>NC_015635.1 GCF_000270245.1 Microlunatus phosphovorus NM-1
ATGTCCTTCCCGAACTCGGCCCCCGCGGTACTTCCGCTGATCAAGGCGGCAGGCAAGCCCGATCCGCCGACGCCGCGACCGACCGCCAAGACAGAACCTGTGGAGAACGAGGCAGTGACTGACGTGAGCGGCAGCGATACCAAGCTCGCTTGGGAGCACGTCCACGCGACCTCTCCACCGGAGTTGCGACGCTGGCTGGACAACTCCAAGCCGGTGGCCATGCATCAAGACGCCCTGATGGTCGCGGTGCCCAACAACTTCACCCGCAATCAGCTCGAGGGACGGTTCCGGCCCGACATCGAGGCCCAGCTCAGCAACTACTTTCAGCGCTCGGTCCAGCTTGCGGTGATCGTCGACGCCACCATCACTCCCGAGGTGCCCCGGCCCGATCCTGATGGCACCAATGCTCGTCTCGATGGTTCCCTCGGCGTTGCTGCGGCCGGCAGGGCCCTGCCACCCACCGGGACCGAGCAAGCCAGGCCGCCAGCCGACTATCTGACCCCGAGCGCACCGCGCGCCGCCCTCACGAACTCGACGGCGCTGTCCTTCGACGACTCCTACGCGCCCCATCCTGGCGTGGGCCAGCACCCGGGGGCTCCGCCGTACCAGAGTGCGACAGGAATGCCGTCACCCCTCTCGAGCTCGGAGTTCGATGGCGCGTCCCGGCCTCGCAAGGAGATCGACGCCAAGCTCAATCCGAAGTACACCTTCGAGACCTTCGTCATCGGCTCCTCCAACCGGTTCGCCCACGCAGCAGCGGTCGCGGTCGCAGAGAACCCGGGGAAGTCCTACAACCCGCTCACCATCTACGGCGAGTCCGGGCTCGGCAAGACCCATCTGCTGCACGCCATCGGCCGCTACGCCCGCGACTACTTCGAACGGGTCCGCGTTCGGTATGTGTCCACCGAAGAGCTGACCAACGACTTCATCAACTCGATCAGCCAGAACAAGGGCGCCGAGTTCCGCCGCCGGTACCGTGACGTCGATGTGCTGCTGATCGACGACATCCAGTTCCTGGAGGGCAAGGAGCAGACTCAGGAAGAGTTCTTCCACACCTTCAACACTCTGCACAACGCGCAGAAGCAGATCGTGATGACCTCCGATCGGCCGCCGAAGAACCTGGAGAACCTGGAACCGCGGCTGCGGAGCCGATTCGGCTGGGGACTGATCACCGATGTGCAGCCGCCGGACCTGGAGACCCGGATCGCCATTCTGCGGAAGAAGGCGGCTCAGGAGCGGCTGGTGGCCGGACCGGACGTCCTGGAGTTCATCGCCAGCCGGATCCAGACCAATATCCGCGAGCTGGAGGGAGCCCTGATCCGCGTCACGGCCTTCGCCAGCCTCAACCGGCAGCAGGTCGATCTGGCGTTGGCCGAGGTCGTGCTGAAGGACCTCATCCCCGAGGGTGGGGAGGCGCAGATCACCTCGGGGATGATCATGGCCCAGACCGCGGCCTACTTCGACCTCACCATCGACGATCTGTGCGGGCAGAGCCGTACGCATGTGCTGGTCACCGCCCGGCAGATCGCCATGTATCTGTGTCGCGAGCTGACCGACCTGTCACTGCCGAAGATCGGCCAGCAATTCGGCGGCCGGGACCACACGACGGTGATGCATGCCGAACGCAAGATCAAGAACCAGATGTCGGAGCGCCGCTCGCTCTACAACCAGGTCACCGAGCTGACCAACCGGATCAAGCAGCAGGCCTCCCAGCGCTGAGCAGCCTCCCCTTGGCCGGACTGGCTCCGTGAGCGCGTCAGACTCTCCCCAACCGGCGGCTGCACTCGGCGTGTCGCTCCAATCCGAGCACGATCGCGGCCGATGCCACGCAACTCACGGCACGAAATGGTTGCCGAGTCTGAGCCGCCGCCCAGTGATGGACACCGGCGAGGTGTTCGACCAGGTCGACGACCCGCCACTCGCCGCACCACGGCACCGGCGCAGCGGGATCGACGTCGCCGATGGTCGCGGCGAACTCCCGCTGCAGGTCTGCCAACAGTTCCAACGGGTCGAACTCATCCACTGAGTTGTCCACAGCACCATCCTGGCCCGAACCACGGCCTGTCTGCGGCAGACAGTGACTCGAAGATCGCGATTGTGTTACAGCGACCCCACACCTGGGGGTAAGTCTGTGGAAAACCATGCCTCCTGGGGATAACTCGTGGATGTCGGCGCCAGAACTGGGCGTACGACGTGGAGACTCGGACACGGCCGGCGACCTGTCCGCAAATCCTCCCCGTGTAGTTTTGCGATGGACACAACGTCGGCCACATCGCCGAACGTGGGCTGACCGGCGCGGACACCTTGTTGTCCACACCTTCCACAGCACCTACGACGACGACTATGAGTTACATGTCATTTGATGACTAGAAGTCAGGTCTGTGTGCGGCTCGGCGGTCTGGTCACCCCGACCAATCGTCGAGACCGATCGACCTAAGACAGGCAACAGCAAAGGAGAGGTGCCGTGGGCTTCTTGAGCAGACTGTTCGGGCGTGGCCACGCCGACGACGAGAGTGACTCGGCGGACGTCGTGATCCAACTCGACCAGGAGTTACGCAAGCAGCAACTGCTGCGGCTGGAGCAGGCGCTCGATCAGCTCACCACCGAGATGCGCGAATGCGACTCACTCGACAATCCGGGATGGCGCATCCGGGTGAACGAGTACGCCCGACTGGCCGGTGAGGCGATGCTCGTACGCCGCAGCGAGGTCACCTGGGACGCGGTCCTCGATCTCGTCTTCGAAGTCAGGCCGTTGTTCAACAGCGACCCGCCACCCGGCAAGGAACACCTGCTGCCCCTACAGGAGGCTGTCCTCGCGGCCGCCGAGGAGTTGCGAGTGCTGGGGCCATCGGAACGACCGTAGGAGACTGAGCGCGGCTCAGCTCGGCCGCGACGAGCAGTGCGTGGGCGCCGCTGGCGCAGCACCGTATGATCGTCGTCCAACGCCCCGGGGCATGCCCGGGAGTCGTGTGCGCGGGTTGCCTCGGATGGGCAGCCTGACATCGGCAGGAGGCACAGTGAGGATCCGACTCGAGCGAGACACGTTGGCCGAGGCGGTGCAGTGGGCCGCCCGCAGCCTGCCAACCCGTCCCAGCGTTCCCATTCTCGCCGGCCTGCTGGTCCGAGCCGATGCCACCGGTGTGGTGCTGTCCAGCTTCGACTACGAGACCAGTGCCAAGATCACTGTGCAGGCCGACGTCGCCGACGAGGGGGAGGCCCTGGTCTCTGGGCGGCTGCTCGCTGACATCTGCCGGAGTCTGCCGGCCAAGCCCGTCGACCTCACCGCCGACGGCACGCATGTGGAGCTGGTCTGCGGCAGCGCGCGATTCACTCTGCAGACACTGCCGGTAGCCGACTATCCGACCTTGCCGGCGTTGCCCGAGGCGACCGGGACCGTGCCGAGCGACCTCTTCGCCCATGCCGTGGGGCAGGTCGTCGTCGCCGCCGGTCGTGACGAGTTGCTCCCCGTGTTCACCGGCGTACGGGTGGAGATCGAGGGGGAGACCGTCTCGCTGCTGGCCACGGACCGCTACCGGATGGCGTTGCGCGAGTTCACCTGGAACCCGGCGACCCCGCAGACCTCCGCTGTCGCACTGGTCCCGGCCAAGGTGCTCTCCGACACCGCGCGGTCGATGGCGGCCGGTGAGCAGATCATTTTGAGCCTCGCCTCGTCGGGTGCCGGTGACGGCATCATCGGTTTCGAGGGTCACGGCGGCGGAGGCGATCGGCAGACCACCACCCGGTTGCTGGACGGGGAGTTTCCCAAGGTCCGGCACATCATGAACACCCAGCCGGTGATGACGATCCGGCTCAACACCGCCGACACGATCGCGGCCGCGCGCCGTGTGTCGTTGGTCGCCGAGCGGAACACCTCGCTGCGGATGCTGATCGGCGAAGGTGTGGTCACGCTGGAGGCAGCGACCGGGGACCAGGCACAGGCCTCGGAGGCGCTCGAGGCCGTGGTCGAGCAACAGTCCGGTGGCGACCTGGCGGTGACCGCGGCGGGCTTCAATCCGACGTACCTGCTCGATGCCCTGGGTGCGTTCGACACCCCGTACGTGAACGTGGCGTTCACCGCACCCAACAAGCCGTGCCAGCTGACCGGCCTCGCCGAGATCGATGGCGATCCGATCACCGATTATCGGCACGTGATCATGTTGATGCGGCTGCCGAGCTGACTCCCAAAGCCAATGCTGTTGTGACCCCGGCTACATTCCGCGGGTGAGTCGCTGCTAGCGTGCGGGACGACATCCGCCGAAAGGGGCTCTTGCATGCAATTGGGAATGGTCGGGCTTGGTCGAATGGGGGCCAACATCGTGCGGCGCCTCATGCGCGACGGGCACGAATGCGTGGTATATGACGTCAGCGCTGATTCGGTAGCCGAGTTGGCGTCCGAAGGAGCCATCGGAGCGAACAGCCCGGAGGACTTCGTCGCCAAGCTCAGCGGGCCGCGAGCCGTCTGGGTGATGATCCCGGCGAGCCTGACCGGGAAGATCGTCGACCAGTTCGCCGAGCTGCTGGAGCCGGGCGACACCATCATCGACGGTGGCAACTCCAACTACCGTGACGACGTCCGGCGGGCTCGCAAGCTCGCTGAGCAGGGCATCAACTATGTCGACATCGGCACCAGCGGCGGTGTGTTCGGCCTCGAGCGCGGCTACTGCCTGATGGTCGGTGGTCCGGACGAGGCCGTCGAGCGACTGGATCCGATCCTCAAGACGATTGCGCCGGGTGTCGGTGAGATCGAGCGGACCCCCGGTCGCGAGGGCGAGCTGGCTCCCGAGGAGCAGGGCTACCTGCACTGCGGGCCGTCGGGTGCCGGACACTTCGTGAAGATGGTCCACAACGGCATCGAGTACGGGATCATGGCAGCCTTCGCCGAGGGCCTGAACATCCTCCACAATGCCGATGCGGGCATCCGTGAGGCGGCGCACTCCGCGGAGATCGCCCCGCTGGAGGAGCCGGAGTACTACCAGTTCGACATCGACACGGCCAAGGTCTCCGAGCTGTGGCGTCGTGGTTCGGTCATCTCCTCGTGGTTGCTGGACCTGACGGCCGCTGCGCTGCAGGAGAATCCGAAGCTCGACGGACTCGCCGGCCGGGTGTCGGACTCCGGTGAGGGTCGCTGGACCGTCAAAGCGGCCGTCGACGTCGGTGTGCCGGCCCCGGTGCTGGCGGCATCGTTGTTCGAGCGGTTCGCCTCGCGCGATGAGGACCGTTTCGCCAACCAGGTGCTGTCGGCCATGCGCAAGCAGTTCGGCGGGCACTCGGAGCTGCCGGCGGGTCACTCGCTCGAAGCGGGGGCGGCTAAGGCGGACTAGTTTTGGTTTGTTTGTCCGATGTGTGGGGTGGGGAGGGCGTCTCGCCCTCCCTCGCTCCGCAAGCTCCGCTCGGGAACGCCCGACCCACCCTGACGCCCTCCCCACCCCACACCTGCAGTTCGCTAGTCCGCCTGGCCTGGTGGGTTGTTTGGGAGGGCGTTCCGCCCCAAAGCTCCGCTCGGAAACGCCCGACCCACCCTGACAGCCTCCCCACCCCGACTCCCCTCACTGCGCAGATCGACCCACTTGCTGGAGCCTAGTCCGCCTGGCCTGGTGGTTGGTGGGAGGGCGTTCCGCCCTCCTCGCTCCGCAAGCTCCGCGCGAAATGGCCGACCCAGCCTGACGCCCCTCAGTTTCTCGTTTCGCCGGAAAGTGGGTCGTGCCGTGGATAGGGTCGGCCGTTGTGGATCGACTTCAGGTGCGATGGTCCGGGGGGACTCGCACATTCGACGGTGATCGAGTGCTCATCGGGCGTGAGCCCGATTGCGACATCCGGGTCACTGACGGCGAGGCTTCACGGCGTCACGCCATCCTTCATCGAGAAGGAGGCCGTTGGACCGTCGTGGACTCGAGCAGCAATGGGACGTTCGTCGAGGGCCGGCGGATCGACCGTCTCCTGGTGACTGGCCGTCCGGTGACGCTTCGTCTCGGCACACCTGAGGGCGAGTCGGTGTCGGTTGCCAGCCTGACTGCCTTGCCCGAGGCCACCAGGCTCCCGATCGTGCCGCCGGGTCAGTTGGCGCATGGGCAGACCGTCGCTCGGGCCGAGCACCTACAGGCGGGGCGCAGTCTGAGCATTGGCCGTGACCCCGACAATGACATCGTCCTGGACGATCCGCTGGTGAGCCGCCATCATGCGCGGCTCGACCCGTCAGGTCTTCAGCGTCCGGCGATCCTGCACGACCTGGGCAGTTTCAACGGCACCTTTGTCGATGGCCGCCGAGTGCCGGTCAGCGCCGAGCTGACCATGGGTGTCGAGGTGATTCTCGGCAACCAGACATTTCGATGGGATGGCCAGCAGCTCCTCGCCTCGGCCACCACCCATGAGTGCACGTTGTATGCCGATGGCATCACCACCGTGCTGCCGGACGGCCGAAAACTGCTGCAGGATGCGAGTTTTCAGCTCCGCCCGTCCAGTCTGACGGCGGTGATCGGACCATCCGGTGCCGGCAAATCGACGATGTTGGGCGCACTGACCGGCCTACGACCGGCAACGCAAGGCCGGGTCATCTGGCATGGACACGACCTCTATGAGCACTACGAGCAGCTGCGGTTTCAGATCGGTCTCGTGCCACAGCAGGACATCCAGCACCCTCAGCTCAAGGTCCAACAGGCCCTCGACTATGCCGCCAAACTTCGGTTGCCGCCCGACACCACCGCTGCGGAGCGGACTGCCCGCGTCAAGACTGTCGCCGATCAACTCCAGTTGACGGCCCGCCTGGACAACAGGATCGGCACCCAGCTCTCAGGAGGGCAGCGGAAACGGGTGTCGATCGCCACCGAGCTCCTCACCGCTCCGCCGCTGCTGTTCCTGGACGAGCCGACATCCGGCCTGGACCCGGGCTTGGATCTCGAAGTGATGAGGCAGCTACGGTCTCTGGCCGACGACGGTCGGGTCATCGTGGTGGTCACCCATTCCGTGCTGGCGCTCGACCTCTGCGACAACATCATGGTGCTCGCGCCCGGCGGCAGAATCGCGTACTTCGGTCCGCCCGACGGTGTCTTGTCCTACTTCAGCTGCAGCAGCTATCCCGAGGTCTTCGATCTGCTCGACAAGCCTGACCTCTGGCAGCGCATCCCTGCCCGCTCCCCGTCTGCCGGGCAGGCTGCTGCGCCGGTGGTCAATCACCACGGCGGGGTCCCTAGCCCTCCTGGTCGATCGCTTGCTCGGCAGTTCGCGACGCTGATGTCACGCAACATCGCTGTGGTGAAGGCCGACCGACTGCTGCTCGGCATGCTGGTGTTGTTGCCGCTCATCCTGGGCGGTTTGAGCCGTCTCGTCCCGGGTGAGAACGGCCTCTCGCTGGACGGGACCAGCAGCTGTCCAACGGGCACTGAACGGGTCCCGGACGGCTGTCGGCGACCGGACGGCGGCATCATCGATCTGATCTTCTATGCGGGTGAGGCAAACCAGCGGCTGATCGTGCTGATTGTCGCGGCGTGCCTGATGGGAACGGCCATCGCGATTCGTGAGCTCATCGGCGAGCGACCGATCTTCAAACGTGAGTATGCGGTCGGGCTCTCCACTTCGGCGTACTTCGCAAGCAAGGTGCTGGTCTTGGGCACGGCGGCGTTCCTCCAAGGTCTGGTCGTCACCTTCATCGCCACGGCCGGGCTTCCAGGGCCGGACAGCACCGACGGAGTCCTTCGAGTGGCCCTGGCCATCGGTGCGCTCGCCTTCACGATGGCTGTCGTGGGGCTCGTCTTGTCAGCTGTGGTGACCAGCACCGAGCAGACCATGCCAGCGCTGGTGGGGGTCGTCATGCTGCAGTTGGTGCTGTCCGGCGCGCTCTTCGAGATCGCCGGCCGCCAGGTCCTCGAACAGGTCGCGTGGCTCTCTCCGTCCCGCTGGGCCTACGCTGCCTCCGCGTCGACCCTGGGCTTGGTCCGCGGTCAGCATGACCGCGATACCGAGGACTGGATCTCTCTCGCCGGCACCGAGCACTATCTGATGGACCTCGGGATCCTGGGATTGCTGGCGGTCGCCTACCTCGGTCTGGGCTTCCTGCTGGTCCGACGAAGCGCCAGTAAGGACTGATACCCGGCTGAAGATCCCGGAGCCATTCATCGTCACCGGCTGCACGAGTCCGCTTCCGACAGGTGCGACCCCGCGATCTCTCGCCCTCCTACACTGACTCAGGTGACTGTGGCGCCCACCACCGAGCCCGAGCGCCCGACCTACCCGGAAGCTCGGCGGGCGCGTACCTGGTGGTGGTTCGGCTCCATCGGTGCTGCGATCGCGTTGGTGATCGGTCTCGTCTGGGTGGCCGGCGGGTTCGAGCCGCGGACCGACGTACGGACCGAGGTGACCCCGGGGACGACCATCTCCACCGGTCCGTACGAGTTGACCTTCGACCGGGCGACCGTCCAGAAGACCCGGCATTTCTCCGAGAAGCGGCTGGTCTGGGAGGTCGTCGTGCACGGCAGCGGGCGAACCACCGGTGACCAGGCCATCGCGCCCAGCTCGCTGAACTGGTTCACGACTGCCCGGGACCCGGGTTCGGGGACTGTCTTGCAGCCCACCATGCAAGGCTTCCGATCTGTCGAACAGGGCGCCTCCGGGGGTGCCTTCTTCACCCCGGGTCTCGGGCCGATCCCCTATCGACTGACCTTTCAGTTCTCCGGCGACCTCCCGATGCCGAGCAGCATCGACCTCGCGGTGTGGGAGCTGGAATTGCGTGATCGGAGTCTGCTGCAGACCGGTGAGCTCGACTGGGCCCGGACCAACCATGTCTCGGTCTATCCGGCGATGCCGCTGCAACAGCTGCCCGACGACGTCAGCTGATCTGACTCGAGGGATTCCTCAGCCGGGCGGGACGAGCACCTGTCGAGCGCCGTGAACGGCGGAGTCCTCGACCACCACCCCGGCGAGCTCACCGACGTACCGCTCCGGGACCTCGAAGGTGATCTCCAGCGGATAGCCGCGTCCTACCTCCATCGAGGCCATCGTGCAGCGTGGCTCGAGCGTGCGTGAGACATAGGTGCTGCTCTCCTTCCAGGTTCGCCGATTCGGCCCGAGCAGCTGGAAGTTGCAGTACAACGACTCGTTCGGATCCTGGCGCACGACGTCGACTCTGGCGATCACCCAGACCGCGTTGTCGGCCGGCGGCTCGACCTGATCCGTGATCGAGTCGACCAGCTGCGTGGTCTGGACCAGGCTCACCAGCCGGAACTCCGCACCCATCGCCCGGGCCGGCTCCCCCGGATCGAGCTGGGTATAGCGTCCGTAGTCGGTCAGGCCTTGGATCGCGACGGTGCTCCACACGTTGAGGTAGGTCAGCACGGCGAGAATCACACAGCAGGCCCGGAGCCAGGCACGGCGGCGTTGGTCGACCGGGCTCATGGCAGTGCCTCGGCGGCTGGAGAAGACTCGACGTCCAGATCGCGCCCACGTGCCGCCTGCCGCCACTGGTCCGCATTGTCGGCCGTGATACCCAGATGGATCCTGGCCCGCTGGTGATACGTGCTCACGATGCTGCCTGACCAGATCTCCAGAGTCAGATCGTCGATCTGGGCAGGATCGACCTCGAACACCAGCGCTTGACGCTGGCGAAAGCCCGGCTCGGCATCCAAAGCCGTACCTGACCAGTTGTCATAGGTCCGTGCTTGGGTGACCAGGTAGGAGTTGCCGAGCCTGACCGCCTGACGACCCGGCACGGCGAGCATGACGTCGACCTGTACGAACATGCCGCTGGTCTCTGCTGCCACCTGGTCGTTGCGGACCAGACGGGTGCCGACCTGGACCTCGCCGGCGGTCACCTCGGCCTGGTCGATCGAGACAGGTTCGTTGCGGGTCCCTGTGACGTACTCGAAGCTCGGTGGCTCGTTGACTCCGATTCCGATGGCACTGAATGCCAGACAGGCCAAGGCCGCCACGACACCCATCACCCGGGCGCGGGAGACCCGGGTCACTCGACGCGTACGTTCCCGGGTGCTCACGTCGCCTCTTGGTCTTCCGGAGTCGTCTCGACGTCGACGTGGTGCGAGCGTGCCCAGAACAATTCCAAGCAACGACGGAACGCGACGGCGAGCAGACAGATCCGCAAGGGTTCCAGCAGGATGTCCGGGATCAAGTCGAAAGAGGTGCCGTAGGCGTACCAGAAGGCGATCGGCTGGCCGGCGAAGAGACGGTTGGTCAGCATCTCCAGACCGCTGTCCGCCATCACGAGCGCGGAGTAGACCGCCACGTAGGCACCCAGGAACACCACCCCGGCGCGCAGCACCAGGCGCAGGGAGTGGAAGGTCGGCAGATACTTGTCGTCGATGTCGCCGAGAAAGGCCTCCTTCAGTTCCGTGGCCGCCCGACCGACTCCGGCCGGCGGCGGCAGCTTGCCCTTGGCTCGGCGACGCTCGGCATGGCTGGCGAACACCGTCGAGCCGGGCACCTTCGCCAGGTACGGCTGTCCCTTGCGCCAGAGCTCGGCCAGCGACAGCACCTGAGTACCGAACACCAGCGCCGCGACCGCGAGCCAGACGACCGGTTGGACCAGCGCCTCCCACAACAACGGCCAGACCTCGTCGGCGAGGAAGCCCACCATTCGAGTCACGATCACCGGCAAGTGGATGGAGATGACCGACAAGGCATCCAGCAGGTGCTGCCACCAGCTGTCCAACCAGGCCATGAAGGCCCGGTCCGCCAGCCACAGCTTGGCTTGCTGCCAGATCCGCACCCCGCCCATGATGACGACGAGCATGAAGAAGGTCTCGACCAGCGCGACGGTCAGGCCGAGGGCCCGGATCCCGGAGCGTTCGTGCCATGCATCCAAGCCGCGCCGGAGCAGATAGATCGTCACCAGACCGGCCAGAAACCACCACGGGTGCTCGACGGCCGCCTGGTTGAGGGTGCCGAGGATGGATGGTTGGTCGGTGACCACCCCGCTGCGGAAGAGCTGTTCGTACGCCAGTTGAGCGGCCCGCTCGGAGACGTCGCCGAAGACCGCGTAGATGCCGAGAAAGGGCAGCAGAGTGAGCGAGACGAGCCTGGTCAGACTGCTGTCCCGGTCATCGGAGACCAGCTCGGCATCGGGGATCAGCTGCCTGACCCCGAGGTCTTGGCCGACCAACTGCAGCATCACGACGATGGCCACCAGCTGTGCCAGGAAGCTGAAGGAGAAGATGGCCAGGCCGGCCCACGAGTTCCACTCACCTGCCGTGATCGCCAGCCGCTGAGCGAGCTCGGTGCCGAGCCAACCGAGCAGATAGACCGTCAACAGCTGAGGCAGCAGGCGCCACCACACCCGACCGGTGTCGAGCACCAGGATGCGGAGGTCGGCCCAGATCACCCGAGGCAGCCTAATCCGGACACCGGTCAGCCATAGGTGTCGCGTGGCCCGCGACCGTCTCGGATCGAGAGCGGACCCTTCTTCCACGAGGGGCCCTGCGGACCGAGCACCTTCACCCGCGTCACTGTGCCATCGCCGAGCTGCTCGTTGAGCTTGGCCACCAGCTGGGGAGCCATGGTGCGCAGCGAGGTGGCCCAGACGGTCGACTCCGCACGCACCGTGAGCACCGTGTCGGCGTACGACTCGGGCCAGGAGTGTGCGGCGTTCGTCGGACCGACCAGCACCGGCCAGCGGGCCAGCAGCGCGCGGACGCTCAGATCGGTGCTCCAGCCCTTGGCTTCGACCAGCCGGTCCAGCGCCGCACTGAGCAGCTTCGGATCCCGGTCGTCGGGTGCGGCGCCGGAGCGGACCTGGTCGACCGGTGCCGAGTGTTTCGGATGCTTGCGTCGTCGACGCTGCTGGGCGCCGACCGAGTTGGCGATCGAGCGGGCCAGCTCCAGCCCGGTGGGATCGTGCGGGCTCTGGTCCGGTGCACCCTTCTGCACGGAGTCGCTCGGGTTGGTCGGCTTCGCTCCATCTGTAGACCGAGCAGAGCCGACAAACCCGAGCGGATCTGCATCGGAGCGTGGGTCCGACGGCTGAATCGGGGTGGGGTCACTCATCGGCGGTCACGTCACCAGCGGCGACCCGATATCGGTGACCGGCCAGCTCAGCCGGTACGTCAGCACCGACGGCGGCCGTCACCAGGACCTGCTCGGCGCTCAGCACACTGCCCGCGAGTCGCTCCCGTCGGACGCTGTCCAGCTCGGCGAACACGTCATCGAGCACCAGCACCGGCTCGACGGCGTCGGCACGCAGCAGCTGGAACGACCCGAGCCGGAGAGCCAGGGCCAGCGACCACGACTCGCCGTGGCTGGCGTACCCCTTCGCCGGCATCGGTCCCATCATCAACATGACGTCATCGCGGTGTGGGCCGACCAGACAGAGTCCGCGCTGGATCTCGTCGGGGCGTCGTTCCTTGAGCCCGAGGGTCATCACCTCGGTCAGCTCATCGCGGGTCAGCTCCGGGCTCAGCTCCAGGCCCGACTTGTACGTCGCGGACACGTCGGAATTGGTCGGTGCGATGTCGGCGTACGCGGTTCGTACGTGTGGTGCCAACTCGGCCAAGGTCCGCAGGCGGGCCGCCAGCAGCTCACCGCCGGCCGCGGCCAGATGAGTGTCCCAAACGTCCAGGGTGGAGGCCGCCTCAGACGGCGGCGGCTTACCGCGGGACCGGCCACTGAGGGACTTCAACAGCGTGCTGCGCTGCCGGAGCACCCGGTCGTAGTCGGCGCGTACGCCGGCGAACCGCGGCCAGCGGGCGACGACCAGCTCATCGAGGAATCGGCGCCGCTCGGAAGGATCTCCCTTGACGATCGCCAGATCCTCCGGAGAGAAGACCACCGTGCGGAGCACACCGACCAGCTCGCGGGCCCGTCGCAACGGTGATCGGTTCAGTCTGGCCCGATTCGCCTTTCCCGGCGTGATCTCCACTTCCAGTTGCACCTGACGGTGGTCGTCCAGCCCAGCCTGGACGCGGGCCCGAACGATCGCCCGCTCGGCGCCGAACCGGACCAGTGGGACCTCCGAGGACACCCGGTGAGACGACAGCGTCGACAGGTATTCCACCGCCTCGACCAGATTCGTCTTCCCCTGGCCGTTCGCGCCGACGAACGTCGTCACCCCGGCTCCGAGCGGCACGTCGACCTGCAGGTACGACCGGAAGTCGGCCAGCTGCAGATGATCGACGAACACCCGCTAACCCTACGATCCTCCGGCCCAGAAGTGAGGACCCCAGAAGTGAGGACGATGAGGCCTGGCCCGACTGGTGACTGCGATGTGGCTCACCTTGGCTCAGCGAGTGGTCCAGGCCGGGGTCGCGTAGCGGGGGGCGGTCAGACCGAGCGGCGCCGGCTCTCCTCCGTCGGCAGGAACCAGCCAGATGTCCTTGCTCTCGGTTCGATCTCCGTTGGCATCGCGGTTGGAGATGAACGCGATGGTGCGTCCGTCGGGGGACCACGACGGCATGTTGTCGGTCGCTGCACCACTCACCAAGGTCTTGGGCGTGCCGCCGCGAGCAGCGACGGTCATGATGTCGTGATCGGAGAGTCTGCTGTCGGCGTTGAACTTCTCCCCGCGGGGCGGTCCGACTCGTCGTCGGAATGCCAGTGACTCCCCATCGGGGGACCATTGCGCGTCGCTATCGGCTTCCTCGGGGCTTTCGGTGACGGCTCGAGGATCAGATGACCCGTCGAGCGGCATGACATAGATGGCGCCGCCCTCCTCGCTGGTGTCGGAGAGGGTCCCGCAGAACGCGATGGTCTTGCCGTCGGGCGAGATGGCGGGGTCGGATGGTTGGAGATCGCCGGTGTTGAGCTTGCGGATGACCGTGCCGTCGATGTCCACGACGACGAGCTCTCGGGGCCCGTCGCTGGGTTGGCATTCGAGCACGAAGACCGACTGATCGGTAGGTGACCAGGCCTTGTGACTGATCCGACCGCAACCGGCGGGCGAGTCGAAGAGCAGACGTCCGTTGCCTCCGGCGGCCGGCATGGCACGGACGGCGAGCCCGGCGTCGATGTAGGTGATGGTCCGTCGGTCAGGTGAGATCCCGATCCCGAAAGGACTGCCGTGCAAGACCGCGTCGACCTGCCGGGACAACGTCGGATCGGCCGTGTCGACCAGCCACAGCTCGCCCGGAGGGGTCAGCTTCTTGTAGCGAGGAACCAGGAGCTGCGTCGCACCGATCGCCGGCCCGACGGGGAGGTCCAACGTTTCCCGGTCCTCAGTGCTTGGCGCCGGGCTCGGGGTCGACGAGGTGGCTGCGCCGCCGCCTGGCTCGGGTTGCGCAGCCTCGCCGTTCGACCATGGGCGCAGCAGGACCACGCCGATCGTCACCGCGAGCGCGAGGATCACCGCCGCGGCAGCGATGATCGCCGTCGGTGCCCGACGAGATCTCGACGGAACCGGCGCGGCCATCGATGCGGGAGGTGGCACCGATGATTTCAGGACCGTGGGGGGCGTCGGATAGCTGATGGTTGCCGGTGACGGGGTAACGCGGGGCGGCAGTTGGGTGGCGGCCGGCTGCCGGCGGTCCGGGATCTGCGGGAGAGCCGGCCCATCGGGGTAGGGCTGCGACGGCCCGAGAGCGATCTGGACCCGCTGCAGGGCGCGACCGAACTCGGCGGCGCTCGGGTAGCGGTGGTCAGGACTCTTGGCCATGGCCTGGGCCAGGGCGGTCTGCATGCCGTCGGAGACATCGGCACGGTCGATGGGCGGCACGGGCTGAGTGCGGATTCGCTCAACCAGATCGGGCGCTTGGCCGGCACCTGCCGCTTGCTCCAACGGTGTCCGTCCGGCGAGCACGGTATAGAGGGTGGCGGCGAGGGAGTACACGTCACCACGCTGGTCTCCGCAGGCGCCGGCGGTGAACAGCTCCGGCGGGGCCCAGGGCACCGACATGGCGTGCACGTCGGTGCCGATGGCCGCGGCGATGCCGAAGTCGGCGAGGGCAGGTCGTCCGTAGTCGGTGGTCAAGATGTTGGCTGGCTTGATGTCACGATGGAGGAGGCCAGCGCGATGCATGGCCTCGACCGCGCCGGCGATCTCGATGCCGATGGACAGCGCCTCCGATTCGGAGAGCGGGCTCACCCGATAGCGATCCTCGAGGTTGGGTTGCGAGCAGTACTCCATGACCAGATAGGGCCGCGCGTCGTCGGAGATGCCCGCTCGGTGCACCGTGACGATGGACGGGTGATTGGACAATCGAGCCAACACGTTCGCTTCGTCGATGAAACGACGAACGGCCTCGTCGCTGAGCCTCTCGGAGAGCACCTTGATGGCTACGAGTCGGTCGAACCAGAGCTCCTGGTACAAGAAGACGTCGGCGAATCCGCCTGAGCCGAGGTGTCGTACGAAGGAGAAGCCAGAGATCACTGGCGGCGAGCCAGTAGGTCGCTTGGTCACGTCAATCAGACTTTCGAAGATTCGCGGTAGGCGGCGGAACGATCTCGACGCGAGCTGAAACGATATCGGAACGGGGACGAGTGGGGGCGAGATTCTGAACTTCCGTGCCTGCGCCGACCACCGCTCATGGGCTCAGCGGTCGCCCTGAGCCTTTTGACGGCCCTGGGGTGCGTATCCGTGGTCCCGCGCGGTACGGCACACGGCCCAATGGGCGGTTCTGAGGCTCCTAGGGCCCTTCCAGTGTGTTTCGACCCCTGGCAGATGCGGTGTCTGACGATATAGCGCGGTAGACTGTGAGTTGTCCCGGACGGCTGCGGATCCGACCAGATCACAGCCGTCCCTGTGTTGTCGTGCCGCCCTCGGCTGCGACCCGTGAACGGGTCGGGCTCGGGGCGGCGCCTGTGTGACAGGAGTCCGAGCCGGTGACCGATGAGCTCCCCGAGGTGCCCGACCAGGACCAGCCCACCCCCGAGGCACCGTTGAACTCCGAGATGCAGTCGACCTCCGAGACACAGGGGCCGCCGAGTGATCCGGTGCCGACCGCTTCGACCAACGGCCATGATGATCGGCCGGCATCGTACGACTCGGAGTCGATCACGGTCCTGGAGGGCCTGGAGGCGGTGCGTAAGCGCCCCGGCATGTACATCGGCTCGACCGGTGAGCGCGGCCTGCACCACCTGGTCTACGAGGTGGTCGACAACTCCGTCGACGAGGCACTGGCCGGCTACTGCGACACCATCAAGATCCGGTTGCTGCCGGATGACGGCATCCAGGTGATCGACAACGGCCGTGGCATCCCGGTCAAGGAGCATCCGACCGAGAAGATCCCGGCCGTCACGCTGGCGCTGACCGTGCTGCATGCCGGTGGCAAATTCGGTGGTGGTGGCTACAAGGTCTCCGGCGGTCTGCACGGCGTCGGCGTCTCGGTGGTCAACGCACTGTCCGCCCATCTCACCGTGTCGGTGAAGCGGGACGGCTACCGGTGGGAGCAGAGCTTCTCCCTCGGCGATCCGGATGGTCCCTTGGAGCGCAAGGAAGCGACCGACGAGACCGGTACGACGGTCACCTTCTATGCCAGCCCCGAGATCTTCGAGACCACTGTCTACTCCTACGAGAAGCTCGCCGCCCGATTCCGGGAGATGGCCTTCCTGAACAAGGGACTGACCATCTCGGTCGTCGACGAGCGGCCCGACCGGCAGGATCTGGCCGACCCGGACGACCCGGCCGGCGTCCCGCACGGGCGATCCGACGCCTTCTGCTACCCCGACGGGCTGATCGACTATGTCAACTACCTCAACCAGACCCGGGAGCCGGTCAATCCGACGGTGATCGCGGTTGAGGCGGATCGTCCCGAGCAGGGCATGAGCCTCGAGGTGGCGATGCAGTGGAACACCTCGTTCACCGAGTCGGTGCACACCTTCGCCAATGCCATCAACACCCACGAGGGCGGTACGCACGAGGAAGGCTTCCGGTCCGCGCTGACCTACACCGCCAACCGATGGGGCGAGTACTGGGGCCTGATCAAGAAGCCGGAAGACAAGCTCTCCGGTGACGACATCCGGGAAGGTCTGACCGCCATCATCTCGGTGAAGCTGGCCGAACCGCAGTTCGAGGGCCAGACCAAGACCAAGCTCGGCAACACCGAGGCGCGGTCCTTCGTGCAGACCGTGGTCAACGCCGAACTGGGCGACTGGTTCGAGCGCAACCCCGCCGAAGGCAAGCTGATCATCCGCAAGGGGCAGGCCGCCGCCATTGCTCGGATCGCTGCCCGCAAGGCGCGCGATGCGGCCCGGGACCGGAAGGGTCTGCTCGGTCGCAGCGGGCTGCCGGGCAAGCTCTCCGATTGCCAGTCGACCAATCCTGCCGAGTGCGAGGTCTTCATCGTCGAGGGCGACTCGGCCGGCGGCTCGGCCAAGGGCGGCCGGGATCCGCGGATCCAGGCGATCCTGCCGATCCGGGGCAAGATCCTCAACGTCGAGAAGGCGCGGATCGACAAGATCATGCAGAACCAGGAGGTCCAGGCGATCATCTCCGCCCTGGGCACCGGGGTGCACGAGGACTTCGACCTGGCCAAGCTGCGCTACTACAAGATCGTTATGATGGCCGACGCCGACGTCGACGGCGCCCACATCCGTACGCTGCTGCTGACCTTGATGTTCCGGTTCATGAAGCCGCTGATCGAGGCGGGGCATGTCTACCTGGCGCAGCCGCCGCTGTTCAAGATCAACTGGAGCAACGCGCCGGACGAGTTGGCGTACACCGATGCCGAGCGGGACGCGCTGTTGCGGGTCGGCGCCGAGGCCGGCAAGCGGCTGCCGAAGGAGAACCCGATCCAGCGTTACAAGGGTCTGGGCGAGATGAACCCGGATCAGCTATGGGACACCACGATGGACCCCGACAAGCGGATCCTGCTGCAGGTCACGCTGGACGATGCTGCGCGGGCGGATGAGATGTTCTCGATCTTGATGGGCGAGGACGTGGAGCAGCGTCGGGCATTCATCCAGCGCAATGCCAAGGATGTGCGCTTCCTTGACATCTGAGTCGTTCTGGGGCGGTCGGTCGGCAGATTCCGGTTGGGGAGGGGCGTCTCGCCCTCCTCGCTCCGCAAGCTCCGCTCGGAACGCCCGACCCACCCTGACGCCCCTCCCCAACCTCCACCTGCCGACCTCAGGTCGTCGGTGGTCAAGCAAGCGTCCGACTTCAGTGCTGGGTGGCCGCTCATCCGCCCACGCAGGTGCTGGGTGGGCTGGTTGGGGTGGCCGTGGATTCGGGCGGGTGGACCTGATGGGTGGCTACAAGATCAAGAACTCGCGCGATGTTCGACGTGAAACGGAATGTGGAGTTGACCTGTGACTGATGTGACCGAGCCGCCGGCGGACCGGCGGGAGCCGGTGGATCTGCAGGACGAGATCCAGAAGTCGTACCTCGATTACGCGATGAGCGTGATTGTGGGGCGGGCGCTGCCGGATGCGCGGGACGGGTTGAAGCCGGTGCACCGGCGGATCCTGTACGGGATGTTCGACGGCGGGTATCGGCCGGACCGGGGCTGGAACAAGTGCGCTCGTGTTGTCGGCGAGGTGATGGGCCAGTACCACCCGCACGGTGACGGGGCGATCTATGACTCCCTGGTGCGGCTCGCCCAGCCGTGGGTGATGCGCTATCCGCTGGTCGCCGGCCAGGGCAACTTCGGGTCGCCCGGGAACGACAAAGCCGCCGCCATGCGCTACACGGAGTGCCGGATGGCGCCGCTGGCCATGGAGATGGTCCGCGACATCGACGAGAACACCGTCGACTTCAAACCGAACTACGACGGCAAAGCGCAGGAGCCGGTCGTGCTGCCGTCCCGGTTCCCGAACCTGCTGGTGAATGGCTCGACCGGTATCGCGGTCGGCATGGCGACCAACATCCCGACTCACAACCTGCGGGAGGTCTCGGCCGCGGTGCAGTGGTCATTGGAGCACCCCGAGGCCACGGCCGAGGAACTGCTCGAGGCCGCTCTGCAACGGGTCAAGGGGCCGGACTTCCCCAATGGTGCGCTGATCGTCGGCCGCAAGGGGATCGAGGACGCGTACCGGACCGGACGCGGCTCGGTCATCATGCGGGCCGTCGTCGACATCGAGGAGGACCGCAACGGTCGGACGTTGCTGGTCGTCACCGAGCTGCCGCATCTGGTCAATCCGGACAACCTGGCGTTGAAGATCGCCGAGCTGGTCAATCAGGGCAAGCTGGCCGGGATCGCCGACATCCGGGACGACACCTCCGCCCGGACCGGACAGCGCCTGGTGATCGTGCTGAAGCGCGACGCGCAGCCGCGGGTGGTGCTGAACAACCTCTACAAGCACACCCAGCTGCAGGACACCTTCGGCTGCAACATGTTGGCGCTGGTCGACGACGTGCCGCGGACGCTGCGGCTGGACCAGTTCATCGCATACTGGGTCGCGCATCAGGTCGAGGTCATCCAGCGGCGTACGCAGTATCGGCTGGACCAGGCCGAGGCCCGAGCCCACATCTACCGGGCGCTGGTCAAGGCGCTCGACATGCTGGACGAGGTCATCGCCTTGATCCGGCGCAGCCCGACCACCGAGGAGGCGCGGCTCGGACTGATGGCGCTGCTGGAGATCGACGAGGTGCAGGCCACCGCGATCCTCGACATGCAGCTGCGCCGGCTGGCGGCCCTGGAACGGCAGCGGATCATCGATCAGCTGGCCGAGCTGGAGCGGGTGATCGCGGACCTGCAGGACATCTTGGCCAAGCCCGAGCGGCAGCGCACCATCATCAGCGAGGAGCTGGCCGAGATCGTCGACCGGTACGGCGACGAACGCCGGACCACGATCATCGCCGCCGATGGCGACCTGTCCGACGAGGACCTGATCCCGGACAACTCGGTGGTGGTCACCATCACCCGCGGCGGATACGCCAAGCGCACGCTGACCGAGGCGTACCGGGTGCAAAAACGTGGTGGCAAGGGCGTACGTGGTGCGAGCCTACGAGCCGACGACGAGGTCGAGCACCTGTTCCCGACCACCAACCACCAGTGGATCCTGTTCTTCACGAACAAGGGTCGGGTCTATCGGGCGAAGGTCTGGCAGCTACCTGAGGCCGGTCGGGATGCGAAGGGCTCGCACGTTGCCGGGCTGCTGTCGTTCCTGCCGGATGAGGAGATCGCCCAGGTGCTGGCGATTCCCGACTACGAGGTCCAGCCGTACTTGTTGCTGGCGACCAAACAGGGACTGGTGAAGAAGAGCTCGCTCCCGCTCTATGACTCGCCACGTCAGGCCGGCATCATCGCGGTCAACTTCCGTGATGACGACGATGAGCTGATCGGCGCTGAGCTGTGTGGGGCCGAGGACGAGGTGCTGCTGATCTCGACCAAGGGTCAGGCGATCCGATTCCCGGCCGATGACGAGCAGTTGCGGCCGATGGGTCGGGCGACGTCGGGCGTCACGGGGATGAAGTTCCGGACTGGTGATCAGCTGCTGTCGCTGTCGATCATCCGGGCTCGTGAGGACGACGTCGACCGGTACGTGTTCACCGTCACCGACGGCGGGTTCGCCAAGCGGACCCATGTCTCGGAGTATCGCGAGCAGAATCGTGGCGGACTTGGCATCAAGGCGATGAAACTCAACAGTGACCGTGGTTCGTTGGTCGGGGGACTGGTGGTGACAGACAATGATGAGGTCATCGCCATCAAGGCAAGTGGACAGATCACCCGCAGCGCGGTATCCGAGGTTCCGGTCAAGGGCCGTGACACGATGGGTGTGAAGTTCGTGGGCGTGGGTGATGACGATTCGGTCGTGGTCATCGCGCGAAACCCGGAGCAGGCCGAGGATGACGAGGCCGAGACCGAGACAACCGAAGACGTAACGAACCGCGACTCTGCGGAAGACCCCATGGCGGCTGACTCGATTGCCGCCGATCCGACTGCAGAGGACGTGGCCACCACCACCGACTCAGCGGAGTCGGTCGAGGACGATCCGGTGGCAGCAGCCGAGACCGGAGACTTCGCGACTGATGACGGTGTCGAGGAGGACGAACAGTGACAGATGCCAACAAAGGATCCGACGACCGCTCGGGCGCTGCTGGTGCGGTGAAGGACGCAACACCGGACAGTGAGCCCAAGAGCAAGGCCGGCAAGAACGACGCCGGCAAAGGCGACGCAGGCAGGGGCAAGGAAGCCAAGCAGAAGGCTTCGACCAATGGGACGGCGGTGAACGGTGCCTCGTCGAGTGCGCCCGCCGGCGAACCGGCCAAGCCGGCCGCGGAGGCCCGGCGTCCGGCCTGGCCAGCCCCGAGTGCCCGCAGCGCCGGTAGCGCTGCTGGGCTGAGCAGCGCCTCTCGACTGGGCGGTGCCTCTGGATCTGGCGGTGCCTCAGGGTCTGGCAGTGCGTCCAGCGCACCCCGGCCGGCGTGGCCATCGAGTGCGTCGACCGGCTATTCGGCCCGGTCGGCGCCGACCGGCTATTCCGCCGCCTCCAGCTCCTCAGTGTCGTCCGCATACTCGGCGCGTTCGGCAGCCTCTGCCTCGCCGTTGGCCACGGGAGCTGTTCCAGGGTCGGCTCCGTCCGCATCCTCGGTGTCGTCGGCGTACTCCGCAGCGTCGGCCCAGTCCGCCCGGTCTGCCTACAGTGGCCAGTCGGCGCCGTCTTCGCAGTCGGCTCACTCGGCAGTGTCCGGCTATTCGGCTCGTTCGGCGGCGTCGGCCACCCCGGTGGTTGCTCCCACAGGTTCAGCATCGTCGGCTTCGCCGGTCCCGTCGGCCGATGCCGACTCCGCAGCGGCGGTGACCGAACAGCTCGCGGCGGCGCCCCCGGCCGCGCCGGCCAAGAAGTTGCCGTGGCTGGTCCGTCTGGGTCTGAAACGGCCGCCAGAGGATGTGGCGGCCCAGAAGGCTGCCGCCGACCAGGCGGCGGCTGAGGATTCTGCGGAGGTCGACGCTGAGGTCACCGGAGCGGGTGCCTCTGGCGCGGCGACGGCAGCCGCCCCCATCGTCGCCCCGCCGAGTGCTCCCGGCACGACCCCGACTGATCCGACGACCCCGACTGGTCCGACGTCCGGTGATGCTGCTTCTGGCGGCACCGAGCCAAGTGGGTCGGATCCCGCCAGTGCTCCTTCTGCCACTTCGCCGACCGCGCTCCCCAAGCCGAGTGCCACGCCGCCGCAGACCTCACCGTGGGCACGGCCGGCTGCCACTACGGCGGCTGGTGTGGCTGGTGCGACCGCGGGCGTGGCTGCTTCGGACAAGGACGAGACGTCAACCGCCGCGGACACCGGAGCCAAGCCCGAGTCGCGTTTTCCGCAGCCCGCTTCGCCGGAGGTCAAGCCCGGTGAGCAGGCCGGTGACCCCGCGAAGTCGGAAGATGTCGCAGGTCCGAGCACCGCTGTACTCCCTGCCGTGCCGGGTGCTGTGGGTGTCGCCGGTGCTGCGGGTGCGAAGCCGGTGGAGCCCCACCCGCCGGTGCCGAAGCCCAAGGTGGGCACCGCCCGTCGTACCCGTAAGGCCAGGCTGCGGCTGTCCCGACTGGACCCCTGGTCGGTGATGAAGACCTCGTTCCTGTTCTCCATCGCGGCCGGCATCATGCTCGTCGTTGCGGTTTACGTGGTGTGGACCGTGCTGGCCACCTCCGGCCTGTTCGACTCGGTCAACGAGATCGTGGCGAGTGTGGTCTCCACGCCGGGTGACACGACGCCGTTCCGGATCGAGGAGTACATCAACACCCAGAAGGTGATGGGCATCAGCGCCCTGATCGCCTGTGTCGACGTGGTCATCTTCACCGCTTTGGCGACGTTGGGTTCGTTTCTCTACAACCTGGCCGCCACGATGCTCGGCGGTCTGGAGATCACTCTCGCCGAGGACTGATCTGTCTCGACTGGGCACTCGACCGACTTAACTGATGACTCATCCCCAACCACGGGGATGAGTCATCAGCTTGTTGAGAGCTATCCGAGAGGCCAGTCAATGTTTCGATTTGGGCCAGTCCCCAGTGATCGACTAAGGTTGGCGATCGCGCCGAGATGCACCGGAGCACCCTCGGGCCTATAGCTCAGTCGGTTAGAGCGCTGCCCTGATAAGGCAGAGGTCAGTGGTTCAAGTCCACTTAGGCCCACCGTATATCTCCTGGTCAGAAGCACTTTCCGAACCTTGGAGGGTGGCTCCTGTTGTCCCAAGAAGCAGCGAAAGGCAGCAGAACTGGTCGCTGGGCAACGCGTGCATGTGATTTGGGCCGGTGGTGTGTTGCCTGCTGATGTGCAGTCGGCTGCGGCCCTGGATGTTATTGCACGTGCGAGGCGGGACGTAGCTCGCTCGATCCTGCGCGGGCAGGTGCTCTATGGCTGATCACCGCCTTCCCGGACACCGTGGTCGGGAGCGACTTGGCGTGGATGATCAGCGGCGCGATCATGAGTGCGATCACGGGCTTGTCGACCTCGGCGGCGGGGACCTAGCCTGCTTGCTGTGACTACGGACTCGGCGTGGCCAGCGCATCCCCAGGAGCCCCATCGGCCAGGTATCGAGCAGCGGCTCAACTGGTTGCGGGCAGGCGTGCTAGGCGCGAACGACGGCATCGTGTCCACGGCGGCCGTGGTGGTCGGAGTCGCCGGCGGCACGGTGGAGCAGACACCGGTGCTGCTGGCGGGCACCGCGGCGCTGGTCGGCGGCGCGATCTCGATGGCGCTCGGTGAGTACGTGTCGGTATCGAGCCAGCGAGACAGTGAGCGGGCCATGATCGCAAAGGAACGACGCGAGCTCGCCGACGATCCGGGCGCCGAGTTCGACGAGCTGGTCGGTCTCTACCGCGAGCAGGGTTTGAGCGAGTCGACGGCGCAACTCGTGGCGACCGAGCTGACGGCGACGGACGCGTTGCGCGCGCACCTGTCGATGGAGCTGAACATCGATCAAGACGACGTCGTCAGCCCGTGGCATGCCGCGCTGGCGTCTGCGGTCGCCTTCACCGTTGGTGCTCTGCTGCCGCTGGCCACCATCCTGCTGGCGCCGCCGCAGATCCGGCTGATCCTCACCGTTTTGGCGGTGATGGTGGCGCTGGCTATCACCGGTTGGATTGCCGCGTGGATCGGCGGCGCTCGGCCGGTGGCCGCGGTCGTGCGCACCCTCATCGGTGGTGTACTCGCTCTTGCAGCCACCTACTTGATCGGCACGCTGTTAGGCACCACGGTGGGGTGATCCTTCGGCTCGGACCCGTGCGGCCCTCGCCGTCGCCGGCCGTCCACCGTGTTCGTGCTGCCGTCTGACCACACCACCAAGGCGCTGGTCAGAGGTCGACTACCGAGCCAGTCGACCGCGCGCTCCCCCAGCACATACGCCGCCGTCGCGTCGATGTCGGCCCACGTGAGGTCGGGGGCGACCACTGTCACGGACGCGGGCCCCTGCGCGACCCCGCCGGTTCGGGGGTCGAGCAGGTGCTCGCCTCGCTGGGCCGTGCCCGAGGTCGCCACGGCAGCTGTCCGTACGGGCACTACGGCGAGCACGCGGCTGGGGTCGCGCGGATCCTCGATCCCGATCCGCCAGGCCGGACGGTCGGGGGCGACGACTCGACACACCATGTCGCCGCCGGCTGAGAGGCAGAAGTCGGTGTCGGGGACCGCGGCGAGGTGCCTCGAGGCCCGTTGCACCGCCCAGCCCTTGACCACGCCGCTGGGATCGAGGCGACGGCCACCCGCGCCGTCCGGCAGCATGATCGAGAAGGCGCCGTCGGACTCCGCCTCGGCCCGGCGGCCGAGGCCGAGCACCTCGACGACCTCGACCGGGCAGTCCGCGAGCTCGATCTCGCCTCTGGCCAGCCGGCTCACGTAGGAGTCGGATCGGTAGGTGCTGAAGACCCGGTCGACCTCGGTCAACTCGGCCCTCACCGCGGTCCAGGCGGTTCGAGCGGCCGACGAGTACGCGCCGGGTCCACGCAGCGCCAGGCTGATCGGCATGCCCATCACGTGCTCGACGAAGCGCCGGACCTCGAGGGTGGGTGCGGCCGGGGTGTCCATAGTCAGATTCCCGCCTTGTCGAGGGCGGACTGCAACGACTGGACATAGCCGTCGCTGGTCACAGTGGCGCCGCTGACCATATCGATGGCCGCGCTCTGCTGCGACAGGGTCTCCTGTACCAGGGTCGGGATGGCGTACGCGTTGATCTCCTCGTCACGGTGGTTGCCGTCCGGGTACTGCACCACGTCGACTTTGGTGATCTTGCTGCCGGCCACGGTGATCTCGACCTGGACCGGTCCCCAGCGGGTCTGGGCGACCGATCCGGTGTAGGTCCCGCTGGCCGAGGTGTCGTTGCTCTTCGAATCGGAGCTGTCCGAGCTCGAGTTGCTGGGACTCGGGCTGGGCGTCGCTCCGGACTCGTCGGAGCCCGAGCCTCCCGATCCGCTGCCGGAGCCGGAGCCCGTCGACCCGCCGCTGCCCGGCGAGGAAGAGGAGGTCGACGGGGCGGAGGCGGTGGGTGCCGTCGCCGCCTCGGTCTGGTTTCGCGAGGTGTGGTAGCCGAACAGCAGCACGACGATGGTCACCGTCGAGGCCAGCCAAAGGACGATGCGTCTCATGGGGTCACCAACCGAAGCTCTCTGTGTGGATGCGGTCGCCCGGTACGCCGGCGGCGCGGCACAGCTTGACGACCCGTGCGGTCCACGGCGTGGGTCCGCAAACGAAGACGTCCCGCTCCGCCAGATCCGGCACCCATGCCCGGAGCACCTCGTCCTCAGGTCCGGTGGCCAGCGGGCCGAGCACCGAGGTCGCGTTGGTCCGGCGACCCGGCAGGAAGGCCACCTGCAGGCCACGTTCGGTCGCGAGGACGCCGAGCTCATCGGTGAACAAGGGCTCGTCCCGGTAACGCTGGATGAGGGCGGCGTCGCCCGGGGCGTAGTCCAGACCCTCGGCGAGCGCCCGCAGCGGGGTGATACCGACCCCAGCGCCGATCATCAGCACCCGGCGGCTGTGACGGGCGCGTTCGCCCAGCCGGCCGTACGGGCCCTCGAAGGTGACCTTCGTGCCGGGCGGCACGGCGGCCATCCGCCGGCTGCCGTCACCGACCAGACGCGCGGTCAGCCGGATGCTGTGGCCGTCGGGAGCGGCGGAGAGCGAGTACGGGTTGGACCGGGTCCAGCCGGCTCCGCTGAGGAACCGCACGTTGAGGAACTGGCCGGCCTCCAGTGGCAGCGCATCGAGCCGTCGGCCGGTCAGGTAGACCGACACTACGTCGCTGGACTCGGGCACGACCGACGTGACCCGGAGCTGGTGCCGGGTGCTGCGGATCAGGGGCAGAGCGACTCTCCAGACCAGCACGGCGACGGCCGTGACGGCCCACAGCGCCCACCAGTAGATCGTGGCCGTGCGGGACTGCAGGAACTCCTGGCCCGTCCAGAGCTGATGGGGCAGGGCCAGACCCACGCCCAGGTAGGCGTAGAGGTGCAGCAGGTGCCACGACTCGTACCGCAGGCGCCGGCGGGCGGCGCGCAGGCTGGTTACCACCACCATCACCAGGCACACAGTGCCGGCGGCCGCGAGCAGCATGCCGCCGTAAGTGGTCACCAGGTCCCAGGTGGTCGAGAGCACCGCGGACCACTGGCCAGCGGCGTAACCGCCGATGATCACGACGACGTGGGTGACCATCAGGCTGAAGGACGTGAAGCCGACCACCCGGTGGATGCGGACGAGCCGGTCCCGGCCGTACGCGTTCTCCAGCCACGGCAACCTGGCCATCAGCAGCACCTGCACCAGGAGCAGCTGGGCCGACCACAGACCGGCGATACGGCCCACCGACATCAGCGCGGTCGCCCAACCGCCAAGGTCGCTGATCCCGCCGTCGGCGACCCACCAGTAGGTGACCAGCAGCAGCCCCAGCCACAGCAGCAGCCCGGCGACCAGCCGCGAGGTGTTGTCGCGCCGTGCCCGGTGACCGGGCCGGAGCCTCCGGCTGGAGTCCCTGCTCGAGTCGTCGACGGCTCCCCAGCCGGTCGCGTAGCCCGTCCGGGCCGTCGTCACCGCGCCGCTCATCGGGCGCCGCCCTGCGTGCTCGGGTTGCTCTCGTCGGTCACGTTACCGTCGTCGATGCCGCCGCTGAGCTGCCCGTGGTCGCCGCGCTGCCCGTCGCCTTCGGGGCCGGTCCGGTCGCCGTGGTGGCGCGCGCCCGGGCCGTCGCCGGCACGGCCGCCATCGGCCCCACCGTCGTCGGGTGTTCGAGGCTGGGAGCCGCCGCCGTGGTCGGCTGCTGGGGCCGCCGTGCCTTCCGGGTGCACCAGCGCCCGCAGCTGGTCGCCCCACGCCACCCACGCGCCAGACAGCAGCATCACCAGGAGCGCGAGCAGGGCGACCAGGGCCGCGCGAGGGCCGCGGCGGCGCCGGTCGCGCTCGTCTTGGTTCGCTGACGCGGCAACGGTCACCGGCGCGGGATCGGCCAGAGCGGTCAGGGCTTGCAGCCCGGACGTGCCCGGGGATGCCGGGCCGCTCGGTGGCTCCCAGCGTGAACCGCTGTGCGGGGGGGCGTCGTTCACGGGTACGTCTCCTTTCCTCGTTAGCCCATCCTGCGGAGACGAAGTCAGAGGATTCTCAGAGCAGCTTGTGGAGAGCCTGTGGGCCAGCGCAGCGCAGGCTGTACCGACGGAGGCCGTCCACAGAAACGTCCAAGAAATGCCGTGCAGGTTGACCTGAGAGAGAGAGTCGACCCAGGAGTGTCTTCCATGTACATCACCGTGTTCGGACTCCCCGTCCACCCGCTCATCGTGCACGCCACCGTCGTCGTCGTGCCGGTCGCGGCGCTGACGGTACTGCTGAGTGTGCTGTGGAGCCGTTTCCGGGATTGGATCGGTGTCGGCGTGCTGGTGTTGCCGGCGCTGACCTTGATCCTGGTGCCTCTGACGACCCAGTCGGGCGAGCAGCTGGAGCACAAGTTGAGCCACTCGGCGTTGATCGAGCGCCACGCCCACTTGGCCGACAGCCTGCTGCCCTGGGTGATCGCGTTGCTCGTCGGGGCGGCCGGTGCGTACCTGTGGCGCCCCGGCGCGCCGAGGATCACCCGTGGCCGGGTGATGCCGACCTGGCTGCGCATCGTGGTGCTGCTGGTGGTCGTCGTGGCGGCAGCGGGCACACTGGTCGACGTGGTCTTGATCGGACACAGTGGCGCCGCGGCCGCCTGGTCAGACGTCGGCTGAGCCATGGGCGTCGTGAACTCGGGGTCGACGCCGCCGCAGCAGGTACTCGTGGTTGAGGACGACCCACAGCTGTGCGGGATGCTGGCCGACCTGCTGGAGCTGGAGGGTTACCGGGTTGAGGTCGCCCGTGACGGCCAGCGCGGACTCCATCTCGGCTTGAGCGGACGATTCGACGCCATCGTGCTCGACCGCGGTCTGCCGGCGATCGACGGACTAGATCTGCTGTCCCGGCTGAGGTCTCGTGGGGTCGAGACACCGGTGTTGATCTTGTCAGCGCTCGGCCTCGCCGCCGACCGGGTGGACGGCCTCGACGCCGGGGCGGAGGACTATCTGTCCAAGCCCTTCGACGTAGACGAGCTGCTCGCCCGGATCCGGGCGCTGCTGCGGCGACATGTCGACCGGGCCGAAGAGCTCGCGCTGCCGCAGGGAAGGTTGCTCATCCAGTCCCGGATCGCGATCGGCGACGACGGGCAACAGGTGACTCTGTCAGAGCGCGAGCTAGCCCTGCTGGTGCTCCTGGCTCGTCGACCCCGCCAGGTCTTCGACCGTGAGGACCTGCGCGAGCTCGTCTTCACCGACGCCGCCGAGGACGGCGTCGTGGACACCTACGTGCACTACCTGCGGCGCAAGCTCGGCCGAGGAATCATCCGTACGGTCCGTGGCGTCGGCTACCAGCTGGGATCGCGATGAAGCGCCTTCGGGGCCGAGGTCTCGCGGCCACTGACCAGGACCTGGTCGGCCGAGCGAGCTGGCGCCTCGGTCTGCAGATCGGTGCGTTGTTCCTCGTCTGCCTGATGGTGGTGGCCGCCGTGCTGGTGGTCACCGTGCTGCGCAGCCAGCACGCGCAGACACGGCAGCTGCTCGACAACGCGATTTCGACCAGTCACGGCAACGGGCGCGGCCATGACGCCGACGACTCCGCGCCGCTCGGCGGGGTGCAGGTGGCCGTGGCCGACCCCAACGGCTACCGAGTGTCGTCCCAGATGCCGAGCGGTCTGCCGGACACCCAGGTGATGGCGCAAGTGCGCGAGTCCGGGGTCACGGATCAGCGAACCGTCGAGATCGACGGCCGTCGGTACGCGGTACGCACGGCCCAGCACGGGGACGACACCGCCCAGGCGGTGCTGGACCTCGCAGACCAGGAGGCCGAGGTGATGCGCCTGCTTCGCGCAATCGCCCTGGCGGGCGGTGTCGGTTTGCTGCTGGCGGTCCTCGGCTCGGCCTGGCTGTCCCGGCGTGCCGTCCGGCCGATGGCCCAGGCGCTGACCCTGCAGCGTCGGTTCGTGGCCGACGCCGGCCACGAGCTGAGGACTCCGCTGACCCTGCTCAGCACCCGGGCCCAGCTGATGGCGCGCCGCGTACGCCACGCAACCTACGCCTCAGCCACCACGGTCCCCGGGCTGGCAACGGCGGTAAACACCGACGCGGCCGGACTGGTCGAGGACGCGGCCAACCTGACCTCGATCCTGGAGGACCTGTTGGCCGCGTCCGACCTCCGGCAGGTCGTGACGGGAGCCACCGATGTCGCCGCGCTGACGCGGGAGGCGGTCGCCGCCGCCCAGGCCTACGCGGACGAACGACGTATCCGCCTGCTCACTGATGCGCCGGAGCCGGCGGTGATTCCGGCAGCCAATCGCTCCGGGCTCTATCGCGCACTGACCGCGCTCATCGACAACGCCTTGGGACATGCCAGCGCCGAGGTTGGCATCACCGTGATCGCAGACCCTGAGCGGGTCGTGATCGAGGTCGTCGATGACGGCCCCGGCATTTCCAAGGACGCGGCGCCGAATCTCTTCCTCCGCTTCGCGAGTAGCCGCGACGAGACCGGCACCGACCGGCCTCGCCACTACGGCCTGGGGCTGGCCCTGGTCGACGAGATCATCCGTGCGCACCGCGGCACGATCGCGGCTGGAAATCGTCCGGGTGGTGGGGCGGTGTTCACCATTGTCCTGCCGCGGTTCGAGCTGCACACCTGATGACCTCGTGCGAGTTGCCCGGGCAGCAGGAAAGCAGCGCGACCGGCGCCAAAGGCGGCCCTGACCCTCCCCCGAGTCCCCTGGAACACGCCACCACGTACTGGTCTCGGACTGCGTGGCATCCAGAATCGACTCTGATAAGGCAGAGGTCAGTGGTTCAAGTCCACTTAGGCCCACCCAATCGGACGTACTAGAGCCGCTGACATCGGGGAGATGTGGGTTCTGGTACGAGGACGGCGAACGGCTCAGCGAGCCGGATCGTAGTCTTGCGTCTTCGCAGATCTTGATGCCATGTACGCGCTGGTGGTGACGGGAAGCTCCCTGCGTCGACTTCAGGGGCCAAGAAGGGCGAGCGGTACGACTGCGATGCCATCTGCGCGGCGGTAGGCGATGGGACCGGTGTTGATCACGATGCGGTCGAGGATGCGGCCGCGGTAGGTGTTGGTGAGCCAGTTCAGGTGCCTGACGTCCCGGTCGGAGATCGAACCGGAGAGCTTGACCTCGATCGCGAGCACCTGGCCTGACGGGTCGCTGACCATGAGATCGACCTCATGGTCGCCATTGCGGGTGCGCAGGTGCGTGACCTCGGCCTCCGCTCGCTGAGCCAGGACGCGGACGCTGAGCGTGACGAGCGACTCAAACAGGCGGCCGAGGAGCGTGCCTTCCTGCGGGCCGAGTGGGGTTCCGCCGCCGTCAAGCAGCGACTGCCGGGTCAGGCCGAGCAGTCGAGCGGCCAGGGCCGGGTCGGCAAGGTGGTGAGACGGGGTCTGGCCGAGTCGTGTGAACTCCTGCCCGAGCGGAGCCCAGGCGGGCAGCGGGTCGAGCAACCAGAGTTGCATGAGCGCGTCGCGGTAGGCGGTTGTTGTCGAGCGGGCAGGTTTGTCGGTGAGCCCCGCGGTTGAGGCGTCGAGAATCTCGGTGTAGCTCGCGGTTCCTGAACTGGCTGCGGCGTAGGCGCGCAGCCAGTCGAGCAGCACCGCTGGCTTGCGTACCGCTAGACCCTGATCGGGGATGTCGCGGTCGACGGCATTGTGCAGGTAGCTGTCGAGTTCGCCGCGTAGGAGCCGGTCGGGCAGCCCCCGTAGTCCGGGGAACCCGGAGGCCATGATCTCGGCGACATAGTCGACCAGGCCGAGTTCGCTGTGCCCTTCGACGGGTTCGCCCGCCCCGGACAGAAGCCGTTCCAGACTGACTGTGGGCGCTATCAGCCCTCGCTCGGTGAAGGCGAGGGGTCGCATGCGCAGCCGCGTGATCCGACCCGCGCCGGTGTGGGCGGTCGCACCGGGCTGCGGTGAGGCACTGCCGGTGAAGAGGAACTGACCTGGGGAGCGATCCTCGTCTACCGCGCGCCGGACAACGTCCCACACATCTGGCGCCTTCTGCCATTCGTCGATCAGTAGCGGTCGCTGACGCACAAGGATCGCCGACGGATCGGCCGACACGGCCTCCCGCACCGCGCGCATGTCTAGCTGCACCACACTGCGTGCCCGCTCTTGTGCCGTCGAGGTCTTGCCGACCGCCTTGGCACCGTCGATCGCCACCGCCGGCAGTACACCGAGGAGCAGGTCAAGTTCGTCGTCCAGGACGCGACGCTGATAGGCCATACTTGAAGACTACATTTAGCAGCAATCGAATCATGCAGATAGCAGGCAACGAACTGGTCAGTTCGCCGGACGTGCCGTCGTCGGTGTTCTCAGACAGCACGGCGCTCTTACCGCAGCAGGTCTTTCGTGCGCGTCCACACCTTCATCCGGTGCACGCCCGAAACGCCGCGAGATCGACACCGCGCTCAGCGCGTCCTGTACGTGACTCTTCCTCTCGCGTGCTGTTTCTCGGCTCTCTGGGTGCCGATCGGGGCGTTCGGCACCTATCTTTCTTAGGTGCCTGACGCTTGGGACCTGGGGCAAGGGTGTGCCGGACTCCCCGTCCTGTCCCCGATCAATGCAAGGGAGACATACCTCACCAGACCCTGGTGGACAGATCACCGCGCATCCAACGCCAATCGAGTGCAGGCGTTAAGCCCAGGACTCCCTCGTAGTGCGTCGCTCAGCCAGCTACCGTAACGCTGTGGCATGGACAAGCCCCGACACCTGCTCCCACCTAAGCCTGACCAACGGTCGAGGGCAGCACCAGGGCGACTTGCCGCGCCTACTACGTCGCATGGCGACCGAGATAGCCAAACTCGGGCCGGACACGATGATCCTCGACTTCGTCGTCCACGACGAAGTGGACGACCTCGGATCGTTCTTCACGGCGACTTGGAGAACAGGACGCCGAGCCGTCGCGGATGACGATGATCTTCACGCAGTCGTACGCCACCGGTACAACCGGGGTACGGATCGTGCTTGTTCGCCAGGATCGGGTCGGATCCAGGGATACCGTGATCCACGCCCTACCCCGCGATCATCATGGTCACGCGTCGAGGTAGTCGACGTGAGTGAGTCGCTCGGATACCTCCCAGAGCCTCTTTCCCACGCTGGGGTCGTTGGCCTCGGCGGTGGCTTGAACCTCGGTCGGATTCCCGCGCTGCTCGTTGTTTCCGTTCGGACCGAAGAACTGGCCTCCGTGCACACCTTCGGCGGTTGCTGCGTACAGCTGCGGGAGAGCGCCCTGCTCGGTCGGCTGGGTATTCATGGCCGCGTAGGCGGAGGCAATGAGCTTTCCGACCACGCCCCGGTTCTCCCAGGCGCGCGGGGTGAGATTCGACCGGGAGACTCCGGGGTGGGCGAGCGTGCTGATGATTGGCGAACCTGCGGCGCGAAGGCGACGATCCAGTTCGATGCCGAAGATCGTGTTGGCGAGCTTCGATGCGCCATAGGCGGCGGAGGCGTCCCAGGTCTTCTCGAACATGAGGTCGGCGAAGTCGAGGTGCGCGCCCTTGTGGGAGAGGGAGCTAAGCGACACGACTCGGGGCGATTGTCCGCGTTCGAGGAGCGGGAGCAGCCTGCCGGTGAGGGCGAAGTGGCCGAGGTGATTGGTGCCGAAATGCAGTTCGAAGCAGTCGCTGGTCGTCTGCCGATCTCCGAGGATGACGAGGCCGGCGTTGTTGACGAGCAGGTCGATCCGGTCGAGTTCGTCTGAGGCACGGTCGGCGAACGCGCGGACGGAGTCGAGGGATGCGAGGTCAAGCTGCCGAACCGAGACGGTGGCGTTGCGGGTCTCGGCGCGGATGCTGGCCGCCACGGTCTCGCCGGCTGAGGTGTTCCGAACTGCGAGGATGACGTCGGCTCCGTGGCGCGCGAGTTCGGTTGCCGTGACGAGACCGAGCCCAGAGTTCGCACCTGTGATGATCGCGGTCCGTCCGGTCTGGTCGGGGATATCAGCTGCTGTCCATGCACTCATAGACGCCACGCTAGGAGCGTTCCGTTGCTTCTCCCGCGTCCTCGGTATCCTCGGTTTGCCAGACCCACCCTCGCCGCTCTGCTTGGCCGGACAATGGTGGTGTGCGCTCTACGACAGGCTGGGCTGTGCATGGTCCCGGCAGTCCGCTCAGCCAATGGTCGTTCGCCCGCCGCGATCTGCGCGACGACGATGTCGCGGTCCAGATCCGCTACTGCGGAGTCTGCGGCTCAGACTTGCACGCCGTGCGCCACGGTAACGCGAGCAACATGCCATTGGTCACGGGGCACGAGAGATGACCGGCACCGTGACCGCCATCAGCCCTGCCGTGACCGGCCTGAGCATCGGGGACATGGTAGCCATCGGCAACGTCGTGGACTCGTGCGGAACCTGTCCCGCTCGACCTGACCCGGTAGGACAATGGTTTACATGAGCACCTCATCGCTGGCCGCACGAGAACTCGGAGCCTTCCTCCGGTCTCGTCGGGAGCGAACCCGCCCGGAGGATCTCGGTCTGGAGCCGGGGCCGCGTCGTCGGGTGGATGGGCTGCGGCGCGAAGAGGTCGCTGTCTTCGCTGGGCTGAGCACCGACTACTACCAGCGTCTGGAGCAGGGCAGGGGCGCGAAGCCCTCGGACGCCCTGCTCGACTCGATCTCGGACGCTTTGCGTCTCGATGCGGCAGAGCACCGCCACCTGATGACCCTGGCACGCGCCGTTCGCCAGCCGGAAGCCCCAAACGCCGCAAGCAGGATCGCGTGCCCGAGAACGCGAAGCGAATGCTCGAAGCGATGGGACTGCCTGCGTTCGTTCTCAGCCGCCACCTCGACGTACTCGCCTGGAACGCCGCCGCCGCCGACCTGCTCGGCGACCCTCTCGACCTGCCTCAAGACCGCCGCAACATGCTTCACGTCCTCTTCCATGACGACGACTCCAGACTGCGTTGCAAGGGCTGGGAGACGATGGCTCTGGACTACATCGGTCTGTTCCGCGCGGCGATCGGGCACGATCCCACTGACCCGAGAGCCGTGAAGATCGTCGGAGAGCTGAGTTTGCGCAGCAGCGAGTTCCGACGTCTTTGGGCTCGCAACGAAGTGCGCGACAACGTCCACGGCGCTAAGACCATCCGGCACCCCCGAATTGGGGACATCGACGTGGAGTGGGATGCCTATCCACTGCGCGGCATGCCCGGCCCGACGATGATCGTCTTCGTTCCTCAGCCCGGCCACGAGGACCGATTGAGCCTGCTCGGCACAGTCATGGCCAGCCAACGCGCGTCGCACACACCCCCGACTCCACCCGGTCAGCTGTCGATGATGCGCAGTCTGACCGTGGCCACATCGCCGGCCTCGATGCCTTGAGCGCGGCGAACGGCCTTCTTGATGGGCAGCGCATATCTGCCGCTGTCTCCCGGGAAGACCGAGGTCTGCCAGGTGGAGTCTTCGATAGTCACCGACACGCGTACCGAGCCGAAGCCTGTCGGCGGGCGGCTGGCCGCGTACGCGCGAATCTCTTCTGAAACCTCGTCCGGCACGCTCAGGAAGGTCCAGCCGTCTTCCTGGCGAGCCTGCCAGATCCACAGTTCGGCCGAGAACTCGTAGTCGTCCATGCTCGCTCCTACCTCGTCCGCGCCAGTCCGTCACCGATCTGCACGGACGTCTGACTCAACCTAGGCCGGGGCACTGACAGGCAGTTGCACCGTCACGCGAAGGCCGCCGCCGTCCCGTGGTGTGAGGGTGAGGATTCCGTCGTGTGCCCGGGTGATGCTCTTGACGATGGCTAGACCGAGACCGACACCTGCGTGGTCGCTGTGTACGCGTTCGGTCCCGCGTTGAAACGCCTCGGTGAGGGTCGAGACCGACTGGGCCGTAAGTCGCTCGCCGGTGTTCTCGACCGTGAGTCTTGCCCACTCGTGCTCCACACCGGTTGTCACCCAGACTGTGCCGTCCTCCGGCAGATTGTGGACGATCGCATTGTGCAGCAGGTTGGTGGTCAGCTGGAACAGCAGCGCGGGCGACCCGGCAGCAGGTGTGATGTCTCCGGAGATATCGATGGCGACGCCGTGTCTTTCTGCCAGCGGAAGGAGCGTCTCGGTGGCTTCTTCGACAAGAAGGGATACGTCGACGGGCTCGCGAGTGAACGATCGTTGATCTGCCCGGCTGAGCACGAGCAGAGCCTCGGTGAGGTCGATCGCCCGGGTATTGACCACGCGGAGGCGTTCCAACAGTTCACCGTCGTCCGGGTTAGGGCTCCGGCGGGCGACGTCGAGCAGGGTCTGGGTGACCGCCAGCGGGGTACGCAGCTCGTGCGAAGCGTTGGCCGCAAACCTCTGCTGCTCGCTGACTCGTGCTTCGAGCTGGGCGAGCATGGCGTCGAACGCGTCGGCCAACTCCCGGAATTCGTCGTCGCGTCCTTCCAACTCGATCCGATGCGAGAGCGACCCGTTCTCGGCCTTGCGCACAGCACGGGTGATGCGCGTGAGCGGGGCCAGCATGCGGCCGGCGACGATCCATCCACCCACCAATCCGATCACCAGCATCAGACCAGGGCGGAAAGGGCAGCAGGGCTGAAGATCCGAGGACCGAAGTTGTTGGGATTGAGCACGAGCAGGAAGTCGTGAAGCGTGGGGAGGTAGAGAGTCGAACGGGACCTCAGGAGGAAATACCAGACGACGCCGATGAGCACGCCGCCGGCGACGGTCAGAAACGCCGCGTAGCTGAGCGTGAGTTTGACGCGAACGCTCAAGCCTGGCTGCCTGTCCATGCTCACGCCCCGCGATCGGTGGATCCCGCGTCGGTGTGGATGCGATAGCCGACCCCGGGCACCGTGGCGATGATCCAGGGTTCGCCGAGCCGCTTGCGCAGTGCCGAGACGGTGATCCGTACCGCGTTGGTGAACGGGTCGGCATTCTCGTCCCACGCCCGCTCCAGCAACTCCTCAGCACTGATCACCCCGCCATCGGCCGCGACCAGGACCTCGAGCACAGCGAACTGCTTACGGGTCAGGGCTACGTAGCGACCATCGCGATAGACCTCCCGGCGGAACGGATCCAGCCGCAGGCCGGCGATCTCGCGTACCGGTGGTCGGTTGTGTGCGCGACGGCGATCGAGTGCCCGCAGACGAAGCACGAGCTCCCGCAGCTCGAACGGCTTGGTCAGATAGTCGTCGGCGCCGAGCTCGAAGCCCGAGGCCTTGTCGTCCAGCCGGTCGGCCGCGGTGAGCATCAGGATCGGCATGCCGCTGCCGGAGGCGACGATGCTTCTGGCTACCTCGTCACCGGAGGGACCAGGAATGTCACGGTCCAAGACCGCAAGGTCATAGCTGTTGATGCTCAACAGCTCCAGTGCGAGCTCCCCATCACCGGCGATGTCCGCCGCGATCGCCTCCAAGCGCAGCCCGTCACGGATGGCCTCGGCCAGATACGGCTCGTCCTCCACGATCAACACGCGCACACCTTCGATGCTGCCAGCCGAGGCATATCGTCGACATACCGAAAACTCGTTACGGTCCGACAACAGTGCGCTGCCTTCACTGAAGGCATGAACCAGGTCCCGTCTGCACACACCCGTGGTCGCCGTCCTCGATGGATCATTCTTGTCGCCGCGCTCCTGGGCAGCGTGACGCTCGTCAGTCTTCTCAGCTGCCAGTTACGCGCAGCGCCGACCCCATCACTGGCCTCCGGGTCGGCGTCGGCCACAGCCGAGCCTCGGGCTGAGGTGACGGCCGCGGTCGGGCCGGCCGAGGCTCCGCGGACTCACCGGGAGCGCGGACTCGGCGAGGCTGATGGTGTTGTTCCGGATGGCGTCACGGTCTTCGACGATGACGTGCCTGCCGTGGCCAATCTCGCGCCCGATCTCCTGAGTGCCGTGCGCGAGGCGGCGGCGGATGCCAAGAATGATGGCATCACCTTCTACGTGAACAGCGGCTGGCGTAGTCGGGCGTACCAGAAGCACCTCCTCCGCAAGGCCGTCAAGACGTACGGTTCGACCTCCGAAGCCGCCCGCTGGGTCGCCACCGCCGACAACTCTCCGCATGTGTCCGGGGATGCGATCGACATCGGACCCTCAGAAGCATCCGCGTGGTTGGCCAGACATGGCGCCAGCTACGGACTGTGCCCGATCTATCGCAACGAGCCCTGGCACTACGAGCTGCGTCCTGATGCCACCGTGGACGGCTGCCCGGCGATGTATGCCGATCCCACGAACGATCCGAGGATGGAGCAGTGAACACCGCACATCCGGCTACTCCGAGACGCCGGCAGCTGTCCGTGATGTTCGCGATCTATGTGGTCCTGCTGGCCTGGATCGTGCTGTGGAAGCTCCAGATCCCGTACGTCGGGATCGGCCCGTTGCGGGCCGTCAAGATCGTCCCGTTCGTCGCCAGTGGTACAGCCGGCGCCAGCGCACCACTGGAGGTTCTCGCCAATCTGCTGTTCTTCCTACCCTTCGGGCTCTACCTGGGTCTCCTCGTGCCGTCGTGGCATTGGTGGAGGTCTGCGAGCGTGATCGCGGGGGCGAGTCTGCTCTGTGAGGTCACTCAGTACCTTCTGAAGATCGGGAGCGCCGACGTCAGTGATCTCATCGCCAACACCGCCCGAGGCTTGATCGGGATCGGCCTATTCGCCCTGGTGCGACGTGCGCACCAAGCGCGGACCGAGATCATCATCATGCGGATCTGCGTGATCGGAACGATCTTGGGTCTACTCGCGGCCGGGCTCTTCCTTGCCTCCCCGGTGCGTTACGCACCGCCGCGAGACGTCTGGGTCTCAGATGATCACCAGAGTCACCGGATGGACCAGGGCTCTTAGGGTCACCGACCCAGAGTCAGATCTCGTTCCAGCCACCGAAGTCAGCCGTCCACTTGGGCTATTCGCTCGCGCAGCAGATCCTGCTCGGCCGGGTTGTCGGTCAGCTCCAGGGCACGCAGGTTTGCGGCGCGGGCGGCATCGGGGTCGCCGAGTTGCTCGAGCAGCTGGGCCCGGGTTGCGTGCAACAGGTGATAGTCGGTCAACCGGTCCGCGACCGACTCGAGTTCCGCCAGGGCGGCGGCCGGCCCTGATACCTGACTGAGTGCGATCGCATGGTTGAGGCGTACCACCGGTGAGGGGTCGTGCTGCAGGAGCAGGTCGTACAGGGTCAGGATCTGCAGCCAGTCGGTCGCTGCCCAAGTCGGGGCGGACGCGTGACAGGCGGCGATGGCTGCCTGCAACTGGTAGCGGCCAGGCTGTCGTACGGCAGCAGCCCGGACCAGATAGCCCTCGGCCCGGGCGATCGCCACAGCGTCCCAGCGGCTACGGTCCTGTTCGGAGAGCAGCACCAGGTGCCCGTCGCAATCGAACCGGGCCGCCGAGCGGGCCGAGAGATTGGTGACCAGGGACAGCAGACCCCATGCCTCGGGCTCCGTCGGCAGCGAGCGGGCCAGCAGTTCGGCCAGCCAGATCGCATCGTCGGCCAGACCGGAGTCCGCCTTCGACAGATAGCCGGCGTTGTAGGTGAGATAGATGGCTGTCAGCACCTCGTCGAGCCGGCTCGACCGGTCCGGGCCGGTCGGGATCGTGAACCCGATTCCGACCGCCCGGATCTTCTTCTTGGCCCGTACCAGTCGTTGGGCCATGGTCGCCTCCGGTACCAGGAACGCACGGGCGATCTGCGAGGTGGTCAAGCCCACCACCGCACGCAGCATCAAGGCCAGTCGGGCCTCCACTCGCAGCGCCGGATGGCAGCAGCCGAACAGCATCGGGATTCGTTCGTCTGCCTGGTCTCCAACCAACTCAGCCGATCCGTACGCGGTCGGGTCAGCATCGGACTCGGTCAGCACCTGCTCTGCATGCAAGGCTTCGGCCAGCCTCGTTGCCGCCTGTTCCTCGCGGAGCGATCGACGCAGCCGGTCGATGGCGCGGCGCCGTGCGGTGAGGGCCAACCAGGCTCCCGGATTGGCCGGTACGCCACCGCTGCGCCATTCACGCAGGGCGGCGACCACCGCCTCCTGGACTGCCTCCTCGGCGACATCGAAGTCACCGGTCCTTCGGTAGAGCGCGGCGACGACAAGTCCTGCCTCGTCTCGGACGATCTGCGCCAGCGCTGCGTCCGGGACGAGGACATTGTCGGGCCCGCCTGACAACGCGGTGGCTACATGTCGCCGTCGTGGTCGACGATCGGCCGGATCTCGACGGCCACCCCGGGCAGCGCCAACGAAGGCCAGGTCTTCGCCAGGGCGATCGCCGCGTCGATGTCGGGTACATCGATCACGCTGAAGCCGCCGATGTTCTCCTTGGCCTCGGAGAAGGGCCCGTCCACCACCACCGGTGTCCCGCTGTCATCGGACCGGATCGTGGTCGCCGTCTCGGCGCCCTGCAACTCGGCGCCGCTGTCGGCGAAGGCACTGGCATTCTGACCGAACCAGCCGTAGATGGCCTGGTAGACCTCCTGCTGACGTTCCGCCGGCACGGCGGCGTCCAGGTCGGGTCGATTGGCGTACATCAGCACGTATTTCATGGTGGCTCCTCGCCTCGAGATGATTCTGACACCCCTCCTACGCGCGACGTCGGTCGAGATCGACAGTCCGGCGCAAGATTCTCAGACCGATGTGGCACCGGTCCTTGCCCAGGTCCTTGCCCAGGGGGTGGAGGCAGGCTCAGCAGCGCGCAGTCGGATATCGGTAGTGACTACTGAGGTGGACGAGTCGATCTCGCGGCGCAATGGTGTTCATGAGAATTCTGTTCACGTCCAATCCGCTCGTCGGGCATGTCTTTCCGTTGCTTCCCCTGATGTATGCAGCCCGCAACGCCGGCCACGAGGTGATGGTCGCTACCGGTGCCGAACTGATCCCCGAGCTGCGTACTCGAGGCTTCAGCACCTGGACCGTCGGACCGTCGTTCGCGGATGCCGCCACCGAACTCCAGCAGTCCACCACCGATCCGGACGCGGCTCCCGGCACCGAGCTCGCTCGGGACGCAGTCTTCCTGTTCGCTCGGCCCTCCGTCCGTCGGGCCCACGAGCTGATCCCGCGGGCCGCCTCCTGGGGACCGGACATGGTGATCAGCGAAGTTCTCGAGTTCGCCGGTCGCGAGGTGGCTCTGTCGTTCGGGGCGCTGCCGGTTACGCACGGATTCGGCACTCACGTACCCGAATCGGCAAGGCTCGCTCGCATCATCCTGGATCACCTGAGCTCTCAACTCGGTACGCCGAGCCGTCAGCATGCGTTCGATACCGGCATCTACGTGGATCCATGCCCGCCGAGCCTCCAGGCGGGAGGACTGTCCAGCATGGAGACCTGGCTGATCCGGCCCGGGACCGGAGAGTTGCCGGCCGGGCACGAGCTACCGCAGTCAATTCTCGAACTGCCTGACCGACCAGTCGTCTATCTCACTCTGGGAACGGTCTTCAACGACCCCGACCTGGTACGCACGGTGCTGGACGCCATCGAGGACCTGCCGATCTCCATCGTGGTCACCACCGGCCCGGGCGCGGATCCCGCACTGCTCGGTCCGCGACCCTCGCATGTCGCCGTGGTGGAATTCGTCCCGCAGGCTTTGGTGCTGCCGTGCGCGTCGGCGGTGGTGTCGCACACCGGGTCGGGCACCATGCTCGGTGCGCTGGCCGCGGGGGTGCCGCAGGTCTGTCTGCCACGGGGAGCCGACCAGTTCGCCAACGCTGAGCGCGTACGGTCCGCCGGCGCCGGCGTCCGTCTGCTACCGGACGAGGTCAGTCCGGAACGCCTCCGGGCCGCGGTTCAGGCGGTCTTGCACGACCAGAGGTACGCGCAGGCGGCCAAGGCTCTGCAGGTCGAGATCGGTGCGATGCCGACCGCCGCAGAGGTGCTGGGTGATCTCGTCACGCTCGCCGGCGCGAACACGCTGACGGCTTGAGGAGTACTCAGTAGTGCCGATGGTCACCAGATGAATGGGACGAGTCGAGCTCGACCGGCCGCGTATTCGGCGTAGGCGTCACCCAGAGCGTCCAGCAGTGCCGCTTCCTCCCTTCGGATGCGATACACCAGGGCAGTGGTGATGACCAGCATCGAGCCGAGCAGACTCGCCCAGTTGCCCAGAATCAGCGCGCAGCCGGCCAGGATCAGCAGCAGCCCTGAGTAGCTCGGGTGCCGGAGAACTCGGTACGGTCCACGATCCACCACCACCTGGCCCGGCCTGGTCTGCACCACGAGGGTGAAGTCGCGGCCGAGAGACGCGAAGGACCACCACCTCAGCAGCATCCCCAGCCACGCGACGACACCGCCGATGATGATCGGCAGTGGGGATTCGGGAAGAACGGCGGCTGGTGCAACCGTCAGGCCGAGGGGTAGCAGCAGGACTCCACCCACGAACAGCAGCCTGAACAGGACTTCGCCGAGGGGGTCAGCCAGGTGCCCGCCCCGATGCCACCGCGCGGCTTGAAGGATCTCGCCGATCGCGAAGGCCGCGACGCTGGCCCAGAGCATGACGGTCACGGCCGGCGACGGATAGGGGTGCAAGGCCACCGCTCCAGGATGACAAACCGCATTGCAGCGGCGGTCGGCAGCCAGCAGCCGGCCAAATAGACAAGAAGTCTTGTGCAATAGGTCTTGTGGATCTAGGCTGGGAGACATGAGCGATCAGTCGGGACCTGTTGGCCACGAGACGGTGCAGACCGTGACCGATGCCAAGGCACTGGCAGCGATGGCCAATCCCTTCCGGAGCCGCATGCTTGACGCGCTGAGCGTCGACGGTCCGTCCACGGCCTCTGCTCTGGCCAAACGCACCGGTCAAGCAGTCGGCAGCGCCAGCCACCACCTGAAGGTGCTGGCCGAGGCCGGTCTGGTCGTCGAGGTGCCCGAACTCGCTCGCGATCGTCGCGAACGCTGGTGGCGGCTGGTGGCTCCCGCAACCCGCTGGTCGCGCGCTGAGTTCGCCGGCGATGTCAGTGCCGTCACCGCGGCGCTCGCTGCGGAGTCGCTGGCACTGCAACGCCAGTTCGAACGCGCTCGGGACTGGCTGAGCAATGACGAGTCTGCTGGTGAGTGGGCAGACGCGGCTTTCGCCACCCAGATCTGGTTGGAGTTGACGCCCCAGGAGCTGCTCGAGCTGTCCGCCGAACTGGTCGCCCTCACTCGGCGATGGCGCGATCGTGCGATGGACGACGGACTCGAGCGCGAGACGGTCTTCCTCTTCGCTCGGGGATTCCCCGCCCAGCCCTAGACCGAAGCCGGGGCCCGAGTTGGGCCTCGCTCCGCTGTTCCTGCTCGTACCTCCTGCGTTGGAGCTGTCTTGTCATGCCCACTGTCGATTCTGTCGCGCCCTCAATACGTCGCGCGCTCGGTCGTAGCTTCTCCCTGTTCTGGTTCGGAGAGGGTGTGAGCCTGCTCGGAGCGGCCACGACTTCGGTGCTGGTACCCCTTCTCGCCGTCACTCAACTGTCCGCGGGTCCGGGTTGGATGGGATTGCTCACCGCAGCGACCTGGCTGCCGTGGCTGGTCATCGGCCTGCCCGCTGGCGCCTGGATGGACCGGAGCGATCCACGGCGGATCATGATCACGGCCGATCTGGTCGCCGCCGCCGCCCTGGCCAGCGTGCCAGTGGCGTGGTGGCTCGATGCCCTCGGCCTGGCTCAGCTGCTGGTGGTCGCGCTGGTCACCGGGACGTGCACCGTCTTCTTCCGGACGGGGTACGTCAAACTCCTCCCGCAGATTGTCCCGGCCGGTGCGTTGGAGACCGCCAACGCGCGGGTGTTCGGCACCGAATCGGCGATGCAGGTGGTCGGACCCGGGGTAGCCGGTTTGCTGGCCCAGGTCGCGTCCGCGGCGGTCGGTCTGGTGGGCAGCGTTCTCGGCTTCTGTGTGTCGGCGATCTGCCTGGCACGTATCCGGGGTGAGACCGATCAGGGTGCGCGCCGCAAACGATGTCGCCTTGACCGCACAGATCAGCGAAGGAATCCGTACTGTGCTCGCCGACCGCAACCTACGAGTGCTGATGGCCGTCGGTGGGGTGTCCAACTTCGGTCTCACCGGGTACGCAGCGCTTCTCGTGCTGTTCTTGGTCGGCGATCTGGGGTTGACCGAAGCGCAGGTGGGGGTCGTGATCATGATCGGTGGCGTCGGCGGTCTGCTCGGGGCGGTGGCAGCTCCCCGGCTCGCCCGGCGCTTCGGCACCGGCCGAGCATCGACCGTTCTGCTGGTCATCGGTGGGCCGAGTGCGCTCCTGGTCGGCGCGCCGAGCAGTCCGGAACAGCTCGCGCTGACCGCGACCGGGTTGGTGCTGGTGGGGGCGGCGGTGGTGGCAGGCAACGTGATCAGGGGAGCTTGGCGGCAACGGTACGTACCTTCGGAGCTGATGGGTCGAGTGCTCACCACGATGCAGGTGGTGAACTACGGCACCATGCCGCTGGCCGGGTTGGTTGCCGGTCTCCTCGGCAGTCACTGGGGCGTACAGCCGGCAATACTGCTGCTGGCGGGCATTCATGCCGTCGCCTGCCTGAGCATCGTTGGCACCAGGCTCGGCCGGATGCGGATCCTGCCGGTCCGTCCGGAGACAGCGGGTGACGACTCGGTTCGCACCTAGTCTCACGCGGCCGGCGCTTCGCAGACCGACCCGGGTGGTGGCCGCCAAACCCGGCCAGACTTCAGCGGCAGGGATCCTCCGTGCAGTATCAAGGGGAGCCGCCGTGGGCTCCTCATGGTTGGACCTTGGGGGGATCACCATGGGCTTGGTCGGCGGGCGCCGAGTTGCGCATATCGCCAGACGCGGGATCACGATTCTCGCGGCGCTGGCAGTTGAATCGCGGCGGTTGGATTCGTCGCACAGGTTCCGGCCCCAGCGGTCGCCACGGTAGATCCTGTGGTCTATCAGGGCGTGTACGCGGGATTCGATGCGGTCAATGCGCGTGCCGGCGGCTCTCTCAGGTGCCCGGCCGGTCGGAAGGCGGTGGCTGGTGGCGGATACCTGCCCTCGTCCGAAGGCGCTTTGACAGCGCTGGCGCCAACCGCCGATGGCGGCGGCTGGTACGTGGCTGCCCGACTGAACTCCTCGACCGGTGCTGAGTTGACGGCGTTCGGGATGTGCGTGCCGGCAGCACAAGTCGCGACCGCCTCGACGATCGTCGTCAGCGACCATCGAGACCGGCTCGACTTCCATGTGCAGCGGTCCTGCCCGTCCGGACAGCTCGCCCTCGCCGGCGGGGGATACCTGCACCGACCCGGTCAGGATCCCGATCCTGCCGACCCGGCCGCCGGCTATGGCATGATTTCGCGTCCGACCGCTGACGGGACCGGTTGGGAGCACGCCGTGTCGTACAGCGGGTCGTACGGCCACCGCGACTTCACCTTCATCCTGCGCTGTCTGCCCGCCGCCGAACTCCCCGGCGCAGTCGGAGTCACCTCGGTCACCGCTATCCCGATCGAACGCACCCGCGGCCTGATTCCGGTGCCGGCCGCTGGATTCGCTCGCTGTCCAGCGGGCACCTCGGTGTATGCCGGTGGTGGCGTGTTCACCAAGGCGAATGGCGAGTTGATCGGAGAGCTCAGCACCTCTGCGCCTGCGTTCGATGGCAGCGGCTGGCAGGTGACCGGCGTCGGTCCCGGCGGTGGCAGCCTCATCGTCACGGCACGCTGCGTGGCCAGGCTTCGAGTCTTCTCCCAGGGAACAGTGGGCGCCAGCCGTACGGGCCTTCCCCTCGGTCTGTGATCGTCTGTGGCCCGCGGGCGCAAGACGTACGGGCCTCCCGCCTGATCTCCGATCGTCTGTGGCTCACGGGCGCAAGACGTACCGCTCGAAAGGAGCAGTGGCGCCGAGAACGAGCAGAGACCCGACCGCCCATCCGCATGAAGAGAACCTTCTCGAGCGACTGCCGGATCTTCTGCTTGCCAACTGGCGGTTGTGCGCTACGTCGGTAGCCCCGCTCGGCGGTGGTATGAACTCGTTCACTGCCTTGGTCATCGCCGATCACCACAGGCAGGCCGTCAAGCAAGGTAGGAAGCTTGGTTGCTCGCCGTTCGCTGTAGTGACTGCAGAAGTTGCAGGGACCACGGTTGTCCGTGGGGGCTGAGTCCTTCCGAACGGTACTCGGCGTTCTTGGCGTCGCGGGGGAGAACCTGGTGATGCCGTCGGGCATGAAGCGACATTTCTTCATGCTATGGACGGTTCGCACGAGATGGCACGCGGCGGAGACGACCCGTCCCGAGTGCGCAAGCAAACTTGCCCATTCGGTGGCCTCGGGATCTTGAAAGGTGCGCAGATGTTGCTTCCGGTCAGGTGAAACAGCATCTGCGCACCTTTCAATCTCGGTGAGGATGCTTACGGCCGAGCGTCATGCACCAGCAGCGCGAGGCGTACCCGGTTGGTGTCCTGGAGTTTCGCGAACACGCGGGTGAGGTGGGTCTTCACCGTGGCCTCGGAGCAGAAGAGCCGAGCACCGATCTCGGCGTTCGAGAGCCCTTCGGCTACTGCGACGGCGATCTCGTGCTCGCGCGGACTCAATGACTCCAGCAGAGAGCGAGCCGTCGTCCGGCGGTGGTCGCGGCCGCTGTCGGCGAACCGCTCGATGAGCGCCCGGGTGTGCGCCGGGCTCAGCATCGCGTCGCCGTCGGCCACCACCCGGACAGCTTCGATCAGCTCCCGCGGTGGAGTGTCCTTGAGCAGGAACCCACTGGCACCCGCCTCGATGGCGGCGAAGACGTGCTCGTCGAGCTGGAAGGTGGTGAGCACCAGCACTCTCGTAGGAGGCCGATCCTCACCGGACCCACCCCCATCGGATCTGCTCGCATCCGAATCGCTGACCAGACGGCGGGTGGCCTCGATCCCGTCGACCTGCGGCATCCGGATGTCCATCACCACAACGTCTGGTCGGTGCCGTTGGACAAGTTCGGGTACGCCGGCGCCGTCATCGGCCTCACCGACGACCTCGATGTCCTCGGCCGAGGACAGGATCGCCTGCAACCCAGCGCGAACCAGGGCGTCGTCATCGACGATGCCTACCCGGATCATGCTGCCTCCCAGGGGAGCCACACGCGCAGCTCGTAGCGTCCTTGTGTCGCGTGGGCGTGGAGCTGGCCGCCGAGCACCTCGACCCGATTGCGGAGCGACGCGATCCCGGTTCCGGCACCACGGTCGCCGCCCGGCGCCAGTTGGTTCCGCACCTCCAGCTCGATCCCCGGGCCGGGCGATCCGGTGAGTGCGATGGCGACCGGAGCGGACGGCGCGTGCCGATGCGCGTTCGTCAATGCCTCCTGCGTCACGTGATAGAGAACCCGACCGATGGCCGGCGAGAGCACAGCTCGGTTCTCATCAGTCAGCCCGTCCTGGAGTTCGACGACCGCGCCGGCATCGCGGCTGGCCTGGATGAGACGGGGAACCGCGGCCAGATCCGGTGCGGGATCGCGCCGGGTGTCTTCACCGAGTGCCCGCACCACGGCGCGCAGGTCGGCGAGTCCCTTCCGGGCCGAGCTGCGGATCTGTTCCGCGGCCGCCACGGTCTGGGGATCCTTCGACTGCACCTCCAACGCGCCCGCCTGCATGGTGACAAGGGCGAGGACATGGCCGAGGGAGTCGTGCATCTCGCGTGCGATCCGTTCCCGCTCGGCGTGCACGGCCTCGTTCGCTGTTCGTTCGCGCTCGAACTGCGCGCGGACGGCGCGCTCGGCGACCGATGCCTCGAGCCTGCGGTGGACTCGGATGTAGTTGCCCATCAGCGCGGGCGCGACGCCGACCACGAGCATGATGACGATCACTCCGATGGTTATCTCGGCTGTGGAGTAGCCACGCGCGATGTCTCGTTGAACGACCAGGACCAGGGCCGCTGCCGTGCCGACACCGGCTACCAGCCACGGTCGGACGCCGCCCCGACGGACGGCGAGACTCATCATGCCGACCAGGAACACCGCCAGCGTTCCGGTGGTGATGGCGACGATCCCGAGCAGTGCGAGGGCGTACGGGAACCGGACTCGGAATGCCACCGCCGCGATCACCAGCGGGATGAGCACGAGCTGGACCACCCACTGCCAGGTGACCATGAAGTCGACGGGCGAGCTGTTGACATAGAGGACGCCGATGGCGAGGAGGTAGATGAACGGGGCACCCCAGCGCATCAGGACGGCGGCATCCCGCGGCGGCCGAGCGCTGTCTCTCATGCGCCGACCCTATGGTGTTCGACTGCCGTGGCGCTGGGCGAGCCGCCGGGAATCGCCGATGGTCGGGTCAGATTACGACGATGGTCGTACGCAGAAGCAGACGCACGGACGATAGTGGCAATGCGACAACCCCGGAATGCTGCTGATCATGGCAAACCAGAGCTTGTATTCCGACAGCACGTTGTCCGATAGAACGGTGCACCCCGACGGCACGATGATCGCGGCCGAGCATCTCTCGAAGTCCTACCGCGTCGGCTCGACCGACATCGAGATCTTGCACGACGTCTCGCTCACGGTCAGCGAGAGCGAGGTGTGCGCGATCATGGGGCCGTCCGGCTCCGGCAAGTCGACGCTGCTCTATTGCCTGGCCGGACTCGAAGCCCCCAGCTCCGGAGATGTGTTCCTGCTTGGCGACTCGCTGGTCAGCCGGTCGCGCCGCGAACTTGCCCAGCTGCGGCGCACCGAACTCGGCTTCGTGTTTCAGTCCTACAACCTGCTGCCGACCTTGCCGGTGCTCGAGAACGTTGCGCTGCCGTTCCGGCTGCGCGGGGAACGGGTCGACCAGGCTCGGATCGAGGCAGCGCTCGCGTCCGTCGGACTGGCCGGCCGGGGCAGCTCACTGCCCCCGTCGATGTCGGGCGGCGAGCAGCAGCGGGTCGCGATCGCCCGCGTGCTGGCTCAGCGTCCCAGGATCGTGTTCGCGGACGAGCCGACCGGCGCGCTGGACACCCGGAGCGGTCGGTTGGTCTTGTCGGAGCTGCACGAGATCGGGAACGCGGCCGATCGTTGCGTGCTGATCGTGACGCATGATCCGGCGGTCGCGGCGACCTGCGATCGGGTGGTGTTCATGCGGGACGGCCGCCTCGTTGATCAGCTGGCAGCACCGAGTGTCGAGCAGGTCGCCTCGAAGCTGACCTCGCTGTCCGAGCCGTCGTCGTCCGAACAGGTAGAGCTGTCCGGTGCACATGTAGGGCGGGCCGTCTGATGCGCTCGATCATCATGGCCGAGCTGCGCAGCGCGTGGACGGCGTGGTTCGCCGTCATCCTCGCCTTCATCGCCACCAGTTTCGCGATCATTCTTCCGTTGCTGGCCTGGGTGGGTGTCGAGGACACCATCGCCACTGGGCTCGTCCCGGAGATGGACGTGCCGGCGTTGCGCTTCTTGCCGATCTGGAATCTTGCGCTCGCTCTGCTGGCCGCGCTCAACATCATCGGCGCCGTGACCGGGCTGGTCGTCGAATCACGTCGCGGCGCGCTCGCCCGCCTGGCCTTGGCGGGCGCCACGCCTGGTCAGGTCTCCCGCATTCTGCTGGCCCAGCTGGCGGTGGTGGCTGCCGTCGGTGGGGTGATCGGTGGTGTGTTCGCGATCGTGGCCGTGCCAGCCGCTGTGTCGATGGCTGTCGGAGATCGGGGGATCGACGAGTCGGTCGTGGTTGCGCGGCCCGACCTGGTCATGGCCCTGGTCGGCCTCGTCGGGTTCATCGTCCTGGCCATGGTCGCGGGTCTTAGGCAGTCGCGGGTTGCCGCTGCCGTGCCGGCGGTGGAAGCACTGCGTACGATCCCGGGCGCCAGCGTTCGTCGTCGTCGGATCGGTCGCTGGGTCGGCGCGTTCCTGCTCGCGCTTCTGATCGCCGGCATCGCCGCCTCGACCTTTGCGATGGCGCCTCAGCTGGGAGTCGACTCGGCCGACATGGTGCTCCAGTCCTCGCTGATCTGCCTGCTGCTCACCGGATCGTTCCTCTCGGTGTGTGCGCCGCTGACCATTGGGCTGCTCACCAAGGCCTGGACCGCACTCGTCCCGAGCCGCTCCGGCCCCTGGGTGCTGGCTCGGGCTTCGGTCATCGCCAAGGGCGAGCGACTGGCGCGTACGGTGACGCCGATCATGTTCTCGGTAGGCGTGCTGTTCGGTCTCGGCGTCCTGCTCGCCTCTACCTCGGCGTTGTTGAGGTCCCTGGGCCGTGACGGACTCGAACAGGCCGGCATGAGCACCCTGCTCGTCTTCGTCGGTCTGGTGCTGTTGGTCGCGATCGCCGGAGGCGTAAGCGTGCTCTTGATGATGTCGCGGCAGCGCGAAGCCGAACTGGCGCTCGCCGGGGTGGTCGGCGCGACGACCCGTCAGCAGGTGCTGATGTCGGTGCTCGAAGGGCTCGTCATCACCGGCACCGCGATGATCCTGGGCCTGGCGATGACTGTGGTCGGCATGGTCGTCTTCGTCATCGGCATGGGTGCTCTTGGGCTGGTGACCCCGGTGGTCGTCCCGTGGCACGTGCTGGCCGCAGTCTTGGGCGTCTGCGCGCTGATCACCGTCGCCGCCACCACACTGCCGGTGCTGCCCTCCCTGCGCCGGTCCGCTCGTACGGTGGTTGCTCAGCTGGCCGCGGAGTGAGGTTGCTCGGGCACCGACGCCTGGTCCAGCTTCGGAACTAGACGCGGGTGAGGGTGAAGGCGAGGCCCAGGTCGTCGTCGCGGCGCCCGCCCTCGTCACCAGCGGAGGCCTCGGTGATCGAGACCGCCAGCACTTCGGCGGCGATGGTGTCGGCGTGCTCGCGGATGGCTTCAACCAGCTCTGCCGACGACGCCGACCAGCTCAGGGTGATCCGGTCGGAGACCTCGAAGCCGGAGTCCTTGCGGGACTCCTGGACGATCCGGATGACCTCGCGGGCCAACCCGGCGCGTACCAGCTCAGGCGTCAGGGTCAGGTCGAGCGCGACGGTCTCACCCTGCTGATTGATCACCGACCATCCTTCGCGCGGCCGCTCGCTGATCAGCACGTCCTCGGCACCGACCAGCACGGGCTCGTCGAAACCCGGTACCACCAGGGCAAATGATCCGCCGGCAGCGACGGCTTCAGCCAGCACTGCAGCATCGGCCTCGGCGACAGCCTTGGCGACCACCGGAGTCTGCTTGCCGAACCGCTTGCCCAGAGACCGGAAGTTGCCTTTGGCGCTGTGGTCGACCAGCTCCCCAGCCCCGGCGAACGGCTCGACGCTCAGCACATTCAGCTCGGCCGAGATCTCACCGCGCAACTCGTCGGTCAGCCTGCCGTCCAGCGCAGTCGGGATGAGCACCCGGTTCAGCGGCTGCCGGACCTTCATCTTGGCCTCCGACCGGGCGGCCCGGCCGAGCTCCACCAGCCGTTGGGTGATCGCCATCTGTGCGGTGAGCTCGGTGTCCACCAGGTCCTGATCGGGCACCGGCCAGCTCGTCATGTGCACCGAGTCGACCTCACTGTTGCCGGAGGCGACGAACAGATCCGACCAGACCCGTTCGGTGATGAACGGAGCCAGCGGCGCCATCAGCCGCGTGACCACCGACAGCGTCTCGTGCAGAGTCCACAGAGCACCCGGCTCGCCGGCCCAGAAACGGCGCCGCGACCGCCGGATGTACCAGTTGGACAAGGTGTCGACGAACTCGGTGAGCGCAGCACCCGCGCGCAGCGTGTCGAAGTCGTCCAGCGCCTCGGTCACCTCGGTGATCAGCAGCTGGGTCTGCGAGGACAGCCAGCGATCGAGGACATGCCGCTCCGACACCGCCGGCGCTTCGCCGGCGGGAGTCCAGTCGTTGGCGCCGGCGTACAAGGCCTGGAACGAGACCGCATTCCAGAAGGTCAGCAGCACCTTGCGTACGGTCTCGCTGATCGTCTGATGCCCGACCCGACGTGACGCCCAGGGCGATCCGCCGGCGGCCATGAACCAGCGCACCGCGTCGGCGCCGTGGGTGTCCATCAGCGGGATCGGCTCGAGGATGTTGCCCAGGTGCTTGCTCATCTTGCGGCCGTCCTCGGCCAGGATGTGGCCGAGGCAGACCACATTGCGGTACGAGTTCTGGTCGAAGACGAGCGTGCTGACCGCCATCAGTGAGTAGAACCAACCGCGGGTCTGGTCGATCGCCTCGCAGATGAAGTCGGCCGGGAAGGCCTTCTCGAACTGCTCCTTCGATCCGGCGGCGTGCGGGAAGCCCCACTGGGCGAACGGCATCGAGCCGGAGTCGAACCAGGCGTCGATCACCTCGGGTACGCGCCGATAGGTGCCCTCTTCGCCGGGAACGGTGAAGGTGACCTCGTCGATGAACGGGCGATGTGGATCCAGCTCGGACAGATCGGTCCCCGTCAACTCAGACAGCTCCGCGAGCGACGCCACGCAGACCAGCCGCGACGGATCGACGTCGTTGCGCCAGATCGGCAGCGGCGTGCCCCAGTAGCGGCTGCGCGACAAAGCCCAATCGACGTTGTTGTTCAGCCAGTCGCCGTACCGGCCGTGCTTGATGGTGTCCGGATGCCAGGCGGTCGCGTCGTTCTCCCGGAGCAGCGCGTCCTTGATCTTGGTGGTCCGGATGTACCACGACGGCAGGGCGTAGTAGATCAGTGCCGTGTGGCAGCGCCAGCAGTGCGGATAGGAGTGGGTGTAGTCCAGCCGCTGGAACAGCAGCCCGCGCTCGGCCAGGTCGGCGACCAGGGCCTCGTCCGCGGTCTTGAAGAAGACGCCGCCGACCAGTGGGATCTCGGCAGAGAACGTGCCGTTGGTGAGGACCGGGTTCACGATCGGCAGACCGTTGGCTCGGCAGAGCGCGAAGTCCTCGGCGCCGAACGCCGGTGCCTCGTGCACCAGGCCGGTGCCGTCCTCGGCGGTGACGAAGTCGGCAGCCAGCACGGTGTGCACCGGTGCGTCGGTAGCCGGGAACTCGACCCACTCGAAGGGCCGCTGGTAGGGCGTGCCGACCAGTTCGGCGCCCGAGAGCTCGGCGAGCACCTCGCTGTCCTCGCCCAGCAATGCTTCCCGGCGAGCCGCCGCCACGATCAACTGCTCGCCGTCGGCGGTGCGAGTGAGGACATAGTCCAGGTCGGGGTTCACCGCCGCCGCGGTGTTCGACACCAGCGTCCACGGGGTGGTCGTCCACACCAGCAGTGCGACGTCGCCATACCGCTCGGTCAGCGGGCCGCCGGTGACCGGGAAGCGGACGTACACCGATGGATCGGTGATCAGCTCGTAGCCCTGGGCCAGCTCGTGATCACTCAGGCCGGTGCCGCAGCGCGGACAGTAGGGCGTCACCCGATAGTCCTCGACCAGCAGCCCGGCGGCGAAGATCTGTTGCAGCGCCCACCACACCGACTCGATATAAGGGGTGTGCATCGTCACATACGGGTGCTCGGTGTCGACCCAATAGCCCATTCGACTGGTCAATTCGGTAAAGGCGCCGACATGGCGCAGCACCGATTCCCGGCAGCGGGCGTTGAAGGCGGCCACTCCGTACGCCTCGATCTCGGTCTTGCCGTTGATCCCGAGTTCCTTTTCCACCGCGATCTCGACCGGCAGTCCGTGACAGTCCCAGCCGCCCTTGCGGTCCACGTGGTAGCCCCGCATGGTGCGAAACCGGGGAAACACGTCCTTGAACACGCGGGCCTCGATGTGGTGCGTGCCCGGCATCCCGTTGGCGGTCGGCGGGCCCTCGTAGAACGTCCACTCCGGTCGGCCGGCTGACCCGGCCAGCGTCCGCTCGAAAGTCCGCTCCGCCTCCCAGCGGCGGATGATCTCGTGCTCCATGGCGACCAGGTCGATCTGCGCCGGCACCGCACGGTAGGCGCGGCGCGGTGCTTGGCCGTTCTCGGAGACGGGGGTCTCGGCGACGGCGGTATCAGGAACAGCGGGGCTGGTCTGGGTCACGGCAGTGGATCCTCGGGTACGTCGAACTGTCGAAGGGACGAGCACCGGTCGCGTGACCGGACCCGCGGTACCACCCCTCTTGATGCCAGAGCCCTGACACCCACTCATTCCACTGCCGCTGGTGGTTCTACTGGGCGCGGTGCTGCTGCGTACGCGCCGTTCTTCCACCGACTCCGGGGTGATCGCCCCATCACTGCCTTGCGACGCCGTCCAGCGTACCGGGGCTTGGAGATGGCGGCGAAACGGTTTCTCTGGACAATCGAACGAGCGCCAGCGAGTGAGCCCGTCGCGAGCGGCCGCGCAGCGGAGCGCCCGGTTCCGTCTGGACTGAGGAGGGAGCAAACACGTTCTTCGTTTGCGAGCGACGAGGGAAGACGGAACCAATCGGCGCGCAGCGGAGCAGCGAGTCGACGACCAGCACAGTGAACGGTGGGTGAACGGCGGCGGGCCCTCCCGGTGACGAAGGAAGGACCAGATAGAGCCGAAAGACCCGTGTGGCCGACCATCTCATGGCACGACGATTGGGTTGTCGTTGTTGACCGTGCAAGGGGAAGATCAATCATGGACTGGCTACTGATCTCCGTGATCGCTGTCATCGCGCTGGCGCTGCTGTTCGATTTCACCAACGGATTCCATGATGCGGCCAACTCGGTCGCCACCGTTGTCGCGACGAAAGCACTACCGGCCCGATTGGCTCCGTGGTTCTCGGCGTTCTTCAATTTCTCGGCGTTCTTCGTCGTCGGGACCGCTGTTGCGAACACCGTGGCGAAAGTGGTCAATCACGATGTGGAGGGAGTTGCGGTCGTCTTCGCGGCGCTGGTCGCGGCGATCGCCTGGAACTACTTCACCTGGTACGTGGGAATGCCTTCCTCCTCCAGTCACGCAATCATCGGCGGCCTGGTGGGCGCCGGGCTCGCGGCCGGAGGCACCGGCGCGGTCAACTGGGGCGTGGTCAGCAAGGCAGTGCTTGCCATCGTGGTCTCGCCCTTGGTGGCTTTCACCATCGCTGCCGTGGCCATGCTGATCCTGGCCAGGATCCACAAGCAGTGGAACCTCAGCGAGGATGCCAAGGCCTACAAGGGTCTGCAGCTGGTCTCGGCCGCCGCGGTCTCCTTCGGTCATGGCGCCAACGACGCGCAGAAGACGATGGGCATCATGGCCGCCGTGCTCGCCGCCGGGGGATACATCGGACTGCAGGCGGACGGCACCTTCGAGATCGACTGGTGGATTCCGCTGCTGGCCTATTCGGCGATCTCCATCGGCACCGTCTGGGGCGGTTGGAAGATCATCGAGACGATGGGTCTGCGCATCACCAAGCTGCGCGCCAGCTCGGGTCTGGCCGCCAACGTCGGCGCCGTGACGGCGATCTTCGGTGCCACCGGATTGGGCATCCCGATCTCCACCACGCATGCCGCTGCCTCCTCGGTCGCCGGCGCCGGTGTGGCCTCGGGCAAGGGCGTGAACGGCCGGGTCATCCGCGAAATGGTGACCGCCTGGGTGGTCACGATCCCCGCGACGGTGATTGTCGGCTTCGTGATGTTCAAGCTCACCCGGCTGCCGGGCATCTCGGCTTACCTGGTCGTAGGCGCCATCATGGCGGCGCTGCTCACCTGGATCGTCTGGGCGATGTCGAAGGCGATGGGTGCCGACGATCTCGCCAAGGAGCTCCCGTCAGATGCGGAGACACGTCAGCCGGTTGCCGCCACGCGTGCTGACGGCCACGGGACCGGCGAGTGAGCCGGGACGTGCAAGAGGCCGAGACGACGTCTCGGCCTCTGGTCGGTTCTCCCTGGGTACGGCTGCGCTTCCCGATCACCGACTGGCTCCCGCGCTACCGACGCGAGCAGTTGCGGCCGGATCTGCTGGCCGGCTGCGTCGTTGCCGCACTCGCCGTGCCGCAGGCACTCGGCTACGCGACGATCGCGGGGGTGCCGGTCGAGGTCGGCCTCTATGCCGTCCCGATCGCGCTGATCGCGTACGCGGTCTTCGGCAGCTCGAAGCAGTTGATCCTCGGCCCGGTCTCCACCGTCTCGGTGATGTCGGGTTCGTTGGTGGCCGCGCTCGGACCGACCGATGTCGCCCAGGCGATCGCCTTCACTACGGCCGCCGCTATCTGCGCCGGCGGTGTCCTGATTTTTGCCGCCCATATTCGGGTCGGCTGGGTAGCCGAGTTCCTTTCCAAGCCGATCATCACCGGATTCGTGCTGGGCCTGACCCTGCTGGTGGTGTTGGGCGAGTTGCCGAGCCTGCTCGGCATCCACGTCGGTCCACGCGACGTGCTGGGCAGGATCAACGGCCTGGTCATCGGTATCGGTGACGCGAACCTGCTCACCATCGGGGTGTCCGCGGCCGCGCTGACCATCGTGTTCGCCGGCTCGAAGCTGCTGCCGAGACTGCCCTGGTCGCTGGTGGTGCTGGTGCTCGGCCTGGCCCTCTCCCAGATCCTGGATCTGGGCGGCCGTGGCGTTCAGGTGGTCGGGCATGTGCCCGGCGGGCTGCCAACGCCGAGCATCCCGGTCGTCCCGCTGGATAGGATCACCGACATCATCATGGCGGGCGTCGCCTTGGGCTTCGTCGGTCTGGCTGAGGGGCTCAGCGCGGCGCGACTGTTTGCGCAGAAGCGCGACTACATCGTCCGAACCGATCAGGAGTTGTTCGCCGCCGGTGCGGGCAGTCTGGCATCGGGCCTGATGGGCGGTCTGGCGGTGGCGGGCAGCCTGTCGAAGACGGCCGCGGTCGACCGCTCGGGTGGCCGGTCTCAGGTCGCGGGTCTCGCGGCAGCGGTGTTGTCGGTACTGGCCATCTTGTTCTTCGCGCCGACGCTGGGAATCCTGCCCAAGGCGGTGCTTTCGGCGATCGTGGTGCACGCGGTCTGGGGTTTGATCGACATCCCCTCGATGCGTCGCTATCGGAATTCGCGGAAGATCGACTTCCTGTCCGCCTGGGTGGCGACGATCGGTGTGTTGGTGGCCGGGCCGCTGCTCGGCCTGCTGGTGGCCATCGGCGCCGCGATCTTCGGTCTGGTCTATCGGTCCAGCCGAGTCACCATCGACGTGATGGGCAAGGTGCCTGGTGAGAAGGCCGCCTGGGGATCGGTGGAGAACCACCCCGAGCGCGTTGCCCTGCCGGGCGTGCTGGTGCTGCGGCTGAACGAGTCGCTGTTCTGGGTCAACGCCGCGCAGGTCAAGGATCGGGTCCTGGAACTCCTCGACGAACATCCCGGCACCAAGGCGCTGGTGCTGGACCTGGAGAGCAGTGATCAGCTCGAGATCACTAGTGCCGACACGCTGGCGGCGTTGCTTGATCGGCTGGAAGTGCGAGGAATCGATCTCTATCTGGTCCGGGTTCGATTCCGGGTACGCAAGGTGCTCCGGGCCACTGGTCTGCGCCAGCGGATCGGTGAGGACCACATCTGGCACAGCATCTCCCAGGGCGTACGAGCCGCTCGGAAGCAGCACGGCCTGAAGGGCTCGAAGGCCAAAGCAGCGTTGGCCTTGGTGCCTGCCGTGCCGGCCGAGGTCGAGACCGCGACTGAAACTGTGGCGCTCACCGAGATCGAGCCGGCGGTTGAGACCGACGGACGTGCCGCTGCGGAGACGGTCGCTGCGCCAGAACAGCCCGTGCCGACGGAGCCGGTCGAGGTGGAGCGTGCCGCCGACACGGCCGAGGATCTGCCGGAGTCGGAGACGTGGATGGCCGAGACCGTGGCCGTGCCGGAGGAACTGGTCGGGCCAAGGGTGGACGAGCCGTCATCGGACGGGGTGGCATCGGATGGAGTGGCAACAGCTGAACCGGTGGCGACCGAGGTGGTGGTCGCTGAGCCGGCGGAGGAGCTGACGGAGCCGGCGACGGCGGCCGATCTCGAGCCGATCGAGGTTGCGCAGTCAGTTCCGGCGGCGGAGACACCTGCCGAGGAGAGCGTGGAGCTAGTCGAGGGAGTGCCTGAGATGCAGTCGGTCGAGCATGACGCCGAAGTGTCGGGAGACGAGCTGTCTGTCGTCGAGGACGGGGATGAGGAGCAGGTCGCCGACGCCGACGAGGAGATCGTGCTGTCGCATTCGGAGGAGGACGAGATCCTGGCCGACGACAGCACCGACTCGTCGCCCCCGAAGAAGCAGAAGCACAAGCGGAAGAAGGCGGAGAAGAAGAAGGCCAAGAAGGCCAAGAAGGCGCTCAAGGACAAGGCGGAGAAGAAGCACGGCAAGAAGGAGACGGCTGCCTGACAGCCATTAGGCTCCTCGCTTATGGCCAAGCGCAAGAGACCATCTCCTCACCGGCGCAGCGGCGACCCGCGCAAGCGGGCCACCGCCGAGGCCGGTGCGCACGCATTGGCTGCAGCTGAGACCACGCCTGAACTCGACGATCAGGTCGCCGCCGCACTCGACAGCGAACACCCGTACTCGATCGTGATGCTGGCGAGCTCCCTGATCGCCAGCCTGGAGTCGGCCGATGAGGAAGCACCTGCCTACGGTCTGCCGGATCCGGCGGAGTTCGTCCGGATGTTCCTCGACGCCGACAATGCCGAGTTGATGGTCTTCGCCTGGGTGATCGCCCAGTTGCTACCCGATCAGCGACTCAAGGCAGAGGCCAGCCTCGGCATCGAGGACGACTGGTTGCCCGACTGGCTGGCGCCGCTGCCGGACACCGAGGTCGTCGGTGCCTGGCAGGCGACCGACCCACTGCACGACACGACCGATCTCGTGTTGACGCTGCGCATCGGCCCGTCCGAGTTGTCGGTGATCTCGCTGATCGACTTCAACGCCGCCGGCGCGGTGAAGGACGCCTTCGTGGTCCCGGCGCCGCTCGACCCCGTGCGGGAGGCGCTGACCGGCGAGGGTCGGGCGGGGATGGACTCGCGTGACCTCACGCCGGCCGATGCCAGGGCCTGGTTGAGTGACGGCATCGCCGCCGGCCGGCAGCTCACCCCGCCATTCGAGTCCGACACTTGGCCGCAGGTCCGCCCGCTGCTCGAATGGGCCCTGCGGCTCTGCCCGCCGGGTGGGCACGGCTGGGAAAGGCAGACCTGGACGGTGGCTCAGATCGCTGAGCTGGTGGATCAGTTCGCTGCTGCTCCCGAAGGCGCGGTCGTCGCCGACCCAGCCGATCGGGAGGTGCTCGTGGACGCACTGTCCGTGCTCGGTCACCAGACGTACGGCGATCCGCGGCTGCTCAGTGCGGTCGCGCTGGAGACAGGACTGGAGCTGTGGGTCACTGCGCTCCACCACGAACCGTTCCGGCTGCTCGCCTTGCCGGAGGCCCTCGCTCCGTTCGTCCGCTGGACGCACAGCCAGCTCGGCATCTCCGCAGCTGACACCGACGAGGCGTTGGCCGTCATCGCCCACCGTCGGGCCGAGTTCAGCCGCGACGTGACCTTGGCTCACGAGGTCGACTCGATCTGACCTCGATCTGAGCTACCTCAGCTACCTCAGATCCGCCCGGCGCCTGAGCCAGCAGGTCGCGGCGAAAGATGAGGAATCTGCACGATGTGTGGGGTGCCTCCTTAGAACGACGGTAGAAGCATCGAAATCCAAGGAGGTGCTCATCATGAGCAACGACTATGTGGCCAAGATGCTGATCGACCAACGGCTCGCAGACCTTCGCCAGGAGGCGGAGCAGGAGCGGCTGGCCCGCCTCATTCGTCACGGACAGCCGCGGCGGCGTCACTGGTGGGAACGGCTGATGCTGTCCCGGAGTCACAGCGACACCGGCAGCCCCGCTGCTGAGGCGGCGGATGCACGCCGTCCGAGTCGCCGTCAGCACCACTCTGTCACCGTCGGTAGTGTCCGCAGCTGACGGGCGGTGGCACGATGAATAGCGTGGTACGTCACGTGCCGCCACGCATTGGCGCCGTCAATCCCGACGCTTCCGGTCCTCGTGCCGGAGCGTCGGGCGGTGACGCCCGCGGAAGGGCCCTGGGCGGTGACGCCCGCGGTGGGGCCCTGGGCGGTGACGCCCGCGGAAGGGCCCTGGGCGGTGACGCCCGCGGTGGGGCTCCGGGCGGTGACGCCCGCGGAAGGGCCCTGGGCGGCGGCGCCCGCGGTGGACTCCTGCCCGGTCTGGTCGGGCGGGTTCAGGAGCTGGCCAGTCTGCGCGCCTTGGTGGACAGTGTGCTGGTCGACGGCAGCGCCTTCGTGCTCGTCGGCGGGGATGCGGGCTCGGGCAAGACCACGGTGATCGACGCGTTCGTCCACGAGCTGACCACCACGGCCGGCGACCGGCAGGCGCAGGTGATCCGCGGACAGTGCGTACCGCTCGGTGGCGAAGGCCTGCCGTATGCGCCGATCGCAGGCGCATTGCGCGAGTTGGTCGCAGCACACGGGTCCGCACAGGTGCTCGATTGGGCGGGCGCCAGCAGCGCCGGCCTCGGTGTGGTTCTGCCCGAGCTGATCAGTCCACCTCAGGAGTCGTCGACGCTCCGCCTGCAGTTGTTCGAGGCCGTCGTACGGCTTTGTGAGAGTGCCACCGAGACCGGGCCGCTGGTCATCGTGATCGAGGATCTGCATTGGGCCGACGAGTCCACCCGGCATCTGCTGCGATTCCTGGTCGGTGCGCTGACCGATGCCCCGGTGCTCCTGGTCGCGACCTACCGCACCGACGAGCTCGACCGCCGGCACCCGGTGCGCCCGTTCCTGGCCGAGGTCGGCCGCCTCGCCGGCGTGAGCCGGCTCGAGATCGCAGGACTCAGCCGGGAGGAGGTGGCCGAGCTGTTGACCCAGCTGCTGGGCCATGCTCCCAGCAGTGTGGCCGTCGACCTCGTCCATCGCCGCAGCGAGGGTCTGCCGTACTTTGTCGCGGAGCTGGCCAATTCCGCTTCCCGAGGATGCATCAACATGCCCGACAGCCTCCGGGACGCCCTCAACGTACGCATCGACCGGCTCAGCGATCGAGCTCAGGAGACCGTCCGGGTGGCAGCTGTCGCCGGCCATCGGGTCGATCATGCACTCCTCGAGCAGGTCAGCGACCGTTCCCCAGCCGAGTTGGATGCCGATCTGCGTGAGGCAGTCGATGCCGCCATCTTGACCACCGACGACGACGGCTACGGCTTCCGTCACGCTCTCCTGCAGGAGGTGGCGCACGAGGACATGCTGCCAGGTCAGCACACCCGCCTGCACGCCCGGTTTGCCGCGGTGCTGGAAGCACAGCCGGAGCTCGCTCCCCGGACTGCATCGGTGGAGATCGCGCATCACTGGTCGGCTGCCCATGACGCGGCAAGGGCGTTCCGCTGGTCGCTGGCCGCCGCCCGGGCCGGGACGGTGGCACATGTGGAGACCTTGAAACAGTACGAGCGAGCGCTCGAGTTGTGGGACCGCGTGCCGGACGCGGAGTCGGTCGCCGAGTGCACACATCTCCAGCTGCTGGACACCGCGGCCAAGGCTGCCAGCGACGCCGGTGAGATCGAGCGTTCGCTGGCGTTGACAAAGCAGGCGATCGCGGAGACCACCGAGGACACTCCGCCGACCGATGTCGCCCGTCGCTGGTCGGAGAAGGGCCAACGATTGGCCGCTCTGATGCGAGCGGGCGCCATCGAGGCGCTGCAGACCGCGATGACCATCTTGCCGGCCGACGCCGAGCCGCAGGTCCGGGTCGGCATCCTCAACCGACTCGCGATCGCCTCGTCGCTGGCCGGCGAGGACGCGATCGAGACCGCCCGTGAGGCGGTCGACCTGGCCGTTGGCCTGGATGACCCGATCGCAGAGTCGCATGCCCGCAACACGTACGGAGTCTGCCTCGTCGCCCGCGGCCAAGAGGAGGAAGGCCTGGCCGAGCTGGCCCGGGCCGGTGAGCTGGCACCCCGAGAGGCTGGGGTGCTGCTCCGTTACTACATCAACTACTCCGATGCGCTCTGCTTGACGGCCCGCTATCGAGAAGCGGCCGAGCAGGCGCTGGCCGGCAGCGAGGTCGCCGCTGAGCGGGGCCTGGAGCGTTCGGTCGGTGCGATGCTTGCGGGAAACGCGGCCGAGCCGTTGATCGCCCTCGGCGACTGGGACGGTGCCGCCCGGTTGGTGGATCGAGCCCTGGACCTGGACCCGCCGGCGCATCACTACGCCCATCTGCGGTTGCTGCAAGCCTGGCTGAAGCTGTGGACGGGCCGGCTGTCGGAGGCGGAGGAGATCCTGAGTGACTTCCGCGGCCTGATCACCGGCCCGCTGATCGCCCCGCAGTATGCCTATCAGGCCATCTGCACCGATGCGATGCTCGCCCTGGCGACCGGCGACCCGGAACGAGCCTGGACCAGTGCTGCCGCCTTTCTGGATCACTGGGAGCAGCACCATCCGGCACACCACTATCCCGCGCTGTGGGTGGCAGCTCGGTCGGCGCGGATGTCTGATCGAGGTGACGCGCGGGGTCGGCTCGAGCGGGTCCGTCGGCTCTTCGACACTGCCGAGCCGATCCGCAATCGCAGCAACTGGGCTCCGGTGATCACCGCGGAACTGGTCGACGATGTCTCGGCGTGGCGCACTGCGCTGGAGCGTGTGACGCGCGTGGAGGCGCCGACGTATCTGCGGCCGTACGCGGGTCTGCGGCTGGGCCAGCATCTGGTCGCGATGCGAGAGCGTGAGGAAGCGCGGATGGTGCTGGAGGCGGCCGCCGAGCAGGCCGAGGACCTCGGGGCCACGCTGCTGGTCGATCCGATCCTCGCGCTTGCCCATCGGGCGGGTCTCGCCCTGGGGACCAGCAGACCGCTCGGCCAGCCGGCGGCGAGCCCGCTGGCGGGGTTGACCGCTCGCGAGACCGAGGTGCTGCGTCTGGTGGCGGCCGGCCGGACCAACGGCGAGATCGGAGCTGAGCTGTTCATCAGCACCAAGACGGCCAGCGTGCACGTCTCCAACATCTTGGCCAAGCTCGGCGTCGCGACCCGCGGAGAGGCGGGTGCCCTCGCTCACCGGGCCGGACTGGACACCGATGCCGACGCTCAGGTGATCACCCTGCGACCGGCTTGACGCTAGGTTGAATATCTGCCCCGGAGATTGTTATTCGGGGGTGGACAGGTGGGTCGTTGGCCCAGAGATTCCTATTGACGGGTTCTGCACCTGCCGACATGATGGCTCGGGGTGGGTCTGTGACCCATTTCACTATCGCAAGCAAGGCGCGCCCGGGATGGGGTCCCGGACCGTCCTCGGGGTTCTTCCGCCTCACCATTCCTCGCCGCACTGTGCGTCGCGGACAGAGATCGTGCGGCTGTGTCCAGATTCAGGGAGAGAAAGCATGCGAACGTCCAGACTCCTCGGTGCAGCCGCGCTTGCGGCCGCATCACTCCTCCTCATCCCACCGACGGCGAGCTCGGCAGCCCCCAAGCCTGTTCCTAAGCCGAAAGTCGTGTCGACGGCGGTGGCCGCACCATTCAATCTCGCGTTGCGTGGTGGCAAGACCTACGTCGCCGATGGCGGCCTCAATCTGATCGGCCGGGTGACGAAGAACGGAAAGCTCGCCACCATCGCCGCCGATCAGCCGGGTGCCTCGGGCATCGCGTTCTCCAAGAACGGCAAGTCCATGGCCTTCACCACGACCGTGACGAACCTGGAGACCTTCGAGAACTCGGCGAGCGGGCTGCATATCTGGGGCCCACGTGGCAAGCGGATCTATGCCGACACCCATGCATACGAGACGAAGCACAACCCGGACAAGGTCATCCGCTACGGGGTCAAGAACCCGAGCGCGTGCGTGTCCGAAGCCCTGGAGAAGGCCGAGATCCCGGTGAGCTACCGGGGTCATGTCGATTCCCATGCCTACTCGGTGACTGCCGTGCCCGGCGGTTGGGTGGTGGCCGATGCCGGCTCGAACACGTTGTGGCGAGTGAACAGCAAGGGCAAGATCAGCACCCTGGCGGTGCTGCCGGCACAGCCGACCAAGATCACCGCGTCGATGGCTGCCGCGCTCGAGCTGCCGGAGTGCGTGGTCGGCATCACGTACCGCTTCGAGGCCGTTCCTACCGATGTCGAGCTGGGCAAGGACGGTCACCTGTATGTGACGACCCTGCCGGGAGGACCGGAGTCGCCGGTGCTGGGGGCGCGCGGGAAGGTGTACCGGGTCAATCTGCGCAACGGCAAGACGAAGGTGGTGGCCAAGGGACTGCTCGGGGCGACCAACCTGGCGCTGGGCACGAGCGGCAAGATCTACGTCGCCGAGCTCTTCGGCGGCCGGATCTCGGTGGTGCAACGCGGCAAGGTCAAGCCGTACGTCACCCTGCCGGGCGTGGTCGCGGTCGAGACCACCAAGTCCAGGAAGACCCTCTGGGCGGCAACGATGGGCGATCCGGAGAACAAGGTGCCCGGCACCATAGTCAAGATCGTCAAGGGCAAGGTCCGCAAGTAGAACAGCTTGAGCGATTCTGCCGGGAAGTCCCGGCAGAATCGCGCAGCTTCTCCCCGTCGCGAGCGGCCGTGAGGTGGAGCGACGGCTCTGTCTGGAGCGATGAGCGAGCGACATGCTTTTCGTCGCGAGTGAGGAGTGAAGACAGAGTCTTGGGAGCGCAGCCTCACAGCGAGTGACGAAGACACAGCTACGCTCTGTCAATGAAGTGGACTTGGGTACTGGCTCTCGGGGCCGTCGTTGGTGGAGTGGTCTGGGCCGCCTACCGCAGACACCAGAAGGAGTTGGCCGACGCCGCGTTGTGGGCAGAGGCGACGGATGATCTCAGGGGCTGACTGACCTCGTAGCAGGGCGGTGTTGCGTGACGCCGTCCTGCTACACAACGGTTGGGTGACGGGCAGGTGTCGTAACGGCTAATCGTTCATGTCTGGCTGGTACGTTCCGAGCCACCATGCCCCTGAATGTGACATTTGCTCCGCCCATTCTGACGCTCTCGGCTTCAGATGAGGCCCGCCCCGGCGTTGCCGCCGAGGCACTGCTGACCAAAGCTCTCGCACCCAGTTTCACGGTGGTTGCCGAGTCCTCACGCAGCGAAGTGCTGACCCTGCTGGACACCGTCGATGGAAGGCTCGCCGCGGTGGGGATCGACCTCGCTCATCTTCCCCGGCACCATCGTCTGGTCGCTGTCCACCAGGGTCGCCAGCTCGAACAGCCCGCGGACGGACCCTGGCCCCGGATGCCCGCGGAGCTGCCCGCCGGGATCGTTCTGGATCTGGTGACCCGTCCGGCCTGGATCCGTGCCCTGGTTCCGTACGCGACGACGGAGGCGACCACCACCACGTACGCGATCCGCAACTCCGATGGCAAGGCCGTGGCCCGAGTGCACTGGACGGCCGGGGCGCTGACCAAGCCGGCGGAGGCAGCCCTGCCGCCGCGGGTCGGGATCGAGGTGCTGCGCGGCTATCGCCACGAAGCGGGCCGGATCCGCAAGGCGCTGACCAAGAACACCCCGCTGGTGGCCAGCGATGACTCCTGGTTCACGGTGGTCCGGGCACAGCCTGCCCTGCGCCCGACGGTCGCACAGCGCTTCGGGATGCGTCCTGACCAAGCGGCCGACTTCGCGGTGGCCGACGCCCTGCTGGGCTATCTCTCGGAGATGGACGCGACCGTCGACGGGATCGTCAGCGACATCGACAGCGAGTATCTGCATGACTTCCGGGTTGCGGTTCGTCGTACCCGGTCGGTGATCAAGCTGCTTGGCGACGTGCTGCCTGAGGGATTGGCCGAGCGGATGGCGCCGGAGTTCCGCTGGCTCGGGGACATCACCACCCCCACCCGCGATCTGGACGTCTACCTGCTGGAGCTGGACTCGCTGGCCGCGACGGTGACCCACCCCGACGACCTGGCAGCCTTCGGCGCCTATGTGGCCGAGAAGCGAGCAGCCGCTCAGCAGGCGTTGGCGAGCGCGTTGCGTTCGACCCGATACACCGAGCTGGTGAGCGCGTGGCGGACCGCCCTGGCCGGGGTGATCGCGCACCCGTCGCACACCGACAAGACCGCATCCGAGCTGGCCGTCGAGCGGTTGCACAAGCTGTTCCGCAAGTGCCAGAAGCGGGCGGCCCGGATCGACGCGGACTCCGAGTCCGAGCTGGTGCACGACCTGCGCAAGGCGTGCAAGGAGATGCGCTATCTGATGGAGGTCTTCAAGCCGCTGTGCGACAAGGACGCCTTCAAGAGCGTGATCGCGGACTTCAAGGAACTGCAGGACCTGCTCGGCGAGTTCCAGGACGGCGAGGTGCAGGCCGCCGCGCTGCGGCAGTTCGCGCAGGAGATGGTGGACGCCGGCAAGGTCGACGCGAACGCGATCCTGGCCATGGGCGAGCTGTCGGCGAAGTTCGAGGCACGGCAGCGCGCCGCGCGGGCGACCCTCGACGAGCACCACGAGAACTATCTGGGGAACAAGGCCGCGAAGCACGTGAACCGGCTGGTGTCGGCATGACGGCCGCGATCGATCGCAGACAGGAGCCGGTCGGATGAAGGTGCTGGCGAGCTACAACCTCAAGGGCGGGGTCGGCAAGACCACCGCTGCGGTCAACCTGGCCTATCTCTCCGCTCAGCAGGGGCGACGCACCCTGCTCTGGGACTTGGATCCGCAGGGCGCGGCGACGTACCTGTTCCGGGTCAAGCCGCGGGTCAAGGGCGGCAGCCCGAAGCTGGTCCGGGGCTCTCGGCCGATGCTGGACGCGATCAAGGCGACCGACTTCCCACACCTGGATCTGCTGCCGGCCGACTTCACCTATCGGCACATGGACATCGATCTCAACGATCGGCCCCAGCCGCAGCGGACCCTGCGCCGGCTGCTGTCGCCGCTCGCCGCCGAGTTCGACGTGGTGGTGCTGGACACACCGCCAAGCCTGTCGCTGGTGTCGGAGAACGTCTTGCGGGCCTCCGATCTGGTGCTGGTGCCGTTGATCCCGACGGTGCTGTCGGTACGCACGTTCGAGCAGCTGGCGCAGTTCACCAAGGAGTTGAAGGGCCGCAAACCGAAGCTCCGCGGCTACTTCTCGATGCTCGACCGGCGCCGCAAGCTGCACCAGGAGATCTTGACCGAGCTGCCGAAACAGAACAGCCAGGTCAGCACGATCGCGATCCCGGCTGCCAGCGCGGTGGAGCAGATGACCGTACGGCGGGAGCCGCTGATCGCCTTCGCCGGGAAGTCACCGGCGGCGCTCGCCTTCGGCGAGCTGTGGGACGAGGTCGTCGATCTGCTCAAGCTGCCGCCCGCGTCACCTGTCGCCGACTGAGTAGTCAGCCTCGACAAGCAGCAACCCGCGTCCTACGCGGTGCCGGTTTCGATAATCTGCCACACGAGGCCCTTGATCCCTAGCCTATCGCGCGTTAGGCGACGGCGGTCTGGCACATTATCGAAAGGTCACCAGACTTCGGCGTTGACCGCGCCCCAGCGCAGGATCTCGGTGAGGGAGCGGTCTCCGTCGGGTGGATCCATCAGGCCGGCCTGCCAGCCGTTCGGACCGGTGATACCGACCCTGCGGTTGGTCAGGCTGAACACCCCGTACGTCACCGCGCAGTCGACCGCGCGGGCCAGTACGACAGCGGTGATGGCGGCATTGGCGGTCACTCCGAGGTCGATCAACGCCGTACGGAACCCTGGGGCGTCTCGGACATCGCGTCCGTGAGCGGCGACCAGTGCCTCATCGGCCATCCGGACGCCGGCCAGCAGCGCGTCGACGATGGCCCGTAGCGAGGGGTCGTGAATGAGGTCGAGATAGACCTGCGGCGCGAGCAGTGCGTCCACGGCCGCCGTCACCGCCCCGCAGCTGGTATGCCCGAGCACCGTGATCATCTTGACGGTCGGCAGATTGTCCACCGCATAGTTCAGACTGCCCAGGCACTCACGCCCGGGGACATTGCCGGCGACTCGGACCACGAACATGGAATTTCCGGCCTGATTGAACAGGAGCTCGACCGGAGCACGGGCGTCTGAGCAGGCCAGCACCGCCGCGAAGGGCTCTTGCGGGACTCCAGCCCCGACTTGTCGCGGCAGTCCGAAGGCCTCGGGCCCGACGGAGATGACCTGCCGCCCACCCAGATCGCCGAGTCTGGCGAAGTCGGCGTTGCCCGACTGCAATCGGACGCGGGCCTCCTCTGCATCGGCAGGGCGCGCTGGCTGCTCCTCGCCCGGCAGCGCCTGGCGCCAGACGATCTCTCGCTGCTGCATGGCACGAGCCTAATCGGGATGCTGGCTGAGGGTGCACTCGTCGGCTCGCGCAGGATTGGGGACGGTGTCAGAAATTCACCCAAATTCATTGTTGTTTGGTCATTGATGACTTTGGCTGCCATTGCTGATCGTATGCCAAAAGGTTGTCGGAACCGGTACTGAATTCGATGTATCAGGTCTCTTCGACGCCGATCCGTGAAGAGAAGCTAGTCGCTTTCTACCCCCTATAACGTTAGGATCTCGCCATGGCCGATCAGAGCCTGCCGGTATTTCGGGATGCCGACTGGAGTGCCCCCGACGAATTGATCGTTGCTACCGAACATCTCGGATTCGTACGCGACCTCATCGGAGACGGGGTGGAATCCACCGAGGCCGATCATCGTCTGGGACTCGCCCGCCTGGTTCTCAACCCAGCCACGGCCTTCGCATCGCTGCAGGCCGAGGTTGCTGCGACTCCGGGTGCCAGCAATCTCAGTCTCGCTGCGTCTCCGCCTCAGTCCGGGTCGGCGGCCACGGCGGTTGACTCGGTGACCCAGGTCGCGGGGGACATCAGGGCCATTGCAGCCGCCCGCAATGGTGGCTGGGTCCCGACGATCGGCCGGAACCGTTATGTGGTCTTTCCAGGATCAGACGCGGTCGGGGTCACGCGTGAGACCTCTTTCGGGGTCCAAGTGAAGGCACTCTTGCCGAATACCAACGAGACTTCTTTCGGGGGTCCGGGCCGGGGTGTCGGCGCTGCCAGAGAGACGAGTTTCGGTGGTGGCGGTGTACCAATGCTGCTCACCGACGGGCAGGACTGGGCGCCACCGCGATTCCGAGCGACCGGGCCGGGAGCGGGCGTGCGGGTCGGTCTGCTTGACACCGGTATCTGGCCTCATCCGTGGCTGGACGGTGGCTGGGAGGAAGTAATGCCGACCTTCGGTGCGCTTGGTGACGGTATCCCGGCAGGCTCCGTGCCGGGCCATGGGACCTTCACTGCGGGACTCATCCTGAGCCAGGCTCCAGGCGCCACCGTCGTGGTTCGCCGCGTGCTCGATGGTGACGGTCAGGGGAACACCTGGGATGTGGCTCGGGCCATCGTCGAACTCGGTCAGAGTGGGGTGTCGGTCATCAATCTGTCCTTCGCCTGCTACACCGCCGACGGTGCGGCGCCGTTGGCTCTCGTCCGGGCAGTTCAACGGATCGACCGTGGCGTCGTGGTCGTTGCCGCAGCAGGAAACCACAACGCGATGACCGCGGTAGGTGGAGTAGGACCTGCCAAGGCGAGCAGCTTTGCCGACCTGCCGTCGTGGCCCGCTGCCCTCGGTGACGTGCTGGCGGTCGGAGCGGTGGACCGTGAGGGCCGGCCGGCGCCGTTCTCGCCGGATCGGCCGTGGGTGGATGTGACCGCTCCCGGGGTGGATCTGCGGAGCACCTACGTTCCGACGCACTGCGGCTGTTCCGGTCATGCACCTCACGATCATGCTGCCCAGCTCAGCGCACCGTGGGCGGAGTGGAGCGGTACGTCGTTCGCGACCGCTCTGGTGAGTGGGCTGATCGCCTCGGGAGTGCGGCCGAATCAGCGGTCAGCAACCGACGTCGTGGCAGCACTGCTCAACCCGCAGCCAGTCCTCATCACCGGTGGTGTCTCCGCGAATGCGTGGAATCCGCCGCGTCCGTTGTACCCGCGCATCACGGGCTGGGCCCGAGGCGTCAGGTAGACATCGAGGTAGCCAGTGACGAAGCTCGGGGTCGTCGATGATCGCAGCGCCGAGGGAAACCGGTCCACGAGTCCGGCTCTCTCGGCGGGCGTCGGAGTTCCCGTTGCCGACAGCGAGAGCCCTCGCGAGCAGGCGCAAACGGCGTTGACGCTGGCCACTGTCGATCCGGAGCGTGCCATCGTGGCAAGCGCACATGCCGAGGCGGCGGCCCGGGACGCTCAGGACTGGGCAGCCGTCAGTGTTGCCTGTCGAGCCCGAGGGGTTGCCGACGTCCAGCTGCGAAACCTCGACAGTGCGGTGGCGCAGCTCCGCGCCGCGATAGCGGCTGCGCGCCGGGCAGGTGATCCCGAGCTGGCTGGTGAGGCTCGGATGAGTCTCGGCCCGGCGTTGCTGCTGCGTGGGCAGCCGACGCAGGGTCTGTCGGCGGTGAAACAAGCGATCGGTGAGTTGCAGGGACTGCCGGCGGCTCGGGCCCGGGTGCAGCGCTCAGCGATGCTGGAGTTGCTCGGTCGACTCGATGAGTCACTGGCCGACCTACGGTCCGCGTTGCCTGTGCTGCGCCGTGCCGGTGACGCGGAGTGGGAGGTCCGGGCGCTGAGCAACCGCAGTAGCGTGTATGCGGCCCGCCGTCAGTTCCGGCTTGCCGAGGCCGATCTGATCCGGACCTGGGAGCTGTGTGACCAGCAGGGCCTGGGGCTTGCCGCGGCGTACGCCGAGCAGAACCTGGGCTGTGTCAAGGCCGCCCGAGGCGACGTACCGGCCGCGTTGGACTGGCTCGCGCGGGCGGGTGAACGCTATGCCGCGTTGGGCGTGGAGGTCGGTTCGCTGCGGGTCGACCGGGCGACGACATTGCTCGGGGTCCGGCTTCTGGACGAAGCCAGGGGCGCAGCGGAGGAAGCCGTGGCCATTCTCCAGGCACAGCACCGGGTCGTTGAGGTCCCGGAGGCCCAGTTGATCCTCTCCACCGTCGCCCTGCTGCAAGGAGACAACGACGTCGCTTTCGAGGCCGCGTCCGCGGCCACCATCGGATTCCGGAAACTCGGTCGCCTCGAGTGGCTGCCGTTGGCCCGCTTCGCGCGGCTACAGGCTCAACTGGCGCCGCCGCAGGGGTTGGACTGGGGTCCGGTGATCGTCGATCCTCCAGCCGTGCCGGCAGCCCGGATTCGGACCGTGGCCGATCAGCTGGAGCAGGCCGGCTGGACCGTCCCCGCACTGGAGGCCAGGGTCGTCGCAGCCATGACCGCCCTGCGAGAGGGCCGGCAGCGGGCGGCCCGCCGTGACCTGGAGCGGGCAGCGGCCGCCCGGCGTTCCGGTCCGGCCGAGGTCCGCGCCCGAGCTTGGGTGGCTGAGGCGCTGCTGCGGGAGGCGGAGGGTTCCAGGGGCGGCGCGAAGCGGGCATTGCGCGCCTCGGTACGCATCGTGGATGAGCACAGCCTCAGCCTCGGTGCTGTCGAGCTGCGTGCTCACGTCTCGATGCACCGGAACGCGCCGGCTCAGGTCGGGCTCCGGCTGGCGCTGGAGGATCACGATGTCGCAGCGGTGCACTGGTGGGGTGAGCGGCAGCGCGCCAGCGCCGAGCTGGGCCGTCCAGCGCTGCCGCCGGTCGATCCAGGGCTGGCTCGTCTGCTCGAGGAACTGCGCGCCACCATGACCGAGATCGCGGAGGCGCGCGTCGCCGGCAGATCGACCCACACGTTGGTGACCCAACAGACGCAACTGGAGCGATCCGTACGCGATTTCGCTCGTCGCCATCCGTGGGCGGGGGCTCGAACCGCGGCTATCCCGTCCCTGGGTGAGCTTGCCGCAGAGCTCGGCCGCAGCTGTCTGGTCGAGTACGTCGACCACGGCCCGGATCTGGCGGCGGTCACGATGGTGGACGGTCGTGCTCGGCTGCACCGGCTCGGCCCGTCGGCCGAGGTGCGGAACATACTGCGGCACCTGCCCTTCGCGATGCGCAGGATGGTCCAGTCGGTCGGGGATCGACGTCCCGAGACCGCGATGGCTGTGGTGGACAACGCTGCGGAGGTCTTCGAACGTCGGCTGCTGACCCCGATCGCGAAGGTTTTCGGCGATCGGCCCCTACTCGTCGTGCCGACCGGGTGGCTTCAAGGTCTGCCGTGGTCGTTGCCGCCGTCGTGCCGGGGAAGACCGGTCACCGTCGCTCCGTCGGCGACCCTGTGGCAGACCGCGCGCAACCGTCCGCGGCCGCGTACCGGATCAGTCCTGGCCATCGCGGGTCCGCAGTTGCCGGGGGCGCTGACCGAGGCGCAAGCAGTCGCCGCCCTGTATCCAGGGGCGACGCTGCTGACAGGCGCCGAGGCGAGTGCCGCTCGGGTCGGCGGCATGATCGGGGCCGTGGCGATCTGCCATCTGGCGGCTCACGGCAGCGTTCGACCGGACAACCCGTTGTTCTCCTCGCTGCTGTTGGCCGACGGGCCGTTCACCGTCTTCGATCTCGAGCAGGTTGGTGCGACGCCGCGGCATGTCGTGCTGGCGGCCTGCGAGAGCGGTGTTTCCAAGGTCACGCCTGGGCAGGAGATTCTCGGGCTGACTGCGACGCTGCTGAGCCGGCAGACGGCGACCGTGGTCGCGCCGGTGATCTCCATCGACGACGCCGAGACCACGTCGCTCATGGTGGGTTATCACCGCCGGCTGCGGAGCGGTCGAGTGCCCGCTCAGGCTCTGGCCGAGACCCAGCAGGATGCACTCACCGACGCGGATCCCCGGTTGCGGGCGACTGCGGCTGCCTTCATCTGTCTGGGGGTCGGCGACCAACTGCCAGGTGGCTCTGGACTGGAGATGGATGCTGGCCATGCTCAAGACTGCTTGGGCCCGTAGGTCCATTCGGTGATCGCGGAGCTGCCGGGCCGGGTGACCCGGAATCGCAGCAGCCCCTGGGGATCGCTCGCCCGGGCGGTGAAGCAGCCGAGCGCATCGGCCTGCACCGTGGTGAGCGTTCCGTCGGAGGTCTCCACGATGACTGTCGCCGGGCCGGGAGGTCCGATCTGTCCGATGATCTCTCGCCCGCGCAGCTCCAGTTCCATGGTCAGCGCCTGGCACTCGAACACCACCATGCGGCTCACCTCCGCGGCGCGTACGGATCTGACCAGGTCGTCTTCCAGCAGCGAGTCGTAGACCAGATGGGCTAGCTCGTCCTCGAGGTCGCCGTAGTTGAAGGCGTCCTGCGCGTTCGCGACGATCAACTGCCGCTGAGGATGCTGCGCGGCGGCCAGAGCATCCTTGAGATCGGCGAGAAGTCGCTCCTCTTCAGGGGTGAGTGGGTCCATATCGCACATTTCTGCTACCTGTCTCTATGTATCGCTATCGACGAGCTGGCTGACTGCCTCGGTGGCACGAAGGCGGTCCAGGGCTCGACCGCGGGTGGGGCCGATGCTTCCGATCGGGATGTTGAGCTGTGCACTGATCTGCGCGTACGTCAGCGGCGGATCGCTGATCAGCAGTCGGAGCAGTCGTCGATCCGATTCCGGCAGCTCGGCGAATCCCGCCAGCACCGCCTGCTGGCGGCTCAGCCGATCGATGTCCTCGGCCACGTCAGCGGCGATGTCCGGGGTGACCAGATCGTTCTCGAACGTGCTGTGCAGATCGCGAGGCCGCTGCCGTTCGTTGCGTCCGATCGTTCGGAGGCACTCGTGCCGGGTGGTCGACACCAGCCAACCTGGCAGTGCTGCGGGCTCCCGAAGGTCCTTCAGGTGCTCCACGAGGTGCAGCCACACGGTCTGCGCCACATCGGCGACCTCATGGTCGGACAGCCGATACTTGCGGGCGGTCGCCAGCAGCAACGGGGTGAAGCGCTCGACGATCTCGTTCCAGGCTGAGCGTTCTCCGCTTGTGGCCGCGGACACCAGCATGGCCACCGTCGGTTCGTCGGTTCCTCTCATCTGCCTACCTCCGTCGAGCACACTCGCGAGATCTCACCTCGAAGACCGTTGGGAGGTCCGCCTGATACATGCTTTGTCCAATGGTTTTCCCGTCCCGGAAAGGGCCGATGTTCGGGTGCGGCTCAGGCGGCCGCCAGTGGCTTGCGGGCAGTGATCAGCACCAGCCGTCGGTGTGCTGCGCCCAGGACCTCCTTGTCGGCGTCGGTGATTCGTAGACCGGCGTCGTGGACTTCGTCGCGAATGCCGTCCGGCAGGTGGCTGGCGAGATCGACGATCCACAATCGGCCACCGGGACGGAGCACCCTGGCCTGCTCGTCAAGGGCGACGACGCGGTCGGCCCAGTGGTGGGAGCTGAGGCTCGAGACGACAGCATCCACCGACTCCTCCTCGAACGGGAGGTCCTCGGCGGAGGCCATCCGTACCTGGACGTTCGGCAGGGTTCGGGTCCGCCGTCGGGCGCGGGTGATCATGTCGCTCGACGGGTCGATGCCGATCACCTGCAGATCATCCCGCCGCCGTGAGATGGCCTCGACCAGCCGGCCCGGTCCGGTGCCGACATCCAGCACGCGGCCGCCGGAGACGATTCCCGTCGTGAGGTGCTCGGCGATCCGGCGATAGGTGCCACGCATCAGCACCCCGCCGACGACCAGGTCGTACGGTCTGACGATCCAGCCCGACATGACTCCGTGCTGGTGGCGATGGTGATGCGCTGGCATGCTGCTCAGGCTAGTGGTGTCACCTGGCTGGTGCCCGTCCTCAGGCGTGAGTGGGGTGGGCGGCCTGCCGCAGCGCGCGGGCCAGCAGCGCGGGATGGCCCAGTCGCCGCCGTAGCTCACGCTCCAGGGCTGCCACCGGATAGAGATTCTGTGGTGCCCGCGGGTCCTTGTATTCCACCGAGGCATAGCGCGGCAGCACCGCCTGGGACAGGCGGGCCAGCGCGATGGCCTCTGCCGCGGGGATGTTGGCGGCACACTCCACCCGGATGATGCCGGACCACGGGTGACTCGGCTCGCCTGGCAGGCGCAGATACCAGGTGAACCGATCCCAGCTGGTGTCCACCAGAAACACCGGAGTCCGCTCGCGGGCCGCCAGCCTCGACACCATCGCATGCAGCTTGGGCTCGAGATAGGCGGTCTGGTGCGACTTGATCACGCCGAGCACCCGGGTCAGGTGGGCGCGTCCGCGTACCGGACCGTCGACGATCAGCAGGCTGTCCTCGCGGTTGGCGTGGTTGTCGGTGTGGTCGCTGGTCAGACTGCGGGCATTGACGGCGACGAGCAATTCGAGCTCGGTGAGCCGGTGCTGCAAGGTGGCCGACAGACTCAGCATCAGACCTTGGGCCGGCTTGAGGGTGACCGGCCAGGCTTGGTAGATGCCGGCCCAGGTGGCGATGTCGCGGGCGTGGTTCGAGGTGGTGAACAGGCCGCGGCGTAGCTCCAGGGTGAGGAAGTGGGCGCGGTCGTCGCAGCAGCAGACCGCACCGGCGGCGTAAGAGGCGCACAGCGCCGGTGTCGCCTCGGCGGCGATCAGGTCGGGGTCGTCCGGATCCACGTCGTCGATCCAGGCCCGCGCTTCCACCCGGCGTACGCCGTCGACGAACACGGTGCTCGACGGCTGCTCCAGCCCGGGCGTCGGGGGAATCGGCACCCAGCGGTCGACCGGCAGCTCGATGTCGGTCCGCACCTGGACCACGGTCTCGGCGGCACCGTCGAGCTCCAGGCTCGAGCCGTAGCCGGGATCCCACGCGTCGATCGCGAATCTCACGGGCCCACCCGCTCGATCGTCGAGGTCCGGGAATCCCGGCTGACCAGATAACGCACCGGCACGCGTTCGGCCAGTGCCGCGACGTGGGTGACGACGCCGACCATCCGCCGGCCCTGAGCCAGGTTCTCCAACGTCGAGGCGACGATCTCCAACGCGTCCGGGTCCAAGGTGCCGAATCCCTCGTCGAGGAAGATCGAGTCCAGGGTGGTTCGCCCGCCCGCGGCCAGGGTGGACAACTGCTCCGAGAGGGCCAGCGCCAGCGCGAGGCTGGCCTGGAACGTCTCGCCGCCGGACAGGGTCTTCACCGAGCGCGCCGAATCTGCGTCGGTGTGGTCGATGACGAAGAACTCGCCCTTCTCATGAGCGAGCTCGAACTGGCCGCTGGACAGTGCCAACAGCGACTCCGAGGCATCGGTGACGAGGGTGTCCAGTGCTGCGTCGGCCAGCCACTGGGGGAATTGCTTGGCCGACATCATCCTGGCCAGCTGTCGGGCGACCTGCTCGGTCTCGGTATCGGTGGCGATGGTGGCGCGCAGGCCCGCCGCCTCGGTGCGGCGTCGGCTGATCTCCGCTGTCGTGCTGCGGGCGCGTTCGGCGGCCAATTCGACCTCGGTCGGAATCCGTCGCAACTGCGCCGGTCCGCCGGGCTGGTCGAGCCGGCCGAGATCGGGCGCCGCGATGGTCAGTTGGTGGCTGTTCAGGTGTGCTGTCAGGTCGGTGAGCCGGGCGGCGAGGTCGATGTCCGCGGCGGCTCGCTGGGCGTGTTGTCGGGCCAGGGTGCGCTGGTGATCCTCGGCTTGGGTGTGGGCCCAGTCGTGCAGCGCTGCCCAGCCGGCGGCCAGGTCGGTGTCGTCGATCGGTGGTACGCCGAGTGGGATCAGCGGTTCTCGGCTGTGTTGCAGCGCCGACCGGGCCGCCTCCCGGTCATGTCGGAGGCGGTCGCGCTCGGCTTCGGCCTGCTGCCTGATTCGTGCGGCCGTCTGCGTCTGAGTGCGAGCCGTGGCGGCGGCGTCGTCGAGCCGCCGGTGCTCGGCCAAGGCGATGTGGGCGTCAGCCTCGCTGGGCCGATCGGCGAGCATCTCCTCGAGTTCGGCGAGCCGGGCATCCAGCTGCGTACGCTCGGTGCGGGCATTGCTCTCGGCCACCGCAGCGGACCGGTGTTGCTGAGCTGCGGTGCGGGCTGCCGTGTCGGCCTGGCGGAGCCGCTCGGTGCTGGCCTGGAGATCGGCGTTCGCCGCCTGCCAGCCGAGCTGCGCGGTCGCGAGCTGAGCGCTGGTCACGTGGTGGCGTTGCGCAGCAGCCCAATCGGCCAACCCCTGCCAAGCCTCGATGAGACCCGCAGCGGTGACCGGCGGCGGGTCGAGCTCGCAGAGTTGACCGTGCTTGGCGTGCAGACTGGCCCAGCTCTGTTGTGCCTGCGCGGCGGTCTGTTCGACGGCGACCTGGGCGCCCATACAGGCCTGCTCGGCGTCCCTCCGCTCCTGCACCGCGGCCCGGTGCGCGCGATATGCCTGGTCCACCTCGGCGCGCAGTGCCTCGACGATCTCGCGATAGCGTCGCGTTCTGTCGGCTGCGGAGCTGTCGGCTGTGGAGTCGGCAGACTCCGACTTGGCAGACTCCCGACGAGCCGACACCGAGGGTGCGCCGGCGACCAGCGGATCCGACAGCTCGTCGGTGATCGACTCGTCCAGTCCCTCGAACTGGTCGGCCAGTGCGTGGTCCTTCGCGACCAGAACGGTGTGCCGGTGCTTGCGGGTCTCCTCGGTCTGAGCCAGCGTCCGATACAGCTGCTCCGCTTTTGTGACGGCTGCTCTCGCGGTGTCGAGGGCCGGCGCGGCCAGAGTGTCCGGCACCGTGGCAACGGTTTGGTCGCAGACGGGGCAGGCATGGCCGACCACGAGGTGTGTACGAAGATCGGCCGCAGCAGATTGCGTCCGGGCCTGCTCCAGGTCCGCGAGTGCCCGATCCAGGTCGTGTCGGGTCTTGGTCGTGACCTTCTCGGCCGCATCGAGCTCTGCTGCCGCTTGCCGTAGTCGCGGGGCGAGTTCGGCCCGTTGTGCGAGGACCTTCTCCTGCCGGTCGATGGTGCGCTGCAAGGCAGTGATCGTGCCCGGCTCCGGCAGGGCGTCGACCACACTCACCACGGGGCCGATCGCGGCCTCGGCCCGCTCCCATCGATGCACCGCCTGGTCCCAGCGGCTCCTGGCGGCGTCGGTGGCGGCTCCCAGGTCTGCTGTGCCGGCCGGCACCACTACGGTAGCCAACAGGGTGAGCCGTTCCTCGATCGCGCTGACGGCGGCCGACGCCTGCTCTTGTCTTGCCCGGCACTGCTCATGCTCGGTCCGAGCCAGCCCGAGATCCCGGTCGGCCTGCTCGGCGGTCTGCTCGGCTGCCGCGAGCGCGGTGGCCGCCTGAGCTGTCGCTGCGACGACCTCCGGCCGGCGGGCGGCGTCGCTTGTTCGGGCGGCGTGCCAGCGCAGCGTCTCCTCCAGCGGTCCACGCTGGGGTCCGGTACGCAGGTCGTCCTCGGCGGCCTGCAGTGCGGTCCGAGATTCCTGCTCGGCCTGGGCGGCTGTGGCGTACGCGTTGTCGGCGGCGGCCAGTGCCTGCTGCAGGACGCCGACGCCTGCCGGGGTCTCGACGGTCGTTAGCAGCCGGAATTGAGCCGTCAGGCGATCGATCGTGGCCGTTGTGGCTGCTCTGGCGGTGAGCACATCGTCCAGGGCGGCGACCTCGGTCGAGACCATGGTGGCCAGGGCGGCCAGTTGCTGCTGACGATCCCGAGCGGTCAACTCGGCTTCTTCGGTGGCATCTGCGTACCCGTTGAGTTGGCCCTGCAGCGCCTCGATCCGGGCGTTCGCATCGGCGGCGCGGCGGTTGGCCAGGCGGCCGATCGTCTCGTAGTGCCGGGCGCCGAGCAGCTTGAGCAGGATGGTCTGCCGCTCGGCGACACTGGCCCGGAGGAAGGTGGCGAAGTCGCCCTGCGGCAGCACGACGCAGGTGCAGAAGTCGTCGAAGTCCAGGCCCAGCAGCTCGACGACCTGCTGTTTCACCGCGCTGACATCGGCGGCCAGTGATTCGGTGGGCTCGTCGGTGTCGGGGTCGCCGGTCGCGTCCGGGTCGAGATAGCGCTCCAGTCGCGGGTTCTTCTGGGTGATCTGCTTGCCGGAGCGGCGTACCTCACGGGCTACGACATAGCGCTGGCCGGCGACGTCGAACACCAGCCGGATGGTGCAGCGGTTGGCGGTGGGCGCGAGTGCGTACTGGATCGAGGCGGCACTGCCCCAGCGCGGCGCCGAGCCGTAGAGGGCGAACGTCATGGTGTCGATCACGGTCGACTTGCCGGAGCCGGTCGGGCCGGTCAGCGCGAAGTAGTCGGCGTCGGTGAAGTCGACGGTGATCGGGTCCCGAAAGGCGGCGAAGCCGGCGATGTCAAGGCGCAGCGGACGCATGATCAGCCCCTGCCCGAGACGGCCAGCTCGTCTGCCAGCTCATCGAACAGCCGGTTCAGCCGCGGATCCTCGACCCCGGCATCGGCGCAGTAGTCGCTGAAGAGCTGGGCAGGCGTGCGGACCAGCCGGTCATGGCGCGGCGGCCGGTGCGGGTTGACCGAGAACTGCGGATCGATCCTGATCTCCAAGGCGTTCGGCAGCTGCTCCAGCACCTGCTCCCGCAGACCGGCGTACGCGGGCTGAGTCACCCTCAGGCGCAGGAAGTCGTCGCCGTAGGAGTCAGGGTCGGCGAGCAACTGATCGACGGTGCCGGTGATGGTGCGCAGCCGTCGGCCGCTGCTGACGGGCAGATCGGTGACCCGAGCCGGCCGATCGGGTGCGACTTCGACCAGACAGACGACGTTCGTGTTGTCCTGCTCGCCGAAGTCGATGGCCAGTGGCGCACCGGAGTAGTGCACCGGCGCGGCCGCGGGCAGTCTTTGGCGACGATGCAGATGCCCCAGGGCGACATAGTGGGCGTCGAGCGGAAAGATCCCCGCCGGGACGCTGTATTCCATGATCGACTGCGCCTCCCGCTCGCCGCCGCCCATCGTGCCGCCGATGCAGGTGAGGTGGGCCATCACCAGGTTGACCGACTGGTTGCCGAACGGCGCGGTCAGGTTGGCCAGCACATCGCGGACGTGCTGGTCGTAGGCGCCGACGTTCTCGGCGGGGGTGTTGGTGAGCACTTGCGCGGCCCGGACGGCATAGCGCTGGGACAGAAAGGGCAGGGTCGCAACGACTGCCTGCTCGCCGGTCGATCGGGCGGTGAGGCGACAGACGCCGCCCTTGTCCGCGGGTCGGACGTTGCCGATCAGCTGGATGCCGACCTGGCCCATCAGCGGTCGATAGGCCTCGAACGTCGGTCCATGATCGTGATTGCCGGCAATCGCGACCACGTCGATGCCTGCTCGGGCCAGCTGCAGGAGAGTCCGGACCACCAGCTGCTGGGTCTCGGCGGTCGGGGCGACGTTCTCGTAGACGTCGCCGGCGATCAGCACCGCGTCGACCTCGTGGTCGATCGCCAGCGCAACGATCTCGGCGAGGACTGCCCGCTGCTCATCCAGCCGTGACCGGCCCTTCAACGTCTTGCCGACGTGCCAGTCGGAGGTGTGCAACAGCTTCATGGTCGATTTCCTGGATCAGATCAACGGGGTGGGTCGGTGGGGGAGATTGGCGGGCTGGGTCGGTGGGGGAGATCAGCGGGCTGGGTCGGTGGGAGATCAGAAGGGTGGCGGGGGTTCGATGCCGAGATCGTCGAAGTCGAAGTCATCCACCGGAGGCAATCGTCGGAACGCGTCTCGCGTCGTTGTCTCGCGTTCCTGCTCGGGCGCCGTGGCGCACTCGCTCAGCCGAGTCGCCCAAGCCGGGAAGGGAAACTCGACGGCCAGCGGCACCGGGATCTCCGGCTGGGAGACGAACATCGCTCCGGGTTTGGCCAAGGTCGCTCGCTGCCGTTGCGACGCCGGCAGGAACCCGTACTCGGGTCGTCCCGCCTCCGCGGGATCCAGCCGGCCGACGATCTTGATCGAGGAGTTGGACACGATCCGGCGCTCCACCTCGCTGGCGGTCTGCTGGGCGCCGATCAAGATGATGCCGAGCGAGCGGCCGCGCTCGGCGATGTCGAGCAGCAGGTCCTTGATCGGCGAGCTGCCCTCGCGGGGTGCGTACTTGTTGAGTTCGTCGATCATGGTGAACAACAGCCCGCCGGGCCCGGCCTTCTCCTTGCGCGCGGTCTCGGTGGCGATGGTGACACCCACGACGAAGCGCTGTGCGCGCTCGGGGAGTGTGTTCAGGTCGATCACGGTGACCTGCTGGTCCGTGGTGTCGATGGTGCGCCGGGAGGTCGCGGTCAGGTCCCCGCGCAGGATCGGCGTGAGCGGCCGGACGGAGGAGCGGAGCCGTCGCAGGAACGCATTGATCGTGCCCTGTCCGGTGATTCGGCCGGCCCAGTCGGCTTGGGTGGCGTCGTCATTCAGCAGGTCGTCGATCAGGTCCACCAGCTCCGGCCAGGTCCGCGCCAGCCGACCGTTGATCGCGACCGCGCCATCCGGTCCCGCCGGCTGAGCCTCGTATTTCAACCGGGTGGTGACCTGGTGGACCACCATCGTGTACTGGTTGCGCTCGTCCTCCACGTCGGCGAACACGTACGGCAACAGTTCGCCGGCACAGAACTCGGCGAGCGTCCACCAGAACGCGCTGACCCCGGCAGTCCGGCCGACCACGTTGGGCCGGCCGGTCTGGTCGCCGGGCAATGGTGGGGCGAAGAAGCCGACCGAGGAGAACGGGCTGGCGGGCAGTCCGAGCGCTGCGTACGCGGCTCGCAGGTCATCGTCGAGCTTGATGTTCGGCCGGTCGAGGAATAGCAGATCCTCGCCCTTGACGGAGAAGATCAGGGCCCGGGTGCTGAGCTGGCGTTTGCCCAGCACTCCGGAGGTGAACAGTGAATGCAGCAGGAACAGCGCGAAGCTGGTCTTGGTGGCGACTCCCGAGATGCCGGAGATCGAGACGTGGGCGCCGCGGGTGCCGTCCAGGAACTCCAGGTTGGCGAAGATCGGTTCGCCGTCGCGACCCATGCCGATCGGCACCTTGGTCGCCATCTGATCGAAATAGAGCGCCTTCTCCCGCTCGGCACCGGTGGCGCGACTGGCAGGGGTGCCCGGCAACGGCGGGATGTAGCACTCCGGGTCGACCCGGGTGGTGGTGACCTCAGCCAGTTCTTGGACGTGGGCGGGGAGCACGCCGTCGGCGATCAGGAAGGTGTCGGAGCCGAACGAGGCACCCTCGTGCCGGGCCCGGACCTGGGTCACCACGCCGGCCGTGCTGACGGGGCCGATTCCCGGCACGTCGCGGACCGTCAACACCACGTCGTCCAATTGGAGGTAGGCCTCAGGCTCGATCGCCACCCGGAAGGCCAGCGGCGTCGAGTCCTCGGTGCCGGCGACCAGGCCGACCGGTGGCTGACGTCCGCGCCCGCTTGCCGATCTGCTCGACCGGTTGCCGATCGGGGGAACCTCGGTGCTCACTGCCGCGCACCCCCTGCTTTTGATCTCACTGGACCTGACCTCATTCGATGCCGACCTCGCTGCCCTGGTGCTCATGCCGCGTTGCGAACACTACGGCTGACCTCAGACAAAAAGTTCATAGGCCGGACCACCGTGCGAGCCAGGTATCTGGTCGGGCCGACTCAGGCCGCCTTCGCCCGGCACCCCGAGTCCCCACTTCGCACCAACTGGATCAACCGCGCACCATGTCTACCGGGTGCGCAGTCGCAGCAGCTGGTGCGAAGTCGGGTTGGGCCCACCGCAAATGGTGCGAAGTCGGGTCGAGCGGGCTTCGGTGATCAGGAAGGCGCGGCAAGCCAGGACCGGATCTCGGCGTCCTGCTCGCCCAATCCTGGTGGCGATCTTCCGGGATCCGGATGGCAATGAGATCGGCGTGGGCGTCGCCTCCGGGTGATCCCGTCTGGCTCATCGACCTCGGGTGCGGGCCACGCGGATCGCGTACGCCAGACTCGTCCCGACCGCGATCACCAGCACCAGCCAGCCATTTGGTCCGGCAGGGCCGGCCAACGCCGTCAGGCGGTCAAGGCACCGATCGGAATGATGTGGACTCCGGAAGGAAGGGTGTAGCCATACTCGGTTCCCGTGATGATGGCAAGGAACCGCGGGCGGCCGACACGGTCGGTATCGACGCGTTCGTCCCGTAGCTTCAGCAGGTTCGCTTCGGCCTCCGGGATGTGTCTGGTGCCGAGCTTGACCTCGACCGCGGCCCACTCGCCCTCGACGAATTCCAAGATGGCGTCAATTTCGAGCCCGGTATCGTCCCGGTAGTGGAAAATGTGGCCACCGGCCGTGTCGAGGTAGGCGTGGAGGTCGCGGATCACCATCGATTCGAAGACCTGGCCAAAGTACTCAGGATCGTTGGCGAGTCTTTGTGGGGACAATTGAAGCGCCGCGCACGCTAGTGCCGGGTCGCTGAGATGGAGTTTCGGGCGGCTGCGCAAGCGGGATCGCGACCGTAGGCTGACGCTCCAAGCGGGCTGTTCCTCGAAGATGAAGATCGAGGCGAGCGCGTCCAGGTAGGTTCGGACGGTGTCCCGGTCGATCGAACGCCCATCGGCGGCGACGTCCGCGGTCAGATTCGCGACATTGGCCTCAGTCGCCACATTGCGCGCAAGGCTGGCCAGCAGGCGACGAACGCGAACCGGGTCATGTCGCACTCCTGTCGCAAGACGCAGATCGGTGGAGGTGATGTCGTTGCAGTACGAGGCATTGAACTCGACGGCGTCCGCGACGCTGGAGTGCACCAAGGCGGGCCAGCCGCCACGTACCGCTTCGGCGGCCAGGTCGCGATAGCCGAGAGGGCTTCGCACCCCGCTCAAGTGGTCGTGATCGTTCAACTCGTGGAGGGATACCTCGGCCGAAGAGCGCTGACTTTCACTGAGAGACATGGTGCGCATGCGGATCCGTCCGAATCTGCCGGCGCCTGAGTGGCGGCGGATGTCGTCGGGTGGAGCGGCCGAGCCGGACAGGATGAACTGCCCAGACAGCCCTCGGCTGTCGATCTCGTGGCGGATGACGTTCCACAGCGTGGGGGAAAGTTGCCACTCGTCGATGAGTCGAGGTGTCGCGCCCTGGAGCAAGCCGACTGGGTCCAGCTCGGCCAGCTCGACAGCTGATGGCGAGGAGTCCAGCCGAAGCGAACTGTTCGCATGCTGAAGACCCGTCGAGGTTTTTCCGCAGGCACGCGGGCCCTCCAGCACTACCCCACCCATCGCTGCGAGGAGCCGGCCAAGCCGAGTGTCGATCATCCGATCCAAGTAGCGCACGAGCCAGAATACCGCACTCTGCGACGACTTTGACAGGCGATCTGCGGTAGGTTTGTTCGGCATTATGCGCCGATTCTGGTCGGTATCGTGCGATACCTGCGATGCTGGTGAGGTCGGACAAAACGAGCCCAGTGTCAGCGCGACTGCCAGCGGACGCGTCAGGTCTGTGGCGGGTTCGCATGAAGGCGGTCCGACACCGTTCCATCCCACGTGGCCAGTCTGTCGATTTACGGAAGCCGACGTGGGTCGGGAAACGACGCAATCCGCGGCCATCCCAATGCCCGCGAAGTCGGATCAAGCGATTCGGCGATCAGACCGTGGCCGGGAGTCAGGTGCCCGAGCGTAGGTAGTGCAGGACGGCGAGCACACGCCGGTGGTCGTCGGGCGATTCCTCCAGATCGAGCCGCTGCAAGATCCGGCGGATGTGGGCCTCCAGGGTCTTGATGCTCAGACCGAGGCGGGCCGCGATTGCGGCGTTGGAGCGCCCCTCAGCCATCAGCGCCAGCACGTCGAGCTCGCGGGCGGTGAGGCGGTCCAGCGGACCGGACTCGCGCGGCCGGTGGATGAGCCGTTCGATCAGACTCGGATCTATGACGCATTCACCGGCCATCACCCGGGTCAAGGCTTCCAGCAGGACGCTGGAGTCGTCGATCCGGTCCTTCAGCAGGTATCCGAGATGGTCGGGCGTGTCCCGGATCAGGCGAACGGCCCACTCGCTGTCGACATATTGGGAGAGCACCAGCACACCGACGTGGGGGTGCGCATGCCTAAGTTGATGGGCGGCTCGGATCCCCTCGTCGCTGTAGTCCGGCGGCATCTTGATATCGACGATGACCGCGTCCGGGCGGTTCAGGGCAACTTCCCGACACAATTGTGACGCGTCTGCCGCAGTGGCAGCGACCTCCGCTCCGGCTCGGCCGAGCAGGCGGGCGAGACCTTCCCGAATGAGCAGCGAATCGTCGGCGATGATGAGCCTCATGACGCCTCCCCGAGCGGGATCCGGGCCGCCAGCACGGTGCCTGTCGGGTGCTGGCCGTCTATCGTCGGCGTGCCACTGATCGTCAAGGTGCCACCGAGCGCTTCCACACGGTCGCGAAGTCCCCGCAGGCCAAGCCCCTCCGGATCGGCCCCGCCACGACCGTCGTCGCTGATCCGCGCGACAACCTGAGTCTCGTCGGCGGTGATATCAACCGAGGCAGCACCGGCATGGGCATGTTTCGTCACATTCACCAGCGCCTCGGCGCAGATGAAGTGGACCGCGCTCTCCACGGCTGGGGGCAGCCGCATCGATGTGACCTGTAGGGAAACCTGGATCGAACTCGTACGGGCTACCAGTTCGGGAATCGCGGCGGCCAGTCCACCCGACTCCAACACTGCTGGCCGGATGCCCTCGGCGAGGGTCACCAGGTCGGCCCCCACGAGCGACACCTCGGCCTGGGCTTCCTGGATCCTGGCCTGTACGTCTGGCCCGGCCTGAGTCTCCGCCTGCTCCAAGAGGCGGGCGAGTTCGCTGAGCCGGCGCTCCGGACCCTCGGCCAGCTCGGTTTCCCACCGCCGTTGCTCCGCATCGGAAGCTTCGACCAGGCGGCGGCGCGCTCGGTTGAGCTCGACCATATTGGCCCGTACGTTCGCACGGAGCCGGGTGTTCCCAATCGCGATCCGGAGTGCGGCGGTCACGTCAGTGATCAGCTGTGGGTCGGGCGAGGCTGCGGCATCACGTACCAGGATTGCCGCTCGTACCCCGCCGTCGTCGATCCTGACGACAATTCGATGCGGGTCATCGGCCGGCGGGTCGAACGGTGCGCCACGGTCATCCAGATAGCGACCCTGCTCGGGAAACCAGAATCCGATCGTCGCGGTCGGATCTCCCAGCGTGCGCCGGATCGCCAAGGTCAGATTCCCGGCATCCGTGCGGCATCCAAGCTGGGTGACGAAGTCGGCCACCGTCGCTTCCGTCCACCGACCCCACAGCAGATCGCTCGTGAGCACGAGCGCGACGACACAGATGGCAAGGTCGTACACCAGCGCCACCAAACGATCGCTCTGCCACAGCAGCAGTTGGTTGGCGGCGCTGAGGGCCAGCACAGATGCGAAGGTGAGAGCTGCCCCGAGCGCCGGGCCGCCGGCTTTGCGAGCCGGGCCGGACGTGCGGGCATAGATGTCGGCGGCGGCTGCCGCGACCAGGGCGGCCATCCCCAGCGTTACCCACGGATTCGAGGCGGTGGCTTCAACGATCGAGACCAGGTAGGCGCCGAGCACCGTGACCACCGCCAGCGGACGGCGGATCCGGCCGGTCGGGTAGGAGATATGCACCTGGATCAGTGGTCCGCGATGGAGGAAGAGGGCGACACTCCAGATGCTGCCGAGGAACCAGCAGCCACAGCCGAGCAGCAGCAGCGGGCCAACCAGGCTCCGTCGACGACGCAGGATCAGCACCAATCCGCAGCCGCCGAGGATGACGCCGACCGCCGGATCGACAAAGCTCAGCGGCATGGGATCACCTGGCCAGAGCGAGCAGGGTGGCGGCAGACAACTCGTCCTTGGGTAGGAAGCCGCATGCTGGGCTCGCGCTCAGCCGAGTTCTGTACGACGAAGGGCCACGGCTGGAGATGAGCACGACGGCCGGCGGGTTGCTCCCGTCGCTCATGATCGACTCGCAGACCGCGAACCCGTCGAGGTCGGGCAGGACGATATCGAGCAGCACGATGTCGGGATGCAGCCGCGTGGTGGCGCGGATGGCGTCGGCGCCGTTGTCGGCCTCGCCCACCACGTCGAGACGTCCGTCCGACTCCAGGAGGGCCCGCGCTGCTACACGGAAGCCAGCATGATCATCGACGATCAGCACGGTGCGTCGCACGAACACCATTGTCGTCCTCGATCACCCGGACGCTGTGACTACTGCCGGATCCAGGGTTTGGTGGTGAAGATCGCTCGTGCGATGCACTCCACGCCGGACTCGGGGTTTCGCGGATTGCTGAGCCTGAGTTCACCGTCGGTATAGGTGTAGTCCCAGGTGGTCGTGCTGCCATCAACCTCGAGGATCTGCAGCTGATCCTTGAAGAAGCGGTATTGGCCCTCGGCGCCGAGTTCGCGCGTTGCTCCCCGACCGCCGACTCGAACCCACTGGCGCCAAGTCCCCCGATCGAATTCCATCTCGTAGATCGCGCCTCCGGGACCACCCTCAGGACCTTCGACGCAGCGAGCGTCTTCCGTCTTCACGTCGGGCCAGACGATGGTCATCTCGTAGGTGCCGTCATAGCGGGTGGTCAATGGCTGGTCGGTGCTCTCGGCCTTGGCGCAATCAGCGGACTCGGGGGCGCGATGGATGGCGTTCTTGAGATCGGTGATCTGGTCGAGGACTGCGGCGTTGCCGGGCTGCTGGTGAATGGTGTCGGTGACCGGGACGAGCGCCTTGTGGAGGTTCGCTAGGTCAGCGTTGCTGGCTTGTTCGAAGGTCAGACCGGACTTGCAGAGCGAGGCGATGGCTCTCGCGTCGGCGGTGCGTTCGGCTTCCGTCGCTACTCCTATTGCGTCCTTAGCAGCGGTGGTCAGGATGGTGCGTTGATCGTCGGTGAGCTTCTGGTAGGCGTCCGGATTGCCGATGATCACCAGTGGACGGGGCCACAGATTGAGGTTGCCGGTGACGTACTCGGCATGGTCGACGTAGCGGTTGCCCTGGATGGAGCTGAGTTGCTGCTCGTAGGCATCGAGACCGTCGAGGCTGGCTTCGGGTGGCTCGGCCTTGGTGGTGGCGCCGAGGGTGGTGAAGGTCTGCTCGGCAACGGCGGAGGCTTGGATGCCGACGACCTGGTGTGTGAAGTCGGACGGTTTGGTGAACGGCTTGTGGATGCCGAGGACCTTGCGCATCGGTCCGGGCAGGATGCCGATGCCGACCAGATCGGTCTGATCGAGGCTGGTCAGCAGTTGTTGGGGGATGCCGGCGTCGAAGACCTCGCCCTGGAGCTCGAGACTGTCGATCAGCATCGGCGCGAGCAGGGGTTGGAAGGCAGTGACGCCGGTTTGGTCGAAGGCGCGTGCGCCGACCCAGGCGAGGTCGACATGTCCGCTGCGGACGTCATCGATCACCTGGACTTCATAGTCAGGTTGGCCAGCGTGCTGGTCTCGCACGAAGGTGATCTTGAGACTGCCGTTGGAGAGCTGGTCGACCTCGTCGGCCCAGGCGGTGATCTGTTGGGGGATATCGCTGGTGCTGGCGAACCGAAGTTCGGTTGCCGTAACGTCGGCGGTGCCTCCGGCTCGGTCCTTGGCTTGACAGCCGCCCAGCATCAAGGCAGCGGCCAGCAGCACGACCGTCACGCTCCAGGTCTTCGGTTTCGACATCGGGGACCTCCTCTTCGATGTCACCGACGCTAGGCAGCTAAGACGTGGTCGACATCAGTGCAGACCCTCTATCAGCGGGCGCCTCTGACACATCAGAATGGCACTATGCCGCTGCGCGTGGCGCCGCTCGTCGGCGGCGCCGCTTTGGGACTGTGGGCACGAGCCGTCGCTGTGTCGTCAGCAGGGATCTCCCTGGCCGCTCGGACTTCCTGGGGGACCATCTTTCTGGTGGCCATCGGGTGGTCGATGCTGGTTGCGGCCACGATCGTGCTTCGGGAGCGTCGTCGAAGCGCGCTGCTGCTGTATGCGACCGGGGCTTGGTGGTTCGTCGCCGAGCTGGCCAGTCCGAGCGTCGGAGTGCCGATCGCTTTCACCATCGGACTGGTTCTGTCTGCGGCCGGGCCGGCGCTGGTCACCCACCTGGCACTAAGCCATCCAACGGGTCGGGTCGCCGGCTGGCCGTACCGCGCGATCGTGGTCGCTGGGTATGTGGTGCTGCTGGGGGCGGTCGGCCTGGCCAATGCTGTCGTCTTCGATCCCGCTGCCACCGGATGTCTCGGATGCCCGCGGAATCTGCTGTTGGCCGGCGATCCGATGCTGGCCGATCAGGTCGCCTTGATTGGGGTCTGGCTCGGTGCCAGCTGGTTGCTGCTTGCTCTCATCGGCGTTGCCTGGCGGGTGATCTCGGCGGCACCGAGTTCTCGGAGCGCCGTGGGCCCGGTAGCGGTGGGTGCGTCAGTCTTCCTCGGTGCTACAGCGGCGCAGTATCTGACCAGCTTGTCGGTCGGGACGCTCGGCGCCGGCGGTCCGGCAGAGACCGTCTGGCACCTTCAGGGACTGAGCCTGCTCGGGCTCGCGGTCGCCGTGTGCGTTGAGCTGTGGCGAGCGCGGCGTACGCGCCGGGACCTGACCCGGCTGGTGGTCGAACTTCGTGGTGGTACGCCCGGGGGGCTCCGGGCGGCGCTGGCTGATCGGTTGGGCGATCCGACGCTGGTGCTTGCGTACCCGATCGAGGATGGCCGGCGGTACGTCGACGCCGGCGCACGTCCGGTGCCGATGCCGCCACCCAGTGGTCGGTCGATCACCCGCCTGGTGCGGGATGATGTCGAGCTCGCCACGATCGTTCATCGCCCGACGATCTTGTCGGAGCCCCAGCAGGTCAAGGACCTGGTCACCTCGGTGCACCTTGCGCTGGAGAGTGAGCGGCTGACAGCGGAGGACCTCGTGCAGCTGACCGAGATCCGTACCTCGGGTCTGCGCATTGTTGCTGCCGGAGACGCCGAGCGCCAACGGATCGAGCGAGACCTGCACGATGGGGCTCAGCAGCGGCTGATCTCGTTGTTGTTGGGCTTGCGGCTGATCCGCAGCGAGGCCGCGCTGCCGATACTGGACGATGCCGAGGCCGAGGTTCGCCACACGATCGCCGAGCTCAGACAGCTCGCGCACGGGGTGCATCCCGTGCTTCTCAAGGACGCCGGTCTGAGTGCTGCCCTGGGCGCGCTGGCTGAGACGCGGCCGCTGGTGGTGGCGGACGCCTCCATCGAGCGATACTCCGATGTCGTCGAGTCGACCGTCTATCTGCTGGTCGCGCGGCTCAGCGACGCCGACCGTACCGTGGTTCGGATCAGTCAGAACCATTCCGGGCGTGCGGGGCTGTTGGTCGAGGTATCGGTTGACGGGGAGGCGCAGCCGGAGGTCGAGCTGGTGGATCGAGTCCGGACGCTCGGCGGGGAGTTGGACGTGAGCCTGAGCGAAGGGAGGACGGAGGTACGGCTGTTGTTGCCGATCGAGCAGGCAACAGGGTGACGACCGTCAGCTGGGTCTCTCTCGCAGCCAGGCGCGGATCTCGGCATCCTGCTCGCCCAACCCCGGTGGCGGCAGCCGGTAGCTCGGTGGCGTCGCCGAGAAGGTGATTGGGTGCCGCACACTGCGTACGGGCGCATCGTCGCGGCCCAGTTCGACGACCGGTTCCAGACCGAGTTCCTCCGCGTACGTGATGCCGTCGGCGACGGAGTTGATCGGCCCGCAGGGGACGCCGGCGGCGGTGAGCCGGGAGACCAGCTCGTGGCGATCGAAGGGACGCAGGGCTGCTTCCAACAGGGGCCGGAGTGCGGCTCGATTGACGACCCGGTCGGCGTTCCGGGCGAATCGGGGATCATCGGCCAGTTCCGGCGCGTCGAGCACGTCTGTCAGGCGGCGGAACTGGCCGTCGTTGCCGACGGCGATGATCACCTCGCCGTCGGCGCAGGGGAGTGGCTCGTAGGGGCACAGGCTCGGGTGGGCGTTGCCCATCCGATGCGGCACCACACCGCCGGCCACGTACGCACTGGCCTGGTTGACCAGACCGGACAGGGCCGAGGACAGCAGGTTGACCTCCACGTGCTGACCGTGGCCGGTCTGCTGCCGGTGGTGCAGGGCAGCCAGCACGCCGATCACGGTGTGCAGGCCTGCGGTCACATCGACGACGGCGACTCCGGCCTTGGTCGGCGGCCCGTCGGGTTGGCCGGTGACACTCATCAATCCCGATGCGGCCTGGACCAGGAGGTCGTAGCCGGGGAGCGCCGCTCCCTTCTCCGTCGAGCCGAAACCGCTGATCGAGGCATAGATCAGTCCGGGGTTGGTGGTCTTGATGCTCTCGTAGTCCAGCTTCCAGCGCGACAGGGAACCGGGTCGGAAGTTCTCGACCACGATGTCGGCGCGCCGGGCGAGCTCGCGAGCCAGTGCGGCGTCGGCGGGCTCGTTGAAGTCCAGGATCACCGAACGCTTGTTGCGGTTGACGCTGAGATAGTAGGTGGCCACGCCGTCGTGGGTTGGCGGCTGCCAGCCTCGGGTGTCGTCGCCGCGTGGGCCTTCGACCTTGATCACCTCGGCACCGAGATCGGCGAGCAGCATGGTGGCGTACGGTCCGGCCAGGACCCGCGAGAAGTCCGCCACCAGCAGCCCGGCCAGTGGTCCCGTTGCGTCCTCCATTCGCAGCATTCTGCCCGAGGGAGTGACGGGTCCTGGCGTGACTCCGGTGAACAGTGGTGAACTCGATGGTGAGTGCTACCGAGGAGGAGCCCATGAGTTTGGACCTGTTCGCCGGCGTACCCGTCAGCGACCTGCCCCGTGCCTATGCGTGGTTCGAGCAGTTGCTCGGCCCGCTGGAGTCCTTCGATCCGAACGACACCGAACGGGTCTGGACGGTGACTGAGCATGGCTATCTCTACGCGCTGCTCGCTCCCGAGGACGCCGGCCATGCGCACGTGACGATGTTCGTCGGCGACCTGGATCAGTTCTTGGCGGCGGCGGCCGAGCGCGGGCTCGAGCCAACTGCCCAAGAGCAGTACGAGAACGGCGTACGCAAGGCGATCTTCCGGGATCCGGATGGCAATGAGATCGGCGTGGGCGGCGCCTCCGGGTGATCTCTACGGTGCTCAGCACTGCCCTTCTTCGCCGACGAGCGGACCCGAACGTGGGGGTGGTGTTGGTCTGCTGTGGCTGTCGCGCCGGTGCCGTGGCGAGCAGGCTCGAGACACGCCACCAGCCTGGTGTCGCAGTCCCAGAGGAGACCGTCATGAACGTGACCGCACCGCCGACCCAGTCGGTGTCCAGGACCGCCCGGCAGACCACCTATCGCGCGCAGATCGCTCTGATCATGCTCGCTGCCTTCAGTCTCTCGATCGTGCATACGGTGTACGCCTGGCTCGCCGGGATCGAGGATCCGGGCTTCACCGTGACCACGCCGCTGGCCTGGGGCTTCTACCTCGTGGCCCTCGCCGTCACGGCCCTCGTGCTGCGCGAGGAGCGATGGGCGCAGTTGGTCGTTCTGGTGTTCCTGGTGCTCGTTCTGCTGATCGGGATCTTCTACTACCCGACGATGTTCGAGCTGCGTCAGCAGACGACGTTCGGTTGGTTCGAGAACGATGTCTACCTCGGCCTGCTGATGCTGGCGCTCTATCTGGGGATTCAGCGGTTTCGCGGTGTCACTTTGGTTCCGAAACCAGCCCGATGATCGACCTTGGCGGTAGCTGCTGCTCCGAAATCTTCAGAGACGAGCGCGAGATGACTCGGTCGACGACTTGAACCTCCACCGACTGGAGGTCGTAGCGTCGAATCATGAACGAGCGGCACTGGCGGATCGGCGATGTGGCCCGGGCGACCGGGCTGAGTGTCCGGACCCTGCGCTACTACGAGAGCGAAGGGTTGGTGACGCCTTCCGGTCGTCTGCCGAGTGGCCACCGGGTCTACTCACTGGACGATGTGACCCGGCTCTACCGGGTGTGCGTGCTGCGCCGGTTGGGCCGTCCGATCGCCGCCATCCCGACGTTGGTTGATGCGCCGGACGCCGATCTGACCGGCAGCATCGACGCCCACCTGGCCGAGCTGGACGAACGGCTCGCGGCGCTCGGCCGAGAGCGTGACCGAGTCCTCGCTGTCCGCCGCAGCCTCGCTGAGCGTCCGGTCGGCGATCGGGAGCTGATGTCCCTGCTGGACGACATCGGGGACAGCGACGCAGCGGCTCGGCAGCGCATCGTGCTGCTGGTCTACGACGATATCGCCGCGGCGCATGACTTCCTGGTGACCGTCTTCGGATTCAGTCCAGGACGGCTGGACCGCGACGCGCAGGGCAGGGTGACTCACGGCGAGGTCCACGTCGGCGACGGCGTGGTCTGGCTGCATCGGGTCGCCCCGGAGCATCGGCTGGCCTCGCCGCGCGATCTCGGCGCGAGCACCCATTGCATGGCGGTGCTTGTCGACGACGTCGACCGGCATGCCGAGCGGGTCAGGGGCGCCGGGGGGACCATCGTCGGCGAGCCGGTCGACCAGGACTACGGCTACCGCGAATACAGCGCTCTGGACTGTGAGGGCGGCCTGTGGTCGTTCATGCAACCTCTGGAAGGAGAGACGAAATGAGCATCACCCCCTACCTGTGCGTGGCTGACGCACGACGAGCGATCGACTGGTACGGCGCCGTGCTCGCTGCGCGCGTCACCTACGAGCCGATCATCATGGACGACGGTCGGGTCGGGCATGTCGAACTGACCATCGGGGACGCGGTCGTGATGATGGCCGAGCCGTTTCCCGAGCTCGGGGTCGATGCACCCGACCCGACGGCTGGTGTCTCGGTGAGCCTGCAGTTGCTGGTGAACGAGGTGGACGCGGTCGCGCGGGCGGCGGCTGACGCGGGAGCCATCCTCGACCGCGGCCCGGAGTCGACCGACCATGGCCGGGTTGCCGTGCTGCGCGACCCGTTCGGGCACCGCTGGATGCTGACCGACGGACGACCTGCCTGAGGTGTTGGGTTGCCGCGACGGCCGGCACGGTGCGGGCGGTAGATTCGCGGTCGATGAACGAGGAGGCCGGCCGGCCGAGCACCTTCGCACAGCGACTCCGGTCGCTGCGGGAGGCTGCCGCGCTCACCCAGGAGGAACTCGCCCACCGGGCTGGGCTGACCAGCAACGCTATCGGGGCGCTCGAGCGTGGGGAGCGACGTCGGCCCTACCCGCACACCGTACGAGCCCTGGCCGCCGCGCTGGATCTCGACGACGCAGGGCGAGCTGCGCTGGCGGCGGCTGCGCGGCCGCCGGCTGTCCTGGCCGAGGTCTCCATGCCGACCGTGGACCCGGGGCGAATGGCCGACAGCCAGAAGCCGCGGTCCGAGACCACCGGCTCCCCGTCCGACCCCGCTCCGGTGAAGCGGAGCAGCGCACCGGCGACCCCGTCGACGTCCTTGTTCGGACGCGACGCCGACCTGGCCGACATCGTCGGGCGGGTGCGGGCGGGCGACGTTCGGCTGCTGACTCTCACCGGGCCGGGTGGTGTCGGCAAGACTCGGTTGGCGCTCGCCGCGGCTACCCGGCTCGAGCCCGACTTTCCCGATGGTGTCGCGGTGGCGGAGCTGGCGCCGGTGGCCGATCCGGACCTGGTGCTGTCGACCGTGGCCGGGGCCCTCGGCCTCCCTCAGGTCGGCCGACTGGATGTGATCGGGCAGCTGGCTGCCTTCCTCGGTGGGCGTCGGCCGCTGTTGGTGTTGGACAACGTCGAGCATGTGCTGGCGGCAGCCGGCGATCTGGTCGAGCTCGTGGCTCGTTGTCCGCGGTTGACGATCGTGGCGACCAGCCGGTCACCGCTGCGCATCGGCGCCGAGCAGGTGTTCCCGGTGTCCCCGCTGGGGCTCCCGGTCGAGCCGAGTTCGACTGCGGTGCTGAGTTCGCCTGCCGGTCAGATGTTCCTCGACCGGGCGAGGGCCGCCGCACCTGCCTACTCGGTCACCCGCGAGTCTGCGCCCGCGATCGCCGCGATCTGCCGTCGGCTGGACGGCGTACCGCTGGCCCTCGAGCTGGCCGCCGCGCACGCTCGACTCCTGGCTCCGGCGACGTTGCTCGATCGCCTCGATCAGGCGCTGGCCGTGGGCCGGAGCCGGGAGCTGCCGCCACGACAGCAAACGATGCAGGCGACGCTGGACTGGAGCCACGGCCTGCTGACGCGAACGGAGCAGGTCCTGCTCCGCCGACTCTCGGTGTTCGCCGGTGGGTTCACCCTGCCGATGGCCGAGGCGGTGATCGAACGGCTTCCGAAGAGTGACCTCGAGGTGTTCGCAGCGCTCGCCGGTCTGGTCGAGCAGTCGCTCGTCGTCGGTCCTGACGTGAACGGCAGATACCGCTTGTTGGAGCCCATCCGCCAGTACGCCGCCGTTCGCCTAGCCGATGCGGACGAGGCCCCGATGATGTCGGCGGCGCTGGCGGAGCAGGTGGCGGATATGACGGCACTGGCCGGAGCCGGACTGCGGGGGCGCGAGCAGCGGTGGTGGCTCGACAGCCTGGACTGCGAGCACGCGAACCTGCGAGCGGCTCTGGCCTGGCTGGGCGAGCACCCCGAGACCGGTCGGGCCGCGCAGCTCCTCGCAGACACCTGGCTTTACTGGGCTCTGCGCGGCCGGGCAGGTGAGGCCTTGGCACTGCTCGACCAGTTGCCGGGTGGAGACCCGGAGAGTCCCGGGCCCGAACGACTGGAGGACCGACATCGGGCGGCAGCATTGATGGCGCTTGCGGGGCTCCGGTATGCCACTGGAGATGTGGCCGGCACTCGTGTCGCCGGCGGCGGAGCGATCGAGAGCGCACGGGCGAGCGATCGGGTCGAGCTGCTCGGCGAAGCGCTGGTGCTGGCCGCCTCTGGTGCTGCTTTCGCGGGCGATATGTCGGCGGCCGCCGATCTGCTTGCCGATGCTTCGTCGTTGGGTGCGGGCGTCGATCCCTGGGTGGTGGCCCACCTCCGGCTGCTGCACGGTCAGATCGAAGTGCTCACCGGCGATCTGGAGGCGGCCGGGCGCACGCTCGTCGACGGCGAGCGGTTGGCCCGCCTCCTGGGGAGCCCTTTCACTCTGGCGACGATCCTCAATGTGCGGGCCAGCCTCGCGAAGCTGACGGGCGAGGACGCCGAGGCACTGGAGCTGCTGATCGAGGCGGCCGCTCTGGCCAGTGAGGCCGGCATCAGCTGGACGCAGGTCTACACCCTTCCGGGGCTCGCCGACCTGGCCGTACGAGGTGGGCAACCCGAGCTCGCGGTCCGCCTCTACGCCGCCGGCGCGGCGCTGGCCGACGGGACCGGCTTGGCGGTGTCCTACCCACCCGACGTCGAGCGGGGTGCCCACGGCATCGCCCTGGCCCGCGCGCAGCTCGATCCGCCGACGTTCGAGCGTCTCTGGGACTCCGGGCGTGGGCTTGACCTCGACCAGGTGGCGGCGCTGGCCGAGTCGCTGCGAGGCGAGCGCTTCCCGCCGTCGCAGCAGAACCAGGCCGATTGAGGTGGCCCCGCTTCGGTGAGGTCAGGCGCCGCGGACGCGCCGTACGTACCGGCGGTACTGCCAGGCACCGACGGTCCGCAGCAGCAGTTGGACGGGTATCGGCAGGCTGCCGAGCATCATCACTCGCTCCTGGGGTGTCGCGTCCTCGAGAACCATGCCGAACAGGATCGGCAGGTCGGCCTTGTCCATCTCGCTCGTCCCGTGCTGGCCGAGCGCAGCCCACTCGGTCGGCGTCAGGTGCCGGGCGGCCAGCGGCAGGATGTGGAGTTCCTCGTCGTCGAGGTGCTCGACCAGCGCCTCCCGCAGCTCCTCGATGGTGGCCGCGAGCTCCGCGCCGGTGGCTTGACGGGCCTCGGCCTCCCACCGGTCGAGAGCATCAGGGAGCCGCTCCACGACGTCCTCGACCCGGTGGTGCTGCTCCTCCATCCGGTGGATGAGGTCGGCCGACGGCGCTGCTCGATCGAGCAGCTTCGGCCACAACAGCAGGTCCTCACCGGTGTGATGCAGATGCAGCCCGGTCAGGGCGAGCCGGATGTGCTTGGCGATCACCGCAGCGCGGGCGACATCGCCGGGCGCGACCTCGCGTACGAGGCGGGGCGCCAGGGCGAGCTCGCGTCGGAAGGCACGATGCACGACCACCATGTCGTGCACGTCGGTCAGCTGGCCGGGAGTTGGATTCGTGAGATTCGTCATGACAACGAGCCTGCCGAGTGCGGGCGGAGGTGAACAGGAACGCTGCCCACACACCTGCCCCACACTCGGCTCAGGGGCCTCTGGTGCGCGCCACCCGGATCGCGTACGCGACGCTCGTCCCGACCGCGATGATCACCAGCAGCACCAAGAGATTGACTCGGTAGTCCTGCAGCAGCATCGCCTTCGCGGGCGGCTGGCTGAACTGCCGCAGCATCAGCGGCACGGCGATGACCGTCACCGCGGCGGCGATGATCAGCCCGGCCTGGACGAACGCACGCCCCCGATCGGGGACGAACCGACGCAACACAGCGCTCACCGCCAGCACGAGAGGGGTCAGCACACCAAGTTGGATGATCACGGCCGCAGCCAGCCAGCCGATCAGCACCAACAGGGTGGCTCTCGGCAGCCCGTGCACCAGCCAGCTCACGCCGTAGATCAGCAGCAGACCACCGACGACGCCGAGCACGATCCGGATCGCGTTCACGACAGCACCTCGATCCGGGTCAGCCACTTGGTGCAGAACAGCTCCGCCCGGTTGGGGGCGATCAACCGGAGCGGATAGCCGTGATCGAGAGCGAGCCGCTCCCCGTTCAGGTGGGTGGCCAGCAGCGCCTGCGCGAGCTGCGAACCCCAGATCTGGGAGGACTTGATGCCGGTCCGATCCAATGACCGGACCAGCACGCGCGATCCCGGACCGCCGCCGGCCCGCTCGACCAGCTCGGGCAGCGGGATCCCGCGCCAGTCGGCGGCGACGCTCCAGCCCTTGTTGGCCGCGACCGGCAGGTGCGCCTCCGCGGTGGCCAGCGCATCGAGATCGGCGAGCCCGAGCACGTACGGGTTCGGCCCGACGATCTCGAGTTGCCAGGCCGGATCCTGGGCGGCCTCGACGACGCCGGCCTCGGCGGCGGTCTCGCTCACCGGTACGCCCTGCCAGCCCTTGCTGGGTTGGCGGATCGCCAGCAGGCCGAGCGGCTCGAGTGGTCGGATGCTCTGCCCGACGGTGGTGATCACGATCAGCCCGATGCCGGTGCCCGCGGCGACCAGCACACCGCGCCGGGAGATGCCCGGTGTGACCGGAGGCGGCAACGGACCGGCATTGCTGTGCGAGTCCGGGTTCTCGTCCCACGGCACCTCCGACAGCACGTCACCCTCGGCGAGCTTGGTGCCCAGGCCGTAGCGGATGTCGGGCAGCTTGATCGCGATGTGGATCAGCAGCGAGCCGATCACCACGTACGCCAGCGCGTAGTGGACGACGACGAAGTCCCAGCCGAACGGATACCAGTCGAGCAGATTGAGGAGCCCGGTCACCAGCTGCACACTGACGGCGGCGATCAGGACCACCGCACTGGCGATCTCCAGCACCCGCTTGACCGAGCGGAACGGTGGCCAACGGAAGGTGGTCGGATAGACCGACCAGAGCTTGATCAGCACCAGCGGAATGCTGGCCAGGCCGGTCGTGACGTGGATGCCTTGGGTGAGCCGGTAGCCCCAGGCCGGGACGGCCGGTTTGGGTAGCCAGGACGTGCTCAGATACTGGGTGTAGCTGAGCAGACCGGTGAGGAAGCAGATCCCGAACGCGATCCCGAGGGCGCGGCCCAGCCGGGCGGTCAGCGCCGTCGATCGGACGGTGCTGGTGAAGTGCGGCCACCACGTTGGGCGTGCCGCAGCAGATCCGGGCACCTCACCAGTGTGTCGCCTGGCACCGGGTCGGCGGAAGGCCTTTTGGGGAAGGCATTGCCGCCACGGCCTTGCCGAACGCGAGGCCGAGCAGCTGTGGTCGCTGCCGGATGAAACGGCAATGATGGTCGGCGAGGGCGAGCAGCCGGTCGGACCTAGCCCTTGACAGTGTCAAGATGCCGACGTCGACCATGTACGAGGGAGTCGATCATGGATGACGCAGCAACTGATGGCCGGACCCCCACGCGGATTGGGCCACTGCACGTCGCCGCGGCTACCGTGCTGGCTTGGGCCGGCTTCTTTGTCCACAACATCGCCGACCTGCCTGGGCAGACGCTCGCGAGCTCGGAGTCTCTCCTGCCGACCGTCGTCTGGCTGGTCGCGGCGGCGTTGTGGTTGCTTCCACGCACGCGCCGCGCCGGTGCTTGGTCGCTGCTGGTGTGGTCGACGATCAACCTCGTCGGTGCCGTGCTCAGCGTCCTGCCGCTGCCGTTCCTCCCGTTCGAGCCGGAGCAGACCGTGCGGCACTATGCGTTCCACGGCGTCTACCTACTGTCACAGCTGCCACTCATCGCGGCCACCTGGATTTGGCTGCATTCCCTGGGAGAGCGCCGGCGCGCTTAGTGAGACCCGGCCAGGCAATGGCGATCATGGCGCCGGGGGTCGCGCCCAACGTTCCGTACCGACGCTCAAGCAGGTCAACGACCTCCAGGTCGTCGAACGCCGTCACGTACCGCGGGAAGACGATGTCCCGCCAGACATCGGCAAGATGTTCGCCGATCAGTTCGCGGGTCGCCAGCAATTCTGGGTGATCAGGGCGCTCAGTCGGGTCGCCCTCAGTCGATGAGCGCTCCGTTGCTTGCCGCAACCGTGCCCAACCAGGCCAGACTCGGCTTGGGCGTACGGTCGAAGTCGCCGCCGCGGTCGACCGCGATCAGCCCGAACGTCGGTCCGTAGCTGCCCCACTCGTAGTTGTCGAGCAGCGACCAGTAGCAATAGCCGAGCACCTCGACCCCATCGGCGACGGCACCCTTGAGTCCGGACAGTGCCCCGGTCACGTACGCGATCCGGCGCTCGTCGTCATCGGTCGCGATGCCGTTCTCGGTGACCAGCAGCGGAAGGCCCTTCAAATCCCAGACCCGACGCAGGTTGATCGCCAGTGCATCGGGGCGGTAGGCCCAGCCGGTGAGGGTGTTGTCCGGATGCGGCGGGTGGGGGACGGGGCCATTCGCATCGACGGGCTGGCTGGTATAGCTCTGGATGCCGATGAAATCGTCGCCCTCCGTGGCGTCGAAGAAGACTCCTTCCCAGGCGTCGAACACCTCCTGCCACTTGGCCTCGTTGCCCTCGGTCGGCATGAACGCCTGCGTGGCCGGCGCCCAACCGATCTTGGCGCTCGTCTTCGCCCGGAGCACATCGCGGGCGGCATGATGCATGGCGGCCAGGATCGGGACCAGCTCTGCATCCGGTCCGTCCGCCAACGCCATCGCCACCGTGACCGGCTCACTGCCCTCCGACGGCGCGGCATACAAGCCGGCGAACAGCGCGGCGATATTGGGCTCGTTGATCGTCACGACCCAGTCGATGTCGTGCAGGATCTGGCTGACATAGTCCACGTACGCCGCGAAGCGCTCGACCGCGTCGTCGCGGTGCAGTCCACCGTTCTCGGTGAACCAACGCGGATAGGTGAAGTGGTGCAACGTGATGATCGGCAGCACCCCGTGGCGCTGGCACTCGTCGATCATGGCGCGGTAGTGCAGCAGTTGAGCGCGGCTGAACTGACCCTGAGCCGGCTCGATCCGAGCCCACTCGATGCTGAACCGGTACGCCTTCAGACCCGCCTCGGCCAGCAGCCGGATGTCGTCGGGGTAGCGATGATAGGAATCGCAGGCGTCACCGCTGGGCTCGGCGAACCGACCGCTGCCACCCTGCTCCAAGACCCAGAAATCGCTGTTGGTGTTGCCGCCCTCGATCTGGTGGGCGGCCGTGGCGGCACCCCAGATGAAGTCGTCACGGAGCTGTGTCATGGGGGCCTCTCGCCGGTGAGGATGCTTCCGTGAATCTAGCGGATGACCTCATCCCCGATGTGGGGGATCAGCCGCATCGACTGGTGCGCTGTGGTTGCTTCGATTGAGGTGAAGCAACCCTGACGCACCAGTGAGTGCGCACTCACTCCGCGCTGACCTCGGATTCGCGCCTGTTCTTTCCCTCGGTCAGACGCGGGCCTAGGCTGCTGGGCATGAGCGTGGAGGACTTGGACACGCGAGACGACGGCCGCCGGGCGCTGCTGACGGAGATGATCGCCGACGATCCCGAGCGGCTGCGCAGGCGGAGCATCTCGTTGGGTGTTCCTCGGGACGAGGCGGATGACGTGGCGCAGACGGCCTTGCTGCGTGCGTGGCGGTCGATCGAGCATCTGCATGCGCCCGAACCCGGTCAGATGTGCGCGTGGCTGGATACCATCGCCCGCAATGCCACGATCGATCTGGCCCGCCAACGATCCCGCCGTCCAGCGAGTGAACTCGACGACGATGTGGCTTCAACGGAGAGCGTCGCGGGGGAGGTCGAGATGAGAGTCATCCTCGACAACGCCCTGCGCGCCTTGCAGGAGCTCCCCGAGAACCTCCGCGAACCGCTGCTGCTGAGCGCAGTCGAACAACTCTCGGCACCGCAGATCGCCGAACGGTTGGCGATCACTCCGGCTACCGCGCGGCAGCGGATCGCTCGCGCTCGCAAGGCGCTCGCCACCTGCCGCGTGTCGGGGATGTCGGACTCCGATGTGTCGGAATCGGCCGTAAGGGCCGGTCACGCTGGGTGACCGGCCCGTCCTTGCGATCTCAGGCGGTGCCTGCGATCTCAGGCAGTGCCGAAGGGGTTGTCGATGACGTAGCGCCAACCGTGCTCTTCGTCGTAGGCAGCCACGTCGGCCGTGGTGCCGGCGAGGGCGATCTCGGAGCCGTCGGGTCCGGTTCCGGTGATCGTCCAATCGGCGATCGCGAGGCTGGTGCTCCCGCTCTGGAAGACGTGCCGAACGACCATCGAGATCGGCAGGTTCAGGCCGAGGAACTGCTCGAGCGCGCCGCGGACGGCGGCTTCGCCCTGGACTGGCTGGCCAGGGGCCGGCACGAACACCACGTCGTCGACATTGAGGGCCATCAGGCCGTCGAGGTCGCGAGCGTTGAAACGGTCGGCGAAGGCCAGGTTGAGCTGGTCGAGAGAGGTGACAGGGGTTGCCATGGGTGGTCCTTCCGATATCGGGTCGGCGTTGTGCCGGCCTCCATCTGGGAAGACGCCGCAGCGCCCGAAGTGTGACAGCGCGCCCGAAGTGTGACAGGGGCTCGCGAGCCGCACGCTTCACTCGATGATGGCGTGTGCTCGCACAGGAAAGGTGCCCAGCCGGGCGACCTTCGGTGGTGCGGCGTGGAATCGGAATCCCTCGACCGGCACGGCGGCGAGATTGGTCAGGTGCTCGACGATCGGGATGCCTGCGGCGAGCAGTTCGGTGTGCGCAGGGCGTGCCCCGCCGTCGGTGTCGTCGATGTTGAGGGAATCGATGCCGACGAGCGCGGCGCAGTGATCGCGCAGATAGCGGGCGGCACGTTCCGTGAGAAACGGGTGGCCGTGGAAGTAGGCCCCTGTGCCCCAGTGTCGATCCCAGCCGGTGTGGATGAGCACGGCACGACCCTGGCAATCGACGGGGACGAAGTGATGCCAGTCGATCGCACGCTCCTGCGTCCCCACGACGTTGACCACGACTCCGGGCAGATTCGTCACTCTCTCGAGGCTGACCTCGGACAGGTCGTGTCCATCGGCGTAGCGATGAAACGGTACGTCGATGTAGGTGCCGGTGTTGGCGACCATCTCGATCCGGCCGATCTGGAACTCCGTGCCAGTCTCATAGCTCTGCCGTGAAGCCTCGCGGGACAGGTGGTCGCAGATGACCGGTCCCGGCAGTCCCGGATAGGTGATCATGCCGGCCTCGATCGTGTGGCTCAGGTCGATCACGGTTGGTCGAGGGTTGCTCTCGGAAGATGCTCGTGCGACAGACGGCGTACGTTTGTGCGGCTCTTCGATGACGCGTTTGTTGAGGATGCGCACCGTGCCGACCATCAGCAGACGCAGGTCGCGGATGATGTATGCCGCGAGTGCGTCGTCGTCGATGTCCTCGCCTTCGATATCGAGCCGAAAGCCTTGCCCCTGGATGCCGCCGCCGTTGGAGAACTCGACCTCGAAGTCGAAGCAGACCCGTTTCTCACTCACCCTCAGCATTCTCCTATTCAAGGTGTTGTGTGACGGCACCGTGAGCAGGGAAATGTGCTGTTTCCGGCGTACCTGCGGAGTGCCAACCTCCCATCTTTCATGCGCCTGGTGCAGTACGAGGACGTCCGCGAGGGAGATCGCCTCAAACTGGAGGCGCTGGCACGGGCGATCACTACGCCGAGGCCCGGGGCGATGCGTCCCCGAACGTCCGGTTCCTGGACTTCCCCGGCTCGGGGTGAGAGTAGCTCCGCCCAAGGAACCTTTGACTTGGCGCAGCTCGTGGAAGTGGCGGCAAGAGACAAAGTCGAGGTTCGGTTTGAAGGCACGATCACACTGCGGAGCAGAGCCGACTGAGTGTCAGACCGAGTTTGCTAGTCTGCGCGCAGTTTTCCTTCACTTCAACGCCGAGGTTACGGAGTTCCGTTGTCCCCGGAAGCCGTCAGTATCGTCATTCTCGCCGTCATGTTCATCATCGGCACCTGGCGAGAGGTCAACATGGGCCTCCTTGGGTTCATCGCGGCGGCCGGCCTTGGGATCCTCGGCCTCGGCCTTGATCTGGATGAATCGCTCGCCGGATTCCCGGTCGATCTCTTCTCACCCTGGTCGGGCTGACCTATCTGTTCGGTTTCGCGCAGAACAACGGCGCAATCGACGTACTCGTGCACTGGTGCGTGAAACTCGTGCGGGGACGGGTCGCCGCTGCCCCCTGGATCTTCTTCTTCCTCACGGCGGGCCTGATCGCGTTCGGCGCCCTCTTCGCGGTGGCGATCATTGCGCCGCTGGCGCTGCGCTTCGCCCGCAAGAACGGGCTCAACACCTTCATGACCGGTCTGCTGGTGGTGCACGGCGCCCTGGCCGGTGCCTTCTCGCCGATCAGCGTCTACGGCGTCTTCATCAACGACTACCTGACCAAGAACGGGTTCGAGTCCACGCCGTTCATCCTGTTCATTGCCCCATTCCTCTTCAACCTCGTCTTCGCCTTGGTCGACTGGCTGGTGATGCGCAACCGGCCGGGCCCGGTTGCCGCGGGCGATCGTGACATCGCCGATCCGTCCTCGGGGAGCAGCGCCAGCTCAGTCGCCGTGGCGACGAAGCTGACTTCGTTCCAGCTGGTGACCCTCATCGGCCTGGCGGTGATGGCCGTTTCGGTGATCGGGTTCGGCTGGGACATCGGGATCGTCACGATCACGATCGGGGTGGTGCTCGCCACGCTCAGCCCCAAAGACGGGAAGGCGGCGCTGGCGAAGGTCTCGTGGCCGATCGTGGTGCTCATCACGGGCGTCCTTTCCTACATCCACATCCTCGAGGAAGCCGGCACGGTCAGCTGGGTCTCCGACGCCATCATGGGCCTGGGCGTGCCACTGCTCGCCGCGCTGCTGCTGTTCTACCTCGCGGGTTTCGTTTCGGCGCTTGCTTCGTCGCTCGGCATCATCGGCGTGGTGATCGGACTCGCGGGTCCCTTCCTCGCGTCCGGCGACGTCCACGTCGCAGGCTTCGTCGCGGCCCTCGCGATCTCCGCGACGATCGTGGACATCAGCCCGTTCTCCACCAACGGGGCCATGTTGCTGGCGAACGTCGACGCCAGTGTTCGTGACCAGTACTACCGGAAGATGCTCGTCTACGCTGGCCTGATGTGCCTCATCGGCCCAGGGCTCGCGTGGTTGGTGATGGTCATTCCCACCATGCTCGGCTGAGGCTGACCCATTCGAGTCCGTATTCCAGGGTTTGTGATGGCCGGCGAGCTCAGTGTCCATCTCGACGGGGTGCGGATCGGCATTCCCTCTCAACCCAATCGCGGCAGGGAGCACTCGCCACCATGAACCGGCGAACCGCACGGTAGCCCGGCGAATCCGCAACCATGGCGGTAGTCCCGGCGGCGAGCGTCACCGAGGATCGCGCGACTTCGCCGACCTTGGACGAGTTCCGGGCACAACTGCTGGCGTACGCGGGCATGCGCCCTGGACATTAACTCTATATAGATCGATAATTGCGTATGGCCCGAACCAGACGACCCTCACCGCAGACCATCGCGGTGTTGCTTGACCTGGCAGAGCGCGGGGACGAGTGGTCCCACGGTTACGATCTGTGCGGGCGGCTGGACATTGCGGCCGGCACGCTCTACCCGATCCTGATGCGCCTGAACGAGCGTGGGCTGCTCGAAGCGATGTGGGAGAGCGACCCTCCGCGCGGGAGGCCGGCTCGCCATCTGTATCGGCTCTCACCTGAAGGTGCGGTCATCGCTCGCGAAACCGAAGCGAGCGGCGCACCTCAGACAGCGCGTGAGGTCACTCCCTCGTCTCGGGTGGGTGCAGCTGGGTGGGCGATCGCATGAGCAGTCGTGATGCAGCTGCGCGGATGCTGGATCTTGCGACCCTGGGGTTGCCCACATCGCAGCACGAGTGGGGCCGCGCGATGCGGGCTGAACTGAGCGCGATCGAGAACACCCGCGACCGCAGGCGTTTCGCCACCAGCGTCGCTCGGGTGACGGTGTTCACGAGCGTGGGAGGTCAACTCGTCGTCGCCGTGCTGATCGGGCTGCTGGTCGCCGTGCTGACGCTGCTGACATCGAGACACCAACTCGGCGACCCTTCGGCGGTAGGGGTTGTGACGACAACCGTGCCGATTCCCGCGCTCTTCTTGCCGACGTTCGCCATGGCTGCTGCCGCTCTCGCTCGCAGTTACACCGTTGGTGTTCGAGCCGGTCTCATCGGTGGTGTCGTGTGCCTGATCGCGGTCTCGGGAGTGCTCGCCTTCGAGGGCATGGTGTGGATCGGCCAGCGCGGCATCTTTCCGCTCGACGCCGACCCGCCCCGAACCAGCATCGGGCCGAGCGAGGCCGCACTGGACATCTTCATCACCGGAATGTGGATCGGCCACCTCATCATTTGGTTGTCCGCCATCGTCGTCGCCGCAGGGGTGGGCGTGGGCATCGCGCGCATGGCCTCCCCGCAGACGCTGACCGCGGAGAAGGCGCGTCGTACGTCGTGAATTTCCCGCACCCTGCCAGTGGCGGGCGGAAGGCCGGATCTGCTCCGACCTGCTGGCAGCGCGGTCTCAGGGGCCGGCGAGCAGATGCAGCAGAGGCATCAGCCGCGTGCGAGGTGAATGATCAGCTTGCCGTCATCGTCGATCTCGGAGTACGACTCGCCGGCGGCCGCGAACCGTGCCGTGTAGTTCAGTTCGCCGCGCAGCGCCACGATCCGATTGGTCCATTCCTCACGAACGATGGCCTGCTCTCGCTCGCCGAGCGAATCGTAGGATTCGGCCCCGCCGAGAACCCTGGCGATCTGGCGGTGGCTCACCTGCGTTGACATCTCCAGCTCACGCCCGATGCGCGCCTTAGAGCCGCGTGTCCCAGCGCCCGCAGAATGGGTCGGCCGGGCTCACACCCGTGAACGCGGAGCGCCCCGTGAGCTTGTCGACCAGTGACTTCAGGATCGTCGGCGTGCTGCCGTACGTGTTGATGAACGTCTTGACACGTGGCACATCGAGCAGGTGGTACGGGTTCTCCAGCGAGATGAAGATCGTGGGGACCGATGCTGCGAAGTGCGGCGCGTTCGCGCCCATCGGCTGCGCCCACGTGATGCGCACGGTGTTCTCGGCGATCTGCGTCGAGATGTTCGCAACATAGACGATCGCGTCGTACTCGTCGATGACGTCGGTCGTCGGCCCGGCGTCGAACGAGGTCGGTGCGACGTACGGCGTCGCCTCGAACCCCTCGGCGACGAGCAGCTGACGCACCTCCTCGCACGCGCCGACGCGCACGCCGTACGACGCGCTGGACTCGTCCTCAAGAGGAATGAAGAGGATGCGCTGGTGCGTCTGCGGAGACAGCGGCAGCAGGCCCGCCTGCTCCTTGACGAGCGTGATCGACCGGTCCGCGCACTCGGCCGTCCACTGCTGGTGCTGCTCGCGACCGACTACCTCGCGTGCTGCCTGTGCCGACAGGGGCGCGGTGGCTCGGTGCAGCCCGAGCGCCGCCTTGAGCCCGAGCACGCGGGCGACGGCGCTGTCGAACCGTCCCGGCGAGATCGTGCCGTCTTCCACGCCTGCTCTCATGAACGCCACGTCCTCCTCGAGGTTGCGGGCGAAGAGGAACATGTCGGCACCGGCGGCGATGGCACCCGGGACGGACTTCGAGCGCGCCATGGGGATGGTGAACCCGGCCATCGTCGACGCGTCGGTCACGGTGAGCCCGTTGAACCCGAGCTCGCCGCGCAGCAGGTCGCCCATGAGCTCGGGTGCGAGGCTCGCGGGGAGAATGTCTTCGTCCTTGATGCCGGGGCGGAGCTTGCGGGAGTAGTCCGGCTGTTGGATGTGCGCCACCATCACAGTCATCGCGCCCGCCTCGATCGACGCGCGATACGCCTGGCCGTAGGTCGCATCCCAGTCCTCGACCGAGAGGTCGTTGACCGTCGTGACGAGGTGCTGGTCGAGTTCGTCTCGTCCGTCGCCCGGGAAGTGCTTGATGGATGCCGCGACCCCGTGCGCCTGCACAGCCTCGACGTAGGCGACACCCATGTCGCGCACTCGCTCCGGATCGGAGCCGAAGGTGCGCAGGTTCGTGATCGGGTTGCGGAAGTTGTAGTCGATGTCGATGATCGGCGCGAACGCCCAGTTCGCCCCGACGGCGGCGCCCTCGGCGCCGCAGACGTCACCGAGTCGAGCCGCCATCGCGACGTCGCCCGTCGCCGCCACCGCCGTCGGAGATCCGAAGCTCACACCGCCGTTGACGATGCCGTTGCCGCCCTTCTCGAGGTTCGCCGCGATCAGCGGCGGCACGTTGAGAACGTCCCGGAGCAGGTTCGAGAACTCGACCTCCGCCTCCGCGTCACCCGGCACGTACATGAGACCGCCGGGCTTGCAGACCTCCAGCGACGCGACGAACGCATCGCGGTCGAACGACCCCAGGATGTTGCAGAAGAGCTGTCCGATCTTCTCGTCTTGACTGAGCCGCGCCAGGGTCGACTCGACCCACGCGATCGCCTCGTCGTCGAGTGCGAAGGGCGGACGCCGCATAGCATCCAGGACACACTGGACATCGTTCTCGATCACAGGGCAACCTCCACACTGAGTAGTCGACATTCGGACTGTAGCGGGCGAGCACGGGGGTCCCGCCATCAGACGAGGCAGTCCCGAATTTCTCGACCTGGTCGAATGCCTCCGTCGATCCATAGCATGGGATGTATGGACGGCATCGTGTGGTGGGAGATCGAGACGGCTGATCCGGAGCGGTTCCAGCAGTTCCACGCAGCGTTGTCCGGCTGGTCGTTCGAGCCCGGCCTTCGCAGACATAGAGCTGGGTGCGGACTACTGGATCATCCAGGACGATGGCCGCGGCATCGGAGGGCTTCAGCGGGCGTTGTCGCAGGCCGCTCAGCCGTCTGCTGGGCCGCGTATCTATGTCGCGGGCGATGATCTTGAGGCTGCTCTCCGATGGCTCACAATCGCCATAGTGCGATGAATTTTGCTTGGTAGCCGTGACAACTCCGGCATTCGACAGTCAATTCCTAGCAGCCCTCAGTCGAACACGCGACTCAGAAAGAATCGCTACCACCCTGCCCATTGCAGAAGCCGTTGTGACATCGTGGATCCTTAGCTCTCCGAAGAGGGCTCCCGCAGTCCACCAGTTACTGCGCGGATACTCAGTTCAAGGGTAAGTTCAAGACGGTTTAAGGCCATCTTCGCGTCGGGGTGGTCTGCGCCGAAGACTCGAGTGCGGCCGGCCAGCGCCTGTTCGTAGAGCGGGATGGCGCGCTCGGCTTCGCCAGCCATCTGGTAGGCGAACGCGAGGTTCTCCTGAGACTCTATTGTCTTGTGGCTATCAGGGCCGAGGATCCGTTTCCGGTCCGCCAACGTCTGCTCGTAAAGCGGGACAGCCTGCTTCAGCTGCCCGTCGCCTAGATACGCGGTCGCCAAACTATTCAGAGATTGTAGGGTGTCGGGGTGGTCCGAGCCGAGGATCCGTTTCCGGTCCGCCAACGTCTGCTCGTAAAGCGGGACAGCGTGGTTGAACTGGCCGTCGCTTAGGTACGCAGCGGCCAGGTTATTCCGCGATGTCAGCGTATCCGGATGGTCTGACCCAAGAACCCGTTCCACGTCAGAGACTGTCTTCTCGAGGAGTGATATAGCAAGCGAGAACTCACCCGCCGACTGGTAGGCGTGGCCGAGGTTGTTTCGTGATTGAAGAGTGCTGGGATTGTCTGGGCCGAGAATGCGAGTTCGGGCGTCTAAAGTCTGCTTTAGGAGCGGGATGGCCCGATGGGTGTCGCCAGCGGCTCGATAGGCGGCGGCGAGGCTATTCCGCGATGTTAGTGTGTCTGGATGGTCGGGCCCGAGAATCCGCTCCATGTCAACGACAGTCTGCTCTAGGAGCGGAGTAGCCTGTTCGAGGTGATTGAGCGACAAGTGTGCGACAGCGAGGTTGCTTCGAGCTGTTAGCGTGTTGGGATGGTCAGCCCCGAGAATGCGTTCGGCGACTGCAAGGGACTTCTCATTTAATGAGATCGCCTTGGCGTAGTCACCTTTCACTAGATACGCAGAGGCGAGATCATTCCGCGATTGAATAGCATCGAAATGCTGCTCGCCGAGCAACTTCTCCCGTGCTGAGAGAGTCTGCTCGTAGAGAGAAATCGCGTCTGCGTATGCACCTGTCGATTGGTACGTCCCAGCTAGGCTATTCATTGACGCCAGCGTGTCTGGGTGGTCGTGACCAAGGATTCGGTTTCGGTCGTCAAGAGCTTTCTCATTCAACGCAATCGCCCGTTTCAGTTTGCCTGCCGACTCACAGGCGTGAGCAAGATTGCTCATCGACGTGAGCGTATTTGGGTGATCCGAACCGAAGATCTGCTCAGTATCGGTAAGAGTTTGTTCGTGAAGCGAAATGGCCAACGTCAAGTCGCCCGACGACTCGTAGGCTAGGGCGAGGCTGTTGCGGGATCTCAAGGTGTTAACGTGATTCGGCCCGAGAACTTGCTCGGCGTGGGCGACGAGGGCATCGAGCTTTGCGATAGCGATCTGAACCTGACCCAGCTCCAGGAGGCACGTGGCGTGTTCGTTGTGGATTGTGACGGTGTCAGGGTGAGCGGGGTCCAGTATCCCAAGTCTGGGGTCGGCGAACAGCCGCGCGGCGGTATCTGGTTCGTGCGACGCGGCGTGCATCCGCGCAGTGTGCACGACAGCAACAGCCTCTGTGACCGTGGCAGCTTCATGGTCTAGCGGGAGCAGCGCGATCAGCCAGATGCACGAGTGGTTAAGCGTTTGGTCATTGAGTGGCAGCCAATAATGATCGCGCCGTCGATCGTCGATGGCTGCAACAAGCTGGATGCGAATCGATTCTGTAGCGGCGGCGCGCTCGCGCCGAGACAGTTCGTTTTCCGCAACCTCGGTGAGGAGACCCTCGCGAAACCAGCACATGCCCGTGGTGTCGGACGCGATCCACCCGTACTGGTCGCCAGCCTCGCGAAGCTTTTGGGCTGCAGTGTGAACGGCGCACACGACACTAGGATCTGTGGAAGCGATGGCGTTGGCGACGAGCTCAATCGAGAACGGGAACGTTGGTTGATTGGGTGGGAGTGTTCCAGCGGTGTAGCTGAGCACGGTTCGAGTGAGCTCGGGGAGTTCTTGCCAACGCAACCAGTATAGGTTAAAGATTTCTCGAGGCAGTTGGTCAAGGTTCGTGTCTGTGATAATGAGACGGCCGCCAGCGTGTTGAATCTGATCTTGGGTATCTTTCAAAGACAGGAACAACTTCAGCGCCAACGGATTGGGGTAACGTTTGGCAACCAGGATCGCGGTCCGATCGTCGATGGCCGGCGCGAAACGCCGCACCAGTCGGACAAGGTCGTGCGTCTGCAGGGCCGGCATTTGGCGGAGTTCGAGGTTGCCAGCGGCCCCGGTGCCGCGCAGCCACCGGTCGTAGTTCGGATTGTGCCTTCCCTCGGGCCACGCGGTTCCGATCACCATCACAGGTCGATCCGGATCCCGTTGAGACATGACGGTCAAGAACTTGACGAGGTCCGGGCCTAGGAGATGTATGTCCTCGACCACGACTAACGCTGGCACTTTTGGATGGGCTACTTGACGCAGCTTGGTCGCCAACTGGGCGGCGTCCGAGGTTTGTTGGTAGGCGGCTTCGCCGCCTAGCCGCACATTGGTTTGCAAAGCCGACATTTCGCTAAGGCGTTGGCGATAAGCCTTGAATCCGAGTGTGACCCAGATCAAAGCAAGATCTAGGCCTGGAACGACCACTCCAGCGGCGTCGAGAATCGCCTCTGCCGTTTCCATCCCGCTCGTGGTGGCGGCCTCCTTCGCCCGAGCAATTATCTGTGGTCTTTGTGCGCGAAGCCTGGCCGGCCAGCCTGCGGCGTCATGCCATGCTAGGCGCACTGGCAGGTAGTGAGCCTCAAGTGCCGGCCTAGCCTGACTGACCACGTCCAGCAGGTCGCCTTGGCGCATCCGCTCACAGCTGAATTCCCACCAGCTGAACCCCGGTCGCGCCCCACCCGGCCAGACGAATCCGTTGAGCGGGGGGCCAAGCCGCTTCCGGTCTGGCATCGGATCGGCGCCAGCACCCCTGCCCGTTTCAGGGAAGATTCCCTCGGGGAGGGGTGGCCAGTATGCGGGGGCTGACTGACGTGCCTGCAGCGCGCGGTACAACTCACGAATGATCCGGGACTTGCCGATCCCCGACGGCCCTTCCAACACAATTGCACGCGGCACCGTTACGTCACCGGAGACGATCGCATCAAATCTCGTCACGAGGTCAATCAGCAGTTGACTGTGGCCGACTCCGAGCAAGACTTGATCGTCCACAACCGCAGCCTAGGGGTATCCAGCGCCTGGCGATAGCGGACTTGCGCGAACACGCACTGTTGGATGCGCGTGTGCTCTGATCAAGGCGGTTCAAGTTCGTCGGGTCGTACAGCTGCCGGACATCTGCATAGGACGCTTGTGAAACGTTCTGGCACTCGGCGAGATTCGGGCGATGCACACGGTGGCATGACGGGTCTCGTTGGCAAGCAAGGGATTAGGGGTCCGAGTGCCTCATGGCTCCACCCACCACCATCCCTGGTCAGAACCGCATTCTGTTGTACTTCGCCGCGAACCCGAGGTCACCAACGACGGCTACGCCGAACACTCGCCGAGCCGCTCGCCACCATCAGCGAGAAGGCGCGACGCAAGGAGGCGAGACACGAACACAAGGAGCCTGGCGATGTCACACGTTCCCACAAGAAGTGCGTCCAGGTGCCTGAGCGTTGTGACAGGAAGGGTGTTGTCATGGTGGAGCCAGGCGTGAAGCTGCCCGCCGATCGTGTTGGTCGCGAACGCGCCAAAGCACCAGTCCGGGTCTTCGCCGAGCTGGGGCTGCTGCCCGACCGGGCGGGGAGTGCGGCGGGCGATGATCCGCATGTCGGGTGGCCAGCCGTCCAACCGGTCCCCGTCCAGACCGTGGCGCAGGATCGCGGTGAGGCCGGCGACCTGCGCGTCGGTCTCGGGTTTCCCGTCGGCACCCAACCCGCTGGTCCATGCTGTCGCTGGACATGGTCGATGCCGGTCTGGGTGCGGTCGTCGATCGGCCAGCCGACCGAGTAACTCCACCCTTCGGCTCGCCGGCCGTGCTCGCGGTAGGTGTTGAGGCTGGTCAGGGTGCTCGATCACCTGATGGGAGTACCTGGCCCCGTCGATAGTGACCAGCAGGTCCTTGCGATAGGCGGCGGGGAGCTGGGCCAATGCTTCGTCGAGCACATGGACGTGGTCGATCCCGGTAGATGACCCGGCGTTACCAGCCGGTGCATGACCGCCAGCGGATCGCCGATGTTGGAGCACCAGGCGGTCAGCGGGTGGTGCCCAATGCCGCCTTTGAAGTGCCCGGCGACACCGGGCTTCATCGTCGCCGCCTCGATGATCGTGGAGTCCGAGGCGCCACCGCCCGGGCCGTACAGGTCGGTCTGCCGGGTCAGACCTTCCACGTCCGACAGACACGACGCCCCGCTGTAGCTGCCCGAGACGGCGGGGTCACGGCAGCGCTGCCTCCGGTGGCCGTCTCCAACCAGGAGGCCTGGCCACGGCCCCGGGGATGCGGTCCGGGCGGCTGGACGGGTAACGCGCGCAGCGGGTCGAGAACTGACCAGCAGCCCTCCCACCGGGCTTTCCGCACAGCTCGCACGTCCTGTATCACACTCCACGAGCAGCCGTGATCAGGTCCGCAGCCTCGCCGCGCGCAACGGGAACGGTCAGGTAACGCAGCCCGCCCGACTTCTGGCTGGCCTGCTCCAGCCGGTAGTCGCCCAGGATGGCAACGAGGCTGGCGTGTAGCTCGTTGACGAGTGGCACCCAGCCAGCCGGCAGGGACCAGGCGTCGTCACCGGTGAGCCTGATCGACGAGTCCGCCAGGGTCGACAGCGCCTCGGGATGCTCGTCGGCAAACAGGACCAAGCGACCGTACAGCGCCTGCACGCGATCCCGAAGCTCGTGCAGGCCGGCGACTCTGGCTGCCTCTGCCGCCATGACCTGGCATTCGGACTCGGGGATGGATTCAACTGGTCGTCGCAACACCTCGACTTCGGAGGTGTTCAGGGATGGCGACGGCGGACTGGAGTAGGAAGACTGGAGATGCGCCGGAGGGGCTTCGCCGGCAGTGGCGTGCTGATCGGGCGCTGAGGCCGGCGATGCGTTCGCCCGGGCGCCCTGATCCGTCGCGAGTGGTGCAGCGGCAGTTCTGGCGGCTGATCGCGACGGGCGTCACCTCGGCGGAGGCAGCCATCGCGGTCGGCGTGTCGGTGCCGGTCGGGGCTCGCTGGTTTCGCCACGCTGGCGGGATGCCGCCGATCTCGCTGGCCGAACCGACGGGCCGCTATCTGACCTTCGAGGAGCGTGAGGAGATCGCGATCCTGCGCGCTCAAGGTCACGGAGTGCGAGAGATCGCCCGCCGGCTCGGGCGCAACCCCGGGACGATCTCGCGTGAGCTGCGGCGCAACGCGGCCACCCGCGGCGGGAAGCAGGAGTACCGGGCGACGGTCGCGCAGTGGAAGGCGCAGCAGGCCGCGAAGCGCCCGAAGACCGCGAAGCTCGCGACCAACGACAGGCTGCGCGAGTACGTGCAGGAGCGCCTGGCCGGCACCGTGCGCCGTGTCGACGGCACGGTGGTCACCGGCCCGACACCTCCGTCGTGGAAGGGCTTGAACAAGCCGCACCGCGCTGACCGTCGGTGGGCGACAGCGTGGAGCCCGGAGCAGATCGCGCACCGGTTGACGATCGACTTCCCCGATGATGAGTCCATGCGCATCAGCCATGAGGCGATCTATCAGTCGCTGTTCATCGAGGGCCGCGGTGCGCTCAAACGGGAACTGGTCGCGTGCCTGCGCACCGGGAGGGCGTTGCGCAAGCCGCGTGCGAGGTCGCAGAACAAGCCGCAAGGCCATGTCACCGCCGATGTCGTGATCAGTCAGCGGCCTGCCGAAGCCGACGATCGGGCCGTGCCCGGGCACTGGGAAGGCGATTTGATCATCGGCACCGGCCGGTCCGCAATCGGCACCATCGTCGAACGTTCGAGCCGATCAACCCTGCTGGTCCACCTGCCAAGGCTGGAGGGCTGGGGTGAGCAGCCGGCCGTGAAGAACGGTCCCGCCCTGGGCGGTTACGGTGCCGAGGCGATGAGCACTGCACTGACGGCGTCAATGACGCGCCTGCCTGAACAGTTGCGCAAGACGCTGACCTGGGATCGCGGCAAAGAGATGTCCGGGCACGCGCAGTTCGCGTTGAAGACCCGCACGAAGGTGTTCTTCGCCGACCCCCACTCACCCTGGCAGCGCCCGACGAACGAGAACACCAACGGGCTGCTGCGGCAGTACTTACCTAAGGGCACCGACCTGTCACGATGGTCGGCCGAGGACCTCGAAGCGATCGCACTAACACTCAACAACCGCCCCCGAAAAGTCCTTGGCTGGAAGACCCCGGCGGAGGTGTTCGCCGAGCAGCTACGCTCGACCCAACAGACCGGTGTTGCGTCGACTGGTTGAACTCGCCGAGGGCGGACGATCAATTCGAAGTCCCGGCCGTCGTCAGCCATGGTTGCCACCTCTCTCGGTTCGCCAGCGTAGGTCGGTATGTCGGCGACGGTCCGAGAACAGTCGGTGCGAGCGACGACCTCCGAGCGCTGACACATTCCGGCGGTTGATGTGAGTGTCGGTGCCTGGTGACACCATCGTTAAGAGGGTCGCTGTGACTCATGTGACTCATGTAGCGAGAGTGACACGGCGGTTCTAAGTCCATGCTCTGCACGTGGACCGTTAGGCTCGCCAGGACCAGGGAGGTGATCAGGATGGCTACGAACAGCGCAATCGAATGGACCGAGGTCACCTGGAACCCCGTCACAGGCTGCGACCGTGTGGCGGCAGGTTGCGACAACTGCTATGCACTCGCGCTTGCGAAGCGTCTCAAAGCGATGGGCGCTGAGAAGTACCAGAACGATGGCGACCCGCGAACCTCCGGGCCCGGCTTCGGTGTGACGGTTCACCCACGGTCGCTGCAACAGCCGTACCGCTGGCGAACGCCCAAGGTCGTGTTCGTGAACTCGATGAGCGACCTGTTCCACGCCAAGGTGCCGCTCGACTTCATCCGCGACGTTTTCGACGTGATCCGCGAGACCCCGCAGCACACCTACCAGGTGCTCACCAAGCGAGCCCACCGGACGGCCAGGATCGCCGACAAGATCGACTGGCCAGACAACCTCTGGATGGGGGTCTCGGTCGAGTCCTCCGATGTGGTGAACCGGATCGATCACCTGCGAGCTGTCCCGGCCGCAACGCGGTTCCTGTCCTGCGAGCCACTTCTGACGGCGCTGCCCGACTTGGACCTCGACGACATCGACTGGGTCATCGCCGGTGGTGAGTCCGGTCCGCGGGCACGGCCAATGGACCCAGCATGGGTGGAGGATATCCGGGACCAGTGTGTCGACGCGGGCGTCGCCTTTTTCTTCAAGCAGTGGGGTGGGCGGACACCGAAGGCCAAGGGTCGCGAGCTCGACGGTCGTACTTGGGACGACATGCCGCAGTTAGCAACAGCGTCGGCCTAGTTGCGCCACCACGAGCTATCAGCTGGGTCCCAGCACTGCTCGCTGGTCCACTCTGGGATGGGACCGCTGTAATCCGAAAATAGAACGCCCTGCGGCGACGCGGCATCGATCGCCTCCTGCTTCATTTTCGGCTCGCGCTCGGCGGCCTTCTTGTACAGGTGCGACATGATCTTGAGCCCAGCATTGTGATCCGTGGCAAAGACCATGTCGTACAGGTCGGTGTTGTTCTTCATCGTCATGGGGATTCGGATGGTGTGCCCGTACCTGAGCTGCGTCTCGAACTGCCAGCGCAGCAGGTTCACCATCTCGCGTCGGAACTCCGATGCCTCGATCGACTTCTCATTGATTCGTGCGTCCAGGATCTGTCGCCATCTGCCTGAGCCGTACAGATTGTCGACCTTGTCCGCGAAGGCTGCGCCGTTCGTCCCCATAACACCTTTGACGATCATCGCGGGCGACCACAGGATCCACTGTTCGGCCTTGGTCTTGCCCGACCGAAAGCCAGCCAGCTTCGCCATCGTGTCCCATCTGAGCTCAGCTGCTTGCTGGTCTAGGAAGGCGAAAGTAGGTGCCCATCGAACGTCGCTCAGATCACTCAGCATACGGTCGACCGTGACGTTGCAGTCTCCCGCGTACACGCGAAACGGTGCGCCGGTATACCGGTTATCCAGATCGGCCTTGAGCCTCGCAGACTTGGGTGGCATCTCCCCGAATGCGAACCGCGTGAAGGTTGGCTGCGCCTCCAACGCTATCCGAGCTGACCCGTCGAACGTCTCGCCCGTGTCCCGGTCGAAGTTCTCGGGCTCACCAGCCATGAGGTCGATGTAGATCCGTTCAGAGGACTTGTTCTTGGCGGCGTTGTTGAACGCAGGCAGGTATCCCTGGAGAATCTCGAGCTTGTTCCGGGACCAGTAGCTCCACCCTCGCGCCATGACCTCTGCCCCCCAGCGACTACCTGTTGCCCTTGGACCTGTTGTGCGGCACGCAGAGCATCTCGCAGTTGGCGAGGTCAGAAGCCCCACCCTTGCTCCACGCCGTCACGTGGTCGGCGTCCATCTCGTTGAGCTCGTAAATGCGGAGCTCCTTCTCGATGTCGCTCGACTGCGTGTAGAACTCGTCCTTCTGTCCAGCCTTCGCCGCTGCCAGTAGGCTGTTTGCCGCTTGGGTCGTCAATGCCCGCCCCTTCCTCGCCGGCCCGGTTGCACCGCTGGATGGGGCGCGTCCTCCAGTGGCATCTTATCGACGAGCGCGGACAGTGTCCGGGACACCGGGGCGACTGGCCGACCGAGCGGCCCAGCGAGACGAGCCGGGAGGCTCAGCCCTGTCGCAGGCGCTCGATCTCCGCCTCCAGCGCGCCGACCCTGGCCTCCAGATCGGCCTTCGTCGGCCTGCCCGACCGCTTGGCCGCCGCAGACGGAGCGGCTGGCACCCGAGCCGCCTTCGGCTCCGCCTCCAGTCCGATGGCCTCCCCGCCGACGATGGTCGCGGGATCCAGGCCGCACTCGGGGCAGGAGGTCGCGCCCGTGAAGGCGTTGTGGAGGGTCTTGTGGGTGTAGTGCGACGTCCGCTCGAGGACGTGGCCGCAATAGAGGCGGAGCCGCCACCTCATCAGCTCATGGGGCGGCGTCCGGCGGCCCAGCAGCCGACCGATCTCGTCCCTCTGCTTCGGCGACAGCGGCGGAGGCGGGCAGCACTTCGTGCAGTGGGTGATCAGCGACCCGGATACCGAGTGCCGGCCCCCGCGGCAGTCGCCGTGGAGCTGGCGGTACATGGCGTCCTCGGCGTCGTAGCGCGCTCGTCGTCGGTGAAGTGCATCGTGCCTTTCGACTCCCAATGCTCGTCGTCCCGGTACGGCCGTCCGCAGCCCGGGCACGGGTCGCCGGCGGCGTACTGCTCCCAGGTCAGCATCGGGACGTCGCACCTGACCGCGTCGCGGATCTCCTCGCTCTGCTTCTGCGCACGCTCTGCCGTCTTGGTCAGCTCGAAGGGAGCGTCCAAATCCCCGCGTCGCTCGTAGTCCGTGACCTCCACCACGTATCGACGCTAGACCACAAGGAGGACGGCGGGGAGGATCGGCGCGCCTGCCACGCGCCCTGGCGACAGGTTCCGCTGGGGCGCACAAAGGCGCACGCGGTCGCATCTTCGGGCCTGAGCCTGCGGGATTGCGCGTAAGAGCGGGGCGCTCGGGACGCATCCGAACCAACACAGATTGCTATCGAGACCTACCAATCTACTACCGCCCTGAACGCCATCGCCTGCAGCTCTTGAGCAACGCGAGAGACCTGTTGCAAACAAGGAAGCGGGTTCTGGCTAGGGAAATCGTCAGATCCAAGGAACCAAACCCAGGCTGAGTCGGGAGTTGTCAGGAGTCAGTCTGTGGCACTGTGAGGGGTGGAGCCAAGGGGACTCGAACCCCTAACCCCCTGCTTGCAAAGCAGGTGCGCTACCAATTGCGCCATGGCCCCGCGGAATGACCGACGTCAGATCGTACGCCGACTATGCGGCAGACGGAAACTCTGCGTCGAACTGACCTCGGTGGGCCACTCGGTGCCCTTTTACCCTGTCCCTGACGACGAGCGGGGTCACTTTGACGCAGAGGGGGCGAGACCCAGACCACGCCGAGGGCCATGGCCCCCACAGATTCTGGCGTCTACCCTGGTGCGCATGTGGTCTCAGCGCGAAGTCATCGACTACGCGCTGCAGCGACGCTCCACGTTGGAGGCGCTGCGGCGCCCGGGTCGGCAACTCGCCCGGATGGAGGCGTGTGACGCCGACCCCATGCTGGTGCGGGCGGCCAAGCATCATGGTGAGCAGACCAAGATCAAATGCCCGGTCTGCGCCAAGACGGATCTGGTCAACCTGCACTATGTGTTCGGCGAGCAGCTCGGACAGTATTCAGGGCGGATCAAGCAGACGCCCGAGTTGGACAAGATGGCACACGAGTTCGGCGAGTTCAAGGTGGTCGTCGTCGAGGTGTGCCTGGAATGTCACTGGAACCACATGATTTTGTCGTACCTCCTAGGCGACGGGGTCAAGCGCAAGCCGCCCCGCCGCCAGCAGACCGTTGAGGACATCTATGGCTGAGCCCGGCACGGGGCGCTCGGGACAGCAGGACCGCACGAAGAGCACTGCCGCTCGCCCGAAGGACGCGGGATCCACCAAGAAGAAGCGCTCCTGGCCCAAGCGGATCGCGCTCGGCTTGGCAGTCGTGGTGTTGGTCGGCATTCTCGGTGTCGCCGGTCTCGCCGTCTACGGCTACACCTCGACCACGCGGCCCAATCCGAATGCCGACTTCCAGACCGCGACGACGTTCGTCTACTACAACAACGGCAAGTCCCAGCTCGGCAGCTTCGCCGTCCAGAACCGGCAGCCGCTGACGTTCGAGGAGATCCCCGACAACGTCAAGCAGGCTGTCGTCGCGGCGGAGAACCGTGACTTCTGGACCGACAAGGGCATCTCGATCCGCGGCATGTTCCGCGCGGCCTGGGTGATCGCGCGCGGTGGGGATCTGCAGGGTGGCTCGACGATCACCCAGCAGTACATCAAGATCATGTACCTGAACTCCGAGCAGACGGTGACGCGCAAGTTCCGGGAGCTGTTCCTGGCCTACCGGATCAACTCCGAGCTGTCCAAGGAAGAGATCCTCACCGACTACCTGAACACCATCTACTTCGGTCGCGGCGCGTACGGGATCCAGGCCGCGAGCAAGGCCTACTTCAACGTCGACGCCAAGGACCTCACCACCCAGCAGGCCGCCGTCCTGGTCAGTGTGATCAACAACCCGAGCCTGTTCGACCCGGGCGTCTCCGACGACAACATCCCGCGGCTGCAGGAGCGCTACAGCTATGTGCTCAACTCGATGGCGGAGACGGGCGACATCACCCCCGCCGAGGCAGCTCAGTATGCAGCCGAACTGCCGAAGTTTCCCGAGGTCAAGATCAACGAGCGGTACGGGGGTCCGAAGGGCTTCCTGCTGAAAATGGTCCAGTCCGAGCTTGCCGCGGCCGGCTTCGACGAGAGTCAGGTCAACGGTGGCGGTCTCAAGATCACCACCACGTTCGACAAGGCCGCGCAGAACGCCGCGGTAGAGGCCGCGCAGAGCTATACGAAGCAGGCCGCCGACGCCCGCGGCAAAAAGGCCTCCAACCTGCACGCCGCGATCGCGTCGGTCGAGGTTGGCTCCGGGGAGGTGCTGGCCCTCTACGGCGGCCCGGACTATGTGAAGAACTCCCGCAACTGGGCGACGACGGCCCGCCCGACCGCTTCGACCTTCAAGACGTACGCGCTGGCGGCCGGTCTCAAGGACGGTTTCAGCCTCAACTCGCGGGTCAACGGCAACACCTTCACTCCGCCCGGCGACCCGGTACCGGTGCGCAACGAGTTCAACTATCAATACGGCTCCGGCGTCACCCTGCTGAAGGCCGCCGCCGACTCGATCAACACCGCCTTCGTGGATCTGACCATGCAGATGGACGACGGTCCCCAGGCCATCATCGACATGGCCAAGGCCGTCGGCGCACCGAAGGGCGCCGGCTGGGACCTCAACTCCCGGATCGCGCTCGGCACCGCCGAGGTCAGCCCGCTGAACCAGGCCAACGCGTACGCGACCTTCGCCAACGACGGCACCTATGTCGCCCCCCACGTGGTCAAGGAGGTCACCGACGCCAGCGGCAACGTGGTCTACCGGGCAGCACCGGACGAGCGGAAGGCGGTCAGCGCCGACATCGCGCATGACGTGACGTACGCGTTGCAGAACGTGGTCGAGCAAGGCACCGGCAGCACCGTCCGTACCCTCGATCGGCCGGTGGCCGGCAAGACCGGAACCAAGGACGTCGAGGACGACATCACCTCTGCCTGGTTCGTCGCCTACACCCCGCAGATCTCCACGGCGGTGATGTATGTGGCCGGACCCGACGGCAACGCCGACCTGGACGACTACGCCCGGCCCGGCGACTCCACCTTCTTCGGCGGCACCTATCCGGCGCTGACCTGGGTGAACTACATGCAGATCGCTGTGCAGGATCTGCCTGTCGAGCAGTTCGACGAGGCTGCCTGGGTCAATCGGGACTCGGCTCCACAGCAGACCTATGCGCCGGCGCCGACGCGGACTTGGGAGAACACGCGACGCCCGACCCAGTCGGCGAGCAGCGCTCCGCCGACGCAGCAGACCTCCGAGCCGCCGAGCAAGGAGCCGACCTCGCAGCGGCCGACGGAGGAGCCGACCAGCGAGCAGTCCAGCAGAGGACCGAGCCGCAAGCCGAACGGCTGATGCCCGCCGCGGACCGGTCCGGGCGCCGACAGTCAGCCGGTGCGGCCAAGCCGACGAGCCCGGCCGCTGACGCCTGGTTGGACACCGAAGACGTTGAGACACCGGTGAGCGTCGGGATCCCGCCGTCATGGAGCGACCGGTTCGTCACCCAGGTCAGCCAGTGGGTCGGTGGCCGGCTCGGCCGCCGGGGCGACACCCTGGGCCGGTGGTGGAACCCGGTGCGCTGGGCGCTGCTGATCGCCACGGTCACGTACCTGCTCGGGGTCGTCTTCCGGCTGAAGTGCCGGGTCACGGTCGCGGGAGAGAGCGTCGACCACTTCCGGTGGATGTGCTACTCCGACATCGGCATCCTCTATCAGCTGCGTGGGCTGATGCAGGGCAAAGTGCCCTATATCGACTCCGGCGACTACCCCGTGCTGGAGTACCCGGTGCTCACCGGGTGGTTCGTACAGCTGGAGCGGGTGATCAGCAGTGCTCTCGGCGCTCCCACCGGGACCAATCTGACCGACCAGCAGCAGGTCGACTCGACGTTGCTCTTCGGCGACGTCAACACCGTGATCCTCGGTGGCCTGCTGTTGGTGGCGGTCTGGGCGCAGGCTCGCTCGGTGCCGCATCGGCCGTGGGACGCGGTCATGGTTGCCGCCTCACCCTGCGTCGCAGCGACCGCGTTGATCAACTGGGACTTGCTGCCGGTCGCCCTGACGGCCCTTGGCGTGCTGTTCTGGGCCCGTCGGCAGCCTGGCTTGGCGGGGGTGTTCTGGGGGCTGGGGATGGCGGCGAAGCTCTATCCGCTGTTCCTGCTCGGACCGCTGTTGATCTTGTGCCTGCGTTCGAACCGCCTACGCGCGTTCGGCCAGATGCTGCTGTGCTTCGCCATCTCTTGGTTCGTGATGAATCTGCCGGCGCTGTGGCTGGCACCGGGCAACTGGCTGAGCTTCTGGACCTTCAACTCCGACCGTTCCGGTGATCTCGGGTCGATCTGGTATGTCCTGTCGCTGGCCGGGCATCCGGTCGAGAGCCTCAACAAGCTCGCACTGGTGATCTTCCTGCTGCTGTGTGTCGCGATCGCCGCGCTGATCCTGGTCGCGCCCAGGCGACCTCGGATGGGCCAGGTGATGTTCCTGGTGCTGGCGGCCTTCCTGCTGACCAACAAGGTCTACTCCCCGCAGTACGTGCTGTGGCTGCTGCCGTTCGTCGTTCTGGCTCGACCGGTATGGCGGGACTGGTTGATCTTCACCGTCGGCGAGCTGGCCTATTTCGGCGCCATCTGGTGGCATCTCGGCGGTTTGCTGGCACCCGGCATCGACGGCCCGGACAAGGTCTATTGGCTCGCGGTGATCGTCCGGATGCTGACCGAGCTGTGGATCGTGGCCGTGGTCGTCCGCGACATCTGGCGACCGGAACACGATGTCGTACGGCACCCGCCGGGGCTGCGCGGGTTCTGGGACGATCCCACCGGCGGAGTGCTGGACGGTGCGCCGGATGTGGCGTGGTTGCCGCGGCCGTTCGGCGAGGTGGCGGCGGAGGCTGTGCGATCCCGCCGGGAGTTCACGGCAAGATCGCACAGCGTGTTGCGTCGAGAAGCTGACTTCGTGACGTGAGCACCAGGGCAGCTGCCGACCAGGCCTCCGGGTCGGCGGAACGCGCCACCCAGAGCAGCGGCCGGATGGTGTTGCAGGCGTGGTTGGCGAGTCGTGGTCTGATCGCCCTCGTCGCCCTCCTGCTGGCGGTCTATCAGGGTCGGAGTCTGGCCGACATGATCGACCAGTGGGATGTCGAGCACTTCACCAACCTGGCGCTGCATGGCTATCTCGGACGTGCCGACGGCACGTTGATGGCGTTCTTTCCGGGACTGCCGGCACTGTTCCGGCTCGGTCTCGAACTCGGCATCCCGATCTACGTCAGTGGGGTCGTGATCTCGGCGATCTGCTCCTACCTGGCGGCGGTCGCGCTGGCTCGGCTCGGTGGGCCGTTGGCCGCGGTCGCCTGGCTGTTCGCGCCCACGGCGGTGTTCACCATCGTCCCGTACACCGAGGCGCTGTTCTGCGCTGCCGCCTTCTGGGCCTGGGAACGAGCCCGCCGGGACCGCTGGGCCACCGCCGCCCTGCTTGCCGGCGTGGCCTGCACCGTACGGGTGTCTGGGCTGTTCCTGGTGGGCGCGCTTGCCGTGATGGCCCTGACCAGCGCGGGACCGCCTGATGCCGTCCAGCGGTGGCGGGAGCGGGGCCGACGGTTGCTGTGGCTGCTGCTCCCGACGGCCGTGCTGGCGGCGTTCGTCGGCTACCTCTATTCGCTGACCGGCAGCTGGACCGCCTGGTACACCGCACAGGCGACCGGCTGGGCGCGGAGCATGACGCTGCCCTGGGAGTCGTTCTGGAACACCGTGGCGGCTACGCATCCCAACCCCGACCATCCGCTATGGCCACCGGTCTTCGTCGCCGAGATCGTCTCGATGGCGCTGGGCGTCCTCGCCATCGGCTGGTGTCTCGGCCGTCGGCTCTGGGCAGAGGCTTCGTGGGTGGCCGTCCAGGTGCTCGCCTTTTCGCTGTCGTACTGGTTCATGTCGGTGAACCGCGCCATCCTGCTCTGGTTCCCACTGTGGATGATGATCGGGCACCTAGCCGGCTGGCGCCCTGGGCATCCTGGGGCGCGCGTGATCCACCGAGTCGTGGTGGGGCTGGCCTTCGCCGGCTCCATCGTGGTCATGCTGGTCTGGAGTTGGCTCTACTTCACCGGCAACTGGGCCAGCTGAACCCGTTGTCCCATGTGCACAAAGGGGAAACGAGACACGCTTGCGTACACTCACCGACGTGAGACGGATGTGGATCGACATGGAGGGCCTGGTCAACCTGCGCGACGTCGGTGGGATGCCGACCCGCGATGGCGGCGAGATCTCCGCAGGGCGGCTGCTGCGCTCGGACAATCTCCAGGGGCTGACGCAGAGCGACATCGACCGGCTGCTGGGCATCGGGCTGACCGATGTCGTGGACCTCCGCAGTGAGTACGAGGTCGATTCCGAAGGACCGGGGCCGCTGGTCGCCTACCCCAGCGTCCGCATCCATCAGCATTCACTCTTCCGTGAATGGCGGGAGGGGACCGGCTCGGCGCAGCCGCCGGAGCTGGTCGAGCAGCGTCCGGAGGAACTACCCAAGGAGCTGGCCGACGAGTTGGCCGAGGAAGCGTTGCCTTGGGTGGATCTGGCGCCGAGCGTGCAATCCGACCATCCGGTCGCCTCCTTCTATCTCTCCTACCTGGTCGACCGGCCCGACTCGATCCTCGCGTCGCTGCGCCATATCGGCGAGGCGCAGGGCGCCACACTCGTGCATTGCGCCGCCGGCAAGGACCGGACCGGCACCATCGTCGCGCTGGCACTGTCTCTCGCGGGTGCCGAGCCGGCAGCGATCGTCGAGGACTATGCGGCCAGCAGCGAGCGGATGGAGGCGATCATCCGGCGGCTGGCCGGCTCGCAGACGTACGCCGAGAACCTCCGTGGTCGGCCGATGTCGTCGCACCTGTCCTATCCGGAGACGATGGAGGCATTCTTGGCCTACGTCGACTCCGAGTACGGCGGCGTCCCGCGGCTGTTGGCCCAGCTCGGCTGGACCGACGACGACAGCGGCCGGCTGCGTCACAAGCTGCTGCGTTAGTCGTCACTCGCTGTTCGCTGCGCTCCACAGACTCCGTCTTCGCTCGCAAACGAAAGACGTGTTTGCTCCCTCGTCGGTCCAGACAGAGCCCTCGCTCCGCCTCACGGCCGCTCGCGACGGGGAACAATCCGGTCGACGAGGGCGGTGGTCAGGCGGAGTTCGACGGGAACCTCGTCGCCGATGGCGGGGGGTTGCTCGGTGAGGGGCAGCAGCACCAGGCTCGCCTGCATGTGCGGGGGTTCGAGGAACCAGCGCTTCTTGCCGGCGACCGTGTACGGGCTGAGTGCGCGTCCAGCCGCTTCCAGGCCGCCTTGGGCGAGCGCGATCAGTCGCTGACGTCCGGAGGCGGCCGAGGTGGGAGCCTCCATCCCGATGCCATGCGCGGTGCCGCCGGCGATCACCAGCAGCCAGCCGTCCTTGGTGATCCTTCGCTGCCGATAGCCGGCCCGGTCACCCTTGCGTACGCGGTGCACGTCCAACACCGTCGCGACCGGAGAGTAGGCACCCGGATCGCCCAGCCACAGCCAAGTGCCCACTCGGAGCCGCATCGGCACAGGCTGGCTGAGCGCAGGGTCGGAGGGGGTGGAGTCGGCGCGTGGATGGGCCTGGCGAGAGCCCGAGCTTGCGAGGGCGGGTGGTTGCGCCGGCTCCACCCCCGGAGACCCTGCGACCATCCTGCCGAGGTCGATGGCCAGGCTGGCTGCCTCGGCGGCAGGCAAGTGCGACACCCACAACGTCCCGGGAGCTACCGCGAGCGCCGCTCGTGCCAGGGTCTCCGCTTCCTCGACGCGCCCGTCGTGCAGCAACGGAAGGTGGATCATCCAGCCCTCGAAGGCGACCTGGTCCAACGCATCGGCGACCGCGGGCAGTTGCTCCGGTCGAAGACCGTGGCGCTTCATCGAGGTCAGGATCTCGATGATCACCCGGGGCCGATGCTCTTCCCCGGACTCGCTGGAGAGGGCGATGATCGCCTCGAGATCCTCGAGCCGCGACACGGTGGTGACCACCCGCGGATCGTTCAGCAGGTCGGGCGCCAGCTCGTCCCCAGGGCGCCACGGGGTCATCACCACGATGTCGCCGGCAAACTCCGCCCGCACCGCGGCCACCTCCGAGGCCAATCCGACCGCGATCGTGTCGACACCCAGCCGAGACGACTCGGCGGCCAACCGGCCGAGGCCGAAGCCGTACCCGTTTCCCTTCGCCACCGGAACGATCCCGGGCGTGGCCTCGACCACGGTCGTCAGATGCCGCCGCCAGCGGTCGACATCCAGCTGGAGCGAGACGCCGCTCACCCGCGGTGCCTCATGTACATGTCGAACGCGGCATAGATCAGCGGGTTCAGCGGCAGGTCCCATTCGCCGACGTACTCGACTGCCTCGCCCCCGGTGCCGACTTTGAACTGGATCAGCCCCAGGTGCGGGTCGTCGGATTCCAGACCCTCGGTGATGCCGCGCAGGTCATAGACGGTCGCCTTCGCTGCCAGCGCATCGGTGATCATCCGCCATTGGGTGGCGTTCGAGCCGCGTACCTCTCGCTTGGCTGTCGTGCTGGCACCGTAGGTGTACCAGGCGTGCCCCCCGACCCGGACCCAGGTCGTGGCCGCGACCAGATCGCCCTCGTGATGGGCCAGATAGAGCCGGATCCGGTCAGGGTCCTCGGCATTCAGCACCGAGAACATGTGCTCGAAGTACTCCAACGGACGCGGGCTGAACCCGTCCCGCTCGGCGGTCTCGAGATAGATCCGATGGAACGCCGGCAGATCCTCGGCGCTGCCCTGGGTCACCTCGACCCCGAGCTTGGCGGCCTTCTTGATGTTGCGCCGCCACAGCTGGTTCATGCCGGCCAGCAATTCGCTCTCGGTCTTGCCCGCCAGCGGCAGTTGGAAGACGAACCGCGGCTGACCGGCGGCGAAGCCCTCGTCGTCACCTGGCGGTCGCCAGCCCAGCTCACGGAGCCGGTTGCGGAGCCGGGTGGCGTCGTGGTTGGACTGATCCGGCAGTGCCTGGCTGAGCCGGCCGATCCGCTCGTCGGCGATGGATTCCTTGATCGTCGGCGCATACCAGCGGCGGGCGACCACCGGGCAGCCGATCCGGATGCCGAAGGCCCCTGATGACTTCAGATGTTCGGCCATCGGGGCCAGCCACTCGCCGATGTCTTCTGCGGCCCAGTCGATCAGCGGGCCCTCGGGCAGATAGGCCAGATAGCGTCGCACCTTGGGCAGTTGCCGATAGAGCACCAGCCCGGCACCGACCAGTCTGTCGTCGGCATCGAACCAGCCCAGTGACTCGTTCCGCCACTCCGTCTTCACGAGTCCCCAGGCGGGAGTCTGCAAGAAGCTCGCGGAGGGGAGCGTCCGGATGAAGCTGAGGTGCTGCTCGGTGGAGATCGTCTGTACGCTCAATCGAGGCGTCCCAGTCGGAGCCTCCCCAGACGGAGACGTTGCTGCGGTCTCTTCGATGGTCTGCTTGCGTCCCGGAATCCCCACCACACCACGACCCTAGCTACCCGACGGCGGATTGGCTGACTCGGTGGACTTTTTGGCGGTGGGCCTGTCGCCCAGGACTCAGCCAGGTTGGCCCCGGCGACAGTGGGTCCGCGGACCCGGGATAGGTTTTCCGCACAGGGGATGACCACCCACGCGGGGAACGCGAGCGGTTGTGAGATGCGTACGACCTACCCCGGGCGTCGAAGTGCCCCCCGGCTGGGTTTACGGTACCTGAGAGCCGGTTCCTTTGTGTGCATTAGGTGAATTCCTCAGGTCATCCTGGCCAGGATCTTCGACTGGTGGAGTCGTGGCCGACTCAGAGCTGGTCGCTTCGGGTCCGCCGAGGGAGCCAGTTCGCCGCAGGCGCATGGGCAGAGATCCGACCAGCACACCGGCGAGGACGGCGGCGCCGGCCACTGCCTCGATGGCGTCGATCCGTTCACCGAACATTGCCCACGAGCTGAGTACGCCGACGATGGGCACCAGCATCGAGAACGGGGCCACCGAGCTCGAGGGGTAGCGCGCCAGCAAGCCGTTCCAGATGCCATAGCCCAGCACGGTCGCGATGACGATGATGTAGAGCAGACCCGATACTGCCGGCAGCGCCTGCCAGGTGAACATGGTGGTCAACGCCGTGGCGATGCGCTGGGGCCCTTCGACGAGCAGCGAGATCGCGAGCATCGGGACCGGCGGGATGACCGACATCCACAAGGTGAGGTGGAAGGGGTTGGGGGCTGCAGCCTGGCGGCTGCAGAGGTTGCCGGTGGCCCAGCCGAGGGCCCCGGCCAGGGTGAGCACCACCGGCAGCAATGCGGCGGTCTCGCCGCGGTGTACGGCGATGGCGCCGAGTCCGGCCACGGCGAGCACGACGCCGATCACCTGCCGACGGGTGATCCGCTCCGCCAGGAAGATGCCGGCCAGCACGACGGTGAAGGGGGCGGATGCCTGCAGCACCAACGAGGCGAGACCGGCCGGCATCCCGGCGGCCATGCCGAGATAGAGGAAGCTGAACTGCAACACGCCGATGCCGAGTCCGGTGCCGACCAGCCAACGCAGCTTGACCCGAGGCCGAGGGATGAGGATCAGGGTCGGGATCGCGAGGATCCCGAAGCGCAGCGCGACCATCAGCAACGGCGGGAAGTGCTGCAGCGCCAGCGCGGTGGCGGGGAAGTTGAGGCCCCAGCACACCGCGACGAGAAGCGCGAGGAGTCGATCGCGGGGTTGCACGCCCTCGATCCTGCCGCATGTTCGCGCTTTTGTTCCGCCGTCCCCGTCTACGGGGGACCATGGAACAAGACCGTGCGTCGACTGCGGGGCCGAGCCCGCGGTTGGCTAGCCTGACCGGAGTGAGTTCGACCCTGCGGATCGCCAGCGCCAACGTCAACGGAATCCGGGCCTGTACGCGACGCGGCTTCGACAGGTGGCTGGCGCGGCGCGAGCCGGACATCGTGGCGGTGCAGGAGGTGCGCTGCCCGCACGACGAGCTGCCGACCGGCGCCTGGCCGGAGCATCGGCTGATCTACCACCCCGGTCTGCTGGCCGGTCGCAACGGTGTCGGTGTGCTGTCGCGCTGGGCCCCGTCAGCGGTCCGGATGGGGTTCGGCAGTCGCATCTACGATCACGAGGGTCGCTACCTCGAGGTCGACCTGGAGCCGCCGTCCGGCCCGCCGCTGACTGTCGGCTCGCTCTACGTGCCGAAGGGCGCGTCCTGGGCGGGGCAGGACGCAGATCCGGAGAAGCACCAGCGCAAGATGCGGTTCCTGGCATCCCTGGGCAACTACCTGACCCGCGCGCGCAGACAGGCCGTACGGCAGGGTCGTGAGTTCCTGGTGATGGGCGACTTCAACATCGCCCACACCCGGCTCGATCTGACCAACTGGCGAGCCAACCAGCGCAATCCCGGCTTCCTGCCCGACGAGCGGGCCTGGTTCGACCGCATACTGACACCCCGGACGCTGGTCGACGTGGTCCGGCGACTGCATCCCGACCAGCAGGGGCCGAACTCGTGGTGGACGTGGCGCGGGCAGGCCTTCGTCAAGGACACCGGTTGGCGCATCGACTACCACCTGGCGACGCCCGGGCTGGCGGCGGCCGCAATCTCGGGTGGCACCGACCGTGAGCCGTCCTACGAGCAGCGGATGAGTGATCATTCGCCGGTCGTGGTCGACTACCGGACCTAGTGGCTTGTCGCCCCTATCTCACGGGTCTCGCGACGCCCAGGCACGCACCTCGCTGCGTTCTCCTCGGTCGTGATACGACTCGGTATCCCTTCCTCGTCGGCCTTGCGATGCACGCACCTGGACGCCCGCGATTCCCCGAGGAATAGGAGCGACAAGCCCCTAGTCTGCGGTGGTGGTTTGCGGTGTTGGCTGGTTCGAAAGGTGCGTGGATGTAGCTTCAGCGCCGGGAAACTACATCCAGGCACCTTTCAACCTGGTGAAGGGACGCGGGCAGTCGTGCCCGGCGACGGCATCCGACCGGGTCAGTGACCGGTGATCTTCTCCGGGTTGAAATTGCGCCCCGGGTCGATGGTGCCCAACACGCCGTTGATCATGGCCACCCCGGGTGCGGAGATGTCCTGCTCCAGCCACCGTGAGTGCTCGGTGCCGACCGCATGATGGTGCGACAACGTGCCGCCGTGGTCGACGAAGCTCTGCTGGATCGCTGACTTCACCACGTCGTACTCACCCAGCGGATCCTCCTCGCCGTGCACAAAGGCGAAGGTGAAATAGAGGCAGGCACCCGAGTGATAGCTGTGCGAGAGGTGGCACATGATCCAGCCTGGGTGGCCGATCTCCTCGTACGCCCGCTGCGCTGCGGCGACGGTGTTGTCGTACACCTCCATCAGCCGCGACCAGGGTGCCGCGGTCTCCGACACGTCGCCGGCCGCACCGCGATCCAGCAGGAAGTCCCGCAGGTAGGGGGTGTCGAACTTCTTCTGGTCGTACAGCCGGCCCGGGCCGGTGCCGACCACGATGCCGCCATGCCGGCCGACGATCGCCTTGACCAGCTTCTTCTCGTACGCGACGTGGCTCTTGGCGCCCTCGTAGCCGATGAACGACAGGCAGACCTTCGACATGTCCCAGCCGCGCTTCTCCAGCACGGTGAACAGGCCCTTCTGGATCTTCCCCGACAGGTTCAGACCTGGCTTCGCCTTACTGGTGGAGAAGGAGAACTTCGTCTCGTTGGCGTCGGAGACCCGGGTCACGATCGGTGCCGCATCGGAGGCGGCGATCTCCTGCATGGCGGCCAGCCCCGCCTCCCAGGAGGGGAAGAGGTAGCCGATGATGACACGCTGCTCCGGCAGCCGATGCACCTGGACCGTCACCTCGGTGATGATGCCCAGCCGGCCCTCGCTGCCCAGCACCATCTCTCGCACGCTCGGCCCGGTCGCCGTGCTCGGCAGCGGTCGCAGGACGCAGACATCACCTGGCACGACCAGCCGCAGTCCACGGGTGATGTCGGCGATGTCGCCGTACTTGTCCGACTGCATGCCCGAGGACCGGGTGGCGACCCAGCCGCCGACGGTGGAATGGGTGAAGGAGTCCGGGAAGTGGCCCATGGTCCAGCCGCGGGCCCCCAGCTGCTCCTCCAGGTCCGGACCGAGCGTGCCCGCCTGGATCCGAGCCAGCCCGGACTCGGCGTCGATGTCGAGCACCTTGTTCATCCGGCCCAGATCGACCGACAGCACCGGTCGCGTCTCATCTGCCGGCGGCTCCAGGCTGCCGGAGATGTTGGTGCCGCCGCCGAACGGGATGATCACGGCGTCTTCGGCGACCGCCAGGTCGACGATGGCCCGGACCTGCTCCTCATCGGCGGGATAGAGCACCACATCCGGGATCCGTGGGATGACTGCCCGCCGCAGCCGGACCAGGTCCCGCAGGCTCTTCCCGTACGTATGCACGATCCGGTCCAGCGTGTCCGTGTGCACATGGTCGGCGCCGACCACTTCGACCAACTGCGCGGCGAAGGCATCGGTGAGCTTGGGCACCGGCACCGGCAGCGACTCCAGCTCGGGCGGCACCACCGCCTGGGCCGTCGACAGATCGAGATGCACGGCCTCCTTCACGAACGGAGCGAAGGCGGGCTTGTCGTGGTGATGGAACGCGACGCCGTCGACGCCCCAGCCCCACCACTTCATGTGCTTGATGTCGCGGTCACCCGTCATGCGATGCCACTTCCCGCATCCGGAGGCAGCATCGGCCGCGGTCGTCCGCCGGCCTGCACCTGCTCTCGGTAGTCCATCCCGTAGTCGACGAGACTGCGGACCTCCTTGGCGATCCGGTCGGAGAAGTCCGCCGCCTTCTCCCCGTCCTCGGGACGCATCGGCTGGCCGAACACGACATAGACCGGAGGCCGGCCCTTGTGCGGCCAGCTGGCTCCGCGCGGCATCGCGTCGGAGGCGCCGACGATGCCGACCGGCAGGCACGGCACGTCGCGGCTGATGCACAGCGCGGCCGCACCCGGCTTGAAGTTGCCCATCTCGCCGGTACGCGAGCGCGTCCCCTCGGGGAAGAGCAGCAGCGGTACGCCGTCGTCCAGCAGGCTGGTGGCCATGCCGCGCTTGCCGCGCAGACCTGTTCGGTCCACCGGGAACGCATTGAAGAACAGCGCGGTCAGACCCTTGCGCCACCAGACGTCGAAGAAGTAGTCGGCGGCGGCGCCGGCAGCGACGTAGCGGGACAACTTGGGTGGCAGGGAGCCCATCAACAGCGGCGCATCAAGATGCGAGCTGTGGTTGGACACCATGACGAAGGGTCCGGTCAGCCCTGCGAGATTCTCCCGGCCGAGCACGGTGACGGTCGCGAGCCGCCAGACGAGCGGCTTGAGCAATCCGCGCTGGGCGACGAACCGGGCACCCGCATGGATCGGCGAGGTGTAACGACGGCGGCTCGACACGCCCCCACCGTATCGCGTTGCGCGCGATGGTCCAGTATTCGTACGCCTGGTTCGAACTGTGGCGAGTCTGAGTGTGCGTTCTGTGGGGCGGATGTGACCGATGGGCTCAGTGGCGACTTGAGCTCAGCCGACGCGAGATCCAGCGTACGCCGGAGCGCGGGACGTGCCGCGCGAAGAACATCAGCACCTTGTAGCGGAGCGAGGGAATCGAGATCACCCGGGAACGCTCGACATCGGCGAGGCAGTCGGCCACCAGCTGATCGGCGTCGAGCCACAGCAGGGCCGGGATCCTGCTCGCGTTGATATCGGCACGTTCGTGGAACTCGGTGTGCACCCAGCCCGGACACAGCACCGTCACCTTGACACCGGTGCCGAGCAGCTCACTCGCCAGACCCTCGGTGTACACGGTGACCCATGCCTTGGTGGCCGAGTAGCTCCCCATCGTGACATAGCCGGCGGTGCTGGAGACGTTGATGATGGTGCCGCTGCCGCGGGCCTTCATGGTGCGACCGGCTGCGGCGCCGAGGATGAGCACGGCGCGGACCATCAGGTCGAAGGAGTGCTCGTGCGGTGTGGTGTCGGCGTCGAGCAGCTTGGCCCGGACACCGATACCGGCGTTGTTGACCAGGACCTCGATGGGCTGATCGAGGGACTCGAGGCGGTCGGCGACTCGCCTGACGTCGTCTCGATCCGCGAGGTCGGCGACCATGGTCTCGACCGTCACACCGTGGGTCTCGTGGAGCGCAGTGGCGGTCTCGGCCAGTCGATCAGGGTTACGTGCCACCAGGACGAGATCGTGACCCCGTGCGGCCAGCGTCCGCGCGAACGCTGCCCCGATTCCTGACGTCCCCCCGGTTATCAACGCAGTCGTCATAGCCGACAACTGTAAGGTGGCGCGCGGGGCAGGGCCGACGTAACGCGTCGCTGGACGCGATATTCGGGCTGGTCGGGCCCCGATTAGAGGCGATTAGGGGCGCTGGTAGCAGGCGTCGAAGAACGCCAACTCCAACTCGACGGCGCGGGCGAAGGTGTTGGCGACCTCGCTGCGGGTGGGCTCGTCGCCCGGCTCGTGCTGATCGAGCTGGTCGACCAGCCAGTCCACCCAGGCGTTGAAGTCAGGATTGTTGTGCACCTCGATCCAGCCCCGGTGCTTCGGCTGGCTGGGCCAGGTCGGGATCTGGGTCGCCCAGTCGCGGTAGAGCAGCTCGGCGACGACCAGCACGGCCAGCGCCTGCGGATAGGAGCCGCCTTGCGTGGCCCGCTGCATGACGGCGATGAAGTCAGCGGTCACTGGCTTGAGCTGCGGGCGCGTACGGTCGGTCTCGGGTACGCCGAGGTCGTCGAAGGTCTCGGTGAAGTAGTCGTTCTCATCACCGGCGAACGTGCCGAGCTGGCGGGCCAATGGCAAACGCGCGGTGAGGTCGGGAGCGGTCGCAGTCGCCGCGCCGAGCAAGGCGACAAAGGCATCGCAGAACTGGTAGTCCTGCACCAGATAGTCGGCCAAGACGGCGTCGTCGAGGGTGCCGGCGAACAGTTCCTGCACGAAACGGTGTCCGACCGCGGCGCGCCAAGCAGTGGCATTGTCATGGACAAGGCGTTCGACGAATCTCATCGGATGGGGTTCTCTTCGGGTCTCGGCTGGTTGTCGAGACCAGTGTCGGGTAGTTCAGGAACCTGGGCTACCCGGCACTCGTGCCGGGCGGCAATTTCGCGGGTCGACCGGTGGCAACGACGTTGATCCCCTACGGTGCTACCGAGGTGCTTGTGGGTGGCGAGCAGGTGGCGCAGGGAGTGGATCGTGGTTGAGGTTGTCGTCGCAGGAGCGGGCATCGTGGGTCTGGCGACCGCGTACGAGCTCACTCGGCGTGGGCATGGCGTGACCGTGCTGGAGAAGGAATCGGAGATCGCGCAGCACCAGACGGGGCGCAACTCGGGGGTGATCCACTCCGGGCTCTACTACGCGCCTGGCAGTCTCAAGGCCCGGCTCGGTACGGCTGGTGCCGCCTCGATGCGCGACTTCGCGGTCGAGCACGGCGTCCCGGTCGAGATCTGCGGCAAGCTCGTGGTGGCCACCAAGCCCGAGCAGCTCCCCGCACTGGAGAAGCTCCAGGAGCGCGGCCAGGCCAATGGTGTACCGCTGCGCCGGATCACGCCCAGCGAGGCGAAGGAGTTCGAGCCGAACGTGTCCTGCGTGGCGGCTCTTCGGGTGGAGACGACCGGCATCGTGGACTACGTCGGGGTCTGCCGAACGCTGGCGTCCTTGATCATCGAAGGTGGTGGCCGGCTGGTCACCGGGACCGAGATCGTCGGCATCGACGCGCGACCGGGCGGCGTCACTGTGGTCGCAGCCGACGGTGAGCACCGGGCCGACCGGTTCGTGAACTGTGCCGGGCTCCAGTCCGATCGGCTGGCGCGGCTGGCCGGACTGGATCCCGACGTACGGATCGTGCCCTTCCGCGGGGAGTACTTCGAGCTGAAGCCCGCGTACGAGAACCTGGTGCAGGGCCTGATCTATCCGGTGCCCGATCCGACTCTGCCGTTCCTGGGTGTGCATCTGACGAAGATGATCAACGGTGGGGTGCACGCCGGGCCGAATGCGGTGCTGGCCTTGGCGCGGGAAGGGTATTCCTGGCGGACGGTGAAGCCCAAGGACGTGGCCGACTATCTGCGCTGGCCGGGGCTGTGGCGACTGGGCCGACGGTACTGGCGGACGGGTATCGGTGAGGTCGCCCGATCCCTGTCCCACAAGAGATTCCTGGCCAGTCTGCGTGAGCTGGTGCCGGAGCTGCCGGACGACAGTCTGGAGCCGGCGCCGGCCGGCGTACGGGCGCAGGCGCTCCGTCGGGACGGGTCGATGCTGGACGACTTCGCCTACCTGCGAGCGCCCGGTCAGATCCATGTGCTGAACGCTCCGTCTCCGGCTGCCACCGCATCGTTGGAGATCGGCCGGACCATCGCCGACGAGGTCGACCGGCTCTGATCGGCCGGGAGTCGCCCGCCAGGATCGGCTGGGTAGGCTGGCCGAACTCTTACGGCTGACCAGGTGCGGATCGGTCACGAGCTCGGGCCGACGGCGAGGAGGTCCCCGGTGACGCGTGATGCGGACGCATTCTGGGTGCTGTCGCCGGGCGTCGGCGCTATCCGTCCCGCCACGATCCCTGAACCCGGCCCCGATGAGGTCGTGGTCCGAACGCTGCACTCCGCCATCAGCCGCGGCACCGAGTCGCTGGTCTTTCGCGGTGGTGTCCCCGAGTCGGAGCGGGTCCGGATGCGGGCGCCGTTCCAGGACGGCGATTTTCCTGGCCCGGTGAAGTACGGCTATCTCAACGTCGGCTTGGTCGAGGAGGGGCCGCGGCGGCTGCGCGGCCGAACCGTGTTCTGCCTGTTTCCGCATCAGACCAGGTACGTCGTGCCGGCCGCCGCTGTGACTCTGGTGCCCGACGACGTGCCGGCGGCCCGGGCGGTGCTGGCCGGCACCCTCGAAACGGCGATCAACCTGGCCTGGGATGCCCAGCCGTGGATCGGCCAACGGATCGCCGTGGTGGGCGCCGGCATGGTCGGAGCCTGTGTTGCCCGACTGCTCGCGGGCATCCCGGGCACCGAGGTGACCCTGGTCGACGTCGACCCGGAGCGTTCCGGGGTCGCTGAGGGCCTCGGTGTCGGGTTCGCGCTGCCGGGCGCGGCGCCGACCGGTTGCGATCTGGTCGTGCATGCCAGCGCAACCAGCGCCGGGTTGCAGCTCGGCCTCGATCTGCTGGCCCCCGAGGGCACCGTCTGGGACCTCAGCTGGTACGGCGAGCGTCCGGTGTCGCTGACCCTCGGCGGATCCTTCCACTCCGGGCGGCTGGCGATCCGAGCGAGCCAGGTCGGCACGATCCCGAGCACGCAGCGATCCGGGCGCACCTTCGCCGATCGGCTGGCACTCGCTCTGAGGCTGCTCCGTGACCCCGCCTATGACGTGATCCTCACCGACAGGTCCCCCTTCACGGAACTGCCGGCGGTGCTGTCCGACATCGCGGCCGGGCGTCGGCCCGGGCTCTGCCACGTGATCGACTATGGGTCCGAGTCCGTCAGCCGCGACCGATCGAGGTGAGTCGTGTTCACAGTGACCGTTCGTGATCATCTGATGGTGGCGCACAGCCTGCGCGGCGAGGCGTTCGGCCCGGCTCAACGGCTGCACGGGGCGACTTATGTGATCGATGCGACCTTCCATGCCGCCGATCTCGACGACAACGGCATCGTGCTCGACATCGGGTTGGCAAGCGCTGAGCTGCATCGGATCGCGGAGGGTCTGAGCTATCGCAACCTGGACGACGAGCCGGCGTTCGCCGGCCAGAACACCACCACCGAGGTGCTGGCCCAGGCGATCGCGGACCGGCTCGCCGACCGGCTGCACGCCGGCGCCCTCGGGCGGCCGGCGTCCGAGATTGCTCGGATCGGCGTCACCTTGCACGAGTCGCCGGTCGCTTCGGCGGGCTACGAGCGAGAACCGTGACCGTACTGAGTGGTCGTGCTCAGCGATCCCGGCAGGCACGGCCCGTGACCAGGCCGGTGCGCGGGGTCACATCCGCTGCCGCGGTGGACGTGGTCGTGCCGGGCGCCATCGATGATCAGGCTCGCCCGAGCGGCGGCAACATCTATGATCGGCGACTCTGCCAGGGACTGACCGATGTCGGTTGGGTGGTCCGAGAGCATCGCCTCGCCGGCTCGTGGCCGGTGCCGAACGACACCGATCGAGGGCTGTTGGCGGCGGTCGTAGCGCGCGTGCCGCGGGGTGGGCTGCTGCTCGTCGACGGGTTGATCGCGTCGGCGGCGCCGGATGAGTTGCGTCGGTGCTCGGTTCTGGGGATTCGGCTGATCGTGTTGGTCCATCTGCCGCTCGGTGTCGCGGCACCGCCGGAGAGCGCGGTCGCCACCCGGGAGCGTGCCGTGCTGGCCGGCGCTGACGTGCTGATAGCCACCAGCCGTTGGACCGGTCGCTGGCTTGTCGATCACTACCGGCTGCCCAGCGAGCGCGTACATGTCGCCGAGCCGGGCGTCGCGTCCGCCGGGCTCACCTGGCCGACGGCGGCAGGCGGCCGGCTGCTCTGCGTGGGTGCGCTCGCCCCGCACAAGGGGCAGGACCTGCTGGTGTCGGCGCTGGCCCGGCTCGGCGAGTTCGACTGGCGCTGCGGGCTGGTTGGACCCGAGGCCGAACCGGCGTACGGGCGGTCGGTGCGTGACCTGATCACTTCCTCGGGACTGACCGAACGCGTGGAACTGACTGGCCCGCTGGCACCCGCCGAACTGATGGCACGCTACGCCGAGACCGATCTGGTCGTGGTGCCATCGCGGATCGAGACGTACGGGATGGTGGTCTGCGAGGCGCATGCCCGTGGGATCCCGGTGATCGCCACCCTCGCTGGTGGGCTGCCGGACACGCTCGGTCTGGCCGGCGACGGCAGCGGGCCCGGGCTGCTCATACCGGTCGGCGATCCGGAATCGCTCGCAGACGCCCTGCGGCGGTGGCTGACCGACGAGACGCTGCGTAGCCGGTTGCGAGACGCCGCCGCCGCGCGCCGCCAGATGCTGCCGGCCTGGTCCTCGACCGTCGAGCACATCGACGTGATCCTGAGCGGACTGGTTCCCTGATGCGGGACTCCGGTGCCGCGGATGTGGCCACGATTCCCAGCGGACGGGGCGCCTGATGATGGCGGCCGAGGTCGAGCACGGGAGAGCAAGCGCCGACTGGCTGGCGCTGCGCGAGCCGGCGGATGCCCTCGCTCGTTCCACCCGACTGCTCGATGACCTGCCGCCGCTGCTCCGCCCGAAGTTGCTCGGGTCTGTCGGTGTTGCTCGATCTACAGATCGAGCAACACCGACGAACCCGAGCAACAATCGGAGCCGCCTGATCGTGCACGACCTCGGCAGCGGGACGGGCTCCCAGCGGCGTTGGCTGGCTCCACGGCTGCCCTGGCCGCAGCACTGGGTGGAGCACGATCGCGATGCAGCCCTCCAGACTGAGCCGCTCGCCCCGTCTGTGCCCGCCCGTAGATCTGAGGGGCGCAGCCGGGACAGTGACGATGCTGTGGAGGTCACCCGGTGCACCTGCGATCTGGCCGAGCTGAGCGCTGATCATCTGAAGCACGCGGACCTGATCACCGCCTCGGCGCTGCTCGACGTGCTCACCGCCACGACCATCGACCGGCTGGCCGAGGTGGCCGCCGCTCTCCGAGTGCCGACGCTGCTGACGCTGTCGGTCGTCGGCCGAGTCAGGCTCGGCCCGTCCGACCCGCTCGACCAAGCGGTGCTGGCCGCGTTCAACGAACACCAACGACGCGGCACGGCGGCGGGTCGGTTGCTGGGGCCGGACGCGGTGGCGTACGCGACGCACGTTCTCCGTCGTCGTGGAGCCACCGTCCGATCCGCGTCCAGTCCATGGTCGCTGGGTTCCTCGACCGGGCCGCAGGGCACCCATGACGACCGGGGGAGAGCGCTGCTGGCGGCCTGGTTCACCGGCTGGCTGGATGCGGCGCTCGAGCAGCAGCCGGATTTGGCGACCCGGGCAGCCGACTACCGGCGACGTCGGCGGGCCGAGATCGACGGCCGGCGTCTGGCAGTCACAGTCGAGCACACCGATCTGCTGGCGTGGTGGCCGTGAGCGCCCGGCCGGCCGAGCGGCCGTACACGCTGCTCAGCTGCTGCATCAGCCTCGACGGCTACCTGGACGGCGCCTCCGGGCCGCGCTGGGTGCTGTCCGGTGCCGCCGATCTGGATCGGGTCGACGCCCTGCGAGCCGGCTGCGACGCGATCCTCGTGGGCGCCGGCACCATCCGCCGTGACGATCCCCGGCTGCTCGTGCGCGACCAGGAACGGATCGGCGAACGGTTGGCCCGAGGCCTGAGCGCCTCACCGATCAAAGTGACGCTGTCCAGCAGTGGCGAACTGCCTCCCGAGGCCGCGTTCTTCCGCGCCGGTGACGGACTCAAGCTGGTGTATTGCCCGACCGCGACGGCGGATCGGCTCCGCACTCAGTGCGACGGCCGAGCCACCCTGGTCGAGGTTGGCGAACGGGTCGACGTACGCCGACTGAGCGAGGATCTGTACGCCCGTGGGGTGCGCCGGCTGATGGTCGAGGGCGGCGGCTCGGTCCTCACGCAGTTTCTCGTCGGGGACCTGGCCGACGAACTGCAGTTGGCGGTCGCACCGGTGTTCGTCGGCGATCATCGGGCCCCCAGATTCGTCGGTGAGGGAGACTTTCCGTGGGGACCTGATCGGCGGGCCCGGTTGGTCGAGGCACGTCCGGTCGGCGACGTCGTGCTGCATCGCTATGCGCTCTCCGGCCGGTACGGTCTGCCCTGACTCAGCCGATCCGACCCAACCGACCGAAGCTCAGCAGACCAACCCAGCCGAGATGGACTTCCCCCCGTTTGACGGACACCTGACCTGAGGTGGCCACTGGTCACCAGGGAGGATGTCGTTGTGCCTGCTCCTCACCCGCCTGAGTTCCGCCGTCGTGCGGTCGAGCTTGCTCGTGAGCGGTCCAAGCCAGTTGCTGAGTTGGCGAAAGATCTGGGAATTTCCGAATCGTGTCTGCGTCGCTGGATGGAGCAGTCCGAGACCGACGCTGCCGGTGGTAGCGAGACGGCGTTGACCAGTCGGGAGAAGAAGGAGCTGGTCGAGCTGCGCCGGGATAAACGGCGCCTGGAGATGGAAGTCGAGATCTTGAAAAGGGCGGCCGCCTATTTTGCCCAGGAGAATGTTCTCCCAAAATAGTGTACGGGCTGGTCCATGAAATGGCCGATGACGGGATTGATGTCGCGGTGGCTTGCCGGGTGCTGAATGTGTCGCGGTCGGGATACTACGACTGGCGCGGCCGGCCTGCATCGGCACGGGAACAGGAGAACACGCTGCTGTTGAAGCTGATCGAGGAGATCCATGCCGATGAGGACATGAAGACGTACGGGGCGCCGCGGGTGCACGCCGAGCTGGTCTTGGGGCACGACCTGCAGGTGAACCAGAAGCGGGTCGCCCGGCTGATGCGCCAGGCCGGCATCCAGGGCCTGTACCGGCGGCGTCGGTCGTGGACCACGATCCGGGACCCGCACGCCATCCCCGCCAAGGACCTCGTCAACCGCCGGTTCACGGTGGACGGTCCGAACCGGTTGTGGCTGACCGACATCACCGAGCACCCGACGGTGGAGGGCAAGGTGTACTGCGCCGCGGTCATGGACGCCTGGTCCCGCCGGGTCCTGGGCTGGTCCATCGACGACAACATGCGGAAGGAGCTCGTGGTCGACGCGCTCGGGATGGCGGTGCTGCGGCGCAACCCGATGGACGTCGACAATAACACGATCATGCATTCCGATCACGGGTCGCAATTCACATCGTGGGCATTCAGTCAGAAAGTCTATGATGCCGGGCTGGTGCCGTCGATGGGCAGTGTGGGCGACTGCTACGACAATGCGATGATGGAGTCCTTCTGGGAGAGAATGCAACTCGAGCTGCTCGATTCGCAGGTATGGTTCACCCGGGACGAGCTTGCCAACGCGATGTTTCGATGGATAGAATCATGGTATAATCGGAGACGTCGGCATTCGAGTATTGGAATGCTGTCGCCGATAGAGTTTGAAACCCGTTCCACAGGGTCAGACCGTCCGGGCTGACCCTCAACCCCGAGTGTCCGTGGAACAGGGGGAACCTCAAGACCCTCAGGAGGCCCGATGCACCCGGCGGTTCCAGTCGCCACCATCCGCAGTCAGGTGCCACTGCCGCTGCAATTCGGGGACGGTTTTCGCACGTCGGCACGCGCCATCACCTTCGACGGACTGGTCGACGGTCGCGAGCATCTGGCCATCGGGTTGGGAAATCGCGCCACCGTGCCGGCCGACGCCACGCAATTGGACGTGCCGCTGGTCCGGCCGCACAGCGAGTGCCTGACCGGCGACGTCCTCGGCAGCCAGCGCTGCGACTGCGGCCCTCAGCTCCGAGAAGCGGTCGAGCGAATCGGCGAGACCGGCGGCTATCTGCTCTATCTGCGTCAGGAGGGGCGTGACATCGGCCTGTACGCCAAGCTCGATGCCTATCTGCTGCAGGACCAGGGACTCGACACGTACGCCGCGAATGAGGCGCTCGGCTTCGGTGCGGACGAGCGGCAATATGTGGTCGCGGCGCAGATGTTGTTGGCACTCGGCTGCCCGCGGATCGCGTTGCTGTCCAACAACCCGGACAAGGCCGGTCAGCTCGCCAGACTGGGGATCGAGATCACCGAGGAGCTCCGGACCGGCGTGCATCTCTCGCCCGACAACGCCGACTATCTGGTCGCCAAGGCGGAGCTGGGTGGCCATCAGATTGCGCTCGATCACCGGATCCTCAAGCTCGGCGGTGGCGCGGGCGCATCCGGCGGCTGACCGCACGGCTCCGACAGGCACTGCCGGAGCATGGCTCAGTCAGCGGACCGGGCAGGTTCGCGGGCGGCTGGTGCGCAGAGACCCGCGATGATCGCCAAGACGGCGACGACCCAGAAGGCGTTCAGCAGGCCGATCTGCTCGCCCAGGAAACCGATCAGCGGCGGGCCGATCAGGAAGGCGAAATAGCCGATCGTCGCCACGGCGGCGACGCTGGCCGTCGCGGTCTTCGGGTCGTCGGCGGCGGCGGACATGCCGACCGGGAAACCGAGCGACGCGCCCAAGCCCCAGAGCACCACACCGACGATGGCCACGCCCACGTTCGGGCCCAGGATCACCAGCAGCAGTCCGACGACGGCGAACACCGCAGTCCCCCGCAGCACCGGGACCCGGCCGAAGCGATCCAGCACCTTGCCGCCGAACAGCCGACCGAGTGTCATCGCGGTCACGAAGATGCCGAAGACTGCCGCGCCACCGGCGTTCGAGATCCCGTAGCCGTCCACCATGGACAGGCTCAACCAGTCATTGGCCGAGCCTTCCGCAAACGCCATGCCCAGCACGATGAACCCGATGACGATGATGCGCGGGTCTCGCCAGACCGCCAGTCGAGTTCGCCAGCCTTCCGGGGACGGGGTGTCCGACAGCGGGTCGGCCATCGGATCGACCGCTGCGCCCGGCTGGTCACCGCTCGGCAGGTCACCGGCGCCCGGCGGGTCACCGGCGACCTGGTTCCCCACCGCGTCTTCGGCGGGGTGCTCCGCCGGCTGCAGGAACCGTACGGCGATCCGGCTCGTCACCAGGGAGGCGATCCCGACGCCGATCAGGTGAATGCCGACCGGCACACCGAAGTGCTCCAACAGCGCTCCGAAGCCGGCGCCCGACATGGTGCCGATGCTGAACGCCGCGTGATACATCGGCATCAAGGTCTTGCCGATCTGGCGCTCGTTGGCGGCGGCGCTGAGGTTCATCGCCACGTCACAGATCGAGTAGCCGATCCCGAAGGCCAGCAGTGCTGCGAACAAGATCGCCAGCGAGGGTGTGAAACTGGCGAGCAGGCCGATCAGCACCAAACCTGCCGAGGAGGTCGACAAGCACAGCAGCAGGGTCGGGGTGGCGCCGAGCCTCGCGATCACATGGCTGGACGCGAACAGTCCGAGCACCGCGCCCGTTGCCAGCCCGAAGAGCAGCAGGCCCATCTGGCTGGTGGAGGCGTCGAGGATGTCACGCACGGCCGGGACCCGGGCTGCCCAGCTGGCGAACATGAACCCGCACAGCCAGAAGATCACGAAGACGGCGTTGCGCCAGCGCAGCAGGACGGGATCGACAGCGGTCCGGCCGCTGCCGTTGACGGATGAGGTCACGGGCGGAGCCTCTCGACGAGCTCCTCTGCCTGACGAGCGATCGCCAGTTCTTCGTTGGTCGGCACGACCATGATCTTCACCGGTGAATGATCAGTGGAGATGACCCGCGCATGCTTGGTCGAGGAGGCATTGCGGCCCTCGTCGAGGTGCAGTCCGAAGTGCTCCAGCCCGCTGGTCGCCGCGGCGCGCAGCATTGGGTTGTTCTCACCCACACCTGCGGTGAAGGCGACCGCATCGAGTCGGCCGAGCGTGAACGCGTACGAGCCGAGATAGAGCCGGAGCCGGTGGACATAGACCTCGAAGGCGCGCTTGGCCGCGGTGTCTCCGCGCCGGATGCGCTGGTCGATGGCGCGGAAGTCGTTGTCACCGCACAGGCCCTTCAGCCCGGACTGCTTGTTCAGCAGGGTGTCGATCTCGGCGATCGACAGGTCGGCGACGTTGTGCAGGTACATGTAGATGCTGGCGTCGATGTCGCCACACCGGGTGCCCATCACCAGTCCCTGCAGTGGGGTCAGTCCCATCGACGTCTCGATCGCCCGGCCGCCTCGGACCGCCGAGACGGAGGCGCCGTTGCCGAGGTGGAAGACGATCACGTTGAGATCGGCGACCGGTACGCCGAGCTCGGTGGCGACCTGGCGGGACACGTACTCGTGCGACGTTCCGTGGAAGCCGTACTTCTTGATCTTGTGCTGCGCGGCCAGTTCGGTCGGGATCGCGTACGTGCTCGCTGCCTCCGGCAGACCTGAGAAGAAGGCGGTGTCGAAGACGGCGACGTGGGGTACGTGAAAGCGTTCTCGAGCCGCCCGGATGCCCGCCACCGCCGCCGGGTTGTGCAGCGGCGCGAGAGGACACAGGGCTTCGATCTCGGCCAGCACCGCGTCGTCGATGACTACCGGCTCGGAGAAGCTGGAGCCGCCGTGGACGACCCGATGCCCGACGGCGGTGATGGTGATCTCGTCGAGATTCGGCCCGTATGCGGCGAACTGATCCTGCAGGGCCGCCAACGCGACTCCGTGGTCGTCGATCCGGGTCTCCTCGACGTATTTGTGATCGCCGGTGGTGTGGTTGATCCGTCCGGAGGCCTCGCCGATCTGCTCGATCAGTCCGGACGCCAGCACCTCCCCGGTGTCGGGCACCAGCAACTGGTACTTCAGCGACGAGGAGCCGGAGTTGATCACCAGCACCGTCGGGAGGCCGGTGACCGTGCTCGCTGGACTCATGACCGACCTCCATCGGACTCGATGCTCGCGGCCTGTACCGCGGTGATCGCCACCGTGTTCACGATGTCCTCCACCAGTGCCCCGCGGGACAGGTCGTTGACCGGCCGACGCAGACCCTGCAGCACCGGGCCGACGGCGATCGCATGGGCGCTGCGCTGGACGGCCTTGTAGGTGTTGTTGCCGGTGTTGAGGTCCGGGAAGATGAACACCGTCGCCCGGCCGGCCACCTCGGAGTCCGGCAGCTTGGTTCTGGCGACTTCGGGATCGACCGCCGCGTCGTACTGGATCGGCCCCTCCAACGGCAGCTCGGGACACCGCTCGGCGACCAGCGTGGTGGCGGCCCGGACCTTCTCCACGTCAGCGCCGGAACCGGAGGCGCCGGTGGAGTAGGACAGCATCGCCACCCGCGGCTCGACCCCGAACTGGATCGCGGTCTCCGCCGATGACACGGCGATGTCGGCCAGCTGCTCGGCCGTCGGGTCGGGGATGACCGCGCAGTCGCCGTACACCAGCACCCGGTCGGTCAGGCACATCAAGAACACGCTCGACACGGTGTCGACCCCGGCCTTGGTCTTGACGAACTCCAGGGCCGGTCGGATGGTGTGCGCGGTGGTGTTGACCGCGCCGGAGACCATGCCGTCGGCCAGGCCGAGATGCACCATCATGGTGCCGAAGTAGGAGACGTCGGTGACCACCTCGCGGGCTCGCTCCACGGTCATGCCCCGATGGGCCCGGGCATTGGCGTACTCGGTGGCAAACCGCTCCACCAGATCGGCATCGTGCGGGGAGACGATCGTCGCGTCGGAGATGTCGAAGCCCAACAGCGCGGCGCGGTGCCGGACGCTGGTCTCCTCGCCCAGCAGGGTGAGCCGGGCGACCCCGCGACGCAGCAGGATGGAGGCGGCTTCGAGGATCCGGTCGTCAGTGCTCTCCGGCAGCACGATGTGCTTGTTCGCGGCGCGAGCTCGTTCCATCAACTGGTACTCGAACATCAGCGGGGTCCGGACCTCGGATGCGGACACGTCGATGGCCTTCAGCAGCGCATCGGCGTCGATGTTCTCCGAGAAGAGCCGCCGGGCCGTCTCCAGCTTGCGGGTCGAGGTCTTCGTGATCGGCCCGCGTACGCCGGAGAGCGCGGTCGCGGTGGTGTAGGTGCCCAGCTCGGTGGACAGGATCGGCAGGTTGTGCGGGATGCCGTCGAGCAGCCGCTTGATCTGGTCGTCGATCGGGTAGCCGCCGGTGAGGATCAGACCGGCGAGGGTCGGAAAGGTGCCTGACTGATGTGCCATCAGCAAACCCGGCAGCAGCTCGCCCCGGTCACCGGGGGCGATCACCGTGTCATCGGGGCCCAGCCGGTTGAGCACGTTCGGCAGACTCATCGCAGCCACGATCAGACCGCCCGATTCCCGATCAAGCCAGGCATCGCTGCCCAGCACCAGTTCGGCGTTCACGGCGGCAGCCTGAGCGCGTACGGTCGGGGCGGACAGCAGGGCCGACTCGGGCAGTGCCGCGGTGACCAGGTCGCAATGCTCGGCCAAGGCAGTCCTGGTCGCCTCGAGCGCCTCCGGGGTGGTCCGGTTGGCGATCACGGCGACGGGATGGGCATGGTGCTGCCTCAGCTCGGCGAGCGCGACATCCACGGTCGCCAAGACCTCGTCCGGCGTCCGATCGCGGCCGTGCACGACCAGCACGACGGGGGCACCGAGATTGGCCGCGATCCGGGCATTGATGGTGAGCTCGGTGCCGGTGGAGATGTCGGTGTAGTCCGAGCCGAGCACCAGCACGACATCGAAGCGCTCGGCTAGCCGGCCGAACTTCTCGACCACGGTGTGCATGGCCTCGTCGGGGTCGGTGCGGGCCGTCTCGTACGTCACGCCGATGGCGTCGGCATAGCTCTGGGTGATGCCCGGCTGATGGACCAGCAGGTCGGCGAGCATGTCGAGCCCGTCGTGCACCAGGGGCCGGAAGAAGCCGACGGATCCGACCTCGCGCGTCAGGGTGTCGAGGAGCCCGATCGCGATGGCGGATTTGCCGGTGAGGCCCTCAGGGGAGGCGATGTAGACGCTCCGAGTCATGGTGGTGACCTTATAAGTCGGGGAGCCCGAGCCATGCGGCACTGGCGTCGGTCGTTAGGGTAGCCGTGGCGATGGTGTCCGCCTGAGGATCGTCCTCGAACCGCCGGCCGGCTGATGACCCCTGCGACGAAGCGTCGAGGGAGCCTGCCATGAACCCAGCCGACCTCACCCGGCTCGCCACCCTTGTCCATGCCGACGATCTGCTGCTGCTCGCCTTCGTGCTGTCCGGCGCCGGGATCGGCTTCGCCGAGAAGGCCCAGTCGAGTGCGGTCGCCTACGCGTTGCGGAGAGCCTGCGCGGCAACGGGTTCGGTGTGCTCGGGCTGGTCCAGGCCGCCGGGGATCTGGGTTCGACCGTGGTAGCCGGGCTGCTCTGGTCGATCGTCTCGGCGACCGTTGCCTTCGGGTACGCCGCGCGTCTGGATGGTCGCCTGCGTCCTGGCTTGCATCTCCCTCTGGCACTCGCGGAGCGCAGTGCCTTTCCACATGCGGGGTCGGGGTCCAGGCTGATGGGCACCGACGCTCGGGTCGGTTCTGACGCCTCTCGTGGGACCTCCTATCATCAGGATGCGCGGGAGGTGGAGATCGTTGTCCGAGAACTTGCTGGTCGGTCCCATCATTGCCTCTGAGATGGTGCTACTCGCCGGCCGTCTACTGCACCAGCTCGATGAACGAGCTCAACCAGCCTTCCGTCGGGTCGATCCGGGATGACCGTCCATTGGTACGGCAGGCCGAACGGCGACAAGCTGGTTCTCAGCGCAGCGCCCAGACCCGCTTCCTGGAACAGGTCCAGCGACCCGGAGCAGGTCGCGCTGCGGGAGTACCTGACCGAGACGGTCGCTCAAGCGGTGCCCTTGATCCCACCGACCGGCCCGTGGGCGATGTGCCTCGAGGTCGGCCTTCCCCCGAACCGTGCACTCACCACCGCCGCCGACCTGGACAACTACGCCCTGCCGCTGGCGTCGGCGCTGCCATACGAGCGGCTGGTCTCCGTCTGGTGCAGCAAGAGGCACGCTGAGTCATCGCATCTCGTCATCGGGCCAGCCCAGCTAACGGACCCTCCGTCGCACCAGATCCAGATTCTGACCACAGCATCGACAGACACGGTGAACTACAAGCAGCAGGTGCGTGATGCGTTGTCTGGTACGCCCGAGCTCGTCGAGGGGCCCGTGCGTCTGCAGATCGCATTCGGGGTCGGCCCAACTCGGAACTGGCGGAACCTGTGGAAACCGACCATCGATGCCCTGGATCCTCTGTTGGGACGAACCTACCCCGAACGCGACTGGCATCCTCGCGACGACAAGATCGTCGATCTCGGACTCCACGTGAAGGTCGATTCACGCCTGAGATTCGAGGTCGAGCTGTCGATCGCGGCGGCCTTGACCTGACCGGGAAGCTCATCTCGGCCAGAGCTGCGAGGCTGTGATGTGGTGATGCTATGATGTGCATATGCGCACGACCCTCGATCTCGATCCGGTGGTGCTCAGTGCAGCCAGAGCGAAAGCTGCCGCCGAGCGGATCTCGCTCGGGAAGGCTGTCTCCGAGCTCGCGCTTTCCGGGCTACGAGCCCCGAGTTCGCAGTTCACCACGGCGTCGGGATTTCCGGTGTTGTCAGGCGTTCCTGGGCGTCCGGTGACAGACGAACTCGTAGCCGCACACCGTGATGACGAGGGCTGAGCGCAGCCATGCTGCTTGACGTCAATGTGCTGCTCGCCTTGAGCTGGGATCAACATGTGCACCATGAGATCGCACATCAGCGGTTCGCCGAGCTTGACACCTGGAACACCTGTCCGACCACTGAGGCGGGGCTGGTCAGGCTGCTGCTGACCGAGCAAGTCGTCGGTCGAAAGGTCATCGGCAGTGAGGCACTCGGGCAACTGGCTGCAATGCGTGGCGTTTCGGGGTGGGGCTTCCTTCCGGACTCGGGATCGCTTGCCGAACCCGTCATCGATACTCGTGTGCTGATGGGCCGTCGCCAGGTGACAGACCTCCAGCTCGTCAATCTGGCAGCGTCAAACAACACCAAACTGGCGACGTTCGACGCCGGTCTCAGGGACTCACTCATTTCCGAGGATCAGCGCTGGGTCACAGTCTGGACCAGTTGAACCGCAGCCGATCGGCTATCTGGAGTGGAATGGCGAGCAGATCCTTCCGTCCCATGCAAGCACTCAGGATCTCAATCTGACGGATTTCGCGGCGTCCGTGCCCTCACGGTCAAGAACCTCGATCACAAGCGAAGGGTCAGGCACAGCCACATCGACCGACGGCTTTGGGCTGGATGCGCTGACGGGGTACTTGTCAGTCAGGTAGGAAGCCAGGGCCTGCGAGTCGGTCAGGCCCATCCGGCGGAGGAGGTAGACAATGTCGCGACCGGACAGGAACACCACGGGATGCTCGTCCTCCCGAACCTCTTCATAGGCCTGTCGGTGGATGAAGGCGGTCGTGACGAACACGCCGAACTGCCGATGCCTGATCCGTGAGATCAACCGCATGACCTGCTTCACGCCGACTCCGTTTCCGTCCGGGTCGTAGCACTTGGCCTCGAGAAACCGCCTGTGCTCGCGGCCCGCGGTGGTCGTTGGCTTCGCGGCGGTCAGCTCGAGCCGAAGTAGCCGACTCAGCGCGGCTTGAGTCTCGATTCCAGGCCGCCGAGAAGCCGGCTGAGCTGCCGATCGAATGCGTGGGCCTCCTCGTCGTCGAACCCACCGGCCGCCCAGATGGCGGCCATCGCCGGATAGCGGTCGTAGTCGAAGTAGGTCTCCCAGAAGCTCATCCGGGAGTTCCAGTAGGCCTCGGCCGAGGTGCCGGTGCGCCGGGTCACATCGGCTTCGACGATCTCGGAGCGGGCCGCGCCGAGCAGTTGCCAGGTGATCAGGTTGGTCGCCGAGACGACATCTGCACCCTCGAAACCAGCTCGCAGCAGCGCCGCGTAGAAGGCCTCGTCGGCATCCAGCACGTGGGGACCCACTGGCATCCGGGCCATGTTGAAGTCGAGCAGCCAGGGATGCCGTTCATACATCCGCCAGCGTTCTTTCACTTGCTGCTCCACACTGGCTCGCCAGGGCAACTCGATCGCAGGCAGGTCCAACTCGCCGTGCACCCGGTCGACCATCAGCTCGATCAGCTCGTCGCGCCCCGGGACATAGGTATAGAGCGACATCGCCCCCACCCCCAACCGAGTCGCGACCTTGCGCATGGACAGGGCATCCAACCCCTCGGCGTCGGCCACCGCGATTCCGGCTTCGACCACGTCGTCGAGCGTGATCTTCGGCTTCGGCCCCCGAGCCGGCGGGCTGACCGGCGGGTCCCAAAGCAGCCGGATGATCCGCCGCGCCGCCTCGGAGTCTGTCGCCTGGTCGCCTTCATCGATCCTGCCGGCGTGTGCGGCCTGCGCGGACCGGTCAGTCCGCTCCGGCTGCCGACCGGGATCGCGACCACTCATGGGGTGCAGCCTCTCGGGTCTGGGGAACTTCTGGTCCGATACCCACACCTCACGTGGGTTCTGCGCCGAAAGTTCGCTGTCAGTGGATCTCCGTACAGTGTATGGTGAACATATTCAGTACGGCGTACGGAAATCTTCGGCTTTGCGGCGGAAGGGATCCCTCCGCCCCAGGAAAGGAGCCGTCAGGTCGTGGTCATCGACCATGGCGAGATCATCGCCGACGACACCGCCATCGCCCTGAAGAACCGGCTCGCCGGTGATCGGATCACCGTGGTGGTGGACGCTTCGGACACGGAGCGGGCCCGAGCACTGCTCGGGTTGCGAGGTTCCCAGATCTCCGACGGACCGGAGCCACTCGGGATCGCGGTGAGCGGCCGATTCGATCAGGGCCGACAGACGTTGCCGCTGTTGCTGCGGGAACTCGATGCCGACGGGATTGCGGTGCAGGCCGCAGACGTGAGGGTCCCAACCCTGGACGACGTCTTCCTTTCCCTGACCGGACGCAGTCTGCGCGAGGACGTGGAGGTGGCGGCGTGAGCGGGATCTCGGTGTCGGGCATGGACGCCGGCTCGGGCCCCAGTGGGGCGGTGCTGGCTGATCGGCGCGGTTCGCTGCTGAGCGACATCGGCGCGGTGTTCATGCGAGAGATGTGGCTGGTGCTGCGAGATCCGTTCTCGCTGATCTTCTCCTTGGTCCAGCCGCTGGTGTTCCTCGGCCTGTTCGGGCCGCTGCTCGGTGGCTCGGTCACCGAGGAAGCGTTGGGCGGCCAGTCGCCGTTGCAGTGGTTCCTGCCGGGCGTGATCGTGATGATCTGCCTCTTCGGCACCGGCGCGGCGGGCTCGAACCTGCTGTTCGAGATCTCACTGGGATCCTACGAGCGGGTGCTCGCCACGCCGTTGCGGCGCTCGGCGATCCTGGTCGGCCGTGCCCTGAAGGAGCTTGCCCCACTGGTGGTGCAGGCGGCCCTGATCGTGGTCGTGTCGATCCCGTTCGGGTTCAAGCTCTATCCGTTGCACGTGGTGGCCGGGCTGCTGCTGCTCGGTGTGTTCGGGATCGGAATGGGCGCGTTCTCCTACGCGCTCGCCATCGCTGCCCGGAAGCGGGAGTGGATGTTCTGGGCCGTGCAGCAGTCGCTGCTCTTCCCGTTGCTGATCCTGTCCGGGATGATGCTTCCCCTGGAGAACGGGCCGCGGTGGATGCAGGTGATCGGTGCGTTCAACCCGCTCACCTACATCGTCAACGCCGAGCGGACCCTGTTCAGCGGCTCCTTCACAGATCCGGCGATCGGCTGGGCCGTCCTCGCCGCGGTGCTGACCTGCGCGGCAGGACTGTGGGTCGGGGTGCAACAGGTGCGCCGCAGCACGAGCTGACTTGTCCGAATTGGCTGAGTGGTCTTGCCGGGAGTACCCGGCAGGATCGCACAGCCTCTGTCGGGTTGTGTCGGTCTGGGTCCGGTCGATCCAGCCGACGGTTATCCACAGATCAAGTCCAACCTCGAGCGTCATCCACAGATTTGCGGCGAGGCCGTATCAAGTGCCCCTGACATCAGCAGTGTCTGTACATGAGAAGACGTGTCGATCCGACGCCCGAGTTGCTCCGGCTGGCAAGTGCACAAGGCGGCGTCCTCGCGCTGAGTCAGGCGGCCGATCTCGGCCTCGGACGGCACTCGGTGGCCCGGCTTTTGGACCAAGGACACTGGTCGCGGATCTGCGCGGGCGTCGTGTGGACCCATCCCTTACGAACCGGGGATGAGTTGCCGTGGTTGGCCAAGGCGTGGTCCGGGCTGATCGTCGGCGGAAGCGGTTCCCGTCTGGGTCCGCATTCGTCGGGGTTTCTCTACGGCTTGATAGCCGAGCCGGAGCTACCCGACATCTTCGTCGGAAGCCCGACCGCTTCGGTCCAGGCCGGCGGACCATGGGTGCTCCGCCGTGAGCAACCTGGTGCGCGCTCAGCCAGAGCCGTCGGAGAACCGCCGCGGCTCACGGTGGACGCCGCCGTGATCGATCTGTGTAACGAGGCGTGCGCCGGCGACGTGGTCGGCTTGCTGACCAAAGCCGTGCAGCGTCAGCTCACGTCTTCCGATCGGCTGCTCGACGAGCTTGGCACGAGGGCTCGGCATCGGCATCGCCGCTTGGTCCGCGACATCCTCAGCGATGTTGACGAAGGGTCTGAATCGCCGCTGGAACTCAGTTATCTGCGCGAGGTCGAGCGGCCGCATGGCCTGCCTAGCGGCCGCCGACAGGCCTCCAGGCTGGGCTTGTCCCATCTCTCCGACGTCGGCTATGACCTCTGGAGTCTCCTGGTGGAGCTGGATGGCCGAGGCGGACATATCGAGGAGGGCCGCCTCCGGGATCGTCGGCGCGATAATGCCTTTGCGTTGCGCGACTTCCTCACACTGCGCTTCGGCTGGCATGACGTGACCGACAACCCGTGCGTCATCGCCTGGCAGGTGGCGATGGTGCTCACCGCTCGGGGCTGGACGGGCAGCTTTCGGCGCTGCCCACGATGTCGAGCCTTGGCTGATTCTGACTTCGTTGCGATGTGTTCCTGATAGCGGGTGGAGGTCCCAGTGTTCAGGCTCCTCACTGCAAGGTGTGCGATCTTGCCGGGAAGTCCCGGCAAGATCGCTCAGCTTCGGAGCGCAATTGGGGTCGCTGATGGTCAAGCAACGGCGGAAGGGTTTCGACAGAACTCCGCGATGGCGGACAGACCCGGCCGCCAGCCGTCCGAGGTGTCGACGTCGAGCGTCGGTGCCTCGAGGTGGATGGGGTCGAAGGCCGCCGCTGCGGTCAGATGTTGGGCGTCGGCATGCGCAGCCCTCGTCCCTTGGGTCGCCAGACGCTGCTCTTGCCTGGCTCGCGCCACCTCGTCGATCACGGTGCAGCGCACGACCTTGAGGTCAGCCAGGTCACCGACAGAGCCGAGACCCTGGAGCCAGAGTCGGTGCTGGAAGGCTGCTTCGGCGACGAGGGTGACCTCGGCTCGCAGCAGCAGCGCGATCGTCTCGAAGAACAACCCGTAGGTGCGCATCGTGAGTTCGTCGCTGACCGACGGCACAAATCCGGGGTTGGAGAAGACCATGCCTTCCTTGATCTCGTCCCGACTCACGACCGGACACCCGATCGCGGTCGCCAGCTCGTGCGCCAGCGTGGTCTTGCCTGAGCCCGCCGGGCCTGTCACCAAGATCAGTGTCGGTCGTCCCATGTGGCGACCTTAAGGCAGGTGCGCAGGGTAGCCCGCTGAGCGGGATCGTGGGGCTCTTCGGGCCGGTGGCTCTGCCCTCATGGGCACGATGACCAGCCGATCCTGGCGGACGACAGTCCGCGGTGGAACTATGGAAGCAACCGCAACTGATGAAGGGGTGGATTGATGCCGACCGGGCCAGCGCTGCGTGCCGGGGACATGGTTGTCTGCCCGCTGATGGATGGCCCCAAGCCACACGTCGGCGGTCCGATCAGCCCAGCAGCCGCTATCCCGACGGTGTTGATCGGGGGGATGCCGGCGGCCGTCGCAAACGGGGTACCCGGCGGAATCGTCTGCGTCTCCCCGGCCCCCAACGGGATCGTGATGGGCAGCATGACCGTCCAGATCGGCGGTTTTCCAGCTGCTCGGCTGGGCGATCAGACCATGCACGGCACGCCCATCGCCCCGGGACCCGGCTGCCCCACGGTCATCATCGGCGGCTGAGCGCCCTGCCCCGGCCCCGGCCGGGCCAAGAAACGTGTGCAGGCCACGCGCGTTCCACGATCGTTTGGCGCCGAGGGGTCAATGACGTCCGGGGTTGGCGCCTAGCCCGGGCACGTCTGACGCCGCCGGGTCAACAACGGACGTGGAACGCGCTCACCCTGACGACCTGACCGGCCAAGGACAATCGCGAGTCGATGCGACTACGGGAGCCACGGAGTCAGTCCGGCAGCGGTACGGCGGTGGTCCGCACTCGGAAGTGCTCGTCCGAGGGCTGCTCCGGCAGGGCGTCGTGCAGCCGACCGGTGACCTCCACCGCGACACTGATTCCCTGACCTCGCTCGATCGCCGGACCGGCCAGGGCAATCGCGCCGTACGCCCCGGGCGTGATCTCGGCCGGCCGACCGACCCCGCCCAGCCCTTGCGGCTCGGGGGACACGAACCCGGTCTCCAGCCGCTGCATGGGGTGCCAGCCGACCTCGGTCCCGTCTGCCTGTTCCAGATGCACCAGCACCGAGTCCGGATCCAGCTGGAAGTCGGCCGGACCCGTACCGCCTCCGACCGCGAGCAGCGCTACCTCTCCGTCCGGCAGCGAGCTGGCGTAGAAGGTGGCCGTCGCCACCGGTGAGTCACGAGCGGCAGCGGCGATCCGTTCTGCGGCGTAGAGCACCGGGTCGAGCTCGGGGTGCCGCAGGTCGACCGTACGCTGCTGACCCATCAACCCAGCCAGCACCGCCAGGTCCGCGTCGTCGACGCCCGCGCGCCAGGTGCCGATCACCGGGCTCCGGTCGCGCGCGGTCCGCACGATCAGGTACGCCGAGCCGTCGTCATAGACCACCAGCTCCTCGTCGATCGAGGTCGGCGGCGGCGACTGCCAGCGGACCCGGCCGGTCTCAGCCATCCATTCCACCTCTCACTGGTTCGACTCCCGTCGGGGCAACTCTCCTGGATCGACTCTCCTGGATCGACTTCACCAGGTCAGACACCCCGACTACTTCACCTCTGCGGTGAACGATTTCTCCCACATGTTCGCCAGCTTGTCGTTGAACTGGGCGACCAGCGGATTGAACTGGTCAGCCCGGATCTCGGTGGTCTTCGATGATCCCATCAGACTCTGCACGCTGTAGGTGACGTTCTGGTCGGGCGCGGCCTTGCCGCTGCCGAGCGGAGTATGACCGCCGCCGGCCGCGGCGGCCTTGTCCGCATCGAGCTGAGCCTTCATGTGCGTGACCAGCGCGGCCATCTGCGGATTGGGCGGCCCGAGCGCGGCGACCCCGCTGGCCGGGGTGCTCATCACTTTGTTGACCTCGGTCTGGATCGTCGACTCCAGATCGGTGACGCTGGCGGTCAGCGCGGGCTGGATCACCGTGTTGAGCAACTCGGCGGACAGCTGCCGGCAGGTCTCCTGCGCCATGTTGGACACCACCGAATACGCCCGCAGGTACAACGTGGGTGCCCGGGTCATCTTCGCCGGGGCGACCACCCCGGGCGGCAGCGGCGCGGCGGCAGCAGCGGTCGCACTCTTGACCAGCTGGGCCATCTTGGTGGCGAACGCCGCGGAGGTCACCCCCGTCTCCACCGCCGAACCGGCGGCGGCCCAAGTCGTCGGCAGCGCGGTGAGCTGGCCGGTCAATCCGGCGGACGGGAAGATCACCGGCAGCCCGAGGAACGTCCCGGGGCCGCCGGCCGAGCCGATTGTGGCCGAGGCGGCACCCGCGGCGTTCGCCTGCTGGGCACCGCCGGCAGCGGTCATCGCCGGCACCGAGCCGTGCACGTTGATCGAGGTCTTGCCGACACCGGCCACGTCCACTGCGGCACCTTGCGCCTTGCTGAGTGCTGCGCCATACATCGAGGTGATGGAGGCAGCGAGCTTCGTGGCATCGAACCCGGCATCCACTCCTGCCCCGGCGGCCGTCAGGTTGCTGAAGTTCGCCGTCGTCTCGAACGCCACTGCCTGGGGCACCGTGCCGGCGAGCTTCGCATCCGACAGGGCGGCCAGATTCTTCTCCAGCTCGCTGCGTACGGCAGGGTCGACCACCCCGGCCCGCGCAGCCGCCGCCATCTTCGTCTTCACCACGGCGCGATTGGCCCGGAACGCATCGGTGATCGCCGGCAGTGTGGTGGCGAGCTGGGTCAGGAGCGGCTGCCGCAGCGAGGAGAGCACCATCCGTTCGACGGTCTTCTTGTCCAGGGCCTTCATCGCACTCGGCGCGCTCTTCGGTGCCGCCTGGTGCAGCAGGGCATTGAGCATTTCGTTGCTCTGGCTGTATTCGTCGTCGATCCCGAGCAGATGGCCGTATTCGTGGGCGGCGATCACGCTGTCATCGGCGGAGTAGTTGCCCTTGTTCAGGTAGTAGTTGCCGGCATCGATCGGGTTGCCGGTCGCAGGATTGGCCTGAGTCGAGGTCGGGTGCACGATGATCCGTTGGTCGTACTTCTCGGCCAGCCCGAACACCGCCACGGAGTTGAACGTCACCGGCAGCCGCTTCTTGGTGTTGCTGCTGAAGACGTTCACCTCTTCGCCCACCAGAGTGAGCTTGCCGTTCCACGGCTTGACCTGCTCGGTCACGATGTTCTGACACCACGCGCGGCGATTGTCCGGGTCGGTGGCCGGGATCTCGGTCGGGCTGCCGATCAACGCACCCAGTCTGGGCGTCCCCGGTGGTGCTCCGGGGGCATTGGGGTCGACGCCGTTCCGGGCCTGGTTGAGGAACTGGATGCGGATGGTGACGGTGACGCCCCGGTCGCCGTTGCGGGTCATGTCGTAGGAGACCGCGCCGCCGTACTGGGCCGCCTTGGCCTTGCCTCCGGTCCCGGGTTGGTTGTAGAGGGTCTCGTTCGGCGGCCTTTCCTTCACCGCCACCCGTTGTAGAGTCTCCTGCGCGATCTGGTCGATGATGCCGGCCACCGCTCGGTTGCCCGCCAACCGCTGCAACTCGAGCGGTCGGCTTTCAGCGATCGGATGCTGCCCGACCATGGTTGCGCGAGGGTCTGCCGTGGACGTGTCCCGGTGTTCCGGTCCGGCGGTCACCGGCGCACGGTGACGATCGCCCTGCTTGCCCGACGGCCCCTGCCCAGCTGGGCGTTCCCGCATGGTCCAAGCGAACCCCGCAGGCGCTCCCGGGTCGACGGCGTCAGCGGTGCTTTGCCCGACCGGCCAGGACAATCTGCACTTTCGGGCAATTTTGGACCTGCGGACCGCTCAGCCGTAGCTCTCCCTGGCGATCCGGGCGGCCTCGACCCGATCGGTGGCGCCGAGCTTGGCCAGGATCGCCGACACGTTGTTACTGACGGTCTTACCGGAGATCGCGAGGCGCTCGGCGATCTGTGGGTTGCTGAGGCCGCGAACCACGAGGTCGAGGATGTCACGCTCACGCCGGGTCAGGCCGAATGGGTCGGTTGTCAGGGCTACTTTGGCCAGGCCGGAGCTGGGTGCCACACTGGCGCTGAGCACCACGGCGCCCTGCTCGGCCGCGCGGACGGCGGCGATGAGTTGGCTGGGCGGGGCGTCCTTCACGACATAGCCGGCCGCCCCCGCGGCGATGGCCTCGCGTACCGAACCCTGATCGTCGTACATAGTGACCACGACGATCCTGGTCTTTGGGACGAGGGCGGTGAGTCGCTCGGCGACGCTCACCCCGGAGGCATCCGGCAGGCCCAGGTCGAGGAGCAACACATCGGGCTGCAGCTCCCGGACGATCGCAATCGCCTCGGCAGCTCCCGCGGCCTGCCCGACGACCTCAAATCCCTGGGATTCGAAGAGCGCGACCAGCCCGTAGCGAAAAACCGGGTGGTCATCGACCACCACGATGCGGGTCATTGCACCCCTCCTAGTGGGAGCCAACAATGGACAAAGGTGCCGCCGCAGGCCTCACGTGCGACGGTGATCTGGCCGCCGAGTTCCGCGGCTTGTTCGCGCATCGAGGTCAGGCCTATCCCGGCAACGGCTTCCGCGGCGATGCCGATCCCGTCGTCGGTCACCGACAGGTCCAGTCGGTCATCCTGTGCTGCGAGGATCACCCGACACGTGGTCGCAGCGGCGTGCCGGCGTACGTTCGTCACGGCCTCGGAGATGATTCGGAAGGCAGCCACCTCGACGGCTGCAGCCCCTGTTCGAGATCCCGACCGCGGAAAACATCACCATCCACGGCCACAAGGTCGTCAAGGTCCACTACGCCGACGGCAGGACCGAGATCTGGCCGCCGGTCGCCGACACCGACGAGGAGCTCCTGGAGCAGCTTCGCCAGATGGGCAGCAACGCCACCCCCGCCCGGACCATCGACGGTCACCAGTACGAGATGACGTTAATGCTCGACGAGCGGTTCCGGCTCCACGCCTACAGCGACGAGGTGAGCGGCCAACCGCGCATATCGATCCGCCAACACCGGCTGACCAACATCACCCTCGGCGACCTCGTCCACGGCGGTCTGATGCCCGAGGAGCTTGCGCGGTTCCTCGACGCCGCCGTCCGGGCCAACGTCAGCATCTGCGTCGCCGGCGTGCAGGCCGTCGGCAAGACCACACTGCTCCGAGCACTGGTCGACGCCATCCCAATGTCAGAGGAGTTCGGCACGCTGGAAACCGACCTCGAGCTGTTCTCCCACAAGCTGCCTGGCCGGGAAAGCTGCGCGTACCTGACCGAGCTGAAGAACCGCGGCGTCGCCGACGTCTGCATCGCCGTGTGTGACGGACTCAAGGGCCTCCCGGAGGCGATCACCACGGTGTGGGAGCTGACGGTGGTGCAGCAGTGCATCATCCACCTCCTCCGCAATACGTTCCGGTTCGCGTCGCGGAAGTACTGGGACCAGATCGCCCACGACCTGCGGCCGGTCTACACCGCCGCCTCCGAGGCCGAGGCGTGGGCCCGGTTCGAGGAGTTCGAGGAGAAGTGGGGCACCCCGTACCCGGCGATCAGCCGGCTGTGGCGCACCGCCTGGTCGGAGTTCATACCGTTCCTGGACTACGACGTGGAGATCAGAAAGGTCATCTGCAGCACGAACGCGATCGAGAGCCTGAACGCCCGCTACCGACGGGCGGTCCGGGCCCGCGGTCACTTCCCCAACGACCAGGCCGCGATGAAGTGTCTCTACCTGGTCACCAGATCGCTGGACCCGACCGGACAAGGCAGGGCACGATAGGCGAGAAGGTGGAAACCGGCTTTGAACGCGTTCGCCATCACCTTCGAAGGCCGGATCAACCCGGCCGGGAACTGATCATGGCACCAGATCAGATCCACCGTTTATCTGACACACTCCCCAGTCGTTAGCTTCGCGACGCTTGTCTTTGTCTACTTGACTGCGCCTTCGGTGAGTCCTCCTCGCCAGAATCGTTGCAGCACGATCATGGCGATGGCCAGAGGGATTACTGATAGTAGGACGCCGCCGGTGGTGAGTTGGTAGAACTCGGGGAGCCGGTTGGTTTGGCTGAGCCAGTTGTTCAGGCCGAGAGTGATGGGATATAGGTTGGTGTCGGACAGCATCACCAGGGGCAGAAAGTAGTTATTCCAGATCCCGACGAGTTGGAACAAGAAGACGGTGACCAGGGCGGGGGTGAGCACGCTGAGCCCGATTGAGTGGAAGATCCGCAGTTCTCCTGCGCCGTCGATTCGGGCTGCTTCTAGCAGGGCATCGTCGATTGTGGCTTCGGCGTAGATCCTGCATAGGAAGAGGCCGAAGGGTGATACGAGTGAGGGCAGCAGGACCGAAAAGTAGGTGTTGGTGATGCCGAGTTGGCTGAATTGCAGGAACAGGGGTAGGGCGATCGCGGTACCGGGTACGAGTACACCGCCGAGAATGGACCCGAAGACGGCTTCGCGTCCGCGGAACTTGTACTTGGCTAGGGCGTATCCGCCGGCGGCGGCGAAGTAGGTGGCCAGGAGTGCGCCCACACCGGCGTACAGCACCGAGTTGAGGAACCAGCGGACGAAGATGCCGCCGTCGTAGGTGAGCACTTGTTGCAGATTGCGGAACAGGGCGAAGTCGTCGGCGAACCAGAAGCCGTTTGTTGAAAAGAGATCCTGGGTTGTCTTGGTGGCGGCCACGACGACCCAGTACACCGGCATCAAGAAGTACACGGCGACGACGATGAGGATGCCGGTGATCAGGATCGTCGAGCCACGGCTGGCGGTAGAGCCGTGGACGCTGCGGTGTGGACGTCGGGTCTTAGTGGGCGCGCTTTTCGCGGTGTCGGGGGCGCTGGAGATTGTTGCGGTGCTGGTCATTGTGACTTCCTGTTGGTCAGGCGGAGGAAGGCGAAGGAAAGGATGAACGCAACCAGGGCGATGAGCACGGCTTGGGCGGCGGCGACGTTGTAGTCGTTGTAGGCGAAGGCGGTCGTGTATGCACTCAGGTTGGGTGTGTATTCGGAGTCGATGGCCGGTGACACGCTTTGCAGCACTTGGGGCTCGGCGAACAGCTGCAGGGTCCCGATGATGGAGAACACGGTGGTCAACACGAGCGCCGGACGGATCAGCGGGAGCTGGATGGTCCATGCGACTCGCCACGGGCTGGCTCCGTCGACCTTGGCAGCCTCGTAGATTTCGTTCGGAATGGTTTTCAGCTGCGCCACGATGATCAACATGTTGTAGCCGGTGTAGCTCCAGGTGACGATGTTCGCGATGGACCACAGCACGGTGTCGGCGCCGAGAAAGTCGACCTCGACGCCGAACCGGCCGGCGATGTCGATCAGCGGGCTGAGCCCGGGAACGTAGAGGAACGACCACAAGATGGTGGCGATCACACCGGGGATGCCGTAAGGCATGAAGTACGACGCCCGGAAGAAGGCGGGCCAGCGGGCCGACGCCCCCTCCAGCAGGAGAGCCAGGATGGTGCAGAGAAGCATCATCACCGGGACCTGAACGATCCCGAACAGCAGCATCCGGCCGATCGAGGCAGTGAAGTTGTCGTTTCCCAAGGCCTGGGCGTAGTTCCAGAAGCCGGCGAACTGGGTGGTCACACCCTGTTCGCCGAAGACGCCCTGCCGGGTGACCCGGGTGAAGCTCTGGGCGACGGCGGTCAGGATCGGGACGGCGAAAGTGAGGGTGAAGAGCAGTAGGAACGGGGCAAGCAGCGCCCACGGGGCCCAGGCGCGACTGTCCAGCCGGCGCCGACCAGGCCGTCCTGCGGCACGGTCGGCTCCTGGGCGACCCGTCTTCTCGCCCGCAGCTGTCGAGGTCGTCGTCGAACTGTTCATGATGTCGCCTTCCGGATGGTCAGCCCCTTGTTGCGGAAGGCGTCGATGATGGTGGTTTCGGCGGTGACGATGGCATCCACCAATGTGCCGCCGGATGCCTTCTTGCGGAAGCCGTCACCGATGATGTTGAACGACTGTTGGGTGATCGGCCACCAGGACCAGTCTGGGTTCTGCTCCTTGGATGCCGGAAGGAAGATCTCCTCGTTGTAGCGCTGCCCGCCGAAGAATGCCGCGGGCTGCTCGCGCTGCTCACCGATGTAGTCCCGTAGCGGAGACCAGCCGATGCCGCAGTACTTGATCAACGCATCGATCCCTTCCTTACTGGTTTGCATCCAGATCGCGAACTCGAGGGCCTCCTTCGGATGCTGGCTGTTGGCCAAGACCGCGACCGTGGACCCGCCGATGTAGCTGGACCCGAACCCGTCGGACCATCGCGGCATCTTCGCGACCCGCCACTTGCCTTCCCCGCCACTGACTCCCTCGAGTAAGGCGTCGCCCCAGCTGGCGCTGGTCAGCGACGCGATCTGGTTGTCGGCGGCGGCGGCGAACCACGGCGTGGAGTACTGACCGAATGCGGTGGTGACCAGGTCGTCGTCGATGGCCTTGTCGAAGAACCGGGCCGTGGCGAGTGTGACGTCGTCGGTCATGTTGATGACCCAGCCATCGCCGTCGACCCTCAGCCAACTCGCGCCGGCCTGGGTTGCGATCGCGGTGAACCAGGATGGGTCGGCGAGCGGGAAACAGTCGATGTAGACCTTGTCCTTGCGCAGCTCCGCGGCGACCTGGGCCCACTGATCCCAGGTGGCCGGCGCGTCCGCCCCGACCCGCTCCAGCAGATCCGGGCGGTAGAAGGTGGCCATCGGGCCAGAGTCTTGCGGGATCCCGTACACGCCGTCGACGAAGCTCACCTGGCCCCACAAGGTCTTGTCGAACCGATCCGCGTAGTCCTGCGCACCGTAGCGGGCCAGGTCGACCAACCCGTTGACCAACAGAAACTCCGGGATGGTTCGGAACTCGATCTGCGCCAGGTCGGGCCCGGTGCCCGCGGCCAACGCCGAATACATCTTTGGGTAACCGCCGCTGTTGCCGCTGGGAATCCACACCGCCTCAACCTGGATGTTGGGGTTCTTGGCGTTCCAGATGTCGCAGACCTTCTGAAGATCCTTCAGCCACGCCCAGTAGGTGAGCTTCACCGGCCCGCTGGCCGGCGGGATCACCGGTGCAGCGTTGACCGAGGTGGAGCCTGGTGTGGAACAACCGGCCAGCAGCGCGGCGCCCGCGCTCATTCCCAACCCGAGAAACCCTCTTCGAGACAACGGGCTCATCAGCACCTCCGACGACGATGTGGATGCGGGTGCGCCCAACGTGTCCCCAGCCGGGATGATGTTGGCGCTGCGGTAATATAACAGAAAACCGGGCAGATGACCTAGTTTCAGACTCGGCTATTCTCGGGAGCCATTGTGACGACGGATGCGCGCCGGAGAGGGCCCTACGCCAAGACGGCTGAGCGGCGTCACCAGATCCTTGATGCTGCCCTTCAGGTCTTCGCCGCGCACGGCTACCGCGCCGGGTCGATGCGTGAGGTGGCCCGGACGGCCGACATGAGCCTGTCCAACCTGATGCATCACTTCAGGACGAAGGAAGATCTCCTGCTCGCCCTTCTCAGGCGGCGTGACGACGACAGCCCCGGGCAGCGAACCGGCACCCACGACCTCGTCGCCGACATCCTGTCCCAAGCACGCTGGAACCAGACCAAGCCCGACTTGATTGCGCTATACGCAGTGCTGTCGGCGGAATCCGTCACAGATGGCCACCCTGGCCGCGACTACTTTATCGAACGGTTTGTCACCGTCCGGAGAGGCTTCGAGGAAGAGTTCGGAAAGCTCCGCGACGCCGGACGGCTTCGGCCAGGAGTGGATCCGCACATGGTCGCCGGCTGCATCACCGCACTGTGGGACGGCATCCAGCTGCAGTGGCTCCTGCAGCCCGATCAGATCAACGTCGTCGCCTACCTAGAGGCCTTTCTCGACCTCGTAACCCTTCCCCCTGACACAGCTTTCATCGCCGACCCCGGGTGTTGAACTGTCGGGTGGCCAGCATCTCCGCGGGTTAGGGCTGAGTGGGCTGAGTATCGCAGCGAACCGAGCACCAGGAGGTGGAAGGGCATCGACGACCTCGAGATCGCTGTCGCTGAGTACATCGACTGGTTCAACTTCCGACGCCTGCACGGCGAGATCGGGCTGATCCCTCCCGTCGAGCACGAAACTACTACCGTCACAACCCTGTGCCGACTACCGTCGACACGTCACTTCAGAGCCTCCACTGAACCCGGTACGGGACAGTTCGATACGCATCAGCCGTGATGCGCAAGCCGGTCCGGTTGCGGGACGCCTGGCGGTGACAACTTCACCGGCAAACCCGTTGACGACTGGCCCCTTCGGGTCAGAGGGGCAGCGGTGGCTGTGGTCTGGATGCGTTCGTTCGGGGCATGCTTCCGCTGAGCGCGAGTGCGACGCCTGACGCGATGGCTGCAGGGAGGAGGTGGTGGCCGAGTGTGTTGCCGACGAGGCCGGATACAGCGCTGCCGAATCCAAAGCCTAGGAGTCCGCAGGTGCCCAGCCAGGAGAACGACGTGCTTCGCTGTGCGGGTCGTGCGACCAAGACGATGCTCAACTGAAGCAACGCGTCGCGGGGGCCAGTGAGCGTCCCGAGGACTAGGTACAGCGCAGCGAGAGTGACGATGTTGGCCGCACCACCGCGGCTTTGGCCGAGGGCAGAGAGGCCGAGTACGAGGACGAGGACGATGAAGGCTGCGGTGATGGCCATGGCGAAGCCGACGAGTCTGGACGTTAACGCGTCTTGGTGAAGGTGGTGGCGTCCAGCGATGGTGCCGGCGGTCACCGCCCCGATGGCGGCGGCTGCGAGCAGGACGCCGGCGATGCTTGGCTCCTCGGCTTCTGCGGCGAGCAGACCGGCGGTGGCGACCAGACTGCCGGCGCCGAGCGAAGCGCAGAACGTGATGCCGTAGGTGAGGATGACCCGGCGGGACTGCGGTTCGCGGGCTGGCCGCCGGTTGGCTCGGCGGGCGCTATCCAGGACGGCTGCTGGGAGGCCGAGGCTGCCGACGGTGATGGGCAGGAAGACGGTCAGCAGGGCAAGCGGGGCGGGGAGAATGCTCAGGGTGAGGGCGGCGAGGAGAGGCCCGGTGATGGTGGCGGCCTCGTTGATGACGGTGTCCAACGCGTAGGCCGTTCGCAGCTGCGCTGGCGGGATCAGCAGCGGCCAGCCGGCACGGGTGACGGCTCCGACGGGGGGAAGGCACATGCCGAGGATCGTGACGCCTGACAGCAGTACTGGTGTCGGGACGGCCAGAGTCAACGCGGCGCTGGTGCCTAGCAGAGCGATCAGGGCGAGTATCAGCCAGATCCGCAGGATCGCTCGGCCGCCGTGACGGTCGACGAGCCGGCCAGTGATGGGCATCATGGCGGCGAAGCCGGCGGTGTACAGCCCGACCGTCACGGCCGCGAGGCCGTGGTCGTGGTAGCGCTCCTGCACGCCGACCAGCAGCGGCAGCGTGAGCAGCGGCTGGGTCATCCGGCTCAGCGAGGCCGCGACGATTTGTCGTGGGACCCCGGAATGCCTGCACAGATCGGTATAGCCGCTGCTCACGTCTGACCTGGGCGCAGACGACGCAGCACCATCGGTGGCGCAGCCGGCAGGTCCATCAACGCCACAGGTGCAGGGTGGTTGGTGGCATCTGTTCGCTGAACAACCCGTCCGGGCCGGCCCGGTGGAGAAGTTGATGCAGATCATGGTCAAAAGCCGAGAGCTGGTCGCCGAACAAGTGCGGTGCAGCGCTGGACAGCGAGTAGACCGACGCCGCCACCTCGTCGGCGGTCCGCTCCAAGAGCCGACCTTCGACCCGGATCTGTTGGAGCTCGGTGAAGCCGACAGCACTGTAGATGGCCGCTTCGCCGCCAACTGTGCCGGCCGACAGTGTCGTCTGCCCGGCCCGACGCCGCTCACCCAGGTAGTACGCCACGAGCGTTCGGATAGCCGTCCGAGGCGGCTGAGGGTGCGGGAGCGTGGTGTCGGTGGAGACGCCTTGGTGGGTGGTGGCGCTGACATGGACGAGCGTCCCGCCGGGAGTGAGCAAGCGCCGGGCGGCCGCGGCAACTCGGGGCCGGTCCATCCAATGGAAGGACTGCGCGAAGGTAATCATGTCGACCGGGGGCAGGTCCGCCGGCAAGGCCTCGGCTCGGAGGTGCCGCCAAACAACGTTGTCGATCTTCGCCTGGTCAGCCAGGCGCTCGGCCTCGATGAGCATGTCGGCATCGGCGTCGACCCCGATGGCCTCGGCGAACAGCGGAGCCAACACCAAGGTCAGCGACCCCGGCCCGCAGCCGACATCCAGCAAGCGCCCGTGACCGGCCAGCCGCAGCGCCTGCTGGAGCCGGTCGGCGATCGCGCTCGGGTAGGCGGCACGTCCTCGGGCGTAATAGGCGGCGCTGCCGGCATACAGCGTCGGATCCCACCGCCAAGCAGTCCTTGAGCCTGTAGCGGGTTCCTCGGTCACCGGGTGACGCCGATCTGGTCGGCGACCGCGGCGACGTACCGGGCGAGCGTGGCTCGGTCCGGTGCCGAGAACGGCTCATCGGTGACCAGCACGTAGTGCAAGGCGGCAGTGAGGAGAAAACCAAAGGCCTCGACATCCACGTCCTCACGGACGGTCCCGTCACACTGTCGGTCGCGCAGGAACCCCTGCATCACCGTCGCCCAGGACCGGGTGATGCCCGCCTCGACCGCTTCCCGCAGGATTTTCTCTCCGCCCGGAAGCTGGCTCAGGTGCCTGACCAGCGCGGGGGCGTCGGAGGCGGCCTGCAAGTCGGCGAACTCCATCAACCGGTCGGCCAGCTGTCCGTCCGGACGCACCGCCCAGTCCTCGATGCCGGCGGCGAGCTCCCGCAGCGAGACCCAGGTCAGCTCGCGCAGCAACTCATCGCGCGAGGTGAAGGCCTTGTAGGACATGCCCACAGCCACCCCCGCTTCGCCGGCCAGGGCCCGCATGGTCAGACCGTCCACGCCGTCTCGAGCAATGACGGTTCGGGCGTGCCCGAGCAGCGCCGCGCGCAGCGCGTCGATATCCGTGGCGGGGCGGGGCGGTGTCATCGAATCCTTCCGGAGAGCTTGCGAGTGACCCTATCATGAACTACTGTTCATGAACATACGTTCACACCATGCTCGATGATTGCCACAGGTCGACCGACCAGACAGGACCAAGACTGTGCCCATCCAACACGCCGCCTCCGCCGCCCCCTCCAAGATCGGTGACGGCTGCCGCGGCCACGAGCTGTTCCATCGGTGGCCGACAGCCCTGGGCGTCGGTGTGGCCGCCCTCCTCCTGGTGACTGGAGCGGCGAGCCGGGACACCCTCGCGATCGGCGCCACCGCGGCCGCCTGGTGCTACCTGTCGGCCGCAGCCACCGGCCGGCGCTGGGTGGGGTGGGCCGCGATTCCTACCTCCGCGGTCATCGTCGTGGTCAGCGAGCTCCTGGGCGGGGCGTGGTGGACCGGCCTCGGCGTCACGGGATTGGCCTTAGCGGCGATCGGTCTGCGCCGGCCAGCAGGTCGTGCAATCCTGCTGGCCCAAGCGGCGGCGTTCACGGGAATCTGCGCGGTCGCCGTCATCGCCTTGACCTGGGACGCGTGGGCCGGGCTGGTTCTCGCCGGCCTCTTGTTGGCGTCGCACGCCGTCTGGGACGCCGTCCACTACCGCCGCAGGCTGGTGGTGTCGCGCTCGCTGGCCGAGGCCTGCCTGAGCCTCGACCTTCTCCTCGGTCTTGGACTCATCGCCCTCGCCGCCATCACAGCCTGAACACCCCTCACAGTCTCGATGACGAGTGCAGGCGTCGGTGCCTCTACCTCGGTGTGCTCAGACGCGCCCAGCCTCAAGTGGACTCAGCAACTGCAACGCGTCCAGCAAGCAGAACTTCAAGGAGGTTCACCATTCTCGCCGTCCAGACGCCGCCCTATCCCGATTCCGATCTTGACCTCAGCCGGCGGGCTGCCGAACGCCACGCAGTCCTGACAGCATTGAGGGATCAATCGCATCCCAACGATGCGCGCCCGCGGGACCTGACTCGCGGCATCCGTCGCCTGCTCGCCGCGATCACAGCCTGGCGGCAGAGACCGACCACGCACCGTCCGCAGTTCGGCACCGCCCACGCTGCCTCAATAGAAAACAGTGCTGCCCGTTCACGCCGGCGTTGACCGCTGACGCGCCGACCGCACCGGTGAAGGACGACGAACGGCCTTACCAGCCTTGGCCCTTCGGCGCCGAACCAGCCAACCGCAGCAACCTAGAAAAGGATCCGCGATGGGCACACTGGTCATGGTTGAGTTCCTGACCGTCGATGGAACCATGCAAGGACTCGGGTCGCCTCAAGAAGACACCCGCGACGGATTCCAACACGGCGGCTGGGGAGCGGCCTACGCCGACAGCATCCACCAGGTCACCACCACCTCAGGCCTGAACGCCACCGAGGCTTACTTGTTCGGACGCAACACCTACGAGAAGATGGCCGCCTTCTGGCCGCGACAGTCCGACTCCAACCCGATGGCTGCTCACCTCAACACCACACCAAAATACGTGGCCTCCCGTACCCTCACCACGGCGTCATGGGCTAACACACGCATCCTGTCGGACCAGATCGCCGACGCCGTGCAGAACATAAAGTCCATCCACAACGGTGACACCGTCGTACTGGGCAGCGGCAAACTCGCCCGCAGCCTCCTCGCTGACGGGCTGGTAGACCGGATCCGCCTCTTCATCCACCCGCTGCTCCTCGGCACCGGCAAGCGGCTCTTCGGCGCCCTCCCCACTCCGCGCAAGCTCACCCTCACATCGGTAGCGCAGACCGACCTAGGCACGGTCGCCCTCACCTACGACGTGCACCAAGTGAAGAAACCCAGGGAGTGTCAGATAAACGGTGGATCTGATCTGGTCTCATGATCAGTTCCCGGCCGGGTTGATCCGGCCTTCGAAGGTGATGGCGAACGCGTTCAAAGCCGGTTTCCACCTTCTCGCCTATCGTGCCCTGCCTTGTCCGGTCGGGTCCAGCGATCTGGTGACCAGGTAGAGACACTTCATCGCGGCCTGGTCGTTGGGGAAGTGACCGCGGGCCCGGACCGCCCGTCGGTAGCGGGCGTTCAGGCTCTCGATCGCGTTCGTGCTGCAGATGACCTTTCTGATCTCCACGTCGTAGTCCAGGAACGGTATGAACTCCGACCAGGCGGTGCGCCACAGCCGGCTGATCGCCGGGTACGGGGTGCCCCACTTCTCCTCGAACTCCTCGAACCGGGCCCACGCCTCGGCCTCGGAGGCGGCGGTGTAGACCGGCCGCAGGTCGTGGGCGATCTGGTCCCAGTACTTCCGCGACGCGAACCGGAACGTATTGCGGAGGAGGTGGATGATGCACTGCTGCACCACCGTCAGCTCCCACACCGTGGTGATCGCCTCCGGGAGGCCCTTGAGTCCGTCACACACGGCGATGCAGACGTCGGCGACGCCGCGGTTCTTCAGCTCGGTCAGCACTTGTAGGGACCGTCGTGGAACACGGTGGTGCGGATGCATTCAGCCTTGTAGAGGCCGTTGATGGATTCCATTAAGGCGTTGTCGTAGGCATCGCCGACCGACCCGATCGAGGGGCGGATCTCTTCCAGGGCGAGATGTTCGGTCAGCCGCAGCGACGTGTATTGGGCGAGTTCAAGGGGTCGATGCAACACCGGCTCGTTGAAGCGAGCGTAGTTGATCCTGGAAGACCTCAGCGGGCGTCTTCCATCCGAGGATCTTCCGGGGCCGGTTGTTGAGCGTGTGAGCGACGGCTTCGAGGTCGTCGGCTGACCACCGGGACAGGTCGGTGCCCTTGGGAAAGTACTGCCGCAGCAGGCCGTTGGTGTTCTCGTTGGTCGGTCGTTGCCAGGGAGAGTGCGGATCAGCGAAGAACACCTGCGTCCCGGTGTCCAACGCAAAGCGTGCGTGATCTGAGAGCTCTTTGCCGCGATCCCAGGTCAGTGTCTTGCGTAGCTGGTCAGGCAGCTTGGTCATCGACGCCGTGAGTGCGGCGTTCATCGCGACCGCTCCGTAGCCGCCGAGCGACAGACCGTTCTTCACGTACGGCTGCTCACCCCAGCCCTCCATGCGCGGCAGGTGGACCAGCAGAGTTGCCCGACTGCTGCGTTCGACCAGCGTGCCGATCGCGGACCTGTCCGTCCCGATGATCAGATCACCCTCCCAATGGCCGGGAACCGCGCGGTCGTCGGCCTCGGCAGGGCGCTCGCTGAGGACGACGTCGGCGGTGACGTGCCCCTGGGGCTTGTTGCGTGATCTGGCCCTCGGCTGGCGCAATGCTCGCCCCGTGCGTAGACACCTCACCAGTTCACGCTTGAGAGCACCACGCCCCTCGATGAACAACGACTGGTAGATCGCCTCGTGGCTGATGCGCATGGACTCATCATTGGGGAAGTCGAGCCTCAACCGATGCGCAATCTGCTCTGGGCTCCAGGCCGTCGACCACCGTCGGTCCTGGCGATGGGGCTTGTTCAACCCCTTCCACGCGGGTGTCCTGGGGCCAGCGACGGCCGTGCCGTCAGGCCGACGGACGTTCCTGGCCAGCCGGTCCTGCACGTACTCACGTAATCGCGCGTTGCCGACCAGCTTCGCCGCCTTCGGACGCTTCGCTGCTTGCTGCGCCTTCCACTGCGCCACCACGGCACGGTAGACCGGCTTGCCGCCCCTGGTCGCAGCGTTGCGGCGCAGTTCACGAGAGATCGTTCCCGGATCGCGGCCGATCGTGCGGGCAATCTCGCGGACACCCTTGTCCTGGGCCTTCAGCAGCGCGATCTCCTCCCGCTCGGCGAACGACAGGTACCGACCAGTGGGCTCGTCCAGGCTCAGCGGCGTCATCCCGCCAGCGTGTCGAAACCACCGACTCCCGACCGGCACCGACACGCCGACCCCCTCGGCGGCCTGGGCCGTGGTGATGCCAGTCCCGATCAGACGCCAGAACTCCCGCTGCACAACTCGCGACGGCTCGGGCCGGCCCGGCGAGCGCATCGGCGGCCGCATCGCCCTATCCGCAGCCCACTGCCGACGCGCCGTCGCCGGCGCCAGGAGCGGCTGCTTCCTCGGTCGTCCCATCCAACACCTCCATCATCAAGGTGTTGCGACGACCGGTCGAATCCGCCTTGCGACCCGGCATCGGAGTGGTGGATGAGCTGGCCCGGCTCGGTGGGATGCCCTTCGCGGCCCCGCTGCCACAGCGCCATCCGCAGCGGGATCATCACCAGGTCGGTGTGCTTGGTCGTCGCGGCGTGCCAGGCCACGATCCGTTGGGCGTAGACGTCGACGATGAACGCCACGTAGACGAACCCGGCCCACGTCCGGCAGTAGGTGAAGTCGGTGACCCAGGTCCGGTTCGGGGCGGCGGCGGTGAAGTCTCGGTCCAGCAGATCGCCAGCACGGGTCCCGTCCTTGGCCGGGATCGTGGTCCGGATGACCTTGTCGCGGCGCACCCCGGACAGCCCGAGGATGCGCATCGCCCGGTCCACGGCTCCGGCGGAGGCATCCGGCATCGCGGTGCGGCGGAGGTAGGCGGTCATCTTCCGCCGTCCGTAGAGCCCCTCCGGCGCGAGCTTGCGCACCCGTGCGCCGTCGTTGTCGACCTTGGTGGTCCAGGCAATGTCAGGGACCGCGTCGACGACCTGGGCATCGGTCACGGTCCGAGCGGCGATCACCCGTCCGGCTTTCTTCCAATGGCGGTAGGTCCGCGCGGCGATCTGGCAGCCCTGCTCACGCAGCACCCGACAGATCGACTCGACCGCGTGGCCCTGGCTTCTCATGGTGTCGATGAAGCCCATGATCAGCGGTTGCGGGGGTCGAGTTCCCCGGCGAAGAGAACCGTTGCCGATTTCAGGATCGCATTGTCTTCCTCCAGCCGGCGGACCTTCGCCTTCAACGCCTTGATCTCGGCCAGCTCCTCAGTGCTCGCGCCGGCCCGCTGACCGTCGTCGACCTCAGCCTGGATCACCCATCGACGGACGGACTCCTTACCGACACCGAGCTGCTTGGCCACCACCGCCGCAGCAGCGGTGAGCGAGGAATACTCGCCCCGATGGTCCTGGACCAGTCGGACCGCTCGGGCCTTCAGCTCATCATCGATCTTCTTGGGCATGGTGCTCATCCTCCTGGACTCAAACAGGAGCGGCATCAAACCCGGGGCGCTTCAGGCTGTCCGCTGCTGCGGTCCACCCCGGGCCTGTCTTTAGGTGGGTCGGACTGCGGTGGGGGAGGGCCGGCGTGGTGGTCATGGGGTTCCTCGAGGGTTGCGGTGTTGACTCTGGTCTACATTGGGTTGTGGTCTGACAGTCTTGAAACTTTGCAAGTTGCGTAGAGCGCGCTGGTGAGGAGTGTTTCTCCTTGTCAGCGCTTGTTGATCTTGGTCTGCGCTGAGTGATCTTGGTCGGATGGCGGCCGTCAGGCCGTCAAGCTGGAGTGCAGCGCAGACCCCGTCAGGGGTCCAGCGTGTCCGGGCCGGCAGGCCCGAGGGGGTGGGCGGAGCCGCGTCAGCGGCGCAGCCCGCACCCAGAACCCGGCCCGGCACCCAAGTTGATCATGGTCGGTGAGCGCCGCAAGGCGCGCAGTCCGGTCGCGGCGCGCCAGCGCCGCGACCGGCTGCCCCGTCGGTCAGTTGGGCGCAATCCTCAACTGCTCGCTGATACTCGCCGTCAGCTCGTCCACCGTGGCGCCGGTGCACGTTTCCAGCGCCCCGGACTCGGCCACGGCGCGCAACGCAGCGCGGATCACCGTGTTCGTGTTCAGACGCTCGCCCGTGACCGCGGCCGGTCGACGCCTCGCCTTCAAGCGGACCTCGGTGGTACGGATGGCCGTCATCACCTCAGGTTCGACTCGTGTCTGTACCCGCTCGAGCTGGAGGTAGGGGGGCAGATCATCGATCGCAGCAGGGTCGGCCGGCGTCGCCTGAGGTGGCGCCCCACGCTTCGCCGCCGCGCGCTTCGTCGTCGCCGACCCCCGGGACTTCGAACCCCCGGCAGACCCCGCAGGCGCCGCCGTCTCCGCAGGGGCAGCCGTCTCCGCAGGCGACACAGTCTCCGCCTCGGCGTCCGCCTCGGCACGGGCAGCCGAGGACGTCGAGGCCTCGCTCCCCCACCCGGTCTGGTCCGGCGGCCGCGCATCCTTCTTGGCTCGCACGAGCTCGGCCAGCTTCCTGGTCTGCGTGGACGTCATTTTGCGGTGCTCCTGTTCAGGTAGGCCTGCATTTCGAGCGCTAGCTGCCGTATGTCGTTGGCGGCATCGCCAGCACGCCGGGCGCGACTCCGTGTGATCAAGGTTCGGTTGGCGATGGCGTCCTGATGAGCCGTCAGATCTCTGACCCAGGTTCGTGCGACCGTGATCCCCGCCTCGTCCAGCGCGTCTCGGATCTCGCGAGCTCGCGCGGCCGCCCTCGTGTCCACCCTGTTGAGAACGACGGCGTAGGGCGTCCCCGAGTCCACCAGCAGGTCGTTCACTGTCTCGATCGTCGGCGTGATGGACCACGGCGCCGGCTCCATCGGCACCAGGGCGAAGTCGGCGACCTCGACGACGGCGGTCAGGATCGGCCGGAACGCCAGGTGTCCAGGGGTGTCGATCACCATCCAGTCGTACTGGTCCACGTTGGGGAGCTCACGAATCTCAGAGGGGTCTGAGGCCGCGTAGACCGGAATCGGTTGGCCTTCGACCTCGTCGAGGTACTCGGTGATGGACCGCTGCGGATCGGTGTCGGCGACCGCCACGGTGGCTCCGGACTCGTGGAGGGCCGCCGCCATCCCGGCCGCGATCGTGCTCTTGCCGGGTCCGCCCTTCTGGTTCGCGATCGCCAGTATCCTCATACCGACCCACCTGCTAGACAGTTACTCATTTCAGCACCTTAGATTCTCAGCCACTTAGTAAGTTGCTCGACGCGCCGGGGCGTGGATGGACGGTGGTGTGTCGGCTGCGGCCTTCGCAGGGTGTACCCAGCTGGCTTCGCCACCGACCGCATTGTCTGGCGGTCCTCCGCAGCCCGTAGGCCCTGTTGTTCGAAGCTCTGGACTATGGCCGGCTGGCGCCAGCCCTGCCGAAGTAACTTCCTAAGTTGCTATGGGTCCAGAGGCGGTCAACAACTTTCCGCTCAGTAACTAGCTGAGTTACTGAATAAGCAAGTGTGGGACTTGCTCACTTAGAGAGTTAGGAAGTTCATGAGTTTAGCTACTTAGCTTGTCGGCAGGTTCGCTAGTTGGTCTGTTAGCAACTTCCTCAGAAGCTCCGGCCCGGCGGGTGCAGGGCGTGCCGCTTGCACCAGGGGCAGGCCGACTAGAGCAATCTTCGAGCTCGGCTGGCGTTGGGATCACTGAACACCGGCGTCAGGTCTTCGGCGGATAGCCACTGCTGCACGACGACAGGACGACCTTCTAGATCCGCCACTGTGAACACGCAGAGAGCCGACCAACGGTACGAGTGCCGACGCCAGTCGACGACGAGGCCTTGGACGGGAGGCACAGGGGGAGTGCCCGGCTGGTTCACCCAGACGTGCTGGGTCACCGGTTGGCCCTGACGACCCCGCGGCAGAGGCCAGGTCCGGTCCTTCTTGCTCTGACCCACCACCCAAGACTAGAACGTACGTTCGTTTATCGGATAGATCGAGTAAGTTAGCAAGTTCGCGACTTAGGCAGTTGGTCAGTTGCTCACTGGCGAACTTTGGCTTGCTTCGAGCAACAGCAGTCGTCACGCGTAGCTAGTGGATGCGGGCAGCCACCACACGGCGGCTCGCGCCCAGCTGCTGGCGGGGAGGGGAGTGACACACGGGATTGGTGTTGTGTCGGCCTACGTGACGACCCCGAATCCGGCCTACATTGTGGCTCCGCTTCCCACCCCGCCCAAACGAATCGCTCCCCAGGAGAACGCGTGAGCAACACTCTCGCCACCACCACTCTCGCGAACGGTCAGCAGCCCCCCGGCGCAGCTTCTGTCCAAAGGGTCGCACCGAAGCTGCGGCGGCGCCGCACTCATCTCCTCGGCATCGCAGCCCTGCTGATCGTGGCAGGGCTCGCAGCGGTCTTCATCGTCCAGCAGCTCCAGACCCAGAACCGAGTGATCCAGGTGCGGGCCGACATTCCCCGCGGCGCCGTGATCAAAGCGAGCGATCTGGCTGAGGTGACCGTGGGCGCGATCCCGGGGGTTTCCACGGTCTCCGCGGAGCAGATGCCCGGGATGGTGGGGAAGCGCGCCGCCATCGACCTGGCCAAGGGCTCGCTGTTGCCGGCGGGCGGTGTCGGATCCGTCGCGATCCCGGCCGCGGGTCAGACCCTGGTCGGGATCCGTCTGGACCAGGGCCGGATGGTGATGGGGGATGTCACTCCCGGGAGCAGGCTGCGTCTGATCGTCACCGCCCCCCAGGGCGGCGATCCGTCGTTCAAGGACGGCAACTCAGCCCGCCAGATCGGCGCAGTCCTGGTGGATTCAAGCCCGGCTCTGGACGGAGCCGCGACGTTGGTCAACGTCCAGGTCGGCCAACGGGACGCAGCGCTCGTCGCGCAGCTCGCGGCGACCGGTCGCATCGCAATCGTGCAGGACCCCCAGCGCTGATGACCATCACCGTCTTGACCTCCGCCTCCGGCTCACCCGGGGTGACCACTACCGCGGTCGGCTTCACCTTGCACTGGCCCGGGTCCTGCCTACTCGTCGACACCGACTACCAGAAGTCGGTCCTGACCGGCTATCTCGAGGGCAGCGTGGTGACGCCGAACGGGCTGATCCACGTCATCAACGCCGCCCGAACGACGTCCACCCCGAGCAAGGCACTGTGGCAGCAGGCTGTGCCGCTCCCCGATGACGACCCCGAGGGCCATCGCCGGATGCTCCTGCCCGGCTTGGACTCGCCGAACACCGCGAAGGCGTTGGCCGGGTCGTGGAAGCCGGTCGCGGAGGCTCTCAGGGCCCTGGAGTCGACCGGCACCGATGTGATCGTCGATCTGGGCAGGCTCGCGCCCGGGGGAGTCCCGCCCGCGCTGCTGGCCGTCGCCACCCACGTGTTGTTGATGACCAAGCCGACAGTGCGATCCGTGGGCGCCTGCCACTGGGCCGCCCGGCGGCTTACCGACCAGGCCGCTGAGTACGCCACCTCCGCCAGAGTCGGGCTCCTGCTCGTCCGGCGCCCGTTGGTGACCAAGACGTCTTTCGTCACCCGCGCGGATCCGACGCCGCGGGGGTACGACAACGTCGAGATCGAAGCCTTCCTGCCCCTGAAGGTGCGCGGCACCATCGCCCACGATCTCGTCAATGCCGCCCTCCTCTCCGACGGTGGGCCACGCGGCCCAAAGTTCGCGCGATCGAGCTACGCCGCCTCACTGAGAGGGGTCGCCGAGAACCTGGCGCAGACAAGCCCCGCTTCCCGAAGCCAGCCACCACCTCCGACCACCGATGACCGAGCCCTTCAGGAGAACCAGTGACCAACGACGATCCTGATCTCACCTCCGGTGACCAGCCCAGCGAGCCCCCGGCGGCACGCAGCGACAAGGAACAGGTCCTCGACCACCTCGACAAGCTCCTCGGGCGATCCCCGAGCGGCCGGCGGTGGGGCCGGCCGCAGAGCACGACCCTGAGCAGCGCCGCTGCGCGCGACGACGAGCCGGCGACCGACGCGGGTGAGCCGAGCCTGGCGTCGATCCCGATGTTCGCCGCCACCGCGTCCTGGACCTCACCCGACGCCGACGCCGACGACGACGTGCCGACCATCGACAGCGCCGGTGGCCCCGACCGCGGCTGGATCGCCGAAGACTCCCAGATCGACTGGCAGCTCGTGCGGAAGCTGAAGCTGGCCAGCGTCGACCGTCTCGATGAGCAGATCAAGCAGCACCGGGCCCGCCACGACGGCCACGAGCCCAGCGTCGCCGACCGCCGCGAGATGGGGAAGCCGATCATCGCCCACATCGTCACCGAACATGCCGAGGCCAACGCAGGCCAGGGATACCTGTGGACCCCGGCCCTCGAGGACCGCTACTTCAAGGCGGTCTTCGACTCCCAGTTCGGCTACGGCCGGGCGGCGGGCAGCGGTGCCGGGAGGCTGGCTTCGATCACCACCTCGGTTGTGGATGCCGGGATCGCGCTGGGAATGACCACCGTGTCGTGCAGGGCGGCGAGCAGTCCGCGGTTGTCCAGGGCTGGCGGTCGCAATGCGTACGCGACCTCGCGCAGATGACGGGTCGCCGTAGCCAACTCTTGCGCCAGCCGGTGGGCGACTTCGACGGCTCGTCCGTCGCCGTCGGCGTCGTACTGCTCCAGCGCGGCTACCGAGAGCGCGAGCCCACTGAAGGTCGGGGCCAGATCGTCGTGCAGGAACCTTCGTAGGCGTTTGCGCTCCTCTTCGCGGGCCAGCACCACGCGGGCCCGAGCCTCGATGAGCTCGCTCACTGCGCGAGCGCCATCCAGTGCTGGGCCCGCGTATGCGCACACCCGTGCAATCACCGCCCGATCGGCGGAGGTCAAGGTCTGCTCCCCGCGGCGCGGGGACACGGTGACCACCGCCAGACGTTCGCCCCGGTAGGCGACGGGGAATTCCTTGGCTTGGCCGCTCGGCTTCCCGGTCCCGACGGTGCCCCCGGCGACGGATCGGACGGCGACGTGCTCCGCGCCTAGGGCCTGGGCCAGAGTCGCGACGATCGTCTCAGGCACCTCGCGGACATCGTGATGGGCGGCCAGCAGTGCGTCCAGGTCATCAAGCGTGCCCAGCGGATCTTGCCGGTGCCCATAGACGAGTCGGCTGGCGAGCCAGCCAACCCCACGCCAGTTCGGCAGCGCGACCACGGCGGCCACCAGCGCGGCCAGCCACAGCTGTCTGGCCGCCAGGTGGCTGGTCACCAAGACCGCCAGCGCGGTCACCAGGGCCGTACCACCGACGGTGAGCAGTGCGACCAGAGCCCGGTCCACATCGGCGGCCCCCGGCACAAGTACGGCCAGGCTGAAGCCGATCCCGGGAAGCATCAGGAACAAGATGGCCAGCCCGGCGGAGAGCTCATCGCTCACGACCCCGCCAGCGGTCAAGACCATCACGACCAGGAAGGCCAGCACCATCCCGAGCACGGCGGCGAGTACCCAGCGCACCTGTTGCCGCTCCCGGGTCGAGGCTCGTCGGCGATAGCGGATGACCTGCGCGGCCACCAGCAGGCACGTGGTCACGGGAAAATGCCAGGTCCACCAGGGCTGGCCCTCCAGCCGTAGGCCGCTGACCAGGTTCGCGCCCTGGATCGCAATCTCGACGCCCGCTACGACAGCGGCCCACCGCGGGACGGGACGCCCGGTCGGAAACACCGCGAGCAGGGCGGCCATCGCGCTGTTCACGAAGACCGCCGCTACCCGGGCGACCAGGATCTCACCGGACCCCTCCCCGTCCAGTGCCACCAAGGCACCCGCAGCAAGAAGCACCACGACCGGAATCCAGACCGGACCGATCCGCCCGCGCAGACCAGACCAGACGATGGCAATGGCCAAGCCCCAGGACACAATCTGGTTGAGGACCTCCGCAACGCCGATCAGCACGCGATCATCTTGCCTGGGTTGCCTGCATCAGGCCCGCCGCGAACGGCGTAGCGCCCAGATCCCGACCGCCAACAGGTACGGGATCACCAAGATGATGCCGACAGAGAAACCGATGAAATAGGTACCCAGGCTCAGCGACGCGAGCACCAGGTTGACGATGGTGATCCAGCGTGGAAAGGCTCGACTCAGAGCGGCGATGATCTGCCAGGCCGCGAAGGCCGTGGCGGCGAGACCACTGAAGGTTTGCGGGAAGGCGTAGAGGCCCTGGATCACGGCCGACTGGGCTTCGGGGGTCGCTCCTGATCCAGGGATGTATTCGGTCAGGAAGCTGCTCATCACCACGCCGGAGTACGCCGCTCCCGCGATCCCGATGAAGAAGGCCCCAGCGAGTGCGGTCAGGGCGCCGGCCAGTTCCGAGCCGGACCGCCGCACGAACACCGCGAGCGAGGACAGAGCGACGAGCCCAGCGGTGGCGTTGAACGCGAAAATCATCGCCAGAATGGCGGCGGTGGGGAGTTGCGCGGAGAGTTGCTCGGCGGTCACGTATTCCTCGCCCAAGGACGGATCCATTGCATGCCGGATCTGGTTAGTCGCGAAGTACATCCCGTAGGTCACGGCGTATGCAATGCCAGCGACGCCGGCCGTCCGTAGCACGCGGTCCCGCGTACCGGGAACGGTCGCGGCCTCTTCGATGCTGGTCATGACGACTCCTCTCAGTGGTAGTTGAAACGAGTTCAACGGAGAGGTTTCCCGGCCCGCCAGGGTCGGTCTTTCCCGGCAACTGCTCATGATCCGGGCGGCCTCGACTTCGGTCGTCGCGTCATCGCCACCCCGAGGGGCTTCTAGCATATGATGCTAGAATTTTGTCATGGGGACGATCACGATGACTGAGTTCAACCAGCGGGTGTCCGCGATAGCACGTCGCGTGATCGAACAGGGCGAGACCATCCGAGTGACGAACCGCGGACGGGTAGTGCTCCGGATCGTGCCGGAGCCGCCCTATGAAGACTCGCTCGCAGGTCTGGTCGACAGCGGCCAGGCTGTGGCCCCGAGCGGGCCGCACCGTAAGCGTGCGGGCCGTGCTCCGGTGCGTCTCTCGCGTGATCTCGACGCACTCCTCGATGAGACGCGAGCCGATGCCGAGCTCTGAGCCAACGGAGCGCCGAATCTGGTATCTCGACTCTTCCGTTGCCCTGCGAGTCCTTCTGGCACACAGCGTTGAGGCGGCTGAGTGGTTCGATGAGCGCGCGTTCGCGGGCGATGCCTTTGCATCTTCACGGTTGCTGGAGCTCGAGCTGACCCGCGTATTTCGGAGAGAATCACTCGACGTCGTAGAGGTCGCAGACTTCGTTGCCGAACTCACGCTCTTGACGGTGGACGATGCACTGGTCGCAGAAGCAGCAGCGATTGTGCCCCACCTGAGGTCGCTTGACGCCCTGCACCTGGCTGGTGCACAGCGAATCGGCGTGGACGCGGTCACCATCGTGACCCATGACCTGGGCATGGCAAAGACGGCCGAGAGCCTCGGATTCGCCGTACACGATCCCGTCGCCTAGTCCGGAGCGGGCTGGCGCCGCCTCGAGCTGGTCACTGCGGCCGCGTCCGACGCTCCAACTGAACCGCCGCCGCGAGTTGGTAGCCGCGACCCCAGACGGTACGGATGACGTTCTGTGTCCTGCTGTCGTCGCCGAGCTTGCGGCGCAGGCTGTTGATGACGGTGGTGACCGACTCCGCCCGCAGCGGCTGTCCGGGCCAAGCGGCTTCGAAGAGCACCTGGTCGACCACCACCTGATCGCGAGTGTGCAGCAGACAGAGGAGCATCCGCAGTTCCGCTGCGGTCAGTTGGATCCCTCGACCTGATCGTCGTACGGAGCCACGACCCAGGTCGACCTCGATATCGGCGAAGCGGCAGACCTCGCTGCCGTACGCCTGGACGAGGCCGACCAGATCCGCGCCAGGCGACCGGCGACGCTTGACGCTGGCCGCTCGGGCGGCATGGCTGAGGGTGCTGATCACCTCCGAGCGGGCCCGGCCAAGCGAAGGGCGGCACGCCAGTTCGACCAGCACCTGGTTGATCAACCCACAGGTACGCAGCACCGACCGCAGTCGATCGCCCGCCGAAGCTGACGACGCGGCCGAGGCCGACGACAACAAGTCCTCGAACGCCTGCTCGGTCAACTCCGGGTCGGCATCAGGGTTGAGGTCGGCCTCGATCAGTCGGCGCAGCATGACGGCGAAGACGGCCGCGTCGAGGTCCGAGTCATCGGTGTTGGTCTCTTCCGATGACTCGGACCTCATCGTCGTGGAGGACATCGCGTTCTGGATCTCGGTTGCCGACGATTCGCGATACACGAGCCTCAGGCGGGGGCGTCGCCGAAGTCGTCGATGGTGAGCCGCTCGCCGCCCCGGCGTGCCGACTCGAGAGCGTAGATCCCCGGCAGCGTGTAGCGGGCCGCCTGCCAGGCGTTGACCGGCGGCAGCGTGCCGGTGTTCACCGCGGTGACGAAGTCGTCGCAGAGGAAGTGGTGGCTGCCCTCGTGCCCGTTGGGGGCACCGGCGAACTCTGCGGGCAGTCGGCTCGGGTCATGCACCGGGGCCAGGCCGGACAGGAACGCGTCCCGCAGCGTCGGTGAGACGTCGGCGAGCTTCGCCAACTCCTCCTCGGAGGCCTTGCGCGGCTCGATCTCCTCCGACACATCGGTCACACCCTCGCGGTCCTGCCGGTAGGCGGTGGTGGTCATCTCCTCGAAGGTGGCCTCGGTGCCGAACCAGCGGAACCGGGACTCGCGGATGAAGGACGGGAAGCCGACCCGGCGGAACTCGTTGACCCGGAACGACCCGCCGCCGGCGACCTCGAACAGACCGGTCATGTTGGAGAAGTCGTTGTCGAACATCGAGACCTCGCGGTCGAAGACCCCGTCGCCGCGGTCGTCGCTCACACCGATCGCCGACACGCTGGTGGCGTGGGTCTGCCAGGCGCCCAGGATGCCGCCGATGGAGTGGGTCGGGTAGAGCATGGGCGGGTAGGAGGCGGTGGCCTTCCAGTTTTCGCCGCCGGAGAACTTGTAGGCGTCGTAGAAGCCGAGGTCCATGTCGTGGACGTAGTCGCCCTCGGCGTAGAAGATCCGGCCGAACTCGTTCTTGGCGAGCATGTCGCGGGCGTACACGACGGCCGGGTTGTAGTGGCTGGTCTCGCCCATCAGGTAGGTCAGCCCGGTCCGGCGGACGGCGTCGATGATCCGTGAGATCTCCTCGGCGCTGATCGCCATCGGGACGGCGGAGTAGACATGCTTGCCGGCCTCCAGAGCCTTGACCACCAGCGGCCCGTGGCTCCACCGCTGGGTGAAGATCGCGACCGCGTCGACGTCGGAGCTGGCCAGCGCGTCGTCGAAGGAGGCGAAGGTGCCCGCCAGACCGTACTTCTCGACCAGTTCGGTGGCGCGCTCAGGAATCACGTCGGTGGCGTAGACCGCCGACACCCCGGGGTGCAGCTGGAACAGGTGGGCGAATGAGCCGGCGAACTGGCCGGCGCCGATCATGGCAATCGAGAAGGACATGACAAGGGCTCCCGAACGGGTGGTGAGATGGATTGGTGGGCGCCAGCGGTGTTGCGCCGATGCCATTAGGTTACGCGGGTAACCTGGGAGTCTGCAAGGCCTGAATCGCACGATTTGCCCAGTCGGAGCCGGGTGTGACAGGTATCACTCTTCGCGGGTAGATAGGGTGTTCTGACGGGCTGACGTAGGGGAGAGAGCGAGTGGCTGGACGGGCGGCGGGAAGTGGCGGTCGGGGCGCCGCCGTGACCCGGGCCGACGTCGCCCGCTATGCCGGGGTGAGCACGGCCGTGGTGAGCTATGTGGTCAACGGTGGACCGAAGTCGGTGTCGAAGGCGACGGAAGCACGCGTACGGCAGGCGATCGCCCGCCTCGGCTATCGGCCCAACCGGACGGCTCGGGCGCTCGCCCTGGGCACGACCAAGACCTTGGGCCTCGTGGTGCCGGACAGCACCAACCCCTTCTACGCGGAGTACGCGCTGGAGATCCAGCGGGCTGCGCACCGACGCGGGTACGCGGTCCTGATGACGAGCTCAGGCTTCGGCGCCGACGTCGAGCTGCGGTCGATGCTCGATCTGTGTGACCGGCAGATCGACGGGCTCATCGTCACCGCCGGCACCAGCCGCGGCCGGCTCAGCGAGTTGGCTCGGCAAGGCGTGCACATCCCGATCGTGTTGATCGACGCGGCGGCCGCGTTCCCCGGCTATTCGACCGTGGGTCCGGCGGCCGCTGCGGGCGCGGCCGCGGGGGTCGAGCATCTGCTGACCGTGCACCGGCGTCCCAGCGTCGCACTGGTGATCGGCGACACCGCGGATGCCACCACCGATGGCCGTGAGACCGGCTGGATGCAGGCGCATGCGCTCGCCCAGCGGGCGCTGGGACCGGTCGAGCGCACGGCCTTCAGCCGCGAGGGTGGCTATGTCGCGGGCCTGGAACTGCTGCAACGCGCCGATCGGCCGACTGCCGTCGTCACGAGTTCCGATCTGCAGGCCATCGGGCTGCTCCGGGCCGCGTACCAGCTGGGTCTCCGGGTGCCCATGGACGTGGCGCTCGTGAGCTTCGACGGGACCGAGGAGACCCGCTACTGCTGGCCGGCGCTGACCACCAGCCGGCAACCCATCGAGGAGATGGCCGAGGCGGCCGTCCAGACGGTGCTGGATCCGGCACAGCCACCGGTACACCAGACGTTCGCCATGGATCTCGTGATCCGCGACTCCTGCGGCTGCTGACCCTGGTCGGACCGTGGCATGAACGGGTGCCGCATTATGTGAGACTGACGCTTGTGTCTAGCTCCGAACTAACTCTTCTGATCTCCGGTGCGGGTGGCCCCGCCGGACGATCTCTCGGCCGTCAACTCGCTGCCCGAGCAGCCGCGGGACTGCGCGTCCGGGTCGTCGGTGTCGACCTCGGTCCGCTCGAGGCGGAGGGCTTCGACGAGGTCGTCGGTGTCGCACCGGCGGCTGATCTGGCCTACGGACCTGCGATGCGTGAGGTGGCCGCCCGATTCGGTCCGGACGTGATCATCCCGACCGTGCAGGACGAGCTGCCACAGGTCGGCGCTCTGTCCGGGATCTTGTCGCTGGCGGCAGCCGAGGGACGCGCCGACGGCAAGCCGGCCCGGGTCGTCACCGCTGGAGCGGTCGGCTCGGCGCTCGCCGCCGACAAGCTGCTGACGATGTGGACGCTCGCCGCGGCGGGGATCTCGGTCCCGATCCATGCCCCCGCCAACGCGTTCTGCTCGGCGACCGAGGCGCTCGAGTGGGCGGGCGGACCGGTCGTGGTGAAACCGCGAGTGTCTCGCGGTGGCCGTGGCGTGGTGCTCGTGGAGCAACCCGACGACATCGACTGGATCGGATACGGCGCCGAGCACATCGTCCAGGGTTTCGCCGGCGGTACCGAGTATGCGCCACAGACCTATCGGTCGGCCGAGACCGGGGAGGCTCGGTCGTATGTGCTGGAGAAGACCGTGCTCAAGGAAGGCCGGGTCGGCAATGCGGCCGACGCGATCCGGCTGCCCGACGGCTCGCAGCCGGAGATCGAGCAGCTGGCCATCGACACGGTGACCGCGCTCGGGCTGTCCGGTCCGGTCGACATGGATGTCCGCCTCGACGATGCCGGACAACCTCGGGTGCTGGAGGTGAACGGTCGCTTCGGCGCCCTCTCCGCGCTCGCTCCTGAACTGCTGGCCGGGGTCCTCGAGGACTATCGGCCCCGATGATCGCCGTGCTCGGTGGCCTGGCCACCGTCGTCGCGCTCACCGTACTGATCGGCGGGCTGATCCGGCTGGCCCTGGTGCCGTTCGCGCTGCTGTTCGAGTTCCGGCACCGCGGTCATCGTGCCGACGACGCTCCCGTCACCGATGACACCATCTTCGAGGAGCCGCCGTTCGTCACGGTGGTCGTGCCGGCGTACAACGAGGGTGTCGTGATCGACAACTGCCTGCGCTCGATAGTGCGCAGCAGGTACGACCGATACGAGGTGATCGCCGTCGACGACGGGTCGAGCGACGACACCTTCGCGCGAATGGAGGCACTGGCCGCCGAGTTCCCGCAGATCACCGCGATCCGGCAGGAGAACGCCGGAAAGGGTGCTGCCCTCAACACCGGGATCGCCCGGGCGAACGGCTCGGTGGTCATGCTGGTCGACGCCGACGGCCTGTTCGGCCCACACACGATCACTCGGATGCTCCGCGGCTTCTCCGACGAGGGCGTGGGCGCGGTCTGCGGCAATGACCGGCCGGTGAACCTGGACCGGATCCAGACCCGCTTCCTGGCACTCATCTCGCACCTGGGCACCGGCTTGATGCGGCGGGCGATGAGCGAGTTGCACTGCCTGCCCATCGTCTCCGGCAATATCGGGGCCTTCCGAATGGACGTGCTGGAAGCGACCGGCCCACTGCGGGAGGACACGGTCGGTGAAGATTTGGAACTGACCTGGCGGGTCTATGCCGTCGGCCGCCGGGTCGCGTTCGCCCCGCACGCGCTGCTGTACGCCGAGTCGCCCTCGACGCCACGCGCGCTGTGGAAGCAGCGGGTCCGCTGGGCTCGAGGACTGCTGCAGGTCACCAAGCTGCACTGGCGCATGGTGGGGAACCCCCGGTACGGGATGTTCGGGCCGTTTCTGCTCTACAACTCCTTCACCCAGATCGTGGTGCCGTTCCTGCAGATCCTGGGTGCCCTGCTCATTGCCGGACTGATGCTGGCCGGTGACGTGTCGGCCGCTTCGCTGCCGGTGAACCTGTGGGGGCTGTGGCAGCTGCTGATCATGGTCGGACTTCCGCTGTCGATCGTGCTGCTGTTGATCGCGGTGCTGCTCGACCGCTCGCCGGCGGATCTGCGGCATGCCTGGACCCTGCCCGCCTGGCCGATCTATTCGAGCCTGATGACCTTCGTGATGATCAAGGCAGTCTGGCAGGAGGTCTCGGGCGCCGAGAACCGGTGGAACAAGCTGGATCGCACCGGGACCGTGTCGGTGGGCGGCCTGGTCAGCGGCGAGCAGGATCCGCCCGCCTCCTCCTGACTCCCGACGACCGCGGAGTCAGGTCCTGGTATCGAGCAGAGGACTACTCCCGTCCGTTCGACCCGCTCAGCGGCGTGGGCGGACCGACCGAGACAGCCGACCGGATGGTCTCCAGCGGCTCCACGTCGATGGCCTGGCTGAACCGCGACCAGTAGCGGGCGGTAGCGCGCACGATGTCCGGCTGCATGTAGTCGCGGTGGGACTGTGACGCGTACGCCGCCAGCATCTCCAGCTTGCGGTCGACGAAACCGGTGATGTCGACGAACCTGTTCGGCTGATAGGCGACCGTGCACGACGGGCTCTGGAAACACCACAGGCCGGCCACCTGGCGAGCGGCGATCTGCACCGACTCGTTGACCGCCCGGTGATCTTGGTGCCGGTCGTGAGCGCTGTGGGTGTAGATCAGATCGGGCTGGACCTCCGTGACGACCTTCTCGATCGCGGTGATCACGCCGTTCGCCGGGTCGAGGAGGGTGTCTTCGAAGTCGAGGTGGACCAGCTCTGCGCCGACGGTATCGGCAGCGCGACGGGCCTCAGCCTGTCGTACGCTCGCCTGCCCGCCGACCGATCCGCCCGACAGCGTGAGGATCGCCAACTGATCGCCGGCGGCCTGGTGCGCCGCCAGAGTGCCGCCGACTCCGATCTCCACGTCGTCGGGATGAGCGCCGACGGCGAGCACCGACAGCCGGGTCCGGGAGCGCTTGGTGCGGCCGAGGGCGGCGAGTTCTCGGGCCCGCTCGGCGAGCGCGGCGGCGCGGATCGGTTTGACCAGGAAGTCGTCGGCGGCCCGGCGGAGCGCTTCCACCGCATAGGTGAGGTTGCCGTGGGCCGTCAGCACCAGCACCGGCACTCCGGGCTGGAGCTCGCGAACCTGCGGCAGGATCTCCAGCCCCGAGCGTCCCGGCATCTCGATGTCGGTGATCACGATGTCGAAGGTCCCGGCCGCCAGTTCGTCCAGGGCATGCTGGGCGTCGTTGGCTATCTCGACGATCATGCCCCCGTGGTGACGCAGGGCTGCCTCGGCGAACACTGCGGAGTCGGGGTCGTCCTCGATCACGAGTGCCCGGAACGGCACTTCTAGCACCGCGCCACCTTTCTCTGGTTTGCAGTTCTATCGGGTGCCAATTTAACCTGCCGGATAGCTGGCTTGCTGCGGGGTCGAGACGGCTGGACTGTTGGCGTGAGACACGGTGACTGACGCGACAGACGACGAGACGGCCGCGGCCAGCGACGATCTCTCGTTGACTTGCTGCTTTGGAGGAGAGGTCGATGGACGATGCGGCGCCTACTGACGGTGGGCCTGCGTCGGGCGAACCCGATCGGGGCCGGCCGGGTGGCCGTGGACCGGAGCGCGCTCCGCGTCGGCGGCGCGGGATCGCCGTCGCGATGATGGCGTTGTTCGTCGTCATCGCGATCGTGGTGGTCCTGTTGCCGGCCGGGGCACGCTGGTACACGAATCGGGTGCCCAGTGACTTGCGGCCGTCGCAGGCACCCGAGCAGTTGCGCTCCCTGAGCATCGACTTCGGGATGGTCGTGGATCCGAAGACCGACTGGGCGGCGGTGCGACGCCATCTCGACCAGGTGGGTGCCACGGCTGTCGCGCTGAACGCCGGCCGGGTCGAATTCACCGCCTTCGACTGGCCCGCGCATCCCGAGGTGGCCGCCGAGCCCGGCACCGACCATCTCGCGGTCGCCGCCCGGCAGCTGAGGGTGGGTGCCGACGGGACGCAGCGTGAGGTCAGCCTGATCGTCGACGCGTTCATCCCGGAGTGGATCAAGTCCGATCCGTCGGTCGGCGGGATCGGGGTCGAAGGCAAACGAGGGCCGTACACCGCCTCGGCGTCGCAGCTCTACTCCGGGGAGGTGGGGGACCGACTGGTGGCCTACGTCGCGGCGTTGGGCGAACGGTACGACCCGAGTGCGATCGAGATCACCGAGCTGTTCTTGAGCTTCTACACCTACGGTCCCGACGATCTCGCGCTCTATCGGCAGCTGACCGGTGCGGCCGACTGGCCGCGTAGCCCGGACGGCTCGATCAATCAGCTCGACCCGAGCATCGGGATCTGGCGGTCCCAGGTGCTGGCACATCTGCTGGGTCGGATGCGGACGGCGTTGGACGGCGTGCGGAACGGTCAGGGTCGCGACATCAAGCTGGTGATGGATGTCCGGGTGGACTGGACCAACCCGGCTGCCGGGCGGCCGTTCAGCGGTCAGGACTACGCGATCCTGCTGGAGTCGGCCGACCTGCTCCAGGTGTGGGCCTACCTCGGCTCGACGACGGCGAAGGGCTCGGTCCGAGCTCCGTCGGAGATCACCCGCCTGACCGGTGCCTTGAACGGCGCCGGCCTGGACATGTCACGGTTCATCATGTCGGTCGGCCTGTGGACCGGAGCACCGGGGGCCGAGCCCCCCGGCCGGCTCGGACCCGCCGTGCTGGGCGAGGCGGTCACGGCCGCCACCAGCAACGGGATCAGCGCGGTCAATGTCACGCCGTACTCATTGATGAGCAATGCACATTGGACCGCGCTGGCCCGAGTTTGGAACTAGCGGGTCCCGCACTGCGCACGAGCCCATAAACGTCCCTAAGATGCGCCCATGCCCACTGACGCCGGCCGGAAGTCGAGCCCGACCGGTGCGGTGGTGGCGGTCCTCTGCCTCGCCGGCACCACGGTCTCGCTGCAGCAGACCCTGGTGGTCGCCCTGCTGCCCAGCTTCGCCGAGCTGCTGTCTTTGTCCACCGACGATGTCTCCTGGCTGATCACCGCCACCTTGCTGACGTCGGCGGTCGCCACCCCGGTCGTCGCCCGGCTCGCCGACATGTACGGCAAGCGGCTGATGATGATCGTCTGCATCGTGTTGATGGCGGCTGGCTCGCTGATCGCGGCGCTGAGCTCGGGCAGCTTCGCCCTGCTGATCGTCGGCCGGGCGCTGCAGGGTTTCTCCTCCGCCTTGATCCCGGTCGGCATCAGCATCATGCGCGACCAGTTGCCGAAGGAGAAGGTGTCCTCGGCGATCGCCCTGATGAGCGCCACGCTCGGCATCGGCGGCGCGCTCGGTCTGCCACTCGGTGGGCTGCTGTTCTCCCATTTCGGCTGGTCGGCAGTGTTCTGGCTGTCGGTGGTGGTCGGCATCGCGATCCTGGTGGCGGTGATCCGCATCGTGCCGGAGTCCGGGGTACGCACCCGTGGCCGCTTCGACCTGGTCGGTGCGCTGCTGCTGTCGGCGGCGCTGACCTGTCTGCTGTTGGTGATCTCCAAGGGGGCGCAGTGGCACGGTGAGGTCGTCATCGCGCTGCTGGTCGCCGCGGTGGCGATCTTGGCGGTGTGGTTCCCCTACTCACTGCGGGCCAGTCAGCCGCTGGTGGACCTGCGCACCTCGGCCCGGCGACCGGTGCTGTTGACCAACCTGGCCTCGGTGCTGGTCGGGTTCGCGCTGATGGCCAACATCCTGCTCACCGCCCAGCAGCTGCAGTTGCCGCCGGTGGCCGGCGGCTACGGTCTGGACGCTCTCAGTGCCGGGCTCGCGATGGTGCCCGGCGGCTTGGCAATGGTGGTGTTCTCGCCGGTGTCCGGCCGGATGATCAACCGCTGGGGCGGCCGGATCACCCTGCTCACCGGGTGCGCGATCATGGGCGCTGCCTATCTCGGGTGGGCTTTCTTCGGTCATTCGATGCTTGCGGTGGTGACCGGCTCCACGATCGTCATGGTCGGCTGCGCGATCGCGTACGCGGCGATGCCGAGTCTGATCATGGCGAACGTGCCGATCACCGAGACGGCCTCCGCGAACGGATTGAACTCACTGCTCCGGGCCCTGGGCACGTCCACCGCCAGTGCGGTGATCGCCGCGCTCCTGGCCGGGGTGACGCACGAGGTCGACGGCGTTCAGGTGACCAGCCCACTCGCGTACACGATCACCTGCTGGATCGGTCTTGCGGTCTGCCTGGCGGCCGGTGTTCTGGTGTGGCTGGTGCCGCGAGATGCAGCCGCTCCGCTCGAGGCCGATGTCGAAGCCGCCCCGGCACCCAGGAAGGCCGCTGTAGCGCAGGCGGGGGAGAGTTCGGAGATCGTGGTCCGCGGCCGGGTGCTGCGACCCGACGACAAGCCTCATCCACAGGCGGTGGTGACCGCGGTCCGGTTGACCGGCGAGCCCTTGGACTGGGCCCGAGCCGACAATGCCGGGGCATTCTCCCTCGCTCTCCCCGGACGCGGCCGCTATCTGCTGATCGCCAATGCCGACGCCTGGACGCCGAAGTCGCAGGTAGCCGACTTCCAGGACCCGGACACGCCGATGATCGTGCATCTCGGCGGGCCGCTGCTGCTGACCGGGACGGTGACCCAGGCCGGCGCACCGGTCCAGGGCGCGTTGCTGACTTTGAGCGCGACGACCGGCGAGGTACGTGCGACGACGGCCAGTGGTGCGGACGGCAGCTATCTGCTGCGCCTGCCCCCACCCGGTCACCAGATCCTGACGGTGCTCGGTCCCGACCTGCGTGCCACGCGTGCGGTGAAGATCTTCACCACCACCCAGTCCGCGATCTGCGACATCGAGCTGGAGCCGTCCGGTTCGACCGCCGACGAATCCTGATTCGCGGTTTGGCGAGCCCGTGCCCCGCGGTTGGGGGCTGTATCTGGGTTTGCGCGGGTGTGGTTGCGCGCGTTGTGCTGGTCATCTCTGGCCCGGTGGTGCGAAACGTACTCGGATCACGCCTGACCGGTGGTCGTCTGTGGCCCGCCGGCGCGAGACGTACGCAGATCACGCCTGACCCGCGGTCGTCTGTGGCTCGGAGGCGCCAAAGCTGCGGGCGTGCGTTCGGCTTTCGGTTGTCTGTGGCCCGGTGGTGCGAAACGTTCGCGGATCACGCCTGGCCGGTGGTCGTCTGTGGCCCGGTGACGCGAAAGGTACGGGCGTGCGTTCGGCTTTCGGTTGTCTGTGGCCCGCGGGCGCGAGACGTACGCAGGTTACGCCTGACCCGCGGTCGTCTGTGGCCCGCGGGCGCGAGACGTACGCAGGTTACGCCTGACCTGCGGTCGTCTGTGGCCCGCCGGCGCCAAAGGTACGGGCGTGCGCTGGGCTTTCGGTTGTCTGTGGCCCGCGGGCGCGAAACGTTCGCGGATCACGCCTGACCCGGGGTCGCCTGTGGCCCGGCGGCGCCAAACAGACCGCTACGAGCGTGGCACAGCGGGTCTCTCGTGCAGTGGCGGACCCAGTGGTCAGTCTTGGTTCCTGGCCGTCGACTGCTGGACGTTGATGATCTCGACGCCAAGACTGGCGCACCGGTCCGCCAATTCCGGCGGCACCGGACCGTTGGTGATGATCGCGGACAGCACGTCGAGGTTGGCCAGCTTGACCGGCGCCGTATGGGTCAGCTTCGAGCCGTCGGCCAGCAGCACCACGCGGGAGGCTCGTTCGATGAAGGCCGATTTGATCGGGTACTCCCGATCTCCGCGCAGATACACCCCTCGGGCGTCCACGCTGTTGGCGCCGAGGAAGAACACGTCGACCGAAAGCTCGAGCGCCGCCGCCGTCGTTCGCGGGCCGATCAGGACCTGGCCCTCGGACAACAGCTCCCCGCCCAGGCCGAGGACGACGGCTTGTTGATGCCCGAGCATCTGCTGCAGGACTGGGATGGAATGGGTGATCACGGTTCCGCGGAAGTCCCGGGGCAGCGCCGATGCGACGCCGTAGCAGGTGGTGCCGGAGTCGACCACGATCGTGGTGATCGAAGTGAGCAGCCTGACCGCAGCCTCGGCGATCAGCTGTTTGGCGCTCGCCTCCTGGTCGGCACGGCCGGCGAAGGTGGCCGTCCGGAGCGTGCCGTGGGGAAGACTGACACCGCCGTGCACCAGTCGCAGCTCACCGTCTCCGGCGAGCCGACGGACGTCACGTCTGATGGTCATGTCCGATACTGCGAGGGATTCGCTCAGCGCTGTGATCGAGGCGAAGCCGAAACGCTGGACCTCCGCCAGGATCGCCTCAGCCCGCTCTTCGCCGCTCAGCCGCACGCCATGTGTGTGAGTCACCCACCCCTCCTCGTCTTCTCATCGTATCCAACGGTAGAAAGGTCGATGACGCATGTTGACTTTCCAACATGGGAGGCTAGATTCCGGGCGACGACTCCGTCCTATCGGCTCGCGTAGCTTGCGGGTGCGTCGCTCAGAATCGCTCCTGCACTCCCGAGAGGCTCCGCCCATGACCGCCATCACCGCCGGCACTCGGCAGCACGCACTGACCTCGATGAGTGATGGGCGAGGCCTCGATATCCTGGTTGTCGGGGGCGGGGTCACCGGGGCCGGGATCGCGTTGGATGCGGCGACCCGTGGCCTGCGGGTGGGGGTCGTGGACGCCCAGGACTGGGGTGCGGGCACCTCGAGTCGTTCGAGCAAGCTGGTCCACGGCGGCCTGCGCTATCTGCAGATGCTGGATTTCAAGCTGGTCACCGAGGCGTTGGGGGAGCGGGGGAGGCTGATCGATCGGCTGGCGCCACACCTGGTCCGCGCGGTCCCGTTCCTCTATCCGCTGGACCATTGGTACGAGCGGCCGTACGTCGGTGCCGGCATCGCCCTCTACGACGCACTCGCCACGATCGGCACCCGTAACCGGGCGGTCCCCAGGCACCGGCACGTGTCGGCGAAGAAGCTGCACAAGATCTTCCCCGACATTAAGGAAGGGGTATGTCGGGGCGCGATCCGCTATTACGACGGCCAGGTCGACGACGCGCGGTTGGTGATCGACCTGATCCGGACCGCAACCTCCTTCGGGGCGTTGGCTGCCAGCCGGACTGAAGTGGCGGAGTTCTGTCGCGACGACACCGGCCGGGTGGTCGGAGCCCGGGTCACCGATCTGGAGAGCGGCACCGAGCATCGGATTTCCGCCCAGGTCGTGATCAGCGCGACCGGTGTCTGGACCGAGGAGACCCAGGACCGGGCCGGCACTCACCAGGGGCTGCGAGTGTTGGCTTCCAAGGGGATCCACATCGTGGTGCCGGGGGCTCGGATCAATGGTGAGTCCGGCATCATCCTGCAGACCGAGAAGTCGGTGCTGTTCATCATTCCGTGGTCGCGGTATTGGGTGATCGGCACGACCGACACCGGCTATCACGGCGACCTGACCCACCCGGTCGCCACGGCCGCCGACATCGACTATGTGCTCGAGCATGCCAATGCGATCCTGGCTCGGCCGCTGGGCAGAGAGGACGTGATCGGCACCTGGGCCGGGCTCCGGCCGCTGCTGCAACCTGAGACGAAGGGCGACGGCGCCGCCTCCACCAAGGTGTCCAGGGAGCACACCGTGACCGAGGTGCTGCCGGGGCTGGTCTCGATCGCGGGGGGCAAGCTCACCACTTATCGGGTGATGGCCGAGGATGCCGTGGATTTCGCACTCGGTCCCGAACGGGCCAAGCAGTTGCCGTCGGGCACCGACGAGACTCCGCTGGTCGGTGCCGCCGGCTATCACGTCTATGCCCGGCAGGCTCCGCTGATCCGGCAGTCGTATGGCTGGTCGGAGGCGACGGTGGCGCACCTGCTGCACCGCTACGGCTCGGCCTTGCCCGAGCTGCTCGCCCAGGTCGATGCCCGGCCCGATCTCGGCCAGCCGGTCACGGGTGCGGAGGCGTACCTGCGGATCGAGATCGTCTACGGCGTCACCCACGAAGGCGCCCTCCATCTGGAGGACATCATGACGCTGCGGACCCGGCTCACGTACGAGGTCGCCGACCAGGGACTGTCCGCGCTGGAGGAGATCGCTGACCTGGTCGCGGGTGAGCTCGGCTGGGACGACCAGCGTCGGGCAATCGAGATCGCGGCCTATCGTGCCCGGTGCGCGGCCGAGGCGGCGGCTGCGGCTGCGCCGACGGATGAGGCCGCCGAACTGGTCCGGGGCCGTGCCGGGGATGTACTCGCTGATCTGCCGGATGCCGTGGTCAGCACCCTGAGCTGACCCGAACTTCGGCCCCCGCGGGAACCGGCGTCTGCCAACCGGGCCCGGTATCTGTCTACGTTCCTGCGCGCTCCTTGGTTGTGAGTCAGGCTGTTCGGGGGGGGTGGCGATGAATCTCGACCGGTTCACTGCGGCGACCGTCAATCTCTACAACCTGCAGCTGCCCGGGAAGCGGATGAATCCCGGGCAGCAGCGGTGGACACAGGACGAGTACGACCGCAAGATCACCTGGCTGGCCGCGCAGTTGCGCAGCCTGGATGCCGACATCATCGGTCTGCAGGAGCTCTGGCATCGGCAGGCGATGACCGATGCGCTCGACCGGGCCGGATTGACCGACGCGTACGACCTGCTGGCCACGCCGGCGAACGGGCAGCGGATCGTCTGCGCGGCGTTGGTCCGCACCGGCCTGCTGCGCGGCACTCCGCGCTGGGTGGACCGCTTCCCCGACGCGGTGCGGCTGGAGTCGAGCAGCCGGACCGATCCACAGGCCCCAGCGATCAGCGTCAGCATTCCCGGCTTCTCCCGGCCGGTGCTCCGGTTTCAGGTGGCGCTGCGCGACGATCCTCCGCTGACCGAGGTGTTCGTCGCTCACCTGAAGTCGAAGCTGCCGACCCGGGTCGATGACGAGCGCTGGTACGAGGAGCAGCCTTCTTTGTTCCAGCCGCACCTGACCGCGATCGGCGCTGCCCTGGCCACCATTCGACGGACCGCCGAGGCGACCGGGCTGCGGGTCATGCTGACCGAGGTCATGAAGGCCAACAACACCCCGGTGCTGGTGTTCGGCGACCTCAACGACGGGCAGCACAGCAACACCATCAACATCATCACCGATCAGCCGCACTACTTGGTCGGTGAGTCGCGAGGCGGCGCCGACAACGGCCTCTATGCGGCCCAGACCCTGCAGGAGTATCGCGACACCCGCGACGTCTACTACAGCCATGTCTACGACGATCTGCGGGAGTCGCTGGACCATGTCCTGGTCAGCGAGCAGTTCTATGACAACAGCCGGCGCCGGTTGTGGCTGTTCGACGGCCTGATCATCAACAACGACCACCTCAACGACGACGATCATCGTGCGACCGGGAGCAGCGACCACGGTCAGGTGAAGGTCCGCTTCCGGTGGAAGCCGTACCGTTGAATCCGCAAGTCGTGCCGTGCCTGCTCGTCCGTCCAGTGGCGGCGGCCTCATTCACCGGGGCCTGGAGCCTCGTTCTCGGGGGTCGTACAGGTCTGGCTGGGGTGCCTGGGAGCGGTGGAGGTGCGCAGGACCAGGTGGGTCGGCAGGAGCACCGGGTGGTCGCTCGGCGAGCCGGTCTCAGCACCCAGGAGCTGTAGTAGCATCTGGGCCGCGATCCGACCCTGTCGGTGGACATCTTGGGCGATGGTGGTCAGGTCGACGAACTCGGCCAACTCGTGGTTGTCGATGCCGATTACCGATACGTCCTGTGGTGCCCGTAATCCGCTCCGACGTAGCGCCCACAGGGCGCCGATGGCCAGTTCGTCGAACTCGGCGAGCACCGCAGTAGGCAGGGTCGGGCGGGACAAGAGCTCAGCCATCGCTTCGGTGCCTCCGTCGATGCCGTGCGGACCGTCGACGATGTGCTGCGGATCCAAGGCGAGCCCGACGGCGCCGAGCGCCTCTTCGTATCCCAGTCGGCGACCCATCGAGGTGGTGAAGTCGAACCGGGTATCGTCGGGACGCCCGGCGATGAGACCGATCCGGGTGTGCCCGAGATTCAGTAGATGGTTGGCTGCGGCCCGGCCGGTGCGTACCTCGTCGATGCCGACCGACGGTGACCCGGGGATGCTCGATCCGATGCTGACCAGCGGGAGATCGAGGGCGCGTAGGGACAGCGTATGCTCATCGGTCAACGGCATGGACAAGGACATGGCGCCGACAACGCGGCCAGCCAGTGGCATCTCGCGGAAGAAGCGATCCCGGACATCCGGGTCGCCGAGGTGGTAAAGCAGCACATCGTATCCGTGGCCACGCAGATAGTCGACAGCCGCGGCCGCCGCCGTGGCGAAGAACCACCGGGTGATGAACGGCACGATCACCGCGACCGTGCGCTGGCGACCGCCGCCACTTTCGGCGGTGTCGACGGCGCTGACATAGTCGAGTTCGCGAGCGGCGACGAGTACCCGTCGCCGAGTGTCAGGGGATACCTTGGCCCCGCCCCGCAGCGACCGCGAGGCGGTCGCCGCCGAGACCCCCGCCCGGGCCGCGACATCGGCGAGGCTTACGCGTTGATGAAAACCCTTTGCAACGTTCATCCCGAACTGGAGTCTCCTCCATCTACGCGGGCAGGACAAGCGGCCATGACAGATAGTGATCAGAGATTCTCGGTCGGGTGATTGCCAAGTCGGGCAGATCGGTGGCACACTCCGAGTGCAAATGTTGCACGTTCCTGCAAGGCGCGGTCACCGATGGCCGGGCGTGCGGACGTGATCGAGTTTCGACCCCAGTGAGGTGGATGCGTGACTGCGAACGTGATCGTGACGGTGGAGCGAGAGTTCGACACACCCCGGGCGCGAGTGTTCCGGGCGTGGACGGAACCGAAGGAGTTGGCCCAGTGGCGTGGGTCGCCGGGATGGCACGTCGAGTTGGAGACCGTCTCGGGAGTTCAGGAGCAGGGCGGTCGACACCATCACGTGAAGATCCGTGACGCGGACGGCTTGCGAGTGACCACGGACGGCGTCTACAGCGAGTTCTTCGAGCCGGACGTCTTCGTCTCCCGCGAGCGAATCACAGGCGACCCCGGGATCGACCCGAGCAACGTGCTTGAGCTGCGTGTCGAGTTCACCAAGATGGGCCGAGACGGGACCCTTCTCCGGATCATCCAAGGACCCTACGAACCGGACGTCGCGGGATGGCACGGGGAGGCATGGGAGAAGGAGTTGACCAGGCTCGCGGACTATCTGGTCAGGACCCGTGGGGAGGCGACGCGATGAGTTCCGTGCAACAGACCAGCATCGTGCGGACCAAGCCGCTGATGTCCATGCCGCAGATCCTGATCATGAATCTGGGGTTCTTCGGCATCCAATACAGCTTCGGCATGCAGCAGACCGCGGTGAACCCAGTGTACGAGTTCCTCGGCGCCAATCCGCACGATCTGCCGATCCTGAACCTGGCCGGACCGATCACCGGCCTCCTCATCCAGCCACTGATCGGTGCCCTCTCCGACCGGACGTGGAGTCCGCGCTGGGGCCGACGAAAGCCGTTCTTCCTCGTCGGTGCCCTCGGCTGCAGTGTGTGTCTGTTCCTGTTCCCGTTCGTGACAGCGGTGTGGATGGCGGTGATCCTGCTGTGGCTGCTGGACGCCAGCAATAACACCGCGATGGAGCCCTACCGCGCCTTCATCGCTGACAAACTGCCGCCATCCCAGCTGGGCAAAGGCTTCCTGGCGCAGTCGTTCTTCACCGGTCTCGGCATCACACTGGCAAACGTGTCGCTGTTCGTCTTCCAGAAGTTCATCGAGGGTGGTACCGCGGCAGGCATCCCCTACTGGGTTCTCGGCTCGTTCATGCTGGGTGCTGTCTGCTCGATCACCTCGGTGCTCATCTCGGTGCTGCGCACGCCTGAGATCCCACCGAGCGCCGAGGAGCTCGCGGCCCTGCGAGCCAAGAAGGGTGGCTTCGGGCCGGCGGTGAAGGAGATCGGTGAGGCGATCAGGGATATGCCGACCCAGTTGCGGAAGCTCGCGCTGGTCTACTTCTTCCAGTGGTATGGGATGGTCTGCTACTGGCAGTTCATCGCGCTGACGGTAGCGCAGGAGCTCTTTCCCCAGACCCAAGAGGGCAAGGAGGAAGCCGTTGCTTGGACGGGTCTGATCAACGGCTGGTACAACATCGTCACCTTCTCTGTGGCCTTCGCGCTGGTGGCCTTCGCCAAGAAGAGAGGAGCGAAGTTGGTGCACTGCGTCTGCCTGCTGCTAGCCGCGATCGGCCTGATGATCGTTCCCTCGCTCGATAACCAGTACCTGATCTTCATCCCGATGATCGGCCTCGGCATCGCCTGGGCATCCATCATGGGCGTCCCCTACATCATGGCCGTGCGGATGATCCCCTCCACCAGGTTCGGGGTCTACATGGGCATCATCAACATGATGATCGTGGTACCGATGCTGATCCAGTCGGTCACCTTCGGTTGGCTCTTCGAGCACCTGCTCGGCGGCAACCCGAGCAACGCAATCCGGTTCGCGGCCGTGTTCTTGGCGATCGCTGGCGTGCTGATGCTGTGGATCAAGGAACCCCGGATGGTTCGAGACGTCGATGACGTCAGCGCGATGCCCATGGCCGGTCACTGAGAGGACGTTGATCATGTCGATGAAGGACTACCGAACGATCGTCGTTGGCGCCGACGGATCCTCGTTGACCGCGCCGACCGTCGGCCGGGCAGCGTGGTTGGCGAAGCACGATGACGCCGACCTGGTGATCGTGTGTGCCTACTCCAGGTTGAGTCGTCGCAACGAGGCCAAGAACGTTGCGACGCTAGGCGGGGACAGCCGGATCGGCGAGGTGCTCGGTCGGGAGGCAGCAGGCTTGGCCTTGCAGGCCGCGATGCAGGTGGCCGCCGATGAGGGAGCCACGGTGGCGGCCGCACTCCTGGTCGACAGCGAGCCGGCTCGGGCGTTGGTGAGCACCGCTGCGGAGCGGGCGGCTGACCTGATCGTGCTTGGTTCACTGCACGATCGATCGCTTGCGGACCGGCTGCTGGGCTCTACCGCGATGGAGGTCACCAAGCGCGCCAGTTGCGACGTGCTGATCGTGCGCCCCGAGGTGGCAACCGGCAGTGAGCTCGAGGTTCCCGAGGAGGTGCCGGTGCCGTAGGGCGCCGACAGGACCTACGCCATCTGGGCCCGCTCCTCGATTCGCCACCGGTGGCTCGGTCCACGACAGCAGATCCTTACTGACCGCGTGACCCAGGGTGTGCGACCCGGCAGCGTTCCTTCGGAGTCGTGCCGGAAGGACCGGTTGTGCTCACCGTCGTGGAACACCAGAGCACTGGGCCGTTGATCCAGTGCGTCCAGTGGTGAAGTGCGTTCGAGCCAGGATACTCGGATCGAAGCGGTCGCCTCGCGCAGCCGTTGCCGACTCTGAAACGGTGTCCTCCGTGAGTGTTCGAGCGCTCGTTCTGTAGATCTGATCGGGGTGAAGAAGTCTCTTGCATCGGCCGGTGTCGGGGGTCGGCGACAGAGATCGATCCTGATCGTAAAGGAAGTTCGGGTCTGACGGCGCCACGATCTTGTCAACTCACGGGACCCGATGCCAGACTCACGATGAAAATCTTTCCCTCCGCTGGACCCTTGTGTCATCACAGCCGAGGGTAACCCGCATTGACCGAGTTCGAGGGGACTGCCGTGTCGAATCAGATGGAGTTGATTGCCTATGCCAACCGGCTCGGTGGGAGTCTCCCAGGGCTGAAGGCGATACTGGACGGACCGCTGGCAGGTCTGTTTAGTGGCGTGCACCTGCTGCCGTTCTTCCCGCCCTTCGACGGGGCTGATGCAGGATTCGATCCTGTCGACCACAGTGAGGTCGATCCCCGGCTCGGCACCTGGCACGACATCGCCGCGATCGCAGACGGACACGAGGTCATGGTCGACCTGATCGTCAATCACGTGTCGGCTGCATCGCCACCGTTCCTCGACTGGCTGGCGCACGGCAGTTCGTCGGACTTCGCACGCATGTTCTTGACCTATGACGGTGTGTTTCCCAACGGTGCGACGGAGGAGACCTTGATGCGTCTCTACCGCCCGCGACCCGGTCTCCCGTTCAGTCCGTACACCCTCGCCGATGGCACCAAGCGCCTCGTCTGGACCACGTTCACCGCCAATCAGATCGATATCGATGTTCGTGAGCCGATCACCTGCGACTACCTGCAGAAGGTGCTTGACCGACTGGAAGGTGCCGGCGTACGTCGGGTCCGATTGGACGCTGTCGGCTATGCGCTGAAGACGCCGGGGTCGACCTCGTTCATGACGCCCGAGACCTTCGAGTTCATCGGCGAGATCACGCAGTGGTGTCGCGAACGTGAGTTGGAGGTCCTGGTCGAGGTTCACTCCTACTATCAGCAGCAGGTCGAGATCGCCAAGCAGGTCGACCGCGTCTACGACTTCGCGTTGCCGCCACTGATCCTCCACGCCCTCACCGCTGCCGATGCCGACCCTTTGCTTGCGTGGATGGCGATTCGGCCGCTCAATGCGGTGACCGTGCTCGACACTCATGACGGGATAGGGGTCATTGATGTCGGCGCCGACGCAGCGGACCGATCCAGGCTCGGGCTTCTCACTCCCGCGCAGATCGACCAACTGGTCGAGACCATGCACGACAACTCAGGTGGTACGTCCCGGCAGGCGACCGGGTCCGCCGCCGCCAACGTCGATCTCTATCAGGTCAACTGCACCTTCTACGACGCGCTCGGAGCTGACGACGACCGCTATCTCCTGGCGCGGGCGCTCCAGTTCTGGACGCCAGGCGTTCCGCAGATCTACTACGTCGGCCTGTTCGCTGGTCGCAACGATGTTGCACTGCTCGAGCGGACCGGAGTCGGTCGGGATATCAACCGGCACTACTACGCCTCGGCTGATATCGAGGATGAACTGCAGCGGCCAGTGGTCCAGGCGCTGGTGCACCTGATCCGCTTCCGCAACACTCATCCTGCCTTCGATGGTCAGTTCTCGGTGTCGGGAGGCGGGCGCCTGCTTTTGGCCGCGTGGCGGACGAGCGACGCGGTGGCCGAACTGCGCGCCGATCTGGCCACCGGCACCGGCACCGTGCGGTGGACCGCTGGTGGTGTGATGTGCGAAGCACCCCTGGATCGGCTTGGCGAGGGGATCGGCCGGTGATCGCGCCGACCTACGGAGAGACTTCAGACCAGGTTGAGCGTGGTGGTGCCGTCGTGCCGCGCAGGATCAGACTGGTGGGGAGCAGCAACGGCTGACCGCCTGGTACACCAGGCTCGACCCCGAGCAGTTGGAGAAGCAGCTGAGCAGCCACTCGCCCCTGCTCGCTCACATCCTGCGAGATCGTGGTGAGGTCGGCGAACTCGGCCATCTCGTGGTTGTCGATGCTGATCACTGAGATGTCCTGCGGCACCCGGAGACCGGCCCGTCTCAGGGCGATGATGGCGCCGATCGCGAGTTCGTCGAACTCGGCGAACACCGCAGTGGGCATCTGTGGCCGACTCAGCAACTCGGCCATGGCGGAGACTCCCCCGCGGATTCCGGGCTGACCACGGACGATGAGTTGGTCGTCGGCATCGATGTCCGCGGTTTGGAGCGCCTCCTGGTAGCCATGTTGCCGGCCCGGGGAAGGAGTGAAGTCAAACCGCGGGTCGTCCGGCTCCCCGGCGATGAACCCGATGCGCCTATGGCCCAGGTTGAGAAGATGGCTTACCGCAGACCGCGCAGCCCTGCCCTCGTCGATGCTCACCGACGGTGACCCGGGGATGCTCGATCCGAGGCTGACCAGCGGAAGACCCAACGCACGCAGCGCCAGGGTGTGGTCCTCCGTTAACGGCATGGACAGTGACAAGATTCCATCAACGCGTCCGGAGAGCGGCATTCGCCCGAAGAAGGCATCGCGTGCGTCCGGACTGCCGAGGTGGTAGAGCAGAACGTCGTACCCGTGTGCGCGCAACTGGTCGATGGCGCTGGCTGTCGCGACGCTGAAGAACCAGCGGGTGATGAAGGGCACGATGACGCCGACAGTGCGTCGTCCCGCGGCTTCCAGCGTCGTCACGTACGAGAGTTCGCGGGCGGCATCCAGCACCCGCTGTCGAGTGTCACCGGAGACCTTCGACACGCCGCGGAGCGAGCGTGACGCGGTGGCCGCAGACACACCGGCGAGAGTCGCGACGTCGGCCAGGGTGGCACGGCGACTCGGCACTCTGGCTCGTAGGTCATCCCCCACGGGGCTCAGGGTAGTGCGCTGAGGGATTTCAGGCATACTGGCGGAGCGCTCGCCGGTCGCCGCCTGGCACGGTCAGCACGCCGAGTTCGCGAGTTCGTGACCGACGATGGCGGAACGCCGCGGCGAATCGACGTGGCGGCATCGGTCGTGCCTGAGGACTGTGGGCATGGATCGAGGCCTCCTCGGAGCTGCTCGATGACACAGACCTGGACCCGACTGACATCGTCGCCGCCTTGGACGCGACTGAGCACTGATCGGCATCGACTCCCCTGCTCGACCCACGATCACACGCCACGATCAGGGGAGACGACGGGCCTATCGAAGGCGCTGCCAAGGTCGCCGTCGCAAGTTCGGTGCGAGGCCGCGCACAACGTCGGCAACAGCAACGGTGGGCTGCCCAAGACCAGGCTGCCGCTCGAACCGCCAGCGCCTCGTCATCGGTCGATGCCGCCTCGCCCGCTCGCCCGGCCACCCCTGCTCAGCCAGCCGCCCCCGGTCGACGTGAGCGTGCAGTTCGCGCAGCTGGCCCGGCTCGGTGAGCTGCCGCAGCAGGGCGTGCTCACCCACGCCGAGTTCGATGAGCAGGAGGCATGCCTGCTCGGCCGATGACGACCACGAACTGAGATCGCGGCCGGCCAGCCAGGGGGCTCGAGCAGCGCGGAAGGTGTGGGGTCGTGCAGCCGTTCGAGGTGCGACTGGCTAGCATCACGAGGGTGACCACCCTTGTGCTCACCGTCGTCGGTGAGGATCGCGTTGGCCTGGTGAAGACGCTTGCTGACGTCGTGTCCAGCCACGGTGGCAACTGGGAGCGCAGCCATTTGGCGGAGCTGGCCGGGACCTTCGCGGGCGTCGTCGTGGTGACGGTCCCGGACCGTCGAGCCGACGAGTTGACCGCTGCCCTGACCCCACTCGATGGACTGCTGGACATCTCGGTACGCTCCGCCGGCTCGGATTCGGCTCAGCAGCCGGCGTCGGCGCCGTCGCGACAGGTGCGGCTCGAACTGCTCGGCAATGATCGGCCCGGCATCGTCGCGGCCGTCTCCGGCATCCTCGCCGAGCACGGCCTCGGGGTCGCCGACCTGCAGACCTCGACCAGGGAGGCGCCGATGGCCGGTGGTCTGCTGTTCGAGGCCACCGCGGTCGTCACCGTGGCCAATGACGTCTCGTTGGACGGGGTACGCGAGGCACTGGAAGAGCTAGCCACCGAGATCCTGGTCGACCTGTCGGTCGTCGAGCTCGACTGAGGGCCGACCGGTGGAGCCCGAGCTGAACGTGTTGGGTGGCCCACTGGAGCTGTGCGGCATCGACCCGGTCACCGGTTTCTATCGCGATGGCCATTGCACCTGCGGTCCCGCCGAGGCACGGCATCTGATCTGCGTCGTCGTCACCACCGATTTCTTGGCCCACCAGCGCTCCGTCGGCAACGACTTGAGCAGTGCGATGCCTGCGTACGGCTTTCCGGGGCTGCAGCCCGGGGAGCGTTGGTGCGTGATGCTGGAGCGCTGGCTGCAGTCCTACAGCGCCGGGCGCGCGGCGCCGGTGGTGCTCGCCGCGACCAATCGGCGGGTTCTGGAGGTGGTGCCGCTGGAGATCCTGCAGCAGTTCGCCGTCGATGTGCCCGACGATCTCAGCTCGCTGGGCTGACCTCCTGCCCGCTCGCCCTCGGCCCTTCCACCCTGCTCTCGCCCTCCGCGCGCCCATCCACAGGGTTCTGTCGAGCTACCGACACGTGGTGAGGCAAGCTCGATAAAAGTTCGGCCCTTCAGCGGGTACGCAGTGTCGCGAGCACATTGGCGATCACCACGATCGCGATTCCGAGCCACTCGTGGACCGACAGCAGTTGGCCCAGCACGACCACTCCGGCGAGGGCCGCGATCACGGGGTGCACGCTCGTGAAAACGGCGAAGAAGCGCTTGGGCACGTAGCGCAGGGCGGTCAGATCGGCCGCGTACGGGATGGCTGACGACAACACGCCGGCCGTGGCCGCCAGCAGCAGCGGCTGGCCCCAGAGCCGACCGTCGACGGCCAGCCAGACCAGTATCGGTATCGCCATGGTGGCCGAGATCAGGCTGCCGACCGCCGGCGCCTGTAGCCCGCTCAACCGACGGCCGGCCAGGGAGTTCGTGAGAATGTAGGCGGCCCACCCGGCGCCGCCGAGCAGACCGAGACCGATCCCGATCAGGTCGCTGGCCGGGCCCGGCAGGATCAAGACGTAGACCCCGATGCCGGCCAGCGCGGCGAGACCGATCTCTCGAACACCGCGGGAGCTCAGCAAGGCGATCGTCAACGGACCGAGGAACTCCAAGGTCACCGCGAGGCCGAGCCCGATCCGGTCGATCGCGGAGTAGACGGCGAGGTTCATGGTGAGGAACACCCCACCCAGCACCAGGCACGGCCACCACTGCTGCCAGCCGAGTCGGTGCAGCTTGGGCCGGGCGGCCGGCAGCAGAACGGCCGCTGCGACGACTTGGCGTACGGCGACGACACCGATCGGTCCCATGGCAGGGAAGGCGTGGGCGCCGATGGCGGCACCGGTCTGCGCACTGGTTGCGCTGGTCAGGATCGCAAGGATCCCGCGGAGCTTGGCGCCGGGACGGTCCGGGCCGCTGCTCGGACGGCTTGTCGTGGCGGTGGCCTCCTTGGTCCGGTTGTCCGAGGCCACCTCAAGGTCGGGGCTGGTGCTGCTCACATCGTCACTGTGCGACAAGGACGACGGATACGCGAAATGCAACCGGTGTATCTGTCATACGGTAGGCGTATGTCTGTCGACCTCCGCCAACTCCGCGCCTTGGCTGCCGTCGTCGACCAGGGCACCTTCACCGACGCGGCGATCGCCTTGCGCACCTCGCAAGCCTCGGTGTCCCGCGCGGTCGCCGACCTGGAGCGCTCGCTGGGCTGCCGGCTGCTGCTGCGTACCAGTCGGGGGGCGATGCCGACCGCCGTCGGACGCAGGGTGAGCGAGCATGCGCACCGGGTGCTGGCCGAGATCGCCGTCATCGAAGGGCTGGGTGACTCGTCGGTGGCGGAGCTGCGGATCGGGTTCTCCTGGTCCGTGCTCGGTCGGCTGACGACGCCGCTGCAGCGACGCTGGCAAACCGAGCATCCGAGCGGGAGCCTGGTCTTCGTCCAATCCGGCACGTCGACGGCGGGCCTGGTGGAGGGTGAGGTTGACATCGCAGTCGTCCGACGACCGCTCGACGATCACCGGTTCGAGACCTCGTCCGTCGGGATGGAAGACCGGGTCGTCGCGGTCGCTGCCGATGACCCCTTTGCTCGGCGTCGACGGCTGTCGTTGGCCGAACTGGCGACCCGACCGATCGCCATCGACCGGGTTACCTCGTCGACCTCCGGTGGGCTGTGGCCGGAGGGCGCGCAGCCGACCGAGTTCCGTGAGATCCACGGCATCGAGGAATGGCTGACCCTGATCGCGGCCGGGGAGGTGATCGGCGTGACCTCGCAGGCGACGGCCGACCAGTTCCCGCGGCCGGGCGTGCGCTATCGGCCGATCATCGATGCCCCGCCGATCGTCGTCTGGCTGGCCTGGTGGCGGGACGCACCACCTGCCGGCGCCGCGGCGCTGCGACGCATGGTCTGTGACCTGTACGCCGGTCGCTGACTCTGCTTCGGATGTCGGGCTGGTTTGGGGCGAATTCCCGACGGTCAGTGGTCAGATGTTCGTCCCATCCGGGGGTACCCCGACTGGCAGGGCGGCGGCTGATCCCGCTCCCGTATCGGCGCCTGGACAGCTGAGATCGAGGGTGTAGGCGGTCATCGACAAGGACCCGTACGCGTAGCCGTCCACCAATACGTCCGTGCCGCGTCCCGCTGCTCCGGCCAGACCAGCCAGATAGAGCAACGGGATGTAGTGATCGGGCGTCGGCACCGCACTCCGGAAATCGCGATGTGCGTCCAGCGCTGCGGTCTCGGTCGGCTGGTCGGCCATCACCGACTTGACCTGCTCGTTGAACCGCTGGGCCCAGCCGAAGCCGCCGTCGGGCATGCTCGCGGTCATTCCGCGAAGGTTGTGCACGACGTTGCCGCTGCCGATGATCAGCACGCCGCGCTCCCGTAGCGACGCCAGCCGCGCGCCCAGGTCCAGGTGGTAGTCGAGCGGCTTATCGGCGTTGATGCTCAGCTGCATGACCGGGATGTCTGCGTCTGGAAAGGCGTGCATGAGCACCGACCAGGTGCCGTGATCGATGCCCCAGGAGTCGACGTCGGCGCCGAGCCAGGTCGGATGAACTGCGTCACTGATCTCCTCGACCAAGGAGGGCATACCTGGCGCCGGGTACTGCACGTCGAACAGCGGCTGCGGGAAGCCGTAGAAGTCATGGATGGTGCGGGGCCTGGGCATCGCGGTGACGGCCGTGGCGTTGATGTACCAGTGCGCAGAGATCACCAGGATCGCCCGCGGTCGGGGGACTGCTCGGCCGAGCGCATGCCAGGCGCGGGTGTAGCGGTTGTCGGCCAGGGCGTTCATCGGATTGCCGTGCCCGAGGAAGGCTGCCGGCATCAGGTCTGGTGTGCTGCTCGTCGTCATCTGACTGCCTCCGAGATCAAGGTCGTGCACCGTCTCAATGCCCCTATGCCGCATGCGCGTCGGTACCTCGAAGGTTAGTCCTGCTGGAGCCCCTGATAGATCCCCAAGACCCATCGAGTGGTGCGTGGATGTGGTTTCGCCGGCCGCGAAGCTACATCTACGCACCTGTCGACGTACGTCGGTCCCTTGATCCGCCTGTCTGTCGGGTGGGCACCCGAACTTGACGTCAACCTGAGTTGACTTTCGGAGCCCGTCAACGTAGGTTGACGACATGTCTGACACGTGGCTGTTGGCGGCGGGAGACGACCCGCACGAGGGACTCCGCGCGGTCCGCGCGGTGCGGGAGCTGGCCGACCGGCTGGAGTACCTGCAGGTGGAGCGGGCCCGGGGGCTCGGCTGGTCCTGGCAGGAGGTTGCCGATGCGCTCGGTGTGACCAAGCAAGCGGTGCACAAGAAGTACGGCAGGAGGATCTGATGTTCGAGAGGTTCACCCGCGAGGCGCGGGATGTGGTGGTGCTGGCACAAGAGGTGGCCCGCGAGGTGGGCGCACGGTCGGTCGACGCCCGGCATGTGCTGCTCTGCCTGGTGGAGAGCAGGGGACCGGCCCGGAATGGCTTGGAGTCGGTCGGGATCGCCGTTGCCGCGTTCGCGGAACGGCTGCGCAACGAGGTGGCGCAAGGCGGGCTCGATGCCGGAGCGTTGGCATCGGTCGGGATCGATCTCGACGCCGTCCGGGCACGCGCGGATGCGGTGTTCGGCGAAGGAGCGTTGGACCAGGCCGGCGGACGTCGGCGATCCGGACACCTCCCCTTCTCCCCAGATGCGAAGAAGGTGCTCGAGTTGGCGCTGCGGGAGGCCATCCGGCTGCACGTGAACCGGATCGACAGCGCGATGTTGCTCCTGGGTGTGCTGCGTTCGACGGGCTCGCCGGCCGAGTCGGTCCTTCGATCCGCGCTCGCTGAGTGCGGATCGAGCGTCGCTGACCTGCGAACGGCGCTGGAGAAGCCGGCGGCCGAAGCATCCTGAGTTCGGCCCCTGGGTCGGTCGCCGTCATTCATGGCAGGCTGGGCCCGTGCCCGATCTTCCCGTGCTGGATCCGGTCGAACAGCGAGTGCTCGGTGCGCTGCTGGAGAAGCAGCGGACGGTGCCGGACTCGTATCCCCTCTCGCTGAACGGCTTGCGGACGGCCTGCAATCAGTCCACCAGCCGCGATCCGGTAGTGGCCTACGACGAGGCCACGATCCTGGATGCACTCAACCGGCTGCGGGATCGCGAGCTGGTCCGGTTCGTGAAGCCGACCGGGTTGCGAGTCGTCAAATATCACCAACGCTTGGAGGAGCAGCTTGGACTCGACGCGCCGGCAGCGGCCTTGGTCTCGGTCTTGATGCTGCGCGGCGCGCAGACTGCCGGCGAGTTGCGGCCGCGTACCGAGCGACTCCATCCCTTTGCCGATCGGGAAGCGGTCGAGGGCTCGTTGCGCGCGCTGGCGGCCATGGATCCGCCCTTGGTGCATGAGCTGGAGCGACAGGCCGGGCAGCACGACCGCCGATGGATCCATCTGCTCGGCGCGGCGCAGGTCGCGGAGGCGGCTGCGCCGGCGACGGTCGTCGATCGAGAGGGTCTGCTTGCTGCTGGACCGCTGGCGCGAGATCGTACGGTTGCCGCCGAGTACGACCGGCTGGCTGAGGCGTACGCGATCGAGCTCGGCGACGACCTGTCAGGCAAGCCCTTCGACCGCTGGCTGCTGGCCGAGCTGGCCGGCAACGCCCCTGGTCAGGGGCTTGACGTGGGATGTGGTCCGGGCCAGGTGGCGGGCTATCTGGCCGAGCTGGACATGGAGGTGACCGGTCTAGATCTGTCCGCGGGGATGCTCGAGCAGGCCCGCGAGTTGCATCCGGATGTTCCCTTCGTCCAGGGCACGTTCATGGTGCCGCCGATGCCGCGAGGGAGCGATCCGCGTGATCCGGGTTGGGGTCTGGTGACCGGCTGGTATGTCTTCGTGCAGTTGGCGCAGTCCGAGATCTCGAAGGCTGTGGTCTCCTTGGCAAAGGTGCTGTGCCGAGGAGGCTATCTCGCACTGGCCAGCCATGTGGGCGACGAGGTGTTGCACCCGGGTGAGCTGTTCGGCGAGCCGACCGAGCTCGGCTTCGTGCTGCACGATCCGGAGGTGATCATCGCGGCTGCCGAGGCAGCCGGGCTGGTGGACATCGAGTGGTACATCCGCAGTCCGCTGCCGCACGAGGCGCCGACCCGTCGGCTGTATCTGCACGGTCGCCGCCCGTCATGAACCAGCATCGCCGATGCGCTCGCCGATGATCCCGCCGTGGCCACGCATCTGACTCGCGCTCAGATCGCCCGGCTGCTCGATCCGACCCAGCACACCCATCCGGGCCGGTCCGCTTCGGGGCCGGTATCGGCGGCGACTCCGGTCTGCTGCAGGTGAAACAGCCGATACTCGCCACTCGATGGTGGAAGTGCAACTCCGGCTTCATCGAGTGGCGACTAATCTGGCTGCTTCGACGCAGCCGAGGACCTGCTGCCCGTGTTTCACCGCCTACGACGTGATTTATCAGCCCCGGCTCGTGACCTGACTGGTGTGAGGTGGGTGTCAGCGGACTGGTCGGAGCACGTTTCTGTCAGCAGACCGGTGTGCCTCACCACAAGGAAGGACATACGTCAGGCCCTCATTGTCAGCGGACCCCGCCACCTTCCTGACGCACACCACTGTTGTCAGTGCACGCGCCTAGAGTCGGACCTGTTCCGCACAGTCAACCGAAGGGCAGGGCCCGATGGCAGAGATCGTCTTGTTCCATCACGTCTGCGGGCTCACTTCTGGTGTGCGAGCGCTGGCCGAGGACTGGCGTACGGCGGGTCACGTCGTCCACACGCCAGATCTGTACGGCGGGCGCGTGTTCGACACCATCGAGGCGGGTGCGGCGTTCGCGCACGGGCCCGATGGACCGGACCAGGATGCGCTGGCCGATGCCGCAGTCGCCGGGCTGTCGGCCCGCTTGGTCTACTGCGGCATCTCCGCCGGCGGCATGCAGGCGCAGCGACTGGCCCAGACGCGTCCTGGTGCTGCGGCAGCGGTGCTGCTGGAGTGCTGCATACCCCTCACCGGCGAGTGGGCATTCGGGCCGTGGCCGGATGGTGTGCCGGTGCAGATCCATGGGATGGAGGCCGACGCGTTCTTCGCCGGCGAGGGCGACCTCGACGCTGCCCGAGAGATCGTGGCAACGGTGCCGGACGCCGAGCTCTTTCTCTACCCCGGTGACGGGCATCTGTTCGAGGATCGCTCGCTGCCGTCGTACGACGCGGAGGCTGCCGCGCTGCTCAATGTGCGCATACTCGAGTTCCTCGATCAGGTGGGCTGAGACCCCGCACACAAACCCGACACATCTGTCGGCTTCGCTGGTAGCGTGCTAGGAAGCCCTCAACCCATCGAAAGGCGTCACTCCGCAATGGCCCAACCGCAGCTCTCGATTCAGCTTTACACGGTCAACAACCTGCTCGAGTCCGACGTGGACGGCACCCTGGCCCAGCTCGCGGCCATGGGCATCCGGCAGGTGGAGGCGTTCGCCTTCGTGGACCGAGCCGAGCAGCTTGCCGAGGCGTTCGCCAAGCACGGGCTGCAGGCCAAGACCGGTCACGCACCGCTGCTCTCCGATGAGGTCCGTTCCCCCGATGGGATGGTGCCGGCACCTACCCACGCGGACGTCTTCGCTGCGGCGAAGACCTTGGGTCTGGAGTATGTGATCGACCCATTCGTCGCCTTGGAGCGCTGGCTCACCCGGGAGGCGATCGAGGAGACGGCCAACCGGCTCAATGCGGCAGCCAAGGAAGCCGCCGAGCACGGGCTGAAGGTCGGCTATCACAACCATGCACAGGAGTTCGCCGCCGACATCGACGGTGTGAACGGCTACGACTACTTCGCCTCGTTGCTCGACGAGGAGATCATGCTCGAGGTCGACCTGTTCTGGGCCGCCACCGCCAAGATCGACGTCCTCGCACTGCTCGGTCGCCTCGGTGACAAGGTCAAGGCGCTGCACGTGAAGGACGGCGTGGTCGGCGAGAACCCGTTCGTCGTCGGTGCGCCCGCGTATGACAAATCGACCCTGGACCAGCGGTCGGCCGGTCAAGGTGAGCTGCCGCTGCTCGACTTCCTGGCTGCCGCGCCGTCCACCGAGTTCGCCGTGATCGAGTTCGACTACGTGCCCGGCGACATGCTGGAAGCGGTCCGGGGCAGCGTCGAATTCCTGCATCAGCACGGAATCCGCTGACCGTCAGCCGAAGACGTCCTCGGCCGAGAACCAGGTGGTCGGGTCGGACAGCTTGCGGGCGAAGGTGAGTGACTCGGCGAGCGTCCGGACGGTGGGCATCTCTGAGGAACGGTCCGGGTAGGGCCCGGTGTCGCTGGTCGAGGCGCCGACGTAGATCCAGTTGCCCTGCTCGTGTAGCCAGATCGCCGGGCTGATCTTGCTGTCGTTGATGACGCCCGGCCGTCCGGCGCTGGTGGTCGGTTTCCCAGGAGGTTGCTCGGTCTGGTCTTCGCCCGGCATCCAGATCGTGAGGTCGCCGCGATCACTGGTGCGCGGGGCATCAAGATGGAGTCGGGCAGCTGGTTTTGCCAGGTCGACGCTGATGCTCGAGGGCCGCGTGCCAGCTGGGAGTTCGAGATCGACCGGCACGCGGATGGTCGTAGGGGTGAACTCCACAGCGGCGGCCACCCGGTCGATCGACTTCGGTGTTCCTTCGTCGGAGCAGCTGACTCGGACCCAGGACTTGTCAGTCAGCTGCCACATCAGATAGTCGCCCTCGGCGCCCGCGCCGTTGCGTACCGCGGGATATCCGTCGAAGGTCGTCTCGATCTTCTCGCCGACCATGTTCTCCGGGCCGTCTGCGCCTGGTTCGCCAACCGAAACGAAGCACTCCTCGCGCCGCTGAGTGGTGGCGCTCACCAGGGCGACACCAGTGCCCTCCGTCTCGTCGTCGATCCATTGACTGGTGACCTCGATCCCCGGTGTCTCGACGATCCGGTGTCGCAACTCCCAGTGCGTACGGGCCTGCGGGTCGGGTGCGAAGGTCTCATCCGGCATCGGTGTCGTCGGACTCGAGCAAGCGGCGAGAGAACCCAGGACGAGCATGGCTGCGAGGACAGCCCACCGGGGGCGCCGGTGATTCACGGTTGGTCCCTGGCGGTCGACACGGGCAGAGGGTCCTTGACGAGATCGGGCGCATAGCTGAGCGCACGGAACCGGCCGCCTGGCCAGCGCCAGTGGTGTGTGACCTGATCGAGTGCTGCTCATTTCGATGACGTCAGCCGCCGAGGAAGGACCAGTCGCCGTCGGGCCTGCGGTCGGCGACGAAGGTGAGCAGGTCCACTCGGCTGGGAGCGCTGACGGCGCCGCCCAGCCCCGTCACCGACAGTGAGGCGTTCAGCCCGGCAAAACGCAGCTGGGTGGCCAGATCCCAGTTCTCATGCACCCGTGCTGCCATGAAGGTCGCGACGAAGACGTCGCCGGCGCCGGTCGGATCGATGACTTCGACAGGTACGGCCGGCAGGTCCACGACCAGTTCGGTCGACGAGTCGACCGCGACCACCCCGCCGCTACCGCGGGTGACGACGGCCAGCGGCACGTACTCGGCGAGCCGTTCGGCGGCGTCCCGTGCCGATGATGTCCTCGTGTAGCGCATGGCCTCGGCGTCATTGGGTACGAACACGTCTACCTGGCTGAGCCGGTCCAGCACGCTGGAGCACCAGACCCCGGTCGAGTCCCATCCGACCCCGCCGACCACGATCGTGCCCGCCTCCCGGAGCTCGGCCACCCACCTCGGCAGTTCCTCGGCGACGCTGACGTGGACGGCGCCGATCGGGCCCGGATCGGTTGGCAACTCCAGTGGCGCCAGGTCTCGGGCATAGGTGATGAAGCTCCGGTTGTGGGCCGACGTCAATGACACGCTTACCGGGGTTTGCCACCCGGGCCGTTGTTCGACCCACGAGGTGTTCAGGCGTGGCTCCGCCTCCAGCAGGACCCGCAGCTCGCGACCCAGCGGGTCGTCGCCGAGCCAGGAGAGCACCAGCGCCGAGGCCCCAGCGCGTGCCGCGGCAACCGCCCGATTGGCGACGCCACCGGGGCTGAGCGCGAAGCCGGAGGCGAACACCTCCGCGCCGACCTCGGGTGCCTCCACGCCCGCAAAGACGAGATCGCAGTAGATGTCACCGGCGAACAGCAGGTCGGCGCCGGCTGCCGGCGCATCGAGCCGGCTGGTCACGAGGTGCGACCATCAGACACAGTCATGTCGGTGCCTCTCTGAGACTCGCACTGCCGGAGAAGGAGAATCTTGCCCCACGCCAGCCGTGATTGCTCCGGCGGGAACCCGCGGCATACGGTGGCGCGGTGACGGAGGCCGTGATCAGGTGAAGCTCTGCATCCTCGGCGGAGGCGGATTCCGTACGCCGTACGTCTACCAGGCTTTGCTGCGCGACTCCGGCAGTCCGCGCATCACCGAGGTCACACTCTACGACGTCGACGAGCAGCGGCTGCAGGTCATGTTGATGATCTTGAGCCAGCTGGCCGAGCCGTTCGCCGATGCCCCGAAGCTCAAGCCCACCAGGAATCTGGCGGAGGCGATCACTGGCAGCGACTTCATCTTCGCTGCGTTACGGGTCGGCGGGCTGGAGGGTCGGCGCTGCGACGAGCACGTGGCCTTGGACCTGAACCTGCTCGGTCAGGAGACAACCGGTCCGGGAGGGCTCGCGTACGCATTGCGTACCGTGCCGGTGATGGTGCAGATCGCTCGGCTGATCGCCGAGCTCGCACCGCGGGCGTACGTCATGAACTTCACGAACCCGGCAGGGATCATCACCGAGGCGATGCAGACCGTGCTCGGGGATCGGGTGCTGGGCATCTGCGATACGCCGTCGGGTCTGGGCCGACGGGTCGCCGAGCTGCTGGGCTTGGACGCCACCCGAGTCCAACTGGACTATGTGGGGCTCAACCATCTCGGCTGGCTCCGCCGGTTGCTCTACCAGGGCCGCGACGTGCTGCCCGACCTGTTGGCCGACGACACACTGCTGAGCGAGCTGGAGGAGGGCCAGGTCTTCGGGCTCGACTGGGTCCGGTCGCTCGGCGCGCTGCCGAACGAATACCTCTATTACTACTACTTCCACCGTGATGCGGTCCGCGGGATCCTGGCGGCCGGTACGACGCGTGGGGACTTCCTGGCCCGTACCCAGCAGGAGTTCTACGCCCAAGCCGCGGTGGCGGGTGCTGACGCTGCGGAGCTGTGGCGGCGGACCGTTGCCCGGCGCAGCGCTTCCTACATGGCCGAGGCGCGGGGCGGCACCCAGGACCACCCGGTGGCTGAACGGGACATCGAGACCGACCCGTCGCAGCAGGGGTACGCAGGGGTTGCCCTCGCGGTGATGGCGGCGATCAGCCGCAACGAGCGCGCCACCATGATCCTCAACGTACGCAACGGCGCTACCTTGACCGGGCTGCCGCCGGACGCGGTGGTCGAGGTGCCGGCCGTCGTTGATGCCAACGGGGTGCACCCACTGAGCACCCCTCAGCCCGACCTGCACCAGCTCGGGCTGATGGCACAGGTCAAGGACGTGGAGCGGCACATCATCTCCGCGGCGCTCAGCGGATCGAAGGCCGAGGCCGTGCACGCGTTCGCGCTGCATCCGCTGGTCGACAGCGTCCGGGTGGCCGACCAACTCGTCGCCGGCTATGTCGAGGCGATCCCGGAGGTCGCCGCGGTGCTGACCCGCTGACCGGCCGGGCCTGGCGCAGACGCTGGTGAGCAGTGAGTCAGGGGCGCATCCGGAAGTCGTACGCGGGCGGCAGTTCGGCCGTCTCGGCAGCTTCTCGACCGACGATCAGCGCTTGATAGTCGATCCAGAGTCGGCCGAGCGACTCCGCCCCTTCGCGTAGTTGTGGGATCTCCAGACCCGGCTCGAGGATGGCTCCGGCGCGCTCGGAGTCGCCTACCGCGACCGCCGATTGGGCTTCGCACAAGGCGATTCGAGGCTCTCGTCGTAGCTGTTCGGGAAGCAGGTCGACCTCGGCCAGCACGGCGTGATGGTGCCCGATCGCGATCAGCAGCTGTAGCTGCTCGATGACCAGCGCCGACCAGGTTGGCGCCAGCGTCCGTGCCTCCCGGTAGGCTGACAGCGCCCGCTGATGATCGTCGTCGGCGTAGGCGACCGCAATATTGCGCCAGGCCACCGCCGACGGCTGAGACCGCAACGACTCGTCCCAGGCATCCACCGCGCCCAGCCGATCACCGGCCAGCCACCGCGCTACGCCCCGCTGATAGGCGGCGTACGCACCGGCGCGGCGCTCCAGCAACGCTCGCCAGCCCGGTGCCGTCTGGCAACTCGTCGGGGCCGACCCATCCCACGCGGGCTGCTCACCGTCGAGGATCGCCAGCCACGGCTCTTGATCAGGACCCAGATCTTCGTCCAGGAAAGGGGTTCCCGGCAGGGACGGCGACGGTTCCCCGGCCGATCGGCGCCGACGTACTTCCAGGGCCCCCCAGCCTGATCCTCGGTGCAGCCGATGCTCGATGGGGCGATCGGCGCCGGCCAGCCCGAGCGCGTACTGCGTCGCGAACCACCCGTCCTCGGCCAGGACCTGAGCTGAGCCGGCGGAGGTCGCCTCGGCCCACCCGGCCTGAGCATCGGAGATCGTGACCGGCCCGTACGTCTCCAGCCAGGACCACCGCTCTCCGGCGGGCAGCGGCAGGTGCTCCAGCTGGGTGCGGGCGAGCCCGGCCTGGATCTCCAGATACTCTCCGCCTCGCGGCGACAGCCAGTGCTGCCAGCGATGGCCGCCATCACCGGTGCCCCAGACGAAGAGCTTGCGTCCCCGCAACCGGGCCGAGGAGGTCTGCAGCAGCCCGTACCCGTGCTCGTCGACGGCCGCGATCCACGGTCGCCCACGCGGCTCGAGGTCGAAGAAGTAGTCGACGGCATGCGGGATGTTCGTGGGATAGCTGTGATCGACACCGGAGACGCTCGGCATCGGGATGTGGCGCAGCGTCCGGCTGTAGTCGAACCGGTACGCCGAGGTGGCCGGAGTCAGCACCCGAAAGCCGTCGCGCTGCGGCACGGCGATGTTGGACCACCAGTAGACGGGTACGTCGTGGGCGTTCACATTGCTCACGGTGATCATGACCGCGAGCCGGTCGGGGTCGGCCGGCAGCCAGGCATCGAGCTGTAGAACCAGCTCACGCATTCGCTCGTATTCCCACAGGCGCAGTCCAGGCGTGCCGTCCGGCAGGCTGATCGTGGCCGCGTGCAACGGCTCGCAGGTGAGCGGATGATGACCGGTGGTGCCGAGGTTCCATTCCACACCGCCGGCGAACCAGGCGTCGCGGAGCGCGAGGTTGCCCGGTTGCAGGGCGGCATTGGCATACAGCAGCTCACGGCCGGTCTTCACATCGACCAGAGACCACAACCGGCCGCCCCAGCCGAGCAGGAACGTTGCCCGAAGCCGCCCGTTGTCCAGCACTGCGACGGGATGCTCGACCTCGGCCAACTCGCGGCCGTACTCGGACTGCGGCAGATAGGGCAACACCGAGCTGACCTTCCCGTACGCCAGGCCGGCCGCCATCTCCTCGTCCACCCCAGCGTCGGGAAGGTTCTGCAGCGCGGCCTCCTGATGCAGATCGGTGGTGGCCCGCAGCGGCGGCAGCGGGTCGATCCCGACCTGGGCGGTGGGCAGTCTCAACGTGCTCAACTCGACGGTGGACATGAGGACAGGTGTACCAGCGGTGGCTTCTGGGAGAATCGGAGGTGCACTCGGCACCGGAAGGCACGATGGCTCAGCAGCAGAACAAGCAGAACAGACCTAAGCAGCCACAGGATCCGCACGCGCAGACGGCGAAGCAGCTCACCTCTGCGGTGCAGCGGCTGCGCGGCTGGGTGGGTTCGGACCCCTCGCGGACGCCCGAGCTCGCCGACGCGCTGGTCGCGTTGACCCGGCACCGGCTGCTGGGGCACGCCTATACGGTTGCCGCCCCCGACGCGCAGGAGTCGGTGAAGCTGGCGGCACAGCTCCTGACGGCGGATGGCCCGATCGGTCCGTACACCTCCGTCGACGACGCGGGCCGCTATGTCACCGCGGTGGTCCAGCTGGCTGTGATCCAGTCTGCGGCGGGCATGGTCGAGGCTGCGGCCGAGACGGTGGGCTCGCTGACCGAGTTGCGTGAGCAACTGGGGTCGCTGCCTCTGGTCGCGGCGCTGCCGCCGTCGACCGTGGTCTGGGCGCTGTGCTGTACGGCGCGAGGCGCTTTGGAGGTCGGTGACGCGGCCCAGGCGAACGCGTACGCCGACGCGGTGCTGGCGCGGGTGGCCGAGTCCGGCCTGCGGGAGGACTCTGCGGCGGCGTACCTGGTGATGGATGCCGACCGGTTGGTCTCCGACGCGCGCTGGGCTGGAGGACTGGGCTCGGAGGCGCTGACCCATGCGCAGTTGGCCCGCGAGACCTATGACCTCGAGGTCGACGGAAGGCTCGTCCAGGCCGCGCGACTGAGCCCGGTGCTGCGGCAGCGATTGGCCGAGCCGCTCTATGGGCTGTATCGCGACCTGGCTGATCGGCTGCTCGGCACCGGGGAGATCGACCTGGGAACCCTGACCCGGCGTCGGCTTGTCGAGCTGCTCAGTGCGGTCGCTCCGCAGGAGGAGTCAGCTCGGGTGCAGCTGGCCGCGTCGCTGGCTGACCTGGTACGGGATCTGCGCGCGCACGGTCGCGACGACGAAGCCGAGCTGGTGGCGCAGGAGTTGGCCGCGCTCCCGGCCGGCGATCGGGAGGCAGCGACGGAGTTGGCTGGTGGTGTGACCCGAGGGCAGGCGCCGATCCGATGGGAGTCTTTGGGGGACTTCGCTGCGTACGCCGGCGTCGAGTCTGGTTCGATGGACGTGGCTGTGGTCCAGGGGCAGCTGCGGCGCGACGTCGCGGAGCGGCTGGCCGCCGAGCGGGCTGAGGCCGAGCGGTTGGCGGCCGACACACGGGAGGAAGCACGTCTCGCTGCCGAGCGCAGGGCGGCCGAGCGGGCTGAAGTCGAGCGGTTGGCGGCTGAGCAGGCTGAGGCGGAGCGACGGGCGGCCGAGCGGGTTGAGGCGGAGCGACGGGCGGCCGAGCAGGCTGAGGCCGAGCGACGGGCGGCCGAGGAGGAAGCCGAACGGGCCGAGCGGAAGCGCCGTCGTGAGGAACGGATCGAGGCGCACCGGCTCGAGCAGGAGCGCTTGGAGGCGGAACGGCTGGCAGCCGAGCAGCGAGAGGCGGAGGAACGGGCTGCCGCGGAGAGAGACGCGGACCCGGCCGCACGAGAGCGGTACGAGCTGGAGCGGCTGCAGGCTGAGCTCGCCGAGTTGGAGGCCGCCGAGCGAGCTGCTGAACAGGAGGCTGCCGCCCAGGAGATTGCGGAACGAAGGGCTGCTGAGCTTGAGGCTGCGCGGCAGGCGGCTGCGCGGGTTGCTGAGGACGAGCGGATAGCGGCGGAGCGGGCTGAAGCTGCCCAGCTCGAACTGGAGCGCATCGCCGAGACCCAGCGCGCCGAGGCCCGGGCGGCGGAGGAACGCGCGAAGGCCGAGGCATGGGAGAGCAAGCGGCATGAGGAGGAAAGGCTCGAAGCTGAGCGGGCCGAGGCTGCCCGGGAAGAGGCCGCTCGGATCGAGGCCGCTCAGGTGGCGGCTGAGCACGTCGAGACGGTGCCGAACGAGGTCGTTGAGGACGAACTGGAGCCGGTCGAGCTACCGCCGGTCGAGCCCGAGCCAGTGGGACCCGAGTCGGCTCAGCCTGAGCCGGCCGAGGCCGAGTCAGTCGAGCCGGAGTCGGCCGAGCCGGAGTCGGCCGAGCCGGAGCCGGCCGAGCCTGAGTCGACGCAGCCGGAGTTGGTCCAACCGGAGTCGGATCAACCGGAGCCGGCCGCCGAGGACGAGCTCACGACGACGTACCGGGCCTGGCAGGCGGCCAAGAGCCAGGGGGACCGCAAGACGGCTCGGGCACTGAACGAGCGGGTCGTGGAGCTGTTGCGCCCGCGTACCGAGCAAGATCTGGCCGAATACGGTCCCCGGCTGCTCTACGCGTTGGAGGAGCTGTCCAGCGCCCGGCTGCGAGCCGGCGAGCTGTTCGCCTCGCGTGGTCCCGCCCGTGAGGCGAAGGCGCTGGCCAAATCGCTCGGCCGGCGCTGATCGGCTGGTCCCAAGAAGTCGCTACCTAGGGCCCCTCGCGAGCGGCGAGCGACGACAACTTGTCGCTCGGGTTCCATGTCGTCGCTCTGTCTGCAGATGGAGCCTCAACCAGAGACCCGAGCGACTTGGCTGGTCGTCGGGTCGTCGGAATCGTCCACCCCTCAGCCGGACTTGGCGGGGCCCTCTACGGTGGACATCGCAGCATCTGACCCGCGGATGCTGGACGACAAGGAGCATCACTGATGGGTCTGGCCAAGAAGGTCATCAAGACCGCGATCGCTGCCAAGGTGATCCAGGTTGCGGCTCGTGAGCTGCAGAAGCCGGAGAACCAGGCGAAGATCCGTGACGGTCTGAACAAGCTCAACCGGACCGTCCGACCGCGCTGAGGGCGTACCCAGCGCCCACTCCGATAAGTCCGTAGCACCGCGATGCTTCTCGCCCGGCGGAGGATAGGTGCGGAGATCGTTACCCCAAGAAACTGGATCGCGACATTTTCAGCAGTTAACGTGTGACCTTCGTGACCAGTGGGACTGAAGGACGAGGCATGGAAAATCGGCGCACAGCGGGAACTGGCCGCCGGTTCGGTCGATCCGGTCGAGGCGAGCGGCGCGGGCGGTTGCTCGGCGTCGTGCTCGGCCTGACCACCCTTGCGATCGTGGCGACGAGTTGCGGTCAGGTGCCGGCCAACGAGGTCGTGCCACCGCCGGACAGCCAGACGCCCGTGACCTCGGCTCCCGTCCCCTCGGTGAGCGCACCGTCGACCGAGCCGCCGACTCAAGAGCCGACGACTGCGGCGCCTGCGCCGACGGCCACCAAGCCTCCCACCAAACCGAAGCCCGCCAAGCCGGTCGTGCCCGCGATGCTGGAGAAGGGCGACAAGGGGATCAAGGTACGTGAGCTGCAGCACCGGCTCCGGCAACTCGACTGGTTCTCCGGTTCGATCACCGGCAATTACGGCACGGCTACGGTCAAGGGCGTCAAGGGATTCCAGGAGAAGCGGAAGCTCGATGACACCGGTGCGGTGGACAAGAAGACCTGGAACAAGCTCGTCTCGATGACCCGCAAGCCCTCCGACGCCGAGATGCACAATCGGCTGGTGCCGGGTCCGGCGATCATGAAGCAGGGCAGCTCCGGTGACCGCGTACGCGATCTGCAGGCTCGGCTGAAGCAGATCGGCTGGTTCTCCGGCAATGTCACCGGGTCCTACGGCTCGGTCACGGTTTCCTCGGTGAAGGGATTCCAGGCCAAGCGGGAGATCCCGGTCACCGGCGAGGTCGATCAACGCACCTTGGACCGGCTGCGAGCAATGACCCGGACGCCGACCGACGACGCGAAGCACAACAGGGTGCCGAAACCGTCCGCGACCGGGCTGGATTCGCGCTGTATGACCGGGCGCGCGATGTGCATCAGCAAGAGTTCCAACTCGCTGGTCTGGGTGATCGACGGCAAGCCGCAGATGCGGATGGACGTCCGGTTCGGCTCGGCGGAATTGCCGACCCGGGAGGGCTCCTTCTCGGTCGGCTGGAAGTCCCGCAACCACGTGTCGACGATCTATCACACGAAGATGCCGTACGCGATGTTCTTCTCCGGCGGCCAGGCGGTGCACTATTCGCCCGACTTCGCTGCCCGCGGCTACAACGGCGCCTCCCACGGCTGCGTCAACGTACGCAACCTCGGCGGCATCCAGTCCCTCTTCAACCAGGTCCGCGTCGGCGACAAAGTGATCGTCTACCGCTGACGACCCGGCTTTTGCACCGTTATCCACAGCTCACGTGGGTTTTGCTCCACAATCCACAGATCTGCCAAGCCCCCGTACGAAACCGCGCCCGCATCCTTTACGTCTGGGTATGGATGCGAAGCGTTTTCGAAGTCTGGCCGTCGAGCAGGCCGGAGCACTCTCACGATCTCAGGCACTGACGCTGGGTATGAGCCTGCGCCAGATCGAGTTCAGAGTCGAGTCGGGCGACTGGATTCGGGCGTTGCCGGGGGTCTATCGGTTGGCGACCGTCCCACCGACTCCTGAACAGAGCATGCGCGTGTGCGCCTTGTGGCTCGACAACGGTGTGTTGACCGGTGTCGGGGCAGCCTGGTGGTGGGAGCTGGAGGCGGATCCGCCGCAGCGTTGGGAGTTTCAGGTCACCAACGCGACGCGACGGACGATCCAGGATGGAGTGCAGGTGCTCCGTCGGTGGATCGACCCGGCTGATGTGACGACCTATCGGGGCGTGCCAATAGTGTCGAAGCCGCTGGCGACGCTGCGGGCGGCCGTAACCCTAGAACGTGGGCGTCGCGGTCATGGCGTACGGCTGATCGACCGCAGCAAACAGACGAAGGCAGTCACTGAAGAAGAGCTCGAGCTTGCCTTCCGACGCAACCGTGGCACTTGGGGGACGACCGCCATGCGCCGCCTCCTCGAGCGGACCGGGGACAGTGCTCATAGCAACCTGGAACGGCTGGGTGTGAAGCTGCTGAAGGAGGCCGGCATCACCGGCTTCGCTGTGAACTGCTGGGTCCGGTTGGCAACGGGACGTCGGCTGGAACTCGACATTGCCTTCAAGGACAGGAAGATCGTGATTGAGCTCGACGGCTTCCGCTATCACTCCTCGGCCGAGAGCCGTGCCATCGACCTCGATCGCCAGAACGCTCTCATCCAGGACGGTTGGACTGTGCTGCGCTACGGGTCGGACGTGCTGAACGACGAGCCGGATCGGTTCATCGCCGAGGTACTGGCCGTACTGTGCCAGGTTTAGGAGCAAACCCACGTGAGATGTGGATAGTGGTGCAAAAAGTCGGGCTAGGGGCGGGCGGTGAGGACGAGGGGGCCGTCGGGGGTGAGGGCGATGGTGTGCTCGGAGTGGGCGCCGCGGGAGCCGTCGCGGGAGCGGAGGGTCCAGCCGTCGGCGTCGGTGTAGATCTTGTCGGTCGAGCCCAGGAACCACGGCTCGATGGCGATCACCAAGCCGGCTCTCAATGGCAGACCACGACCGCGGCGGCCGTTGTTGGGCACGTGTGGATCGCCGTGCATGGTCCGGCCCACGCCGTGCCCGCCGAAGTCGGTGTTGATCTTGTAGCCGGCCTTGGTCGCGACCCGGGCGATGGCGAAGGAGATGTCGCCGAGCTTGGCGCCGACCTGTGCGGCCTCGATGCCGGCGGCGAGCGCCACCTCGGTGGTCTCGATCAGCTTCAGATCCTCGTCTCGAGGCGAGCCCACCACTACAGACAAGGCCGAGTCAGACACCCAGCCGTTCAACGAGGCCGCGAAGTCGACGCTGAGCAGGTCACCGTCGGCCAGCACATAGTCGTACGGCAGTCCGTGCAGCACCGCGTCGTTGACCGAGGTGCACAGCACCTTGCCGAACGGGCTTGCTCCGAAGGACGGGTGATAGTCGATGTAGCAGGACTCGGCTCCCGCGTCGCGGATCATCTGGTGGGCCAACTCGTCCAGCTCCAGCAAGTTCACCCCGACCGCCGCCTTCTCCTTCAACGCGGCCAACACGCTGGCCACGAAACGTCCGGCGGGACGCATCTGCTCGATCTCGGCGGGGGTGCGGTATTCGATCACGAGGCTCGATTCTGCCTCATCGGACCAGCTGCTCCGCTACGTACCAGCCCGCGTATCGACGCCGGGTGGGCTGGGGTAGGAATACACCATGAATCAGCCGGATTGGCCGTACTCGTTGCCGACCATCGAAGATCAGGTGACCGCTGGCAAAGCCGCCCGGGAGAGACTGTCGCGAAAGCACCAGGCGGATCTCCGGCCCAGTCCAACCGACCCCGTGGACATCCTCACCGCCCAGGACGCCACTCGAATCCCCGAGTTGGTGCCCGTCCGCTACGAGCGGATGCTGGTCTCGCCGTTCACCTTCTATCGCGGCGCCGCGGCGCTGATGGCCGCCGATCTGGGGAACTCCACCCACTCCGGATTGATGGTGCAGCTGTGCGGAGACGCCCACCTGTCCAATTTCGGGCTGTTCGCCTCCCCGGAGCGGCGGTTGGTGTTCGACTGCAACGACTTCGACGAGACCCACCCCGGCCCGTTCGAGTGGGACGTCAAGCGCCTGGCGGCCAGCTTCGAGCTCGCCGGCCGGGAGAACGGACTGACCGTCAAGGAGCGCCGTACGCTCACCACCCGGGTCGGCCGCTTCTATCGGGAATCGATGGCACAGTTTGCTGCCGCAACCGCGACCCGGGTCTGGTACGCCCACCTGGAGATGGCGCCGAGCCTGATCGACAAGCTGGCCGAGAAGCCCGGCAAGAAGGACATCAAGGCGGCGCGGAAGGTCACCGAGAAGGCCCGGCGGCGAGACAGTCGTCAGGCTGTGCGCAAGATGATCCGGGTGGTCGATGGTCACGCCGAGTGGATCGCCGATCCACCGGTGCTGGTGCCGCTGGAGGATCTGGCCCAGGGCCAGGATCAGCAGACCCTGCTGCACGGCATGGCCGAGCTGTTGGGGTCGTACGCCGAGACCGTCACGCCGGAGATCCAGCACCTGCTGCGCGACTACCGGCTGGTGGGCATGGCGCGGCGGGTGGTCGGCGTCGGCAGTGTCGGGACCTCCGCCTGGGTGGTGATGTTGGTGGGCGCGGACGAGAACGACTTCCTGGTGCTGCAGGCGAAGGAGGCCGTGGCCTCGGTGTTGGCGCCCTACGTCCCGGGCTACGCGTTCCCGCATCAGGGCAAGCGGGTGGTCGAGGGCCAACGGCTGATGCAGGCGTACGGAGACATCCTGCTGGGCTGGAAGACCTCCGAGGTGTCGGGCTATCCGCGGGACTACTACGTGCGTCAGTTCAGAGACTGGAAGGGATCCTTCGAGCCGTCGACGATGACTGCCGAGCAGCTGGGCATCTATGCCGATGCCTGCAGCTGGACCCTGGCCCGGGCCCACGCCCGATCAGGCCCGCGCGTCGCGATCGCAGCCTACGTGGGCGACAACACCGCCTTCGACAACGCGGTGGCGGAGTTCGCCGTGGCGTACGCGGACAAGACCGAGACCGACTACGAACGCGTACGCGCCGCGTCCGACCAGGGTCGGCTCACGGCGCGTACGTGACGGACAGGTGCAGCCTCAGCAACTCATGCTGAACTGCGGCAGGCTCAGGAAAGAGCCTTGGCCTTGATCTTCTCGAACTCCTCGGCGGAGATGCTGCCGGCGTCCAGCAGGGCCTTCGCGTCGGCGATCTCCTGGGCGGGGGAGCGCCCGGCGACCTCGCGGATGTAGCTGTCGGTGCTCTCCTGAGCCTGCTTGACGTACGCGGCCTGGCGGGTCGCCATGCCGTTGCCACGGGCGATCAGGTAGACCACGGCGGTGATCAGCGGGAAGACGATCAGGAAGACGATCCAGATGGCCTTGTGCCAGCCCTTCTGCTCGCGGTCGCGGAACAGATCGGTGACGATCTGGAACAAGATGATGAGATACGCGACGAACGCGAAGCTGACGATGACCAGCCAGATGAACTGGAAAAAGGTTTCCACGGGTTACTCCTAAAACGATGACAAAGGTGCCGGCGACGAGTCTGGCAGCAGCGATGACGCAGATTTCGGTTCGACAGCCGGATGAGATAGTACGAGAGTCACCGTACGCGCAGAATCACCCCGCGCGGGTGAGGTAGCCGGGGTGGCGGGTCCTTGGTCCCAGCTGGTCAGGTGTCTTCGCGGGCGGCAGCGGGCAGGTCCGGGACCGAAGCAGGTTCCCTCTCGGCCGACGACGTGTCGTCCGTGGTGACCTTGCCCCGGCGGCCGCGGCGGCGCTTCTTGGGTTCGGGCTCGTCGAGTTCGGCGTCGGACTCGTGCCGCATGGCCCGCGTCGATCCGAACAACGCGATGGCCCATCCGGCGGACGGATCTGTGTCGATCAGGATCGCTTTCACCAACAGTGTCAACGGAATCGCGAGGATCGCCCCGAGTGGTCCCAGCACCCAGCCCCAGAACACCAAGGCGATCAACGTGACCGGCATCGAGACCCCGACCGCGTCGCCGACGAAATAGGGCTGGATCAAGGAGGTGAACAACGAATTGAGGACGATGAAGGCGATGATGACGAAGAGCATCATCGGCCAGTCGCCGATGAGCAGGGCCAGCAGAGCCGGCGGCACCAACCCGATGACGAAGCCGACGTACGGGATGTAGTTGCAGATCGCCGCCAGCAGCCCCCAGAGGATGGCCAGCGGGATGTCGAGCCAGAGCAGTAGCAAGGTGTCGGCGAACCCGGTGATCACGGCGAACACGGTGGTCACACCGAGAAAGCGCCGGGTGTTGGTGGCGAAGATGGTGAACGCCTCGCCCAGCCGCGGCCGAAGGCGTTTCACCGCGGCGATCCTGCCCACGGCCCCCGTCGCGTCGATGCCGAGGAACAGCAGCAGGCTGAGTAGGAAGATCGCGTTCATCGCCAGCCCGGCGACCCCACTGAGGATCGGTACGACCCGCTGGATCACCTTCTGCATGTCCAGATCGGCGAGCATCGCCGTGACGTAATCGCGGTTGATCCCTTGCGCAATCAGCGCCTCGCGCAATCTGTCGACCAGTCCGTCGGCCTGGGCGGCGTAGTCGGGCAGCACCGTCACCAGTCGCGCGATGGCCAGCACCATGATGCTGCCGAGGACCAGTAGCACTCCAAAGATCGCCAGCAGGAGGACGACCAGTGCGACGCCTTCGGGCACCTTCTTGTGGCGCAGCCAGGTGTGCAGCGGGTGCACCAGCAAGACGATGACCAGGGCCAGGAACACCGGCCCGATCAGCCAGGCGAGCTCGCGCGCACCCGTGATCGCGATGACACCGGCGGCGAGGCCCAGCAGGATCGTCAGCGCGCGAGGAAGCGGACTGCCGGGCAGCGACGTGTTCGGGGTGCTCGCGGTCGGGTGGAGTGCCATGCGCTGCTGCCTTACTGCTGGTCTGCGGTCGGAGGTGCCACGGTGACCGACCGCGGCGCGGCTATCATCCCGCAGATTCGTCCAGCTCGACGTCGACAACCACCGGCGCGTGATCGGACGGCAGTTTGCCTTTGCGCGCTTCCCGGTCGACGTAGGCATCGCTGATCACCAGATCGGGGCTGGCCAGCACCAGGTCGATCCGCATGCCGCGATCCTGATGGAACATGCCGGCTCGGTAGTCCCAATAGGTGAACGGCCGATCGTTCTTGCCGGGCCGCGCCGGCACATCCACCAGGCCGGTGTCGATCAGCGCCCGTACGGCAGCGCGCTCCGGCTCGGTGACATGCGTGGAGTTCGCGAAGGCGGTCATGTCCCACACGTCGTCGTCGGTCGGTGCGACATTGAAGTCACCCATGATCACCTGGCGGCTGGGTGTCCCGGTGGCAGGCAGCGTACGACGCAGCGTGGCGAGCCAGTCGAGCTTGTAGTCATAGTGCGGGTCGCCGAGCGCGCGGCCGTTCGGCACGTACACGCTGGTGATCGTCAGCGGACCGCATTTGGCAGCGGCATAGCGGGGCTCCGGATGCCCCGGCAACTCGGTTGCGACCGGCTCCAGCCCGACCCGAGACAGCACGGCTACCCCGTTCCACCGTCCATCGCCGACGTGCAGAGCCTGATAGCCGAGGTCGGCCAATTGTTGGTACGGAAATGCACTGTCGGCCGCCTTGGTCTCCTGCAGCGCCACCGCATCCGGTTCGCGAGTGACCAGCCAGTCCAACAGTCGAGGCAGCCGAGCGCCGATCGAGTTGACGTTCCAGGTGGCGATGCGCATGCGCGGATCGTATAAGTGGCTACCGACAGCGTTGGTCGTCACTCGCTGTTCGGCTGCGCTCCCTAGGACTCCGTCTTTCCTCCTCGCTCGCAAGACGAAGAACGTGTCTTGCTCCCTCGTCGGTCCAGACGGAGCCCTCGCTCCGCCTCACGGCCGCTCGCGACGGGTGTCGTCGCTCGCGTCGGGGGTCGTCACTCGCTGTGCGGCGGGCCCCAACCTCGACTCCGCACCATTTGCTGCTACTGCGCATGGGGTGTACGTGGTGCGCAGATGATGTAGCTGGTGCGAAGTCGGAATCGGGTGGGCACGAATTGGTGCGGAGACGACTCAGCTGGTGCGAAGTGGGGAATCCGCGCTCTGCTTGTGGCCGCCCGCGGCGGGTTGGTCACTCGCTGTTCTGCTGTGCTCCAGCGACGGAGGAGGGGCGAAGGAGGAGTGGTTCCCGACGGCGGGGACGATGACGGCGATGGCATAGACGCCCGCGCAGACCAGCAGGGCCGGACTGAGGCCGAAGCCGGTGACCAGGGCAGCTGCAGCCAATCCGCCGAGGGGCATGCCGGCCCAGGCGAGCGCGTCGACCGGGGCGGTCACCCGGCCGAGCATCGGTTCGGGGATCCGCTCGAAGATGATCGCGCCCAGCATCGGGTTGAGGAATCCCGAGGCCAGCCCGCTGATGACATAGGTGACCACGACCACGCTCAGGCTGGCGTCGAGTCCGAGCACCAGGAAGGGCGGCGGCCCGGCGATGGCGAACGCGATGAAATAGGTCGCGCGACGGGGCAGGCGATCACCGAGCCAGGAGGCCAACGCTCCGGTGAGCACCTGGGCGCCGGCCAGACAGGTGAGCAGCAGCCCGATGGCGGCGATGCCGTAGCCGCTCTGGTCGGCCCAGACCGGCAGCAGGACCGAGGCCTTGGCCACATCCAGCAGATTCGTCACCGCAATCATCAGCGCCAGCCCGAGCAGCAGCCGATCACGCAGCAGAAACTGCCAACCCTCCCGGAGCTGGGTCAGGTAGCCGACCGGCACGGCCTCGGGGTCGCCAGCCTGCGGTCCGGCGACGGCGGTGGGAACGCACAGCGCGACGACGCCCGCGCTGAGCGCAAAGCATGCCGCGGTGACCGCGACGGTCAGCGGCGGCCCGGCGAGGGTGATCAGCACCGCCGCCAGGGCCGGTCCGATCAGACCGCCCGATCGTTCGACCGCGCTGACCAGGCCGGTGACCCGGGTCAGCGGTACGTCGGCATGCCGCGCGACGAGCGGAGCCATCGTGTGCTTGGCGGCATCGCCGGGTCCACGCAGCGCCCCGGCGAGGCCGACGATGACCAGCAACGTCCCCAGCGGCAGCGCGCCCAGCTGATGCAGCAGCGGGATCAGAGCGAACAGACCGGCGCTGATCAGATCGGCGACGATGCTGACCCGTCGCTGTCCGAGCCGATCGACCAGGGGCCCACCGACGGCCTTGGTGAGCACGTACGGGGCCAGCTCGGCCGCCACGACGAGACCGGTCTGGGCAGCAGACCCGCTGGTGGTCAGCACGAACCAGGGGATCGCGATGCCCGCGACCCGCAGGCCGATGGTGGCTATGCCGAGAGTGCCGACCACGCCGGCAACCGGCAGAAGGGCATGAGCTCGGCGGCGGGATGTGGGGTTCATGATTCCTCCGGCGTGATCGGCACGACCTGGAAACGGGCTTCCACCGGCCACGTGCCGGGCCGGGGTCCGCGGTCAGGATCGCGTTGGGGATAGGAGTGCAGCAGGTCGAGCAGCTCGCGACTCAGCCGGGCGGCCTCCTCCGGCGTCAGTTCCAACAAGACGTCCGACATCTCGAACGCGGTCTGCCACGCTGCCGGCCATCCGGTCTTGGCGGCTTGAGCCTGAGCCAGTGAGCGGGTGATTGCGGAGATGATGCCCAGCTCGTACGCGTCCCCGGCCTCGGCCGCGGTCGGGTCCATGCTCCGCGCATCGAAGGTGGTCGACCGGTGCACCGCCTGCCACCAGCGATCCCGCTCATTGCCGCGCTCGGTGTCCTCGGCGATGAAGCCATAGCGCTCGAGCTGCCTCAGGTGGTAGGAGAGCGCGCCGCTGGTGAGCCCGAGCCGGCGGGCGAGCGTCGTAGCGGTGGCCGGACCGTGAGTGCGCAGCAGACCCAGCACCTGCACCCGCAGCGGGTGGGCCAGGGCCTTGACGTTGTCGCCAGTGACGGTGATCGACGATTCCATGCCTGCAGTGTAGAACAGCAAAGGAATCTTTGCAAAGATCTATTTGCGATTGGTGTGGGGAATCTGGTAGGTGCACAGAAGGCTGCCCTTTCGGGCAGTGGCAGTCGGGCGCCCGCGGGTGACACTTGACTGTGGGCATTCTCGACGGAGGGCACCACGACCCCGGCGCTCGGCAGCCGGGGGACTCCGCGTCGCGGGCGCCGACCCGTCGGCCTGTCGACAGCCCGCAGCACACCCGGCATCGCCCGCGCGGCGTCGACGCGGCGTCACTCACTCTCAGCGAGATCGTCGACCTGCAGCGGCTGGCCGGCAACGCGGCTGTCGGTGGTCTGGTTGCATCGTCTCGACCAGCTCAGCCGGCAGGAGTCCTGCCGAACGGGCCAGCGCCCCAGCCGACCATCCAACGCGCCTCGGCAGCGAAGGGTGAGGGCGCCCAGACCTGGGTGCGACCGGGTGACACCGGAGCGGATGTAACCAAGCTGCAGCAGCGCCTCAACGCCATCGGCTCTCCTGGTACGCCGGTCGCCGAGTCTGGGGTCTACGACGCCACGTTGCGCTCGGTCGTCAATCAGTTCCAGCGTGACCATGGTCTGGATCCGGACGGGATCGTCGGCCCGCTGACGTACGAGGCGATGGATCGGGAGGACAGTTCGGGAACCGACGAGGCCGTGGCCGTCGGCGACGACCTCACCGGAACCGCGGGTACGCCGACCAAGGCCGACATCGATGCCATCGAGGCCGAGCTCAACCCGACCAGCAGCGGTGGCGGAGGACCGGCCCGGGACTGGGATGGTCGCTCCGACGCCGCGAAACGAACCGAGCTGGACACCGAGGTCACTGCGGCAATGCAGGCACACCTCAATGGCGTGACGCCGCGGATGAAGGAGATGGAGACCGCGAAGGGCGCCGGGAACATCCTCAGCACGACCGATCAGGAGGGCGCCGGTCGACGAGCCAAGGCGGACGTCGACGCAGTCTTCGGCGGGCTGGCAAGCGCCGCCGTGCTCACGGCGCCGCAGGAATCGGCCCGGTCCAGCTTCGCCTTCACCGGCGGGGTCAATCTGCTGGACGCCAGCGACACCTCCGTACGGACTCCTGACCCGGCGGATCTGACCGGCTGGATCTTCGAGACCGACGCCGACTCCCGCCAGGCGCAGACCGACCATGGCTTCAACGAGCGGCGAACCACCCAGGGCGAGCCGGCATTCGCCGCCGGGATCAAGGCCAGGTTCATCGCGCAGGGAGACAACCGGGCCGATCTGGAGCGCTACGACCAGTTTGGGTTCTTCTTCGCCGTGGAGGGTCCGCGAGTGCTGTCCCAGACCGCGATCGTCGATCAGCCGGGCTTCTCCGCCACCCCGAGCAGTCCCGGCGCGATGTCGGACGCCGAACGGCAGATGCGCTGGCAGACCTGGGAGGTGTTGGTGCACGAATACATCCACACTCTCGAGCACCCGAACTTCGGCGCCGCTTCCAAGGGCAATCGGATCATGAAGGAGGGGTTCTGCGAGCTGTTCACCAAGGACATCTTGTTGCACGGTGGCCAGATCGCGGCCGCCCAGACCGACGCCGATCCCGCCCGCCGGATCGAGGTGGAGGGCAAGGACGAACCGGGGTTCGCCGGCAAATTCGTCCCTGACTACGACTCCGGTGAGTACGCGGACTATGTTGCGCACGCCGAGGCCATCGAGGGCCAGGTCGGCTCCGATGCCGTCCGGGCGGCGTTCTTCCTCGGCCATGTCGAGCACATCGGGCTCAAACCCAACGGCGACATGATCGACCCGTCGGCGCCGGATGCGAAGAAGTTCCTCGCCCCGGAGAAGGTGAAGATTCCGACCACCGTACGCTCGGTGGGTGCGGTCAGCATCCTCACCGGCGCCCCGGAGACCGACATCGTGACCGCCAATCCGGGGCTGCCGGCAACCGGCACGCTGCCGGCATCGGCGCACACGACGGGTCTGATCGTGCCCGGTACGACGCAGCACCGCACCTTGGAGGTCAGCGATCGGGCCGGCAACACCGTCGTCGAGACCAAGGCCGACATCGCCGTCCAGCACGGCGTCAGTGAGCATTCCATCCAGCGGGCGAACCCGGACCTCAACCACGGCGAGCCTCGGCCTGGTGAGTGGGTCTTGATCCCGGTGCACTGATGGCTATGACATCGCGGCCCAGGACACTGCTGACCAGGACACTGCTGACCAGAACGGAAGGATCCCGATGAACGAGCTGCGTGCCTTTGCCGACGGCCGGTGGTCGGAGTTCACCGGTCTCGACCGGTGCTCGCTCGCCGAAGCGGATGACCAATTGGGTGAGCGGCAGGACGGCCGGCTGCACGGCGGGATGTTCGGTGGCGAGCCGACCCAGTTCGGGATCTATCCCGGCAGCGCGGCGACCCCGGGCGGCCTGACGGTCTGGGTGCTCGGCGAGGCGGTCGTGGGGTTGGAGGCCCACCAGCCGACCCCGTCGCCGACCGCGCTCTCCGCACTCGGCGAGCCGGGCACGGTGATCGGCTCGGAGCTCGGACCGGACTGGTCACAAGAGCTGTGGCCCGAGCGTGGCCTGGTGCTCCATCGGCGTGCGGAGAGATTCGCCGTCGTCTTCGGGTTGAAGCCGTTCACCGTCGAAGGGTGGGAGTCCGATCCGCTGCGCTGGTGGCGGATAGAACGGCGGCCGACTCGGCGCTGAGAGCCCGAGTGCTGCGGCCCGAGGGCTCAGACACGGGTGGCCGAAGCCCCGAGTCAGGTCAACTTTGCTTGCCCGGTCAGAGCAGTCCGGTCAGACCGGGAGGACCTGCCGTGCGAGGCGAGCGAGCCGAGACGGCGCTGGGCGCCAGACCCCTGCGTCAGCTGGGTCCCAGGCGTAGCTGGGGATGCCGGATACGGGGTCGAGGAGTCGGCCGAGCCGTGGGAGGCGCAGCACGTAGGCCGACCAGTCGTACAGCTGCGCGAGTCTCGGCACGATCATGCCGACGTCCAGCAGGTGCCCCAGCCCGTGCTCGGCTGCGGTATGCCGACCCACATCGTCGTCCAAGGGATAGCGGTCCGGCAGGATGCGTGACAGGGACAGAAAGATGCCGGTCATGCCCAGTCGTGGGTCACCCAGTAGTCGACCGCATGGTGCGAGCCAGCTCAGGGCGAGCTTGGGTGCGGAGACCAGAGCATGGGCGTACATGACTCGGACCAGGATGAGGTTGAGGAAGAACCGCTCCACCCGGCCTTCGCGCCGGGCGAGCTCCTCGTTGCAGAGGTATGCGGCGGCGATCGTCATGTTGTGAGCCCGGTACCACGACCGGCTGCTTGGCGCCCGGATGAAGTCGAGAGTCGCCACCACGCTCGCGGTGCGCGGCTCACCGGGATGTCCGAAGGCGATTGCGGATGCTTCGCAGGTGTCTCGGAGCAGTGAGTCGTTCACCGTGCGCCACCACAGGCTGCCGGGCGCGGAATGGGAATCGGGGTTCAGCAGGCCACGTCGCAATTGCCAGCCCATGAAAGCCGCCGCCGCTCGGCGGTAGGGGAGGTAGCCCTGGTCCACCGCGGCAGGCACTCGATACAGGTCACGCAGAAACGCCAGGCGGCCTGCAGGGTCGTTGCTGACTCGCGACACCATCTCGTCTGCGTAGGCGCCGGCCGCGACCTCGACCACCCAGTCATCCTCGCAGCACGGGCGTCGCGGCGGAAAGCTGGCCCCGAGCAAGGTGGGCGCTGTCTGGCCCTCGACCACAACCCAGCCGGGGTTGCACGGCACTAGTGCGGGCACTAGGCCACAGAGCAGACTGTCGAGTAAACAGGGAGACTGGACCGGTCAGCCCCGATCGCAGCCTGAGGCGGCGTCCGGTCCAGCACAACTCGAGGAGGCTCATGCCCGCGACATTCCGCGACGGTGCCTTCGACAAATTCGACAACCGGGTGACCTTCGACGACGGTGGGCTGCACCTCCCGGACCGGGCCCACCACAGCAGTCTGCGCGATCAGGTCACCGAGGCGCTCCGCGCGGCGCTGATCGCTGGCCAGATGAAGCCTGGCGTGCTCTACTCGGCACCGGCCATCGCCGAGATGCTCGGCGTCTCCGCCACGCCGGTCCGTGAAGCGATGCTCGATCTCGTCAAAGAGGACCTGGTCGTCCCGATCCGGAACAAGGGCTTCCGGGTGACCGAGCTGTCCGATCGGGAGCTGGATGAGCTCACCGAAGCCCGACTGCTGCTCGAGGTGCCCACCATGGGGGCCGTCGCCGCGGCGTACGAGTCGTCGATGGAGCCCGAGCTGACCCGGCTGCGGGCGCTGGCCCGTGACCTGGAAGCCGCTGCCGCGACGGACGAGATCACCCGCTATCTCCAACTCGACACCGAGTTTCACACCCGCTTCCTGGCCCTGCACGGCAACAACGAGATCGTGCGCGTGGTGCGCCAGCTTCGTTCCCGCAGCCGGCTCTTCGGGCTCGAAGCCTTGGCCCGCTCCGGCAAGCTGGTGGAGTCCACCCGCGAGCACATGCAGATGATCGACCTCGCTGTGGCTCGGGACCGGAGCGGACTGGAAGAACTGACCCGCGTTCATCTCTCCCACACGCGCACCATCTGGGCCACCGACCAGGCCCGCAGGTCAGCTACCGACCCGAGCTGAGCAGGCACCAACGGCCTGGTCGTCTTCGCCGACGGTCTTCTCGGGAGGCGCGGTTGAATCAGCGGAGCACGAAGCCCTCACCGAGCGGATCGGCCGGGTCGAGCTCGAAGGTGTGCCGGCCTGTGCGGTAGGCCATGCCGCTGACTTCGGGCACGACCGCCTGGCGGTCGCCAACCGAGAGCTCGGCGACGATCCGAGCCCGGAAGACGGTGCCCACGATCGACTCGTGAACCAGGTCCTGACCGGGGACGAGCCGGCCGGCCGACGCCAGGTTGGCGACCCGGGAGGCCGTTCCGGACCCGCAGGGAGATCTGTCGACCTCGCCGTCGGCAAAGACCGTCACGTTGCGTTGCCGCAGCTCGCCGTCCTCGGTGCAGCCGAGATCGTCGAACACGATGGTGCCGTAGATGCCGCTGAGACGCTCATCCTCCGGATGCACGGCGTACTCGCTGCCGTTGAGTCGATGCTTCACCTCGCGCCCGATCGCAATGAGCTCGGTGTAGTTCTCCGGTGTCACGCTGAGACCGACGCTCGAGGCTTCGAGGTGGGCATAGATCGCGCCGCCGTACACGACATCGACGACGACGTCACCGCGCGACGTCGGCACGCGCACATCGCGGTGCAGCACATAGCTCGGCACGTTGATGAAGTCGACACCGACCACCTGAGAACCATCGGTACGCACCCGAGCGGTGACCCGGCCGGAGGGAACGTCGATCCGAACATCGGTGACTCCGGAGGGATCCGGTCTCACCAGCCCGGTGTGGATCGCCCACGCGCCGAGTGCGATCGTGCCGTGACCACACGCAGTCGAGAAGCCGTCCTTGTGCCAGAACAAGACTCCGAATTGGGCGTCCTCGTCGTCCGGCGGCACCAGGAAGCCGCCGTACATGTCGGCGTGGCCGCGGGGTTCGAAGCACAGCAGCCGGCGCAGCGATTGGACGGCGTCGTCACCGATCGCGGCGACTCGGCGTTCGGCCACCGTGGCGCCGGGGATCGTTGTCTCCGGCTGCACGATGCGGAACGGCTCACCCGCCGTGTGATAGTCGACCGTCTCGACCGTGGTCATCTCCATCCTCCTATCGAGGTCACTGCGCTGGGCTGTTGCTTGGGGCCACTGTGTCACTCCTCTGTGTTGATCCCATCCGGAGCAGCAGAGGTAGTTTCATCAGAGAAATTGTACTGTACAATTGCACAGGCAGGAGCAGTAAGTCCACGTACGAGGAGAGTCATCAATGGAGGTCATTACCGTCGGACCCGAGCAGGTCCGGTCTCTGGTCAGCATGCAGGATGCCATTCAGGCTGTCCGGGAGGGTTTCCTCGCGCTCGGTCGTGGTGAGTTCGAGATGCCGACCCGAACTGCCCTGCGGGACGGCCAATTCCTGGTGATGTCGGCCCACCATCGGCCCACCGAGTCGGCCATGATCAAGACCCTCAGTCTCAACTTCGCCGGTCGGACGCCCGCGATCGTGGGCACCGTGGTCTGGAGTGACCTCAACCGGACCGACCATCTGGTCGCCGACGCCTCCGCGGTCACGGCTCTGCGCACCGGCGCGATCACCGGTGCCGCTACCGACCTGCTGGCCCGTGCCGATGCCAGCACCTGCACCATCATCGGGGCCGGTGGTCAGTCGGCCGATCAGGTGCGTGCCGTCCATGCGGTCCGGCCGCTCTCCTTTTTGCGTGTGGTGGACCGCGACCTGGAGCGAGCTGAACAACTCGCCGCCCTCGCCAGCAGCGAGTTGGGCATCACCGATGTCAGGGTCAGCGACGATGCCGACGAGAGCGTCCGTGATGCCGACATCGTCTGCTGCGCGACCACGGCCACCGCTCCGTTGTTCTGCCTGGAGTCCTTGGCCCCGGAGGTCCACGTCAATGCCATCGGGGCCTTCCGTCCCACCATGCGCGAGCTGCCCGATGAGTTGCTTGCCGACGCCACGGTCGTGATCGACGAGTTGGAGGCCATCCTCGAGGAGTCGGGCGAGGTCCTGCACGCCATCGGCAGCGGCGCGATCACCGAGAGCGACCTGATCGAGCTGTCTGACGCCCTTGGCGGCGGGGTGCCGGCGCGAACCGGACGTACGGTGTTCAAGTCTGTCGGCGTAGCCCTGCAAGACTGGGCCATTGCCCACCTGCTCGCCCAGAAATGTCTTGCTTGATTGAGTCGTGTGCCGTCGATTCGCGCCCATTGAGTGGCTCTATGTAGGCATTGTCAGAATAAATGCCGTCAGCTATGTCGGTTTTCAGAAAATCGGCGTATGATGATTTATGTCTGCGGTCGTGCTCCCTGCTGAGGCTGGGTCGATGCTCAGCTACTCGCGCAGAGGTGCTTTGCCTGAGACGTCAACCAACCCCTATCAAGGAGAATGCAAGAAATGACAGTCGTCGTCGCCGTACCGGACAGCGCCGAAGGAACCCTCGCGCTCCAGGCCGCGGTCGCCGAGGCAAAGTTGTTCGACACCGACGTGGTTGCGGTCAACTTCGGTCGGGGACATCTCGACATCAGCGCTTACGAGGGCGTCACCGTCCTGACCCTGTCACCTACCAGTGATCAGGTCGACGGTGTGCTGGCGGTGATCTCGGAGTACAACGCCAGCCGGCTGGTGATCGGCCTCAAGCGCCGTACGCCGGTGGGCAAGGCCCTGCTCGGCAGCATCAGCCAGCAACTGCTGCTGCAGAGCCCCATTCCCGTCCTGTCCGTCAAGGTGGACGAGGACGAAGAGGACTGATCATCCACCGCTGCCCGCATCGTCGACGGCGATGCGGGTCAGCGGTGTCGGATTGAGCGTGCTGTTGTCCACGGCGAAGTTCGCCTTGTTGGGCAGATAGCGATTGTCGGCGATGTCGAGGACCGTGCCGTGCTGGTCGAGGGTGGTGCGGCGCACGCGCAACAGCGGACTACCCGGTTTGACCTCGAGCCAGCGTGCCTCGATCTCGCCGGCACCGACAGCATCGATCACGTTATGTGCCCGGGTGGGGAAGATCCCCTGGTTCCGCAGTGTCTGATAGATGCTCTCGGCCTCCAGGTCGACGCGGAGCAGGTGCCGCCCGGCGTCGATCACGTACACGCTGCGCTCGAACATGACCGGTTCGCCATCGACCAGGCGCAGCCTGACCACGGCGACAACAGGACTTTCCACGGCGATGTCGAGGTCGCGGGCCAGGCGCTCGTCGGCCAGCCGCTGGGTCAGTTCGATGACCTTTGCACCCGGCGTACGGCCCAATTCCTCGACCCACTCCGTGAACGAGATGAAGGTGTCGAACGACTGAGAACGGACTGCGCGTTGGACTCGCGGGGGCGCGCCACGCCCACCGACGACGAGTCCCTCGGTGCGGAGCTTGGCGAGCGCTTGTCGCACCGGTCCGCGCGAGGTGCCGAACTCGGCGACCAGGGCCTTCTCGCTCGGCAGCTGCTTGCCTTCCTCCCAGTCTCCTGAGCGGATCCGTTCGGCGAGAACGTCATAAAGTTGGCTATACAACGGCTGGCTGGCGGCCACGGCGCCACCCTACCGGTGCGGAGGGGGCGCCGTGGCCCAGTATGTCCAACTCAGGATGTCCAACTCATCCATTCAGGACGCGAATAGCCTCCTCGTGGAGCTCTCGGGTGGCAGCCGCGACACAGGTCAACTGAGTCGCGATGGTGACCGGGCCACCGAAGCCGTCGGTGACCACGCCACCGGCACCCTCGATGATCGGCACGAACGAGCAGATGTCGTACGCGCCCACCGTGCCGCTCTCCACCGCGATATCGAGTGCGCCCGAGGCCAGTCGGCCAACCCCGTACGCAGCAGCCCCGAAGACCCGCCACGCGGTACGGCTGTTGAGGACATCGCGGCCGGCGCGCTGTTCCTCGAGTACCACCTCCGGGTTGCTCCAGGAGACCGTTGCACCGTCGAGCGTGGTGCGCCCACTGGTGTGCACCGGCACGCCGTTCTGCGTGGTGGTGCGTCCATCCACCCCGAGCCAGCGATCCTGAGTCGATGCTGCGTCGATGATCCCGATCACCGGTCGGCTGTGCCGGCAGAGCGCGATCAAGGTGGTGAACACCGGGATCCCCACGACGAAGGACTTCGTGCCGTCGATCGGATCCATGATCCACACGAACTCGGCATCGGGGTTCTCGGGCGGGAACTCCTCACCGATGATGCCGTGCTCGGGATACCGGTCACGGATCATCGAACGAAGCGTCTGCTCGACCCCACGATCGAACTCGGTGACCGGGCTAGCATCGTCCTTGGTCTCGAACCGGCTGTCGTTGAGCCGTTTGGAGAGGACCACGCGGGCCGCGTCGGCCAGTTCTTCGATGAAGCCTACGAACTCATCGCATTGTGGATGCTCGGAGAAGGGGTGTTCGGAGAAGGACATCTGGATCAATCCCGTACCTTTCAAGGACGGTCCGTTTTCAGCTCAGTACCGTCGATGCTTAGGAACCTTCGAGGCTCAGGACACCGACTTCCAGAACTTGAGGAAGTCCGTCCGGCCCTTGGTGTCCTCGTCGGCGTGGATGTCGACGATCGTCAGGTCCTCGAGCTTGGGGAACTCGACGAACTGGCTGACATCGATGTCGGATCGGCTCGGTCGCCGGTAGGACTGGGCGAGCAGCTCCTCCTGGGTCTCCTTGGCGAGGATGGTGTCGATCAGCTGCTTCGCGGCGTCCGGATGAGCCGGATCCTTGATGATGATCACCGAGTCCTCCTCGACGAAGGTGCCGTCGGAGGGATAGACGATCTCCACGCCCGCCTGGCCACCGGCCACGTACGGGTAGATGTTCGACTCGTAGCCGATGGACACGGCGTACTCGCCGTTCGCCACCGCCGGATAGACGTTGCCCGAGCTTGCGGACACCTCGAGATTGGCGGCGAGCTTCTTGAAGTCGGCCTCACCCAGCACCTTGTAGGCACCGTAGAGGGCGGTCAGCGCGGTGGTGGACTGCTCCGGGTCGGCGACGATCAGCTTGCCCTTCCACTTCGGGTCGGTGAGCTCTTTCCAGGTCTTCGGTGCGGTCTTGTTGTCGATCTGGTCGGTGTTCGCCATGAACGCCACGACGTGCACGTTGGTCGCGGTCCAGCGGTGCTCCGGGTCGACCAGGTTCTCCGGGATCGCCTTCGCCTCGGGCGACTCGTACGGCTCGACCAGGTCGGCGTACTCCTCGAGGGTGGCGGCCGGGGCACCGTAGAAGACGTCGGCGCTGTTCTTGCCGGCCTCGGCCTTGATCCGCTCGAGCAACGGGCCCGAGCTGCCGGTGACGACCTCCACCTTCAGCTTCGGATCCGCCTTGGCGGCCTGATCGACGACCACGCCGATCGTGGTCTCGTTGTTGGAGCTGTACATGACAGCGGTGTTCTCGCCGCCGCCTGTCTCTCCGCCGCCGCTGCTGCTGCCGCCGCAGCCGGTCAGCGCGAGGGCGGCCACCGCCGCCACGGCGCCGAGCTTGGTGAGTCTGGTGAGTTTCATGAGAGTCCTTTCCGTGCTTCAGGGGTGCTGGGGCTTCCGGGGGTTGACCGGAGATCACTTCTGAGGTGGATGCGAATCAACTGACTGGAGTCAGCTGACGCGGAAGTAGGGGGATGAGAGGGATCAGCCGAAGAGCCTGATCTTGAAGACCTTCGTTGCGATGACGATCGGCACGATCGCGAGCAGCGTCAGGATCAGTCCGTAGGCTGCGGCCTGACCGTTCAGCCCGGTGTTCATCAACTGGAACACCTTGATCGTGATGGTCTCCTTGCCGGCGGAATAGACCACCAACGAGGCCGACAGTTCGGCGATCATGGTCGTCCAGGTCAGCACAGTGGCGGCTGCGATGCCGGGAACCATCAGCGGCAGCACGACCTTCAGGAACGATCGGAACGGTGGTACGCCGAGGCTGACCGAGGCGTCCTCGAGCGAGTTCGGGATGGAGTGCAAGGTCGCCGAGGAGTTGCGGATCCCGTGTGGCAGACGGCGGACGACGAGCACCAGCACGATGATCGCGGTGGTGCCGGAGAGGGTGATCGGGCCGCTGCCGAAGGCGGTCATCATGCCGATGCCCAGCACGGTGCCGGACAGCGCCATCGGCAGCATGATGATGTAGTCCAGCGCCGGGGTGAGGGGATTCTTCTTCTTCACGATCACGACGCTGATCACGATGCTGACGATGATGCCGATCAGACAGGCCATTGCGCCGAACGCGATCGTGTTCAGGATCGGCTGCGGCTCCCGGGTCAGGACTCGCCGGATGTTGTCCAGGGAGAACTCGCCCCACCGCAACACCGGCCCGCGACTGACCGTGAAGGCCATCACGGTGACCATCACCATCGGCAGCGTCGAGGCGATCAGCAGCACAGCGGCGATCAGCGAGAGCAGCACACCTTGGACGCCACGCAGCTTGATCGGCACCCAGGAGCGGCCCTGCACCATCTCGTAGCTGCGGCGGCCGACCGTCCGTCGCTGGATGAACAGGATGAGGGCGACGATCGCGATCGACACGGTGGCCAGCGTGGATTGCATCATCGGGTTCCCGCCGGTCTCGGCGAGGAACACCTTGTAGGTCAGCGGCGCCAGCAGCGGCACCTTGCCGCCGATGATCGCCGAGGTGGCGAAGTTGCCGATGGTCAGGGTGAACACCAGGATCGACGTCGCCCCGACGGCCGGCAGAATGGTTGGGATCATGACCTTCAGCCGGGCCGCCAGGGGAGAGGAGCCGAGGCTCATCGCCGCCTCCTCCAGCTGCGAGTCGAAGCTCTTCAAGGCAGCGAGGGTGCCCAGATAGACATAGGTGTAATAGAGCAGCGGCAGGATGAGGATCAGCCCTCGCCAGCCGTACAGCGTCGGCAGGGCGATGTCGAACTGGTCGCGCATGAACCGGGTCAGGAAGCCGTTGTTCCCCAGGAACATCAGCCATGCCTGGGTCACGATCACCTCGGGCACCAGCAGCGCGGTGATCGGCAGCACCGCAACGACGGCCTTCAGCCAGAACTTGAAGCGAGAGGTGAAATAGGCGAGGAAGACGCCGATCGCGGTGGCCAGCACAGTGACGATCGCCGCGAGCAGCAAGGTGTTGCCGACAGCTTGTAGATACTCCCCGCCGGTGAAGAACTCGACCCAACCGCCGAGCCCACCGCCGGAGAGCGAGCCGAGCAGCACGCTCAGGATCGGCCAGACGATGAAGATCAGCGACAGCGCCACCGCCACCAGGGTGAGGACCAGCCATGGTGAGATCTCGAGTGGTTCCTTCCGCCGAGCGGGGGTCGGGGTCGGCACCTGGGTGTCGGGCTCGGTCTGGACGCTCATGACGCCATCACCAGGGTCTCGTGTGCCGGGAACAGCACCGAAACCCGGTCGCCCGCGGCGAAACCCTTGCTGCTGGCCGGCTCGGAGGTCTCGATCACCGTTCCGGTCGACAACCGAACCCGATGCTGTTGCCGGTGGCCGAGATACTGCTGGCGGACGACCTCGCCGGCCACGGCGGTGACCGATGGGTCGGCCGCGGCGCCGGCCGCGACCAGCCGCAGGTGCTCCGGGCGGGCGATCGCGTACGCGTCCCCGACGCCGAGCTCGGTCCGACGCACACCGCGCAGCGGCACCTGGCCGAGAGTGACGGTGACGGACTCACCCGGGGTCTGCACTGCGTCGGCCGAAACTGATACAGACAACACATTCGCGGCGCCGATGAAGTCCGCGGCATAGCTGGACACCGGTGACTGGTAGATCTCGGTAGGAGTGCCGAGCTGTTCGATCTTGCCGGTGCGGAACAGCGCGATCCGGTCCGACATCGACAGCGCCTCTTCCTGATCGTGGGTCACGAACACGGTCGTGATGCCCACTTCGCGCTGCAGGTCGGAGATCGCCTCGCGGATCTGGAGTCTCAGCTTGGTGTCCAGCGCAGACAGCGGCTCGTCCATGAGGAGCACGCTCGGTCTGATCACGAGCGCCCGGGCCAGTGCGACCCGCTGCCGTTGTCCGCCGGAAAGCGCGCCCGGCAGCCGGTCGGCGAACCCGGCCATGCCGACCCGCTCCAGGGCTTCCGAGACCCGGCCCGCGATCTCGCCCCGTGGCGTCTTGCGTGCCTTCAGCCCGTATGCGACGTTGGTGGCGACGGTCTTGTCCGGGAACAACGCGTAGTCCTAGAACATCATGCCGATGTTGCGTCGGTAGGTCGGGATCTTCGTCACGTCCTGCTCGCCGAACGCGATGTGTCCGCTGGCGGGCGTGATGAATCCGGCGATCGCGCGCAGCAGCGTCGTCTTGCCGCATCCCGAGGGTCCGAGCAGAGTGAAGAACTCGCCGTTCTCGATCATCAGGTCGAGTTCTGAGATCACGGTCGTGTCGCCGTAGGTGATCTTGAGCTTGTCGATGCGGATGGATGTCATGGGTTCCCCTTCACAGCTTCTTTCAGCCTCGTTGCTGGGCTCCGCAGCAGATGGTTGAAACTAGCAAGGCCTGCGAGAACTTGTAAAGACAGGTTTGGCAGATTGTTTGAAACGATTGCGTTTCACAAGAGGTGGCGGGGCAGCGTCGCCAGCTGGGTATCGCGGGTCGAGGGCCCAAGGGCAGGAGAAGACCTTTGTATAGAAGGATGTTTCTCGATCCGGGTAGCGCCACCAGCGAGGATGGCAGTGAGGTGCTCGGACGAGCGGGAGCCTGCGGTAGTCATAATTACTTCGGCGATCCGCGTTCTGCTCCGCCGGTGGATGAGTCAGGGCTCCCGGAGCAACGACGCCTAGCCCAGCAGCACCGCCGTCGTCTGCTCGTCCGGCGTCGGCTCGCTACATCCACTGGTGCGCTGTGGTTGCTTCGGGTGCCGGGAAACAACATCCACGCACCAGTGAGTGAGCACTCATTAGCTCGTGACGCCGAGGGTCGATGCCCACATCGGGACAGACGTGCGGCTCAACCGGCGGAGAGCGGCGTGTCGCGGCTTGTGCAGCCATTGAGCCACGCATCTGTCACGGTTCTCAATCTCGCTGCGTACCCTGACGGCTCCGCCGGTGACTTGTCTACGAACGTGGACTAGTGTGATTGTCATCGTTCGTGGACAAGCCGCAGTTGTACACGAACGTAGACAGTTGCACTTGTCTATGAACGTAGATATTCGAAGGGAGCCCGAGGATGGCGGCGGTCGAGGAGGTGGACCACTGGGTCCAGTTGGGCCGGGTCATCCGCGACGGTCGAGCCCGCTCAGGTCTCACTCAGCACGCACTGGCCGAACGGGCCGGCGTCTCCCGCGCCTGGCTTGCCCGGGTTGAGTCCGGTCACCGCAAGGCGGAGATCGAGTATCTGATGCGGACACTTGCCGCCCTGGATCTCTCCCTGGCGGTGGTGCCGCGTACCCCGCCGGACGTCGACCCTGAGCTGGCCGAAGCACTCCGCCGGGCTGGCCTCGCATGACGGAGCCGTCGACCGGTCCTGCCCTGCTCGTTGTGCTGTACGGAAGAGTGATCGGCCAGCTCGATCGAGGTCCGCGGGGTCCGGTCTTCCACTATGACCCCGAGTATCCGCGTAACGCGCCTCCGCTGTCGGTGAACATGCCGCCGTCGGGAACCGTCTATCCCAGCCGTGTCGTCCTGCCCTTCCTCGAAGGCATGCTCCCCGAGAACGCCGAGGTGCGTCGACGGATGGCTCGTGAGCTGGACGTGCAGCCAGACGCCCTGTCGCTGCTGTCGAAGGCCGGCTGGGACTGCCCGGGTGCTGTCCAGTTCACGCTGCCCGAGCGCCTCGAGGAGATGCTTCGACGCCCAGGCCTCCTCGTCCAGGTCACCGATTCCGACATCGCGGCCCGGCTAGATCGGCTGCGAGACGACGATGCCTCATGGACGAGGCCAGGGGAGCATTGGTCGCTGGCCGGCCAGCAGTCGAAGTTCGCGCTCGCCCGTACGGAGCAGGGCTGGGCCGAGGCGAAAGGGACTGCGCCCACTACACACATCATCAAACCGGGGATCGGGCGGTTGGCCTACCAGGCACTGGTGGAACACGCCACGATGCGGGCGGCCGCGACACTCGGAGTGAACGTCGCGCGGACCACCTACACCGAGTTCGCCGGCCGCCCGGCCATTGTCGTCGAACGGTTCGACCGACTCCGAGGCTCACGGGACCAAGTCCTGCGCCTGCACCAGGAGGACATGTGCCAGGCGCTCGGTCGGATGCCCGAGCGCAAGTACGAGGAGAACAGCGGGCCGAGCGTCCGAGAGATGGTCAAGACCTTGAGTCTGCATGCGTATGAGAAGTCGCGGAACATCTCCGGACTGCTTGACTTCGTGCTCATCAACTACGCGGCGGAGGCGCCCGACGGGCACGCCAAGAACCTCTCCATCCAGATCCTGCCGTCGGCCAGCGATATCCGGCTCGCTCCGTTGTACGACCTCGCGTCGGCGCTTCCGTACGACCGGGGCGGCTTCGACCGGGATCTGGCGCTCTCCATCGGCGGCCGTCGCCGGATCAACGACATCCACGCCAAGCAGTGGGCTCGGCTGGCGAGAGAGCTGCACATCTCCGAGGACGAGGTGAGGCATCGAGCACGTGAGCTTGTCGCCGGCTTCCCGGACGCCTTCGGCGATGCGCTGGCCGAGGTAGGCACCCCTGCGGCTGACCAGGTATGGAACTGGACCAGCGACAGGGCCCGTCGGCACGCCGAGATGTGCCTGACCCGGCTGAGCGAACCCTCTGCGGACTGATCCCCACAGGTCCGATCGCTACAGGTCCTGATCGCTACAGGGCCTTCACCTCGGCCAGCACCTTCGCCAGGCTGTCCTTGGCGTCACCGAACAGCAGCGAGGTCTGCGGCTCGTACAGCAGCTCGTTCTCGATGCCGGCGAAGCCGGGTCGCATCGACCGCTTCAGGAAGATCACCTGCCGGGCCTGGATGGCGTGCAGGATGGGCATGCCGTAGATCGGTGCGCCAGGGGTGGTCTCGGCGGCCGGGTTGACCACGTCGTTGGCGCCGACCACCAGGGCCACGTCGGCATTGCGGAACTCCGAGTCGATCTCGTCGGCCTCGCGCAGCTGCGCGTACGGCACCTGAGCCTCGGCGAGCAGCACGTTCATATGGCCTGGCATCCGGCCGGCGACCGGGTGGATGGCGTAGTCGACCTGCACGCCGCGCTCGGTCAGCACGTCGACCAGCTGGCGCAGGGTGTGCTGGGCCTGGGCGACCGCCAAGCCGTAGCCGGGGACGATGATCACCCGGTTGGCGTACGCCAGCAGGATCGCCACGTCGGCCGGTCCGGTGGACTTGACCGGTCGCTGGCTGGCCTCGCCGGCCCCCAGCGTGGAACCGCCCTTCAGCGCGCCGAACAAGGTGTTGCCGAGCGAGCGCCCCATGGCCGTTGCCATCAGCTTGGTGAGCAGGGTGCCCGCCGCGCCGACCAGCGTGCCACCGACCAGCAGCAGCGGGTTCTCCAGCACGTAGCCGCTGGCGGCGACACTGAGGCCGGTGAACGCGTTGAGCAGCGAGATCACGATCGGTACGTCGGCGCCGCCCACCGGCAACACGAGCAGCACGCCGACGCCGGCCCCGATCACCGCCAACGCGATGCCGGCGACCATGGTCGGGAACAGGGCGAGGAAGACGGCGAAGCCGATGGCCGACAGCAGGGCGAGCCCGTACAGGATCGGGTAGCCGGCGAACGTGATCGGCCGGGTCGTCATCAGCTCCTGGAGCTTGAGGAAGGTGACGATCGAGCCGGTGAAGGAGACCGAGCCGATGATGATGGTGAGCGCGGTCGCGATCAGATGGAAGGTCGGTGCACCGCCGCGCTCGGAGATCTCGTGCAGTTCGACCAGCGCGACGATTGCCGCCGCCCCGCCGCCGACGCCGTTGAACAGCGCGACGAGCTGCGGCATCTGGGTCATCTGCACGCGGTAGGCGCCGATCGTGCCGATCGCGATGCCGACGACGATGGCAATGCCGATCGGCAGCAGGTGATCGAGCTTGCCGGAGATCAGCACGGTGACGGTGGCCAACGTGGCGCCCGCAGCACCGATCAGGTTGCCGCGACGGGCCGTCTTGGGTGAGGAGAGACCCTTCAGCGCGAGGATGAAGCAGACGGCGGCAGCCAGATAGACGACCTGGGCCCAGACTGGTGGCATCGGTGATCAGCCTTCGATTCCGGGTCGCTGATCGCCGCCGCTGACCGGCCGCTTGCGGATGAACATCTGCAACATCCGGTCGGTGACCACGAATCCGCCGGCCAGGTTGATGGCGGCCAAGACGACGGCGACGAGACTGAGCCCCAGGATCGGCGTGCTGTCGGTGTGCCCGGCGACCAGGATCGCGCCCACCAAGATGATGCCGTGAATGGCGTTGGCCCCCGACATCAGCGGCGTGTGCAGCGTCGAGGACACCTTGGAGATCACCTCGATGCCGACGAACGCCGCCAGCACGAAGATGGTGAGCCAGGTGATGGCCTCGGTCATGATTCGAGCCTCTCGGGAGTGTCCACGGTCTCGGCGGGTGCGATCTCGGTCGGTGCCGCCTGGGCTGCCAGGCTGGGGTGCGTCACCAGCATCCCCGCCACGATCTCGTCGTTGAGGTCAGGATCGAACATCCCATCGCGGGTCATCAGCTGGATCACGTTGACGACGTTCTGCGCATACAGCCGGCTGGCCGGCGCCGGCATCTGACTAGGTACGTTTGCGCCGCCCCAGAGCTGGACACTGCCGTGTCCGGTGGCAGTTGGGACATTGACCACACTGCCCGCGACCACGCCCTCGACGTTGCCACCGGAATCGGCGGCCAGGTCGACGACCACCGAACCAGGACGCATCCCGGCGACCATCTCGGCGGTCACCAGCAGCGGTGCCTGGCGGCCGGGCACGGCGGCGGTGGTGATCAGCGCGTGGGCGGCGGCGATGTGGGGAGCGAGCCGCTCCCGCTGCAGTTGGGCCCGTTCTTCGGTCATCTCGCGGGCATACCCACCGGAACCCTCCAAGGTGGGCAGCTCCAGGTCGATCGCGGTAGCCCCGAGCGAGGCGATCTCCTCGGCGGCGGCTGCTCGCACGTCGTACCCCTTCACCACCGCGCCCAGCCGCCGGCAGGTGGCGATGGCCTGCAGCCCGGCGACCCCGGCACCGAGCACCAGCACCTGGGCCGGCCGGACCGTACCGGCAGCGGTCATGCTCAGCGGGAAGAACTCGCGCAGTCGCCCGGCAGCGACGATCGCGCAGCGATAGCCGGAGACCAGCGCCTGCGAGCTGAGCGCGTCCATCGACTGCGCCCGCGAGATCCGGGGCACCTGCTCCATGGCGAAAGTGGTGATGCCGGCGGACTGCCGCTGGGCCACCTCATCGGCGTGGCGACCTGCGAACAGGAACGACACCGTGGCGGCGCGCGGGGCGCAGAAGCGCAGCGCCTCCGGTTTGACCGGCTGGACACTCAGCACCAAGCCGGCACCGTGCAGCGCGTTGTCGCTCACGGTCGCGCCGGCATCGGCGTACTCCTGATCGTCGAGCAATGCCGCTCGCCCGGCGCCGGGTTCGACGGCCACCTCGTACCCGGCACTGACCAACCGACCGACCAGCTCGGGGACGAGCGCAACTCTGGTCTCTCCCGGCTCGGTCTCCCGAGCGACCGCAATCCGCACGAGAACGAACCTAACTCACCACACCCCCCGAGCCCGGCTGCCGACACCCGGTCAGGCCATCCCCGCGACCCAGGTCGTGCCGGCACCGGGCCGAAGGTCCCGCCGGCATCGCGGATCCTCGTCCGACGGGGGCGTTTTGGTCAGAAAGCCCTGCGTGGACGGGATACCTGACCAAAAGTCTCCCGGGCGCCCGGAAAGTTATCCACCGTCTGTGGATAACTGTGACGCTCTGCTTGGCAGCCGTCGGTAGCTGCTGTGAGAGTCGTGGGATGAGCATTCATCCGGGGTACGTAGGCGGTCCACCGCTGGCCCGCGCCGACCAACGGCCGCGACGCGTCGTACGACGAATCTGCGTCGCGAGCCTGGCCATCATCTGCACGGCCCTCGCCGCCTGCAGCCCACAGCCTGAACCCGGGCTCGTGCCGCCACCCGAGGTCATCGCACCGCCGCCGACCGATTTCGTCCCACTTGCCGACGACGCGTTGGGAAGCGGGAAACCACTCGGCACCGGGGCGAATGATTTCTTCACTGGGTTGGCGGTATCGGGCGACATGGTAGTCGCGGCCGGCATCGTCTACGGCGACCGGCTGGCGCCGGCCTTCCGTTACTCCACTGATGGTGGAGCGACCTGGGAGCTTGGTCGGCTCAGCGAGACCGCCGAGCAAGCCCCACCGGACCAAGGCGATCAGACCGAAGACGTCGCGGTGGCGACGGTGAACGGAGCGACCCGCTGGGTGGCGATTGGTTCCGACTGGAAGCGTGAGCTGACCTGGACCAGTGACGACGGTCGGACCTGGGACCGGCATGAGCCCAAGCCTGACCAGATCGCCGAGAACGCCAACGTCGAGCTGATCACCGCGGTTCCCGACGGTTTCGTCATGGTGGGCACGGATGCCCGCGACAAACCCACCGCATGGACCAGCGCGGACGGCATCGACTGGCAGCCGCGGCGGATGGGTGGCGCAGGCGCTCCAGCGGCGGTCGCGTCCAAGGGCAGCACGGTCGTCGCGGTCGGTGAGTACGAGGATTCGTACGCGACCTGGTTCTCGACAGACCGAGGCACGACGTGGCAGCGGGGGGACAAGCCGCCGAAGCCGGGCGACGACGACAACTTCTCGCGCAGCCTCGCAGGCCTGACGACGACCGAGGACGGCTTCCTGGCCATCGGTTCCTATAGCGCCAAGGTTTGGCAGCCGGTGACCTACAGCTCGAAGAACGGGCGGTCCTGGCGACTCGACTCGGTCGCCATGGGCTCGGCGCCGACCAGCGATCGGTTCGGCAGAGCAGTCGGGAGTGGCGGGGGCCATGACCTCGCGGTCACCGAGGACTACGAACCGCGGAGCCGACCGCAGATCTGGCTCCGGACCGGTCTCGACTGGACCAGGGCTCGTACCCCACTCGACCGGAAGTCCCGATTGGCGGAAGGCGATTGGAGTTTCGGCAAACTCGTCCGAGTCGGAGATTCGTGGCTCGCCACGGTGCACCTGTCGCGCAACGGCCAGGTCGTCGGCGAGTTGTGGCGTTCCACCGATGGCGGGCAAACCTTCGTCACGGTGCCGCGACCGGATGCCGAACTGAATCAGCCCACGACCGCCGCTTACTGGCCACTGCGCTTCGGTCAGGACACGCTGGTCTTCGGTGACAGCCGACGTCGCCCGGTGGTGTGGACGCGTACGGGCACTGAACCCTTCGGCCCGGCGGCCCTGATCTCCAAGCGCAGCAGCGATCGGGTGGAGGGCGCCGCGACAGGCCCAGGTCAGGTGCTGACGTGGGGGGTGCGAGATGCCGCCGGAGTGAGTGCAGCCATCGTGTGGCGTCAGGAAGACGATCGCTGGATCGCCACGGCGGCCGGAACCTTCTCCAAAGCGAAGCGACGTTATGCCTCCAGTTCCATCGCCCAGATCGCCTGGTTGCGCGGCCGGTGGGTGGCGGTCGGGGAGACCAGCGACAACGGCAACATCAACGACTCCGCCCTGGTGGCGACCTCGACCGATGGAAGCCAGTGGACGAAGGGCCGGGCCGCCCGGCGGTTCGCCAAGGCCGGCGGGGACGTCTGGTACGACGTGACCGATCTGCAAGGCGACCACGATCGGCGGCGAGCCATGCACGGCGTCGCACAGGTCGGCAAGCGGCTGATCGCGGTGGGAGATTCCGCCGAAGGCAAGTCGTCGGCTGGCAAGGGCACCGCGGCAACGGTGTGGACCTCCGACGATGCGCGCACGTGGACGATGCGTCGACTGCCGCTGGGCGGTCTGTATCGATCGTCGATGGTGCGGGTGGTCGTCCGGGGTTCGACAGTGGTCGTCGTCGGCACCGGCGCCGAGCGAGACGGGGCGCCCGATCGGCTGGTGCTCTGGAATTCCACCAATGGCGGCAAGACATTCCGCCAGCAGTTGCTCGATCCGGGCCTGGATGCCGATGTTGTGGAGCTGGTGGCACTGAAGAGCGGTTTCGCGCTGGTCAGCTCGCGCATCGAGCAGACCAGTCGCCCGGTGCTGTTGCTCTCCGAGGATGGGGCGAGCTGGCGCGAGCAGCCGGTGTCCGCGGTGCACCTGTCGGTTGGCGAAGGTGCCGGTCCCGCTGGTGCGCTGGCTGACGGCGACGATCTGTGGTTGCTGATCCGAACGACCAACAGCGTTGGTGCCGGCACCCGCCTGGTCGTCCAGTCCACCCGCTAGTGCAGGCTCAGCTGGGTCGGATCTTGACCGGTACGGTGTGCAGCCCGCTCGCGCCGCTGGGGAAGGGTGGGGCGACCTTGCTGCTCTGGATCCGGCCGTTGGCGTCGGTGGCGCGCACGGTGAGGGTGTAGTCGCCCGGCTCGTCGACCTCCCACTCGTACACCCATTGCCGCCAGCTGTCGGGCCCGGTGGTCTCGGCCAGTTCGGCCTTGTGCCAGGAGCCGTCATTCACCTGGACATGGACTGCCGAGATGCCGATCGGTGGCGCCCATGCCACGCCCGCGACGATCACGGTGCCCGCCCCGATCACCGAGCGGGTCGGGGTGTCGATCCGCGAGGTGATCTTGACCGGTCCCCGAGCCGCCCAGCCCTTCTGCGCCCAGTAGCCGCTGTCCTCCTGATAGGTCGTCACCTTCAGCTGCGTGAGCCACTTGGTTGCGGAGACGTCCCCGTACAGCCCAGGGACGACCATCCGGACCGGGAAGCCGTGCTCGGGCGGCAGTGGGTCCCCGTTCATCCCGACGGCCAACAGCGCGGCGACGTCGGGGTCACGCAGCACGCTGAGTGGGGTGGCGGCGCTCCAGCCGTCGTGACTGGTCGACAACACCATGGTCGCGCCCGACTGCGGCACGGCCTCGGCCAGCAGGTCACGGACCGGCAGGCCGAGCCAGACCGCATTGCCGGCCAGCGCCCCACCCACCTCGTTCGACATGCACGACAGGGTGGTCACATGCTCGGTCAGCGGTCGTTCGAGCAGCTGCGCGTACGTCAGAGTCAGCTCGTTCTCGACCAACCCGGTCACCCGCAACGTCCAGGTGTCGGGATCGATCGCCGGTAGCTGCAAGGCGGTATCGATCCGATAGAAGGAGCCGTTGGTGCTCAGGTACGGCGACAACCCGGCGACGTTCAGATCGGTGCCGGCGGCGATCGTTGGGGCGGGGTTCGCCGGTTCCGGCAGGGAGATCTTCTTTCGTACCTCGGCGACCTTGTTGGAGGCTTGGATCAGCAACCGGCCGGTCCCCGCGACGATGATCCCGCCCAGGGTGATCAGTCCGGCGGTCTTCAGGAAGTTACGGCGTTCGGCGACCAACGGCTCCAGGGCCCCCGGTGGGCGACGCAGTTCGGCGATCAGCACCCGCAACGTCACATAGATCGCCGCCAGCCCCAGCACGGCCGGCACATAGCCGAGCGCACCCGGCCCCACCTGGGTGCTGACTGCCAGCAGCGTCGCCGTGGCGAGGGGCACGATCACGAACAGGCTGAGATGGCGCCGACGCAACTCCAGCTGGCCGGCGAACGCCGCCAGCACCAACCAGGCAATCACGACGAGGACCATCAGCAGAACCCTGCCGGTGCCACTGTTCCAGAACGATGACAGCGGCCAGGCGAGGACGGTTGCGAGGTCCATGACCGGGGAGCCATCTCGGGCGATCAAGCCGGCGCCGAGCTCGGCTACAGCCAGCCCGACCAGCCCGGCTACTCCTCCGGCAACCCGACTCAGTCCAAGCAGACCTCCCTGTGACACCAGACCATCTTGCTGGGTCCACTCAAGCGGTGCCAACCTGAATCGGTCGTGGCGCCGGTGATCACGCTCACGCTGGACGCAGCGGCAACCGGGCTGCCGGTGCGGGATGATCACGCCGTGGGTGGATCGGGAACCAAAGTCGATGCAGCGCTGGTGGAGGCGGCCGAGGCGGCCTTGACCGGCGTGGTGACGCGTACCGAACTGGTGCACAGCTCTCGGCTGTCCGCGCGATTCGGGGTCGACGTCTATCTGAAACGAGAGGACCTGCAGGTCGTCCGCTCCTACAAGGTCCGCGGTGCGTACACCGTGGTCAACCGACTGGATGCCGCAGCTCGCTCCCGCGGGGTGGTGTGTGCCAGCGCCGGCAATCACGGGCAGGGACTGGCGTACGCGTGCGCGGCGCTCGGTGTTCACGGCCGGGTCTATCTGCCGCACAACACGCCCCGGCAGAAGAGGGACCGGATCGCTGCGATCGGCGGCGACCAGATCGAGATCGTGCTCGGCGGCGACACCTATGACGACGCGAACGCTGCGGCGCTCGAGGACGCCCGGCGAACCGGGGCCACCGTCGTGCCGGCCTTCGACGACCCGTACACGATCGCCGGCCAAGGCACTGTCGCGATCGAGGTGGTCGACCAGCTCGCCGAGCTCGATCGGACGCCGGACCTCATCGTGGTGCCGGTCGGCGGTGGCGGACTGCTGGCCGGCGGCGCGACCTGGCTGCGGGAGCGGCATCCCGGCGTACGGATCGTCGGGGTCGAACCGGCCGGTGCAGCGGAGGTCGCTGCGGGCCTGGCGGCCGGGCACCCGGTTGAGCTGGCGGAGCTCGACACCTTCGTCGACGGAGCCGCCGTCCGGCGGGCCGGTGAACTCACCTTGCCGTTGATCGCCGCAGCCGAGGTCGAGATGATCACCGCACCGGAGGGCCAGGTCTGCGTGGAGATGCTCGATTACTACGCGGCGGACGGCATCGTCTTGGAGCCGGCGGGTGCGTTGGCCACGGCCGGGCTGCACGAGTTGGCTCTGCGTGGCGAGCTGACGGCCGGCTCGACGGTCGTCGTCATCCTGTCCGGCGGCAACAACGACGTCAGCCGGTATGCCGAGGTGGTCGAGCGGGCCCTGGTGCACGAGGGTCGCAAGCACTACTTCATGGTCGAGTTCACGCAGGAGCCCGGTGCGTTGCGCCGGTTCCTGGACGAGGTGCTCGGTCCCGAAGACGACATCACGCTGTTCGAGTACGTCAAGCGCAGCAACCGGGAGACCGGGCCGGCGATCGTCGGCATCGAGCTGTCCCGACCCGAGGACCTGTCAGGTCTGCTCGAGCGGATGGCAGTCTCGCCGACCAAGTGCACTCGGATCGATGCCGACAGCGCGATGTTCCGGCTGCTGATGTGAGCCGAATCGCTAACACCGGATCACAGGTCAGGATCGATGAGTCCGGCGCGGTGGGCGAGGACGACCGCTTGCACCCGGTCACGAACACCGAGTTTGGCCAGCACTCGCGCCACGTGGGTCTTCACCGTGGTCTCAGCCAGGAAGAGCGACCTGGCGATCTCTGCGTTCGAGAGCCTGTCGGCCATCGCGCGCAGCACATCGTTCTCCCGCTCGGTCAGGCTGTCGAGCCCGGGCACCACTACCGCCGCCGCGGGCCGGCCCAGATACGACTCGACCAGATGCTGCATCACCGTCGGACCAAGGGTGACCTCCCCGGCCGCGCACGCTCTGACGGCCGCTATCAGTTGCTGCGGGCCGGTCGTCTTCAGCAGGAAGCCCGCCGCGCCTCCACGATGTAGTCGTCGAGATCGAACATGGTCAGCACCAGTACGCGGGTGTCCGGCAGGTTGCGGACCAGCTCCCGGGTGGCGGTGATGCCGTCGCCGCCGGGCATCTCGATATCCATCAGCACGACCTGCGGCTGAGTGCGCACCGCCAGTCGTACGGCTCCGGGCCCGTCGGCGGCCTCACCGCACACCCGGATACCCGGGTCGCTGCTCAGGACGGTAACCAGCCCGGCGCGCAGCAGGTCGTTGTCGTCGGCGATCAACACCCGCAGCGGGGCGGGAACCTCGGCGGGGCCGCTCATGGCGACTCGCCCTGGACCTGAGCTGGTACGTCGGAGAGGGTCGAGCCGGCCGGCACCGGCAGCACGGCTTCGACCGCGAACCCGGGACCGCGCTGGCGCAGGGTGAGCGACCCGCCGGCGAACCGGACACGTTCCTCCAGACCGATCAAGCCGTACCCTCGTCCCGCTCCCGTCGGACAGCCCGGCCCGTCGTCGGTCACCCGGACCCGTACGGCCCGTCCGCCGGCATCGTCGGAAACCTCGATGCATTCGATGTCGACCGTGACCTGTGATCCGGGCGCATGCCGCATCACGTTCGTCAACGACTCCTGCACCACCCGGTAGATCACCTCGCCTGTGCCTGGCGGGACCTGGTCGCGCAGCCGCAGCTCGACCGAGGTTTCCGACGCCCGAATCCGGCCGACCAGCGCACGCAGGTCGGTTTCGTCGCGAGCCACCGTGGGCAGCGGGAGCGAGCCCAGCTCGGCCTGCGTCGTCGCCACGGTGTCGCGGATGATCTGCACACATCGACGCATGGACTCCGGCTGCTGCGGCCAGCACACCTGCGCCGCCGCGGCCTGCATCGCGATCACCCCCACCCCGTGGGAGACCACGTCGTGGACGTCGCGAGCCATGGTGAGACGCTCGGCGTCGACCGCGGCCCGGCGAGCCTCCTCCAGGACCGCCTCTCGATCCGCGATCGCGCCCCCGGCATGGCGGGCCTGCCGGCGCCACCAGCCGGTGGCCAGTCCGGTCGCCAGCGCGCCGACCAGCACGAGGATCGTGATCGGCACATTCGCCGGATCGATCAGCCAGATCGTCGTGACGGCCGTCGCGATGAAGAACGCAACGGACAGCAGCTCGGCGACCGACCGTCCGGCGTGGACCCCGATCGTCCAGACCAGCACGCAGAAGCTCGCGAACCACCAGAACCCGCCGATGATGGGAACGACGGCAAGGTCGACGAGGACCGAGGTGAGCCAGCCTCCGACGAGCAGGCCGGCTGCCGCCAGCACCGCCGCGGCCGGAGCCACGGTCCGGCCCAGGACGGTGCTCGCCGCCAGGACCGTGAGGATCACAATCGGCCAGTACACCCAGTCCTGCGCGAGGAGTGAGTATCCGACCGACTCGACCAGAGCCAAAGTGGCAGCCAGCGCCGCGAGCACGAGGTCGGCGCGGCCGACCCGTCGGCGGCGGACCGCGCCGGCGGGATCGTCGGTCGCCCCGCCGCCCGGCTGATCGGGGGTCTCCCGCAGCAGACCGAGCTGGCGGCGCAGCTCACTGGTCGCCCCGCGGGCCTGCTCGTGGATCGACCGCAGCGCCCGGCTCGGATCGTCCTCGTGCAGCGCGCGTTCTGCGTCGTCGGCTATTCCCGCCAGGGTGCGACTGAGGCCGGCGCTGATCTGCCTGCTCAGCCGGTCGCGTTCGACCCGGACGGCGGCCCGGGCGGCCCCGGACGGGTCCACCCGGCGCAACCGCTCGACGGCGCGGCGCTGCCGGACCGCCTGGCTCAGACTCCGCAGCGCCGCCCACCCGGTCAGCGCACCTGCGCTGAGCACCACGGTGAAGAACACCCACTCCCCGAGGCCGTCGCCGGCCACCATCAGCAGTGCACTCGCGACCGCCGAGGCGGCTACGAGCAGCACGGGGACTCCGAGCCGGGTGAGCCGGCCCGTGCCGAGCCGGGGCCGTGTCATCGGTTCAGGATATGGCCGCGGCGACCACCGGTCGTCGTCCTTGAGGATGACGCGTCGACGCCCCCAGGAGGGAAATCCCCAGCGCGGCGAGTCCGGTGACCGGCGCGGGGCTGCCGACCGGGCTGTCGATCGCCATCAGGAGCACGGCGAGGCCGAACACGATCGGGACGGCGACCAGGATCCGGGCGCCGAGGCCGAGCGGGTTGTGCCGTAGCGTGGCCAGGCCGATGACCATGGCCGTCACAAAGGTGAGCAGCAGAGTCAGCGAACCGATCAGGCTGCGAACGACCTCAGGTATCTGTGCGGCCACGGAGGGCGGGACGGCGAACATGAAGACAAGCAGGCCCAGCCCGACCAGCAGCGGCCACCGGCACAGCCGAACCACCCGGTTGCCGGCGGCGAACGCCGCGCGCTCACGGAAGACGACGAACAACAGGGCGCCGAATGTTGCGCCGACCAGCACCGAGATCGCGACCCTGGTGAGGGCCGAGCCCAGTTGATCGTCGGTCACCGGGGTCCAGTGGCCGGTTACCAGGCGCACGACGGTATCGAAGACCAGCAAGGCGAAGACGGCAGCGGCGAGCGGGAACGCGACCTTGTGATGGATCTTCATGGCGAAACCCCTTCGGGTGCAGGCGCTCCGGCGGATCCGGAGCCGACTGCAAATCAGCGTGCCGCTGCACTCGCCGTGGCCGCGTCGGTCGTGGGTACTGCTCCGAGTCGCGTTGGGACCATTCCGGGTCATCCGTACGACGGAGGTCATCACCTCCGATCGGCGGGATGTCACGGTGTTCCGGTGACCTGAAACCGGCGCTCGGGTACCATCGGGCGATGACCGCAGAGGGGCATCGGCCGGCGAAGCGTAGGAGCCTTGCCCGGCGGCTCGGGATCATCGCCCTGGCCGTCGTGCTGGTGCTGAGCGCGGGCGGCGTCGCCCTGTGGATCTGGAAGCCCTGGGCGCCCGAGATGCGGGTCGCCGAACCGGCGGCGAGTGGTGAGTGGGTCCGGGCGGACGGCGTGCTCGGCCACTGGTATCCGGCGGAGGACGCCGACGACGGCCCCGGTGTCCTCCTGGTCAGCGGATCCGAAGGCGGCTTGCAACCAAGACTGGTGGCGCAGGCCACGGCCCTCCAGGCGGAGGGGTTCTCGGTCCTCGCCCTGGCCTACTTCGGTGCCGAGGGGCAATCCGACGCGCTGGTGGACATCCCGCTGGAGACCTTCGATGCCGGCATCGACTGGCTGGCTCGTCAGCCCGAGGTCGACCCGGAACGGATCGGCATGGTCGGCGGTTCGAAGGGCGCCGAGGCGGCGCTGTTGATGGCTTCCCGGCGCGACCGGCTGGCCGCCGTGGTGGCGAACGTGCCGAGCCATGTGGTCTGGCAGGGGCTCGACCTGGTCCGCCCCTGGCGGATGGGGACCGACCCACGCTCGTCCTGGTCGGACCGCGGGCAGCCACTGCCGTACGCGTCGCTGGCATCCGGCGCCCTGCCACCCGAGACACTGACGGAGATCTACCAGCAGGCTCTGGACGCGGGAGTGCCGCCTGCGTCGCGGATCGATATCGACGCGATCGAGGCGCCGGTGCTGTTGACCTGCGGCGGCCGGGACACCGTGTGGCCCTCGTGTCCGATGGCGGAGGAGATCGCGGCCGCCGCCTCCGACAAGCAGCACCTCACCGTGCTCGACTATCCAGACGCTGGGCACTTCGTGCAGGGGCCGCCCGGCGATCTCGACCCGGCGCAGATCGAGTCCGGTGGTGGCACGGCCCAGGCCAACGCCGCGGCCCGCGCGCAGGCCTGGCCGCAGCTGGTGGCCTTCTTGAAGAGGTCGCTGTAGCCGCTGACCATGGACCGGTCTGTTGGCCGAAGGCTCGTCCCCGTCATCGGGGGACGAGCCTTCACCTTGTCCGACCGGGTGGATACGGTCGGACTGTGACCCTGATTCACCGGAGTTGGCAGCGGGCAGCACGGGATCATCCGTTCAGTTTGCGGCGGGCGGCGAGATCGAGATCGCGTACGAGACGTTCGGTTCCCGCGACGATCCGATGCTCGTGCTGATCGCTGGTGTGTCCAGCCAGCTGTTGGGCTGGGACGTGGACTTCTGCCGGGAGTTGGCCGGCCACGGATTCCGCGTGGTGAGGTTCGACAACCGTGATGTCGGGCTCTCCACCCATCTGCACGAGGCCGGCGTGCCCGATCTGACACCTCTGTTGCGTGGTGAGCCGATCGCTGAGGCGCCGTATCTGCTGGCGGACATGGCTCAGGACGTGGTGGACCTGCTCGACGTGCTCGGGGTCGAGCGCGCGCACATCGTCGGGTTGTCGATGGGCGGCATGATCGCGCAGGAGGTAGCGGCGCATCATCCCGACCGAACGCTCAGCCTGACGTCGATCATGTCGACCTCGTCCCCCGCGATCGGCGCGCCCACGCCGGAGGCAGCCGCGGCACTGCTGGCTCCGCCTGCGACTACCGAGAAGAGGCGTGCGCGAGTGCCTTGGCCGGAGCCCGAGTTTATGGCTCACCGGGCTATCCCTTGGATGAGGCCCGGCTGCTCGCCGCCACCGCGGCAGCTTTCCGCCGGGCCCGGGACCCAGGCGGGGTTGCTCGACAGTTTGCCGCCATCCAGGCCTCCGGTGACCGAACAGAGCGACTTCGCGGGATCGTGGCGCCGACCTTGGTGCTGCACGGTGACGCGGATCCTCTGGTGCAGTTGCCCGGCGGGCAGGCAACCGCCACGGCGATCCCTGGTGCCCGGCTGATCACCTTCCCTGGGATCGGACACGACCTGCCGCGCCCGTTGTGGTCGCGGATCATCGACGAGATCGCTGCCCACGCCGCTGCCGCGAGCTGACTGCTTGGGCGGTGAGGATCGCGAGAAGACATTGGCGGTTCGCGAGAAGGAGGTACGGCACCCGTTCGGGCCGATCTTGGGTGCCGATTCTCCTTCTCGTGGTCGACTGTGAGCTCCTGCCCGGTCTCGGTGGCAACGGTCCGGCGTGTGGCTCAGCGGTCCGGATAGATGACGCGATGCGCGCTCGGCCGACACTCCGCGCTGAGTGTCACGAGGTGCTCCAGCAGCTGGCGCGCGGCGGTGTCGCGCCGCATCGCCTCCAGTTCCCCTTCGCTGTGGAACCAACCGATCGAGTGGAACACGGCCGGGTCCTCGACGCTTTGGATCAGAGTCAGGTTGCCAGGTGCACCGGGAAGCTGCCGCAGCACTTCGGCCAGCTGTCGCGCGGTGTCCAGGAAGGCATCCACCTGGCCGGGAAGAACGCGCCACGACGTCAGGGTGCACGGGCGATCCATGGCTACATTCTGCCGTGCGACGCCCGGTGGCGAACCTGGACGTGGTGGAAGACGCCGGCCGCAAGCTCGTCGTCGGCTCGCGCTGATCGGCGTTCGGCGCCGCGGGGCCATGAACGTACGCCGGTTACGCGGGGTCCGGGTACGGCTGGCGCCACCGGGCCATGAACGTACGCCGGTGGCTCGCAGCCCGCGGACGTCAAGCGCCGGCGGGCCACGAACGATCCCGCACAAGGACGGGCCACGGACGTTCTCGCACAAGGGATGCCACAAACGACCTAGCGCAAGGGCGGACCGTCAGAACCGACCGGGCACGCTCGGGCCGCCTGGACCACCGGCAGCCGCTGCTACCGCGGCCTCGTCCGCATCGGAATCGGAGATCGCGCCGGCGAACTGGGCGTTGTAGAGCCGCCAGTACGCACCCTCGGACTCCAACAGCTCCAGGTGTGAACCCTGCTCGATGATCGTGCCGTTCTCCATCACCAGGATGACGTCGGCATCGCGGATGGTGGAGAGCCGGTGCGCGATCACGAAGCTGGTCCTATCGCTGCGCAGCGCCGCCATCGCGTCTTGCACCAGCACCTCGGTCCGAGTGTCGACGGAGCTGGTCGCCTCGTCCAGGATCAACAGTGCCGGATCGGCGAGGAACGCCCGCGCGATGGTGATCAACTGCTTCTCACCGGCGCTGATGTTGCTGCCCTCCTCGTCGATCACGGTGTCGTAGCCATCCGGCAGCGAATGCACGAACCGGTCGACATAGGTGGCCTCGGCCGCCGCCAGGATGTCCTCGGCACTCGCCTCCGGCCGGCCGTACGCGATGTTGTCCCGGATGGTGCCGTGAAACAGCCAGGTGTCCTGCAGCACCATGCCGACCTGACTGCGCAGCGCCGCGCGCGGCACCGAAGCGATGTCCACGCCATCGAGCAGGATCCGCCCCTGGTTCAGCTCGTAGAACCGCATGATCAGGTTCACCAGGGTGGTCTTGCCGGCGCCGGTCGGCCCGACGATCGCGACCGTCTGCCCGGGCGAGACGGGCAGGTTCAGATCACCGATCAGGGGCTTGTCCGCCGTGTAGGAGAAGGTCACGTGCTCGAAGTCGACCTCGCCCCGCACCGGATTGAGCGCCCCGTCGGCGTCCGGCACCGATTCCGGCGCATCCAGCACCTCGAACACCCGCTCCGCCGAGGCGACCCCGGACTGCAAGAGGTTGGCCATTGACGCCACCTGGGTGAGTGGCTGGGTGAACATCCGGGTGTACTGGATGAACGCCTGCACGTCGCCGAGATTCATCGTCCCGGTCGCCACCCGGAGCCCGCCGACCACCGCGATGATGACGTAGTTCAGGTTCCCGATGAACATCATCATCGGCATGATCATCCCGGAGATGAACTGCGCCTTGAACGAGGACTCGTAGAGCCCGTGGTTGCGCTCGGTGAAGACCTGCTCCACCTCCTTGCGACGGCCGAACACCTTGACCAGGGACTGACCGGTGAATGCCTCCTCGATGTGGCTGTTCAGCTCACCGGTGGTGCGCCACTGGGCCACGAACTGCTTCTGGGCCCGCTTGCCGATGAAGCCGGTGACCAGCACCGACAGCGGAATCGTGATCAAGGCGATCAGGGCCAGCACCGGCGAGACCACGAACATCATGACCACCACTCCGACCACCGTCAGCAGCGAGGTGAGCAGCTGGGACAGGGTCTGCTGCAGCGCCTGGGCGATGTTGTCGATGTCGTTGGTGACCCGGCTCAACAGCTCACCACGCGGGGAGCGGTCGAAGTACGACAGCGGCAGCCGGTTGATCTTGCCCTGCACCTCGTTGCGCATCCGGTAGATCGAGCGCTGCACTGCCTGGTTGAGCAGATATCCCTGCCACCACAGCAGGAGCGAGCTGATCACATACAGTCCGAGGGCCAGCAGCAAGATCTCGCCCAGATGTCCGAAGTCGATGCCACTGCCGGGCACGACAGGCAGCCGCTGCACCATGTCGGCGAACGTGTCCTGTCCCTGGGCCCGGAGTTGGGTGATGACCTGGTCCTTGGTCGCCCCGGCGGGCAGCTGTTTGCCGATCACGCCGGTGAAGATCACGTCGGTCGCCCAGCCCAGGATCTTGGGTCCGACCACGCTGAGCACGATGCCGGCCACGGCCAGCAGGATGCAGAAGCCGATGACCAGTCGTTCCGGCGACAGGTGCCCGAGCAGTCGCTTCAGCGACGGCCCGAAGTTCAGCGACCTCTCCACCGCGATCGCGGCACCGGGTGGCCGCGGTCCCGCCGGAGGTGCGTACTTGGGCCGCTGGGGTGCCCTGGTCAGGGGCGCGTCCTCGGCCCGCCCATCGCCCTCGAGGACACCGTCCGTGGGGACGCCGTCAGTCGGCGCACCGTCTCGACGTACGCCGTCGGCCCGACTCTGCTCACTCATGCCGCTGCCTCCGCCGCGCTCAGCTGGGAGTCGACGATCTCCGCATAGGTGGCGCAGCTGATCAGCAGGTCGTCGTGGCTGCCGCTGCCGACCAGCTCGCCGTCGTCGAGGACGAGGATCTTGTCGGCATCGCGGATGGTCGCGACCCGCTGCGCGACGATGATCACGCAGGCGTCGGTCGTCTCCGTACGCAGTGCCGCCCGCAGCCGGGCATCGGTGGCTACATCGAGCGCGGAGAACGAGTCGTCGAACACATAGATCTCCGGTCGTTTCACCAGCGCCCGCGCGATGGAGAGTCGTTGTCGCTGACCGCCGGACACGTTGGTGCCGCCCTGCGCGATCGGCGCGTCCAACTGGCCGGGCATGGCGCCGACGAAGTCGGAAGCCTGGGCGATCCGCAGCGCGTGCCACAACTCCTCGTCGGTGGCGTCCGGATTGCCATAGCGCAGGTTGGAGGCGACCGTCCCGGTGAACAGGAACGGCTTCTGCGGCACCAGGCCGATCTTGCTCCAGAGCAGTTCCGGCTCGATCTCGCGGACATCGGCGCCGTCGACGCGTACGGATCCGCCGGTCGCGTCGAACAGCCGGGGCAGCAGCGAGATCAAGGTGGTCTTGCCGGCACCGGTGGACCCGACGATCGCGGTCGTCTCACCAGCTTGGGCGGTGAACGAGATGTCGCGCAGGACCGGGAAGTCGGCCCCCGGATAGGTGAACTCGGCGTGATCCAGCTCGACCACCGATGTCTGCGCCAGCCGGCTGATCGGATCGGCCGCGGTCACCACCGACGATTCGGTGTCCAACACCTCACCGATCCGTTCGGCGCAGACCATCGCCCGCGGCAGCAGCATCATCAAGAACGTCGCCATCATCACCGACATCAGGATCTGGATCAGATAGGTCAAGAACGCGGTCAACGAGCCGATCTGCATGTTGCCGGCATCCACCCGATGGGCGCCGAACCAAAGCACCGCGACGCTGCTGACGTTCAGCACCAGCATCACGATCGGGAACATCATGGCGAAGCGCTGCCCGACCAGGGTCTGGCTCTCGGTCAGCTCGGCGCTGGCGCGCTCGAATCGCGCGGTCTCGTACGGTTCGCGCACGAACGCGCGGACCACCCGGATACCGGTGATCTGCTCGCGCAGGATCCGGTTCACCGCATCGACCCGGGTCTGCATTGCGCGGAACAGCGGCGGGAGCTTGCGGATCACCAGCCAGATCGAGCCGGCCAGCACCGGCACCGCGACGACGACCAGCCAGGAGAGACCAACGTCTTCCTGCAGGGCCATGAAGATGCCGCCGACCATGGTGATCGGTGCCGACAACAGCATGGTGGCCGACATGACCACCAGCATCTGCACCTGCTGGACGTCGTTGGTGTTGCGGGTGATCAGCGATGGTGCGCCGTAGCGGTTCAGCTCTCGGGCGGAGAAGGTCAGCACCCGGTCGAAGATCGCGGCCCGTAGATCCCGGCCGAAGGCCATGGCGGTCTTGGCGCCGAAATAGACCGAGCCGATCGAGCAGACGATCTGCACCGCGCTGACCGCGAGCATGATCATTCCGGTCCGCCAGATGAAGTCGGTATCGCCTTTGGCGACGCCCTCGTCGATGATCGCGGCGTTCAGGCTCGGCAGATAGAGCGCCCCCATGGTGCCGAGGGTGGCCAGCACGATGGTGGCGATGATCATGGAACGGTAGGGCTCGAGATACTGCCGGAGCAGGCGCATCAACATGGGCGGGACTCCTGGGTGCTGGGGGTCAGGATGCCGTGCAGCACGATGTCGACGATGACGGGGGGCTCATCGGAGAAGGTGGCCCCGATCGCCGGATGGGTGACGGTGAAGACGAGCCCGCGGAGCAGGTCGGCGGCGTGTTCCACGGGTATCCGGAGGCTGGCGGCCTCCGGTCCGATCACAGCCGTCAGCGCCATGGTGATCTTGGCGTTGCTCTCCCGGCCACGCCGTTCGTGCGACTCGTGTGCCGAGCTCGACGGCGGTGGGGCCGGGCTGCCGCGCAGGGCGCCGAACATGGCGACGACCCGCCGCATCCGCGCTTCGAGGATCTCCACGGCCTGCGCGAGCCGGGTGCTGAGATCGAGGTCCGGGTCGATCGCCATGAGCGACGCGACGGTCTGCCGGGTGTCGAACGCCTCCTCGATGACGGCGTCGATGACGGCGTCCTTGTTCGGGAAGACCCGGAAGATGGTGCCCTCCGCGATGCCCGCGGCATCGGCGATCTGCCGGGTGCTGACCTCGCGTCCGTACTGCATCACCAGCGGCTCGGTCGCCGCCAGGATCGCTGCTCGTCGCTCCTCGGCCGGGAGGCGTGTTGCTCGTGCCACGTCCAATCACAGTAATGAGTGAGTGCTCACTCATCAATAGGTTTTCGGGGTGAAGTCAGGCCCGGGGGCTTCAGGACGGCCACTTCCGCGCGACCACGCTGATCATCATCGGCATCAGCAGCGGCAATCGGGGAAGTTGGTCGAGGTGCGCGTCCAGATCCGCTGGGGTGACCCCGTTCTCGATCAGCTCAGCGCGGGACTGCTCGAGGTTGGCGCGCTCCAGCAGCCGGACGCTCGGCCCGCTCTCGTACGAGCCACGGACCTCGACGGCCTGGAAGCCGCGGTCGGTGAGCAGCACCGGCAGCCGCGAGGCGAATCCGAGGTCCGCTCCCCGTTTCTCGATCAGCCGGGTGAACGCCTCCCGGATCCGGTTGGCGCGGTGCTCGCGCTCGGTCCGTGGTCGAGGGCACGCCCCGTCCAGACAGCCGGTGTCGAACTCCTCCAGCACCAGCCAGCCGCGTGGCCGCAGCGACCGGATCAGGCGGTCGATCACCGCCTCCGGGTTGGGCAGGTGGCTGAGCACGAGTCGACAATGGATCAGGTCATACCTGAGCACCGGCAGCCGATCGCACGTGATGTCATGCCGCGCGACCGTCAGGTTCGGGAGCTGTAGGCGGTCCAGCCAGCGGGTGTCGAGATCGGTGGCGGTCACCCGGCCGGCCGGCCCGACCCGCTCGGCGAGCCAGCAGGCGACCGACCCGCTACCGGCTCCGACCTCGAGGCAGCGCCAGCCGGGCCTGATCCCGACCTCCTGGAATCGCCGGAACGTCGGCTCATCGTAGAGCCGGGACAGCGCATCCCAACGGTCGGGCACCTGATCGCCGGCGTTGTCGAGCAGGTAGCCGCCGGCCGAGGAAGCGGACGGTGAGCTGGTCATGGTCATGCACTCAAGTGAGCCGCGAACAGGCCAGGTGACGCATCGGTAGTGGCTACCGAGATCATGTGCGCCGCTACGGAGTCAGTGCTCACCGGTGCCCCCAAGGATCGCTACCAGAGCTTTGGTGGTGTGAGCAGATCGGTTCAGCCGGGCGCTGCTCGGTGCGGGATAGCCGCGGCCGCGGCGAGCGCCGACATCAGTTCCTCGGCATCGGTCCGCGCCGAGTCCCAGCCGATCACGCGCAGGGCAGGATCGGGATCCGTGTGCAGTGGGGACGTCGGCGGGGCGAGGTCCGCCGCGCGGTCCAGCGAGGTACGGAGGGTCACCTCGTCGGTGCTCTGGTCGACGATGGCCACCACTCGGGACAGTGGCTGCAATGCGACGACCCGCTGGATCTCGTGGTCGACACCCGGATGCTGCGGAGTGAAGCCACGGAGGTCGATCAAGATGACGTCGGTGTCTGCGGCCAGACGGTCCAGGGCGAGTTGCCAGGTCGTGTCGGCACACATCAGCTCGTTGACCCGGTAGCGCCCGTCGCGGTCGCGTCGCAGATCGAGATGCGCCAGCCGGTGGTCCAGCCCGTCGGCATCGCGCACGAACCGGTCTCGCAGCCGACCGCGGATGAAGTCCAAGAACTCGTCGGGCTCGAGCGTCTCGCCGGCGAGGTCCGGTGCGGTGATCAGTTCGACACTGCCGATCCAGCGCCATTGACGGGTCAGATCCTGCAGCAGTCGCGAGCTACGCTCCCGGGCGCCGAAGGTGCGCAGCAACAACAGCCGTACGGGTTGGTGGGCGTCGTCGAATCGACCGGACAGGGTGACTCGACGACCAAGGGCGACCAGCAGCAGCCCGATCAAGACCACGTACGGCAGTGTGCCGAGGGCTGCGCCGAGCGGTCCCGCGGCGCTGAGCAGGAGAGTCCACCACAACGCCAACACCAGCCACCACTGCAGGATCAGCAGAGTCTGATCGCCGAGCCATTTGGCCTGGTAGAGGCGCACGATGGCGATCACCAGGACGGTTCCGGCGACGAGCAGCCCGACGCCGGCCCCCAGCACCTGCCAGCCGAAGGAATCCAAGGGGTTACCGGCGAGCAGGTACCCGCCGCTGATCACCAGCGCTGCATTCAACACCGCACCGACCATCATCAGCACGGGGCCGACCAGCCAGACTGCTCCGCGCATCGACCGGCGACCGGTGGCGAGCACGAAGATCAGGGGCATGCCCACGGCGGCGACGAGTTCGGCGATCGGTCGCGTCGCCGCGGGTAGCTGCTGCGCTCCCACGCCCGCCAGATAGAGCATCGGAATCGTGGCGCCGAAATAGCCGAGCCACAGCAGCCAAGGCCATCGACCACGCCGAGTCGACAGGGCGAGCACGGTGGGGACGATCAGCCAGCTGCCGAGCAATGCATATGCGAGGAACGTCCAGGGATGTCGCTGCTCGGGGTCGACGACCAAGAAGACCGTTGCGCTGCCCAGACCGAAGCACCCGCCGAGGACGATGAACAGCACCTGGGCGCGGTGGCAGTGACGTCGGGCGCGGTCCAGCAGCGGATGACCACGGCTCGGTCGATCGGCCGACTGGATCCGGATTGTGACTCGCCCCGGAGCCGCGGTTTCCGCGCCCGTCCTGGCGACCGCGGGTGCTGACAGATCGGCGGGTGGTGCGGCGGCCGGTGGGGCGCCCGGCAGGCTGGGTCGCATGCCACGGGCGATCAGCCGTCGATACCGGTGCAACAAGAGCGCGCAAACCGGCCAGGAGCCCAGTCCCGCCAGCAGATAGCCGATCAGGACGAGGCCGACCAGCAGCAGCCACGGTGTCACTTGATCTGTCGAGACAACCACCCGATCTCCCCCGGTCAGGTGCAAGTCTGGCAGTGACTGGCTGACGGCTCATGCGGAGGCCTCAGGGATGGGAGGCATCAGGGATACTGTGACTCAGTTTCGCGGTGTCGAGTCACCGCGCGCTCGGGGCTGACACCCGCAACAGAGAAAGAAGTGAGCACGGTGGTGCTGGGCAGGTTGACGGAGCTGGACTTCGACGCCGTCATCTTCGACATGGACGGCACATTGATCGATTCCACGCCGGCGGTGATCCGGGCCTGGACGATCTGGGCGAAGGAGCACGGCGTGACTGCCGAGCAACTCGCCGGGCATCACGGGATGCCGTCTGCGGGCGTGGTCCGCCGGCTGTTGCCCGAGCACCGTCATGAGTCTGCGATCGACCGGATCAACGCGTTGGAGATCGACGACGTGCACGACATCGTCGTGCTGCCCGGGGCGATCGAGGCGCTTGAGGCGCTGGCGTCAGCGCGGAGTGCGATCGCCACGTCGTGTACGTTGCCGCTGGCCAGAGCGAGGATCGCGGCCGCCCAGCTGACTCCACCCTCGGTGCTGGTGACCGCTGACCAGGTCAAACACGGCAAGCCGGCACCGGACCCGTTCCTGCTCGCCGCCGAACGACTCGGTGTCTCGCCGCGGCGGTGCCTGGTGGTCGAGGACGCACCGGCCGGGTTGGTGGCCGCCGAGGCGGCAGGCTGCTATCGGCTGGCGGTGGTCACCACCACTCGGGAAGAGGATCTGGTGGCTGACGGCATCGTCCGCAACCTCGGCGATGTCGAGTTCGTGCTCGGGGCAGACGGCAGCATCCGGGTCCGGGCGCGGTCGTCCTGGTAGCAGCATGCACGGGGTCACCCGACCGTCGTCGACCCACCCCGACCCGGAGCGACTCAGCATGCGAGTGCGTTCTCAAAGCCGGTGAAGGGACGCACGAACTCGTCGCCGGGAACGCTTGACCACGCGTCCGCGTCCCGGTGCGGCTGGAGGAAGCGGATGCGGACGTCGCAGAGCAGGTCCTGAGTCGTCCGCCCGGCCGCCGACAGACTCAGCCGCACGTCCGGGTCGTCGCAGGTCATGGTGAGCACCCCGGGAGCCGACAACGCCTCGATCGCCTGGAACGGTGTGGTCAGACCGCGCCCGGTCCGTTTCACCACTGCCTCCTTCCGCGTCCACAATGGGCTGAGATCGTCCAGGGCCGCCAGCTGGTCCCGCAGCTCCAGTTCCGGAGGCGACGCGATCCGGTCGAACAAGTCGTCGTCGAACGGGATGCGCGACTGGATGTCGACGCCCACAGCGATGGGAGCGAGCACACAGGCACACACGGTCTGGTCGTGAGAGATGTTGAAGTACGTGGTCGCGCGTCTGGCGAAGGCGGGTTTGCCGAAGACCCCGAGGACGATCTCGGGCAGCGGCTCGGTGAACTTCTCCGACCACAGCAGCTGCAGCAAGGCAAACGACACGATGCTGGTCCGGCGGTCGATCTGCCGGTAGTAGGCGTCGCTCTTGACCTTTCGGTGCGCGGGCAGTGCCGCATGAAGCCGGTCGATCGTGGCTTCGTTGACGAGGTCGGAACGGCAGATGGCCAGCTCGATCATCAGGCTGCCCGATCGATCACGAGCGCGACGTTGTGGCCGCCGAATCCGAGTGAGAGCGATACGGCCCGCGACTGCGGCGCGGCGCGCGGCCGGTCGCGGACGACGTCGATGGCCATGCCGTCCTCGAGGTCCACGGTCCCGACCGTGGCCGGCACCTGTCCTCGCCGGAGGGAAAGTACGCAGACGATGGCCTCCGCGGCGCCGGCTGCGCCCAGCATGTGTCCGGTCATGGACTTGGTCGAGGTGGTCACGGTCGCCTCGCCGAACACGCGCTCGATCGCGTTGGCCTCCACCTGGTCGTTCAGCATCGTCCCGGTCCCGTGGGCGTTGACGTGGACGGGCTGATCGATCTCACCGGCCTCGTCGATCGCCTCGGTGATGGCCCGGCAGACGGCCTCGCCACCCTCCGCCGGGGCGGTGATGTGCGACGCGTCGCTGGTGATGCCGTAGCCCGAGACCTCGGCGTAGATGGTCGCGCCGCGAGCCCGCGCGTGGGACTCGCTCTCCAGCACGAGTGCGGCGCCCCCTTCCCCCATCACGAATCCCGCCCGGTCGCGATCGAACGGGATGCTGGCCCGGTCCGGATCGGCTGCCGGGCTCAGCGCACGGAGGTTCTCGAACCCGGCCATGATCAGCTTCTGGGTGATGGCCTCGGCTCCGCCGCAGATGACAGCGTCGGCGTAGCCGTGGCGGATGGCCCGCACGGCTTCGCCGATGCTCGCCGCGCTCGACGCGCAGGCGGCCAGGTGGGCCAGCGCGGGACCACGGGCTCCTGTGTCGATCGCGACGGCACCGGCCAGCATGTTCCCGGCCATCTTGGGCACCAGCAGGGGCGATACCCGCCCCGGACCGCGACTCCGCATCGTCTCGAGCTCCTCGAGAACAGAGCCGACCCCCGCCAGTCCCGTGCTCATGAAGACGCCGAGGCGGAATGGGTCGACGCTGCCGACGATGCCGGAGTCCGCCACCGCCTGCCTCGCGGCAAGCAGGCCGAACAGGGCGAAGGCGTCCAGTCGTCGTGCTTCCCTGGTCGGCAGGGAACTCTCCGGCGGCAGGTCGGCGACGGGCGCGTACACGCGTACGCCCAGGTCCGAGTTGTCGATGTGGTCCACGGGGACCACGCCATGGCGGCCCTCGAACAAGCTCTGTTCGAACGTGTGGACCGAGTTCCCGATCGGGCTGATGACGCCGAGACCGGTGACCACCGCCCGCTCCGGGCGTCTTTCCTTCGGTGGCATCGCACCTTACTCCTTTGATCTCACGGAACTGTGGTGTCCGGGGTCGGATCAGTGGCCGCCGACCCCGGTGGCTTCGACGACGCAGTCGTAGAGGTCTTGGACGGAGGTGACGGCCTTCGACACGTCCACGCTGCTGCCGATCGCGTCCTCGACGTTCATGGTGAACTCGAAGACGTCGATCGAGTCGACCCCGATCGCTGTCAGATCGTCGCTCATCGCCAGCTCCTCGGCCGGCTTCCGGCTGAATTGGGCCAGCGCCTGCTTGAAGTCGTTCTCATTCATGTCCCTGCTCCTTGTGTGATGTCGGTGTATCGGTCGGGCGGTGGGGCGATGCCTCGGGTCGGATTGGTCAGAATCCCTCGTGGCGCAGCCAGGCGAGCAGGTCGTCCTCGCGCTGGCCGGCGCGTTCCGCGGTCCACCGGCCCAACTCACGAGAGTTGACCAGTGAGCCGTCGCGGAGGTAGATGACGCGATCTCCACGCGCCGCGCAGGACGGGTCGTGCGTGACCATGACGACCGTGGTGCCAGCGGCGTGCACGTCGGACAGGGCGTCCATGACCTCGATGGTCATGCTGCTGTTCAGCGCCCCCGTGGGTTCGTCGGCGAACAGGATCGCCGGCTCGCAGGCCAGCGCCCGGCAGATCGACGCGCGCTGCAGCTGCCCACCGGACACCTGGGTGATCCCGTGGGTTCTCACGTGCGCGATGTCGAACCGCTCCATCAGGGCATCGACCCGTGCTGTGGCGGCCGCTTTGTCCTTGGGATTGGCCTTCAGCGCCGGCAACAAGATGTTGTCCCCGATGTTGAGGTTGGCCAGCAGGTAGGCCTGTTGGAACACGAAGCCCATCCGGGTCAGCCGAACCCGGCTCATCTCCGTGTCGCTGAGCGAGGTCAGCGGACCTCCCTCCAGCAGGACGGTCCCGCTGGAGGGACGGTCCATCCCGCTGATGCTGTACAGCAGCGTCGACTTGCCGGACCCGGACGCGCCCATGATCACCAGGAACTCGCCGGGGCGGACCTGCAGGTCGATCCCGTTCAGCACATGGGTGGGCGGGTCGGTCGATTGGTAGGTCTTGGTGATGCCGCGGCACTCCAGCGTCGGCTGATCACTGGTGCCGGGTGTCGGGGTGACCTGCTGTCCTTCCAGGTTCATTCGATCGGTCATGGTCATGATTGCTCCCGTCATTGATTCAGCCATGCGCTCTTGTCGGTGCGGCGGAGCCGCTGGGTAAGCAGAACGGCCCCGAGGTAGCCGGCGCCGACGAGGATCAACGGGTAGACCCCGTAGACCAGCCAGACGGTCGGCAGGAACTCCAGCTGGGCAATGCCCAGCCCGGCCAGCGAGATCAACCCGCCGACCAACGACTCGCCCAGCGTCGCGGTGAACACCAGGCCTGCCACGGTCCCGAGGGCCGCCAGCAGCAGCGTTTTGCCTCGGGTCTGCGCGATGATCTCCCGGGCTGAGAACCCGATGGCGGACAGCACCCCCATCTTGCGCCGGTCGCTCGACATCCGGAGCTTGAGGAACAGGCTCGTGATGAGCACCGCGACCCCGATGCCGAACGCGAAGCTGAGCACGGCGGCACTGGCGAAGGCGTCGGTGACGTACGCCAGTGTCTGCTGAACGTAGTCCCGCATCGGGATCACCGCGGCAGCGGGGAACCGAGCACCGTACTCGGCTGCGATCGCGGCCGGGTCGACGCCGTCGGCGACATCGGCGTAGATGACGTAACCCGCCGCTCCCTGCGTCACCTCGCCCTGCATCTTGGCGGTGTAGCCACCGCTGGTCACGTCCTGGTAAATCCCGCTGACGACGTGGCTCGTCCACTCCTGGTCCTGGCGGACGCGCAGCTGATCCCCGGGTCCGACCTGGTATTTCTGCGCGTTCAGCACCGAGAGCGCGATCTCGCCCTCAGCCGGCGGCCCGCCCTCCAGGAAGTCCACCGTGCGGCCGGTGTAGTCACCGACTTCGACATCGAGTGTTTCGGCACCTTCGGGGCCCGCCACCTCGCCGAGGATCTTGGCGTAGGAGCGCACGTCGAGGAGCCGGTCGTCGTCGGCGAGCTGACCGGCCAGCTTGGAGCGCACCGCGTCGAGGTCATCGGTGTAGGCGAGGTCAGCGCGGATGTCGCTCTCCGGGGCGCCCAGGTAGGTGACGAACCGAGGACTCTCGAAGGTGCTGAGCAGGTTCATCGGCAGTGCCATCAGCACCGCGGCGAGGAAGAACACGGCCGGTAGCAGCGCCCACTGCCGCGCCTCCGCACGGAGGTCCAGCCACGCCAGCCGACGGTTGAGACTGCCGCCACGGGAGGAGATCAAGCTGGTACTGCGGACCCGCTGGGCCGCTCGCCGGGCCTGCTTCGCCGTCTGTCGCTCGGTCAAGGTGCTCCCGTGCACGAGCGCGTTCACCACCTCGATCCGGCGCACCCGGCGCAGGACGCTCCGGCAGATGACCAGGACCACGAGGTAGACGGCGACCAGTGCGAGTGTCGGCACCAGGAACGTCCAGACGCTGAGGGGCGCAGCCGCGTAGTTCACCCGGACGTCTCGGCTCAGCAGACCGGCCGCCAGGATCGCGAGCAGGCCGCCGATCACGCACGCAACGAGGGTCATCACGCCGTATTTCGCCAGGTACAGCCGCGAGACCTCTCGATCGGGGATCCCGATCGCCTTCATCGCGCCGATCTCGCGGACCTGGTCCTGCAGTGTTCCTCGGATCACGAAGCGGAGGTTCAACATGGCGATGATGATCAGCACGACGCTGGCGAACATCAGTGCTATCGCGACCAGACCGTCGCTGAAGGCGTTGATGATACGGATCATCTGGTAGGTCACCGCCTGCCCGTTCTTGGGCAGCGCAGCGTCCGCATCGTAGGCGCCCTGCAGCTGCGCGGTGGCGCCAGGATCCTTCAGCCGGTACTCCACGATGATCTCCGGCTCGGCGCCGGCGGAGCGGCCGAGCGTCACCAGATCGGCCGGCGAGACCAGGAACCGGGTCGAGGACGACAGCGAGGACGCCATCTGCGCGTCCCGGACGAATCCGCGGACGACCAGTTCGAGGCTGCCGGCCTCGGCACCGACCCTGAGCCGGTCGCCCTCCTGCAGACCGAAGCGCTGCTGGTAGGCCACCGGCAGGTAGACCTCGCCGGGGCCTGGCTGGGCGATGTTGCCGGCCTGGTCGATCAGGTAGTCGAAGTCGGGATTCTGCTGGACGAACAGGTTGTCGATCAGGCTGTCCGACAGGTCGCCGGTCTGCCCCGTCGAGGGGCGCTGCCACGACAGAGCCGAGCTGTCGAATCCGTACATCCGAACCACGGTCCAGGCCTGGATGTCCGGCTGTCCGGCCGCGAACCGCTGCAGTGCCTCGGCGTCGTAGTCCCCTTTGTGCATCTGGAGGAAGTGTGGGGGCTTCGCCTCGGCGTAGAGCTGGTCGACCGCGCCCACGAGTCGCTCGATCACCATCGCCCCCGTGGCCATCAGGAACGCTGAGAGCACCAAGACGACGAGGAGTGCGAGGTTCACGCCCTTGTTCTTGATCAGGTCGTTGCCGGCGTAGCGCAGCAGCAGTGAGTTGCGGTTCGTCATGCCAGGCTCCAGACGCCGGGGATCTGCAACGACATCACGGTCAGCACGACGTGGTAGACGACGTCCAGCACGATGTTGCCGAACTCGACCCAGTCGACCCTGCCGGTCTTCCGGCGCTTGCGCCAGATCTCCTGCGTGTGGGTCCACAACCCGCTCAGGCCATAGATGTAGAGGGTGACGAGCGTGGCGGCCCAGAAGTTGCCCTGGAACCAGATCGCCATCACGCCCATCACGCCCAGACCGAGCTGGGCGAACCCGTACTTGACCTGGAACGGTCCACCGGGCCAACCCAGCTGCGCTGCGGTCTTCTCCGGGATGAGCACGTTGATGATGAACCCGAGCACGGCGATGATCCCGTGCGAGACCGCGAACTGGTGCAGCAGCATTGTCTCCAGCACGACGACGTGGTCGGCGGGGAAGCCTTGCAGGGCGAGCTGCACCACACCGGTGACCAATCCCGCGCCGATGATCGCGACGATCCACATGTTCAGATCTCCTTGGTTTGGGCAGTCGTCTGCCGCAGGTGGTTGTCGAGCTCTCCGATGCTGCGTAGCCGGGGGGTGACCGCGGCCACCGCAATCAGGCCCGCCGCGACGAGGACCAGCATCAGACCGATCCCGCGTGAGCTTCCGACGCCGATCAGTCGTCCCAGCGAGCCGGCCAGGGCGCCGTCGGCGGTGAGCAGCGGGGTGAAGACCGCGTCGGCGAGCACACCGGAGACGGTGTAGGCGACGATGTAGCCGAGCTGTGAGATCAGCCCCATCAGGCCCCAGACCCGACCTTGCACGGCGTTCGGGATCGACGCTCGAGCGAGCACCTCGACGCTGGTGTTCAGGACCGGCAGCGTCAGGAAGAAGAAGAAGGCGAAGATCCCGATCCAGACGACGTCGACCGTGATCCCCATCGCGGCCACGGCGACTCCGGCCATGGCCAGCGAGAGCGAGAGGTACGTGCTCTGCCGGTGCCGCATGGTGAAGAGGCTGATGGCCAGGCTGGAGACCAGCATGCCGACCGCCGCCAGGGACCGGACGAGGCCCAGGCTCTGCTCGTCGGAGAGCTCCAGCAGCATCGGAGTGAGCAGAGTCTGCAGGAACCCCATGCAGAAGGTCACCAGGGTCGCCAGCACCATCAGCACCGTGATCCCACGATGGCGGATCAGGAAGCCCACACCGACGGACAGGTCGTTTCGGATGCTGTGCCGGACCGATGGCCTCGTGCTCCCGATCCCGCGCCAGACCACCACCATGCACGACGTGGTCACGATCATGGTGGTGATGTCGAGTACCAACACGAGCTGGATCCCGAAGTGCGCCATCAGCAGGCCGGCGATCGCGGGGGAGACCAGAAACTGGGCCGCCGAGGCGAACTGCACCAGGCCGCCGGCCCGGGTGTATTGCTCGGGGGTGAGGAGATCGGTGACGGTCGCCCGGTAGGCCGGGTCCATCACCGACGTGAACACCGAGCTGAGAGCGACGCACGCGCAGACGACGGCGGTGCTCGCGACTCCGTCCCGGAAGGCCAGCAGGAGTACGACCAAGCCGATCGCGGAGAACGTGTCGCCCAGGATCATCAGCAGGCGTCGGTCGAATCGGTCGGCGAGCACGCCGCCCAGCGGGGTCAGCAGCACACCGGGCAGGAACGCCGCCAACATGACCACGGCCACCGCGGTGCTGCTGCGGGTCTGGTGGTAGACCTGCACGGCGAGGCCGAACGCGGTCAGCCCGTTACCGACCCGGGCCACGAGCTGAGCCGCCCAGATCACCATGAACGAGCGGAACCCGTCCGGGGACTTGGCTCGGCGCGGCTGCGCCGGGACCGTTGCGGTGGCGCCGGTGGACCCAGACGTGGACTCAGACATCGTTCACGATCGCGTCGAGAGGCCCGAATGCGTGCCGGACGAACATGTGTCCCTCGCCCTCGAGGACGTGGGTGCGGAGCGGCCGCGCGAGGTAGTCCTGCCAGGCCGATGCCGTCCCCTCGGGGGTGTGGTGGTCGTGCTCGCCCAGCACCAGCCGGGTCGAGACGTCGAGACGGCCTGCGGGTTGCCGCTTGGCCTCCTCCAGCACCTGGTAGTCCGCCCGGAAGGCAGGCAGGAAGTACGAGACCAGAGCCGGGTCGCTGGCCACCTCCGTCGGGATCGCCCCGAACCCGGACAGGTGGCGCAGCAGATCCTGCTCGGAGGAGGCGGCATGGCCGGCGACCGACAGGTCGCGCGGGGCGCACGAGGCGGACAGCACGAGGTCGCCGGGCTGCCGGTGCCAGAACTCCGGCCGGTCCGCCATCGCGAGCAGGACGTGGTAGGCCACGATCCCGCCCATGCTGTGACCAAAGAACACCGCCCCGGGCAGCAGGATCTCCCGCAGAGCGTCGAGATAGCACCTGACCAGCGGTCCGAGTCGACGGTGCGCCGCCAGGTTCGACGGCCCGTGACCCGGTGGGTTGACGGTCCACACGTCCCAGTTGCCGCTGAGGTGGCCGACCAGCCCGTTGAACGAGGCTCCGAAGCCGCCCAGGTAAGGGAACATGACGAGTTGACGTCCGTTCGGTGAAGGCCGGAGGTTCCACAGGACCGACGTCGTCGCCGTAGCCAGGCGCGTGGCACGCCTGGTCGGGACGGACCGGAGGTCACGGACCGCTGTCGAGCTCATGTGAGATCCTCCTGCCCGACCGCTACTGGCTCGAGCGGATGCGTCGTGCTCGGCCGGGGCGCCCGGCTCGCGTCCCCGACTCCCGGCACGACGGCGTGCACGCGCGTGGTGTAGGCGTGCTCGAGGTACTCCGGGAAGCTGGTCGGCGGGTCGAGGACTCCGTGTCCCTGTCGCCTCAGCACGACGTAGCCGAGCAGCACCAACAGGCTGAACAGCACCAGCTGGATCAGTTGGGTCGAGACCATGAAGTAGTACAGCTTGAAGTGGCTGCCGGACGCGGAGACCCAGAACGGGAGCAGGAAGAACAACACGTTGCCCTTCATCCGGTTCAACAGCAGGGCCATCCCGACACCGAGCACACACAGCTGGGCCACATACAGCGGCCAGGCCGTGGCCAGCTCGAACGAGGCGAACAGGTTCCCCGGGGCGACGAAGATGCCGATGCCCAACCCGGTGGCGACACCGGCGACGACGGGGCTGCCGGTGACCCGCTGGACGAACGGGAGGAAGAACCCGAACCAGCCGATGGCAATCGCCACCATCCCGACCTCCATCACGAACAGCCGCAGGAACGTGAGCGCCATGCCCGGCGGAGTGAGGGTCTCGGGTGGCACGGGAACACCGAAGGTGACGCAGAGGTAACGCACCGCGAAGATGTAGCCCAGCATCGTCAGCATCAGCGCCGGGATCCAGATCAGATCACGCCGGCGGGGGATGAGCGTCCGGGCGAAGTTGGCGACGCCGCGTCCGCCGTCGTAGTGCAGCAAGATCAACAAAGTGGCGATGGCCGGGCTGTGCAAGATCACGATCACCACGGGGCTGAGCAGTTCCAGGTCGCCCAGCACCGCCACCGCGGTGTCATGGGCGAACAGGTAGAACAGCGACAGACCCCAGACCGATCCGATGGTCAGGACCACGAACAGGACCAGGTACTTGGTGTAGGGCTGGGCCGGCTTCTTGGCTGCGCGAGCGGCTTCAAACACGACGATCACTCCAGGTTCGGTTGGGGGCTCAGAGTCCGTAGATGTCGTCGATGGACTGCTTGGCTTCGGCCACCGCACGGCGGGCCCGCGGCTGGAAGAAGTCGAGGTCGTCCTCGGACAGCTGGGCGTTCGGGTACATCCGGGAGATGCTGGAGATCAGCACCCCATGGCGCTGCATGGCGGTGGCGAGGATGATGTCTTTGCCCATCAACTCGAAGTCGTAGTCGCTGGGTCGCTCCAGCGGTGTCGCCCGGCAGTGGAAGGCGGACACACCGGGCGGGCCCTGCACCACCAACGGCAGACCGACGCGGTGGGCCTCGAGCGTCAAGATGTCCTGCAGTGCGGCGGCTCGGCGGTGCATCGCGTGCAGCAGCGCCTCGTCGTCGCGGGCGAAGATCTCGTACGTGGCCTTCACGGCCGCGGTACCCAGCGGATAGCCGTTGTAGGTTCCGGCGTGGATCACCTGCTTGCTCTCCAGCAGGCCCATGATCTCGCGCTTGCCGACGACCGCAGACACGGGCACGCCGCCGCCACCGATCGCCTTGCCGAAAGTGGACAGGTCGGGGGTGACACCGAGCCGCTTCTGGGCGCCGCCGACCCCCAGCCGTACGCCGGTGATCATCTCGTCGAAGATCAACACCACGCCGTGCTCGGTGCACAGACGACGCAGCAGCTCGAGAAAGCCGGGCAACGGCTCGATCGAACCACCGTTGACGCAGATGGGCTCGGTCAGCACCGCGGCCAGGGTTTCGCCGTAGGTCTGGAAGAAGTCCTCGAGCCGGTCGGCGTCGTTCCAGGGCAGCAGGAATGACTGGTCGGCCATCACGTCGGTGGCTCGACCGGCCGTGCCCTTGTAGTCGCCGCGGAAGTCCACCGGCACCGGACGCGCCGGGTCGAGGACGCGACCGCCCATCACGTTGTCGGCGTTGCCGTGGTAGTGGTTCTCGAAGCGCAAGAACCGGTTGCGGCCGGTGTGGGCACGCGCCAACCGCAGGGCGGTCTGCAGGATCTCGGTGCCGGACAGGCCGAACCGGACCATCTCCGCCGAGGGGATGTGGGTGTTCATCAGCTCGAGCGCGTCGGCGTCGAAGTCGCAGTGACTCACGCACAGCACCCGTTCCAGGGCCTCGCTCAGGGCATCGAGATAGTCCTCGTTGCGGTGCCCGAGGACCATCGCGCCGAAGCGGGCGTACAGGTCGAGGTACTCGTTCCCGTCCATGTCACGCAGTCGGCTGCCGGCGCCGTCGACGAAATGCAGCGGCACCTCGGCCCACGGCATGTTGAAGTTGTAGTGAACCCCGCCGGGGAGGACGCGCTTGACCCGCTGGTGGTACTCGAGGTTGCGGCTGACCGTCTGCAGGACGGTCACGCCGCAGCCTCCTCGGCGAGGTACTCGCTGATGTCGTCGACCGTCTTGAACTCGAACAGCGCGACCGGGTTGATGTCCAGGTCGAGCTGCTTGCGCAGCCGGCTGATGATCTTGAGCGCCTGCACCGAGGACACACCGAGCCGCATGAAGCTCGCCTGGTCGTCGATGTCGGCCGGTGGGATGGCGATCTCGGCGGAGATCTCCTGCAGGAGCACGGTCCTGATCGTTTCCTTGGTCATGGTTCCTCTTTCGCGGTCAGAGCCAGTGCGGCTTCTTCGAGTACGGATAGGGCATCAGGGTGAGGACGGTGCCGGTGCCGGCGGGGAAGAAGTGCTCCCAGTCCACGGCGGCTCCGGCGGCAAACAGCGCGGCGGCGGTCTCCAGCGGCAACCACCCGGGATCGAGGACCACCGTCCGCGGGTCGTGGTCCCCGGATCCGAGTGACACGGCCAGTTCGCTGCGGCCGGGTTCGGCGTCGGAGACCAGCAGGGGCGAGGCCAGCGCCGCGCGGAGCCGCTCCTCGCCGGCTGATGCGGTAAGGGTCGGCCGTAGCAGCACCCGTCGCACCGGGCGGTCCACGTGTGTCACACCGACCTCGCACAGCGCTCGGCTCGCTGGGTCGAACCGGACGGTCGCCCGCCAGTCGTAGGCGGGTCGGAACCGGGCCAGCGTCATCGCCAGGTTGTACGGGTCGACGTCACGCCTGGTGAGCTGGGCCGACAGGTCGTCGAGCATGCGGTGCAGGGCGTCCTCGTCTTGAGCGGACAGGCACAGCACGGGGCACGACAGCTCGGTGCCGCGGCGTTCCGGGTCTCCCTCTTCGATGACGACGTGCACATTCGTGCCGCCGAGACCCAGAGAGGTGATCGCCCCTTGACGTGGACGGTCTGCCACCCGTGGCCACAGTGTCGGCTCGGTGATCACCCGAAACGGGGTGTCCTCCAACTGCAGCAGCGGGTTCACGGTCTCCAGGTGCAGGTTGGGCACCAGCTGCTCGTGCTGGAGGCATAGCAGCAGCTTGGCCAACCCGGCCCCTCCGGCCGCCCCCAGCAGGTGACCGATGTTGGACTTGACCGATCCGATCCCGACCGCCGTGTCCCCGAAGTCGGACTTGCGGAACACCTTGGACAGGGCGTTCAACTCGATCGGGTCGCCGATCCGGGTCCCGGTGCCGTGCGCCTCGACGTAGGAGACCCGGGTGTGGTCGAGTCCGTCGGCGTAGCAGTCCCGGATGACGTTGGCCTGCCCACGGGGATTGGGGGCCATGATGTTCAACGACGATCCGTCGTTGTTGATGGCGTACCCCCGGATCCGACCGTAGATCCGGCGGTTGCGGCGCAGGGCGATGTCCTCGCGCTCGAGGACGCAGACCACCGCCCCCTCGCCCAGCAGTGTGCCGTCCGCCTTCTCGTCGAACACTCGCGTGTAGGGGTGTGAGGTGGTGATCCCCCCGATGGTGCACAGCTGCGCGTTGTAGGCGGCGCTGAACAGGTTGGCACCCCCGACGACCGCTCCGTCGCAGTCCTGATGGCGGATCGCGTCCGCCGCCTGCGTCAGGCTGGTCAGGAACGACGAGCAGGCCGTGTCCACCGCCATCACCGGACCGGTGAGGTCGTACTGGTGCGACACCCGGGCGGCGAGGGCGCTGTTGATCACGTTCATCACGGTGCGCGGGTGCACGTCCGCGGTCCCGTGCTCGTCGAGGTAGCGACAGACCAGCGGGTAGTAGCTGTTGCTGGCGATCGCCATGTGGACGGCATAGCGACGATCCGCCGCGCGGGGACCTGCCTGACGCCGAGTCTCCAAGAGGCCGGCATCGCACATGGCCTCGTAGCTCAGCTCCATCACCATCCGGTGCTGTGGGTCCATGAACCGCGCCTCGTCGGCCTCGATCCCGAAGAACCCGGCGTCGAAGTACTCGATGTCGTCGACCTCGCCAATGGTGTCGCGCCAGTGCGGGGCACGGGCCAGTTCTCGACGCCGTTCGCTCACCACGGCGGTGCGGTCGACCCCGTCGACCAGGAGCTGCCAGAACTCGTCCTGAGTCGTGGCGCCCGGCAAGCGCAGCGCGAGGCCGGTGATCGCGATGGGGGTGGTCACGACCGTGCTCCGATCGAGGTGGCCTCGAGCGATTCCACGGAGTCGGCCAGCCACTCCAGGTGCAGGTGCTCGTCGTCGTGCCACACGTTGACGTGGGTGTGAGCGAGACCCGGTCCGTCCGCCGTGGTTTGCGGCATCTCGTGGGCGGGAATGTGGCCCTGGAAGTTGACCAGGGTCAGCTGGAGCCTGCCCTGCTCGTTGCGATAGACCTGTTGGAGGTCGCCGAGCAAGCCGGATCGGTCGGGTGTCGTGCTCAGCCCGTCCAGGAAGTGGACGCCCTCCTCCCGGGTTCGGTCGAGCCGCTCGGCGATGCCGTGAGTGCCTGCTCCGTCGCGCAGCAGGACCGGAACGACGTCGAGGAACTCACCGACGCAGTCGGTGTAGTCCTGGCCGAGCCACCGTCGGCAGTCGTTGACCAGACCGACCGCGATCGACCTCTGACCGCTCAGCCGCGACAACTCCTCGTGCACGGTGCGAATCGCCAGCTCGAGAGGGTTGTGCCGCTCCAGCCGGAGGCTGCGCCGGCCGCGTGGGCGTGCCGAGGCGGGGGCGTCCAGCAGCGAGGCGTTGGCGGTGAGCCAGCCCGCGTAGTCGTAGCTGGCCAGCTCGGTGCCCCAGTCCGGCTCGACAGCGACCGCTTCGGCGTAGCGGCTGTATGGCTGGACCGTGGTGAGGTCGGCGCCGCGGACGAGGCAAGTGATCTCCTCCCGCAGGATCCCGGCGCTGAAGCCGTCGAAGATGCTGTGGTGAAAGGCCCAGACCAGTCGGACGCTGTCGTCGGTGTCCTGCAGGATGACGCACCGCCACAACAGCCCGCTGCCGAAGGCCTCCTCCGGCAGGGCCGCCGCGACCTCCTCGGTGACCTGCTGAAGCTGCTGGGGTTCGACACCGCGCAGGTCCAGCACCGCCAGCAGCGGCGCCAGTCCCTCGAAAGCCTCGGGCGGTAGCACCTCGAAGTGATCCCCGACGAGCCGCGCCCGCAGCATCTCGTGCCGCAGCACGATCGCGGCCACGGCATCCTTCAGCTGCGACAGGGCGACGTGGTCGATGGCGTGCAGGTACCCGCCCGTCGCCGCGCCGCTGGAGCGGTGCAGCCGAGCCGCCGCTCCTATCTCGAATCGGTAGTCGGGCTGCTCGTCGGTGAACGCCTCGGCCACCCGGACGCTGTCCGCGACGGCCCAGGTGACCAGACGCCGGACCTGCTCGGCGGCCAGGGTCCGGGTGGCACTCGGCTCGCTCCACACGCCCGCGTTCCCGGCCGTCGCCGACAGGATCACCGCGAGGGCCGCGGCGCTGGGGTGCCGGTACAGGTCGCTGATCTGCACCTCGAGGCCGGTCTCTCGCAGCCGGCGCACCACCGCGATGGCCTGCAGCGACTGGGCGCCGGCCGCGAAGAAGTCGTCGTCGAGGCCCAGCTCAGGGCGACCCAGCACCTCGCGGAAAGTCGCCAGGATCGTCAGGTCGGTCGCCGCCGTGGTCACCGTTGGGCCGGCGTCCTCGGTCCGAGCCGGCTGGGCCTGGCTCGCCAGTAGCCGGTGATCCACCTTGCCGTGCGGGGTCAGGGGAAGGCCGGGAAGCCGGACGAGGTGCTGCGGCACCAGATGGGGTGGCAACGCCGCGTGCAGCGCGGCGCGCAGGTCATCCTCGTCCGGGGCCGACGCGCCCGTGTAGAACGCGGTCAGCCGACTGTCGTTGCCGTCCTTGGTGTGGACGACGACAGCTTCTCCGACACCTGTGCAGGCCTGCACGGCGAACTCGATCTCGGACAGCTCGATGCGGTGGCCGGCGTGCTTGATCTGCCGGTCGGTGCGGTCCAGATACACGATCCGCCCTCGCTCGTCCAAGACCACCCGGTCACCCGTGCGGTACAGCCGTCGGCGGATCGCGCCGATCTCTGCTGGGAACCGCTCGGAGGTCAGGTCAGGTCGATGGTGGTAGCCGAGTGCGACGCCGGGTCCGGCCACACACAGCTCCCCAGGCACGCCGCGCGGCACGTCGGTGCCGTCCGGGTGCACGATGAACAGCTCTCGGTTGCGTGCCGGGTAGCCGATCGGCATCCGGTCGCCCTCAGGTGCTTCGTCGACGCGGTACCACGTCGAGCACACCGATGCCTCGGTCGGCCCGTACAGGTTGTACAACCGTCCGGGCCCCAGCACGTCGAACGCGCGCCGGGCCGCCCATGGCTGCATGGCCTCGCCGCCGACGTACAGCGCGGTGAGTCCGCTCACGGCCGCGGGATCCTCGGCCATCAGCAGGTGGAACACCGCGGTGATCAAGATGCCCGCGTCGATCCGCTCCTCGCGCAAGAACCTGGTGAGCATCGCCATGTCCTGGTTCAGCGTGTGGTCACCGAGGACGAGAGTCGCCCCGCTGAGCAGGGTGGCGTACAGGTCGAGGAGGGACGGGTCGAACGTCGAGCCGGTCAGGTACATGATGCGCTGGTCCGGCCGGTAGTCCATGTAGCCGTTGTCCACGCTGGCACTCAGGACACCTCCGTGAGACACCAGGGTGCCCTTCGGCTGTCCCGTCGTACCCGAGGTGTAGATGAGGATCAATGGGCTGGCGGCGGTGAGGTCCGCCGGCGGCGTGTAGGACCCCGCCAGGGCGTCCGGGCGGTACGCAGTCACCTCGGCGGACCACGGATGGGCGCCGGGATCGGTCGCCAGGACGACCCGGGCGCCGCTGTCGGCGAGGATGTGCGCAAGCCGGGGCAGGGGTGTTTGCGGGTCCTGGGGGATCTCGATGGCGCCGCACTTGAGCAGCGCGAGCCGGCAGAACACCTGCCACGGGTCGCGCTCCACCAGGCAGACCACGAAGTCACCGACGCCGACACCCGTTTCCTGCAGGCCTCCCGCGATGGAGTCCGTGATCCGGTCGACCTCCGCGTAGGTCCACTCGCGGCCGTGCCAGCTCAGGGCCGTCCGGTGGGCATGCTCGGTGAGGGCGGTGCGCAGCCGGTCGAGCAAGGAGCTGTCGATCTCCGGGCCGGCGGCCGTCAGCTCGGCCCGGCGCCGAGCGAGCTCGGCTGGTGACTCCAGACGCAGGTCGCGCAGCGGGCGCGACGGGTCCACGGTCAGCTCGACCAGGAGGAGGTCCAGCTGCTGCGCCAGGCGGCTGATCGTGCCGGCGTCGAACAGCTCGGTGCGGTACTCGATGTCCACCTCGAAGTCGTCGGCACGCTCGGCGATGCTGACCGACAACGCGTACCGGCTCATGATCGGACCGGGGGGCTGCAGTTCCAACCGCAGACCGTCGAGCTCGGGCTCGTCGGTGCCGACGGTGACGTAGTTGACCAAGACGTCGAACAGCGCGTCGTCCGGTCCCCCGGCGGCGGGACGGAGCTGGGCGAGCACCTGATCGAGGGGGGCCTCCTGGTGGGCGAGCAGGGCGAGAACGTCGTCTCGAACGGTCCCGACGGCGTCGGCGACGGAGTGCTCGGCCGCAGCCCTCAGGCGCAGCGGCAGCGTGTTCGCGAACATGCCCACCACCTGCTCGGACCCGCGCATCGTGCGTCCGGAGACGGCGGTCCCCACCACGAACTCCGGCTGGCCGCTGTACAGGCTCAGCAGCCGGGTCAGGGCGGTGAGGTGAACCATGTACGGCGTAGCACCGCAGGCTCGTGCCAGGTCGGCGACGTCTCGACGGCGGGCGGTGCTGACGAAGGTGTGCCGAGCGCCTTCGTGGGTCGCGGCGCCGGACGGCGTCCGGTCCGTCGGCAGCTCCAGCCGGGGAATCTCCCCGTCGAGCAGCTCGGCGAAGAAGGCCACGTCCTGGTCGAACGCGCCCGATTGGGTCCGTGCCTGGAGATCGGCGACGTAGTCGGTGTAGCTGATCGGAGCTCCGGCCACCGGGTGGCCCTGCAGCTCGGCGGTGATCTCGTCGGACAGGACCGCCAGTGAAGTCTGGTCGGCGACGATGTGATGCAGATCCAGGGAGAGGAAGTGCTCCTCGGCGCTGACCCGGACGACCTCGACGCGCAGCAGCGGCGCGCTGGAGAGGTCGAACGATCGCGGCCGGGCCTGCCGCCGTGCGGCAGCCTGGGCCGCGCTCAGGTGCAACACCGAGACGACGTCGTCGCCGCAGGCGTGGATGTGCTGCATCAGGCGGCCGCCCTCGAGGTGGAAGCTGGTGCGCAGCTGCTCGTGCCGAGCGACGAGACGGGCGAAGACGGCGCGCAGGGCGTCGACGTCCAACGGTCCGACCACCCGGTACGCCAGCGCCAGGTTGTAGGCGGTGGTGTCCTCCTGCAGGGCGCAGGCGGCGTACAGGCGCTGTTGCGCCGGCGAGGCCGGCACGACCTGTGGTGCCCTGGCGTCGGCCGGGGCCGGTTGGGGGAGCACCGGCACGAGGCAGGCGGCCGGCTCCGACCGGGAGCGGCGGGACTCGGCCAACGAGGCGAGGTCCCGATAGCGCGAGTGGGCGAAGACATCGGCCACGGTGAGCTCGGCGCCGGCCCGGTCTGCCAGCAGGGCACAGAAGCGTACGGCGGTGAGCGAGTCGCCGCCCGAGGCGAGGAAATCCGCGTCGGGTGTCGGCGCGGTCCCGAGCACCTCCGACCAGGTGGCGCGGATCGCGTCCACCGTCGCCGTCGGCTGGTCGGCCGTCGCCGATGCCGGCGCGGGGGCTGAGGCGGGCAGGGCGGGCTGGGCCACTGGTGTCGGCGTGGGGTGGCTCAGGCCCAGCAGGTGGTCCAGGCGGACGTCGGAGGTGAACCGGCGCCGCTCGAAGGCATAGCCGGGCAGTGGCACCCGACGGCCGGGGGTGCAGAACAGGCTCCGATCGACGTCGGTCCCGTGCACCCACAGCGAGACGAGCAGCTCTCGGACCAGCGCGGCATCCACGGGCCCGGACACGAGGGACACCGCATCAGCCGGCGAGGTGGACGGGCTCGTCGGCGCGACGCCGTCGCGCAGGCGCGTCACGATCTGATCCGACCTCAGCTCTCCGCGCACCGCTGCGGCGGCGATGCGGAGCAGTCGATCCGATCCCGGTCGGGCGAACAGGGCGTCCGGGCCGGTGACGCGCAAGACGGCGGCTCGCAGCACGAACTGGGCGACCCGGCAGACGCCGACCGGCACCGAGCGGGAACCCTCCAGCGCGGCCCGCAGTCGTTCGCGTACGTCGGCGTCGAAACCGTGCAGCTCGCGTTCGAGCGCCGCACGCAGCGCGGCTCCCGCCGGCGTCGGGTCGTCGCGGACCGTGCTCCCGAGCACGAGGTCCACGTCGTCGGAGACGTTCAGGGCGGCGCTGTCGTCCGACGGCTCGATCCAGCGGAATGTGCGGTCCGCAGCCGCCACCGCGGCCGCCCGTGACGGATACTGCGCGCGGCCCTGCGCCAGTGTGTACGAGACGTCGCGCAGCGGCGCGCCGCCATGGCAGAACGCTTCCAGGGCTTCCTGCATGCGCCGTCGGGAGTCATCGGTGCGCGCGGAGACCGGGAGCACGCAAGGACCGAGCTCGGACTCGTCTGCGGGGCGCTCGGGCGCGCGCTCGAGGACGATGTGCGCGTTGGTCCCCCCGATACCGAGCGAGCTCACGGCGGCGAGCCGCAGCTCGTCGGTGGGCACCATGACCTTGCTGGGCACGAACAGCGAGCCCTGCTGCTCGATCCGGGAGTTCAGCCCGGTGAAGCCGGCCATCGGCGGGATCTGACCGCGTCGCAGCACACCGACTGCTCCGAGGAGCCCGGCGATGCCGGCGGCGGCGTCCAGGTGCCCGATGTTCGCCTTGACCGAGCCGAGAGCGCAGGGTCGATTCTGCCCATAAGCCCTGGCCAGGGCGGCGTACTCGATCGGGTCGCCGAGTGAGGTACCCGTGCCGTGGGCCTCCACGAACCCGACCGCGTCAGCGGCGACACCGGCGTCGGCGAGCGCGGCCCGGATGACCTGCTCGTGGCCGCCGACGCTGGGGGCGGTGAAGCCCATCTTCTGGCCGCCGTCGTTGTTGACCGCGCTGCCGGCGATGACGGCATAGATGTGATCGCCGTCCGCGAGCGCGGCGTTCAGCGGCTTGAGCAGCACCACGCCACAGCCCTGGCCACCGACGGTGCCGTCGGCATCCTCGGAGAAGGGCCGGCACACACCGTCCCGGCTGAAGATCATGCCCTCGGACCAGGCGTAGCCCTCCCGGCGGGGGAAGTTCAGCGCGACGCCGCCGGCCAGCGCCATGTCGGCGTCGCCCTGGCGCAGACACCTCACCGCTTCGTGGACGGCGACCAGCGAGGTCGAGCAGGCTGACTGGACGGTCATCGCAGGACCGGTCAGGTTCAGCTTGTAGGCCACCTTGGTGGCCAGGAAGTCCTTCTCGTTGGCGGTCAACACCTCGTACGCGCCGATCGGGTCGCTGTTGCGACCGAGCAGGCCGGCCACCCAGGCGACGTTGCTGCCGCTGCCGGCGAACAGGGCGATGGTGGCCGAGTGCTCTCCCGGTACGTAGCCGGCGTCCTCGAGGGCGTGCCACGCGGTCTGGTGCAGCAGCCGCAGCTGCGGGTCCATCGTCTCGGCTTCCTTGGCGGAGTAGCCGAAGAAGTCGGCGTCGAAGACGTCGGCCTCCACGACACCGCGTGCGTTGACGTAGCGGGGGTCATCGATCAGGTGCTCGGGGATCCCGGCGTCCCGCAGCTCGGCGGGTGTGTGCCGGGAGATGCTCACCCGGCCGTCGAAGCGGTTGGCCCAGTACGTGCTCAGGTCGGGCGATCCGGGGAACTCACCGGCCACCCCGATCACCGCGATCTTGCGCTCGTCGCCGGATCGCTGCTCGGGCCAGTCGTCGAGGGCCGCGAGATCGTCCAGGGTGATGGGCGGATCGGTCTCCGGGTCGGCAGCGTCTCCCTGGTCATGGCGGTCGGCGTGCGGCCGGCTCAGCACGTCCGCCAGGCTCTGGGGCGTCGGGTGCTCGAACAGCTGGGTGAGTGGCACTTCCACGCCGAGCGTCTCGGCCAGCCGGTTGTTGACCAGCATCAGCTTGTAGGAGCTGCCGCCGACATCGAAGAAGTTGTCGCCCGCCCGGACGGCCTGGCCGAGGACGGACTCCCAGGCCGCCAGGATGTGGTCCAGCGTCTCCTGAGGTGTGACTCCGGGGGCTGCCTGTGCGGGGGCTGACTGTTCGGGGGTCGACGCGGGAGTCGGGGCATCGAGGACGTCGGCGCCCCGCTGCGTGGTCAGGAGCCGCAACGCGGCGCGGTCCACCTTGTCGTTCGGCAGCACCGGAAGCTCAGCCAGCAGCCGGATGCGGGCGGGTCGCATGTAGGAGGGCAGGGCTGCGGCGACCTCGGCCCGGATCTGTGTGGCGCGGTCGACGCCGTCCCTGGTGCAGTGGTAGAGGACGAGCGCGTCGTCCTCGACCGCGGCGACGGCATAGCTCACGCCGGCCACGCGCATCGCCGTCTGCTCGAGCTCGCCGAGCTCGATTCGGTTGCCGTTGACCTTGACCTGTTGGTCGATCCGCCCCAACACCTGGATCTCGCCGTCCGCGCGGCGCAGTCCCGAGTCGCCGGTGCGGTAGACCGTGATCCCGGGCAGTTCCCGGATCTCGGTGAACGCGTGGGCCATCCGCTGGGGATCGTTGGTGTAGCCGAGGGCCAGTCCTGGGCCGGCGATGCAGAGCTCACCGGTCACGCCCGCGGGCGCGATCGCGCCGGACTCGTCGACGATCAACGCGGCGGCACCGCGGATGGCGGTGCCGACCGTGATGTCGTCCCCGCGAGCGAACTCCTTGACGGTGGCGGTCACCGTCGTCTCCGACGGGCCGTACATGTTGAACACGCGCGCGTCGGTCTCCGCCTGCAACAACCCGAGCAAGCTCTCCGCGAAGTGCTCGCCTCCGCAGACGACGACCCGGAGATCCCGAAGCCGGTCGCGGAAGCGCGGGTGCCCGCACAGGGCAGCCATCTTCGACACCGGCATCTGGACGTGCGTCACGGCGAAGGCGGTGATCCGGGTCGCGATGGCGGCTGCGTCCTTCTGGTCGGCCACCGGGCAGATGTGCACGCTCGCACCGCATGCCAGCGGGATGAGGCTCTCGAAGGTGAAGATGTCGAACGTCGGGTCGGCCAGGCTGATGATGACGTCGCCCGGCGCGAACAACCGTCGCTCCTGGTGGTCACGCAGCAGGTTGGCCACTCCGCGGTGGGGGATGACGATGCCCTTCGGAGCACCGGTCGAGCCTGACGTGTACACGACGTAGACGGGGCTCTCGGCGGTGACTCGTGTGCCGTCGACCCCTGTGCCGTCGACCTCCGTGCCATGGGAGGCATCGAGGGTGCCGAGCCGAGCTTGGGTGCAGGTCGCGATGTCGAAGACGGTCGGGATGGCCGCGGCCGACGCCAGGCCCGCGGGCGCGAACCCGAAGCGGGGACGGAGGTCGTCCAGGATGCGGGCGTGCCGCGCGGCCGGCTGCGACGGGTCGAGCGGCAGATAGGCCCCGCCCGCCTTGAGGATCCCCAGCTGGGCCACGAAGAGGTTGACGTCGCGGACCGCGAACAGCGCGACCGTCTCGCCCGTACGCAGACCGGCGGCGCGCAGCCGGGCCGCCTGGGCGTTCGCCATCTCATCTAGTTCGGCGTAGCTGTAACGATCACCGGTGGCGTCGATGAGCGCGGTCGCCGCCGGCGTCCGGGCGGCCTGCGCGGCGATCACGTCGTGGATCGACCGGAACGGCTCGTCGATCAGACGAGCACGGATCTCCTCCGCCGCCGAGGGGCTCGGGAGCTGGTCGAGCCGGGCTCCGGCGTCCTCGCACACACTGGCCAACACCGCGTCGAGCTGCGCGACCAGGTGCTCGATGGTGGTGCCCAGGAACACGTCCGCCGGGTAGTCCACCTGCATCCTCAGCCCATCCGCCGACTCGGTGCAGGTGATCACGAGGTCCATCCCGACGGCGACGGGCGGCAGCTCGAGTTGATGAGCGGTCACGCCGTCGATGTCGAGCTCGTGGTGTTCGATGTTGTGGTAGTCGAGGGAGACGTCGCACAGTGGGTGCCGTGCGGCGTGGCGGCGTACGCCAAGGCGCTCGACCACCCGGTCGAACGGCACATCCTGGTGGGTCAAGGCGCTCAGCACCGACTCCCGGGTCTGCTCCAGGCAGTCGCTGAATGTCGTGTCCGCCGTCGGTCGCAGCCGGATCGGCATCAGGTTCACGAACATCCCGGCCATCTCGGCCGTCTCGGCCAGGGTTCGTCCGGTCACCGGCACGCCGACGACCAGGTCGGCGCGGCCGGCGGTCCGGGCCAGCACCAGCCCCCAGGCCGCGAGCATCGTCATGAACGGGGTCGCGGCGTGCCGGTCGCCGAGCCGCTTGATCGCCTCCACCCGGTCCACCCCGAGCCGCAGCTCGACGCGCCCGGCCGATGGCTCCCGACTTCCGCGAGGGTGATCGGGGATCAGCAGCTCGTCGGTGGGAGCATCCCGGAGGCCGGCCACGAGTTCGTCCTCGGAGGCGGTGAGGGCATCGGAGCCCTCGAGCTGGGCCAGGTGCATGACCACGTCGGTGTACTGCAGCGGCAGCGGCGGCAGTTCCTCGCGGTAGAGCCGGCTGAAGTCACGGCTGAGGATCTCGGCCGAGGTCGCGTCGGCGACGATGTGGTGGATGTCGAACAGCAGCAGGCTGCCCGCCGCGCCGCCGTCGACGATCGCCATCCGAAACAGCGGGCCGCGCTGCAGATCGAACGGTCGGACGAAGTCCGCCATCAGGCCGGCGACGGCCTGATCCGCGGTGTCTGCCGTGAGGTGCTCCAGCGGCCACTCCGCCGGCAGCTCCTCCACCGGCGTGATGCGCTGCCTGATGTCACCCTGACGCTCGAGGAAGGTCGTCCGCAACGGTTCGTGCCGGGCCGCCAGCCGGCGCAGCGCCAGGCGCACCCGATCGAGATCGAGTGACCCGTCCAGACGGGTGGCCGAGGCCATGTTGTAGACGAGCCCTGCTGGATCCAGCTTCGCCGCGAGGTACATGCGTTGCTGGGCGGGGCTCAGGGGATAGTCCGGGGCTGGTGCTGCCTTGCGCATCGAGCGGACGGAAGCCACCGGCGGACCACCGATTTCGCCGATTCCGCCGAAGCGCTGGGCCAGGCCGGCGGGCGTCGAGGTGGCGAAGACATCGGCCACCGTCACGGTGACGCCGAGCCGCTGTCGCAACTGGGCAGACAGCCCGGTCGCCTTGAGCGAGTCGCCCCCGAGGCTGAAGAAGTCGTCGTCGTCGGCCACGACCGAGTGTCCGAGCACGTGCTGGAACGCGGCCCGAACCTCCCCCAGCGCCCCGGACTCCGACCTCCCGGGGCCAGACGTCCCGGCACCGGACGCCTCGGCGCCGCCCAGGGGTGGTGGGGCGATCGAGAAGGGGATCGAGACGGTGGGCTCCGCCGGCGGCCTCAGGTCGCCGACCCCGCGGTCCTGCACGTGCGGTGTCTCGTCGAAGACGTAACCCGGCAGCGAGATCCGGCGGCCCGAGTCGTGGGCGCCGTCGAGAGGCAGCCCGGCACCCCACAGCCTGCCCAACGCGCCGAGCAGGTGCTGCTCGTCCGGGGTCGTCTCGGCCGCGTGGCGCAACACGTTGACGAATACCTGGTCCGGCCGCCGCGTGGGTTCCTGGGCCGCGAAGCTGGTCAGGGTCTGGCCGGGACCGAGCTCGATCCCGAACAGTGGCCCATCGGACAGCAGCGTGCTCAGGCACGTCGCGAACCGGACCTGGTCGGTGATGTGCTGGCCCCAGTAGTGCGGATCGGTCAGCTCCCCCGCCCGCGCCACGCAGCCTGAGCGGTTGGAGATGACCGGGAGCTCGGGGTCGCGGCTCTCGACCTCGGCGACGGCGTCGGCGAAGGCGCAGGCGGCCTCGGCCATCAGCGGAGTGTGGAAGGCGTGCGAGGTCTGGAGGCGGCTGCCCCAGATCCCTTCGAGCTCCAACCGGTCCAGTACGGCGTCGAGCGCTTCGCCGGTCAGGCCCAGGACGGAGCGTTCGGCCGAGTTCTCCAGGGACAGCCAGACCCCCTCCAGATCGGCGATGACGTCGCGAACCCGAGCGGCAGGCGCCGAGACGGCGATCATCACCCCGGGCTGCTGGGCCTGCATCAGCATCCCCCGGTGACGGACCAGGCGGACCGCGTCCTCGATGCTCCAGACGCCGGCCACCGCCGCCGCGGTGAGCTCGCCGATGCTGTGACCGACCAGGACGTCGGGCGTGATCTGGTAGGACTGCAAGACCTTCGTCATCGCGTACTGGGTGCTGAACAGCGCGAACTGGGACCACTCGGTCCGGTTGATCCGCGGGTCGGCCTGCCCGTAGATGACCTCACGGAAGACGTCGGCGTCGTCGGCGGGGAGCAGGGCGACCAGTTGGTCCATCCAGTGGCGGAAGCACTCTCCATCGGCACTGGAGCTGTGGTAGAGATCGCGACCCATGCCGCAGTACTGGTTGCCCTGACCGGAGTAGAGCAGTGCGGTGCGAGCGCCGGCGACCGTCGACGTCGCGGCCGCTGCGGCGATCCGCTGCGGCCAGGTGTCGCGGGCTTCGTCGGCTGCGACCACGAGGGTCTTGCGGTGCGGCAGCTGCGCCCTGCCGCGTCGCAGGGTCGTGGCCACGTCAGCGGTCGCGATGTCAGGGTGCTCGACCAGATGGGTCAGCACTCGGGCAGAGGTCCGCTCCAGGGCCTGCGGCGACGCCGCGCTGAATTGCAGCAGCTCGTACGGCTGTGGTCGCGAGCGGTCGTTGCCGTCGGTCCCGGCCCGGGGTGACCCGGAATCGAGCACCGACGGAGCCTCTTCGATGATCATGTGGACGTTCGTCCCTCCGACGCCGAAGGAGTTGATTCCGGCGCGACGTCGTTCGCCGGGCCAGGCTCGGCCCTGGTCGAGCACCGTGAAGGGGGTCGCGGCGAAGTCGATGTGTGGGTTGGGCGACTCGTAGTTGCAGGTCCCCGGCAGATACCGGCGCTGCAGGCTGAGGGCGACCTTGCTCAGGCCGACGGCCCCGGCGGCGGAGTCGGTGTGTCCGACGTTGCCCTTCACCGAGCCGAGCAGGCAGTGACCCGCGGGGGCGTCGGCGAAGGCGCGGGTGAGCGCGGCCACCTCGACGGGGTCGCCCAGCAAGGTGCCGGTGCCATGCGCCTCGACGTAGCTCACTGTGGCCGGATCGATCCCCGCGGACTCGTAGGCGGCTCGGATCGTCTCGTACTGGCCGTCCTCACTCGGTGCGGTGTAGGAGCCCTTTCGGCGGCCGTCGTTGCCGACCGCCGAGCCCTTGATCACGGCGTAGATCGGGTCGTGGTCAGCCAGGGCGGCCGCCAGCGGCTTGAGCAGCATCAGGGCTGCGCCGTTGGAGAACACGGTGCCGCGGGCCTTGGCGTCGAACGGTCGGCAGTGCCCGTCCGGGGACAGCATCATCCCGTCGACGTAGCGGTAGCCACCGTCGTTGGGCAGCTCCAGGGTGACACCCCCCGCCACGGCCAGGTCGCACTCCCCGGTGCGCAACGACTGCACCGCGAGGTGGACGGTGAGCAGCGACGTCGAGCAGCCGGTCAGTGCCGAGAGCGACGGCCCGGTCAGATCGAACTGGTACGACAGTCGCGTGCCGAGGAAGTGGTTGGTGGCCAGCGTGAAGTTCTGGTAGGCCTCGCCGAACACCGCCGGGTTCTGCAGACTCCTGCCGTACCAGGCGAAGTCGTCGTTGCCCCCGACGAAGACCCCGACTCGTCCGGGCAGCGACGTCGGGTCGTAGCCGGCGTCCTCGCACGCGCGCCAGAACGTCTTGTAGAGCAGTCGCAACTGCGGTGAGGTGACGTCGACCTCGGCGGGCGGGATCGCGAACAGGGCGTCGTCGAAGGAGTTCACTCCCGTGAGCCGGCCGGCCGCCTTGACGTAGTGGGGATCGCGGAGGTCGCTCTCGGCCACCCCGAGCCCGCGCAGGGCGTCGTCGTCGTAGAAGGTGATCGTCTCCTCACCACCACGGAGCTGCGCCCAGAACTCGTGGACGCCACCGGCCCCCGGGACCTGCAGACCGATGCCGATGATCGCGACGTCGTCGCTGCGGGCCTCAGCGTGGCGATCGTGATCGGGCTCGACGCCCGCGTCCAGAAGCAGCTTCGCCTGCTCGCCCACCCGCCGGAACCTCAGCAGGTCGGTGATCGGGATCTGCTGCCCGAACTCCTGCTGGATCAGTGCCTGCAGCCGCACCACGTTGAGTGAGGTCCCGCCCTGCTCGAAGTAGGACCGATCAGGATCGATCGTCGAGCTGCCCAGCGCCGCGCGCCACAGTCTGCTGAGGCGTTCGGCGACGGGCGAGGCGGGCGAGGCGGGTGCTGCCGGTGGTTCGACGACCGGTCGCTCGCTCACCTGTCCCAGCAGGACTCGTCGGTCGAGCTTGCCGGCCGCCGAGGTGGGGAGCTGCCCCAGCTGGATCAGTTCCGCCGGAAGCTGCTGCGGCTCCAGGGTCCGCGCCAGCTCGGCCCGGACGGCGCCCGCGTCGAGGTGACGCCGGGCGGTGAAGAAGCCCACCAGCCGGGCGGGCTCAGCGGACTCGTCGACCACGGCGGCTGCCTCGACGATCCCGTCCACCCTCAGCAGCGCGTGCTCGACCTCGCCGAGCTCGACCCGCACGCCGCCGACCTTCACCTGCCGATCGTTCCGCCGCAGGAAGGCCAGCCGCCCGTCCGCCCGCAGATAGCCAAGATCGCCGGTACGGTACATCCGCCGCTGGTGCGACTCATCGGTCGCCGGGTCGTACCACGGGTTGTCGACGAAGTGCGCGGCGTTCAGCTCCGGCCGGTTGAGGTAGCCCGCCGCCACACCCGGACCCGCGATGCACAGCTCGCCGGGCACCTCGACCCCGCAGAGTTGATCGTCGCGGCCCAGGACGTAGACGCGGTAGTCATTCAGCGCGGTGCCGATCGGGGTAATCGCCATCGCGGCGTCGGCCTTCCGCACGGTCGTGTGCGTCGCCCACATGGTGGCTTCGGTCGGTCCGTAGACGTTCTCCAGCGAGCAGGTCAGGGAGAGGGCGAAGAACCGGTCCACCACGTCGGTGGTCAGCGCCTCACCGCCGCAGAACAGGTACCGCAGCGAGGTCAGGTCGTCGGTCCGGTCCTGGGTCGCCACCATCTCCAGGAGCAGCCGCAGCATGGTCGGGGCGAAGTTCACGTGGGTGACACCGGCGTCCCGGATGGCGCCCAGGAGGGCGCCTGGGTCTCCTTCCAGTCCGGTCGGCAGGATGGCCAGACGCCCGGCTCCGACGAGCCACCCGTACACTTCCGTGCCGAAGATGTCGAAGCTGAACGACGTCTTCAGCAGGTAGACGTCCTCGGGGCCGAGCGGGTAGAGCCGCTCCAGATCGATAGCGGTGTTGTAGAGGCTGTCGTGGCGGATGATCACGCCCTTCGGCACACCGGTCGAGCCCGACGTGTACTCGATGTAGAGGACGTCGTCGGAGTGCAGCTCCACCGCATCCGGTTGTTCGGAGCTGCGGGTCCGCTCGTCGGTGTCGAGCGAGGTCAGCTCCTCCCACGTGTCGAGGTCCAGCCGAACCATCCCGTCGGGCAGCGCGAGGTCCAGGTCGGAGATCGTGAGGACGGCGCTGACACCGGCGTCGGTGAGGATGGCGGTCCGGCGCGCGGCCGGCGTGGTCGGCACCAGTGGCACGTACGGCCGCCCGGCCAGCAGGGTCGCGAACACGCCGACGAGCAGCTGGACGCCGCGGGGGAGCAGGATGGCGACGGGTCCGGAAGTGTCGCCGAGAGCTCTCCGCAGCCGACGCTGGACGAGGACGGCGGCATCGTGCGCCCACGCATTCGTATAGCTTCTCGTCGCGTCGCTCCAGGCGATCGCGGACGGATCGGCCTCCGTCTTGCGCAGGAACGCCGCGCCCAGATGGACCGGTTCCCAGTCGCGGTGATGCGTGTCGGACAGCTGCGTCAACAGCGCCGTGGTCTCGGCGTCAGAGTCGATCCGCAGGCACCCGGCTGGCGCGTCCAGGTTGGCCGGCACCTGCTCGAGCAGCCGCAGGTAGCGGCGGCCGAAGCGTCGGATCTGGTCCAGCGACAACGCGGGCTCCTTGAACTGGAAGACCAGTTCACAGTTGTCGCCGATCTGTTCGACCAGCACCGTCAGCAGGCCCGGGAACCGTACCCGATCGGATGTCGCCGCGCCGCGGACCCCCGCGGGATGCCCGGGGTAGCGGTCCTGGATGAAGGTGATGTCGAAGATCGGCTTCGTGGCGGGCCGCTGACTGAGCAGGTCGGTGATCGGGAAGTTCAGGTGCTTCCAGGTCTGCAGGATCTCGTGGCTGAGTCGCTCCAACACGGCGCGCACGGTGTGCGCCGGTGCGGCGTCGACCAGGATCGGCAGGGTCTTGAGGAAACAGCCGATGCTCTGCTCGGCTTCCGGCGACGAGCGGTCGGTGAACGGGGTCGCCACGCTCACCTGATCGGCATGCGCATACTGCCCGAGCAGCACACCGAAGACCCCCAGGTACACGGTGAACTCCGAGACCTCCGCTTCCTGGGCGGAACTCCGCAGCGCCCGGGCCAGTCCCTCGTCCACGGACATGCGGACTTCGCGGCCCGTCAGCTCACCCGTAGCAGGGGTGATCCAGTGGGAGAGGTTCGGGGCCTCGTGTCGACTCAGGCTGTGCTGCCAGAAGTCGCTTCGGAGAGCTGCCTTCCTGTCCGGCAGAGCCGAGGCCTGGTGTCGCTGGTAGATCTCGAAGCCGGTATCGCGCGGGACGTCGCGATCGATCGGCTCACCGCCGACAGCGAGCTCCATCAGCTGCTCGGCCAGGATGCTGACCGACAGCCCATCGGCGATGAGGTGGTGGCAGACCACGATCAGGCGGTCCTCCGCGTCGAGACGGCAGTGGGCGACACGGAACAAGGGAGGCGCCGAGAGGTCGAAGGCGGCGCCCGCCGTAGCTTCGGCTATCTCGCTCAGTTCGTCACGTACGGCGAGAGCATCGGGACGCCCCCGCAGGTCGTGGTGGACCAGGGACGGCTCGACCGAGTCCGCGAGCACGTAGGACACGCCGTCGACCCCGGCGGCGACCGCGCTGCGCAGCGCCGGCTGTCTCGTCATGAGCAGCCGGATCCCGGAATCGATCCGCTCCGGCTCTATGGGGTCGATCCGCAGCTGCAGCACCACGTTGTAGTCGGCGGGGTCCTTGACCTGGCTGTCGACGAACATGCCTTGCTGCGCGGGCGCCATGGGCAGAACCATCTCGGGCGACGCGACACTCAGTTCGCTCGCCTCCTCGGCATCACGCCATCGAGGTGTGGCCGTCCCCCGTGCTCGTCCTGTCATAACCAAAAACATACCGGGCGGCCGGTTTGTTCAGTAGGGCCGTCTCACCTATAGAGACGGATAGTCATTGACGTCGGAAATCTGCGACTAGCACGGCCAAAAGCCTACCGGTCGACCGGTTTGTATGTTTAGTGTGTCCAGCAGACCAATAACTTGTCTCAGGAGACGCCAGTCATGCCGCTGAATTGCACCGACCGCAGCACCGCCAGCTGGCGGGAAGTCACGCACAAACTGCACGACGAGAACGTCATGGTCACCTGGGTCGACGCACCCGAGAGGGGCGAACTCCTGGCTCTGGGCGACCGGTGCACGGTCGAGCTCTCACCGCGCATCGAGGGATGCCTCCTGACGTCTGCGGCAGCGCAGTCGCCGACGTTGCTGACTCTGGAGGCCCTTCGGCAGGCCGGCCTGGCCCTGGCTCACGTCTGCGGTTCGGCGGCGGTGGGGGTGACCATGCTCGCCAATGCGATCAGACTGCAGTGGCGCCGGCCGCCGGAACACCCGCCCGTGCGGGTGTGGTGCTCCATCGTGGTGACCGACGTCGTCTACCGCCGCGGGCGTCTGCACCGGCTGACGTTCGACGCCGAGATCTGCGACGAGACGACCCCGCTCGCGTACGGGCACGGTGACATGACCTGCATCCCGCACGCCGTGTACGCACGGATGCGTCGGGACGCCGCCATGTCGGAGCCCGCCGGGCGCCCGCCACAGCCGCTGTCCGATGTCGTCGTCACCGACAGTCGGCTGACGGCACGCACGGACTGGGACACCTCCGACCGGTTGATCTTCGACCATCCACTCGACCACGTCCCGGGGATGCACTTCGCCCTGGCTGCGCTGCGCACGCACGCCGCTCTGCGCGGCGTGGACTGGACCGAGGATCGTGGCGTCGAGCTGCAGTTCAGCACACTTGCCGAGCTCGATGGCGACCTGACGGTCAGTGCCCGGAGGGAAGTCGGCTACACGGCGATCGATTTCCACCAGGGCGGCAGCACGGTCGCGACCGCGCGGTGTCCAGATGAGGTGCTTGCCTGACCGAGCTGACCGGCGGGTCGCCCGGTGTCAGTGCGAGGTGGCCTGGTCGGCCGCGGATTCCGTCGAGCTGGGACCGCTACTCGATTCGGGGCGCACTCCCGCTTCCAGGGCAGGACGGAGCAGGGTCCACATGTCCTCGACTCGCTCCTCGAGGTCGCCCAGGCCCGACGAGACCAGCGACACCGTCTGCAGTCCGGTGAAGGCACCGACCAGGAACCGGGCCAGCCGAGCGGGGTCCACGTGCTCGGCCAGCTCGCCACGATCCTTGGCGGTCTGGGCCACGTTGCCGACCACCCGTTCCCAGGTCTCGTAGGTCCCGGCCAGGGTGGCGTCTTCGGTCTCGCCACGTTCGACAGCGAGACGCATCGCGGCTCGCAGGGTGGGATCGTTCAACAGCCGAGCGGCCAGTTCGCGGGTCATGCTGACCAGGAGGTCGAGGTAGTTGCCCGAATACGTGCGGGCGTACTCCTCCAATGCTTCGTTGGCTTCGTTCTGGGTGAGGACCATCGCGGAAGCGAGCGCCGTCTTGGACGGGAAGTGAAAGTAGAGCGCACCCTTGGTGACCCCGGCTTGGTGAGCGATCTCGGACAGACTCGCGCCGGAGTAGCCGTGCTTCACGAAGACATCCGCGGCGGCCCGGACGATCGCGCGTCGCGTCTGCAGTGCACGTGCTTGCGTTGTCATCCGCAACCTCCCGTGGTCGCCGGCATGGTCTCTGGGCCTCACGTCCTGCCCCCACGGGGGCCGTGACACGCTACCAGGAGACAACAGCTCGCGACCCTGGATGATGGTGCGTCGTCAGGGTCGTCTCCGAATGCTGGTGTCGGTCGTGGGCCAGATCACACCGGCGGGAACCTCGCGGGCGGGCCTATCCGCTCTTGCGCCGGAAGACCCGCTTGGCGTCGACCGGGCCGTGCGGGTGCGCGGAGGACTTGCCGGCGTCGAGATGATCCTCACCCTTACGCCCCTTCTTGGCGTCCAGGGCCTCCCGGAACTTCCGCTTGGTCTCGTCCTCCGTCGTCGCTGTCTCAGGGGATGTGTTGTCGGCGGTCATGCGCCATTGTCACCCGATGATCAACTGGGCAGTCAACAGGGTTCTCAGTTGGCCCCGGGTAGTCAGTTGGGGCTGAGCAGTCAGCCGGGCTGAGTAGGCGGTGGCCATTCCGTCCGCGGTGTCGAGATGGTGGGCTCGGACTCGGCACCGGACGCCGTGCTCACCGCGTGGTCGGCGCTGGTTTTCTGACCCGCGCTGGCCTGGTGGGCAGGGCTGTCGGCGGAGGTGGCCTGGGCAGTGTCCGGGACAGCCAGCGGGACCAGCTTGACCGCGGTGCCATAGGCGACCACTTCGCTCAGGTTCTGGGTGATCTCGCTGCAGTCATAGCGCAGACCCACGATCGCGTCGGCTCCGGCGGACTCGGCCATCTCCACGGCTCGGGCGACGGCTTCCTGCCGGGATCGGGTGAGCATGCTCACGTACCCGGCTTCCATCCCGCCGCCGCGTAGCTCTGGCGGCAGGTCGCGCCCGCGGGCGACGACGCCGACCACGTCACCGACGATCTCGGCGATCTCCCGCCCGGGCAGCGATTCCAGCGTCACCACCGGGACCGCCCGGGGCACCACCGTCGGACGCGACGGGGTCTGCGCCACCCACGGCCCCTGCTGGGTGTCCGGCTGCTGACCCGGAGGTGGCGGTGGACCCGGCTGCTGAGGCGGCGGCTGGCGGACGTCACGCCCGGCGTACGGGTTGGGCTGCTGGTACGGATTGGGCGGCGGCTGCTGGCCGTACTGGGGCCGCTGCCCGTACTGCACCGGCTGACCGTACGGTCCCTGGGGTGGCTGCCCTTGGGACTGCTGACCCGGCGGATACGGGCCAGGCTGCTGACCGTAGGGATTCTGCTGGTACGGATTCGGCGGCTGCTGCCCGTAGTTGGTCATGAGAGCAAGATACTCAAGCAAAGCGTCAGCCCAGCTGGGTCATCTCCACCGTCACGAACATCTCCGACGCTCCACCGGAATAGGTGCCACGCAGCGGCGCGACATCCCCGTAGTCGCGGCCGTGCCCGACCCGTACGTAGCGGTCCGACAGCCGTTGGCTGTGGGTCGGGTCGAAGCCGACCCAGCTGCCGCACCACCACTCGACCCAGGAATGGGACTCGCCCTCCACCGTGGTGCCCGGAGCCGCACCGTCCACCGGGAACAGGTAACCGGACACGTACCGGGCCGGCAGCCCGACCGAGCGCAGCGCACCAAGCGCGACGTGGCTGTAGTCCTGGCAGACGCCGGCACCGACCTGCCAGGCGTCCCGTGCGGTGCTGTTCACCTCGGTGGACCCGCGCCGGTAGCTGAGTCGGTCGGAGACCAGCCGGCAGACATCGAGCCCGGCCAACCGCGGCGGCTGACCGGAGGCCGCGTCCTGGGCAAGCTCGAACAGCTCGTCGGCCGGCTGGGTTCGATCGTTCACGGTGAGCAGTTCCGACATCGAGTAGGTCACCCCGCGGTCCCGCAGTGCGGCCCAGCCGAGGTCGCCGGTCGGCACCCGGCGTTCGGTGTCCCAGGGCAGCCCGACGTTGCGCGTCTCGACCACCGCCTGCGATCGCACGGTGAGCCGCGAATGCCGTTCGTGCACCTCGAAGGTGGTCACCGCCGTACCCCAGTAGTCGGTGTAGCCGATACTCCAGGCAGCAGGCTCGATGCTCAATCGGCTGCTCCAGACCGTCTGCGAGTCGCTCACACACGGCGTCATCCGCGCCTCGTTGTAGGAGGCGCGGACCGGGGAGGCATACCGGAAACCAGTGGTGTGCAGGATGTTGAGACGCATCAGCGGGTCCCCTCCCGAATCCAGTCGGTCTGGTCTGCGGCGGCGAAGAACGTCTTGTCGATCACTCCGGCGACGGCCGTGCTGACCCCTTGGACAGCGGTCATCTCATCGTCCAGCCCGCTCAAGATCTCCTGGATCGGGGTGTACTCCAGCCGAGCCCGCAGCCGGCCCAGCAGTCGAGCCGCTTCCGCCGACTTCTCCGCGCCGGACGGATTGGCGACCGTCACCTTTGCCAGGCATTCCTGGGCGGCGACCAGGCCGTGCATCACCGATCGAGGGAAGCGTGAGTCCACCAGCAGGAACTCGGCCGCTTCGGCATCGGTGTAGAGCCCCTTGTAGGTCCGCAGGAAGGCGTCGTAGCCGCCCATGCCACGCAGCACGGATGGCCAGTTGGCGCTGCCGGTGGTCGGTGAGGCCGAGGCCACCATCCGTGAGGTCATGTCGATCTGCTCCAGACAGCGGCCCAGCAGGAAGAACTGCCAACCGTCGTCGCGGACCATCGTGCTGCGGGCCAGACCGTTGACCAGAGCGCTGCGATCTCGCGCCCAGTCCAGGAACGAGTACGCCCGGACGATGTTGAACTGACGGGTCGGCAGTTTCTGCCAGGTGGTGTTGATGGACTCCCAGACCTCGAGCGGAATCACCTCCCGAGCCCGCCGGGCGTTGTCGCGGGCGGCGGCCCAGGAATGGAAGATCGAGGTCGGCTCCCGGGCGTCCCAGCACAGCCGCCGTAGCAGCTCGGCCACGGTGGGCTCGGGTTGGTCAGGGGAGATGCCGACACTCATCAGCGCCAGCAGGCTGCGGCACGACTCGGCCTCGTGTCGTGAGGTGTCCTCGGCGATAACCCGGAGCTGGGTCTGCACCATCCGGGCGGTGTGATCGGCGCGCTCGACGTACCGGCCGATCCAGAACAGCGATTCCGCGATCCGGCTCAGCATGGACGCGCTCCTCGTCCACCGGCCGGCGGATTCGCCTCGAGCTGCCGACGAGCCTGCTGCTGTTGTTCGGTCTGCTGGCGCAGCGACGGCTCCTTGCCCGGCGGCTCGGCCGGTGCCTGCTGCGGTGGCGGAGCCAGCGACGGAGTGGTGTCGACCTCCGTCTCGGTCTCGGTGTCGTCGTCATCCTCAGCGGGGGCTTCGGGGAGGTGCAGCCGGAGCGGTTGGCTGAGCACCCAGGTGTCCTTGCTGCCGCCGCCCTGGCTGCTGTTGACCACCAGCTCGCCCTTGGGCAGCGCTACCCGGGTGAGACCGCCCGGCAGCACCCAGATGTCGTCACCGCTGTTCACCGCGAACGGCCGCAGGTCCACGTGCCGCGGCTCCAGCCCGGATCCGATCAGGGTCGGCACGGTGGACAGCTGGACCAACGGCTGGGCGATCCAGCCCCGCGGATCGTCGGTGACCCGGCGGCGCAGGGCGGCCAGCTCCTCCGCACTCGCGTGCGGGCCGATCACGATCCCCTTGCCGCCGGAGCCGTCGACGGGCTTGACGACCAGCTCGTCGAGCCGGTCCATCACCTCCTCGCGGGCGTCGTCCTCCTCCAGCCGCCAGGTGTCGACGTTGCGGATGATCGGCTCCTCGTTGAGGTAGTAGCGGATCAGATCCGGCACGTAGGTGTAGATCAGCTTGTCATCGGCCACCCCGTTGCCGATCGCGTTGGCGAGCGTGACGCCACCACTGCGGACGGCGTTCAGCAGACCGGTGACACCCAGCATCGAGTCGGAGCGGAAGTGCACCGGGTCGATGAAGTCGTCGTCGATCCGCCGGTAGATGACGTCGACGCGCCGCAGTCCGGCGGTGGTGCGCATGTAGACCCGGCCCCGCTGACACTCCAGGTCGCGCCCCTCGACCAGCTCGACACCCATGGTGCGGGCCAGCAGGGTGTGCTCGAAGTAGGCGGAGTTGTAGACGCCGGGGGTCAGCACCACGACCGTGGGATCGTCGATCCCGTACGGGGCGGCCTTGCGCAGCGCCGCCAGCAGCCGCTGCGGATAGCCGGCCACCGGGCGGATCCGCTGGGTCCCGAAGGCCTCGGGCATGGCGGTCACCATCGCGCTGCGGTTGGTCATCACGTACGAGACGCCGCTCGGCACCCGGACGTTGTCCTCCAGCACCCGGACGTCGCCGTCCGGGGTGCGGATCAGGTCGATGCCGCCGACATGCACGCGGACCCCGTTGGGCGGCTGGATGCCCCACACGGCGCGGTGGTAATGGCTGGAGGAGGTGATCAGCTGCCGCGGGATCACCCCGTCGGTCATCACCCGGCCGTCGGCGTAGACGTCGGCCAGGAACGCCTCCAGGGCGCGGATCCGCTGGGCGACGCCGGAGTCGATGATCTCCCAGTCGTCGGCGGGGATGACCCGCGGCACCACGTCCAGCGGGAAGGGTCGCTCGACCCCGCCGACATCGAACGTGACGCCGGCCTGGGTGTAGTTGTTGGCCAGCGATTCGGCGATAGACCGTAGCTCGTCGGCGCTGGACCGGCGAAGCGTCTCGTACACGGTCGAGTACGCCGCGCGGACTGCCCCGTCCGCATCGATCATCTCGTCGAACGCGATGCCGGGCTGATAGCTCGCGAGGACGTCCTCCATGGGGCTGAGAGTACTGGGCCCGTTGTTACCGCGACGTAAAGCCCACCGGTGGTGGGCGCCCGCGTCCACTACCCTTGCCCGGTGCCCAACCAGCCTCCTGCGGTAGTAGACGTTCCCGAGCAGATCCGGGTACGCCGGGAGAAGCGCGCCGGCCTGCTGGCTGCGGGCCGGGAGCCCTACCCGGTATCGGTGCCCAGGACGCATGCCCTGCGTGCCGTACGGGAGCAGTGGGCACACCTGGAGACCGGCGAGGAGACCTCCGACGTCGTGTCCGTGGCCGGGCGGGTGGTGTTCATCCGCAACACCGGCAAGCTCTGCTTCGCCACCCTGCAGGAAGGGTTGTCGCAGTCGGATTCCGGCACCCGGCTGCAGGTGATGCTGTCGCTCGCCGAGGTCGGGGCCGAGTCGTTGGCCGATTGGAAGGCCGAGGTCGACCTCGGCGACTTCGTGTCGGTGACCGGCCGGGTGATCTCCTCGCGCCGGGGCGAGCTGTCGGTGCTGGCGTCGGACTGGGTGCTGGCGTCCAAGGCATTGCGACCGTTGCCGACCCTGCACAACGAGCTGTCCGACGAGACCCGGGTACGCCAGCGCTATGCCGATCTGGTGGTGCGGGAAGCGGCACGGGACATGGTGCGGACCCGGGCGGCGATCACTCGCTCGATCCGGGAGACCCTGCACCGCGACGACTACGTCGAGATCGAGACCCCGGTGCTGCAGCTGGTGCACGGTGGGGCGCAGGCGCGACCGTTCCACACCCATCTGAACGCCTTCGACACCGATATGACGCTGCGGATCGCGCTGGAGCTGTTCCTCAAGCGCGCGGTCGTCGGCGGGGTCGAGCGGGTCTATGAGCTCGGCCGGATCTTCCGGAACGAGGGCATCGACTCCACGCACAGCCCCGAGTTCACGATGCTGGAGGTCTATCAGGCCTGGGGGGACCAGCGAACCATCGCGGCGTTGATCCAGCAGATCATCACCGACGCTGCTGACGCGCTTGGCTCGCGGCAGATCTCGACGCCGGCAGGGGTCATCGACCTGGACGGGGAGTGGGCCTGGCTGCCGGTCTACCCCGGTCTGTCGGCGCGGGTCGAGGAGGAGATCACCCCGCGGACCTCGATCGAGACGCTGCGGGCGCTGGCGAAGCGACATGAGGTCGAGGTCGATCCCGCCTGGGGTGCCGAGAAGCTCGTGATGGAACTCTTCGGCGAACTGGTGGAGCCGGACCTGATCCAGCCGACGTTCGTCTACGACTACCCGCCGTCGGCGCAGCCGTTGGCTCGGCCGCACCGCAGCGATCCGGACCTGATCGAGGCGTGGGATCTGATCATCGGCGGTGAGGAGATCGGCACCGGCTTCTCCGAGCTGATCGACCCGGTGATCCAGCGGGACCGACTGACGGCTCAGTCGTTGGCGGCTGCTGCCGGCGATGAGGAGGCCATGCAGTTGGACGAGGACTTCCTCGCCGCGCTGGAGTTCGGCGCACCCCCGATGGGTGGGCTGGGGATGGGCATCGACCGGCTGGTGATGCTGTTCACCAATGCCGGGATTCGAGAGACCATCCTGTTCCCGCTGCTCAAGCCGCTGTAGCGACACCCAGAAGCGCCGCCTTCGAGTTATGGATAGTTTCGTCACCGACATTGGAGACGAAACTATCCATTGTTGGCTGAGCTGGGTGCGCCGCTGGTGTCCAATGTCTGTCGGGCTCGGCGGGACGCGTCGATGATGCGCCGGATCGTGCCGAGAGCGGCTTTCAGCTCGTCCGCTCCCACCTCGGTGCCGACCGTGTTGGCCCAGACATGCTGAGCGTTCCGGAGTCGTAGCAGCGTGTCACGGCCGGTTGGCGTCGGCTCGAGGAGCTTGGCCCGCCGGTGCTGGGGATTGTCGCGATAGGCGGCCCAGCCCTTGTCGACCAGCAGGTCGGCGGTGCGTTGCACGCTCTGCCGAGCCAGTCCAAGACCCACTCGGCGCGCGATCTCGGCGACGGCCAGCGGTTCGTCGAGGGTCGCGCCCAGCACCTGCCACCAGGCCGGAGTCAGACCGGCCGGTTTGCTGATGTCCTTAGCCGCAGCCAGGAACTCGCCGTTCAGTTCGAAGACCGGCAATACCAACTCGGTCAGGGCATCACCGGCGGTTGTTCGGGGTGGGAATGACTCCGGCTGGCTCGTGCGCCGACTCGGATGCTGGCCGGCCGGCTCGCTCACGCGCCGACCAAGGCGTCGTAGAACCGTCGCTCTCCGGTCGTGTAGAGGCCGTACCAGGCATCGACCACCGGCTGCGGGAACACCTGCAGTGCTTCGAAGATCGCCTTGGCGAAGTCGACCGGTGCGGTGGCCGGCGCGGTGATCAGGCCGCCGTCGCTGATCGTTCGGGCTTCGCGATAGAGCTCGCCGCCGGTGTAGCCGGGTGCCGCGGCAACGTACTCAGCGGCATTGCTGGTGTGCGGCTGGTCGTTCAGCAAACCAGCTCTGGCCAGGCCATAGGTCGCACCGCAGATCGCGGCCACCACCTTTGCCTCGGCGCGCAGCTGTCGGGCCAGGCCCAGTGCCGCATCGTGCCCCTCGGCCCAGGTTTCGGCGCCGGGCAGGATCAGGGCTGCGACCTCGTCCGGATCGAGATCGGTGAGGGCGGCTGCTGGCGCCACCTGCAGACCGCCCATGCTGGTGACCGGCTGACCGTTCTCGCTGGCCACCACAACGCGGAACCGCCCAGGCAACTGCTGCTCTGCCATGGCGAACCCGGCGAGCGCATACCCGTACTCCCAATCAGCCATCGTGTCCGTCGCGTAGAAGACCACTGCCTGTGTCATGTCGTGCTCCGTTGGGTAGTTTGACAGGATGCTGTCAAACTAGCCGATGTGACAGGGTGCTGTCAATGGGCGTTGGGAACCCCCGTCGCAGCCCTACCCCACTTCGCACCAGCTGGATCTACTTCGCACCACGCACGCCTGATGCGAAGTAGCAGCAGTTGGTGCGGAGTCGGAGATGGGCCACACGAAATGGTGCGCAGTAGGAGCGGGGGCGAATTCAGAATGACGGGCGGGGGCGAATTCAGAATGACGGGCGGGCGCAGCGCGAGCCTGGGTTGGCGGATCCTGCGGCGCAGGCGGGGGAGGGAAGGCGTCAGTGCCGGGTGAGGTCGATGACTGTCATGCCGGCCGTTGAGGAGGCGGGGGAGTCCATCGCCACCAAGGCGGCGGGAGCCTCGGCGAGTGAGATCACGCGGCCGACCAACTCGGCGGGTCGCAGGATGCCGGAGGAGACCATCGACAGCATCGCCGGGTAGTCGCAGGCAGCCATGCCGTGGGATCCATAGACCTCCAGCTCGTACGCCACCACGAGATCCCAGGGCAGCGGGGCCCGGGCGTCGGGCCCGAGCATGAGGCCGACCTGGACGTAGCGGCCGCGGCGGCGCAAGCTGCGTACGGCCGCCAACTCGGTCGAGGCCGAGCCGAGGGCGTCGATAGCGACGTGTACGCCACCGCCGGTCAGGTCGGTGATCCGCTCGACCACGCTATCGGGAGCCAGCGCGACGGCTCCGAGGTCGGCGGCCCGTTGTCGCGCCAGGTCAGAGACGTCGACGGCGAAGACCTGCGCGCCCAGTGCGATGGCGATCTGGATGGCCGAGAGCCCGACACCGCCGCAGCCGAAGACGGCGACCAGGTCGCCGGTGCCGACCCGGCCCCGGGCAGTCACCGCGCGATAGGCGGTGGCGAATCGGCAACCGAGCGATGCCGCCACGACCGGGTCCATGCCCTCGGGAAGCCGGACGAGATTGGTGTCGGCGGCATACAGCGCGACCTGTTCGGCGAAGGAGCCATGGTGGGTGAAGCCAGGCTGGGTCTGCTGCGGGCACACCTGGGCGTCCCCGCCCAGGCAGAACTCGCAGCTGCCGCACCCGTTGACGAACGGAGTGGTGACCAGGTCGCCGACGGCGAATCGGGTCACGTCCCGGCCGATCTGGCTGACAACCCCTGCGATCTCGTGGCCGGGCACGTGCGGCAGCGACACGGGGTCGTGACCGCGCCAGGCATGCCAGTCCGAGCGGCAGACACCGGTGGCCAGCACATCGAGCAGCACGCCGTCGTCCGGACAGACCGGCGACGGCATCTCGACGAGCTCGGGCGCCATCCCGTAGCCGGCGTAGCGGACCGCAAGCATCGACTTCAGTCCGGATCGCGCAGGTCGGAGAAGTCGAGATCGTCGTCAGCCGACCTTCGACGGCGGCGCAACCGGGTCTGCCTGGGTGGTGCGGCGGGGGTTTCGGAGCCCGTCGCCTCATCCTCGGTGCCGGCTGCTTCCGGGGCACCAGCAGCCGAGTCGTCCGCAGCCGAGTCGTCCGCAGACGTGGCCTCATCGACCCGGTCCGCCGACGTTTCCGTGGTCGCGGCTGTCTCCGTCGCCTCAGTCTGGGTCTCGGCGGTGCTCCCGGACTCGTCGTCGACCTCGGCCGCGGAGCCCTCGGACACCGACCCCTTTGCCATCGACCCCTTTGTCGGCGGGCCCTCGATCACCGTGGCATCGGCCGCTTCAGCCTTGTCGATCTGGGCCGCTCCAGCCCGAGCGGCACCGGACGTCGCGGCGGCCGGTGCGGCCGTCGGGCGCCGCCGGAAGCCGGGCAGCCTGGCCTTGCCGGAGGCTCGGACCACGGCAACTCCGACGGCGGTGGTCAGCGGCACCGCCAGAATCAGGCCGATCGAGCCCACCATGGTGCGAATCAGCTCGGCGGCGAAGGACTCGGTCTGCAGGACCTCGAACAAGGGCCGGTTGTAGATCGCGATCAGCAGAAGGACCGGCAGGGATGCGCCGGCGGTGGCGAAGGCGATCGTGTAGACAGTCGAGGCGATGTGATCCCGGCCGATACGCATGGCCTTGGAGAACAGCCGCTTCTGGTCGGGATCGCTGTCGGCCAGTTCCCACACCGCCGAGGCCTGCGTGATGGTGACGTCGTTCAGGACGCCCAGGCCGGCCACGATGACGCCGCAGATCACCACCGAGGTCAGCGACATGTGCGGTGCCGAGGCGGCCAGCACATAGTCGTCCTCCGAAGTGACCCCGCTGAGATGGGCCCACGATGTCGCACCCCAGCCGAGCAGTGCGGCCGTCACCAGTCCGAACAGGGTGCCGACCAGCGCCGTCGATGTTCGTGCCGAGATGCCATGGGCCGCATACAAGACGACGAACATGATCGCCGAACTGCCGATCAGTCCGACCAATACCGGGTTCGAACCGCTGACCAGGGCCGGGAACATGAACTTGACCAGGATGAACCCGGCGAAACCGAGACCCAGCAGAGCGGCGAACCCACGCCAGCGAGCGACGAAGATCACCGCCGCGGCGAAGGCCAGCGTGATCACGACCAGCGGCACCCGGCGCTCGAAATCGGAGAACTGGAACTGGGACGGCTGCCCATCAGCAGGTGGGATCCGAATCAGCTTCACTCGCTGACCGACCTTGGTGCCGCTGTTGTAGAGGGCATCGGTGAGCGGAATGCCGGCGACTTCCTTGCCGGTGTCGTCCCCCTCGAGAACGCGTACGGTGATGGTCGCACAGGTCTGGTTGTTGGCACCGGGGGTGGAGCCGGCCATGCCCTCGCAGGAGACCGGCTGAATGGCGGTGATTTCGGCAGCGGGATAGCTGACGCCGGGGACGCTGTAGCCGGCCACGTCGTGATTGATGTAGCTGCTGGTGTCCTGGGGCCACAGGGCGATCAGACCGGCGAACGTCCAGATGCCCAGCGGAATGAGAACGACGATCAGGATGCGGAGGGCCTGCTGGTGCCGAGCGGCCTCACTGCGACCACGCTGTCCCGTCGAACCAGGTCGACGTGTCGTGGGGTCGATTGAGTGTGAATGCGACATTCTCCGCCTAGGGTTGATCTCTGTGACTCCTTGGCCGCACCGCCGGATGGGTGGTCCGGGCTCGCAGAGCGGCTCACAATCTACCGCCCACCAAGGACAGTCCAAGTCGTCGCGGATTCCTGGCTGGTCCGGCTGGCCCGCGGTGCGGACTCACTGGCTCGCCATCACCGCCGGTGTGCTCGGTTCTGGGGCCCTGGCTCTCGCCCTGGTCATCGGTGGCGGCTCCGGGGCTGGGGCCCAGGCCGGGCCCGCGGGCACTGCCCAGCAGCAATCCGGCAGCTGGTCGACGGCGGAGAGCCCGTCACCGGGTTCCCGCGACGCAGCTGATCCGGTCCCGACGACGACGTCGGCCCCGCCCCGGAAGGCGGCCAAGAAGAAGGTCACCAAGCAGCCGGCCAAGGTCAAGATCCCGGCCAGTGGGCCCGGCACCTTTGTCCAGGCGGAGGTCGACGGACCGAAGGTGGGTCAACGGGGTGCACGGTTGCTGCGATATGACGTCAAGGTCGAGAAGAACCTCCCGTACGATGCCGACGAGATAGCTCGGCAGATCCAGGAGACCCTGAGCGACCCCCGCAGCTGGACCGGCGGTGGCGACTGGCGGCTGGAGCTGGTGAGTGATTCGGACCGGGCCGACTTCACCATCTATCTCGCGACGCCGGGGACGGTCGATCGCTATTGCTGGCCGCTGCGGACGTTCGGGCGGCTGTCCTGCCAGGCCGGCAGCCGGGTGATGCTGAACGGTTGGCGTTGGGCTCACGGCGCTGAGGCGTACGGGAAGGATGTCAGTGGCTACCGGCAGTATCTGGTGAACCACGAGGTCGGGCATCGGCTCGGCCACGGTCACGTGGGCTGTCCTGGAAAGGGGAAGCGGGCGCCGGTGATGATGCAGCAGACGAAGGGTGTGGGAGCGTGCCGAGCCAATCCGTGGCCGGATCCCAAGAGGAGCGGTTGAAGGCGGAGCGGTTGAGAGGGCTGGATCGGGAGATCACCTGCGACGTGCCGGTGCTGCTTGATCCCCTGATCCGGGCGCACCATCGCGGACCAGGAGACCCGACTCATCGCCGCCTCGGACCGGGGCACTGGCTGCGCGCCTCGCTGACACCGGAGGGCCCGGTGCTGCTCCGGCTGGCGGCGGCCGGAGCAATGGTCGCGGCACGAGCTTGGGGTCCGGGCGCGGAATGGGCATTGGATCAGTTGCCGATGCTGCTTGGCGCCGCTGATGACCCGAGCGGCTTCGAACCCCGACCCGAACACGAGGCTCTTGTCCAGGCGCATCGCCGAATCGGTGCCGGGCTGCGGGTCGGCCGCTCCGAGCGCGTCTGGGAGGCATTGGCCCCGGCCTGCCTGGAGCAGGTGGTCACCGGTACGGAGGCGTTTCGCGCGTTCCGGCTGCTGGTCCGCGAGTTCGGCGAGCCTGCGCCTGGCCCGGCGACCGATCCGGAGTCGGCGGCATACGGGATGCGGGTGCCCCCGCCGGCCCACGTGTGGGCCAAGATCCCGAGTTGGAGGTTCCTGGCCGCAGGCGTCGAGCAGCGGCGGAGCGCGACGCTGGTCCGTGCCGCCGGCCGCGCGACAGCCTTGGAACGATCCCTGGAACTCGACGGACAAGCCGCAGGCACCGCGTTGCGCAGCCTGCCGGGTATCGGCGGCTGGACCTCAGCCGAGGTCAGACAGCGCGCCCACGGTGACGCCGACGCGTGGAGCATCTACGACTACCACGTGGCGAAGCACATCACGTACGCACTGGTGGGGGAGCCGCTGGACGACGCCGCCTGCCTGGAGATCCTCGAGCCTTACCGCGGACATCGCTATCGGGTCCAGCTGCTGCTGACCTTGGCGGGGCCGCGGAAGCCGCGCCGTGGCCCGCGGATGAGCCTGCCGACGCACACGCCGTACGCCACCAAGGGCCGCTCATAGCTCGGCCGCTCAGCGCCAGCATGCGCAGTGAATCATGGGTGAGTTTCCACCTGGGCCGAGTGCGTCACTCCATAGACGGCAGGATCTCGCGCTGGAAGCGCGCTCCAGTTGGTACAGCATCGCTGGTAGTGGTGGTACGTCGTTGTGGTCGCGATCCATGAAGTCCAAGATCAGCTCATCCACTCCCTGCGCCCGGTAGGCGCGGAGCCGTTCAGCGATCTGCTGGCGCGTCCCAACCAAGCCGCGCGAAGCAGACCTCGCTGGGGTGATTGTTTGGAGGCGGAAGTCGATGCGAAGACTGATCTCAAAGCCTGGGCGGTCGCTTTGGCCGCGGGTGGCAGCCACGTACGGCGGTAGCTCGTGGGGTTCGTGCCAGACCCCGTGCCAGCCGTCACCGACCCTGGCTGCGCGATGGAGAGCCTGGGAAGCGTCCCCGCCGATCAGGATCGGAAGGATGGTTCGTGCCCGCGGCGCGAACGGGATGGGACCGGCTGTCGGTTCAGAACCCGTTCGGATGCAGCTTGTCGAGGTCTTCCATGGTGGTCGCGCCAGGCAGCTGGACGGTGAACTCGGCGCCGCCCTGGGCCGAGCGGCCGGCCTTGATCCAACCTCCGTGGCGCTGCACGGTCTGGGCCACGATGGAGAGGCCGAGTCCGGTGCCGGGCGTGTTGCGGGCGGTGTCGGCCCGGTAGAAGCGATCGAAGATGTACGGCAGATCGACGTCGGCGATCCCAGGACCTTGATCGGACACCCGGAGCTGGTCGCCTTCGAGATAGACCCGGACCGTACCTCCCGGTGGGCTCCATTTCACCGCGTTGTCGAGCAGGTTGGTGACCGCCCGCTCCAGGTCGTCGGACTCGCCCATCACATACAGCGGACTCAGCTCGGCGTCGAACTGCACTCCCTTCGGAGCCCGGCGGCGCGCCCGCTCGAGGGCGGCATTGACCACGTCGCGCAGGTCGATCGGCTCCGGCGCCGCAGAGACCAGGTCGTCGCGGGCCAGCGACACCAGGTCCTTGATCAGCGAGGTGAACTCGGCCAGCTGCGCAGTCACGTCCCACAGGATCTGAGTGCGATCCTCCTCGGACAGCATGTTGGACTTCGAGTCCAGCGACAACAGTTCGATGTTGGTGCGGAGGCTGGTCAACGGGGTACGCAACTCGTGGCCGGCGTCGGCGATCAGGCGCTGCTGCCGCTCCCGCGAGGAGCCGAGGGTAGCCAGCATCCGGTTGAACGTGTCGGCCAGCCGGGCGAGATCGCCACTGCCGGTCACGGTGATCGGGGTCAGATCGTCGGTCCGCGCCACGTGCTCGACAGCCGCCGTCAGCTGGCGGATGGGCCGCAGACCGGAGCGCGCGACCGCGGTGCCGGCCGCGCCGGCCAGGATCACCCCGGTCACCCCGAACAGCACCAGCACGATCCACAGGGAGCTGAGAATGTCATTGGTCACGTTGAGCGGGCGGCCGAGGACGAGCGCGTAGTTGTCCAGTCCGGCGAGCGGCACAGCGACGATCCGATACGGTCGCCCGGCGGTGTCAGTGCCCGAGCGGGTCGAGATGCCGTTCTGCAGCCGCGCCACCACGAGCTCCCTGTCACCGGTGAGAAGGTGCACCTCCTCACCGGTGACGTACTTGACATCGCCGTCCGCGCGGACCAACGCAACGCTGAAGTTGCCGGCTTCGAGTGTGAACTCGGTCAAGCCACCGATATTGCCGATACTGCGTGCCACTGGGCTGGACACTGCAGCGGCGACCGAGGTGAGCTCACTGTCGAGGCTGCGATAGAGAGCCAGCCGCAGGGTGAAGTAGCCGGCCATGCCAGTGACCGCGACGGCGATGGCGACGGCGAAGCTGGTCAGCAGCGCCACCCGTCGTTGCAGCGGTGCCCGGCTCAATCCCTCCCGGAACCGAGACCACAGCGAGCGCAGCACGGCGCCGGGTCGAGGCCAGGTCACGCCGAACTCACCACCGGTCCATCACTGTCCGAGCGGTCAGGAGCGGTCAGGATCACGGGGGTGTCTCGCGGAGCACGTAGCCAACTCCGCGTACGGTGTGCAACAGGCGCGGCTCGCCGTTGGCCTCGGTCTTGCGGCGCAGATAGCCGATGTAGACCTCGAGCGAGTTCGCGGTGGTGGGGAAGTCGAAGCCCCACACCTCATTGAGCAGCCAGGACCGCTCCAGCACCCGGCGCGGGTGGTGCATGAACGCTTCGAGCAGTGCGAACTCGGTCCGGGTCAGATTGATCGACCGGCTGCCGCGCAGCACCTCACGGGTCTGGGTGTTGAGGACCAGGTCGGAGAAGGTGAGCGCCTGGGTGGATGGGTCGTTGGAGTCGGCGGTGGTGCCGGCCCGGCGGACCAGGGCCCGCAACCGGGCGAGCAGTTCGTCGAGCGCGAACGGCTTGGCCATGTAGTCGTCGCCGCCGGCGTCCAGGCCGTCGACTCGATCAGTGACAGCGTCGCGGGCGGTGAGCACCAGGATCGGTACGTCGTTGCCGGCCGCGCGCAGCATTCGAGTCGCCTCCAAGCCGTCCAGCCGGGGCATCATCACATCCATGATCACCGCGTCGGGCCGGTTGGCGGCCAGCTTCGCCATCGCCTGCAAGCCGTCCTCGGCAGTGGTCACCTCATAGCCGTTGTATTGCAGGGAGCGCTGCAAGGAGTCGCGTACGGCTTGATCATCGTCGACGACCAGGATCTGCATGCGGACAGCGTAGTCGTCACTCGCTGTTCGCTCCGCGCTCCCTTGCCCTCTGGGGATCTGCTCGATCTTGTCGGCGTTGCTCGATCTGCAGATAGTGCGAGACCGACAAACCCGAGCAGATCTATGGGGCGGGGCGGCTGATGGCCGACAGCAGGGTGCTGAGCAGTCGGGGGTCGGCGCGTTGGGACTCGAACAAGCGCAGAGTCTGCAGATGGGTGTGGGTTGCCACGAACAGCTCGACCGCGGCAGCGAGCGGCACGGTCAGCTCGAGCCGGGCATGGTCGAGTGCGTCGGTGATCAGTCCGGCGATCTGGGTGCTGCAGGTGTCGACGAAGCTCAGGTACGCGGCACGCAACTCGGGATCCCGGGCGGCGTGCAGCATCAGCGCCCGGTCGGTGATCACGTCCTGTTGATCGGTCGCCAGGGCGCCTCGGGACCCGGTCATCGCCGATAGTGCGATCTCCATCAGCTCCTCCGGATCGAGATCACCGGCCGCCTTCATGGTCTCGATCGCGCTCTGGGCGGCAGCGAACTGCAGGTCGATGCCCTGCTGGATGAGTGCGAGCACCAGGTCGGAGCGGCTGGAAAAGTTGGAGTAGAAGGCGCCCCGGGTGAAGCCCGCCGCCTCGCAGATCTCCTCCACGCTCGCCCCCTCTACGCCTTGCTCGGCGAAGACCGTCCGGGCGGCGGTCAGCAGCCGCTCGCGGGTCTGTGCCCGACGCGCGGTGAGGGGCGGTCCGATGGCGAGGTCGCTGCTCACGGTGATCCAGCTCTCGAGGTCTTGGAGGTCGTCTGGATACAGTACTGTATCCGATACACAGTTGTATCAGATTTTGATTCGTGCCGAAACAGCTCGATCTCCGAGAGGTGGTGTCACCGCTGTCCACGTACCTTTACGCGCTCGGTCGCGCCGCCTACCGGCACCGCAAGCGCGTGCTGCTGCTCTGGCTGGCGGTGTTCCTCCTCGCCGTGGGCGCGGCGGCCGGCATCGGCGACAAATTCGACGAGAACTTCTCCGTGCCCGGCACGGAGTCCCAGCTGGCGCTCGACTCGTTGAATCGCACCTTCCCGCAGGCCGGCGGCACCACCGCTCAGGTCGTCGTCGTGGTGCCCGAAGGTGAGAGCGTCCGGAGCGCTGAAGTACGCAAGCAGATCGAAGCCGGTGCCAAGGAGATCGAGAAGGTCGAGCACGTCGACTCGGTGATGTCGCCGTTCGACAAGTACGCGAAGGGCGTCATCTCCGATGACAAGCGTGCGGCGATCATCACCGTCCAGCTGGAGCTGGTGGACGGCGCGGTCGCCGATGCCACGTTCGACGGACTGGACGACGCCACGAAGGCGATCGAGGCCGACATCCCCGGTTCGCAGGTGTCCCCGGGCGGTGCGGCGTACGGCAACAACCCGCCCAGCTTCTCCATCGTCGAAGCGCTCGGCGTGATCATCGCGCTGGTGGTGCTCTGGCTGACTCTCGGTTCGCTGCGAGCCGCCGGGATGCCCTTGCTGACCGCGGTCCTGGGCGTGATGATCACCGTGCTGCTGATCGTCGCGGTCACCGGACTCACCATCGTCTCGGCCACCACCCCGATGCTGGCGGTGATGTTGGGCCTGGCTGTCGGCATCGACTACGCACTGTTCATCACCTCGCGGCACCGTGATCAGTTGGCCGCCGGGATGGAACCAGAGGAGTCGGTGGCCGAGGCGGTAGCGACCGCCGGCTCGGCCGTGGTCTTCGCCGGCCTGACCGTGATGATCGCCCTGTCGGGTCTGGCCGTGGCCGGGATTCCGTTCCTCACCACGATGGGGGTCGCAGCAGCTGCCGGCGTCGGCATCGCGGTGGTCATCGCCTTGACCTTGTTGCCCGCGCTGCTGGGTCTTGCCGGCGAGCGGCTGCGGCCGAAACCCAAGAAGGACAAGAAGCCCAAGGGAGCCGAGCAGTCTGCGGTGTCCGGGACGGAGCCGGACCGACCTAGGAAATCCCGTACGCCGCTGGGCCGGCTGTGGGTGCGGGCGGTGACGAAGGTGCCGCTGCTCACCGTCGCCCTGGTCATCTTGTTGCTCGGCGCGATGGCGTACCCGGCCAAGGACCTGCGGATCGCGCTGCCCAGCAATGGCATGGCCGATCCGGGTACGCCGGCCCGGGTCACCTATGACCTGATCGACGAGCATTTCGGCGTCGGCTACAACGGACCTCTGATCGTCAGCGCCACCATCGTCGGCTCCGATGATCCGCTGGGCGTGATGGACGGTATTGCCGACGAGCTACGGGACCTGCCGGGCGTCGCGAGCGTGCCTCTGTCGACCCCTAATGAGAACGCCGAGGTCGGCATCGTGCAGGTGATCCCGACGGGGGCGCCGGACTCCGATGAGACCAAGGATCTGGTGCTGCGGATCCGGTCCATGCATGACCACTTCCTCGAGAAGTACGACGTACCGGTCTATGTCACCGGCTTCACCGCCGTCGCCATTGACGTGTCCGACCGACTCGGTCAGGCGCTGCTGCCCTTCGGCCTACTGGTGGTCGGGCTGTCGATCATCTTGCTGATGATGGTGTTCCGCTCGATCGCGGTGCCGATCAAGGCGACCATCGGCTATCTGCTGAGCGTGCTCGCGGCGTTCGGGGCGACGGCGATGGTCTTCGAGTACGGCTCGTTGGGGGCCGTGTTCAACGTGCACCAGACCGGCCCGGTGATCAGCTTCTTGCCGATCCTGCTGATGGGCATCCTCTTCGGCTTGGCCATGGACTACGAGGTGTTCCTGGTGTCACGGATGCGCGAGGAGTATGTGCATGCCGTTGCCAGGGCCGGCTCGAAGGAACTGGTCGAGCCCAAGCAGACGATCGAGGACGGCTTCAACGCCTCTGTCCGCGTGGTCGTCGCGGCCGCAGTGATCATGTTCGCGGTCTTCGCCGCCTTCGTGCCCGAGGGCGAAGGTCCGATCAAGACGATCTCGTTCGGGCTGGCCGTGGGCGTGTTCGTCGACGCGTTCATCGTCCGGATGACCTTTGTGCCGGCGGTGATGAAGCTGCTGGGTCACCGGGCTTGGTGGCTGCCGGCCTGGATCGACAAGCGTCTGCCGTCCTTCGACGTGGAGGGGGAGGGCCTGGCCCACCAGCTGTCGCTGCGAGACTGGCCGGTGCCCGGCGATGATCACGTGGTCTATGCCGACGGACTGCGGGTAGCCGGCACCGACGGCGAGCTGGGGATGGCGTTGCGACCCGGCGAGGTCGTGGTGATCGACGGACAGGCCGGCAGCGGGAAGACCGCGCTGCTGCTGACCCTGGCCGGCCGAATGAAGCTGGCGACCGGGCGGCTCAAGGTCGCCGGCCTGGTGCTACCGGAGCAGAGTGCCTTGGCCCGCGGTCGTACGGCGGTGATCGATTGCACCCGGATCGAGCCGTCGCACCAGACCCGGCGTGGGCCCCGCGGTGGATTGCGGGCCGAGATCGCCGCCATCCAACAGGCCGATCCGGCCGTGATCTTCGTCGATCATGCCGACGTCCTCCGTGACGTCGATGATCGGGCGGCACTGGCCAGCTTGGTGGAGGAGACCGCCGGTTCCGCTCATGGACTGGTGATCGTGGCCCGCGACCGAGCGTTGGTCGATGACCTGATCGGGGTCCCGTACCGGCATCTCACCCTGGGCTCGATGCCGGACCTGGCCGACAGCCTGCGGCTTCGAGCAGTGCGCAGCGACTGATCGACGACGTGGTTGACGAGAAGAGTTGACGAGGAATAGCGACGGATATGTGGAAGCTCGAACGCGCGCGTGATCCCAAGATCACCTGGCTGTCCCTGGTCGGGTTGATCCTGGTGCCGCTGCTGGTCTCGGGTGGGTTCTTGTGGGCGACCTGGAACTCCGACGACCGGCTCGACCTGGTGCAGGCCGCCATCGTCAACAACGACGAGGGGGTCACCCTGAACGACCAGTTCGTGCCGCTCGGCCGACAGCTTGCGGGGGGTCTGGTCAACGGGGAGGACGACGTTGCGAACTTCGGCTGGGTGCTGACCGACGACGAGGATGCCCAGCAAGGCTTGGCAAAGGGCACGTACGCGGCCGTGGTGACCATTCCGGAGGATTTCTCGAAGCGGGCCACCTCGTTCAGCAAGGACGAGGTCGCCGAGATCGAGCCGGCGGAGATCGCCGTGCAGACCTCCGAGGTCAGCGGCATCACCGACGGCGTGGTCGCTCAGGTGATCACCACCGCGGCGCGGGACACGCTGAACACCGAGCTCACCAAGCAGTATCTGGACAACATCTATCTCGGCTTCAACTCCACCAAGAAGCAGTTCCAGTCGGTCGCCACCGGCGCCCGCAAGCTCGCTGACGGCACCAGCGAGCTGAGCGACGGTCTCGATCAGGTCTCCACCGGATCGGTGAAGCTGGCCGACGGCCTGGAGCAGCTGGACAACGGAACCCAGCAACTGTCGACCGGAATGACCAAGCTCGCCGACGGTACGAAGGCGCTCCCGAAGCAGACGCGGCAGCTGGCCGATGGTGCGCAGGATGCCGCCGATGGCGCCGATCAGTTGGCCGACGGTGTCAAGCAGTTCACGGGTGGACTGACGCAACTCAACGAAGGAACGAAGAAGCAGCCCGGTTTCGGCGAGTTTGTCGACGGGGCCGGGAAGTTCGCCAAGGGCGCGGGGCAGTACGGGACCTTGGGCGCCGGTGTCGGGAAGGGCGTCCAAGCGCTCGACGACGGAATGAAGCAAGCCTCGGACGGTATGGCCCAACTCGCCCAGCTCGGCGCGGCCGGCTACAGCGAGGAGGGGCTGGCTGCGCTGAAGGCCGGGCTCAAGCCGTTCCAGATCACCTGTGCCGCGGAGATGCCGGACGAGCAGTGTTTCGGTTTCCTCGCCGCTGCCGCGGCAGGGGTCGCGGCCGGCACTGGTGCCGCGCATGCCGGCCTGACGACGAAGCAGAAGGCACCGGACGGCAAGTCGTACAGCCTCGTCGATTTGTCCAAGAACCTCGAGTCCGGCGGCTCCCAGCTGGCCGAGAACGGCCCGCTGATCGCGAAGGGCATGAATGGCTTCGCAGGTGGCATCGACAAGCTCGCTGACAACGGACCGAAACTGGCCAAGGGCACGAGCAGTCTCGCCACCGGCCTGGACCAGCTGGCCGACGGCACCGACCAGCTGTCGACCGGGCTCACGCAACTCAGCGGCGGCATCCAGCAGACGGCCGCCGGCACCAAGCAGCTTGCCGTCGGCACTTCTCAATCAGCGACCGGGGGTCGCCAGCTGAGCGACGGTCTGGTCAAGCTGGCCGACGGCGGTAGTCAGCTGGCCGACGGCACCGAGCAACTGGCCTCCGGGCTGGAGAAGGGCGCCAAGCAGATCCCGACGTACGACAAGCAGATGCGTACCGCGCTGTCCAGTGTGGTGGCGGCACCGGTGACCGCCGAACGCCCGAGCTCGCTGTTTGCGGACCTCGCGAACACCACCTTCTTGTCGGTGATCGCGCTCTGGCTGGGTGGGCTGGCCAGCTTTGTCGTGCTGCGGGCTGTTCCGTCGCGAGTCCTCACCTCGATGAAGCCGTCGTGGCGATTGGCGGGCGAGGCTCTGCTGCCCGCGGTCGGGGTGGCGGTGATCCAGGCGATTGCGCTGACGGTTACGTTGCAGATCCTGCTGGCCCTGAGCGCGGGGCAGGTGGCCCAGCTGCTGCCGTTCTTGTTGCTCACCGGTCTGGCCTTCGTGGGGGTGAACCATGCGCTGGTGGCCTGGCTGGGCGGTGCCGGCCGGTTCATCTCAGTCGGTGTCGTGGTGTTGTCGGCGGCCACGGCGATCACTCACGCCATCCCACCGTTCCTCTCCGCGGTGGTGCCGTTCCTGCCCCTTACGCCGGCGATGGAGGGTGCCCGTGCCATCGCGAGCAGCGGCCCGGGGGCGGGCGGTTCGGTCGGCCTGCTCCTCGCTTGGCTGCTGATCGGTGTGGCTGCCGGGGTGCTGGCCGTCACTCGACACCGAGTGGCCAGGGTTCCCGAACTGGTCCCCGCAACGGCCTGACCAACCACAGACCGGTCCCTACCCGTGGCTGAGGTCGACGACGCAGAACCTGTTGCCGTCCGGATCGGCCAGCACGACGAAGTCGGGGTCCTCGGGATAGCTGTCCCACGCCACCCGGGTGGCCCCGAGCGAGATCAGTCGTTCGCACTCGCGCGCCAACTCTGCGGCGTCGCTCACGTGCAGGTCGAGGTGCAGTCGGGGATGCTCCTGGATCGGGGTGGCGCTGGGTTGCAGGGCCAAGGAGGCCCCGATCCCGTCGGCGGGTTGCAGCACCCAGGCCCAACCGCCGAATCCGTCGCGCCGCAGGACGTAACCCAACGCCTGCTGCCAGAAGCGGGCAGCTCGCTGTTGGTCACTGACTCCGAGTACCACGACCCCGATATTGAGCACACCGGCAGTATGCGGTGCGACCTCCGACCCTGGCGACACGCGGTGCCACGGCGCACGGTGGAAGTAGGGAGGTGATGATCATGCGTAAGGCAATGATCGTGAAGGTGTTCCTGGGAAGCCTGATCGGACTGGTGGCAGCCGGCGTCCTCTGTGCGGTCGCGCTGGTGCTGGCGGCCTCGAGCGGTGTGTTCGTTATGAATGGACCCGACGTGGTCGGGGTCAGACCCGACCCCTTCGGCTGGTCCATGCTGGCGTTGGCCGGCTTCGCGGTGCTGGTGATCGTGGCGGCGTCCATGGGGCTCTTCGTCGCCTGGATCGGCGCAATGCTGAACACGGTGAACCTGGCGGACAAGACCTGGTTCGTGGTGCTTCTGGCCGGTGGGCTGCTCAGTGTCGGGTTCCTGGTGACGGCGGCGTACGTGATCGCCGGACCTGACGGGTACCGACCAGCCGTCCCGCCTGTCGATGAGCACTCCGCGTTGCCGGGCCTGACGCCGCCGCCAGGCACTGATACTCCTGCGACGCAGGCAGATCTCGCTCACCGGTAGTGCGGGCAGGCGATGACGATGACGACCACACGGCCGGTCCAGGACAGTAGGGCCGGCCGGTGGGTCGCCCGACATCGCTTCATCGCCTTCGTCGCGCTCGCGTACGCGATCTCCTGGAGTCTGTGGCTCGGGGCCGCGGCGGGTGGTGGGCAGGCGTTCTTTCTGCTCGGCGGGCTCGGTCCGATGGCCGCAGCGGCCATTGTCACGGCCGTCAGCGGCGGCTCCTTGATCGCCTGGATCCGACCTGTCTGGCGCTGGCGGGTGCCGGCGCGCTGGTGGGCGTACGCCCTGGGGCTGCCCGCATTGCTGTACGTGGTGGCCACGCTCGTCTTGCAAGGGCTCGGCTTCCCGGTGGACTGGTCCCTCGGCATCGAGCGGCTGCCGGACTACCTGGGCACCTTAGTCTTCGTCTTGTTCCTGGGTGGGGCCATGGAGGAGCCCGGCTGGCGCGGGTTCGGGCTGGCGGTGCTGCAGGAGAGATACTCGCCGCTGCGCGCGACCATCGTGCTCGGGCTGGTCTGGGGAGTCTGGCATGTGCCGATCTACGGGCCGGCCGGCTTCGTGGTGCCCTGGGTGTTGGCGGTCTTCTACACCCTGTTGTGGAATGCCACCCATAGCGTCGGACTCTGCATCCTGCTGCACGCCAGCTTCACACCTGCTCAGGATCATCTGCTGCTGATGCCGCGACAGGACGCCTACACCGCCGTGCTGGACACACCCGACTGGGTCATCCTCGGTACCTACCTGGCGGCGGCCGGCGTCGTCGTGGCGATGACCCGGGGGCGGTTGGGTGCTGGTCTGCCAAGGTGAAGATTCTCACCGGACAGTGCTGGCCCCAGGCGGTCATTCATCGCCCGGAATCGTGGGTGTCTATCGACCGGTGGCGCTCCCGGTTGGCTCATTGTCTGGAGTCTGGCTGTCAGTCGGAGTCTGGTCGTCGGAGGGCGTCGACTGTGTGGCGGATGCCGAGGGCGCAGGCGACGGCGGAGTCGTGAAGTTGTCGGGATCGATCGTGACCGTCCCGCTCGCCACCAGGAAGACGAACGCCGCGGTTGACACCTGCGGCGCTGGTCGGTGGAAAAGGTCCGGGAGGGCAGGTATTCGGTCTGTGCCGGAGTGAGCTCTTACTCACTGGTGCGCGGCGGTGGCTTCGGTTGAGCTGAAGCAACCACAGCGCACCAGTCGATGAATCTCGCCCATGCTCCGCGAGCGTTCCGTGACCTCAACCTGACGTACGCCTCTCGTTCCGTACGTCCTGATCCGTCACCAGCGCGGCGTACCGTTCTGTCAGGATTGTGGTCGTCACCACGGGTTCATTGGCCGTACGCGACAACGAGGCCCAGACGCAACAACGAGGGAGACCAGATGCCAGCAGACCGGTTCGTCGAGCAGCTCAACGCGCAGATCGCGAACGAGTTCGCCGCCCACCAGCAGTACGTCGCCTGCGCGGTCTACTACGACGCCTTGACCATGCCGCAGATGGCAGGCTTCTTCTATGCGCAGGCGCTGGAGGAACGCGACCACGCGATGATGATGGTGCAGTATCTGGTCGACCAGGACTCGGCCGTCAAGATCCCTGGCGTAGCGGCGCCGCAGACGGACTTTGCCGACATCGTCGAGCCGGTCGCCCTCGCGCTGGAGCAGGAGAAGCGGGTCACCGAGCAGATCAACCAGCTGACCCGGATCGCGCGCGAGGAGTATGACTTCGCCTCCGATCAGTTCATGCAATGGTTCATCAAGGAGCAGGTCGAGGAGGTCGCGACGATGAGCGACCTGCTCACCGTGGTCAAGCGAGCCAACGACGTCGAGGCGATCGAGGACTACGTCCAGCGCGAGACCGCCGGCGAGGGCGCCGACCCGACCGCCCCGGCCGTCGCAGGCGGGGCATAAGCCCACCCGTTGGGTCAGCTGATGGTGGCTGAGTGACTCGCTCGCGGGGAGTCCCGGGATGAGTTGGCACCTCGAGTAGGAGGTTCGGCACGGTCAGCGCGAGGCGAGGGCCGGGATGATCAGGGCCAATTGTTGGCTGAATCGTTCGCCGGGATCGGAGAAGATCCGGTGACCGGAGGCAATCGACAGCGGGTGGTCGGGACCGACGATTGCGTCTCGCGTCTGTAGGTCGTAGCGCTCGGCGCTCGACTGAGTGCGTTCCTGCTCCTCGATCACGAACCCGACCACGTATGCCGTCACGACTTCGAACGCGTCGCTCACCTGCTCGATGCTGTGACCCTGGCCCACCCAGCGGGCCAGCATCGTCTCGCGATGCCGCAGCAGGTCAGGGTCGGTCAACCGGGTGCCGCTGAAGGTGCGGGCGCCGTCACGGTGCCGGAGATACTCCGCGCGCATGGCGGTCGCGTACGCCAGCAGTGCCTCCGCGAGCGAGGTCTCCTCGCTCAGGTTGGCCAGCGTGTGTTGGATCCGGCTCGCCACCTCGGTGCCCATCTCGTCCAAGAGCTCCTGCTTGGAAGCCAGGTGCCAGTAGAGGGCGGGTGCCTTCACGCCAAGTTTCGCTGCGAGCGCGCGGACGGTCAGGCCGTCGATGCCGACGTCGTCGAGCACGCCAAACGCGGCATCCACGATCACGACGCGAGTCAGGCGAGGCGGCATCTTGACACTTTAACAGTGTTAAGGGATGCTGGAATTGAACTTAGTTAAGGAGAGCGAGATGCAAGCAGCAGTGGTGTACGAGGCAGGGGCGGTGCCGGTCTACGCCGAGTTTCCCGAGCCTGAGCCGGCCGATGGAAAGGCGCTGGTCGAGCTGGTGGGTGCAGGTGTGCACCAGGTAGTGCGATCCCGGGTGGCCGGCCGGCACTACAGCGTGGCGGGAGCGTGGCCGGCGGTGCCAGGCGTCGACGCGGTGGCCCGGACGCCGGACGGGCGGTTGGTTTACACGGGATTTGTCACACCGCCCTGGGGAACGATGGCCGAGCGCATGGCCGTTCCCGCTCAGTTCGGCATCGAGCTGCCAGCCGGGGCCGATCCGTTGGCCGTTGCCGCCGGCATGAATCCGGGTTCGGCGTCGTGGCTGCCGCTGAGCAAGCGGCATGACCAGCTGGGTGAGCGTGGGCTCGCGACGGTCCTCGTGCTCGGCGCGACTGGGATGTCCGGCAGCATCGCCGCCGACAATGCGTACGCGCTCGGTGCCACGACGGTCGTCGCAGTCGGTCGCAACACGACCAAGCTCGAAGGCCTCGCGGCCCGAGTGGGCGCCGACCGAGGGCTGCGTACGGTCGGACTCACCGGCGACCCGGGGACCGATACGGCCGGCATCGTCGCGGCGCTGGACGGCCAGCCGCCAAGCATCGTGATCGACTTCTGCTGGGGTCCTGTTGCCGAGAGCACCTTTCGGGCCTTGGGCGATCCAAACCTGGATGTCGATGACTACGACGTCAGCTATGTGCAGATCGGCACCACTGCCGGACCCGACGCCACGGTGCCCGGCGCCCTGCTCCGCAGCCGCAACCTCACGCTCAGCGGCAGCGGGCTCGGTGGCACTCCGGTGGCCGAGATCCTGGCGAGACTGCCCGGATTCCTGGCGCAGATTGCGGCCGGCACCGTGCACATCCCCTACACGACCTATCCGTTGTCCCGGATCGCCGAGGCGTGGTCGGCCCAGGACGGAACTCGGGCGGTCGTGGTGCCTAGCTGAGTCATCCATCCGAAGTTCTGGCGCGTTACCCACACCTGATGTGGTTTTCGCGCCAAAAGATGGGTGGGACTAGCATCGCGAGCAGGGGTGCTGCCCGGCGCGCGCCTGCCCATCCCTGTTTACGTCGTCGACTGCGGAGGCTCAGAGATGTACTTCATCGTCGTCAAGTTCCCGGTCAAGCCGGAGTTCGTCGATACCTGGATGGAACGGGTCACGCCGTTCACGGAAGCCACCCGAGCCGAGCCGGGCAACCTGTGGTTCGAGTGGTCGCGCAGCGTCGAGGAGCCTCACGAGTTCGTGCTCGTCGAGGCATTCACCGATGACGGTGCCGGGCCACACGTGAACAGTGAGCACTTCAAGACCTTCATCGCCGAGACCCCGGACGCACTCAGCCGTACGCCCAAGATCGTCAGCCGACAAGTAGATGGCGACGACTGGGACGTCATGGGTGAGATGCAGGTCGACTGATCCCAATACGGTTGGCCCGACAGCGCACCTGACTGAAGACGCGGACAGAGATGGAATGGACCTTCGAGGGATCGGTCGTCTATTGGCGCGGGCCGGCACCGTTCTACTTCATTCCGCTGCCGGAGTACATCCTCGATGATCTGGCTCCGGTGGCGAACGAGTTGACGTACGGCTGGGGCTGCATCCCGGCGACCGTGAGGATCGGAGATACCACCTTCACGACCTCGATGATCCCCAAGGACGGCGGCTTCCTCGTCCCGGTGAAAGTCGCGGTGCGCCGTGCCGAGGGCATCGACGAGGGCGACGTGGTCGAGACCAGGCTGGTGGTCGGCGGCTGAATGCCAGATGCGCCGTGCCTCCTGGTGCGCGGTCAGGCGTGGTGATCGAGGTGAGCGAGCAGTCCTGGGATGGCGCCTTCGATGGAGGCGAGGGTGCGCTCAAAGCCTGATCCCGGCCCGTACCAGGGGTCGTCGATCCCGGATCCCGGCGCCGCATCGGGATCGAAGTCGGTCAGCAGACGCAGGTTGTCGGCGCCGGGTGCGATGGCCAGCATCTTGCGTAGATGGATGTCCTCCATGGCCAACACGAGCTCGGCGTCCTCGATCTCAGACCGAGTGACCTGATGCGCGGCGTGACCACCGGTCCGATAGCCATGCCGGCGTAAGACAGCGACCGCGCGATCATCGATCGGCGCGCCTATCTCCTCGCGGCTGGTTGCGGCGCTGGTAAAGACGAGGTCTTCCATCTCGCGATCGGCGGCGAGCTTCTCCGCGACCCGCTCGGCCATCGGGGAGCGGCAGATGTTGCCCCAGCAGACGAACACGATGCTCCGCAGGTCGGTCGCGGACCCACTCGCACGGCCGCCGGACTTCCTGGCGTCAGTCCCGCGCATGCTTGTCCGTGCCCAGCAGCCCGTTCGCGATGAAGCTCACGATCGACACCACGATCGCGCCACCGACCGCCGTCCAGAAGCCGTCAACGTGCCAGCCCAGCCCGACCACACTGGCGATCCACGAGGTGAGCATCAGCATCCAGGCGTTGATCACGATGAGGAAGAGCCCGAGGGTGATCAGGACCACCGGGATGGTGACGATCTGGAAGATCGGCTTCAGCACGGCGTTGAACGCACCGAAGATCACCGCCACCAGCAGCATGGTGAGGACCTTCTGCGTGGTGTCGGTGCCGGTCAGGCTGATGCCGCTGAAGATCCAGGTCGCGACCCAGAGGGCGGCGGCGTTGGCCAGCGTACGAAGGATGAAACCCATACGAAGATCCTTCCACCGAGCCAGGCGGGGACCGGTCAGGGTTGTGCCTGACCGGTCCCGGGATCGTCTGGATTGCCACCGTGTGGAGGCGACCGCCTGGCTGCCGACGATGACTCAGGCGATGTTGTTGCGTTCGGCCTCGATGGTGGTGTCGTCACCGTGACCGGTCTTGACGATGGTGTCGCCGGGTAGCCCCATCAGTCGGGCGTTGATCGACTTCACGATCAGGTCGCGGTCACTGAAGGAACGCCCGGTGGCGCCCGGCCCGCCATTGAACAGCGTGTCGCCGGTGAACACCACGCCGAGGTCGGGGGCATAGAAGCAGACCGCTCCCGGGGCGTGCCCGGGAGTGTGGATGACCTCGAGGGTGATGTCGGCGATCGGGATCTGCTGTCCGTCCGCCAACTGACCGTCTGGCTGGCTGTCGGGATGGGTCAGCTCCCAGACCGGCAGATCAGCCGGATGCAGCAGCACCGGTGCCTCGACCGCTCGACCAAGGTCGGGGGCGTAGCGGATGTGGTCGTCGTGGGCATGGCTGCACAGCACCGCCACCACTCGCCGGTCGCCGATGACCTGCAGGATCGCCTCGACGTCGTGTGGGGCGTCGATGACGACGCACTCCTCGTCGTCGCCGATCACCCAGACGTTGTTGTCGACGTCGAAGGTCTGCCCGTCGAGAGAGAAGGTGCCAGACGTCACGGCGTGATCGATCCTGGCCTGCACTCCGTTGTCGGCCACGGTCAGATCACCACGACGGAGCGGAGGACGTCGCCGCCGTGCATTTTGGCGAAGGCGGCGTCGACGTCGTTGATGCCGATGGTCTCGGTCACGAACGCATCCAACGGCAGCCGACCCTGCAGGAACAGGTCGATCAGCATCGGGAAATCCCGAGAGGGCAGACAATCCCCGTACCAGGATGATTTCAAGGAGCCACCACGGCCGAACACATCCAACAGCGGTAGTTCCAGCTGCATGGTCGGGGTCGGCACACCGACCAGCACCACAGTGCCGGCCAGATCCCGGGCATAGAACGCCTGCTTCCAGGTCTCCGGCCGACCCACCGCATCGATCACCACATCCGCGCCATGACCACCGGTCAACCCCTGGATCGCCTCCACCGCATCCACCTCACGAGAGTTGACCGTGTCGGTCGCACCGAGCTCCTTCGCGGTCGCGAGTTTCCGCTCGTCGATGTCGACCGCGATGATCGTGCCCGCACCGGCCAACCGGGCACCGGCGATCGCCGCCGCACCGACCCCGCCGCAGCCGATCACCGCCACCGAATCACCCCGACCGACACCACCGGTATTGATCGCCGCACCCAGGCCGGCCATCACCCCACACCCCAACAGCCCGGCGACCTCCGGAGCCGCAGCGGGATCGACCTTGGTGCACTGCCCGGCCGCCACCAGGGTCTTCTCGACGAACGCGCCGATCCCCAGCGCCGGGGACAGCTCGGTGCCATCCTCCAGGGTCATCTTCTGGGTGGCGTTGAAGGTGGCGAAGCAATACCAGGGCCGGCCACGCTTGCAGGCCCGACAGCTGCCGCACACGGCACGCCAGTTCAAGATCACATAGTCACCAGGGGCGAGGTCGCGGACACCGTCGCCGACCGCCTCGACGATCCCGGCTGCTTCGTGGCCCAGCAGGTAGGGGTAGTCGTCACCGATCCCGCCCTGGACGTAGTGCAGATCGGTGTGACACACCCCGCACGCCTGGACCTTCACCACGGCCTCGCCCGGACCCGGATCCGGGATGTTGATGGTCACGAGCTCGACCGGGGCGTCCTTGGCCCGCGAGATCACACCCTGAACCTGCTGAGACACGCTCTCCTCCTGCTTTTGCCGGGCTGTGGTCAGTGGCCCGATACCTGTTTGTCGACTGGTCCGCATCGTAGTCGGCGCCGCTGACAGTGCTGGTCGTCGCTTGCTGCTTGGCTGCGCTCCACAGACTCCGTCTTCCTCCCTCTCTCGCCAGACGAAGAACGTGTCTTGCTCGTTCGGTCGTCCAGACGGAGCCGTCGCTTCGCCTCGCGGCCGCTCGCAACGGGGGCCGTCGCTCGCTGCTTGGCTGCGCTCCACAGACTCCGTCTTCCTCCCTCGCTCGCCAGACGAAGAACGTGTCTGGCTCGCTCAGTCGTCCAGACGAAGCCGTCGCTTCGCCTCGCGGCCGCTCGCAACGGGGGCCGTCGCTTGCTGCTTGGCTGCGCTCCCAAGACTCCGTCTTCCTCCCTCTCTCGCCAGACGAAGAACGTGTCTGGCTCGTTCGGTCGTCCAGACGGAGCCGTCGCTTCGCCTCGCGGCCGCTCGCAACGGGGGTCGTCGCTCGCTGCTTGGCTGCGCTCCACAGACTCCGTCTTCCTCCCTCTCTCGCCAGACGAAGAACGTGTCTGGCTCGTTCGGTCGTCCAGACGGAGCCGTCGCTTCGCCTCGCGGCCGCTCGCAACGGGAGTCTCGGCAGACGAAGGAGCCGCGGCAGGGGCAGCTCGGAAATCGCTGGATTTTAGTGATGCGAACTAACTATTGTGGGAGGTCCGTCGAGAGCTCTTGGGTAGCTCGACGAGAGGAGTGTCGCCGGACTGTCAGTGCCTGGTGATGTCCTGAGGACCATGGCCGGGCGCACTGCTCTGGCCGTCCGGATCTTGCTGGCCCAACGATCGGTGGGGAGGTGTGATGGCCAGGCAGCGCTCGTCCGCCTCGATGTGGCGGCTGCGCGGCTATCTGCGTCCCTACCTGGGGCGTTTCGGCGTCATGTTCGTGATGGCCAGCATCGGGATCGGCGCGACGATCGTGATCCCCCTGGTCACCAAGGCCGTCATCGACGGGCCGATCGCCGAGTCGGATGCTCGCGGCCTGCTGGCCTTCGGTCTGTTCGCGACCGGCCTGGGTGTGATCGAGGCCCTGCTGATGTTCCTGCGCCGCTGGGTCGTCTCGAAGGCCACGAACGGGGTCGAGACCGCGATCCGTCTCGACCTCTACGACAAGCTGCAGAGGCTGTCGATGAGCTTCCACTCGCAGTGGCAGGGCGGTCAGCTGCTGAGCCGGATCATGAACGACCTGGCGACGATCCGGCGCTTCCTCGGCTTCGGGCTGCTCTTCATCATCATGAACGTGCTGCAGATCGTCGTAGTCACGATCCTGCTGCTCAGCATGTACTGGCCGTTGGGCCTGGTCGTGGCCGTCTCCGCGGTGCCGATCAGCTGGATGTGCCTGCGCAACGAGCGGGAGTACACACGGCTCTCGCGAAAGATCCAGGACGAGGTGGGTGACGTCGCCTCGACCGTGGAGGAGGGCGCGTACGGGCTGCGGGTGATCAAGTCGTTCGGTCGCGCCGCGCACATGTTCGACACCTTCGACGCGCGGAGCCGACAGCTGTACGACACCTCCATGGAGCGGGTGCGGCTGAGCGCGAGATTCTGGACCTTCCTCGAGGTGATTCCGACTGCGGCGCTGATCGTGGTGCTCGGGTTCGGGGCGGCCGCCGCTGCTCAGGGCCAGCTGACCCTCGGCACTCTGGTCGCCTTCATCACCTTGATGCTGTCCCTGGTCTGGCCGGTCGCCGCGCTCGGCTTCCTGCTGGCAATGACGCAAGAGGCGTTCACCGCGGCCGATCGGATCATGGAGATCTTCGATGCCGAGGTCGACATCGTCGACGGCACGCAGACACTCGCGGATCCGCAGGGGCGGGTCCGATTCGACGACGTGGCGTTCCGCTTTCCGGACTCGGCGGTGGACACCCTGCGACACGTCAATCTGCAGATCGAGCCGGGCGAGACGATCGCCATTGTCGGCGCGACCGGATCGGGCAAGACAGTCCTCACCCAGCTGGTGCCCAGGCTGTACGACGTGACGGCCGGCTCGGTCAGCATCGATGGTGTGGACGTCCGGGACCTGAGTCTGCGCCAGCTCCGGACGGTCGTTGCGACGGCTTTCGAGGATCCGACGCTGTTCTCCATGTCGGCGCGGGAGAACCTGACGCTCGGCCGGCCCGATGCGAGTGATGCCGAGATCGCCGAAGCGGTCGAGGTCGCGCAGGCGCAGTTCGTGTACGACCTGCCGTGGGGTCTCGACACGCGCATCGGGGAGCAGGGGATGAGCCTGTCCGGCGGGCAGCGGCAGCGGCTCGCGCTGGCTCGTGCGGTGCTGTCCCGACCCCGGGTGCTGGTGCTCGATGACACCTTGTCCGCACTCGACATCCATACCGAGGCGCTGGTCGAGGAAGCCCTGCAACGCGTGCTGGTCGGAGTCACCGGGATCGTGGTGGCGCATCGTGCCTCCACCGTGCTGCTCGCCGATCGCGTCGCAGTGCTGTCCGGCGGCACCCTGCGCCATGTCGGCACGCACGCTGAACTGCTGGCCACGGTGCCGGAGTATCGCGAACTGCTCTCGGCAGAGCTCGAGGAGGTGACGTCCCCATGAGTTCCGCATCCCCGCGGCGCGAGGACGTGCTCGAGCGCGACCGGCGCGACGCCGAACGTCGCGGTGTCGAGGAATGGCGCGGCGTTGCCGCCGAACACAACGACGAGGTCGCCGAGCGTGCCAGTGGGCTGCTGAAGAGGCGCAGCCGTGCGCTGCTCGCCGACCTGCTGAGGCCGTATCTGAAGACCGTCTGGCTGCTGGTGGCCGTGGTGGTGATCGAGAACGCGGCCCGGCTGTCCATCCCTCGTCTGGTCCAGCTCGGCATCGACCACGGCATTCCGCCGCTGCTGAACGGCGGTCGAGGGACAGTGCTGTACGAGATCATCGCGGTGATGCTGGTTGCCCTCGTGGTGCAGACGATCAGCCGGATGGCCTTCCTGCGCGGGGCGGGCAAGGTCGGCCAGCAGGTGTTGCTGGAGTTACGGCGGCGATTGTTCACGCATTTTCAGAAGCTCGATGTGCGGTTCCACGACCGCTACACCACCGGGCGAGTGGTGTCCCGGCTGACCAATGACATCGACGCGATCATGGAGTTGCTGACCGGCGGCTTCGACGGCCTGGTGACCGCCGTGCTGACCATGGTCGGGGTTGGGATTCTGCTGCTCACCTTGGACTTCCAGCTCGGCGCGGTGTGCCTGATCGGTTTCCCGGTGCTGGCGCTTTTGGTGCGCTGGTTCTCTCGTGCCTCATCTCGTGCTTACCGCAAGGTCCGTGAGTACTCGGCGCTGGTCATCGTCCAGTTCGTCGAGACCATGACAGGCATCCGTGCTGTGCACGCGTACCGTCGTGAGCCCCGCAACGCGGAGATCTTCTCCGGGCTCGCGCACCGATACCAGGACGCCAACGTCCGGTCATTCCGGCTGGTGGCGATCTTCTCGCCGAGCGTCCGGCTGGTCGGCAACATCACCATCGGCATCGTGCTGCTCTACGGCGGCTGGCGGGTGATGCACGGGGAGATGACCGTCGGCGTGCTGACCGCATTCCTGCTCTATCTACGGATGTTCTTCGAGCCGATGCAGGAGATCAGCCAGTTCTACAACACCTTCCAGTCCGCCTCGGCGGCGCTGGAGAAGCTGTCGGGGGTGTTGGAGGAGGATCCGACCGTCCGCGAGCCGGAGCATCCGGTGTCGTTGCCGCATGCCCGCGGCACGGTCCGGTTCGAGCGCGTGCGGTTCTCGTACGTGCCGGAGCGAGAGGTGCTGCCCGGCCTTGACCTGTGCGTCCCGGCCGGTCAGACAGTGGCCCTGGTCGGCACGACAGGGGCGGGGAAGACCACCATCGCCAAGCTGATGTCGCGGTTCTACGACCCCACCTCGGGCGAGGTGTTGCTGGACGGGGTCGATCTGCGCCAACTGAGTGATGCCGACCTGCGGCGTGCGGTGGTGATGGTCACCCAGGAGAACTTCATGTTCGACGGGACGATCGGCGGCAATATCGCGTTCGGCCGGCCATCGGCCACGCAGGCTGAGATCGAGGATGCGGCCCGCGCCGTCGGCGCACACGAATTCATCGCCGGACTGCCGGAGGGCTATGCCACCGATGTCGGCAAACGAGGCTCGCGATTGTCGGCGGGGCAGAAGCAGTTGGTCGCCTTCGCCCGGGCGTTCCTCGCCGACCCTGCCGTGCTCATCCTGGACGAGGCGACCTCCAGTCTCGACGTGCCGAGCGAACGTTTGGTCCAGCAGGCGTTGCGTACGATCCTGGCCGATCGAACTGCGGTGATCATTGCCCACCGACTCTCCACGGTCGAGATCGCCGATCGAGTCCTGGTGTTGGAGCACGGCCAGATCGTCGAGGACGGTGCGCCCGCTGATCTTGTCGATGCAGACGGAGGCCGGTACGCCTCCTTGCACCGTGCTTGGCGGGACTCCCTGGCCTGATGGTGGGCTGGAAAGGCATGCCTGAGCCACGGGTATGTCACTGCTTGGGCGCGGCAATCGGTGTGGCGAGCGTTCGGGCGGACTTCTCCACTGATCCCTGGCGTGGGGAAATCCACAACAAGACACCGGGAGATCCGCGACTAATGCTGGCTGGCGAGTGGCTACCACCGCGCGGAGGACGCCAAGCACCGCAGCGTTGCCCGCGGCCCGCGGCCCGCTGTCCTCTTGGCCGTCGAACCCCGACCTACACGGCGACGTCCTCCAGGGCGATGAGTTGCGCTCCGGCGAGTAGCTGAGCGGTGGCGATGATCTCAGTGTCGAGTTCTGGTCGCCGGGATGGCTGGGCGACCCAGGCATCCGCTGCGTGCGACAGCGCTTCCGCGGCCGCCAGCGACGGACCGCCGTTGTTGCTTCGCCAGTAGCCATACCAAGCCAGGCAGCGGGCGGCGATAATAGGCGGCACCTGGTGACGGAGCAGTCGGCCCGCGTAGACACGGTCGATCACGGTCAGCGCGCCGGTGGCGTCCGCTGTCCCGCCGAGTTGGGCCACCAGTTCGTCGCGCAGCAGCGGCAGCGTCGGATCGTCAGTCCCGGATGCCGCGATCCCACGGCGCAGTCGGCCGTCCAAGCCGACGACAATTTCCTCGCGTGCCAATGCGGGTAGATCTTCGATACCGGCTTCAGGGAAGTAGGTATGAGCCGCTTCGATCACCAAAGCGCGCCGCCCGTGCCCCTGTGAGTCGGTCGCGGGTGCTGGATTGATGGCCGTAGGCACGCGCCAACATAGAGAACGAGCGGTGCCGACTTCCAGCTGCAGCCACATGGCGCCATCCTCAACGGCTACGACTCCCCACCGCCATCGGGCAAGCCCCAGAGCTGACCCCTAACACTGGGGAAATCCGCAACAGAGAACCGGCAAATCCGCAACAAGGTATCGGGAAATCCGCAGCCGATGCGTAGGTGGGTCATGGTCGTTGAACTCTTGCGTCGTAACGTCACCCCGCTCGCCGAGGAGACGCTGGCCGACACTCCGATCACGGTGATCAGCGGCGCCCGACAGGTGGGCAAGAGCATGCTCATGTCTCAGCTCATCCGGGGTCGTGACGTACGAGTCGTCAATCTCGATGATCTCGGTGACCGGGGTGCCGCTGAGGCAGATCCGGACGGGTTCGCGTCTCAGTACTCGCAGGGTCTCCTCGCCATTGATGAGGTGCAGCGCGCCCCGGACCTGTTGACCTCGTTGAAGGCGTCGGTCGATCGCGATCGGCGACCGGTTCTGGGCGCTGCCGATCGCAGTCCTCTGGGACCACTGATCCTACGGCCACGCCGGTCCGCCGGCCCCGCGCGCAGTGAACTGAGTCAGCGACAAGCCGTAGCTCGACGCCGTAGATCGGTGGGCTCATCGAAAGGTGCGTGGATGCTGTTTGGGCTCACGCGAAACTGCATCAGCGCACCTTTCGATAGTGACCATCGGGGATTACCGTTCACTCGAACCACGGCTCGAGCAGATCGAGCGCTTCTGTGGTGGTGCCGACCCGGGTTGCATCACCGACCGCAACCGGTCGGGCGATCACCAGCACCTGGATGCCGAGGTCGCGGGCGGCGTCGAGCTTGGCCGCGGTGTGGGTGCCGCCGGAGTCCTTGGTGACGAGCAGATCGGTGCCGGCCTTGCTCATCAGGGCATGTTCGTCGGCGTACGCATAGGGACCGCGGGAGCGGATCAGCTGCCAGCGGGCGGGGAGGGTGCATTCAGGCGGATCGACGACCCTGGTGGTGACCTGCTTGTCTGCCCAGCCCTCGGCGAAGACCGCGAGTGACTGACGTCCGGTGGTCAGGAACGGTCGCGCGTACGCGGCGCCGGCCTGGACCGTTTGCTCGATCGAGTCGACCCAGAGCCAGCGGTCGGCGTCCGGATGGGTACGCCAGCCGGGCCGCTCCAGGCGGAGCAGCGGCGTACCGGTTCGGGCACAGGCCGCAACAGCGTTGGCGGAGATGGTGGCCGCGAACGGGTGGGTGGCGTCCACCACGGCGGTGATCTGATGGTCGACCAGAAAGGCCGCCAAGCCGGTGACCCCGTCCAACTTCCCAATGCTGAACCCCCCGACGCGTACCTCGCCAACCGGCAGTGCGGGATCGCGGACCCGGCCGGCCAGCGAGCTGACCACGTTGCGGCCGGCGGCCATCAACTCGGACGCCAGCGAGCGGGCCTCGGCCGTACCTCCCAGGATCAGCACCGGGTCGGAACCGCGCAGGTTCACACTCAGGCTCATGCCCGCGCGAGTCGGATGAGCACCGCGACGACCAGGGCGGCATCACCCACCATGGTGGCCAATCGGGTGGTCCGTGCGATGTCGCCGCCCACCGGCGGCCGTCCATCGCCGAGCGTCCCGCGGTCCGATACCGCGCCCTCGTACACGTTTCGACCGCCGAGCCGTATCCCGAGCGCACCCGCAAAGGCCGCCTCGACGACTCCGGCGTTGGGGCTCGGATGGGCACTTGCATCCCGCCGCACCACGGCAGCCGCCTCTTTCGGCGACCCACTGATCCACGGGGCGCCGAGCGTGGCTAGTCCTGCGGATACCCGTGCGGGGATCCAGTTGACCAGGTCGTCGAGCCGCGCCGACGCCCAGCCGAACCGCTCGTAGCGTGGTGAGCGATGGCCGACCATCGCATCGAGGGTGTTGATCGCGCGGTATCCGAGCAGTCCCGGCAGGCCCGCGACCGCGCCCCACAACAGGGGAGCGACCACGGCATCCGAGCTGTTTTCCGCCACGGATTCGACCGCGGCGCGAGCGACCTCGGATTCGTCCAGCTCGGCGGTCTCCCGGCCGACCAGCCGCCCGACCTGGTGACGAGCGGCAGGAAGATCCTCGGCGCCCAGATGGTCGGCCACCGCGCACGCCTCCTGCGTCAGGGACCGCCCGCCGAGGACGGCCCAGGTCGCCGCCGCCGTCAGGACGCCAGTGACCAGTGGCACGCGGCGCGTGGCCCGCTCCAGTGCTACGCCGGCTGCGATCGGAGCCGCCACCGAGACAGCCGTGAAGAGCACGCCAGCTCGGCGATCATCGGCATAGAGTCGTTGCTCCAGCCGGCCGGCCGCCCGCCCGAAGCCCGCTACCGGATGCCAGCGCTCAGGGTCGCCGAACATCCGATCGAGCACATAACCGGCGATCAAGCCACCGGCCGGCGCGAGCCGGCGGGCGAGGCGGGAGAGCGTGGACATCACCGGCCACCGTAGCCGCCGGATGACATCTCCGACGGCATCCGCGACAGTGTCTGATATGAGTCGACGCATCCTGATCACCGGCGGCGTACGGTCGGGCAAGTCGGCGTACGCGGAACGGCTGCTCAGCGGCGGGGCCAATGTGACGTACGTGGCCACTGGGCCGGTGCCCGACCCGGCGGCAGACCCGGAGTGGGCCGCCCGGATTGCGAACCATCGGGACCGTCGCGGTCCGTGGGGCTGGACCACCGTCGAGACCACCGATCCAGCCAGCGCGCTGCGGGCCGCGGACGGGCCGGTGCTGCTGGACTGTCTCGGCACCTGGCTCACCTCGTGCCTCGACGAGCTGGAAGCCTGGCAGCGACCGGTCGCGGAATGGCAGCCGGCCTGGCAGGAACAGTCGGCGGAGTTTGTCCGGGCCTGGCGGGAGGCCGATGTGGTTGGGGTAACGAACGAGGTCGGCTGGGGAGTGGTGCCCGAGCATCGCTCCGGGAGACTGTTCGCCGATCTGCTGGGCCGCCTGAATCAACAGGTTGCCGCAGCCAGCGACCAGGTGATCTTGATGGTGATGGGCCGCCCGATCACTCTTGAGTAGCGCCGTGGTCCCAATCGCTGGTTAGGCGCGACATCCATGGGCGTAGTGCTCGATGGCCCTGCTGGGTTTGCGGCAGTTGACGATCAGTTCCCACCACGAATGTGTTCAGGCAGGTCGTGCCGCTGCGGCCGCGGACCGTCCTCCGCCCACGGCCGGCGCCACTCAGGCGCCGTGAACGGTTCACCGAAGTAGAGCGTCTCGCGTCGCCGGACCTCTGTGATTCATCTAGACGGCATGCCATCAGGGTCGTTGAAGCTTGTTTGCGTTCGCGGCGAGCACCTTGCGCAGGGCTGCCGCCAGGACCTCGGCCTCGTGTGCGGTGAGGTGGTCGGCGAACTCGCGATGCACTGCCGCGACGTACGTGGGTGCCGCCTTGCGCAGCGCCGCCCGCCCTGCAGGAGTCAGGGCCGCGAACGCCGACCGACCGTCGTCAGGGTTGGGCGCCCTGACCACCAGCCCGGCCTTCACCAACTCGTCGACGACCCGGCTGACCCGAGTTCGGCTCACGGCGGCGACCGAGCCGAGCTGGCCCATGGTGAGACGTCGGTCTGGCGCGGCGTTGAGTTCGAGCAGGACGTCGTACCACGTCAGCGGCAGCCCGTGGGTCTCCTGCAGTTCTCGGTCGAAGCGCGGCACCAAGGCGGCGTGCACCTTGAGCAGCGCGCCCCATGTAGCGGCAAGGTCTTCGGACATATCTGCATGCTATCAGTTCTTGTGCGTGCGCACACACTATGCTACAACTGTGTGCATCCGCACGTAACTACCTTCCGAAGGGGCACCAGAATGACCACTCTGCTGCACATCTCCGCCTCCCCCCGCGGCCAGCGCTCCGAGTCCCTCGCCATTGCGGCGACGTTCCTCGACGAGTTCCGCTCGACCCATCCCGACGTGACGATTGAGCACTGGGACCTCTGGGACGGCACCCTGCCCGAGTTCGGCCCGCCCGCTGCAGCCGCCAAGATGACGATCTTCGGCGGCGCCGCCCCCGAGGGCGACGAAGCCACCGCATGGCGCAACGCGCGCACCGCGTTCGAGCGCTTCGACTCCGCCGACTACTACCTGTTCACCGTACCGATGTGGAACGCGTCGGTGCCCTACATCCTCAAGCAGTTCATCGACGTCATCAGCCAGCCCGGGATGATCTTCGCCTTCGACCCGGTCGAGGGCTACACCGGCCTGCTGCAGAACAAGCGGGCCGCCGTCATCTACACCGGCGCGGTCTACGGCCCCGACCGCGGCCCGGCCTTCGGCCACGACTTCCAGCAGCCATACTTCGAGGACTGGCTGCGCTGGGCCGGGGTTGGCGACATCCACAGCATCGCGTTCCGCCCAAACCTGGCCACCGCCGACCCGGAGACCGGACGCCGCGCCGCGCACGACCGCGCCGCCGAGGTCGCCCACGGATTCCTCTCCGCCGCCGAGCCAGCCCTGCTGGCGGGGTGACGTTCTCGCCGATCTAGCGCCTTCGATCAGCACATTGTCATCGCCTCCCGGCATGCTGACAGGCCTCGATGGTCTGTCGTAGGGAAGGCGGCGCTTGCGCCCACCCGTACGGTGGAGCATGGCTCCTGCACCGATTGATCTTGATCAGCGCCGATCCGACGATCGACCACAGCACCCGAACTCGCAGCACAGACGGTTTCATCGGTCGTCGATCATCCTCGAACTTGATTTGACGCAGCCGTTGGTCGAACCGGATCCGGCCGATCCGTTGGCTCCGCTGCTCAGTCGAGGACAACGACAGCTGCGGCCCACGATCAAGGCACTGCACGAAGCGGCGGCGGATCACCGGGTGGTGGGATTGCTGGCCAAGGTCGGTGGGCCGCTGAGTTGGGCGACGGTGCACGAGTTGCGCCGCGGGCTGCAAGCGTTCTTGGACGTCGGCAAGCCGACCGTCGCCTGGGCTGAGAGCTTCCCGGACGGAGCTGCCGGCACCGGCGCGTACGTGCTGGCATCCGGCTTCGGCGAAGTGTGGCTGCAGCCGGGCGGCGGGCTCGGGCTGCTCGGGGTCTCGATCGAGACGACCTTCCTGCGCGGAGCGTTCGACAAGCTTGGCATGGAGCCCCAACTCGGGCAGCGCTATGAGTACAAGAACGCCGCCGATCGCTTCACCCGGACCGAGTTCACCGAGCCGCATCGCGAGTCGATGGAGGCCCTGGCCGCGTCGGTGTACGCCGACGCGATCGCGCTCATCGCGGCTGGCCGTTCGATGACACCGGAACGGGTCCGGGAGCTGGTCGACACCGGTCCGCGGACGGCCGAGGAGGCGCTGGCGGCGCGGTTGGTGGATCGATTGGGCTACCGCGACGAGGTGCTGGCCTCCTTTCGGGCGCACGTGGGTGACGACGCCGAGTTGTTGTTCGCCGATCGGTGGAAGCCGCGGCGCCGGCTGCGGCTGCCGGCTCGGCGTCGCGGGCATCTGGCCTTGGTCGAAGTCCGTGGCGGGATCGGCTCGGGTCGCAGCCGGCCGGGGCCGATCGGCGGCCAGACCGGCAGCGACACCGTTGCCTCCCAACTGCGTGCCGCGCTCGAGGACGACCGCGCCCACGGGGTGCTGCTCCGGGTGAACTCGCCTGGTGGGTCGGCGGTCGCCTCGGAGGTGATCTGGCGGGAGGTGTGCCGGGTCAAGGAGGCCGGCAAGCCCGTGGTGGTGTCGATGGGCGATGTCGCGGCCTCGGGTGGCTACTACGTCTCGTGCGCCGCCACCACGATCGTGGCGCTGCCGACCACCTTGACCGGCTCGATCGGCGTCCTGGGCGGGAAGTTCGTGATCAGTGGCCTGCTGGATCGGCTCGGCCTGTCGACCGGTGCGGTCCACGAAGGTGAGCACGCGCGGATGTGGTCAGCCCGCCGCGGGTTCGACGATGGGGAGCGCGAGCGGCTGGATGCCGAGCTGGACGCGATCTATGCCGCCTTCGTGGCCAAGGTCGCGGCAGGCCGTGGGCGTACCGTGGCCGAGATCGAACCGCTGGCCCGGGGCCGGGTCTGGACCGGCCGGGACGCGTACGACCGTGGTCTCGTAGATCAGCTGGGTGGACTCCGAGAGGCCGTGACCACGGCTCGCCGGCTGGCGGAGCTGCCCGCTGACGCGCCGCTCGTGCCGGCCGTTCATCTGCCCGTGATTGCGCGGCTGAGTCAGCCGCGCAACAGCGACGATCCGCGAGCACTGGTACGTGAGGTGGTGCCCTCCGCCGCGGAGTTGAAGGCGCTGACTGAGCTCGACACCGGCGGGATCCAGCTGCGGATGCCGGAGATCCGGCTGCGTTGAGCCTCTGGATCAGCGTGCCCGGCAGGTCCAGCGTAGGCCAGCAGAACCCGGCCACCGCCGCGGCCACCCGCCTGATTCTGAGCCGAACCGGGCATGCCGTTTGCCGCAGGACCAGCCGGTTCGACCCGCCATGGCTCGATCCGGTCCAAGGGCGACGACTTCACCCACACTGATGTGTTGCGGGTCATCGGCCCGTGAGTCGATTCGAGGCGGATCGAGTCAGTGAAGGAGTGAGCGAAGATAAGGCGGTGGATGACCGCCTGCACGCCGATGCTGTTCGGACGCTGACCGGTTGGCTCAACGCCGATCTGGATGCGGATGCCAAGCCGAGTAAGGATCAGCGCAGTCTCATCCAGGCCTATCTGAGCTTCCTCGCCGCGCGCCCCGACGCATTGTGGCGGTCCTGCGAGCCGGGGCATCTGACGGCCAGCACGTTGGTGCTGTCGGCGGACCGATCGTCGGTGCTGTTGACCTTGCATGCGCGGCTCGGTCGCTGGCTGCAGCTCGGTGGCCACTTCGAGCCCGGGGATCGCAGTGTGCTCGATGCAGCCTTGCGCGAGGCTCGTGAAGAGTCGGGCATTGACGGACTGATGATCGACCCGATCCCGGTACGACTGGATGTGCACGCGCTGACCTGTTCGCTCGGTCGGCCGACCCGGCACCTGGATGTGCAGTTCCGGGCGTCCGCACCTCCGGGTGCAGTGCCGACCATCAGTGCCGAGTCCGATCGTCTTGCCTGGCATCCGGTCGATGGGCTGCCGGAGCCCACCGATGAATCGGTCCGTCTGCTCGTCGCGGCGGCATTGCGCTGAATGAGCTGAAGGATCCGGGCTGCCTGGGAAGGTGACAGCTGACTCACGGGGCCGGCGCAGGCACTAGGTGTGTGTTCGTCCCCGTACTCGGGGATAATCCTGCAGCTAAATGGGCGCCAAGGTGATGCCGAGCAGCAGGACCGTGAGGGTGAGTTCCACAGTCGCCCCCAAGACATCGCCAGTGATCCCGCCCAGCCGACGTACCGCCAGCCGTACGACCGCAAACGTGACCAGCGTTGCGGCAGCGACGGCGAGCAGACCCGCCCACCAAGGCCTGCCAGTTGCGATCACCGCACCGATCAGGATCGCCGCAGCGACACCACCCACCCCGATGCCGAGGGGAGTGGAAACACTGCCGGCTACCGCCGATCCCAAGCCTCCTGGTCGAGCGGCCGGTACGCCCGCGCGGCAGCCGGTCAGCAGGCTTGATCGGGATATCGCGATCACGATCATCAGCAACACGGCGTCCGACACCGAGTTCAGCAAAGTGGTGGCCGCGACGGCCTGAACGCCAACGACCAGCACCACGGCCACGACACCCATCGGACCGACGTCCCCATGGCGCATGATCTCCAGCGCCCGATCCTGTTCTCGTCCGGAGCCGAGTCCGTCCACGGTGTCGGCCAGACCGTCGAGGTGCAGGGCTCGGGTGCCCAGCGCCAGCACCGCCACGACGAGCAGGCCGGGCAACGGTGCCGGCCAGGCCGTGAGACCGGCCAGCCAACCGATTCCGGCGGTCACCGCAGCCAGCGGCAGCACCGCGAGCGGCGCCAGCAGCATGGCGTGACCTGCCACGGTGCGATCGACCCGTGACGGCGGCTGGACGGGGATGACGGTGAGGGTGCCGACGGCCAGCCGCCAGGCCGAGACCCAGCTCATGCCAGCGCCCGGCTCACGCCAGATCGGAGAGCAGCGCCATCTGCGAGAGCAGCAGTGCAGCCGAGCGGACCAGCGGTACGGCGGCCACGGCCCCACTGCCCTCGCCGAGCCGCAGCCCGAGATCCAGCAGCGGCACCAGGCCGAGCTTGTCGGTAGCCAACTGCTGAGCCGGCTCGGTCGAGCGATGTCCAGCGGCCCACCAGGCCACACACCCGGGCGCCAGATCTTCGGCCACCGCAGCCTCGGCCAGGGCGATCACCCCGTCCAACAACACTGGTACGCGCGACTGAGCCGCGGCTACCAGAAATCCCACTCCGGCGGCAAGATCGGCCGAACCCAGTGCCGCGAGCCGCTGCACAGGATCAGCTGCCCGAGCGCCCACCCGATCGAGGGCGGCCTGGATGAGTGCGGTCTTGGCGACCAAGGCTTGATCGTCGATGCCGGTCCCGCGACCGGTCACCTCGGTGGCCGGTACGCCCCAGGTGGCGGCGATCAATGCTGCTGCCGGGGTCGTGTTCCCGATGCCCATGTCGCCGAGGATCAGCAGGTCGGCGCCCGCGGCGATCTCCTCCGCGGCGATGACCGCGCCGGCTGCCAACGCCTGCTGGACCTCGGTCAGACTCAGCGCATCCTCCCGGTCGATCGCACCGGATGAACGCCGGATCTTGTACGCGCTGACCTCGGCCGGCAGACCGTCCAGGTCGGCGTCGACTCCGAGGTCGAGGACGCGCACGGACACGCCATGCTGCCGGGCCAGCACGCTGACTCCGGCGACGCCGGCCACGAAGGCACAGACCATGGCTGCGGTCACTTCCCGCGGGTAGGCCGAGACACTCGAGCCGCTGGCCGTCACACCGTGGTCACCGGCCAGCACCACCGCCCGGACGTTCGCCGGCGGGTCGGCTGGGCATACCCCGCGGCAGGCCGACCACCACACAGCGAGGTCTTCCAACCGGCCGAGCGCACCGAGCGGTTTAGCCAGCGCCGACACCCGGGAGCTGGCTTCAGCCTTGATGGCCGCGGAAGGCGGTGCCACCGGCTGGCGCCGGGGATCACCGCGGTCGAGATCCGGGGACCTGATGTCAGCCATCTCCTTGCCGACCAGCTCAGTGTCGGCCATCTCAGGCGCGTACGTCGGCGAGCTCGCGAGCCGTGGCCGGCTGACGACGAGCGAGCCGTCCGACGAACTCGGCCAGCACGACACCGAGCACCGCCCACAGCGTGAACTGGGTCAAGAAGCTGGCCCGCCGGAAGTCGTACAGCACCGAGGCAGGGAAGTCGTCCGGCACCTCGTTGTAGTGCGGCAGCAAGGCCATCGCAACCAGCATCACGACCACGTACCCCCCGATCGAGACCAGGGCCGCGTGCCAGCCCCCGAGTCGTTCGGCCAGTCGACGCCCGACCAGCACCGCGGTCACCGCACCGATCAGGGAGATGGCCAGGAAGGTGAAATAGAGGGCGCTGCGGGAGCCGATGGTGTCACCGCTGCCTACCGCCGGTGGGTTCGGCGGATAGAGCAGATACGGGAACACGTAGGCGGCCACGAAGCCCATCGCTGCGACCGCCAGCGTGGTCGCCCGCGGTGTCAGCTTGCCGAAACGCCCCATCGCGATCGCGCTGATCACGCCGACCAGTCCGCCGAGGGTCACCCCGGCGACCAGCAGACCGGTCAGCAGCCCGACGGTCGACTGCAGCGAGCGAGGAACCTCGACCTCACCCGGCCCGGCCGCTTCATCGGTCTCGTGCGTGTGCCCGGTGCTGTCGTGCGTGTGCTCGGTGCCCTCGCTGTGGTCGGCACCGGTCTCGTGGCTGTGGCCACCGCTGGATTCCTCGAGGGCGATGGCGGTGCGTACCGGCGGCTCACCCACGAAGTAGGCGACCGCGAACGCCGCGAATGCGGCGATCAGTCCGGCGAGCAGGCCACGGATCAGGAAGTCACGTGCGCTCACGACGCGCACTCAGTGGCAGGGGAAGCCGAGCAGATGCCGGCTGTCGTGGACCCACTCGTGGACCGCGTTGCCTGCGATCAGCGAGGTCGCGCCTTCCTCGGCGGACACGAAATAGAGCCCGACAAGGGCCAGCATCGCGGCGAACAGCAGCCACGGCAGGATCTGCCGTACCGAGATCGTGGGGATGGCAACGGCGACCGGGCTGTTCAGCCGGTCTGCGGCGCTGGCGTGGTGTGACATCTGGTCCTCCTGGGTTGCGGCGACCCGTTGGTCGTGGAACATGCAGAGGACGGGTCTGACTCGGAGCACCAGGCTGCCGCCTCATGCCTCACACAGTGGCGCGACCGCGTCGGGTTCTCACCGACTTCCGATCCCTCTGACCGGCACTCTATCCCTGCCGACGGTGACTAGGCCATACGGATGGCGTCGTCGGGCTGACTCGGACTCCCGCCATTGCTCACGTCGACTGACTCGAGATCACGCCGTCGCAGACTTCGCAGCGGGAGATCGCCTCTGCCAGACGCTGTCGGGTGGCGTGCAGTTCTGCGATCCGGGTGGCCGCGCGGCGAGTCGATTCAGGCCTGAAACCCTGCCACGGCCCCGATCACCGTGACGGCCGGCGGCTTGATCCCGGTCTGCGCGGTGACCTCGGCGATAGTGGCCAACGTGGCTCGCACGCTTCGTTGCGACGGCATCCCGGCGTCGGCGACGGTGGCGGCCGGGGTCGCCGGATCCATGCCCTGTTTGATCAACTCCGAGGTCACCTCCGGCAAGGTGGCCACTCCCATCATGATCACCAACGTGGTGTTGGCGCGGGCCAATGCAGCCCAGTCCAGCGTGCTGTCGGGATGACCGGGGGGCAGGTGCGCCGACACGATGGTCACGCCCTGCGTCAGGCTGCGATGGGTGAGCGGGATACCGGCCAGTGCCGGCGCGGCGATGGCTGAGCTGACGCCGGGGATGACAGTGACCGGTACGCCGGCCTCGGCGCAGGCCAGCAGCTCCTCGCCGCCGCGACCGAAGACGAAGTTGTCGCCGCCTTTGAGTCGTACGACCTTGCGGCCCAGCAAAGCATGCTCGACGAGTAGCTCGTTGATCCGCTCCTGCGGCGTGTACTCCCCACGCGGGATCTTGGCCACGTCGATCACCTGAGCGCCTGCCGGCGCTTCGGCCAGCACCGCGAGGGGTGCCAGCCGGTCGCAGACGATCACGTCGGCGGTACGCACGGCTTCCAGCCCAGCCACCGTGAGCAGACCTGGGTCGCCGGGACCACCACCGACGAGGGTGACGTGACCCTGGCCCGGCATCGGGTCGGTGGGGTGTGTGTTGGCCGGGGTGGTGACAGCTGACGGCGTGAGGCAGAGCTGACCGGCAGCCCGCGCGGCGTCGGTGATGCGCTCGGTCTCGGCCGGATCGTCCGTTGCGGGAACGACGAGGGCGACGCCGAAGAGATCGGTTTCGGTCCACGATCGGGCGTGCCAGGTGAGCAGTTGGCGCTCGGCAAGATCACGGAGAGTGGTGGGCACGGTCCGGGCGATCACGGTGACCGCGGCTCCTGCACCGTACAGATCCATGATCACACCGAGCGCGGTTGGTGATCCGCCGCAGACGACGACCCGGCGACCGGCGACATCCAGTCCGATGTTGAGCCTCACGACTCGTCCCGGATGCTGCGCAGCGTCTTGATCACGGTGTCGGTCGTCTCCTCGTCCCGGACGGCGATCCGGATCCAGTCTGCTCCCAGCCCTGGGAAGGTCTCGCCCCGCCGCACCGCGAAGCCGCGCTCGCGCAGTCTGCCACGCAGTGCCCCGGGGGTGCTGTCGGCTAGCCAACCCGTGGTATCGACCAGCACGAACGGCGTGTGTGCGGGGGCTACCGGTGGCAGGCCGAGGTCGGTCAAGCAGGTGACCAGATGGCTGCGACGGCTGGCGGTCTCGGCCGCCGCCGACTCGGCAATGGCTCGGGCGGCCGGCGACACACAGGCGATCATGGTCTCCGCCGCGGGTGTCGAGACCGACCAGGGTGCCTGCTGGCGAGCCATCGCTCTGATGATCGTCGGGTCCCCGACGGCGTACCCGGCTCGCAGCCCGGCGAGACCCCAGGTCTTGGTGAGGGAGCGCAGCACCAGTACGCCGTCCATCGAGCCGCTGGTGATCATGGTCTCCGGCTCGCCCGGCACAGCGTCCATGAAGGCCTCGTCGATCACGAGCATTCGCCCCGGTCTGATCAGCTGGCGGAGAGCGGTTGTGGGATGCAATATGCCGGTCGGATTCGTAGGGTTTCCAATGATCACCAGGTCCGCGTCGGGTGGCACCAGGGTCGGATCGAGACGGAAGCCGTCGTTGGCTGTCAGGATGACCCGCCGCGGCTCGAAGCCGGCGGCCCGGAGCGCCGCTTCCGGCTCGGTGAACTGCGGATGGACGACGACGGGTGCCTGCCAGGGCCGCGCTCGGGCGAGTAGAGTGAACAGCTCCGCCCCGCCCGCCGACGGGAGCACCCGGTCGGCATCGACCCGATGCGCTTCTGCGATGGCTTGCCGGGCGCGGCTCGGATTGGGATAGGCAGCGAGGTGGCGCACGCTGTTGTGAATCACCTCGGCCAGCCACTCAGGCGGAGCGGGGATCCGTACGTTGACCGCCAGGTCGACCAGCCCCTCGGCCACGTCGGCGTCACCGTGGTGGTCCAGATCGACCTCTTCGGATTCGCCCTCGTGGTGGTGACGTTCTCCCAATTTCCGGCGACCTGTCCCCGTCAGATGTGGACCAGTAACCAGAATTTCGGAGGGACGTCGGGCAGCGTATGCGTGGACGGCAGCGGAGAAGCTGGTGGCCAGGGTGGGGTGGCCGGCCCAGTGGGTGTGTAGGTACGAGGCGTGCAGGGTGGGCGTACCCGATCCGGAGGGGTCGGCGGAGAATCCCACGGGCTGGCCGTCGATCAACCAGGCGGGCAGCTCACCAGCGACAGGTTCGACGGTGGTGCGGTGGAACTCGTGACCGGTTACCCGGCGCCCGGCGACGCCGAGCAGGTGCTCGTGGTCGGCGATGGCAGTGCGATATCCCAGCGTCAGCCGAGGAGTCATCCGAGCATCGGCAGCCAGCGCGCCGACCATCGGTACGCCGTCGACCGACCGGCACAGATAGAGCAGGCCGGCACATTCGGCCACGGTCGGTACGCCGGCTGCGACGGCCGCTCGGACCGCGTCGATCATGGTGGTGTTGCCGGCCAGTTCGGCGGCGTGCACCTCCGGGAACCCGCCGCCGAGATAGAGGCCGGCGGTCCCAGCGGGCAGCTCCGGATCCGTAGCCGGATCGAAGACCACCGGATTCAGCCCAGAGGCTTCCATCAGTTCGGTGGTCTCCGCATATCGGAACGTGAATGCCCTCCCGCCGGCTACGGCGACCACCGGCCGCTCAGCAGGCTCGGTCGGGTCCCCCGCAGAAGTTGATTGGTTTCCGCCCCGACCACCTCCAAAAGGCCGCGATTCACCCCGAATCTGCCTAGTCGGGGCTGATATATCACTTGAGGCCGGATTCCAGGGCTCACCAACCAGCCCAGGCGCCGAGTGGGCGATGGCGAGCACCTGAGTGAGGTCCACATGAGCGGAGATCTGAGCGGCCAGCCGATCCAGGGTCGCCACGGCCTCCGGCAGCTCCGCCGCCGGCACCAGACCGAGGTGCCGGGACGGCGCCTCGATGCCCGCATCCCGAGGAAGCACGCCCAACACCGGGATGCCGGTCGCTTCCAACGACGCCACCACCTCGTCGGAATGGCGTATCGATCCGGACTTGTTGATGATCACCCCCGCGATCGAGGTGTCGGGCTCGAAGGTGTGCAGACCATGTACCCAGGCGGCGGCCGTCCGAGACACCGAAGAGATGTCCAGCACGAGCACCACCGGCGCCCTGACCACTCGCGCGACGTGCGCGGTGGAGGCCCAGCCGTCGCCGCCGATGCGGCCGTCGAACAGGCCCATCACGCCCTCGATCACCGCCACATCCGCCGGTGAGGGCACCAAAGATCCGTGCAGCAGCAGCGGAATCAGGAGCTCCTCCCCACAGAGGAACGGGTCCAGATTCCGGCCCGGCCGCCCGGTGGCCAGGGCGTGATAGCCGGCATCGATGTAGTCCGGGCCGATCTTGAAGCCGGCCGGCTCCAGCCCATCGGCACGCAGCGCGGCCAGCAGCCCGGTCGCCACCGTGGTCTTGCCGTGACCGGATGCCGGCGCCGCGATCACCAGCCGGGGCAGTGCGTGCCTAGTGCTCACCGACGGAAGTCCTTCGGGGCCTTTCGGCCCCGGCGCGGCGCTCGGCGGCGTTCTTCGTGGTCGCGATACAACCGCGGTATCGCTCCCTCGTCGGCCTTGCCGAGCATCCACGCCGAGGCCGCCTTGCCCTCGAACCACTTCCGGCGGCAAGCACCCGCTACCACTCGATCCCTCGCTGACCCTTCTGACCATGGTCGAACGGGTGGACGATCTTGGTCATCTCGGTCACCAGATCGGCGATCTCGATGATCTTGGGGTCGCAGCGACGGCCGGTGATGATCACGTGCTGATGCCCGGGACGCTCGGTCAGCGTCGCGACGACGTCGTCGACATCGATCCACCCCCAGTTGATCGGATAGGTGAACTCGTCCAGCACATAGAGGGTGTGGGTCTGCTGGGCCAGCCGGCGTTTGATCTCTGCCCAGCCTTCGGCAGCTGCCGCCTGATGATCTTCCTCGGAGCCGGTCTTGCGGGACCAGGACCAGCCGGAGCCCATCTTGTGCCACTCGATCGGCCCACCCTTGCCGGTGGTGTCGTGTACGTCGGCGAGGGCCTCCAGCGCAGACTGCTCGCCGATCCGCCACTTGGCCGACTTCACGAACTGGAAGACGCCGATCGGCCAGCCCTGGTTCCAGCCGCGCAGCGCCAGCCCGAAGGCTGCCGTGGACTTTCCCTTCCCGTCGCCGGTGTGCACGATGACCAATGGCCGGTTGCGGCGCTGCCGCGTGGTCAGGCCGTCGTCGGGAGTCTCGGTGACCTGGCCCTTCATGCTGCCCTCCGGGTGCTCGCCACGACGGCCAGCGCCTCGGCGCTGACGTCGGCCAGCTTGAGATACTCCGCTTGAAGCTCGGTAGCCAGACCCAATGCGAGTCCCAGGCTCATCCGACCGGACTCGCAGTCGACCACGACGGCGTCGACCCCGAGCGAGCGGACGTACGCCGCCGCCTGTCGAGACCTCGCCAGTGCGTCCACCCCAGCGGTGGCTCGACCATCAGTGATCAGCACCAACAGCGGGCGGCGCCGTGGATCGCGAACCCGCTCCCAGCGCAGGGTTTCCGCCGCGCACAGCAGCCCTTCGGCCAACGGGGTACGCCCACCGCTCGGCAGCTCGCTCAGTCGCCGTGCGGCGACCTCCACCGAGGACGTGGGCGGCAGCGCGAGCGTGGCTTCGAAGCCGCGGAAAGTCACCAGACCGACCTTGTCGCGGCGTTGATAGGCGTCCAGCAGCAGCGACAGCACCGCGGTCTTGACCTCGGCCATCCGCTTCCGGGCGGCCATCGAACCGGAGGCGTCGACGCAGAACAACACCAGGTTGGACTCGCGCCCCTCGGTGACGGCGGTCCGCAGATCAGTACGGTCGAAGCGCAGCCGACCCCCGACGATGCGACCCCGGCGCTGCTGCTCGGTTGCCGCAGCCCGGACCGTCGCCGGAAAGTGCAGTCGCGCCCCAGCGGTCGGAGCTGAGCCGACCGTCCGGCCGACGCTGGTCAACGCCCGGCTCCGGCGGCCGGCTTCCCCTGAGCCGGTGCCGCGAGCGGTCAGCAGCCGAGCCCGATAGGGCTGGCCTGGCTCGGACACGCTCACCGGCACGGGCTGTCCCCGCTCGCTCGGGGCATCCTGCTCCGATTGCCGAGGCGGTTCGGGCGGAGAGTCTGCCGGGTCGCTTCGGTCTGTCTGGTCGTTCGGTGTGGTGTCGGGGCCGTTCGGCGGCGGATCGTCATTGTCATCGGGCGCCTGAGGTTCCGGGTCAGGATTCGGTGGTTCGGGGTCGGGATCCGGCTCGATGTCATCGTCGCCCAACAGCTGGTCCAGCAAGTCCTCATCCAGTCCCGGCGCATCGAACGGATTCCGCCGACGGCGGTGGGGGAGGGCAAGTCGAGCGGCGGCCCGGATGTCGGCCCGGGTGACTTCGCTCCGGTCATGCCAAGCGGCATGCGCCACGGCGGCGCGGGCGGTGACGATGTCGGCCCGCATACCGTCCACCTCGAACCCGGCGCAGACACCGGCGATCTTGTCCAGCGCCCAGTCGGACAGCCGCACCTCGCCGATCCGCTGCTGGGCCGCAGCCAGACGGTCCCGCAGTTCCGCCTCCTGGTCGGCGAACCTGGCGACGAAGGAGGTCGGATCGGCGTCATAGGCGAGTCGGCGGCGCACCACCTCCGAACGGAGTGCGGGCTCGCGCGGGGCGGCCACCTCGACGGTCAACCCGAAGCGATCCAGCAGCTGCGGGCGGAGCTCACCCTCCTCGGGGTTCATGGTCCCGACCAGCACGAGTCGGGCAGCGTGGGCGACGGAGACGCCGTCGCGCTCGACCGTCGAGCGTCCCATCGCCGCCGCATCCAACAGCAGGTCGACCAGGTGGTCGTGCAGCAGGTTCACCTCGTCGACATAGAGGATCCCGCGGTGGGCGGCGGCCAGCAGCCCGGGCTCGTACGACACCTGTCCGGAGCCGAGTGCCTGTTGCAGATCCAGTGAGCCGATCACCCGGTCCTCGGTAGCACCCACCGGCAGCTCCACCAGCCGCGCCGGCCGGCGGACCGCGATGATGTCGGTGTGCGGACCGTCTGGGCAGGCCGGATCGGGATCGGCCGGATCGCAGGCGAACCGGCACCCCTGCACGACCAGTTGGTCGGGTTGCACCGCGGCGAGGGCGCGGACCATCGTGGACTTCGCCGTACCTTTCTCGCCACGCACCAGCACTCCGCCGACCTCCGGCGAGATCGAGGTCAGCACCAGGGCGAGGGCCATGTCGTCGGAGCCGACGACGGCAGAGAACGGATAGGTACGCACGATTGGTGAGGGCCTCCTCGCGGGTGTCCACGCCCGCTGTCGTTGAGTCGCCGCTGGTCGGGCGGCGGGCGGCAGGGACGCTCTGGCTGACCGCGTCTGCCGTTCGGCTGGCTCATCGAGGTGAGGAGCAGCCGTGCAAATGCGGCTTCACAGTGGCGGGACCGCTCCAGATCTGCCCTGGATTCCTCACCTGTCGCCGTCGTCGATCATTCCACACCTGCTCGCATAGGGTCAGGGTCGTGCTCACTGGTTGCGCTGCGCGCTCTGCGGTCGCTGGGTTTTGTCGATCTCGGGGTCTGCACCAGGATCGTGAAGGGTTTGGTGCGACCTCGCACCAAACCCTTCACACTGTTCGCCGTGCCGAAGGGCTCCGCCCGTGACAGGTCGGTTGGACGTCGTGGGGATACCGGCCGGAGGGTGGTCCGAGCTGGGGGAGTCGGCGCGGCGGCTGATCGCTGGCGCGGAGGTGCTGATCGGCGGACGACGTCATCTCGCCCTAGTGGCGAATCGGGCTCCTGGGGCTGAGCGACTGACTTGGCCGAGTCCGCTGAAGCCCGGACTGCCGGCGCTGCTGGAACGGGTAGAGGATCGGCGGGCCGTTGTGCTGGCCACCGGCGATCCGCTGGTCTCTGGGATCGGATCCACCCTGATCGAGCTGCTCGGTGCCGAGATGGTGCGCATTCATCCAGCAGTGTCCTCGATAGCGCTCGCGCGGGCCAGGATGGGCTGGTCCAGCGAGACCGTCAGCGTGGTCTCTGTCGTGGGTCGCGATCTCGATCTCGTCCGACGCCACATCGGCCCGGGTCAGCGCCTCATCGTGTTGTCTGCTGGCACTCAGACGCCGGCCGAGTTGGCGGCACTGCTCGTGGACACTGGATATGACCAGAGCCGGCTGACCGTGCTGGGTGACTTGGGCTCAGCTGCGGAGAGCCGGAGAGAGGCGCTCGCGTCCGAGGCTGGTTTTGGCGGTATGCCCGCGCTCAACGTCGTTGCCATCGAGTGCGTTGCCGACCCGGAGACCTGCGTCCTGGGTGTCGGCCCGGGTCTGCCTGATGACGCTTTCGACCACGACGGCCAGCTCACCAAGCGTGACCTGAGAGCTTCCGCGCTCGCCCGGCTGACGCCGGTCCCCGGCGAGCAGTTGTGGGATCTGGGGGCGGGAGCCGGTTCGATTGCCATCGAGTGGGCGCGGACGGACCCGTGCTGTCGGGCCGTCGCAGTAGAGCGAACGCCCGAGCGCGCGGCCCGGATCGCTGCCAACGCGGCCAAGCTCGGGGTGCCAGGGGTGCAGGTGATCACGGCTGATATCGGGGCAAGTCTCGCCGATCTGCCGGAACCGAACGCAGTCTTCGTCGGTGGTGGAGCGAGTGTCGAACTGCTCGACCGCTGCTGGGAACGTCTGTCCACAAATGGTCGGCTGGTCGCGCATGCCGTGACCATCGAAACCGAGCAGACCCTGGTCCGGGCCTGGCAGGCGTACGGCGGCGAGCTGGTCCGGATCGGGATCGAGCGGATGGAGCCGCTGGGTGGTCTCCACGGGTGGCAGCCGGCCCGACCTGTGGTGCAGTGGTCAGCGACGAAGAGGATCGGCCGATAGCTGTACCGAATCGTCGTGATCCTCGCTCCCTCACCATCGAACTCAGCCAGTCTTCGACCTGGGTCCGTCGGAGCCACGGGACTAGGTTGGCCCCATGGCTGAACTCACGATGCCAGAGCTCGCCTCGGCCATGGGGGCAGCTGTTCGCAAGCTGGTTGATCAATTGGACGCCGAGCAACGCCGTCGCGGGGTCTTCCCGTTCGATGGCGATCTGCACAAGCGATGGACCTATCTTCCCGGTGAACGACCCGGACTACGACTGGGAGACCTGAGCGATGTGCAGTTGGATGTGGCGCTGGATCTGCTGGAACTGGCGCACAGCGTGCGTGGCTGGTCCGACACGCAGTTGGTGATCCGGATCGAAGCCGCAAGGCGAGAGCTGGCGCTCCAGCAGGCCGACCGGTCAGACATCGATCCGTACCGGGACCTGCCGTACTGGCTGGTGGTACTGGGTGATCCGCGGAGCACCGAGCCCTGGGCCTGGCGGATCAACGGCCACCACCTGCTGGCGCAGGCCACGATCGTGGGAGACCAGGTCGGCGGCGTGCCGCACTTCTTCGGCGCGGAGCCGGCCACCGTGCTGGCCGGCCCGCACACTGGCCTGCGAGCGCTGCCGCGCGAGGGAGACCTGGCTCGGGAGCTGATGCTCACCCTGCAGGAAGATCAGCGGAGCCTGGCGCAGATCGCGACTACCGCACCCGCAGACATCGCCTCGCGTTGGGATCCGGTGGTTTCCCTGCCGGAGCGGCCGCGCGGGATTTCGTACGGGCACTTGGACCGCGGGCAGCGCGAGCTGTTCGAGGCGCTGCTGCGGCAATACGTCGACCGGGCGAGCCCCGCCATCGCCAACCAAGCCTGGGTCGACATCACCGACGCCGGACTCCAGCAGGTGTGCTTCGGGTGGGCCGGACCCGTCGAACCAGGCGCCGGCCACTACTACGCGCTCAGCGGTCCGAGCCTGCTCATCGAGTACGACAACACCTTGGACCAGGCCAACCACATCCACTCCGTCTGGCGCGATCTGCGCCGTGACTTCGGCGGCGATCTGCTGGCACAGCACTACGCCGAGGTACCGCACTGATCGACGGCCGCGGCAGGTGCGCCAGGTGCGGGGTGCGAGGTCAGAACAGGGTCCGGAAGCCTTGCTTGCTTGATGGCGGGGCTCAGCCAGCCAACTAGCATGTCGTATCCATCCGCACCCCACCCGAGAGGCTCTACCCGTGACCGTGCACTTCATTGGTGCCGGTCCTGGGGCTGCGGACCTGCTGACCGTGCGGGCGACGAGGCTGATCGCCAGTTCGCCGGTATGCGTCTATGCCGGCACCTACCTGGACGCCGAGGTGCTGTCGTACTGTCCGCAGGATGCGCAGTTGATCGACTCGTCGAAGCTGTCGCTGGATGAGATCACCGAGCACTTGGTCTCGGCGCATCACGCCGGACAAGACGTCGCGCGGCTGTGCTCTGGTGATCCGTCCATCTATTCAGCGCTGGCCGAGCAAGCCCGGCGGCTGGATCGGGTAGGCGTGCCCTGGGACGTGACTCCGGGAGTGCCTGCGTACGCGGCGGCTGCCGCAGTCATCGGTCGCGAACTGACCGTGCCTGAGATCGCCCAGAGCGTGATCTTGACTCGGACCCAGGCGGCCTCGACCGCGATGCCGGTGACCGAAGAACTGGAGCAGTTGGCCGCCTCACGCGCCACGCTCGTGCTTCACCTGGCGATCCGGCGGACTCGTGAACTGGCTGCCCGCCTGGTCCCCTTCTATGGTGACGACTGCCCGGTGGCCGTGGTCTCGCGTGCCAGCCAACCCGAGGAACTCGTACTCCGTGGCACCCTGGCCGATATCGGCGGTCAGGTGGAGGCGGCGGGGTTGCGGATGGCCGCGGTGATCATCATCGGGCCTGCCCTGGCTGCCGAGGGTTTTGCGGACTCACATCTTTACGGAACCCGGATCACCCAACGCAAGGCCTGACGCCGACCTCGCGGCCAGCCGCGGACTTCTGCGGGGATCAGATCGGGCCCTGAATTCGACTGCGCACCAGCTGGGTCTGCTTCGCATGGGGTGTACCTGGTGCGCGGCAGCAGCAAATGGTGCGAAGTGGGAATGGGTGAGGTTGCTACTCCACGGGCGGCCCGGCGGAGCCCAGCAGAAGTCGGTGAACCAGGGCGGGGTCAGGCCGAGGTCGCCGAGCCCAGGGTGAGTACGTCGTCGAGGATGCCCTTGATCGCTTGCGGATTGTGGGCGAAGCGGCCCAGGAACAGGCCGTCCACGTGCTCGCCGACCTCGCGCAGCAGACCAGGTCCGGCACTGCCGCCGTAGATCACATCCCCGGAGTAGTCCAGATCGGCAGCCAAGGCCGCCCGCAACGGCCCGCAGACTCCGACGATGTGCTCCACCCCGGCTGGCTCCGAGGCTCCGATCGCCCAGACCGGCTCGTACGCGATCACCACCGGACCCTGATGACCAGCCGAACGGGCCGGCGCCAAGGCAGATTCGAGCTGAGCCTGGCAGACCTCGACTGCCGCCTCTGGGTCCACCCGCTCGGTCTCGCCGATGCAGAGCACCGGAGTCAGCCCGTGTCGCAGGATCGCTGCAGTCTTCGCTGCAATCACCTCGTCGTCCTCGCCGAACAGCCGGCGCCGCTCGGCATGGCCGACCTCGACCAATCGAGCGCCTACTTCTGCCAACTGCGCGGCACTGACCTCACCGGTGTACGGACCGTCGTCGGCCCAGCAGGCATCCTGCGCTCCGACCGACCAGAATCGGGCTTCTGAGCCACCTGAGCCAGCCGCCCGAACCGGCTCCAGCATCGAAGCCACCTCGGCGACCGACAGGAACCCCGGCAACACGAACAGTTCAGCTCGTCCTTCGACGACCGCCGGATGCATCCGGCTCAGCTCGGCCACCTGGCGGCACCATTCCAGGGTCCGGGCATGGCTGAAGTACATCTTCGTGCTCATCCCGATCAGGTAGCGCCGTCGAGCACCCTCCTCCCGATAGGCCATGGAGGTCAACTCTCCTCGTACGCGCAGATCTCCTCGACCTTGGGACCCGAGGACGAGGCCGGGTCGAAGGTGTAGCCGATCCATTCCCGCGCCAACCGCCGGGCCAGCTCACGGCCGATCACTCGCTGCCCCATGCAGAGCACTTGGCAGTTGTTGCTGAGGATCGAACGCTCGACCGAGAACGAGTCGTGCGCGGTGACCGCGCGGATGCCCTTGACCTTGTTCGCCGCGATCGCCACCCCGAGGCCGGTGCCGCAGAACAGGATCGACCGGTCGGCCTCGCCGTCGGCGACCAGGGTCGCTGCGCTGATCGCCACCGACGGATAGTTGGTGTCGCCGTCGCAATCCACGCCGACGTCGACCACCGAGGCCACTCGAGGGTCGCTCAGCAGATCCTGCTTGATCTGCTCCTTGTACTCATAGCCGGCGCTGTCGGAGCCGACCACCAGCCGGAGGCCGTCACTCATCTGTGTTCCTTTCGCTCAACACCCGGCCCACGGCCTGGGCGGTCATGGCCAGCGACAACGCGCCGGCGTCCGGGGTACCGATGCTCTTCTCGGCATGGGTACGGGCGCGGCCCATCGACGGGACCAGATCGGCGGTCGCATCCGCGCCTTCGCGGGCGGCAACAGCAGCCACCGGCCACGCCACGGCCAGTCGGTCACCGGCCCGGACCCGCTCGGCCAGGGTTACCGCGAAGGGGACCAGTGCGTCGACCATGGTCGCATCACCGACCTTCGCCTTGCCGAAGTCCTGGATCGCCTGCGCCGCGCCGGTGACGCCCGCGGACACCTGCTCCGCGGTGGCGGCGCACTCGTCGGAGAGCTGATCGGCGACGCTGCGCAAGGCCAACCCCCAGAGCACGCCCGAGGTGCCGCCGGCGCGAGCGCTCCACGCCTCGGCGGCTTGCAGGAGGACGGTACGCGCTCCGGCACCGGCTTCCTGCGCGGCCTCGGCGGCTTGTGCCGCCGCCCGGGCACCGCGTTGCATGCCGATCCCATGATCGCCGTCGCCGGCCACGGCATCGATCCGACCCAGTTCCTCGACGTTCTCGTCGATGACGGCACGGATGGCCTGCAGCGCATCACCAACCACGACGGCCGTCACCTGCGATGCGGGAGCGCCGGCCGGGATCGCCTCCGCTTCACCGACCGCCGCTACGACGACGTCCTTCACCACCTCGAGATCTCCAGCGGCCACAGCACCCCGCCGGAAGCCGACCGTGTCCACCGGATCGGCCCACAACTCGGCCAACTCGTCGTCCAGCCAGAACAGGGTGAGCGACAGCCCGGCCATGTCGAAGCTGGTGCAGAACTCACCGATCTCGGGTGACACCGCCTCGATGCCCGCGTCGGCGAGCAGCCGGGCGACCCGGCGATAGACGACGTACAGCTCCTCCGATTTCACGGCGCCGAGTCCGTTGACGAAGGGCACCACTCGGGCTCCGTCGGTCGGCACCGGCGCCTCGGCCAGCAAGCGGCCGACCAGCAGCTCCGCCAGGCCGTCCGCGGTCGGCAACGGGACCTCCTCGATCCCCGGCTCACCGTGGATGCCGAGCCCGATGGCCATCCGCCCCGCAGGCACGGTGAACAGGGGAGCGCTGGCGCCGGGCAGGGTGCAGCCCGAATAGGCGACGCCGAGTGTGAACACCCGGTCCGCCGCGCGCTGCGCCAGTTCGACGATCCGCGGCAGGTCGTAGCCACGCTCGGCGGCGGCGCCGGCGATCTTGAACACCGGCAGGTCACCGGCGATGCCGCGGCGACGCTCGGCCTCGGTCGGCGGGGCACTGGCGATGTCGTCGCGGACCAGGACAGTCTGCACGTCGATGCCCTCGGCGCGCAGCCGCTCCTGGGCCTGGTCGAAGTTCAGCACGTCACCGGCGTACTGCCCGTAGGACAGCACCGCCCCACGTCCACGCTCGACTGCCTTGACGACGTCGTAGACCTGCTGCGCGGACGGCGAAGCGAAGACGTTGCCCATCGCCGCGCCGTGCGCCAGCCCGGGCCCGACCAATCCGCCGAACGCAGGGAAGTGGCCGGAGCCGCCACCGATCACCACCGCCACCTGCGGCTTGGCCGACCGAGTGCTGCGGATGACCCCACCGGGTGCCCTGGCCACCCAGCGACGACTCGCCTCGACGAATCCATCGACCATCTCGTCGGTGAATTCGGTCGGATCGTTGCATACCCAGGCCATGCAGTCCTCCTCGACGCGGTCCTGCTCAGACGCGGTTCTTGCCCAGCTGCGGTTCTTCTTCAGACGTGGTTCTTGCCCACGCTTTCCTGATGATCGATCGACACCAGGAAAGATCCTATAGTTCAGCCGCTGACCACTCCCGATCGGTCCCTGACGGCTTTGGCGCTGCTCTTCGTCGCCTTCGATCGGTCCTTGGCGATCAGTCGACTGTCCGCGATCGATCGCTCGCGGACGGCTTCCAGGTGGTCCCGCATCGCCTGCTTGACCAGTCTTGCCGGGGCGCCGGAGATGATCGCCTCGACGATCCGGGCATGCTCGGCCGAGGCGTCCTCACAGTCGGTCAAGCCGACCCCGACCGTCTGGCGGAGCCGGTGCACGTGGGCGCCCAGCGACTCGGCCATCTGCACGATGAAGGGGTTGTCGGCATGTCGCATGATCGTCAGGTGGAAGCCCCAGTCGGCATCGAAATAGCGCCGGTAGCCTGCCAACCGGGCATCGCCGACCATCGCCTCCGCAGGCAACGCTGCCAGCTCATCGATCACCTGCCGATGCAGCTCGTGGGCCTGCTGCAGCGTCGGCGCCAAGGACGTGCGCCGATCCAATGCGTGCTCGAGCGCGCCGAGTTCGATCACTGCCCGGGCGTCGACCAGTTGGCCGATCTGCTGCGGACTGAACGGTGGCGCGACGCGGTATCCCCGCAACGCAGTCCTGGTGACCAGCCCGGTGTGCTCCAGATGCACCAGAGCTTCTCGGATCGGGGTGGGCGAGACACCGAGTTCGCGGGACAGACCATCGATGCTGAGCGTGTCGTCCGGCTGGAATGTGCCGTCCAGGAGCATATTCAGCACCAGGTCATACACGCTGTCCCGCAGTGCTCGTCGCTCCAGTCGCGGCGGATCCAGTTGGAGTGGTCCGCTGGACGTGCTGACGGTCATTCGAACAGTCTAGGAGTGCGAGCGCCCGGGACCGCCGGTCGGTGTGCTGAGGAGGAGTGAGGAGAGGCGCTTTTCCTCTCCGAGCGACGACGAAGTAGCCGGGCTGGAAGGGCGGTCCAGCGAGCACGACCATTCGACAGGAGTGCGAGCGCCCGGGACCGCCGGTCGGTGTGCTGAGGAGAAGTGAGGAGAGGCGCTTTTCCTCTCCGAACGACGACGAAGTAGCCGGGCTGGAAGGGCGGTCCAGCGAGCACGACCATTCGACAGGAGTGCGAGCGCCCGGGACCGCCGGTCGGTGTGCTGAGGAGAAGTGAGGAGAGGCGCTTTTCCTCTCCGAACGACGACGAAGTAGCCGGGCTGGAAGGGCGGTCCAGCGAGCACGACCATTCGACAGGAGTGCGAGCGCCCGGGACCGCCGGTCGGTGTGCTGAGGAGGAGTGAGGAGAGGCGCTTTTCCTCTCCGAACGACGACGAAGTAGCCGGGCTGGAAGGGCGGTCCAGCGAGCACGACCATTCCAAGCTGGGGTATTGATGCTATGCGATCGATCCTATAGGGTCCTGCCAACGGAACTCCCGTTCGTGCGCCAACAGGGTCGCGGTGGTGGCCGTTTGGCGTATGTCAGCTGAGATCTGCCGAGCGAAAGGTCAGCACGAAGTGTCTGGCTCGATCGACCGGGTCGCCGTGATCGGCGCCGGATACATGGGTGGAGGGATCGCCCAGGTGCTCGCCCTGGCGGGCTTCGAGGTCGTCATCGCCGACCTCGATCGGGAGCGAACCGAGGCTCATCTTCGACGACTGCACACCGAGGCGGAGGAGTTCGAGGAGGCCGGTCTGTTCGAGCCCGGGTCTGCGGACCTGGTCCGGGCCAATCTGAGCGCGGCCGCGACGCTGGCTGAAGCCGTCGCGGGTGCCGACCTGATCGAGGAGGCGGTGCTGGAGCGTCCCGAGGTCAAGGGTCCGGTGCTGGCCAGCATCGAGCAGGCGGCCCGGCCGGACGCGGTGATCGGCACGAACACCTCGACGATCCCGATCGGAGATCTGGCGGGGTCGCTGACTCACCGCGAACGGTTCCTGGGTATCCACTTCTCGAACCCGGCACCGTTCATCCCTGGCGTGGAACTGATCGCCCACAGCTCGACAGACGAAGCGGCGGTGCAGACAGCCGAACTGCTGGTGGCCCGCACCGGCAAGCTGTCGGCGAGGGTCAACGACTCTGCTGGGTTCGTGCTCAACCGGCTTCAGTATGTGCTGCTGCGCGAGGCGATCAGCCTCGTCGAGGAGGGCGTTGCCACCCCGGAGGACGTGGACACGATCGTCCGGACGACCTTCGGCTATCGACTGCCGTTCTTCGGGCCGTTCGCGATCGCCGACATGGCCGGGCTGGACGTGTACGTCGACGGCTTCCGCACCTTGCAGAGTCACTACGGCGAGCGCCTGTCGGCGCCGGCGATGCTGACCGAGTTGGTGGCCGACGGCCGGTTCGGGGTCAAGCAAGGCGGCGGCTTCGTGACCCCGGCGGGCGACACCGCGCCGCTGGTCGCCTATCGCAACCTCGCGTACGAGCGGCTCGGCGGCCTGCTTCGGGAGCTGGGCCCCGCGCCCGGCTAGAGCACCAGTCCGAAATGGTGTCGGACCCGACTGATACGCTCCGCGCGCCATCTCAGCTAAGTCTCAGCAACACCGTCTCAGCAACCGAGAGGAACCCATCGTCCGATGTCGACCACTGCCCCTTACACCGCTGAGACCTGGCCGATCGCGGCCGCCATGCTGCCTTTCGGCAGCACCGACTCGCATGGCGGACCGATCCACGACGCCGCACCGGAGGAGTGGGTCAAACACCTGCGTCTGGTCCGGCGCCTCGGCTTCACCGAGGTCGACCCGACCGACACCTGGGTGCGAGTGGGTGATCTCGACGAGGCTCGGATGGCCGACTTCAAGGCCGTGCTGGACGATGTCGGCCTGACCATCCCGGCGATCTCCACCTCGCGGCGCAGCGTGATGGACGCCGACCGCGGCGCGGAATATCTGGCGTACAGCCACCGGCTGCTGGACAAGGCCGCCGAGCTCGGTGTGCCGTTGGTCAGCTTCGGCTTCTTCCAGGACCTCACGCCCGCGCAGCAGCAGGCGCTGTGGTTCTGGTTGGTGGACGGCTGGCACGACGACGAGTCGACCGAGGCCCGGGCGCGGGCGGCGTCGTTGATCCGCGAGTTGGCCGAGCACGCCCAGAGCAATGGACAGCAGATCACCTTGGAGATGTACGAGGACACCTATGTCGGCAGCGCCGACGGCGCGGTGCAGTTCCTCAAGGAGGTCGATCACGAGGCCTGCGGCCTCAACCCCGACATCGGAAACTTCGTCCGCCTGCACCGCCCACTGGAGCCGGTGGCGGAGATGTTCGAGAAGCTGCTGCCGTACACGAACTACTGGCACGTGAAGAACTACCTGCGCGACGAGGACCCGGCGACCGGCCAGGTGATGACCTTCCCGGTGCCGATGGACTTCGGACTGATCAACTACCGGGCGGCGATCTCGCGGGCGCTCGAGCTGGGTTTCCGCGGCGCGTTCCTCTGCGAGCACTACGGCAGCGACGGGATCACCGTCATCGGCAAGAACCATGCCTACATCCGCGACGTCTTGTCGTCCCTGATCGACTGAATCACCTCGACCACATCTGTTACCGACCGATCACCAGGAGCCACCGATGACCTCTGAGTCCACTGCAACCGCAACCGGGTTGCTGCCTGAGCAACGCACTGCCGTGGTCACCGGCGCCGGCGGGCCCGCCGGCATCGGCCGGGTCACCGCCCGGGTCCTGCTCGAAGCAGGGTGGGCCGTGGCCTTGATCGACATCAACGCCGAGGGCCTGGCGGCGGTCGAAGCCGAACTGCGCGAGGCCGGGCACTCAGCTGTGTTGTCGATTCCGACCAACATCGCCGACGAGGCGTCGGTCGCTGCGGCGTACGAGCAGATCGACGCGAACCTGCCGCCGGTCGTCGGCCTGGTCAACCTCGCCGGCATCGCCTGCCCGGTCGCCCTGCACGAGTGCGACGTCGCCCAGTTCGAGCGGGTGATGGCGGTCAACGTGACCGGCTCCTTCCTGATGATCAAGGCGGCGGCCGCCCGGATGATCCCGCAGGGAATCGGCCGGATCGTCAACACCTCCTCGATCACCGCCTTCGACGGTGGTGGCACGTTCTCCAAGGGCGTGTACGCCACTGCCAAGGCTGCGGTGATCGGGATGTGTCATGGTGCGGCACGCGAACTCGGCCCGTACGGCATCAGCACCAACGTGATCGCGCCCGGCCCGATCGACACCGAGATCATGGGCGGGAAACTGAGCGACGAGCGGAAGGCCTCGATGTCGGCCGGCATTCCGCTCGGTCGCGTCGGCCAGCCGGTCGAGATCGCCGCCACCGTCGCCTTCTTGCTCAGCCAGGACGGCGGCTACGTCAATGGCGCCACCTTGCAGGTCGACGGCGGCAAGTACATGCACTGAGAAACCCAAGTCCCCGCGTTCCCCATTTCTACCCGCCACCCGCCCGCGTTTCTTCTACCCGCCACCCGCCCGCGTTTCTTCTACCCCCCCACCCGCCCCTAAGGATCAAAGGAGACAACGATGTCTGACACAACGATGACGGCCGAACGCCGCCATCACCTCTCCGAGGAAGCCACCAAGAAGGTCTTCAAACGGCTGATCCCGTTCCTGCTGCTGATGTACGTGATCGCGTTCCTCGATCGCAGCAACGTGGCATTCGCCCAGCAGGAGTTCGAGATCGACTTCGGCATCAGCGCGGCCTCGTACGCGTTCGGCGCCGGTCTGTTCTTCGTCGGCTACGCCGTGTTCGAAGTGCCCAGCAACCTGATGCTGCACCGGGTCGGGGCGCGTTGGTGGCTGGCCCGGATCATGGTCAGCTGGGGCATCGTCGCGGCCTGTTTCATGTTCATTCAGGGACCGACCAGCTTCTACATCCTGCGCTTCCTGCTCGGTGTCACGGAGGCCGGCTTCTTCCCCGGCGTGATCTTGTACCTGACCTACTGGGTCCCCGCCAGGCACCTGAGCCGGGCACGCGGCTACTTCTACGCCGGCATCGCCATCGCCGGCATTCTCGGCAACCCGCTGTCCGGCGCGCTGCTGGAGATGCACGGCATCGCCAACCTGCGCGGCATCCAGTGGATGTTCTTGATCGAGGGTCTGCTCGCGGTCGCGGTCGGCATCTGGTCGTTCTTCTACCTGACCGACAAGCCGCGGGACGCGAAGAAGTGGATGCCCGCCGACGAGCGGGAGGCACTGGCTCAGACCATCGAGGCCGAAGAGCAAGCCAAGTCCGAGGGGCATGCTCCTGGCAGCGTGATGAAGGCCCTGGTCAACTGGCGAGTCTGGTACTTCTCGGCCATCTACTTCTGCATCCAGATCGCGGTCTACGGTGTGACCTTCTTCCTGCCGACTCAGGTGGTGGCCATCACCGGACAGAAGCTCGGTTTCCAGGCATCCCTGGTGACCGCGATCCCGTGGGTGTTCGGTCTGCTCGCCGTGGCCTACTTCCCAGGTCTGGCCGACCGGACCCGCAAGCATCGGCTGATCGGCTGCTGCTTGATGCTCGCTACCGCGACCGGCATCATCGCGTCCGGGGTCTTCCAGGCCAACCCGGTGCTGGCGATCGGCGGTCTTTCGCTCGCGGTGATGGGCTTCGTCTCGATGCAGCCGATCTACTGGACGCTGCCGACCGAGTATCTGACCGGGTACGCCGCCGCGGCGGGCATCGGTCTGATCAACTCGATCGGCAACCTGGGCGGCTTCCTGGCTCCGAATATGCGCGATTACTTCAAGGAGACCATTGGTGGCAACGCCGGCCTGTACTCCCTGGCCGTCGGGGCGTTGATGGCCTGTCTGCTCTTCGGCATCACCGCGTTCTTCAAGAAGGCGAACGAGATCGAGGCCGGCCACCTGGACGCGGTCGACGCGAAGATCATCCCGCACTGACGATGAGGAGCTGAAAGTCCCGAGATGAAGGCATCAGAGATGAAGGTCAGTGGATGAAGGCGCTGGTGCTGCACGGGGACTACGACATCCGGGTCGAGGATCGGCCGGTGCCGAGTCCGGGACCGTCGGATGTGGTGGTGGCGGTGATCGCGACCGGCATCTGCGGGTCGGACTTCCACGGCTACTCCGGCGAGAACGGCAGGCGCCATCCTGGCCAGATCATGGGCCACGAGACCGTCGGCCGGATCCAGTCGGTCGGGTCGGCGGTCACCGGGCTGGATGCCGGTCAGCTGGTGACCATCAACCCGATGATGGTCTGCGGCAGTTGTGACGTCTGTCTGGCCGGGCGCGGGCAGTGGTGCGGTCGCCGGGTGGTGCTCGGTGTCACGCCGGAGCCGCCGGCCGCATTCGCCGACCTGGTGGCCGTCCCGGCCACCAACATCGTCGTGTTGCCGGAGAGCATGCCGGCCGAACTGGGTGCCCTGGTGGAACCGATGGCGGTCGGTTACCACGCCGTCCGCCGGGGCGGCATCGCCGCCGATGACCGCGTGCTGGTCATCGGTGGCGGGCCGATCGGCCAGGCCTGTCTGATGGCGGCCCGGCGAGAGGGGGTGACCGCGGTGGCGGTCTCCGACATCTCGCCGAGCCGTCGGGCGTTGTGTGCGCGGCTCGGGGCGAACGTGATCGATCCGATCGAGAGCGATCTCGCCACGGCTACGGCGGAGGCACTGGGCGGGCCGGCCACCCTGGTCGTGGACGCCGTCGGGATCAGCCGGACCCTGGAGGACGCCTTCGCTGCCTCCGGACTGGGCGCCCGGATCGTGTTGGTCGGGATGGGTGCGCCGCGGGTCGAACTGCCGGCGTATGCAGTGAGCACCGAGGAGCGCACGCTGGTCGGCTCGTTCACTTACACCGCCGAGGAGTTCGCCGCGACGGCGGCCTGGGTCGGCACCGTGCCGGAGGGCATCGAGGCCCTGATCGACGGTCGGGTCGGCTGGGATGGGGCTCCGAAGAGCTTCGACGATCTTGCCCGGGGCCGCACCTCGGCCAGCAAGATCCTGGTCTTTCCGCAGGGTCCGCCGGCCACCGAGGCCGGCTCATGACCGAGCGACGGATCGCCCAGGTCCGCGCCTACACCGTGGGTGCAGGCGGCGGGGCGGACTATCACGACCAGCAGGGTTACCACTGGATCGACGATCACATCGCGACCCCGATGTCGCGCTATCCCGGGTATGAGCAGAGCCGGCGCAGCTTCGGGCTGAACGTGCTGGGCACCCTGGTGGTCCAGATCGAGGCCGACGATGGGACGGTCGGCTTCGGGGTCACCACCGCCGGCGAGCCGGGGGCGTGGATCGTCGAGCGCCACCTGGCACGCTTTCTCGAGGGCGCGCCCGTCACCGCGATCGAGAAGATCTGGGACCAGATGTTCCGGTCCACCCTGTTCTACGGCCGCAAGGGCCTGGTGCTGAACGTGATCAGTGCGGTCGACCTGGCCTTGTACGACCTGCTGGGCCGGCTCCGCCAAGAGCCGGTATACGCCTTGCTCGGTGGCGCGGTCCGCGACGAGTTGACCTTCTATGCCACCGGTGCCCGTCCCGACCTGGCACAGCAGCTGGGGTTCATCGGCGGCAAGATGCCGTTGCATCACGGACCGCACGAGGGAGAGGCCGGGCTCCGCGCGAACGTGGCCGAGCTGGCCGCCATGCGGGAGAAGGTCGGCGACGACTTCTGGCTGATGTGGGACTGCTGGATGTCCCTGGAACGGGAGTACGCGGTCCGGCTGGCCGGCGCCGCGAACGCGTACGGCCTGAAATGGCTGGAGGAGCCGCTGATCCCCGACGACTACTGGGGTTATCGGGACCTGCGCCGTCAGCTGCCACCCGGGATGTTGTTGACCACCGGCGAGCATGAGTCGACCCGGTACGGCTTCCGGATGCTGCTCGAGATGGGCTGCGCCGACATCCTGCAGCCCGATGTTGGTTGGTGCGGCGGAATCACGGAGCTGATTCGGATCTCCGCGCTCGCCGATGCGTACGGTGCCCTGGTCGTGCCGCACGGGTCGAGCGTGTACTCGTACCACTTCGTGATCACCCGGACGAACAGCCCGTTCTCGGAGTTCTTGATGATGGCGCCGGAAGCCGACGAGGTGGTGCCGATGTTCCAGCCGCTGCTGCTCGGCGAGCCGGTCCCGGTGGACGGCCGGCTGCGGCTTCCTGATACACCTGGTTTCGGTGTCGAGCTCAACCCCGAGGTGCCGCTCGTCCGGGCCGTGGCTCGCTCCTGACTTTCCTCAGTTCCCCTTCCTGGAAAGGTTTCTCTGTGACCGACGACCGTACGCCCACCGTCGAGCCGGTGGCGCTGGAGCAACTGCTCGCCGAGTTGCCGCCGGAGCTCGAGGTGGGCACGAATCTCGAGGCCATCCTGGGTGGCCGGCGGCTGGTGGCGCTCGACGATGACCCGACCGGGACGCAGAGCATCGCCGATCTGCCGGTGCTGACCAGCTGGACGGTGGACGACTGCCGCTGGGCGCTGCGACAGCCGACGGCCGGCTTCTTCGTGCTCACCAACACCCGCAGCCTGGCCGAGGCGGACGCGGCCGAGCGAAACCGGGAGATCGTCGCGGCCCTGGACGAGGCATCTCGGTTGGAAGCGGTGCCCTACGTGCTGCTCAGCCGGAGCGACTCCACCCTGCGCGGCTACTACCCGCTGGAGACAGACGTGCTCGCCGAGGAGCTGAGCGCACGGGGGACCGGCACCGACGGGGTGGTGATCTCGCCGGCCTACATCGAGCCGGGTCGGATCACGATCAACAGCGTGCACTGGTCCAAGATCGCTGCAGGCATGATCCCGGTGGCGCAGAGCGAGTTCGCCAAGGACGCCAGCTTCGGCTACTCCAGCTCGGATCTGCGGGACTGGGTCGAGGAGAAGACCGGCGGCCGGATCAGCCGTGACGACGTCGCCGCGATCACCATCGCCGATATCCGAGAAGGCGGACCGGACCGGGTGCAGGAGATCCTGTCCGGGTTGCATGACGGGCAGCCGGTGGTGGTCGACACGACCTGCGACGCCGATCTGCATGTCGTGGTGCTCGCGCTGCTGCGGGCCGAGGACGCCGGCCAGCGGTTCATCTATCGCACCGGGCCGTCGTTCGTCCGAGCCCGCACCGGCCAGGTCGCAACGCCGCCGATCGATGCCGAGCGGCTGCGGGCGATCATCGCCGCCCAGCCACGCGATCCGGAGGATCGACGCCCCAGTTCCTCGCGTGGTCTGATCGCGATCGGGTCGCACGTCGGCCTGACCACCCGGCAGCTCGACCGACTCCGTGGCACCGGGAAGATCATCGAGCTGGAGCTGGACGTGCCGACCTTGCTGAATCCCGAGGCACGCGACGCGCACGTCAGCGCGGTGGCACTCGAAGCTGCCCGGCTGCTGCAGTCCGACGATTCGGATGCCGACATCGTGGTGCGGACCAGCCGGACCCTGATCAAAGGCACTGACGCCGACGACAGTCTGGTGATCGCCCGCAGTGTGAGCAGCGCCCTGGTCGGTACGGTGCGCGAGATCGTGAGCCAGGTCCGGCCGGCGTTCGTGGTGGCCAAGGGCGGCATCACCTCCTCCGACACGGCCACCGAGGGTCTGTCGATCCGGCGTGCCTGGACCCGCGGGACGATGCTGCCCGGCATCGTCTCGTTGTGGGAGCCGGTCTCCGGGCCGGCCCAGGGCATCCCGTACATCGTCTTTGCCGGCAATGTCGGTGATGACGAGGCGCTGGCCACCGTCGTAGCAACGCTGCGCTCGGTCTGAGTCGTAGCAACGCTGCGCTCGGTCTGAGCTACTCATCGCGAACCCTGCACGTACATCCGGACGTACCCGAGGAGAGTCCTGCACATGTCAGCTGAATCGAAGACTCATATTGCCGTCATCGGCCTGGGGGCCATGGGCCTGCCGATGGCGACCCATCTCGCCACCGCGTTCACGGTGACCGGTTTCGATCCGTTCGAGCCGCGGAGGGAGTTGGCCGAGCAGGGCGGCGTCACGGCCTCGGAGACCCCAAGCGCGGCGAGCCGGGACGCGGACATCGCCTTGCTGGCGGTACGTGATCAGGCTCAGGCCGAAGCGGCGCTGTTCGGTCCCGACGGGGTGCTGGAGTCAATCCGGCCCGGCGCCGCGGTGATTCTCACTTCGACGATCGGACCGGATGGGGCGCGAGCACTGGCGGATCGGCTGGCGGAGGCCGGCCACCCGATGGTGGACGCGCCGATCAGCGGTGGCCCCCTGCGGGCCGGCACCGGTGATCTGCTGATTGTGGTCGGCGCAAGTGAGGAAGCGTTGGCGGCTACCCAGTCGGTGCTGGACCACCTCTCCTCGACGCTGACCATCGTCGGCTCTCGCGCCGGGGACGGACAGGCGCTGAAGACGATCAATCAGCTGCTGGCCGGGATCCACATCGTCGCCACCGCGGAAGCGGTGGCCTTGGCCCGTGGGCTGGGCCTGGATCCGGCGGTGGTGATCGATGCGCTGTCCCAGGGCGCGGCCGGTTCCTTCATGCTCACCGACCGTGGTCCGCGGATGTTGCAGGCCTATACGGGCGGAGCGGAGGTCAGATCGCGGATCGACATCTTCACCAAGGACATGGGCATCGTCACCTCCGTCGGCAAGGGCGCCCGCGTACCGCTGCCGCTCTCCGCCGCCGCGCAGCAGCTGTTCATGATCGCCGAGGCCGCCGGATTGGGCGCCGCCGACGACTCCAGCGTGGTCACGGTCCTGTCACCCAATCAGGCGGCGGCCGACTCCTGACCCGAACCTGGGTTCAGTCGGCGGGGGGCAGCAGCACCGAGCCGGCGAGGAAGCTGATGCCCATGGTGCCCAGACCCACGATCAACGAGCGCAGGATGGTCCGTGGCGCGGACATGTACGAGGACTTGGCCGCAATGATCGAGGTCAGGGTCAAGGAGACCACGACGGCGATCAGCAAGGCGACGGCGTCCAGGCTGATCGGGGCCAAGGTCGTGATGAGCAACGGAATACTGGCTCCCACCGCGAAGGACAGCCCCGCGCTGATGCCGGCGAGGATGGGAGCTCGGGCCGGTGGGATCTCGTCGATACCGTATTCGGTCTGCAACTGGGCAGCCAGCGGATCGACGGCGCTGAGCTGCTCGGCAACATCGCGGGCAAGATCCTCGCTCAGTCCCTTGTCGACGTAGTAGCTGGTGAGTTCGGCGAGTTCCTCGTCCGGGTTCGCGGCCAGCTTCTGCGTCTCGTACGCGATCGTGGCGAGCTGGCTGTCCCGCTCGGCGGCGGCTTCGGCCCATTTGGCACCGCCGGCGCTGAGAGCGCCGGCGATAGTGGCCGCCGACGCAGCGGTGATCAGCAGCAGGTCATCCGCGCCCGCCCCGGCAAATCCCTCGAGCAGGCCGGCCGTCGCGATGATCCCGTCGTTCGCGTCCACCACCCAGCTCTGGATCCGCTGACCGGTCAGCTGCCGCCGGACCGCTCGCCAGATCGACCCATCCGCCATCTGCCACCTCCTCGCGGGTCAGTGTGGCAGAGCGTGCTCCAAGGATCTCCATCGAGAAGTACTTTCTGGTCCTGAATCGCCCACGGATTTGGGACCAGAAAGTACTTCTCGCGGAGTCGACAGCCCAGGACAGGCCCTGGACGCGACTCGACCGACCTCAGTCGCCCTTGACGTTCACCAGCTGGTGCGGTGTGTGGCGTACCTCGATGAGATCGGCGGCGTCGGCCATTGCCTGGTCGATGTCCTTGGGCGGCGGGGATCTCGTCAATGAAGGCAGCGGTGTCCCGAGACACGTCCTTGCCGAAGTGCCTCTCCCGCTGCCTACCGCCTATGCCAGAGTCTGCGCTAGTGAGTTCTCTCCGCCTCCGAAGCGGAGGTGGCCGAGGGCTCCGTTGACGATGGGCATGTACGGCGGGACGTGTCCGCACTCGATGTCGCCGATGATGGGAACACCGAGGCCACCGAGTGCGTCGAGGACGGCCTCGTGCTGGGTGAGGGATGGTGTGTCGGCGGCGCGAGTGCGTCCGACGAGCACCGCGTTGGCATGGTCGAAGAAGCCTGCGAGCCGCATGCCGTGGAGGTGGCGGCAGATGTTGAATGCGTTTTCGTCGGACGCCTCGACATAGACCAGGAGTCCTTCGGGTGCGTGCTCACTGACGAACTTGGGCACGTCCGCGTAGGGCGAGCCGGTGACGTTGCACAGCGTTTCAATGCACCCGCCGATGAGGCGACCTGCCACGTCCACGTCGCCCACACTGCCGTCGAGCCGGGTCCACGTGCCGGGGTCGTTCAGCGTGAACTCGGATACCTCAGGGTGGGCGATGTAGTCGTCCCAACCGGCGCTCCGGTAGCGGTCGGGTGAGGTCTGGGTGAAGGTGCTGCCAGTCGCCCGTGTCGCGATGTCGAGCCACGTGATCAGGCCGTCGGGGACGCGATAGGGCGTGTCCATGAGGTTGTTGCCGTGCACCGTGGCAACCCCGGTGAGGAGCGTCATCGGCGTGATGAGAGTTGAGATGTCGGAGAAGCCGACGAACCATGTGGGGTCGGCTGCGGCGATGGCGTCCCAGTCCAGCAGCGGGAGCAGGTCGATGGCGGTCTCACCGCCCCACGGCGGAATGACGGCCCGTACGGTCGGGTCGGTGAGGAATGTCGCCAGTTCCTGTGCCCGGTCCGGCGCAGGGGCACTCACGTGCGTCGCGCCATCCATGCAGTTGCCGACGATGACCTTGTAGCCGCGTTCCTCCAGAGTCGACACCGCGAAGTTGAGGCGTGCCCGGTGCCTCTCCGCTACGCCGCTGGACGGCGAGGTGACTGCGATGGTGTCGCCCGGCGAGAGCGGGGCGGGAAAGCGGATGACCATAGGCAGCATCGTTCCAGGCCACCCAGACAGGACATCCAATCGCTTGCCATGACGGGTGTGCGTCAGGACTGTGGTGGGTCCCCTGCCTCCTGTGAGGATGCGCCGACATTTCCTTGCCCGAGCGGTGACCCACCAGTCAGCTGACAGAAACGCGTCCCGACCAGCCCGCAGACACTCACTTCACACCAGTCAGACCCTGGTCGGGGCTGATATATCACCTGTTTGTCGGCGGTCATGAAAAAGTGCCCATAGGCGGCCACGAAACTGCCCGCTGATGGCCAGGAGAACTGCCCATCGGTGGCCGTGAGATCTGCCCACGTCTTCTATTCGCTTCGGCCTGGTTGAGCCGGGTCGTGGCTCCTCCTCGGTTCGATGTTCGGTGTCGAGTCGAACGTCGAGGTCCGAGGAGGGGCCAGTTGAAGTCTGACGGAGAGATCATGGAAATTCTTGCTGCTTTCGATCTGACAGGGTCGTTGCGGGCGGCCGCGGAGTTGGTCGGCTGCTCGCATCACACCGTTGCGGCGCATGTCGCGGCCCGGGACGCGGGCCGGCCTGTCGGGGCACCGGCCCGCCGGGCCCAGGTCACCGATGAGTATCTGGACAAGATCGAGGAGTGGGTGGAGGCTTCGCAGGGCAAGGTCCGTGCCGACAAGGTGCACGAGAAGCTGGTGGCGGCGGGGTTTGCTGGGTCGGACCGCTCCACTCGGCGGGCGGTCGCAGAGGTGAAGAAGGCCTACCGGTTGGGCCACGCCCGGGTGCATCGGCCCTGGGTCACCGAGCCGGGGCTGTGGCTCCAGTACGACTTCGGCGACGGTCCCGTTGTCTCCGGTCGCAGTGGTGCGGTCAAGACAGTGTTGTTCGTGGCCTGGTTGGCGTGGTCACGGTTCCGGGTGGTGATCGCGTTGCGGGACAAGACGCAGCCGTCGGTGATTGCCGCGCTGGATCGGACGTTCCGGCTGCTGGGCGGGGTCCCGACGTATGTGTTGACCGACAACGAGAAGACGGTGACCGTCGAGCACATTGCCGGGGTGCCGGTGCGTAACCGGAAAGCGGTGTCGTTCGGCCGGCACTACGGGGCCACCGTGTTGACCTGTGAGCCGGCCGATCCGGCGTCGAAAGGCGGGGTCGAGGCGGCAGTCAAGGTCAGCAAGGCCGACCTGGTTCCGACCGAGGTCAACCTGCGCGACGACTACGGGTCCTTCGCCGAGCTCGAGCAGGCCTGCGAAGAGTTCATGACGGTGGTGAACGGCCGCCCGCATCGGGTGACCCGGCGGGCACCGGCCGAGATGCTGACCGAGGAACAGACCCGGCTGCACCGGGTGCCGATCGAGCCACACACGGTGGTGTTCGGGCTGGCACGCCGGGTGCCGACCAACACCCCGATGGTGGCCTTCGACCACGGCCAGTACTCGGTGCCGCAGCAGCTGCTCGGTGAACAGGTGTGGGTCCGCGTCACCGGCGTCGGCGCCGCCGAGCGGATCGTGATCGTGCATCACGGCCGGTCCGGGCCGGTCGAGGTGGCCCGCCACATCCGCGCCACCCCCGGGTCCCCGCAGATCGATGATGATCATTTCGGTGGGCCGGCGACCAAGCAGCCCGGCCGGTACACCGTGCGGCCACGCACTGAGGCGGAGCAGGCGTTCCTGGCCATCGGCGACGGTGCGCACGTGTGGCTGGCCGAGGCAGCCGCGTCCGGGGTGCAACGGATCCGGGCCAAGATGGACGCCGCGGTCACCATGGCCAAGGTCGCCGGCAATGCCCGGGTCGACTGGGCCTTGGGGCATGCGGCGGTGAACGGCCGGTTCGGCTGGAAAGACCTGTCCTCCATCCTGAACGCCCAACAGTCCGCTCACCTGCAGACTCGCCGGGCCACCGAGACCCGGTCGCTGTCCCAGGGCACCGCCGGCTGGGCCAAGATCACCAACCAGCAGCCCCCAGCCGGCGTCGACGGCGAGGAGTCCCGATGACCGCGGCATCCGCACCGGCGCTGCCGGTCGAGGTGGAGCAGCTGATGCGGCAGCTGAAGATGCCGTATGCCCGCGGGCTGGCGCCGGAGCTGTTCGCCACCGCCAAAGCGCAACGCTGGGAACCGGTCGAGATCGTCAAAGCCCTCCTGGTCGAAGAGGTCGCCGGCCGGAGCCGGTCGATGCTGGCGCATCGCCGGAAAGCCGCCGGGTTCCCCACCGGGAAGACCTTCGCCGCCTGGAACCCGGCGATCTCCTCCATCCCGGCACCGACCCAGCAGGCACTGCAAACCCTGGAATGGGTGCACCGGCGGGAGAACCTGGTGGTCTGCGGACCGTCCGGCACCGGCAAGACGTTCTTCCTCGAAGCCCTCGGCCAAGCCGTCATCGAAACCGGCCGAGCCGTGGCCTGGTTCACCCTGGAACACCTCGGCGGTCTCGTCGCCGCCCACCGCGCCGACGACACCGTCACCAAAGCCGTCGCCCGGATCCTGCGGGCCGAACTCGTGATCATCGATGACATCGGGCTACTCCCGGTGTCCCACGACGCCGCCGAAGGGCTCTACCGGATCGTCGACGCCGCCTACGAGAAACGCTCGATCGCGTTGTCGTCGAACCTCCACCCGGCCGGCTTCGACGAGCTGATGCCCAAAACCCTGGCCACCGCCACCGTCGACCGACTCCTCCATCACGCCCACATCTGCCAAACCAGCGGCGACTCGATCCGCCTCACCCAAGCCCTCAACGGCAAAGGAGTGATGCCCCTGCACTAACCGCGTCGATGGCCAGACCCGCCACAGGTGGGCAGATCATCTGGCCATCACCGGGCACTTCTGCTGGCCACCGGCGGGCAGATCTCATGGCCGCCAATGGGCAGGATCTCCTGGCCGTTGACACCTGTTGGCCCGCGGTGCGTCGCTGAAGCCGTCGAATGACGGAATTTGGCGTGGTCGGCGGCGCCTGGGGCCGGCAGAACCCGACTTGGGCCGGGAAACGACGCGACCGCGGCGCTCCCGGTAACGAAAGCCGACTGGGGCCGGGAAACGACGCGGACGGCCCGGCTCCCACCAGCCCTGACCTGCGCCCACCAACCCGACCGCCTCGAACATGGGCAGCGGGTTGCTCGCCTGCGTCGAAGCAACCAGAAGTCGCCACTCGATCTCGCGCCCTTCACCGAGAGGTGAGAACTCGTTGCTTCAGCGGCCGCGAAGCAACCGGAACTCGCCTCTCGATGCCGGGTTGGCCGTACGCCGTTATCGAGTGGCGACTTTCGGCTGCTTCGGCTGCCCAACGGCAGCCTGGACCCGCGCCGACCAGCGCCGAATCGGATCATCCAGATCGTGCCGGGTGACGCACCAGTTGACGGTGCAGCCCACCATCAGAATGCCATCTGACCAGGAGAGACATCCGATCAGCACATCCATGACGCACACCCTGTCATGACTTGGCTGACAGCGCGGCGAGGGGTCAGGTCGCCGCAGCGACAGTGTCAGCGCTGCGGAAGTGACGAGACGTTCCTGGATCAGGTCGGCGTTCTCCTGGAGGGTGTCCCGCTCGCCAGATCGACCCATCCGCCATCTGCCACCTCCCCGCGGTCAGTCTGGCAGACCTGCGTCGCCCCATGGGTCAATGCGTCCGTCTGCTCAATAGATTTGCGTCCAATTGCACAGCTATGGAAACCGATCACGAGATCGACCTCATCGTCGAGGGGGAAGACCGCAAGGTCGTCGCCCTCGAAGTCAAGCTGAGCGAGTCGGTTGGCGACCAGGATGTTCGGCATCTCAATTGGCTGCACAATCACATAGGTGACCGTCTTGCCGACAGGGTGCTCGTCACGACCGGTGACTTCGCCTATCGACGACCCGACGGCGTCGCGGTGGTGCCGCTTGCACTACTCGGCCCCTGACCACCACCACCCTCCTAGTTGCTGACTCATCCCCGACTACGGGGACGAGCCAGCAACTTGTCGCAGCGACCCGGCTCAATCGCCCTTCACATTGACCAACTGGTGCAGGGTGTGGCGTACCTCGACCAGGCCGTCGGCATCGGCCATCACCTGGTCGATGTCCTTGTAGGCCGCGGGGATCTCGTCGATGAAGGCAGCGGTGTCCCGATACTCGATACCCTTCATCGCCGCCCGCAGATCCTCCTGGGTGAAGGTCTTGCGTGCCTTCGACCGCGAGTACGCCCGCCCTGCACCATGCGGTGAGGAGTTGAGCGAGACCGGATTGCCCTTGCCCACCACGACATAACTCGCCGTGCCCATCGATCCGGGAATCAGCCCCGGCTTGCCCTCGGTGGCCTCGATGGCGCCCTTCCGGGACAGCCACACGTCCTTGCCGAAGTGCCGCTCTCGCGCGGTGAAGTTGTGGTGGCAGTTGATCCGCTCCAGCTCCTCGACCGGACCGCCCAGCCACTGCCGTACGCAGTCGAGAACGCGATCCATCATCTCCTCCCGGTTGAGCAGTGCGAACTGCTGTGCCCAGGTGAGCTCGGCGAGATAGCGGTCGAACTCCCGAGTCCCCTCCACCAGGTAGGCCAGATCGGGATCGGGCAGCTGGATCCACCACTGCTGGCAGAGCCGGGTGGCGATCTTGATGTGGTGCGTCGCGATCTTGTTGCCGATACCCCGGGACCCCGAGTGCAGGAACAACCAGACGGCGTCGGTCTCGTCGGCAGTCACCTCGATGAAGTGATTGCCCGAGCCCAGACTGCCCAGCTGCAGCCGCCAGTTGGCGGCGTAGCCGGCCGGGTCGAAACCCCGCCGGTCGGCGCGCTGCTCGAGCTCGGCAACCCGGACGGCTGCGCCGTCGGTCAGCTCGTGGTTGTACCGGCCCGCAGACAACGGGATCGCCTCCTCGATCGACTTCCGCAGCCGTGCCAGATCATCGGTGAACGCCGCGCTGGTCAGCTGCGTACGGACTGCGACCATGCCGCAGCCGATGTCGACGCCGACAGCGGCGGGGATGATCGCGCCGACGGTCGGGAGCACGGACCCTACGGTGGCACCCTTGCCCAGATGTGCATCGGGCATCAGTGCGATGTGCGGGTGGATGAACGGCATGGTGGCCGCCAGTTCCGCCTGCGCGCGAGTCTGCGGGTCCAGAATGGACGCCCAGTTCATCAGCTTGGGCGTCAGCTGCTCCACCATGATCATCACTTCCCTTCTGTCTCAGTCATCTCTGTCTCGGTCGTCGTGACCGTCGCGGAACGATAGCCGTCGGGCTGTGGCGTCAGCACCTGGATTTCTGCCGCGTTAAGAGTTCCGCGCGTCGTGCGGAGTCGTCCAACGTTCCTGAGAGACTCTCATCCATGACCGGTGCTTCCGCTGACTCGCAGACCGACGCCAAGCCGGTCGGTGGGTTCGACCGCTACTTCGGCATCACCGCGCACGGCTCGACCATGCGCACCGAGATCCGTGCAGGTTTCACGACCTGGCTCACCATGAGCTACGTCCTGTTCGTCAACCCGCAGGTGCTGTCGAACGCCATCGACGTGCCGAACGGCTTCAATCAGCTGCTGACCAGCACCTGTCTCGCCGCGGCCTTCGGCTCCCTGGCGATGGGGATCATCGCGCGTTACCCGTTCGCTCAGGCGCCCGGCATGGGGCTGAACGCCTTCTTCGCGTTCACGGTCGTCGGTGCCATGGGTTTCCCCTGGCAGACGGCCCTGGGCGCGGTGTTCATCTCGGGCGTGCTGTTCGTGGTGCTCAGTGCCGCGGGAGCACGACAGGCGATCGTCAAGGCCATCCCGCTCAGCCTGAAGTTCGCCATCACCGCGGGCATCGGTGCCTTCCTGGCTCTCCTCGGGCTCAAGGCCGCGGGCATCGTGGTCGGCAACGAGGCCACGCTGGTCGCCCTCGGTTCCCTGGAGAACCCGAACGCGTGGGTGGCGATCATCGGACTCCTCGGCACCTCGGTGCTGATGTACAAGAAGGTCAAGGGCGCCATCCTGTACGGGATCATCGGCACCTCGCTGATCGCGATCCTCACCCGGGCACATGTCTATGTCGGCGCCGATGGGAAGCCAGCGGCCTTTCAGGGCTTCGCTGACGGCATCATCGGCGTACCGGTCTGGCCGCGCGACCTGATCGGTCACCTGGACATCGGCGCCGCGCTCGGCGTCGGGCTGTTCAGTGTCGTCTTCACCTTCTTCTTCGTCGACTTCTTCGACGCCACCGGCACCTTGACCGGGCTGGCGCAGCGGGCCGGCTATCTCGATGCCGACGGCGATATGCCCCGGGCCCGGCTGACCTTCTCGATGGACGGCTTGGCGGCGATGTTCGGTGCGTTCGTGGGCACGTCGACGACGACCGCGTACGTGGAGAGCGCCTCCGGCATCGAGGAGGGTGGCAAGACGGGTGTGACCGCCAGCACGGTCGGCGTCTTGTTCATCCTCTCGACCTTCCTCTGGCCCATCGCCGGCGCCGTGCCCGGTGCCGCCACCGCGCCGGCCCTGATCCTGGTCGGTGCGCTGATGATGCAGGCAGTCAGGCATATCGACTGGAAGGACCTGTCCGAGGGCGTACCGGCCTTCTTGACGGTGATCGTGATGCCGCTGACCTTCTCGATCGCCAACGGTGTCAGCTTCGGGGTGATCGCCTATTGCGTGATCAAGCTGCTCTCCGGCGAGGGCAAGAAGGTGAGCCCGATCCTGTACGTGGTCGCTGCCCTCTTGATCGCGCGGTACGTCTTCCTGGCGGAGTGAAGCAAGAACGCGAGCGGACTCAGGCAATTCCCCAGCGCCGCTGCAGATCGAGGTCTACGCTCGGCCTCATGAGCTCGGGGGCGATGGGTGGACTGCTTCCTGCGGTGCCGGAGGACTGGCACACCGCACTCGCCGTGGTGGCGCACCCCGACGACATCGAGTACGGATCGGCGTCGGCGATCGCCCGCTGGACGGCACAGGGCAAGGCGATCAGCTATTTGCTGGCCAGTCGCGGAGAGGCCGGCATCGACGCCATCGATCCCATCGACGCCGCGCCGTTGCGGGAGCAGGAAGAGCGCACCGGTGCACGCGCCGTGGGTGTCGAGACCGTGGAGTTCCTGGATCACCGCGATGGCGTGATCGAGAACAGCATCGCGTTGCGCCGGGAGATCACGCGAGCCATCCGAACTCACCGGCCGGAGGTGCTGATCACCGGCAACTACGAAGTGAAGATGCCCAACGGCATGACCAACCAGGCCGACCATCGTGCCGTCGGCCTGGCCACGTTGGATGCGGCTCGGGACGCGGGCAACCGCTGGATCTTTCCCGAGCTGATCGAGGAGGAGGGTCTGCAGCCGTGGGGTGGGGTGCGATTCGTCATGGTCGCCGGCGCGAGTACGCCTACTCACGGTGTGGAGGTCACCGGTGAGGCATTGCAACGGGGGATCGAGTCGTTGCGGGCCCACGCGCAGTACACCAGTGGTCTTGGCCGCGCCAGCTTCGACCCGGCGCCCTTTCTCAGCTGGTTCGCCACCCAGGGTGGTGGGGCCATGGGTGTGTCGTCGGCGGTGCTCTTTGACCTGCACTGGATCATTCCGCCCGGCCCACCGCCGTGGGTACGAACCTGATTTTTGTCGAGCTACCTTGAATAGTTGTCGCTAGCTCGACAAAAGTCGGAGCACTAGCTCAGTCCTTCACCACCAGCACCGGCACATCGGCATTCAAGATGATGGTCTGGGTGACACTGCCGAGGATCAGCTTGCCGACCGGGCTTCGGCGACGAGCCCCGATCACCAGCAGTTCGACGTCGGTATCGGCGAACGCATCGAAGATGGCCTCAGCCACGTCGTCGCCGGTGGTCACCTGAAGCGTCCACTCGACACTGTCCTGATCGACCTCGGCCAGCACCTTGGCGATCTCGTCGCTGAGTCCGGCCTTGTGCGCCTCGATGACATCGAGGTCGACGCCTTCGGCGACGTGGATCACTGCCATCGTCGTCTGGCGCAGATTGGCCTCTTTCGCCGCCTCCTGCAGGGCCACGTGACCGATGCTGGATGCCTGGTGTGCGACGACAACGCTCATCTCAACTCCTCTGGGCCGATGCCGTCAGCTCGTTGAGACGGCTGGATCCGACCTTACCTCTAGTTGTCTGGACAAACTAGCCCTCCGCGGGTTGTGAACGACGGGTCCATACCCGTCCGTCGGTGACCGACGTCCCGCCTGCACCGATGATCAGCAGGCAGCGCATGTCCACGCCGGCTGGATCCAGCTCCGCGAGGGTGGTCACGACAACCTCTTCCCCGGCTCGCCCGACCCCGCGCCCGATCACCACGGGGGTGTCGGGGGACCGATAGGTCAGCAGCAGTCGCCGCGCCTCAGCCAGTTGAGTGGTACGGCTGCGGGAGGCAGGGTTGTAGATGGCGATCACCAGATCGGCCGTTGCTGCTGCCGTCAGTCGCGCCTTGATCGTCTCCCACGACTTGAGCCGATCTGACAAGGACAGTACGACATAGTCACCGCCCAGCGGAGCACCGGCCCGGGCAGCCACGGCCTGGGCAGCGGTCACGCCCGGCAGCACGGTGATCTGGATGGCGGCGTACCGCGGATCGTGGGCGGCCGCCTCGAAAGCGGCCGAGGCCATGCCGAACACCCCGGCGTCGCCACCGGAGACAACGGCGACCTTCTCACCACGGGTGGCCAGGTCGAGTGCGAACCGGGCCCGATCCAGCTCGACTGTATTGCCGCTGGCGTGGCGGTGCAGCCCTGGACGTGGCGGGACCCGGTCTACGTAGGGGCCGTAGCCGACCACGTGGTCCACTACCGCCAGCGCGTCGGTCACCTCCGGTGTCACCCAGTGATCGGGCCCAGGACCGAGGCCGATCACCAGCAGTTCGGCTGTTCCCGATTCCTCCACCGCCGGTGCTGGAAACCTCACCTCAGCCCGTCCGGCGCTGTCGGCTCGGCGATCAGCGCCGGGCACGACGATGGTGGAGAAGTACGGAACCGTGTCGGCGTCGACGTCGGTGACCGGCTTCACGATCTCCTGCCCGGTGCTGGCTCGCTCCACATAGACCGCTTCGTCCAGCCTGCCGGCCTGCCGCAGCGCCTCGCGTACGCCGGCGAAGGTCCGGCCCAGCTTCATGATCACGATCGCGTCGCTGCCGGTGATCCGGCGGGCCAGTTCAGGAATCGGCAGGGTGCCGGGCAGCACGGTCAACACATCCTCGTGTCGGGCCAGCGGCAGGCCGACCGCAGCGGAGGAGGCGTTCACCGAGGTCACCCCGGGCACGATCTCGCACGCGAAACGCTCCGCCAGTCGATCGTGCAGATACATGTAGGAGGAGTAGAAGAGCGGGTCGCCCTCGGCCAGCACGACCACGGTGCGACCGGCGGTCAGATGATCGGCCAGCCGAGCCGCCGACGTGTCATAGAACGCGGTGAGCTCGCCGTAGTAGCCGCCGGCATGATCGGTCGGGCCCACCGTCACCGGATAGGCGAGGAGTTCCTCGATCACCTCGTGCGGGATCAGCTCGGCGATGATCGACCGGGCGATGGAGGTGCCATGGGTGCCCGAGTGGTACGCGATCACATCGGCGGCGGCGATCAGCCTCGCGGCCTTGAGGGTGAGCAGCTCCGGGTCGCCTGGGCCAACCCCGACCGCATACAGGCTGCCGGCGAGCACGGAATCCGGCTTGTCTGCCGGCTCGGTCGGCTCGGCCGGCCGGTCCGTGGCGTGCTCGGAAGGAAGGATCCGGCTCATAGCTCGTCCTCGCGAGCGAGCGCGTTCAAGGCTGCCGCGCAGAGCGCAGAGCCGCCGCGACGACCGTGCACGACCAGGTAGGGAATCTGCTCAGGATGTTGGACGAGCGCCAGCTTCGACTCGGCGGAGCCGACGAAACCGACCGGGATCCCGAGGATCGCGGCGGGCTTGGGTCCACCGTCGCTGATCAGCTCGAGCAGGGCAAACAGCGCGGTTGGTGCATTGCCGATCGCGACGACGGCGCCCTCCAGATCCTCACCCCACAGTGACACCGCGGCCGCGGATCGGGTCGTTCTCCACTCCTTCGCCAGCTCGGCGACTCGGGGGTCGCGCAGCAGGCAGCGCACCTCGTTGCCGGCAGGCAATCGTCGTCGAGTCACTCCCGAGGCGATCATCTCCGCATCGGTGAAGATCGGCCTTCCGGAGTTCAGGGCATCGCGTGCCGTGCTCACCAGGAGCGGATGCGCCTCGACATCGGGAACCAGGCCGACATCACCGCTGGCGTGGATCATCCGTACGACGATCTTCTCCACGTCCGCCGGCACCTTGGACAACTCCGCCTCGGCTCGGATCGTCGCGAACGACGCGCGGTAGATCGCCGCCGGATCGTCCAGGTAGTCGTATTGCTTGAATGGCCGATCGGTCATCGAGATCCCACAAGGTGCACCCGCACATAGTAGGAGCGGTCGGCCGATGGACGGTGGACTAGCCCACGGATTTGTCTGACTTAGGATCGGCTAACCTAAACTAGCTGGAGGTTTCGCGTGACGACGTGGTCTTGGCGACGGTCTCGTCCGCTCGCATCCGTTGGCGTGCTGGCGACTGGTGTGTTGGCGATGACACTGCTCTGGCAGCCACTCCCGGCGGCGGCCGAGCCACGCAGCATCTCGGTGCGGAGCAACCAGGCCGAGATCGCCGACGGCGTCCGCGATGTCGCCTACTCGGCTGCCAGCGACACACTCTGGGCCACGGTCGGCACCGGTGACCCGGTGACCGATGCGGCGCTGTTGGCGATCCGGCCGTCGGATCTGACCACCAGCATGAGCTATCCGGCACCGGTCCCGCGGCCGCCGAGCGGACAGCCGGCCCGGTCGCAGGAACTGGACGCCGTGGCGGTCGACGACCGTCACGGCCGGATCTGGAGCACCAGCCCCAGTCAGCACGGATACGCAGCCTTCAACGATCAGCGGTCGTGGAGCTATCGAGCGGGTGGATTCCCGTCGCCGCGTGACGTGCTCGTCGACGATCTCGGTGACCGCGCCTACCTCAGCGTGACGGGCGCGCTGGCCGTCATCTCCACCGCTGGCTACACCAGCGAGCTTCCCGCCATCCCACTCGGCGACGGGGCACAGCCGACCACCCTCGCGCTCGTCGGGTCCGGCGCGCAGGCGAAGGTGATCACCGTCGACGAGACAACCGGTGAGCTGCTGGTGATCGCCCCGGCCGATCGTACGGTCCGTCGGCTGGCCGGGGTGGCGGGTGCCACCACGGTCGCGGTCACCCCCGGCGGAGAACGGGCCTACCTGGCCGGCCCGGGGTTGCCCCAGATCACCGTCATCGACCTTGTCGCAGGCGAACAGACAGCGGCCATCCCGCTGGCCAGCGGTGCCGGCGCGCTGGCATACGACGGGGCGAACCAACTGCTGTACGCGACCCAGCCCGGCGCGTCGGCACTGGCCATCGTCGACCTGGCGGCGAACCAGGTCGCCAGCACGGTCCAGCTCTCCGGCATGCCCAAGCAGGTGCTGTTCGCCAAGGGCGCCCTCTTCGTCCAGCTCAGCACACCAGTCACCACCGCCGACACTCTGACTGTGCTCTATGTGTCGACCACGCCGCCTCCTGATCCGGATCCGACCGATGACGCAGGCGTCGAGGTGGGGGTCACGATCGCCGGCGCCGGTGGGCTGACTCTGGGGTTCGACTCGACGTCTGTCGACCTTGGCAGCGCCAGGCTGAACGACGACCTGGACCACTACACCGCCTCCGGTGTGCTGCCGAGGGTGACGGTTCTCGACAACCGGTCGACCGATCCCGGCTGGTCCCTGGTCGGCCAAGTCACGGCCTTCCGAAGCGACACCGGTGCGGCCTCCGAAGCCGATCTGGGCTGGCGGCCGCGCATGGTCTCGGCCGATTCCGGCCAGGCCGTGTCGGCAGGTCCCGAGGTCGTGCCGAGGGCCGGGCTCGCGACACCGCGGGTGCTCGCGGAGGGCCGACCGGGGCTGGGCCGGGGGCGAGCGGTGCTGGGAGCCGAGCTCGGTTTCACCGCGCCGTCGTCGATCGACCCGGGCTCCTACCGAGCGGTGCTGACGCTGACGCTCGCCTGAGGCGCTACCAGGTCGAGGTGATCGTGGGCAGGCGCCCCGCAGCGGCGTTCGCAGCCGGAGATGTGGATCTGACGGACAGGTTTGCCACCGGCGGCCAGCACCTCGGCGATCGCTGCCGTGTCGGCCCGAGCTCGAGCACAGGCCGGAGCGCCGACACAAGCACTGATCCCCGCCCACGCTGATTCGTCGTCGATCACCATGCCCGCGTTGGCGAGCGCCTCGAGCTGCCCGGACGCTCCGGGGAGGACCAGCCCGCGCCAAGGCGTCACCACCACTGGCCCACTGCTGACGGCCCTGTCGATGGCTCGGGCCTGTTTCAAGTCGAGACGAGCAAGGGGCACCAGCACCGAGGCCGCATCGCCAACGTGGCCGAGCGGCACCGATGGTGACCCGTGAGTGGCTGGCGGGCTGGTCAGGTCCAAGGACTCGATCCAGGCGGGAAGCTCGGCCACATGCCAGGCGCCGGAGGCGGTCCGGGCGGTGACGAATTGTCGGGCCAGGTCGAGCAGAACGGGGACGGCCTCGGTCGCGGACACTGCCAAACCGGAGTCGGGGGAGGCGACCAGGACCCGACCCTCACCTCGGCCTGTTGCCTGGTAGCCGAGGTCGAAAGTCAGATCGACAACGTCGCCGCGACCGTCGTCGAGCACGAACAAGAACCGGCCCGGGAGCGCACTGAGCGACGGCTCGGCGATCAGCCCGGCATCCAGTTCGGCGATCAGCGGTCGGAGATCGGTCAGCCCTCCGGACAGCCCGGTCAGGGGAGACGCGACGATGTTGCGTACTCGCTCGTGGGTCGTCGACGGCAGCAGCCCGGTCGCGGCCACCGCGGCGACGAACGCACTCGGCAGCGGATCGGGAAGCCCGCGTACCTGCAGCCCGGCCCGCGACGTCAGCTGAACGATCCCGTTCCCGTAGCTGGTCGCGAGTTCGACCAGCCGGACGAGGGTCTCGGCTGTGACCCGGCCACCAGGTAGCCGCAGGCGCACCATCGCTCCGTCCTCGGCCCGATGAGGCCGGAGGACGCCCGGGCACGCGTCAGCCGCTCGCACCCGAACATTCTAGGGATCTGCTGTAGGCGGGCTGCCACCCCGAGATCAGGGTCGCTCGAAGTGATATATCAGCCTCGACCGGAGAGATTCAGTCCGAATCGCGGCGTGTCGGACCAGGTCGGGGAGGAAATCTGTCAGTCCCGGTCCTCGAGCGTGCGCTGGCGACGAGTTGTTCACGTGAAGAGACCCGCAGCCGGGGCCACGGGTCTCGTCACGTCAGTTCGTCTGGACTGTTACTGCCGGTAGCTCGTGTCGCCCACCGACTTCACCGTCCACTTGCCCTTCTTGTATTCGAGCTTGCTGACCGCGACGTTGGAGATTGCGGTGTTCACGGTCGTGCCCAGGGAATCGATGGCGCAGGTGATCGACAGGCCGCTGGAGACGACGAGCACCTTGTCGTCGCGCTGTTGTGAGGCCTTCTTGGCGATCTCGTTCAACGAGGCCATCATGCGCTTGCTCACGTCGGTGCAGTCTTCAGCAGGCAGCGAGACGCCGGTCTCGGTGGGCTCCTGGGCGATCTCCTTCATCGCCGCCATCATCGCCTTGAGGCCCTTCTCGTTGATGGCGAGCAGCTGCATCGTCTGCCAGCCGCCGTTCTGGCCGGTGGCGTCGACGGGAGCGGTGGCCGGAGCGTCATGGTTGACCGTGTAGCCCATGTGCTCGACGATCGCGCTCCACATCTCCTTGTTCTCCGCGCCCTCGTACTTGCCGAAGTTGATCTCGCGGAGCCTGGAGTCCTGCTTGATCGAGAGATTCTGCTGCTTGGCGCCCTTCAGGAGGAAGGTGGCGGTCTCGTAGTGACGCTTCATGTCGGCCGAGTACGCGGCGTCCATCTTGCCCTCGCGGGCCCGCAGGTTCTTGCCCACCGTCTGCGGCAGAATCCGCGCGTCGAGCACCGAGCCATCGGCATTGGTGCCGACAACAAGCGGCGAGTCGGTCCAGCCCTGCACCCGCTCCAAGGTGTTGAGGAGCGTCTGGCCATGCCGCGTGAGGTAGATCGTGACGGTGGTGTCGGGCTTTGGGTGATGATGGTGGACGGGCGAGGCCGCTGCTCCCGAGCTGGCGAGAGCTGTCGCCGCGAGCGCGACTACCGCGGCAAGCGCGACGCGAGGTTTGATGCGTGTCATGCTGTCTCCTCTGACTGGATCTGGTCTCCGCAACCCCTGCGAAAACCGTGCCGGCCCAGGTTTTCATCGGAACCACCGTTTGACAGGAGGTCGGCGCGCCCATGGACGCCGAGTGTGTTCCGGTTGAATCAGCCTCTGGTGGCCGTCGATGGATCGCAACGTCGATGCTCGTCTTTGTTGCCGGGAGTCTGTTCCCTCGTCAGCTTGCCCTGCGCACGAGGCGTAGGCACGCTCAGTGCGTTTGCCGGCGGAGCCATCCCAGCGGCACCAGCGCCCATTCGCGATAGGGGCGTTGTCCGGCGGGCGCCGCTCACCTACTGACCCTCGCTGACAGCTGATTCGGTGGTGAGCGATGATCGAAGAATCCAGCATCTCGCCGCCGAAGGGACCACCATGAGAATCATCGTCGTCGGAGCCGGCCTGGCTGCCGGGACTGCCGTCACCGAGCTGCGAGAACAGGGCTACGACGGAGAGCTGGTCGTATTCGGCTCGGAGATCCATCCCCCGTACGAGCGGCCGCCGCTCTCGAAGGGCTATCTGCTCGGTAACGACCCGATCGAGAACGCCTTCGTACACGAGGCTGCCTGGTACGCCGAGCACGATGTCGACTTGCGGACCTCCACCACGGTCACCGCCATCGACCCGGGCGGGCATGAGATCACCGCGGACGGCGAGACATTCGGCTACGACAAGCTGCTGCTGGCCACCGGTGCCGAGCCTCGCCGGCTTCGGCTGGCCGACGAGTCCGGTACGCCAACGGCCTATCTGAGGACGATCGAGGACAGCGATCGGCTGAAGGTCGCCTTCGCCGCCGGCGCCAAGGTCGGGATCATCGGTGCCGGCTGGATCGGGCTCGAGGTTGCTGCGGCCGCCCGGATCGCCGGTTGCGAGGTGACCGTATTCGAACAGGCCGAGCTGCCGTTGCTGGCCGTGCTCGGACCCGAGGTCGCCCAGGCCTTCGCCGACCTGCATCGAGCGCATGGTGTTGACCTGAGGCTCGGTGTCACGGTCAGCGCCGACGACCTGCAGCCCTTCGACCTGGTGGTGGTCGGCATCGGCGCCGTTCCCTCCACCGCACTCGCCGAAGCCGCTGGACTGGCCGTCGACAACGGCGTACTCGTCAATGCCCAGCTGCAGAGCTCCGACCCGGACATCTATGCGATCGGCGACATCGCCAACGAACTGCATCCGGTGCTCGGCCGGCGGATCCGGGTCGAGCACTGGGACACTGCCATCGAGCAGGGCAAGACCGCCGCCCACAATCTGCTCGGGGCGCAGGAGGCGTACGACCGGATGCCGTACTTCTTCACCGACCAGTACGACCTCGGCATGGAGTACGTCGGCAGTGTCGGTTCGGACGGCTACGACCGGGTCGACATCGAGGGCGACCTGCACGGCAGTTTTCAGGCCTACTGGGTCAAGGACACCCACGTCGTCGCCGCCATGCAGGCCAATGACTGGGATGCCTCCGACGTGATCAAGGAGAGCCTCGGCACCAGCCGCTGATCTTCAAGGAGCAAACCCACGTGAGCCGACGACCAACGCAGATCAGAAGCGGAGCAGCACCTTGGAGGATGCCGCAGCGTCCTTGGCGACGGCGAATGCCTCCAAGGCTGAATCCAGACCGAACTCGTGGGTGATCACCGGATCGACGATCAGACTGCCGTCGGCGAGGGCGGCGATCACCTCGTCGATCTCGTCGTTGAACCGGAAGGAGCCGACAAGTTCCAACTCGCGGGTGATCGCCAGCGACATCGGCACGGGCTGGTCGCCGGTCGGCAGCAGACCGACCATCACCACCCGGCCGCCGCGCGCGGTGCCGCGGATGGCGCTGGCCAACCCCCGATAGTTGCCACTGGAATCGAGCGCCACATCGGCCTGTACGGCCGCGACGCCCTCGGCATCGGTGGCGTGCAGCGTCCGGGTCGCGCCCATCGCTTCGGCCACGCCCAACGCATGAGTCTGCAGATCGACGGCGACGATCTCGGCTGCGCCGGCCCGCTTCAGCACGGCGATGATCAAGGCCCCGATCGGCCCGGCGCCGATCACCAGTGCTGACTTCCCGGCGACGTCACCGGCGCGCGACACGGCGTGCCAGGCCACCGAGGCCGGCTCGATGACGGCCGCGGTTCGTAGGTCCAATCCCTCCGGCAGCGGCCGCAGCATCCGCGACGGCAGAGTCGCGTACTTCACGAAGACACCATCGGTGTGCGGGAAGCGTGCCGCGGACCCGAGATAGGTGCACAGCGGCGAGATGTTCGGTCGGTCGGCCGGATAACGGGTCACACCGTCAGCGCCCGGAGTCGCCGGATGCACTGCGACCCGGGTGCCGGCAGCCGGACTGGAGCCGTCGGCAGCTGCCTGCACGACAGTCCCTGAGACCTCGTGTCCGAGCACCATCGGTGCCCGCAGGATCGACTCACCCGCCGCACCGTGGGTCCAATAGTGCAGATCGGACCCGCAGATCCCCCCGTACGCGACCTCGACCACGACCTCGTCTGCGGCCGGGAGCCGGACCGGCAGATCGTCGATCCGCAGGTCATCTGCCGCGTGCGCCACCACCGCCGGCGACGAGTCCGGCAGCACAGTCCCGGACGACGCACCCACCGTCGCGTCCATCAGATCACCGCCGTCATGCCGCCGTCGACGTAGATCACTTGGCCGTTGACGAAGTCCGACGCCGACGAAGCCAAGAAGACCAGCGCCCCGACCAACTCGTGCACCTGCCCCCACCGACCCGCCGGAGTGCGCTGCGCGACCCAGGCGCTGAACTCCGCGTCATCGACCAGTGCCCTGGTCAGCTCGGTGGCGAAGTAGCCGGGCGCCAACGCATTCGCCTGGATTCCGTGCGGTCCCAGATCGGCGCACATCCCCTGGGTGAGCATCACGATGCCACCCTTGGTCGCGCTGTACGGGGCGATGTTGGCCCGCGCCAGCCGGCTCTGCACCGAGCCGATGTTGATGATCTTGCCGCTGCCCCGGGTCACCATCCCGCGGGCTACCCGCTGGCCGACCAGAAACGCGCTGGTCAGGTTGGTCGCCACCAGGTCGTGCCAGTCGCTGACCGGAAAGTCGACGAACGTCGTACGCCGCTGGATGCCGGCGTTGTTGACCAGGATGTCCGGAGTGCCCCACACCTCCTCGATGCCGGCCACCCCGGCGTCGACCGCCTCCGGGTCGGTGACGTCGAAGGTCGCCACCCGGACCTCGCCGCCGGTCAGCTCACCCAGTCGTGCTGCCGCGGACTCCGCGGCCGCGACATCACGGCCGTGGATCACCACCCGGGCCCCGGCTTCCAGCAGACCGCCGGCCAGGGCATAACCGATGCCCCGGCTGGATCCGGTGACCAGGGCGGTACGCCCCTCCAGGCTGAACAAGCTCACGACCATGCCTCCCGGCCTCGCATCAGAACTCCAGAAACTCGCATCAGAGGACTCGCATCAGTAGAAATCGACCTTGTTCATTCGGTTCACCGGTTCCTCGCCGTCCAGCAGCCGGGTGGCGTTGGCGGCGAACAGCTCGGCGATCAGCCGGTCCTCGGCAGCGTTGAGGCCGCCGGTGTGCGGGCTGATCAGCACGTTCGGCGAATCCCACAGTGGGCTGTCGGTGGGCAACGGCTCGACGGCGAACACATCCAGCGCGGCGAATCCGATCCGGCCGTCGGCCAACGCCTCGACCAGCGCGTCCTCGTCGATCACCGTGCCACGGCCGACGTTGACCAGGATCGTGCCGGGCTTGGCTGCTCGCAGCACGTCGTAGCTGAACAGCTTCTCGGTAGCCGTCGTGCCCGGCAGCGTCGTGATGATCGCATCCACCTCGCCGACGACCTCTGCGATCCGGTCAGGCGCGATCACCCGGTCGACATGCTCGACCGGTCGTTCGTGTCGGCTGGTGCCGATCACCCGTGCCCCGAGCGCCGCGAGCCGGCGGACCACCTCGGTGCCTATCCCGCCCAGACCCGCGACGAGCACCGTCATCTCCGAGACCTGGCGCATCTCCCAGCGGCCGGCCCAGGTGTGCGTACGTTGCAGCGCCTGCAGCTTGGGCAGATCTTTCGCTCCGGCGAACAGCCCGAAGATCGCGAACTCGGCCAACGGCCCACCGTGCACGCCGGCCGACGTGGTGACCACGATCCGATCCAACTGCTCGGGGGACAGCCCGGCCGCCTTGATCTGTCCGCCGCCGCCGGCGGCCATGGTGTGCACCCAGCGCAGCCCTGGATTGGCGTCGGCGGTCCGGCGCAGGGCAGCGGGGTCGACGTCGGGAATGCCGTAGAGCGCTTCGGCCGAGTCGACCATCGCCTCGAAGGCACGTTGCTGCTCGGGTGTCCGGCGAAACGACGGATCCCCGCCGAAGTCAGCGGCGTGGCGCATCGGTGGATACAGCGACTGGTCGCGAATCAGGTCGATCCGCGGCTCGAGCTCGAGGATCCGCCGGCAGTTCTCCTCGCTGAGCGGGCTGGCGACGACGACCCGGAGACGGGACTGACTGCTGTTCACGGGATAGGGTTCCTGCAGACGTCGGGGAGTGGCGGCCTCAGTTTAGAGACACCACCGGATATCGGATGACCTGAGGTTGACGCGTACCAAACTCAGACCTGACTCGGACAGCACCCGAACAGTTGTCCGCGGATCGGATTCCACACTACGCAAGTCGTAGCAATCGTAACTACCATGGTGAGGTCGGACTGCCTGGCGGGGTGACGACGGGTATCTGGGGGTATCTGAAGGCCGACTCACTCCTCTTGCCCTGTGATCCGGCAGTTGAGTGATCGAGAGCCGATGGACGACGTGCGCAACACCGTGGACCCGATGATCTTCCTGGAGAAGGTCCGGCGTCCCGTGCTGCGTGGTCTGGTACGCGATCGCCTCGACGGCCGATTGGTCGACGTCCTCTCCGCGACCCAGGGATGCTCCTGCGCCCTTGTGCTCGCGCCGCCCGGTGCGGGCAAGACGACGCTGCTGAGCCAATTGGTCGAGCGGAGCATCTCACCCGCGGCCTGGTATCGCGCCGGCGCCGAAGACAGCGACGAGCGCGCGCTGGCCCGCCATCTCGGCTACACGCTGAGCCTGGCCCTGGGCGATTCCGGTCTCGCCGATGCGGCCCGGTCCGGTCGGATCGACGACCTCGTACGGCGCCTGGACGCCGATCACCTCGGCCCGGTGCGGCTGGTCATCGACGATCTGCACGAGATCGCCGGCAGCCCGGCCGAGCAGGCGCTCGAGGTCTTCCTGCGACTACGGCCGCGGACGGTGACGGTGGTGCTCGGCAGCCGGCGGCAGCCCGGTCTCAACACCTCCCGGCTGCTGGTGTCGGGGGAGCTGGCGATGGTCGACGGCGACGATCTGCGTTTTCGGTCCTGGGAGGTCGAGCAGCTCTTCCGCTCGGTCTACGACGCGCCGTTGTCGCCCGAGGCGGCGGCTGCGCTGACTCGTCGGACCGGCGGCTGGGCCGCTGGGCTGCAGCTGTTCCATCTGGCCACCGCGCAGCTGAGCCGGTCCGAGCGAGAGCGTGCGGTCACCGAGTTGTCCGGCCGCTCCCGGCTCATTCGTTCCTATCTGGCGCGGAATGTGCTCGACGGACTCTCCGACGAGCGGCGTCACTTCCTGATGTACACGGCGGCGCTGGGTGTGCTGACCGGCGATCTGTGTGATGCCCTGCTCGAGGCTCAGGGCAGCGCGGCCGTGCTGGCCGAGCTGGAGCGGGAGCAGTTCTTCACCACCAGTTCGGACGGCGGCCTGACGTATCACTATCACCAGGTGCTGCAGACCCATCTCGAGGTCGCCGTCAGCGACGAGCTCGGCGGCCGGGTGGCCCGCGACCTCTACGCTCGCAGCGGACGACTCCTGGAGCAGGCCGGCCGACCGGCCGATGCCGTACGCGCCTACGCCCGAGCGGAGGACTGGGGGGCAGTGGCCCGGCTGCTCGGCCCGGACACCGAGGTGGTGGCCCGCGACGATGCCGTGTGGCGGCTGTTGTCCCGTTCGGGTGCCGTCGCCGACGATCCCGGACTGGCACTGGCCAATGCGCGCCGGCTGGCTCGGGACGGTCAGTTGCAAGCCGCGGTCGATGCGTATCGGCGGGCCGCTGAGCTGCTGGACGACCGAGGTTTCGAGCACCGCTGCGCCACCGAGGGTCGCGCGATCGCCATCTGGCTGCCGCAGTCGACGACAGCCACACTGCCTCCGGCGCCGACCGGCGCCGATCCCGAGTCCGACCTGCTGCGGCAGTCTCTCGAGCTGCGACGGATGACCAGGGATGTCCGGGATCCGAAGTGCTATCCGGGCGGCTGGCGGCGCGGGCTGGCGTATGTGCTCGCCGGCGACCTGCCACAGGCCGAGCTGGAGTTTGCGACCTCCCCGGCTCCGGTGCCGGGTCCGGGCAGCCCGGCCTGGGAGCCGTTGGCGGCTGGGCTCGCAGCGTGCCTGCCGGACGCGATTCGGCAGCCGGATGGGGCCCTGGCCGGTCGGATCGAGGCGATCACTCTCGCCGCGGAGCTCGATGGCCTGCCCTGGCTGGGCCGGCTCGGTCGCAGTCTGCAGGCGATGGTGCAGGTGCGGAGCGGTGGTGTCTGGCAAGGCGAGGTGGCCCGCGATCTGTTGGCGAGACTGAGCTCGGTGGGGGATCGCTGGTCCCAGTTGTTGATCACGGTCGGCGTTGCGGTGGCCGCCAGCCGGGCGGGTGCGCAGTCGGTGGCGAGCGATGCCGGGGGTCGTGCCGTGCAGCTTGCCGGCGAACTCGGCGCGCCATCGCTGCTGGCCCTGATCGACGACTCGGCGCCGTTGCCGCGAATCCCGGAGGAGCGTCGGCTCGCCGCGTCTGCCCGGATCGAGCTGTGCTGCCTGGGCGGGTTCGGACTACGGGTCGACGGCACCGAGGTCGCGTGGCGGTCGCTGCGACCCAAGGCCCGGATGCTGTTGATGCTGCTCGCCCTGCACTCCGGGCGCGCCCTGCATCGGGAGCACATCATCGAGGCGCTGTGGCCGGAGGCGTCCCTCAGCTCCGGCATCCGCAGTCTGCAGGTCGCGGTGTCCTCGATCCGGCAATGCCTGGGACTCGGCGGCGTGACGGGTGACCCGATCCGGCGCCAAGGCGATGCGTACGAGTTGCGGCTTTCTGACGCGAGCAGTGACGTGGCAGAGTTCCAGCGACTGGCCGACTCGGCTCGGCGGCGCAGTCCGGCGGAGGCGCTGGCCGTACGGACCAGGGCGCTCGACCTCTATCGCGGGGATCTGCTGCCCGAGGTGGGTCCTGCCGAGTGGGTCGTCGAGGAGCGCGACCGGCTGCGGTTGCTCGCCGCCTCCACGGCCTCCGCGGCGGCCGGGGATGCGCTGGCCGTCGGCGACCCGGGTGCCGGGATCGAGCTGTCTCGCCGCTCGATCGCCTTGGACCCGTTCCATGATCCGGCCTGGCAGTTGGTGATCACCGCGTACGAGAGCGTCGGCGACCTCAGCGCCGCCGCTATCGCTCGTACGGAGCATCGCCGGGTCTGGGACGATCTGGGGCTGGCGGTCGGCGGCTGAGCAGGACTTTTTGGTCGACGGTCCACGTCAGGTGTGGACAGGTAACCAAAAGTTTGGCTCGGGGACGGTTCTCTCGAGCGGGGAGCCGCGAACCGGTTGCGTCGTAGGATGGATGGGCGCTTGGTCAGGCCCGACGGGGACCGAGTAAGGGGGCGGGTGATGTCGACGACCTTGTCGATTCGTGAGATCTACAACGCTGCCCTCTCGGCCGGCTTCACTCCGCATCAGGCGGTGACCTGGACCGCGATCGCGATGGCCGAGTCAGGTGGTCGGACCGGCGCGCTCAACAGCAAGGGTGAGTATTCGGTCGGTCTGTGGCAGATCAACGTACGGGCCGACAAGTCGCGGGCGACGAGATGGGGCGAGCTCAGCACCCCTGAGGCCAATGCGAAAGCTGCGTACGAGATCAGCAATCGCGGGACGGACATGTCGCCGTGGACCACGACGCACGACAGGAACAAGGGGACCGGCGCGGACTATCGCACCTATCTGGGCAAGGTGCAGAACGAGATCGGCGTCGCCGGTGATCCGCGGGGCGTGCACGGCTACGGGTCGAAGCTGCAGCCCCTCAGTGAAAGCCAGTACGACCAGATCGACACCGGGCGTCCGCTGGCCGGATCGACGTTGCCGAGTGCAGTGACTCCTGGCTCGATGACTCCCGGTACGCCGACAGCTGGCTTGCAGGCTGCTCCCGGGACCGGGGTTGCCGCTCCGCAGAGCACGGCACCCGTCGTGACCATGCCGACCGCTGCCCAGTTGGACACCGACCACGACGGGTTGACCGACCAGTTCGAGGCGCTGGCCGGCACGGACACGATGAACGCCGACACCGATGGTGACGGGTTGACCGATGCGTACGAGGCGATGGTGTCGCACACCGATCCGCTGAAGGCCGACACGGACTCCGACGGCATCTCCGATGCCGCCGAGGTCGCGCAAGGCACTGACGCGGGCACCGTGCCCGGGCGGGCGTATGTCGTCGGCGAAGGGTTGCTGGCCGAGAACGTACGAGGCGGGGTCAAGGACTCCGACGGCGACGGGATCTCGGATCGCATCGAGCAGTTGGTGGGGACGAACGCGCTCAAGACCGACACCGACGGCGACGGTCTCACCGATTCCCAAGAGGTGTCCCTGGGCACGGACCCGACGGTTGCCGACTCCGATCACGATGGCGTCACCGACGGCTTGGAGGTAAAAGCGGGTACCGACCCGCTCGGCTCCCAGGGCGGGCCGTTCGACCATCAGCCCACCGCGGCGTGGACGCTGCAGGGTGCCGCCGAGGCACGGGCCGCCGCTGCTGCCCAACAACAGGCGGCAGCGCAGCAAGCGGCCCAGCAGGCGGCGGCGCAGCAGGCAACGAGCCAGCAGCCGACCATGTCGTCGCAGTCGATGGCGCAGAATGGTGGCCTCTCGGCGCCGGGGGTTGGCGCTGCGCCGACGGGGGCTACCGGCGACGACAAGCTCTCGATCTTCCTCTCCAAGGCGGAGGCGCAGATCGGTGACCGCTATGTCTACGGTGCGCCGCGGACGCCGAACGCCGCGGATCCCAAGACCTTCGACTGCTCCTCGTTCACCCAGTGGGCTGCCAACCAGGCCGGGGTGAAGCTGGAGGGCACGGCCGAATACCAGTACATGCAGCTCAAGAAGCTGAACCACACCATCCCGGTGGAGCAGGCGCTGAAGACCAAGGGCGCCCTGTTGTTCTACTTCTCTCGCGAACCCACCAACTCCCTGCCGGCCGGCCAAGCGCATGTCGCGATCAGCCTGGGCGACGGTCGTACGGTCGAGGCCAAGGGCACCAAGTACGGGGTCGGCGAGTGGTCGGCGAAGAACCGTTTCAACTATGCCGCCACGGTGCCGGGGATCTCGGACGAGGCTGGTCTGCGTGCCCATCAAATGGCCACGGGGGCGGCTGGAGCTACTGGGGTGGGCGGAGTCGCGGGTGCCAGCAACCTGGCGGCGCCCCCGCCGGGGGGTTCGGCGGCGACCTCTGGAGCGGGGATCTACGGCTCGACTGAGACGGTGGACGGCGCTGCTCCCAACGGTGCAGCCGGTCCTGCCGCCAGCGCCCCGACCACCAACGGTGCTGGTGCCAACGGAGTGGCCGCCAACGGAACTACTGCCAACCCGTTGTACAACACCAGCACGAGCAGCACTGTCGCCAATCCGTTGTACAACACCAGCACGAACAGCACTGTCGCCAACCCGTTGTACAACACCAGCACGACCACCTCGTACGCGATCGACCCCGGTGTCCCGCTGAACAATCTGCCTGGTGCCGGCGTGACCGATCCCGACTCCGACGGGGACGGTCTGACCGACGCGTTCGAGAAGCTGGCCGGGACCGATCCGAACAAGATCGACTCCGATGGAGATGGTCTCTCCGACGGTCAGGAGGCGGCGGTCCTGCATACCGATCCGCTGGCGGCGGACACTGACGGCGATGATGTGCCCGATGCCCAGGAGCTCTCGATGGGCACCGATCCGGGCAAACTGGTCGGCGTCGGCGGGGTGGTCGGCTCCGGGCGATTCGCCGAGAACGTGCGGAAGGGAGTCACCGACACCGACCACGACGGCCTCAGTGATTACGTCGAGAAACTGGCGGGAACCAATGTCGAACTGGCCGACAGCGACAGCGATGGCCTCACCGATTCCCAGGAGTCCTCGCTCGGCACCGATCCGCTGAAGGCCGACACCGACGGGGACGGCATCCTCGACGGCGCTGAACTGCAGGCCGGCACGGACCCGCTCACCGCGACGCCCGGCACCTCCGGTCTCGGCGCCGGTCTCGGATCCGATACCTCTCTCGGCGCATCCTCGATCGGTACCGGACTCGGTGAGTCTCCCTTGGGCGCAGAAGACCCACTGGGTGGCCTGGGTGGCTCCTCCTCGGTCGGCATCGACGAGCCTCTCGGCTGACGAGAATCTGCACCTCAAGGTCGTCGCGAGCCGCGACACGCCGAGGACGGTGCCATTGAGGGACAAATTTCCATCACGAACTAATTGTGGAGGGTCGGCCGCGCACGGCTCCCTGGGCTTGCCGGGACTTCTGGCCCGGGGCCAGTCGGCGAACTGCCAGATATCAGCCATCGCGTTGTCACGCTGAGTTCACCGGCCTCTGCGACGGTCGTATTCCTGCGACGGTCGCGGTGGGGATGAGCTGAGTGAGGGATTCGATCATGGGTATTGACGCGGCGCTGATGATGCTGCTCCGGTGGTTCGGATCGGTGGCCCTGATCATCCTTGCGCTGGCGGTGGTCACGCTGCTCATCGACCGGCTCCGCAACCGGCTCACGCAAACGAGCGACGAAGGCGAGATCTCGCCGCCGGTTCACCAACTGCCGCCGCCGGTCCTGCTCCGGCCGCGGGCCGGCGAGTCCCACGCCGCCGAGCTGCCGGTTCCGGCCCCTCTGGATCCGGCCCCGCTGGATCCCGCGCCGTTGGATCCCACGCGGCGAACCCCGGCGAGCGATGCCGGCAGCCGGTCGGATGTCGTCTGGGAACCCGAGGACGTCCGCGCCGGGTAAGTCCGCGCGTGCTGCCCGCCAAGGGCAGATCGAAAGGTGCGTAGATGTAGCTTCAGGCGAAGGTAGCTACATCTGCGCACCTTTCAACTTTGGCACCAGCACCTTGGGTCGACCGCAGGCCGAGATCGACCTCAGAGCTCGTTGATCTGGAGCCGATGGCGTACGTGCACGGGTTTGATCTGGTTCACCAGGGCGTCGAGGCGTTCCGCGTCGATCGGATCGTCCTCGGTCGAGTCCACGGTCACCACGATCATCGGCTGCGGTGAGCCGGGGAGCTGGGCGTCCGGCTGGAGCGACCAGGCCGACCCGCCGGACTCGGTGACCCGTACGTCGATGCCGAGGGCAGCTTCCAGGGCCAGCTCGATGCCGCGCCGGGTGCCACGGATGGCGTGCAGTTCACCGGCCGAGGCCAGCAACGCGCGCTGCAGACCGAGCTCCTCACCGGGATCGACCTCCATGCCGAGCCAATGGCCGAGCCAGGGCAGCATGTCCGGCGGGGTCGTGCCCAGATCCAGATAGGCCGCAAACCCATCCAGGCTCATCAGCACCGGCGCGAGCACCTCGTCCAACCCGGCGCACAACTGCTGGGTGAACGGGTCCTCGCGCAGCATCCCGGGCAGCGTCGCGGCGAGCGGAACCGGGCTGGACGCGCCGTTGATCGTGCCTCTCATCGCGTCATCACCCGCCCCTGATCGATCGAGGCTCACCCGCGCCTCGGGTCACCCACACAGCTTGAGTCACTTGCGCACCCGAACCTGATGCTCGAAGGAGTAGATCAGCGCGGTTGGCGCGATGTCGATGCGCTGTGTCGCCGCACCGCGCTTGCCGGTGAACGCCTCGGCCGGAAACAGCGCCGCGCTGACTTCGCGGGCCATGTCGACTCCCGGGATGCGCGCCAGGGCCGCGTGTACCTCGTGGGACTGGGCCGAGCGGCCGAACGGCCAGCCGGTGCCGTCCGGGCCGCCCACCAGCGGGTGATAGAGCCGATACAGCGCACGCAGCACCTCAGCCCGCACCTCCGCGGGGTCGAAGAGCGGCCGACAGCTGAGACTCACCACGGCGGTCAGCCAGGCATAGTCCGGTGGCTGGACCAGCAACCGGGTGCCGACCAGCCGCCGCGCGTCCAGGTTGTCCGCGATCCGTTGCAGAGTCACCTCGCGCGGATCCAGATCCGATCTGCTGATCCGGCCCAGCTCATCGCTGGCGACCTGCGGCACGACGAGTACGCGGATCCCGCCGTCGGTCGGGTCGGCCACACAATGCACCCGGGCGGCATCCGGCGCGACGTCGAGGGCGAGCTGTTCGAAGTCCTCGGCTGTCACCGCCCGGCCGCGAGAGCGCAACACCAGCGGGCCCCTGGTCTTGGCATCGGCGAGGCTCTCCGCCTCGGCGCCGCCGATCGCGGGAATCCGGTTCTCGACCGTGCTGACGTACGGCACTGAGGTCTTGAGCACGCGGACCAACCCGCGGCCCACGTTCCCCGACTGGCCACCCCCGGTCAGGTACGTCTCCAGTCTCAGCACCGCACCGGCCGGCGGCACGGCCCCATAGTGGATGACGTCGTTGTCGGCCGATCGGACGGCTGGGCCGAACTGGACCTGCCCGGCGAACCGGTCGATCCGGAAGTGCCGGTCCTGGGGCCCGGATGCCGCGAAGTGCGGCACCTCGGTCCAGATCTCCTCGCGGCCCCCGTGCAGCACGGTGAGCTGGGCCGGCGTCTCCGAGGGCAGCACCGGCCGCTCCTGCAGGACGAAGCTCTGCGCGGGCGTACCGTCCGACTGCCCGATGATCTCGTTGTTGATCGCCTCGGCATGGACCGTGGGCGCGGTGCCTCCGACGGTGAACGCACTGATGGCGAGGATCTGCGGTGGTGCGGAATAGGTCGGTTGGTCGGGCTCTGCGGCGACGAGTCGGCAACGCAGCCAGCCGGCGCGCTGCCGGGCGATGATCGACGCCTGGTGCGCGCCCGGCACATGAAGGATCACATCGCCGGGCTTGTTCAGGCCTCCCGTGTCGTCGGAGTCGACCTGGCAGGGCACCCAGCCGTTCTCTGTCGCGGCCTCCCACACCACGGGCGGGTTCCGCGGGTCGACGCCACGACCCGACACCCGGCAGTTGAGGCGGAGGGCCACCGCACAGTGCGGCACGGCGTCGGACAGGCCGACCAGCAACGCATCCCCCACGACCGGCGAGTCGCTGAAGCAGCGGAATCCCTGCGGGCCGGCGAGCGCCAAGGTCATGTCGGCGGCATTGCCCCCGGCCGGCTGCATGGCCGCGCTGACGAAGGAGCAGGGCAGGATCTCGAGCTCGCGGGTGGTGCTGAACACGATCGGGTCGGCGACATCGGTCCGGGCGGTGGCGACCTGAGTCTCGGCCCGTACCGTGATCGGCTGTGGCCGGGGCGCCGACAGCCAGAAGGTCACCTCACCACGAGCCGCGGCCGGCGGCCGGAGCTCGACGCCGATCAGTTCCAGGAACTTGACGTAGTGCAGGTCCGGCACCCGATTGACCCGATAGATCAACTGATCGACCATCTGGGCAAAGGCCTCGATCAGCGTGACACCCGGGTCGGAGACGTTGTGGTCGGTCCAGGTCGGGCAGCGTTGCTGCACCAGCCGCTTGGCGTCGTCCACCAGGTCCTGGAACCGGCGGTCGTCGAGGTTCGGGGCGGGGAGCATGGTCAGTTGCCTCCGATCTGGCCGAGAACTGAGCCCGGCAGCGGGATGGCTCCGTACGCGGGCCGGCCGGTCTCCAACTGCCCGTTGATCGGCTGGCCGATGGCATGCCGCCCCGGCTCGCCCTCGTCGGGGATCACATAGAACGGGAAGACGAGGTTGCGCGGGTCGTTCAGACCGCGGATGGTGTAGCCGATGTCGATCAGCACCCGACCAGAGCTGATCTGATCGAAGCTGACCCGGACGTCGGCGACGTCGATCCGCGGCTCCCACCGTTCCAGGGCCTCGCGGACGTCGTACGCGATCTGTCCGGCGGTCGCGGTGTTGGCCGGACCGAAGACATGATCGTGGATGCGGCAGCCGAAGTCGGGTCGCATCGGCCGTTCGCCGATCGCCGTGCCCAAGATGAGCAGGATGGCCTGCTCGATCTCCCGCTCCCGGGTGACCAGGGCGACTCGGCCGGTGGGATCCGCGCGCAGCGGATAGCACCAGCCGGCGCCGATGAAGTCGACTTCCTGCATGCTCAGCCTCCGCTAGTTGATCTTGACCAGCCCGCCGCTGATCGTGGTCATGGCCGAGCCCTTGAGCTCGGCCGTGGTCTGGCCCTTGACACTGACGGTCATTCCCTCGACGGCCACACTGCCGTTCGACTTCACCTGGACGGCGCCGCCACCGCCGTCCAGCTGGACACCCTGGGTCGCGTTCATCTTGATCGAGGACGCCTTCATCGTCAGTTCGGAGGTCTTGGCATCCAAGGTGATGCCCTGGGCTCCCTCGATCAGCACCTTGCCGTCGGCCTTGATGGTGATGGTGGTGTTGGTCTTGTCGATGTTGATCAAGAACTTGTCGTCGTCGGTGGCGATGCTGATGCCTTGTTTGGTCCCGGCCTCGTCGAGCAGGTCGATGCGCTGCCCGGTCCTCGAGATCAGGGAACGCCGGTTGATCGCGCCGGAGTTGCCGTCGATCAACTCGTTGGGTCCGGTGGTCGGCACCTTGTCTATCCCGTTGTAAAGGCCGCCGAGCACCACCGGCCGGTCGAAGTCCTGCAATTCGAAGCCGACCAGCACTTCGTCGCCGACCTCGGGCGGCACGACCCAGCCGCGGTCCTTGCCCGCACCCTGATAGACCACCCGGGCCCAGCCGCTGACGTACTGGTCGTTGAGCCAAGGGAACTTCAGCGTGACTCGGCCCAGCTTGTCCGGGTCCTTGACATCGGTGACCTGGGCGATCACCACGCCGGGTGGGGTTCGCCGGCTGCGTGCTCCGCCGGAGGCGAGGCCGAGGAGTGAACGGTCCTGCTTCCCGGTCACGGTGATCGTGGTGGTGTAGCCGGTTGTCGGATCGAACCGATGCCGGGCACTGGTGATCGTGTACTTGCCGTCGAACGGTTCTCCGAGGTCTTCGAGCTTGACTTTCCCGCCGGCCTTGAGCGAGGGATCGCCTTTCGCGACGCCCTCGAACTCGGCGAAGGCGGAGGCCATCTCGTCGGCGAGCGCCTTCGCGGCTTGGTCGACCTCGTTCTGAGTGCGGTATGGCACGTCGGCGGACACGTACGTGGGATCGCCGAAGGCGGCAGCCATGTCGCTGGGCTTGGTTGTCGTCTCGATGCTGCTGGTCTGGGCGGGCGCATTGGCGACCAGTGCCTTCTTCTCGGTGACGTCCCAGCCGCGTACCTCGACCTCCTTGACCTGCTGGGCGGAGGTGAGCACCGAGCGGAAGCGGAGGAGCTGCTCGCCGAACCTCAGGGTGATCTCGGATCCGGCGGCCGGAGCGCAGAACGAGAAGGCGCCATTGCGGACGGTCAGGTCCGAGCCGGTGTCTCGTGCCAGCTGGCTCAAGATCTCCCAGTCGCTCTGGCCGGCCTGACTTACGAAGGGGAAGACCGTCGAGGTGGCGTCCACTTTGTCGACTCGCAGGCCGGCGCGTTTGGCGACCTTGGTGGCGATGTCGGAGGCGGTCATCTGGACGTAGCTGACGGTCCGTCGCTCGCGGAACAGCCGATGGGCGGCGTCGTAGCCGCGGATCAGGGTGAAGGTGCCGCCAATGTCGAATTCGAGTTCGAGGGCGGTGATCTCGGCCTCGATCAGGGTGACCGGCGAGGACAACGCGGAGGTGCTGACCTTGATCGTGATCTTGCCGCCGACCTTGGCGCCGCTCTTGGACAGCACGATCCTCTCGGGGTCTCGGAACCGCAGGGCAAACATGTCCGGTAGGCGCTGGCTGGTCTCGACATGCGCCGAAGTCAGCAGCGGCTCGAGATCGGCGGGCATCGCGGACCCGTTGAACTCCACCTGGCAGAGACCCCCGGTCATGGGCGGAGCCTCTCGGGAGTGCAGGAGCGATTCTGAGCGACAGGCCCGAGGGTGAAGCGAGTGGATGTGGCTGAGTTGTCGTTCAGAATCGTGACGAACGAGCGAGATCTCGCGGAGCCCAGGACCGCGGAGCGCGGAGCGCGGCCATCGAGTACCGTCATTGGGTTACCCCCATCTCCGACAGTGAGGGGAGCAGGACCATCTGCCCGATCGGTAGCCGCAGTGGGTCGTCGACGCCGTTGAAGGCGGCCAGCGGCCGCCAGTGCGCGGGATCGCCGTACTCGGCGTACGCGATCGAGGCCAGGGTGTCACCGACGATGGTGCGATGGACGCGGCGGATGCTGTCGCTGCCCGAGGTCGGGTTCTGGCGCGGCGGCGCGCCCGGCATCTCCTCCATCGCCACGCTGCAAGTGGCCCGGATCGGGGTCCCGTCGGAGCGGAACAGGCTGTACTTCGCGGTGACCGAGGTGATCACCGCCGGGAAGGTGGAGATGCTGCCCCACTGCAGGACGACCAGCGGGGGAGTCGGCTTCTTCTGACCCGCACTCTGCTCGGTCGGTACGCAGCAGCCGAACAGCTTCTCGACGATCTCCAGCACGGAGCCGGACCGGGACGCGGTCGCGTCGAAGAACATCTCGACCGTCAGCTTGCAGGGGTCGGCACCGGTGAACTCGGGAGGCGGCGCGCTCTCGGACTCCTTGGCGGGACTGTGCGTCCACTTCGCCGACTTGGTGATGCTGACCTCCTTCGGGTTGAACTGGAAGCCGATCGTGTCCAGAATCCCGCCGGGCTTGTAGCCGCCCGGCGCCGGATCGGGGGTGTAGACGGTCAGCTTGGCCTTGTCCATGGTGGGACGGCCCTCGACCGCGCTTCCTCCTGAACCACTGTCTCCAGGGATGCCGACTTGACCCGTGCTGCCGGCGAGGGCGATCGCCGTGGTCATGTGCCGGCCCCCGAGCTCGGCAGGAAGCCGTGGTGGGCGAGTACCAGGGTCTCCATGGCGACGTTGTTGGCCCCGACATCGAGGTCGGGTCCACTCCAGCTCACCGGGACTACTCCATCGAGGTTCCAGCTGGTGACCTTTTCGCCGTCGCCGGTCATGGCGGTGATGCATGCGGTCTTGTATGTCGCTTCGTTGGCGAAGCTGATCAGCCAATCGGTGAGCTTGTGACTGTCCGGGCCGACCGCTCGTTTGAGTGTGATGTTGCTGTATTTGACGCGACTCGGCAGCTGCCAGACGAAGCCGTTGGTGCCGCCCTCCTCGCGCTGTTCCATCACGACCTCGACCTTCAAGCCGCTGCAGGTGTTGAAATTGCCGATGCTCTTCCCGTCGATGGTGACGGTGAAGCGCAGGCTGACCGCCGGGTCGGCGGCACCTTGCGCACCGGTGCTGCCTTGCGCTGCAGCCATGGTCGTCCTCCTCCGGGGATGGTCAGGGTCTCAGGTCGGTGAGCAGGCCGGCGCGTTCCCGGTCCTGCCAGAGCTCGGCGCGGATACGAGACGCCATCGGCTCGTAGAGGCGGCGGGCCATCTCTTCCAGTTGCTCGGCCGTCGGCGTGGCCGCCGCGGCATCGGGCGTCGGGGCGGCTGCCGGCGCCGCGGCGTCCGGGGGCAGCGTGGTCTGGACGACGGTCTCGGTCGGTGGTGCGCTTGGGGAAGCATCGGGAGCGGCGCCCAGCCGCTGGACTGTGGCGCCGTCTGCGGACGACTGGGCCGCTGCCATCGAGAACAGCTCCGCGAGCCCGACCGTACGGCTGGAGACCGCCATTGCTGGTGCGTCGGCTGCGTGGCTGGAGGATATGGATTGAGCCGGGGAGGTTGAGCTGGATCGAGACACCGCGACCGGCGGATCGAACTGTTGTTGCATCGCCGGAGCCTGCGTTGATCCAGCCTGCATCGATATCGGCTGCATCGGCATCGCCTGCATCGACAGCGGCTGGACTGATGCGGTCTGGGCCGAAGCGCGCTGGACGGCTGGCTGGGCGGTCTCGTAGCCCGAGGTTTCCTGACTGAGCCGCTGCGTGGCCGGTGAGTTGGTCGAGATCGGACCGGCCGACGGCACGGACAGCGAGGGCGAAGACACCGGGGTCGGCGAGGAGACCGGTGACCAAGCGGCTGACGCTGGTGCGGCGGGCATGGTGCTCCCGCCCGGTGCGCTGCTGTCAAAGCCGTTCCCGCCAGGCATGCTGCTCCCGAAGGCGGCACCGGCGGCTGCTGAGCCGTTGGTGGCGTCCGGGCTGCCGGGGTTCGAGGGCACCGGATCCCGGACATCGCGATAGTGGATTCGCTGCACGCTGGCCGGCTGCGATGGTGCCGCCGGGCCGATGGGCACCGCTGGCGCCGGTGACAAGGGGCTGGGGCGGAGTGCGAGCAGACTGCGCTGGACGGGCAGGGACAACGGCCCAGCCGAAGACGTCGACGTGGCGGGATACGTCGACATCAGCCGGGTTGCCGCGGGCGGCAGCACACCGTGATCATCGGGGGCCAGGTGACGTGCCACGACCAACTCCGGACCGGCCGTCCGGCCAGCACCGGCCGCCGCGTCCGAGCGGACCGGTGGGTCAACGGCAACGGCGACATCTGAACTGGCATCGGGTGCCGAACTGAAGACGGGTCCATGGCCGGCCGCGGGTCCAAGGTCGCCGGCCGGATCTAGGCTGCCGGCGATATCACGGCTGACGACCAGATCGGCGGTGGGGCCGGCGGCGCCCTCGGACACGGCCGGCTGGCCGGCGGCCGTGAACAGCGGATCATTGGTCTGGAGCGCGGAGATGGCGGCCGAGAAGCCACTCAACGGCGCCTGCGCCAGCTCCGTTGCTGGGCTCCCGGTATGGCTCTCGGGAGCCCCCGCGTAGCCCTCAAACGACCCTGCGTGGCCCTCGGACGATCCGGTGGAGCCCTCAGCCGAGGGGCCGGACGATCCCTGGGATGCCGATTCGCCGGCCATCCGTCGCTGCACCGGGCGGGCGATCAGCGGCGGGTACTCGCTGTCGGCAGGAGTTGCGCTATCGGGAGCTGCGCCGGTGGGAGTCGTGGCAGTGGGCGTCGAGACGCTCAGCGGCGAGGTCGTGGACAGCGAGGAAAGGGCGGAGGAGGTTGTTGCCGAGGACGTCTGGACGGTGGGCATCGTCTGGGTGCCCGATGCCGTTGGGGCTGACGGAATGGGGATCGAGACCGGCGGGCTCGCAGGCACGGCTGATTGAGCCGCCGATCCGGGGGCGGACTCGCTGATGGTGTGACGCTGCAGCGTGGGCCGGTCTGATTCCGGCGGCGCTGCCGGGGTGGTCGGCACGGTCAGTGGCAGGAGCTGCGCGGATGGCTCGCTGCCCGCGGACTGGGCTGCTTGGCCCGAGTTTGTGTCGTGGCCCGAGTCGGCTGTCGCGCGCTCGATCAGCGGCGGCCGGTCCGCCAGCAGGGAGGCCGTCGGAAGGCTTGGCTCGGGTTCGTGCTGCGGTACGTCGCCAGCTGCGGCCGCTGGAGAGTCAGCCGGCCGAGTCTCGACGGACGGGGAAGCAGCGTCGGTCGACGGAGACTCGGCCGATGCGGACCCGGTTGACACCGGCTCGACCGGCAGCGAGTTGGTAGGCAGCGAGTCGGCGGCCGGGGAATCGGTGGGCTGCAAGCCGCTGGACAGGGAGTCGGAGACGGACGACGCTGCGGCTGTGGTCATCGCCGTCGAGGACTCGGCCGTCGAGGACTCGCCGGTGCGAAGGGTCTGAACGACGCTCAGCCCGGCATCCGTCGCCGATGCGGAGGGCACTGAGGTGCTGGGGATCCGGGCCACGGTCAACTCAGCCGCGGGCGGGGCTGCCGGTGGTTCAACGTTCGCTACGAAAGCACCGGCCGGGGCGGTCAGGCCGGCCGGGGCTGCCCAGCCCGTTGCGGCCGACTCGGTGGTGGACGTCGGAGTCAGCGAAGCCGGAGCAGTTGCGGTCGGGGTCGACGTCCCCGCATCGGTTGCAGTTGGGGTGGACGGCATCGGATCGCCCGATGCGGCTGCTGGGAAGGAGTCAGCAACTGCCGAAGCCCCCGGTGTTGGGGCGACCGGACCCGCGGGTGCGTCAAGCGTATGACGTTGCAGCGTGGGCCGGGCGGATTCCGGTTGGGCTGTGGGCGCGGTCGGCACCGTCAGCGGCGGCAGCTCGCCCGGCGATTCGCGGATGGTGGGGCTGGCGATGTCGGCTCTGGCGGCATCGGGTCCAGAGGCTCCGCCGTGGGCCAGGGCATCGTGGGCCAGGGCATCGTGAGCAGAGGTGTCGACGAGCCCGGGCCGCTCAGCGAGCAGTCCGGCCGTCTCGGTGGATGACTCGTTCTGGCTGGGCGCTGGTACGGAGGCGTCACTGCTGGTGAGGGTCTGCACCGCGGGGGGATCGATGTCCCGCTCGCCAGCGCGTACGTCGATCTCTGGCGTTGCTGGGATGCCTGGCGCCGCTGCTGTGTCCGATCCCAGCGGAGTGCCTGACGTGGCCGGTGTCTCTGGCGCCAGCGGTGAGTCTGGTTCCGCTGCTATGACCGGGCCTGCCGATGCAGTGCCGTCGGCCGGCTGTGTGGCGGCCGGGCCGGCCGGCTCGCTGAATGTCTGAGCGCCGAGTCCGCCGGCCGTTCGACTGCCCAGCGCGGAGGCGGTCGAATCGCCGGGGATCGCGGTCCGGGCCACGACCAGCTCAGGGTCGACCGATCGCGTCGGAGGCTCGGGTACGGCGAGCGCCGAATCAGGGGTCGACTGCGCCGGGATGCTCACCGGTGTGATGCCCGAGGCGCCCGAGGTGCCGGCGGGATCGGCCAGTGTCCGGGCGACAGTCACCTCGACCGCGGACGTTGCGCTGACCGGCGTACCCGAGCTGGGAGAGTCCGCGGGAGTCGGCGATGGGGCCTCGATCGGGACGGCCGAAGGCTCGACCGCCGGCACCACTGATGGTGCAGCCGAGGGCACGACCGATGCTGGCGGCGGCACCGCCGATGGTGCAGGCGGGGACACGACCGATGGTGCAGTCGGGGCCACCGCCGATGGCGGGACCGATGACGGCGCCGGAGCATCGATCGTGCGGCGTTGCAGGCTGGGCCCGGACATGTCTTGCTTGGGCTGAGTGGTGGGTACGGTCAACGGCAGCTCGGTGGATGGCCCGCTCGCAGCAGGGGTGGGCCGTCCCTCGTCATGGGACGTGGCGGGACCATCGGCAAGTGAGCTGGTCATATCCGCAGGCGTGGACTCGACCAGTGGCCGGTCCGGTAGCAGCGACGCCGTCTCCGCGGTGGGCTCGACCTGGCGCTGAAGGGCGGCCGCCGGTTCTGGTGACGGAACTGATCCGGGCAACGAGGACGGCGCTGCGGGAGAGTGGGATCGGGAGACGGAAGGCTCAGCCAGTTCGGCGCTCGGCGGTGCCTCCATACCCGGTGTCTCCACCGACCGCGGTGTCTCCACCGACTGCGGTGTCTCCACGGATTGCGGGATCTCTACTGGCTGCAGGGTCATGATCTGGCGCTGCACGGCGGACGCCTGGTTCTTCACCGGGCGGTCCGGCACCCGCAGTTCCACTGCGTCCGCGTACGGAATCGGCTGACCGGCCGGTGAGGTCAAGCCGCCGATGACGCCACTCGGCCCGTCCGGGTCAACGGCATGCCCCAGCGGGGCGAGGAGACTCGGATTCTGATATGAGGCAAGCGATGCACGGAAGGCCGCCGGTGGAGCCACCGAGGTGGAGTCGGCGATGCTCCGCTGCACCGGCGGCAACCGGGTCCAGGCATCCGAGAGGGGCCCGGTCGGGGAGGTGATCGGGCTCGGCTGAGCAGCAGCAGACGGCTGCGGAGTCCCGGCATCACCGCCGTCGGACTCCGCAGCCTTGGCCCGGCGAGGCCACCCGAAGGCTCCTCGCTCCCACGGCCATCGCATGCTCACCACTCCTACTCCCCCGAAATGCGGGTGTTGAGGGCACCGATCTCACGGACGAACCGCTGACGCTCCGCATGCTCCAGGTCGAGGATCGCCTCGTGGGACCAGTGCAGGTAGTAGGCGACGTACGCGATCTCGGCGTAGAGCCGGTCGGTCGCGTACGTCAGGATTCCCCCAGGCGCCCTCCGGAGACGTCGACCGCGAAGTGGTGCTCGCACGACGGGCAGGTCACCGTTGCCCGGGTATGTCCCTCGGTGTTCACCCGGCGATAGAGATCCTGCAGGAACGCCAGATCGGTGGCGAACAGATTCTCGATGATGCCGGCGTGGATGTCCTCGATGCCGCCGATCCGCTCGATCACCCGAGCGAGCAGCACCACCGTCAGGTACGCGGGGTTCTCGCGGACCCGATCGTCGCGCAAGGGAATCAGTTCGTCGCGGGCCGTGGCCAACCGCATCACGCCGTCGCGATGCACCCTGCCCGAGCCATCCACATAGCCCCGAGGCAGCAAGAAGCTGAACTCGGTGACCAGACGTTGTCCCTGATCTGAGGATCTCGTCTCGTCTGAGCCGGCTGACGAGCCAACCGGCGCCTGCTTGGGCTCGGGGATGATCACGGTCCCGCGACGCATGGCCATCAGCCCACTTCGATCGCTTCGCAGGTGAGGGTCAGCTTCTCCGTCAGATAGGAGGTGTCGCCGGCCTTCAGGCTGCCGATCTCCAGGCTCTTCGGCCAGGCGTTCGTCAGCTTGTAGCGCTTCACCTCTTGACCCTCATAGTCGAAGATGATGATCGAGCCGCCCTTGCGGGAGTCGACCATTTTGCCGAACCGGCTGTTCTGGATCCAGGTCTCGAAGCTGTTGTCGGCGGTCAGACCACGGGTCAGCGTGATATCTGGTGCCTTCGGCCGACCGGGCAGTCGCTTGATCGTGAACTTGCCGTCCGGGGTGTTCTCCTTGAACTCCACGACGTCCTGCTCGAGCTTCAGCCCGGAGACCTCGGTGATGCTCTTGATCGTGACGCCGTCGAACTCGAGTCCGAACGAGTGGCCGACCGAACTGTCGCCATCTGGAAGTGCCATCTGAGTTGTTCCTTTCCGTGCTCAGTACTGGGGGGAGGGCGGTGGGCCCTATGAGTGAGTGCGAGTGGCTACTCGGCGACCAGGCTGGTGCCGCCGGAGAACTGGGCGAGTCGGAAGATCACGAACTCGGCCGGTTTCACCGGGGCGACCCCGATCTCGCAGACGACCTGACCCGCGTCGATGCCCTCGGCCGGATTGGTCTCGCTGTCGCACTTGACGTAGAAGGCCTCGTTCGGCGTGGCGCCGAAGAGCGCGCCGGCCCGCCACTCCATCACCAGGAACGCGGCGATCGTACGGCGGATCCTCGCCCACAGGGCTTGGTCGTTGGGCTCGAACACGACCCAGTTGGTGCCGTTCAGGATCGTCTTCTCGAGATAGTTGAACAGCCGCCGGACGTTCAGGTAGCGCCAGGCCGGATCGGAGGAGAGGGTACGGGCGCCCCAGACCCGGATCCCGCGACCGGGGAACGCGCGGATGACGTTGATCCCTTGCGGGTTGAGCAGGTCGTGCTCGTTTCGGGTGATGTTGATCTCGAGGTCGATGGCGCCGCGGACGACCTCGTTCGCGGGTGCCTTGTGGACACCGCGGGTCGCGTCGTTGCGGCCCCAGATGCCGGCGATGTGCCCCGACGGGGGCATGAAGCCGAGCTGTCCGGTGGCTGGATTCATGGTCTTGACCCACGGCCAGTAGAGCGTGGCGTACATCGAGTCGTAACGCGCCTTGTCGACCCGCCACTCCTTGATCTGCTGGGCGTTCATGCCCGGCGGCGGATCGAGGATCGCGACGCGATCGCCCATCAGCTCGCAGTGGGCGATCATCGCCGTCTGTACGGCTTGCACCTGTTCGAGGTCGATCGCACCCTGCTGGTAGGCGCTCATCAAGTCCGGGACGCAGAGCATGGTGATGTCCTCGATGGCCTCCAGGCCGCCGAAACCGGTGCGATCGGCGACGTCGCCGACATAGTCGTCGGCGCTCAGCCGCGCTGGGACGGCTTCCGGTGGCGGCGGTGCGACCAGGGTGGTGCTGCCGCTGGCCGGCCGCGCGACGGTACCGCTGCCGGTGTCCTCGACCTTGATGACCTTCGAGGCCGCGTTGACCATGGTCACCACGTTCTGCTTGCCCCGGGTGAAGTTGGCCCGGTCGAACTCCTCGACCTGCTCGCCGCGCACCTTGACGACCAGACGGAACATGTCGTCGCCGGGATTCTCGCCACCCGGATCGGTGACCTCGACGGTGATGTCACCCGGTGCGATGGCTGGGTCCAATGCGGTGACCTTGAGCCGGCCGATCTGGGCCGATGTCCCGGGAGTCAACTCCTTGCGCTGGCCACCACCGCGTCCGGCACCGCCGGAGTTCTCGCTCTGGCCGATCCGGACGACGTAGCAGTTGCCGCCGCCGTTCTGGAAGTAGGAGTAGACCGATTGGCCCAGGTAGGACCCGGCGACGATGCCGCCGAAGGTCGTGGTGAACTGCGTCCAATTGCTCACCAGGGTGGGAGTGTTGAACGGGCCTTCCTCGGCGAGGCCAATGAAGGCGGCGATCGCAGTCCCGGCGCCCTCAAGTGGAGCGGCTCCGGATGCGACCTCCTCGACATAGACCCCGGGTGACTGATACGACGGCATGCTGGCTCCTCGGGTGATGGACGTGGCGTACCTCAGAGTGCCGCCCGAAGAGGGCTAGAGATACGTCCCGTCGGACCTGACCCGGGGCAACAAGATCTGCCCGAAAGGGAAAGCGGCGGATCGATGGGGGACTGGCCATCAGTTCGATCACGCTGGCAGAGTTGCATTTCGGTGTGCTGGTGGCCAATGAGCCTCGTGCCCGAGCGGAGCGAGTGCGGCGGTTGCCGGTCTTGCAGCGGCGATTCGATGCGCTGCCGGTCGACGAAGCAGTGGCCGAGAGCTACGGGCACCTGTCAGCAGCCGTGGTGGCCGTCGGCCGACGACCGGCGGTGCCGGCGACTACTCCTCGCCCTCCATTTCGGCTTCTTCGCCGTCACGCTGCACGAAGAGTCCTTGGACGGGTTCCTCGGCCTCCTCTTCGGGGGCCTCGCCCTCGCGTTGCACGAACATCCCCTGCACGGAGTCTTCGTCGTGGTCATGGCCGGCATGCCGTTGCACGAAGAGACCCTGGAGTTCTTCCTCCTCGGCCTCACGTTGGACAGCGGGTCCGCTCTTGCTCAGGGTCTGTACGGGAGCAGGACCTGACATCACCCGGTCGGCATTGGCGGAAGCCTCGCGCTCGAACCGGTCCGACGGGTCGCTGACCTTGATCCCGCCCGGCGCCGACGTACCGTCCACGGGTCCACTGCGCTGCTGCACCACATGGGTGAGCTCATGCGCCAGGGTTGTCTTGCCGGCGGTCGACGACGGGTCGTACTGGTCGCGCTGGAAGACGATGTTCGAGCCGACCGTGTAGGCATGGGCATTGACCGCCTGCGCCGATGCCGCTGCGGCGGAGTCGTCGTGCACGCGTACGTCGGAGAAGTCGTGGCCCATCCGGGCCTCCATCTCGCCCCGTACACCGGAGTCCAGCGGTCGGCCGCCGGAGGAGATGACGTCGTGCACCGGAGAACGCTCGTCCTCCAGCAGCTGCGCGACGCCCGCGTTCCCGACGCTGCGCTGCAGTCCCAGCACGTCATCGGCGGTCAGCGCGTCGGTACGCCCCGCGGCGGCCGCTCTGGGCGCATGCGTACGGCTCTCGGTGCTGTCGATTCGTGACGCAGGCGGCCGCATCGTCTCGATGCGCTCGTCGTAATGATGCTCGTGCATGGCCAAACCTCCGCGAGTCAGCGACCCATCTACTGTGGCACGAAACAAGCCCCGCGAACAGGTCCCCGAGGCGGCGCGATCGGGCAGTGATCGATGCGTCAGAGGGCAGCTTGCGTCCTGAGCGCGGAGAACCGGAACTTGTCGGGCCACGCGGTTGAGGGCGACCCCAGGCCAGCCACCGACGCCACTGCGACGGTGGGTTTGAAAGGTGCGCAGATGTAGCTTCAGGCAAACGAAGCTACATCCAGGCACCTCTCAAACCGGCGGGACCGCGAGAAGCTGGCCAGGGGTCAGGCGATCATCGAGAAGTAGCGGCCGAATTCGCGCTCCAACACGAGGCGTCCGAGCTTGCGGTATTCCTGCTCGACGGCGGCGACCAACTGCCGCATCCCCACCGGTACGCCCTCAGCCGCAGCAAGGTACGCAGCCGAGGTCGAGGCGGAGCGGATGCTACCGCCGGCGAAGTCGAAGGACGCCGCCAAGAAGTCGTAGTCGATGTCGTCGGCGAGGGGGAGCGGGGGCGCCAGACACCGTTGCCAGAGCGACCGACGAAGCTCTTCGGTGGGCTCGGGGAAATCGAGGATCGCGTCCAGCCGTCGGGTGAACGCCTCGTCGATGTTCGCTCGCAGGTTGGTGGCCAGCACCGCCAACCCGTCGAAGGTCTCCAACCGCTGCAGCAGATAGGCGCTCTCGATGTTGGCGTACCGATCGTGAGCGTCGCGTACGTCGCTGCGCTTGCCGAAGATCGCATCCGCCTCGTCGAAGAACAGCACCGCATTCACCCCGCCGGCCTCGGCGAAGATGCGCTCCAGGTTCTTCTCGGTCTCCCCGATGTACTTGTCCACCACGGTGGCGAGATTGACGGTGTAGAGATCCAGTCCCAGATCGGAGGCGATCACCTCGGCCGACATCGTCTTGCCGGTGCCGGAGTCGCCGGCGAACAGCGCAGTCACCCCATGCCCCCGACCGCCGCCGCGGCGCATCCGCCAGTCGGTGAGCACGGTGTCTCGATGCCGAGCCCTGGCTGCGACCTCTTTCAGCCCGCGCAGCACGGTGGGTGCCAACACAAGGTCGTCCCAGGTCACCTCGGGTTCGATCCGTCGAGCCAACCGCTCCAGCCCGGCTGCGTTCTGAGCGCGTACGCCGCGGCGCAAGTCCTCCGCCGAGACCGGCCCACCGTTCATCCGAGCCGATGCTTCCGCCGCCCGGACCGCCTTCTGGACCTGTCCGGGACCGAGCGCCAGATGTACCGCCAACGACGCCGGGTCAAGGGCAGGATCGTGCTCGCCGAGCTCGCGCTCCCACAGCACCAGCCGATCCCGGCCCCCGAGCACCGGTGCCTCGGCCAGCAGCGGGCTTTCGTTTGACCACTGCGGGTCCCAGGTGGTCGAGCCGATCAGCAGCACCGGAAGGTCGGTCTCGGTCAGTCGGCGCAACGGCTCCTGCCCGGCCTCGGCGAGCGCCTCCACCGGGTCGGCCACCAGCCCGGCGCCGAGCAGCAACGCCTCACGGATGGCCAGTTCCGCCAGAGTCGCCGCTTCAGCAGCGGAAGCACCGGCCAATCGGCGCAGATCAAGGGTCAACGAGCCCATCCCGGCGGCTGTCAGCGCCGCCACCGCGACCGCCGAGCCGGTGCCGACGACCTGCTCACGCAGATGGACCAGCCGTACTCCGGCGGCCAGCGCCCGGCCGAGCTGGTCCGCGACCGGCGCCCGATAGGGGGCGACCTCGTCGATCAGCCCGGCCAGTCCCGCGGCCGGTGCATCGTCGCCGAGCAGATGAGCGCTGACTCGATCAGGCACCCGGAGCCCACGAGTCAGGAACGGTCGGTCAGGCTCCTCGACCACGATCAGGCCGCGCCGGATCAGCGGTCTGCTCGGCTCCAGCCTGGCTCGGGCGGTGGCCGTCATCGCGGACTCCCCGGCGAGCTGGAGCGCCAGCCCGACAGAGGCACGCCGTCGACTGACATCATCGTTGAGATATCCGTACAGGCGCTCGAACCGGCTGTCCAGATCAGGCAGCAGCGCGATCATCAGCAGTTCGACGTCGACCTCGCTCAGCCCAGCCATTCGGGCGAGCCGGCGCAGTCGCAGCGGACGGCCGCCGGCTTCCACCGCGTCGGCGTCGGCTTCCAGGGCGGCCCGGGCCTCGCGGTCGGATGACTGATCGACCGGCTGCTCGGCCGCCAGCAACCGAGTGACGGTCTCCTCACTGACGTAGAGGCCGCGAAACGGATCGTCCGGCGCAGGGTCGTCGGCGCGCCGCAGCGCAACCAGCTCCCGTACGCGCGCTTCCACCAGTTGGGCTCTGCCGAGCAGGTAGGCGAGGTCGGGTGTGGTCACGTGGCCTTCTTGGGCGGCCGTTTGCGCGCCATCGCCACGCGCGGACCGGGGCGTCCACCGGTCTTGGCGGGTGTGCTGCCAGCAGACGTGCTGGCCGTTGATTGCGCGTCGGAGTCGCTCTTGGCGTCGCCTTCGGATGCCGTGGCGTCGGAGCGATCGGCCGGGGACGTCTTGGTCTCTGTCCCCGGCCAGCCGGCCACGCCGCCCATGGTGATCTCCATCGGCTTCTGGACAGGTGGCCCGACATGGGGCCGCTGACCGCTGTCCATCGGCGTGGTCACGACCAGGTCCAAGGATGGTTTCAGTTCCCCACCCAGCGCGGACCAGACGTCGGCAAAGGCACGGTCCTCCGGCGGCGGCAGCGCGATGGTGATCGGGATCGGCAGCCCGAGCTCGGTCAACGGTCCGGTCAACACATCTCTCGGCAGCGCCTCGTACCGCACGAAGCAGGTCAGTAGGGATGACAGCAGCCGGTGCTCGTCCTCGGGTCGCTGCGTCCAGGCGGTGACCAGATAGGAGAGTTTGAAGTGGCGCGGCGGCAGATGCCTGGAGACGACGACGTTGTTCTCATACACCTGGTGCATGCCCCGCTCGCGGCGGCGCAGGTCCTCGCGGATGTCGTAGAGATAGACATCGATGGTGGGCGAGTTGCGACGTCCCGCCCACTCCCGGGTCGGGGCTTCGAACACGATCTCGACGTCCCGCATGCCGTCGGCTTCTCGCTCGATCAGGGTGCGCAACGCAGAGTCCACCTCGTGGATCACCCCAGCAGCATGCCCGGTCGTGGCCGGTCGATGGCAGGGCCGTTGATCCGATCTCTGGGCACAGATGTCTGCCTCATCGGGCACCCGAGTGCTGAGGCGGATCGTACGGGTTTAGATTTCGCCCATGGCCGGGTCAAATGGTCGCGCTCCGCGCTCCGCGGTCCTGAGCTCCGCGAAGTCTCGCTCGTTCGTCGCGATTCCGTGCGACGAAGAACGTGTCGCCCGGAATCGCTCCTGCACTCCCGAGAGGCTCCGCCCATGACCGGGTCAAATGGTCGCGCTCCGCGCGCTCTGCCACGCTGGCTGGGCCGACTGCTGGCCGTGCTCATGGTGGCAGCCTTCGTCGTGCTGCCGGCGCTGCCGGCCAGTGCCGAGGAGCCGCCGGGACTGGAATGGTCGATCAGCATCGACGGGCGCAACCTCGAGACCGTGACTCGTACCGATCCACTGCAGCTCGGCAGCTCCGATTCGGCGCGAGTGCAGCTTGACCTGACCAATGGGGGCGCGGAGGAGTTGAAGATCCGCAGTGTCCGGATTGAAGGTCAGGTGATCGGGATGACCTTCTTCAGCTACACGACCCGTCTCGACATCGTCGTACCCGCTGGTCAGCAGACTCAGCGCCGCTTCGACATTGACATCAGCGATCTCAGCCGCCAGGCGACCGGGCTGTTGCCGACCTCGGCTGTCTTGATCGGACCGGATCGCAAGACGGTCGCCGAGAAGAGCTTTCCGGTAGACGTCCGCGGCTCGGCGGTGTCGATCTACGGAGCCTTCGGCCTGGCCATGGCGGGGATCACGGCGGTCGTGCTGGCCGGTCTGCTGCTCGCCATCCGCCGCCGACAGCTGCCGACCAACCGCTGGCAGCGAGGATTGCGATTCCTGCCCTCCGGGCTCGGGATCGGTGTGGTGCTGACCTTCACCCTGTCGGCGCTCCGGCTCCTGGTGCCGAATGCCTGGTGGTGGCTGCCGATCCTGCTGCTGTTCGGCGGCGGGGCCTTCCTGCTCGGCTACTTCCTGCCGCTTGGCTCAGGCGATGAGCAGCCCTCCGAGGATGACTCGGACTCTCCTGATGGGGAGTCGGACGAGGAGAAGGCTGAGCTGTCGGAGCTGTTCGAACAGCAGCAAGGCAACTGATCGGATCACGTCCTCGACTTCGCACCATTTCGGGTGGCCCGCACCATATTCGGGTGGTCGGTTCTCGACTTCGCACCAACTGATGCGACTGCGCACCGGGTACACGTGGTGCGCGGTGACAGCAAATGGTGCGAAGTCGATGCGGGATCTAAGGCGGTCGGCGGTAAAGGCGGGTGCAGGCCAGTCCCTCTCGGCCTGTCCGCTCGGCGCCGGTCCTCGCGAGAAGGAGGTTTGGCACCTGTTTCGGCCGTGAACAGGTGCCTTGCCTCCTTCTCGATCAGCGATCCCACCCGACAGAGCCAGAAGTCACCGCTCCGGCGCTGATCTGTGGCCCGGTGGCGCGAGACGTACGCCGCGCACGCGTAAATGGTGGTCGTTTGTGGCCCGGTGGTGCGAGACGTACGCCGCGTACGCCCGGTCAGCGATCGTCCGTGGCCCGGCGGCGCAAAACGTACGCCGTACCCGCCCGGCCAGCGGCCGTCCGTGGCCCGGTGGCGTGAGAGGTACGTCGTGTGCGCCCGGGTCAACGATCGTCCGTGGCCCGGCGGCGCGAAACGTGCGCCGTGCACGCGCAAGTGGTGGTCGTCGTTGGCCCGGCGGTGCGAAACGACTCAGCATTCCGAGAGCCGCGTACATCTCTGGCCCGGCGGCGCCAGCCGGACCGGCGACCGCAGGTCACACCACCCCAATCCCCACTTCGCACCAACTGGGTCAACCTCGCACCTCGCGTACCTGGTGCGCAGTCGCAGGAAATGGTGCGCAGTGCGAGACGGCGGCGCCGGCGCACGGGTCAGCGGGTTGGGCTGGGGCGTTCTCGGGGTGGCCAGACGAAGGCCAGCAGGCCGACTGCCGCGCAGACCAGGACGATGATGCCGAGTGCGGTCGGGACCTGTGGCAGGCGATCGCCGATCACCCAGGTGGCCAGCACGCCGGCGATCCCGAGCGCGATCCCGGAGCCGATCAGGCCGATCACATCACCGGACTTGGCGCGGATCCGGCGGCGCCGGATCGGGCGCAGGATCGACTCCATGTAGGCGATCGAGAACAGCGCGGTCAACGCGAGCGCGCCGAACGGAATGCTGAGCCACCGTCGGGGACTCCAGCGTTCGGCGGCAGAGAGGACGACTTCGCGGGGACCTGCGGCACTGGTGATCTCGGCTCGCGTGGGACCGGCCAGGAAGACACTCCGACTGTGCAGGTCGAAGGCCTTCGCCTTGATCGGCTCCGGCGGCCGCATCAGCGAGATTCCGAAGATGGTCGGCGTCAGTGCGGCATCCTTCGGGAGCCCAGCCGCGGATACCTTGAAGTCGTCGTTCCAGGTCATCCCCGACTTGTCCGCGGTCGCACCGAACAGCATCAGCAGGATCGCCCCGACGGCGCACACTGCCGAGATCAGCCGATAGACCGGTACGCCACCGCGGGAGCGTGCTGCCGGAGGTGCTGCACCGGAGGCCGCCGCAGGCGCCGGAGCTTCGGGTGGCGGCGGGGTCACCGCCGCGGGGGGCACCGGTGAGGGTGTCGGCGTGACGGGTGCCGCGACTGGCACGGCTGGCACAGATGATTCGGCACTAGTCGGAGCCGGAGCAGCGGTCGGTGCCGGAGCAGGAGTCGTCGGAGCAACGGACGGCGTCACGGCAGCGGCCGGAGAGGGAACGGACGCGGCGGGGGCCGGCGCGGCGGTGGGCGTCGGTGCCATCGCCGCGGTCTGGATCACGGGCTCGCTCGGACGTGCCGGTGCCTCGGTCGAGGATCCAGCACTCCCGGCGTCGAGGCTCGCCCCCAGCAAGGCGGCCCCCATCGCGACACAGAGCTTGGGCTGTGGCGAGAGGACGGCCGGCCGCCCGAACCGCTGGGTGATCCGCTCGCTGATCAGGGGTACGCGAGACGAGCCGCCGACCAGCACAATGGCCGCGAGCTCGTCGGTAGCCACCCCCGATCGGCGGATCACCCGGTCGAGGACGTCCAAGGTGTCGCCGATCAACGGGCCGATGAGCTCGTTGAACTCGGCGCGGGTCAGCCGTACCCGGGTCGTCTGACCGCCCAGGGTGATGGGCACGATCGTCTCGGTCTCGCTGGAGAGCGCCTCCTTGGCCTCCGTACAGCTCCGTCGGAGCTGGGCCAGACCGAGCAGGGTCTCCGGGTCGTCCGGATCGAGCCCATCCGCCTCGATGCTGCGGCTGACCCGCTCGAACACGGCCTCGTCGAAGTCGACACCACCGAGCTGCTCCACGCCGTCGGGAGCGCCCAGCACCTCGAAGCTGCCACCCGGCCCACGTCGGAGGACGGCCGCATCGAAGGTCCCGCCGCCGAGGTCGTACACCGCGATGGACTGCCCCTCCGCCACCCGGCGGGTCGACGCAAAGTGCAGCGCGGCCGCCTCGGGTTCGGTGCAGACGGTGATCGGATAGTCGGCGTTGAGCGCGGTGACCTGGCTCATCAGCTCCCGGCGATACGGTCCCCAGTTGGCGGGGCAAGTCACGATCACCCGGTCCGGCTCCTCGCCCTGGCCGTTCACGACCTGCTCGATCGTCCAGCTGAGCAGGGCCTTGGCGCAGGCGTGCGCCGACAGCGGGGTGCCGCCGACGAAGATCGGGGTCTGGTCGCCCATCCGCCGCTTGAACTCGCGGGCGATCCGCTCCGGCTCGGTGGTTGCCCGGCGCTCCGCCGACTCACCGCAGCGGAAGGTGCCGTCGATCCCCTGATAGATCACCGACGGCGCCTGGGGGGACCGGTCTCCCAGGGTGATGACCTCGGCGTGCGAACCGTCGCTGACTGCGGCCGCCGTGTATGTCGTACCCAGGTCGATGCCTAGTGCGTACCCCATTCGGACCCCCGTACCTGTGTGTTCGGCCGTGGCCACCGCGGCCGCGGGAGCGGACTGGGATGGTCACCGGATGTTAGCAACAGCTCAATGGTTAGTACGGCCGTCGGGGGAGGAAGGAGATGACCCCCTTGGCGACCAGCACGAAGAACACCAGGATCGATCCGGTGGTCAGACCCGCGGTGGCCAGCGCTCCGCCGGCCCTGTCCACCTGAGGTGCGGTGATGTCGACGTTGGGGTCACCGATCGTCGTGCCGCAGCTGGAGTGGATGACATAGCGACCGAGCGGCAGATCGGGCACCGCGGCACGGAGGTAGAAGCTTCCGTCGCCGGCAGCCCTGGTCTTGCCCAGTTCCCGATCGCCGAGGTTGACCGTCACCTGCTCGCCGCGCTTGCACCCGGTGCCGGACAGCTGGATATCGCCGCCTGGCCGCCCCACTTCTGGTCCGTCGACCATGGTGCTGGTGGCCGGCAGGTCATCAGTCGGCTCCTCGGTCGGTTCGGTGGTCGGCTCCTCGGTGGGTTCATCGGTCGGCTCGTCGGTTGGCTCTTCGGTCGGTTCCTCCGAGGGCTCATCGGTGACCGGCGGCTCGGTCGGCGGTTCGGTGATGGTGACCGGTGGCTCGGTGATCACGGTCGGCGGTGGGGTCACGGGTGGTGCTTCCCAGATGTGCTCAGCCGTGTCTCGCTGCGGTTGTACGTCGACCTGTTCGGTTGCGGTGAGCTCGTCGGTGCCCGCCACGGAGCGCGTCCAGGTGAAGGTGGCCTCACCGGCCGCGTCGTCGGTCTTCTTGGTGATCGTCCTGGTGGGCTGGCCAGACACCGAGTGATTGATCGTCAGTTCGATCTCCTGGCCGCCTACCGCGTCCCCGTCATGGGTGAGGCGGGCCGTCACACTGGCCTGATTGCCCGTGGTGCTGGTGGCGGTGCTCGGCGTGAGCACGAGCTTGGGTACGAACCAGCGGTGCGTGATCTCCGGGGATTCCACCACACCGCAGCCGTACGGGGTGGTCGCCGAGATGATGTTAGGCGCGGTTCCCCTGCCGGTGAAGGTCAGCTTGGCGACACCGTTCTTGTTGGTCTTGACGGTCCGGCTGGGAGTGGTGCCGAGGAAAGTCACCGGCGTGCCGGCCGCGGCGCGGACATTCGGGCGCTCGTACACCGTTGCGGTCATGGTGACGGAGGTGCCGGCACGGCTGAGACTCGAGGACTGAGTGAGCGCGATCGACAGGGGCGTCGGGGTCCATTTGTGCGTCGTCGTGTCCGACGCCGGCTTGAACACGCCGACCTCTTCGGCCTTGACGTTGTCGATGCCCGTGGCATTTCGGGTCAGCTCGACCTCGGCTCGTCCTTCGCCATTGGTGCGCGCTTCCTTGACGACCACGGGAAGCTCACACTTGGAGTCGGTCAGCGTGAACGTGAACCTGACCAGTTGATCGGAGAGCGGGATCGTATTCTCGGGGAGGTTGGCTGTTGTCACCTTCTTGTCCCCGGCGCGGATGCCGCCGGACGGACCGCTACCCAGCTTGAGGCGTTCAGCACTGATCCGCTCGTTCAGATCGATCCCGCCGCCCTCGTTGGGGTACGTCCGGCCGACATCAGCAGTGAAGGTGACGTCCTTTCGCGCCTGGGACTCTGCGGCCTTGGGCTCCAGGTCGAGCTGTGTCTCCCACCAGTAGTGGTAGTTCCACGCGTCCACAGACTGTTGGTCGCACCCAAGCACGGCGCCGGCGTTGATCCCGACCCAGGTCTCGCTGGTGCGAGAGATCTCGATGCTGGCGTCGCCGTTGGCATTGGTGGACACCGTGGCCAGGAGGGTCTCGTCGCTCAGGAAGAAGTCGACATCCACATTGGGTAGTGGGTCCTCGCTGTCGTTGCTGAGATGGGCAGTGAACCGAACCCGAGTGCCGACGCGGCTCTCGTAAGTGGGTGTTGACAAGGTCAGGTTGCCGCTGTCGTCCGGCAGACTCACCCAGCGGTGCGTGGTGGAGGCCGTCGCCAGCTCCACCTCGGGGCCGGATTGGGGTGGGACCTCGGTCACGTCGATCGTCTTGTTGTCCCCCGGCACGCCGGTGATCGTCACCGTCGTGGTGCCATCCTGGTCGGTGAACGGAGGGTTGAGGGGATCCGCCAGCCCGCTGACGCGGAACTCCAGGTCGACGTACGGCAGTGGCCAGCCCTCATCGGTGACGATCACCGTGACCGGATGCTCCTCGTTCCCGAGGGAGGCGCTGGCGGGCGTTAGGAAGGTGATCGTCGGCTGCCACCAGTGCACAGTCTTCGCGGCATACCGTCCGTCCGAACCCAACCGGGCTCCGATGACCTTCGCGCCTGGGCTCGATGGCGAGGCATACACGTACCGGTCGTTGTCGTCGGCGTCAGCCCAGCCGGTGCCTGTCCAGTACTCCAGGCCGGAGAGGACCGCGGAGTCGTCGGAATCGAACCCCACCGAGGCGCTGATCGGAGCGCCGCGCCGCTGGTCGAAGGCAACGACCCACAGGTCTGTGATGGCGGGATCGCCGCCGTCTCCGGACCACGTGTGGCTGGTCACTACGCTGGCCTCGAAATTGCCGGAGTTAGTGGCGGCGGCCTTGGTGGCGGTAACCGTGACCTGTTCGATTCCTGGCGCAGCGCCTTCCCATTCGACGCTGAACCTGCCGTCGGCGTCCGTCTCGGTGTCGATGGTCGACGTGGCGGCGTTCGAGGTCAGACTGTCGATCGTCACCCGGACAGTGGCGTCCGGCACCCTCGTGTTGCCGAGCCGCACGTCACCAGTCAACTCGAAGGGGTCGTCGCCTGGTGTGTCGCGTGCGTCCGGCACACCCTCGTCCAGAATGATCGCCGACGTCCACCATTCGTGCGTGACGAAGGCGGTCATTCCCTCGGCGGTGCAACCCGGACTGACCACGGTGGCAGTGATCGTGTCGCTTGCCTCCACCGGGCTGGCGGTCCGGTAGGTCGCCACGCCATTGACGGCCCTGATTGGTCCGCTGGACCACCCACCACTGCGGGTGCCCGAGAAGGTGATGAACCAGCCGTCCGGAAGCTCTGGCAACGGGGCGTTGTCCGGTGCCTTGAGCGTTGCGGTCAGCGTGACCTCGGTGCCGATCACACTATCGGCGGAACTCTGCTCCAGTGTGAGTGTGACGTCCAAGGGTGAGGCAGCGGCCGCCGGGAGCGGGCTCAGCGGCGGCAGGCCGAGGGCGATCCCGGCGAGGATGAGCGCCAACAGGGCGCCGAGCACCCGGCGTACCGCTCGCCGACCTGAACCCACTCGTCGGCCCGAACCCAACCGTCGACCTGAGCCCGGGCATGGCGCAGAACGTCTGCGCCCTGTCCCGGGCCCGACGCTGGTCGCCACGGATAGAACTTAGATGACAGGAATCTATCTGTCGACGGCGGAATTGATCCCGGCCCTCGAGAACTGGTCGGCGATTGCCCGATCGGGCAGCAGACCCTGCCGTAACTCAATTCATTCGCCCTATGCTGACCGCGTGACCGACCCCATCGTCTCGATCGATCTCGACCATGTGGCGGTCGAGCCCGGCGGTCAGGCTTCGGTGACTGTGACGGTCAGGAATCCCGGCACGATTGTCGAGGGCTATCAGATCGAGGTCGTGGGCGAGGGAGTCTCCCAGTGGGCTGATGTGCTGCCTCCCGAGGTCTCGGTCTATCCGCAGCAGGAAGCCACCGCGGTGATTGTGTTCAGCCCACCCGGCGGGACAGGGGCGCCCGGCGGCACCTGGCCGTTCGGGATCCGCGTGCGGTCGACCGAGGACGCCGATGCCAGCGCGGTGGCGGAGGGCGACCTGGAGATCGGCAAGGTCTTCGGCCTGCAGGCCAAGCTGCTGCCGGTGAATTCCTCCGGCCGGTGGAACGGGCGCCACGTCATTCAGATCACCAACTGGGGCAATTCGCCGGTGACCTTGAAGCTCTCCGCCACTGATGCCGACCAGGCGCTCGGTTTCATGATCCGACCGGACGTGGTCGAGTTGCCCCTCGGCGGCACGGCGACCGCTCGGCTCTGGGCGAAGACGAAGTCGCCGACGTTGCGTGGCACTGCGACCCGGATCCCGTTCACGGTCGCCGGCGAGCGCCAGGGTGCGCCGCCTCCGCAGGCCCCGCCGACACCGTACGGAGGGAGTCTCGATCGGCCGACCGTCGATGGCGCGTTCAACCAGAAGCCGATCCTCACCAAGACCTCCGTGATGGTCGCTGTGCTCGCTTTGCTGGGCATCGGTGGTGGGGTGGCCTGGCTGCTGACCCACCCGCTGGTCGAGGAGTCGACGTTCGCCGAACTCGGTCCGCCTCCCGCGCCCGCGGCGGTCAAGGTCGACGCGCTGGGGCCGGAATCATTGCGGGTCGGTTGGGCTGCGGTGCCTGACGTCACGGCCTACACCGTGGTCGAGGTGCTTGCCGACGGCAGCCGCACTGGGTCGAAGGACGTCACGGCGACTGACAATGCCCTGACATTCGAGGGGTTGAAGCCGGCTACTGAGGTCTGCTACGCCGTGCAGGCAAAAAGGGACAAATTGCTGGGGCCGTTCTCCGAGAAGGAATGCGGGACGACGGCCGCGTTGGCTGCCAGCCCGTCACCGACGGATGGCGGCTCCGGGTCGCCCTCGGAGTCAGCGTCGACCGGGGATCCTGGCTCTCCGTCGGAGAGTGGCGAGCCGTCGCAGGAACCGACCTCCGCCACCAGCACAGGTCCCGGCAACGTGCCGGTCAATCCCAGCAAGGTCCCGACCGGTGCCGCGACGACGGCGAATCCCGACTTCAAAGGCAAGTGGTTTGCCGCAGACTTCTGGGATCCCAACGTGTCCATCTTCGACCCGGCGGACCGGCTCGCCAAGTTGCAGGCTGTCGACAAGCGGGCCGGGATTGTGTCGAGTGATCTCTATCCGCAGATAACGCTCAACCTCCAGGCCACCAATTGGGTGCTCTTCATCGGCCCGTTTGACACCAGAGCCGAGGCCGAAGCCGCATGTCCCACCGTCAAGAAGGTCCAGCCGGGCTGCCTTTCGATCCAGCTTGATCCCTGAGCCGTGTTGTCGCTCGCCGTTCGCGCTCGCGACCGGCCGAGCAGATCCGGGGTGACGACAACAGGGTCAGTTGACCGGGGGCCTTGACTCCAGGGTGATCTCGGTGAAGGCCAGCAGATCCTGGCCACCCTCGGGTGGCTCCGGGGGGTACGCAGTCTGCACCGAGATTCGGATCGACTCCACCTGACTCTTGGTGTCCAGCTTGATGGTCTGCTTTTCCACGTTCTCGAGTTCGATGTCCTTGCACTGATCCGAGTACGCGACCCAGATCTTCTTCGGGCGGTACTGCAGGAGCCGGTTGGGGTCCTTCTCGCGCAGGCCCGCCCAGATCTCGATCTGTTTGATCCGAGCGGGCGCGAACGACAGGTTGATCACCGGCGTCGTGGGTGGCACCTGGCACGGGCTCCCCTGGGTCGTCGGGGTCCACGTCATCTTCCAGGACTTGGCGGTGCGGTCCAACAGGGCATCCGGTGTGGAATCGGCCGCCGACGCATCGGGCGGGATGATCTCCGCCTGAACATTGGGCACGGTGACGATGGCTCTGCGGAGGTCGTAGTACCGCGCGACGAAGAACGCCTTGGGGGAGCGGCCGATGGCGTAGAGACCACCGCCGATCAACGTCAGCGCCAGGATCGAGATGATCACGCGACGCCAGCGGTAGAGCGGCGGCAGGCTGCGCCGGTACGCCCGGCGTGCCACTCGGTCCTTGCTGTCCCACAGCCGAGACCACCAGGTATCGCGCCTCTGCGTCGGCCGGGTCACCGGTGCGTCGCCGCCGGGCTTGATGAACTGCTCCCCACAGTGCGCACAGAAGCGGCGTTTCGGATCGATCGGGCGGCCGCAGCGCGGGCAGCCGTGGGCAGCGCTGGCCATGCTGACCACGGGCACGTCCGGTGTGAGGTCCACCGGCGTCGGCTGATGCGCCGGCTGAGTCGACTGGGTCGGGGCCGGTGTGGGCGGGGGCGCTGGTCGGGCTGCCGGGGCGGCTGCCGCGACGGGTGCCGGCGTGCTCGCCGACGGCGGTGCGGCAGGGGGTACCGCCGGTGCGGACGTCCTGGTCACCGGTGGCAGCTGCTGGGTGACCTCGTTGGCCTCCTCGGCGTCCGAATCTTGCCACTCCAGGTATGCCCCGCAGAAGAGGCAGAACTGCGCGCCGGCCTTGTTCGACTCGCCACAGTCCTCGCAGATCACGTACCGAGTGTCCAGCACCCCGGTGGGCTCCGTCGAGAGGGATCGCTCTCCGGCCAAGGAATTTGGCACCAACGGGCAATCCGACGCAACCGTGCGGCCGGTCGGTAGGGAAAGAGAGAGGTCGCGGCGTACGTGTTGCGCCGCCGGGCCACGGACGAGCGCTGGCCGTGCGGGGAATGCGTACGTGTTGCGCCCGCGGGCCACGGACGCTCGTGAGAGCAGCCGGTCCGGAAGTCCGGTCCGCGGGCAGATCAGGGTTGGTACTCCGACGCGGTAGCCTGCCAGCACAAGATCGCCGGCCGAACGAGTTGTTTGGCCGACCAGACGTTCGACCATCAGGATGGGGACGTGATCACCTGCGCCAACTGCGGCACTGAGAACGAGCCCGACTCGGTGTTCTGCAGCGCATGCAATCACTTCCTGCAGTGGGAGGAGCCGGTCAGCGAATCGCGCCCTCGCCGTCGGCGGACCTCGTCGGATCTGGTCGCCGCACTCAATCCGGTGCCGACACCCGAACCGGAGCCCGAGCCCGAGCCGACACCCGAGCCCGAGCCAGTTCCACCGGAACCAGAGCCACCGGCGCCGGAGCCGGTTCCACCGGAACCAGAGCCCGAGCCGGCCCCGCCACTTCCTGAACCCGAGCCGGAACCCCAGCCGGCACCCCATCCCCAGCCGGCGCCCGAGCCGACTCCACCGGTACCCGCGCCCGAGCCGGCGCCGCCGCGGATCCCGGCACCAACGCCGCGCTTGGCAGCCAAGCCGGCGCCCATCGCGCCGACTCCCGAGCAAACGACCAAGCCCGCGAAACCACGAGCCGGCAATCCGAACTCGAGTGTGCAGGAGATCATCGCGGCGATCGACACAGGTCGGGAGATCGCGGCCAGCCAGGGCCGTAGCGACCTCGATCAGCACCTGGACGAGACCAAGAAGCGGCTCGCTGCCGAGCAGATCCAGGTGGTCTTCTGCGGCCAGTTCAAGGTCGGCAAGTCGACCATGATCAACGCCTTGCTGCAGCGCGCGGTCTGCCCGGTCGACGCCGATGTGGTCACCGCCGTGCCGACCGTCGTCAGGTACGCGGACAAGCCCAAGGTCACCACCTATGTCCGATCCGAGGACGGCAGCCGGATCGAGGAGCGCGAGCGCCCGGTCGGCGAGATCGACCTGCTGGTCACCGAAGAGGCGGATCCGTCGGACCCGGAGCGGGAGCGAGTGGTCGAGGTCGGGCTGCCGCACCGCATGCTGCGCAGCGGGCTGGCGGTGGTGGACACCCCTGGTGTCGGCGGGCTGGACTCGGCGCATGGCTTCCTCACCCTCGGCGCACTCCGCCATGCCAAAGGGGTCGTGTTCGTCACCGATGCTGCTCAAGAGCTCACCGGTCCGGAGCTGTCGTTCCTCAAGACGGCGGTCGAACGCTGCCCGACCACGGCCGTGGTGGTGACCAAGACCGACCTCTATCCGCACTGGCGCCGGATCATGGAACTCGACCGCCAGCACCTCGAGAAGGCCGGCCTTGATCTGCCGCTGTTCGCGGTGTCATCGTTTCTGCGGCTACGGGCGGCCCGTGACCCCGAGCTCAACGCGGAGTCCGGTTTCGGTGAGCTGGTCACCTTCCTGGCCCGCGACGTGGTGGCCAAGACCCGTGAGCAAGCCGCGAAGACCGCGGCCGCCGAGGTCGACTTCGTTGCCAGCCAGCTGGAGCAGCAATCGCAAGCCGAGCGGGCCGTCATCGCCTCGCCGCAGTCCAGCGAACAGGTCGTGCAGGAACTGGATCGGGTCCAGGAGCAGGCCAAACGCTTGATCCACCCGACCGCGACCTGGCAGCAGACATTGTCCGACGGCATCCAGGACCTGGTGGCCGACGTGGAGCACGATCTGCAGGCTCGGCTGCGTACCGTCATCCACGACGTCGAAGAGGTGATCGACTCCGGTGACCCGAAGGACACCTGGTCCGACACCGAGGTGTGGCTGCGCCGCCAGATCGCGATCGTCACCGTGGCCAACAGGGATCTGCTGACCGAACGCGTTGAGCAGCTTGCGCAGGACGTCGCCTTCCATTTCGAGCTGCCGGAGGGCGCCAAACTGGTCCTTCCGCTGGCCGGCCATGCCCATGTCGATTCGGTCACTCTCGCCCCGGCGTCCTCGTTGGCGATGCCGGGCGGCAAGCTGGCGCCGCTGATGGTGGCCGCTCGTAGCAGCTTCTATCTGCCGATGATGCTCGGCACCCTCGCCGCGAACCTGATGGGCGGCGGCCTGGTGATCCACCTGGCGATGGCTGGCGTGTCGCTCGTCCTCGGCGGCGGTATCGGCAAGAAGATCATCGGCGACGAGCAGAAGCGGCAGCGCACCTATCGGCAGCAGCAGGCCAAGGCGGCGGCGCGGCGGTTCATCGATGAGGTGGCGTTCACGCTGAACAAGGAGACACGCGACGTCCTACGCACCGCGCAGCGGCACCTCCGAGACGACTTTCAGGGTCGCGCGGCCCAGCTCGAGCGGTCGGCGTACGAGGCGATAGAGGCCGCGCGCCGGCTCCGCGGTCTGGACGAGACCCAGCTGGCGGCCCGGGAACGGGAGCTGACCGATCGCGAGGGCCGACTGGGCTCGGTCCGGGCCGCGGCACGCGATGTCGCCGGCGCACGGGAGCCGGTGGGCAGCCGTGGCTGATGCACTGGTGGACAGCCTCGCCGAGCTGCTCGATCGGGCGGTGTCGAGTGCCCGCACCGCCGATGCCCGAGCCCGGCTGACCGACGCCCGTGAACGGCTCGAAGGGCCGCTCCGGCTGGCCATCGCAGGCAAGGTGAAGGCGGGCAAATCAACCTTGTTCAACGCCATCCTCGGCGAGGAGCTGGCGCCGACCGATGCGGGCGAGTGCACGAAGATCGTCACCTGGTATCGCGAAGGGAACTCGCCGCAGGTGACGGTCTATCCGTTGAGCGGCGGCGCCGTGCCACGTCCCTGGTCGCGTGACTCCGGAGCGCTGGACGTCGATCTGGGCCAGTTGCCGGCCAGCGCTGTGGACCGGATCGAGGTCAGCTGGCCGACCAGCAAGCTCCGTACGCTGACCATCTTGGACACCCCCGGGATCGCTTCGATCTCGGCCGACATCTCAGCTCGTACGCAGCGGGTGCTGGCCGCGGAAGACGGGCGGCCGCCGGTCGCCGACGCGGTGCTCTATCTGATGCGGCACACGCATGCCAGCGACGTCCGGTTCCTGGAGTCGTTCCACGACGACGAGCTGGCTCATGGCACGCCGATGAACTCGGTCGGTGTGTTGTCCCGAGCCGACGAGATCGGGTCGTGCCGGCTGGATGCCATGGAGGTCGCGGATCGGATCGCCCGCCGCTACGAGGCCGATCCTCGGCTGCGCCGGCTGTGTCCGGTGATCGTGCCGGTGAACGGTCTGCTGGCCTTTGCCGCGACCACGTTGCGTGAGATCGAGTACGCGATGCTGGCCACCCTGGCCCGAGGGGATCGCGGCGAGGTGGAGCAGTTGTTGCTGACCGCGGACCGCTTCCTGCACCGCTCCACCGGTGTGCCGCTCACCGAGATCGAGCGTGAGCACCTGATGGACCGGATGGGTCTGTACGGGATCCGGTTGTCGGTGGAGCTGATTCGGGCGGGCTTCGTCACCTCGGCCATCGAGCTCTCGTCCGAACTGGTCGACCGCAGTGGCCTGACCCGGCTCCGCGCGGTGCTGACCAGGCAGTTCGAGCAGCGTAGCCGCATCCTCAAGGCTCGCTCGTCGCTCGCGGTGCTGACCGACGTGCTGCGCAACGGCGGTTGTACGGACGGGGATGCCTTGCTGGCCACGGTCGAGCATCTGTCGGCGAGCACCCACGAGTTCGAGGAGGTCCGGTTGCTCAGCGCACTACGGAGCGGCCAGATCGAGGTCCGACCCGAGCGAGCAGTCGAGCTCGATCGGCTACTGGGCGGCAGCGGTCACGCTCCCGCCATCCGCCTTGGGCTGGCCGAGAGCGCCACGGCGCCGGAGATCCGAGGTGCAGCGCTGTCGTCGCTGGCCAGCTGGCAGCGACTGGCCGAGCACCCGCTGTCCGGACGTCAGGTCAAGATGGCGGCAAGGGCCGCGGTTCGTACCCTGGAAGGCATGGTTGCCGCACACAGTTCGACCGCTGAATAGCACTGCCGGGGTTTGAATTGCGCAAATCTTGGTAATTGTTGGCCTGACTCGAGTGTGGTGGCCCCCGGCGCGGTCGTACGATTATCCGACCGGCGTCGAATGTGTGACGGTGTCGGCGCGGGATGAGTGACATCGGAGGGCACGATGCCCGTATTGACGGTTCGCGAGATCTACGACAGCGCGCGCGAGAGGTCTCGGCGTGCGCGCGGCAGTGCCCCGGTCCGTGCTCGCACTGATCGCGTCCATCGGATCAGAAGGTCAGGCCGATGACTGAACCGGCGACAGCGAGCAGCGGCGGCCCCGTGGGGTCGTACGAGATCGACCAAGGGGCCGGCATCGGCAAGGCGCCTTCGCCCTGGACCCCGGCGGGTGCGCCCATCGGCAACCAGCCGCGCCCGGGCGACTCGGACGGCGACGGCCTGTCCGACGTGTTCGAGCGGCTGATCGGCAGCGACCTCACCAAGGCTGACACCGACGGGGATGGGCTGGCCGACGGATTCGAGGCGTACGTCTCCGGCACCGACCCGCTTTCGGTCGACACCGATCAGGACGGGACGACTGACGGGTTCGAGATTGGTCAGCAGAGCGATCCGCTGCGGCTCGGGGATGACGGGCCGGAGGTGCCGCGCTGGACGATCGGCGCCGGCTATCAACGCCACCTGACTCAGGTGCAGGCTCAGAGCCAGGCGCCGCCCGCTCAGGCCGCGCCGCCACCGGTCGATCCCGGTCCGGCCGTGCCTGCCCCGCAGCCACCGCCGACCACACAAGTGCCGGACCTCAAGGGCGGTCGGGTCACCGCCACCGGCGGCGCGCCGCGACTGGTGGCCTCCCTGGATGCCGCCGGCCACGGCAACTGGCAGGGTGCGGTCAAGTCCGGCAACCAGTGGTTCCTGGTCGAGGCGGGCCCGAACGACAAGTATCAGATCTTCCACCGGCTCGACAGCAACGGCAACGAGATCGACCAGATGAAGGTGTTCGGCGCCGCTCATGCCACCTCGTTCGCCATGGTCGGCAACACGGTGTATGCCACCTATGACGGCGAGGTCGTCACGTTCCCGTACCAGGGTGGGGCGTCGACCAGCGCCGAGGACCGGCAACCCACCGGTTGGCGTGGACAGATCAGTATCGACCCGACCCAGCGATTCGCGGTGATCCGGAAGGGCAACCGCTATCGCGCGTACGACCTCGCGACCCATGAGCAGATCGGCCAGGAGGTGGTGACTCCGAAGGGCCCGCGCCAAGGTTTCTCCATCGTGGGTGACAGTCTCTATGTGCTGTCCGGGAAGACGAATCGCCGGGGTTGGGTCGACTCCTTCTCCTTCACCACGGGCCAACAGACGGGTACGCAAGACATCACCAGCACCGGCACGGGGCACAAGGAGCCGGAGGGCATGTTCGGCGACCTGATGGGCGTGAAGGAGGCCCGAGGCAATGCCCGCCGGCTGAACATCTATCAGCTCGACACCGGAATCGCACCGGCCAGCGCGTACATGCCGGGGGTGCCGTCGCCGGCCTCGGCGGCGAATGGCTTGACGCCGCCGGTTGGTGGGGTGCCGGGTGCGGGGCTACCTGCTGCTGGGTCTGCTGCCGGATCGACGCCCGTTGTCCCCACCGCAGTCGCCCCGGCCGCCACTGACCCGGCCGGCACTGACCCGGTCAGCAGCGCCTCGGTGGCGGCGGATCCGCCGGCTGTGCCAACCCAATCTGCTGGAGGCAGTGACCTCGACAAGGTGAAGTTCGGCGGCGAGACCGTGGACCGACGGACCGCTTCGATGCTGACCGAGGCTCAGCGGGTGGCGAATCTGAAGGACCCTTCGATCGGCAAGTTCAAGCTTTCGCAAGGGTGCTTCTGTCACGGGGTTGCTGCCTCGGCCGGCACCCATGACGGCCCCGGCGCCTTCGACATGATGACCTCCGGCTACAGCAGCGAGCAGAAGGACATCATCGGCATGGCGCTGCGCGAGGTCGGTTTCGCGAGTTGGCGGCGGCTGCCGAGCCAGGGTCCGTGGGGGGAACACTGGCATGGCATCGCGATCGGCACCAAGGGTCTGCCGAGCATCGCCGCAGGCCAGGTCAAGAGCTACTACGCAGGTCGCGACGGTCTGAAAGGCAACCGTGAGGACGACCAACCGCGACCGGAGACGATCCGGACCTGGGAGGAGTATCAGCAGGCGAGGGGTCCGCTGGACCAGCCGGCGACCACACCCGTCGTGCCGTCGCAGCCAACTCCCCAGGCGGGCGGAGACCAGTTCGACATCGACGGTGGGCAGTTGCTCGGCAACGGCGCGCAGGCACTCAATCCCAATGTCGACACCGATCATGACGGACTGAGCGACGCCTTCGAACGCTTGGCTGGAACCGATGCCACCAAGGCCGATACCGATGGGGACGGTTTGTCGGACTCGTACGAGGTCTTCACCTCGAAGACCGATCCGCTGCTCGCCGACAGCGATCTGGACGGCCTCACCGATTCCGCCGAGCTGAGTCTGGGCAGCGATCCCCTTGGTCCAGGCATGGCGGCCGGTGCCCCGGGCATCGCGGTGAACCCGCTTTATGGTTCGGGTGGGATCGGTTCGGGTGGGATCGGTGCGGACACGGTCGGTGCCAACTCGCTCGGCGCGAATCTCGGGGCCGACCCGCTCGGGCAAGGGCTGGGCGCTGGTTCGCTGCCCACCGGTGAGGTTGGCGGCGTACCCGATCCCCTCGCTCCCTCGGGCCAAGAACAGTACGAGTCCCTGGACCCCTGAGCCGCGTCGACGGAGGACTCGGCTGGACGAGACGTCTGGGAGGTCAGCCGTCGAGACAGGAGTCTGTGGGGGCCACGAATTGAAAGGTGCGTGGATGTAGTCTCGCGCCGGCGAAGCTACATCTAGGCACCTTTCAACTGGCCCGATGGACCACAGGTTCGCGGCGGTGGGTCCCAAACCGCGCTAGATCAGACCCTCGCGGACCGCGTACGCGACCGCGTGGGTGCGGTTCTTCAGTTGCAGTCGACTCGTCAGATCGTGCAGGACGTTCTTCACCGTGCGTTCGCTGTAGCACATCCGAGAGGCGATCTCGCTGGTGTCGAGGCCGTCGGCGACCAGGCGTAGCACCTCGGTCTCCCGCGGCGTCAGACCCGTGAACGTGAGCCCGCGTGGCGCCAGCACCTGGCGCTGGAGACGGCCCACCTGCTCCAGCAGACGACCGAGCAGATCTGGCGGGATCTCACCATCGCCGGAGGCGACCTTGATGATGGTCCGCACCATCGTGTCGGCACTGGCGTCGCTGCGCCGCAGCAGTCCCGCGACGCCGGCCTCTGCCGCGGCGACGAGAGCGTTGTCGTCGATGGTGGTCGCCACCAGCATCAGCCGGGGGTGACCGTCCTTGTGCATCGCCCGCAGCTCTCGGGTAGCGATCTCGTCGACACAATCGGTGATCAGGATCGCTACCGCGGACTGGGGCGCGCTGCCGACGATCGTGATCTCCGGCCGTTGCCGCAGTTGAGCGACGACGCCGGCCTGAGAGATCGGATCACGAGCATGTACATAGGTAGCGACGGCGGTGGACATCGGTGGAACCCCCTTGGTTGGTACACACGGGAACTACCCGTTGCCCTAACGGTCCACGTTGGCCTCACGATCGGCTCAACAGCCGCTCATCGTCCGCTCATCGTCGAAATGGGTGCCGGGCCCAAGCTGATTGATTCGTGCTCCGACCGCGTCTGCTACGCGGGTAGATCGCGGCAAAGATGGAAGTCGGGGCTGATATATCACCGGGCCTGGCCGGTGGTGGAGGACGGCGGCTATCCGATCACGGCGGACTGGTCGATCTTGAGCGTCCCATCGGAGTCCACCAGCGTGAATGAACGCCGTTCGCTCGACTTCTTGTTGCCGCTCTTCTCGACGTAGCTGATGGCTGCCTCGACGCTGTTGGGTCCGGTGGCCTTTGCCGAGGTCACCGTCACCGAGTCGATGGTCTTCCAGAAGTCCTCATAGCTCTTCTTGCCACCGGTCTTGCTCTGGTAGGCCGGCGTGAGCCGCTCCCAGGCAGCGTCGGTGTCGTCCGGCAGCAGGGCGTAGTAGTCGGTGACCGCCTTCGTCAGCTCGGCCGCGGGTATCTCCGAGGTCGTCGGGGTGGCTGTCGGACTCGGGGTTTGGGCCGGCGTGCTGACAGCGCTCTGGGTAGGTGCCGTGGTCGACGGCTCGGTCGAGGCCGCACTGCTGACGCTCGTCGCGGGGGCGTCCGAAGAGGGTTCAGCACTGGGTTGGCCCAACTTGGGCAGCAGTGTCGCGGCTGCGATGATCCCGGCCACCACGACCAGCGCGATGATCGCGATCAGACCCCAGCGGCGACGCGGCGTGGTGGGCTCGGGGTCAGAGACAGGTGTCGATGACGGCGGCGTCGATGTCGGCAGCGACGTCGCTGGTGACGAGGGGTCATCGGGGGTCGAGCGGCCTGGCGGCAGCGCGACGGTGGCTGCTGTCGGCACGGTCGGCTCGGCCGGCGGTGGTGCAGGCATCACCCGGGTCGGCGATGCGCCCACTGGAGGGATCGGCGGCATCGGCTGGCCGCGACCGTCGGCCAGGGCGGACAGCTGTGCCGCGGCATCGGCCATCGACGGCCGGCCGGCGGGGTCAGTGCTCAGCATTGCCAGCAGCAGCGGAGCCAGGGGCCCCGCCTGTTCCGGTGGCCGCAACTCGCCGGCGGCCACCCGGTAGAGCACGGCGATCGCGTTGCCGTCGTTTCCGAACGGCGGCTCACCCTCAACTGCTGCGTACAGCGTCGCGCCGAGGGAGAAGACGTCGGAGGCGTAGGTCGACTCCTCGCCGCGGGCCGATTCCGGCGCCAGATAGGCCGGCGTGCCGGTGATCATCCCGGTCATGGTGAGGGTGGTATCCCCGTACGCCCGGGAGATGCCGAAGTCGCAGATACGTGCGGTGCCATCGTCGCCGATCAGGATGTTGCCGGGCTTGATGTCGCGGTGCACGATGCCCAGCGCATGGGCGGCGGCCAAGGCGGAGGCGACCTGGGCGCCCACTCGGGCGGCCTCCTGAGGGGCGAGCGAGCCGAGCTCGCGCATCGCCTCACTCAACGGTATCGAGGGCACCAGTTCCATCACGATGCACGGCTTGCCCTCGTGCTCGACGACATCGAACACCGACACCGCGTACGGGTGCTGCAAGCGAGCGCTGATCCGGGCCTCGCGGATCGCCCGCTGGGTGATCACCTCGGTCTCCGCCTCGGTCACGCCGTGCTGGGTCCGCAACTGCTTGATAGCGATCGAGCGGTTCAGCCGCTCGTCGTGGGCCTCCCACACAACGCCCATCCCGCCGACACCGAGTTGACGCACCACCCGGTAGCGGTCAGCGATCATGCTGCCTGGCGCGGTCATGGGCGGAGCCTCTCGAACACGGTCATGAGCGGAGTCCCCCGGGATCATCGATATCTGGCCAGCACCGAGCGTACTCATCGCAGCGCGCAATCGCTCGGTCGTGTTCACGGTCAGCTCGGTTCGAGCCGGCCGCCTAGAATGCCGCCGGTGACCCGGATCGCCTTGCTCTCCACCTCCGATTCCGACCTGCTGTCGGCGCGCGCCAGCGGCGCTGACTACGGGTACGCCAACCCGGCCAAGACCGCGGCAGAGGACTCACGGGCGCTGGCGGAGGGTGCTGACCTGGTCGTCTATCGGTTTCTCGGTTCACCGCAGTCGCTGGGCGGAGACTTCGCACAGATCCGGGCGCTCGGCAGACCGGTGGTCGTGCTCGGCGGCGAACAGACCCCGGACGCCGCATTGATGGAGCTGTCCACGGTGCCGATCGGGGTCGCGGCGCAAGCCCACGTGTATCTGGCCCAGGGTGGCCCGCTCAATCTCACGCAACTGCATGCTTTCTTGTCCGACACCGTCCTGCTCACCGGAGTCGGCTTCGAGCCGCCGGCAGAGCAGGCAGCCTGGGGCGAGTTGCCCCGCGAAACTCCCGAGCCGCGGCCCGATGGCGCGATCCGTCCGCGGATCGGTGTCCTCTTCTATCGCGCCCAGCACGCGGCCGGGAACACCGCGTACGTGACCGCGCTCGCCGACGCGATCGACGCCGTCGGCGGTCAGGGTGTGCCGATCTTTGCCAGCTCACTCCGCGACGCACCGAATGCGCTGATCACTCACCTCGGCACCCTGGACGCGCTGATCACCACCGTGCTGGCCGCCGGCGGCACCCGACCGGCGACCGCTTCGGCCGGTGAGGAAGACGAGGGCTGGGACGTCCGCGCCCTGGCTGCCCTCGACATCCCCATGCTGCAAGGACTCTGCCTGACCTCCGATCGCACGTGGTGGGCCGGCTCGGACGACGGCATGTCCCCGCTGGATGTCGCCACCCAGGTCGCGGTGCCGGAGTTCGACGGCCGGATCATCACGGTGCCCTTCTCCTTCAAGGAGCTGGATGCCGACGGGCTGCCGCACTATGTCCCCGATGCCGAGCGCTGCCGCCGGGTGGCCGAGATCGCGGTCAACCATGCTCGGTTGCGGCATATCCCGCCTGCCGAACGCAAGATCGCGATCGTGCTGTCGGCGTACCCGACCAAGCACTCCCGGATCGGCAACGCCGTAGGTCTGGACACCCCGGTCTCGCTGATCCGGCTGCTCCGGGCGATGCGTGCCCAGGGCTATGACCTCGGTTCGCCCGGTGAGATTCCCGGCACCGGTGAGCTGCCCGAGGTCGAGGGTGAGCACCCCGACACCACGGCGGGCAACGCGCTGATCCATGCGTTGATCGAAGCCGGCGGCCAGGACCCGGAGTGGCTGACCGCCGAGCAGCTGTCCGGGCAGCCGATCCGGATCCCGGCCGCGACCTATCGTCGCTGGCTGGCCGACCTCCCCGAGGAACTGGTTCAGGAGGTCACCGAGGCCTGGGGTCCGGCGCCGGGCGAACTGTTTGTGGACACCTCGCGCAACAACGACGGAGAGATCGTCGCCGCCGCGATCCGGGCCGGCAACATCGTGATCGTGGTCCAGCCGCCGCGCGGCTTCGGGGAGAACCCGATCGCGATCTACCACGACCCCGATCTGGCGCCGAGCCACCACTATCTGGCCACCTACCGCTGGATCGAGCGCGAGTTCGGCGCGCACGCGATGGTGCACGTCGGCAAGCACGGCAACCTGGAATGGTTGCCGGGCAAGACCCTCGGCATGTCGGCCGCCTGCGGCACCGATGCTGCGGTCGGCTCGTTGCCGCTGATCTATCCCTTCCTGGTCAACGATCCGGGTGAGGGTACGCAGGCCAAGCGGCGCGCCCACGCGACCATCGTCGACCACCTGGTGCCGCCGATGGCGCGGGCGGAGTCGTACGGCGACATCTCTCGACTGGAGCAACTGCTCGACGAGTACGGCAATGTCTCGGTGATGGATCCGGCCAAGGCGCCCGCGCTGCAAGGGGAGATCTGGACCCTCATCCAGTCCGCACAGCTACACCTCGACCTCGGTCTGGAGGACAGGCCGGAGGACGACGACTTCGACGAGTTCGTCATGCACGTCGACGGCTGGCTGTGCGAGATCAAGGACGTCCAGATCCGCGACGGTCTGCACATCCTGGGACAGGCGCCCGCGGGCGACGACCTGGTCAACCTGGTGCTCGCCATCCTCCGGGCTGGTCAGGTGTTCGGCGGCCAGGTGAACGGAGTGCCGGGTCTGCGCGTCTCTCTCGGCCTTGATCACGAGGAGTCGGGCACGGAGCGGGTCGACCAGGTCGAGGCGCAGGCGCGGTCCCTGGTGGAGGGGCTGGCAGCCGCTGACTGGCAGGTCGCGGCCGTCGAAACCGTGATCGAGGAGGTGCTCGGCGAGCCCAACGCGGGGGTGAGTGCGGCGCTGACCTTCGCGTGCACGGAGGTGGTGCCGCGGCTGCGGCGTACCAGCGGGGAGATCGACGCGGTGCTGCACGCTCTGGACGGCGGCTACATCCCGGCCGGGCCGTCGGGTTCGCCGTTGCGCGGGCTGGTCAATGTGTTGCCGACCGGCCGCAACTTCTATTCCGTCGATCCGAAGGCGATCCCGTCGCGGTTGGCGTACCAGACGGGCCAGGCGATGGCCGACTCGTTGCTGCAACGCTATCTGGACGAGACCGGCGGCTATCCGCAGTCGGTCGGTCTGTCGGTCTGGGGCACGTCGGCCATGCGTACCTCCGGCGACGACATCGCCGAGGTGCTCGCGCTGCTCGGCGTGCTTCCCGTCTGGGACGAGATGTCGCGCCGGGTGGTCGATCTCGAGGTGGTGCCGCTGGCCGAGCTGGGTCGGCCGCGGATCGATGTCACCGTACGGATCTCCGGCTTCTTCCGGGACGCCTTTCCGCACGTCGTCGCGATGCTGGACGACGCCGTGCGACTGGTCGCCGACCTGGACGAGTCCGACGAGGACAACTATGTCCGGGCACATACCCGGGCCGACCTGGCCAGCCACGGTGACCAGCGCCGCGCCACCACGCGAGTGTTCGGCTCCAAGCCCGGCTCGTACGGGGCCGGCATCCTGCCCCTGGTCGAGTCCGGCAACTGGCGTGACGACAGCGACATCGCCGAGGTCTACACGGCGTGGGGTGGTTTCGCGTACGGGCGGGACCTCGACGGCGTACCGGCTCGGGACGACATGCAGACCAACTACCGGCGGATCTCCGTCGCGGCCAAGAACATCGACACCCGCGAGCACGACATCGCCGACTCCGACGATTACTTCCAGTACCACGGCGGCATGATCGCCACCGTCCGGGCACTGACCGGCGCCGAGCCGAAGGCGTACGTGGGCGACTCCACCACCCCCGATGCGGTCCGCACCCGGACGCTGAGCGAGGAGACCGCGCGGGTCTTCCGGGCGCGGGTGGTCAATCCGCGCTGGATCGCGGCGATGCAGCGACATGGCTACAAGGGCGCGTTCGAGCTGGCTGCGACGGTGGACTATCTGTTCGGCTTCGATGCCACCGCCGGGGTGGTGCACGACTGGATGTATGAGCAGTTGGCCAGCTCGTATGTGCTGGACAAGCAGAACCAAGACTTCTTGCGGCAGGCCAATCCGTGGGCGCTGACCGGGATCATCGAGAAGCTGTCGGAGGCAGCGGAGCGAGGTCTGTGGGCCGAGCCGGATCCGGAGACGATGTCCGCGCTGCAGCAGGTCTATCTCGATGTCGAGGGCGATCTCGAGGACCGGGGGTGAGCGTGATCTCTGTCGCGCTGCGCGCTCCGCGGTCATGGAGCTCCGCGAGTCTCGCTCGTTCGTCGCGTTTCCGAACGACCGGCTGTGCCGCGGTGCAAAGCTGCGGGGTCGTTCGGAAACACTCCTGCACTCCCGAGAGGCTACGCCCATGACCGTGGATCTCGATGCGATGCCTGACGATGTGCTCGACTTCCTGACCGAGCGACATCTGGCGACGTTGACGACGCTGCGGGCCGATGGGACACCGCACGTGGTGCCGGTCGGATTCACCTACGACCCGGCGACCAGGATCGCCAGAGTGATCACCAGCGGCGACTCGGTCAAGGCCCGCAATGCTGGTCGGCCTGGGGCTGTGGCGGCCATCTGTCAGGTGGACGGCGCCCGGTGGCTGACGGTCAGCGGCCCGGTCCGCGTCGACCGCGATCCCGAGGTGATCGCCGACGCCGTCGCCCGATACGCGCAGCGCTATCGGCAGCCGCGGGTGAACCCGAAGCGGGTGGCTTTGATCATCGAGGTCGATCGGATGCTCGGCTCCAGCAGGCTCGGGTGATCGGTGCTGCCCGCACTCGCTGAGACCGCCCTCAGACCCGGCTACTTCGTCGTCGTTCGGAGAGGAAAGAGCGCCTCTCCTCTCTCCTCCTCAGCACGCCGGCGGGCGGCCTCCGCCGCTCGCGCTCAGTGTTGCCCGCACTCGCTGAGACCGCCCTCAGACCTGGCTACTTCGTCGTCGTTCGGAGAGGAAAGAGCGCCTCTCCTCTCTCCTCCTCAGCACGCCGGCGGGCGGCCTCCGCCGCTCGCGCTCAGTGTTGCCCGCACTCGCTGAGACCGCCCTCAGACCCGGCTACTTCGTCGTCGTTCGGAGAGGAAAGAGCGCCTCTCCTCTCTCCTCCTCAGCACGCCGGCGGGCGGCCTCCGCCGCTCGCGCTCAGTGCTGGCGCGATCCGCAGTTCGTGCAGGTAGGTCTTGGTGATGACGCCGCCGTAGTCGTCGTTGATCAGGGAGCGCAGCTCACTGAGCAGCCCGTTGCGTACGTCTTCAGGCCAGGCGCGGTGGTTGGAGTAGGTGCGCAGCACGTCGAGATAGGTGTCCGCGGTGTAGTCGATGTCGCGCACATAGCGTCGCCGGACCCCGGGTCCGAACAGCTCCGAGGTGTCGATCTCGTCAGTGGTCGGCGGGATGTCATCGGGCGGCAGCAGTCTCTCGTCGGGATCGGTGGCCGGATCCCAGCGCAGGTATGACTCCTGAGCTCGGTCGAAGAACTCGACACTGCCACCGCGTACGTGGGAGGTGGTGACGGTGGCGAGATGACCGCCGGCGCACAGGACCTGGTGGACCAGTCGGGCGCGAACCTTGCGGTCGACCCAGTGCCACGCCGTGAAGCTGGTGACCAGGTCGGCCGCGGCCGGGGGAGTCCAGTCCTCGAAGGCGGCATTGACCACCCTCACGTCAGGCAGGTTGGTCTGCAGGCGCCTGGCCATATTGGCGCCGATCTCGACCGCGGTGATCGCGGCACCGGTGGCCAGCAGGCCACGGGTGGCTTGCCCGGTGCCAGGGCCGATCTCGACGACGGTGCTGCCTGCGCCGATGCCGGTGATGTTGACCAGGTCGGCGAACAGTGCGGGCGGGTAGTCCGGCCGGGAGCGGTCGTAGAGGTCAGCGTCCTCGTCGAAGATGCTGCGAAGGTTGTCTGCCACAGCACCAGCATGCCCATACACGAGGATGGAGCACACTAGGCGAACAAGATCGCCAGCGGGGCCCAGCCGGCTCGCCGTGATCACCGATTCCGCCGGGCACCAGCGGGCCGCAGGCTGGCTTCGCCAACTGCGTGCAACGGGCGGCTACGTCTACAGCGGCTGCTACACCCACACGCTGCTACCGGGCGCGGCTCGGCCGAGCGTGCATGTCTCGTTTCCCCTACAGAGCGGAACGTCCAAGTGTTCCTGCGTCCCGACGTAGCCGACGACAGGTCGCTGTGGTCGCGGTCGGCGGGTGGCCGGTTCGGTGCCGACGGCACGTACGTACTCGTCGTCGACCGCGGACGGACCTACGCGGCGGCGGTCCCGCTCCGGGAGACCTTCACGTGCACGTCGATGAGGAGGGCGTGCTGCGTACCGATCATGACCTGCGTCTCCATTCGGCAAGCGTGGTCCGGCTGCACTACAAGCTGGAACAACTCAGCTGACGGTTGCCGACCTGCTTTGCCCTTGAGCTTGCTCGCGGATCGGGGCGCACGGCTAGGCAGTGAGGAAGCGATCCACTGCCTCGGCAGACAGGATCTGGGGTGTGACCGTGTCGGTCGCGAGCGTGAAGTCTTCCAGGGCGAATCTCTCGAGCAGCTCCGCGAACTCCGCACTGCGTTGCCCGTACTCCGTGAGTTCGGCGTGTGTCTGCGCGTCCAGTTCCGAGCCTCGGGTCGCGGCCTCTGCCTCGCGTCGGGCGACGATGCGCTGTCGTACGGTTTCGGGAGCCGCGGTCAGCCGGCAGAAGGTGAACTCGGCGGCAGGGATGGCGGCGGTGAACAGGTCGCGATCCTCGGAAGTGACAACGATGCCGGATACGACCAGGGTGTTGACGCCCCGGGCGTGGTAGACCGCCCAGATGGCGCGGAGGTTGTCGGCCACGACCTCGGCAGGATTGTTCGGTGCCGGATGGCAGAAGCTCAAATAGTCGGTGTCGACGTAGGCAACCTGGCCAGGCTGCTGCGTGAGCAGCGTGTACGCCTCCCAGCCGATCGTGGACTTGCCGACGGCATCGGCGCCGTAGAACCACAGCACGCGAGGCTGGTCCACGGCAGGTGCAGAGGAGTGTGTGGTCACCGAGTGTTCCTACCAGGATCGATTGGCCAACGCACCACGATTTGTCGACTCGGCTCAAGACTGGAGCTCACTGCCGAGGTGCGTAGGGACTCGGTCGGTCACTTGACTTCCCTCCAAGCGTCAGAAGATACTGACGTCAGTTAATCCTGACGTCAGTATCTTCTGACGATTTAGCAAGGAATCGATGCATGGCGCAGGACGCCCCGTCCGCCAAGGCGAAGCCGGTTCACCCTGACTGGGTCCTGGAACTGGAGGGCGCAGACATCCTGTTCGGACGCGCCGCGCTGCCAGAGTTCAAGAGCGAGCCGTGGACGATCCACTTCTCGCTGCCATCCGACCTCTCCGAGCTGGACGGCGTGGCCGACCCGTTGGTACTCATCCATGCCGGATCGGGATTCGTTCGTGACATCGAGTCGAAGATGGATCTCCTCGTCGCAATGGCGCGTGAGCAAGGGCGCTCGTGGACCGAGATCGGTCGGGCTCTGGGTGTCACCAAGCAGACCGCATGGGCGCGGTTGGCGCGTGTGGTGGCAGAAGGCAAGACCAAGATCGTCGAGGAAGTTGGCAACGGTGAGGTGCTGGTCCGCAGCAAGGACGACATCACCGCCGGCGACGGAGCCAAGCACGATGTGATCGATGGCAAGGCTGCCGCGTCCACGCGTACGACAGGCAACATCTTCCGACTCCTCGAGCGCCACGGCATCCCAACGCACTTCGTGAACGGTGTCGACGACGTCACCTTCCGGGCGCGCGAAGTGGAGATGATTCCGCTGGAGTTGGTGGCGCGTCGGTACGCCACCGCCAGCTTCAAAGATCGCTTTCCTGACCTGGTTGATGGCGCACTCCTCGACGAGGTGGTCTTTGAGGTCTTCGAGAAGGACGATGCCAACCACGACCCGCTGCTGGAGTTCGATTTCGACGCCAGCGTCCTACGACGGTACGTGCCCAACGACAAGGCGGCCGAGGCGATTGGCCCAGTTGCCAGAGCTGGTGACTTCATCAGCGAAGAGCCGCTGGGTGAGAGCCGCTACGCCGATGTTTCGCCGGAACTCATCGCCAGACTTCGGAGCCGTACCGTTTCGACTTTCGAGGTCATCGAGAACGCTTGGAAGCAACAAGGTGGGGTCTACATCGACGTCAAGATCGAATGCGGCTTCGATCGTGAGAGTGGTGAACTCCTGGTAGCCGACGTCATCGACAGCGACTCCGGCAGATTGCGCTTCGGCGAGATTGACATGTCCAAGCAGTCGTATCGAGACGGCACGGCCACCTTGCCGGAGATCAAGAGGAAGTTCGACGAGGTGGCTGCTCTCACAGATCGTTTCGTGTGATTCATCGACTGGTGCGCTGTGGTGGCTTCGATTGCGTTGAAGCCACCCTGGCGCACCAGTGAGTGCGCACTCACTTCGGCGCGAGGGACTGAGATGTATCTCCCTGGCCGCTTCAAGGCTCATCCAGGTCCATCAAAGGCGGCTCCATCGGGGAGGTCGCCGGAACTCAGGAGGACCTGACCATGAGTGAGAACACACTCGAGAACCCGCACACACCGGTCCAGCCGGAGGTCGATGACACCGACGAGCAGTTGGACGTCGAGGTTGTCGCCGAGGCGTCGAGCGGCGAAGGGGAGAGCGTCGCGGTCATAGGCGAGGTGGAGCCCGTCATTGCCGTCTCCGCGGAGGCAGTGGTGGCCGAGACCGCACCGGACACGTCAGCCTTGCGGCCCATCGGCGAGGCGACGTACGGCGCGGCGATCACCACCGAGTCGGTGCTCGGACCTGACACCCGGATCCAGATCAACAACACCGCCGACTACCCGTGGCGGGTGCACTGCTCGTTGCTGATCACTGCCAACGACGGGTCGCAGTGGATCGGCACCGGCTGGTTCATCGGCCCGAAGACCGTGGTCACCGCCGGCCACTGCGTCTTCATCCACGCGCCGGGCACCCCGCGGCATGGCTGGGTGCAGAGCATCCGGGTGATGCCGGGACGCAATGGCGCCACCCTGCCGTACGGGTCGGTCACGGTCCCGCGGGCCAATCTGCGCAGCGTCACCGGCTGGACCGTCAACGGCCCGAACGAGGAGTACGACTACGGGGCCATGGTGCTGCCGACCCCACTCGGGAACACCACCGGCTGGTTCGGCTTCGCCAACTACTCCGACGCCACCCTGCAGCCGATGACGGTGAACCTGTCCGGATATCCCGGGGATAAGCCGGCCGGCACCCAGTGGTACCAGTCGAGTGCGATCGCAGCCCTCGGCCCGCGGAAGGTCTACTACACGATCGACACCTTCGGCGGACAGAGCGGCAGCGCCGTCTACGTGATCAAGGACGGCAGCCGGTACGGGGTCGCTGTGCACGCGTACGGTGGGGCCAGCAGCAACAGCGGCACCCGGATCACCAAGCCGGTGTTCGACAACTTCCAGCTCTGGAAGTCCTGATCGAGAAGGACGAGATCGAGAGGGTCGGTGGCGCCACCATGATCATTCAAGGAGTCGTCGCCGACCCGTCGGGCCAGCCGGTACCTGGGGCCGTGGTCATGGTGGCTGCGGCCCCGGTGCCGGTGCCCGACATCGCGGCGTTGACCGATGCGACAGGCCGGTTCTCGATCATGGTGTCGGCGCCCGGGACCTATCGTCTGCTGATCCGGGGAGCGAACGCGATGACCGAGACCACCGTCTCGGTGCACACCGAGGCCGTCGAGGTCAGGGCCGAGCTGCCGGGATGATCTAGCCGCGCAGGGTGTGGCACTACCAGAGCAGGGCGTAGACGTCCATCACCCAGCCGCGACGGGCCCGGATCGCGGTCCGGAGCTCGGCGATCTCGTCAACGACGTCGGCCAGCCGGCCGCGGACCAGTGCTTCATCGGGCAGTCCGAGTTGGGCGCCCCACGCGATCTTCAGGTCGGGATGATCGTCAACCAATCCGCGACAGGTCAGCTGGCCGTCGAGCATCACGACAACAGTCCCCAGTTCCGGGCTGAACTCCTCCAGCAGCCGACGACCAGTGGTCACGTGGATCGGACCGCCGATCGTGTTCAGAATGAGCTGGTGCCGGGCGGCCAGCAACTGGAAGCTGCTGATCCCCGGAAACACCTCGATGGTGAGGTCGACACCGGCATCGCGGATCTGGGAGACGATCCGCAGCGTGCTGTCGTAGAACGCCGGATCTCCCCAGACCAGGAAGCCGAGAGTGCCACCGTCGGGCAGCTCACGATCGATCACCTCGCGGTAGATGCGTGCGCGGCGGGCGTGCCAGTCGGTCACCGCCTCGCGATAGCCCGAGGTCTCTCGATCTCGCGGCGGGTCGACCACCTCGATCACTCGGTAGTCATCGTGACTGATCACTGCCTGGCACAGCTCGCTGCGCAGCGCGGCCAGATCGCGGGCGACCGGGTCGTCGGTCCTGGCCCGTTTGTCGGCGACCAGGAAGACGTCGACCCGATTGAGCGCGGCCACGGCCTCCCTGGTCAGGTGGCCCGGACTGCTGCTGCCGATGCCGATGACCAGCACCGTGATCATGCGTCTCCTCCCGATCCTGCTTGGTCCTCCGACCGGGCTCCGGTGCCGCCCTTCGGCGGAGTTTTGGTCCGAAATCCACCTGCAGCGGGGGTTTTGCGCCAAAAGTTCGGTTTGGTGGGGCGGGCAGTGGTCCAGCTCAGCAACCGGTCGAGGTCGAGATGCTCCTCGACCGCGTCGGCCATGGTCGTGATCATGGTCTCGCGCCGCTCGGCGAACGCCGGGGCATCCTGCCGCGGACGCCAGTCAGAACCGGACGCTGCGGCGACCTCGGTCAGCCATGCCCTACGGAAGTCGTCGTTCTCCAGCGTGCCGTGCCACATCGTGCCCCAGGTCTGCCTTGACCGCCAGCCATCCAGGAATTGCTCGGCATCGGTCCCGTCGATCGGTTCGGCGACCCCGTGATGGATCTCGTACGCCGCCACGGGGTGACCGCGCCAGGAGCCAACGGGTCGACCGAGCACTTTGTCGTCGCTGAAGGTGACGTGGATGGGAAGCAGACCCAGCCCCGACGTCGCACCGTCGCCTGACTCCAATTTGTCGTCGATCTCGCGGGCCAACAGTTGGTAGCCGCCACAGATCCCCAGCACGGGTCGCCCTTGGCTGGCCCGCCCCATCACCGCCTCTGCGATCTCGGTTTCGCGCAGCCAGGTCAGATCCGACACCGTCGTCCTCGTCCCCGGCAGCACCACCAGGTCAGCATCGGCCACCACCCGAGGGTCGGTGGTCACCAGGACATCCACCCCCGGCTCGGCAGCGAGAGCCTCGACATCGGTGATGTTGGAGACCCGTGGCAGCCGGACCACGGCCACCCGCAGCCGATCACGATCACCACTCGCTCTGGGCGACGAACGCCAGGCGCCGACCTCCAGAGTGTCCTCGGCATCCAGCCAGACATTCGGTAGCCAGGGCAGCACTCCGAGACCGACCAGCCCGGTCCGCTCTGTGAGCATCTCTAATCCTGGCTGCAGAATCGACTGATCACCGCGGAACTTGTTGATCACGTAACCGCGCAATGTCGCTCGATCGGCGTCGTCCAGCAAGGCGTACGTCCCGTACAGGGAGGCGAACACCCCACCTCGGTCGATGTCACCGACGATGATCATCGGTAGCTTGAATCGACGTGCGAGCCCGAGATTGACGTAGTCGCCGGTACGCAGGTTGATCTCCGCCGGGGAACCGGCGCCTTCGCAGATGACCAGGTCGTGCGCTGCGGCCAGTTCCTGGTACGCGGCGAACGCCGCCTCCGCCAGTGCAGCCCGGCCGGTGGCGTACTGGCCGGCTTCCAACGTCCCGTACGGCTTTCCGCGGAGCACCACGAAACTGCGCCGATCCGACCCTGGCTTCAACAGCACCGGGTTCATCGCCGAGGTCGGCTCGGCGCCGGCGGCCTGCGCCTGCAGATGCTGCGCGCGCCCTATCTCCGACCCGTCGGCGCAGACCATCGAGTTGTTGGACATGTTCTGCGCCTTGAACGGCGCGACGTTGATCCCGCGCCGCGCCAGCGCCCGGCACAACCCGGTGACCACCAAAGACTTGCCCGCGTCGGAGGACGTGCCCGCGATCAGAACTCCGCTGGCGGCTTGGTGGGGCACTGGAGAAGTCTATTGGCGTCTGGTGTAGGTCGACCGATGCGACGCTGACCCGAGGCGACCCTCCAGCAAGTGATCCAACTATAGTTGACTCATGCCAATGATAGTTGGATCATTGAGCCGTGGATCTGTCCTTCCCGCTCGCTACTGTCACGCCGACTCTGGATGCCGGAGTCCTGCAGGTGCTGGCTGCCACGACCACGGGCTGCACCGCGGCAGAGGTGCACCGCCGCCTTGGGCGCGGGAGTGATGAGGGCGTCCGCAAGGTATTGGCGCGGCTGGCCACGCAGGGTGTGGTGCTCGTCGAGACATTGGCGCGCTACCCCGTCTATCGGCTGAACCGTGACCATGTGGCCGTTCCCCACATTGCGGCACTGACCGGGATTAGGGATCAGATCGTGACCAACATTCGCGAGGAGGTTGCGCACTGGGAGATCAAGCCGAGCTTTGCTGGATTGTTCGGCTCGTTCGCTAGGGGAACTGCGGGTACGGACAGCGACATCGACATTCTGCTGGTGCGCCCCGAACCGGTGTCCGGTTTCGACGAGGACCGATGGCTGGAGCAACTCGACCACCTCGATCGCCGGATCCGAGCGTGGACCGGCAACGCCGCGCAGATCATCGACCTGGATTCCACCACGCTGGCTCGGATGGCCAGCGACGGTGACCCTCTCGTCGGCTCCTGGCGCGGCGAGACCATCCAGGTCTACGGTGAGCGTCTTCTCGACCTGTTGGCGAGGCTGCGGTGAGCCCGCGTCATTCGGGTCGCATCGTCGACTGCACGCCGTCCGAGAGCCGGACGCGGCGCGACCACGCGCGAGCGTTTCTCGAAGTCGCCGAACTGGTTCTGACCGAAGAACGCCGCGAGGCGCACGTCGCCGCGGCACTGGCTGTTCTGGCAGGAATCGCTGCGGCTGACGCCATCTGCGGACTGAATCTCGGCAAGTGGAGCCGTGGTCAGGACCATCGCCAGGCGGTGGATCTGCTGAACGAAGTCGCACTGCATGATCACTCTCTGCCCACCAAACTCGGTCGCCTGGTCGCGGACAAGGATGCCGTCCACTATTCCCCGAACCTCATCACGGTCGACAGGGCCAAGACCATGGTGCGCCTGGCAACTGCACTGCTAGCTGAGGCAGACCGGCGCTAGCCAGAGCTTTGGGCGACGTGGCGGTCAGCCGAGCCCTCGACGACACCGCCCAACAGAACAGAATGCCGCCGACGAGAAGGAGATTCGGCACCTGATCTGGCCGAAATCAGGTGCCAATACTCCTTCTCGCAGGCTTCCCATCGCCAGCTTCGACGGACTTGTTGAGGCGGGCAGATGCACGCCCCGGGAAGGCGAGAACCACGAAACTGCTGATGACTCGGACCCTCGTTCGTGGTCTGCGTAGCTCACGCGCCGGAACGGGGAACTCGGGGATCGAATCCCAATGCGTTTCTCCCGTCATCTCGCAAGGCCAATGTCAAGGGCCACAGGGTTCTGCCCGGTGTCCGAGGTGGCACCGGTAGCGGAAGGAAGCTGCCGGATCGGTGCCGAGCCGGGGGAGACGTCCCGCGGGAACGTCTCGGGTGATTCGGCCGAGTCGAGGAGAGTAGGCAGCTCCGCAGCATGCAAGCTGCTGGGCCTAGGGTGGCGCTGGTGGAGGACCTCGCCAAGGTGCAGTTGGTTGCGATCGCCGAACTGGTCGACGCAGCCGGTGAACTGAATGCACCAGTCTGGCTTCGGGGCGGTTGGGCGATGGACTTCTTCCTCGGTCGCGTGACACGGGAACATCTGGATATTGACTGGTTCGTGCTCGTCGAGGATGCGGCCCGGCTGCGCGAGCAACTGCTGCAACACGGCTTTGTTGATGTCACTACGGCCGACCCGGAACAACAGATCGATCTGCGTCGCGGTCGAGTCGACCATGGGATCGCGATCATCCGGCTGGATGATCAGGGAAACGCGGTCGTCGCTGGCGGGACCTGGGCCGGCGAACCGTGGCCGGTCGGGATGCTCGACGGCCGCATCGGTCGGATCGGTGACACCAGGGCCCCGGTGATCAGCCCAGGAGCTCAGATCGAGATCAAGACGATGCTGCCGGTGTGGAACCCGACTCTTCGGCGGCGTCAGAAGGACCTCGACGACGTCGCCGCACTTCAGGCCCACTGCGACCGAAGCAATGCCGAGAGACGTTCAGCCCAGTAGGCGAGACTCGGAGTGTGTAAGACATGCGTTTGATCTTCGTGCACGGCTCGACGAGCCGGAGCCCGGCTGATGCCTGGCCGCGCCAAGTCGATCTACCGAACGCCGTCTTCACGACGATGCCGGGCTATGGTGACGAGTCACCAGTCGCTTTCGCGCAGGTTGCCTGGGAGCAACGGATCATCGACGCTTGCGATGGCCCGGCTTGCGTGATCGCACACTCCTTCGGCGGACCTATCGCCATGGCGGTTGCCAGCAGGAGACCTGACTTGATCCAAGCGCTCGTGTTGATCGAGCCTGCCGCCTACGCTCTCGCTCGTGGCGTGCCAGCAATCGAAGGTCACATTGCCCGCATGTCTCCCGTCCTCGACAGAGCCGCCGATCTCGAGCCGGGAGAGTTCTGGTCGCAGTTCCTGGCCGCGATCAGTCAGCGGCAGCCTCGCCCGGCTGAACCGTCGGAGCTCCCTCGAGCTGAGCGGCAGCGTCTGTTACCAGGAGCGTGGACACTGTCGACGCCCGCCGACGTTGCGTTGAAGGTCCCGACACTCGTTCTCACCGGCGGCTGGAACGACGAGTACGAAGAGATCGCTCGTCGAATCGTCGGTGCTGAACACCGGGTCTTGGCCGGCTTTGCTCATCGGCCCCAGGATCATCCGGCGGCCACCGAGCTGATATGCGCTCACGCCGCCAAGGGCGGGCAATCCTGACTGCTGAGGACGTTCCCGCGGGAACGTCTCCGGTAGCTAGTTGAGCGATTCTGCCGGGATGTCACGGCAAGATCGCACAGCTTGGCTCTGGATCCATGCAACGTTGGAATGACTTGCTCGGCCCGCCCGGGTAGGGCGCCTGGTCGCGTCGATGATGGTGCGGATCCAGGTGCCGTCGTCATCGAACACGAACGATTCACGGCCGGCGTCGATCGTCACCCGCACGTGATGCGGCGGGGTCACGAGACACACGTCCGCGGTGAGCGTATCGCCGGTCCAGCCGCCGATAGCGCTCGCCCATGCCGTCGGACGTGCGCGCGCGTACGCCGCGACCGCTCGCCAGTGTGCGCAGTGTCCGTTGACGAACATCCTGTCCCAGGGCTACAGGCCTTCTTGGTGCGAGCGTTCGAGCATGCGGGCATCGCCTCAGGACGCAGGGCTACAACGGCATCACGCGAGGGCTGGAAATGGAACTCGAACGGCATGGCACTCCCGTTCTCACGGGATGATGATCGGGCGGTGACCGGCCTCTCCCCACAGATTCATCAAGAACTTGAGTTCGGCCTCGGTCGGCGGTCGGCCGGTGACTCCGCGGAACCAATCGCTCAGACCGACGGTGGCCGCTTTGGTCCCGGCGGGGATCAGCTGCCCACCTTCGGCAACCTTGGCGATGATGTCCTTCTTGCCGCCGAACCGGTTCGGTTTGTCCGAAATCTCCTAGACCAGATGCGGTAGCGCGGAGCGTTCCTTGAGGGCGGGCGGGGCGACCTTGATGCGCACCACGGACCCATCGGCATGCGTCCAGATCCGCATGCCGCGTTCGATCACCGGGCCCTGCATGCCTGCACGGCTCAGCTCAGTTTCGATGGTGGTGAGCGTGCGACCGGTCAGGCGGGGGAGGGCACGGACGACTGCGCCACTGCCGGCTTCCACGAGCCGCTGGAGTGTGGGATAGACCGAGAACATCGTCCAGCGGCGGAACTCGTCGAGAACGTTGCCGGTGAACCTGGTGCCCAGCATCGTCCCGAGCCCCACCAATGTCGGAGCGCCGAACTGCACCAGAGCTTCCTCGACCACGTTGGCGGACACCTTCGCGCTGCCCTCTCGGAAACGAGTGAGCATGTTTGCCGGGAGCTCGCTCAGCAGCGTACGAGCCTGGGCTGCCTTCAGCCCGCCATCGCCGACCCAGCGGATCGTGTCCCGGCCGTGTTGGGCGATGAGTTGGCGCATCTCGGGTCCGGTCAGCTGATCCAGTTCGTGCACGGCCTTCGGGCCCAGATCGCGCACCAGCTGGACGTATCCTTCCGCTCCGAGTTCGGCCGTCAATCGTCGGACAGTGTCCTCGCCGATGATCGTCACCGCCTCCGTGGTGCCTGCCATCCAAGTCCGGAAGAACACCAGTCCCTCGATGTCGGCATGTCGTGCCGACAGCTCCGACAGACGGGTGGCGAGGTCGTTGGTCTCGCGCAATAGCCGGGGACTCTTGATGGCACCGGCCGTGAACCTGCCTTGCACCGATTGTGCGGTCGCCAGGATCGTGGTGAGGTCGTCGCGAACAGGGTGAGCGGCCGGCATGCGTTCGAGAATCGCCTGGACGTGTTCGATCAGCATGATGCAGTCCGAGCACAGCCACAACGTGAGCCGCCCGGCAACCTCGATGATCTTGAGCCGGTGGCCTCCCTTGCCGATCTGAACGGGCACTTCGTGCAGTACGGAGCTGCCGGTCCCTGCTGCCACTTGCCGCCCCGCGGCGGCTCCGGCCCGCTGCTCCGACGCTTGCGCGATCTCCGCCGCCTCGCGCCGTGCTAGCGCCGCGACCTCGCGTTCGGCCTGCTCGGCGGCCTCTTTGCTCGCGACACGTTCCGTCGTGCCGGCGGCGGCTCGCGCGCCCTTGGCTCCCACCTGGTAGGCGTCGAGGAACAGGAACGCGGTGTCCAACACCGCCGCGAGCAGCGCTCCCGACGCCTGACCCCGGCTCAACACGCTGCGGTCGTCGCGTACGGTGGCTCGGGCCGCGGTGGCCATGTCGAAGTACTTCTCCCAGCTTCGTCCGGCTTGCACAGCCCCGGCGCCGAGACCGACCCCGGCGGCGACGAAGAAGGTGGCCGAGCCGAAGGTCGCCAGCTCAGCCACGATGAACGCTGCCGCGGCGAGGCTGCCCAGCCCGAGGGCGATCCAGAACTCACTGGCCTGGTGATCGGCCAGCACCTTCTTGCCGATCGACTTTCCGAACGGAGTCGACCAGTCCGTCTGGGACGGTCCGCGGGTGATGCCACCGAACAGCTGCTGATGGATGGGCACCAGATCCCGGTAGTCGAGATCGCCGGAGGAGATCTTGGGACCGGTGGCGTTGATGTCGGCCAGCACGGCGCGCAGCGACCTCCCGACCACGTTCAATACAGCCTGGGGATCGTCGCCGGCCAGCGCCGGGAGGTTCTCGTCGCGCATCGCGGCGTACACCGCGGGGTCGGCGTTGGTGATGCCCACGATCAGATCGCTCAGCGGACGGTAACGAGCATTGACGTCCTCCCACTTCGGCAGCGGCGGGTGCTCGGTGCCGCGCGGCCCCTGGAGCGGCCGGCCGGCAGGGTTGAACAGCGAGGGGAAGGGGCCGATCCGCCGCCAGCCGCCCCGCGGGCGTTCCTCGTAGTCGATCGCCCAGCCGACCTGCAGGGTCCGCAACTGCCGCTGCGCCTGCTGAGCCCGCGCGATGATCTTGGCGTGTTGACGGATCTCGGCCAGGGCGTCAGCCCGCCGCAGTGCGGCGTCCTGTGCCGTGCCGGTCGGGCCACCCGGCGCCAGGCCGAGCTGCTCCAGTTGCTGGGTCACGTATCCGCGGTTGTCGGACAGGAATCGGGCTGCCGTGCCCTTCACGTCCGTTTCGAAGGCCCGCCGATGACGCACCACGACGGGTAGGTCGTCGAGCTCGGCGCCGTAGTCGATGCTGGCGTTGAACAAGGCGATGTTGTCACCCGCGATCTGTGGGAGCTGTTCCCCGAAGCTCCGCCAGATGCGTTCCAACGCCGACTCGTCGCCGGGTCCTACCCAGCGCTCCTGGTGAAGCCGAACCACGAACCCCAGCCGTTCGCCCACACTGTAGGTGGAGAAGTCCTCGATGTCCTTGATCTCGCTCTCGTCCAGCGTGGAGCGGATCGGTGCCGGAGTGGGTACGCGCGGAGTTGCCTTGGCCGGCGGTGCAGGCGCCGGGGCGGACGGAATCCGTTGGACGGGAGCGCCGAGTTCGTTCTCCTCGTTGCAGGGGCACACCTCGTGTGGGATGGGTCCGCAACGCTGGACGGGGACCGGACGCGTCCCCCTCCCGGCTGTCGCTGGGCGCTGCCGCAGGAGCTGACCGACCGCGCGGTTCCCGGCTGCGGACTGCAACCACGCCAGCTGCGCCACGCCGGGCGGCGCGGCCGGTGCCACCGGACCTGGTGCCACTGGCCTCACCGGAGCCGGAGTCGGCGCCTTCGGCCTCAGTGCAGCCGGCTCCGTCGGCCTCTCCGGAAGTTGTGCCTGCCAGGCCGGCGCAGGTCTGGCCCTGTTCCGCTCCATCTGGCCCTGTCCCGACTCCATCGCCTCAGTGGTAGAAGTACGGGTCGAGCACCCGCACTTCGGTGATGGAGTCGACGGGAAGCCCGTTGGCCTCGGCGGCTCGCCGGATGGCCTCGGGGCTGGGAGCGTCGTAGATGCAGAAGGTCGTCATCTTGTCGTCGGTGACGAAGGACTGCACCCAGGTCACATCCTGGTCGGCATTGCGTTGCACGATTCCGGTGAGCCCTTCGGCTCCGCGATCGGTCATCGGAAGGTGCAGTCCATTCGGGAAGGTGCGCTGCACGAGGTAGCGGGTCATGTCGGATCCTCTCGCTCTCGCCCGGACCACCCGGGCCGGCTGTGATCCAGACTCACCGACTCCGAAAGCCACGGAATCGGGACCGTTCCCTATCTCCTGGCGCGCGGCTCCCCATCTTCCGCGGCGGTCAACGCCGCAGCGACCTCGCGACGCGAGGCCACACCGAGCTTGGCCAGGATCGCCGAGACATGATGGCCGGCGGTCTTCACCGAGATGTGCAGTCGAGCGCCGAGCTCGGCATCGGTGAGCCCCTCGCCCAGCAGCCGGGCCACCTCCAACTCGCGTACGGTTAGCCCGCCCGGGTTGGCGGCCGTCCGGCGCGATGGCCGCCGCGGGACGACGGCGGAGCCCACCGCACGCATCCGAGCGAGCAAGGCGTCTGCCGCGGGTGCGGCGCCCAGCCGGTCGAAGACCTCGAGAGCGCGCAGCAGGTCGGCAGCCTCGTGTCCGTCGGCAAGGGCAGCGGCCGCCTCGTACGGGCAGTCGAGCTCGTTCCACAGCGCCGCCGCACTCGACAACTCACCGCGGACATGCGCGGCGAAGGGCTCGGCGGCACCGGACGGCAACAGTTCGAGCTCACCCGCACGCCAGAGCCAGTAGCCGAGTTCGCCGATCGCCCAAGGCTGGCTCCGGAGCAGCGCGAGCTCGTACGTGTCGCGCACCAGCGCCGGAATCCGTTCCGGGTGTCCATGAATCCAGGCCGACTCGGCACGGCCTGCCGCGGCACCGGAGAGTCGTTGCAGATCTCCGCTGCTCTCGGCGAGTCGCCAAGCCTCGTTCAACGGCTCGTCGGCGTCGTCTCGGCCTATCCGGACTCGTGCCCGTCCGATGACGGTGAGCGCCACTATCCGCGTCGTGATGGCGGGATCGTCCTTGACCTGCTCGGCGATTGTCAGAGCGGTCGGCCAATCGGCGTGCTCGAAACTCAGCCGAGCCAGCCAGGCTGTCGCATAGCCGTTGTTGCGATCGAGATCGCGGTCTGCGCACCAGTCGCGAGCCGCACGTAGCCACCGGTCGGCTTGGGCATAGCGTCGGACATCCCCGGCTCCGGAGCCGAGATTGATCAGCGCCCCCGACACGGCGATGTCATCGCCCATCTCCTCTGCCAGGCGCCGAGCCCGCAGCAGCGGCTCCTCGGCCTCGTCGGGCGCCAACAGCCACAATGACGAACCAACGGCATTGAGAGAGCGGACGAGCGTCCAGTTGTCGCCGTAGTCGGTGGCCAGCCGGGCCGCCTGCCGCCCCAATGCGACCGCCTCCTCCGACTCGTCGGCCAGCATCAGCAGCACCGCCCCGCTCATCAGCGCGACTGCCTTGTCCCGGCTGTCCGGCCGGTTGTCGAAGTGCCGGATCGCCTCGCGTACCGCCTCGTGTGCCTCCGCACCATGCGCCATGTCCCACAGGACGCGGGCACGATTGGCCATCACGCGCCCCTCGTCGTCCGGCCGATCCAGCCGTTGCCACGCCAGCCGCGCCTTGTCGGAGGCCGCGAGAGCCCGGACGTCATCACCGAAGGTCGACGATTCACGAGCAAGGCATTCCCAGGTACGCGCCGCGTCCTCCGGTCCAAGGGCACCCGCCGCAAGCGCGCGCTCGTACTGTTGTGCCGCGGATCGATGCGCGCCGGCGCGGCTCGCGGCGTCCCCTGCGACCACCGCATACCGGGCTGTCCGTTCAATGTCGCCGGCACGTTCGGCGTGGTGGGCGAGACTTGCCGGATCGGCCCCGCGCCGCTCCAGTTCCGCAAGCAGCCGCAGCTGGGCGGCCCGGGCGAGAGCCGGTGGCATCGCGTCCTCGATCGCGCGCCGGGCGAGCTCATGGCGAAACGACACCGTCGAGCCGCTGATCCGCAGCATTCCCGCAGTGACACACTCGTCAAGAACGTCCGCCGACACCGACGCCACGGTCAGTACGACGTCGATCGGCACCGCTCCCGCCGGTGCGAGCGACACGGCGTCGAGCACCTGCCGGGCCGCAGCCGACAGGGGCGCCGCCCGTGCCAAGACGGCGTCACGGACACTCACCGGCACACCGTGCACCGATCCGGCCGCAACCACCTCGGTCACAAAGAACGGGTTGCCCTCGGTGACTTCGAAGAGTTCGGTGGCGTCCAGTCCGGCGCCCACCTTGGCGGCCAGGGCCGCAACCGAGGCCGGCCCGAGCCGGTCCAGCCTCAGCCGTGACACGCCACCAAGAGTCGCCAGCCGCCCGAAGGTGGCGGTCAGCGGATGAGAGCGGTCCAGTTCGTCATCGCGACTGGTCACCACCACTGCTGCTCGGGTGCGTGCCACCCGTCGGCCGAGGAACACCAGCAGGTCACGTGTTGCCTCATCGGCCCAATGGACATCCTCGATGATCACCAGTGTGGGCGGCCGAGGGGCCTGCAGCTCGGCAACCAGACCGGTGAAGCACTCATACCGTGGCCGCTCGTTGGCCAGCGCAGCCAGCAGGTCACCGCGGGTTTCGAACGCGATGTCATGCAACGGGCCGAGCGGACGGGGCGTGCTCAACGAGTCACACGCTCCCCACAGCAACCTGCTCCCGGTCGGTAGTTCCTCGGCGAGGGCGCGTACGAGTGAGGTTTTGCCCACGCCCGACTCCCCGAGCACCAGCGTCAACGACCCGTGGCCGGCGGCGGCATCGAGGAGCTGGGCACGCAACGCGTCGAGCTGCGATGCCCGCTCCAACAGCCGCGTACCGCTCGACGTCATCGCGTCGATCTCGACCATGGGCCCCAGGATGTCACTACGGCAGTCCACGAAAGGACCCGCCGGTACGGCGACCCTCCGATATGTCCCACCGATATATGGGGAGTACGCCGACACAAATGGGGAGGCACTCCCGATGACCAAGTGCGCTCAATATTTCTAACGTCGAAGCTGTCATTTGGACCGATAGAAGCGACCGATAGAAGGAGACAACAATGCGAAGGCGCAGACGAATCCTGGGCGCGATCACCGCGATCGCCACCCTGGCCACGATCGGCATGACCGGGCAAGCGCCCACGGCCGAGTCCGCCAGCGGATGCCGGACTCCCAGCTCCGACTTCGATGCGGACGGGGCGCCCGATGTCGCGGTCGGCATACCCGGACGATCCGGGAAGCCCGGTGCGGTGCAGGTCCGGCTCAGCAACAAGGGCAAGCCGCACACCACCACCATCGCCGGGCCCCACGGCTTCGGCACCGCACTCACCTCGTTGTCCTCGTACGAGGCTCCCGGCGACGAGGCACTGTGCTCCCAACTGGTCGTCGGCAGTCCCGAGGAAAGCACCCGGACCGACCTGCGGCGCAGCGGAGTGGTCTACACCTACTACTGGAGCAGCTCCGCCAAGCGGTTCGCGCTGCGCAACCTGTTCGAGCAGCCCGGCGAGTCCGGCGCCAGGTTCGGTGCCGCCCTGGCCACCGAACAACGCGGCGCCGGCCAGGTCACCTCTCGGCCGGGCACGCTGTACGTCGGCTCACCCGGCAGGGACATCGACGGTATCCCGGACACCGGCCAAGTGACCTCGTTCTGGATCGATGCCGACGAGGACCCCGACGTCCACGACACCCACATCACTTGGCTCGGGGAGCCGGTGACCGACGCTCCCGAATCGAGAGCCGCTCTCGGATCGTCGCTCGCGGCCGCCGGTGGCCAGATCGCCATGGGCATGCCCGGCTTCCCGACTCGAGGCCGGGCGGGCGCGGGCGCCGTGCTGGTCGACATCGTGGGCACCGATCCCGACCGTCCGGGCCCCCTCCTGCTGTCCCAGGACACCGACGGTGTGCCGGGAACCGCGGAGAAGGGCGACCGGTTCGGCGCAGCGGTGCACCTGGTGCCGGGCTCGACCCCTGGCACGACCACCCTGCTGGTGGGTTCGCCGGGGGAGGACGTCGGTAGCGCCGTGGACGCGGGAGCCGTGACCATTGCCCGCATCTCGTCGGCCACCGCCGACCTCAGTGGAAAGGCCCGGACCGTGAACCAGAACTCAGCCGGGATGGCCGGCACCTCAGAACGGGGTGACCAGTTCGGGGCGGCCGTGTCGAGCATGCGATCCGGATCGCGCACGCTGTTCCTCGTCGGCGCCCCGGGTGAGGACGTCGGCAAGAAGCGCGACGCCGGCATGGTCCAGACGATCGGCACCGGGAAGGGCTGGACGCAGAACAGCAAAGGCGTTCCCGGTCACGCCGAGACCGGCGACCGAATGGGCGCCTCACTCGGCGGCTCGGTCGCCACCGGGGCGACCCGGTCGCTGATCGGGGTTCCCGGCGAGAACAAGAACACCGGTGGTGTGCTGATCGGACTCCCGATCGACCGATACCGGCCGACCTTCGTGGTCGGGAAGAGCGCGGGAGCTCGGTACGGATTCAGCGTCGGCCCCTGACCCGCCGGTCGGCATCGCCAGTGTCTTGTGGTCCAGGAACCTGGGCGACACGGCTACACGGGCCTGAGCAATGTACGGCACAGGTCGTCGGACAGTCCTCCGAGACGTTCCCGCGGGAACGTCTCGGAGGATTCGGCGATGATCCGGACAAGGCACGAGGACGCGGATCACGAGCGGACAGAACTCGAGTTGATTCCGTTTGCTCCGGTAGTCCAGAGCTGAGGTTCAGTCTTGTGACCAGCGCCGAGGTCAACGGCCTGCTCGACTTGGTCGAGAACCTCGATCGGTTGCGGCTCCGGACAGCAGCTTCTCCAGTTCCTCGGCAGCTGCCAACTCGCGACCGGTCGAGGCTATCTCCAGCTGCAGCTCCGCTGCTCTCCGGCGGAACCGCTCGTCGCCCAGCACCTGGCGGACGGCGGCGGTGATGGCTTCCGGTCGCGGCGTTTGGGTCCGAAGGTTGATCCCGACGCCCGACCAGCCGACCCGGGCTGCGACCTCCACCTTGTCCTCGGTCTTCCCGGCCGCAACGATCGGCACCCCGGCGGCCAGGGCGAGTTGAACCGCCCCGAAGCCGGCGTTGGTGACCAGTACGTCGGCCCGCGGCAGCAACCGGTCGAACGGGATGAACCGCTCGACCCGGGCGTTCGCCGGCAGCGGGCCGAGTTCACGTGGATCCCGGCCGCCGGTGACCGCCACCACAAGGACGTCCTCGCCGGCCAGTGCGGCCAAACCAGGTTGGAGCAACTCGGTCGGGTCGGTCGCCACGGTGCCTTGGTTGAGAACGATCACCGGCTTGCCGGCATCCAGATCCGACCACCAGTCCGGCTCCGTCCAGCCCTGAACGGGCAGCGGCCTGACAGGTCCGACGAAGCGCACGTGCTCCGGGAGATTGCGTTGTGGGTACTCGAAGCCCTTCGCGCCCAACTGGAGATAGAGCGAAGCGTGCAACATGTACTCGAAGACGATCTCGTCGCGGGCAGGCAGGCCGAAATCGGCCCGGACCTCATTGACGGCGTCGGTCATCCCGGCGAACAAGGTCCGCCGCACCAATGTGTGCAGGACCTGGTTGCGGAGGGACCCAAGAGCACCGGTGGTCGGTCGGAGCCCCAGTCCGAACGGCGGTACGTCGCGACTCGGGAACCCGACCACGCTGACCCCGAACGCGGCGAACGGCGGCCCGCCGAGTTCGCTGAGCATGGGGCCCGCGATCAAGCCGGTGTCGCCGACGATCAGATCGGCCGGCTCGTCCTCGAGGGCGGCCAGCAGATCGGCCAGGTGGGTCCGGGCGGGCTGGGAGAAGGCGACGGCCATGTCGAACTTCAGCTTGGCGAGACCGGACAGTTCTGCTCGCTGGGGAAAGAAGTCGTCCAGTCCAACCAGGCTGAAGTCGTGGTCGCTCATCGGCAGATACTCCGCGCCGATGGCTTGGATCCGGTCGGCGTACTTGCGGCCGGCGTACCACCGGACGCTGTGGCCGCGCTCGATCAGAGCGCGGACGATGGGCAACGCGGGGACAGTGTGGCCGTCGGCGGGCGTGGTGGCGAAAATGATGCGTGACATGAAGTTCAGTCTTCAACTACCCGTTCTCGCGGACATCGGTAGCGACTACTGAGCCGCACTCCAGTACTACCGAGATTCCATGCGCCGGGAGCGCGCGCTTAGCGCCGCGGGGCCTGAACGACCGTGAAGACGACCCGAAAGGTCACCGAGGCCCTCAGCCGCCAGAGCTGAAGCAGCGTCACGGGTGGCGCTGGCAAGGATCGCGCGGACCTCGGCGGCGTCGATGCCGGCGCGAATTGCTTCTTGGTCTCCGGGCTGCCATCCGCCTGAGCCGGCGAGTGGGATCTCGGTGAGATATCGCCGCTCGTGCTCCGGAATCCGCGCGACGACGAGATCCGGGTCTTCTGCGGCGGTCGCGTACAGGTCCGGTCCGTCGGCGTAGAACAGATCGGTCACGACAAGGTGCCCGTCGGACGCGCGCATGATGTTGCTGGGATTGTCGTCGAGCGGGCCGCACCAGGGCAGTTCTGCTTTCGCTCGTTCGTGGATGCGCTGGATCGTGTCAACGAGTTCCTCGTACTCGGGAGCTCGCTCCGCAATTGCCCGGTGGACGGCTGCGGCGACGTGTTCGGGGACGGGATCCAGCCACTCCATGATCTGAAGGTCACCTCCGCCAGCCAGCCTGCGGTGCGCATGCAGGATCGGAACCTGTCCGGTCGCCGTCGCCTCTCGGTACAGCGCAGCGGCGTAGGGACCGGTCGGATCGAACGGGCTGATCCTGGCCGCCATGGTTCCGTCGGGGGAGCGGAGTGCGATTGCCCAGTCCCCGGCCGCCACCTTGGTCCAACCGGTGGCCCGGAGCGCAGCCTCCACCATCCGGTGATTGGGGCGCTCACCCAGTGCTGCGAGAAGCGCTCCGAAATCGCTGTTGGACTGTGGGTCCGGGGTGGTGATCACGGTCAGATCGTCGTTTGGGGTCGTGGCCGCAACCGACCTCGAGAGCTCGAGGCCCCAGTGCTCCTCCACGTGCTCGTCCTTGAGTCTGAGGATCTCGACCGTGCGGCGCTCTACGTGAGTGTCGTCGTCGGCCGTGCCAGCCCAGTGCAGGACGCCAGCTTCCACATCACCCACTCGGACGACATCTGAGGCATGGACTCGAAGGTCGGCCAGCGACCGCCGTGCGCTCGATACGATCGCGATGAACTCCTCGGGGCCGTCGAACTCGATCCACTCCGGTCGTTGATGATCCACATACCCGGCGGCGAACAAGATGGAGACAGTGCTCAGCTCACCGGAACTGAAGATTCCCGCGATCTGCGCGAGCAAGAACGTCATCAGATCCTCCTCCGTATTCTTGGCGCTCGACATTCTCGGCGCTCGACGAGAACGGACCGCTCGAATAGTGTGAAAGACCATGATTGCTGTGTTGGGTCATCTGGTCGTGGATCCCGAAAACCGTGACTCGTTCCTCGCGGTGTCGCTGGGGGCAATTCAAGCAGCCCGACGTACGCCCGGATGCCTGCATTTCACGGTCACGGCCGACCCTGTCGAGCCAGCCTGGGTGGCGATTGCCGAGCTGTGGTCGAGCCGAGCGGAGCTGGAGGCATTCCGAAGCAGTCCGTCTGGTGAGGACGACGCCAACCCATCCGCGTACGTCCGCGAGTTTCATGTCACGGAGTACGACGTCGCTGACCTTTGACGCTGAAGATCCGCGCGGGGGCGATGCCGGGTCATAATCACGGGGTGACTGCCGAGCGAGCGCCCATGGTTCGGGAGTTGGGTCGTGGGCGTCCGATTCTTGTGGTCCACGGGGGGATGGGCAACGAGGTGCCGTGGCTGCGGGTCGCCAAGGCGATGAGTACGCGCTATCGGGTTGTGCTGATCCGTCGACGGCTGTATCGCTTGGAGATCCCGGTTCGACTGGAGCAGGCCATCGCGGACCAGGTGGCAGAGGTCTTGGACGTCGCCCGTGGGTTCGATGAGCCTTGCGTCATCGTCGGCCATTCATCTGGCGCACTCATTGCGCTCGAGGCGTTGGCTGCCGATTCGGGTCCCTTTGCGGGCGGGATCATCTACGAACCGCCGACCCCCTTGCCTGAGCTTCCTTTTGGTGAGCCAGGTCTCGGGCCACGGGCTCGCGCTGCCCTCGACGCTGGGCATGTCGGCCGCGCGTTGCAGATTTACCTCCGTGAGGGCTTCAGAGCACCCAACTGGTGGAGCGCCGTTGCGCCGGCGCTGGCACTGCTGCCGGTGGTTCGACAGTTCGTACCTCGTCAGATCGACGATTACGAGTCGATGGTCAGGCTCGGTGTCCGCTTAGATGCCTACGCGACTATCGATTGTCCCCTGTGGGTCCTCGCTGGGGAGAAGAGCCCGGCTCACTTCCGGCAACGGTCCGCGCGGTTGGCCGCCACGCATCCCCGAGCCGACTTGGTCATGCTGCCGGGGGCTGGTCACAATGCAAACCAGTCGCAGCCGCGACGGTTGGGTGACCTCATCTGCGACTTCGCCAAACCACTGATCGGCGATTCTGCGGGACGCGCATGACAGACCGCAGTCGGAGAGATGCTGGGAAGAGCGCCGGGTCAGCGGCGTCGGGTGACAGTGGGGAGTCCTCTTCGGTGCTCACGTACGACGAGGTCGGGGCGACTGCAGCAGCTGAATTGCCGTCCGGCTACCGGCATCTGCACGAGTGGCGTCAGATCGGTTTCGGCCAGGAATGGTTCATCGAGGCCTCGCAGCGGCTGCTCAGCTGGAACGCTCACCGGCGGGCTGGGGTCCGAGTTGATACTGCGTCGCCGGTATCGCTCGACCAGGCTGTGGTGTTGCGGCTCCGTTTCGGGCCGCTCAGGTTCACCGCTCCGGTACGCGTCGTCGACTACATCGACACCCCGACCGAGCGTGGGTTCGCCTACGGGACGCTGCCAGGGCACCCCGAGATCGGTGAGGAACGCTTCGCCGTTCAAATCGACGAGGACGACATCGTGTGGGCCGAGATCCGGGCGTTCTCCCGGCCCGGGCGGTGGTTCACCCGGTTGGGTGACCCGCTGGCGCGGAGCGTCCAAGACGCCGTTACCAGGAAGTACCTGCGCGCTCTCGAGGACGGTCGGCCGTTGCCCTGCCCCTGCTGTGGTGAGCGCACTCTGCCGGAGCGAAGCGCCTGCGAGTGGTGCCCCGTCTGCGACTGGGAAGACGACCCCAACCAGCTACGAGACCCGCATTCCCCTGAGCATTGGCTTTCGCCTGACCTCGGACCGGCGTGACTGATGCGCCTCGAGCTGACCGTTTCCTACAGCCACTTGTTCCGTGGCGTCCGGTTACGCGGCCCGGCAGCGGTGGCACTCCCGGTGCGAGCGTCGGGTGTGGACCTGATGTTCAGTGATGGCGTCGAACTCGAAGCCGAGCTCGTGGAGTTGGACGATGCCGCGTTGGCGCTCGCCGTGCCGGCGTATGAGACCGCGACCGGTCATCAGATCAAGGCGGCACTCTGGTCGATCGGCGAGGTGATTGCAGATCAGGACGCGATGACCATCAAACTGGGCCCACGGCTGCACTGACCTGCCATCTCGCCGTCATCGCCGACCATGGTCAAGGCGGCGACGGGTACTACGCGGACCGACGAGCGTGCCCGGCGGCGTCTGCACCACCGCGATGCCGGTCAGGATCAAGATTCCGCCGACGACCTGGACGGGAGTGGGGATCTGGCCCAGCAGGATGGCCGCGAAGACCACCGCCAAGATCACCTCCGACAATGCCACGAATGAGGCGATCGAACTCCCGAGCCGCCGGACTGCCTCGATGCCGCTGATGTATGCCAAAGCGGCGGACACCAAGGCCAGGGCGAGCATCGGCACCCACCACGGCACCGGGTGTCCGGCGAAGAGCGCCGGAGCCGAAGCTGTTGTCAGTGGGACGATGCCGATTGCTCCGGCCAGCAGCAGGAGGACAGCCCCCACGCCGGTGCCGACGGTGGTCATCAGCAGTGGCGGTGGCGCCGCGGTGGTGCGCTCCGACATGAGGAAATAGCCGCACAGGCAGAGCGCGGCGCTCAGCCCCCAGGCCACGCCGACCAGGCTGATCCGTACCTCACCGGTCAGATCGAGCACCAGCGCGAGCCCGGCCAGCGACAGCGCCGCTCCCACCAGCTTCGTCGCACTCGGCCGCTGGCCGCGACGCAACCAGAGCCAGCCGATCAACAGCACGGGCGCCAGATACTCCAGCAGCAGCGCCACGCCGACCGAGAGATGCTGAACGGCGTTGAAATAGCAGAGCTGGCCGCCGGCGACGGCCACGATCCCGTACGCGATCATCCGCCGGGTCTGCCGGCCGGACGGCAGTCCGGTACGGCGGAGCAGGAACAGGCATGGGATCAGCAGAACCAGGAAGGCTCCGCCCACTCGGCCGGCCACCACGGCGGCCGGTGACCACCCGGTGACCAGCATCGTGCCGGCCAACGGTCCGGCAAGACCGAAGGCCGCGGCCGACACCAGCGCGATCGGCAAACCGGTCCGCAGGTCTACGGTGGTGCTGCCCACTGCCGTGGCGGCAGGCTGGCTGGCGGTGCTGGGCACAGTGCGAGGTCCTACTAGTAATGAGTAAATTGATCTACGCTAATGACACTACGAGGGGAGGTGTCAGGAGTCAAGATGGTTTTCGCTTATGACACCGAGGTGTCGCTGGTCGAAGCGGCGATGCTGGTGAACACCGTGGACAGTGACGGTGTGGATGCGCTCGCAGACCCGGCCGGGCTGCAGGTCTGGCTGGCGCAGCATCCCTTCACGGGCGTCATCCTGGGCAACGCGGACGAGGTTGCCGAGGTACGCGCCGTGCGGACCCAGCTCCGGCGGCTGTGGCAGGTCGCCGATCGCGATGCCGCAGTCCCGATCATCAATGACCTCCTCGCTGCCGCCGATGCGCGCCCCTTCTTGACCAGGCACGACGAGTGGGACTGGCACCTGCATGTGACCCCGCCGGATGCGCCGCTGGCTCAGCGGATGGCCGCCGAGGCCGCGATGGCGTTCCTGGAATTGGTCCGCGCCGATGACTGGGGGCGGCTGAAGACCTGTGCCGCCGACGACTGCCACGACGTCCTCGTCGATCTCTCCAAGAACCGCTCGAAGCGCTACTGCGACGACGGCAACTGCGGCAACAGGGCGGCGGTTGCCGCCTACCGAGCGCGGAAGCGAGCCAGATGATCACTCCCTCCAAGCGGTCGGCTGTGCCGCCCTTCACCGTGATGACCGTCCTGCAGCGGGTTGCCGAACTCCGCGCCACCGGACGCGAGGTGATCTCGCTCTGCGCGGGTGAGCCGTCCCAGGGCGCTCCGTCGGACGTGAAACGACGGCTGGGTGAGCTGATGATCGACCGGACCCCACTCGGCTACAGCGAGACCTTCGGGATCCGTCCGCTGCGGGAGGCGATCGCCGGCCACTACCGACGCTGGTATGACCTCGACATCCCGGTCGAGCAGATCGCGATCACCACGGGTTCGTCCGGCGCCTTCGTGCTGAGCTTCCTGGCGGCCTTCGATCCCGGTGACCGGGTGCTGCTGGCGAGGCCCGGCTATCCGGCCTACCGGAACATCCTGACCAGCCTCGGCTGCCAGGTCGTCGAGCTCGGGTGCGGACCGGCCGAGCGGTTCCAACCGACTCGCGCACTGCTGGACCAGGCTCTGGCCGAGGGACCGGTCGCCGGTCTGATGCTCGCGTCGCCGGCGAACCCGACCGGGACGATGGTCGGCCACGAGCAACTGGCCGAGCTGGTCGCCTGGTGTGCCGAGCACCACGTACGGCTGATCAGCGACGAGATCTACCACGGCATCGTCGATGCCTCCCTGGCCGAGCGAGTCGGACCGGGCAGCTGTGCCTGGCAGCACGATCGAATGTCGGTGGTCATCTCCTCGTTCTCCAAGTTCTGGGGGATGACCGGCTGGCGGCTCGGCTGGGCCTTGGTCCCCGACGATCTCGTCGGTGCCGTGGACGCGCTCGCCGGCAACTACGCGCTCTGTGCGCCTGTGCCCGCACAGCACGCTGCGATCGGGGCCTTCACCGAATGCTCCTACACCGAGGCCGAGGCGGCCGTACGGGAGTTCGCCGCAGCCCGGTCGCTGGTGTTGGACGCGGTCCCGGATCTCGGCTGGTCGAAGGTCGCACCCGCCGACGGCGCCTTCTACATCTGGGCCGATATCGCCGACCAGCTCGGTCCGTACACCGACAGCACTGCCTGGTGCGCGGCCCTGCTGGACGCCGAGGGGGTCGCGGTGACGCCCGGCGCCGACTTCGACACCGTCCACGGCGGGACGGCGATCAGGCTCTCGTTGGCGGCCGGGCCGGAGGCCATCGGCGCCGCGCTGCTGCGGATCCACCGTTTCCAGCAAAGGCTCGCGGATCCACGCTAGTCTCTCGCCTCGGACGCACACGGGGGCGTTCAGGGACCGACTCTGCGGCGTAGCGAAGGCAGGTATCCGATGGGCGATGGACGTACGACGGTCGTCATGAGCTTCCACCGCGTGGGGGAGGAGGCCGATTTCGCCGCCTTCGCCGAGCGAGTCGCCGCGGACGCGGCTGAGGATGCCGGTTTCTTCGGATGGCAGGCGTCGGTGCTGGCCTCACCGCTGCTGGACTGGGCGATCGCGGTGCGCTTCCGCGAGGAGTCGTCGGTGCATGACTGGCTGGATCGCGCCCGCGACCTGATCACCGGCTCCGGCTATCAGCGCGCCAGTATCGAGTTCATCATCGACGGCGCTCCCCGTACGCCGGGGGTCGTGGTGGTGAACGAGGCCGTGGAGTCCGGCCGCGAAGCGGCCTTCGTGGAGACCGCCGAGCACCTGGCCCAACTGGAGCGAGCCCAGCCTGGTTGGGAGGGCTCTAGTGTCTTTCCGCCCGGCGGCATCCTGACATCTTGGTCATCGGTCATCCGGTTCCGGACGGAGAGCCAACTCGAAGCATGGCTGGCGTCCCCGGCATTGACCGAAGCCCTGCCACGCTTCCAGGCACACCTGAGTGAGGAGGCCAAGGTCACCACCGCCACGACGTTTGGCTCCACGCTTCGCGTCACCGACGGAAAGGCCGTCGTCACGCCCGACTGGAAGACCGCGCTCGCGATCCTGCTGGTGCTCTATCCCACGGTGATGCTGCTGGCGAAGTTCGTCGGTCCGACACTCAGCGCCATCGCCCCTCAGCCCTGGCTGGGGACCTTCCTCAACCTGGCGATCAGCATCGTGCTGCTGACCTGGGTGCTGATGCCACTGTCCGCACGTCTGCTCAGGCGCTGGCTCGATCCCGTCGAGGGCGCCGGGGTCAAGGTGAGCCTGCTCGGCGCCGCAGGAGTCTGTGCCGGTTACCTGCTCCTCTTCCTGATCTTCGGCACCGTCGGCTTCCTGCAGCTCTGACCGCGGCCCCGTTCGTCAGTTCCATCCGTGGATGGAGACCCGGACGAAGTGCGGCACATCGGCAACGGAATTCGCGCCGATGGATGGAAATTGCCGGACCGAATCTGCGTGCGGCTTGTCGGATCGGGCCCAGTCCGTTCGTAGCACGGTTGAGAGGGCGCCCGAACCGGGCCCGCAACGTGAGGAGACAGAGATGACCCAGTACATGATGTCGGTCTACGGACCGGCCGACTACGCCGAGTACGGCACCTATCCCTCGGAGGAGGCGATGAAGCAAGCCATGGCCGACACCGGCAAGTTCAACGAGCGGCTGCAGGAGCAGGGCTACTGGGTGTTCGCGAACGGTCTGGCGCAGGCGACGACCGCGACGGTCGTCGACGGGCAGGGCGCTGAGCCGGTGATCACTGACGGCCCCTATCTGGAGTCCAAGGAATACCTCGGCGGCTTCTGGATCATCGAAGCCCCTGACCTCGATGTCGCGCTGCGGCTTGCCGCAGAGGGCTCGAAGGCGTGCCGGGGCAAGGTCGAGGTGCGTCCCTTCCAGGGCTGATGACACTCATCGCCGACGCGATCACCCGGGTCTACCGTGAGGAGTGGGCCCGGGTGGTCGCCGGGCTGGCCAGGCGTCTTGGCGACTTGGATCTCGCCGAAGAGATGGCGGCTGAGGCGTTCGCGGTTGCCGTCGAGCGCTGGCCCGCCGACGGCGTACCGCCCAATCCCGGCGCCTGGATCACCACCACCGCCAACCGGCGCGCCATCGACCGGCTGCGCCGTGAGTCCCGCCGTGACGACAAGCAGCAGGAGGCTCAGATGCTGCTCGACGACAGTCCTCCCGAGCCGGTCGGCGTGATCGAGGACGATCGCCTCCGGCTGATCTTCATCTGCTGCCACCCCGCCCTGGGGGTGGACGCTCGGATCGCTTTGACTCTACGGCTGGTGGGCGGGCTGACCGTGGCCGAGATCGCCCGGGCCTTCCTGGTGCAGGAGGCGACCATGGGGCAGCGGATCACTCGTGCGAAGAGCAAGATCAAAGCTGCCGGGATCCCTTATCGGGTTCCGTCTTCCGAGGATCTCCCAGCCCGCACCTCCGGTGTCCTTGCTGTGCTTTTCCTGGTCTTCAACGAGGGCTACCTTGCCTCGGCACCCGACCAGGAGGCGGTGCGCAGCGACCTCACCAGTGAGGCGATCCGGCTCACTCGACTGCTGCGGGTCTTGCTGCCGGACGATGGTGAGGTGACTGGTCTGCTGGCGCTGATGCTGCTCACCGAGGCCCGTCGGCCGGCGCGTGTCTCGGCGTCGGGTGAGCTGGTCACGCTCGACGAGCAGGACCGCGGTGCTTGGGATGCCGGGCTGATTGCCGAAGGACAGGCGCTGGTCCGAGAGCGGCTGGTTGCTGTCTCCTCCGGTCGCGCTCGCCCGGGGCGCTATCAGATCCTGGCCGCCATCAATGCCGTACACACCTCCGCCCGCGACATCCGCGACACCGACTGGTCTCAGATCGTCGCCCTCTATGACCAGCTGGCGGCGATCGACCCGTCGCCCATCGTGGTGCTCAATCGGTCCGTCGCGCTCGCTGAGCTCGACGGACCGGAGGTGGCGCTGGCGGTGGTCGAGGGACTGGAGCTGGACCAGTATCACGCCTACCACGCCACCCGCGCGGACCTGCTCCGCCGACTCGGTCGCTCAGCTGCTGCCCATGCCGCTTACGAACGGGCCATCGAGCTGGCCGGCAACACCGCCGAGATCGCGTACCTCACGCGGAGACGAGACCAGTTGGGTCGCCCTCGCTGACTTCTTCGTGATGGGAATTTGACTTTCAACGCGGCTGCTCACGGCGTGTCGGGCCTTCCGACGGGCGCGAGGTGCAAAATCCAGTCACTTGCTCCCGGATACCCTGCATCGGGTGACCCCCGCCAGCCGATTGTTCATCGGGCGGACAGCCGAGCTGGCGGCCCTGACCGACTGGTGGGAACAGGCCCGCAGCGGTGGCGGCGCGCAGCTGGGCATCGTCACGGCCGAGGCGGGCGGCGGCAAGACCGCCCTCCTCGAGGAATGGGTGACTCGGCTCCAAACGCGTCACCAAGGGCCGGCGCCGGTGATCGGGTGGGGTCAGTGCGTCGAACTGTTTGACGCGGATGAGCCCTACCTGCCGATCCTCGAAGCACTGAGCTCGATGTGCCACGGTCCGCACAGGGACGAGGTCATAGCGGTGCTGCGTCGTTGCGCCTCGAGTTGGCTGGTGCAGCTGCCGGGAGTGCTTGACGAGGCATCTCGCGCCGAGCTATGGCAGGCACTACCGCGCTCCTTCTCACGCCCAGGCATGTTTGCCGAGCTCGACATCGCGCTGACCGAGCTGAGTTCCGCGTACCCGCTGCTGCTGGTGCTGGAGGATCTGCACCTTGCCGACCGACCGACCGTCGAGCTGGTCAGCTATCTGGCTCGACGCCGGAGCCGAGTAAACGTCCTGCTCCTCGGTAGCTGCCGGCCGGCGGAGGTGTTGACGAAGGCTCACCGGCTCCGCTCGGTGATCCAGGATCTGGGGACCCGAGGTCTGTGCCAGCGTCTCAGGCTGGAGCCCTGGTCGGCGGTGGACGTCGCCACCTTCCTTGCCGACTGGCACTCCCCGCGGACCGTGACCCCCGAACTGGCCATCGAGATCGCCGAGCGGACCGAGGGGAATCCCTTGTTCGTCGTGGCTCTCTGTCGTCATCTGGAGGGCCGCCATCTTGACGACGAAGGTCGGCTGGTGCTGGACGACCAGGTGGTGCGAGCAGCTGGCCGGCTCGGCGCGCTCGGCGTCCCTGACGAGGTGCGGCTGATGCTGCAGCGGCAGATCGACGATCTCGATCAGGCTGATCGCGCGATCCTTGCCGTCGCGGCAGCGGTGGGGGAGGAGTTCGCGATCGAGTCGGTGGGTGCTGGCCTGACCGGACAGCTGACGGTGGTGGAGGTGGAGGAGCGGTGCGCGGCACTCGCCCGCCAGGGCTCCCTGCTGCGCTCCTCGGAGCCCGTTGAGTGGCCGGACGGCACAGTGACCGGTCGGTGCCGCTTCACCCACCAGATGTATCGGGAAGCGCTGTACGACCTGCTCGGCCCGGCCCGCCGGGTCCAGGTGCATCGAGCCATCGGAGCCCGTCTGACTGCTGGCTATGGCGGCGGCAGCGAGGAGATCGCGTCCGAGTTGGCCGGCCATCATGAGCGTGGCCGGGACTACCCGCAAGCGGTGGCCGAGCTGACCACCGCGGCTCGGGTCGCCATGAGCCGCGCCGCGTACCCCGAGGCGCATGACCTTGTCCGGCGTGCACTGTCGCTGCTGGAGCAGGTTCCTGGTGGACCCGGACGGGAGCGGCTCGAATTGCAGCTGCGCCGCGCGTCGGTGGTGGCAGTGGCGTCGGTGTGGGGATGGCGGGAGCCGGACGCAATCGTCGACTGCCTCCGGCTGTCGGAGCTGGCGGTCGCCCACGAAGACGTGTCGGCGCAGGTCACGGCCTTGCTGGGTCTGCACAACATCGCCATGGTGCGTGGCGACGGCAAGGCACGGGAGGACGCCGCAGCCGAGGTGCTGAGTCTGGCTCAGCGGACCCGTGATCCCACCGCGGGACTCATCGCCCATCTTCTGCAGTGCTATATCGGCAGTCGAGTCGGTGACTGCGCGGCCATGTGGGAACACGCCCGGCGCATCCTCGAGCTTGCGCCTGGCCGGACGGACCCGGAGCTCGCGCTGGTCCTCGGTGAGCAGCCGGCTGTCGCCGCCCACCAGCTCGGCGCGATCGCGCTTTGGCAACTCGGCCATCCCGACCAGGCCCGTCGCCATGTCGCGGCGGCCCTGACGGACGCTCGTACGCTTGCGATCCCCGTCGACGTCGCGCGGGCACTGTGGTACGCGGCGGTCATCCACACCCTCTGCGGAGACGCCCCGCGGGTGGCGGAGCTGGCGATCGAGTTGGAAGACCTCAGCGTCGAGCATGACCTCCAGCTGTGGCGGGCGGGCGGTTCCGTGCTCGGTGGCTGGGCCGCCGCGACGCTGGGCGACGTCGAGGCGGGGCTTGCGCGGCTGCGTACGGGAGTTGCCGGCTGGGCGCGGTTCGCCCGGTTGGGCAGCACCTTCCATGCCTGCGTGGCGGCGGACGCCTTCCTCAGCATCGGCCACGTCGAGGAGGCACGGTCGGCCGTCGCTGCGGGACTGGCCGCAGTGGCAAGCGACGGAGAGCGGCAGAGCGAGCCCGAGTTGCTGCGGCTGCACGGCGAACTGCTTCTGGTGTCGGGTGAACCGGACAGCGCGGAACGCGAGCTGAACCGAGCCCTCGTTCTCACCAGGCAGCGGTCGGCGCGCGGGTGGCAGTTGCGTGCGGCTACCAGCCTGGCGCGGTTGTGGCGACAGCAGGGCCGGACCGCGGAGGCGGCAGAGCTGTTGGCCGGTGTCCTCGAGTGGTTCGACGAAGGCCATGACACCCGCGATCTGCGTACCGCTGGGGTTATCGTCGCGTTGTGACCCGTTTCGAGCTGGCGATCCCTGGCGACGTCCGATTCGGTGGTGGGCGGCTGTCCGAGGTGCCCGATGCCCTCGCCGGCTGGGGCGCCCGCCGAGTGCTGCTGGTCACCGGCCGCTCGCCTGATCGTGCCGCTGCCCTGGTCGAGGGGCTCCAGACGCGCGGACTGGTTGTCACTCGATATGCAGTGTCCGGCGAGCCCAGCATCCAGGTCGTCCGAGACGGGGTCGCTGCAGCTGCGGGGTGCGACGCGGTCGTGGGGTTCGGCGGCGGTAGTGCGATCGACGTGGCCAAGGCGGTGGCCGTGCTGGCTGTCCGCGGGGCGGATCCGCTGGAGCACTTGGAGGTCATCGGTGCGGGCCGGCCGATCACTGCGGCCGGCCTGCCATGTGTGGCGATCCCGACCACGGCCGGCACCGGGTCGGAGGTCACCCGCAACTCCGTGCTGTCCGGCGACGGGGTGAAGGCCAGCCTGCGCAGCCCGCTGATGCTGCCGCGACTCGCGGTGGTCGATCCGGATCTGTTGCTCGGTGTGCCGGTGGCGACCATCGCCGCCAGCGGTATGGACGCGCTCGCTCAGCTGATCGAGCCTTTCCTGTCCCGCAAAGCCAATCCGGTCACCGATGCGCTCGCCCGGGACGGCATCGTCCGCTCCGCCCGCTCCCTACGTCGGGCTCGTAGAGACGGCATGGTCGATCCATCGGTGCGTGAGGATCTGGCGATCGCCAGCCTGTTCGGCGGGCTGTGCCTGGCGAACGCGGGCCTGGGCGCGGTGCATGGATTCGCGGCCGCCCTTGGTGCTCGGCTGGGCGCACCGCACGGCGCGGTATGCGCGGCGGTGCTGGCGCCGGCGATCAAGGTCAATCTGCGCGCGGCCCGCCGAGTGCGCGACCGATCGGCTGTCACTTGGTTCGCCGACCTGGCCGTCTTGCTGACCGGCAATCCCACCGCACGGCCGGAGGCGGCGGCCGGCTGGCTGACCGAGCTGACCACGGCCCTGCAGATCCCGGGACTGCGGACGTACGGATTGACCGACGCCGACACTGCCGAGGTGGTGGCCGCAGCCCAGCGGGCCAGCAGCATGAAGGGCAACCCGATCGAGTTGACCGACGACGAGGTCGCGGAGATCCTGGCTCGGGCCACCTGAGGCTCATCCGTCCGGACTCACTCGGCGATCTCCGCCACGCGGAGCAGGTCACTCAACGGAACAACGGTCACCTTGTCATTGAGCCGGTAACCCGTTGTCCCTGGGCAGATGATGCTGACCCGATCAAGCTGCAGTCGATGACTGTGAACCCATCACGCACTCACCAGCTCTGGGACGACCAGAGTTGGAAAGTGGCGTACGCGCGCTCGGGACGCCAGGACTCCATCGCTGCCGGGACATCACGATCCTTGGCCAGGCCGAGCGCTCGGCGGAGCACCAGGTCGCCGATCGGTATCGCATCCGGATCGCCGAACAGGCGCATTCGCAGGTAGTTGACCGTCCATGGGCCGATGCCCGGCACCGCGAGCAGCTGGGCGGCACGGTCGTCCCATTCCGCCTCCGGCAGCGGAACCGGCCAGTCGCCGGTCGCGGCGAACAGTTCCGCAACGGCCCGTACGGTGCGTGCCCGGGCGCCGGTGATCCCGACGGCACTCTGCAACTGCGCGACCGGTGCATCGGACAGCCGCTCCGGCCCCGGGAAGGCGTTCAGTTCCTGAGGAGCGGCAGGACCGTACGCGGCCACGAACCGACCGGCAAAGGTGCGGGCTGCGGCGAGCGAGACCTGTTGTCCGAGCACCGTGGTCACCACTGCCTCGAAGGAGGCTGGGTAGCGGATCCGGCGCAGACCGGGCCGCATGTGGACGAGCGGACCCAGTATCGGGTCGGCGGCGAATCTGGTGATGGCGTCCATGGGATCGAGATCGAGGTCCAGCCAGTGCCTGACCTGGGCGGTCACCGCCACTGTGTCGTCATCTGTGACCGGGACCAGACCCCCGTCGAGCCAGACCGACAGGTGGCCGGGATAGGCCCGGATGGTCACCACCAGTGGTCCGAAGGTGCCGTTCAGCACCCGAGTGTAGGTATGGGACTCCGGATCCAGCCGTTCACCGCCAGGCACCGCATGCGCCCCGATCATTCGCAGCGTCAACGGCCAGTCGAACGGCTCCACGACGGGCAGCCGGAGCATCACCATGTGGATGTTCTACCCGGGGAAGTGACGGAAACCGGCCTCTCGCAGCCCTGTGAGCCCGGGACACGCCGGGGCGGCTCGATTGAGAGACAAATTCCCATCACGTATTAATCCCGCCAGGTGCGTTAGCTGGAACCGGAGATGGTGCGGGCGACGCGGCGTGCTTCGATTCCGATCTCGCGGAGCAGCCCGGTCAGCTCGACGGTGATCCCGACGAAGTGCAACCCCGGCGCATGGGGGAGTGCCCGCCCGCCGCGTGCCCGTGGCAGACCGTGTTCGTCCAAGACATCGAGGTGGCCGACCAGCGGTTCCAGTGCCGGCCGATATCCAGTGGCAGCGATGATCGTGTCGACCGCCACCGTGCTGCCGTCGGCCAGTCGGGCGCCGATATCGGTGAATCCCGCCATGGCGGGGACGATCCGGACGCCGCCGGAGCGGACGACATCGACGAATCCGGTGTCGAGGATCGGCACGGTCCGCGAGCGGACGAACTGGCTGTAGCTTGTGCCGCGCGGGGCGGGAAGCCCGTGGCCCGCTAGGTCCGGCACGGTGAGCCTGCGCGTCAGTCCCAGCAACGGGTTCAGCACCACCGTCGGCAGCTTGGCGGTGCTGATGCCGATCAGTTGACTGGGCACGCCGAACGACGCGCGCCGGACGATGGTGGGCGGCGTTCGCACCGACATGATCACCTCGTCAGCCACGCCGGCAAGATCGACGACCAGATCGGCGGCGGAATTGCCCGAACCGACCACCAGGACGCGCTGCCCGCGGTAGGGCGACGGCTCGCGATAGTCCGAGGTATGCATGACGGCTCCGGAGAACAGGTCGCGCTCCGGCCAGTCGGGAACCCACGGGGTGCGGCTGTAGCCGCTCGCGAACACGACCGCCGAAGCGTCGATCTCACCGGCGGAGGTCGTCACCCGCCAGCCCCGCGAGTCACGCCCGACCCCCGTCGCCGTGACGCCGAACTCGGGGAACAGTTCGAACTCGGCTGCATAGGCCCGCAGGTAGGCGACCAGGTCGTCCCGTCGCACCCAGTCGCCGTACTGCTTCGGGATGGCCATGCCCGGCAAACCGGACAAGGACCGGACGGTGTGCAGGGTGAGGCTGTCGTAGCGAGTTCGCCAGGACTCGCCGATCTCCTGCCCGGCGTCGAGCAGCCGGAAGGGCAGTTCGTGCTTCCGAAGCTGAGCAGCCGTCGCCAGTCCCGCCGCACCGGCACCGATGATCACCGTCTGGGGCATGCTCGGACTGTAGCCGTGGCCGGCAATCGAGTCCCGAGAAGGCCGCTCAGCGGGGCCAGCGTTGCTGGGCTGCCGGCAGCGCGGGGAAGGGTCGATGGGGAAGCGTCTGATACCAGTAGGCGGTCGTGGAGATATCGTCCACCCGCTCGAACAGGTCGTGATCCCAGGCGCCGATCTGTTGCACGGTCACCTTGAGCCGGCGCTGGAAGAAGATCGGATCGGGTAGGTGCCAGCGATAGAGGCCGTGCATGGGCGGCGTCGCGGTGGCGAACGGCGAGGCCTTGGTGGTGTCCCGCGCCGAGTAGAACGGATAGCCGCAGTACGGCGCGCTGAAGGTCAGCACCTGCGGCTCGGGGTCGGCGCGGAGCTCGTCCTGGAAAGCCCACGCGCCACCCGCGTAGTCCTCCAGCCCGGTGCTGCACAACGTCGGCAGATCCTCGTCGTCATCGACGAAGAACTTGACCTCGCCCTCACCCCACCAGTAGCGCTGTAGCGCGGCTAGGGCGACGTAGCTGCCGACGTACGTTCCCGAGCCTTCGACGTCGTCCAGAATGACGTGGTCGACCCCGGGTGCCGTGGTCGCATTGGAGCGGCGCCACTGCGCGTGGAAGTAGCCGACATCATCGGCCAGCTCGTCCCCGGTGGTGTAGTCGATCTGGAAGAAGACATGCGGCAGATCGCCGGCATGCTGATTCTCCAGTGTGATCAGCGCTGAATGCCGGAAGGGCATCGGGAAGTAGCAGTTCATGCCGCCGGTGGGCGCGACCACGATCGGCGCTGAGGTGACCAGGGTCCGAGTGGCGAAGCCGTTGCAGAAGAAGTCGCCCAGCGGCACCTCGACCGAGGGCGAGTCGGATCCGTCCCAGTACGCCCGCAGCACCAGATCGCGGAGCACGAACGGCCCGGCCTCGGTCTTGTCGGCAACGGTCAGCCAGATGTGCCGGATGACGCCCGGACCGTCGATCTGGGCCAATGTCAGGGTCTCCCCGGCAGGCAGCGGCAGGTACGCCGATCCTTTGCGGCCCGGTCCGAGATGGGAGGCGGCACGGGCCGCCGCACCGATCGCACCGGTGGGGTTCTCGGCATTGATCGATCGACTGCGGACGCCAGGCATCGGCTTGGGGACACTCCAGGTGCTGAACACGACCATATTCTGTCGCGAGCGGTCGTGAGATCGAGCGCGACTGCCGGTTGTGAAGGATGTGGTGCGTGGTCGCGCCAGATCCTTCACAAGGAGCTCGCGCTCACCTGATCCCAGCGTCTATTTGATCCACTGAGTCAGCCGGCCGGTGTCGACGTCATAGAAGAAGCCGCCGATGGTGGCTTGGTCGGCGACCAGCGGGTTCTTGCGGAGCCGGTCCACATCGGTCTGCATGGTGCGGAGTTGGTCGGGGCAGGCGCCGAAGCGGATCTTGGAGGCATCGGCGCCGCTGGTGTCGCGGATCCGCTGGATGATCGCCGCGTCATCGCCGCTGGCCATCGCGCAGCGGCTGTGCTGGGTGACCATGATGCGACGTACACCCAGCAGTTGGACTGCCACGATGCACCCGGCGACGGTTGACCTGGCGACCCGGCCACCTGGGGTACGGATGATGTTGGCGTCACCGAAGGTCAATCCGAGAATCTCGTGGGTCAGGATGCGGGTGTCCATGCAGGTGATCATGAGTACGCCGGAGTGCGCAGCACTGTCGAGTCCTGGATGGTCGAAGGTCTCGGCGTAGGCCCGGTTGTTGGCTAGGAGGTCATCGAAGGCGCCCATCGCGGCACGGTAGCGACAGCCCCGAACAGAATGGCCATCCCCGCATCGATCAGGAGCGTTGCTCGTTGCGCCGGGCGTATGCGGCGGCGCTGCGGCTGGACAGCGCCAGCAGCACCAGGATGTCCAGCGCCACCGAGAACAGAGCGTTCTGGACCGAGATGTCCTGTCCTCGCGCCGACCAAGCAAAGAACGTGGTGCTGATGTCGAAGGTGGCGACCAGCATCACGAGGACCCGTGGCCAGTTGTAGCCCTTGAAGATCAACACCGCCAGCATCGCTTCGAACAGCAGCACAGCGGACCCTACGGCGACGACCAGGACCAGACCGGTGCGTCGATCGTCGGGCCCAGGGGTGAGCACCTCCACCGCGGAATCGACGGCTGCCAGCAGCCCGTCCCAGCCCGCCGCGATACCGGCGAGCACGATGACCCCGCCGAGAGTGCGCAACAGCACCAGGGCAGCGCCGGCGACGGTCGCGGCCGGCCGCGGCATCCGGGGGTCGTAGCCGGTCGGCTTGAGTAGGCCGGCAGCCGGCTCGAAGGCGGGTCGCTTCTCGGGCACCTTGCCTTGTGTCGCGGTCATCGCGGCGTCCCTTCCCGGACCGGTGCATCTTCTTCCCGGAGGGGGAGGGCGCGCACGTCGATGATCGGGAGATCGCCATCGGTGTGGATCGTGTCGCCGCCGCCGTTACGTGCGTGGTAGCCGCTGGAGAAGCCCTTGATGACATCGACCACCACCCGTGGATCGGCGTCCACCACGGTCTCCACGATGTAGTCGCGCTCGATGTCGGTGTTCGCGTCGATGCGGTGCGTGACCTGGAAAGTGAACAGCGACAGGCCGACCGCAGTGTCGAAGGTGCCGGCGGCGAGCCAGTCGACGCGGTGACCGCCGGGTAGCAGCCAGCCCTCCGGGCACTCCCAGAACCGCACATGGTGACGCTGCGCCGGATTGCCGTCGACCTCCTGCTGGTACGCGAAGTCCTGCTGCCGCCCGAACAACAGCAACGGGCTCACCGGAGCTTCACGGTAGCTTTGCCGACGTACCGTCGAGGTGGCGATCCGCCAGGCCGAGGCCGCTGTGATCGGGTCGGCCTTGGTCCAGCCCGCCTGCTCCAGCGCCTGGGTGATCTGCTCGCCGGTGCCCATCAGGGCCAGATTGACCGGATCGCCCAGCAGGCCGTCACTGGTGCGGGCTCGTCCGATGAAATAGTCGGGGACGTAGATGGTGGTCAAGATGCTGTGCAATCGCGGTAGCACCAGGTAGGCCAGGAGACCCCAGAAGACCAGCGCGAACAGCAGGCCCCACCAGCCGAGGTCGAACGTCTCGGTCAGACTCAGGTACGCCAGCCAGATGGCGGCCAGACCCGCGAAGACGAAGAACAGCCAGTCCATCGCGATACCGATCGAGTATCGCCGACGTGACGCCCGAGCACTGCCCACAGTTCGCCCCTCTCACCGGCTGCGCCGGACGCAGCACGTGTTCGCCGCCGTGGATTGGGTCCAAAGTCCCTGCGCCGAGGGGTGACTTCCATCCGGCCAGACCTGATGCTAGAGAGGAAGAGTGGCGACCATCGATGGCTTCGGCGACCAGACTGTGTGGTTGGAGGCGATGGTCGATTTGGTGATCCCGGCGGACGACTTCCCGTCCGCTAGCAGGGCCGGTGCGCTCGCGTTCCTGGCGAGCTATCTGGGCGAACGCCCCGATCTCCGGTCGAGACTCGACCGGCTGATCAGCTCTTGCGCTACGACGGCGCTCGAAGTGGGGTCGGAGCTGTCCGCGGTGATCGTCGACAGCACGATCGTCGACAGTGAAGACTGGCGCTGGTTCGCCGAACTCGTCAGTGCGGGCTACTACAGCGACCCGGCCCAGGGCGGCAATGCCGATGCGGCTTCTTGGCGGATGGTCGACTGGTCGCCGGCTCCCGCCGGCGGCTGGCCTCAGGAGATCCCCGTGCCGGAGCCGCCGCCGCGTACGGTGCAGGTCGGGCAGTTGCGCGATCGCTATGACGCGATCGTCATCGGTTCGGGTCCCGGCGGCGGTGTGGCTGCCTGCCTGTTGGCCGGATCGGGCCGGCGCGTCCTGGTTGTCGAGGCCGGCGGCTGGCCGGCGACCGCCGAGCTTGCGATCGACCAGCTCCGCAACCCCCGTTCGGACTGGGGTCTGCTTCCGCTGACCGGACCAACGAACGGTGCCGACCTGCGGGTTCTCGAGGTTGGGCCTGACCAGCGCCGGCTGCGGTCGTACGAGCCGGGTTGGAACAACAATGCCGTCACTGCGGGCGGCGGCTCCCGGGTCTACGGTGCTCAGGCGTGGCGTTTCGAGCCTCGCGACTTTGCTATGGCCAGCATCTATGGGGTGCCCGACGGCTCCGCACTGGCGGATTGGCCGATCAGCTACGACGACCTGGAGCCGTACTACAGCCAGGCCGAGCAGGAGCTGGGGGTCTCCGGGTCTCGCTTGGGGGAGCGGTTTCGCCGGAGCCACTTTCCGATGCCGCCGGTCCGCAGCGGGCCTCGACACGAGTTGCTGCGGGCGGCGGCCGAGAAGCTGGGCTGGACCACCGTACGGGTTCCGCTGCTGGTGAACTCGCGGGAGCGGGATGGCCGTGCGGGCTGCCCAGGTTGCCGGATGTGCGTCGGATTCGCCTGTCCCGTCGACGCCAAGGCCGGATCGCAAAACACGGTCTTGCGACGGGCGTTCGCGACCGGGCGAGCCGAGATCCTGCTCGACACCCGAGCCGAGCGACTGGTGGTCGACTATCGCGGTCGGGTGTCGGAGGTGGCGCTGGTCGGCCGGCTGGCTGACGGTCGCGTCTGGCGGCGCAGCGTCGCCGCCAAGGAGTTCGTTGTTGCCGGTGGCGCGATCGAGTCCGCCCGATTGCTCCTGAACAGCGCTCATGACGGCGAGCCTGCTGGCATCGGGAACGGCGCCGATCAGGTCGGCCGCCATCTTCAGGGCCATGTGTACGGCGGAGCGGTCGGCATCTTCGACGACGAGGTGGAAGATCTCGTCGGACCAGGACCCAGCCTCGCCACCCACGACTTCCGGCATCAGATGCCCGGGATCGTGGGCGGCGGCATCCTGGTCGACGAGTTCGTGCCACTGCCGGCCAACGTCTACCGGATGCTGACCGAGGCGGGCCTGATCCCTCGCTGGGGACTGGCGAGCAAGCAGGGCATGCGTCGGCTGCTGCGTCGCGTCCTCCGGGTGATGGGACCCATTCAGGAAGTAACGAGCGCCGAATCGCGCGTTCGCGTCGATCCGCACACGTACGACGCCTTGGGTGTTCCGGTGGCCCGGTTGAGCGGGACCGTGCACGCCAACGACTTGGCCGCTCAGTCCGTGATCGCGGCGAAGGCGTACGAGTGGCTGGTCACCGCCGGTGCTACCAGGACCGCGCTGTTGGAGGGTGCTGCACCGGGGCCGAGCGCCGGGCAGCACCAGGCAGGCACCTGCCGAATGGGAGACGACCCACGCCGATCGGTCGTCGACCCGTGGTGCCGCGTATGGGGCCACGACAACCTCTGGGTCACCGATGCCTCCGTGCATGTGACCAACGGCGCGGCCAACCCCGTCCTCACTGTCTTCGCCAACTCCTACCGCGCCATGAGCAGACTGGCCGGGACCTGAGCTGCGGCGCCGGCGCCAGTCTGCCTCGCCCGAGTGCGGCATGGCACGCCACCCCGTGCGGCTTGGCCGCCGCCGGAACCATCCAGGTGTGCCTGTAGCCGCCGCAGCGGAGGGTGCTGTGGCGGCTGGCATGTTTGGCTGCGTGTCCGTGTTCATGGCGCCTCGGTGGTTCGAGGCGCACGTTCGGGGCGCGGCCCGCCTGACGAGCTCGGCGGGTCCGACGGTCCTGGTGGTCCCAGTGGATCTGGGGGTTCTGGCAGATCCGGTGGGTCGGGCTCATCCGCGCCGTCGAGATCGAGGGTGTCTTGGGGATGCCAGTTGTTGATGGTGATCCGGTGGTTCAGGATCGGCCTTTGTAGCGGGTCGATCCATGTGGGTGGGATCCACTCGGGGAGTCCGTCGGCGTTGATCCGGCATTGCCAGCCGTGTTTGGCGAACTGGTGATGATGAAAGCTGCACACCAGGGTGAGGTTTCCGATGTTGGTGTTGCCGCCGTCCTGCCAAGCGACAATATGGTGTCGTTCACACCATTGGGGTTGCACGTCGCACCCGGGGAACGAACAGCCGAGGTCGCGGGCGTACAACGCCAGCGTTTGGGCGTAGGAGGCGATCCGTCGGTCGCGGTACAGATCGAGGACCGCCCCTTTCGGCGCTTTCACACACCACGCGATCTCGGCCTGATCCGCCAGGTCCCGCGCTGTCCGCGCCGACACCGGCGTGCCATCCGCGTAGGTGCCCATGCCGAACTCGCGGCAGAACTCTTCCCAGCTGATGTTGATCAACACCGTCGCCGGTGTGCCACCGGACGCCGGGACGTCCTGGCCGCGGAGTAACGCGTCGAGCAGGGTTTCGAAGGCGTCATGTTTGCGTTGGGCCGGGGACCGCTCGTCTTCCAGCAGGTGCTTCTTGCCGGGTGTGCCGTCCTCGTTGTCGGGTTGCACGGTGTTTGACTGTGGTTTGGTCAACGGGCTGAGGAGGTTGGCGAGTTTCTGTCCGGCGGTACCGGTGAGGACGAATTCGCCGGCCCAGCACCCGTCACCGCGTCGCCGCAACCGGAGATACCGTCGGTCTTGTTGTGCCTTCTCATCACACGGCAGGATCCCGTCGGGGTCGATCGCCTCCGCCAACCGAGCCGCGAACACGGTGAGTTCCTGGTACCCGAGCTTGCCGGCTTGTTCGACCAGCAGTTCTTCGCCCATGGCGATCCGCTCCGGGTCGCAGTGGGAGACTTTCCGTAACGTCTGATCGATCAGGCTGACCTGTTCCGGTGTCACCGTGCCGTCGCGTTGCGCCGCCGCCAGGTGTTCCCGGATCGGCGGCAGTGGTTCCCCGACCATCGAGGTCCGCTCGGCCAGATGCTCCGCGGCGCGAACCCGTCGTATCGCTTCACCGGCGGAGATCCGCAAGCCGTTCTTCAACACCCCGATCATGGTGCGTTCGGACAGGACGCCGGGGTGGCCTTGATCGACGCCGTGTTGGATCAGGGCCCGGTCGATCACGGGCATCGTGTTGCGCAGGTTTTCCCACTGTTGCAGGGTCTCGACCAGGCCGAACGCGCCGAGGTCGGTGTGGGCGCCGTCGTCGATCAGTTTGACCAGGTGTTCGAGTGAGGTGCGGACGGTATCGACCGCGGCATGCACGGGATGACCGTCCACGCGCTCCTCGCTGGTCGAATACATGTTCATATTCTAATCGTGTACCTGTTCGATCACAAGCCTTTGGGTCGGGTTTATCGAGAAGGAGCAGTTGCAGGTCAATTCGCCCGATTGGCCTGCAATTGCGCCTTCTCGGGGACCGCTTCTCCTTCTCGGCGAACCAGGGAGGCGTGGATAGGGAGTCGCTGATTCTTCAACCTGGTAAGGGAGATGCGGATGTGACGAATGGGGTTCCAGCGTCCGACCCATTCACGAAGTTGCTCGATCTTGTAGGTGTTGCTCTATCTGCAGATCGAGCAGAACCGACAATCCCGAGCAACATCGACGAACCCGAGCAACACCAAACCAGCTAAGGAGTGTCCCGGCTGGCCAGCCAGGAGCGCCCGGAGGCGTAGGCGGTCTCCAGAGCCTCCAGCAGGACGCCGGTGGCCGGCACGATGTTGTGCTCGCCGATCCGGTCAGCCAGTCCGGAGTGCTTCAGGGTCTCGACAAGGGCCGGGTCGACACCGGCGAGGATGAGCCGGGAGTCGCGCTCGGCGAGTCGATCGGCCCACCGGCCGAAGGCCTCGACCAGAGTCGCGGAAGGGACATCGGGGATGGTCCGCACCTCCAGAACCACGACCGCATGCCGGGTCTGGTCGATGCTCGGCCAATGCTGGTCGATGCGTTCCAGCTCGGCGAAGATGCCGGCGCCGAGATAGCCCAGCACAGTGACCTGGTGGCTGGGAATCTGCTCGGGGAGCTTCGCGGACTGCCACCGGCCGTCGGGTCGCCGGACCAGCGCGACCAACCGGGCCTGGCGTTGAACCTGAACACAGAACAGCACCAGTGACAGCCCGGCTCCGAGGAAGATCGCCTGCTGCAGCGGCAGCGCGGTGGTGGCCACGAAGGTGACGATCATGGCCACCGCGGACAGCGGCGCGGTACGCAGCACCAGGGCGATGTCCTTGCGGCGGCCGGTGACGAGCTCGATGCCGATCACCATCACCAGACCACCGATGACCGGCATCGGGATCAGCTCGGCCTGCTTGCCGACCAGAACCACGATCAGGGCGAGCCACAGACCCGCGAACACATTGCTCCACCGGGTCCGGGCGCCGGCACTGGTCGCGACCCCGGTACGCGACAGTGAGCCGCCGGTCGGCAGCGCCTGGCTGACACCGCCGGCCAGGTTGGCCAGTCCCTGGGCGACGAAGTCCCGGGAGACGTTGGTGCGGCTGCCATCGGGGTTGGGCACCGCCGCACCGATCCCGGCTGCCTGGGCGAGGGCCACCAACGCCACCGCGATGGCCCCGGTGATCAGGTGTGGCGCCGCCTCGAGGTTCGGCAGCACCGGATGAGGGAGCGCGTTCGGGATGCTGGCGATGTCGGCAACGGTCTCGACCTGGACCCCGAGCACCGCGACAGCGACAGTGACGACTGCCAACGAGATCAAGGTGGCCATCGCCTTGAGCGGTCGCACCAGCCGGGCCAGTGCCCAGACCGCGATGGTCGCCACAGTCACCAGGGTCGGGGCGAGTTGCCACTGGCTGATGTGCACTGCCCAGTCGGCGATCTTGAGCAGGGTGTTGGACTGCTGACTGGCGTACGCGGTGGCGTCCTTCAGCACACCGGCGACGATCTGCAGGGCGATGCCGGTGGTGAAGCCCGTCATGACGGCGGTGGAGACGAAGCTCATCGCCGAGCCGAGCTTGAACAGCCCGAACAGGACCATCACCAGACCCACCAGTAGCGTCAGGGTCGCAATGTTGCCCGGGTCGCTCGGGTCCAGCCCGGCCTCGGCGAGCACACTGCGGCTGGACAACGCGATCGCGCTGGTCAGCGTGGTGGTCATCAGCACCGTCCGCGCGAACAGCGCGCCGACCACGGTTGGCGCCATCCCCGAATACAGTCCGAGCACCGGGTTGAACCCGCCGATGCTCGCGTACGCCATGCCCTCCGGAATGCTGAACAGCCCGGTGACAAAGCCGGAGACGACATCCTTGCCCGTCGGCCGGCCGAACCTCGATTGCCGGCCGGCGCGATGTGGAGTGGGCAACGTGGGGCTCTTCCGTTCGGATGACAGACCGCTCGAGTGACAGATCGCACGAATGACAGCCCGCACGACGTGCCCAGTCTCGCGGGCAGCGATCCTTCCGGGATCATCCAGAAGGGGTGATGACGCACCGCATCGACGCGGGTTGGCTGGCGGCATCAACGCCGCGACCAATGCTGCGTTGATCAATGCTGGGCTGACGGTGTGGAAGGCGAGGTGCGACGGTGGGAGAAGTGATCGGCGACATCCTGCCGTTGGCGCTGGGCATCACGATCAGCCCGATCCCGATCATCGCGGCGATCTTGCTGCTGCTCTCACCCAAGGCGAAAGGCACCAGCGTCGGGTTCCTCGTGGGCTGGATCCTCGGCATCCTGATCGTCCTGGCAGTGTTCATCCTGCTGGCCTCGGTGATCACACCAGCCGATCCCGATCAGCCGCAACCCATCTCCGGGGCGATCAAGCTGCTGCTCGGAGCCCTGATGCTGGTGCTGGCGATCAAACAATGGCGGGGACGACCGCGGGATGGGGCCGAGCCCAGCATGCCGGCCTGGATGTCGGCGATCGACCAATTGACCGCTGCCAAAGGGCTCGGCTTGGGACTGCTGCTCTCGGCCGTGAACCCGAAGAACCTGCTGATGGGGGCCAGTGCCGGCGTGACCATCGGCTCGGCCGGGCTGCCCTTCGGCTCGACGGTGGTCACCGTGGCGCTCTTCACGGCGATCGCTGCCGCTTCCGTCGCGGTGCCGGTGATCGGCTATCTGGCCGCGGCGGAGGCGATGTCCGGCCCGCTGGAAGAGTTGCGATGCTGGCTGACGAGCAACAACGCCACCGTGATGGCGGTGCTGCTGCTGGTCATCGGCGTCATGATGATCGGCAAGGGCATCGGCAGCTTCTGAGGCTCGTAACCAGCATGTTCACACCCCCAGGATGAGGAAGCGTGCTGCGACGGACGACAGACTAAGGGCCATGGCCACTACACCGAAGCCCCCCGCCTCGTTCATCGTCGAACAGCAACATGCCTTGCGCGAGACGATGCCGTTCTCCGACACCCAAGACTTCGAGGACGCCGATCGGGGGTTCATCGACAAGCTCATGCCCGGGGCGGTTCACGCCGACGATGGCCGGGTGGTGTGGGACAGCGACACCTACGACTTCCTCGCCGGCGAGGCGCCGGACAGTGTCAACCCGAGCCTGTGGCGGCAGTCCACCCTGGCCGCCAAGCATGGTCTGTACGAGGTCGTCGAGGGGATCTATCAGGTCCGTGGCATCGACCTGTCGAACACCACCTTCGTCGAGGGCGACACCGGGGTGATCGTCATCGACCCGTTGCTGACCATGGAGACCGGCGCCGCCGCGCTTGCGCTCTATCGCAAGCACCGCGGTGACCGCCCGGTCACCGGCATGATCTACACCCATTCGCACGTCGACCACTTCGGCGGGGTCCGGGGCATGATCACCGACGAGGACGTCGCCTCCGGCCGGGTGCCGGTGCTGGCTCCGGAGGGGTTCGTCGAGCACGCCGTGGCCGAGAACATCTACGCCGGCGTCGCGATGGCGCGTCGGGCGGGCTACATGTACGGGGCCGCACTCGCCCGCGGACCGCAGGGACAGGTCGGTGCGGGGCTCGGGCAGACCACCTCGACCGGACTGGCCACCCTCATCCCACCGACCGTGGACATCGCCCGCACCGGCCAGGAAGAGGTCGTCGACGGCGTCCGGATCGTGTTCCAGATGGCTCCGGGCACCGAGGCGCCGGCCGAGATGCACTTCTACTTCCCCGACTACAAGGCACTGTGCCTGGCGGAGAACGCCACCCACACCCTGCACAACATCTTGACCCTCCGCGGTGCGGTCGTCCGGGATCCGCATGCCTGGTCGAACTACTTGACCGAGGCCATCGGCCTCTTCGGCGGCGAGGCCGAGGTCGCGTTTGCCTCACACCACTGGCCGACCTGGGGCGCCGACCGAGTGGTTGAGTTCCTGGCGGTGCAGCGCGATCTCTACGGCTACATCCACGATCAAACCCTGCGGATGCTCAACAAGGGCATGGTCGGCCCCGAGATCGCGGAGGCGATCCAGCTGCCGCCGGCCCTGGAGCAGGCGTGGAGCACGCACGGCTACTACGGGTCGGTCAGCCACAACGTGAAGGCGATCTATCAGCGCTACATGGGCTGGTTCGACGGCAACCCCGCTCATCTGTGGCAGCATCCACCGGTCGAGGCGGCGCGCCGCTACGTCGAGTTCATGGGCGGTGCCGACGCCGTCGTAGAAAGGGCCCGGGCGTCGTACGAGGCGGGCGATCTGCGCTGGGTGGCCGAGGTGGTCAATCACGTGGTGTTCGCCGACCCCTCGCACGCCGCGGCCCGGGCGCTGCTCGCCGACACCTATGAGCAGCTGGGCTACGGCGCGGAGAACGGGACCTGGCGGAACTTCTATCTGTCCGGCGCCACGGAACTGCGGGACGGCTCGTTCGGTACGCCGGTCGCCTCGTCGTCGCCGGATATGGTCGCCCAACTCAGCCCTCCGATGCTGCTGGATGCGCTGGCCACCCAGGTCGACGGCCCCCGCGCCTGGGATGAGCAGCTGACCTTCGACATCGAGCTGACCGATGCCCCGGAGCGTTATCGGGTCGCGCTCCGGAACGGTGTCCTCACCTACACGACTGCCGACCAGTCTGACGCTGCCGACTTGATCATCACCGCCTCCCGGGCCGCGCTGCCGACCCTGGCGCTGGGCGCGGTGACACCGGAGGTGCTGGCTGAAGCCGGCATCCAGCTCAGCGGTGACGCCTCGGTGCTGCAGCGGCTGACGGCGGTGCTGGACGCTCCCGACCCGGACTTCGCCATCGTCACAGCCGAGAAGGAATAGCCGGCAAGGAAGTGACCGAGCCGCCAGAGTCGTCGATCCCGGAGGGCCCACCGTCGGTAGTAGGCCCGGGAGCGCGCGCCGACTACGCGCAGCGGCATCCGACACGTGCTCTGGTCCTGCGACGGATCCAGCGCTGGGGAAGGACCAGCTGGGCTCTGGTCGGGATCGCCACGTTCGCGTTCATCGGATATTCGTTCGCATCGGCGCTGAGCGGGTTGGTGATCCCGTCGCTGTTCGCCGTGTTCGCCGGCACCTGTCTGGTGCCGGTGCTCGACGGGCTCGAAGCACGGCGAGTCCCACGGCGGCTCGGGGCTCTGGTGCTGATCGTGGCCTTGGGCGGCATCCTCGTGGCCGGCGCCGTCGTGCTGCTGCGTGGACTGGCTGCGGAGGGTGAGGCGATCCGTGCCACGGTCATCCGTGGCGTGACCACCGCAGCTGTCTGGTTGGACCGTGGTGACGAGGCCTCGAGTGCTGCCTGGGTCGATGCCGTGATCGGCAGCGCCTCGCCGCTGCTGACGGGTGCCGCGAGCTGGGCGACGGCGTTCGTGTCGACGACGATGACGCTGGCGGTCGGCGCCTTCCTGGCCGTCTTCATGCTCTACTACGTGCTCGTCGAGTGGGATCCGTTGCGGAGCTGGTGTGCCGGTCATCTGGGAGTGGCGCCCGAGCTGGGTTCGCAGATCCTCGATGACGCGACGACCGTGGTGCGCCGCGCGATCGGTGTACTGACCATTCTCGGGGCCACGGACGCGGCGCTGATAGCGGTGACCATGCTGCTGCTCGATCTGCCGTTCGTGCTCGGCGTTGCCGTGGTGTTCTTCCTCGGCTGCTACGTGCCCTATCTGGGGAGCTTGATCGCCGGACTGTTCGCGGTGCTGATCGCCCTCGGCGGTGGTGGGCCGACCGATGCCGCGATCATGTTCGTGGTGATTCTGCTGGTCGAGGTGGTCATTCGCACTCTGGTCGGCAATGTGGTGGCCAGCGGACGGCTTGCGCTACGGCCGCTGCCGAGCATCGCGTCGAGCGTGTTCGGCGTCGCTGTCGCCGGCCTGCTAGGTGCCGTGTTGTCTGCACCGGCTCTCGCCTTGGGCATTGCGATCTCACGCCGGGTCCGGGCTGCGCGTGCCACCTTGACCGAGGCCGGCCGAGACTCCGGCGGAGAGCTGCCGCAGGCCGACCAGCCGTAGCCCGAGGAGTTCACAACGAGCGATGACGCCGAACAGCTCACCGCTGTCCTCGATGAGGCGAACGAACACCGTCTCGTCCGCCTCGCACGAGCTCATCTGCGGTTCGAAGCTCGCCAGCAGGTCGTGGCTCAGTTGGCCACTGATCCTGAACTCATACGTGTCAGGCACGTGGTCACCTCCCGGCGGTGGATCTGTCTTCGGATAGCGTCATGCCCAACTGGCACCATGTCGTCATCCCGGTCGGGTGAGATGTGGTCTTCGAGGACACCGGCTGGTCGAGACAGAGGGAACCGGGTGGCAGCAGATTCGGCGCGATCAGACGATGCCGCCCGCCAGGTGTCGGCACCGGTCGTACGGAACATCGTGCGACGGACGCGCTTGTTCGCTGCCTTGGATCGGGTGCAGACGACGCCTGGTCTGCTGGTGTGTGGACCGGCGGGCTACGGCAAGTCGCTGCTGGTGGCGTCGTGGTGGCGCGAGCGCGCGTTCCCGTACGCGGCCTGGGTGAACCTCTCTTTCACCCGATCCAGCCCCGGTCAGACCTGGGCTGCTCTGGTTTCGGCGATCCGGACGACGGTCGCCGTCCCGGATGCCGAGCTGGACTCCTTGGAGGCGCTCGCCTTCACGGCCCCGCAGGATCTGCCCGCCAGGCTGGGCAGCTGGCTCACGCAGCAGGACCATGACACCTATCTGGTGGTGGACGAGCTGCACACGGTCACCGGGATCGGGGTGCATGAGCAGTTGGTCGAGTTGATCGCCGCTGCCGCCGCCCGCTTACGGCTGGTGGCGATCACTCGTCACGATCCACTCTGGCCGCTGCACCGGATGAGGCTGGATGGGCTGCTGTGTGACCTCCGCGCCGAGGATCTCGCCTTCGACGACGTTGAGGCGGCGGAGCTGTTCAGTTCCCTCGGGCTTGCGGTGAGCGCCGAGCGGATCCACCAGGTGGTGGTCACCACGCAAGGGTGGGCAGCCGGGCTCCGGCTGGCTGCGATCGGCGCCACGGCAACGGATGACCCGGACGCGTACCTGGCAACCATCTCCGGTCGCAACCGATATATCGCCGACTATCTGCTGCGGGAGGTCTTCGAGCGGCTCGGCGCCGAGTGGCAGGACTTCCTCGGTCGGATCGGCGTCGTCGATGAGATCTCTCCAGAGTTGGCTATCGCCCTCGGCTGCGGTGCCGACAGCGGGGCTCGACTCGCCGAGCTGGCCAGACGCAACGCGTTCACCCACCAGATCGGCGACCGTCTCGGTTGGTATCGGCTGCATCCGTTGCTGCTCGACTTTCTCCGTTCTCGAGCCACCGACGAGTCCCAACGGCGGACGTTGCATGGTCGGGCCGCCCGATGGTTCGAGGAGCAGGGTGAGCCCCGGCTGGCGATCGTCCACGCCTTGGCCGCTCAGGACTGGGAGCTTGCGGCTGACCTGGCGGGAACTCACGTGGTGAGCTGGACCGTTCGGCGCCCTCCTGGCGAGTTCAAGACGCTGCTCGCGCAGGTGCCGCGGGAGGAGATCCTCACCCACGCCGGACTGTCCGTCGGGTTGGCGGCAGCACTCGTCATGCGCGGTGAGCTCGCGGACATCGACGAACTCCTCGAGGCCGCGCGGGCCAGGTTCGGCGGGCTCACCAAGGTGCAGCGGCGCCGTTGTGAGTTCCTGCTCGAGCTCATCACACTCGGCAAGTCGCGTTGGACGGGAGACCTCGAGGCCTTGCTGGCCAGCTGTCGCCGGATACCACGGGAGCCGGGCTTCCTCGCCGCCCTGGGTCTGGTCGATTGGCTGGCCGTCCCGACCTTGTTGATCAACAACGAGGGAACCGCCGAGCTGTGGACCGGTGACTACGCCGGCGCCCTGGAACACCTCACCGATGCCTCTCGGACGGGCCCGCTTCGCGTGGTCGCGCTGCCGACCCTCAACGCCCAGGCGCATCTGGCGTACCTGCACTGGTTGCGTGGCGAGCTGAACGAGGCCGACACGATCGGCCGATTGGCGCTGGACGGCTTCGTCAGGATGGGAGTCTCCCAAGCCATCCAGGCCAGGAGCGCCTATCTGGCCCTTGCGGGGGTCGCCATCGACCGCGACGATCCTGACTCCGCCGAGACGTGGCTCAAGATCGCCCGCCGATCGGCGGGTGAGCCGCACACCGAGTTCCCTGCCGACCTGCTGGCCTCCCGCGTGGCGGCAGCCAGAGGTGACATCTTCCAGGCGGTCGCCACGATCCGGGACGCCCGCCAGCGGAACTGTGCGGCCCGACTGCCGACCGTGCTGGTCGCTCAGTCGCAACTCCTGGAGGCCGAGTTGCTCAGCCAAGCGGGCAATCATCAGACTGCCAGGGAGGTCGCCGCTGCGATCACCGTACCGATCAGCACACTGCTCCCGGGTGGGGACACGGTCCGGGCACGGGTGGACAAGCATCTCGCGGCAGCTCGGCGTGCCCTTTCGAACGACTCGACCGAGGCTGCGCTGGAGGAACTGGAGGAGGCGCTGGTCGTGGCTGCCCCCCAGCTGCTCAGGCAGCCCTTCCTGGCTCGTCGGTCCATGGTTGCGGGGCTCCTCGGCACTCGGCTGGAACTGGGCACCCGCGAGCCGAGCTTTGCCGCCGATCTCCTCGACCGGACGGCCGAACAGGGCCCGCGAGCCAGCATGAAGCCCAATGCCATCTTCGTGCCGCTGACGGCCCGCGAGCTGAACATCCTGCGCTACCTGGCGACGACGATGACTGGCCAGGAGATCGCCCAGACGCTCTATGTCTCGATCAACACCGTCAAGACCCATCAGCGGTCGATCCATCGCAAGCTCGGCGCCAACGATGGCCGCGAGGCCGTGGCTCGAGCTCGGGCCCTCGGCCTGCTGTAACGGCTGGGATCGTTTGCCGGCCGGCGCGTCAGGTGCGTCGGGCGAACGCAGTGCCGAGATCCGACTACCAGGCGTACGCGGCGACCTCTCCCAACAGCGCCTCGCTGTCGACCTCCAGACCGCGCGAGGTGAACCAGGTCGCGATGTTGCGGCAGTCGCGGGCCAAGAAGTCCATGCCCTGAGGATTGCCGATGAGGTCGACGGCTTGCGGCAGATCGATGATCACCACCCGGTCCCCGGTGGCCAGCACGTTGAACGCGGACAGGTCGCCGTGAGCCAGTCTCATTGAGGCCATCGTGCACATGGCGGCCCGTAGCTGATCGAAGTAGACCTCGAGCAGGTTGCGCGACGGTCGGCATTGGGCCAGCCGAGGCGCGCCCGCTCCTTCGGCGTCGGTGATGAACTCCATCAAGATCTCGGTCCCGTCCAACTGCACGGGATAGGGCACCGGCAGTCCGGCCGACCAGAGATCACACAGGTAGGAGAACTCGGCCTGCGCCCAGTGACCGGCCTCGACCTGACGGCCCCAGTGGCTGCCTTTGGCGACGGCTCGCCGGTCACGGCTGTTGCGGATCTTGCGGCCCTCGGTGTAGCCGCTGTCGCGGTGGAACAGCCGATGGTCGGTCGACCGATAACGCTTGGCGGCCATGATCACCGATTGGTCGTCGGTGGCCCGTTCGACCAGCGCGACATCGGCTTCCTTGCCGGTCTTGAGGATGCCGAGCTCGGTGTCGATGGCCGCATCGGCGGTGATCACCCAATCGGGCCACGGTTCGGGTCCCGCGGAGATGCCGATGGCATCCCAGGTCGACCAGCGCTGCCCCGCTGGCAGTTCGTCAGCGACGGGTACGAAGGGGACGGGTGGCGGGGTGAAACTAGCGGCGGTGGGTGGCGGGGTGAAACTAGCGGCGACGTCGTCCGACGTCGAAGGAAAGAGTGCAGACATGAGTGGTGATGACTCCCAAGGAGAGGGTGGACGAGGGCGCGTGGCACGCCCGGACAGTGGTGGACACCTCAACGCCTCCTCTGCTCCCTGGGGGTCGGCTCATCCGACCAGGTGAATCACAACTGTGCAGAAACACAACTAGGACATGCAAGTTGTTTTCCGTTCACCACAAGGGTGGCGGTACGTTGAACTCACTTCGCTCGGCATGACTCCACAAAGGCGGCGATCCCGCGAATGGAGGCGGCGGCGCCGACCGCCAGACATGGGTGGACGCAACTCCTGCGTCCCACGATGAGAGGACGGATGCGTGGGCAATGAGGACCCCGAACTCGTTCAGCTGCTGACTCCTGAGGGGGTCCGGGTCGATCATCCGGACTATGCCTTCACCGGAGACGACGAGCAGATCAAGGGTTTCTACCGCGACATGGTGATGACCCGCAGACTGGACGCGGAGGCGACCGCACTGCAACGGCAAGGCGAGCTCGGTCTGTGGGCTTCCTGTCTGGGGCAGGAAGGCGCTCAGATCGGCTCCGGACGTGCGATGAACGGCCAGGACTACGTGTTCCCGACCTACCGGGAACATGGTGTGGCCTGGACACTGGGCGTCGACCCGTTGAAGCTGCTCGGTCTGTTCCGTGGTGTCGACCTGGGTGGCTGGGACTCCCTGGCGACCCGCTTCCATCTCTACACGATCGTGATCGGCGCGCAGGCGTTGCATGCGACCGGATATGCGATGGGCATCGAACGCGATGGCCAGGTCGGCACCGGAGATCCCGATCGCGATGCTGCAGTGATCGGCTATTTCGGCGATGGTGCGACCAGCCAGGGCGACGTCAACGAGGCGTTCATCTTCGCCTCCTCCTACAACGCGCCGATCGTGTTCTTCTGTCAGAACAACCAGTGGGCCATTTCCGAGCCGATCGAGCGGCAATCCCGCATTCCGCTCTATCGCCGAGCGTCGGGATTCGGCTTTCCGGGGGTGCGGGTCGACGGCAATGACGTGCTCGCCGTGCACGCGGTCACCAGTCGGGCGTTGGAGCGAGCCCGGTCCGGCAACGGCCCGACCTTCATCGAGGCCTACACCTATCGGATGGGTGCCCACACAACCTCCGATGATCCGTCGAAGTATCGGCTCGCCGATGAGCTGGAGCACTGGCGGCTGAAGGATCCGATCGCTCGGGTCCGCGCCCACCTGACCCGTACTGGCGCCGCCGACGATGCTTTCTTCGCCGACGTGGAGGCCGAAGCCGACGAGTTGGCCAAGCGGATCCGTACCGGCTTGTTGACGCTGCCGGACCCGGATCTGGTGCAGCTGTTCGACAACGTGTATGTCGAGCAGACCCCGTACGTGGCCGAGCAGCAGCGCTGGTATGCCGACTACCTGGCGAGCTTCGAGAACAGTGACGACGATGTCGCGACGGGGAGGCAGTGATGGCGGCCGAGGGCAAGACCAGCAAGATCACCCTGGCCAGGGCGCTCAACGCTGGGCTGCGGCGGGCGCTGGAGGCCGATCCGAAGGTGTTGCTGGCCGGCGAGGACATCGGCAAGCTGGGCGGGGTCTTCCGGGTGACCGAAGGGCTGCAGAAGGATTTCGGGGAGCATCGGGTCATCGACTCGCCATTGGCCGAGTCCGGCATCATCGGCACCGCGGTCGGTCTGGCGCTGCGCGGCTATCGGCCAGTGTGTGAGATCCAGTTCGACGGTTTCGTCTATCCGGCCTTCGACCAGATCGTCAGTCAGGTCGCGAAGATGCACAATCGGTCGGCCGGTCGGCTGAAGATGCCGATAGTGATCCGCATTCCGTCCGGCGGTGGAATCGGCGCGGTCGAGCATCACAGCGAGTCGCCGGAGACCTATTTCGCACATACCCCCGGGCTCAAAGTGGTGATCTGCTCGAATCCGGTGGATGCGTACTGGATGATTCAGCAGGCCATTGCCTCCGACGATCCAGTGATCTTCTTCGAGCCCAAGCGTCGCTATCACGAGAAGGCGGAACTGGACGTTTCCATCCCGCCGATCCCTTTGCACAGTGCGCGAGTCGTCCGGTCGGGCGAGGATGCCACGCTGCTCTGCTGGGGCCCGATGGTGAAGACCTGTCTCGATGCCGCCGGGGCTGCGGCGAGCGAGGGACGCTCGCTCGAGGTGATCGACCTGCGCACGCTGTCGCCGATCGACACCGCCACGATCGTCGCGTCGGTACGCAAGACCGGACATGCCGTGGTCGTGCACGAGGCGCCGGTCAACCTCGGGCTGGGAGCCGAGGTCGCGGCTCGGGTCACCGAGCAGTGCTTCTATTCGTTGGAGGCGCCGGTGCTGCGGGTCGGCGGGTTCGACATCCCGTATCCACCGAGCAGGGTCGAGGAAGACTATCTGCCAGATCTGGACCGGGTGCTCGACGCCGTCGACCGGTCCCTGGCTTACTGAGGCTCGGAGGGAGAGGCATGGCGATCAAGGAGTTCCGGCTGCCCGATCCGGGCGAAGGGCTGGTCGAGGCCGACATCGTCACCTGGCGGGTCGCCGTCGGTGACCAGGTCAAGATCAACGACATCCTGGTGGAGATCGAGACCAGCAAGTCGCTGGTCGAGCTGCCGAGTCCGTACGAGGGCACAGTCACCGGTCTGCTGGTGAGCGAAGGCGACACGGTCGACGTCGGCGTACCGATCATCGCCATCGACGACGGCGTGGCGGCGCCCAGCGCTCCGGCTGCTCCGGCGGAGGCAGCGGATGGTGACCGGGTCGCGAACCTGGTCGGCTACGGGCCGAAGCAGACCGACAGCAGGCGCCGACCGCGCAAGGGTGCTGCCGGTGGCCCGGAAGCCGAGACACACGAGCAGGTCAACAGCACGTTCGCAGTCAGCGCGCCGGTCTCCAGGCGTGCGGATGAGCGGGAGCCGCTGCAGTCGACGGCCGCGCAGTCGCACGGTGGTCCGCTGCCGCAGCCAGGTCCGGCTGCCGCCGAGACGTCTCCGCCGTCGACCGGTCCGGTGCTCGCCAAACCGCCGGTACGCAAGCTGGCCCGCGACCTGGGCATCGATCTGGCCGCCGTCGCCGGAACCGGTTCGGGCGGCGTGATCACTCGCGCCGACGTCGAGGCGGCGGCTGCTGCTCCGGCCGCCGAGGTCGTTGCTGGGCCATCGTTCGCGGCACCGCCGGTCTCCGCGGCCGCCGAGGACCAGCGGATTCCGATCAAGGGTGTCCGCAAGGCGATGGCGGCCGCGATGGTGCAGTCGGCGTTCACCGCACCGCATGTCACGGTCTGGGTGGAGACCGATGTCACCGCCACCATGGACCTGGTGCAGGCCATCCGGGCCCGTCGTGACTTCGCCGAGGTCAAGGTCTCGCCGCTGCTGATCGTCGCCAAGGCGGTGCTGATCGCGCTGAAGCGCAATCCCGCGCTCAACTCATCGTGGGACGAGGTTGCCCAGGAGATTGTCCTCAAGGCCGGGGTGAACCTGGGGATCGCCGCCGCCACGCCGCGCGGGCTGATCGTGCCCAACATCAAGAACGCCGATCGGCTGAGCTTGCTGGAGTTGGCGCAGGCGTTCGCGGCCTTGATCAGTTCGGCTCGATCTGGCAAGACCACGCCCGAGGAGATGGCCCGCGGCAGCTTCACGATCACCAACATCGGCGTGTTCGGGGTCGATGGTGGCCTGCCGATCCTCAACCCGGGCGAGGCCGGGATCCTGGCCGTCGGTCAGATCGTCCGCAAGCCGTGGGTGGTCGGTTCCGGCGACGACGAGCGGATCGAACCGCGTTGGGTGACCACGATCGGACTGTCCTTCGACCACCGCCTCGCCGATGGCCAGCAGGGCTCGACCTTCCTGGCCGACGTTGCGGCGATCCTGGCCGACCCAGGCATGGCACTGGTCTTGTCCTGAGCAGACCAGTTCGGCTGGTGGGTCGGACCAATCGTGCTGGTGGGCGTCGGAAACCCGTGATGAAGCACACCGTCGAAACTATTGCCAGATATCTGCAACGTTCTAGACTAGTTATCGACAGCCCAGTAGAAGTGGCTGTCAGGCAATGGCGCCTCCATACGACATCTCTATGGAGGAGATAAACATGATGGAATCGATCGCCACTCCGCCGTTCCAATCGGCGAAGTCGTTGTTCCGGGACGGCCGGACGCGGCGCACCAACTCCCGTCACGGCGTAAAGCCGGTACGCGGTCAGGTGGACGACAACACCAAGGCGCTGCGCGGCATGCTCCGCGTGCAGACCTTCACCTACTGATCAGAACTGAATCGGAGCTGACTGTTAGCTGACCGACGGCCCCGACTGGCCCCCTTGCGGGTGCCGGTCGGGGCCGCCTCATTGTTTGGACATTTGGACAAGAGTTAGCATGAGCCCTCGGACCTGAGGAGGGCGAGCGTGGTCGTACGTATCGGAGTCATCGGCACGGGCAACATGGGTGCCGATCACATCCGCAATCTGCAACGTTTCGTGGCCGGCGCTGCAGTCACGGTGGTCGCGGACTACGACCAAGCCACCGCTGAAGCGGTCGCCGCTGAGTCGGGAGCCCGAGTGGCCGAGAACGGGCACGCGCTGATCGCTGATCCCGATGTGGACGCGATCATCATCGCGTCGCACGACTCCACCCACTACGAGTACGCGATGTCGGCAATCGCCGCAGGCAAGCCGACTTTGTGCGAGAAGCCGCTGGCGCCGACGCTGGCCGAGTGCGAGGAGATCGTCGCCGCGGAGGCCGCGGCCGGCGGAAACTTGTTGTCGTTGGGTTTCATGCGGCGGTTCGATCCGGGACACACCGAGCTGAAGGCGGCGATCGATGCCGGTGTCATCGGCCCGGTGCTACGGATCACTGGGGCCAGCCGCAACGTGGTCAGCTATCCCGGCACGACCTCGGAGTCGATGATCACCAACTCGGTGATCCACGAGTTGGACTCGATCCCATGGCTGCTCGGCTCGCCCGTGGTGGAGGCCGCCTGGCTGGCGGGTCGGGCCAGCAGCAAGGTGCCGGCCGGGGTGGCCGATCCGTCGCTCACCCTGCTGCGGACCGCCGATGGGGTGCTCACCTCGGTCGACATGTATGCCAACGCCGAGTACGGCTATGACCTGCGCTGCGAGGTGCTCGGGGAGAAGGGAACCCTCTCACTCACTGATCCGGCGTTGGTTGCGGTCGACCTCGGCCTGAAGCGATCGACCAGCTATCCGTTGGACTGGCGGCCGCGATTCGCTGCCGCGTACCGGTTGGAACTCGGAGCCTGGGTGAGCGCGGTCGCTGCTGGCGCGCCAACGCCATTGGCTACTGCTGTCGATGGACTGGCCGCCAGCCGGGTCGCGGACGCGGTGCTCACTTCCATGCACGAGAGTGGTCGCTGGGTGACGGTGGCCCGATGAGCTTCCCGACCTCGTTGCCGCGGGCTCGGACCCTTGACCCGAAGGCTGCGCCGACGCTGCGCTGGGGCGTGCTCGGCACCGGCTGGATCGCCGACCGGTTCGTCGCCTCGCTGCGCAAGCACTCCAGTCAGCAGGTGGTCGCGGTGGGATCGCGTACCCAGTCCTCGGCCCAGGCCTTCGCCGACCGGCACGGGATCACGGCCGCGTACGGGTCGTACGAAGCGGTGGTGGGTGCTGCCGACGTCGACGTGGTCTACATCGCGACCCCGCACAATGCGCATCTGCCGAACGCGCTGCTGTCACTCGAGGCCGGCAAGCACACTCTGATCGAGAAGCCGCTCGGTACCACGGCGGTCGAGGCCCGGCAGATCGCCGCCGCAGCCGAAGAGGCCGGGGTGTTCTGCATGGAGGCGATGTGGACGGCATTCCTGCCCAAATACGACGTTCTGCGGCAGCTGCTGGCAGATAAGGCGCTCGGGGGACCGCTGAGCGTGGTTGCCGACTTCGGTGAGTGGTTCGCCGACGATCACCGGATCATGCGGCCGGAGTTGGCCGGCGGGCCGCTGCTCGACCTGGCGACCTATCTGGTCACCTTTGCGCTGGGAGCGCTCGGTCCGGTCACCGATGTGGCGGCGCGTGGCCAGTCGGCGCCGAGCGGGGTGCTCGGCCAGGTAGGCGCGCTGCTGACCCACACCGGCGGCACTCAGTCCGTGCTGCACACGACGTTGCGTGGCAACACCCCGACCACCGCCGTGATCGCCGGCACCGAAGCGTCGCTGGTGGTCGACGGACCGTTCTACCAACCCGGCGGCTTCACCTTGACCTCGGCGCTGGGCCTGGGTTCGCTGCGCTACGACGAGGAGCCGATCGCCCACGAGGGTCTGCACTTCCAGGCCGCCGAGGTCGCCCGCCGCATCACCGCCGGCGAGATGGGTTCCCCACTGCGCCCCCTGGCCGACTCGATAGCCACCCTCGACGTCCTGGACGCGATCGAGTCCGCCTGCCATTGAGGCGGCGCGCGTCGCTGACTTGGGTCTTTTCCATCGAAAAGGCGCAGTTACAGGTGAAACGGGCCGATTTGGGTGTAATTGCTCCTTCTCGATGGCCAAAGGTGCAGCCGGCCATGAATGCAAGCACTGGTGCTAGCATTCATCACATGACAGCAGTCCACATCCGCAATGTGCCCGAGGAGACGGTCGCGAGGCTCAAGCAGCGCGCTGCGGCTCGGGGACATTCGTTAGAAGCAGAGTTGCGGATCGTGCTCGATGAGGCGGCGCTTGCCCCTCTCGCCAGGAGGCGCCGCAAGATCAACTGGCCGACCTATCGCAGCGGCGTTGTAGAGCCCTTCGATCGCGCTGACTTCTACCCTGATGAGGACGCAGATGACTGACCGCGTTCTGCTGGACAGCAATGTCTTGATCGCAGCGATCGATTCGTCGAGGCAGGGGCATCTGCTGGCGCGGAGTCTGATCGAGTCGGATCCGCGTGCGCTCTCGGTGACGGGACAGAACCTGCGTGAGTTCCTTTCAGCCCTTACTCGTCCGACGTCTGCCAACGGCTATGGCGCTCCCGGTGATCGCGCGGTGGCTGATTGGGCCGAGATCACCAGCACGATGGAGTTCATGGATGAGACTCCCGGGTCGCGTCAGTTGCTCACGTCATTCGTGAGCGACGGCAAGGCCACCGGAAAGCAGGTCCACGATGCCAATCTGGTCGCGGTTGCCGTAGAGCATGGCGCGACGACCCTGATCACCGCGAACCGGTGTCACTTTGAGCGATTCGCGGAGTTCATTGAGGTCGAGGAACTGTTCTGATCTCTTGTGAGTGAGAGCGATGGTGCGACCTCGCACCAAATCTCACACGTTTCGTACGAGGCGGGCGGCGAGGAAGGCCATGCCGAGGGCGGTCATGCCCCAGGCGAAGAGGTCGAGGACTGGCAGGCCGACGATGACCGAGACCAGGTGCAGTGGTTGGGAGACGATCAAGGCGATCGCGACCACGGTCGGCACCAGCTTCCCCTTCAGGGTGGCGACGCCGAGGAGGGTGGTGCCGACGATGTGGCCGATGACGAAGATGAGCAGGGTGATCGGGCCTGGTCCGACGGTTTCGGTGGCTGCGCTCAGGGCCTCGACTTGGGACACGGTCATTCCGGCGGCGGGTGCCGCTGCCCACAGCATGTCGAAGAAGCCGAGCGTCACCATCGCCAGATAGCCGGGCAGCAGGAACCCGCCCGTCCACAGATACAGCCGTGGCGTCGGCCGACGGAGCAGGCCGAGGGCTGCGTACGCCCCGGGGATCAGGGTAAAGGTGGCGACGAAGCCGAGCCACAGCACGGCTTCCATGATGGCCGGGTTCGCCAGCGCCGTCGCCGCATCCGGCGGATACACCAGGCGGATGACAGCGACGCAGGCCGGCCCGATCGGCATCAGGATGGCGGTGAGCCATCGCAGGGCGGCTGGCCGTCCGACTCGGTCGGCCGGACCTGGGTCGACGCCGCCGGCTGAGGCCGTGGCGGTATGGGTGGTAAGTGGTGAGGTTGTCATGGTTCGAGTGTTCGATGAGACGGCCCCACCCCGCATGAGGTAAACCGCCTCCGGCTGCCCAAACCAGGCGGGAGGAATCCCACCCGAATCTGGGGTCTCGCCCCCAGGCGTCGGGTCGCGCACACCCTGATAATGACCGCATGGCCATCGGCGCAGGACCGATCCGGGTGCTCGTCGCCGACGACCATCCGATGGTCCGAGGCGGGCTGATCGCCCTGCTGGACACCTTGGAGGGTGTCCGGGTGATCGGCCAGGCCGGCACCGGTCGGGAGGCCGTCCGGCTGGCGGTCGCCCACCGTCCCGAGGTCGTGGTGATGGACCTGCGGATGCCTGATCTCGACGGCGTGGAGGCCACTCGGCAGATCCGTACTGCCGTACCTCAGGTCGCAGTGCTGGTCCTCACCATGTTCGACGAGGATGCGCTGGTCAGCCGAGCACTCGCGGCCGGGGCGCGCGGCTATCTGTTGAAGGGGGCTGAAGGTGCCGAGATCGAGCGAGCGCTGCGGGCCGTGGCCGCCGGTGAGGCGATCCTTGGCCGGCAGGTCGCCGAACGGGTGTTGGGTCGGGCGGGTGCTGAGCCAACCGCCAATCTGCCCGGTCTGACTCCGCGCGAGCACGAGGTGCTCGACCTGATCGCTCAAGGGCTGGGGAATGCCACCATCGCCGCGAAGCTGCATCTGGCACCCAAGACGGTCGGCAACCACATCTCCGCGATCTTCACCAAACTCGGTGTCGCGACCCGCGCCGAGGCGATCGTCCGAGCGCGGGATGCAGGTCTGGGCCGCGTCGAACCGTCGACGTTGCGGTCGAACGATGGTCCGCTGCGATGAGCGAGACACCCAGTCGCAGGACATCCAGTCACCGGGTCGCCCTGATCATTGCCGTGGTCGGTGGGCTGCTGCTGGTCTGCTGCCTCGGCTTGACCTGGCTGGCCTGGTCGGCCGGCGAGCCGCTGAACGCGTACGCGGTCACCAACCCATTCATCGGTGTCGGCTACCTGGTGCCGGCGGTGCTGATCGGCTGGCACCGGCCGCGCAATGCACTGGTGCTGGTGCTCGCCGTCGGGGCCATCGGGCATCTGCTCGCCGGGATCGGACTCGGCGGCTACATCTGGGGATCAGCGGTGGGCTGGCCGCCGTGGCTGGTGGGCACCTGCCTGCAACTCATGGGCATCGCGTGGAAGCTGGGACTCGGACCGCCGTTTGCCCTCCTGTTGCTGCTCTTTCCCGACGGTCGGCTGCCGTCGCCGCGCTGGTGGTGGCTGGTCTGGGCAACCCTCGGGGCGCTGCTCATCGGTGTGGTCGGCTGGTATGCCGCGCCCGACTCGTACGCCGTCAACACGGTCATCCAACTGGCCGATCTGACGGTCACGGTGGCCGCCGTCGTGTCGCTGGTGCAGCGCTACCGAGGCGGCACCGAGCAGGTGCGAGGGCAGATCCTCTGGCTGGTGCTGGCCGTCTTGGTGATCTTGGTCCTGAACATCCAGCGGGCCTTCACCGGACGAGGGCCCGAGCTCCTGTTGCTGAGTTTCGTCTGTATCCCGGTCGCCATCACCATCGCGATCCTGCGCTACCAGCTGCTCGACATCCGACTCGTGGTGTCACGGGCGGTCCTTTACGGAACGTTGATCGCGATCGTCCTGGCCGGCTATGTCGGTCTCGTCGCGCTGACCGCGGTGCTGTTGCCGGTCGATCTGTCCCGCTGGGGTCCGGTGGCCTCGGCCATCGTGGTGGCCCTGGCCCTCAACCCGGTCCGGGTCGGCTTGCAGCGGGTCGTCACCCGCGCGTTCTACGGGAGACGGGCCGAGCCGCAGGCCGCGGCCGTGCTCATCGGGGAGCGGCTCGGGGATGCCGACGACCTCACCGAGGTGTTGGAGACGGCGCGGGGGAGTCTCCGGTTCCCGGCCTTGACCATCCGTGATCTTGCCGGCGATGTCGTCGCCGAGACCGGTACGGCACCGGAGGTCGGCAGTCGCGAGCTGATCCCACTGACCAGCCGCGGCGAAGACCTCGGGTCGCTGGAAGTGAGCCTGCGCACCGGGGAGACCCGGCTGCATCCCAAGGACGCCGCCGCGATTGCCGTGTTGGCCGGGCCGCTGGCCTTGCTGCTGCGGGAACGGGCGTTGGCCGAGGCATTGCGCCGTTCGCGGGCTCAGGTGGTGCAGGCCAGGGAGAGCGAGCGCTCGCTGTTGCACCGAGACCTGCACGACGGGCTCGGGCCGACGCTGACCAATGCGGCGTTCCGGGCCGATGCCGCAGCCAACCGGCTCGAGAACGACCCGGCGGGTGCGGCGGCTCTGCTGAGCGAGACCAGGATCGGGATTCGCGAGGCCCTGGGCGACGTACGGCGGGTGGTCTACGGGCTGCGACCGCTGGCTCTGGAGGAGCTCGGCCTGCTTGGGGCCATCGAGGAGCAGGCGGCCAGGGCCGGCCGGCTGCCGGTGCAGGTCTCCGCGGATCCAGCGCTGGGATCGGTCGGTCCCGCGGTCGAGTTGGCGGCGTACCGCATTGTGTGCGAGGCGATCACCAACGCCCAACGCCACTCGACGGGCACCGAGGTCGGTGTCTGGCTGACGGTCGAGGACAGCCACCTGCTCGTGGTGGTCCAAGACGACGGCGCTCCGTCGGAGGGCTGGACGCCCGGCGTCGGGCTGCGGTCCGTGCTGGAACGCGCCGAGGAACTGGGGGGCCGTGCCGAGATCGTCGCCGGCGACGATGGCTGGCGGGTCAGCGCCTGGATTCCGTGCGAGTCCACATAATTATCCCCAGACCATGCAATTCCCTCTCTGGGAGACGGAATTGCATGGTCTGTGACGGACTGTTGGGCGAAGGGGAAGACCCGGGATCGCGTCTGTCAGAACGACTCTTCCGGCAGATCCATGATGGCCAGATCGGTGTGCTCGGCGATCTGTGCTTCGGCGGCCAGTCGGGGCAGCACGGTACGGGCGAACCAGCGGGCCGAGGCGACCTTGCCCTCGTAGAACGCCTTGTCCGCAGGGGGCAACTCGCCGTTCAGCCGCTCCAGTGCGACCTCGGCGCCGCGCAGCAGCAGCCAGGCGCAGATGACATCGCCCATCGCCATCAACAGCCGGGTGGTGTTGAGCCCGACCTTGTAGATGTTGCGGACATCGCCCTCAGGTGCCTTGGGATGCGCCGACTCCAACGTGTCGATCATGGTCGAGACGATCTCGCCGACGTGCTCCAAGCCTTGCTCCAGCAGATCCCGCTCCTCCTTCAGCTGCCCGTCCTCGTCGGAGGCACGCGAACCCACAGTGTCGGCCTGCGGTGAGAGCCAGGCGCCGATCTGCATCGACAGGTCGGTCAGCGCCTGACCCTGGTCCTTGACGATCTTGCGGAAGAACAGGTCCTGACCCTGGATCGCGGTGGTGCCCTCATACAGGGTGTCGATCTTGGCGTCGCGGACATATTGCTCCAGCGGATAGTCCTGCAGGAACCCGGAGCCGCCGAACGTCTGCAGCGACTCGGTGCCCAGCGTCACCCAGGACCGCTCCGAGCCGTAGCCCTTGACGATCGGCAGCAGCAGATCGTTCAGCCGCTCGGCCGCCTCATCGGTGCCGCCGGAAAGCCGGGCCGACCAGGTGCGGTCCTGCACGCTCGCGGTGTAGAGCACCAGCGCCCGCAGCCCTTCCGCGTACGCCTTCTGCGTCATCAATGAACGGCGGACATCGGGATGATGGGTGATGGTCACTCGCGGCGCGGTTCGGTCACCGCCCGCGGCCAGATCGGCGCCCTGGACGCGGGTCTTGGCGTACTCCAGAGCATTCAGATAGCCGGTGGACAGGGTAGCGATGGCCTTGGTGCCGACCAGCATCCGAGCGTGCTCGATCACCTGGAACATCTGCGCGATGCCGTTGTGCACCTCGCCCAGCAGCCAGCCCTTCGCCGGTGCGCCGTCGCCGAAGGTGAGCTCACAGGTGGTGGACACCTTGATGCCCATCTTCTTCTCCACATTGGTGGCATAGACCCCGTTGCGTTCCCCGGTCAACTCCCCGGTCTGCAGGTCGAAGTCGTACTTGGGCACGATGAACAGCGACAGTCCCTTCGTGCCGGGCCCGCCCACCCCCTCGACGCCGACCGGCCGGGCCAGCACCAGATGGATGATGTTCTCGGTCATGTCCTGCTCGCCCGAGGTGATGAACCGCTTGACGCCTTCGATGTGCCAGGAGCCGTCGGGTTGCGGGATGGCCCGGGTCACTCCGGCGCCGACGTCGGAGCCCGCCTCCGGCTCGGTGAGCACCATCGTCGCGCCCCACTGGCGCTCGACCATGATCTCGGCGATCCGCCTGTCGCGCTCGGTGCCGTTGTACCAGAGCACGGTCGCGAACTTCGGACCCGCGGAGTACATGAACAGCGCCGGGTTGGCGCCCAGGTTCAACTCGTTGGCCGCCCACTGCAAAGACGGAGGAGTGGGCTGTCCACCCAGCTCGGCCGGCAGCTCGAGGCTGTAGAAGCCGGCCTTCATCAGCTCCGCGAATGACTGCTTGAACGACTCGGGCAAGACGACGGACTTGGTCGCCGGGTCGTAAACCGGCGGATTGCGGTCCCCGTCGACGTAGGAGGCAGCGAGCTTCGTCGACGCCAGATGCTCGATCTCGGTCAGGATCGCCACCGCGGTCTCGTGGTCCATGTCCTCGTACGGACCCTGTCCCAGCACCTCGTCGCGGCCCAGGACCTCGAACAGGTTGAAGAAGATGTCGCGCAAATTCGACTTGTAGTGGCTCATCACGGACCTCCAGATGCCAAGTTACTCCCCAGTAACTTCCAGTATGCTACTGGTCGGTAACTTCCTCAAGCGATCGCCGCAAACTCAATGCTGGGCGACGTGGATGCCCAGATGGGCGGCGAGGGCGCCGGATAGGTCGTACAGCTGCTCCGGGGTGATCGTGCAGCCGGCCAGCCCAGCTAGTCCGGTCACCTCCCGCAATTCGGCGCTCCTCAGATCGACGGACCGGCAACTGGCCCGATCCAGGCCGAGTGAGCGGATCTGGCAGTCCTCGAAGCGCACCCGGGTGAGCTTTGCGCCCAGCAGATCGAGCTCGTCGATCACGCAACGCTGCATCAGCACGTCTGACCAGATGCTGCCGCGGCCGTTCAGATAGGAGATCTTGCTGTCGGAGACGACCAGCTGGTCGAGCGTCGCCTCGTACGCCTCCACCGCGCCCAGCCTCGATCGGGTCAACGTGTTGTGTCGCCACAGACTGCGCGGAGCTTTGAGATGGGCCGCCTCGATCTCGGTCAGCTCCGTCTCCACCAGGTGGGCACCGGTGAGATCGCTGCCGGTCAGGTCGACACCGGTGAAGCCGCACTCGGAGAACGTGGAGTGGCGAAGGTCCAGATCGGTCAGCTCGACCTGCTCGTAGCTCACCGTGGCATGACTGTCGCCGTCCAACAGTCGTTCGCCGTCCCATGGCGTTCGTGCGACCTGCTTCCGGGTCGCGATCTTCGGTGGGACCGGCTGAACCGGCTCGAGGGGGTTCGGCACCCGACCGAGGGTAGACGTTCGATGTGGCCGCGGCGGATCCCGACTCCGCACCAGCTGCATCAACTCCGCACCATTTCGTGCCTGCCCGATTCCGACTCCGCACCAACTGCTGCAACTGCGCACCACGCGTACCCGGTGCGCAGTCGCAGCAAATGGTGCGAAGTCGTGCCGGGGCTTGGCGGAACCACCTGGCGGGGCGGGGAGTAGCGTCCGATATGTGAGTGACATCGAAGCTGCCCGGGCCCTGCTGGTCGACGGTTTCGGCCGGATCCGAGAGAGCGTGGCGGATCTGACGACCGGCTTGACCGACGAGACCGCCTGGTGGCGGCCTGATGAGGGGGCCAACTCGATCGCCTGGCTGCTCTGGCACCTGATCAGGGTGGAGGACGACCACATCAGCGATCTCGCGGGTGCACCGCAGAGCTGGCCGCAGTTCCGCGATGAGGCTGGGCTGCCGCTGGAACCCGACGACACCGGCTATGGGCACACCGCGGAGCAGGTCGCGGCTGTTCGGGTGTCCGCCGATCTGCTCGATCGCTACCATGCGGCCGTGCACCTGGCCGTTCTCGACTATCTGGGAGCGCTCACCGAGGCTGAGCTGCAACGGATCGTCGACCATCGGTGGGACCCACCGGTCACCGCAGCCGTACGGTTGGTCAGCGTGCTGGACGACTGCGCCCGGCACGTGGGTCAGGCCGAGTACGTCCGAGGACTCGCCGACCGGCGTAACAAGGCATGGACCGATCCGGAGGCAGCACAACGATGACCAATCCGACCCAAGACCTGGCGAGCCGGGTCGAGCATCGGTTCTACGGCGATCTCGCGCCCTGGTGGCCGCTCATCTCCCCGCCGGGGGAGTACGCGGAAGAGGCCGGGTTCGCCGCTGACCTGTTGTCGGCCGGTGGTCAGACGCGGACCGTGCTCGAACTCGGCAGCGGTGGGGGCCACCTGGCGAGTCACCTGGCTGATCGGTTCGGCCTCACCCTGGTCGACTTGTCCGAGCCGATGCTGGCGGTATCCCGGGCACTCAACCCGACGGCCACTCATCATCAAGGCGACATGCGGACAGTACGGCTCGACGAGCAGTTCGACGCGGTGCTGATCCATGACGCGATCGACTACATGACCACCGAGGACGACCTGCGGGCGGCGATCGAGACCGCGTACGCGCATGTCCGGCCAGGTGGCATCGCGGTCCTGGTGCCCGATGACGTGGCGGAGAGCTTCGAGCAACGCACCGCGCACGGCGGCTCCGATGCTGCCGATGGCCGGGCTGTCCGCTACCTGGAGTGGTCCTGGGATCCGGATCCGAGCGACTCCTGGACGATCACCACCTACACGTTCGTGCTGCGCGATGCCGATGGTGTGGTGGAGACCGCCCACGAGACCCATCGGCTCGGGCTCTTTCCGCGCGACACCTGGCTGCGGCTGCTGACCGAGGCTGGGTTCAAGGCCAGCGCCCACAACGAGTTGCCCACCGGGAACGACCATCCTCGGACCTGGTTCGTGGGGCGCCGACCAGCCTGATTGACGCGACAATAATAAGCTATTATTGTCGCCCCTATGTCGCCAGATGTGGTCGAAGAGGTCATCCTGTCGTTGAGCTGCCCCGACCGTCCGGGGATCGTGCACGCCGTCACGGGCTACATCATGGAGCGCGGCGGCGACATCGTGGACAGCCAGCAGTTCGGCGATCGCGCCAGTGGTCGCTTCTTCATGCGGGTGCACATGCGGTTCGCCGAGCTTGCCGACCTCGGCGGTTTGCGGGAGAGCTTCACCGCAGTTGCCGAACGCCTGGCGATGGAGTGGTCGCTGACCAGCGTCGATCATCGGCCCCGAGTCATGCTGATGGTGTCCCGGTTCGGGCACTGCCTGAATGATCTGCTGTTTCGTTGGCACTCGGGGCAACTGCACATCGACATCCCCCTGATCGTGTCCAACCACACCGATCTGGAGCCGCTGGCCAAGACGTACGGCATTCCCTTCGTCCATCTCCCGATCACCCGGGCCACCAAGCCGGAGGCTGAGGCTCGGCTGCTGAGCCTGATCGAGGAGAACGGCGTCGAGCTGGTCGTGCTGGCCCGCTATATGCAGATCCTGTCCGATGATCTCTGCCGGCAGCTTGCCGGCCGGGCGATCAACATCCACCACTCGTTCCTGCCTGGCTTCAAGGGCGCGAAGCCCTACCACCAGGCGTACGAGCGGGGCGTCAAGCTGGTTGGCGCGACTGCCCACTACGTCACCGCTGACTTGGACGAGGGCCCGATCATCGAGCAGGAGGTCCACCGGGTCAGCCATGCGCTGTCGGCCGATGAGCTCGTGGTGGCCGGTCGGGACGCGGAGTGCATCGCCCTGGCGCGCGCGGTCCAGTGGCACGCCGAACGGCGGGTCCTGCTCAACGGTAGTCGCACGGTCATCTTCCGCTGATCGCGGCCAGCGTCGCACCTTGTCAGAGCCGTTTAGCGGCGAATATCACCGGCCGCAGTGTCGCTACTGAAAGAAGCTCATGGACCGTCTCGTCGACACCAACCTCTCCGCCACCTCCTTCGCGGCCGATGCCCAGGACCGGATCCTGCCGACCCGGGCGCGGACGGTGATCATTGGCGGCGGCATCATCGGGGCCAGCGCGGCCTATCACCTCGCTGCCGCGGGCGACAGCGACGTCCTGCTGCTCGACCGTCACATTCTCGGCAGTGGGACGACCTGGCATGCCGCCGGGCTGACCGCCGCACTGTGGGCCACGCCGGTGCTGACCGACCTGGCTGGGTACGGCGTCCAGACCTATGAACGGCTGCAGGCCAACAGCGGAATCGATGTCTCCTTCACTCAATCAGGGTCGCTGCTGCTCGCGCGTACACCGGGGCGGATGGACGAGATCCGCTACACGGCGGCGCTCGCCCGGCAGAAGGGGGTGCCGGTCGAGTTCCTGAGCCCGGCGGAGGTGGTCCAGTGCTGGCCGTTGGCCTCGAATGAGCGGCTGCTCGGCGGTCTGCTCCATCCGATGGACGGCTATCTCAACCCGGGACTGGCCGCGGTGGCGCTGGCGAAGCTCGCGTACGAGCAGGGTGTGACGATCCGCGAGGACGTCGAGGTGACCGGCTTCCGGCAACTCGACGGCGCTGTCGTCGGGGTCCACACGAGTCTCGGCGATGTTGAGTGCGAACGCGTTTTGTTGGCTGCCGGGTTGTGGACCCGCGACCTGGCCGCGCTGGCCGGCGCGAGTGTGCCGCTCTATGCCGCCGAGCATGTGCATGTCCGCACGGCGCCGATCGATGGGGCCGTGCCGAGCTTGCCGGTGCTGCGGGATCTGGACGGCTATTTCTACATCCGGCCGGAGAGCGGACGGCTGCTGGTCGGGGCCTTCGAGCCGGAGGGGATCTCCCGGTCGGTGGGCCAGATCGATCCCGGCGGCTTCGCTCGATTCCCACCGGCGTGGGACCATTTTGCTCCGGTGCGCAAGCTGGCGGAACAGCGCGTACCGGTCCTGCGGGACAGCACGTACGAGCGGTTCCTGAACGCGCCGGAGTCGTTCACCCCGGACGCCAACTTCTGCCTGGGCGAGACCGCCGAGGTCGCCAATCTCTACATCGCGGCCGGGTTCAACTCCCAGGGCATCATCTTCGGCCCAGGCGCCGGCCGGGCCGTTGCCGAGTGGATCATCACCGGCGCCCCGACGTTCGACGTCTCATCGGTCGACGTGCAGCGCTTCGCCCGGCAGCAGAGCAATCGACGCTATCTGCATGCCCGCACAGTCGAGGGGCTCGGCCGGCTCTATGCCATGCACTGGCCACACCTGCAGCCGGTGACCGCCCGCAACGTACGGCGCAGTCCGCTGCACGATCGGGTGGCGCAGGGGAATGCCTGCTTCGGCGAGACCACCGGCTGGGAGCGGGCGAACTGGTTCGCGCCGGCCGGCGCCGAACCGCGCTATGAGTACAGCTACGGCCGGCAGAACTGGTTCGACGTGGTCGGCGAGGAGCACCGGGCGGTTCGCGAAAGTGTCGGACTGTTCGACCTGAGCAGTTTCACCAAGATCGAGGTTGCCGGTCCCGACGCGCTCGCCGTGTTGCAGCAGTCTTGCACCGCCAACATCGATCTGGCGATCGGCCGGGTTCGCTACACCCTGGTGCTCAACTCCGCTGGGGGAATCGAGCTCGACGGCACCGTGGTGCGACTCGACGAGCACCGGTTCTGGGTGATCACGGCAGCGGCCGCCCAGCACAAGACGCTGGGCATGCTGCGCCGACTGAGCCAGGGCCGAGCCGTCGGAGTGTTCGACGCCACCGCGGGCTACGCCACGATCGGGGTGATGGGCCCGCGCAGCCGTGAGCTGATGAGTCGGATCTCACCCGCCGACTGGTCGAACGAGGCCCAGCCCTACACCCATGCGCGCGAGGTCGAGATCGCCGACGGGTATGCCTGGGCGTTGCGGATCGGCTTCGTCGGCGAACTCGGCTATGAGCTGTATCCGCCGGCCGACCAGGCGGTGAACGTCTACGACGCATTGCTGGCGGCCGGCGCCGATCTCGGCGTGCGCCGGGCCGGCTACCTGGCACTCGACTCGCTGCGCAGTGAGAAGGGATATCGCCACCTCGGGCATGACATCGGCCCGGCGGACGACCCGTACGAGGCAGGTCTGGGCTTCGCGGTGTCGACCAAGAAGCCGGACCGCTTCATCGGCCGCGATGCGCTGGAGAAGCGGGCCGAGCAGCCCCGGGAGCGTCGTGCGGTGTATGTCGCGTTGCGCGATCCCGAGGGACTTTTCGTCCACGACGAGTCGATTCTGCTGGATGGCGAGATCGTCGGCCGACTCACCAGCGGCAGCTACGGCTACACGCTCGGGCGGGCCTGCGGGATTGGTTTCGTCCGCGCCGAGGTGCTGGCGGACGGTGAGTTCACTGTCGACTGCGGTGGGATCGAGTACACGGCCGAGGTGTCCGCGACGCCGTTCTACGACCCGACGAACATCCGGCTCAAGAGCTGAGGCCTATGGTGAGCCCGAGTGTTGGTGCTGGTGCAGGCGGTCCTCGTGACGATCTCGTCGAGGAGCGCCGGGCCGCGATCATGGCCGCCGCTGAGCAACTGCTCGCCGTGCACGGATTCGATGCCATGCGACTGCGGGACGTGGCCCAGCAGGCCAGGGTCTCGATCGGACTCATCCAGCACTACTTCAACACCCGAGACGAACTGCTCTTCGAGACGATGCGCACGGCGAGCCGGCGCCGAGCCCAGCAGTGGGTCAGGCTGGCCACCGGTGCAGCCAACGCGGGCGAGAAGATCACCGGTCTGCTGGAAGGGGCGATCAGCGATCCGCATCGCTGCGTGATCTGGCTGGAGACCTGCGCCGCCTCGACCCGTCATCCAGAGCTCCGGTCTGACGTACAGCTGACTCAGCAGGCGTGGCGGGAGGCGATCCAGGCGGCCATCGAGGAGGGCCTGGCGACTGGCGAGTTGGCACCGGTCGTGCCAACCGACGATCTCGTCCTGCTGCTCATCAGCCTGATCGACGGTCTGATGCTTGCCACCGTCACCGAGGACAACGGCGACACCAGCCAGGCCGAACGGACCAGAGTGCTGCGGGAGACAGCGCAGCGGCTGCTGGGGATGCCTGGGTGATGCCGGTGTTGGCTGCATACGTGCGGAAAAGTGGCCCCGATCGGGCGATGTAGCGGCCTGCCCGGGCCGATTCGGCCTAATCGGGGCGAGTTTGACGCACGCTCCTATCGGGAGGCCGGCAGGTCGTGTACCCACAGCTTTCGAGCTGCCTCCTTGCCGACGACCAGATAGAGCCGAGATCCGATGAGCGCGGCCGACTGCACCGCGCCGTCGGGCGCGGTGTAGAACCGCCAGGTCCCGTCGTGTCCAACGAGGAGCCGCCCTGCCCCTTCTGGACTGGCGACGACCACCACCCGGTCGGCGCTCAGCAGCACCTTGGCGGCATCGGTGTCCTCGGCGGGGAGGTCGGGGAGCTCGGCGAGTCCATCCGCGGACCACACCGCCAGGCGCCCGTCGCGGATCCCGGCCGACCAGCAGGTCTGTGCGCAGGCCGTCGACCACGCCTCACTTCGCTGCCCAGGGTCCGGCAGTGGAGACAGCGACCAGGTCCCGTCGACCTCGCGCCAGGTGGCCGCCGACTGGTGTACGCCGTTTGTCAGGTCGAGGAGCGATCCGCTGACGCTCACCGACCCGTCATCCTGCTGGTCGACGAAGCGCGGCGAGACCTGGCGAGTTGCCGTGTTCCGCAGCACTGGTGGACTTGGTTGGCGTATCCACCGGGTGCCGTCTGCGCGCCACACCGCGCCGTCGAGCCCATGGGCGCCCTGCCAGGTGCCGACCACCAGCGGTCCTTGCGCGTCGACCACGACACCGAGCAGCGTGCCGACATCCCAGCCGCCGAAGGTCCAAAACGTCTGCTCCCGGTCGACCAACCCAGCGGCGGTGCCGGTCCAGACCGTCCAGCGAATGTTCGCGTGAGCGCCGCCGCGGGCAGCGCCGAGGGCGGTGATCGCCCCGTCGTCGGTGCTGATCGACGTCAGCTCGGCGATCTCCCCGTACGACGTGGTGGGTGTCAGCCGCACCACCGAGGTGGCCGCATCGCTCCCATCGGTCGGCATTCTCACCAGCATCGGCGACCTGGCCCCGTTCGTGACCCGGGATCCGCCGATGAGCAGAGCACCATCGCCGTCATGGATCACCGTCGTAGGCGCCATGCTGCCCGGCAGCGCGAGCTGCTGCCATCCCTCGAGCTTCTCCGGGGTGTCGGGAGGGGCCGAGCATGCCGAGAGCGCCATGGTCAGGCCCAGCAGGACGGCGGTTGCCCGCAGCTGCCACATCCTCAGCGGCATGGCTGGGGGTCGTGGCCGGCGACGTACTCCTTGCTCGCTTTGACGAATCCGTCAGGGCACACCACGCCGCCGAGGTAGACCGCGTCGTAGGCCTTCTCCGGCAGCTTGGCGCTCACCCGATAGCCGGGCTGGTCGTGGGCCGGGATTTCGATCTCTTCACGTTCACCGTCGGCGAGGACGGTCAGCCGGAACCGCACCTCGCAGGACTGGCGCGCTGTCGACGCGGTCGCGATGAGAACTTGCTGCTCACCCTGAGCCAACGAGATCGTGCGGGCGGGGAAGAACGCGGTCGGCCAACCGTCAGAGCCGCGGTAGGTCCCGGCGCCGCCACCGTCGAGATCGAAGTCGATCCGCACCGAGTCATCGCTTCCCGCGGGCGGGTCCTTGAACAAGGCGCCGGCCAACGGCGTGGTGCAGGTGGCCGCTGGAACCATGTCGATGATGCGTACCGGGTCCTTGCGGTTGCCGGCCAGGACGAATTGGGCGAGTACGGTGCCGACCGGGACCCCACCTCTCGCCTCCAACCAGGCCGTCGGATCGGATTGGTCGTTCAGCGTGGCCAGATCGTCCTTGCCGAACGACGTGCTGGCAGGGAAGACGACAGAATCTCCGACTTCGTCCGAGTGGAACGCGCTGGCATCGAGCACCTCGACCGCTGGACCATGCTGGACGATCGGGTCGAGGAGGCGGTTGAAGGTCGGCACCAGCGCATTGGTGAGCGTTGCTCCCAGAGCAGCGACCACGATGCCGGTGAGCCAGACGATCGGCCGGCGTGCCAGCGACCGTGCGGCCCTCGGTGATGTCGACGCCGATGCGGGCGGCTCGGACGGTTTCTGGTCCGGCGGGTTCTGCTCGCGAGCCATGATCCCTCCCGCCGCCGAGCGTAGCGGCGCTCGGCCCGGCGGGGGAGTGGTTCGCCGGGACTGGATGAATACCGATGAAGCTGGTAGCGAACTGGCGGCTCGCGTCTACTCACGGTACGCAAAGTGTCACCGAACGGTACAGAAGTGTCACTTTATGTGACAATCTCGACTGGGCGGCGGCTGTCTTTTGTACTTCAGGCGGGTGAAGGTGGGTGGCTGCACGGGTAAATCTCGGCGGTTCGAACGATAATCTACAAAAAGTTACAGTATCACTGTAACTTCGGTGTAGCATGCAGCTATGGCTTGGTCTGGCGACGAACTACAAGATCTGATTTTGGCTCTCCGTCAACATGGCGGCGACATGACCGAGGTTGAGGTCAAGCTCGGGTCTGGGGGCTGTCCCCAACTCGGGCCGACGCTGTGCGCTTTCGGCAACATGCCTAATGGCGGGACGGTTCTCGTGGGCTTGGACGAACACCATGATTTTGCGGTCGTCGGCGTAGCCGATCCATCCCTGATCGAGGCCGGCATCGCTGCCCAGGCCCGAACTGCCGTGGTGCCACCGGTTCAGGTCTCCTTTGAGGAAGCTGACGTCGACGATGTCACTTTAGTGATCGCCACGGTCTACCCGATCCCCTCCAATCACCGTCCTTGCCGTCACCAGGGTCGCGCGTACCTGCGCCAAGCCGATGGTGACTACGTGATGAGCGAGCAGGAGATTCAGCAGATTCTCGCGATGCGGGAGCGTCCACGCCATGATGCCGTGGTCGTGGATGCGACGTCGCTCGCGGACCTTGAATCCGATCTTTTGGGTCCTTTCCTCACCCAGGCTCGGGCCACTTCGCGCCGGCTGGCCGATCAGCCGGATGCTGAGGTCCTGCGGCGCAAAGGGGTGCTCGCGCCGGATGGAACTCGATTGACTCTGGCCGGGCTCTACGCATTGGGTAGCTATCCGCAGGAGTTTGAGCCAAGTCTGTCGATCACGGCTGCTGTTCAGTTGGACTCGCGGGACGGTGAGCGTACGCGGGACCTCGTGCACCTTGACGGGCCCTTGCCGGCACTGCTTGATTCTGCGATGGAATGGGTGCTCCGAAACACTCAGACTACGGTCCGATTCGATCTGGACGGGCACGGGCGTGACGTTGCCGAGATCCCGATGGTCGCCGTGCGTGAGCTCATCGCCAATGCGCTCGTGCACCGGGACTTGGGAGCACATACCCAGGGCAAACGGGTAGAGATCAGACTGACTGGCGAAACTCTCATCATCACGAATCCCGGTGGTCTCTACGGGGTCAGTCGCGAGCAGTTGGGCAAGCCCGGCGGCAAATCGGCGGTCAACGAGTTCCTGTACGACATCTGCAAGCTGACTCGTACCCCCAGTGGGTCGCGGGTCATCGAGGGCGAAGGCGGAGGAATCCGCGAAGTGCAGCGCGAGCTTCGAGCCGCGAATATGCGACCTCCGACCTTCATAGACGCGGGCGTCAGATTCACGGTTCTGTTGCCGCGACATTCCCTTCTGCCTCCCCCCGACGTGAGGTGGCTCGGCAGCGTGGATCCTGACGGAGATCTGACTGACGTACAACGGCGGATCCTGGTCGGGATGAGACATGGCGAGCAGTGGACCAACAGCCGAGTGCGCGAGGAGTTCGCTCCGATCGACTCGCGGGAGGCGCGTGCGAGCCTTCAGGATCTGGTTACGCGTGGCCTCGCGGTGGCTAGTGGTGAGCGAGGACAGACCTCGTACGGGGCTCTTGCAGAGGGCCGCGTGGATGATCTCGAACAGGTGCCGCGGGTTGTCATCAAGAGCCCGAGTGGAGGAGACCCGCAGTCGGGTGAACAAGACTCGCTCTTTGACACCTCGCAACCATTGGCCGAGTTGAGTCGCAACGCACCGGACGTCTGGGTCGCGCTCGAAAGCGGTCCACGGACGGCAGTCGCGCTGTCCGATGAGACTGGCTTGTCGCTCCGTCAGGTTCGGTACGCGTTAGGGGCGTTGGTGGAGTCCGGACGCGTCGCCGTCGATGGTGGACAAGGTCGACCTGGCACGACCTACCGTCGAACCCGCGGCTAGCGTTGGCCAGGTGACCGACCATGAGCCGAGTGAGATTAGCTACGACGAGCAGTTCTATCCGGCCCGACCACGCCGGCTGCGTCCTCGTGCTCGGCTCCGGCTGTTCACGCGTCGGCCCAAGGAGCAGATCGGCAAGCCGGTCGGTGACAACGAGCACTACGTCTCCTGGCTGACCGACCAGTCGATGCTCGCCGACGCGACCGAGTTCGCGCGCAAATTCGCCGGCCAGGGCAGCATGTGGCAGAACCCGTTCGCCAACCCGGACCCACGGGCCGCGATCGAGAAGACCTCGGTGTGGTTCACCGCGTACCCGATTTCCATGATCACCAAGCCGGGCACTTCCTTTCTCGGCACGCTCGGTGACCCCGAGCTGTGGAGTGCCTTCCAGGCCATCGGGATCGATGGTCTGCACACCGGACCGGTGAAGAAGGCCGGTGGGCTGGACGGCTGGAACGCGACCCCCAGCGTCGACGGCCACTTCGACCGGATCAGCACCCAGATCGACGACCTGTTCGGCACCGAGGACGAGTTCCGAGCGATGTGCGAGGTCGCCACGGTGCACGACGGCACGGTGATCGATGACATCGTCCCTGGTCACACCGGCAAGGGCGCCGACTTCCGGTTGGCGGAGATGAAGGTCGGCGATTATCCGGGCATCTTCCACATGGTCGAGATCCCCGAGGACGACTGGAAACTGTTGCCGCGCGTGCCACGCGGTCGAGACTCGGTCAACCTCGACGCCGACGCCGAGCGGCGGCTGCAGCAGGCCGGCTACATCATCGGTCGGCTGCAACGGGTGATCTTCTACGACCCCGGCATCAAGGACACCAACTGGAGCGCCACGGCTCCGGTCCTCGGGCCGGATGGCGTCGAGCGGCGCTGGGTCTATCTGCACTACTTCAAGGAGGGCCAGCCGTCCATCAACTGGCTCGATCCATCCTTTGCCGGGATGCGGCTGGTGATCGGCGATGCGCTGCACTCGCTCGGGGACCTCGGCAGCGGGGCACTGCGGTTGGATGCCAACGGTTTCCTCGGCGTGGAGCGCAACACCGACGACTCGCCGGCCTGGTCCGAGGGCCATCCGCTGTCGGAAGCGGCCAACCAGCTGATCGCCAGCATGGTCCGCAAGGTGGGTGGTTTTACCTTCCAGGAGCTCAACCTGTCCATCGACGACATCGCTCGCGGATCTGCGCGTGGGGCCGATCTGTCGTACGACTTCGTCACCCGGCCCGCCTATCACCACTCGCTGGCCACGGGGGACACCGAGTTCCTGCGGTTGACCATGCACCTGGCGGCCGGCCTCGGGGTGGAGCCCGTTTCGCTGGTGCATGCGCTGCAGAACCACGACGAGATGACCTATGAGCTGGTGCACTTCGCCGCGGTGCACTCAGCCGAGCTGTTCACCTTCCGGGGGGAGGAGATCACCGGTTCGGCGCTGGCCGAGCTCATCCGCAGTGAGCTGATCGAGCGGCTGACGGGGGAGGCCGGGCCGTACAACGCGACCTTCACTCAGAACGGCATCGCGTCCACCACGGCGACGATCATCGCTGCGTCGCTGGGCATCACCGAGATCGACGATCTGTCGGTCGACCAGGTCGAGTCGATCAAGAACGCGCACCTGCTGCTGGCCATGTTCAATGCCTGGCAGCCGGGCGTCTTCGCCTTGTCCGGATGGGATCTGGTCGGTGCCTTGACCCTCGACCGCAAGCAGGTCGCCGCGCTCGTCGCCTCCGGCGACACCCGCTGGATCCACCGGTCGGCGTACGACCTGATGGACTATCGCCCCGATGCGACCGAGTCGACCTCGAAGATGCCTCGCGGTCGGAGTCTGTATGGCACGCTGCCCGACCAGCTGGCCGATCCCGACTCCTTCGCCTCGAAACTGGCCGCGATCCTGCGGGTCCGCAGCCAGTTCGGGCTGGCGACCGGGACCCAGCTGGACGTGCCTCGGGTGTCGCATCGTTCGATGCTGGTGATGGTGCATCAGCTCGACATCGGCAAGCAGATCACGGTGCTCAACTTCTCTGCCGAGCCCATCTCGGGCACGGTACGGTCCAAGCATCTGCCGCCCGGGTCCGTTGTGGTGGACATGGTCAGCGGCATTCAGGTGGGCGAGGTCGATGACCTGTACAGCTTCGCCATCTCACTCGACCCGCACGAAGGGCTCACGCTGCTGGTCGGCGAGCCCGATGAGTAGCGGCAGCGCCACCTCGTCGACGATGCCGACGATGATGTCGTCGGGGATCGGCGCGCCGGCGAAGAGGAATTGTTGGCGCAGCATGGCCGGCCCGGCGTCCAGCCGACGAGGCGTCACGGCGTTGGCGTCGACCTCGCCGCGGTCCACCGCACGCTGCACGACCGTCTCCAGCGCCCGTCGTGCGCTGTGCTGTGAGCGGCTCCGGATCTCCAAGGTGCGAGCTGGATCGGGCAGCACTTCCGCCAGCAGACCGCGGAGAGCCTCGCCGGCGGGCCCGGCCAGGACCTCGGCGATCGCCCGGAACAGGCTGATCAGGTCGCCGCGGAGGTCGCCGGTGTCGGGCGCATCGCTGGCGTCTGGCATCAGGGCATGGGCCAAGTCGGCGACCAACTCGGCACGGCTCGGCCAGCGGCTGTACACAGAGGCCTTGCTGGCCCGTGCTCGCTGCGCGACGCGCTCCATGCTCAGGTTCCCGTAGCCGACCTCGGTCAGCTCTGCCAAGGCGGCCTCGCGGATCGCCTCTTCCAAGACGATTCCCCGTCGCCGCGGCCCGCTTCGGTGGTCGATCATCGCAGCGGCTCCTGGTCCAGCACGAGGCCGGCGCCACCATCGACCACCACTCGCTGGCCGTCACTGAGCTGTCGTGTTCCGGTCACAGTGCCCATGATCGTCGGTAGCCCGTACTCACGGGCCACGATCGCCGCGTGCGATCCGGGCCCACCGGTATCCACCACGACGGCTGCGGCGCGACTGAACAACGGCGTCCACGCGGGATTTGTGTAGGGGCAGACCAAGATCTCACCTGGCAGCAGGCTCGTGAACTCTTCGGGTCCGCGGATGACACGCACCGGTCCGCTGGCGCGTCCGCCGCCAGCGGGTGTGCCGCGCACCAGGGCCCCCTCCGTTGATGGCTTCCCGGAGACCAGGCCAGGATCGATCAGCGGTACGCCGGTCATCTCCTCGCGTTTGGCGGCGCGGGCCCGCATCAGGTCGCGCAGCGTTGTCCGGGCATCCTGATCGAGCGCGTTCAGGTTGGGAATCGACTCCAGCTCGGCCAAGCGCAGGTGGTAGACGTCCTCGGGCTCGTCGAGCACCCCCGCGCCGACCAGTCGACGGCCGATCTCCAACAGCGCTGCTCGGAGGATCGGCAGGGGCCGAATGAACTCGGCGTGGCTGTCTTCCCGGAATCCCATCCCGGCTCGCGCGGCCGCAGCCCACTGCCCGACCCGGCCACTCAGGCGTTCCCCTTCGGATCTGGTCGGCTGCGCCGGCGCGGTTGCGGCGGCCTGTGCGATCACCAGCTGCAGGACCATCTCCGGACACTCGGCCCAGGTGGGCTGACTCGCGAGGATGGGGCTCACCGTCTCCCGATGCCCGTACGTGCTGAGGTAGTCCTCGAATGCGGTCGCGAACTCGGGAAACTCGCCCAATCCGTCCAGTCCGCCGGTCAGTGCGTCGCGCAGATCAGGATCGTCACGAACCCGCGCGGCCAGCATCTCGAGCCCCCGATTGGCCTGGGCGGTCAGCGTGTCGGCTCCAACGATCAGCGGACCGAGGAGGCTGCGGTGGCGCAGCACGATGAGCGCGAGGTAGAGCCGGGCGACCGCGAGGGCTGCGCCCGGCAGGTAGTCGATCCGGAGCTCGAAGACGGGATCGATCCGACTCATCGCCGCGTGGGGCAGCCGGACGAGTTCCGGCCAGTCCAGCACCGTCGGGTCGCGTCGGGCGAGGTCGTCAACGGCGGCCCGGAACTCGGCGTACCGCGGATCTTCCCGCCACCGAGCCGGGTCATAGTGCGCCGCACGCCGCAGCAATCGGTAGGGGGCACGCAGGATGCCGAGCGTGAGCTGTGGAGACGGGGGGACGAAGCGGGTCACCACGCCCTCCTCCTCGATCAGCAGGCGGTCGAAGAGATCCTGGACACCGACGAAGCGGGTGAGCCTGGCCATCCAGCCGACCGGTCCGTGCGGAATCCAGGTCGTCATGTCGATCGGGTACGGCCGGACCGGCAGCATCTCCAGGACCACCGCGGCAAGCTTGCGCTGGAGTCTGCCCAACCGGACTGGCGGGGGCGGTAGGGCGGTCATCGATCGCGTCTGGACGATCGACACACGATCGCCCACGATGGCCCACTCGATGTCCTGCGAACCGCCGAAGTGCCGGGTCACGTCCCGAGCGACGGAGGCCAGCTTCCGGAGGCGGTCATCGGACAGCAGCCGGCCGGTGGAGTCGGTGCTGGCCTCCAACAGCTGGCCGGCCAGATCCAGCAGATAGTGGTCCGGTGTGACGGAGCCCGAGACCACCGCGTCGCCGAGACCGCGGCCGGCGTCGATCGAGATCTGGTCCCGAGCTCCGGTCACCGGGTTGGCGGTGAACATCACGCCCGCGACCTCGGCGGGCACCATCACCTGCATGACGACGGCGATCCGCACTTCAGCCGGCGCAATCCGGCGCCGTCGCCGGTAGGCGACGGCGCGCTCGGACCACAGCGATGCCCAGCATCGGCGGGTGGCGTCGATGACCTGGGGCAGGCCGACCACGTCCAGTTCGCTGTCCTGTTGCCCGGCGAACGTCGCCCCCGGCAGATCCTCCGCGGTCGCGCTCGATCGAACGGCCACCGGGCCACTCCCCAGTCGTGCGTACGCGGTCGCGATCTGCTCTGCCAATCCGGGTGGCAGGTCGATGCCTGCCACCCGGTTGCGGAATTCCTCCGGGTCGTTCTCGGCGGCATCTGGCACAGACAGCCTGGCATCCTCCAACGCGGCGCCGTATGCATCGGTGGTGATCACGAACCCGTCGGGGACATCGATGGCGGCTTTGATCAGCTCGCCCAAGTTGGCGGCCTTGCCGCCGACCAGCGGAAGGTCGGCGGCACCGACCTTCGACAGCGGCAACACCCAGCAGTGACTGGGTCGGGCAGACCTCGGGGTGGTCATGGCGTCTCCTTCACGTACGCGGTCTCGCGGAGCGGCAAGACGGGGAGGGCGAGGGTGAGAACGAAGGCCAGTGCCAGCACTGGTGCCATGGAGCCCAGCATGATCGGCATGCGAGTGGCCAGGGTCGCGGCCGTTGCCGCGCCAGTCGGAATCACCGCGGTGCCGACCACAGCCACCCCGAGCGAGGCGCCGATCTGGCGCAGGAAGGTCACCGACGAGGTAGCGACGCCCAGATCGGCGTGGTCGGTGGCATTCTGGGCGACAAGCACCATCACCTGCATCACCAGTCCGATGCCGACGCCGATCATCACCAGCACGATCGGCAGTGCTGGGACGGAGCCTCGGGCGAGGACCAGAGCAAGCGCGGCCATCCCGAGCGCTGCGAGCGCGGTCCCAACGACCGGATACAGCTTGTAGTGGCCGGTGCGGGTGATCAGGCGTCCGGATCCGACCGTACCGATCAGCACGCCCGCCAGCAGCGCGGTCAACAGCAAGCCGGCCTTCGCGGCGCCGGCTCCGGTAATGACCTGAAGGTAGGTCGGCAGATAGCCGATCACTCCGAACAGTGCAAAGCCGATCAGGAAGCTCACCGCCACGGGGATGGTGAAGCCGCGCTGTCGGAACAGCCGCAGCGGCAGGACGGGGTCGGCTGCTCTGCGGGCGGCGAGCAACCAGATGATCAGACCGATGACGGCCGGCGCGGTGAAGACCAGTTGTCGTGTCGCGCCGATCAGGACCAGACCGGCGACGGCAACAGCCAGGCCGAGCGCGCCCGCGTAGTCGATGCGGAGGTGGTTCTTCGGACGTGGCAATCGGAGCGTGAGACCGACGGTGACCACAGCCATCAGCCCGAGCGGGACGTAGCAGGCGAAGATCGCCCGCCAACCCCAGAGCTCGATGACGAGCCCACCGAGCAGTGGCCCGCCGACGGCTGCGACCACGTACACCGCACCGATGTAGCCCAGATAGCGGCCGCGCTCGCGGGGGCTGATGATTTCGCCGATGATCGCTTGAACGCCGACCGAGAGCCCGCCTCCACCCAGCCCTTGCACGGCACGGAAACCGGCGAGTTGAACCATCGAATGAGCGAATCCGCAGGCGATCGCCCCGACGACGAACAGGGTGATGGCGCCGAGCAGGGCCGGCTTGCGGCCGAATCGATCTCCCAGTTTGCCCTGGATCGGCATCGTCATGGTGGCGGCCAGGAGGTACGCCGTGACGACGAGCGGGATCCGATCCAGGCCGCCCAGGTCATCCGCCACGGCGGGTAGCGCAGGGGTGAGGGCGGTCATGTCGACGGCACCCAGGAACATCGCGAGCAGCAGGCCCGGCAGTTGGGCCCGGACCGACCGTGTCCTGCGTACAGGGGCTGAGGCCATGGCGACGTCCTTAATAGAGAACGATACGTACTCTATCATCGAGTCTGCTCGGTAGGCGGTCAAGGGAGGGCATCCGATGTTCGGAATCCTCACCCGTACCGGAGCCCTCTCCGGACGGTGGCCTGTTCTGGGTGATTTGATCAACCCATGCGCGCAGTCGGATACACGAAGACTGGTGGCCCCGAGGTGCTCACCGATGTGACCATCGAGGAGCCCACGCCGGGTCCGCGGGATCTGCTGGTTGAGGTCCATGCCGTGTCGGTCAATCCGGTCGACACCAAGATCAGGGTGCGAGAGAACCCGCCGCCGGGTGGCGTACGAGTCCTCGGCTGGGACGCGGTCGGCATCGTGCGGGCGGTCGGGTCGCAGGTCACGATGTTCCAGCCGGGTGATCGGGTCTGGTACGCGGGTGCCGTCACCCGTCAAGGCTGCGACAGCGAACTGCACGTCGTCGACGAACGTATCGTCGCTCGCGCGCCGGACAGCCTCGACGACGGCGATGCCGCCGCGTTGCCGCTGACCACGATCACCGCCTGGGAACTGTTGTTCGACCGGCTCGGCGTGCCACGCGATGGCGGCGAGGGCCAGACCCTGCTCGTGGTCGGTGCCGCCGGCGGTGTCGGCTCGATCCTGGTGCAGTTGGCCGCAAAGCTCACCGGTCTTACCGTGATCGGCACCGCCTCCCGGCCCGAGACGCGGGATTGGGTGACGGCGATGGGTGCCGACCACGTGGTGAACCACCACGACCTGGCGGCCAGTCTCGCCGCTGCCGGTTTCGCATCGGTCGACTACATCGCCACCCTCACGCAGACCAAGCGGCATCTGGCCACCTACGTGGACGTCATCGCTCCGCAGGGCAGGATCGGGGTGATCGACGACCCGGGCGTCCTCGACATCGTGCCGTTCAAGGGGAAGTCGGTGTCGGTGCACTGGGAGTCGATGTTCACCAGGTCAACCTTCGACACCGCCGACATCACCGCCCAGCACGACCTGCTCACCGAGGTGGCGGTGCTCGTCGACGCAGGCGTCCTGCGCACCACCCGCCAGCGCTCCGCTGGCCCGATCACTGCGGACACCGTTCGGGCGGCGCATGAGCTCCAGCAAAGCGGCACCGCCATCGGCAAGACCGTCTTGGTGGGCTGGCCGGCTTAGTTGGCGCGTCCGCACAGTCTGACCGTCGCCGAGAAGGAGCAGCCCACCTCGAGAAGGAGCGGTTGCAGGTCAATTCGGCGATTTCGGATGTGACTGCTCCTTGTCGATGACGATGCGTGGAATGGAGAGAATTACTCGGGCCTGCCCAACCCGGCCAGGAACCGCAGCACGAGGCCGACGGCCTCCTGTTGGGTCTCGGCACGCTGCTCCAAGGGCGCGTGGGCAACCAGGTCGGCGGCCTCGTGCAGGCAGGCGTACAGCAGTTGGGTCAGCATGTCGGTGACCTCGACGGCGATCACCCCGGCCTCCGCCAGGGCCTGCAGGTGCTCCTTGATCACCTGCAGAGTGTTCGCCTGGTCCAGCTCACGCCACCGCTGCCAGCCGAGGGCGATCGGGCCCTGCTCCATCACGATGCTGCGAAACGGCTCGGCAGTGCAGAGCTGGAGGAACGTCGTCAGCGCCGTCGCCGCACGCTCGACCGGATCGTCACCGGTGGTCGCGCTGCGGAGCTCCGCCACGCAGGTGGTGAGCTGGTCGAGCATGACCTCCTCGAAGAGCGCCTGCTTGTTCTCGAAGTGGTGATAGACCGCTCCGCGGGTCACCATGGCCTCGCGCCCGATGTCGGTGAGTGAGGTCGCCAGGTAGCCCTGAGTGCTGAAGCAGACGGCCGCGGACTGCAACAGGTCGCGGCGAGTCTGCAGCGCGTACTGGTCGCGGCGGGTCAGGCCCGGCGTCAGCGGGGTCTGCATCGACTATCGGGGCTCCCGGTCTCGACGGCGCCGAGGGCTCAGCACCAGCCCGACGATGAGCAGCGGCAACGCGACCAGGTCGATCGTCGCGACCCGAGCGATCTCGGCAGTCGTGGGCTCGGCCTTGGTCAACAACACGAACACCACGTTACTCAGCAGTCCGGCGATCAGCGCCGGCCTGCGCCAGTCGGCTCGGAAGGCAGCCAGCACCAAGAACAGCCCGAGCATCGCCAGCAGCAGGGCGCGATGACGAAGCAGGACGAGCACGCTCTCGTCCGACCCGGTGACGCCGTACAGGTCGGCCAGCCGCTCCGGCCCGAGGAGCCCGGCACCGGGGATCAGGTTGAGCGCGCCGACGATCAACAGCACAGCGGCGACGACGGCCGTACGCGGTTCGCTCAGCCCGATCAGCGCAGCACTCCTGCTCATGATCATCTTCGATCCTTCCGCCACTTGGACATCCGTCGGATGTATCTGTCGACGGATCCCTGCCCTCCTGATTGGCACTCAGATGCTATCCGTATCTGACATACAGTGTGAATCTGAATGAGCAGGGAGTGCGATGAACCAGGAGTTGCCGCGGCTGGCGGGCCCCACCACGATCGCCGTCACCGTGACCCGGCCGCATAGTCCGGAGCGCTGGGCATTGCTGGTGCCGCACCGTGATCGGCTGATCCGGATCGCGCGGGGCAAGCTCTCCGATGGGCACGAGGCGGAGGACTGCGTGCACGACTCGCTGATCCGGGCGCTCGGATTCGCGGGCCTGGAGTCGGAGCGAGTGGGCGCCTTCCTCACCACGGTGGTGGTCCGCCTGTGCGCCGACCGGCATCGAGCGCGCGCCCGAGATCGGCGGACCGCCCCGCGACTGTGGGTCGCCGGTCATGACGAGTTCGAGGAAGGCGTCTGCGATCGCGTCCTCGGTGCTCAACTGCATGCCCAGCTGGCGGATCTGTCTCCTCGCGAGCGAGACGTGCTGCGTGCTCGGGCCGAGGGCTACAGCGTGCGCGAGACCGCAGAGCGACTGCAGATCAGTCTCAAGGCGGCGGAGAGCGCCTTCACCCGCGGCCGGGCGAAGATGCTGGTCCTCGCCGAGGCCGCCTGAGCCCTCCGCCGACACCTGAGTTGCCCCTATCGACACCTGAGTTGCCCTGCCGGCACCCCTTGAGCCGTCTAGCGGACGAGATCACGCAGGCATCCGCCGCCGACCCGCAGCAACAGCCGAAGCGATTCGGGTGCGGAGTGAGGGAAGCGCAGACCACGCGCGACCGTACGGTCCGTGCGACTGCCTATTCCGACGGCGTCCAGCCAGGCGGCTCGCCGGAGCAGTCCTGCCTCCAGGGTCTCGTCGGCGCCGCCGCGCGGACGCAGATGACGGGCGACGGCCCAGCACCAGGGATCGGCGCGGTCCCTCCCGATCTCGTACTCGTCGCCGAGTTCGGCCAGCAGCGCAGCGGACCGGTCCGGAAAGCCCAGCCGTGACCAGCGATGCGACGCATCGGCCAGCAGCCCGAGGTCGTGCAGGGCGCAGGCCGCCACCAGCAGCGCCTGGTCGACCGGCCGATCGCCGGCTAGACCGCGAGCGAGCAGGACCATCCGCCGACTGTGCGTACGGATCTCCGCAGGTGCCTGATCGAGCTGGGTCAGAGCTGCTCGAGCGATCGGCCGGTCGCCGACCGGTACCGGGTCGAGCAGCGCGTCGCCCAGTTCACTGCCGCGACCCTCAGCCACGGGAGCTGCACCCGGCAGCAGGACGCAGACCGTGATAACCAGACCCGTGCCAGAGCAGCGGCGAACCTTCCTGCACCTCGGTCTCCTGCACCCGGCCGAGCACCAGCACCCGGTCACCGCAGGCGCGTTCCCATTCCACCGTGCAGACCGCTGAGGCGAGGGCATCGACCAGCTTCGGCAGCTCGCCGTCCCGGATCGTGATCCCGGCGAATCGGGCCCAGCCGGGACGCGGGCCGGCGAACCGCGCGGACAGTGCCTGCTGATCCTCGCCCAGCACGTTGATCACGAACCGGCCGCTCGTTCGCAGTGCGGCCAGCGTCTGTGAGTGAGGGGCCAAGGTGACGGCCATCAGCGGTGGCGTCAGGGACACCGCCGTGACCGAGCTCGCCGTCATACCCTGGGGGCCGCTGTCGCCCTGCGCGGTGATCACGGTGACCGAGGCGGCGAGCGCGCGATAGAGGTGACGGCAGTCCAGCAGGGCCTCTTCGGCAGCCGACGGGTCTTCGGCCACCGGGCTGGTCACGACCGTGCCCGGGAGAGCGATGGTTCGGCGATGACCACGTCGTCGAACAGCCCGGTCAGCACTGCGGTCATGTTGGCCCGCAGCGCCGACTCCGCGATCGGATCGACGAGCGGCGCCAACGACGGGATGCCGAGGTCCAGCTCGGCGGTGAAGATCATCAGCGACCCCTCGACATCCTCGGGACCGACCTCGCCGAGCACCTGCCAGCCGCCGGCGAACAGCTCGAGGTCGCCATCGATCTGCTCGAAGTCCAGCCGCAGTGCCGCCTCGTCGATGAAGTCTCGTTCCGTCCAGCACAGGATCCCACCGCGGAAGTCGACGCGCCAGATCGAGACCAAGTCCTCGCCGCGGCGTTCGGTCTGCACGCTGCGCACGCTCGGCGTCTGCTCCGGATACCGCTCGTAGTCGGCCAGCCGGCGAAATGCCTCGATCGGCTCGACCGGGCTCCAGCCCTCGACACGGACCTTGATGCTCATGAACGTCCCCCTGTGGTTGCCAGTTGTGGTGGTTCTGCTGGTGCGCTGGTGGATGGCCGCAACCGTGTCGCCACGGTCCGGGCCGCCCGGTCGACGGCCGCGACCGCGTACGCCTCCTCGGCCGGGGTCATGATCGCGGGCGGGGTGAAGCGCAGCACCCGGTGCTCGTTCAAGGATGTGCTGACCACGACTCCCTCGTGCAGCAGCTCCAACACCAGTTCGCCGACGACGCCGGGCTGGGCCAGCTCGACGCCGATCAGCAGCCCGCGACCGCGCACCTCGATCACCAACTCGCCGAGCCGATCGATCATGGTGCTCGCGATGCCCTCGGCGAGCCGGGCGCCGATCTCGTGTGCTCGCTCGACCAGGCCCTCTTCGGCAATGGTCTCCACGGCCGCCCGGGCGGCAGCGCAGGCGAGCGGCGAACCGGCGAAGGTCGAGCTGTGCAGGAACGGATCGGCATCGAACGGCGCGTACGCGGATCTGCTCGCGACGACGGCGGCCGCCGGCACCACGCCGCCGCTGAGTCCCTTGCCCACCAGGACGATGTCGGGCACCACTGCGTCGTGATCACCGCCCCACCAGAGGCCGGTGCGGCCCAGACCGGTCTGGATCTCGTCCACGATCAGCAGGGCGTGGTGGTGGCGACAGGCTGCGGCGATCTCGGCCAGGTAGCCGGGCGGCGGCACGATCACACCGGCCTCGCCTTGGATCGGCTCGATCACCACGCAGGCTTGCGGCCCGTGCTCGGCGATCGCGGTCAGTATCGCGGTGCGGTCACCGTACGGGACATGTGTGACGGGCAACAGCGGCATGAACGGGTCGCGATAGGTCGGGTTGCCGGTGACGCTGAGCGCTCCCAGCGTCTTGCCGTGGAAGCCGCCATGGGTGGCGATCACGATCCTGTGGCCCAGGGCCCGGGCCAGTTTGAGTGCGGTCTCGGTCGCTTCAGCTCCTGAGTTGACGAAGTGCACGTGGGGCAGTGAGCCTGGCGCGACCTTGCTGAGTGCTGCCGCCGCCGACGCGGTGACGGGTTCGAGCAGCACCCGGGTGGCCAGGGGGTGGCGGTCCAACTGGTCCTTCACCGCGGCGACCACTCGCGGATGCCGGTGGCCGTGCAGGAAGACGCCGTAGCCGCCGCAGTCCAGCAGCCGTCGGCCGTCGGCGGTGATCACCCAGGCCCCTTCGGAGGCCACCTCGCTCAGTCCGCCGGAGACCTGGCCGAACAGGGCTCGCCCGCGGCTGAGATGGCGACGATAGAGATCGATCAGCGTCCCGCTGTCGTTCCTGGTGGGGTCGTCCATGATCACGCCACCTCGCTGCGGCGGCCGAGCGCCATCGTGTCGGCCAGGAAGTCGAGCGAGGCGAACACCGACGACTCGATGGTGGCCTGATCGGGACCTGGGTCGCCGAGCTCGGTCGGCCAGCGCCGGGGGAAGCAGTGCTGGGATCCGAACAGACGCATCAGCTCCATCCCCTCCAGCATCTGCTTCAGCAGCCGTGGCGGGGCGCTCTGGCCGAAGGCCGGCAGCACCAGTCGCTCGACCATCTCCCGGGAGACGGTCCGTGGCCGATCCACCGCAAGGCCACGGTCCAGCGCGATCTCCATGCAGGCGTCGATCGTGGCGTCGATGGTGGTCGCCGCCGGTCCGGCGGTCAGCCACCACTGACTGCCGTCGGCCACCTCGCGACCGACTCCGGCCAGCGCCAGCCGGGCGACGGCACGGGCGACCAGATCCACCGGTACGCAATCGACCGACGCGGAGCCGTCGGCCGGCAGGAAGGGCAGTCGGCCGGTGATCATCCCGGCACACATCTGGTGCCAGCCCTGGAACTGGCTGATTGCGCCGGTCGCAGAGTCCCCGATCACGACCGACGGGCGGACGATCAGATGCGGCAAGCCGCTGCCGGCCACCGCCTCCTCGGCGGCGATCTTGGAACGCAGGTAGTGCTCCGGACTGCGGACTCGCAGCTCATCGGTGGCGGGTGACGCGGCGGCCGGTGACGCGGTTGACGATGCGGTGGCCGACGACGCGGCGGTGGCGAACTCTGCACCGCGGTCGACGAACGCGGTGCTCATATGCAGCAGGTCCGCGCCGGCGGCGGCCACCAGATCGAGGATCCGGTGAGTGCCGTCCCGATTGACCTGGTCGGAGGCGCCCGGCTCGCTGGTGAAGGCGGTCAGCGCGGCGCAGTGCAGCACGACGTCGGTTCGGCTGGCGAGGTCGGCCAGCGCCCGCTCGGGAAGGCCGAGCCCTGGTAGGGACAGGTCGCCGGTGAGCGTGCGTACGCCGGGCATGGTGACGCTCCGCCGGCGGGTCAGGCAGGTCAGGTCGGCGACCGGGCCGAGCTCGGCGGCGATCACCGAGCCGAGCACACCGCTGGCCCCGGTGAGCAGAATCTGTGGACGGTCGAAGGCGGTGGTCATCATCATCCTCAGTCGAAGGTCAGTGAGTGTCCGTCGTGCAGGCCGCGCAGGGCGGCGGCCGCGCGATTCCTGGCCGGTGGGTGGAAGGCGAGGCAGTGCAGGCTTGCCAGCCGGTGGGCGAGATCGGCGGAGCGGATGAACGCCATGCCGCCGAGCGCCTCCGCGCAGCTGGCCGCCAGTCGCGGCAGCGCCTCCTGCAGTTGGTAGCGGACCAGCAGCACCTCGCCGAGCAGGCTGTCGTCGAGCCGGCCCGCGGGGGTCGACAGACCGCGGTCGAGAGCATCCGCGATCGAGCCGAGCGCCGCCACGGTCGTCCGCAGCTGGGCCCAGCAGCGCACCACCTCGCTGTCCGGAGCCCGGACGTTTGCCAGCGCCTCCTCGACCAGACCGGCCGCGATCCCGGCATAGGAGGCCGTCATCAGCAGCTCGAACCAGATGAAGCCGAGCCGGTGGGTGGCGTCCAGCGCGCCACCCGGCACCATGGCGGTGCGGACTACCAGGGCGTCGGGCACCTCCACGTCGGTCAGCACGACGGCGTCGCTCTCGGCGCCCGCGAGCACCGGGCTGACCCAGAAGTCCTCGATCCGGACGCCCTCGGCGTTCGCCGGGACCAGGACGACGGCCAGCTCACGACGATCGGAGTCGTCATGGCGAACCTCCACGCTGGCGGTGAGCATGGTCATCGAGCGCGCCAGCGAGCATGGCTTCTTGGCTCCGCTGACCAGCAGCCCACCCTCGATCGGGCGGGCGGACATGGTCGGGCTCAGGATCCCCGAGCCCGGTCGGCCCTCGGCGAAACCGGACGCCAGCAGGTGCCGCTGAGTGGCGACCGCCTCGACCAGGACGGACTCCAGACCGGTCTCGCTGGCCCGGCCCAGCGCGAGCAGGCTCGCCAGCGAGAAGTGGTGCATCGTGGTGCCCACGGCAAGCGACCCGGAGCGGGAGCCGACCGCGTACTGGACTTCGACCGCTTCCCGAGCGGTCGCGCCGAGCCCGCCGGAGATCGTCGGCGCGAGCAGCCCCGGGCCGTCGGCGGCGCGGAACAGGTCGAGACCCGGCGAACCGGGCGATTCGAGTGCGGTACGGGGAATGCCGGCGAGCTTGTCGTCCAGGCCTGGCATCAGGCGGTCGAGGGTGGCACGTTCGGTCTGCATCGGGTCTCCTGCGTGGATGCTCGGCTGGGTGGTCAGCGGGTGGGCGTGGGGACGAGGTCAGAGCAGATTGGCGGCGCGCACCAGCGCTGCTACGCCACTTGGGCCGGGGCGGCCGGCGAACGCGAGATAGTCGGGCAACACCTCGAGGTCACCCCATTTGCGCTTGTAGTCGACCTGGCTGGCCGAGGGATAGATCCGTTGTCCACGGTCGGCCAACAGCCGGATCAGGCGGGCGACGCCTGCGCTGGCCCCCGGCAGCTCGTGGGCGGGATCGAGGCCGGTGAAGGGGGTGAACCCGAAGTGCCACCAGCACCCGGGCGTCTCGCCGAGCTGGTCGAGACTGTCGGCCACCAGCAGTTCCATCACTCCCGGTGGGGCCTCTCCGGACCGCCGACTCAGGTCGTGCAGCCAGCCCGGGCGGGACCCGAACACCTGGCTCAGACTCAGATAGCCCACGACGCGACCATCGAGTCGTCCGAGCACAAGTCGGCGGAGCGGCTCGGCCTGCCCGCCGAGGCGGCCGACCATGAATCGCAGCGGCTTGGCGTGCTTGCCGGCCAGCCATGCGGCGTCCAGGGCGTTCAACTGCTTCCGATCGTCCTCGCTCAGCTCGGCGAAGGTGGTGTGCTCGACCAGGACGCCGGCCCGCCGTGCCCGGGAGATCTTGTTCCGCAGCTGCATGAAGTGCCGGCCGCGGAGGCCGAAGCCGTCGACGGCGAGCGCGTACGAGGCGCCGAGCTGGTTCACGGTGCAGCCGAGTTGCCAGGCGTCGCGTGCATCACGTTGCTGGAGCTGCACCGCGAGCACCCGGCAGCGCTGCCGCTCGGCATCCGCGAGGAAGGCGCGCAGCAGCGGCAGCCGATCGGTCTCGGCAGCGTACGCGCCGCCGATCTGCAGCAGCCATCGCCCGTGGCGTCGGTAGGCGAGGAAGCCCTCGATGCCGGGGACCGTGAACGAGTGGGTGTCGTCGTCCAAGGCGAGGATCGCGCTCGGGTCGTCGGCGTACCGGCTGACCAGGTTCAGGAGGGCGGCGTCGAACGGCGGCCGTAGCGGAGCTTCGGCCGCTGGCGCGGTCGAGAGGGCGGACTCAGGCACGGGAACCCTCCAGCGACTGTTCCTGGTCGGCGGGTGCGGCGTGGTCGGCGGGGCCTGCGGGATCGACGGAGGCGGCCTGGTTGGTGTCCTCGTCGGATGGCTGCGGGACCCACGGCGTGGGACGCCTGGCGTAGCGCTCGGTGAAGTCGGCGAAGTCGGGATGCACCTGCGGCTCGAACGGAACCCCGAACGGCTTCAGGGAGTTCCCGAACAGTGCCCGATCCCCGAGCAGGTGCAGCGGCACGGCCAACATCGCCCACTGCCAGCCGAACAGCACTGTGGCGATCGTCAAGATCACCGTCCAGGTGAACAGGCAGTGCATCGAGTTGTAGAGCAGGTAGTAGATCTTGGCCACCGAGCCGTCGCTGCTGCGCCGGTGGGCGATCATGCCCGGCAGGTAGCCGATCACATCGATGATCAAGAACAGGCCGATGAACAGCGGCCAGTCGATGGCCGACCAGTGCATGATCGTCAATGCCGCGGCGAGCGCCAGGAAGCCGAACCATTCCAGTCGGGCCAGCCGGGCTGTGGTGGGGGTCTCGAAGGTGTTGCGTGCGTCCATGGTGATCTCCTGTTGTCGACTCGCCCGGATTGCGGCCACCGGGTCGTGTCGCCCTCGAAGATCAGGAGACGCGGATCCCCTCATTAATACGTTCTGAGGAATAATTCTGCGAAGGAGTTGAATCGCCTCCGGCGGGCTGCTGGGCGTGCTTCGACCAGGGGTTCCACCAGTTCCAGCGGCCCATCAGCCGCATCGAGGCAGGCACCAGGACAAGACGCACCAGCGTGGCGTCGATGGCGATCGCGAAGGCCATGCCCAGGCCCAGTTCCTGGACCGGCAGCACGCTGGCCAGCGCGAACGCGGAGAAGACGGTGATCATCAACACGGCGGCGCCCGAGATCAACGGTGCGGTGAGTTCGAGGCCACGAGCGACCGACGTCGTGTTGTCGTAGCCCTTGCGCCACTCCTCGCGTACCCGACTGAGCAGGAACACCTCGTAGTCGGTGCTGAGGCTGAACAACAGCGTGAGCAGCAGCACCGGGACGAAGTTGGTCACCTGGCCGGTCGGCTCGAAACCGAGCAGCTCGGCGCCCAGACCGTGCTGGAACACCAGGACGACCACGCCGTAGGTGGCCCCCACCGAGGCGACGTTGAGCGCGATCGCTTTCAGCGGCAGGAAGACGGAGCGGAAGATGATCAGCAACAGCAGATAGATGACGACCAGCATGGTGCCCGCCACCAGCGGCAGGCCATCGCGGATAGCCGCGTTGCCGTCCACACCCTCGGCGGTCTCGCCGCCGACCACCGCCGTCACACCGGGGATGCTGATCTCGGCCGCACGCTCGCGGACCCGGTCGAGCAACTCGAGGGTGTCAGGACTGGCTGCGGTGCCGTCCGGGATGACCTGGACGACCAGGGTGCGGCTGTCGTCGGACAGGAAGTGCCCGACCGCGTCGGCGAGCTCGTCGGGCAGCCGATCGCGGTTGTCAGGTTCCAGCGCGGTCAATGGCCGCGGCACCTTGGCGTCGCTGAGCACCGTGGTCGCCGAGGTGACCGAGTCGACATGGGACAGGTTGTCGAGGTCGTTCACCAACTCGATCAGGATTTCACGTTCCTGGCTTGTCGGCAGGCTGGTCAGCGGCCGTTCGCTCTCCACGACCACGTTCATCGGGGATGCCGCGCCGTCGCCGAAGCCGTCGCGGATGGCGTCCCAGCCGGTGCGTACGCTCACGCCCGGCGGGACGATCCGGGCGTCGGGAGTAAAGGTGGCCAGCTGGGTCGCGGGGGCGGCCAGGATGCCCATCACGGTCAGCCCGAGCAGCAGGAACACCACTGGTCGGCGCATCACCCAGCGTGCCCACGACTGCCAGCTGAGTCGAGTCGGCTCGACCAGCGCGCGGCGCGGGGCAGGACCTGGACGTCGGGCGGGCAGTGGCCATGGCCGATCGCCCAAGATGCGGTCGCCGAGCACCAGCAGGAAGGCCGGCAGCACGATCAGGTTGACGATCATCGCGACCGTCACGACGACCACGGCGCCGAGCGCCAGCGACCTGATCACCGGCAGGTCGATCAGGAACAGGGTGCTCATGGCGAGCACCACGGTGAGTCCGGAGCCGAGCACGGTGTGGCCGGCGGTGTGCAATGCGGCGGTCAGCGCCGCGGTGCCGTTCTGTCCGGCCAGGCGCTGTTCTCGATAGCGCGCGATCAAGAACAGCGAATAGTCCACGGCGACACCGAGACCCAGCATGGTCGCTGCGTTCTGCACGAACACCGACAGCTCGGTGAACCGGGTGACCACCGACAGCAGCCCGAGTGTCCACACCACCGAAGTGATCGCGACCATCAAAGACATGCCGGCGGCGATCCAGCCGCGGTAGATGGCGAGCATGATCACCACCAGCAGCGGCAGCGCCAGCAGTTCGGCGCGCAGCAGCCCGTGCTCGGACAGTACGTTGATCTCGCCCCAGACCGACGCCGGCCCGACCAGCGCCACCACCAGGTCCTGATCGGCGTAGATCCGGTCCAGATCGGCCTGCAGCTGGGGCAGCTCCCGGCGTGCGTCGCCGTCGGGGAGGTCGAGCCCGAGCGTGGTCACGGTGGTGCGGTCGTCGTCACCGACGAACGGCTCACGCGCGGCGCCGCTGGTCGTTCCCCAGCCGTACGCGGAGTCGACCGCCAGTCCCGGCATCCCGATCACATGGTCGTACGCGTCTGTGGCGCGGGTGGTGAAGTTCCGCTGGTCTGCGGTGTATCGATCGTCGCGGATCACCAGAGTGATCGTGGTGTCGCCGCGGCCGACGAACCCGTCCCGGGTCGCCTCGATGGCGCGGGCGGAATCGGAGTCCGCGGCATACCAGCCACCGCCGCTCAGCCGGTCCGCCAGGCCGAGCGCTCCGGCCCCCGCAATGGCCAGCAACAGCAGCCAGGCGGCGAGCACCGGCCAGCGCAGCCGCCGCAGACCCACGACGTAGCTGGTCACGCCCGGACGTCGATCCCGTGACCGCGGTGATCGGTGAGAATCTCGAACAGCGCGCGGTGGGCCGTCGAAAGTCGCTCGGCCCGGCCGGTTCTGCGGTCGGTGACGGTCAGCGTGCAGGACGCGATCTTGGTGTTCAGGCACTGCTTGGTGCCGCCGGGCGGGTTGTAGTAGTTCAACGCGACGAAGGCCTCTGGCTCGGCGCTGAACTCGCCCTCGATCGCGACGCGGTCGTCGTGGTGGGCGAATCGCCAGAAGAAGTAGCCGTAGTCGGCCTTGGAGGATCGCAGGCCGCGGAGCGGGTCGACCAGCTCGTGGGTGGTGCCGGCATGGCGCAGCGACAGGCAGGTGATCATCGGTAGCCGGACCGGGCCGACCTTGACCCGCGCGCTGACGATCTCGAGGAAGGAGTCCGGGTGATCGTCGAAGCCGGCCACCTGGCCGAAGGCGTACGCGTCGGTGTGTCGGCTGCCCCAGTTGTGGTTCTGGCTGCCGACCCACCCGTCGACGTCGATGGTGCGCCCGGCGACTTCCAGCCGTCCGTCGTAGCGGGCGAGCGGGGTGACGACCAGGCTCTTCGCGGCCGGGAAGGAGCGACGATAGCTGGCTTGCGGCAGCAGAAACATCGGGTCGCTGTCCCCGCTCCAGGTCAGATCCCAGGAGATGGACTCGGCCGGACCCGTCGCCGATCCGACCAATCGGCCGGCTGCCAGCTCGGCGTCACCGATCCGGGCTGCCAGCTGGTCGTGGCTGAAGGAGCAGGTGGCGATCGGGTGCTCTTCCTTGGCGACCACGTGGCGGCCGGTCTCCCCGTCGAACACGATCGCCCACAGCTCACCGATCGCGGCCTCGGGCCGTCCGGTCGGGCTGAAGATCGTGTAACGGATCCAGAACGCGAGGGGGCGTGTCGGATGGTTGCCTCGTTGGTAGAAGCTCTCGTAGTGCCCGGCCTGCTGACCCGAGGCGTAGCGGGTGCTGGTCATCCAGGGTGCGACAGTCATCGGCGGAGCCTCTCGATTGGACACGGTCAGGCCACCTTCGGAAGAGCGGGAGTCAGACGAGCGGGTGCAATCCGGGGGTGTAGCACCACGTGCAGCCCGTGCCGGGGGCGCAGGGTGATGGTGGCCCGGTCATCCACCGGGTAGCCGGGATGGTGGCGTACGTCGTAGCGCCCCAGGATGGAGGCGAGCAGCAGTTGGGCCTCCTGCAGGGCGAACTGCTTGCCGACACACAGGTGCGGGCCACCACCGAACGGCAGATGCGCCCAGCGGCTGCGGCCGGCGCGTCCTTCCGGGCTGAACCGCAACGGATCGAAGACGTCCGGATCGGGCCAGTGCCTGCGGTTGCGGTGCAGGCCGTGTACGTCGATCAGGATGCGGGAGCCGACTTCGATGTCGTACGGCCCGAGGCGGACCGGCTTACGGGTCTGCCTGGGGACGGTCGGCGACGACGGGAACATCCGCAGCGCCTCGTCGAAGACCTGGCCGATCAGCGGCAGCCGGGGGAGGTCGGCAACCGTCGGTGGCCGGCCGCCGAGCACCGTGTCGACCTCTTCGATCACCCGGCGTCGCCAACCCGGGTTGATCGACAGTAGATAGAACGCCCAGGTGAGGGTGATCGCCGTGGTCTCGTGCCCAGCGGCCAGAGTGGTGATGATCTCGTCGCGGAGCTCGGTATCGCTCATCCGGTCGCCGGTGTCGGCGTCGGTCGCCTGCATCAGCATGTCCAGCAGGTCCTCCTTCCCCGGCAACCCCGCGGCCAGCTCCTGCCGACGCTCGGTGATCATGGTGGCCATCAGGTCGTCGAGACCGCCGATGATCGTGCCGAACCGGCGGTTGGCCGGGGTCGGCACCCAGGTCGGCGGTGCCGCCGGGTTCTGCAGGCGCAGGAAGGTGTAGGTCACCGCGTACTCCACCGACTCCGGCCGCAGTGCCGAGTCCGCCGAGATCATCGGGGTGCTGAACATGCAGCGGCTGACGATGTCGAGGGTGACGTGCATCAGCTGGGTGTGCAGATCGATCACCGCGCCGGGTGCCAGCTCGGCGTCCCAGCGGGCGAGCATCTCCTCGACGCACTCCTGCATCGTGGTGTACATCGCCTCGACCCGGCGGCGGTGGTAGATCGGTGCCACCATCCGGCGGTTGCGCAGCCAGCTCTCGTGATCGGAGCGAGTCAGCAGCCCGTCGCCCAGGGCCAGTCGCAGCGGGTTGTCGGGGCCGAGCTTGCCGAAGGTGTCGCTATCGGTGAGTACGCGTTCGGCGACCTCTGGTGACGACACACCGTAGACCTCGACCGGGCCCAGCCGATAGCGCGCGACGTCGCCCTGCTCGAACCGGCCCCGGGCCAACGCGGCGAGCAGGTCCTGACGAAAGGCGGGGGCGTCGCCGAGCAGCGGGAGTCGTGGGCGCAGCCGCTGGCGGGGGTTCAGCATGGGTCCGGCTTCCGTGCCAGGACACACAGCCAGCCGAGGGACCGTCGCGGTTCGACGGCGAACTGGACCCGGTCGAACCCGGCCGAGCGGACCATGGCAGTCAGCTCGACGCCGGAGACGATGGCCAGGCCCTCGGCGGCCGATCGCCTGGTGAACGAGGTGCCGAACACCCGTTGCAGCCAGGTCGGTTCCTCAGCGGCGTCCTTGGTCATCTCCAGGGCGATCGCGAGTCGGCCACCCGGCCGCAGCACTCGGAGCGCTTCCCGCAGGCCCCGCTCGGGCGCGGGCCAGAAGTAGAGCGTCTCGATCGCGGTCACCACGTCGAAGGAGCCGTCGTCGAACGGCAGCTCGGTCGCGCTGCCGAGTCGGATCTGGAGCCGGCCCTCGCTGTCGGCTCCGGCGTTGCACCGGCGGCTCATCTCGACCATCGTCGGTGACGGATCGACGCCGGCCAGCCGGCCGGAACAGCGCCGGCCGAGGAGCCGGAGGCCGTTGCCGCTGCCGCAGCCGATGTCCAGGACATCCGCATCGGCGGGGGCGGCGAGTAGCCGGTGGCACCAGGCGGTCAGCGTGTAGTGCTGCAGACTCATCGCATGGCCGACCGCGACGCCGAGTCGGCCGGTGGGGCGACTCAGGCTCGTCTCGATCTGTTCCAGCGGTCGGCGCAACGTTGCCGTCAGCGTCATCGCGGGGACTCCTCGGGGGTGGGGACGGGCGGCTTCAGCTGGAATACGATGTCGCCCCCGGCTGACCCTCGAACGATTTTGGCCCTCTCGAACGATTGGCCGGCGCGGCCGGAGTCGACAATCGCAGCGCGGCGCGGACGATCGGCGCTGCTGGGTGTGTGGCCAGTGGCCAACGAATCGGCCGCAACGGGGGTTCGGCGCTGCCGGTCAGGACCCGATCGGCGAGCCGCTGCCCGGCGGCCACGGTGGCCGCCAGCCCGTGGCCGTTCCACCCGCCGGCGCTCCACACCTCCGCCGTCGAGGGCAGCCCCGGCGGCGCCAGCCGGCCCACCTGCGGCAGTCCGTCTCGAGTAAGGCTGATCCGTCCCGACCAGCAGCGGGAGATGGCCACTGCGGCGAGGGCTGGGTGGACCGCGTCCAGCTGGCGGCGTTGCCAGGCCCAGGCGTTGCGTTCGGCCGCGGCCAGAGTGCGTGACGTCGCTCCGGCCAGCACCGCGGCCGGTCCACCGCCGATCACGATCCGCCCGTCCGCGGTGAGACGACGGTACGGACCAAGGGCGGCCGCCGACAGGATGTGCGGCGCGGTCGGCCCGCCGAGCTCGGTGATCAGATCCTCGGGGAGTGGATCGGTCACGCCGGCACTCACCTGGAGGGCCAGCTGGCCCGGTACGACCGGCAGCGATCCCGGGTGCTGGGTGACGTCGACGGCGAGCACCACCGCACGGGCGGTGATCGATCCGCGGCGGGTGACGACCTTCAGCGAGTGTCCGACCGAGCCGGGCTCCAGGCCGAGAACAGGTGTCCGCTCGAACAGCTGGACTCCGAGATCGATCGCTGCCGTGACCAGACCGCGGGTCAGCAGGCCGGGATCGACGCTCGCGGCAGGCGCGTACGCCAGTGCCGTCCGAGTGGCTGCCGCCCATGGCTCGTCGGTGACGGCGAGAGACACATCGAGCCCGAGGGCGGCGTACGTCCTGGCTCGGCGGCGCAGCAGCGACGCCTCGGCGGCGGTCTGGGCGACGACCAGCTGACCGGTGGCCGGGCTGATCGCCTGCGGTGCCCAGCGTCCGGCCAGCGCTCGTACCCGATCGACGGCAGCCACACTGTCCAGATGGCGGCGGCGGGCGAGCTGATCGCCGTCTCGGCGGCGGGCGATGTCGATCGGCGGCCCGAGACGGGGACCGAGCAGCCCGGTGCCGCGCCCGCTCGCGCCGGCGGCCACGTGGTCCGCCTCGAGCAGCACGATCTCCAACTCGGGTCGTTGCTCTGCCAGGTGCAGCGCGGTGGATGCCCCCGTCAACCCCGCGCCGACCACGACGACGTCGGCATCCGGCGGCAGCAACACATCGACGTTACGTGTCGCGTGGCGGATTCCCTCGCCAGATCTTTGCGATGGAGCTGAATCTCACCAGATTCAGGTGCCGCGGGTCGATAGCAGATCGCAGACATGAAAAGCTTGAGCGCATGCACACTTCGTGGGGCCTGACGTTCGACTGCGCGAATCCGGCGAAGCTGGCCGCATTCTGGGCAGATGCTCTCGGATATGTCGAGGCGGAGCCGCCGGACGGCTACGAGTCGTGGAATGCATGGCTCAAGGACAACGGTGTGCCGAAGAAGGAATGGAACGACGCCGCCTACCTGGTCGATCCGGCCGACCAGGGCCCGACCCTGTCGTTCTTGAAGGTGGCGGAGTCGAAGACGGCCAAGAACCGGGTGCATCTGGATCTCAAGGTGGGTGGCGGGCGACATCAGTCCGCCAAGAAGCGACGATCCCGGATCGAGAAGGCGGTCGATCGGTTGACCAAGGCCGGCGCGAAGGTCGAGCGCGAGGTCGAGCAGGACGGGAACCTGGACCACGTGATCATGACCGACCCGGAGGGCAACGAGTTCTGCGTGGTGTGAGCGGGAGAAGCGCAGGCATTGCGATGAACCGTACGGTCTCAACGCGGGTCCGGCGCGATGAAAGGTGCGTGGATGTCGTTTCCCTGAGCTGACGCGACATCTGCGCACCTCTCAATGAGGGAATCGGCCCGGGGGAGGGCCGTCAGAACAGACCCCCGCCGCTCACCGGAGCGGATCGGTGCCCGAGACGAGGAGGTCGGCGCGCGACCGGGTGCTCTCGATGAGTACGGCGTTACGGCCATCGACGTGCTGGGCCCAGGCGGTCGCCGCCTCTGGGGTACGACCGTGCCGGGTGTGCCGGTCGACCAGCCGCTCCAGTCGGGCTTCCTCAGGGGTCACACAGAACCAGGACTCCGCCAGCAGACCGCGAATCCGGTTCCACGGTGTCTGATCCACCAGCAGATAGTTGCCCTCGACGATGACCAGCGGGCTGCCGGCGGGGACCTCGATCTCGCCGGCGATCGGCTCATCGACGGTGCGACGGAAGCTGGGGGCATAGACAGGATGGTCGACCTCGACCAGGAGCCGTTCGAGCAGCCCGACGAAGCCCCAGCCGTCGAAGGTGTCGACGGCACCCTTGCGATCACGGCGGCCCAGCCGATCCAAGGTGGCGTTGGCCAGATGGAAGCCGTCCATCGGCAGATAGACCGCGACCTGCGGGTCGGCTCCGCCGTTGAGCGTCTCGACGAGCTTGGTCGCCAGGGTGGTCTTGCCTGCTCCGGGACTGCCGGTGATGCCGAGCAATCGCCGGTCGCCGGCCTGGACGAGCGCGCGAGCTCGCGCGGTCAGTGCGTCCAGGCCGGCAACCAGCTGCTGGTCAGTCTCCGACACAGGCGGCCTCCAGACCGTTGCGCAGATATCTGCTGGCGTGCGCGGCCAACGCTGGCCCGTCGTCCCACAGGTTCCGCCAGATGGCCAGGTCGTTGCTCAGGGTCGGCGAGACGACCGCAGAGGAGAACGACTCGAATGTGATCGGGCCGGTGTAGTTGATGTCGGCCAGTGCATGGAAGAACGCGGTGAAGTCCAGATGCCCGCTGCCGAGATAGCCGCGATGACTCTCCCCAACGTGGACGTAGCCGAGCCGATCACCAACCAGCAGCACCGGTCGGGCGAAATCGTCCTCCTCGATGTTCATGTGGTACGTGTCCAGGTGGATTGTCACATTGTCGGCTCCGATGTCGTCGGCCAGCCGGAGAGCGTCGGCGGCCGTGTTGATCACGTTGGTCTCGTATCGGTTGCACACCTCCAAACCGAGCGTCATCTCGAGGTTCCCCGCTTCCTTGGCCAGATCCTGCAGCACTGTGACGACATTCCTCCTGCCAGCCGCTGACAGCGGGGCGCCGTACTTGCCAAGGGCACTGTAGAGGGCGCCGGTGAAGTGGGTTCCGCCGAGTGCGTGGGGTCACCGGATTGGCCCTCATCACGGCGGGCCAGCTGTTGTCACCGGCCGGCTTCGAGGATCGAATGACTCACGTCTAGGGCTGCGGCCGTCCAGGCTCAGGTCCAGAACAGCGGGCCACCAAGAGTTGAACGAGTCATGCGAAGACGATGTGATTAGGCGGATTGGAGAATGCCGACCGCGCTGAGAGCTTCGGCTTGGCACGGGAACTGTGTTCCACGCCTCCTGTTGGATGCGCTCCAACTCACGCCAGCGCTTGGAGCGCCGCGAGAGGTCTCGTTGCTCCGCGTAGAGTCGATGGGTGCGCTCCGCCGTTGCCAGGCTCTGGGACGTATGGAGTTGGACCTCGAAGTGGAAGCCGCCGGGCGTGATGATCGTGAGATTGCGCCCTTTGTACCCCCGGGCCGTCCAGCCGCGAGCAATATCCTTGACAGACCAGCCGTTGAGTTGGAACTCACCTACCGTTTCCTTGGCGGCACGCCAGTAGCTGTTCGACGGCCCCGCCAGTTGCGGCCGCGGCCGCCTGCACCTTCGCGGTGGCAACCGGCTCAACTACGAATGCTGCTTCCAAGACGGCATTAGCGGCGAGGTCCACATCATCACCGTCATGGCGTCCGGCGTGAACGTCGCTCGGCACAATCACGCTGACCTCCTTCTCGTGCGTGGACATTGCCAGCAGCGTCTGACACTCAGGCCTCAGACGTACACGACGGACTGTCAGCGGCGTGCGTCACGATGGGTAGATGGAGGTCTCCCGCGAGCAGGTCATCAGACATCGGATCGCCGTGCAACAGCTGGATCGTGAGCTGGACAGCGATCGGGCGATCACCGACGCCGCGATCTTGGATCTCGGCGTCCAGGATTCTGGCCGCGACGGCGCGAGCTGGGCGCTGGCGAATCGCGGCGTACCGGTTGCATCGCCGCAGGCACTGGCCGACAGCGATGAGCTGGCCCTGGTCTGGTCGCTGCGGGTCTCACCGCATTACTACCGGCGATCCGAGCTGGCCGAGGTGATGACCGCGATCTCGCCATACGACGATGCTGACCTGGTCAAACGGTTGATCGGCGCTGCCAAGCCCATGGTCGATGCCGGGATCTCGCCTCGGGACGGGATGGCCGAGATCGCCCGTCAGTTGCGGGCCGTGGTAGCCGAGCCCACCGTCAAGGGCGACGCATCCACCGCGCTCACCAAGCAGCTGTCCGCCCCCTATCTGCGCGAGTGCCGGCCCTGCCAGGCGATCCATGCCTGGGAGTCCACGTTTCGGATGGCCGGGATCTTCGGCGGACTCGAGCTCGAGCCGACGACCTCGCCGCCGGTGCTGCGCCGAATCCCGGACTGGCCACGGCGTCCCGCAGGGCTGGCGTCGGATCCCACCGCGGCGCCGGAGCAGCTCCAGGTGATCCGGGCCTATCTGCGACTTCTCGGCCCGGCAACGCCGAGCGAGGTCGCCGGCTTTCTCGACGGCGCCGCGACGACAATCAAGCAGTACTGGCCGGACGACGCCGTCGAGGTCAAGGTCGAGGGAAAGAAGAAGTGGCTGCTCGGCGACCTCCTGGAATCACGACCGGTCGTACGGCTGCTCGGACCGTACGACCTGCTTGGCCAGGGCAAGGACCGCGACCTCCTGGTGCCGGACGCCGAGCAGCGCAAGCAGCTGTGGCCGATCCTCGGGCGACCCGGTCCAGTGCTCGCCGGCGGTGAGATCGTCGGGTGGTGGCGGCCGCGGGCCAAAGGCAAGAAGCTCGATCTGGAACTGGAGCTATGGCAGCCGCGGGCCGCGACGAAGGCCGAGCTCGGCGAGCAGGCGGAACGGCTGGCCCAGCACCGTGGCCTGCAGCTGGGTTCGCTCAGCTCTCCGAGCTGATGCCCTCCAGATCGACGCCTTCCCAGACGACCTGGTCGGGTGATTTGTCTGTGCGGAGTCCCTTCCAGACTGGATGCCGCAGCCGGCCCGGTCCGGTCAGCTCGCCGTAGACGACTTCGCCGACCAGCTCGGGCTCGACCCAGTTGGCGTCCCGCGCGTCCTCTCGCGGCACGCCGTGCAGCGGGCTGTCGTGACGCGCCAGACCGGCCAACAGCCGGTCCATCTCGTCGAGCTGATGGTCGTTGAACCCGGAGCCGACCCGTCCGACATAGCGCAGTCCCTCTGAGTCTGGGATGCCGAGCAGCAGCGAGCCCATGCCACCCTCGCGGCGGCCGTGACCGGGCCGCCAGCCGCCGATCACCACCTCCTGGGACTGCTGGTACTTGATCTTGCGCCAGGTGTAGCTACGTCGACCCGGCTGATAGATCGAACCGTGTCGCTTGGCGACCACCCCCTCCATCCGCAGCGCTCGACTGGTCTCCAGAGCGGCATCGAGATCGCCCTCGAAGATCGGTGGCACCTGGACCCGGCCCCCGACAGGCTCGGGGAGCAGCTCTTCGAGCAGTTCACGGCGACGCTCGTACGGCTCGCGGATCAGGGATCGCCCGTTCAACTCGAGCAGGTCGAACACCATCAACTGGGCGGGCCAGGCAGCCACCGCGTGCTGGATGTCGGCCGGCCGGGTCAGATTCATCCGGTTCTGCAGCAGCCCGAAGGTCGGGCGGCCGTTCTCGTCGGTCACTACGATCTCGCCGTCCAATACGGCAGTCTCCACGTCGATGGTGGTCAGTGCGGACACCAGGTCCGGATAGGCGGCGGTGTCGTCGCGACCGCGCCGGCTGGTCATCCGGACCCGATGGCCGGCCAAGGAGACGATCGAGCGGACCCCGTCCCACTTCATCTCGTACGCGTACTCGTCCTGGGCCGGCCGGATCTCCTCCGGCGTGGCCGGACTGGCCAGCATCGCCTCGACCTCAGCGGGGAAGGGGATCTCCTGCCCGCCATAGGCAGGTTTCTCCTTCATCAGGTGCATCAGCCAGTTCTTTTCCGGCTGGCGACTGCCGCCACCGGTGTGGATCAGGGCGTAGGAGCGGGCCTGCCCACCAAGACCACCGTTCGGCTGGCCGTGCAGAGTGACGATGACTTCCTTGCCGTCGCGCCACTTGTGCAGTTCGTAGGTGCCGGAGTCCCAGATCTTCACGTGTCCACCGCCGTACTCGCCCTTCGGGATGTCACCGGCGAACGTGGCGTATTCCAGCGGATGATCCTCGGTCTGGACGGCCAGATGGTTGCTGCCGGTGTCGGTCGGCGGCCCTTTCGGCACCGCCCAGCTGACCAGGACCCCGTCGTGCTCCAGCCGGAAGTCGTAGTGCAGCCGTCGCGCGTGATGCTCCTGGATCACGAAGGTGTCCCCGGATCCGCCGCTGGGCGGGGTGGCCGGCACCGGCTCAGGGGTCTTGGCCGGGTCGCGCATGCTGCGATAGGTCGTGAGCCGATCTGCAGTCGCGGGATCAGAGATACCGGAAGCGGACGTCACGAAGGCCGCGAGTGGATCGGGTCGGTTGCGGGCCCGTTCGAGCACTTCGGTGTAGTCGAGCTGGGCGAGATCCGGCTCGGCGAGTTCCTCCCAGGTCCGCGGCGCGGCGACCCACGGATGCAGTCGGCCGCGGAGCGAATAGGGCGAGACCGTGGTCTTGGCCCCATTGTTCTGGCTCCAGTCGATGAACACCTTGCCTGCGCGCAGCGAGCGCTTCATGGTCGCGGTGACCTCGTCGGGGTGATCCGCCTCCAGCGCCTGGGCCAGCTCGCGGGCAACCTCGGTCGCCTGCTCCGCATCGAGACTGCCGTCCAGGGGTGCATACAGATGGATGCCCTTGCTGCCGGACGTCACAGGTACGGACAGATGGCCGATGTCGTCGAGGATCTGCTTCGCCCATCGGGCGACCTCCGCGCATTCGTCGAGACTGACCCCCTCCCCGGGATCGAGGTCGAGCACCAGCCGGTCCGGTTTGCGCGGCTGCCCGTCCTTGCCGAACCGCCACTGCGGTACGTGGATCTCCAGAGCGGCGAGCTGGCCCAGCCAGGTCAAGGTGGCGAGGTCGTTGACCACGGGGTAGTCGTTGTCATGATCGCGATGGGCGATCGTGAAGCGGGTCACCCAGTCCGGGGTCCCGCGGGCCAGATTCTTGTTGAAGAAGACCGTGGGGCTGTCGGTCCCGTCGCCGACGCCATCCGGCCAGCGTTTGCGGGTTGCCGGCCGGTCGACCAGGTGCGGGAGCATCACGGCGGCGATCTCGGCGTAGTAGCCGATCACCTCGGCCTTCGTGGTGCCGGTCAGCGGATAGAGGACCTTGTCGAGATTGGTCAGCTTGATCGCGTGACCGTCGACGGTCACCGTCTGTTCACTGCCCGCAGTGGCCATAAGCCAGACATTAGTGACACCCCACTAGCGACCAGGCATCGCCAACCGGATGTCGTCGTCGACATCTATGTTGGTGGCATTGTCCGACCCAGCAAACTGCAGGCAGCCTGGCTGGCCTGAGGAGGACCATGGTCGACTTCTCGCACACGAATGAGCTGAAGGAAGCACAGTTCAGCTATGTGGACCTGCGCGATGCCCGCATCGTCGAGTCCGATCTGTCCGGTGCCGTGATGCGCGCCGTCGAGGTCTCCGGCATGGAGATCGACGCGCCCTGGCTGGTTCACGGCAAACCCCTGTTGGTCAACGGCGTCGACGTGGTCCCGTTTGTCGAGGCAGAGCTCAATCGTCGTTTCGCGGGCCGGGCGGACCGGCGTGCCGAGACTCCGGAAGGACTGGGTACGGCCTGGTCTGCAGTCGAACGGGCGTGGGCGGACACCATCCATCGGGTCGCCACGATGCCGGCCGGCACGGTCGAGGTGTCGGTAGCCGGGGAATGGTCTTTCGTGCAGACGCTTCGGCATCTGGTGCTCGCCACCGATATCTGGTTGGGGCAGGCCGTCCTGGCGCTCGAGCAGCCCTTCCATCCGCTGGGTCTGCCCTGGCGTGGCGCCGAGGATACCGATTTCGATCTGTCGGTCTTCACGGTGGAGACGCCCGCGTACGCCGACGTGCTCGAGGCTCGGGCCGGCCGTGTCGCGATGGTGCGCGACTTCATCGCCGCTGTCACGCCCGAGGAGCTGGCGACGCCGCGCCGGAATCCGTGGTCACCGACCCGTCCGGAGACCACGCTCTCCTGCTTGCAGGTGATGCTCGAGGAGGAGTGGGAGCACCTCAGGTTCGCCGTTCGCGATCTCGATGCGATCGAGTCATCGGCCAAGGGCTCGTCGGGCTGAAGCACCCAGCACTGGACCCTCAGTTCCGGGCGGCAAATGCTGCGTGGATCGCGGTGATCACATTCGGCAGCACGTACTCGGTCGTGATGTCGAGCGCTTCGAGACTCCACCAGCGATAGCCGAGTGTCGTCGCCGTCTCGATCGCGTCCATGCGTTCGAAGCTCACGTCGGGGTCGCCGACTTCAGCAAGGTAGTGGGCCTGATGCTGCACGATGTCGTACTCCGCCCAGGCAAACTCCACGACCTCGCGCTGGACGGGACCACGCAGGTCCGCCGGATCGCAGCGAATCAGCGTCTCTTCCCACAACTCCCGTACGACGGCTTGGCGCTCGTCCTCGCCTGGTTCGAGACCTCCACCGATACTGACCCAGAACGGAGCCTCCGGCGTGCTCGGGTTGATGCAATGGAGAAGGAGCACCTCGCCGGCCGGGTTGATCGGCAGCACTCGAGCTGCGTGTCGATTCAGCGGTATCCGCTGCTCAGCCGGCACAGGACGATCCTCTCAGCTCGCGGTCAGCTCAGCCGTGCGACGCACCACCGAGCTCAGGTCACCGTTCCGGGCCCAACGACGCTGCTGCTCCGCGCCGATGCCTCGGTCCAGCAACTGCGCGAGCAGATCTCCCACGATCTGTTGATCGCCCTGGTCGGCCAACACCTCGCCGACATGATCGATCAGTGCCGCGACCACCTGTGTCGCGGGCCGCGGGGTTCCGAGCAGCGGATCCAACAGGTCGTCCGCGAGACCGGACCGGCTGGCACGCCAGGTCGCCAGTCGCAACACCGAGGTGTCGACGGCTGGAGCAGGCTCGCCCGAGCGCCAGGCGCGCGCGGCGGTCTCGACCAGTGCCCGCACCAGGGCCGCGATGAGCAGGGCGTCGTCTCGGTGCAGACAGACGTCGGCGATTCGGATCTCCACCGTCGGCAGGTGATGCGAGAGCCGGGAATCGAAGTAGAGCATGCCCTTGTCGAACAGGACCCCAGTCGCCAGGAGCCGTTCGATCTCGGTGTCGTAGCCGGCCGCTGAGCCGAACCGGTCAGTCGGCCCAGCGGTGGGCAGGCGCCGCCAGACCTGTGATCGGAAGCTCGCGTACCCGCTGTCGACGCCCTGCCAGTACGGCGAGTTCGCCGACAGCGCCTGCAGGACCGGCAACCAGACTCGGATCCGATCCATGACCGCGACGCCCTCCTCGCGGGAGTCGATCCCGACGTGTACGTGGCAGCCGCACGTCAACTGTTCGGCGGTCGTCAACGCGAACGCCGTGACCATTCGTTGGTAGCGCGGCTTGATCGTCACCTCCGGAGTCACGGGCAGGGGAGAGGTACCGACGGCCACGATCCGGGCGCCGGCCTGCTCGGCTGCGGAGGCCGCCGCCGAACGCCAGTGCCGCAACTCGTCCGCGACCCCGTCGAGCGTCTCGCATGGCCGGGTGCCGATCTCGATCTGTTGTTGCTGCAACTCGGCTTCGAGCCCGTCGTCGCCAACTGCCAGCACCGATCCGGCGACGGCGACCGGTGCGCCGCTGTCGGGATCGACCAGCAAGAGCTCTTCCTCGACACCGATAGTCCGCATGGGCACTCAGTCTGCCGGGTCCGGCTCAGAGCGCGTCGTACGCCTCCCGCGCCGCGCGGACCTGACCCTGCAATTCAGCCACGGTGGCTTGGGTGTCTGCGGCCCGCTGTTCCGCCAGAGTCTTCGTTTGCTCGATGTCGCTCAGCTGGGACTTCAGTGCGGTGATCTGGTCGGCCAACTCCGCGACCTGCTCGGCAGCTTCCTCCGCCTCGTCAGCGGCTCGATCGAGCGCTGCCTCGGCGGCATGCAGACGGTGTTCGGCCTCGGTGCGGGCTTGCTCGGCTCGCAGTTGCTCTTCTCGAGCCCGCCGCGCCCGAGCCCGTTCGAGCTCGTCCATCGGTGGCTCGTCGGGCGCCGACTCGCTCACTTCACCAGCGGTTGGAGAAGGAGCAACGCCTGGCGGAGCAGCGGCGTTCGGGGAAGGAATGAGTGGTCCGAATCCGCCGTAGCTATGGGCTTCCGTGACGACTCCGGCTCGTACCTGCTCGGCGACAGCGGGCTCCGCCAGCGCCGCCTGAAGCGTCTGGCTGACCTCTTGGCGGACCGTCTCGGTCGCGCGATAGCCGCGAGCCTCGGCCAGCGTGACCGCCCGCCGGCTGGCTGCGGTCAGCACCGCGTTCCGTTGCGTCGACAGTCGTCGCAGCTCCGTGGCCGACAACTGCTCCTGCGCAACTCGCAGGGCCGCCCCGAGTTCCAGCAGCTCAGCGAGTTCCTCGGCTGCCGAACGGGCGTACAGATTGACCAACCAAGCAGATCTGGTCGGCTTGCGGAGCTTGCCGATCGCCGCTGCCAGGGATCGATCACCGGCCAGTCGAGCGGCCCGCACCAGCTCCGTACGCCGGGGGATGAAGGCGTCAGGGTCGACTCCGTAGAGCTCCGCGGCTGCCGACTCCAGATCCACTTGGCTCAGTATTCACGACTTCGGAAGACCTCACCGCTGTGGCACAGGGACGAAGGCGACAAGCCGCAATAGGCTGCGCGATCTTGTCGTGAACTCCCGGCAGGATCGCGCAGCTTCGAGACTCAGGGCCGCTCAGGTCCGGGAAAGACCAACTCGATGTTGTCGATCAGCCGGGTGGTGCCGACCCGAGCGGCGACCACGGCGAGTCCGGGCCCCGTGTAGTCGTCGGGCAGCGGCGCCATCGTCGTGCCGTTCACGACGCTGATGTAGTCCACCTCGATCTCGCCGGCATCGACCGCGACCGTCAGCAGACGTGATGCCGCCGCCAATGCAGCAGCCGGAGCGGGCTCCTGCGCCGCGGCCCGAAGCGAGGCACTCAGCACCAGAGCAGAGGCGCGTTCGGCCGGGCTGAGGAACCGGTTCCTGCTCGACATGGCGAGCCCGTCCTCCTCGCGTACGATCGGCGCCCCGACGATGTCGACGTCGACATTGAGATCACGCACCATCCGCCGGATGCAGGCCAGCTGCTGGGCGTCCTTGCGGCCGAAGATCGCCACACTGGGTCGGACGATGTTGAGGAGTTTCAGCACCACGGTCAGCACGCCGTCGAAATGGCCCGGTCGGAACGCACCCTCCAGCACCTCGCCGATCGCTCCGGCCTTGACGCTGACCTGACGCCCCGCCGGATAGATCTCCGCGACGGTCGGCGTGAAGACCAGGTCGACGCCGGCCTTCTTGGCCTTCTTCAGGTCACGCTCCAGCGTTCGCGGATATTTCGCGTAGTCCTCGTTGGGTCCGAACTGCAACGGATTCACGAAGATGCTCATGATCACCACATCGGCGATCCCGCGGGCCAGCCGGACGAGAGACAGATGCCCGTCGTGCAGCGCGCCCATGGTCGGCACGTACGCGATCACGGGCGGGGTGGCGCCGGCCATCAGCTCTGATCGAGCCAGTTCCAACTCGGAGATGCTGGCCGCGACCTTCACGACCATCCTCCGGTGAAGGCATGCTCCTCGCTCGGGAAGGATCCGTCACGCACGTCGGTGACGTAGTGCTCGACTGCTTCGCTGATCACGCTGTCCAGGTTGGCGTACCGCTTGACGAAGCGAGGCAGCTTTCCCGTCCGCAGCCCGAGCATGTCCTGCCAGACGAGCACCTGCGCGTCGCAGTCCGGGCCGGCGCCGATCCCGACGGTCGGGATGGGGATCTCGGCGGTCACCCGCTTGGCCACGTCGACGGGCACCATCTCCAAGACGACGGCGAACGCGCCCGCCTCGGCGACCGCGTGGGCGTCGGCGAGAACCCGGTCGGCGGCATCGCCGCCCCGGCCCTGGACGCGGTAGCCGCCGAGGGCATGCTCACTCTGCGGCGTGAAACCGATATGTCCCATCACCGGGATGCCTGCGCTGACCACCTTGCGAATCTGCTCGACGACACGCACGCCGCCCTCGAGCTTGACCGCGTGCGCACCGGTCTCCTTCATGAACCGGATCGCGGTCCCCAACGCCTGGTCGGGGCCCCTCTCGTACGAACCGAACGGCAGGTCGGCCACCACCAGCGCCCGGTTGGTGCTCCGGACCACCGCGCGGGCGAGAGGGATCAGTTCATCGACCGTGATCGGCAGGGTGGAGTCGTAGCCGTAGACGGTGTTGGCGGCGGAGTCACCGACCAGCAGCGCCCAGACACCGGCCTGCTCGAACAGGGCCGCGGTGTAGGTGTCATAGCTGGTCAGCATCGCCCAACGCTCATGACGCTGCTTGGCCTGCTGGAGGTCGGGGATCCTGATCCGGCGAGCGGGTACGTCTGCGGTCGTCCGCGACACGTCGCCACACCTCCTCCGTCATGGTCCGCCAGGCGGTGGACCGAATGCCAACGACGAACCTAACGCATCGGCGAGAGGGCTGATTCCAGTCCAAGCCGGGGGGGTTAGGGACCCGCTGATCAATGCGGCCCGGCTGCGCGGTGCCCAGGCACGCACCTCGCGGCGTTCTCGTCGGTCGCGATACAACCCCGGTATCACTCCCTCCTCGGCCTGGCGAGGCATGCACCTGGACACCGCTCGCTGTCGGACCCCATCAATCAGCGAATCCCTAGCCGATCGGGCGGGTGGTGACGATGTGCTCGATGATCGCTGTGGTGGAGACCGACGGCGTGCGCGGCAAATAGACGACCTCGCAGACGTCGGACACCCAGTCGAATCGGCCCGTCCAGTCGTCGCCCATCACCAGCACATCGGCCTCATGCTGGAGGATGTAGTCCTTTTTGAGTTCCAGGCTCTCCTCGACGAACACCTCGTCGACGACCTTGAGGTTGGACACCAGTTCAACTCGCTCGTCCTGGGAGAAGACCGGATTGCGGCCCTTCTTGGAAAAGTTCAGAGCGTCGGAGGAGACCCCGACCACCAACCGGTCACCGTACGCTGCAGCGCGGTTCAGGACCCGGACATGGCCGACGTGCAGCACGTCGAAAGTGCCGAACGTGATCACGGTCTTGGCCATGGTGCATTTCCTCCGGGGCAGTCTCTCCAGGCGGGCCGATCACCCGTCTGCTCGGGTCACCTTAGTCGACAGGAGAATGTCGGCGTGGACAATCCCTTCGCGCGCTACACCTTCGCCGATCTGGTCGGTCGTCGGACCCTGAAGTGGCAGGCGTATCCGTCCGGCGTGATCCCGATGTGGGTGGCCGAGATGGACACCGATCTGGCCGAACCGGTACGCGAGGCGGTGATCGACGCCGTGCGCCGGGGAGAGGTGGGCTATCCCAGCGGACGGGCCTATCCCGAGGCACTGGCCGGCTTCGCCGCCGAGCTGTGGGACTGGCCGATCGATCCGGACACCTTGCGGCACACCACGGATGTGATCACGGGAATGGCGCATGTCGCCGAGCTCGTCACCCCAGCAGACGGTGTGCTCGTCATCACCACGCCGATCTATCCGCCGTTCCTGTCTCTGCCCGTGCTCACCAAGCGGGCCGTTCAGTATGTGTCGCAGACCGAAGCGGGGCGCCTCGACCTCGAGGCACTGGCGGCCACGTTTGCGGCGATCAGAGCGGAGGGACTCCAGCCCACCCTGCTGCTGTGCAATCCGTACAACCCCACCGGCGTGGCGCACACCCGTGCGGAGCTGACCGCACTCGCGACGCTGGCGGGAGAGTACGGCGCCCGCGTCGTCTCCGACGAGATCCACGCCCCGATCGTCCATCCGGGTGTGGTGTTCACGCCGTATCTGTCGGTGCCCGGAGCCGAACGCGCGTACGCCGTCCACTCGGCATCCAAGGCGTTCAATCTGCCCGGGCTCAAGGCGGCCCTGATCGTGCCCGGTGCGGAGGCGATCGCCGAGCTGACCGAGGGACTGCCGCCGGTGGTCGACATGAGCGCCAGCTCGATGGGCATCCTTGCCCACGCGGTCGCGCTGAGCGAGGGACGGAGCTGGCTGACCGAGCACCTCAACGGGCTGGCGGCCAACCGGGCCCTACTTGCCGACCTGCTCGCCGAGCAACTGCCGGCCGTACGCTGGCGCGAGCCCGAGGCGACCTATCTCGCCTGGCTGGACTGTCGAGCACTCGACTTGGGCGATGACCCGGCCGCGGTCTTTCTCGAGCGGAGCCAGGTTGGGCTCAGCAGCGGCCTGGCGTTCGGTCCGGATGGCGAGGGCCATGTGCGACTGAACTTCGCCACCGCGCCGAGCACGCTGACCGAGGTCGTGACCCGAATGCGCTCCGTCGCGAGCGGCCGTGAGGCGGAGCGAGTCCTGGGAGCGCAGCCGAATAGCGAGTGACGAAGGCACAGTGAGCGACGACAACACAGAGTGACGACCAATAGGGTTACGTCATGGTGAACGCGTCCACACGACGACGAGTGGCGATCCTCGGTGCCGGCATGATCGGGGAGGTCCATCGTCGAGCTGCCCTGCTGGCCGGTGCGGAGATCGTCGGGGTCATGGCTTCGACTCCCGAGCGGTCGGCCGCGGTGGCGACGGCCTGGGGCGTCGAGCAGGCGTACGGCAGCATCGACGACGTGCTGGCCAGCGATGTGGAGATCGCCCACATCTGCACCCCGAACTCCTCCCATGTGCCGTACGCGACCGCGCTGATGGAGTCCGGCAAGCATGTGCTGTGCGAGAAGCCGCTCGGAGTGGGTCTGGCCGATGCGCGCCATGCGGCCGAGGTCGCAGAGCGCACCGGCATGGTGAACACGATGCCGTTCGCCTATCGCTTCCATCCGATGGTCCGCGAGCTGCGGGCTCGGGTGCAGAGCGCGGAGTTCGGTGCGGTCAACCTGATGCACGGTAGCTACCTGCAGGACTGGTTGCTCAACCCGCGGGCCACGTCCTGGCGCGTCGATCCTGCGGCCGGTGGGCCGTCCAGGGCGTTCGGCGACATCGGCTCGCACTGGTGCGACCTGGTCGAGTGGGTGACCGGTGATCGGATCGCCGAACTGGTGTCGACGACCTCGATCACGGTCAAGCAACGGCCGGCGGCGACCGCAGCGAGTTTTTCCGCGGTGGCCAGCGATGCTCCGCTGATCGATGTGACCACCGAGGACTCCGCGCTGATCATGTTCCGGACCGCCAAGGACGTGGCCGGCTCCGCGGTGATCAGCCAGTTGAGCGCCGGCCGCAAGAACCGGCTGTGGATCGAGGTCGACGGTATGCACCAGAGTGCGGTGTTCGATCAGGAGCAGCCGGAGCGGCTGTGGATCGGAGAGGACACGGCCTCCCACCTCCTGGTCCGCGATCCCAATCAGGGGAGCGCTGAGCAACGGCGGCTGGCGACGCTGCCGGCTGGCCACGCGCAGGGGTATGCCCAGTGTTTCGAAGCCTACGTCGCGGACTCCTATGCCGCCGTGGACGCGTACCAGGGCCGAGGAGAGGTGCCGGACGGGCTGCCGACGTTCACCGACGGTGCCCGAGCCGCAGCGATCTGTGACGCGATGCTACGGTCGGCAGTCAGCCGCACCTGGGTCACTGTGGAGGGCTGACATGGCCGTGATGACGCATACCGACTTCATCCACCCGTTGAACGTGCCGGGTGGGGAGTTGTCGCTGCTCGGCGGCAAGGGCGAGGCCCTCGTGCGGCTGACCGAGGCCGGCTTCAACGTGCCGGACGGGTTCTGCCTGACCACCGACGCGTACACCGCCTTCGTCGCCGCGAACGGACTCGGTCCGGTCATCGCGGATCTCACCCGCACGCTCGACCCGGACGATCTGGCGGCCGTCGAGCGAGTGTCGGGGATCATCACCACCGGTTTCGAGGCCGGCGACGTACCTTCCAGCGTGGTCAACCAGGTTCGCGGCGGCTATGCCGCGCTCGGTCATGTCCGGGTCGGGGTGCGGTCGTCGGCGACCACGGAGGACCTGCCGACCGCTTCCTTCGCGGGCCAGCAGGACAGCTTCCTCGACATCGGCGACATCGGGTCGCTGCTGCAGGCGGTACGCCGGTGCTGGGCCTCGGTCTGGTCGCCGCGGGCGCTGGTCTATCGGGCACGGCAGGGCGTCTCCAACGCCGACGTGGCAGTGGCCGTCGTCGTCCAGCGGATGATCAACGCCCAGGTCTCCGGGGTGCTGTTCACGGTCGACCCGGTGACCGGCCTGGACAGTGCGATCACGATCAACTCCGCCTGGGGGCTCGGCCAGGCCGTGGTGGACGGGGATGTCAGCCCCGACACCTTCGTGATCGACCGACGCTCCGGCCGGCTGACCAAGCAGCGCACCGGGACCAAGGAGGTGATGGCCGTCCGGTCCGCCCGCGGCATCACCTTGGCCCGGGTGCCGCAGAATCTGCGACACCGGCCCAGTTTGTCGAAGGCGCAAGCACTTCGGCTGGCTCGCCTGGGGCGGCGGATCGAGGCTGTCTTCCAGCAGCCGGTGGATGTCGAATGGTGCCGGGTCGATTCCGAACTGCATGTGCTGCAGGCTCGGCCGGTCACCGCGGCCGGCCGGACCGACCCCTGGAACGACAGCTACCGGGGCGACTTCCTGTGGAGCAATACCAATGTCGGCGAGGCGATCCCGGATGTGATGACCCCGGCCAGTTGGTCGATGGTCCAGGTCTTCCTCCGCGATGCGATGGCGACCGCCTCGATCCCGCCGTACGTCGGCTATGGCCGGATCGCCGGCCACATCTACCTCAACGTCAGCGTGATGAAGACCCTCAGCGGCATCGTGGGGGTCAACGAGAAGAGTTTCCGATCCCTGACCGAGGAGGTCTTCGGTCATCTTCCCGATGATGTGGTGATCCCACCGGTGCCCGCGTCCTGGTCGACGGTGATGCGGTCGGTGGTGCCGGTCGGGCTGCACGTGCTGTCGGAGGTCCATCGAGATGTACGCAAGCTCGACGACTATCTGGCCGAGCATCCCGCGCTGTGCTCCCGGCGGCGCACCGAGATCGCCGAGATCACCGAGCCTGCGGCCCTGGCGAGAATGTGGCGCAAGACGCTGGAGCCGGAGTTCCACAAGGCCAGCCTGATGCTCTCGGCGGCCACCCGGAGCAGCGGTGCCTCCTTCGTCACTACGCGCAAACGACTGCAGGGCATGGTCGGTCCGATCGGCGCGAACGCGGTGACCACCGGACTCGGCGGCGAGGCCGGCCAACTCGCCAGCATGGATCTGATCAAGGGTCTGGATCTGCTCGATGCCGGGAAGATCGACGAGGCCACCTTCAACGAGCGTTACGGCCATCGCGGGCCGCACGAGTTCGAGATCTCCCAGCCCAGGTCCGGGGAGGACCCGGCCTGGTTGTCGGCGCAGCGCGGCCAGCGCACCCCCGAGGTGCAGGCCGGCGTCGAGGCTCGGCAGGAGAAGCAGGCCCAGGTGCGGGAGCTGGCCTGGATCCGACTGGGACGCAAGTTCCCACTGCAGGCGTGGGTGGTGCGCCGACAGGTTGCTCAGTGGGGACGGATCGCCCGCAATCGCGAGCTCGCCCGAAGCGAGGTCATCCGCTATTTCTGGGTGCTCCGGGCCTTCGCGCTCCGAGCCGGCGAGTTGACCGGCCTGGGCGACGACATCTTCTTCCTGGAACTGCCGGAGATCCTCGATGCGTTGGCCGGGGACGTGCTCGACGCCGACGAGATCAAGCTCCGCCGGAAGGTCTACGACGACTACGTGGCGCTGCCGCCGCTGCCCGGACTGATCCGGGGACGGTTCGATCCGTTCGCCTGGGCCAAGAACCCGAGCAGCCGGGTGGATCCGCGCGCGGTCAGCGCCAGCGAGAAGGCTCCGGCCGGTGGTGACGTCGCGGCCACGGTCAGCGGCTTCCCCGGTTCGGCCGGCATCGTCGAGGGCACCGCGCGGGTGATCATCTCGGCGGCCGAGGGCGCCCGGTTGAAGCCTGGCGACATCCTGGTCACCAATGTCACGAACGTGGGCTGGACGCCGCTGTTCCCGCGAGCGGCTGCGGTCGTCACCAATGTCGGCGCCCCGCTCTCGCACGCGGCGATCGTGGCTCGCGAGCTCGGCATCCCGGCGGTGGTCGGTTGCGGCAACGCGACCGAGGTGATCGCCGATGGTGATCGGGTCCGGGTCGACGGCTCCACCGGCCGGGTCTCGGTGCTGCGATCCTGAGCGATGCTGCATTGATTCCTCCCACCACCCCGCTGCCTTGAATTCCTCCCACCACCCACCCCGGGATCGGCTGCTGGGCCCTGTCGAGCTGGTCGCGCCGACCATTCTCGGGGCGACGCTGTCGCACGCCGGGGTGACCGTGCGGATCACCGAGGTCGAGGCGTATGCGGGGGAGCGGGACCCCGCCTCGCATGCTTATCGAGGCGAGACCGCGCGAAACGCGGTGATGTTCGGTCCGCCGGGGCATCTGTATGTCTACTTCACCTACGGCATGCATCACGCCTGCAATGTGGTCTGCGGGCCGGCCGGCGTCGGCACCGGAGCGTTGGTCCGTGCCGGCGAGGTGGTCGATGGCTGTGAGTTGGCTCGGGATCGGCGCGGTGCGCGGGTCCGGGAACGCGATCTGGCCCGTGGACCGGGCCGGCTGGCCCAGGCGTTGGGCATCACGCTGGCCGACGGCGGTGCCGATCTGTTCGCGGACGGTCCCGCACGGCTGGTGCTGGACGCCTATCCCCCGGAGTTCGTTGCAACAGGCCCGCGGGTCGGGGTCAGCCTGGCCGCCGATGTGCCCTGGCGGTTCTGGATCGCCGGCGATCCGTACGTCTCGGACTACAAGCGCAGCCCGCGCGCGCCTTGAGGCGGGCTCGGCGTGCGGAATATGTGCACCGACTGGGCTCAAACGGGTCCGACACGCCAATAGGCCGGCCGGTCGGGGCGAGTTTGCCGCAGAGTTCATTCCAGCGGCTTCAGGGAGCCCAGGATTGACGGTAGGAACTCGGCGACCGTCGGGTGGATCGGCAAGGCGTCGCGCAGGATCGGGTAGCTGATCCCGGCCTGCAGCGCGAGTCCGACGATCTGGACGACGTCGTCGGCCTGCATCCCGAGGATGGTGGCGCCCAGGATTTCCTCGGTGTCGGCGTCCACCAGGATCCGCATCAGACCGGCGGTCTCGCCCTCCAGGCGGGCCCGGCTGACCGCGGACATCGGCGTCTCAGCGACCAGCACCTGGCGGCCTGAGGCTCCGGCTTCGGCGTTGGTCATCCCGACCCGGCCGAGCGGCGGGTCGGTGAACATCGCGTACGTGGTCACCCGCCCGGTCACCGTGCGCGGCGGAGTCAGCAGGATCTGGCTGTCCTGGTAGGCGGTGTGGGTGAACGCGCCGTGACCGTTCACGTCGCCCAGAGCCCAGATGCCGGGCAGCGAGGTCTCGTAGCGAGGTCCGATCCGGACGAATCCGCGCTCGTCGGTGGCCAGGCCGTGGTCCGGTCCCAGCAGATCGAGGTTCGAGGTCCGGCCGGTGGCCACCAGCAGGTGCGATCCGATGACCGGCTCGCCGCCGTCGTCGGTCTCGACGCGGATGCCGTCGCCGTCTGGTCCGACCCGGGTCGGTCGGGTGTTGCGGATGACCACGCCCTCGCCGGTGAGGATGTCGTGCAGCGCCTGCGCGACGTCGGGATCCTCGCGGGCGGCGATGCCGCTGCCGGCCAGGATCGTGACCTCGGAGCCGAACCGGCGGAACATCTGGCCGAATTCCAGCCCGATGTAGCCCCCGCCGACGATCACCAGGTGGCGCGGGAGCGCAGTCAGCCGGAGTAGTTCGACCTCGGTCAGGTACTGCACTGTGTCCAGGCCTGGGATCGCCGGGATGGCAGCCCGGCCGCCGAGATCGAGATAGATCCGGCCGGAGGCGTGCGTCTGATCGCCGACCGTGACCCGATGCTCCCGACCGGTGGGATCGCCGATCAGGGTGGCGGTTCGAGTATCCAACTCGAGCCCGTCGATGCTCAGCAGCCAGCTGTGCAGGCCGTCGCGCATGTCGTCGATCAGCGTGTGCACCCGCTGGATCGCGGCCGGGAAGTCGACCTCGACCTGGCCGGTGTAGACGCCGTACTCGGTTGCTCGCCGTGCCTGATGGGCGACCACAGCGCTGGCTCGCAGCGCTTTGGTCGGCCGACACCCGTGGTTCAGGCAGGTGCCTCCGACGCGATCCATCTCCACCAGCAGCACGTGGTCGCCCTCGGCCGCCAGGGCCGCCGCCACACTCGGTCCTGCTTGCCCGGCTCCGATCACGATCGCGTCGTAGTGACTCATGGAGTCCTCCCCATCGGTATTTCCTCGCCGCCCAAGATAGTGCTCACCGGCACTAGCAGCGGCCTGTGACGTACGTCTCTGGATTTGGGTACCGCCGGTGACCTGTGCTTCGCTTACCCGTCGTTTGATAACGAAATGGTCTCGGAAAGGACCCTAGCTGTGCGAGTACAGCCCCGTCGGGCACTCAAGACGCCCTTTGGCGTCCGCGCTGCCCGAGTCGCTGGGCCGGCGGTCGTTGCCGGCGCACTGATCACCACCGCAGCGGTCTCGGCATGGCCGAATCCGTCGCTGGCGTCTGTCCCGGTCGAGGACATTCCGCTTGCGTCGGCGTCGCCGTCCGCGACCGTCCCAGCGGCGGAGTCGCAGCGCGGGGATCGAGCCGTGCGCGCCGATCGCAGCCGGATCCGAGCCGCCCTGACCGAGGCCGACGAGAAGGTCCTCATGCTCGAGGCGGCGTCCAAGAAGGCAGCCGCGGAGGCCAGGAAGGCTGCCGCCGAGCGCCGGACGAAGGAATTGCGGGAGAGCATCATCGGCTCGCGCTACACCACGGCGGCCCTCAAGGTGCGGACCAAGCCCGCCAAGAACGCGAAGTCGGTCGACGTCATCGACTCCGCCAAGAAGATCAAGGTCACCGGGACCGTCGAGAAGGGTTACCGGCAGATCGTGGTCGACGGCAAGGCTCGCTGGGTCACCAATGAGTACCTGAGCAAGAAGAAGCCGTCGGCGGACTCGGCCGCCGGCGTCTCCGGTGCGGCCTGCAGCAAGAGCAGCGGCATCGAATCGGGCCTGGTGTCGAACGCCAAGTTGGTCTACCGCGCCATCTGCGCCGCCTTCCCGGAGGTCAGCTCGTACGGCGGTCGTCGGGCCAGCAACGACTTCCACGGCACTGGCCAAGCCGTCGACGCGATGATCTCTGACTCGGCCGCCGGGTGGCGGCTGGCGAACTGGGTACGTGCCCACGCCTCCGAACTCGGCGTCAGCGAGGTCATCTACTCCCAGAAGATCTGGACCGTGCAGCGCTCCGGCGAAGGCTGGCGCGGCATGTCCGACCGCGGCTCGGCGACCGCCAACCACTACGACCACGTGCACGTCAGCGTCTACTGAGGAAGAGTTGGGTGGCTCGATCGGACCTTCGTGGTTCACCGAAAAGGAGAAGCCGCCCTCGAGAAGGAGCAGTTACAGGGCAAACCTGCGATTCCCCTGTAACTGCTCCTTTTCGATGAAGCACTCAACGATGCGCCGTATGCCGTCGACGTCAGGGGTGCGCATCGAGAAAACGAGTGATCAGTCCGGCGAGCGCTCGAGGTCTCTCGATCATCGGGAGGTGTCCAGTGTCGAGGTCCTCGTGCCAGGTCGCGTCGAGGTGTCCGGCGAACCGTGTTCCAGTGCCGGCGACAGCTCGCGGTCATCCGTGGCTATTCGTGGCCCGGCGGCGCCAACCAGGATGCGGCTCACGTCAGCGGAGCAGGGCGTGGCGAAAGGTGTCGGCCAACCAGGCGGTGAACTCGTCTGGGGTCCAGCCTTGGTCCTGCAGGAGCCAGCGGGGCTCGTTGGAGTTCAGTGCCCAGAGGATGTCGGCGGCCTTCTCCACCTCGAGGTCCTCGCGCAGCCAGCCGGCGGCGTGCCAGTGTCGGACCCAGATGGCGCTTCCCATCCGTCGTTCCTCGCTGATCGTGCGGGCGAAGGAGGCCAGCGTGGCGTCGGTGTCGCTTGAGCCCAGAAACACGCGGAGGAGCGGATCGACGCGTTCGGAGATCACCTGGGCCAGCTTGGCGTAGGCGGTGACGGCTTCGACGGGGCCGGTGGCGTTGAACACCGCGAGTGCCTCCGGCCGCTGGGCGAGCGGCACCTCCTCGTCGTCGGCGACGAGCGCGGTGTCGTACACCGCCTTCAGGAGTCCGGCCTTGCCGCCGAAGGTCTTGTAGATCGTCTCTTGTGACACCTCAGCTTCCTCGGCGACGAGCCGGATGGTCGTGCCGGCGAACCCGTGCTCGAGGAACGACACACGAGCCGCACTGAGGACGCGGGCTCGTGTTGCTCGGGCAGCGGCGGTGCGGGCGCTGTTGTCGTAGGCCACGTGGTCTCCGGTCGAAAAAGGGTGTTGCGCAATCTTTCGATACAGCCTACTGTAGTAATTGATTCCAGTTCACTGTATTGAAAGGTTCATCATGTCCCTCACTCTCACGCGAGCCGACGTCGCAGGTGTCGCCGAGCGTTCGATCCATGCCACCCTCGGAGGCTCCGTCGCCGACCTCGCGGCGCTCGTCCATCCCCACGCCGTCAATCGCGAGGCGATCACTGAGCCGCCCGCCACTCGAGGTGTCGGCCCCCTGGCCTTCCATGCGACCGGCGAGTGGCTGCGCGCGGCGTTCAGCGACCTCGTGTGGACCACCGAGAGCGATGTCGTCGAGGACGATCTCGTCGTCACTTACGGCACGCTCTCGGGTCGTCAGACGGGTGAGTTCGTCGTCTGGACCCCGGATGGCACCGTCGATCGAGCCTTCGTGCCCACGGGCAAGTCCTTCACCGTTCGTCAGGCCCACTTCCAGCGGATCGCCGATGGGCTCGTCATCGAGCACTGGGCGGTCCGTGATGACCAGGGCATGGCCATCCAGCTCGGCTGGATCCCGCCCACACCTGGCTTCCTTTTCCGCTGCCACCAAGCCACCAAGCGAGCCCGGGCCGCCGCTCGTGTAGCGGTGTAGGCAACGACGATCAACGCCGGGCCACTCTTGACGGAGTGACGGCAGTCAGAACCAGGATGGTCCGCTGTTCACGTAGGGCGCCTCGGACGCAGTGACCTCCTCCTCGGTGAGGGTGAGGTCGAGGGCCTCGACCGCCTCGCTGAGGTGGTGGGGCTTGGTGGCGCCGACGATCGGGGCGGAGACGATCGGGTTGGTGAGCACCCAGGCAAGGGCTACCTGCGCCATGGTGACCCCGCGCGCGTCGGCGATGCGCTGAACCTCGTTGACGACGGGCTCGTCGTGGTCGGAGTCGAATGCCTTGACCACCTTGTCGACGGTGGAGCGGAGGCTCTGCTCGCCCCACGGCCGGGCCAGCCGGCACTTGCCCTGCGGTGAGTACGGCACCAGCCCGACGCCCTGGTCGGCGCACAACGCCATCAGCTCCGGCTCGTCCTGGCGGCGGAGCAGGTTGTACTGGTTCTGCATCGACACGAACCGAGTCCAGCCGCCGAGGTCGGCGGCGTGCTGCAGCTTGCCGAACTGCCAGCCGTACATGGAGGAGGCGCCCAGGTAGCGGACCTTGCCGGCCTTGACGATGTCGTGCAAGGCCTCCATCGTCTCCTCGACCGGAGTGTTCGGGTCGAAGCGGTGGATCTGATAGAGATCGATGTAGTCGGTGCCGAGCCGGGACAGAGAGGCGTCGACCTGCTCCAGGATCGCCTTGCGGGACAGGCCGGAGCCGCCCGGCCCGGGGTGCATGGTGCCGAAGACCTTGGTCGCCAAGACGATGTCCTCACGCCGCGAGTAGCGGGTGATCGCCCTCCCGACCACCTCCTCGGAGGTGCCGGCCTGATAGCTGTTCGCAGTGTCCCAGAAGGTGATGCCGAGCTCGACGGCCTGCCAGAAGTACGGCCGTGCGTCGCCTTCGTGCAGCGCCCACTGGTGAGCGCCGGGGGTGTTGGGGTCGCCGTAGCTCATGCAGCCGAGCGCGAGACGGCTGACTCTGAGTCCGGTGCTGCCGAGACGGGTGTACTTCATCTGAATCCTTAGGCTTGAGCGGTGAGCTGATCGTGGGTGGCGGCCCAACTGGCGAGGAGGGCGAGCGCGTCGGCGGTGGGGCTCGCGGGTTCGGCGGTGTAGATGAGCAGCTTCCAACCGGGTTCGGCGGTCAGGTCGGCGGACTCGAAGAGCAGGTCGAGCCGCCCGACGACGGGGTGGTTGAAGTTCTTCTCCCCGCTGGCATGGCGACGGACGTCGTGGGCGCCCCACTTGGCACGGAAGTCGTCACTGACGGTGGAGAGTTCCCCGATCAGGTCCTGCAGGTCCTTGTCGTACGGGTCTCGGCCGGCTTCGGCGCGCAGGATTGCGACGATGGTGGCAGCCGCCTTGTCCCAGTCCGCGTAGAACAACTCGGCGCTGTCGCGGGCGAGGAAGCAGTGCCGGGCGAGGTTCACGGGCCGGCGTGGCTGGGCGTACGCGACCGAGTGCAGGGCCCGGCCCAGGGTATTGGCGGCAAGGATGTCCATCCGGCCGTTGCGGATCAGCGCCGGTCCGCCGGTGATCGCGTCCAGCGCGAGTTGGAGCCCTGGCCGCACCGCGGTGGTGCGGGCGTTGCGACGTTGTCGCGTAGCCGGGGAGGAGTTGACGGCGCGGGCGAGGTCGTACAGATGATCGCGTTCTGCCTCGTCGAGCAACAGGGCGCGGGCAATCGCATCCAGGACCGATTCGGAGGCACCCGCGAGGTTGCCACGCTCGAGTCGGGAGTAGTACTCCACGCTGACCCCGGCCAGCATCGCGACCTCGGCGCGGCGCAGTCCGGGCACCCGCCGGATGCCGCCGGCGGGAAGCTCAACCTGGTCGGGTCGGACCTTGGCGCGGCGGGTCATGAGGAAGTCGCGGACCTCCTCCCGATTAGGTGCAGCCATGTCGGTCAGCCTAGGAGGGGTCGGCCGTTGGTGGGGTTCTCTGTCAGTACACCTCGGCGCTGGATGCGGAGGCTGGCCAGGGCCGCCACCAGCAGGACGGCTGCCGCGATGGTCAAGCTGACCTGCATGCCGGGGACGAATCGCTCCCGGTCGACGATCAGGGCGCCGAAGACGGCGATCGCGACGGCGCCGCCGACCTGACGGAAGGTGTTGAAGACGGCGCTGGCCGTGCCGGCGAGCTCGGGTGCCACGCTGGCCAACACCAACCCCGTGGTCGGTGGCATCGCCAAGGAACCGCCGGCACCGACGGGGATGATCAGCGCCGCCGTCAGCAGCGGCAGTCCCAGGGGCGCCGTCAGGGTCATCGCCGTCAGGCCGACCACCATCGACGTCAAACCGACCAGAACCGGGGCGCGGGGGCCGAATCGGTTGGTCATCCGCCCGCTGGTCAGGTTTCCGGCCACGCTGATCAGAGCCGATGGCAGGAAGGCCAGCCCTGCCCACAGTGGCGGAACACCAAGATGCTGCTGCAGGAAGAGGCTGCCGAGGAAGACCGTGCCGAACCAGCCGACCATGAACGCGAACCCGATCGTCAACGCGATCCGCATGTCCGGCGGACGGAACAACGACAGCGGCATCATCGGATGCGTCACCCCAGCCTCCACGGCGACGAAAGCGACGAAGCCGGTCACCGCGACCGCCAGCGGGACGATGACCTGCACCGAGCCGAATCCCACCGACCCGCCGTGGATGAGCCCGTAGATCAATGCGGACAGCGCGACGAAGCAAAGGATCTGCCCAGCCCAGTCGAAGGGCATGGCGCGGCGGGGTGAGGTCGGGATCCGAGCCACGAGCAGCAGCATCACCGCGCAGACCGGGATATTGATACCGAACACCCAGCGCCAGTCGAGGGTGGTCAAGATCCCGCCCAGCAACGGCCCGACCGCCGCGGCGACCGCTCCGCCCACCGCCCACGTGCCGAGGGCGCGAGCCCGCCGGGCCGGATCGGGAAAGGCCTCCCGGATCAGGGCCATCGAGGACGGCAGCATCAGCGCTGCTGCGACACCTTGACCCGCTCGGGCCGCGATCAGCGTCGCGATCGTCGGCGCGAACGCACACGCCGCGGACGTCAGCCCGAAGAGTGCCACCCCGACCGAGAAGGCCCGCTTCGACCCGACTCGGTCCGATAGGTTCCCGGCGAACAGCAGCAGTGCTGCGAACAGCAGCGTGTATCCGTCCACGACCCACTGCTGCCCGACCGTGCCACCGCCCAGCTCACGACTGATCTGGGTCAGCGCCACGTTGACGATCAGGATGTCCAGAGTGATCAGGAAGAACCCCAGCGAGGCCAGCAGCAGCGAGACCCGAGCTCGCGGCAGGCTCGCTGGCTCGGTGGCGTCCTGGGGCATGATGAAGATCTAACCAACCGGTCGGCCCCGCAGGGACACCCTGTCGAAGGGTGCCCTGCCAGGGCATGTCTGGACGGAGGATGTCTTGACAGGGTCTCCCTGAGCCGGCCGGCTGCCGGTTCACGCGGAATCCGCGGACCGCCGACCGACGTGCCGTGAGACCGTTCACCCACACCCACACCTAGACCCAGCCAGCGCGACCAGAAAGGCACGAATCGACATGCTCGACCAGCTCAGCGGCGCTACGCGGCTGTTCCCGATCATCGGTGATCCGATCAAGTACGTCGAGTCCCCGGTGCGCCTCACCCGTACCTTCGGGGAACGCGGCTACCACGGCATCTGCGTCCCGATGCAGGTGTCGGCCGAGGATCTCGATGCCGTGATGGCCGGTCTCACAGCCTCGCGGAACGTGGACGGGATCCTCGTCACCATGCCCCATAAGTTCACCGCGTTCGGCTACTGCGCAACCAGCTCCGAACGCGCCAGGATGCTCGGGGTGGTGAGCGTCATCCGCCGCAATCCGGACGGGACTTGGCACGGCGACATGCTCGACGGACTCGCCTTCGTCAAGGCGCAGGTGGATCACGGGGCCGAGCCGGCGGGTGCCCGGGTCCTCCTGGTCGGGGCGGGTGGTGCGGGCAGCGCGATCGCCATTGCCATGCTCGAGGCCGGAGTCCGTGAGCTCATCGTCCACGACGCCGACGAGTCGCGGGTCAACGCGCTCCTCGAGCTGGTCGCCGACCTCGGCCGAGGTCGGGTGATCGCCGGCCCGCCGGATCCCACCGGCTGCGATCTGGTCTGCAACGCAACCCCGATGGGCATGGAAGCCGGAGACCCGCTTCCGGTCGATCCCGCCTTGCTGACCTCGTCGATGTTCGTCGGCGATGTGATCTCCGGCCACGGACTGACTCCGTTCCTCGCGGCGGCGAAGGCCGCCGGTTGCAAGACGGCCGACGGCGGCCACATGGTCGAGGCCGCACAGGACGTCATGGCCGACTTCTTCCAGCGATGACACCCAGCACCCTCCTTCCCGTCCGTGGCGACGAGCCGGTGGTGGGCGAGCTGGCCGAGCAGGTGGGCACGTCTGCGATCCTCCGCCCTCACCAACCGCTCCGTGAGGTCTGGAGGGGAGGCGCTCCAAATGGAGACGGCCCTTCTCGGCGTGGACAGCGTTCGACACGATATTGATCCGATCGGCACTCTCGATGAGCGGGATGACGCTGCGGATGTTCTCCCAGGTCGACAGGCTCTCCGCCTCCGTGACGAGTTCCCCCTCGTAGGGGAAACCACACGCGCGTGGCGCGCCGTCACCTCGGCGCGTGGACAGGGCGATCCCGAGCCGCTTGCTGACCAGTTCTCACCCCGTTGGCTGAGGTTCTGGGCAATAATCACCTCAGGGTCGTCTCAGACGATGACGAACGAGAGGCGGAGGCCGCGTGATCACTCGTGTGTTGGCGGGATACACCGCAACAAAGGCCGGACGGGACGCGCTCGCGTTGGCCGCCCGGATCGCGATCACGACGGGGGCGCGACTGGATGTCGTGGTCGTGCTGCCGGGCATCGGCCGGAGCGTGATCACTCCACCTGATGCCGCCTATGACCGCTACGTGCGTGAGCAGGCCGAGGGTTGGCTCGCCGAGGCGATCGAGGCCGTGCCCAGCGAGATCACCTGCATGACCTACCTCCGCGCCGCCGACTCCGTCGGTGAGGGTCTGGTAGCGGCGGCGGACGAGTTCGGTGCCTCGGTTCTGGTGGTCGGGGCTGCCAACGGAGCACCCCGTCGACACCACCGGATCGGCACCGCCGCCAATGAGTTGCTACATCTGTCCCACGTACCGGTGATCCTCGCCCCACGCGGCTTCCGCAAGCGGGAAGGCGCTGGGATCCCGCGGATCACGGCCGGGGTAGGGGTGGAACTGGACGCCGACGGGCTCTTGGCCGCAGCCGCTGCCTTCGCCACCGCGACCGGCGCGGACCTGCGGCTGGTCTCGCTGGTGACCACGAACTTCCCTGCCGACCTCGACACCGGTCTGATCCGCATCGCGGCCGCCGCACACACTGAGGAGATCGTCAACCACGTCCGCGAGCACCTCGACATCGAGGCCGAGGTGCTTGCTGCCGAAGGTGACAACATGATGGAGGCCGTCGACGGGCTCGACTGGCTGGCTGGGGAGATCTTCTTCGTCGGATCGAGCCGGCTCGCCCAGCCTGGCCAGGTGTTCCTGGGCGCGGCCGGCGTCCGTCTCCTGCGAGCCTTGCCGGTCCCCGTGGCCGTGATTCCCCGGCCCAGGCCTGGGATCGGCCCCAATGTCGGCTCAGCGTCCGATCCAGCGAAGGGATGACGGCAATGGACGATCACCACGGTGCGGAGGCGCCCCTGGCGCCGGTTTCCGGCGAGCATGCCGGTGAGCTCTCCACCAAAGGCCTGAGTGCCGGCACGGTCGGTCTGATCGGCGCGGTCGTCATCGGGATCTCGTGCATCGCACCCGCGTACACGTTCACGGCGGCCGTCGGGCCGACCGCGTCGGTGGTGGGCCTGCAGGTCCCCGCGATCATCCTGGTCGGCTTCATCCCGATGCTTCTGGTGGCGTTCGGCTACCGGGAGCTGAATCGCGAAATGCCTGACTCCGGTACCTCTTTCACCTGGGCGAGCCGTGCCTTCGGGCCCTGGATCGGCTGGATGGCGGGCTGGGGACTGGTCGCAGCCACGATCCTGGTGCTGTCCAATCTCGCCGGGGTTGCGGTGGAGTTCCTCTTCCTGCTGATCTCCCAGCTGAGCGGCAATGAGTCGATCGCCGGGCTCGCGGACATCCGCGGGATCAATATCGGGGTCTGCTTGCTCTTCATGCTCGGCGCCACCGCCATCTCCTACCGGGACATGCAGACCACCCAGAAGCTCCAGTACGTGCTGGTGAGCTTTCAGGTCGTGGTGCTGCTGTTCTTCGCCGGAAGCGCCATCGTCCAGGGTGCGTCCGGCACCGGATTTGATTCCACCGCCTTCAGCTGGTCCTGGTTCAACCCGTTCGAGGTCGCCTCGTTCGGTGCGTTCGCAGCCGGGGTGTCGCTGTCGATCTTCATCTTCTGGGGCTGGGACGTCACCCTCACCATGAACGAGGAGACCAAGGATCCCGAGAAGACGCCCGGTCGCGCGGCGACGGTGACCGTGCTCACGATCGTGAGCCTGTACGTGCTGCTGGCGGTCGCGATGATCATGTACGCCGGCATCGGCACCGGAGAGCTCGGTCTTGGCAACCCCGAGATCCAGGAGAACGTCTTCTTCTATCTGTCCGGTCCGATCCTCGGCCCGCTTGCTTTCCTGGTCTCGCTCGCGGTGCTCACCAGTTCGGCGTCGTCGTTGCAGTCCACCTTCGTCTCACCGGCCCGAACCCTCTTGGCGATGGGTCACTACGGCGCCCTGCCGTCGTCGTTCGCGCGCGTCAGCCCGCGGTTCTTCACGCCCGGTTACGCCACGATCGTCTCTTCGGTCGTCGCCTCCGTGTTCTATGCGGTGATGCGCTTCCTCAGTGAGAACGTGCTGTGGGACACCATCACCGCGCTCGGCATGATGATCTGCTTCTACTACGGGCTGACCGCGTTCGCGTGCGTCTGGTATTTCCGCAAGCAGTGGTTCGACTCGTTGCGGAGCACGCTGTTCACCTTCGTGTTCCCTCTCGTCGGCGGCGTGATCTTGGCGGTGATGTTCGTGACGACGCTGGTCGAGTCGATGGATCCCGACTACGGCAGCGGGTCGAACATCGGCGGGTTGGGGCTGGTGTTCGTGCTCGGCTTGGGCGTGATCCTGGTCGGGGTCGTGGTGATGATCTGGCAGCGGATGAAGCGACCGGCGTTCTTCCGTGGTGAGACCCTGGCCAAGGCGGCGCCGGAGAGCCTGCGACGCCGGTAGACCATTGGCTGGGATGCCTGGGAGGGCCTTGTGGTGGCGCGGCGCCCGACCTAGTGTGCTGTCATGGCGGATGCCTACCAGGTGATCCTCGGCATGGTGGCCGTGTCGATCATCGTGCTCGTCCCGATCGGCATGGTCGTGGCCTACGACGCCCTCGCCGGTCGCTGGGACCTGCGACCCGGCAGTTTGCGTGAGCGCTGGCGGGTCGGTGCGGAGCGTCGCCGCGATCTTCGTTCGATGCGACAGCAGCAGGGCGTCCCGCTGGAGCGGCTCACCAACGACCTGCGCCGTCTGCGTGCCCTGGTGAGCTCCGATGAGCATCAGTCCGCGGCACACCAACTGGGCCATCTTCTCGCGTACGACCGCGTGCTGACCGACATCTGCGCCATGCTCGACATCTCCCACGATCTCAGCGCCGACCTGTCCGGCCTGGACCGGGACATCGAGCGGATCCGGATCGAGGCCGATCTCGAGCGGGCCGGCGTCGTGCTCACCGACAAGCGGTACGGCAAAGCTGCCTGAGCCACAACCCAGGTTCCCCACGCGCGGCCAATACCGACAGATGTGTCGGAGATCTCCCTTCGGGAATATGCGCGGCTGTACGGGAGTTGCTACAGTTGACTTCGAAGCCGAAGGTTTCGAAATAGAAGAAGATTCAGCAACACACCCTATGAAGGAATGATCCGAGATGTCGTTCGTCTCCAACCTCCGCTCGCGCAACCAGGCACGGCGCAACCGCCGGGCCATGGAGCGTGCGATCGCCGAGGCTCCTAGCGCCACCATGCGCGAAGAGCTGATGGCGGCTGCGGTGCGGTCGGGTATCAGCCCGCGTATCTGAGGTCGCCGGCTGCGTGCAGCCGTCTCCTCGCAACAAACCGAGCTCCCGTCGATGGCGACGGGGGCTCTTTCGTTTCTCGGGCCCGTTCCTGCTTCGTCTCCGGGCTCCGCGTCAGTCAGCCAAGAGGGATCGGGAGTAGGACCAGGAAGCCGACGACCAGACCGGCGATGTTGGCGAGCAGGAACAGCAGCTCCCACAGCAGGGCAGGGACATGGGTCAGCCGGGTGAGCTGGTCGACATCGGAGCCCCGCGCCGCGCCGCGGCGTCGTTGCGCCATCTGCTCCAGCACCGGCTTCGGTGCGGCGAAGAGCAGCAGCCAGGTCAGCAGATAGGCGAGCAGCGAGACGGTCGTGCCGGGCAGATACCAGCTCGCCAGCCCGGCGGCCGCCCCGCAGAGAACCAGCACCAGCAGGCCGTACGCGTTCCTGATCTGCAGCAGCATCAGCGACAGCCAGCCCGCCGCAAGCCAGAGCAGTGCCAGGCTGTGCCCGCCGGCCAGCAGCAAGGCCGCCCCGAGGCCTGCGACCGCCGGCGCGAGATAGCCGGCGGCCAGCATCGCCACCATGCCGAGACCGGTCGGCTTGCCGCGAGAGAGGGTGACCCCTGAGGTGTCAGCATGCAGTCGGATGCCCACCAGCCGGCGCCCGGTGAGGACCGCGAGCAGCGCATGACCGCCTTCGTGACTGATGGTCACCAGATGGCGGGTGACGGTCCAGGCGCGCGGCACCAGGACGAGACCGAGGGCAAGCACGGCGATACCGGCGACGATCGCCGGCTCCGGTGCCGGCTGGGACGCCGTCGCTCGCGACCAGATCTGACTCAGGACCTCACCCACACGGTCCCAACTCCTCAGGCAGCGAGGAAGTTGCCGTTCAGCCGCCCTTCGGCGTGATCCCGGATGCTGCGCAGCAACTCCTGGCTGACCGTCAGGCCTGGTGGCTGGTTGGATTGCTGGTGGCCACGGACCATCAGGCGGGTCCGGGGCGCCCCGTCGGGCAGGACCGGCGGCAGCTCGCTGAGGGTGAACTCCTCGCAGGCCTTGACCAGCTGCTCGTTGACCGAGTCGACGACCGGGCGCACCCGGATCAGCGGGGCGGCGATGATGATGGCACGGGTGGTGACGGTGGCCATCCATCAATGATCCGGGGCATGAGGCGGCCCCTATAGGGTCGAAGGTCCCGTCTATTCAACGTCCCAGCTAGGAGCAGGCCCCTAGGCAAACTCAGAGGGCGCCGGAGGTCCAGAGCAGTTCCCGGGCACCGCTGAGCCGTTGGGCGAAGGAGACCGCCTGCTGATCGGTCAGGCCGCTGACGAAGTCGGCGATGCCCCGGCCGCGGCCCATCCCGGCCAGCTGGCGGGGGGAGGTGACGCCGTCGAGCCAGTCGGGATGCTGCTGGGCGACCCGCTCGTATCCGTCGGTCGCGATCCGGACCAGATCGATCAGCCGGCGCGGGGCCTTGGGCGCGTCCTGCCGATCCGAGAGCCAGTCGTCGAATCCGGTGACCAGCGCATCGATGGTGCGGGCCTGGCCCCGCTGGAACATGGCCAGATCCGGCCGGTCGAGGATGAAGTACTGATGCACGAACTTCAACACCGAGACCTGGTGCCACGCATCGGCGGCGAGTGACACGTACGCCGACCGCACCGGTGGATCGCGGATCAGCTCGACCGATGAGATGAAAAGGTCGATCCAGCGCGAAACGAAGCCGGAAATGGCGCGGTCGGCCATCCGTGATCCGTCGTACGGGGCCGCGAGAACGCCATCGACGAACTCCTCGCCGATCGTGCTGACGGCAGCGCCGAAGCGGTCCTCGTCGAAGATCCAGTCGTCCTTCTCGATCAGCCGCCGGCGCAGCTGTTCCAAACCGGCGCCCGGCCACCGGCCCATCAGATCCAGTTCGTCGGTGCTCATCGCGGCCAGTGCCCGGCGATCGCTGAGCCAGGAACGAAACTCGCCGGAGACGGGGGAGAACTGCAGGATGCCGGAGCGGTGGAAGTCCTCCACGTCGTGCAGCGAATAGGCGATGTCGTCGGCCAGGTCCATGATCGAGCACTCGAGTGTCTGGCGGCCGGGCGGCAGCTCGGGAAAGGCAGACAAGGCGCTGAGCATCTCGTCCAGGTCGAGGGTGTAGGCGGAGAACTTCGTCGACCCGGGTCCGGCCGGACCCACGCCCGCGCCGCGCGGCGGTTCGGGCCACCCGGAAGGATGAGGGTCAGGAACCACGTACCGGCCCCAGGGATACTTCAGCACCGCGGCGCGACTGGCCGCGGTCAGGTTGAGACCCTCGTCGCCCGGGCCCAGCACCTCAAGCTCGGTGAGGATGCGGAAGGTCTGGGCGTTGCCCTCGAAGCCGTCGTGCAGCCCGAATCGGATCCGGAGGACATCGTCCAGCACACGTTCGCCGAGGTGGCCGAACGGCGGGTGACCAAGGTCGTGCGCGTTGGCGCCGACCTGCACGACGACATGGTCCAGCCCGCCGAGCTCGCGGAGCAACGCCGGGTCGGCGTCGCGCAGCAGCCGGACCGCGATCGCCCGGGCAACGGCGGTCACCTTGATGGAATGCGACAACCGGTTGTGCACCATGCCCGCGGTTGCCCCGGCGGTGATCACCTGGGTCACTTCGGCCAGCCGGGAGTACGACTGGGCGAAGCGGATCCGCTCCAGATCGGTACGGAATCCCGACTCCTGGCCGGCGTTCGGCATACCGGCCTCGGGTCGAGGTCGCTGCAACCGGGCGTCCATGACAACCCACCCTAGATCCGCGACGTCAGCGCCGCTCGCTAGTGTCGGACCGACCGCCACGGACGACGAACCAGAGGACTGACCGATGAGTGCACCTGTCGATGCCACCAGCACTGCCGCTTGGGCCAAGCTGACCGAGCTGAAGAACGGGTTGGTGCCCGACCTGCGCGGCTGGTTCGCCGCGAACCCGGACCGGGCTCAGGCGTTTACCTTCGACGCCGCCGATCTGCACGTCGACCTGTCGAAGAACCTGATCGACGACGAGGTGCTGGCCGCCCTGATCGCGCTGGCTGAAGAGGTCAAGCTGACCGAGCGGCGGGACGCGATGTTCGCCGGCGAGCGGATCAATGTGACCGAGGACCGAGCGGTGCTGCACACCGCGCTGCGCGACCCGGACAACGTGGCGGTGGACCTGGACGGCACCAACGTCGTGGCCGAGGTGCACAAGGTGTTGGAGAAGGTCTACGACTTCGCTGATCGAGTACGCAGCGGGGAATGGAAGGGGGTGACCGGCAAGCGGATCGAGACGATCGTCAACATCGGTATCGGTGGTTCCGATCTCGGTCCGGTAATGGTCTATGAGGCCCTCCAGCCCTACGTGCAGGACGGGCTCAGCGCACGGTTCATCTCCAACATCGACCCGACCGACGTGGCGACCAAGACCGCCGATCTGGACCCGGAGACGACCCTGGTGATCGTCGCCTCGAAGACGTTCACCACCTTGGAGACGCTGACCAACGCCCGGCTGGCGCGTTCCTGGCTGCTGTCGGGTCTCAAGGCATCCGGGGCGATCGACGACAGCGGTGAGGCGGAGGCGATCGCGAAGCACTTCGTCGCTGTCTCGACGGCGCTGGACAAGGTCGCCGCCTTCGGCATCGACCCGCAGAACGCCTTCGGCTTCTGGGACTGGGTCGGCGGTCGTTACTCGGTGGACTCTGCGATCGGCACCGCTTTGGTGGTGGCCATCGGGCGGGACAACTTCGCCGACTTCCTCGCCGGTTTCCACGCCATCGACGAACACTTCGCATCGACGCCGCTCGGGGAGAATGTGCCGGCGCTGATGGGGCTGCTCAATGTCTGGTATCGCAACTTCTTCGGCGCGGCCACGCATGCCGTGCTGCCGTACGCGCAGCTGCTGCACCGCTTCCCGGCGTACCTGCAACAACTGACCATGGAGTCCAACGGCAAGAGCGTCCGCTGGGACGGCACCCCGGTCACCACCGACACCGGCGAGGTCTTCTGGGGCGAGCCCGGCACCAACGGTCAGCACGCCTTCTATCAGCTGATCCACCAGGGGACACAGCTGATCCCGGCCGACTTCATTGCGGTCGCGAACCCGGCGTATGGGCTGACCGACGGCGACGCGGACGTCCACGAGCTGTTCCTGGCCAACTTCTTCGCCCAGACCGCGGCCCTCGCCTTCGGCAAGACCGCCGACGAGGTCCGTGAGGAGGGCACGGCCGAGGCGATCGTGCCGGCCCGAGTCTTCTCCGGAAACCGGCCGACCACCTCGATCATGGCCCCCGCGCTGACTCCGTCAGTGTTCGGACAGCTGATCGCGCTCTACGAGCACATCACCTTCACCGAAGGCATCGTCTGGGGGATCGACAGCTTCGACCAGTGGGGTGTCGAACTGGGCAAGCAGTTGGCACTGAAGGTGACCCCAGCGGTCGGTGGCGACGAGGCCGCGCTCGCCGAGCAGGATGCCTCCACCCAGGAGCTGATCCGCTACTACCGCACTCAGCGGGGCTGAAGCGGGTCGCGTTCAGGGAAGGCGCCAGAACTCTCCGGTGAGGCCGCGCTCATCGAGGAGTACCTGGTTGTCGTCGCGGGTGTGGGGCTGGAAGGTGGCGTCGAGGCGATCGCCATACCAGGCCTGGGCGAGATCCCACACCGTCCTCGCGTCCGCGATGTACCCGCTGCCGGGGCTGTGCTCGGCGGTCCATCGCTCCGCGTGCTCACGAGTGCAGAAGAGACGGATCATCGTGCAGGTGGCCACGACGTCCTCCCACCACTCGGCGGCGGGCCTGGGAAACCGGACTGCGAGTTCTTCCGGAGGCGCAGTCGTCGGCCCGGCGTGCACGGCGAGGTGCCGGGCACAGTGCGGGCAGGTCGTATCGATCCGCACATCAAGGTCGAGGGCGGCGCTGATGCCGAAGGAGTCCCAGGCGCAGCCGCCCCACCAGCGACGATCATCGCGGCCATCCGCCGGGGTGAGGACGAACGCCATCGGAGCCGCGGTGAACGGGTGTGCCATCCGCACCGCATCACCGTCCTGGCTGAGCACCAGGGCATGGGCATCGGCTAGTTCGCGGAGGAGCTGCTGCACCCGATTAGGCGTGCTCTCGATCCTGCGGGCGAGTTCGGCTACGGAGGGAGCGCGGCCCTCCGCGGTGAAGGTCTCGTAGACGAGATTGCGGACGCGCCAGCTCTCAGAGGTCATGGCCTCAGTCTCCCCAGGTGCCTTCCTTGCGGTCTTGTACGTTTCTTGCATGGTCGATCGCGTACGCGCCTGGCACCCTGGAGTGCCGGCGCTGCGCGAGGTCTACCACGCAAGCTTCGACCACGCCTACCCGGTGCATACTCACGACGACTGGACCGTCATGCTCGTCGACGACGGTGTCGTTGCCTATCGCTTGGACCGGGCTGGGCACTACGCGACCACCACGGCACTGACCCTGTTGCCGCCCGGCGTGCCTCATGACGGGCGCTCCGCGATCGATGGCAAGAGCTACCGCAAACGCGTCCTCTACCTGGGTGCCGAATGGCTTCCAGCAAGAGCCCAGGGTCTGGCGGCGACCCGGCCCACCCTCGCAGATCCGAGTTCGTTGGCCGTGGTGCAACGGGTCCATGCCGCGCTGCGGGATCCGGATGACCAGATGGCGGCCGAGTACTGGATGCTCATCCTCCACCGGCATGTCCTTGCCCATCTGGGGAATCCGACGACAGCGCGGCGTGACGTGCCGTTGGCCAGGCGGCTGCGAGAGCTACTCGATGACCGCTACACCGAGTCGTTCACCATCGCCGCCGGTGCGGCGCAGCTGGGGGCTCACCCCAGTCATCTCGTGCGTGTGTTCTCTCAGACCTACGGCATCGCCCCGCATCAGTACGTCATCAGCCGTCGCGTCGACCATGCCCGACGCCTGCTCGTCCAGGGGCATCGGCCGGCGGATGCCGCCGTGGAAGCAGGCTTCCATGATCAGGCTCATCTCACCCGACACTTTCGGCGCGTCCTCGGTGTCACCCCTGCTGTCTTCTGCAGGTAGCTGCGGGTCACGATCCAATGCGCCTGGCAGGAACCGTGAGCGTCGAGTTGCGAGCCGGCAGGCAGGCGCCATCTGTCGCAGTCATCCATGCCTCTCGCATAGATTTCACCGAATGCGGAAGGTGGTGGTCTTCGATGTCGACGGCACGATCTGTTTCGATGGTCGCACGATCGGTCCCGACATCGTCGAAGCGCTCCGATCGCTGCGGGAGCGATGCAATCTCGTGTTCGCCTCAGCCCGGCCGATCCGTGATCTGCTACCCGTGCTGCCGGACGATCTCCACGACGCCACCCTGATCGGGGGCAACGGCGCGTTCTCCCGCACTGGGGGTGAGCTGACAGTGCTCGGGATCGATCATGCGGATCGCGTACTCATCGATCGCCTCATCGATGAGTACGAGCTGACTGTCCTGATCGACGGAGAGTGGGACTACTCCTTCACTGGTGACCAGGCTCACCGGATCTTTCGCCAACTCGATGCCGGCCAACTCGCCAGCAACATCCCACGCGAGCAGATCGAGCGGTATTCCAAGGTCGTCCTCTTCGCCTCGGATTCGCGGATCGAGGACGAGCTGCGCCGATCGCCGCTGTCGATCAACGTCCATCCCGACGAGGGAATCATCGACATCGCTCCCAGCGGCATCACCAAGCGCCACGCGCTCGGTCGACTCGGCATCGCCGACGGCGCATACGTCGCCTTCGGTAACGACGCCAACGACGAACTGATGCTCCGCCATGCCAGGACCAGCTATTGCGTGGGAGTTCATCCGGTGCTGTCCTTCGCCGATCACCATCTGTCGCGCGACGACGTTGCGTACGCGATCGCCACGATCGAGATCGGATGAGATCGTTGGCTTGGGGGTGACGCTGAACCCGCCGAGACCGTGGCAGTGATCGTCAAGTTCGTCGATCACGCCGATGTTGCTCCCGACGTGCGTCAGAGCGTGGAGTGGACTGCCGCTGTGCTAGCTGACCAGGTGAGCCGCGAACGGGTCAAGTCCAACCTAGACACCTTCGTCGACCCTGCCGAGGTTGACCGAATCTTCGATCTCTGGCGGGACGTTCTCTTGAGTAGGTAACCCCAGCTGGACCGGGGGACTCGGCCAACCGATGTGCAATGTGTCGCTCAGAGCTGGGGGCCCTGGGCGCGGAGCTTGTCCACCTCGGCCATCGCGTCGCGCAGTCCCGCGAGCCAGCTCTCGGTGTGCTCGCCGACCAGGGTGACGGCCCAAGCGAGGGCCTCGGAGCGGGAGCGGGCGACACCGGCGTCGACCAGGGTGTCGAGCACCTGGCGCTCCGGCTGCCGTAGCCGGGTCATCACAGGCACGGACAGGTGGGTGAACAGCGCGGTGACCTCGCCGGATCGGGCGCCCCAGGAGACCTTCCGGCCATAGCGGGCCTCGGCCTCGTCGGCGATCTGCATCCGGGTGCCGCGCGTCTCTTCGCGGAACCGGCTGATCCGGCCCTCCGCCTGTGCTGAGTCGGTCGTCTCGCCGGTCAGGGTGCCGACCACGACGATTTCCTCGCGATCGGTGCTGACGCTGACCTCGGAGAACCAGTCCTCAGGGAGCCGTCCCTCGAACCAGGACTGGGCGTCGTCGGCCGCGGGCAGGTCGGCGTTCTGCCAGCCTCCCGGTCGACCGAAGCCATGCCGGCCGCCGCGTCCGCGGCCTTCGCCGCGGCCTTCACCACGGCCTTCACCACGCGGGCCTCGCCCGCCGCGGCCTCCGCCACGCGGACCAGGGGTCTCGTCGGCGTCTTCGATGCCACGACCGCGTCCGCGCGGGTGGCCACCGAACTCTTCGCCGCCGCGGATCCGGCGGCGTCCCCGAGGACCGACCTCGGGCTGATCTGGATTGAATGCGTGCGTCTTCATGACGTGCACTCCTTTCTGTGTATGTGTGATTACATGATTACACATCTACCGATATATCGCAAGCGCCTGGATTCTCAGAGGTTCGGGTCTGCTAGCTGCGAGCGTGCCGCCGGATGCGGATGAGGGCGTGCCGACAACCGGTCAGCAAGCACAGGAGTGTGATCGCGGGCCGAATGCGCCGAGCGTCCAACCCATCGCGAGCCCGACGAGGAGCGGGATCAGTGCTGCGCCCAGTGACGACGCCCCCGGCTTGCAGGCCGATACCCCGATCGGCGACCTGGTCGCTGGTCGTAGCAGACACAGCGGACATCCGGACATCGCTCGTGAACTCGTCGTCGGTCGTACCTGGAACTACGCGGAAGGCCGGCTCGCCCATCCGGTGGCGCGGGCTCCCAGATAGCGTTGCTCCGGGATGCTGGTCGCCAACCGAGCGGCAGCCGCGTACTCGACCTGTGCCTCGCTGGCGCGTCCCGCCAGATCAAGGAGATGTGCGCGGACGGCAGGCAGCCGATGGCTTCGTCGCAGTGCCTTGTCATTGGCCAGCGGTTCGATCATCGCCAGTCCGGCCTCGGGCCCTCGGACCATGGCGACCGCGACAGCGTGGTTCAAAGTGAGGACTGGACTGGGGGCCAGCTCTGCCAGCATCCGGTAGAGCACCTCGATCTGAGTCCAGTCGGTGTCCTCGGCGCGGACTGCTTCGGCATGTACCGCCGCGATAGCGGCCTGCAGCTGGTACGGGCCGACCGGTCCGGTGGCCAGCACCGACTCGATCAGCGCGATCCCCTCGGTCACCCGGCGTCGGTCCCACCGCGCGCGGTCCTGCTCCGCGAGCGGGATCAGCGAACCGTCGGGTGCGAGCCGGGCGGCCCGCCGGGCGTCGGTCAGCAGCATCAGCGCCAGCAGCCCGGTGATCTCGTCGGCTCGGGGTAGCCGGCGGTGCAGCCAACGGGTCAGCCGGATCGCTTCCTCGCTCAACGACATGTCGTACAGCAGTCCGCCCACGGTGCTCAGGTGGCCTTCGGTGAAGATCAGGTACAGCACCTGGGCAACCGCGTTGACCCGGCCAGGCAACTCGTGAGGGAGTGGGGGAGCGAACGGGGCGTCGAGCTGGCGCAGGCGGGCCTTGGCTCGGCTGATGCGCTGGGCGATGGTGGCCTCCGGGACGAGGAAGGCATGCGCGATCTGACCGGTGCTGAGGCCACCGACCGCCCGCAGCGTGAGGGCGATCTGGCTGGGCAGGGACAAGTCGGGGTGACAGCACTGGAGCAGCACGATCACTGAGTCGTCGAACGGGCGTCGGCCACGGTCGACGCCCGCGTCCACCAGCTCGTCGTCCGGGGTGCGACGAGTGACCAAACGCTCTCGCTCGGCTCGGGACCGCTCCGAACGCTTCTGGTCGATCAGCCGCCGAGAGGCGACTCTGATCAGCCAGGCCTTCGGGTTGTCAGGGACTCCGTCGCTCGGCCACTGCTGGGAGGCCGCTAGCAGAGCCTCCTGGACCGCGTCCTCGGCGGCATCGAAGTCGCCGTAGTGGCGGACCAGCGCGGCGAGGACCTGCGGCGCACTGGTGCGCCACAGTTTCTCGTGATCCGCACTGGTCGAACTCGGCGCGCTACTGGTCGTCGCCGCCACCCCACATCGCCGGTCGCAGCTCGACTACCCCGCCCGGCTGGGCGAAGTGGGCTGCGATCTCTTCGGCACGTTCTCGAGTCGCACAGTCGATCAGGAAGAAGCCGGCCAGATGCTCTTTGCTCTCCGCGTAGGGTCCTTCGCTGGCCAGGTGGCCTTCGGGAGTCCAGTCGAACAGCGTGGCCGAGACGGGGTCGGCCAGGGCCTCGGCGGTGACGAACTCGCCGGACTCCGAGATCTCCTGCATCAGCGCCTCGAAGTCGCGGTTCATCGCGGTGTGTTGCGCCGCGGACAGTTGGCGGCCCTCGGCGGTGAACTCCTGGGTGGGATGACCCCAGGGGTCAGGATTGCTGTGGATCAAGATCACGTACTTCATGCGATGCTCCTCATCTCGGTGGCTCCGGTCGAGCCTGTCATCGAGACGTCGGAGCAGGCCAGGCCCCTTCGACATCGGGGCTCCGGGCACTCGTCATGTTTCTGCGGACCCCGGCGACAGTTGGACTTCGATTGTCAGGAACCCGTTGGCTCGCAACTCGATGCCGTGCCTCTCAAACGGTTGGTAGCCGTCCTTCTCACACCGGACCGCGTAGGTGCCTGGAGGAAGGTCGGTTCTGAGAAACCCTCCCGAATCGTCGGTCACGACGCTGTGGGTGTCCGGATCTGCCGGAGAGCTGGCAGTGACCACAACCTCCCCAAGCGGTTGTCTCGTCACTCCGTCTTTGACCGTGCCTTTGATAACTCCGCTATCCATCGTACGCCTCCTAGTGTGAGCTTCGAACAAATACCACTCGGTGGTGCGGCATGACAATCTCGAACTTCGGATTCCACAGCAAGCGCAACCGCGCTAGGCAGGCAGGGTGCGGGTCGCCGGAGTCAATCGTGGTCGACGGCGGGAATGCCGAGCCGGGCGGCCCGCGTTGACTCTCGACGTGAGCAATCCCGTGAAGGTCGACATCTGGTCCGACATCCAGTGCCCGTGGTGCTACATCGGCAAGCGCAAGTTCGAGGCGGCCGTCGCGGCCTTTGGCGGTGAGGTCGAGGTGGAGTACCACTCCTTCGAGCTCGCCCCCGACACCCCCGTCGACTTCGACGGCACCCCGCTGGACTACCTCAGCCAACGCAAGGGGATCAGCCGGTCACAGGCCCAGACCATGATCGACCGGGTGGTCGGCATCGCCGCCGCGGTCGGTCTCGACTACGACTATGACGCCATTCACCAGACCAACACCGTCCTCGCCCACGAGCTGCTGCACCTGGCCAAGGCCCACGGGCTCCAAGAGAGGCTGAAGGAGCGACTGCTGGCTGCGTACTTCCTCGAGGGCCGCCACGTCGGTCGAGTGGCCGACCTCGCCGATCTGGCCGCGGAGGTGGGTCTCGACCGGACCGAGGCCGAGGCAGCGTTGACCGATCACCGTTACCTCGGCGACGTCAAGGCCGATGTCGCGCAGGCGGCCGCGTACGGGATCGCGGGAGTGCCGTTCTTCGTCTTCGACGGCCGATACGGGGTGTCCGGGGCGCAGGAGACCGACACGTTCCGGCAGGTGCTGGAGCAGGTGGCGGCCGAGTCGGGGGAGCGGGTGTCGTGATCGAACGCCCGACCATCCTCGCGGCGCCGCTGGTCACCCTCGGTGATCCGAACGCCGAGATCTGTGTCGACGGCTGGTGCGGTCCGGTGGGCCGGCTAGATGCTGACGCCGATCAGGCGGTGGAGGTCAGCGATAGTGGCGATCCGACCGACGGAGTCGTCCGGGTCGGTGAGCAATTCCGCCGTGACGTGGACGGCGTGCAACCCGGCGGATCGAGCGCCGTCGATGTCGTTGACCCTGCTGTCGCCGACCATCAGCACCTGGTGCGGCGCCAGCCCTAACGCGCCGCAGGCCGCGGCGAATGCCAAGGGCGATGGCTTCGGCGCCGGTAGCTCCTCGGAGACACAGACCACCAGCCTCGGATCGGTGAGCCCGATCGCCGCCAGCTTGGCCCGCTGCTGAGCGGCTTGGCCGTTGGTGAGGATCCCGACCCGATAGCCCTCCTCGAGCAGCCGTAGCGCCAGCTCCGGTCCGCCGGGCACGGGTTGCCAATTGGCCTGATAGCCGCTCAGGAAGCGGCTGAACCACGTGTCGAGCAGGTCGTCGGCGGCGTCCTCGAGCTCGAGGAACCCTCCGATCCGGGCCCGCCGCTGCTCCAGCATCGTGACCTCACCTGCCATGTAGCGGGCGAAGTGCTGATCCTCCAGGGCGTACCACCGGGCCAGAGTGCCGGCCTCGTCGAGGGGCCACTCGGGCAGGCCGGCGACGAACTCGAGCACCGCGGCTCTGGAGGCGGCGGTGTGATCCATCAGTGTGTCGTCGAGGTCGAACAGGACGCCTTGCACGTCGTACGGCATGGGATCCACGGTAGGGGGCTCGGCCGACGTCAGCTCAACCCTCCTTGTCCGAGGACGGAGAGGAAGCGGACCCCCACGAAGATGGCGAAGACGAGCAGGAAGTAGAGGCCGATCGACCATCGCTTGGGCCGAGCCCAGCCGATGGCGCCGACGACGACCCCGCCCACCAGGAACGGGAACATGAACTCGCCGGCCGTTCGGGGGTTCAGGTTGCCGCCGGTCACCACGGCCATGATCACCAGCAGCGTCGTATAGAAGCTGCCGGCTGCCACGAACGCCCAGAGCCAGGCCTTGGGGTTGGCACGTTCACCGATCCACAGCGGCCAGCCGTTCGGTGGCGGACCCCAGGCCGGATCCGGTTGCCATCCCGGCGGTGGTGTCCATCCGGGTGGTGGAGGCGGCCAGTTCGGTGGTGGGTTGTACCGATGCAGCAGGGCCATTCGGCAACCTTGTCACGCGGCGGGGTCCGCTTCGGGGCCGCGGGCCAACTCGGCGAAGTCGGCAAACGGGATCTCCTCGACCAGCGGGTCGGCGTGTCGGTGCACGATCTGCCAGCGATCACCCGCCCGCCGGAACACGATGGTGACCCGGAGCGACCAGTCCTGGTCGGCGTAGCCGCCGACCTCGCCGTGCTGGCGTTCGACAGCGACCAGCACCACCAGATCGCCGGAGGTGTAGGTGTGCTGCACCTCCAGAGTCGCCTCACCCCAGGCGAAGAATCGGCTCGTCGCTTCGAGGTCGCTTTCCGTCGGGCGATATCCGACGCTGGTTTCGCCGCCGTACGGCGGCATCAGCGAGTAGTCGTCCGGGTGGTCGAAGAGGTCGAGGTAGCGCCGGATGTCGCCACGGATATATGCCGAGGCGGCGTCGCTCATTCGGTCGAGCAGTTCCGCCAGTTGGCGGTCGTCGATGCCTGGATGACGTGGTGTCGGGTGCGAGTGTGGGGTCATACCTTGGAGGATGCCCCGCCGGCGCCCCGCGCACATCAGTAGCGACTACGGAGATTAAAGCCAGACCTTCTCGGTCAGCTCCGGTAGGCGGCGGCTTGGAGGCGGTAGAGATCGGCGTACGAGCCGTTGGCGTAGCCGGCGAACAGGGCATGCTCGGTCTCTGCGTCGAGGGCGGCGGTAGGGACGGCGAGAACGAAGATGATGCTTTCGCCTCGGTCCGCGTCGGAGTCCGTCCGCATCTCGGCACTACTAGGCTCGGCCGCGTGTCCCAAGACTCGGCGTGTGATCTTCTCGTCCTGCACGCCGTACGCCTGAAGGGTATGGCGGACGATGACGAGGTCGTGGCGCGCTTCGGCTTGGACCGGGCTGAGGTCAGCGAACTGCTGTTGGACTTCCAGGCGTACGGCTGGATCACGCGGGTCGACTTTGCCGGCACCGGAGGATGGACGCTGACCGAGGCGGGCAAGCGGCGCAACGAGCAGCAACTCGCGCAGGAGCTGACGACAGCGGGTGCGCAAACGCAGGTCGAGTCGGTGCACCGCGACTTCCTGCCGCTGAACGCCCGACTGTTGCTGGCCGGCACCGACTGGCAGCTGCGCCCGACAGCCACCGACCCGCTGGCCGCGAACAAGCACGACGATCCGAACTGGGACGCGCGGGTGCTTGGTGTCTTCGACGTCTTGGCACGGGCGCTCGGGGAGTTGGAACCGCGGCTGACCGCGTGTCTCGGCCGATTCGCCGGATATCACGATCGGTTCAGCCGGGCGCTGGAGCGGGTGCACGGCGGCGATCTCAGCTGGGTGACCAAGGTTCGGGAGGACTCCTGTCACACCGTGTGGATGGAATTGCACGAGGACCTGGTCGCCACTCTCGGCATTGAGCGGGGCGCAGGCTGAGTCGGCTGATCGCGGAGATGGTTGGCTGAGGCCATGCACGTGCTGCCGCCGCGACCGGCGCTGAAAGCTGCAGCGATCGCGCTGGCACCGGTGATCGTGATCACCGCGGTCCTCGGCCTGCAGGCGCCACCGACTCCGGCGGAACCGCGCATCGCACTGCGGCACGCAGTGGCTACCGCGGTGTCGTGCGGGGTGGCTCTGGGGATCGCGTTGGCGTTCCAGATCGACCACGGATACTGGCTGGTGGTCACCCTCGCCCTGGTGCTGCGACCGGTCCGGCACGAGACCGTACCGACCGCGCGAGCGCGCGTCACCGGGACCCTGGTCGGCGTCGTGATCTCGGTCGCTCTTCGGCCTGCTCCGGTTGGTGCTCACCGTGATCGGTGCCCTGGTCGCTGCCTTGCTCGCCGCCCTGCTGTATCGGGCCGATGCGCCGGCGGCTCCTGGTGGTGGGGAATCGTCGCCGGTCGAGTCCTGAGTGGATCAGTTGTCGGGGTCGAGATCGGCGAGCAACTGCCGAAGCCGATCGTTGTCCGCGCGCAACTCGAAGACCATGGCGATGCCTACCAGATTGAGGCCGCGCTGCAGCAGCACCTGGACCTCGGCCAGCCGCTCGATGTCGTCTTGGCTGTAGAGGCGGGTTCCGCCCCCGGTGCGGTGCGGATCGATCAGACCGGCCCGTTCGTACGCCCGGAGGTTCTGCACGCCGGTGCCGACCAAGCCGGCGGCGACCGTGATGCCATAGACGGCCAGCTGGCGGTCGTGTAGCTCCGGATCCTCGCTCACCTGGTCATCCTTCCATTTCAGTCTTGACCTGTCATGATCGGAGTGCTAGATAATCTATATCAGTCAATATAGTTTATTGATGGCATAGGCCATCGACACGAAGGAGGTATCCGATGGCGCTCCTGCGCTCTGATCCGTTCCGCGACTTCGACCGGCTCACTCAGCAGATCTTCGGCACGGCTGCCAGGCCGGCCTTCATGCCGATGGACGCGTGGCGCGAGGGAGAGAGGTTCATCGTCGAGTTCGACCTTCCCGGGGTCGACACCGACTCGATCGATCTGGATGTCGAACGCAACGTCCTCACCGTCCGGGCCGAGCGCCCGATGCGTGAGAGCACCGGCGAACTGCTCTCCAACGAGCGGTCGCGAGGAGTGTTCAGCCGCCAGCTGATCTTGGGCGACAACCTCGACCTCGACAAGATCACGGCGAGCTACCGCGACGGGGTGCTCCGCCTGGAGATCCCGGTCGCGGAACGGGCGAAGCCGCGCAAGATCCAGATCGCCACGGCAGAAGAACAACAGTCGATCACAGTCTGAGTAGGCGGGCAGCCGCCGACGTCGAGGAGGAGCGGATACCGGCCGAAAGCGCCGCGGTTTTAGGTGTATCTGCTCCTTCTCGATGACTGGTCCCTGGCCACGAGGACCGGTTGTAGCATCGGGCCATGGCGTGGAGTCCGTTGGAGTGGCCGGTCCTCCGGCAGTTCCGCTCCGGCGACGTCTTTGGTCGCGGACCCGCGGTGACCTCGGCCACCACGCGCCGCACCACTCCGCGCACCCGGACCGCGGACCGGGTCGTGCAAAGTGTGTGCCCCTTCTGCGCGGTTGGATGCGGCCAGAAGATCTATGTCAAGGACGAGCGGGTTGTCCAGATCGAGGGTGATCCCGACTCGCCGATCTCCCGCGGCCGGCTCTGCCCGAAGGGATCCTCCAGCGAGCAGTTGGTCAACAACCCGCTCCGACAGACCAAGATCCGCTACCGGGCGCCGTACGCGACGGAGTGGCAAGACCTGGAACTGGACACCGCGATCGACATGATCGCCGACCGGTTCGTCGAGTCGCGCCACCGGGGTTGGCAGGACTGCGATGAGCACGGGCGGCCGCTGCGTCGGACCATGGCCATCGCGTCGCTTGGCGGCGCGACGCTGGACAACGAAGAGAACTACCTGATCAAGAAGCTGTTCACCGCTGCCGGAGCGATCCAGATCGAGAACCAGGCCCGCATTTGACACTCCGCCACGGTTCCCAGTTTGGGAGCCACGTACGGGCGCGGTGGTGCCACCCAGCCCCTGCAGGACATGGCCAATGCTGATTGCATCGTGCTGATGGGCGGCAACATGGCGGAGGCACACCCGGTGGGCTTCCAATGGGTGTCCGAGGCGATAACCCGAGGTGCCCGGGTCATCCACATCGACCCGCGGTTCACCCGGACCTCGGCGGTCGCAAACAAGCACGTACCGATCCGGGCCGGCTCCGACGTCGTGCTGCTCGGTGCGCTGATCAACCACATGATCAGCAACGAGCTCTACTTCCGGGACTACGTGGTCGCCTACACGAACGCGGCGACGTTGATCAACGAGGACTATCGCGACACCGAGGACCTCGGCGGACTGTTCTCCGGCTTCGATCCCACGACCGGTCACTACGACCCGTCGACATGGTCGTACGCGGATCCAGGCGGTGGTTCGGTAGGCACCGCGGGCGGTGACGAGCACGGGGCGAGCGCGTCGGACCGGGCTGCGGGAGAGGAGCACGGTTCGGGCGGCCCGCCGCTGGAACATGCCGAGGTGGTGCGCGACGAGACCCTGCAGGATCCACGGACGGTGTTCCAGATCCTCAAGCGGCACTTCTCCCGCTACACCCCGGAGATGGTGCGCGACATGTGCGGCATCAGCATCGCCGATTTCGAGTATGTCGCCCGATCGATCGCGGACAACTCCGGGCGGGAGCGGACGACCTGCTTCGGGTACGCGACCGGCTGGACCCAGCACACGCTGGGCGCCCAGTTCATCCGCACGGCGGCCATCCTGCAACTGTTGATGGGCAACGTCGGTCGGCCGGGCAGCGGAGTGATGGCCTTGCGCGGACATGCCAGCATCCAGGGCTCGACCGACATCCCGACCTTGTTCAACCTGCTGCCGGGCTATCTGCCGATGCCCACGGTGGGCAAGCACGACACGTACGACGACTACGTCGCCTCGATCGGCTCCAAGCAGCAGAAGGGCTACTGGGCATACGCGGAGACCTACGTGGTCAACCTGCTCAAGGCCTGGTTCGGCGAGGCCGCGACCGCGGAGAACAACTGGGCCTACGACTATCTGCCGCGGCTGAGTGGGCCGCACGGCACCTACCAGACCGCCATCGCGATGCTCGCCGACCAGGTGGAGGGCTATTTCATCCTCGGCCAGAACCCGGCGGTCGGCTCGGCCAACGGGCGCCAGCAACGGCTGGCGATGTCCCACCTGAAGTGGCTGGTCGTCCGCGACCTCAACATGATCGAGTCGGCGACCTGGTGGAAGGAGGGGCCGGAGATCGCCTCCGGTGAGCTGTCGACCACCGAGATCGGCACCGAGGTCTTCTTCCTGCCGGCCGCCACCCACGCCGAGAAGGCGGGCTCCTTCACCCAGACCCAACGGATGGTTCAGTGGCGCCACCAAGCGCTGCATCCGCCGGGCCAGGCGCAGAGCGACCTCGACTTCTTCCATGCGCTGGGCGAACGGATCCGGGCGCGGCTGGCCGATTCCACCGACGAGCGCGATCGGCCGCTGCTGGAGATGACCTGGGGCTATCCACCCGACGAGCACGGCAACCCCGATCCGGAAGCGGTGCTGAACGAGATCAACGGCTTCTATGTCTCCGGGCCCGATGCCGGCAAGCCCTTGTCCAGTTACACCGAGATGCGAGCCGATGGGTCGACGGCAGGCGGCTGCTGGATCTACACCGGGGTGTATGCCGAGGGGATCAACCAGGCGGCTCGGCGGCAGGAACGTGGCGGCCCCAGCGGGACGCAGTGGGGCTGGGTCTGGCCGGCCGATCGGCGGATCATCTACAACCGCGCTTCGGCCGATCCCGACGGCAAGCCGTGGAGCGAACGCAAGAAGTACCTGTGGTGGGACGAGCAAGCGGGGCGGTGGACGGGACCGGATGTGCCGGACTTCCCGATCGACAGAGCGCCGCATGCCCGGCCCGATCCCGCGCTCGGTGGAGCCGAGGCGCTGGCCGGCGACGACCCGTTCATCATGCAGTCCGACGGCAAGGGCTGGCTGTTCGCGCCTCGTGGCCTGGTCGACGGTCCGCTGCCGGCGCACTATGAGCCGCAGGAGTCACCGGTGGCCAATGCCCTGTATCCGCAGCAGCAGGCACCGGCCCGGGTGTTGTTCGCCCGCCAGGACAACCTCGGCGCACCCAGCGCAGGCGATCCGGGGGTGGACGTCTATCCGTACGTGTTCACGACCTATCGGTTGACCGAGCATCACACCGCCGGCGGGATGAGCCGCTGGTCGCCGTTCCTGGCCGAGCTGCAGCCGGAGATGTTCTGCGAGGTCTCCCCGGAACTGGCCGCCGAGCGGGGGCTGACCAACGGTGGCTGGGCGACGATCATCTCGCCGCGGTCCGCGATCGAGGCCCGGGTGCTGGTGACCGACCGGGTGCGGACACTCACGATCAACGGTCGCGAGGTCCAGCAGGTCGGGCTGCCGTACCACTGGGGGGTCGGCAGTGACGCCGTGGTCAGCGGAGACGCGGCCAACGACCTGCTCGGGGTGTCCCTGGATCCCAACACTCAGATCCAGGAGTCCAAGGTTGCCTCGTGCGACGTGGTCGCCGGGCGCCGGCCGCAGGGTGAGGCATTGTTGCGGTTGGTGCGGGAGTATCAACAGCGGGCCGGTGCGACGGTTCAGACCGACCAGGCGCGGGTCACCGATCCGTCGCGTGAGATCGTCGATCCGCCGGTGAGCGGCGACGATGAGGGTAAGGGCGGTTCGATCAGATGGTGACGGGCCAGATCGTGACGGGGAGGAGCGGCTGATGGGACAGTTGTCCGGGCCGACCGACCCGAGTGCCGACGCTCACTGGCAGATTCACCAGCCGCGCAAGGGCTTCTTCACCGACACCTCGATCTGCATCGGGTGCAAGGCGTGCGAGGTCGCGTGCAAGGAGTGGAACCAGAACCCGCGTGACGGCGACCTCGAACTGACCGGGATGTCGTACGACAACACCGTCGCGCTGGGTGCCAGCACCTGGCGGCACGTCGCCTTCGTGGAGCAAGGTCGTGAGCGGATCGTCGAGGCGCGCGAGTCCGGCCGGGCGCTGGTCAGCCTGGGGATGCCGTCGATGGGCCCGCCGCGCGCGGCGGGCGCTGGGGTGGGCACCGCGACGCTCGAGCCCCCGGTGATCGACCTCCGGGGACGCGACTTGTCCGGGACGGACACCACGCCACCGGACACGCCCGAGTTCCGCTGGCTGATGGCCTCCGACGTGTGCAAGCACTGCACCCATGCCGGCTGCCTGGATGTCTGTCCGACCGGTGCCCTGTTCCGCACGGAGTTCGGCACCGTCGTGATCCAGCCGGATGTCTGCAACGGCTGCGGCACCTGCGTCGCCGGCTGTCCCTTCGGGGTGGTCGAGCGGCGCAGCGACGGCACCGCGGCGCCGACGTACCGGGAAGGGCAGCGCAAGGGTGAGCAGCCGCCGGTGCCCAAGCGGGGGGTCGCACAGAAGTGCACGCTCTGCTACGACCGGCTGATCGACGGCGAGACCCCGGCCTGCGCGCAGACCTGCCCGACCACCTCGATCAAGTTCGGCGACCACGACGACCTGGTGGACATGGCGCGCGAACGGGTGGCCGAGCTGCACGCCCAGGGTCTGACCGAGGCGCGGCTCTATGGTGCGAACGAGCTCGACGGCGTCGGCGGCACGGGGGCGGTCTTCCTGCTGCTGGATGAGCCGGAGGTGTATGGACTGCCGCCGGATCCGCGGGTCTGCACGGCCGATCTGATGACCATGTACAAACGGGCCGGGATTGCGATGGCGGGCATGGTCGCGGCCGCGGCGGTCGCGTTCCTGACCGGACGGCGATGACGCCGGTGCGGCCAGCGACGACGGGACGGCCATGACGCAGTCGGAGTTCGACGAGGTTCGGCCGCCCGAGCCGCCGCGTCGGCGCCGCCGCGGCGATCGTCCGGGCGGGCGCCGTTCGGGTCGCCGGGGCGGCTCGGGTGCCGGCGGTGATGGCGCCCGCGAGATGTTCATGGTGCCGGAGGCGGAGTTCACCTCCTACTACGACAAGCCGATCGTCAAACCGCCGCCATGGGGGCACGAGGTCGCGGCGTACTTGTTCCTCGGCGGCGTCGCCGGCGGGTCGGGGCTGCTGGCTGCCGGTGCCCAGCTCACCGGCAGGCCGAAGCTGCGGCGCAACGCGCGACTTGGCGGCATGGCGTCGGTGTGTCTGGGCGGAGCGGCGCTGGTGGCCGACCTCGGCCGGCCCGATCGCTTCTACAACATGCTGCGGACGTTCAAGGTCACCTCGCCGATGAGCGTCGGCTCCTGGATCTTGAGCGCGTTCGCGGGCGGACTGTTCGTCGCCGGCGCCTCCGAGATCGATCGGATGCTGAAGAACCGCCTGCCGCTCGGGCCCTTGCGGCAGGTGCTGCGGTTCGTGGAGGGGCCGGCCGGGCTCGCGGCTGCTGTGTTCGCGGCCCCGTTGGCCGGCTACACCGCGGTGCTGCTGGCCGACACGGCCAACCCGACCTGGAACGCCACCCACCGGGATCTGCCGTTCGTCTTCGTCAGCTCGGCGAGCCTGGCCGCCAGTGGGCTGGCGATGGTCACCACACCGGTCGCCGAGACCGGGCCGGCGCGGGTGCTGGCCGTGCTCGGAGTGGCTGGCGACATCACCGCGATGAAGCTGATGGAGCGCCGGATGGACCCGGTCGCGGCCGAGCCGCTGCACCACGGTCAGGCTGGGACGCTGCTGCGGTGGAGTGAGCGGCTGGCCGTGGCTGGTGGTTTGGGGGCATTGCTGGGCGGGCGCCATCGAGCGGTTGCGGCCCTGTCGGGGTTGGCGCTGCTGTCGGCCTCGGCGCTGACCCGATTCGGGGTGTTCGAGGCGGGCATCCACGCCGCCAAGGATCCCCGCTACACCGTCGAGCCGCAGAAGCGCCGCCTGGCCGCCCGCCGCGCCGCCGGCATCACCGACGACTCGATCACCACCGCCGGTTGAGTCAGAGCTCGCCGATCTGAGTTAGTTCATGACGGGAATTTGACTCTCAATCGAGCCTTCTCGGCGTGTCGCGGCGCGTCAGCCCGAATGAAAGGCAGATTCCCATCATGAACTAACTCAGGTGGGCATGTGTGGCGCCCCTGGCTCCGGCGCGAGTGGTCCCTGTCGCTGATAGCGGAATTGATAGCATGAGTTCATGTCGAATGTGCTCGTTCGTGACGTTTCGCCCGATGACTTGGAGCTGATTCGGTCGGCGGCGGCGGATCAGGGTGCTTCGTTGCAGAGCTACTTGCGGGACACCATTCACGCCCAGGCGGTGTATTTGCGGCGGCAGGCGGCGATCGCCCAGGCCGAGGCCCGGCTGGCCGGACGGTCGAAGGTGCCCGAGAGCGAACGAGCCGCGGTGCTGGATCTGGTTGAGCAAGCCCACCAGGACCGAGCCGAGCACCTGGGCACGCGGTTTTGACCGGTGATCGTCGACGCCGCGCTGGTCATCGACGCGGTCGCCGATCCCGGGCGCCGTGGCCAGGCCGCTCGGGCCGCCTTGAAGTCAGTGCCTGCTGCGGAGGTGCTCCGAACGCCGGGGCACTTCGCCTTCGAGGTGATGTCTGGTCTCCGCTCGGCGGTGAACCGGCCGCATCATCCGCTCCAGCCGGCCGACTTGCCCGCCGCGCTCCAGGCGGCCGCCGGGCTTGGAATCATCATTGAAGGGACGCCGTGGCCTGACGTCGAGCGGGCCTGGGCGCTCGCGCAGGGGTCTCTGCGTTATGCGGACGCGATCTACGTGGCCGCCGGAGAGCGGCACCAGAGCGCGCTGCTGACTGCGAACGGCCAGATCGAGAAGTCTGGCGCGGTCATCCACTGCGAGGTCATCACGATCTCCCCGCCGGTTCCCTGACCAGGGCTCGCGGCGAGCGCCCGTAGCTCAAGGACCCCGCCATACGGCCGAACCACAAGCGCCGCTTGGCCGCTGGCGTCACCGGCGACTCACCGTCGCCGGCTGAGTTGAGCGCAACCACGACACAACAAATCTGCAACGTTGATGTCCGACCTTGGTCGGTATGGCGATTCTCGACAACCCTTCGGCGGTCGGCGCGGCAACCGATCAGCACTCAGCGGCCCAGGTCGCGCCCACTCGCGTCGACCGGCTGATCCGAGCCGCCGACCAACTCTGCCTGACACTGGAGTTCCTCAACCTGGACGTCGACCCGACTGGGCGCACACTGGTCACCGTCGATCCGCGGGTTGCCTTCACCGGCGTACGGATTGTGTTCGGCTCCCAGCACACGGCCGAGGCGACCGTCGACGCCGACGAGGAGGCACCGACTGCGGGCGTCGACCACCGCCGCGCGGCAGAGTCCCGGCTGGTGGTCGCGCTTCCGAGCGGCACCCCGTACGCGTTGAAGAGCATCCTCGATCTCGCCGGGCGAGCGCTCGTCCTGGACGAACGAGCGGTCCCGAGCCGCAAACCGTCCAGCACGTCGTCCGAGCCCAGCTCTGAGGTGACCGCCCTCGAGCTGGTCGACTCGCTGATCTTCTCTCCCGAGCCGGACGGCCGATTCGCCGCTGGGCTGGTGCCGGTGACCAGGGCGGACGTCACCGAGATCTGGCGGGCACGTCTCCTGCCCGAAGGCGAGACGGGCGTGAGCACCGACGCGGACTCGGCCGAGCGGGCCAAGCTCCGAGCGATCTGGTCCAGACCGGGCGACACTCCGCCCGACCGGCCGTTGACCTCCGACGAACGCAGCCGGATCGTCACCGCGACCACGGTCGACCCTGCCGAGGCGATCGAGGTGAACCGGCTTTGGCTGACCACCCACGGATCGTTCATCGACCTCTCCGGCGCCTGGGCCACCGGTCAGCTCGCGAGCTATCTGCACCGCACCGTGGCCGGCCGAGACCTGCACGTCGAGACCGCGGAGCGTGGCTTCCTCGCACCCTTCGGTGTACCGGCAACGATCACCACCGTCATCGAGCGGGTGCTCAGCGACGATGCCGACGGCCACCCGGTTGCGATCCTCGTCCGGCAGGACTATCTGTCCGTCTCCGGTGCCGCGCGGGTGTTCCCGGCCGTGCGCATGCCGCAGGACGGCCGCGGCCTCCCGTTCTCCCGCGTCGTCGCCACCGACGGCGGACACGGACCGGTGGCGCTGATTCCGGTGACTCTCGACGACGGCAGCCAGATCGGCACCGACAAGATCGCTGCCGTCACCCGCGACGGCGTACCCGTGGTGATCGGCTATCGGGCGACCGACCGGACCGCACGCACCGGCATCGCGTTCACCCTGCCGGCCATCTTCGTGACCCTCGATCACGCGTTCACCGTCCAGGACAGGGTCAACGGCGTTCTCACCCCGCTCGGCAATCTCAGCAGGTTCTTCGCCGATCACCCGGTCGAGGCCGAACTGGGTGGTCAGTCGGTCGGCTGGGCCGACCCGCATCCCGACGGACGGGCCGGTTCGACTCGATCCACCCGCCTTATCCGGTTCGGTCTCGATCGGCCGGATCTGGCTGGGTCGAGCGCGAATGCGATCCGCGACGAGCTCGAGGCCGCGGGGCAGCCGGCGTTCTATCCGCGAGTGTCGTCCGCGCAGGTCACCGACGACGCGGTGGCGGCTCTGGTCGGTGGCAGCGAGGCGATTGAGGTGACCTATGCCGATGCCTGGCTTGCCCATGGCAACGGTCGCGCCAACCCCGGTCTCGCGTTCCACTCCCTGGTCACGCCGGGCACCCTGGACCGAACCGGCGCCGGGCAGGGCCTGGTTCGGCCGTCGCTGCGCATCGACACCTTCAGCCAGACCCTCGGCTCCGGTATCGCTCCCACCGCCGGGATTGCATCGCCGCTCGCCGGGACGGCATCCTCCGCAGCCGGTGCGAGCGCCGGACCGCCGATCCTCAGCTGGGATCCGGCAGCTGCACTGGGCGACGCGGCCAGGTTGTTTGGCTCGATCGCCCTGCAGGAGATCGTCGAGCAGGTCAACATCGCGCTGGACGACCTCGGCGGCGACACCGGGCTGCCGACCGTCGAGACGCTGCTCGAGGAGGAGGGGATCGGCTATCTGCTCCGCTGGCAGCCGAAGCTGAAGACCTTCCGGGTGGCCGGCGACCCGGTGTTCGTGATCGCCCAGGACCTGACCCAGGTCGGCCTGCCCGACTTCTTCGGCGACAAAGCAACCTCGACAGCGAAGATCGAGCTCAGCCAGTTCGTGCCGTTCGATGCCGATCCCGAGGAGGCGGTCGACACCGACTTCGAACTCAGCCTGGATAACGTCACGCTCCGGCTGCCACCCGGGGCACCCGCGATCGCCATCGCGTTCCGTCGGGTCAGCTACCACGATCCGGGTGACGGCAACGCCGCCCTGGACACCGATCTCGCCGACTGGCGGTTCATCGAGGTGCTGGAGTTTCTCGAGCCGGTCCGAGAGTTCATCGTCGGCCTGCTCGACCTCGGCGACATCGAGATCGACTCCGATGGCGTCCGCGCCGAGGTCGAGATCCCCGTGCCCAAGCTCGCCTTCGGGGTGATCAACGTGACCGGGCTGAACGTCGGACTCGGCTTGGACCTCCCCAACACGGGCAGTTCCACGATCGGGTTCAACCTGTCCCGTCGCGACGACCCGTTCCGGATCACCGTGATGGGTTTCGGAGGCAGCGGCTCGCTGGAGGTGCGGCTGGTCGCCGACGATCTGGACTTCCTGCTCGGCAGCCTGGCCGTCACCTACGAGCTGGCGGCCTCCATCGTCGTCGTCTCGGCCTCCCTCTCGGCCTCCTTGGGCATCGAGCTGACGTACGAAGACTCCGCGGTCACCCTCGGCGCCTACGTCGAGCTCACCGGCAACGCCAGCGTGCTCGGCCTGGTGAACATCACCGGCAAGGTGCTGCTCTCGCTGCTCTACAACCTGAGCAGCAAGCTGCTCAGCGGCACCGCCCAGATCACCGCCGAGGTGGACACGCCGTTCTCGAAGTCCGACACCAGCTGGCGGCAGACCGTCGAGGTCTCCCTCGCCTCCGATGACGGCGGCCGACGATCACGAGCCGCTGTCCTGGGCGCCGGGCCGACCGCCGGTGAGCCGCTCGGTAGCGGTCCGTCGTTCGGCGATCGCTTCAGCGCCGACCAGTGGGCCGAATACTGCGCCGCCTACGTCTGATCACTCCCGGACCACCCCCTCACCCATCCGACATCGGCACCAGAGCAAGGACGAGATCTCATGCCCGTACGTCACCTCCTTCCCTTTGCGCTTCCCACTGGCCGCACCGGACCAACCGGCCGGCTGACGGTCTATCTCTCGCCTCGGCTGAAAGCCGACGGGGTTCTCGCCGACTATCCGGAGTGGGTCGACTGGCCGGCCACCCTCGCCGGCTTGAATCTGCGGGTGCGCGTCGACGGCGCGATCGTGCCGCACCGCGTGGTCAGTCCCGTTCCCTCCTCAGCTGTCTGGGCGGCGACGTTCACGCCAGATGCTCCGGTCGACGGGCACCGTTTCGTCGACTTCTCTCACACTCCGCTCCAGCCGATGGCCAGCGGCCGGGTCGCGACCTCCATCCTGGACACCTACGTCCGCATGGCCGCGGAGCATCCGGACGGCCCACCGGACGGTGCTCAGCTCTTGGCGCTGGCGGCTGCGGCCGGACTGCTCGACGGAGCCGGCACTGGCGTACCGGACCCAGGGAGCCTGGCCGAGGCCGCCGACTACCGGGCGCCGATGGACGACCGGGACACCCGTAAGCCGGAGGCGCCGGACTTCGATGTGCACGCCAGCATCAGCCTGCTTGGACACCACCCCGAACTGCTGCGTCACCTCGGGCTGGCGATCGACCTCGAGATCGGTCTGCCCGCCTCGCCCGGGCGGGTACGAGTCACTCTCGGCTATGGAGGTGCGGGCGGGCAGGCCCGCGAGATCGGCCTCATCACGCTGACCACGCCCGACTTCCTGGCCCAACCGAACCCCGACCCGAAGCTGCGCGAACAGAGCCGCGGCTTCCTCGCACTGGCTGCGGAGAAGGCATTCCTCACCATGATGGACCCGCACCTCGCCGCCTCTCGGCTGAGCCAGGCAGCCGCCCAGGCCGACCAGTTCGGCGAGGGTGTGCTGCCTGCCCTGGACAGCCGTGCCCTCACCCTGATTCGGCCGGATCTGAGCACGACGTACCGCAACCGCACCGAACGGCAGACCGAACTGGAGACGGAGCTGCAGGCCAGCCTCGCGCCGGGCGGCTCGCCGGTCGAGCTGTTCGCCGAGGACCTGACCATCGGCCAACGGATCGATGTGTTCGACCTCACCGGGGCCGGTCGGTGGTCCAGTCTGTTTCAGCGCCGGACGAAGCAGGGCTATGCCTTCCCGCGCGACAAGTCGCTGAGCATCGTGCCGAAGCCCGACGAGGGATGGAACACCACGGTCCTGGTCACCGAGCAGGAAGACGTTCGAGTGCTTCACCAGAATCCCGAGCAGGATGCGATCCTGCGGCCCACCGCACTGTTCCGCCTCGACGACGCGTTCTACAAGTGGGACGGCTGGAGTGGTGCTGTGCCGACTCCGAGCAGTGTGCTGGACTCCGTGACCGGTCAGCCGGTGGAGGCGAGCGACAACCTCCCCACGGCTGATCAAACTGCACAGGTGGCGGTCGACTACGGCGTCGTGCCCCGCACCCTGCCGCGGCTGCGATTCGGGCGGACCTACCAGTTCCGTGGGCGCTGCGTCGACCTCGCGGGCAACTCCTGCGACCTGGCCACTGCCAACCCCACCGGCGCTGCGTCACCGCCGGAGCCTTTTGGCCGGCTCGAGCCGATCGCTGCACCAACTGCGGTTCGTCGTGCGCCGCGGCCGATTCCCGGCATCGGCGACAGCCCCGACACGCTGGTGCTGCTCGGCGACTACGACCTGGCCGATACCGACGTCGAAGCGGTCGAGCGGCTGTTCTTTCCTGGCCGGGTCGGCCAGGACCTCTGCGAGCTGCATGGACTCCCCGCGGGCGGTGTGGATCCGGCGAGCTATGCCGACCTGGTGACCCGAGATGCCCTCGATCTGGCCGATCAGACCGAGACCGACGAGCGGACGGGGGAGCTGATGGTGACCGGCCCGCCGCAACCCGCTATTGGCTATCTGTCGGACCCGGCTGCCGTGGGGCTGCGGCTCGATCTCCCCGCGCTCGGCGTACCGGTCGCACTGTCACTCAAGGGCGTTTGGCCCGAGCGGCAGGCGACCCGGCTGGTCGTGGCCGCCGGGGATCCGTCGGCGGTGGTCGACCCGGATCCGGACACCGATCTGACCGTCTTCGTGCCGCAGGCGGAGATCGTCACCGGCTCGGTCAGCTACCGCATCGACCCGGCATTCTTGGATCACTTCGCGCTCTGGCAGCGGCTGAGTGCGGTCGACCAGGCAGAACTGAGCGAGCGGGTGATGGGCGGCGAACACTGGATGTTCACTCCGGCACGTCCGCTGACGCTGATCCACGCCGTACGCCGCCCGCTGCTGGCACCCGAAGTCGATCGGCTTGCGGTGGATCGTGACCTCGGATCGGCCGGGCTCCGGCTGAGCGGGACGCTGGTGGCCAGCTGCCTGAGCACGGATCGGGTCACGATCGGCGCTGCCTGGACCGACACTGTCGATGATCCGGCGCTGGACGCACCGGTGCCACGCCGTACGGCCATCGGACTCGGCACCGTGACCGTCCCGCGCTCCACCAAGAACGAGGTGAGCATCGAATCGTTGGAGAAGCGGTTGCCGGACACCAAACGGCACGAGGCCACGCTCCGGCTGGAGGCCTACTCCAGCTTTGCCGAGTACTTCACCGAGGAGAAGGCTGTCGTGCTGGCCGACCGGCCGGTGCTGCTGGATCGCAAGGGCGTCGTGGCGAGCTCGGTCGAGGTGCGGTTGCCGGACGGCCGACGGGCGGATGTCGGAACAGACATACGGATCGACGAGCGACGCGGCGCGATCGTCCGGTTGCCCGGCGGTGTGATCCGCAGTGGCACCCAGGTGAGTGTCCGCTACGTCAGCCGACCGATCAGCCGGACCAGCGACGAAGCCGGATCGCCGTCGTTCTCGATCATCTTTCCCAACACCGTCGCGCCGCCGGCTCCGGTGGTGAGCGACGTGGTGCCGGCCTCGGCGCGGGACACGACGGGACATCACTCAGGTCAGGTGCTCCGGATCTATCTCGCGCGGCCGTGGCTGGTCTCCGGAGACGGGGAGGGGCTGGCCGTGGACCTGTCGGCGACTCGGGTGGGCCGCGATCCGCTGCTGGCCGGCGGCGCCGACATTCCCGAGTTGACGGCGGCCCACTTCCCGCGCGCGACGGCTGTCACCGACGTGGACGGGACGCCGCTTGCGGTCCATCCCGTGACCTTCGACGCGACCAGCCGACGGTGGTACGCCGACATCGAGCTGGCCGATGGGTTCGGCTATCGGCCCTTCCTGCAGCTGACCCTGGCGCGCTACCAACCCGACTCCGTGGACGGCGCGACCAGGTCGGCGGGCGTGACCCTCGATGCGGTCCGGCTGGGGCTGGTCCGGGCGACGATCGCCACCAGGGTCGGCAAGAGCGTCGAGATCGAGGTCAGCGGGCTGGATGGGCTCGGCAACTCGGTGCAGGTGAGCCTGCAGCAGGCGGATCCGAACATCGCGGATCCCGAGCTGCGCTGGAGCAGCGTGGGCGATCCGGTCGGGCTGGTGGCGACGTCTGAGGGATCTGTCACGACTTGGTCGGGGAGCATCGAGGTGCCGGCGAGCGCCACGCGGCTGTTGGTCGAGGAGTTCGAGCCCGGTCTCCGGGAGCAGGACGGCACGACGGTGTTGACCACCGTCTTCGTCGAAACGATCCCGCTGATCTGACCGCAGCCGGCGGACCCGGCTCCCGGCAGACTGGTGTCCGTCGGCGGCAATAGGTCATCACTGGCTCGCCGTCGTCGGATTAGTTCATGATGGGAATTTGACTCTCAATCGAGTCGACCCGGCGTGTCGCCCGTGCTCAGGCGCAATGAGCGGCCGATTTCCGTCGCGTTGGCGTCTGGTGTAGCTCAGCGGATCTGGATCCCGTACCCGGAGATGGTGTGGCCGATGATCGGATAGCCGGGCACTTCGCCGATCAGCAGCAGGCCACCCGAGGTCTGGGCGTCGGCGAGCAGCAGCAGGTCGTCCTCCGTCACGCCGGCATCCGGGGCCAAGTGGGGGAGCACCCAGTCGAGGTTGCGTCGGGTGCCGCCGGAGACATACCCATCGCGCAGCGCCTCCGCGGCCCCTTCGACCAAGGGCACGGCGCTGCGGTCCAGGACCGCCCCGACGCCGGAGGCGCGGCACAGCTTGTAGAGGTGGCCGAGCAGCCCGAAGCCGGTGACATCAGTACCAGCTCGTACGCCGGCCGCCAGTGCGGCCTGCGAGGCCACTCGATTGAGCCGGGTCATCAACGCGATCGCCTGTGGAAAGACCTCGCCGGTGCGTTTGTGCCGGTTGTTGAGCAATCCCACCCCGATCGGCTTGGTGAGCGTGATCGGCAGCCCGGGTTGGGCAGCGTCGTTGCGCAGCAGCCGGTCCGGGAGGGCGATTCCGGTGACGGCCATCCCGTACTTCGGCTCCGGATCATCGATCGAGTGGCCGCCGATCACCGGGCAGCCGGCCTCGGCACCGACGTCCAGACCGCCTCGCAGTACCTCGGTCATCAACTCCATCGGCAGCACCTCGCGTGGCCAGCCGACGAGGTTGATCGCGACGACCGGGTCACCGCCCATCGCGTAGATGTCGGAGAGCGCGTTGGCCGCGGCGATCCGCCCCCAGTCGTACGGATCGTCGACAACCGGGGTGAAGAAGTCGGCCGTCGACAGGATGGCCAGATCGTCGCGGACCCGGACGGCCGCCGCGTCGTCGCCGTCTTCGAGACCGACCAGGATGTCCGGACCGGACTGGCCGGTCAGTCCGCGTACCGCGTCCTCGAGCTCGCCCGGCGGGATCTTGCAGGCACAGCCGCCGCCGTGCGCGTACGAGGTCAGTCGAGCCAGTTCTTGAACGGTCATGCGGCGAGCGTAACTCGGCTAAGTTGGTGCGCGCGTGGAGGCGTCTGGGTTCCTGGTGGGCCCCCCGGTCTTCAACACCGAGGAGGTCGAGCAGCTCGGCCTGGCGGGTTCGATTCCCGTCCGCCTCCGCCATGCCCAGACTCCGTGACCCGAGATCGCGAGGAGACCCCGAGTGAGCCAGGTGGACCCGCGACGGCTCATTCCTCGCACCGATGAGTTGCTCGCGTTGCCGGCAACCCGAGCTGCGGTCGAGCGAGTCGGCGTCCGCGTGGTACGCGATCTGATCAGACAGACCCAGGATCGGGCACGTCGCGGCGAGTTGGCTCCCGACCAGGTCGAGCCGGTCGTGCTCGACCAACTCAATGCGCACCGCCCGACCACACTGCGGCCCGTGCTCAACGCGACCGGGGTCGTGATCCACACCAATCTGGGTCGGGCGCCCCTGTCTCCCGCGGCCACTGAGGCCCTGCTGTCGGCGGCCGGATACGTCGACGTCGAGCTCGACCTCGCCACCGGGAGCCGGTCGCGGCGAGGGGTCGCAGCCCGCCAAGCCCTGCTGAGTGCCTGTCCGACCGCAGCCGACGCCTTGATCGTGAACAACGGTGCGGCCGCGTTGGTACTGGCCACCACCGCGCTGGCTGCCGGTCGCGAGGTGGTGATCAGCCGCGGCGAGTTGATCGAGATCGGGGCCGGCTTCCGATTGCCGGACCTGATCGCTTCGACGGGCGCCCGCTTGCGAGAGGTCGGCACCACCAATCGTACGCACCTGCGCGACTACCTCGACGCGATCGGCCCCGACACCGGCTGCATCCTGAAGGTGCACCCCAGCAACTTCCGAGTCACGGGATTCACCAGTGGCGTGTCGATCGGGGAGCTGCGATCCGCGATCTCCGAGATTCCGTTGGTCGCTGATCTGGGCAGTGGACTGCTGACTCCCGATCCTGCGTTGCCGGACGAACCTGACGCGACGACGGCCCTGACGGAGGGTGCCGATCTCGTCGTGGCCAGCGGCGACAAGCTGTTCGGCGGACCGCAGGCGGGGCTGCTGCTCGGCGCTGCCGACTTGACCGGGCGGTTGTCCAAGCATCCGCTGGCCAGGGCAGTCCGGGTGGACAAGCTGACCTTGGCCGCGATCGAGGCGACGCTCTCCGGTGGCCCGACCCCGGTTTCTCGGGCGCTTCATGCCGATCCGGACCGGTTGCAGTCCCGGGCCGAACGTCTGGCAGCCACGGTCGGTGGCACGGTGGTGCCGCACGACGGCCGGGTCGGCGGTGGGGGAGCGCCGGGCGTTCCACTGCCGGGCTGGGCCGTTCAGCTGCCCGAGGCGGCGGCCGAGCCGTTGCGTACGGGCGAACCGGCCGTGCTGCCCCGGGTCCACGGCGGAGTTTGCCTGGTCGATCTCCGGTGCATCCCGGAGTCCGACGACGTACGACTCATGGTTGCCGTCGAGCATGCATTGGCCGCGATCGAGGGCCCGGAGTCCGGATGAGCTCCTACGTCGTCGCGACCGCCGGTCACGTCGACCACGGCAAGAGCACCTTGATCCGGGCGCTCACCGGGATCGAGCCGGATCGGTGGCCGGAGGAGCGGCGCCGCGGACTGACCATCGACCTCGGGTTCGCGTGGACGAGGCTGCCGTCTGGCCGCGACGTCGCCTTCGTGGATATTCCTGGTCACAAGCGGTTCCTCGGCAACATGCTGGCCGGGCTCGGCCCGGCGCCGGTGGTGCTGTTCGTCGTGGCGGCCGACGAGGGATGGCGAGCACAGTCGAGCGACCACCGAGACGCGGTGGCCGCGCTCGGCATCGACGGCGGTCTCTTGGTGGTCAGCCGCGCCGACCGGGCACCCGAGCGCGTCGCTGATGTCGTGGAGCAGGCGCGTACGGAGCTGGCCGGCACCGGACTCCGCAACGCGCCTGCGGTGGTCGTGTCAGGAGTGACGGGCGTCGGGCTGGATGCGCTGCGGGACTCCTTGGACGAGGTGTTGGCACGGCAGCCGCTGCCCAATGCGCATAGCCGAGTGCGGCTGTGGGTGGACCGCTCGTTCAGCATCACCGGCGCCGGCACGGTCGTCACCGGCACGCTGTCGGCCGGCACGCTCCGGCGCGGCGACGCGCTGGATGTCGCCGGCAGTGCAGACCGGCCCCAGCCGACCAGGCGGGTGACCATTCGCGGGCTGGAGAGCGAGAACCAGGCTCAACCTGCCGTCGGTCCGGTGAGCCGGGTCGCCCTCAACCTGCGCGGCGCGGCGTCGTCGGATCTCCTGCGCGGCGAGGCCTTGGTGACCCCCGACGTCTGGCGTCTCACCGAGCTGCTCGATGTGCGCGGGGTGAGTGGGCCGGGGTTCGACCAGCTGCCCGAGCAGCTCACCGTCCACATCGGGACCGCTGCCATCCCAGCGCGACTCAGGCCCTTCGACTCGTCCCATGCACGGCTGAGATTGGATCGGGCACTGCCGTTGACCGTGGGCGATCGCCTGATCCTCCGGAACCCTGGCAACGGTGTGATCGGCGGTGCGCAGGTGCTGGATGCGGAACCGCCGGAACTGCGTCGCCGAGGTGACGCGGCCCGACGTGCGTCGGTCCTGACGACGATGCGGCCCGACGGCGATCTCGCTGTGGAGGTCGCACGACGTGGTGTGGTGGCGGAGGCTCAGTTGCGTCGCTTGGGTTTGCTCGAGGGTCCCGTGCAGGCGGTGCCAGAAGGCGTCCGAGTGGTGGACGGCTGGTGGCTGGACACGGCTAGGTGCGCGGCTTGGGCGAGGCAGCTGAGGACTGCGGTCGAGGAACTGCATCGTCGTGATCCGCTGGCCGCAGGCCTGTCCCGGGGGGCTGCCCAGGATCTGCTGGGACTCTCGGCGGCAGAACTGGTGGATGTCGCGGCGGACGAGGCCGGGCTGGTGCTGAATGACGGCTATCTCAGCGAGCCAGGTCATGTCGGGGAGCTGGGTCCGGCCGAAGCGGCCGTGGCCGAGCTCGAACGGCGGCTGGCGACGGACCCGTTCCAGGCTCCGGAGGCCGATGATCTCGTCCAGCTCGGGCTAGGGGTTCGAGAGTTGGCTGCAGCCGAGCGGGCGGATCGGCTGCTGCGGCTCCGAGACGGCATCGTCGTGCTGCCGAGATCACCCGCCCTGGCGATGCGTACGCTGGCGCAACTCGACCAGCCCTTCACGACCAGCGAGGCCCGGCAGGCGCTCGGTACCACCCGCCGGGTGGTGATCCCGTTGCTGGAACACCTCGACAGCCGCGGCTGGACCCGTCGACTCGACGCCGGCCACCGCGAGGTCGTTGTCGGTCGCGGGTCCGGACGCGGCTCCTGAGCTCGGCTTTTGTTCCAGGGTCCACGAGCAGGTAGGCCACGGAACAGAATCGGGTTCAAGCAGTCGGGGACCCCGAGCTCCGATCAGGGGTCCAGCTCCCGTCCGGCTTCCTGACCGAAAGGCGCCGGGCGGCGACGGCTGCCCACGTCCCAGATCGTCTTGACGCACGCGACTTGGTCACGTGCCCAACCACGCACCCACGGCTCGTTCAGTCCGGTCCCGTCCTCGCGAACGCGTACCGTCCGGTCACCGACGCCGACCGCGTCCAGGCCGACCAGCCGAGCCGTCCCGACCGCGCGCGGCAGGTGGTAGCTCTGGGTGATCATCACCACCCGATCGATGCCGTAGACATCGCGAGCGCGCACACAGGAGTCGTAGGTGTCGAGTCCGTACGGATCGAGGATGAGTCGGTCGTCTGGAACGCCGGCCGAGATCAGATAGGCACGCATCGCGGACGGCTCGTCGTACTCCGGGGCACACGCATCGCCTGAGAGCAGTAGCCGGTCGACGATCCCGCGACGGAGTACGACTGCTGCCAGATCCAACCGGGCGCGTAGGAACCGGGACGGCATCCCGCTCGGATAGACCTGCGCCCCCGGCACCAGACCCACCGGCGCGGCCGGCAGTTGATCGATCTGAGCGAGCGAGTAAAGATGCCCGGCCGCCGCGCGACGCACGACACCGACCGAGCCGCCGAGGATAGATGCCGCCCCGATCGCACCACCGCCGACAACAGCTGCGGCGACGGGTCGAAGAGAGGGCACCAAACGAGCATATGACGACCCCCGTCGCGAGCGACCGTGAAGCGTAGCGCCCGATTCTGTCTGGACTGAGGAGTGAGCAGACAACGCTTTATCGTCTGCGAACGACGAGGGAAGACAGAATCAATCGGCGCGCAGCGGAACAGCGAGTGACGACCAGCACTGTCAGTGGTGACTGCCAGCATCGGCTCATGGAGATGTTGACCACGGTGCGGGTGCCGCTTCAGGGCCCGTACGACCTGCGTGAATTAGCCCTGATGGGATTCGGACATCGCGAGGAGAAGAGCTTCGACGGTGTCATGCGACTCGGGTTCTGCCTGGATGGCCATGGTGAGTCCCAGGTCGGCGTCGCGGTGACCCAGCGAGGTCCGGCACTGCTGATCCGGATCGAGGATCATGCGGGGACCGCGGACGACGTCGAAGCGGTGGTTCGACAGACACTCCGTGTCGTCTCGGCCGATCACGATGCCCGGCCGTACGCGGCACTGTGTCGTGCCGACCCGTTCTTGGCGCCGGTGTTCGAGACTGCGCCGGGCTTCCGGCCGAGCAACTTCTATTCGCCGTACGAGGCGGCCGTGTGGTCGATAGTCAGTGCCCGGCGCTCGCGCGGTCAGGGGATCGTCCTTCGGCGTCGGCTGGCGGAGACCTTCGGGTCGGTGCTCACCGTGGCTGGGCAGCGTGTGCCGGTGGTTCCGACGCCTGCTCAGCTGCTGGCGGTGGACCAGGTGCCAGGTCTGCCAGCAGATCGGATCCCGCGGCTGCACGCGATCGCAGCAGCGGCCAAGCGCGGCGCGCTCGATGTGAATCGGCTGACGGCGATGGAACCAGCCGAGGCGATGCAGGAGCTGCAGCAGCTTCCTGGGATCGGGCCGTTCTACAGTTCGTTGATCATGGTGCGAGCCTGCGGACTCACTGATCTGCTGGCCGCCGAGCCGCAGGTGCTGGAGCAGTTGCGCACGATCTACGGCCGATCGTTGGACGCGGCTGAGTTGGAACAGCTGGCTGAGGCGTGGCGGCCCTGGCGGACGTGGGTCTTGGTGATGCTCCGAGCACTCGGCGGCAGGCTCGGTGTCCGGGAGGTGGCCGATGCCCGAAGGTGACACCGTCTGGCGGGTGTGCCGCTGGCTTCATGCGGTGCTGGCCGGTCAGGTGCTGACTCGAGCCGAGTTCCGGGTGCCGAAGCTCGCCGGCACCGACCTCGGCGGAGCCACGGTGGTGAATGTGACCTCGCGCGGCAAGCACCAGCTGTTCCGATTCGACTCCGGCTGGTCGCTGCACACGCATCTGCGGATGGACGGCGCCTGGCGGACCTATCGGCCCGGCCAGCGCTGGGGCGGCGGCCCGGAGCACGAGGTTCGTGTGCTGCTGAGCACGGCGGAGACCGATGTGGTGGGCTATCGGCTCCCGGTCGTCGAGCTGCTGCGTACCGCCGAGGAGGATCAGGTGGTCGGGCACCTCGGCCCCGACCTGCTCGGCCCGGACTGGGATCTGGAGGAGGCATTGGGCAGGATTCGGGCTCGGCCGGACCGATCGATCGGTGAGGCACTGCTCGATCAGCGGAATCTGGCCGGAATCGGCACGTTCTATCGCGCCGAGGTGCTCTTCTTGCAGGGTGTGCATCCACGCACTCCGGCTGGCGACGTGGCCAACTTGCCTCGCGTGGTGCTTCGCAGCCGGCAACTGATGCAGGCCAACAAGGAGCGACCGGAGCAGGTGACCACCGGTGACCTACGGGCAGGTCGCCGGGCGTACGTGTTCGAGCGTGCCGGACAGCCATGCCGGAGGTGTCGTACGCCGATCCGGACCGAGGAGTTCGGCCCGGCCGGTCAGGAGCGACGCAGCTACTGGTGCCCGACCTGCCAGCCGCTCAGCAGCCTCAGCAATAGGGCAGGGCCTGCGCCTTGAAGCCGCGAGCCTGCAGCTCCTTGATGAGCTTGGGCAAGGCGGCAACCGTCTGCTCCCGGGTGCCGCCGCCGTCGTGCATCAAGATGATGCCGTGGTTCTTCACGTGCCGGCTCTTGCCGACTCGTTGGATGGCTTTGACACCAGGCTTCTGCCAATCCAAGGTGTCCACGGTCCATAGGACCTCCCTCATCCCAGCCTTGTTCACCGCCTGGTGGATCCGGGCGTCTGTGGCTCCGTACGGCGGTCGGAAGCACTTCGCCTTCGGCCCCCCGCGGAGTTGGCGCTGCACCTCGGCGTCGCTCTGCAAGGTGAGGTTCGGGTGGTTGTACGTGTGGTTGGCGATCTTGCTGCCCTGTGCCTTGATCGCGGCGATGGTCGCGTCATGCCCGGGCCTGTTCACTCCGAGCTGGAAGAAGGTCGCGGTCGAGCCGGTGGCGCGCAGGATCGCGAGGATCTGCGGCGTGTAGGGGCTCGGGCCGTCGTCGAAGGTCAGGTAGACGACCTTGCCCTTCTTGGGTTTGGTGGTTGACGACTTCGTGGGCTTCGGCTTGGCCGACGATGAGGCGCTCGTCCGGGGCTTCGGGCTGGACGACCTCGTCGTACTCGGCGATGCCGTGCTCGGCGTGGTGCTTGCTGCGCTGCTGGTCGGCTTCGGACTTCGGGACGCGGTGCTCGCTGGCGTCGGCATCTTCGATGGCTTCGCCGTAGGGGAGCCGCTGGCAGAGGTAACTGGCTCCGGCGAGGGGCTCGTGATCGGGTCGTTGGACAGCTTGCTCGCCAGGTTGCTGCGAGTGCTCTCATCGAGGCCGACGATCACGCCGATGGTCACGGCGGCGAGAAGGGTGAGAACCAAAGTGAGGACGATGCGCCGAAAGATCACGAGCGATCAGCGCCCAGAAGCAAAAACACAACAAGCTTTCTGTTTTCGGAAGCGAAGTCAGACTGTTCAGTATGCGTGCTCGACCACGGATTCCTCGCATCTCTGCCCTGCACGGTGTGCCTAGGTCGTCGCGGCCGTTCGCGACGTCGGCACGCATTCACCGGCTACGTCGTCACTCTTCGTGAAGGCGAAGAGCGTGCCTTCACTCATCGTTCCTCCGCACGCCGGGCGCGCCGACTTCCCGCTCACGTCCTACTGCTGGTGGGTGTGGGCCTGTGCCCAGCGGGCGACGACGACAGCGCTGGCCGCCGACCAGGCTTGTGGCCGGCAGGCCGCCGGATAGGGAACCGGTCGGCCCTCACCGGACCAGAGCTCGGGCAGCCGCCAGTCGAAGGCCAGTGCCGCCCGGAGCATTCCCTCGGCCAGTCCGTCGGCGAGATCGGCCCGACCGGTGCGCAGCAGGCCGTCGATCACGATCGCGGTGTCGTGCGGCCAGACGGTGCCACAGTGATAGCTGAGCGGGTTGTATCCGCCCGCGCTGCTGGACATGGTGCGCAGGCCGAGTCCGGAGTCCAGGTCCGGGGCAGTCACCCGGCGGGCCACCAGGTCTTCCTCCTCGGCGTCGAGCAACCCGGTGCCGAGCAGGTGACCGACGTTGCTGGTCACCGAGTCCACCTGGCGCTTCGCCCCATCCAGCGCCAAGGCCGGGTAACGCTCGTCGCCGATTCCACACCAGAAGGCCGCACGGAACCTCTCGGCCAGCGTCGCCGCCCAATCGCGATAGACCGCCGCACCCGGCCGGTCGAAGGCGTCGAGCAGCGCTGCGCCGCCGACAGCAGCCTCGTACGCGTACCCCTGGACCTCGCAGAGCGCGACCGGCCCTTCGGCGATCTGTCCGTCGGCGAATCGGATGGAGTCGCCGGAGTCCTTCCAGCCCTGGTTGGCCAGGCCATGTCCGGTGGCGTCGATGTATTCGAGAAACCCGTCACTATCGGCGTCGCCATGGTTCACCAGCCAATGCAGCGCACCCTCGAGCACGGGTAGCAGTTCGATGACCTCTGACTCGGGCAGCCCGGCCTGCCACGCGTCGTGCAGCAGGCAGATCCACAGCGGGGTGGCGTCGATGGTGCCGTAGTAGAGCGGCGGCAGCGAGATCTCGTTGAAGGTGAACGTGCCCCGGCGCAGCTCGTGCATGATCTTTCCGGGATCCTGGGCGGTCGCGACCTCGCTCGTCGTGCCGGCCAGGCGCCCCAAGGCGCGCAGCGTGCCGCCGGCTTGAGCGACATCAACAGGGAGCAGGAAGCGGGAGGTCCACAGGCTGTCGCGGCCGAAGAGCGTGAAGTACCACGGTGACCCGGCGGCGAAGAACGCGTCGTCGGGCGCTTGCGCGGTGGACATCCGCAGTCCGTTGAGATCGTGCAGCGACTGGCGTAGCCACGGCTCGAGCCGGGCGTCGGATTCGCCTGCCCCGCCGCTCCCGCTGAACTCGCCGACGATCGCCTCGACCGCCAGTCCGGAGCCACGCGCCGGGCCGACGGCGGCACCGGAGTCTGTCACGCTCACCAGCCAGCCGAGCTCGATCAGTTCACCGGCCGGCACCGTCACCTGCCAGCTCAGCGTCAACCGGGTCGGATCCGGAAGCCGACTGATATCCGCGTTCGGTGCCCGTATCCGTGCCGTCACCGTCCCATCGCCGAACGTGACGGTCCCGCTCTTCGCTTCTTCGAACGCGAGCGCCTCACGATGGCGCCCGATCCTGATCAGCTCCATCGGGGTGAGATCGCTGGTCAGCTCGATGCGTACCTCCACGTCCACCGGCTCGCCGATCTCGGAGGTGAGGAGCAGGGTCTCGGCCAGCAGTCCTGGCGAGAGCTCCCGGGTGACATCGACTCGGAGGAACCGGTCGATGGTGCTGCCCGGCAGCTCAGGAGCGAGATAGCTGAACTGTGCCTGTCCCTCACCCGTGAGAGCGGTGGCCAGATGCGCTGGTCGTCGCCCACTGATCGCCAGCTGCCAACCGCTCAGCACGCGTACGTCGGCGTGCATCAGCCCGTGGGCCGTGCCACGACCATCGACCTCGATCATCATCGAGCCATCCGCAGCGAATAGCACCTGACTCGGTGCGGCACAGAGCGTCACGAGCTGATGCAGGAGTGGCTGAACCGGTTGTGGCACGGTCGAAATCCTAGGAGCACCCGGTGACTCGGTGTCCCTGTCCCCACTTCGCACGGGCGGCCTTCTCACCAGGCACCTTGCCCACCCACTCTTTGTCCACTGCGCACCACTTCGTGTGGCCGCCAGTTCCGACTTCGCACCAACTGCGGCAACTCCGCATGGGGCCTGCTTGGTGCGAAGTAGCAGCAGCTGGTGCGAAGTGGGGATTGGGGTTCGCGAGGGTGGATCCGGGGCGGCGGCGGGCGAGTGTGGGCGGGCCGGGTACGCGACCGCGTGATCAGGGATACTTGATCTTTGTGTCTTCCCTGCCGTACGAGTTGAGTTCCCGGGTGCAAGCGATCGCCGGAATCGATCCCGAGCTGCGCCCCGCCACCAAGCCCCAGTTCGGGCATTTCCAGAGCAACGTGGCACTCCGGCTGGCGAAATCGCAGGGGCAGCCGCCGCGAGTCGTCGCGCAGCGCATCGTTGACGAGCTCGATGTCGCCGACCTGTGCGAGCCGTTGGAGATCGCCGGGCCCGGATTCATCAACTTCCGGCTCCGTTCGGATGTGCTGGCGCGGGCTATCACCGATCAGCTGGCCGAGCCCGGCGTCGGAGTTCAGACCACCGACCATCCGCAGATCGTGGTCATCGACTATTCGGCGCCGAACGTGGCCAAGCAGATGCACGTCGGACACCTGCGGACCACGATCATCGGCGACTGCTTCAATCGGGTGCTGACCGCCGTCGGGCACCAGGTGATCCCGCAGAACCACATCGGGGACTGGGGGACCCAGTTCGGCATGTTGGTCGAGGAAGTGCTCGAGGAGGGTGTCGATGCGTCGACTCTTGCGCTGGTCGAGGCCGAAGCCCTCTACAAGCGGGGTTCGCTCCGCTTCCGGGAGGATCCCGCGTTCGCCGAGCGGGCCCGGCGCCGGGTGGTCGCGCTGCAGTCCGGGGACGAGCAGACCCGGAGCATCTGGCGTCAGCTGATCGACATCTCGCTGGCCGGCTTCAACGCCACGTACGACCGGTTGAACGTCAAGCTGACCGACGACCATCTGGCGGGCGAGTCGACCTACAACGACGATCTGGCCTCGGTCGCCGCCGAGCTCGAGACCGATGGCACCGGAGTGATCGACCAGGGCGCGTTGGTCGTGTTCGTCGAGGGCTTCAACGCACCGATGATCGTCCGCAAGTCGGACGGCGGCTACGGCTACTCGATCACCGACCTGGCCGCCGTACGGCACCGGGTCCGCGACCTGCACGCCAACCGGATCATCTATGTCACCGATGCGCGCCAGAGCGACCACTTCGCCCAGGTGTTCGCCGTCTGCCGTCTGGCCGGCTGGCTGCCCGACGACGTGATCGCCCAGCACGTCGGCTACGGCATGGTGCTCGGCCCGGACGGCAAGCCGTACAAGACCCGGGAGGGCAAGGCGATGCTGCTCGCCGATCTCCTCGATCTGGCGGAGGAGCAGGTGGCTCCGCCGATCGCGCTGGCGGCGATCAAGTACGCCGACCTGTCCAACGGGTTGAACAAGGACTATGTCTTCGACGTCGACCGGATGGTGCAGACCACCGGCAACACCGGGCCCTACCTGCAGTACGCGCATGCCCGGCTGGCCCAGGTGCTCCGGCGCGCGGAGGCCGAGGGGCTGGTCGTGGAGGAGAAGATCGCCGTCCTGGACGAGCCGGCAGAGCAGACGCTGGCGCTGCTGCTGACCCGGTTCGGCGAGGTGGTCGCCGACGTCGCCGACACGCTGCAGCCGCACCGGCTCTGTGGCTATCTCTATGAGCTGGCCGGGGCCTTGTCGGTGTTCTACGAGCAGTGCCCGGTGCTCAAATCGGATGGCGAGGTCCGGGCGTCCAGGCTCGCGCTGTGCACGCTGACCAAGAAGGTGCTGGCCAGCGGGCTCGACATGCTCGGCATCGAGCCGCTGGAGCGCATGTAGACCTCCCGTCGTGAGCGGCCGTGGAACCCCCGAGCGAGCGTCAGCGAGCGAGCCCCGTCGCGAGCGGCCGAGAGCAGAGCGCGGCTCTGCCTGGACCGAGGAGAGTGCAGACACGCTCTTCGTCTGCGGTCGACGAGGGAAGGTAGAGACTTGAGCGCGTCGCGAACAGCGAGCGACGACTACAGAGTCAGCCCATTGGGTCGGGGTGTACCAGCCGATCGGCGGCCAGCCAGGCGGCACCGACGATCCCGGCCGTGTTCAGCAGTTGGGCGGGGATGATCTGGCTCTTGAGCTTCAGCTTGGGCAAGAATTTGTGCGCCTTCTTGCTGACGCCGCCGCCGACCACGATCAGGTCCGGCCAGAACAGCGCCTCGAGCCGCTCGTAGTAGCGCTGCAGCTTGGGCGCCCACTCGGAGTAGGACCAGTCATTCCGCTCCTTGGCGCTGGAGGCCGCGTTGGTCTCGGCGTCCAAGCCATCGATCTCGAGGTGACCGAGCTCGGAGTTCGGGATCAGCACCCCGCGATGGATCATGGCGCTGCCGATGCCGGTGCCCAAGGTGGTGACGATCACCAGGCCGGGATGTCCCTTCGCAGCGCCGTAGTGCACCTCGGCGATACCAGCGGCGTCGGCATCGTTCATCAGATAGATGTCGCGCTGCAGGACATCCTCGAAGATCTGCTCCGCCTCCGCGTCGATCCAGGAATGGTCGATGTTGGCGGCCGAGCGGGTCTGCCCGTGGGTGACCACCGCCGGGATGGTGATGCCGATCGGTCCGTCGCCCACTTCGGCCTTGAAGTGGTCGACGATCTCTGCGACGACCTTGGCCACATTGGCCGGAGTCGACTTGGCTGGTGTGTCGATGCGGAGCCGTTCGGCGGCGAACAATCCGGTGGCCAGATCGACCGGAGCTCCCTTGATGCCGCTGCCGCCGATGTCGATACCGAGCACGGAACGGCCGGGTGCTGCTACGGGTGGGGTGTCGGTCATGGGCCGCAGCCTATCCAGATCCCTTTGGCGGTTGTCAGGCGGTCAGCTGCTGCAGGCACCAGTCATATAGGCGGCGGTCGAAGCGATGGGCATTGGAGAAGTAGAAACCGTAGTAGATCCGATACATCTCCAGTGCCTCGTCCAGCTGCGGGCCGTACCGCTCACGGGCTTGACCGGCCAGCCAGGCGCAGTCGGCAGCTGCCTGGTCGTACGTCTCCAGCTCACAGAACATGATCGCGCCGGCGATGTCCATCATGGGGTCAGCGCTCAGAGTGTGCGGGCTGAAATCGCCGATGCCGGTGACCGAGGGGCGACCGTCGGGCAGCACGGTGAGATAGGTGTTCGGCGGGCAGACGTCGCCGTGCACGAGCCGCGGCTCACCCTTGCGCGCGCCCAGCCACTCCTGCAGCCGGTCCCAGATCCGGCTGATCTGCGGTAGGTCGGCCTCCAGCCTCTGCTGGCTGTTGGGCAGGATCCGGAACAGCTGGGCGGTGAGCAGGTCCGCCAGATTCGGAAACAGCTGCGGCGCATCGTCCCCGAGCAACCGGGCATGCCCGGGCACGGGGGAGGGAAGATGCTGGATGCGGCTGGTGGCCTCCAGATAGTCGAGCAGCGCCTGGCGTCGTACGTCGGGTTCGGCCGTCGGCAGCCACGCAGACAGCGACCCACCGGACATCCGGCGGTCGACGGTGAACCAGCGCCCGGCAATCTGCCCGCTGTCCAGGATCTGCGGGACCTGCAGGCCGATCGACGTGTGCGCCCAGCTCGCGTACAGGGATTTCAGCTGAGGAATGAGCGTGGCCGGTCCCTCGTGGCCGGCGCGATAGACCCGCAGCACCCGATCTCGGCCGAGTGCATAGACCTCGGACTCGCCGCCTTCGCCGATCCGGTCCCGCTCCGTCAGCCCGAACCGCTCCAACACGGACTGACCGGCCAGGTCGACCGGCACCCGTACGCGATCGGCTGCCCGGGCACGGCGGGCTCGGTCGAGCTGGGACATGGTCAGTTCGCGGGCAGCGTCGGCGCCGAGCTGGTGGGCGATCGGGGTGACCGGGCCGTGGGTGATGTCCAGGTGGACGTCGGCCAGTCCGAGGCGACGCTGCAGCGGTCCCTGACTGAGTCGGACGGACTGGGTCTTGGCATGCGGCACCACGTTGCGGACGTGGGTGAGCCAGCCGTGCTCGGTGATCACCACTCGGTCGTCGGCGCCATATCGGAGCGTCCAGAAGTCGTACGGTCGCAGCCAGCGCGCCTGTCTCGGCGAGGAGTGCAGCTGCACCTGGGACAGATCGAGCCCCGGCAGGATCCGGCTCAACGCGAGGTCGACCTCGTGGGCGGCGGCGACGGGAAGCAGCACGCTGGTGGCCGTGCGGTCGTTGTCGTTGCCCTCGCCGCCGCCGTAGCCCAGCACGTTGACGTCGATCCGGTACCAGCCGAGGCGCCGCCACAGGATCGGCTGCAGGACCCGGACGCCCTGGATGCGGTTGACCGGCACCGACTGGCTGGTCAGGTTTGTCAGTCCGCGGGTGACACGTACACCCCTGGCCGACTGGGCCAAGGTGAAGTTGAACATCTGGATGACCCGATTGCCGATCATGGACACCACCCCGATGGCCAGCGGGATGAGTCCGGCGAGGGCGAAAGCGACCACCCCGAAGGCTGTGGTGACAGCGAACACGACCACCAGCAGGCCGGCGGTGAACAGGAACTCACTGGACAGCAGGAACCCGATGATCAGCCGCTGCGGTGGGACGGTGACCAGGGGTTGATCGGCGACGCCGAGATCGGTGAAAGCGTTGGCCGGGCCGGTGCCCTGGTCGGCGAGCCGGACCCGATCGCCATGCGCTCGGCTGAGCAGGTAGTCGCGCAGCGCCGATGCCTGGGCCCGGGTCAGATAGCGCAGCTTGATGGTCGAGTCGCCGCTGCCGACCTCGATCCGCAACTCTGCCAGGCCAAAGATCCGCGCTGCGAGCTGTTGGATGATGTCGACCGACTGGATCCGCTCGAACGGGACACGTTTGGAGTTCTTGAACACCGCGCCGGTCTCGATCCGCAATTCCTCGTCATCGATGACATAGCGGGTGAAATACCAGGACAGGAAGCCCGCCACGGCGGCGATGACGATGATGCCGGCGACCCCGAGCAGGATCCAGCGCAGCCCCCAATGGGTGAACTCGGGTTCGTTGCCGGAGCCGTCGGGGATGAACTCGCGACCGAAGCCGATCACGATCGCCAGCAGCACCACCCAGCCGCGGATCAGCGGAGTCAGTGGATGGGGGCGTTCGGTCTGCTTGACCGGGCGGCCGGTTGCCTGGGCCTGGGTCGGTGGTGTGGTCTCGCTCATAGGCCGGATGCGTGTGCCTCGCCGAGCTCGGTGAGCTGGTCACGGAGCCGGGCGGCCTCGACCGGGTCGAGGCCGGGGATCCGTGCATCGGTGCCGGGGCTCGCGGTTTTCAGGGTGACCGAGGCGAGCTTGAAGAGCCGTTCCAAGGGTCCCGACTCGACCTCGACCAACTGCATCCGTCCGTACGGCACCGCGGTCAGGGATCGGAACCAGACGCCGTGGGTGATGTAGAGGTCGTCCTCGCGCTCGACGTATCCCCACGATCTGCAGGATCGGCGCAGGAAGTGGTAGCGCAGCGCGATGATCACCACCGCGGCGAGCCAGAGCAAGGCCGACAGCCACCACAGCTCCCGGAAGAAGATCAGCAGTAGGACAGCCGGGATGGTGAACAAGACCAGCCAGCCGATGGCGTCGGTGAGTCGGCGGAGCCAGAGGAAGCCGGGGGCGAGCCGGCGCCATTCGTAGGCAGGTGGGGCGAAGAGTTCGTCCATGGTCAGTGAAGCTCGTGTCTCCTGCGGTTGCGCTTGCGTTTCGAGGGTATGGGTCCAGCCACTGACACCCCGCCGAAGAGGGAGACCCCTTTGATCGTGATCACCGGCGCTCCGGGGACCGGATCGCCCAGGCCCTTGATGTCGGTGCCGCCGAAGATACCTGCGGTGCGGTCGCGTACCTCGATGCCGGCCGGCGCCTTGATGTCCATGCCGCCGAAGCACCAGAAGCCGGTGATCTCGATCTCGGTGGACTCGAAGGTGGCCTCGGTCAGATCGAGGTCGATGCCGCCGAACAGCGCGATCGCCGTCGACTGCTTGGGCATCCGCCACCGACCCTTGCGGCTCGCGCCCCCGAAGATGGCGATCAGCTGATCGGACCCGGAGTCGCGTGAGGTGTCGATCTGGAACTGGGTGGTCGATACCTCGACGGGAGCGGGCACGGGGTTGGTGGCGAGCGGTTGGACCGGTACGGCTGAGAGGGGGACCAGATCGCTGGTGATCGGCACCAGGTCGTCGAAGGTCTTCGCCCGCATCACCTGGTCCAGCCGCTCGTCGTGCTCCTCGCGGGTGATCCGGCCCTCCGCGTACGCCGTGCTGAGCACTGCGGTGACCTGGTCCCGGTCGGCATCGGAGGCCCGCAGGTTGCCGCCGGCGAGAGGACCGACGCCGGTGGGCTCGGGAACGCTGTCAGACATGTGCTCCACCGTACGCTGAAGTTGACTTCGTCCCGCGGCGTCCTCTGTGGGTCAGGGCAAACCTGGGGGAAGATTCCGGGTGATCCTCGGGCGGGGGCTGCGCAGTTGTTTCCGTGGTCCCCTGGGTCGGGGGACCACACGGAACAGAAGCCTGCTGCAAATCGGCGAACGGAGTGCTGCAAATCGGCGAGACAATATCGGCGAATCGGCGAGCAATGTGCTGTGGATCGGCGAGGCCAGAGTAGATTGACGACATGTCTCCGGTCGCTCGCCATGTCAAACCTCGCGTCCTAGAGGCTCTTGGGGACACTCGCATCGTTGTGGTCCAAGGAGCAAGGCAGGTCGGCAAGACGACCCTTGTCCGGGAGATCGTCGGGGCAAAGGGCGGCCGCCTGGAGTCTTTCGACGATCGATTGACGGCCCGCGCAGCGAGCGAAGATCCGATTGGCTTCCTCAGCGCCGCCCCTGATCGGCTGCTGGCCATCGACGAGGTTCAACGTGTCCCCGAGCTGATCTTGGCGCTCAAGTATGTCGTGGACCGAGACACGCGGCCCGGCCGGTTCCTGGTCACCGGTTCGGCCAACCTCCTGAAACTTCCTGCCATCGAAGACAGCCTTGCCGGACGAACGGAAAGCATCGAGCTCCACGGGTTCAGCCAGGGTGAGATTGCCGGACATGCCGAGCGATTTGTCGACCGACTCCTGACTGGCGAGCGATTCGCCGACCACCGGAGTGATCTGCATCGTCGGGACTACCTCGAACGTGCTGTCGCGGGGGGATACCCGGAAGCGCTGACGCGTACTCCTGGCAGGCGGCGCGATCTGTGGCTCGACAACTATGTCAATGGAATCGTGCGCCGGGAAGCCGACGATGTCTCGAATCTTCAGCGCATCGCTGAGCTGCCGCTAATCCTGCGCGTGCTCGCCGCCCGCAACAGCGGCGAACTCATCGTTGCCGACGTGGCACGCGAGACCGAGATTCCGGCGCGGACGCTCACGCCGTACCTGGAACTCCTGCAAACCCTCTATCTCACTCAGCACGTCCCGGCGTGGGCGACCAACCTCGCGAAGCGCGTCGTGTCTCGACCCAAGGTGTCCCTGCTCGACTCTGGTCTTGCTGCTCGTCTGATCAACGTCTCTGCCCAGGGAGCTTCTCCCGATGGCAATCCCCACGTTGCAGGCGGCCTGCTGGAGGGTTTCGTGGCCGGCGAGATCCGCCGCCAGCTCACCTGGAGCGAGGAGACTGCACGGATAGGGCATTTCCGCGAGCAATCCGCCGGAGAAGTCGATCTCGTACTGGAGACTCCCGATGGGCGCGTTGCAGGTATCGAGGTGAAGTCCACGGCCGCGCCCAAGGCCAAAGACGCCAAGGGCCTCGCCTATCTCCGAGACAGGCTCGGTAAGCGGTTCGTCGCCGGGGTGATTCTGCATACCGGCACGACGGCCGGCGCGTTCGGCGACCGAATTGCCGCGGTGCCGATGGATGTGTTGTGGACGACTTGATGGGGTCGAGGCTCAGTGTGGGGCGGCGATGTCGAACACGTTGCCGTCAGGGTCGGCGAGGGTGGTCCAGACGGTGTCGTACTCGTTGAAGTCGCCCTGTCTGGTGGCGCCCAGGCGGAGGGCTCGCTCGATTGTCGCCTCCGGGTCGGCGGCGAACAGGTCGAGGTGCCACCGGTTCTTCCCCGGTGTCGGTTTCTCCACGGCGAGGAACATCAACGCCGGCAGGCTCTTGTCGGCCGGCGCGGGGACCATCGCCCAGAACTGGTTGGCCCCCTCGGCCACCGGCAGATCGAGGAGCTGGGACCAGAACGTGGCGAGCCTTTCGGCGTCAGCGCAGTCGACGACCACCTGGCCAAGAGAGAAGGAGGACATGTCAGTGATCGTATGACTCACGGCCCCAATGTCCCGCTCGGTGGACGGCCAGTGGGCGACCTCGTGTTCGGTCAGGGCAGGGCTGGGGCCGACCGCGGTGAACAGATCGCCGCAGGGTCGACGTGGACTCGTCGTAGAACAGGCCGGCGTCCCATCCGTGCGGCACGTGCGGAGTTCTTCGATGTCGATGATCCGCGACACGGTCTCGCCACACCTCACTCGTTCACTACTGAGCGTCGACCTGCCGCCGCCTGTGGTCGACTGGTGTGGTGAGCAGGCGGATCGCGTGAACGCGCAGGTGCTGGTGGTCGATGGGGCGAATGTGGTCGGTTCTCGACCGGACGGCTGGTGGCGTGACCGTCCAGGCGCCGCGGCCCGTCTGCACGGGCAGCTGCAGCAGTACCTCGACGAGGAGCCCCAGGGAGCATCCCGTGTCATCTTGGTTCTCGAGGGCCGTGCCCGAGCCGGTGTGCCGGAGGGCGTGACAGGCTCGCTCGAGGTCGTACACGCTCCGGGTGAGGGCGACGACACGATCGTCGACGAGGTCAGACTGGCTCTGACCGGTGGGACGGTGGTCGTCGTGACGGCAGACCGGGGACTTGCCGCCCGGGTGCAGCACCTGGGTGCGACGGTGGTCGGGCCGGGGTGGCTGCTCGATCGGCTCGCCAGCGGCTGAAGCGCGGGTGGGACTTGCGCCCGCCGGGATCGGCTAGACTGCTCCGCGCGTCCCCGGGCTCGCCCATGTTGGGGGCGCATGCGGATGTAGTTCAATGGCAGAACATCAGCTTCCCAAGCTGAGAATGCGGGTTCGATTCCCGTCATCCGCTCCACCACGAACCACAGCACAATGGCCGAGGCGTCAGCCGGTCGTTCCGAGCTTGAGCCACGCCTGGACTGCGTCGGTCCTGTCGACGGGGTCGAGCAGGTACGCGACCCGGGCGGCGACGGCGTCGGCCTCGGTGAGCAAGACACTCGCTTCGGCGGGATCGCCGGAGGTTGCTGCGAGCCGGGCGAGGGCGTCGAGGCAGTGCACGACGACCTCGGCGTTGCCTTGCGCTCGGCCGCGGGCAAGAACTGCGCGCAACTCCCCGATGTCGGACCGGATGGCAGCCGCGAGTGCCTCGTTGAGCAGGGCGTAGTCACCGCCGCCGGCGGCCAGGTACCAGCGTTGGTTCTGCTCCAGGAGTTCGAGAGCGACGCCGTCGGCGCCTCGGCTGCGGTGCCATCGAGCCAGTTGCAACCGGGTTGAAGCCGCGAGCCGGCCGTCGCCGACAGCCACCGCCTCGTCGATCGCCTGCTTGTACGTGGTCGGCGCTTCATCGAGGCCCGCACGGTGCTGGACACGGGCGAGGTTGGCGCGATGGAGCGCCGCTTGGCCGGCGAAACCACTGGTCCGTGCCGTGTCCGCCGCATCCAGGAGGGCCCGTGCCGCATCGTCGAAGCGGTGCTCGGCCTGTGCGATGGCGGCACGGATCGCCTGTCCGTGTACGAGTCCCCAGGGATCGCCAATCGGGGCCAGCAACATCATCGCCTCTTCGCAGTCCGTCCGCGCCTTGTCGAGGTCGCCGCGCATGATCGAGCCGTACGCGCCGAGCAGCAGGCTGCAGGCGAGGTCCCAATCCGACCCGTGCCGACGAGCGACCGCGGCCGCCGATGACGCTGCCGCGACCGTGTGCTCCGCATCTCCCTGCTGGATGGCGACGAAGGCCTCGTGCTGCGCGAGCTGGGCCTGCAGGCGTTCGTCGGGATCCGGCTCGAGGAGCGTCCTGGCCTGTGTGAGGTCGTCGGCCGCGATGGCGACGTTCCCCGCCGACGCTTCCAACCAGGCGGCGAGCAGGTGGCCACGGAACCGGTCCTCATCGGCTGCGTCCTCGTGCTGCGTGGCACGGATCCGTGCGGCGGCTGCGGTTCCCTCACCCAGTACCACCCAGGCCCAGCCGAAGTCGTCGGCAATCTGCAGCCCGAGCTCCGGTCGGTGCTCGGCGCACCAGCCGAGGACGGCGTCGATGTTGGGGCGTTCGACGCGCACGACGGTCAGGACCTCCAGCTGACCCCGCGTGCGTACGTGTTCTTCACACCATCGGCCGAGGGTGGCGTACCACTCGGCCCAGCCAGCTGCTGCCTGGTGCGCGAGCCTCGACTCCGCCAGCCGATCGAGCGTGAACACGCGGATGCTGTCCAGCAGTCGGTAGCGGACGTTGCCGCCCGGCAGCTCATCGATGGTGAGCAAGGAGCGGTCCACCAGCCGGGCGATGCTGTCGACCGCAGCGATAGCCGGGACATCGAGCGCGGCAAGGACCGCGAGGATGCCGTCCAGCGAGGCGCCGCCGGCGAAGCACGCCAGCGCCCAGAGAGCCCGCTGGTCGTCGGGGAACAACAGGTCGTAGCTCCAGCCGATCGCGCCGGCCAGGGTGCGGTGCCGGTCGGACCGGGCGCTGGTCGGGTCCGTGAGCAGGGCGAACCGGTCGTCGAGTCGGCGGGCGATCTCGTGCACCGACAGCGAGCGGACCCGGGCCGCCGCCAGTTCGATGGCCAGTGGGAGCCCGTCCAGTCGACGGCACACCAGGTCGACCGCCCCCTCGACCTGGGCATCGATGGCGAACTGTCGGCGGGTCTGGCCGGCCCGGGCCGTGAACAGGGCAACGGAATCGTCGTGGCTGAGCGGCGCGAGCTGATGCCGTACCTCCGTCGCGAGACCGAGCGGCACCTGACTGGTCGCCAGCACACGCAGCCCTGGCGCTTCGGCGAGCAGGGACTCGACCAGAGCCGCAGCCGGCGCGACCAGGTGCTCGCAGTTGTCGATCACCAGCACGGTGTCTGCGCCGTTGAGTCGATCTCTCAGGGCCCCTCGCTCGACCCGTACGTGCAACGTCTCGGCCACCAGCTGCCACAGCGGCACCGTGCCGTCGGCACCGTCGAGCCGGACGAACCACACGCCGCCGGCGGCATGGCGCACCTGATCGGTCACCAACATCGCGAGCCGGGTCTTCCCGACACCGGCCGCACCGAGCACGCTGACCAGCCGGCTGGAGTGCATCGCCTCGAGCACGGCTGTGATGTCCTCGCCCCGTCCGACCGTGAGGCCGACGGGGAGCGTCAGATTTCCCGGTCGGCCCCGGCGTACGTCGGTGTCCGCCGCGCGACTCACCCGTTGCTGCAGCAGATCCTTGTGGATGGACTGGAGCTCTGGACCCGGTTCCACACCGAGCTCGTCGATCAGCAGCCGGCGCACCTGCTGGTACGCCGTCAAGGCCTCTGCCTGTCGACCGGCCCGGTAGAGCGCAATGATCAACGCCGCCCAGAACCCCTCCCGCAACGGGTACGAGCGGGTCAGGTCCTGCAGCTCGCCCACCAGCTCGGAGCCGGCGCCGAGTCCGACCCGAGCGGCAACGAGGTCCTCCATGAGCTGCAACCGCACCTCCTTCAACCGGCTGCGGTATGGAGCCGCCCACAAGCCGGCATCGACCAGTGGCTCCCCTCGGAACCAACGGAGGCCTTCGCCGGCTTGGTCGAGGCATCGTGCGAGCTCTCCGGAGTGCCTGGCCGCCGTGCTTTGTTGGGCGAGTCTGGTCGCCACAGTGGCGTCAACCGCGTCGGGCGGGAGGTCGAGCAGATAGCCGTCATCCGAGGCCCGTATGAGGTCGCGTCCGAGAGCCCGACGCAGCATGGACACCTTGGACTGCAAGGTGTTCCGGGCGGTCGGCTCGCTCCACAGGTCGTCCAGCAGGACCTCGACCCTGACACTGCGGCCGACGTCGACGGCGAGTCGGGCGAGCAGCTCGGCGGGTTTACCCGTCGGCACCGGCACCCGTTGGCCGTCTCGCTGCACCTCGAGTGGCCCAAGCACCCCGACCGTGAGCACCTACTGAGCGTAAAGCCGCGGCCACGGCGCTGTCAGGACGCGTCAGCGATCCGTCAGCGCAGTCGGACAGCCTTCAGGTCATGAGTAGAGCCTCTCGGGAGTGCAGGAGTGATTCTGTGCGACCTGCCCGCGCGCAACGCGAGCAGATGAGACAGAGCCGTCGCACGGAATCGCGACGAGCGAGCGGGATCTCGCGGAACTCATGACCGCGGAGCGCGGAGCGCGACAATCCAACTCGGTCATGAGCACCCCGGCGACCGGGCCCGAACTCTCCGATGATCTGCTCCGGCTGCTGCTGAGCGGCCGTCCGGACGTTCCGAACGCGGTTGCGCGAGCGGCGTCGACCTCGAGCGATCCTTCGGTGATCGTCGCGGCCGCGTTGCTGAGCAGAGATTCCATGATGCTCTCGACGGCTCGACCGCTGGCCCGGACGACCCGGGACCGGCAGCTGGTCGCCCTTGCCGCGGCCCGAATCGGCGGGCAGCAGGACCTCTTCGACGTCCTGGTCCGCGAACACCTGCTCATGTTCCCCGACGACCTGCTCGCGAGTTGGATCGCCGGCCGATCGTGATCAACCACCCGACCCGAGAGGACCCTGTCATGCCTGTCACCCCGCCGATGACCCACGCACCAGCACCACCACACCGCCGCTCCCTTCCCCGGGCCCTCGGCCGCTGGCTGATCTCCTTCGTCGGTTTCCCGTTGGGCGGGCTCGCCGCGATGACGCTGGTCGGGCCCGTGAACGGTCCACTCACCGCACTCGGTGGCGGCCCGATCGCCGGCGCGGTGCTGGGGCTGGCCCAGGGCCTGGGGCTCGGACTAGGCCGTCGGCGGCTGCTGACCTGGTCAGCCGTCACCGCGATGGCCTTCGGTGTCGGTCTTCCAGTCGCCGGGGTAGCGACCGGGTTCAGCACTGACCTGTCGAGCTTGATCGTCCTGGGCTTGCTCAGCGGTGTGTTTGTCGGCGCGGCCCAGGCCGGACTGGTCGCCCGGATGATCGGTCGTCTCGCGCTCGGTTGGCCGGTGCTGGTCGGTCTCGCCTGGGGACTCGGCTGGGCGGTGACGACGTCGATCGGGGTCGAGGTCGGTCTGCGCTGGACCGTGTTCGGCTCTGCAGGTGCGGTGACCGTGACGATCCTGACCGCTCTCCTCCCGGTGGCGCTGTGGCGGCGTGAGCAGATCGCGCGGGTCCGCTGATGTCGCGGCAGGTGGTCTTCGGAACCGGCCAGGTCGGACGGCACCTGCTCGATCAGCTCGTTCGCGTCGGCCACGATGCGATCGGCGTCAACCGCAGCGGCCACAGTCCGGTCCCCGGGGCCACCGCCGTCGCCGGCGACGCCACCGACCCGGAATTCACGACGAAGGTGACCCGAGGCGCTGATGTCGTCTACTTCTGCCTCAACGCCACCCGGTACGAGCACTGGGCCGAGGAGTTCCCGCCGTTGCAGCGTGGAGTGGTCGCCGGCGCACAGGCCAGCGGAGCCCGGCTCGTCGTACTCGACAACCTGTACGGCTACGCACCACCCGCCGACGGCGTTCTGCGGGAGACGACCCGAGTGTCGCCCAGTTCCACGAAGGCCGCGGTACGGGTGGCGATGACCGAGGAACTGCTGTCCGCCCATCGAAACGGCCGGATCCAGGTTGCCATTGGGCGGGCGTCGGACTACTTCGGTCCCGGTACGACACAGTCCGCGCTGGGTGCCGGCGTCTTCGAGGCCGCGTCGGTTGGACGTGCCTGCTGGCTCATGGGCAACCCGGACCGATTGCACAGCTACTCCTACACCCCGGACGTGGCCCGGGCCCTGCTCGCGCTCGGAACCGCACCCGACGCTGTGGGCAAGGTCTGGCACCTTCCCATCGGGCAAACCCGGACGACCCGTGAGGTCGTCGCCGAGGTGTACCGGCTGGCCGGCCACCGCCCGAGGATCAGGTCGGTCGGCGAGTGGCGTCTCCGGCTGATCGGGACCGTGCAACCGGCACTGCGTGAATATCGGCACACCCTGTACCAGTTCAGCCAGCCGTGGCTCGTCGACGATGACAAGTTCCGTACGGCGTTCGGCGACCTGGCCACCCCGCAGAGCGAGGCACTCGCGACAACCCTGGCCTGGTTCCGATCCGCCGCGGCCAGTCAGCCGCAACCGACTCCGCCAGGAGATCGCCCATCCATCACTGCGCAACGAGAAAGGAATCGACCATGATCATCACAACGGAGACGACGGACCAGCAGCTCACGAACCGCAGTCGTCGGCGCCTCGCACGTCTGGCCGCAGCGGCCTTGGCGACGGCCGCCGTCCTTGCCATCGCCGGCTTCACCGCCCTCGGATCGATCTTCAGCTATCCGCAGATCCTGCACGAGCCGGTCGAGGTGATCTTGAACCGGTTCCGCGATCGTCAGGCCGCCGTGATGGGCTGGTTCGCGGTCCTCACGCTCAGTGCCGCTCTGATGGCGCCGGCCGGGAGCTGGCTCGGACGGTTGCGGGGTGGGATCCTCGGCCGCTGGATCACCGGGCTCGGCATCGCCGCGGCTGTCGTCCAAGTGGCGGGCCTGCAGCGCTGGATCACCATCGTGCCAGGGATCAGCGAGCAAGCCCTCGACCCGGGCAGCCAAGCGGCGTCCGAATCGGCCTTCCTGTTCTGGCACCGACTGCTCGACACGGCCATCGGTGAGACCGTCGGCTACGCCCTGACCGCAGCGTTCACCGTGCTGGTGGTCATCGCCTTCGACCGGCGGTTGCTGCCTCGCTGGCTCGTGGTGCTCGGCGGAGTGGCCGCCACCTTGATCGCCACCGGGGTGATAATCCCGGTCGTGTCCGGCGCCAGCCTGACCAACTTCGCTGGCTACGTCTTGTGGTGCGTCTGGCTCCTTGTCGTCGCCGGGTTCCTCATCAAGGCGGCTCGAAGCGATTCCGTGTGCCGAACCTGACTCCCTCTTTTCGCCGGCTTCACGTCACGAGGAGGGCGATGATCAGCAGGATCCAGGTCAGATCGGCGAAGCCGCCGTGGATCAGCACCGTGCGCATCGGGAAGTGATCTTCGGCGGGATAGAAGCCGGCCGGGTCGTTGTCCCCGTACAGCCCCTTGCGGCCCCGTCGCCACCAGGGCAGGTACATCGTCGCCCCGAGTGCGCTGGCCGTGAAGAGCACCACCACTGTGGTCCAGCCCCAACGCGGATCCTGGATGGCTGCGAGATGAACGATCAGCAGAATCACGCCGAGGATCCCCACAGACGCATGGCCCAGGATCTGGACACGTTTGAAGTGTGTGGTGCCGGAGGCTCCGCCGTGACGGATCCAGGTCCTCAACAGGAGGGAGCCGGCAATGACCGCCGACACTCCGGCGACCAAGGCAATCGCGCTGACCATACGCACGATTCTACTATGTCTGTAGTGTGTTGCAACTAAGTTCGTAGTGGCTAGTCCATCTATAGTTTCCTAGCGTGACGCCAACCAAGATCCAGGTCCTGGAGGCTGCGGTCGAACTGCTCGGCACCGAGGGTCTGCGGTCGCTGACCCACGCACGGGTGGACAAGCAGGCGGGCCTACCGAAGGGTTCGACCTCCAACTACTTCCGCACTCGGGCCCAGTTGCTGAGCGGTGTCAACGACTGGATCGCTGAGCACGACTTGGCCAGCGCCGACGACATCGCGACGGCCCCCCGCAGCGCCGCGGAACTGGTCGAGAGCCTGGCCGTCGGGATCGAGGTGCTCACCGGCCCGCATCGGGTCGTGACCGCGGCACGGCTGACGCTGTTCATGGAGGCCAATCACAACCCCGAGATCCAGGCCGCCGTATCCCGGACCCGCACGGTGATGGAGCGGTCGGTGATGGCTGTGATGGCGCGCCTGGGTGCCACGGACCCGTTCTCGGCCGCTCTCGCTCTGATGGCCTGTGGCGAGGGCATCATCCTGCACCGCATCGCCCGCCACGACACCACCGACCCTCGCCCCCTGCTACGGGTCGTGGTGTCCGGAGCTATCCCCACCGCCTCGGCTCTCCAGCACGGCCGCTGAACTCAGACTCCCCAGGCTCCGAGGGCGAACTCGGCGATCACGGTGGCCAGGATGAACGAGGCGGCGATGGCGACGATGCCGGTGGGGATGATCCGCCAGCCGATGCCCTTCAGCAGCGGCAGGTCCTTGCCGATCCCGAGCCCGGCGATGGTCAGCATGCCGGTGATGATCGACAGGAAGGGCACGCTCTCGGCGATATGGGTCAGCCAGCCGGCGAAGGGTGAGATCGGTGTGGTGGCCAGGGCGCCGAGCGTCATGGCGGTGACAATGGCCGGCACCTTGTGTCGGGTCAGCTTGCTGAGGGCGATGCTGAGTGCGACCAGCAGGGACAGCACGACGAAGGTCAAGACCATGTCAAAGGAGAAGCTCTTCTTGGCGATCACCGCCACGACCAGGCCCGTCACGCTGAAGACCACGAGGGAGGTGGCCAACGGCACGGTCGTCTTCATCTCCAGCAGGCTGCTGACGGCCGACTTCATCGCCGCCGCGTCTCCGCGCTTCTCCTCCGGCTGCTTCCAGCGCTTGGAGAGCGACCGGTACATCCGGTCAGCCAGCGGCAGCGCCACCCAGACACCGACGTAGAGTCCCAGCACACTGGTGATCAGGTTCGAGGCAGCCGACAGGGCCAGCACCTGCTGCTGCATCTCCGGGTACGCGGCGACGATCACCGAGGCAGCGGCCGCCATCATCGAACCCGAGCCGACGCCGGCGCCCATCGCCAGGGCCAACGGGTCGAAGATGTCCAAGGAGATGGTCAGGGAGGCGATCAGGCTGACGATGATCGCGCCGAAGATGGTGCCGAAGACATACATCGACAACACGCCCCGATACTGCGGCGAGTCCGCGCCGTACCGCTCGCTGACCATGGCGAACGAACCCTCCCGGTCGATCGAGAAGGTGGCGCCGACGGTGGCCGGACCCATCCTGAGGAGGACCGCCAGTGGCAGAGCCAGCACCAGGGTGCCAAGCAGGTGACCGACCTCCTGCAGCAGCAGTGCCGGGCCGGCATCGAGCAGCAAGCCGACGTTGGGGCCGATCTCGAAGGAGAGCCGGGCGCCGAGGAACAGCACGGCCACGCCCATGATGGAGGTCGCCGCCTCCTGCATGTCGAGGGCGAGCGGGCGCCACGGCTGGCCGGAGATGAAGCCCGACATGAGGAGGCCCCAGATCATCGGCAGCAACGTCACCGAGGCGACGCCGATCGGGATCACCAGCGGCCCGATGGCCTGGGCGATGCTCGCGATCACCAGAGTGAGACCGAGGATCGCCCACAGTTTCCGGTCGCGAAGTGTCATGACGACGGTGCCGGCTTTGCTCCCGGCCGGATCTGCGGCTGACGTGTCGACGCTGGGTTCGCTGGGCATTCGGGCTCCTGAGGTGGTCGTGATCAGGCTTCGAGAGTCACTTGCGTCGCCCCCGCGGGGCGTTCGGCGCGTCGCCGCTGCAGATCGGCGCGGACTTCTGGATCCAGAGCCGCGTCGAGACTGGTCCACGCGAGCAGCACGGCGCCGTCGATCGCGGCATCGTCCGCCGCCGGTGTGGCGGCGGAGATCGTGAAATTGGGGTTGTGGGCCGGACCCGTCTCGCCCAGGAAGGCGATCAGCGGATGAATCGCCGGCAGCACCTGCGAGACGTTGCCCATGTCGGTGGACCCCCCGGCGGCGGAGGCCTGGGGGGTGATCGTTCGGCCGCGTGCGACCAGGTTGCGATCCCAGAAGTCGGCCAGGGCCGGATCGGGCGCGACTGGGGCGTACGGATGTTCGGTGGGCGCCCACTCCCAGGTGCACCCGGTGGCGATCGCCGCACCCTCGAAGCAGGCGAGCACGCGCTTCTTCAACGAGCGCCAGATGTCGATGTCGTACGCTCGCAGTTCCACCTGGACGACGGTCTTGTCCGGGATCACGTTCGTCGCCTCGCCGCCGAGGGAGACGAACGCGTTCATGTTGGTTTCCTTGGGCACGTGCTGGCGCAACAGGCCGATGGCAGTGAGGGCGAGCGTCGCGGCCGCCGCAGCGTTGATGCCCTGGTCCGGCATGGCGGCCGCGTGCGCGGTCAGGCCGTGGAAGATGACCTCGAACCGGTCGACGGCGGTCGAATGGAAGCCCGAGGCACTGCCGTCCTCGCCGGTCATGCCGTGCACCATCAAGGAGAAGTCGACGTCCTCCCAGGCGCCGGCCAACAACATCGCCACCTTGCCGCCGCCATGCTCCTCGGCGGGCGTTCCCAGCAGCTTCACTCGCAGTCCGGCCTCGTCAGCGACCGACGCCAGGGCAAGAGCCGCGCCCACGCCGGCGGTCGCGATCACGTTGTGCCCGCAGCCGTGCCCTATGCCGGGCAGCGCGTCGTACTCGGCACAGACCGCGACGGTGAGATCGCCTTCGCCGAAGGTGGCCTCGACAGCGGTCTCGATGCCGTAGGCACCCAACTCGGTGGCGAATCCGGCGTCCCGCATGATGTCCGCGATCCGCGCGGACGCCTTGAACTCCTGCCAGGAGAGTTCTGGATTCGCATGAATCTCGCGGCTCAGTTCGAGCAGTTGGGGCTTGCGACGCTCGACTTCGGCGGCGGCTTGATCCTTGAGCAGCTGAGTCTTCGGCGGTGCCGTTGGGGCCGATGCTGCGATGGAATTGGTCACGGAGGGATCCTTTGGTTCGGCGGCAGGATTCTGTACTGCCGGGTGTTACCGGCGTGCTACATTGCTGGAAATCTGCGGAATTTGTATCAGAGCTGCCAAGATATGCGCCGTCCGGGGTTGAAGAGGCGGGGGACTCGATGGAACTCGACGAGCTCGATGCGCGGCTGGTGCACGCGTTGCAGGTGGAGCCACGGGCGAGCTGGTCCGACCTCGCTCCGATCGTGGGGGCTGATTCCGCGACCTTGGCACGACGCTGGGCGCGGCTGCACGCCGAAGGTATCGCGTGGACCACGGGCTATCTGGAACCGGCCCAGTACGCCATCGTGGAGTTGGACTTCGACCGGCACGTCACCCGCGAAGTCGCTGCCCGGCTCCAGCAGAATCCCGGCGTGTTCGTGATCGACGTCTGCTCAGGTTCACGGGATCTCCTGCTGATCGTCATCGCACCGGATATCCGTTCGCTGGCTGACTTCGTGACCGGTCCCGATCTCAAAGGACTGGGGGCCGTCCGGACCCATCTGGTCAGCGAACTCCTTTCGGATGGCTCTCATTGGCGGCTGCGGGCGCTGAGTCCAGCCGAGGTAGAGCGGATTCCGCCGCCCAGGCTGCCCCGGGCCCGCGCCGCCCGAACGATTCCTGACGATCTCGCGGCAGCCATCGCCCGCGAGGTCTGGATGGACGGGCGGGCGTCCGTGGCCGCGATCGCTGCCGCCAGCGGATTCACGCCGCAGCGAATCAGCGATGCCATCGCCGTCCTGCGGTCGCGCGGGATCTTGCGGCTGCGTACGGACGTGGCGCGTGCGGCATCGGGCTGGCCGGTCTACGCCTGGTATTTCGTGGAGGCACCGGCTCGGACGATCGAGTCGGCGCGGGCACGCATCGTGGCCGTCCCGGAGGTCCGACTGGCCGCGGTCTGCGCCAGTCGATACAACCTGATCCTGGCCGTCTGGCTTCGTACGCTCGCGGATGTGAACCGGTTCGAGCTTGCGCTCGGCAAGGCGTTGGAGGGTGCCCGGGTCGCCGACCGAGCCGTCGTCCTGCACATGATGAAGCAGATCGGCAGATCGCTCGGCACGGACACCCGAGCGGCAGGACCGCAGTTGAACGAGCCGCCGCCCACTCCCTGGATAAGTCAGGAGCTTTCGGGGAATGCGAGGATCGGACGGGTACGTCCGCGTGGGGAAGGAGACGGGTGATGGAACTGCTGGATGGCGGCCGTGTGGTCATCGTCGGGGGCGGGGTGATCGGGCTCTCCATCGCTTACCACTTGACGCTGCGGGGCTATCGCGACGTGACCGTCGTAGAGCGCAACCATCCCGGTGACGGGGCCACGGCCCGCGCCACCGGCGGGATTCGGCAGCAGTTCTCCTCCCGGGTGAATGTCGAGCTCTCCCGTCGATCCATCCCTTTCTGGCAGACCTTCGAGGAGCGCACCGGCTCGCCGCTCGACTTCCGGCAGCACGGCTATCTCTTCCTGATCGACAACGAGGCTCAGTACGAGGTCTTCCGCCGTAACGCCGCCATGCAGCGCGAGCTGGGTGTCGACGTACGCGAGTTGCGTCCCGATGAGATCGCCGAGGTGTTCCCGCCGACCGAGGTGGACGACCTGGTGGGCGGGACCTATACCCCGGAGGATGGCTCCGCCTCACCGGCGGACGCGGTGGCCGGTCTGCTGCGCGCGGCCCGGGCTCAAGGTGCGGAGATCCGCCAACAGACCGAGGTTGTCGGTCTGACCTGCACCTCGGATGGGGCGATTCGGGCAGTCGAGACCTCCGAGGGATCGATCGAGGCGGAACGGGTGATCATTGCGGCCGGCCCGCAGGCGCGGCAGGTCGGCCGGCTGTGCGGCGTACACATTCCCGTCTCCCCGCACTCGCGGCAGGCGTTCGCGACCGCACCGTTGGCGGCGATCGACCCGGGCTACCCGTTGACCGTGGACATGGCCACCGGTGCCTACGTCCATCCGGAGGCCACCGGCGGTACGGCGGTGATCGGCGGCAACGACCGGGAGACGGCCAGCAGCGAGGCGGCGACCGTCGACTGGTCACGCGTCACCTCGCTGGCTGAAGCGATCGCCGGCCGATTCCCGGCGCTGGAGGATCTGGAGATCACCAACGCCTGGGCAGGCCTGCGGGAAATGACGCCCGACGACCACGCCATCGTGGGCCCGATCGAGTCACGACCAGGACTCTGGGTCGTGGCCGGATTCTCCGGCCACGGCTTCATGCAGGCTCCCGCGGTCGGTGAGGCTCTGGCCAGTTGGTTCGTGGACGGCGATCCCGGGATGGATCTCTCCCGCTTGGCGTTGTCCCGCTTCGGCGATGCGGCGGTCGCCACGCTCGAGACGACGGTCTTCTAGCTTCCTCCGGCCTAGCCGTCGGCCAGCGCGGCTGCTTGCCCGTTCTTCGCGAGGGCGCAAGAATGCGCGCACGCAGACCGAGGACCCTGAGCCTGCGACCCCCGCACAGGGGATTCAGAGAGGAGGGGTCTGCGATGCCGTCCCAGGAGCCCGAGACAATCGACCGCTACACGATCGACACCGCACCGGCGACCGGCTTCCACTATCGACTGGCGTTGTTCACCGGCGGTGGGAAGTTCATCGACGGCTACACGCTGGGCGTGCTGACGGTGGCACTCGCGGTGATACCGCCGGACTTCGGGATGACTCCGTTCTATGCCGGCCTGGTGGGCTCGGCCGCCCTCTTCGGGCTCTTCATCGGCAGCGCCTTCATCGGCCCGTTGGCGGACCGGATCGGCCGGAAGCGTCTCTACACCGCCGACCTGATCCTGTTCCTGGCGGCCGCGCTCGCCCAGTTCTTCGTGCAGAGTCCGTCGCAGCTCTTCGTGATGCGACTCATCCTGGGCATCGCTATCGGTATCGACTACGCCGTCGCCCCCACCTACCTGTCGGAGATGCTGCCGAAGCGGTTGCGCGGCCCGTTGCTGGGCAGCCTGGCCGAGATCTGGCGGATCGGCTTCCTCGCCTCCGTCATCGTCGGATACTTCATGCGCGACATGGGTCCGGGTGCCTGGAAATGGATCCTGGTCACCAGCGCGGTGCCGACGGCCCTCGTCATGCTGCTGCGTTTGGGTGCGCCCGAATCGCCGCGCTGGCTGGTGCGACAAGGTCGCGACGCCGAGGCCGACGCGATCGTGAAGAAGTACATCAACCCCGAGGCCGGTATCCATGACCTGATCGCCACGGTCGGCCACGAGCAAGGACACAAGCGGAGCACCTGGGAAGCGACCCGGATCCTGTTCAGCAAGCAGTGGCGCTCCCGTACCCTGTTCGCCGGCTTCTTCTGGATCGCCCAGGCGACTCCGCAGACGGCGATCTTCACCTTCCTGCCGGCACTGTTCGTGGCGCTCGGCTTGGCAGGCGGCCTCGGACCGACGCTGATTCAGAACATCTTCTTCGCCGTCGGCGGCGTGGTGGGCATGTTCTTGATCAACCTGATCAGCCGCCGGAAGATGCTGGTCTCCACCTTCTGGCTGATGGCGATCTCGATCCTCGCCTTGGTGGTGCTGCCGGACCCGAGCGCCGCCGTGGTCATCACCTGCCTGTGCATCTATGCCTTCATCGAGGCGATTGCCGGGAACCTGCAGTTCGTCTATCCGAGTGAGCTCTTTCCGACCTCGCTGAGGGCCGCAGGTGTTGGGATGGCGGCGGCGATGAGCCGGATCGGGGCTGCGTTCGGCACCTTCGTGCTGCCGCTGGTGCTGGCGTCGTACGGCGTTCAGGTGGTCATGATCGGCACCCTGTGCCTGTTGGTGCTCGGTGCGCTGGTGTCACAGAAGTACGCCCCGGAGACCGCCAACCGTGGTCTGCAGGAGGAGCCGGCACCCGACGCCCACTGACTTGGCGGATCTGCTCGATCTTGTCGGTCTTGCTCGATCTGTAGATAGAGCGACGCCGACAAGATCGAGCAACATTTCAGGGTTCGAGGCGGCGCCACCAGGGCACGGACCGGAGGTTGACCGGGATGGTGATCTCGGTCGGCCCTTCGACCACCGAGCCGGCCGGATCGGTCCAGCGTCCCGGCGGAACGAGGACCGTACGCGAGGTCGCCGCCGGCTCCAGCACCGGCGCGACCAGTAGATCCTCGCCGAGCAGGAACTGATCGTGCACCCGCTCGTACCCGCGGTGGTGATAGGCGAGCGGCCGCAGGATCGGCTCGCCGGTTCGGGCGGCGTGGGCAACCAGCGCCATGATCTCCGGCAGCAGGGACTGGCGCAGCTCAACGGCAGCCTTCACCGCGGCGAAGTGCTCGTTGTCGAGAACCCGCCACGGTGCCATCGAGAACTGCATCATCGGGAAGAGCGCCGCGCACTGGGCGAACCGGACGAACAGCTCCTGATCGACCGGCGCGCCGTCGAGGACATAGGCGACATCCCCGCCGCCGATCATGTCCGGGCAGTTGAACACGTCGCCGATCAGTCCCTGCGCGATCGACTCGGGGATGAGCGATCCCAGCCCGCCAGGCCCCCACCGGCACGGCTTGTCGTGCAACCGTTGGGCGAGTGGCTGGCCGCCCAGCTTCCAGCAGGCCCGCAGCTCGTTGTAGTCGAACTCCGCGGCGAACCTCGCCCAGGCCTCGCACTGACCGGTCGGACCGCTGCCGGCCACTGTCCGGTCGTCGAGCCGGTAGTCGCGCAGATCGCCGGCGTCGAATTTGAACCCGTCGACACCGAAGTCGTCCTGCAGCCGCCGCAGCTCACCGCGTAGCCAGTCCAAAGCGGCCGGGTCGGTGAGGTCGGGCGCTGCGCTGTAGCCGTTCCACCACTTCCTGATCACCGGCTCGCCGTCCGCGCCGCAGATCAGCCACCCCGCCTTCCGGGCGAGCCGGAAGTTCGCGCTGTCCGGGCTGAGGAAGGGGACCAGCCAGAGCATCACCGGGAAGCCCCATTCGTGCAGCTGATCCACCATGGCCCGCGGGTCGGGGAACTGGGCGGTATCGAACTCCCAGGTTCCATAGTCACGAGACCAGCGGTCGTCGATCATCAACAACCCCGGTGGAAAGCCGGCATCGAGGATGCCCCGGGCGTACACGAGCACCGCGTCCTGGGTTGGCCGGTACGGCATCTCCATCCACGTGTTGTACTGCGGGCTGGTGAACATCACCTCTGCCGGCGTCGTTCCGGCCGGCGGGAAGAAGGCCCGCGACACGGCGCGATAGGCATCGGCCACCGAGTCTCCACCGGCGCCGACAACGACGTCGGTGCCGGTGACCTCGAGCCGGCCTGTGCCGTCGAAGGAAAACGTGAACGGGAGCTCGGACCAGACAAATCGGCCACTGTTGGAGACCAGGAGCGGTGCCGACTGGTTGGCCCCGTCATCGGGGTTGGCGAGCAGACCGGCATTCGTTGCCAGGTTCCGAGTGTGTGGCCGCCGTCCGAACGGCATCACCTGGCCGTCGGGGACCGCTCCGCCCCACCAGCACTCGCCGTCGGTCAGCTCCAGCTGGATCGTGGTCACGGGGGGATTCTGGCTCATCGGGCCCGTGGCGCGGGAACCGCGTCAGTGCGCAGGATGCGGCGCGTACATCGGTGCGTTCCACTGCTGGCGCATCGTGCGACGGCGCCCGGAGAGGGCACGGAACTGTGCGACGACGCCCAGGATGACCAGCACGGCGTAGAGCGCGAGCCAGCCCCAGCCGGTAGATGTCGGGTCGGCCACGCCCTCCCCGGTGAGCTGACCGATGCCGACGGAGCCGGCGATCATCATCACACCGGTGGTGGTGACGCTGGCGCCGGCCAGCGCGGTGAGCACCACCAGGATCACCGCGGGGAGGTTGGTGCTGATGGCCAAGATGGCGAGCAGCACGCCGGCGGCCACGCCGACTCCAATCGTGGCGAACCCGGAACTGACTCCGGCGGCGGCCATCAGGCTGGTACCGATCGTGAAGCCGATGCCGGCCATCCCGATGATGACGGCCAGCTGATAGGAGAGGTACGCCAGCACGCCGAAGATCACCGCGCCGACGAAGCCGACCAACCAGCTGATCGCGAGCTGTCCGAACGCGCTCGACGTGACTCCTGACACCAGCCCGGCGCCCAACAGGAACCCGACGAAGGCGCCGAACAAGCTGATGATCAACCGCATCGTCACATAACCACGGAAGCACAGCAGCGCTCCGATCACGACGGCGACGATGCCTACCACGATGGTGTCCACGAACGATGGTCCTCTCTTCTCTGCCCCTATCAACGTTCCCGAGGTGTCACTGGTTCCGTGTGTCTGAAGGTGCGACTGGCTCGTGTCTCCAAGGTGCGGCTGGGTGTCTGAAGGTGCGACTGGCTCGTGTCACGCGCGTCCGCCGTCCCCAACTCCGACTCCGCACCAGCTGCTGCGACTCCGCACCAAGTAGACGGGGTGCGCAGTCGACCAAATGGGTGCGAAGTCGATCAGGGCGCCGAATCGAGCGTGCTCCGCGTAAGTCTTGCGCCGCGGGGCCACGGACGATTGCCGGTGGTGGGCGTGCGTGGCGTACGTCTGGCGCCGACGGGCCACGGACGATTGTCGGTTGGGCGTGTGCGGGGTACGTCTGGCGCCGCGGGGCCACGAACGATTGTCGGTTGGGCGTGTGCGGCGTACGGCTCGCGCCGGCGGGCCACGGACGATTGTCGGAGGGTGGGCGTGCCTGGCGTACGGCTTGCGTCGGCGGGCCATGAACATTCGGCGGCCGGGCGTGCGCGGGGTACGTTTTCGCGCCGCGGGGCCACCAACGCTGGCGCAGCTCCTTCTCGCGAGTTGGCGCCGATGAGCACGCCGTCTGGATCTGTCAGGACGAAGAGGGCCCTCATCCACTTCGCACCAGCTGATGCGACTGCGCACCAGGTAGACGGGGTGCGCAGTAGTCCGAAATGGTGCGAAGTCGGAATTGGGCGCGGGATTTGAGGTGGGTGGGATCGGGGCTCAGTCCGGTGGCGGGGCGCCCAGGACGAGGCCGGCATCGCGGGCTGCTGCTTGTGCCAGGGCCAGCACCTCACGCTCGGGCAGACCGTACGTAGCTGCGACCGAGGCCACGTCGGCGAACTCGGGATTCAGCTGCCGGATGCCAGTGCTGTCGTACCCGACCTTGACCCGGACCTCGGCCCCGGCGACCCCGGCCCCGGCCCCGGCGGCCCCGGCCCCGGCGGCCCCGGCCCCGGCGGCCCCGGCCTCGGCGACCTCGGCCTCCGGGGGATCGGCACTGGGGGGATCGGCCCTGGGGAGATCGACGGTGTACCAGCGGCGAGAGAGCGCGATCCGCGATACCTGGTAGCAGCGGATCCCCAGGGTGCTGGTGTGCGTCAGGATCAGCTGCTGAAGCACCTCGACCAGCTCGGGCCGGCTCAGCACGCTGAGGAGGTGCGCAGGTCGGCCCTTCTTCATCAGGATCGGTGTCAGCCAGGCATCGGCGGCGCCGGCTTGCAGCAGTCGATCGATCACGCCGGGCCAGAGCCGGGGATCGAGATCATCGACATTGGCCTCCAGCACGGACATCGATTCGGTGCCTGTCGACTCTGTGCTCATCGACTCTGTGCCTGTCGAGTCCGTGCTTGTCGTCTCAGCGTCCGACTCGGTCGCGGGGGCAGTGGCGGCGGACGGCTCGACCTCGCCCATGATGACCCGGGTGATGTTGGGCCGGTCGGGAAAGTCCTTGGTGCCGGCTCCGGCACCTGATCCGACCACGCGCAGGGCTGGCAGATCCTCGCAGACGGTCGACAAAGCGGTCACCAGCGCCATCCCTGTTGGGGTCGCCAGTTCGCCGGCCCCGCCAGCATGAACGCGCCAGCCGGCCGACAGCCGTACGACGGCGGGTACGGGCACCGGCAACTCACCGTGGGCGGCACGGACCCGGCCGGAGCCGACCGCCACCGCGCTTGCACTGACGCTCGTCACCCCGAGGTCGGTCAGCGCCGCCGCAACTCCGACCACATCGGCGATCGAGTCCAGCGCACCGACCTCGTGGAAGTGGACCTCCTCCGCCGGGATGCCGTGCGCCTCGGCCTCGGCCTCGGCGAGTCGGGCGAAGGTGGCCAACGCGCGATCTCGGACCGGGGACGCCAGCGACGCGGCCTGCAGGCTTTCGCGGATGGTTGCCCAGCGTCGATGCGGCAGGTCCTTGGTGAGCACCTCGACCGTGAGTTTCGTCGCACGCTGTCCGCACCGCATCACGTTGGCGACAGTCAGCCGGACCGAGCCGGGAACGACCGCGTCCACCGCTTCCTGCACCACGGCGAGATCGGCCCCGGCATCGATGAGGGCACCCAGCAGCATGTCTCCGGCTACCCCGGCGGAGGCGTCGATCCAGGCGTGCCGGGTGGCCGATCCAGCGGTGCTGATCACGGTGCCGCGATCTGGGCGGCGAGGTGGCCGGCGCCGTACCCGTTGTCGATGTTGACGACTGCCACACCGGGAGCGCAGGCGTTCAGCATGGTGAGCAGTGCCGCGAGCCCTTCGAAGGCGGCGCCGTAGCCCACCGACGTCGGTACCGCGATCACCGGCGCCGCGACCAGGCCGGCGACCACGCTGGGCAGGGCGCCATCCATCCCGGCAGCAACGACGATGGCCTTGGCGGTACGCAGTCGCGGCACCTGGGCGAGGATGCGGTGCAGTCCGGCAACCCCGACGTCGACCACGAGATCGGCTTGCCGACCCAGGTAGCGGGTGGTGAGCAGGGCTTCACGAGCGACGGGGAGATCCGAGGTGCCGGCCGCCAGCACCAGCACCGGGCCGCCGGTGGGTTCCGGTGGAACCGGTGGCCAGGCGACCAGCCGGGCCTCGGCGTCGTATGCGGCATCCGGCAGCACCTCCAGGAGAGCGGTCACCTGCTCTTCTCGGACCCGGGTGAACAGGGCCACTTGGGGTTGGCCGACGAGGACGGTCGCGATCCGCGCGACCTGATCGACGGTCTTGCCCTGGCAGAAGATCGCTTCCGGATAACCGCGTCGGGTCGCGCGACCCAGGTCGAGTTGGGCGATGTCATCCAGGGCTGCGTCATCCAGGGCCGCGCGGGTGGAGTGGTCAGTCATGGCTGACCGCAACCAAGGGCAGCGTGAACGCGCCCGACTGCAGGCCGGCCAGGTCCAGCGTCACGTACCGGAAGCCGGCCGCTCGGACGGCGCGGAGAACCTCGCCACGCACCGGGTCGGCAGCGATCCGAACAAGATCGTCGGCCGCCAGTTCGAGCCGGGCGATATCGCCGTGATGGCGTACCCGCAGGTCGCCCAGACCGAGCTCACGGAGAGCCTCCTCGGCGCGGTCGATCTGCGCCAGCTTGTCGGGCGTGACCTCCTCGAAGTGGGGGATCCGGGACGCCAGGCACGGCGAGGCCGGCTTGTCGGCCACCGTGAGTCCGAGCTCCCGGGCGACGGCCCTGACATCGGCCTTGGTCAGGCCGGCAGCGGCCAACGGCCGGAGCACGCCGTGCTCGGTCGCGGCCCGGGCTCCGGGGCGGTCCGGCCGGAGCACGTCGTCCGCATTCTCCCCATAGGCGATGGCGTCCAACCCCAGCGAGGGGGCGAGGCCGGCGTCGATGGTGGCGAACAGCTCGTCCTTGCAGTGATAGCAGCGATCCGGACCGTTGGCCCGATAGGCGGCTCGATCGCCTTCTTTGGTCTCCACCTCGACCACGGCGACCCCGAGCTGATCAGCGACGGCGTGGGCGGCGCGTCTTTCCGTGGCCGCGAGGCTGGGAGAGACCCCGAGCAGTGCCACCACTCGATCCGCACCGAGCACCCGGGCGGCGAGGGCGAGCAGCACGGAGGAGTCCACCCCGCCGGAGAACGCAACACCGAGTCTCTCGATCCCAGCGAGTTCGGCAGCAACCCGCTCGGTCGCCTGGGCCAGCGGGACGGCTGGTGCGGCGAGATCGGTCACGCTCTGGAGCCTAACCGCCGAGCGGATGTCAGCGGCGTCTGAGCTCATCGCCGGCACCTGCCTGGAGTCGCCAGACCTGAATCAGCGGCAGAACCATGAGCACGGCGAGACCGCCGAAGGCCCAGGCGTAGGCCTCAGACGGCGGGCTCGGGGACACCTGCTCGCCCAGCCGGAGCAGCATGGCGCCGATAGCGATCCCCAGACCGCTCGCCAGCTGCTGCATCGTGGCCGACAACGTGTTGGCGCCGGTCATCGCATCGGCGGGGACATCGGCGTACTGCAACGAGTTGTAGGAGCTGAACCCGACGGAGCGGAAGACACCGCTGATCAGCAAGAGTCCGCCGACCACCGGCAGCGGAGTGGTGGGCTGCAACAGACCGAGAGCCGCGATGACCAGGGCGCCGGCGGCGATGCAACAGATCAGCACCGGGCGGAAGCCGAACCGGCGGATCAGCGGGCTGGTCGCCGGTTTGATGGCCATGTTGCCGAGGAAGAGGAGCAGCAACAGGTTGCCGGAGGTGACCGGGGACAGTCCGAAGCCGACCTGCAGCAGCAGGGGCACCAGGAACGGGACGGCGTTGATCACCATCCGATAGACCCCACCGCCGAGGTTGCTGACGGCGAAGGTACGGATGCGCAACGCGCCCAGCTGCAGGATCGGGTGGGGCGTACGCCGCAACCACCACCCGGTCACCACGATCAGGACGGCAGAACCGACTCCTGCGACGAGCACGACAGGCCAATCCAGGCCACCGGCCAGTTGCACCAGCTCGAGGAAGATCATGGTGACCGCGAGCGTGCCGCCGCAGAGCACGAAGCCCAGCCAGTCCAAGGGCCGCGGATCGTGGTCGCGGGTGGTCGGCACGATCCGTACGGTCACGATCAGGGCGAGCGCTCCCAGCGGGACGTTGATCAAGAAGATCCAGTGCCAGCTGGCGATGGTCACGATCCACCCGCCGAGGGTCGGCGCGATCACCGGGGCGAGCAGCGCAGGCCAGGTGAGGTACGCGATCGCGTCGAGCAGGTCGGCCTTGGAGGTCTCGCGCAGCACCACCAGGCGGCCGACCGGGACCATCAGCGCCCCGCCGAAACCCTGCACGATCCGCATCACGACCAGCGTCGGCAGGTTGGGACTGAGCGCACAGGCGATCGAGGCGAGGGTGAACACGGCGATGGCGACGGTCAGGATCCGTCGGCCACCGAAGCGATCGGTAAGCCAGCCGCTCACCGGGATACCGGCCGCCAAGGCGATCAGATAGCCGGTCATCGCGGTGTTGACGTCGACCGGTTCGACCCCGAGATCGGCCGCGATCGCCGGCGCCGCGGTGGACAGGATCGTGCCGTCCAGGATCTCCATGAAGAAGGTGCCGGCGACCAGCAGCGCGAGCGGCCGGTTCAGCCGCGAACGCGCCGTCATACGAGCATCGTCGCCCACCTGCCGCCGTCGGTCACGAGTGATGCCTCTCGTGGAGGCGGGACAACACGGCCGCCACCAACTCGTCATCGCTCCCGCGGCCGCTGTCCAGCAGCTCCAGCACGCCTCGGACGGCTGCTTCGTCAGGCAGCGAGACCAGGCCGAGATAGGGCTCAGCGCCGGCGTCGTTGACCGGCACCCCCGCACCCCGCAGGTGCTGGATCCAGCCGGCGATCGCGGTCGCGCAGCCGACCGGCACTCGACCGGCCGCACGCTCGGCGCGCAGCACGGGCAACGTGCGTACGGCGATCTTGGTCGACCCATCGGCGGCGATCTGCGCCAGCCGGTGTCGGATCCGTGGGTTTGCGTAGCGCTCCAGCAGGGCGCTCCGATAGCTGTCGAGATCCTCGGCGGGCAGCGGCAGATGCGGGACGGTCTCATCCCAGAGCGCCTGCACCCAGCCACGACACACCGGATCGGCGATCGCCTCGTCGATGTAGGTATGCCCGCGGACACTGCCTGCGTACGCCAGCAAGGAGTGCGATCCGTTCAGCAGCCAGAGCTTGCGCTGTTCGTACGGTGTGACATCGTCGACCAGCTGAGCTCCGGCGGCTTCCCACTGCGGTCGTCCTGCCGGAAAGGACCCAGCGATCACCCACTCACTGAACGGCTCGGTGGGCACCGGCGCAGCATCGAGATAGCTGCAACGCTCGGCGACCAGCTCCCGATCCCCATCCGTCGTAGCCGGCGTGATCCGGTCGACCATGGATGACGCGAAGTCGACGTGGTCGCTGATCCAGTCGACCAGCGATGGATCGACCCCGGCCGCCAGTGCCGTGACCACACCGGCGGTGGCGGATCCGTTGTGGGGCAGGTTGTCGCAGGACAAGACAGTGATCGGCCCGGCGCCGGCCGCTCGTCGGGCGAGCAGACCGGCGACCAGCCTGGCCGGCAGGGTGACCACTGCTGCCGAAGCGTCGCTGCGCAACGAGGCGAGATCCTGCTCCACCTCGGGCGTACGCCGCAGTCCGCCGACGCCATCGGAGAGGTAGGCGGCCTCGGTCATGGTGAGGGTGACCAGCGACACCTCGCTTCGACGCAGATAGTCGAGGTACGTGTCGTGGTCGCCGGCTGCGTGCACCGCCGATACGGCGCCGAGCAGCTCGAGCCGATCCCCCTCGGGCCCCTTGACGATCAAGGTGTACAGCCCGTCCTGCGGCGCCAGGGCCAGCGCGGCGTCCGGTCGCCGGCCGGTGAAGGCGGCGATGCCCCACGCGCTCGCATCGGGTGCGTGCGCGGTGTACCAGGCCTGGTGCGCGCGGTGAAAGTTGCCGAGTCCGAGATGGACGATCTTGATCGGTGCTGCCGGCGGGGCCGCGGGCAGCGACCGGGACAGCCGGGGCAGCGCGGTGGTCACAGGTTGAAGACCTTCCGGGGCGTGGCGTCGACCAGATCGTGGACCACCTCGAAGGCCTCGTCCTCCTCGAGCCGATGCTCGGTGACCAGCTGGGCAAGATAGCCGGCGTCCAGGCGCCGGGACATGTCGTGCCGCGCCGGGATGGAGCAGAAGGCTCGGGTGTCGTCGATGAAACCGGACGTCTTGCCGAACCCGACGGTCTCGCTGACGGCGGCCCGGAAGCGCCGGATCGCGTCGGGGGCGTCGAGGAACCACCACGGCGCACCCACGTACACGCTGGGATAGAAGCCGGCCAGCGGCGCGATCTCGCGGGAGTAGGAGGTCTCGTCCACGGTGAAGATCACCAGCCGGAAGCGTGGCGCGGTGCCGACGGCGTTGAGTAGCGGGCGCAGCGCTTCGGTGAACTCGACCCGGACGCCGATGTCGCAGCCGACGTCGGCCCCGAATCGTTGCGCGGTCGGTCGGTGGTGATTGCGAGAGATCGCTGGGTGGATGGTCATCACCAGACCGTCCTCAGCCGACATCCGGCCCATCTCGAACACCAGATGGCGTCGCAACGCGGTGGCCTCGGCCTCGGTGATGGCCCCGGTGCGGGCGCGTCGGTAGAGACGGCGAGCCTCGGTCTGCTCGAGCGGGTCGGTGCGGGCGTCGGGGTGGCTGTGGTCTGCGGAGACGGCGCCGTTGGCGATGAAATAGCGACGCCGCTCGGCCAGGGCGGTCAGATAGCCGTCGTAGTCGTCGACCGACTGACCGGCGGCCTCGCCGAGTCGCTCCACATCGCGATTCCAGGTCAGACTGAACGGCTCCAGGTAGCGGTCGGGACGGAAGGTGGGCACGACCCGCCCGCTCCAATTGGGGTCGGCTGCCAGTCGGCGATGATCGCCGAGGTCGTCACACGGATCGTCCGTGGTGGCCAGCACGTCGATGCCGAACCTCTCGTACAGGGCCCGGGGCCGGAACTCCGGCGTCGCCAGGCAGCCGGCGATCTGGTCGTAGATCTGGTCGGCGGTGTCCGCGCTCGGCCGGACAGTCACTCCGAAGATCTCCGACAGCTGGGTGTCCAGCCAGTAGCGCACCGGCGTACCGCGGTAGATGTTCCAGTGATCGCAGAGCAGTCGGAATGCCCGCCGGGACGACTCCTCGTCGAAGTCCTGCTGAGCGACGCCGAGTTGCTCGAGACCGACGCCGTGAGCGTGCAGCAGCCGGTTCACGTAGTGGTCGGGAGTGATCAGCAACGACGTCGGGTCGGCGAACGGCACGTCGTCGGCGAGCCACCGCGCCGGTACGTGACCGTGCGGGGAGATGATCGGCAGCTGCCGCACCGAGGCGTAGAGCTCACCGGCCAGCCGCCGGACGGCGGGATCGGTCGGTAGCAGGCGGTGCGGATGCAGGGTGAGGGCCGTGACCATGCGCGTCATCCTCGCGCACCCGTCGGTGGCTTCGGCAGCTGTTGCCGGGAGTTGCCGCCACGCTGCGCGGCCCCCGGGCGTTCAGGTCGGCCCCCGGGTGTTCAGGTCCCCCCCCCCCCCCCCCCCCCCCCCCGCGTTCAGGTCGGCCACGGAGTTCAGGCACGCAAGGGATCAGGCACGCAAGGGATCAGGCCCGCCGCGGCTCAGGCCGGCGCGGGTCCGGTGGAGGCACGAATCACCAATCGCGCGGGCAGGACTACCGACTCGTCGGTCCGAGCGGGCAGCATGCTGATCTTCAGCAGATGGCGGACCGCAGCCGAGCCAAGGCTGACCAGCGGCGCCACCACCGTGGTCAGCGGTGGTACGACGAGTTCGGTGTCACGGATGTTGTCGAACCCGATGATGCTGACCTGCTCGGGAACCTGGATGCCCGCTTGGCTGATCTCACGGATGAAGCCGATCGCGATCAGGTCGTTGTACGCGACCACGCCGCTGGTGGGGTGGGCGAGCCAGGCGGACGCGGCTTCTCGTCCGCCCGCTGGGTTGGGCTGGTGTGGACCGCTCCGCCGGATGCCGAGATCGAGCTGGTGGGCCGCTTCGACCAGACCCCGCCAGCGGGCACCGTCCGCCCAGGATGCCTCCGGTCCGGCCAGATAGGTGATCCGTTGGTGGCCGAGCCGGGCCAGATGCTCGACCGCCTTGGTGGTCGCCTGGAGATTGTCCGCCGCTACCGACGGCACTTGGCTGACCAGCCGATTGAGGACCACCAACGGGACCGTCTTGGCGACGGCCAGGATCTGGGCGTCCGACAGGCGTGAGGAGGTGAGGATGATCCCGTCGGCCACCGAGCCGAGCCGTTGCAGCACCGACTGCTCGACGTCGCTGGACTCCTGCGTTTCGACCAGCAGCAGCTCATAGCCCTCGTGTCGGGCGGTCCGCTCGGCGCCTCGGATCATGCCGTAGAAGACCGGGTTGGTGATGTCGGCCACCACCATCGCCAACAGCCGGGTCGGCTCGGCGGAGGTCGATCGTTGTCTGCTCTCGGCGCGGTAGCCCAGCTCGGCTGCCACCCTGCGTACGTGTTCGGCAGTGCGGAAGCTCACCCGACCCGGTTTGGACAGGGCCCGCGAGACGGTGGACGGGGCCACGCCGGCGGCGGCCGCGACGTCGTAGATCGTGACCTGCTTGCCCTGCTCCTGGAGTCTGCGATCAGTCATGGTCTCGCTCGGGCTCGGGCCGCACACCGGTCATGGGTGGGGCCTCTCGGGGTGTGGGAGCGGATCTGGAAGGGGGTCGGGAGCAGGTCTGGCAATAACTGGCAAGTCGTTGCCGAGATCATCGCACGGCTGCCACCATCGCGGACGAGGAACGAGGAGGAGCGACAACTGATGTGGACACTGTCCGGGTTCGTGGATGAGATCGACGACGACTTCGCCGTCCAATGCCGGGTGGCGGCAGGTCTCGGTCTGAAATATGTGGAGATCAGGAGTGCGTGGGGCACCAACATCCTGGATCTCGACGATGACCAGCTCCGCCGATTGCGCGAGATCCTGGCCGAGCACGAGCTGCAGGTGTCGAGCATCGGCTCACCGATCGGCAAGATCGGTATCGGCGACGACTTCGAGCCGCACCTGGCACGGATGGTGCACGCCGTCGAGGTGGCCCAGCTGCTGCAGGCTCCCTATCTGCGGTTGTTCTCGTTCTTCATCCCCGTCGGGGACGACCCGGACTCCTACCGCGACGAGGTGCTGCGCCGGATGCGGGCGTTGGCCGATGTCGCCGAAGCCGGTGGCGTGATCGCGGTGCACGAGAACGAGAAGGAGATCTACGGCGACATCCCGCGGCGCTGCCTCGACATCGTCACCACGGTCGACTCCCCGAATCTCCGGCTGGCCTGGGATCCGGCCAACTTCGTGCAGTGCGGGGTCGCGCCCTTCACCGACGGGTACGCCGACTTGCGGCCGCACACCGTCTATATCCAGATCAAGGACGCTCTGTTCGCCGATTCCTCGGTGGTGGTCGCCGGCGTCGGCGACGGCCAGGTCGCGGAGACGATCCGGGCCCTGCGGGCCGACGGATTCGACGGGTTCTTCTCTCTCGAGCCGCATCTCGGCACCCAGAACTCCCTGGGTGGTTTCTCCGGTGCGGACCTGTGGGCGGGAGCCCACGAAGCGTTCACCCGGCTCCTCCGCGCAGAAGGGATCGCGTACGCATGACCACGTCCAGTCAGCAGTCCGCCCAGCCGGATCGGCGCCGGATCGCCCTGGTAGGGGCCGGTGTCATCGGGCGGCACCATGCCCGGGTGATCGGCGAGCTGGCCGACCGGCTCGAGCTGGTTGCGGTGATCGACCCGGCCACCGAGCTGGCCCAGCAGCTCGTCGACACCTATGGCGGCAAACCGTTCGCCAGCCTTGCCGAGGCGCTGAACGGTGCCGAGGTGGATCTGGTAGCGATCTGCACGCCGACCGGAAACCATGGCCCGGCGGCGATCGAGGCGCTGCGGGCCGGCAAGGACGTGATCATCGAGAAACCGGCGGAGATCACCGTCGAACGAACCGACGAGATCATCGCGGCGCAGCGGGCGACCGGACGGCTGGTCAGTGTCATCTCCCAGCATCGCTTCGATCCGTCGACCGAGGTGGCGGTCGCGGCGATCGCCCGCGGCGAGCTGGGCAGGCTGACCAGCGGGATCGCCTCGATCGACTGGTGGCGCGGCCAGAGCTACTACGACTCCGGCGCCTGGCGCGGCACCTGGGAGCTCGACGGCGGTGGTGCCTTGATGAATCAGGGTGTGCACACCATCGACCTGCTGGTCGCCACCTTGGGGCGGCCGGTGGAGGTCTTCGCTTACACCGGGACGCTCGCCCACGAACGGATCGAGGTCGAGGACGTCGCCGTCGGTGTGGTGCGATTCGAGAACGGCGCGCTCGGGGTGCTGCATGCCACCACCGCCGCGTACCCGGGGATGAGTGCTCGGCTGCAGGTGCACGGTGACCGGGGCTCGCTGGTGATCGACAACGACCTGCTGACCTTCATCCACCGCACGCCGACCGACGGCGGGGCAGCTGAGCGGGCGTACGGGGACCCCAACGCCGATCTCAACCAGGTCGGCGAATTCCCTGCGGCCGCGACACCGGTCCAGACGGCGGGCGCCGACCCGGGTGCCCTCGGCGTTGCCGCCCATCTCCGTCAGTACGAGAACGTGCTGGCTGCCCTGGACGGGACCGAAGAGCTCCGAGTCGACCTGGAGGTGAACCGCCAGGCGATCGCCATCATCACCGGCGTCTACGAGTCGGCTCGAACGGGTCGGCCTGTGAAGCTGTCATGACTGTGGCCAACTGTCGCGCTTCGCTCTCTGGGGCCAGGCTCTCGGTCAACCCGATCCCGTACTGGGCCAAGGCGGGCCGCACCAAAGAGGTGCTGGACGCGGCCTTCGCAGAGTTGTCGGCGATCGGTTTCACCGCCGTGAAGGCCGATGTGCCGGACGGGATGACTCCTGGTGACTACCTCGACTGGCTCGGTGGCTACGGCCTCTCGCCGGCGGTCAGTCTGTTCAACTCGGCGTTCGACGAGACGATCGACATCGCCGCGGAGTCCGAGCGGGCCAAGCGGTTCGCGGCCGTGCAGCTGGAGCTGGGACTGGATCGCACGATGGTGAGCTCGGTGGCGATTCCGGCTCGCCTCGAACGACCTGCCGTCGGGGCCGATTTCAATGCCGACCGGTTGGCGTTGGCGATCGAGAACTGCGGGGTGATCTGCCAGGTCCTGCAGTCGGACGGATTGCGTCCGCTGCACCATTCCCATGTCGGTGGGGTGTTCGAGACCGAGCAGGAGATCAACACACTGCTCGATGAGCTGGGCCCGGACGTGATCGGCGTCGGCCCCGACACCGGTCACCTGCGCTGGGCGGGGGTCGATCCGGCAGCCTTCATCGCGCGCTACGCCGATCGGGTCGGCGCGCTGCACCTGAAGGACTGCTTCGGTGATCATCTCGATGGTCGCGGCGGGGAGGCGAGTTATCGCGAACTCGCCGACACGAAGCGGCTTTGGGCCGAGCCAGGGCTTGGAGTGATCGACTTCGCTGCGGTGCTGGCCGCCCTGCCGGCCGACTTCGACGGGGACCTGATGATCGAGGTCGATGAGCCGAGCGTGGCCACCCCGCGTGAGTCCCAGCAACTCTCGTACGACTGGGCCCTCCGCAACCTGTCGGCAGCCTGACCGGATCTGCTCGATCTTGTCGGCTTTGCTCGGTCTGCAGATAGAGCGAAGCCGACAAACCCGAGCAGCAACGGTGGGCGGGGGTAGTTGATCAGGCCAGAACGTCGACCTGGTCGCCGAGGCGGATCACGCCGTACGGGGCTTCGGGGATCAGGTTCATCGCGAACAGCAGCTTCTGGCCGAATCGGCGGTGCCGGGCCAGGGTGACCAACGGCTCCTTCGTACGCCGGGCCGTGTCGGGATCGACGGTGGTCAAGACGCAGCGGGCGCAGGGCTTCACCACCCGGAAAGTGACCTCGCCGACCCGGACCCGTCGCCACGAATCCTCGGCAAACGGGTCGGCGCCACGGATCACCAGACTCGGTCGGAAGCGGGTCATCGGCAGTGGTCCGTCGGCGGCGTGCCGACCCGCGGCGATCCAGGCGTTCAGCTGGGCCAGGGACTCCTCGGCCGCCAGCAGCAGCGGGTAGCCGTCGGCGAAGGAGACGACATCGCCGGGTTCGGCGTAGCGGGGATCGACCGGTCGTCGGCGGGGATCATCGAGATAGACCAGCCGCAGCGGTCGGCCGGTCACCTCGGTCAACCACGCGGCCGCATCCCGGTCCGCCTCGCGGGCGACCAGCCGGTCGTCCCAGATCTCCACGTCAACCAAGGGCGCGGCCGTCGGCCGGACGACCTCCAGTTCAGGCATTCCCGGAGCGGACAGCCGCAGCCCTTGCTCGGTGAGCAGCGGGGTGACCAGCACGAGCCGGTTGACTTCACGCGCGGTGACGACCTCGCCGGTCGGGTCGATCACCATCCATCGGCGATCTCCGAGCAGACCCCACGGCTCCACCCGGCCGGACTCAAGCTGCTCACCGCGGCACGATTTCACCGGATAACGGCGAATGTCGGTGAGCTGAATCGAGCCCAAGCTCAGTCCACGATCGAGTCGATGCTGCGCTGCACGATGAGCGGATCGGCCGAGTAGACGACGGAGGTGTCCTTGTCGTCGTAGTCGAACTGGTTCAAGAAGAAGCGCATCGCGTTGATTCGGGCTCGCTTCTTGTCGTTGCTCTTGATCGAGGTCCAGGGCGCGAAGTCGGTGTCGGTACGCAGCACCATCGCCTCCTTCGCCTCTCCGTAGAAGTCCCACTTGTCCAGCGACTCCAGGTCCATCGGGGACAGCTTCCAGCGGCGTACCGGGTCGATCTGCCGGATCGCGAACCGGGTGCGCTGCTCGGACTGGGTCACCGAGAACCAGAACTTGGTCAGCAGGAAGCCGCTGTCGACCAGCATCTCCTCGAACAGCGGTGCCTGGTGCAGGAACTGCTCGTACTGCCGGTCGCTGCAGAAACCCATCACCCGCTCGACCCCGGCGCGGTTGTACCAGGACCGGTCGAACAGCACGATCTCGCCGGCCGTCGGCAGGTGGGTGATGTAACGCTGGAAGTACCACTGACCCAGCTCGGTCTCGGTCGGCTTGGTCAGCGCGACCACCCGCGCGGCACGCGGATTCAGATGCTCCATGAACCGCTTGATCGTGCCTCCCTTGCCGGCCGCGTCGCGGCCCTCGAACAAGATCACGATCCGGCTGCCGGTGTCCTGCACCCAGTACTGCAGTTTCAGCAGTTCGATCTGCAGCGCGTACTTCTCCTGCTCGTAGATCTCGCGCTCCATCCGCTCGTCGTACGGATAGTCCTCTCGCCAGGTCTCGACCGGATCGCCGCCCGGATCGATCAGGTCGGGGTCAGAGCCATGCTCATCGTGCCGGACCGTGTAGCCGTCATGGAGCAGATGGTCGAGGTACTCGCGGAAGTTCTCTCGAATGATCACGGGGTCAGTATCGACCTGCCGGGCGAACAATGGGTTAACGGGTCCCCGGCGCTCAGTCTCCGGTCGTCAGCTTTCCGCAGTCACGGACAGCATCGCTGGTCTGATCCGCAGACCGGGAGTTGTGAATGTGACGTGTCTCCCTCGGTGGTAACGAAGAGGGTGGACAGTCGAATAGCCGAATACGGAGGTCGAAATGTCGGAAGCCGTGCTGTTGGTGGGCACCAAGAAGGGTCTGTGGGTCGGGCGCAGCGACGAGAGCCGGCGACGCTGGCAGTTCGATGCGCCGCAGTTCTTGATGGACGGCATCTATGCCACCTGTGTCGACACCAGCGGTGACCGTCCGCGGCTGTTCGTGGGCGGCACGAGCGAGCACTGGGGACCAGGGGTCTATCGTTCCGACGATCTCGGCCACAGCTGGACCGAGACCCAGGGTGCGGCGGTGCGTTTCCCGGCCGATGTCGGCTCCAGCGTGGAGCGCGTCTGGCAGATCCAGCCCAGCGCAGCCGAGAAGGATGTGGTGTGGGTCGGTACGCAGCCGTCGGCGCTGTTTCGGTCCGAGGACCGCGGCGAGTCCTTCGAGCTGGTCCGATCGTTGTGGGATCACCCGCATCGCCCGGAGTGGGGCGCTGGGTTCGGCGGCCAGGCCATTCACACGATCGTGCCGGATCCCACCGACCGGGATCGGCTGACGGTCGCCATGTCCACCGGAGGGGTCTATCGCACCGAGGACGGCGGGCAGTCCTGGAGTCCGCACAACACCGGGATCAAGGCGTACTTCTTCCCCGATCCTTGGCCGGAGTTCGGGCAGTGCGTGCACAAGGTCGCCGCGCACCCGGACCGGCCGGAGCTGATGTACGCCCAGAACCACCACGGCGTGTACCGCTCCGAGGACGGCGGCTCGACCTGGACCTCGATCGCTGACGGCTTGCCGGCCGATTTCGGCTTTCCGATCGTGGTCCACCCACACGATCCAGAGACGGTGTTCGTCTTTCCGCTGATCGCCGACAGCGCCCGGATCCCGCCGGACGGCAAGGCGCGGGTCTGGCGATCCACCGATGCGGGCCGGACCTGGAGCGAGTCGGCCAGCGGTCTGCCGGACGCCTTCTACGCCGCGGTGATGCGCGATGCGATGGCGGCCGACAACGCGGACCAGACCGGGCTCTACTTCGGTGCGCGCGACGGGTCGGTCTGGGCCAGCACCGACGACGGGGAGTCCTGGTCGGAGGTCGCCCGACATCTACCCGATGTGCTGTGTGTCCGGGCCGCCGTGGTGTGAGTCCGGGGACCTGGCTGTGCCGAGGATTTGTGCGGCCGCGAACGCGGCGTCGGCTCCGTACCCGTCATCGAGAAGGGAGTGGCTCAGCTCGTCGGAAAGCCCGTAGGTCTTGCGCCCGCGGACCACGGATGATCACGGACTAGGCGGAAAGCCTGTACGTCTTGCGCCCGCGGGCCGAAGACGACCGCGGATTGAGCCCACCCGCACCGCAGCGAAGCGTCCGCAGACTGTCAGTGGTGCGCGAGAAGGTAGGAGTCCACAGGTTGTACCACCCAAGGAGGCATCCATGCCTGGCAATCCACCGCCCTTCGACAACGAGACCGACGGTCTGCTGCTCTATCTCGTGCAGCAGCGCGATGGCCTGCGCTTCGCGGCGTACGGGCTGACCGAGGAGCAACTCCGATTGAAGGCCACCCCGGCCAGCGCGCTGACCGTCGGCGGACTGCTCAAACACGCCACGGTGACAGAGCGCGGCTGGGTCGACCTGATCGCCGGGAAGGCCGCCGACAAGACCGAGGAGGAGTACGGTTCCGACTTCATCGTCGGACCCGACGAGAGTCTCGAGTCGCTGCTCGAACTGCAGGCGGTCACGGCTGCTCACACCGAAGAGGTCGTCCGTGGCCTACCCAGCCTGGATGTGGCGGTCCAACTGCCGGAGGCACCGTGGTATCCACAGAATGCCGCTGGCTACTCGGCACGCTGGATCCTGCTGCACCTGATCGAGGAGGTCGCACGACATGCGGGCCATGCCGACATCGTCCGTGAGCACATCGACGGAGCGACGATGTATGAGCTGATGGCCGGTGCGGAAGGTTGGCCGGCCACCGAGTGGCTCTCGCCATGGCAGCCACCCGATCGGGAGTGACCGAGGACATCGGGTGATTCGGGTATCCAGGGTGACCAGAGACACAGGCCGCCGACAGGGAGTAAGGATAGCCTTATTGCATGGCAGATCGTCCACGCAAACCACGTCAGTCCCGCTCCGCCACCGTGCTCCGCAAGGAATGGCTCAGCCCAGGGATGGTCCGACTCTATTTCGGTGGTGAGGACCTGCGTGCCCTGCCGGAGCTGACCTTCACCGACCACTATGTGAAGCTGCTGTTCGCGCCGGCCGGTGCCGACTATCGCTGGCCGTTCGATCCGGAGGGGATCCGGAGCGAGCGGCCGGCCGAGGAGTGGCCGGTCACCCGCACCTACACCATCCGCTCGTTCGACCCAGCGACCGCGGAGCTGGCGATCGATTTCGTCGTGCACGGGGACGCCGGTCTGGCAGGTCCTTGGGCCGCGAACGTGGAGCCGGGGGAGAGCATCGGCTTTTTCGGTCCGGGTGGTGCGTACGCGCCAGACCCCGGAGCCCCCCGGCACCTGCTGGTCGGTGATGAAGCAGCCCTGCCCGCTGTTGCCGCAGCTCTCGATGCCTTGCCGGAGGACGCGGCCGTCGACGTGTTCATCGAGGTTGCCGATGCTGCCCACGAGATCCCGCTGCGAGAGACGTCGGCGACCACGTTGACCTGGGTGCATCGTGGCGACCAGCCGTACGGAGAGCCGTTGGCCGGCGCGGTGCGGACCAATTGGGTGCCAGGGGACGGCGCCCAGGTGTTCGTCCATGGCAACGCCGATCTGGTCAAGGATCTGCGTCGATTCCTGTTCGTCGACCACCGCCACGACCGGCGGCTGGTGTCAATCTCGGGCTATTGGCGGACCGGGCTCAACGAGGATGGCTGGCAGGGGTCCAAGCGCGACTTCAACGAGCAGATGGAGAAAGAGGAGCAAGCGGCCCTGATCTGACCTGACCCGCCCTGAGCTGACCGGCGCCGAGCTGACCGGCACTGCTGTGACAGATGTGACCAGCGCGTCACAGATGACGGGTATCGTCACGGCCTGGAGTGCCCGCAGTGGGAGATGAGGAACCGATGAGCAGCAAGGTCGCCGACTGGCGTACCAGCCACGTGCCCGGCCGTTGGCCAGTGTTGATGGGGCCGTCCAGCCTGGTCATCGTCAGCCCGGCCACCGATGCCGATCTGAGTGCGCTGTGGGAGAAAGTGACCGGGGCCGCATCGATGGCTGAACTGGTCTCGGCACTGGCGGTGATCGGTCCGGATGCCAGCCCTGACCTGGTCGCCATGTTCTGGTCGCCCAGCGGGATGCGATCGCTGGTCCGTGGCAATGTGCGTTTGCTGGATCCTGGGTCGGCGGAGGTGATCGCCGATGGCGCCGGGATGGTCACCTGGCGCGAGGTGGGTCTCGCCGATCGCACCCAGATCGAGATCGACCTGGGTGCCGGGCCGGTGGGCGACCGCGGGCTCCCTCTGGTGATCGGCGCCGTACGGGCCGGGGCTGTCCGGATCGAGGCCGGTGCGGGCGCGGCGGTGATCTCCCCGCAGGCGACGGCGATCGAGCAGACGATCCCACCCGATCAGCTCGGCGGCTGGACGGACCCTGACCATTCGCTGCTCGAGTCGTCCGAGCTGGATCTCGTCGCCTCTGGAGCCATGTGGCCGCCAACGGACTGGAATCCGTTCGCGTCATTGTCGGCCGAGGACGATCTCGAGTCGCCCGTCGGGCCGGCCTTCACCCGCAAGACCGAGCCGCCGACTGCCGACGTCGCGTCGACGGCGGTCTTCAAAGAGGACCCAGGCCTCTTCGGGGAGCGGGGAGTCGTCGAGGCGCTGGCACCGGCTGTTCCCGATGAGGGAGCCGTGCTGGTCCAGGCCGCGTTGTGTCTGTCCGGTCATCCGAACCCGCCGTATGCGGATCGTTGTCCGCTGTGTGACTCGCCGGTTCCACCCCAGTCGCCGCAGCTGGTGGCTCGGCCGGTGCTCGGCATCCTGCGATCCCCGGATGGCACCAGTGTCGCGATCGATCGGCCGATCCTGGTCGGGCGCGCGCCCGTGTTGCGCGACGACCTGCCGGAGGCCCCGTCGTTGATGCGGGTGCCGAGCCCTGGGCAGGACATCAGCCGTACGCATTTGCTGGTCAGCCCGGATGACTGGGAGATCCGGCTTACCGATCTGCACTCGACCAACGGGACCACGATCGTTCGGCCCGGCGCTGGAACCGATCGGCTCAAGCTGCGGCCGGGCGAGCCGCTGGCGGTCCTGGTCGGCACACTGGTGGAGCTCGGAGACGGGGTGAGCGTCCTGGTCGACGGCCCACCACGGCCCGACTGATCCTCCTCAGCCTGTGGACTAGATCCCCAAATCCCGGTCACCGCTCGGTATGGTCGATGTCGACTCGGTCGGGGGAATGAGGTGAGGTAGGTGTTTGCTGCCTGGCGCTCGGCGACCCCTCTTCCCGCCGGAGTTCAGATCGGGGCAACCGGTTCGAGACTGCTGGCCGCGCTCGTGGAGGTCGGTCCGGTCTGGCTGCTGGTCGGATTCGCACTCCTCTTTGGCGCCGGGCTGGAGGGCCGTGGTCAGCTCGCGGTCTTGAGTTGCCTGCTGGGTCTTGGCTGGGCGGTCTTCGTCTGGTCCTGGCGGGCGACCAAGACGGCCGGCCCCGGCATGCGTCTGGACAGCCTGCAAATCGTCGGCTGTCCCGACGGTCAGCCGATCGGCTGGCGTCGGGTGCTGCTTCGTTCACTGGTCTTCGCGGCGTTGAGCGTGACGGGGATCGGGCTGGTCGCGATGCTGATCGCGATGGGCAGGCATCCGTATCGTCAGGGTTGGCACGACCTGGTTGTGGCAGCGGTCGTCATCAAGGAACTTCCCCCGCTGCCGGTGATCCCCAGCTCTGCTTCGACGCCGACCACTGCGGCAACGCCTGACACCGTTCCGGCGCCGTCCACCGCTTCGACGACCGCCGGTCGAACCGAATCCACAGTTCCGGCGGTGTCGGCGGAGCCGACGCTGGTCTCCCCGCTGGTCCCGCCGGCACCAGAGCGGTCGGCGACCTGGGCGGCGTCCGCGATCCACCCGGCGACTGAGATCCCCCCACCTTCGGTGGGGCCAGCGCCGGAACACGCCTGGTGGCTGCGCCTGGACGATGGTCGCGATATCGGCATCGATGGCGGCTTGGTGTTGCTGGGCCGCAACCCGCAGCCCCGCATGGGGGAGGAGGACGCGCTCCTGATCAAGGTCGTGGACAAGGGCAGGACGGTCTCCAAGTCCCACCTGGCGATCGGTCTGGACGCTCGTGGGCTCTTCGTGGTGGACCGCGGCTCGACCAATGGCACCACCGTGACCTCCCCGGACGGCACCCGGCGGCACTGTCCGCCGGGTGACCAGATCGGCCTGACCGGCGGCTCGGTCATCTCGTTCGGCGACCATCGACTCCAGGTCCGGCGAACCAGGCCCTGATCGGACACGCCGACGAACCTCCGGTCGTGACCACTAGGGTCAGGGTCATGTTGTTGTCCGACCGTGACATCAAAGCCGAGATCGAGCGAGGCCGCATCGGCCTGGAGCCGTACGCCGCCGCGATGGTGCAGCCCTCCAGCATCGACGTCCGGCTGGACCGGTTCTTCCGGGTGTTCGAGAACCACCGCTATCCGCACATCGACCCGGCGGAGGATCAGTCCGAGCTGACCAGACCGATCGAGGTGGCCGCGGACGAACCGTTCATCCTGCATCCAGGTGAGTTCGCCCTGGGCTCGATCTTCGAGGTCGTCACCCTGCCCGACGACGTCGCAGCCCGGGTCGAGGGCAAGTCGTCACTCGGCCGGTTGGGTCTGCTCACCCACGCCACGGCCGGTTTCATCGACCCCGGCTTCAGCGGCCACGTGACCTTGGAGCTGTCCAATGTCGCGACCCTGCCGATCAAGCTGTGGCCAGGCATGAAGATCGGTCAGCTCTGCTTCTTCCGACTGACCACCGCCGCCGAGCACCCGTACGGCTCCGCGGTCCACGGATCGCATTACCAGGGCCAGCGCGGGCCGACCCCGAGCCGCTCCCACGTCAACTTCCACCGCTCTCAGCTCTAGAAGAAGAGCTTCCGTTAGGCGGCGTGGATCCAGTCCCTCGTCGCGGCCGGCCGTGCTGGACACCATCCTTCCTCGGATCACGCTCGGGTCACGGGAGGTGCTGGATTGGCGGTCCGGGAGGCGTTCTGTAACAATTGCATCTCGATATGCCGGTCGGTCGCTGCGCTAGGGCCGGTGACCAGCTTGTTCGGGACCTGACCCCGAACCGGGGGAGACGAGATGCAGACTTCAGTTCGACGATCCAGCCGCGCGCGCTTGGGCACAGCTGTGGGTGTCCTTGCCACGATCTTGGCAGTGGCGCTGGGGCTGCTTGCCGCACCCGCGCCCGCCCAGGGCGCGGCCGGCGATGCCACCATCTTCGGCACCACGGTGCCCGCGACGCCGGCTGACAGTGACACTGCAGCAGTCGAGCTGGGCGTGACCTTCACCCCCCGGGTGAGCGGCTCGGCCGTGGGTGTTCGGTTCTACAAGGGCTCGGGCAATACCGGCACCCACACCGGCAGCCTGTGGAGTTCGTCCGGCTCCCGCCTGGCGACCGCGACCTTCGCCAACGAGACCGCAACGGGCTGGCAGACGGTCGAGTTCGCGAGCCCGGTCAAGCTGACCGCCGGTCAGCGGTACGTCGCTTCCTATCGCGCGCCGCGCGGTCGTTATGCCGTGGCGCAGCGGTTCTTCACCAGCACCTACACCAGCGGTGACCTGAGCGTGCCGACCAACGGCGGCGTCTACCGCTACGGCACGTCCGGATTCCCGAGTTCCACCTATCAGGCCAGCAACTACTACGTCGATGTGGTGTTCCGCCCTTCGTCGAGCTCGCCGAGCCCCTCGGCCACCCCGACCAGCTCGCCGACTGCCACGAGCTCGCCGACGGCGACGAGTTCACCCAGCAGCACCAGCTCGCCGAGTGCCACCAGCTCACCCAGCAGCACCAGCTCACCTACGACGCCTTCGAGCTTCAACCCCGGCAATCTGAGCGGCACCGTCGCGGTGCCGGCCGGCATGGGTGCGGAGGATGTCAGCAGTCCGGATCGAGTGGTCGGCACCGGAACCCCGAGCAGCTGCACGTCGGCAGCCGTGGTTGCCGCGGTGAACGCAGGAGGGGTGATCACCTTCAACTGCGGTCCCAACCCGGTCACCATCACGCTCTCGCAGACGCTGAAGGTGAGCAACAGCACTCGCAAGTTGGTGATCGACGGTGGCGGCAAGGTCACGCTGTCCGGTGGCAACACCAACCGGATCCTCTACATGGACACCTGTGACACCTCATTGGGCAAGGTGTCGGGCAACTGTCTGTACGCGCCTCAGTGGCCGGTGGTGACGGTGCAGAACATCACCTTCGCGAACGGCAACGCCACCAATGCCTCCTACGTCTCACCGGGCGACACCAATCAGGGTTCCAACGGTGGCGGCGCCATCTTCGCACTGGGCGGCAAGCTGAAGGTCGTCCGCTCGGTGTTCGTCAACAACGTCTGCGCGACCAACGGTCCGGACCTGGGTGGCGCGGCAGTCCGTGTTCTCGCCCAGCGCTCCCCGACGCCGAACGACCTGGACAACTCCCACGCCGCGCGCAACCAGGAGCCGGTAGCCATCGTGCAGAGCACCTTCGGCGGGGCCAGCGGCCAGGGCAACTCGTGCTCCAACGGGGGCGCGATCAGCGGTCTGCGTACCCCGATCACCGTCGTGAACAGCAAGATCAGCTACAACAACGCGATCGGGTGCTGCGCCAACCCCGCTCACTCCGGTACGCCGGGTGGTGGCAGCGGTGGTGCGATCTACACCGACGGCACGTCGTACGACCTGAGGATCTCCGGCTCCGACATCCAGTACAACACCGCCAAGGCCGGCGGCAGCTCGATCTTCTATGTCAGTAATGACAAGACAGGTCGCTTGATCATCGACAAGACGGTGAGCAAGAACAACACCTACGCCGCGCCCGGTTATCCGGGGCCGCACAGCTTCCAGAACTACCCGGGCATCTTCTACCTGGGCAGCGGCAACCCGGTCTTCACCAACTCGACCATCCAGTAGCGGCAAGTCGGTGCGGCTGGCCTTCGGCAAGCGGCATCAGGTTCGGTAGACGGCGATCTCTCCGGAAGCGGTACGCGCCCGAACGCTCACGTACGGCTCGCCGTCGGCCGGGGCGTTGCAGGGATCCATCGCCACCCGCACCGCGCCGCTGGTGGAACTGAGGTCGAGCCAGGCGGTGAGTCCGTCGGCGATCCCGATCGTCAGCGAGCCGGACGCCGATCGGAGGTCGATCGATCCTCGGGCACCCGGCACCGAGATGTCGCCCGAGCCCGAGGAGGCGCGGAGCTCGACTGCCTGGAGGGACCTGACCAGGAGATCGCCGGAACCGGACTTGGCCGAGATCGGGCAATGGGCCTCGCCGACCACGATGTCGCCGGACCCACTGCTGAGCCGAGCCGCGCTGCCGCTGAGTGAGCCGACCGACGCCGACCCCGAGCCGGTCGTGACGTCGAGATCCTCGGCACTGGCCAGACTGATGTCGCCCGATCCCGTGATCAGCCGGCACCGGCCGAGCGGGACGGTGGCGGTGACATCGGCCGAGCCCGTGCGAGCAGTGAGCGCGGTGCCGGCCGGCACCCCGATCCGCAGATGCGCGGTCTGGCTCCGGAACACCTGCTCCGGGAACCAGATCCGTAGCGTGTCGGCCTCGTGCCTGATGTTGGTCTGCTGCAGCAGATCCTCGGCCGCGCTGACCGTACCCTCGACGATGTCATCGAGTGGGCCGGCTTCGAGGCTCAGGGAGCCACGGGCGAGATTGTCCACGACGATCGTCCGGATTCCCGCGGCATCGAAGGTGCGAGCCGTCATCGGACCCACCCCTGCACGGTGCCCCGGCTGGTTGATGGCGTGGCAGCCTCGGGTGCGTTGTGGGCGCCGGTGTTGCGGCGACCGAACAAGCCGCTCGGGCCGAAGGGGCCGTGCGGACCGAACACGCCGTACGGACCGAAGGGGCCGCTGTCACCAGGTGGTGCGGGCGGAGTCGGGGGTTTGGGCGCCGCCGAGGCTTGGCGCTGGCCGAGAGCATCCATCACGGCCCGCAACAACCAGGCATTGGTGGAGATCTTGTCGGCATCAGCCTGTTCGTCGACGCGAGCCTTGACTGAGGCGGGCAGTCGCAGACTGATCCGGGCTACCGGCTCGTCCTCGTCAGCGGCTGGGACGTCCTCGACCTCGGCCTGCTCCGGGCCGGGCTCCTCGCGGGCCGGGAGCAGCAGGGTGGGTTCGGCGGTGGGGGCGGCCACGGCGACCACGAGATCGGGGTCGACACCATTGAGACGCAGCTCGACGCTGCTCGGGGCGATCTCGGCGCTGATCTGCGCTGCTGCATCGGACAAAGCGCTGATCAGGGCCAATCGGGTGCTGGCCTCGACTGCGCCGCCGAGTCGTTCGGCCACCAGACGGGTGCTGTCGTCGCCGAGCGCAGCGGCACCGGTGACGCCCTGTCGCACGGTCTCCAGATACGGTGAGAGATCCATGACGCCAGTATGACGTCACTATGACGCCATGCGCAAGAGGCTGTGGCGTCAGAATGTGAATCGGCAGGCGCGCCGGACCGGTTCCCTGGTTGCTCTCGTCCAGACGTCTAGGGTCGAAATGGTTGGCGGCGCGGGCGACCGGGCCAGCCGTGGTCACGACCCGCAGGGGTGTCGTGACCCACCGCAGTCGGAGTAGCAGAGGTTTCGCGTGATCGAGTTCGAGTCAGTCTCCAAGACCTTCCGGGACGGGACGACGGCCGTCGACAATCTGAACCTGGTCGTGCCGTCGGGCAAGATCACCGTCATCGTGGGACCGTCCGGCTGTGGCAAGACCACCACACTGCGGATGGTCAATCGAATGCTGGAACCGTCGAAGGGCAAGATCACCTGGGACGGCAAACCGGTCAAGTCGCGGCGCAGGACCGCTCTGCGACGACAGATGGGCTACGTGATCCAGAGCGGGGGCCTGTTCCCGCACCGGACGGTGCTGGAGAACATCGCCACCGTCCCGGACCTGCTCGGCTGGGACCGGAGGAAGTCTCAGAAGCGGGCCGTGGAACTGCTCGGCAGCGTCGGCCTGGAGCGTCCGCTGGGCAGCCGGTATCCGGCGCAGCTGTCCGGGGGACAGCAGCAGCGCGTCGGGGTGGCCCGCGCGCTGGCCGCCGATCCGCTGGTGCTGTTGATGGACGAGCCGTTCTCCGCGGTCGACCCGGTGGTACGCAGCGAGCTACAGGAGTTCTTCCTCCATCTCCAGCGGCAGCTCAGCAAGACGATCATCATGATCACCCACGACATCGACGAGGCGATCCGGCTGGGCGATCAGGTGGCCGTGCTGCGCGTCGGTGGCCGGCTCGCCCAGGTCGGGACGCCGCAGCAATTGCTGGACGAGCCCGCCGACGCCTTTGTGGAGGGCTTCGTCGGCAAGGACCGCGGCTATCGCGCGCTGTCGTTCCAACCTGCGTCGGGACTGGCGCTGGGCAGTGTGCAAGTCGTTCGCGATGCCGGGTACGGCGGTGGGGGCGGCCCCACCCTGGTGGTGAACGCCGATGCGCAGCCGATGAGCTGGGCAGATCCGTCACGTCCCGGCTCGACCATCGCGCTGGGCGCCACCTTCGACCCCGAACGGGACTCGCTGCGCAGCGCGCTCGATGCCGCGCTGACCTCGCCGGTCGGACTGGCTGTCGCAGTCGCCGGACCGCAGCGACGGTATGCCGGTGTGGTGAACGCCGACATGATCCTGGCCCAAGTAACCCGGACTCGTGCTCAGATCGCCGAGTCGATCGCGGTGCGCACCGAGGATGTCGCGGCGCGTCCGGACGACACAGCGATCCGCACTGATCCGCCGGTGGTGGGTCCGGACGACACGGCGGTGCGCACTGATGACCCGGTGCCGACGAGCTACTACGCACCCGCGGCGGCCATGGGTTGGGACGAAGATCCGGAGGCCACCTCCGTACGGGGCGTGCCGGCGGTTGGCACCGTCCCGCCGGTCCCGGGCGTCGCCCCGGTCGCGCCGGCGCCGTTCGTACCTGTGGATGATCCCGATGCCACCCGGATCTCCGGGCCGCTGCCCGACGACATCGAGCCCACGCCGACCGAATCGCAGTCCTTCGAGGCGCCGGCCGGCGAGGTGGAGTCCGTCGGATCCCAGCCTGGTGAGAGTGCGCCGGCCGAGGCAGCAGCCCATCCGGAGGATGGCGCGGCCGAGGGTCTCGAGTCCGAGGGCGCTGTCCCCTCAGACGCGACGCCCGAGAATGTGGTGCCTGAGGATGCGGCGCCGGGGCCGGACCAGGATCAGGCCGTGGGGGCCGAGGATCGGGATCGGGAGCCGCCACGATGAATGGGGTGATCGACTGGGGCTGGGTCCAGCGCAACCTCACGATGATCGCCCAGCTGACCGGTGAGCACGTGATCCTCTCGATCATCCCGGTGCTCGCCGCCTTCGTGATCTCGATCCCGCTCGGCTACCTGGTGTTTCGGACCGGGAGGTTCGCCAACGTCGTCCTGGCCATCCTCGGCGTGGTCTATGCGATCCCGTCGCTGGCACTGTTCGTCGTGATGCCGGCGATCCTCGGCACCAAGATCTTGAATCCGCTCAACATCGTGGTCGCCTTGACGGTCTATTCGGTGGTGCTGCTCGTCCGCAGCGTCGTCGACGGTCTCCGTTCGGTGCCTGCGACTGTCAACTCCTCGGCCGCCGCGGTGGGCTTCGGTCGGACCAGGCGCCTGTTCCGAGTCGAACTGCCGCTGGCCATGCCGGTGATCTTCGCCGGTCTGCGGGTGGTCACGGTCTCCAACATCGCGTTGGTCAGCGTGGGCGCCGTGATCGGCATCGGAGCGCTCGGTGAGCTCTTCACCCGCGGCCTGAACGCCGGGTTCTTGACCCCGATCGTGGTCGGTCTGGTGCTCAGCCTGCTGCTGGCTCTGATCTTCGATGGACTCATCCTGCTGATCCAACGCGGGGCGCTTCCCTGGGCTCGCGGACGGAGGTCGGCATGATCTGGAGTTACCTGCTGGACCCGGCCAACTGGACGGCGCCGAACAACGGCATCCTCGTTCTACTCGGCCAGCATCTGGCGTACACCGCCCTCTCGGTGCTCGTCGCTGCCGTGATCGGCATCCCGTTCGGCATCCTGATCGGGCACACCGGGCATGGCCGGTTCATCGGGATCGGGCTGAGCAACGCCGCCCGGGCGATCCCCAGCCTCGGTCTGCTGGTCCTGGTCGTCACCTTGCTGAGCAACGGGATCGGACCGATCATCGGCGTGCTGGCGATCCTGGCCCTGCCCCCGATCCTGACGGCCACCGCCGCCGGGGTGGAAGGCGCCGACCACGAGGCGGTGCACGCCGCCCGCGCGCTGGGCATGACCGGCAATCAGATCATCGGCAAGGTGGAGTGGCCCTTGGCGCTCCCGCTGGTCATCTCGGGTCTACGCAGCGCCACGCTGCAGGTCGTCGCCACCGCCACGATCGCGGCGTTCGTCTCGGCAGGTGGACTCGGGCAGTTGCTGCTCAGCGGGCAGGCGACCGCCAACTATGCCGAGATGTTCGCCGGCGCCGTCATGGTCGCTGTGTTGGCCATCGTGCTGGATCTGATTCTCGGGCTGTTCGGCTGGCTGGCGGCCCGCAAGAGCACGCCAGGCCGCGCCGGCGAGATCGCGTTCGCGGCAGCATAGCCCTCGCTCCGCCTCACGGCCGCTCGCGACGGGGCTAGGGTGGCAGAAGCACGACCCCACCGCTGAGCAGGTGCCGACGATCGGCGCCGGATTCGGAGTGCAGGATGGCCTTTCACCAGCGATTTCGCGGACGAGCACGCCAGATGCTGGCCGCTCTCGCCCTTGGTACGGCGGCGTTCGCGCTCGCCGCCTGTGGCGGCACGGGCGACCCGCTGTCTGACAGTTCGTCAGCCCCGGGCACCAGCAAGGTGATCGTAGGCTCGGCCAACTTCACCGAGAGCCAGGTGCTGGGCGAGCTCTATGCGCAGGCGATGCAGGCCAAGGGCGTCCAGGTCGAGACCAAACCAGGTATTGGCTCGCGTGAGGTCTACATCAAGGCACTCAAGGACGGCTCCATCTCGGTCGTCCCCGAGTACACCGGCAATCTGCTGCTCTATGTCGATCCCGAGGCGACTGCGACCACCGAGTCGGAGATCATGCAGGCGCTGCCCGCGGCGATCGGTGAGGAGCTGAAGGTGCTTGAGCCGTCGCAGGCTCAGGATCAGGACGTGTATGTGGTCACCAAGCAGACCGCGCAGCAGCATGGCATCGCGTCCCTCGATGATCTGAAGAAGATCTCGGCCAACTCGATTCTCGGCGGCCCCTCGGAGCTGCAGGACCGCGCGTACGGTCCGCCCGGGCTGGAGAAGATCTACGGCGCGAAGTTCAAGCAGTTCAAGCCGTACGACGCGCCGGCGGTGAAGGTGAAGGACCTGAACGACAACAAGATCCAGGTCGCGACCTTCTTCACCACCGAGGCGGCGATCCGGGACAACGGCTACGTGATGCTGACCGACCCGCAGTCGATGATCCTGCCGCAGAACGTGATCCCGCTGGCGCGGGCCGACATGGCCACCAACACTGCGGCGGTCGAGGCGATCAACGCCGTGCAGAAGGCGCTCACCACCGACGAGCTGACCGCCTTGAACAAGCAGGTCGACTCGGGCCAGGAGGAGCCGCACGAGGCGGCGGCCGCCTGGCTGAAGGCCAAGGGACTGGTTTCCTGACCCCGAGCCTGGCCTGGCTCTAGCTGCCCGATCTCCCCATGTACGAGTACCGCGAATCGACCTCGCCGTTGGTCTCCGTCGTGTGGCGCTCGCAGGCCGAGGAGGACGGCAGCTATGTCGACGCCGCCAACGAGTACTGGGGATTGGCGTTCGGCACCGGACGCGAAGCCCCGTTCGAGGCGGTGCTGATCGGGCCGAGTCTGACCACTCGGGAGCTCGAGGTGCGGGCGGGCGATGACAACTGGGGGGTTGAGTTCCGGGCGCACGTGTTTCTGCACCGCGTGCCCAAGCTCGATGTGCTCGGCGAGATGCGGCAGTTGCCCACCGACGGTCGATTCTTCGAACTGGGCGGGGTGCGGTTCCCGGTGCCCAGCTACGACACGATGGAGGACCTGGTCGCCGCGATGGTCGGACAGGGCGTGCTCACCGCGTCGCCGGAGTTGGCGCGTGCGCTGGCCGGGGAGGACGCCGGATACTCCGAGCGGCAACTGCAACGCCGGTTCAGTGCCGAGGTGGGGCTGGGGCGTAAGCAGGTCGAGCAGCTGCAGCGGGCCCGCCGGGCGTACGCACTGCTGCAGGCCGGCCGGTCGATTGCGGAGGCGGCCGTGGAGGCGGGGTATGCCGACCAGGCGCACCTGACCCGCGCCTTCCGGCTGATCGCCGGCCGGACACCGGCCCGGATCCTGGCCGACACGACCGACGAGTTCGCCAGCCGCCCGACCGGCGGTTGATGGCGGAAATCTTCAATTCGAGCTGTGGGGTCAGCCGCGAGGCTAGAGGCATGACCACTTCAACGGATCTGACCACTCGTACCTCCAGTGTGCCGCCGGTGCCGCAGACCGCGCTCGACGAGCTGCATGGCCGACTCGATGCCGTCCGCTGGCCCCGGGTGGTCGACGAGTCGGCGGCCGGTCACGGGTTCCCGATGGCGACGACGCGCCGGCTGGCCGGGCACTGGCGTACGAGCTTTGACTGGCGGGGCGTCGAAGCGGAACTCGATCGGCTGGGCCAGCAGCTGGTCACCGTGCCGGACGGGCGCCAGTTGCACTTCATGCACGCCAAAGCAGCGTCGGCGACGGGCATGCCGGTGCTGTTGGTCCACGGCTGGCCGGACTCCTCGCTGCGCTTCACGAAGCTGATCCCGCTGTTGACCGCCGCCGGCCACGACGTCGTCGTACCGACCATCCCCGGGTACGGGTTCAGCGACCAGCCGACGGCGGAGATGTCGCCGGCGCTCGTTGCCGAAGACCTCAGTTGGCTGATGACCGAACTCGGTTACGCCCGATATGCGGCGCATGGTGGTGACTGGGGCAGTGCGATCGCGACCGCGCTGGCGACCGCTCATCCGGAGAGCGTCGCCGCCCTGCACCTGACCGATGTGCCGTGGGACAAGACGTTCTCGGTCGACCGCGAGCAGGCGAGCCCGGTCGAGCAGGTCTATCTCGACGCGGCCACCAAGTGGGGAGAAGGGCAGACCTATCTGCTGGCCAACACCACCAATCCCGACACCATCGCGGTCGCGCTCAGCGACTCACCGGTCGGTCTGCTCGCCTGGATCGCGGAGATGTATCAGGACTGGAGCGAGGACCCGATCTCCGACGACGACGTCCTGGCCCTGGTGAGCCTGCTTTGGTTGACGAACTCGGTCCGGTCCTCGATGCGGCTCTACTCCGAGCCTGCGGGCGCGTGGGACGAAGATGCCTGGGGTGAAGAATCCTGGGCGGACAGTGCTGACAGGGGTGACGGAGACACGGAGTGGGGGAATGCTGACGCGGCGGAGTCGGCGGAGGCCGGCGAGGTGTCGGGGGACACCGGCGAGGGGAGCGAGAGCGGGGAATCCGGTTGGCAGGGTGGCTGGCATGTCGGTCAGGTCGAGGTGCCGACCGGGTTTGCCCTCTTCCCCAAGGACCTGGCGGGTGTCCCGCCGCGCGAGTTCGCCGAGCGGTTCTTCGCGGTCGAGCGGTTCACTGTGATGCCGCGCGGTGGTCATTTCGCCGCACTCGAGCAGCCTGACCTGCTGGCTGAGGATCTGATCGCCTTCCTGGCCGGCCGCTGAGTTGGCGCTGACAGCCGGCAACAAGCGGGGGGCAAATCGAAAGGTGCGCAGATGCTGTTTCACGTCAGACGAAACAGCATCAGCGCACCTTTCGACGCCCCAATCAGCTCGGGTGCCAGGTATCCGCGGCCTCAGTGCCGGTGAACCGCGGCAGGTACGGATCTCGGAGGTAGGTTGCGAGCTTGCTGGGTGGCAGCCCGTGACCGGCCCCGGTGCCTTCGCGGACCCAGGCGGCCCGGCCCAATGTCGGGAGCATCTCGAGCTCGGATGCGGTGAGCGGCCGGACTGACCGGTATCCATCCACGAGTGCGGCTCGGCGGCGCTCTGCCTCTGGATCACCCGATGCTCCGGTATGGCGCAGTGCGTACGCGATGTCGTACGCACGCCAGCCGAAGCCGCAACGGTCGAAGTCGAAGAGCGTCACTGTGTCAGCGGTGACGTGGATGTTCAGGGACTGTGGATCCGCGTGAATGATGCCCCAACCATTCGGTCCTGGATCGAAGGAGCGAAGCAGCCCTCGGATCTCGGTCACCTGCTGCTCGATGAACGCGACGACGGCTGGGTCCGCTTGCTCCAGCCGGGGCCGCATCCGCTCCATCGATCGGTCCAGCAGAGTCTGCTCATCAACGCGATACCGGCTGCCGGTCGTCGCGAACCGGTCGGCAAAGACGTGGACGGTGGCCAAGGCATGCCCGAGTCGGTGGGCTGCTTCCGGCGCCCAGCGCTCCGAGTCCAGCGGCTGTCCGGACGCCCAACTGAACAGGGCATAGTGACGTTCGCCGGCCGATGTCGAAACGTGGCCGAGAGTGGTTCCGCCGCGAGTATTCAGCGGGTAGGAGATCGCGGCGCGGTGGGCATGTAGATGAGTGAGCAGGCCAAGCTCGAATTGAAGATCGTCGTCACCGCGAATCCACGACTTACTCGCCCCGTAGACGCGGAACGCATACCGATCGACGGCCGTCTCGACGACGTAGGTGTCGTTGTGTCCAGTCGTCAGAAGTTCGACTCGCGTCGGCGTTCCAACGGCGTACTGCTCATTGGCCAGCGTCCGCACCGACTCGGCATTCATGGTTCGCATTCTGGTTGCCTCGTAGTTCATCCACCGCGTCGGGCGTCACGACTCGCGCTGGCGCCATCGGTGGGTGCGCAGATGTAGCGTCAGCGCTGGCGAAACAGCATCCACGCACCACTCGATGTCCGGAGGATCCGCGAGCGTGTCAAGGACTGGCTGAACTTGACCACGAGGTCACCCCCGCAGAGTGAGATGGAATCCAGGACGCTTGGTGCCAAGCCAAATCGAGTTGTCGGTGGCCGCGATGCAGGGGATCATCGCGGCGTGGTCGATCGTGACACGGAATTGCAGAATGCCCTTCAGAATGATGTCGCGATCCTCCGAGCGCGAGCCGTGTCGCTGTCGAGCTATCTGCGGGAACTGATCCATGACAGCACTTCTCGCCCGGAGATGGGCGACGTGCTTGCCAGGATCGCCTCGCGGGAGGAGGTCGAGGCCGAGAGCAGCGATATCCGCTCCTTCATCCTCAATGACCGCACGTACGCGAGGGCTACCGGCAGTACGGGAGTCATCGAGACCTGGCCGTAGCTGACACCGCGCTTAACCCACCAGCTGGTCTCGGTGTTCGATCAGGTAGCTGGCGGTTGTCCGGGAGCCCCACGCATGGCGGTCATCGCGGTGAACATCGAAGGCTGGGTTTCCCAGATGGCGGCGACCGCCGGCCCGCGAAAGATCATGTTCCAGGGCGTGAGGTCACCCTGCCCGATGCAGTCGATCTCGGTCGGACCGGCCGCGCTCAAGGTCGATGACCTCCATGGTTCAGGCGCCACGAACGACTGGGCGGCATCGTGGAAGCGCCGGATGGTGCGCGCCACATTGACGAGTGCTTCGTCACCGCGGACCGCCTCGACGTACGGCGGCAGCGCCGAGTCCCCTTCGACGTAGCTGAGTTGCTCGCGGCCGTCGCTGGCGTAACCCAAGTGACGTGGAGCTTGCTCGAATCCTGCCTGTTCGAGGTGCTGCAATAGCGCGGCGGTGTTGGCAGTGGCCGAGGTTGATCGACGAAGCACCACCTGGCCACGGCGGACAGGCCCGGCGAATCGCCCGCCGGTGAGGGGCACGTCGTCGTGCGCAACCTGGTCGGACACCTGTGCACGATAGCGTTGCTTCTCAGGCCGAGACATCAGGTCAACCGACAAGTTCCTCGATCGCTTCAATCAGGCGGTCACATGCGCGCCGCACCTTGACTCTCTCCGACACGGACACCCGCTGGTGACTATAGGCAGCCTTGGTCTTCACTTGAAGCAGAACGCGTAGGTCTTTCGCGCGGTCCGCGTCGAACTTGCCAAGCAACGCGACCGCTTCGACATGGTTGTCGCCTTGGGCATGCTCACCCAGCGAAGCGCAGCACAGGACGTCGGCTGCCGCGATACCCGCGTGGACAAGCAGAGTGACATAGGCGTCACAGATATCGCCTGGGTCGGTGGCGAGGTCGGTGATGTCGCTGGCAGCGGCATAGAACTGCATCGCCTTGCGTTGTCGACCGCTGCGCATGATGGCATTGCAGGGAGTAGTTCTACCGCTCTTCGTTGCCACGCCGTATCGACCTCCAGTAGGAAGACGTACCGAACAGGGTGACTGCTTCGGTCCGCACTGAGTCCAGGACTGGTTCATCAGACCACAGCACTCGGACACTCTCATCGGAGTACTCGAGGACTCGCGCATCGTTTCCTGTCCACGAAGCAGCCCGTGACTCGAGCTGACCGAGCTGATCAAGCCACTGAGGGTCCTCCTCGCTCACGTTTGTGGGTCGTACGACGAACAAGTCGATATCGCTACCGGGGCGCATCCCACCGCGAGCTGCCGACCCGAACAAGGCGGCGTAGACCGGAGGCAGCGGCCACTGCTCGATCTCAGCGCGAAGGCGGCTGATGAATGTCGCTCGGAGGTCTGCAAGTTCGATGATCGGTCCAGCTGCCAAGTGGTCCCGATTCAGCTGAAACGCGTCCGTTGTGCCGTAGCGCTGCATGCGCACAGTTCCCTGCGTCACGAGCCGTTCGAGCACCTTGCGAACGCCGCTGTAGGAGTAGTGGTCCAGAAGCGTGTGCACCTGACGTGTCGTGAACGCGGCGTCAGCCCGAGCCAGCACCATCAGCACGTCGCCGTCGGCCGTCGGCGTGATCACAGCTAGTGGATGATCAAGCTGCATGGCCGAGCTCCTCAGTGTTGACCTTTCCCACTATAGTAGGAACTACACTACTATAGTGGGAAATCAACTACTATAGTAGGAAGATGCCAGGAGCGGACCCCAAATCGAAAGGTGCGCAGATGCTGCTTCAGGCTGCGATGCAGCATCAGCGCACCTTTCGATGGGAGAGCAAGCTAGCAACACGGCTCAACTCGGCTCGGCGGGAGCCTTGCCGGCGCGTTCGTCGCGCTCAGCCCACTCGAGCAGCGTGTCCAGCGAGTACGGGTGGTCGTCGATGTCGGCATGCAGGTCGCCGATCTCGGCGTACCGATGCGGCACGGTGGCGATGGTGAAGTCGTGCGGGTCGGCGTCGGGGATCTCTGCCCATCGCACCGGGGTCGACACCAGACCTTCCGGCGTGCCTCGTACAGAGTAGGCGCTCGCGATCGTGTGATCGCGGGCGTTCTGGTTGTAGTCCACGAAGACGGTTGCCGGATCACGGTCCTTGCGCCACCAGGTCAGGTCGACCAAACCGCCGGCCCGACGCTCCACCTCACGGGCGAAGGCCCAGGCTGCTCTGCGTACGTCGGCGAAGCCGTGCACCGGGGGAATCCGGACATAGATGTGCAGTCCCTTCCCACCGGACGTCTTGGGATAGCCAACCGCCCCGAGTTCGGCCAGCACCTCCTCGACGATGGCAGCCACCCGGCGGATGTCGTCATAGGTGGCCAGTGGGCCTGGATCGAGATCGATCCGCCACTCGTCCGGCTTCTCGGTGTCGTCGCGCCGGGAGTTCCACGGATGGAACTCGACGGTCGACATCTGCACCGCCCAGATCACGTCGGCCGGGTGGGAGACACACAGCTCATCGGCAAAGCGGCTGTAGCGAGGAAAGTGCACTCGGACCGTCTCCACCCAGTCCGGAGCACCTCGGGGCAGCCGCTTCTGGTGCACCTTCTCGCCATCGACGCCGTCGGGAAAGCGGTGCAGCATGCAGGGCCGGTGGTAGAGCGCGTTGACGATCCCGTCGGCCACCGCCAGGTAGTACTCCGCCAGGTCCAGCTTGGTCTCACCCCGGACCGAGAAGTAGACCCGATCGGGGTTGCTCAGCTTGACCACCCGATCGCCGACCTCGAGCTCGATGCGCTCCGTCACATGCCCGAGCGTACGGGACGGTGTTCTCGTCCCTCGCTGTTCGCTCCGCGCTGCAGACTCCGCCTTCCTCCCTCGCTCACAAGACGAAGAGCGTGTCTTGCTCCCTCGGTCGTCCAGGCGGAGCCGCGCTACGCTCACGGCCGCTCGGGACGGTGTTGTCGTTCCCTCGCTGTTCGCTCCGCTTGACCTCGAGTGCACTTGAGCTTGCATCCTGGCTCCATGGAACAGCTCCGTGGCCCAACGTCCCGCATTAAGCCGGTGCGACTGTCAGTCCTCGCAGTTAGCGTGCCGGTATGAGCATGGAGTTCGCAGCCTGGAACTCGCTGTACCACATGATGACGGCGCAGCAGGACAAACGACCGTTCACCTGGGCAACGGTCAGAAGGATCGCCGCATTCGCCCGTCCGCACGCGCGGTTGCTGGTCGGCTTCCTGGTTCTCAGCGTGATCGGCGCGTTCCTCGCGGTGGCCACACCGCTGCTGGCCGGCCGCGTGGTCGACCTCATCTTCAACACCGCGCCGTACGCGCAGGTGCTGCAGATCGCCATCGCGATCGCCGTCATCGCGGTGGCTGAGGCCGGACTGGGTCTGCTACAGCGCTGGTTGTCGGCACGGATCGGGGAAGGGCTGATCCTCGATCTGCGGCGGTCGGTGTTCGACCACGTCCTGACCATGCCGGTCGCGTTCTTCACCCGGACCCGGACCGGCGCGTTGGTCAGCCGGCTCAACAACGACGTGATCGGCGCTCAACGGGCCTTCTCCGAGACCTTGTCCGGCGTGGTCAGCAACATCGTGGCGCTGGCCTTGGCGCTGATCGCGATGCTCGCCCTGTCGTGGCAGATCACCTTGCTGGCCCTGGTGCTGCTCCCGATCTTCGTCGTCCCCGCCCGACGGATGGGCCGGCGATTGGCCAGGCTGGAGCTGGAAGCTGCCAATCACAACGCGACGATGGGCAACCAGATGACCGAGCGCTTCTCGGCACCCGGTGCGACGCTGGTCAAGCTGTTCGCCCGGCCCGAGCGGGAGTCGGCGGAGTTCACAGTCCGGGCCACCCGAGTCCGTGACATCGGGGTGCGCAGCGCCATGGTGCAGACGGTGTTCATGACGGCACTGACGCTGGTCTCGGCGCTGGCCCTGGCACTGGTCTACGGCCTCGGCGGGTTCTACGCACTGCGCGGGTCGCTGGAGCCGGGAGCCGTCGTGGCGCTGGCGCTGCTGATCACCCGGCTGTACGCCCCGCTGACCGGACTGGCATCGGCACGGGTAGAGGTGATGAGTGCCCTGGTGAGCTTCGAGCGAGTCTTCGAGATCTTGGACCTCAAACCGCTGATCACCGAGTCGCCGGCTCCGACGCCGTTGCCCACCGGTCCGCTGTCGGTTGTCTTCGACGATGTCACCTTCGCCTACCCGGCGGCGGACAAGGTGTCTCTCGCTTCGCTCGAGGAGGTCGCGACGCTTGACACCCGCGGCGGCGTCGACGTGATCCACGACGTCAGTTTCGAGGTCGGTGCGGGTCAGATGGTCGCTCTGGTCGGATCCTCAGGGGCCGGCAAGTCGACTCTCGCGCAGCTGCTTTCCCGGCTGTACGACGTGGATGCCGGTGCGGTCCGGCTCGGCGGGGTCGATGTCCGCGAGCTGAGCTTCGCCGATCTCCGCCGTGCGATGGGCATGGTGACGCAGGACGGTCACCTGTTCCACGAGTCGGTCCGGGACAACCTGCTTCTGGCCAAGCCCGAGGCGAGTGAGGAGGAGCTCTGGACGGCACTGCGTCGCTCCAGGCTGGACGAGCTCATCGCGTCGCTACCCGATGGCCTCGACACGGTGGTGGGGGAGCGTGGCTACCGACTCTCTGGCGGTGAGCGGCAGCGACTGACCATCGCGCGGCTGCTGCTGGCCCACCCGCGGGTGGTGATCCTCGACGAGGCGACCGCTCATCTCGACTCCACCTCCGAAGCCGCGGTGCAGGCTGCGCTGGGCGAGGCGCTGGAGGGGCGCACCGCGGTGGTGATCGCCCATCGGCTCTCGACCATCCGGTCGGCCGACCTGATCCTGGTGGTCGAGGACGGCCGAATCATCGAGCGCGGCCGGCATTCCGATCTGCTGGCTGCCGGCGGCCGCTACGCGGAGCTGTACGCGACCCAGTTCGCCACCCAGGAGGCCTGAGACTCCGTCAACCCGTTGACTCAGTCAATCCGTTGACTCGGTCAATCCGTGGCTCAGGCGACGCGGATTCAGCCATCCGCTCAGGGGCGATGCCCGAATTCTGCGGTGCCGACCGTCCAGGCACGAGCTTGTTCACTGAGGGTGAAGCCGAGACCTGGGCGGCCAGATATCCACATACGGCCGTCCCGGGTCTCCAAATGTTCGTTGAACAGCGGATCGAGCCAGTCGAAGTGCTCGACCCAGGGCTCGATCGGATAGGCCGCGGCGAGGTGACAGTGGATCTCCATGGCGAAATGGGGCGCGATCTCCAGTTGCTTGGACTCGGCGAGCGCCGCAAGTCTGAGGAACTGGGTGATGCCGCCGATCCGGGGAGCGTCGGGCTGGACGATATCGGCGGCACCGACCTCGATCAGTCGGGCGTGTTCGGCGACGCTGGCCAACATCTCGCCGGTCGCAATCGGGGTGTCCAGCGCGCGGGCGAGAGCCGCGTGGCCCTCGGCGTCGTACGCGTCCAGTGGCTCCTCGATCCAGACCAGACCGAACTCCTCGAAGATCCGGCCCATCCGCATCGCCGTGGCGCGATCCCACTGCTGGTTGGCGTCGACCATCAGCGGCACGTCGTCGTCCAAGAACTCCCGGACCGCTGCGACCCGGGCGACGTCAAGGCGCCAGTCAGGCTGTCCGACCTTGAGCTTGATCGCACCGATGCCTTCGGCCAGCGAGGCGGCGGCATTCTCCTTGACCTGCTCGATCGGGGTGTGCAGGAAACCGCCCGAGGTGTTGTAGGTGCGCACCGAGTCGCGGTAGGAGCCGAGGAGCTTCGACAGCGGGAGCCCGGCCCGCTTCGCCTTCAGATCCCACAGGGCGACGTCGAAGGCGGCGATGGCCTGGGTGGCCAGCCCACTGCGTCCCACGGAGGCGCCGGCCCAGCACAGCTTCGTCCAGAGCTTGCCGATGTCGCTGGGGTCCTCCCCGACCAGCACCTCGGCGATCTCCTTGGCGTGGGCGAACTGGCCAGGGCCGCCGGCACGCTTGGAGTAGGAGAAGCCGACCCCGGTGCGGCCTTCGGAGGTCACGACCTCGACGAACAAGAAGGCGACTTCGGTCATCGGCTTCTGCCGACCTGTCAGCACTTTGGCATCGCTGATCGGATCGGCCAGCGGCAGCGTGATCGAGGACAGCTTCAGGTGAGCGATCCGATCCAGTGTGGCAGCACCGGCGGAAGCGGCGATCACCGTCGCGTTCCCTGCTGACAAAGCGCTCTTCGCAGCGTCGGCACCGGCCGGTGCGGTCATCTCAAGTCCTCTCTCAAAGCACCTCGCCGAGCGGCAAGCTGACCACGAATCGAGTGTCGCCCGGCTGGCTCTGCACCGACACCGTGCCGTGATGGGCCTCCACGACCGCGGTCACGATCGCCAGGCCGAGCCCCGTGCTGCCACCGGGTGCGGCTCCCGCCGTGCGAGCGCGGCTGCTGTCGGCGCGCGTGAATCGCTCGAACACCCGGTTCAGCATGTCAGGGGCGATGCCGGGACCGTCGTCGGCAACGGTGATGACGGCGTGATCAGCAGTGGTGCCCAACGAGACCTGTACGCGGGTGCCGGCCGGCGTGTGCGTACGGGCATTGGCCAGCAGGTTGGTGACCACCTGGTGCAGTCGGTAAGAATCCGCTTGGACCTCGACGATCTCTTCCGGCAGTGCCAGCGACCAGTGGTGGTCCGGCCCGGCCACCCGGGCATCACTGACGGCGTCGATCAGCAGCACATTCAGGTCGGTGGGCTGGATGTCGAGTGCCGGGCCCGCATCCAGCCGGGCGAGCAGCAAGAGGTCCTCGACCAACGTCGACATCCGCTCGGCCTCGGATTCGACCCGAGACATCGCGTACGCCGCGTCCGGGGGGATCGCCTCGCCGCTGCGCTGGGTCAGCTCGGCATACCCGCGGATCGCTGCCAGTGGGTTGCGCAGCTCATGGGAGGCATCGGCGACGAACTGGCGCACCTTGGTCTCACTCGCCTGCCGCGCTGCCAGCGCGTCCTCCACGTTGTTGAGCATGTGGTTGAGGGCGAGTCCGACTCGCCCGACCTCGGACTGCGGATCGGTATCGGTTGGTGGCACCCGCACGGCGAGAGCCACCTCGCCCCGGTCCAACGGCAGCTGGGAGACCTGCTGGGCGGTGGCGGCTACGCGATTGAGCGGCCGCAGGCTGCGTTCGACCAGCGCCCGCCCGGCAAGCGCGGCAGCCCCGACGGCGACGATGGACAAGATGATCTCGACGGTGATCAGGTTTGCCAGTGCGGAGTCGACACCGGTCAGCGGCAGCCCCACGCCGACGATGACGCCGTCGCCCGGTGACCAGCTGACATAGCGGTAGCGGCCCAGTTCGGGGATGTCGATGGTGATCGGCCCAGGAGTGGTGGAGAGTCCGGCCAGCAGTTCCGCCGTCTGATCACTGGTCCACGTTGGTTTGGCGCGGCGTCCGCTCTCCAGCAGCACCGATCCGCGGGGGGCCTGGCCTTCGGCGTAGATCATGGACAGTGTGCCGACGGCCTGGCCAGGCAGTTCGATGCCTCGGGGCGCCTGACCTGGGCCGCCGTTCGCGAGCCCGATATCGCCCTGCATGATCCGGGCCTTGGCCGCGAGCACCTGCTTGTCCAACTGGCTGGTCAGCAGAGTTCGGGTGGCCAGTGCCGTGAACAGTGACAAGAGCACGGCGACCAGGGCGACCAGGGCGACCATGCGGAGCACGAGCTGGCGCGCCAGTGTGCCCCGGCCCAGGGACGTCGGTGGTGGACCGGTTTCCAAAGACTCGACCGTGGACATCAGGATCCGGTGATCATCAAGAAGCCGGGCGCAAGACGTACCCTGCGCCGCGCATGGTGTGGATCATCGGGGCCCGGTTGGCGTCGATCTTCTTGCGGAGATAGGAGATGTAGAGCTCGACCACGTTGGCCTGACCGCCGAAGTCGTAGTTCCAGACTCGGTCGAGGATCTGAGCCTTGCTCAACACTCGGCGGGGATTGCGCATCAGATAGCGCAGCAGCTCGAACTCGGTTGCGGTCAGCTGAATGGCGTCGCCGGCACGGGCGACCTCGTGGCTGTCTTCGTCCAAGGTGAGGTCGCCGACCACCAGCAGCGACTCACTACGGCCGGTCGCGGCACCGCTGCGGCGCAGCAGAGCCCGCAGCCGAGCGATGACCTCCTCCAGGCTGAACGGCTTGGTCACGTAGTCGTCGCCCCCGGCCGTGAGTCCGCTGATCCGGTCAGCCACGGCGTCCTTGGCGGTCAGGAAGATCACTGGAACGTCCGGATCCTCGGCCCGAACCCGCCGCATCACCTCGAGTCCGTCGAAGTCCGGCAACATCATGTCGAGCACGATGGCATCGGGGCGTACCTCGCGGGCCGCCTTGACAGCCTCGCTGCCCGAGGCCGCGGTGGAGACCTGCCAGCCTTCGTAGCGCATGGCCATGGACAGCAGTTCGGTCAGACTGCTCTCATCGTCGACCGCGAGGATCCGGATGGCAGTGCCATCGGGCCGAGTGATCGGAGCGGGTGAGGTCTGGGTGCGGCTCATGCTGTTCATCATGGCGGAGCCACCCCCGTGACAACTATGTGTTTACTGTGACAACCCTGTGAAAACCGACGCGGAAACGCCACCGGCCCCGATGACCGTACGAACGGTCCGGGGCCGGTGGGTTCTGGGGGAACGAGTTCGGCGTCCGGGTGTCACAGGAGGACACCCCGGCAGTGGCTCACCAGGTTGAGGACGAGGCGCTCACCATCGAGGGAGAGTTCGTGGACGAGGAGGTGGTGCCGGTCGCGGTGTCGTCGTCCTCCGCCTCGGCGTCCTTCGGGCGACGGAACAGGCGATCGATAGCCGCGCGGCCAGGCCCGAAGGCCACCAGGACCAGGGCCAGCAGCCCGAGAGTCACGTTGTACTCCCAGCCACCGACATAGGTGCCGGCCTGATCGAGCAGGTTCGGTCCGCGCCAGTAGTTGGTGTAGGAGATCGACAGCGCCTGCTGGACCAGAGCCAGCAGAGCAACGATCCGGGTCAGGGCGCCGAGGATCAAGAAGATGCCGCCGACGAGCTCCAGGATGGTGACCCCCCAGCTGGCGTAGATCGGGTACGGCACCGCAAACTGGCCGAGGTAGTCGACATATTTCGTCACACCATCGGGCGTCAACAGCCACCGAGTGAAGCCGTGCCAGAACATGAGTCCGCCGAGACCGATGCGGATCAGCAGCAGGGTGATGTCGTGGAGAACCTGAGTGAAGGCATTCATGGCGCTGTCTTTCCTTCGAGATCGATGCTGGCGCTTACGCTACGCACCCTGATGCCGGATTCCGGGGCACCACGCCGTCCGCCACGCCGACCCTGCTGAAGGTGATCACGCCGGCCTGCTTAGGTTCTGGATATGGAGGATGCGCGCGGCCCGATCCAGCCCACTCGTGATGCCGCGGTCCTGCGCCGCCCTGCCTCGCGCGGAGCCATCACCGGAGGCCTGTGGGCACTGCGCCGCCGGATCAACCGAGAAGTCAGCGTGCCCGAGGCATGGCAGCGCCTGAACGATGCCGGCAATATCCACAACCTCCGCCTCGCTGCGGGGCTGGTCGACGGCGGGTACGTCTCCGAGCTGCCGTTCCTGGACAGCGACGTCTACAAATGGCTCGAAGCGGTCGGGTGGGTCCTGGCGGATCCTGAGCTGGATCCGGCGAGCGCCGGCCGGCTGCGTACGCTGCTGGCCGAGAGCGAGCTGCTGCTCCGGGCGGCGCAGCAGGACGACGGCTACCTCGACTCCTACTTCCAGGTCGAGTTCCCCGGCGAACGCTTCGTCCAGCTCCACTGGGGGCACGAGCTCTACTGCGCCGGCCACCTGATCCAGGCCGCCGTCGCGGTGCGTCGCACCACCGGGGACGAAGGCCTGCTCGAGGTAGCGCGCCGGGTCGCCGATTTGGTCGTCCGCAGCTTCGGCGCCGGGTCGGGCCAGGACGAGTCGAACCAGGCAGGGCCGGACCAGATCGACGGCATCTGCGGTCACCCCGAGATCGAGACTGCCCTGGTCGAGTTGTACCGGGAGACGGGGGAGCCGGCCTACCTGCAGACCGCTGCCTACTTCATCGACCGCCGCGGGCACGGCCTGCTCGGCGCAGGTCGCTTCGGCGCCCAGTACTGGCAGGATCACCGACCTGTACGCGAGGCCGAGGGGGTGGCTGGCCATGCGGTTCGCCAGCTCTATCTGCTCGCCGGCGTGGCCGATCTGTACGCCGAGACCGGCGACGTCAGCTGGCGAACGGCGGCCGAGCGGCTGTGGACCGAGATGGTCGCCACCAAGACCTACCTGACCGGCGGTGTCGGTGCGCACCATTCCGACGAGGCGTTCGGGGACCCGTACGAGCTGCCGAATGAACGCAGCTATTGCGAGACGTGTGCCGCCATCGCCTCGATCATGCTCTGCCAGCGGCTGCTGCTGATCACCGGCGAGGCGAAGTATGCCGACCTGCTCGAACGCACGCTCTACAACGCGTTCCTCGCCGGCATCTCGCTGGATGGGCAGCGCTACAGCTATGCCAACCCCTTACAGGTGCGCGACGACCACCTCGGCAATGCTCAGGGTGTTCAACGAGCTGGACAGCAGAACGACGCCGACGGCGGCGAGCAGGATCAGCAGCCATACCACCGACACCGACTCCCAAGACCGTCCCTGCAGCGAACCGGCGGCCCAGAACCGAAGCTTGTCGAAGGTGGTCGGGTGGGCGAGGCTGATGGCCTGGCTCACGCCGGAGAGCACGGCACCGATCGCCACACCACTCAGCACCAGCTTGGCCGGGGTGCCGGCGCCCGGACCGGTGGTGCCGAGCACATACACCACGAACGCCGCGACACCGGCGCCGGCGATGCCCCAGGCGACCTGCCCGGTCACGCTGGTGGCGCTGAAGAAGGCTGAGCCCACCACGATGAAGAAGAAGGAACCGGCGCTCACTCCCAGCAGCCCGGGATCGGCGAGCGGATTTCGGGTGAGCGCCTGCATGACCACACCGGACAACGCCAGGGCCAGTCCGACCAGCACGGCCAACACGGTGCGCGGCAGGCGGAAGTCGCGAACCAGCAGTTCGGTCGTCGTCTGGCCGTCGCCGGTTACCGCGTCGATGACCTCGCGGGCTGAGATGGACCCAGAGCCGACGAACAGGCTGAGTGTGAACGCCCCGATCAGCACAACCAGACCGATCGCTATGGCGAGCACGTTGCGGCCGGCGCTCGGATCGCCGAGCACGACCTCGGTCGTCTCGCCCTCCTCGGTCGAGGAGATCCTGTCGACCTTCAGCTGGTCGCCGCCTGTCACGATGGGCAGCCTAACCTAAATTGCCCCTTTGTCGCCGTGCGGACGACCCAGCTGACCGGTTCCGGTCCAATCACCCGGTGTTGCCGGCCTGGTGTTGAGAAGGATCTGGTGCATCTCGCATCAGATCTTTCACACGGTTCGTCCGCTCTTTCCAAGCGAGTCCGCCGATTGCCGTTGGTGGCCACCGAGCTTGGCGATCCAGGCGAGCTGCTGATGAGAGGAATCTTTCGATTGAGTTCTTTCATGGCTGCAGATGACAATCTCTATGGCGACATCGAGCTTGATGCCCACGGCATGCGGGCCCTTGCCCACCCCACACGGCTCGCCATCTTGCTCCGGCTGCAGCGGCATGGTCCCGACACGGCGACGGGTCTATCGGCGCACGTGGGTGTGAGCCCCTCGGTGGCCAGCTGGCACCTGCGTCATCTTGCTGAACACCGGCTGGTGAAGGACGCAGCCCGGCAGGGACCGGGTCGCCAACGGTGGTGGGAGGCCGTCAGCGGATTCCGTTTCACGGCCGTCGACGACGACTCGGCCGATGCCGCCCGGGCGCTGACCGGGGTCTTGGAACAGCTTGATGGAGATCTCCCTGGGCGCTGGCGGGCCGAGGTCGAACCCCACCTGGAGCCCACCTGGCGCAGACTGTCCGGACGCGCCAGCACTCTCATCGCGGTGACACCTGCGGAGCTGGAGTCGATCGGGCTCGCGATCGAGAGACTCCTCGCCCCGTACGTGCTGCGACGTGATGCATCGGCAGATGAGTGGCCGGCTGACACTCGAGACGTCCGGATCTTGCGCTACACCATGCCTGAGCTTGAGTCTGACTCCGAGCAGTCGTGACTCGTGCTGCCGCTCCTCGGCGGCTCTGGCGCGACCGGCGTTTCACCACCTACTGGGCGGGCGACGCGGTCTCGACGATGGGCGATCGGATCTCGGAGCTGGCGCTGCCGCTGATCGCGGTAAGCATGCTGCAGGCCAGTGCCATCCAGGTCGGGCTCCTGGTCGCCGCCGTCTGGGCGCCGAATCTGCTGTCGGTGGTCGTCGGGGCATGGGTCGAGCACCGGCCGAGCAAGAAGCGGCTGATGGTGATCGCCAACCTGATCCAGGCAGCAGCGATCGCAAGCCTGCCGATCACCTACCTGGTCGCGGAGGTGACCATGGCACAGCTGTATGCCGTAGCACTGGTTCAGGGTGCCGGCGGTGTGCTATTCGCGACCTCCAGCCAGCCATTCTTCGTACGACTGGTGCCCAAGAGCGCCTATGTCGAAGCCAACTCGCTGCTGAGTGGGAGCCGTTCGGCGTCGTTCATCGTCGGTCCCGCGCTGGGCGGCACATTGATTCAGGCTCTGACGGCACCGATTGCGATGGTCATCGACGCCGTGTCGTTCCTGGTTTCTGCATGCGCGATCAGAAGTGTGCACGTCGACGAGAGCCCGGTTGGCACCCAGGACGCGGGGTCGCTGGTGCGACGCATCCGATCTGGTCTGCAGTTCGTTGTTCGTCAGCCCTACCTGTGGCCAGCACTCAGGTGCGTGACGACCTGCGACTTCTTCTCCTTCATCCTCTTCGCAGTGCTGATCTTGTTCGCCAGTCGGCATCTGGGCCTGTCGCCCGGCGCGATCGGGCTTGCCTTCGGGGTTGGCGCCGTCGGCGGTCTTCTCGGCGCGACCCTGGCAGCCCCGCTGGCACGGCGGATCGGCACCGGTGTCACGATCGCCGTCGGCTCGGTGGCGTTCAGCGCACCGTTCCTGTTTCTCCCGTTGATCTCCGGATCAACCGTGACCAAATGTGCGGCCCTAGCCTCGGTTCAGTTCGTCAGCTCAGCCGGCGTCATGTTGTTCGACATCAATCTCAACTCCGTCCAGACCGCGGTGATCCCGGACGGCATGCGAAGCCGAGTCACGGGTGTGTTCGGCACCATCAACTACGGAATCCGTCCGCTGGGTGCGGCGATCGGTGGCGGGCTCGCCCAGCTCGTCGGTCTGGGCCCCGTCATCGCGATCTCTGCGGTTGGCGGCTCATTGGCGTTCCTCTGGCTGCTGGGCACGCCGGTGCTGCGAGTACGGGAGGTCGACGACCTCGACCCGGCGGAGGCTTGAGCTGGGTCACGTCGGAGACGTCTTCTGGGCGTTCCCGCGGGAACGTTTCCTCAGGTTCTCTCAGGAACCCGGTCTGTCTCAGGAACCAGGTCTGGCCAGATAGGCAGTCTTTGCATCGGGGTCAAATCCGCGGCTTCGGTAGAAGGCATGCGTCGATGGCCGCTTGGAACCGGTCATCAGCATCGCCTTGTAGCACCCTGCTGCCCATGCCTGTTCGAGCGTCGTTGCCATGATCTTCTTCCCGAGTCCCGTGCCGCGTCGATCCTCGTCGACCACGACGTTCTCGATGACGGCATAGGGAGCGGCACGTCGCGACAGGTTCGGTATCACATTGAGATATGTGGTGGCGACGACCTCACCGTCGACCTCGAGCAGCAGCAGCCTCAAGTTGGGTGCCGAGAGGATCGCTTCAAATGCGACCCGGTCCGATCCATCGGTCAGGATCGGATCATCGGGGTTCAGTTGGCGGTAGAGCCGCATCACTGCCTCGAAGTCTCCAGGTGCGGCATCCCTGATCACAGCCGTAACGCTACCTATCGACTGCACTCTCGGGTTGCGCGCCGTCTGCGTGAGGTAGGCCCTCGCCTCAATCGGATGGGTAGGCCAGCCACTTACGGCTGAACGCGACGTCAAGGTCGACCTCAAACCGCTGGGCGATCAGCAGTGCGTGCCCGATCACATCAGTGAGTTCGTCCTCGAACTGGGACCGTGCCTCCGAAGCGGATCGGCCCCGGTCGCGTGTCCTGCCCGTCAACGCGAGATACGCCGGGGTCAGTTCGCCGAGCTCCTCTTGCAGTTTGAGCATGAGCCAGTCGTCGCTCTGATCGATGTTGTACCGATCCGCGTAGTGCGTTGAGACGGCAGTGAGGTCCTCACTGAGGTTGGCAAGGTCCACGGCGCGATCCTTTCAGTTGTCGGTGTGAAGGACCCGCGTAGCGCGGCGGCGGCTTCTCTTAGTCCGGCCAGCGATTCCGGGCAGGGAAGCGTCTGGCGCCCGAGACTCGTGCCGCGCGCTGCTTGGGTATGTCGTGGCCGACGTTCCCGCGGGAACGTTTCTCGAGTTCGACGTTGAGGTCGTACGACGATCAGTGACCGCCGAGGATCGGATGCGGACCTCAACGTACGGATGGTATCGGGCATGCTGAGAGCGTGATTGTGGCTGGAACAGGACGTGATGCCGGCCGGCGTGTCCTTGTCACCGGTCATCGCGGACTCGTCGGACGAGCAGTGGTCGAAGCGCTGGAGGCTGCCGACCTGGTGGCTGTTGGTTTGGACGTGGTCGACGGCGCTGACCTCACTGATACTGACACGGTCAGGGAGCGAGTGCGAGGCTGCGCCAGCGTGGTGCATCTGGCCGCAGTGGACGACGAGCCTGTTGAGGCTGATCCATTGACGCCAGCGACTACCGGGGACATCGACCGCGTGATGGCCACAAATGTGGGCGGAACGAGCCAACTCCTGGCGTTGGCTGCTGCCAGCGGCGTGGAGCGGGTTGTCTTCATGTCCAGCGTGGACGTTCTTGGCTGCTTCATGGGGCAGGGCAAGCCGGAGTACCTACCGATCGACGATCGTCATCCGGTGACTCCCCGCAGTCCCTACGCCTGGTCGAAGCTCGCCGGCGAGGATCTTTGCGCAGCCTTCACTCGGATGACAGGCACCCCAACGGTGTGTCTTCGCCCTCCAGGGGTGTTCAACGCCGAGACCTACACCTTTGTCAAGGCAGCGCGTGCGGAACGGGCTGAGTCGGAATGGTTGCCGATCTGGGAGTACGGCGCTTTCGTCGACGTACGTGACCTCGCCTCTGCCGTGGTGGCGGCGCTCAAGGTGCCCGGGTTGAGCGGTCATCACCGGTTGCTGGTCTGCGCCAACGACATCAGCTCAGCCGCCGAGGACAGCCTCACGCTCGTTGGGCGGCTGCTGCCGGATGTTCCGGTGACGGGGATGGAACGGTATGCAGCTCAGCCGTTCGCTGCCCTACTCGACAGTTCCGCTGCGCAGAGGTTGCTGCAGTGGCACCCGGTGCATGACTGGCGTCGCCCGAGCCGCGGCGCGTAGTGGCGATTGCAGGTCGGAGAACGCCGCTACTGATGCAGGTCGTCAACGATGTGCACTTGTCGACGACCTGCACTGTCCACGCTCTCCGTCGCGACGAAGTACGTCCGCGTTGGCGTGGCCGACCCGTGTGCTTGGAGTCTGCGTGGCTTCGCCCTAGGCCGAAACCTCGCTGAGGACGCCCGCTTGGATCGTCGGCCCCGAGCCGGTGACCGATCTTCCGCCGCAGCATTCCGGGGTCCAGTCACACCCGTCGTCAAGGAGCGCAATCAGAGTGTCCATCGATCAGTTCGGTCATGTGGTCGCACGCATCTTCGGACGTCAGCCTGGGAACGCGACGAGGTTGGATCGAAGCTGGTGCGGGTTATCCAGTTCTTACTTCTTGGAGCGTGACCGCATGAGCCGCCGAACGAGCGTCTGCTCCTCTGAACGCACCTGCTTGCGGGACGCTTGGTTGATCTTCTCTCTGAGCGCGGGAGCGGAGTAGTCCTGGACGTCTGCTGACCGTGCGTTCTTGACTTGGATCGTGGTCATCTCTGCGACTCCTACCTACGGCGCTGCTGCTGTAGCAACGCTGACATAGCAACTATGACACCTGCCAGTGACACTGCCTCTAGGAACTGCCTTTTCGGCTCTCATCGCGCCGCGGTGCGGGATCTGCTGATACGAACGCGATCCCCAGAAGTTCCGCAACGAACTCGCACAACTTCAGGTCAGTATCGGTGAAGGAGTCGGGTTACGGTGCATCCAGCGTCAGCATGCCGTAACCTGTGCTGCCCACCACGATGGGGACCGAGATGTAGGTCAGGTAGCCGTGATCCACACCATGTTGCCGCCGACCCTGCGCTTTCTCGACCCGGATGTCAGGGACTAACTGAGATCGGTTGTTCTCGAGCGCTTCGAATGCAGGGTCAGGCTCTCCAGCCGGATGTCGCACGAACTCCCGGGCCGGCTCGTCCTCGCGACCAAGTGCCGCGATTGGGGTCAAACGGTCGGGATCAGACAACTTGTAGACGACGGTACGCAAGCCGACGACATCGGTGAGCAGTAGCTGCATCGAGCCGACCACCTGCGTTGCGACAACATCGAGTCGCTGAGTACGTCCAGTTCCGCGTCTCATGGTCTGCATCTGAGCAATCAGAGTGGCCACAGGTCGCAAGGCATCCTTTACGGCGGTGCGGAACTGGGCTGCAGCGACAATCTGACCTCGGTCGACCCACCGTTGCGCCCACTCGCGGATGACACCGAGGCCCGCGGCGAGGGCGAAACACCCAACGCCCCAGCCCAGTTGCTGCAGATCGACCCTGTCGCTGAGCGGGCTTGCAAGTGCAATCAGCAGACAGCTCAGTGCGTACAGGAGTGCACTCGCCACTGAGACCGCGATGCTGTGCCGCTGCGCGGAGGCGGCAAGCCACGACTGAACGTCAGCACTCGAAGATCCCACCCCTGCTCCTCAATCCCCTACATGAAATCTTGGCACCCAGTCCATCCCTGGGGCTGGATGGTCAGACATGTCGGCAGCGATCCGGGTCGTTCCGTCGTGTGCCTCGGCACTTGAAGCACGACCAGCAACTGAACCCTTGCGTAGTCAACAGGACCGAGTGCACGCGCGGCATCGTTTCACGGGAAGCGGTCACCCTGCCGTCGGTCGCAGTCGCGGCCACCACCCCAGGACCCGAGCCCACCGCCAGAAGAAAGGTTGAGTCGATCCCGCTCAGGGTGGAATACTCCGGGGAGGCCCAGGGTTGAGCCTAGTACACTCAACGTGTAAGTTGAGCCCTACAGACTCAAGGAAACCACTACTTCCACACCGGAGGATCACAGAACTATGGCTCGTGCAGTCGGCATCGACCTCGGGACGACCAACTCCGTCGTCGCCGTGCTCGAAGGTGGAGAGCCCACCGTCATCCCCAACGCCGAGGGATCCCGCACCACTCCGTCCGTTGTCGCGTTCGCGAAGGGCGGCGAGGTGCTGGTCGGCGAGGTCGCCAAGCGGCAGGCCGTTACCAACGTCGATCGGACCATCCGCTCGGTCAAGCGCCACATGGGCACTGATTGGACCGTCCAGATCGACGGCAAGACCTACCGTCCCCAGCAGATCAGCGCGTTCGTGCTGCAGAAGCTGAAGCGGGACGCTGAGGCCTACCTGGGTGAGCAGGTGACCAATGCGGTCATCACCGTCCCGGCATACTTCTCTGATGCCGAGCGGCAGGCCACCAAGGAGGCCGGTGAGATCGCCGGTCTGACCGTGGACCGGATCATCAACGAGCCCACCGCGGCCGCGCTGGCGTACGGCTTGGACAAGGGCGACAAGGAGCAGACCATCCTGGTCTTCGACCTCGGTGGTGGCACGTTCGACGTGTCGCTGCTGGAGATCGGCGACGGCGTCTTCGAGGTGAAGGCGACCAAGGGCGACAACCGGCTCGGTGGTGACGACTGGGACGCCCGGATCGTCGACTGGCTGGTCAAGCAGTTCAAGAACAAGAACGGCACCGATCTGAGCAAGGACAAGATCGCCCGTCAGCGGCTGCAGGAGGCCGCCGAGAAGGCCAAGATCGAGCTGTCCAGCGCGAGCGAGACCTCGATCAATCTGCCCTACATCACCCTCGGTGAGTCCGGCCCGCTGCACCTGGAGGAGAAGCTCACCCGCTCGGAGTTCCAGCGGCTGACCTCCGACCTGCTGGATCGCTGCCGCGCGCCGTTCAACGCGGTGATCTCCGACGCCAAGATCAGCGTCGGGCAGATCGACCACGTCATCCTGGTCGGCGGCTCCACCCGGATGCCGGCCGTCGTCGACCTGGTCAAGGAGCTGACCGGTGGCAAGGACCCGAACAAGGGCGTGAACCCGGACGAGGTCGTCGCCCTCGGCGCCAGCCTGCAGGCCGGCGTGCTGAAGGGTGAGGTCAAGGACGTCCTGCTGCTCGACGTCACCCCGCTGAGCCTCGGCATCGAGACCAAGGGCGGCGTGATGACCAAGATCATCGAGCGGAACACCACGATCCCGACCAAGCGCTCGGAGGTGTTCACCACCGCCGACGACAACCAGCCGTCGGTGATGATCCAGGTCTACCAGGGCGAGCGTGACTTCGCCCGGGACAACAAGTCGCTCGGCAACTTCGAGCTGACCGGTCTGCCGCCGGCTCCGCGTGGCGTGCCGCAGATCGAGGTCGCCTTCGACATCGACGCCAATGGCATCGTGCACGTGCATGCCAAGGATCTGGCCACCGGCAAGGAACAGTCCATGCAGATCACCGGCGGTTCCGCGCTGGGCAAGGACGACATCGACCGGATGGTCAAGGAGGCCGAGGCGCACGCCGAGGAGGACCGCAAGCGGCGCGAGGGGGTCGAGCTCCGCAACGAGGCCGACAACCTGGTCTTCCGCACTGAGAAGCTGATCGCCGAGAACAGCGACAAGATCGGCGACGACGTGAGGAAGCCGGTCGAGGAGGCCATTGCCGAACTGAAGACCGCCTTGGAGGGTGAGGACAACGACGCGGTGAAGGCCGCCGTCGAGAAGGTCAACTCCACCAGTGCGGCGCTGGGCCAGGCGATGTATGCGGCAGCGCAGGCCGCTCAGTCCGAGGCGCCGTCTGCTGACGGTCAGCACTCGGGCGGCGCGGACAGTAACGGCAGCTCCGATGACGACGTGGTCGACGCCGAGATCGTGGACGACGAGAACACGGGGACCAAGTGAGCGAATTCTCCGAGACCGAGAACACCGGACCGACCATCCGGGATCGGCGTCGGATCGACCCGGAGACCTACCAGGTGCGGGAGCCGCAGGCCGCGGCTCCCGGCCCAGGGGCTCCGTCAGGTCCGAGCGACCTGGAGGAGACGGCGGCCGGCACCGCCGCAGCCGAGGAGATCGCCGGTCTGAAGACCCAGCTCGGTGAGCGCACCGCCGACCTCCAGCGGCTGCAAGCGGAGTATGTCAACTACAAGCGCCGGGTGGACCGCGATCGCGATGTTGCTCGCAAGGGCGGGATCGAGGCGGTGCTCAAGGATCTGATGTCGGTCCTGGATCACATCGGCTCCGCGCGGGAGCACGGCGAGGTGACCGGTGGTTTCAAGGCCGTCGCCGACGAGATCGAGCGGGTCACCGCGCGGCACGGGCTGGAGAGCTACGGCACCGCAGGTGAGCCGTTCGACCCGCACATCCACGAGGCGCTGATGCACGCGCACGCCGACGGGATCGACGGTCCCACCTGCGTGCAGATCCTGCAGCCCGGCTACCGGATCGGCGAGCGGATCCTGCGACCGGCCCGGGTGGCCGTCGCCGAGCCCGACCCCGATGCTCCGGCCGCACAGGCCGAGTCCCAGGAGGCGCCCAATGCGCCGACTGCCGACGACGAGCAGTGACCGTACGCGGGTGTCGGGTGGCCGGCGGGTCACCCGACACCGGGTCATTCACCTCACCGAAATCGACCGAACCAAGACACACTTGATCATCACCGATCCCACGATCGACGCCGAGATTCCCGAGAGGAGGCGCCCATGAGCACCAAGGACTGGCTGGAGAAGGACTACTACAAGGTCCTCGGGGTGGCGAAGGACGCCAAGCCGGAGGAGATCAAGAAGGCGTACCGCAAACTGGCTCGGGAGAACCACCCTGACCAGAACCCTGGCAATCCGGAGGCCGAGAAGCGGTTCAAGGAGGTCTCCGAGGCCAACGATGTGCTGTCCGACGCCAAGAAGCGCAAGGAGTACGACGAGGCCCGCAGCCTCTTCGGTGGTGGCGGCTTCCGGTTCCCGCGTGGCGGGGGCGGCGGCGGCCAGGCGGGTCCGTCGGTCGACGACCTGTTCCGCAACGCTGGTGACGGTGGTCTGGGTGACCTGTTCGGCGGCTTGTTCAACCAGGGCCAGACCCGTACGCAGCGCTATTCCACCTCCCGTGGCCCGCGCCGGGGCAGCGACGTCGAGGGCGAGGTGACGGTCGACTTCGTCGATGCGATCGAGGGCGTCACCGTTGGCATGCAGATGGTCTCCGAGGCGCCGTGCGAGGCATGTCACGGGACGGGTGCGAAGGCCGGCACGGTGCCGCATGTCTGTCCTACCTGTCAGGGGTCGGGCATGCAGACCTCCACCTCTGGTGGGGTGTTCGCGATGACCGAGCCCTGCAAGGACTGCCACGGACGTGGCATGGTCGTCGACGATCCCTGCCCGGTCTGCCACGGCTCCGGTCGCGGCCGCTCGACCAAGACCATGCAGGTCCGCATTCCCGCCGGGGTCACCGACGGACAGCGGATCCGACTGAAGGGCAAGGGCGGGGCCGGCGAGAACGGCGGCGCAGCCGGCGATCTCTACGTGGTCGTGCACGTCCGTTCGCACCCGGTGTTCGGACGCACGGGCGACAACCTGACCCTGAAGGCCCCGGTCACGTTCAGTGAGGCCGCGCTCGGCGGTGAGATCGAGGTGCCCACCCTGGGTGGAGCGTCGGTCAAGCTGAAGGTCCCAGCCGGTACGCCGAACGGGCGGACCTTCCGCGTCCGCGGCAAGGGTGTGTCCCGTCGCGACGGCACCAAGGGCGACCTGCTGGTGACCGTCGAGGTGGTCGTCCCATCCTCGCTCACTCCGGAGGCGCGCGAGGCATTGGACAACTATTCGCACGCGATCGGTGCCCAGAACCCGCGGGCCAAGCTGTTCGCCGCAGGCTCGTGAGGGAGCAAGCGATGACGGGAACCCAGCTGCCCCAGCAGGTCGACTCGGACGCGCCGGTCTTCGTGATCTCGGTGGCCGCGCAGCTGGCGGGAATGCACCCGCAGACCTTGAGGACCTACGACCGGATGGGTCTCGTGGTGCCTCGCCGGCTGGCCAAGCGTGGTCGCCGCTATTCGGCGCGCGACATCGCTCGCCTGCGGCTGGTGCAGCGGCTCAGCCAGGACGAGGGTGTCAACCTCGAAGGCATCCGGCGGATCCTGGCGATGCAGGACGAGTTGGACGAGCTGCGACGACGGCTGGACGACATGACGGCACTGCTGGCCGCGGTGCATGCCGCCCCACCCGGGTCGCGGGTCTTTACCGCCGATGGCACTGGCGGCGTCGGTCTCGGCGCTGCCGGTGCCCGGCGCTCGCGGCCAATGCTCGCCCTGCCGTCGCGGGTCACCAGCTGAAACCTCATCCACATACGGAGACCTGCGAACGTCTGCATCTGGCAGGTCGTTGACCTTGCGAGGAGCCGCATGAACGTCGACCGCTTCTGGTCAATTGTTGACTTGACGCGCCAGCAGGCGCCGCATTCGCTCGGTGAACAGGCGGAAGTCCTCCGGCGTGAGCTCGGCAGACTGCCTCTCGAGGAGCTACTGGAGTTTGAGAGTGCCTACACCGGTGCTAGCTACGCGCTGTACACCTGGGAGATCTGGCGAGCCGCAGACATCATGATCGGTGACACTTCCGAAGATGTCTTCGCTGACTTTCGATCCTGGATGATCTCCCGCGGCCGATCTGCCTATGAAGGGGTCGTCGCGTCTGCCGACCATGGACTGGCCGCCCTGGAGTTCCGAGACGATGATGGCGAGGATGTCGGTGCCGGCGAGGTATTCGGTGCCGTGGCCCATGACGTGTACCAAGCTCGCACCGGCGTGGACCTGGTAGACGCCTTCCCTGATCGACCGAGTGCAGACTTCCCGGACTTCGAGCCCGCCGGTGCCGACGTAGGACGGAATCGGAAAGAACGACGTGCACACTTCCCGGAACTGGCGGCCAAGTACCCCGAGAAAGGCAAGCTTCGCTTCTTCTGGAGGAGCTGACGGGCACCGATGGTGCTCCTTCGGCATCTCTGACGGGTGCCGTCGACCGCAGTTGATCAGACCCGACAGGTCAGTTGAAGGAGCCGTCAGCAAGGTTGAGCGAACCTCGCTCAATGTGGAATACGCCCAGCTGGACAAGGGTTGAGTGTAGTAGACTCAACTTTGAATTCGACTCTTCGAAGGACCTCTATGGACACCAACAAGCTCACTACCAAGAGTCGCGATGCGGTCTCGGCCGCGTTGCGCAACGCATTGACCGCCGGCAACCCGACTGCTGAGCCGGTCCATCTTCTGCACGCCCTGCTGATGGTGCCGGGCAACACCGTCGCACCGCTGCTTGCTGCGGTCGGCGCCGACCCGGCTGTGGTCGATGCCGCCGCCCAGGGCGCGATCACCAAGCTTCCGACGACCAGCGGCTCCTCGGTCAGCCAACCGAACGTGTCCGGCTCGTTCGCCCGGGTGCTCGCCGACGCGGAGACTCGCGCCGAGCAGCTCGGCGACGCGTACGTCGCCACCGAGCATCTGCTGATCGCGCTGTCCGCGGTCCAGTCCGATGCCAAGAAGATCCTCAGCGACCTGCGCGTGACCGCCGACGGTCTGACCGCGGCGTTCAGCGCATCCCGGGGTAGCAAGCGGGTCACGTCGCAGGAGGCGGAGGGCACCTCCTCGGCGCTCGACCAGTACGGTGTCGACCTCACCGAGCAGGCCCGCGAGGGCAAGCTCGACCCGGTGATCGGCCGCGACACCGAGATCCGGCGTGTGGTGCAGGTGCTGGCCCGGCGGACGAAGAACAACCCGGTGCTGATCGGTGAGCCTGGCGTCGGCAAGACCGCCGTCGTGGAGGGACTTGCCCAGCGGCTGGTGGCTGGTGACGTGCCCGACTCCTTGAAGGGACGTCGGCTCGTCTCGCTGGACCTGTCGGCGATGGTCGCCGGCGCGAAATACCGGGGCGAGTTCGAAGAGCGGCTCAAGGCGGTGCTGACCGAGATCCGCGACGCCGAGGGCCAGATCATCACGTTCATCGACGAACTGCACACCGTGGTCGGCGCCGGTGCTTCCGGCGACTCCTCGATGGATGCCGGCAACATGCTGAAGCCGATGCTGGCTCGTGGCGAGCTGCGGATGATCGGTGCCACGACCCTGGACGAGTATCGGGAGCGGATCGAGAAGGACCCCGCCCTCGAGCGCCGCTTCCAGCAGGTCTACGTCGGTGAGCCGAGCGTGGAGGACACGATCGCCATCCTGCGCGGGCTGCGGGAGCGGTACGAGGCGCACCACAAGGTGGTGATCACCGACGCCGCTCTGGTGGCGGCGGCGAGCCTGTCCAACCGCTACATCACCTCCCGGCAACTGCCGGACAAGGCGATCGATCTGATCGACGAGTCCGCCTCGCGGCTGCGGATGGAGATCGACTCATCCCCGGAGGAGATCGATCAGCTGCGCCGCACGGTGGACCGGATGAAGATGCAGCAGTTCGCGCTGGAGAAGGAATCCGACACCGGCTCGGTCGAGCGGCTGCGCCGGCTGGAGAGCGAGCTGGCCGACGCCCAGGAGGAGTTGCGCGGGCTCGAGGCGCGCTGGGACGCCGAGAAGCAGGGTCTCAACCAGGTCGGTGATCTGAAGGCTCGGATCGACGAGCTGCGGATCGAGGCCGACCGGGCATTGCGGGAGGGCAACCTCGTACGCGCCAGCGAGATCAACTATGGCGAGATCCCGGAGTTGCAGCACCAGCTCGCACGTGCGGACCAAGCCGAGAGCCAGACGACCTCGATGGTCTCGGAGGAAGTCGGCCCGGGCGACATCGCCGAGGTCGTCTCCAACTGGACCGGCATCCCGGTGGGTCGGCTGCTGCAGGGCGAGAGCGAGAAGCTGCTGCACATGGAGGACCGGCTGGGCGAACGGCTGATCGGCCAGAAGAAGGCGGTCAAGGCCGTCTCCGATGCGGTACGGCGGTCTCGCGCCGGGATCTCCGATCCAAACCGGCCGACCGGATCGTTCCTGTTCCTCGGCCCGACCGGCGTCGGCAAGACCGAACTGGCCAAGTCGCTGGCGGAGTTCTTGTTCGACGACGAGCACGCCATGATCCGGATCGACATGAGCGAATACTCCGAGAAGCACTCGGTGGCGCGATTGGTCGGTGCGCCCCCTGGCTATGTCGGCTATGAGGAGGGTGGGCAGCTCACCGAGGCGGTGCGGCGCCGTCCGTACGCGGTCGTGTTGCTGGACGAGGTCGAGAAGGCCCACAGCGAGGTCTTCGACATCTTGCTGCAGGTGCTCGACGACGGTCGGCTGACCGACGGTCAGGGGCGGACGGTCGACTTCCGCAACGTGCTGCTGATCCTCACCTCCAACCTGGGATCGCAGTTCCTCGCGGACCAGACCCTGAACCCGGAGACCAAGCGGGACGCGGTGATGGGCGTGGTCCGTGGTGCCTTCAAGCCGGAGTTCCTCAACCGGCTCGACGAGATCGTGCTGTTCGACGCGCTCAACACCGAGGATCTGGCCAAGATCGTCGAGATCAGCCTGCGCCGGCTGAACGCCCGACTGGCCGATCGTCGGATCACCGTCGAGGTCACGTCGGCCGCGAAGGACTGGCTGGCTCTGACCGGCTTCGACCCGGTCTACGGTGCTCGTCCGCTGCGTCGGCTGATCCAGACCACGATCGAGGACCAACTGGCTCAACTCGTGCTGAGCGGGGTAGTCACCGACGGCGACACGATCACCTTCGATGTCGACGAAACCTCCGACGGTTTGGTCGTCCAGTCGGCAGGCGTGACGGTCTGACCGACCTGATCAGCCGTGATCTGGCCGGCTAGTGACCTAACCAGCGGCGGATAACCGATGCGTCCAACACAGGCCGGGGCACATGGCCCCGGCCTGTGTTGGTCGTCACTCGCGACGTAACTGTCGTCAGCCGTCGGCTGCTCCCGAACCGGCGATGTTGACCATCCAGCTGATGCCGAACTTGTCCGTCAGCTGGCCGAAGTAGTCGCCCCACGGCGCCTTCTCCAGCGGGAGATCGATGCGTCCGCCCTCGGCTAGTGCCTGGAAGAAGCCACTCAGCTCATCGACTTCGTCGCCGGTCAGGGCGATGGTCCCATTGGGGCTGGCCGTCATTCCCATGCTCGCCGGGGCGTCGGCGGCCATCAAGGTGAAGCCGGATGGCGTGCTCAGCTGACTGTGCATGATCTGGTCTCGGTCGTCGTCGGCCAGACCGGGCATCGGCATCTCGCCGAAGGTGGAGAAGTCAACCTCGCCACCGAACACCGACGCGTAGAACTCCATCGCGTCGCGGGTGTTACCGCTGAAATTGAGGTAGGGGTTGAGTAGAGCCATGGTGATCCTCCCGTGGTTGCTTGCGTCCGTCTCATTCTGCTCCGACCCACTGACAGTGTGTTCGTCACTCGCTACTCGGCTGCGCTCCAGGGACTCCGTCTTCCTCCCTCCCTCGCAAGACGAAGAACGTGTCTTGCTCGCTCAGTCGTCCAGACGGAGCCGTCGCTTCGCCTCGTGGTCGCTCGCGACGGGTTCGTCACTCGCTACTCGGCTGCGCTCCAGGGACTCCGTCTTCCTCCCTCCCTCGCAAGACGAAGAACATGTCTTGCCCGCTCAGTCGTCCAGACGGAGCCGTCGCTTCGCCTCGTGGTCGCTCGCGACGGGTTCCTCACTCGCTACTCGGCTGCGCTCCAGGGACTCCGTCTTCCTCCCTCCCTCGCAAGACGAAGAACATGTCTTGCCCGCTCAGTCGTCCAGACGGAGCCGTCGCTTCGCCTCGTGGTCGCTCGCGACGGGTTCCTCACTCGCTACTCGGCTGCGCTCCAGGGACTCCGTCTTCACGCGAGTCGGCTCCGCTGATCGCGTGTGGCCCGCGGGCGTCACAGGCACGGGCTTGGCGCACGACTCGCGGTCGTCGTTGGCCCGGGGGCGTGAAACGTGCTGGGGCTACGGGTGACCGTTGGTCGTGGTTGGCCCGGGGGCGTGAAACGTGCTCGGAAGACGCCCAGCCACGGGTCGTCCGTGGCCCCGCGGCGCCAAACGGAACACGCCTCGCGTGCGCTGCGGTGCCGCTCGTGACGGCGTCCTCACTGGCGACGGGTTATATGTGAGGATTCGGACGTGCCAGGAGGGCAACGGTGAGCAGGGAGACCAGAGTGGAGACCGGATCGCAGACGGTCACGCTGGTTGAGGACCCGGCGCAGCCCGGCGCCTTTCTGGTGCGAATCGGGGACACCGACCAGTCGTACGTTGACCTGGCCGATCCGTTGCGGCTGGAGTTCGACTACGTCCAGCGGATTGCCGATGTGATCGACGAGATCGCTCCCGAGGGTGCGCGAATGAGAGTCGTCCACGTCGGGGGCGCAGCCTTGACCCTGCCGCGCTATGTGGCGGCTACTCGGCCCAGCTCGGCGCAGATCGTGCTCGAGCCCGACGAGGAGCTGACCATGTTGGTCCGCGAGCAGCTGCCGTTGCCACGGCGCAGCGGGATCAAGGTGCGGGCCACTGACGGGCGGAGCGGGATCGCCGCCATGCGTGACGACTTCGCCGACCTGGTCATCGTCGATGCGTTCGTCGGTGCCCGAGTGCCGCCCGAGCTGACCACGACCGAGTTCCTCACCGACGTACGCCGGGTCGTCGGATCGACCGGTGCGGTGGTGATCAATGTGACCGACCAAGGGCGACTCGGCTACTCCAAACGGGTGCTGGCCGGAGTTGCCGCGGTCTTCGACCATGCGGTCTACGGGGCCGAGCCGGCCACACTGAAAGGTCGCCGGTTCGGCAACGTCATCATCACGGGGTCCGAGGCGCCGCTGCCGGAGGCGGCTCTGATCCGGCGTGCAGCGGGATCCATGTTCCCGTACCGGGTGTTGACCGGCACTCAACAGAGTCGCTTCGTGGGCGGTGCGAAGCCGTTCACCGATGAGGACGCGGAGGCATCTCCCGATCCGGTCACCGGCGGCGCTCACTTCGGCTGACCGCCACCGGAAGGCTGTCGCGAACTCCGCGCAGACACCACAGACCCCAGAGCAGCATCGCAGTGTCGTGCGCGATCAGGAATCCCCAGAGCAGCCCGCCGTGCAGACCGGTGATCTTGAAAAGCAGATCGCCGACCGCATGGACCGCAACCAGCAGCCAAATGGCGTTGGTACGCCAGCGCAGGATCGAAAAGCCGACACCGAAGCAGAACGCTCCGACCGCCTGAGCCAGGCTGACCGCTACGGACTGGCCGAAGGCGATGTTGGTCAAGTGGCTCAACCCGAAGATGGCCCCACCGAGCACAGCGGCCCGTCGCAGTCCCAGACTCCGCAGCGTGTCCTGGATGACGCCGCGGTGCCAGATCTCCTCGAACACCCCTGTAGCGACATAGCCGGCAACCAGGATGCCCAGGGTTGATGCCGCCGGCAGGTCGATGCCGGTGACCAGCGGAGCCAGCGCGATCAGCATCGGGATGACCACCAGGCCCTCCCGCCGCCAGCTGCTCGGTCCGGCAGCGCCCGTACGCTGCCAGGCCCGACCCTGGCCGACGATCACCAGCGCGCCGATCATGACCACCAGCACGGCGATCAAACGCCAGGTCAGCGGATCACCACCGACGCGCTCGCCGAGCAGGCCGATGATCACGCTGATGGCAGCCGGTGCGGCCGCCAGCAACACGGCGAGTCGCACCGGGTATCGCCCAGCTGCCCACCAGGGCACGGTCGTCCGTTTGCCCGTCACTCAGCGAATATCGCACACCGCCCAGAGCCGACGTCAACCGCTGCCGATGGCTTCGTCAGAGTCCCTCGAGGGCACGGACGAGTGGCACACCGGGCCGATAGGCGAGGTGCAGATGGCTGGGCGCTTCGATCACCGCGAGATCGGCGCGACCGCCGACCACGATCCGGCCGATGTCGCTCCGGCGCAGTGACCGCGCGGCACCGACGGTTGCCGCATAGAGCGCCTGCGCAGGTGTCAGGCCCATCTCGCGGACCGCGAGCGCGATCATGAACGGGATCGAGGACGAATAGCAGGTGCCTGGGTTGCAGTCCGAGGCGAGTGCGATCGAGACCCCGGCGGCCAGCAGCCGGGCGCCGTCAGGATAGGGCGAGCGGGTGCAGAACTCCACTCCGGGCAGCAGCGTCGCGACCGTCGTGTCCGAGGCGTCGGCGAGCGCGTCGACATCGGCATCGGAGAGGTAGGTGCAGTGATCGACACTTGCCGCCTCCAGCTCGACCGCCAGCTGCGCCCCGGGCCCGTGACCGAGCTGGTTACCGTGCACCCGGAGTTCCAGCCCGGCATCTCGACCGGCCTCCAACACCGTCCGAGCTTCGTCCGCGTCGAACGCGTACGGGGAGTTCGGCTCGCAGAAGACATCGATCCATCGTGCGTACGGGGCCGCGGTGCTGAGCATGTCGCCGATGACGAGATCGATGTAGTCGGCACGGCGGTGGCGCCATTCCGGTGGCACCACATGAGCACCGAGGAAGGTGGTCTCCGGGGTGAACTCACCGGCGATCCGAAGCGCCCTGGCCTCGTCGGCGATGCTCAGTCCATATCCACTCTTGATCTCGACCGTGGTTGTGCCCTGGGCGCGCATCTCGGCGACTCGCGCTGCGACCGGCAAGCGGAGCTCGTCATCAGACGCCGACCGAGTCGCCGCCATGGTGCTCGCGATGCCGCCACCGTCGTACGGTGCGCCGGTCATTCGGGCGGCGAACTCGGCCGAGCGATCCCCGGCGAAGACCAGGTGGCTGTGCGAATCCACGAACCCAGGGATCAGGGTCCGGCCGCCGAGGTCGATCCGCTGATCGGCCGGCGGCGCCTCGGTATCCGCGCCGATCCAGGAGATCCCGTCATCGGTGATCACGATCGCTGCGTTGTGGCGGATGCCAAGTCGGTCTTCGGTGCTGTCGTCGCAGGTGACCAGCTCGCCAATGCTGGTGATCAAGGTGCTGGTCATGGATGGAGCCTCTCGGGAGCATGGGTTGGGATGGTGGCGTGGGCTGCGACGCTGATCATGAGCCATCGTGGAGAGTGTCGAGGGCCGAGGTGAGCAGCGGACCGACTGGTCCGAGGCGATGCCGGCGGTCGCGGACGATCTGCTCGCCGGCCACGATCACGTCGGTGACATCGGCGGCTGTCGCTGCGTAGTGAATCTGACCTGGCTCGCTCCCGGCGGTGCGGACCGAGGTGCTGTCAACGATCACGAAGTCGGCCGGTGCGCCGGTAGCCAGTCGACCGCCACCATTCCAGCCGAGGCTGTCGTAGCCGGCGGCGGTTGCCGCGGTGATCAACTCGGCGGGAGCGAACCGGCCACGCTGGTTGGTGTCCAGCCGCTCGTGCATCTCGACCCCTCGCATCTCCTCGAACATGTCGATCACCGCGTGCTGGTCGCTGCCGAGACTGAGTGGGCTGCCGGCGTCCACCAGCGCCCGAGCCGGGCCGATGCCGTCGGCGAGGTCGCGTTCGGTCGTCGGGCAGAAGCATGATCCGGTGCGGGTGCTTCCCAGCAGGGCAATGTCCTCGCTGGTCAGATGGGTCGCATGGATGGCCGTCGCGTCTGAACCCAGTAGGCCGTGCTGGGCGAGCAGCGCGGTGGGTGTGCAGCCGTGGACGGCGAGCACGGTCTCGTTCTCAGCCGGTTGCTCGCTGAGGTGGACGTGCAGTGGTCCCGCTGGGCGGACCTTGCCGAGCCGGGCAAGATCATCCGGATCCAGTGCCCGCACGGAATGGGCGGCGGCGCCAACGCGTACGTTCGGTGCGTCGGCCTGCTCGGTCGCAAAGGCGGCGACCCGGTCGGCCCACGCATCTACGGATCCGTCGGAGAAGCGCTGCTGCACGGGGTCGAGCGGCTGATAGCCGTCGGTGGTGAGCCCTCCTTCGAGATAGCAGACGTCGAGCAGGGTCAGCCGGATCCCGGCCTCGTCGGCGGCCGCGACCAGCGCCTCGCTCATCGCGTTCGGGTTCGCATAGCGGCGCCCGCGCCGGTCATGGTGCAGGTAGTGGAACTCGCCGACCACGCTCATCCCTGCGAGCACCATCTCGGCATAGACCGCACGAGCCAGCAGGAAGTAGCTGTCGGGATCCAGCCGAGACGCGGCGGCGTACATCTGCTGACGCCAGGTCCAGAATGTGCCTCCGTCGCCATGGGTACGTCCCCGCAGTGCCCGATGGAACGCGTGGCTGTGCGCATTGGCGAATCCGGGCAGCGCGACGCCGGCGAACCGTACGTCGGCTTGTCGTGGATCGGCGCCCGCCGTCACCTCGGTGATCGCCCCGTCGGTCTCGGTGAGCAGCACATCGGTCGCGATTCCGGTGGGGAGATGGGCGCGCGGGATCCAGTACGCGGTCATCGTGGGTCCTGCGAACCAGATCGTGCGGAAAAGTGTCCTCGACTGCTCTGATGGTGTGCTCCTAAGCCGCTATGGGACGCAGTCGGGGCTACTTCTCCGCAGTTGAGCAGCTCGGCTAGGACAGCGGTGAGCGCCTCGACGCCGGCTAGGCAGTCGTCGCGATCGGCGTGTTCGGCGGGCGAGTGGGAGATACCGGTCGGATTGCGGACGAAGAGCATCGCCGACGGGATTCCTGCAGTGGCGAGGATCCCTGCGTCATGTCCGGCGCCGGTGCCGAGCAGCGGTGCCGTCGGCAGCACCTCCTGCAACCGACCAATGAGCCCGGCGTCGAACCGGGTGGTCGGGGTCCAGGACTCCTCGCCGACCTCAGCGCCGAACTCGCCGGCTGCCGTGGTGATCTCGGTGACCATCCGGCGGACCGCGTTCTCGTCGGCGCCCCGGCCGTCCAGCCAGGCCGTTGCCGCCGACGGGATGGCATTCACCCCGCCCGGCACGAGCAGGGTCTTGCCGACAGTCGCGACACAGCCGTGCATCGATGCCGCCGAGCGCGCCGCGAGCACCGTGGAGGCCAGTCCGATCATGGCGTCGTGCCGATCGGTCAGCCGGGTCGTACCGGCGTGGTTGGCCTCACCAGGGAAGTCGATCCGCCAGCGACCGTGCGGCCAGATGTCGGTGCCAATCGCTACCGGTTGGCCGAGGTCGATCAGCCCACGGCCCTGCTCGACATGCAGTTCGACGAAGGCACCGATCCGCTTCAGCGTCTCCGGGTCAGACCCGATCGTGTGCGGATCGCGACCGGCCGACCGCAGTGCCTCGGCCATGGTCACCCCCTCTCCGTCCTGCAGCCCGAGCGCCCGCTCGGGTGTCATCGCCCCGGTGATCACCCGGGATCCGGCGCAGGCGACACCGAACCGGGCGCCCTCCTCGTCGGAGAAGTTGACGATCCCGAGCGGTCTCGCCGGGACGAATCCCTCGGCACGCAACTGATCCAGCGCAGCGAAGGCCGACACCACGCCGAGCGGCCCGTCGTAGGCGCCTCCGTCGGGCACGCTGTCCAGATGGGAACCGGTGACGATCCCCGGCGTGATGTCCGGATCACCCCACCAGGCCCACTGATTGCCCATCCGATCGGTGGTCAACTCCAGACCTCGGGCGGCCGCCTCACCGGCGAACCACTCGCGGAGGGTATGGTCCACGCCCGTCAGGGCATAACGGCGGTAGCCGCCGGTCTCCTCGCTGCGCCCGATCCCACCGAGATCCGCCCACTGCCGATCGAAGGAGGAACGCGATGCGCGACCATCAGAACCGGTCATGGGCGGAGCCTCTCGGGAGTGCAGGAGCGATTCGGAGCGACACGTCCCGCGAGTGAAGCGAGCAGATCCGACAGAGTGTCGTTCCGAATCGTGACGAACGAGCGAGATCTCGCGGAGCCCTTGGCCGGGGAGCGCGGAGCGCGACCATCAGACACTGTCCTCGCGCATCGGCACTCGTACGCCGCGCTCGGTGGCCACGTCGACGGCCAGGTCGTAGCCGGCGTCGACGTGCCGGATGACACCCATGCCGGGATCGTTGGTGAGCACCCGAGACAGCTTTTGCGCGGCCAGCTCGGTGCCGTCGGCAACCGAGACCTGCCCAGCGTGGATGGATCGGCCGATGCCGACCCCGCCGCCGTGGTGGATGGACACCCACGATGCGCCCGAGGCCGTGTTGACCAGGGCGTTCAGCAGTGGCCAGTCGGCGATCGCGTCGGAGCCGTCGGCCATCGACTCGGTCTCGCGATAGGGGCTGGCGACGGAGCCGCAGTCGAGGTGGTCGCGACCGATCACGATCGGTGCGCTGACCTCGCCGGAGGCGACCAGGTCGTTGAACGCGGCCCCGGCCTTGTCCCGCTCGCCGTAGCCCAGCCAGCAGATCCGCGCCGGCAGACCCTGGAAAGCGATCTTCTCCTTGGCGCCCCGCATCCACTTCTGCAGTCGGTCGTTGTCGGGGAACAGATCCATCACGGCCTTGTCGGTGGCATAGATGTCCTTCGGATCACCAGACAGCGCGGCCCAGCGGAACGGGCCCTTGCCCTGGCAGAACAGCGGCCGGATGTACGCCGGCACGAAGCCGGGGAACTCGAATGCCCGCTCGTAGCCGCCCTTGCGGGCCTCGTCGCGGATCGAGTTGCCGTAGTCGAACACCTCAGCGCCGCCATCTTGGAACTCCACCATCGCCTGAACGTGCTTGGCCATCGAGGCCTGGGCGCGATCGGTGAACTCCTCCGGCTTCTTGGCCGCGTAGTCGTCCCAGTCGTCGACGCTGATGCCCTCCGGTAGGTACGCCAGCGGATCGTGCGCGCTGGTCTGGTCGGTGACGATGTCGATCGGTACGCCGCGACGGAGCAACTCGGGGAAGATCTCCGCGCAGTTGCCGACCACACCGACCGACCAGGCGCGCTTGTCGGCCTTGGCCTGCAGCGCTTTCGCGATGCCCGAGTCGAGATCGTCGGCCACCTCGTCGAGATAGCGGTGATCGACTCGACGCTGCAGCCGGTGCCGATCCACGTCGACGATCAGGCAGACACCGTCGTTGAGCGTGACGGCCAAGGGCTGGGCACCGCCCATGCCGCCGCAGCCACCGGTCAGCGTCAAGGTGCCGGCCAGGGTGCCGCCGAACCGCTTCTCGGCCACGGCGGCGAAGGTCTCGTAGGTGCCCTGGACGATGCCTTGGGTGCCGATGTAGATCCAAGAACCGGCGGTCATCTGGCCGTACATGGTCAGACCCTGATGCTCCAGCCGACGAAACTCGGGCCAGTTCGCCCAGTCGGGCACCAGATTGGAGTTGGCGATCAGCACGCGCGGGGCCCATTCATGGGTACGCATCACGCCGACCGGTCGGCCGGACTGGACCAGCATGGTCTCGTCGGCCTCGAGGTCGCGCAGCGTACGGACCATGGCGTCGAAGGACCGCCAGTCACGCGCGGCGCGGCCGGTGCCGCCGTAGACGACCAGATCGTCGGGACGCTCGGCGTTCTCCGGGTCGAGGTTGTTCATCAGCATCCGCAGCGGGGCCTCGGTGGTCCAGCTCTTGGCGGACAGGGTGGTGCCGCGGGGTGCGCGGACGGGACGGGCGCCTTCCATCAGAAATCAGTCCTTTCGGGGAGTCAGTTGAGCGGGCCGGTGATGGCCTCGGCGGCTGCAACGGCGCCGCCGGTGGAGACGAAGGTGACGGCAGTCTCGATCTCGGGAGCGAGCCAACGATCTGGACCGGGAGCGGGGGCACCGGCGGCGCGCAGGGCAGTGATCACCGCTCCGGTCGCCGGGCTTGGAGTGAGCGGCGCGCGCAACTCGATGCCACGGGCGGCGGTGAGCAGTTCGATGGCCAGCACCCGGGTCAGCCCGTCGATCGCGCGGCGGAGCTTGCGGGCCGCGGACCAGCCCATCGACACATGGTCCTCCTGCATCGCCGAGCTGGGGATGGAGTCGACCGAGGCCGGCGCTGCGAGCCGCTTGAGCTCGGAGACGATCGCCGCCTGGGTGTACTGGGCGATCATGTGGCCGGAATCGACGCCTGGATCGTCGGCCAGGAAGGGATTCAGGCCGTGGCTGCGAGTCTTGTCCAGGAACCGGTCGGTGCGGCGTTCGGAGATGCTGGCCAGATCTGCGACCACGATGGCGAGGAAGTCCAGCACGTACGCGATCGGTGCGCCGTGGAAGTTGCCGTTGGACTCGACCCGTCCGTCCAGGGTGACGACGGGGTTGTCGATCGCGGAGGCCAGCTCGATCGACGCCACCGTACGGGCGTGCGCCATGGTGTCGCGGGCGCCGCCGGCGACCTGAGGTGAGCAACGCAGTGAGTACGCGTCCTGCACCCGGGTGCAGTTGTCGGTGCGGTGGCTCTCTCGAATGGCACTTCGGACCATGATCTTCCGCAGGTTGGTGGCCGAGGCCAGCTGGCCGGGATGGGGCCGGAGCCGGTGCAGATCCTCGGCGAACACGTCGTCAGTGCCGAGTTGCCCCTCCACGCTCATGGCGGCGGTCACATCCGCCGTGGTGACCAGGGTGTCCAGATCTGCCAGCGCCAAGATCAACATGCCGAGCATGCCGTCGGTGCCGTTGATCAGCGCCAGGCCTTCCTTCTCGGCCAGCACGACGGGTTCGAGGCCGGCCGCAGCGAGAGCCTCGGCGGCAGGCCGCAGCACGCCGTCCTGATCGCGGACCGTGCCCTCGCCCATCACCGCCAGTGCGCAGTGGGCCAAGGGGGCGAGGTCGCCGGAGCAGCCCAGACTGCCGTACTCGTGCACGACCGGTGTGATGCCCGCGTTCAGCAGGTTTACGTAGGTCTGGGCGACGACCTCGCGGACACCCGTGCGCCCGGTGGCCAAGGTGGAGAGCCGGAGCAGCATCAGCGCACGGACCACCTCGCGCTCCACCTCGGGACCCGATCCGGCGGCGTGGGAGCGGATCAAACTGCGCTGCAGCTGGGTGCGACTGGCGATCGGGATGTGCCTGGTGGCGAGCGCGCCGAAGCCGGTGGACACGCCGTAGTGCGGTTGCGGGTCGTCGGCCAAGGCCTCGATCACGGCCCGGGTCCGGCGGATCTCGGCCAGCGCGTCGGGGTGGATCTGCACCCGGGCATCGTGCCGAGCCACCGCGACGACCTCGTCGAAGCTGACCGGACCCAGACCGACGGTGATGGTGTCGGTGGGGTTCAGGGTCTGTGTGGGCATGCCTCCATTGGACGCGATCCGAGGACACCTTCGGAAGGCCGTCGCTGGTGATCCTGTCTCATATCTGAGACTCTCGCGCTATGTCTCTCTCGCCGGCAGCCGATGCGGTTCTGAAGATCCTGGTGCTGCTGGCCCGGCAGGTGGAGCCGGTGCCCGCCGCGACCGTGGCCGCTGCTCTCGGGTTGCCGCGCTCGACGACCTACCGCTTGCTCGGTTCCCTGGTGGAGCAGGGATTTGTCAGCTATCTGCCGGAGGAGAAGCGGTACGGCCTCGGTGTCGTCGCCTTTGAGCTCGGCTCGAGCTACTCGCGGCAGATGCCGCTCCGTCGGGTGGCCCAACCGGTCCTCACCCGGTTGGTGAGTGCGACCAGAGAGAACGCTCATCTGGCGGTGCTGCACGGCTCGGACGTCTACTACGTGATCGAACAGCGTGCCCCGCGGCGACGCGCACTGGTGACCGACGTCGGCGTACGGCTGCCGGCCACGCTGACCGCCTCGGGTCTGGCGATCCTGTCGGTGTTGTCGCCGGCCCAGGTCCGGGCCGTCTATCCCGATGCCGGAGCCCTCGTCGAGCGTGCCGGTCATGGTCCCACCACTCTCCCGGAGCTGCGCGACCTGCTCCATGGCGTGCGGGAGCGTGGCTACGCGCTCGAGGACAACTTGATCACCGAAGGTTTGGCCTCGGTCGGCGTGCCGGTGCTGGACCGGACCGGCTATCCCGTGGCCGGCATCTCGGTGACCTTCGAAGCCGCTCGAGTCGACGCGGAACGCCGGGCGCGCCTGGTCGAGGCGGTGCAGCGAGCCGCCTCGACTCTGAATCGCCGCCTCGGTGGCTGATCTACTCTGGGCTCTATGTCACAGCCTCCCGGATACTCGGCGCCGGGCTCGCACGGCCCGCAGTTCGCGCCACCCGGGAGTCAGCCGACCGCGCCGATCCCGGTCGCCTGGCGGCAGGATCCGTACGCGGGCCCCCCTCAGCAGTCCCCCTGGCCACCGCAGCAGCAGTGGGTCGCGGGTCCACCGACGTACCTGCCTCCGGCTCGGCGCCAGCGGCCGGCGGTGATCGCGATGGCGGCCACGATGACGGTGACTGCCTCGTTGCAGTGGCTCTGTGCGCTGAGTTTCGCCTGGCTGGTGGCGACCGCCGGTGCGGCCGGGTTGTCCACCACCGATATCGAGGGTGGGATCTATCACCTGCTGCGCCGTTTCCATCTCGGTTTGATCGAGGGTCTTGCGATCCCGTTGTACGGGTTCCCCACGCTTGCGTTCTTCCTTGGTTTCGTGGTTTTGGCGCCCCGAGCCTGGGCGCGAATGGTGCTCACTGCGACAGGGATCGCGACGCTGGCCTGGTCGGCGTGGTGGTTGCGGCACGACTTCGTCTGGTGGCTGCCGAGCGCTGCTTATATCGGCTTTGTCTGCCTGATTCTGTGGACTCCGGGTGCCACTCAGTGGTATCGACGAGCGGACTCGCGGCTCGTGTGACGCCTGATCTTCGAAGGACGAGCTGAGCGCTCGTCCGGTGTCGCAGCCGGGTCGGGCGTAGGCGCCTTGATCCGAAGGATCCAGGATCCCGAACTCAGCGCGCTCGATCCATGGTCGTATGTCTTGACAATGTCTGGCGGCCGCACCTATTGTTCCGGCATTAGACCGGTCTAGCCAGGCGTCGCGATTCAGTGACTCGCTATTCCGAGTCACTCCATCCCCTCCCTACCGGGGCGTTGTGGTGACGTCTCGATTGTCAAGACAAAGGAGTCAGCATGGCACACGGCGCATCAGCCAGTGAATCGTTATTGCCACCGCTCACCGACGGGCCGCACAAGAAGCGCCTCGGCCTCGTCGCCATCATCGCCACCTTCGGTGGCCTGCTCTTCGGCTACGACACCGGAGTGGCGAACGGCGCCGAGCGTCCGATGCAGCATGAAATGGGCCTCAGTGACCTCCAGGTAGGCGTCGTCCTCAGCTCACTTGTGTTCGCAGCAGCCTTCGGAGCGTTGATCTGCGGGAAGGTCGCCGACGCGATCGGCCGCCGGACCACCATCATCATCCTGGCTGTGACGTTCTTCTGCGGGACAGCGATCGTCGTCACCTCGCAGGGCTTCACCATGCTGGTTCTCGGTCGTATCCTGCTGGGTCTCGCGGTCGGCGGAGCCTCGGCGGTCGTCCCTGTCTACCTGGCCGAGATGGCTCCGTTCGAGATCCGCGGCTCGCTCGCGGGACGCAACGAGCTGATGATCGTGGTCGGTCAGCTGGCAGCCTTCGTCGTCAACGCGATCATCGCGCAGCTGTTCGGCCATCAGCCGGGAGTCTGGCGAATCATGTTCTCCATCTGCGCACTGCCGGCGATCGTCTTGTTCTTCGGCATGCTGCGGATGCCGGAATCGCCGCGCTGGTACGTCGAGAAGGGACGGAACGAGGAAGCTCTCGCCGTGCTGAAGACCATCCGGTCCGACGAACGGGCGGAGGCCGAGTTCGCTGAGGTCTCCCACGTCGCGGAGGAGGAGCATGAGCAGGCGAGCAAGGCGCTCGGCCTGCGCGCCGTGCTCTCCAACAAGAACCTGGTTTACATCCTGCTGATCGCCTGTGGTCTCGGCATTGCCCAGCAGTTCACCGGCGTGAATGCGATCATGTACTACGGCCAGCGGATGCTCGCCGAGGCTGGCTTCAACGAGTCGATGATCGGGTGGGTGAACATCGCCCCCGGCGTCATCGCGGTGATCGGTGGCACGACCGCCCTGTATCTGATGGACCGGATCAACCGCCGGACCAACTTCCTCTGGGGTCTCGGTCTCACCGCACTGTCGCACCTGTTCATCGTCATCGGGATGGCGATGTTCCCGGTGGGCAACCCACTCCGTCCCTGGGTGTTCCTGGTGCTGATCGTGTTCATGATCGGCTCGATCCAGCTGTTCTTGAACCTCGCTGTCTGGGTGTACCTGTCCGAGGTGTTCCCGCTGCACATGCGCGGCATCGGCATGGGCGTCTCGGTGTTCGTGCTCTGGGTCGCGAATGGCGTCATCGCGCTCAACGTGCCGTCTGTTGTCGCGGCCCTGGGCATGGGCCTGTTCGTCATCTTCGCGGTGGCGAACGCCATCTCGTTCCTGTTCGTCCTGAAGTTCGTGCCCGAGACCCGGGGTCGTACGCTCGAAGAGTTGGAGGAACGGGTCACCGACGGCTCGATCTTCCACTCCATCGGCAACAAGGGGTAGGCGGCACCGATCCGGACAGTCGGCTCATGATTGCGTTGAGCCGGCTCGTCCGGACCGCGGAGTCCCGAGTGGACCAGTCAGCTGAGCGAGACCAACCGACGGACTGCCTCGTCGAGCACCGGGTCAGACTTGCAGAAGGCCCAGCGGACGTACGGTTTGCCGGCGTCGGTGCGGGCATAGAACACCTGGTGCGGGATGGCCACCACTCCGCAGCGGTGCGGGATGTCGCGGCAGAACTCCAGCCCGTCGGCGTACCCGAGCGGTCGTACGTCGGTGGTCATGAAGTAGGTCCCCTTGGGGAGCGCAGGCTCCAACCCGACCGAGCGCAGCCCGGCGGCCAGCCGGTCTCGCTTGCCCTGCAGCTCCAGGCGAGCTGCGGTGACCCAGGCATCGCCCTCGTCCAGCGCCCGGGCGATCGCTGGTTGAAAGGGTGCCCCGGACGCGAAGGTCAAGAACTGCTTCACCGCGACGATCTCGGTGATCAGCTGAGCCGGTCCCATCGCCCAGCCGATCTTCCAGCCTGTGGCCGAGAAGGTCTTGCCGGCCGAGGAGATCCGGATCGTCCGCTCCCGCATGCCCGGGAAGGTCGCCAATGGCAGGTGTTCGACGTCGTCGAAGAGCAGATGCTCATAGACCTCATCGCAGACCACCAGCAGATCGTGTTCGGTCGCCAGCGCGGCGATCGCGGTGAGCTCGGTCCGGTTCAGCACTGCACCGGTGGGATTGTGCGGCGAGTTCACCAGGATCATCTTGGTCCGCGGGCTCACTGCTGCCCGGAGTTCGTCGAGGTCGAGGACGAAGTCCGGGCCGAAGACGCCCACGCCCACGATGTGTCCGCCAGCCATCTCGACGGACGCCGAGTAGGAGTCGTAGAACGGTTCGAGCGCGATCACCTCGTCACCGGGGTCGACGAAGGCCATGAAGGTCGCCGCCAGCGCTTCGGTTGCCCCGGCAGTGACGGTCACCTCGGTCTCAGGGTCGTAGGCCAGCCCGTAATGGCGGTGGCTGTGCTCGACGATGGCTCGTCGCAGGGCGGGGATGCCACGCGCCGGTGGGTACTGGTTGATGCCTGAGGCGATAGCCCGCTCGGCCTCTTCGAGCATGAACGCGGGTCCGTCGGAGTCCGGGAATCCCTGCCCGAGGTTGACCGATCCGGTGGCGACCGCCAGCGCCGACATCTCGGCGAAGACCGTGGGAGCGGTGGAGCCGACCCGGGTGGCCTTGTATCTCGACGTCGGCGGGTGGTTCGTGGCGGGGGCTTCGACCGGGGACATGGTTGACACGATAGCGACGAGGGCTCACCCGCCGAGTTCAGTTCACCCGCAGACTCTGCATCGCTCGGCGGGCAGGTTCGTTGTACTGCGGGGCGTTGCCAGGGACGGACGAGGCGAACAAGCCGGCCGTGCCGTTGCCGAGATCGATGATGACCACCGTGAGCAGTTCGTTGGTGGCCTCCAGCTCGGGGATGGCGAAGCTCAGGTCGGACTCCATGATCCAGGCGTCGTGCCCGTCGATCTTCATGGCCTGGCTCTTGGTGTCGTGCCGGGTGACCTCGGCGTCGCCGTAAAAGGTCCCAGTGACGCACCGCAGCACGATCTCGGCGCCGTCCTTCGGGGCGAAGAAGCCGTCTCCGGCCAGTAGTTCGCCGACCATCACCGCGGCACCCCAGTTCAGCTTCGAGGTTCGCTCGGTCTGCACGAACTGCTGCTGCACGTCGCGGCCGAACGGGACGTCGTCGGCGACGGTCGGCTCTCCCCACGGTGCCGGCAGCTTCGGGTAGGAGAGCGGGCCACTGTGGACGCGGCCGTCGTTCGGCTGGGGGGTGGGGGAACTGTCGGCCTCCGGTCTCGGGCAGACGTTGTCGCTCGGCTGGCCACCGGGGACCCCGGGCACTCCGGAGATCACCCCGTCGAGCCCGCGGACGGCCAGCACGATGATCACGACCAACGCGATGGCGGCAGCGATGAGCGCGACCAGCCACCGCCGACCGGAGCCCGCCTTCGGGGTCGCCGGGATTCCGCTGTCTCCAGTGCCGGACGGGTTCGGTTGGTTCGTGCCGGGTCCCGTGGGCTGCGAGGTGACCTGGTTAGTCCAGGTGCTGCCGTCCCAATAGCGATACCGACCCGGCACACCGCCGGGATCGGGATACCAGCCGGCTGCGCTCACCGGCAACACCACCCTCCTCGGTGCGCAGGTGGCTGCGAAGTCGCCGGGCTCATGACTTCGGAGTCTAGGCGCACCAGGTCGTGCTGCCCGCGGCCAGTTTGGGCCAGGAAGCCTGTGGTTTGGTCCGGAGCAGGCACAATGGCTCGGTGGCACAGTCCTTGAAGGATGATCGCGCCGACACCGAGCGGGCGCCGAGCGCTCAGGGCGTGCGCCGGAGGGTGTCGGTGCTGACCGTTGTCGGGACCCTGCTGCTGGTCGCCGGCGTCGGGTGCCTGGGCTGGGTGGCCTGGCAGTATTTCGGCACCAACATCACCTCGGAGAAGGCGTTCCAGCAGGAGACGACCCAGTTGCGCGAGGTCTGGGAGCGGCCGGCCAAGCAGGACGCTGGGTCAGCAGACGGCGAGATCGCCCCGACGGTGATCCCTGGCGACGCGATCGCCCTGCTGCGCATCCCCGCGTTCGGGGAGGACTACGAGGTGCCGATCCTCTCGGGCACGGACTTGTCGATCCTCAACCGCGGGGTCGGTCACTACACCAGCACGGCGTTGCCCGGTGAGATCGGCAACTTCGCCGTCGCCGGGCACCGGGTGACCCACGGCGAGCCGTTCAAGCGCCTGCTGGAACTGAACAAGGGCGACAAGGTCATCGTCGAGACCCGCGACCGGATCTACACCTACGTGATGGACGGTTCGCCGCGGAATCTGACGGTCCAGGACACCGAGACCTGGGTGCTGGACCCAAGCCCACACGAACCCGGCGCGGAGCCGACCAAGGCCGTGATGACACTGACCACCTGTCAGGATCTGTTCCACTCCCCGGATCGCTCCGTCGGCTTCGCCCACCTGGCCAAGACCGCCGACAAGTAACCGTGACGGTCCCTCCCGGGCTCTGCTCCCGGAGGGACCTCAGTGGTGAAGGCGCACCTCAGCCGAGCAGCTTGGCCTTGGCGGCCGCGAACTCCTCCGGGGTGAGCACACCGGCGGCCTGCAGCTGAGCGAGCTGCTGGAGCTGCCCGAGCAGGTCGTCACCGCCGCCCGCGGGTGCGGGTGCGGCCACGGGTGCCGGCGCTGGCGCAGGCGCTTGCTGGGCCGCCACCTGCTGCGCGGCGGCTTGCTGCACAGCGGCGTCGAACCTGGCCTGTTCGGCGGCGGCCTGGGCGTCGGCCTGGGCCTGTGCATCGGCCTGCTGCTGCGCGTACCGGTTCTGCTGGCGATGAGAGATGGCGCCGGCGGTGGCTTGCGCGGTGCCGGCGATGACGGCGGTCCGGGCGGCGGTACCGATCAGACCAGGGCGACCTGCTCGACGACCGAGAGGCATGGCTTTCTCCTTCTACTGAGAGCTAATCGAGAGCTGGACGACGTACGAGTCGATGGAGTCGTACGCCAGGAATCAGGCCGGGACGGACTCTTCGCCGAGACCGGCGAGCTCGGCCACCTCGTTGACCACAGCGGCTGGGATCCGTTCAGCGGCGAGCACGATGGCGCCGGAGCCGAGGACAGCGCCGGCGAGCTGGCGAGCCCAGGTGTTCTCGAGCAGGATGGCAAGTGCTGAGGTGCCGGGCTCCAACTCTGCCACGATGCCGTCGACGTCCTCGTCGCCGATCAGGCCGGTGCTGGTCGCATCGATGACCGTGAGGTCGAACTCGTCGCCGAGGTTCTCGATCTCGATCAGCTGGACACCGCCATCGGCGGACTTCCTGATCAGGGTCAGGTCGAGGAGGGTGATGACCCCGCTGGCCAGGGTGTCGAGCAACGCCTGCCGGACTGCGGCCGGCACGTGATCCTCGGGGAAGGCCACGACATACAGATCCGCCGGGCCGTAACTGTCCACTGTCATCTCATCCACTTTCTTGCTCACACTCGGCCGCCATGGCCGAGACGACTCTATCCCCGCCGATCCAGGTCCCAGCAAGGCTGCTCGGCCCGGATGATGACTCAGGGCATGGGCACCCTGACGTCGATGCCGCCCTCCACGGTCATCCGGGCCGCGATCTTGGTGAGAGTCGGTGCCGGGACGAAACCGCCGGCCAGCAGGGCCTCGCCCTGCCGGAACCGGGCCGACTGGGCGAGCAGTTGGCGCGGCACGAAACCGAAGAGATCGCCCAGGTCAGCGAGGTCCTGGGGAGAGTTCATCCGCATCAAGGTGAGGTTGTCGCATTGCGAGACGATGCCTGCATGGACCTTCGACGGGCGTTGGGTCGACAGCAGCAGCCACAGCCCGTACTTGCGGCCCTCCGCCGCAATCTGGATGATCCGGTCGCGCACCGCGCGCCCGAGCAGTGACTCCAGATCGGGCGAGCACAGATTGTGTGCCTCATCGATCACCAGCAGCAGTGGCCGGCGCTCCTCCCGCCGCTGCCACAGGTCATTCAGCACGCTGAGGGCGATGGCGAGCTGCTCCTCCTGTCGCTCCAGGCTGCCGAGGTCGAGCACGGTGGCCGCGGGTCGCTCGTCGATCACGTCGGTGGCCGCGGTCTCCTCCAGCGCCCAGATGTCCCAGTCGAACAGGCCGATGTTCTCCAGGTGCCGAGCGAGCGCTTGGGCGCTGGGGTCATCCGAGCGGGCCAGCCCGGCTGCCAGCTCTTGCGGGCTCCGGATCGGGCCGGTCGGGGTGAAGCGGACCATGGCGTTGAACTCGTTGCGATGCAGCACCGGGTCCAGGCGCAGCATGGCGCCGCGGGCCGCGGTGTCCATGGTGCGGATCCGAGCTCGCAACGAGTCCGGTCCTGAGCCGTGCCGGAGCACCCGGACGCCACGCGCCGCGATCTGCTCGGCGATCTCTGGCTGGACATGGGGGAGTGTCTCGCCAAAGCGTACGAAGTCGCTGTTCGGATCGAAGATCACCATCGGCAGCCGGGTGTGCAGCAGGATCTGCTCCAGAGCGACACCCAACGCGTACGTCTTGCCCGAGCCGCTTTGCCCACACCAGAAGGTGTGGCGGTTCAATCGCTTGGGGATCAAGCCGACCGGGACGGCAGGGTCGTCGACCAGGTTGCCGACAGTCAGCGAGGCCCCGGCAGAGGTGAAGAAGTCCGCCACCGCGGACGGGTCGCTGCGTCGCGCGGCCCCGGACCGAAAGGGCGCCGGGGTGGTCGGTCCGGGCAGGATCGAGCCGGTCGCGTACGTGGTGGTCTCGGTCACCTCATCGACCGATTCCACATAGCCGAGGTGCTCGGCCCCGGTGCCGTCGGCGATCGTCACGTAGTCGCTGGCGCGCAGGCCCTCGTCGGTGGAGGTCCGTAGTCGGAATGATCGGCCATCCGGTGACGACACGACCGTTGGCGAGGTGGCCTGGTCTTCCATCAGCGACTCCTCATCGACGGCGCTGCTTTGTCGGAGCCCGGCCTGGTGGCCCGATCCCTAGGAGAACCGTGGCACGACGGCTTCTACGCGGCAACAGTGGGTACGACGAAATCGTCCGGCTAGGGTGAGAGCCTGTGAGCCCAGCAGAGAACAGCACAGCAGAGACCAGCCCAGCAGAGAACAGCACCGGCGAGACCAGTGCCGCACAGAGCGATCAGGATCGTGTGTCCCTGATCGAGGCCGTCAAGGATCTGGCCGTGGTGCACGGCACCGTCACCCTGTCCAGCGGCAAGACCGCCGACTACTACGTCGATCTCCGCCGGGTGACGCTGGACGGAGCCGCGGCCCCGGTGGTCGGTCGGGTGATGCGCGAGTTGGTCGCCGACTGGGACTTCGATGCGGTGGGCGGCCTCACCTTGGGGGCTGATCCGGTGGCCACCTCGATGCTGCATGCCGCGGCAGCCGCCGGTGGCCGGCTGGACGCCTTCGTGGTCCGCAAGGCGGAGAAGGCGCACGGACTGCAGCGCCGGATCGAGGGTGCCGAGGTCGCCGGGCGACCGGTGCTCGCCGTGGAGGACACCAGCACCACCGGCGGCTCCGTGCTGACCGCGGTCGAGGCGCTCCGCGAGGCAGGGGCGAACGTGGTCGGGGTCGCGGTGATCGTCGATCGCGGCACCGGTGCCCAGGAGAAGATCGAGGCGGCGGGACTGCCGTACCGGTATGCGCTCTCCCTGGCAGATCTCGATCTGGCGTGAGGATCATCTGCCGGATGGTCCCCGGGGCGCACTAGGGTGAGCAGCACCACCGACTGCTAGGAGCATCCCGATGGGTACAGCCATCACCCTGATCATCGTTCTGTTGGTGATCGTGGCGGTCATCGCGCTGGTCGCGATGAGCGCTTACAACGGCTTTGTGAAGTCCCGGAACCTGATCCAGGAGTCCTGGCGCCAGGTCGATGTCGAGCTCAATCGTCGCTATGAGCTGATCCCGAACCTGGTCGAGACGGTTCGGGCCTATGCCGCGCACGAACGCAACACCTTGGAGGACATCACCCGGCTGCGGAGCCAAGCTCAACAGCTGTCCCAGGCCGAGGGCGGGTTGCCGACCCAGCAGCGTGCCGACGTCGAGGCCGCACTGTCCGGCGCGGTCCGCAATCTGATCGTCAGCGTCGAGGCTTACCCGGACCTCAAGAGCAACACCAACTTCCTCGAGCTGCAGCGTCAGTTGGCCGAGACCGAGGACCGGATCGCCAATGGACGGCGTTACTACAACGCCAATGTGCGGGTCTACAACACCAAGGTCGAGTCGGTGCCGACCAACATCGTTGCGAATATCTTCAAGTTCGAGAAGGCGACCTACTTCGAGGTGAACGACCCGGAGGTCCGGCAGGCACCGAACGTCAGCTTCGGCGAGATCGCCTATCGCGGCGATCCCCAACAGGCTCCGCAGCATCCGCAGCAGGGTCAGTTGCCGCAGCAGGGCTTCGGTCCGGGACACGGCGGTGGAAACGCGCTGCCCAACCCGCCGCAGCAGCAATATGGCCAGCAGCAGTACGCGCCGCCGCCCCAGCAATACCAGCAGCAGCAGTACAACCAGCCGCCGCAGCAGTACGGGCAGGCCCCGCAGCAGCAGTATGGCCAGCCCCAGTATGGCCAGCAGCCTCCGCAGCAGCAGTACGGGCAGCCTCCGCAGCAGCAGTACGGGCAGCCTCCGCAACAGCAGTACGCGCCGCCGCCGTACGGGCAGCAGCCTGGCCAGCAGTACGCGCCGCCGGCCCAGTCCGGCTATGTCCCGCCGAGCTACGGGCAGTCCCCGGCGCAGCCGGCCCAGGGCTATGTCCCGCCGCAGACCGGGCCGCAGTCTGGCCAGCCCACCGCTCAGTCGGCCTCCTCCGCTCAGTCGGCACCGCAATCTCCGGAGTCGGCGCCGCCCTCCTCGCCGGAGTCGGCGCCGCCGAGTTATCAGCCCCCGAGCAGTGGGCAGCCGAGCGAGTCGGGTGACTCAGGTGGATCGCGGGGTTACCAACCGCCGAGCACCACATGATCTACGCCCCGCTCGGGCCATCCGGGCTCGTCGTCTCGACCGTGGGTCTGGGCTGCAACAACTTCGGCGCCCGGATGGCCGACGAGGACGTGCCGGCTGTCGTCCACGCCGCGATCGACGCCGGCGTCACGCTGTTTGACACCGCCGACATCTATGGCAACGCGGGCGGCTCGGAGACCCTGCTCGGCAAGGCGCTGCGGGGCCGGCGGGACCAGGTGGTGGTCGCCACCAAGTTCGGCATGGACATGCGGGGTGCGAACGGACCTGACTGGGGTGCACGCGGTTCGCGCCGCTACATCCGGATCGCGGTCGAGAACAGTCTGCGCCGGCTCGGCACCGACTGGATCGATCTCTACCAGTATCACGAGCCCGATGGGGTCACCCCGATCGAGGAGACGCTCGGTGCGCTGACAGAGCTCGTCACCGAAGGCAAGGTGCGCTATATCGGCTCGTCGAACTTGGCCGGATGGCAGGTCATCGACGCCGACTGGATCGCCAAGTCCAGTGGCTACGAGGCGTTCATCTCGGCGCAGAACGAGTACAGCTGGCTCAATCGGTCGGCCGAGACGGAGCTCGTGCCGGCCCTCGAGCACACCGGGCTCGGGTTGCTGCCGTTCTTCCCGCTCGCTCGGGGACTGCTGACCGGAAAGTATCGCCGCGGCGAGTCGGCGCCGCAGGGCAGCCGGCTGGCTCGCGCAGAGCAGTCCAGCCATCTGAGCGACGCTGCCTTCGACAAGGTCGAGGCGCTCTCCGGCTTCGCCGCCGAGCGGGGGATCACCCTGCTCGACATCGCGATCGGCGGCCTGGCTGCGATGCCCAGCGTCGCCTCGGTGATCGCCGGCGCCACCAAGGTGTCCCAGATCGAGTCCAACGTCGTCGCCGGTCAATGGCAGCCGACACCGGAGGACCTGCAGACCCTGGTCGACCTCACCGCCTGACCGGGAGTTTTGGTCCGCTATCCACACTGGATGTGGTTTTTGCGCCAAAAGTTGGGAGGGCTGAGGTGAGCGCACCGCCCGGCTGGTATCCGGATCCGGCCGGTACGCCCGATCGCTACCGGTTCTGGGACGGTCACGCTTGGGGCCCGCAAACCGCCGACCGCCCGAATGCCGCATTCCCGTCCGCCCAACCACCGGCTTTGTTCCGTGGTGCACCTCAAGCGGGGACCACGGGACAAAACTTCGGTGAGGGCGGGCAGGTCGGCGCCGGGGCGGTGCAGCCGAGGCAGGCCCGCGGCTGGTGGGTGGCCGGAGCCGCTGTGCTGCTGGTTGTCGTCGTGGTCGCTGCATTGGTCGTACGGTCGATCAGCGGTGCCGTATTGGACGGTCCCGAGCCTCCCGGCACGGATCCGACGCCGCAGTCCTGTCCGCGCTCATCGCAGACGGACTCGTCGGTCAGCCCGAGCACCGGTGATCGGGTCCGCAGCGGTCAGCTCTCCTATCCGAGACTTCCCGCGCCTTTCGGCGGACCGATGCCGGACGACCGGACGCCGTTCGCGCACGACGTCCAGACCCAGCATGCGCTGGTCGAGCAGTCCCCGGACGGCGAGACGATCTGGGTCGCGTGGGCATTGATCGCACGGCTGATGGCGGGAGACGGGTTCTATGGCCCGGAGCAGGGCGCCGAGATCGTGGCCGGTTGCGTCGTGGCACTGTTCTACAACAATCACGAGATCCAGCGGAGTGACACCCGACGCGAGGCGATCACGGTGGACGGGCACGAGGCGTACCTGATCGAGTCCCACCTGACCTTCGACATCCCTGGCATCAAGACCAAGGGCGAGACCATGATCGTGGTGGTCATCGACGTGGGCCAGCAGGGCGAGGCCGGGCTGTTCTACGCCACGATCCCGGACACCTCACCACAATTCCTGGCCCCGATCCGCAGCGCGTTCGCCGATCTGCAGGTCGGCTGACGCCGCAGCAGAATCAGCGATCGGCTGAGTTGCTGACCTTCTGCTGCCGGCTCCGGCGCCGGTGCAGCAGATACTCCACGATCATCGGGATGACCGAGACGAACACGATCAGCAGGATCGCGGCCTCGAGGTTGTCGTGGATGATCGGTTGCGTGCCCAGGTAGTAGCCGAGGATCGTGATCCCGCACGCCCAGAGGATGCCGCCGATCGCGGTGTAGGTGATGAACTTGCGGAAGTCCATCTTGCCGACGCCGGCGACCAGGGTGACGAAGGTACGCACGATCGGCACGAACCGGGCCAGGATCAGGGCCCGGTGGCCGTACTTCTCGAAGAAGACGTGGGTCTTGTCGACGTAGGACTGCTTGAAGATCTGGCCCAGGAACCCGGACCGGGGCTTGAACAGTGGGGGACCGATCAGCCGCCCCAACCAGTAGCCGGTCACGTTGCCGAGTACGGCGGCGACGGTCAGCACCACGCAGACGAAGAACAGCGAGTGCTGGATGATTCCGGTCGCGGTCAGCAGTCCGACGGTGAACAGCAGCGAATCGCCGGGCAGGATGGCGAACAGCCCGCATTCGGCGAAGATGACGAAGGCGACCCCCCACAGGGCCCACGGTCCGAAGAAGGCGATCAGCGCCTCAGGGTCCATCCACGACGGCAACAGCATCGGCGTCAGCAGGGCGGCGTCGAGCAAACTCACCAGCCAAAGGATACCGTTCCGGCCTGTGCGAAACCTGAAGAACGACGAGGCGAGCCTGGGTCCGCCACCGGAGGGCCCGGCGGACGCGTACGGGGTGGGTCCGCACCCGCGGCCGTGGCCGGAGGGCCCGCAGTGGGATCCCGACCTGCTGGCCGAGGGCGATCGACGCAATGTCCCCGATGCCTTCCGCTACCGCACCGTCGACTCGATCGTCGCTGAGCTCGACACTCGGCGACATCCGCTACGGGTGGCGATCCAGAACTGGGAGCACGACTTCAACATCGGGTCGATCGTCCGCACAGCCAACGCGTTCAACGTGGCCGGGGTGCACATCCTGGGGCGGCGACGCTGGAACCGGCGCGGCGCGATGGTCACCGATCGATATCTGCACGTCCACCACCACGCCACCGTGGCCGAGTTCGTCGAGGTGATGGCCGCGGAGTCGTACGTGATCGTCGGCGTCGACAACCTGCCTGGCTCGGTGCCGCTGGAGACCGCTCGGCTGCCGGAGAGGGTCTGCCTGGTCTTCGGGTCCGAAGGACCTGGTCTGACCACCGAGCTGGTCGCGGTCTGTCAGCAGTTGGTGGCGATCAGCCAGTACGGCTCGACGCGCTCGCTGAACGCGGGAGCGGCGGCAGCGATCGCGATGTACCACTGGGCGCTCCAGTGGGCGGACCCACCGAGGTGATTCTTCCTAGTTATCTTCTTTTCTGCCTACTATGGTGGATGCATGGCGTTGAACATCAAGGATCCGGAGACCGACCGGTTGGCGCGCGAACTGGCCGCTGCCACGGGTGAGTCGATCACGGTGGCGGCGCGCCGGGCGATTGAGGAACGGCTCGAACGAGTTCGCGCTCGAGCCGACGCCGGTTCGGCAAGCGTCGATCTCGGTGATCTGATCGAACGGGCGCGATCACGCCCTGATCTCGACGTACGTTCGGCTGAGGAGATCCTCGGGTACGGCGACGACGGTCTGCCTCGATGACGGTCGTCGTCGACACATCGGCAGTGCTCGCCGTTCTGCTCGGTGAGCCCGACGCCTCGCGGTATGCCGACGCGCTGTCCCGCAACATCGGGGACCTGCATATGAGTGCGGTCTCGCTCGTGGAGACACGCATCGTGCTGGAGTCTCGCAAGGGGCCCGATGCGGCTGCCGACTTGGAGACTCTCATTGCCAGGGTGTCCATTCGGGTGGAGGCCGTGACGGCTGACCAGGCGGACCGTGCCTGGGGGGCGTGGCGGCGATTCGGGAAGGGTTGCCACCCGGCACGCCTCAACCTCGGTGATTGCTTCTCGTACGCGCTCGTGCGGGCGTTGCGCGGCAACCTTCTTTACAAGGGCGATGACTTCTCTCAGACGGATGTGCCCGCACTGCTGGGTTGACTCCCTGATCGAGAGATCGCGATGTATGAGCGGTCGCGGCAGTGGGCCGGACCTCCGAACCGTTGACCGGTCACCCACTCGACACGTGGGCGTCACCCAACCGTGGTCTGTACGTGGCCGGTGATCACTAATCTCCGCGTTATCAGGTCAGGGGCCCGGCGGAGGAGTCGACGATGGGGCTGGAGTTCAGCGAAGCCTTGACGATGGTGCTGCGGTGGATCTGCGTGGTGGCCTTCGTCGTGGTAGTCGTCGTGTCGGTGGTCGCGTCCGGTGATCGGCTGAGCGATCGGATGGGCATGCGGCGGCGGTATCTACCTAGTGAGCCGGAATGGCTGGAGAACGCCGAAGACCGCCAGACCGGCGACCGGCAGCAGCGGCCAGACCGGGTTCAGCCCAGCAGCCCCCACCATTCCTGAGGACGCGAGCACAGCCAGCCCGGCGCAGACACAGGTCGCCGCTGCGACCGGTCGCCACGCAGCTGGAGCAGGCCGATCGTCTTGTCGCGGGGACTCGAACCGACCGAAGATCAGCACCAGCCCGTACGTGATCACCAGCAGCACCAGCCACCACAGCGGGCGAGCCAGCCACCAGGCCAAGCTCAGCGGCTCGAGCCTCAGTCCGATCCCGCCGAACGCGACCAGCGCGGACGCCAGGCCGACCATTGCGGTGAGGTGCCACAAGAACCAGGTCATGATCCGGGCGTTGAACATGACGGTGACGAACCAGACCCGGGGACGTTGCAGCCAGCGGGTGAGCGGTCGCTCAGCCAGCAGCACCAGCCCTGCTTGCAGCATGCCGAGGAAGGCCATCGTCACCCGGGTCGGGTTGGAGTTGCTGATCTCGTCGGATGCTGCGCTGATCATCGACACCGGGTAGGGGCCGAGCCCGACGAGCAGCAGCAAGCCGACGGCGCCAACCGCGGCCAGCAGCAGTTTGCGGCCCGAAGTGGCGAGCCTCCCGTCCAACCAGGCGTATCCGAACTGGTGGAAGCTCGCCCACACGATCAGGTAGTTGGGATAGCCCGCCAGCTCCGAGCCGGTGCCGATGCTGATCACATCGACCACCCCGGCGAGCACGACACCGACGGCGATCGAGGCCCAGCCGAACCGCTCCCACAGCAGCAGGCAGACCGGTGCCACGGCGATGATCAGCAGGTACGCCGCCAGGAACCAGGTCGGGATCAACGCCATCTGCGAGGCCACTTTGACCCGGTCCGGCGTGACACCGGCCGCGAGCAGCGTCCAGCAGACCGCCAGCCAGACCAGCAGCAGCGGGATGAGCGGGATGCCGAGTCGTCGCAATCTGGCCCGCAGCCAGGCTCCGTATCCGACGCCCTTGCGACGGGCGGACCGCCAGGAGAGCCCGTTGGCGTACCCGCCGACCAGGAAGAACACCGGCATCACTTGGAACACCCAGGTCAACGAATGCGACCAGGGGGCATTGTCGAGGACGCCATGCGGCTGAATCCCCGTCGGGTCGACCGCGACGATCGTCCAGTGACCGAGCACCACCACCGTGATGGCGGCGGCGCGGAGGAAGTCGACGACGCGGTGCCGACTGGCCGGAGTGGCGGCGGATACCTGGGCGGCCCGCCCCGCGAAGACGCCCTTGGTCGTGGTCACTGGATCACTGTGCCTGCTGTCGGGGTCGCGAAGGTGCATCCACACGCGGTCCCGGTCGACTTCCCGGGCGCTGCCTGATGGGCCCGCTCGCGACGATGACGTGCGTTCACCGGCTACGTCGTCGCTCTTCGCGAAGGCGGAGGGACGTACCTTCACTCATCGCTTCTCCGCACGCCGGGCACGTCATCTTCCCGCTCACGGGCCTTGCGCAGTGTCGGTGGTCACATCTACTGTCGTCGCATCGGGGGTATCGGGGGATCCTCCGCGCAGTTGTTCCGTTTGTGACGAAGGAGTCTTTGCATGCGCCGTTCCCCGATTCGTCTCGTTGCCCGCCGGCTGATTCTGCTGGTCAGCCTCGCCTTGGTCGCGACCTTCGGCTTGGTGGTGTTGCCCGCAAGCGTTCCCAACGCCCATGCGGCCGACCGGACCGCCACCCTGGTCGGCAGTCTCCAATCCGAGCTCGGCTGCTCGGCCGACTGGCAGCCCGACTGTGCGGCGACCCGATTGGCGAAGGACCCGGCCGGCACCACCTACAGCAAGGACTTCACGGTGCCGGCGGGGGAGTGGGAATACAAGCTCGCGCTGAACGGTGGCTCGGACGAGAGCTACGGCCCCGACGGCAGCGGGAACAACGGGCCGCTGGTGCTGGCGGGCCAGACCCGGCTCCGGGTGGTCTACGACGACCAGACGCATCTGACCACGATCACCTCGATCGGCCTCGACAACACCGTCACCTCCGATGACCGGCGCCGGGCCGCCGACAGCCTCCGCAGCGACCTGACCAGGGAGCGATTCTACTTTCTGATGGCCGACCGGTTCGCCAACGGGTCGACCGCCAACGATCGCGGCGGCTTGTCCGGCGATCGGCTGGCCACCGGATTCGACCCAACTGACAAGGGCTTCTATCACGGCGGCGACCTCAAGGGACTGACCGAGAAGCTGGACTACGTCAAGGGTCTGGGCACGACCGCGATCTGGCTGACGCCCTCGTTCAAGAACCGACCGGTCCAGGTCAGCGCCAACGACACCAGCGCCGGCTACCACGGCTACTGGATCACCGACTTCACCCAGATCGACCCGCACCTGGGCACCAACGCCGAAATGAAGACACTGATCACCAAGGCGCATGCCAAGGGGATGAAGGTCTTCTTCGACATCATCACCAACCACACCGCCGACGTGATCGACTACAACCCGGCTGAGTACACCTACATCGACAAGGGCACGTCGCCGTACAAGGACGCGAACGGCAAGGAGTTCGACGACAAGACCTACGCCTCCTCGGACGACTTCCCGGCGATGAAGCCGGACAACACCTCGTTCCCGCGGACTCCGGTCTTCCGCACCGAGGCGGACAAGACCGTCAAGGTGCCGGCCTGGCTGAACGACCCGACGATGTACCACAACCGCGGCGACTCCACCTTCTCCGGCGAGAGCTCCGAGTACGGCGACTTCTACGGCCTGGACGACCTGTTCACCGAGAACCACCAGGTGGTCGACGGGATGACGAAGGTCTACCAGACCTGGGCCGACTTCGGCATCGACGGCTTCCGGATCGACACCGTCAAGCACGTGAACCTGGAGTTCTGGCAGCAGTTCTCCCCGGCGGTGCTCGATCACGCCCGGAAGACCGGAAACAAGGACTTCTTCATGTTCGGCGAGGTGTACGACGCAAGTCCCGCCTTCATGAGCACCTACACCACGTCTGGCAAGCTGCAGGCCACCTTGGACTTCGGCTTCCAGAGCGCGGCACAGCAGTACGCGGCAGGCAAGAACGCCACGGTGCTGCGGGACCTGTTCGCCGGTGACGACTACTACACCGACACCGACTCCAACGCCTATCAGCTGCCCACGTTCCTCGGCAATCACGACATGGGCCGGCTGCCCGCCCTGATCGGCTCCGGCTTCACGACGCAGGAGAAGCTGCAGCGGGTCGAGCTGGCCAATCAGCTGATGTTCCTCACCCGTGGCCAGCCGGTCACCTACTACGGCGACGAGCAGGGCTTCATCGGTGCCGGCGGGGACAAGGACTCCCGCCAGGACATGTTCGCCACCAAGACCCAGCAGTACGCCGACGAGGCGAACCTCTACGGCGAGCAGGCCGGCGGCTCGAAGGACCGCTACGGCACCAACACCTCGCTGTATCGGCTGATCAAGGAGCTGTCGGCACTGCGTGCTCAGCATCCGGCGCTGGCCGACGGCGCGCAGATCAGCCGGTACGCCGATGCCGGGCCCGGCATCTACGCCTTCAGCAGGATCGATCGGCGCACCCAGCGGGAATACATCGTGGCGATCAACAACGCCACCGAGGCGAAGACGGCCGACTTCGACACCTACGGCGACTCGACCACCTACCGGCCGCTCTACGGCGCCGACCGTTCGGTGACCTCCCGCGCCGACGGCCGGGTGAAGGTCACGGTGCCCGCGCTGAGCGTCTCGGTCTGGCGGGCCGGCAGCAGGATGGATGCTCCGGCCGCGGCGCCGAAGCTCTACGCCCGTGCCCCGGGCAGCGGTGCCGACTTCACCGGTCGGGCCAAGATCAGCGCAGCCCTCGGTGACGATCAGTTCGCTCAGGTGACCTTCGCCTGGCGGAAGGCCGGCGCGAAAGCGTGGACGACACTCGGCACCGACGACGCCGCGCCGTACGCGATCTACCACGACACCGCGGGCCTACCCAAGGGCGCCCTGGTGGAGTACCGGATGGTCGCCAAGGATCTCCGCGGCCGGTACGCGGTGGCGACCACCTCCGGAGTGGTCGGCGCCAAGGGCACCGACACGGCGGGACCGGGAGACGGCGGCGGGCCGGTCACCCAGCCCGAGTTCGCCTCCATTCCTGGCTCCCACAACTCGGCGATGGGCTGTCCGGGAGACTGGCAGCCGGACTGCGAGCAGGCTCAGCTGACCCGCGACGGGAACGACGACATCTGGAAGTCGACCGTCGACCTCGCCGCCGGCGACTACTCCTACAAGGTGGCGATCAACAAGTCCTGGGACGAGAACTATGGCGCCGGCGGCGTGCCGAATGGGTCCAACATCGACTACACCGCGCCCGGCGGCGAGGTCGGCTTCTACTACGACCACCGCACCAAGAACATCCAGAACACCGCCCAGGGCGATCTGGTGGTCGCGGCCGGCAGCTTCCAGTCCGAGCAAGGGTGCGCCGAGGATTGGGCGCCGTCCTGCATGCGGGCCTGGCTGGGCGATCCCGACGACGACGGTATCTACACCTGGACCGGCAGCGACATCCCCAGCGGGAACTACGAGTTCAAGGTCGCCCTCAATCTGGGCTGGGACGTCAACTACGGTGAGGGCGGTGCGCCCAATGGTCCGAACGTCGCGTTCAATGTGCCGGCTGACGGCCTCAACGTGCAGTTCCGCTACGACTCCACGACCCACGTGCCGAGTGTCGTGGTGAGCGAACCGGCCAGCTCGACCGATCTGAGCAAGGCGAAGGCGTACTGGGTGCAGCCCGGGCTGCTCGCCTGGCCGGCCGACGCGATCCCCGCCGCCGACCAGCCGGGGATGATGCGCTGGCAGCTGCAGGCATCATCGAACGCCGGCATCACCGCCGACAACGAGCACATCCACGCCGACCGGAGCTACGATCTGCGGTTCGACCCCAAGGGGCTGCCGTCGTCGGTGACCACGCAGTTCCCCTACCTGAAGGGCTATCTGGCCCTGCGCTTCGACGGCTCCGACCGGCGGGTCAAGGAACTGCTCAAAGGTCAGGTCGTGATCGGCCAGTACAGCGACGCGTACCGGCTGCGCGACGGCACCGGTGTGCAGACCGCCCTCGTGCTGGACGCGCTCTACGGCAAGCAGGCCAAGAAGCAGCCGTACGGGATCGACTGGCACGGCGATCGAGGCAGCTTCCGGGTCTGGGCGCCGACTGCCCAGCGAGTCTCGTTGCTGCTCTGGCCGGCTGACTCGTCCGCCGATGCTCCGGTCTCAGCGGCCACCCGGGTCGCCATGCGGGAGCAGTCCGACGGATCGTGGACCGCCCGGCCGCCCAAGCAAGTGCGCGGGGCCCGCTATCTGTACGAGATCAGGGCCTATCAGCCGCAAACGCAGAAGATCGAGACCGGTCGGGTCACCGACCCGTATTCGGTGGCGCTGACCCTGGACTCCACCCGCTCGGTGGCGATCGACCTCGACGACCGGCGCTACCAGCCGACCGCCTGGCGCAACTCGGTCAGCCCGGCGCTGCCCCGTGGGGTCGATTCCACCATCTACGAGTTGCACGTCCGCGACTTCTCGGTCAACGACAAGACCGTGCCGGCCGATCACCGGGGCAGCTATCTGGCCTTCGCCGACACCACGAGCGACGGCTGGCGCCACCTGCAGGCGCTCGCCCAGGCCGGGATGAACACCGTCCACCTGCTGCCGACCTTCGACATCGCCTCCATCCCGGAGGACCCGGCCGATCAGAAGACACCGGACTGCGACCTGCGCTCCTATGCCCCGGACGCCACCGATCAGCAGGCCTGTGTGACGGCGGTGGCCGACAAGGATGCGTTCAACTGGGGCTACGACCCGTGGCATTGGATGGCCCCGGAGGGTTCGTACGCCTCCTCGGCGGCCAAGGCCGACGGCGGTGCCCGGGTGGCGGAGTTCCGCACGATGGTCGCCGGGCTGCACGCGGCCGGTCTGCGGGTGGTGCTCGATCAGGTCTACAACCACACGCCGAGCTCGGGCATCGCCAAGACCTCGGTGCTCGACCAGGTGGTGCCCGGCTACTACCAGCGGCTCGACGCCAGCGGTGCGGTGACCACCTCGACCTGCTGCCAGAACGTCGCCACCGAACACACCATGGGCGAGAAGATCATGGTCGACTCGACGGTGCTGTGGGCGAAGCACTACAAGGTCGACGGCTTCCGCTACGACCTGATGGGTCATCACAGCAAGGCGAACCTGCTCGCGGTCCGGTCGGCGCTGGACAAGCTCACGCTGCGCTCCGACGGCGTCGACGGGAAGTCGATCTACGTCTACGGCGAGGGCTGGAACTTCGGCGAGGTCGCCGACAACGCGCGCTTCGTCCAGGCCACCCAGGGCCAGCTCGGCGGCACCGGCATCGGCACGTTCTCCGACCGGCTGCGCGATGCGGTCCGGGGTGGCGGACCGTTCGACGACGACCCGCGCAAGCAGGGCCTGGGCACCGGTCTCGGTACCGACCCGAACGGAACCGACCCCGACGACGCGGCCACCGTCGCCAAGCGGCTGGCCAACTCCACCGACCTGGTTCAGCTCGGGTTGGCCGGCAACCTGCGCGCGTACGAGTTCACCGGCTATGACGGGAAGCGGGTCCGTGGTGACCAGGTGGACTACAACGGCAGTCCGGCCGGCTACGCCGATCAGCCGGACGAGGTCGTCACTTATGTCGACGCGCACGACAACGAGGCGCTGTTCGACGAGCTCGCCTACAAGCTGCCCACGGACACGACCATGGAGCAACGGGTCCGGGCCAATACCGTGGCGCTGTCGTTCACCGCGTTGGCGCAGACGCCCGCGTTCTGGCACGCCGGAACCGACCTGCTGCGCAGCAAGAGCCTGGACCGGAACTCCTACAACTCCGGGGACTGGTTCAACACCCTCGATTGGACCGGCGCGGACAACGGCTTCGGTCACGGCCTGCCGCCCAAGGCCGACAACGAGGCGAAGTGGAAGTATCAGGAGCCGCTGCTGGCCGATCCGGCGCTGAAGCCCTCGGCCGCCGAGGTCGCGACCGCGACAGCCCAGGCTCAGGATCTGCTGCGGCTACGGTTCTCCACGCCGCTGTTCCGGCTCGGGTCTGCCACCGCGATCAAGCAGAAGGTGACGTTCCCGGTCTCGGGGACCGGCGCCGCCCACGACGGTGTGATCGTGATGCGGATCGACGACACAGTGGGTCACAAGACTGATCGCCGGCTGCAGGGAGTTGTGGTCGTGTTCAACACCTCGCCAACCGAGATCGCCCAGCAGGTGCCGGGCCTGACCGGCAATTGGACGCTGTCCCCGGTCCAGGCAGGCGGGTCTGACCCGGTGGTGAAGACCTCGACCTGGGACGCCTCGACGCGGACCTTCACCGTCCCGGGCCGCACCGTGGCTGTCTTCGCACTGCCTCGCTGACGCCCGCGATTTTGTTCCACGGTCCACGCCACACGGGGACCGTGGAACAGAACTCGGTTGGGCTCGGACAGTCGTTACGTGACCGACCAATCCCTGTCACAAGGAAACCCTTGCCAAATTCTCAGGAAGCTGCCAGTCTTGCCACATGGGATACCTGTCTGACAGCCGTACAGGTATGCGTCCCGTGTTTCCCCGGCAATCAGCTGTCGGTTACGTGCTGGACGATCTTCGGGACGCGATCGAGGCAGGCATCATCCGGGTCGGCGATCGGCTGCCGTCGGAGTCGTCGCTCGCAGCCCAGTACTCGGTGAGTCGCTCGGTGATCCGAGAGGTGCTGAGGGCGAGCGCGGCCCTCGGTCTTACCGTCACCCGTACCGGCCGAGGCACGTTCGTGGTGGGCCGACGCCCCCACGAGCTGGTTTTCGGCAACTACTCAGCCGGTGATCTGCTCGAAGTCCGGCCGCACATCGAAGTGCCCGCAGCCGGTCTCGCGGCACTCCGTCGTACCGAGGAGGACCTTGCACACATCCAGGACCTGATCGAGCGGATGGACGCCGAGACAGACCTCAAGGTCTGGAACGGGCTCGACGTCACCTTCCACCTCGCGATCGCCGAGGCATCCAAGAATCCCGTGTTCGCCGAGGTGATCCGATCGATCAGATCGGCGATGTCCATCCAGTCGGCGATGGTGAACGAGCAGTCGCACGGTCGTCGCGCCGAAGGCGATGCCGAACACCGCAGCATCGCCGCAGCCATCGCCCGCGGATCCGCAGGTGAGGCTGAGGACGCCATGCGCTATCACCTGGATCAGGTGGTCGAGATCGTCACCCGGTCACTGACCGTCTCATCCCCGTCGTCCGATCGAATATCGTCCGGCTGATCAACGTCGCTCGACCGACCGTCGCCCTACCGAGTCGAGTTCCCTCAGCCAGCACGATCTGGCCAAACTCCCGGAACTGCAGTTCTCGGTGCGCGCAGATCCATTTTCCTTCCCTCCACCCGGTCTTTTCCCCCTCCTCACCCGGTCTCTTTCCCCCTTCTCCCCCCGAAACCGAAGGAACCTCATGACACAAGTCGACACCAGACCAAGTGATGACCCCAGTGCTCATCTGAACGCTGAGCAGGTCGGATACAAGCAGACCCTCGGACGTCGCCATGTGCAGATGATCGCCATCGGTGGCGCCATCGGCACCGGACTGTTCCTCGGCTCTGCCTCGCGGCTGCACAACGTCGGCCCCGCGCTGTTGCTCAGCTACGCCTTCGTCGGCGTGATCGCCTACTTCTTGATGCGGGCGCTCGGCGAGCTCGTCCTGCACCGTCCGACCTCGGGCGCCTTCGTCTCCTACATGCGGGAGTTCTTCGGCGAGCGGGCTGCCTTCGTCACCGGCTGGCTCTACTGGCTGAACTGGGCGCTGACCGGCATCGCGGAGCTGTCCGCGGTCGGTCTTTACATGCAGTACTGGTTCCCGACGCTGCCGACCTGGGTCACGGTGCTGGTCGCCTTGGCCGTGGTGCTCAGCATCAACCTGCTGTCGGCTCGCGCGTTCGGTGAGTTCGAGTTCTGGGCGGCGATCGGCAAGGTCGGCGCGATCGTGGTCTTCCTCGCGGTCGGCACCATCGTCGTCGTCTTCGGCATGAACGTCGGCGACCACAAGGCAGGGATCTCCAACCTGTGGAGCAACCCGGGTGGCTTCTGGCCGACCATGGATCCCTACAACTGGTACGGGCCGCTGCTGGTCATGTCCGGCGTCGTCTTCGCCTACGCCGCGATCGAGATGGTCGGCGTCGCCGCCGGCGAGATGGAGGACTCCGAGCGGGAGGTGCCCAAGGCGGTCAACGCGGTCATCTTCCGGATCGCGGTGTTCTACTGCGGCTCGATCCTCCTGCTGGTCTGCATGCTGCCGACCCAGGAGTACACCGCCGGCACCAGCCCATTCGTCACGGTCTTCGACCGGATGGGCCTCAACTGGATGGCTGCGCTGATCCAGGCGATCTTGATCATCGCGGCGATGTCCAGCTTGAACTCCGGTCTCTACTCGACCGGGCGGGTGCTGCGAAGCCTCGGCATGTCCAAGCAGGCGCCCGCCTTCACCTTGAAGATGAGCAGCCAAGGCGTGCCGTGGGCCGGCATCGTGATGACGTCGGTGGCCTTCATCCTCGGTGCCGTGCTCAACGCGGTGGCACCCGACGCCTTCGAGATCGCTCTGGAAGCCTCCGCCATCTGCATCGTGTTCACCTGGTCGACGATCTTCTTGTGCCAACTGCGGCTGCGCAGTCTGGTGAACAAGGGCGTCATCCCGCCGAGCAAGTTCCCCGCTCCCGGCTATCCGTGGACGAGCTACATCGGCCTGGCATTCCTGGTGTTCGTGCTGGTCGGCATGCTGATCTCCGGCTGGCAGTCGTCGCCGTACTTCTGGCACAAGACGAACTTCCTGGTGGTGGTCTTCGGCATCCCGATCATCATCGCGCTGCTGGCCATCGGCTGGAAGGTCGCCAAGCCCGGCGTCATGGCCCACACCAACGGCCGGATCGCGCCGGTCTGGTCCGACAGCGGCCCGACGTACGGCGCGGGAGCCACACCAGACGTCCTGGACAGCAACGAGAACGATGACCAGCCCAACCCGGAGGCGAAGTGATGAAGTCCACGATCGGCAAGGTGCTGGCCGCCGCGGTCGCGGTCGTCTGCACAGCAACGCTGGCCGCGTGCGGTTCCAGCGAGGGGCCCAACCCCAATCCGTCTCTGGTGCCGGGCGCGAGTCCGGGTGGCAGTCTGCGGATCGGCATCTCCTTCGACCAGCCTGGGCTGGGCATGCAGGATGGCGACAAATACACCGGCTTCGACGTGATCACTGCGACGTACATCGCGAAGTCGCTCGGGGTTACGGAGGAGAACATCAACTGGGTCGAGGCGAATCCGGCCAATCGGGAGAATCTGCTCGCCAGCGGTGCGGTCGACCTGGTGCTGTCCACCTACTCGATCACCGATGAGCGCAAGCAGGTGGTCGACTTCGCGGGGCCGTATTTTGTCGCCCATCAAGACCTGCTGGTCCGGCGCAACGAGGAGGAGATCACCGGGCCGAAGACCCTCGACGGCCGGCTGCTCTGCTCGGTGACCGGCACCACGTCGGCGGCTCTGGTCAAGGAGCAGTACAAGGGCAAGATCGAACTGCGGGAGTACGCGCGATTCTCCGAGTGTGTCGATGCCCTCAATCGCAGCGAGGTCGACGCAGTCACCACAGATGACGTGATCCTGGCCGGGTTCGCCGCAGAGCCGCAGTACAAGGGCAAGCTCCGGGTCGTGGGCAAGGGCTTCTCGGACGAGAATTACGGCGTCGGAATCAAGAAGGGCAACACAGAGCTGGTCGAGCAGGTCAACACTGCGCTCAAGGAGTACATCGCCGATGGCTCCTGGAAGGCGGCGCTCGACCAGACCGTGCGGCCCTCGGGCTACAAGATCCCGGCCCCGCCGACCCCGGGGAGCTGAGCAACCGGCTGAATCCGGCAGGATCCATTCTGTGGATACGACTGCGACTGAACTGGCGGACTTCCTGCTCGCCTATCAGCCCTTTGCCTCCCTCGACCCGGATGCCGTCGCCAGTATGGCGGCGGCAGCCCGGGTCGAGCGGTTTCAGGCCGGTGAGCTGATCCTCGACGCCTTCCGGGATCCGAACAGCGAGATGTTCGTCGTCGTCGATGGTCAGGTCGACCTGTGGAACGAGCGGGACCGCATCCTGGAGCTGCCCAACGAGCGGCTCCGGGCCGGTGCGGTCTTCGGGTTCTCCTCCATGCTCACCGAGCGCTCAGTCGGCCCACGGGCCGTCGCGGCGGGCCCGACCACCGTGGCAGCCATTCCAGCTGCAGTCGTCGGGCCGGCGCTCACCTCTCCCGAGGGCGCCAAGTTCCTTGCCGAGCACGTCTCCTCGGCGATCGCGCGAGGCACCCAGCACCCGACGTACAGTCTGATCGACGACCTGATCAGCCATCAGCCGCTGGTCGTGGAGGCGTCGAGTTCGGCGTACGAGGTCGCCCGGCAGATGACCGAGGCCGGCCGGGGGTACGCGGTCGTGGGCCGCGGGGAAGGAACGTACGCCGTCGTCAGCGACGCGGCGCTGCGCCGTGAGCTGATCGTCGCTGGGCGCGCTGCGACGACGCCGGTCGGCGATCTCCTGGATGAGCCAGCCCCGGCGGTGCACCTCGGCGACTCCGCGACGGAGGCGTTGATCCTGCTGCTGGAGTCCGAGCAGGACTTCCTGGTGGTCACCGACGCCGCCGGCCGGTTGTGTGGTGTGGTGGCGCCGCGGGACTTTGCGGTTTCGCCGACCACGGCCGGCGTCTCTTTGCACGAGCAGTTGCGTCGGGCTCCCGACATCGAGGAACTGGTTGCCCGAGGGCGTCGGGTGCTGAGCACCCTCGACCATCTGCTGGCCGGTGGACTGACCCCGGACCGGGTGATCAGCATCTATTCGACGATGATCGATGCCCTCATCCGCCGGGCGATCACGCTGGTATTCGAGGAGCATCCTGGGCTGTCTCTCGACGCATTCGCCTGGCTTTCGCTGGGCAGCAACGGGCGGCGCGAAGCGGTGCCGAGCTCGGACGCCGATACCGCAGTCGCCTTCGCCGACGATCTGCCCGAGCCCGAGCACGACCGTTATCGTCGCGCCTTCGGCGAGGTCCATGCCGTGCTGAGCAAGGCCGGCCTGAGCGGGGATCATCACGGTGCCACCGCGGCTCATGCGCCGTTCTCGCGCACCAGCAAGGCCTGGCGTGCGGCGGCCCTGGACTGGATGTCGGATCCCGGCAAGAACAAGGGCGCCGTGATGGCCTCGCTGCTGGTGGATGGCCGGGCGATCTTCGGGGACCCGGCGCTGCTCGGGGTGGCTCAGGTGTTCACGGACCTGCGGCGCCACCCCGGCACGATGCGGCTGCTGCTGCAGGAGTCGCTGGCGCGTCGGGCCAAGCGCAACACGATGCTCGATACGCTCCGCGGCCGCGATGACTCGTTCGACATCAAGCGGCGAGCGATCCTGCCGGTCGTCAACCTGGCCAGGTGGTCGGCGTCGAGTGTCGGCTCGTCGGCGCTCTCCACGGTCACCCGGCTGGAGGATGCCGCTGGCTCGGCCATGCTGCCGGCCACCCGGGCTGCGAACCTGGTCGAGGCGTTCCAGGTGTTGCAGCGGCTGCGGCTGCGCTACCAGTTGAATCAGCTACGACATGGGATCCGGCCGACCGACCTGATGGTCCTCGATGATCTGTCGCCGATCGACCGCAGCCTCGTCCAACAGTCCGTCCGGGAGGTCGCCGCCGCGCAGCGCCGGATGGACAACGTCTCGCAGTACGTCCCGATCGAGTCCTGGACCGCTCCCGAAGATGGGTGAACTGGTACATACTGGTCTGCGGTGGTCTTATGTGACCAACGGCGTGACTCGGTGAGCGACTTCGGATCAGGAGTCCGGGTGAGGAGACAGCGTGCAGCGAGAGCTTGGCGGCGGTTCGTACGGCGGCTATCGGGTGGAGCGGCCGCTCGGCTCGGCCACCACCAAACGTGCGCAGGTGCGGGCGATCCTGGAGCAGCTGATCGAGGCCGAGCTCAGCCCCGGTGACGCCATCCCGTCGGAGCGGGTGCTGGTGGTCCGGCTCGGCGTCAGTCGGGTGACCGTACGCCAGGCGATCGCCGATCTCGTCGAGGCCGGTGTCCTGGAGCGGGTGCACGGCAAAGGCACCTACGTCACCGGCCCGCAGATCGACTCTCGGCTGCACCTCACCTCGTTCTCCCGCGAGATGCGCGACCGCGGGCTGCTGCCGGCCACCGTCGTGCTGTCGGCGAGCGAGGAGGCCGCCGCCGACGACGTGTCGTACGCGCTGCGGATCCGGCCCGGGAGACCAGTGGTCCGGGTCGAGCGGCTGCGCACGGCCGACGGCACGCCGATGGCGTACGAGGTCGGCTACTACCCCTCGATCCTGTTCCCGGGGCTGTTGCAGCGAGAGCTGGGTTCGCTCTACGACGTGTTCGCCAGCGAGTACGGGGTGGTCGTCACCAGCGGGGAGCAGACCGTGCGGGCTGAATCTGCGGACGCCCAGCAGGCTCGGGTCCTCGGCACCACCAAGCGAGCGCCGCTGCTGGTGCAGGAACGGGTCACCTATGCCGGGGACCGCGCCATCGAGCTGTCCACGTCCTGGTATCGCGCGGATCGCTACCGGATCCACATGGCCATCACCCCCCGTGGCGCCCGGGAGAACTGAGCGGCCTCCCGCGGGTCGGCTTCCCGCGACCGGACCGCGCCGAAAGGAACAAATTCACCAGGTCGAATCGGTTTAGCACCTCTTCCCCGAAGCGGCTGTCCACTGCTAGCGTGCGACGTGCTAAACGGATTCAGCACAGTTGGGTGCTGTCCCGCTTCAAGGAGGAACGAACCTATGGCTGACCACGCCTACAACCAGATCCGGCGACTCTCACGACGCCGCTTCCTCACGACCAGCGCGTTGGCCGGAGCCGGCGTGGCCGGCGGGGGCGCGCTGCTGGCGGGCTGCGGCAACAGCGCGAGCTCCGGGTCCAGCGACAGCGGGGAATCGGGCCGCAAGGCATCCGGCTCGATGACCTGGAGCGCCTGGGCGAACCCGGGTGAGGCCGAGCGGTTCCGGGAGTACACCAAGCAGTGGAACGAGCGAACTGGCGTCAACGCCACCTTCCAGCTGGTGGTCGGCGACTACCTGGCCAAGCTGATGACCCAGCTGGCCGGAGGCGCGGCACCGGACGCCTTCTACGCCGGCGACGATCAGCTGACCAAGATGATCGAGACCAACAACGTGCTGGCGTTGGACGACTTCCTCGCCTCTGACCAGGCCACCGGTCAGTTCACTGACCACTTCGCCGGTCTGACTGGGTGGATGAAGGGTCCGGACGGCAAGGTCTACGGTCTGCCCAACGACTGCAACCCGATCGTCTTGTGGTTCAACAAGAACATCTTGAACGAGGCTGGCGTCGAGGACCCCGCGGCCCAGCAGGAGGCGGGCACGTGGACGCTCGACGCGTTCGGCGATCTGCTGACCAAGGTCAAGGCGTCCACCGGCAAGGCCGGCAACGTCATCGAGGCCGGTTGGTGGGGCTTCTGGATGGGCTGGCTCAGCGCCCAGGGTGGCACCTTGTTCGACGAGGACGGCAAGGCGGTGTTCGACACCGATGCCAAGTCCCAGGCCACGCTGGAGTGGATCATCGAGCAGCTGAAGAGCGGCACCATGCTGTTCGGTGGGTCGCTGCCCAAGGGGCAGGGCGTGGATGCCATGTTCTACGCGAGCCAGCTCGCCACCATGTCGTATGGTCGGTGGGTACTGCCGAACTTGCGGAAAGTCAAGGCCAAGGTGGACTACGACCTGGTCGTGCTGCCGTCGGAGGACGGCAAGTCGATTCCGAGCGTGCCGGTCGGCACCTCCTCGATCGCGGTGAACGCCAAGGCCAAGAATCCCGAGGCGGCCCAGCTGTTCGTCAGCGACTACACCAATCTGGAGGGTCAGAAGTTCCGGCTTTCCGGTGGTGGCAATGCGCTGCCGACCCTGCCTGGGCTGGAGAGCATCGCGACCGAGAACAACGACCCGCCGCACGGCGGCTGGTTCAACGATCTGACCAAGGTCGGCTGGGGCACGCCGAAGGCGATCTACTCCTCGCCGGAGGTGGGCTCGAGGCTGCCGCTGCTGGTCACCAAGCTGTTCGGCAGGGAGTCGCTGCCGACCCTGACGGCCAAGAGCTTCTCGGAGCAGGTCGTCGGACTGCTCAACGGCTGAGGTTGGCATGACCCGGCGTGTCACCCTGGCTGATGTGGCGGCGCGCGCCGGAGTGTCCAAGACCGCGGCCAGTCTGGTGCTCAACGATCGGCCCGGATCCCGGCTCTCGGCGCATGTCGTGAGTCGGGTCCGGGCCGTCGCTGCCGAACTCGACTACCGGCCGAACCCGGCCGCTCGCACCCTCCGCCAGGGCAGGAATCGCACCATCGGCTTCGTCTCCGACGAGGTGACCATCACTCGCTATGCCTCGGCGATGATCAGGGGAGCGCTCGACGTCGCACAGCAGCACGACCACACGGTGCTGATCACCGAGACCGGGACGAACCGGGACTGGCGGGAGCGCGCGGTTCAGGTGGTCGCCGACCAGCGCCCGAGCGGTCTGATCTTCGCACTGATGGGGGCCAAGCAGATCGACGTGCCGACCCTCGTCGAGGGCTTCCCGGTCGTGATCTTGAACGGGACCAGCTCCGCCGGACACCGGGCGGTGCTGCCGGACGAGTATGCGGCCGGATCGCAGGTCGCCGACGTGCTGCTGACCGCCGGTCACCGGCAGATCGGCATCATCGGGCTGCCGTCGGGTGGAGAGCTCGATCCCCGTATCTCGGTCACCATCGGCGAGCGGATCGCCGGAATTCGTGCGGTTCTCGACGGGGCAGCGGTCGCCCCGGTCGGGATGTCCGTGCCCGTCGGGGCGACGGGGGTCGTGTGGGAGCCGGAGACCGGCTTCGCGGCAATGCAGCGCATCCTCACCGAGCATCCCGAGCTCACGGCGGTGATCTGCCTGAACGACCGGCTCGCCTTCGGTGCCTACCAGGCCATCCAGGAGAGTGACCGGCGGATTCCGGACGACATCTCGGTGGTCTCCTTCGACGACGACGAGGTGGCGGCCTATCTGCACCCGCCGCTCACCACGGCGCGGATTCCCTATCTGCGAATGGGGGAGCTGGCGATGGCCATGGCACTCGGTGTGGAGTCGGGGGCGCCGGAGCTTTCGCCCGGGGAGCCGCGGACGGTGCCGATGCCGATCCAGCATCGTGGCTCGGTCGGTCCTCCTCGTTAGCTGCGGGATCGTCTCCGTAGTCGGAGATCATCCCGCAGCTAGTGGTGCCTAACGAGCGGACTACCGCCCTGCTCGCTTGGCCGAGTGGACCTCGGCGCATACCGTCTTCTCATGCGAAAGGTGCGGCGATGAGCATCGAGCCTGGTGTCCGGCCGTGGTTTACCACCGGTTCGCCGTACGAGGAACTGGTGTTGCCCTATTACCCGTCCGCGGCACTGCAACGGTTGCGGAACCGTCGGCGCAGGTTCATCTCCCGGATCGTCAGCCTGGTGATCACGCTAGGGATCATGATCGCCATCTATGTCTGGCAGCCTGCGCAGTTCGTGGGTGTCTCGTTGTGGCTGGTGTACGGGATCGTGCTCGCGATCTCGCTGGGGTTCGCGGTCTTCGCGCTGATCGGCTGGTTGCAGGCACGCAGGATCGTCGCCGGGCTGGGTCAGGGGATCGCGCTGCGCCTGGGCCGGCCCGGCGTGGAGATCGGCGGAGCGTACGTGCCCTGGGCCGAGCTCAGCTCGCTGACCGTGCGGAAGGGCAAGCTCGGACACGGCCCGCAGTTCACCGTGACCCGCGGCGACGGGCAGCGTCTCGCGGTGCCGCTCGATCAGCTCGACGTGTTTCCAGCCACGCTGGACAGCACTGCACGGGCGTACTCCGGGGGCCGGTTCGGCGTCGACCTCACCGCATTGGGCAACTGAGTCACTGGCCGGAGCGGACCACTGCCGCTCCTGGTCACAGGGTTGTCGGACGCCCTTGGGTCACCGCACCGGACTCTGAGAGACTGAGCCGTGCTGGACCAGCGCGTCGGTGCCCGCCGGCGGACGTCTGTCCACGAGTTTCGCCCCGGAGTTCCACCCAAAGGAAGTCCAGCCAAGGAAGTCCAACCCAGAGAAGAGTGACGCAATGCCTATCGCAACCCCCGAGGTCTACGCCGAGATGCTCGACCGGGCCAAGCAGAACCACTTCGCCTACCCCGCCATCAATGTGAGCTCCTCGCAGACCTTGAATGCTGCGCTGCAGGGCTTCACCGAGGCCGGGTCCGACGGCATCATCCAGGTCTCCACCGGGGGCGCGGAGTACCTGTCGGGACCGACGGTCAAGAACATGGTCACCGGCAGCGTGGCGTTGGCCGAGTATGCGCACGTGGTCGCCAAGAACTACCCGGTCACCGTCGCCCTGCACACCGATCACTGCCCCAAGCCCAAGCTCGAGGGTTTTGTCCGGCCGCTGCTGGCGATCTCGACCGAGCGAGTCAAGAACGGCCAGAACCCGCTGTTCCAGTCGCACATGTGGGACGGCTCGGCCGTGCCGGTCGAAGAGAACCTGGCGATCGCCGACGAACTGCTCGCCCTCACCAACGCGGCCAAGATCGTCCTCGAGATCGAGGTCGGGGTCGTCGGCGGTGAGGAGGACGGCGTCTCGAACGAGATCAACGACAAGTTGTACACCACCGTCGAGGACGGGCTGCGGACCATCGAGGTGCTCGGGTCGGGGGAGAAGGGCCGTTACATCACCGCTCTCACCTTCGGCAACGTGCACGGTGTCTACAAGCCGGGCTCGGTCAAGCTGCGGCCCGAGGTGTTGAAGGACATCCAGGAGCAGGTCGGCGCGAAGATCGGCAAGGAGAACCCGTTCGACCTGGTCTTCCACGGTGGCTCCGGCTCGACTCTGGCCGAGATCCGGGCGGCCGTCGACTACGGCGTGGTGAAGATGAACATCGACACCGACACTCAGTACGCCTTCACTCGTCCGGTCGCCGGGCACATGTTCACCAACTACGACGGTGTGCTGAAGGTGGACGGCGAGGTCGGCAACAAGAAGGCCTACGACCCGCGGGCCTGGGGCAAGGCCGCCGAGGCGGGCATGGCCGCTCGGATCGCCACCGCGTGTGAGGATCTGCGCAGCGCCGGGACCTCGCTGAGCGCCTGATCTGTTGGTCCGGTTGAGGGGGGTGGTGTCCGACATCACCCCCTTCTGCTTCCTCGCCCCGGCAGATAACTCCTAGGTCTGGCTGCCCCCGATCCTCGGAGCGGGCAGACTGGGGATGTGACTGCTGGTTCGGGTGAGTTGACTGCCACCACGGGGACGCTGGCGGGGCCGATCCCGGTCAGCCGGGTCTGGGCGGGTACCAAGGTGCTGGCCGAAGATCTGGCCGGTGAGGACCTCGGTGATGTGCTCGACCTGCACGACGATGCGTTGTGCTGGTGGGTGCTCGACCGCTCCAGCGACTATGCCCAAGACGCCCTCCGACGGCTGATCAAGGAGTTCGACCTCGACGCGCTGGTGCTGCACGAGCTCGTCGCGACCGATCATCGAGCCAAGTTCGAGGAGATCGGTCAGGCTCGGCTCGTTCTCACCAATGCGGTGACCATTGATCAGCACACGGCGCAGGTCACGGTGCATCCCGTTTCGGTGCTGGTGACGGATCGAGCTCTGGTCTGCCTCGCCGATGTGACCGCAGACATGGACCCGCGTCGCTGGTTGGCGGCGGCAGGGGAGCGGCTGGCCACCGGTGGGACGGCCGCCGCGTTGCAGGTCCTCGTCTCAGGGGTGATCGACTCGTACGCCGTTGTCGTCGACTGGCTGGAACAGGCCGGAGATGAGCTGGCCGACGAACTGTTCACCGGTCGGCCGCTGAGCAAGGAGCAGCAGCTGTGGGCGTTTCGGCTGCGGTCCGCGTTGACGAGCGTCCGGCGGGTGACCGAGCCGATGCGCGCGGTGGTGGCCGATCTGCGCGACGTCCATCCGGTCACCAAGCCGAAGGCGCAGCGCAAGGTCGAGTCTCTCACCGGTCGTCGTTGGGCACTGATCGCGGAGCATCACGACCGGGTTGCCAATGCGGCCGACTCGCTCGCCGAGTCCCTCACCTCGGTGTTCGAGACCTCCCTGGCCCTCGCCGACCTGCAACTCAACGTGATCATGAAGAAGCTCACCGGATGGGCGGGCATCGTCGCCGCGCCGACGCTGATCACCGGTTTCGTCGGCATGAACGTCGGCTTCCCGCTGCAGGGGACCGGGTACGGCTTTTGGGTCTATCTGGTGCTGATGATCATTGCCGTAGGTGTGCTGTGGTACGTCTTCCGGCGCAAGGACTGGATCTGACCTGGATTGACTGGATTGAAAGGTGCGCAGATGTAGTTTCAGTCGGCTGGAACTACATCCACGCACCTCTCGGAGCCGGCTCGGATCGCTTGACTTGACTGTGGCTGAGCGCGGTGTTGTCCTTTTGGCTTGGGTGTTGTCCGTTGCGCTGAAGCTCTGGCGCAAGGGTGCCGGCGTAGTTCACAGTGGGCGGCATGCCTGGTCGTCAGCAACTTCCTGTGGTCTTGAGGGACCGGCCGTTCAGCCGTGTGCGTGCCGACGCTGAGGGTGTCTCGCCCGGGCTCCTTCGAGGACCCGGGGTGCGGACTCTCGTACGGGGCGTCTACCTCGCGGCGGAGGTTGAGCCGACGCTCACGCACGAACTGGCGGCCTTCCTAGGTGTACTTCCCGCCGGAACAGCCGTCGACGGGGTCACTGCGCTGCACTATTGGGGTGTCGAGATCGGGCCGGTCACGCCGTATCGGTTCGTGACGACAGCCGCCTATCAGTCGAAGCGTCCCGAGGTACGGGTCCGCCGAGCCGGGGAACTGCCGGCATGTCGCGGGGTCGTGGTGCGTCCGGTGCCGGCTCTGGTGGCCGCACGGGTCGATCTGACGCTGCTGCAGTTGGTCGAGGCGGGCGATTGGCTGATCCGGGCAAAGCTGGCCACCTTGGCGGAAGTGCAGTCGGGACTGTCTTCGGCGTCGGGTCGACACTGTCTACGGGCGCGGGAGGCGGCCGGGCTGGTACGCGTCGGATCCGCATCGCCTCGGGAGAGTCGGCTGCGGTTGGTGCTGGTGGCGGCCGGATTGCCGGAGCCGGCGTGCAATGTCGACCTCGGCGATGAATTCTGGTTCATCGCCTGCGTGGATCTCTATCTGGGCGAGTGGCAGATCGCCATCGAGTACGAGGGTGATCACCATCGCACCGATGCGCGTACCTATGGCAACGATCTGTTGCGATATGAGGCGTTGGCTGCAGCAGGGGTCCTGGCGATTCGTGTCTCGAAGGCGCACCTGCGGCAACCCAGGGAAGTCGCCGCCAGGATTCATGACGCCCTTGTCTCCCGTGGCTACGATGGCCCGCCACCGACGTTCGGGCCGTTGTGGCGGGCGGTGTTCGGCCCGAATGCCTGAGTTCGACTCCTTCGCAGGTCAACCCACGGATTGAAAGGTGCGCAGATGTCGTTTCAGTCGGCTGGAACTACATCCACGCACCTTTCAATCGTCAATCGGCATGAACGCTCGCAGGATGCCAGATCGGCGATCACGTCAGGGGACACGATGGAATCGTTGGGTGGCGACGAAGGACACCACTCAGAGCGGTGATGGCGTCATCGACCAACTCATCGACTCCCAGCATCCTCAGTGGCTCGAGGTGATCGCTGCCGCGCGCCTTGATGAAGCGGCCGAGGTCGATCCCACACCTGAGCAGGCGGTCCGGCCATATCGCTGGCTGATCGAGACGGTCGGTGACGGGGTGGCGAGGCCTCATGTTCTCGACGGCGCTCGCGCCTGTCCGCCGGAGGGCCGCGGTGGGGTCTGGGGGTACGCGAATCTGATCGCGGCCAGCGCCGATCCGAACCATCCCGAGCCCGAGGATCTCCTGGCGTGGGTCGGCGATGGCTTCGATCCTGAGGCATTCGACCTTGTTGAGGTCGATGCCAGAGTGGTGGCGTACGGTCGGACGCAGGAGCTGAGACGTTGGAGGCGTGGCAATGGCTGAGCGGGCCAAAGACATCGTCGTGATCATGGGCCGGCGCCCGTTCACCTGTGCCGGCTGCCAGGAGGAGTTCGATCGCGGCAGCTGGTTCCGGATGGACGACGAGGGCACCCTCTGCCTGGACTGTGCCGACCTCGGACACCTGGAGTTCCTGGGCAGCGGCAATGCCGCGCTCACTCGGCGTGCGAAGAAGCACAGCCGGCTGTCGGCCGTCGTGGTGCAGTGGGCCCGAGCGCGCAATCGATACGAGCGGCAAGGGATCCTGGTCGAGCCCGGGGCCATCGAGCAGGCCGAACAGGAATGTCTCGCCGATGTCGAGGTCCGGGAACGCCGTCGACAACGCGATCTCGTCAGACGCGAAGCCGAGGACGAGGATCTGGTGGAGAGGTTCGCCGCCGCCATCCGACAGCAGTTTCCCGGATGCCCCGAGTTGCGAGCGGCGCGGATCGCTCGGCACACCGTGACTCGGAGCAGCGGACGTGTCGGTCGTAGTGCCGCCGGTCGCTCCCTGGACCCGGAGGCGGTCCGGCTTGCGGTGGTCGCCTCTGTCCGGCACGTCGACACCCCGTACGAGAACCTGCTGATGGGCGGATTCTCGCGCCAAGAAGCCCGGGATGAGGTACGTGACCTCGTGGACGAGGTGCTCACGGGCTGGCAGGCGTAGGAGAGACTCGCCCGCGAGCCACGAACGACCGCTGTTGCGATCGGAAGGCCGGCGTCGGTCGCCATCGAGAAGTAGCAGGTGGTTCCGAAACTGACGGATCGGAACCGCTTGCTACTTCTCGTGAGCTTGAGCCGGAATCGAGGGGGCCGACTGATGCGTCAGCTGCCAGAACTGCCAGTCAGCTGGTGGGGCAGGCCAACTGGGGTCAGGTCGCCAGCCGGGATCGGGCTCCCATCCGGGGGGTGGCGGTGGCCACCCCGATGGGACCTGAAAGATGACCCGCGGTTTCGGCGGAATGAGCACGGTGATCGGGACCTCAGACCCGCTCAGTCGCCGCCGCTTGACCTTCACGGGCGACGGACGGGGAAAGACCCATATTCGTTCCGACACCGTACGACGTGCAAGGGCTGAAGGACCCGCCGGGCTCGGTTCTGGCAGTTCAAGAGCGCCGCGACGGAGGGCCTGCGTACCCGCAGCTGACCGGGCAACGGATTGAAAGGTGCGCAGATGTAGTTTCAGCCGGCTGAAACCACATCCACGCACCTCTCGATCGCACGGCTGGTACGAGATCGGCTAGCGTGGCCGGGCACGGAGACTCCAACCAGCAGAAGGAATGACCTTGGACTCGCAGTACGTCGTCATTGGTGCCGGCCTGGCCGGCGCGGCCACGGCGTGGCAGCTGGCGAAGGCCGGGCACGAGGTGACACTTGTCGAACGGACCCGGCCGGCGGCCGCCGACGGCAGCTCACACGGATCGGCCCGGATCTTCCGCTATCCGTACGCCGATCTGCTCTACACCGAGCTGGTGGTGCGGGCCCGGGCCGGGTTCGACGAGCTGGAGGCCGGTTCGGGACGGCAACTGATCACCCCGACCGGTGAACTGGACTTCGGCTCGGTACGCAACCCGCGCGCCTTGGCGGCGGTGCTGGAGGTAGCCGGTGTCGACCATGAGCTGATCTCGGCCGAGGTGGCCCAGCAGCGGTTCCCGCAGCTGGCGATCGACACCGAGGCGTTGTGGCATCCCGGAGCCGGGGTGATCGACGCCGAGACCACGGTCAACGTCATGGTCGAGGCCGCTGTGGCGGCCGGTGCGCGGGTGCTCACGTCGTGGCCGGTCGATGGCGTCACCGCCACCACGTCGGGCTACACCGTGCTCGCTGCCGACGGCCGGTCGCTCGACCCGGAGCGGGTGGTGGTCGCTGCCGGCGGTTGGCTGCCGACCTTGCTGGATCGGCTGCCACTGCACGACGGGTTCCGGGCGAGTCTGCCGCCGCTGGAGATCAGCCAGGAGAACGCCTTCCACTTTCCCTACGCCGATCCGGATCAGGCGTGGCCGACGCTGATCTACGAGGACCCCGAGATCTTGACCTATGCCTTGCCGGGCGGTCGTGATGCGCAGTTCCGCGGTATGAAGTTGGCCGAGTTCAATGCCGGCCGGAAGATGGCGAGCGCGGTCGACCAGGACGGCACGATCGATCCGGCTGCCCGGGACCGGGCCGTGGCCTATGTCAAGCGCCATCTGCCCGGACTGGTGCCCGAGCCATACGCCGAGACGACCTGCCTGTTCACCAACACCCCGACCGAGGCCTTCGTGATCGACAGCGTCGACGGCATCACCATCGTCTCGGCCTGCTCCGGGCACGGCGCCAAGTTCGCCCCAGTGACCGGTGAGCTGGCCGCGGCCGCTGCGACCGGTGACCTGGCGGCGGTGCCCGCGGTGTTCCGGCCCGCCACCGGTGAGTCGGCCGGGTTTGCCGCCCGGGCGAACTCCCGACGAGTCAACTAGGGTGACGGCCGTGAGTGAACCTCATCGCAACCTGTTGGCCGCCAGCAACGCAGGTCCGAGGCCGACCCTGCTGCCGGTGATCGGCCCAAACCTGGCAGACGATGCCGATCATGAGGCTGTTGTCGCCGCCGCGATCGCCGCCCCGGCGGCGAGTCTCGCCTGGGCGATGCTCGCCGAGGAAGCGCTCGCAGCGGACACCAGCGAGGCCGACGTGTGCGCGTACGCCTTCGCCCGGACCGGCTACCACCGCGGTCTGGATGCGCTCCGCCGAGCGGGTTGGAAGGGGGCCGGGCCGATTCCGTACGAGCACGAAGCCAACCGCGGATTCTTACGTGCGCTATGGTCTTTGGCCCGCGCGGCGCAGCGCATCGGCGACACCGAGGAGTTCGATCGTTGTGCCCAGTTCCTGCGCGATTCCACCGAGACCGGTTACCAGGCTCTGAGCAGCGCATTCACACCTGGCTGAGGGTCGCTACAGTGTGGCAGTAAGAGTCCCTGCGGCAATGAATGCCCAGGGACTTCACTGCTGAGTTGAAGGCGGCGATCACATGCCGGGCATTGTGGTGATGGGAGCCCAGTGGGGCGACGAAGGCAAGGGCAAGGCGACCGACGAGCTGGGTGACCGGGTCGACTATTGCGTGCGCTATTCCGGCGGCAACAACGCCGGTCATACGGTCGTCGTCGGGGGTGAGAGATACGCTCTGCACCTGCTCCCTTCGGGGATCTTGAACCCCAACTGCATCCCGGTGATCGGCAACGGCGTCGTGGTCGACCTCGACGTGCTGTTCACCGAGATCGACGGGCTGCGGGCCAGGGGGGTCGAGATCCCCACGTTCCTGGTGTCGGCCAATGCGCACATCATCGCGTCCTATCACCAGACCATCGACAAGGTCACCGAGCGATTCCTGGGCAAGGCCCGGATCGGTACCACCGGTCGTGGCGTCGGCCCGGCCTATTCCGACAAGGTCAACCGGATCGGGCTGCGCATCCAGGATCTGTTCGACGCCTCCATCCTGCGGCAGAAGGTCGAGGCTTCGCTGGATCAGAAGAACCATCTTCTGGTGAAGGTCTACAACCGGCGGGCGCTGGACCCGGTGCAGGTCACCGAGCACCTGCTGTCGCACGCCGAGCGGATCGCCCCGTACGTCGCCGACGTCAGCCGGGTGCTCAACACCGCCCTCGACGAGGGCAAGGTGGTGCTGTTCGAGGGTGCCCAGGCCCATCACCTCGATGTCGATCACGGCACCTATCCGTACGTGACCTCGTCCAACCCAATCGCCGGCGGCGCTTGCGTCGGCGCTGGGGTGGGGCCGACCCGGATCAACCGTGTGATCGGCATCGCGAAGGCCTACACCACCCGAGTGGGCGAGGGCCCGATGCCGACCGAACTCTTCGACGCCGACGGAGATCGGCTGCGGGAGATCGGGGTGGAGTTCGGCACCACGACCGGCCGCAAGCGGCGCTGCGGTTGGTTCGACGCGCTGGTGGTCGAGGCGGCGTGCCAGGCGAACGCCTTCACCGACATCTTCTTGACCAAGCTCGACGTGCTCACCGGCTGGGAGCAGATCCCGGTGTGCGTGGCGTACGACGTGAACGGTGTCCGGCACGACACGCTGCCGGTCAGCCAGTCCGACTTCCACCACGCGACACCGATCTATGAATACCTCGACGGCTGGACCGAGGACATCAGCAACTGCCGTTCGTTCGACGAGCTGCCGAAGAACACCCAGGCGTACGTGAACCGGGTCGAGGAACTCTGCGGCGCCCGGATCTCCGGCATCGGTGTCGGCCCGGACCGGGAGCAGTCGATTGTGATCAACAGCCTGATCTGACCCACCCCTAGAATCCGTCCATGCTGAGAAAAGCCACCTCCCAAGATGTCGCCGATCTCGCCGGGGTATCCAGAAGTGCTGTCTCGCTGGTGCTGAACGGCCGGGGGGACGGCAACATCGCGGCCGACAAGCAGGCGCTGATCATCGAGGCGGCGCGCAAGCTCAACTACACGCCGAATACCGTCGCGCTCAGCCTGCGCTCGCGGCGGAGCGCGACGATCGGGGTGGTGACGGACTGGATCGCCACCACCGCGTTCGGCGGCAAGCTGCTGCAGGGGGCGTCCGATGTCGCTGCGGCCGCCGGCTATCTGCTGCTGGTGATCGATACCCAGAACTCCGCCGAGCGGGAGCGGGACGCCTTCGAGAGACTGCAGAACCGCCAGGTCGACGGCTTCTTGTTCGCCGCCCAGAGTCTGCGATCGTACGAGCCGGGGGACGAGTTGCGCATCGCACCAGGTGCGCTGGCCAACTGCTTCGATCCGGACGATCGGGTCCCGGCTTTCCTGCCCGACGAGGTGAGCGGGAGCAAGTCGGCGACCCAGCACTTGCTCGACTGTGGGCACCGCGACATCGTGATGCTCATGGGCACACCCGAAGCGGTCGCCGCGGGCCTCCGCGTCCAGGGCTTCGTGGAGGCGATGACCGAGGCCGGTCTGACCGCGCCCGAGCCGGTGGTGACGGGCTGGGACATCGACAAGGGCTACGCGGCGGCCATGCAGGTGCTGACCCGGCCCGACCCACTGCCCACGGCGATCGTCGGCGCCAATGACCGCTCGGCAGTTGGCGTCATCCTGGCCGCGGCGGAGCTCGGGCTGTCGGTCCCGGGAGACCTGTCCGTGGTCGGCTACGACGATGACGAGAACGTGGCGCCCTGCCTGGTGCCGGCCCTCACCACGGTCCGACTGCCGCACCGGGAGATGGGGGAGCAGGCGATGCAGGTCCTCCTTGATGCGGTGCTGAACCCCGCACCATCGCCGGCCGCTGGTGGCCGCGGCCCGCAGCCCCGGGTGCTGCTGGACTGCCCGCTGGTGGTGCGGGACTCGGTGACGGGCCCACGAGCGGGAAGATGACCTGCCCGGCGTGCGGAGGAGCGATGAGCGACGGCGCCCCCGGCGAGTGAACTGAGCCGATTCCGGAGAGCGCCGTCGTGAAGAGTGACGACGTAGCTGGTGAACGCAGATCGTCGTCCCGCTCGTGGGCCGAAGACTAGTTGAGGGTCCAGACCTGATAGTCGGCGGAGGAGGTGATCTGCCACCGGCTGGTCGCGGTCGGATAGTGCCGGGTGGTGGTCGATGCCCCGTCGCCGAACGCTTCGATGATCGAGCCGTCGACCAGGATCCGTCCAGGGCCGTTCGTGCGGACGACCTGGTCCCGGAAACCCGTGGTCGGGTCGGCCAGCACCAGTTCGACCGGCCCGGAGGCGACGATCTCGAAGGTATGGGCGGAGATCGTCCCGTCCTCGTCCGGCTCCAGGAGCTCGGTCCGCAGGCCGGAGAGCTCGGTGGCCGGCCGGCTCACCAGCACATCACCGTCGAGCATCAGTTCCCGCGGGAAAGTCAGAACGCCGGCCCAGCCGGCTTCCTGGATCTGGGCAGCGGACCGGTGCGGTCCTTCCCAGGCCCAGCCCCACAGCAAGACCCGGTCCGGCTCGACCAGCGCCTGCGGGGCATAGAAGGTGTCGCCATCGTCCACGGTGCCGCCGGCGCGCGCCACGAAGCCGAGCTCGTCACCGTCCGAGCCGACCAGGTCGCCGACCAGATAGCGAACGCCGAAGAGCTGGTGGTAGGCATCGATCTGCCGCCACAGCGAGAGGATGATCACCCAGCTGTCACCGAGCTGGAAGATGTTCGGGCACTCCCAGATGTTCGCCGGCGCCACCGAGGCGGCGATCGGGTCGTCGATCGTCAGCAGCGGGCCGAGATAGGTCCAAGACTCCAGATCGTCGCAGGAATAGAGCAGCAGTTGCGGCGAGCCGTACGGGTGCCCGGCTCCCTGTACCGCGTACCGCTTCCCACCGTGGGTGAAGAGGAACGGGTCGCGGACCTCGGCGATCGACGGGTCGTCGGGGTTGCCGATCTTGCCGACCGGGTCCTGGAGCCAGCGGCGAAGCGTACGGTCGCTCCTGGCCAGGCCGACCACCGCATTGTGCGGACCGTCGTGCACCGCCGTGTAGACCGCGGTGGGTACGCCGCCGTCATCGACGATGCAGCCCGACCAGCAGCCTTGCTCGTCGATGCTGCCCGGGGTCGGGGTGAGCGCGATCGGCTCCTCGGTCCAGTGGATCAGGTCCGGCGAGCTGGCATGGCCCCAGTGGATGTTGCTGTGGTCCGGGCCGGCCGGGTTGTGTTGGTAGAAGACGTGATAAACCCCATCGATCCGGCATGCCCCGTTCGGATCGTTCAGCCAGCCGGTCGGGGGTTGAACGTGCAACCGGGTCCGGGCGATGTCGTCCGACCCCAGGTCGCGTGCGTGCGGCAGGTTCACTTGCTCACGCCTGCGGTCGGCTCCTCAGAGAGGAGACGCTGGCCGAGGATGAGGGGCATGGTGGAGTTCTCCTCTGGTTCGTGGTGATGGTGGGGTCGCCGCGGCGATCGCCGGCAGGCACGCCTGAGGATACCGTCAATCGTGGATCCTATTGGCGGGGCCCGGCAGTCCAAGTAGCCAGATTCGCAGCTCCGCGCCACCCTCGATCCGCCACTGCGATCGCGATCCGGGGTAAGCACGCAGCGTCTGCGGGGGTTCACCGTCGACGAATACCTCGACGATGCTGCCGTCGACCAGGATCCGGATATCGCTGGACTGCTCGCGCTGATGATCGAGGACCGTCTCGGTGATGGTGTCGTGTTCCAGGGCGAGCCGCACCGCGGCGGTGCTGCCTTCGACTTCGAACGCGCGGGCGGTCACGACTCCGTCCACCGGAGCCAGACGCTCCTGGCGTAGTGCGACGAGTTCTGCGGCTGGCTCGGAGAGCAGTACGCCGTCGACCAGCCTGAGTTCGCGTGGGAAGGTCAGGGCCCCGGTCCAGCCGGCCGCTGTGATCGCTTCAACCGGCCGGCCGAGATCCTTCGTCCAGCCCCACAGCAGCCGTCGCTCCCCGTCCTTGAGCACCTGCGGCGCATAGAAGCTCGGACCTATGTCCACCGGGCCTGCCGACGAGGGGCGGAAGCGCAGACCGTCACCGTCCGGCTCCAGTTCCCCGATCAGGGCGAACACCTCGCCATGCCCGTGCCCGTCCGGCTCGATACTGAGCGGAGATACCAGCAGCAACCAACTGCCGTCCAACTCGAACAGATTGGGGCACTCCCACACATTGCTGTCGCCATATGCCGCCGCGATGGGATCGTCACCGGTAAGCAGTTCCCCGAGGAACGACCACTCTCGGAGGTCGTCGCAGCCGTAGAGATAGACCCGAGGCTTCTCGCCGGCCAGCCCGCCGCCTTGGACGGCGTACCGGTGCCCGCCGAAGGTGAACAGGTAGGGGTCACGGATGCCGATGCCACGCGGCTGGTCGGAGTCCGCGAGGACTGCGTCCTCCTGGACCCAGGAGACAGCGGCGCGGTCACTGGTGGCCAGTGCGACACCGGTGTAGTCGGTGTGCGTGATGGCGGTGTAGACCGCGGTGGGGGTGCCGTTCTCGTCCACCAGGCAGCCGGAGAAGCAGCCGCGCTCGTCCGGCCCGCCCGCCCGTGGCACCAGGGCGATCGGCTCCTGGTGCCAGCGGACGAGATCGGTCGAACTGACGTGCCCCCAACAGATACCGGCGTGCACCGGGGCGTTCGGGTTGTACTGGAAGAACACGTGGTATCGACCGTCGATGACGGCCAACCCGTTCGGGTCGTTCACCCAGCCCTGGTCCGGACGCCCATGCAGGCCTGGGAACGACGGGTCGGTGTGACTCACTGGCGGTGACTCACTGTGCCCGTGACTTACTTGCCGACGCCGGCGGTCAGACCCTCCCGCAGCGGCTTCTGCCCGAAGACGAACACGATCAGCGCCGGGATCATCGAGAGCACCACGCCGGCGAGGACCGTCGAGATGCTGCCGGTGCCCAGGTTGCCCTGCAGCGTCACCAGGCCGAGGGGCAGGGTGAAGTTCTGTTCGCTGATGGTCATGATCAATGGTCGGAAGAACTCGTTCCAGTGGTAGTTGAACGCGAGGATTCCGACGATCGCCAGACCTGGTGTGGCCAGCGGCAGATAGACACTGAAGAACGTACGCCAGGGGCCTGCGCCGTCGATCTGCGCAGCCTCGGCGAGCTCGGCCGGCAGCCCCATGAAGTACTGCCGCATCAAGAACGTCCCAAAGGCGGTTGGCAGCGCGGGCAGGATCAGCGCCAGCAGGGTGTCGGCCAGGCCCATGCCGCGGATCAGCATGAACACGGGGACGATCGTCACCTGCATCGGCACCATCATGGTGGCGAGGATGGCTCCGAACAGCAGGTTCTTGGCCCGGAACTCGAACCGGGCGAAGACATAGCCGGCCATGGCCGCGCTGAGCATCTGCCCGATCGCGACGATGACCGTCACCAGGGCGCTGTTGTAGAAGTACAGCCAGAACGGGATCTTGTCGAACACATCCGCGAAGGCGGAGAAACCGACGTGGCGGATGTTCGTCTCCGGGTCGGTCGGGGACAGGGCCGTGATGACGGTCCAGACCACCGGTCCGAGGGTGAGGAAGGCGCCGAGGACGAGCACGGCGTACTTGGCAACTTTGCCGAGCCCTTGTAGCGGTGAGGGCTTGGCGACTGCGTCGATGGTTGACATCTATGACCTCACTCGTAGAAGACGAAGCGCTTGCTGAGCTGGAACTGGATGGCGGTGACGAGCATGATCAGCAGCGTGAGCACGATGCCGATCGCCGAGGCGAGGCCGAACTCGAGCTGCTGGAAGGCCGACTCGTAGATCACCATCACCGCGGTCCGGGTCGAGTCGCCGGGGCCGCCGCGCGTGAGGACGTAGGGCTGGTCGAAGATCTGCAGGGCGCTGATGATGGCCATCACCGAGGCGACCAGCATCGTCGGGCTGACCAGCGGCAGCGTGATGTGGCGGAACTGCTTCAAGCCGGTGACGCCGTCGATGGCGGAGGCCTCGTAGACCGCCCGCGGGATGCCCGAGACGCCGCCGATGAACAGCAGGAAGGTGAAGCCGAAGTTCTGCCACACATAGACCAGCAGCACGACGACCTTGGCGCCGAAGCCGGTGGTCAGCCAGCCGACGCTCCCGATCCCGAGCAGGTTGAGGAACTGGTTGACCAGGCCGAACTCCTGGTTGAACAGGTAGGACATGATCAACGACACCGACGCGGCGGACAGGATCAGCGGGAAGAACAGCGTCGACCGGAAGAACGTACGCACCCGCTCCGGCATCCTCGACTGCACCAGGATCGCGAGTCCCAGCGCGATCGCGAGCTGGATGATCACCGCCGCGATCACGAAGGTAATCGTGTTGAAGAACGACACCCGGACGGTCGGGTTGGCCGCGAGCTCGGCGAAGTTCTGGAGGCCGACGAACTCAGGTGCGGTGATGATGTCCCACCGGAAGAACGCCAGCACGATCGAGCCGATGATCGGGACGAAGGAGAACAGTCCGAGCCCGATCAGCGTCGGGGCCAGGAAGACCCAGACGAGGAGTTGGTTCTGTTTGCGGCTTCGCCGGGCATCAACCTGCGGGGTGGCGGTGGGAAGGGCGGTCTTGGTGGACATCATTGCCTCCTCAGTGCGAGCTCGAGGTCGCGTTGCATCGTCTCGAGTGCCGGCCGGACACCGTCTGGACCGTTGGTGATTGCCGGGACGACGTTTTTGATCAGCGCCGACTCGACAGCGGCCTGCTGTGGCGGGGCCGGGAAGGGCCCGGTGTCGGGGAACTTCTCCAGCGTGTCGTAGAAGACCTGCCAGTGCTTCGGGCCGAGGTCGCCGCCGTACACCTTGTCGTTGAGCGACCTTCTGGGGATGGACGAGTCCGGCTTGCTGTGGGCGATCGACATGCCCTCGACGGAGACGCAGTACTTCAGCCACTGCCACGCGTCTTCCTTGCGCTGCGAGGTCTCCATGATCGCGTAGCCGCCGGCGCCGAACTGGTGCCGCTGCCCACGCATCTTCGGGAAGTACGTCACGTCGTACTCGTCGTTGGCGACGCCGGCCTCGCTCAGACCCTGCACCCAGAAGCCGCCGGCCGGGGTCATGCCCACCGCACCAGTGGAGAACAGGGCGACCAGCTCGTTGCCGCCACCCTGGGCCGGGTTCGCGGCAAGTCCCTCGCTCACCATCTTCTGGAGGACCTGGAAGCTCTCGATCGTCCGATCGTTGAGTGCGTCGGCGTTCTCCCGCAGGAAGCCGCCACCGCGGGGCGTCTCTTTCGGATAGAACCGCTGCCACAACCAGTCGCCACCGGGAGCCTTCTCCTCGGTCAGGAAGCTGGTCTGGTTGATGTACAGCCAGGCACGACGCCACCCCAGAGCCGGTTGTTCCAGAAGTAGGACAAGAACTTGTCCTTGGCGCTGTCCTTCATCCGACGAGCGACGTCGAAGAAGTCCTCGAGTGTCCAGTTGTCGTCCGGGCGCTCGATGCCGGCACGCTCCATCGCCGAGGCGTTGTAGAACACGTTCGCGGCGTTGAAGTTGTCGGGCAGCTGATAGAGATTGCCCTTGTAGAGGAACGACTCGATCAGTGAGGGATGGACGTCGTCGAAATACTCCTGCATGTCGGCGGCGTCGCGCTGGACGAACTCGTCGATCGGATAGGCCATCCGGGAGGCGAACAGCTGGGTGCCCTCGGTTGCCGTGGTCACGATGTCCGGCGGGTTGCCGGCGGCGACCATGGTGAGGATCTTGGCGAAGTAGGAGGCCCAGTCCTGGCCCTGGATCGCGACGATCCGCACCGGGATGTCGGGATGCTGCTTCTGGAAGCCATCGACGAGGCCTTGGCGTTGCGCGGCGTCTTGCGCCGTGCCGAGCACGGTGATGGTCAGCGCATCCTGCCCACGGCCGGGGATGTCGGCCCCGGTCAGCCGTGGCCAAGAGATCGCGGTGCCGACGATGCCGAGGCCGACGGCCCCGATCATCGCTCTTCGGCTGAGATCAACCACTTTGTTGCTCCTTCTCTGACAGTTGACCGGTCAGAGACCTAACGCGTGTTAGGTTTGAGGATTCCATAATGATTCATGTAACTAACGCGTGTCAAAGCTCAGGTTGACGGGTCAGGAAAGCGGTGATGAGTTTGTGATTTGCTGGATCGTTTTGGTGGCTTTCGCGGGCTTCGTGGCGCCGCCGCCCATCTCGACTCCGCACCATTTGCTGCGACTGCGCACCATGTGCGCCTGGTGTGCAGTCGCCCGAAATGGTGCGAAGTTGTCGTTCGGGGTGGCCAGGGTCATCGTGGGGAGTGTCGGAGTGGCCCGACCAAAGTGGTGCGGAGTGGGGTCGTCAAAGTGGGGCGTAGGTAGGCTGCGCAGGTGACCGCGCCACCCCGCCATCAGCAACGCCGAGCCAATCAGCAGCTCAGAGTTCTCGTGATCGGCTCCGGCGGCAGAGAGCACGCGCTTGCGTGGGCGCTGTCCCGCGATCCCGGGGTCGTCGAGGTGCATTCCGCTCCCGGCAATCCCGGCACCGCGCAGGTGGGTCGCAACCACCCTGTGGCGGCCACCGACCCCGAGGCGGTCGCCACGCTGGCCGCCGACCTCGGTGTCGATCTGGTGGTGGTCGGTCCGGAGGCACCGCTGGTTGCCGGTGCCGCCGACGCCGTACGCGGGATCGGGATCGCCTGCTTCGGCCCGTCCAAGCAAGCGGCACGGCTGGAGGGCAGCAAGGCATTCGCCAAGGAGGTGATGGCCGCTGCCGGCGTGCCCACTGCCGCGGCGCGGGTCTGCGAGACCCCGGCCGAGGTAGCGGCGGCGTTGGACGAGCTCGGACCGCCGTACGTCGTCAAGGATGACGGACTCGCCTCCGGCAAGGGTGTGGTGGTGACCGATGATCGGGCCGCCGCCGAGGCCCATGCCGCGTCGTGCGGCAGGGTCGTCATCGAGGAATATCTCGACGGACCCGAGGTCAGCCTGTTCGCGATCACCGACGGCAGCGCGGTGGTCCCCTTGCAGCCGGCACAGGACTTCAAGCGAGCGTACGACGGCGACGCCGGGCCGAACACCGGCGGGATGGGCGCTTACACCCCGCTGCCTTGGGCGCCGGCTGAGCTGGTTGACGAGGTGCAGCGCACCGTCCTGCAGCCCACTGTCGACGAGCTGGCTCGTCGCGGCACCCCGTTCACCGGTCTGCTCTATGCCGGTCTGGCCCTGACCAGCAAGGGGATCAGGGTGGTCGAGTTCAACGTCCGCTTCGGAGATCCCGAGACGCAACCGCTGCTGGCCAGGCTGAAGACGCCGCTCGGCGGTCTGCTGTATGCCGCGGCCACCGGAACGCTGGCGGAGCAGCCGCCGCTGCAATGGTCGGACGGAGCTGCAGTCGCGGTCGTGCTGGCGGCCGAGAACTACCCCGCCAGCCCGGTCACCGGCGGGGTGATTGACGGCCTCGACGTGGCTGGCGCCGACGGCACCATGATCGTCCATGCCGGCACCGCGCTGGACGCCCACGGCCGGGTGGTCAGCGCCGGTGGCCGAGTGCTCGCCGTCGTCGGCACCGGTGCGGAGCTGGCTACCGCGCGGCATGCCGCGTACGCGACGATCGCCAACCTGGACCTCGCCGGCTCCTTCTATCGCAGCGATATCGCCCAGCAGGCAGCCGATGATGCAGCGCAGGAGAAGACAGCCCAGGAGGAGACAGTACGGTGAGCGTGCCGAACGTCTTGGCCAACCGTTATGCCTCGCAGCAGCTGCGTACGGTGTGGAGCCCGGAGAACAAGATCGTCGCCGAGCGGCTGCTGTGGATCGCGGTGCTGTCTGCGCAGCGTGATCTCGGCGTCGACTTCGGTGGCGACGATCCGGATGCGGTGATTAGCGCCTATACCGCGCAGGTGGAGAAGGTCGATCTGGCCAGTATCGCCGCTCGGGAGAAGATCACCAGGCACGATGTGAAGGCCCGGATCGAGGAGTTCAACGCACTCGCCGGCTACGAGCACGTGCACAAGGGGATGACCAGCCGTGACCTGACCGAGAACGTCGAGCAGCTGCAGATCCACTCCTCGCTCAAGATCATCCGCGACCGGCTGGTGGCCTCGCTCGTCCAGCTGGCCAGGCTCGGCGCGACCTATGCCGACCAACCGATCGCCGGCCGCTCGCACAATGTGGCCGCTCAGATCACCACACTGGGCAAGCGCTTCGCGACCGCTGCGGACGAGCAGCTGATCGCCTACCGGCGAGTCTGCGAGCTGATCGACCGCTATCCGCTGCGGGGGATCAAGGGTCCGGTCGGCACCGGTCAGGACATGCTCGACCTGCTCGGTGGGGATGCGGCCAAGCTGGCCGATCTGGAGCGGCTGGTCGCGGCCCATCTCGGCGTGCCGACGATCCTGACCAGCACCGGTCAGGTCTATCCCCGGTCACTGGACTTCGACGTGGTGACCGCGCTGGCTCAAGCCGCAGCGGCGCCCTCCAACGTGGCCACGAGCATCCGGTTGATGGCCGGGCACGAGCTGGTCACCGAAGGGTTCAGGCCGGGCCAGGTCGGCTCCAGCGCTATGCCGCACAAGATGAACACCCGGTCCTGTGAGCGAGTGAACGGGTTGGCGGTCATCGTCCGCGGCTATGTGTCGATGGTCGGCGAGCTGGCCGGCGACCAGTGGAACGAGGGCGACGTGTCCTGTTCGGTGGTACGCCGGGTGGCCCTGCCGGACGCCTTCTATGCCTTGGATGGGCTGTTCGAGACCTTCCTGACGGTGTTGGGTGACTTCGGCGCCTTCCCGGCCGTGATCGAGGCCGAGCTGCAGCGCTATCTGCCGTTCCTCACTACCACCAAGGTGTTGATGGCCGCCGTCCGGCACGGGGTGGGGCGAGAGACCGCCCACGAGGCGATCAAGGAGCATGCGGTCGCGGTGGCCTTGGAGATGCGAGAGAAGGGTCTGGCCCGCAACGATCTGTTGGACCGGTTGGCCGCCGACCCTCGCCTCGGACTGACCCAGGCCGACCTCGAGACGCTGGTTGCCGAGCCGCTGGCGATGGCCGGCACTGCTCAGGCACAGGTAGCCGCGATCGTCGTCGAGGTGGAGAAGATCGCCGCCGAACATCCGGCGGCGGCTGCCTATCGCCCCGGCGACGTCTTGTGACAGACCGACCGGCCCCTCGGTCGCCTGGTCGGTTCGCCGATCGGGTAGTGGTGGTCACCGGTGCCGCCCACGGCATCGGCCGGGCGGTGGCCGAACGGCTGGGCGCCGAGGGCGCGCGGCTGGTGCTCGGCGATCTCGACCAGGCCACGGCCGCTGAGGTGGCTGCAGGGCTCGCGCCGGGTCGGGCGATCGCCGTCGAATGCGACCTGCACTCCACGAACTCGGTCAACGAGCTTCTCGACCGGGCCGTGACGGCGTACGGGCAGGTCGATGTGCTGGTCAACGTCGCCGGCGGCACCATCCCGATGCCTGCTTTCGACGAGATCAGTGACGACGACTGGCAGCGGGTGTTGGATCTCAATCTGACCGGCACCATGCGCTGCATCCGGGCTGCGCTGCCGCAGCTACGCAAACGTCCGACGGGTGCGTCGATCGTCTCCATCAGCTCAGTCAACGGGCTGGCTGCCTTCGGAGACGAGCCGTACTCCTCGTCCAAGGCCGCCCTGACGATGCTGACCCGCAACCTGGCCGTCGAGCTGGGTCCGGCCGGCATTCGGGTGAACGCCGTCGCCCCGGGTACGATCCGGACCCGGGTCTGGGACGGTCAGCCGGGTGGCGCCGATCGGTTGCGGCCGCTCTATCCCTTGGGCCGGGTCGGCGAACCTGCCGATATCGCCGCGGCGGTGGCCTTCCTGGCCTCCGACGACGCCGCCTGGATCACGGGGGTGACGTTGCCGGTCGACGGCGGTGCACTCGCCGGACCAGCCCAGTTGATGCCGCTTCTCGGCGGTCCGCTCTCCTCGGCCACCGGACTCACCGACTGATCGACTCGGGTGTGCCAATTGCCCGGTCGTTCGTGGCCCACGGGCGCGAGACGTACCCGCTGCCCGCACAATCTGCGGGCGTTTGTGGCCCGCAGGCGCAAGCCGTACCCGATCCCTGTCCGTTTCGTGCGCGTCTGTGGCCCCTGGGCACGAGACGAACCCGATTCGCGTGGGGCCGGGTGATCGTGCCTGGCCGGCGGCGCATACCCGCGGGATTGAACCGATCGCGACACGCCCGGTGGTGTCCGCGACGCGCCTTGGGCATTGACCGAGTGACTCGCTCGTCCTAGTGTCACGCGATTGTGCGTACCTACTTCCAGCTCGGCGCCGCCGGCTTTCGCAGGTACAGCACCTATCGGCTGGCCATCGTCGCCGGCGTGTTCACCCAATCGGTCTTCGGTTTCATCCGGGTCAGTGTCTTGTTCGCCGCGATCACGGTAGCCGGTGGTGAGCTGGCGGGATACGACCAGCGGCAGGCATCGACGTACGTCTGGCTCGGTCAGGCTCTGCTCGCGCCGTTGGCGCTGTTCGGCTGGAGTGAGCTGGCCGACCGGATCAAGAACGGCGACATCGCCGTCGACCTGGCCCGACCGGTCGACGTGCAGCTGGCCTGGTGGGCCGCCGACTTCGGTCGGGCGCTGTTCCAGCTGCTGACCCGAGGACTGGCACCGCTGGTGATCGGGGCGATCACCGTGGGCATCGCCCTGCCGGGCTCGTGGACGGCCTATCCCTTGGGCGCGATCAGTGTCGTGCTGGGCGTTTCGCTGAGCTTCGTCCTTCGGTTCGAGGTCAACCTGGTCGCCTTCTGGATGATCGACATCCGCGGCTTCATCGGGCTCTACTTCGTCGTCGTCGCTCCGTTCAGCGGTCTTTACATACCGGTCCACCTGTTCCCGGACTGGCTGAAGACCATTGCGTACGCCACCCCGTTCCCGTCGCTGCTGCAGTTCCCGATCGACGTGCTCAGCGGTCGGGTGCTTGGCAGCGATGCGCTGCTGGTGGTCGCCATGCAGGCCGGCTGGCTGGTTCTGCTCGTCGTCTTGACCCGTTGGCTGATGGCTCGAGCGGCGCGGAAGCTGGTGGTGCAGGGTGGTTGAGGTCAAGCCCGTCTCGGTGGGGATCAGCCGGCGCCGGGCGGTCGGTGTGTTGTTGGGATCCCGGGTTCGCAGCCAGACCGCGTACCGCGCCAGCTTCTGGCTGACCGTGCTCACCTCGGTCGGCATCGGTCTGATCGAGTTCATCGAGATCTATGTGATCTTGACCAACGTGCCCGTCTTCGGCGGTCTGAGTTTTGCCCAAGCCGCGTTGGTGTTCGCCCTGGCCAATACGAGCTTCGCCCTCGCGGACCTGGTGTTCGGCCAGCTCGACACGGTGCCCTCCCTGCTGCGAATGGGCCGGCTCGAGGTGATGCTGGTGCGACCGCTGCCGCTGTTGGTCCAGCTCGTCACCAGCGACTTCCAACTGCGCCGACTCGGCCGGGCCGCGGTCGGTCTGGTGATCATGGTCATCGCGTTGACCCAGTTGGACCTCGCCCTCACGCCCGCGACGCTCTACCTGCTGATCATCACACCGCTCGTGGGCGCGGCGATCTACGGTGCGCTGTTCGTGCTGGCCGGCGGCCTGCAGTTCTTCCTGATCGACGGAGCCGAGTTCACCGCGGCCTTCCTCTACGGCGGCTCGTACGCCGGGCAGCTGCCGGGCAGCGTGCTGCTGCCGCCGGTCCGGATCTTGTTCACTTTCGTCATCCCGGCGACCGCCACCGCCTACCTGCCCGGTCTGCTCATCCTCGGGCTGCCCGGCCCCGCGTTCCTGCCGGCCTGGCTCGGCTGGTTCGCGCCCGTGTTCGCCGTCTGGGCCTGGGTATTGGCCCTGCTCGCCTGGCGCGCCGGCATTCGCCGATTCACCGGAGCTGGAGGTTGATCATGACCACTCGAGAGCCGATCGTCGAGTTCGCCGACCTGCGGCGCTCGTTCGTCGTCCGCCAGAAGGCCGGCAAAGTGCGGCGTACCAAGAAGGTCGTGCACGCCGTCGACGGGATCAGCGTGCGGATCGAGGCCGGCGAGTCGTGCGGCTACATCGGCGCCAACGGCGCGGGCAAGTCGACCACCATCAAGATGATCACCGGCATCCTGGTGCCGACATCCGGCTCGGTACGCACCTGCGGCCTCGACCCGGTGCCGCAGCGGCGGACCCTCGCCCGCGAGATCGGGGTGGTGTTCGGTCAGCGCAGCCAGCTGTGGTGGGACCTTCCGCTGCGCGATTCGTTCCAGATCCTGGCGGCGATCCACCGACTCGACCCGACCGTCGCGCGGGAACGGACCGATCAGCTGATCGACGGCCTGGGCATTGCCGACCAGCTCGACACCCCGGTACGTCAGTTGTCCCTTGGCGAACGGATGCGTGGCGAGGTGGCGGCTGCCTTGGTGCACAGCCCGCGGCTGCTGGTGCTGGACGAGCCGACCATCGGGCTGGACATGATCAGCAAAGAGCGGTTGAGGCACTTCCTGATTGCCGAGCGGGCCGAGCACGGCACCACGCTGCTGCTCACCACCCATGACATGAGCGACATCGAGCGGCTCTGCGATCGAGTGCTCGTCGTCGACCATGGTCGGCTGGTGTACGACGGCTCGTTGCCCGACCTGGCCCAGCGCGTTGCCCTGCAGCGCGTGCTGGTCGTCGACCTCTGGGAGCCGCACGCGCCGCTGCAGCTCAGCGGGGCGACCTGGATCGAGAGCGAGGGCGGCGGCATCCGCCAGCGACTTGCCTTCTCACCCAGTCGGACCACCGCAGCGAAGGTGCTGGCCGAGGTCTCGGCGCAGGTCGAGGTACGCGACCTCACCTTGGAAGAGCCGGCCATCGAGGACATCGTCCGGACGCTCTACGCGAGCTGAATGGTCGTACTCGCTGGGTCCGCCCTTCGAGCCCGGCTACTTCGTCGTCGTTCGGAGAGGAAGAACGCCTCTCCTCTCTCCTTCTCAGCACGCCGGCGGGCGGCCCCGGCCGCTCGCACTCCGGCTAGGCCGATTGACGTCAGAGAACCCTCACCTGACATCGGATTCCCGGGACTGCTGCGAGCTTGCGATCCGTGGTCAGCAGAGGCTCGCCCAAGGCTTCGGCGAGGGCGACGTAGGTGCTGTCTGGGCCGAGACCCTTGTCCCTGGCGAAGGTGACTCCTCAACCAACCGTGACGTCTTTGCCGTTGGACGGTCCGTTCGTGCGCGGAAAGAGATCCGTGGTCAGGAACGAGGCATGGACGTGCGCGGTGATCTGCGCCGTACCCCGGCGATTGGCGCGGTAGGGCATGTCGAAGGCGAGCTCTTCACCAGGCTCCAGCACGTCGTTCGGCTCCACGCCGGTGGACACGTCGGGGAAGAAGACGTATAGCTCCTGGACCAACGCATCATCGGGCAACAGGGGCTCGGACCGGCTGCCGCCGGCACGGGTCTCCAACATGGTCGGCGCGTTGGCGCTGAGTTGCACCACGTCGGAGGATGCCTTGATGTGGACGGTGACGTCGTGCAGCCGGATCCCCCGAGGTGCGTCGGCATTGCGCACCTTCACCGTGTAAGTGCCCTCGGCCCTGGGATTTAGGTTGCGGGTCACATCGGCGACGCGTACCTCGACCTCGGTCTGGAGGTAGTGGCTGGTCAACTCGGTGAGGTCGGACAGGGTGCTGGTGCTGGTGGTCATGTCAGTGTCCTTTCGAAGATGTTGGTGTTCGGATCTGGGCGTGCTGGTGTGGACGTCCGGCTGATTGCGTCGAGCAGTGCGGCGCGACCGGGTCGGTCGGGTGGGCAGAGCGGATACCCGAGCCACGGCCCGACGTGGGCCCGGATCTCCGGATCGGCGAAGACCTCGGCCGGCGTGGCCAGCAGCGAGGCGATCATGGAGTGGGCCCGCAGCAGCACCGGGTCGGTGCGAGCTCCGGCGGCCAGGGCGCTGCTGCCTGCCCAGGCAGGGTCGCTGGTGTGATAGACCTCGCCGGCGGCCTGGGCCCTCATCTCGGCCACCCGGTGCCGGCCGAAGTCGATGGTGGACACCAGATAGGGCACCAGCCGCTCGTCGAGCAGCCCGGCATACCTCGCGGCCGGCGAGCGCTCAGATCTCGAGTCGCCGGACCCGGAGCCAGACTCGACCACCGCATCTCGTAGGGCCACCGCCGACAGCGCCCCCAGACTGAGCCCTCGGCCCAGGAACGGGCTGTTGGTGGCCCAGGCGTCGCCGACCGCCACCAGCCCTTCGACTACGGGTACGCCGTTCGGCGCGTAGTCGCGAACGATGTCCTGCAGTCCGGCCAGTGGCTGTACGTCGCCGAGTGGCGGCCCCTCGAGCCAGCGCTCGTCGATCCCGCTGGCCCGGAGCGCGGCCTCCCAGACTGCCGGCTCCCGCAGCGTTCGGACGGTCCGGTCGCCCGAGCCGACGATGATCGCCAGCCCTCGGCAGTTGTCGTCACTGGGAAGGGTCAGCACCGAGTACGACTCATGATGGGTCAAAGCCCCGCCGGTGCCGGCCGGCGCCGGCGACCCGGCCCGACTGTGTCGCGTGTAGTAGGTCAACGACTCCGTCGATCGCTGTTCCGCCGGCCCGAGTCCGTACGCTGCCAGCCAGCCCGGCACCGGAGTCCGGTGACCGCTCGCGTCGACCACCAGGTCGGCCGTCAGGGTGTCGGTCTGCGTGCGTACGCCGACCACGCGCCCCCGATCGAGCAACAGCCCGGTCGCCCGCCGGCCGCGCAGGATCTGTACGCCTGGCTCGGCTTCGGCGACCGAAGCCACCGCCGCCTCCAGCACCGGCCGGCGCGCGGTGACGGTGTGGAACCGCTCGTCGCCCTCCTGCCAGCCACCGGTCAGCTCCGCGGGATACAGGTGCAGCAGATTGCTGCGGACACCGCCGAGCGTCAGCAGTGCCTCGACGGCATCCGGCAGTTCGGCGTCCATCACCTGGTGCCAGCGGGGCAGTGCGATGTGCGGCTGCCGGAACTGGTTCACCCCGGGGCGCGCCCAGTCCGTCCAGGGGTGCCCGTTCGTCGGTGGCGGTGCGCTGTCACGCTCCAGCACGATCACCCGCGAGCCGGCTCTGGCAAGCAGCAGCGCGGTGGTCAGCCCGGTGGGTCCGGCCCCAAGCACGATCACGTTCATCGGCATCTCCTTTCGTGATGCCGGTGATGGTCCGCCGGAAAGCTGCTCACCCACCAGGTCAGTCCATGCTCACTTCGTGCTCACTGCCCCTGTCGGACCGAAGGGCCTATCCGGGCGAGGGATCTATCCAGGGACCAGCGAGCTCGCGGTCCCACAGCACCTCCACCAGACGTTCGATCGCCCGGACGAGGTGTCGGCGGTAGGTGCTGAACGGCAGATCGAGGACTTCCGCGGCCGCCTCCTGGGACGGCGTGCCGCTCAGATAGGTGCGTTCCAGCACTCGGCGATGCTCGTCGCCACCACGCTCGGCACTCAGGCCGGCGATGGTGTCGCGGAGCAGTTGGGCGAGCGCGTTCGTGGGATCGGCCTCGCCATCGGCGACCAGGTTGCTGGTCAGCAGCTCGGAGGAGTCCAGTCCGCCGGTCCGGGTCAGCCGGCGCAGTGCGGACCGGACGGACGCGTCGAACTCCGTCCTGGACAGCGGCGCCGGTCGCAGCAGGTGGGCCGGTGGTGGCCCGATCTCGCCGGTCAGCTCGCGAGTCGCCATCATCTCGAAGAACGCCGGGACCGGGAACCGGCGTCGATCCCACCCGTACGCGACGATCCGGTGAGCGCCCAGTTCCAGGACCAGCATCCGGCTGAGCCCCAGATACTGGAAGTAGCGGTCGTAGTGGTCGGTGTCGGGAGCGACGATGAACGTCCAGGCCGCTGGGACCGTGCACCACTCGAGGAGGCAGGAGACCCCGTTGACCAGCAGCTGCAGGGGATCGCCCTGGTAGGCGCTGGTGGCCCCGCCGAATCGGTTGACATTGATCCGCTCGCCCGTTCGTAGCGGCCCACGCTCGCGGACCAGGTCCCAGATCGCTTTGACGATCGGATCGTCAGTCATCAGGTCGGCAGGCCCGGGGAGATAGAGCTGGATCGAGAACGCCGCCGGTCCGTCGTCGGCTTGGACGTGGTACGCGCAGCGCGGCTGGTCGGCCAGCCACCGGCGGGCCAGGGAGGCTGACCAAGGCCCCTCGTTCGCCTCGATCACGGTGACGATCTGCTCGCGTTCCGCCGCCGAGGCTCGTGGCACGCTGAGCCGGCCACGATCGCGCAGCACCGAGGTGTCCGCGGCCAACGGAGTTCGGCGGTGCAGCAGCAGGATCTCGGCTGCCGCGCGGTCTGGGTGGGCATTGGCCGGGTCGTGGATCCGGTCGAGAAAGAAGGACCGGACCAGGCTGTGCACCCTGGCGTACTCGGCGGGGGAGCGATGCTCCAGCTGGGCCTCGAACAGCTCGCGAACCACGTCGTGAAGGTAGAGACCGAGAGCGCCACGCCGAACGTACGGGCGGGACTCGAGCCAGTCGAAGACCTCCTCGGCTCGACCGGGGATCGCATAGCTGAGCAGGTCCACGGTGGTCCGGGTCGCGTGCGCGCAGACCGCCAGCCCGGTGCGATGGTCGTCGTCAGGGACGTCGTCGATGATCAGCGAGCAGAGCCGACTGACGGCATCAGGGGCGTCGGCCAGCTCGGCCGGCCGTCGCCCGCTGCGATCGACCTCGGCCAGCATGGCGAGAGCGAGCGGGTATCCGCGGCCCAGGTCGGCGAGCCGTGCGGTCTGGTCGGTCACGCCCAGTGCCGACAGGAGCCGACGGCTTGTGGCGTCGTCGAGACGGCCCAGCGGATGCACGTGGAGCAGCTGCCGCCAACCGGGATCCAGCCACCAATCAGGACCGGGTTCGTCGCGACCGGCAAGCACGGTGACGGCGTCGGCGGGGCGGGCCGGGAGCAGCTCCGTACGCAGCCAACGATCCAGTGGCTCGAGCAGCTCGTAACCATCGACCAGCAGCAGCGTGTTCGGGCGTTCGTCCGCGGCTCGGACGAGCCGCTGCACGGCCATCGGTGAACATTCGACGTCGCGAGCATCCAAGTAGCAGGTGGGATGACCCAGACGGCCGGCCTGCCGAGCCATCGCTCCGAGGAGCATCGTCTTGCCGATCCCACCGGGGCCGTGGACGAAGTGCACACGTACGTCAGTGGCCCCAGCCACGGCGTCGAAGATCGCAGCCAACTCCTGATCGCGTCCCACGAAGGCGTCGTCGCGGGCTGCACCGAGGCGCCCGGCGAGCTGTGCCGCGTCCGGGGTCTCACCATCTGGTCCACGATCCGGGGCTGCGGATCGTGACTGAGTCGCCTCCCGGTCTGGAGCCGTCACGCAGCCAGGCTAATGCCTGCTCGGTGGGCCGAGCCAGGCTCAAGGTCAGGGGCGAAATGACTCGCGCCCCTCGCCGGGTTGGCGAGGGGCGCGATCGCGGGGGGAGGGAGGATCGAGAGCTTGGGTGGAGACGATCAGTAGACGGAGGCCTTGCGCTCATCGGGGATCAGCAGCCAGCCGGCGAGATAGATGAGGAACTGCGGGCCCGGCAGGAACAGACTGATCACGAAGATCAGCCGAACCACGTTGCTGGAAAGACCGAAGCGGCGGGCGATTGCCGAGCACACCCCTGCGATGACTCGGTCATTGGACGGGCGGGCGAGGCTGGCCATGATGGGTGATCCTTCTTCCGGATAGACGGTGGCGGAGCCGGACGGGCTCTCGACATCCACCATGCCTGCGCGGCCGGGAGAAGTCACGGGTTCCGCCGGGAGATCCGGGGTCGTTCAGGGTCTGGCCAGGGCAGCTCTCCCCAAGCCCGGGCCTGGCAGGATGGGCCGCGTGACGTTGCCGACCTCTGCCCGTTATGCCGACCGGCTCGACTATCCGCTGATTCATCGTGGCAAGGTTCGCGAGCTGTACGCGTACGAGGACGACCGGCTGCTGATGGTCGCGACCGACCAGATCTCCGCGTTCGACTTCGTGCTGGACAGCCTGATCCCGGACAAGGGGGCGGTGCTGACCCAGCTCTCCTTGTGGTGGTTCGGCCAGCTCGCCGATGTGGTCGACAACCACGTGGTCTCGGTCGAGGTTCCCGAGGCGGTGAGCGGTCGGGCGATCATCTGTGAACGCCTCGAGATGATCCCGGTCGAATGCGTCGCCCGCGGCTATCTGACGGGCTCCGGCTGGCTGGAGTACCAGCAGTCTCAGTCGGTGTGCGGGGTCCCACTCCCGGCGGGGCTGCACGACGGCTCCCGACTCGACGAGCCGATCTTCACCCCGGCCACCAAGGCCGCGCTGGGGGAGCACGACGAAAATGTGTCGTACGAGGTCGTGGTCGACACAGTCGGGGCCGAGACGGCTGAGCGGATCCGCGACTTGACGCTCGCGGTCTACGGCACTGCGGAGGCGATCGCGCGGGAGCGGGGCATCATCCTGGCCGACACCAAGTTCGAGTTCGGCCGACGGCCCGACGGGACGATCGTGCTGGCCGACGAGGTGCTGACGCCCGATTCATCCCGATTCTGGGATGCCGCTGCCTGGGATCGGGGCGTGCTGGACTCCTACGACAAGCAGTTCGTCCGCAACTGGCTGCTGCACGAGTCGGGCTGGGACCGGAGCAGCGGCGATGCCCCACCTCCGCTCCCGGACGCAGTCGTCGCAGCGACCCGGGAGCGTTATCTGGAGGCGTACGGGCGGCTCACCGCCAGCCCGTTCGCGGACTGACCACTCTGGAGCAGAACTTCCAGGAGATCGTCGCCACCTTGTGACGCCCGATCTCGTGACGTCGCCGACGACCTGCGGCCGCCGCGACCATGAGTAGGCTGGCCGCCATGGCGCGAGTAGTGGTCGACGTGATGCCCAAGCCCGAGATCTTGGACCCGCAGGGCAAGGCGGTGACGGGCGCACTGGGTCGGCTGGGCTACGAGGGTCTGACCGTGCGGCAGGGCAAGCGATTCGAGGTCGAGGTGGCCGGTGAAGTCACTGACGAGCGCCTGGTCGAGATCCGGGACGCCGCGGAGAAGCTGCTGGCCAACACCGTGATCGAGACCTTCGACGTCCGGATCGACGAGGTCTGATGGCACCCAAGATCGGCGTCGTCACCTTTCCCGGCTCACTCGACGATCATGACGCGCTGCGCGCGGTCCGCATCGGTGGAGCCGAGCCGGTCTCGCTGTGGCACGGCAGCGACTCCCTGAACGGAGTCGACGCGGTGATCCTGCCCGGCGGGTTCTCCTACGGTGACTATCTGCGTTGCGGCGCTATCGCCCGGTTCGCACCGGTGATGGAGCAGGTGATTGCCGCTGCGAAGCAGGGGATGCCGGTGCTCGGCATCTGCAACGGCTTCCAGGTGCTGTGCGAAGCCCACCTGCTGCCCGGCGCTCTCATTCGCAACGAGCGGCAGACGTTCATCTGCCGCGATCAGCGACTGCGCGTCGAGTCGGTCGACACCACTTGGACGTCGGCGTTCGCCAAGGACCAGGAGATCACCATCGTGCTGAAGAACGGCGAGGGACGCTACGTCGCCGACGTCGACACGCTGGCCCGCCTGGAAGGTGAGGGCCGGGTGGTCTTCCGCTACCTCGACAACCCGAACGGCTCGCTCAACGACATCGCCGGGATCTGCAACGAGCGGGGCAACGTCGTCGGCCTGATGCCGCATCCCGAGCACAACGTCGAGTCGCTGACCTCGCCCAGTCTGGACGGCCAGCCCTTCTTCGCCAGCGTGCTCGACTTTCTCGCCGCCAAGGTCTGACCCGGAATCTGCGACCCGGGTGTGAACGAGTGCGCGATTTGTCAAACACAGAGCCCGCGATTTGTTAGATAGAAGCTCGGCAATCTGTTAAGTATGGGCCATGTCTATAGCCGGATCCTCGATGCGGCCACCCCGGGCGAAGACGACAAACCATCGAGGCAGACTGTTGCCAGCTACCGCGAGCACCTCATCCGGATCTTCGTGCTGGATCCGGTGCCTGCCTGGATTCCGGCATTCTCGCCGTTGAAGCGCCTCACTCATTCGCCGAAGCACCATCTGGTCGACCCCGGCCTCGCCGCACGACTGGCCGGCGTCAGCATCGATGGGCTCCTTCGCGGCGAGGGTGATCGGGTGACGGCGAGACCGGACACGAATACCTGGCTCGGCGCGCTCTTCGAATACTCGCCATCGAAGTCAAGCTCAGTGGCACGATCGGCGACAAGGATGTACGTCACCTCAACTGGCTGCGCGACCAGCTCGGTGAACGGCTGGTCGAACGAGTCGTCATCCATGCCGGGCAGTACGCCTACCGCCGCCCAGACGGTGTCGCCGTCGTACCGCTCGCGCTGCTGGGTCCATAGCAAGAGCGTTGAGTACGCGGGAGCGGGGCAGGCCATCCATTGATCGGTGGCCGACTCGGCGGCCCGAGCCCAGGTAGCGTTGCGCCGTGGCCGACACCGTCGAGAATGCAGCATCCAGTCCTGATCAGCCGCAGCCGTGGGCTGAGCTCGGATTGAAGGAGGATGAGTACCTCCGCATCCGCGAGATCCTGGGCCGCCGGCCGACAGGTGCCGAGCTGGCCATGTACTCGGTGATGTGGTCGGAGCACTGCTCCTACAAGTCGTCCAAGGTGCATCTGCGGAAGTTCGCCGAGGTGCCGGCGGAGACACCGGCCGGCAAGCTGCTGGCCGGGATCGGTGAGAACGCCGGCGTGATCGACATCGGCCAGGGCTATGCGGTCACCTTCAAGGTCGAGTCGCACAACCATCCCTCCTACGTGGAGCCCTATCAGGGCGCTGCGACCGGGGTCGGTGGCATCGTCCGCGACATCCTGGCCATGGGCGCCCGGCCGATCGGTGTGATGGATCCACTGCGCTTCGGCCCGCTGGATGCTCCGGATACGGCTCGCGTGCTGCCGGGTGTGGTGGCCGGAGTCGGCGGTTACGGCAACTGTCTCGGACTGCCGAACATCGGTGGCGAGGTCGTCTTCGACCAGTCCTACCTCGGCAACCCGCTGGTCAACGCACTCTGCATCGGCGTGCTGCGGCATGAGGACCTGCACCTGGCCAAGGCGACCGGCGTCGGCAACAAGGCGATCCTCTACGGCGCCGCGACCGGCGGCGACGGCATCGGCGGGGCTTCGATCCTTGCCTCGGAGACCTTCGACGACACCAAGCCGTCGAAGCGGCCGGCAGTGCAGGTCGGCGACCCGTTCATGGAGAAGCTGCTGATCGAGTGCACCCTCGAGCTGTTCGCAGCCAAGCTGATCACCGGCATCCAGGACTTCGGCGCGGCCGGCATCTCCTGTGCCACCTCGGAGCTGGCCGCGGCCGGTGACGGTGGCATGCACGTCGATCTGGACCTGGTGCCGCTGCGGGACTCCACGCTCAGCCCCGAAGAGATCTTGATGAGCGAGTCCCAGGAACGGATGATGGCGATCGTCGAGCCCGACGACGTCGAGGCGTTCCTGGCCATCTGCCGCAGATGGGACGTCCAGGCGACGGTGATCGGCGAGGTCACCGACGGCGACCGATTGATCATCGACTGGCACGGCGAGACGATCGTCGATGTCGACCCCAAGACCGTGGCGCACGAGGGGCCGGTTTACGAGCGGCCGCTCGCCCGGCCGGACTGGCTGGATGCGGTGCAGGCCAGCGGAGTGGACGGACTGTCTCGACCGGCCAGTGGCCCCGAGCTCGCCGACACTCTGCTGCGGCTGGTCGGCTCGCCGAACCTCTGCGACAAGTCCTGGGTGACCGACCAGTACGACCGTTACGTCCGTGGCAACTCGGTGCTGGCGCAGCCGGAGGACTCCGGCATGCTGCGGATCGACGACGCCTCCGGTTTGGGCGTCGCGTTGGCCACCGACTGCAATGGCCGGTTCGCCTATCTGAACCCGCGCCGGGGCGCTCAGCTGGCGTTGGCTGAGGCGTACCGGAACGTGGCTGTCAGTGGCGCTCAACCGGTGGCGATCACCGACTGCTTGAACTTCGGCTCGCCGGAGGACCCGGCGGTGATGTGGCAGTTCTCCGAGGCGATCGAGGGTCTGATCGAGGGCTGTCTCGAGCTCGGTACGCCGGTGACCGGCGGCAACGTCAGCTTCTACAACCAGACCGGCGACACCGCAATCCTGCCGACCCCGGTAGTGGGGGTGCTCGGCGTGATCGACGACGTCACAGCCCGGACCCCGGTCGGTTTCGCCCCGAGCGGGGAAGTGGACGGAGCGGAGATCTGGCTGCTGGGGGAGACCCGCGACGAGTTCGCCGGCTCGGTCTGGGCCGATGTCGTCCATGGGCATCTGGGTGGGCAACCGCCGGCACTGGACCTCGACCACGAGAAGCGGCTGGCTGGACTGCTGGTCCGGGCTGCCCGTCGTGGACTGCTGAACAGTGCGCACGACCTGTCCGAAGGCGGGCTGGCGCAGGCATTGGTCGAGTCGGCGCTCCGCTACGGCGTCGGGGCCTCGGTTTCGCTCGGCGACGACGACCCGTTCGTGGCCCTGTTCTCCGAGAGCACCGGCCGCGTACTGGTCTCGCTGTCGTCCGCCAACGCGCCCGAGCTGATCGACCTCGCGACAGAGGCCGGCATCCCGTTCCGACGTCTGGGCACCACCGGTGGCGATTCACTCGAGGTCGAAGGCCAGTTCACCCTGTCGCTGGACGAGATACGTACGGTCTGGCAAGCCCCCATCCCCGCCGCCTTGGCCGCCGCCGGACACTGAGCCGAGCTCGCCCACCCGACGTCGCACCATTTCGGGTGGGCCTGATTCCGACTTCGCACCAGCTGCTGCCACCTCGCACCACGTAGACCTGGTGCGCAGTAGATGCAGTTGGTGCGAAGTGGGAGCCGGGGACCCGGGATGTAGCTGGGACTGGGCTAGAGCCGCCGTGGGTAAGCGGGTCTGGGTTACGGTCCGCCCTGCTTGATCCGATCGGCGTACGCAGCTCGCAGCCGGTCGTTGTTCTCATCGCCGCCCGGGATGTTGGCCGAGATCAGCACCGGTACCGGCTTACCGGCCTCGATCAGCAGGCCGCAGGCCTCGGTCACCATCATCTGCGCGATCAGGGCGCTGGTGACGGTCGAGGTGGCCAGGATCGGTCCTTGCGGAGAGCCGTCGGGTGCGTCCGGTAGTTCGAGTACGGCATCGCCGAAGGCACCGCAGTTGTCGATCACCACATCGGCGTACTCGAACAGCCGCTTGCCGCTCGGATGCCGGGACGTGATCTTGCTGGTGTGGTCCATCGAGGTCACCGCGATCAGCTTGTGACCACGCTCGGTGACCAGTCTGGCCAACTCGACGGTGGATCCGTTGCCGCCGGAATTGGAGCAGATGACGAAGACGTCTTGAGGCTGGATGTTGTGCACCTCGAGCAGCTGTGCGGCGAGGGTGTCGTCCCGCTCCAGATGGGGATCCATCACCTCCGCGATCGACTTGGGCCCGAAGAAGGCCAGATCGGTGATGGAGATCTTGTTCGCCGGCACCAGTCCACCGGCCCGGCCGGCGATCTCCATGGCAAACGAACGCGAATGACCGGTGCCGAACACCTGCACCACTCCACCGTTGGCCACGGAGTCCGCCAGCAAGGTCGCGGCCGCGGTGATGGCATCCTGCTGAGTGTCGGTGACCTTCTGCACTGCTTCCGCTAGCACCGTCGCTGCGGTCTGCTGGTTGACCCGCTTGTGACTCATCGTCGCCCCTGAAGCATGTGACTAATTGACCTGACCTATATCAAGGTCGTGAGAATCCTACTCCCAGTGCCCCGTAGGCTCCCAACCATGGATCTTGCCCAGGCTGTGCGTGATGAGTTCCTCGGAGTCCGAGCCGACCTGGAGGCGCTGATCGCGATCCCCTCCGTCAGCGCCGATCCGGAGCGCGTCGACGATCTGCAGCGCAGTGCCGAGGCTGTGGTGGCACTGCTGCAGCAGGCCGGCTGCCCGGAAACCGAGATCGTCAGTGCTGGTGGCGGCCCGGCTGTGATCGGACGGTATCCGGCGCCACCCGGTGCCCCGACGATCTGCCTGTATGCCCATCACGATGTCCAACCGACGGGCGACGAGTCATTGTGGACGAGTCCGCCCTTCGAGCCCCGGCAGCGTGGCGATCGGCTGCACGGCCGCGGCTCCGCCGACGACAAGGCCGGAATCATGATGCATCTGGCCATGTTGCGCGCCTTCGGCGGGCGGCCGCCGATCGGAGTGACGTTGTTCATCGAGGGTGAGGAGGAAGTTGGGTCGCCGACGTTGGGCGCCCTCCTCGCCGCGCATCGCGACAAGCTGGTCGCCGATGTGTACGTGATCGCGGACTCCTCCAACTGGGCCATCGGCGAGCCGGCGTTCACCACCACGCTGCGCGGGATGGCTGACTGCATTGTCGAGGTCCGTACGCTGCGGCACGGGGTTCATTCCGGGCTCTTCGGCGGAGTTGCTCCGGATGCCCTGACGACGCTGTGTCGGTTGCTCGCCACGTTGCACGACGAGGACGGGAATGTGGCGATCGAGGGTCTGCACAGCGGACCTGGCCCGGACCTGCTCTATCCGCCCGAGCGGCTCCAGTCCGAATCCGGAATGCTCGACGGCGTCAGGCTGCTCGGCAGCGGCTCTGTCGTGGAGCGGTTGTGGAACAGGCCCGCGGTCGCGGTGATCGCCCTCGACACGACACCGATCGCCAAAGCGTCCAATACCTTGCTCCCGAGCGCTCGCGCGAAGATCAGCCTCCGAGTGGCCCCCGGAGACGACGCGGTACGGGCACTCGGCTGCCTTCGTCGGCACCTGGAGACCCATGCCCCATGGGGAGCGCAGGTGACGGTCACCGAGGGCGAGGTCGGCCAGCCGGCCGTCATCGGCTTCGAGGGTCCTGTTGCCGACCTGGCGCGGGCTGCCGTCCGCGCAGCCTGGGGTCGGGACCTGGTGCTGGTCGGGCAGGGCGGGTCCATCCCGCTGGTTGCCGAGTTCGCAGACGCCTTCCCCGGCGCCGCCATTCTCATCACGGCCGTCGCCGATCCGGATGCCCGCTGGCACGGCATCGACGAGGGCGTACATCTTGGTGACTTCGAAGCCGCCTGCGTCGCCGAAACACTGTTCGTCCAGGCACTCGCGGACGGCCGGTCCGACTCTGCCTGATGTGTCGCCCCGGGGCGGTGGTCGAGCCCCGACATCCACTTCGCACCATTTCGTGCGACTGGGCACCACGTGTACCTGGTGCGCAGTGACAGCAGCTGGTGCGAAGTCGGAATCAGGCCACTCGAAATGGTGCGCAGTGACAGCGACTGGTGCGGAGTCGGAATTGGGCGCCGGTGGCTGACCCGAGGGGTTGCTGATACCACCGATCGACTGGCATACCAGTTATCAGACCAGTTGATCGGTGGGCGTCGAGAAATGGTGGTGAAGGTCATCATTTAAGCGTCTGAATCGAGTCAGACCAGGGTAGACCAGTTGCTAGACTTGGGATCGGACCTGAACACGTAAAGGGTCCAGGCAATGGCGCCTCCATACGAAATCTCTCGAATGGAGGGGAACTCATGTTGGAGTCCTTCAATGCCGCTCGTGCGCGGCGCATCAACGGACGTCGTTCGCGGCTGGAGCAGAATCGTCTGCAGGCCGAGCTCGGCACCTTCGCCTCGGACGTCGACCTCGCCCGTTTCGACATCGAGCCGAGCGGCCAAGGCCCCGACCAGCGGACCAAGGAGCTGCGTGAACTGCACCAGCTGCTGTCGCTGAAGGTGGTCAACTACTGATCCTGACCAGTTGGTCCTGACGGCCGGGGCGGGTTCACCTAACCCGCCCCGGCTACCATCAGATGCGGAAAATCGGACCCCGGTGGACGCGCCGAAATTGCGGATGCGAATATTCCCGTGTGCCAGACGTCACCCCACCCGCGCAGACCATCGCCTACCCGGCCCCTGGGAGCCGGCCGCGCCCACCTCGTGATCCGGCGCTACCGCCACACGTCATCGTGCTCTTTGGAGCCACCGGTGACCTGTCCAAGCGCAAGCTGATCCCCGGCCTGGCCCACTTGGCCCTGTCGGAGCTCGCACCCGACATCCAGGTTGTCGGCACCTCGCTGGAGCCGCTGACCGACGACGAATTCCGGGCCTTCGCCAAAGAGGCGCTCGACCGGTTCTCACACCGATCGCTCACCAACGAGCAGTGGGAGCACTTCGCCAAGCGGCTGACCTATGTCTCGCAGGGGAATGGCGCCGAGGGCCTGGCCACCGCGGTTGGTGCGGCGGAAGAGAGGCTCGGCGGCTCCGCGCCCCGGCTGCACTATCTCAGCGTGCCGCCCGTCGCCGCTCCGGCGGTCATCAGGATGATCAAGGATGCCAACCTGGTCGAGTACTCCCGGGTGGTGATGGAGAAGCCCTTCGGCACCGATCTGCAGAGTGCCGTGGAGCTCAACGCCGGTCTGCACGAGACCTTTGACGAGTCGCAGATCTTCCGCATCGATCACTTCCTCGGCAAGGAAGCGGCACAGAACATCCTGGCGTTCCGCTTCGCCAATGGTCTGTTCGAGCCGATCTGGAACCGCAACTTCATCGATCACGTCCAGATCGACATCCCTGAGACGCTCGGGCTCGACAAGCGCGCCATGTTCTACGAGTCGACCGGTGCCTACAAGGACATGGTGGTCACCCACCTGTTCCAGGTGCTCGCCTTCGTCGCGATGGAGCCGCCGACCGCGCTGGAGCCATTCGCGATCAGCGAGGAGAAGAACAAGGTCTTCCGCTCGATGCTGCCGATCAAGCCGGAACACGTGGTACGCGGGCAGTATTCGGGTTATCGCGACGAGCCGGGAGTGGCCCCCGATTCCGACACCGAGACGTTCATCGCCTTGAAGTGCGGCATCGACAACTGGCGCTGGGCCGGGGTGCCGTTCTATCTGCGCACCGGGAAGCGGCTCGCCGAGGGGCAGCGGATCATCTCGATCGCGTTCAAGGAAGCCCCCCGCTCCATGTTCCCGCCCAACTCCGGCGTCGGCTCCCATGGTCCGGACCACCTGACCTTCGATCTGGCCGACGAGTCCAAGGTGTCGTTGTCGTTCTACGGCAAGCGGCCCGGGCCGGGGATGAAGATGGAGAAGTTGTCCATGCAGTTCTCCACCCAGGAGACCGCGCACGCCGCCGACGTGCTCGAGGCGTACGAGCGGCTGATCATGGATGCGATGCGTGACGATCACACGCTGTTCACCACGGCCGACGGCATCGAGAGCCTCTGGGAGCGGTCGATTCCGCTGCTCGCGGATCCGCCGCCGGTCAAGCCGTATCCGCAGGGCAGCTGGGGTCCCAACTCGATCCATCAGCTGGTCGCGCCCAACGCCTGGCGGCTGCCCTTCGAGCGGGTCTGGCGCGAGAAGATCTGAGGACGGGTTGCCTCCGGGTCAGCTGGTCAGTGCACCAGCGACCCGGAGGAACTCAGCTGCCGCGTGCGGGCCGACCGTCTCGCCCAGACAGTAGGTGCGGTAGGCCCGTCGCCTTTCGGCGAGTGGGTCGTCACCGTGCAGGTGGTCCAGGGCGGCGTCGAGAGTGGAGAGATCCGGCTCGATCACGTACGCGACCTGGGCCATCGGGAAGTTCGTGACGAACTCCTGACCGCTGTTCAGCACCGCGCACATGGCGAACGGCTTGCCGGAGGCGAGGTAGTCCGAGGCGATCGAAGAGACGTCGGTGATCAAGGCATCCGACGCGTTGAAACAGGCCGGCACATCCCAGTCCTTCTCAGCCTGCTTGCCCCACACATGCTGTCGCCCGCTGGCCGCCTTGTCGGCAGCCAGAAGGTCATGGATCGCCTTGATCCGACCCGCGTCGGTGCGGTCGTTGTAGCTCAGCGGGTGTGGCCGGAAGACCACGGTCGAGCCGCGATCCAGCACGGCCTTGATGATGGTCAGCCCGTTGGGCAGCGAACTGTAGTTGGTGCTCGGCCGGCCGCCCTTCCAGGTGGGTGCATAAAGCACGGTGCGGGCCGACTCCGGCGGCAGCGGCTCATCGCGTACCTCGATGGCTTCGACCTGCGGGCGCCCGACGATCTCGAAGCGACCGGGCGGCACCTCGATCCCGTGCGCGGCATACCGGTCCACGCCCTGCTGGCCGGAGACGAACAGCTTGGAGTACGTGGCGTGCCGCGGGTTGTAGTTGGCCTGTTTGTCGGAGTCCCCGTGGTTCAGCCAGACATGGGTCATCGGATAGCGCTGGAAGGTCGAATTCGCGGCGCTGCCCTGGACGTAGAAGGCCGCCTTCATCGAGGGCACCACCATGGAGTCCAGGTGGTCGGACATCTTCTTGTCGGTCCGCGGCACCAGGATGGGTGACTTGGTCAGCTTGGCGATCTCGCCGACCGTCGCCGGGTTGCGGGTGATGACGACGTACGGCTTGTTCAGCCGCTCCAGGTAGGGCAGCCACATCCCGAGCTGATAGCGCACGCCCACGGTGGTGGCGTAGTAGACGACGAACGCCGGCTGATACTTCCGCAGCGCGGCCGGGGTGTCGCGTTCGATCCGGCGGCTGGCGGCGTTCGCCCGCAGCCCGTAGCGGATCGCGAGCAGGCTGAGCGGCACCGTGACCAGCGACGGCAGGAGCAGCGACCAACCCGGTGCTGCGACGGCCACCAAGAGCGCGGCAACCACGATCGCGAGCACGTTGCCGGCGGTGATCCAGCCCGGTGAGAACGGGGACTTGGGCACCGGCTGAACCCCGGGCAGGTTGCGGACCACGATCTTGGTGGTGCTGAGCAGGGTCTTGATCAAGGGCTCGGCCATCACCAACAGCAACAAGACCGCCAGCGCCAGCCAGGCGAGCCCTGCCTCGACCGCGCTCGCGGCCGAGCGTCGGTGCAGGTAGGCGCCGCCGATCGCCACCACCAGCAGCAGCCGGACGCTGACGAAATAGCCGAGCAGAGCCGTCTTCGGCTTCGGGAAGAAGTCAGACCAGCGCCGCGCGAGAATCCCGATCAGGGCGGCCAGTCCGGCCAAGGCCCCGACGACGCCGAGCACGGCTGACGAGGAGGCGACCAGCAGACACACGGCAACGACAGCACCGAGGTTGATCACGTTGCGGATGCCGAAATCACCCAGCTCGCTCCGTAGCTGGCGTAGCCGCCGCTGCCATACCGACGAATCAGCGGATGCGGACCTCGAAGCCATGGATGCGACCTTAACCGCCGAGAGCGGCGAAATTCGTCACTCACTGTTCGCGCCGCGCGGTGTTGTCGTCGGGACCGCGCCCTACCACAGAGGCGGTAGCATGAGGCAGTGCCACGCGCTGACGGTCGCCTCAACCACGACCTCGACCCCCATGAGCGCGGGCCCCAGGACGCATGTGGAGTCTTCGGCGTCTGGGCCCCCGGGGAAGAGGTAGCCAAGCTCACCTACTTCGGGCTCTACGCACTGCAGCACCGCGGCCAGGAGGCCGCCGGGATCGCGGTCAGCAACGGATCCCAGATCATGGTCTTCAAGGACATGGGCCTGGTCTCCCAGGTGTTCGACGAGTCCACCCTGAACTCGCTCCGCGGCCACCTCGCGATCGGGCACGCGCGCTACTCGACCACCGGCGCGAGTGTGTGGAAGAACGCCCAGCCCACCTTCCGGCCGACCGCCACCGGTGCGATCGCGCTGGGTCACAACGGCAACCTGACCAACACCTTGGAACTGCAGGCCTGGCTGGCGGAGCGGGACGTGCCGGATGACTCTCTGGTGCCGGGTGCTCTTTCGAACGAGGCGACCAACGACACCTCGCTGGTCACCGCGCTGCTGGCGACCTATCCGGGTCTGACCATCGAGCAGGCATCGCTGGAGGTGCTGCCGCACCTCAAGGGTGCGTTCAGCCTGGTGTACATGGACGAGGAGACGCTGTACGCGGCCCGCGACCCGCAGGGCATCCGGCCGCTCGTCCTCGGTCGGCTCGAGCGTGGCTGGGTGGTGGCCAGCGAGACCGCGGCCCTCGACATCGTCGGCGCGTCGTACGTGCGTGAGGTCGCGCCGGGGGAGCTGATCTGCATCGACGGCGCCGGACTGCGCAGCAGCAGGTTCGCCGAGCCGGACCCCAAGGGCTGCCTGTTCGAGTACGTCTATCTGGCCCGGCCGGACACGATGATCAACGGCCGACGACTGCATTCGGTGCGGGTCGAGGTCGGTCGCATCCTGGCGCGTGAGTACCCGGTCGAGGCCGACCTGGTGATTCCGGTGCCGGAGTCCGGTACGCCGGCGGCGATCGGTTACGCCGAGGAGTCCGGGATCCCGTACGGCCAGGGCCTGGTGAAGAACTCCTATGTGGGCCGGACCTTCATCCAGCCCAGCCAGACCATCCGCCAGCTGGGCATCCGGCTGAAGCTGAACCCGCTGCGCGACGTGATCGCCGGCAAGCGGCTGGTGGTGGTCGACGACTCGATCGTCCGTGGCAACACCCAGCGGGCGCTGGTGCGGATGCTGCGCGAGGCCGGAGCCCTCGAGGTGCACGTCCGGATCTCCTCCCCGCCGGTGAAGTGGCCCTGCTTCTACGGGATCGACTTCGCGAGCCGGGCGGAGCTGATCGCCAACGGCTTGTCGGTGGACGAGATCTGCCGCTCCATCGGGGCCGACTCGCTCAGCTACGTCAGCCTGGAAGGCCTGGTAGCTGCGACCGAAGTCGGCATGGACCGGCTCTGCCGGGCCTGTTTCGACGGCGTCTATCCGGTCGAGCTGCCGCTGGCCGAGCGGCTCGGCAAGCATGTGCTGGAGGACGAGTCGCGTACCGATGTCGACGGACTGGCCACGTCGGCCGCAGGAGTGGGAGCCGCGGATGCCCTCTCCCGGCCGTGATGCCAGCAACGTCCCCGCACTCCTGAGAGGCTCCGCTTGTGACCGGAACTAGTGCCACCGAGCAGTCGGCGTACGCGCAGGCTGGGGTGGATATCGAGGCCGGGGACCGGGCCGTCGAGCTGATGAAGGAGTGGGTCGGCAAGACGCGCCGGCCTGAGGTGCTCGGTGGGCTGGGCGGCTTCGCGGGACTCTTCGACGCCGCACCGCTGGCCCGGCTGAGGCATCCGGTGCTCGCCACCTCGACCGACGGCGTCGGCACCAAGGTCGCCATCGCCCAGGCGATGGACGTCCACGACACGATCGGCTTCGACCTGGTCGGCATGGTCGTCGACGACCTGGTGGTCTGCGGCGCCGAGCCGCTGTTCATGACCGACTACATCGCGACCGGCAAGGTCGTACCGGAGCGGATCGCCGCCATCGTCAAGGGCATCGCCGAGGCGTGTGTGCAGGCCGGCTGCGCGCTGGTCGGTGGGGAGACCGCCGAACACCCCGGACTGCTGGAGCCCGACGAGTACGACGTGGCCGGGGCCGCCACCGGCGTGGTGGAACGGGACGCCATCTTGGGCCCGGACCGCGTGCAGCCGGGCGATATCGCGATCGCGATGGCGTCGTCCGGTCTGCACTCCAACGGCTACTCGCTGGCCCGCCATGTGTTCTTCACCCAGGCCGGTTGGGCGCTGGATCGTGATGTTCCGGAGTTGGGTCGCACCCTGGGCGAGGAACTGCTGGTGCCGACCCGGATCTACAGCGGTGACTGCCTGAGGCTGCTCGCCGAGGCCGAGGTGCACGCGATGAGTCACGTGACGGGCGGTGGACTGGCCAACAACCTGGCCCGGGTCGTGCCGGACTCGATCCGGGTGCGGATCGACCGCGGGACCTGGGCGCCACCGCCGATCTTCGACGTCGTGCAGCAGGTCGGCAGGGTCTCGCAGCCGGACCTGGAGGCCACCCTCAACATGGGCGTCGGCATGGTCGCCCTGGTGGCCCCGGACGCCGTCGATGCCGCGTTGGCCGCCCTCGCCGACCGTGGGCTGCCGGCCTGGATCTGCGGAGCGGCCGAGGCAGTGCCCCTGGGCGACGGCGAGCGGGTCGTACTCGAGGGCAATCACGCACCTGCCTGACCCCTCTCAATCTCAGGGTGGCAACTTGCAGCATTGCTCGCATTGGGTAGCCTTTGCCTTACGACTGTTCATTCATCCTGCGCCGTGGCCTGAGCCAGCGGCAGACGACAAGTGCGAGGGGGTCGACCCGACATGGGGCGCGGCCGTGCGAAGGCAAAGCAGACCAAGGTGGCCCGAGAGCTGAAGTACCGCTCCGTGGACACCGATTTCAGCTCCCTGGAGCGAGAGCTCCGCGGAGCGGATTATGGGCACCACATCCCCTCGGCGTACGAGGACGATGAGATCCCGTCGGGTTACGAGGATCTCGCCGCTCGCTACAACGATGACGACGACGATGACGACGGGTTCGACCAGTACGACCTGCGTAAGTCGGGATAATCCGGTCACGCTCAGTTGAGCCCGCGGAGCTTTGTAGCCGCTCGGTGCGATCTGACCTCGGGCCACACTCGGTCTGCCTTTCGGCGGCGCATAGCCTTGTTGGCATGAGTCAGTTCCCTCCCTCGGCACCCGACCCCGAGAACCACCCGTACGGGCAATCACCTGCCGGACCCGGTGGTGGTCAGCCCGGCTACGGTCAGCAGGGTTATCCGCCGCCGGGCGGCTACGGCCAGCAGCCGGGTCAACCCGACCAGCCTCCGCAGCAGCCGTACCCGCCACAGAGCTACCCACCACAGGCCTACTCGCAACAGGGCTATCCGCAACAGCCCTACCCGCAACAGGGCTATCCGCAACAGCCCCAACAGCCGTACCCGCCGCAGGCCTACCCGCCGCAGGGGCCGCTGTCGCCCAGCGACGAGCGGATGTGGGCGACCCTGACCAACATCTCGATCCCGTTCTTCGGCTTCGTGGGGCCGCTGATCACGTACCTGCTGTTCAAGGATCGCGATCCGTGGCTGCGGGCGGCGACGGCCGAGGCGCTCAACTTCTCGATCCTCTACGGGATCGCGCAGTTGATCAGTTCGATCTTGCTTCTTGCCACCATCGGCGGGGTCTTGATGGGGCTGTTGTGGATCGCGGCCCTGGTGCTGTGCATCCTGGCGGCGATCGCGACCAACAAGGGCGAGCAGTACAGGTACCCGGTCAACTGGCGCCTGATCAAGTGAGGCTGATCAAGTGAGGCAGCTCACGTGATGCGGTCGCTGACCCGAGCACGCGGCACTCTTGTCTCATGAGTGCGCGACCAGGGAGCCGCTGGGAGGCCGACCTCCTGCCGGGGTATGAGGCACTGGAGATCCCGCTGCCCGATGCTGCCCGGGCGCAAGGCGAGCCGGACGATGTCGAGATGGTGGCGACCCTGGTTCGCCGGGCCGGGGGAGAGCTGTCCGAGCACGCGGTGCTCTACCTCCACGGTTGGAACGACTACTTCTTCCAGGCCCACCTGGCCGACGCGCTCTCTGCTGCAGGCTTCGCGTTCTACGCCCTCGACCTGCGACGCTACGGCCGCAGCCTGCGCCTGGGGCAGCTGAAGGGCTTCATCACGGACCTGACCGAGTACGACGCCGAGATCGGCGCAGCCTGGGACCTCATCTCGGCTGAGCATGAGCACATCACCTTGCTGGGTCACTCCACCGGCGGACTCACCGCGACATTGTGGGCAGCCGCTCATCCGGGACAGGCCCGAGGTGTGATCCTCAACTCCCCGTGGCTGGACCTCCAGGGCTCGGCGATGGTGCGGGCACTGGGTGGTCCGGTGATCGATGCTCTCGGCGGGAATCGCCCGACCACTGTGCTGCCGCTGCCGGACACCGGCTTCTACGCCCGGACGATCCACGCCTCGCTGGAGGGGGAGTGGGACTACGATCTCGAGCTGAAGACCAGCCCGTCACCTGCCATTCGGGTCGGCTGGCTGCGTGCGGTGCTGCAGGGCCACCAGAAGGTCGCTGCAGGTCTGGGGCTGCAGGTGCCGGTGCTGGTGATGACGTCGGCGAAGTCGGACTTCGCGCGCAAATGGCATCAGGGACTGCATGCAGCGGACGCGGTGCTCGATGTCGAGCAGATAGCCCGTCGCGCCACAAGGCTCGGCCGGCACGTGACGATCGTCAGATTCGCCGACGGTCTGCACGACTTGTTCCTGTCCCGCCGAGACGTCCGTGAGCAGGCCCTCGACGAGGTGGTCCGCTGGTCCGGTGCGTACGTGCTGGGTGCCAGTCTCGCGCCCGCGGTCGGCGCATTGCCCGGTTAGGGTAGGCACTGCTTCAATGGGGCGGTGACTGAGATGCCTCACGTAGTGGTCATCGGCGGCGGCTTCGGTGGGCTGTCCGCCACCACAGCACTCGCGAAGGAGGGATTCCGGGTTACGCTGATCGACCGGCATCCGTACAACACCTTCCATCCGCTGCTCTATCAGGTCGCCACCGGTGGTCTGAACCCCGGCGATGTCACCTATTCGCTGCGCTATTTCAGCGCCCGCTACGACAACGTTCACTTCCGGCGGACCACCGCGATCGGTATCGACCACGAGCAGCGCCAGGTGCTCTGCGAGGACGGGGTGCACATCGACTACGACTATCTCGTCGTGGCGAACGGCATCACCACCAATCACTTCGGCATCCCCGGCGCGGCGGAGAACAGTATGTCGATGTACACCCGCGCCGAGGCGCTGCGGGTGCGAGACATGATCTTCGGTGGGATCGAGACCATCGCCGGCATGTCGGAGGAGCACACCGGCGGCTTCACCGTCGTGGTGGTCGGCGGCGGTGCCACCGGTGTGGAGATCGCCGGTCAGCTGGCCGAGCTGAAGAGCCACGCCGTGCCGAACGTCTGGCCCGAGCTCAACCCGGCCTTGGTGCGCATCGTCCTGGTCGAGATGGGTCCGGTGCTGCTCGCCCCGTTCGACGACAAGCTGCGCCGCTACACACTGCGGGAGCTGGTCAAGCGAGGCGTCGACGTCCGGCTCAAGACCGCGATCTCGGCGGTGCACCCCGATCGGGTGGACTTCGACAATGGCCAGACCATGTCGTGCGATCTGGTCATCTGGGCCGCCGGCATCGCCGGTTATCCGATGCTGCGTGACTGGGGGCTGCCGATCGGCAGGGGCGGTCGGATCGAGGTGCATCCCGATCTGCGCACGATCAACGACGACCGGGTGTTCGCGATCGGCGACGCGAGCATCATCGTCGAGAATCCGTTGCCGCAGCTCGCGCAGCCGGCGCTGCAGACCGGCAAGCACGCTGCCGAGCAGATCGCCCGGATTCATCTGGGCCAGCCCACGCAGCCGTTCGAGTACTACGACAAGGGCACGATGGCGACCATCGGCCGGGCCGATGCGGTGGTAGAGCTGCCCAACGGACTGAAGCTGACCGGGCTGGTCGCCTGGCTCGGCTGGATCGCGCTGCATGTCATGTTCCTGTTGGGCAGCCGTAACCGCATCCAGACGCTGGTCAACCTCGCGGTGCGCTATTCCGGGCTGGGCAAGTCCGGCGTCATCATCGGCGACGGGGCTCCGACTCCGAGGCTCAAGGCGCTGAAGGACGAGTGACAGCCGATAGCCACACCGCCGACATCGGCGATGTGGCCGGTGTTCTGTGATGGACCTCCATGGGTGCTTCTCAAACCCCCGAGACCGCTCCACGCGCTGATTTCCCCGTCGTAGAAGGGCGTCCCATGGCCAGCGGCCCCGCCCGGGCGCCTTCGGTACGAACCCCGTCGGAAATTCCGACGGGTTGTCGCGTCGAAGCAGCCACAAGTCGCCACTCGATATCGCCTCCTTCGCTGAGAGGCGAGGATTGGTTGCTTTAAGCGCCGTGAAGCATCCAGAGGTCGCCTCTCGGTAGCGGGCCTGAAATCGAGTGGCGTGTATTGGCTGCTTCAGCCGCGCAGCAGTCTGGAGTCGCCGCTCGATACCAGCTCCGAATCGGCCCCGCGGGATCGAGTCGTGCGGTGAGGCACCAGTCTGCTGACAGAAACCCGCCCCGACCAGCCTGCCGACACTCACCTCACACCAGTTAGGGCAGGGGCCGAGGCTGATATATCACTTCTCTAGGTCCAATCCAGGCCTATCGCGAGCCCGCCCAGACTCGCCAAGGGCAGACACCGGAATCTACGCTTCAAACCCGCCATGGTGGCAGTTTGAACAACGAGCTTTTGGGTGGCCAGGGCCGGGGTCGAACCGGCGACCTTTCACTTTTCAGGCGAACGCTGCTACCAGCTGAGCTACCTGGCCAAACCCCGGTCTGCGGACAGACCGGACACCAAAGCGGTGACCACACGATGCGATCACCGCTTCCGCGACCCCGACGGGACTCGAACCCGCGACCTCCGCCGTGACAGGGCGGCGCGCTAACCAACTGCGCCACGGGGCCTTGGTGTGCACTCCTCATCGGGGCGCCCGCGAAACTATAGCGCAGGTCAGCCGATGGTTCGAATCGAGAAATCTGGCTGGTCGCTCCGCTGATCGTGCCGGTCACTCAGGTGGTCGAGCGCTCGATCAGCGTGACCAGACCGTCGAAGACGGCTGACGTGTAGCTGCCGGTCGTGATGGCGGAATCGACCGCTGTTGCCAGTCGTTCGGCCAGCTCGCTGCGGTCATAGTTCACCGTGGTCAGAGGTGGCTCGGCCAGTGCCGAGGTGGGCACGTCATCGACCCCGATGACCGCGAGATCGATGGGCGCGGACAGCTCGAGCCGCCGCATCCCCCGCAGGATGGCGAATGCGGTGGCATCGTTGTAGGCGCACACGCCGGTGACGGCAGGCGCGGTCTCGCGCCACGCGGCGACCGCCGCTCGGGCATCATCTCCGCGGACCGCGACCGTCCGGACATCGGGTGCCGGCAGGTCAGCCTGCCGGCAGGCCAGCTCGACACCGGCCAGCCGGGGCCGGGCAAAGGCCTCCAGTCGTGGATCGTCCGGCCACGCGTAGCCCAACTGGCGGTGTCCGCGAGCGACCAGATGCTGGACCTGGAGCTGTCCTACCTCCCGATCGACGCGCTCCAACTCACCACGGCCAGTGCCACTTGCCGTGAACGCGAGAACGGTCGCCTGGATGCCGACCGCGTGCATCGCCGCCAGCTGAGCGTCATCGATGTCGTCGAACACGACCACGGCGGCCGGCGTGATCGATCGCCACAACAGGTCGGTGCCGGCGCCGCCGTGGTCACCGGGGTCGGTGGTGTGGGTCACGAATGGATGGCCGCGCGCGGCGAAGGCCGGCGTGAGCCGACGAAAGAGCTGGCCCATGTTGTCGCCGACCGGCCAGTCGGAGACCAGCCCGAGCACCAGGTTGCTCCGGCCGGTCGCGAGCGCACGGGCGGCGGCCGACGGGGCGTAGCCGAGCCGTCCTGCGGCCTCCAGCACTCGACGACGAGTGCTTTCGGGGATGGATTGGTGTGCCCGGTTGTTCAGCACGTAGCTCACGGTCGTCGCTGATACACCAGCCGCACGCGCGACATCCTTGGCCGTCACCTTGCGTGCCGGCACCTTGCTCGGTGTCAGTGCCGGTGCCGGTGCCGGGGGAGCTGCAGCCCGGCTGCTGCGGGTCTCAGAGTCTTCCATTTTCGGAATCCCCCCGCCTGTCGATTGACACCTGTTCCTGAGAGCAGCAGCCTATGCGAGAGGCCTGATGCGGTTCACTGACTCGGGTCACTTAAAAATAGCTTGAGAACCACCCAAAGGAGGTTGGTCGGATGAGTAGCTCAGGGAGCAGCGTCCCAGGGGACGGATCCGGATCGGGGACGATCACGAATCCGCATGAGCATCACTGGTTCAGTGAGCCGACGGAGAAGGCGCCGGGCAAATATGTGGGCTGGTTGATCGCGGCCCAGCTGTTCTTCTTCATCGCGTTGCTGGGGCCGGCGATTGTCGGCATCGGATTGAAGATCAACGATCTGGTGCATCGGGGCTCGATCCCGGAGGACGGCGCGATCGCAGCGGCGGCGGTGCTCGGTGGTGTCGGCGCGTTCTTCGCGACGGTGGCGAACGTGGTGTTCGGCAAAGTGTCGGACCGGACCACGTCGAAGTGGGGTCGGCGGCGGATCTGGATCGTCCTGGGCACGGTCATCATGACGGTCGCGTTCGTGATCATGGCGTTGGCGCCGAACTTGGCGACAGCGACGGTCGGCTGGGCGTTGGCGCAGTTGGGCGCGAACATGACGCTGGCGCCGTTCATCGCCACGATCGCTGATCAGGTGCCGAAGTTCCAGCGTGGCAGCATCACCGCGGCGTTGGGCATCGCGCAGAACGTGGGCATCCTGGGCGGCACCTATGTGGCGGAGTGGTTCCAGACGAACATGTTGGTGATGTTCGTCGGCCCGTCGCTGCTGGCGATCGTGGTGATGGTGATCTTCGCGGTGATCCTGCCGGACAAGGTGTTGCCGGTGAAGCCGCCGAAGATGAGCTTCGCGGAGACGGTGCAGACGTTCTGGGTGTCGCCGACGAAGTATCCGGACTATGCGTTGGCGTGGTGGTCACGGTTCTTGATCACCTTTGCCAGTTTCGTGTTCACCACGTTCCGGTTCTTCTACATCCAGATCCACCTGGAGGTGCCGGAGACTCAGGTCGCGAGTGTGATCTCAACCAGCGTGTTGATCTACACGATCGCGTTGGTCGCGACCGCCTGGGCGGCTGGGAAGCTGTCGGACAAGCTCGGCAAGCGGAAGATCTTCGTGTGGACCTCGACGGCAGCGTTCGCGATCTGCACGGTGGCGTTGGTGCATATCGGCTCGGTCTCGCAGTACTACATCCTGGAGGCTGTGATGGGTGCCGCCTACGGTGTCTATGTCGGGGTCGACCTGGCGCTGGTGGTCGATGTGCTGCCGAACCCGGATGATTCGGGCAAGGACCTGGGTGTGTTCAACATCGCCAACGCGATCCCGCAGACCTTTGCCCCGATGATCGCCGGCATTCTGGTCTACGTCGGCACCTACCCGAACTTCGGCCTACCCCTGTATGTCGCCGGAGCCGCAGCCTTACTCGGAGCCGCGGTCATCTTCCCGATCAAGAAGGTCAGATAGCAGGTGGCTGTCGGACTCGACATCCCCCGCCTTCTCGGCGAGCTCACGCTCGCCGAGAAGGCGAGTCTGGTCAGTGGCTCGGGCTTCTGGTTCACTCAGCCGGTCGAGCGGCTCGGTATCCCGGCGATCATGGTGTCCGACGGACCCCATGGCTTGCGGGCCCAGCCGCCCGGCGGCGGCGACCACGTCGGCTTGGGCAGCTCGCTTCCGGCGACGTGTTTCCCGACGGCCTCGGCGATCGCCTCGGCCTGGAATCCCGAGTTGCTGCACCGCATCGGGCAGGCGCTGGCCCAAGAGGCTCGTGCCTGCAACCTGTCGGTGATCCTCGGTTCGGGCATCAACATGAAGCGCTCACCGTTGTGCGGACGAAATTTCGAGTACTTCTCGGAGGATCCGTACCTGGCCGGCGAACTCGCGGTCGGGATCGTGGACGGCATCCAGTCCTGTGGCGTCGGCACCTCGGTCAAGCACTGGGCCGCCAACAATCAGGAGACCGACCGGCTCCGGTGCGATTCCCAGGTTGATGAGCGGACGCTGCGGGAGATCTACTTCCCCGCGTTCGCACGGGTGGTCGAGAAGTCCCAGCCGTGGACGATCATGTGCTCCTACAACAAGGTGAACGGCACCTCGGCCTCGGAGAACACCTGGCTGCTCGACACGGTGCTCCGCGAGGAGTTCGGCTTCGAGGGGCTGGTCGTCTCTGACTGGGGCGCGGTCTATCACCCGGTGCCGGCCGTCCAGGCCGGCTGCGACCTCGAGATGCCCCCGAGCAAGGGACGTAGCGAGGCCGCGATCGTTGCCGCGGTCGAGTCGGGAGAGTTGAGTGTGGACGTGCTCGACGCTCGGGTGCGGACCGTCCTGGAGCTGGTCGCCAAGGGCATGCACGCTCTCGAACTGGACGAGTCGTTCGACATCGATGCCCACCACGCCCTGGCCCGGCAGGCCGCGGCGGAGTCGGTGGTGCTGTTGAAGAACGATGGCCTGTTGCCGCTCACGGTCGAGGCGAACATTGCCGTGATCGGCGAGTTCGCCCGGACACCGCGGTATCAGGGTGCGGGGTCCTCGCAGGTCGTGCCGACCCGGCTGGACACCGTGCTGGAGGAGTTGCAGACCGTCTACGGCGAGCTGCCGTTCGCGGCGGCCTACGGGGTCGGTGACACCTCGAACGATGCGGTGCTGTTGGTCGAGGCGGAGCAGGTGGCCGCCGCAGCCGACATCGTCGTGATGCTGATCGGGTTGCCGGCGGCCGAGGAGTCCGAGGGCTTCGATCGGACTCACCTGAACCTGCCGGATAACCAGCTGACGGCGTTGGCGGCAGTGGCCGAGGCCAACCCGAATGTGGTCGTGGTGCTGGCCAACGGCTCGACGGTCGTCCTCGGCGATGTGCTGCCCAGGGCGTCGGCCCTGGCCGAGGCATGGCTGGGTGGCCAAGCCGCCGGTGGCGGCATCGTCGACGTCCTGACCGGCGCGGTCAACCCGTCCGGCCGGTTGGCCGAGACGATTCCGAACCGGCTGGAGGACAACTCCTCATACCTGAACTTCCCCGGCGAAGAGCAGTCTGTGCGCTACGGCGAGGGGATCTTCATCGGCTACCGCGGATACGACAGACAGCACCTGGATGTCGCGTTCCCGTTCGGCTTCGGACTGTCCTACACCAGCTTCGAGCTGTCCGATATCAAGGTCAGGATGCGCGGGTCGGTGGCTGACGAGACGCTCGGCGCCACCGTCGAGGTAACCGTCACCAACACCGGGGACGTGGACGGCTCGGAGGTCGTCCAGGTCTACGTGCAGGACGTCGTCTCCACCGTCGCCCGGCCGGTCCAGGAGCTGAAGGGGTTCGCCAAGGTGGCTGTCCCCGCAGGCGGCGCGGTCCAGGTCAGCATCGAGTTGGACCAGCGAGCCTTCTCCTACTGGTCGCCGCGGTATCGGCGGTGGGTCGTGGAGGCCGGTGATTTCGAGATCTCCGTGGGTTCGAGTTCTCGCGACCTGGCGCTGAGCCAGTCGGTCACTGTCGAGGCCGCCACGCTGCTGCCCCCGCTCACCCGGGACTCGACCTTGCAAGAGTGGCTGGCTGATCCTGCCGGCCGTCAGCTGGTGGAGCGAGAGGTGGCTGCCGGCCAACCGGGCGCAGGGATGCAGGAAGGGCTGCTCGAGGTCATCGGGAACTTCCCGATGAACGCCCTGGCCAACCTCAATCTGAGTCTCGACCACGACTCGCTCGACCGGGTTGCGGCGGAGTGGGCCGGCCAGCAGCGCTGAGGGCCCGGGATATAACGTCACACCCAAATCCCCCATCGCAGTCCTGAGCTGCCCAACAGTAAGGACGATGACGTGCCGCTGTCTCCCCATCGACGTCGATTCGCCAGAATCGCCGCCGTACTCATCCTGACCGCCGCCCTGGTCGGCGGTGCGGTCAGTGCCACCGCGCACACCTCCAAGCACCAATCGCTGCGCGGACTGAAGATCTTGTTGACCAACGACGACTCCATGCAAGATGCGCGCCCGAACCAGTCCGACGGCCGCGGTCTGTACGAGATCCGCAAGGCGCTCTGCGCGGTCGGCGCCGATGTCGTGGTGATCGCGCCCTGGTCGGTGCAGAGCGGTCGTGGCACCGCGGTCACCAACAGCGGCACCATGCAGGTGGGCACCAAGGAGCTCGGCGCGAAGTACGTGAACGACTGCAAGGACGCACCATCCAAGGGCTTGGTCTTCGGCCTTTGTGTCGACATCGCCCCGTGCAGTGCCACCAGCCCTGGCGCGACGCCTTCCGACACCGTCAAGTTCGCCACCCGCGGCGGACTGCATGATCTGGCCAACTGGGAGGGCGAGCCGGATCTCGTCGTGAGTGGCAGCAACTCCGGCAACAACGTGGCCAACTCCGTCACCGACTCCGGCACCGTGGGTGCCACGATCGCAGCTATCGAGGATGACATTCCGGCCGTCGCCTTCAGCTCCGCGAGCAATGCCGCCGGCGTCTTCCCGGACAGCAACTACGCTGCGACTGCCGAGTGGGGCGCTCGATTCCTGATCGGGCTGCGGTCCGAGGGTCTGCTCAAGCAGAGCAAGTTCGCCCTGAACGTGAACTACCCCAACATCGATGACGACAAGAAGGCCAAGAAGGCGGTCTGGGCGAGCATCAGCGACGGGATGTTTGCGTTCCATTACTACACGCGGCAGCCGGATGGCAGCTACGCCGTCGCCATCAAGCTGTGCAGCGGTCTGCCGACCTGTGAGGTGACCCGCCCGGATGCCGACAAGGTCTGGGTCATCGACAAGAATCACATCACCGTGGTGCCGATCAACTGGGATCGCACCTACGCGCATTCGGTCGACGGCAAGCGGGAGTTGGCGAAGGTGAAGAGCTTCGTCGAGAAGAAGGCGCCTCGCCCCTGAGGTCAGCTCTCCGCCCGTGACGGGCGGACCCGGTCGCTGGTGAGCCGGCTGGAGACGATGACGTCTCCAGCCGGCTTGGCCCATTTTGGGGTGTCAGCGATAGCGGGCTGCGACTGCAGCTGCCTCAGCCCCGTAGCCGGAGCCGTGCGTCACGGCATGGACGAGCAGCGGATGGAGCTGGTGTAAGCCGATCAGCTCCCGCCACCCGCTGGGCAGCCGGGCCGCGGTGGCGTACGCGTCGGTGATCGTGCGTAGCTCCGGCGCCCCGAACAGGTGCAACATCGCCAGATCGGTGAGGCCGTGGCCGCCGTGGGCCGCCGGGTCGATCAGCACGACGCCGCGCTCGGTGAAGATCACGTTGCCGGCCCACAGATCGCCGTGGATCCGGGCCGGTAGCCGGTCATCGTCGTACACCCCGTCCATGAGCCGTTGGGCGAGCCGGTCGATCAACTGCCGCGCGGCGGTGCTGAGATTGCCGATCCGGTACGCGGCCTCGGCGTACGGCAGCAGCCGCTGCTCGGCATAGAACCGGCCCCAGGTCGAGGTGGGCCGCAAGCTCATCGGCTGGGTGCCGATGTAGCCGTCACCGCTCCAGCCATCCGGTGGGCAGCCGTAGGTTGGTGCGCCGGCGGCATGTGTGGCCGCGAGTGCCACGCCGAACTCCCTCGCTGCCCGCCGCCCCGGCGCGGCAGGCGTCAGCCGCTGCAGGACGAGACGCGCCGGGTTCACCTCGCGAACCTCCACGATCCGCGCCGCGGTCGGCCCCGCCGCCGCGAGCCAGGCGAGCCCGGCGGCCTCGACCAGGTAGGCGTCGGGACCGGACGGATGTGTCTTGACGAAGCTGTCGCTCATCGCGATCTAGGTCTCGCTGAGTGGGGCGGTCGAGTCCCGGATGACCAGGCGGGTGGCCAGCTCGATGTGGCGGGTGCCGACCATCGAGTTGTTGATCAGCTGGGTCAGCGAGCGGGTGGCGACCTGGCCCATCTCGACCAGGGGCTGGGCGATGGTGGTCAATGGGGGAGTTGTCCGGCTCGCCATGAAGCTGTCGTCGAAACCGATCACGCTGAGCTCCTGCGGCACGCGGATGGAGCGGCGGCGAGCCTCCTCCATCAGGCCCTGGGCGATCTCGTCGCCGGCGGCGAAGACCGCGGTCGGCCGGTCGGCGCGGTCGAGCAGCAGCGGTGCGATGGCGCGGCCCGCGTCGTAGTTGAACTCGCAGTGGGTGATCATCGAATCGTCGATCGGCGCCCCGCTGGCGCGCAGCGCCGACAGGTAGCCGGCCAGCCGGGCCTTGCCGATATCGCCGCTGATCAGACCACCGGCATGCGCGATCCGCCGATGTCCCAGCCCCAAGAGGTGCTCGGTGGCCGTCACTCCGCCGGCGTAGTTGGTGGCGCCGATGGTCACGCAGTTCGTGTCGCCGACGCGGACCGGATCGACGACCACGAGGGGAAACCCGGCTTCCACGACGTTCTTGATCGACGGCTGGGAGGCGTCGACGGTGATCAGGATCGCGCCCGCTCGGTTGGTGGCGCGGAGCCGCTGGAGGTCGAGGTCGACATCGTCGCCATGGAGCTGTGGCCCGATGACCAGCTCGTAGCCGTCGGCCTGAGCGGCGGTGTTGATCCCGTCGATGACGCTGACCATGTACGCGTTCTGCCAGGCCGGGACGGCGACCTCGATCAGCCCGGTGTGCCGGGGCGCCCGGTTCACCGGACGGTAGGAGGCCTCGCGTAGATGTTTCTGGACGCGTCGCCGGGTCTCGGCGGAGACGTCCTCGCGCTCGTTCAACACCTTGGAGACGGTCGCGACGGAGACGCCTGCGGCGGAGGCTATCTCGGCGAGCGTGGGTCTGGTGCGCGCTATGACGATGCTCCTAGTCGAAAGATTTCGACAACGGTAGCAGAACGCGCGCTCAGAACGACCTACCTCGTAGTTCATCCAGGGTGGAGATCTCTGGATTGGAGGCCAGATCTGCGCTTTTGACGCCGTCGAAATCTATCGGTGAGTTTCCGGCCATCTCTTCGAAACATATCGAAATGTTTCGACCTACCGTGTGGAGGATCCGGCAGTTCTTCTCGATCACCATCCCGCAGCTGAAGTACACGATCATCACCTCGTCGACTCTGATGCTGGTCGGCTCGCTGACCTACTTCGACCTGATCTTCGTGCTGACCGGCGGCGGACCGGGCGATGCGACCCGCATTCTCGCCCTGGACATGTACATCATCATCCTGCCGATCTACTACGTGGTCATCACCACCTTCAAGAACCAAGGTGACTACTTCAGCTCGAACCCGCTGTCATTGCCGATCCCGCCCACCTTCACCGCCTACGGGCAGGTCATCGAAGCCGGCCTCGGCCTGGCCATCCCGTTGCAGGCGACGATCATCCCGATCTATCTGATCATCACCAAGATCCACATGTACGACTCCTTGGGGGCGCTGATCCTCCCCTCGATCGCGTTCGGGCTGCCGCTCACGGTGCTGATCTTGAGCAACTTCCCCCGCGACGTGCCGAAGGAGCTGTTCGAGTCGATGCGGCTGGAAGGCTGCACCGACTGGCAGATGGCCTGGCGACTGGCGTTCCCGCTGACCAGACCGGCGGTGGTCACCGTCGGGATCTACAACGGCCTGAACGTGTGGAACGGGTTCCTGTTCCCGCTGATCTTGACCCAGAGCCCGGACAAGCGGGTGATGCCGCTGGGTCTGTGGGCGTTCCAGGGTGAGTACAGCGTGAACATCCCGGCCGTGCTTGCTGCCGTGGTGCTGTCCACGCTACCGATCCTGGTGCTGTACGTGGTCGGTCGTCGCCAGCTGCTCAGCGGCCTGCGGCAGGCTTCGGCAAATGGCCGAACCGTTGGCCGAACCCCCTCGGCAGACCGGCGTGCGGCGGCGCGCGGGTCTGCTGAGAGGCTGGCACCGCGTCAATCCCCGGCATCGGGGTCGAACACGAGGAGAGGTCATGATCAAGGGAGTCAACCTCGGCAACTGGCTGGTCCTGGAGAAGTGGATGAGCCCGAGCCTGTTCGAGGGCACCACGGCCGAGGACGAGACCGCGCTCTGCCAGCAGCTCGATCCTGCCCTGAAGCTTGAGCGCTTCCGTACCCATCGCAACGGCTACATCTCCGAACGCGACTTCGCCTACCTCGCCGGGCTCGGCATCGAGGCGGTGCGGATCCCGGTGCCGTACTTCGTGTTCGGCGATGTAGGGCCGTTCGTCGGTTGCATCGAGTATGTGGACGCCGCGTTCGAGTGGGCTGCGGAGTACGGATTGAAGGTCATGCTGGACCTGCACACCGTGCCCGGCAGCCAGAACGGGTTCGACAACGGCGGACTGTGCGGGGTGTGCCGCTGGCACCGTGATCCAGAAGGTGTCGCGTTCGTGCTCGACCTGCTCGAGCGCCTCACTCTTCGTTATCGCAGCCACCAGGCGTTCTGGGCGATCGAGATCGTCAACGAGCCGATCTCTCCGGAGCTGTGGGTCGCGCTGGACATCCCGTCTCGCTATCCCGCGGCGAACCCGGAGGACGCGGTCGGCTCCGAAGGAGTGCCGAGCGACTTCCTCCGACAGTTCTACCGCGACGCGTACCGGCGGATCCGGGCCGCGGACCCGGCCGTGACGATCGTGTTCCACGATGGGTTCCGGCTGGCCGAGTGGGGCAGCTTCTTCGCCGACGAGGGCTTCGAGAACTACCTGCTCGACACCCATCTCTATCTGATGGTGCACACCTGGACCGCCGGCGACACCGATGTCGACGGCTATCTGCGCTACATCGACACCGATTTCCGGCCCGCGCTGGCAGCCGCTGCCCAACACAGCCCGCTGATCGTGGGGGAGTGGTGCATGAACACCGCCGCCGGGGCGATCGTCACCGCGGACCGGGCCACCCGCCGTGACTACTACCGACGGCTGACCGAGGCGCAGCTGGACGCCTGGTCGGTGACCCAAGGCTGGTTCTACTGGAGCTACAAGCTCCAGGTCAGGGGAGCCGGCCTGGACGGCTGGGATCTCGGCAAGGCGGTGTCCCTCGGCTACTTCCCCGCCGGCTGGCTCACCCCGACCTCCGACAGCTGACCGATCCCACTCGTCTACCGAAGCAAAGACTCGAAAGCGAACCCACCTCATGCGAGAACTGCACGTCGCCCTGGCTGGATCCGATCAGCAGGACGGTTCGGCCGATCGGCCGCTGCGGACGATCAATCGGGCCTCCGCCCTCGCCCAACCCGGCGACACCGTCGTCGTCCACGCCGGTGAGTACCGCGAATGGGTGCAACCTCAGCGGGGCGGGCTCAGCAACCTGCGTCGCATCACCTACACCGCCGCACCCGGTGAGCATGTGGTGATCAAGGGCTCCGAGCGAATCACCGGCTGGACTCCGGTGGCCGGCGGGGTTGGAGGCGGCGCGATCGTCGGCAGCGGGGTGTGGCAGGTCGGCGTGCCCAACAGCTTGTTCGGTGACTTCAACCCGTACGCGGAGGAGGTCGACGGGGACTGGATCGTCTACGCCGACCTGTCGACCCCGAAGAAGCATCTCGGCGATGTCTATCTGAACGGGGCCAGCTTCTTCGAGGTCGCCAGTATCGCCGAGGTCGCGGATCCGCCGTTGCGTACCGAGGTCGTCGACAACTGGACCGGCATCACGGACCCCATCAGGGATCCCGAGCAGACCCAGCGGGTCTGGTATGCCGAGGTCGGGGATCAGGCGACCATCATCTGGGCCAACTTCTTCGGCACCGACCCCAATGTCGAGTTGGTCGAGATCAACGTCCGTCGCTCGGTGTTCTATCCGCTGGTGCACCACCTCGACTACATCACCGTGCGGGGGTTCGAGCTCGCCCAGGCGGCCACTCCCTGGGCGCCGCCGACCGCCGACCAGCCGGGCCTGATCGGGCCGAACTGGGCGAAGGGCTGGATCATCGAGGACAACGTCATCCACGACGCGAAGTGCTCCGCGATCTCCCTGGGCAAGGAACACTCCACCGGACAAAACTTCGCGACCATCCGACGCGACAAGCCCGGCTACCAGTACCAGCTCGAGTCGGTGTTCTCCGCCCGCCAGCTCGGCTGGGACCGCGACCACATCGGCTCCCATCTCGTCCGCCGCAACACCATCTACGACTGCGGCCAGAACGGCATCGTCGGTCACCTCGGCTGTGTGTTCTCGACCATCGAGGACAACCACATCTACAACATCGCGCTCAAGCGCGAGTTCTACGGGTACGAGATCGCCGGCATCAAGCTGCACGCCGCCATCGACGTGGCCATCCGGCACAACCGGATCCACGACTGCTCGCTCGGCATCTGGCTGGATTGGCAGACCCAGGGCACCCGGGTGTCGCGGAACCTGCTCTATGCCAACAACCGCGACCTGTTCGTCGAGGTCAGCCACGGGCCGTATCTGGTCGAGCACAACATCCTCGGCTCCAAGGCGTCGCTGGAGGTGTTCAGCCAGGGCGGGGCGTACGTGCACAACCTGGTCTGCGGCACGGTGGCACTGGCCCCCGTCGTGGAGCGCCCGACGCCCTACCATCGACCGCACAGCACCCAGGTTGCCGGCTACGCCGCCATCCACGGTGGTGACGATCGGCACATCGGCAACATCTTCCTCGGCGGGGATCCCGCGGCTGCCTATCACCCGACCTCCCGGGTCTGGGGGGCGCTCGGCTACGGCACCACCGGCTACGACGGTCACCCGGCGTCCCGAGAGGACTACCTCGCCCAGGTGAACGATCCGACCCTCGGCGATCACGAGCGGTTCGCCGACGTGAAGCAGCCGGTCTATATCCGCGACAACGTCTATGCGCCGGGGGCCGGGGCATATGAGGCCGAGCTGGGTGCGACCGTGATCGTTGATGACGTCGCCGTCGAGGTCGTCGAGGACGGCGATCAGGTGTTCTTGGAGACCACATTGCCGGCCGGGTTCGATGACGTTCGACTGGCCGTGACCGGTGGCGAGGACCTGCCGCCGGTCCGGTTCGTCGACGCCGAGTTCGAGGAGCCCGACGGCACCCTGGCCGTGTTGGCTGTCGACCTGCTGGGCACCGACAAGGCTCCGGACGGCTCCTATCCGGCCGGTCCCATCGCCGACCTCGCGTCCGGGGCGAGCCACATCCCCGTCTGGTAGGCCGCGGACATCGCGGGACCTGCGACTTATGGATGATGGAATCCCCGACATCGGGGATTCCATCATCCATAGAGAGAGCGGGCAGCATTTTCGAGCTATTGACAGTCTGATTTGTCAATTAGTACGGTTCAGCTGTGCCCACTTCCGAAGCCGTCGCTTACGCAGAGCTTGCGGTGATCGACGATCCGGTCGTGGCCGCGGCGCTGCTCGATCCCAAGCGAGCGCTGGTGCTGTCGGCACTTCAGGAGTCCGGGTCGGCGACCACCGTCGCGGCGGCGATCGGGCTGACCAGGCAACAGGTGAACTACCACCTGCGAGTGCTCGAGGCGCAAGGTCTCGCCGTCGAGGTGGGCACCCGACAGCGCCGGGGACTCACCGAGCGAGTCGTTCGGGCCACAGCCCGGGGCTATGTGGTCTCGCCGGCCGTGCTCGGGACGCTGGGTGCCGATCCGCGCCGGATGGACCGGCTTTCGGCGCGCTATCTGATTGCCCTCGCCGCCCGGGTGGTCCGGGAGGTCGCGGCTCTGATGCGGGCCGCGGACGGGGCCGGCAAGCAGCTGCCCACGCTGTCCCTGGACACCGATTTGCGCTTTGCGACTCCCGCCGATCGTGCCGCTTTCACCGCGGAGCTCGCCGAAAGCCTCCGTATGCTCGCCGCCAAGTACCACGACGAAGGATCGCCCACGGGGCGTTGGCATCGTGTCCTGGTCGCCGCCTACCCCAAGCCACCCGAGGAGGAATGATGACGAAGTCCCCAGAATCAGGCCCGACCGAGTCAGATTCGACAGGATCCGATCCGCTAGGGCCGTCGTCCGGCGACTCGGCTGCTGCTCCCCGAGAGCGGGTGATCGATCTGAGTGTCGAGGTCGTCGGCACACCGCAGGAGGTGTGGGCGGCGATCGCCACCGGACCCGGCGTCTCCTCCTGGTATGTGCCGACCACGGTCGAGGAGCAGACCGGCGGAGCGATGACCAACCGGTTCGGCGACGGGCCGGAGATGCTCATTCCCGGTCGGGTCGCAGCCTGGGAACCGCCGGAGCGGGTCGTGTTCGACGGCGGCGAAGGCGTACCCGGACTGGCGTTCGAGTGGCTGGTCGAAGCGCGCGATCAGGGCACCTGTGTGGTGCGGTTGGTGAACAGCGGGTTCGTCGAGGGCACACCGTGGGACGACCAGTACGACGGGATGTCCGAGGGCTGGGGTCTGTTCCTGGCCAACCTGCAACTCCACCTGGCGCACTTCGCCGGTCGGTCGGCGACTTCCATGCTGCCGATGGCGCTCTGGCCGATGTCGGTCGAGCGAGCGTGGTCGACGCTGATCGAAGGGCTCGGCCTCCCCGCCGCACCGGCAGTCGGGGAGGCGATCGTGGTCCATGATGCGGATGCGCCGTCGTTCAGCGGTCGGGTCGCCGAGCACGGCCCCGGTCGGCTGATCGTGCTGTTGGAGACACCGGCACCGGGCACCGCGATCCTCGCGTGCGAAGGTGCCGGGGAGCAGTGCGGGGTCTCGATCTGGCAGTACCTGTACGGCGATGACGCGGCTGTGTTGGCCGAGCGCGACACTCCCCGGTGGAATGCCTGGCTGCAGGCGCACGCCGTCGAGTGACGGAACGCGGCATGGCAACTGGAGCGTGACCACCCCGACTCGGGACCTCAGATGATCTGGACCTTGATCTGATCGGGGCTCTGTGCCGCGATGAGTGCCTGCGCGTAGTCCTCCAACGGGTAGGTGGCGGTGATCATAGTGACCAACTCGTTCTGCAGCTCGACCATCCGCTCGGCAGCCTCGGCGTACTTGTCGGCGAGTGAGTTCGATCCGATGATCGTGAGCTCTTTCGCGAACACCTCGTACGGGCTCAAGGCGACGGAGGCCGTCGGTGAGGCGACGCCCATCTGGATGAGCCGGCCGCGGGGGCCGAGCGCGCCGAGCGCCTGCGCGATCGCTGCCGGATGGCCGCTGGCGTCCAGGGCGATGTCGAACACCTGCCGGTCCAGCTCCCCGGCAGAGGTGGCCCCCTCGATCGCGCCCAACTCCAGGGCCGCCTGACGACGAGCCGGGTTGGGTTCGACGATGCGTACGCCCGCTGCTCCCTCGGCCCGAGCCAGAGCGACGGCCATCAGACCGATCGAGCCGGCTCCGAAGACGACGATCTCGTGGTCCTGCCAATCCGGCACCCGATCCAGTGCGTGCAGTACGCAGCCGAGAGGCTCGATCAGCGGAGCGGCGCGGTGCATGATCGAGGGATCGAGACGATGAACGGTCCGGCGGGGCACCGTCACGTACTCCGCACATGAGCCGTCGATGGCGACGCCGATCGGGATCAGTTTCGTGCACAGATTGGTCGCCCCGCGCCGGCACGACCCACATGTGCCGCAGGCGATGTTCGGGTTGACGCCGACATAGTCGCCCTCGACGAACTCGCTCACCCCTCGGCCGACCTCGGTGATGTAGCCGGCGAACTCGTGGCCGGGCACCACCGGGAACCGGCCGTGCGGATAGTCGCCATGGACCAGGTGCAAGTCGGTGCCGCAGACGCCGGTACCGACCGGTGCGAGGACGACCCACCCTTCGTGTGCAGTCGGAACGGGGAGGTCGCGGACGTCGACGCCGCCGTGGCCGTCAGCCACCACGGCTCGCATTGTCCTGGTCATGATGGCTGCACGGTATCTCTCGACGACACAATCTGTCTAGACGGTGCAGACAATGCTGGCTGTCAAGCCTGGATGGACGGTAGCGATAGCATCAGCCAGCAAGGAGGCGACAGGTGGCACAATTGATCGAACGGACATCTCCGGTCCCGTACTACGAGCAGTTGTTCGGGATTCTCAAGGATCGCATCGTCGGCGGCGAGTTCCCCGTTGGTGAGCGGCTGCCGAGTGAGTTGGAGCTCGGCCGGGAATTCGGACTCGCGCGAGCAACGGTGCGCCAGACTCTGTCGAAGCTGGAGTCCGAAGGCTATGCCCGCCGGGTCGCGCGGCGCGGCGTCTTCGCCGCGACCCCGGACGCGTCGCAAGGCTGGCTGGTGCAGGACACGGAAGGATTTCTGGAGTCGCAGATTCGCCACGGGCGTACCGGGATCGAGACGACCGTGATCGAGGCCGGCTATCTCGTGCCGCCGCAGCATACCGCCGAGGCGCTCGGGCTCCAGCCGGACGAGCAGGCCTTTGCGCTCAAACGCGCCCGCTCGCTCGATGGCAAACCTGCCTTGTTCAGCACGAACTGGTTGCCGCGTGAGAGCGGCGCCGTGGTGGCCGCGGCACCAGACGTGCTCAACGGCACCGGCTCGTTGAACAGCACCCTTCGCAACGCTGGATTCGTGATCAACGGGGCGCGGCGAGTCATTCATGCGATGCGAGCACCGAAGGAGGTCGCGCGCCATCTCGGGGTCGGGCCTGGTGCTCCCGTGCTGCGCATCCGCTCCCTGTCCTGGGACCAGCAGGACCGCTACTTCGACTACTACGAGACCTGGGTGCTCACCGGGACTGTGCCACTCGAGCTGAACATCGTCGCGACCTGACGAGCCCGGGCTTGCCGACCTGTCGTGGCACCGGCCTGCTCAACAGACACCGACCACCGGGGCCCCGCCGAGCGCTGCGGCAGGATCAGGTGCCCAGCCGCAAGCCGTCGCGGCCACCAGCGCCGCGCCGACGGCGGTGACCTCGGGTTCGGGGATGGGGACTGCGCGATAGCCGTTCACGGACTCCTTGATCTCCACCCAGCCGGGCGACCGTGCCCAGCCTCCGGCCAGTCGCACCACGTTGGGGTCGAGAGAACTGCCACCGACGGCGGTCACCGATTCGCGACCCGCACAGGCAAGCGCCCCGAGCACGGCCGAAGCCCGGGCCCGAGGATCGCGAGGGGCGTCGGGCCGGTACGCGGGTTGGGTGCCACCCCGACGACCGGGTTGGAAGTAGCCGGCTTCCAACACCGCTGCCGGGCGTGCCGTACCGTCGAGCAGGGCGTGGATCCACGGTTCGACGGCCGGGTCCTGGTCCGCCCAGGCGACATTGCGCGCCAGCTCGACGACACGCAGCAGCGTGGTTCCGGTCGACCGGATGCCCGGCGCGATGTCGACTCGAGGGTTGTCTCTGGGGGGTGGCAGCGGCGACTGAGTGACCACGACCTCGGCTGTTCCCATCGAGTCGAGGATTGCGCCGGGCACCATCTGATCGACGCCCCAGCCTCCGACCGGGTGGTCATGCCCGCCGGCGATCACGAGCGCGTCACCGGCGATCACGCCGGCCGACCGCAGGGCCGACGACCGCACCGGGCCCACGATGTCGCCGGCTCGGAGCACGACCGGCAGCAGTTCGCCGGAGCCGAGCGAGGCTGTCACCCGGTTGCCTGCCCAGGCTCGGCTGCTCGCCCTCCAGGCGCCCGTCCGGGAGGCCAGGGTGTCACTGAGGAAGCTGCGACCGGCCCACAACACCGCAGGCAGATCGGCCAGCGCGACCCAGCTGTGTGCTGATTCGAAGCCGGGCTGCCGGCGGGCCCAGGCCCAGCCGACCATGGTGCGTGCCGCGTCGCTGGCCACATCGAACGACTCGTCGTCGAGCCGTGAGCGCAGCTCGTGCAGGATCGCCTGGCGGCGCGGATCGAACCAGGCCAGGGCCTGGATCAGCGGTCGGAGGTGGGGATCCAGCAGCAACCCGTCCTCACCGATCCCCACGGTACAGAGCGCGTGGACCTCGTATTCGTCGGCGCACACCTCGCCGATCAGTGCCTCGACGAGGCCGAACAGCACTGATCCGTCGATGCTGAGTCCCTGCGCGTCGCGCGGCGTCGGTCGCCCGGCCCGTCCTCGGACGGCACCGTCGTGGTCGATGGTGACCACCTTGACGTTGGTGCTGCCAATATCGACGCCGCACGCCACCGGTTCTCGCCTGGTGCTGCGCACGGGCCTTGCCTCCTCTGCGGCTGACGATGACCGCGGCGCGACCAAACATACTCAGTCGTATCCGAGGGCAACCATCGCCGCTTTGTGCTGCTGACCGATCTGTCGTTCGAGCGGGCGCCGCGGGAGCTGCTCGAATGCGACGCTCCAGGTCGGGAAAGCGCCGGTGAGCGCCGACGCCGCCTGCATGGCTGCGCCCTTGGTGACGTATTCGTCGAGCTCGGGGATGACGACCGGTGCGTCGACCATCTGCGTCAAGACCGTCTGCACGGCGACACTGGCGGCGGCCCCGCCGATCAGCAGCAACCGATCGACGCGCAGACCACAGGCGGCCAGCGCTTCCAGCATCGCGACCTGGCTGGCCACGGTCCCCTCGATCACTGCCCGGGCGAAGTTGACCCGGGTGAAGTTCGCGAGCGAGGCGTCATGGAGCGATCCCCGGGCATGGGGCAGGTCTGGTGTCCGCTCGCCCTCGAAGAAGGGCAACAGGGTCAGGCCATCGGCACCCGGGCGAGCCTGCAGCGCGAGCTCGGACAACTCGGCATACGTGCAGCCGAGCAGACCGGCACCGGCATCGAAATTGCGGGCCGCGTTCAGCGTCGCGACCAGCGGCAGATGGTGGCCGGTCGCATCGGCGTAGCTGCAGACGTACCCGCTGAGATCGTGGACCGGCACCGACGAGCGGGTATAGACGACCCCGGAGGTGCCGAGCGACATCACCGCCTCGCCGTCGGTGATGTCGAGTGCCAGCGCGGCCGCGGCATTGTCACCGCTCCCGACCCCGATCGGGATGCCGGCAGGGATTCCGGGTATGCCGGAGCCGGTGACACCGGACCGATCGAGCGGGCCGAGGATTCTCGGCAGGATCGCTGACTTGCCCAGGGCATGCTCGAAGAGGTCCGGGCAGTAGTCGTTCGTCTCCCCTGACCAATAGGCGGTCCCGCTCGCCTCCGACCGGTCGGTGGTCAGCTCGTCGAGTCCTCCCGACCCGGCGCTTCCGGGTCCAGGGCCATAGCCCTTCAGGCGCCAGGTCAGCCAATCGTGCACCACTGCGACCGCGGCGGTCCGCCGGGTGGCTTCGGGACCGGTGTCGCGCAGCCAGCGCAGCTTGGTCGCGGTGTCGGACAGAGTCAGCGGCAGTCCGGTGCGGAGGATCCATTCCTCTCTGCCGAGCTCGGCGTTCAAAGCCACCATGTGGGCGTGCGAGCTGGTGTCGTTCCACAGCGGAGAATCGCACACCACCATCCCGGCGGCGTCGAGAAAGATCGGGGTGTGCTGCTGCCCGCTCACCGAGATCGCCGCTACGTCGTCGAGTCCGCCGACGCGCTGCACAGCGGTGAGCAAGGCCTCCCACCACGTCTCCGGGGGCAGGATGGTACGCAGCGGATGCCGCGCCTTGCCGTGGCGTACTTCGCGGCCGGTGGCGAGCTCGCGGACCGTCACCTTGCAGCTCTGGGTGGATGAGTCGATTCCGGCAACCAGTGTCATCGTTCGCTCCCTGGTTGCCGCGCCGAGCCGACGGTCGGCAGGGCGATCACGAGGGAAAGCCCTTCAGATACGCCCACTGCTGCTGGATGCCGGAGCGCCACTCGGCCAATCGGTCGTGCCGAGTCGCGTCGACGTCGACACCGTACGGGTCGGTCGTCGCCCACTGGTCTGCCTCGTCGGCCATGCCGGAGACGAGCACCTGCGCACCCCGTGAGACGACCTCGGGAAAGCGTGACACCACGAGCGGCATGCCCAGCAGATCGGCCTTGAGCTGCAACCAGAGCGGGTTCCTGCTGGCCGGCCCGATGACCTTGATCTGAGCGGGCTGAACGCCGAACAACTCCAGCACGTCGAGGAACTCCAGCGCCAGGCCGAGGAAACAGCCGAGCACGATATCTGCCGCCGAGGTCTGCGAGCCGACGCCGGCGATGAGCCCACGAGCCGACGCATCCTTGGCCGGCGGGGGACTGCCCCGAAACTGCGGCAGCACGAGCGGGACAGCGGCCAGGCCGAGTCGGTCGCCCACGTACTGTCGGTGCAGTTCCGCCAGGCAGCCGGTCAGCTGCTGCACATCGAGGCCCAGCAGATTCTGCAGCGTCGCGAAGGCGGAGCCCCCGGTGGGGATGGAGGCAAAGAGCGTGTAGTCGGAGCCCGCGCAGGCCAGGCCATTGGCCAGCTTCGCCCGCTCGGCCTGGGGGCCGAGGCTCGGGGTCTCCTGCAGGAACAGCAGACCCTCGGTGGTGCCAGTGGAGTTCAGCAGCTCGCCTGGGTGCAGGCCGGCGCCGATCGCGCCGACCATATGGTCGTGACCGGCGACGTGGACCCTGACGCCCGCGTCGATCCCGACCTCACGGGCGAACCGGGCGGTGACCAGGACGCCTTCACCGGCCGGACGCAGGGCCGGGAACGCGTTGACGTCCAGCCCGAGCAAGGCGCAGATCTCGTCCGACCAGGTCCGGCTGGACAAGTCCAAGGCCATGGTCCGGCTGGCCAGTGACGGCTCGGACCAGCGTTCCCCGGTCAGCACGGCAGCCAGATATTCGGCGATGTTCAGCCATTGGGGACCGCCGACGGCGTCTCCCGGGCGCTCGCCGTCGGGCAGCCGGTCGATGGCCCAGGCCGTCTTGGACAGCCCATAGTTGCCGCTCACCGGGAGGCCGGTCACCCGATAGATCAGACTGCGCTGTTCGGGTGTCAACCGAGTGAGGTAGCCAGCACCGCGTTGGTCATGCCAGAGGATCATCGGCGAAGCCAGGGATACGTCGGACCGGACGAGCCCGCCGGACTCACCGACGCCGGTGAGGGCGATCCGTTGGACGAGGTCCCGTTGGACGGACGGCAGCTCTCGGATGAATCTTCTGACGGCGCCGAGCAAGGCGGGGATGTCGTAGATCTCCCCGGCACCATCGGTGGTCGTCGGTGTCGGGTGTTGTACGGCGGTGAGCAGTTGAGCCTCGGCATCGAAGAGGCACAGCTTGATGCCGGTCGTGCCGACATCGACCGTGATCGTGGGGATCCCCATTCGGGCAGCCCTCCTCCGTTGGTTCCTGCTCAGCCTTCTCAGTCCGCTCAGTCTGGTCGAACCGCTCAGCCGGTGCTCGGGTTGAACATGCGGATGCGGCGTTCCACGACATCGGCAATGGCGCTCACCGCGTTCTTGGACACGCGGATCAGCGAGACCTCATCCGGATTTGCGATGTAGGCCTCGCCGAATGTACGGATCATGGCGTTGCGCAGGTCGCTGGCGACATTGACCTTGACCACCCCGAACTCGTGCAGCCGGGCGAACTGCTCCTCAGGCAGGCCGGAGCCGCCGTGGATGACCAACGGCACCGGGGAGGCCGCCTGGATCTCGCCCAGCAGCTCGAAGTCGATCCGGGCGTCCGGCGCATAGCCGTGCACGTTGCCGACCGATACGGCGAGCATGTCGCAACCGACCGCATCGACGAACTCGCTCACTTGCGCCGGGTCGGTGGAGTCGGCGTGATCCGGCCCAACCTCGTCCTCCTTGCCGCCGATGCTGCCGAGTTCAGCTTCCAAGGCGATGTCCGGCCCACACATCACCCGCGCTCGGGCTGAGGTCTCGACATTCTCGGTGTACGGATGCTCGGACGCGTCGATCATGATCGAGGTGAACCTCGCGGCCAAGGCGTCCTCGACCGCTTGGAGTGTCTTGCCGTGGTCGAGATGCAATGCCACCGGCACGTCGCAGCTGGCCAGGCGTCTGGAGACCATGTCGTGGATGTACTCGAAGCCGGACAGCACGGCATTGGTCGGCGCGCACTGGATGAAGGTCGGGACGCCAACCCGTTCGATGGCGCGGACGATGCCCATCGTGGTCTCGATGTTGGTGGTGTTGAACGCGCCGGCAACCAGGTGCCGGAAGGTGCATTCGGCGATGACCTCGTGTCCACTGACCAAAGGCATGATCGGGTTCCTCTCGGTACGGACTGTCAGTGCTGCCCGGTTGGGATTGACAGGCGTCGACGGCACTCAACATACTTCTCTTGTCCATCCAGTATGGCTTGTATGTACAGTACGGGTGGAATCAGGATGCCTCCAGGCCCGAAGAAGGGGTACGAATGAACCACTTGTCGATTCCACGACGCCGGCTCCTACGGCTGACCGCGACTGCCGCTGCGGTCGCCGTGGCCGCGGTGCCGCTGGCCGCGTGCACCACCGACGGGAGCGCACCGTCCGGTAGCGGTGGCGGCGACGTCACGATCAACGTGGCGCTGGCCGCCAACCCGCAGATGAAGACCGCCGAGTCACTGATCAGTGATTTCGAGGCCAAGAACCCTGGGATCAAGGTCAAGTTCACCACCTTGCCTGAGAACGATCTGCGGCCCGCGGTCACCAAGGATGTGGCCACCAACTCGGGTCAGTTCGACGTCGCCATGATCGGTTCCTACGAGGTGCCGATCTGGGCGCAGAAGCAGTGGTTGGTGCCGCTCGACGACTACGTGGCCAAAGACACCGCGTGGGACCAGGCCGATCTGCTCCAGCCGATCCGCGACATCGTCTCCTCCGACGGCAAGCTCTACGGGGCGCCGTTCTACGGCTCGTCGTCGTTCCTGTTCTATCGCAAGGATCTGGCGAAGAAGGCCGGCGTCACGATCTCGGAGACTCCGACCTGGGACGAGATCGCGGCCGCCGCGGCCAAGATGGAGGACAAGGACAAGGACATCTCCGGCATCTGCCTGCGTGGCCTGCCCGGCTGGGGACAGAACCTGGCCGCGATCACCACCGTGATCAACACCTTCGGCGGGCGCTGGTTCGACATGGACTGGAACCCGCAGCTGACCGACCCGAAGACCAAGCACGCAGTCCAGTTCTACGTGGACCTGCTCCGCAAGAACGGTCAGCCCGATGCCGCCAAGGACGGCTGGGAGGGCTGCCTGCAGCGGATGAGTCAGGGCAAGTCGGCGATGTGGTACGACGACACCGTCTTCGCCGGCTCGGTGCTGGACCAGGCCAAGCCGGAGGTGGCCGAGAACATCGGTTTCGCGATGGCGCCGACCGGGCCGGCGAACCTGCCGTCGGGCTGGCTGTGGTCGTGGGGTCTGGGCATCACCAAGAGCTCGAAGAACCCCGACGCCGCTTGGAAGTTCATCTCCTGGGTGACCAGCAAGGAGTACATCAAGCTCGCCGGTGAGAAGGCCGGTTGGGACTCCATCCCGCCGGGCTCGCGGCAGTCGACGTACGAGATCCCTGAGTACAAGAAGGCCGCGGAGGCGTACGCCGATCTGACCCTGCAGTCGATCTCCAAGGCCAATCCGAAGCAGCCGACGGTCGACCAGGTCCCGTACACCGGTGTGCAGTACGTGCAGATCCCGGAGTTCGTCGACATCGGTGACTACGTGTCGCAGCAGATCGCTGGTGCGATCAGCGGGACGCAGTCGGTGGATGCCGCGCTGGACAAGAGCCAGGAGTACACCACGCAGGTGATGAAGGACGCCGGCTACCTCAAGTAGCCAGCCTGCACCACAGGTGCCGGGCGGGAACTCGCTGCCGCGATCCGCGGTTCCTGCCCGGCGCACCCGTTGGCTTTCCGCAACTCCTGCGGATTCTCATCCTTGGATTGGATCGATGATGTCCACTCTCACCAAAGCCCGGCCAGAACCGGCCGAACAGGCGCCGAGCGGTGATCTGAGCAGAGCGGATCGATGGCGGCTCCGCGGACCGCTGCTGCCGGCCCTGGTCTTCACCCTGGTGCTGACCCAGATCCCGTTCGTACTGACGATCTTCTACAGCTTCCGCCGCTGGAACCTGCTGGCGGGCGGTGAGCAGGGGTTCAACTGGGGCCGCAACTACGTCGATGTGTTCACCGACCCCATCTTCTGGAAGTCGATCCTCAACACGCTGCTGATCACCGGGGTGTCCACGATCGCCTGCATCGTGTTCGGCCTGCTGGTCGCCATGGCTCTGAATCACAGCTTCCCGGGACGTGGCTTCGCCCGGACACTCGCGATCACTCCGTTCTTCGCGATGCCGGTCGCCGTCACTCTGTTTTGGCGTTCGGCGATGTTCGACCCCACCTTCGGGTTCTTCGGCTTCGTCTCCCGCACTCTGGGACTGCCGTCGGTCTCGTGGCTGAGTGACTATCCGCTGGTGGCGCTGATCATCCTGCTTACCTGGCGGTTCTGCCCCTTCGCCTTGTTGATCATGCTGGCCGGGCTACAGGGAGCGCCGCAGGACCAGCTGGAGGCGGCCCAGGTCGACGGGGCCGGCTGGCTCAGTCGATTCCGCTACATCGTGCTGCCGCACCTGCGCCCATTCATCGAGCTGGCCTCGCTGCTGCTGGCGATGAACCTGATCCAGACCTTCGGCGAGATCGCTCTGCTGACAGCGGGCGGTCCGGCGTATGCGACCACCAACATCACCTTCTACATCTATCTGAAGGCGTTCAACGCGTTCGACTTCGGCTTCGCCTCCGCCCTGGGCGTGGTGTCGCTGGTGTTGACGATCGCGCTGGTCTCCCCGGCGCTGCGCCTGCTGTCCGGAATCTTCCAGGCGGAGGGACGCCGATGACTACCAAGCAGCTCAAGAGCATTGGCATCGCCGTCGGTGGTTGGGCCGGCAGCTTGGTGCTCTTCTTCCCGATCGCCTACATGGTCTTGAAGAGCTTCCAGACCGAGATCGATGCGGCCACACCCAGTCCGAAGCTGATCTTCACGCCGACGCTGGCCAACTATGCAGAGGCCATCAGTGCCGGGGTCGGCCCGTACGCGGTCAACTCGATCGTGGTGGTCGTCCTTTCCACCCTGATCGTCCTGGTGTTGGCCGTGCCGGCCGCGTACGCGTTGTCCATCCGGCAGATCGACAAGGCGCAGGATGCGTTGTTCTTCTTCATCTCCACCAAGATGATGCCGATCGCCGCCGGCATCATCCCGGTCTATGTCGTTGCGTCAGCGCTCGGGCTGCTGAACACGCTCACGGTGCTGGTCATCATGCACATCGGCATGAACCTGCCGTTGGCGATCTGGATGATCCGCTCCTTCATGCAGGAGATCCCCTTCGAGGTGCTGGAAGCAGCCTCGGTCGACGGTGCCTCCGGCCGGCGGGTGATGTTCTCGATCATCCTGCCGCTGGTCCGGCCGGGTCTGGCCTCCACGGCGCTGTTGTGTGCGGTCTTCTCCTGGAACGAGTACTTCTACGCGGTGAACCTGACCACCTCGAAGTCCACCCTCCCGCTGTTCCTGCAGAAGTTCCTCAGTTTCGGCGAGCTCTACACCGCGCATGTGGCTGCGGTCGCCACCTTGGTCAGTCTTCCGGTGATCATCGCCGGCTGGCTGGCGCAGAAGTCCCTGGTGCGTGGCCTGCTCTTCGGCGCGGTCAAATAGGCCCGGCCAGGTCAGTATGACAGGCATGAGATCGAGTGGCGACCTCTGGTTGCTTCGAACCGGGCCGTGCGCAGCGGTTGGCTTCCACGGCCACGTCTGGCGCCCGCGGGCCAAAGACGATCGGCGGTGAGGCGTGCCTGCCGTACGGTTCGCGCCCGTGGGCCACAAACGACCGCAGATGAGACGGGATGGCTCGTAGGTCTGGCGCGCGTCTCTGTCAGCAGACTGGTGTCTCTCCCGAGGAAGGACATGCGTCAGGCCCTTCATTGTCAGCGGACCCACCACAATTTGACGCAAGCCCGTCCTCGCGTCGGCCAAGTCCCGGTTTGACGCCCTTCATCGCGCGGCGATGGATCGCCAGAGGGTGGCGGCGGCCAAGGTCGCCCAGTCATCGGGGAGTCCGCCACGGACGGCATCGCCCATCACCGCGCCACCGAAGATGAACTCGATCACCTGCTGATAGTCCACGTCCTCCCGCAGGGTGCCCTCTGACACGCCGCGGCGGAAGAAGTCGTGCAGGGCGCCGATCCTGGGCCGGATCAGTCGGTCTCGCCAAGTGCTGAGGAAGGTCTCGTCGCTGGCCAGCAGCCGGCCGACCGAGGCGTAGCCGACCTCCCTGGCGACGGTGTCGCGGATGGTGCTGACCAGCGTCGTGAAACTCTCCTCGGTCACCACCTCGGGGATCGGCATTCTGGGTTTGGGAAACTGTTCGGCGATTCTGACCATCAGGTCGTAGCGATCGGTGTAGCGGCGGTAGAGCGTGGTCTTGGCCACCCCGGACAGCGCGCTGACGGCTTCCATGGTGACCGCGTCCGGGCCGGAGGTGCGCATGATCTGGCGTACGGCAGCCGCGATCTTCTCGTCGGTACGCTGCCGCGCCTCACCTCGGCGGACGCCGCTGCTCGGTTGCTCTTGAGCCGGTTGCTCTTGAGCCGGTTGCTCTTGAGCCGGTTGCTCTTGAGCCGGTTGCCCTCGAGTTGGTTGCCCCTGGGTCGGTTGACGTTGAGTTGTCACGATCCTCCGTTTCCGATCCCGACAGGATAGGACTACGATCTCGTACCGCTACGGTGACCGTAGCGTTATGGGTGAGAGCTGAGGCTTCGCCGACCCGCCGGTGGTGGGCGGCGTCCGCGTTCGGACTCTTGCTCCGGTGTTGGTCGTGAGGAGTTCCGATGTCTGTTCGTCGTGGTCAGCTGCGCCGAGTTGGTGCTGTGGCCGGGTCGGTCGCGCTGCTCGTGGGATTGGCGTCCTGCTCGGCCGATGGTCACACGGCGGCTGCCGCCAAGACGGCCACTGTCACCCGGGGCGATGTCACCGCCGGGGTGTCGGCGAACGGCTCCTTCGCCGCCGTCACGAGTGAGAATCTCGGGTTCGCAGCGGGCGGCAAGCTGACCTCGGTCAAGGTCAAGGTCGGCGATCATGTCGAGGCGGGCCAGGTGCTGGCCAAAATCGACTCCCGCGTCGCACGGCGCGCGCTCGAGCAGGCCGAGGCCAACCTGGCGGCGCAGCAGGCCGGTCTGGGTCGGATCAGCGACGCGACGACGGTCTCCGGGGCGCAGAGCAGCGTCGACCAGGCCCGCAATGTCGTCAGTGCGACCAAGGGGCAAGCCGCGGCGGGGGCCGAGGCCGACCAGCGGGCCATCGATCGGACCAAGGTTCAACTGAACACCGATGAGGACGCACTCAGCTCTGCGCGGGGTGCCTTGTCGGATCTGGAGTCGCAGTGCAGCCAGGCTGCTTCGGCTGCGTCCGCTGCCAAAGCCAACGCCAAACTGCTGCAGACGGCGATGCAACAACTGCAGTCCAGTGACCCTGAGGTGGTTGCTCAGGCCCAGCAGACGCTGCAGCAGTTGAACAGCCAGCTTGCGGCGCCGACGAACACCAGCAATGCGACTGCCTGCGCGTCAGTGCCGACCGCGAAGGCCGCGGTGACGGCGGCCAAACAGAAGGTCGTCGCCGACAAGACCGCCTTGGTTGCCGCCCAGCAGAAGAAGAAGGTCGATGCCGCATCCGGCAAGCTGGCGGTCGAGAACGCGCAACAAGCGGTGGTAGCTGCGCAGAACGGGCTGAACGCCAGCGCTGCCGACCGGCCGCACAGCCTGGACCAGCAGCAAGCGTTGGTAGATGCCGCGCAGGCCGCGGTCGACACCGCGCAGAAGACGGTCGACGACACCGAACTGGTGGCGCCGGCCGATGGCACGATCACGGTGATCAACGGCAGAAGGGGCGAGTACGTCGCCCCCAGCACCGGGACCACGGCCCTGGCCCCGGGTTCGGAGGCCGCCATCCCCGGCTCGAGTACGGCGGTCAGCGCGACCGGCGCCAGCCGTCCGGGCGGCACGCAATTCATGGTCTTGTCCGACATCGACAAGGTGCAGCTCGTCCTGCCGTTCGAGCAGTCCGACGCGGCACGGCTCAAGCCGGGCCAGTCAGTCTCCGTGCAGCCTGACGCGCTGCCGGGGGTCGAGCTGGCCGGGACGGTGATCTCGGTGTCGCCCTCCAGCACGGTGACTGCGGGCGCGATCAGCTACCTGGCCACGATCGGCATGGATGAGTCCAACAGCAAACTCAAGGACGGTCAGACGGCTCGAGCCACCGTGATCACCCGGAAGCGCTCCGAGGTGCTCACTGTGCCGAACCAGGCTGTGCACCAGCAGGGTGGCTCAAGTGCGGTGGTGCTGCTGAACAGCGACGGCAGTCAGCAGACGGTGCTGTTCCAGGCCGGCGCCGTCGGTGCCGAGACCACCGAGGTGAAGTCGGGACTGACCGAGGGCCAGCACGTCGTGTTGCCGGATGGGGCCAACTGAGCGCGCCGGCGTACGGCGACGAAGGAGCATGAGCATGAGTGAGCAGTCGACCGCGACGGCGACGGGCGACGCCGAGGCCACCGATGTCGATTCGACGGTTGAGCATCCGGTCGTCTCCGATCAGGAGAAGCCCGAGTCCGGTGCTGACCCGGCTGCCGGGGGCGAGGACGGCAAGCGGCCGATGCGTCCGGCCACCAAGATCCGGCTTTTCGTGATCGGCGGCGTCGCGCTGATCGTCGCGGTGGTTTTCATCGTCTACTACGTGGTCTATGCGCGCAGCTATGTGTCGACCGACAACGCACAGATCGACGGCAACCAGATCTCGATCAACGCCCCGACCGCGGGCACCTTGATCGATTGGGACGCCACCCAGGGCACCCAGGTGGCCGCCAACGAGCCGGTCGGCCGAATCGCCATCCAGAACGGGTATTCCCAGCCCCAGTTGGTGGTCCGGGCGCCCGCCGACGGCACCATCGCCGTCAACAACGGCGTACCCGGCTCCTTCGTGGCGGCCGGCACCCAGCTCGCTATCGCGTACGACGGGTCGGACGTGTTCGTGACGGCGCGAGTTGATGAGACCGAGATCAACGACGTCCACGTCGGGGCCCCGGTGAAGATCTCTGTCGACGCGTTCCCGAATGCGCAGTTGACCGGGCAGGTGGCCGAGATCAAGATCGGCGCCGCCGGGGTGTTCTCTCCGTTCGGCCAGTCGAACACGACAGGCAACTTCCAGAAGGTCACCCAGGTGATCCCGGTCAAGATCACCATCGACGACCTGGAGGGGTTGGCGCTGGCGCCCGGCATGAACGTGACGGCGCGCATCCACCGTGGCTGAGCTGACGAAGTCTCCCGAGACTTCCGCACCTGCCGCACCTGCCGCGCCACCGGCGGATCCGACCCAGACCCAACACTGGCTCGGGCCGCTGCTGGTGCTGGTCGTCGGCATGTTCATGTGTGTGCTCGACACCAGCATCGTCAATGTCGCCGTACCCACCATCCAGACCGAGTTCGGCGGCAGCACCGCCAGGGTCGCGTGGATCAGCACCGCGTACAGCCTGGTGCTCGGCGTCATCGTCCCGACGACCGCCTGGCTCGGCGACCGAGTCGGTCTCGGCCGGCTCTACACCTACTCGCTGATCGGCTTCGCCGCCGGCTCTGCCTTGTGCGGGGTGGCGTGGAGTCTCAACAGCCTGATCGCCTTCCGGGTCATCCAGGCGGTGCCTGGCGGGATCCTGCCGGTGATCACCATGACGATGATCTATCGCCTGGTACCGCGGAACCGGATCGGCTCGGCGATGGGCATCTACGGCATCGGGGTCATCGCCGCACCGGCGCTCGGTCCCACCTTGGGCGGCTATCTGGTCGAGTACGTGAACTGGCGGCTGATCTTCTACATCAATGTTCCGGTGGCCGTCCTGGGCGTGCTGCTGGCGCTGTGGATGCTGCCGAAGTTCCACCAGCAGCCGACGTACAAATTCGACGTGTTCGGCTTCGTCGCCATCGCGACCGGGCTGGTGGCGATCCTGCTGGCCTTCTCCGAAGGTGCGGGTTGGGGCTGGACCAGCCCGAAGACACTGGGCCTGATCGTCGGCGGAGTGCTCTGCCTGGCGCTGTTTGTGGTCATCGAACTGGAGGTAGAGCATCCGCTGCTGGATCTCGCGGTGTTCCGGACCTGGCCGTACGTCAACTCGCTACTGATCGTCACCATCATCAGCATCGGGATGTTCTCCACCTTGTTCTACATCCCCGTCTATCTGCAGTCGGTGCTCGGCCTACCGCCCCTGCATGCCGGTCTGGTGGTGTTGCCGCAAGCGCTGCTGATGGCCTTGATCGCGCCCATCTCCGGGCGGCTGTACGACAAGCTGGGGCCGCGGTGGCTGGTGTTCACGGGTCTGCTCATCGTGGCCTTCGCCAATCACCTGATGACCGGGCTGACCCTGACCACGACCAAGGAACAGATCATCGGCTGGACGTGTGTGAACGCGTTCGGACTCGGCCTGGCCATGATGTCGGTTCAGACCAGCGGTCTCGCGGCCCTCGACCACCGGCTCACCAACAGCGGTGCGGCGTTCAACAACGTGGTCCAGCGGGTGGCCGCCGGACTCGGCCTCGCCGCACTGTCCGCGATGGTCGCCTCCCAGCAAGTGCAGCTGACCGCGGACCGCTATGGGCTGATCTCGGCGAGCGATCCGCAGCTCGCCCACCTGGGGATCCTTGGTCAGTATCAGTTCCTCAAGCTCACCGCGCTGCAGATCACCACCACCTCGATCACGAACCTGTTCCAGGTCACCAGCATGATCACCCTTGTGGGCGCCGGGATCGCCTTGCTGATGCGCTCCGGCCCGGCTCATCACCATGACGGCGATCACCCGCCGGTGATGGCGGAGTAGTTCGACCTGGCGCGGCCGGTTGACGTGTGCGTGGCGGGTCAGTGCGATGCGTCAGGGCTCATGACGCCAAGTAGCGCTCCAGAGCTTCGCGAGCGATTTCCGAGACACTTCTATGTTCAGCGGCGGCGCGTGCCTTGAGCTGGTCGCGAGTCTGTTCGGGGATCGCGAGTCGGAGCTGTGGGGAGCGACGGCCCGGAGCGCTCAAGGACGGACGACCAACTCCCCGACGCACCTCCTCCGCGAACTCGTCTGCGCGACCCTCGGTCAAGCGGGTGCCATCAGCGAGGCGTACATCCTCCTGATCAAGGTCGATCGTGCCGCCATCGACCACTTCGGCGTTCATGATGCGCACCTTGCTTCTAGCCATCGTGACTACCTCTCGACTGCGTCCATCGCCTCCAGACTCACAATAGTAGGACTAATAATAGTGGTCGCAATCGGGGCCTGGTGCTCAAAATCCACCAATTACTTCGTGATGGGAATTTGACTCTCAACGACACACTCTCGGCGTGTCGGGCCTCTTGACGCCATTGAGAGGCAGGGATCCGTCACGTGCGTGAGGGGCGGAGCGCGACCAATGTGTGCGCACTGGCGATCAACAGGAGAGCGGAGCTGGCGACGAGGATGCCGGTCACTCCGTAGGTATCGATGACCGCACCGCCGAGGACGGCGCCCCCCAGCATGGAGCCCTGGATCGCGGCGACCAGGATGCCGCCGCCGCTCTCTGCGTTGTCCGGAATGGTGCGCGTGAGCCAGGTCGACCAGCCCACCGGTGTCATTCCGACCGCGAAGCCGAACCCAGCAACGACGGCGATGGTCGCGATCTGCGAGGTGCCGAGGACCAGCAGGCTGGCTACCAGCAGACCCTGCGTGGCGCCGACCACGGCGAGGGTGCTGCGGAGATTGCGCTTCAGCAGCGGAGCCGCGGTGGTCGCGCCGACGAAGTTCGCGATGCCGAGCGCCAACAAGGTGAGCGATACGCCGTTCACGCCGAAGTGCGGGACCTGCTCGAGGAACGGGCGCAGATAGGTGGCGAAGGTCTGCCGGCCGCCGAACATCAGCATCACGGCGAGCATCCCGAGGGCGATCTGCGGGAGACGCAGGGTGTGCCACAGACCGGACAGAGGCGTGGTCCGGGTCGCCGGCATCGACGGCAAGGTGAGCACCTGAGTGACCAGCGCCACCATTGCCAAGACGGCGGCGCCGAGGAACACCCCGCGCCAGCCGATCTGGCCGCCGAGGAAGGCGCCCAGCGGAGCGGCGGCGACACCGGCGACGGCGCCGCCACCGAAGATGATCGACAACGCCTTCGGCACGTCCGGCTTGGGCACCAGCCGCAGCGCGAGGGATGCTGACAGTCCCCAGAAGCCGCCCACCGCGATGCCCAGTGCCAGTCGGGCAACCATCAGCGGAGCGAAGCTCGGCGCCAACGCGACCCCGAGGTTCGAGACGACCTGCGCGAGCGTCAGCACCAGCAGCACCCGCCGGCGATCGGCGCCACCGATCGCCGGAGCGATGAACAGGCTGGTCAGCACGGCGACGATGGCTGAGGCCGACACTGCTTGACCGGCGAGTCCTTCGGTCACCGCCAGATCGGTGGCCATCGGCGTGAGCAGGCTCATCGGCAGCATCTCCGAGGCGTTCAGCGACACCACGCCCAGGGCAAGTGCCCAAACCGCCGGCCAGGCAGCTCGCTCTGGGCTCGGGGTCGTGGGGTTGGCACCTGATGTCGCGCTAGTGGACAACGTCGCTCGTCTCTCTCGTCGGGCGTGGGGGTCGGCCTAGTAACTGGACATCTAGTGTCCACATATTCACCATAGTCGAACCGGACACGAACTGTCCAGTTCTTGTTAGGCTGGATTCGTGAGCACACAGCCGCGCGACCCGAGTGATGGCGAGCATCGGACTCTGCGGAAGGACGCCGAAGCCAATCGACGCCGATTGCTGATCGCGGCGCGAGAGCTGTTCGCCGAGCGCGGCCTGGATGTCACCCTGCACGACATTGCTGCCCGCGCCGGTGTTGGCGTCGGCACCGCATATCGTCGCTTCGCGAACAAGGGCGAGATCATGGACGCCCTGTTCGGGCTCCAGGTCGAGGAGATTTCCAGGCTTGCTGACGAGGCGCTTGCCGACTCGGATCCGTGGCGGGCGCTGGCCACCTATCTGGAACAGGTGATGGCCCTCCAGGCCAAGGACCGTGGTCTCGCGCAGATCCTGAGTGGCCGACGGATCCGCACCGAGCAACACGACTGGAGCCGGTCGGTCATCGCGCCCAAGGTCAACGCCATCACCGCCCGTGCGAAGGAGGCCGGCGTGCTGCGTGACGACGTCGAGGGGACCGACCTGGTCTTCATCCAGGTTGGGCTCAATGCCATTGCGGAGCGATCCCGCGAGGTCTCACCCGAGCTGTACCGCCGCTATCTGCACCTGATGCTCGACAGCATCCGAGCCCATCCCGACCAACTCGACCTGCCGGTGCCGGCGTTCACCGTCGATCAGACCCACGCCGCCATGGGTCTTGGTCCTGAAGTCTGACGGTGACTTGATTGGGGTGACGGTGGCCGGGGAAACTGGGGCACCGATAGTCCGGAGGCAGCCGGTGTGGTCGCGTCGTAGGGTCGTACTGATGAACGGCAACGAGACGCCCATGCCGCGGACCGGGCAGCCGCAGGATGACACTGCCGATGGCTGGTTTCCCGAGAGCGTCGCCGCCGAGTATGACGATCCGGGTGGTGCGAATGCGCCCGAGACCATCGAGCCCGTGGTGAGTGTGCTCGAAGAGCTGGCGGACGGTGGTCCGGTGCTGGAGTTCGCGGTTGGCACCGGTCGGATTGCGGCCCCGCTTGCGGAGCGAGGTGTGCCGCTGGGCGGCATCGAGTTGAGCCGCGCCACGGCGGCCCGCGTTGCCGACAAGCCTGGCGGTGCTGCAGTCGAGGTCACCATCGGCGATATGACCTCGGCCCGGGTGCCGGGTGAGTACTCGCTGGTGTATCTGGTCTTCAACACCATCAGCAATGTGACGACTCAGGACGGTCAGGTCGACGTGTTCGTCAATGCGGCAGCGCATCTGCGGCCTGGCGGGCTGTTCCTGATCGAGGTCGGGTTGCCCGACTTGCGACGCCTGCCGCCGGGGCAGGACACCGTGCCCTTCACTGTGGCTCCCGATCGCCGTGGCGGCGGGTACGTCGGTTTCGACCAGTACGACGTCGTCAGCCAGGAGTTCACGTCCAACCACGTCACGGTGTCGCCGGACGGCGTCGGACGGTTCCGCCGGATCCCGTTCCGGTATGCCTGGCCGGCTGAGATGGACCTGATGGCCCGCATCGCCGGGATGCGTCTGGCGTACCGCTGGGCAGACTGGGATCGATCACCGCTGACTGCCGACAGCACCAAGCACATCTCGGTCTGGACCAAGACCGTCTGACAGTCGCATCGGTTACCGACGGCAAGTGCGCAGACAGCCGTCTGGCGATGCTGTCGGCGCTCTGTATCACGGACGTCTCGGGTGGGTCCGGTGTGTGAACGTGCCCGCAAACGTGAGGAGAAGTGATGAGCGACGACGACGTTCCAGCGGAGTTTCCGCAGCCCGAACCCGAAGGCGGCGAGCAGAACTCCGACTACAGCGTTCCCGACGTGAGTGAGGAAGGTGTTGACGATGACTCTAGTGCAGTCGGCTGAGAAGTTGATCGAGCGAGCTCGAGGTACGACGCGCAACGAACCTGGCATGTGCCTGTGGCAGTCACAGGAGTGGTACCGCTCGCCCCACATGTACCCGGACGCCACTCGCCAGTGGAAGGCCGCCCAGCACCGCCACGCTGGTGACAGGAATCCACCAGCCGGTGCCCATGTCATGTGGACAGGTGGTTCCAAAGGCCATGGGCACTCGGCTATCAGCCTCGGCGGCGGTCGTATCCGCACCATCGACTTCAAGGTTGCCGGTCGCACCGGTGAGACCGATCTGGGTTGGGTGGAGAGGGCTTGGGGCTTGCGGTACGAAGGCTGGACCGAGGACATCGGTGGGGTTCGTGTGCCCTGGCTCGCTCCGGGCTCGGTCCGAGCCATCGCGGCCAACCCCAACCGCGTAGCCGTCGGCGACGTGGTGATCGTCGTCACGGCAGCAGCGCCGCTACTCGGCCGCAATAAGCCAGGCGGGAACAAGACAGGGGCTGATCTCAATCCCGGACGCACCTTCAAGGTCACGGCGGTGAAGGATGGATGGGCAACCGACGGGAAGAGCTGGTATTCCACTGACTACCTGTGGCCAAGGCTCCGTCCCAATCCGGCCAACAAGGCAGACATCAAGGAGAACGACACGGTCAGGGTCACCGCGAAGTCGGGACTTCGGGCGCGTCGGTTTCCGGGTGGACCGATCAGCACTGACAAGAATGGTCGACCGGTGGTCCGTGATCGAGGATGGAAGTTCACCGTCAAGAAGCCGCCCGTCAGCGGCTGGGTCACTGGCGGCAGCAACTGGTATTCGAGTGAGCACCTGGAGCGGATCTGAAACCCTCGGACGGCCTTGTCCCGTGGTGTGAGCTGGGCGGGCCGCCGACGGTCCCGCTCCTGCGGCCTCAGTCATCGCGTCGACTTCTTCGCCAGGTGAACATCCTGGTCACGTGACCCGTGAGGCGCGGCACGAGGCGCCTTGCGATGGTATCCCCAACGGGATTCGAACCCGCGCTGCCGCCTTGAAAGGGCGGTGTCCTAGGCCGCTAGACGATGGGGACCTGTCGAACCGAACAGACTCTACCTAACCTTCGGCGATCTGGCCGACTCGGCGCGAGATGCGCACGGCTGGCCCCCGCGGGCCAAAAGACGATCGCGGGTCGGGCGTAGCGAGCGCACGTTTCGCGCCGGCAGCCACAGATGATGACGGACCAAGCGCAACCCACGTACGTTTCGCGCCCGCGGGCCAAGGACGCCCGCAAGTCAGGCGGGGATCGCGTACGGCTGGCGCCCACGGGCCAAAGACGATTGCCGGCAACCAGGCCTCAGGCGAAGACGGTGATGTGCACGTGGTTCTTGTGGTTGGCGGAGTCGCTGCCGCGGCTGGCCATGTAGCGCCAGCCTTCCTTGTCCCGCTGGATGTTCCAGATGTGCTGGTCCCAGATCACGTAGTTGATGCCGAGCGACTTGGCGTTGGCCTTGGCCCACAGCGCGACCTCCTTGCCGAGCGCCTTGCCCGCTGCCGTCTTGTACTTCGGGATCATCAGGTCGAGCGCGCGGCCCGAGGGATGGTCCGGCAGCGGGTCCGGGCGGACGCCGCCGATCGAGGTGATCTGCGGGAACTTCGCCCGGACGGCGCGATGGACCTTGATGGCGTTCGGCTTCAAGCCCTTCTCCACCGGGTAGGCCGGAATCAAAGGCTTGGTCGTCGACAGATACTGCGCCGTGACCCAGCGCACCGCATTGTCGTAGACGATCTGCATCCGACCGTTGGTCACCACACCCGTGATGCTGAGCAGGGTGCCGATCCCGACCTCGGTGATCGAGGTGAAGTCGTCATTCGGGGTCGAGCGGATGATCAGGGTCGTGGTGGCGTACCGAGTGCCGGTGACCTTGGGCAGATTGGGATCGGGGGTGATGGGGCCAGGGTTGGCCGGCGTGGTGAGGTACTGCGCCGTCACCCAGCGGACCGCGTTGCGGTAGATGATCTGCGCTCGGCCGTTCTGGACCGTGCCGGTGATCGACACGGTGGCACCCTTGGGGATTTCGCCGACCACCTTGTAGTTCGAGCCCGAGGTCGTCCGGATCAGCAGATCCGCGGTGGCCACCCGAGTGCCCGTGATCGCGGGCAGCCCGGTGCCGCGCTGCAGATACTGGGAGGCGATCCAGCCAGTCGTCGAACTGTGTTTCACCTCGGTGTAGCCGCGTGATGCCTTGCCGGTCAGGGTGACGCTGGTGCCGCGCGCCAGCACCCTGATCCGGGGGTACGAGAGGCCAGGACCCTTGCGCAGATTGACATCGGTGGTGGTGACCCGGGTCTGGTTGGTGGTGGCATCGGGCAGCGACGAGCCGCCCTTGAGGTACTGGCTGGACACGTACGCAGTGCCCGAACCGAACTTGATCTTGGTCCAACCCCCGGAGATCGAGACGGCGGTCACGGTCTGGCCGCGATAGAGCCCGCCGACGATCTTCGCGCTCGTGCTCGGCTTCGAGCGGATGTTCACAGCCGTGGTAGCGGTCATGGTGCTGACGGCGATGGCAGGAAAGACACCGAACCCGGCCACCAGCCCGGTCATCGCGACGACGGTCGTCGAGACGAGGGCTCTGCGTGTGATGGTGCTCACTGGATGTCTCCGTTTCACCGGTGTCAGCCGGGGCTTTGATGGCTCGGCGTCACTGGTGCGACTTTTGCCACACCAGTCACACAAACCTCAGACATCGCAGGACTCTAAACGTGTCACAACCGTTACCGCAAGATCTGAGTTGCCATTTGGTCACTTTGGCAAGACGACACGCCGCAGAGATCGCGAAAACTACATTGTTGTTATTCTCAGGTTCGGGTCGTAGCTGGGCGGGCGGATAACATCGGGGCGGTGATCGCCATGACTGCCGCCGAGTTCGATGAGCTGGTGGCTGAGGCCCTCGACACGATTCCGGAGGAGTTGGCGACCCTGATCGACAACTGCGTGATCCTGGTCGAGGACTATCCGCCGCCCGATCGTCCGTCGGATCTGCTCGGCCAGTACGAGGGCATTCCCTTGACCGAGCGCGGTGAGTTCTACAGCGGCGTACTGCCTGACAAGATCACGATCTACCGCCAGCCGACGCTGGCGATCTGCGATGCGTTCGAGCACGTCGTCGAGGAGGTGCACATCACCGTGGTGCACGAGATCGCGCATCATTTCGGGATCGATGACGTCCGGCTCCACGAGCTCGGCTACGGCTGACCCTTGGCGTACGTGTTGCCTCGGGCCGGCCGAGCGGCACTCCAGGCTGGATCAGACCAAGATCACGTACGCCATTGCGGACAGGCAGGCCAGGGAGGCCACCGTGGTCAGCAGCGCTGCGTTGCGTCCGACGGCGGTCTCCGTGGTCAGTTGGCGGCGCTGTACGCGGCTGCGGATGCGTACGCCCGCCACCAGGGCACCGGCGATCAGCAGCGCGATGCCGACGGCGGCCACCAGTGGAACCGAGACCTCGGCCAACAGTCGTAGCACGCCCAAGAGGCAGACCACGCCGGCCAGGGTGGTCCGGGTCCAGGCCAGCCGAGTGCGTTCGGCGGGCATCGTCGGTTCGATGGACATCGTCAGTTCAGAAGCGCCACGGCTATACCAGGCCGACCGCGATGATGGCGAGCAGGGCCACGGCAGCCAGGACCCCGGTCAGCAGGGGCATGGCCGGTGAAGAGGGAAGCGGTTCGCCGGTACGCATCGCCCGTTCGTGGCGGGTCCAGCGCAAGAACGAGCCGGCCGCGCAAACCAGTCCGCAGACGAGCAGCAGCAGCGAGACGAGCTTGAGCTCGAATCGGAGCTGTCCGACGGCGTGGGCGAACGCGGCGACACCGGCGCCGGCCGCCAAGAAGCCCAATGAAGTGCGTATCCAGGCGAGGAAGGTGCGTTCGTTGGCCAGGGAGAAGCGCGGATCGGGCTCGGAGCCGACGCCGTAGACCGCCCGCGGCCAGCGGCGGTCTGCTTCGGGATCGGTGTCGGTCACGACTTGGATGCTACTGGCGTCGCGCGGCGGAGCTTCAGGTTCTGCCCCAGCAGCACCGAGAGCAACACGATGGCGGCGCCGACGAGTTGCCAGCCGTTGAGCGCCTGGTCGAGTACCACCCAGCCAAGGCCGGCCGCGATCACCGGGTTGAGCAGCGCAAGAAAGCTGACGGCGGTGGCGGGTAGGCGCTGCAGACCCCAGAACCACAGGCCATAGGCGAGGATTCCGCTGATCAGCACGAGATAGATCAACCCGCCGATGTTGGCGGGTGTCAATGAGGTGGGCAGGCCTTCGATCGCCAGGGTGAAAGGCAGCAGGGCGAGTCCGCCGAGCAGGAACGTCCACCCGGTGAAGCCGGCCGCGCCCCAGCCGGGTGGGTGCCCCCAGCGCTTCGTCAGCACGGTGGCAAAGCCCATCATGATCACGCCGACCGTCATTGCGAGAATGCCCCACCCGTCGAGCCGGGCACTGGAGCGCAGCACCAGCAGGCTGACGCCCAGGATCCCGAGACCGCCGGCGACGATATCGATCGTACGGATTCCTTTGTGGAGCAGGGGAACCGAGAGGACGACCACGATCAGTGGGGTCACCGAATTGATCACTGCCGCGACACCGCCGGGCAGCAGATAGGCAGCGATGAAGAGCAGCGGGAAGAACGCCGAGCAATAGAGCACAGACAGCAGCAGGAACCGGCCCCACCAGCCGCGCGGCGGCCAGGTACGAGTCGCGAGGACGAGCACGAGCCCGGTGGGGAGGGATCGCATCATGGAGGCGAGCATGGGCCGGCCGGGCGGCAGGAACTGCGTCGTGAGCAGGTAGGTGGTGGCGAAGATGATGGGGGTGAGTGTGGCGAGATAGGCCCATCGGCTGCGGGGATGGCTCATGCGGCGGAGTGAGTGGCGTCGGGCAGCAGATAGCTGCGGTCGGGCGCGGCAATCCAGGTGGCGCAGGAGCCGAGTGCGTGGGGAGGAACGTATCCGGCCTGCAGATCGGTACGCGACATCGGCGTTGCTCCGGTGATTTCGGCGATCTGGCGGAGTGCGCCGGGGTCGTCGGGGATGACGACCGGCAGGACGGTCAGGAGCTGCCGGATGTGATTGACCTCGAACGTGCCGATCAGCTCCTCGCTGATCGCTGGGGCGACGACGACCAGGGGTCGCGAGGTGGGCAGCTGCCGTTCCAGGACGCCGAGCAGCTCCCGAATCGTGATGATCGGCTCGGTGCTGACCAGAACAGCAGGGTGTCGCAGCACTGACCATCCGGTCGGCTGATCGGTGACGAGGTCGCGGGAGGCATAGCCGGCGCGGATCGTGGTGACGCCTGGTGAGTCGATCGCAGTTTGGAGCTCGGCGCGTTCCTCGGGGGTCAGGGCCGTTGACTCGGCGCTGTTCGGCGGGCGGCGGGCCTGTAGCTCGGAGAGGTAGTGCGGAGTGGGGGAGTCGGGAGTGAATCTTGGAATGTCACGCGCGGGTGGCGCCAGCATCTCGCGTACTCGTCGCTCGTTGGTCCGGCGATCCTTCAACGCACCGAAGACGATCACGGCCACTCCTACGACGAGCACCGCGATCAGCCCGATCTGCCAGCCCTCCACGGCGGCCAGCCTGCCACATCGTTGACCTATGTAGCCTGGTCGGACGTAGCTGTGAGCGGCTGAGATCTGGGCGGGTGCTGAGAACGGCGGTCGGTGCGCGGGATGGGAGGTAAACGATGACAGGCTTCGAGACCTGGATCGACCGACAGATCCGAGAGGCGACCGAGCGTGGTGAGTTCGACAACCTGCCCGGCGAAGGCAAGCCGATCAAGGGACTGGATGGTCGCGAGGACGAGAACTGGTGGATCAAGGGACTGATCGAGCGGGAGAACATCACCGGCGTACTGCCCGGCCCACTGCTGCTCCGCAAGGAGGTCGCCGAGATCTCTGAGACGGTTGCGAGCTGTCGGACCGAGGCGGCGGTCCGCGAGGTGGTCGCCGACCTGAACGCCCGCATCGCCGACAGCCGTCGCCGCGGTGTCGACGGCCCGAACATCTTCGTCCGATCCGTCGACGCCGATCGGGTGGTCCGCGAATGGCGCGAGCGGAAGGGCTCGTAGTCCTTGGTCGCTGGTACGGCTGCCGCCAGTGGGCCACAAACGAGCCCAAGCTGGGTGGGGGTTGCGGACGGCTTGCACCCGTGGGTCACAAACGAGCAGGGGTTGCGCGGGAGTTACGGACGGCTTGCGCCCGTGGGTCACAAACGAGCAGGGGTTGCGCGGGAGTCACGGACGGCTGCCGCCCGTGGGCCACTAACGACCGCCGCAGACGCAAGAATCGCGTGCGGTCGGCGCCCGCGGGCCAAGAACGACTACCAGTCGCGGGAGTCGAGGCGAGATCGAAGTCGCGTCGGACCGAGCCGTGCTGTTGAATGTCAGTCCGTACGTTGGCTTCGACCTCTACGTACGAGGGCCTCTAGCTCAATTGGCAGAGCAGCGGACTTTTAATCCGCGGGTTGTGGGTTCGAGTCCCACGGGGCCCACCAACACACCTAGTCAGACGGTGATTCGGGGGACTTGGAAGCCTGAACAAACGGCGTCGGGGACACATGTGGGGACAAATCGTCATCCCCGCCCACCGGGGACGCATCGGGGTTCGACGCTTCCAGCGCGGCCAAGTTGCCGCCGTTCCCCGCCCGACGACCCAGGTAGACGTCCTGCGTCATCGATACCCGCGAGTGCCCCAGCTGGTCCGCGATCATCCGTGCACTCGCCCCGCTCTCATCCAGCAGCGTCGCCACGGTCTTCCGGAACGTGTGCGTCTTCACCCAGTCGAAGTCCGAGCCTTCGCGGACCGCCCGGAACACCTTCCCGACATTGCTCCGGTCGCGCCAACCACCCTTCGCGTCCGGGAACACCGGGCCCTCGAAACCGCCCGTCCGCCGCCGACGGCCACGCAGGAGCTCGACACTCCACGGCGGCAGCATCAGCGCACGCTCCGAGGCACGCGACTTCACCCGCTTCGCGATCAGCCCCTGGCCCTGCGCCCGGATGATCGTCCGTTGCACTACCAGCCTCCCAGCCGTCAGGTCAAGATCAGCCCACGTCACCCCCAACGCCTCACCCAGCCGCAGCCCCGTCGCCAGCATGAACCGCGCCAACTCAGGCAAGTCGTGCCGCCGAGCCACCTCGTCACCATCGAGCAACGCCAGCCACCGCCGCACCTCCACCGCCGAAAGCGCCCGCGCCCGACGATCCCGATCCTGCTCCAACGGCGTCAGCTCCCGCACCGGATTCACCCCCAGCGCGCCCCGCCGGACCAGCCAGCCGCAGACCCCCGACAGAACCGTCCGCGTCAGCTTCGCTGTGGCATAGCCGCGCTCCACCAACACGCCCTGAACGAAACGATTGAGGTTCCCCCTGTTCCACGGACACTCGGGGTTGAGGGTCAGCCCGGACGGTCTGACCCTGTGGAACGGGTTTCAAACTCTATCGGCGACAGCATTCCAATACTCGAATGCCGACGTCTCCGATTATACCATGATTCTATCCATCGAAACATCGCGTTGGCAAGCTCGTCCCGGGTGAACCATACCTGCGAATCGAGCAGCTCGAGTTGCATTCTCTCCCAGAAGGACTCCATCATCGCATTGTCGTAGCAGTCGCCCACACTGCCCATCGACGGCACCAGCCCGGCATCATAGACTTTCTGACTGAATGCCCACGATGTGAATTGCGACCCGTGATCGGAATGCATGATCGTGTTATTGTCGACGTCCATCGGGTTGCGCCGCAGCACCGCCATCCCGAGCGCGTCGACCACGAGCTCCTTCCGCATGTTGTCGTCGATGGACCAGCCCAGGACCCGGCGGGACCAGGCGTCCATGACCGCGGCGCAGTACACCTTGCCCTCCACCGTCGGGTGCTCGGTGATGTCGGTCAGCCACAACCGGTTCGGACCGTCCACCGTGAACCGGCGGTTGACGAGGTCCTTGGCGGGGATGGCGTGCGGGTCCCGGATCGTGGTCCACGACCGACGCCGCCGGTACAGGCCCTGGATGCCGGCCTGGCGCATCAGCCGGGCGACCCGCTTCTGGTTCACCTGCAGGTCGTGCCCCAAGACCAGCTCGGCGTGCACCCGCGGCGCCCCGTACGTCTTCATGTCCTCATCGGCATGGATCTCCTCGATCAGCTTCAACAGCAGCGTGTTCTCCTGTTCCCGTGCCGATGCAGGCCGGCCGCGCCAGTCGTAGTATCCCGACCGCGACACATTCAGCACCCGGCAAGCCACCGCGACATCAATCCCGTCATCGGCCATTTCATGGACCAGCCCGTACACTATTTTGGGAGAACATTCTCCTGGGCAAAATAGGCGGCCGCCCTTTTCAAGATCTCGACTTCCATCTCCAGGCGCCGTTTATCCCGGCGCAGCTCGACCAGCTCCTTCTTCTCCCGACTGGTCAACGCCGTCTCGCTACCACCGGCAGCGTCGGTCTCGGACTGCTCCATCCAGCGACGCAGACACGATTCGGAAATTCCCAGATCTTTCGCCAACTCAGCAACTGGCTTGGACCGCTCACGAGCAAGCTCGACCGCACGACGGCGGAACTCAGGCGGGTGAGGAGCAGGCACAACGACATCCTCCCTGGTGACCAGTGGCCACCTCAGGTCAGGTGTCCGTCAAACGGGGGGAAGTCCAGATCAAGACGCGGGGTGCTGACCTCGCCCAGCCGCAGCGCCCCCACCCCAGGGTCGACCACCCTCTTGATCACGTGCCGGTACTCATCCAGCGTCGACGGGGACCGAGTCCCACGCTCCACCTGAGCCTCGAACATGACCAGCCACTCCGCCGCAGCCTCCGAAAACGTCGACCGCACCGTAAACTGATCATCGCCGTCACGGTCCAGAGCATCCGTCGCCGCCTGGAGCACCAGACGAGACGCCTCGGCCTTCGACCGCCCAGCCCGCTTCACCCTGCGCATCCGACCCGAGAAGTCCCGGTAGCGGATGTAGGCCACATACCTGCTGCCCTCACGAACGACAGACACCTGGCCACACTCACCTAGGCCCAGAACCCTCACGACCACACCTCAGTCGACAACGACGCCACCCACTCGCGCACGTCCTGCGGCCGATAGCGCAGCCTCGCCCCGACACGGCGGCACGGAGGACCACCGACACCGGCACTGCGCCACCCGTACAACGTCGCCACCGACACGCCCAGGTACTCACTCACCTCCTGCACCGTCCACAGACGATCAGAAATCTCCGACACCCCACGCACTTTCGTCATGATCAACCACCTTCCCTGCCTGATTGGGTTCTCGGCCTCCCCGACTTCGGATGATCTGGTCTCCGGACCAGTCGTCAAGGGCCCTACGGGTCCTCTGGACTCGCTCCGCTCACCCTTGACAACCGGACCTCCGACCACGTGCGGCTAGTCATCGGGGAGGCCGAGCTGCGGGCTACCAGCGCACGTCATTTCAAGCCCCGTCAGTCATCCCGAGCCCGAGCAGCAGACGCCGCCGCCAACGCGGCATCGCCGCCGGTCAACCATCCGATGCCGGCGAACCTCCACGACCCGACCACGAGCGTGGTGTGCTCGAGCTCGGCCAGGTCTCCGTCGTCACCCACCCGCACCGCCTCACCAATTTGGGCAGCGTTGAGCCGCGACCGGACATGGTCACGTCGGGCCTGCCGGAGTCGGCCGAGAGTGGTGGAGTACCGCCGGGACTTCGACGCGAAATGGCCGCGGAAGCCGAGCATGTCGGCCCACCGACCCAACCCCCGGTAGGGGTTGTCTTCGGCCATCAGGCCCCCGGCGAGCGCCCGCACCGCCACCTTTCTAACCAGTTTCTTCACCCGGAGCAGGTGCGTGTTGCCGGACTGCTCGCCAACCAGATCGGCGGCGGCTTTGGTGGCGTACTTCGCCACGTAGGCGGCGACCGTCTCGGGGTGCAACTCGGCGCCGGCGGTGTTCTCCCGGTCTGCCTGTCCGTGCACGGCCCGCACGTCGACCTGTGCGCCGAAGCGCAGGCTGCGGACCACATCCGCGCCATCGATGGCAGGTGCGTCGTATCTAACCTGTGCAGCTGCTTGGTGGATGAGCCGGGCCAGGGTGTCGGGGTCGACAGCCACGGCCGGCGGTGGGAACGGGTCGCCAGCGACGGGTCGCCCGTCGAGTCGGATCAGGGCGTGGAAGTGGATCAGGCCACGTCGTTGGAATTCGGCGACCTTCGCGAACTGGACCCGGACCAGCTGCTTGCACGCGGTCTCCGACAGCCCGACATGCCGGGCCAGCATGCGCCGCAGAGTGATGGTGAAGCGGCGCCACAGTTCCGGCGCCCACCACTGCCACACCAGATGCCCGAGATAGTCGTAGCAGTCCGCGCACAACGGCTGCCCGACCACCGGGGCGTCGTGGTCGTGGACGCTCATGCACCACAACGGCCGGCCATGCGCACACAGCTGACGGCCCGTGCCAGACCGGGGGCGGCACCGCCGGGAGCCGGGCCGGCCCGGCTTCTTCGACGCGTGCACCGGGCCGAACGACGGAGCCGTCATTGTCGCGAACACCAACGGGTGAGTGACGATCTCGGCCGGCACGTCTTTCATGCCGCCACCGGCGCCGGCCATGATCAGGTGAAACACATCGCCCTGGTATTGGTGCGAACAGGACTCACACACCTTGCGTCGCCGGTTGCCGCAGCGGGTGTAGGCGAGGCCGTCCGGCTCCGATGAAGTGGTGAAGCTGCGCAGGACTTCTCCCGTGACCGCGTCGATCGTGTCCGAGAAGCCGACCAGGCGGATCGGGCGGGCGCAGGCACCGACCTGCTGCACCTGCGCCAGCCACCGCCCCAGATCCGGCGACGCCAACCGAGAGGTGACCTCCGCCCGCAACCCGACCGGCAGTTCCGCAGTGGCGAGCATCAGCGGCCCGTGCCGGGCTGCTGGGCGGCGATCCAGGGTTCGACGCCGACCGCGACCCGTTCCAGCTCGGCGAAGTACTCAATCCGCGCAGCCCGCTCGGTGCCGGCAGCCCACTCCTCGGCCGTATCGAGCCAAACGGCGGCAGCCAGACACAACTCCCAATGCCGACAGGCGCGTTCCTCCGGGCCGACGCAGCCGCAGCCGGCGGCCAGGGCCAGCAGGTCGGTGCCGTCGTCGTCGGTGGCCTGCCACACCGGCGGCAGCGTGGTGTGCATGGCTTGCAGGACCAACGCCCGGTAGGCCAGCCGCCGGTACTCCGCCACCGCCACGGCAAGGCTGACCGGCTCCAACCGCGACGACCGTGACGGCGTCAGCTGCTCAGTCATCGTCGCCACCGCCAGGCGGGGTGCGGGGCGCGCGGGGCTTCCGGGGGGCCCGTGCTCGGGGCGCCGGCGGTTCCTGGTCGTCGGCCTGGGGGATGACGACCGGGATCTGCCGGGGTGCGGGGAACCGGGCTGCGGTGGTGCGGATCATGTCGTCGGTGACGTGACCGACCCGGAACCGGGTCACCCGGTGCTGCTCATCGATGGCGTAGCCGATGCCGGCGGTGGAGTACGGGATCTTGTGACACGCGACCCCGGCCGCTATCGCCCCGTCGCCGAAGATCATGGCGACTTCGTCCCGGTCGTTCAGCCGGAGCCCGGTGAACTCGTGGAACAGGTGCCGTTGCGGCACGGTGTCCTTCCGCGGGTCCTGCACATACGCATGAACGAGGAAGCCGGGGGCGCGACCCAAGGTGAGCAGGGACCGCAACGCCGCATCGGCGCGTTTCATCAGCTTCGTGTCCGTGGCGTAGGAGGTCAGCTGCGCCAGCTCATCGATGACCGTGATCGACAGCGGCTCGGCCACGGTCGGCTCGTGGGTGCGGACAATGCCGGCGATCTTCGCCGCGCGGGCTTTGCAGGCGCGGACCTCGTCTTCCAAGATCACCACTGCTTCCTCCAAGTCGGAGGTGTAGCGGGTGTACATCGGTCGGGCCATGGCCTGTTCCATGCCGCCTTTGAGGTCGATGCCGTTCATCCGCACCAGGCCGGCTTTGACCGCCGGCCCTAGGGCGAAGGCGGTGGCGTGCATGATGCCGGCCTTGCCGGACCCGGACGCACCACCGGTCAGCCTGGACCGCCGGATCGCCACCCCAAACGGCTGCCCGTCTTCGGTGACCCCGAGTTCGACCCATTCGAACTGTGCCGGCGCATCCAGGTCCGGGATCGAGGCGTAGAAAACCGGCGCGAGCGGGTCGCCGAACAAGAACCGGACAGTGCAGCCGGTCTGGGCATCGTTCGGGACGATCCGGACCTGCCGGGACCCGACAGCTACCCGCAGCCGATCCGACACGACGACCACATCGTCAACGGTCTGGCCGAGCATCAACCGCGGCACGGTGACCAGCACATCCGGGTCCTCCCAGCGAATCTGCCGCAACTCCGGCACCGTCAACTGCGCGGCGCCAGTCACATCAGGCACGCGGCGGGACAGTCCACACGCCTCCATCAGCTGCGGCCACGTCCGCCGGACACGGCGACGGATCCGACGCCGCCACGCCGGGTGCTTCCACCGCCGTTCCCACGACGCCGGCCACCATCGGGCATACAAGCCAGGCAGCACAACGAGAACCAGGAGGACGGCGAGGAGCCAGGTCACGTCCGCCCAGACCGCGAACCCCAGACCTGTCAACCATGTCATTGCCCGTCGAGGCGCGGTCCGGAGCAGCCGCCACCCACCAGCCAGCCACCACCGCACCTCAGCCGACACCACCCGCAGGCCCCGACCGAGACGACGCAGACCGTGCCCGACCTGCGGGAGTACCGCAACACCGCTGCTCATGCGGCACCGTCCAACACCGGCAAACGATCCAGCAGAGGGAACAGGCCCGGTTCAGCCTGATCGTCGTGCACCAGCTGCACCCTCAGGCAGCCGGCAGCGTGAGCCAGAGCGGCGAACACCGGACCGATCCAGGCCGGCGGCACTCCGGCCAACGTGGTGCCGATCTCGACCAACGCACCGTCGACCGTCAACGCCGACGCCACCAGCAGCACCGGACGCACGCGGGCCGGGAAGCACTCGACAGCCTCAGCCAGAGCAGCGCCGTCCAACGACCACACCCCGGGGCGAGGGCACGGCACCAGCCACGGCGAGCCCCACCAGACGGCGGCGTTCAAGCAGCCCGGCACGTCGGCCGCGACCAGGGCCAGGAGCTCGACCGCCGCCTCATCCGCTGCATAGCCGGCCGCCCAGATCCGCAGCCCCGCCAGCAGCGCGGACGGATCCGTATCCGGTGGGTCGAAGGTCCTCATGCCGCTCGTCCGTCCCCGGCCTTCTGCGGACGACCCTGCGCAGCGATCCAGTCCTGCCACAGACCAATCGGCGTCACCCGCTCACCCGTCACCGTCGTCCGGATCGACGCATAGTCCCCGCCGGCCAACTTCGCCGTCGTGGTGCCCTCGACCCGGATCACCGACCCCGGCACCAAACCAGCCGCCTGCACATCCGGCAACAGCACCGTCGCCTCACCCAACATGCCCAACGGATCCGCCATCACCACCGCCGCCACCCCCGACAACGGCCGCCCCTCCGCATCCGTCAGCCGGCCCGACGCCTCCCGCTTGTCACCCTTGCCCCGGTACACCTGCCGCTCCTTCGGCCCATCGATCACCAACGCCGTCACCGACGACACCTGCAGTTCGATCGCCATCCCTGGCTCCTTTCGCTTTCGCCCACGGAGTGTGGACAGAACTAGGCTAGCTATGTATAGCTAAGTATGCAACGGGTGGTCCTCACCGTCGCCGTTTAGGCTGTGCAACATGGATGACGGTCGGCCGCTGGCCCGGTTCCAGCTGGTCGCGAAAGTGATCCGAACCCGCATAAGCGACGGGACCTATCCCGTTGGCTCGCGACTGCCATCTATCTCCGGCCTTGGAGCGGAGTTCGACGTGTCGCATATGACCGTCAAACAGGCACTCAACACGTTGGCTGACGAAGGCGTCATCGCGTCGCGGCGAGGTGTTCCGGCGGAAGTCCTGGCAGCACCAGCCACAGAGGAGCCGTTGTCGCTGGCAGCCAGGCTTGCTCGCGTAGAGAGCGCCCTCGGTGCACTGGAGAAGCGAGTCACGGCTGTCGAAATCCATGGCTCAAACTTGACCCAGAGTGAGCCCCCTCACCATGAACGTTGAGAGCACTTGCGCTGCATCTACGCTGCACGTAGTAAGTAGACGGTTGGTGTAAACGAGGTGCAATGACAGGCGTGACCTACCCTCCCGAGTCATGGACCGGGGCCGATGCAGCGCGGCTACAAAGTGCCCTTCGGTTCTCAAACGAGGACTTTGCGCACGCACTGGGCATCAATGCCCGCACCATCGCCACATGGCACGCGCAGCCCAATCGGCGACCTCGCCCCGAGATGCAACGCGCGCTAGACACCGCACTCGGGCTGGCATCGGCCGAGGTTCAGGCTCGATTCGGAGCCTCTGCACCTAGCGAGGTGCCGGCACCGGTAGGCCTCCATGTCGCCATAGCCATCGTCGTTCGGGAGCGTCACGTGTTGCTCGTCCAACGTCGCGACGGTGACCTACTCAGTTGGCAGTTCCCTGCGGGCGTCGTGAAGCCTGAGAAGTCGGCCGCTCGGGTAGCGATCCAAGAGACCAAGATCGAGACCGCCGTCGATGCCGGAGCGCCGCAAGAGATCGGTGCACGCGTGCACCCGGTGACGAACGTGTACTGCAGGTACTTCCTATGCGAGTACCTCGCAGGTGAAGCCACCAACCTGGACATCGTGGAGAATGCCAGCGTCCTCTGGGCGCCTATCGAGGCGCTCGCACGGTTCATCCCGCTCGCCAACATCTTTCCGCCCGTACTCGACGCACTAGGAGCACGCACATGAGCACCACACTGAGCGACGACCGTCCCGCAATCTCCGCCGGCATCATCACGAGAAACGGAGCCGTGCTCCTGGTGCAGCGCAGGGTGAAGGAGGGCTCACTGTCGTGGCAATTCCCCGCTGGCGAGGTTGAATCAGGTGAAACCCTCCAAGAGGCTGCTGCCCGGGAGACTGTTGAGGAAACTGGGCTGACCGTGACCCCAAAGCAGCTTCTGGGCGAGCGCATCCACCCCAAGACTGGCCGCCGCATGGCATACGTCGCTTGCGAGATTGTCAGTGGCACCGCTCACGTCGCCGACGAAGATGAGCTAGCCGACCTGGCATGGGTCAAGCCCGCGGACTTCTCCACCTTCGTCCCCTACGGCTTTGCACCAGTGGTCCAGGACTACCTCGACAGCACCTTGACAGCCGACGCCAGCTGACCGAGCCGGCGACACACTCGCTGCCAAGCACCGACAGCATCGGGCACATGGCCGTCCCTCTGCCCCGTGCCGTGAGTAGTTTCTGTACTCCTTCAAGCGCGGCCTGCGGCCGCGGGGTGGGGTTTGGTGTGGCCTTGCGTGTCCTCGCTTCGCTGCGGGCCGCGGCCACACCAAACCCCGCCCATGCAGTGGCCCGTCCCGCCGAGTGGGCGTCAGCACTTCGAACCGGAGGTTCAGGAGACCTTCGCAACCCACCTTCTCTATCCTGAGGCTGAACTGCTAACGCAGCGACCTGCCGGGCTGCACTTTCACAGCCAAAATGCAGCTGCAAGATCGGAGGGCAAAGCATGAACTTTGAGGTCACTGGCACGTGGACACTGTCGGGTGGTGGACCGGAGTGTCACGGCCACCTCGAAAAGTCTGCCGAGCGCGATGCCAAGCTGTCGATCTATGGAAAGTTCGGAGACTTGCCCGAGCCTGGCTTCGGAAACTCTCAAACGATCTGGGGCACAACGCCGAAGGGTCCAATCTCGCTACTCAACGCCTTGCCAACCTCTTGGACTGACCCGCCAATCGAGACGCAGACTTGGACCGTCCAGCGAGTGATTCGGGGAGGTCACATCGATCGGACCAGTGCGTTTCGCCACTTCACCTTTAAGCTACCCGGGCTCTTGTATTGGTTCGGTCCATCGCCGCTGAACTACGCGTCACAGCGCGGTGCATCCAACAGCCCTGTGGCCGATTACAATTCCGAACTTACGGCAGAACTCCACAATGGCGCTACGATACGGCTTCTAGGTACATCATCTCGTTCCAGAACCTTAGTTAATGAGAGCACCGAGAAGTTCGCCATTTACGTCGTCTCAAAGAAAACGGGGATGTCGCTCGACGAAATAGACTTCATTTGTTTGAGCTTTCAACGCCTTCATTCTCTAATCACTAATGAGCCGATGTCCGCGTTTGATGTGACGATGTACTCGGAGACGCTGGGAGACGGTGGGTTCTGGTTCGAAGAACAAGACAAGATCGAGGGGGCGCGGTGGGCATCTACTGGTTTACACGACCCCTTCTTTGATACCTCCGAGATTGGTTTTGCCTCCTTTGTCAATAAATGGCACAACCTGCACCAAACAGCGCTTGTGGCTTGCAGTGCTGCGGCTCCCCGAGAAGATGCGATGTACCTGTCGAGCCGCCTCATCCAGGGCGCGAACGGCGTTGAGGCACTTGCAGCCACTCGTGTTGTGCCCATCTCGCAAGAGCATCACCTGCTGGTTGCAGAAGTCGAGAAAGCTCTCGAAGTAGGCGAGATTGCAAGAGACACGAGAAAGTACCTCATCAAGCAGTTGGAGTACCAGAGGCAGGGTACTTTGTCTACTAAATTAGTAGGTCTCGCTCGATCACTTGGTCAAGAATCGGCCGCCTGGCTGCTAGGTCCGAAGCTCGGGGTGTGGGCAGATGTGGTTGCGAAAGTTCGAAACTCGCTAACCCATGGTTCCCAGTTGAGCGACGGCCTTAGTGCCGATACTGAACTGCTATGGGCTTGTGATCTATCAGTCACCGTCGTTCTCCGCCTGGCACTGCTGGTGGAATGCGGATTTACCAACAGGCAAGGTCCTCCTGGAGCAAATGGTGAGATCTTCATCTTTCGCGACGAGAAAATCGCCTCACATCCCAACTCTAATCTATACGAGTTGGCGGCTAGGCTGGCTGAGTACTCCCCGTACTGGAAACAATGGAACCAGAGATTGCACGGACACAGCCAGATCAAGTGACTCTCTCGACATGGGTGACTCGCAAAAGTTGGCAAGGTCTGAAACCAACTTATTCCGAGATCATAGGATCCAAGCTGGCGTTCGCAGGAGGACGGGCCTTGGGTCACAGCTCCTGAATCGCACCGGCCGGCCGTCCGTCGAACGGCCATGTGTCGGTTCAATCGGTCTCGGTCCTATCGTGATACCGATGCATGTTTGCACGCAGTGAGTGAGTTGAGGGGGGCAGGTGAACTGGAACGCAGCTGAGGCCGTCGGTACGCTTCTGACGGCACTGGTGGCTCTATATCTCCTCTGGCAGGGCCAAAGGGATCGTCGCAAGGAACGCGATGACAGCCGATCTGCCCAGGCTCGTGACGTGGTCGTACGAGTTGAAGAAAGTTGGACGCTCGTAAATGGCAACCCTAACAACAAGGGGTTCGAAAGAGCTGAGGTCCAGATACTCAATGAGAGTGACAGACCGATCGCAGTCGTGTCTGTTGACTACGTGCAACACCGGTTCGAGGAGGAAGATCGGTGGACAGTTAACCTGTCACACCTCGTGGTGACTGAAGACCGCCTCGTCATGGGTCGGTCAACCATGTCATTGGATCCTGCTGAAGCTGGTGGATTTGCTATCGCTGAGTTTCGAGACCACAGGGGGCAGCACTGGAAGCGCCGAAGCAACGACCAAGAACTACGTCGATGGCCCCCTACTTTGCGCTGGTGGCAACGCGCCGTCAATTTTGTATGCCGGGCTAGCGATCCTTGGTCGCTAAGTGTTTGAGTCTTGAGCCGACTTTTCAGGTCGCGATTCTGGCGTCGTTGATGTAGTCGGTGATGGCGTTGTCGAGGACGCGGAGGGCTTGTCGGACTTCGAGTGGGGCGGGTGGCTGGTTAGCGGCCAGCAATGGTCGTAGTAGCCGGTTGTGGACTTTGCTGTAGAAGATCGCGAAGCGTTGTCCGTCGTCGGTCAGGGTGTAGGTGTTGGAGTGCGGCAGCCGCTCGATCAGCCCTTTCAGCCGGAGTCGGCGCAGGTCGTAGCAGCATTGGGCGCGGCTGTAGGGCTGGCCGTAGAGTTGTTCGACCAGGGGTCGCAGGGTTTTGTTCGACAGGCCGCCGATCAGGTGGGCGGTGACGGCGAGGGCGCCGGCCAGGGCTTGGACCCGAGGGTCGCCGAACCTCAAGGCTGGGGCCCTCCGACCGTCGGTGACCGACGGTTGCGCGATCCGCTCAAAGGCTGGACTCGCGAGGACGCAGCCCCGACCGACATGTTCATGATCCAACAGTCGGCGGTTCACGTCACGGGCTTTGGCCTGCAATTCGGGCAGGTGGACCAGGCGCCGTTTCACGCCGAGATCGGTCGAGTCGTTGACCACGGTCTCGATCCGCAAAGCGCGGCCTTCTTTGAAGTACTCCTTGACCCGGGAGTGCTTGTAACCGGCGTTGATGGTCACATCAACACCGCGGGTGACGACCCGGGTAGCGAAGACGCCGGTCGTCGAGGGCAGGATCTTCCTGCCGAAGATCAGCTCGAGACGCTCGGGCCGGCCCAGATCCAAATTGTCGGCCGCGAGCGCTTCGAAGAACGCACGGCCGTTACGGGGCTGGTCGAACACGATCGTGCGGGAGACCTCGATCTGCCGCATCGACAACTCCCACCAATACCCGTGGGCCCGGTCCTGGTCGGTCAGCGGCACTGGGAGCCGGTCCAGCCAACGATCGAAAAATGCCTGGATCTGCACCGGACCGAGGTGGTCGCAGATCGTCTGCAACCCGATTGGATCGGTGCAGGTGGCGAATCCGTTCGCCAAGGCGGTCCAGCCGATCCCCGCCTTGTCGGCTTGTCGCTTCGCCCATTCGTGGCCGTTCAACCACACCTTGATCGGGTACGGGAAGTAGGAGCCGATCTTGACAAACGCCGGTCCGAACTCGTCGTCCCAGACATAGAAGTAGTAGCAGGTCACCCGGCGTTCGGCCCGGCCCCAGCCGAAGTGCGGGGCGCCGCCACCGTGGGCCGGGGTCGTGGTGCACGAGGCCACCCATTGGAACTCCTGCGCCCAGCCGATCGCGGCTACCCCCGGCCGGCCTGTCTTGGCCTGCCGGGCCAGATACGGGGCCATCTTCTCGATCTTGCGGTCACCTTTACGAAACGTGACCATCGCGATCTTGTTGTTGTCGGCGAACGAGCGCACCGAGGCCCGGAACTGGTCACCGATCCGACCCACCACCGCCGGTGAGGGGATCGGGAACCCCCGCGACGCGAGGAACGACACCACCTGCCCGCCGACCTGTAAATTCGGCACGTACCCGTTGAGATAGATCCGGTCCAGACACGACACATCAAGATCGACATGCCCGGCCAAGAGATCTGAGGTCCTCACCGCACGACTGGTCATCACGCACCCCCTGCGACCAGGCTGGACCCACCAACCCCGACACCGCTACCGCCCAGACCAGATCAACCCGCCGACCCGACCACCAACCTCGACGGTCCGAGGCGGAGCCTCGTTAGGTTGCTTCGGTGGCTACTCATCAGACCCTGGGAAAAGTCAGCCTATCGCAGTGCCAGGAGGCAAGGACCGAACCATAAGCCAGCAGGAGTCAAGGTCGTTGAGTTTCTCTTGGGCGAATGGCCCAATGTGGTTGATACCTGGCACGAACCAAAAGCCAGGCCAGCACTCTACGGCTATGAAGGTCTCTATGAGGTATCGACAGGTGAGGCCCCCTTGAGACCTTTCACAGGGCTGACCGCCACCCGAAGAAGGAAGCACCTTCGAAAGGAGCTGAATTCTTGACGCCCGCTCTATGAGGCCATCCGCTGTCGCGGGCCGCCGCACCTGTTCTTGCGCCCACGCTACGCGGAGGGCATCTGAGTGAAAGTTGGCGGGCCAAGGTCCGCTTCGCGATGAGTCCAAATATGGTTGAGAGTCTGATCGATAGTTGCGGTGTCGAGCATGAGGCCCATCGAGTCAAACACTTCGCCCAGTGTTGATGCCAGGTTCTCTGACAGCCCGGCGATCCAGGAGTGAGACTCCATTGCCAACAGCGCCAAAACGAGTTCAAGGGCGCCGCCGCGTGCCGTGTACGGTGCTCGGTCTGGATCTGCATCCACTTGTAGGTCAGCCAGCAAGAGGCGAGCTCCACCCCACCGTGAATCTCGCAGCGTATGTGCGAACTCGCCCAGCGCCTTATTCAACGGTGTCAGGCGGCGCCATCCCGCAAGCTCAAGCCAATCTCGTGGACGAGTCTGAGGGCGATCCTCGAGGCGCCTCGCCTTCTCGGGCTTCAGGCGCCATGCACGTGCGCGAGCGACCTGCTCCAAGACGCACCGCAAAACGGCCATGGCTCGGTCATCATCTTCGAGCCATAGCCAATACGCCGACCTTGTACCAGTGCCGCAAAGGGCCAGCGCCGAAGATGCCTCACTTGTTTCAATCCACATTGATGCCAACGATGCAATTTCGGTGACGACGACCCATTTCGTCGCCCTCCCGCTCAGGGAATCTAGATTGAACTCGTCACCTAGCAGCGCGCGTTCGTCATCCAACGCACTAATCGCCCACCTGGCGCTTCGCAGCCGCTTCCAGCAGAAATATATCGAAGTGAATTCGTCGTCTCTGTATAGCCTCCCGGCTGGTCGGAATCCCTTGAGTAGTTGCTCATACTTGAATGCCTCGTTTTGGAGTGCTCGGAGTGCACCCTGCGAAAGCCCTTCCTCGGGCAAGAGAGGAATTAGCGCTGCTAAGGGCGGTGTAGCTAGTTCGTACTTGTTGCTGCCGACAAATGCTTTGTCGATCGGATCTCGCTCTTTGTCCGCACGGACTTCGGCCTCGCTGGGTTCGCTATAGGTATCCTTCAGCGCGCCTAGAGCGGACTTTGTCGATTGATCGCGGCGCTCCTGGGCGAGCGTCATGGTGGCAAGCCTAATCTGGCGCATGCAGAGAGCTAGACCGTCACCTATAAGGCTCGCGCATGCGAACGCTTGCGGAGGGAAGCTGGACGGAGTCTCTAGTAACGGTCCAGCGTCCCAAGCAATTGCATCTGTAAACTCCCGTGCGTGAAGAACTTCGCTCAAATATGAATAGACTACTGCCGGGCAGATTTCACGTCCATCGCTGAGTTCAACGTGCAGATGGTCTGGGGAGGGTTCTTCATGGTCGGTGGTGATGACCTCGTTATCGCCCGGAAGACCTTCATCAATCGAATAGCCAACTGGTGGCGCGATCATGGGACCCAGCTGCTGCGGTGTGCTCCAAACACGTGCAAAATAGTCAAGCTGTGCCTCACCCGGGTCCTTCACAATCTTCCAATTGTAGGCACGGTGAAGAGTCCACCGCTCCAGTAGGTGCCGAGTTACCGCGGCCGCACCGACAACCTGGCCCACCAGCATCAACCGAACCGCGGACACGATGCTAGACGTAGCCCAGGCGTAATGGTCGGCCGCTTCACCGGAGTAATCGTTAGGATGCTTTTTCGGATTGGCTCCCATCCGAGACAAGGCCGTGTCCACCATTGAGAGCGGAACTGTGATCGTCATAACCTCCGATCGATACGACGCGGGCAATGAAGATACGCGACTCATTCGCAGGTTGTGGCGGGATATGAGAGCTTCGACAACTCGATCCTGGCCAATCTTCGCGACGCGTTCGTAATCTTTCAAAGTGGGCTTAACTCGTCGACCACGGACATCTGCGGCTAACGCCTTAGCCGCCGCTCGCTCGTCAGGTGTGAGCCGTGGCTTGCCCGCCTTCTTCTTTCGCCTGGTGGCCATTCAAACAGTCTTGCAGACCCGATGGACGAGCTTGGCAGGAGTGCTTGATGCCCGCCGGTTGCCAGGGAGCCAACTCAGCGGCGTTGATGTGGTCACTGCGGGTCAAGCGTCTTCCTGCGATGGGTCCGCCGGTTCAAGGCTGGGAAGGGCAACCATGCCGGAATTCATTCGAGCTCGTTACTGGGTCTTGACTGTCTCTTGATCGACCACTCACGCTCAGCGGCACCCGCAAGGACAACTCCCGAGCGACTCGTAGTGTGCAGCTCGCCGGGGACAAGTCGGGGGACGAATGTTTGCGATTCGGACCTGTAACCAGCGCGCTGCCGCCAACGATTCGACGCTCAGGAACCGGTTTCAGCAAGACCCCCCGTGGCGTCCGAGACGTTTCCGCGGGGTTGTGGGTTCGAGTCCCACGGGGCCTACCGAGTGAGAGCAGGCATTCCACCTAGTCAACGCGGAGTGTCTTCCTGCAGACTGCAGCCATCCGGACAGGGTCATGCGTCCCGATCAGCGGGAGGCCGGCGGCCTCGCAGGCGGGGTGTAGGTGCTTCCGGAGACAGTAGCCGACACTCCGACGGCCGGCCGGGCCTGTGGCCGACGGCGGGCAGCAGATGCGAGTCGGGACAATCTGGAACTACGTAAATAGTTACGTATAATGGCTGGCGTGGCCAAGACCCTGCCCATGAGCCGGTTCATCCAGAACTACAACCAGCACCTGACCGAGGCTGAGCGCACCGATGACGTGCTTGTCCTCGAGCAGCGTGCCGGTCGGCCTGCATGGGTGCTGGAGACCGAGCGCCGAGCCCGAGCGACCGCAGAGGCCACCGACTTCCTCACCGCCGCGCTGGTGGCGCTCGTTCACGACGAGGCGCTCGTGGACCGATTCGCCGCAGCATTGGCGACAACGCTGCCGTGGGTGACGTTCCTGCCCGACCCAGATCGGGAGGCATTCGCCACCGAGGCCGCCGACACGCTCCGCGCGTGCGCATCCATCGGCAGGTTCGCGGCATTCGCTGACCTGATCGACGACTGGCGCAACACCGCCGAGATCTGGTCCGACCCCAGCCTCGCGGCATCCCTCGGTGCCGAGGTGTCCACGCCACTGGACCAGCCGACCCGGAATGGGCCATCGAGTGACGACACATCGAGCAACTCCGTGAGTGGCTTTGGTCAGGGAGCTAAGTCGACCGCCCGGAGCTTGCCAGTGCGACTCACGACGTAGATGAACGGCCCTGGCTGATCCGCCAGCCTGTCGATCTCACGCCACCGTGTCATGAGGACTTCGAGCTGAGCCCACGTGTTCGTCGCGTCGATGCTTGCGAGGTTGACCATCTTGGCGCCGTTGTCTCTTACGGCGTTGATCTCGGCTCGGTTGCCCTGAATCGCCTTGTCTCGAGTGATGATGAGCCAACCTTGCGCCGCCACGGCTGGGATCCATACGGGGTCTCTGGTGGCGGGGGTAGTGATGATGCATGCCGGTCGAAGCCGCTTCTTGATCTGCCCGCCCGGATCGCCGGGGTAGGTGCAGTCAGCTCGCTCCCGGCTGACGAGCTTGGCCAGGCCGAGCACATCCGCGTCGAAGTAGAAGCGGGGCGTGACAGCCTTGAGTTGCGTCACGCTGCGCTGTTAGCCAGCTCGTACGAGAGCGCCCACCGCACCTGGGCGAGGCTGAGGCCGAAAGTCTCAGCCAGATCCTTCTCGTCCTCGCCGGACTCTGACTGCTCGAACAGGATGGCTGTGCTGATACCGCCGACGGAAGGCGATCCGAAGCGTATGTCAGGATCGATGGTGACCGGCGAGTCGCTTCGATCGTCGGGGCGCCACCGCTGGGCGATGTCGTCTGCCCAAGTCACCCGATCATAGAAGGCCTGGGCAGCCGGCAGGAGCATGTACTGCCCACTCACCGGGGCGACGAGAGCGAAGTCGGCGCCAAGACGCGCCTCATCTTGAGCTTCGACGACAAGCTTGCGCTCAGCGACCCACGGACGCTGGTCGGCGAGGGGGTAGGGCACGCCGAGTCTGTCCCTCAGCCGCTCGATGAAGTTGCGCAGTTCCAGCATCGGGACCTGAAGATCTTGCCGGTACTGCCGAAGCAGACCCGCCTCGATGAACTCGGCCCACGTCACTCGGTTCGAGCCGGTGGCCTCTGCCCGGATGACGGGCTTGTACGTCTTGTTGCGCCGAGTGCCGCCTTCTAGCCAGTAGTGCAGCGTCGAGGGGGCAAGACGGAGCAGCCGAGCTGCCTGGTGCTCGGTATACATCTCGCGTTCTAGGACGGTCGGGGCTGCCACGCTCCCTAGTCTGGCATCAGCTGTGGACAGTTCTAGTTATCAGTCGTAGCGGTTAGTCGGCCTTCTACCGCCTCGAGTGCGCCACAGGAGCCTCGGCCGGTGCTCAAGCCGGACCAGCCGCGCTCGACAGTGGTCAAGGAGCCAGGTCACGGCCTGGTGCTGCCCGTCGGCGTCTTGTGACTCCGATGATCACGCCGATCAGTGCCACGACGGCGGCGCCGATACCCACCCCGAGGGCAAGGCTTCCCACCCCAGGCCCATTGTCGGCCGGAGGGCTGGAAACACTGCTCGCCGACGGATCACTGCTCGACGGTGTAGACGGACTCGATGTCGGCGTGGGTGAGGCAGTGGCCGCGTACTGAGGAAGTCCCTCGGGGGCACCCTCGACGGCGAGGTCGAGTCTGATCGGCAGGACGCGGCCGGTCGTATCCGGCGTGGTCTGGCGGACCTGCACGGAGATGTAGTAGTCGCCGGCGATCGATGCGTACGACGCTCTCGGCAAGGCATCGCCCTCGAGACTGACAAAGGTGCCGTGCGGGATCTCGCGATTGCGGACCCGAACCTCTGGCGAGTACGCGGTCAGCTTCACCCGGTTGTCACCCTGCAGGATGCCGCTCTGCTTGAGTTGCGGCACTCGGGTCGGTGTGTAGACGACGGTGGCCACGGTCACGGTCTCGACATTGCCGAGATCCCAGCCGTCGCGATTCGATGGTGCCGTCACGCTGGCCCGCAGTCGCTGCCCTAGTTGCAGACTCGCCTTGTAGAACACGCTCTCGCCGACGGCGGGGGCGTCGCGGTAGGAGCCGGGGGTCAACAGCGGGGCATTGGTGAACGACGAGCCGCCTGCGACCTGGCGCACCGGTTTCGATCCCGGCGCGGGAGCCCCGGTCTGCTTGTACGAGGAGACCGGTCCTGGCAGCGCGGCGAGATTGGTGATCTCCGGCTCTGCTGCGATGACGATCTCGGCCGGTGCGACCAACTTGTTGCCGCTGTTGGAGCGCCGTTCGACCGACAGCACGAGGGGGTCGTTCGCACAAGCGGGCTCTTTGGTCCCGCTGACGACCGCGCCGGAGACCACGACGACGGCATCGGCGGTCTCGCTGAGCGTGTGGACGTTGTCGCAGGAGTCGCCGTCCACGGTGCTGAGCGTCATGAGCAGGTTCTCTGCGTTGTAGCTCCCGGTCGGCGGGACCAGGCTGTTCACCGATGCGGTCACTGTTTCACCGGGCCGGCGGTCGATCCGGTAATAGCGTGCGCCGTCGCTTGCACCGAGACGGTCCTGATACTGACCGGTAGTGAGCTGAGGTGCATTCTCCGGGCTCTCGGTGCCCCTGACCCGGGTGCCGGTGATGGCAAACGGTCGCAGTGCCCGCTGGGTGATCTTGCGCACCGCCTCGGACAGGTCATCGGCCTGATCGGCGTCATAGTAGGAGCCGTTGCCGGCCTCTGCAATGCACTTCAGCTGCTTGCGGGCCTTGCCGCCGACATCCAGGCCGATGGCGTTGAACTGCAGGTCAACACCCTTGTCGGCGAGCCGCTTCGCTACCGGGCACGGATCGCCGGCGCAAGACTCCTCCCCGTCGGAGATGAGCACCAGGACGCGGCGACCCGTGTCGCCCAGGTCGTCGGCGGCCTTGCCCAGCGAGTACGCAATCGGGGTCTCGCCCACGGCTTTGAAGCTGTCGACTGCCCGGTACATCTTGTCCCGGTTCAGCGTCCCGACCGGCATCACCAGTTCGGTGTCGCGGCACGCCTTCGAGTTCTCCTCCTTCGGCTCGGCGATCTCAGACCCGTAGACGCGAAGACCCACCTGGGTGCCAGCCGGCAGTGCGTCCGCCACCTGTTTGAGGGCCCGCTTCGCCGCCGCGAACTTCGTGCCGCCAGAGGAGATCTTCTCGTTCATCGAGCCCGACACATCCAGCAGTAGGAGAACCTTCGCCGGATCCTCGGCGCGCGCTGGGGAGGGCGCCGACAGGCTGATGACGCCGATGACCGCAGCCAGCAGCAGCGTCAGCACCCGACCCCGTCTGAGCTTGCTCACGGTTGAGCCTCCTGGTGGTCTGCGCTGGTCGAAAGACCGGGGTACGGTATGCACAGCGGGCACAGAAATCCAACCGAGCCGTCCCGCGATCGCGTTGGAACGGAAACGTTGCCGGCCGGACTGGGCCATGCGGAAACCGAGCTGATCGCCCGTCTAGGCTCCGGTCATGCCCGAGGTGCGAAGCGACCCGGTGAGGCTGCTGAGCGAGCTGGTCGCGATCGACAGCGTCAATCCCGGTCTGGTGCCCGCGGCTGACTTGGCGAGCCGTCTCGGCGCCGAGCTCGGCACGAACGCCACCTTCGATGCACCGTACTGGATGGAGGCGCCGCTGTGGCAACAGCTGTGCCCGACGCTGATCTGCGGCCCGTCCGGCGGTGGCATCCATGCTGCGGATGAGTGGGTCGACCTCCGTCAGGTCGTCGCACTCTCGACCGCACTCGTGACGGTGCTGGGCGATTGGCGGCCCGATGCCGACTGACCCGCGGAAGTTACGGTCCGATGCGCCGCTGTTGGACGCTTGGCTGCGGTTCCAGGAGGATCGGCCGACGCCGTTCACCATCCCAGGCCACAAACAGCGAACCGATCTGGTCGGGGACGTCGTCGCCGGCGACGTTCCCCTCTATGCCGGTCTGGACACGATGAAGCTCAGCCGCGGCGTGCTGGCCGAGGCCGAGTCTCGTGCGGCGAGTCTGTGGGGTGCTGATTTCTGCCGCTTCTCGACTGGCGGTTCCACTCATGCCAATCAGGCCGTGGCGCTCGCCGTGGCCGGCGACGGAGACGAGGTGATCGTCAGCCGTACCTTGCATCGTTCGCTGTTGCTCGGTCTGGTGCTCGCGGGACTGACACCGGTCTGGGTGCGCCCCGAGGTCGACCCCGCGACCGGTCTGCCGATGGGCGTCTCGCCCCAGACGGTACGCGAGGCGCTGGTCGAGCATCCGGCCGCACGTGCGGTCTTCATTGGTGATCCCTCCTACGTCGGAACGGTCGGCGATATCGCCGGGCTGGCCACGGTCGCACACCAGTTCGGCGTACCGCTGGTCGTCGACGCAGCCTGGGCGGCGCACTTCGGCTTCCATCCCGACCTTCCCCGCCATCCGTTGCAGCTCGGCGCCGATGTGATGGTGACCAGTGCCCACAAGACGTTGCCGGCGTGGAGTCAGGCAGCGCTCGTGCTCGCTCGGACGGAGCGCGTCGATCCAGCTCGCCTCGAGGCCGGGGTCGAGGCGACCGCGACCACCAGCCCCGCGGGAGCGATGCTGGCGAGCATTGACGCAGCCCGGGCACTCCTCGAACGCGATGGCCGGGCACTGCTCGATGGTGCGATCAAGGCGACCCGTGCAGTACGCGATCGGCTGCTCGAGATCGAGAGTCTCTCGGTCCTGGACGGGCCGACGGTTGATCCGCTGAAGCTGACATTGGTGCTGTCCGGCACCGGTGCCGACGGCAACGCCGTCGAGCGGGACCTGCTCGCCGCAGGCCTGCCGGTCGAATCGGCCGACCGCGACGTCCTGGTTGGCGTGGTCTCGCTGGCCGACACCGCGGAAACCCTCACCGCGTTCGGCACGGCCCTGTCCGCGTCGATCGAGCGACATCGCGGAGCCCCGCGGACAATCGAGGGCCCTGCGGCCTACCGAGTCCGGCCGGTGGCCGCCGCGCCTCCGCGGCAGGCCTTCTTCGCGCGCTCGACGAGCGTGCCGTTCAACGACGCTGTCGGCCGCGTTGCCGCCGAGCTTGTTGCGCCCTATCCGCCGGGCATCCCGGTGCTCGCGCCAGGCGAGCGGATCACCGGCGAGACGCTTGGTGCTCTCCGGCACGCTCGAGAAGCGGGCGTACGGATCGCGTACGCGGCGGACCCGACGCTCGCCACCTTGAGAGTGATCCAGCCCTAGAAGAGCCTCAGAAGGGCGGCGGGGTTGGTGCGCCCCAATCGACACACCAACAAACCGCAACTGGTTTCCCGCCCCATCCGATGTCGACCAAGGGGTACGACCTATCAGGCGGCGAGCCCGCACCGTCACGACGCCTGACTCGCCGTAACGATCTGTGCAGAAAGCGTAGCGATTCCTACGGCTGTCGGGGCGAAATCGCCAGAAGTAGTTACTCGTGAGTAGGAACCTGTGTAGATCCTGTGGAGTCTGTTCGAGAATCTGCCACCTCGGTTGCTGGAACAGCGCACCTAACGCGCGTCAGGTGTCCGGTGTGAGGCAGATTTTCGAAACTCGAGCTGCCGGCAGCCCTTGACAGTGATCGATCGCGAGACGGGTATACAGATTCGGCTGCCAAGAGAGAGAATGTGAGGCGAGCGGTCCGTCGGGAGGGGATCGGGGGAATCCCCTCCCGATACGGACTACATCGCGGCGCAGGCGTCGTCAGGTCCGCCGCACCATCTGGTCAGCACAGGCACTAAGGGGAGTTGCCTGACTGACTTCTAGGTCGGATCCGGAGCTCGGGGGTTCCCCGTTCCGACATGAGTAACTCTAGGACCATGTGAAGGGTCACGACAGCAAAAAACGTGTCCACTTTGTGCAATGTCCTCAAGAGGACATTTTCTCGCACCGCAGGCGTGACAACGGGTAGCTGCGATGCGCGGTGTCCGTGCTGGCCGCCGCGATCTCTGCCGGAGACCAGGCACTCAACAGCTCAGTCAGGCGGGTGATCGTGGCCGGATAATCGAGCCGGCCACGGGTCATCGGCCAGTCACTTCCGATCATGGTCCGCTCCGCGCCGGCCACCTCGCGTACGAGTTCTGCCACCCGGGCCAACTCGGTGCGCGTGGCCGGGACGGCCGATCCGCTGCCCCCGAACAGGCCGGACAGCTTGGCGACCACATTCGGTCGGCTCACCAGGTCGCGGAACCCGTGCTCCCAGGTCCGCCAGGCGCGGTCGTCGCCGAACGGAGGCTTGCCGCAGTGATCGAGGACGAAGGTGGTCCTGGGTGCGCTATCGACGGCGGTCGTCAACGCGGGCCACAACCGCGGGAACGCGTCCGGGACGTCGACCGGCAGACCCGCCTCGCCGAGCAGGTGTAGTGCGTCGATGGTCGTGCCGGAGGCCAGCTCGCTCGCATCGTCGTGGTCATGCCAGAGCTGACGGACCCCCACCAGCGGCGTGTCCTGATAGGTCGCCAGCAGTTCCTCGAGGACAGGAATGTCGTCCAACGGCAGGAAGCCGACCACACCGGCCAGAGCCGGTTCTCGGCGCGCCTGATCCACTAACCAGTCGGTCTCAGCGAGGAGATCCGCTGCCTGGATGACCACCGCGGCCATCACACCTGCGCCGTCCAGCTCCCTGGTTGCCCGCTCCGCGGTCGAGTCGGCATGGACGGCTCCGAGGGCGGGTGTGTTCCAGCCATACCAGCCGGTGTCGAGTCGCCACAGGTGCAGGTGGGTGTCGATCATGCGCCGGCCCGGTGTTCACGGGTCGTCCTGCGCCGACAGCTCATCGGCATCGACAGACTCACCTGCCTTGGCGGGCGGCGGTCAGGGCGGGCCACACCGCGGGATCGATCGCGGCCGACATGCCCATCATCGACCGAGTGAGCTGTTGACGTGTCGAGGCACCTACGGTCACATTGACCACCGCCGGAAGTCGCCAGGAATACTGCAGCGCAGCGTCCAGCACGGAGACCCCGAATCCGGCACACGCCTCGTGGATACGCTTCAGCTCGGCCAGACGCTCGCGTCCGATCCGGCCGTACTCGAAGTGCAGCTCGGGGCTCGGCGTCGGGGCGGCCAGGGCGCCGGAGTTGAAGACGCCCACGTTGACGATCCCGACACCGTACCGCTGACACAGCGGGATCAGCTCAGCCCCGCTGTCGTCCAACAGAGTGAGCCGACCGGCGACCATGATCAGATCGCAGAGCCCGGTCCTCACCGCGGCGGCCAGCGCCTCGACCGACTTCGAGCCGATGCCGATCGCCCGGACCAGCCCGTCCTGCTTCGCCTGGGCCAGCGAGGACATCCCGGTCGCGACGTCCTGCAGGTCGTACTCGTCGGGATCGTGCAGATAGGCGATGTCGATCCGATCCGTGCCGATCCGTCCCAGACTCTCGGTGAGCGAACGCCGCACTCCAACGATGCTCGGATCCCAGGCCCGCCGATACGCAGCCGGCACCACGAATCCCTCGTCGTCCAACCGATCGGCGCTCTCCGGCGACGGTTCCAACAGCCGGCCGACCTTGGTGGACAACAGGAACTCCGATCGCGGATAGCGGGCCAGAGCCGCTCCCAGCCGGCGCTCCGACAATCCCAGCCCGTAGTGCGGTGCGGTGTCGAAATAGCGGACGCCGCCCTGCCAGGCGACCTCGACGATGGCTGCCGACTCCTCGTCGGACACCTCGTGGAAGAGATTGCCCAGTGCGGCCGTGCCATAGCCGAGGCGGCCCAAGTCTGCAGGAATCGCTCTCATCGCCGGGCCTCTTTCACGACAAGAATCCCTTTCACGACACAAATCCCGTCACGACAAGAAGATCTCCACGACCGGTACGGCGACGGCGGGCTGCCGGGTCGGCAGCGTCAGGGTCAGCGTGCCGGCAGCCAGCCCACCCATGCTCGTGTTCTGCGCCTCCCGATCGGGATCGCTCTCCTGATAGGTGATCTCCGAGGCGTCGTTGAGCAGTTGCGCGTACGCGACTTTGCCGGCCAAGCCGGGCAGATGCACGTGCTGATGTGGCCAGGCAAACAGATGGAGATACAGCCGATCACCACGCTGGGTATAGCGGCAGTCCGGTGGAGCGACGAACTCGCTGGGACCGGCCCCGACGATGGCGCGCTCATGCAATCGCATCCACGCGCCGAGCCCGGCCAGGGTCTGCGCAGAGGTGGGATCGAAGGTGCCGCGCCCGGTGGGACCGACGTTGAACAGCAGATTGCCGCCCTTGCTCACCCCGTCGACGAGCATCCGAACCAGCAGCTCGGGCGACTTGAACTCGGTGTTGTCGCGGAAGTATCCCCAGCTGCCATTGATCGTCTGGCACGCCTCCCAAGCCACCAGCTCACCACTGCTGTCTTGACCCTGCGTCCCTCCGGGACGACGCCTCATCGGCTCGGACGGCTGATACTGCTCCGGGGTGACCAGATCGCCGGGGAGATCCAGTCGATCGTTGATCACGATGCCGGGCTGCAGTTCGCGGGTCATCGCCATCAGCGCAGCCGAGTCCCAGTCCTCGGCGCCCTTGTTGTTGAAGATGTGCGGCTGCTGCCGGGCCGGGTAGGAGAAGTCGTAGAACAGGTAGTCGATCTTGCCGTAGCCGGTGAGCAGTTCGCGGGCTTGATCGTGCAGGTACGCCCGGTAGCGGGCCATGTCCCGGCCGGCGTTCAACTCCGCCAGATCTGGCGAGTCCCTCAATGGGTGGTGTCCGTCGATGACGAAGTCGGGGTGGTGCCAATCGAGCAGCGAGTGGTAGAAGCCGATCTTGATCCCCGCGGAGCGAAACGCGGTCACGAACTCGGCGACCAGGTCACGCCCGAACGGGGTGTTGGTGATCTTGTAGTCGGTGTAGGCGCTGTCCCACAAGCAGAAACCCTCGTGGTGCTTGGTGGTGAGGACCGCGTACCTCATGCCGGCCTGCTTGCACTGCCGTGCCCAGTCGGCTGCGTCGAACAGATCCGGATCGAAGCGGTCGAAATACCGACGGTAGCTCTCCGGATGGATCCGCTCGAAGCTCTGCACCCACTCATGGCGGCCGGCCAGGGAGTACAGCCCGAAGTGGATGAACAGGCCCAGCCGGTCATGCATCAGACCAGCGATATCGGGTGGCCGGACTGGTGAGCTCATGGTCGCCAGCCGATCACATCAGTCGCCGCCATGTCCGTATCGGCCGTCATGTCGGTAGTGAACGAGAGAATCGGCGGTCATCTCGGTGCCCGCCCCGGGCGCCGTCGGCGCCACGTAGTGGCCGTCGACGATCCGGACCGGGTCGACGAAATGCTCGTGCAGATGATCGACGAACTCCAGATAGCGGTTCTCGGTCGTGCCGCTGACCGCGACATAGTCGATCATCGACAGGTGCTGGACCGCTTCGCAGAGACCGACCCCGCCGGCATGTGGGCAGACGCGGACACCGAATTTGGCAGCCAGCAGCAGATTGGCGATGTTCTCGTTGACCCCGGCCACCCGGGCCGCGTCGATCTGCATCACGTCGATGGCGCCCAGTTGGAGCAGCTGTTTGAACATGACCCGATTCGCGATGTGCTCGCCGGTGGCGACTGGCGTCGAGCCCAGCGCCTTGCGGATCGTGGCGTGGCCGACCAGATCGTCCGGGCTGGTCGGCTCCTCGATCCAGGCCAGGTCGTACGGCTGCAGCTCCCGCACCCAGGCGATCGCCTCGGGCACATCCCAGCGCTGGTTGGCGTCGACCGCGATCTTGATACTGGGACCGAGCTCGGCCCGAGCCAGTGCCAGTCGGCGGATGTCGTCCTCGAGGTTGCCGCCGACCTTGAGCTTGAGCTGGGTGAATCCATCGGCCACGGCCTCCCGGGCCAGCCGCAGCATCTTCTCGTCGGAATAGCCCAGCCAACCCGGAGTCGTGGTGTACGCCGGGTAGCCGTGCGCCAGCAGGTGAGCGGTCCGGTCGGCTCGACCGGGTTCTGCTCGCTCCAGGATCTCCAGCGCCTCGCCGGGGGTGAGCGCGTCGCTCAGATAGCGGAAGTCGACGAGATCGACGATCTCGGCCGGTGTCATCGACGAGACCAACTGCCACAGGGGCAGTCCGGCGCGCTTCGCCTTCAGGTCCCAGAGGGCGTTGACAACCGCGCCGATTGCCATGTGGATGACGCCCTTCTCCGGGCCGAGCCAGCGCAGCTGGGAGTCGTGGACGAACCGTCGATAGGTTGCGCCCAGGTCGGACAGCAACTCCTCGACCGACTCGCCGACAATCAGGTCGGCAACGGTCTGAACCGCTGCCGCGGCGAGGTCGTTGCCGCGCCCGATGGTGAAGACGAAACCGGCTCCGACCAGGTCATCGCCGGCATCGGTGGACAGCGTCAGGTAGGCCACGGAATAGTCCGGATCCGGGTTCATCGCATCGGAGCCGTCGAGCTGCTGCGAGGTCGGAAACCTCACGTCGATGGTGTCCGCAGCGCTGATCCTGATCACGGATGTCCTCCCTGGGTCGTATCGTAGCCAGGTCTCGACATCGGCTGTCTCGGCGAGGTTCGACGACGGCCCCGGCCTTGAAGGAGATCGATGAAGTTCGCCCGGCTGAGGACCAGCAACGGCATCACGCCGGTGATCGTGTCGGGGGAGGAGGCGTACGACCTCACCGAGTTCCTCGGCGATATCACCCCGAACACGATGGATCTGCTCGATCCGGCGGCGGTCGCGGCCGCGAACGGCAAGCTCACCAGGGTCAGTCTCGCCGACGCGAAGTTCGCCGCGCCGATCTCGCACACCGGCGCCGTGATCGCGATCGGGATGAACTACGCCGCACATGCTGCCGAATCCGGCGCGGCGCCCCCGAAGCTACCGGTGATGTTCATGAAGACGCCCAACACCTTGGCCGCACCGGACGACCCGTTCGTGATCCCGGCTCGCTCGGTCAAGATGGACTGGGAGGTCGAACTCGCGATGGTGATCAAGAAGCGGGCCTACGAACTCGACGAGGACGACGATCCGCTGGACTACGTCGCCGGCTTCGCCGTCGCCGACGATCTGTCGGAGCGCACCTTCCAGATCGAGGAGTCCGGCGGTCAATGGAGCAAGGGCAAGTGCGTGCCCGGCTCGACCCCGCTCGGTCCCTGGCTGGTCAGCCCGGATGATGTCGTGGGGTCGCCCCTGCGGCTGCGCAGCTTCGTCAACGACGAGCCGCGGCAGGACTCCTCGACGGCGGACATGATCTTCGACTGCCCGACGATCATCCGGCACCTCAGCCAGTATCTGGCGCTGGAGCCCGGCGACATCGTGTTGACCGGCACCCCCGAAGGCGTCGCGTTGTCCGGCCGTTTCCCCTATCTCAAGCCCGGCGATGTGGTCCGGATCGAGATCGATGGCTTGGGCAGCCAGACCCAGACGATGGTGGCGCCCGAGGCTCGTGCGTGAGCGAGGCGTTCTGGTGATCGGAGACGTCGCGTGAGCGGGGAGTTCGACGGGCTGGTCGCGGTGGTGACCGGCGGCGCGTCGGGCATCGGCGCGGCCATTGCCTCCGAACTGGCCCGGAGTGGTGCCACGGTCGCGGTCTTCGATCTGCAGGCTGATCAGGTGCCCGAGCCGTTCCTCGGGCTGGGCTGTGACATCACCGACGACGTCTCGGTCCGAGCCGCCGTGCACGAGGTCGTCGACCGCTTCGGCCGACTGGACATCGTGGTGAACAACGCCGGTATCGGCGCGCAGGGCACGATCTCCGACAACACCGATGCCGAGTGGCACCGGGTGTTCGACGTCAACGTGGTGGGGATGGTCCGGGTGAGTAGGGCCGCACTGCCGCATCTGCGGGTTTCGCCCGCGGCCGTGATCGTCAACACCTGTTCGATCGCGGCTACCGCCGGTCTGCAGCAACGGGCCCTCTACAGCGCGACCAAGGGTGCTGTGCTGTCGCTCACCCAGGCGATGGCCGCGGACCACCTGCGCGAAGGCATCCGGGTCAACTGCGTCAGCCCGGGCACCGCAGACACGCCCTGGATCGGCCGGCTGCTCGCGCAGGCGCCGGATCCTGCCGCGGAGCGGTCCGCACTGGAGGCGCGGCAGCCGCACGGCCGGATGGTCAGCGCCGACGAGGTGGCCGGGGCGGTCGCCTATCTCGCGAGTCCTCGGGCCGGTTCGACGACCGGGGTCACCCTCGCCGTCGACGGCGGCATGCAGGCACTTCGGCTGCGCCCGCCGGGGCAGTGATCGACTGCCGGCACAGTCGGATCTAGACTCCGCCGCGTGGTCGCTGAGTCAGGTGTCACCGAGGTCCAGGTACGCGAGTTGTCCGGTATCGCGGAGATGACCGCCGCATCGACGCTGTGGGACACGATCTGGGCTCGGCGCGAGCCCGGACATGAGGTGGACCCGGCGTTGATGGTGGCGTTGTCCCACGCCGGTGGTTATCTGGCGGCGGCATTCGACGGCGACACCATGATCGGTGCCGCACTGGGATTCTGGGGATCACCGGCGTACGGGACATTGCACTCACACATCACCGGGGTGCTGCCGTCGTACGCGGGGCGAGGGGTCGGCGCGGCGATCAAGAACCACCAGCGCTCCTGGGTGCTGGACCGCGGCGGTGCCGCCATCACCTGGACCTTCGACCCGCTGGTCTCCCGGAACGCGCACTTCAACCTGAACCGGTTGGGCGCACGGCCGGAGCGCTACCTCCACGACGTGTACGGCGAGTTGAGCGACGACATCAATCGTGGTGACCCCACCGATCGGCTGCTGGCGCGGTGGTCGCTGACGACGCCACCTAGGCCGCCATCGACCGGGCCCGCGGCTGCCCTGCTGGCGAATCACGACGGTGCGCCGGTGGTCGGGCTCAGCCTGGAGGAGATCGAGCCGGACACCGCGTTGACAGTCGCGGTGCCCGATGACATCGAGCGCCTGCGCCGCAGCGACCCGGCCACCGGGTCACTGTGGCGGGTAGCGGTTCGTAATGCGATGGTGCCGCTGCTGGATCGGGGCTGGCTGGTCACCGGCTTCGACCGTATCTTCGGCTACCGGTTGGAAGCCCCTCAGGCCGCACCCGACCGGGGCTCTGCAGAGAGGACCCACTGATGATCATCACCGAGGTCCGTTTGCATCGCGTGTCGATGCCGTTGATCGCGCCGTTCACAACCTCGTTCGGCACTGAGTACATCCGGGAGGCGCTGCTCGTCGAGGTGACCGCGGAGACACAGAACGGCGCGGTGACCGGCTGGGGCGAGTGCGTCGCGATGGAGGAGCCGCTGTATTCCGCCGAGTATGTCGACGGCTGCACCGAGGTGATCCGGCGCTGGCTCGTCCCGGCACTGACGGGGGTCGAGGGACTGGTGGCCGAATCGGTCGCGCACCACCTCCGCCACGTCGTCGGGCACCCGATGGCCAAGGCCGCCGTCGAGATGGCGGTGCTGGACGCGCAACTGCGCGCCGCAGGGCAGTCTTTCCAGAGCTATCTGGGCGCGACCAGATCATCGGTGCCCTCCGGGGTCTCGGTCGGGATCCAGGACTCGATCGAGCAGACACTGCACGTGGTGGCCGGCTATCTGGATGAGGGGTACGCCCGGATCAAGCTCAAGATCGCGCCCGGCTGGGATGTCGAGCCGGTCCGCGCGGTCCGGCGGATGGTCGGTGACGACGTGCTGCTGCAGGTCGACGCGAATGCCGCCTACACCCTGGTCGACACCTCGACATTGCGCCGCCTGGACGAGTTCGACCTCTTGTTGATCGAGCAGCCACTGGCCGAGAACGATCTGCGGCAACACGCTCAGTTGGCATCGCGGTTGCGTACGCCGATCTGCCTGGACGAGTCGATCGTGTCGGCTGAGTCGGCTGCGGACGCGATCACGCTGGGTGCCGCCCAGGTGATCAATATCAAGCCCGGCCGGGTGGGCGGCTATCTGGAAGCGGTACGGATCCACGACCTGGCGAAGGCACACGGGGTGGCGGTGTGGTGCGGTGGGATGTTGGAGACCGGCCTTGGGCGATCCGCCAACGCGGCCTTGGCCGCGCTGCCCGGATTCGTGCTGCCCGGCGACATCTCCGCCTCCGCCCGGTTCTATCAGCTCGACATCACCGAGCCGGTGGAGATGCACGGCGGTGAGGTCGAGGTCGACGCCACCCCTGGCATCGGACGAGCGCCGATCCCGGAGATCCTGGCGCGCTTCCGGACCGCCGAGATCGAGGTGTGCCGACGCTGACCGCGGTCGATTGCCGCCCGGTGGGCACCGCCGGCCCGAACTTTTGTGCCCTGGTCCCCGTCCGGCGTGCACCAGGGCACAAAACCGGCGCTGGAATCCGGCGGCACCGTGCACGATCATGGACAGATGACCGCCGATCGCGCTCGGGTGGCGAGCCTGGTGGGGGCAGGGTTGGCGATGGCGGCGCTCGCCGTCATCGGGATCTTCTACGCCTCCGCCGGCTTGGTCGCGCCGCTCTGGGCGGTGGTCGCGCTGATGATCTTCTGGGGGCTGCTCGTAGTGCTCGGGATCCGCTGGTTCCGGCGGCGGCCGCTCCGCGTTCTGCCGCTCCCGTTCGTCGCGGTGCTCGTCTGGCTCGGCGTGGTCACCCTGGGCGAACGGCTGCTGGGCTGGACCGCTTGACGGTCAACCAAGCCACGGCTGCGACATCCCTCGAGCCCGACGGCGTCGACCCGGCAGAATCCATACGAAGGTGGGAGAAAATATGAGACGTTCCGTCTCAGGGGTTGACTGACGGGCACCGACGCGTTGAAGCTGACCGGGCACACTCTGTGGGCCCCCCCGGGTGGGGCACCTTGGGCGGGGGAGTCGGTCGCGCTCGGGTTCATGCGCAGGCGGGCTGAGGTACGCGTTGAGCTAGTAGAGGGCCTAACGCGATTTAGGCATGTCCACTTGATGACATGTCCTCTTTTGGCCAAGCTTCGACTGATGACGAAATGAGGGCCTCGGCCTAGGGTTTTGCTGATACACGTCAGGGGGTCATTCGCGTCGCGGGAACGGCGTGAGAATGACCGAGAAGGGATCATTCATGCATCGACAGGTAGGTACTCGTTGGGCTCGGCTGTTGGGGGCGGCCGTGCTCGGTGGTGTGCTTTCAGCGGGAGCGCTGGCGACGTTGCCAGCTCACGCCACGCCCACCATCGACCTCAGTAATCTGAACTCCACTGGGACTTCCACCCAGCAGGGCAACAGCCTCGGGAACTCGCTCGGCAACAGCCTGGGCAACTCGCTCGGCAACAGCTTGGGCAACTCGCTGGGGAACAGCTTGGGCAACAGCCTCGGCAATTCACTCGGCAACAGCCTGGGGAACTCGCTCGGCAACTCTTTGTGAGCAAACGCCACGCCCCGGCTCCTGTTGGGTAGCCGGGGCGTGCGCGTCTGCGGGCCTTGCTGATCGACCAGAGCAGTAAGCGCCAACGCCGCCGTTCCGGCCTCCTCGGTTCGGCGCGGCTTCACCTCGAGGGTGGCTTCACCTTGAGCGCATCGGTGCGGACTAACGCCGCCCCCAGCTGAAGGCGCGTCGTCACGCCCAGTTCATCCATCAACTCAGAGATCCACCGACGGACCGACCGCACGTTGATGCCCAACTGGGTGGCGATTGCCCCGTCGGTAGATCCTGTCATCAGCATCGAGACGAGCATCTGACGGCGGGGATCGTTGTAGGTCGAGGCCATGATCGGGACTGACTGGTCCCAGACGGACTCGAACAGCCACACGAGAGCCTCGACCAGCTGTGGATGGCGCACCAACGAGGCGCGTAGCTCCTGGCCCGGCTCGTACGATCTCATCGACGGAATCAGGGCGACTTCACCATCGGCGAGGAGCAGTTTCATCGGCACCTGAGCCGTGCGAGATTGCTCGCCGCGCGCGGCGAACAGACTCAGTTCGGACAGTCGGTCGGCGTCGAATCCTGGGTGATAGACACAACGCAAGACCACACCGCGCTCCAGTGCCTGCCATTCCGGAGCACTGGCACTGAGGCTCTCCGGTGTGGAATCGTGCCGATCGTCGACATACGGCGGTTTGTCGAAGTAGCAGATCTCGCGTTTCGCGTTGTCGCAGATGGCCACCTGGACCGGGATGATCGCGTCTGCTCCGACCAGCACATTGATGTCCTCCTCGGCGTCGTTGTGCGCTGCCGCGAGGATCCGGTTGTACATGGATTCCGCCGCGGAGGAGGCCGCATCGACTTCGGCGAGGCGTTGCAGCCGCAAGGCGCGAACTGCCTCGAGCAACGACAGCGGAGACCACTCGCCGTGCCCGGTCGGCCGCGCCAGACCGAGCATCTGCAACTCGACCAGAGTCTCCTGCGCCGCCTCCGTCGTCACGTTGTTGAGCTCGGCCAGCTCGGTCGGTGATGCCTTGTCCAAGGGCGCCAGCACGAGATAGAGGGCCTCAGCCTCTTTCGAGACACCCAGAGACTGCAGCATGCGGGCTCCTCCTGCGTTCCTGACTGCGGCCGGCGACTCCGATGCGGTGGTGCATGACACCCCCGATACTCTTGCGTCGCAGAGCCATCGACCTGCTCGTGATCGTCTCACACCTCACCAAGGAGCCCCGCGATATGACCGAACTCGCTCAGATCGGCGTTACTGGACTTGCGGTGATGGGCCGCAACCTCGCCCGGAACTTTGCTCGGCATGGGCATCGGGTCGCCGTCCACAATCGCAGTTATGCCAAGACCGAGTCACTGATCGCCGATCACGGGGACGAGGGCGCCTTCGTCCCGTCGGCCTCGATGGCCGATTTCGTCGCCTCGTTGGAGCGCCCGCGGCGAGTGATCATCATGGTGAAGGCCGGCGGTCCGACGGATGCGGTGATCGACGAACTGGTGCCGTTGCTGGAGGAGGGCGACATCATCATCGATGCCGGCAACGCGCACTTCCCGGACACGATCCGGCGGGAGAACGCGTTGAAGGCCGTCGGCCTACACTTTGTGGGCTCCGGCGTCTCCGGCGGCGAGGAGGGCGCGCTGCTCGGGCCCTCGATCATGCCGGGCGGCTCGCCGACCTCGTACGAATCGCTCGGTCCGCTGCTGGAGTCGATCTCGGCCAAGGTCGACGGCACCCCATGCTGCACCTACGTCGGGCCCGATGGCGCGGGGCATTTCGTGAAGATGGTGCACAACGGTATCGAGTACGCCGATATGCAGTTGATCGCAGAGGCGTACGACCTGATCCGGCAGGGGACCGGGAAATCCGCGGCCGAGATCGCTGACATCTTCCGGTCCTGGAACGAGGGCGATCTGGAATCGTTCCTGATCGAGATCACGGCGGAGGTGCTGGCACAGGTCGATCCGGAGACAGGGCAGGCGCTGGTCGACGTGATCCTCGATCAGGCCGAGCAGAAGGGCACCGGGCGGTGGACGGTGCAGAACGCGCTGGATCTGGGGGTGCCGATCACGGGGATCGCCGAGGCCACGTTCGCTCGCGCACTGTCGGGGTCGGTGCCGCAGCGGGAGGCGGCTCGAGCGTCGCTGCCGGGTCACGTGGCCGAGTGGTCGATCCGGGATGCGGACGCGTTCGTCGAGGATGTCCGCCAGGCATTGTACGCCTCCAAGATCGTCGCGTACTCCCAAGGGTTCGACCAGATCGCCGCGGCCAGCGCCGAGTACGACTGGAACATCGACCGGGGCGCGATGGCGCGGATCTGGCGCGGCGGCTGCATCATCCGTGCCCGCTTCCTGAACCGGATCACCGAGGCATATGAGCGGACGCCGGACCTGGCCCTGCTGATCGCCGATCCGTACTTCACCGAGGCAGTCTCGGCGGCGTTGCCGGCGTGGCGTCGGGTGGTCGCGGGTGCGGCGCAGAACGGTATCCCGACGCCGGCCTTCTCCTCCTCGTTGGCCTACTACGACGGGATCCGGGCCGAGCGGCTGCCGGCTGCGCTGATCCAGGGACAGCGGGACTTCTTCGGCGCCCACACCTACCGTCGGGTCGACCGGCCTGGTTCCTTCCACATCGAGTGGAGCGGGGACCGCAGCGAGACCGCCATCGATGGCTGACCCCGGCACTCGCTGCCGGCTGGAAAGCTGATCGTGGGTCGGCTGGCGCAGCTGCGCAGTCTTGCTCGTCTGGGTTCGGAGAGAGTGGCGAATCGGCTGCGGGCTCGCCGGTTCGCGATCGACTCGGCCGCCAATGGCCCGGTGCCGGACGGTGCGGTGGCGCTGTACTTCGCGGTGGGACCGGAGAACGCGTACCAATTCGAGCAGTGGCGCCGTCCGCTGGAAGCGCTGGCCACCCGCCGGCCGGTCATGGTGATCGTCGATCGGCCCGACTCGGGCCGGCTGGTGCTGGCCGGTTCGACCCTGCCGGTCGCGTTCGCGCGGGCCAGCGGTGAGCTGGAGAGCCTGGTCGAGCGCCATCGGGTCGCTGCCGTGCTCTACGTCAACCAGGTCGAGCAGAACTTCCGGATGCTGCGGTTCGCCGACCCGGTGCACATCCAGATCGGGCATGGGGAGAGCGACAAGGGCAGCAGCGTCTCCAATCAGCACAAGGCGTACGACTTCACCTTCATCGGCGGGCCGGCGGGCCGGCGGCGGCTGGCCGGTGCGCTCTATGACTTCGATGCGGAGGCTCGGATCCGTGAGGTGGGCCGTCCTCAGCTCGACCACGACTACCCCGGCGCGCCCGACTGGCCGGACGACGGGCGGCTGCGGATCCTCTATGCCCCGACCTGGGAAGGGGATCGAGCGACGATTCGGTATGGGTCCCTGGTCAGCCACGGCGCCGCCATCATCAGCGCACTTCGTGCTGACCCCCGGGTGCGGATCATCTATCGACCCCACCCCCGGATCGGCAAGGCATCGGCGGCGCACGCCCGAGCCGACAGCCAGATCCGGGCAGCGCTGACGTCGGACGGAGACCGGCATCTGGTCGACCTCGGGCCGTATGGCTGGCAGTGGCGCTTCGCCGACCACTGCATCACCGACATCTCCGCGGTCGCCTACGACTGGTTGGCTACCGGCAAGCCGTTGGCGATCACCGAGCCGGCCGCGGAGGCGTACCGGCCGGAGTCGGCATTGCTGGACTCACTTCCCTTGGTGCCGGCTGATCGAGCCGGGGACATCGAGGTATTGCTGCCGCCGCAGAGCGCCGAACTCGCGGCACTGACCAGGCACTACTTCGGCGACATCACCGCCGGCGCCAGCACCCGCCGCTTCGAGGCGGCACTCGACGAGGTGATCTCACGTCGCCAATCCGAGATCGCAGCCCGCTACAACCGAGGGTAAGTCGCGGAGCGAGCGCCAGCGAGCGAGCCCGTCGCGAGCGGCCGCGAGCGTAGCGCCCGCGGTGGGGCCGGGCCGGATCTGCTCGATCTTGTCGGCCTTGCTCTATCTGTAGACCGAGCAGGACCTACAAGATCGAGCAGATCCTGACTACAACCCGCGGAGGAAGTCCACGTCGTCGTCAGGGGCCCGAGGCGGTTCGTGCTTGGTGGGGTTCAGCGTCTCTCGGTTTGGCCGCCCGAAGAACAGCCAGGAGAGCGCTCCGAACAGCGGGACACAGATCACGACGGTCGCCCACAGCCACCGGGGCATCTTGCGAACGGCATACGGCGGGGCCTGAGCGACCTCGACCACGCAATAGATCATCAGCAAAGCGACGATGATGATCGGGAGATAGCGGGCCATTGATCAAGAATAGGCGACTGCGGGAGTCGCTGCCCAGCCTGGCCTAGCTCGTGATATATCAGTTTCGACCGGGAGCGGTGGCGGCGTGTCGGCGGCGTGTCGCAAGCGGTCGGCACGGGAATCGGTCAGCTTAGCGCGGCGCGAGCGGCGAGATAGGAGACAGGACATAGGGTAGGCGGATGCTCGACCCGACCCCTGCGCCCGGTCGACCCAGCAAGCCATCGATCGCCGAGCTGCGCGAGATCACCCAGCCACCGAGCGTCCGCACCCGGGCCGGAGCCGAGCACTGGGTCGCGAGCGCGTACCTGCGTGATATCTCGCCCTATCTGACCCGGATTCTGCTCAAGGCCGGCTTCACGGCCAACGGCGTCACCTGGCTGATGATCCTCTCCGCTGCCCTGGCGGCGGTCTCCACGGCTTGGTGGTCGGTGGCAGGCGCCGTGCTTGCCGTGCTGTTCGTTCAGCTGCAGATGCTGATCGACTGCTGCGACGGTGAGGTGGCGCGCTGGCGACAGACCTCCTCGCCGAAGGGTGTCTATCTGGACCGGGTCGGACATTACGTCGCTGAATGCGGCATAGCGGTCGCGTTGGGCATCCGGGCCGCCCGGGAGGTCGAGCTCGGCAACGTCTGGGTCAGCTTGGGTCTGCTGCTCGGACTGCTGGTCTGCCTCAACAAGGTGGAAAACGACTTGGTGCACGTGTCTCGGCACTATGCCGGGTTGCCGCAGATGCAGGACACCGATGCGGTGCGCAAACCGTCGCAGAGTCTGCTTCGGTCCGCTCGACGGCTCGCGCGGTTCGTCCCGTTTCATCGGGTCTTCCATTCGGTGGAGCTTTCGCTGGTGATCCTGGTCGCGGCTGTGATCGACGTCTGGCTCGGTGGTTTGGCCACCCAGTGGCTGTTGATCGGGCTCACGGTGGCGGCCGCCGTCACGCTGGTCGGCCACCTCGCCGCTGTGTTGAGTTCGCCGAGGTTGAAGTGAGCACGCCAGATCGGACCGACCGGCTCGACGTCGAGAGGGTGCCGCCGCGGACCCGATACGGGGTGGTCGTGCTGACCATGGGCACGCGGCAGGACGACCTGCGGCGTGGGCTGGAGTCTCTGCTCGATCAGGTCGATGTCGACCTCGACATCCTGGTGGTCGGCAACGGCTGGCAACCCGTCGGTCTGCCCGACGGCGTCCGAGCGCATGGCTTGGCGAAGAACCAGGGCATCCCCGCCGGCCGCAACGCTGGCGTCGACCTGGTCAGTGGCGACCTGTTGTTCTTCCTCGACGACGATGCCTGGCTGCCTGGACCGACCGTTCTGGCCGAGCTGGCCGACCTGTTTCGCGCCGACCCGACCCTCGGACTGGTCCAGCCCCGAGTCGTCGATCCCGAGGGCCGACCCGCTCCGCGGCGTTGGACACCTCGTCTCCGCTCCAGCGATCCGAGCCGCAGCAGTCCTGCTATGTCGGTCTGGGAAGGCGCGGTCGCCATGCGACGTGAGGCATTTGCCTACGCCGAGGGCTGGCCCGCGCCGTTCTGGTATGCCCATGAAGGGATCGAGCTGGCCTGGCGTGTCTGGGACGGTGGCTGGCGGGTGCGCTACGACGGTGCGATCGAGGTCTTTCATCCGGCGATCAAGCCGACCCGGCACCCAGAGTTCTATCGGTTCCAGGCCCGCAACCGGGTGTGGCTGGCACGCCGGAATCTGCCGACGGTGGTCGGGCTGCTCTATGTACTGGCCTGGGTCCTGGTTGGTGGCGTGCGGCTGCGGAGCTGGACGGCGTTCCGGGAGACCGTCCGCGGTTATCAGCTGGGTCTGACCGAAGAGTGCGGTCGGCGGCGACCGATGAGCTGGCGTACGATCTGGCGAATGACCCGGGCCGGTCGCCCGCCGATCATCTGATCCGGTGATTCCGGCCGATCAGCTGATCGTGGTCATCGACTGGTGCGCTGTGGTTGCTTCACGTCACGCGAAGCAACCCGGGCGCACCAGTGAGTGCGCCACTCACTCCGGTGTCACCGGTTTGATCGTCAGAAGAAGGCTAGACCGACGGCCAGACCTAGGGCATAGGTCAGCTCGGCACTTCCGGTGGCCTTGAGCACCGCGATCAGCGCTGGGCCCTGGGCCCCCCCAAGGACGGTCCGCACCGCTGGGACGAGCAATGCGATGCCGCCGAGTCCGAGCAGCGCCCACCAGGTGGTGGTGGCCGCGACCAGCACCAAGGCCGCAACGGCTGCCGCTATCAGGGCTGTGTAGAACCACCGGGTGCCGGTGTCGCCGAGTCGAGTTGCCAGAGTGCGCTTGCCGACGACGAGGTCGCCGCGAAGGTCACGCAGATTGTTGGCCACCAGGATGGAGCACGCGATCGCCCCGATCCCGACCGCAACCGGCCAGGTCTGCCAGGGGATGCGGCCTACTTGCACCAGCACGGTGCCGGAGACGGCGACCAGCCCGAAGAAGACGAAGACGAAGACCTCGCCGAGGCCGTGATAGCCGTAGGGGTGCTTGCCGCCGGTGTAGTACCAGGCGGCCAGGATGCAGGCCAGGCCGACCGCCAGCAGCCACCACAGCTGGCAGAGCACGACCAGCGCCAGACCGGCCACTGCCGCGAAGCCGAAGCTGGCGAAAGCGGCGGCCTTCACCATGGCGGGTGCCGCCAGGCCGGAACCCACGAGCCGGAGCGGCCCGACCCGGTTGGCGTCAGTGCCGCGGACACCATCGGAATAGTCGTTGGCGTAATTGACACCTATCTGCAATGCCAGACTCACGACCAGGGCGAGCAACGCCTGGAGCGGAGCGAAGCCGCCGGCCCAGGCGGCGACACCGGTGCCGGCCAGCACCGGGGAGATCGCCGCCGGGAGTGTCCGTGGGCGCGCGCCGGCCAGCCACTGTGCAGCCGTCGGTCGGGGCTGGGTCACGTCGATGCTCATGTGCTCTCTGAGGGTTCGCTGAAGGTCGGTTCGCTGGCGGCTGGGTCGCCAACGGTTGGTTCGCTGACGGCAGGGGCGCTGAGGTCGGCGACCAGGCGTCTGCGGTCGATCTTGCCACCCGAGGTCCTCGGCAGGGTCTGGATCAGCAGGCGACGGGGGAGAGCGTAGTGCGGAAGCTCCGCCGACAGGCTGTGACGCAGCGCGGAGAGGGACAATCTCCCTCCCCTTGTTGCCGGAACGGCTGAGTCGGGCCGGGGATCTTGAACGAGACGGGGACGTTGTCCGGTCTCGACCACAGCGACCACCTCGGTGCCCCATTCGGGGTGGGGCACGCCCACCACCGCCGCGTCGCTGACCGTGTTCATCGCACCGGCGCCCGCGGTCGGCTCGGTCAGGCCGTCGTTCCGGCCGGTCTCGGCTACCCAGGAACGCACCGCCCGTTCGACTGTCGCCAGGTCGACATTCATGCCGCCGGAGATGACGATGTCGTCCAGTCGCCCGAGCACCGTCAGCCGGTTGCCGACCCACTGTCCGCGATCACGGGTCCGGAGCCGCCCATCGACCAGGACGTCTGCCGTGGCAGCAGGGTCGAGTCGGTAGCCGCTGAACAGCGTCGGTCCGCCGATGCTGATTCGGCCCCGGTTGTCGGTGGTGACCGAGACCCCGTCGAGCGGCAGACCGTCGTAGACGCAACCGCCGCAGGTCTCACTCATCCCGTACGTGGTGACGACCCGGATGCCCGCGGTTGAGGCGCGCTCGAGCAGCGACGGATCCGCCGCTGCGCCGCCGAGCAGCACGGCATCGAACCTGGTGAGCGCATTGGTCAGAACTGGATCGGCGAGCGCACGGGACAGCTGGGTCGGCACCAGCGCGGTGTAGGTGGGGCCTTCGGTCAGACTCAGCTCGTGTTCGACCAGATACGGCAGTCCGGCCAGTCGGCCGTCCACTGGATGCACCGGCCGGCCGCCGCACACAGCCCGCACGAGCACCATCAGCCCGGCGACGTAGTGGGCCGGCAGCGCGAGCACCCAGCTGCCGTATCCACCAAGGCGTGCTGCTGTCGCATCGGCCGAGGCGATGAGCGCAGACCGCGACAGCACGACTCCGCGGGGACGCCCGGTCGACCCTGAGGTGGCCACGATCGCGGCAGCATCCGGTTCGGTGATCGGGAGCCCTGGCTGGAGCATCGCGCAGGTCTGCCTCCGCTCGGGTCCGCTGGGTGGCAGCGGGGCGGTAACGACCTCCTCGCCACCCGACAGGCTGCGCCGCAGCGACGTCAGCACCTCGGTGATGCCGGTGGCCAACTGCAGCCGTCGCCCCGAAGTCGTGCTCCTCGCTCCCGGGCCGGTCACCGGTGGAGCCTCTCGCGACAATCCAACACGGGCACGGCCGCCACGGTAGTCCGTGCGCGCTTGCCGATCTGTGAGGCCGCGATTCTCGGGCAGGACGGCACCCGCGTACCCTCGCACGCGTGCCGTACACCTACGCGCTCGGCCTGCGCACCCGATTCCGCGGGATCACCCAGCGGCAGGGGATGGTGTGGCGGGGCAGCGTCGGTTGGGCTGAGTGGAGCCCGTTTCTCGACTACGACGGCGCCGAGATCGTGCCCTGGCTGCAGGCCGCCGACGAAGCCGCCGAGCAGGGTTGGCCGACGCCGATCCGGGATGAGGTCGAGGTCAATGCCACCGTGCCGGCCATCGGTCCCGCGCAGGCCGCAGCGATCGTCAAAGCTGCCGGCTGCCGAACCGCCAAGGTCAAGGTCGGCGAGCGCGGTCAGACCCTCACCGATGATCTCGACCGCGTCGCCGCCGTCCGTGAGGCGCTCGGTCCGCGTGGTCGGATCCGGGTCGACGCCAATGGCGCCTGGGACGTGGACCAAGCGACCAATGCGCTCGCCAGATTGAGTCGGTTCGAGCTGGAATACGCCGAGCAGCCATGCCGTACGGTCGACGAACTGGCGACGCTGCGGGTCGCGCTGGCTCGCGCGAACCTGGATGTTCCGATCGCGGCCGACGAGTCCATCCGACGCGCCGCTGACCCTTATCTGGTCGCCCGGAAGCAGGCGGCCGACGTCGCTGTGCTCAAGGTCCAGCCGCTGGGTGGAGTCCGCGCCTGTCTGCAGATCGCCGCGGAGATCGGGCTCCCGGTCGTCGTCTCCAGCGCGTTGGAGACCTCGATCGGGATCGCCGCCGGGGTCGCTCTGGCCGCCGCGCTCCCGGAACTGCCCTATGCCTGCGGGCTGAACACGGTACGGCTGTTCACCGGAGATCTTGCCGCGCAGCCGCTGATCGCCGTCGACGGGCGGATCCAGGTCCGGGCCGTCAATCCGGATCCGGATCTGCTCACGTCGTGCGCCGCGGACGACGAGACCCGGCAGTTCTGGCAGGCTCGCCTCGGGCAGACCCGCCAGCTGGCCGAACGAGGGTCTTCGCAACGGCCCTCACAGCGGCCCTCGCAACGGCAGAGAGGAGACCTCGATGGGTGATGCGTCTCGCTGCGCCCAGCTGGTGGTCACCGAACTGCTCGGTGTGGGCGTACAAGAAGTGGTGCTCTCTCCCGGATCGCGCAGCGCACCGCTGGCGTACGAGCTGTTCGAGGCCGACAAGATCGGGCTGCTGCGACTGCATGTCCGGATCGACGAGCGTACGGCCGGCTTCCTCGCACTGGGCTTGGCCAAAGCCTCGGAACGTCCGGTGGCGGTCATCACGACCTCGGGTACGGCCGCTGCCAATGTCCATCCCGCCGTGATGGAGGCGTTTCACAGCCACGTCCCGTTGATCGTGCTGACGGCGGATCGACCGCGCGCGGTCCGCTATGCCGGTGGCAATCAGACCACCGACCAGGCCGGCCTGTTCGCCCGGCACGTGCGTGCCGAGACCCAGATCGATGACAACCCGGCGACTCCTCGGTCCTGGCGGTTTGAGCTGGGTCGGGTGCTGACGGCTGCCACCGGTGCGCGCAGCGGTACGCCGGGACCGGTTCACATCAACGTCTCGTTCAGTGAGCCGTTGGTGCCAGGGCCGGAGAGTCCTCCGATCCAGCCCGAGATGACGGTGTTTCCGCGCACCTGGCAGGCGGAACCGGTCGAGCTCACGCCCGGACCGCAGACTCTGGTCGTCGCCGGGGCCATGTCACCGGCAGCCGGGGCGGCTGCCCGGGCGTTTGCCGAGCGGGCCGATCTGCCCCTGCTCGCCGAGTCGGTGAGCAATGCGCGCGGGGGTCCGAATGCCCTGACCACCGGTCGGTTGCTGCTGCGTACCGAGCTGGGCGAGGAGATCGAGCGGGTGATCATGTTCGGTCACCCCACCTTGTCGCGTCCAGTGCTGCGGCTGCTGGCTCGCGACGATCTCGATCTGGTCATCGTGTCGTCGACCGCGGAGTGGATCGACCCCGGCACCAGCGCTCGGGTGGTCGCCGATGCGGTTGCCCTGGACCCGGCCGGTGACGACTGGCGCTCCCGGTGGGGCGAGGCGGATGAGTCGATGAAGATCCGACTGAACAGCCTGCTCGACGGGCTGCCCTATCTCAGCGGTCCGACTGTTGCGGGTCGGCTGTGGTCTGCTCTGGGGAGCGCGGACACCTTGGTGGTGGGATCGTCGTCGCCGGTCCGTGACCTGGATCTGGCGACCGTGACTCCCGATCCGCCGGCGGTGTATGCCAACCGCGGACTGGCCGGGATCGACGGCACCGTTTCGACGGCCATCGGCGTGGGCTTGATCGTGGAGCGTCCCACCCATGCGCTGATGGGCGATGAGACGTTCCTGCACGACACCACCGGACTGATCACCGGTCAGCTCGAGCAACGGCCGAACCTGCGGATCCTGGTAGCCAACGACAATGGCGGGTCCATCTTCGCGACCTTGGAGCATGGTCACCCCACCCATTCGAGCAGCTACGAGCGGATCTTCGGCACGCCCCACGACGTCGACATCGAGCGTCTGGCCACTGCCACCGGCGCCGGCTATTCCCGGGTCGAGACCGCCGATCAGCTGGACGAGGTGCTCGCCGAGCCACCGCTGGGCATCGAAGTCGTCGAAGCCGTCATCGACCGCCGCCTGCGCCGCGTCCTGGACAACCAGATCGGCGCCCTCTGCTAGCCGAACCTGTCTGGCTTCAGCTTCAGCGGAGGCTGCTCGGGTCGGTGTTGGCTCCGCAGAGCACCACGCAGACCTTCTCCTCCGGTCGAGGGCGATAGCCGGCTGGGTCGAGCAGTCCAGCCAGGGCCGCTCCGGCGGCATGTTCGACGGCGAGGCGATAGTCGTCCCACAACAGCTGGCGTGCTGACACGATCGCGGAGTCTGGCACCGTCACCGAGGTCACGTTGCCTCGGAGGGCTGCCCGAGAGGCCAGCTCGGAGACGCGGCGGGCGCCCAGCGAGTCTGCGGCCACCGAGTCCACGCTGACGTCGACGGGTCGGCCCGCCTGCAGGGCGGCGTTCAATGCACGACAACCCTCGGGTTCCACGGCGACGGTATGCACCCCGTACTGCCGGGCGGCGGTGGCCACACCGGTGAACAGCCCACCGCCACCCACGGCCACGACCACCGTGTGCAGATCGGGAAGCTGCGCGTGAAGCTCCATCATGAGCGTTCCTGCACCGGCAGCAATGAGCGGGTGATCGTAGGCGTGCGAGGTCAATGCCCCGGTGGTGGCGGCGTACTCCGCACAAGCAGCCAGCGCATCGGCGTATTCGGTGCCGACCAACCGGACGTCGGCACCATAACCACGCAGCCGATCCACCTTCACCCGGGGTGCTGTGGCCGGGAGGAACACCGTCGCCGGTACGCCTTGCTCTCTTGCAGCCCAGGCGCAGGCCATACCGGCGTTGCCACCCGACGCAATGGTCACGCCGGCATCGGGCAGGGTCCCGGTGTCCCGGTGCGCCTGGATGAAGTTCTGTGCACCGCGGGCCTTGAATGTTCCGGTGTGCTGCAGGAATTCGAGCGCCAGATACACCTCTGTCCGGCCGCTGCCGGCCAGGTCCGAGTCCGCCCGCGCCACCGTAACCTCGCGAACCTTGCCGGAGATGCGTTCGGCGGCAGCCTCGACCTGGGAGTACGTCAGCTCATCCACCGCTGGATTCTCCCAGCTTGCGTCGCTGACCGACGTGCCGGAGGTGTGGCTGACTCACCTGACCCCGCCCGGACCTGGTCGGGGGTCGGTATCTCGCGGACGCGGAACGACCGGGGTTCGTCGTAGACGACAGCCTTCACGGTGGTCAACTTCCACTCAGGGTAGTTTCGGTCAACTGCACGATCAGGTCGGCTCGGTTCCGGCTCGACTCGACGACGGCGTTCGCCTCGTCGACTCCGTGCACCCAGGCTGTGGCTGTCTAGACCGATTCGCGGTAGGACTGGTGCCTGGCCACCAGCCGATCGACGCGCTCGTTGGCCGCGACGTCGAGGAACCAGGCCTCGTCCAGCCGGTCGCGGATGCCGGTCCAGCCGGGTTGCCATGTCACCGGTGTCAAACCTGCGGGCGCTACCTGGGAGGAGATGAATGTGACCGGTGATAATTCGGTGAGAAGTGGCTACGCTCAGGCCCTGAACAACGACTACCTGGCCCCGACATGGCCGAGCCCTCAATGGCGAAGAGGACCCACATGACAGACTTCAACGGCCGCCCGATCCTGGTCACCGGGGCCAGCGGGGGCATCGGCGGCGAGACCGCTCGCCAGCTCGTCGCGGCCGGCGCCGACGTGATCGCCAGCGGACGCTCGGAGGAGGCCCTGGGTACGTTGTCGCAGGAGATCGGCTGCCGGGTGCTGCCGTTCGACCTCACCTCCGAGGACGGCGTCCGCGAAGCTCTTGACGGTCTCGACGTGTACGGCGTGGTGAACTGCGGTGGTTACGGTGGCGAGATCGCTACGCCGATGGACACCGACATCGCCGTATTCGACAAGGTGATCACCATCAACGCCCGTGGTGCACTGCTGGTCACCAAGTACACGTCGCGCTCGATGGTCCGGCTCGGCCGGGGCGGTTCGATCGTCAACGTGTCCTCCCAGGCGAGCCTGGTCGGGCTGAGCGGCCACATCTCGTACGGCTCCTCGAAAGCCGCTCTGGACAACATCACCCGTGTCTCCGCCTTGGAGTTGGGCAAGTACAACATCCGGGTCAACAGTGTGAATCCGACCGTCGTGATGACCCCGATGTCGGCCTGGTACTGGGGCCGGCCGGACATCGAGGGCCCATTCCTGGAGGCGATGCCGCTGGGACGATGGGCGACCGAGGCCGAGATCGCCGCGCCGATCGTGTTCTTGTTGAGCGATGGTGCATCGATGATCAGCGGGGTGTCGCTGCCGATCGACGGGGGCTATACCTGCTGCTGACCGCTCACGGGTCGACAGCTCGCACCTCGGGTGCAGCGCGTTCGCGGTCCGGACCTGAGAGCATGTCACCGGCGGATACGGGTCCTGCTGCCGGACATGAAGGAGCAGGTGCGATGGTGACGATGCGCGACGTGGCCGCCGTCGCCGGCGTCAGCGCCAAGACCGTTTCGCGTGTCTTCAACGACAACCCGCACGTCACGGCCGAGACCAAGCAGCGGGTCGAGGCGGCCCTTCGTGAGCTGAACTACGTGCCGAACGCGATCGCGACCACCTTCCGTACCGGCCGGGCCCCTGTCATCGGTGTCGCAGTGCCCGACATCATCGACCCGTTCTTCGCCTCCATCGCCAAGGCGGCGGAGACTCTCGCCGCCGAGCACGGTATGTCGGTCGTGATCACGAATCTCCGCAGCCCCGACCGTGAGCCCGAGGTGGTGCAATCACTCCTGCGGCAGGCGCTCAGCGGGCTGGTGATAGCCCCGGCCGCCTTGGACCACGGCTATCTCAAGGCCTGGATCGATCGCACCCCTGTGGTCTTCGTCGACCGCCAGCCGGTGGGAGTGGCGGCCGACTCTTTCATCGAGGACGACGTCGGTGGTGCTCACTTGGCAACCAGCCACCTCGTCGAGCACGGCCACACCCGCATCGGGTTCATTGGCGACGATCTCGCCCTGCCCACCACCCGGGCCCGTCTCGAGGGATATCGGGCCGCCCTGAGTGACGCCGGGATAGCCCTCGACGACAGTCTGGTCGCGGTGGGCGCCGTCGATCGTGCCGGGGCCGCCGCGACGTTCGCGGACCTCGATCGTGCCGGTCCCAGCGCGGTGTTCTGCTCCAACGCCCGTGCTGCGATCAGTCTCGTCCCCATCCTGCAGGACAGTGGCCTGGCCATCACCACCTTCGGTGACTTCCCTCTGGCCGACATGCTCACGCCGTCCTGGACCGTGATCGACCAGGACCCGCTGCAACTCGGCGCCCTCGCCGCCCAGCGGATCTTGGATCGGCTCGCCAAACCCAACCGCCGTTACCGGCGCCGTACGGTATTGCCGGTCCGGCTGGTCGAGAGAGATTCCTGCCGGATCGCCACCCGGCTGGAGGGATTCCGGCTGGCCGCCGACCGGCGCTGACATTCGTGACTCAGTGCTCGGTCAGAGTGTGCGCCAGAGCGCGGAAATCGGGATGGCGCGCAGGCGGTTGCCGAACGGCAGCGTTTGGGCGCCCGTATACAGGACTATGCCGACCACGAGATCGTCGCCAAGGCGTTCGGCGAGGTGGCGAATGCCGCGGAAATCCTCCGTTCGTACGGTTGAGGCTGCTTTCACTTCGATCGCGATGACCCGGCGGCGGCGATCCTCGAGCACCAGGTCGACTTCGACTCCGTCGCGGGTTCGGTAGTGGCTCAGCCGGGCGCGGGTGTGTGACCAGGTGAGCTGGCGGGCAATCTCCATGGCCACAAATCCCTCCATCAGGGCGCCGAGGGGTGCGTCTGGCCGGCGAAGGGATGCGGCATCTTGGTCAAGCAGGTTGGCGGCAATGCCACTGTCTACGAACGCCAGCTTTGGTGCCGCGGTTGCTCTGGTGTTGATGTTGCGGGCCCAGGCAGGGATCCGCTTGATCAGGAAAACCTCTTCCAGTAAGCGCAGATAGCGGGCGACAGTGTCACGTGGGAGACCGATTTTGGTGGCGAGTGAGCCCGCAGCCAGCGTTTGCCCGGAGCGACCCGCGAGAACCTCGATCAGCGTATGCATTTCAGGTCCACGCTGGATCTCGGAGAGTTGGACGACGTCACGATTGACGAGATCGCCGACATAGGAATCGAGGAAGCGGGCCCGTCGCGGGGCTGGTCTCCCGATCGCGCCGGGGAACCCGCCACGTACGAGTCGCTCGATGTATGCCGTGCGGGATTCGTCGGATTCGTGGCGGAAGTCTGCGCCGAGGGTGAAGATCGCGTCCACGAAGCCGTCGGCTTCGTGCTCGATCTCGCCTTGTGACAGTGGCCAGAGCTCGATGGTCTCGGTGCGCCCCGGAAGCGCGTCGGTGACGCCACGCATCGCTAGCACGCGGGCCGACCCAGTGAGGAGGAACTGCCCCGGATCGGCGTTCTGATCGACTACCGCCTTGATGGCGAGCAGCAGTTCAGGCGCACGCTGGACCTCGTCGATGATCTGCATCTGTCCGGTCGGTGCCACGAAACCTGCTGGGTCGGACAGCGCCGCGGCACGGGTCGGTGCGTCGTCCAAGGTCCGCCACACGGCATCGGCGCCCAACTGGGCGGCCAGCGTGCTCTTGCCACTCTGCCTGGCGCCGTTGATGAGCACCACTCTGGTATCTGCCAATGCTTCGCGGGCGGTATCGAACGCATGGCGAGGGAGCACTTTGCCTAGTGGCGACGGGGGAACGCGGACCATGCCTGCCCTGCCTAACGAGTGCGGTAGTCAGGCCAAACTACCTCATGCAGATAGTCAGATGCGTGTTTTGCCGGATAGTTCGTGCGTGATTTGCCGCTAGTACCGTGCGTGTTTTGCCGCTTCCGGCGCGGGGGAGGGTCACCAGTCCCGACCGTGCCCGCAGAGTCAGAGGGTGATCGTGCCGCGAATGTCGCCGAGACCACGGGCGACTAACAGACGCCCGGTTCGGGGGAGGTGGGTCCACGTGCCGGTCTCGGCATCCCAGCGGCGCCACAGCCGGGAGTCGCCGATAACCGTCACCTGGGCGGTGTCGCCAGGTCTGACCACCGCGGCAGCCCAGCCGACCAGCCGGACCGGCTGGGCGGGGTCGGCCGGGTCGAAGTAGAGCTGGACGAGCTCGCGGCTGGTCCGTCCTCCGACGTTGGTGACTGCCACCTCGACGGCCGCCGGGTCCGTGCCGTCGAGCAGCACCGGCTGGTCATAACGCCAGCTGGTGTAGCCCAGTCCGTGGCCGAACCAGAAGGCGGGCGCGGGAGCCGTGCCGGCGAAGTGCCCGCGGTAGCCCACGAAGGTCCCTTCCCGGTAGACCACGTCTCCGTCGGTCGGGGTCACCGACCATGCCGGGGCGGCGCCGTCGGCGCTCGGGAAGCTGGTCACGAGCCGCCCGGACGGCTCGATCGTGCCGAGCAATGCCGCCGCTACCGCATGGCCTGCCTCCTGGCCGGGCAGCCCGGCCCAGAGCACGGCGTCGACGGCGTCGAGCCAGGGCATCAACACCGGAGTCGCGGCGTTCACGACTACCACTGTCTGAGGTGCTGCCGCCGCGACGGCGTACACCAGACGGTCCTGCTCACCCGGCAACGCCAGCGTGGTCTTGTCGACGGCCTCGGTCTCCTGCTCGTCGGTGAGCCCGACGACCACCACTGCCACGTCGGCCGCCGAGGCCGCCTCGACTGCCTCGGCGATCACCTCGTCGGCGGGCCGGGGAGCCGATCGCGCGATCAGGCCGAACAACGAGGGCGGACGACCCGAGTCGCCGACCGGGGGCAACAAGACTGTGGCTTCGACCAGGGCATGGTCGAGAACCTGTACGGTCACGGTCGCCCGAGGCGGATCCAGGAACTCCTCACCCATCATGCCGCTGTGGGTCGAGAGGGCAGTCTCCCAAGTCGGCTGGTCATCGACCGACAGGCTCCAGTCGCCGACCCCGACCACCCCGAGCTGCACCGGACCGCCCTGGTCGAGCCGAGCCCGGATGACGACCGAGGCGACGGTCTCGGTGAACTCGTCCTCCAGTCCGATCATCGTGGTCGCCGTGATGCTGGCCCGCTGCTCGATGGTGGTGCCGTCGGCCCGCAGCAGTGCGAAGCCCACGCCCGGTTCCCCGGTGGTGGGGTCGCGAACGAACGACGGCCGAGCGGGTACGGCCTCGGCGCGGATCTCCACCCCGTCGACCAAGGTCACGGCGGAGCCGAGAGCGGTGGTCAGCCCTTCGCCGATGCTCACCTGCTGGGGAGGCACGACCTGCGCCGACCCACCACCCACACAGGTCGTCTCGACCGCATGCCGGCCGATCACGGCGACTTGTTGATCGCCGGAGAGCGGCAGCACCGCGTCACGATTGGTCAGCACCGTCATGCCTGCGGCCGCCAGGCTGACCAGGAAGCTCGACAGCTCTGCTGCGTTCGCCGGCTCCTCGGTCCGCTGCTGTGTCGGTCTGCTCTGCGGTGTCGGTCCACCCTGCGGAGCGGGCCTACCCTGCAGGGCACCGACACGTTCGGCCAGCAGCAACAGCCGGCCGACATGGTCGTCCAGGGTGTCCTCGGTCACCGCACCTGACCGGACCGCGTCGACCAGCCCGGCCGCCCAGGGACTCCCGACCTCCGGCATCACGAGATCCAGTCCGCCGTTGGCGGTCGCCTCGACCGACTGGGCAGCCAGCAGCTCGGAGATGACCAGACCTCGATAGCCCCATTCGCCTTTGAGGATCTGGTTGTTGACCAGATCGTGCTCCGTGCAGGCGACCCCGTTGACCCGGTTGTAGGCCGACAACATCGCCCATGGGTCCGACTCCGCCACCGCGATCTCGAACGGCAGCAGGTACAGCTCACGCAGGGTCGGCTCGTCGATCACGCTGTTCATCGACTCGCGCTCGGTCTCGGACTCGTTGCCCACCAGGTGCTTCACGCAGGCGCCCACCCCATGGTCCTGGAGACCGCGTACCACCGCGGCGGTCAGCTTGCCGGTCAGCAGCGGATCCTCGGCGAACCCCTCGAACAGCCGGCCGCCCAGGGCGGACCGGTGCAGGTTCGCCGTCGGACCCAGCACCAGCTGAACCCCGCGGAGCCTCGCCTCGTCCGCCAGCAGGCGGCCCAGCTGGTACGCCGAGTCCTCGTCCCAACTCGACGACAACGAGGTCGCGCCTGGGAACAGCGTCACGAGTGGACCGCCGTGGAACTTCGCGCCGCGGACCCCGGTCATGCCGTCCGACATCCTGATCTCGCCCACCCCGACGTCGGCCGCGTCGCCAAAGGTGAACCACGAGGTGCCGGTCAACAACCGCACCTTCGTCGTGAGGTCTAGCTCGGCCAGCAGCTGGCCGCCGGATAGCCCGCCCGCCAAAGTGTCCTCGCTTGTCACAGCCAGCCCCTTTCGGCCGTCGGCACGTACCCCGTCCCAGACCTTGCCAAGGGTAGACACCATCGGTCCATGGCGTCCTCGGCTGGCCTGCGCGCATCGGCGGCAGATCCGCCTCGGCGGCCTCCAGCGGGCTACGGATCCTGGTTGGGGCCTGCCCGCTGAGGCAGGCAGGCATCGCGGGGTGGGGCAGCGGCTACAAGCTGCAGGATTATCCCCGTACTCGGGGATGAGCCAGCAGTTAGTGGATGCGACAGGTCATTCCTAGAACACCGAGCGGTTCCCCCGAGGGTGTAGCACCACGGCGACTGCGTTGGGCCGGGGGATCAGTCGCGGGGGTTGGCCAGCAGCCGTCGGACCACAGCGACTTCCGGGCCGAGCTGTTTCAGGTGGTCGACCAGTTCGTCGGCGGCGATGGTCAGCTGTTCGTCGGTCATCGGGTCGAGAACGTCGAGGATGAAAAGCGCAGACGTCGTCTCGTCGGTCAGCTGGGTACGTCGGGCCTGACGCCAGTTCCAGCGACGGCAGGTCACACCGGCGTTGTCGCACCAGACGACCTCGCCGGGCAGCGGGTGCTCGATGACCGGCTCTCCCTCGGTTGCGGTGTCGAACGACTCCTGACCGGTGGCGCGGACGAGCTTGGGCGGACCCTGATAGCGGCTCAGATCCTCCCCGCCGAGGGGGAGTTGGTGCAGCATGGAGATCGCGTTGTAGAGATCGGTGAGCCGATTGACCCGGGGCAGACCCGGGCCGACTGCCCGGCGGGTCAACGCCTCGACGCTGTTGCGAGTCCGCTGAGGTTTCGCGCCGAAGGCCCGGTACGCATCCCGCCAGGCAGCGATGTGTGGCAGCTGATCGACGGGCGTGCTGGCTGTCGCGTATCGTGCCGCCGACTCGGCGGCCTGGAGCAGTTGCTCGCTCGACTCGTCGCTGGGTCCGGGTGTGATGCCGTCGACGGCCAGCAGCAGCGCCCGGTAGTCGGGTCGCAGTTCGAACACGGCCTCATCGACCGAGGCGTCGGCTAAGAACGCTTGCAGGCCGGAAGAATCAGATCCGGAGAGATCAGACACGGGGAGATCAGGCCCGGGGAGGTCAGGCATGGTCGGTCCTTCCCGAGCCCACGCCGGGCTCGAAGACGGTCAGCATGAACCGGGCTGGCCGAGTGGTCTGGTTGCGGTAGGAGTGCGGCTGATCGCCGTCGAAGGTCAGGGCGTCGCCGATCTCGAGGGTCACCGGCTGCGTGCCCATCTCGACGAGGATGGTGCCGTCGAGCACCTGAAGGAGCTCCTTGGTGCCCGCAGTATGCGGCTCGGAGTCGTGACGATCGCCGGGGGCGAGCGTCCAGTCCCACAACTCGACGACATCGGGCGGCTTGGTGCCCGCGACCAGTACGCCACGGCCGCCGCCCTCGCTGCTCCACAGCAGCGCGCCCTGGCCTGACCGAGTGACGGTGATCGCGGGAGACTCTGGTGGGGCGACGAGGGACGGAAGGCCGATCCCGAGGGCGTCGCTGATCCGCAGCAGGATCGCGATACTCGGGTTCGCGATGCCCTGCTCGACGTTGATGATCATGCGCCGACTGACCCCGGTCGCCTCGGCCAGCCGGTCCAGCGTCCAACGCCGGGTCTGTCGCTCGTGCTTGACCCGGGCGCCGATCGCCGAGGACAGCGATGCTGCTTCCTGGTCCATGGTCGGTGCAGCATAATGCGCCGGCTGTTGCATTGTCGTACGCGTCCCCGTCAGGTCGGAAGCAGCTCGGGCCGGCGACTGCGCTGCTGGGCAGCGGCACCTGCCACGATGACCAGGGCGATCCCGACCAGCTGAGTCAGGGTGGGCTGTTGATGGAGGACGACGAGTCCGATCAGGAGCGCGATAGCTGGCTCGATAGCCATCAGCGTGCCGAAGGCGGCGGTGGTCATCCGCTTCAAGGCGGTCATCTCGAGCGCGAAGGTGAGCAGCGGATGCAGCAGTCCTAAGCCGAGACCAGCCAGCAGGATCATCGGGGTGAGATGGCCGGTCGCCTGAGGTACGCCGACGATCGCGGTGCTGATGGCGGCGATCGGCAGGGTGATGCTCAGCCCGGTGATGCCGGTGAAGCGGTCGCCGACATGCTGGGTGAGCACGATGTAGCAGCCCCAGCAGGCGCCGGCCAAGGCGGCGAAACCCAGGCCGACCAGGTTGATCGCTCCTTGCCAGGGTTCGGTGAGCAGGACGACGCCAAGCAGGGCCAAGCCGGGCCAGGCGAGCGCACGTCGGCTGTGGCTGCGGACTGCGACGACCGTCAACGGGCCCAGGAACTCGACCGCGACAGCCGTACCGAGCGGAATGTGCTCCAAGGCGGCCAGAAACGCGAGCGACATCAGTCCGGTGGTCACCCCGAGCCCGACCAGAGCCGGTACGTGCTGTCGATGGATCGACCGCAGCGGGGGGCGCGCGATGAGCAAGAGGAGGAGGGCGCCAGCAGTGGTGCGGAGCCAGGCGGCACCACCGGCGCCGATGGAGTCGATCAGTGAGACTGCGAGCGCCGAACTCAGCTGGATGGAGAATATTGCTGCTATCGCCAGCGACCAGGGCGGCAAGATGTCGCCGGGTGGCTTGGTCACGGTCGATCGCCTGGCTGCCGATCGAGCGAGCCCGCAAGGAGTGATGCTCGAAGCTCTGACCCAGTCATGAGATGCATGATAATGCATTAGAAGTGCACTATTGGACGCTTAGGTCAACCCACTCCAGGATGTGCCTGATGTCCTCTCGGGCCTCAGGCGCGGGTGCGAGCCGGTAGCTCACGCAACCTGCCGCGCCCGTTCGGTAGCCTCATGACCGATCCTGCGGATGTGCTCGCGCGGTTCGTTCAACGGAATTCGGCTGCCCTTGCCTTCATCGATGCTGTTCTCAGTGGGAGCGACTGCAGCACGGAGCACTTCGAGCTTGGTCGCCTCCTCGACATCGTCCTCGCCGATGCTCACCAAGCGCTCGTGTGCGAGGACGGCGCGATCGTCGGGGCTCACCCGCGATCGCTCTCCAGAATCTCTGCGACGGTTGGTGTCATTGGGGTTCAGATTACGAGGCACTTGGACTCGTAGGACTGACTCGGGCCAGTGCTCGGGCGGCCGCAATTTCCATCCGTGGATGAAGATTGCTGTCGCGATTTGGCCGGAAGCTGACGTGCAGGTCGCGCTCTTGCAATCGGGCTACCGCGGTGCGGGTCGATCGGCGGGCAGCCAGCCGGGCAGCAGGCTGAGACCGGTGATGACCACGGCGACCGTGACGCTGGCGATGATCAGGGGAGCTGCGCCGAAGGTGGTGAGGATGAGGCCGCCGACGGCTGAGCCGAGGGTGATGCCAACGTTGAAGCTGGTGTTGCTCATCGGTGCTGCGGCGGCGGGCAGCTCTGGGCTGGCGCGGATGGCGAGCACCTGACCGAGGACCGGGAAGGCTCCCAGTGCGAGGCCCCAGACGATCACTGCGACGACGGTGATGGTCACACTGGTGCGGCCCAGCAAGAGTCCGGCGATGGCGGCTGCGACCACTGCCATGGTGGCGATGGTCAGGAGGAGTGGCCGCCGGTCGGTGAATGGTGTCACTACCAGCAGACCGACCACCCCGGCGACGCCGTACCCGAGGAGCACCAGGCTGATCCCGGACGGGGCGACGCCGGCTTGTTGCAGGATCGGATCGATATAGGTGTACGCGGCGAAGTGGGCGGCAGTGAGGATCAGGATGGTCAGACCTGCTCGCAGCAGAGGCGCCTGGCGTACGGCGGTGAGCACCGTTGCGGCAGAGAGCCGCTGGCCAACGTCGCGGAGGTCTTGGGGGACCAGCAGTTGGACGAGTGCGCCGGCGACGACGAAGCTGACTGCCAGGACAACAAAGGCCATCCGCCAGGTGGTGGCGGTGCCGAGTGCGGTCGCCAGCGGTACGCCGAGGGCCAGGGCCACCCCGTTGCCGATGGCGACGGTGCTTGCCGCGCGCCCACGTCGTTCCATCGGGACGACCGCGAGGGCCAGCCGATAGACGCTGATGAAGATGACGGCGTGGGCGGCGCCGCCGATGAGCCGGGCGACGAAGGCGATCGCCAGGTTGGTGCTGGCGGCGAAGAGCCCGCTGCTGAGCACCATGACGCCGAGCAGCACGAGCAGCGTCGTACGAGCATTGAACCGGGCCGCGAGAGCGCTGAGCGGGATCGATCCCACGGCGACGACGAGGGCAAAGCCGCCGACCAATAGGCCGGCCGCTTGCTCGTCGACACCGAGTCCCACGGCGATCGGGGTGAGCAGTCCGATCGGCAAGATCTCGTACGTGATGGTGACGAAGACTGTCGCGGACAGCAGTCCGAGGATGCGGCGGGTCTGCCTCACAGAAGGGGGAAGTCGGCAAGCAGCTGTTGGAGCTGCATGACCTGACGCGGGGTGTACTCGGCGATGGTGAAGGCGACGACGTCAGTGACTGCGTCGATATCGGCTACCACGCGGCGAGCTTCTGCCCTGGTCAGGCCGCCTTTGTCGTAGCCAAGGCCGAACCTGACCTCGTCGGCGTCGATCGTGTCGACGTCGAAGTGGATGGCGACCTTGCTGGCGCCGGTGGCGCGTATCCAATCGAGCAGCGCAGCGCTGCTGGTGCGCAGCGCATCGGGCCCGAAGACGGTCAGGCCCCATTCGTCGGCAATCGCCGGCAGCGTCGGGTCGGTCCAGTCATGCATGCCGACCAGGGCGACCCGGTCGGAGGTGGTGGTGGCCGGCAACAGGTCGAGCAGCTCGGGATCGCCGTGGCCGGTGAGGGCCGAGACGACCATGGCGTGGTAGCCGGGGTATTCGCCTTCGCCGGTGCCCATGTCGGGGTGGGAGTCGATCCACATGACCGCGATGTCGTCGCCGTACTTGTCGATCAGGTAGGAGAACGGCGCCATGCTGACCGAGCACTCACCGCCGAGCGTGGTGATGCGGGCCGGATCATGCTCGCCGATGATCTCCAGCGCAGCCCGAAGCTGCTCGAGCACGATCGTCTTCGCCTCGATGCCGTCGCGCTCCTCCAGACCGCGGTCGCCCATCTCGACCGGCACTACGGCGGTCGGGCCGTCGTGCTCGGGCAGCACGGCTTCGAGGACCTTCGCGCCGACCGCGTACCCGCGTCGTCCGACGTCGAATGGGAACTCGGTGGTGAACTGACGGACGCTGCTGCTGCCCGCGCCCTGCCACTGCGGCCAGATCAGCCGGAGATGGGTATCGGCGGGCTGCGGTACTGCTGTTGCACTCACGGGGATGGCTCCTTGGTCTGTTCCTTGAGCTGAGTCGGGACGTTTGGGATGAACGAGTCGGGCACCGGCGGTGCCTACGTGTGGCGTATCAAAAACTACCTATAAGTTGGTAGGTATTGCAAGGTGGACCCGATCACACGCGACTTCTGTCGAGCTATCGCCACCTGGGCTGAATAGCTCGACAAAGTTCGTGGGGTTCGGGGTCATTGCGAGGGTGAGGCCAGCTGCTGCTTCAGTTCGGCGACCCACGCTTCGAAGACGCCGGCCAGGTCGATCGTGTCGGGATCGTGGAGCCACTGGTTCTCCAGCCCTTCGATCATCGCGACCACGCGCAGCGCGATCGGTTCCGGCCGGGTCCGGGGGCTGATGTCGCCTGCTTCGATGCTGCGGCGTACGGCCTGTTTCACCAGCTCGCGCGTACGGGCGAAGTGCGCATGGGCGTGCTCGGTGCCGGGGTGATCGCCCCGGGCGGACTCGGCGGCGATCACGTGATGAAGCTGCACGAAGCTGTACCGACCGGTATTGATCCTGGCCGTGGCCACGAAGGCATCGAGCACCTCGAAGATTGACGGCTCGTCGCCCAACATGTCGTGCAGCCGGGCCCGGTCCTCGGCCTCGTGCGCTTGGAGTACGGCGGTGAACAGGTCGATCTTGGTCGGGAAATGGTGGATCAACCCAGCCATGGTCAGGCCGGCGGCCTTGGCGATCTCGTTGAACGACGTCCCGCGGAACCCACGCTCGGCGAACGCCTCCCACGCGACGTCCAGGATCCGGCGGCGCGCCGCCTCGCCGCGGGCGTACCCCGTCTTCCGGCGCCGTGCTTGCCCGGTCGTTACTGCAGTCGTCGAGGTCGTCGCCGGTGTCGTGGATGCCGACGCTGTGGGTGGGCCGTCGCTGACAGTCATTGGACCTTCCATCGGAGCTGTGACTATAGTTCCGCCATCACGTGTGGCGCGTGAATTCGCAGTCTCAGGCCGCCGAGCGAGTCGACTCCCGTCTTGAATGACTACTTGGAGTCTTGATGAACCCGTCCGCCACCACCCCTGCCTCCGCCGTGACCCCTACCTCCACCAACACACAGCTCGCATTCCCGCATCGCCCCGGATTCTTGTGGGGCACCGCCACCGCTGCCCACCAGGTCGAAGGCAACAACTACGCCAGCGACTGGTGGCAGCTCGAGCACTCCGGTTCCACGGTCGTCGCCGAGCCCAGCGGCGACGCAGCCGATCACTTCCACCGCTGGCCGGAGGATCTGGATCTGCTGGCTGGCCTGGGCCTGAACGCGTACCGGTTCAGTGTCGAATGGGCACGGATCGAGCCCGAGCGTGGCTACATCTCGCGGGCGATGATCGATCACTATCGCCGGATGGTCGCCGGCTGCCTCGAGCGGGGCATCACGCCGATTGTCACGCTGCAGCACGTCACCATGCCGGCCTGGTTCCGGCGGGCGGGCGGCTGGGCGGCCGACTCGGCCACCGAGCTGTTCGCGGTTTACGCCGAGACTGTGCTTCCCGTGATCCGCGAGGGCGTGCAGTGGGTATGCACCATCAACGAGCCGAATCTGCAACCGCTGATGACCAAGCTGCACGCGAACGATCCGGAGGCGCTGGCGGCCTGGAACGGGGGACCCATGCCCGTACCTTCCGAGCAGGAGGTCGCCGACCTGATCGCTGCCCATCGCAGTGCTACGGAAGTCGTGCACAGTGTGCCTGGCGTCAAGGCCGGTTGGACCGTCAGCATCGCGGATCTGCAGTTCGACGCCGACGGCGAATCCGCGGCCCGCGAGTGGTTCGAGCGGTACGAGGGAAGGTTCCTGCGCGCTGCGCGGGGCGACGACTTCGTCGGAGTTCAGAACTACTTCCGTACGACGTTCGATCGCAACGGCCTGGTGCCGGTCGGCCCAGACGCTCGGATGACCGACCTCTGGGAGTTCTACCCGCAGGCACTCGGACACGCGGTGAAGTCAGCCTGGGAGGAGACCGAGGGCACGCCGATCCTGGTCACCGAGAACGGGATCCCCACCGGCGACGACGAGTTGCGGATCGAGTTCTTGGACACCGCCCTCGCGTCCCTCGGCGAGGTCATGCGCGACGGTGTCGAGGTGCTCGGCTATCTGCATTGGTCGGCCCTGGACAACTTCGAATGGGCGATGGGCTATGAGCCGCGTTTCGGCCTGATCGAGTTCGATCCGGTCACCTTCGAACGTCGGGTCAAACCGAGCGCCCGGCACTACAGCGACTTGGTCCGATCCCGACTTCGCACCAATTAGGTCAACTGCGCATCAGGTACGCCTGGTGCGCAGTCGCATCAGCTGGTGCGAAGTGGGGATTGAGATGGTGTGACCTGCGGTCGCCGGTCCGGCTGGCGCCGCCGGGTCAGAGATGTACCCGGCTCTGACGGGATGCTGAGTCGGTTTGCGCCGCCGGGCCAACGACGACCACCAGTTGCGCGTGCACGGCGTACGTTTTGCGCCGCGGGGCCACGGACGGTCGTTGAGCGGGTGTGTGCGGCGTACGTTTTGCGCCGCGGGGCCACGGACGGTCGTTGAGCGGGTGTGTGCGGCGTACGTCTCGCGCCGCGGGGCCACAGATCAGCGCCGAAGCGGTGACTTCTCGCTCTGTCGGATGGGATCGCTGATCGAGAAGGAGGCAAGGCACCTGTTCACGGCCGAAACAGGTGCCAAAACTCCTTCTCGCGGGGACCTGCGCCGGGGAGGTAGGCCGAACGGGACTTGCCTGCACCCGCCTCCACCGCCGACCGCCGAGATCCCGCATCGACTTCGCACCATTTCGTGTCACTGCGTAGACGTGGTGCGCAGTGACAGCAAATGGTGCGAAGTCGGAATTGGGGGTGGGCGGCGAAGTCGGGATAGGCCACGCGAAATGGTGCGAAGTCGGATCAAGAGCGCTCAGCGACGCTCAGGCGGCGTGCTCGCTGGAGACCTCAATCGGCGTGCCGAACATCCGGCGAGTGAAGGCGTTGCTGAACTTGCCGTCCGGATCGTGCTGGGCGACCAGCTCCAGGAAGCGCTGATAGTTCGGTTCGTACAGTCCAGCGAGATAGTTCCCGTCGAATCCCTCGGTGTACTTGCCGAGATGCGGTCTGCCGCCGACACTCTTGATCAGCTCCACCGCGGCGGCGTAGTAGGTCTCGAAACCCTCGGAGTCGTTGCAGATCAGGTCGATCCAGGCGCAGCGGCGCTGCTGGCCAGCGCCGATCAGCGTGCGGTCGTGCCCGGCCGGGGTGAAGCGGACCTCGAGCAGCAGATAGGGCAGCCCGGCCCTGTACAACTCGGCGTAGAGCGCGAGTAGCCGGTCGCAGACCTCGAAGACCTGCTCGAAGTCCACGGTGAACTCGAGCTCTTGATGCAGGTGATAGATGGTCCGGTTGTGGGCGTTGTTGCTCTCCATCACCAGTTGGGTGCCACGCCTGAGCAGGTACGCCAGCCGCGACCAGTGTCTGGCCAGCGGCAGCAGCCCGGCATAGGCGAGCAGGTTCCCGACCCAGGCCGCGAGCAGCGCGTCGAGGGAGATGTTGAGGAACTCTTTGAGCTCCCCGCCTGAGGTCTTGTCCGCGGCCGTTCGGTCCCAGGTGTTGACCTGGCAATGCTCCGCGTACGGGAACAGATAGAGGCTGACGTGATCGTGACCGGCGATCAGCAGGTCCAGATGCTCGCGCACCCAGGCGAGCTCCTGGATCGAGGTCTGTTGGTCGATGGCAAATCTGGGTACGCCCTGCACGGTGACCTCGGTGATGATCCCGACGGCCCCGACACCGCCGATCGCGGCCCGGAACAGGTCGTCGTCGGGCCCGCAGCGATGGATCTCGCCGGTGCCGTCGACGATCGTCAGTCCCACCACGGACTCGCTGACGAAGCCCCAGTCCTTCCCGGTGCCATGGACGTCGGTGGACAGGATGCCGCCGAGACTCTGAGCATCGTGGGAGGGCAGTGCGGTGAACGCCAGCCCATGCTGCAGCATGATCGCTACCGCGTCGCGTACCCGGGTGCCGGCGCGGAAGGTCAACTGCTGGTTGTCGATGTCGATCCGGAGCACGCCCGAGTAGTTGTCCAGTGACACCAAGGTGTCGTCGGTGACGATGCCGTCATTGAACGAGTGACCCGAGCCGACCACCCGGAGTCGGCCGGGCCGTTTGATCAGCTCGACAATCTGCGCGCGGGTTGTCGGCAGGGCGTACTTCCGGGGCACGTTGGCGAACCGCAGCGCCCAGTTCCGGAACGTCCCGCCCTGCATGCGGCCTTCCAGCAGGACGTAGCGGCCGTTGGTGGCGGCGTACGCAGCGACGTTCGCGGTCGTGGCGAAGCCGCCCTTGAGATAGCTCGACAACTTCGACATCGTGGTCCGCCTCTGGTGCTGGTCACATCCGATCGTTGAAGAGAAGATTCATGAACGACGCCCGGTGATACAGCGGTGTGAGGCGGAGACTGACCGCGGTGGTCTTCAGGTGGACTCGGCAGGCCTACCGGCGTCGGCGTCCAGGAATGACTCGACGGCGGCAGCGTTGACTCCGAGGCCGGCGAGGACCCCGGTTCCGTTGTCATTCTCGAGCAGGGCAAGCATCAGGTGCTCGCTGCCGACCAGGTCGGCGTTGCGGCGCTGACCGACCGCAAAGGCGGCTCGTTGGCCAACCGGTGGGACCGGGTGCGCGTGGCGCGCTGGGCCTATCTCCTCGCCGCGCTCGCGATCGCGATCGGTGTGCGCTGGCTGACGCGACCTCTCTGCAGGGCCGCGCGGGCTCCACTCGCCGTGCTGCCGGTCCTCAGCCGGCTGATGTTCCGTACGCTCCGTGAACCGGCGGTGATTGTCCCGACGGCCGCCCAGCTCAACCCTCGCTGACTCATCCACTGGTGCGCTGTTGCTGCTTCGATCGACGGTGAAGCAACCATGACGCACCAGTGAGTACCCACTCACTCGGGCAGGGTGAGTTGCCCGTCGACCCGCCTGGGGATGGAGGTCTGCGGGGCATCGGTGAGCTCGTCGGGTAGCAGCCCTTGCGGGAATCCCTGGTAGGCGACCGGTCGCAGGAAGCGGGTGATCGCCGCCGTACCAACCGAGGTCGTGCCGGCGGCGGTGGTGGCAGGGTACGGGCCACCGTGCTGCTGGGCGTACGTGACCGACACTCCGGTCGGCCACTGGTTCCAGAGCAATCGGCCGGCGCGCCGGGCGAGCAGACGGACGAGTTCCGGCAGGACGGCTTCGTCGCCCTCGCCGACGATGGTCGCGGTGAGCTGGCCGTCGATGGTGCGAGCCACCTCGAGCAGCTGGCTCTCATCTGCATAGGTCACGATCAAAGCCGTCGGGCCGAAGCACTCCGCGAACAACCCGTCCAGGTCGGCCAGCAACGCGTCGATGTTGGTCTGCAGGATCGTCGGTGACGGTGGGTCGGCCAAAGCGGCGTCGTCTCGAGCGAGCACGGTGATGTCGGGATGGGACAGGCGCTCGTCGAGCACGCTGACGTACCCGGTCTGGATCCGCTGGTTGAGCAGCGGCGCAGCTGCCGGCTTGGCCAGCCTCTGCAGCACTGTCGGGATCGACGATCCCTCGGGCACGAACAGCACGCCCGGCTTGGTGCAGAACTGCCCGGCCCCCATCGTCATCGAGCCCAGGAACTGCTCCGCGATCGCCTCCGCGCGGGCCGCATCGGCGTTCTCGGTGACGAACACGGGGTTCGTGCTGCCCAGCTCGCCATAGAACGGGATCGGTTCCGGCCGTGAGCTGGCCAGGTCGAACAGCGCCCGCCCGCCGGGGATGGATCCGGTGAACGATCCAGCCTTGACCCGTGGGTCGAGCAGCGCGGTTCGTCCCGACTCGGTGCCGAAGATGACCGCGAACAGCCCGTCCGGAGCGCCGACAGCTTCGAGTGCCTCGACGACGAGCTCACCGGTGCGCTGCGACAGCTGTGGGTGCCCGGAGTGCGCCTTCAGCACCACCGAGCAGCCGGCGGCGAGAGCGGCCGCCGTGTCACCACCGGCCACGCTGAACGCGAACGGGAAGTTGCTTGCTGCGAAGACGACCACCGGCCCGAGCGGCTCGAGCTGGCGGCGGAGATCGGGTCGAGGTGCACCCATCGGCCAGTCGGGGTCGGCATGGTCGATCCGTGCGTCCAGATAGCTGCCTTCGGTAAGCACCTCGCCGAAGATGCGGAGCTGGAAGGTGGTCCGTTTCAGCTCCCCGCGGAGTCGGCCCTCGGGCAGATGGGTCTCGACCTGTGCGAGGGTGACCAGCTCGTCCGCCGCGGCATCGAGCCGGTCCGCGACCGCGTTCAGGGCGCTGGCACGGTCGGCCCGGGTGGCCTGCGCCCAGCTGGCGTACGCCGTTGCGGCGCCGGCCAGGATCGTCTCCAACGCGGATGCGGTGGTGGCTGTCGGGGTCATGAGTGTGCGGGCTCCTGGTCGTGGTTCGACGATGTCAGCGGGGACGGGTGGCGGTCAGATGTCGGAACAGCTCGGCGATGCCGAAGGTCCAGGGCGGAAGCTCTTCGGCGACGCCGACGGTGTTGACGAGGGTACCGAGGTGGGTGCTGCGGATCTGCACCACATCGCCAGTCTTGTGGGTGAAGCCCTGACCCGGCACGTCGCGGTCGGTCGTCGGGGCGAACAAGGTTCCGGTGTAGAGGGCGAACCCGTCCGGGTACTGGTGATGGTCGCCGACGGTGGCGGAGACCAGTTCCTCGAATGGGCGGCTGATCCGCGACAGGCTGTTGCGGCCCGTCATGGTGAACCCGTCCTCGCCGGTCACCTGGAGCAGGATCTCCTCTTTCCGAAGGGCGTCGAGGGTGAAGTCGCCGTCGAAGAGCCGGATGAACGGACCCAGCGCGCTGGAGGAGTTGTTGTCCTTCGCCTTGCCCAGCAGCAGCGCTGAGCGTCCCTCGACGTCGCGGAGGTTGACGTCGTTGCCGAGCGTCGCCCCGACGATCTGCCCGCGGGAGTTCACGATGAGCACGAGTTCCGGCTCCGGGTTGTTCCAGGTCGAGGCGCGTGGGATCCCGATCTGCGACCCGAGCCCCACGGATGCCAGCACTGGTGCCTTGGTGAAGACCTCCGGGTCCGGCCCGATGCCTACCTCGAGATATTGCGACCACAGCCCTTGCTCCTGCAGCACCGCCTTGACCCGCATCGCTTCCGGCGAACCGGGGCGGATCTCGGAGATGCTGCTGCCGAGTGCGTCGGTGATCAGCGCGCGAGCCTGTGCCGCACGCGCCGGGTCGCCGCCGATCCGTTCCTCGATCACGCGCTCGATCATGCTGTCCACGAAGGTGACACCGCAGGCCTTGATCACCTGCAGGTCGACCGGTGCAAGCAGACGGGGACGGGAGGTGTCCTGCTGGAGCGAGGCCTCGATGACCTCGTCGGTTCGCCAGGACGGCGAGCCAGTGGTCGTCCGCTGAACGATCTCCAGATGGTCAGGTCGCTCCAGCAGCTCGGAGACCGTCCCGACCACCCCGGCCAGGTCATAGACCGCGTTGCCGTGGGCAACGATCACCCGGGGACCTCCGAGCTCTGGGTCCCAGAGACGACCGATCAGCAGGGCGTTGGCGGCATCGTCGGGCAGCAGCGATCCTGTGTCGGTCATTGGTTCCTTCCGTCCTGCGGGCTTTGGTCCTGCGGGTCCTGCGGGCTGTGGTGGCGGTCCTACCTCAGGTACGTCTGATTGCCGATCGTCTTGGGCCCACGGGCGCAAGACGGACGGCCGAAAGCTCGTCGACACCCCAACTAGCGACGACCGCGGTGCAGGGCGACGATGCCGGTGGAGAGGTTTTTCCATTCGACCTGCTGCCAGCCGGCTTCCTCCATCAGCGCAGCCAGACCCGGCTGATCGGGCCAGTTGAGGATCGACTCAGCCAGGTATTCATAGGCCACCGGGTTGGATGACACGATCCGGGCCATGGTCGGGAGGGCCTTGACCAGGTAGTTGAGATAGATGACCCGGAAGGGGGTCCAGGTCGGGGTCGAGAACTCACACACCACCAGCCGACCACCGGGCTTGGTCACCCGGCGGAGCTCGGTCAGCGCGGCCACGGTGTCGGAGACATTGCGTAGGCCGAAGGAGATGGTCACCGCGTCGAAGCTGGCGTCGGCATACGGCAGCTGCAGCCCGTCACCGGCGACGAAGGACAGCCACGGGCTGCGCCGCTTGCCGACGGTCAGCATGCCCAGCGAGATGTCGGTGGGTACGACGAAGGCTCCGGCGGCGGCGAACGGCTCACTGGAGGTACCGGTCCCGGCGGCCAGATCCAGCACCCGATCACCGGGCTGCGGGTCGACCGCCTCGAGCACCAACTTGCGCCAGGCCCGGTCCTGACCGAGGGACAGCACATCGTTGGCGAGGTCGTAGCGTTCGGCGACCCGGTCGAACATCGCCGCCACCTCGGACCGGCCCTTCTCCAGGCTCGCACGGGTGCCGAGAATCTCTTTATCAACCTGACTTTTTGTCATGACAGCCACCGAGTCTGGCACGAGTTGCCGACTCGTGGATGTGGAGGAGCTGACTTGGGCTACCTCGTAGCTTCCACATCCAGCCAGGTTCGGCCATCAGGAGACAGCCGATGCGTGCGTTCGACCTGGTCGCCGGCGAGAGTGAATGACTTGGCGCCCGGAGGTCTGATCGTGAGAACGTCACGCTCCGTGCCCGAATACCAAGGGATCTCGAGGTGCCACGACACGTCATACTTTGCGGCGGCCACCCTCAGGATCAGCGTCTCAGACTCGGCGTCGGACACCACCAGCGGGAAGGACATCGCGGGGAACTCGCGGATGCCGTCGCTCCCCGGAGTGGGCACCGCTTCTGGTGTCTTGCTGTCGAGGTCGATCTGGAAGGAGCGGGGCTCATAGCCGCCGCCGCACCCCATCATCAGGTAGTAGTGGTCCCTGGCGCTGGCCGGTGCGGCGGAGTCGATGACAACGCGAAGCTCGTCGAGGACTACTGCTTGGGCGGATCTGCCTTGGATACGGACTTCCAACTCGGTGCTGACGACAGCTATGAGTCCCGCCCGTCGGATCCACAGGTCCACCTCGCCGGGGCTCAGCTGATCGTTCGCGGCCGCGGGGGTCGGCACCCCTCCTCGCCCGGTGAGCCGGCCATATCCCTGGCAAGAAAGTGCTGGTCCGGGAAACGGTTCCACTGTGGCGTTCAGCAGCGCACTGGCCGGGGAGATCGCGTTACGCACTCGATGCCATCCGCCGACGGCCATACTGATGACGATCGCGGCGATGATGGTCGCTGCTACTCCGGACAGAAACGGGTGCTCGATGACAAGCTTCACCTTGTTGGCGCGCTCGACCGGCGAGGATCCGTTGGAGTTGGGTGGGCGCGTCATGAGGGCCTCTTTCGTCCGAGGTATGAATTCTGTCTCGTACGAGGGTCATCAAACAGGCGCCAGTGTCCGCCACTGGTCGCGTACCGAAGGACACCGCAACGGCGAGGCAGAATCGCAGTCATGGCCAAACGCACCACCGTGCTCAAGGTGTCCGGACTGAAGCGCGCCTTCGGTCCGCACACCATCTTCGACAAATTCAGTCTCGAGGTACGGGCGGGTGAGGCCATCGCGCTGACCGGGCGCAACGGCGCCGGCAAATCGACCCTGCTGCGCTGCCTGGTCGGCGCGGATCGGCCCGACGACGGCACCATCGAGGTGCTCGGCACCCCGATGTCGGAGACCTCGCCGGAGATCCGTCGCAATGTCGCTACCGTCATCGACGACCTCGATTTCTTCCCCGACCTGAGCGTGGTCGAGCATCTCGACCTGTTGGCACGGGCGCACGGCTACGAGAATCCGGATCCGATGGTGGACGAGGTGCTGGACGAGGTGCAGTTGGTCCCGCAGGCGGGGCAACTGCCGGGCACCCTGTCCTCGGGCCAGCGTCGCCGGCTTGCGCTGGCCACCGCGTTCGTCCGGCCGCGCAAGCTGTTGATCATGGACGAGCCGGAGCAGCGGCTCGACACCGAAGGCGTGGCCTGGCTGTCCAAGCGGCTCCAGGCCGAGCGCAAGAGCGGGCTCGCGATCGTCTTCGCCAGCCACGAGCCGTCGCTGGTCGAGTCGGTGGCCACACGTGTCGTCCGGCTCGGCGCGCCGGCATGAGCACGTACGAGGGCACCGGCGACGCCGAGTTCGAGTCGTATCCAGCTCACCACGACGCCGGGTTCGAGGGTGACGAGGAGCCCGCCCACCTGGTGGTGCCGCCGGCCGCCGAACTGAAGGGGATGGTCCGGCACTGGCGCAAGGGCCGCGCCACCCGCAACCTCTGGGAGGCGTTCTCCGACGCCTACATCGCCGTGATCGCCGCGCTGATGATCGGCGGTGCGCTGGTCAATGTGGTCATTCGCGCCCAGCGCGCGGTGTCCGGCTGCACGACCGAGTCCTGCCTCTCCGCCCGGACCGTGCTGCCCTGGGCAACGCTGGCGTTGTCGATCGCCCTGGCGCTGGCGGTGGCGCGCCTGTTCGGACCGGTGCTGGCCTCGGCCGCCGAAGGCTTCTGGCTGTTGGACACGCCGGTCAAGCGGTCCCGGCTGCTTGGTCCGCGGCTGGCCGCGGCGCTGGTGGTGGCCCTGGTGCTCGGCGGCCTGATCGGCGCGGCGATCGCCGCGCTCACCGGCGGCGAGGCGGTGGTCATCGTGGCCTGGTCCGCGGCGACCGCGCTGGCCGCGACCGCCTCGGTGGCCGGTGCGGCCGCTCAGCAAGGCGCCGAACGCCGTCGTATGACCCAGTTCGTCACCTATCTGTTCGCGGTGCTCGGCGTGGCCGCGCTGGTGGTCGTGATCGGCATCGCGGCCGGCTGGTTCAGCCTCGGTATCACCGCCGATGTCGATGCGGAGATCGGGTACGCGGTCATTGCCGTCGCGTTGGTGCTGTTGCTGGTCAACGGGGTGCTCGCCGTGCTGCGTCTGGGCCGGATCCGTCGTACCCGGCTGACCAGCGGTGGCGCCCTGGTCAAGGGGATCTCCGGGGCGTTCTTCGCGCTCGACTTCGGTCTCGCTCGTGACATCGTCGTGGAGCGTCGCGCGGTCGCCGTCGGCTCGGTGAAGCCGAAACGTGGCCACGGGCTGGGACGGCAGGCGCTGGTATGGCGAGAGTGGCAGCGGTTGCAACGATTCCCGCAACCGTTGTTCATGCTCGCGGTCACCCTCATCGTGCCGTACGCCTGCGATGCCCTGGGACTGGCCACGTTGACCCCGGTGATCGCCGGACTGGCGCTGTTCGGCGCCGCCGTGCCGCTGCTGGGCGGGCTCCGAGTGCTCACCAGGACCGGTGGACTGCAACGCTGTCTGCCGTTCTCCTTGTCCCAGTTGAAGATCTCCGCAATCACCGTGCCCGCCATCCTGGTTGCTGTCTGGGCCGCGCTGACCATGCCTGCCTATCTCGGGTTCGGGGACGGGGCGACCAAGCACCCGATCGACGTGGCGATCGTGATGTCACTCGCGACCGCGGCGGCCGGACTGCTCGGCGCGATCCGCTGGATTCAGGCCAAGGGCCCCGACTTCAGCGCGCCGATGATCTCGACTCCGTCAGGGGCTTTCCCGCCGGGGCTGATGACCAACGTCTTCCGTGGCTTCGACGTCTGCCTGATCGCCACCGCGCCGATGCTGCTCGGGTTCTCCCCGTTGTGGTCGCTGGCGATCTGTGCGATCGCCGCCTTGATCCTGCTGAACTCGATGGACGCCGAGTCGATCCGCGCCAAGCAGGCCGAGCAGCAGCGTGAGCTGGAACGGGCGAAGAAGCAGCGCGAGGCGGCCGCGGCGGTCGATAAGCAGCGCAAGCGCTAGGAGTGCGAACGTCTGAGATGCCCGCCGGTGTGCTGAGGAGGAGCGGGGAGAGGCGTTCTTCCTCTCCTTGCGACGACGAAGTAGCCGGCTTGTGGGCGTCTCAGTGAGCACGACCATTCAACTAGGAGCACGACCTGCTACGCATAGGGATAGGTTGACCGACGTGGTGACCACCGCCGATCCGAAGCCGCCGCGGCTCTATGCCCGCACGACCGAGATCGACGATCCCGGTCCGCTGGTCGGATTGCTGCCGGAGCAGGACGCGTACGCCTGGGTGCGGCGCGGCGAAGGCATGATCGGCTGGGGCGAGGTGGCGCGCTGCAAGCCGGCCGACATCGCCGACGCCGAGCAGTGGTGGACCGGACTGGTCGCCCAGGTCGTCTCGGTCAGCTCGCTGGAACACATCCCCGGGTCGGGTTTCATGGCCTTCGGGAGCTTCGTGTTCGATCCGTCGAACTCTTCAGCACGCTCGACCCTCGTGGTGCCGCGCACGATCCTCGGCCGCCGTCAGGGCCGCTGCTGGCTGACCCAGATCGGCACCTCGTTCGTCCACGAAGGGTTGGCGTCGACCTCCAGCCCACCGCGCGCACCACGGAATGTGTCGTACGCCGACGGCGGGCTCACCGGCCCGCGATGGGAGGCGGCGGTGGCCGAGGCGGTGCAGCGGATCACGGCCGGTGAGCTGGAGAAGGTGGTGCTGGCGCGCGATCTGGTCGCTCGGGCCGAGGAGCCGATCGATGCGCGGTGGATCTTGGCTCGATTGGCGGAACGGTATGAGCGGTGCTGGAGCTATCTGGTCGACGGATTGGTCGGCGCCACTCCGGAGATGTTGCTCCGCCGGGAGAACGGGCTGGTCACCTCGCGGGTGCTTGCCGGCACGATCCAGCGCAGCGGCGACAACGTCCGCGATCTCGCGCTGGCCGCGGCATTGGGCCGCTCCAGCAAGGACCTGGAGGAGCACGAGTACGCCGTGGCCTCGGTCGCGGATGCGCTGGCGCCGTACTGCTCAGGGATGAACGTGCCCGATGCGCCGTACGTCCTGGAGCTGCCGAACGTGCTGCATCTGGCGACCGATGTGACCGCGGTCGCCGGGCCGGAACGCACCTCACTGGGTTTGGCGGCGGCGTTGCATCCGTCGGCCGCGGTGTGCGGCACCCCCACCGAGACCGCCCGGCGGACCATTGCCGAGCTGGAGCACCTGGACCGGGAGCGCTATGCCGGCCCGGTCGGTTGGATCGATGCCCAAGGCGACGGTGAATGGGGGATCGCGCTGCGCTGCGGACTGATCGACGACACCGATCCCCGACAGATCCGCCTGTACGCCGGCTGCGGGGTGGTCGCCGGCTCCGATCCCGAGGCGGAACTGACCGAGTCCAACGCCAAGCTGGTCCCGATGCGCGATGCCCTCGGCTGAGGAGGGCCACGGCGTCGACGGGCTGGCGGTGATCGTGCTGGCGGGTGGGGAGTCGCGACGGTTCGGCAGCGACAAGCTTGTTGCATACCTTGATACTCGGACCCTGCTGGAGCATGCGCTGGACGGGATCCCGGCGGATACGCCAATTGCCGTCGTCGGACCGGAGCGGCCGCTCTCCAGAGCTGTCACCTTCCTGCGTGAGGATCCACCAGGTGGCGGGCCGGCAGCCGGACTGGTCGCCGGCCTGCAGTGGGCGCTCGGTCGGCACGCGAGCGTGATCGCGACGCTGCCCGGAGATGCCCCGGCCGGTGGTCGCGCCGCCCTTCAACTCGTACGAGCGCTCACCGCCAACCCTGACCAGCGTTCTCCGTCAGTCGACGGAGAACGTGGCGTTGCGACTGACCCCGAGGCCGTGGTGGCGGTGGATGCGGAGGGGCGGGAGCAGGTGTTGCAGCTTGCTTTGCGCCCGAACGTCGCCGAAGCGCTGATCGAGCTGGCGGGACCGGGTGCCGGACACGGTGAATCCGTACGCCGCCTGCTGCACCGACTGCCCCGATCCCCACGCCAGGTCGAGCTGTCGGCCGACCTCACCAGTGACATCGACACCACAGCCCAGCTCAGAGCAAGGGGATAGGCGTCTGACGTCGTCGCGGACCCCGAGATCGGGGACAGGGCCACGGGTACGTTTCGCGCCCGCGGGCCACAAACGAACGGGGATCGGGCGGGCGCCGGGTCGTTTCGTGCCCGCGGGCCACAACGATCGCGGAAGAACCCCGCTATCGCTTCTCCTCCGCCTTGCCCGGCACCCACCTGGGCACCGCTCGCCACGGCCGCCGTTGGACACCACCCTCGCCGCATTTTCGCAACCAAAACGGCGCGTAATTCGTCACCGATTCGTTGCCTGGTAAGGGAAAACGTCCGAAACGCGGGCGTGGCCCCGCCTGCCTCGCCAAGGGCTCAAGGTCTAGGGTAGGTTCCGAGAGATCGTGAAGGTTTTCACGATCTCCCGTGAGTTTCGACCCCACCGAAGAACCCAGGAGGAGGACCGATGTCAGTCGAGGCCGACGTCCTCGTCGTTGGCGCCGGACCTGCCGGATCGGCGACCGCGACCCACTTGGCGCGGCGTGGACTCGACGTGGCATTGCTGGAGAAGTCGCAGTTCCCGCGCGAGAAGGTGTGCGGTGACGGCCTCACCCCGCGGGCGACTCGGCAGCTGATCCGGCTGGGCATCGACACCAGTGTCGAAGCGGGCTGGCTGCACAACAAAGGGCTGCGGATCTACGGCGGATCCACGACGCCGTTCGAGTTGCCCTGGCCCGAGTTGGCCGACTTCCCGTCGTACGGTCTGGTCCGGCCCCGCGCGGACTTCGACGACCTGCTGGCGCGCAACGCCGTTGCGGCAGGCGCGAAGCTCTATGAGCGGACCAATGTCAGTGGACCGATCATCGATGACACCACCGGCCGCATCGTCGGCGTGACCACCAAGAACGGTGACACCTTCAAAGCCCCGCTGGTGGTGGCCGCCGATGGCAACTCCACGCGGCTGAGCCTGGCGCTGGGCCTGACCAAGCGGGACGATCGCCCGATGGGTGTCGCGGTGCGCACCTACTACCGCAGCCCACGGCACATCGACGACCACCTGGAGTCCTGGCTGGAACTGTGGGCCGGCAAGCCGGGCGAGAGCGACCTGTTGCCCGGCTACGGCTGGATCTTCGGGATGGGCGACGGCACCTGCAATGTCGGTCTCGGGGTGCTCAACACCTCCTCGGCATTCGGCAAGACCGACTACAAGGACCTGCTCAAGCGCTGGCTGGACAACACTCCCGAGGAGTGGGGTTTCCGCGACGAGAACATGACCACCAAGGTCAGTGGCGCAGCGCTGCCGATGGGCTTCAACCGGCAGCCGCACTACGTCAACGGGCTGCTGCTGGTCGGCGACGCCGGAGGCATGGTCAACCCGTTCAACGGTGAGGGCATCGCGTACGCGATGGAGTCGGCCGAGTTGGCTGCCGACGCGATCGCCGAGGCGCGCTATCGCGGGATCGGCACCTCCAGCGCGGAGCGGGCCCTGCAGGGCTACCCGACCCAGTTGAAGGCGCAGCTCGGCGGCTACTACACCCTCGGCAACATCTTCGTGAAGCTGATCGGCAACCCGAAGGTGATGGGCATCTGCACCAAGTACGGGCTGCCTCGCAAGACCTTGATGCGCTTCACCCTCAAGCTGTTGGCCAATCTGCACGACAGCCGGGACGGGGACGCCATGGACAAGATCATCAACGCGCTCTGCAAGCTGGCGCCGGCGGCGTGATCGAGATGACGAACCTAACGCGAGGGCAGGCATGACCGTGATCGGATGGACAGGAGTGATCTCGTGAGTCCCTACTTCGGCATCGTGGTCATGCTGGCGATCGCTGCGGCGTTCGTCGGCTTGACGGTGCTCACCTCGATCCTGGTGGGCCCGGGGCGCTACAACCGCGCCAAGTACGACTCGTACGAGTGCGGCATCCAGCCGACCCCGCAGCCGCTCGGTGGCGGCCGGTTCCCGGTGAAGTACTACATCACCGCGATGCTCTTCATCATCTTCGACATCGAGATCGTCTTCCTCTATCCGTGGGCGGTCTCCTTCGATCAGATGGGCATGTTCGCCCTGGTCGAGATGGTGCTGTTCGTGATCACGGTGTTCGTGGCCTACCTCTACGTGCTGAAGCGCGGGGGACTGGAATGGGACTGACGATGAGCGAGATGACCCTTCACTTACGGGCCGAGCGCCTGCCTGCGGACCTGAAGGAGAGGAGCTGACATGGGCCTGGAAGAGAAGCTCCCTTCGGGCGTCTTGTTGACCACCGTCGAGGGCCTGTTCGGCTATATGCGCAGTGCGTCGTTCTGGCCGGCCACTTTCGGGCTGGCCTGCTGCGCGATCGAGATGATGACCTACGGCGCCCCCCGCTACGACGCGGCTCGCTGGGGTCAGGAGGTGTTCCGCGCCTCGCCGCGACAGGCCGACCTGATGATCGTCGCCGGCCGGGTGAGCCAGAAGATGGCCCCGGTGCTGCGCCAGATCTACGACCAGATGCCCAACCCGAAGTGGGTGATGGCGATGGGCGTGTGCGCCAGCACCGGCGGCATGTTCAACAACTACGCGATCGTCCAGGGTGTCGATCACATCGTCCCGGTCGACATGTATCTGCCGGGCTGCCCGCCCCGACCGGACATGCTGGTCGACGCGATGTTCAAGCTGCGCGAGAAGGTCGCGCACCGCCCGATCGGCCCGAACGAGATCGCTGCCCACGAGGCCGCCGAGCAGGCTCAGTTGCATGCTCCGGCGGCGCACGAGATGAAGGGGCTGCTGCGGTGAGCGACGAGACTCCTGCACCCGAGGACACCAACGGGGCGGTCGTCCCGCAGAGCGACGCCGTCGAGACCTCCCGGCCCACCTCGGAGGTGATCGAGGTCCGGCACGGCATGTTCGGCGCGCACGGCACCGGCGACACCTCCGGTTTCGGTGGCCTGACCAAGGTCATCGAGTTCCCGGCCGCCTCCCAGCCACCGTTCGGTGGTTGGTGGGATCAGGTCAACGACCGGATCGGTCAGCTGGTGTCGAACTACTCCGACGTGATCACCAAGGTGGTCATCCACCACGGTGAGATCACCTTCCACGTCGATCGGCGACATCTCGCCGAGCTGGCCCAGCACTTGCGGGATGACGCACATCTGAGGTTCGAGCTCTGCAGCAGCGTCTCCGGGGTGAACTATCCCGAAGATGCCGGCGCCGAGCTGCATGTCGTCTACCACCTGACGTCGATGACCCACAACCGGCGGATCCGGCTCGAGGTCAGCTGCCCGGACTCGGATCCGCACATCCCGTCAGTGGTTCGGACCTACCCGACGGCGGACTGGCAGGAGCGAGAGACGTACGACATGTTCGGCGTCATCTTCGACGGCCACCCGGCGCTGACCAGGATCTTGCTGCCGGACGACTGGCCCGGCCATCCGCAGCGCAAGGACTACCCCCTCGGGGGCATCCCGGTGGAGTACAAGGGCGCGAGCATTCCGCCCCCGGACCAGCGGAGGTCATATTCATGAGCGCGACAAGTGTGAACACAGACCCCTACGGCGCCTTCTCGAACGATGAGGCGGAGGGGCAGGTCTACACCGTCACGGGGCAGGACTGGGACTCTCTGGTCGCCGAGCAGGCCGAGCGTGGCGACGGGCACATCGTGGTCAACATGGGGCCGCAACATCCCTCGACCCACGGCGTGCTCCGGCTGATCTTGGAGATGGAGGGTGAGACGGTCACCGAGGCCCGCTGCGGCATCGGCTACCTGCACACCGGCATCGAGAAGAACATGGAGTACCGCACCTGGACCCAGGGTGTGACCTTCTGCACCCGGATGGACTACCTGTCGCCGTTCTCGCAGGAGGTCACCTACTGTCTGGGCATCGAGCGGCTGCTCGGCATCGAGGACGAGATCCCGGAGAAGGCTGACGTCATCCGGGTGCTGATGCTGGAGCTCAACCGGATCTCCTCGCACCTGGTCTGCATCGCCACCGGTGGGATGGAGATCGGCGCCCTCACGGTGATGACCATCGGGTTCCGGGAGCGCGAAGTGATCCTGGACATGTTCGAGTTGATCACCGGACTGCGGATGAACCACGCCTACATCCGTCCGGGTGGCGTGGCCCAGGACCTGCCGCCCGACGCGCTGCCGAAGCTGCGTGACTGCGTGGCCTGGATGCGCAAGCACCTGCCCGAGTACGCCGACCTCTGCAACGCCAACCCGATCTTCATCGGTCGGCTGGACGGCGTCGGTTACCTCGACCTCGCCGGCTGCCTGGCGCTGGGTATCACCGGCCCGCCGTTGCGTGCCACCGGCTACGACTGGGATCTGCGCAAGAAGCAGCCGTACTGCGGGTACGAGACCTACGACTTCGAGGTCCAGACCTGGGACACCTGCGACGCCTACGGTCGCTTCCGGCTCCGGCTGAACGAGATGTGGGAGAGCTGCAAGATCATCGAGCAGTGCATCGACCGGCTGGAGAAGATGGAGGGCGCTCCGGTCATGGTGGCCGACCCCAAGATCGCCTGGCCGGCCCAGCTGTCGCTCGGCAGCGACGGGATGGGCAACTCCAACGAGCACATCAAGCACATCATGGGCGAGTCGATGGAGGCGCTGATCCATCACTTCAAGCTGGTCACCGAGGGCTTCCGGGTCCCGCCGGGTCAGGCGTACGTGCCGATCGAGAGCCCCAAGGGTGAGATCGGCGCCCATGTCGTCTCCGACGGCGGAACCCGGCCGTTCCGGGCCCACTTCCGTGACCCCAGCTTCGTCAACCTGCAGGCGATGCCGGCGCTCTGCGAGGGCGCCATGATCTCCGATGTGGTGGTGGCCGTCGCGAGTCTCGATCCGGTGATGGGAGGAGTCGACCGATGAGCGGTCAGAACGGGCACTTCAAGAGCCATTTCGATCAGCCGAGTATCGATCTGTCGGCCACCGACAGCGCGATCGACGAGACCACCATCGCCGAGCTGGAGTTGATCGCCGCCCGCTATCCGCAGTCGCGCTCGGCGCTGCTGCCGATGCTGCACCTGGTGCAGAGTGTCGACGGCCGGATCACTCCGCGGGGCATCGAGGTGTGCGCCGAGGTGCTCGGCATCACCACCGCCCAGGTCAGCGGCGTGGCGACCTTCTACACCATGTACAAGCGACGTCCGATGGGCAAGCATCACGTCGGCGTCTGTACGACTGCGCTCTGCGCGGTGATGGGCGGCGACGAGGTCTTCGCCACCCTGCAGGAGCACCTCGGGATCGGCAATGACGAGACCACCGACGACGGTGCGATCACCTTGGAACACCTGGAGTGCAACGCCGCCTGCGATTTCGCTCCGGTGATGATGGTCAACTGGGAGTTCTTCGACAACGCCACGCCGCAGAGCGCCTGTGCGGTCGTCGATGCGCTTCGCGCCGGCGAGGAGGTCACCGCGACCCGGGGGGCGCGGATCTCCAGCTGGCGTGAGGCCGAGCGGGTGCTCGCCGGTTTCTCCGACAACCGGGTCGACGAGGGCCCGGCCGCCGGTCCGGAGTCGCTGCTTGGACTGCAGATCGCCGAAGAGAAGGGTTGGACGGCACCACCTGCGCCGGCACCCGATGGTGACTCGAGGGGGGAGGAGAACCATGACTGACGTGCTGACCCCGGTGCTCAGTGCCAACTGGGGCGACGAGCGGGCGTGGAAGCTGCACAACTACGAGCGTCGTGGTGGTTACCAGGCGCTGCGCAAGGCGCTCGCGATGGAACCGTCCGCCGTGGTTGCGGAGGTCAAGGAGTCGGGGCTGCGCGGTCGTGGCGGCGCCGGCTTCCCGACCGGCATGAAGTGGTCCTTCATCCCGCAGAACAACCCGAACCCGAAGTACCTGGTGGTCAACGCCGACGAGTCCGAGCCGGGCACCTGCAAGGACATCCCGCTGATGATGGCCTCGCCGCACACGCTGGTCGAGGGCGTGATCATCGCCTCGTACGCGATCCGGGCCTCGCACGCGTTCATCTACTGCCGCGGTGAGGTGTTGCACGTGATCCGCCGCCTGCAGCAGGCGGTGCGCGAGGCGTACTCCGCCGGCTATGCGGGCAAGAACATCCTGGGCACCGGCTTCGATCTGGAGATCGTCGTGCACGCCGGCGCCGGCGCCTACATCTGTGGCGAGGAGACCGCGCTGCTCGACTCGCTCGAGGGTCGCCGGGGCCAGCCTCGGCTGCGGCCCCCGTTCCCCGCCGTGGCGGGTCTGTACGCCTGCCCGACGGTGATCAACAACGTCGAGTCGATCGCCTCGGTGCCCTGCATCATCGGCAACGGCGCGGAATGGTTCTCCTCGATGGGCACCGAGCGGTCCAAGGGGATGACGATCTATTCGCTGTCCGGACACGTGGCTCGTCCCGGACAGTTCGAGGCGCCGATGGGCATCACACTGCGGGAGTTGCTGGACCTGTCCGGCGGCATGCGCGAGGGGCACCAGATGAAGTTCTGGACGCCGGGTGGCTCGTCCGTACCGATGCTGACCGATGCGCACCTCGACATCCCACTGGACTACGAGGGCGTGGCGAGTGTGAAGTCGATGCTCGGCACCAAGGCGCTGCAGTGCTTCGACGAGACCACCTCGGTGGTCCGCACGGTGCTGCGCTGGACCGAGTTCTACAAACACGAGTCCTGCGGCAAGTGCACCCCGTGCCGGGAGGGCACCTGGTGGCTGGTGCAGATCCTCAAGCGGCTGGAGGCCGGCAAGGGCGAGGAGGGCGATATCGAGAAGCTCCTCGACCTGTGCGAGAACATCCTCGGTCGCGCGTTCTGTGCTCTCGGTGACGGTGCCACCTCCCCGATCACCTCGGGCATCCAGTACTTCCGGGAGGAGTTCGAGGCCGGGATGCACACCCCGGCCTGGGAGCTGTTCCCGTACGAGCGCAGTTCGATCTTCGTTCGGGAAGGAGCCTCGGCATGACTCTGTTGAATGGTCGCGCTCCGCGCTCCGCGGTCATGAGCTCCGCGAGGTCTCGCTCGTTCGTCGCGATTCTGTGCGACGACTCTGCTGCGTCAGCGCGCTTCACTCGCGGGCGCGTCGCCCAGAATCGCTCCTGCACTCCCGAGAGGCTCCGCTCATGACCGTGACAGCCAACTCAGGGCAGGACCTGGAGAAGCGCGAGGACCTGGTCACGCTGACCATCGACGATGTCGAGGTCAGTGTGCCCAAGGGCACCCTGGTGATCCGCGCCGCGGAGTTGATCGGAACGGAGATCCCACGGTTCTGCGACCACCCGCTGCTGGATCCGGTGGGTGCCTGCCGGCAGTGCATGGTCGAGGTGCCCGATGCCGGGAACGGACGCGGCTTCCCGAAGCCGCAGGCCTCCTGCACCCTCGAGGTCGCACCCGGCATGGTCGTCAAGACCCAGGTCACGTCGCCGGTGGCCGACAAGGCACAGCACGGGATCCTCGAGTTCCTGCTGATGAACCACCCGCTGGACTGCCCGATCTGCGACAAGGGCGGCGAGTGCCCGCTGCAGAATCAGGCGTTGTCCCACGGCTACGCCGAGACCCGGTTCCACGATGTCAAGCGGACCTACCCGAAGCCGATCAACATCTCGGCGAACGTCCTGCTTGACCGGGAGCGCTGCGTGCTCTGCGCCCGCTGCACCCGGTTCTCCGAGCAGGTGGCCGGCGACCCGTTCATCGCGCTGATCGAGCGCGGCGCGCTGCAGCAGGTCGGGATCTATGAGAAGGAGCCGCTGCAGTCCTACTTCTCGGGCAACACGATCCAGATCTGCCCGGTCGGTGCGCTGACCGGCTCGTCCTACCGGTTCCGGTCCCGGCCCTTCGACCTGGTGTCGGTGCCGAGCATCGCCGAGCACGATGCCTGCGGCTCGGCGATCCGGGTCGACTACCGGCGCGGTCAGGTGATGCGCCGACTGGCCGGCGACGACCCCGAGGTCAACGAGGAGTGGGTGACCGACAAGGACCGGTTCGCCTTCATGTACGGCCGGGGGACCGATCGACTGACCCGGCCGCTGATCCGGGACACCGCCGAGGACGGCAGCTCGGTGCTGCGCGCGGCCTCCTGGCCGGAGGCCATCGACGTCGCGGTGCGGGGACTGCGAGCGGCCATGAACCCGCCGGCAGATCCGGACGATCTGCAGGCGCGGCAGGCGAGCCCTGGCAGCCGGGTCGGCGTGCTCACCGGAGGTCGGCTGACGGAGGAGGACGCGTACGCGTACTCGAAGTTCGCCCGGGCCATCCTCGGCACCAACAACATCGACTTCCGTTCCCGTCCGCACAGCAGCGAAGAGGCGGACTTCCTGGCGCACGCGGTGGCCGGCACCGGCCTCGGCGTCACCTATGCGCAGCTGGAGCGGGCCAAGCGGGTGCTGCTGGTCGCCTTCGAGCCGGAGGAGGAAGCCGGAGCCATCTTCCTGCGGCTCCGCAAAGCGGTGCGCAGATGCGGCCTCCAGGTCGCGACCGTCGCGCCGTACCTGAGCAACGGCAACCACAAACTCAATGCGACACTGATCGCCACCTCGCCGGGTGCTGAGGCCGAGGCGTTGGCGGATCTGGGCGGACTGACCCCGGACGCGGAGACGATCATCCTGGTCGGCGAGCGCGCGGCGCTGTCCGGCGGCACGCTCACCGCGGTGAGCGACCTGGCCGAGCGCACCGGCGCCGGACTGGCCTGGGTGCCGCGTCGCGCCGGTGACCGGGGCGCGATCGAGGCCGGCTGTCTGCCGAATCTGCTGCCTGGTGGCCGCCCCGTCCTCGACGCCGCCGCGCGGGTCGATGTCGCAGCGACCTGGGGGAGCAGGAGCCTGCCGAGCGAACCGGGCCGCGACCTCGACGAGATGCTGCTGGCGGCCAGCGACAATGAGCTCGGCGCACTCATCGTGGCCGGCGTCGACCCGGGCGATCTGCTCGATCCGGAAGCCGCCCTCGAAGGCCTGGAGCAGGTCGGGTTCGTGGTCAGCATCGAGACCCGGGCCTCCAAGGTCACCGAGCGTGCCGACGTGGTGCTGCCGGTCTCCTTGATGGAGGAGCGCTCCGGCACCTTCGTCGACTGGGAGGGCCGGGAGCGCTCGTTCAACGCGGTGTTCTCCAAGCCGAGTTCGATGAGCGACCTGCGGGTGCTGGCCGCCCTGGCCGATGGTCTCGGCAAGCCGCTCGGGCTGCGGACCGCCGCTCAGGCCAGGGCCGAGCTGATCGAGCTGGGCGCCTGGACGGGCGATCGCGCCGCGGCACCGTCGGCCGGTCCGGCCGCTGCCGCCGTGCCCGGCGCCGGGGAGGTGCTGCTCGCCACCTGGCGGCTGCACATCGACCGCAGCTCGGCGGTCGCAAACGAGCCGTACCTGCTCGACACCGGGAAGCCGCCGGTCGCCATCCTCAGCCCGGACACGGCCGAGGCCGCCGGCATCGGCGACCGCGTCACGGTGAGCAACGACCACGGTTCGATCACCCTGCCGGTCGAGCTGGCCGTTGACATGGTGCCAGGCGTGGTCTGGCTACCGACCCGACCTCGCGGGCACGACGTCGCCGAGCACCTGGCGGCCGCAGCCGGCGATCCCGTACGGATCGAAGGGGCATGAGATGAACGACTGGTCTTTGGACTTGTTCTCGCACGACCCGTGGTGGCTGATCATCCTCAAGGCGGTCTTCGCCCTGGTCTTCCTGCTGGTCATGACCTTGTTCACGATCTGGTACGAGCGCCGTGTGGTGGCCTTCATGCAGCACCGCAAGGGACCGAACATGAACGGTCCGTTCGGTCTGCTGCAGTCGCTCGCCGACGGCATGAAGCTGATGTTCAAAGAGGACTTCACGCCGAAGAACGCGGAGAAGGTCGTCTTCATGCTGGCGCCGTTCGTGATGGCGATTCCCGCCGTCACGGTGTTCTGCGTGATCCCGATGGCCGGGCTGGTGCCGCTGCCGGGTGGCATGAGCACCCCGCTGCAGGTCACCGATCTGCCGGTCTCGGTGCTGTTCATCGTGGCGCTGGCCTCGATCGGCGTGTACGGCATCGTGCTGGCCGGCTGGTCCGGCGGCTCCACCTACTCCCTGCTCGGCGCGGTGCGCTCCAGCGCCCAGGTGATCTCGTACGAGATCGCGATGGGCCTGGCCCTGGTCGGGGTGTTCCTCTACGCGGGCTCGCTGTCGACCTCGGAGATCGTGGCCGCCCAGGCGGTGCCCAACTTCGAGATCTTCGGCATGCGCTTCCCGATGTGGTACTGCCTGATGCTCATCCCGTCCTTCGTGATCTACCTGATCTCGATGGTCGGCGAGACCAACCGGGCACCCTTCGACCTGCCGGAGGCCGAAGGCGAGTTGGTCGGCGGCTTCCACACCGAGTACTCCTCGATGCGCTTCGCCATGTTCTTCATGGCCGAGTACATGAACATGATCACGGTCTCGGCGCTGGCCACCACCTTGTTCCTCGGCGGCTGGCACGCGCCGCTGCCGTTCAACCTGATTCCCGGTCTGGATCAGGGTTGGTGGGGCTTGCTCTGGTTCACCATCAAGGTGCTGGGCTTCTTGTTCATCTTCATCTGGCTACGCGGCAGCCTGCCGCGGATGCGCTACGACCAGTTCATGAGCTTCGGCTGGAAGTATCTGATCCCGATCGCTCTGGTCTGGCTGATGGCCGTGGCCGCCTTCCGGATGGGCAACCGTGAGGGCTGGTTCTCCACCCCGGCCTTCTGGGTGGTCGCGGCAGTCATCTTGATCGTGCTGATCGTGTTCGCCTTCGTCGGCGGCAAGGAAGACAAGTCGCCGGTCGAGACCGTGCCGGACGGGCCCTTCGACGCCTTCGCCGGTGGCTTCCCGGTGCCCCCCCAGGGCAACCAACAGCTGCCGGAACTGGCTGACGTGCTCGTCGGTGAGGGCGAGGCCACCGAAACGACGACCCCCCGCCGTGCCGCCAGACCGATGCCCGCCCCAGACCGGGCGACCTCAGACCAGACGACCCGAGAGGAGCAGTCCTGATGGGAGTCTTCGACCCGATCGCCGGTTTCGGCGTGACGTTCAACACGATGTTCCGCAAGACGTTCACGCAGGACTACCCGGTTGCCCCGAAGGTGACCGCGCCCCGGTTCCACGGACGTCACCAGCTCAACCGCTGGCCCGACGGTCTGGAGAAGTGCGTCGGCTGCGAGCTGTGCGCCTGGGCCTGTCCGGCCGATGCCATCTACGTCGAGGGCGCCCAGAACACCGACGGCGAGCGCTACTCGCCGGGTGAGCGCTATGGGCGCGTCTACCAGATCAACTACCTGCGCTGCATCCTCTGCGGGTTGTGCATCGAGGCGTGTCCCACCAGGGCACTGACCATGACCAACGAATTCGAGCTGGCCGACGACACCCGGGCCAAGCTCATCTACGAGAAGTCCGAGCTGCTCGGCCCGCTGCTCCCCGGCATGGAGCCGGCCCCGCACGAACGCCGACTCGGACCGGACGAGCAGGCCTACTTCCTCGGGTTGCCCGGCAACGGCAAGCCCGACGACCGGGCGGGGGACATCAGCGGCTGGCGACCACCGGTCCCGAATCAGGGCATCAAGGGCTGGAACGAGCGAAAGCGCGCTGCCAAGGAAGCCGAGAAGCGGGAGAAGGCGAACCGATGACTGTGCTCATCCCGTTGGTGACGGGCCCCCAGGTGGCCTTCTGGCTGCTCGCGCCGGTGATGGTGCTGGCCGCGCTGGGCATCATCTTGTCCCGCAAGCCCGTCCATTCGGCCCTGTGCCTGGCGGTGGTGATGATCTCGCTGGCGGTGCAGTACGCCGCCCAGGACGCCCCGTTCCTGTTCGTGGTGCAGATCATCGTCTACACCGGCGCGATCTTGATGCTGTTCCTCTTCGTGCTGATGCTGATCGGCGTCGACGCGGCCGACTCGCTGGTGGAGACCATCCGCGGTCAGCGAGTGTGGGCTGTCGTCGGCGGGATCGGATTCGGCCTGCTGCTGGTCTTCGCGGTCGGCAACGCCGTAGTCGGTGATGCGGTGGGTCTGCAGGCGGCCAACACCGACCACGGCGGCAACGTGCAGGGGATCGCGGCACTGCTGTTCAAGCGGTACGTGTTCGGCTTCGAGGCCACCGCGGCCCTGCTGATCACCGCGGCGCTGGGCGCGATGGTGCTCGCCCACCGCGAGCGGCTGAAGCCCAAGAAGAACCAGATCGAGCTGGTCACCGAGCGGATGCAGAAGTACGCCGACTCCGGTCAGCACCCCGGCCCGCTGCCCAGCCCGGGTGTCTTCGCCCGGCACAACGGGGTCGATACCCCGGCGCTGCTGCCGGACGGCACCGCGTCGGAGCTGTCGGTCTCGGCCACCTTGAAGGCGCGCGGCACGGTGGCCGACATCAACGAGCTGTCCAGCCCGATCCGCCGGATCCTGGGCGAGATCGAAGACGAAGACGGTGGCGGGGGGCCCGACGACCTGCCGAATCCAGGCAGCCAGGGCCGCGACGTCGCTCGCAACGTTGGGCAATCCCGTACCGGCGGAGGGAGTGAGCACCAGTGAATCCCGACTACTACATCGGCCTGTCGGCGATCTTGTTCACGATCGGTTTGATCGGGTTCATGACCCGGCGCAACGCGATCGTCGCCTTCATGTGCGTCGAGCTGATGCTCAACGCGACCAACCTGTCCTTGGCCACCTTCGCCCGAGTGCACGGCGCGTTGGACGGACAAGTGGCGGCCTTCTTCGTCATGGTGGTTGCTGCGGCCGAGGTCGTGATCGGACTCGCGATCATCGTGGCGATCTTCCGAACCCGGCGCTCGGCCTCGGTCGACGACGCGAACCTGTTGAAGTTCTGAGGAGAGATCGGTGAACCTACTCGAGGTGGTCACCCCGGTCGCGGCCGAGGGACTCTTCTCCTACGCCTGGCTGCTGATCGTCATTCCGCTGGTCAGCGCAGGGATCCTGCTGCTGATCGGCAAGGCCGGCGACGCCTGGGCCCACGTGCTCGGCACGTTGGCGCCGATCGCGTCCTTCGTGATCGGGCTGGGCATGTTCGTCCAGCTGCTGGGCCGCGAGGAGAGTGCGCGCGCTGTCGGCGTACCGCTATATACCTGGATCGCCTCCGGCGACTGGAGCATCAACGTCGGTCTGCTGATCGATCAGCTGTCGATCATGTTCGTGCTGCTGATCACCGGTGTGGGCAGCCTGATCCACATCTATTCGATCGGCTACATGGCGCATGATCCGCGCCGCCGCCGGTTCTTCGCCTTCCTCAACCTCTTCGTCGCCGCCATGCTGCTGCTGGTGGTGGCCGACAACTACCTGGTGCTGTTCGTCGGCTGGGAAGGCGTGGGCCTCGCCTCGTACCTGCTGATCAGCTTCTGGCAGCACAAGCCGTCGGCGGCGGTCGCCGGCAAGAAGGCTTTCGTCGTCAACCGGGTCGGTGACATCGGCATGGCACTTGCCGTGATGCTGATGCTGGCCTCCTTCGGCTCCTCGGCCTTCGTCGACGTCAATCACGGTGCCGCTTCGATGCCGCCGACCATCGCCACCGCGATGGGTCTGCTGCTGCTCCTCGGCGCCTGCGGCAAGTCGGCTCAGGTGCCGCTGCAGTCCTGGCTGTTGGACGCGATGGAGGGCCCGACCCCGGTGTCGGCGCTGATCCACGCGGCCACCATGGTCACCGCCGGCGTCTATCTGGTCACCCGCTCGTTCGCGGTCTTCGAGCAGACCGAGACGGCAGCCACGGCTGTCGTCGTGGTCGGCACGGTGACGCTGCTGGCCGGTGCGTGGATCGGCTGCGGCAAGGACGACATCAAGAAGGTGCTGGCCGGCTCCACCATGAGCCAGATCGGCTACATGATGCTGGCCGCGGGCATCGGCCCTGCCGGCTACGCCTTCGCGATCTTCCACCTGCTCACGCACGGCTTCTTCAAGGCCAATATGTTCCTCGGCGCGGGCTCGGTGATGCACGGCATGAACGACGACGTCGACATGCGGCACTATGGAGCGCTGTCGAGGGTCATGCCGATCACCTTCTTCACCTTCGCCGCCGGCTATCTGGCGATCATCGGCTTCCCGTTCTTCGCCGGCTTCTACTCCAAGGACCACATCATCGAGGCCGCCTTCGAACGCAGCGCGTTCGTCGGTGCGCTGGCGATGCTCGGCGCCGGTGTGACCGCGTTCTACATGACCCGGCTGATGCTGATGACCTTCCTGGGCAAGAAGCGCTGGTTGAAGGGCGTGCATCCGCACGAGTCGCCGCTGGTGATGACGGTGCCGCTGATCATCTTGGCGATCATGTCCTTCGCCGGTGGCCTGGTGCTGAACAACTGGATCGGTGGCTGGCTGAATCCGGCGTTCGGCATCGCGCACGCCGAGGGTCACGCGCCGAGCCTGCTGCATGTCACCCCGGTCGGGATCGCGACCATGGCACTGGTGGCAGCCGGCATCGCGGTGGCTTTCGTGGTCTTCGGCCCGCGCAAGGACATCCCGAGCACGGCGCCGGAGAGCCGGTCCCCGTTCACCCTCGCGGCCCGCAACGACCTCTACGGTGACGCCTTCAACGAGGCCGTGTTCATGCGGCCGGGCCAGGCGCTCACCGACGGGCTGCTGCGGGTGGAGGACGACGGCATCGACGGAGCCGTCAACGGCACCGGCTCGGTGGTCTCCCAGATCGCCGGGCAGCTACGCAAGGTTCAGAACGGATTCGTGCGTTCGTACGCGCTGACGATGGTCCTCGGGGCCGTCGTCGTCGGTGCGGTCATCGCGCTCGGACGGCTCGGCTGAGGAAGGAATGACAGTGTTTCCCTGGTTGACTGTCCTGGCTCTGCTGCCACTGGTCGGCGCGGCGCTCTTGATCTTCATCAAAGGCAGCGCCGCGAAGTCGCTCTCACTAGCGGTCTCCGTGCTCGCCTTCGCGGTGTCGCTGGGTGTGCTGTTCGGGTTCCAGCCCGGCGGCGGCATGCAGTTCAACGAGCAGGTCACCTGGATCAAGCCCTTCGGTGTCCACTACGCCCTCGGCGTTGATGGCATCGGGCTGACCCTGGTGCTGCTGGTCACCTTCGTGACCCCGCTGGTGATCCTGGCCAGCTGGAACGACTTCGACGGTGGTAAGGCTGCTTGGATCGCCTCCGGCAATCAGGCGGCACCCGCGCCCAAGTACGACGCCCGGGTCTTCTTCGCCTTGGTGCTGGTGGTCGAGAGCCTCTCGCTGTTCGTGTTCACTGCCACCGACGTGTTCATGTTCTACGTCTTCTTCGAAGCCATCCTGCTGCCGATGTACTTCCTGATCGGCGGCTTCGGCGGTGCTCGCCGCTCGTACGCCGCAGTGAAGTTCCTGCTCTTCGGCCTGCTCGGCGGATTCGTGATGCTGGCCAGCGTGGTCGGGCTGTATGTGCTCTCGGCCCGGGCCGGTGAGCCGAGCTATCTGCTCTCCGACCTCAGCCAGCTGGACATCGCCACCGGCACCGGTCGCTGGCTCTTCGTCGGCTTCATGTTCGCGTTCGCCATCAAGGCGCCGATGGTGCCGTTCCACACCTGGCTGCCCGATGCGGCGGAGGAGTCCAATCCCGGTGGGGCGACCATGATGGTCGGCCTGATGGACAAGATCGGCACCTTCGGGATGATCCGCTTCTGCCTGGGTCTGTTCCCGGAGGCGTCCCAGTGGGCGACACCGGTGGTCCTGGTGCTGGCCGTGATCTCGATCCTGTACGGCGCCATCGCCGCGATCGGCAGCCGGGACCTGATGCGGCTCATCGCGTACACCTCGATCAGCCACTTCGGCTTCATGGTGATGGGCATCTTCGCCTTCACCACCCAATCGATGGTGGGCTCGACGTTCTACATGCTGAACCACGGGCTGTCGACCGCCTTGTTGTTCCTGATCGTCGGCTACTTCATCAAACGGCGTGGCTCGCGCGATGTGTTCGCGTTCGGTGGTGTGCAGACGAACACCCCGGTCGCCGCTTCGCTGTGGATGTTTGCGGCACTGGCCACATGTTCGCTACCCGGTCTGTCGACGTTCGTCTCGGAGTTCATGGTGCTGGCCGGCACCTTCAGCCGGCACCCGGCTTTCGCCGCGGTGGCCACCGTGACCATCGTGTTGGCCGCGCTCTACATGCTGCTGATGTACCAGCGCACCATGACCGGACCGGTCACACCCGAGGTGGAGCGGACCGTCACCGACGACCTGAGCGGTCGGGAGCGATTGGCCATCGCGCCGCTGGTCATCCTGGTCTTGGTGCTGGGCTTCTTCCCGAAGCCGATGCTCGACGTGATCGAGCCGGCGGTGCAGGCCACAATGCAGCACGTCGGAGTGAGCGACCCGCAACCGTGGGTCACGGCGGAGGGGGGTCGCTGACATGGAAATCACCGCACCCAGCATCGAATACGGGCTGTTGATGCCCTTCATCCTGGTCTTCGCGGGCGCCTGCCTGGGAGTCCTGGTCGAGGCGTTCGTGCCTCGCGGCAGTCGCCGAGGCGCGCAGCTGACCATCGTCTACGCGTCGATCGCCGCCGCGTTGTTCATGACCTTGAAGAACTGGGCCGGGCAGCCGGCGAAGGTGGCGGCCGAGGGATCGGTCGCGATCGACGGTCCGACCTACTTCATGTGGGTCATCCTGCTGATCTTCGGCGCGATCTCGTTCCTGTTGATCGCGGACCGGACCGCGGAGAACGGCGCGAGCATCTTCGCACCGCAGGCGGCCGCAGTGCCGGGCACTGCTGAGGAGGACGAGGCCGTCAAGGCCGGTGTCGAGCACACCGAGGTCTATCCGCTGGCGCTGTTCGCCCTGGCCGGCATGATGCTGTTCCCGGCGGCCTCGGACCTGATCACCATGTTCTTGGCACTGGAGGTCTTGTCGCTGCCGCTGTACATCCTCTGCGGACTGGCTCGCCGGCGGCGGCTGCTGTCCCAGGAGGCCTCGCTCAAGTACTTCCTGCTGGGCGCGATGTCGTCGGCGATCTTCCTGTACGGCGCGGCTCTGCTCTACGGCTACGCGGGGTCGTTCGACTTCGCCGCCATCGACGCCGCGCTGCGGGGCGGCAGCTCGGAGTCCAAGCTGCTGCTGGCCGGGATGGCGCTGGTCGGGATCGGACTCCTGTTCAAGTTCGGCGCCGTGCCGTTCCACTCCTGGACCCCGGACGTGTACGTCGGAGCGCCGACCGCAGTCACTGCCTTCATGGCGTCCTGCACCAAGATCGCCGCCATCGGTGCCCTGATGCGACTGTTCTACGTCGCGCTCGGCGCGGACCGTTGGGACTGGCAGCCGCTGATGGCGATCATCGCGGTGGCCACCATGGCTGTCGGCTCGATCGTGGCGATCAGCCAGACCGACGTGAAGCGGATGCTGATCTACTCCTCGATCGCGCACGCCGGCTTCTTGATGACCGCGTTCGTGGGTGCCTCGCAGCTGATCTCCGGTGGCCGGCCGAACGGGCTGACCAGTGTCTCCGCGGTGATGTTCTATCTGGTGGCGTACGGCGCGGCGACCATCGGCGCGTTCGCCGTGATGACCTTGGTCCGAGACCCCAGCGGAGAGGCGACCCAGCTGTCCAGCTGGGTGGGCCTGTACCGGCGCTCGCCGGCCGCGGCCGTGGTCTTCACCCTGTTCCTGCTCAGCTTCGCCGGGATCCCGCTGACCAGCGGCTTCATCGGCAAGTGGGCCGTGTTCGCGACCGCCTGGAACGGCGGCGCGGAGTGGCTGGTCGTCACGGCGGTGGTGATCAGCGTGATCGCCGCGTTCTTCTACGTCCGGGTGATCGTGCTGATGTTCTTCGCGGTGCCGGAGGCTGGCCCGGTGAAGGTGATCAAGCCGGGCACCGGAACGCTGGTGGCGGTCGGCATTGCGGTGGTCGCCACGGTGGGTCTCGGACTGTTCCCTGGTCCGGTGCTCGAACTTGCGCAAATGGCCGGAGAGTTCGTCCGCTGAGTCACAATAGGGTCCTCACTCGTTCGATGGTCGAGCGGGGCGGCTGAGGATCGAGGAGTGTAGTGCTGGCTTCCGGGACGCGGGAGGTCTCCTGGGAGGCGACGGTCCGCGAACAACTCGACGAGATCGAGTCCGCTCTGCTTGCCATCGCGGAGGCGGACTCGCCCATGGTGACCGAGGCTGCGCAGCATGTCATCGCAGCCGGCGGCAAGCGGTTCCGGCCGCTGCTCGTGGTGCTGGCCTCCCAGCTCGATCCGGTGACCGCGGTTGCGCCGATCGACGATGTCGTCCGGGCCGCGCTGGTGGTCGAGCTGACGCACGTCGCCAGCCTCTACCACGATGACGTGATGGACGAGGCCCGGTTGCGCCGGGGCTCGGACAGTGCTAACGCTCGCTGGGGGAACACGGTCGCGATCCTGGTCGGGGACTTCCTGTTCGCGCGGGCCTCGGAAGTCGTCGCCGAGCTCGGCACCGAGTACGTACGGCTGCAGGCCCGCACGTTCGCCCGACTGGTGCAGGGACAGATCGCCGAGACCGTCGGCCCGGGCGATGCCGATCCGCTGCAGCACTATCTCAAGGTGGTCGCCGACAAGACCGCGTCGCTGATCGCGACCTCGGCGCTGTTCGGAGCCAAGGTGGCCGGGGCCGATCCCGGGGTGCAGCGGGCACTGGCCGCGTACGGGGAGGAGATCGGCACCGTCTTCCAACTGTCGGACGACATCATCGACATCACCTCCGACGAGACCGGCAAGACGCCTGGCACCGACCTGCGTGAGGGCATCCCGACCCTGCCGACCCTGCTCTTCCGGCGGCACGCTGATCCTGGTTCGGCGACCGACTCCCGGCTGCTGGCACTCCTGGACTCCGACCTGAGTGATGATGCCGATCTCGCCGAGGCACTGTCGTTGTTGCGGGCCCATCCCTGCATCGAGCAGGCCCGCGCCGAGGTACGCCGCCGCTCCGAACGCGCCCGCTCCTATCTCGCCGACCTCCCCGCCGGCCCCGCCCGCGACGCCCTCGCCGAACTCTGCGACACGGTGGTAACCCGCTCGGCGTGAGCTAGCGCGCTTGCGACGGGATCTGCTCGGGTTTGTCGGTCTTGCTCGATCTGCAGATAGAGCAAAGCCGACAAGATCGAGCAGGAACGCGTTGTCGTCGGGGGCTCGTCGGGGGATCGGTCAGTTGAGGGTGCGGTCGCAGGACTCGATCACGGTGGGGTCGTCGCTGGCCAGCAGCACCGCGGCTCCGGTGCGGGTGAGATCGCGAAGCAGTGTCAGTACGCGGGCCCGGTTGGCTGGATCGAGGTCGGTGGTCACCTGGTCGGCGAGCAGCACACGCGGAGCGGTGGCGAGTGCGCGGGCGATCGACACCCGCTGCTGCTGACCGCCGGAGAGCTCCTCCACCAGGTGATCGGCGCTCTCGCCCAGACCGACCGCTGCCAGCGCCTCGTGGGCTGCGCCGACCGGGTCGTCACCGGAGAAGCGACCATCGACGAGCGGCAGCACCACGTTCTCGTACGCCGTCAGCAGCGAGGCGAGGGCGCCACCGTCCGGAATCAGTGCTACTCCGGCAGCCAGCGCAGCCTCGCGACCGGCGATCGCCTGGCCGTCCACGGTGACCTCGCCTGCCACCGGCGCACCGAAGCCGGCGGCGATCAAGAACACCTCCGTGGCCTCCCAGACGGTCAGGCCCACCATCTCGCCTGCTTGGACCGTCCCGGTGAGCGGTGGTCGGTCGCCGACGACCATGTGATCGAACTGAAGTCGCGGTGCGGTGGATGCTGTCATCGGCCCTCCTTGCCACTGGGTTCCGTGCCGGCCGGATCGTCACCGACGGGGGAGAGCAGCAGCCCCGGGCCGGCCCGCTCGATCCGTAGCAGCGTGCCCGGCGGATGGTCGGCCAGCACCTCGGCGGGCAAGGTCACTGAGCCGTCGGCGGTGATCACGCTGTATTCCTGGCCCCGTCGTCCCTCGGCGCCGATCCGGCCGTCGCGGATGGTGACGGTACGCGGCAACGCGGCGGCGACCGCCGGGTCATGGGTGACGAGCACGACGGTGGTGCCCCAGCGGTCGTTGAGCGTGTCGAGCGCAGCCAGCACCCTATCCCGCTCCGCGGCTGCCAGCCGACTGGTCGGCTCGTCGGCAAGGAGCAACCGCGGCCGGTGGGCGATGCCACAGGCCAGAGCCAGCAACTGCCGGCTTCCTGGCCGAAGGGTATCCGCCCGGGCGCTGTCGGGCTCGGTCAACCCGATCAGCTCCAGCACGGCTGCCGGCTCCGGCACATCGGCGCCGGTCCGCTGGGCGGCACGCTGCGCCAGGAGGATGTTCTCGGCGACTGTGAGATAGGGGAGGACGTTGCGAGAGGCACCCTGCAACACCATGCCGATGGTCGAGGTCCGGAGCCGATCCCGTTCGGCATCGGGGAGCCTGACGATGTCGGTGCCGTTGAGCAGCAACCGGCCGGCGGTCGGTCGAAGCAGCGCGGCACAGGCCAGCAGCAGTGTCGATTTGCCCGAGCCGGAGGGGCCGAGCAAACCCACCAGCTCGCCGGCGGTGACGGTCAGGCTCACACCCGAGAGCGCCGCGACATCGTGGCCATCGGCATGGAAGACGTGCACCAGATCGCGGGTGACCACCCCGACACCGGTCGGCTCACGGCCGCTCATCGCGACGTCCTCAAGACCTCGGCGGAGCGGGCTGCGAGTCGGTGGGTGCCGAGCAGCACGATGATCCCGACGACGGCCGCTGACCCTGCCAGACACCAGGCCAGGGCCTCGAGGTGCAACGCTCGATCGATGCCGATCACGGCCGGTGCGTCCGGCACCAAGGGCAGATCGGCGATGACCAGCGCGCAGCCCAGTGCGCCGGCTACCACCCCGGACGCGACGGCGTGCAGTCCCGGTACCAGATAGGCGGCATAGACGCTCCGGCGCAAGGTTCGCCGGCGGGTCCCGGCGACGGCCAGCCCGACCAGGTCGCGAGCGAGCACACCGCGGTGGCCCGCCATGACCAAGGCCATTCCCAGTGCGGCAAGCACTCCGGCGGCGCCGACGAAGCCGGGGATGACCCCAGCGGTGAGCGCAGCCGCGGTGGTGCGTTGCGCCGCGAGCGCCGCCGACAACTGGTCGCTTCCGATGATCCTGATCTGGTGGTTGAGGAGTCCCCGGGTGATCTCGGAGGTCCGAGCGGCATCGAAGAGCCAGACCTGCACCGAGGTGCGATCACCGACCGGACCGGCACCGCCCCGTAGCACGGAGTCGAGGTCCGCGACCGCGACTCCGGTGAGCTCACGGGGAACAGCGTCGTCGGCGGCGGCCACCGGGTGGACCGACAGCGGCGAGCCGTCCGGGGCAGCGATCGTCGGGTTGGTGCCGAGCCTGCCGTTGCCGGCATCCAGCACGGGGACCAGTCCGGGGAGCCAGGCATGCTGCACACCACCCGGCGTACCACCGGTCCGCACCGTCAACTGCAGTCCACCGGGCGCGGAACTCCTGGCCACCTCGGTATTGGGCGTCTGCACCGGCAACGACTGCCAGCTCTCGCCCTGGCCGAGGTTGACGGGCATCGGCCGGCCGTTCTGCACGGCGTGCAGTCCGGTCAGCGAGACCGTGCCGTCCATCGGGCCGTTCGGTTCGAGTGTGATCCGCAGCAGCCGACAGCCGTCGGCGCAGTCGACCGGTTGGCGCAGTCGCTGAGCCGGGCCCGGGGCCAACGGCATCCGACCCAGCTGGAGTCTCAGCGGTCGGCCCCGCGCGGTGAGCAGCTCGAGACCGACCGCTGCGGACGTACCGGTCCGGTTCGCCTCGGTGGCTCGCAGGTCGCAATGCGCGCCGACGGACAGCTCGACGCTGTCGCCGCGGAGCTCGATCGGTGCGATCGGCGGGGCCGAGATCGCGTCCCAGTCCGGCTGGCCGACGGTCAGCCCGGCGCCCAGTGCCCGGTGCGCGAAGATGTTCGGCTCCACGAACATCCCCCGGACCGCGGCCTCGTCGACCCGACGGGTGACCACGACGACGCTCGTGGCGGCCGAGCCGGTCGCTCGGCCGGGATCGATCGTGTCCAATGCCCGGAGCACGGTGGCGGGATCGCTCGAGACGGTGAACACCTCGGCGGCGCCGGTGCTGACCTCGGCGATATGGCGCCGCGCGGCGCTGCCGATCAGCAGCAACTGGAGGCCGAACGTCGCCACAGCGGTCGCTAGGCAGATGGTGACGATCATGATCCGCGAGCCGCGGAGCCGGAGCAGGAGAACCATGGTCAGCAGGACACTCGATGACCTCGGACGCCCCGACCAGCGGGCTCGCACGACTGCGGCAACGCCCCCGATGGCGCGATGCAGGGCCACCGCGAGTGCGATCGCGGCGAAGGCCGGGACGAGCAGCCCGATCACGCTGTCCGTGCCGACCTGCAGCGCGACGACGCCGCCGCCGATCCCGACTGTGACCGCCAACAGATCGATGAGCAGGTCGGAGCGTCCTCCACCACGCGCTGACGGTGGGACCGCCCGAAGCAGCCCGACGACCGGCTGGGCCAGCAGCTGTCGACTGGCCGGGACCATTGCCGTGAGCAGCAACAGCAGGGCGAGGCCTGGTGCGAGGATCAGCACCGGCGACACCGGCAGGGCTCGGTCGCCGGGCAACTGGCCGGACGTCACCGTCAGCAGCCCGAGCCCCAGCAGCCAGCCCAGTGCCCAGCCGAGCCCGGCTGCGGCGGCCCAGCGCCCGAGAACCTCCCGGCGCAGGAGGGCGGTCGGTTCACCTCTGAGTCGCGCCAGCCCAAGCTCGGTACGTTGTGCGGCGAGTGTCACACTCACCAGCAGACCGACGACGACCACGGCCAGCGCGGCCAGCTGGGTCAACAGCAACGCCAGGCCCGCGCGGGCGCGGGATCGTTCGCCGGCGATGTGGTCGAGACTGTCCGGGATGGACGTCGTCAAGCTGCCTTGGTGTTGAGCTGCCTGCGCGATGAGTTCCGAGGTCGCCGCGGAGAGTGTCGGCAGGTCTGCCAGCTCGAGCGCCTGCTTGTCCAGCCGGAACTCGAGGGAGTGCTGGACCTGGAAGCCGACGATCAGGTCCTGGGTGGCGTACAGCGGATTGGCGTGCGGAACACCGTTCTCGTCGAAGCCCGATCGACCGACCGGTGGCACGTCGAACCAATAGGGGTCGGCGATGTCGCGGGCTTGGTAGACCCCGGACACCGTCGCCTCCTGGGGACTCCCGCCGGTCGCGCCGATCTCCAAGACGTCGCCGGGCCGGGCCCCGTACGCGTTGCTGTCCTCGGCGGCGACGATCACCTCGGCCTCACCGGTGGGGCAGCGGCCCGTCACGATCACCACGTGGTCGCACAGGTCCTGCCGCCAGCTCAGAGTTCCTTGGACCGCCATGCTGAATCGGGCGCTGCTCCAACTCGACCGGACGGTAGCGCCGGCGATCGGATCTCCGAACAGCTCCTCGGTCTCGCTCGGCAGGATCGATCGCAGGTCAGCCTGCTGCAGGCCGGTCAGCCGCCACGCATTGCCAGGGCCATCGGCGGCGAAGGTAGCGTCAGCGATGGCCTGCTGCACCTGCCGTTGGTAGCCGGCCGCGAAGATGACCGCGCCGCTGATGAGGGCACCAACCAGGATCAGCAGGAGGGTCTGTCCGCGGTGCTGCCACAGCGCGCGGCGGGCCAGCTGCCAGACCCCGAAGCGCCGGATCACCGCCATTCAGTCACCCTAACCAGTCGACAGTTCACCGCAGGGTGCCCCCATCGAGGAATTGTTTTGGATCACTCAAAAGAGTGCTAGTCTCCGGACATGGTCACCCAGTCACCGCCGACGCCGAGCGTCGACGAGGCGATTCGTGGTGTCGGGCTGCGGGTGACCGAATCTCGGCGGGCCGTGTTCGAGGCGCTTCGGACCAACCCACATGCCAGAGCGGACGACATCCTCGACCGCGTACTGCCCACGGTGCCGGGCACCAGCCTGCAGTCGGTCTACAACGCGTTGAGCGACTTCGCCGACGCCGGGCTGGTACGCCGGATCGAGCCGGCCGGGCATCCGGGTCTGTTCGAGTTGCGGGTCAACGACAATCATCACCACCTGATCTGCTCCGAGTGCGGCACGGTGGTGGACGTGGACTGCGTCGTCGGTTCGGCACCGTGCCTGACCCCCTCCGACGACCACGGGTTCGTCATCCGTGAGGCCGAGGTCACCTTCTGGGGTCTCTGCGCCCCCTGCGCGGCGGCGACGTCCGCGACCAATCAGCAGCCATGAACTCCCCACGCAATCGGTGGAACCACTCACAGATAGGACAGCAATGACTGACAGCGACACCCCCGTCGTGACGGCCGAGGAGACCGAGTCCACGACGGTGACCGGCGAGGAGACCCCCGCCGCCGGCGCCTGCCCGGTGATCCACGGCGAGCAGCAGCCGCACCCGACCTCGGGCTCGGCGAACGAGAAGTGGTGGCCGAACAAGCTGAACCTGAAGATCCTCGCCAAGAACCCGGCGGTGTCCAATCCGCTGGACGAGGGCTTCGACTACGCGGCTGCGTTCTCCGCGCTCGACCTGGCCGCGGTCAAGGCCGACATCGTTGAGGCCCTGACCACCTCCCAGGACTGGTGGCCGGCGGACTTCGGTCACTATGGGCCGCTGATCGTCCGGATGGCCTGGCACGCGGCCGGCACCTATCGGGTGACCGACGGCCGTGGGGGTGCGGGCACCGGGCAGCAGCGGTTCGCGCCGCTCAACAGTTGGCCGGACAATGTGGGCCTGGACAAGGCGCGTCGCGTCCTGTGGCCGGTCAAGAAGAAGTACGGCAAGTCGCTGTCCTGGGGTGACCTGATGGTGCTGGCCGGCAATGCCGCGATGGAGTCCATGGGCTTCACGACCTTCGGTTTCGCCGGCGGCCGGGTGGACTCCTGGGAGCCCGATGACGACGTCTACTGGGGCCCGGAGACCACCTGGCTGGGCGACGAGCGCTACAAGGGCAACCGGGAGCTCGACCGTCCACTGGCCGCCGTGCAGATGGGCCTGATCTATGTCAACCCGGAAGGCCCCAATGGCGAGCCGGATCCGCTGAAGGCGGCCCACGACATTCGCGAGACGTTCAAGCGGATGGCGATGAACGACGAGGAGACCGTCGCGCTGATCGCTGGTGGGCACACCTTCGGCAAGACCCACGGCGCTGCCTCGGACAGCAACGTGGGCCCGGATCCGGAGGCTGCGCCGCTGGAGCAGCAGGGCCTCGGCTGGGCGAACGCGTACGGGTCCGGCAAGGGCGATGATCAGATCACCAGCGGTCTGGAGGTCACCTGGACCTACCACCCGACCCGCTGGGACAACGAGTTCTTCCACATCCTGTTCTCCTACGAGTGGGAGCTGTTCAAGTCGCCGGCCGGTGCGTGGCAGTGGCGGCCGAAGAACGGCGCCGGCTCCGACCTGGTGCCGTTGGCGCACGATCCGTCGACCCGTCGCGAGCCGCGGATGCTCACCACGGATCTGTCGCTGCGCTTCGACCCGATCTACGGGCCGATCTCCCAGCGGTTCAACGAGCACCCGGACGAGTTCGCCGATGCGTACGCGCGGGCCTGGTTCAAGCTCACCCACCGTGACATGGGGCCGAAGTCGCGCTATCTCGGTGCCGAGGTGCCGGCCGAGGATCTGCTCTGGCAGGACCCGCTGCCGGCGGTCGACCACGAGCTGATCGACGAGGCCGATGTGGCCGCGCTGAAGGAGCAGATCCTGGCGTCCGGCCTGTCGGTGTCTCAGCTGGTCGCCACCACCTGGGCGGCGGCATCCTCGTTCCGCGGTAGCGACAAGCGGGGTGGCGTCAACGGCGCCCGGATCCGGTTGGCACCGCAGAAGGACTGGGAGGTCAACAATCCGGTCGGCCTCGCCTCGGTGCTGGAGACCCTCGAGGGCATCCAGACCCGGTTCAATGATGCGCAAGCCGGAAATGAGGGGGCCGGGGACAAGAAGGTGTCGCTGGCCGACGTGATCGTGCTGGCCGGCAACGCGGGTGTCGAGGCTGCGGCCAAGGCCGCCGGTGTGGAGATCGTCGTACCGTTCCACCCGGGTCGAAGCGACGCGGGCGCCGAGCAGACCGACGTCGAGTCGTTCGGCTACCTGGAGCCGATCGCCGACGGATTCCGCAACTACTACGGCAAATACGCCGAGCTGCCCGCGGAGTACCTGCTGGTCGACAAGGCAAACCTGCTCACCTTGAGCGCGCCTGAGCTGACCGTGCTGGTCGGCGGTCTGCGGGTCTTGGACACCAACTGGGACGGCTCGAAGCTCGGTGTGCTCACCGATCGGCCGGGGGTGCTGAGCAACGACTTCTTCGTCAATCTGCTCGAGTTGGGCAACACCTGGAAGCCGCTGGATCCGGGTTCGCACGCCTTCCAGGCGACCAACTCCGCCGGTGAGGCGACCTGGATCGGCTCCCGTGCCGACCTGGTGTTCTCCTCCAACTCCGAGCTGCGGGCCCTCGCCGAGGTGTACGCCAGCGACGACGCGGACGAGAAGTTCGTCCGCGACTTCGTCAAGGCGTGGACCAAGGTGACCGAGCTGGACCGGTTCGACCTGCACAGGTGAGTTGAGGGGGCGCTGAAGTTTAGCCCCTTCCCGGATCTGCTCGGGTTTGTCGGTTCTGCACTATCAGCAGATCGAGCAATGCCGACAAACCCGAGCAGATCTGTCGGTACGCCAGCGGCCGCGCTGGCTGGCGCTGCGCGCCAATTCTGGCGCTGCTCGCCAGCGCTCTAGGCCACTCGTTCGTCACGATCGGGCCAGGACGAAGAGCGTGTCCTGGCCCGATCGCTCCTGCACTCCCGGCCGCGCTGGCTTGCGCTGCGCCGGGTTACATGCACGCCTGGTTTAGCCTGACCCCTATGACCCTCGCCGAGTTCCGCCGTGAACCGCTGCTCTTCGGACCGTCGCCTATCCATCCGATGCCGCGGCTGTCGGAGGCGCTCGGTGGCAAGGTGGAGATCTGGGCGAAGCGGGAGGACTGCAACTCCGGCATCGCGTTCGGCGGCAACAAGGTGCGCAAGCTGGAGTATCTGGCTGCCGACGCCATCGACACCGGCTGCGACACGCTGGTCTCGATCGGCGGCATCCAGTCCAATCACACGCGGGCGGTCACCGGCGTCGCCTGCCATCTCGGGCTCAAGGCGGTCACCGTCCAGGAGGGCTGGGTCGACTACAACGACCTGGCGTACGACAAGGTCGGCAACATCCAGCTGACTCGGATCATGGGCGGCGACATCCGGATCGATCCGGCCGGCTTCGACATCGGGATGCGCGACTCGTGGAAGCGGGCGCTGGACTCGGTGGTCGCAGCCGGCGGCAAGCCCTATCCGATTCCGGCCGGCGCCTCGGACCATCCGCTCGGCGGACTCGGCTTCGCCAACTGGGCGGTCGAGGTGGAGTCCCAGGAAGCGGAGCGAGAGATCTTCTTCGACCACGTGGTGGTCTGCACGGTCACCGGCTCGACCCATGCCGGGATGATCGCCGGCTTCTCGCTCTCGGATCGTCCTGGTCGGCGTGTGCTCGGGATCGACGCCTCCGGGACGCTGGCGCAGACCCGCGACCAGGTCTGGCGGATCGCAAGTCACACGGCGGAGAAGGTCGGGCTCGACCGGCCGCTCCGCGACGACGAGCTGACTCTGGTCGACGGCTACGTGGGGCCCGCCTACGGCCTGCCGGATGCCCAGACCGTTGCTGCTATCCAGCTCGCCGCCCGCACCGAGGGGATGCTCACCGACCCGGTGTACGAGGGCAAGTCGATGGCCGGGCTGATCGGGATGATCCGCTCCGGTGAGATCCCCGCTGGTTCACGAGTGCTGTACGCGCACCTGGGCGGTCAGCCGGCGCTGTCGGCGTACGCCGGCTATCCAGGGCTGGGTTCGCCCGAACGGGAGCTGTCGCACTAGGAGTGACAAACGCGGGCCTCAGCGGCTCACGCGGCCGCGACACGCCGCGCTGAGCACATTGAGCCGCGGGTACGTCACCAGATGGCGACCCGCTCCTTTGGATCCAGCCACAGGGCGTCACTCTCGGTCACGTCGAACGCGGTGTAGAAGTCGTCCACATTGCGCACGATCTGGTTGCACCGGAACTCGTTGGGGGAGTGTGGATCGGTGGCCAGCCGCTGCTTGACCAGCTCCGGCCGCGACTTGGACTGCCAGATCGCGCCCCAGGACAAGAACAGCCGCTGCTCGTCGGTGTAGCCGTCTATCGGTTCCACGGTCCCCTCGCCACGCGCGATCCGGTACGCCTTCAGCGCGATCGACAGACCGCCCAGGTCGCCGATGTTCTCCCCGATGGTGAGCTTGCCGTTGACCTGGGAGCCCGGCGCCTCCGCGGGGGAGAGCGCGTCGTACTGACCGATCAGCGCGCCCGTCCGCTGCTCGAACGCCTCCCGGTCAGCCGCGGTCCACCAGTCGCGCAAGGCGCCGTCGCCGTCGCAGGTCGAGCCCTGGTCGTCGAATCCATGCCCGATCTCGTGCCCGATCACTGCCCCGATACCGCCATAGTTCACTGCATCGTCGGCGTACTCGTTGAAGAACGGCGGCTGCAGGATCGCGGCGGGGAAGACGATCTCGTTCTTCAGCGGGTGGTAGTAGGCGTTGACCGTCTGCGGCGTCATCAGCCACTCCTCGCGGTCGACGGGCTGGCCGATCTTGGTCAGCGACCGGTCCAGCTCGAAGGACGAGGCTCGCTGCACATTGCCCAGCAGATCGTCGGCGGAGATCTCCAGCGCCGAATAGTCGCGCCACTTGCTCGGATAGCCGATGTGCGGGCGGAACTTCGCCAGCTTGGCCAGCGCCTCGGCCTTGGTCTCGTCGGTCATCCAGCCCAGGTCAGTGATCGAGGCGCGATACGCCGTGATCAGGTTGGCGACCAGTTCGTCCATCCGCTGCTTGGCGACCGGCGAGAAGTGCTGGGCCACATAGATCCGCCCGACCGCCTCACCGAGCGCCCCCTCGACCAGGGAGACGCCGCGCTTCCAGCGCTCCTTGAGCACCGGGGTGCCCTGCAGGGTCGTGCCGTAGAAGGCGAAGTTCTCCTCGACGAAAGCGCTGGACAGATAGGGCGCGTACGAGCCGATCACCCGCCATGTCAGCCAAAGCCGCCAAGCTCCCAGCCGATCCTCGGTCAGCAGGTCCGCCACCTTGGTGAAGAACGAGGGCTGCTCGACCACCAGCTCGGCCATCTGCCGCTCATCGATGTCGGCCGCCGCCATGAACGCACGCCAGTGCAGCGCGGGACTGCCGGACGCGAAGTCGGCCAACGACATCAGGTTGTACATCAGCCGGATGTCGCGGGTCTTGACCTTGTCCCAGTGACAGGCGGCGATCGCGGTCTCCAGATCGAGGATCTGCTGAGCTTTGGCCGCGGCGTCATCGAGGCCGGCCAGCGCCAGCATCCGCTCGATGTGCCCGAGGTAGGCCGTCTTGACCTCCCCGTACGCGTCCTCGCGGTAGTACGCCTCATCGGGCAGCCCGAGACCGCTCTGGCCGATGAACATCACGTACCGGTTGGGATTCCCCGGGTCGGATTCGGTGCCTACGCCAACCAACCCGTGCACGCCCAGCCGGGCGTACGAGCCCATCAGAGTGATCAGGTCGGGGACATCGGCTACCGCTTCGATCTGCTCGAGGTAACCGCTCAGCGGCGTCGCGCCGGCGCCCTCGATGGTGTCAGTGTCCATGAAGCTGGCGTAGAGGTCGGCGATCTTGGCCTCGTCGCTGTCCTCGACGACGGCTGAGCGGTCCATGCCGGTGATGATGGCGCGGACGGCCTCCTCGGCGGCGTCGCGAAGCAGCATGAACGAGCCGGTCAGGGGCTTGTCCGCAGGAATGGGGGTGCTGGCGATCCAACCGCCGTTGACGTGTCGGTAGAGGTCGTCTTGGACCCGTACGTCATGGTCGAAGGCGGTGAAGTCGAGGGCCGGGCTGGGTTGCGTCACGCTCAGTGATGCTACCCAGCCCGGGACGCTCCAATGCCTCCGACCGATCCCTGCGCCTTCTTGGGGGATCTCAGTACTTCCAGACGACCTTGATCTTGTCCGCGGTCAGCTTCGCCGAGGGCTTCGGCGAGGTCCACGGGGTGATCCGGCAGCGGCCCTGCTTGCAGTCGCCCTCGGCCTTCATGTTGAGGAAGACCGAGGTGCTGGCGATCGCCGGGTTGTTGTAGTCCAGCCGGATCTTCAGGTTGTCCAGCGAGTCCTTGTCCCAGGACCACTTGAACGTGCCCTCCTTGGGGGTGGTTCCGGTGACTTTGGTCACGTGGTTGGGGCAGCCCGGGTTCTTCAGCTTCTTCGACTTCATGCAGGCCTTGATGCTGGCCTCCAACGCCTTGGTGAAGGCCTTCTCGCCGGTCGAGGTCACGGTGGGCTCGAGCTTGGTCAGGCCACGCGGATACTCCGACGGGCTGTCGATGGCGACCACGTTGTTCTTGCCGTAGCTGATGTTCTTGGTGCTGGTGGTGAACTCGTACGAGCCGGGGAAGAGCGCGATGCTGTCGGACTCCACTGTGACCCCGTTGATGATCATCGGCAGCGTCTTGTTGAGGCGGGAGCTCAGATCGAGATCGTAGGCGGCCTCGCGCAGCTTCCAGGAGTCACCGTCCTTCTGGACCGAGAAGGAGGTGTTGACCTTCTTGCCGCCGCGCGTGTACGACGCGTCGATGGTGTAGGCGTACTCGTCGTCGACCACCGGCACGGTGATGTCAGCGATCGGTGCCAGCTTGTTGGACGCCGCCAGCACCTCGTTGGTGAGGAAGGTGGTGTCCGCGGGCTGGGTCGCGGCGTAGGAGAGCGCAGTCTGCGCATCGCCGCCGGCGAGCGCCTGCAGATAGTTCTGGACCGCATCCGAGGGCTTGTCCGCCTGGACGGGGACGGGGGCCTGGCTCGACCCGGTGGTGCCGGTGGTCGTCGGTTTGTCGTTGCCGCGGAGGACGGCGAAGCCGATCAGCCCCCCGATCAGCACCAGGGCGAGCACACCCGCACCGATGATGATGGGCAGTTTGGAGTTCTTCTTCGGCGGCGGGCCCGGGGCATACATGCCGTAGGGCTGCTGGGGCCCACCCGGTCCCTGCGGTCCCTGCGGGCCGGGGACTCCCTGGCCGTACGGAGGTGGGGAGGCTTGACCATAGGGCGGCGGCGAGGCCTGACCGTACGGAGGTGGGGATGCTTGACCGTATGGCGGCGGCGAGGCTTGACCGTAGGCCGGTGGGTAGCCCCCACTGGGATCCGGGGTCTGCTGGCCGTACCCCGGTCCGGGGTAGCTCGGGCCGCCGTACTGAGGCCCCGGAGGGCTGGGCTGACCCTGCTGGCCCTGGCCCTGAGGCTGGTCGGGCCGCGGCTGGCCGGGCTGGTTCTGGTATGGATCGTTCCCGCTCACTGCAAAGAGGCTACGCAGTCATCGGGCCAATCGGGGCCTCTTGAGACGGGTTCGGCGATGTGAGATGTGACAAGGGCGCCGACTACGGCGAGTCGACGCCCCTGTGGGTGGCGGCTGTCGGATGGTCGCGATCCGGAGATCGCCGACCGACGAGGTCAGCTGGTGACTGCCTTCGCTGCCTTGCGCACCTGGAAGCCGAGCACGACCAGGGCTATGCCGAAGACGATCGCCCAGATGCCCAGCAGCCAGATCAGTGCAACCAGGCCGATGCCGAGGTTGAACAGCACCAGAATGCCGAAGATCACGCCGAGCGCACCCGAGATGACACCCCAGACCCAGGCGCCGGGGGCCTCTTTGCGGATGCCGACGTTGGCGATGATCTGGAGCAGGCCGATGGCGATCGACCAGATGGCGATCAAGATCACCATGAAGCCGACCGTCTTGCCGGGCCAGACCAGGATGATGATGCCGAACAGCAGGCTGATGACACCGAGGAAGACACGGAGTCCGACGCCGGAGGTGCCACGGTGACGGATCGCATCGACGATGTCGATGATGCCGTCGATGATGGCGAACACACCGATGACGGTGGCCAGCACGATCGCGGTGGTGATCGGTGAGGTCAGTGCGACGATGCCGAAGATGATCGCAATGACGCCGCGGACGACGGCCCAGATCCAGGCACCTTTGGCGATGTCGGCATAGGTGGTCGAGACCGGGTTGGGAATGGTGGACATGACGTTCCTTTCTGACAGGTCCACATAACGCAGGGGACGCATCTATCCTTGCGCGCAAAAGGAGAAACCGGGCCTCCGGCTCGCGGAATGTGAGGCAGCAGGCATGAGCCCTGCCAGATCTCACCCGAACCGGGTGAGTCAGGTCGGCTTGCGAGCCACCGTCACCACAGAGTCTTCGGCAGTGGCATCCATGGACCTCGCAACGTGGCTGCGTCGTGCGCTGCGCAGCCCGACCACGGTGAGCACGATCAAGGCGGTCCAAACCAGGCTGAAACCGATCCAGCGGGCCGGCGACATCGTTTCGCCGAAGTAGAAGACCCCGAGCAGGAACTGTGCCGTCGGTGTCAGATACTGCAGCAGTCCGACGGTGCTCAGGGGCAGCCTGGTCGCGGCGGCGGCGAACAGCAACAGCGGGGTCAAGGTGACCAGGCCGGTGGAGACCAGCAGCAGCGACAGACCGGTGTCCTGGTGGCCGTACACCAGGGAGCCGGTGGCCTGCAGCCACACCAGGTAGCCGACGGCGATCGGGGTCAGCACCGCCGACTCGACGGTCATGGTCTCCAGCGCCCCCGAGTTGACCTGTTTCTTCAGCAGCCCGTACAGGCCGAAGCTCACCGCCAGGATCAGTGCGACCCAGGGCAGGTGCCCATAGTCCACGGCCAGCACGACGACGGCGATTGCCGCGAGCCCGATGGCCACCCACTGTCCGGCGACCATCCGCTCACGCAGCACCAGCACACCGAGCAGCACGGAGACGATCGGATTGATGTAGTAGCCGAGCGCTGCCTCGACCACGTGCCCGGAGTTGACCGCCCAGATGTAGAGACCCCAGTTGAGGGCGATCATGCTCGCGGCCAGGGCCAGCAGGCCGAGGATCCGCGGGGTGGCCACCGAGCGCCACCAGCCGCGTTTGCGGAGCACGAGCAGCAGCAGGGCAGCCAGCACCAGCGACCAGACGATGCGGTGCGCCAGGATCTCCAGCGGACTGGCCGCAGCCATCAACGGCCAGTAGAGCGGCACCAGCCCCCAGAGCCCGTACGCCGCCAGCCCGTACGCGATCCCGCGCCGGTGCCGCTGCTGGTCCACTGACAACCTTCTCTCTACTTGCTACCCGCTACCTGTCGCGAGCGGCCGTGAGGCGTAGCGAGGGCTCCGTCTGGACGGAGGAGCGCGCAGACAACGCTTTGTCGTCTACGCGCGACGAGGGGAAGACGGAGTCTTGGGAGCGCAGCCGAACAGTGAGTGACGACCAACACAACTCAGCCGACGACGGTCCAGGTGTCGCGGCCGGCGACCAGGGCCTGCAGGGCGTCGTCGTCGGAGCCCTGCGCGGAGGCCAGCTTCACCTGCTCGCGGGCCAGATCGTCGTACGCAGGTGCCTCGACGTCGCGGAAGATGCCGATCGGGGCCCGATGCAGCACCCCGGAGTCGGTCAGCCGGGAAAGCCCGAACGCGAAGCTGGGATCGGCTGCATGCGCGTCGTGCACCACCAGCTGGTCGGCGCCGACCGCGTCCACATCGACGATCTCGAACGCACCGGACACCGGATTCCGGACCACACCTTTGGCGCCGTCCACTCCGAACCGGATCGGCTCGCCGTGCTGCAGCGGGATGATCGCCTCCGCCTTCGTCTCGGCCTCCTTCACCGAGGCGAACGCGTCATCGTTGAAGATCGGGCAGTTCTGATAGATCTCCACGAACGACGTGCCACGGTGCGCCGCGGCTGCCTTCAACACCTCGGTCAGATGCTTGCGATCGGAGTCGATGGTCCGGGCCACGAACGTCGCCTCGGCACCCAGCGCCAGTGACACCGGGTTGAACGGGTTGTCCAGCGAGCCCATCGGGGTCGACTTGGTGACCTTGCCGATCTCGGAGGTGGGGGAGTACTGGCCCTTGGTCAGCCCGTAGATCCGGTTGTTGAACAGCAGGATCGTCAGGTTGACGTTGCGCCGCAGCACGTGGATCAGGTGGTTGCCGCCGATCGACAGTGCGTCACCGTCACCGGTGATCACGAACACGGCGGCGTCCTCGCGGGCGGTCGCCACCCCGGTCGCGATCGCAGGGGCACGGCCGTGGATCGAGTGCATGCCGAAGGAGTCGACGTAGTACGGGAAGCGGGACGAGCAGCCGATCCCGGAGATGATGACCGTGTTCTCCTTGCGGATGCCGAGCTCGGGCATGAAGCCCTGGAACGCGGCCAGCACGGCGTAGTCGCCGCAGCCGGGGCACCAGCGCACCTCCTGGTCGGAGGTGAAGTCCTTGCGGTTCAGCGGCTCCAAAGCGAGCGGTACGCCGGCCAAGCCGGGTCCGATCGGCGCTGTCGGAGCCGCTGCCGGCGCGCGTCGGCCGGCAGGCCCGCCCGCGGTCCTCCCCGCCGGCCGTGCCGGGCGCTCGGGACGGTCTGGGCGCTCGGCACGTACGGGTCGAGTCGGCTGGCTGACGGCAGCCAGCGACTCCTGCCCGTTGGCGATGTCATGTCCGCTGACGGCGGTCACGCGAGTACTCCTTCGATCGAGTCGATCTCGGCTTCCAGGTCGGCGGCCAGCTCGCTGAGCGAGATCGGCAGGCCACGCACCCGGGAGTAGCTGTGCACATCGACCAGGTACTTGGCGCGCAGCATCGTCGCGAGCTGGCCCAGGTTCATCTCCGGGACGATCACGCGGTCATAGCGACGAAGCACCTCACCGAGGTTGGCGGGGAACGGATTGAGGTGGCGCAGATGCGCCTGGGCGATCCGCCGGCCGGTCTTGCGGACCCGGCGGACGGCCGCGGTGATCGGGCCGTAGGTCGATCCCCAGCCCAGCACCAGCACGCTCGCGCCGATGCCCTCCGCGGCATCGGGGTCGTCGACGACGACATGGGGGATGTCGCGGGCGATGCCGTCGATCTTGGCCTGCCGGGTACGCACCATCTCGTCGTGGTTGCCGGGATCGTAGGACACTGCGCCGGTGTCCTTGGCCTTCTCGATGCCGCCGATCCGGTGCTGCAGACCGGCCGTGCCGGGCACCGCCCACGGACGGGCCAGGGTCTCGGGATCGCGCAGGTAGGGCAGGAAGATCTCCTTGCCCTGCGCGTCGACCGCGTTGCTGGCGGTGGCGAAGCCCGGGTCGATCGACTCGATCGCCGCCACGTCCGGCACCTGCCACGGCTCGGCACCGTTGGCCACGTAGCCGTCGGAGAGCACGAAGACCGGCGTCCGGTACTTGACTGCGATCCGGATCGCCTCGATCGCGATGTCGAAGCAGTCCGCGGGCGACTGGGCGGCCAGCACCGGGGCCGGCGCCTCGCCGTTGCGGCCGTACATCACCTGCAGCAGATCGGCCTGCTCGGTCTTGGTCGGCATCCCGGTGGACGGCCCGGCCCGCTGGATGTCGCACACCACCAGGGGCAGCTCGGTCATCACGGCCAGGCCGATGGTCTCGGCCTTGAGTGCAACACCCGGGCCGGAGGTGACGGTGGCGCCGAGGTGACCGGCAAAGCTCGCACCCAGCGCGGCACCGACACCGGCGATCTCGTCCTCGGCCTGGAACGTGGTGACACCGAACCGCTTGTGCTTGCTCAGCTCGTGCAGCACGTCGGATGCCGGGGTGATCGGATAGGCGCCGAGGAACAGCGGCAGATCCGCCTTGCGGGCGCCGGTGATCAACCCGTACGCGAGTGCCAGGTTGCCCGAGATCTGCCGATAGGTGCCGGGCGGCATCGGGGCCGGCGGCACCTCATAGGTGACCGCGAACACCTCGGTGGTCTCGCCGAAGGCGTACCCGGTCTTGAACGCGGTGATGTTGGCGTCGCGGATCTGCGGCTTGCTGGCGAACTTGCTGGTCAGGAATTTGATGGTGCCCTCGGTGGGGCGGCCGTACAGCCAGGACAGCAGACCGAGCGCGAACATGTTCTTCGCCCGGCTGGCGTCCTTGCGGGTCAGACCGAACTCCTTGACCGCTTCGACGGTCATCCCGGTGAGGTCGAGCGCGTGCAACTGGTAGTCGGCCAGCGAGCCGTCCTCCAGCGGGTTGGCGTCGTAGCCGACCTTGGCCAGATTGCGCTTGGTGAAGTCGGCCGTGTCGGCGATCAACAGGCCGCCGCGGGGCAGGTCTGCGATGTTGGCCTTGAGCGCGGCCGGGTTCATGGCGACGAGCACGTCCGGGCGGTCGCCCGGGGTCATGATGTCGAAGTTCGCGAAGTGCAGCTGGAAGCTCGAGACGCCCGGGATGGTGCCCTGCGGCGCGCGGATCTCGGCGGGGAAGTTCGGCAGCGTGGAGATGTCGTTGCCGAAGGTCGCCGAGTCGGCGGTGAAGCGGTCACCGGTCAGCTGCATCCCGTCGCCGGAGTCGCCGGCGAAGCGGATGACCACCCGGTCGAGCGTGTGGACCTGTCGCACTGCTGTGGAGCCTTCTTCCGTCTGGCCTGCCCTCGCCGGGCCGGTTTGGGCGCGGCCCTACGCGCGTGTGGTGCGCAGGACCTGTGGGTGCGGCCCAATCCTCATGGGAGCGCGCCGCGGAGACGCGTCAGCGCCTCAGTCATGATAAGGGCGTCCTCACCGCGGATTATTCCCTTCTCAGCCGGGTGATTTTGGGTCTTCGAGTTGGCGTAGGGCTGGTGGGAGCACTTATGGATAGTTTCGTCACCGACATCGGAGACGAAGCTATCCATAACTCGCGGATCAGCTCTCGGTAGCGGGTCCACCGTGCTCGATCGGGCGCCGCAGCGCGCCGGTGCCCCCTTGCTGCCAGGGGAGCGGGCCCGCCAAGGGTCGGTATTCGACGCCGAGGGCGGTCAGCCGGTCCAGATGAGGACCCAATCGGGTCAGGAACTCCTCGTACGATCGCCCGTCCGGTGCCGACCAGGCCACCTCTGCGTGCGCGCAGGCCCGCGGGTAGAGCATGTAGTCGGTCCGCCGGGTGTCGGCGATGTATTCCCGCCATAGCTGGCACTGGGTGCCCAGCACGCGGGGTTGGAACTCATCCGGCACACCGGCCAGCGGCTCGAACGCGTACGCCTTCTCCAGCGTGGTCAGCCCGCCGATCGCGTACGCCTCGTTCGGGTCGTCGCTGGCGTAGAAGTCGAAGTAGGTGTGGCTGAGCGGAGCCATCACGACATCCATCCCCGCTTCGGCGGCCTTCACCCCGTATGCAGCGTCGCGCCAGGCCATCGCCACCGCGCCCGGCAGTGGGCCCTCGTCGTTGATCTCGTCCCAGCCGACCAGCCGCCGGCCGCGGTCGGCGAGCCAGTCGCGCAGCTGCTCGGTGAGCCAGCGCTGCAGGTATTCGGGGCCGGCCAGCCCTCGCTGCGCCGCCAGCTCATCCGCGGCTGGGGAGACGACCCATTCGTCACGCGGACACTCGTCGCCGCCGACGTGGATGTAGGGGCTGTCGAAGATGTCCAGCAGTTCCTCGTACAGGTCGAAGATGACCCGCATCGCCTCATCGGACAGATTGAGCACCTCGGGAAACACGCCGAAGGTGGTGGCCGGCTGATAGCCGGTCTCGGGATGGTTGCCCAGCTCGGGATAGGCGGCCAGCAGGGCCAGCACATGGCCCGGGAACTCGAGCTCCGGCATCACGGTGACGCCGCGATCCTTGGCGTAGCGCACCAGGGCGCGGAGCTGGTCGAGGGTATAGAAGCCGCCGTGCGGGGTGCCATCGGCGAAGTCCTGCAGATGCCGCTGAGTCTCGCTCCGCCAGCTGGCTCGCTCCTGCAACCGCGGGTAGCGGTTCGAGGCGAACCGCCAGCCCTGGTCGTCGGTCAGATGCAGGTGGAACACGTTGTATTTGTGCAGCGCCGCGAGATCGACATAGCGGAACAGGTCGGCCAGCGGCATGAAGTGCCGGCAGACATCCAGGTGCACGCCCCGCCAACCGAACCGTGGTTCGTCGATGATCCGCACGCATGCGAGAGTCAACGGGTCGCCGGACGGGGCCGGTCGCAGCACTGACGGGGGCAGCAACTGACGCAAGGTCTGGGTGGCCCAGTTCAGTCCCTGGGGCGTTGCCGCGGTCAGCTCGATGCCATCCTCAGTGACCTCGACGATGTATGCCTCCTCGGCCAGCGAGTCGTCCTTGGTCAACCGGAGTGCGCCGTCGGCGGACTCGGGCAACTCCAGCCCGGTGCCGGGGGAGAGGAGCCGTCGTACCACTGCAGCCCAACCCGGCTGGTCGGTGGCGATCGCCAACCCCGCGGGCAGCACGAACGTTCCTGAGCGCGGCTCGGTGCTGACCGGGCGCGGGACCACGGAGCGCGGCACCACCGAGCCCGGAACCACGGAGCGCGGGGTGGCGGAGCGTGCGGACGGCATCGTCGGGGTGGTCACCAGGCCACCCTATTCACCACTTCGCACCATTTGCTGCGACTGCGCACCAGGTACACGGGCTGCGCAGTGACAGCAGTTGGTGCGAAGTGGATCAGGAGGCCAAGGAGGCGTACGACTGCGGATCGGCGAGCAGGTCGGCGAAGATCAGTTCCGCCGCACCGATGGTGAGCAGGTCGGTGCCCAGCTCGGCCGCTACGACCTCGATGTCACCACTCAGCGCCGCGAACCCGGTGCTCCGGACGAGCTCTTGGAGCCTGCCGTCGGAGGCATCGGCCAGGGTGGCGAGGAAGCCGCCGAGCACGACCGCCTCCGGGTCCAGCGCCGTGACGACGTCCGACAATCCCTGGGCCAGCCAGCCGACCTGCCGGTCTAGCTCGGCCCTGACCTCGGTCGACCGTTTCCGGGTCAGGCCCTCGGCGAGGGCTTCGGTCAGTGCCTGCGGCAGTTGCTCGGCTGTCACATCATCCAGTCCCACCGCGGCCAGCAGCCGATCCCGGCGTACCTCGGTCTCCAGGCAGCCGATCCGACCGCAATGACACGGCAGCCCGCCGGGATGTACGACCCGATGTCCGAACTCACCGGCGTACCCGTGCCGCCCGAGCACCGGGCGACCAGCGGCGACGATGCCGCCGCCGATCCCGCTGGCGCTGCCGTTCAGGTAGACGAACTCCGGGCGGCCTCGCCCGGCGCCGAACAGCCCTTCGGCGACCAGCGCGGTGCGGGCGTCGTTGGCCACGACACAGCGATAGCCGGTCGCCTCGGTGAGCCGCGCCGCGAACGGCTCGTCACGCCAGCGCAGGTGGGGAGCCAGCGTCACCGTACCGGTGGCTCGCTCGACCAAGCCGGGCACGGCCACCCCGATGCCGAGCACGGAGAACCGGCTGTCCAGTTCCGAGCGCATCCCGGCCACCAACGCTTCGACCAGGTTGACCGCCTCGTCGGCGGTCAACGATCCGCTGGTCGGGTAGCGCACCCGCTTGTGCACCACGCCACCCAAGCCGACCAGGCCGAGCGTGACGGCGTCGATGTCGGGGTTCACGGTCAGTGCGACCACCGATGATTCCGCGATGACCAGGGGACTGGGCCGACCGACGCTACGGGCGCTTTCCGCGATCCCCTCCGACACCAGCCCGGCACCGACCAGCTCGGCGACCAGACCGGCGATGGTGGACCGATTGAGTCCGGTCTGCCGGGTGAGGGCTGCGCGGGACGACGGCCCATCGCGGTGCACTGACGTCAGCAAGCGGCTGAGGTTGCCTCGGCGGGTCGAGGCGACGCCGGCGTTCGACTCCTGATCTCCCACCGTTCGCTCACCGGTCCTTCGAGGCTATTTGTTGCTGGGCCTGACATTCAGCCAATGGGCTGACTGTAGCGCAGATCGGCCCTTGACGGACGGCACACCCGGCAATATGTTGTTCTTCTCAACATTTAACTCTGGCTTCTGGAGGCCCGCATGACCGTCACGCCCACCCCCGCCGACAAGTTCTCCTTCGGTCTGTGGACCATCGGTTGGGTCGGTCAGGACCAGTTCGGCAGCGCCAGCCGCGAGCCCCTCGACGTGGTCGAGGCGGTCGAGAAACTCGCCGAGATTGGTGCGTACGGTCTGACCTTCCACGACAACGACCTGTTTCCGTTCGAGGCGACGGACGTGGAACGCAGCCGTCAGATCGGCAGGCTGACCAAGGCGCTGGCCGACACCGGCGTGACCGTGCCGATGATCACCACCAACCTGTTCAGCCACCCGGTGTTCAAGGACGGCGGGGTCACCTCCAATGATCGGGCCGTCCGCCGGTTCGCGCTCCGCAAACTGCTCCGCAACATCGACCTGGCTGCCGAGCTCGGTGCGGAGACCTTCGTCATGTGGGGCGGCCGGGAGGGGGCGGAGTTCGACGCGGCCAAGGACGTGCAGGCGGCGCTGGCCCGCTACCGCGAGGGCGCGAACCTGCTGGCGCAGTATGTGACGGATCAGGGCTACCACCTGCGGTTTGCGATCGAGCCGAAGCCGAACGAGCCTCGCGGCGACATCCTGCTGCCGACCGTCGGCCACGCCATCGCCTGGATCGGAACCCTCGACCAGCCGAACCTGTTCGGCGTCAACCCCGAGGTCGGCCACGAGCAGATGGCCGGGCTCAACTTCACCCACGGCATCGCCCAGGCGCTCGACGCCGGCAAGCTGTTCCACATCGATCTGAACGGGCAGCGCAGCATCAAATTCGACCAGGACCTGGTCTTCGGCCACGGCGATCTGCAGAACGCGTTCTCCCTGGTTGATCTGTTGGAGAACGGCGGGCCCGGCGGTGGGCCTGCGTATACCGGGCCGCGGCACTTCGACTACAAGCCGAGCCGGACCGAGGACTACAACGGAGTTTGGGAGTCCGCGCGGGCCAACATGCGGATGTATCTGATCCTCAAGGACCGGGCTGCCGCCTTCCGCGCCGATCCGGAGGTCCAGGAGGCGCTGGCGGCGGCCAAGGTGGCCGAGTTGTCGGAGCCGACCCTGAACCCCGGTGAGACCTACACCGACCTGTTGGCGGATGCTAGTGCGTACGAGGACTTCGACGCGGCGTCCTACTACAACGGCAAGGGGTTCGGTTTCGTGAAGATTCAGCAGCTGATGCTCGAGCACCTGATGGGCGCCCGCGGGTGACCTCTCGCCGGCTCGTCGCGGGGGTGGACACCTCCACCCAGTCGGTCAAAGTGGTCGTCTGCGACCTCGAGTCCGGAGCGGTGGTCCGCTCCGGAAGGGCGGATCATCCGGTCGGTACGGAGGTGTCCGCCGCAGCCTGGCTGACCGCCTATCGCGAGGCGACCGCCGACCCGGCGCTGCTGGCCGGTGTGGAGGCGATCAGCGTCGGCGGCCAACAGCACGGCATGGTCACCCTCGACGCCGAAGGCGAGCTGGTGCGCGATGCGCTGCTGTGGAACGACAACCGGTCCGCGGCCGATGCGCTGGAACTGATCGACGACCTCGGCGGTCCGGACCGCTGGGCCGACGCGGTGGGCTCGGTGCCGGTCGCCTCGTTCACCGTCGCCAAGCTCCGGTGGCTGGCCAGGCACGAGCCGGAGAACGCAGCCCGGGTCGACCGGGTGATCTTGCCGCACGACTACCTCACCTGGGAGATCGGCAGCCGGTCCTTCGACCCGGTGACCGATCGCGGGGACGCGTCCGGGACCGGCTACTTCGATGCGGCGAGCAATACCTATCGGGACGATCTGGTCGTACTGGCCTTCGACCGTACGGTCGCGTTGCCCCGCGTGGCTCCGCCTGCCGAGATCGTGGGCCATACCTCCGAGGGGATCGCGATCGGGCCCGGCACCGGTGACAACGCGGCTTCCGCGCTGGGCATGGTGGTGCCCGATCGGACGGCACTCATCTCGCTCGGCACCTCCGGGGTGGCGTGCCTGCCCAGCCCGGTGCAGACCCATGACGCGAGCGGTGTGATCGCCGGGTTCGCCGATGCCACAGGTCAGTTCCTGCCGCTGGTCTGCACCCTGAATGGTGCTCGCAATCTGGTGGCCATGTCGAAGGCGCTCAAGGTGCCGCTGGCGGAGTTCAGCGAATTGGCGATGTCTGCGCCGCCGGGCAGCGAGGGTCTGGTGTTCCTGCCTTACCTGGAGGGGGAGCGGACGCCGCCGCTGCCCGACGCGACCGGTGAACTGCGTGGGATGACGCTGACCAACCTGACGGCCGCCAACCTGGCGCGCGCCACCATCGAGGGGGTGCTGTGGAGCCTCGCGTACGGGGTGCAGAGCTTGCGCGAGCAGGCGTCCCCGGTGGAGCAGATCATGTTGACCGGGGGAGCCGCACAGTCGGCGGCGGTTCGCTCGATCGCGGCGGACGTGTTCGGGGTCCCGGTGCTGACCACCGATCCGTACGAGAGTGTGGCTGTCGGTGCCGCGCGGCAAGCAGGGTGGGCGCTGACTGGCGCGTTGCCGGAGTGGTCCTCGCCGGTTTCGGGTCGGTACGAAGTGCAGGCGCGAGCGAGGGGTGCGGTGACGGCCGAGGAACTCGATGCCCGCTATCGGACGGTGTTGGCGGAGGTGCAGGGTCGCTGCTGACCAGTGGCCCGATTGGTTCGGTGTCAGGAATCACGTCTCTGCGATGCTGCAATGACCCCAAGCCGAGAGACAATTGAGAACATCATGAGTATTCCTGTTCCTCCGCTTGACTGGCCCCACTACGGCATCGGGTTCATCCCGGCCGTGAAGCGCGCCTTCCAGAAGTACGCCAAGTTCGACGGCCGCGCCAGCCGCGGCGAGTACTGGTGGTGGGTGCTCGCCAACGCGATCGTGGTGTTCGTGTTCTATGGGATTTCTCTCGCCATCCTCGCGGCCTCGCCTGCCACCGCGCGCGGCGAGTTCCCGCCCGCGGCGACCTTCCCGCTCGTGCTGCTCGGCCTGTGGGCCTTGGGCACGATTGTGCCGAACATCGCCATCACCATCCGTCGACTCCACGACGCCGGCTACTCCGGCTGGTTCTACCTCTTCAACATCGTGGGACTCGGCATCGTGACGGTGATCTTGTGCGCCATGCCGACCTCGCCGAACGCCGCGCAGTATGGCCCGCCGGCACCGGAGGGCTACTACCCGCCGCAGCCGGGCGTGCTGCCGTCCGATCCGTACGGCCAGCAGCCCAACTATGGGCAGCAGCAGGGCTATGGCCAGCCGCCGCAGCAGGGCTATGGCCAGCAGCCGCCTGCGCCGCCTCAGGCCTGATCCATCCGAAGTCCGCAGCGCCCGCACACTCATGGTGTGCGGGCGCTTTGCACATCCGGACGCTTCCTCGATGGGTAGATCGTCCGGGTGCGTGCTTGTCGGGAATCTCGGTGTGAAGGCGGGCTGAGCGCTGTCGGTCAGGCGCTGGCGCGTGACTCGAGGTCCAACAGGGCACGTTTGGCCGGCAGACCGCCGAGGTAGCCACTCAAGCTTCCGTCGCTGCGCAGCACCCGATGGCACGGCACGACGATCGGCAGCGGATTGGTCGCGCAGGCCGTGCCGACCGCGCGGACCGCGGCCGGCCGGCCTGCCCGGGCCGCCAACTCCCCATACGAGACGGTCGTCCCGTAGGCGATGCCCGGCAGCAGCAACTGCACGGCCCGCCGGAATCTGCCGGTGGTGGTCAGATCCAGGGGCAGCTCGAAGCTGCGACGGATGCCGGCGAAGTACTCGTCGAGCTCGCGGGCAGGCTCGTCCAGTCGGCCGGGGGCGCGCAGGATCCGTGGACTGACGGTGGATGCGAGCGCTGTCAGCACCTGGTCGTGACCCTCACTGGCGAAGGCGACCCTGGTCAGGCCGCGGTCGCTGGTGACCAGCAACAGGGAGCCGAGGGGTGAGTCGACCGTGCGATAGGCGAGATCGAGAAGGCCGGCATCGGCGGCCTTGGCGGTCAGGGCCTCGTGCAGCCGGCTCATGGTGGCCGAGTCGACCTCGGGCAGCCTGCTCAGCGGGTTGTCCAGGGGCAGCGGGTTGTCGAGGGGCACGTCCAGCGGCGTTTCGTTCAGCGAGATCTGGTCGGGTGACATCATCGTGGTCCTCCTGAGGTTGGGTTCGCCAACCGTTTCCGCAGCGTACGCAAGCCGTCTGATGCTGCCCGGCGGGCAGCGTCAGGGGTGCCACCGACTTCAGCGGCGACCTGCGCATACGGAAGGTCGGCGAGGTAGTGGAGTGTGACCGCGAGCCGTTGCTTGTCAGGCAGCGACCGCACCGCATCGACCAGGTCCTCGTCCGGGCCTGCTCCCGGCCGGCCGAGTGTCGACTCAGCTGGCTGAAGGCCGGCCGAGTGAGGGCCAGTCTCGATGTCGGCGGTGGGTGTGGCTCGACGTTGGCGGGCGCGTACCGCGTCGATCGCCTTGCGATAGGCGATGGTGGCCAGCCAGGCACCGTGGTCGGCGTCGGTGGGCAGGTTCGGGTAGGCGCGTAGCCCGGCCAGAAAGGTCTCCGACCAGGCGTCGTCTGCATCGGCCGGGCCAAGGATGGCCCGGCAGACCCGCCAAACCCGGATCCCGTGGTCCCGGACCAGCTCTTCGTACGGTGGCTTTTCGTACGTCGGTTTCGCAGTCATCACTTGAGAAGACGCGCGGGAGGTCTGGAATGTGAGGTCATCATCGGACTCGGTCGTTGTCGAATCGCGCGGTTATCGGACCCAGCTGTCATCTGACCAGGGTCTGGACCTCGCCGACAGGCAGTGGTGCGCTCGCGGCGACAGGGACGGTGATAACACCACTGGTGTTGTTGACCGTCCAGGTCACGGCCCAGTAGCTGATCGCGGTGACGGTGTAGTTGCCTTTGGGGAGGCTGGGTTTCTCGTATCGGTAGCCGCAGGTCGGCGACGCGGTTCCTGGCTTGACGCTGTTCTTGTACGGCGTACCGGCTCCGGTGCAGGTGACAGTGCCGCCGTCGCCCATCCGAAACACGGTCTTGGCGAGGCGGGCGTCGAGGGACACGCTCAGGCCGCCGACGCTGTCGCTGACCGGTCCGACGTGGGTGGATCCATCCGCCCAGATCCAGAGCGGGTAGCCGACTGCGGCCATCTTCCACTTGTTGAGGTTGGGATCCGGTCCGACCTTCGGTGGTGTGAGGGGGAGCCGGAGGCGAGCGACGGCGATGGCTCCAGCCTGGCTTGGAGACAGCGTGGGTGCGGCGGTGTCCGACTGTAGGTCGGTCCAGGCTGCGAGCTCGGGGAGCGCGTTTCGATCGGGCGCGGTGCAGGTGTTGGACGACGTCGCCAGGCAGCGCTCGTAGCTTTCGAACTGTTGGTTGTAGCGGCGGATCTGGGCTACCTGCTTGAGCCAGACCTCCTTGGCCGATGGGCCCACCCGAGACGACGTCGTGGTGGTTGAGCTGCTGGAGGTGTCTGGTTTCTGGGCTCTCACCTCGCAGACACCACCTGGGCAGGCATCCGGCTCAGAAATGACAGGATCGCCGGGAGCAGCGGACGTCGGCACGATAGTCGAGATTGTCAGCACGATCGCACCTGCCAGGGCGAGACCGACTCGACGCCAGATCGCCATCATTTTCCGCATGCCTCATGAGTGAAGCTCTCGACAGCCTCCGAGTCGATGGTGGCGATCTTCCACTGCCCCTTGGTCTTCTTGGCTGTCAATGAGTGGACATAGCGTCGTTCGCGATCCGTAAGTACTTCCTTGCCGCGCCGATCGAGGTACCTCACCTTGGATGTGTCCTCACACGCGGCGAGGTCTAGTTCGTTGGGACTCCAACCGCCCCTGATGACAACGATCTGGGGGATCGGCCGATCAGAATGCCACCTATTGGCTTTGAATGTCTGCAGCACATACATCAGAGCACGTCGATAGTCGCCGCTGGTGGTCGCTAAGAGAGCGGGTGTGGGCTCGCGAGCCCCTCCTGACATTAGGAGTCGGTCGAATTCTGACGTCGCGGCCAAGTAGGCGCCCTTCGCCGCTTCAAAGTCCAACCGTTGCTGCCGCTCCTGCGCGTTCTCGGTAGGTGTCGGGCTGGGCGTGGGTGAAGGTGGCGCGGACATCACCGGGCTCGGCGAGGTGCTCTGCGCCGGCCCGGACTCGGGCGTACAGCCACCTGCCAGCAAGGCAGCCAAGACGACCAGCCCACAGGCCACGACCCGCAGACGTTTGACCACAGCCGCACCTCCTTCCTTGGCGCCGGACCCTATACAACAGCGGGCTCAGACGCGAACCGGACGTCTCGCTTGCTGGAGAGCCCTACGGTCACCGCATCGCGAGATTCCCCAATGCTTCCGCAGGACTGTTGTCCGATCTGTCTCCCGAACGCGAGTAGTTGTTGTCCGTTCGGATCAGGTGTTGTCCGCGACTGACCGATCACGCACCGAGAAGGAGCAGGCCACATCGAGAAGGAGCAATCACACCTCAAACTTGCGAATTGGGATGTAACTACGCCTTCTCGGTGGTGTGATGGCGGTGTCTGCCGACATCGGTGACGACCGACTCGAGTTAGACGAGCGTGAGGGTCGCAAACGCTGCCGCCCCTGTTACGGGTTACGACGGGGCGGCAGCGACGTATGCAGGACTCGGTCAGCTGTCCGACTTCAGATCCTCGGCCGCATCCTGGACGGCGCTCAGCGCATCGTCCTTGGCCGACTCTGCAGACTGGGCTGCATCACCGGTGGCGTCGGCCGCGCTCTTCGCTGCATCGTCCACGGCGGAGGCCGCTGAATCGGCTGCATCGCCCGCGGCATCAGCTACCGAATCGGCTGCATCGCTCACGGAGTCGGTGGCATCCGAGGCTGCGTCACTGACCACATCCGCGGCGTTGGACGCCGTGTCCGTGGCTGACGCGGCTGCACTCGAGGCGGCATCGGCCACAGTCTCGGCTGCCGAATCCTGGCCGCCGCTGACCTTGTCCTTCAGTCCGTCGAATGCTTCGGTCGCCTTGTCCTTGACCGCGCTGAAGGCTCGCGAGGCGTCCTCAGCATCGACATCTCCGTCGCCATCGGTGTCCAGCTTCTGCTTGGCGCTGTCGAGCGCATCGCCGGCCTTGTCCTTGGCGGCCTCGAACGCTTCCTCCGCTTTGCCGCCGAGTTCTCCGGCCTTCTGCTTGGCCTGCTCGAATGCCTCACCGGCCTTCTCGCCAAGTTCTTCCGCCTTGTGCTTGATGTCGTCGACCAAACCCATACCGATCGCCTCTCCGCTTCGGCTGCCACGTACGTCGGGACAGCTCTTCGCGCCATGCTAACCGTGGCTCTGATCAGTGGCCATGGTTCGATCCGGTTGCCTCCGCGTCGGGGGACAGCTCAGCGATAGTTGACGAACTGGACCGCAAAGTCGTAGTCCTGTGCCTTGATCAGGGCCTGAACCCGCTGCAAATCGTCGCGACTCTTGGAGCTGACCCGGAGTTCATCGCCCTGGATCAGTGCCTTGACGCCCTTGGGACCCTCGTCGCGGATCAGCTTGGTGACCTTCTTGGCGTTCTCCTGGGTGATCCCCTCGGAGGTTGTGGCGGTGATCTTGTAGAGCTTGCCGGAGGAACGCGGCTCACCAGCGTCGAGCGACTTCAGGCTGACGCCGCGGCGTACCAGCTTGGACTCGAAGACGTCGAGGACGGCCTTCACCCGTTCCTCGGAGTTGGCTTCCAGTTCGATGGCTTCGCCCGACCAGCGGATGCTCGCGTCGGTGTTCTTGAAGTCGAACCGCTGCCGGACCTCCTTGGCGGCCTGGTTGAGGGCGTTGTCGACCTCCTGTCGATCCACCTTGCTGACGATGTCGAACGAGCTATCCGACGCCATGGGGCGACTCCTGTTCTGTGTCGGTTCGGGCTGCGAGCCGTACGGTAGCGCGCCGCACGGTATCGATTGGGCGGCGCCGCCGAGAGTTGCTATTGTTTGCGGTCGTTGCCGACGCTCCGCGAGGAGTCGAGGTGACATGGCAGGTTGCCCGAGTGGCCAAAGGGAGCAGACTGTAAATCTGCCGGCATCGCCTACGTTGGTTCGAACCCAACACCTGCCACCAGCAAGGCAAGGCATGTCTTCACCGGCGAGGTGTCGCCTATGACTGATTCGCCAGAGGGACATTCTCGTTCTACGCCACACCCACTCGAACCATGACCGAACGGAGATTCTCAGGTCGAGGTGCCGACGCGGTCCTCCGGAGGGGTCATCCCTGCGGGACGCAGCCAGAAGCCAGCCAGCCTTTCGCTGAGTCAGATCACTCGATGATCGCGGGTGGTATTTGGCGGCCGCCCCCTACCCACATGAGCCAAGCACTAACCCCGGTATGCAGCACCCAGGCACACCAAGGCAACCGAGGTGCTGATTCACAGCACGCCCGCGTCAATGGCCTCAACTCAGTCGTCGGGAGGGAACACGAGCTTGGCCCCAGTTGCGGCATCCTGTACCACCTCCGCTTTGAGGCCAGCCATCGTAGCCTCGGGGAAGCATTCGTCGCTGTTGGCGACCACCTCGCCGTTGGCCATCTTCAACCGCCAACGGAATTGCCCAGCCCCGTCTTTGTAGATCTCGAACTGCCCTGCCATTTCTCACTCCTTCATCGGTCGTATTAAACCAGCTGCATCGTAACGCCAGAGTTCAACCGGAACATACGGCGGGGGTGGGGGGAATGACGTGAGACCGAAGGGATGACGACGACAACGTGCGGAGGAGACGCGGAAAGCAGCATGCACCACGGAAGGCCATTCAGATAGGTCGAGCCGGCGATCGCCTGCGAGGAGTACACACTCGCGGCGCAGTCGACGGTTGTGCGCGCGCTGGATCATTGATGCAATCCGCTGAAGGCATCACTTGAACTGATGGGTCTGGCCGTTATCTGCTATTCGCCAGGGAGGCTCGATTGGGGTTTGCTGGTGCGTGGGAGGTCAAGATGTCGAACCAGGAGATCGAGGTCGTGGTCGTCGGCGGCGGACAAGCCGGGCTGGCGATGAGCGAGCATCTGAGTGAGGGAGGCGTGCCCCACGTCGTCTTGGAGCGGGAGCGGATCGCCGAGCGGTGGCGTACCGGTCGGTGGGACTCGCTCGTGGCCAACGGACCGGCCTGGCACGACCGCTTCCCGAGCCTGGAGTTCGCAGTCGATCCCGACGCCTTCGCCACCAAGGACGAGGTTGCGGACTACTTCGTCACGTACGCGGAGAAGATCGACGCCCCGATCCGCACGGGCGTCGAAGTGACCTCGGTCCGGCGGAACGAGGGACGGCCCGGTTTCCGCGTCGAGACCTCCGATGGTGTCTACGACGCGCGGTACGTGGTCGCCGCCACCGGTCCGTTCCAGCGGCCGGTCATCCCGACGGTTCTCCCCGAGAGCGCCGGGATCCACCAGATCCACTCCAGCTCCTATCGCAACCCCCAGGGACTACCCGAAGGCGCGGTGCTGGTGGTGGGGGCCGGATCCTCGGGAGTGCAGATCGCCGACGAGCTCCGCCGCTCGGGCCGGCAGGTCTACCTTGCCGTCGGCCCGCACGACCGCCCGCCGCGAAGCTACCGGGACCGGGACTTCTGCTGGTGGCTGGGCGTGCTGGGCAAGTGGGACATGGCGGCGCCGCCGGCGGGTGCGGAACATGTGACGATCGCCGTCAGCGGCGCGCACGGAGGTCACACGGTCAACTTCCGCTCCCTGGCAGCCAACGGCATCACTCTGCTGGGTCGGGCGGCCGCCCACCACGACGGCACCATGCACTTCTCCGCCGACCTGCGCACGAACATCGCCAACGGCGATGCCAACTACCTGGGTCTGCTCGACGAGGCCGACGCGTACGTGGCTCGCAACGGACTGGACCTGCCGGAGGAGCCCGAGGCCCGTGTCCTGGGCCCCGACCCGGAGTGCCTCACCAATCCCATTCTCGAGCTCGACCTCGCCGAGGCCGGCGTCAGCTCCGTCATCTGGGCGACCGGCTTCGCACTCGACTACGGGTGGCTCCAGGTCGATGCCTTCGACGAGGCGGGCCGGCCCAAGCACCAGCGCGGCGTGTCCGCGGAGCCCGGTGTCTACTTCCTCGGCCTGCCCTGGCAGTCGCGACGCGGCTCGAGCTTCATCTGGGGCGTCTGGCACGACGCCAAATACCTCGCTGATCAGGTCAAGATCCAGCGGGGCTACCTCGCCTACGATCACCAGGCCGCAGCTGCGGCGGCAGGAGCTGCCTGATGCCCACGCATGTCCGCATCCGTCCCTTCAACACCAAGGACACCTATCCCGAGCAGAATCTCGACAACGATCTCTGCCAGGCGGTCGTGGCCAACGGCGTGGTCTACCTGCGCGGTCAGATCGGCCAGGACCTCGACACCAGGGAATCGGTCGGCATCGGTGACGTCGAGGTGCAGGCGGAGAAGGCGATGGCCAACATCGCGATGCTGCTCGAGGAGGCGGGGTCCTCGGTCGCCGACATCGTCAAGGTCGTCGTCTACCTCGTCGACCCACGCTACCGCGAGACCGTCTACCGGGTGATGGGCCGCTGGCTGCAGGGGGTCTATCCGGTGTCGACCGGTCTGGTGGTCAGCGCCTTGGCCAGGCCCGAGTGGTTGGTCGAGATTGACGCCACCGCGGTCATCAGTACGTCCTCCGGCGCGGGCAACTCCGGTGTGGTCAACTCTGGCGCGGTCAGCGAGCGCCGGTCCAACGAGGAAGGGACGATCCAGTGACGTTCTCCATTGTGGCCCGCGATGCCGGAGGAGCCTTCGGCGCGGTGATCTGCTCGTCGTCGCCGGCCGTTGCCGCACGCTGCGTGCACCTGGCCGACGGCGTCGGCGGGGTCAACTCGCAGAACATCACCGACCCCCGACTTGGTCCCGTCCTGTTGGAGCGACTCCGCCGTGGCGATCCGGCGCCGGACGCGCTGCGGGCTCTGACCGAGGAGACCGAGAACATCGCGTTCCGCCAGCTTCTGGTCGTCGACGCGGCCGGCCGGGCTGCCGCGTACTCCGGTGAGCATGCCCTCGGCGTCTTCGGCCACGCGATCGGCGACGGGGTCGTGGCCGGCGGCAATCTCCTCGCCTCCGCCGCGATCCCGCAGCTCATGGTCGATCGGTTCGAGGACTCCGAGGGCGATCTCGAGCTCCGGCTGCTGGCCGCCGCTCAGGCTGCCATGCAGGCTGGCGGTGAGGCCGGACCGGTGCACTCCGCCGGGCTGTCGGTGGTGCGTGACGCGGGTTGGCGAGTCACCGATCTACGGGTCGACTGGACCGACGGTGACCCGATCGCCGAACTCGCGGGTCTGCTCGAGGTCTGGCTGCCGCAGCGAGACGACTACGTCAATCGCGGGCTCAATCCGTCGGCGGCGCCCACCTACGGCGTACCCGGCGATGAGTGAGCGAGCCGACGCCTTGAAGGCGGTCGCCGACGCGATCGTCACCGCAGCCTCTCCGGGCCTGATCGGGCTGTCCGAGACGCTGCACAGCCACCCCGAGACGGCGTGGCAGGAGCATCGCGCCGCCGGCTGGATCGGCGACGCGCTGAGCGCCGGCGGCTTCGCGGTCACCCCGGGCTATCTCGGCTTTCCGACGGCGTTCCTCGCCGAGGCGGGCAGCGGGCCGACCACGATCGGCATCATGGCCGAGTACGACGCCCTGCCGGGCCTCGGGCATGCGTGCGGACACAACCTGATCGCCGCCAGCGCCGTCGGTGCCGGTCTCGCGCTCGCCCGGCTGGCCGACGACCTCGGCATCACGGTGCGGGTCTACGGCACCCCCGCCGAGGAGGGTGGCGGCGGCAAGATCGAGCTGCTCGAAGCCGGCGCGTTCACCGACCTCGACCTGGCGATGATGGTCCACCCGGCCGCGGTTGACGTCGCCGAGGCCCGACCGTTCGCGGTCACCCACAACCACATCGCCTACGACGGGGTCTCAGCGCACGCCGCTGCCTACCCCGACCAAGGTGTCAACGCCAACGACGCCTTCCTGGTCGCGCAGCTGGCCATCGCCCTGCTCCGCCAGCAACTGCCCGCCGACACCCGGGTGCACGGCATCCAGACCGTCGCCGGATCCGCCCCGAACGCCATCCCCGAACACACCGAGGGCCGCTGGTACGTCCGGGCGAACACCCTCGATCAGCTCGCCGAACTGGAGGACCGGGTCCGGCGCTGCTTCGAAGCCGGAGCCCTGGCGACCGGGGCCAGGCTCACCATCACCCCGGAGAGCAAGCCGTACGCCGAGTTCCGCACCGACGCCGCGGCGCTGGCCGCCTACCGCGCCAACGCCGTCACTCGCGGACGGGTGTTCGCCGACCCGGCCGTCGCCGGACGGATGAACCGGGCCTCGACCGACATGGGCAACGTGTCGCAGGTCGTGCCGGCCATCCATCCCTACATCGGGGTCGACTCGCTGCCGCATACCAACCACCAGCCCGGGTTCGCCGCTGCCTGTATCGGTCCCGCCGCCGAACGTGCCCTGCTGGACGCCGCGGTGCTGATGGCCTGGACCACGATCGACGTCATCACCTCCGACGGCACCAAGGGCCGTCGCTGACGTCCGCGGAGCCTCAGGTCCAGGACGTTTGCAGCAGCAGCCGGGCCCGGGCGGCGATCGCCCGAGCTCGCGCTGTCGGCCGTGCCATGGACAGCCGTGCCGTGACGACCCGAAGCGGTGGCAGATCGTTGGCGATCGGTCGGGGTTCGACCTTGCCGCCGCCGTAGGTGATGTCGTGCTGCGGCCGCTGGTTCAAGATGGAGTAGCCGTGCCCTCGAGCGACCAGTCCGCGTACGGTCTCGTAGTTGACCGAGCGATAGCGGATGGTCGGCTCGACGCCCGCCGAGGCGAGCAGCCGGTGGAAATACTCCGTGCTGTGCGGCAGGTCGAGCAGCACCATCGGTTCGGACGCGAGGTCCTCGAGATGGATGCGGCTATGACTGGCCAGCCGATGGCCGGCCGGCAGGATGACGTGCGGCTCGACCTCCGCGACGAGCTGACGCTCGATGTCCGGCCCGAGCCCCAGGTCGTAGCCGAGGGCCAGCTCGGCCCGGCCGGTGCGCAGGGCGGCGCCGAGTCCCTCGGCCTCGGCTTCGATGACCTCGACCTCCAGTCCGGGATAGTGCTCCGCCAGATCAGCCAGCAGTTCGGGCAGCACGAACGGGGCCAGGGTGGTGAAGCAGGCGAAGCGGATGTGGCCCCGCACCTGGTCGCTGCGGCCCCGGGCGCTGCCGAGCACCTCGTCCAGATGTGCCAGCAGTGCCTGGGACTCCCGGACGAACTCCTCGCCGGCCGAGGTGAGGATGAGACCGCGGCCCGGTTGCCTGATGAACAGCTGGGTGCCCACTTGCCGTTCCAGCTCCGCGATCGACGCGGACACCGCGGACTGGGCGACGTGCAGCTCAGCCGCCGCCTGGGTCATCGACCCATTGCCGGCCGCGGTCACGAAGTAGCGCAACTGGGTCAAGGTCACGTCTGGTCGCCGACTCATCTGCCGACCTCCTGTCCGAGGACGGTCGGGGGCTGCCCAGCCATCGGTCGAATTGATGGGCTGAGAGTCTATCGACTGCTCAGGCGATAGACGTGCAGCGTTGGTCCTGCCGGGCCACGGAGCAGAGGAGGGCCGACGGCGGTGGTGGGGGGTGAGGTGATCGTCGACCTGCGGCCGGGGCAGCAGGGGTGGCGTGAGTTCATGCGTACGATCGTGCGCACAGTGCGTACGCATGTACACTCGCGGTGTGGCACGTTGTTTCGCGAACCGGTCGCACTGATGGTCCGCCGGTTCGATCCGGAACGACGCGACCGGATCATCGATGCCGCGATCGACTGCATCGCCGAGGAGGGCGTGGCCGGGACCTCGCATCGCAAGGTCGCCCTTCGCGCCGACGTGCCGCTGGGATCGATGACCTATCACTTCGCCAGCATGGATGAGTTGCTGATCGAGGCATTCACGAGATTCACGGCGACCATCGCCGCAGCGTTCGAGCAGCGGATGGACGATCTCCCCGACCCGGACGCCGCGCTGGACGCGATCGTCGACTTGATCCACGTGGACCTGCAGCGCTCCAACCGGGAACAGGTCTTGACCTATGAGCTGTACACACTCGCCGCTCGCCACGCCCGGTTCCGTGTCATCACCGATCAGTGGATGCGCGCCAGTCGAGCCGCGCTCGGCCGTCACTTTCCTCCCGATACCGCGCGGATTCTGGACGCCTATGTCGAAGGCGCCGCCATGCACATCGCGCTGGACACCGACCCGCAGGACCGGGCGCTCACTCGCGCCGCGCTCGACAGCCTGACCTCGGTGATCGCGGCGCAGCCCCGATCGAAGTGATCGCCAGGCCGCGCCGCGATCATGATCCGCAGCTGCGACCGGCCCAGTGTCGCCGGCTCGGTGCCTACCTGGGGATCGGCGACTCGGTCCGCGAGTTCATCGAGCGCGTCCGATCGGTCGCCTCCGACGGGCCAGCGCACTTGGTCGTCGATGGTGGGGGGCAGGATCTGACGATCCGTCTCGGTCAGATCGCAGCCACGGACTCCCGACTCGTGTTCCACACCGTCGAACAGTCCGGGCTATGGCTCAATCTGGTCGAGGTCTGGTGTCGGCTCGGCGGCTACAGCTGCGTGAGCCCACAGATCCGCGCGCTGGCGGGCAGCAATCGGTCCTGGGTCTGGTTCAACCCGGCCGTGGCCTCAGAGCGCGCGTCTCTCGATACGGTGCCGCCCGACGACGATCGGGGCCCCGGGGGCTCTCCGGTTATCGGCGATGGGTGGTGAACCAGTCGGCGGCGTACTCCACGAGTGGACGCGTCGGCAGCAGCTGGGCCTTTGCCTCGCCGACCCGGCCGGTCCGTACGAGACCGGTGTCGGCGGCGAAGGCCTCGGCCACCTCTTCGAAGTCGTGGTCGTGGACGTCGAGTTCCTCCCAGGTGACCCAGGTCCGGCGGCCGTCGACGAGCATGGCGACGCCGTTCGGGACGGTTCGCTTGCCCGGATAGGACGCGCGATGCTCGGCGAGGTGCAGCACGGTCGCCTTGGCGGCGGTCACTCCGAGGAGCAGCACCGAGGCGTCGAGGTCGACGAGCGCGCCGAGCGGCGATTCCTCGCCCGCGGGTGAGTCGATCCGGTGGCGGGCCGTGATGCGCTCCGCCCGGGGACCGACTGCGGTGATCGACCGGTGCGGGTGGGAGCTGCGGTGAGCACCGGGCGTGGTGCGGAAGAGCTCAGCAACCGCACCCATGGTCTGGCTCGGGGTCGTGGCCGGGCTGTAGAGGGGCAGATGGTCGCGGATGGCCGGCCACCATTCGGCCGGGGCCTCCTGCAGGAATGCAGGATCGCACAGCTGCCAGGACTGGGTCGGCATGACGAGGGTGCCGTGTGGCCCAACCACGCCGCGCAGCGCCTCCAGCACAGCCTGTGCGCCGCCGATGACCCAGCCGAGCGATCGCAATGAGGTGTGGACCATGAGGGTCGACCCCTCGTGCACTCCCAGAGCACGCAGCTCCGCGACGAGTTGCTCGGTGTTGACCGGCACCGCGGACGCGGTCTCGCGCACTACTACCATGTGGTGGCCTCTTTCGTGATTCGACGAATGCCCTCGATCATCTGGGCCGTGGTCACCGGGTCGCGATCGAGGGTGCGATGGACGGCAAGGCCCTCGAGGAGGGCGTCGAGCAGCCGTGCGGTCAGTGGGTCGAAATGTTTCTCGAGCACACCCCTGGTCCGGTCCATCCATCGCTCGGTGATGTCCCGGAAGGACGCGTCTCGCGCAGCGAGCGTGTAGAGCTCGTAGGTGACGACCTGCTCGTCGGAGCCGCTTGCCGGGGTGTCGTCCACGATGGTGCCGGCGACGATCTCCAGTGCGTCGGCAGGGGTCTGGGCTTGGGCCATCCGCGTGGAGAACCGTTCTACGCCTCGGTCGGCGAAACGACCGAAGGCCTCGCGGAGCAGTTCGTCCATGCCGGAGAAGTGGTAGGTCATCGATCCGAGCGGCACGCCGGCGGCGGCAGCGACCTTGCGGTGTGACGTGCCGGCCACGCCATTGGCGGCGATCACGTCGAGGGTTACGTCGATGATCCGGTCCCGCCGGCCAGGGTCGGCCTGGCCTCGCGCCCGCTCATGCTCTGCCATGCGGGTCAGATTTCCCGGATGACGCGGGCAGGATTGCCGACCGCGACCACGTTCGCCGGGACGTCCTTGGTCACGACAGAGCCTGCGCCGATCACGCTGTTGTCGCCGATCGTGATGCCCGGGCAGACGATGACCCCGCCGCCGAGCCAGACATTGTTCCCGATGGTGATCGGCTGGGCAGCCTCGAGCTTGTCCCGGCGCGGCTGCGGCTCGACGGGATGGGTCGGGGTTAGCAACTGCACGTTCGGGCCGATCATGCAGTCCTCGCCGATCGTGATCGAGACGACGTCCAGAGCGACCAGGTTGTAGTTGATGAAGCTGCGCGCGCCGAGGTGGATGTTCTCCCCGTAGTCGACATACAGCGGCGGCTTGATGAAGGCGCCCTCGCCCAGGGTTCCCAGCAACTCCGCCAGCAGTGGCCGGGCCGCGGCCTCGTCGGCGATGGCCGCCCGGTGGTAAGCATCGGCGAGTTGCACGGCCCGTTGCGCGATCCTGGCGCTGTCGGGGTCGGTGCCGCCGATGTAGAGATCGCCCGCGAGCATCCGCTCTCGATGGGTACGTTCGTCGCCCGCAAAGTAGGCAGTCACGCGTACGATCGTACCAGAGTGCTGTACGGTCGTACGCGTGATTCGAACCGGTGTCAGACGATCGGGCCGGCGATACGACACTCGAGAGGACCAAGCTCATGCCTGACGAGGCACCCACCGGCACCGAGAAGGCGCTGCTCGGGCTGCTCTCGCGGCCGGAGATCGACGCCTGGGTCGCGCGGGTGTTCCAGGAACTGACGGGTACGACGCCCGTGCGCACCCTGTTTCGAGCCGGACGTATCGACGCCGTCTACGGGGTGGAGTCCGATGATGGCCGACGGCTCGTGCTGAAGGTCCGCCGTCCGCCGGTGGATCTCGTCGCCCGACGGACCGTCGCCGACGCGCAGCAGGCCCTCGCCGGCCTTGTCCGCCGGCGGCTATCGGACCGACACGACTCCCGCACCGGAGGACGTCGCCGCCTTTCTCGATGACTTCGAGGAGGCCGGGTCCGTCCCTTCAGTGCGCAGGAGAGCCACGTTGCTTTCGCCGCTGCCGCGTGGATGATCGCGTTCAATGCCCGCTGCGACCTGGACAACCGCAGTCGCGGCATCGTCGATGGCACGGCGCTCGCCGCGCTCGAGCGTCACGGCGACGCCTACTTTCTGTGATCTCGGTCAAACCGCCGCTTGGAGATGTACGAGCGTACGTCATAGATGTACGCTCGTACGCGTGCTGATCTCGCGATGCTCGCCGATGGCGGCTGTCGCACTTCGCCGTAGGAGCCCACCAGTGAACCTCGACCAACAGCGTGCCCGGATCCTCGCCGGCGCGATCTACAACGACCTCACCGAGGAACTCGTCCAGGCCCGCGAACGTGCCGTCATGGCCACCAACCGATACAACGCCAGTTTCGGTCAGCCGCCTGAGGTTCGCGAGGCGCTGCTCCGCGACCTGCTCCAACACGCCGGGACGGGTGCGTTCTTCGAGCCCACGTTCAGATGCGAGTTCGGGTACAACATCTGGGTCGGAGAAGGCTTCTACGCCAACTTCGACTGCGTGATGCTCGACGGCGGTGGCATCACCATCGGCGACCATGTCCTGTTCGGACCGCGCGTGGGCATCTACACCACCAACCACGCCCTCGACCCCGCCGAGCGCGCCGCCGGCGCCTGCATCGCCAAGCCCGTCGTCATCGGGAACAGTGTCTGGATCGGCGCCGGCGTGACTGTCAACCCGGGCGTCACCGTCGGCGACGGGACTGTGATCGGCTCCGGCAGCGTCGTCACCAGCGACATCCCCGCCCGCACCGTCGCCGCCGGCGTACCCGCCCGGGTGATCCGTCCGATCACGGACGCCGACCGCACCGGATATCTCCAGACCCTGTGACCATCCACACCCCACAGACAGGAACACCCATGACACTGAACCCGGAAGTGAACACCGGACCCAAAAGCGCGTACCGACGCCGTGGTTCCAAGACGCCCTGACCGCGGCCCCAAGGCTCGGCCGCCCGCGACCGGTACATCTTCCGTGACGGCACGGGCGAAAACGGCGAACTGTCGCCCGCGGATTGGACCTCGATCTTCGGCGATCCGGCCTGGAGCCGGGTCGCCGACGGGCAGTGGTACCTGCACAGCTTCGCCCCCGAGCAACCCGACCTCAACTGGCACAACCGTGAGGTACGCGACGACTTCTTGACCACTCTACGGTTCTGGTCCGACCGCGGCGTCGACGGCTTCCGCGTCGATGTCGCCCATGGTCTCGCAAGGACCTCCCGGACCACCCGCCGACTCAGGCCGAGCTCGTGGAACTCCCCAAGGACGGGTTCCACCCGATGTGGGGCCGGGACAACGTCCATGACATCTACGCCGAGTGGCGCAGTGTGCTCGACGAGTACGACCCGCCCCGCATCGCCGTCGCCGAAGCCTGGGTCGCCACCGCCGAACGCCGCGCGAAGTACGCCGCACCCTCCGGACTCGGACAGGCGTTCAACTTCGATCTCACCAAGGCCGACTTCAACGCCACACAGTTCCGGCTACTCATCGCCGACAACCTCACCGAAGCTGCCGCCACCGGCTCCTCGACCAACTGGGTGCTGTCCGACCACGCCGCCGTCCTGCACGCCACCCGGTAGCACTACCGGCCCACCCGGGTAACGCCCGCCACGACAGCGACGAGCGGATCGGCGGAGCCTGGCTGCTCGCTGGCGGCGACCTCGCCCAGATCGACACCGACTGTGGCCGGCGCCGTGCCGAGGCCGCGACTCTGCTGCTGCTCGACCTGACAGGCTCCAACTATCTCTACCAGGCGAGTAACTCGGGCTGCGCGAAGTCGGACAGATCCCCGACGAGGCCCACCAGGACCCCTCCTTCTTCCGCAATCCCAGCGTCGAGATCGGCCGCGACGGCTGCCGCGTCCCGCTGCCCTGGAGCACCGCCGGCACCTCCCTCGGCTCGGGGACGCGCTGCCGCATCTGCCGCAACCCGACTGGTACGCAGCCCAGTCCGTCGAGGCTCAGGACCACGTCCCGGCCTCCGTGCTCGCGCTCTATCGGCGCGCGATCGCTTTGCGCCGCGAACTGCAGACCGAGGAACGACTCGACTGGCTCGACACCGAATCCGAGGACGTGCTGCATCTTCGTCGTCCGAATGGCTGGAGGCCATCACCAACTTCGATCCCGGGCCCCTTGCGATGCCCGAAGGCCAGGTCCTGCTGACCTGGTCATCTGTGACGAGCTCGGCTTCGCCCTGTTGGCCGGCACCGCCACCACCTGCTGCTCCGGGTCATGGCCGCCTACGAACGCCGCAGCCTCGGCATCGGCCCCCACTGGCCCTTCGAAGTCTGCAACACGATCACCGAAGCCATCACCTCCGGTGGCATCGACGGCCACCAATCAGGCCGCAACGAACTTCTCTGGCCCACACCACAAACCTGACGCACACCCCCACGGGCCCACTCAGAGGCCAATGTCAGTTGATGACGGTATCTTCGGTCGCCAGTCGAAAGGAGCCGAGATGGAAACATCCGCATCCGGGGGCGTGGGGAGCGCCGCAGGCCTGGGGTTCCAGTATCTCGCGGCCTTGCAAGCTCTCATTGATCAACTCGAGTCGAGTTGTGAGGACTTCGTGCTCGGTACCGAGCACGAAACACATGATGCCATCGACTACACGATCAGCCGGGACGGCAGGGTACTCGTCGCGGCGCAGGCCAAAGGTGCCGTCGATGGCGCGGGTGGCCGTCCGCTCGGTCCCTCGGAGGTCATCAGGATAGGCATCAGGCTCGCGGCTGTGGCTGCGGATGAATACCGGATCGACACCAATCGGCGACTGTTTCCGGCAACCAAGTCCCTGCTCGCCGCTCTGCAGGAGGGAGCCCTGCGCAGCGCATCTGACGTTCAAGCGCTCCTCAGCCGCTGCGGCACTGCTGCTGACGTATCGGAGAGTCTCAGTCCAGATCGCCTCCTTGCCCTCAATCGGCTCCAGGTCGTCTATCACGACGGGACCAACTTCGAGTTGGTCCAGCGGCTGACGGACCGCATTCTGGAGCACCGACGCTCGCGTCTCCAGGGCGCCGGATCTGGGTCCGCACGTGTTCTCCTCGGGTATCTCGTCGCTGAGATGCTGTTCCTTTCTGGACGTCGTAGTGACAGGTGTCTTGATCGAGACGCCGCGACAGCGCTCCTGAGATCTCCATCGCATGCACTGGCGGGCGCACTGGGCCGATACGACTGGGGAGAGGTCATCGGTCCGGTTCCCGTGTGCGATCGCGTGACCCGATCCGATGTGCTCGACGCCATCATGCTCGAACTGCAGGGGCCGCCGCGTAGAGCCGCACCCCGACTGCTGTCGATCAATGGGTTTTCCGGTGCAGGGAAGTCGATAGCCGTAGCGACGTTCGTCGAGCTCACCGCGTCGCGCTACGACCGGATCGTGTGGTTCGACGCCGGAGCCGACTCGAGCATGCGCGCACTTGCCCACTCAGTGCTCGAGCGAATCGGGCGGCAACCAGGTACCGATGTCGCCGCTGCGTTCCGCGACTGCATTGGGGAGTCTGCAGACCAATGGCTATTGGTGTTCGACAACGCGGTCAGCGCACGCGACCTTGATCCGTGGGTTCCCGCATACGGTCACGTTGATGTGATCGCGACATCGACATCCACGTCGACATGGTCGACGTGGCGTCGACTATCGATTGAGGGCATGGCTCGAATCGACGCACTTGAACTCGTTCGGATAAGGCTCCAACAGCCTTGTCTCAACGATCATGAACGCCGATTAGCCTCGGAACTGGTATTGGCGCTCGACAGGTGGCCACTCGCTATCGAGTTGGCGTGCGCGCATCTAGTGCAGTCGGGGCGAAGACTGTCGGTCACGTCGGAGTACTTGGCTCGGATCCGGAGTCGAGTGATTAGCGATGAAGAGCTGACGCCGCCTTCCTACCGGACACATGCAACGTTGCTCGGGGCGGTCTTCGTCGCACTCGAAGACACCCTGGCGCGCTCGGTTTCGCGATACGAACTCGCGCCTAGTGAACTCCTCGATTTCATCGCCTACCTACCACCACTGCATGCTCCGGCAACGATTGCCGCCAATGCCATCTGGAGTGGCCACGCGACCGGAGAAGAACCCGGCTCGCATCAGTCCAGGGCTGACCAGGACTTGCTCCTCGACGAGTCCTTGCGCGGTCTAGCGAGATCGTCGCTGGTCCAGATCCAGCAGGATCCAGCAGTCGGGCCGTGTATTCGGATGAACAGCATTGTGGCCGAAATTGTGCGCGACCGCCAGGATGCCTCGACTGTAGAACGAGTTCTGAAATCCCTCCAATTGACGATTGACTCGGTCCTGCGGAAGGCGCTGGTCTCGGAAAGATACTTGGTTGCCGGCGCATTGATCCCGTCGGGTCGACATGTCCTCCGCCACGCACTGGAAGCTCAGGCCCTGACGTTGAACGGGCTGACGTTGCTGGGCAACGAGGCAAACTATGCACTAAGAATTCATGATTTCGAATGGGCGAGAAGTCATTTCGAACTCCAATTGGACCTGCTCGATAAGGCAGAGCTTGACTCTCCCGTTCTGCGTGCGAAAATCTTTGCCTCCCTCGCATTGTGCGAACTGAGTCTCAACACTGGGGAATCACGGGTCTTCGACTTGATTGACCGTTGCTTGGCTGCGTGTGAACAGGTGCTGTCATCTGACGCTCAAGCGAAGCAAGTCCTCGTGGAACCGGCGACCCAGCTGCTCGAGGTGATGGCTGTCTTGGAGTTCTCACCAGCGTGTGACCATGGCCCGAAAGTTCAAGACTGGACGCGGCGTCTGTCTGCACTGGATCTGGAAGTCGGACCGAGCACGTTGGCGAAGGTCTCGCGAGCCCTGAGCAGTCCAGACAACAACGATGTGGATACTTTGACGGAGCTGACCGAGGCCATCGCGGGCGAGGCGGGAACGTACAACAGGATGCAGTTGTCATTTGTCCGGGCCGAGACTCTCACGGTGCTTGGCAGGTACACGGAGGCCGCTCAAGCATTCAAGGCGCTCGCGGAAGAGGCTAACGTGCGAGGGCTGGGGTTATCTTCGGGGTGGGTCGAGATCCTCAACGCCTGGCGCCGCGCAGCTATCGATGTCCTAAGTCAAGATGTGGCAGAAGCCCATCAGCTGTGCACGGTGCTTGACGTCCTGGTCGGCGACGCGGCGCCGGGTACGGAGGAAGATCGCGCCCATCTCGTGCTCTGCCGAGCCGCCACCTCAGTGCAACGGGAACCCGCAGAGCACGTGACATACAGAATGAACGATCTCGCCGAGACCCCCTTCTCCACGTCAATGCTGGTATCCGACACCACCGCCGCGGAGCTGATGAGAGGCGCATGCAGTGAGGTGGCCCGGATGCGCCAACGCTTCGACTGGGCGCCGATCATCGGCTACCATAGCTGGGCTCGAGGTGAGCTTAATGGCATTCCTTGCTACTTCTTCGGGCTGGGTGCCGACCTCGACCTCATCAGGTCTGGTGACGATCTATGTCTCTCTTATGAAGGCGCATGGGTGGTATCAGAATCGGGTGTGGGTCTCTACGTGGCTAGTCCGCAGCCAGTGTTGATCTGGAAGTGCACCAGCGAAGGAGGATGGCTTCGGAAGGAAGCGTTCCCGTTGGCAATGCCCGTGGTGAAACTCAGGGAAAGAGTAGCTGGAGGCATCTCCGTGCCCACCCACGTCCTGCTGCTTGGTGTCGAGGACGTCACCTCTTCAGTCGCTTCAGAACCAGGAACCATGGAACTGCATGTCACTGCTACAGGAGTGCTCGGTCTCTGAGCCGGCTTGTATCGTCCGTGGTCCGCAATGCCGTCGGACGTGGTCAAACACGCGGTCCACAAAGTGGTGCACAGAGCGTGAATGCCCTCGTCGGGTCGCGGAACTGTTTGGTCATTGCCCAAATGCGCTCAGCCGCGCGGGCCGGGTATGGACGGCTAATAACCCGGCGAGCGATGCTGAGGATCGACAGCAGACGAGCGGCGCAGAAGGAGGGCAGACGGCGACGTTCTGGCCCTTGAGGAGGCCTGGTGCGAGCATCGGTGCTGGCGGGCATTCTGCTATTGCTGGGCAGCGGTCTGGTTCCGGTGTCGTCGAGCCTGGAGAGAACCACACCGGTCTCGGCCCCGAGCCCGCTGAAGGCGACGGCTGGGGCAGGGGTGGGACCAGGTTCGGACTTCAACGGGGATGGTTATGCCGACTTGGCGGTCGCGGCGTGCACTATGCCAACGACGCAGACCTTCCACAGTGGGTTGTCAGCGTCATTTACGGGTCGCCGCATGGTCTCGCCGCTGCCCGAAATCAGGTATGGCAGCTCGACTTTCCCGATGAAAGCTACGCCATTTCGGTTGGTCGGGGACATTGCTGCCGCCGACTTCGACGGTGACGGTTTCACCGATCTCGCAGTTGGGTTGTATCCGTCAGATCCCGAGCTCGTTCCTCTGACCGGTGCGATCAGGATTCTGTACGGATCGGCTGGGCTGCAACGGGGCCGGAGTCAACTGTGGACGTCAGCCAGCTCAGGCCTTCCTGCGTTCCACGGCTCGGACGATTACTCGTTCGGGAAAGCCTGGTCGCCGCCAACTTTGGCGACACGGGGCGTGACGATCTGGCGATCGGAGCGCCTGAACGAGACGGTGGCGGTCAAGTAACGGTGATGTACGGGTCCGGGACAGGACTGAGCGCCACGGGCAGTCAACTGTGGTCACAGGCATCGCCCGGGATCCCTGGCAATCCGGCCGCGGCGGACGTCTTCGGGGCGCGCTCGCGGCGGGGCCATTCGCGGGCCGTCCCTATGCTGATCTGGCTATCGGTGTCCCCGGAGACGGCGGAAGGAAGGGTGGTGAAGGCCCGGGTGCCGTCAACGTCATCTACGGCTCAGCGGCCGGACTGACCGCCCGGGGCAGTCAGTTGTGGAGTCAAAGCAGCCGAGGCGTCAAAGGCAAGCCAGTTGACGGTGAGCAGTTCGGCTCGTCGCTCGCGGCTGGTCACTTCGCCGGACGTGCCACCGCTGATCTTGCTGTTGGTGTTCGTGCCGCCACTGACGCGCGCAAGTACGGCGGAGCGGTCAACATCCTCTACGGCAGTCGAAAGAGGCTGTCAGCGAAGGTGACCAGTTGTTGACGCCACAATCGAAGGGCCTGGCCGGGAAGGAATACCTGGACACGTTCTTCGGCGCAAGTCTGGCGGCGGAGAACTTTGGACGGGACAGGGCCGGACGCCGGTTCGACGACCTGGCTGTCGGGCCAGCACTGACTTCGAGGTTGACGAGCTCAGCAGGCAACTGGGTGCCGGTCGAGGTCATCTACGGATCGGGCAAAGGTCTGACCACGAAAGGCAGTCAGATCTGGCGTTGGGACAGCCGCGGTATCAAAGGAAACCCACTCATTGATCAGAACAGCAACGGTGAAATGTTTGCTGCCGCCGACTTTGGCGGCGGTCGAGCAAAGCCCGCCTATAATGACCTTGCGGTAGGTGACTCGCTCTTCCCATCGAACAGCCGTACCTGGGGTGCAGTAGGTGTCATTCCTGGATCCCGGTCCGGACTGACCCGGGCTCGTCCCGGCCGACCATCTGTGTCGACTTGGGCCTACGTCGACTGACCTGCCCGCCAACGATCGCGGACGTCTGCGTCGCCAATCGATCGGTCCACCTCAGGCACTCATGGTGATCCGAAGTCCGAGGCAGCAGAAGAGTCAACGAACAGGGCTGCCCAATAGGGCATCCGTCTATGTTCGACGAACCGACAGACCTGTCTGTCGTCGCTCGTCGAAAGTGGCACCAGGTCTGCTGCGCCCCGACACGTCTTCGGCGAGGCCCCGAGAACGCCTGATTCCCGCTGTCAAGGAACGGAAGACGGTGGGCGCTCGGCGGTTTCGGCTGACGGCGATCAACGTTGATCAACATCCAGCCCAGATCAAGCGACCGTCAGGCCACGATGAATCATCGAGGTTGAATGCGGACCGCGACTGCCGAGTCCACCCTCGCCAGATCGGGTGCGTACGGGACTCGTACCAACCAAAACAGCAATTCGAGACCGAGGCGGACCTGTGAAAGGTTCACACGAGCGCTACCGAGCGGTATTTTCGACTCCACGAACAACGCGAATTCGAGGTGTGTGAGATGACCGAAATAGGCTTCTTCGACGAGGTTGCGGCTGTCGGAAGCGAAGTGCTCGATGCGCTCAGCCAAAGGCCAGACACTGCGCCCTACCTGCGGCGGACACGGGATGTCTATCAACTTCTTGTTGAGATCCACGATGACATCCTGAATGCCACGGTTGAAGTATGCACCGTGCCGACCCTTGCTGAGGGCCAACGCGTGCTCCGCTCCCTGCACCACGAAGCTCTGGAGTCGGTGTTCCGCGCGCGGCGGTGGTGCGACGAACTCGAGGCCCTCGGTGAGGATCTGCGGTTTCTTCCAGCCGGCGTCACGATCGACGGCGTCGACGCCTGGCGGCGATTCACCTCGGCACTACAGGAGCGCGAGGGCGAGGTCGCTTGGCTCTATGAAGAGGCCTTGTACAACATGATCAGTCGTGCCGAGACCGCCAGGACCATTGAGGACCGGAAGGACTACATGTACAAGGTAAGCGATGAACTGGTGGCACAGAAGGCGAAGTTCGACCTCCTTGCGAAGCGCGCTGCGGCCGTCGCCCGACGGCGGTGAAAGGTGATCTCCGAACCTGCGCCTGACCCACCTCGGATCGGCACGCCAACGGGTGATGCAATGGTGCGTGCGCTGAGGACGGTACCGTCGGTCCTTGGCAGCGCAAAGGTGCGACAAGCGCTCCTCGAGCAGCCGGAGCGTGAGGCCAACCGACTAGGTTTGCCGAGCGAGGCTGGTCCCCTCCTGCTCAGCATTGTCAACGCTGCTGAGCGACGACGTTTACGGCCGGGCGAAACGACCGTGAATGGGGACGTCGAGCCTGACTCTCAAGTGCGTCGCATGCTCATGCAGCCGTTCGGCCACATCACCTGGACGTTTCGCATTCTCACTGCGATGAGCGTCACAATGTTCTTGATCGGGTTGGCTTTCCTGTCTGTAGCACTCATCAAAGCAGTTAACGAACAGATTGTTTCATCCTCCACAATCGTGATCGCCGGGGTTGGAATCGTTGATCTGGTAGTACTGTTCTACAGACGCCCTTGGGACGATATTACGCGAGGTCTCTCTAATTCCCAGCAGGCCCGGATTATCGCGATCTCATACATGTCGGGCGTCTCTATGATCAAGCCCGACGAGCCTGGTGCACACACCACCCTGCACACGCTCACACGCGAAGCGGTCGAGTTGCTCGAGCAGTTCACCGAGCCACCCGCAGACGAAAGGGGCTAACGAGGCTCCGCCTCGGACCGTCGAGGTTGGTGGTCGGGTCGGCGGGTTGATCTGGTCTGGGCGGTAGCGGTGTCGGGGTTGGTGGGTCCAGCCTGGTCGCAGGGGGTGCGTGATGACCAGTCGTGCGGTGAGGACCTCAGATCTCTTGGCCGGGCATGTCGATCTTGATGTGTCGTGTCTGGACCGGATCTATCTCAACGGGTACGTGCCGAATTTACAGGTCGGCGGGCAGGTGGTGTCGTTCCTCGCGTCGCGGGGGTTCCCGATCCCCTCACCGGCGGTGGTGGGTCGGATCGGTGACCAGTTCCGGGCCTCGGTGCGCTCGTTCGCCGACAACAACAAGATCGCGATGGTCACGTTTCGTAAAGGTGACCGCAAGATCGAGAAGATGGCCCCGTATCTGGCCCGGCAGGCCAAGACAGGCCGGCCGGGGGTAGCCGCGATCGGCTGGGCGCAGGAGTTCCAATGGGTGGCCTCGTGCACCACGACCCCGGCCCACGGTGGCGGCGCCCCGCACTTCGGCTGGGGCCGGGCCGAACGCCGGGTGACCTGCTACTACTTCTATGTCTGGGACGACGAGTTCGGACCGGCGTTTGTCAAGATCGGCTCCTACTTCCCGTACCCGATCAAGGTGTGGTTGAACGGCCACGAATGGGCGAAGCGACAAGCCGACAAGGCGGGGATCGGCTGGACCGCCTTGGCGAACGGATTCGCCACCTGCACCGATCCAATCGGGTTGCAGACGATCTGCGACCACCTCGGTCCGGTGCAGATCCAGGCATTTTTCGATCGTTGGCTGGACCGGCTCCCAGTGCCGCTGACCGACCAGGACCGGGCCCACGGGTATTGGTGGGAGTTGTCGATGCGGCAGATCGAGGTCTCCCGCACGATCGTGTTCGACCAGCCCCGTAACGGCCGTGCGTTCTTCGAAGCGCTCGCGGCCGACAATTTGGATCTGGGCCGGCCCGAGCGTCTCGAGCTGATCTTCGGCAGGAAGATCCTGCCCTCGACGACCGGCGTCTTCGCTACCCGGGTCGTCACCCGCGGTGTTGATGTGACCATCAACGCCGGTTACAAGCACTCCCGGGTCAAGGAGTACTTCAAAGAAGGCCGCGCTTTGCGGATCGAGACCGTGGTCAACGACTCGACCGATCTCGGCGTGAAACGGCGCCTGGTCCACCTGCCCGAATTGCAGGCCAAAGCCCGTGACGTGAACCGCCGACTGTTGGATCATGAACATGTCGGTCGGGGCTGCGTCCTCGCGAGTCCAGCCTTTGAGCGGATCGCGCAACCGTCGGTCACCGACGGTCGGAGGGCCCCAGCCTTGAGGTTCGGCGACCCTCGGGTCCAAGCCCTGGCCGGCGCCCTCGCCGTCACCGCCCACCTGATCGGCGGCCTGTCGAACAAAACCCTGCGACCCCTGGTCGAACAACTCTACGGCCAGCCCTACAGCCGCGCCCAATGCTGCTACGACCTGCGCCGACTCCGGCTGAAAGGGCTGATCGAGCGGCTGCCGCACTCCAACACCTACACCCTGACCGACGACGGACAACGCTTCGCGATCTTCTACAGCAAAGTCCACAACCGGCTACTACGACCATTGCTGGCCGCTAACCAGCCACCCGCCCCACTCGAAGTCCGACAAGCCCTCCGCGTCCTCGACAACGCCATCACCGACTACATCAACGACGCCAGAATCGCGACCTGAAAAGTCGGCTCAAGACTCAAACACTTAGCGACCAAGGATCGCTAGAGAGTGTCTGACGTGTCACAGACCGAGTGAGCGCACACTCACTGGTGCGCCAGGGTTGCTTCGAGTCACTTGGAAACAGCAACAGCGCACCTGTCGATGTGGCGGATGGCTGCTGACACGGGGCTTGGGCAGGGCACCCGACCGGCCCGGTTCTAGCTCGCTTTCTCGATCCTGGCCCGGTGCACGGGGATCGTGGCGCGGACCGACGTCCCTGCCGCGGAGGAGGCGATCTCCAGGCTGCCGCCCACTTCCTCCAGGCGAGCACGGATGGAAGAGATGCCGACCCCGCTGGACGGCACCCCGGTCGGGTGCGCGGCAGAGGCGGCCAGGCCCCGGCCGTCGTCGTCGATGGTGATCCGGACCAGATGTCCGGCCCGGTCGACCCGCACCGTGCAGTGCTGGGCATGGGCGTGTTTGGCCACATTGGCTACCGCCTCGGTGACGATGCGGTAGGTGACCACCTCCACCGCAGCCGGCAGTTCAGCGAGGTCGTTGTCCACGGTCAGCGTCGAGGTGAGTGTCGGCCCTTGCACCCGGGCTACGACGGTGCTGAGCGCCGCGGCCAAGCCGTCGTCCAGCGCCGCTGGCCGCAGCCCGTCGATCAGCCTGCGGATCTCGGACGTGCAGGAGTCCAGGTCACCGGCCAGCACATCGAGCAGTTCCGGCGCCCGCCCGTCCGGGGGTACGCAGTGCCGTACCGCGGAGGTCAGCATTCCGGCTCCCGCCAATGCCGATGCCACTCCGTCGTGCAGATCCTGGCGCAGCCGGCGGCGCTCCTCCTCCCGGGCCAGCACCAGCTGCTCGCGAGCCCGCTGCAGGTCCAGGGTGCTGCGGCAGGCCTCGGCAGCCAGGGCCGCCTGCCCGGCCAGACCGAGCAGCAGTCGACGTTCGGCGCCGGAGAACTGAGCGCCCGGGCGTCGTTGCCCGACCAGCAGCTCGCCCATCTCCTTCCCGTGCGCGCGCATCGAGAACCGCTCCGGCTCGCCGCTCAGCCGGCCGTGCTCGACGAGCAGCGGATCGTCTTGGCCGGCGGTGAGCACGATGGCCGCGTAGGGGACACGGAGGTCGTCGACCACGGTCGCGGCGAAGCGGGGCAGCACGGCCAACGGGTCCGCCAGGGCCTCGACGTGCGACCCGACCCGGGTCATCAGGGTGTAGGGGTCGTCCCGGCTGCCGTACAGCAGGGAACTGGCCGCTCGCTGAGCCCACCGCTCGGCCGGCACCAGACATGCCGCCACCACGGCACCGGCGACCAGGGTCGAGGTGACCGAGCTGTCCGGTGAGATGACGCCCTCGACCAGGGTGACCGCCCCGGCGTACGACGCGACGGCCAGCGTGGTCAGCAGCAGCCAGACCACACCGCGGTGGATGTAGAGATCGAGGTCGTAGAGGCGATAGCGCAAGATCGCGAAGGTCAGCCCGACGGGCAGCGTGATCACGGTGGCCAGCCAGCCGCCGGGAACGTTGAGATAGTCCAGCGCGAAACCGACCAGGAACAACGCCGCGCTGGGCAACAGACAGACCAGCTGCCACCGCTCGGTCGGTGAGGCGACCCGGGCCCGGCGGACCAAGGCCACGAGAACAGCCACCGTGGCCAAGCCGAGCACCAGCACAGCGGCCAGCGCTACCAGGATCAGCGGTCGCCCGGCCGACGGTACGCGGGTGCCGACCGTGACCAGCGTTCGCGGTGCAATGACCGCGGCGGAGGCCAGCGCGACGGTGGCCGCAGCGGCGGCAGCGACCAGCACTACGGCCAGTGGTCGCCAACGCGGCGACGGCAGCCGGCCGTCCGGAAAGAGCAGCAGCAGTAGCGGGATCAAGGCAATCGGCGGCCACCAAGCCCACTGGCTCAGCCAGGCCATCGGCAGCATGGCCGACCAGCAGATGGCCAGGGTCGCCGCGATCGCGCTCAGGCCGATCCAGAGCATGAGGTGACCGATCGGATGAGCAGGCACCCGGCGCAGCACGAACAGCGCCAACGGCGTGAACGAGGCGGCGAAGGTGACGGTCATCCACACCGGCCCAGCAGTGGGTCCGTCCAGGCCGAGAACCAGCCCGATCGCACCCGTCGCGATCAGGCTGATCGCCACCGCGCCGAGCAGCGGCCACCGCAGCTGGGAAAGTCCGCGATCCATCCCGGCCACCCGGCGGAGCGGCGCCATCACCCAGGCAAGCGGCTCCGCCGGCCGGCGGAGCATCGCCAGGCCGGTCATGATCCTGGGAGGGCGGTGCTCGCTACGGCCGCCATGCGACACCACCCTCCTAGAAGCCCGCCGCGTGCGCCAGGTTGTGCAACCAGTTGCCACGATTGGTCTGAATCTTCGGGTCCAACGGGTCGAAGAAGACGGCCAGTTGCGTGAGCACCTCGATCAGCGAGCCTTCCGGTCGGGGCACGGAGTCGTGTTGAATCTGCCCGTCCTTGCCGAGCGCGGGGTTCGCGTCCAGCACTGACTGCATATGGTCCAGCGCGGCGGAGATCCGCGCCAGCAAGGCTCTCTCCGGAACCACCTCCGGTGGATGGACCGCGGCCAGGGTCGAGTTCTTCCGCGGAGAGCGAATGGTCAACCGGACACCTGACACATCGAACAGCTGTAGGCAACTGCCCGGCGTGACACCGACGGCGGTGCGAGTCACCGCGTGCGGTGCGAAGTGGGGCGGCGACGGCCGCCCTGGTCGCTTTGGGCTCGGTGGTGCCAGGTGCGCCAGCACACCGCTCGCGGAGCCGACGTGCAGCATGCTGTCGTCGCTGCTGATGGCCAAGACGAGGACGTCGGTGTCGAAGTCCACCAGGTCTTCCGAGTTGTTCATGAGTCGTGCTCCCGAACCTTCAGTGCCCCGCCTCACGGCAACCGGCTCGAGCAGGCCAGCGTCCCGTCATGGGCAGCGTGGCGCGCGAGTTCCGAACGGCGCGAGGGGCGGCGATTTCGTACACCTGACAGTCAAGGAGTGGGCGGCTGGGAGGCTGATACCGATCAGGTCCAATCGGAGGTCGACACTCAAACCTCGCCCGCCGGCACCGCTCAGGACCAGGTTGACCGGCTGGCGACGCTCAGCCCGTTGTCGCGGGCAACGAGAGCGGCCTGGACCCGGTCCGCCACGCCGAGCGTCAGGAACACCCCGGACAACCGATTCCGGACCGTCTTCTCGCTCAGCCCCAGTGTCCGGGCGATCTCCCGGTTGCTGCTGCCCTCGGCGAGGTGCGCCAGCAGGTCGAGGTCGCGCGGAGTCAACCGGCTCAGCGGCTCCGGCAGCTTCGGCGTGCCGGGTTCGACCAGCGTGCCGGTTCGCACCTCGGGCCCCAGGACCAGACCGCCGTCGGCCACGGTCTGCGCCGCCCGCAGCACCACCTCCGGCGCACTGCCCTTCAGGACGTAGCCGTTGGCTCCAGCCAGCAGGCAGTCGCGGACCGCAGACTCCTCGGAGTTCACGGTGAGCACCAAGAGACCGCAGTCGGGCCGGGCCCGGTGCAGCCGAGCAATCAGCTCCGTCCCGGTCACGTCGGGCAGGCTCAGGTCGACGACGGCCAAGCCGGGGGAGCGGGTGACGGCCAGTTCCAGACCCTCCCGGGCATTCGAGGCCGCCAAGACCTCGGCCACCCAGGTTTCTAGCCCGAGCAGCGCCGATAGGCCGTGCCGGATGAGCGGATGGTCGTCGATGATCAGCACCGTGACCGGACCGCCGGCTGTGGTGGTCACGGACGGCCAACTTACTCGCCGCGCCCGGTACGGACGGGTCCGACCCCGGGCAGCGCACTCGGCAGGGCAGCCGGCGGGGCAAATGTCCCGCAACGCCGGGCGCCGCGCCCTGGCGACAGGGACATTCGCGCGCTGAACCTGGAAGGGCTTGACCGAACGACGACCAGATGAGCCCCAGGACCTAGGGGTTCCCCCGAGGGCCCTACGGCTGCTCGCAGGGATCGAAGAGCTGAGGAACCGACGATGAGCGAGACAGCGTACGTCTACCGGCAGCGGGTGCTGTCCGAGCCGGATTGGCGCCGGTTCCCCGGCTGGCGCGACGTCACCCGCCAGGAGTGGCTCGACGTGCAGTGGCAGCGCGCTCATTGTCTGAAGAACATCCGCCAACTCCGCGAGGTCACCGGGGACCTGGTCGATGACCTGTTCTTCGCCGACCTGGCCCGAGACCAGGCCGAGTCGGCCACCATGTCGATGCTGCTGCCGCCGCAAATGCTCAACACGATGGTGCCGGACGCGCCGCCGGACAGCGCCCGGCTGCGGGCCGATCCGGTGCGGCGCTACATGCTGCCGATCGCCTCGGATCGGCACCCGATCTGGCCCAGCCACCCGTACGCCATGCGGGACTCGTTGCACGAGGCCGAGATGTGGGCCGCCGAAGGGCTGACCCACCGGTACCCGACCAAGGTGCTGGCCGAGGTCGTGTCCACCTGCCCGCAGTACTGCGGCCATTGCACGCGGATGGATCTGGTCGGTCCGTCGACCCCGCAGGTCGACAAATACCGGTTCGCATTGCGCCCGGGGGACCGGCTGGAGCGCATCGTGGAGTACCTGCGGGCCACGCCCACCGTGCGCGATGTCGTGGTCTCCGGCGGCGACGTGGCCAACCTGCCCTGGCCGCGGCTGGAGGACTTCCTGTCCCGGCTACTGGAGATCGAGCACCTCCGCGACATCCGGTTCGCCAGCAAGGCGCTGATCGGCCTGCCACAGCATTGGCTGGCCGCCGGCACGGTGGCCGGGGTGGAACGGGTTGCCCGGGTGGCCGCCGAGCGCGGGGTGAGTCTGGCCCTGCACACCCACGCGAACGCCGCCGCGCAGATCACCCCGCTGGTCGCCGAGGCATCCCGCGCCCTGCTGGGGGCCGGGCTGCGGGACGTCCGCAACCAGGGTGTGTTGATGGCCGGTGTCAACGACTCCCGGGACGAGCTGCTCGACCTGTGCTTCGCGCTGGCCGACGGAGCCGGCGTCACGCCGTACTACTTCTATCTCTGCGATCTGATCCCGGGCAGCGAGCACTGGCGGTTGCCGCTGCACGAGGCCCAGCGGCTGCAGGAGTCGATCATGGGCTACCTGCCCGGCTTCGCCACCCCGCGGTTGGTCTGCGACGTGCCGTACGCGGGGAAGCACTGGGTGCACCAGGCCGCCTCCTACGACCGGGTCCGGGGCATCTCCACCTGGACCAAGTCGTTCCGTGGGCCGTTCGACCCGGTGGCCGAAGACCCCTCCCGTCAGTACGAGTACGTCGACCCCATCCACACCCTGCCTGCCGAGGGCCAGGCGTGGTGGGTGGCCCAGGCCGATCCCCGGCCGCTGCCCCGGCTGAACCTGATCGGAGTCTCCTCATGTGGCTGACCGACCCGTCGGCGGTGGCCGCCTTCCGTGAGGCGCATGCCCACCTGCACCTCCTCGAGGCGACCTCGTACGCACCGACAGTGACCGAGCGCATCCGGCACGAAAAGCTTGCCCTGGTCTGGGGCCGCGCTCGCAGCATCCCGCACTACACGCGCCTGCCGGGCTTCGCCGAGTGCGACCTGAGCCGATTGCCGATCACCACGAAGGACGAGGTCAAAGCCGACCCCCACCGATTCGCTCGTACTGATCTCAGTGGGGTGCTGAAGTACTACGAGAGCTCCGGCTCCTCCGGCCGGACCACCCCGACCCCGCGTACGGCGGCCGACATCATCGGCAACGCCATCTCGGTGGCCGGTCTGTGGCGCCGTTCGCTCGGACCGGAGCCGCGGCGGGTGGCTGCGCTGCTGCCGTCGGACGTGCTGCCCGTCGGTGACCTCGTCTCCGCGGCCTGCGAATACCTCGGTCACACCTTGCTGCGCAGCTACCCGTTCACCCTCGGCATCTGCGACTGGGACCGGTTGGAGGCGCTGTTCGAGAGCTACCGCCCCGACGCCGTGTTCGCCGCCCCGGGCGTGCTGGCTCAGTGGACCCGGGTGCTGAAGAGCCGCGGCCGACTCGCGGAGGTCAGCGCCAGCGTCCGTACCGTCCTGCTGCTCGGGGAGGTCAGCCTGGCCGCACAACGCCGCAAGCTCGGCCGGGACTGGAACGCCCAGGTCCTCGATGCCTCTTACGGCAGCACCGAGACCGGCACCATGGCGGCCGCCTGCGAGCACGGCGCGCTACACCTGTTGGCCGCCGGACACGTCTTCGAGATTCGTGACGGGGCCGAAGTCCGTCCGTTGGCGATCGAGCCGACCGGTGAGCAGCGCGGTGAGTTGATCACCACCACGTTGAACAACCACGCCCGACCCCTGCTGCGGTACGGGACCGGTGACCTGGTGCAGGTGGGCGCCGCCACCCCCTGCCCATGCGGACTGGGCCTTCCTCCCGTGCAGGTCCAGGGCCGCGGTGACGACGGGATCGTCTGGCGCGGCCAGTCGCTCACCGAGCACTCCCTCGGCTCCGTGGTGTACGAGGATCCGCGGCTGACCGGCTATCTGGTGCAGCTCCGGGCCGACGGATCCCAGGGCCGGCTGGTGCTGGAGAAGGACGTCGAGGTGCCGGCCGGCACCGACACGGCCGACACCGACACAGGCGACACCGCCCTGGGCGACGCAGACATCGCTGCCGCCGCCCGTCGCCGCTGCGCCGCCGCTGGTCTGGAGTGGGACGACATCGTGGTGGTCTCGCAGTTGCCGGTGACCAACAAGTCCGGCGGCAGCCAGAAGAGCTGGAAGCGGACCAACGTGGCGAGGGTGGCATGAGCGCCGCGACCACCGAACTGATGCAGGTCGGCGTGCTGCCCACCGCCGACGGCGGTGCCCGGCAGCCCGAGGCCGACCTGTGGTGCAGCTACGCCGCGACCCGCACGCTGCACTGGCTGGGGGCACGCCCCGACGACTCGGACACCGTCGCCGACTATCTGCGTGCGCGGCAGAACCACGATGGCGGCTTCGCCTGGCAACGTGGCCTGCCCTCCGATGTCTGGGCCAGCTACTACTGCGCGCAGACGCTGCGAGACCTCGGCGAGCCGGTCCCCGTCCCCCACCGGCTCGCAGACTGGCTGTCCAGCACCCGTACGGCGGACGGAGGGTTCGCCATGACGCCCGGCCAGTCCGCCGACGTCTGGGCGACCTACTACGCAACTCGCCTGTACGCCGAGGTGCTCGGCCGGCCGGTGCCGGACCGCGATGCGCTGGCCGGCTGGCTCGCCCGGCTGCAGACACCGAGCGGCGGACTCGGCTGGTCACCGGGCAGTCGGCAGGTCGACGTCCGGGCCGGCTACTACGGCGCCTTGGCCTGGCGGGCGGCCGACGCCGGTCGGTCGACCCCGTGGGACACCGACAGTCTGGTCCGCTGGCTGCAGGACCGGCAGGGTGGCGACGGCGGCTTCGCCTTCGGACCCGATGTGGCTGCCTGCGCCTGGGCCGCCTTCCGGGCCACCCACGCTCTCCGGGCGCTCGGCGCCGGGCCCCGCGACGTCGACGGTCTGCTCGCCTGGTTGGACGCCCGCCGGCTGCCGAGCGGTGGCTACGAACGCTGGCTGGGCTACGGCGTGGCCGACGTATGGGCCTGCTTCAGCGTGGTCGGAGCCCGGCTGGCCGTGGACCGTCCGCTGCCGGCGGCCGACGTTCCGGCGACGGTCGAGGCGGTCCGCGCCTGCCAGCTGCCGGGCACCGGCTTCACCTACCGGCAGCCCGACGCGGCCGGGGACAGCCTGGCGACCGCCGCTGTCCTGCTCATGGGTGCCGAACCAGAGCGGACCGCCGAACTGCAGGCATGGCTGCGAGCCGCGCAGACCCCGTACGAGGGCGGCGTGATGTACATGCCCGGCCGCGGCGCGGAGGTGCGCTGCACCCTGTGGGCTGCCGCCGCGCTGGATCGCACCGGGTCCGGACTCGACAGCTCCCGGCTGGGCTCGTGGCTCCGCGGGCTGCAGAACGTCGACGGTGGCGTCGGCTATTGGGTCGGTCGCGGATCGGATCTGGTCTCCACTGCCGCCGCCGTCGAGCTGGGCCAGACCGCCGGCTGCCTTCCGGCCGAGGTGCTGGACCGCGGCGGGGTGCTGCGCTTCGTCGAGCGCTGCCGCACCGCGGACGGCTATGCCCCGGTGCCGGGTGGGCAGACGACCCTGGCCGCCACCGCCCAGGCGTTACGCGTCCGGCACGCCTTGGGCGTCGCGACGGACCCGGACCGCGCGACCGATCCGGACCACACGAGCGACCCGGACTACGCAAGCGAGCTGCTCACCCGTTGGGCGAGTCCGCTCGGCGGCTACGCCGCGACCCCGCGCGCCGTACCCGATCTGCTGTCGACCTACCAGGCGGTGCTGACCTTCGAGCAGTTCGGCCGGACCTGGGACCGCCGGCACGTCGGGCGGCTGCTGCACCGGCTGGAGGTCGGCGGTGGCTACGCCTGGAGCCCGCTGAGTCGCCGACCCGGCGGCGCGCTGGCCGGCGCCCTCGGCGGGCTGCTGGCCGAGGCCGTCGCCGGCGATCCCGTACCCCTGCCCCGTCTGAGCCTGTGAGGACTGCCGTGCCCACCACCACCGTCGAGACGCCGCTGGACGGCGCACCCTTTCGCCGCCGAGTCGCCAAGGACCTGACCTTCTGGTGGCGGCGCCACGGCGTCGACCCGGCGCACGTGGTGACCCGATTCCTGCCCGGGGCTGCAGACCGGGTCTTCCTCGGACCGTTTCCGAACGCCGGCGACCGCGCCGAGGTCCCGTTCGCCTTTGTGGTCTGCGTCCTGGCCGCCGACCGCGATGCCGCCTTCCGGGCGGCCTATGCCCGCCAGGTCCGCCGGGTGCTCGGCCCGGACATCCCGCCGGAGCGGGTGTTCGTGGCCATGCAGTCGACCGATCCCGCCGACCACTTCACCCCCACCTCGGACTGGGGAACGGAGGAGAACACTCATGACTGAGACCCACACTGGCATCGCGGTGACCGACCGCGTACGTGCGCGGGTCGCCGACCTGCTCGGTGGCCGCGACCTCGACCCGGCCGACGATGCCACCCCGCTGGCCGACCTCGATCCTGACCGCTACGACAGCCTCGGCGTGCTGGACTGCGTTGCCGCTGTCGAGGACGAGTTCGACATCTCCATCGACCTGGTCGACGACGATTTGCGGGTCACCTTCCGCAGCGTGTCCTCGATCAGCGAGCTGGTCCGTCGTCGGCTCGCCGACGCCGAAGCCCTCGGATGGACCTGATGGACAGCCGGATCCACGCTTTCGCCACCTCCGGCACCACCGGGACGCCGGTGGTCTGGCACCGCACCGCCGACCAGATCGGCGCCGAGGCCGCCCTGCTCGCCGCCCTCTGCGGGGCATCGGAGGCCGGCGTCGACGGCGTGGTCAGCTTCGCGCCGCCGCGACATCTGTACGGGCACCTGATGGGCATCGCCATGCCGACGACTCTGAACGTGCCCTGCCGACTGGTCTCGTTGACCGCGCCGCTGCGGTGGGCCTTCGACGCGCTGCACCGCCCGCTCGTGGCGGCCTTGCCCGCCGCGATCGCCACCCTGCAGCACAACCTCGGCGTGCTCCGCGGCCTGGACGAGCTCGTTCTCGTCCACGGCTCAGCGGTGCTGCCCCCAGCTGCCAGGACGCTCCTCGACGACCTGGGCGGTCGCGCCCGGCTGGTCGACCTGTTCGGCTCCACCGAGACGGGTCTGGTGGGCTACCGCCGCAGCGAGGACGCGCCGTGGACCCCGGCCCCGGACGTGACGCTCACCGCGGAGCCGGGCAGCGGCCGGCTGATCGTGCACAGCCCCCGGATCGCAGCCAGGCCCGGCGGGCCGGACCGGACCTCGGCGGTGCTCGAGGACGTGGTCAGCTTCGCGCCGGACGGCACCTTCCGCTGGTTGGGTCGGTCCAGCCGGCTGCTCAAGGTCAACGGGCGTCGACTCTATCTCGACCAGGTGGAGGCTGCCCTCCGCTGCCAGGTGCCCGGGGCCATCGCTCGTTGCCAGCCTGCCGCGGACCCGCGGCGCGGCGAGTGGTTCGACGTCCACGTCTCCGCCGCCGGCCCGGCCGACCTGGCCGACATCGAGCGAGCCTGCCGCACCCTGCCGGCCTGGCAACGACCACGAACGGTGCGAGCAGCATGAGCGCGATCGATTCGGCCGCCCTGCGGGCCGTCGTCCGCCGGGCCGCCCGGCTGCCCCACCTGGCCCGGGCGTACGCGGCCATCGACCTGAGTGGCGACTTCGCCTTTGCGTCCGTGCCGGAGATGACCCGGGAGGACGTGACGGCCGCCGCACGGCAGGCTCGGCGCGTCGAGTCGGGCCGTGCCGTGCCCGCCTACCTGTTCACCAGTGGCGGAAGCACCGCCGAGCCCAAGCTCGCCTGGATCCCCGCCGGACTGCACCTGCCTGAGATCGAGGCGCACTGGCGGCCGATCCGCGCCACCGACACCGTGGCCAACCTGGCCATGCCCGGCCGACTGTGGTCGGCCCATCTGTTCTACAACCGGCTGGCCGAGCGGGCCGGCGCCGGTGTGATCGGACTGGGACACGTGGAGGAGCGCGAGCTGGACCCCTGGCTCGACTTCCTCGCGCAGGCCGGCACCACCGTGCTGGTCGGCACGCCCGGGCAACTGGCCACCGTGCTCCGGCGCTGCGCCGACCTGGCTCATCCGCTGATCGAACAGCTGCGGGCAGGGATCTGGTTCGGCGAGAGCTGCGGTCCGGATCTGTTGGAGCTGTGCCGCGCCGCAACCCCGGCGCTGGAGCTGTACGGCAACTACGGCTCCACCGAGACCTGGGTGATCGGCCACAACGGGCCTGGTTGCGACCCCGACAGCTTCCACGTCCTGCCGCACCAGCACGTCGAGGTCGTCGATTCGGCCGTACTCGTCACCACCACCCATCCGGCCACCATCGGGCCGGTGATCCGCTATCGGGTCGGTGACCGGGGGGCCTGGGTCCAGTGCCGTTGCGGTCGCGGCAGGGCCCTGCGGATCCTCGGCCGCGAAGGGACGCTGGTCAAGTTGGCCGGCACCCTCGTCGACCCGGCCGAGCTGGTGCGGGTCGCGGCCGGCATGCCGGGAGTGCAGGCCGCCCAAGGCGTGCTGAGGCAGACCGCGGCCGGCGAGACCGAGGCGCTGGAGCTTCGGCTGGTCGCCCCAGCCGGCCCCGATCTCTCCGCGGTCCGACAGCGCGTCCTGGACAGCCACATCGATCTGCGGTTCGGTCTGCGCGGCAGCGAGGAGCACGCGCTTCCGGTGGTCGTCGTCGACCGGCTGGAGACGGTGGCCCGCACGGCCAAGACGCCCATCGTGCTGCGGCGCAGGGGGGACTCCTGATGATGAGCATCCCGGCCGCGGAACGGGAAAGGTTCACCCTTCCGTTGGCCCGCCGCCGACTGCTGGCGGAGCGAGGCGCTATCGACGCCGACCGCTATCGCCGCGAACTGGTCGACTACGTCCGGCGGTTCGACCCGCAGGTCCGGGCCTTCGCCGACTGGCGTCCGGCCGACCTCGAAGGCAGCCCCCTGCCGTACGGCTGCACGGTCAGCTACAAGGACACCATCGACGTCGCCGGGTTCCCGACCCGGCTCGGCATCCGCAGCGGCTACCGCAGCTATCCGAGCCGAAGCGCGGCGATCGCCAGCCAGCTGTCGGCCCGCGGGCTGCTCTGCGTCGGCAAGGCGGCCGTCACCGAGTGTGCCCTGGGCACCGAGCGCCCGAGCCTCAACCCCACCTATCCCGATCTCTCCGCCTCCGGTTCGAGCACCGGGTCGGCGGTGTCGGTGGCGGCAGGCTTCTGCGACGTCTCCGTCGGCACCGACTCGGGTGGCTCGATCCGCTGGCCGGCCGTCTACTGCGGGGCGACGGCACTGCGGCTGACACCGCGGTCAGACCGGCTGACCGGCGTGCACGCGGTCTCGCCCAGCCTCGAGTCCGTCGGGTTGATCGCCCGCACCCCGGCCGACCTGGACTGGCTGTGGCGGACGTACGGACTGGGTGCTGCGTTGGGCGCCGAGCCCAGCCTGCAACGGCACCGGCTGCGGATCGGAGTCACCGTGCCGCCGGGTGAACGGCTGCACAGCGAGGTGGCCGATGCCCTGGCCGCGGTCGCGGACCGGCTGGCAGACCGCGGGCATGTGTTGAGTCACCCGGACCTGGGTTGGGCGTGGCGCCAACGCGCCGACGCCTGGGAACTGCTCTCCCGCGAGGCGTACGACGGGTTCGGTGCGCTGCTTGACGACACCCGGTGCACCCCGCTGGCGGCGGACACCCGACTCGCGGTCGAGACCGGCGCGCGGACCAGCGATGCGCGCTACGCAGAGCTGCGACGACGGCAGCAGCAGGTGAGCAGCCGGCTGGCGAGGCTGCTGACCGACGAGTTCGATCTGCTGGCCGTGCCGCTGGAGAAGGGGCTGCCCGACCGGGCCGACCGGCAGTACGCGTCGGTGGTGCCCACCGAGCAGCCCGACGCAGTCGACCTGAGTCTGACCATCCTGGCCAGCCACGCCCGCTTGCCCGTGCTGGCGCTGCCGGTTGTCCTGTCCACCGACGGCGCCCCCATCGGTCTGCAACTGCTGGCTCGACCAGGCGCTGAGGACCTGCTCATCTCCGCCGCCAAGCTGGTGTCGGCACTCTGCCAGCCCTATCACCTCCAGGAGGCATCATGAGCAAGTCACCTCAGGTCGTCGTGGTCACCGGTGGCGGCACCGGCATCGGCCGGGCGATAGCCGAGCGGTTCGCCACCGACGGCGCCGCCGTCGTGATCGTCGGACGGCGTAGCGAGGTGCTGGCCGAGACAGTCGCCGCCCTCGGCCCGAGGTCGTTGTCGGTGTCGGCCGACGTCTCCCGGCCCGAGGACGTCGACGCCCTCGCCACCACCCTCAGCCGGCGCTTCGGCCGGGTCGATGTGCTGGTCAACAACGCCGGCTATCTGCTGCCGGTGACCCTGGCCGACCGGGCAAACGGTGCCGCCGCGCTGACCGAGCAGCTCGGCGTCAACCTGATCGGTGCCTACCAGGTCACCGCGGCCCTGAACGACCTGCTCACCCGACCCGGCGGCCGGGTGATCAACATCAGCTCGATCGCCGCCTACTCCGGCGGCAGCGGGGCCGGCGCTGCCCAGGGCTACGCCGCAGCCAAGGCCGGCCTGATCGGTCTGACCTACGGGATGGCTCGAGAGCTGGCCCCGCAGGGCGTGACGGTCAATGCCGTGGCACCGGGATTCGTGGCCGACACCGGCTTCACCGAGGACTTCCCGCCCGAGCGAGTGCAATGGCTGGTCGGCCAGACGCTGACCGGCCGAGCCGGCGAGACAGCCGACGTGGCCGCGGCCGTCAGCTATCTGGCCAGCCCGGACGCCTCCTGGGTCTGCGGCCAGGTCCTGCATGTGAACGGCGGCACCCTGTTCGGCCGATAGCCCACCAGACCAACCCACCAAGGAAGTGAAAGATGAACCAGCCTGACCACCCCACCAGCCCGGCCGACGCGGTCGTCGTGCTCGGCGTGATGTTCGCCGGCCGGTACCCACGGCTGTTTCCCGCTGCCGCCGCCCGGCGGTTCCGCGTACTCGGCGTGGACGGGCCGTCGCCGTTCAAGCAGCGGGTCGACGCCGCCCGCCGCAGCGACCCCACCCACCCTTTGGCGGGCGTGGCAGAGCTGGCCTGGATCCCCGGCGACCAGCATGAGGAGGTGATCGAGCAGGTGCTGACCTGGTCTCGACAGCATCGCATCCGCGGCGTCCTGGCGTTCGGCGAGGACTTCGTCGAGGTGGCCGGGTTGGTCTGCGACCTGCTCGATCTGCCCGGCCCGGGTCTGCGGGCCAGCCGGGTCTGCCGCAACAAGCACCTGCAACGGCGTTACCTGGCGCGGTGGAGTCCGCAGTCCCGCCTCATCGGTGCCGACCGCGACATCGCCTGGGACACCTTCCCGGCTGTGCTCAAGCCGGTCGGGCGCGAGGCGAGCTCCGGCGTGCAGCGGATCGACGACCCAGCCGGCCTGAGCGGGGCGCTGACCGCGTACGAGCCGGGGGAGGAGCTGCTGATCGAGGAACTGGTCGACGGCCACGAGGTCTCCGTGGAGAGCCTCGTTCAGCAGGGCCGCGTGATCTTCGCCTCGGTGACCGGCAAGCTGACCAACGAGTCGGGCTCGAGCTTCTTCGTCGAGATGGGACACACCGTGCCCGATCCGGCGCTGGACGAGCAGGCGCGGGCCGCGGTGCTCACGGCCAACGCCGAGATCCTGACCCGCCTGTCCTTCGGCGACGGCATCGCTCACGCTGAATACCGGATCCGCGCCGACGGGTCGGTCGTGCTGATGGAGCTCGCCGCCCGGGCGCCCGGCGACAGCATCCTCACCCTCTATCAGCTGGCCTGTGGGACACCGATCGAGCCGGCGCTGCTGGACATCGCCACCGGACACCCGGCCGGCTATCCCGCACCCAGCCGCTATGCCCGGCAGGTCTACCTGCCGCACCCGACCGGAGTGCTGCGTGACGTGACCGCCGACGGGCTGGGCGTGCCGGTCACCTGGCTGGCTGCCCGCTGGGCCTGGCCGGAGGTGCCGGATCCGGTGGACGGAGCCGAGCCCGCGTCGGTTCGGATGGTCGTGGTCGGCCGGAACCGGGGCGATGTCCTGGTGCCGATCCGCCAGTCCGGCGACCGGCTGCTGATGTACATCCTCGACGCCGCCACGGTGCCGGAGCTGGAGGAACTGCAACGCCGCTGTGACCTGGCCATCGACGTCCGGGTCGACGCTGAGGTGGTCGACAACGGGCTGGTCGACGCTGGGTTGGTCCACACTCAGTTGGTCGAAACTGGGGCGGTGGCGGGATGAGCCGCACGTCCGCGGCCGGCGGCGCCCGAGCGCTGCTGCGCGAGCGGCTGGAGCCGCTGCGGCCGCCCGGTTATCGCCGCGTCGCCGCCGCGCTGATGGTGTCGAACTTCGGCAACGGGATGCAGTTCGTGGCCAGTGTGTGGCTGATCCTCGAGCTGACCGACCACCCGTGGGGCGTTCCGGTGGTCTTGTTGACCGGCGCGTTGCCCGGCGTGCTGCTCGGGCCGCTGATCGGCATGGCCATGGACCGTTTTCCGCGTCGGCTGCTGTTCGTGATCACCGACCTCTTCGCCGCGATCAGTCTGGCCGCCGCCGCAGCACTGACCCTGAGCGGCAACCTGCAGATCTGGCATGTCTATGTGATGGTGTTCCTCCTTGGTCTGGTCGAGTCGACGTCGATGCCGACCGGTGCCGCTCTGGTTCGCGAGATCGTCCCGGTGGACAAGCTGCTGCCCGCCAACGCCACCAGCGGGGTGGCCATCCAGCTGGGCCAGGTGCTCGGTGCCGCGACCGGAGGACTGCTGATCGCGGTCTCCTCGGTGGGCATCGTGCTGGTCGCCAACATGGTGTCCTTCCTGGCCTCGGCCGCCTTCATCTTCGGACTCCGGGACGCCGGGCGGAGCCGCTCCGCGCCGACCGGTCCGCGCGGCTGGCGCTCCACCATGGCCTGGTCCCGCCAGGGCCTGACCTATCTGTGGGCCCACCCGCGCATGCTGCCCTCGTACCTGATGCTGCTGTTGCTATTCGCCACCTTGTACATGCTGAACACGCTGCTGGCCCCGTTCGCGGTGGACGTGCTGGATGTCGGGCCTGGCGGTCTGGGTCTGATCGACGCCATGTTCGCGCTTGGCGCGGTCTGCGGCGGGCTGGCCCTGCCGCTGCTGACCGCCCGGCTGAACCGGGATCGGTTGGCCGGTCTCGGGGTCATCGGTCTGGGGTTGGCGCTGGCGGGCATGGGGCTGTCCTCCGGGCTGCTGGCGCCGATGCTGCTGTACGCCGCCATGGGGGTCAGCTTCCAGGCCTTCTACGTGTTCCGCACCCGGGTGCAGGAGGCGGTGCCGGTCGATCTGCAGGGTCGGGTGATGGCCTTGATCATCACCAGCGTCGGCATCGGTCGGCTGATCGTGTACGGGACCTTGGCCGTGTCCGCTGGAGCGGTGACCTTGCGCGCCACCTATCTGACCGGTGGAACGGTGCTGGCCGCGCTCGGCCTGGTGGTCACCGTCGCCGCCTTCCGGCGGGCCAGCGCCTCGACCCCGCCGACCGAAGAGCCGACGACAACCGGTCCGACTCTCGCGACCGAGGCGAGCCCGTCGAGGACGCTGGCAACCGAAGGACGGACATCATGAAGCCGCCGGCGGTGATCCTGCTGGGTGGGATGGTCGCCACCTGGAACCACCGCTTCCTGCACGCCGCCCGCCGCCGTGGCCTGGCCGTCCTGCTGGTTGACGGCCCGACCACCGGACTGGCCGGGCTGGTGGAGCAGCGCCGCTCGGCCAGCTCGGAGTCGCGCAGCTCGGAATCACCCAGTTCGGAGTCACCCAGCTCGGGGCACCCGCTGCACGGTGTCACCGACTGCGCCGAGCGGGAGCCCGGCGAGGTGGGTGGGGTGCTCGAGGCATGCCTGGACTGGACCGATCGGTGGGACGTCCGGGGGATCTGCAGTCTGCGCGAGGAGTTCGTCGAGGCGGCCGGCCTGGTGACTGATCTGCTCGGCCTGTCTGGTCCGGGTCTGCGAGCCAGCCGGGTGAGTCGCAACAAGTTCTTGCAGCGGCGCTATCTGTCGGCCTGGAGCCCCCGCTCGGACCTGGTCGTCCCGGCGGCACGCGTTGCCCGGGTGGCAGCGTGGGACCGATTCCCGGCGGTGGTCAAGCCGATCGGCCGGCTGGCCAGTTCGGGCGTCCAGCTGGTGTTGACCCCGGCTGAGCTGGTCGAGGCGCTCGAGGCGTACCAGCCGGGGGAGGTGCTGCAGTTCGAGGAGCGGGTCGTCGGGCCGGAGTTCTCCGTCGAGTCGCTCAGCCGGAACGGGGAGTGTCTCTACGTCGAGGTGACCGAGAAGCGGACCACCGAAGGCGACTCCCCGTACTTCGTGGAGCTGGGCCACACCACCCCGGCGGTCAATCTGACCGAGTCTGCACGGGCCAACCTGCTGGCCGCGCATGCCGCCGTGCTCAACCGGCTGCAGTTCGGCACCGGCATCGCCCACGGGGAATATCGGGTCACCGCTCGCGGGCGGGTCGTGTTGACCGAGGTGGCCGTCCGACCGCCCGGGGACAGCATCCTGGCCTTGCATTGGCTGGCCACCGGCACACCTCTGGAGGACGCACTGATCGGCTTGGCGGTCGGCGAGGACGTCGTGCCGCCGTCGCATCCGCGCCGCTACGCCCGCCAGGTCTATCTGCCCCACCAGCCCGGCACTCTCTCCGGAATGGCGGCCCCGAATGGTGCTGGTCTGGGGGTGACGTGGTTTGACCGGGCCGCTGCGCATGACCCCGTCCGCGAGGCTGGTGCCGCCACCGACCCGCCCACGGTTCGTTGCCTGATGGCCCTCAAGCCGCTCGGCAGCCAACTCGGACCGCTCCGCGAGTCCGCCGACCGGGTGAGCATGTTCGTCATCGATGCCACCTCACCCGATGCCCTCGATCAGCTGGAGGCCCAGGTCTCCCGCGACGTGCACCTGGAGGTGTCGCGATGAACGCGCCGCAAGCAACCCCGATCCTGCTGGAGCTGGGCGACCCGCCGCCGGCCTCCGAAGCAGCTGTGTCGCCGCTGTGGCCGTCGGGTCCTGAGCTGACTGCGGCCGTCACCGAGCTGCGTGGCCGACTCGCGCTGGTCGAGTATGCCGACTGCTGGGCGCTGCGCCGGCGGCTTGCCGCCGCGGCCCTCGGTCATGCCCTGGTGATGCAGGGCGGGGACTGCGCCGAGCTGTTCGCCGAGGTGTCGGACCGCACCACCGATCGGAAGCGGGCCCAGCTGGCCGGGCTCGGTCGCCGCCTCTCCGAGGCCACCGAACTGCCGTCCGTGCTGATCGGGCGGATGGCCGGACAGTTCGCCAAGCCCCGCTCGTGTGGGTACGAGCCAGGTCCGGATGGCGGCGAGATCCCGGTGTACCGCGGCGATGCCGTCAACACGGTGCTGGCGACGCACGCCGGTCGAGCCGCCGATCCGCGCCGGATGCTGACCGCGTACGACTGCTCCGCGGCCGTGCTGCGGAGACTGAGCCAGTGGGCGGGCGAACCGGTGTGGGCCAGCCACGAGGCCCTGCTCATCGAGTACGAGGGGTCGCTGGTCCGCCGCGACGTGGGGACCGGGTCACCGTACGCGTCCTCCGGGCACTTGCTGTGGGCCGGGGAACGCACCAGATCCGCCTCCGGACCGCAGATCTCATTGCTGGCCGGCGTGGACAACCCGGTGGCCGTGAAGCTCGGACCGTCGACGACGCCGGCGGAGGTGATCGAGTTGATCGAGGTGCTGGACCCGCAAAGGCAACCCGGACGGCTCACCTTCATCTCACGCATGGGGGCCGGTCGGGTGCTGGACCGGCTGCCGGCGCTGGTCGCGACCGCCGCGGCAGTCGGCGCTCATCCGGTGTGGCTGTGCGACCCGATGCACGGCAACACGGTCAAGCTCGCCGACGGTCGGAAGATCCGAGCGGTCAGCGACATCGTGGCCGAGGTGCACGGGTTCGTCGAGGCCGTCCGGGCGAGTGGTCAACGCCCGGCCGGGCTTCATCTGGAGTGCACCCCGGACGACGTCACGGAGTGCGTGCCGCGGCGGGAGGACATCGGGGTGGCAGCGCTGCCCAGGTACGTGAGCGGCTGCGATCCCCGGCTGACTCAGGAGCAAGCCGAGCAGGTGCTGGACGCGTTCGTCGACGCGCTGACGGTCACGACCCGGCTCGAGACGGTGTCGTGATGCCGACGCTCGGCGACGACACCTTGACCCCGGCCGAGGTGGTGAGCCTCGCCCGACGGCCGGGCGCCACGCTGGTCCTGGACAAGGCCGTGGAGGCCCGGATGAGACGGTCGGTGGCCGCCCGGGATGTCCTGGTGGCCTCCGGTGAGCCGGTATACGGGGTCACCACCGGGTTCGGAGCCAGCGTGGTCCACCAGGTGTCGGCAGCCAAGGCGGCCGAGCTGCAGGCAGCGCTGATCCGCTACCACCTGGTGGGCAGCGGTCCGATCGCCCCGGACGAGGTGGTCCGGGCCAGCATGATCATCCGGGCAAACTGCCTGGCCCGGGGCTGTTCCGGGGTCCGGCCGGAGGTGGTCCGGGTGCTGCTGGAGTTGCTGGCTCACGATCTCCTTCCGGTGGTGCCGGAACGCGGATCGGTCGGGGCCAGTGGGGACCTGGTGCCGCTCTGCTATGTGGCCGACGTCGTCACCGGCGGCGGCCAGATCCGGCAGCACGGCGTGCTGCGACAGGCGGATGAGGCTCTGGCCGACGCCGGGATCCAACCCGTCACGCTGCAGCCCAAGGAGGCGCTGGCGCTGATCAACGGCACCTCGTTCATGTCCGGTTTCGCGGTCCTGGCCGCCGCGGACGCCGCCGAGCTTGCCGTTGTCGCGGAGGCGTGCACCGCCCTGGCCGCCGAGGTGCTGCGGGGAAACCGCGGCGCCTTTGCCCCGTTCGTGCACGCACAGAAGCCACACCCCGGGCAGTTGGCGAGCGCCGCGACGATCTTCCGGCTGCTCGAGGGGTCCGGGCACTGTCAGGACCCGTCGTCGATCCGGTCTACGAACCCGGACATCGGGCAGGCCGACTATCAGCGGCTGGCACAGCCGATCCAGGACCGCTACTCGCTGCGCTGTGCCCCACACGTCGTAGGCGTGCTGCGGGACACGACCGAGTGGGTCGACCGGTGGCTCGGCGTCGAGATCTGCTCGACCAACGACAACCCGCTGTTCGATCCGGAATCGGCGACCGTTCACAACGGCGGCAACTTCTATGGCGGCCATGTCGCGCTGGCCATGGACTCCCTGAAGGTGGTGGTGGCCAGCGTCGGGGACCTGCTGGACCGGCAGCTCGCCTTGGTGGTGGACGACAAGTTCAACGACGGCCTGACCCCGAATCTGATCCGTCCTCCGGCGAACGCCGCCGAAGCGGGCTTGGACCACGGTTTCAAAGGGGTGCAGATCGCCGCGTCGGCGTTGGCCGCGGAGGCGCTCAAGCTGGGCATGCCGGCCACGGCGTTCTCCCGGTCGACCGAGGCCCACAATCAGGACAAGGTGTCCATGGGCACCATTGCTGCCCGGGATGCTCGGGCGGCGCTGGAGATCGTCTTCGACCTCGCCGCCCTGCATCTGGCCGCGCTGGCTCAGGCCGCTGATCTCCGCGGTGCGGACCGACTCGGCGACGGCAGCCGGCTGGCGTACGAGGTGGTGCGTCGGCACGTCCGCTTCAGCGACCGGGACCGCCGGCTCGACACCGAGATCGGTGCCTTGGCCGCCGCGCTGCGTGGCGGTGCGATGAGCGTCGCGTTGGGCGGTGCTCTCGGCGATCCCTCGGCGACTGTGGGTCCTTCGGCCACTGTGGGTCCCTCGGCCACCGCGGATCCCTTAGCCACCGGCGGCGCCTTGGCCAGGGTCGGCGGCCGGTCGCAACCGGCAGCGGAGGAGCTCGTCCATGTCTAACGAGAGCTCGTCCATGTCTGAGGCTCCCCAGCCCTCAGAGCTGCTGACCGGCTCGCTCCGCGACAGGCTCGAGCAGTTCGACCGCGGCGCGTTCGACCAGGCGGCGTGGCGGGTGCAGGCCGACGAGTGGAGCCGGTCGGCCGATGCCCGATACCGGGCCTGCACCGAGCTGCGCCCGTTGTCGGCCAGCGCGCTGCCGATCGCGGTCGGCGTCAAGGACACCGTGGACGTCGTCGGGTTCTCGACCAGGCTCGGTCTTCGTCGGTTCCGGCACTACCCGGTCCGGTCGGCCAGGGTGCTGGAGCGTCTCCGGGCCGGGGTGGTGAACGCCAAGGTCGTGACCACGGAGCTGAACATCGGGCTGGGATCGGGTTGCCGGAATCCGCTGCTGCCGCAGATCGATCCGGCCGGGTCGAGCACCGGGTCGGCGGTGGCCGTCGCCGCCGGGATCTGCGACCTCTCATTGGGCACCGACGTCCTCGGCTCGGTCCGCTGGCCGGCCGGTCGCTGCGGGGTCGTCGGGCTCCGGACCACTCACGACGCGGAGCTGCTCGACGGGATCTTGCCGCTGTCGCCGTCGATGGACGCGGTCGGCTGGGTGACCAGGACCGCCGACGACCTGGCGGTGCTCTGGGACAGACTCAACCTGGGCGGTGCGGCCGGCCTGGATGGCGCGGCCGGCCCCGGTGGCGCGGCTGGCCTGGGTGGCATGGACGGCCCCGCGGATCAGGTCCCAGGTTCTCAGGTCTCAGGTCGTCAGGTCCCAGGCGGTCAGGTCTTAGCGCGGCGGTGCCGGATCGGGGTGGTGACCGACATCGGCGACGGGACGGTCGAGCCGGCCATCGAGCAAGCCTGGCTCCAGACGGCCAACGCGCTCGAGGCAGCCGGCCATGAGCTGTGTGCGGTCAGTGTCGGCGAGCTGTGGCAGTGGCGTGGAGCGGCCTGGGAACTGTGCGCGCGTGACGCCGTGGACGGCTTCGCTGCGCTTCGGGACTGGATCGACGATGAGCTCAGCCCGACCACCCTGGCCGCGCTGGCCGCCGGCGAGCGGGTGGATGACCGGCGGCTGGCTGAGATCAAGGACGGCCAACGACGCCTTCGGACTGCGGTGGCCGGTCTCTTCGTCGAGCAGCGGGTCGATGCTTGGCTGCTCCCCCTGGATCCGACAGTGCCGCGACCGCGGGGCGCGGTATCGCGGCGGCCCGGAGCATCGACCATCCCTACTCCTGACGACCCCGACTACGACAGCGAAGTCGGCTACACGACGCTGGCCAGTTTCGCGGGCCTGCCGGCGATCAGCTTTCCGGTGGGACGCTGCGGCGTACCCGAGGCACCCCTGGCCATGCAGCTGATCGGCCCTCGGCACTCCGAGCGGACCCTGATCCGGCTGGCCGACGATGCAGCTGGTCGGCTCGACCTGCCGAAGCCACGGCTGCGCTAGCCCTTCCCCGGTCGTGATGCCCACGCACCCAGGCTTGCGGTCGGTCCGTGGTCGTCTGTGGCCCACGGGCGCAAGCCGTACTCCGGCCACGCCTGACCACCGGTCGTCTGTGGCCCCCGGGCGCACACCGTACGGGCCTGCGTCTGCATCGATGGACGTCTGCGGCCCACGGGCGCAAGCTGTGCTCCGGCCACGCCTGACCACCGGTCGTCTATGGCCCCCGGGCGCACACCGTACGGGACCTGCACCTGGTTCGTGGTCGTCTGTGGCCCCCGGGCGCACACCGTACGGGCCTTGCGTCTGGCCCGCGCTCGTCTGCGGCCCACGGGCGCAAGACGTACGGGCTTTGTGCCTAGGTGACGGTCGTCCTTGGCCCGGGGGCGCAAGACATACGGACCCACCGCCTGGTCCGCGCTCGCCCTTGGCCCGTGACCCAAACGCGGTCCGAGAGTCGATAAGGCAGCGGCGTCACCTGAGATGACGCGCGGCGGGGGCGCGACCAGTTGTTGCCGACTGTTGCCGATATGGGCCGATTCCCTTGGCAAGAATGCCGAACCGGCGGCACAGTGGCCGACATGACCGTACCCACCCGATCCAGGCTCGCCGCGTCCCCAGAAGGCAGCTTCGGCACTGATTTCGGTGATCCTGACCGGGCGCTGACGATCGGGGGTGTCGGCGAGCGACTGGACCCGGCCGAGGTGTCGGGGTTCGTCACCGACGCGCTGGCCGGCGCAGACATAGACGGCAAGAGTGTGTGTCTGGTCGTGCCGGATGGCACCCGGACCTGTCCGCTGCCGTTGCTGCTGCGCGCGGCGCACGCCGCGCTCGACGGCCGCGCTCGGCGGGTGACGGTGGTGATCGCGCTCGGCACCCACCAGGGAATGAGCGAGGAGCACCTCGCCCAGCACCTTGGCTACGACGCCGGGGCACTGGAGGAGACCTATCCGGGCTGGACGGTGCTCAATCACGAGTCCTGGATTCCGGAGACGTTCGCGACTCTCGGCAGCATCGGCGCGGACCGGCTGGCCGAGCTCACCGGGGGACTGCTCACCGACACGTCGGTGGAGGTACGGATCAACCGTCATGTCGCCGAGGCCGACGTGGCGATCGTGGTCGGGCCGGTGTTCCCGCACGAGGTCGTCGGGTTCTCCGGCGGCAACAAGTACTTCTTTCCCGGGGTCTCAGGCCAGGAACTGATCGACCTGTCGCACTGGGTCGGCGCGCTGATCACCAGCGCCGAGATGATCGGCAGCCGGGGTGTCACCCCGGTCCGGGCCTTGATCAACGAGGCAGCCACGCTCATCCCGGCCTACCGGTTGGCGCTCTGCCTGGTCGTGGCGTCGGGCACCGACACGTTGCACGCGGCAGCCTTCGGCACCCCGGAGGACGCCTGGGCTGCCTGCGCCGCGGTATCTGCTGAGACCCACATCAGCTATCGGGACGCCCCTGTACGGCGGGTGCTGTCGATCATGCCGACCAAGTACGAGGACATCTGGACCGCAGCCAAGGGCTTCTACAAGCTGGAGCCGATCGTGGCGGACGGCGGTGAGGTGATCATCTACGCGCCGCACATCACCGAGGTCTCGGTCATGCACCCACAGATCAGTGAGATCGGCTATCACAACCGCGACTACTTCGTCGGCCAGTGGGAACGCTTCAAAGACCGGCCGTGGGGCGACCTGGCCCACTCCACGCACCTGCGCGGCCAGGGTACCTGGGATGTGGTCGACGGTGAGCGGAACCGCGTCACGGTGACCTTGGCCACCGGGATCCCCGAGGATGTCGTACGCGCGGTCAACCTCAACTACCTCGATCCTGCTGCGGTTGACATCGCCGCGTACGAGGCAGATCCGGACACCTTTGTCGAGCCCCATGCCGGCGAGGTGCTGTATCGGCTCCGTCCGGGCCCGTCCGGCGGCGGCGAACCCGACGGTCGCCAGCCGGACGCGAACGGACTGGACGGATAGCCTCCCGAACTCTCGGGCACACCGTCATACCTCCCTACTTCTTGAGCACGCACCCACCGGTGCGCCGCGATTGCTTCGACCTTGTGAGTCCGCGCTCACGCGAAGCAGCAACAGCGCACCAGAGCAACAGCCGATTCCGCAGAGCAGTAGGCAACAAGCGACGAGTTGGCAACAGTTGGCAAACGTAGGTCGTCGAAAGCCGAGGTCGTTGACTTGCGACCATGTCGGAGCACCACGCCAGTGACGTTGGCGCCGCGCGGCTTCCCGACCGGGAGGCAGCGAAAGGTGCGCGGATGTAGTTACAGCGTCGCTGAAGCTACATCTGCGCACCACTCGATGTGAGGAGATCGCGGGTCACCGCCGGGATGGCGGCTCAGCCGCGCGCGGTCAGCAGGGCGGCCAGGCTGTCGCTGACACCACGAGGCTCGATGGCGATCTCGGCGGCTCCGACGTCGGCCAATGCCTCCGCTCGTGAGGAGACGCTGGCGGCGAATCCTGGGTCGGTGTAGGCGAGATAGACCAGTTCGCCCTCATGCAGCTGTAGTTGCTCGGCAAACTGCTCAGTGTCGGCGGTCTCCATCCCGAGCAGTTCGACGAGCCGAATCTGCACGACCTCGGGATCGGCGCCCAGGGCGTACGCGATCCGCCGGGCCGTCTCGCTGACAGCAGCGGTCGGTTCCGGCTCCGCCTCGGCCGTGGACCCGGTGAACGCAACCGCCGGTCCTGGTAGGGAAGGCAGCGGGGCACTCAGCAAGCTGGGCAGATCGACCCGGCCGACGCCCCAACCGGCCGGCCAACCGGGAGGCACCACGCAGACTCCTGGCGTACGCAGCACAGCGAGGAAGGTGGCCTGGATCCGGCGGGCGCCATAGCGCCGGATGAGGGTGTCGCGGCCGTGATGAGCGAGCCAGAGGGCGGCAGCTCCGGCCAGGTGCGCGACGGCGAACGAGGTCCCATTGGCGAGGCCCACGATGGGCTTGTGATCCTCGGTGAACTGCGCGGTGTATACCTGCGCACCAGGCATTGAGACATCGACGGCTGGCCCGCGCGACGAGCCCGACCAGGGGACATCACCGGGACCGGTCGCGGCCACGGCGAGGCAGCTGGGATAGCTGGCCGGCGCCGTCACGAAGCGTACGAAGTTGCCGGCCGCGGCCATCACGATGAGGCCGGCATCCACCGCCTGCTGGATCTGCTCCTCCAGGCCGAAGAAGCCCTTGCCGCCCAGGCTCATCGAGATCACGTGGCAGCCGACGCGCCGAGCGTGCTCCACGGCCTTGGCTACGTCGGAGTCGAACACCTGCACCACGCTCTCGATCGCGCGGATCGGCACTAGCCGGGCTTCCTGAACCAGACCGACGATGCCGGCACTGACTGGCCCGTGGCCGACGATCACGCTGGCGGTGGCCGTGCCGTGCCCGGGAAAGGGCAGCGGCCACAGGGCGTTCTGTCGCAGGTCGTCGAGTGCGTCGTCATCGCTGTCGATCACGTCGCGATCCGTGGTCAGGTCCAAGCCGGTCAGGCCGAGGTTCTGATGGAGCGTGTACCCGGTGTCGGGATGCCCGATCCGGATGCCGCGACCACCCCGTACGTCGGCCGACATCGCGGCCAGCGCCTGCTCCCAGCGCAGGATCCGATGCACCCAGTCCCGCGGTGGCTCCGGTTGCGCCTGAGGGAGCGGCCCGATCTCCGCCCCGTCGATCCCAGCGTCATCGATCCCAGCGTCGGCGGCCCTGGTCTCGTCTGCGGAGGCCCCCTGCTCGTTCTCTGCATATCCGCGGATCGGTACGTCCGCCTCTACGCGCGCGAACCTGCCGGTCGCGGCCAGCGCCATCGCGGCCCGATGACTGCGCCGGGCGTGGCCCACGGTGGCGACTGGCTCGTCGCTGCGACCGCTGACCACGATCAGCGGCCTGCGTGGGACCAGCCGCCGTACCTGCCATCCCGGACCCAGCGTGGCGGTCACCACGACACGGACCGCCGCGACCGTGTTCGGCGGGTGCGGGTCGACCACGATCCTGACCTCGTGCGCTCGGTCGATGCTCATCGCTGAACCCCCTGCCGCTGCCTGAGCTGATATCTGTGACAGAGTCTTCGGGCTCCGGCCCAGATACCGCAAGCCACCTCGACGCTACGATGCGGTCTGCCCGCTTCGCTGATCGGAGACCGATGGGTGCACGCCGCCTCACCGACCTGGACTGGTCAGCGGTCCTTGCCGGACCGCATCATCCGTCCCCGAGTTCCTGGGCGGATCAGGTGCTGTACTTTTTCCTGCTCGACCGGTTCTCCGACGGGAACGAAGACGGCGTGGCCGATCCGGATGGTGTGCCGGGCAGCGGATCGACGCCACTGTTCACCCCCGCTGACACCGGTAGCGCCGTGGCCACCGAGTCCGACGCCGCGCAATGGCGGGCAGCCGGCGTGCGCTGGAACGGCGGCACACTGGCCGGCGCGCGTTCGAAGCTCGGCTATCTGCACCGGCTCGGGGTCACTGCCCTCTGGGTCAGTCCGGTCCTGCGGCAGCGACCGGGCACCGAGGACTACCACGGCTACGGCATCCAGGACTTCCTCGAGGTCGATCCGCACTTCGGCGCCGCCGAGGAACTGCGCTTGTTGGTCAGCGAGGCGCACCGACTCGGGATGTACGTCATCCTCGATGTGGTGCTGAATCACACCGGCGACGTCTTCGACTACGACGCCGATCGCTACGCCAGCATCGATCCAGTCACCGGCGAACACATCATGGATCCGCGGTGGGACGGCCGGCCGTACGCGGTCGCGGGCTGGCGCGACGAGACCGGCTCGCCGGAACTCGACTTCGGCGAAAGCGTCGGCGATCGACCTGATGCTGCCGTCTGGCCGGCCGAGCTGCAGCAGCCGGCCACGTATACAGGCAAGGGTCGGATCGTCAACTGGGACAACGATCCGGAGTTCCTCGAGGGCGACTTCGAGACCTACAAGGATGTCCAACACGGCAGTGGGTCGATCGACGCCTATCAGACCTCAGCAGCGCTGCGGACGTTGGCCAGGGCGTACAGCTACTGGATCGCCTATGCGGATCTGGACGGCTTCCGGATCGACACGGTCAAGCACATGGATCCGGGCGCCACCAGGTATCTCACCTCGGTGATCAAGGAGTTCGCTCAGTCGATCGGCAAGGACCGGTTCTTCTGTGTCGGCGAGATCACCGGGAGCAGGTCGTTCGCCTTCGAGCTGATGCAGGTGACCGGACTCGACGCGGCCCTCGGCCTGGCCGATGTGCAGGGCCAGCTGGAGAGCACGGCCAAGGGCTGGGGAGATCCGGCCGGCTACTTCGATCTGTTCCGCAACTCCGACCTGGTCGGGCAGGGCAGTCATACCTGGTTCGGTCCGCACGTGGTGACCTCGTACGACGACCATGATCAGGTACGCAAGGGAGGGGCCAAGGCACGTTTCGCCGCAGATGCCGAGGGCGCCGCGTTGGCCCTCGTCGCCCTGGTGGTCAATGTCACCACCCTCGGAATTCCGTGTGTCTACTACGGAAGCGAGCAGCGCTTCGACGGCCATGGTGATCACGATCGCTATCTCAGGGAGGCGATGTTCGGCGGCGACTTCGGGCCCTTCCGCAGCCGGCATCGGCACTGCTTCGACGAGGGCTCGGCGATCTATCGCGAGCTTGCTGCCGTGCTGTCGGTCCGGTCAGCCGAGCTCGCGCTGCGACGCGGTCGGCAGTATCTGCGGCAGATCTCGACCGATGGCCAGACATTCTGGTTTCCCACCAGGATCGGATCCGGTCGGCTGACGAGCCTGATCGGCTGGAGCCGCATCCTGTCCGATCGCGAGCTGGTGGTCGTGGTCAACACCGACATCAGTCAGAGCCGTACGGCGTTGATCACCATCGACAACGAGCTACATACGGCGGGGGAGCGTTATCGCTACCGCTACAGCAGCGACCCGGCCAGGATCGACAGCGAGACGGTCGTGTTGCCCGCCAACGGCAAGGCCATCCAGGTCACCGTGCCGGCAGCCGGTGCGGCGATCCTGGTGCCGGCCGACTGAAAGTGTGCGTGGATAGGCAGAATGGTGAGATGGGCGACCCGCTGCTGACCTACGCCGAGGCGTTGTCTGGGCGGATCGCACGGGCAGAGGCACAGCGGGCGGCGCTGATAGCTGCGATCGAGAGCACCCGGACCGCGCGCAGCCTCGACTTCGCCGATGACGAGCATGACCCGGACGGCTCACTGGCGTCGTTGGATCAGGCGCGGGACAGTGCGTTGCTGGAGCGTACGGAGCAGACGCTCGCCGACTTGGCGGCAGCCCAACGGCGTCTCGAGGACGGCAGCTACGGCGTCTGTGAGGTCTGCGGCCGAGCGATCGCGCCGGAGCGGCTGCTGGCTCGGCCGGAGACTCGGGATTGCATCACCTGCGCCGAGCGAAGCAGCCGTCGGGGCCGACACCATCGACAGGTGCGCTGACGTTGCTTCGCGAGTTGCGAAGCAACCCTGGCGCACCAGTGAGTGCGCGCTCACTTGGCGACAAACGGCTCGGGTGGGCGCTCCGGCTCACCGAGCTTCGTACGCGGCCGGTCGCTGCTGCGCCCGGCGTACCCGATCGATGTCGAGCTTCTGGGAGCGGTCGAAGCGGTAGATGCCGTTCTGCTCCTGGAACACGTCGGTGAGCTGGGTGTAGCAATAGCCGAACATCAGGGGGTCGTCGAGGAGTACGCCGACCAGACCTTCGAAGCGGGCATGGAAGTCCTCGACATCACGGACCCGCTGACCATAGCCCCAGGACCCGTCGCTGCCGCTGTCGGACCCGTGGCTGTCCAAGAGGTCGGGATTCCACCAGATGCCGCCGAACTCGCTGACGAAGTAGGGCTGGCCGGCGTACGGGAGGGAGAACTCACCCTCGGTACGCCGGTTCCGGTAGGGATCGCCTTGGGCCAGTCCGGCTTGGTTCGCGGCGAACCCATCCGGGTCCTGCTCGTAGTCGTGCGAGTCCCAGACCTCGGTCTCCGGCACCCGATGGCTGTAGCCGGAGGCGTCGAGCACCGGCCGGGTGGGATCGGCGGCCTTGGTCGCCAGCCACATGCCTCGGGTGACATCGTCGAGTTGCGTGATCTGGTCGCGGAGGACCTGATGCGTCTCGTTCAGCGGGCACCAGCCGATGATGCTGGTGTGGTTGACGTCGCGAGCCAGCACCTCGAGCCACTGGGTGACGAAAGACGCGGTGGGCTGCTGGTTGTCGGTGACATCGCCGTTGATCCGCGCGCCCCAATCGCCGAACTCGCCCCAGACGAGATAGCCGAGACGATCGGCGTGATAGAAGAAGCGCTCCTCGAAGACCTTCTGGTGCAGCCGCGCACCGTTGAATCCCGCTTCGATGGACAGCTCGATGTCGCGTCGCAGCGCGGCGTCGTCGGGTGCGGTCAGCAGGCTCTGCGGCCAGTAGCCCTGATCGAGGACCAGTCGCTGGAAGACGCGCTCGCCGTTGAGCAGGATCGCGGTACCGTCGATGGTCACCGAGCGCAGGCCCGTATAGCTGTCGACCTGGTCGACCAGCTGATCGTCGGCGTCCCACAGCTCGAGTCGTAGGCCGTAGAGGTGCGGATCGGCCGGCTCCCAAACCCGTCGGCGCTCCGGCGGCACCGTCACCGTGACCGTCGGTGCCCGGTCCAGATCGACCCTCGTCGTGGCTGAGCCGACCGTGCCGTGCTCGTCGGACAGGGTCGCGCTCGCCGTCCAGCCGGTACGGCTCGCGCTGACCGGCAGCTCGACTGTGAAGGCGCCGGATCCCAGCTGAGGTACGACCCGGCCGCGGCGCAGATGAACCTGGGGGACTGCCTCCAGCCATACCGTCTGCCAGATGCCGGTGGTTCGGGTGTAGTCGCAGTCATGATTGGCATAGAGCCTGGACTGCTTGCCGCGCGCCTGGACGGCATGGATCGTGTCGCGAGCGCGTACGACGATCGTGATCTCGTCCCGCTCGCCCTCGCCCTCGTCGTCCCGCTCGACGCCGTACGCGCCACTATCCACGGCGTCGGTGATGTCGAAGGTGAACGAGGAGAAGCCGCCGCGGTGCCGGCCGACCTCATGATCGTTGACCCACACCGTGGTGTCGTGGTCGACGGCCCCGAAATGCAGCAGCACGCATTGCGCGGCCCACTCGGCCGGAATCGGCACAGTCCGGCGATACCAGACCGTCTCGAGGAAATCGGTGTCGCCGACGCCGGAGAGCTCGCTCTCCGGGCAGAACGGCACGACGATCTCGCCGCCGAGCTCGCGGGTGCGTAGACCCCGTTCCAGCCCGCTGTCGCCACGGTCGATCTCGAACTGCCAGGTGCCGTTGAGGTTGAGCCAGGACGACCGGAAGAACTGCGGTCGGGGGTGCTCCGGGCGGGGGACAGGCGTGCCGGGATGCATGAGTGCGGGTCACTCCTTGGAAGTCGCGATCGGTACCATCATTCTCTCGGCGATGGAGAGCGGGAGCACGCATCTCTGCCGGGATGAGCGAGATTGCGGGGTGGGCGATGACCCAGCCGTCACCCGATGCTTGGACGCTGGCCTCCGGGATGGCCATCGCCGTGTTGCTCTTCGCGGGCATTGGCACCTGGCCCGTGTGCCTGCTGATCCTCTCGTTGTACCGGAAGGCGATCGAGCGTGGCATGCGGCGCTCCCGGCAGTTGGCACCGACACCGACCATGGCGCAGCCGACACCGACGGCACCGGTGCGCGAGATATCCCTTGTGGACGGGAGATCGGCGGTTGCGTCCCCGCTGGGTGCGCAAGCGCTCCGCGGGATCCGGCGCGTTCAGTGGGTGTACGCGGTTGCGGCCGCCGGCTACGGGGTGGCCGCGGTGGTGGTCTTCCACCAGGTCGAATCGATGGAGGTGCTGCCCGTTCGCAGCCTGGTCCTCGGTCTGCTCTTCAGCTGGCCGATCGTCCCCACGTTGATCTCGCTGACTCCGATTGGTCGTGCCGAGCGGTGGCTGATCTGGTCAGGTTGGCTGGCCCTGATCGTGGTGCTGCTGGTGATCGGGAGACTCCCTTTGCTGCAGATCCTCGGTGGGATCGGACTGCTGATCGGGTTGCCGGCACTCTTCGTACTGGCCAGTAGCGCCCGATCGATGCGCGGAGCCGCGTGGCTGGTCGCCCCCTCGATGGTCATGATCGGCCTGGCCTTCTGGGAGCTCTATCCAGTCGTCTTCGCCCTCCTCGAGGGAGTGTGGGTCGGCGTTCTGGCCGTGCCGTTCGTCGCCAAGGCGTTGGGCTATCTGGCTCTCGTGCCCGCGTACGCCTGGCTGATGACCCGGATCTATGCGGTGAAGCTGATCGGCGACGAGACGTTGTTGCTCCTGCAATGGTGGTTCGTCGCCACGATCGTGTACGCCTCCCTGCTGACTCCGCTGGGCGCCGCTGCGGTCGCCGTCGGGTTCATCCCGTACGCCGTCCTCCTCGTCATCTTGTTCGTCTCCTTCCTGCTGCAACGCCCAGGGCGGCAGGCCCCGGTCCGGCTGCTGCTGTTGCGTACCTTCGGTGCTCGACGGCGAAGCACCCGGCTGCTCCGCGACCTGACTCGCCAGTGGCGGTGGGTCGGCAGCGTCGAGCTGATCACCGCACCCGATCTGGCCACCGAGGCGCTCACGCCTGACGAACTGGTGGACTTCATCAGCTTCCGGCTGTCGCGCCGTTTCGTCCGCGACGAGAGCATGATCGGGCACCGTCTGGAATCGCTTGATCTGCGACCTGACCGGGACGGCAGATACCGAGTCAACGAACTCATGTGCCATGACGACACCTGGCGTCCCACGGTCGAGTCACTGATCTCGAGCGTGGACGTCATCCTGCTGGATCTCCGAGGCTTCGGCCCCCACCATGCCGGGGTCACCGAGGAACTCGAACGTCTTGTCGCGCTGGTGCCGCTGCACAAGGTCGTCGCCCTGGTGGACGACACCACTGACGTCAACGCCTTCCCGGGGGGCGTTGTGGCGAGCCGCGGCCTTCGCCCCGCCCTCGTCGCCGCTGGCGACGGACCCCTTTCCGGCACTGCGGGTGATCCAGAGTTCGACTTCTCGCACTGGTCTGCGTCAGTTGCTGAATGCGCTGGGGGTGGCGGTGGATCCGCGACTTGCACCAGGCAGTGCCTGATCACGCCGCTGTCAACGTGCTGACCGACCCAGGGCGTCCGTCACCATCTCTATCAGGTCAGTTGGTCTATTGGTCGATCCTTGAGCGCCCCTCGACAATGCCTCGCGGCGATGGGCTTCGGAGCCCGAGGCGGCGTAGATGAAGTAGGGAGTGCCTATGCCTGCCCGCCGTACTTCCGCGAGCAACCTATAGCCCTCGCGGGCGCCCTCCTTGCGGCCCATATCGGAGATGATCACGCCATAGCGGTTGTTCTCCAGGCGAGCCATGGCTTCGTCGGTGGACAAGGCCAGCTCGACCGCCAGACCAAGTGATTCGAACATTCTCCTTTCGTGGATGTTGTTCTCCGGCCGATCGTCGACCCAGAGCAAGGAATCTGGCTGACCAGCCGGCGCTCCTCGGCTGGTGCTGTGTGCTGCATCAGCTGCCCGGATCACCCGGTCGGCCAGGATGTCGGCTGCCATCGGTGCGCCGGTGCCTGCCGGACTCTGCTCTTGAGCACGGCTCAGCGACACGGCGCTCGCGATCAGCGAGGTCAGCTCCATCGCGGTCAGGTTCGTGAGCGGGGTTTGCGGTGCCGGATCAGTCCCAGCTCGAGGTCTGGCGGAGTCATGGATGCGTCTGGCTGTCTCCGCCACGCGGCGAAGCTCGCGCTCCCACACATCACCCTGAACGACCGGCGGCAGATCGTCTGGTTGGAGGGAGGAATCGGCGACGTAGGTGACGATTTTGATGCCGGCGCCCCAGAAAGCCCCCAGCTCGGCTCCGCACCAGGCAGAATTCACCGAGTCATGAGTCGCGATGAAGACACACACCGAGCATTCGCGAATGGTGCTTCTGAGTTGATTGCGCAGGCCCTCGCCGGAGCGAATACTGGTGGGTTCCCAGTACGGGACGTTGACCTGAGTCAGAAAATCGGCAACGTTTCTGAACTCTGCTTTGTTGCTGAAGGAATGACTGATGAAAGCTGTCACGCTGCCTCCCCGGAAGGTCTGGGCGGCAGGAAGCCACTGAAATGCTTACCCACCGCGACATCCTGGGCGGCCAGGGTGCCTAGTTTCTGCCAGTTGTCGATCTGGCGATAGTTGTCCATGGCGGTGACCGCCGGCCAGTCCTGGTCGGCGATGCCGGCCGCTGTCAGGCCGTCCGGACCGAGGTCGCTGTCATAGTGGACATAGCTGAAGTACTGGCCGATGGCGGGGATGCCGACCTGCTGGCTGAGTTCCTGCTGTTGCTCCCAGGCGTCCAGGTCGTGCGCCGGAAAGAGCTGCCCGGTCAGCTTGCCCACCTCGCGGTCGAGCTCAGGTCCGAAGCGGCAGTCACCGATCACCCGACACAGCAGGTCCTGGCTGAACGCGCTGCCGTTCATCAAGACCGAGGGCAGTCTGCCGAGATTCGCCAGGGATTCCAGCGGCTGCCAGGACCGCTCTGGACCGGCCTGAGCGCGTACGCCGGTGCCGACCGAGACCACCAGCAGGTCACGATTGCCGGTCGGCCAGCCGAGCCCGTACGCGGGCACGGTGGCCATCACCGCGGCGATCAGCGCCGGGTTGTTGAACGCAGTCACACCACCGTCCTGGAAGCGGACCCGCTGCTGCCCGACCTGGACGGTCTCCGGCGGGAAATAGGTGGGCGCCGCGGTGCTGCCCCGGACCAGTTTCACCAAGGGCAGGTCGAGGTTGCGGTCCGCGCCGCCTTCGGTGATCAGCCGGTCGGTCCGGTTGTATTTGGCCTGGGTGCAGTTGCTCAGCAGCCAGGCTGAATCGGAGTCGATGCGATGCAGCACCAGCAGCAGCAGCGTACGAAGGCGTGGGTCGCCCAGGGTGAGGTCGGTGCCGAAGAACTCCTCGAGCTGCTCGGTGATGCCGCTGGCCCCGAACCGCGACAGATAGGGCACGGAAGCGAGGCTGCGCCGGAAGGCGAGCTTGCCGAGCTGGTGATAGCGGGTGCGGATCTCGTCCACCGATTTCCCGAGCGCAAGCCCGGTCGCGATGATGGCGCCAGTGCTGGTGCCGGCCAGGTAGTCGAAATAGTCCGCCAGCACCAGGTCGGGTTGGCCGAGCGTGTCGCGGAGCTGGGACTCGATCTCGGCCAGGATCTCCAGGCTGATCACTCCTCGCAGGCCGCCGCCGGTGAGGGTCAGGATCTTCTTCGGACCGGGTCCGCGCTGGCGCGCTGCGTACGCCCGAGGGGTGGGATCGATGATCGTGAAGGTCCCGGACTTCTCCCGAACGGTCTTCAACGCCTGCTGGGCGGCATTGCCGGTGCCGCCTCCCGTGGCCACCACGCCGTCCCAGATCAGCAGGGCGTGTGCCTCGGGCGCCGCCGCCAGCTTGGCGATCATCCAGTCGTTTGCCCGGGCGAAGATCTGGGAGCCGCGAGCGTCGCCTGCGTCACCCGGCAGCACCTCGACCGTCGCGTGGTCGCGGACGTAGGCGAAGCTCTGCTCCCACACGCTGCCGTTCGCCCCGTCGCGGACGGAGCGGTTGAGGAAATCCTCCGGCTCGAGCGCCAGGCACAGCTCGACCCGGGCTCCCAGCCGCAGTGCTTCCTCTGCAGCGATCAGGTCAGCGCCTCGGGCGCCGCCGGTCAGGATGGTCCACGAAGGCCCGACGTCCAGCTGACTGAGCTCCCACGCAATCCGTTTGCGGACCTGCGGCACCCGGTCTTCGGGGAACCGTGGCCGTGGCCGTCCCGGATCGTCGGTGCGGTGACCGCTCACCCAAAGCACTCGTTCCGTCAACTTGGTCGCCTCCAGCCGTCGGTTGCCGCGCCCTCAGTATGAGCCACCCAGGTCCGCGATCTATTGAGCGCGTAGCGACTCCGGCCAGCTGCCGTTCTGGGCGGCGAGGATGCCCTCGACCTGATCGACGAACTGGGCCTGACCTTCGGGGGATCGTGCCACTGTTCCAGCCGTGGTGATCACCTCCTCCAGGCGCAGAGCCGTGTTGCCGAACGTGATGGCCAGCCGGCGGTATTGCCGGCCTGCGAGATGGGCGCCGAGCGCCGCAGCGATCGTCGTGGCCGCCGCCGTCCACGAGGACAACACCGGCATCGGCTGGACGGTGGCTATCCCAGTCAGGAGCATGCCGATGAACGTCACGAGAAGCTGCAGCCTCCGCAGCTGTCGGTTCGTCCGGCCGTACGCCCGCGCCCTCGTTCGATGCCAGTCGGCTTGCTTTTGAGCTCGCACGCTGACGTAGGTGGTGAAGTCGTGGACGCGCGGGAGCTGTCGGTCGGCTGCTGTCGGGTTGCCGTGATCGGCCTGCAGGATGGACTGCTTCTCCTGGACCTCGGCCAGCGCCTGGTTCAGCAGCTCGACCCGATCCGTGCCGGTGTAGGGGGCGACCCGAACGAGGAAACGGAACACGTCCGCCTTCAGCGACTCCGACGTGACCCGGGCCGCGATCCACGTCTCGGTCTGATCCTTCTTGAGTGCGTAAGCCTGAATGAATCCGGCGGTCGCGAGGGCGAGAGCGGCGATCAAGGACAGCACCCGGGACGGACTCCCCGTGAGCCAGGACAGCGCGGACGTGGCCCCGAGGATCGCGCCGGTGACGAGGAGGACGAGGTTGAGCAGCCGAGCTCGCCGGATACGTTGGCCGAGGCTGCTGGCGACGGCCGAGAACTCCTGCTGGGCTTTCCAGAGCGGCAGCAAGTCAGCGTCGGGGTCCTCGGGTGAGGCTGCGCCGGCGACCCCGTCGGGCTCAACGGCTTCGGACGCGGCCGGTGGTTGGGCCGAGGAGAGCGAGGCGATCTTGAACAGCTCTGAGGTGTTGATCGGGGGAACCTCAGCCCTGCCCAGTCCTTGGGTGCCGGTCGAGTCGCCGCCATCGCCTGGATCTTCACCCACGTCTCCTGGAATAGCCACAGCGGTGACCCGCTCGACGCCAGGTATGGCCCAGGCATGGTGCAGCATCCATCGGTTCTGACGCTGCCAAGGTGAATAGCTCGGTCGCTCCACAAGCCACGGCGGCAACTGAGCGGTACGCGACAAGACGTGCACATGTGCAGCTGCGCTGAGGACCTGGTGATAGCGGCCGACCCAGCCGGAGGCGTGGTCGGCCTGCACCGTGGCCAGGTAGTCACGTTTGGGGAGCGGGAGCATGACATCGGTCGGGATCTCGAGCTCATGGCAGACTTCGTGGAAGAGCAGGTCGCCACCGTCGGACACGCCGGCGATGCCGATGAACTGATCACCGTTGGCCGTGCCCGCATCCAGCACCTCCTGCACCCTCTCCTTGATCGCGGCCTTGGCCGCGTCCACCTTGTCGGCGGGGAACCACGGTGTTGGAATCCGGTTGTTGTCGACGATGTCGCCCACGAACACGATGGGATGCGTCTGCTTCTGCTGGGTCTGATTGAGCAGCGCGTTGTTGCGCTGGAAGACGCGTTCCACCTGCTCGGTGTGGACCTTCAGGTCCCGGTAGATATCCAGCTGGCGGCGAATGCTCGCTCGCTCACTGGGCCCGAACACCGGGCTGGCAAGTGTCGCGTACGCGTTCGCGACCCGCTCGGGATCCTCGCCTCTCAACAACAAGAGCTCCGCAAAGCTGACACCGAGCCATGGATCGACGGCGGAGTCTCGGTCCAATCGTTGACGAGTCGCTTCGATGGCGGCACCCACTGACACGCGCAGCATCGTGGAGTCTTGGCGTAGCTCCTTGAGTCGCAGATCGGCCACTTCGTCGCTGGTGGCGTGATATCGCCACTCATCGGGGAATCGGTCGGCGAGGGCGACGGCGATCTCCACCAGGGCCAAGGCGTTGAGGCCGGAGTAGTAGTGGTTGAGATCCTCTTTGAATCCGCGGGAGTACAGGCGTAGCGCAGCATCCAGTTCTCGCGACCGCAGCGCCTCGCGGTCTTGCTGATCTTGGGGCACCTGCCGCCACTGGGCCTCCCAGCGAAGCTTGCTGAGGCTGCCGCGCAGCGCCGACAGCTCGGCCAAGGGACGGTTCTTCACCGAGTGGTTCGACAACGCCCGATCGATGGCCTGGTCGGAGGCGACAGCGAGATCGTCGGCGCCGGATCCATCGCCGAGGCGGCGGTAGATGTTGGCCAAGGCCTCGTTGGCTTCGAGGTCGTCGACGCGAAAGGCACGTAGCCGTTCCCAGACGGGCCGTGCGCCGTGGTTGTCACCGACGCGTTGCAGTGCCGTGGCTACGAGCCGCAGCGCTGGTTCCTCGAACCGAAGGCCGTCGACCTCCTCGGCGATGAGTCGCAGTGCCCCGGCGCGGCCGGAGCTGGTCGCCGATGCCACATCTTCTTGGAAGGTCCGGGGCACGGCGATGAGCGCCGAATGGTTGGTGGCCACGAAACGCCCGAGCAGGGAGAAGACTGGGCTGTCGATCCGCTCACCCATCAAGGTGGCGTTCAACGCTCGAACCAGCTGTTCTTTCGCCTCACCGGGTGCGGCCGGGTCGTAGGACAGATACCGGTCGGTGCGCAGGTCGAACGGAACCTCGTCGACGGAGGCGCGGATCAGCACGGTCGCGCGATCCCGGACCGCATGTCGAATGCCCAACTCGTAGAAGACGTTCGCGTTGTGGATGGAAACATCTGCCACCACGAGATCCGCCGAGATGAGCTGCTCGAACATGTCCTCGCGAATGTTGCCGGCTTCGATGACCTCGCCGGTCGTACCACCGCCCGCACCTATCCGGTCCAGTGCCGGCCCGATCAACTCGCGGTGAACCCGATCGAAGTCGATGCCTTTCTTGGTGCCGAAGGATCGAACAACGAAAGCTCTCATCGATGTCCCCGCCCAACATAGTGTCGCGACTCAACCTGAGAGAACCGTACTGGCGGCACTGGATTGCATCGAGGACGCCTCACAGGACCTGTTTCGGTCGTCTCTGGCCCGCCGGCGCCAAACGTCCGCAGATCACGTCCGACCGCTGGTCGTCTCTGGCCCGCCGGCGCCAAACGTCCGCGCCTCTTACCTCAGATGCCGGGCGAAGAACCCGGCGGCGTCTTCTCCCGCGTGCGCCGGGACGCCGGTATGCCCGCCCATGTTGGCGTGCAGGCTCTTCTCTCGGGAGCCGAAGGCGTCGAACAGGTCCAGGGCCGCCTGCCTGTCGTTCCACTCGTCGTCCCATTGCAGCAGGACGTGCAGCGGAATCGTGATCTGGCGGGCCTCGTCGAAGATGGCGCGGGGCACAAAACTCCCGGCGAACAGTCCCGCGGCCGCAATGCGCGGCTCGACCAGGGCCAGCCGTACGCCGATGGAGATCACCCCTCCCGAGTACCCGACCGGGCCGCCGATCTCCGGCAGCGTGAGGAGGGCATCCAGGGCGACCTGCCATTCTGGGACTGCCTGCTCGACCAGCGGCAGGATGAGCCGGTCGATGATCTCCGGGTTGACTGGTTCTCCGGCACCCAGTGCGCGGCGCAGGTCGGTGCGGGCTTCGTCGACGGCGGCCAGCTTCGGTCGGCCCCCGCTTCCGGGCAGTTCGATGGTCGCTGCAGCGAAGCCGTCCGCGGCGGCGCGCCGGGCTCGGGCTGCCAGACGGGCGTGCATCGTGGTCAGGCCGCCGGGATGGCCGAGCAGGATCAGCGGGACGGGTGTCGAGATGGACTCGGGCGTCCACAAGATGCCCGGAATCTCGCCGAGAGTGAAATCGCGTTCGATGACGCCATCGGCCAGACGCGGCTCGGAAGTGAAATTGAGATGCATGGTCGTGCCTTTCGGGAGTGCGCTTGGGACGGCGCTCCCGGACGACCTATCGCCCGACCGTGACTCCAGAGGGGAGCACCGACGTCGTTTCGTTCATGGGTCTCACCTCCTCGTTCGTGTTGCACGGACCCGAGAAGCCTACGCTGTCCACGCCGACGCCACTACTCACTACTATCGCTGGGCGGGTAGCTCGCTCTCGAGGGCGGCGCTGACCCGGGCGCCGAGACCGGCCAGTGCATCGTCGAGGTTCTCGGCGACCACGAGGTCGTCGAGAACCTCACGACGGACGAATCCTGCGGCCACCAGGCCGTCGAGGGCCTCCAGCAGGGGAGTCCAGAAGCCGGCGACGTTCAAGAAGCAGACGGGGTCGTCGTTGAATCCGATCTGGCGCCAACTCCAGACCTCGAAGATCTCCTCCAACGTGCCCAGACCACCAGGGAGGCAGAGGAACGCATCGGCGTATTGCGCCATCATCGCCTTGCGTTCATGCATGGTCTCGACGACATGCAGCTCGGTGATATCGGCGCGCCCCCACTCGCGGTCGACCATCGACCGGGGGATCACTCCGATCACCTCGCCGCCGGCATCCAGGGCACCCTGGGACACCTGGCGCATCAGTCCCTGGCTGCCGGCTCCGTACACCAGCCCGATACCGCGTTCGGCGAGTCCGCGGCCGATCCCGTACGAGAACTCGGCGAGTTTCGGATCGGTCCCGTCGCTTGATGCACAGAAGACCGCGACACGGCGGAGGGCTGGTTTCACGAGCGGGAAGTGTAGTGACACGGACTGGTTCAAACCGAGCCGCGGCGGCGTTTGGCGGCAGCAGACCACAGCGCGGAGGACTGGGTCACCCCTGGTTGTCGGGGGTCCTGCCAGGGCCTGGTTGCGTACGACTTCTGAGCGCAGACTCGAGATGCCCAGTGACGAGATGCCCCATGAGCAGTAGAGGAGAGGAACCGTGAATCTGCTACCCAAGACCGCCAGCACCAAAGGCCCAGCCGAGTTGTTCAGCGGCGACGTCTGGTTCGACGTGATTGCCGCGGGTGTGCTCCCGTCCCGATTGCGAGTCAACCTGGTCCGCTTCTCCCCGGGTGCGCACACGGCGTGGCATCGGCACGCCAACGGACAGACCCTGCACGTGGTCGACGGCCTCGGTCTGGTGCAGTCCCGGGACGGCGACATCATCGTGATTCGGGCGGGCGACACGGTCTACACCCCGCCGGGCGAGTGGCACTGGCATGGCGCGGCGCCGGAGCACTTCATGGCGCACCTGGCCATGTGGGAGAGCTTGGCGGAGGGCCAGGACGGTCCGGAGACCGAGTGGGCCGAGCACCTCGCCGACGCCGAGTATCCGCAGAGTCTGTCCGACCTGGCTGACGGGAACGCTCGTGGCTGAGGTTGTGGTCGTTGTCGGTGCCGGTTCGATCGGTCTGGCGATTGCGCGCCGGATCGGTGCGGGCAAGCGATTGCTGCTGGCGGATCTGCGTACGGAGAATGCTGATCGAGCAGCCGAGGTATTGCTTGACGCCGGCTTCGAGGTCACCACCACGGCTGTCGACGTCTCGTCACGGGAGTCGGTGGAGGCCCTGGTCGAGGTGGCTACGGGTCTGGGTGACATCACGGGTCTGATCCATGCGGCTGGTGTCTCGCCGAGTCAGGCCTCTCCTGGGACGATCCTGCGGGTCGATCTGTACGGCACAGCGCTGGTGCTGGAGGTGTTCGGCGGTGTCGTCGCGCCGGGTGGTGCCGGGGTGGTGATCGCATCGCAGTCGGGGCATCGGCTGGGTGCGTTGACCGCGGAGCAGGATCGCGCACTGGCGTTGACGCCGACCGAGCAACTGCTGGCCCTGCCCATGCTGCAGCCTGACCTGGTGACCGACTCGCTGCACGCCTATCAGCTCTCCAAGCGAGGCAACTCACTACGCGTGATGGCGGAGGCGCTGCGGTGGGGGAGGCGTGGTGCCCGGGTCAACACGATCAGTCCGGGGATCGTGATCACACCATTGGCCCGTGACGAACTCAGCGGGCCTCGGGCAGAGGGCTATCAGCGGATGATCCAGCTGTGTCCGGTCGGGCGGGCGGCCACGCCAGACGAGGTCGGTACGGTCGGAGCGTTGCTCCTCGGGCCCGATGGGGGTTTCATCACCGGTAGTGACTTCTTGATGGACGGGGGAGTCACGGCCGCCTATCGCTTCGGCGAGCTCGCCCCGAGCTGATGAGGGATGCTCGGCGGGATGGATGACCTTGTGCTCGATGGATGGCCCTTGACGTCCAACTCCTGGGGCAACAGACCACATGGTGCGCGACGGCGCAACGGTTCGGCTGAACGGACGTAAGCAGTCAGCACGCATGCGGGATCGAGAAATCTGCTGTCGGAGTGACGCTCCGGCGATCTACGATCGTCTGGTGGTGACCGGGGGATCGGACGCGATGCAGGACATCCGCTTCGCCCGCTCGGCCGATGGCGTGGGGATCGCGTACGCGGTGCACGGCTCGGGTCCGCCGCTGCTGATCGATGCCTGTTGGTTGAGCCACCTGCAGTTCGATTGGCAGAGTCCGGTGTGGCGGCACTTCCTGGTCGAGCTCGGTCGGATCGCGACCGTGATCAGATACGACGAACGCGGTCACGGCCTGTCGGATCGGGGCGTCACCGATCACAGTCTGGAGGCCCGGGTCGCCGACCTGGCAGCGGTCGCGGACGATGCCGGTTCGAGCGGTTCGCGTTGTTGGCGATGGCTCAGGGCGGGCCGGTCGCGATCGAGTATGCCGCGCGACATCCGGAACGGCTGACCCGGCTGGCGTTCTACGGGAGCTATCCCGGCGCTCAGGCCGCGGCCACGCCGGAGGAACTCGAGCTGTATGCCGCCTTCCAGGCCATGATCAAGGTGGGCTGGGCCCGCCCCACGTCGGAGTTCCGGCGGGTGTTCAGCAGTATGATGATCCCGGGCGGGACCGAGGAGCAGATGCGCTGGCTGGACGATCTGCAGCGGATGTCGGTCGATGCCGAGACCGCGGTGCTGGCCCGGGCGCAGCGTCAGGCGATCGATTCGAGCCATCGGATGGTCGAACTCGACCTGCCGACCTTGGTGCTGCACTGTCGCGGCGATCAGATGATCGAGTTCCAGGAGTGTCGCGCGCTGGCGACCGGCATCCGCGGCGCGCGGTTGGTGGCGCTGGAGAGCGACAACCACATTCTGCTGGCCGACGAGCCGGCCTGGCCCGTGTTCCTGCGCGAGATCACCAGCTTCCTGGCGCCCGATCGGTCGCTGGCTCCGGCGGTCTCGCCGGTTCCCGTTTCGGCCTTGGCGGAGCTCTCGCCGCGTGAGTTGGACATCCTCTCGCTGGCGGCGCGGGGACTCGACAATGACGCGATCGCGGCGGAATTGGTGCTGTCGGTGCGGACGGTCGAGCGGCACCTGCAGAACACGTACGCCAAGCTCGGTCTGCAAGGACGTAGTGCCCGCGCCGCTGCCGTCGGGCGACTCCTCTCCCGCGCCTGATCACGGTTCTCGGCTACGCGTCAGCCGCCATCAGCCTTGTGTGGCGAGGCGCCGAAGTTACGCGCTGACGCCGATGTCCGGCGGGGTGCTGCGTTCGTACGGTGGTGATCGTCAACCAACCGAACGGAGAGAACCGTGAGCATCACCGTCAACACGAGTGACACCTCGATCATCGGCACGCCCGAGGACCAAGCGCTCAAAGCCAAGCACGCGGCCATGTGGGCCAGCGGCAGCTACCACGCTGTCGTACGCGAGGTCGTCGGGTCGCTTGGCGGAGTCCTCGTCGACGCGCTGGACATCCAGCCCGGTCAACGCGTCCTCGATGTCGCCGCCGGCACCGGGACGGCAGCACTGCCCGCCGCTCACCGCGGGGCTATTGTGACCGCGACCGATCTCACCCCGGAGCTGATCGACATCGGCCGGGCCGAGGCGGCGGATGAGGGCCTGTCGATCACCTGGCAGACCGCGGACGCCGAGGGGCTGCCGTATCCGGACGGCGAGTTCGACGTGGTGCTGTCGACCATCGGGGTGATGTTCGCTCCGCACCACCAGCAGGCCGCCGACGAACTGGTCCGGGTGTGCCGGCCGGGTGGCGCCGTCGGTGTCCTGAGCTGGACTCCGGAGGGCTTCATCGGCCAGCTCTTCGCGGTCATGAAGCCGTACGCGCCGCCGCCTCCGCCCGGTGCTTCGCCGGCCCCGTTGTGGGGACGGGCCGATCACGTCCGGGCCCTCTTCGGGGATCGGGTGAGCGATCTGGTCGCGCACCAGCGCGTCCTGCCGGTCGACCGTTTCGCCGACGGCGCCGAGTTCCGCGACTTCATGAAGCGCAACTACGGGCCGACCATCGCGGTCTACCGGTTCAACGCCGACGACCCGGCGTTGGTCTCGGCGCTGGATGCCGAGCTGGCCGCCCTGGGCGAGCGGTTCCTGGAGGACGGGGTCATGCCCTGGGAATACCTTCTGGTGACCGCGCGACGCGTCTGAACCCACACCGTTGGCGGTCCGGCCTCTCGTTCCTCCCCTCCCCCCGGGAGGCCGGATCTGCTCGGGTTTGTCGGTCCTGCTCGGTCTGTAGATGGTGCGAGGCCGACAAGATCGAGCAGATCCGTGCTGCCAGGGCGTCTCTCGGTCAGGGCTCCGATGTGCGGGCTGACGGTCGAAGCCCATCGAAGACGATGTTCAGGATCGGGATGCGGGAGGCATCGTCCCAGTGCTGGCGCGGCACCCCGCCAGTCTGACCCCGGCGCAGGCGGCGGCGTTCTGGGTGCCGTACGGCACTGCGTATGGTCTGGTCGGTGCCGTCCAGGAAGGTGATGTGGTGGCCCTGCCGGCCGCCTCGTCGGCAGTAGGGGCGGCCGCGCTGCAGATCGTGCGGGATGCCGGTGCGGTCTCGATCGCCACCACGCGCTCCGTGAGCAAGGCGGACGAGCTCCGTGCGAAGGGTGCCGATCATGTGATCGTGACCGACAGCGAGGAGTACGTCGCGCGGGTCAGGGAGATCACCGATGGTCGGGGTGCTGACGTCACCTTCGACCCCATCGGCGGGGACTTCTTGACCCAGGCGGCGGCTGCGTCGGCATCCGGCGGGACGATCATCGCGTACGGCATCCTCGCCGGCGAGGCGGGACGGTTCCCGCAGGAATTGGTGATCGGGCGTGCCCTGACGGTCCGCGGCTATACGGTCGGGCAGGTCGTCGCCGACTCGGTCAAACGCAGCGAGGCAATCGCCTACTTCGAGCCTCGGCTGACCGACGGACGATTCGTCCCTTCTGTCGCCGCCACGTTCGGGCTCACGGACTTCGTTGCCGGCTATGCCGAGGTCGAAGCCAACCCCACCATGGGCCGCGTGGTCGTCCAGCCCTGACCATGTCCAGCTGATCGGGGCCTCGGCCCGCTTTGCTCGGGTTTGTCCGCTGTTCGTGCTCTCGCCGTTCACCGAAAAGGAGAAGCGACCCTCGAGAAGGAGCAAACACAGGTCAAACGAGCGAATTTGGCTGCATCTGCTCCTTCTCGATCCGCCGGCAAGGTCGAACCTTGCCTTCCATGAGGGCAAGCCCGGCCGGTGACGACCTCAAATCTTGCGAGGCGCGTCAGTATCTTGTCACCGCGGGATGAGTTGCGGTAGCGTCGCAGAGTCGTCGCGGGAGCACGCAGAATGGCGAGCATCTTTGGGGTCCGCGGAGAGCGGCGCTGTCCTATGGAGCCTCGGGGTGTTCGGAGGTGTTGTGTCATGAGTCAAGAGACGACGAGTACTGGGTTGAAGGATGTGCCTGTATTCGAGTTGGGTCCTCGCGACGAGCAGGAGGCGGTGATTTCGGCTTCTTCCTCCTGGCCTGGTGTCGGATGCTGGAAGGATTTCGCTTTTCCTCACGGGAGTAAGCTGGCGTTCCTCAATGGATACGGCCCGGCGATCGGGGCGGGATTCCAGGTAGAGGGCAACGATCAGATCCGGATATCACTGGGCATGCCTCAAAGTAACGGTAGCTTTCTTGTCGAATTCACCAATGATGGTCCCGACGCAACAGGCATCGCCTGGGTGATGTTCACCTGAGTTCTCCGCTCGTGGCTAGCTGGTTCGGTTCGAGTATGTGAAGCCAGTTCGAGAGATACGGACTGGCGAATCGAATCGGCTCCGACGTCGGGTCGAACACGGTTCGAGCTGTGTGTACCTAAATTCCGGCGCGTGATTGCGAGAAGCATCGCGTGCAAACCAAACATCGGAGAAGCCATGACCGAAAATAGCTACAAGCAGCTTCCCAAGCCCCCAGTCGACCAAGCATACGACTATGGGAACATCAAGTCCTATGCTCAGGACATATCGCTGTACGCAAGCCAGATCCTAGAAGGCTGCCAAGCGCTGTCCTCGCAAGTAGACTCCTCCTACAACGCAAAGCTTCAGAAATTTGAATCCGACTTGTACTCTAACGCGGCAAACTTGTGGTATCTGCTAGTGGAAACTGGCGATATAGTCCGTCTTGTCCAACCGAACGCGGCCTCCTGAGCCCTGATCCAGGTGTTTATGACGTGGCCTGCCCGCCGGGCGAGACGACGTGTCCTGCTGCCGGTCGCCGTACGCGGCGCCCAAGCCGTGGCCACAGGCATGCCCGGCGTCGCGGATCGAGATCGAGTAGTGAGGCGGGTGTGGTCGTGCTCGAGCCCAGCGAGACTGCGACGCACGAGTCTGATCAGAGGGCTCAGGATGCCATTGGTCGACTCATGGTGCGGTAGGAGCCGGCGACCTGATCAGGGTCGGATCTCGAAGACGTTGTTGAACGGCGTCTGAGCCGCGATCCGGAAGCGGGTGAATCCGGCCTGAGCGGTCAGGTCCCGGATCCGGGCGGGTCCGGCCTGGGTGCCGAGCGCCGCGGCGCCGGGCTGAGAGAGGGATGCCGGGGTGCAGAGCAGGGTCGAGAACCCGTAGTAGGCGCGACCGATCGGGTTGAGGTTGTCCTCGATCTGGTCTCCGGCGGCGGGCTCGACAACCATCCAGGTGCCGTCGGGCGCGATCACCTCGCGTACGTGTTGGGCCGCACCGAGCGGATCGCCCATGTCATGCAGGCAGTCGAACATCGTCACCAGCTGATAGCCGCTGCCGCTGAACTCGGCGGCGGAGGCGACCTCGAAGCTCACATTGCCGCCCGCACCGGCCGCCTCGGCCCGTTCCCGGGCCACCTCGATCGAGGCGGCGTGGTAGTCGGAGCCGACGAATCGTGAGCGGCCGTATTCCTGGGCCATCAGGATCGTCGACGAACCGTGGCCGCAGCCGACGTCGGCGACCGTCGTACCGATCTCGAGCTTGTCGACCACGTCGTCGAGGGCCGGTAGCCAGGCGCTGACCAGATTGGCGGCATAACCCGGTCGGAAGAACCGCTCGCAGCCGACATGCACGTCGACATGGTGCTGGTGCCAGCCGACGCCCTGCGCATCGCGAGCCGCGGCGATGACCTTGTCAGCGTCTCGGGCAGTGCCGAGTGCGATCTGGAAGAAGCCGGGCAAGAAGGCAGGGCTCGACTCGTCGGTCAAGGCCACGGCCAACTCCGGTGGCAGGTTGAAGCGCTGAGTCTCCGGGTCGTAGCCGAGATACTGCCCGGCGGACTGGGCGCTGAGCCACTCCCGCGCGTACGGGAGCGGGGTCTCGGTGCGCGCAGCCAACTCGGCCGCCGTCGTCGGCCCGTGCTCGGCGAGGTCGCGGTAGTAGCCCAGCTGATCGCCCATCGTGACCAGGGCGCAGTTGAGGGTGGCGCCCACTTCGTCGACGGCGCGGAGGACGAAAGCCATCAGCTTGTCGGTGTCGATCTCTGCCTGGCCCGCATTGCCGGTCCCGACGTCGTCGGTCCCCGGGTCGTTGGTCGCCGCGTCGTTGATCCCTGTGTCGCTGATCGTGTCGGTCATGATGCTGCCCTTTCCTTCGGTGGATGCACCGGAGCGAATCACCTGGCAGTATCAGTATCAATACCGTTTCCTTGAGGATCGACAGTGTTGCTAATAGGTCAGGTCAGGGCGATCCGGGTGCTCTGCCAGGTGGCCGACTCCGGGTCGTTCGCCGCGGCGGCCCGCGCGCTCGGGATGACGCAGTCGGCGGCCAGCCAGCACATCGGTGCGTTGGAAGGCGTGGTCGGGCTGCCGCTGGTGCAGCGCGGGACCCGTCCGCTCGAGCTGACCGAGGCGGGCGCCGCGCTGGTGCGCTACGGCACGGTGATGCTCACCCAGCTCGACGGCGCGGAACAGACGCTGGGGGAGATCGGTGGCCGGCTCGCGGGGCGGCTGCGGCTCGGGAGCTTCCCGACGGCGCTGGTGTCGTTCGTCGGCGAGGCGTTGGTCAAGCTGCGCGAGCAGCGTCCGGGACTGCAGCTCACCGTGGTCGACGAGCACATGCAGGGACTCGTGCCGAGGCTGGAGAGCGGCGAGCTCGATCTGGCGGTGGTGTTCGACCACCACCCGGGGCTGCCAGGGAAGGTGCTCGGAGGGCTGTCGCACGTCACCCTCTTCGATGACCACTACCGCGCTCTACTGCCAGCCGGTCATCGACATGCCTCGGGCGCAGCGAGCCTGCCGCTGCGGGCGCTCGCCGGGGAGTCGTGGATCGGCGGGCGGACGGGCAGCACCTGGTTCCGAATCGTGCAGCAGGCCTGCCGTACGGCCGGTTTCGAGCCGAGGACGATCCTGGCCACCGACGACTACCGCGCCGTGCAAGCCTTCGTCGCCGCCGGCCTCGGGGTGGCGGTGGTGCCGGGTCTGGCCGCGGCGCACCCGTTGCCGGGCATCGTCGTCCGCGAGCTCCCGACGGCTCCGGCCCGCCGGATCAGTGTCGCCCGGTTGCCGGGTGAGCCCGTGCTGCCGCAGGTCCGGGCGATGACGGACATCCTGATCGACGTCACGGCGCGGCTGCGTCGGCCACCGGATCGCCGCACTGACCAAGGCGAAGGAGTCCACCGGCGAGCGGGGTCCCAGACGAGTGAGGCTAGACGAGTGGCGCCACCTGCGTCATGAAGCGCTCGAGCTGGCGTTCCGGCTCGACGATCGGCCACAGACAGAGCAGATCGACGCCGGCCTCGGCGTAGGCGCGTACCAGACCAGCGCACTGCTCGGGCGCGCCCACCAGCACTCGGCCTGCCAGGTCCTCCCCGGACCGGCCGAGCATGCCGGCGAGCAGCTCGAGGGTCGACTCGCGCTCGGTCCGGCTGCCGGTGATGTGGAGCCACATCGTCGCGACCGTGCAGGGGAGTCTCCGGTCCTCCCTGCGGAGCCGGGTGAGCTCGTCGCTCAAGACCTGCAGTCCGCTGACCACCTGCTCGGGCGAGGTGTTGTACGCGGAGGCGAGCCAGCCGTCACCGAGCCTGGCCACGCGGCGCAGGCCCGCTGGTGAACCCCAGCTCGCCACCCAGAGCGGACGCTCCGGGCGCTCCCGTCGGAGCGCGACGACCGCGTCGTCGAACCGGGACCATCGCTGATCGAAGGGCACCCCGACTGCGGCGAAGTCCGCCGGCGACGAACCCGGAGCGAGCCCGAGCCGCAGCCGTCCGCCGGAGAGTGCGTCCAGGGCAGCCGCCGAACTGGCGACAGTCGCGGTGCCGCGGACCACCGGGAGCACTGCGGTGGTGGCCAACTCCAGGTCGCCGCTGGCCTCGACGATGCTGGCCAGCGCCACGATCCCGTCCAGCCACGGGCGCTGGAACACCAGGTGATCATTTGCCGCCAGTGCCGAGAGGCCGAGTCCCGCGGCGGTTCGGACGTACCCGGTCAGCGTCGGCAGCGGCCAGCCTCGACCGTCGAAGTCGATGAGCGGCAGGTGCGCGCCATACCGCATCCTGGGCTCAGCTCGCGTCGCCGGGCGCGGTGACCAGCGTGGTCACGGGGTCCCTGGTCGTCCGATCCCTGGTCATGGAGTCACTGTGCTGCCGATCCAGCACCCTGACAAGTCGAGACGGCCGGTTTGGTTTCCCTCTCAGCGGGGCATCACAAGAACAGGCGAACCGAACATGTGCCGAAGGGCGCGACGCAGGACGTTCGACAGAACGGTCTCGGTCGCCTCAGATCACGATCCTCGTGAGGAGGAGCCACAAATGAGCACTTCAGGCCCTGTACATGGCAACACCGAGGCGCGACGGGAGCGGGAGCACTCGGCCGATCCGGCTGCTCCAGTCGCTCCGGCACCTGACACCGACCGCACCTACGTGGTCGGTGACCGGGACGAACGATCGACCCTGCAGCGTCAGCGGGATCGATTCGGCGGGCTGAAGATCGGAGCCAGCTTCTTCGGCTGGCTGGCCGCAGCCGGGGCAGGCGTGCTGATGATCGCGCTGCTTGCCTCCGTCGGCGCAGGCATCGGACTGAGCACCAATCTGAACCCCGACCAGGTCACTGGCAGCGCAGGCACGCTGGGGATCGTCAGTGCAGTCGTGTTGTTGGCCGTCACCTTCGTCGCCTACTTCTGCGGCGGCTACGTCGCGGGTCGCATGGCTCGTTTCAACGGAGCCCGGCAAGGCGTCGGCGTGTGGCTGTGGGCGATCGTCGCCGCTGTCGTCGTCGCGGCCTTGACCTTGATCACCGGCAGCCAGCACGATGCCACGCGTTACCTCAATGGCGGGCCGCAGATCCCGCTCACGGCTGAGGAACTGACCGCGGCAGGGATTCTCACCGCGCTATTGGTCTTGGCCGTCGCCTTGGTTGGAGCCGTCCTCGGTGGGCTGAGCGGCATGCGGTTCCACCGCCGCATCGACCGCCTGGCCTGACGACTACTCGGTCACACCGACTTCGGCGAGGATTTCCAGCACCTTGGCGCGCGGCAGCGGGAAACCGTCCAGCCGGTTGACCGGCACACTGCCGATCATGTTCAGCAGGTTCTCGTCGTCGCCGGCGAGTGCTGCCTTGCACGCTGCCGCCATGGTCGGTCCCACCACCGGATGAGCGAAGACCTCGTCGTAGCTGGAGTTCAGGCTCAGCGGGAAGTCAGGCTCGTCGCCGGCGATCTCGACGGTGGTGCTCGTCCGCAGGTCACGGCTGGAGGCGCCGACCTCGACGGTGTAGGTGCCGCTCTCGACGATCCAGCCGTCGACGCGGAGATCCCAATAGGCCAAGTCGTCGCGGCGCGCCACCAAGGTGACGGTCGCGGTCTCGCCCGGCTCGATCGCCACGCTCTGGAAGGCCTTCAGCTCGCGCGGCGGGCGGGAGATCGAGGAGCCCGGCAGCGAGAAGTACGCCTGCACGACCTCGCGTCCGGCGACCGTACCGGTGTTGGTCACCGGTACCGACACCTCGATGTCGCCGTCGGCATTGACCGAGGCGGACGCGTCGCCGAACTCGAACGTCGTGTACGACAGACCGTGGCCGAAGGGGTAGCGGACGTCCAGACCCTTGGCGTCATACCAGCGGTAGCCCACCAGCAGGCCTTCGCCATAACGCACGTGCAGGAACTCACCGGGGAAGTTGCCGTACGAGGGGTTGTCCTCCAACCGCAGCGGAATGGTCTCGGCCAGCTTCCCGGACGGGTTCACCACCCCGTAGAGGACATCGGCGGTGCCGCCGCCACCGGCCTGGCCGAGCAGCCAGGTTTCGAGGATCGCCGGCACCTCGTCGGCGAAGGGGAGTGCCACCACGCCGCCGTTGGACAGCACCACGACGACGTTCGGGTTGGCGGCGCGCACGGCATCCAGCAGCTCCAGCTGAGCTGCCGGCAGATCGATGTGCTCGCGATCGAAGCCCTCCGACTCCTCCGCTGCCGGGACACCCAGGAACAGCACGACCTTCTCGGCAGCGCCGGCCACCTCGACGGCCTCCGTACGCAGTGCCGCGGCGTCCCCGGAGCCGTCGATCGTGAAGCCCGGGGCGTACGCGACCTCGCCGTCGGCCAGTGCGCGGATCTCGGCCAGGCCGGTGTCGAGCCGGGTCGGGTTGATCTGGGACGAGCCGGCACCCTGGAAGCGCGGCGTCTCGGCGAAGGCGCCGATCACGGCGACCTTGGTCGAGGGGCTGAGCGGCAAGACGCCGCCGTCATTCTTCAGCAGCACGATCGAGCGGCCGGCGACCTCGCGAGCCAGCGCGTGATGCGCATCGACGTCCAACGGCCCGTCGACCGCCGGGCGGGCCAGTGATTTCCGGATCAGGTCGAGCACCCGGTCGGCGGCGATGTCGAGGTACTTCTCGTCGAGTCGACCGTCGCGGACTGCGGTGACCAGCTGAGCATCGGTACGTCCGTTGCTCGCGGGCATCTCCAGATCGAGGCCGGCAGGCAGGCCGACGACGCGATCGTTGACGGCACCCCAGTCGGAGACGACCAGACCTTCGAAGCCCCAATCACCGCGCAGCAGATCGGTCAGCAGCCACGGATCCTCGGAGGTGTAGACACCATTGAGCCGGTTGTAGGAGCACATCACCGTCCACGGCTGGGTCTCGGTGACCACCCGGTGGAAGCCGCGCAGATAGATCTCATGCAGCGGCCGCGGATCGATGTCGGACGATGCCCGCATCCGCTCGGTCTCCTGATTGTTCGCGGCGAAGTGCTTCAGGGAGGAGCCGACCCCCTTCGACTGGATGCCGCGTACCAGCCCGACGCCCATCACACCGGAGACGATCGGATCCTCCGACATGTATTCGAAGTTCCGGCCGCACAGCGGGGACCGCTTGATGTTGATGCCGGGTCCGAGGATCACCGCGACGTCCTCGATCGCGGACTCGACGCCGAGTGCCTCACCGACCCGGGCCGCCAGCTCGGGGTCGAAAGTCGCGGACAGCCCTACGGCCGGCGGGAAGCAGGTGGCGGGCACACTGCCGGCGAGTCCGAGGTGATCGGATCCGCCGGTCTGCTTGCGCAGGCCGTGCGGGCCGTCGGTCACCATGATCGGCGGAATGCCGAACCGGTCGATGCCCTTCAGCGTCCAGAAGTCGCGTCCGCTGGTCAGCGACGCCTTCTCCTCGAGCGTGAGCTCAGATGCGTTCGGCAGTTCGGGTGCTTCGGACATGCAGGTCTCCCACTCGCTGGATCGATGGCCCCATTGCCGCGTCCGAGCTGGCGGAGCCGTCGAAGTGACTATATGCAGCCTGGTGCCGGCCAGGAGCGCAGGGGTCGGCCGCTGCTACGCCCCCGCTACCCCCAGGCTGCGCTGTCTGGTGACCTCGCCGAACCGCATCGTCGACATCGAGAAGGTGGGACCGAAATGTTCGTGACGTATCAGATCCCGAGCTGAGCGGTCCGTCGGTCGTGAGCCCATGTCGTACCCGAGCGATCGTATGGTCGACCTGCTGTCTGCCTCTTCCCGGTGGACAGCACTCACGGCCATGTCCGCCCCGACCGGAGGGCCGATGAGATGTCTGGCATCGACGAGCCTTCGGACGAACCGGTCTGGGTGGAGCCGGGCCCGTCACGGGCCGGTGCAGACATCCGAGGATCCTCGGCCCAAGTGCACAACCTCGTGGTAGTCGGTGCAGCGTGCAGCGGCAAGAGCCGATTGCTGTCTGAGGTCGCCTCCCGGGTGCCATCGGAGTGGCAGCTCATGCAACCGCCGTCGACACCGCGGACGGACGTCTGGCGACGTCTGAGCAGGCCCACGATCGACGTGTCGCACTGGGAGAACGTGTGGCGAATCCTGATCGTCGGCAGCTACCTGTCATTCGCCAACGTGCATCAGCACCTCCTCGACGAGGAGGACCGACAGCGGCTCCGATCGGTCATGACGACCCTGCCGCTCGGCGACCCGCACTCGGTTCGTCATCCGTACACCGTCATGACCGAGCTCTCCAGCGGTCTGCGTTCAGCGTCCGGAAGCGAGCTCACCAACGGGAAGGAGGCAGACTGGCTGCGGGCAGAGCGGGTGACCGGAGATCTCGCGCCGCTGCTCCCGCCAGTGGTCATCATCATCGACCACCTCGACAACTACTTCGACAACCACCCCAGCGAGATGGCCGAGGTCCAAGGCGGGCTCGTGGCTCTCATCGCCCACAACGACCGCCAGCGCTGGATCCCGCGCAACGTTCGGCTGCTCGCGGCCGTTCGACGCAGCACCCTCGACTTCCTCAGGAAGAACGGTGTCCCCAACCTCAGCACGGCCGCATGCATCAAGGAGATCGTCTGGGATCTGGGGTCGCTCGAGAGGCTCTTTCTTCAACGACTCAGGGGATCCGACGGCAGGCCGCGCACGATGAGGTGGCTCGTCCGCCCCGTGGGTCAGGATGGCCAAGTCCGGTCCTCCGCTCAGCGCCGGATCGACCAGCTGCTTCAGCACACATCCTTGGTCGCCGGAGACGTTGACAAGCTGGCCGGGGTGCTATGTGAGAAGCGTGACTTCGTCGGCCGCCAGCTGACTGCCGACGAGTTCGAGGAGGGGATCTCGTCGACGGCCATCGACATCTTGAACGCGCTTGCCCACAACACCGTGAGTGACCTGAGATCCCTGTCCGTCTCGAGGGGCTTTGCACGACAGCCCTCTGTCGAGACGAACGACGAGCAGGACCAGCTGCGCCGTCAGCTCATCACCTCCATCTCGGCCATGGACAAGGACACCTTCACCCCGAGCGAGGCGGCCCGCATGCTCGAGGCATTCCCCGACAGTCTCCGGTTCCTCATCCTCGAGGCGCTCTGGCGTTCCCGTCTCGTCGCGCGCGTCGAGGGCAACAGGTGGCTGTATTCGCGGACCTACAGCGACCGGCTCGGACCAGCGTGGACGCTGGCCGGCTGGAATCCGGTGCTGGCCGAGGAGTGCAAGCTCACTCCGACCTGGGAGGAGATTTCCGTTGGGTACGTATAGGAACGTCGATTCACGTTTCGTGGAGACCTGGCCCGAGCTTCGCGACCTCCTGTTCCGTGAGGCCTCCAGCAGTCACGTCTGGAGGGGCATGGGCGACGCCGAGTGGTGCATCAAGACCAGCTTCGAGCGGTTCTGCCAAGAAAAGGGCGTGACCGACCGACGAAACATGCAGGATGTGTTGAAGAGCCTCTATGCCGAGAAGCTCGCCACGGTGGGGGAGTTCGTCCCCACCGCGGACCTGGAGCGCTGGGCGTTGGGACAGCACTGGGGGCTGCCGACACCGCTCTTGGACTGGACCACGAGCCCGATGGTCGCGGTCTACTTCGCTTTGTCGGATCAGGTCTCTCGCACGGTGTCGGTGGAGTCGACGGCGTGTGTCTGGCGTCTGGATACGAGCCACCGCAGACTCGCCGGCCCGGCAGACATCAGCATCGTGCGCCTCGGAGCGGGCCCGTGGAATGCACGCCTCAGGGCACAGCGCGGTCTGTTCCTCAGCATCGAGGCTCAAGGTTGCCTGGTCGACCTCATGCAAGAGCGTGGGCTCCATCAGTACCTGCACGCATACACCTTTCCCGCCCGAATCTTCGAAGAGGCGCTCGTCGACCTCGAGCACATGACCATCGACGACCTCACTCTCTTCCCCGATCAGTCAGGAGTCGTGCGATATGTCCGAACACAGGCGGCACGGAGCGCATTCCATGGCTAGCGAGCACAGCCCGGTCGACCCGACTGGCTCGGGTGGCGGCTTCCTGGACAGGTACCAAGGCGATGCTCGCTTCTTCGGCGACCCAGATGGCAGCCGTGCCAACATCGCCGACTTCGTCGAGATCGGCGAGCTCCGGCGATCGTCCTACACGAGATCCCGTGAGGAGCGAGTGCGGGTCGTCGTCGGGCGCAAAGGCTCAGGCAAGACCTTCTTCCTGAAGAAGTTGAAGGCCGATCTGAAGGTGAACACGTCGACCCGTCTGCTCAATGGCGAGCCCGCGACCGTCGCTGAGACAGAGCAGACCGAGCTGATGAGCACCGAGCACGTCATTCGAGTCGCGCACTGGTTCGACGACAAGATCCTCACCGAGATCTGGCAGCAGCTCTGGGGGCGGGCGATCCTGTCCTCGGTCGCCACCCATCTGCTTCACAACCGCGACATCAGGGACGTCCTCAGCGAGGAACAGGAATCCCACTTGCGGCGCTACTTCGGACCGTTGCTGAGCGGGGCGACCTGGCCCAGGAGCCCCTTCGTGACCATTCGCACGCTGATCAACGAGGCATCGAGCCGCCGTGACCTGCTGCGATCTCTGGAGAACCCGCTTTGGGACGATCTCGAGGGTTACCTCGGCTACCTGCTCGAGGGGGCGCCACCGTTCTACATGATCGTCGATGCGATCGACGAGGAGTTCTCCAATGCCCCCATGTACTGGATGCGATGCCAGAAAGGGCTGTTCTACGAGGTGATGAGGCTGCTTCGTCACTCCCGGCTCGGCGCCCGACTCCACATCGTCATCTCGATCCGCGACCTCGTGCTGTACTCGGTGTTTCGCAGTGAACACGCCTCGCGCTACGTCGGCGATCCTCACATGCGCGTGCTCAGCTGGGGATTCGACGCTGCTCGAGCGTTCGTCGATGCCAAGCTCGCCCGGCTTGATCCGACACTCTGGCGAGGAAGGCCGTCACCGCCCGCCAACCTGCAGGAATGGACCGGCCTGAAGTCGATAACCAACAGGTTCGGCAATACCGAGGATCTCTACTCCTACGCGCTCCGACACACGCAGTGCCTGCCTCGAGACGTCGTCTTGTTGGGAAACGTCCTCGGTCCCGCCATCGAGCGGGCGGGCATCGGCTCGCTGACGTCGGCAGAGTTCAAGGCGGTGATCGAGAACATCGCCCGACTTTCCGGCTTGCAGCAGATCTCGGTCGCGGCCAACCAGATGGTCTCGGACGAGATCCCCGCGGGGGCGGCAGCCCACGAGTACACAGATTCCTACCTGTCGGTCAAGGAGTATGCGATCGACCGAGCGGCAATGCTGACCGGGATCCTGCAAGAGTGCAGCGGCACCAGAATCTCGGTCTCGGAGATGCTCGACCTGCGAACACGCGCCAGGGAGATTCTGGGAGCGCCCGACGTCGGCACCATCTTGTGGCAGAACGGCCTGCTAGGCCTTGCCGGCGATCGGGGCGGCGACATCTTCTTCTCCCTTGACCGGATGGGACGTCTCACACTGCCCGACAGTCCCGCCGGCTACGTCTTTCACCCGAGCATGCGAGAAGTAGCAGGCCTCGAACCCAAGCCCCCGGCCGTGCTCTGGCGGGTCTGAGACAGGAGATCACCATGGAAGAGCAAGATCAGAGCAGCGACGTACCCGCCACCGAGGGGCCTGGCGGTGGGTACGTCGCCGCGCCAGCGATCGTCATGATCGCCGCCGTCCTCTTCGCCCTCGCCGGAATCGCCGCCTACACACTTGTCGCGTTCTGGCCGATCCCGGTGCCGGCAGGCGGCTCCGACACCGCCTCGAACTGGTTCAGTTGGCATGGCGTCATGGCCGACGAGACACAACTCTTCATCATCGTGCTCGCCGCCGGGGCGCTCGGTGGACTGGCCCACAGCGTGCGCTCCTTCTACTGGTACGTGGGCAACCGGAACCTGCACTCGAGCTGGACACTCATGTATCTGGCGCTGCCGCTGACCGGCAGCGGGATGGCTCTCCTCACCTATCTGGTCCTTCGCGGCGGGCTGACCACCTCGTTCAGCACCACCGACAACGTGAACCCCTACGGGATCGCGGCGATCAGCGCCCTGGCCGGCCTGTTCTCACGAGAGGCCGTGGAGAAGCTCAAGGCGGTGTTCGAGGTCCTGCTGTCGCCGGCCGAGAAAGGAAAGGACTCGCTCACCGGAACCACGACGATCGACAAGATCACGCCTGCGGAGGGTGCGGTCGGTGATCTGATCAAGATCAGCGGAGCCGGGCTCTCTTTGATCACCCAGGTCAGGTTCGGCGGCGGTATCTCAGTTGCTGTGCTCACGGCCTCGGAGTCCGAGGTGACGACCGAGGTGCCCGCGGAGGCAGTCACCGGACCACTCAAGCTGATCGGACCAGCCGGTGCCTGGACCAGCCGCGACCCGTTCACGGTGACTCGAGGCACGCCGGAGGAGCCGGATTCCTGATCGGTCGGGTGGCGGGCCGGCTGCTACGTCCCGCTGCGCTGCCTGACGAACTCACCGGTCACCGCGAGGTGTTGAGGCGACCGTGGATCCATCATTGCCGGATCCGATAGCAGCAGGTCGCGCCGGTGACGATGTGATCCTTCAGATGCGCGGAGATGTCGGCGTTGGAGCGCTGGACTTCGTCGATGGCGCGCACCAGCGCCTTGCGTACCGAGGTTCTGGCCCGCTCGCTGTCGCCGGCGAATCTGCGGGAACGGCCCCCCAGGCCGCTGCTCTGCCGCAGATAGTCAGTCAGTGCGTCGAGCTCGTTCTCGGCGGCCTCCTGGCCGGCGAGATCGCCATCGTCTCGAGCGCGCGCGATCTGGTCCGCGAGCTCGGTCATCCGCTCCCGCAGGGCGTGCCGTGCTTGATCGTCCAGCAGGCTGTCGGCGGTGCCGGACGCGGGGGCCGTTGCGTAGGCGAGCTCGTGGGCGGGGAACCACTGGTCGGGGGCCGAGGTGAGGGTTGCCAGGATGGGCATGCCGACCAGATCGCGGACCAGCGCGGTCTCAGCTCCCAGCTGGAGCAGCCATTCGGATCCGCTTCGGCTGATCTTGATGCAGCGCTGGCTGGCTCCGCGCCGGCTGATCGTCTCCACCTGGTGAAGAACCTCTGACATCTCGAGCTTCGCGGCGGTGCTGCGGCAGCGGCTGAGCAGGGTGTCGATCTCGTCTGCTCGGCCGGCGCGGTCAGGCAGCCGCGTCAGGCAGTCGGCCAGCAGGGCGCGACTGACGGTGAGGGCCGGTAGATTCCCGAGATGGATCTCCGCGTCCACGGCGGCGCGAAGGTGGCGCTCGGCATCGTCGAGCCGGTTGAGGGCGAGCGCGGCTCGGCCGAGCCATTGGTGGCAGCTGCCCAGGCAGACGACTGCCAGCGATCCCATGATGGGCAGGTGCGCGTACGGCGTCAGCAGGGCGTAGGCGCGGGCCAACGTCTCGGCGTCGTCGAGCTGCGTCGCGGCCTCTACGACCAGGGAGACCGCCATCAGCCAGGTGCTGAACCGCGGCAGTGCATCGAGCCCGGTGTCGGTGATCTTGTTGAGGTAGTGAGTGGCCAGGTCGTGCTGTCCGGCGCGGGCCGCGATGGCAGCCGCCGCGGCGTCGAAGGAGAAGTCGACGGCGTCGATACTGGCGTTGCCCGCCGCTTGCTCCATCAGGGCCAGCAGCTCCGTGTCGCGGCCCTGGTACCAGCCGATGGTCACCAGATGCGCGGTCAGGTAGCTGAGGGCATCGGGATCCTCCGCCGCGCAGCCGAGTTCGTAGGCCTGCTTGGCGGTCGCCTCGGCGGCGGCGAAGTCACCCCGGCCGATCAGCACCATGGCCTCGATCGCGCGGACGATGTAGATCACCGACAGGCTCTGGGTCGCTTCGGCAGCGGCACGGAGCTGCGAGAGGGACTGCGGTGCTTTGGAGTCCCCGCTGAGGAACAGATCGACCGTACGCCAGCACCAGGCCATCAGCGGGAGAACCCCGGTGCCGATGTAGGCGGCCCGGGTGATCATCGACTCGGCCATGCTGAGCCGTCGTGCCGTGTGCTGCGGTCCGAGCAGCGGATTGTGTGCCACCGACAACACCTCGACGAGGGTGGCGGGATCGCCCAGCCGCAGCGCGTCATCGATCACGGCGAAGAGCGCGTCGGGTGGCGCCGCTTCCCAGAACATTGACTCGGCCGCGATGCGCGCACGCAGCCGCAACGGCACTGAACCGAAGCCGGGTGGCAGATATGCGAGCACCTTTCGCTGAGTGGAAAGCACGTGAGCTTGGTGGTCGGGGGAGCGAATGCTGTTGACCCACAGGGCGCCGAGCCCGGCGGCAGCCTCGGCAACTGTCTGCGGGTCGTCTTCGACCAAGGCAGCGGTGAGTGCCTGGTCGAAGTGGCGCATGGCGGCGCCGAGGCGGCCGGTCAGCAACACGGCTTGTGCGTGCTCGACGAGGAGCAGCGCGTGGGAGACCGCAGGGTCGGCTTCGTTGATGGCGATGAGTCGCTCGAGGAGACGGGCACTGTCCTCGGGAGCCCCTTGCGCGGCGAGAGACCGGGCCGCCAGCCGTCCGAGTTCGACAGCACGTCGTGCATGGCGTCGATCGACTCCGGCGGCGGTGACGGTGTGATGAGCGGCGCGGATCAGCAGTGCTGGGTCGCTGATCGATCGCGCCGCGAACCAGTCGGCAGCGGCGACCTCGGCCTCGGTGCGCTGGGCGGGGGTGAGCCAGCTGTGCACAGCCTGTCGAACCAGGTCGTGGCGAAGGTCGAGGACATCGGCGGTGCCGGGCCTGGCGATGCTGAGGGCCTGTGCGGCGCGGATGGCGGCGGCCGCTTCGGCCTCCGGTACGTGTGCAACGCCGGCGACGGTGGCGAGGTCGCTGAGTTGGCCGAGGACGGCGGCTTTGGCGAGCACGGCGGCCTGATGGTCAGGCAGCTCGTCCATCCGCGACGTGATCATGGCCGGCAAATCGGCGCCGAGGTTCGCTTCGACGGCATCCAGCCTGGTCGACTCGAGAGCCACGATCACCTGGAGCGGCACGCCCCCGGTCGCGGTGGTGAGGGTCTTCACCGCTGCGTCAGAAAAGCCGGCGTAGCCGCGCTGGATGCAAAGCTCGCCGACGGCGTGCTCGGTCAGTGGGCTGAGACGGATCCGGTCGAAGGGCCGTAGGGTCTCGGCGAGCAGCCCGGCGGGGTTGAGGTCTCGTACCGCCGCGAGGAGGACGAGCCCGAACCGCTCGGCACGGCCGGCCAGGTAGCGGGTCAGCAGCAGGGTTCCCTCGTCCCCACAGTGCAGGTCGTCCAGTTCGATCAGCAGGGGCCGCTCGTCGGCCACCGCGGCGAGGGCGCGCTCGACCTCCATGAAGCCAGTCAGTCCGGGCCGGTAGGGCCAGCCGGTGGTCCCGGTCGAGACCTGGAGCTGATTGAGGATGTCAAGCCATGGCTCGTACGGCATCGACCCTTCTCGCCAGCAGGTGCCCGCCGCCGAAGCCAGCCCCGCGGCCGAGGCCGCGGACTGTGCCTCCCTCAGCAGTGCGGTCTTGCCCAGGCCGGCGGCAGCCTGCAGACAGACAGACCGACCCCGCCTGTGCAGGGCGCCCTCGATGTACTCGCCGATCCGGCGCAGTTCGCTGCGCCGCTCGACGATGGTCATCGACCTCATCTCGCCATGGTGGCACCGTGCCAGGTCGTGTGCCACGGCCTGGCACAACGATGTCACGCCTCCAGGACAGAAGCGTGCCAGCGGGGCACGCACCAGCAAGAGGAGCAGAGATGGCGAGCTACACCGTCAAGGCGGTCAAGTTCAAGGCAGTGGACGAGTCCGGTATCGACTGGACTGGCTCAGACGAGCCGCTCTGGGTGTTCACCGCCAACGCCGGGGGCCGGGTGACCACGAGCCGGTCGCGTGAGTTCGGCGATGTCGACTCCGGGGAGACGTTCAACTTCGACGCAACGGGCAACAAGAACACCGTGTGGCCCGTCGCGCGCGACACCAAGGGGGCCCCGGGCCCGATCGCCCTGGCCATCCAGCTCTGGGAGATGGACCAGGGAAATCCCGACGACGTCGCCAAGAAGACGGAGAAGGCGCTCAACCTCGCTCAGTGGGCGCCGGTCATCGGGGACTGGGTGGGCAAGGCGCGCGGAGTCATCCGGGACTCGTTGAACAACCTGATCGCCGACGACCTGATGGGGTCGCGGACCGTGCTGTGGTCGGCACGCACGCTGGAGCGTCGGCTCCCTCGTCCCGGCGCCAGCTTCGAGGAGCGCTTCCGGTTCAGCGGCAAGAGCGGCGATCTGCCGTTCGACGTGGCCGGGGGACCTGACTACGACCTGTGGGTGCGAGTCCGCCGCATCAGCTGAAGCGGTCGAACCAAGCCAGTCGTACCGGGAGACGCCATGAGCAATCAGCCTACGGAAGACGCCGGCCAGGACGGGATCGTTGTCGACCGGTTCGGCGTGGCAATCGTGCTCGAGATCAACGGTCGCGGCGTCCACGACGTCACCTTCCCCTCGCGTGAGCTGCGGCCGAACCAGACACTCCGCCTGGAGTATCCGCCTCGCCGAAGGCCCACGCCTGGGCCGGTGCTGAAAGGCTCGGGGTAACCACGATGGTTGCAATGGAGACGATCGCGATCCCCACTGTCGTCCTCATCCTGGCGGCCCTCTGGGTCATGCTCTTTGCCTGGACCGTGACGGCCTTGGCACGAGACGCGAGGATCAGGAGAGCGCGCGCAGCTCGGCGCTCGGGTGCGGCTGCGTCGGAGGTGACGACCTCGCCTGAACCACCGAGGCCGAACGTGCTCTGCTGGTTCGTGGGCGCCCTGGTGTTCGGCGCGGGACTGCTCATGATCGTCGGCGGGGTGGGTCAGGTGCTGGAGACGGACGATCATCCTGACCCCTTCGGAGCCGAGGGCTCAGCGGCGCTCGCCGACGCCATAGGCCGGGTCATCTGGGGTGCGGTGACTGTCACCAACGGTGCGTACGTCTGGCGCGGCGCCCGTCGGCGCGGCTGGCTTGACCGCCTTGGCCGGCTCATCATCATCGTCGGCTACATCCTGGTCGGAGTGGCGCTGGACCAGGCGACCCAGCGGTCCATGGACCTCTGGGCCGCGGGGAGTGACGGTGAGGCCGATGCGGTTCTCGGCGGCGCCATGGTGCAGTACTTGGCTTGGGGAGCGCCAGGGGCGCTTCTCGTCTTCATCGGCACCAAAATGGCCAACGAGCAGATCCTGATGACCACCGACGCAAACGTCCGCTCCCACTAGTGGGTCTCACGACACGACCGGAGCCCGGGCAGGCAGATCGTGCTCGGTTAGGTAGTCCATGCTCGCGAGAGCGGCGGCGCAAGCGATCGGACTGCCCGAGCAGGTGCCGCCGAGCCCATCGGGTTGGACGGCATCGAGCAGGTCGGCGCGGCCGGTGACGGCTGCCAGCGGCAGGCAGCCAACATCGCCGGCGAGACGCTGATGAACGGTCCGATGTCGCCGTGGTGTTGTCCGCTCCCGTGAGGGCGAGCGGCAGGACCAAACCACACTGGCGCTGCGGCGCGAGCAGGATGGGTTGGCGCGCGCGGGTGCTGTTCGGTGATGTGAACCTCTCCGGAAAGCTGCCGTACACGGTTGCGCTCCGCGAGGATCGGTACGCGACGATCGGCATCGCCAACCCGGTGGGCAACGAGTGGAATGTCGACGTGCCCTATACCGAAGGCCTGTTCATCGGCTACCGCGGGTTCGACCAGCACGGGCTCCCCCACGGTTCCCGTTCGGGCACGGTCTGTCGTACACCACGTTCGGCTACGAAGGTCTGACTGCCTCGCCTCGAGGTGTCGGACGGCGCCGTCACCATCGAGCCCCGGTGACTCGGCGTCCACAAGCTGCCGAGCCGGTGTCGGTGGCTGCCCGTAACGTCTCGTCCATGACCGCCGCCGAGCCGCCGGATCCACCAGCCGAGAGCGTGACTCCGTCGGTCGCCGGTCAGCCTCATGACGGCTTGTTCAAGGGCATTCTCGGTAAGCCTGAGCATGCTGCTTCGGAGCTTCGCTCGATTCTGCCTGCCGGGCTGGCGAGTCGGCTGGATCTCGACCAGCTCGAACAGGTCGATGGCAGCTTCGTCGACCGGGCTCTGCGTCAGCAGCACACCGATGTGCTGTTCCGTGCCCGCCTCGACCAGGGTGATGCCTTGATCTATGTGTTGTTGGAACACCAGTCCACGCCCGACCGGTGGATGGCGTTGCGGATGTGTAGCTATCTCACCCGGATCTGGACCCGGCACTTGGAGCAGCATCCCGGTGTGCGGCGGCTGCCGCCGATCATCCCGATCGTCGTCTACCAGGGCCGCGCTCCTTGGAGCCCACCACTGGATCTGATCGATTTGATCGGCACCGACGATGACACCGTCGGTTTCGCGCCCAGGTTCAGCTATCTGTTGGACGATCTGCACCGTCTCGGCGTCGAGGAGCTTCGGTCACGACCCCTGACACACGCGGTGCGACTCAGCTTTGTGCTGATGCGTGAGGCTCCGGGGAGCGAGCATCTCACCCGGGTGCTGCCGGACTGGCGGACTGATTTGGAGGCGGTGCGGCGGTCTGATCTGGTCATTTTGTGGACGTACGCTTTGATTGTCAGCAACACTCCAGAACCAGAGCTCACTGATTTTCTTGCCCGACTTGGGCCTGAAGCCAAGGAGGTCGCCATGACCACTGCCGACGTACTCCGTGCCGAAGGCGAAGCACGAGGCCGTGCCGATACGCTGTTGGAGCAACTCGACATCAAATTCAGCGATCTGCCGACTGACATCGAGCAGAAGGTCCGCACCGCCCCGACGAGCCAGTTGGAGATCTGGACCCGCCGCATCCTGACTGCCAACACCATCGACGACATCTTCACCTGAGCCCATCAGCGGTCGGGGCGACGTTGCTGGCGGTGGTGGACACAGCGGGGGACTTCCGGGATCTGTCCTCCGCTCATGAGTGGATGGATGACAGTGATCCCGTCCTGAAGGGCAAGGGATTCCTGCGTTCTGGGCTCGCGCTCTTCGTCGACGACGAGCCGGATGCGCCGTGGGTGTTGTTGGCCCGGGAGGTGGTCACTCCTGGGTAGGGAGGAGTTCTACGTCCAGACCGCCGAACGCCTCGCCGAGTTGGAGAGCGTGACCGGGATACGAGGGTCTGCCTCGGATATGCCATCTTCCTGGCGATCTTCGCGGAAGGCCGGCATCTCCTGACCCGAACGCTGCGATCTGCGGTAGTGGGGCTGTGGCGCTTGGGCGATCAGTCCCAGCCGGCGCGGTAGAAAGCGGATGTCACAGTGTGTGCCGGCCGCCACCGTAGGAGTCGCTGAAGTATTTGCTGACGTCCGCCCGATAGCCTGGATCGTCCCACGTGGAGCCCTCGCGAAGCTCCGGCGAGTTCTTGATCTGGTCCTTGCTCTGATCGACAACGACTCTCTCTTCGTCCCAGTCGATGCGCTCGATGCAGGCAGCTGGAATCAAGACCTGCCGCCCGAAGATCCACGGTCCGGTGTCCACGACGATCTGGCTAGCACCGACCTCCGTGCTCGCCGCGTCCACCTTGCCGATATCCCCGTCGGTGGCGCTGACCTTGAAACCGACGATGCCGCGGTCCTCGGCGGACGCGCTCTCTCGATCACGGAAGTCCCACGCATTCCATTCCCATGGGCTGGTTGTCATGACTTGTCCTCTCTCGGGTGCTCGACGATGTGTGTCTCATACCCCCGTGGAGGATGGGCAAACAAACCAGCGGGCGGTCGTGTGATCGGACCGTCCAGCCGTCACGACCGCGCACGGTGCGGAGTCGCTACCCTCCCGACGCCTGAGCCTGCTCGATGTCGACGATGACGACAGCGGCACCCGCCGCGGCGAAGGCGCGTGCGGCGGCCAGGCACATCCCGGAGCTTAGACACCTACTGGGCCGAGGACGGCTTCAGCAACGCCGGGATCGCGTTGGCCGTCGTCGCCTACTTCGTCGGTACGATCACCGCGCTGCTGGTGCTGGGCCGGTGCCAGTCGCCGCGGTGATCTTCCTGGCGACCTGGGCGATGGGGGCGTGCTACCAGGGGTTCGTGCCGGCACTCACCGTCGATCAGCTCGGCAACTCGCAACGCGCTGGTCATCGGGCTGGTGTTCGCCGCCTACATGGCGCCGAGCGTGCTGGGTGCGCCGCTCGGCGGGAGGTTCAGCCCAGCGACGGCACAACGGCTGGGGATGAGCATCTTCCTGGCTGGCATGGTCAGCGTCGTCGCGGCGCTGGCCAGCGGGGGTCTGAGTCAGTTCATCGGCCAGTCTGATCGCCGGCGCCGGACAGGGCATCGCGGTCAGCGCCTCGATCCGCGGGCTGCTGCACGGCCGTGGTCACCCTGGTGGCCGCCCACAATCCCGACTGATCCGCCGGCGAGGAACGCCCGCTTGGTAGGGGTATCACCAGGGACTCCCTCGGCCACTCACGGTTACGTAGCGTGGCACCATGCCAGTAATCGCCATCATCGGCGCCGGCCCTGGACTCGGGGCTGCTGCCGCACTGAAGTTCGGCCGCGAGGGCTTCGCCGTCGCACTGATTGCCCGCAACCGGGACAAGCTCGCCGCGCTGGAGCAGGCGCTCGCCGCCGACGGCATCGCCGCGAAGGCGTACCCGGGGGACGTCAGCGATCGGGAGGCGCTGGTCGCTGCCCTCGGTCTCGCGGCGGAGGAGCTGGGTCCGATCGAGGTGCTGCAGTACAGCCCGGTGCCGAGCAGCCAGTTCCTCCGACCTGTCCTCGACACCACCGCCGCAGACCTGCGGGCGGCCACCGAGTTCTCGATCCTCGGGCCGGCCACCGCCGTCGAGCAGGTGCTACCCGGCATGCTCGAACGAGCATCGGGCACCATCGTGTTCGTGAACGGGTCGAGTGCGGTCACGCCGAATGGGAAGGTTGCCGGCACCTCGGTCGCCTTCGCCGGGGAGTCCGCCTACGGCGCCATCCTGCATGACGCAGTCGCTGCCCAAGGCGTGCAGGTGCGGCAGCTCATCATTCCCGGCGCGATCGGCGGTGGCGATCCGCTCTTCGATCCTGACGCTCTCGCCGAACGCTTGTGGCAGCTCCACATCGTGCCGGGTCCATTCCGGGTCACGGTCGGTGATGCCCCAGCATGACCGGTCGGATCAGCGGCCTTGGGCCAGCTGGCGGGGTGCGACGAGTTGTGGCAGTCGCCTTCGTTCTTGCCTGCGCTGGTCTCATCGGCTGCGGTACGGACGACGACAGTCCCGCGCCGACCCCCGGCTCCGGCGCGTCCGCTGCTGCCGGGGCCACGTCGACCCCGGCAGAGTCTCCGGCGCCCACCCGCCAGACCTCAGCCGAGGCGACGAGTGAGGCCTCGGGCGAGGCTCCCATCCGGATCGTGGTCGCCGGCAAGACGCTCAACGCGACTCTGTCGGACAACCCGGCCGCGAAATCCCTCGTCGCGCAGTTGCCGCTCACCCTCGACTTCGCCGACTTCGGCGGTCAGGAAGTGACGGCCGAACCACCTCGGCCGCTCACGATGGAGGGCATGCCTGATGGAGAGAGCGCACCGGCCGGAACGATCGGCTACTACGCGCCGGATGGCGTTGTGGTGTTGTACTACACCGACGTCGGCCGCTACAACGGGATCGTCCGCCTCGGCCGCATCGATGGTGACATCTCGATCCTGAAGGGCTGGGACGAGGCACGCCCGGTGACCATCGAGCGGGCCGACTGAGCGCTCAGGTGGCGAGGTCGGTAGTTCGTTCGAGCGGGATGCCGGTATGCGCCTCCAGCTTGGCCAAGAGCTCGTTCTGGAATGCCGTGTCGAGTGCGGCCCGATGAGGACGGCGGGCCTTGCGGTGGAACCAATATCCGCCGGTGGGAGGGTCGATCTGTGCCGGGTCCGCAGTAGCGAGCCAGGTCTGCGTACGGTGTCCTTCCTCCAGGCTGTCGGAGGCAGCCGGTCCGCCCATCCGGGTCGGCACCCAACCGGGATCGACCGCGTGCGCCAGCGCGTCGGTACGGATCCTGGCGAGGGCCATCGCGAGTGTCGTGACATAGAGCTTCGAGTCGTCGTACGTGCGGCGTCGGCGGCCGGGGTTGCGGGCGTGCAACACCACGTCGTGCCCGGCGTCGGCCAGCTGTCGCACGGTGGCGAGTCCGAGGCCTGTTGAGGCGCCGGTGACGAGGACGAGTGCCATGAGAGGTGTGGCTCCTGATTCTGGCTGGGTGGGCTGCGCGTCCGGGCTGACTCAGGGGACCAGGCCGGCGGCCAACGCGGTCAGCGTGTCCAGTTGGGCTCGATCGAGCTCGACGTCGGCCGCCGTCGCGTTGGCGTGGAGCTCTTCGGGGGTCTCCGCACCGACGATGGCGGAGGCCACCGCGGGGCGAGACAGCAGCCAGGCCAGCGACACCTGGTACGGCGCTAGCCCCCAAGCACGGGCAAGCCTGTCGACCCATTGGGCGACGGCGATCTCGGAGTCGCTGAATCCAGCCGCGCCGAAACGTTGGTCGCCGGAGACCTCGCGGTCGAGAACGGCCAGATCGGCGAGCAGACCACCGTGCAACGGCGCATACGGAACGATGGACAGCCCGAACTGCTGGCAGGCGGGTCCGAGTTCTCGTTCGGCCGCTCGATCGATCAGGTTGTACTTCACCTGAGCGGCGACAGGGGCCTGGAGGCGCCGGTCGTCGGCGATCCACAGTGCCTGGGTGACCTGCCAGGCGGGATGGTTGGACAGGCCGACGTAACGGATCTTGCCCTGCCGGATGAGATCGTCGTACGTCGCCAGGGTCTGCTCCAACGGGGTGTCCGGGTCGGGATCGTGGGCATAGTAGAGGTCGATGTAGTCGGTCTGCAGGCGGCGCAGGCTGCTCTCGACCTGGCGGATGATGTGGCGGCGGGACAGGCCGCGGTCGTTGACGTCGGGCCCGACGATGCCGTTCGACTTGGTGGCGAGCACCAGCTGGTCGCGACGGCCGCGGAGCGCGCGGCCGAGGATCTGCTCGGCGGGTTCACGGTCAGCGGCAGCTGGGGCGCCGGGCCGGTCGAAGACCGGCAGGTTGCCGTACACGTCGGCGGTGTCGACGAAGTTGATGCCGAGGTCGATCGCGGCACCGACGAGACGGTCGGCGTCCTGCGCGATGGGCGCGACCCCGAACGTGGCGGTGCCCAGACAGATCCGGGACACCTTGACACCGGTCGTACCGAGGACGGAGTACTTCATCGCAGCTTCCTTCTCTTCCATGAGGAGCGGAGCCATCGTCTCGCTCGATCGATCCACCGAGGTCACCACCAGTGTCGAGACCTACCTCAATCGAACCATCGCAGTCTGGCGCAGCTGAGGGTCCTCGTGGGTACCGCCATCAACCGGGACTCCCACTCCGTCGGCATCTTGTGGTGTTCTGTTCCCAGCGACGCCGATCTGGCAGGCGGTTTGCGCGCAACGACGCGAACTCGAAACCAGCAGTGAACGAGAAAGACAGAAAGATCGAGCTTCGCATGCGCACCACAGCTTCGTCAGTCACCAAATCCGGCCGATTGCCGAGCGTCATCTACATCCTCGCCGTCGGGGTCTTCCTGATGGGTACGACAGAGTTCATCGTCGCCGGCATCCTTCCCGAGATCGCCGATGATCTCGGCACCTCGGTCGCCAACGCCGGCCTGATGATCACCGTGTTCGCCATCGGCATGATCGTCGGCACGCCGACGATGGCGATCCTCACCCTCAAGCTGCCGCGCCGCGTCACCCTGACCCTGGCCTTGGTCGTATTCGCCATCGGTCACATCATCGTCGCGATCACCACGCACTTCTGGCTGATCTTGGGTGCCCGGTTCCTGACCGCACTGGCCACCGGCGCGTTCTGGGCAGTTGCGGCCGTGGTCGGAGCGAAGGTCGCCGGCCCCGAGCTAGCCTCCCGCGCACTCGGTATCGTCCTCGGCGGCGGCATGCTCGCCAATGTCATCGGTGTCCCGCTCGGTGCGTTCGCCGGCCAGCTGATCGGCTGGCGTGGGCCGTTCTGGGCATTGGCTGTGGCGGCGTTGGCCGCCGCGGTCGTGGTCTACCGCCACGTGCCCGCCGACCCTCAGTCCGGTCCTGTGCCGTCGGTACGGGCCGAGATCACCAGCCTGCGCGATGGGCGGATCTGGCTGGTCCTGGCCGGTTGCGCCATTGTCTGCGGTTCCTCCCTCGCCGCCTACAGCTTCATCTCACCGCTGTTGACCGAGAACACCGGTCTGGCTGCGTCCGCGGTCCCGTTGGTGCTGGTCGGCTACGGGCTCGGGGCGTTCGTCGGCACGAACGTCGGCGGCCGACTCGGCGCGAGCCGTCTGTACGCGGTCTTGTTCGTCTCGGCGACCGCGACGTTCCTGGTGCTCGTCGCCCTGTGCCTGTTCTCCCACCATTCGGTCGTCACTGTCGGCCTGGTCGTGCTGCTGGGACTGTTCGGCATGTCGACCAATCCGGTCTTGATCGGGATGGCCGTCCGCTATGCGGATCGGGCACCCACACTGGCCTCGGCGTTGAGCACTGCCTCGTTCAACGCGGGCACGGCGGCCGGCTCTTGGATCGCCGGGTTCGCCATCGAATCGTCGCTCGGGGCGACCGGGCCGGTGCTGGTGGGTGCCTGCATCGCCGCGCTCTACTTCGTACCGCTCGCCATCTTGTTCAGCAGGAAGCGAGCCGCTGCGCGTGGGCAGGTCGCAGCTCAGCAGACCTTCGCGGAAGCGGTCGCGGGCTGAGCCGTTTCGGGTGCGGTGGGCCCGAGCGACCAGGCATCGTCTGCGAACGCTTACGGCAATAGGTCAGCGGTCGATCCAGCTCTGCATCTTCTCGGGGTAGCGAGCGACGGAGGTGTCGATGAGCGCTGATGCCGAGGTGAGCTGGTCCAGCTCGTCGTCGGTGAGCGTGACGGATGCCGCACCGACGTTCTCCTCGAGACGGTGGATCTTGGTGGTCCCGGGGATAGGGACGACCCAGGGCCGCTGGGCGAGCAGCCAGGCGAGGGCGACCTGGGCAGGCGTGGCCTCCTTACGATGCGCGATCGTCGCGAGCAGGTCGACGACCTGCTCGCCGGCCTTGCGGCCTTGCTCGCTGTAGCGGGGCAGGTTGCCGCGAAGGTCTCCCTCGGCGAAGGAGGTGGAGGCATCGACGGTGCCGGTGAGCAGGCCCTTGCCGAGCGGGCTGAACGGCACCAGGCCGATGCCCAACTCCGTCAGAGTGGGCAGGATCTCGGCCTCCGGCTCCCGCCACCACAGCGAATACTCGCTCTGCAGCGCAGCGACCGGCTGCACTGCGTGGGCGCGGCGGATCGTCGATGCGCCGGCCTCGGAGAGACCGAAGTGCGTGACCTTGCCGGCTTCGACGAGCTCCTTCACGGTGCCGGCGACGTCCTCGATCGGCACCTCGGGATCGACGCGGTGCTGGTAGAGCAGGTCGATCTTGTCCACACCGAGCCGGGTCAGCGAGGCGTCGACCGTTGTGCGGATGTAGCCGGGGGTGCTGTTGAGTCCGGACTTGCGGGTTCCGTCGAAGTCGAAGCCGAACTTGGTGGCGATCGTGACCTCGTCGCGTACCGGGGCGAGGGCCCTGCCGACGAGTTCCTCGTTGACGAAGGGGCCGTAGACCTGCGCAGTGTCGAAGAAGGTCACACCCAGGTCTACGGCGCGCCGGATCACCTCGATGCCGTGCGCATCGTCGACGGGCTTGCCGTCGCCGTGGCTGAGTCCCATGCAGCCGAATCCGATTGCCGAGACGGTCAGGTCGCTCCGGCCGAGCGTGCGGTGCTTCATACGCCATCTTCTCCTGTCGTGATTCTCCTCCGTTGAGCCTAGGCATCCCGATGCAGGGACGGGAGGTACTGGCAGTTCCTCCCTTGTCCTCCCTCGTGAAGCGCGGTCTGGAGCTGCTCAGCCGAGCTGGTCGGCCGGGCGGAGCAGGATTTCGTTGATGGCGAGGTGGCGGGGGCGGGAAAGGACGAAGGCGATGATCTCGGCGACCTCTTCGGGTTTGACGGTCGCGGCGTCGTAGCCCTTCTGCGCGGCCTTGCGTGTGGCTTCGTGGGTGATGTGGGTGGGTAGCTCGGTATCGACGACGCCGGGTTCGATGAGGGTGACTCGGATGTCGGGCAGGAATTCCTGGCGGAGCGACTCGGACCAGCCGTTCAGGCCCCACTTGGTGGCGGCGTAGACCCCGTTGGTTGCGCGGGCAGTGCGTCCGGCGACGGAGGAGATGTTGATCAGATCTCCGGCCCCGCCGTCCTTGAGTTGATCGAGGAAGACCTCGGTGGCGGTAATCGCACCGAGCAGATTCGCCTCGATCATGGTCCGATAGTCCGTATGCTGCTCGGCGGAGAACGGGCCGAGCAGCATGACGCCGGCGTTGTTCACCAAGACGTCGGCGCCGCCGAGTTCTTCCTGCACGCGCTCGGCCGCAGCCAGCAGGGAATCCCGGTCGGTGACGTCGGCCCGGATCGCGATCGATCCGTTGCCGAACGACTGGGCGAGAGCTTCGATCCGGGCGAGGCGGCGCGCGAGCAGCGCGACTCGGTAGCCGTCGGCGGCCAAGGCACGCGCGGTGGCCGCGCCGATGCCGGAGGAAGCTCCGGTGATGACCGCGACGCGGCCGGCGCTCTGGTCATCGTTCATAGGTGACGCTCCTTCGATTGAGTCTGATGTGCGTTGCTATCGCATCAGGGGATTGACGTCCGAGGAAGGTACTGGAAGTTCCCCCCTTCCACCGGATGGCTGCACCTTCGGGGATGTGGCCGATCAGGCCGCCCGGCGGAGGCGGAGTGCCGCGACGGCGAGCACCAGGAGCACGGCGCCGGTGACGGCGTAGTCGGTCCGGAGACCGGTCTGGAACGTGGGCTGCACGGCGAGGACCGCGCCGAAGATCGCGATGCCGAGAGAGCCGCCCATCTGTCGGGCGGTGTTGAGGATGCCACTGGCGGTGCCGGCCCGCGCGGCGGGGACCTGATCCAGGATGAGTGCGGTCACCGGCGGGACGGTGAAGGAGCCGCCGAGCCCGACCGGCACCATGAGTAGCGCTGCGACCAGGATCGGGGCGTCTGCGGGGAGACAGGCAAGGGCGATCAGGCCGAGTGCCATCAAGACCATGCCACCGATGGTGGTGACGATCTTCCCGAGGCGCTCCATGGCCCGGGCGACGAACGGGTTGAATATGGCCACGAGGCCGGTCATCGGCAGGAACAGCAGCCCGGTGACCAGCGCGCTTGCGCCACGCTGCTCCTGGAAGTACAGGCTCTGCACGAACACCACGCCATAGAACGCAGCCATGGTGACGAAAGCGATGCCCAGACCGGTGGACACCGTCCCGGAGCGGAAGAGGTCCAGCGGCATCATCGGGTGGCGTCCACGAGCCTGGGCAATCAGGAAGATGATGGCGCCGATGATGGCGACGACGAACGCGGCCAGCACCTCCGGTGCGGCGTAGCCCACCGAGCCACCCTCGATGATGCCGAAGGTGAGCCCGCCGAGGGCAGCGATGGCGGCGATCTGTCCGGCCCAGTCGAACGGCGCGACGCGACCTGCGGACGGAGTGACGCGGGCGAGCACGATGAGCGCGACGATCCCGACGGGCAGGTTGACGAGGAAGATCCAGCGCCAGCCGAATTGGGTCAGTACGCCGCCCAGGACCGGTCCGGCGGCTGCGGCGACGGATCCGCCGAGCGCCCAGTAGGTGATCGCGCGTCCCCGCTGCACCGCGTCAAGGAAGGCTTCGCGGATCAGTGCCAACGAGGTCGGGGTGATCATGGCCGCGCCGATGCCCTGCACGACACGGCCGGCGATCAGGACGGTCAGGCTCGGGGCTGCCCCACAGGCGGCGGAGCCGGCGACGAACACGGCCATGCCGATGCCGTAGGCGCGGCGGGCTCCGATTCGGTCGGAAAGCGTGCCGCCGAACAGTTGGAGGGCGGAGAACATCAGGGTGTAGCCGGTGACGATCCATTGGAGGCCGGACAGTCCGCCGCCCAGGTCGGCGCGGATGTGGGGGAGTGCGACGTTGACGATCTGGGCGTCGAGTGCCACGACGAAGAAGCCGAGCATGGCGACGGCGAGGGAGGCACGTGGCCTCGCGGCTTTGACAGCGCGGGTGTTGGGGGTAGCGGTGGTCTCGGACATGCTCGGCTCTCGGTTCTGTGCGGTGGGACGAAGCCAGGCAACCAGTCGAGGACCGGGCGAGGAAGGGACCGGTTATCGGTGCACTGACAGTTCCTCCCACGCCGCAGCGGTCGCGCCTACCGTGAGGAGTCCGTCAAAGAGAAGGTCAAGAGAAGAAGGAAGGGCACTGCCATGAAGAAGCGTTCGCTCGGGACTCTGGAGGTCTCGGCCATCGGCCTGGGCTGCATGGGCCTCAGCGCCAACTACGGCGAGCCGGTCGACATTGCCCACGGTGTCGGTCTGATCCGCGGAGCGTACGAGCAGGGCGTGACGTTCTTCGACACTGCGGAGGCGTACGGTCCGTTCGCGAACGAAGCTCTGGTCGGCGAGTCGCTGGAACCGATCCGCGACCAGGTGGTGATCGCCACGAAGTTCGGGTTCGGCTTCGACGGCACCACCCGGACCGGGCTGGACAGCCGACCTGAGAACATCCGCCGGGCGGTTGAGGGTTCCCTGCAGCGGCTGCGCACCGACCGGATCGACCTGCTGTACCAGCACCGGGTCGACCCGCAGGTGCCGATCGAGGACGTCGCCGGCACGGTCAAGGATCTGATCGGTGAGGGTAAGGTCGTCCACTTCGGACTGTCGGAGGCCGCGGCGGGGACCATCCGCCGGGCGCACGCCGTGCAGCCGGTGGCCGCGGTGCAGAACGAGTACTCGATCTGGGCGCGCGACGTCGAGGCTGAGGTGTTGCCGGCCTGTGTGGAACTGGGCATCGGTCTGGTGCCGTGGTCGCCGCTAGGGCAGGGGTTCCTGACCGGCACGGTCGGGCGTGGGGAGTCCTTCGCCGCCAACGACATCCGCAGCCGGTTCCCGCGATTCACGCCCGAGGCGCTGGCGGCCAACCAGCCCGTCGTCGACTTGGTGGTCGAGGTCGCCGCCCGCAAGCAGGTCACGCCGGGGCAGGTCGCGCTGGCCTGGCTGTTGGCGAAGGAGCCGGGCATCGTGCCGATTCCGGGCAGCCGGCGGCCCGAACGGGTGGCGGAGAACAATGCCGCTGCCGAGGTCGTGCTGACTCCCGAGGAGGTTGCCGAGATCGACGAGCGTTCCGCACACCTGGCCGTGACCGGTGCCCGTGGCAGCGGCCACGAGACTCACGCCTGAGACCGCGCAGCAGGCAGCGAGGCGACGGGGGCACTCCCAGTTCCTCCCACGCTGCGCCGTCCGCGATTAGCGTTGACGTCGTGGAGCACCGAGACGAGGTTTCCGATTTCCTGCGCACGCGCAGGGACCGGATCACGCCCGAGCAGGCGGGCATCATCAGCGGTGGACGCCGCCGGGTGCCTGGCCTGCGTCGGGAGGAGTTGGCCATGCTCACCGGCGTCAGCGTGGAGTACTACGCCCGGATGGAGCGCGGCGACCTCCGGGGCGTGTCTCTGGAGGTCCTCGACGCGCTCGCCCGTGCGCTGAAGCTCGATGAGGCCGAGACCGACCACCTGGCCGACCTCGCTCGGGCCGCGGGGCCGAAACCGCCGCGGCGCCGCCGCAGCAAGCCTGTGGAGCAGGCCGTGAAACCGACGCTGCAGCGGTTCCTGGACGCGGTCACGGGTGCGCCGATGTGGGTGCGAGACCGACGGCTGGACTTCGTCGCCGCCAACGCGCTCGGCCGGGCGCTGTATGCGCCGATGCTGGAGGATCCGGCCAATCAGGGCAACACCGCGCGGTTCACCTTCCTCAGCCCCGCCTCCCGAGTCTTCTTCCCCGACTGGGAGGAGAACGCCGACGACCTGGTGGCGACGCTGCGCACGTACGCCGGGCAGAACCCGCAGGACAAGAGGCTCACCGAGCTGATCGGCGAGCTGGTCACCCGCAGCGACACCTTCCGGCACCGCTGGGCCAAACACGACGTCCGTCACCACCGCGACGGGGTCAAGCGCATCCACCACCCGGTCGTGGGCGATCTGGAGCTTTTCTACGAGGCGATGGAGTTCCCCGCCAACCCGGACTGGTTCATGTTCGCCTTCACCGCCGAGCCCGGATCACCCACCGAGGAGCGGCTCAAGCTTCTCGGTAGTGTCGCGATCCCGGACGACCTGGTCAGCGACGACCGCTCCGTGGGCTGATCCACCGACTGCTCGCGCCGCCGACTCTTCGCGCCGCCGAGCCAGGGACTGCCAGTGCCTCCCTCCGGGAGACGGCGGTCCCTAGCGTGGGCGTATGGATCATCGAGCAGAGGTCGCGGAGTTCCTTCACAGCCGTCGGGACCGCATCGTGCCCGAGCAGCTGGGTCTGATCGGCGGCGGACGCCGCCGGGTGCCCGGGCTGCGGAGGGAAGAGGTGGCCATGCGCACCGGTGTCAGCGTGGAGTACTACGCCCGGATGGAGCGCGGCGACCTTTCCGGCGTCTCGCCCGCCGTGCTGGACGCCCTGGCCCAGGCGCTCAAGCTGGACGAGGCGGAGAGCGCGCATCTGCATGACCTCGCTGGAGCCGCGAGCCCCCGGCGGGCGCCACGGCGTCGGCGCACCGAGGAAGAGGGGATCAGGCCCAGCCTGCGCCGGCTGCTGGACGCGATCACCGGCGCACCGGCGTGGATCCGCGATCGTCGGACGACGATCGTCGCCACGAATCCGCTCGGGCGAGCGCTGTATGCGCCGATCATCGAGGATCGGGCGAACGGGTCGAACACGGCCCGGTTCATTTTCTTCAACCCCGCCGCGGAGGAGTTCTTCCCCGACTGGAACCGGGTGGCCGACGAGGTCGTCGCGACCCTGCGCGGCTATGCCGGGCAGTGCCCTCGCGATAAGGCGATGACCGATCTGATCGGGGAGCTGGTGACCCGCAGCGACGACTTCTGCACCCGGTGGAGCAGACACGACGTCCGCTTTCACCGGCTCGGCGTCAAGCGCATCCACCACCCGATCGTCGGCGACCTCGAACTGGACTACGAGGCGCTGGACCTGCCCGCGGACCCGGACTGGTTCCTGTTCGCGCACACGGCCGAGTCCGGCAGTCCCACCGAGGAGCGGCTCCAACTGCTGGGCAGCTTCGCCGCGTCGGGCCCGGCCGGTGTCGAGCAGTAGAACCCGTACGGCGATGGTCGAGGGGCGAGAGGTGAACTGACAGTTCCTCCCTTGCCGGCGGTCTCGAGCCTAGGGTGGCGCCATGAGCGCGAATATCACCTTGAACAACGGCGTCGAGATGCCGGCCCTGGGCTTCGGCGTCTTCCAGACCCCGCCGGACCAGACCGTCGCCTCCGTCGCCGAGGCGCTGCGCGTCGGCTACCGGCTGATCGACACGGCCGCGTCGTACTTCAACGAACGCGAGGTCGGCGAGGGCATCCGCCAATCCGGTCTCGACCGGTCGGAGATCTTCATCGAGACCAAGCTGTGGATCAGCGACTACGGCTATGACCAGACCCTGCACTCCTTCGACAAGTCGGCCGGAAAGCTCGGTGTGGAGCAGATCGACCTGCTCCTGCTGCACCAGCCGCTGACCGCGGACTTCGAGAAGACGATTGGCGCGTACCAGGCGCTGGAGACGCTGCTCGCCGACGGGAAGGTCCGCGCGATCGGTGTCTCGAACTTCATGCCCAATGTGCTCGAGCGGCTGCTCGCCGAGACCGACGTGGTGCCCGCGGTCAACCAGGTCGAGGGACACCCCTACTTCTCGGAGCCCGACGTGCAGCAGGCTGATGCCGCGCACGGGATCATCACCCAGGCGTGGTCGCCGATGGGCGGGATCACCAGCTACCGCGGAGATTCCAGCCGGTCGACGTTCAACGACCCGGTGATCGGCGAGATCGCGACCTCGCACGGCAAGACGCCCGCGCAGGTGATGCTGCGCTGGCATCTGCAGGAGGGCCGTTCCGCGATCCCGAAGTCGGTGAAGCCGGAGCGGATCGCCGCCAACTTCGACGTGTTCGACTTTGACCTGTCCGCCGACGAGCTCGGCCGGATCGACGCCCTGGACACCGGGGTGCGCAGCGGCCCGGACCCCGACATCATCACCCTCGAGTCGTTCCACCGCGATATCCCGGAGGCCTGAGCGATCCTCCGGCGCAGTGCATCGCTTCACGGCGATCGGCACCGGCTGGCAACTCGACACCGACCATCCGCTGACCGACGGGCTGCGGATCGAGATCGCCGAGCTGTGTGCTGACTTCGACCGGGCGTGGTCGCGGTTCCGCACGGATTCGACGATCGCCGAGATCGCCTCCGCGGCCGACGGGGGACGGTTCGAGTTCCCCGCCCGCGACCTGCCCCTGCTGGATCTGTACGACCGATTGTTTGCCGCGACGGACGGAGCAGTGGATCCGCTGGTCGGGCGCGACCTCGAGCTGCTCGGCTATGACGCGCGGTACACCCTCACACCCGATCGGGCCGGCCTCGCCGACCGGGTCCCGGACGTCTGGACGCGCGACGTCCGTCGGGACGGCAACGCGTTCGTCACGGCCCGCCCGCTGGTGATCGACGTCGGCGCGGCAGGGAAGGGTCACCTCGTCGACCTCATTGCCGCGACGCTCCGGGAGCATGGCATCGACCGGTACGTGGTCGACGGCAGCGGCGACCTGCATCATGCCGGACCCGAACCGATCGTCGTCGGCCTCGAGCACCCCACCCGGCCCGATCGGGTGATCGGCACCGCACCGCTGGCGAATGCGGCGCTGTGCGCCTCGGCGATCACCCGTCGCGCCTGGGGCAGAGGGCTGCACCACGTTCTCGACGGGCGGACCGGCAGGCCCGTGTCCGACGTCGTGGCGACCTGGGTGATGGCTGCCGACGCAGCCACTGCCGACGGGCTGGCGACCGCCCTGTTCGTCGCCGAACCGGAGCGGCTCGAGATGTTCGAGTTCTCCTGGGTGCGCATGCTCGCCGACGGGCGGGTGCAGTGGTCCAACGACTTCCCGGGAGAGCTTTTCCTCTGATCCGGATCCGAACAGGTGACAGATGTGCAGCTCAGTAGTCATGGGGCGGCGTGTCGCGCCGGTTGGGAAGGTTGAGTCGCGGATTTGTCACGCTTCCGGCGCCGGCGGCTGCGCCGATGGTTTCAACGAAGCTCTCGCCAAGATCCGTGAGCAGGCGGCCGGCAGCTGACAGTCCCCCTCGGTAGTGGGAAGAAGCTGGCGATGGGTGTACCAGCAGTTCCTTCTCCGCGCCGCGGCTGCCGCTTAGCGTCGACCATATGGTTCACGAAGCGCACGCATCGGCAGACAGCTCCAGCACGACCAACTCGACGAACGCGGTGCTGGTCGTCGGAGCCAGCGGCAGCATCGGACGGCACGTCGTCGCGGAATCGCTGCGAGCCGGCTTCGAACGAGAGCCTTGGTGCGCGATCCGGAGCAGGCATCCCTGTTTCCGAGCAGCGCCCGAGTCGTCGTCGGGGACCCGAGCGACCCCGAGGTGCTCCACGACGCCCTCGACGGCGTCGTCGGAGTGGTGCTCACCCAGGGCACCTACCGCGATGCGGACGCCGAGCGGGTCAACTACCGGCCGGTGAAGGCGGTGCTGGACGCGTTGCAGGCTCCGGCTCGGATTGCGCTGATGACCACCCTCGGCGTCACCAAGCCGACCACTGGTCACGACTGGAAACGCCGCGCGGAGCGGCTCGTGCGCGCCAGCGGCCTGCCGTACACGATCGTGCGGCCGGGCTGGTTCGACTACAACGAGCCCGACCAGCACCACCTGGTGCTGTTGCAGGGGGACCGCCGCTGGGCCGGTTCCCCCGATGACGGCGTCATCTCCCGGGCCCAGATCGCGCAGGTGCTCGTGGCCGCGCTGACCTCCGACGCCGCCGACCACAAGACCTTCGAGCTGGTCGCCGAGAAGGGCAATGCCCCGGCCGACCTCGATCCGCTGTTCGCCGCGCTGGCTCCTGACACGGCGCTGGACGGCCCTTACGACCGGGACAATCTCGCGCTGGCCGATGAGCCGGCCGCGGTGATCAGCGACCTCGCCGCGCTCCGCGGCCGCTTCTGATGAGCACACTGCGTACGTTGGCGTTCTGGGCGGTAGCAGTGATCTTCCCGCTGCCGCTGGTGCTCGTCTACGACGCCATTGCCACGGAGCCGGTCAGCCTCAAGCAGCTCGTGCTGTTCGGCCTCATCGCCTACTGCTGGTGGCTGCTGTCCATCCTGCTCAGTGTCAGGCCGCGCTGGCTCGACCGGTTCGTCGGACTGCCGTCGATCTATGGGCTCCACGGCATGCTCGGCGTACTGGCGATCGTGCTGGCGTACGTCCACGCCGAGAACTCCTATACGAGTAACCGCCTCGCCCGCACCCTCGGTGACTGGGGCTTGTACGGGGCGATCGCCACCTTGTGTCTCGCGGTGTTCTTCCCCAGCGGCTGGCTGGTCGAACGGTTCCGGCCGTTCCTGGCTGCCAAGCGTTTCCTGGAGCGAAGGCTGTTCCGGCATCAGCTGTCGGTGTGGTTGCATCGCCTCAACATCGTCATCCTGTTGATGATCTGGCTGCACACTCACCTGCTCGCCAGAATGAATCAGTATCTGGTGTTCATGGTGCTCTTCGACCTGTACACGGTGGCCGTGTTGGGCATCTATGCCTGGAAGAAGTGGGTCGCGCCAGGCAATGCTGTCGTCGGCACCGTCGTCGCCAATCATCCGCTGAGCGAGCAGAGTCGCCGAATCGTCGTGGCGCTGGATCGTGAGGAGTCGGCCGTGCAGCCCGGTGACTTCTGTTTCGTCAGCTTCGAAGGGTCGTCGGCGGTCGGTCGCGAAGCCCACCCGTTCTCCGTGACCGACGACAACCGCCGAGTCCTCACCTTCACGGTTCGGCAGCATAGCGACTACACCAGGAAGCTCGGATCCCTCGAGGTCGGCTCCCGCGCACGCCTGGAAGGGCCGTTCGGCCGCTTCGACTCCCTCATCGCCGACCATGACGATCGCAAGCCCGTGATCCTGCTGGGGATGGGGGCCGGAGTCTCCCCTCTGCTCAGCCTCCTTGGCGCCTATCGCACCACTCGTGACATCCACCTGATCTGGCTGGTGGGCGCCCCGGGCGACGCCTACTACCGAGACCTTCTCACCGGCTACGAGGCGTCCTCGGGTGGCCGTCTGACGGTCACGATCTGTGTCGTTCCCCTCCTGAGCCGGGAGCTCCTGGCCGAGGAACTCACTGACGAGCAGATCAGGGCCGGGGCCTTCTTCGTCGTCGGCCCCAACCCTGGGGTGCTCGTCGCCCAACGGCTGCTGCGACGGCAGCGAAGCGCTCCTGGTAGTCGAGGGATGTCTCGTTCTCCGCCTGTGGCTCGACGGTCACCGCGGTGATGACGTTGTCGCTGAGAGTCACGGTGACGTCAAGGTAGGAGGGCCCGCCGCCGTACGTGCCCATGGCGCTATAGGTGCCGTCCTGGTAGTCGGATGTCGCCGTAGGGCCATCAGGTGACGTTTCCGCCGTTGCGGTGGACCGAGACGCAGACGGAGATGACGTCGGACTGGCGCCTGCGGAGAGCACCCGGCTAGCGGCGCCAGCGTGGCGAGAGTCGCCATCGTCGCCTAGGCCGTGTGAGTCAGCTTCTCGGTTCGCACCCGTCAAACGTAGGCAGCTGGTGGCAGATCAAGAAGGAACTGTCACTACACCCTTCGGCTCCTGATGGGAACCCCGCCGTCGCCGTGGACGATACCGACCCGGTGAAGCGGCCGGTCCACACCTACCGGAGGTGCCCGATGTAGTCAGCAGCCGCAATCGTGACGGGCAGCCGGGCCCGCGGCGATTCCGACTGGTCATCGCCCGTGGGGCAGGTCCCGGTGAGAGAATCCGACCAGACCTACGACGAGGAAGGCAGCAGCAAGCCCGACCATCACGCCGGCGGCCGCGAGATCCGGGGGATCCGCGGGCACGGCCGCGAGGTGGGCGTACGGGGAAAATGCCTGGATCCGTTCGTTCCAGCCGAGAGACTCGGCCAGGATCCACCAGACGAAGCCGCCCACGGTCGGGAACGCCCCGATCGGAAGCACCGCCCCCGGGAGCCAACCCCACGCCAGCACGGCCGCACCCAGGGACAGCAGCACGACCGGCAACACGTTGAGTGTGCCGGCAAAGGCATCTCCCAGTCCCAGATCAGCACCGACGACGGTCGTACCGATCCAGGTGCCGACAGCTGCGATCGCTGCCAGCACCAGGCACGCCCAGAACGCGACGGACGCCTCGGCAAGCGGCCAAATGACCCGAGGCCTGGGCGTGCAGAAGAGCAACGTCATCCGGCCGCGTGCTTCGTCGGCCGCCAGCCGAGAGATCCGGATGGCGGCGTAGAGACCGAGCGGGATGGGCAGCAGTTTGAACAGCGAGGCCACATAGCCCTCGACGCGAGCCAGGTCGCCGAACCCGGCGGCCGCAGCCAGATCGGCGAACCGCGGATTGGCGGTCAAGAAGTCTGTCAGCGACACTGCCAGCAGCCCGATGAGCAGGAAGTAGCCCCCCAGTGCGGCACCCCAGCCCAACAGCGACCGGAGCGAGCGGCGAGCGGCGAAACCGATCGACGAGGTCAGCAGACGCGTTCGTGCTGACCTCGTGCCGCGGCTCACGATCAGCCCGACCCCCAGGTCACGACGACTGGACAGCCATACTGCCAGCACACCGCTCCCCAGCGCAGCAACCAACAACACCAGCACCGGCAGCCAACGATCACCCGCGTAGGGCTCGCTGAGCGACAGCAGGCCGAACGGGGTCAGCCAGCGGATCCATCCGAGCGATTCGAGCCCGTCACCGACCATCCGAATGACGAGTCCGACCACGAGTGCGCCGCTGGCCAGCCCGCCCGCCAACGAGCGCTCGCCCAGCAACTGGCCGCAGCAGGCACCGACAGCCGCGAAGAACCACCCGATCGCCACCAGCCCTGTCGCATAGAGCGCCGCACCGCGCGGCCCGGCGCCGGTTCCGACCAGGGCAACGGCCGTCGCGGCACCCATGGCAAAGACCGCGCCGCCGATCGCGGAAAGGTGCACACTCACCGTCGAGGCCAGCCGGATGGGCGCAGCCAGCAGCAGCCAGCAACGGCCGGTGTCCTCCTCGCCACGAGTCAACCGGGCCGCCGTCGACAGCGCCCAAGCGGCGATCGCGACGGCGGCGATCGTGCCGATCCGCCAGACGACGAAACCGCCGGGGGTGTCCAGCGCTCGCGGCACGCCGAACAGCAGCCGGATCGCCGGGTTGCCGGCCACCAGCTCCAGCGCCGCAGCATCCGCGGGGGTCGCAACGGTGGTCGGATAGATCCGGACGACCATGGCGGTGAACCCAGCAGTGAGAAGGCCGAGGATGACAGCACTGCGGGAGATGCCCCGCAGATCCAGCCGCAGCAACCGCAACAGCCGGACCCGAGGACTCGATGTCCGGTGTGGAGTGCCGGCAATCACAGCAGTCACGACGCGCTCCCGCCGTAGTACTCCAGGAAGATCTCCTCCAGACTCGGCTCACGGGCAGCCACGCCGACCAGGCCATCGGTCGCGAGGAACTGCAGCGCCGGGCCGGGAGGTCCCGAGAGCACCAGAGCGACGGTGCTCTCCGACACCGTTCGAGCGGACTCGACACCGGGGATGGCGGCAAGCCGCTCGTACCCTGGCGCGGTGTCGGCGAAGGTTGCGGTGAGCTCGGTCAACCGAAGCCGGCGCAACTCCGCCAGGCCAGCAACCTCGACGAGCCTGCCGCACCGCAGGATGCCCACGCGGTCGCAGACTGCCTCGACCTCGGCAAGTTGGTGGGAACTGAGGAACACCGTCTGTCCACGGGCGGTCGCCTCGCGCAAGCAGGCACGGAACTCCTGCTCCATCAACGGATCCAGTCCGCTGGTGGGCTCGTCGAGGACGAGCAGCGGTGCGCGCCTGGCGAACGCCGCGATCAGGGCGACCTTCTGGCGGTTGCCGGTGGAATAGGTGCCACAGCGCCGATCTGGTTCCAGGCCGAATCGATCGACCAGCTCAGCCTGGTAGGCGAGGTCCGAGCCAGCCCCGAGAGCCGCCAACAGGGCCAGCACCTCGGCGCCGGTCAGATCGGGCCACAGCGCCACATCCGCCGGGACGTGGGCGAGGTGAGCATGAGCCACGACGCTGTCCGCCGCGTCGATACCGAAGATCAGGGCACGCCCACTCGTCGGACGGATCAATCCGAGCAACAGCCTGATCGTGGTGGACTTACCAGCCCCGTTCGGGCCCAGGAAGCCGAATACCTCTCCGGCGCTCACCTCCAGGTCGAGCCGGTCCAAGGCCACGGTCTTGCCGAATCTCTTGGTCAGGCCCTCGGTTCGTACGGCAGGCTCGGACGGCACACGCATCGGAACTCCTTCGCAGCGAACGACTATGTCGACGCCGACCAGGCTTCCCGGCACTCCATGGACAACACTAGACCCTGGCGGGCTATGACGCAGCAGGTCAACTAATTGACGCGGACTACGCGCAGCCGATCCAACTGCGTGGAAATCCGCGCCAACTAACCAATAACGTCACGCTGTTCATGTTCCCCAGCGCACTCCGCTGTGACCACTTGCGCATTGCCAAGTGCCCATACCGCCAGGCAGGCGACTGAGGAGAAGACGGCAATCACCATGATCGCCAGCAGGTCGTGTCGACCACGGCGAGGGTGAGCAGGAAGGTGCGTGGGACGCTGGGCGGTCCGTGGCCGACGATCGCCAGTACCGCCAGCGCGAACCCGATGTCGTTGCGGTGGGGATCGCCCACTCGTGCAGCGCGGATGCATCGCCGAGCCCGAGCTCGACCGTGACGAACACCCCCGCGGGCCGTGCCATCCCTCCCACAGCGTCGAGCACCGGTACTGCCGCCTCCCGGATGTGGCGCAGGCTCCCAACGACGGTCCCGTGCTTCAACAACGCGCCGCTGGTGGTCTCCGCAGCCACCCATCGGCGGGCACGGCCGGTCAAGCGGCAGCATGACCGAGCATCGTGCATACGAGTGCTCTCGGCGCACCCCTGCCGCCGGGTTCGCCGACAAGAACATCGACCAGACTTCCCGACACGCCGCGGCCCCCGTTGACGGAGAGGCCCGAGCGGGTCCCACCAGCCACCACATCCTGTAGGTATGGCCGTGGGGCCGGTGGCGGCGTATCGTTGCTGCTCGGAGAGCCGGGAAGCCTGGTCGGCAACGTTGATCACGTATCGACCGATCAGAAACGAGGCCCCGGCCCATGATCAGTTCTGCTATTCGCCCACACCTGCCCGTGTCGGAAGGGGCGGCGCGGTGAGGGTCCTGATCCATGCGTTCGGCACCGAGGGCGATGTTCGTCCGTTCGTCGCTCTCGCCACCGGTCTGACAGGGGCCGGACATCAGTCCGCGATCTGCACTCCCACCGGTTTCACCGACCTCCTCACCGCCCACAAGGTGGAGCATCTGCCGATGGACAACGCGGGCCTGGAGCTGATCCAGACCGTGATGCCCTCGATGCGCGGCGCAGCCGACAGCTACCAGTTGGCTCGGCGGATGCAAGCCGCGATGCGGCAGATGATGCTCGACGAGTGGGCCGCCGCCCGCAGCTGGCGTCCCGATGTGATCGTCTACCACCCAAAATGTCTCGGCGCGCTACACATTGCCGAACGGCTCGACCTGCCCGCATTCATCTCGCTGCCGCTGCCGTTCTTCACCCCCACCGCCGCGTTCCCGATTCCTTTCATCGGGCGCTGGCCCCTTGGCGGCGCGGCGAACAAGGCCAGTTATGCGTTCAACCACGCCACTATGCTGATGTACGGGTCAATGATCAACACCTTCCGCACCGACACCCTCGGGCTGCGCCGCACACCCCGCACCGATGCTCTGCTGTCCCGCCGCGACGGCACCCCGGTCCCTGCGCTCTACCCCTTCAGCACCCACCTCGTGCCCCGACCTGCCGACTACCCCGACCACGCCCACATCACCGGCCCCTGGACCCTCGACACCGACCCGGCCTGGACCCCGCCTGCCGACCTCGCCCGGTTCCTCGACGCCGGCGATGCGCCGGTCTACGTCGGGTTCGGCAGCATGGGCTTCCTCAAGAACGCCGCCCAGCGGACCGCCCGCATCGTCCACGCCCTCACCAACCACCGACGACGGGTGCTGCTCGCGACCGGCTGGGGCGGCCTCACCCGCTACACCGACGCCGAGCAGGTCCACACGATCCGATCTGTGCCGCACGACTGGCTGTTCCCCCGCACCGCAGCCGTGATCCACCACGGGGGCTCCGGCACCACCCACGCGGGCCTGGGAGCCGGGCGACCGACCCTGATCTGCCCCTTCATCGGAGACCAGTCCTTCTGGGGCCACCGCGTGCACGACCTCGGCGCCGGGCCGGGTCCCATCCCCAGCTGGAAGATCACCGACGCGCGGCTGCACCCGGCGATCGACCGGCTGCTGAACGACTGCGACCTCCGAGCACGCGCACAGCAGCTCGGCGACCAACTCAGCAGGGAGAATGGCATCCATTCCGCGGTCCAAGCCATCTGGTCGGAGGCGAAGACCTGACAACGCCGAAGTCACCGACGCCTTCCCGTAACGACGAAACGGGTGGCGCGCGGTTGATCGATGGGCGCGACGTCATCGAACCCGGCGGCATCGAGAAGCCCGAGCAGTTCACGTTGGGTGATCGCGCCACACCCGACAACGGTCTCGTACAACTGCACCCCCGCCAGCCGGCGGTGCACCGGGTCAGTGCGGTATGAGTTGATATCATCCGGGTACGGCAACTCCGACACCACGATCGCGCCCTCGGACCGCAGCGCGTCGAGGACTCGACGAAGCACTACCAGGTAGTCCCCATGAGCACCTGTCTCATGCAACACGAGGTTCATCGTCACCAGGTCGTGACAGCCGTCCACCACCAAGGCGGCAGCTACCGTCTCGATACCGCGAGTCTCGACAGCTGCCTCATTCCGAAGCGGGCATCGGCCGCCGACCCCGACGAGATCCGACGGCAAGGACGTGGAGTCGCGTACGCCAGGACTGCCTTCGCCTATGTCTTCACCGCGGGGAAGGCGCGCACGAACAAGGCCCGGCAATGATGGCTGCGCGAGAATACGTCATCCAGTAGTTGGCCACCGCGATCCGGCCGGCTGCTGGTCCCGCAGGTCCGCCGCGACTGATTGGCGCGAATCGTCAGTCATCCGTCCTGGCGCCGGCCACCACTCACGGTGATGGTGGAACCATGACAGCGAAGCACAGCATCGATCGAAGCGACGAGGGTCCCATCGCCGCAGGAGACACAACCGCGCGGCCCATGGAACCAGGGCAGAAGATCGGCGGGGCCGCGGCATACGTCGCAGCCGGCACCTTCGTGTTCGGGCTGCTCCTCGCCGTCACCACGCTCCACGGGTACGTCACCGCTACCGACTCGGCCTCGGCTGTGTCGCAGCTCCTGGAGCACGAGTCGATGCTTGCGCTGTGGAACCTCGTCATCACGATCCTGTTCGGCATCGCGCTGGTGCCACTCGCCATCGCTCTGCGTGACCGCACTGCCGGCACCCGCGGATCGGGAATCGGCCGCGTGGGACTCGTGTTCGGCATCATGTGGGCAGCGGTCATCGTCGCCGCAGGCATGGTCATCGGCGTCGGTCTCACGACCGTCAGCGTCCTCGCTGCCACCGACGCCTCAGCCGCGGAGGCCCTGTGGCTCACCGTCGACACGATCGGCAACGGTCTCGGCGGCGGCAACGAGGTCGTCGGCGGTGTTTGGGTGATCCTGGTCGGTGTATCGACGTGGATCGGGCGCGCGTTGCCTCGTTGGATTGCCGCATTCGGCATCGTCACGGGCCTCGCAGGCCTTGCGACGATGGTCCCGCGCCTGACGGATGCCGGATCGGTGTTCGGGGTCACGATGATCGTGTGGTTCTCGCTCGTCGGAGTCACACTCTGGCACTTCCAGCCTGCGCACCGACGGCTCGGCAGGCCATCACCCGCTCCTGTTGCGGCCGGTTGACCTGCGCTCACGGTGACCGACCCGGTTGACACCCGCGGTGGCGCCGATCACGCTGGCGAAGTGCGTCACCGCCGGGTCGTGATCGTCGTCTTCGAGCGAGTGCAAGGCCTTGATGTCTTCGGGCCCTCGGACGTCTTCTACTTCGCGAACTGGGTGGCAGAGCAGGCCGGGGAGACCGATCCGCTCTACACCGTCGAGGTCGCCGCTGCCTCGCCGGGACCAGTTGCAACAGCCGCCGGGCCGGCCCTCGTCGCCACCCGATCGGTCGGCGACCCCGGCCTCTCCCCCGATGTCCTGCTGGTGGCGGGCGGCCTCCAGGTCGACGCCGCGGCTGCCGACGACGCCTTCGTCGCCGACCTCTCCTCGCTTGCGTCCCGCAGCGAGGAGGTGGGTTCCATCTGTACGGGCGCACTGCTGCTGGCCCGTGCCGGGCTCCTCACCGGGAAGCACGCGACGACGCATTGGGCGCTCGCCGATACGCTCGCGTCCGCACACCCAGAGGTCGAGGTCGACGCGAACCGCATCTTCCACTACGACGGCGTCTGGACCTCGGCGGGTGTGACGGCGGGCATCGACCTGTCGCTGGAGATCCTCAGCACCCACCACGGCGCGACGATCGCGGCAGAGACCGCGCGCTGTCTCGTCGTCTATCTCCGTCGTGCCGGTGGGCAGCAGCAGTACTCGACGCACCTCGCCGCACAGGCCTCCCAGCATCCCGGGCTCGCCGACCTGCTCGCCTTCATCAGTGACCACCTCGATGCCGATCTCACGGTGCGTGCACTCGCGGCTCGAAGCCTGATGAGCGAACGGGGCTTCCAACGCCTCTTCACGACCGAGATCGGCACGAGCCCAGCCCGGTATGTCGAGCGCGTCCGCCTGGACGCCGCGCGTCGCCTCCTCGAGCTCACCGACGCCGGCATCGACGCGATTGCGCACAGCACAGGTTTCCGCAACGGCGAGACCCTCCATCGCGCGTTCAAGCGAGTCCTCGGCATCACTCCAACGGACTATCGGGCACGATTCGCTCGGCCCGCGCCCTGACGACGGTGCCGTCCCGAGGTTGAGAGAGATCGCACCGGGTAGGCAATGGCCAGCCGGAACCCGGCCCACAGCACTCCTGTCACGGCTCCAGCGAGGAGCAGCACTCCCAGATCCGGCTGGAACAGCGCGATGGTGCGCAGCGGCGCTCCCACCAGCCTCGGCACGAGACCCAGCATCACCCAGGCCGCGACTGCCGTGGTGAGCAGCGGGAACCAGAGGCTGAACAAACCAGACACACCAGACTTGGCACGGATGCCGTCACGACGCCACCACGCCCAGGTCATCGCCAGCAGATAGCCGATCGGCAGCAGCACCAGTCCGGTGAAGAGCGCCTTCTGCGACCACCGGGAGTCCCCGCCGGCCTGGTCGAGGCCGAGGGCGGCGGCCGTGATGGCATCACGCAGCCCGGCTGTCTCACCGAATCCCAGTCCGGTCCCACCATTGACCAGCACGACAACTGCCTTCTGCTCGCGCGGCACCATCGTTGCGAGCGACTCGAACCCGGGGGTCGAGCCTGAGTGCCACACCGTGCCCGCCGATGGGTCAACGAACCAGCCAAAGCCATAGAAGGGCGAGGCGCCACCGGCCGGCTGCAGCATGAGCGCCTTTCCCTCGGCGCTGAGCACGTCGTCCTGACCGTTCATCATCGTCTGCAGGTAGAGCGCCAGGTCGGCCGCACTCGCCACGATGCCTCCCTGCGGGCCGGTGGCACGATGCGTGGTGTGGTCGGCCACGGGCCGCTTGGTGCCGAACCAGGGGGTGTGACCGACCGCGGTGTCGTCGTGCACCTCACCATCGTCGACGAAGCCGTGATCCATACCGATCGGTCCCAGGATGGCATTGCCCACATACTGCTGAAAGCTCCGACCGCTCACGACTTCGATGATGCGGCCGAGCAGCTGGTAGTTCGTGTTCGAGTATTCCCACCGCTTTCCCGGAGCGGACGCCGGATCAAGGTCGACCAGCCCCGCCACGCTCCGGGCAAGAGCGTCCTCGCCGACCTCGTCGTCAGAATGCGATTCATTTCCCTGGAAGGTCGAGTAGCCGCTGGTGTGCGTGAGCAGCTGGCGAACAGTGATCATGGCGGCGGGCCGACCGGTGAATTCCGTCAGGTAGGTGGCGAGCCCGGCATCCAGGTCGATCTTCCCCGCCTCGACGAGCTGCATCACGGCGAGCGCAGTGAAGCTCTTCGAGACCGACCCGCAGCGGAACGCGCTGTCGGGGGTGACAGCGGCGTCGGCGCCAGCTCGCACGACGCCACGGGCACCCGCGGCGGAGATCTCGCCCCTCTCGGCCACCGCGTAGGCGACTCCGGGGACACCCGATGCCGCCAGCTCGCGATCGATGACCTCTTCGATCGCGCCGTTCGGGCCGGCGGCGATCGGTGGCTCGGCCGCGGCGCCGCTCCCGGCGAACAGCGCGACGGCGAGGCCGAGCATGACGGCGCCCAGCAAGCGCAGCACGAGCTCAGAGGCCCGACGTCTCGCGGGCAAGGGGGCGACCAGGACTCGCGACGTCGGTCCGCTCGATCAGGTCGTCGCGCGTCACGGCGCTGGATCGGCGGCCAGCGAGCAGCAGCCAGATCGTGAAGGTGAGCTCGGCGACGATCGACGGGATCGCGACGATCGCGAGCATGAGGTCGGCGACCGCCGCGTAGTCGGCCACCAGGATGTGCACCAGGGTGTCGGCCGCGTACGCGCAGCCCGCCACCGCGAGGACGATGCCGATGAAGCGCGGGGCGATGCGCGAGCGGATGATGATGTCGCCGAGCAGCATCAGGTGCACGCCGAAGGCGATCAGCCCGACATACCACGCGACGTCGAAGGCCGCGAGCATGAGCATCGCCTGCTGCTCCCCGAGAGCGAAGTCGCCGGTGGCGATCTGTAGCCCGAGGAACATGAAGACCGCACCGACACCGAGGAACACCGTATAGACGATGCGGAACCACGCCGCCAGCAGCGACCTCGCGCGGCCAGCCGGCACGAACAGCACATAGAGACCCCAGGCGACGGGGACGTCGATCAGGAACACCAGCACGAACGCGGCGATTCCGACGCGGAACAGCCACTCCTGCGCGCGGATGGCGGCGACGGTCGCCTCGGCGTCGGCGGGATCGACGATCCCCTGCTTCACGACGAAGTTGGCGAAGATCGCGAGCACGAACAAGGCGACGTAACCGGCGCCGGCGACGCGGACTGCGGTACGACGAGTGGTGTCGGAGGGAGTGAGCATGATGCTTCCTTCGGGTCGTGGGTGAGAGTGGTCAGTCGGTGATGCGGAGCACGGCCTTGCCCCGGATGCGGCCGGCGGAGAGGTCGGCGATCGCGTCGTGCACGGCGGCCAGCGGGCGCACCGACTCGACGGTCGACCGCACCGCACCGCTCGCGATCAGCGCCGCAAGGTCGCGGAGTCCGGCCGGCGATGGCGAGGAGATGAAGAAGCCGAGCTTGCGACGCGTGAAGACGGAGCGGATGCTCGCGCCCAGCTGACGGTGCAGGCCGCCGGTCAACCGGTCACCGCCCTCGCCGCCGACCACGACCAGCGTGCCCCTCGGGGTGAGGATCCGCGCCAAGCGAGCGATCGGCAGACGGCCGTTGATGTCGATGATGACGTCGTACCGGTCGGGAAGCTCGGTGACGTCGTCCGCAGCGTAGTCAATGGTGGACCCGGCCCCGAGCGAACGTACGTAGTCGACCTTGGCCGCGCTGGCCACCCCGGTGACCTCGGCGCCTGCCGCGGCAGCGATCTGCACGGCGTAGCCACCGACCCCGCCCGACGCGCCGATCACCAGCACTCGCTGCCCGGCCCGGACAGCGCCGTGATCGCGGACCGCCTCGAGAGCGGTGAGCCCCGACACCGCGACCCCCGCGGCTGCGTCGAGGTCGAGCCCGTCCGGAATGGGTGCGAGCGTGGCGGCGTCCGCGACGGCGTACTCGGCGTAGCTGCCGTCGGCCGTGCCGAAGACTCGGTTGCCGGCAGCGAGTCCGTCGACCTCGTCGCCGAGCGCGACGACCGTGCCCGCGACATCGAAGCCCGGGACGGGCTGGCGCGGTGTCGACAACCCGAACATGGGGCGCACCAGGTAGGGCAGCCCAGCCATGACGTGCCACACCCCACGGTCGAGCCCTGCCGCGTGCACCCGGACCAAGACCTGACCAGTCCCGGGCGTCGGGACCGCGATCTGTTCGAGCTGGAGAACGCCGGGCGCGCCGTAGCCGCGCTGGACGACGGCATGCATGGTGGCGGGCACGGTCTCGGCTGCAGTGCCGGCTACGCACTTCTCGGTCATGGCTCGTTCCCTCGCTGCCTATGCTGGTCCGACGACTGGTTCGTACTTAGTACGGCGATTCCTCAACGATAAACATACTTAGTACGATGAGTCAAGACCCTGCTGAAGGAGGAACGGATGACACTGCCTACGGGCAACGCACGCGCGCCACTGAGCCGCGATCGGATCATCGACGGGGCCGTGGCTCTCGCGGACCAGATCGGGCTCGAGCCGCTGACGATCCGCCGTCTTGCCAGCCACCTCGGAGTCAAACCGATGAGCGTCTACCACTACGTGGACGGCAAGGACGACATCATCGACGGCATGGTTGGCCGGGTGTTCGACGAGGTGGAGCGACCGGACCCCATGGTGCCGTGGCAGGACGGGAGCCGCAGGCGTGCCCGCTCGCTACGGGCGGCGTTACGGCGTCATCCCTGGGCGATCCCGCTCATGGAGTCGCGCCGGAAGCCGGGCACCGATATCCTCGATCATCACGAGGCCGTGGTCGCCACGTGGCTGACGACCGGCTTCCCGCTCCCGATCGTTGCACATGCGCTCGCGGTGGTCGACGCTTTCGTCTACGGCTTCGCCCTGCAGGAGGCGGCACTGCCCTTCGGTGAGTCGAGCGGCGACCTGACCGAGGCAAGCGCGCAGATCATCGCCCCGCTGTCTGCCGAGGACTACCCGGCGCTCGTGCGCTTCACCGCCGAACACGTCATGCGACCTGGGTACGACTTCGGCGACTCGTTCGAGGTCGGTCTCGACTTCGTCCTCGACGGCGTCGAGCGCATGGGTGCCGCGGCGATCGAACGACCTGAGGTCCAGATCCGCGCTTAGCCGGCAGATCAGCGGCGGGCCCTCAGGGCTGTCGACCGCTGCGCTGGCGTGCGATGAACCGGCCGACGGCCAGAGCGATCTGGTCCACGTGAGTCAGGGCGAGATTGTGGTCCGCGTCTGGCACCACGACGTCCTCGGCGTCCGGAAACCACGAGAGGACCTGTTGTCGAACGGCGGCGAACCACTCTCCGCTCGCGGAGCCGCCCACGTACAGCACCGGGCAGGTGATCCGCGCGGCATCACGGTCATCGAACCGCCAGTCGATCAGTGCCGGGACATCGTGTCCGAAGAAGGTCTCCGCGTCCGCAGTCACTTGCTCGACCGAACCGGGAAGCCACCGCTCGAGTGTCGCCCGCCACCCGACTCCCATCAGCAGCGTCAGGAACTCCACGAGCGCGACGGGCGCCCCGCGCTCCCGGTACGACGTCAGCAGTGTCGAGTTCGCGGCGGCAAACTCCTCGACCACCGAGGGCGCGACGACCGGCGGCGGCTCGATCAGTGTCAGCGACCGTACACGCGACGGCCACCTGGCTGCCAGCTCCAGCGCGACGGCCGCGCCGTACGAGGTTGACACGACGTGGGTCGAGGCCAGACCGATTCGCGACAGGAGCTCATGGCAGTCCTCGGCATCCCCGACGACGGTCACGGCACCGCCTGCCGGTGAGCTCGCACCGTACCCGCGCCGGTGATAGAGGACCACCCGGTGGCCTCCGCGTTCGAGGTTCTCTGCCAGCGGCACGAGCTCATCGGCCGTCAGCGCCGTCTGGACAAGAAGGACTGGATCGCCTGAGCCGCGGTCTGCCACCATGACGGTCCCCCCGGGGATGGTCACCGGCTTCATGTCTGTCACGACTCTCCTCCTGCGCTGTCGGTTCCTCGTGTCCGTCTTATTCATACTGCTACGTCAAGGGGGTTCGTCGAGACGCCGCGGGCTGCGACGTGATCGACGAAATGTCTGACTGTTCGTCGACGCGATACAGAACTCTGGCTCCCGACGAGAGGAAGGAGGCTGTGATAGCCGGAGACGTAAGGTGATCACGTGGCTGGCTACCGCAGGTTCTGGAACCAGGGCGGGGCCTGGAAGGCACTCCTGCTGGTGGTCTGTTACTGGCTGCTCTATCAAGGCGTCGCCTGGGTGCTCCACCAGTTCTTCGGTGGCTTCAGGACGGACGGCGGCACGTTCTCCAGCCCTGAGAACGTGTTCTTCGGACAGGCGTTCTCGATCCTGACGACCGGGCTGCTGATGCTGCTGCTGGCGTGGTCCTTCGGTTGGTTGACGGAACTCTTCGGGCCTCAGCCGATCCGTGGCAGCTGGTGGATGTGGACCGCCGTCGTTGTCGTGCTGGGTTTCAACCTCGTGCGGTACGCCGCGGTCGACTATCAGGCAGTCGGTCTGGGCGTGACTGTGATGACCTTGTTTCTCGGTCTGTGCATCGGCTTCACCGAGGAACTGGTCTGCCGCGGGTTCACTGTGCAGCTGCTGCGGCGCGGCGGCTATGGCGAGTGGGCCGTGGCCGCCCTGTCGTCACTGCTGTTCGGGGCGCTGCACGCCGGCAACTTCATCGGTACCACCGACCTGCTCCCGATGATCGTGCTGGTGGCGTACACCAGCATGTTCGGCGTACTGATGTATCTCTCGATGCGGGTGGGCGGCAGCCTGATCTGGCCGATCCTGCTGCACGCTTCCACTGATCCAAGCCAGTTCCTCCTCACCGGTGCGATCGACGAGCAAGGACAGCTCGGCGAAGCCGGCGCCCTGCTACCGATCGCAAACCTCGCGAACCCAGTGGTCATCGTCGTCGGGTTCATGCTGCTGCTCTTCATCCGCGGCCGAGTCGGGCGCGCGTACTACGGCCTTCCCGATCCGAAGGCCGCCGTCACCGATCCCTGAGACTGCATGCTCAGCACGAACGGCGGTAGCGCGCGTAGATCAGTCCGTTGGCGAAGGAGCGCTCCTCGACCAGCCCGCATGACCTGCGGCTATCCGTTCGGCGGCGGTCACCCACACCCGCACTCCCTGATCGTCATTCCATCAGGGTGTTGTCCAACCGGTCTCCCCAGAGCTGCACATGGATCGAAGATCCTCCTCTTCCGGAGGGCCCGCAGCAGGATCGCCGTGCGGATACTCTCCGAACGCCTGAACGACCGGGCAGAGCTGGCTCAGGTGGGTGCTGCCTGTCGAAATCATGATCGGGAAGCAACGGGGGCTGTGCACCCGACGAACCTCGAGCTGGACTGTGGGCGAGTTAGGGTGCGGCCGCAATTCGGATCCGGGTCCCGTCCGGCAGCGCGCGCAGCGCGTTCAGGTCGTAGTCGAACTGCCCCATCACGACCAGCCCCGGCCATCTCCCCGGACTGTCGTAGTAGAGGACCAGTCCCTGGCTCGGGGCGTAGTAGCCGATCTCGCCAGGCCCAGGCGCGTCCGCCCTCGGCACGCCACGCAAAGTCAGAGAGCTTCCAAGAGGGGCCACCTTCTCGACCTGGTTGAAGTCGTTGAAGACCAGTTCGAGGGGGAGCAACTCGAACAGCTCACGCGCCACCGGGTGGTCGTACAGGTCACCGGTGACCAGCGTGTCATTGATCGTCAGCTCGATCTGCATGGAGTCTCCCGTGGTCGGCTTCGGCGTTCACCGTAACCAGCTGACGAGGAGACGAGGAAGTCCCTGCCAGTACCTCCCTGACAGAGACTCCCACCGTGTGAGCGCGCGGGTTGACTGGGCTTGGGCCGCACAGGAGGCGCTCGATCTTGTCGGCTTCGCACTATCTGTATCCCGAGCGAAGCCGACAATCCTGAGCAGGACCACCCGGGCTCGCGGGACATCAGGCGACCGAGTGCAACTCGAAGCGGAGTCCGAGGGCGTTGGTGACCTTGAGGATGGTCGACCAGGTGGGATTGCCGTCCGTGGAGAGTGCCTTGTAGAGGCCGTCGCGGCTCATGCCGACGCGACGGGCGAGTTCACTCATGTTCTGCGAGCGGGCGATGATGCCCAGTGCGTGCGGAACTGCGGTCGGATCTTCGAGGGAGTCTTCGAGGGCGCCTTCCAGAAACGCGGCGACGTCGTCGAGGTCCTTGAGGTAGTCGGCGGCATCGAATTTCTTGTACTTCTCGCTCAGGTCCATGGTGTGCCCTCCTTCTCTTCAGCCTTCTGCTTATCGGCCGACCATTCCGCGGCCAGTTGGTGAGCCTTCTTGATGTCCTTCTGCTGCGTCGACTTATCGCCGCCGCATAGGAGGAGGATCAAGACTTCTCCGTCTTGCAGGTAGTAGATCCGGTATCCCGGACCCACATTGAGGCGGAGCTCCGATAACCCTTTGCCGATCGGCCTGACGTCCCCCGGATTGCCCTGGGCTAGCCTGTCGAGCCGGCGGAGGATGCGGGACTTGCCCCGTTGGTCTTTCAGTCTCTGCAGCCACGAGTCGAATTCGTCAGTGCGGACGACGTCGAGCATGTGTCGACTATAGCTGACACTCTCGGAGGTGGTCGAGCGGGCGCGCAATGGGCGCCACGACCTGTTCGAACAGTCCGATCTCCAGAGCAACACCGGGAGGTCAGCAGCCGGCGTCCGCTCGGCCTCGATAGTCCAGCATCGTGTCGCCGTACTCGCTGGCGGCCCAGGAGGCGAGCAGATGCATCCGCTCCGCCGATGGCGAACCGGGTTCGGCGGCGTAGATGGTGAGAGTCAGCCCTGGTTCAGCGGCCATCTCCAACCCTTCGAAGGCGAGGGTCAGCTCGCCCACCACAGGATGCCGGAAGGTCTTGAAGCCGGTGCCGTGGTGCCGGACGTTGTGCGCCGCCCACAGGCGGCGGAAGTCCTCGCTGCGGGTGCCCAGTTCGCCGATGAGATCGTGTAGCTCCTTGTTGTGCGGATCCCGGCCGGCTTCGGTACGAAGGATCGAGACGGTGATCTCGGCGAAGGAGTTCCAGTCCGGATGGAACTGATACGCGCGCTCGTCGAGAAACGCGAAGCGCGCCAGGTTCGGCGGTTGCCCGGGCATGTCGTAGACGTCGGAGTAGAACGCCCGGGCCAGCAGGTTGACTGCCAGCAGGTCCATGCGCCCGTTGCGGACGAACGCGGGGCCGGCCGTGACGGCATCCAGCGTCCACTGCAGGCTCGGGTGCGGGCTCCAGCACTTCGGGCTACGGCGCCGGGGCGGGCGAGCGACCGGGCTGGCCGCGTGGGCAAGGTCGAACAGATGCGCCCGCTCCGCATCATCGAGACGTAGCGCCTTGGCCAGGCTGTCGAGCACTTCCGGCGAGGCGCCGCTGATCCCGCCGCGTTCGAGCTTGGTGTAGTACTCCACGCTGACGCCGGCAAGCGTGGCCACCTCACTGCGGCGCAAGCCGTTCACTCGGCGGCTCGCGCCCGGTGGTAGACCGACGTCCTCGGGGGTGATCCGGGCACGCCGCGAGGTGAGGAACTCGCGTACCTCCGCCCGGTTGTCCACCGCCCCACGGTATGCCCTGCTGGTGAGCCTGGGGGAGTCCCTCTGAGTACCTCTATCAGCAGAGACTCCCGGGGTGGCGAGGAACGTGCTGAGGTTGGGGCTGTACCCACCACGTCCGAAGAACCCACTCTTTCGAGGAACAGTTATGCGCGCCGTCGTCCTGCATGCACCCGGAGATGTCCGGGTCGAGAACATCGCCGATCCGACGATCGTCGAGCCGACCGATGCGATCATCCGGGTCACCGCCGCGTGTATCTGCGGCTCTGACCTGTGGCCGTACCGCGGCTACGAGGACGTCAACGGACCCACGCCGATGGGTCACGAGTACATCGGCATCGTCGAGCAGGTCGGTGATGCCGTACGCGATATCGAGGTCGGCGACTATGTGGTCGGCTCGTTCGTCGCCTCCGACAACTCCTGCGAGATCTGCCGGGCGGGGTTCCAGTCCCGCTGCATCCATCAGGTGATGATGGGCTCGGTCGGCACCCAGTCCGAGTACGCCCGGATCCCGCTGGCCGACGGCACCCTGGTCAAGGTTCCGGGCGAGCCCACCGAGGAGCAGGCCCGCAGTCTGCTGGCCGCCTCCGATGTGCTCGGCACCGGGTGGTTCGCCGCGGTCGCCGCCGAGGCAGGGCCCGGCAAGACCGTCGCCGTGGTGGGCGACGGCGCGGTCGGGCTGCTGGCCATCCTGGCCGCCCAGCGGCTCGGAGCCGAGCGGATCATCGCCATGTCCCGGCACGCCGACCGGCAGGCACTGGCCCGTACGTTCGGCGCCACCGACATCGTCACCGAGCGCGGCGAGGCGGGGATCGCCAAGATCAAGGAGCTGACCGGAGGCTACGGCGCGCACTCGACGGTCGAGGCCGTCGGCACCCAGGAATCGATGCTGCAGGCCATCGGTGCGACCCGTCCAGGTGGACACGTCGGCTATGTCGGTGTCTCGCACGGTGTCGAACTCAACGGGCTGGACCTGTTCTTCGCCACCGTCAGTCTGCTTGGCGGCCCGGCCCCGGTACGCCGGTTCTTGCCCGAGTTGGTCGAGCTGATCATGACCGACCAGATCAACCCCGGCGTGGTCTTCGACCTCACGCTGCCGATCGAGGACGCCGCCAAGGGCTACGCGGCAATGGACGAGCGGCGTGCGACCAAGGTGCTGCTGACCCTGTGACCGAGTCCAAGACCAACAAGGCGATACCGCAGCTGGGCTATTGCCCCGACTGTGAGTACCTGGGCGACCAGCCAGCCCCGGAAGCGGTGAGCGGCCAGGCAGACGTTGCCGACCGGCATCGTGCTCTGGTCACCTCCGGGCTGGTGGCGACCGTGGTCTTCCTGACCGCGATCGCCCCGTTGGCAACCGACATGTACGTGCCGGCGTTCCCGCGCGTCGCCGCCGAGCTGTCCGCCACCGCCACCCAGGTCCAGCTGACCCTGACCACGTTCTTCGTCGGGATGGCTCTCGGTCAGCTGATGGGCGGACCCGTGTCCGATCAGCGCGGCCGCCGCGGGCCGCTGCTCGTCGCGATCGTGGTGATGACCGTGGCCTCGGTGGTCTGCGCGCTCACCCCCACGATCGGGGTCATGGCCGGCGCCCGGTTGGTCCAAGGTTTCGCCGGCGGTTGGGCGATGGTGATCGGCCGAGCAGTGATCGTCGACCTCGCCACCGGAGCTCAACTGGTCCGGGTGCTGAACATCATCGCGGCCGTCGGCGGCATCGCCCCGATCGTCGGCCCACTGCTGGGTGCGGTCATCTTGCAGCTGTCTCACTGGCGGGTCTCGTTCTGGACGGTCGCCGCGCTCGGGGTGGCGATGATCGTCTGCGTACTCGTCGTCGTACCGGAGACTCTGCCTCCGGAGCGGCGGCACGCCGGTGGACTGCGGGCGTTCGTCGTCGCCGGCCGGGAGGTGCTGCGCAACCGGCGCTACGTCGGCTATGTGCTCGTCTCCGGATCGGCGATGGGTGCGGTGTTCGCCTACGTCGCCACCTCGGCGTTCGTGCTCCAATCGATGAACGGCATGTCGCCGATCGGCTATTCGGTCGACTTCGCCGCCAACGCGGTCGGGATGACCGTGGCCTCGTTCGTGGCGGCCCGGCTCGCCGGCCGGGTCGCCACCCGTACGGTCATCGCGGTCGGGCAGGTCGCCGCACTAGCCGCCGGCATCGGCATGCTGATCGGTGCGCTCTGGTTCGACACTCCGTTGCTGGTCGCCATCGTCTGCTTCTTCGTGCTGATGACCGCGCAGGGCCTGATCGGTCCCAACGGCGGCGCGCTCGCCGCCGCGGAGGTCCCCGAGCATCCCGGCACCGGGTCCGCGCTCCTCGGTTTCGTGCAGTGGGTTGCCGCCGGTGTCATCGCGCCGATCGCTGGACTCGGCGGCGAGCACACCGCCGTCCCGATGGCCGTGTTGATGATCCTGACCATCGCCATCTCCATGGTCGGGCTCTTCGTCTTCGCCCGACCGAGCCGCTGACGACCGGACCTTCTCGGCGTTTGCCGCCGGGCCACAAGCGGCCGCGAGTAGCGTGTGTACTCCGCACGTCTCGCGCCGCCGGCTGTCAGACGTAGTTGGCAGCAAGGAGACGGACGCCAGTGTCAATCAATGCCATCACCCTCATCGTCGAGCAGCCCAGCACGATTGCGCGCCGCCTGCACGACGCGTTCGGCTGGACCATCACGCAGGACTTCGGCGCATTCGCTGAGCTGGCCACGGGGAACGGTGCTGTCGTCTGGCTCAACGTTCCGAGCGAATCCACCACCGCACTCCAGCAAGGGGTGGTGGTGCACTGCTGGGTTGACGATGTCAGGAGCGCTGCCGACAGGGCCCGCGCTGCCGGCGCCACCATCCTCCGCGAACCGGCGGCCATGGACTATGGCATGGAATCGGCCTGGGCGCAGGTCCAAGACGGACCGATCGTTGACCTCACCCGACCTCTGTGAGTCGCAGGCGCCTCGACGTCGGCCAATGAGGCGTCGGCTCCGCCACTCGATCGGCGGCACTAGACCAACGGCTCTACGAGCGAAGAGCACGCCGATTTCCAGCCAGCACGAATGCCCGGCAGCCTGGTCCACGACCAAGAAGTCGTCGGACCCGGATCGCTACCGTCAAGGCCACAGGTCCCGTGCTCGCCGAGTGGACGCCCAATCCTGCTTTCCACGAAACTGCTCGCCCGTGTCAACCGCACCATAGACCTCGTCGTAGCGACGCTCTACGTTCCGGTGCGATCTGCAACGCGGCTGGGGAATCCTGAGTGCGAGATCGGATGCGATCAGGCCGCATGTGGGTGAGTTTTGGAACACCTCGATGTATCAGCGCAGAGGCTTCACGAGTATGAGTGTGGGGCCGGTCCAGTCGAGGCCTTGGTGTTCCTCGAGCGGCACGAATCCCATCGATGCGTAGAAATCGCGTGTTTGGGCGTAGCCGGTGTCTTGGTACGACGGCCCGACAGTGTGAACGGAGAAGAGCTGTGCACCGGTGGAGATGAGGTCGGATGCGGCGCGTCGGACGAGTCGTTGCCCAACTCCCGTCCGTCGGTATGCAGCATGAACGGCGAGTAGATGCAGCTCGCCCGTTTCGGGGTAGTGGCGGCGGATCAGCGCAACGCCGACGCAACGGTCGCCAGACCAAGCGGTCAAACTCTCGTAGGCGAGGTCTGCGGCATCACGAATGTACTGCTGGATGGCTTCTTCGATGCCGAACCACTGGGGCAGAGACCGCAGCACTCGTTCGACCCCGGCGGGATCACGTCGGGCTGCGATGGTCACCGGGCTCGTCGTCGGGGTCACCTCGGCCGCATCCCCGCGGTGCGGCACAGGCGGAGGGCATCAGGAGACGCAGTCTCGCCGGCGGGGCCGAACGCCATCGAGGCCCGTCCAGGGTCGAGATAGGTGGATAGCTGTCGAGGTAGAGCTGGGCGGGCTGTTCGCGGTCCGCACTGGTGAGGGCCCGGATGTGGACGTCGAACAGGGGGAGCGGGCACGGCCGCGATGTCGGGGGATTGGCCAACGAGAGTGCTGGTGGGCATGGCTGTCCTTCAAAATGAGTGGTGAGTAACAACGCGAGGTGTCACATCACTGACGAGCCATGCCGTGATTGTAGTCACCAGCAGCGCCTAGCAGGCAGCCAGCCGTCGCGTTCGCAAGCCGTTCGCCGTCCGGATCGTCGCGAGGTGACGGGAGGAGTAGTAGTCGCCCTCTCGATGTCGGGCGTTCCGCTGAATGGCAGACTCGTGGCAGGGATTCGGTGCGAGGTCGCACCAGATCCTTCCCAGGACCCGCGGATCAGCCGATCGTGGATGAGGGGCCTTCTCGATGGCGATCACACGGCCGAGTCTTCACCACCAGTAGGCGGGTTGGGTGGTGTAGGGCTGCTCGAGTCGGGTGATCTCGTCGTCGGTGAGGGTGATGTCGAGGGCGGCGACGGCGTCTGCGAGATGGTGGGGCTTGGTGGCGCCGACGATGGGAGCGGCCACGACCTGCTTGGACAGCAGCCAGGCGATCCCGATCTGCGCCATCGGCACTCCGCGTTCCGCGGCGATCTGCTGCACGGCGTCGACGACCGGCTTGTCGATGTCGAGGTCGAAGGTCTTGGCGACCTGATCGCTGTCGCCGCGCCGGGTGTGCTGGCCCCATGGCCTGGCGAGTCTTCCCTTGCCGAGGGGTGAATAGGGGATCGCGCCGACGCCCAGGTCGAGGCACATCGGCAGCATCTCGCGCTCTTCCTCGCGCTTCAGCAGGTTGTACTGGTCCCCCATCGAGACGAACCGCGTCCAGCCACCCAGGACGGCCGCGTGCTGCAATTTGGCGAACTGCCAGGCCCACATCGACGACGCACCGATATAGCGGACCTTGCCGGCCTTGACCACGTCGTGCAGGGTCTCCATGGTCTCCTCGACCGGGACATCGTCGTCGAAACGGTGGATCTGATAGAGATCGATGTAGTCCGTCCCGAGCCTGGTCAGCGAGGCGTCCAGCTGCTCCAGAATCGCCTTGCGGGACAGCCCAGAACCGCCGGGCCCATCGTGCATCTTGTTGTGGACCTTGGTGGCCAGCACGATGTCCTCGCGTCTGGCGTACGTCTTGATCGCCCGGCCCACGAACTCCTCCGAGCTACCTCCGCCATAGCCGTTGGCGGTGTCCCAGAACGTCACGCCCAGCTCGACGGCCTGCCGGAAGAACGGCTGCGCAGCCTCCTCGTCGAGGGTCCAGGCGTGGAAGCCAGGGTTTCCGAAGCTCATGCATCCCATGCCGATCCGGCTGATCTTGAGCCCGGACCGTCCCAACCGTTGATATTCCATCTGACCTGTCCTTCTTTCCTTCATCGCTGCCGTGCGCCATACCTCAGAGATCAGTTCACCTGGAAGTGGCGACGCGCTGGGAGACTCTGCCATAGGTGGTAATGGCAATGTCTCCCGGCGCTGGCTGAAGCTGCCGTACCGTCGATGGTTGTGGACAACCGCGCCGAGGTACGTGACTTCTTGACCTCACGTCGGGCCCGGCTCACCCCGGACCAGGCTGGCGTGACTAGTTTCGGGGCTCGCCGCGTGCCAGGGCTGCGCCGGGCCGAGGTTGCGCAGCTGGCCGGGGTCAGCATCGAGTACTACATCCGACTCGAGCGCGGCAATCTCACGGGCGTGTCGGAGACCGTGCTCGAGGCGCTGGCTGCCGGCTTACGACTGGATGAGTCCGAGCGCACCTATCTGTTCGATCTCGCAAGGGCGGCTTCCCCGACAGGCTCCCGTCGCCGATCGCCGAAGCCGCAGGCCCGCGAGCTGCGGCCCAGTCTGCAGCGGCTACTGGACTCGATGGTCGCCATCCCCGCCTTCATCCGCAACGGCCGACTCGACGTCCTCGGCATCAACGCCATGGGCCGCGCCCTCTACAGCCTCGCGTACGAATCACCGACCCGGCCGGTGAACCTGGCTCGGTTCGTGTTCCTCGACCCGCGTGCTCACCTGCTGCACCCGAACTGGGTGGCGTCGGCGAGCACCACGGTGTCGATTCTGCGGGCCGAGGCGGGGCGCGATCCGTACGACAAAGCCCTGTCCGATCTGGTGGGGGAGTTGGCCACCCGCAGCGAGGAGTTCCGCACTCGCTGGACCGCGCACAACGTCGAGCTGCACCGGATCGGCAGCAAGCACTTCCGCCGCCCGGAGGTCGGCGATCTGAACCTCAGCTTCGATGCCCTGGACGTGCCCGGCGAGCCGGGTTGGACTCTGACTGCCTACAGCGCGGATCCGGGCACCCCGGACGCCGACAACCTGGCCCTGCTCGCCAGCTGGGCGGCCACCCACCTGGTCGGCACGGCCGGCCAACGCATGACCCAGTAGTCAGGCCAGCTCCTGCTCTATCGGTCGAGTGCGACCAGGACCCGCCGACGGTTGTCGGTGTCGACCTGATCGTGTGCCCTCGCGACGTCCGCGAGGGCGAATGGCGACGCCGTGGGGATGACGAGGTGTCCCTCGCGGGCGGCGGTGGTGAGATCGATCGCGGCGCTGCGTTTCGCCTCGACGGGGAAATCGTCGCTACCGAGCAGACGGATGGTGATGTTGTCGAACAGCATGGGCCAGAAGTCGAAACACGGCCGCGGATCGCGGGTCGCGTAGGCGGCGATCACCGCGCCGTTGGCGGCTACCGCGGCATCGAGGGCGATGTTGTCGGAGAACGCGACTTCGATGACGCGATCCACCCCGGCTGGCGTGTGCCGGCGGATAGCACCAATGGGGTCCGGGTCATCGAGTGCGACGACTCGTTCGGCCGCTGGTCCGGTCAGATGGGCAAGGTCACTGTGGCGGCGGACGGTGCTGATCACCATGGCGCCTCCCCAGTCAGCGAGTTGGGCGGCGAGCGATCCGACCGCGCCGAGGGCGCCGTGCACGAGCACGGTCTGGCCGCCGACAGGTCCGTCGGCGAACACGGCGCGGTGCGCGGTGATCCCAGGGATGCCGAGACATGCGCCGACGATGTCATCGACCTCGTCAGGCAGTCCGACGGCGGTGGTGTCGGGTACCACGGTATACTCGGCGGCAGTGCCGAAGGGACGGTAGGACTGGGCGTTGTAGACCCAGACCCGTTGCCCGATGCGTGTCGGGCTGACGCCGGCGCCGACCTGGTCGATGACCCCCGCGCCGTCGCTGTGAGGGATCACTCGCGGATAGGGCATCGCCGAACCGAAGTAGCCGGCCCGCTTCTTGGTGTCGCCGGGACTGACCCCGGAGTAGTGCAGTCGTACGCGCACCTCACCCGGTCCTGGCTCGGGGTCGGGAAGCACACCGAGGTGCAACACCTCGTCGGCTGGTCCCTGGTGGTCGTAGTAGACGGCTCGCATGGCCCCTCCTCGGTTGAGTGATCGAACCACGTCATCCCGATAGTTATTCCTGAGAATATACTTCCTTTGACTGAGCCGAAGAAGCCCGGCTGGCCGCGACATGCCGAGGAGGTCGGCTGTTGCGCCGTCGATCTTGGATCACGAGAATCTGGCGGGGAAGCCGGGCATCAAGGCTGACCGTGAATCCGTACAGGAAGGACGTTCATGCTGCTCAACCCGTGGGTTCCGGCCCAGATCGACTCACCGGTGGGTGCGGCGTACGACTTGCTTTCCCAGCGGGCCGGTCGGCTGCCGCTGCTGGATCTGTCCCAGGCATCGCCGCCCTATCCGCCGGCGCCGGCGGTGGTGGACCACCTGCAGCGTTGCCTGGCCGACGGGGCAAGCGCGGGTTACACCGACGTGCCGGGTCTGCCCAAGCTGCGGGAGGCGTTCGCCGCGGATCTGAGCCAGGACTACGACGCCGCGTTGGAGCCCGGGAACGTCCAGGTGACCTCGGGCTGTAATCAGGCATTCTGCCTGGTCGCCGGGGTGCTGGCGCAGCCCGGCGACGAGATCGTGCTGCCGTTGCCGTACTACTTCAATCACGACATGTGGCTGCGGCTGAACGGGATCACCCCGGTCTACCTCGAGCCCGACGCCGATCTGGTGGCGCGCGCCACAGCGCTGGAGGCGCTGATCACTCCACGTACGCGGGCAGTGCTGCTGGTCACGCCGGGCAACCCGACCGGTGTGACCATCCCGCCGGAGGAGATCGCGGCGTTCGCCGAGGTTGCCCGCCGGCACGACATCGCGCTCGTGCTGGACGAGACCTATCGGTCGTTCCGCGCCACCGAGGGACCGGCCCATGCCCTGTACGCGGAGGCCGACTGGAGCGATCACGTGATCGGGCTGTTCTCCTTCTCCAAGGAGTTCGCGATCCCCGGCTACCGGGTCGGCGCGGTCGTCGCTGGGCCGAAGGTCGGTCGGGAGGTGGCCAAGCTGATGGACTGCGTCGCCGTCTGCGCGCCGAAGATCGGGCAGGAGGCGGCCTGGGCCGGCCTCACCCGAGCCACCGACTGGCGGATCGAGCGGGCGGCCGAGATGGCGTCCCGGCGAGCGGCGTTTCGGGCCGCGCTGGCCGATCAGCCGGGCGGATTCGAGATCTTGGCCTGTGGTGGCTACTTCGGCTGGCTCCGGCATCCGTTCCATGACGAGCCGACACCGGAGGTGGCCCGGAGATTGCTGGTCGACCATGACCTGTTGCTGCTACCGGGTACGGCGTTCGAGCCGACCGACAGCCGCTCGCTTCGAGTGAGCATTGCCGGCGTGGATGAGGGAACCGCCGGCGACCTCGCCGATCGGTTGCGGTCAGCAGCTGCCTGAGATGTGCGCCGGGTGGCCACGAGGCTGCTGACAGAAACTCGTCCCGACCAGCCCGCCGAGACCCACCTCACACCAGTTGGGCCCTGAGTCGGGGCTGATATATCACTTCGTGATCGGGTGAGGCGACGGTTCACAGCGCTCGTCCGCGCCGCGTCTGGGTTGAAGTGGGTAGTGAGCGGGTTCGCAGCTCTTCTGCGGGATCGGACTGTCAGTGGCGGGTCGTAGCGTGCTGGTCATGTCGGAAACGTCAGCGCCGGAGCCGCAGGCTCGTTCGGATTCTGGGGTCCCCGGGTCGTCGGGTACTGCTGGTATCGCTCAGGCGCATGATCGCTACTTTCGGGCTGGGCTGCAGGGCCGGGCTGAGCAGGTGGCGTTGATCGGCTCCCTGTTCCCGACACTGGTGCCGTTGCTGGATGCCGACAGTGTGACCGTGTTGGACGGCACCTACGTCGATGAGGAGTTGACCCTGCGTCAGACCGATCTGGCGTTACAGGTGTCGTTGGCGGGCCGGGAGGTGATCGTCTACGTGCTGGTCGAGCATCAAAGCAGTGTGGATCCGTTGATGGCGTTACGGATGCTGCGGTATCAGGTCCGGATCTGGGACCGGTATCTACAAGCGAACCCGACCGTGACGAGGGTGCCGGCGATCTTGCCGGCGGTGGTCTACCAAGGACGCAGGGCGTGGACCGCGGCCGCGGATCTGCGGGACCTGCTGGATCTGGACCCGGCGACGGCAGCGGAGTTGGCTGAGTTTCTGCCGCAGGTGCCGTACCGGCTGGATGACTGGGGCCAGGTTGATGTCGAAGCGTTGCGGGCGCGGCCGGTGACGGCGGCGTTGCGGTTGATCCAGGTGTTGTTGTCCCAGGTTTCGGACCAGCCTGATCTTCTCGGGTTCTTGGAGACTCTGCACGATGACCTGCTTGAGGTTGCCGCGGCGCCGGGTGGATCGCAGCAGTTGTTCGCCGCGTTCACGTACATTGTGAATGTCAGTGATGTTTCGACCGAAGAGCTCCAACCGTTTGTCAGTCGTTTGGGACCTGTTGTGCAGGAGGCACTCATGACCACCGCCGAGAAACTCCGCGCCGAAGGCCGTGTCGAGGGCCGAGTCGAGGGGCAGGCCGAGCTTCTGCTGGAGCAGCTGACCGTGAAGTTCGGGCCGCAGCCTGTCGGGATTCAGGCCCGAGTGTTCACTGCGACCAGTGACCAACTGCACACGTGGGCCCGGCGAATTCTCAACGCCATGAGCGTCGACGAGGTCCTCGACTGAACTGACGCGGAGGAACTCCCGGCCGACGAGCCCGACGAGATCTTCCTTGCTGTCCCAATACAGATAGACGGTGCCCTTGCCGACGTGGCGCGACTCGCGGTGTCGCCGACCGTGAACCCTCGGCTGCCGCGACGCAGCAGCAGTTCGCGGGCGGCACCGAGAATTCGGGCGGCCTTCGGCGAGGCGTGCTCAGGCAGTTGCGTCGGCGGCAACGGAGATCCCCTCCGGATGCTGCTGGGTCTGGCTCGGCTGGTCGCCCGTCGAGTCGGTCGAGTTGGTCGAATCGGCCGTCGCCTGGCTGCTGACAGCGGCGACGATGTCGGTCTCCTTGCGGGCGATGTCCGGCTCGGGCATCACCTTGGCGATCAGCCGGCCGACGATCGGCCACTGCAGGGTCCGCATCATGATCCGGCGTACGGCGATCTGGCCCCGGGTCGGCGGCACGAAAGAACGCCCGTTGAGTGTGCCGCTGGTCTGCCAGCCGGCGACATACGGGCGCAGCCCTGGCTCCCACTCCGTCAGCGCGGCGCCGCGCAGGTCACTTCGCTCGTGAAGTGCCCACGAGCGAAGTGACCCGACGTGACGTGGACCGTCCGGCCCCCGTCCCGGAACGGGATCAGAAGACGGAGTCGACCTGATCCGGGATGATTGATCCGTCAGCTCGCCGGACCGGAGCCGGATCGCCGTTCCTGGTGGTCCCGGCGGTGCTGCATTGGTATGGCGTCGGACGTTGCGGCAGCGGCTCGATGAACATCGGGTTGATCGCCCAGGTGCCGCCCTTGCCCTTGCTGAACAATCCGTCGTAGGCACGGCACATGAACTCGGGCACGTTGCGGTTGATCGCCAGCGAGGCATGCGTGGCGTCCTTGACGAAGGTGACATCGGTGACCGAGTCGCCGGCACCGAGGACTTGCCGCTGGTCAGCCGGGAGACGTTTCAGTGCCTTCTTGCCCTTGACGCCGAAGACGGCCTGATTGGTCCAGCAACGCTTGCCGTCGATGTAGTTGGTGATCGTGTCGGCTCCGTCCGGCTGTCCGCCGCAGCCCTTCAGATGATGGATCTGCCGGCCCTTCCGGTCGTGCAGATAGCGGATGCCCACCACGTGGTCGACGGTGAAGCCGGCGGAAGGGGCCCAGGCCTTGACGATCGGCTCTGGCGAGGCGGAGACCACCCACGGGGTGATGCCGTGGGCCACCAAGGTGCCGACCAGATCCCGGATCTGGGGGTAGACGTGGATGTAGTCGAACGTCGTGCTGGTGCCGACCACCTGGGTGGAGCCGACCGGGTTGGCTTCGTAGCCCACCTTTGCCTTCTGCGCGAACGTGGCCAGCTGGGCGTCGGTGTAGCCGGCTGCCAGGTTGCCACCCCAGACGAACGAGGCTTCCATCCAGCGATGGTCGAACCCCTTGAACGCTTCCTCGCCGGCCTTCGTCTTGCCACTGGTGATGGCGATGATCTCATCGGCGCACGCGGTATTGGTGCTGGTCGGCAGTGGTTTCCCGGCCGGCACCTTGGTCCCGCAGGCCTTGGTCAGTGCCTTCACCGCCGCCTTGGTGATGAATCGGTTGGTTCGGCTCCAGTCCTTGTTCGGCGGCTGCAGAACCAGGTCGTTCTTCAGCAGATACATGTTGGTGCCGCGACCGACGTCGTTCTTCACAACGGTGTTGTCCCAGTCGAAGATCGCCACTTTGTTCTGGCCCGGAACCACGGTGCCCATGCAGGTGCTGTTGGCATCGATCGCCTTCTGCAGGAACTCGCGTACGCCGTCGTGCCAGGGCAAGGACGGATCGAGTTGGCGACATTGTGGTGTCGGTGCGGGTGCGGCGTCCGCCTCCCCTGCGCCGAGTGCGGCGCCAAGGCCAACACACGCGAGCGCGGCAGCCAGGAGTGGAGCGCCCAGTCGTCTCAGTCTCATCTCGAACCTCCTCGGTCGCGGCGAGCGGTCTGGCCACAAAGGCGGCCGTTGGGTGCGATGGCACCAGTCATGGGGAACTCCTCTTCTCTCAGGAAGACCTGAGTAGCTCTGGATTCGCTGGACGTTAGATTCCGCGAATACTTCGAGTCAAGAGGTTTGCCTTCGAATATTTGTGGCCGAGATTCTTCTAGGGAGTAGGGGCCGCGCACCCCTTCTAGGCGCTACTGCGGCGAACGACCAGCTCCGGGGTGAAACGGACGCTCTGGTGCTCGTGCTCGGTCTTGTTGTCGGCAGCGGCGATCTCCTCGAACAGCAGTTCCGCCGCTCGCCGTCCGAGTGCCTCGCGCGGCTGGCGGATCGACGACAGGGGCACGGCCGCCGATGCCGCGAAGGAGATGTCGTCGTAGCCGATGATGGCCATGTCGTCGGGAACCCGAAGCCCATGTGTCACGAAACCTTGGAGCAGACCCATGGCCAGCAGGTCATTGGTGGCGAAGACACCGGTCGGGCGCTCGTCGACCGGCAGGGTCAGCAGTTGATCCGCGGCGGCAACCCCGGATGCGGCGTCCATCGCCTCGGTCGTCACGGTCATCACCCGTACGGGTTCGGCTTGCTGGCCTCGGGCGAGATCAACGCCAAGCCGCCGATCGCGTACCTGATGCAGACTCCCTGGACCTCCAACGACGGCAATCGCCCGGTGACCTCGAGCGAACAGATGCTCCGCGGCGAGCCGGCCACCCTCGACATCGTCGACCGACACCGAGCAATAGCCGGAGCCATCACCAGTGCGGTCGACGATGACGACCGGGATGTTGCGGTGGCGCATCTGAGCGATGCGATCGTTCAGGGCGCCCACGGGTGTGTAGAGGACACCGCGGACCCGTTGCTGTTCGAACAGCAGCAGTTGCTCACTCTCCCGCACCGGTTCTGACCGGCTGTTGCCGACCTGCAGTGTGTAGCCGTGGTCATAGACCGCGGTCTCGGCGCCGGCCAGCACGTCGGCGAAGAACGGATTGCTGATGTCCATCACCACCATGCCGATGGATCGGCTCCGACCGGCGCGCAACTGCCGGGCCGACTCGTTGGGCACCCAGCCGAGCTTGGCGATCGCCACCTCGACCCTGGCCCGCGTCGCCTCGCTGACCAGTTGTGGCGAGTTGACCACATTGGACACCGTGCCGAGGGAGACGCCGGCGAGCGCAGCGACATCCTTCATGCTGACGGAGGCGGCGGTGCGCGCCACGCCACCTCCCATCATTCAGCTGTCGAGTCGCCGGTTCGTAGGCACGTCATCCTAGCGGAGCACTGAAACGTGCCAATGTCCTCTCGAAGCCGGACCTGCGGGCTAGCCCTTCACCGAGCCGGCAGCCATCCCCTCGACGATCTTGCGGTTGAAGAAGATGAACATGACCAGTGGCGGGATGGTGACCAGCAGGATAGTGGCGAACAGCAGGTTGTACTGCGTGGTGAACTGGCTCTGGAAGCTGAGCAGGGTCAGCTGGATGGTCGCATTCTGCGTACCGGGCAGGAAGTACAGCGGGTTCTGGAAGTCGTTGTAGACGAACACCGTCTGCAGGATGATCACCGTCACCATCACCGACCGCAGCACCGGGAAGACGACCCGGAAGAAGATCTGGACCGGATTCGCACCGTCGACCAAAGCCGCCTCGTCCAACTCGCGGGGCACGCCGGCGATGAACGCGCGGAACAACAGGATGCAGAACGGCAGACCGTAGGCGACCTCGATCAGGATGAGCCCGGGCATGGTCTTGAACAGACCGACACCCTGCAGGACCCAGATCGTCGGCACGACCGCCGGGGGAACGATCAGACCGGTCAACACCAGGCCGTTGATCAGACCGCTGAGCGGACCGGATCGCCGCTGCCAGACATAGGCGACCATGGCGCTGAGGAATACCAGCAGAGTGACACTGGCCACGGTCAGGATCAAGCTGTTGATGAACGCGATGACCATCAGATAGTCACGCGCGACAAAGGCCTCGCTCAGATTCTGGAACAAGACGAAGTTCTTCGGCCAGGAGAATTCGAGCAGATTGGCCTCAGCCCGGTCTTTGCTTGCCGTGACCAGAATGAAGGCAAACGGTACGAGGAAGAAGACAGCCGACACCACGATCGAAACGACACCGGCGACGACGCCACGAGCGTTCTTCATCAGGATTCCTCTCCGCGATTGAGCCATCTGGTCAGTGGCACGACGATGACGGTGACGAGCACGAACAGCACCACGCTGCCGGCGGTGGACAAGCCGTAGAAGCCGGCTTGGTACTGCTTGTAGATCACCGAGGCGATCACGTCCGAGGCAAACCCGGGTCCGCCTTTGGTCATCGACCAGATCAGATCGAACGAACGCAGACCGCCGATCAGCGACAGGGTGATCACCGACGCGGTCGCCGGACGGGCCAGCGGGAGCATGATGTGTCGAAACACCTCCCATTTGCTGGCGCCGTCGACCGACGCCGCCTCGTAGTACTCACCGGGGATCGAGACGAGACCGGCGATGTAGATCACCGTGGCGAGGCCGACGCCCTTCCAGACGTCGACCAGGGCCACCGACAACAGCGCCAGGCTGGGGTCGGTGAGCCAGCCGGGACCGTCGACGCCCACGCCGGCCAGCGCCTTGTTGATGAGACCCTTCTCCGGATCCATCAAGACGGTGAAGGTCAGGCCGATCCCGATCGCGCTGACCAGCACCGGGAAGAAGATCACCGAGCGCAGGTAGCCGCGAGCGATGATCTGAGAGGTCAGCAGCAGCGCCAGTGCCATCCCGAGGACCACTTTGAGACCCGAGGTGAGCACGGCGTAGATCAAGGTGTTGCGCAGCCCGATGACCAGTGCCTGCTCTTGGAAGAAGGTCTGGTAGTTCTTCAGACCGATCCACTGCGAGGTGAACAGGTCCCACCGGGTGAAGGAGAAGTAGAACGAGAAGACGGTCGGAACGAGGAAGAACACCCCATAGATCAGAGCGGGGATCAGCAGGAACCACAGCGGGTACGGACCCGGCCGCTTGCGGCCCGACCTCGGGTTGCCCGCTGTGGCCGCTGCCCCACGGGATGCCTCGGCACTGCTCAGTGTGCTCGCCATCGCGAAGCCCTTTCGTGTAGGCGATCAGTCCCAGCCCGGCAGACCCAGCTGCTGAGCCTGCTTCTTGACGTCGGCGTCGTACAACGCCGCAGCCTTCTCGGCGGTCTCCTGGCCGGTGCCGACCTGGATGCAGATCTGCTCGAGATTCGGGCCCTTGATCGGGGACTTGAACTCCAGCGCCGGGCTGGCCTTGCCGGCGTCGATATAGGCCTGGGTGTCCTTGGCCACCTGGGAGACATCGGCCGGCAGCTTGCATGCCTTGGACAGGAACGGTCCCTGCGGCGGATTGCCCGCAATGGCCGCGTCACAGCCCTCCTGGGTGGCGGCGAAAGCGACGAACTTCTTCGCCGCATCGAGCTTGTCGCCTTCCACCGACTTCGGCACATAGAGCGCGGAGGTGCCCGGCCAGATCGTGAGCCCGTTCGCCTCGGCATTGTCGCCGGGCAGTGCGAAGAAGCCGACGTCATTGGTGTTGCCCGGAGCAACGTTCTCGATGTTGCTGGCCGAGCCACCCAGCTGGGGGTAATGCGCCGCCTCGCCCGTAGCCACGGCCTTGATGCCATCGTTCAGTTTGGCCGAGGCGAAGTCCTTGTTGAGGTAGCCGGCGTCCTTGACCTCCTGGATGTGTTGGAAACCGGCCAGGGCTGCTGGGGTATCGGCGTAGTGCGCTTTGTTCGCGGTGTAGTCGGCCGCGAAATTCGGCGCTTGGGCTTCGACATTGTGATAATCGCCGAGTACGAACAACTGCGACGTCCAAGTCTCGCCGTAGGTCTGCTCGACGGGAGTCACGCCGCCGGCGTCCTTGATCGCTGAGTTGTTGGCCATGAACTCGTCCCAGGTCTTGGGCACTTCGAGGCCGAGCTTCTTGTAAACCGGGATGTTGTAGAGCACACCGCCGCCGAATGCCGTGCCGAGTGGCGCGCCATAGAGCTTGCCGTCGGTCCCCTTGGAGGAATTGGCGAAGTTCTCGTCCAGCTGGCCGGCCCAGGACTCACCGTCCAGTGGAGTCAGGTTCTGCTCGGGCTTGATCGCCTGCAGCAGCGAGCCGTTGTTGTAGGAGAAGACCTCGGCCATGTCCCCGGTCGCCAGCCGGGTCTTGACCAGATTGTCGCCCTCGGAGCCCCCGGGTCGGGTGTCGGACTTCACGGTGATGTCCGGATTGGCCTTCTGGAATGCCGCGATGAGTGCCTTGGCGCTGGCCACCTCGGTGTCGGTGGAGCCGGACAGGAAGGTGATCGTGGTCGTGGCGCCGCCGTCCTCGCCGCCGGAACTGCTGCCGAGACTGCCGGCACTGCAACTCGTGAATGCCAGCGTCGCCGACGCCGCCAAGGCGCCGACGGCAAGCAACCGACGCGCCGCGGGATGAGATCGCATAGGACCCTCCAGGTCGAAGTGAGTCTGGCGAGAAGCGGGTTCGGGCGGGCCGATCGGCCTCATCGCCTTGATCGTTTCAACGAAACGTAGCGGACGAATTGAAACGCGTCAACCCTCTCCTCTCCGATCCCTCGACCTACCGCTAGGCTGACCCGGAGTCGATCGAGATCGGCACCGCTGCGTGCGATGAGGAGGTTGAGTGACCAGACCGGCGAACCCGCGAATCCAGGACGTGGCACGGCGTGCCGGGGTGGCGACCGGAACCGTTTCAAACGTCCTGAACAACCCGCACAAGGTGGCCGAGTCGACCCGGGTGCGAGTCGAGCAGGCCATCGACGAGCTGGGTTTCGTCCGCAACAACGCCGCACGGACGCTAGTGTCCGGCCGCAGCGACACCGTGGGGATGGTGGTGATCGATCTCGGCAACTCGCTGTTCGTCGACATCGCCCGGGGGGCGGAGGCGGCCGCCGCAGCGGCCGGGTTCCACCTGTGGATCGCCAACGCAGATCTGGATCATCCCAAGCAGGAGACCTATGTCGGCCGCTTCGAGGAGGCTCGGGTCGCCGGCGTCATCCTGGCCCCGGTGGACGGGCCGCTGGACGCCTTGCGTGCTGCTCGTCGTCGCAGGCTGCCGGCCATCCTGGTCAATGCACCCGACTCGCATCCCGATCTTTGTTGCGTGATGGTGGACGAGGAGCAGGGCGGATTTCTGGCCGCCCAACATGTGCTCGATCAGGGCGCCCGCCGGCTGGTCTATCTCGCCGCCCACCTGGGCCTATCCGCCATCGCCCGCCGGCGGCGGGGAATCGAGCGGGCGGTCGCGGCCGCCGGTGCCGACCTCGAGATCGTGCGGGCCAAGGATCTGTCGATCGTCTCCGGCCAGGAGTCGGGTCGCCGGATCTTGAGCGAGTCAGCCGTGGACGCCGTCATCTGTCCGTCGGATCCGCTCGCGATCGGTGTGATCCAGGCTGCGGCCGGGCTCGGTCTGAGCGTGCCCGACGATCTGCTGGTCATCGGCTACGACGACAACCATTTCGCTGCCGAGAGCCGGGTCCCGGTCTCCACGGTCAGCCAACCCGGGCGCGAGATGGGCCGGACTGCGATGGGTCTGCTGCTCGAGGAGCTGCGCGATCCGGACCACGTCCACCGTACGGTTGTCACCCAGCCTGAGTTGATCATCCGGCAGAGCACTACGCCGCTCGCCTGACGCATTCATCGACTGGTGCGCCAGGGTTGCTTCGCGTGACTTGAAGCCACCACAGGGCACCAGTGAGTGACCACTCACTACTCAGCAATCGCGGATTCGGGTCAGAGTTCGTGTCGACCGGCAGCCACGACGAGTTCGTCGCGCCCGGGCAGCCGGACGACTGCCTCGACGCCGTCCGGGATGTCGATGATCGCTCGTAGGACATCGTCGTCGCAGGTCCAGGACACGGCTAGTCGACCGTGCGGACTCTCCAACGAGGCCTTGGCCCAGGTGAGGCCGCCCCCTGGCTGTGGGGCGATCAGGACCCGTGAATAGCCCGGCTCGAGGGGGGCAAGACCGCCGATCGTGCGGTGCATCCAGTCGATGACGGCGCCCAGCGCGTAGTGATTGAAGCTGGTCATCTGGCCGGGATTGATAGTGCCGTCGGGCAGCATCGAATCCCACCGCTCCCAGATCGTCGTCGCGCCCATAGTGACCGGATAGAGCCAGGACGGGCACTCCGTCTGCAGCAGCAGTCGGTACGCCGTGTCGAGATGGCCGGTCATGGTCAACGCATCGGTGACGTACGGCGTACCGGCGAATCCGGTCTGGATGTGGTGTCCGCCCTCGGCGACCAGTGCGGCGAGTCGATCGCCGGCCCGTTGCCGTACCGAGTCGTCCAGCAGGTCGAACACGATCGCGAGGGCGTAGCAGGTGACTGCATCACTGGTGATGGTGCCGTCCGCGGACACGTAGTGATCATGGAACGCCTGACGGGTTCGCCTGGCCAGGCGGTCGAAGTGATCTTGTTCGTCGCGTCCGAGCAGGCGAGCGGCTTCGGCGACCAGGCTGGCCGAACGGTAGAGGCAGGCGGTGGCCACCACGCCGTTGTCGGCCTTTGCCGCGACCGGATCGTCGGGCGGCGCCGTGGGATCCAGCCAGTCTCCGAACTGGAATCCGGTGTCCCAGAGTCCGGTCGGGGACAGCAGGCATTCCACCCGACGTACGTGGGCAGCCATCGAGTCGAACTGATCGGACAGGACGCCGAGATCCCCGTACGCCTGCCACAGCGCCCACGGCACCCAGACCGCGGCATCGCTCCAGATGGCCGTGGACTCCGGCGGCGGGAAGCTCCCGGGTCCGCCGGCCAGCTTGAGCGCATCGGGGATGACGAACGCGACGAGTCCGTCAGCAGCCCGTTGCTCCGCCGACAGATCGAGGAGCCAGTCGCGGAGGAACCCTTCGACGTCGAACAGATAGGCCGCCGAGGGCGCGTACGCCGCGATGTCGCCGGTCCAGCCGAGGCGTTCGTCGCGCTGCGGGCAGTCGGTCGGCACGTCGAGGAAATTGCCCCTGGTCGCCCAGACAGCATTGGCATGAAGCTGGTTGAGCAGGTCGTCGGAACAGGAGAACCCTCCGATCCGACGCAGCTCGGAGCTCACCACGACCGCGGTCACGCTGGTGGGATCGAACTCACCCGGCCAGCCGTCGATCTCGGCGTAGCGGAATCCGTGGAAGGTCAGAGTCGGTTCGAAGACATCCTGGCCGCCGCTGAGGATGAAGCGATCCGTGGCCGCCGCGGTCCGGAGCGGACGGATGCCGAGCTCGTCGTGCTCCAGCACTTCCGCGTGTCGGACCACGATCTGGTCGCCGCGTCGGCCGGTGACCTGGATGCGCAGCCAGCCGACGAGGTTCTGGCCGAAGTCGACCAGCGTCTTCCCGGCTGGGGAGGTCCAGGACCTGACCACCGGCAGTTCCATGATGCGGCGGACCGGCGGACCGACGTAGGGCGTGAGCAGGGCGGTGTCGAACTCCGTCTCGTGCACGGTGGTCCATTCGGCCGACTCGAACCCGGGACGATGCCAGTCCTCGCAAGCGCGCCGCGCATCAATGGTCTGGCCGTCGTAGAGGTCGTTGGTCAGCACTGCTGAGGGCCCGGCCGACCACGAGCGATCCGTCACCACCAGCTGACGATGGCCGTCGGCGAAGGTGATCTCCAGCTGGGCGAACGCGCCGAGCTCGGAGCCGTACAGGGCCCGAGCGCCCAGCCAGGTGAGGCGACCGCGATACCAGCCGTTGCCCAGCGCCAGACCGAGCACGCTGGTCGGCGTGAGCAGCTGGGTCACGTCCCACTCGCAGTAGCGCAGCCGCCACTGATAGCTCGACCAGCCCGGACTCAGCACGTCGGTCGACACCGGGACGCCGTTGACGAAGGCTTCGAAGACACCGTGGGCGGTCGCGAACAGGACCGCCCGGGCGACGGGCCCGTGGCCTGGCTCCAGCTCGAACTCACGTCGCAACAAGGGCGCACCCGCGAAATCGTCGTCCGGGACGATGCCCGACGCGGACCACTGAGGCATATCACTCCTAGGCAGAATTGAAGCGCTGCAATGAAACGATCAACGATCGTAGTCATCGGAACCCGAGCAGTGTCAACCGGGGGCCTTGATGAGCTTGCTGATCAGCCAGCACGGATCAGTCCTCGCCCGAAGGGCCGTCGAGCTGGCCATTGCGTTGCCTCAGCTGGTCGCCTAGAATCCTTGGTCTGAAACGTCTCAAATTTTCCGAGGAGCTGCTGTGCCCGTCTTCGCCGACATCACCGACCGACTCGCTCGGCTGTCGATCGAACTGCCGTCGTGGGCGTTCGGCAACTCCGGCACCCGGTTCAAGGTGTTCGGCACGGCGGGGACGCCGCGGACAGTGCAGGAGAAGCTGGCCGACGCGGCGAAGGTGAACGAGCTGACCGGGTTGGCGCCGACCGTGGCGCTGCACATCCCGTGGGACAAGGTCGAGGACTATGCGGCGCTGCGGTCGCACGCGGAGGAGCTCGGCGTCACGCTGGGGACGATCAACTCGAACACCTTCCAGGACGACATCTACAAGTTCGGGTCCTTGACGCACGTCGATGACGCCGTGCGACAGAAGGCGATCGACCATCACCTGGAGTGCATCGAGATCATGGGGCTGACCGGGTCGCAAGACCTGAAGATCTGGTTGGCCGACGGCACCAACTATCCGGGCCAAGGCGATATCCGTGGCCGGCAGGATCGGCTCGCCGACAGCCTTTCCCAGATCTACGCGCAGCTCGCCGACGACCAGCGGCTGGTGCTGGAGTACAAATTCTTCGAGCCGGCGTTCTATCACACCGACGTGCCGGACTGGGGCACCTCGTACGCCCAGGTGACGGCGCTGGGTGACCGGGCCATGGTGTGTCTGGACACCGGCCATCACGCGCCGGGCACCAACATCGAGTTCATCGTTGCGCAACTGCTGCGGCTGGGGAAGCTCGGCTCGTTCGACTTCAATTCCCGGTTCTATGCCGACGACGACCTGATCGTGGGAGCGGCCGATCCGTTCCAGTTGTTCCGGATCCTCTACGAGGTGATCCGAGGCGGTGGGCTCGACGAGGATTCGCCGGTGGCCTTCATGCTCGATCAGTGTCACAACGTCGAGGACAAGATCCCTGGGCAGATCCGGTCGGTGCTGAATGTGCAGGAGATGTTGGCACGGGCATTGCTGGTGGATGTTGCCGCTTTGTCTGATGCGCAGGAGGCGGGGGATGTGTTGGGGGCGAACGGGATCGTGATGGACGCGTTCTATACCGATGTTCGTGCTGATCTTGCGGCTTGGCGCGAGTCGCGAGGTCTTGCTGCTGATCCGATGCGTGCTTATGCGGAGTCTGGGTATCAGGGGCGGATTGAAGTGGAGCGGGTTGGGGGGCGGCAGGCTGGTTGGGGGGCCTGACCTGTTGTGGTTGCTTCCGGTGTGGGGACTCTGGGGGTCGTTCGGGACAGCCATCCGCGCCTCCGCAAGCTCCGGCGCTCCCGCCAGGCCCATCCACGTCCCTTCACGACCCCCAGCGACCCCACACCTCTGCGTTGATGTCACCCCCCCGGAGGGGATGGTTGGTGGTGGTGGCCCTCATACGAGCGTGTCGGCTCTGGGCGGGTCGACGCCACACGCGCACCGTTGCCCTTTGAGCACTGCCTGTATCTGAATGAGAAGAGAAGTTGATGACTAACACCACTGTTGATGAGTTGATTGGGCGGTCGAACCGGTTGGGGGCGGAGCCGAAGAACACGAACTATGCCGGGGGGAATACGTCGGCGAAGGGGCGTGAGGTTGATCCGGTGACGGGGGAGGCCGTTGAGCTGGTGTGGGTCAAGGGGTCGGGGGGTGATCTGGGGACCTTGAAGCCCGGTGGCCTGGCGGTGCTGCGGCTGGATCGACTGCGGTCGTTGGTGGGGGTCTATCCTGGACTTCCCCCCGTTTGACGGACACCTGACCTGAGGTGGCCACTGGTCACCAGGGAGGATGTCGTTGTGCCTGCTCCTCACCCGCCTGAGTTCCGCCGTCGTGCGGTCGAGCTTGCTCGTGAGCGGTCCAAGCCAGTTGCTGAGTTGGCGAAAGATCTGGGAATTTCCGAATCGTGTCTGCGTCGCTGGATGGAGCAGTCCGAGACCGACGCTGCCGGTGGTAGCGAGACGGCGTTGACCAGTCGGGAGAAGAAGGAGCTGGTCGAGCTGCGCCGGGATAAACGGCGCCTGGAGATGGAAGTCGAGATCTTGAAAAGGGCGGCCGCCTATTTTGCCCAGGAGAATGTTCTCCCAAAATAGTGTACGGGCTGGTCCATGAAATGGCCGATGACGGGATTGATGTCGCGGTGGCTTGCCGGGTGCTGAATGTGTCGCGGTCGGGATACTACGACTGGCGCGGCCGGCCTGCATCGGCACGGGAACAGGAGAACACGCTGCTGTTGAAGCTGATCGAGGAGATCCATGCCGATGAGGACATGAAGACGTACGGGGCGCCGCGGGTGCACGCCGAGCTGGTCTTGGGGCACGACCTGCAGGTGAACCAGAAGCGGGTCGCCCGGCTGATGCGCCAGGCCGGCATCCAGGGCCTGTACCGGCGGCGTCGGTCGTGGACCACGATCCGGGACCCGCACGCCATCCCCGCCAAGGACCTCGTCAACCGCCGGTTCACGGTGGACGGTCCGAACCGGTTGTGGCTGACCGACATCACCGAGCACCCGACGGTGGAGGGCAAGGTGTACTGCGCCGCGGTCATGGACGCCTGGTCCCGCCGGGTCCTGGGCTGGTCCATCGACGACAACATGCGGAAGGAGCTCGTGGTCGACGCGCTCGGGATGGCGGTGCTGCGGCGCAACCCGATGGACGTCGACAATAACACGATCATGCATTCCGATCACGGGTCGCAATTCACATCGTGGGCATTCAGTCAGAAAGTCTATGATGCCGGGCTGGTGCCGTCGATGGGCAGTGTGGGCGACTGCTACGACAATGCGATGATGGAGTCCTTCTGGGAGAGAATGCAACTCGAGCTGCTCGATTCGCAGGTATGGTTCACCCGGGACGAGCTTGCCAACGCGATGTTTCGATGGATAGAATCATGGTATAATCGGAGACGTCGGCATTCGAGTATTGGAATGCTGTCGCCGATAGAGTTTGAAACCCGTTCCACAGGGTCAGACCGTCCGGGCTGACCCTCAACCCCGAGTGTCCGTGGAACAGGGGGAACCTCAATCCCGGGGTCGACCGGGAGGACGAGATGGTCGCGGCGTTCGACTATTGCCTGCATGGCAAGGGTGGGGCTGCGCCGAGCATCGACACCGCGATGCACGGTCTCGTGGACGCGGCGCATGTCGATCACCTGCACCCGGACTCGGGCATTGCGATCGCGACCGCCGCCGATGGGGAGCAACTGACAGCTGAGATCTTCGGAGACAACGTGGTCTGGGTGCCGTGGCGGCGGCCGGGATTCCAGCTGGGCTTGGACATTGCCGCGATCAAGGCGGCCAATCCGCAGTCGATTGGCTGCATCCTCGGTGGTCATGGGATCACCGCCTGGGGCGATACCAGCGCGGAGACCGAGGCCAACTCCTTGTGGATCATCGACACCGCTGCCGCCTACATCGCTGAGCACTCCAAGACCGAGCCGTTCGGGCCGGCACTGGACGGCTACGGCGCGCTGCCGGAAGCCGAGCGGCATGCCAAGGCCGCCGCACTGGCCGCGACGCTGCGTTCGATTGCCTCGGCCGACGCGCCGATGGTCGGGCACTACAACGACGACGAGCGGGTGTTGGAGTTCCTCGCTTCGGCCGAGCACCCGCGGCTGGCGGCGCTGGGCACCTCCTGCCCGGATCACTTCCTGCGGACCAAGGTGAAGCCGTTGGTGCTGGACCTGCCGGCGGACGCGAGCGTCGAGGACTCGATCGCCCGGCTGAAGGAGCTGCACGAGAGCTACCGGGCCGACTACCAGGGCTACTACGACCGCAACGCCGCCGCCGGCTCTCCGGCGATCCGGGGTGCCGATCCGGCGATCATCCTGATTCCCGGCGTCGGGATGTTCTCGTACGGCAAGAACAAGCAGACCGCCCGGGTGGCAGGCGAGTTCTATCTGAACGCGATCAACGTGATGCGCGGTGCGGAAGGACTGTCGACGTATGCGCCGATCGACGAGGCGGAGAAGTTCCGGATCGAGTACTGGGCGCTGGAAGAAGCCAAGCTACAGCGGATGCCGAAGCCGAAGCCGCTGGCGACCCGGATCGCGCTGGTCACCGGCGCCGCCTCCGGTATCGGCAAGGCCATTGCCACCCGGCTCGCCGCCGAGGGTGCCTGCGTGGTGATCGCCGACCTGGATGCCGAGAAGGCTCAGGCGGCGGCCGCTGAGGTCGCCCGCGCCGCAGGCGCCTCGAAGAACACCGCTGACGTGGCCGTCGGGATCGCCGCGAACGTGACCGACGAGGATGCCGTCCAGGCCGCGGTGGACGCCACCGTGCTCGCCTTCGGTGGACTGGACATCGTGATCAACAACGCCGGACTGTCGCTGAGCAAGGCGTTGCTGGACACCACGGTCGCGGACTGGGATCTGCAGCACAACGTGATGGCCAAGGGCTCGTTCCTGGTCTCCCGGGCCGCGGCGAAGGTGCTGATCGAGCAGGGTCTGGGCGGCGACATCGTCTATATCTCCAGCAAGAACTCGATCTTCGCCGGACCGAACAACATCGCCTACTCCGCGACCAAGGCCGACCAGGCGCACCAGGTGCGGCTGTTGGCCGCCGAGCTCGGGGAGCACGGGGTCAAGGTGAACGGCATCAATCCTGATGGCGTGGTGCGGGGATCGGGGATCTTCGCCGGTGGCTGGGGGGCGAAGCGAGCCGCCGTCTACGGGGTGGCCGAGGAAGATCTGGGCAAGTACTACGCCCAGCGCACCCTGCTGAAGCGGGAAGTGCTGCCGGAGCACGTCGCCAACGCGGTGTTCGTGCTCTGCTCCGCCGATCTGTCACACACCACCGGGCTGCATGTCCCGGTTGACGCCGGCGTCGCTGCCGCCTTCCTGCGATGAGCTTCCGTCGATGAGTTCGACACTGGGGGCAGGGCGGGCCGGCTGGGTCGCGGCGGTTGATCTGGGCGCCACCAGCGGTCGGGTCATGCTCGGTCAGGTCGGCCCCGATCGGCTCGCCCTCGACCTGGTGCACCGGTTCCCGAACAACCCCGTCCGCACCGCCGACGGGCTGTGCTGGAACATCCTCGAGCTCTATCGCAACGTTCTCCTCGGGCTGCGGATCGCGTTCGATCGGGAGCCGTCCATCAGCAGCATCGCGATCGACTCCTGGGCCGTGGACTACGCCCTGCTGCGGGGCGATCGGATGATCAGCACCCCGCATCACTACCGCGACGAGGCGCGTGTCGCCGGCGTCGACCTGGTGCACGGGATCGTCTCGCCTGAGGAGCTGTACGCCGCCTCAGGGCTGCAGTTCCTGCCGTTCAACACGATCTATCAGCTGGCGGTCGACCAGCGTGACGGTGTGATCGACGAACACACCTCGCTGCTGATGATCCCCGACCTGATCGCGTTCTGGCTCACCGGCGAGCAGCGGGTCGAGCAGACCAACGCGTCGACGACCGGGCTGCTGGATGTCGCCACCGGCGACTGGAGCCGGACGCTGATCGACAAGCTCGGGCTGCCGGAGAGTCTGTTTCCCCCGATCGTCCCCCCGGGCAGTGTCATCGGCGGTCTGCGCTCGTCGGTGGCCGTGGAGATCGGAGCGCCCGAGTCGGTGCAGGTGGTCGCAGTCGGTTCACACGACACCGCTTCCGCGGTCGTCGGCGTACCGCTGGCCGATCACGGAGCGGCATACCTGTCCTCGGGCACGTGGTCGCTGATCGGCGTGGAACTCGACGAGCCGGTGCTGAGTGAGGCGAGTCGGGCGGTGAACTTCACCAACGAGGGCGGGGTCGACGGCCGGATCCGCTATCTGCACAACGTGATGGGTCTGTGGCTGCTCAGCGAGTCGGTCCGGACCTGGGAACGCGACGGGCACGAGATCGACCTCACCAGCCTGATCGCCGACGCGACCGCGGTCACCGGGACGATCCCGTTGTTCGACACCAACCACGACAGTCTGCTCCCACCCGGTGATATGCCGACCCGCATCGCGGCGCTCTGTCGGGCCACCGGGCAGCCGGTCCCCAGCACCCCGGCCGTCGTGGTGCGCAGCATCCTGGAGAGCCTGGCCGCCGCGTACGCGGATGCCATCACGACCGCCGAGGAATTGGCCGGGGTCAGCGTGGACACGGTCAACATCGTCGGCGGGGGCAGCCAGAATCCGCTGCTCTGCCAGCTGACTGCCGACTACACCGGCCGAATCGTCGAAGCCGGCCCGGTCGAGGCCACTGCGATCGGCAACGTCTTGATCCAGGCCCGCGCCGCCGGACTGCTGACCGGCACCCTGGAAGAGCTGCGTCGGCTGGTCGCCGACACCCACCCGCCCCTTCGGTATCAGCCGCGTTCACCTGGCGCGTAAGGTGCTGCCGGTGAGCGCCGATGCCGATCTCGAGGAATATCTCGGGGTCGTGCGCCGGCTCGCCGAGGAGCAATTGCCCGTCGGAGAGCGGGTCCTGAGCCCTGATCGGCTGGGTACCCTGCGTCGGCTGCTGGACCAGGCCGGAGTCCTCGAGCTGGGGGCGGAGACCGAGCTGGATGGCGCGGTCCGTTGGCTCAGCAGCGTGATCACGACGATCGCCCGGCGGTCACCGGCCATCGCCTTCGCGCTGGCCAGCCGGTATGCGGCGCAACGAGCACTGGTGGCGATCGACACCGATGCCACGAGTGCGGTGGCAGGTCGGGCGGCAGGACTCGATGACGCGGGTCGCTTTCGGCCGATCGAGGACTCCGACGTCGCCCTGCCGGTCGTGCTCGATCCGGCGTCGGTCGTGATCCTCGATGGTCAGGGTCGGTCCGGTGTGATCGTCGCCCGTTCGTTCCTCCGTGACAAGGAGGTCGCCAGGTCCGGGCTCGACGGAGCTCACCTGCGGACGTTCCAGCTGAGTCGAGACGGTGCCGCGGCCCTCCCGGCACCGGTAGCCGTCGCGGCCTCTCGTGACCTGGAGTTGTTGCTCACCGCGGCGATGCTGGGCACGGCCGAAGGCGCGCTGCAGGTGTCGGAGGACTATGCCCGAGAACGTCGGCAGTTCGACGCACCGATCGGCTCGTTCGCGGGTCTGCGCGCGATCCTCGCCGAGATGCGGCATCGGGCCGGTGCCGTACGCGGCCTGCTCGAGTCCGCCCTCACAGCGGAGGGCGTGCAGTCGGAGGTACGGGTCCTCGAGGCTTCGGCGGCGGCCGGGCGGGCGGTGGTCCAGGTGGCGATCGACGCCATCCAGGTTCACGGTGGGTACGGCTACATCGAGGAGTATCCGGTGGCCGGTCTGCTGCGCGATGCGGTGAGTCTGCGAGCCGCGGCGCTGCCGCGCCGCCTGGTGATGGCCCGGCTGGCCGACGACCGGCTGGGGGCTCTGGCATGAGCGAGATCGAATCCCCTGCGTACGACGTTTCTGTGCATGAATCCCCTGCGTACGACGTCTCTGGGCCAGCGACCGCGTACCTGTCCGCGCTGCAACCCGTGCTGGACGAGGTCATCGTGCCGGCGGCCGAGGATGTGGACCGGGATCACCTCTTCCCTCGGCAGGGCGTCCAGGCGCTCGTCGACGCGGGGCTCGGCGGTCTGCTGATTCCTCGGGAGTTCGGCGGGCCGGATGCCGGACTGGTCGTCTATGCCGAGGTCCTGGCGCGGATCGCCGCCGCGTGCGGGTCAACATCCACCGTCTACATGACGAATCTGCACTGCGCCCATCCGATCGTGCTTGGCGGCCGAGTGGATCAGCAGCGGCGCTGGGTCCCGGCGCTCGGATCGGGTCAGGCCTTCGGTGCGACGGCCCTCACCGAGTCCGAAGCGGGTTCGGACGTCGCCTCGATGCGGACGTACGCGCGCCGCGACGGCGACAGCTATGTCATCAACGGCAGCAAGATGTTCATCTCCAATGGCGACGTCGCCGACGTCCTCGTCCTGTTCGCCACCGTCGACCCGGCGCTCGGTCGGGACGGGATCACGGCCTTCTTGCTGGACACCGCCCACCTATCGGGATTCGGCGTCGGCCGGCCGATGGACAAGCTCGGGCAGCGCGGCGCCTCGACGGTGCCGCTGAGCTTCGACCACTGCCGGGTACCGGCGGACGCCGTGCTCGGGGAGGTCGGGCGGGGCTGGGCCCTGCTGCTCCAGGCGGTGCTCAGATCTCGGATCAGCGCCGCCGCCCAAGGGGTCGGCTTCGCGACCGGTGCCTTCGAGACCGTGGTCGCGTACTGCGCCAAGCACGGCCTGCTGACCGCGCGGAACCGAGCAGCCCAGGATCTCCAGTTCGACCTGGCCGCGCTGCGGGCGGAGATCAGTGCGGCCCGCGCGCTGCTGCTGCACGCCTGCGCGGCCACGGACGCCGTCGCTGCTGCCGGCGGTGCCGATCCCACCGCGCTGCTGGCGGAGGTGAAGCTGCACTGCACCCGCGTGGGCGTCCAGGTCGCTGCCCGATGTCTCGAGCTGCTGGGTGGGGAGGCAGATCGACTCGACGTCGGGCTCGAGCGCCGGCTGCGGGATGCGAAGATCACCGAGATCTACGACGGCACGAACCAGGTCCAGAGCATGCTCATCGCGCGGGATCTCAGGTTCTCGCCGACCGCGATGTCGGCTCTCGACACTCGGCCCTGACGCAGCAGGTCCCGGGCCAGCGCCGGAGCGGATCCGGGTTAGCCTCTCGAGATCGACAGCGGGTCGAACGGGTCGGCAGGCACGTCGACGCCGAGGTCGGTGAAGCCCTGTGCCAGACACTCGACGAACAGATCCGGCTGCTCGACCGCCGCTTCGTCGACGGTGACGCCGATCGAGCACCACTTTCCGGCGTACGACAGCAGGGTGATGTTGGCCGCCGCACCCATGGTCGCGACCACCGGATAGATGCGTTCCACCCGGGAACCGCCCAGCCGGACCGGCATTGGCGGGCCGGGGACATTGCTCGCGGTCAGGTCGCTGCCTCGGCTCATCGCCACGATGGCGTCGATCGGCAGGAGCTTGCTGGCCTCGGCCACCAGGTCCATGTGCGGCAGGAGCGGCTCACGCCGAGCCGCCGCCATCGCCCGTTGGGCGGCGGCGAACCGGATGTCGTCGTTGGCCTCGCTCGCATCCAGCACGATTCGAGCGATCGCCTGGGTGTTGTCGTCCACTCGATCGGTCTCGCGGCGAAAGCTGACGGGTACGTTGATCCGCAGCTTGCCGGCGGGCGAGCCGGAAGCCTCGTGGTAGCGGCCGATACCTCCGCTCAGACCGGTCAGGAATGCGTCGTTGATGCTGCCGCCGTGCTGCTTGGCGACCGCCCGGAGCGAGGGGAACACGAGGTCGAGCGTGCGAGCGGCGTACGTCGCGCTGCGCCCGGTGAGCAAGGTCGACAGCGGCGCGGAGTGGATCTGCCCGATCTGACGGGTTGAGCCGGCCAGCCGCAGCACGCCGGACGCTCGGGACCGACTGGCGATGACTCTGCGAGCATGCTTGGACATCGCCTCATGTGCCTGCGCGGCTCGTCCGTGACGGACGTGATCGACGCCTGGAGATCGGAACGAGGACTTCGATTGGCTCGAGCCCGCCGGCACCTGCACCCCGGTGGCGAGATCGGTGTCCGTGTGGTCGTGGTCGAGGAGCCCCGTGATGATCTTGACCAGCCCTTGACCGTCGCAGATGGCGTGGTGCACGACGAGGATCACCGCCGACCGGGCGTCGTGGAGCCCGTCGATCAGGGTGGCCCGCCACAGAGCCCGATCTCGATCCAGATCAGTCAGGCTGTGGCGACGTACGTGCTGCAGCACCTGCTGCCAGCTGCCGGGAGCCGGCATCAGATAGTGAGCGAGATGCAGCGAGAGATCGAAGGCGGGGTCCGGCACCAGCCGTGGTGAGCCGAATTGGGAAGGCGAGTCGATGATGCGGCTCCGCAACGCAGGGAACTGTCGAGTGATCCCCTCCATCCGTACGCGCAGTGCGTCGGGGTCGGGCGCCTCATCCAGGACGAAGACGCCAGTCATCGCCGATCGCAAAAGCGGTCTGTGCACCGCAGCCCGCCAGGTCGCGGCGCTCATACCTCCCAGACGTCGTCCGTCCACCGATGTCGGGTCGGTCATAGCCATATCCTCTCCGGTCCCTGGCTATCACGCTGCCACCGGTCGGACCGCACCACGGATCATCTCGATCAGGGCGCTGATCAGCCGTGGCAGCTCATCGCGGTCGGGTTCCTCGATCAGCAGCCAGGTGTCCATCGCCTGGCCCATGCCCGACACCACCGCGATCAGCAGCGCGGGCGGCAGGTCGGTACGGATCGCGCCCACCCGTTGACCGGCGGCGAGCGCTTGCTGCAGCCAGGGCCCGAGTGCGAGTTCCGCCTCCTGCTGGGCACGGCGCAGGGTCGGATTGGCTGACGTGGCGATCCACCCGCGGATCAGAGCCGCCAGCTGAGGAGAGTCGACCAGCGCTGACATCAGCATGAGGTAGTAACGCTCCACGGTGGACCAGAACGTGTCGGCATCTCCCTCGCTGGGCAGCGGGAACGGTCCCAGACGGGTGAACAGCGCCTGGAGCTCGGTCTGCACCGCATAGACGTACAGATCGTCCTTGCCGTCGAAGTAGTAGTAGAGAGAGCCCTTGGAGATGCCGGCTGCCTCGATCACCTGATTCAGCGAAGCGTCGTGGAAGCCGTGCTCGGCAAACTCGTCGACAGCCGCCTGCAGGATCCTCTGCTGCTGCGCTGGCGCCAGCTTGGCGAATCGGGGTCGGACCATGCGCTCAGGTCAGGCTCGTGCGGCGTGGAACGCAGGCAACTCGACGGCGTCGCGGAAGCTCCGGCCCATTGCGAGGTCGGCGACCTTGGGGAGACCCATCAGCTTCATCACCGTGTTCCGTAGGAGAAGCTGGAGCCTACTCTTCGGGGCGAACGCGAGGCCAAGTCCCGCGGCCGCGTCCTGTTTCGACACCAGCAGGGGAACGAGCCGCTGCTGATAGCGGCCGAACGCCTCACGGTGATCGCGGCACTGGGCCAGCTCGGCCGCCAGCGTGTATGCCTCCACCATCGCGAGTGCTGATCCCTGACCGGCAAGAAACGAGGGGCCGGCCGCCGCGTCGCCCACCAGCGCGATTCGCCCACGCGTCCAGGTCGGCATCCGGATCTGGCTCGCCGCGTCGAAGTAGAAGGTCTTCGCTTGGGACAGCCGCTCCAGCATCGCCGGCACCTCCCAGCTCGCCTTGGCCAACCTGGTCCGCAGCAACATCTCCTGCGCGGCGCGGTCGTCGGTGGGCACGGGTCCATCGTGGCGAACCGTCAGCAGACAGAGCGTGACGTCGTCGCGCAAGGACACTCGAACCGCCTGGAAGCCGACCTCGGCGTACAGCTTGGCGATCAGTTCGTCGCGGGGGCGGTACCCCTCGACCTCGAAGGCCGACACCACGATGCCCAGATAACGCTCGAACTGCTCATCCGGCCCGAACGCCAGTCTCCGGACACGGGAGTGCAGCCCGTCGGCACCGACGACCAGGTCGACGTCCCGCGTCTGGCCGCTCTCGAGCATGACTCGTACGCGATCACCGTCGTCCGTCAAGTCCGTCACGGTGTCGTCCACGATCAGCTCCGCGGCGCCATCGAGCGACCGGTAGATGATGTCGGCCAGGTCGGAGCGGGCGATGCTGACGTACCGTTCGGTCGGGCCCATGATCTTGGTCGGCTTGATCGAGGCGATCCGACGCCCCTCGCGGTTGACGGCGCGTGCCTCGGTCATCACATAGCCACGCCGTCGCAGCTCGGGGACGATGCCCATCTGGTCGGCGACATCGAAGCCGGCACCCCAGAAGTCGACCAGGTAGCCGCCGCAGCGCAGCTCCGGCGCCCGTTCGACCAGAGTCACCTCGTGCCCGGCCTGCAACAGCCAGTACGCCAATGTCGGGCCGGCGATCCCGGCTCCCACGATCAAGACATGCATCTCCCATACCTCCGTCCAGACTGCTAGTTCGACCACTAGTGTAGACCGATGGTCTAGAATCTGGGCGGGGTTCAACGTACTCGACAGTGACGCCCCTTTAGCCGGTGGATGCGGCGCCTGCGACCAGGTGGCGCAGCACACGCTGGGTCTTGTTCTCTTGATCCGGCTCCACTGTCAGCTGGTGATCGGCGAGGAAGCCATGCAAGGCAGTCTGGTCCTTCTCGGCCCGGCCCAGTCGGCCTCGATCTTGAGCTCGTTCCCGTCGAGCTTCTGGTCGGTGAAGTACCTCTCGCTCAGCTGCGACCACCGGCATGGGCGCAGCTTTACCGTGGAGTCACCCTTGGTGCCGGACTTTCCGCGGACGCGGAGGACGATGCCGATGTCGAGCAGTGGTGTCGAAGGTACGACGCCGAGCGTGACGTCTTCACAGAAGGCAATTCGCCACTGTTTGTCCACGGCCAACGACAGTGCAGCAACGGCGCGCTCGACGTCGGCTCCGACCAGGGTGGCTTTGATCTCGATTGACTTCGGACGCATGAGCGGGCTCCTTCGTCGTGGCTGCTCGAACTGGAAGCCTGATCGGCTACTGAGTCACTGATCCCATCACCGGTGCGATCGGCGCCGTCGTTCCCTGCGCGACCCCTTGCGTGCCGTTGGGCGTGGTGACCTTGCCCAGGCCGAAGAAGCGCATCACGTACGACAAGACGGCGACGGCGATGGTCTTCCCGAACAGGAATCCGAGGACGGCCCAGTCGAAGTCGGCAAGCGACTTCGCGTTGGCTATGACCGGCAGCAGGACCAGGATCGATGCCGCCAGGACATCGAAGGCCAGACCCTGGAGGAAGGTGCGGATCGCCCGGTTGCGGGCGTCGGCTCGAGGTTTCATCGTCAGGCCTCCTGACTCGGTTGCTGTGGTCGAATACCGAGATGACCGCGGGGACCGGGATGGTGATACCGCTCAGGGGAAGGTGCTTTCCTTCGTTTGGCCCGGCAGGCGGGTGATTTGTCGCCCTTCGGCGCCGTACCGACCAGCCAGATCAAACAGATTCAGTTGGCTGTCCGGCCTCGGACAAGACGGTGGTGAACGCCCGGACCGCCGGCACGACGTGGGGCGTCGGAACGCCGGCGAATCCGAGGAGGTAGCCGACGGCCGGCTCGGAGAACTGATAGCTGGGCTCGAGCGGAGAGAACAGCAGTCCCTGCCGTCGCAGGGCACGACGAGTCTCGGGAACCTCCGTGCGAGCCGAGTGGTCGGCTCGCACGGTGAGGTGCAACCCGGCCACGGCGGGTAGCCGCCGGTAGCCGGCCGGCAGCAGCTCGCCCATGGTTTCCCACATCAGCCGGTGCCGTTCGGTGTAGACCGTACGAGCTCGCCGGAGATGACGGTCGAGGTGTCCACCCGCGATGAACCCGGTGAGTGCTGCCTGGGTGGTCGTCGGAGGACACCAGTCGCTCACCTGTCGGATGGCGCGCAGAGCGGAGAGCAGACTCGCCGGTGCAACCAGAAAGCCAAGCCGGAGCCCGGCCGACAAAGTCTTGGCGAAGGTGCCGACATAGAGCACCCGGCCATCGCGGTCGAGGCGCTGCAACGGTTCCAGCGGCCGCGCGGTATAGCGGAACTCGCTGTCGTAGTCGTCCTCGATCACGGCCGCGCCGTTGGCGGTGGCCCAGTCCAGCAGCGCGAATCGGCGCCGGCGAGACATCACCATGCCGAGCGGAAACTGATGGGAAGGGGTGACATAGACGAGTCTGGCCTCGGCGGGCAGCGCGTCGACCACGATGCCCTCGTCGTCGACCGGGATCCCGACCACCCGCAGCCCCTGGCTGCGGAGCAGTGCGGCGACCACCGGATAGCCCGGCTCTTCCAGGGCGACTGTGTCGCCTGGTTCGAGAAGCACGCGAGCGACCAGATCTATGGCATGGCCGGCGCCGGCTGTGACGAAGATCTGTTCCGCGATGGCTGCTACGCCGCGTGATCGGACCACCCAGTGCGCCAACGCGGCACGCAGGTCTGGCGATCCGGCCGGGTCTCCGTACTGGCCGGGCGACCCATCCAAGGCCGCCATCATGCAACGCCGCCACGCGGCCATCGGAAACAGGGTTGGATCCACCCGTCCGGGTCGGCAGTCGTACGTCGCCGCGACGTCCGCGAACTCCGCGTAGGGCTCGACGGCGGCCGCTCGGGCCGTCGGCTGGAGAGCGGCGGACACGGGTCGGGAGCGGACTGGCCCCGGCGCGGCAGCGACCACGCTCCCGCCGCCCGCACGGCCCTCGATGTAGCCCTCGGCACCGAGGCGCCCGTACGCCTCCGTGACCGTCGATCGGGACACCCCGAGCTCGCGCGCCACGATCCGTGACGGAGTCAGCCGGTCTCCCGGGTCGAGCCGACCGTCGGCGATGGCATCCCGCAGCTGGTCATACAGCTGGCTGGCGCGGGGGCGAGGATCGCCCGGATCGAGGAACAGTTCCACCAATACAGCCTGCAACCGCCAACTTGGTCTGGTCAACATTGCCTGACTTGGATCTGTGGCCAGGCCATTGTGGATCCTACGGTGGATCTGCGGTGACGAGATCGAAACCTCGATGGGAACGTGAGCAGCAGATGACGGTGGCGAGGATCGACGACCTCGGTGAGCGGTTGCAGCGAGAACGCGTTCGCCGTTTCGTCGGGCGCGCGGCCGAGCTGGAGATCTTCGCTGAGCACCTGGTCACGGGTGGTCCGGAGCACACGCCCGCTGTGCTGTGGGTGTACGGACCCGGAGGGGTGGGCAAGTCGAGCCTGCTCGCCGCATATGCACGTCGAGCCCGGGCCGCCGGCCGCCGCGTCGCTGAGATCGCGGGCGGTGCCGACCCGGCCGCGGTCCGCGCTGCACTGGTCGACGCATTGGGATTCGCCGGCCCGGGCCTGACCCGTGCCGACCGGCCGGTGGTGCTGCTCGACGCTGTGGAGCATTGGCCGGTCGGCGAGGACTGGTTGCGCGAGGAGTTGCTGCCGGCTCTGCCGGCGCAGAGTCTGGCCGTGGTCGCGCACCGCAGACCTCCCGGCCACCGTTGGTTGGCTGATCCCGGTTGGCGACAACTGCTGCGGATGCTCCCTCTTGATGACCTCGAGCCGGCTGCGGTCGGGGCGCTTCTCGCGGCCGAGGGTCTGCCACAGCGGCACCTGCCCGCGGTGATGCGGCTGACCTTTGGTCATCCGCTGGCCGTCGCTTTGTGTGTGGAGGAGCTGCGCCGAGCCGACGCCGGTCAGATCCCGGCCAGTCTGGCGGAGGTGCCCGCCTTGATCGACGGGCTCTTGTCCGCGGTCGTGGACCGACCCCCTGGCGGCGCGCACCGGATCGCGCTGCAGGCGAGTGCGCACGCCGGGATCACCACCGAAGCTGTCCTGCGAGCCGCGATGCCGGATGTCCCGCCGACGGAGGTGTCGCAGTTGTGGGACTGGCTGCGCGAGCTGTCCGTCGTCGAGGAGACGCCGACCGGGCTGCGTCCGCTGCCGTTGGCCCGCAGCCTGATCGATGCCGATCTGCGGCGCCGCGACCCGGAGGGTTATGCCCTGCTGCATCAGCGGCTGCGTGGGCACCTGGTCGAGCAAGTGCGCCGGTCGGCCGGTCATCCGGCGGCGGCGCACCAGGCGTTGCGTGAGCTGCTGTTCTTGGCCCGGCCGCTGCTGGGCGACACGACAAGCCGGTGTGAGGCCAACTCCCGACCCGCCCGGGCGACCCGGGTCGGTCCCAGCGATGTCCAGGACGTCGTCGATCTCCTGGGCCGACTCCGCGGCGGCGCTGCCGCACGAACCGCCGGTTGGTGGCTGGACCGCTATCGGGAGTCCTTCCGGGTGGTGCGAGACGAAGCCGGCGGCCTGATCGGGGTCGGGGCAAGGCTGCCGCTGCACCTGGTGCGGTCCGAGGATCTCGCCGCGGACCCGGCAGCGGCCCGCATGCTCAGGTACGTCGAGCAACACGCGCCGGCTCGGCCGGGCGAGCAGGTGCTGGCCTGGCGGTTTCTGATCGGCGGGCGAGACGATGCTGATCGGCAGCGGGGCGTGGCAGAGGTCTTCCGCGGCTGGCACCTGGAAGACATCCTGCTGCGGTCGCCGGCAGCCTGGGAGTTCGTCACCGTCGACGGGGGATCGCGGTCCTGGTCGGCGCTGCTGCAGAGCTGGGACTTCGCCGAGATTCTGGGCGACGATCGCCCCGCGGGCCGCGAGATCACCTACGCCCACGACTGGCGCCGGGTCGGCGTGGCCGCCTGGCTGGAGCGTACGGCTGCCCGCGAACTCGGCGAGCGCATCGACGACGAACCAGTCGCCCACGTGGCGACGCTGCCGTACGAGGACTTCGCGGGATCGGTGAAGCAGGCGCTGCGGGATCTGCACCAACCATCCGCTCTGCTGCGCAATCCGCTGCTGGGGTCGGGAATCGCTCGGGCACGGCGACGCGCTGACCCCGAGGTCAGCCCGGATCGGGTGCTGCGCGGCCTGGTGTCCGACGCCGCGCAGGTGTTGAAAGAGGACCCGCGGAATCAGCATCTCTACCGAGTCCTGGACCGCACCTACCTCAGGCCGGCAGCCAGCCAGGAGAAGGCGGCTGAGCTGCTCGACCTGCCCTTCACGACGTTTCGTCGTTATCGCGACCGGGCTGTCGCGTCGGTCAGTGACTGGTTGTGGGAACTCGACGTCGACAGCGGAGTGCGCTCTGCCTGACCTCACGGCTTCCGGCCGATGACGGCGCCGTTCGCCCCGGCGGCCTCGAACCAGACCGTGCGGATGTCTTGGCAGCCAAGCTCGGCCAACCAGGCGCCGTACTCGGCCGGGGTGTAGTTGCGGCCCTCGGTCTCGACCAGCATGTTGAGGCTCATCAACGCTGCGGCGGGCGGACCGGTTCGCGTGTCGTTGACGAGCAGTTCGGCGACGATCACCTGTCCACCGCTCGGCAGGGCTGCCCAGCATTTCCGGAGGATCGTGCGGCACCGGTCCTCCGCCCAGTCGTGCAGAATCATGGACAGCAGGATCGTGTCGTGCCCACCGGGCAGCGAAGGATCGGCGAAGAAGTCACCAGCCACAGTCTCGATCCGGTCCGAGAGGTCTGCTTCCTTGACTTTCCCGGCGGCGATGTGGGCGATCTGCGGCAGCTCGTAGACGGTTGCGGCGAGGTCGGGATAGAGCCGGCATAGTTCGATGTCGAATGCTGCGGAGCCACCGCCGACGTCCAGCAGCTTGCGGGCACCGCTCAGATCGACGCTTTCGCCCAGGGCGCGAGCGGTGAACGTCGAGATCGAGTGCATCGCCTCCCAGAACACCGAGAGCAGCTCGGGATCCTCGCCGTCGAAGAGCGAGCTCTGCCGGTCCGGATCCCAGGTGGTCGGGCGGTTGGTCCGGATCGCCTCAGCCAGCCGGCCCCAGCCCGGATAGAGCCGCTGGTCGAGCATCTGTACGAAGCCGCCGAAGTAGTAGGGCTTGCCGCGCACCAGGAACTCGTCGGCAAGCGGGCTGTTGACATAGCGGCGGCCGTTCTTCACGAGCAGTCCGAGCGCTGCGCATCCGGTGAGCAGCATGTCCGCCGGTCGCTCCTCGATCGCGAGTGCCTCGGCAAGCTCTCCTGCCGTCGTGCCGGGCGTGCCGGACAGACGAGAGAACAGGTCGAGCTCGTGGGCTGCGGCGAGCGTCTTGGATGCCCAGAAGCCGGTCGTCAATTGCATCAAGGGGACGGGCGAGAGTGCTCGATCGGCGTCCGTGGTCATGGCACCTCCACAAGGTGTGTTGTCGGCGACCGTGATCGGCCCCGAAGCGTTGGTTGCGCTGCCACGCTGCGCCGGATCGGTGTCCAACAGCCAGACCAGGTCCTGCCCACTTGCTGCCGTCGTGAGGTAGTTCGGCACCAAATGGTCTGCAGCTGGCCTGTTTGTTGGGCAGACCGGGGGGAGAGGGTCGAACGATCGACCTCGTACGAACGGTCGACCCCTCACCTGAAAGGTGCAAGCGCATGGGGCGCGTGGTTTTCGACATCAGCATGTCCTTGGACGGCTACATGACTGCCGCCGGGCAGACCGCGGACGAGCCGTTGGGTCCGGGCGGTCAGCGGCTCAACGAGTGGGCCTTCGGGACGGACGAGCAGAACCAGGACTACCTGGCCAGCCAGGTCGCCGGGCTGGGTGCGGTCATCACCGGTCGGACGACCTACGACACGTCCCTGCCCTGGTGGGGTGCGGACGGTCCGAGCGGGCCGGCCCGGCGACCGGTGTTCGTGCTCACCCACTCCGCGCCGCAAGATCCGCCGACCGGGGGCGTCTACACCTTCGTGGTCGACGGCATCGAGAGTGCCCTGAGCCAGGCCCAGGCCGCCGCCGGTGACCAGGCGGTCTGCATCATGGGCGGCGCGAACATCGGGCAACAGTTCCTGGCGGCCGGTCTCGTCGAGGAGATCTCGGTGCATCTGGTCCCGGTGCTGTTCGGTGCCGGTACCCGCATGTTCGACCACCTCGGTCCTGACCACCTGCAACTGGAGGCCCTGGGCGCGGTGGCCACACCGGCCGCCATCCACACCCGGTTCGGTGTCCCGCCGCGGCAGTAGCACCGCACACTGCTCGAGGACACCATCAGAGCCGCCGAATGTGCGGCCTGACATACTCACTATTGACCACCCGGCAACACGCAACCAGCCATCCTCATTGGACCTCTTGTTTAGGAGCCCCATGTCCCTTGTCGTCGGTGTCCCCAAAGAGATCAAAGACAACGAGAACCGCATCTCGGTGGTGCCCGACGGCGTTGCCGAGTTGGTGCACCACGGTCACTCCGTTCTCGTCGAAGCCGGTGCTGGAGCCGGCTCGCGGTTCAGTGACGAGGAGTATGCGGCCGCGGGCGCGACCGTGGTGTCGAGTGCCGATGAGGTGTTCGCAGGTGCCGACCTGATCGTCAAGGTCAAGGAGCCGATCCCGGCCGAGTACCACCGGTTCCGCGAGGGTCAGCAGCTGTTCACCTACCTGCATCTCGCGGCCGACAAGCAGCTCACCGAGTTCCTGCTCGAGCGCAGGATCGACTCCATCGCGTACGAGACCGTGCAGACCGCGGACCGGCGACTGCCGCTGCTCACCCCGATGAGCGAGGTCGCCGGCCGCATGTCGGTCCAGGCCGCCGCCCGGGCGCTGGAGTCTCCCGCCGGCGGTGCCGGGATTCTCCTCGGCGGCGTACCCGGCACTCCGGCGGCAAAGGTGACGATCATCGGTGGTGGTGTCTCCGGCACGGAGGCGGCGAAGATCGCGATGGGCATGCGCGCCATCGTCCGGGTCCTCGATACCAATCCGGTCCGCCTGGCGTACTTGTCCGATGTGTTCGGTGGCCAACTCGACCTGGTCGTGCCGAACCGGGCCGTCACCGCCGCGTACGTCGCCGAGTCCGACGTGGTGATCGGCGCCGTGCTGGTGCCCGGCGCGAAGGCCCCGAAGCTGGTGAGCCGGGAGATGATCGCCAGTATGCGACCCGGCAGTGTCGTGGTCGATATCGCGATCGATCAGGGCGGCTGCTTCGAGACCAGCCGAGCGACCACCCACTCCAACCCGACGTACGTCGAGGAAGGGGTCGTGCACTACTGCGTCGCCAACATTCCCGGCGCTGTGGCCCGCACGTCCACCCTCGCGCTCACCAACGCCACGCTTCGCTATCTGGTCACCGTGGCGGGCCGGGGTGTCCGCGGTGCCGCGGCAGCCGATCCGGCGTTGGCTCTGGGACTCTCCACCCTCGACGGCAGCCTCTGCAATCTCGCGGTCGCCGAGGCTCACGGACTGCCCTTCCACGACGCCGAGCTTGCGCACTAGTCGGACTGGAAGTTCTCCAGCGAGGGGTCGTCTTAGTGGCCGACGTTCGTGACGACGTTCAAGATGCGCTTCATGCCTGAACTCGCTGGATCGAGGTCGGGACGGGCATGTGCAGGGCCAGTTGGCCGTTGGTGACCACATCAAGCTGGATGGTCCTGATCGGTTGCAAGGATCGGACGTCGTCGGCCATTCGGCCGATTCCGAGCTGCAGGTTCACTCCACGAGGGAACCGGGTGGTGCCGGCACTCAGCAGGTTGGTCTGACTGAGGGTGGAGTGCCATGCGCCGCCGATGGACGTGTACGAGGTCAGTGTCGCGACGTGCTCGCCGGTGCCGGCCGTGGCCTGTCGCGGTGTTGCCGCCGAGAGCGCGATGTCGGTCTCGCCGTCGTCGTTCGCCACGCGGGCGGAGGTCCGGGTGGTGTCGATCTCGACGTCCAGGTCGGTGACCCACTTCGGGAACCCGTAGCCGTCGTGGCCGCGCACGTGGGCGATCTCGGTGCTGACCGGCAACGACAGCACGTACGAGTGCAAGTGCTCGTTCTTCAGAGCGGCGACGGTGTCGACCAGACCGAGACCACCGTGCCGGGCGGGTCGAACAGCGATCCCCACAGCTGCTTCGGTGTAGAAGTCGATGTCGCATACGTCGTAGCGGAAGAACATCACCGACACGAGGCCAAGACCCGGCGCGACCTCCAGCGGCGACAGCTCCTTCGGCAAACGACTGCGGATCGCTCGCGACGGCGCGATCATCGTGAGTCGGGCGGTGGAGATCCGGTAGTAGAAGTTCGGCGTCAGCGTCGGTCCGATGGGGGAATCGACCCGGACCTTGGGCAGCCGGCGAAAGAAGTCCACGCTGCTCACCCGCGGGTCGGCGGCGACCACGTCGAGGTCGGTATCCATGCGGAAGCGGTCGTACAGGCCACCCTTCGGTACGTCGACCGCACGACCGCCCAGGTCGACGGTGACGGTCTGCTCGGTGCTGACGGACACAGGCTGCTCCTCAATGTTTACGTTGCTTACATCAACGTTGCTAGTGGTTGATGTGAGCAGTGTCAACACTGTGCTTCGGGCGGTGGCGTGCGTAGCCCCTGGCGCGCTAGTCGGGCGTCGGTGACTGGGCCGAGCGAATTGCCAGCAAAGCGGCGAGTGCTGCGCGTACGTGGTCGGCGACCTCCTCCGTGGAGCGCGCGGTCAACTTGCCGTCCGCATACAGGCAGGCCATCCCATGTGCGAAGGCCCACCCGGCCGCGGCGAGCGCCTTGGCGTCGCCGCCGGGAAAGACACGAGCCATGGCGGACTCGAGCAGGGAGTGGATCCGTCCCGCGGCCTCGACGCGCTGCTCATTCCCCTCGTCGCACGCGTTGGTGAACATCACTCGGAACAGCGCCGGCCTGCGCAGGGCGAAATCGACGTAGGCCACTGCGAGATCGCCGAGATCCTCGGCTGTTGCCGGCGGCTCCTCGTGGGCGGTCAGGTCGGCCAGCAAGTCGCGTAGCCCCGCGGCTGCCAGGGCAGACTCCAGTGCGTCCCGATCGGTGAAGTGCCGATACAACGCGGTGGGTGAGACTCCCGCTTCCCGTGACACTGCGCGCAAGGAGAACTGTTCCCCGGCCTCCAGCATGCGCATGGCCGTGGCCAGTGAGGCGGCGCGCAGGTCGCCGTGATGGTAGCCACTCTTCGTCGAAGTTGACACGGTGCACGTCGCTCCTCAGCGCTTATGTGAGCAACGTAAACATATCTCATCCCGGAGGCGCTGGCCGCAGCTCGCCAGATTCCCTGGGGATTCGCTGCGTGTGACCTTGCCAGGTCGTACGCTCACCGCCATCTCCCCGCGGGGGCGGGGAGTGGGGACGGGAGGACTTGGTGTCGATGCGGCGGGTGCGTGACTGGCTTCGACCGGCGAGGGTAGGGCTGCTGGTGGCGGTGATCGTGCTCGCGCTGCTCAATGTCCCGGGTTGGGTGCTGCGACTCCAAGGTCCGGCATCGCTCGATCCGCCACGGTTCCCATCGACGATCGCCAGCTATTCCTGGCACACGAACTCGCTGGCCGACGGGGAGATGGAGGCGGCGTCGTTGCTCTATCAGAACGGTGTCGGAGTGGAGTTCGGTGACAGCCCGATGGCTGTGCTGCTGGGTGCGGACGGCGCCACCTATCGGCGACTCGCTCAGGCGGAGGCTCGGTCGACGCCGATGGATCAGGGGGATCCCGGCCCGAGCGTCCTGTCACCAGACGGTACGTTCGTGGTCATCGGCAGCTCCGGGGCCACCGGCGATATCGATGTCGTGACATTGCGCGACGGGCACCGTCGCACGCTCTCGGTGGGCGATGGTCGTACCGCGATGCCGGCCGCGATCGGGCCGGACTCTCAAACAGTCCTGCTCGCGGTGAGCGATGAAGAGGTGAACAGATATGCCGAGGGGGAGCGCCTTGGGCTGGCCAGCATCGATCTGGCCACTGGTCGTATGCGGGAGTATCCCGGCATCAGCGACGTCGGAGGAGCTGCGCTGTCGCCGGATGGGAATCGCATCGCGATCATCCGCGGTGACACCTTCGAGGTGATTGATGCCGACTCTGGCCGGCGCATCACGCAGCTCCCGGTCGAGATCGAGCGCGACTCTCGTTGCTACGAGGACGAGGGATACGAGGACGAGGGATACGAGGACGAAACCGTGGACGACGGTGAGGAGAGCGAGGACGGTGAGGAGGCGGAGACGAGTCCCGACGCCGAGAATGGCGCGACTGCTGATGACGCGAGTGAGGATGACGATGGCTACACCTGCCCCGAGCTCAGCCTGGATGGTGATGCCTGGTCGCCCGACGGACGTCGGATCGCGGCGACCCTGGGTACCACGGTCCTCGTCGCGGATTTCTCCGGTGCCGAGCCATCGCTTCGGCGGTTGCCGCTGGAGACACCTGACTACTGGGGAGCCGTGCTCGGCTGGCGCGATGACTCGACGGTTCTTGTGCATGCACCAACTGACGGCGACGCGAACAACGCCGAGCTGCTCTGGGTTGACGTCGTGAACGGCAGCTGGCAGACCTTTGCGACCTATCGGCCCAACTTCACCGGTGCAGCAATGGCGTCCGTCGACGCGGCCCGTGACCTGATCCCGCGGTGGCAGGTCGAGTCGCGGCCCGTCGACCGCGGTCCGTTGCCGTGGTGGGCCGCCCTCTTGCGTGCGGTGGCTGCCGGCCTCCTGGCGATGCTGCTCACTGCCGTCGTGCGACGCCGGCTGCTTCGGCCGGGCGCGCCGCACTGACTGTCAGCAGGGTGGCATTGACAGGGCCTCCCACCGTCGCTGCTCGGCTGGTTGAGTAGGCCGGGGACCTGACCAGTCCCGGACAGCGAGCAGTCGGAGGAGAGAATCGATGCGCGGAACGATCTTGTACGGACCAGGCGATGTGCGAGTCGAGGACCGGCCCGATCCGGTGATCAAGGAACCCACTGACGCGGTGATCCGGACGGTCGCGACCTGCGTCTGCGGCTCGGACCTGTGGCCGTACCGCGGGATCGACCAGCTCGCCAAGCCACGGCCGTACGGACACGAGTACGTCGGCATCGTCGAAGAGGTCGGCGAGCGGGTCACCACGCTGACGCCCGGGCAGTTCGTGGTCGGCGGCTTCTATGCCTCCGACGGCACCTGTGCCCACTGCCGCGCCGGTTTCCAGTTCTCCTGCGTCAACTCCAGCCCGTTCGACGGCTGCCAGTCCGAGCTGATCCGGATTCCGCAGGCGGATGGCACCTTGTTCGCCACCCCGACGTTGCCGGACGAGGAACTGATCCCGAGCTTGCTCGCCCTGTCGGATGTGATGAGCACCGGTTGGCATGCCGCGGTCAGTGCGAACGTCCAGTCGGGTGCGACAGTGGTCGTGGTGGGCGATGGGGCCGTCGGACTCTGCGCGGTGCTTGCCGCCCGCGAGCTGGGTGCCGAGCGGATCATCGCGATGAGCCGGCACGAGTCCCGGCAGCGGATCGCCACCGATTTCGGTGCCACCGACATCGTTGAGACCCGCGGTGACGAGGGAGTCGCCGCGGTCATGGAGCTGACCGATGGCGTTGGCGCGGACGCGGTCTGTGAGGCGGTCGGCACCGGGGAATCGATGACTCAGGCGGTACGGGTGGTCCGACCCGGTGGCATGGTCGGGGTCGTCGGCGTGCCGCACGGCGTGGAGTTGCCGCTGCGACAGATGTTCTTCGGCAATGTCGGAGTCAAAGGTGGCCCGGCGTCGGTGGCTCAGTATCTGCCGACACTGCTGGACAAGGTGCTCAGCCGGCAGATCGAGCCGGGCAAGGTGTTCGATCTGGAGTTGCCGCTGGAGCAGGTCGCCGAGGCGTACGCGGCGATGGACGAGCGTCGTGCGATCAAGGTCCTGCTTCGGCCCTGATGTGCTATTCCGGCACAAGCTGCGTGTTCGTCTCCGATGACGGTGACGAACACGCAGTTTGTTGCCGCTGAACGACCGAATCTGTAGCAACGACGAAGAGGAAGGCATGCTCATGGCGTATCTCGATGACTACCCGACCCTGGCGACAACGGATCCGGAGCTGGTCGAGTATGTCGACCGCTTCGTCGCCGAGGAGGTGCTGCCGCACGGCAGCCTCGATGATCGGACACGGCTGATCGTCCAGCTCGCCGCGCTGATCGCCGGTCAGGCACACGGCGCGTACCGGGTGCTGCTCGGCACTGTGCTCGCATCCGGGGTCAGCCCGGTGGAGGTGCGGGAGATCGTCTATCAGGCGGTCCCGTACGTCGGGTTGGGCAAGGCGCTCGACGCCCTGACCATCACCAACGAGGTCTTCGTCGAGCGAGGTGTCGCGCTGCCGCTGCCGGCACAGTCGACCACGACCCCGGCAAACCGGCTGGCTCGCGGGCGCCAGGTGCAGGGTGAGGTGGTAGGGCACGCCGGGGTCGACGCGATGTATGCCAATGCACCGGCTGATCTGGCCCACATCCAGGTCTATCTGTCCGGTAACTGCTTCGGTGACCACCTGACCAGGACCGGGCTCGACCTGCCTACGCGCGAGCTGATCACGTTCGCGTTCCTGGTCGCCCAAGGCGGCTGCGATCCGCAGGTGAAGGGCCACGTCCGGGGCAACCTGAATGTCGGCAACGACCGGGCTCGGCTGATCGACGTCGTCACCCAGCTGCTGCCGTACATCGGCTATCCGCGCTCGTTGAACGCGATCAATGCGATCAACGAGGTCATTCCTCCCGCCTAACGACCTCAGCCGGGTTTGGGCTGGCCGTTGCGCTGGGAGATCTCGTCGGCCGCCTCGATCACCGCCGGCGCGAGAGCGGGGATGGTCTCGGCGTTGATCCGGAAGTTGGGGCCGGAGATCGAGATGGCGCCCACGACCTGACCATTCATGTCGCGGATCGGCGCGGCGATGGCCGCCAGGCCGATCTCGAACTCCTCCATCGTGGCGGCGAAGCCCTGGTCGCGTACCTGCGCCAGCTCGGCTTCCAGTTCCCGCCGACCGGTGATCGTGTGCTCGGTGAATCGCTGTCCGGGCCGCTCGAAGTACGCGGCGCGCTGCTCTGCCGGCATGAACGCCAAGAAGATCTTGCCGGAGGAGGTGGCGTGCATCGGGGTGCGCTTGCCCGCCCAGTTGACGCTGGTCACAGAGGCCGCTCCGATCACCTGATCGAGGCTCAGCACCGAGTCGCCGTCCGCGATATCGACGCTCGCGCTCTCGCCGACTCGTTCGGCCAGATCCTCGCAGATCCTGCGGCTCACCTGGGACAGATCGAGCTTGCGGGACGCGCCGGCGGCGAGCTGCACCACCCCGTAGCCCAGCTGATAGCGGCCGCGTGCGCCGGTCTGGTCGACCAACCCGCGGGCCTCGAGCGTGTACAGCAACCGGAACACGGTTGACTTGTGAATGCCCAATTCGTTGGCGACATCGGTCACCGCCGTCGGACCGCGACGAGCCAGCACCTGCAGGATCGACACCGCCCGGTCGACGGAGTGCACCGACATGTCTCGCTTGGCGGCACCGTCTCCCATGGTGAAACTCTATGCGACCCAATCCCCACTTCGCACCATTTCGGTCTACTTCGCATGGGGTCTACCTGGTGCGCAGTAGCAGGGAAATGGTGCGAAGTGGAGGGAGGGAGGGGCGCCGGGTCGGGACTGAGTTGGCGCGGAGTGGGAATCGACGGGACCGCGAAGCCGAAGTAGTCGAGCTACGAACGGAAGGCGGAGGCCAGCTCGGTGATCCGGGCGGCATCTGCCGGGTCGAGCGGGGAGATCGGCTCGCGGGTCGGACCGGCGGGGAAGCCGACGACGTCGAGAGCCAGCTTGACCGCGGCGACGTAGTTGACCGAGAGCGAGCCGTCCAGCAGCGGGTAGATCCGCGCCCAGGCCTGGCGAGCAGCCGCCAGGTCCCCGGCCTGAATGGCGTCGTAGACGGCGACGATCTCGGCCGGGATGACGTTGGCGGTGCCGGCCATCACGCCCGCCGAGCCGGAGGCCAGCGAGGACAGGATCAGGCTGTCCCAGCCGAGGAAGAGCCCGAGTCGGTCGCCGTAGTAGTGGATCAGCTGCGCGGCCTGCGCCATGTCGGGGGTGGTGTTCTTGATGTAGCGGATGTTCTCCACCGAATCGGCGAGCTCGGCGACCAGGCTTGGCGGCAGATCGACGCCGGTGGCACCTGGCAGGTTGTAGATCATCACCGGGATCTGCACGGAGCTGGCGACCCGACGCAGATAGTGAGCGGTCTCGTCCAGCGACAGCGGCTCGTAGAACGGTGCGACCGGCATCACCACGCTGGCGCCGACGGACTCGGCATGCTGAGACAAGGCGATGGCCTCGGTGACGCTGGTCGAGCCGGTCTGCGCGACCACAGGCACGCGGCCGGCGGCGTGGTCGACGACGGTCTCCACGACCTGACGGCGCTCGTCAGAGCTCAGGGCGCTGAACTCGCCGGTGGAGCCGCAGGCGACGACGCCGTGTACGCCGCCGTCGATCGTGCGATCGACCAAGGCGCGGAGGGTCGGCACATCGAGGGCGCCATCGGCGGTGAACGGGGTGGCCAGGGCGACGAGTACGCCGTGCAGTGCGGTGTCGGAGGTCATGAGCGGAGGGTCCTTCCGGGGTTGAATGAGGCTCGGTGGGTAGTCGGTTGTGGGGCTGTGTACGCGAACTGGCGGTGGTGCGCGGGCTGGTCGAGAAGCGACCCGCGGACTCTTAATCCGCTGCGTGCTGGGTGATGGCGGGGACGTGGCGCTGGCGATCGGTCGCCAGCAGGCTGGCCGCCTCCTGCGCGGCGGCGAAGCCCGAGGTGATCGCAGACTCGGTATACAAGGTGCCGAGGTAGTCGCCGGCCAGGAACACCCGGCTCGAGGGACGGGTCAGGATCGGCTGTAGCTTGGCCCGGCCCGGCGCGCAGTAGGGCGAGCCGTCCTGCCAACGGGAGGCGTTGGCCTCGACCACGCTGTCGGCGAATCCATGGCCGAGCACCTCTTCCAGGTCGGCGAGGTGGGTGTTGACGATCTCCTCGTCGGACTTGTCGAGCAGAGCTCGGCCGAGGCTGGCGGGAGAGAAGGTCATGATGCTGCCGCCGGGCTGGCGGACCGACTCGCTGCCGCGCACGATGCTGGCCTGGTTGAGGGCGATGGCGAACGACCGCTTGGGGCAGGCGATGGCGTACACGTCGTCCCAAGGACGAGCCGAGGTCTCGTTGGTCAGGAACGCTGCCGACACGTGCGGGCCGTAGACGATCTGGCCGAGCGCGCCGCGTACCTCTTCCGGCAGGTCGACGGCCACCCGATGGGAGACCGTGGCTGGGGTTGCCAGCACGACCGTACGCGCCTCCACCTCGTGATCGGCATCGCCTTGGCGATACCGCACCACGACGGAGTCGCGTCGGTGCACGATCTCCTGCACCTGAGCGCCGAGTTGTACGCGATTGCCGAGAGCCACGGCGACGGCCTCGGTCAGGGTCGACGGTCCGCCGACGATGCCGCGGCCGAGTCCTTGTCCGCCGCTCAGCACCAGGCTGAAATAGCCGATGCCCGACCCGGCGGAGATCTGGTCCATGTCGCCGGCCGAGCGGGTCACCGTGACCTTGAACAGCTCCGCGGCATCGGAGGGGATATCGCCGACGAAGTCGGCGAAGGTCCGCTCGTTCTCGAAGTCGTAGATCCGCTGCTGTCGCTGGGCGCCGGACTCGCCGGGCCGCTGGCGGACCACGCGGGAATACCGGAGCACCGCGGCGGCGATCTTCGCGCCGGAGGTGAACACGGCCGCTCGGTTGGCCATCGACATCGGCACCCGGAGGGGATAGGTCTCGATCCGCCCACTCGGGACGAAGGCGCCGTTCATCGACAGCGCCTTCAACGAGCCAGGAACATCGACGGCGGTGACGCCGACCTCGTGCAGCAGGTCGTCGGTCGAGCTGCCCGGGCCGGCGAGCACATGGGCGCCCCAGTTGAGCCAATAGGCTCCCCGTCGCTCCGATCGGATGCGACCGCCGACGCGATGATCGGCCTCCAGCAGAACCGAGTCCCAGTGGCGCAATCGCCAAGCGGCTGCCAGCCCGGCAATACCGCCGCCGACGATGACGACGTCTCTCATGAGCATCCCCTTAGCTCGGTCACATCACTGGACCGACAACTGATATTTCAGAACGTAGATCACCCGATGTCGGGTGTCAATAGTGCGCAGTTGGTCTGTAGGTCGGCGCCTCAGCGAAGCAACCAGGTCAGCGAATCGACTCAGTGCTTCAGCGAATCAACAGGGACCGGACGGCGACGGAGTAGTCGCCGAGATGGGCCCGGGCGGCCAGTGTCGCAGCCTCCGCATCGCCGGCCACGATTGCCGCCACCACCTCCTGCTGATCGCGTCCCACCGAATGCTGCCTGGGGACCCGCCGCAGGCCGTAGTGCCAGATGCGCATCATCAAGTTGAGGTACTGCGTGAGGCTGGCCTCGAGATACGGATTGTGCGCCGCGACGTAGACCGCCTTGTGAATCTCGTAGTCCAGCAGGTGGTACTCGCTGGTGATGTGGTTCATCCGATCGTCGTCGAGCCGCGCGGCCAACGTGGACAGTGCGTCACGCTCGTCCGGTGTCGCCCGCGCGGCCGCGAGCGCCGCCGCCAGCCCTTCCAGGTTCAGCCGGATCTCGGTCAGCCACTGCTCGTCGCTGACGGTGATCTCGGCGACGAACGTGCCTCGACGCGGATAGGTGACGACCAGCCGCTCGAGGGTGAGCCGCTTGAGCGCATCACGGATCGGGGACATGCTCATCCCCAGCTCTGCGCTCAACTCCTTGTCGTCCAGTGGTGCGCCCGGTTCGACTCGGAGGAAGACGATGTCGTCGCGAATCCGCTCGTACGCCTGCTCAGCCAACCCGACCACGCCATGAGGATAAGTCAGTGTTGAGCTGATAGCTGGGGTCGACAGGTCAGGCGTCGATCTTCAGATCGCTCAGCGGTGTGGAGCAGCAGATCAAGATCTTCCCCGCGGCCACTTCCTTGGGTCGGATGCCACCGTTGTGCTGCATGTCGACCGAGCCATCCAACATCACCGTCTTGCAGGTGCCGCACATGCCCTGGCTGCACGACGACGGAGGTCGTAGCCCGGCAGTGAGCGCCGCATCGAGGACAAACTGTTTTGCTCCGCAGGTGACCGTCTTACGACTGCGCACGAACTCGATGTTGAAGGTCGCCTGCTCTGCTTCGGCTTCGCCGCCGTCCTGGGGCACCTCGATCTCGCGGGCCTGCTGCTCACCTGCAGGCAGGCTGTCGAAGTCGAAGCTCTCCTCGTGATAGTTGGCCATGTCGTAGCCCAACGCCGTCACGATGCGTCGAACTGCGGCCATGTACGCCGGCGGACCGCAGGTATAGGTGACCCGCTCGTTCAGATCGGGCACGATCGCCTCCAGTGCCGCCGCGCTCAGTCGGCCCCGAAGACCCATCCACCGTTCGGAGGGATAGTCGCCCTCGCAGATGTGCACGACCTTGATGTTCGGCATCACCGCGGCGATCGCCTCCAGCTCGCGCCGGTAGATGATGTCCGCCGGGGTGCGGGCATTGTGGATGAAGATGATGTCGGCCGCGGAGCCGAGATCGGTGAGTGTCCGGGTCATCGACATGACCGGTGTGATGCCGCTGCCGGCGGACAGGAACAGATACTTGTCCGCCATCGGGCTGGCCAGGGTGAACTGTCCGAGTGGCGCCAGCACGGTCACCTCGGTGCCGGCTACGAGGTTGTCGTGCAGCCAGTTGGAGACCGGCCCGCCGAGCACCCGCTTCACCGTGATCGAGATCAGGTGCGGTCGGGTGGGCGGCGACGAGACCGTGTAGCAGCGGTTGATCGGCTGTCCGTCGATCTCCAGCTGCAGGGTGATGAACTGCCCGGCCTCGAAGTTGAAGACTCTTCCGTCGGGTGCACCGAAGAGAAACGTCTTGACATCGTGGGTGATCTCCCAGACGCCCCGGCAGACCAACGTGGTCTGGTCATCCTCCGCCCAGCACTCGGGCGAGGAGAGCGGTGGCAGGAGCCCCGGGGACCGAGGATCCACTGCACGGGAAGTAGTGGTGGTCACCGGAACGCCGCCACGTGGTGCTGCAGGCGGGTGATGTACCAGTTGGCGAACGCCTCGACGTCGTCCTCGACCAGCGAGTACGGACCAGGGATATAGCCCGGGTTCATGACGCCATTCTGGGTGTCGGCAACGAGCTCTCGGTCCTCCCGGTTGGTTGCCTCCCAGACCGCGGTCAGTGACTCGACGTCGTAGTCGACACCCTCGACCGCATCCGGGTGCACCAGCCAGGTGGAGCGCACGATGCTCTTCTCCGGCGAGATGGGCAGCACGCGAAACACGACGGCATGGTCGCTGAGGAAGTGGAACCAGGAGTTCGGTTGCAGGTGCAGCGAGAGGTCGCCGAACCTCGGCTCGGTCATCGTGCCGAGCAGCTTCTTGCACAGCTGGGCGCCGCCCTCGGAGAAGCTGATGCCTGCTCCGTCGAGCGCCAGGTGGCTCAGCTGGAAGCCGGTGGCCCGGGTGTCCAGCTCGCGGCGCTCCTCCTGCGGAAAGCCGCGCAGCAAGCAGACCCGGTCCAGATCGGCACGGGCCGCCTGATAGCGCTCGAACACCGGCCGCAGCCGGGGGGTGATGTCGTCCTCGGAATAGCCGAACAGTGGGAAGTAGGCGCTGACCAGCTCGGGATGGGCGCCGTCGCAGTGCTGGCACTCGCGGTTGTTCTCCATCACCAGCTTCCAGTTGCCCTCTTCGACCAGGTCGGTCTGGTGGGCGACCTTGGCGTTCGTCAGGTCGTACGGCGCCAGGTAGGGCTCGAGGAACTCGGCGACCTCGTCGAAGTCGTCCGGTGGGTTGTCGGAGAAGCAGACGAAGATCAGCCCGGCGACCACCTTGACGTTGACCGGATTGAGACCGAAGCGCGATTTGTCGAAGGTGTCCGGTTGGGACTCGGCGAAGATCAGGTCGCCGTCGGGGCGGTAGGTCCACTGGTGGTAGGGGCACACGATGTTGCCGACCGAACCGCAGGCATCCTTCAGCAGCCGCGAGCCGCGGTGCCGGCAGACGTTGTGGAATGCGCGGATCTCCTCGTCGTCGTCACGGACGATGATGACCGCGTACGGGCCGATGTCGATGGTGAGGTAGTCACCGGCGTCCGGGATCTCGGCGGTCACGGCGCTGAACAGCCAGTGCCGGCCGAAGATCACCTCGAGATCCAGGTCGAAGATCTCCTGGCTGGCGTAGAAGGGGGCGGCCAAGCTGTAGCCCACAGCTCGGTCCCTGACGAGCGTCTCGAGCTCGACGGGTGGGGTCTGGATTGCCAGGCTCACGGGGACTCTCCTCAATGTCCGGGGGTCGCACCTGCCGAAGCTCTGGCTCGCGTGACGATCGCGCTACAGGTGTTTCGCAATGCGGAACAGTTTCAACAGGATAGACAAAGTGTAGATCCCGGACTCTGCGGCTGCAACAGGGTCAGCCGGCCGCGTGGCGAAGCCGGTCCAGGAGGGCCGGGTCGAGGTCAGCCTGCTGAGCAATCTCCGTGACTTCCAGGGCGGGCAGCCGTACCTGGTGTTCGGCGGTGAGGCGATCGAGGTAGGTCGTGATCCGATCGAGCGAGCCGCCGAAGACCTGCGGGTCGATGCAGAGGATGAAGACGCCGATGGCGGGGGATTCCGTGCCGCGGTCGAAGGGTGGCGAGTCCAGGGAGAACGAGGCGCCGGACAAGGTGGCGAGCAGTTCGACCAGGAGGGCGATGTTGCCGCCGCGGTGACCGCCGAACGGCAGCAAGGTGCCGTGCAACGCTGTCTTGGCGTCCTCGGTCGGTCGTCCATCCGGACCAAGTGCCCATCCTGGCGGGATCGACCTGCCGCCCGCCGCGGCGGCGCGGATGTTGACGTACGCGGTGGCGGAGGACGCCTGGTCGATCACCAGTGGGAGTTGGCCAGGACGTGGTACGGCGTACGCGACGGGGTTCGTCCCCAACACCGAGTGTGGTGCCCCACCGAGTGACATCAGCGCAGTCGCGTTGGCGACGGCTAGGCCCAAGAGCCCTTGCCGGGCGAGCGACCGGGGGTAGTAGCCGAGCTCGCCGCAGGTGAAGGAGCCCTTGATCCACAGCGCCGCGATCCCGGAGCTGGTCGTCGCCGACAGCAGCTCGGCTCGAGCTTCGGCGAAGGCGACCTGAGCCAGTCCCCGATCAGCATCGACCTCGACGACCGCCGGGGCGACCCGGCGTACCACTGGCCGAGCGCCGGCAGTGATCCGGCCCTCCCGATAGCCGGCCAGATAGTCGAAGAGGTGCGCGACGCCGACTGCACGGATGCCGAGCAGTTCGGCCTCGACGGTCGCTTCCGCCAGGGTTGTCGCGGCGGTCTGCTCCGCGCCGACTTGAACCAGCGCGTCGACGCACAGTCTGATGAGTTCGTCCTGCTGAACCACGGTCACTCGGCGAATCCTGCCACCTGGGTTGAAGTCGCTCGGCGGTGCCGAACCAGCCATGCTGGAAAAAAACGTGTTTAAATCTTCACGAACGAATCTCTTGACGCACGGCTCAGGCTGCTTTTAGTGTCGAGCCCGGCGTCCAGTCGGTCGGGACGATGCCCGTGTGGCATTGGTCCGTCCTCCCGCCTGGGCCTTGGTCGACCGGCTCAGACGTGCTGCCCCAACGACCCTCGACGGGAGGTCTGACATTGAACGCGATCGTGGCTAACGGCACCTACAAGGTGTTCGGGAAGCGTCCCGAGCAGGCCGTCGCCCGGTTGCGCGCTGGGGCCACTCGCGACGATCTCCGCAAGGAGGGGAGCACGGCGGCTGTCATTGATGCCTCTTTCGACGTGCGTGCGGGCGAGATCTTCGTCGTGATGGGACTGTCGGGGTCGGGCAAGTCGACGCTGATCCGGATGGTCAACGGGCTGCTCGAGCCGACGGCAGGCGAGTTGCTGGTGCACGGCAACGACATCGCGAAGATGAACGCCGAGCAGTTGCGGCGGATCCGCCGGGACAACGTCAGCATGGTCTTCCAACACTTCGCACTGTTCCCACACCGGACGGTGGGGGAGAACGCCGCGTACGGACTGCAGATCCAGGGCCTGCCCAAGGACGAGCAGTGGCGGCGGGCCCTGGCAGCCCTGCGCATGGTCGGTCTGCAGGGTTGGGAGGACTCCATTCCCAACCAGCTGTCCGGTGGCATGCGGCAGCGGGTCGGCTTGGCCCGCGCGCTCGCGACCGGTACCGACATCTTGTTGATGGATGAGGCGTTCAGTGCCTTGGACCCGCTGATCAAGCGCGAGATGCAAGACCAGCTGGCCGGACTGCAGCACAAGCTCGGCAAGACGATCCTGTTCATCACCCACGATCTGAACGAGGCGATGCGACTCGGCGACCGGATCGCGATGATGCGGGACGGGCGGATCGTGCAGATCGGCACACCGGAGCAGATCCTCAACGATCCGGCCAACGACTACGTCGCCAAATTCGTGCTGGATGTGGACAAGACCAAGGTGCTGACGGCGGCGGCTGTGATGGCGCCACCGATCCTCGCCAAGGAGGACGCCGTCCGGGTCGGCCAGGACGCCCGTCTCGCCGACCTGCTGGGGATCAGCGCTGCCCATCCGGAGGCTCTCGCTGTGGTCGACCAGGACCAGCGGGTGGTAGGTGCCCTGGACAGGGTGACCCTGCTGGAAGCGCTGGCCCGATGACCACGCAACCGTTGGACGTGCAGCTCCTGGGCCTGCAGCCACTCGAGTTGATCCCCCGGATCGAGCTGGGCGCTGTCGTGGAGAGCGCCTTCAACTGGCTGAAGACCAACTTCGACGCGTTCTTCGACGCCCTGGCCAGAGTGATCGGGGTGCCGACGGATGGCCTGATCGAGCTGCTCCAGGCGCCACCACCGGTGGTCATGGTGCTGATCTTCGCGCTGATCGGACTGTTGTTGCGCGGCTGGAAGTTCGCTCTGGGTGCCCTGTTCGGCCTGTTGCTGATCGTGAGCATGGACCAGTGGGAGGCGGCGATGGAGACGCTGGCCCTGGTTGTCGTGGCAAGTGTGATCGCCATCGTGATCGGGATCCCGGTGGGGATCTGGGCGGCTCGGGTGCGAGCCGCGAGCACGGCGGTCAGACCACTGATGGACCTGATGCAGACGATGCCCGCTCTCGTCTGGCTGGTCCCGGTCGTCACCTTGTTCAGCATCGGTGTCGTTCCCGGTGTCGTCGCGACGATCATCTTCGCGCTGCCGCCCGGCGTCCGGCTGACCGAGTTGGGGATTCGCAACGTGGATCCCGAGATAGTGGAAGCCGCCAACGCCTTCGGCGCCAAGCCCCGCCAAACGCTGTTCGGCGTGCAGCTGCCGCTCGCGCTGCCGACGATCATGGCCGGGATCAACCAGGTCATCATGCTCGCCCTCTCGATGGCGGTCATCGCCGGTCTGGTGGGCGCGGCCGGTCTCGGTGGGCAGGTGACCGCGGCGCTGGCCACCCTGAACCTCGGACTGGGCTTCGAGGCCGGCATCTCGGTGGTGATCCTGGCCATCTTCTTGGACCGGCTCACCATGGCCATCGGTCAGGGAAGGGCGAACCCCGGGCTGCTCAGCCTGGTGTTCCGCCGCCGTACGGACCCTTCGAAACCGCTCGTCACGGCCGGCGCGGAGGAGCCGGCTGCCGGCATCGAACGGGCACACGATATGAACCATCCAGAGCCAACACAGATCTCAACATCCACTATGGAGAGGACATCATGACCAAGCGAAAGCACATTGCCCTACGTGGGGTGGCCGTGATGGCTGCCCTGCTGCTGGGGCTGGCCGGTTGCAGCACCGGCAGCAGCGGCGAATCGGAGGCAGGTGGCGACAAGAATGTCACGCTCGGCGCCGTCGACGGCTGGACCGACATGACCAGCACCACTGCGGTGTTGAAGGCGGTCTTGGAGCAGAACGGGTACACCGTCAAGGTGACCAAGCTGTCCGACAACACCCCGCTGTACGCCGGGCTGGAGAGCAACGACATCAATGTGCTGTCCTCGTCCTGGATGGAGCGCACCCACAAGGACTACTGGATCCGCTACGGCAACAAGATCGAGGATGTCGGGGTCTGGTATCAGGGTGCCCAGAACTTCCTCGCGGTGCCGGACTATGTCGACGTCAAGTCCATCCCCGAGCTGGCCAGCAAGGCAGGCGAGTTCAACAACACGATCACCGGCATCGAGCCCGGTGCGGGTCTGACCCAGACGACGCAGAAGGCCACCATCCCGGCCTACGACCTGCAGGACTTCAAGCTGGTGACCTCGTCCACCGCGGCCATGCTGACCGAGTTGAAGACCAAGATCGATGCCAAGGAGCCGATCGTGGTGACCTTGTGGAAGCCGTTCTGGGCCAACCAGACCTTCCCGGTTCGTGCGCTGGAGGACCCGAAGAACGTCTACAAGCCGGAGAACCTGCACACCGTGGCGAACAAGGAGTTTGCCGCCGCGAATCCGAAGGTCGTCGAGATGCTGGCTGCCTTCAAGCTGACCGACGAGCAGTTCGCCGCCCTGGAGGACTCCGTCGTCAATGAGTTCGGTCAGGACAAGGAGGACGAGGCCGCGAAGGCATGGCTGGAGAAGAACCCGGACGTCAAGGACACGCTCACGAAGGCCCTGACGGGCTAGTTCGTCGCTGCCCGGGGTCCGAACGGATTCACAGCACAGGCAGCTAGCGGTATTACCCAGGCAAGTCACCCGACGTGCCGGTGCAGCATGACCAGCTGCGCCGGCATGTCGGGTTTTCCATCAAGTCAGCGGTGGCCACATCAGCGGCCAGCGGTCACGTGGCTCCGAAGAGCGGAGCAGGAGGAGAACAGCCATGGCAGGCAACAGAGTCGTCGTCTACAAGGGTCCCGGCGAGGTCGCGGTCGAGAGCATCGACTACCCGAAGCTCGAGCTACCCGATGACGTGGTCAACGGTCTCGGCATCAAGAAGGCGGCGCCGCATGCGGTGGTGCTGAAGCTGGTGACGACCAACATCTGCGGCAGCGATCAGCACATGGTCCGCGGCCGTACGACGGCGCCGATCGGCCAGACCCTGGGCCACGAGATCACCGGCGAGGTGGTCGAGGTCGGCGACGACGTGCTGTTCGTCAAAGAGGGCGACATCTGCTCGGTGCCGTTCAACATCGCCTGTGGCCGTTGTCGGATGTGCAATGAGGGCAAGACCGGCATCTGCCTCAACGTCAACCCGGCCCGCGCCGGTGCGGCGTACGGCTACGTCGACATGGGCGGCTGGCTGGGCGGTCAGGCGGAGTACGTGATGGTGCCCTTCGCCGACTTCAACCTGCTGAAGTTCCCCGATCGGGATGCGGCACTGGAGAAGATCCTCGATCTGACCATGCTGTCGGACATCTTCCCGACCGGCTACCACGGTGCCTACACCGCCGGCGTGACCACCGGCTCCACGGTGTATGTCGCCGGTGCCGGGCCGGTCGGCCTCGCGGCTGCGTACTCCGCGCAGCTGTTGGGTGCTTCGGTAGTGATCGTCGGTGACATGAATGCCGACCGACTGGCCCAGGCGCGCAGCTTCGGTTGCGAGACCGTCGACCTGTCCACCGGTGCCGGGTTGGCCGACATGATCGCCGAGCTGGTGGGCGAGCCCGAGGTCGATGCCGCGGTGGACGCGGTCGGCTTCGAGGCCCGTGGTCACGGGGCCGGCGCTGCTGAGGCGCCGGCGACCGTGCTGAACGACGCGATGACCGTCGCGCGGGCGGGGGCGGGGATCGGCATCCCAGGCCTGTACGTGACCGGTGATCCGGGTGCGGTCGACGACAACGCCAAGGTAGGCCAGATCGGGGTCCGTCTCGGCCTGGGTTGGGCGAAGTCGCACGTGCTGGCCACCGGTCAGTGTCCGGTCAAGCAATACAACCGGCAGCTGATGAACATGATCCTGGCTGATCGGGCGCACATCGCCAAGGCTGTGAACGCGGTCACCATCGGCCTCGATGATGCCCCACAGGGCTACCGGGAGTTCGATGCCGGCGCTGCCAAGAAGTATGTGATCGACCCTCATGGAATGGTAAAGAGCTGACACGCTCCGTACGCGGGCACGTTACAATCGCTTTACGAAACTTCAGTGGCGATTTTTTGTGCACACGTACAACCTGGTGCCAACTCCAGATCGTGGGATCTGGAGCTGGCTCACTGGTCGAAGGGTCACGAGATGTCCTTGGCTGCCACTAGCACTGGCTCCGATGATCGGCCTCGCTCGGCAGCAGCCGGCATCGACGCGCTGCGGCCGTTCGACGGTCGCGCCACTGCGGCGGCCGCGGCGACGAAGCGTGTGCTGCTGGGACGTCTGCACACCGAGGATGCCGCCTCCGCGGTCGCCCGGCGGCTGCGGACAGCGATCGGTCTGGGGGTCTTGGCGAACGGGGAGAAACTGCCGCGCGAGATCGATCTCGCCAGGCAGCTGGGAGTCACGGCGTTCTCGCTGCGCGAAGCGTTGGGCACCCTGCGGGCCGAGGGGCTGATCGTCACCCGGGTGGGCAAGAACGGCGGCAGCTATGTCGCCCACACGCCGGTCGGCGATGCGGTGGTCGGCGAGGAGCTGCTGCGTTGGTCGGCGACCGAGCTGCGCGATCTCGGCGACTGGCGGGCAGCACTGACCACGTACGCCGCCTGGCTGGCGGCACGGCGAGATCCGGTGGTGACTGCGGACCGGCTGCTGGCCTGCGCAGCGGAGTTGGCGGCGGCCACCGGCGCGGCCGAAGGACGACGGGCGATGGGTCGATTCCATGTCGAGCTCTCCGCTGGTGCCCAGTCCATGCGACTTACCCGTGCCGAGCTGGTTGCCCACGAGGAGTTCGACTGGCTGGTTCAGGTGCTGCTGCGTGGGCCGGTGCACCGCCGGGTCATCGCGGGCAAGATGCGGATGGTCGCTGACGCGGTGCGCTCCGGCGATCCCGCCCAGTCATGGGCGGCTGGGCAGATGATGGTGTCCTGCGTCGTGACCGAGCTGCTGCGTACCCGACTGCAGCTGATCGCGCTGCAGTACGCCAAGACGCGCGACGACGACCTGTTGGGGGACGGCGATCCGGCCGCCGAGATCCGGACGGTCTTCGAACGAGTGGTCGGCCAGCTGGACGAGATGGGTCGCGATGTCGCTGCTGCCTTCGATCAGCCCCTGGGCAGGCAGCCGTTGAGTGCTCAGTTGCTCGGCGCCGAGGTGGCTCGCAGCGTCCTGCCACGGATGAGCCAGCTGGACGACCTCGTGTACGGACTCGGGTTCATGGCTGAGGTCGGTGTGGTGCCCGACGCACAGTATTGGCTGGAGTGGTGGCAGCGTGCCGCGGATGGCACCTTCGATCGCGACTTCCGTCATGAGCTGGACCCCAGCCGCGACGACTTCTACGAGTATGGATCCAAGGGTTACATGGCCCGGCCACGCGAGACCGGGGAGCCGACCGCCATGGGTCCCTACATCGATCACGGTGGTGTCGACGACTATCTGGTCACGGTCTCGATGCCGGTGCAGCACGACGGCTCCTTCGTCGGCATCATGGCCGCCGATATTCGGGTGGCCGACCTGGAGCGAGTGCTCTCGCCTTGGCTGGCGCGGGCGAACGGCATCGGTGTCGTGTTGAATGCCGAGCGGAGGGTTCTGGTCTCGAACTCCGTGCGCTTCGAGGTGGGCGACGTCGTTCCGCCCGAGGCCGACCCGGGGCTGACCGAGGTGGGTTGCTTCGGCTGGTTGATCGGGCGGACGGCAGACGCCCCCTGAGCTACCGGCGGTGCAACGCTCAAAAGGTCTGTAACTAAATCTTAGTGTTCACAACTCTTGACGACCGCACAGCGATCCTCCTACAGTCATCCCGACCAGCAAGAGACCTGTAAGGCCCTACCCACGACGGGGAGTCGACCGACCCGACATCGCTTGCGCGCTTGCGGAGTCTGTCGACACCGCGTCGTCAGCTACGCCAGAACACCGTCCAACCGCTCGGCACGCTCGTGCCCCAGACCTGGAGGTCACTAGATGCTCACCCGCCAATCCCCCCGCGCCGTTGGCCGGGGGAGACCGCTGCCCAGGACTGTTTCCCGGAGGTGTGACTGATGACTGTGACCGAAAGCGCGGCCGCGCCGCGGGAGGTTTCCTCGCCGCAGTTCAAGAAGCGGTTCATGACCCGCCTGATCATCGTCCTGATCGGCGGCATGCTCCTGGACGGCTACATCCTCGGTATCGTCGGCCCGGTCAACGAGACGATGTCCGCGGATCTGGCGATCACCCCGGCGGTCGAGGGTTTGATCGCCGCAGCGGCCCTGATCGGTATCGGTGTCGGCTCCCCGATCGGTGGCTGGGCCGGTGACAAATTCGGTCGCAAACCATTGTTCATGATCGACATCTCGCTGTTCGTCGTCGCGTCGGCCTTGCAGCTTGTCGTCCATTCGCCCGAGATGCTGATCATCGTCCGACTGCTGATGGGCATCGCCATCGGGATGGAGTATTCGGTCGGCTGGCCGATGCTGTCCGAGTTCGCCCCGGCCAACATCCGTGGCTTGTTGCTGGGCGCGACCAACATCGCCTGGTACGGCGGCTTCATGCTCGCCTTCATGGTCGGCACCCTCCTGATCAGCAGCACGCACCTGAGCTGGAACTTCATTCTGTTCACCAGCACCTTCATCGCGATAGCGCTGCTCATCGGCCGACTCGGCATGCCGGAATCACCACGCTGGCTGTGGAACCAGGGCCGCAAGGAGGAGGCCCGGGCGATCGTGGACAAGTACATGGACCCGACCGAGTTCGCCGACATGGAGCACACCGAGGCCGTCAAGGGCAAGTTCTCCCAGTTGTTTGCGACCCCGGCGGCCCGCAAGGCGACCTTGTTCGTCTGCGGCTTCTGGTTCGCCAACGTGGCCCCGTACTTCGCGATCGCAACCTTCGCCGTCACGGTGATGAAGCAGTACGGCATGGACGGCGGCATCTGGAGCACCCTGGTGTCGGTCTTCTCCTTGCTCGGCGTCATCGTCTGCACCGTTCTGGTGGACAGGCTCGGTCGCCGCACCCTGGCCATCCCGTCGTCTTGGGCGGTCTTCGTGATGCTCGCCATCCTCGGCTTCTGGACCGGCGCACCGGGCATCATCGTGGTGATCCTGCTCTACATCTACTCCTTCATGAACGGCTTGGGCGGCGCCTTGTCCGGCATCTTCCCCGGCGAGGTGTTCCCGACCTCGATCCGCGGCGTTGGTACGGGCTTCGCGGCGGCGATCTCCCGGGTTGGTGCTGCACTGGGCACCTTCCTGCTGCCGATCTCGATGGTGGGTCTCGGTGCTGGCGTCACGATGCTGATCGCGGCCGGCGTCGCTCTCGCCGGTGCCGTGATCACCCAGCTCCTGGCACCGGAGACCAAGGGCATGAGCCTGGCCGAGGCGGCGAAGAACTTCTCGCACTGATTCAGCCAGATTCCCAAAGCCCGAAGTGCAAGTTCGTCCTCGGCTCGCGAAGCTCGAGCAGAACCTGGGGCACGCCGCCCCAGGTTCTGCTCGGACCGCTGGCTAGCCTCGATCTGCATTCCGTCAACACATTCGAAAGGCTCTATCCATGACGATCGCCGTCGCACACAGCGACTCCGCCCGCGGCAAGGCCGCGCTGCGCGCCGGTGCGGAGGAAGCTCTGCGCCGCAACCAATCACTTGCCGTGCTCCAGATCGTTCCCGGTGTCGATGAACCGACCAAGGTGGACGAGAAGCTGAAGGCCGAGGTCGCGGCCCAGCTCACCGACTTTCCCGACCTGCAGTGGGAGGTGTTGAACGCGCCCGAGGGCTTCGACACCGCAGAGGCCATTCTCGAACTGGCCGAGGACGCCGGTGCCGAACTGCTGGTGATCGGTTCGCGCAAGCGTCGCCCGGTCGGCAAGCTGATTCTCGGCTCCGTCGTGCAGCGTGTCCTCCTCGAGTCGCACATCCCGATCCTCGTGGTGAAGGCCAGCTGACCGATCCAGCTTGGCGTGCCGGTTCAGCCGGCGTACGACAAGGACACCTGCCCACGGAGATCGTGGGCAGGTGTTTCAGTTGTGGGGCATATCGCCGGCTGCTCGTCCGAGCCGCCAGCCGAAGCAACCGAGATCGGTGAAGACCAGGCCGGCATCCGGCGGGATGAGGTCCCCGACGTTGAACTGAGCCGAGTTCGACAACAGGACTCGTGAGTCGGCGTTCAGCACGACCGAGTCGCGCTCGGCCTGGGCCAGCCAAGGAGACAACGACCGTTCCAGGGTGGCGATGCGCAGATCCGCGGCCATGATGCCGACGAAGTTGCCCTCGCCTCCTTCACCGACCCGCGTGACCGGCACCGACACCGTGATGATCGTCTCTCCGACGCCGCCGTGGTCGACGTAAGGACCCACAACGCTGGGCTTGCCCATCAGCCGGGGTTGCGTCAGGTAGTCCTTGATGCCGTAGTCGTAGAAGTCATCGCGGGACGAGTCCAGCTGATGGGTGTAGTCGCGATCGAAGGCGCCATCAGCTGCCCGCTGCCACCATTCCAGCCAATACGGAGCCTCCGGCAGCATGCCGACCTCGGCCATGAAGCCGAGCCCGTACACGACCTCCGGCAGATCGGCGAGCTGGGGCAGCACGCGGCGCGCAACCTCGGCGTTGAGCGCCTGGGCGGTGGGCTGACGCTCGAAGAAGGCGCCCAGCTCCGCGGCTATCGCCTGCAGTGTATGGACGGTCCGGTCGAGGATGGACCGGAGCTCTGCGGCCAGGTCACCGACACGGTCGTGCTCGGTGCCCCCGGACCTGGTGCGGGTGGCGATCATCTGCAGACGAGTCCGCATCAATTCGGTGACTTGGTAGGACACCAGCTGCTCACCCGCCTGCCACGCCGCGGACTCATTGCCGGCCCCGACCGACGTGGCGATGGCCTGCATCCGGGTTGCCACAGCCTGACGGTGAGCCTCGTCGTGCAACAGCACTTGGACCAGCCAGTCGAACTCTTCGTGGGCGGCCAGCTCGGCGCGAGTGAGCCGCATGGATTGCGCGCCCGCAGACACCTCGACCTGGAACCGCCCCAGCGCGCGGCGTGCCCCTGCCGAGCTGTCGGTGGCGACCATCTCCTCGACATAGGTGGTGAGGAGGTCACCGGTGGTCTTGGGCGCTCGCCTGGCAGCGAGCCGCGCAGCGTAGGTGGTCAACGCAGAGCGCCAGTCACCGAGATCACGCAGCTCCGTTGCCGACAACCGCACCAGTTCCTCGCCGGCCATCGACTCACTACTGGGCGGGCGCTCGACGTAGCTACCGCCGTTCTTGCCCACCCGAGTCACGATCAGGCCCTCGCTGCGCAGGATGCCCAATCCCTCTCGCAGGGAGAAGGCCGTGACACCCAGCTGCTTGGCCAGGTCGACCTCCCTCGGCAGCTTCTCGCCGTCACTCAGCACCCCGATCCCGATGGCCGTACGCAACCGTCGGGCGACCGCTGACGCCACGTCCTCGGTCTGCAGGTGGCCGAACAGCACACGCTTCGTGGTCGCGCTGCCGGACTGCGGGCTACTCCTTGGCAGCTGGATCACCCCCTGCTCGATGCGGCAGGGGGATATCCCGACTGCCGAGACTCGCATCCCGGATCATAGCCGTTGGGCTCGCTCGGTTTGCCCACGACGAACGAAGGGCTCGGCGGGCGAATGCCCGCCGAGCCCTTCGTCTCGAGTCCTTCCGGCTACAGCCGATCCGTTCACGAATGGATTCAAGGTCGGAGACATCTGGGCCTGAGCAACCTCCATTCCTGGTGGGTTGCTCAGCTGCCCGCCTCCTCCTCCGGATCCAGAGTGTGACGTTGAACGGCGAGCAGGTTGGCCACGGCAGCGTTGCCGGCGTCGCGTTGTAGCTGCAGGAGAGGGTTGGCGAGGATCTCGCTGCCTGCTTTGGACGGCTGGTCTGACTCGGTGTCTCGACGCTCAGCCCTCGCGGGCCGCCGCTGGTGCTCGGATTCCATGCTTTCCATAGGTTTCACCTCGATCGAGTGGGGGTGGTGAACGCTCCGGTCCGCTCCGCGTACGCCTCCTGCGTCATTGGCGGATACAGCCAAACAGCCTGATATCCGAGACCGGCGCCGTCGAAGACGGTGAGGCCGCGGCTGAGGTAGCAACGCTGCTCGCTGCCTGGGAACACGCCGCTGCCATGCGGATGGACGACGGTGGGGTCGCCGAGCTTGTCGATCACCTCGGGCCACGACGGCACCGCCGGTGGTTGGGAGAGCTGTACGAGCTCGAGCCGACCGTCGAGTTGCCAATGCCAGCGGACCGGGTACGGCTGGGTTGGGATGGACGTGACGGCGCCAAGCAGGTCGCGGCCCATGAGCCGTGCGGGGCCCGGGGTGAGCGCAACGCCGAGCGCTTCGCCCACGACGTCAGGGCTCAGCCCCGGCGACCACCGCCAGCGGTCGTACTGTCCGGCGAGGGCTGCGAGGAGCAGTGGCACACCGTCCGGCTGCGCTGTAGGTGGCGGTTCTGTGCCGGTGGTTGGCGTCATCGTGGCAACCTCCCTCCGCCGAGCACGGCGGTATCGCCGCGGAAGTAGGCGGCCTTCATGTTGGCGGCACCGAAGTAGTTCTCGAGCGCGATCGCCTCCGTCAGCTCAGGGTAGTGCGAAGGGGCTCCGCCGACCGCGGCCATGTCCACCGCGGTGTCGGCCGGCCCCTGCACAGTGGTGCGGAGTGCCTGGTTGGCTCTGATCTCCTGCGGGTAGACGCTCTGCCAGGTTCGAAGCGTGAAGAGATCCGTGAAACCCTCTTGGTACGTCGTCACGTGGTGCGAGTCGCGCAGCGCGCCGTACCAGGCGTTGTAGGTGGGGTGTGCAGTGGTGTGCAGATACTCGTGGATCATCGTCTTGAACAGGCCCCAGTAGATGCCCCGGGTCGCCGCTGGAGTGGCTCCTTGCCGGGCGGCCACCGAGACTCGGCCCATCGTCTGCACGCCGGGCCACATCCGATCGATCACGCCCAGCCGACGGGCTCGCTCCGCTCCGGCGACCCCGGTGCCCGTCATCGCTGCGATCTCGTTGGGTGCCGCCGGCGCGGACCGGTTCGAGTAGTGGTCGATGACCCGATCCTCGATCGCGCGAGCTGCCGTGGCGTCCTCGAAGGAATGATGCGCGTCCTGCACCGCGCCGACCGCATCGCCGCCACCACCTTCCCGGACCATCCATCGGGCCATGTCGTAGGGGTCGCCGACGATCGTGCCACGGTCCTCCAGAGTGCCCGCGGAGAACGTCATGCTCGGTGCGGCGGCTGACCCGAACATCCCGTAGAGCGCATCCACCCGGCGCTTCGCTTCGGCCGCGATGCCTTCGACATGGCCTCCCGCCGCCGTGTCGAGACCTGCTCGGGCGTCCATCGGTCCGGCCCACGCCCAGTTGCTCATCATCTGCGCGTGCAGCGCTGTGGTGAGGTCCTCGTAGTACTGCGCCGGCTGGAATGTCGGGGCCGGACCGCCTGAGGCGGCAGCGGCAGCCCGGGCGGCCCGCGTCGTCGGTGGCGTGAGGATCTGCTCGACTCCCAGTTCGCGCGCAGCGTCCGAGGCGGTCACGCCGGCGGTCGTCGGGGCGGCGATCTCCTGGGCGAGGCGTGCCAGGAAAGCGCGGACCGGTGTCAGACCGGCGGGCAGTCCGGCGCTCGGGTTCCGGGTCAGCACGGCATTGATCGCGGCCAGCTTGGTCGGACTTTGAAGTGCGGCTCGCAGCCGGTCCTCGGACACCCGGGAGGCGACGACCAGGCCGTGCTGGGGTCGAGTCGAGCTCGAGAACAGCGTCGCGAGCCGGTTGCCGAGGTCGGCGGTGGTCCGGGTCCCGGCAACCTCGGACTCCTCCGTCGCGAACAGGCCTTCGATGGTGACCAGCGCGGCTTCCTTCTGCGCGTCCAAGGCGCTCGTCCACCAACCTCCTGCCTGGTGCGCCCGCCACCTCGCGATAGCCGTTTCCAGATCGCGCAGCGTACGGCTTCGTCCCGCCATGTCGTCCGCGCGGAGGGCGCTGTATGCGGCGACAAGCGTCTGGATCGGCTGCCAGTAGGTGGCCGACCCGGCATATCCGGCGACCAGCCCGACGGCCGGACTTGCGGACCAGATCGCGGGGCTGCGTTGCAGGTGGGGACTGGGTCCGATTGCTCCGGTTCGCGCCTGCCCTGCCAGGAGTGAGGCCACGGCGCCGTTGCCCGCCGTGCGTTGCAGTGAGGCCAGCCAGCTCTGTTGGGTGACGGCGGTCGCAGCCGGTGTGATGCCATCCAGCTGATCGTGCCCACCGGGGATCGCCTGCCGCGATGTCGGCCTCGACCTATCAGGTGGGGTGTCTTGCTTGGGGCCGGCCACACCGTTATTAGTTCGCCAAGTGAAGACATGGTCAAGAGGTGGGCGGCAACATCTCAGTGAAAGATTTGGTGCGACGTCGCACCAAATCTTTCACAAGCTTCGGCTGTTCGTGGTCCGCAGGGCGCCCAGGGCCATCTGCTGGAGAAGATCGGCCATTTCGGCCCGGCGCAGCCGTGCGCTGTGGGGAGTGGAGTTGATCAACCCGAAGGTGGCGTGCGCGGCCGAACGGGCGCGGGTCTCGTCTCCTCCCACGGCTGCGCGGATGGCGCGTACCCAGAGCTCGACATAGCGTCGCTGCAGGTCCCGCACGGAGTGGCGGTCGGGTTCGGCCAGGCTGGCGACGTCGCGAAGCTGCACGGTGATGAGGGCCGGGTGCGCCAGCGCGAACTCCACGTGCCAGCCGATGAGTGCCTGCAGCACCGCGTCCGGACCTGCTGCCGCCGCCTCGTCAGCTCGGCGCTGACCCTCCGACAGCAGCCGTTCGCTGATGCCGACCAGCATCTCGCCGAGCAGCGCCTCCTTGCTGGCGAAGTGCTTGTAGAGGGCGGCGCCCGAGATACCCAGGGCAGCGCCGAGGTCATAGACCGAGACGCCGTGAAAGCCGCGCTCGGCGAACTGGGTCGCGGCCACCGCCAGGATCTGTTCCCGGCGCGATGTGCTCGGGCGGGTCTCGCCGCTGCTGCGGCCTGAGTTGGCGGTGCGGCCTGGGTTGGGCATGGCGTCAGCCTAGACGAGCAGGTTATCGAGTGTTAACCTCGAAGTCGGGTTAATGATCGTTAACTGGCTCAGTGAGGAGACTCCGATGTTCGACCTGTCGCCCGAGCATGAGGCGTTTCGTGCCTCGGTGCGCGACTTCGCCGAGCAGGAGATCGCGCCCTATGTCGAGCAGTGGGATCGAGATCACCACTTCCCGGTGGACGTGGTCATCAAGATGGGCCGGTTGGGCCTCTTCGGGCTGACCGCTCCGGAACGGCTGGGCGGCATCGGAGACAGCGGAGACTTCACCGCACTCTGTGTGGCGATCGAAGAACTGGGCCGGGTCGACCAGTCCATGGGCATCACGCTGGAGGCGGCGGTCAGCTTGGGCATCAACCCGATCCTGGCGTTCGGCTCCTCGGAGCAGCAGGACCGCTGGCTGCCTGACCTGGTGGCCGGAAGGGCGTTGGCTGCCTTTGGGTTGACCGAGCCGGACGCCGGCTCGGATGCCGGGGCGACGCGGACCAGGGCCGACCTCGTCGAAGGGCGCTGGGTGGTCAACGGAGCCAAGCAGTTCATCACCAACTCCGGGACGGCGATCACGAGTCTGATCACGGTCACCGCCAGGACCGGCACGCTCGCCGACGGACGACCGGAGATCAGCGCCATCGTCGTGCCGGCAGACACCCCGGGATTGGTGGTGGAACCGACCTATCGAAAGCTCGGCTGGCACAGCTCCGACACTCACCCCCTGACCTTCATCGATTGTCGGGTCCCGGAGTCGAACCTGCTCGGCGCTCGTGGACGCGGCTACGCGCAGTTCCTGTCCACCCTCGATGACGGCAGGGTGGCGATCTCGGCCCTGGCCGTCGGGCTGATCCAGGCATGCCTGGATGCCTGCCTGCCGTATGCGAACCAGCGGCACACCGGCGGTGGCCCGATCGGTCGCAAGCAAGGCGTTGCCTTTCAGATCGCGGATCTGGAGGTGATGCTCCAGGCTGCGCGTGGCCTGACCTATCGGGCGGCGGCGATGAAGGACGCCATGCTTGCCGGTGGATCTGGGGCGCCGTCAGCAGCACAGTTCAAGCGGGCCGCGGCCGTCGCCAAGCTCTACAGCTCGGAGTCGGCCGTCGCCGCGACCCGGATCGCGACCCAGGTGTTCGGTGGCTACGGCTTCATGGAGGAGTATCCGGTCGCTCGCTTCTATCGCGACGCCAAGATCCTCGAGATCGGCGAGGGGACCTCCGAGGTGCAACGCCTGGTCATCGCCCGCGGACTCGGCCTCCCGGTGGAGTGAGCCGATGACACCTGAGAGGCTCCACTCATGACCGGACAACAGCGCCAGCAGAAGAGGGTCGTGCAGCGTGGTCTGTGGTTCGAGGAGTTCGAGATCGGCGTCGTCTACGAACATCGGCCGGGCCGGACGCTGACCGAGGCCGACAACGTCTTGTTCACCACCTTGACCATGAACACCCAGCCGCTGCATCTGGACGCGTACGCAAGCGGACAGCAGCCGCCGTTTCACGAGCGGCTGGTCAACTCGATGCTCACCTTGTCCACGCTGGTCGGACTCTCGGTGGCGCAGCTGACTCAGGGCACCATCGTCGCCAACCTCGGTTTCACCGACATCTCTTTCCCGGCGCCGGTCAGGATCGGCGACACCATCTATGCCGAGACACTCGTGCTCGACAAGCGTGTTTCGGCGAGTCGGCCGGGGGAGGGGGTCGTGACTCTGGAGCACAGCGCCCGCAACCAGAACGGGGTGGTGGTCGCAAAGGCGACTCGGACCACGTTGGTCCGGCTGCAACCGGCCGCAGCTTCCACTATGGATAGCTTCATCCCCGATGTCGGAGAAAATCCTATCCATAGAGCGCCGGGCGATCAGGCGGCACGCGATGAGTGACTGGTTTCCGGGCCCGGCCTGGCTGTTCTGCCCGGCTGACCGGCCCGATCGCTATGCCAAGGCCCTCAGCCGAGCTGACCTGGTGATCGTCGACCTCGAAGACGCCGTGGCCCCGGCGAATCGACCTGCTGCCCGTGACGCACTCCGTCGGCTGGCGCACGACGGGGTGCTCGACCCCGACCGGACACTCGTCCGGATCAATGGCACCCAGAGCGGCGATCATCCGCTCGATCTGGCCGTGCTGGCTGAAGTCGGCTTGCCGCGGGCGATGTTGGCCAAGAGTGAGGATCCGGTCCAGCTGGCCGCCATCGAGCACGAGGTGGTGCTGCTGGTCGAGACCCCCCGAGGCATCGAGCGCATTGCCGAGCTGGCCGCCCAAGACAACGTCATCGGCGCCATGTGGGGTGCCGATGACCTGGTCGCCGGGTTGGGTGGCACGACCAGTCGACACCCCGACGGCCGCTATCGCGATGTGGCGCGCTTTGCCCGATCCAGAGCGCTGATTGCCGCAAAGGCCGCCGGCCGCCTCGCCGTCGATGCCGTGCACATGGACATCGCCGACACCGCCGGGCTCGCCGCGGAATGTGAGGACGCCGTGGCCAGCGGATTCGATGCGACGGCAGCGATCCATCCTTCTCAGGTGCCGATCATCCGGACGGCATACGCGCCATCTCCCGGCCAGGTCGACTGGGCCACGCGGCTGCTGGCTCACGTGGGCGAGGACCGGGGGGTGACCACCTTCGAGGGGCGGATGGTCGACGGACCGGTCTACACCCAGGCCGAGCGGGTACTCCGGCTCGCCGCTACCGCCATTCCAGCTGGGGACAGCTGATGGTGAGCCTGCGCGACCTCGCCGACGAGCTGCGGGACCGACTCGCCGTCGTGCGACAAGGCGGCAGCGAGGCAGCCCGGACCCGGCACACTGAGCGCGGCAAGCTGCTGGTCCGGGACCGGGTCGATCGGCTGCTGGATCCGGGCAGCCCTTTTCTCGAACTCAGCCCACTGGCCGCGTACGAGATGTATGGCGGCGCGGTGCCCAGCGCCGGCCTCGTCACTGGCGTTGGCCGGCTGAGCGGGCGCGAGGTGATGGTGGTCGCCAACGACGCGACGGTCAAGGGTGGCACCTACTATCCGATGACGGTCAAGAAGCACCTGCGTGCCCAGGCGATCGCGGCCGACAATCAGCTGCCGTGCATCTATCTGGTCGACTCCGGCGGCGCCTTCCTGCCGTTGCAGGATGAGGTGTTTCCCGACCGGGAGCACTTCGGTCGGATCTTCTTCAACCAGGCCACGCTTTCCGCTCGGGGGATCCCGCAGATCGCCAGTGTGATGGGCTCGTGCACGGCCGGCGGCGCCTACGTTCCTGCGATGAGCGACGAGACGGTGATCGTGCGTAATCAGGGCACCATCTTCCTCGGTGGCCCGCCGTTGGTGAAAGCGGCGACCGGTGAGATCGTCACCGCCGAAGAACTCGGCGGCGGCGACGTCCACGCCCGGTTGTCCGGCGTGGTCGACCATCTCGCCGACGACGACGCGCATGCGCTGGCAATCGTCCGTAGCATCGTCGGCACCATCGAGCGCCGTCCCACTGGGCCGCCCTACGAACTGGCCCAGGTCGAGGAGCCACACGAGGATCCGGAGACCCTCGACGATGTGGTGCCGACCGACACCCGTACGCCGTACGACGTTCGCGGGGTGATCCGGCGGATTGTCGACGGCAGCCGGCTGCACGAGTTCAAACGGCTGTATGGCGAGACGCTGGTCTGCGGTTTCGCCCACATCTGGGGGCACCCGGTCGGCATCATCGCCAACAATGGCATCCTGTTCAGCTCGTCAGCGCTGAAGGGTACGCACTTCATCGAGCTGTGCAATTCCCGTGGGATCCCGCTGGTCTTCCTGCAGAACATCAGCGGCTTCATGGTCGGCCGCGAGTACGAGAACGGCGGTATCGCCAAGGACGGTGCCAAGCTGGTCACGGCGGTCGCCTGCTCGGTGGTGCCCAAGTTCACCGTCGTCATCGGCGGCTCGTTCGGGGCCGGCAACTACGGCATGTGCGGCCGTGCCTTCGATCCTCGCTTCCTGTGGATGTGGCCGAACGCGCGGATCTCGGTGATGGGTGGCGAGCAGGCAGCCTCGGTGCTGGCTACCGTGCGAGGCTTCACCGACCGGGACGAGGAAGAGGCGTTCAAGGAGCCGATCCGAGCCCAGTACGAGCAGCAAGGCTCACCCTATTATTCGACCGCGCGGCTCTGGGATGACGGCATCATCGACCCGGCCGACACCCGCCGGGTGCTCGGGCTGGGCCTGGCCATCGCCGCCAACGCCCCGACCCCGGCGCCGTCCTACGGCGTCTTCCGGATGTGAGCGTGATGCCTGCCATCGGAACACTGCTGATCGCCAACCGCGGCGAGATCGCGATCCGGGTGATGCGCACCGCCCGCCGGATGGGCATCCGGACGGCCGCCATCTACACCGATCTCGACCGAGCGGCTCCACACGTCGCGGCCGCCGACGAGGCCTGTTGGGTGCCGAGCTATCTCGACAACGAGGCCGTCATCGCGGCTGCCCGGACGACGAAGGCGGATGCCATCCATCCCGGGTACGGGTTCTTGTCCGAGCGGGCCTCCTTCGCTCAGGCCGTCGAGACCGCCGGCCTCACCCTGGTCGGGCCGCCGGCCGCAGTGATGGAGGTGATGGGTCGCAAGGACGCTGCCCGAGAGATCGCGGCGGTCGCGGGCGTGCCCGTCGTGCCCCGCGGCGAGGACGTCGGCTATCCGATGCTGATCAAGGCCGCGGCCGGTGGCGGCGGCAAAGGCATGCGGATCGTCCGTTCGCCGGCCGACCACGACGAGGCAGCGACCGCGGCCCGCCGGGAGGCGAAGGCGGCGTTCGGCGACGACACGATCCTGGTGGAGGCCTACATCGAACGGGGCCGGCACATCGAGGTCCAGATCCTGGCCGACGCCCACGACGAGGTGCTGCACCTGTTCGAGCGGGACTGCTCCAGCCAGCGGCGCTATCAGAAAGTCGTCGAGGAGGCACCGGCTCCAACGATCGGTCCCGAGACACGCGAGCTGGTCACTTCGAGCGCCGTGGCGCTGGCCAAACAGGTCGGTTATCGGAACGCAGGCACGGTCGAGTTCCTGGTGGACGAGGAGACCGGTCGGGCGTACTTCCTGGAGATGAACACCCGGCTCCAGGTCGAACATCCGGTCACCGAGGCGATCACCGGGCTCGACCTGGTCGAGCTCCAACTGCGCATCGCGGCTGGGGAGCCGCTGCCGATCAGTCAGTCCGAGGTCACGGTCACCGGTCACGCGATCGAGGCCCGGGTGTATGCCGAGGACTCCTTTCACGGCTTCCTGCCGCAGGCTGGTACGGCGTCGACGGTGCGGTGGCCGACCGGTGTCCGGGTCGATCACGCGCTCGTCTCGGGACAGGTGGTCAGTACCGCGTACGACCCGATGCTGGGCAAGATCATCGCGTACGGTCCGGATCGTGACTCCGCTCGGCAACGGCTGATCGCGGCCCTGGACCGGACGGCGATCCTGGGGCTGACCACCAACACCGGCTTTCTCCGCGAACTGGTGGCCGGTGACGCCTTCGCTGCGGCGGAGATCGACACCACCTGGCTGGATCGGCATCAGCTGGCGCTGCCCGACGACACCGTCCCGCGGGTTCTCGCCGCCTGGGCCGTGGCGGCGTCCGTCAGTGGGGAGTCTTGGTCAGAAAACCCCATGGGAGGGGGCTCTTGCGCCAAAAGTCCGGACCCGTTCCAGGCTGATGGATGGCGGTGCGGGGGACCACCGGCCCCGATGATCGTGGACCTGGACCGGCCGGTGGTGGTCGATCGAGAGGCTGGCCGGGTGGATGGTCTGGAGGTCCATGCGCTCGCTGTCCCGGACGGAACCGGGGACGGCTGGCTCAGTCTGGAGATCGATGGCGTACGGCAGGTTGGTTTGGTCGAGTTGACCAGGCATGGCGCCGAGGTGGTCTACCGCGGACAGCGGTGGGTGTTCGAGCGGCCCGATGTCTTCTCCGATCATGCGGGAGCTGCGGACAGTGGGGCGATCCGCGCGCCGATGCCCGGCACCATCGTGGCTGTCCGGGTGGCCGAGGGCGAGCTGGTGGCGGTCGACCAGGTGTTGGTCGTGCTCGAGGCGATGAAGATGGAGATGCCGCTCCGAGCGCCGTTCGCAGGCACAGTGACTAACCTGAGCGCGGCCACCGGGATGCCGGTCGCGCTCGGAGCCGTGCTGTGTGACATCCAGCCGCTCGATGACATTCAGGGCGCTGATGAACCCCAGGCCGGGTGAGGCAGGCGAGACTGTAGCCACGCGCTGGTGATTGAGGAGGAGGGCGGGATGCTCGGCTCACTGAGTCAGCTGCTGACCGTGGGCTTGGCTGCGGCGTTCAGCTCGGTGCCGATCACGGTCCTGCTGGTGATCCTGGTCTCGCCGCGCCGCTCGGTTTCTGCGTTCCCCTACGCCATGGGTTGTGTGGCCGGCACGCTGGGCGTGGTGCTGGCTGCGGTAGCCGCGGCTCAACTGATGCCGGAGCCACGCCCCCGGCAACCGAGCGTCACCATCGCGATCGTCGAGTTCGTGCTGGGTGCGGCGCTGATCGGGCTGGGAATTCGCGCCTGGGTACGCCGCCGGCGGCCTCGCCACACCCGGAAGCTGCCGAACTGGGCCGCGACGGCGCTCGAGGGGATGGGCCCGTTTCGAGCCTTCGTCATCGGAGTGATCCTGGAGTTCCGGGCCAAGAGCATCGTGCTCGCGTTGGTCGTCAGCCTGCAGGTGCACGCGACCGCCAACCGCACCTTGGCCATCTTGGTGATCGTGATCTACGTCGTCATCTCTACCGTGACGATCACGATCCCGGCGCTGGCGATGCTGATGGCGCCGCAACGTACCGAGCCCTGGCTGACCGCCGCGACCGCCCGCCTGGCCACCGCCGGACCGGTGATCAGCGCGGCTGCTCTGTGTCTGCTGGGGCTGGGTCTGCTCGGATTGGGTCTGGTCGGGCTCGGTGTCGTCGGCGCCGGGGTGTCCAACTGAGGTGGACTGCTCAGGTCCAGACCCAGTACGCCGCCACGGCCATCGGGATCAGCCCCAGCACGAGCAACGGTGAATACGGATGGCGCCGGTTGATCACCAGCACCGCCGCTGCCGTCAGGATGCCGGCGACGCCACCCATCACCCACAGCCCGATCCGGCTGCCAGCATCGAAGTCGAGGGCGTTCAACGCCGTCAGGGTGGACAGCAGGACAGCGATGCCGCCGCCTACGACCAGAGCCAGGACCGACGCCACGATCCGTTGGACCAGATCCAGACTCTGTTCATCCTTCTCTTGCTCGGCTCGCTCGAGATCCTGCGCGCGCTGGGGATCCGCGAGCGGCTGCTCCTCGACTGCTCGGTCCTTGACGTGATGACGCCTCATGTCGCACCCTCCCGGTTGCGTGGTAACGCTCTTCGGTGCGGTGTTCGTCTGGTCGCTCGACGTGCCCGTCAAAGCCTGCTGGCTCGGCGGTCGCGCTGGGGCACGGGCGAATACCTCTTGCTCCAAACGTACCCGCCCGTCGGGAGACCCGCGGATCGGCGGATCGGGCATCCCCGTGCAGGTGAATCGGCGGCGCTGGCCCCTTTCCCACTTCGCACCAACTGCGTCTACTGCGCACCAGGTAGACCCCATGCGCAGTCGCATCAAATGGTGCGGAGTCGAAACGGAGATGGTGCGCAGAACGGGACCCGGACCCGATCTCAGTCCTAGCCGATCTCAGCTCGAGGCCAGTCCGAGGCCCTTCTCCAGCGAGGCGATGATCTTCGGCCGGAGGTCGGTGGCGGCGATCACCTCATCCACCGAGCCGACGTCGACGGCGCGGTGGATGTTGTGCACCCGGTCGAATTCGGTGGCCACGTCGCCGAGCTTCTCGCTGCGTACGTCACGGCGCAGTTCGGCCAGTTCGGTCGCCAGCGTGGCTCGCTCAGCATCGGAGGCGGCGGCCAGCTGCCCCTCCAAGGCAAGAACTCGCGGGTCCTTGGCCGTCCGAGCGTCGACGTCGCGGGAGAAGACCACGGCCGCAGCGGGGGCGCCACCGATCACCGAGGCGAACGAGCCCTCGATGCCGAGCACGGTCATCGAAGGGTTCAGGGCCTTGGAGAACACCACGAACGCGCCGCCGTGATAGCGGGAGATCACACAGAACACGATCGGGCCCCGGAAGTTGACGATCGCCCGGCCGATCTCGGCGCCGTACTCCAGTTGGAGCTTGCGCAGCGACTCCGGCGACCCGTCGAAGCCGGACAGGTTGGCCAGCACCACGACGGGTCGGTTGCCGCTGGCGGCATTGATGGCCCGGGCGGTCTTCTTCGACGACCGGGGGAACAGGGTGCCCGCGGTGTAGACGTCCGGTCCGTCGGCGGGCGGGAACCCCTGTCGGGGAACGGACTTCGATTCGATCCCGATCAGGCAGACGGGCAGGCCGCCGAGATGCGCGTCCCACACCACCGAGGTCTCGGCGTTGGCCATCTGGGCCCAGCGCTCCTGCGTCGGATGGTCCTGGTCGGACACGGCTGCCATCACCGTGCGGATGTCGAACGCCTTCTTGCGATCCGGGTTCGTCACGCTGGAGAAGATGTCACCGACGCAGGCGAAGCCCGAGTCGGCCGGATCGTGCGGGAAGCCCGTCACGTCGCGGTCGTAGGGATCGGAGGTCGGTGCCCGGCGCGGCCCGGTCTCGCCCGGCGCCACATAGCTGTGCTCGTAGTGCGCCATCAAGATCTCCCGGGCACTGGTGAGATCGGGCGCCCAATACTGCGCCTGGCCGTTCGGGCCCATGACCCGGTCATAGCCGCCGATGCCGAAGTTGTCCTCGGCGGACACGCTGCCGGAGAAGTCCAGGGTCTGCTTGCCGGTCAGCACCATCGCCGAGTCCGGGGTCATGATCAACACACCCTTGGTGTGCATCAGCATGGTCGCCTCGGCGTTCCAGTACGGCTGCGCGCCGACGTTGATGCCGGCCACCACGACATTGATCTCGCCGCCGTTCTGGGTGAACTCGACGATCCGCTTCAATGCCCTGGCGACCCAGTCCATGTTCTCGGTGCCGGACTCCATCGAGATCCGCGCACCGGCGGACAAGGCGAACCATTCGACCGGGATCCCGCGCTCCTCGGCGAGGTCCAGGGCGGCGATGATCCGGGTGCACTCGGCTTCGGCCACCGCGCCCAGCGACCGCAGCGGATCGCCGCACAGCACGACTCGTTCGATGCCGTCGGGATAGCGCTCGGTCGGGGTGGAGATGAGCCCGGCGATGATGCCGGCCTTGTTCTGCCCGTACGGACGATCGACCGGCACCAGCTGCTGCCCGGTGTCGTCCAGGTCGTACTCGATCGAGGTCCCCTCCGGGCCGGCGATCATGGCCTGCAACTCGTACGGGTAGACCACCCCGCGCCGCTTGGCCCGGACGACCTTCTGGTCGTAGTCGTCGAGCGGCTTCAGCCGATAGAGCGGCGGCTCGCCGAGCGTCGTCACCACGCCCGAGCCCGGCTGATAGTGGAAGCCCGCCACCAGCAGGTGCTCGTCGCCCTTGGGCAGCCGTACGGTGCCGCCGACCAGCAATTCCTCGATGCCGGCACCGGTGGTCATCGGCGCGAGCTGGCTCTGCAGCGCGGTCAACTGCTCCGGATCGGCCGCGATCGTCGGCCAGATGTAGATCCAGACGTAGTTCATGTCCAGTCGCTTGCCGGCCACCCCGGCGGCGGCCCGCACCCGGCGGATCGCCTCACGGCAGTTGGAGATCGCCCGCTCCGCATGCGGCAGGCCGATCACCCGGCCCTGGTCGTCGCGACTCACCGCCAACTGGCGGACTTGGGCCAGGGCGACCAGGCGGACATCGGCCTCGTTGCCCGGCGCGACGCAGCGATAGAGCAGCACGTCCTCGGGTGCCTCCAGCCGGGTCACGTCGAACTCCCGGAGCCGGCCCAGCGTCAGCCGACGGCCGATCATCGGGTGCACGCCGCGGATCAGTGTGTCCTCCACCAGGATCGCGTCCGGGTCGGGTGCTCCGGGCTCGGGCCGGAAGATGAAATAGCCGACCCGGCCGTCGCCGGGGCAGGTCGCGACCGTGAACCGGGTGCCCTCCCGCATCAAGCCCAGGCCGGCGAGCCGATGCGCGATCTGAGCCGAGGCGTCCTCGTCGTCGGTCGGCGCCGTCGGCCAGGACAGATAGAGATCGATCACGCTGCGATGCCCGGCGGGCGCCTGGGCGATCTGGTCGGCGAGGGCAGTGACCAGACCAGTGCCCGGCGCCAGCTCGTCGAACCGGCCGATCGTGCTGACCACATGGGTGGGCCGCCGGTCGGTGACGTAGTCGGCCACCGCGAACGGCCGGCCACCGACGCTCAGCTCACGCAGGTCGTGCAGGGCATAGCCGCGGTAGTGACGTTTGATCAGCACGGCCAGCATCGGCTCGTCGGACGGCATCACCTCGTCCTCGATCCGGGCAGCCAGGAACCGGGCGATCGGCTCCGGGATGTCGACCAGCTTGTCGATCCGGGCGTCCCGTTCCGGTCCGGCCGGGAGATCCGTCAAAGCCTCCAGCTCGGCCGACACACTGTCCAGCACGCTCTGCCGCTCCGCATCGACCAGCGGCTGGTCATACCAGCGGAACCGTACGCTGCGGGCCAGCTCGCCCACGATCGGGAAGCGGAGCTGGGTAGCGGTGACCAGCCGGTCGAGCAGGTCGTGATACTGATGCTCGGCCGATGCCGGCGGCGGTGGCTCGCCGATCCACCGTTGCAGGATCGAGGTGACCAGCTGCACGTCGGGAGTCCAGCGCTGCTGGGCCAAGAACATCCGGAAGACGGCCCGTTCGAGCTCGGGAGTGTGGTCCAGGTCGGTGATCCCGTAGTGCCGCAGTGCCCGGGTCAGCTTGTCGCGGAAGTCGGCGGGCAGCGCGCCGCGTTCGGGATCGAGGCTGCGTAGGTAGGTGTGGAAGTGCTCGCGGGGACTGTGCACCCGGTTCTCGATGTGCCGGTCCTCGCCGGCCGGGCGGTTGCGGGACAGCTCGGCGAAGTCGGCGAACGCTTGCAGCAGTTCCAGCTCACCGTCCAGCGGTGAGTCGCCGGCCGCGACCATGGCATCCCGATCGGCGAGGTACGCGCTCAGGGTGCTGCCGTTGTCCCGCGGGTCGAGGTCGTAGCCGCGCAGCATCGCGTACAGGTCGCGGCGCCGGGTCAAGGCCCGTTCCGCCGGGTCGGAGGACGGAGCGCCGTCGCCGGGCAGGTCGAGCTCGACGGCCTCGGCCTCGTCGCTGACCGTCTCTTCCTCCGCGTCGCCGACCGGCTCCAGCCGAACCAGCGGAGCACCCGTCTCGACCTGACTGCCGGCCGAGACCAGCAGCTCCTTCACCTTTGCGCCGAACGGTGCGCTGAGCACCGTCTCCATCTTCATCGACTCCAGCACCAGGACGGGGGCGCCGGGCGCTACCTCGTCACCGACCGCGACCGGGGTGGCGACGACCAGCGCCGGGGCGGGAGAGCGAAGCACACCGCCCTCGTCCAGGCTGACCCGGTGGGTGACACCGTCGACCTCGACGAGCTGCACCGGCCCGTGGGTGGCGGTGACCAGCCGGTGGGTCCGGCCGCCCACGGTGAGCCGGCTCTTGTACTCGTCCAGCCGGTCGATCTCAGCTTCGACCGCGTACTCCTCGTGGCCGTTGGAGATGACCACCCGGAACCGCTGCGTACCGGCCCGGAAGACGGTGACCTGATAGGCGACACCGCGCAGCTTCACCTCGATGGCCCGGCCGGTGCGGTGCTGCACCTGCGGGCGGCCGCCGCGTGCGGTCTCGATCAGCCGGGTGCGCTCCAGGGCCTCTTCGCTCTCGTAGGCCTCGATCCCGGCGGCTACCAGCGCGATCCCGGAGTGCCGGTGGGCGACCAGGCCACCCTCGGCACGGGTCCGGTCGATCCATCCGGTGTCGGCCCAATCACCAACACCCCAGCCGTCGATGACCTCGGGGGCGTCCAGCAGATCGATCACGAAGCTCTTGTTGGTCGCTCCGCCGTCGATCACCACGGTGGTCTCGCGCATCGCCCGTCGCAGTCGGGCCAGCGCCTCGTCGCGGTCGCGACCGTACGCGATGATCTTGGCGATCATGGAGTCGAAGTCGGCGGGGATCCGATCGCCCTCGCCGACCCCGGTGTCGACCCGGATGCCGGGCCCGGCGGGCAGCTCCAGCAGGGTGATCTTGCCCGGCGCGGGTGCGAAGTCGCGGTCGGGGTCCTCGGCGTTGAGCCGGGCCTCCACGGCATGCCCGACCTCCCGAGGCTTCTCGCCCTCCAGCCGGCCGCCGTCGGCGATGTGGATCTGCAGCTTGACCAGGTCGGTGTCGGTGGTCACCTCGGTGATCGGGTGCTCCACCTGCAGCCGGGTGTTGACCTCCAGGAAGGCGAAGAGCTTGTCGGCCGGGTGGTAGAGGAACTCGACGGTGCCGGCACCGGCGTACCCGACGGCGAGAGCCAGCCGCTCCGCCGCCGCCTTCAGCTCGTCGGCCTGCCCCTGGCTGAGCACCGGGGAGGCCGACTCCTCGATCACCTTCTGATTGCGGCGCTGCACCGAGCAGTCGCGGACCCCGATGGCCCAGGCGGTGCCGTGGCCGTCGGCGATCACCTGGACCTCGACGTGCCGGGCCCCGGTGACCAGCTTCTCCAGGAAGACCACGCCGGAGCCGAAGGCCCGCTGCGCCTCGTCCCGGGTCCGCTCGTACGCCTCGGCGAGCTCTTCGTCGGAGGCGACCATGCGGATGCCGCGGCCGCCGCCGCCGGCAGTGGCCTTGAGCATCAGCGGATAGCCGATCTCGGCTGCCGCCTTCGTGGCATCCTCAAGGGTGTCGACACCACCGCGACTCCAGGGCGCGACCGGCACGCCGACCTCTTCGGCGATCAGCTTGGAGCCGATCTTGTCGCCGAGCTTGCGCATCGCCTCGGGGCTCGGCCCGATGAAGGTGACCCCGATCCGTTCGCACAGCTCGGCGAAGCCGGGGTCCTCGGCGACGAATCCCCACCCGACCCATGCCGCGTCGGCGCCGGTCTCGACCAGCGCCCTCTCCAGCACGGCGTAGTCCAGGTACGGACGATTGGCGGCCGGCCCCAGGTCGTAGGCCATGTCGGCCTCCCGCACGAACATCGCTCGCCGCTCACCCTCGGTGTGCAATGCCACCGTGGCGATCCGGCCACCGTCGGGGCCCGCCTGGGCGTTCAGGTCCCGGACCGCGTGGATGAGCCGCATCGCGGCCTCGCCACGGTTGACGATGGCAATGCGCGAGAACATCGGGGGTTTACCTCCGCAAGGCTTCGACGGTGAGACCCGGGGGTGGGCGTCTCACCAGGTCAGCCTGCCATCAATCGTGTCGTTGGTACCAACCTGGCGCGCTCTGACGCCTGGTGTCGCGATTGCGGCGGTTCCTGGCATCATCGCAGCATGGCTGCCTTTGACCAGACGGGCGACCGGGATCGTGATGCCGCGGGCCGGGCCCGGCAGGCGCGGCCGAGGGATCGGCTCGGCAGACCGCTGCCGTACGGGAGTGTCGGGGTCGAGCCGGTCTCGGAGGAGCCGCTGCCGCCGGGACCGACCATCGAGTCCGCTCGCGCCTTGCTGGCCGAGGGCCGACCGTTCTCCGCGCACGAGGTGTTCGAGGCTCGTTGGAAGGACGCGCCGGCTGCGGAGCGGGATCTGTGGCAGGGGCTGGCGCAGCTGTGCGTCGGCAACACCCATCGGGAACGCGGCAACGCGGTCGGGGCTCGTCGGCTGTGGGGTCGGGCCTTGGGACGACTGACCGCCTATCGCGCCGCCGACCAGCCGACGTACGACCTCGATCTCGCCGCGCTGATCGGCTGGCTCACCGCGCGGCTCGCCGAGCTCTCGGCCAATGATGTCGCGGAGGGGAGTGATCCCGGCCTACCGCCGATCTAGCTGATCGGGGTGTCGGCGTCGGTGAGGGGTGCGGTACGGGCCTGGTTCGGCTGCCGGCCGGCGGCGGTGAGCTGCCGGCGGAACTCGGGATGGCGGTCGAGGTGTTCCCGGAGCCGGCTCAGTCCCGTGTCCTGCAGGCAGACGACGTCGACCCCGGCCCGATGCAATTGGGCGGCGAGCTGATCAGCCGATTCCGTGCCGGCCAACGCCAAGACGACTCGGCCTTCCCGTCCGCCGATCACCTCGGCAACCCTGCGCAGCAGGGTCTTGCGACGCTTGGCCAGCGCCGGGGAACGGACCGGGAGGGACAGCTGATTCAGCAGCGCGGCGAGGGCGCCGTTGTCGCCGGTCAGCCCTGGGCCGACATTCTCGCTCTCACACAGCGCCACGACCTCACGTAGGGTCCGCCGCACCCAGCCGTCCAGGTCGACCGGCCGTGCGCCCTGGCCGAACGCCTCGCCGAAGCGGTCCAGCACCTTGCTGACCAGCACGGTGGTGGGAATCTCGGTGTCGATCGCCATGGCGCGGCGGCGCGCGACGCGAGTCACGTCTTGCCAGGAGACGGGTGGGCAGGAGACGGGTCGTCGGAGGTGACGGGCAGAGCCCGACCACGAACCGTACGGGTGCGTCATCGCTGCTACCGACATGAAGTTTTCCTCTCGAGATCGCGCCTGGGCTGATATACCAAGCGTGACAGGAGGGCCGAACACAAATCCCGACTGACCTTGATCTACTGCCTCACCACAGGGGCCGGACGGGCGGCAGTTCCCCGTCGGCCTGACTCACGACCGCAACGAGGTCCTCGCGCAGGGCTGCCAGCCGGTCGGGCCCGATGATCGCGGCCCATTGGCCCTCCAGCGAGTGATAGATGTCCTCCGATGCCACCAGCAGTGCTTGCCCGCGTTCGGTCAGCTCCACCGGCCGGACCCGCGCGTCGCCCCGCGATGTCAGTCGCCGGACGTAGCCTGCCGCGACCAGCGCGTCGACCAGCTTGCTACTGGCCTGCTTGGTCATCCCCAGTGCTGCGCCGAGCTCACTACCCGGCAGCGGTCCGGGGCGCAGCGTGAGCAGTGCGAAGCCGTACGCCGGTCGGAGCTCCCCCCAGCCTTGCTCGGCGAGTTCGGCGTGCAGGTCGGTGATCAGCTGCCGGTAGGCGATGGCGAGGAGCCGGGCGAGCGGCAGCGACCCGTCCGCTGCGGCCGCTTGGTTAACTGATTTCCCGGTGCTCACTGAGCCCACGGTGGAGTCAGCAGCGTGCCGTCGCCCAGTTGTGCCTGGCCGCCGACCGGCAGGCAGCAGAGCAGCTCGACGGGTTCGTCGCCATCGTTGCCGAGGCCGAAGGGGACACCGCTCGGCACCACGATGGCGCTGCCGGTCAGGGCGGTCTCCTGGACCCCGTCGATCGTCACGTCAGCGGTGCCGCGGAGGACCAGGAAGATCTCCTCCCGCGTCAATGAGTGCGGGGTCGGCGTGGTGCCGGGAGCGAGCTGAACCCGCCACAGTGAGTTGTCGGTGGTGCTGCCTCGGCTGGGGGTGGCCAGCGAGGTGAAGGTCGTCCCGCCGAGGGTGTGCGTCGGGGCGCTCGGGGCTTGGACAACAGACATGCCGATCTCCTTCGCAAGTGGTCAACTGATTTGACCATCGTCCCTTATGGTCCGGATATAGTCAACTGAATTGACTGAATTGGCAACCAGCAGGTGGGCAGGTGGCTCGGTTTCCACCCGTGCCAATCGACACCTGGCACACTCTGCGCAGCAATCGCACGACGGGGAAGACGTGGGGAGGTCGGTCGAGTGACGCGAGCGTCGGGGCGCGACCAGCTCAAGCCCATGGAGCGGCTGATCCGGATCTTGATCTGCCTCGCCGACGACGACCGCGGTCGTGGGGTGCCGATCGTCACCTTGCTGAGGATGGCCGATCTCGACGAGGACACCGAAGCGGCGCGGGTACAGCTGCGCCGGGACCTGACGATCCTGCGCCGGGGCGGCTGGGACATCGAGAACGTGGCCGGCGAAGGCGAGGATGGCCGCTATCTGTTGCGTGCTCGAGACAACCGGCTGGCGCTGCTGCTCACCCCCGGCGAGCGGGCCGCCCTCGGGTCGCTGCTCTATCTGAACGACATCGACCGGGTCATCCCACCGCCGTCCTTGGGGCGCTTGGTGCACGCGGTCCAAGACCGGAGTCTGGTGCGGTGCAGCTATGCGGGGCGTCGGCGGGTCCTGCACCCCGACCAGCTCTACGTGACCACCTCGGGCTGGGTGCTGGCCGCGCGGATGGCGGTGGACGAGCCGGCCAAGGAGTACGTGATCGCCTGGATGGACGGTCTGCGGATCGACCGACCGGGTACGGCGGCAGCGGCGATCATGCGGCCGACCGAGCGCCTCGATCCGATGCACTGGCAGCTGGACCCGCCGATGACCGTGCGGCTGGCCGTGGTGACCCCCTTCGTGGCCGACGTCTTGGTGCAGTTCCCGGCTGCCACCGTCGTGCCCCCTTCCGCCGATACCGCCCCTGAATCGACTGCCGACGACGAACCGCCGGAGACCGTTGTCGAGTTGGTGGTCACCAATCAGGCCACCTTCCGGTCCCGGCTGTATGCGCTCGGCTTGAGAGTGCGGGTGCTGGAGCCGGCAACTCTGGTCACCGAGATCGCGATGAACCTGCAGGCCGTCGTGGAGAGCGGTGGCTGATGGCGATCTACGGCGATCGGGTCGCGCTCTTGCCGCGACTGCTCGACATCCTCTTCTACCACCCCGACGGGATGCGGTTCTCCGAGCTGGCTGCCGAGGTCGGCCGTGCTGAGGACGACGTGCGCGAGACGCTCAAGACGTACTACCTGACGGACCTGGCGGACTACCTGCCCGATCTGGTGGCCCGTCCCGATGTCCTGGAATTCTTGAACGACGATGGCGAGGAGATCGGAGATGCGTCCACGGCGACCGCGGTGCGGCTGGCGACGATGTCCCCGGGGCACGAGCTCGGCGTGTCCTACCTCAGCCTGCCCGACCTGGCCCGGCTCTATCGGCTGGCCACGGATGCCGTCGCGTTGCACCCCGACGACCGGGTGCTGGCCTCGGCCGTACGGAAGCTGGGCGACGGCGTGCTGCCCGGATTGCGGATCATCCAGAACGATCCCTGGCGGTGGCTCGACGATCTGCGACTGGCAGTGCGTGAGCGTCGTCGGGTCGCGGTGCGCTATGCGCGGGCCTGGGAGCCGACGATCGAGGACGGTGTGATCGAGCCGTACGGCTTGCTCCGTACGCTGCGGGGCTGGGAGATCGACGCCGCGCCCGGCGACGAGCGCAGCGCCTTGCGAACGTACCTGCTCAGAAATCTGCGCTCGGTGACCGTCCTGCCGGACACCTTCGAGCTGCCGGCGGATCGGAACGTGATGATCATCGAACATCGCACCGAACTCGCCGTGGTTCTGGAAGTGCCGCACTTCGCCGCCTGGGCGGTCGACTCCTACGCCGAGCGGGTGGAGCTGATCGAGGATCTGCCGGATGTGGCCCGGCTGCGGGTCTTCGTGCTGCAGCCCTATCGACGCCGGATCGGGCTGATGCTGGTCGCCGGCGGTCCGCGGGCGCGGGTGCTCGAGCCGGTCGACCTGCGCGGGGCCGGCGCGGAGGTCGCGAGGGAGATGCTGGAGCGCTATCGGTCTTGACGAAGGCGGCAGATCAGCGGGTGGGGCCCATCACCGCATGCGTCTGGTCGCTGGTGAGTGCCGGCACCGGGAGGGGTGAGGGAGCGCCGGGCTCGGCGCGGAGAGCGTCGATCATCAGGTGCAGATAGCGCCGGTACAGGTCGGGATGGGCGTCGCGCGAGCGCATCATGATCGCGTTGAGTCCCACCTGGATGAAGGTCAGGTCGGTGCCGGTGACGTCGTCTCGGAGCTTGCCTGCCTCGCGGGCCCGCTCGATCAGCGCACGGTATTTCGGAGCCATCACCGTCCGGTTCCAGGCATGCTGCTCAACGCTGAGTCGGTCCCCGTTCAGGATCTGCGCGAGCCCCTTGTCCCGCAACTGCAGGGCGAGGGCGTGTTCCAGGAAATCGACCAGACCGCGCCAGGGGTCGGCGTCGGCCAACGCCGCGTCGGCGAGCGCGCCGAACTCGGCGGTCTGTTCGGCGAAGAGCGACTCCAGCACCTCCTCCTTGTTCGCGAACCGGCGGTAGGCGGTGCCCACCCCGACCCCGGCGTGGTGCGCGATGTCGTTGAGGGTGACGTCGAGACCGCGCTCGGCGAACAGCTCCCGGGCGGCGGCCAGCAGTCTGGTCCTGTTCTCGGCCGCGTCTCGGCGCAGCTCCCTTGGCTTGGTCGCGGTCACGGTGTCCACCCTAGCTCATCCGGATAGACAGTATCCGGATAACTTGCTAGGGTCGCAGTATGCGGATGAGAGATATCCACTTAGTCGACCGAGTGGGCAAACGGTGACTGGGCCTGTGACCGTACGTCCGGTGAGCCGATCGCTGACGCTCGTGTTGGCGCTGCTGACGGTGTTCGGTCCTATCTCGATGGATCTGTACCTGCCGGTGCTGCCGCGGCTGGCCGCCGATCTGGACGCAGGCACCTCGGCCGCGCAGCTGACCATCACCGCATGTCTGGTCGGACTGGCGGCGGGGCAGATCATCGCCGGTCCGCTGTCGGATCGGTTCGGTCGTCGGCGCCCGCTGATCATCGGGGTGAGCAGCTACGTGGTCGCCTCGGTCGCGTGTGCGTTGAGCCCCAGCATCGAGATCTTGATCGCCGCCCGGCTGCTACAGGGTCTGGCCGGCGCCACGGGGGTGGTGATCGCTCAAGCGGCAGGTCGGGATCTGTACTCGGGCGCTGCGCTGGTCCGCTACTACGGTCGGCTCACCGTGCTGGCCGGCTGTGCCGCGATCGTCGGCCCGCTGGTCGGTGGTCAGTTGGCCAGGCTCACCGACTGGCGCGGCATCTTCGTGTTCCTCGCCGCCGTGGGTGCGGCGATCCTGCTCGCCGTGCTGCTGATCTTCCGTGAGTCGTTGCCGATCGAGTCCCGTACGGCAGGTGGCCTGTCCCACTTCCGAGCCAACGTGCGCGTGCTGTTGGCCGACCGACGCTTCCTGGGCACCGCACTGACCATCAGCTTCCTCAACGGGGCGGTGTTCGCCTATCTCAGCGGCGCCACCTTCGTCCTGCAGGGCATCTACGGTCTGACGCCGCAGCAGTACTCCTACGCCTTCGGGCTGGGCTCGCTCGCGTACGTGCTCAGTGGCTTCGTCTCCGGTCGATTGAGCGAGCGCTGGTCGTCCACCGGCACCTTGGCCCTCGGTCTCGGAATCGCGGTGACCGGAGCGGCGGGCATTCTCGCCGCCGGCACCGCCGGCCTGCCGCTGTGGGTGATCCTGGCCTCGATCGTGCTGCTGACCAGCGGTGTGGCGACCAGCACGCCGCCGGCCACGGCGCTGGCGCTGGCCGACTATGCCCGCGTCGCCGGCACTGCGGCCTCGCTGCTCGGGCTGGGTCGCTATGCGTTCGGTGCGATCGCCGCCCCGCTCGTCGGACTCGCCGGTGAGCACACCGCGGTCCCCTTGGGAGTGGTCGCCCTCGCCTGCTCGGTCCTCGCCGCGGCGTCCCATCTTCTCACTCGCCACCGATAAGGTGCTCCGGCTGTCCCTCTACCGGGCTCCTCTTGCGACCGCTGTCGTGGTTCACTTCCTTCGTGGCCGAGCGGAAGGGCCATGCCAGCAGGAATGAAAGAGGTCTCTCGTGTCCGCCGGCTCGACTGTTACCGGCATCGTGGTGTTGTCCATGGCCAAGTTCTGACCCCGGACCCAGACGGGCCCGGTCTGTGCTTCGCTAGCCCTCATGTCCCCCCGTCCGGCTCCCACCAGGTATGACCCGACCGCCATGCGGATCCTGGATGCCGCTGCCGAGTTGATCGATGCGAGTCTCTCCGAGGCCTCTGGCGACCTGCCCGCGCGGTTGAGATCGATCCATTTCCCGGCCGCACTGGACTGGATCCGGATCGAGGACATCACTCGGGTGTTGTCCGGATATCAGCCGGCGATCAGCAAGAAGGCGATCGTCAACCGGTGGGGGAGCAAGGAAGAGCTCGTCCACGACGCCGCCTTGCACTGCATCCTTTATCGAGACCAGCCCGCCGGGGGCACCCCGGACGCAACGCCCGAGTTCTTGGTGGCGGTGGCCACGTCGGCCGGCTTGGCGCGAGCTATCACCGTCACCGCCGACACCATCATGGGCAACCTAGTGTCCTCGCCGCGCAGCTTCCTGCTGATGCATCTCGCTCCGATGCTGCCGCGGCATCCCGAGATCCAGCGACAGATCGCTGAGGACGGACTCCGGATCCAGCGCGAGTGGTCGCAGGGCTATCAGCAATTGATGATGGCGTACGGAATCGTGCTGCGACCCGAGTGGACGATGGAGCGCCTCGCCCTTGCTGTCCAACTGCTGCTCGACGGGCATCTGCTGCGCACTCGGATCGACCCGTACCTCATCGAGACGGCTCGCTGGGAGTCGAGCAGCGTCTTCGCCACCGCGGTCGTGACGCTCATTGTCGGCGCGATCGACCACGACCGGTCCGGCTTGACCGCCGCCGACTACCTCGACTCGGTCACCAGTGCCTCTGGCCGGCCGATCACAGATTCGCGAAGCTGACATAGGTGATCGCCGGGTGGCGCTGGTGTGTCCCTTGCACGCCATCACTGCGACCACCGTGCTGCGTGCTTGCCAGCGCTGCACCGTGGATGGAGCCACCGGGGCCCGGCTGCGGCTGGGGCCAGGTTTGTTCGTCGAAGACGGCCGCGTGCAGGCGCTGATTCCCGCCCGATCCCTTCGGGAGATCGCCGATCAGCACCAGTGCGGATTCTGGAACCAGCGGTAGGTTCGGCCGTATCTGCGCACCTATCGCTGACTGTCAGGCGCGTCGTGCCCGGGGGTCGGTGCTGACGGCATGGATGGTGTTGGTAGGGCGCCGATCTGCTGCAGGACGCCGAGTTCGTCGCGGACACCCCAGTGCTCGGCCAGTCGGTCGCCCTCGGTCCGATAGATATGGATCGTCGGCATCGTGTACGGACGGCCGGCGAACTGCTCGCCGTGGATCGGCGCGACCGCCACGCCGTGGGCAACCGCCCGGATGACGATCCGGTCCTCGGTGACGAACTCGTCGAGCTTCTCGTAGCGGATCGCCAGCACCTGGGTGACATAGGTGAGGATCTGGCGGTAGCCGTCCGGGCCTGGCGGCAGCGGGAACGGCGAGCCGTGGTCGACGAAGTCGCTGGTCACGGCGCTGTCCAAGCAGCTCAGGTCATGGGAGTTGATCGCGTCGAAGACCGCCTGGGCGGCGGGCAGTGCCGGGTTGGTCGTCGTCATCGGCGTCGTGTCGGTGAACATACGGGGCTCCTCATCTGGCTAGAGTGTAGTTGGAATCAGATTCCAGTGGAATTATGTTCCAGCGAATGGAGCGAGATGTCAACCACCCGTGCGTACGACAGTGCGAAACGCGCCGAGGCTGCCCGACTCACCCGTCGGCGGATCCTGGATGTCGCACGCTCGCAGTTCCTCGAGACCGGCTATCACGGCACGACGATCTCGGCTCTCGCACGGGCCGCGCGGGTCAGTCCGCAGACGATCTACAACACTTTCGGGGGGAAGGCGGAGGTGCTGAAGGCGGTCTACGACGTCCTGCTGGCCGGAGACGACGAGCCGATTGCCCTGAACGACCGGCCCGAGATCGCCAGGGTCCGCAGCCAAAGCAGCGCACCGGAGACACTGCGGGCGTACGCGTCCGTCGCCCGGCTGCTCTTCGGCCGGGTGGGTCCGCTCCTCGGGGTGGTGCTCGCCGAGGGAGCGGGGTCCGACACGGAGCTGGCCGACTTCTTGGCCACGATCGACCGGGAACGGCGGATCGGCAACGCCGGTGTCGTCAAGCACCTGGCTGAGAGGTTCGGTCTCGCCGAGGGGCTCACGGTCGAGCAGTTGGTCGATCACGTGTGGACGTTGACGGCCCCGGACAACGGAGATCGGCTGGTCCGTCGCTGCGGTTGGTCGCTCGATGCGTACGAGCACTGGCTCGCGGAGGGACTGATCGCCGGACTCGGGACGCTGGGCGGCTGAGTTGTTGGTGCTGGGTGCTGGGTGCTGTGCTGGGGCGGGTTCGGGGTTCGGGGTTCGGGGTCCGGGCGCCGGGGCGAGAATCGCGCTATCCGACCTTCTGCGGATCGAAAGGTGCGCAGATGCTGTTTCACCTCGGGCGAAACGACATCCAGGCACCTTTCGATCTTCGATCAGGTCGATCTTCGATCAGGGAAGGTCATGGATCACCGCGGATGCCAGTCGACCGTCGGTGATGATCAGTTCCGCCAGTGTGCGGAACGGCTGCCGCCGCTTGTCGGTCGGCGAGCCGGGGTTGACCATGCGTAGCCGATCATCGGCCACGTCCATCGGGATATGGGAGTGTCCGAAGATCACCAGGTCGGCGGCGGGAAAGCGGCGCTTCATGCGCGCCAGCCGACCGTCCTTTGAACCGGCATCGTGGATCATCGCCACCCGCAGTCCTTCCAGGTCGAGCTCGAGGCTCTCGGGTGCGCCCCAAGCCGCGACCTCGGGACCGTCGTTGTTGCCCAGCACCACGCGTACGGGCGCAAACGCGGACAACTCGTCCAGCACCTCGGGGATGCAGACATCGCCCGCGTGCAGGATCAGGTCGGCCTGCTCCGCATGCACGGCGACCGCACGGGGACAGCGCTTCCAGAATCGGGGCGCATGGGTGTCGGACAGGGCCAGGACTCGCACCCGACTCAGCCTGCCATGCCGCCACACAACCAGCGAGCAGCTCACTGGCGGGCGCCGATATCGGCGCAAGACCAACCACGGATCGGGCGGACCCGATGGTGCGTCTTGCGCTCATGGGCCGCAGACGATCGGCGGTGGAGCGTGCCGGCCGCACGTCTTGCGCCCGCGGGCCGCAGACGACCGACCCCGACCCAGAGCGCCCGTACGTGTCACGCCCGCGGGGCACAGACGATCAGCACGACGACCGATCAGCACAACGACGAGCCGCGTTGGCCAAGACCAGATCCGGTGGCCCCGACCACAAACCTGACGCATCCTTGCGGGGGCGTACGCTCCGTTCATGACAGTGTTGTCCACCGAGAATCAGCCGGCTCAAGCCGTCGCCAGTGCCTCAGCGAGTCGTGCGTCCGAGCACCTGTGGATGCATTTCACCCGGATGTCGAGCTACGACCAGGCGCCGGTGCCGACCATCGTGCGGGGCGACGGGGCGTATATCTGGGATGAGCGGGGCAAGCGCTATCTCGATGGACTTGCTGGACTCTTCACCGTGCAGGTCGGTCATGGCCGCCGGGAGCTGGCCGAGGCGGCTGCCAAGCAGGCCGCCCAGCTGGCCTACTTCCCGATCTGGTCCTACGCCCACCCAGCCGCTGTCGAGCTGGCCGAGCGGATCGCCGATCTGGCTCCGGGGGAGATCAACCGGGTCTTCTTCACCACCGGCGGCGGGGAAGCGGTGGAGAGCGCCTGGAAGCTGGCGAAGCAGTACTTCAAGGAGATCGGCAAGCCGCTGAAGCACAAGGTGATCTCGCGTGCGGTGGCTTACCACGGGACCCCGCAAGGCGCGCTGTCGCTGACCGGGATCCCCGCGGCGAAGCAGCAGTTCGAGCCGCTCGTGCCCGGCGCGCACAAGGTGCCGAACACCAATTTCTACCGCGCTCCGGAGCACGGCGACGACGAGGTCGCGTTCGGGCGCTGGGCTGCCGATCAGATCGCCCAGGCGATCGAGATGGAGGGCCCGGACACGGTCGCGGCGGTGTTCTTGGAGCCGGTGCAGAACTCCGGCGGCTGCTTCCCGCCACCGCCGGGCTATTTCGAGCGGGTGCGGGAGATCTGCGACCGGTATGACGTCCTGCTGGTCAGCGACGAGGTGATCTGCGCGTTCGGCCGACTGGGTCACATGTTCGGCGCGGAGCGCTTTGGCTACCAGCCCGACATCATCACCTGTGCCAAGGGGATCACTTCCGGGTACGCCCCGCTGGGCGCGATGCTGGTCTCGGATCGGGTCTACGAGCCGTTCGCCTCGGGTGCGACGACCTTCATGCACGGCTATACCTTCGGCGGGCACCCGGTCTCGGCCGCGGTGGCGTTGGCCAATCTCGATCTGTTCGAGCGGGACGGGCTGCTCGACCACGTCCGGAGCAACGAGGGTGCCTTCCGGGCGACCTTGGACCGGCTGCGGGAGCTGCCGATCGTCGGCGACGTCCGCGGTGCCGGCTACTTCTACGGCATCGAGCTGGTGAAGGACAAGGCCACCAAGCTCACCTTCAACGCCGACGAGTCGGAGCGGCTGCTGCGCGGCTTCTTGTCCAAAGCCCTCTTCGACGCGGGCCTCTATTGCCGCGCCGACGATCGGGGCGACCCGGTGATTCAGCTGTCTCCGCCGCTGATCTGCGATCAGCAGCAGTTCGACGAGATCGAGCAGATCCTCCGCTCCGTGCTCACCGAGGCCTGGTCGCTGTTGTAGGGGCCTAACGACCCCTTGACGCCCGGCGCCCGGCGCGAGCAGGGTATGTACAGCCGGTGTCCGAAAAAACCCAGGGACACCTTCCGACGATGGAGTCCCCATGTCTGCTTCCACCCTGACCCCAGATGCCGCCAAGCGGAAGGCTGCTGGCAAACGCCTACGCAAGACTGTGCCACTGGAGGCGCAGGGGGTCTGGGATCCCGCCAAGCGGACGATCGATCCCATCCAAGTGCTGCTCGATCAGGACGAGCCACGGCTGCAAGTCCTGGTCCCGGAGCGGCATCGGCGGATGGCGACTTCCGCGTTCGCCTTCTACCGCGGCTCTGCCGCTGTGATGGCCTACGATCTGGCGACGGTGCCGCGCACGGGGATCATGGTGCAGGCAAACGGCGATGCACATCTGTCCAACTTCGGATTGTTTGCGTCGCCCGAGCGCCGGCAGGTCTTCGACCTGAATGACTTCGATGAGACCCTCCCCGGACCCTGGGAGTGGGACCTGAAGCGGCTCGCGACGAGCTTCGTGCTGGCCGCCCGCGACAACTGCCGACTCATGGGCTCCACGTGGCGGGACGCTGACGGCAAGCGGCTGGCCGAGACGGCAGCGAAGGCATACCGGACCCAGCTGCGCGGCTTCGCGAAGAAGAGCGTCCTCGACGTCTGGTACGCCAGCGCGACGGCCGATCAGATCCAAGCAAAGGCACCGGACAAGGACGTCGAGGCATGGGACCGGGTGGTTGCGGACGCGAAGAAGGAGACCAGCGCAGCGGCGGTGAAGAAACTCACCGAGGTGGTCGACGGCCAGCGCCAGTTCAGGCGCGTCGTTGACTGGGACAACGGCAAGTTCGTGGTGCCACTGAGAGATCTCGATGAGTTCTTGGACTCGAAGGCGTTCAGTGCGCACGCCGGTCAGGATCTGCGCGGGTTCGTGGATCCGGACGGGATCCACAAGCAGATCAAGGAGAACCTGCAAGGCTTCCAGGACTCGACCTCGGCGGACCGGAGACATCTGCTCAGCCACTTCGAGATCAAAGACATCGCCTTGAAGGTGGTCGGTGTCGGTAGCGTCGGCACCCGTTGCTTTGCGGTGCTGTGTGAGGGAGCCGATCACGGCGAGCCGTTGATGCTGCAGGTCAAGCAGGCGATGGAGCCGGTCCTTGCCCTGGCTGGCCTGCCGTGCGAATACACCGACCAAGGGCATCGGGTGGTCGACGGGCAACGGCTGATCCAGTCGGCCAGCGATATCTTCCTCGGCTATTCATCCTCGTCCAACGAGCAGTTCTACTACTGGCGCCAGCTCGCGGATGAGAAGGGTTCGGTGGAGATCGAGGATCTCGATCCCAGTGAGGCCGAGGCCTATGCGACGTTGTGCGGTTGGGCGCTGGCCCATTCCCACGCTCGCAGCGGCGATTCGATCTCGATCGCCGGCTATCTGGGCAAGAGCACCGACTTCGAGAAGGCGATCAGCAAATTCGCGGTGCGCTACGCGGACCAGGCCGAACGTGACCACAAGGCTTGGGTCAAGGGCATCAAGCACGGCCGGATCAGCTCGGACGACACCGCTTCTCGCAAGGTGGCTTGACGCCGTTCGTTACCCAGCTGGGGTCGGTTGCAGAGACACGACGTCGGCCAGCCGGGCGACGATGTCACTCGGTGTCGGTTGGCTGGCAATCTCGGCGCTGACCTGCCGGGCCTGGTCGAGGAAGTGGGGTTCGATCAGCAGTCGGTCGACCAGCTCACGGGCGATGCCGACGTTGATCGTGCCGGGATCGTGGGCAAGACCGACACCACGATCGACCACCCGCTGCGCCGACATCGGATTGTCGGCGAAGCTGGGCAGGACGAGCTGCGGCACGCCGTAGAACAGAGGAGCGGCCGTGGTGCCGGAGCCGCCGTGGTGGATCAACAGGCTGCAGCTGGGTAGGAAGGCCGAGAGTGGCAGATACCCAACAGAGCGCACGTTGCCCGGCAGCTCGCCCAACGACGTGAGATCGGCGGTGCCCGCCGCGAGGATGACGTCCACATCGAGACTCGCCAAGGCTTCGATGACGACGGTGAGGCTGCTGGTGCCGCTGATCAGGGGCACGACGGTGCCGAGGGTGACGCCGACCCTTGGTCGCTCGATCGGCCCGAGCACCCAGTCCGGAAGCACGGCACCCCCGTTGTACGGGACGTACTGCATGCCCCACCACGGACGGCCGTCGACCGCATCGGCAACCTCGGTTCGGTCGGCTGGGATTCCGCCCATACTCGGTGCTCGCGGATCGATCCGGGCGATCAGTTCTGGCGGGTTCGCCGAGAGATCGAGACGCTGGCGCAATGGCACCAGGACGTCTTCGGGAACCATCGGCTGCGATCGGTTGCGCCAACTCGCGTCCCGGGTGGACCAGGAGATTCGGTTGCCGACTTCCAGCGCTGGGACGCCGAGCGCGCTCGCGGCGAGCAGCCCCGCTGGGTGGTCACTCGTGGTGGCGATGACGTCGGGCCGGAACGAGCGGGCCGCCGCAATGGTGCCTTCGGTCATCGTGGCGGTGAAGGCGGCGAAGGGTGCATGCACCCTGGCTGCGTTCTTCACCTCGACCGGCGCGTCGGCAGGTAGCTCGTCGGGCCGCTTGCCCCACCCCGTCAGCGCTGCCCATCGTTCTCGGTCGGGGAAGACATCCAGCACAGGCAGTCCAGCTCGGGCGGCGACCTCGGTCAGCTCGCCGGTGGTCGCCAGGGCGACCTCGTGGCCGGCCGCGCGTGCTGCCCAGACCAGCGGCACGATCGGTAGCAGCAGTCCGTACGCGGGTGCGGCAGCGAAGAGGATCCTCATGGAGTCGAGTCTGCTCCTGCTGCTCAGCCAGTCAGATCACGTAGCTCTGTGTTGACGGTCGACTACAGGCGCATGAAGTCCACATAGGTGATCGCCGGCGTGTTGGCGCTGGTGTAGCCCGGCGCCACCTCGTGCTGGCTTCTGAGGTCGCGAGACCAGAACAGACGTTCGTCACCGAGCACTCCTTTCCAGACCATGACCACGCCGAGACCCACTTTCGCAATCGCGGGGCCGTGGCTGGATCGGCCCACGGCCAGCGCCTGGGCGGACCATCTGCCGTTCACATACGAAGATTTCCACAGCCGGTCATCGCCACCGGATCCCTTCCACACCATCAGTGCGGTGCCCTGCTGGGTGGTCGCCAATGCGGGCCCATGAGTGGAACCGCCGGGGCCTGGCAGCGGCTCGGACCAGGTGTGGCCGTCGAACGTCGCCGAGTACAAGCGCTGATTTCCGCCTGAGCTCTTCCATGCCAACAGCAGCCGGCCGTCACCCAGATCGGCCAACGCGGGGCCGTGGGTGGAACTGGCCTTGCCGTCGCAGGCAGGTTGCTGGGCGGCATTGACCTGAGCTGTGTACCAGATGTGCTCGTCGGTGTTGGCGCCCCGCCAGGCCATCGCCACCGAGCTGCCGTACGTGGCGAGGGCAGGGCGGTCCTCGGTACGCGGAGCGCCGGCCGGGAGCGACTGCCGCGACCAGTTGGTCGTGATGGGTGCGACGGCAGTCCAGATCCGGTTGTCGTTGTCGGCGCCGCGCCAGGCCGCGGTGAATCCGCCGCCCGGCAGCCGGGCCGCTGCGATGCCGAGGCTGCTGCCCGAGGCGGGCATTTGGAATGCGCGAAGGAATCCGCCGTCGGAGTGCTCCGAGGAATAGATCGCCTGGTCGGTTCCGTGTCCGCGCCAGATGATGAGGGGTCGTGCGGCCATGTGGGTATGCCTCCTTGGGTTGCGTTCTCACAAGAGGTCTGTGAGAGCACCCTCCAGATACGAGATCGAGCCGATATCCGGCAGCTGCCCAGCAGCGATGTTCGGTGGAGACGTGCAATCAGGAGCAGGTAGGGTCCGGATCGGGCGAGGTGTGCGCCTCGCGGGGCTCGGTCGTCGTCAGGAGGCGGTCTGTTGCGGTTGCTGCTGATTCGCCATGGCCAGACACCGAACAACGTCAGCGGTGCCTTGGACACCGCGATTCCCGGTGCGGGTCTGACACGGCTCGGGCACACCCAGGCGATCGCGGTGCCGCCGGCGCTGGGCGACGAGCGGATCGCTGCCATCTACGCCTCCCGATTGACTCGAACCCAGCTGACCGCGGCGCCCCTGGCCCGCGTACGGCGACTGGATGTGACGGTCACCGCCGGTCTGGAGGAGATCTCGGCCGGCACGTTGGAGATGCGTGCCGATCCCGAGGCGCTGCGCGGGTATGTCGACTGCCTGGTCAGCTGGGTACACGGCGACCTCAGTCATTCGGTGCCGGGCGGTATGTCGGGTCACGAGTTCTGGGAGTGCTACGACGGGGCGATCCGGACCGTCGCGGCAGCCCACGACCCGGAGTCGACCGTGGCGGTCTTCAGCCACGGTGCGGCCATCCGCGTCTACACCGCGCTCGCCACTGGGCTCCGACCGGAGGCGGTCGCTGATCTCTCGATCGCCAACACCGGTATGGCCGTGCTGGAGGGTGATCCGGACATCGGCTGGCGTTTGGCACGGTGGAGCAGCACACCGCTCGGCGGTGTCGACCTCCTGGATCATCGTGCGCACGATGTCACCGGCGAGAGCGTCGAGGAGACCTCGGCTGCTGACGGAGAACCGCCTCTCGCGCCCTGAGGTTGGCCGCGACACGCCGCATGCGCAGCAGCGAGAGTCAAATTCCCATCACGAAGGAATGACTGATGCCTGCAGCATGTCTGACCGAACAGGCACGAGTGGCTCGGCGGACAATGCCTCTCGTCCAGTGGGTTCGCTGCCGTCGTACTGTTCGATCATGCTCACCGCAATCCATACCTTGGTGTATTCCGACGATGCGGCCGCGACCCGGGCATTCTTCAAAGATGTGCTGCGCTGGCCCTACATCTCGGAGGGAGAGCGTGGTGATGCCGGAGTCGGCGGCACCGGCACCGGCGGCGCTGACCCGGCCGAGTGGCTGATCTTCGGCACCGGACCCAGCGAGCTGGGTGTCCATCCCACCGCCGGCGAGCACGAGGGGAGACCTTGGCGCTCACCCAAGCATCACTCCGTCGCGCTCATGTGTGACGATCTCGATGCCACCATGGCCGAGCTCGCCGGGCGGGGCGCGCAGTTTGCCGGAGAGCCGCAGAACATGGGTTTTGGACGGGGCGTGCTGGTTCAGGTGCCCGGAGCCGATGACATGCTGCTGTATGAGCCGCGGCACGCGGTGGCCTATCACCTGCGTTGATCACCTGCGTTGAGTCAGCTCGGCCGTCGGAAGGCGGCGTCGCAGTCGGGACTGTCGCTGTTGCCAAGGACAGCGCGTACCGGAGCAGACGCCGACGACTCATCCAGCATGAGTACGCGCACGCAGGTCAGCCTGTCACGCCGTCGAAGCGGCGGATCTGCGGTCAGGCAGGATGACTCCATGAGCCCCGTGAGCCCGATGAACTTTGCCTCCTTGTATGCGCATGGGTTCGCCCGGGTGGCGGCCTGCACCACCGATGTCTATGTTGCCGATCCGGCCCGCAACGCCGCGAGCGTGATCGAGGTCGCCCGTCGAGCGTCGGGCGAAGGGGTGGCGGTCGCGGTGATGCCCGAGCTCACCCTGACCGGCTACGCGGTGGAGGATCTGCTCGGTCAGGATGCCCTGCTGGATGCGGTGCTCGTCGGGCTCGCCGACATCGTGACGGCTTCCGCCGACCTGCTGCCGGTGATCATCGTCGGCGCGCCCCTGCGACACAACGCCCGGCTGTTCAACACAGCGGTGGTGATTCATCGCGGACGCGTCCTCGGCGTCGTGCCGAAGATCCATCTGCCGACCTACCGTGAGTTCTACGAGCGTCGGCAGTTCGCCTCCGGGGACGGGATCGTCGGGCTGGAGATCACCATCGCCGGCCAACGTGCCCCGTTCGGCACCGACCTGCTGTTCGAGGCGAGTGATGTCCGGGGGCTGCGGATCGGAGTGGAGATCTGCGAGGACATGTTCGTGCCGGTGCCGCCGTCGAGCCGGCTGGCTCTGGCCGGCGCCACGGTGATCGCGAACCTGTCGGGCAGTCCGATCACGATCGGCCGGTCCAACACCCGCAGCCTGCTCTGTCGGGCACAGTCGCTGCGCTGTCTGGCCGCCTACCTGTACGCGGCAGCCGGCCAGGGTGAGTCGACCACCGATCTGTCCTGGGACGGGCAGACCAGCATCTTCGAGAACGGGGCTGAGCTCGCCCAGGGCGCCAGGTTCGAGGAGGATCCGCAGCTCACCACCGCCGACATCGACCTCGATCTGTTGCGCCAGGAGCGCGCCCGGCAGGGAACCTTCGAGGACAATCGCCGTGGGGCGCTCGGTGGCGCGTCGTTCCGGACGGTGGAGTTCACCTTGGCGCCGCCGATGAGTGACCTCGGGCTGCGCCGCCGGGTCGAGCGGTTCCCGTTCGTGCCGGCCGATCCGGAGCGGCTCGCCCAGGACTGCTACGAGGCGTACAACATCCAGGTCGACGGCCTGGCCCAGCGGCTTCGGGCGATCCACACCGAGAAGGTGGTGATCGGCGTCTCGGGCGGCCTGGACTCGACCCACGCGCTGATCGTGGCCGCCCGGGCGATGGACCTGCTCGGGCTGCCGCGTACCAACATCCTCGGCTACACCATGCCTGGGTTCGCCACCGGCGATGTGACCAAGTCCAATGCCTGGCGGCTGATGACCTCGCTCGGCATCACCGTGCACGAGCTCGACATCCGACCGACCGCGACGCAGATGCTGGCCGATCTCGACCATCCGTTCGGTCGCGGGGAGGAGGTCTACGACATCACCTTCGAGAATGTCCAGGCGGGGTTGCGGACCGACTACCTGTTCCGGCTGGCCAACCACCACGGCGGGATAGTGCTCGGCACCGGTGACCTCTCCGAGCTGGCGCTGGGCTGGTGCACGTACGGGGTTGGCGACCAGATGTCGCACTACAACGTCAACGGAGGCGTGCCCAAGACGCTGATCCAGCACCTGATCCGGTGGGTCAGCGGGCTGGTGCCGTTCGCCGGCGAGACCGCTGACGTGCTGCTGGCGATCCTGGACACCGAGATCTCCCCGGAGCTGATTCCGGTCAAGCCCGGCGAGGTGCCGCAGAGCACGGAGAAGTCGATCGGACCGTACGAGTTGCAGGACTTCAACCTCTTCTACACGCTGCGGTTCGGCTTCGCTCCCTCCAAGATCGCCTTCCTGGCCCAGCACGCCTGGCGGGACGTCGACGCCGGCAGCTGGCCACCGGCGTTCCCGCGGGAACGCCGGCGAGCGTACGACCTGCCGGTGATCCGGGAGTGGCTGATCGTGTTCGTCAAACGCTTCTTCGGCTTCGCCCAGTTCAAGCGGTCCGCGATGCCGAACGGCCCCAAGGTGTCGCATGGCGGTTCGCTCAGCCCGCGTGGCGACTGGCGGGCACCATCGGACGGGAACGCGGCGGTCTGGCTGGCCGACATCGAGCGCAACGTGCCGACCGGGGTCGATACGGTAGCGGCAGCACAGAGGTCGTCGACATGACATCACCCATCTGAAAGGCAGGTCGCTGAGCGCATGAGAGTTGTGATCACCGGTGGAGCGGGATTCCTGGGTTATCGACTGGCCGAGGCCCTGCAGCAGAAGGGCAGCTTGGTTGTCGCCGACGGGGAGTCGGAGCCGATCGAGGAGATCGTGCTGTTCGATCAGCCCGGTGGGGTGGCACGGCTGACCGATCTCCCGGCTACCTGGCGTGCGGTCGGCGGAGACGTCGCCGGCGCGGACTTCGGCGCGCTGCTGGGTGACGGACCAGTCGGTGTCTTCCATCTCGCCTCGATCGTCAGTGGCGAGGGCGAGCGCGACTTCGACCTCGCGATGCGCGTCAACCTGGACGGCGCACGGCAGTTGCTCGAGGCCTGCCGCGCTCACCCGCACCCGGTGCGGCTCACCACCACGAGTTCACTCGCGGTCTTCGGTCCGGCCAGCGGGGACACCGTCGACGACGACTCGCTCGTCCAGCCGGCCACCACGTACGGGATGACGAAGGCGGTGCTCGAACTGCTGATCAACGACTACGGCCGCAAGGGCTTCGTCGACGGCCGCGCCGCCCGGCTACCTACGGTGATCATCCGACCTGGCGTCCCGAACGCAGCGGCCTCGTCGGCCGCCAGCGGAGTCTTCCGCGAACCGTTGAAGGGCGTGGACTGCCAACTGCCCTTCCCGCTCGAGACCGTGATGGCGGTGGCCAGTGTGGAGTCGATCATCGACAACCTGATCCTGCTGCACGAGGCACCCGCCGAGGTGCTCGAGGGACGCCGCACAGTGACCCTGCCCAGCATTTCGGTCACCTTCGCCGAGATGGTGGAGACCTTGCAGCAGGCGGTGCCGGCCGACCAACTCGGCGCAGTGACGGTTCAGCCGGATCCGGCGGTGCAGGCGATCGTTTCGAGCTGGCCGACCCACGTCGAGGGCACCCGCGGAGTCGGGTTCGGGCTCCGACCGACCGACGATCTCGCGACCACTTTGGCGGCGTACCGCGCCCGCTACTGCTGACAGGACGACTGGATTGTCAGCTGGCGAAGGTGGCCGGCATCCGGGCGGCATCGCTGGGCAGCGGTGGGTACCGGATGTCGTCCACCTGAGGTAGCCAGTTGACCGATTCCGGGACGATGACCACGGTCGTGGTCGGGGCCTCTGCCGGGTCGGAGTCCACCGCCGGATCGGCCAGTTCACCCGACGGGTCGGAGACCACGATGGCGACGCCGGCGACCCGGACCACGCGTCCCCAGTCGGCTGTGCTGGCGTCGACATCCAAGGCGACGTCAGCACCGTCGAGGAACTGGCTGGCGTCGCTGTACGCCGGCAGTCGGATCAGGATTCGATGCCCCCAGATCGCGTACCGGACGGCCAAGGCGACCACACCCCGGGCGCGGGCGTAGCGGAGCAACCCGACGTGTCGCCGGCTCACCACGCTCCACGGTGTCGGGCCGGCGGGGACCTGACGATGCCGCTGGTGGGCAGGCCGGTGCAGGGGAGCAAGATGGGTGGAGAGGGGGATCTGATGCGCTGTCATCGCAGATCATCTGCCCGTCGAGGAGTCGGTTGCAGGATCCCCCTCAGTCTTCCACCAATCACCCGGTCCGCGAAGGGCCGAAGACCCCTCAATTTGGTAGATCTCTCAACCAGTCTTGTAGATCCTTCAATCCGACAGCGCCGCCTGCGCGGCCGCCAGCCGGGCGACCGGAACACGGAGCGGCGAGCAACTGACGTAGGTCAGGCCGTGCTCGTGGCACCAACCGATCGAGGTCGGATCGCCGCCGTGCTCCCCGCAGACTCCGACCTCGAACCCCTCGTGCAGATCGGCCGCGTCGATGGCCAGATCTATCAGCGCGCCCACGCCCTCGGGGTCGATCGAGGTGAACGGGTCATGGTCGTACACCCCGGTGCGGAGGTAGTCGACCAGGAAGCTGGTCTCGGCGTCGTCACGACTCAGCCCGTACGTCGTCTGGGTGAGGTCGTTGGAGCCGACCGAGAAGAAGTCGGCATGGGCCGCGAGCTTCGGCGCGGTCAAGGCGGCTCGCGGTGTCTCGACCATGGTACCGACCTGGTACGGCATGCTGACGCCGCGCTCGGCGAACACGGCGGCCGCCTCGGCGTCGATCACTGTGCGGGCCGCGGCCAGTTCGCCCGCGTCGGTGGTGAGCGGCACCATCACCTCCGGGTGTGGGTCGCCGCCGGCCTCCAACGCGTCGCAGGCGGCCTCGAAGATCGCTCGGACCTGCATCTGCAGGATCTCCGGATAGCGGAGTGCGAGCCGGACGCCGCGTAACCCCAGCATCGGGTTGGACTCCCGCAGCGCCTCCACCCGGCCTAACAGATCCTCGTCGTGCCGCAGCCGGGTCAACAGACCGTCGATCTCGTCCAACGACGCCGCCGCCGACAGGCGGATCTTGGCGTCGGTGATCCGATGTGACAACTCTTCGAAGGTGGGTAGGAACTCGTGCAGTGGAGGGTCCACCAGCCGGATGATCACCGGCAGACCGTCCATCGCCCGGAAGAGACCGAGGAAGTCCGAGCGCTGCAGCGGCTGCAGTTCGTCCAGCGCCTCCCGGCGCTCGGTCGTCGAGCCGCTCATGATCATCTTCTGCATCAGCGGCAGCCGGTCGGTGGCGAAGAACATGTGCTCGGTCCGGCACAGGCCGATGCCCTCGGCGCCGTTGGCGCGGGCCCGCTGCGCGTCTACCGGGTAGTCGGCGTTGGCGCGTACCCCGAGTCGGCGATAGTCGTCGGCCCAGGACAGCAGCGTGCTCAGCCAGCTGTCGCTGATGTCGGGTACGAAGGTGTCGAGCTGGCCGAGGAACACCTGACCGGTGCCGCCATCGAGCGAGACCCAGTCGCCCTCGGCGATTTCCAGGTCACCGACCAGCGCCCGGTGGCCCACCAGGTCGACCTCCAGCGCGCTGACCCCGACCACGGCGGGCTTGCCGAACTGCCGGGCGACCAGCGCGGCGTGACTGGTCCGGCCGCCGCGGGTGGTCAAGATGCCTTGGGCAGCGAGCATGCCGTGCACGTCGTCGGGCTTGGTCTCCGGCCGGACCAGGATGATCTTGCGGCCGTCGGCGGCCAGCCGTTGAGCGGTGTCGGGGTCGAAGACCACCGCGCCGACCGCGGCCCCAGGTGACACGTTCAGCCCGGTGGCGACCAGCCGGCCCTCCTCGATCGCGGTGGCCCGTGCCACAGCGGAGAGCTGTGGGTGCAGAAAGAAGTCGATCTGGGCCGGGCTGACCCGGCGTACCGCGGTAGCCCGGGTGATCAGGCCCTCGTTGGCCAGATCCACCGCGATCCGGACCGCCGCCGTGGCGGTCCGCTTGCCATCGCGGGTCTGCAGCATCCACAAGGTGCCGTCCTCGATGGTGAACTCGATGTCCTGCATGTCGTGGTAACGGGCCTCGAGCCGACCGGCCATCTCCTGCAGCTCGGCGTACAGCCGCGGCATCACCTTCCCCAGCGACTGGATCGGCAGTGTCGCGCGGGTGCCGGAGACGACGTCCTCTCCCTGGGCATTGAGCAGGAAGTCGCCCTCCAGACCAGGCGCGCCGGTAGCCCCGGACCGGGTCATCGCGACACCGGTGGCTGATTGCTCGCCGAGGTTGCCGAAGACCATCGCCTGCACGTTGACCGCGGTGCCGAGGTCGTGGGCGATCCCGGCCGCGGTCCGGTAGTCGATGGCGCGACGACCGTTCCAGGACCGAAAGACCGCCTCGATCGCCATCCGCAACTGCTCGTACGGATCGGTCGGGAACTGCGGCGCGATCTCACGGAAGCGGGCGACCACACCGCGCAGGTCCGCTGCGGTCAGCTCGGCATCGCTGGCCACGCCCCGGGTGGTCCGCGCCGCGGAGAGCACGTTCTCGAACAGCTCGTCGCGCAAGCCGAGCACCACCGTGCCGAACATCTGGATCAGCCGGCGATAGGAGTCGTAGACGAAGTGCTCGTCACCGCTGCGATCGATCAGGCCCTTGGCCGTGTCGTCGTTCAGCCCGATGTTGAGCACCGTGTCCATCATCCCGGGCATGGAGAACTTCGCCCCGGAGCGGCACGACACCAGCAGTGGTGTTGTCGGGTCGCCGAACACCTTGCCCAGCTTGTGCTCGGTGGCGCGCAGGGCCTCCAGCACCTGGTCCCAGATCTCGGCTGGCATCGACCCCGGGGCCGGCGCCTGATCGACCGTGTTGTCGCCGTCGAGATAACGCAGGCAGGCCTGCGTGGTGACGGTGAAACCGGGCGGTACGGGGATGTCCAGCCTGGTCATCTCGGCCAGGTTCGCACCCTTGCCGCCGAGCAGTCCGCGGACGTCGTCCCACGTACCTCCCAGCGTCTGCTCGACGGTGTCGAGCTCATCGAAGCGATATACCCAGCGAGTGGGGGCGGACATGCGGTCTCTCCTCGTTCCTTGGTCTGCGGTTCCTTGGTTCGCTCAGCTGTTGACGATCAGCTGTCGACGACCTCGACCAGATCCTCGATCGGACGCCGGTTGGTCGGGACGTTCGGGGCGGCCTGGCCGATCCGGAGCAGCAAGTGCGGATAGAACGGCAGACCGAGTTCGGCGCGGAGCTGCTTGCGGGTGCGCTTCACCTCGATCACCTGGGTGATCAGGCCGGCCACGTAGTCGAGCCGGGTCGCCTCCAGCCAGAGCCGCTGCAAGGCCTCCCCGGCGCGCAGCCAGGCGTACGGGCCGTCCTCGACGGTGCCCAGGATCATCAGGCACTGCTCGGCGTCGGAATCGCGTACCGGAGACATCTGGCCGGACACCTTGACACCGAAGTCCCGGATCGGCACGTCATTGGGTTCCCGCGACTCCATCGGGAAGGAGCGGGAGGTCACGCCGTCGCGACGGGTGGCGATGCTGGTGGTCCACTCGCGCAACTCGGCGAGGTAGGCCGGGTTGTCGTTCTCTGCCGCATCGGCCTCCTGCAAGAGCCGGGCAGCGGTGTTCCGGGCTTCCCTGGTCTCCAGCGCGACCAGGGTCGCATTCTCCTGGGCGGCGGCATTGGACAGCTCCCACTGGATCTCCTCGGGCACCTCGCGCTCGAAGAACTCACGCCGGTTGGTGTGGCGCCGTGCGATCGCCGGCTCCAGCCGGACCAGGGGTGTCCACGGGGCCCGATGATCGGCGACCGTCAGCCGAGCCAGCAGGTCGGGATCGTTCGGGTCGGGGAACCGTTCCACCACGAAGCTCTTGCGCTCGGCGGCGAGAGCCACCCTGGCGTTGAACAGTGCGCAGCCGCAGCTGATCAGCAGCTGGCGGGAGGTCGGGTCCAAGACGTGCAGCCGTCGCTCCCGGTTGGCCCGGAGCTCGAAGGTGGTGGGAGTGATCCGGAATCGCCAAGGCTGGGTGTTGTGCACCGACGGTGCGAGACTCGCCTGCGCCGCAACGCGATGCAGCAGTGCGGTCTGCTCTCTGGCGGCGGTCGTGGTCATGATGGGACTCCTCGTTCGGATCGACGTTCGCCTCAACGAGCTGCCGACTCCTACCCCAGCGGCCCGAGAGGCCCACATCGCCAGTGTCTGCCGGGCCGGCTGCGGTCAGCAGAGTCGGAAGTCCCACCGGGAGGCGCCAGTGGTCTGTGTTGGTCGTCACTCGCTGTTCGCTGCGCTCCACAGACTCCGTCTTCCTTCCTCGCTCGCAAACGAAAAGCGTGTTTGCTCCCTCGTCTGTCCAGACGGAGCCGTCGCTCCGCTCACGGCCGCTCGCGACGGGTATCAGTCGGGGCGGCCTGGGTCTCATCCACCCATGACGAACTTCCATGTATGTGAGGCCGGGCCAGCTGACCTGGTGGCGGCCGAGTTGTGTCTCGATGAGTTGTCGAAGGACTTCGAAGGGAGCCTGTCGGACCCGGAGTCCGAGCGGGTGATCTGCAAGCAGCTCGACTGTGCGACCTTGGTGGTCGAACAACAGCTCCGAGCCAAAGTGTGGAGCCATGACTGTGACTCCGAGCTGGGCAAGCTCTTCGACGGCGAACTCCTCGTCCGCGAGCTGACCACCGTCTTCGCTCATGGCTCCGGAAAGCGCCGAGGGTTCCACTCCGGGACGTTTCGCTGGCGGACCTCCGCCGGCATCGTCCAGGGCCACCTGCGGGGGATGACGAACGAAGGTACGCACCGCAAGCCCGCGTTCGACGGCTGTCAGAAGTGCGGTGATGACAACGTGATGGAGGGCCGCTTGTGTGGTCGCCTGGTCCGGCCGACCGATGAGAAGCTCGCGGGTATCCAGGTCACGGCTGCGTACCGGATTCGGTACGACTCGTCGGAAGGTGGCGGAGTCGGTGGCGTGGCAGGAACCATCGAGGGCTTGCTGATTCGCACCTGCGGCTGCGAGAAGGACTGCGGCTGCTAGGAGCAGCGGCCGTGCTGGTCGCCCCAGCCGATCTGCTCGATCTTGTCGGTCTCGCTCTATCTGTAGCCAGTGCAGATCCAACAATCCCGAGCAGATCCGGTCAGGGCACCCAATCGCCACAAAGCCGAACGTAGGGTTGTGCGAGTGGCGTACCGCACGTTGGGATCCGGTCAGCGTTGTCAGGTGTGGGTCGGGGGGCCGGACCTGGTGGAGCCGGAGTTGATCTTCGAGACCGACGAGTTGCTGATCGAGGCGCCGAACTGGTCGTTGGCCGGCGACGTGCTGTACGTCAACGGGAACGGGCGGCTGTGGCGGCTGCCCGTGGACGGTTCCGCGGGACTGGAAGAGATCCCGCACCAGGGCCTGCCGAGCATCAACAACGATCACGTCCTCGACCCGGACGGCGAGCAGGTCTATCTATCCGCCGAGGACGGCCACATCTACCGCGCCGCGCTGACTGGAGGACCGGTTGAGCGGGTCACGGTGGACGAGGGCGTATGGCACTTCCTCCACGGTGTCTCGCCGGACGGCGGCCGGCTGGCGTACGTTCGCCTCAAGGACTTCGCCGAACCCGGGCGGCTGGCGATCATGGCGCCGCATGGACCGACAACGGTCGTCGACACCGGGCCCGGCCATCTCGACGGCCCGGAGTGGTCACCGGACGGGCGGTGGATCTATGTCAACACCGAGGCCTTTACCGATCGACCCGGTCACGCCCAGCTCGCCCGCGTACGCGATGCCAGTCTCGGCGAAGGAACGGAGATCGAACGGCTGGTGGTCAGCGACACGGTCGACTGGTTCCCGCACCTGTCACGCGACGGGCACTTCGCCAGCTACATCGTGTTCCCACCGGGCACGTTGGGACATCCGCCGGACTTGGACGTCGAGGTCCGAGTCGTGTCGACAGCCGACTGGACCGTGCCGCTGCGGCGCTATCCGCTGTTCGGCGGTCAGGGCACGCTCAACGTCAACAGCTGGGCCCCGACCGGCCGGAGGTTCGCCTTTGTGGCCTACCCGATTCAATAGCGTCATCACCGACCAAGCAGCGACGGCCGGAGGAGGGGACAGACCTGTGATCGCAGACGAGTACGCCATCGATCCCCGTCGGTACGCCAAGGTGTTGCGCGAGCAGCACTCGAGCAGGATGAAGGGCGGCATCTATCACCTGACCCAGATAGTGATGGCCTACAACTCGAACAAGATCGAGGGCAGCCAGCTGAGCTCGGAGCAGACCCGGTACATCTACGAGACGCGCACCATCGCGGGGGACGATGTCAATGTCGACGACATCATCGAGACCGTCAATCATTTCCAGGCGTTCGACGAGATGCTCGATCAGGTGGACGAGCCGATCACGGCGCAGACGATGAAGAGTTGCCATCGCACCCTCAAGCACGGCACGGCGGACGCCCGTCAGGACTGGTTCGCCATCGGCGACTGGAAGCGCCTGGCCAATGCGATCGGAGACGTCCAGACCACCGCGCCCGCGAAGGTCGAACTCAAGATAACGCAGCTGCTGAGATCAGTCCCGGAGACGATGTCTTTCGAGGACATCGTCGACTTCCACCACCGCTTCGAGCGCATTCACCCTTTCCAGGACGGCAACGGCCGGGTGGGCCGGCTGCTCATGTTCCAGCAATGCCTGCGGAACGGCATCATGCCCTTCGTCGTGCTTGACGCGCAGAAGCAGTTCTACTACCGGGGCCTCAGTGAATATGACGACGAGCCCGGCTTCTTACGCGACACGTTCCGCTCTTTCCAGGACGCCTACTACGACCGGTTTGCCCCGTTCGTCGAGGTGCTGCCCGCCTCTGGGAAGTACACGTAGTCGGCTAGTGGCAGCGGGTCGTCACGTTGGAGGAGCCTTGTGCTGACCCCTCCTAGCTACGGCACCTTGGCCGGCAGCCGGACTCGGATGGTGGTGCCGTAGCCGACCTGGCTGATCACCTCGGATGTGCCACCGTGGGCAGCGACGATCGAGGACACGATGGCCAGCCCCAGACCGGCGCCGCCGGTGTGGCGGGTACGGCTGGCGTCGCCGCGCCAGAACCGGGTGAACACGTGGGCGCGGTCCTCGACCGGGATGCCAGGGCCGTGATCGGTGACCAGCAGAGTGTGTACGCGGCTGCCGGCTTCGCCAGCATCGGTCGGCGCCGGTCGGACCGTCACCTCGACCGGGCTGCCGGGGGGCGTGTGCTGGACCGCATTGCCGACCAGGTTCTGCAGCACCTGCTGCAGCTTCGGTGCGTCGCCCAACAGCGTCGCCGGCCCGGCCGCGTGTAGCGAGAACGTACGGTCGGGGTTGATCACGCGGGCGTCCTCCACCACCTCGGTCGCCAGCACGGCGAGATCGACCGGATCGAGATCCAGCGGTCGCGCCCGGTCGAGTCGGGCGAGCAGCGCGAGTTCGTCGATCAGCACTCGCATCCGTCCCAGCTGGGTCATCGCGCGCTGCATGGCCTGGTCGCGGCGGTCCTCGTCGGTCAGGCCGCCCTGCAGATAGAGCTCGATCCAGCCGGTCGCGGTGGTCAGCGGGGTCCGCAGTTCGTGGGAGGCGTCGGCGACGAACGCGCGCAATCGAGCCTCTGCCTGCTGCTGGACGTCGAACGCCTCGTTCACGGTGAGCGCCAACCGTTGCATGTCCGGATCGTCGGTCGGCACCGGCAGTCGTACGGTTCGATCGCCCGCCGCGAAGGCGTGCGCCTGCTCCGTCATCCCGTTCAGTGGCCGCAAGCTGCGGCGCACGATGAGCACGGTCGCCGCGGTGATCGCGGCCAGTGCGCCGGCCACGCCGGCCACGGCGATCAGCACCAGTCGCCGTTGGGCGGCGGCGGCGACCCTGGTATCGAACCCGATGATCATCGCGTCGGCCTGGACGATCGTGCCGTCGGTATCGACGAAGCTGGCCTGGGCAGGGCCGATGTCCAACCGGATCGCCAGCATCCCCGGCCGGTCGGGGACCTCATGCGGCCGACCATCGTTCAGGGCGGCGCCCTGGAGCGCGACGGCAGTCTCCCGGTCGGTGTTCACCGCCATGGCGACCCGTCCATCGTTCTCGATCACGACGGCGGCGTTCTCCGGCTTGGCCATGCTCTCGGTGGTCGCCGCATCGATCTGGAGTCCGTGCAGCCCGATCAGACCGGCCTCGATCCGACCCGCAGTCGTCACCAGCCGATTGTCGATCTGGTCACGCATATAGGAGCCGACGAAGAGCACCGAAAGCGTCGTCGTCACGACGATGACGATCACGCTGCTCGTCACCAGCAGGACGATCAGTCGGGAGCGAAGCGTCCAGCGCGTCACGTCATTCCTTCGTCGGCCCGGATCGTGTAGCCGAAGCCTCGAACGGTGTGGATCAGCGGCGGGAGGTCGGCATCGATCTTGCGCCGCAGATTGGAGACGAACCGTTCGACCACGTTGCTGTCGCCACCGAAGTCGTACTGCCAGAGCTGATCGAGGATCTGGGCTTTCGACAGGACCCGGCCCTGGTGGAGCAGCAGATAGACCAGCAGCCGGAACTCGGTGGGGGACAAGTCGATGCTGCGGCCCGCTCGCCGGGTCAGATGGCGGTCCTCGTCGACCTCCAGATCACCGCAACGCAGCACACCCCTGGGCGACACCCCGGTCGATGCCAGCCGATCCAGACCGGGCTGCCCCGCCTGGCCGTACCCGCCGGCCCGGCGCAGCAGACCCTCCAGCCGTACGGTCACCTCGACCACGCTGAACGGTTTGATCAGGTAGTCGTCGGCACCGAGCCGCAGCCCTTTGACCCGGTCCTCCACCGTGTCCCGCGCCGACAAGAACAGCACCGGCATGGTCTCGCCCCGATGGCGCAGCAACTGGACGAAGTCGAAGCCGTCGATGCCGGGCATCATCACGTCCAGCACGATCGCGTCCGGATCGTCGGAGCCGAACAATGCGAGCGCCGCCTGGGCGTCCGCTGCGGTGCTCACCCGGAAACCGGCGAAGCTCAACGACGACTGCAGCATCTCCCGGATGCCGTCGTCGTCATCCACCACCAGCACGTGGGCCTGCGTCGACCGCGTCACGGGCTTTAGTTTTTCACTGTCCCTGCTGGTCGCAAGCCTGGTACGCCGTCGTCAGCCAATCGTCAGGTTCCGGGCCCCGATTCCGTCAGCCTGTCTCGATTGGGTGGATCCGACGCGTGGCTTCGGGGTCGCGCGCGTCGTCAGGGGCCCGTTGGGCGTGCCGCGAGAGGGATCAGCCATGTCGACTTTCCTGTATGCCCTAGGGCATGCCGTCGCGCGTCACCGCTGGCGAGCACTGCTGGTCTGGGTGCTGCTCACCGTGCTCTGCTTCGGCGTGAGCAGCGTGGCCAAGGGCGCACTGGTCAACGACTACTCGATTCCAGGTACGGAGTCGCAGGCCGGCATCGACACCCTCGATCAGCGCTTTCCCCAGGCCTCGGGCACCACCGGGCAGCTGGTGTTCCAGTCCAAGTCCGGGCCGATCAGCGACCACAAGTCGGCCATCGAGAGCCAGATCAAGGCGATCGAGAAGGTCAAGCACGTCAGCAGCGTCGACGACCCGTTCGCCTCGGGTGCGGTCGGGACCATCTCCGACAACAAGGAGTTCGCCCAGTCCCAGATCCAGTTCGACGTCTCGGTCACCGATCTGAACGAGACCACGATCCACGAGGTGGAGAAGGCCGCCGTCACACCGGCCGGGCAGAACTACATCACCACGCTCGGCGGCGACATGTACACCCCGACCGGGGCCGGCGTCGGATTGACCGACCTGATCGGTGTCTTCGTCGCGTTCGTGGTGCTGTCGATCACATTCGGCTCGCTCGTCGCCGCCGGGCTGCCGCTGATCACGGCCGGGCTTGGCGTTGGGATCACCATGTCGACGATCCTGACCATCGCCTCGGTGGCGACCATCTCCACCACCACCCCGACCTTGGCCTTGATGATCGGCCTGGCCGTCGGCATCGACTACGGCCTGTTCATCGTCACCCGGCACCGACGACAGCTCGCTCAGGGCCTCACCGTCGAGGAGTCGATCGCGCAGGCCTCGGCCACCGCCGGGTCGGCGGTGGTGTTCGCCGGTACGACCGTGATCATCGCGCTGTGCGGCCTGGCGGTGGCCAACATCCCCTTCCTCACCGTGATGGGTGTCGCTGCCGCCTGCGGTGTCGCGGTCGCGGTCTGTGCGGCGCTGACCCTGCTGCCGGCCTTCCTGGCCATCTGTGGCAATCGGCTCCGGCCCAAGGAGAAGTCGCATGCGGTCAAGCTCGCTGCCAAGGCGGCCGCCGGGCGCACGATGGGCGCGCACTGGGTGGCGATCGTCACCAAGATCCCGGCGCTCACCGTAGCGGTGGTGCTGCTGGTGATCGGCGTGGCCGCCTTCCCGGTCAAGGACCTGGCGCTGGCCTTGCCGGACAACGGCAGCGCCGAGCCCGGTACGCCGCCGCGTACCACCTTCGACCTGATCGCCAAGGAGTTCGGACCCGGCTTCAACGCCCCGCTGCTGGTGACCTCGGACATCATCACCAGCACCGACCCGAAGGGCACGGTGCAGTCCCTCGCCGACGACATCGCCAAGATCCCCGGGGTCAAGGCGATCACCAAGCAGACGCCGAACCAGACCGCCGATCTCGGGCTGGTCCGGGCCGTGCCGGAATGGGCGCAGAGCGATCCGCGGACCACCGAGCTGGTCGGCAAGATCCGCGCCCAGGCGCCAGGCTGGGAGGACAAGCTCAAGATCTCCGACATCACCGTCACCGGCACCACCGCGGTGGCGATCGACGTCAACAGCCGGCTGAGCGGCGCGCTGGTGCCGTTCGGGCTGGTGGTGGTCGGCTTGGCGCTGTTGTTGTTGATGATCGTCTTCCGCTCCGTCGCGGTGCCGATCAAGGCCGCCCTGGGATATCTGCTGTCGATCGGGGCGGCGCTGGGCACCGTGACGGCCTGCTTCATCTGGGGCTGGGGTGCCGGCCCGCTCGGGATCAGCGCGATCGGCCCGATCGTCAGCTTCCTGCCGATCATCTTGATGGGGGTGCTGTTCGGCCTGGCCATGGACTACGAGGTGTTCCTGGTCTCGGCGATCCGGGAGGACTACGTCCACAGTGCCGCACATCCAGGTCTGCAGAACCGGGCGGGTCATGCGATCCGGACCGGGTTCATCTCCAGCGCGCGAGTGGTCACGGCGGCAGCGGTCATCATGATCTCGGTCTTCGCCGCATTCATCCCCGAAGGCAGCTCGACGATCAAGCCGATCGCCGTCGGCTTGGCGGTCGGGGTGTTCGTGGATGCCTTCCTGGTTCGGATGACGTTGGTGCCCGCCGTGCTGGCACTGCTCGGCGACAAGGCGTGGTGGATGCCGAAGCGGCTCGATGCGGCGCTGCCGCATATCGACGTCGAGGGCTCGGCTCTGGTCCGGCATGTCGAGCAGGTCGACTGGGACGAGGCGCACCCGGCGATCGCGATCCGCGGCGAGGGAGCGCTGATCGCCGCCGGCAGCGGTCCCGCGCCGGTCGAGCTCTCGGTGCCGACGCAGGCCACCGTCAGCTACGACCATCCGGACCCCGGAGTCCGTACGGCACTGGTGTGGACGTTGGCCGGTTGGCGCAAACCGGCCGGTGGGGTGTTGTCGGTGCTGGGTCAGGTGCTGCCGGAAGAGGCCGGCTACGTACGCAAGCTGGTGCGGGTGATACCGCTGCCCAGCAGCGACGACGACGCGGTCTCGGTCCGCCGATATGTGTCCACGTTGCTGATCGCGCAGTCCGGGAAACCCTGGCCGTCGCCGAAGACCACCTCGCGGGCAGTCCAGTACGCGACGGGCTGGCTGTCACCATTGCGCGGACCGGTTGGCGATGCCCCGCCGCTGGGGGAGCGCCGGCTGGGTCAGCTGACCGCCCTGGAACGCCGACTGGTCACGCTGGCTGCGGCCGCCGTCCAGAGTCCGAAGCTGATCGTGGTGGAGGAACCGGACCGCGACCTCGCGACCGCCGAGCTGTCCTGGTTCGCCGGTGTCTGCGCCGAACTGGTCCACGACGCCGGGCTGACGGTGCTGCTGGTCGGGGCGAAAGTCACCGCGCTGGCCGGTGCGGAAGCTGGGGGAGGTGCGGGAGTGGCGGTGGACGCCGTCGAGCCGGCCGAGCAGGTGACGCCATCGGAGGGCGGTTCGGTCGAGCGGGTTGACGTCGAATCGGCCGCCGAGATGACGCTCGTCCGCGATGGCGCGGCTGTTCTCGATGCGGAGTCGGTCCCGGAGATCCCAGTCGTCTCCGAGGTCGAGACGGATGTCGAGTCGGTGGACCGACCCGGCGAGTCTCCACCGCCCAACGAGGACGGACCGGAAGCCAGAGAGGAGCGGGCCCATGAGCTCGCCTGAACGCAAGCGCACGGCGCCGGCACCGATGTCGCGCTGGCTGGTGCCGGTGGTGGCGATCCTGCTCACGGCACTCGCCGGCGGCATCGTGCTGTGGGCCGTCCACGGTCATCAAAACAGCGGGCCGGCGGTGCCGCTCGCCATCGTCAATCTCGATCAGCCGGTCACCCAGGGCTCGGGCAGCGACGCGAAGACGATCGCCGCGGGCCGCCAGCTCGCGGCCAGCCTCAGCTCACCCGATCCGGACAACCAGACCCCGCTGTCCTGGCAGCTGGTCGATTCCGACGACGCGGCAACCGGTCTGCGGGACGGCACCTACTACGGCGTGCTCACCATCCCGAAGAGCTTCTCGGCGCAGGTCACCTCGACCTCGTCGACGAAGCCGGAGCAGGCGCAGCTCAAACTGGTGAACAACGATGCGGCCAGCGCTGCGGTCGCCGCCTTGGCCCAACTGTCGGTCAACGAGGCTGCCCGAGGTCTTGGCGACCAGGTGACCAGCAACTACGTCGACGCGATGCTGCAGAACCTGACCAAGATCAACAAGAATCTGACCAGCTCGGCCAAGAGCGCAGACTCCCTGGCCAGCTCCAGTCATGAGCTCGCTGACTCCGCCGAGCAGCTCGCCGGGTCTGCCGACCAGGTCGCCGACGGCGCGGGCAGCCTCGACAGCGGCACCAAGAGCCTGGAATCGGGTACGGAGTCGCTGGCCGCCGGGGCCAGCAGCGCGGCCCGCGGGGCCGACCAGGTCGCCTCCGGCGCCCGTGAGCTGGCCTCCGCCGCGGGTCGGCTCGCCTCCGGGGCGTCAGCCGCGGCCAAGGGCGCCGACGATGTCGCCAAGGGCGCCTCGGATCTGGCCGACCTCGCCGATGGCCTGCACAAGGGCACCGGGACACTGGCGACGTTGACCGATCGCCAGAACACCGGGCTGGGGCGGACGGACCGAGCGGCCGGTGCCCATGCGACCGGAGCCGCCGACGTCGCGGATCGAGCAGCTCGGATCGCCGACGACTGTCCGGCCGCGCTGGACGCCGGGTACTGCCAACGGGTCGCCGATCTTGCCCGCCGGATCGGCGTCGAGTCGCGTGCTGCCACCGCGCTGGACAAGCTGGTCGGGGTCCAGGTCGACCGCGGTAAGGCGATCGACAAGGCGGCCGGCCGGATCGACACTGCCGCCGGCCGACTCGACACCGGGCTCGGCAAGCTCGGGCCTGCAGCGAAGAAGGTCGGGAACGCGGTCGACGACATCGGCGACGGTGCGACCGAACTGGAGCGGGCGGCGACCTCGCTCGCCTCCGGTGCCGCCGAGGTGGCCGACGGGACCCGCAGCGTGGCCGACGGTGCGGCCAAGACTGCGTCGGGCGTCCAGGACATGGCCGTTGCCGCCGACGAGCTGTCCACCGGCACCGACAAGCTGGCCTCGGGGGCACACCAGCTCGCCGATGGTGCCGACCAGCTCGCCGACGGCAACGACCAGCTGGCCTCCGGGCTGGCGAGCGGCGCCAAGCAGGTGCCCAGTTACAGCGATGATGAGCGCAAGGCACTCGATGAGGTGGTCACCACTCCGGTGACGGTCAAGACCAGTGCCGACAACCCGAGCACCGTGGCCGCCGGTCTGGTTCCTGTCGTTCTCGGTCTGGCGCTCTGGCTCGGCACCTTGATGATGCTGCTCACCAGGCCGCCGGTTCCGGTCGGGCTGTCGTGGGCCCAGGCGTCCCCGATCCGCCGGGTGGCGTTCGGTCTTGCCCCGGTGGTTCTAGTCGGCCTGGTGCAGGCGGGTCTGCTGATCGGTCTGGTGGCGATCGTCGGGATGCCGATTTCGTCCCCGCTCGGGCTGACGCTGTTCACGGTCCTCGGGGTGTTCGCGTTTGCCGCCACCAACCAAGCGCTGGTCAGCCTGTTCGGCGGTATCGGCCGGCTGGTCAGCCTCGCCTTCGCCCTGGTGGAGGCGGCGGCTCTGGGCGGGCTGATGCCGATCGAGACGGCGCCCGCCGGGATCCAGCTGCTGAACGGAATGCTGCCGCTGCCCCAGTTCGTCAACGGCGCCGGGCAGCAGCTGCTCGGCGGTCACGGTGGCCTGGCGACCGCCTGCCTGGTGCTGTCGCTCTGGACGGTGCTCGCGTTGGGTGTCTCGGTGCTCGCCGCCGCCCGCCGCAGCAGCCGGATCGGAGCCGGCGACTCCAGCACAGGGATCCCAGAACCACACCCGCGACCCGAGGCGGCGCCGGCATAGGACCACAATTTCGGTCCATGGGTGGGTTCACCGTCCTGGGCCGGGTGCTGGCTCGCAATCTCCATCCATGGGTGAGAATTCCAACGCGGGATCTGGGAAGTTCGGTCCGAAAGCCGTCCATGGACGGAATTGCCGACCGGTGAGAAGTTCGTAGGAGGGTGATGAGCGAGCTATCTGCACGAGTTCCGAGGCGGCACCGGTTCGCCTGGCTGCTGGTCCTGGTGGGCGGCGTGGCCGCTTACCTGATCGTGCTGCGTACGCTGGTCGCCACCCAGAACCCGCTGTATGTGCCGTCGCTGCTGTTGCTCGGCTCGGCCGTGGTGCCGGCGGCGGTGCTCGTCTATGCGGCATCCGGCCGACAAGGCTCGCCGGTCGGTGCCGGGGTGATTGCCGCGGTGGCCGGGATCGGCGGGGTGTTCGGCACCGTCGCGGCCGGCACCTTGGAGTACGACACGCTGCAACGCCTCGGTGCGGTCCCGATGATCATGGTCGGGCTGATCGAGGAGTCGGCCAAGCTGGTCGTCCCGATCGTGATCTTGATCTTCGTACGACGCCTTCGCGTGCCTGCTGCCGGGGTGGTGATCGGGGTCGCGTCGGGCATGGGTTTCGCCACCCTCGAGACGATGGGGTACGGCTTCTCCGCGCTGCTGCAGACCCGCTCGATCGCCGAGCTGGACCAGACCCTGCTGTTACGGGGGCTGCTGTCTCCGGCCGGCCACGTGGCCTGGACCGGGATCACCACGGCGGCGCTGTGGCATGTTGCGTCTGCCCCGCGCAAAGGCCGCGCGGTCCTGCTGTTCCTTGGCGCGTTTGCCGGCAGCGTCGCATTGCATGCGCTCTGGGACGGTACGAACAGTGTGCTCGTCCGGGCCATCGTCGGCCTGGTCAGCTTTGGTGCCCTGTTGATCGTCGTCCGTCGTTCCCGCCGACTCGGCTCGGCCAACCCGATCCCGCCCGGCCCTATTCCGCCCGACTCCATGGGGACTTCCGTCGAGCGAGCATGAACATCTCCGGCAAGCTCGACAGAACTCGGCGGGTGGTGCTGGCGGACCTGGTCGCCCTCCGTCCCGCGCAGGGCACTCGTCGGGGTGCCATCCGCGCGGCCGTCACGATGACGACGATGCTCACCGGGTTGGCCGTCGCAGGCCGACTCGACTGGTCGATCTATGCGACCTTCGGAGCCTTCACCTGTGTCTACGGCGGCAGCCGTCCCCGGCCGGAGCGCTGGCGTACCCAGGCCTTCCTCGGCCTGCTGCTGACCGCCGCCGTCGCCTCCGGTGCCCTGGTCGGCCTCAGCGATCAGCGCCGCTGGCTGGCCATCCCGGTGGTCGCGCTGTGGGCCACGGCGGGCGCGGTGCTCTCCGATCGCTACTCCTGGCGACCGCCGGGCCCGCTCTTCGTGGTGTTCGCCGTCGCCACCTGCAGTGCCATCCCGACCACACCGCCGGTGGTGTTGATCGCCCTTGGCCTTGCCGCGCTGACCGCCGCCTTCGCGGTCCTGCTCGGAGTGCTGGAGGCGCGCTGGCTGCCCGGTCGATCCTGGAGACCACCGCCACCGGGCCTGCCGCCGCCACCGGCGCATCGGCAACGGATCCAGGCGATCCGGTGTGCGGTCGCCGTCGCGATTGCCGGGCTGATCTCGACGACCGCCGGGATCCCCCACCCCTATTGGGCGATGATCGCCGCGGTGGTGCCGCTCGCCGCCCGGCCGTTGCGGGCGCAGTTGGTGCGCGGCGTCCACCGCACGCTGGGGACCCTGGTGGGCCTGGCGGTCGCCGCAGCGCTGCTGGTCGCGCCGCTGCCGGTGGCGGTGACGATCGCTCTGATCGCTGTGCTGCAGGGGACTGCTGAGCTGCTGGTGATCCGCAACTACGGCTTGGCGCTGGTCGCGATCACACCGCTCTCACTGCTCTCGATGCAGCTGGCCAACCCGCAGCCGGTGCCGGCCCTGCTCGTCGACCGGCTGGTCGAGACCCTGATCGGGGTTGCCGTCGGACTGGTGGTCGCGATCGTCACTCGCGACCGTACGGTGCCCTTCGTCGACGGATACGCGCCGCGGTAGGTGTCCCACGTACGTCTTGCACCCGCGGGCCCTAGATGATCGCAGGTTCGGCGGGAGGTCCCTACGTCTCGCGCCCGCGGGCCATAGACGCACGCACCTGACTCCTTGACTCGATCGTTCAGCTCGCCGGCAGCTCGCCCTCCGGCAGTTCGGTCTCGGGCTGCTCGGGCACGGGGCGCTCGATCAGGGTGACGATGACGACCGCCAGCACGGACCAGAAGGCGGTCCAGCCCACCAACGACACGCTCACCGGCAGATTGGCGGCGAGGACGATGCCTGCGACGACGGCGATCAGAGCGAGCAGCAGCGATCGGCGCCGGTGGACCCAGATGCCGGTTCGGCCGGTGGTCACCCCACGCTGCTCGGCGGCCCCGCGCAGTGCGGCGACACCATCGCCATAGAGCCCGCGCAACCGCGTCGGCGTACGGAACGGGCCGGCGAGCCAACCGACGATCGCGACCGCGACCCCCAGCACCGTGGCCGCGACGGCCGTCGACTGCATCGAGGAGGTCACGGCGTCATAGAACAGGGTGGCCACCGGCCCGGGAAGCACACTGGCCGGAACGACGGTGACGAGTGCGATCCGCCCAGCCGCGAAGGCGATCGCCAAGAGGGCCATCGCCAGTGCGAAGCCGATGCCGGTCCAGACCAGCGCGCGATGCCGGCGGTTCGCCACCAGCACACCACCGACCAGCAGAGCGAGAGCCAGCCAAGGCAGCCAGGCGCCGACGGCAAGGGTGGCTCCGTACGCCAACTGTGCCCGCGGCAGGTCGTCGGACTGGAGCAGCACGATGGTGCGGTCGATCGTCGGGATCCGCTGGGCGACACCGACACCGCGCTGGACCAGCTGGGCCTTCACCTGGGTGATGATCGGGTCGAGTGGGATGCCGAGTGAGCCGTCGGCGTTGATCCTCGCGATCGCGGCGGGGTCATTGCGCAACGTCGCGATCAGCTGTGTGTGAGCAACGCGCAGCGCCTCGCGCCACAGGACGTTGAACTGGTCGGAGTCGACGAGCCGGATCACGCCATCGCGGACCTGGGAGCGCAGCCCTTCGGCAATCGAACCCTGCAGGGTCCGCAGCGCGGCGGTCGCCCGTGGCCGGGTACCCAGGGAGATCAGGCCATCGGTCAGGTCCTGGGCGACCTGATCGAAGTCGACCTGGGCCTCGATGGCGTTCATGGCCTGGTCCACCACGTAGGCCTTGACCGCGGGGTCTTGGGACAGTGGCGCGTACGTGGCCACGAAGCGCTCGGTGTCGGTCAGGGTCCACTTGGCCCAGCCGGTGACCACGGCGACCGGAGACAGCAACACCCCGAGCAGGATCATCACCACCGCGAGCACCGCACGAGACCGGCGAGGCGGCCGGTGGCCGGTCCGGTCAGCGAGGTCGCTCCCTCCTTCGCCGGCTCGCAGGGTGGCGTTCTCCGCTTCCAGGGCGGCGACTCGGGCGCGCAGGTCGTCGGTCGACTCACTCATATGTTCACGATCTCACTGCCTGCCCGGCTGCGCCTCACCCGCAGATGGTGACGATTCGCGTCCGGCCGCTCGGGCCTGTAGTCTTCTGCGTCGGCGCGTCGGGGAACCGGCGCGCGAGTTGTGCCCCTATAGCTCAGTAGGCAGAGCGTCTCCATGGTAAGGAGAAGGTCTGCGGTTCGATTCCGCATGGGGGCTCGGAGTCCGGTTCCGGCGCCACCGCGCGTCGGCGGAGTGCTTAGTCCGGTCAGGCCCTGGTGACCTTGACCGACCGAGCACACTGGTCGTGGCGGGTGCGTCGCGACAGCAGGGTTCTGCGGCGGGATAGCTCAGGCGGTAGAGCAAGCGGCTCATAATCGCTGTGTCGCGGGTTCGAGTCCCGCTCCCGCTACCACGCAGTCACCAACCAAGAACCGAAGGAAACGACCATGGCCAAGTCCACGGATGTGCGCCCCAAGATCACCATGGCCTGCACCGTGTGCAAGGAGCGGAACTACATCACCAAGAAGAACCGGCGGAATGACCCCGACCGGCTCGAGCTGAAGAAGTTCTGCCCGCGTTGCCACAGCCACACCGCTCACCGCGAGACCCGCTGACCTGCTCGTACGTCAGCGCGTCCCATACCGGACACACCGATGAGCCGCCGAGAATCCTCGGCGGCTTTGTCGCGTTCCAGGTCACCCCGGATCGACTCACCGCCACTGATCGGCTTGGCCCATGGCAGTCGGCACGCCGGTGTCACACAGGGGATCGAGGCCCTGCTGGCGGAGGTCGCCGTCCAGACCGGTGTGGCGACCTACCCGGCGTACCTGGACCTCACCTCACCGGATCTGGATGCCGTCGCAGTGATGCTGGCAGCGGCGGGGGAGCGTACGGCGGTGGTGGTCCCCTTGCTGTTCACCGAGGCGTTCCATGCCCGGATCGACGTGCCGGCCGCGGTCGCTCGCGCTACTGAGGTTTCGGGAGTTCGGTTCACCATCGCTCCGGTGCTCGGCACGGCTGACGACGTCCTCGAGGTGGTGGCTCAGCGGCTGGCCGCCGCAGGCACCGGAGACGACGAGCCGGTGCTGCTCTATGCCGTGGGCTCCTCGCGGGCTGCCGCCAATGCTGCGGTCGCCGACCTTGCCGACCGATTGTCCGCCCGCCGTGGCGCGCCGGTACGGGCCGGTTTCGGGACCACCGACCCCCAGGCCACGGACGTGCTCGCCGAATGGGCCGTCCCGGCCGGCACCGTGGTGCCGTTGTTCGTCGCTCCCGGACTGCTGCTCGACGCCATCGCCACCGCAGTGACCGCCGCCGGCTGGCGACTGGCCGACCCCCTCGGCACCCTCCTCGCCCCCCTGGTGGCCGAGCGCCATCGGGCGTCCCTGAATCGAGCCCGAGCCGGATCGAGCGAGCGTTAGCGAGCGAGCCCGTCGTGAGCGGCCGTGAACGGAGCGCCGGTTCGATCTGGACTAACGTTGCCTCATGCCCATCACCGCCGACCATGCCGGTCGTCGCTACCCGCCGACCGCACCGTACGAGGTCTCGGCAGCCAAGATCGCCGAGTTCGCTCGTGCTCTCGGCGACGACAATCCCGCCTACTTCGGTGCTGACCCGATCGCGCCGCCGACCTTCGTCGCGGTGATCTCGTCGGCGGCGTGGGAGTCGATGTTCGACGACCCTGAGCTCGGGCTGGCGCTGCGCCGGATCGTGCACGGCGATCAGCGGTTCACCTACCAGCGCCCGCTGCGCCCCGGTGACACGGTGCAGGCCACCTTGACCATCGACCGGGTACGCAACCGTGGTGCCTCCGACATCATCTCCTCCTCCGTCGAAGTGGAGACCCTGGACGGCGAGCTGATCTGCACTGCTGCGGCGACCTTCTTCCACGCCCACGAGGGGGACTCATGAGTGAGCTGGACATTGCCCAGGTCAGCGTCGGGGACCGGTTGCCGAGTCTGAGCGTCCACTTCACCCGGGAGACGCTGGTCCGCTATGCCGGTGCGTCCACCGACTTCAACCCGATCCACTATTCGAACTTCTACGCCGCCCAGGTCGGCCTGCCCGGTGTGATCGCGCACGGCATGCTGACGATGGGCAGCGCGCTACGGCTGGTGACCGACTGGGTCGGCGATCCGGCGCGGGTGCGCTCCTACTTCGTCCGGTTCACCAAGCCGGTCGTGGTGCCGGACGACGCCGAAGGTGCCGAGGTCGTCTTCAACGGGGTCGTTCAGTCGATCGACGGGTCGGAGGTCACTATCGCCATCGAGGCGGTCGCCGATGAGGTCAAGGTCCTCGGCGCAGCTCGGGCCGTCGTGGACCTCGGGGCTGTCGTGGATCTCGGGGCATAGGTGAGTCTCGCGGGCACCCTCGCCGAGGTCACCACGCTGCGGGTCGGGGGACCGGCCCGGACCATGATCACCGCCGGCAGCGAGGCCGACCTGATCGATGCCGTTCGGGCCGCCGACGAGACCGGGGAACCGGTGCTGGTGCTCGGTGGCGGATCCAATGTGCTGATCGGCGACGAGGGATTCGACGGCACGGTGGTCCGGATTGCCACGCGCGGGATCGATGCGGACGTCTCCACCTGCAGCGGGGCAACGGTCCGGGTTGCCGCAGGGGAGGACTGGGACGGGTTCGTCGCGCGCGCGGTCGAACAGGAATGGAGCGGCGTCGAGGCCTTGTCCGGCATCCCCGGCTTGGTCGGCGCCACCCCGATCCAGAACGTCGGGGCCTACGGCGCCGAGGTCTCCCAGACCATCGCCAGCGTCCGGACCTGGGATCGGGTCGCCCGGCGCCAGACCACCTTCTCGGTTGCTGACTGCGGCTTCGGCTACCGCTGGTCACGGTTCAAGGCCGAGCCGGATCGCTATCTGGTGCTGGAAGTGACCTTCCAGTTCTCCCTGGGCGCGCTGTCGGCGCCGGTCCGCTATGCCGAACTGGCCCGGACGCTGGGCGTGGCCGTAGGCACCCGGGTGCCGGCGAGCGAGGTCCGTGCCTCGGTGCTCCGGCTGCGGGCCGGCAAAGGCATGGTGCTGGATGCCGGCGACCATGACACCTGGAGTGCCGGCTCCTTCTTCACCAACCCGATCCTGACGTCCGCCGAGGCGGCCCAGCTGCCAATGGAGGCGCCGCGTTATGACCAGCCGGACGGGCGGGTCAAGACCAGTGCCGCCTGGCTGATCGAGCACGCCGGCTTCGGCAAGGGGTTCGGCACCGAGATCGGCACGGGCCGAGCCACATTGTCGACGAAACACACGCTGGCCGTGACCAACCGGGGCGGCGCGAGCGCTTCCGATGTGCTGGAGCTGGCCCGCGAGGTCCGCTCCGGCGTCGTGCAACAGTTCGGCATCACCTTGGTGCCGGAGCCCGTGCTAGTGGGCTGCTTCTTGTGAGCACACCCGACCGGACACGTCCGGGAAGCGTTCTGACGACCTCAGCCCACCCGGCGAGGTCATCGACTGGTGCCCTGTGGTTGCTTCATTTCACGCGAAGCAACCACGGCGCACCAGTGAGTGCGCACTCACTCGAGAACCACCGACCAAACCCCCGCACCCACCCCGATAGACCCGGAGAGTCAGAAGCTCCGCCCACCGCAATCGCGGAGCTGGGTCAGAGTCGGGAAGTGTGACAACTCCGCGGCTCAACCCCGCCAACGCGGCATGTCGCGCCGCTGGAGCTCGTTGAGCCGCACGAATGTCACGATCCGCCCATACGCTCAGGCGTCGAGCTTGATCTCCCGCTTGAGGATCTTCCCGGTGGGGCCCTTCGGCAGGGTGCCGAACCGGACGATTCGCGGATACTTGTAGATCGCGAGCCGGTCCTTCACGTGGTCGCGGATCTCCTCCTCGGTCGCCTCCGCGCCCTCCTTGAGGGTCACCAGCGCAGCGATCTCCTCGCCGTGCAGGGCGTCCGGCACGCCGAAGACTGCCGCCTCCGCGACCGCCGGATGGGTGTAGAGGACCTCCTCGATCTCTCGCGGATACACGTTCAGCCCGTTGCGGATGATCATGTCCTTCTTGCGGTCGACGATGAAGTAGTACCCGTCCGCGTCCCGGGTCGCGAGGTCGCCGCTGTGGAACCAACCGCCGCGCATCGCCTCGGTCGTGGCGTCCGGGTTGTTCCAGTAGCCCTTCATCACGTTCTCGCCGCGGATCACGATCTCGCCGACCTCACCGTCGGCCACCTCGGTGTCGTCGGCATCCCAGAGCTGGAACTCCACACCGGCGATCGGCGTCCCCACCGAGCCAGGCTTGGCCGGCCGATCCGGATGATTGAAGGACGCGATCGGGGAGGTCTCCGACAGCCCATACCCCTCCAGTAGCTGGAACCCGAATCGACGCTGCGCCTCGTACAGCACCTCCACCGGCAGCGAGGCGCCACCGGACGCCGCCAGTCGCAGCTTGCTGGTGTCGAATCTGCCGGGGTCCGACACGGAAAGCAGTCCGACATACATGGTCGGCACGCCGAGGAACACCGTCACGCCGTCGGCGGCCACGATCCGCAGCGCCTCCTCGGGGTCGAACTTCGGCAGCAGCGTGAGGCAGGCGCCAGCGGCGATCGCGGCGTTGAGGCCGCAGGTCTGGCCGAAGGAGTGGAACAAGGGCAGTCCGCCGAACACCACGTCGCCGGGCTCGAGCGGCATCAAGGTAGCCAGATCGGTGCGCACGTTGCTGCCGAGGTTGTCGTGGCTCAACTCGGCGCCCTTGGGCTTTCCGGTCGTGCCGGAGGTGTAGAGGATGACCGCGGTGTCCTCGCCGGTCCGCTCGGCCACGGCCTCGGTCGGGGCCGCACCGGCCAGCGCTTGCTCGAACTCGCCGGGCACCACGACGAGCAGGTCGGTCCCGGTCACCTCGGCCGCCTTGCCGGCCTCCTCGGCGAACACCGCGAACACCACCGCCACCTTCACTCCGGCGTCCTGCCAGGTGTAGGCGATCTCACCCGCCTTGAGCAGCGGGTTCATCGGCACCACGATGGCGCCGAGTCGCAGGATCGCGTAGTAGGCGATGGGGAAGTACGCGACATTCGGCATGATCAGCGCGACCCGGTCCCCCGCGGTCACTCCGCGGTCGGCGAGCAAAGTGGCGCACCGGGCCGCGGCCGCGTCGAGCGCGGCATAGTTGAGGACGTGCTCGCCCTGCTTGATGGCGGGCAGTCCGGGTTCGGAGCTGGCGCGGTCGGTGAGCCAGCGGGCGATGTTCGCACTCATGACTCGAACCTAGTGGCGTACGCCACACTTTGCACCAGCTTCGCGACTCAGAAGAATTTCTGACGATGGGTGTTGACTCTCCTCGAAACATAGGTTAGGCTCGCCTTACTCGTTCATCGAGCTGCCACTGGCTGAAGCCCGTGTCGGACACGGTGACTAGAGCCTCCCGGGTCTGGGGAGGTGTCGCGTCAGCGAGTGGGGCGCGGTCGGAGTGCGGGGGGTCGCGCACGACCGCGCCATCGCTGCGCCCATGTGGTGGGCCTGTTCGCGACGATGACGAGCGTTCACCGGCTACGTCGTCACTCTTGGCGACGACGAACTCTGTTGAATCGGCTCGCTTCACTCGCGGGCGTGGCTTCGCTCATCGCTCCTCCGCGCGCCGGGCACGTCCTCTTCCCGCTCACGGACCTGTTTGCCGGGTTGCCCATTCCGACTTCGCACCAGCCGGGTCATCTGCGCACCACGTCGTGTGGCCCGATTCCCACTCCGCACCAACCGGGTCATCTGCGCACCCCGTGTACGTGGTGCGCGGTCGCATCAGCTGGTGCGAAGTGGGATCTGCGGGCCGGGTGATCTCGGATTCTGGACCCGCACTTCAGTTCGAGTTGGGCCGTAGAATCGCACCCGGCGACAACGAGGCGCCGCCGATCCACCGCAAGCGGAACGCCGCTGCGCGCTCATCGACCATCGACTAAGGAAGCCCTGAATGAGCCTGTCCGATCTCAGTTCCGCCGATCTCGCCGCGTTGCACGGCGAGCTGACCACTGCGTACGACACGCTGGTGGGCAAGGGGCTGAAGCTCGATCTGACCCGCGGGAAGCCGGCTCCGGCCCAGCTGGATCTGTCCAATGAGCTGCTGAGCCTGCCGGGTGAGGGGGAGTTCAAGGCCGCCGACGGCACCGATGTCCGCAACTACGGTGGCGGTCAGGGGCTGCCGGAGATCCGCGAGATCTTCGCCGAGCTGCTCAATGTGCCGGTGGCACAGCTGGTGGCCGGCGACAACGCCAGCCTCTCGATCATGCACGACACCTTGGTCTATTCCCTGCTCAAGGGCACCGTCGACTCCGAGCGGCCCTGGGTGCAGGACGAGATCACCTTCCTCTGTCCAGTGCCCGGCTATGACCGGCATTTCGCCTTGTGCGAGCAGTACGGCATCGCGATGGAGACCGTCGAGCTCGGATCCGACGGCCCCGATCTGGAGACGGTCAAGCGGCGGGTCGCCGAGGACCCGAGCGTCCGCGGCATCTGGATCGTGCCGACGTACGCCAACCCGAACGGTGCCGTCTACACCGAAGAGGTCACCCGCGAGCTGGTCTCGATGCCCGCGGCGGCGCCCGACTTCCGGATCTTCTGGGACAACGCGTACGCGGTCCACCACCTCACCGACCATGAGAACCCGGCCGTCGACGTGCTGGGCCTGGCCACCGAGGCCGGCAACCCGAACCGGGTGTTCGTGTTCGCCTCCACCTCGAAGATCACCTTCGCCGGAGCTGGGGTCTCGTTCTTCGCCAGCTCGCCGGCCAATGTCACCTGGTATCTCAAGCACCTCGGCAAGCGGACCATCGGCCCGGACAAGCTGAACCATCTGCGGCACGCCCGTTATCTGGGCAGCGCCGATGGCGTACGCGCCCTGATGCGCAAGCACCGGGCGATCATCGAGCCGAAGTTCGAGCAGGTGGAGACCATTCTCGAGGAACGGCTCGGCAGCTATCAGGTGGCGACGTGGACCCGGCCGGAAGGCGGCTACTTCATCAGCCTGGATGTGCCCGACGGCTGCGCCACTCGGGTGGTCGCGCTGGCCAAGCAGGCCGGCATCGCCATGACCGGCGCCGGGGCCGCCTTCCCGTACGGCAGGGACCCCCGCGACCGCAACATCCGGATCGCGCCGACCTTCCCCTCCCCGGACGATGTCGCCGCCGCCATCGAGGGTCTGTGCACCTGCGTGCTACTGGCCGCCGTGGAGCAGCGGACCAGCGCGTGACGAAGGGTCGTGGAGTTAGCCGGTTCGACGCGTCGCGTTAGGAGGGTGGTGTCGAGCGCCGACCTACTGCGCGGCACCCGAGCACGCACCGCGCTGCGTTGTCGTCGTCGCGGATAGAACCCCGCTATCCGACTCCTCCTCCGCCTTGCGCGGCACGCACCCGGGCACCTGCTCGCTACGGCCGCCGTTCGACACCACCCTCCTGGCCGACTACACTCTCGGTCTTGGTGCTGGACACCTAGGATGGTGCGCGCCCTTGATCAGCCGCGGGATTGGCTAGATTGGAGGGTGGACGCACGGTCTAGGGATCCGGCGCCGAAGGGCAATAGCTCAACTGGCAGAGCATCGGTCTCCAAAACCGAAGGTTGGGGGTTCAAGTCCCTCTTGCCCTGCAGATCCGCCCGTCGCGGCGTCGTCGACGCCCGGCGGGGCGGGTGCAGAACGACCGCAGGAGAAGGGCGACGACGTGGCAGATGGCGACAAGGTGGACCCGGCCGACGAGCCGGACGCCGAAGCCACCCCGGCTGACGCCGAAGGCGGGGTCGAGCCGACCAACGCCGAGCTGGCCGATCAGATCGGTGAGGCCGAGGACGACGAGTCGGAGGACAGTTCGACGGAACGCGAGCTGGTCACCGCCGGAAGCGCCGCACGGTCTGCCAGGGAGGCGTCGGAGTCCGGATCGTCTGCGGGGCAGGCCAAGAAGGGCAAGGCCACGCCGAAGCAGCGGCACGACGCGCCGGCGCAGAAACGGACCGGGCCGATCACCTTCATCCGGCAGTCGATCGACGAATTGCGCAAGGTGGTCTATCCCACCGGCTCGCAGTTGGGCAACTACTTCGTGGTGGTGCTGATCTTCGTCCTGTTCATCATCGCGTACGTCAGCCTGCTCGACCTGGGCATCGGCGCCGGGATCTTCCGGATCTTCGCCTAACCACCTCCTCACACCCCTAGCAACTGGAGAGATACACGTGTCTGAGACCTTTTCGGCCGAACCGCCGCGCCCTGCGGCTGATGAGTCGGAAGGCTCCGCGACGCCCGAGGTCGATCTCGGCTCGGCCGAGGTGAGCGGTGGCGACGACGACTTCGACATCGATCTCGGCGGCGGCTTCAGCTCCCGCAGCGACGAGGACGACCTCGACATCAACCTCGACTTCGGCGGCGAGTCCGTCGTGGAGGAGTCCGACGACGACTTCGACATCGATCTCGGTGCCGCCGAGGCCGAGGAGGAGCCCGAGGACGAGGACGCCGAGGACGGGCCCGACCCCGCCGAGGTGGCGCTGGAGGCCTTCCGCAGCGAGCTGCGGAGCAAGCTCGGCGACTGGTACGTGGTGCACACCTACTCCGGCATGGAGAACCGGGTGCTGCAGAATCTGGAGAACCGGGTCAGTTCGCTGAACATGGAGGACTACATCTTCGAGATCGTGGTCCCGACCGAAGAGGTCACCGAGATCCGCAACGGACAGCGTAAGCAGATCCGCCGGACGGTGCTGCCGGGCTACGTGCTGGTACGGATGGAGCTGACCGACGAGTCCTGGTCGACCGTGCGGCACACGCCGTCGGTGACCGGCTTCGTAGGCCACTCCAACCAGCCGGTGCCGCTGAGCCTGGACGAGGTCGAGAAGATGCTCGCCCCGGCGGTCATCGCGGCGGCTACCGCCACCTCCGAGGGTCCGACCCGGCGTAAGAAGAAGGTCGAGGTCGCAGACTTCGCCGCCGGCGACTCCGTGATGGTCGTGGACGGGCCGTTCGCCGGCGTGCACGCCACCATCACCGAGATCAATGCCAATGCCCAGCGGCTCAAGGCGCTGGTCGAGATCCTCGGTCGCGAGACCCCGGTCGACCTCACGTTCGCCCAGATCCAGAAGGTCTGAGCGACTGGTCGCTGGCGGTACGGAGCAGGCACCGGCCCGTTTCACGTACCATTGACCGGTTGGGCAGCCCAGCCTGACCATCGCACACCCGCCGGAAGCCCGGCGCAAACCCAACAGAAGGACCCAGACAGCAATGCCTCCCAAGAAGAAGGTCGCCGCCCTCGTCAAGGTGGCGCTGAACGCCGGCGCTGCCACCCCGGCGCCGCCGGTCGGCACGGCGCTCGGCCCGCACGGCGTCAACATCATGGAGTTCTGCAAGGCCTACAACGCGGCCACCGAACCCATGCGTGGCAACGTGATCCCGGTCGAGATCACCATCTACGAAGACCGCTCGTTCACCTTCATCACCAAGACCCCGCCGGCCGCCGAGCTGATCAAGAAGGCCGCCGGGATCCAGAAGGGCTCCGGCGTCCCGCATCGTGACAAGGTCGGCAAGATCAGCCGCGACCAGGTCCGCGACATCGCCACCACCAAGCTGCCCGACCTGAACGCCAACGACGTCGACGCCGCCATGAAGATCGTCGAGGGCACCGCCCGCTCCATGGGAGTCACGGTCGCGGAGTAGTTGGCTTGGTCAGACATGGTGGTGACCGTGGATTCGTAACGTGACCCCTGTGTTTGATTGCTCGCTACCGCTCGCTGCGATTTTCGCTTCTACCCGCCGATTTCGTCGCGTTTGGTGAAACGAAAAGCGTGTTTCACCAAGCCGCTCCTCAACTCGGCGGCGCGAAAATCGGCGGTGGCCGGGTCCAAGAAGCGGTGGTGGAGTCTAGAGAGACTCGCACCCACTACAACTGAATAGTCATCTCAACTCACCTGGGAGGGCATGCGTTGCCCGTTGAACCAGAACTGGTGAAAGGAACCAGACATGAAGCGCAGCAAGAACTACCGGGCCGCAGAGGCGACCATCGACGGGACATTGCTCTACTCGCCGGTCGAGGCACTGACGCTGGCCAAGAGCAACACGAAGGCCAAGTTCGACGAGACCGTCGACGTGTCCTTCCGCCTGGGCGTCGACCCGCGCAAGGCGGACCAGATGGTCCGCGGCACGGTCAACCTCCCCAACGGCACCGGCAAGACGGCACGGGTCCTCGTCTTCGCCACCGGTGACCGCGCGGAGGCCGCCAAGGCAGCCGGCGCCGACGAGGTCGGCTCGGACGAGCTGATCACCAAGGTGCTCGGCGGCTACCTCGATTTCGACGCGGTCGTCGCCACCCCCGACCTGATGGGCAAGGTCGGTCGGCTTGGCCGGGTGCTCGGTCCGCGTGGCCTGATGCCGAACCCGAAGACCGGCACCGTGACCGTCGACGTGGCCAAGGCCGTGTCCGACATCAAGGGCGGCAAGATCGAGTTCCGGGTCGACCGGCACGCCAACCTGCATTTCATCGTGGGCAAGGCGTCCTTCTCGACCGAGCAGCTCGCACAGAACTACTTCGCCGCGCTGGACGAGGTGCTGCGGCTCAAGCCGAGTGCCTCGAAGGGTCGCTATCTGAAGAAGGCCACCATCTCCACCACGATGGGGCCGGGCATCCCCGTCGACACCAACAAGACCAAGCCTGACGCCGAGTGATCGCGGTCGGCCGGCTCCTGTGATCTGACCCCACCCCGTAGACTCCGGATTCGTCCATGCTCGTCGTGAGCTGGGTCGCCGCCTTCGTGGCGTGCCTCTCCTACGGGGTGGCGACGGTTCTGCAGTCCGTCGGCGCCCGACGGGCTGCCAGTGCTGCTGGGGTCAGCGGGGTGCTCGGGATCTTCGCGCAGCTGCCGTACCTGGCCGGTCTGGTCCTCGACACCCTCGGATTCGTCGGCAGCGTGGTTGCCCTGCGACAGCTGCCGCTGTTCCTGGTCGAGGCGATCATCGCCGCCAGCGTGGGCGTCACTGCAGTGGGCGCGGCGCTGCGCGGGGAGCATCTGGCCCGGCGGGACTGGGGCGCGCTCGGCGTCCTCGTCACCGGCCTGGTGTTGCTCAGTCTCAGCGCGAGCCCGGCGGCGGCCGCCGCCACCTCGCGCTCTCAGGACTGGCTGATCCTCGGCCTGGTCCTGGTGCCCCTGACGATCGGGCTGCTGGGATTCAAGCTGACTGGACGCGCCTCGGTGGCGTTGCTGTCCATCGCCGCCGGACTGGGGTTCAGCGGGGTGGCGACATCCGCCCGCGCGATGAGCTCGGATCCGATCAGCCTCGAGCTGCTGACCAACCCGCTGCTGTGGGCGATCCTCGCGTACGGACCGCTCGGCATCGCCTTGTTCGCGGTCGCCCTACAGCGTGGCAAGGCCACGGTGGTGGCGGCGACCACGTTCGTCATCCAAGTGGTCGTTCCGTCGACCATCGGTCTGCTGTTGTTCGGTGACGGTATCGCGCAGGGCCGTACGCTGGTCGCCGCGGCCGGCTTCCTCTGCGCCATCGGCGGCACGATCGCGCTCAGCCGATTCGCCGAGTAGCCACTTCGGTCAGCGAGCAGCCAGCTGGGCCAGGGCCTCGTCGGTGAGCCGGTACCTCGTCCACTCGTCCATGGCGACGGCCCCGAGACTGCGATAGAACTCGATCGACGGAGTGTTCCAGTTCAGCACCGACCACTCCACCCGGGTATGGCCGCGGTTCACCGCGATCGTGGCCAGGGACGACAGCAGCGCGGTGCCCAGCCCGCTGCCACGCTGCTCGGGTCGGACGTACAGGTCCTCCAGATAGATCCCGTGGACGCCATCCCAGGTGGAGTAGCTGAGAAAGTAGAGGGCGAACCCGACGACCTGTCCGTCGACCTCGGCGACCAGGGCGTACGCGGCGGGGGTCGGGCCGAAGAGCGCGGCCCGGAGCTGGTCTGGGGTCGCCTTGACCTCATCGCGGGCCCGCTCGTACGTGGCCAGGTCGCAGATCAGGTCATGAATGGTGGCGACATCGTCGACCTCGGCGGGCCGGATTCCAGGGGGCAGCTCGGACTCGATCACGGGCTGGAGCCTAGTGCTCACCGGCGGAAGCGCTGGTTCACCTTCTCGTGAGCGTGTGAGCGTCGCTCCGGCTCACAAGAAGGGGGACGGCCGGAGCGACGCTCACACTCGGGTGTACGGCTGATGGGGGGCATGCCGCAGACCCGGTCTTTCGGTCAGCCCGGGCGGCGGGCTCCCGCGTACGGCATGTACTTCATCTTGATGTAGGCCACGGGCTTGCCGGGCCGTGAGGCGTGGATGACCTTGCCCTTGCCGGCGTAGATGCCGACGTGGGATTTGCCGGAGTAGAAGAAGACGAGGTCGCCCTTCTTGAGCTTGGACTTCTTCACCTTCTTGCCGAAGCGCGACTGAGCCTGGGAGGTCCGAGGGATCTTCTTGCCTGCGGACTTCCAGGCGCCGCGGGTCAGACCCGAACAGTCCCAGGCATCCGGGCCGGTGCCGCCGTAACGGTAGCGATCACCCAGCTGCTTCTTGGCGAAGGCCAACGCCTTGGCGCCCTTCGACTTCTTCTTCTTTTTCTTCTTGACAAGGCTGACCTGGGCGGCGGTGACCGAGCCGACCAGCTGCGGGCTGGCGCCGCTCTGAGGCAGAGCGGAGATCGGTGCGGCGGGCTTCGTGACATCGGCCCGGGCAGGCAGCTCGGTGCCGGCGAAAGCCGAGAACGCCAGCGCGAACACGGCAGTGCCAGCGGCGACCCGCTTGACGATGGTCATGAACGCATCTCCCCTTGGTATCGGTGACAGGCTGAGGGAAGGCGTCATCACCACCCCGTCGGCGCTCGCACGTTACCAAACCGAGATATTCTGTGCCAACCGTCAGATTTCCCTCCGTTTCTTCGAGATCTGTACGTGACCTTGGCCTGTGGGTTGGCGATTTGGGCTCGCAGCGTCTGGTCGCGTACGATGTTGGACGCCGAAGACCGCTGGTTGACTCGAGCCTGGCTCGATCCGAAGACTCCCGAATATCGGGGTGGCCCGCGCAGGTGAACATGATCGTCCTCGACGATGTGCGACGCTCCCGACAGGGGCCGAAGCCGTACCCGTCGATGTCGCCCCGTGTGCCTGCGCACCGGGGCCGTTCTGTTCTCTGGGCCCTTCACTTTCGACCGGTGGGACGCGGAAGCGCTACGCCCGTAGTGCGTCAGAAGTCGGAACGTTGTGGAGGACACGTATGGCGAGGCCGGACAAGGCAGCCGCGGTCGCCGAGCTGGCGGAGAAGTTCACCAGCTCGCAGGGCGCTGTGCTGACCGAGTACCGCGGACTCTCCGTGAAGGCGCTGAAGGAGCTTCGGCGCAATCTCGGAGACGATGCCACCTACGCCGTGTCGAAGAACACGCTGACCACGATCGCGGCCCAGCAGGCCGGTGTCGAGGGCGTCGAGGATCTCCTCGTCGGCCCGACGGCGATCGCCTTCATCGACGGCGACCCGGTCGTCGTCGCGAAGGGACTGCGTGACTTCGCCAAGGCCAATCCGCTTCTGGTGATCAAGGGTGGCGTACTCGAGGGCAAGGCCCTCAGCGCCGACGAGGTGAAGAAGCTGGCCGATCTGGAGTCCCGCGAGGTGCTCCTGGCCAAGGTCGCTGGCGGCATGCAGGGTGTCCTGCAGCAGGCCATCTCGCTCGTCTCCGCCCCGCTGTCCCAGGCCGCGCGTCTCATCGCGGCACTGGAGAAGGCAGCCGGGGAGAACCCGTCGCTCATCGCCGGTGCAGGTGCACCTGCCGAGCAGACCCAGGAGCCGACCAACGAGGAACTCGCCGCCCAGGCGAGCGAATCAGCAGCACCCGCTGCAGAACCCACCACCGAGGCGGCCGACGCCGCCGCGGACCAGTGATCCGCAGCACCGCTGCAGAACAGAACGAAAGGAACGCCAATCATGGCGAAGCTCAGCACTGACGAGCTCCTGGACGCCTTCAAGGAGCTGACGCTGATCGAGCTCAGCGAGTTCGTGAAGCAGTTCGAGGAGACCTTCGGCGTCACCGCCGCCGCTCCGGTGGCCGTGGCCGCCGCTGCCCCCGCCGCCGGCGGTGGCGATGACGCCCCGGCCGAGGAGGAGAGCGACGAGGTCGACGTCATCCTCGAGTCCATCGGTGACAAGAAGATCCAGGTCATCAAGGAGGTGCGCTCGCTCACCAGCCTGGGCCTGAAGGAGGCCAAGGAGCTGGTGGAGGCCGCCCCCAAGGCCGTCCTGGAGAAGGTCACCAAGGAGGCCGCTGCCAAGGCCAAGGAGGCCCTCGAGGGCGCCGGCGCCACGGTGGCCGTCAAGTAAGTCACGCCGGGCGTACGCCCAGCAGACGCGCGAAGGGCGCGGGATCCGCACGGGTCCCGCGCCCTTCGTCGTCCTCGGCTCGCGTCCCCGGATCTGCTCGATCTTGTCGGTCTTGCTCTATCTGTAGCCCGAGCGAAGCCGACAAGATCGAGCAACATCAGGAGGAAGACCTGGGGGCGAAGATCAGGGCCGGGCCGGACACGTCGACGGCGAGCCGCGTGCCCGGGACGGGGGTTGGGGTGCTGGTTCCGCCGGGGTCGTCAGCGGCGTCCGGGTCGTCCAGCCACCAGGCGAGCACGGACTCACCGCTGTCGGTGAGGGCGTCGATCCGCCAGTCGCGACCCCGGTACGCGACCGCGGTGACGGTCACCTCGACCGGCCCACGAGTCGAAACGGGCGCCGATGTCGCCGGCCGAAGTCGCAGCTGCTCGGGCCGCAGCAGGACGGTGACCGGGCCGGACGGTGGGCCGCCGTGATCCCCCACGGCCGGAAGCCGTCCGAGGGCACACCGTACGTGGGCATCGTCAGCCACGCCGGACAGGATGATCGCGTCGCCGACGAACCGGCCGGTCCAGGGGTCGGCCGGATACCGGTAGATCTCCACCGGAGTGCCGGCCTGCCGGATCTCTCCCTCGCGCATCACCACCACCTGGTCGGCGGTGGACAGCGCTTCGTCGCGATCGTGACTGACCAGCAGCGCTGTGGTCCGCAGCTCGGTCAACACCGCGCGTACCTGATCGCGCAGCTCGACCCGCAACTGCGGGTCGAGACCGCTGAACGGCTCGTCGAGCAGCAGCAGCTCCGGTCGGGGCGCCAGGGCACGAGCCAGCGCTACTCGCTGCTGCTGGCCACCGGACAGCTCGTACGGCATCCGCCGCTGCAGGCCGGTCAGACCGGTCAGCTCGAGCAGCTCGGCCACCCGGTCGCGGCGCTCTGGTCGAGAGAGGCGGTTCAGCCCGTATCCGACGTTGCGCTCCACGTCGAGATGGGTGAACAGCGCGGCGTCCTGCGGCACCAGTCCGACCCTGCGCCGCTCCGGTGGGAGGTCGTCCAGCCGGCGGCCTCCGGCCATCACCGTGCCGGACTCGGTCGGCAGCAGTCCGGCCAGACAGCGGAGCAGCGTCGACTTTCCGCTCCCACTCGGACCGAGCAGGCAGGCCAGGGCACCGTCGGCGACCGTCAGATCGATCGACCGCAGCACCGGCGGTCCGCCGTAGCCGGCGGACAACCCGCGTACCAGCAGCGCGCTCATGAGCCGACTCGCTCGCGCCGCGGCCGATCCGAGAGCAGCCACGCAGGCAGCGCGGCCAAGACGACCAGTGCGATTGCGTACGGGGTCGCGGCCCCATAGCGGGCGATGGCCGTCCGATCCCACAGATCAGTGGCCAGCGTGGCGCTGCCGGTCGGACGCAGCATCAGGGTGGCCGGCAGCTCCTTCATCACGGTCAGCATCACCAGCAGGGCACCGGCTGCGACGCCGGGCCAGGCCAGCCGCACGGTGACCTCCCAGAAGGCCCGCCGGCGGGACCGGCCGAGCGTCTGCGCCACCAGATCCAAGGTGGGGGACACGTTCTCCAACGCGCTCCGAGAGGCGGCCAGCGACTTCGGCACGAACAGCACGACGTACGCGAACACCAGCGCGGCGTACGACTGGTAGGCAAACGGCGCCAGCGCCAAGGTGGTGAAGACCAGGGCGAGACCGACGACGATCGCCGGCAGCCCGTGTCCGAGAAAGGCCAGCACCTGCAGGGTCTCGGCCAGTCGTCCCGGATAGCGCGCAGCCAGGGCGGCCAGCGGCAGTGCGAACGCCGTGGCGGCGACGGCCCCGGCGATCCCGAGTCCGAGGGTCGTCACGGCGCTGTTGGTCAGCCGGTCCCAGTCGAGGGCCCCGACAGTGCCGCCGGCGAGCAGCAGCCGGCGGAGCAGCGCGGCCAGCGGAACCCCGACCGCGCCGGCGGCCACCGCGGCGAGCCCGATCATGATCAGGATCGCCGTGCCGCGCGGGACCGGGCGAGGACTGGGCCGCGGCGCATTGCTCGACGGCCGGCGGCGTCCGGCGCCCCGGCGGGCGGTCAGCTCAGCCACGGTGAGCAGCAGCGCCAGCGCGACCAGCACCAGTGCCAGTGCCGCGGCGGCATTGCGATCGAAGGAGACCAGATAGGTCGCGCGGACCGCCCAGGTGAGCACCTGGACGCGCAGCATGGCCGGGGCGCCGAAGTCGGCGATCGTGTACAGGCCGGCCAGCAGCGCACCGGCCGCGGCCGCCGGGGCGATCTGCGGGACCGTGACGGTCCAGAACGTCCGGCCGGGTCCCGAGCCCAGCGTTCGGGCGGCATCCAGCTGGCGGGTGTCGGCCATCCGCAAGGCGGCGCTGACCGGCAGTGTGACGTATGGCGTACAGGCCAGGACCATGATGGCGACGAGCGGCCAGAATCCGTTCAGGCCGGGAATGGTGGCGATCCAGGCAAAAGCGGAGACGTACGACGGCACCGCGAGCGGCAAGGCCGCCAGCACCAGCCACAGACCCGGCAACGGGAGCCGGACCCGGGTCGTGGCCCACGCGGTGGCGGTGCCGAGTGCGACCGAGCCGGCGATCACGGCCATCGTCAGGCCGATCGTGGTGAGGGCCAGGTCGAGGGTGCGCTCGCGCAGCAGCCAGCGGTCGATCGCGGCCGTTCCGCCGGCGGCCACCCGGACCACCAGGTAGACCAGCGGGACCGAGCAGAGTGCCGTCGCTGAGACGGCAAGCAACGCCAGCAGACCCGGGCGTTGCCGGGCCCGGGTCTGCTGGCGTCGGTGGCTGGTGATGGTCCGACGCGCCTAGACGAGCTGCACCTTTTGCAGCAGGGCGACGGTCTCCTCCAGCGATGCCAGGTCGGCCAGATCCAGATCCGGACCCTGCAGGTCGGCGAAGGCCGGTGCACCCTGCGGTCCTGCCGCACCCGGGACCAGCGAATACTCGTAGGTCTGCTCGACGAAGTAGGCCTGAGCATCCTTGCCGACCAGCCAGGCGACCAGCTCGTTGGCGGCCGCGTTCTCCTCGTTGCCCTTCATCACGCCGGCTCCGGTCACATTGACCAGCGCGCTGGTGGAGCCCGGCTTGCCGTACTTGAGCTGAGCGCGCATCTTGTCCGCGCCGACCTCGGAGGCGGTCTCGAACCAGTAGTAGTGGTTGATCAGGCCGGTGTCGAGGGTGCCGGTGTTGACGGCCTCCAGGATCTGGCCGTTGCCCTCGAAGATCTTGACGTCGTTGGCCTTCAGATCGGTCAGCCACTTCTCGGCGGCCGCCTCACCCTCACTGACGCGCAGCGCGGTGACGAACGCCTGGAAGGAGGCATTGGTCGGCGCGATGCCGACCCGGCCCTTCCATTCCGGGGCGGTCAAGGCGGTGACCTCGTCGGGCACCTCGTCGGCCTTCAGCTTCTGGCCGTCGTAGACGATCACCCGTGCGCGGCCGGTCAGCCCGACCCAGGATCCGTCCCGAGAGGTGTACTTGGGATCGACCGCGCCGGACACCTCGGTCGGCAGGGTGGTGAACAGACCGGCGTCGGCGACCGCCCCGAGCGCGCCCGCGTCCTGGGAGAGGAACACCTGCGCCGGTGACTTGTCGCCCTCCTCCAGCAGCTGGGCCGCCATCTCGGTGGTGCTGCCGTACCGGGTCTCGACGGTGATACCGGTGGCCGCCTCGAACTTCTCGATCAGCGGTCCGACGAGCTCCTCGGAGCGGCCGGAATAGAGCACCACGGTCTGCGGTGCCGACGCCGAGGGCGAGGCGCCTTCCCCGGCGGACTCGCTGGCGTCTGAGCAGCCGACCAAGGTCGCGCTGAGGACGGTGGCCAGGCCGAGTGCGGCCAGGCGGCGGCGACTGATGAGCCGATGAGTGATGGGCATGGTGGTTCCTGACGATCGAGTGATGAGTCGAGTGACGATGGGCCCCGGGCAGCGGGGCGAAATTAGGCTAGCCTTGGCTCGCTCGCCTCCTTCTCCCTAGAATTCGGGGGGTGACGCCAGTCGGAGGAGCGGTCGGCAGCACCGCCGCGCGGATACGGCAGGTGCTGGTCGTGGACGACCATCGGGTCTGGTGCGACGCGCTCGCGTACGGATTGGATGGACGGCACGGAGTTGCCTGCGCCGAGGTTGCCCACACCCTCACCGAGGCCCGGACCCGGCTGATGAGCACTCCGGTGAATGGGGCTTTGGTCGATGTCTGCCTGCCCGATGGCTCGGGACTGGAGCTGATCGCGCCGCTGCTCGCCGCAGATCCGACGTGTCGGGTGGTGATGATCAGTGCCCATCCCCGGCCGGACCTGAAGCGCGAGGCACTGGCCCTGGGAGCGGTCGCCTTGTTGGCCAAGGAGGTCAGTCTGACCGCGGTGGTGGCTGCCCTGAGAGGCGGGGAGGTGCCGGCGCAACGCTGGGAAGCGCAGGCGGCGGGCCGACCCGGGCTGACGGCCCGCGAGCACGAGGTGCTGGGTCTGCTTGCCGTCGGGCTGGACGTGCGGGGGATCGCGCGCCAGATGGGATTGTCGGTCTACACGGTGCGCGACCACGTACGCGCCCTGCTGGCCAAGCTGGGCGCGCACAGTCAGCTGGAGGCGATCGTCAACGCGGCCCAGTTGGGGCTCGTCCGTCTCGACGGCCGGTGAGCTCGGTGAGAGCCGCCCGTTCCGGCTCGACGCCGGTGCCAGGCAGTTCGGGGGCCCCGGGAACCGTGCGCCGCGCGGTCACCGTCCATCTGCTCACGGTGACGGGCGCGCTGATCTTGGTCACGGTGCTGGTCGCGGGCGCGAGTTGGGTGTTCGCGCGCGGTGAGGCGTTCCGGATGGCCGGGCAGACCGGGCTGGCGGTGACCGATGTCGTCCTCGGGCCGCTGTCCGAGGCTGACCTGGGGCCCGAGGCGACGGTCGACCGTGCTGCGTTGACCGAGTTGTTCCACCCGTTCCTGTCCAGTGGGGTGCTCTACCGGGTCAAGGTGTGGCGGGTCGAGGGCGACGAGGCGGTCGTCATCTACTCCGACGTGCCGGCAGTGGAAGGAGACCGCCGGCCGTACGATCCCGAGCTCGCGGCGCGGATGGCGGCACAGCCGACGGTCGTGGCCATGGTGCCGCAGACGCCCGAGCACCGGTACGAGAACGACCAGGCTGACCGGCTGCTCGAGGTCTATCGTGCGTTCACCGATCGGGCCGGTACGCAGTTGCGACTCGAGGTCTATGTGCCGGCCAGCGTGGCCGCGACCACCCGGGTGGTGCTCGCCCATGCACTTCCGGTGTCGCTGGCCGGACTCCTGGTGCTGAGTGCCGCGACCCTGCCGCTGGCCGTCCGGCTCGCCCGGCGGGTGTCGCGGATCGAGGCGGATCGCAGCGAACTGGTGCGGGCGGCGCTGGAGGCCTCCGAGGCGGAGCGAACGAGTCTGGCGCGGTGGCTGCACGACGGCCTGGTGCAGCATCTGGCCACCACCGGCGTGATCATCGACCTGGTGCTGGGCCGGGCCGACCAGTTGGAGTCGGCCGATCGACGGCTGCTGGAGCAGGCTCACGCCTTGGCCGATGAGGACCTCACCGCGCTGCGCGGCAAACTCGGTGAGCTGGCCGGTCCGGTGGTCGCGGCGACCGACCTTGCCGGGGTGGTGGAGGCCCTGGCGGCGGAGCTGACTCGGACGAGTGAGGGAGTGCCGGCGGTGACGGTACAGGTACCTGACGACCCGGAGCTGGCGCCGGGCACCAGGGCGCTGTTGCTCTCGGTGGTCGCGGAACTGCTCCGCAATGCCGTCCGGCACGCCGCTGCGGAGACCGTGACCGTCCGGGTGGACCAAGGGCCGGGCATCGTGACCATCTTGGTCAGTGACGACGGCCAGGGCTGGCCCGTGGAGTTGACCGAGGAACCCGGGCACGCCGGGCTGCGGCTGGCCACTGCCGCGGTTGAGGCAGCCGGCGGCCGGTTGCGGCTGCTGCCGGGTGCCGCCGCCGATGGCACCGGCGCCACCGCCCTGATCACCCTGCCCCGCCCCTGAGCCCTTGCCCATACCCCGGTGTCGCTCGATCTTGTCGGTCTCGCTCGATCTATAGATGGTGCGAAGCCGACAAGATCGAGCAGATCCTGGGAGGCGAGTGGGGTCAGTTGAGGTGGAAGACCTCCTCGGTCGAGGCCCACCAGCCGCCGCCCTGGGATCCCTCGGCCGGCGGCAGCGAGCTCAGCGGTTGCTGCATCGGATCGGCGATCACCCACCAGCGCTGCGTCTCCGGGTCGGCCGCGATCGCCGCCCGATCGGCGGCGAGGTCGTCGCCGACGTACTCGTAGTAGGCGATCAGCAGGTTCTCCGGCTCGCGTAGATAGATGGAGTAGTTGGTGATGTTGGAGGCCCGCAGTCGGGCCAGCACGGTCGGCCAGACCTCGGCGTGGATCCGCTTGTACTCGGCGATGGCCTCAGGCCGTACGTGGATGAGCTCGCAGATGCGCTGCATGGTGACCTCTCTCTGTGACCGGCGCTCCACGCTATCGACCCACGATCTGCTCGATCTTGTCGGTCTTGCTCTATCTGTAGATCGAGCGAAGCCGACAAGATCGAGCAGATCAGGTCTTGGGGGTCGCTGCAACGCGACAATGCCGCGACACCTTCATCCCTCCTTGTCAAAGACCAGATCATGAGTATGCTTCCACCCGAGCAGCAAGTGATTTGCCTGTTCTGCTCCGCCGTGCGCTTTGAGTCTTGACTTCGCGCCCTCTTCTGTGTACTGTTGGGGTTTGCCCTAGCCATTTCAACGACCCGTTTCATTTGACACGGGCTGTTTGTCATGCGCAGAGCCACAACATGACACACTGCGAGTCTCGGAAGGACCCACTGTTGGCCGCCTCGCGCACCGCCCTTGATAGCCCCGCTGTCTCTCCCACCGGTCGTATCTCCTTCGCCAAGATCGCAGAGCCCATGGAGGTCCCGGACCTGCTGGATCTGCAGATCGATTCCTTCGATTGGCTCGTCGGGAACGCCGCCTGGCGTGACCGGGTCGAGCTGGCCTTGGAGGAGGGCCGTACGGATGTGAACACGAAGTCCGGTCTGGAGGAGATCTTCGAGGAGATCTCCCCGATCGAGGACTTCTCCGGCACCATGTCGCTGTCCTTCCGGGACCACCGCTTCGAGCCGCCGAAGAACACCGTCGACGAGTGCAAGGACCGCGACGTGACGTACGCGGCGCCGCTGTTCGTCACCGCCGAGTTCATGAACAACGAGACCGGCGAGATCAAGTCCCAGACGGTCTTCATGGGCGACTTCCCGCTGATGACCGACAAGGGCACCTTCGTCATCAACGGCACCGAGCGCGTGGTCGTCTCCCAGCTCGTTCGTTCGCCCGGCGTCTACTTCGAGCAGACCACCGACAAGACCTCCGACAAGGACATCTTCACCTGCAAGGTGATCCCGTCGCGCGGTGCGTGGCTGGAGTTCGAGATCGACAAGCGCGACATGGTCGGCGTCCGACTCGACCGCAAGCGCAAGCAGAACGTCACCGTGCTGCTCAAGGCGCTCGGCTGGACCGACGCGCAGATCCTGGAGGAATTCGGGGAGTACGAGTCGATGCGGCTCACCCTGGAGAAGGACCACACCTCCACCCAGGACGAGGCGCTGCTCGACATCTACCGCAAGCTCCGCCCAGGCGAGCCGCCGACCCGTGAGGCCGCGCAGGCGCTGTTGGAGAACTACTTCTTCAACCCGAAGCGGTACGACCTGGCCAAGGTCGGTCGCTACAAGATCAACAAGAAGCTGGGTCTGGACGAACCGTTCGACAAGCAGGTCTTGACCATCGACGACATCGTCGCCGCGATCCGCTTCGTGGTCGCGCTGCACGAGGGCCGGGAGACCCTCGAGGCGCCGCGCGGTGAGCTGATCGTCGAAGAGGACGACATCGACCACTTCGGCAACCGCCGGCTGCGGACCGTGGGCGAGCTGATCCAGAATCAGCTGCGCACCGGCCTGGGCCGGATGGAGCGCGTGGTGCGCGACCGGATGACGACTCAGGACGTCGAGGCGATCACGCCGCAGACCCTGATCAACATCCGCCCGGTGGTCGCGGCGCTGAAGGAGTTCTTCGGCACCTCGCAGCTGTCGCAGTTCATGGACCAGACCAACCCGGTCGCCGGCCTGACGCACAAGCGTCGCCTCTCGGCGCTGGGCCCGGGCGGTCTCTCCCGTGACCGCGCGGGCATGGAGGTGCGCGACGTGCACACCAGCCACTACGGCCGGATGTGCCCGATCGAGACGCCGGAAGGCCCGAACATCGGTCTGATCGGCTCGTTGGCCAGCTTCGCCCGGGTGAACGCGTTCGGTTTCGTCGAGACGCCGTACCGCCGGGTCGTCGACGGCCTGGTCACCGATCAGGTGGACTACCTGACCGCCGACGAGGAGGACCGATACGTCATCGCGCAGGCCAACGCCAAGCTGAATGCCGACGGCTCCTTCGCCACCGACCGCGTGCTGGTCCGCAAGCGGCACGGCGAGACCGACGAGGTTCCCTCGTCCGAGGTCGGTTACATGGACGTGTCGCCGCGTCAGATGGTGTCGGTCGCCACCGCGATGATCCCGTTCCTCGAGCACGACGACGCCTCCCGCGCGCTGATGGGCTCGAACATGCAGCGACAGGCCGTGCCGCTGATCCGTTCCGATGCCCCGTTCGTGGGTACCGGGATGGAGTACCGGGGTGCGGTCGATGCCGGTGACGTGACCACCGCCACCGATCCGGGCGTGGTGACCTCGGTCTCCGCCGACCTGATCGACGTGGCGCACGACGACGGCACCTACAAGACGTACCGACTGGCGAAGTTCCGCCGCTCCAACCAGGGCACCTGCATCAACCAGCGGCCGCTGGTCGAGGTCGGGCAGCGGGTGGAGAAGGGCAGCCCGCTTGCCGACGGTCCCTGCACCGACGACGCGGAGATGGCGCTCGGCCGCAACCTGCTGGTCGCTTTCATGCCGTGGGAGGGTCACAACTACGAGGACGCGATCATCCTGTCGCAGCGCCTCGTGCAGGACGACGTGCTCACCTCGATCCACATCGAGGAGCACGAGGTCGACGCCCGCGACACCAAGCTCGGTGCCGAGGAGATCACCCGGGACATCCCGAACGTCTCCGAGGAGATGCTGGCCGATCTCGACGAGCGCGGCATCATCCGGATCGGCGCGGAGGTCAGCACCGGCGACATCCTGGTCGGCAAGGTCACCCCGAAGGGCGAGACCGAGCTGACCCCGGAGGAGCGCCTGCTGCGCGCGATCTTCGGTGAGAAGGCCCGCGAGGTGCGCGACACCTCGCTGAAGGTGCCGCACGGCGAGTCCGGCACCGTGATCGGTGTCCGCGTCTTCGACCGCGACTCCGACGACGAGCTCGCGCCGGGGGTCAACCAGCTGGTTCGGGTCTACGTGGCCCAGAAGCGGAAGATCTCCAACGGCGACAAGCTGGCCGGCCGGCATGGCAACAAGGGCGTCATCTCCAAGATCCTGCCGATCGAGGACATGCCGTTCCTGGAGGACGGCACTCCGGTCGACATCGTGCTCAACCCGCTCGGTGTGCCGAGCCGGATGAACGTCGGCCAGGTGTTGGAGACCCACCTCGGCTGGGTGGCCAAGTCCGGCTGGGATCTCGAGGGTGTCGAGGGTGAGTGGGCCGAGCGGCTCCGCGGCATCGGCCTCGGCCATGTCGACGGTGACAAGCGGCTGGCGACCCCCGTCTTCGACGGTGCCACCGAGGAGGAGATCACCGGTCTGTTGACCAACTCGCTGCCCAACCGCGACGGCATCCAGCTGGTCGACGGCGACGGCAAGGCCCGGCTGTTCGACGGCCGCTCCGGTGAGCCGTTCCCGTCCCCGGTCGGCGTCGGCTACATCTACATGCTGAAGCTGCACCACCTGGTCGACGACAAGATCCACGCTCGTTCCACCGGTCCGTACTCGATGATCACCCAGCAGCCGTTGGGCGGTAAGGCACAGTTCGGTGGCCAGCGGTTCGGCGAGATGGAGGTGTGGGCACTGGAGGCGTACGGCGCCGCCTGGGCCCTGCAGGAACTGCTCACCATCAAGTCCGACGACATCCACGGCCGCGTGAAGGTGTACGAGGCCATCGTCAAGGGCGAGAACATCCCCGAGCCCGGCATCCCTGAGTCCTTCAAGGTGCTGGTCAAGGAGATGAAGTCGCTCTGCCTGAACGTGGAGGTGCTGTCCTCCGACGGCACCGAGGTCGAGCTGCGCGACTCCGACGACGACAACTACCGCGCCAGCGAGGAGTTCGGCATCGACCTCTCCCGTCGGCCGGGCGAGTCGTTGGGCGTCGAAGAAGTCTGATCGTGCCGGGGCCAGGGGCCGTACGCGTACTCCTGGCTCCGACCGCGGTCGGTCCTGAGCATCACAAGCAACAACGAGTGACTAAAGAGAAGAGATAACCAAGTGCTCGACGTGAACTTCTTCGACGAGATCCGCATCGGCCTGGCGACGGCAGATGAGATCCGTCAGTGGTCGCACGGTGAGGTCAAGAAGCCGGAGACGATCAACTACCGCACGCTCAAGCCGGAGCGTGACGGTCTGTTCTGCGAGAAGATCTTCGGTCCCACCCGGGACTGGGAGTGCTACTGCGGCAAGTACAAGCGGGTGCGCTTCAAGGGCATCATCTGCGAGCGGTGTGGCGTCGAGGTCACCCGCTCGAAGGTTCGGCGCGAGCGGATGGGTCACATCGAGCTCGCCGCCCCGGTGACCCACATCTGGTACTTCAAGGGTGTGCCCAGCCGGCTGGGCTACCTGCTCGACATCGCCCCGAAGGACCTGGAGAAGGTCATCTACTTCGCGGCGTACATGATCACCGGCGTCGACGACGAGGCTCGGCACCGCGACCTGTCCTCGCTGGAGGCCAAGATCGACGTCGAGCGCAAGCAGCTCGAGGGTCGTCGGGACTCCGACATCGAGACCCGGATGAAGAAGCTGGAGGAGGACACCGCCACCCTCGAGGCCGAGGGCGCGAAGGCCGACGCCAAGCGCAAGGTCCGCGAAGGTGCCGAGCGTGAAGTCAAGCAGCTGCGCGACCGCGCCCAGCGTGAGCTGGACCGGCTCGACGCGGTCTGGAACCGCTTCAAGAACCTCAAGGTGCAAGACCTCGAGGGCGACGAGGTGCTCTACCGGGAGATGAAGAACCGGTTCGGCAAGTACTTCGAGGGCTCGATGGGCGCGGCTGCGATCAAGCGTCGCCTGGAGACCTTCGATCTCGAGGCCGAGGCCGCGTCGCTGAAGGAGACCATCCTCACCGGCAAGGGCCAGCGCAAGACCCGCGCCCTGAAGCGGCTCAAGGTCGTCTCGGCGTTCCTGACCACCAAGAACTCGCCCGTCGGGATGGTGCTCGACTGCGTCCCGGTCATCCCGCCGGACCTGCGTCCGATGGTGCAGTTGGACGGCGGCCGGTTCGCCACCTCCGACCTGAACGACCTGTATCGCCGGGTGATCAACCGGAACAACCGGCTGAAGCGGCTGCTCGACCTCGGTGCGCCCGAGATCATCGTGAACAACGAGAAGCGGATGCTGCAGGAGGCCGTCGACTCGCTGTTCGACAACGGCCGCCGTGGCCGGCCGGTCACCGGTCCGGGCAACCGTCCGCTCAAGTCGATCTCCGACATGCTCAAGGGCAAGCAGGGCCGGTTCCGGCAGAACCTGCTCGGCAAGCGCGTCGACTACTCCGGCCGTTCGGTCATCGTGGTCGGCCCGCAGCTCAAGCTGCACCAGTGCGGTCTGCCCAAGGCGATGGCGCTGGAGCTGTTCAAGCCGTTCGTGATGAAGCGGCTGGACGACCTCAACCACGCCCAGAACATCAAGTCCGCCAAGCGGATGGTGGAGCGGCAGCGGCCGGTCGTCTGGGACGTGCTCGAAGAGGTCATCGCCGAGCATCCCGTGCTGCTGAACCGCGCACCGACGCTGCACCGGCTGGGCATCCAGGCGTTCGAGCCCCAGCTGATCGAGGGCAAGGCCATCCAGATCCACCCGCTGGTCTGCACCGCCTTCAACGCCGACTTCGACGGCGACCAGATGGCGGTCCACCTGCCGCTGTCCGCGGAGGCACAGGCCGAGGCTCGGATCTTGATGCTGTCGACCAACAACATCCTCAAGCCTGCCGACGGCCGGCCGGTAACCATGCCCACCCAGGACATGATCATCGGGATGTACTTCCTCACCATGCAGCGCGACGGCGCCGAGGGCGAGGGCCGGGTGTTCGGCTCGGTGGCGGAGGCCCTGATGGCCTTCGACCGCCATGAGTTGAGCGTCCAGTCCAAGATCAAGCTGCGGCTGCACGACATCGTGCCGCCGGCCGATCGGGAGCTGAACCCGAACGGGACGATCCTGCTGGAGACCACGCTCGGCCGGGCCCTGTTCAACGAGGCGTTGCCGGCGGACTATCCGTACGTCGACTACGAGGTGGGCAAGAAGCAGCTGGGTCAGATCGTCAACGACCTCGCCGAGCGCTACCCCAAGGTAGACGTGGCGCACACCCTGGACGCCCTGAAGGACCTGGGCTTCCACTGGGCCACCCGCTCCGGTGTCACCGTGTCCATCGGCGACGTCAGCACCCCGGCCAACAAGGCCGAGATCCTGTCGGGCTACGAGGACCGGGCGAGCAAGATCGACCGGCAGTACGAGCGCGGTCTGATCACCGAGGACGAGCGGCGCCAGGAACTGATCGAGATCTGGACCGACGCGACCAGCCGGCTCGGGACGGCGATGGAGGCCAACTTCTCCAAGACCAACCCGATCTACATGATGGTTCACTCCGGTGCCCGCGGGAACATGGTGCAGATGCGCCAGATCGCCGCCATGCGTGGACTGGTGGTGAACCCGAAGGGCGAGATCATCGCGCGGCCGATCAAGTCGAACTTCCGCGAGGGTCTGTCGGTGCTGGAGTACTTCATCTCCACTCACGGTGGTCGTAAGGGCCAGGCCGACACCGCGCTGCGGACGGCGGACTCCGGCTATCTGACCCGTCGTCTGGTCGACGTGGCGCAGGACGTGATCATCCGCGAGGAGGACTGCGGCACCGAGCGGGGTCTGACCAAGACCATCGCCTCCGGTGAGGACGGTCACCTCGTGCTGGAGGAGCACGTCGAGACCGCCGTGTACGCCCGGACGCTGGCCACCGACGTGATCGGTCCCGACGGTGAGGTGCTCCTTGCTGCCGGGGTGGATCTGGGCGACGTGAACATCGGTCTGCTGGTCGAGGCCGGGGTGCGTCAGGTCAAGGTGCGCAGCGTGTTGACCTGCGAGTCGACCAGCGGCACCTGTGCCATGTGCTACGGGCGCTCACTGGCCACCGGCAAGATCGTCGACGTGGGCGAGGCCGTGGGTATCGTCGCCGCGCAGTCGATCGGCGAGCCCGGCACCCAGCTGACGATGCGTACCTTCCACACCGGTGGTGTGGCCGGTGACGACATCACCCAGGGTCTGCCGCGTGTCCAGGAGTTGTTCGAGGCCCGTCAGCCCAAGGGCAAGGCGCCGATCTCGGAGGCTGCCGGGCGCGTGGTGATCGAGGACTCCGACCGACTGAAGAAGATCATCGTCACCCCCGACGACGGTTCGGAGCCGGCCGAGTTCACCGTCAGCCGCCGGGCTCGACTGCTGGTCGAGGACGGCGACCGGGTGACGGCTGGTCAGCAGCTCACGGCGGGTACGCCGGATCCGCAGGACGTCCTGCGGGTGCTGGGTGTGCGGCGGGTGCAGGAGCACTTGGTCGACGAGGTGCAGTCGGTCTACCGGACCCAGGGTGCGCCGATCCACGACAAGCACATCGAGATCATCATCCGGCAGATGTTGCGCCGGGTGACCGTGATCGAGTCCGGCGACTCCAACCTGCTCGCTGGCGACCTGGTCGATCGGCTCTCGTACGAGGCCGCCAACCGCCAGGTCGTCGCCGAGGGCGGCACCCCCGCCTCGGGTCGTCCGGTGCTGATGGGCATCACCAAGGCATCGCTGGCCACCGAGTCGTGGCTGTCGGCGGCGTCGTTCCAGGAGACCACCAAGGTGTTGACGGACGCGGCCATCCACGGCAAGTCCGACAGCCTGCTGGGTCTGAAGGAGAACGTCATCCTCGGCAAGCTGATCCCGGCCGGCACCGGCCTGGAGCGGTACCGCAACATCCGGGTCGAGCCGACCGCGGAGGCGCGGGCACAGGCGTACTCGATGGTCGGCTACGACCAGTTCGACTACGACTTCGGCTCCGGCTCCGGTGCGGCCGTGCCGCTGGAGGAGTTCGACCTCGGCGACTACCGCTGAGTTCGATCGACGCCTCCGGGTTTACCTCCGGAGGCTAGGCGCTGACAGGGCCCCGCGAGTTCCGTGCTCTCGGGGCCCTGCCACTCTCTCCCGCTCTCCCGCCCGCTGCCGCTCTCCCCGCGTTGCCCCACCATCCCATTTCCGACTTCGCACCATTTCCTGCTACTCCGCACCAAGCACGCGTGGTGCGAAGTCGCAGGAAACGGTGCGAAGTGGGGGATCGGGGTGGCGGGGAGGTGTCCCGATAGCGTGGGGCGGGTGAGGGTCATCGAGGTGTTCGCACCGTTGTTCGGCCATTGGCAGGGCGTGGAGGAGCAGTCCGCGTCACCTTGGGGCCCGGCGACAACGGCTCGGGCCATCCTGAGCTTCCGGGCCGAGGTCGGTGGGTCAGCGATGGTGTCCGACTATCGCCAGGTGCGCGCGGATGGGTCGGAGTTCTACGCGCACGGGGTGTTCCTGGTCGATCCAGCCCTCGAGGTGTCCTGGTGGCTGTTCGACTCGTACGCCGAACCGCCCGCGGTCGCCACCGGTGGCTGGCGGGACGGCGAGCTGGTCTTGAGCAAGGCCAGCGAACAGGGGAGGGCGGTGCACCGGTTCGGGATCGACGGCGAGGAGCTCACGTACGCGATCGACATCGCCGTGCCGGACGACTCTGACCTGACGCCCTTCCTCCGTGGCCGCTATCGGGCGATCAGCACCCACTGATCCGTACGGCTGGCGCCCCAGGGCCACAAACGATCGCGGATTGGGCGCGGGCCAGGTTCGTTTCGCGCCCAGGGGCCACAGACGATCGCGGGGCGTGCGGGGATCGCGTACGGATGGCGCCCAGGGGCCACAGACGATCGCGGGGCGTGCGAAGGCCACGTGGGATGGCGCCCGCGGGCCACAAACGGCACAAGGGCCGCAAACGGCACAAAGGGCCCCGTCGGTGACGGGACCCCTTGCTGGCCGAACAGCGTCGACGAGTGATCAGAAGATGCTGTTCGGGTCGTAGAACTCATCGACGTTCTCGCAGCCGATGCCGACGGCGAGGGTGAATGACTCCGGCGGGAAATCGGTCGGCTTCTTGACCCCGGTCGCGATGTCGATGGCGATCCGCATCGCATCCTTGGTCGCCAGATCGGGGGAGTTCAGACCGGTGGAGATGTAGCGCCCCTTGCAGCCGTCCCGCTTGATCAGCTCCAGCGCCTCCCGCTGTCCGTCGGCCGAGGCGGCGATGTAGACGTCGTCGTACTGCGCCTTGCCGCGGATCACGTTGTAGGCGCCCAACGCCATCGCGTCGTTGAGCCCGAGCACGAGGTCGGTGTCCGGGTTGGCCGCGAGCATGTTCTCCGCCGCCACCTGGCCCTTGTCCTGCTGGTACTCCCCGTTCTGCTCGCTGCCGATCTCGTACTTCACGCCGCCTTCGGTCAAGCCGTCGAGGAATCCCTGACGACGGTTCGGGCCGACGACCTCGTCGGTCGCGGGACCGGTGATGATCACCAGCTTGATGCTGTCCTTGCCCAGCTCCTTGAAGCGCTTGGCGGTGAGCTTGCCCGACTCCCGACCGATGGCCAGGTTGTCGGACTGGACGCTGGTGGTGCCGGTGCCCGGGACGCTGGTGTCGATGTAGATCACCGGGATCTTGGACGAGATCTGGGTCATCGTCTCCACCTGCCCCTTGGGGCTGGTGGCGTTCATGATCAAGACGTTGGCGCCCTGGGCCATCATCGCCTGCATCTGGTTCGACTGGATCACCGGATCCTTGTTGGCGGCCTGGAAGAGCAGCTTGACGCCCTCCTCCCCGGCGATGTTCTCCGCCTGCACCTGCATGGCCGAGAAGTACGGCGCCTGCAGCTGTTGCTGGGCGAACCCGATGACCACGTTGCTGCGGTCGGTCTGGACGCCGCCGGCGGGACCCTGGGCGGGCTCGCTGGACGGGTAGATCTGCCCGCACGCGCTCACGGTGGTCAAGATCACCGCGGCCGCTGCGACGACGAGCGCACGGCGGCCCTTGGTGGTCGACCTCATCTTGTCTCCTCAAATGTCCTGAGCCAGGGGGGTCCTGATCGGGGGTCCTGATCCGAGGTCCTGATCTGGGCCTACTTGGCCGAGCCGGACGCGTCGGCCTTGCGCCGCACGAACTGCACGGTGGCCAAGGTCACCGCGACGAGGATGAGGGCGCCGCGGAAGGCGTCCTGCAGGAAGGTGGAGATGTTCAGCAAAGACAGCAGGTTCGCGATCACGGCGAAGATGACCGTGCCGACGACCGCGCCGAAGACCTTGCCGTGACCACCTGACAGGCGCGCGCCGCCGATGACGACCGCCGCGATGGCCTCGAGCTCCATCAGGTTGCCCGCGCTCGGCGTGCCGCTGGCGAACCGGCAGAGGAACATCCAGCCGCCGAGACCGACCAGGAGCCCGGCCAGGATGTAGACCGACCACAGGGTCGCGGTGACCGGAATGCCCGAGCTGCGAGCGGCCTCCTTGTTCGAGCCGATCGCATAGACCCGGCGCCCCCAGACGGTGCGGTAGAGCAGGAACGCGATCAGCGCGACCGCGGCCAGCCAGACCAGGGCCAGCAGCGGGATGCCCACGATGGTGGTCTGGCCGAGATTCGCGTACGTCGCTGCGGCGCCGGGAGTGATCGGGATGCCACTGCCATACGCGTAGACCAAACCGCGGGCGAGGGCCAGCATGCCCAGCGTGACGATGAACGGCTCCAGGCCGCGGAAGGCGACCAGCCAGCCATTGGTGGCGCCGATGATGCCGCCGATGACGAGCGCGACCAGCAGGCCGAGCAGCACCGAGGGTCCGCCGAACAGTCCGGCGGCGACCACCGCGGCCAGTCCCAGGGCCGAGCCGACGCTGATGTCGATACCGCCGGTCAGCACCACGATCAGCTGGGCCAGCACCACGACGCCGATGATCGACATCTGCAGCAGCAGGTTGGTCATGTTGGTCGCGCCCCAGAAGATGCTGCCGCGGGTGATGGTCGCGATCACCAGCAGGGCGGCGAGGATGCCGAGCGCGTACTGGCCCTTGAGCCAGCTGACCAGCGCGTGACTGCGGGAGAAGTTCTCCTCGTAGTGGTGAACCGGCGGTGGGGTGGTGGTTGTCGTGCTCATCTGAGACATGGCTCCTTGCTTCGTTGGAAGAGTGAGGTCAGCGGGTGTTCGGGATGAACCGACACGGGCTCAGCTGACCTGAGGTCCAGCCGACGGGGTCAGTCGACGTGGGTGAGAGCGGTGCGAATGAGGTCGTCGGTGTCGGCCTGCTCCGGGTCGAACTCGCCGACGACCTGCCCGTTGCGCATCACCAGGATCCGGTGGCACAGGGACAGCAGTTCCTCGGCTTCGCTGGACACCACCAGCACGCCCTTCCCACGGGCGGCCACGCCGTGGATGATCTCGTAGATGTTGGCGCGGGCGCCGACGTCGATGCCCTTGGTCGGCTCGTCCAGCACCACGAAGTCCGGGTCGGTCTCCAGCCATTTGGCGACCACGACCTTCTGCTGGTTGCCGCCGCTGAGCGTGCTCGTGTAGGTGGTGGTGCCGCCCTTGACCTGGTATTCCCCGATCAGCTCGCGGACCCGCTTCTTCTCCTCGGCCGACCGGACGACGCCGGCGGTCGACATCTTCGGCAGCGCGACCAGGCTCATGTTCTGGCCGTTGTCGAAGTCCTTGACGAAGCCTTCGAGGCGCCGGTCCTCGGTCAGATAAGCGATCCGCTTGGCGACGGCAGCGGTCGGCGTCGGCAGGTTGACGTCGGTCCCGTGCAGCTTGATGGTGCCGCCGGCCGCCTTGCGCTGCCCGGTGATCGTTCTTGCCACCGAGGAGCGGCCGCTGCCGACCAACCCGTACAAGCCGAGGATCTCGCCCGGATTGACATCGAACGAGACGCCCCGCGCCGTGCCGCCGTGCAGGTCGCGGACTTCCAGCACCGGTGCGGCGCCGGAGGTCTGGACGGCAGCGGGCCGGTCGAGCGCTTTCAACGCCTGCCCGATCATCAATGTGGTGATCTCGTCGGCGTCGGTGTCCGCCGCCTCCAGCACCTTGACCAGTTTCCCGTTGCGGAGCACCGCGATCCGGTCACACATCGCGAACACCTCGTTCAACCGGTGCGACACGAAGATGATCGAGGTGCCGGCCGCCTTCTCCCGCGCCACCAGTTCGAGGATGTCGTTGAAATGCTCCTCGCTGGTCGAGGCGGTGGTCTCGTCCAAGATCATGATCTTGTGCGTGGTGACCGCGGCCCGGCTGAGCGAGAGCATCTGACGCTGACCCGGACCGAGATCCTTGGCCAGATCCCGAGTGCTCAGATGCCCCAGACCGACACCGCGCAGTACCTCACGGGTGCGCTTGTCGTTGGTCTCCTGCTTGACCGCCCACGGCCGGATGTCCTTGCCGGCCCGGAGCTTGTAGAGCCAGACGTTCTCCCCAACGGTGAAGTCGTCGATGATCAACGGCTCCTGGTGCATCATCAGCACCCCGGCCTGCTCGGCCTCGGCGGCGTTGCGCACCGGATGCGGATACCCCGTCACGTTGATCACCCCGTCGGTGGGCGTCTGAACCCCGGCCAGTAGCTTCGCGAAAGTGGACTTGCCGGCGCCGTTGGCACCGCAGATCCCCAACACGCTGCCGGCGTAGCCCTCCAGCTCGACGCCGTCCAACGCCTTCACACCCGGATAGTGCTTCTTCACCCCGACCGCCTTGAACGCCACCTGCCGCGGTTCCGCCGCAGTCGCTCGAGCAGAGTCTTCTGGTGTCGGCCCAGCTTGGGCAGGATTGGAGTGAGTGACCACCGAATGAGTCCCCTCTTTGGGTCGAGTGTCGTGGGTCGAACGATCTTGGACATTGCCATCCGCACCCGGTGGCGTCGAGGGTTCGGTGGTTCCGGTTGCTGCCCGATTCGAGCCCGAGTCGTCGGCCCGTTCGGGCACCCGTACGCGGACCTCACCGCCGGAGAGGCGTGATACCTGCCCGATCCCGCCCCCGGAATGCCCAAGTCACTGCCCGAATATGGTTCCGTTCCAGGTCGCCGATCCGCCAGATGCGGTGAAATTGTCGGCGGGCACGAAAGGCTGGAGGTTCTCATTCACGCACTGGAGCGGCGCCAACGGATTGTCGAGCTCACCCGAGAGTCCGGGCGGGTCAGCGTTCTCGACCTGGCCGCGCAGTTGCAGGTCGCCCAGGAGACCGTACGGCGCGATCTCGCCGAATTGGAGGTCCAGGGCCTGATCACCAGGGTGCACGGCGGTGCGTTGCCGGCCGACCGGATCGAGTTCGAGGGCGACGTGGGCAGCCGTCGCGCCCGCAATCCCGAGGAGAAGGCGCGGATCGCGCGTCGAGCCGTCGAGGAGATCCACGACGCCGAGACGGTCTTCCTCGACGAGGGCTCGACGGCGGGCTATGTGGCCAAGGCATTGAACCCGTCCCATCATCTGACGGTGGTGACCGCGTCCGTGCCGGTCGTCTTGAGCACCCATGCGCACCCGTTGATCACGGTCGTGCTGCTCGGTGGCACAGTGCGCTCTCGGTCGATCGCGGCCTCCGGTGAGCTGACCAGTCGGATCCTCGGTGACCTGGTAATCGATGTCGCCTTCCTCGGCACCAACGGCATCAGCCTCAAGCACGGGCTCACCTGCCCGGATCTGAGCGTGGCGGCCGTCAAACGGGCGGCGATCGCAGCGGCGCGCCGGGTGGTGCTGGTGACCGATTCGACCAAGTTCGGTCTGAACTCCTTCGCCTCGTTCGGGACGATCAAAGATCTGGACAGCATCGTCACCGGTTCGGCGGCGCCGCGCCGGACCGTGGAGCTGATCCGCAACCAGCGAGTGCAGGTCGTGCTGGTCTGATGAGTGGATACCTCATCGGGCTCGATGTCGGACACACCTTGATCAAGGCGGCGGTCTTCGATGTCCGAGGTCGATCCTTCGGCGCGGGGGTCCGGCCGGTCGAGGTGTCCCGGCCCCACCCGCATTGGCAGGAGCGGGATCTGGCGGCGACCTGGCGGGCGGTCGCTGCCGCGATCTCCGACGCGCTGGCGGATGCGGGCCTACCGGCGACCGCGGTGCAGGCCGTCGGTCTGGCGGGGCATGGCGACGGCGTGTATCTGGTCGATGCTCAGCTGCGTCCGGTCCGGCCGGGGATCCTGGCCACCGACGGCCGCGCCGTCGGCTATTGCGCTGAGTGGAGGACTCCGCAGGCCGCGGCGCGACTGCTGGCACTGACCGGCCAGGTTCCCGAGCCCTACGCGCCGGCCTGCCTGCTGTCCTGGCTGCGTGACCATGAGCCCGACTCCCTCCGGCGGGCGGCGCACCTGCTGTTCTGCAAGGACTGGATTCGGCTGCGGCTGACCGGGGTGGTGGCGACCGATCCCACCGATGCAGCGGCCGGCCTGTGCGATGTCTCGACCCGGCAATGGTCGACCGGCGCGCTGGAGAGCTATGGACTGGCCGAGCTCGGTCGGTTGCTGCCGCCCATCCGAGCTTCGGCGGGCGTGATCGGTGTGGTGACTGCCGAGGCTGCGGAGCAGACCGGGCTGGCCGCCGGCACGCCGGTCATCACCGGCTGCCACGACGTGCACTCGGCGGCGCTGGGCATCGGTGCGCTCACCGACGGGGCGCTGAGCAGCGTGTTGGGCACCTTCAACATCAACCAGATCGCGACCACCGTGCCGCGGGCCTCGCGTTCCTGGCAGACCCGCTGTTCGGTCGTCGATGATCTCTATCTGTCGATGGCCACCTCACCCGGCGGGGCGGCGGCGGTGGATTGGGTCCGGAGCATCACCGGCTTGACCCAGGAGCCGGTCAGCACGGTCGTCGGTCGGGCGCTCGGCACGCCGATCGGCGCCGACGATCCGCTGTTCCTGCCCTTCGTGCACGGCAGTCGGCTGGATCCCGCCGTCGGCGGCGCCTTCGCGGAGCTGGGCGGCTGGCACGGTCCCGATGATCTCGTCCGTGCCGCCCTGGAAGGGGTCGCGTACGAACACCGGATGCAGCTGACCGCGCTGGTCCCGCTGGATCGGGTCCGCGCGGGCAGTGTGCGGCTGACCGGCGGTGGCTCGCGCAGCACCGAGTGGAGCCAGTTGCTCGCCGACGTCACCGGGTTGCGGGTCGAGGTCACCGATACGCACGAGGCAGGCGCTCGCGGTGCGGCGATGCTGGCCGGCATCGGCGTCGGGTTGCTCGACGATCCGCTCGATGCCGCTCGACGCTGGGTCCAGGTGATCCGAGTGCACCGCCCGCGGGCGGCGCGGGCCGGTCTGCACGACGACCGTTTCGGTCGCTGGTGCGCAGCCATCGCGGCGCTGCAGAACGGTGTGCCGAATCGGCCCTGAGGAAAGGGCCCTGAGGAATGGTCCCAGAGGATCGGGTGCTGAGGAATCGGGCACGAAACGGGCAGCAACTCGGCATCATCCGGCCCTGTCCCGGCATGGCCGGGCGGAGCAGGATGGTGTTGTCTCAGTGAGTAACCGTTGAGTAGGAGAGTTCATGACGGCAATCCAGGCCCCGACCGTGCCGGATCGGATGCGGGGGGTGTATCTGCCGGGCGGACGGCGCACCGTGGTCGCCGATGACATACCGGTGCCGACGCCGGGCTACGGGCAGGTGCTGCTGCGGGTGGGCGCCTCCACCATCTGCGGCAGCGACGTGCGGGCCATCTACCGAGAGCACCTGGGTTCGGGGCCGGAGGGCTACAACGACGTGATCGCCGGGCACGAACCGGCCGGTCAGGTGGTGGCCATCGGTCCGGGTGTGAAACGACTGGGGGTGGGCGCGCGGGTCGCGGTTTACCACATCTCCGGCTGCGGCCAGTGCTCCGAATGCGTCAAGGGCTACTTCATCAGCTGTACCAGCGCGTTGCGCGCGGCGTACGGCTGGCAGCGGGACGGCGGTCACGGCGACTATCTGCTGGCGGAGGAGAACACCTGCATTCCGCTGCCGGACTACCTGACCTACGTCGACGGTGCCTGCGTGGCGTGCGGTTTCAGCACCGCCTACGAGGCGCTGGTCCGGCTGCAGATCTCCGGTCAGGACAGTCTGCTGATCACCGGTCTCGGCCCGGTCGGGCTGGCCGCCGGGCTGCTGGCCAAGAAGCTGGGCGCGGCCCCGGTCTACGGCACCGACCCGGCCGGGGAACGGGCGGCCCTGGCCCTCGAGCTGGGGGCGGTCGACGACGTGTTGTCGCCCGACGACCTGACCGGTGCCGGGGCTGGGACCTTCACCGCGGCGGTCGACTGTTCTGGTTCGGCGGCCGGTCGGCGGACCGCGCTCGCCGGACTGCGGCGTTGGGGCCGGATGGCGTTCGTCGGTGAGGGCGGGGAGATGAGCTTCGACGTCAGCCACGAGGTGATCCATCGCCAGCTCACCCTGATCGGCTCCTGGGTGACCAGCGTCGGCCGGATGCGTGAGTTGCTGGACCGGCTGGTCGTGTGGCAGCTGCATCCCGAGGTGATCGTCAGCGATCGGTTCGATCTGGACCAGGCCGCCACCGCGTACGAGTTGGTCGACGCCGGCAAATCCGGCAAGGCGGCGCTGGTCCCGAGCTGATCAGCTCAGCAGGTCGATGATCTCGGTGTAGCCGCGGGCTCGCGCCACGTCCAGAGCAGTGTCGCCTTTGGGGTCTTTGACGGACTGGTCGACGCCGGCGGCCACCAGGGCGGCCACGGTCCGCTGGTGCGACGGTCCGCCGTCACCCAGGATCACCGCCTCGTGCAGCGCGGTGTAGCCGATCCGATTGACGTGGTCGATGTCGATGTCGGTGTCCAGCAGGACCTTGATCACCCGGTGGAAGCCGCGGTCGGCCGCCCGGATCAGGCCGGTGCCCTTCCAGCTGTCCAGGCTGCGGACGTCGGCCCCGTGTTTCAGCGTCAGCCGGAGCAGCCGCGGGTCGTCGCCGACCTCGCTGGTGGCGATCAGGTACGCGCTCTGGACCGTCTCGTCCTTGGCGTTGGGATCGGCACCCGCGGTGAGGAGTCGCTCGGCGATGTCGAGATGGTTCCCGTACGCCGCCGCGACCAGCGCTGTCGCACCGGAGGAGTCGCGGGCGGCGATCGAGGCGTGCTGATCGAGCAACCGCTCGACCCGGGCGAGATCGCCGGTCCGGGCAGCCTTGATCAGCCGCTGACCACGCTCCCGGATCTCGTCCCGATCGTCGATGAGCGCGACGATCTGGTCGTAGCCGCGGGCGGCGGCGAGGGCGCGCGGTGTCCTGCCGTCACCGTCGCGGATCGAGGTGTCGGCCCCCGCGCCGATCAGCTGACGGACGACGTCGACGTGATCGGCCGAGCCATTGCCCAGCACGATGGCCTCCAGCATCGCGGTCCAGTTCAGGTCGTTGACGTGGTCCACCGGCACCCCGGCGTTGATCAGGATCCGGACGGTCTCGGTGTGCCCGTGCTCGCTGGCCGGGATCAGCGCCGTGCCGCCGAATCGGTTGGTGCTCTTCACATTCGCCCCGTGCCGCAGCGTCGCGCGCAGGATCTCGTTGTAGCCCTCGGCGCCCGCATACAGGAAGGCGGAGTCCTGTAGGTCGTCCTTGGCGTCCGGATCGGCGCCGGCTTCCAGCAGCAGCACCGCGACCTTGGTCTGCCTTGCCTTGGTGGCTACCACCAGCGGCGTACGCCGGCGGTCGTCGCGCGCCTCGAGATCGGCCTTCGCGGCGATCGCGGTGCGCGCCGCGCCGAGGTCACCGGTCGCCGCGGCGCGGAGCAGGGCTCGGGTCGCTTCCTGGCGGGACATGCGGGGCTTCTCCTTGGTCTGTGCGGATTCCTTGGTCTGTGCAGTCGTGGGTTGTCCGGAGCCGCCGGACGCGGTTGGGGTCGAGCTTGCGGACATGCGCGACGGTGGGCTCGTGTGGGGTGAGCCGTCCGCTCCGGCTGGCGGGGCCGCCGTCGGGGCGCACGCACTCGTCAGGGTGGCGAGCAGCAGCGCGGACGCAGCAGCCGAGGCCAGGGCAGGTCGAGTGGGCACGGCGAAATGGTATACCATTTTTGGAGTGAGCCAAGCTGAACCAGTGAGGGAACCGCTCGGGCGGCCGTTCGAGAGCGAGGCGGAGCGGGTCGCCCAGACGCTGCGCGACCAGATCATCGACGGCACCCGCGCTCCCGGCGACCGGCTGGTGGAGCGAGACCTCGCCGCGGAGCTCGCGGTCAGTCGGATCCCGATCCGGGATGCGCTCAAGACCCTGGTGGCCGAAGGGCTGGTCACCCCGCGGCCGCGTACCTGGGCGGTGGTGCGGACCTTCACCGCTGACGACATCGAGGATCTGATCGAGGTGCGGTCGGCGTTGGAGACGTTGGCGTTCCGGCTCGCTGCCGAGCGGGGGACTGCGGACCAACTCGCCCTGCTCGGGGAGCAGTTGGCCGGCGAGCAGTTGGCTGCCGCGACGGGAAACGCCAGGGTCGCCCGACGGGCGGGCGCCGACTTCCACGAGACGGTCGTCGCGATGGCTCACAACACCTTGCTGACCGAGCTCTTCACCTCGACCCGCAGTCGGATGCGCTGGCTGTTGGGACAGCACACCGAGCTGACACTCATGGCCGACGAGCACGCGGGCCTCTACCGTGCACTGGTCGACCGGGACCGGGATCGAGCCGGCAGGCTGGCCGAGCAGCACCTGACCACCAGCCGCCGGGCCGCCCTGCGGACGTATGGACCCGGGATCGAGTCTTGACAGTCGGACGTCGCGGACCGGGATCGGCGGCCGGGAATAGTCGGGCACCAGCAGAGTTTGACCCAACCATGACCCCGACCACATTGGCCGCGCAGAGCGGCACCTTCGACATCGTCGATCTCGGCCCGGTCCGCAGACTCGGCTTCGGTGCGATGCGGCTCACCGGCCCAGGCATCTGGGGTGAGCCCGCCGACCGGGAGGTCGCCCGCAGCGTTGCCCGGCGTGCAGTCGAGCTGGGGGTGGATTTCATCGACACTGCGGACTCCTACGGGCCCAATGTCAGTGAGGAGATCCTCGCCGAGGCCCTCTACCCCTATCCGGCCGGTGTGCGGATTGCGACCAAGGTCGGGCTGGTTCGGCCGGGTCCCGGGATCTGGCGGCCCGTCGGCCGGCCGGAATATCTGCGCCAGCAGGCGGAACTGTCGCTGCGCAAGCTGCGGACCGAGCGCCTCGACCTGTTGCAGTTGCACCGACCCGATCCGCAGGTTCCTTTGGCCGAGCAGTTCGGGGCGCTGGCCGAGCTGCAGTCGGAGGGCAAGGTCGCCGCGCTCGGTCTGTCCAACGTCACGGTGGCGCAGATCGAGGAGGCAGGTCGCTACTTCAGTGTGGCGACGGTGCAGAACCGCTACAACTTGACCGACGGGTCCTCGGAGGATGTCCTCGACCACTGCACGGCGCACGGCATCGGGTTCATCCCGTGGGCGCCGATCTCGGCGGGCGCGCTTGCTGCGCAGGGTGGCACGGTCGCTGCCGCCGCCGAGCGGCTGGGCGCGACGCCGGGGCAGATAGCACTGGCCTGGCTGCTTCGTCGCTCCCCGGCGATGCTGCCGATCCCCGGCACGGGGTCGATCGCGCACCTGGAGGAGAACCTCGGCGCAGCGGCTGTTCGCCTGGACGACGACACGTACGCCGAGATCACCGCGGCCCGATAGCCGTGCCGAGTTAGGTGTGAGTTCATCCCCGATGTCGGGGATCAGCTCACACCTTGATGGCAGGCTCGCCTTGTCTTCGTCGGGTAGCCTCGATCATCGGTGTGCCAGTGCTTGTGGTGAACACTGTCCCGCCGCTTTGACCCTCCGCGTCCGACGAGATAACCTAGGCGCTTGTGTCCGGGCTTGCCCGGCTCTGGTGCGTGCCCCGATCTCGGGCCGAGATGCTCGGGCTCTTGCGGTGGTGTCGCACTCGTGGATCGAAGGATCCACACCAACATCCACGCAGCAGAAAGAGACAGTAAGCGGTGCCCACGATCCAGCAGCTGGTCCGCAAGGGCCGCACCGACAAGGTGAGCAAGAACAAGACCCCCGCGCTGAAGGGTTCGCCCCAGCGTCGCGGCGTGTGCACGCGGGTGTACACGACCACGCCGAAGAAGCCCAACTCGGCGCTGCGCAAGGTCGCCCGTGTTCGCCTGTCGTCTGGCACCGAGGTCACCGCCTACATCCCCGGCGTCGGTCACAACCTGCAGGAGCACTCGATGGTGCTCGTCCGCGGAGGCCGCGTGAAGGACCTGCCGGGTGTTCGCTACAAGATCATCCGCGGTTCGCTGGACACCCAGGGTGTCAAGAACCGCAAGCAGGCCCGTAGCCGCTACGGCGCCAAGAAGGAGAAGTAATGCCACGCAAGGGCCCCGCCCCGAAGCGCCCGGTGATGGTCGACCCGGTCTACGGGTCGCCGCTGGTGAGCCAGCTGGTCAGCAAGATCCTGCTGGACGGCAAGAAGACCGTCGCGCAGAACATCGTCTACTCCGCGCTGGAGGGCACCCGGACCAAGACCGGGATCGACCCGGTGCAGACCCTGAAGCGGGCGCTGGACAACGTCAAGCCGTCGCTGGAGGTCAAGAGCCGTCGCGTGGGCGGTGCGACCTATCAGGTTCCGGTCGAGGTGAAGCCGGCTCGCGCCACCACCTTGGCCCTGCGCTGGTTGGTCCACTTCGCGCGGCTGCGGCGTGAGAAGACCATGTCCGAGCGCCTGATGAACGAGATCCTGGACGCCTCGAACGGCCTGGGTGCCGCGGTGAAGCGCCGTGAGGACACGCACAAGATGGCCGAGGCCAACAAGGCCTTCGCCCATTACCGCTGGTAAGAGTCTCCGTACGCCGGGTGGCCGATCGTGCCGCCCGGCTCGGATCGATTCTCGGCCCGCATCGATTTCACCATCGAGCATCGCTCAGATTTTCAAGGAGAGGTTGAAGCCACACCATGGCTGTCGACATCAAGACCGACCTGACCCACGTCCGCAACATCGGGATCATGGCGCACATCGACGCGGGCAAGACCACCACCACCGAGCGCATCCTGTTCTACACCGGTATCAACTACAAGATCGGTGAGGTTCACGAGGGCGCGGCCACGATGGACTGGATGGAGCAGGAGCAGGAGCGCGGCATCACCATCACGTCCGCCGCGACGACCTGCCACTGGCACGACCACCAGATCAACATCATCGACACCCCCGGTCACGTGGACTTCACCGTCGAGGTGGAGCGTTCGCTGCGCGTGCTCGACGGCGCCGTCGCCGTGTTCGACGGGGTAGCCGGCGTGGAGCCGCAGTCGCAGACGGTGTGGCGGCAGGCCGACCGCTACAAGGTGCCGCGGATCTGCTTCGTCAACAAGCTGGACCGGACCGGTGCGAGCTTCGACTTCTGCGTCTCGACGATCAAGAACCGGCTGAACGCGGTGCCTGCGGTGCTGCAGCTGCCGATCGGTGCCGAAGGCGGCTTCATCGGCGTCGTCGACCTGGTCGAGATGCGGGCCCTGACCTGGCGTGGCGAGACCACGATCGGTGAGGACTACACGGTCGAGGAGATCCCGGCCGACATGGCCGAGCAGGCACATGAGGCGCACCATGCGCTGATCGAGCTGGTCGCCGACTTCGACGACGAGCTGATGGAGGCGTACCTCACCGACGAGGATTCGATCGATCCCGACCTGCTTCGTCGGGCGATCCGGCACGCCGTGCTCTCCTCGCAGATCACCGCCGTGCTGTGTGGCAGCGCCTTCAAGAACAAGGGTGTGCAGCCGCTGCTGGACGCCGTCATCGCGTACCTGCCGTCGCCGGTCGACGTGCCCGCCATCGACGGCTTCAAGCCGGGCGACGAGTCGATCAAGATCGAGCGGCACCCGGATGCGAGCGACCCGTTCGCGGCGCTGGCCTTCAAGATCGCCGCCGACCCGCACCTGGGCCGACTGACCTACATCCGTCTCTACTCGGGCAAGCTCGAGGCCGGCTCCACGGTGCTGAACAGCACCAAGGGCCGCAAGGAGCGGATCGGCAAGATCTATCAGATGCACGCCAACAAGCGTGAGGAGATCGCCAGCGTCGGTGCCGGTCAGATCGTCGCCGTGATGGGTCTGAAGGACACCACCACCGGCGAGACGCTGTCCGACCAGGCCAATCCCGTCGTGCTGGAGTCGATGGACTTCCCGGCCCCGGTCATCGAGCAGGCCATCGAGCCGAAGACGAAGTCCGACCAGGAGAAGCTCGGCACCGCCATCCAGCGGCTCGCCGAGGAGGATCCGACCTTCCGCGTGCACACCGACGAGGAGACCGGTCAGACGATCATCGCCGGCATGGGCGAGCTGCACCTGGAGGTGCTGATCGACCGGATGAAGCGCGAGTTCCGGGTCGAGGCCAACATCGGCAAGCCGCAGGTGGCGTACCGCGAGACCCTCCGCCGCACGGTGGAGAAGGTCGAGTACACCCACAAGAAGCAGTCCGGTGGCTCCGGTCAGTACGGCCGCGTGATCATCAAGCTGGAACCGCAGGAGGCGGGTTCGGGCTACGAGTTCGTGAATGCGGTCACCGGTGGCCGGATCCCGAAGGAGTACATCCCGGCGGTCGACGAGGGCATCCAGGACGCGATGCAGTTCGGTGTGCTGGCGGGCTACCCGGTCGAGGACATCAAGATCACGCTGCTCGACGGCGCGTACCACGATGTCGACTCCTCCGAGCTCGCCTTCAAGATCGCCGGCTCGATGGTCTTCAAGGAGGCCGCCCGGCGCGCCGACCCGGCTCTGCTGGAGCCGGTGATGGCGGTCGAGGTGACCACCCCGGAGGATTACCTGGGCACCGTCATCGGCGACTTGAACGCTCGTCGTGGTCAGGTGCAGGCGATGAACGACGCGCATGGCAATAAGGTCATCGAGGCCCTGGTGCCGCTGTCGGAGATGTTCGGCTACGTGGGTGACCTGCGGTCGAAGACCTCCGGCCAGGCGTCGTACTCGATGGAGTTCCACTCCTACGCCGAGACGCCGAAGTCGGTCTCCGACGAGATCATCCAGAAGGCCCGCGGCGAGTGATCGCGGGTCCCCAAGACCTGTGGGCTATCCGTTTGACCTAGGACGGATCGTCCACAACACTTAGGCCGGACCAAAACCGGCCGAAGACAGAACAATCACTAAGAAGCGCCCCGCAGACAGCGTGGCGACCAAGCTAGAAGGAGCCTCAGTGGCCAAGGCCAAGTTCGAGCGGACTAAGCCGCACGTCAACATCGGCACCATCGGGCACATCGACCACGGCAAGACCACGCTGACCGCGGCGATCACCAAGGTGCTGCACGACAAGTACCCGGATCTGAACCAGGCTTCGGCCTTCGATCAGATCGACAAGGCGCCCGAAGAGCGCCAGCGCGGTATCACCATCTCCATCGCGCACGTCGAGTACCAGACCGAGGCGCGGCACTACGCGCACGTCGACTGCCCGGGTCACGCCGACTACATCAAGAACATGATCACCGGTGCGGCCCAGATGGACGGCGCGATCCTCGTGGTCGCCGCCACCGACGGCCCGATGCCGCAGACCCGCGAGCACGTGCTGCTGGCCCGTCAGGTCGGTGTGCCGGCGATCGTGGTCGCGCTGAACAAGTGCGACATGGTCGACGACGAGGAGATCCTGGAGCTCGTCGAGCTCGAGGTCCGTGAGCTGCTGTCCGAGTACGAGTTCCCGGGCGACGACGTCCCGGTCGTGCAGGTTGCTGCCTTCCCGGCTCTGAACGGGGACGCCAAGTGGGGCGAGGCGATCATCGAGCTGATGGACGCCGTGGACTCCTACATCCCGCAGCCGGTGCGTGAGATCGACAAGCCGTTCCTGATGCCGGTGGAGGACGTCTTCACCATCACCGGTCGTGGCACCGTCATCACCGGCCGGATCGAGCGGGGCATCGTCAAGGTCAACGAGACCGTCGACATCATCGGCATCCGGGACAAGAAGCAGACCACCACCGTCACCGGTGTGGAGATGTTCCGCAAGCTCCTCGACGAGGGCCAGGCGGGCGAGAACGTGGGCCTGCTGCTCCGTGGCACCAAGCGCGAGGACGTCGAGCGCGGCATGGTCGTGATCAAGCCGGGCACCACCACCCCGCACACCGAGTTCGAGGCACGCGTCTACATCCTCTCCAAGGAGGAGGGTGGCCGTCACACCCCGTTCTTCAACAACTACCGTCCGCAGTTCTACTTCCGCACCACCGACGTGACCGGTGTGGTGAACCTGCCGGAGGGCACCGACATGGTGATGCCGGGTGACAACACGGACATGTCCGTGCAGCTCATCCAGCCGATCGCCATGGAGGAGGAGCTGAAGTTCGCCATCCGTGAGGGTGGCCGGACCGTCGGCGCCGGCCGCGTCACCAAGATCATCAAGTGACCTTGTGATCCTGGTCTGACCTGGTAGCTCAGCACTGAGCTTCGTACGCGAGGGCCCCGCACCACCTTGGGTGCGGGGCCCTCGTGCGTCTGCTCATTGTGGGCGGCTCCCTCCCTCGTCGTCCGCCCCGATTCCCACTTCGCACCATTTCCGGTGGCCCGATTCCGACTTCGCACCATTTCGGTCTTCTTCGCATGGGGTGTACCCCCCAGTGCGCAGTCGCATTAGCTGGTGCGGAGTCGAAACGGAAATGGTGCGCAGCCGCAGGAAATGGTGCGAAGTCGGACCGGCCAGCCGGAAATGGCGCGGAGTCGACTATGGGGCTGGACGGGATCCCCAAAACGGTGCGCAGCCGCATTAGCTGGTGCGCAGTGCCTACCGGTCCGAAACGTGTACGCGGTCGGGTCGGGCCGGCTGTCAGTCGACAGGGTGGGAGCCGTGGGGTGGGGGAGTGCCGGGCAGGTCGGAGGCCAGATAGATCTCGGCATGGCCGTCGCGTCGTGGGTCCGCACCGGCGCCTAGCCAGCTGAGTGCCGACACCCCGCCGAAGTAGGGGTCACGCATGTCAGCGACGGTCACCTCGTCGCCGTCCTCTGCTAGCGAGTGGAGCACCTCGGCGGAGAAGCCGGGCTCGAGCCGGACAGCGCCCGGGGTCGCATTCAGCCGGGGAGCGTCGATGGCGGCTTGCGGCGGCGTGTGGTCCAGCATCCGCAGCATGGTCTGCACCAGAGCCGGCCGGATTCGGCTGCCGCCGGCGGCACCAGCAGCGACGACTGGTCGGCCGCTCGGATCGACCGCAATCATCGGCGACATCATCGAGCCCATCCGCATGCCCGGTCCGACTCCCTCGCGAACCAACTCACCTTCGCCGAGCATCGAGTTCAGGTGTACGCCGAAGCCAGGCACCCAGACTCCAGACCCCAGCCCGAGGCTTGTGGTCACCGCGCAGACGTTGCCCTCGGCATCGGCAGCAACCAGGTTGGTGGTCTCGGCCCGGCGATCCGGCGCGCGCAGCGCAGCCGCGAGAGCCCGTGCCGACGCAGGCGAGGTGAGAGGGTCGCCAGGCATCGTCGCAGCCGCCGCCTGCATGGTGCCGAGCACGTCGTCGAGATCGTTTCCCCTGGCCAGCACACCGAAACCATGGACGTCGACCCGCCGCGGGCGCGTCTCGATCACGCGATAGGCCTCTAGGTCGACGGCATCCAGTGCGGACGTCTCACCCAGCACCTCGACCATCGCCCGGGCATACACCCCGCGATAGAAGGCGTCCGGCTCCTCGGCCAGCAGGTCGTACGCCGCCGAGTGGGCCGGATGCGCCAGCAGGTCACCACCCTGCAGGGGTGACCCGTCCGCCCGGCTGTACACCTCCAGTCCCTCGGAGACATGGAAGGCGGGGGAGACCTTGGGCAGCAGGTCGGCGTGCGCATCGGGAAAGACCGAGCCGAGAGACGCCGCGCGTCCCGGTGCCACGACCTCGGGCCAGGGCAGCCGCCCCCAGCGGCGCCACAGATGCAGGGCACCGGCGGGTGTCCCCGGCACGGCCACCGTGGGCGGCCCGATCTCGTACGGGATCGCCTGGCCGACGAACACGACCTCGATCGGCTTGCCGGGGCCGGCGGTGCGTCCGCTCAGGCCAGGGATGCCGACGAAGAAGTCCACGCAGCGGGTCTCGCCGGTCGCCGCCTCATAGTGCGTGGCGAATCCGCCTCCGCCCAGTCCGGTGAACAGTGTCTCCGCCGCGCAACTGGTGAGCACCATCGCGGCGGCGGCGTCGGCGGCGGTGCCGCCCGCGGCCAGGATGTCGGCGCCGGCTTGTGCGGTGGCGGGATGGCCGGCGGCCACACCGGGGGTGATCGTCACGGCAGCAGCCTAGGCCCGTCGCAATCGGGCCCACGAGATGACACGTGTCATGGTCAAGCGATGACTCTCAGCTGAGGTGCGGACCGCGTACCCGATCCAGACTTCAGTCATGACTGTTCACCCGTCGCCGATTCTCGCTTCGCCATCCGTCACAGACCGGTCCATGACCGAGCGATCCATGGACCCAGCGGCAGCGCTCGCCGTCCGACTCGAGGGACTGCACAAGTCGTACGGCGCCGTGCAGGCCGTCGACGGTATCGACCTGACGATCGCGCCCGGCGAGATCGTCGCGGTTCTCGGACCGAACGGTGCCGGCAAGTCCACCACCACCGAGATGATCACCGGAATCACGGTTCCGGACTCGGGTCAGGTGCAGGTCTTCGGTCGGCCGCCCCGGGATGCGGTCCAGCACGGTCTGGTCGGCGTGATGCTGCAGGCCGGTGCGCTGCTGCACGACGCGACCGTACGCGATGTGCTGAGACTGATGTACGGACTGCATGCGCATCCGCTGCCCATGGCGGAGGTCATCCAGCGGGCGGACCTCGGCGGGTTCCTGAAGATGCGGACGGAGAAGCTCTCCGGCGGTCAGGCGCAGCGATTGCGCTATGCCCTGGCGATCATGGCCGATCCGCAGCTGCTGATCCTGGACGAGCCGACGGTCGGCATGGATGTCGAGATCCGCCGCGCCTTCTGGGCCTCCATGCGCACCTTTGTCGCCGGGGGCCGGACGGTGCTCTTCGCCACCCACTACTTGGAGGAGGCCGACAGCGAGGCTGATCGGATCGTCGTCCTCGCCCATGGACGGGTGATCGGCGACGGCACCCCGACCATGATCAAGAACCAGGTCGCGACCAAGCTGATCACATTGGCTGATCGTGATGTGGAGCTCGCCGAACTGACGATGTTGCCCGCGGTGCTCACCGGCGAGCGCAGCAATGGTCGGATCCAACTGCACACCAGCGACTCCGACGCGACATTGCGTGCCCTGATCGCGACCCAACCCGGCGCGGCCGAGATCGAGGTCACCTCCGCCAGTCTGGAGGATGCCTTCCTGGCCCTGACCGATCAGACCAACCATCCGATCCTGCAGAACTCGAAGGAGCAGCGATGACTGCCATCACTTCCCATTCGCTGGCTGATGCCGAGGCCGGACGAGGCCGACGACTCCCGCCGCTGGTGCACTATGCCGTTTGGTCGACCTGGCTGACCTGCAAGAACTTCGCCTTCGTGATCTTCGCGGTCGGCATGCCGCTGGTGCTCTATCTCGTGTTCAGCTCGACCTTCGCGTCCGGATCCGACCAGGAGTCGCGGCTCGCCTCCGCGGTGATCATGGTGTCGATGGCCGCGTACGGGGCGCTCGGTGCCGCGATGAGCGGTGGCTCGCAGCTGGCCCTGGAGCGTCGGTCGGGCTGGTTCCGGCAGCTGAGCGTCACCGGTCTGGCCCCGCGGTCGTTCCTGCTCGCCAAGGCGGCGGCGATCATGGCGCTGGTGCTGCCGTCGTTGCTGTTGGTCTTCGTAGCGGGTTTTGTGGTTGGCGGCGTACGGCTGTCGCTCGGCGGCTGGCTCGCCTCGCTCGGGCTGATGTGGCTGGGACTGATACCGCTGGCCATCTTCGGGATCGTGATCGGCCTGTGGGTCAAGGCCGAGGCGGTGGGCGGGGTGACCACGCTGGTGATGCTGCTGCTGGCCATGCTGGGTGGTCTGTGGCTGCCGGTCGATCTGATGCCGCGGTTCGCGCAGCTGCTGGCGCAGGCCATGCCCTCGTACTGGCTCGCCGAGCTGGGCCGCTGGCCGATGCTCCCGGACGAGGCGTTCCCCTGGTTTGGGGTGCTTGTCCTGCTCGCCTGGAGCATCGGGCTGACCGTGCTGGGAGCGCTCGGGTTCCGGCGAGCTGCCGCCAGCAGCAAGCGCTGAACCTCGGTGGGTCTGGCCGTGAGCGTAGGGTCGAACCTCGAGGGAGGACTGCTCGTGGGCACCGAGGCACGACCCGCGCAGGGCTCGCTGATCCGGGCCCTCTTCCGGCGGAGCTACGGCATCGACTGTGACGACCCGTCGGCGGCTCCGGCGCGGCATCGTGGGCCGGACCCGGCACCGCCGTTCACCTGGCGGCGCGCGGTGCAGAACATGGTCTGGGTCTATGCCTTCGGGCTGATCTTCATGGTCTTTGCCTTCACGGCGTTGCTCGACGGCGAGCCGTCCCCAGTGGTGGTCGCGATCAGGCTCGTGGTGATCGTGCTGATGGTGCTCGGTTATCTCGGCACCGCCTGGGTGGCGGACTGCTCGCTCCGGACACGCTGGCTCTATCTCGGCGGCTACGTGGCGCTGCTGGGGCTGAGTGCCGTCGTGTGGAGTTGGGATCTGGTGGGCTACGGGGCTTATGTCGCGGTCATGCTGGCCACGTTGCTGCCCTGGCGGCAGTCGCGGATCGCGGTGGTGGTGTGGGCCGGCGTGCTGGCAGCCGTAGGTCTGCTCGGGGCTGGGTCCACCGGGGCATACATCGCCTTGATCTCCCTCGGCATGGGACTGGCCACCGCGGCCGGGATGGAGGCGGGCGCGGTCCAAGGTCGCCTGCACCGAGCCGAGCAGCGGGTGGCGACCCTCAGCGTGGCCGCCGAGCGGGAACGGATCGGCCGCGATCTGCACGACATTCTCGGCCACTCACTCACCGCGATCTCGATCAAAGCCGGGCTGGCGGCGCGACTGGTGGACGTGGATCCGGATGCAGCCAAGGCCCAGATCGCCGAGATCGAGCAGGTGGCTCGGCAGGCGCTGGCGGATGTCCGGACCACTGCCTCCGGCATGCAGGAGGTACGGCTGGCGACCGAGATCGCCAGTGCGCGCTCCGTGCTGCTGGCGGCAGGGATCGAGGCCCGGATGCCCTCGGCGCTGCCACCGCTGAGCGACGAGGTCAGCGAACTGTTCGGCTATGTCGTCCGTGAGGCGGTCACCAACGTGGTGCGGCACAGCGACGCAGGGGTATGCACCGTGATGGTGAGCCCCGACGCGGTCGAGGTGCGCGACGATGGTCGGGGGCTGTCGGCGACCGCGGGCAACGGTTCCGGGATCGCGGGTTTGCGGACTCGGGCGGAGGCGTTGGGCGGTTTGCTGCTGGTGACCGCGGGGGAGTCCGGCGGATGCATCGTGCGTGTCGAGCTCGGCCGGCTGTCGGCGCGGAGCGAGGCTGATGAGCGAACGGTGACTGCCTCATGATCGTACGACCGGAGGTCGTCACCTCATGATCACCGTGCTGTTGGCCGACGACCAGGCCATGATCCGGCAGGCGTTCAGCGCGTTGCTCCAGCTCGAGCCCGACTTCGAGGTCGTGGGGCAGGCGGGTGACGTCGCCGAGACCGTCAGGAAGGTCGCCGAACTCCGGCCCGAGGTGGTGCTGCTCGATGTCCAGATGCCGTCGCCGACGGATCCGCATGCGGACGGGATCGACGCTTGCGCGACGATCATGAAGGCGCAGCCGACGACGAAGGTGATCATCTTGACCACGTTCGGTCGGCCCGGCTATCTGCGCCGGGCGATGGAGGCCGGGGCGGTCGGCTACATGGTCAAGGATGCTCCGGCGGAGCGGCTGACCGAGGGCATCCGGCGCGTCCATGCCGGCCTGCGGGTGGTCGATCCGGTGCTGGCCGCGGCCAGCCTGTCGATCGGTCCCTCACCCCTGACCGGCCGGGAGACCGAGGTGCTGACTGCTGCCGCGTCCGGCGCCTCGACGGCCGTAATCGCTCGTGAGGTGTTCTTGTCCGAGGGGACGGTGCGCAACCATCTCTCCTCGGCCATGGGCAAGCTGGGCGCGGGTACGCGGGCGGAGGCGGTCCGGATCGCCACCGAGAACGGATGGCTGACCTGAGTCACGGCTACCAGGCTTGCGGTGGGGCGCGACTGATTTCTGCTTCGGCTCACGTCGACACACCGACGACACGCCGTGATCTACCCGGTCGGGGCTCGGATATCACTCAGCACGCACTCTTACGATGGAGAGGTGACCCGCCCGTGGCAGCCAGTGGCCGCCGGAGCTCTGGTGGAGGGTGCTGGGCTGGTCGTGGCTGGGGGAGCGGGGCTGGTGATGCCGGCACCGGCCCTGGTCGCGGCGCTGGGTTACGTCGGGGGCGCGGCCGCCATCCTCACTTACTGGGGAAAGCGGCGACTGGGCGCGGCCAACCTGGTCACCCTGGCCCGGGTCATCGGCACCTGCTGGGTGATCGGGCTGACCCTGGAGGCATGGTTCGGCCATCTCGGTTCGGCTGGATTGCTCGTGATGATCGTCATCGGTGTCTGCTGTCTGATCTTGGACGGTCTGGACGGTGCCATTGCTCGCCATCGCGGTGAGGCGTCCGCGTTCGGCGCGCGGTTCGACATGGAGACCGACGCCGCGCTCCTGATGAGTCTGAGCCTGGCGGTGTCGACCCTCGGCATCGCGGGTTGGTGGGTGCTGGCGATCGGCCTGATGCGGTACGCGTACGTGGCCGCCGCCTGGATCGGCCCCGCCCGACTCCGGTCGGCGCTGCGGCTGCGGCTGCCGTACCGCTATTCACGGAAGGTGATCGCTGTCGTCCAGGGCGTCGCGCTGTTGGCCGCACTCGCGGTCGAGGCGGCCGGGCTCAACACACGGGTGCCGATGCTGCCGACTCTGCTGCTCGCTCCCGCTCTGGCCCTGCTCACCTGGTCCTTCGGCCGCGACGTCATCTGGCAACTGACGCGGCTTCGCACCATCTGACTCCCACTCCGCACCATTCCTATCATCGCGCGCCATTTCGTGTGTCCCCAACTCCGCACCATTTCGTGTCCCCAACTCCGACTTCGCACCATTTCCTGCCACTGCGCATCCGGTACACGTGGTGCGCAGTAACAGCAAATGGTGCGAAGTGGGGATTGGGGTCGAGGCTGGGCCGACTGGGACAGGCCCCGGCCCGGCTGGGGCCCGGGGGTCGAGGACTGGGCCCGGGGACTGGGGGTCGAGGACTAGGCCCGAGGGCTGGGGGTCGGCGGCTAGGGGCGGGCTTGGGGTCGGGCGTCGGGCCGCCCTTGAACGCCCGGCTATGGTGGGCAGCCGGACAACCGCGCTCGATGTCGGCGTTGGTGACTCAGTTCGCTCCGCCATGGAGCCAGCCCAGGTCGCCGATTTGATCTCCTGCGCAACTGGTGAAAGAATCGTCAGGTTGCTCCGACGGAGGTCGCCGGGGTGTGCCCTGGGCCGGACGGCTGCATCGCAGAGGCGATCAACTCGAAAGCACAGTGGACACCGAACCGCGAGACTTCCATCGTCTGGCTCTGCGACCACCCGGTCGGTGAGCCGAAGGCGACAGCCCCTAGCAAGCAGGACACGGGCCTGACTGCGTCCGGTCGGCGCGACACGCCCGACCTCGGGGGTCGGACAGACCGGTAGTTACGAGAGAAGGACGAACTGTGGCGGGACAAAAGATCCGCATCAGGCTCAAGGCCTATGACCACGAGGTCATCGACTCCTCTGCGCGCAAGATCGTCGATACGGTCACGCGCACCGGGGCGCGGGTGGCCGGTCCGGTGCCGCTGCCGACGGAGAAGAACGTGTACTGCGTGATTCGTTCTCCGCATAAGTACAAGGACAGCCGGGAGCACTTCGAGATGCGGACGCACAAGCGTCTGATCGACATCATCGACCCGACCCCCAAGACCGTCGACTCGCTGATGCGGCTGGATCTGCCTGCCGGCGTCGACATCGAGATCAAGCTCTGAGGTTTGAAGAGACAATGAGCGCTGAGAAGAAGGTGAAGGGTCTGCTGGGCACCAAGCTCGGCATGACCCAGCTCTGGGACGAGAACAACCGCGTCATCCCGGTCACGGTGATCCAGGCCGGTCCGTGCGTCGTCACCCAGGTCCGCACTCCCGAGTCCGACGGCTACTCCGCCGTCCAGCTCGGCTTCGGTGCGATCAAGGCCAAGCAGGTGACCAAGCCGACCGCCGGGCACTTCGCCAAGGCCGATGTGACCCCGCGCAAGCACCTGGTGGAGCTGCGCACCAGCGACGCCAGTGAGTACGCCCTGGGCCAGGAGCTCACCGCCGAGGTGTTCGAGGCCGCCGAGGTCGTCGACGTCACCGGTGTGAGCAAGGGCAAGGGCACCGCGGGTGTCATGAAGCGGCACGGCTTCGGCGGTCTGCGGGCCACCCACGGTGTGCACCGCAAGCACCGCTCGCCGGGCTCCATCGGTGGCTGCGCCACCCCGGGCCGGGTGTTCAAGGGCCTGCGGATGGCCGGCCGGATGGGCAATGAGCGCGTCACGGTGCAGAACCTGACCGTGCACAGCGTGGACGCCGACCGCGGTCTGATCCTGGTCAAGGGCGCCGTGCCCGGCAACAAGGGTGGCCTCGTGGTCCTGCGCAGCGCTGCCAAGAAGGGAGAGGTGGCATGAGCGAGACCCGTTCCATTGATGTCATCGACGCCGACGGCGGCACCAGCGGCTCGGTCGAGCTGCCGGCCGACCTGTTCGACGTCAACGCGAACATTCCGCTGATCCACCAGGTCGTGGTGGCCCAGCTGGCCGCGGCCCGGCAGGGCACGCACGCGGTCAAGACCCGCTCCGAGGTGGCCGGCGGCGGCGCCAAGCCGTACCGGCAGAAGGGCACCGGCCGCGCCCGCCAGGGCTCGATCCGCGCTCCGCAGTACACCGGTGGCGGCATCGTGCACGGCCCGCAGCCGCGCGACTACGCCCAGCGGACCCCGAAGAAGATGATCGCTGCCGCCCTGCGCGGGGCGCTCTCGGACCGGGCCCGTGACGGCCGGGTGCACGTGGTCGCCGACCTGACCATCGGCGATGCGCCCTCCACCAAGACCGCGCTGTCGGTCGTGGCCAAGGCGCTGGGCACCGACAAGGTCGCCGGCAAGGTGCTGGTCGTGCTGCACCGCGACGAGGATCTGGCCTGGATCAGCCTGCGCAACGTGGCCGCCCTGCACGTGATCACCGCCGACCAGCTGAACGCCTACGACGTGCTGGTCAACGATGACGTGGTCTTCACCTCGGCCGCGCTGAACGCGTACGTCGCCGGTCCGGCCAAGGGCAAGGCGAGCAAGGCCGTGGCCACCGAGTCCGAGGTTGCTGAGGAGGAACTGCGATGAGCAACGCACTCAAGGTTCATGACCATCGTGACGTGCTGCTGGCACCGGTGGTGAGCGAGAAGAGCTACGGCCTGCTCGACGAGAACAAGTACACCTTCCTCGTCGCACCCGGCGCCAACAAGACCGAGATCAAGATCGCCGTCGAGACGATCTTCAAGGTCAAGGTCACCGGAGTGAACACCATCAACCGCCAGGGCAAGAAGCGGCGGACCCGGTCGGGCATGGGCAAGCGTCCCGACACCAAGCGGGCCATCGTGACCGTGGCTGACGGTGAGCACATCGACATCTTCTCCGGCCCGGTCGGCTGACCGCGATCGATACGCAGTAAAGGAAACAAGACCTCATGGGTATCCGTAAGTACAAGCCGACATCGCCGGGCCGTCGTGGCAGCAGCGTTGCCGACTTCGTCGAACTGACCCGGTCCACTCCGGAGAAGTCGCTGCTGGCCCCCAGCCCGAAGACCGGTGGCCGGAACAACTCCGGCAAGATCACCAACCGGCACGTGGGCGGCGGCCACAAGCAGGCCTACCGGCTGGTCGACTTCAAGCGGTACGACAAAGACGGGGTGCCGGCCAAGGTCGCGCACATCGAGTACGACCCGAATCGCACCGCCCGGATCGCGCTGCTGCACTACGCGGACGGCGAGAAGCGCTACATCCTGGCGCCGCAGGGCCTGCGCCAGGGTGCCACCGTCGAGGCCGGCGAGGCCGCCGACATCAAGTCCGGCAACAACCTGCCGCTGCGCAACATCCCGGTCGGCACCACGGTGCACGCCGTGGAGCTGCGTCCCGGCGGCGGTGCCAAGCTGGCCCGCTCGGCCGGTGCGTCGATCCAGCTGGTCGCCCGCGAGGGCAGCCACGCCACGCTGCGGATGCCGTCGGGCGAGATGCGGATGGTCGATGTGCGCTGCCGCGCGACCGTCGGTGAGGTGGGCAATGCCGAGCAGTCCAACATCAACTGGGGCAAGGCCGGCCGCAACCGTTGGAAGGGCAAGCGCCCGACCGTCCGGGGTGTGGCCATGAACCCGATCGACCACCCGCACGGTGGTGGTGAGGGCAAGACCTCCGGTGGTCGCCATCCGGTGTCGCCGTGGGGCCAGCCTGAGGGCCGGACCCGTGACAAGAACAAGGCGAGCAGTCGTCTGATCGTCCGTCGCCGCAAGTCCGGCAAGAAGCGCTGAGCAGGAGCACAGAAGAGATGCCACGCAGCCTGAAGAAGGGCCCGTTCGTCGACGACCACCTCACCAAGAAGGTGGACGCGCAGAACGCCAAGGGCACCAAGAACGTGATCAAGACCTGGTCACGCCGCTCGATGATCGTGCCGGACATGATCGGCCACACCATCGCGGTGCACGACGGTCGCAAGCACGTCCCGGTGTTCATCACCGACTCCATGGTCGGTCACAAGCTGGGGGAGTTCGCCCCGACTCGGACCTTCCGGGGTCACGAGAAGGACGACCGGAAGTCCCGCCGCCGCTGACGCGGGGGCAGCCGCAGAGAAGGAATCAGAGAACAGATGAGCAAGGACTCACGTCCCAGCCGCCGCCAGGCGCTGCTCGGCGACCGTCCCGGTTCGTACGCCATCGCGCGTCAGGTCCGGGTCAGCCCGACCAAGGCCCGCCGCGTGGTCGACCTGGTCCGTGGGCTGCCCGTGGACGATGCGCTGTCCACGCTGCAGTTCGCGCCGCAGGCGGCCAGCGAGCCGGTCTACAAGGTGCTGGCCAGCGCCGTCGCCAACGCGGAGAACACCGACAACCTGAAGCGTGCGGATCTGTACGTGTCGCAGGCGTTCGTCGATGAGGGCATGACCATGCGCCGGATCCGGGCTCGGGCCAAGGGCTCGGCCAGCCGGATCCTCAAGCGGTCCTCCCACATCACCGTCGTCGTCGAGCCCAAGGAGGCCTGAGATGGGTCAGAAGATCAACCCGAACGGCTTCCGGCTCGGCATCACCACCGACCATCGCAGCCGTTGGTATGCCGACAAGCTCTACAGCGCGTACGTCGGCGAGGACGTCAAGATCCGCAAGATGTTGACCAAGAACCTCGAGCGGGCCGGCATCTCCAGCGTGGAGATCGAGCGGACCCGGGACCGGGTGCGGGTGGACATCTACACCGCCCGTCCGGGCATCGTCATCGGCCGCAACGGCGCCGAGGCGGAGCGCGTCCGTGGCGAGCTGGAGAAGCTCACCGGCAAGCAGGTGCAGTTGAACATCCTCGAGGTGAAGAACCCCGAGATCGACGCGCAACTGGTCGCCCAGGGCGTTGCCGAGCAGCTGGCCTCCCGGGTGCAGTTCCGTCGGGCCATGCGCAAGGCGCAGCAGAGCGCCATGCGCGCCGGTGCCCAGGGCATCCGGATCCAGTGCTCCGGTCGTCTGGGCGGCGCCGAGATGAGCCGGTCGGAGTTCTACCGCGAAGGCCGGGTGCCGCTGCACACGCTGCGCGCGGACATCGACTACGGCTTCTTCGAGGCGCGTACCACCTTCGGCCGGATCGGCGTGAAGGTCTGGATCTACAAGGGCGACGTCTCCGGGACCCGCGCCGAGCGCGCGGCCCAGAAGGCGGCCCGCAGCGCGGCCGGCGGTCGCAACCGTCCGGGTCGTCCGGCCCGCGGTGACCGTCCGGGTCGGGGCGATCGTCCCGAGCGCGGCGGTCGTCGTCGCCAGGAGGCCGCCGCCGAGAGCGCGGCGCCGCTGACCGAGTCGGTGGCGTCCGAGACCGCAGGACAGGAGGCCTGAGTCATGTTGGTTCCCCGCAGGGTGAAGTTCCGCAAGCAGCACCACCCCAAGCGGACCGGCGCAGCCAAGGGCGGCACCAAGCTGGCCTTCGGTGAGTTCGGCATCCAGGCGATCGAGGCCTCGTACCTGACCAACCGGCAGATCGAGTCCGCGCGTATCGCCATGACCCGGCACATCAAGCGTGGCGGCAAGGTGTGGATCAACGTCTATCCCGACCGCCCGCTGACCAAGAAGCCGGCCGAGACCCGGATGGGTTCCGGCAAGGGCTCGCCGGAGTGGTGGATCGCGAACATCAAGCCGGGCCGGGTGCTCTTCGAGCTGTCCGGCGTGAGCGAGGAAGTGGCTCGCGAGGCCATGCGGCTGGCGATCCACAAGCTGCCGATGAAGGCACGGTTCATCAAGCGTGAAGCAGGTGAGTACTGATGGCGAAGACCGCCACCGCAGCTGAGCTGCGCGGACTGAGCCGGGACGAGCTCAACACCAAGGTGCGCGAGCTGAAGGAGGAGCTGTTCTCGCTCCGCTTCCAGGCCGCCACCGGGCAGCTGGAGTCGCACGGTCGACTCCGCGCCGTACGCAAGGACATCGCCCGGATCTACACGGTCATCCAGGAACGCACCCTGGGCATCGTGGACGACCCGGACGCCGCCGAGGTCGTCGAGGCGGAGAAGGTAGAGGCCTGAGATGAGTGAGAGCGTGAACGAGACCGTCGAGGTCGTCGAGACCCCGGACGAGGTCGTCGAGGTCGTGACCGAGGAGGCCGGCGAGGAGCGCGGCACCCGCAAGGTCCGCGAGGGCTACGTGGTCAGCGACAAGATGGATAAGACCGTCGTGGTCGCCGTGGAGGACCGGGTGAAGCACCGGCTGTACGGCAAGGTGCTGCGGCAGACGAACCGGCTGAAGGCGCACGACGAGACCAACAGCGCCGGTGTCGGTGACCGGGTTCGGATCATGGAGACCCGGCCGCTGTCGGCCACGAAGCGCTGGCGTCTCGTCAAGATCCTCGAGAAGGCCAAGTAACAAGTTCCGCAAGGCCCGGGAGACCGGGAACCGGTGAGACAACCAGGAGATAACAGATGATCCAGCAGGAGTCGCGGCTCAAGGTCGCCGACAACACCGGTGCGAAGGAGATCCTTTGCATCCGGGTGCTCGGCGGCTCCGGTCGCCGCTACGCCGGCATCGGCGACGTGATCGTCGCCACCGTCAAGGACGCGATCCCCGGCGGGAACGTGAAGAAGGGCGACGTGGTCAAGGCCGTCGTCGTCCGTACGGTGAAGGAGCGTCGGCGTGCCGACGGTTCCTACATCAAGTTCGACGAGAACGCCGCCGTGATCTTGAAGAACGACGGCGAGCCGCGCGGCACCCGCATCTTCGGTCCGGTCGGCCGCGAGCTGCGCGAGAAGCGCTTCATGCGCATCATCTCGCTCGCCCCGGAGGTGATCTGACATGACGAAGAACAAATTGCACGTGATCAAGGGTGACCGGGTGAAGGTCATCGCAGGCAAGGACAAGGGCGCGGTCGGCGAGATCATCGCCGTGCATCCGGAGTCCTCGCGCGTCACGGTGTCCGGCGTGAACATCGTCAAGCGGCACCTGCGCGACACCTCGGCGCAGCCGCAGGGACGCCAGACCAAGGGCGGGATCGTCTCCTCCGAGGCGCCGATCCACGTGTCCAACGTCCAGCTGCTGGTCAAGAACAGCGACGGCGACGAGGTCGTGACCCGGGTCGGTTACAACCGGGTCGAGGTGACCAAGCGTCGTCCCGACGGCTCGGAGTACACCGGTACCCGCAGCATCCGGATCGCCCGTGCGACCGGAGAGGAGATCTGATGACCGCCACGACCACCGAGACTCGTACGGTGCCGCGGCTCAAGCAGCGCTATCGCGAAGAGATCGCGCCGGCGCTGCACAAGGAGTTCAACTACCCCAACGTGATGCAGATCCCCGGTCTGACCAAGATCGTGGTGAACATGGGTGTCGGCGACGCCGCCCGTGACTCCAAGCTGATCGACGGTGCCGTCCGTGACCTGACCACCATCACCGGCCAGAAGCCGCAGGTGACTCGCTCCCGCAAGTCCATCGCGCAGTTCAAGCTGCGTGAGGGGATGCCGATCGGTGCGCACGTCACGCTGCGCGGCGACCGGATGTGGGAGTTCGCCGACCGGCTGCTGACCCTGGCGTTGCCGCGGATCCGTGACTTCCGGGGGCTGAACAGCCACCAGTTCGACGGTCTGGGCAACTACACCTTCGGTCTCAACGAGCAGGTCATGTTCCACGAGATCGACCAGGACAAGATCGATCGCAGCCGGGGCATGGACATCACGTTCGTCACCACGGCGACGAACGACGACGAGGGTCGCGCGCTGCTTCGGCACCTGGGCTTCCCGTTCAACGACAACCCGAAGCCGGCGAAGTCGAAGGCCAAGGGCCCTCGCTACGCCGTACGCAAGAAGTGATCCGGGAGAGAATCTAGATGGCAAAGACAGGCCTCAAGGTCAAGCAGGCCCGCAAGCCGAAGTTCAACGTGCGTGCCTACACGCGCTGCCAGAAGTGCGGGCGGCCGAAGGCGGTGTACCGCAAGTTCGGTCTCTGCCGGATCTGCCTCCGCTCCATGGCACACAAGGGCGAGCTTCCGGGCATCACCAAGTCGTCCTGGTGAGCTAGGTGTGTGGTGTCGTCGCAGTGCTCCGCTCCGGTCCTCGATGGATGGTCTCGGACAACCGGTCAGCCTCCGCAAGCTCCGGCTGACGGCCAGGCCCATCCACGTCCTTCGACCAACCATCGAGGACCGGAGCTCCGCACTCCGACGACAGTCACGCGGCACTCACCTGACGACTAGGTGCAGTCCTCTGCTCGAGACCCAACAAAGACTCAAACCGGTGCAGGTCCGTTCGAATGATTCGGCGGAAACCGCTCCGAGAAGGAAGTAACTAGCAATGACCATGACCGATCCGATTGCGGACATGTTGACGCGGGTGCGGAACGCTTCGCAGGCGTACCACGACACCGCGGTGATGCCGCACAGCAAGATCAAGGTGGGGATCGCCGAGATCTTGGCCAACGAGGGCTACATCGCGGGATGGACCGTGAGTGAGCCGGCGGAGGGCGAGGTCGGCAAGACCTTGTCGATCACGCTGAAGTACGGCCAGAACCGGGAGCGCTCGATCGCGGGCGTCCGCCGGATCTCCAAGCCCGGTCTGCGGGTGTACGCGAAGTCGTCCAACCTGCCCAAGGTTCTGGGCGGGCTCGGCATCGCGATCATCTCCACCTCGCACGGGCTGATGACCGACAAGCAGGCACACGGCCAGAAGGTGGGCGGGGAAGTCCTCGCCTACGTCTGGTGACGTACTAGACACCAGAGAGGAAGAACATGTCTCGCATTGGCAAGCTGCCGATCGCCGTTCCGTCCGGTGTCGAAGTGGCCCTTGACGGTCAGAAGGTCCAGGTCAAGGGCCCGAAGGGCACTCTCGAGCACGTCGTCGCCGAGCCGATCACCATCGGTCGCGCCGAGAACGGTGAGATCGAGGTCAAGCGGCCCGACGACGAGCGACTGAGCAAGTCGCTGCACGGGCTGACCCGGACCCTGGTCTCCAACATGGTGGTCGGCGTCACCGCCGGCTACGAGAAGAAGCTCGAGATCGTCGGCGTCGGCTATCGCGTGATCTCCAAGGGTCCGAAGGAGCTGGAGTTCGCACTCGGCTTCTCGCACCCGGTCAAGGTGACCGCGCCGGAGGGCATCACCTTCGCCGTGGAGTCGAACACCAAGTTCTCGGTCCAGGGGATCGACAAGCAGCAGGTCGGTGAGGTCGCGGCCAACATCCGCAAGCTGCGCAAGCCCGAGCCGTACAAGGGCAAGGGCGTGAGGTACGCGGGCGAGCACGTCCGCCGCAAGGTCGGAAAGGCTGGTAAGTGATCATGGCCGTCTCGCTGTCACACAACAAGCACACGGCTGCCAAGAAGGCCTCGCGGCTGCGGCGGCAGGTCCGCGTACGCAAGAAGATCTCCGGTTCGCCGGAGCGTCCCCGCCTGGTGGTCTCCAAGTCCGCCAAGCACATCTACGCCCAGGTGATCGACGACGTCGCGGGCCGTACGCTCGCGTCGGCCTCGACCATGGAGGCCGACGTGCGCGGTGCCGAGGGCGACAAGAGCGCCAAGGCCAAGCAGGTCGGTCTCGAGCTGGCGACCCGGGCCAAGGCGGCCGGGGTCGAGCAGGTCGTCTTCGACCGCGCCGGGCACAAGTACCACGGTCGGATCGCCGCGCTGGCTGACGGCGCGCGCGAGGGTGGCCTCGGATTCTGACGAGAGATAGGTAGAGCGATATGAGTGGAAGCCAGCGCCGCGGTGGCGGTGCAGGTGGCGACCGTCGCGGCCGTGACGATCGTCGTGGCCAAGGCGAGAAGAGCCAGTACATCGAGCGCGTCGTGGCCATCAACCGGGTGGCCAAGGTCGTGAAGGGTGGTCGTCGGTTCAGCTTCACCGCGCTGGTCGTGGTGGGCGACGGAGACGGCACCGTGGGTGTCGGCTATGGGAAGGCCAAGGAGGTGCCCGCGGCGATCGCCAAGGGTGTCGAGGAGGCCAAGAAGCACTTCTTCACCGTGCCGCGGATCCAGGGGACCATCCCGCATCCGGTGCAGGGTGAGAAGGCCGCTGGTGTGGTGCTGCTGCGTCCGGCGTCGCCCGGTACCGGTGTCATCGCCGGTGGTTCGGCTCGTGCGGTGCTCGAGTGCGCCGGCGTGCACGACGTGCTCGCCAAGTCGCTGGGCTCGGCCAACGCCATCAACGTGGTGCACGCCACGGTCGAGGCGTTGCAGGGTCTGGAGCGGCCAGAGGCTGTTGCCAAGCGGCGCGGCAAGGCTGTCGAGGACGTCGCCCCGGCCGCTCTGCTGAAGGCTCAGAAGGAGGCTGCGCACTGATGACTCGTCTCAAGGTCAGCCAGGTCAAGTCCAGCATCGGTGGCAAGCAGAATCAGCGCGACACGCTGCGTTCCCTCGGTCTCAAGCGGATCGGGGACGTGGCGGCGCACGAGGACCGTCCCGAGATCCGGGGCATGATCAACACGGTGTCCCACCTGGTCACCGTCGAGGAGGTGGAGTGACATGGCACTGAAGGTCCATCACCTTCGTCCGGCTCCGGGCGCCAAGACCGCCAAGACCCGCGTGGGTCGCGGTGAGGGCTCCAAGGGCAAGACCGCCGGTCGCGGCACCAAGGGCTCCAAGGCCCGTAACAACATCCCCGAGGCGTTCGAGGGTGGGCAGATGCCGCTGCACATGCGCGTCCCGAAGCTGCGCGGCTTCAAGAACCCGTTCCGGGTCGAGTATCAGATCGTCAACGTGGCCCGGATCGGGGAGCTGTTCCCCGAGGGTGGCGTTGTCGGTGTCGATGAGCTCGTCGACAAGGGTGCGGTCCGTGCGGGCCAGCCCGTCAAGGTGCTCGGCAACGGCGACCTCGCCGTGGCCGTGCAGGTGAGCGCGCACGCGTTCTCCGGCAGCGCCAAGGCCAAGATCGCCGCTGCCGGTGGGTCCACCACCGAGCTGTGATCGCCTGACCGGCTCCACGTGAGTCGGCGCGTACGTACGACAAGGGCCGCCCGGGATTCCCGGGCGGCCCTTGCTCCGTCTTCGGGCCCGAATCCTCTCCGGCCCTCCCGCGGTTTTGTCTCACTGTCCACGTCAGAGGTGGACAGCGGAACAGAATCGGGGTCTGGGAGCGCCCGGTTGGCCGAGGGCAACGCCGGTACGCCCGCCCCAGGAGGGGCGCTCGCGTCGCTGGATCCCAGTCGACGGGCGTACGATGCTCGGTTCGGCGCGATCTCTTGGTAGAGTCGGGCGGTCCTGTGCGTGAGCCGCACGGGGCGGCAGTCGCAGATCCAGCGGCTCAGACTCAGGTCAGCAGCAAGCAGAAGGGGAGGGCAGGAGTGCTCGCCGCGTTCGCCAACGCATTCCGGACTCCGGACCTACGCAAGAAGATCTTTTTCACGCTGGGCATCTTGGCCGTCTTCCGGCTGGGGTCGATCATCCCGACCCCGAACGTGAATGTCCAGCAAGTCAATTTCTGCCTCCGCCAGGCCACCACCGGTGACCAGCAGGGGCTCTATTCGTTGATCAACCTCTTCTCCGGTGGAGCGCTGCTCCAACTGGCGATCTTCGCGCTCGGCATCATGCCGTACATCACTGCGAGCATCATCTTGCAGTTGCTGACCGTGGTCATTCCGCGGCTTGAGGCCTTGAAGAAAGAGGGTCAGTCCGGTCAGACGAAGATCACTCAGTACACGCGTTATCTGACGCTGGTGCTGGCACTGCTGAACTCGACGGCATTCGTGACGCTCGCCGTCAACGATCAGCTGTTCGTCGGCTGCCCCGGACTGGTGCACGACACCAGCATCTTCCCGGTCATCGTGATGATCCTGACCATGACCGCCGGCACCAGCATCATCATGTGGCTGGGCGAGCTGATCACCGAGCGCGGTGTCGGCAACGGCATGTCGGTGCTGATCTTCACCCAGATCGCCGCCACCTTCCCCAGCGCCTTGTGGGCGTTGCGGGTGGCTCGTCCGGGCGCCAACGGCTGGGTCGTCTTCCTGCTGGTGCTGGCTCTCGGCCTGGCGGTGATGCTGGCCGTGATCTACATCGAACTGGCGCAACGCCGGATCCCCGTGCAGTACGCCAAGCGAATGGTCGGCCGCCGCGTGTTCGGTGGGACGACGACGTACATCCCGATCAAGATCAACCAGGCCGGCGTCATCCCGGTCATCTTCGCCAGCTCGCTGCTCTATATCCCGGCCCTGTACGCCCAGTTCCGGCCGGATGCGCCGGCCTCGGCCTGGATCCAGGCGCACTTCGTCCGTGGCGACCACCCGATCTACATGATCACCTACTTCCTGCTGAACGTGTTCTTCTGCTACTTCTACGTGGCGATCACGTTCAATCCCGAGGAAGTCGCGGACAACATGAAGAAGTACGGCGGCTTCATCCCGGGGATCCGGGCGGGCAAGCCGACCGAGCAATATCTGGCCTACGTGCTGTCCCGGCTGACGTTCCCCGGATCCATGTATCTGGGCATTTTGGCCCTGCTCCCGTCGGTGGCATTCATCTTTTTGGACGCCAACCAGAACTTCCCCTTCGGCGGAACCTCTATCCTCATCATCGTCGGTGTAGGCCTGGACACGGTCAAGCAGATCGAGAGCCAGCTGCAACAACGCAACTACGAAGGGTTTCTCCGCTGATGCGACTCCTCATCATGGGTCCTCCCGGTGCCGGCAAGGGCACCCAGGCCAAGCTGATCGCCGAGCACTACGGCATCCCGGCCATCTCCACCGGCGACATCTTCCGGTCGATGAAGACCGCCGACACCCCGCTGGCGCGCCAGGTGCGCGACATCATGAACTCCGGCGGGTATGTCAGCGACGACATCACCAATCAGATCGTCGCCGAGCGGTTGGCCGAGCCGGACTGCGAAGGTGGCTTCCTGCTGGACGGCTATCCGCGCACGCTCGCCCAGGTGGAGACGCTGGATGCGGCTCTGGTCGGATCTGGCACGCCCCTGGACGCGGTGCTGGCGCTGACCGCCGACACCGACGAGGTGGTCGCGCGGCTGCTGAAGCGGGCCGAGATCGAGGGCCGCTCCGATGACAACGAGGACACCATTCGGGTCCGGCTCCAGACGTACGCCGACCAGACGGCCCCGTTGCTGGAGGTCTACGGCAACCACGGCCTGCTGGTCGAGGTCGACGGGCTGGGCGGGATCGAGGAGGTCTCCGAGCGGGTGTTCGCTGCGCTCGACGGCAAGCTCGCCGAAGGCCTGGTCGCCACTGCCGAACTGGTCGAGGATCCGTCCTGAGTCGGTTCAAGCGACGCTCCGGCATCGAGATCAAGACGCCGGAGGAACTGGTCGGCATGCGCCGAGCCGGTCTGGTGGTGGCCGATGCCCTGGCGACGACGGCGACCGCGGTCAAGGCCGGCATCACCACGGCCGAACTGGATGCGGTCGCGGCCCAGGTGATCTGTAGCTCGGGAGCGACGCCGTCCTTCCTCGGCTACCTGGGCTACCCGGCGACGACCTGCATCTCGGTCAACAACGAGATCGTGCACGGCATCCCGGGACCGCGAGTGCTGGCCGACGGCGACACGATCTCGATCGACTGCGGTGCGATCGTCGAAGGGTGGCACGGAGACTCCGCGGTGACAGTGCAGGTCGGCACGGGATCGGCTGAGGCGACGGCGCTGAGCGAGGCCACCAGGCTGGCCATGTGGCACGGCATCGGCGCGGCCCGGCTGGGCGGCCGGATCGGTGACATCTCCTCGGCGATCGAGGACTATGTGGACTCGTTGGCGACGGCGTACGGGATCGTCGCCGACTACACCGGCCACGGGATCGGCTCGGCCATGCATCAGCCGCCCGATGTGCCCAACGTGGGGCGGGCCGGCAAGGGTCCCAAGATCGTGCTCGGGATGGCCCTGGCGATCGAGCCGATGCTGACGGCCGGTGAGCCGGACAACTCGGTGCTCGGCGACGACTGGACCGTGGTCACCGATGACGGCTCCATCGCCTGCCACTGGGAGCACACCATGACAGTCACCGAGCAGGGGATCTGGGTGCTCACCTCACCCGATGGCGGTGAGGCGATGCTGGCCAGGTTGGGCGTGCCCTTCGGTCCGCTGGCCGACTGACTGACGAAGTCGCCACCCCCTACTCGGCAATTTCCATCCATGGTCGGAAACTGGGCGTCTCGGCGTTCCGTCTGGCCGGCAATTTCCACCCGTGGGCGCGTTTCCTGGTACGAGGAGGTCTCGGAGGTCTGATCTTCCGCCCATGGATGGAAATTGAGCATCCAGACAGGGACCGAAACATGCCGCGGCGAGGTTGGCGATGCGCATCGGCTGACAGAACGGTGACAGACTTGCGGCTCAACCCTCTCGACCCGGCGTGTTGCCGCATTCTGCGCGGTTGAGCGGAGGATTTGTCACGGTTCCCACGCGGGATCGCGGCCGATGAAGGCGATCAGCCGGTCCTGGGTCGAGGCGTCGTCGGGTACGGGCACCCGTGGACCGTATTGACCGGAGGCACGCAGGATCTCGTCCCATGGCTCCATTCCGGCCAACAGCACGGCGCAGGTCTCCTCATCCAACGTGTCGTCCTGGCCGGACGCTCGGGCCAGGTCCCAGGTGTGCAGGAAGACGTCGGTCGTGTAGAACTGGTCGATCGCGGCGCCGAGTTGGTGGGTTCCTGCGCGTGGATGGGTGAATTCCTGATCGGCGTCCGGTCCGTCGAGGAGCGCTTGCATGGCGGCGGTGTGCGCGTGCCAGGCTCCCGCCGGGTCGGCGACGGCTGGTCCGTCCGTTGGCAGGTCGATTCCGCCCGCGGCGAGGAAGGCCGGCATCCATTCGACCAGATGCGCGACCACGTCCCGGGCCACCCAGCCGTCGACCGGAGCTGGCGCCTCCCAGTCACGGACCCCGTCGACCCGGGCCGAGAAGCCGGCGGCCACCGCCGCATGCCGCTCGGCCGGGGCACTAGGTGAACTCGGGGAAGCGGGGGAGCTCACAGCGCGCCTTCGGTCAGTAGCTGGTCGATCTTGGCGTAACCGTCGTTGACGCCGACCTCCATACCACTGCGCAACCAGGCGTCCCGGCTCTCGAAGGAGTCGACCAGTGACTGACCGTGCAGTCGAGTCCGCCCATCGCCCAGGTCCTCGAACCGGACGGTCTCCAGCGAGACCTCTTCCGGCATGCCCTCCCAGGTGAAGGTCTGCACAATGGTGTCCTCGCCGATTCGGTGGAAGCAGCCGCGGAACGCGTACTCCTGACCGTCTTGTCCGGACCCGACGAAGCGCCAGCTGCCGCCATCGCGGACGTCCCAGACGTCGATGGTGGCCTCCGTCCCGTTTGGTCCGACCCAGCGGACGTACAGCTCCGGGTCCAGGTGGGCCCTCATCAGTTGCGCCGGGGTGGCGGCAAAGTCCCGGGTGACCCGGATGATCGGCAGCTTTTCGTCGGCAACGATGGTTGCCTCGGGGCTGGTGGTTGTGGTGTTCATGACGCTTGTCCTTCCAGTGTGGTTTCGGCGAAGCCGGTGGCTTCGTTGGTGGTGGTTCCGGGCGGTGTTGCCTCGGTTGCCTGCAGCTCTGCCAGCACCGCGTCGAGACGCCGGTAGCGCTGTTCTGCTTGGCGGCGGTATCGCTCGATCCAGGCGGTCATCAAGTCGAACACCTCCGCTTCCAGATGCACGGGTCGGGTCTGGGCCCGTCGACTCTTGGTCACCAGGCCGGCGTCCTCCAACACCTTCACGTGCTTGGAGATCGCCTGCAGGCTGACCTCGTACGGCTCCGCCAGTTCGTTCACCGTGGCATCGGCGACGGTCAGTCGCGCCACGAGATCACGTCTGGTCGGGTCGGCCAGGGCGGCGAACACCCTGGAGAGCTGATCGGCCATGGACCCTTCCTCAACTATTGGGTTGATTAAGAGCCTAGGGGTTGGATGAGGTGTTGTCAACCATTTGGTTGAGAAATGCGCGGGTCTGGTGGTGGCTGGGCGGTCGTGGTTGGCCCGCGGGTGCGGGGCGGATCGAGCTCAGGCGCAACTGGCGGGCGTCATTGGCCCGGGGGTGCGAGATGGACCGAGCTCACGTGGCGCGGATGGACGTCTCTGGCCCGCGGGTGCGAAGTGGTCGTTCGGGTACGCGGGCAGGGCTCAGCCGCGGGAGCTCCGAGGAGTGCGTCCGCGGGTGACGCCGACGAAGGCTTGGGTGGTCGCATCGTCCCGGTCGGTCAGCCAGATCAGTGCGATGGTGGTCGGCGCCGGCCCGCGTACGGGGCGGTGTGTCACGTCCTTGCGGTGATGCAGCCGGGCAACCGACATCGGCAGCACTGCGATCCCGGTGCCGGCGGCTGCCACTTCGACCGCCTCCTTGGCCGACATTGGCGGGAAGGTGAGCTGATTGGCGCGCGGAATGAGGCCCTCCGGGATGCCGGTGATGAACTGCTCATCTGCCAGGTCTGCCAGCTCGATCTCGTCGTAGGCGGCCGCCGGGTGTTCGCGGTTGACCACGACCACGGGCAGCTCGTCATAGAGCCGCACCAGGTGCAGGCCTGTCCGGTCGACCGGCAGTCGGGCCAACGCCATGTCGATGCGCTTGTCGCGTACGGCCTGCTCGGCGTCGGCTTCCTCGACCAGCACCAACTCCAGCAGTACGCCATCGCGGCGTTCCCGCCAGGCGCGGGCCCACTTGTCCGGCGTCACGCCCGGCACGTACCCAACTCGCAGCACTCGCTCGCTCACTAGCCCATCATGGTGTGCGCTGGGCCTCGACGGAGGACTCCACGCTGAGCAGATCCCCCGGTTGGCACTGCAGCACCTCGCAGATGGCGGTCAAGGTGGAGAACCGAATCGCCTTCGCTCGGTTGTTCTTGAGGACGCTGAGATTGACATTGGTCACCCCGATCGCCTCGGCCAGGGCGGTCACGGTCATGCCGCGCCGGGCCAGCAGGTCGTCGAGATGGCAGGCGACCCGGTGCGGATCCTCGACCGGCATCTCAGACCAGCCCGTCGACGTCGGCGCGCAGCTCGGCGCCGCGGGCGAATGCCTCGGCGACCGCTGCGACCATCAGCCCGGCGCCGACCGCCACCAAGATCCCGTTGGCGGAGATGAAGAAGGCGAAAGGGGCATCGACAAAGGCTGCGCTGCGCACCGCGGCGCCGGCCAGTGCATCGGCGGTCACGGTCACCATCGGTGCGATGAGCAGGATGAGCGCGATGACGCGCAGTCGGCGTACCGAAGCGGCTGCGAACGGCTCGCGAGACTGGATGTCGTGGAGCAGTCCGAGCAGCTGGACCGCCACTAGCGCCACTGTGATGGTGGTGATCACGCCTGGCAGCAGTGTCGCAAGCCAGGTGCTGGCCGGCGCCTCGGTGAGTGTCACCAGCGCTTCGCCGTTCCACTGGGCAGCCGCATCCGGGTTCGTAGTCAGCTCGGCGGGCAAGCTGACCGCAGCGTCGACCGCGACGACCCACCGGAGCGGCTCGCCTCGCAGCCAGGAGGTCATTGGCCAGATCACCGTGATCGCGAGACTGCCGAGGGTGATCGCGGCGATCAGCACCCTGGTGGCGATGAAGTCCCACCGATCGAACGTGAGGATCCGGCCTGGCTGGTGGCTTTGACTTTGGCTGCCCATGTCGATTGACCTTCTCTCTTATCGAAAAACGATGTTGCTGAAGAACGATAACATCGAAAAACGATAATGCCAAGGGGGTTTGGGGTCGGACGAGCTCCGTGCGCCCTCGCGTGGTTTGGCCCGGTCCTGGTGGCACGTCCCCGCCCCCTCCGCTTCGCACCATTTCCCCGCTGTCACTCCGCACCAGTTCGTGTGGCCTCACTCCGACTTCGCACTGTTTGCTGTTACCGCGCACCACGCGGGCCTGGTGCGCGGTTGCATCAGCTGGTGCGAAGTGGGCCTTGAGGCTGGGCCGCAGAGGCGAGGCCTGGTTTGCGGGCTTGGGGCTCGGTCAGGCGAGGGTGACGATGCCGGCGGCGCCGTCGACGGTGATCAGCTGGCCGGTGGTGATCGTGGTGGTGGCGTCGGGTACGCCGACGACGGCTGGGATCCCGTACTCGCGGGCGACCACCGCGCCGTGGGACATCGAGCCACCCATCTCCATCACCAGTCCGCCGGCGGTCAGGAAGAGGGGCGTCCAGCCAGGATCGGTGGACGGCGCGACGAGGATCTCGCCGGGCTCCAGGTGTGCGCCGGCCGGATCCAGGATCACCCGGGCCGGACCGGTGACGGTGCCGACCGAGGCGGCGCTGCCGACCAATGCTCCCTCGGGTGCTTCGATGCTGATCAGGGTCTCCGGCTCGGTGCCGTCGGAGAGCAGTACGCGCGGGATGTGCCGGCGACGCAGCTCGAACCCGTACGCCGCCCGCCGCTCCCGAACCGCCGCACGTTGGTCGGCACCCTCGATGGCCGAACGCAACTGCCGAAAGTCGAGGAAGAAGGTGTCCTCGACGGCATCGATCGTGCCGGCCGCGACCGCCGCCCGGCCGACGAGCATCAGCTCGCGCCGAGCCGACGCCAGCGCGTAGACCATGATCGACTTCGGCCGTTCGCGCAGCCCGATGAGCGCCCGGCACCGATCGAGGGCAACGGCCATCAACCGAGCCCGAACCGGTCCGAGCCGACCATCCCGATGTGTCGCTGCGATGATCTCGGCGATGGCATCCGCAGCAACCTCCGCGCCGTGGGCGAACTGTCGGTCGGGTGCCAACTCGGGGTCGTCGAGTCGCAGATAGTTCGCCAGCACACCCAGCAGGTGCTCGGGCTCGTCGGACCAGCGTGGCATGCCGAGGTCGATCTCGGCGACTGCGCGATGACCGTACCGATCGAGAAACGCGGCGAGTCCGGTCTGCACCACCGGAGGTAGTTCGCCGCGCGCGTACGCCGCAGCCAGCCCATCCGGCTCCGTGCCGACCACGACCGCCCGAGCCTCGGCATCCCGGCCGATGGTCATGGCCAGCTGCCACAGTTCCAGGTCCATCTCGGTGGTGACGTTGTGCGGCAGCCCGCGTCGGACGTCGGCGAACAAGGTCGGATCGAGATCGGTGGGAGCGATCCGCCGCGCGATGGCCATCGAGAGCAGGCCGGCGGCGGCATACGGGAAGACCGTGGGCATGATCACGAAGGTGTCGGTGCCGAGTCGCGCCTCGACCGCATCCAACCGCGCCACCGGGTCGAGATCGTCGGGGGTGCGCCATTGCTTGCGGACGGAGGCGTCGATTCGATCGGCGGCGCGATGGGCCGCCCTGGGGCTGACCAGCGCGGTGAGCAGGCGGAGCGGCAACCGAGTCTTGACCATCAGCCGAGCGACGACCGGCAGGGCGCGCCCACCCTTGCCCTCAGGCAGCGGGGCGAATCGGGGATCGTCCTCCAGCAACTCGACGACCGCTTTGGTCCGTGCCTCCATCACCCCGAGGACCTTGAGCGTGACCCGGCGAGCGTGGCGATGCCGCAGCAGGGGAGTGATGTCGGCGAACAGGCGATCGCCCAACGTCAGCAGTCCGCTGGGGCCGGCCAGCGGATCCGGCTGAGGAAAGCCGGCCACGGCCGAGATCGAGGAGCCCAGCAGTCGGAAGGTGGCCTGCCCCATCGGCGTAATCGGCCGGGTGAGCCCCTGGGCGAGACTGCCGCACAGATAGGCGCGGGCTCCGTCGCCGTGGGGTGGCGCCAGCGGATAGAGGGTGGTGATCGCCCGCGCCTGGGTGAGCCAGGCGGTGCCGTCGGAGTCGATCACCCATTCGGTGTCCTGCGGTTCGGCATAGACTCCCGCGACCTGGCGGGCGAGGTCGGTCAGGGCGTCCAATTGGGCGCGGTCGAGGCAGGGTGCGTCGCTCGATCCCAGGTCCTCGGTCCGGGTGCCGCCGCCGGTGGTCGCGCGGACGGCCGTGCGTTTGTCGCCGAGCCGCCGCTCGACGACCGCGCCGGTAGCCGCATCGAGGACGAATCGATCAGGGTTGACCGCACCGGACACCACCGACTCGCCGAGTCCGGGGCTTGCATCGACGACCAGCTGGTGCCGGTTGCCGGTGACCGGGTTGGCGGTGAACATGACCCCGGCAACGTCCGCGTCGACGAGTCGCTGGATCACCACGGCCAAGGTGACCTCGGCATGGTCGATGCCCTGTGTCGCCCGGTAGCTGATCGCGCGCTCGGTCCACAGCGATGCCCAGCAGCGTCGGGTGGCGTCGAGGACGGCGTCGGCACCGATCACATTCAGGTAGGTGTCCTGTTGGCCCGCGAAGCTGGCGCCGGGTAGGTCCTCGGCGGTGGCCGACGAGCGGACTGCGACCGGTACGTCGGCGCCCAGGCTCGCGTAGTGCGCCGTGATCGCCGCCGCGAGATCTTCAGGCACCGGGGCCTCGAGGATCAGTTGCCGGGCGCGCTCGGCGAGCTCGGAGCGTTCGTCGGCTGCGCCCCGATCATCGCCGCCGAGCTTGGCGATCACGCCGTCGAGGAGGTCGCCGGCGACGCGGCGGTAGGCCGCCGTGGTGACGCAGAAGCCGGTTGGCACCGGGAGCCCGGCGGCGAGCATCCGGCCGAGATTCAGAGCCTTGCCGCCGACGGTGGCCAGTTCGTCCGGGCCGATGTCGTGGAGGTCGGCCACGACCGAGTTATTCACCATACGATGAATTATGCGCCGATCTCGGCTGGGGTCAAGGGGCTTTCGTGGACTGTGCGAGGGTCACAGCTGGCCCGGTGCAGGCTGGCTCAGTCGGAATCAGAGTGCCCGGTCAGGCGGGATCGAAGAGGTAGCGCTGAACGGTCGCGCCGACGCGAGTGACGAGCTCGTCGACGGGTGCAGCGGCGATCTCGGGCAACTGCAGCACATAGCGGGCGATGATCATGCCCGCCACCTGGGAGGCGACCAGATCGGCCCGCAGGCCGGCATCGGGGAGATTCAGGCTCGCGGCGACCCTTTCCAGCAACTCTCGTCGCAGGAAGGTGGCCATCAGGGGAGCGGCGTGCTTGTTGCCCAGTCCGGTACGCAGGATCACCAGCGCCTTTGGTCGTACGGTAGGAGACTCCCAGACACCCAGGATGTAGGCGATGATCCGCTCCCCGGTGTGCTCCCGAGGACCGGCCAAGATCTCCGGCACCGCGATATCGGGGCGCAGCGGAGCGTCGATCGAGGCGGCGAACAGATCGGCTTTGGTGCCGAAATGATGGTGCAGCGACGCCGGATCGACGCCGGCCCGGGCGGCGATGCTTCGCGTGGTGGTGCCGTCATACCCGTTCTCGCCGAACTCCTCGGTCGCCGCCGCCAGGATGCGCTCCCGGGCATCGGACTCACCCTTGCGCGGTCGGCCCCGGCGCCGGCGTACGGGGGAGTCAGCTGCTTGCTCGGCCACGGGACCAGAGTATGAGGTGGCGCTGGAGCACTGGAGTGGACGCCCTGGGTGGAGTTACCACTTGCGATTTCGAGAATCGGCCCCACAACGCGCGCCGACCCCGTACCTGACGCGTGTGAGGATTTGAAGTGCGGCAGATTATCGAAAACCGGCGAGCCAACTTGGCCATCGCCCTACCATGGCGGGCGAGAGGCGGGAGGGACGTTGCTGGACTGGCTGGCGACGGCAGTGGCGCTGCTGGAGACGTACCGGATCTCGCATTCGCCGACCTGGTCGCGCATCCCGCTGACGCTCGAGTTGCTGCTCCTCTCCCTGGTGCCGGCGACTCTCGTCGTCGTGCTGCTCAACAGCTGGCTGCCGCGACAGGCGCGAACGATCACGTATCTGATCAGCCTGGGTGCCTACATCAGAGCCCGCCCCGGCAAGCCGCGGCTCTGGGTGGCCGGGCTCGTGCCGCTGGAGCGGGTGACCGGGATCCAGCCGTGGCGCTGGGGGCTCGCCGGATTTGCCCTGATCGGCGTCGGCCTCGTCTGGCTCGGCCAGGTCTGGCACTTCCTCGAGTCCGATGTCGGGGTGGAGCTGCGGAGGAGCGCTCGCGAACTGGATTTCATCGCGCCGATCGTCCACTGGCTCGTGCTGGCCCTGGGGGTTCTGCTGCTGGCACTGCTCAGTACCCGGGGCCGGACACCCGCGATCGGCGGACCGACGCGACGGCTGCCGGTCATCGTCTTGTGCGCGGCGACGTTGATGGCCGTGGCGGTGTGGGCTGATCGGGTAGTGCCCGGCGGTACGTTCCTGGGGCCGCTGCTGACGTACGTCTGTCTCTTGCTGCCGGCCTTGGCCTACTGGCAACGCCGTCGGAAGCTCGGTGGTGGATTGCCCGAGATGCCTGCCTGGGTGAGGAACCCGCAGGCGGCCGGCGCTCCTCAACCGCCACCTCGACCGGCCAAGCCGCGACCTCGGCCGGTCAAGCCGGCCCCGGCACCTCCCCCTTTGCCTACGCGACGGCTGCCGGAGCAGCTCAGCCGGCTGCAGATCCCCAACCGTCCCCTCGGCGTGCCCACGCGGGTCGAGACCACCGTCAAGCTCGATGTCGATCCGCGCAGCGTGTACGACGCGTTCGGCCAAGGGCCCGCCAGCGGGCCAGGCTGCGGGTGGCACGCGGTTGCTCCTGACCTGCAGCCGCTGCAGAGGGACGATCCGAAATCGTTGGGTCCCTATCGGGTAAAGGGCCGGATCGCGGTCGGCGGCATGGGGATTGTCTACCTCGGCATCGACGCCAAAGGCATCCGGGCTGCCGTGAAGGTCGCTCACCGGATCAGTCAGGCGGTGGACGAGAACTCTCAGCAGCGGCTGATGCGCGAGATCCGGGTCTTGCGGAGTATCAACGTGTTCGGCGTCGCCGATTTCCTCGGGGATGGAGTCAGCGACGGTGCCCTCTGGGTGGCGATGCGGTATATCCCGGGCCCGACACTCACCCAGGCGATCACTGCGTACGGGCCGTGTACCACTGGACATCTTCGCTATTTGAGTGTCCGGCTGGCCGAGATCATCGGGGATCTGCACCGTAACGGCATCATGCATCGCGATATCAAGCCGTCGAACATCATCCTCAACGAGCGTGGTCCATTCCTGATCGACCTCGGCATCAGCATCCTGCGGGACGAGGAGTCCCAACTGACGGGGACTGGAAAGCTGATCGGCACCGAGCCATATCTGCCACCGGAGGTGCTTCTCGGCAGGTCCTTCAGCCCTGCTGGTGACGTGTATGCCTGGGGCTGCGTCGCCGCCTATGCCGCCATCGGCAGGACACTGTATTCCGGTCAGTTTGGATCACTGGCGGGCCGCATCATCGAGGGCCGATGGGATGACGGCGTAGCGCATGATCTCAAACGCCGGGATCGGACCGTGTATGAGCTGATTCGGCGGAGCACCTCACTCGACCCCGGCCGGCGGCCTGCGGATGGTCAGGAACTCCTGGGTGAGTGTGATCCTCTCGGGCGGAAGCTAGGCAGGTAGCCGGTCGACCGCAGCCCCACGACCTGTCCAGTCCTGTCCGCGAGTCAGACAGGATCAACGAAGATTCTGCGGAATCCCAACAAAGAGACCCTGCCGTTCAGTAGGGTCCGGTCACCACCATCCGGGTGCCGCCACGTCCAAGGGGACACATGCCTGACGACACGCATTTTGTCAACCCGTACACATTCATCCCGCTGCCGGAGCAGATCAAACGTACGAACGGTTCGACGATCCCCATTCCCAGCCATGCACCCTCTCGGGATGAGGCTGCCGAGCTGTACTCGGGTTCGTTCACCGTCACGTGGAAACTCCGCAGTCCCATGGCGCTACCGGCTTCGGGATCAGCTGGGCAGATGACCAGTGAGTGGCTCACCGATGACGGACGGCTCCAGATTCCTGGCTCGTCGATCAAGGGTGCCGTGCGCAGTGTCCACGAGGCGTTGTTTGCCGGCTGTCCGCGTGTGCTCGACAGTGCGTTCGTGCCGGTATATCGAGACCCGGTAACGCCTCATCTGGTGCGCAACTGGAGAATGGCCGTCGTCTCAAAGGTGGATAACAAGGGGCGAGCGGAGCAGGTCTATCTCACTGAGGCGGATCCCGTGCCCATCGACGGGCGCAGCCTTCGAGGCCTCTGCGGACGCAAGAACCCGTCGCTAGGACTGCCGCAGACCGGCGACTTCGTGGCACCTGGGGTCCGCACACCTGACCCAAACCCGAAGGTGCCTCGCGAGGTGGCGAAGAATCCGACCGACGTGCAACGGCTTCACAATCTGACTCCACGAGCAGTCGAGCTGTTGGCCAAGCGTGGCTATTTCGTGATCCTCGTGACCGACACGGCGGCGCGGAATCCGAAGCACCCCTACTACTGGACAGCTTCACCCATCACCACCCAGACGGCCCTGGTGAGCGATCCTGCCTGGGAGGACTTCTCCCGCAATGTCAAGGAAGCCCGGGATGGCCACGCCGGGACTCCTGACTGGATCGATGCGAAGTGGCCACCGCCGGATTCGCCCGCAGCCGTGCACACCGTTCCGCAGGCAGTGGCTCGGCGGCGCCGGGCGAATGGCGAACTGCGAGTCGGAGATGTCATCTGGGTCAAGGTCGACGAGGATCGACGCAATGTGATCAAGATCAAGATGGCGCAGGCGTGGCGAGATATCGGGAACCCCGATGACACGCTCGGTAAGCGGGCTGGCGTGGTGCCGTGTCGTCGTGCGGCCGAGTTGTGCCTCTCCTGCGCGATCTTCGGATCGATCGACGAGACTGGGCAGCGGGCTGGTGAGGGCCAGCAGGATGCGTACGCCGGGCACGTCCGATTCGGGACGGCGACATCAGCAGATTCGGTTGCCGCACCCGAGAAGACGCTGGCGCCGCTTGGCGTGCCACACCCAGGGGCCGGAATCTTCTACCTGGAGAACGCGGCACTCCCGACGCCGACTGAGCTCGATCAGCCCAGTCGCTGGGGACACGGCCCGGACAGGGGTGGAACCGGCAGTCGCAGGCTACGCGGTCGAAAGTTCTATTGGCATGCTGACCCGACGAAGCAAGGAGCGAACAAGGACCGGCACCTCAAGCGTCGGCATCACACGGCCGAGGCGACGAAGACGGTGTTGCTGGTAAGCCCGGGCCCTAACGCCACTGACCCACTCTCGCTCACTCAACGAGTGACCTTCGATGGGCTGAACCTTCTGGCGGCGCAGACTCTGCTTGCCGCGTTCGACCCAGGTCGGTATCTCGGCCGAGGAGATTTCGGTTTGCATCTCGGTGGGGGCAAACCACTCGGTCTTGGCAGCGTGCGCGGTTCGATCGGCAACCTTGATGTGACTCTCACCGCGGAGCGCTACGACAAAGACCCCGCCGACCGCAGCGGCGAGGTGGAAGCCACGATCGACGATGCAGCGTTGACTGCACGAGTCGGACCGGTCCAGTCCATGAAGAAGGCCGCCACGCGAGTCCTCGCTCTTGATGCGCTTGGCGCGTGGGCGACCCGAGTCAGCTACCCGACGACGCAATCATGGACCGCGTTCAGGACAGAGTCGTTCGACAAGTCGTACGAGTTCTTCACAGACTACGGCGGCCAAGCCAAGCCGAAGAAGGATGGGCAGGGACGGACCCTCAGGGATCCCGATGGCGACATCATCTATGAACGCGAGCAGTGGCGGCCACTTCCCGACGTCGAGGGCGAGCAGCAGATCGGGAGCCGGCCGTGATCAGCGCCGTCGTCGCTGCTGTGCGCATTCAGCAATGGATCAGTCGGACGACTGATCTTTATCTCGTCCGCGGCGCTTCGGAAGCCTTGAGCAAGCAGACCAAGCACGCCTTGATCGACGGGAAGCTCAAGTCTGCTTCTCTCACTGCCAGAACGGACCCAAACGCCCCGGACATCGACGGCGTGGTCGTGATGGCCGCAGCTACTGCAGCCGACGCAGAGGCTGCGATCGAGTGGCTCCTGGTCGATTTGGCGCAGAGACTCCCGGGCGTGGAGTGGACCGGCTGGGCGCACGAGGCGGCGGACTATGTCACGGCCTATGACCATGTGAACGTGTTGAACCAGTCGCCGAGCGTTGGTCGTTGGCACCGACCTCCGTTGACTGTCGACATCCCGATCGGACTCGGATGTGACGGGTGCGCCCAAGAGACGGCGACAGCATCGATCACACACAACGACTCCGTCCGCTTGGGGCCGGACTGCATCGCGAGGTTCGACGCCAACGACTGGAAGAAGGAGAAGGATCGGCCCGAGGACTTTGATGCACTGGCGAGGTTCGGAGGTCTGCGACCGGGCCAACGTGAGTGGGTGGTCGGTCGGCGGGGTGCTCGCAATCACCTGGCAACGATCGCCGCCGACGGCAACCGAGTTGGAGAACTCTTCAAGACCTTGGCAAGTCTGCCCGGCGAGGTTCAGCACGCCGCATCCAAAGCTCTGGACGAGGCCAACGCGCAGGCGATCGCCTGCGCGCGTGGGCCCTGGAACGGGGCCAAGGTCGCGGTGCTGATCAAGCACTATGCCGGAGGCGATGACCTGTTGCTCTCCGTGGCGGCACCCGCTGCATGGCCGCTCATCGCGCAACTGAGCGCGGAGTTCGAGCGTGCATTTCAGGAGAAGCTGAAGGCGAACCTCACGGGAATCGACCTGTCCGAGCCACAGCGGCGGCTGCTGCAAGCCAAGTGTGCTCAGGTCTCCCTGGGCATCGGTGTGGTCTTCGCGAACCGAAAACATCCATTCGCGCACTGTGCGCGGGTCGCGCACACCGCTATGTCGTACGCCAAGCGCGCAACCAGAGGCGAGCGGTCGGCCGTCTCGTGGGCAGATCTCACGGTCGAGGATCGTGCGGTGCGTGAGCGTTCGGTCGCGCTATCCGAGTTGCAGGACGACATCTCGCCCACTCCGAGCGCGGAAGCGACCAGCAGACTGGAGGTGTTGACCCTGAACAGCTCCGCACGTGACGCCGTACAAGGCATCTTGCTCGAAGGCAGGCGAGGTCAGTATCCGCCGGCCGTGATCGCCGGGCATCTCGAGAGCTGGGCCAGACGCACCGGCAACGAACTGCCAGGCATGGACGAGGCGAAGAGTTGGACGGGCGATCACCTCGACGAGTTCGACGCGCTCCTGGATCGAGCTCGGTGGTGGCCGGTCCAGCAGGCGGCCCCGGCTGAGGTGATCGCATGAGAAGCGAGGCAGTCGAGTTCACGGTCACCTTCTTGGGTCCATTCGCGGTCGCGACGGGTACGGCGTCTGGTGGGCTTGACCACAGGGTCGATCTCGCCACGCCGTTGCCGTCTTCGAGCTTGAAGGGCCTGATGCGCCACGAGGCCGGGGTGGCTCTGGGCGCGCCGGCGCGATGGGTGGACCGCATTTTCGGCGACGGTCACGGGAATCCTGCAGCTTGGCGTTGGACGGACGCGAAGCTTGTCGATACGGCAAAGACCAGCTTGTGGTCGAGGGTGAAGCTGGATGAGGGAGGCAGATCTGAGGAGCGGCTGCTGACTGTCGGCGAGCAGATCTGGGCTGACTCCGCCATCTTCTCTGTGGTGCCCGCGGGCGAGACCAAGTTTGCCGACCAGGTCTTGCTGCGAGCTGCAGCCAGACACATCAGCTCGCTGGGCCACCAGCGACGCCGGGGATTCGGCTGGGTATCGGTCACCGATGGATTGCCATGGACCGACCAGGACTCCCACACCCTGCTCGAAGAGATGGCCAAGGGAGGACCCCAGTGACCAAGCATCAATACACCCTGACAGCTCAGTCACGCATCTCAGCTGCTCTCGGCCCAGAGAAGGGCAACCACACGGCGGTCCACCGAGTGATTCCCGGCGCAGTGGTCCGCGGCGCGATGGCCACCGAGTGGTGGCGACAGTTCGGTAAGAAGACAACCGCTGCACAGGAGTTCGCGGCGTTGTTCGACCACGGCCTGCGGGTCGGGCAAGCCGCGCCCGCCGGTGCGACGCTGACGTCGGCGTCGACACAGGTCTGCAAGTACCGCCCGAAGGGCTGCGAAGCTGTGGTCGACAGAGCCATTCTGCTGGCCAAAGCAATTGATCGAAAGATCGAGCACTGCCCGACGTGCGGAGGTGTCTTGACCACCGACGCCGGCTGGCACACGAATGACATGCCGGTCGTCAGGGTTACCGCGACCGAACTCGATAGCAACGAAACGGCAGCGACCGGGAATCTGTACTCGCGTGACGCGCTGGGGGCCGGTGCTCAGGGGCAGCCGCTGACCTTCGAAGGGTCGATTTCAGCCACCTCGGATGGGGCGCTCGACTGGCTGGACGGCGCAGTCATCCAAGTCGGCGGCAAGCGTTCCCTGAGTCTCGGCCTCGTACGCGTCGAGATCTCGGCCATTGATGAGCCGACGTTGCCCCCGCCGGCAGCGCGGTCGATCGTCCAGTTGGTCAGCCCCGCGATCATCGTTGATCGGTTTGGCGCAGCCGCCTTGTCCCAAGGCGCGCTGGTCGCCGAACTGAGCCGTGTCAGCGGTGATCGACTTGCAGCCGTGGCTCCGACTGCTTCTTGGATCCGAACCGAGCTCATCGCAGGCTGGCACATGCAGAGCGCGTTGCCGAAACCCGCTGACTGGGCCATGACCGCGGGATCCTGCGTCGTCGTCAGTGGACTGAGTGAGTCGGGCCGACGCCGGCTGTCGACCGGAATCGGTTATCGCACCGCAGAGGGGTTTGGTGACATCCAAGTCCTTGATCCGCGCGACTTTCCCAACCCACCGGAGCCGCTGGGAGTCGTCGAGGCAAGCAGGTTCAAGCGGGCTGTCGCTCAGCGGCACCGTGGCCAGGCCCTCGCTGCAGCGCGCAAAGGGCTGGCAGCCGTGAAAGCAATACACGCGAGTGGTGGTGACCCGTCAGGGGTGATCGCCTCAGCCATGAGGTCAGTGGGTTTCCTACCGCCTGCCGAGCGAGCCGTTTTCGAGACTTTGCTCGGGATTGATCCTGCTGCCATTGACGATGCGATCGGAGCTTTGAAGTGACCGGTGTTGGGAGCGGGCGACATCGCCGGGGCCTGATCAAGCTCACTCTGCAGATCACCGAGCCATGGGCAGTCGGCGGAGTCAGCAGTTACGACTTCAGCAAGGCTGCGAAGCGCGAGGGCGAACCGACGATCTACCTTCCTATCCTCAAGGACCCCCGTGACGGGTCCGCTCACATCCCGGCCGCGTCACTGGTCGGTTCGCTCTACCGCCACCTGAGCGATCCGGGGAGATGGCTTGGCTCGGACAAGGAACCCTCGGCTGTTCGCGCCCTCGGGACGCAGACCGGAGGGGCACCAGTCGTGACCCGGACCGCTACCACCATTGATGGAGCGCGCAGAGCCGCCAAGGCCAAGGAACTGCGGACCGAGGAACTCGTCGAGGCCTCGACGACGGTCTATTGGTGGCTGCAGCTCGAACGCGACCTCGATGTTGACGAGATTGATGTCCTGGCCGGCGAGTTGTCGTCTTGGCGACCCGTGATCGGTCGTCGCCGAAGTGTTGGCCGCGGGCGGGCTGAGGTGACCGGCGTTGAACGCGGGACAGTTGATCTGCGCGATCCGGTCGGCCTCACCTGGTGGCTCCAGCATCGTCACGGCTTTCTGACGGGCAGCGCTCATGCGCCGAAGCCGAAGGACTGGGGTCGGGTGAAGCCGAGTTCGAAGACGTCATCTGGTGGTGCAGCCTGGGAACGTAGCTGGCTCTTCGAGGTCGTCGACCCCTTGCACATTGGTGCGGACAGGGCTCCTGGCGACAAGCCAAATCACCATCCGACTGGGGCGTTCATGCCTGGCAGTTCCTGGCGCGGGATCTTCCGGCATCGGATCGCTCATATTCAGCGGATGCGAAGTGCGACCGAGAGCGACGTTGAGGCAACCCTGGATCGGCTCTTCGGAAGCGGCCGGAAGAAGGGGGCTTCGGCTCACGGTGGGCACCGAGGCCTGCTCAGCTTCTTCGATTCGCCGATCGATCGCGGGGGACGGCCATTGCTCACCTTCACCCATGTCGCGATCGACCGGGTAACCGGTGGTGCTCGCCAGTTCTCAGAGAGGCTTGATGACCGCGGCAAGGGCGCCCTGTTCACGGTGTCGGCGATCCCGCCGGGGGCCAGGCTGAGGCTCGATGTGGAATCTGAGACCGAATTGAGTCCCGCTGACGCCGAGTTGCTCGATGCCGTCGTCGCGGACATCGACGATCGACTGATCGGGGTAGGGGCGATGACAACCCGTGGTTACGGGACCCTCGAATTGGCTGGGGAGCAGCCGTGAGCAGCTACGGCCTACGGGCATTGAGCGACAAGGCATCGGCACAGGCAGTGGCGGGCGTCACGGCTTGGGCATGGGCAGATCATCACGGCTTCCACATCAATCAGAACTTCCCGACCGGTCATGTGCCGACCGGTTGGGTCTGGGGCTGGGGCGACGGCGTCTGGGTTCGCTGGCGTACGGATGCGTACGCGCCGGCTATTGGCGCCGAGCTCCGGCGGCTGGAGCGCATGCAACCTCCCTACGAAAGGGCCACCGTGGAGGTCGCGCAACCGGCCGACGGGCTCCCCTCGGCGGTCACTGAGCGGCGATTCCTCAAAATGGTGCCTGGGGAGTTGGATGCTGCCCTCGTCAGGGAGCAGCCGCTCACGCTCGTACGCGTCTACAGCCCGGCGCAACTCACGTTCTACGCGTTGGATGGACTGGCCGTCACATGACCACAAAGTCGGTGGAGCGATTCCAGCAACCGCGGTGGTGGGAGCGGCCGCCGCAGTGGGCACTCACCTTCGGGGAGTTCAGTCGGCCGCTGCTCTCGTTCTCGATCAACTCGGCGGGCGTCGGGCTGGTCGCAGTCCTGTCCCTACTTCTCGAGAAGGTACTTGTCGGCAGTGACGCTGACACGGCCAGCGTCATCGTGCAGTCAACTCTCATCCTGGTGCTGGCTGCGCTGGCCTGGATTCTCATGCTGGCCAGGGCCGAGCTCGGGCGAAGGCGCGGCACTCGCTACTACGTCCGGTTGCTGCAGCCTTCCATGCCGGATCTGTTCGAGGAGGCTGTCGAGCAGGGGCGGAAGGACTACATCGAGACGAAGCGGATAGTGCGGGCGATCAATCCGCGGAAAGCTGAAACCGTCGTCACGGACATGGCGGCTGAGGTGTCGGATATTGCTGCCGAACTAGAACGCTGCATGAACGGTGACACTCAGGAGACTGGTTTCCAACTCGTGCCCAACACCGCGTGGTCTGCCGGTCTGGCAGCGGGTTACATGCTCCTATGGGAGACAGACACAGTCTTTGTCGACCTTACCAGCGGACCTGCATCAACCCGTAGCGTCGAATGGAGCCTAGGCTCGCATGCGGGTGGAACGCGATTCACCCCTCTAGACACGAGAGTGATTGCTGGCACGAGCGAGTCCGGCCCGGTTCTGGTGCGGATTGATCTGACCGGACCGTCAACCATGCCTGAGTGGCAGGTGTGCAAGACATACTTGGTCGGCGTTTTGGAGGACGACTCGACGCCTCGTCGTGTGACGGTCGATGTCGATGTGGATACGGCGCAACTGAATCCATCCCCGCACCGCACCCCTGGCGAACCCCCACGACGGTTCCTGCCGACGGTCGTGCATCCTATGATTGCAGCACAAGCAGGTGCCGCCGCCATTCGCCGGGCGATCCACGAGAACCCCGGCCGCGACGTTCTGCTGTGCGCTCGTGTGACGAAGACGATCTCCTGGGGAATTGGAGCCTGTCTCACTCGCGACAAGAAGCATAAGGATCCAGGATGCGGGACTCGTGACTGTCAGAACGCGGACTGCTACGACCCGTGGCGGAGGCTTCTACCGCTGATACCGGATACGCAGACTAGGTGTGGTGAGTATGGCATCGCCCGCGTGCACCCGGCTCAGCCTCCCGCGGAGATACTGGCACAGAAGTATTCCTGCCAGGATCAGCCATGATCGAGATCGTCAACCTCACGCCGCACGAAGTGACTGTCATGCCAGGCGATGCCGAGGCAGTCACCTTTCCAGCATCAGGAGAGTTCGCGCGGGTACGTGAGCATCTTGGTGACGAGGTGTGGGTGGCCACCGAAGGTGGACGGGTCCCGGTTCGACAGCTCACTTATGACGAACAGGTCGATGACCTTCCCGATCCGAGCCCAGGGGTGCTCTATCTTGTCTCCCGCCTGACGGCACTATCGGTGCGACGTGACGATCTGATCTTTCCCCAGGGCGAGCTGCGCGATGACAACGGCCAGATCATCGGCTGTCGTGGTCTGGGCACCTTCGCTGATCCGGCCTCGATCGCGGGAGGCGAATAATGCCCAGCCGTTGGTGGATTCCGCTTCAGGGCGCCCGGCCGGATCGGGTTCGGCTGGAGCATCTGCATGCCGCGGTCTCCCGCTGGTTCGACAGGTCGCCCGAGCAACATGCCGCCGGCACCAAGCCATACGCGATCTCACCGCTGGCACGCGACGCAGATTCTCCCGGCGTCGGATTCGAACTGGCCACTCTCACCGCAGCCGCCGAGGAGTGCCTTCTCGAGCGGGTGGCACCGCCGGCCACCATCCGGCTGGGACCGGACCAGGTGCTTCTTGGGGAGCCACGCAAGACAGACACAGAGCAATGGTCATCGCTCGCCAACCCGAGCAGCGCGGGCTCCTGGGATCTGGAGTTCGTCACACCGGTGACGTTTCGCCGTGGCAATAGGTCGTCGCCGCTGCCGATGGCGGGCTCGGTGCTCCGCGGGCTGCTGGACAGCTGGAACGCCTGGTCAGGCATGCCGATCCGGAATCTGACCCGCCAGGACAGCGATGAGATCTGGGTCAGCGACATTGACGGTCGCAGCGAGCCGATGACAGTCTCGGGTGTCCGGCTGTCAGCCTTCGTCGGGAGGGTCTGTTTCCGGTGCGACAACCAGGCCATCGCTGATCTGGTCGATCCGCTGTTCAGACTGGCCCCGTATGCGGGCGTCGGGTCGGCCAAGGCCAAGGGGCTGGGCGTCACCCGACTTCATCAGGCGCCCGCACGACGGTCTCGAGCCACTGCGGCAGGCTGAGGACTCTCACATGGGCCAGCTGCTGGAGCGTGCGACGAGTGATCGCGCGCTCCGGCGCGCCTGGGAGGACGTGCTCGCAAACGATCGTGAGGATGGCGCATTGTCGCCAGGCGTGGAGCGCTTCGCCGAGGATCCGAAAGCCGAGCTGGACGAGCTCGGCGAGCAGCTCCGGACGGGCACCTATCGGCCGCGGGACTTGACCGAGGTGGTCATCGACGACGGCGGAGGCTCGCGGACGCTGCACATCCCTGCCGTACGCGACCGCGTGGTTGAGCGGAGCCTGCTCAATGTCGTCACCCCCTGGGTCGATCCGGTGCTGGGTTTCACCTCCTACGCCTATCGTCCCGGTCTCGGGGTCGCCGACGCAGTGCAAGCCCTGGTGACACTGCGTTCGGAGGGCCTCGGCTGGGTGCTGCGGACCGACGTGGACGACTGCTTTCCCTCGGTGCCCGTGGATCACGCGCGGCGGCTGCTCGGCGCCCTGGTCCCGGATGCGGACTTGCTGGCGATCGTGGATCTGCTGCTGGCCCGCGCAGCCGTCCGCCCGGGCCGCGGTCGAGGTGTGATGCGTGGACTTGCCCAAGGCTGCGCTCTCTCCCCGCTGCTCACGAACCTGGTGCTGACCGCTCTTGATGATGCGCTGCTGGACGAGGGGTTCGCCGTGTTGAGGTACGCGGATGATATTTGCGTCGCCACGGAGACACGGGATGACGCGTGGGAGGCCGCTCGGATCGCCACCGCGGCGCTGGAGGTGCTGGGAATGGAACTGGGAGCAGACAAGACGGAAGTGATGTCCTTCGACGAGGGTTTCAGCTTCCTCGGCGAGGACTTCGGGCCCCGCTATCCGCCGGCCTTGGATGATCACCGAGTCGCGGTGCCGGACCGTCGCGTCCTCTATGCCGGACTTCAGGGCGGGCGGGTTCGCGTCAAGCAGGGCCGTGTCATTGTCGAGACCGCGGACGACGTCGTCGCCTTGGACGTGCCCACCGATCACGTCAGCCGAGTGGTCTGCTTCGGCTCCGTCGGCTTCTCCGCCGGTGCCCGGTCCTGGGCCATGAGTAAAGACGTGGACGTCGTCTTCGTGTCGCGTCGGGGAACCTACCAAGGACAGCTGCTGCCGGCGTCGTCGCCGACGCGAGCCGAGCGTTTGCGTGGGCAACTGGCGTTCAGTGATGATCCGACCCGTACCGTGCCGCTGGCACTGGCGATCGTGGAAGCCAAGATCCGCAAGCAGATCGTTCTGCTGCAGCGGTTCGGCCGTCGGGCGCATGCCGAACTTGTCCAGGAGGCAGTGGCAGAGATGCGGAACGTGCTGCGCCTGCTGCCGGACTGCACGTCGACCGAAGAAGCCATGGGCGTTGAGGGCGCGGCTGCGAGGGTCTACTTCCCGTGTTTAGGCCAACTCTTTCCCGCTGAGCTCCAGTTCACCCTGCGATCGCGGCAGCCTCCGATGGACATCGCCAACTCCGCGCTCTCCTATCTGTACACGCTGCTGACCGCCGAGTGTGTGACGGCCCTCGTCGCCGCCGGTTTGGATCCGGCGATCGGGTTCCTCCACGCTGACGACAAGGGCAGGCCGAGTCTCGCTCTTGACCTGGTGGAGGAGTTTCGGCCGCACGTGGCCGATCAGGTAGTGATCACTGCGGCCCGCAATGGGGAGCTGACCGCTGCCAGCGGCCACACCGAGCCGGGCAAGTCTGGAGTGCTGCTCACCAAGGCCGCGAGGACATCGCTGCTCGCCGGGTATGAGTTGCGGATGCTGCGCACCACCAAGGGCGCGTTGCCGGACTTCTCCGGGACCTTGCGGAGACATCTGTATCGGCAGGCACAGCGGCTCTTGGCGACAGTCACTCGTGGCGAACCATGGACTGGTCTCTCGTGGCGCTGACGATCGTTGCTGCCTATGACGTTTCCGATGACAGTCGACGCGCTCGGCTCGCAGCGCTGCTGCAGACCTGCGGAGACCGGATCCAACTGTCCGTCTTCGTGTTGACCCTCGGTGACGATGAGCTTGATGAGCTTCAGGCACGGGCCCTGTCGATCATCGACCCGGAGGAGGACTCCCTGTACCTGTTCCGGCAGTGTGGTGGCTGTTGGGAAGCAGCGCGCTGCATCGGCCAGGCCTATCCACCGACGCAGGAGTACTTCTGGGCAGTGCTATAGGCTGACCGAAGATCAGCCGTTGCCAGCAGTTGTGGTCGGCTTCGGGTGGTTGGCGGAAGGACACGGCGGCCTATCCGTGTGTATGGCACCTGACTAGGTGCGATACAGGGTAGAACGGCGTGAGTGACATTGTTTGGCAAGTCAGCGGAAAGGGGGTGTGCGAAGGGCGCGCAACGCTCCTAGTCAGCGGCCTGTTTCTACCGCTGGGGTCAGCGACCGCATCTCGCGAATGAGCGAATAGAAACCTTAGGGTTTGGTCTGCCCCTACTGCCGTTCCTCCCAGTCAGCGACCGCATCTCGCGAATGAGCGAATAGAAACACGGTCTGCACATTGGCGAACCGCTTCTGCGAGCGGGGTCAGCGACCGCATCTCGCGAATGAGCGAATAGAAACGTGAGCGGGTCACGCTTCGCCTGCTCTGCGACGAACTGTCAGCGACCGCATCTCGCGAATGAGCGAATAGAAACAAAAAGGTCACCTTGTTGGCCTTTCCGTCTTTTCCGAACGTCAGCGACCGCATCTCGCGAATGAGCGAATAGAAACGACGTGCCGGCGTTACCGGCTCCTTGACGGTGACCGTCAGCGACCGCATCTCGCGAATGAGCGAATAGAAACACAAGGACTACGTCTTTGTAGCCCTCCGTGATAGGGAGGAACGTCAGCGACCGCATCTCGCGAATGAGCGAATAGAAACTTCCGAGTCTTCGACGCGTCCGAGAGTGTACGATCCGTCAGCGACCGCATCTCGCGAATGAGCGAATAGAAACTCGCGTCGCGCAGTTGCCTCCAAGGAGACGAAAGTCAGCGACCGCATCTCGCGAATGAGCGAATAGAAACATGACCGTAACGGCGATGGCCATCATGATGAAGTCGTCAGCGACCGCATCTCGCGAATGAGCGAATAGAAACTTGCTGAGTCCGCCACCTTCTTGCACGTGTTGCGCGAGAGTCAGCGACCGCATCTCGCGAATGAGCGAATAGAAACCTGACGAACATGCCGGTAACACAGCCATCAGAGGCGTCAGCGACCGCATCTCGCGAATGAGCGAATAGAAACTCGACGGCTCCTGGCTGGGGCTCGTCGAGCTGGACGTCAGCGACCGCATCTCGCGAATGAGCGAATAGAAACTGCAGCCATCGACCGCGACGGTCACTGTGCCCTCAGGCTTGGTCAGCGACCGCATCTCGCGAATGAGCGAATAGAAACGTTTGCGGCGGCGGCAGCAACCCTTCAGATGGGGTTGGGTCAGCGACCGCATCTCGCGAATGAGCGAATAGAAACCTTGACGGGGTTGCCCCAGTATGTGGCGTGCACGTCAGCGACCGCATCTCGCGAATGAGCGAATAGAAACGCTCGACGCGTTGGCCTTGGCGGATGCCGTAGCCGAGTCAGCGACCGCATCTCGCGAATGAGCGAATAGAAACCAGGTCGGTAGAGCCGATCGCGCCCGAAAGGTCAGCGACCGCATCTCGCGAATGAGCGAATAGAAACGAAGCAACGCAGAGCTCCTTCTGTAGAAAGGATGCTCGTCAGCGACCGCATCTCGCGAATGAGCGAATAGAAACGTGGTCGGATCAGCCTTAGGGGCCGAGGAGGTCTCAGCCTCTGTCAGCGACCGCATCTCGCGAATGAGCGAATAGAAACCCCATTGGCGTACCTGAGTGGTCCTCTGCGCGTCAGCGACCGCATCTCGCGAATGAGCGAATAGAAACCGTCGCCAAGAATGGCTACTCTTGTGGCCTTATGGTCAGCGACCGCATCTCGCGAATGAGCGAATAGAAACCCGCTGGGCCAGCCTGGCCCGGCCATCCGGCGTGTACCGGTCAGCGACCGCATCTCGCGAATGAGCGAATAGAAACGTGCTGGTTGGGTTGCTGTATATGTCGCATGTCAGCGACCGCATCTCGCGAATGAGCGAATAGAAACGGGTCGTCAACGCATGCAACAGCGTAAGCGCTGTACAGTGTCAGCGACCGCATCTCGCGAATGAGCGAATAGAAACTCAAGCAAAGCCGTGCCTACCAATCGATAAATAGTCAGCGACCGCATCTCGCGAATGAGCGAATAGAAACAATCTACCAGCCTCCGTACACGGTGACGTCGATCCGTCAGCGACCGCATCTCGCGAATGAGCGAATAGAAACCGGAAACCACCACACCGTCGATCTCACGAGTACGGTCAGCGACCGCATCTCGCGAATGAGCGAATAGAAACGGCAGCTGACAGCGGCGCTCGCCGTCAGTGGCGCGTCAGCGACCGCATCTCGCGAATGAGCGAATAGAAACCTGGTCTATTATGGGGCTTGATCTTTTGAGGTGGTCAGCGACCGCATCTCGCGAATGAGCGAATAGAAACTCAGTCGTTTGACCTGACCAGTTCGGTACCGGTCAGCGACCGCATCTCGCGAATGAGCGAATAGAAACTCAGTCGACGACTGTTCCCTCGACCACTGGGGCGGTCTCGTCAGCGACCGCATCTCGCGAATGAGCGAATAGAAACGTCCGAGTATTGGGTCGGCGTGGATGATGTCGATGTTGTGGTCAGCGACCGCATCTCGCGAATGAGCGAATAGAAACTGTTCAAGACGCCATCAGGCAATGCTGGACAGTCAGCGACCGCATCTCGCGAATGAGCGAATAGAAACGATCCGGTGAGATGACACCAGACCAGCTTGAGATGTCAGCGACCGCATCTCGCGAATGAGCGAATAGAAACTTTGTTGTCAAATGAGTTGGTTTTTCATGTGGTCAGCGACCGCATCTCGCGAATGAGCGAATAGAAACAGCTTGCCTCGCAGACGGCCATCCCTCCATCGATGTCCCTGTAGTCAGCGACCGCATCTCGCGAATGAGCGAATAGAAACCATTCATGCGCTGAGGAACGAGACTGTGCTTGATCAGTCAGCGACCGCATCTCGCGAATGAGCGAATAGAAACGATGCCTGCCGCTTCGGCGATCTTCAGGGCGTTGCATGTCAGCGACCGCATCTCGCGAATGAGCGAATAGAAACAGACCATACCGCTTGTTGGGCGATATGGTCTCTCAAGTCAGCGACCGCATCTCGCGAATGAGCGAATAGAAACGATTCTGGATCGCCCACACAGTGACAGGTTGGGTCAGCGACCGCATCTCGCGAATGAGCGAATAGAAACACGAGGACCGAGCCGCCTTGGCGATGGCCTGCCGTCAGCGACCGCATCTCGCGAATGAGCGAATAGAAACTCTCGAAGTTGTCGGCCGCAGTCGACAAGTTCTGGTCAGCGACCGCATCTCGCGAATGAGCGAATAGAAACGTAGGTCAGAGTGCCGTTGCCGATTCCCGTCCTGAGCTGTCAGCGACCGCATCTCGCGAATGAGCGAATAGAAACGTTGCGGGATACTTATAGCCTCCCCAACCTTTGGGGTCAGCGACCGCATCTCGCGAATGAGCGAATAGAAACGGCAAACGGTCACACCAGGGGCCAGCCAAACATGTGGTCAGCGACCGCATCTCGCGAATGAGCGAATAGAAACGCCCCCAGCCAGGGGTGGGGTCCTTCAGGTGCTGTCAGCGACCGCATCTCGCGAATGAGCGAATAGAAACGTGACGCGTTGGTTGAACTCGTCCTTTTCGTGCCGCAGTTGCGTCAGCGACCGCATCTCGCGAATGAGCGAATAGAAACGATCGTCTTCGCGCGACCTTTCCAGAGGTTCTGGTGGTGTCAGCGACCGCATCTCGCGAATGAGCGAATAGAAACACGACGTCGCCGACCGGTGTCCAGCCCAGGCTGAGCCGTCAGCGACCGCATCTCGCGAATGAGCGAATAGAAACGCGACGCTCGCGGTGGGCCGTCTCCAACTCCTGGTCAGCGACCGCATCGCGCGAATGAGCGAATAGAAACACAGCAGAATGATCGCGTCCAGAAGCAACATGTCAGCGACCGCATCTCGCGAATGAGCGAATAGAAACCCCGTACCGCTGGATCAGCGTACGGCTGGAGGAGTTCGTCAGCGACCGCATCTCGCGAATGAGCGAATAGAAACGAGACCCCCGGCCTGGACGGTAGGGCTAGAGCGGCGTTGTCAGCGACCGCATCTCGCGAATGAGCGAATAGAAACGATGTACGGCAGGCTGGTGCCGTTCTGCAGGCGGATCAGGTCAGCGACCGCATCTCGCGAATGAGCGAATAGAAACCGGCTCTCTACGACGCCGACTGCATTGAAGGCTCGCCAGTGTCAGCGACCGCATCTCGCGAATGAGCGAATAGAAACTGGACTCCGGAGGAGTCCTGCGTGGTACGGGTGCGTCACCGACCGCATCTCGCGAATGAGCGAATAGAAACCAGAAACCCCACACATAGGGCTTCTTGGGCATCGGGGGTCACCGACCGCATCTCGCGAATGAGCGAATAGAAACAGCTGCCGTACCGCACGAGCGTGCCGGACCTCCGGGTCCTTCTGTCACCGACCGCATCTCGCGAATGAGCGAATAGAAACTGGAGCGGTCTGGGCCGCCGGAGTAGCCTGAGCCGCGCCACCACCGCCAACTTGCCGGTCAGTGACCGCATCTCGCGAATGAGTGAATAGAGACGCCACGAGAGTCACGGAGATTAGGGCTGCCGCGGCGACGGTTCCAGTGATCGCATTTCGCGAATGAGCGAATAGAAACATGACGCCTTGTCCGCGGGACGTCGGGCGTGGCAAGTCAGGTCAGTGACCGGATCTCGCGAATGAGCGAATAGAAACAGCCGCTTGGCAGGCGGGGCCCACATCAGCGGGCAGTCAGTGACCGCATCTCGCGAATGAGCGAATAGAAGCTCTTCGCGGGGGCTCGTGCCGGCCTACTGCTGGCTTGCGTCGTGGATGCATCATGCGATTAAGAGAATGGGAAGGTGTCCAGGGTAAGAGGGGGTCGTAAATAGCTAGTGAACCTGGGATTGGATCGTGTGAGGGTTAGAGGCTGACATTCTGTTGTTGTCGGCCGGGGCAAGGATCGTTCCCACCGGTGGTCTCAACGACATGCCAGCTATGCGATCACGATGCTCACATAGGGAAGGTGTAGCCTCTTCTTGGATTCCTGCCCGGAGGTGCGGTTTGCGGTGTGATTGGTGTTCAGCTTGTGATGGCGAGGGTGAGTTCTCCTACGAGGGTTGGGTCCTTGCCCGTCCAGAGGGCGCATCATGGCTCGTGTTTCCATGGCGCGGTGGACTTGGCGGAGCGTCGATTCAGGTTCTTGATGGCGATGTGCCGGAGGAATGGCTGAGTCATGGCTGCGTGGCGGCGAACGTGGAGATGATTGCGGACGGGCACGCCGTCAAGTCGCCGATGGAGGGCCTGATCATAGATTCGGCCGCCTTTGTGCCTGCGGAGCGAGTCTCGAGGCTGGAGAGCAAAGGTGACGAGTGGCGGGCGAGCGCGGCGATCGCCGGAGTTCGTCGCCTTGCGGTCCCTGAGGGGGTCGCGCTTGAGTCGCAAACCCTGGCATCGGCACCAGTATGGGTGTGGGAAGCGGCCAGCGCCGATGACCCGTCGTGGCAGTTCGAGGACGCATTGGGCTTCCTTGCCCCGAGGATCACCGCACGCGCTCCACGACGCTGGCGAAAGCAGCATCACAGTCACTTCGCGGGGCGTGACGCCTTCGTGAATCCGTACAACTTCGTTCCGCTTGGATCTGGCCCGAAGCGGCGAGAGCCAACCGGTCATCTCGGACTGGCGGACGGCAGATTGAGTGGCCAGGTCTATGTTCGGTGGACCGCCCACACGTCGTTGGCGCTGTCGGGCTCCGGGACTGGCCGAGATCCTGACAACGCATTTGCCCCGATGGTCATAGACGGCGAGCACACGCTGGCGGGTAGTCAGCTGGCGGGTGCGGTCCGGGCTTTCCACGAGGCACTGACCGACAGCTGTCTACGCGTGGTGGATCTCAACTATGCGCCTGTCCACCGGGACCTGGCTCAAGCGCAGGAGCCCGGCCGATGGCGGATGGCAGTCGTTGACGGGCCTGCGGCTGACGAGGTGCTCCTCTGCCATCCGATCCACAACGGTGGCGAGGAGCACGCCGCCGTTTGGATCGAGGCCCGGAAGTTGGCCGCGGGTGCAATCGACTCCGGACAGCTCTTCCACTTCGATCTAGCCACGACGACGCTCCAGTATCTGGGGCCTCGGTCGCGTATGGAATGGGTGAGCGGAAGCGTGCCAGTGCGGTGTGTGGCGCAGCCGGGCACCTGCAATCAGGACCATTGGCGAACCATCGTGACCGAGGCGGTGGGTTTACGCCGACGGAACCCTGGGCCCAACCAGCATCCATACCATTTGCCGTTTGCCCGTGTCTCGACCGATCGGCGCTCGCTGAGCGAGGCGGCCCGCAAAGGCTATCGCCAGTCCGCGCACGACGCCGGCGACGTGGTCAAGCATCGTCGGGGCGAGGAGCTGCGGCTCGCAGTCCCGGGCATCGGGACACGTCAGGAGACAACCGAGGAGATCACTCAAGGGCAAGTGGTTTGGGTGGAGCTCGACCACGATGAAGTCGCGAAGATATCCCGCTCGGTGCTCTGGCGTTCACCGGGCACTGGAAGGGTCAAGGACAGGATCGGGGTTTCCAGCAACTCACCTGGCGTAAGCGCCGGATACGAGCCCTGCTCGGATCCGGGCGATCTCTGCCCGAGCTGCCGGCTCTTCGGCATGGTCGAGGAGCGCATGGACAGGTCGAACGACAAGGCGCGCGTCGCCGCCTACCGAGGACATGTGCGATTTGGGCTTGCGATCGTGAGCGAGGTCGACCCGATTCCAGTGCACATGCGTGAGTTAGGTGCGCCCCGACCCAGTGCAGGCCAGTTCTACCTGCGAAACGGAAAGTGGACGGGGAAGCAGGCGGCTGAGAAGCAGCGTCCACTACGTGAGTGGGGATCTGCTGCGGACCAGCCCACACCTCGGCAGATCGCCGGCCGCAAGTTCTACTGGACTACGAGTCCCGGCGAGCGTCATCTCACGGGTGACAATTCGAATCCGCACATGACGAGCTACCACAAGTTGACTCCGCCAGGAGCAACCGTCACCTTCCCGGTATGGTTCGACAATCTGACTCCGGTTCAGTTGGGATCTTTGCTGGTGAGCCTCGACCCCAATCTGTTGCGCGCACCCGACCTGCGGGCGCGGCTGATCGATGGCCAGGGTGAGTCCGCCCTCGGCGCCGTGCTGGAGTCGACACTCGGACTTCACCTCGGTAAGGGCAAGGGTGTTGGACTCGGTGCGGTGATGCCTCATCTCTCCCTCTATGACGAGGACGACCAGCCGGTCTGGCCCACTTCGGACGATCACCACGAGGCAATGGTCATGGCATCCGGGGAGGAGCGCTACACGACCACTGACGAGCCTGTTCGAGCTTCATCCGTCGCGCCGTATGTCGAGCAGTTCGTCAACGAGATTCTCGATTCGGCGACGCGCGCCCGATGGAGCGCGCTGCTCGCTCTGACAGCGGTGGACTGGGTGCCACCGAACCTTGTCGACTACCCTCCCGACGACGTCCCTGGTGCGAAGTTCCAGTTCAACTTCTGGCAGCTCTCGTCTGGGGCCCCCGGAACGAAGAAGGTCGCGCTGGGCAACGGCCAGAAATCCGTCCAGAAGCCTCCACTCCTGGTTAGCTTGCCGGCTCCTGACGCAGTCGATGTCACGGTGAAACGCCCCTGGCTGGAGGACGGACGCTGATGCCCGCGTACATCGATGTCGGTGTCGTTCGGATCCAGGAGTACATCACCCGAACCAGCGGTGCCGCGGAAGGTCAACTCCGGAAGCGTCGCGGGGCATCTCGCATGGTCGCGAACGCGGCCGCAGCCTCCTATCTCGACCTCGGGCTGGAGCCGAATCCCGAGTCGTATCACGTCGAGGGAGTGGCTCACTTGAGGAGCATCGGGACCCTCTCCGGCGCTGAAGCCGCCGATCGTGCCGGAGCAGCCATCGAGCGGATGCGAGCACAGCTGCCGTACGCGTATCTGCGCGCATCATGGGCGTTGGCCGACACCTACTCGACCGCCTTCACCTTGCTCGACGCCGCCCGACGTGGCGAAACAGCCGAGGGCGTCTCGGGTGTACTCGACTATCTGCCTCCCCCAAGGGACACGCCGTTCTCCAAGCGATGCAAGTCGTGTGGGCTCGGTGAGGTGATCACCGGCGATACCTGCGGGGACTGTCGGCGTCGCGATCAGGCGGGCAAGGCTCAGACGACGAGCGACGCGCCCACGCCTGAGGAACGGGTCCTCGCGGAGGTCAATCACCGGGCGCATCTCAGTCTGACAGCGGTAACTGATCTGACCGGGCTGGCGCGGCTTCCGGTCGATCCGCACGCGAAGCGCAACCACCTCGCCACGATCTATGCGGACGGCAACGGCGTCGGGAAGCTCTTCGAGTCCATCGGCGACCGGACGGCGGCACAGACCACAAGCAAGGATCTGGACTCGGCCATCCGCGGTGCTGGACGAGACGCGCTGGTGTCTCTGCTGCCCTATTGCCGAGATAAGTCCCTGCCCGCAGTCGTCACCGTGCTCGCCGCGGACGACGCACTCATCACTGTGCCAGCGCAACTGGGCTGGACCTTCACCGAGACGCTCCTGACCGGGTTCGCGCAGCAGGTCAGCGGATACGAGAGCCTCTCGCTGACAGCCGGGATCGTCTTCAGCCATGTGAAATCGCCGATTGAGGCAGCCATTTCAGCAGCCGACGAAGCGATGCGTGACGCCAAGCGGGCCCGACATGGACAAGCTGCCATCGGGTGGGCTGACCTGACTCACCCGGGTGGGGAGGACGCCAAGATCTGTGACTTGGCATGGTTGCGCGATCGACGGCAGGTGCTGGATTTGGTGTCCGGATTGCCGGCGAGCCAGCGCTCGGGCTGGGAGCGGATCATTGCCGAGGCCGCGGCAGCCGAGGTCGACGCTGCGGACCTGATGGTGTTCTTCCGGCGTGAGTTCAACCGGCTCGGCTCTGTGCTCGCCGACCTGGACCTGACGTTGGACGAGTTCCAAGACATGTTGGACCTGGCCCGTTGGTGGGCCCCGCCGCGTCGTCGTGACCAGCTTGCTGTGGATGGTGACCAATGAAGACGATCACGTTCTCGGTGCGGTTCCATCAGCCGTTTCTGGTGCGCAGCGGGCTGGCGCGTGGTGGAGTCGACTCCGTCGCGCGGATCGACGCGCCATTGCCGGCTTCGTCGCTGAAGGGAGCCATGCGGGCCGCAAGCGTTCAGGTGCTCGAGATCCCCGACGCCCTGGTGAACGCAATCTACGGCCGATCGGGTGAGGACGGTGAAGCCTCGAAGCAAGGTGCCTGGGCATGGACAGACGCGGGACCAAGTGATGCCTTCGTACGGCAGGTCCGCGTGCGCAATCGTGTCGATCCGACATCTGGCGTCGCGTTGGCGGAGGCGCTCACCTTCAGCGAGGAATACTGGCACCGCACCGAGCAGACCGTGACCTTCTGTGTTGAGCAGATTCGTGTGCTGGACGCATCGACGCTCGATCAGCATGTGCTCGCGATCCAGGCGGCCAGCTACGCAGTGACCGCCCTCGGCTCCTGGCGAAACCGCGGCATGGGTGCGGTCACCATCCGCCCCATTGAGCCGCTCGACCGGCTCGCGGAACGAGGGGAGGAACTGCGGTGACCAACGGATTGCACATGATCGTCATGGATCCTAAGCAAACGATGCATCTGGGTGTCGGTCGAGGCTCGGGATTCAGTGCGGAAACGCGAAAGTACGTGCCAGGCTCGGCCGTCCGCGGAGCCTTGAGCGCAGCCTGGTGGCGCGCGCATCCGAGCGCCAGCCAAGCGGACTTCGACAGTCTGATCGCCACGATCTCGTGCAGCGACGCGGTGGTGAGCTGGGATGCCGGGGTGAGCGGACCGTCCTTACAGTGGACTGCGGGTGCGGCGGCACTCGACCGCAAGATCTGCAAGCTCTGCAAACCGAACGACCCAGGCGTTCCGATAGAAGGACTCCCCTGGGACGCCACCGAATGCCGCGTCTGCCGCGGGCCGCTGGAGCCGTCCAAGGGAAATCGAGTCCTTCCACGCGGTGCGGAGGTGCTGTCCGCTACCCGGGTCGAACTCAACGAGCGCGAGCAGGCGAAGGATGACCACCTGTACGAGCGCGAAGGGCTGAACACGGGCAGTCGGGCACTCGTCGCTCTCGCCGCTGGTCGCGTCAAGGAGTTGGCGAAGACGGGACAGGTGTTGCGGATCGGTGCGGCCACCAGCGTGGCGGGACGGCTCGCGATCGCTGATGTTGTGCCGTACGCCCCGCCCTCCCTCGCTATCTCGCCAGGGAAGAGCCGGCTGCGGGTCGAGATGTTGACACCTGGCGTGTTCGTGGACGAGTTCGGTTGCGCCGTGAATCGGCCGACGACGCATGATCTTCGGTGGTCGTTTCAGCTACCAGAGACGGCGGGGATCACTGTCGAGCGCGCTTTCACTCGCTGGACGACCTCTTCCGGATGGCACACCATGGCGAATCGGCCTAAGCCGGAGGACATCGCCGTCGTCGCACATAGCTGCTTCTACGTCCGCGTTGAGGTCGATGAGCCGATCACCGTGCCAACGATCGTCCACGATCTCGGTATCCGAACTGGCGAAGGCTGTGGTTGGGCCAGCCTGTCAACCCTTTTGGAGAGCGCCGATGCGTAGCCCGAGGTTTGCCGCCATCAGCTTTCGACTGATGGCAGTCGAGCCTTTGACGGTGGGCGATCCGGTGGGAGCCGACATTCTCGATCGGATCAGTCGCGTCTTGTCGGAAAAGCACCCAGACGAGGTTGCGGTCGATATCCCGGTCGCTCAGGATCCCTTTGATCAGCCGATCGTGCGGGGCACCTCGATCTTCGGAGCTCTGCGAGCGCATCTGGCTGACTATCGCCTGTTGGCGGCGCGGGAACTGCGGTTCCGCTCGATCAGCTCGACCGAGCCTGTTGCTCGGACAACCAAACGTCAGGCGACTCTGGCCGATCTACTTTGTGGCTCCGACCCGGAGGAGATCGATGGAACCGGGGCACGGATGCTTCGTCCGAGTGCGCTCCGGTTGGTGAGTTCGCAGTTGACCGCCGGCGAGGTGAGCGACGGTATGGCCCGGACCGCGATCAGTCGTGAGCGTGGGGCGGCAGAGCCGAACAAGCTGTTCCGTCGCGGCCAACTCTTGGGCGCGACCATTGAGGTGCTGCTGCAGATCGATCTGGCGATTCTGGACGCTGTGCTGAGCGAATGGGGGACCGCCGCAGTCACCACAGGTCCGACCGCGGCTCGGCAGGTTATCGATGATCTCTCACGTGCGCTGGGAGCGTGGAAGCCCTTCATCGGTGGCCAGACCTGTGTCGGGTCAGGTCGCTGCCAGATCGCGGGCATCACCCTCCGATGGGCCGATCCGTTGCCGATTCAACAGCTGCTTAGCAGCTCGGACACGCTCGGACTGCTGAGGTCGGCGACACGTCAGCCGGTACCCGTTGGGGAACTGCAGCTGAGCACCAGGTCTCAGGGTGAGCGCTGGAGCATCGACGTGCCCCTGAAGTGCGTGGATCCGCTGCTTGTTTCGCCCGTCGCATCGTCCGATGGAACGCACGATAATCTCGCCACGACGCTGGACATCGTGCCCGGCTCTTCCTGGCGGGGCCTGTTCCGCGCCCGAGCCGAGTACATCCTGCGCTCGTGCGGTGTCGCCGAGGTGTGCGAGTCATCGGTAGGGACGTGTGGCCGGTGTGCCACCTGCGAACTGTTCGGCTGGGTGCCCAGACCGACTGATCCGGCTGGTCGGGCTGGCGCTCAAGGACTGATCCGATTCTCGGACTCCGTTGTCGAGGGTAGTCCAATCACGTTGAGCCATGCGCCAATCGACCGTTTCACCGGCGGCGCGGCCGATGCGAAGTTCTTCAAGCGTAAGGCGTGGGCGCCAGGCGCCCAACTCACGATGGTGGTCGAACAGACACCTGGTCGCCCGCCGGTTCCGGCTTGGGCCCGCGCGCTGCTGAGCCTGGTTCTGCGTGATATTGATGCTGGGCTGATTGGTCTCGGAAACTCCACCACCAGGGGGTACGGAACGCTGAAGGTCGCCGATCACGGTGTGCTTCCCGCCATCCCGGCCGGTTGGTTGGGCGGCGTCCCCCGAGTCGAGGGAGCGGAGGTAGGGCAGCGATGACGACCGAGCAGGACGCCGCGGTCAGCGTCAGACCATCGGAGTGCGGCGTGGAGTTGGCGACCTACGGCTGGTGCACCTGGCCAAAGGCGGTGGAGTTGCTCACGGACAGTGAGGGCGTGTGGCTAGGAACGGCCGGCATCGTCGAGTGCGCCGCCTCGGCCTGGCCGGCCGACATGCCCGTCACCACCCGGATTCATGCCTGGGGAACTGGGCCCGCACCTGTCCTTTGGAGACTCATTCCGCGGCCGACAGCGCAGACAGTGCTGGTCACAGGGTTGATCCTTTCGCCGACGACGCCCCAGCCGGCAACTCCTGGTGCGAAACGGGCCGCCGTTGTCTCGACCGAACACAGTCTGGGTTGGTTACGCTACCGGGTCGGCGGGCCATCGACGCTGACGTTTCTGCGGCGGATGCCGCTCGATACAGCGGACCCGTGGTGAGAACCGGTGGAGGTGAGCATCTCCGGCAGTTGGGACGGTATGCCAACATCTGTCTGGCGGTCTTCACGGCCTTCACCGGTGCCGCTCTGGGTGTCGTGGAGAACCTGTTCGCAGGCGTCCGCGGGACGTTGGACTTCACCATCCGCCTGTGGGTGACGGTCGGCCTAGCCGTCATCGCCGGGGTGGCTTTGGTGGGATACGGATGGCTCAGCAAGCGACGCAGCTTTCTTCTGTCGCAACGAGGAACGTCGTACGTCGTCGACTCGCCTGCGGAGACGTGGACGCCTGACGACAAGAACGCCTACATGATCGAGGGGGCGAACGCAGTTCGCGGATGTCCTCGAGGTTGCGGGTCCGACTGGACTCTCGTCGTGGCGGTGGCCACTCACCGACGGCGCCGACCGCTGGAGCAATGCAGTTGACGATTTGGTCATCTCCTTTCGCAGTGTTATGGCGAACGATGACCCGCGTACGCCGAACTCCATCGTCTGCTGGGCCTGGTATCCGGTGGCAATCGCGTGGACTGCCCGCACACGTGCGCAGCAGCGCAATCTGCCGATCGCCATCCGTCAGCGGCCGAGCACAGGCAGAACCAAGAGCATCGACATGCCTGACTGGAGTCAGCCTGTCTACTCATTCGCTCCGACTCCTGCCCCTGAAAGGCCCCGTAGAACGGTGATGCGTGATCGTGCCACAGGATTGCGGCTCGCGGGCGCTGACCCAGCCAACCCGATCGACGCGGAGGTGAGCTTCGACGGAACCAATGTGACTGATGCGGCTCCGATCAACATTCTGTTGGTCCGATTGCATGACAAAGAGTGGGCAGGGTTGAGCCCAGACAAAGACGGAGAGCCGGTCACTCTGAATGTCGCTAACTGGTCGGGCCAGCCACTTGGCCTCCCCGGCAGCGCAGTCCTGCACGAATGGCGCTGCCTTCCCAAGTCGGCGATCCATCCCTGGACCGACTACCCGAGTCTTACTTCCGAAATAGTCAGATGGATAGCCCGCACGGCCGACCCGGATGGTGTCAACCTGATTGGCATGCTCGTGCCGCAGGAGGTCGGGCTCGGTATCGGGATTCAGGTCGCAGATCTGACCAAGTCCCAGTGGCCAGCCCACCTCTGGCCCTTGATCCAGCCGTCAGCTAGAGCAGAGCATCTGACTATTCCCGGACTCGACCTCGGCTGGGATTCGCTTCACCGCGGATATCGCGTCGGATCTCGATAAGGGAGCAGAAGATCGGAGTTGGGCCTGCGGTCCCTCTGACCGGCAGGCTGGCAAAGTCCCCACAGTTGCTGGTGGCGAAAGCGGCCTGCCAACGGACCTCGGTGCTGCAACTAACCGGTCAATCAGGCGTACACGACGGCGCGACCTGCGCCTGCGCGGTCGAGATACCCGAGCTGACTCATCAGCGCGCAAACCACCGCTTTACCGAGTTCCAGCGGGACGGCGTTGCCGAGTTGCCGCTGCACGTCGGCGCGGGTGCCGTCGATGGTGAAGTCGTCGGGGAAGGACATCAGCCGCAGCATCTCGTTGACGCGGAGTCGCCGAGCACGCTCCCGACCGGAGGCCGTGCGGACGTTCTCCCAGTGGAACGGACCGACCCACGGGCCAGGCTGGGCCTGGAGCGTGGTGGAGGGTCGATCGGGATCGAGGCGGAGCAGAAAGGTCCAATAGCGGCTGCGCCACTCGAAGTGGTTGCGGCCGTCGTAGCGCTCGGTGTGCCAGAGGTAGTTCTGGCCGGGCGGGACCTCGGCCGCAAGCTCGCCGTAGTTGCCGTCGACGATCTCGTCCTCGGACGCTCGGACAAGTCGGGGCAGTCCCTCGAACGCCTGCGCCGCAGTGACATGTGGGATCTTGCTCGTGTCGAAGGTGCGGGTGTGCTCGCTCCAGCCGGAGTGGGTGGGTTCGGGGAACTCGAACCGCTCCCCGTCGCGCCGGCCGACGACGAACACGCGACGGCGCAGTTGGGGGACGCCATAGTCGGCGGCGAGCAGCACCTTCCATTGCGGGTTATAGCCCAACTCGCCGAGGCCTTTGAGGAGGCGCTCGAACTGCGCGGTGTGGGTCTTGTAGGTCAGACCCTGCACGTTCTCCAGGATGAACGCCTCCGGCTGAGACTCACGGACCACGCGCACGTACTCGTCCAGCAGGGAGGCGTTGGGGTCGCGGCTCTCGCGCTTCTGCTCCAGCCAGAAGCCCGACTTGCTGAATGGGGTGCACGGCGGGCCGCCGACGACGAGCACCGGTTCCGCGGACCGCAGCCCGGCGGCGGCCAGGATCTCCTCGGTTGAGACCGCTCGGATGTCGCCGGTGAGCGTCCTGGTGTCACCGAAGTTGGCCTTGAGAGTCTTCAGAGCAGGGTCGTTGTAGTCGGTCGCGACGGACACCCGCAGCAGGCCGCTGCCAGGATCGCCGGGTGCCAAGGGTTCGGCATCGGCCCGCTCGACGGCGAGGTCGAGCCCGCCTGCCCCGGAGAACAGGCTCACCACCGGAAGCCGCTCACCCATCTGTCACCTCAATTCCTTTGGACGCACATCACCCATCCTGCGGGCTGCGCGTGCTCGACCAGTATCGTCGGGACGAGTCTGACGCAGGCCACTGACACCCCAGTGGTGAGCGAGCAGTCAGCGCGTTCAGCACCGATGGGAGGCTCGTGGAGGAACGGTTGCTCGCCGGACGCGCCTTCGGCGAGGTCTATCGAGTGCGGGGCCGAGATCTGCACGCCTTCCTCGTACGTGCCGTCGAAGCCTCCGGTGGCCGTGTCCTTTATGCCAGCGATCCCGGCCGGGCGCCGGTCTATCTCGGCGTGCAGCTGGACTCCGACGAGCGGATCGGGATGCTGGTCTACCCCTTTCGAGTAACGAGCGTGAAGACCAGAGGCAGGCCGGCGGATGAGGTCCGCGGGCAGCTCCGCTATGGCTCTGAGGAGAGCTGGGAACGGGAGCATCCTGTCGGCCGTGACATCGCCGGCGTCGACGTCACCATGATCCTCGGCATCGACCTCGCCGACGGCGTGATCCTCGGGCTTGACGCCAATTTGTGGGACCCGCTGCCGATGGGCATCTCCTTCTACGCCAAGAGCGCCGAGATCGAGCGGGCGAAGAGCGTCGGCTGGCATGTCTGGGAGAAAGTCAACCGTGGCGGCACCAAGCGAGCCGAGGCGCGCTCGCCTACGAATCTGGAGACCGTCGTGGCGTTCACGCCCGACCGGCTCCTCGACTACGCCAGGTTGGAGCGTCGCGCCTCCTCATTGCGGCTGGACCCGGCACTGCGATACGTCACCGCGGCCAGCATCGGTGCCATGAAGCCGGCTGAGCTGTCAAGGCGGCATACGCTTGAGGACCAGTTCGCGCTGACCAGCGAGCAGATCCTCGACATCATCAGCGGTCGCAACCGGCTCTCTGTCGCCGTACGCGGTGGGGTGGCTGAATACCACCTGGAGCAGCAGCTGACCGGCGCGCCCGGTATCGCCTCCGTAGAGCGGCTCGACGTCGACGCCATGCACGACTTCGATGTCACCCTCGACGACGGCACGGTGTTGCGGGTCGAATGCAAGAACGCCAGTCCCAAGACATCCGCCAGTGGCGCGTTCAAGGTCGAGGTGCAGAAGACCCGTGCCTCCAAGGGCGACCCGGCGTCCCGCTTCTATCCGGCCGACGGATTCGACGTTGTCGCCGCCTGTCTGTTCTCGCCCACGGGGCGCTGGAAGTTCCGCTTCGGACGTACTGCGGACATGGCCCGGCACAAAGACTTCCCTGACCGGCTCGCCCCGATCCAGACCATCACTGACGACTGGACAGACACCCTGCCTGCGCTCAGCCGCTGACCGCCGCACGCCTCGCCCGGACCAGCCGGCCGATCTCCTCTGCGACGGCTGCGGGTGTCTCGTGCTCCCAGAATCGCAACACGAGCCAGCCGCGATCCTCGAGCCGGGAGGTCGTCTCCCGATCGCGCGCCTGATTGCGTCCGATCTTGGTGCTCCAGTAGTCGGAGTTCGTCGTCGGCATGGTGAAGTGCTCCGGACAGCCGTGCCAGTAGCAGCCGTCGATGAACACGGCGACCCGCACTCGAGTGAACAGCAGGTCGGCGGTGCGACGCAGATCTGCCTCCGGCTGGGCGTTGACTCGATATCGGAGACCTTGGGCGTGAACCAGCTGGCGTACCGCGATCTCCGCCTTGGTGTCGCGGCCGTGGTTGCCCTGCATCGTCTTGCGCGCCGCCGAGCTGGATGCCCAGGACTGGTACACATCCTGAGGCTACGCCTCAGAGCGACCACCACGCAGTCGGCGGCCACCGCCCCTGGGCTGTAGACGACTGAAGTGGCTTTGGCGCCACGTCACTCATCACCAGGCAGCCGCGCAGCTCGCGAGAAGTAGCTAGCGGTGCCAACCCCGATTTTGCCCCAGAACCTACTTCTCGATGAGCGATCGAGTGACACCGATTATCGGGTGACGTGGACGAGCCCGTGCGCACCCCGCTCGGCGTCGATCATCAGGTGTGAGACCACGGGGTAGTCGCCGGCTTCCGGGAAGCTGAGTTCGACGAAGCCACCTTGCGCTGCCTGCAGGCCCAGACTCTGGGCGCCACCAGAACCGCCGGGTCCACCACGAAGCAGGTAAGTGCCTTCGGCGTACGTGGTGTCGAATTGAGCACCGACGATGTGGAAAGAGCTGGGCCGGTTCGGCCCGGCGTCGAGCAGCCAGATCCGGACTCGTTCACCAACCTTGGCGGTCAGCGGGCGGTGATCGTACTGGTTGACGTACCCGTTGAACACCACCGCATCAGGTCGCTCGGCCTGGAGCTTGGCGGCATCGGCGGAGCCGCCCTGGGGACCGAGATAGAGCTCGGACTGGACCAGCACATAGCTGCGGTCGACCTTCGGCAGGTCCGGCGGCTCGATCACCACGGCGCCGAACAGCCCGCTGGCGATGTGCGCCGACATCGGCATCGTGGAGCAGTGATACATCCAGATCCCGGCCCGCTTGGCCCGGAATCGATACACCAACGACTCCCCGGGCGCGATGGTGCGCATCGGCTTCTGCGGCGACAGCGCGCTGGCGTGGAAGTCGATCGAGTGCCCGACCGTGCCGCGGTTCACCAGGGTGATCACGAATTCGTCGCCGACTCGGCCGTGCAGCACTGGTCCGGGCGCCTGCCCGTCGTAGGTCCACTGCGCCTGCTTGACGCCTGGCGCCACCTCGCTGACGACATCGCGGACGGTGAACGTACGCCGGTGCACCTTGGCCTTGCCGAGTGGCGGCAGCACGGCGTCATGAGCCGTGAAATCGGCCGGCGGTTTGGCCATGAAGTCGAGGTCGTCGGCTGCGCTGGGTGAGTCGTCCCCCGTCGAGTCCTCCGGATGGGTGGAGCCTCCATGGTTGGTCGCGTGTTCATGGTCGTCCGCACGCGGCGCACCTGACTCCATGCGGTCTGACTCCGATCCACCGGAGGCAGGCAGACCCGTCACCTGAATGTGCAGCACCATGCCCATCTGGCGATGACCGAGCATTGAGCACCAGCCCTCGATCGGCCGCCCGACCACCCCGACGTCGATGGTCGCGGTGCCGTCACGCGCCAGTCGGCCGCTCTGCTGGCCGGTGTCCAGGACGAGATCGTGTACGTCGGTGTCGGTGTTGGTCAGCCGGATGATGAGCCGGTTCCCGGCGGGCACGGTGATGGTCGAGGGCTCGAACCGCATGCCTTGGGCCGTGACGTCCACTGTGGTCACCTGGCCGGTGGGCTGCACGTCAGCAGCGGTGGTCGCGCCTGACCCCGCACCGGCGGCGGCCGGGTCCACGGCGACGCCGGTCGCCACCGCCAGCACGATCAGGGCCAGGCCCAACGCGGCGAAGCCAGCGGTCTGCCCGGCCGGCCGGCCGGTGTGTGCCCCCGCGTGCGTACCCGCCACACCGGGCGCAGCTGCCACACTCGGTGCACCCGGCTCAGCTCGCATCAGCCGTCGGGCGGTCTTGACGGTGATCACGAACAGGACCAGCCAGGACACCAGGGCGACCATGACCATCATCGAGGCGAGTACACGGACCACGCTCGGCACCGGCAACACACAGACGAGCAGCCCGGCGTTGGTCACGGTAATCCGCAACGGCCCGCCACGATCCATCACCGCATTGAGGGCGCGTACGCGACTCGGTCCGCGGCTCAGCTTGACGGGCACCAGATAGGCCAAGGCGCCGAACAGCACCTGGAGCCCGAAGCCGACGGCGAGATAGGGCGTCAACCAGGTCAGCGCCGATCCGGCCGCCGTCCACGACGAGGCAGTGCCGATTCCCACCGTCAGCGCGATCAGGCAGCCGACCAGCCAGATCACACCGACCAGCACGGACCAGCCGGGGAACGTCGTCGGCGGACGGCGCCGCAGTGTGTCGACGAACGACGGCCCGATCAGTCCGACCCCCAACAGATAGATCGCGAGTCCGGCAGCGGCCACCATCGACTGGTCGGCCAGCGCCCCGGCGACCACAGCACCGATCGCCACCACCAGCACCGGCAGCGCACGGGCGGCGTCTCGCTCGGCTCGGTCGCTGATCCTGGTCCGCAGGATGGTCGGCCACAGGGTGATCAGGGTGCCGATGACGGTCAGACCGATCCAGCCCAGCAGGTTGACCGCGGCATGCGCGAGCTCCAGCCGGGCATGCCAGGGCTCTTCCGGCGAGCGGGCCAGCAGCACCCCGAAGACTGCCCCGACAGGCAGGAAGCAGGCCGCCGCAATGTAGTAGCGCACGCTCCGCCCGAACCGGGCCGGCAATGTCGTGCGGAGCAGGCGTGCCAGGGTCCAGCCATGCCAGCCGACCGCGACCGCGACGGCGGTGGCGCCGAGCAAGGTGATCAACCAGATCTCCGAGAGGACCCCGCCGACGACGGCGACCACCCCGGCGTTGAGCAAGCTCAAGCGCACCTGTTCGCCGCGGCGATCCTCGTCGGCTACATGCAGCAGGGTATGAGTGAAGTGGTTGCTCCACACGACGATGGCGTTGCTGATCGCTCCCAGCAGCACCAGATGCAGCATCAGCCATCTTGGTGCGGGGACCAGCGGGTGGATCAGCGCCACCATGACGGCGGCGGCCAGCCAGGTCAGCACCGGAAGGTCGACCAGCGGTCGGAAACCGCGTTTGCGTCTCGAGGTCGTCGGCGGCTTGGGACTCGGCGGGAGCAGGGTGCTCATCGGCTGCCACCCGAGACCTTGCCGCTCGAGGACCTGGCACCCGGGGAACTCGTCGGGACCTGCTTCCCACGCCCGACCAGGAACACGGCGATCACCAGGAAGCTCAACAGGGCAAGGACATTGAGCACGCCGCTGATCAGCCAGGCCTGCTGCTGACCGAGCGCGTCGCCGATCCACACTCGAGCGATCAGCGAGACCTGCAACGCTACTACCGGGACATACAGCACAGCGTGATAGGGGAAGGGACGGCGCAGCACGGCAGGCAGGATCACCGGCGCATGAGCCATGATCATCGAGATGGTGAAGCCGAGGAAGATGGCGTGCACGACCGCGTCGTAGCGATAGCCGTCGACCGCCGGCCCGCCGATCAGCCAAATGCCTGCCGCGATGCCGAGCCAGGCATAGCCGGCGAGCATGCAGACCGCCGCCAGTCGCGGTAGACCGACACTGCGCACCGTGGCGCGGGCGACGTCGTGCCAAGCCAGCCATCCGGTCAGTACGGTCAGCACCAAACCCAGCAGCGGCGTCCCAACTCGGGGCCAGAGCAGGGCGGCGACGATGGCGACCAGGATGCCGGCGGCCAGCAACACCAGCACCGTGCCGGCCCGTGGTCCCATCGCCAGCCGGGCCAGCTCGAGTCGCTCGCCGCTGATGGTCAAGATCACGAAGGCCGCCAGCCAGGGGAGCAGTAGCGGAGCGGGTACGCCACCCAGCCACAGCACGGCCGCGCCGGTTGCCGCGACTGCGCCGAGCGACTGGACCAGGACGGCGGGATCGCGTTGTCGCCGCCAGAGCGGCAGATAGAGCAACGTCAGGGCAGCCGTACCGGCCACCAGCAAGATCTTCCCGACCAGCAGCGGAGCGGGGGAGATCAACGTCAGCGCTCCCAGACCGAGCAAGGCCGGCGCGGCGAACCCGGCCCGGCGTCGGGCGGCGACCGCTCGCTCGAGAGCGATCAGGGTGCCGACAAAACCGAGCACCAGCAGCACACCATGGATGTCGGGCAGCCGATCGGTCGTGACCGGAGCGGGGAGGCCGAGCAGCAGGAGGGCGGCGTCGAGACCAGCCAGCATGGCGATTCCGGCCGGGAGCAGGAAGACCAGCCGGCGTAGCGTGGTGGCGCTGGAGCGGGTGCCGGGGACGACCCGGGCCAGCGAGGCCTCGCGATCCATCAGGCAGACCCCAGCCGCAGCAGGCAGGCGCCTGGTTCGGCGAACGGCACTAGGTCGGTGCCCTGAGTATCGGCCCCGTACGCGGTCAATGCGCCGCGAACCAGGCCGAGGTGGACGCCGCAGACGACGTCGGGGAATTGGTGAGCGGCTGCCAGCAGCGGGCAGCGAGTGAGTCGCACGACGGTGTTGCTGGGGTCGGAGTCCGCGCCGAAACCCAGCTCGTCGAGCAGGTCCACCACCTCTCCGCGAGCCGTCGTGGCGTCCGCAACGGGCCGCGCCCCGCGCTCGTCCGCCAGCCGGCGGCCCCAGTCTTCGCCGGCCTCGGCTGCGTCCTCGGTGGGGGTGTCACTCGTGCGGTGGATCGTGGCTGCCAGCGCGGCGGCCAGTCCGGCGTACTCCGAGGGCGCCCCCTCCGCGCCGGTAGCGAGATACAGCCACGCCGGCCGACCGCGTCCGTTCGGGGCGGAAGCGTGCCGATGAACGAGCCCCAACCGAGTCAGCGCCTCGAGGTGCTCGCGCACCGTGTTGACGTGGAGCCCCGACAAGGCGGCGAGAGCAGCCATGGTGACCGGTTCGGTCTGGTCGCGGAGCGTGGCCAGCAGCGCGGAGCGGGAGGCCGACAATCGTGCTGCAGACAGGCCCGAGCCGGCGACGGGACCGTAGCCGGGACGTCGTGACCGAGCACCGACGTCGCCGCTATTTTTCACGGAATTTACTGTAGTAAAATCCTGATCAAGAATCCACACGGCGGGTGACCGCAGTGCCAGACGACCCCAGATTGATCAACACAGAGTGATGACCTCAGAAGGGACCACAATGTCCGAGCTTCTCCTTGCCTCGACCGAGGCCGATGCGCGCGCGGCCGAAGCGGTCGAACAGCACCATGCAGCCATGGCTGGTGCGCTCCGCCTCGCGGTCGACACCGTGCTCGCCGAAGCCGTGCGCTCCGATGCCGCCGCCGCAGAGGCAGCCCGCCGGGATCTGGTGGCCTGGTGCGATCGCGAGTTGCTGCCGCACGCGCTCGCCGAAGAGGGGGCGCTCTATCCCTCGGGCCTGGCGAACCTCACTGGCCGGCTGCTCGTGGAGGGCATGCTGGCCGAGCACGGGTTGATCCTTCAGCTGGTCCAGGACCTGCGAACGGCGGCCGACCCGGTCACTGCGGCGGCCACGGCCGTCGCGCTGCGGACGGTGTTCGAATCCCATCTGGACAAGGAGAATTCGCTCCTGCTGCCGCTGTTGGCCGGCGATCCCTCGGTCTCGGTGGCCGAACTGCTGGGCGGGATGCACGAGTTGCTCGGTGCGGCAGATGCCTCAGCAGCCGACGCCGTGGGCGACCATGATCAAGAGCAGAGCCAGGCGGGCGGCTGCGGTGGACACACCTGCGCGTGCGGGGAGACCGATGATTCGGGTCTGCCGGAACTGGACGTCCGGAGTGTCCCGCATGTCATCCGGCATGCGACCGTGTTCGGTGCCCTCGAGTCGGTGTCACCCGGTGGTGGCGTCGTGCTGGTCGCGCCGCATGATCCGCTGCCGCTGCTGAACCAGATCGGCCAGCGCTGGCCCGGAGTCTTCGACGTCGCCTATTTGCAGCAGGGCCCGGACGCCTGGCGGCTCTCCCTGACCCGCGCCGCTTGACGGGTTGAATGGTCGTGCTCGCTGGGATCGCCCTTCGAGCCCGGCTACTTCGTCGTCGTTCGGAGAGGAAAAAGACGCCTCTCCTCTCTCCTCCTCAGCACGCCGGCGGGCGATCCCAGCCGCTCGCACTCCGGCTGAATGGTCGTGCTCGCTGGGATCGCCCTTCGAGCCCGGCTACTTCGTCGTCGTTCGGAGAGGAAAAAGACGCCTCTCCTCTCCTCCTCAGCACGCCGGCGGGCGATCCCAGCCGCTCGCACTCCGGCGCCCGAACTTCTGCACCGCTATCCACACCTGCCGTGGGTCTTGCGCCTAAAGATCCGCGAGGTCGGGCGATCAGCGCGCCGTGAACACATGCCAGATGATCACTGCGCCGCCGAGGAAGCAGGCGCCGATGGAGATCTGCTGGGTGGCCCGCTGAATCCGGGCCCGCAGCTGTGGGCTCAGTCCGGACTTGGCTGGCGCGATCGCGTGCAACAGCATCGGGAGCCAGGTCGGGGTCACCACGATCGCGATCACCACGATCAGCAACAGACTCCGGAGTGCCCAGTCGATCGACACGGCACCGAGTCGCTGGGCAACGCTGAGGAACAGCGGCAGGGTGGTGAAGTTGGTGATCATGCCGAGCAGTCCGGCTGCGAACAGTCCGCGGCCGTCTTTGGGCAGCGCAGCGTCCTGGCTGGCACCCGACGTCTTCGACGGGGAATGCGGTCGACGGCTCTTGACGAGCTGCTGTACGCCGTACCCGATCAGCACTGCGGCAAGCACCAGGTCAACACCGCGAGAGGTGAGCTCAGCGGTGATCTTCTGCGACGTGGCCGCGCCCATCAGCCCCATCGCGGGGACGCCGAGAGCCAGCAGGCAACAGGCTGCGCCGGCCGCAAAGAAGGCGCCTGCTTTGGCTCCTGCCGACTCGACGACGCGCGAGGCGTTCAGGAAGAGCACTGGGCTGACGGCGGCGAGCAGGACGAGCGGAAGGCTGTGCGCCACGAAGGCCGACAGAGTCATCGGATGATCCTAGAGACCTTGCGCCTGCTGCAGCGGCCAACTGGCTATGGTGACTGACCAGCGAGCAGGTGACTAATGCAGATAGTTGGCTCCTGCCCGTCGTGGGTGTTGTCGATGGAATTTCACCCTTCAGATTGCCTCCGAGAGGATTGTTATCTCCGATCGTCGTATTTCTTGTCGCGCAGGACCCTCCTACAGGCTAGTGTCCGGCAATCGAGTGCCGACCGGCGGCGCTGTCGATTCGGATTTATCAAGTCAGAGAGGACTGGAAGCGTGAAACTGGGAGACCGATCGGCCTCGCGGCGACGACGTGCAGCCGTCGCCTTGTCAGCAGCGTTCGTCGTAGGGGCAGGTGCATTGGCGACGCCCGCCTACGCTCAGCCGGACACCACAAAGCGGGTCACGGCCCAGGCTGAAGATCCCTGCCCGACACCGGTCTCGATCGCCGACGTCAAGCAGGATCTGGCCGATGGAAAGCCGGTTGTCGGCACGGGCTGGACGGTGGTCAAGGGCACTACGCCCGAGTCGTTCAAGGTGGAAGTGCTTGCGGTCATCCCAGATGGGATCGGTGCCGGACGTGACCTGGTGATGATCGAGGTCTCCGATCTCCCGAGCCAGAATGTGATCGGTTCCAATGGCATCTGGGCCGGTATGTCCGGATCGCCGGTGTATGTCGACGGCAAGCTCTTGGGTGCGATCTCGTACGGATTCACCTGGTCGGCGTCGCCGATCGGTGGACTCACCCCCGCGACGGACATGATGGAGTTGCTCAACGCGCCGACAGCCGGCCAGGCGAAGACCAAGGGTGCCGCCAAGAACAAGGTGACGCTGAGCGCTGGGCAGCGTCAGGCCGCGGAGGCTCGCGCTACGGCGGCGATTCCTCGTTCGCTGGAGAAGCTGCCGACTCCGGTGTCGGTGAGCGGGCTGAGCGACAAGCGCCTGGCGAGCCTGCAGAAGACCTTCGACAAATCGGGCCGCTCCTTCATCGCCTACCGGGGCGCCAGCGGCGGGAAGCCGGTCAGTTCGTCGGCGGTGCCGACTGCCCCCGTGCCCGGAGGAAACTTCGCCGCGGTGCAGATCTACGGCGACCTCACGGTTGCGGGCATTGGCACGACCACAGCTGTCTGTGGCGACAAGGTGCTGGCCTTTGGTCATCCGATGGACTTCGCTGGCAAGGTGAGCTACGGCGCGAACCACGCGAGCGCGTTGCGGATCATGAATGACGGAGCCGATGGTTCCTTCAAGATGGCCAATCTCGGCGAGAACTTCGGCATCGTCGACCAGGACCGGTTGGCCGCCATCCGAGCCACGATCGGCAGCGGCCCGGTGACGACCCCGATCAAGTCGAAGATCACCAACCTCGACAACGGGAAGTCGCGGACCGGCACCACGGAGTCCGCGGTGCCGGAATACACGGCCGCGGCGACCGTGTACGGGTTGTGGGCCAACTACGACTCGACGTTCGACAAGTGGGGCAAGGGGCTCGCCACCTCCTCCTGGACGATCAAGGGCACTCGGGCCGGTGGCAAAGCGTTCTCGGTGTCCCGCAGCGACATGTGGTCCGATCTCGGTGATCCGACCATCGATCCTGCGATCGAGGCTGCCGATGCGGTCGACGCACTGCTCTCGAACGAGTACGAGCCGGTCAAGATCACCAGTGTTGATTTCAATTCTTCGGTGAAGTCGGCGTACGAGCGGTATCGGATCACCAAGCTCGCCGTCTCGGTGAATGGTGGCAAGTACAAGAATGTCTCCTCCATCACGGTGAAGCCGAAGGCGAAGCTGAAGGTGCGGGTCACGATGCGTGGCTACCAGAGCACCGTCGACAGGAATGTCGTGCTGAATCTGAAGGTGGCGAAGCGGTATGCGAAGCAGATCGGAACCATCACGGTTCAGGGCGGTCTTTCCGCGGGATCATCGAGCTTCTTGGACGATGAGGACCTCAGCTGTCTGCTGATGGACTGCGATGAGTCCGAGGGCAGTCTGAACTCGATCATCTCCGACATCACGTCACCGCCGAAGAACAACGTGGTGCGTGCCGACCTGGACTTCGGCGAGAACGACGAGGGTGAGTTCAGCGGTGATGCGAGGACCTTCGCGGCTGCGCCGGTGACCGGCGAGAAGGTCATCGTGATCAAGGTCAAGAAGAAGTAGCCGGGTCACCGCTACCTCAACCCACGATCTGCTCGGGTTCGTCGGCTTCGCTCTATCTACAGATGGAGCAAGTCCGACGAACCCGAGCAGATCTGCGTTGGGGGCGGGGAGCGCGGTGGCCGGTCAGCGGGTGAAGCGCAGGGTGACCAACTGGAAGGGACGCAACCGCAAGTCAGCCACGCCGTCGACGAGGGTGCCGCAATCGCGAACCCCGTACGTGCCGGTGCGCTCCAACAGATCGGTCGCGACGACCGCGGAGGCGCCGTCGCCGAGTTGCACCCGGGCGGAGGCGCGCGCACCAAGAGACTCGTACAGCCGAACCACGACATCACCCGAGCGGTCGTTGGCGAGCTTGACCGACTCGACCACGACGGCCGGGTTGTCCACGGTGACCAGCGGCGTGAAGCCCTGTCCGCCCTGAACTGACCGGAGCGGCAGATTGGTCCGATAGCCCTCCTCGACGCCATCGCCGATCGCGGCCCCGGGCCTGACAGACACCGTCAACGTGTGCTCGCCCTGGTCTGCGTCGGGGTCGGGATAGAGCGGCGCCCGGATCAGCGACAGGCTCACCGTCGTGGTCGTACCGCGATCGGCGCGAGTGTGCCGATGGGCGCCGAACCCGTACGTGGAGTCGTTGGTCACCGCCACTCCGAAGCCTGGCTCGCCCACCCAGACGAATCGGTGCGCGCACGTCTCGAACTTCGCCTCTTCCCAGGACGTGTTGGTGTGCGTCGGCCGGAACAGGTGGCCGAACTGTGTTTCGGCGGCCACCTCATTCGCATGCACATCGAAGCCGAAAACCAGCTTGAGCAGCTTCTGCTGCTCGTGCCAGTCGATGTCGTGCTCGATGCGGACGGCCTCCGCGCCCGGGGCAAGCACGATCCGTTGTTCGATCACCGACCCGGCAGGGGTACGCCGGACGGTGGTCACCGTTGCGGCGCCGTCGGTCTCGGAGACCGTCAGGGAGTCGACCTCGTCGAGTTCGAGCACGGTACGTCGGTAGTACTCGTCGATGTCCCAGGCGTCCCAGTTGGCCGGCTCATCGCGATGCAGTCGCAGTACGTTCGACGGCTGCTCGGGACCCAGCGCCTCTCGTCCGGTGGCGTGCTCGACCAGCGAGACCAGTTGACCGTGAGCGTCGATGACGGCACGCACGATCGAGTTGTCGAGCACGATCCGGCTGCCGGTGTCGCCATCGATCGTGGACACCGTGGCCGGTGCGACGGTCGGCAGGTCGGTGCGGGCGACCGCCCCCAGAGCCGGTACGCCGTCGCGACCGTGCGGGGCAGCGTTCACCAGGATCTGCCCCTCCCCGGGGCCGACCAGCGCCGCCAACGCCTCCTCGATGATTGCGGTTGCCCCGGCGGTGATGGCCGCATGATTGCGCTCGGCATCGTGATGCACCCAGGCGATCGACGACCCGGGCAGGATGTCGTGGAACTGGTGCAGCAGCAACAACTCCCACAGTTCGGCGAGCCGCTGGTAGGGGTAGTCGTAGCCGGTTCGGACCGCGGCCGTGGCCGCGTACAGCTCGGCCTCGCGGAGCAGGTGCTCGTTGCGCCGGTTGCCCTGCTTGGTCTTGAGCTGACTGGTCAGGGTGCCGCGGTGCAGCTCCAGATACATCTCGCCCCGCCAGACGGGTGCGTTGCCGTACTCCGCTTCAGCGCGGGAGAAGAAGTCGCGCGGAGTCGACAGCTCAACTCGAGGTGAGCCGTCCAGGTCCGCCGTGCGATGGGCGGCGGCGATCATCTCGCGGGTGGGGCCGCCGCCGCCGTCGCCGTGTCCGTACGGCAGCAGCGACAGGTTGGCCGCGCCCTTCTCGGCGTACTGCCGGGAGGCGCGGGCGAGTTCCTCCCCGGAGACGATCGAGTTGTAGGTGTCCGCCGGCGGGAAGTGGGTGAAGACCCGGGTGCCGTCGATGCCCTCCCACCAGAACGTGTGATGCGGCATCCGGTTGACCTGGTTCCAGGAGATCTTCTGGGTGAGAAACCAGCGCGATGCGGAGGCGGCGACGATCTGCGGCAGCGCCGCGGAGTAGCCGAAGGAGTCCGGCAGCCAGACCTCCTCGGTCTCCACCCCGAACTCGTCGAGGAAGAACTGCTTGCCGGCCACGAACTGGCGGGCCATGGCCTCGCCGCCGGGCATGTTGGTGTCCGACTCGACCCACATGCCGCCGACCGGCGCGAACTGGCCGCGAGCGACCAGTCCCTTGATCCGCTCGAACAGAGCGGGGTAGTGCTGCTTCATCCACTGGTACTGCTGCGCCGAGGAGCAGGCGAACACGAAGTCAGAGTGCCGGTCGGCCAGGTCGGCGACGTTGCTCCAGGTCCGGGCCACCTTGCGTACCGTCTCGCGGAGCGGCCACAGCCACGCCGAGTCGATGTGCGCGTGGCCGACCGCGACCATCCGATGAGCCGAGGCGGCAGCTGGGGCTGCGAGGACCTCGGCCAGCTGCTCCCTGCCGGCGTCAGTGGTGCCGGCGACATCGGTCGGGTCGACCACATCCACCATCCGGCTGAGAGCGTGCAGGATCTCGTACCGGCGGGCATCTGTCGCACTCAGCTGCCCCATCAGGCCGCGCAGGGACCAGATGTCGCGCAGCAGTTCGTAGACCCCGACGTCCAGCAGGGTGACGTCGACAGCGCGCAGCTCATACTGCGGGTCGTCGCCGGCGGTCGCCTTGTCGCCCAGCAGGGTGGGCTGGAAGGCGCCGCGGGACATCGTCGCGCCGACGTCGGGGTTGGCGGCCGCCTCCAGATAGAAGTCGATCTTGTCCCCATCTGCCGGTGAGGCCGATAGGTCGACCGGCAGCCAGCGGTTGTCCGGCGAGATCGCCTTGATGATCGTGCCGTCGGTACGCCAGGCCAGCCCTTCGGCGTTGAAGCCCGGTCCGCCGGTGAACCCGAGATCGATATCGATCTCGATCCGAGTGCCGGGGACGTCCCGCCACTCCGCGGGCACCGTGCCCTGGGCGCGGAGCCACAGTGTCGACCACGGCCGTCCCCACCGGGATCCGATCTCGACCGGCTGGTAGGTCGCCGCCGCAGCCTCCTCGAACGGCACCGGTTCGTCGGGGACCGACCAGCCCAGCAGGGTCAGCGGACGGCGCTCGCGATAGAGGGCCGGTGTGAGGTGATCGCGTACGAAACGGTCGAGCCGCTGGGTCAGAAGATCGCCATGATCATGCACTTGAGGAGCCTATCGGGAGGTATGGAGTTCGAGGACGGTCCAGGAGAGGGCCGGCAATCTGGCGGTGAGGCGGCCGTCTCGTACCGTGTGATCATCGAACCGCACGGGCACGACCGCATCGTGCTGGACCGCGTTGGTGGCATGCCGGTCCTGTCCCGCGCCGGCATGCAGGGTGGTTGCGGCCAGTACTGAGGTGCCGCCGATCCCGCGCAGGTCCACCTCGAGCCGGGCGGTCTCGGTAAGACTTCGGTTGGCCACGAAGAGCGCTGCTCGACCGGACTCGGTGTCATAGGTCGCGGTCGCATCGACCAGCGGTACGTCGGTGTAGGCCGCGGAGTCGAACAGGTCCGAGGCGCCCACCACCTGAAGGATCTGCCCCCGCGCCAGCCGGCGCACCTGCTCGAACGGGTACGCGATGGTCTGCTTCCACGCTTCGCCACCGGGCTCGGAGCGCAGCAGTCCGATGACGTTGACCAGTTGAGCCTGACAGGCAACCGTGACCCGGTCGCCGTGCCGCAGCAGCGAGTTGAGCAGCGTCCCGACGACCACCGCATCGGTGACCGTGTAGTCATCTTCGATCAGCCGTGGATGTTTCTCCCAGGGAATGCCGGCGGGCTGGGGACCATCGCCGCTGAACCGCTGCTGGTACCAGACGTTCCACTCGTCGAAGCTCAGGTTGATCCGCTTCTTCCGGCCCAGCCGTGCCCGCACGGCATCCGCGGTCGCGACCACCGACTCGATGAAGCGGTCCATGTTGACCGCGCTGGCCAGGAAGGACAGGGCGTCGTCGCCCTGCTCCTCGTAGTAGGCGTGCAGCGAGATGTAGTCGACGGTGTCGTAGCAGTGCTCCAGCACCTCCGACTCCCAGGCGCCGAAGGTCGGCATCGAGGAGTTCGACGAACCGCACGCCACCAATTCGATGTCGCCGTCGACCAGCCGCATCGCCTTGCCGGTCTCGTTGGCCAGCCGGCCGTACTCGGTTGCGGTCTTGTGACCGACCTGCCACGGTCCGTCCATCTCGTTGCCCAGACACCACAGCTTGACGCCGAACGGATCAGCCGCGCCGTTGGCAATTCGCCGATCGGACCACGCGGTGCCACCGGGGTGGTTGGCGTACTCGATCAGATCGCAGGCCTCCTGCAGCCCGCGGGTGCCGAGGTTGACCGCCATCATCGGCTCAGTGCCGATCTTCTTGGTCCAGCTGAGGAAGTCGTGCAACCCGAACTGGTTGGTCTCGATCGAGTGCCAGGCCAGGTCCAGCCGAGTCGGTCGCTGGTCGCGGGGACCGATGCCGTCCTCCCAGCGGTAGTTGGAGACGAAGTTGCCGCCGGGGTAGCGGACGACGGTCGGCCCGAGCTCACGAGTCAGCTCGAGCACGTCGGTCCGCAGTCCGTCGGTATCAGCACTGGGGTGGTCGGGCTCGTAGATACCGGTGTAGACGCAGCGACCCAGGTGCTCGACGAAGGAGCCGAACAGTCGACGGGGGACCGGCGCCACGGCGTACGCGGCATCGAGGACGAGACGGGCGGCGGGCACGGGCGCTCTCCTGGGTGTGATCCTGGGTCTGGCGATCTGCTCGAGCTTGTCGGTCTCGCTCTATCTGTAGGTAGTGCAGATCCGACAAGATCGAGCAGATCTGGGGACGTCTCTGCAATCAGATCCCTATCTTGCAGGCACTACGCTGGGCGAGGTGAGTGAGTTGCCGATCTCGTCGCCCTACCGGAGCACTCCCGACGCGCCGGTCACCAACGAGGTGCGTGATCAACTGAGCAGGCAGCTGAATGACGCCTATTCGGCTGGGAAGATCGGGGAGGACGACTTCCGCGCGCGACTCGACACGCTGTTCGGAGCCCATCGGCTGGGCGAGCTGATCCCGGTCGTGCAGGGCCTGCCCCCGCTCCAGACGTACGCAGCGCCGGAGATCGTGGTCAGCAATGGCGGTCAGCCTGGCGAACTCACGACGGCGCGGGACGGCAGCAAGCTGACACTGGTCACTGGGGGAGCGCTGATCGGTGCTGTGATCCTGATCGTGATCCTGCTGGTGATCCTGCTGTAGATCCGCCTCAGTCGGCGGTGCCGGCGCCTCGTGCGGCGGCTCGCAGCTGGGCCGCCAGGTTGGCACCGGCTCCGAGCGGCCAGCGATGCATCACATAGTCGACCGCCTCGTCCACCTTCAGCTGCCGGGTCGAGTTGCCGGTCCTTACCCAGAGCTCCGTGCTGGCCGGGCCCTTGGACGCGCGGACGTACACCGGTCGTGGCGAGGACGGACAGGTCACCCGACAGATGTGGGTGCTCGCGCCCGCCACGTCCACGGCGCTGAAGCCGATGGCCGGCAGTGCGGCGGCGTTCTGGCCCAGGGCCTGGGTGAGGAAGTCGCGCAGCCACAGCTCGAACCGGTCGGGATCCGGCGACTTGACCACAGCGAAGTCGGCTGCCAGGCCGACAGCCTCGCCGTTGTCGTTGACACCGATCAGCAGGGTCCCGCCATCGGCGTTGAGGAAACCCGCCACGGTCTTGGCAATGACCTGTTCGATTCGGTCATCGCGAGCTTGGGTGTGCAGATTCCAGCGCGCGCTGGACTTGAACTCCAGCCGATCGGACTCGCCGCGCCGGATCAGCTCGGCGAGATCCGCGCTCGGCGCCGGAGGCTGCAACCGGCTCGCCAGCGCGGCGAATCCGGCCAGCAGAACGACTGTCAGGCCGAGGGCGAGCAGCACCACGCCGGGGCTCCACAGCCGCGGGCTGTCGAAGAGCAACGCGGCGACGAGCAGTCCGCCGGACAGGCCGAGGACGGCCAGCACGGTCGTCGTGCTGGTGCTCAGCCGGACCCGACCGCGTAGCAGCCAGCGCGCCAACCGGCCGAGAATGTACGCGGTCAGCAAGACAACCGGCAGCGCGAGCGACACCAGGATGACCGACTGTTGTCCTTGGATCACGTGCCGGACCCTAGCCTGTCCTGCGGTCCCGGTTGCCCCTACCCATCGGGCCGTTCTTGTGTTAGGGCAACCTAAATTCTGTGGTGGGAACCACACAGGCTGTGAAGCCGAGATCGGGTTGCCTTGGCTAGAGTGGGCTGATGCCGCGGCAACCCATTACGCAGCAAAAGATCGCCGAACACGTCCAGCGGCTGGGCGACCTCTACCCGCCGATCCCGCTGGGCTCGGTCGACCGCACGATCAAGGATCCGCGCGCGGTCGCCGCGAAGTTCGGGCACGTCATCGACTATCTGGCGCGGGTCGAACTGGAGGTCGACCGCAATGTGTTGGAGTTGCTCTGTCTGCTCCCCGATGTCGACGACACCAACAAGACGTTCTACGCCGATGTGTGGCAGCCCCAGGAGATCCAGCATGGGCTGATCCTCGACCGACTCCAGCAAGACCTCGGACGGACCGCCGCGGAGCCGCACCTGGAGGTCTCGTTCAAGATCAAGATCTTGGGCGCGCTGGCCAACTTGCCGGCCATCCAGGATGTCGCCAAGCTGCTCTACTTCTTGACCGGGGCCAGCACCGAGCGGCAGGCCGTGCTGGCGTACAACCAGATCAACACCGGTCTGCAGGAGCTCGGTGAGACTGCCATCACCGAGACGATCATCACCCCGATCAAGCAGCAGGAGCCGGGGCACTTCGCCTTCTACCAGATGTCGGCGACGGCGATGATCCAGGACAACGTGCTCCAGCCCTGGCAGCTCTATGTGGCGCGATTGATGCGGGAGAAGTCGTACAACCTGGTCGGCACCAATGCGATGGACCGCTACAAGGCGGACATGGGCGGCGTGATCGTCGATCTGGGGCTGAACGCGGACCTGGAGGGGTATGCCCGCGAGGTCGGCCGACTCGAAGCCCGACTGCTGTGGGCCAACCGCAACGGCATGGAGTTCCCGCCCTACATCCTCAAAGCCCTCCGCGAGAGCGTCGACCTCTACGAAGAGAGGTTGAAGCGCGAGGGCGCGTAGTTTCGAGCGAGGCGCCAGCCGAGCGAGCCCGTCGCGAGCGACCGCGCAGCGGAGCGCCCGGATCCGTCTGGACTGAGGAGAGAGCAGACGCGCTTTTTTGTCTGCGATCGACGAGGGAAGACGGATTCAATCGGCGCGCAGCGGAGCAGCGAGTGACGACCAGCACAGCCAATTTGGGTCTGCTCAGCATTTGGACTAGCATTGCCCGTCGGCCACTTCGTCGGTGGTCCGTTTCCGTATGTAGTCGATAGTAAGTGAGTTCATGGCGAAGAAAGAGGGAGCACTCGAGCTCGAGGGGACCGTCGTCGAGGCATTGCCGAACGCGATGTTCCGGGTCGAGTTGGCCAACGGTCACAAGGTGCTTGCCACCATCAGCGGCAAGATGCGGCAGCACTACATCCGCATCCTTCCGTCGGACCGCGTGGTCGTCGAACTCTCCGCCTACGATCTCACTCGCGGACGGATCGTCTACCGGCACAAGTGAGCCGGCCCTTCCCGTATGTCCACCATCGCATCGAGTTCCGCTGAAGCCTGCATGCAGGCTGGGGCGGGCTTGAGGCCGAGTCAGAAAGTAGCTCGATGAAGGTCCAGCCGAGCGTCAAGAGGATCTGCGACAAGTGCAAGGTCATTCGCCGGCACGGTCGCGTGATGGTGATCTGCGAGAACCCGCGGCACAAGCAGCGCCAGGGCTAGTCCCCGGCCAGGCCCGCCGGGGTTCCGCTCAGGTCGCCCTCGCAAGAGGCGCCTGCGCGACAGGTCACCGGCAAGCGCGTCGTCCGACGTACGTCCTGACTGCGGTCACGACGACAGACAACTGAATAGACAACCAACGTGATGGCACCCCAGGCGTAACAGCTTGGGTCCACCCCCGGTCGGAGGCCGGGGCCCTACCGCCCGGACCAGATCCGGGAAGCCACGGTCGGGGACGCATCACGCAGACACCTCCGCGGCGGCTCCCCGGCAGTCCCGGGCCCGACCGACAGCTACGAAAGGCAGTACCGCCTGATGGCACGTCTCATCGGGGTCGACCTCCCGCGCGACAAGCGCCTCGAGGTCGCACTCACCTACATCTACGGCATCGGCCACACCCGTGCCCTGGAGACTCTCGCCGCCACCGAGATCAGTGGCGACACTCGCGTTCACCAGCTGACCGAGGACCAGCTCGTCGTGCTCCGCGACTGGATCGAGGCCAACTACCAGACCGAAGGTGATCTGCGCCGCGAGGTCGCCGCCGACATCCGCCGCAAGGTCGAGATCGGCTCCTACCAGGGCCGTCGTCACCGCAGCGGTCTGCCCGTCCGCGGGCAGCGTACGCGGACCAACGCTCGCTCTCGCAAGGGTGCGCGCAAGCCCGTCGCCGGCAAGAAGAAGGCCCGCTGAACCGGCCTCGGCTGATCAGCGCGAGTAGAGACCAGGAGAGATAGAGCACGCATGGCTACAGCAGGCCGCAATACCGGCGCCAAGAAGGTGCGCCGCAAGGAGAAGAAGAACGTCGTCGCCGGTCAGGCGCACATCAAGAGCACGTTCAACAACACCGTCATCTCGATCACCGATCCCACCGGTGCGGTGATCGCGTGGGCGTCCGCCGGCACCGTCGGCTTCAAGGGCTCCCGCAAGTCCACCCCGTTCGCCGCCCAGATGGCCGCCGAGGCCGCGGGCCGTCGGGCCATGGAGCACGGCATGAAGCGGGTCGACGTGTTCGTGAAGGGTCCGGGTTCGGGCCGCGAGACCGCCATCCGGTCCCTCGGTGCGGTCGGTCTCGAGGTCGGCGCGATCTCCGACGTGACCCCCGTCCCACACAACGGGTGCCGCCCGCCCAAGCGGCGTCGCGTCTAGTCACCCCGGCCCAGAGAAACACGTAAGGACACAAGAAACAGATGGCTCGCTATACCGGTCCCATGACCAAGAAGTCGCGTCGGCTGGGTGTTGACCTGGTCGGTGGCGATACGGCGTTCGAGCGCCGCCCCTACCCGCCCGGCGTGCACGGCCGTGGCCGCACCAAGGAGTCGGAGTACTCGCTCCAGCTCCGCGAGAAGCAGAAGGCCCGTTTCTCCTACGGCGTGCTGGAGAAGCAGTTCCGCCGCTACTACGAAGAGGCCAACCGGATGCAGGGCAAGACGGGTGACAACCTGTTGCAGATCCTGGAGTCCCGGCTGGACAACGTGGTCTACCGCGCCGGCTTCGCCCGGACCCGTCGGCAGGCCCGTCAGCTGGTCTCGCACGGCCACTTCCTGGTCAACGGCCAGAAGGTGAACATCCCGTCGTACCGGGTCAGCCCGCACGACGTGATCGACCTCAAGGAGAAGTCCCACAACGTGACCCCGCTCGTCGTCGCCCGGGAGACCCACGGCGACCGCTCGGTGCCGGGTTGGATGGACGCGCTGCCGAACAAGATGCGGATCCTGATCCACCAGCTGCCCACTCGGGAGCAGATCGTGATCGACGTCCAGGAGCAGCTGATCGTCGAGCTCTACTCGAAGTAAGACCTCGTACGCCGGTCGATGGGCACCGGTTCGTTCGGTGCCCATCCGACGGTGTGCGAGGCAAGCAAGACCCGTACGCGTCGGATACGCGTGCGGTGCTGCGAGATCAAATAGCGGTTCTCGCAGGGAAGGAAGAACACCATGCTGATCGCTCAGCGCCCCACCCTGTCGGAGGATGTGCTCTCCGACTACCGCTCCAAGTTCGTCATCGAGCCGCTGGAGCCGGGCTTCGGCTACACCCTCGGCAACTCGCTGCGTCGTACGCTGCTGTCGTCCATCCCGGGCGCGGCGGTGACCAGCATCAAGATCGACGGCAACCTGCACGAGTTCTCGACCATCGAGGGCGTCGTCGAGGACGTCACCGAGATCATCTTGAACCTCAAGGGCCTGGTCGTCTCCTCCGAGGAGGACGAGCCCGTCACCATGTACCTGCGCAAGGCCGGTGCCGGTGCGGTGACCGCAGCCGATATCGCCCCGCCCGCCGGGGTTGAGGTGCACAATCCCGAGCTGCACATCGCCACCTTGAACGAGAACGGTCGGCTTGAGATGGAGCTGGTCGTCGAGCGTGGCCGTGGCTACGTCTCCGCGGTCCAGAACAAGGCCATCGACGCCGAGATCGGCCGGATCCCGGTCGACTCGATCTATTCGCCGGTGCTCAAGGTCACCTACAAGGTGGAGGCCACCCGTGTCGAGCAGCGGACCGACTTCGATCGGCTGATCCTCGACGTCGAGACCAAGCCGGCACTCCAGCCGCGGGACGCCGTCGCCTCGGCCGGCCGGACCCTGGTCGAGCTGTTCGGTCTGGCCCGTGAGCTGAACGTCGAGGCCGAGGGCATCGAGATCGGCCCGTCGCCGATCGACGAGCAGCTCGCCGCCGACCTGGCCCTGCCCGTGGAGGACCTCAACCTGACCGTGCGGTCGTACAACTGCCTGAAGCGGGAGGGCATCCACACGGTGTCCGAGCTCGTCTCCCGCAGCGAGCAGGACCTGCTCGACATCCGCAACTTCGGCTCCAAGTCGATCGACGAGGTCAAGCTGAAGCTGCACGAGATGGGCCTGTCGTTGAAGGACAGCGCGCCCGGCTTCGATCCGCTGAGCGCCATCGGTCGTTACGACGACCTCGACGAGGACGATGACGCCGACTACAGCGAGACGGAGCAGTACTGATCGCGCCCTCGGGCCGCGCAGTACCGAGTTCGGATCGACCCACCTGAGAAACCTGGAGAACTGAGATGCCTACACCTGCCAAGGGCGCACGCCTGGGCGGCAGCCCCGCTCACGAGCGGATCATCCTGGCGAATCTGGCCAGCCAGCTGTTCGAGCACGGCAAGATCGTCACCACCGAGGCCAAGGCCAAGCGCCTGCGCCCCGTCGCGGAGAAGCTGATCACCAAGGCGAAGCGGGGTGACATCCACGCCCGGCGCGAGGTGCTGAAGACCGTCCGTGACAAGGGTGTGGTGCATGTCCTGTTCACCGAGATCGCCCCGACCTTCGAGAACCGTGAGGGTGGCTACACCCGGATCACCAAGGTCGGCCCTCGCAAGGGCGACAATGCCCCGATGGCAGTGATCGAGCTCGTCACCGAGCCGGTCGCCGCCAAGAAGGCGACGCCGTCTCCGGTCGGCGGTTCGGCTGCGGCCACCGCCCCGGTGTCCGAGGCCAGCCCGGCTTCTCCCGCCAGCCCGGAGAGCGCCGATTCCGCGGCCAGCGCGGACAGCGCTGATTCCGCGGACAGCCCGGAGTCGCCGGCCAGCGCCGACGAGTCGCCCGCCGAGGAGAACAAGCAGGCCTGAGTCTCGGCTCCGGTTCTCCCGGTCGGCCTAGCCGGCTTGTACGAACGGACGGCGTCCATTCCTTCGGGGGTGGGCGCCGTTTCGGCTGTGCCGGGGTTCTCGGTCGTTGTTGGCCCGGGGGCGGAAGGCGTACGCGCCTGCTGCCTGGCTCGCGGTCGTCCTTGGCCCGAGGGCGCAAGACGTTCTCGGATCACTCTCAACGGACCTGCTCAGGCGAGATAGAGGGTGATCTGCCGAGTGTCCGGGTCCACGGAGACCTGGGGGAGGGCGTCGACCAGCGGGTTTGCGCCAGCGAGGATGCTCGCATCATAGGTGTGGGTCACGCCGATCACGGTGGCACCCGCGGCCAAACCAGAAGCGACACCCGCTGGGGCGTCTTCGATCACCACGCAGTCGGTGGGGGCGACCTCGAGCAACTCGGCCGCACGCAGGTAGGGCTCGGGATCCGGCTTGCCCACCGACACATCGTCACTGGTGAGAAAGACCGGCGGGGGCGCCATGCCGGCCTTGCGCATGCTGGAGGTCGCCAGCAGGGTGTTGCCGCTCGTCGCCACGGCCCACCGAGCGCCACCGGCGCTCAGCGTCTCGACCAGCTGCCGTGCTCCCGGCAGCCACACCACCGGCGCATCCGCTCGAGCCATGTCCGCGAGTGCCTCCTCGGCCAGCTGGGAGCGTTTGGCAACGGGCAGCCCCGGAATGAGTTCCTCGATCACCTGCCAGGCCGGGATGCCGTGCATCAACGGGCGGACGCGATCTGCCGGCACGCCGACGCGGTCTGCGAAGCGTAGCCAGGCGGATTCCACGGCAGCAGTGCTGTCGAGCAGTGTCCCGTCGAGGTCCAGCAGCAGGGCAGCAGCGGTCAGCTCAGTCACGCCGTCATTCCACCGGACAGCACCGGGCCGCGTCCACTCGAGGACTTCTGGTCAGAACCCCATGGCGAACGGATACCTGATCAGGAGCCCGGCGGACGGGGCCAGATGCCGCTGGGAGAACGCAGCCTAGACCAGGACCTCGCTCTCAAGCCGGGCGTAGCTGGTCTCCATGCCGTCGGTCATGCCGGTGGCCAGGATCGTGTCGCGCAGTTCCCGGCTCGGGTAGGTGATGAGCAAGGACAGCAGGGTCCCACCCTCGACGGAGGTGAGAGTCAGCTCATTCGTGGTGCCGGGCCCGTCCATGCCGATCATCCGTTCGGTGGTGACCTCGCGCGTCGGCGGATCGTGCTCGATCAGTTCGCCGGTGAATCCGAACCGTCCGGTGCCGTCCGCCTGCTGCCATTCGTACGTGTACGTCCCGCCGACCTCGGTCGCGACCTCGCACACCGGCATGGTCCAGCCGTCTGGGCCGAGCAGCCAGCGCTGCAGCAACTCCGGCTCGTGGTGGGCGTGCCACACCTGCTCGACGGTGCCGCGGATCACCCGGCTGACCCGGACATGGGTGTCGTCCAGGAGCTGCGCGTGCGTACCGGAGTCGGCGGCGAACGCGGCGAGATCGGCCAGCACCGTGTCCATCTGGCCCATCGCCGCGCGCATCCCCTCCTCCATGCCCATCTCGACCAGTTGCGCTAGTTGCTCGAGCGAGCCGAAGGTCGTCACGGTGGTGACCCGCGAGCCCGACTCGGTCGGTTCGAACGCGAAACGCATCTGCATCGACGGCATGTCGGGGTTCGGCACCCCGGGTGCGATCGCGAAGCCGTCCTCGACCTCGAACGACTTCTCCTCGTCGACGGCGAGGAACTCCCAGTAACCGTGGCTCTGGTCACCATCGGGCCCGGTCATCAAGTAGTGGGATCGGCCGCCGACAGCCATGTCGTGCCGGCTGAACGTGGCCGGCCAGGTCGGCGGGCCCCAGAACCGCTCGAGCTGGCGTGGATCGGCGTACGCATCCCAGAGCCGGCGGACCGGGACTCCGAAGTCGGCGACGACGGTCATCGTCAGTGCCTCGGTGTCTTTGGTGATGGAGGTGATGGGCATGATGCTGCCTTTCTGGAGTGGGGTCCGTTGGAAAGTGGACTCGTCGGAAGTGGGCTCAGGTTCGGTCCTCGGCGAGGAGGGCGTCGAGCCGATCAATGCGCGAGCGCCACAGTTGCTCGAACTCGTCAAGCAGCCGTTGCGCACGCCCGATGGCCTCCGGGTTGCCGCGGACGAGTCGTTCGCGGCCACTGCGATGCTTCGTCACCAGCCCGGCCCCTTCCAGAACGGCCACGTGCTTCTGCACCGCGGCGAACGACATCGCATAGGCCTCGGCCAGCCGCGACACCGATGCTTCGCCGACGAGGGTCCGTCGCACGATGTCTCGGCGGGTGGCATCCGCGAGCGCGTGGAAGATCCGGTCGACCTCCGCGTCACTGAGCTTCTGCATATCTACAACCATTTGGTTGTAGGTTAGCCCGGCGTTCGCGGTCCGTCAACCATCGAGCGGGATCTTCTGCCGGGAGCCATGGACCTCAGTGTCCGTGTGTGGCCCGGGGGCCAAGAACGCACCCAACCCGCACCCCGCACGCACACCCGACAACGGGCGAGCGGACAGCACAAGGCCCCGTCCACCGAAGTGGACGGGGCCTTGGGATGGACCAGGCCAAGGCTAGAGCGATTCGACCTCTTCGTGCTCGCCCACGTTGAGGTCGATCTTGGAGTGCAGCTTGGGCACATCGGCCACCAGCTTCTTGGTGTACTCGTGCTGCGGGTTGAAGATCACCTCGTCGACGGTGCCCTGCTCGACCATGACGCCGTGCTCCATCACCAGGACCTGGTCGGCCAGATAACAGGCCTGGCCGATGTCGTGGGTGATGAACAGCACGGTCATCCCGAGCTCGTCGCGGAGATCGGTGAGCACATTGAGGATGTTCACCCGCAACGAGGCGTCCAGCATCGAGGTCGCTTCGTCGGCGATCAGCAGTCGAGGCCGCAACATCAGCGCACGGGCGATCATCACCCGCTGCCGCTGACCGCCGGACATCTGGTGCGGATAGCGATCGAGCACCGAGGTGTCCATCCCCACGTGGCCGAGCGCCTCCACCAGTCGGTCCTGCCCGATGTTCTCGTCCAGCAGCCGCAAGGACCGGTAGAGCAGGGTCTTCACGGTGAAGAACTGGTTGAACGAGGAGAACGGGTCCTGGAACACCGCCTGCACGTTGCGCCAGTAGGCGTTGCGATCGCGGCCGGTCGGGTTGGTGAAGTCCTTCCCGTCGAAGGTGACCTTGCCGGAGGTGATCGGCAGCAGACCGAGCACCATCCGGGCGATGGTCGACTTCCCAGAACCGCTCTCACCCACGATCGTGGTGATCGTTCCCGGCTGCAGGGCGAAGGTGGCCTCCTTGACCGCCGTGACCGCCGTCTTGCCCGACCCGAAGGTCTTGGTCAGCTTCTCGGCTTTGAAGAGCTCGGCCATCAGTGCTTCACCTCCGGGGCGTCGAACAGCGAGCGGTCGTACGAGCTCATGCCTTCGATCCTGATCTTGGCGTATTTGGGTTCGGGCGTGAGCACCGAGCTCAGCAGCGCCTGGGTGTACGGGTGTTCCGGGTTGTCCACGATCACGTCGGTCGGTCCGGTCTCCACCATCCGGCCCTGATACATGACCCCGATGTGGGTGGCAACCGTACGAAGCGCCGGCAGATCGTGGGTGATGAAGATGACGCCGGACATGATCCGCTTGTCCAGCATCTCCAGCAGCATCTCGATCAGTGCCTTCTGCGACGAGACGTCCAGCGCGGACGTCGGCTCGTCGGCGATCAGCAGCCGAGGGTTGAGCAGGGTGCTGATGATCGTCACCACCCGCTGCTTCATGCCGCCGGACAGCTGGTGCGGGTACGCGTCCAGCGCACGAGGCGGTAGCCCCAGGCTGACCAGCCGGTCCCGGGCCCGGTCCAGCGCCTCGTCCTTGCTGACCTTGCCGTCATGGGCCCGCATCACGTCGAAGACGAGATCGCGGATCCGCATCGTGGCGCTCACCGAGTTCATCGCGCCCTGCGGCAGCATCGAGACGACGGCGCCTCGCCAGGTCCGGGGGATCCGATCCATCCGGGCCAGGTTCTGTCGTTCGCCATCGATCTCGACCGTGCCGCTCTCCACGACCAGCGGCGAGCGCGCGGTCAGCGAGATGATCGAGCCGAGCGTGGACTTGCCGCTGCCGGATTCGCCGGCCAGCCCGAGCACCTCGCCTTCCTGGATCGTGACCGAGACGTGGTTGACGCCGACGACAGGCTTGCCATTGGGTGTGTAGTAGACGCCGAGAATGTCCTGGGCGTCGAGCAGAGTCCCCATCAGGCCTTGTCCTCCTGGTTCTCGACGGGTGCCGGCCCCTCCACCACGCCGGCGGCGGTGAGGGAGGGCGCGGGCCCTTCAGCGGCCGGGACCAGATACTTGGGATCGAGCGGCTTCTTCTTGATCTTGCCGCGCCGCAGCCGCGGGTTGAAGATCTCGTCGAGGCTGGACTGCAGCAGCAACAGCGAGAACGAGATCGTGGTCAGCATCAGGGTCGGCGGCACGAAAGCCCACCAGGCGCCGGTGCGGACCGAGCCCCAGGCGATCGCCCAATAGAGCATGATGCCCAGGCTGACCGCGTTCGACGGGCCGAGGCCCAGCATGCTGAGCGTCGACTCCAGCAGAATTGCCCCGGACACTTGCAGCACGAAGGCCATCACCACGTACGACAGCAGGTACGGCAGCACGTCCCGCAGCAGGATCGACCAGAATCCCGCCCCCGAGAGCAACGCGACATCGATGTGCTCACGGGTCCGGACACTGGTCGTCTGGGCCCGGACAGCTCGAGCGAGCCATGGCCACGACGTGATGCCCATGACGAAGGCCAGCGTGAAGATGCTGCGGTTGTCCAGCGCGACGCTGAGCAGCACCACCACGATGATCACCGGGATGACCAGGAAGATGTTCGTGAGGGCTGACAGCAGGTTGTCGACCAGACCACCCCGGAAACCGGCCACGATGCCGATGATGAGGCCGATGATGGTCGCGAGCGTGCCGGCCAGCAGCCCGACGATCAGTGAGGTCCGGGTGCCATAGACCAGGTTGGCGATCACGCTCTGGCCCTCGTTGTCGGTGCCCAGCAGGAGTGGTCCCCAGCCGGCGGGCCGGTCATAGAGCCCACCGACCGTGGCGTTCGGGTCGGTTTGCACGACCAGCGGGCCGACCAGGCCGACCAACAGGACGGCGATGATCAGGACTGCGGCAACATAGAAGCGAGGGCCGAAGTTCGAGAGTTTCATCAGCGGTCTCCACTCTGGGCGGCTCGGATGCGGGGGTCGATGATGCCGTACAGCAGATCAACGGCGAAGTTCGCGACCAGCATCGCCAGCGTCAGGATCAGCATGATCGCCTGGATCACCGGATAGTCGTTCTGCCCGATGGCGTTGAACAACAAGGTGCCCAACCCGGGATAGGAGAACACCAGCTCGATCACCAGAGCGCCGGTGATCATGCCGGCGATGGCCAGGGCCAGACCGGTGATCTGCGGCAGCATCGCGTTCCGGAAGATGTAACGGACGGTGGTCCGGTCCCGCAGACCGAGACCGCGCCCGTAGTTGACGTAGTCCGCGCCCAACTCGTAGATGGCCATCGATCGCATGCCGACTGCCTGACCGCCGATGAACACCAGCACGATCGACCAGAACGGCAGCCAGAAGTAGGTGATCGCGTCACCGAAGAAGGTCAGCGAGAACTCCGGCGACATGCCGAACGAGTACGCGCCGCCCACGGGGAAGAAACCGCCCTTCACCGCAGCGAGGAACAGCAGGATGATCGCCAGGCAGTAGGGCGGGATGGAGGAGAGGAAGAGGGCGCCGAGGAAGATTCCCCGGTCGAACCAACCGCCCTTGAAGGCGGCGATGGCACCCACGATGTTGCCGACGACCCAGCCGACGATGATCGCCGGCAACTGGAGCGCGATGCTCCAGGGCAGCGCTTGGCCGATCAGTGAGTTCACCGATGCGGGGTACTGCGCGAACGAGGTGCCCAGGTTGCCCTGTAACACGTTGCCCACGTAGGTCAAGAACTGCCGCCACATCGGCTGATCGAGACCGAACTCCCGCATGTAGTTCTCGTAGATTGCCTTGACCGCGTCTCCACTGGCTCCCCCGCCCCGGGTCATGTTGGCGACAAGTGCGTCAACCGGGTTGCCCGGGATCAGCCGGGGGAGAATGAAGTTCAGGATCAGCGCGACAAAAAGTACCAGCAGGTACCAGCCGATCTTGCGCATGAAATAGCGCACCATGTTCATCTGGGTGCCACCGCCTCCTCGTTGTCGATCAGTCCGTCAGCTGCCGACCTTCTTGATCTTGAAGAACCAGGTCATGCCGGCACCGGACCACATCGGCGGGGCGTACGGGTTCTCCTCGGTCGGGAAGTTCTCCCAGTTGGACTGGTTGAACTGATAGAAGCTGAGCGGGCGATACATCAGCGGGACGCAGGGGATCTCCTGGCGGAAGATCTTGTCCAGCTCGGCGTACGCCGCCTTGGCCTCGTCGTCGGTCTTGGCGCCGGCCGCGGTGTCCAGCAGAGCAGCCACGCTGGAGTTCTCGTAGCGACCGAAGTTCCAGTCGGCCCGCTTGCCGATGTCCGGCACCCCGCGCTTGTCCATGGCATCGCGGAACCGACGCCACGGGCTGGCCGGGCTGACGCCGGCGTAGGTGTTCATGATCAGATCGAAGTCGCCGCTCTGGATCCGCTGGGTCCAGGTCGGTGCCTGCGGGAACTCGGTGGAGATGCCGATGCCGATCTCCGCGCAGGACTTCGACACGATCTCCAGCGAGGTGTTCCAGTCGGTCCAGCCGGTCGGACAGGACGCCTTCCAGCCGCCCAGCTTGGTGCCGTCGGGCAGCACATAGATGCCGTCGGAGCCCTTCTTGGCCTTCAGGTCGCCCTCGAGGATCTCGACGGCCTTCTCCTTGTTGTACTTCCAACCCTCCGCCTCAGCGGCCGCCTGATCGAAGAACTTGGACTCGTAGCCCTCCGGGATCATCAGGGACGGCTGGACCGCGGCGGAGTAGTCCGACATGGCGGTAGAGGCGATGTTCGGGGTGTTGATCGCGTACGCGATCGCCAACCGCACCTTCGGGTTGTCCAGGCCCTTCTTGGTGGTGTTGAAGATCAACAGCGGAATATTGCCGGGCAGGTAGTACGGCTTCTCCTTCAGCCAGGTGCCGACCGGCTTCTTCTTGTCCTCCCACATCTTCCAGATCTGAGCGGTGAACTGCTGCGAGGCGTCGATCTCACCGCTCTCCAGCTTGAGGTCGCCGTCGTTGTTGCTCTTGAAGATCGGGTGGTTGACGGTGGCCATCGGCGGCGTGCCGAACACGGCGTTGCCCCAGTAGTTGTCGTCCCGGGTGAGGTTGACCTGCGTCTGGTCGGCCTTGTCCAGCTTGAACGGGCCGGAGCCGACCGGCTCCATGTTGGGCTCGGAGACGATCTTGTCCGGGGAGATCTTGCTCCAGATCGCCTTCGGCAGGATCGAGGTGCTGGACAGAATGCCCTTGACGAAGAGCGGGTTGTACGGCTTCGCCTTGAGCTTGACGGTCACCGTCCGGGGATCGGTCGCCTCGATGCTGTCGACGTAGTCCCACACCGTGCTGAAGGTCAGCGCCGTCTGCTTGCCGAGGTCGAAGGTGAAGGCCACGTCCTCCGCCGTCAGCTCGCTGCCGTCGGACCACTTGGTGCCGTCCTGCAACGGCAGCACGAACGTGTCGTCGTCGGGCTGCTGCAGTTCCTTGGCCAGGCCCGGCGCGAGCGTGCCATCCAGCATGTTGAACCGGACCAGGCACTCATAGATCAGCTCCGGCTGGTTGCCGGCCGGGTTGGACGGGAAGGCCGGTGTGGCGCCGTACGGGTTGAAGCTGGTCGGCGCGCCCCACTGGAAGCCCGCGACGAACAGCGTCTCGCCGGCGGCGCCGGCGCGACCACCACCGCCGCCACCGCCACCTCCACCACTGTTGCCGGTCTGCGCCGTGCCGCAGCCGGCGGCCGTCGTGCCGATGACCGCGCCGCCGACGGCGAGGCCGGCGACGGAGAGGAACCGACGACGGTTCGGGGACCAGCCGGTCACCGCGGAGCGGATCTCCGCCGTGAGGCTCTCGTGATCTTGCTGATCGTTCATTGCTTCCTTCCTTTGGAATGCGTGATGAAACTATCGGCGCGGCCGGCGGCCGATCCGAGACTGGGTCGGCCGGAGGCCGAGTGAGGAGGGAGTCACAGCAGTGGTGACGTCGCGTCGGGGCACCGCACAGCAGACACGTCGGAGCAGGTCCGTGGTCTGCGTCATCGCGTCCCCTGGGGTCAATGATCGTGCTAGCGGCCAATCATCGTTCAGCCGACAAGACACCACTTAACCGGTTCGGTGTCAATGCCTAACGCCCACTTAGTGACCACATCGTTGCGAGCCGAGCGAGAGAAGTGCTGCCGGAGGGGGTGTCAGAAGCACGGGAGAAGATGGGTGAATGCTGCTCGATCGCCTCGCCGAGACCTGGACCGCGGTGGCCGCCACCAGATCACGAAACGCCAAACGAGATCTGCTGGCTGCAACGCTCGCCGATGCCGGTCCCGATGACCTGGAGATCGCCGTCAGCTACCTCGGTGGAGCGCTGCGGCAACGTCGTACGGGGCTGGGCTGGCGTGGGCTGGCCGAGCTCCCGGAGCCAGCGGCGACACCGATCTTGACGTTGCTCGAGGTCGATGCGGCGTTCGAGCTGATGGCCGGGCTGTCCGGCCCCGGTTCGTCGACTCGGCGCACCGCGGTGGCGGCCGAGCTGTTCGGGCAGGCCACGGCACGGGAGCAGGCTTTCCTGCGTGGCCTGGTGCTCGGTGATCTGCGCCAAGGGGCGATGGACGCGCTGGTTCAGGAAGGCCTGGCGAAGGCGTACGCGGTCGATCCGGCGGTGCTGCGTCGGGCGGCGATGCTGCTGTCCTCGACCACCGAGGCCGCCCGGCTGCTGGTCCGGGAGGGCAGGGACGCGTTGGCTGCGGTCGGACCGACGGTCGGCACGGGTGTCCAGCCGATGCTTGCGGCCAGCGCTCCCGACCCGTCGTCGGCGCTGGCGAAAGTGGGCAGCCCGGCGTACGCGGACGTCAAGCTCGACGGCATCCGCGTCCAGGTGCACCGGCTCGGCGACGAGGTACGGATCTTCAGTCGTTCGCTGGACGACATCACCGAGCGGCTGCCCGAGGTGGTCGAAGCGGTACGGGAGTTGCCGGCCCGGGAGCTGGTGCTCGATGGTGAGGTGCTCGCGTTGCGACAGGACGGCAGGCCGGAGGCGTTCCAGCTGATCGCCGCCCAAGCAGCGACCCAGGCAGCGGTGACTCAGGTTGCAGCGGCCGACCAGAGTGCCCAGCTCGGCACCCAGGTGCCGGAAAGCCTGGCCTTGCGGGCCTTCTTCTTCGACCTGCTCTATCTCGACGGGCGGAGTCTGCTGGAGGCCCCGCTCCGTGACCGGATCGCCGAGCTCGAACGCCAACTGCCGGCCGAGCTGCGGGTGGAGCGGGCCCTGGTCGATACCGCCGACGAGCTGGCCGCGTTCTTCGACGCTGCCGTGGCCCGAGGGTTCGAAGGGGTGGTGGTGAAAGCACCCGACGCCGGGTACGCGGCCGGGCGCCGTCAGGCATCGTGGGTCAAGGTCAAGCCGCGGCACACCTTCGATCTGCTGGTGACCGGTGTCGAGTGGGGGTATGGCCGCCGCCAGGGCTGGCTGTCGAACATCCACCTGGCAGCCCGCGATGAGCGAACCGGGGAACCGGTGATGCTCGGTAAGACCTTCAAGGGGATGACCGACGAACTGCTGCGCTGGCAGACCGAGCACTTCTCCTCGATCGCCACCGAGCGTACGGACCATGTGGTCACGGTGGAGCCGACCACGGTGGTCGAGATCGCCTGCGACGGTTTGCAGGTCTCCACCCGCTATCCGGGTGGGGTGGCGCTGCGGTTCGCCCGAGTGCTGCGCTACCGGCCGGACAAGACCGCCGCCGAGGCGGACACGCTGGCCGATGTCAAGCGCCTGCTGGGGCCTCCGGTGGAGGCTCCGGACGAGACGAGCTGAGCTGGTCCAGCACCGTTGGCCGAGGCAGTCTCCGGGTGGGCAGCGGTCGCGCGGCAGCAGCCAACAGGCTCGGCCGGAGGAACGCGGTCGGCGGCGCCATCAGGTGGTAGACGTCGCTGAACGCCTTGGTGGCCCGCAGGTCTCCGGTCGCGGCCAGCTGTCCCAGCCGGCTGGTGAACGCGGCGCTCAGCTGTTGGCTGGCCGACGGCGTGGCGGGGCAGCTCGGATAGCGCAGATCGTTGCCGGTGGCGATCGACCACGGGAGTTCGGTCACGGCCAGCAGCTGGCGTTGCAGCCGGCGGTCGACCGGTCGTCCGGCAGACAGGGCGTCATGGAGCCGCTCGGCCTGCATCGCGGCCACAGTGATCCCTTGCCCGTAGATCGGATCCAGCGAACAGAGCGCGTCGCCGAGCACCAGCAGCCCGGCCGGCCAGTCGGCGTGGCGCCCCCAAGCAAAACGACGGTTGCTGGTCTGGCGATGCACGGTGATCTCACCGGCGGGCTCGAGCACGTGCAACAGATCAACGATCGCGGGATCGCGGAGTCCCGCGAAGAAGCCCCGGTAGCCCGCGAGATCTCGTGGTGGCCGGAAGTCGCCCATGCCGGCCGCGGAGATCATCCAGCGACCCTGCTCCACCGGGAGCGCCAGCCCGGAGGCTCCGTCGGGCAGTCGGCCGATGATCGCCAGTCCGGTCTGCAACGGTGGTTCGCCGCGAGCGACGTGGAGCTGGCCCGCATAGCCGACGCGAGCGTCGACCAGCTGGGCTTCTGGTTGACGCAACTGGGGCAGCCAGTGGCTCAGCCGCGAGCTGCGTCCCGACGCGTCGACCACCACGGGTGCGCTGACACTCACCTCGGGCCCGTCCGCGGAGTCGGCCAGCACCCGCCAGGCGCCTGGCACCGACTCGAGGCCGTGCACCCGGAGGCCGTCGCGGATCGTGATCCCGGGCAGCCGGCGGAGGAGATCGCGGGCCACCGCGTCCATCAGCGGTCGGGTCGCTGACACCACTTCCCAGCTGGGCTGGTCGTTGGAGAGCCAGCCGTGCTCACTCAGCCAAGGCATCCGGCCGGAGTCGAACGGCACCGCGTCGCGCGCGAGCAGTTCGGCCCGGAACCCGGGCAGCAGCCCGTCGATGGCTTGCAGGCCCCGATGCAAGAGGATGTGCGCCTGACGATCCTGGGGCACTCCGCGTCGATACTGGGCGCTGGTCGGCAACACGTCGCGTTCCAGCACCGTGACGCTCCAGCCGGTTCTGGCGAAGGCGGCTGCGGTGAGGATCCCGCCGAGCCCTGCACCGATCACGATCGCCTGCTGATCGGTGGCGCCAGCTCTGCCGGTCACCACCAGCCGAGCCGCTTCGTCCAGTGCAGCAAGATCCCGCACATGGTGCCCATCACTGCCAGCAGCAGGATCAGCCAGGTCCAGTGTGTCGAGTCGTTGACGATGACGTTCATGCCCATCACCGATGAGATGGCGGTCACCGGCAGCGTCACGGCGGCGATCACGGCCAGCCGCTCAGCGGCGATCGTCATCTTCGTATCGGTCCGCGCCCGGTAGAACTCGGTCACACCCATCAAGAATTCGAGCTGGCTGTGGCTGATACGTTCGACGCGTTCGTATTGACTTCGCAAGTCATGCAGGAAGCGCAACTCCTCCGGCGGTGCGAACTCGACGAGCTCGACGGCCCGTTGGAAGATCTCCCCGCCCTGAGACGCCATGGTGCGGATCGTCAGCAGTTCGTGCCGAGCCGTGAACAGCTCGTTCAGGAAGTCCTCGGGTGCGGTGTTCACCGCCGCCATCACCCGCTGCTCGAGACGCCCCACCTGCTCGGCGAGCTCGGCGATCTGGGCTGCCTCGTTGCGCACCATCGTCGACACGATGGCGTACGCGAGTGCGAACGGCGAAGCCGGCCGGAGCCTGCCGCTCTCCACTCGTTCGATGACGGAGTCCACCTCGCGCCGAGCGGCAGCCGGATCCACCGCCGGGTTGAGCGGACCGTGCACGCTCACCAGGAAACGCTGTCCGATGAACTGGTCCAACTCCAGGTAGTGGACGTGGCCCCGCTCGCCGATCTCGGGCGCATGCACGACCACGAAGAGGTGATCACTGTAGACATGGATCCGGGGCACGTGATTGCGCTCCCGGCAGGCGCGCACCGCCATCGGGTGGAACCCGAACTCCTCGCTCAGCAGTTGCTCGGCCGCGTCCGACCAGCTGGGGATGTCGACCCAGCAGAAGCCATCTGCCCGCCGGTGCAATGCAGGAAGCTCCGCCACCGTGCACCTGTTGACGCCCTCGCTGTCGAACCACCAGAGCTCGATCTCGCTCACGAGGCAAGTGTGCCGCACGCCTCCGACAGCGTTGTCGTCGCTCGCTGTTCGGCTGCGCTCCCTAGGACTCCGTCTTCCCGCGTCGCTCGCAAACGAAAAGGCGTTGTTTGCTCGCTCCTTGGTCCAGACGGAGCCCTCGCTGCGCCTCACGGCCGCTCGCGACGGGGGTCGCCACTCGCTGTTCGGCTGCGCTCCCTAGGACTCCGTCTTCCCGCGTCGCTCACAAACGAAAAGGCGTTGTTTGGTCGCTCCTTGGTCCAGAGGGAGCCCTCGCTCCGCCTCACGGCCGCTCGCGACGGGGGTCGTCGCTCGCTGTTCGGCTGCGCTCCCTAGGACTCCGTCTTCCCGCGTCACTGACAGAACGCGCCCCGACCAGCCCGTCGATACTCACCTGACACGATTCAGGGCCCGGGTCGTGGTTGATATATCACCCTCTTGGGGTTCAGGGAAAGGCCTTGGAGCGCAAGAAGACACGGACGGCGCCTGCCCGGATGGGGGCAGGCGCCGTACGGATTGCTAGGTCGAGACGATCAGGGCTTGATCAGACCAGGGGACTGGGCGACCGCGGTGGCGAACCGCTGCTGGGCATCGGCCCAGTTGACCACGTTCCACCAGGCCTTCACATAGTCGGCCTTGACGTTCTTGTACTGCAGGTAGAACGCGTGCTCCCACATGTCGAGCAGCACGATCGGGATCTGGCCCAACGGCAGGTTGGCCTGCTGATCGTAGAGCTGCACGATGTTCAGCCGCTGACCCAGTGAGTCCCAGACCAGCATGGACCAGCCGGAGCCCTGGATGGTGTTCGCGACGTTCTCGAAGTGTGCCCGGAACTTGTCGAAGCTGCCGAAGTACTCGTCGAGCGCGGCCGCCAGGTCACCAGTCGGCTTGTCGCCGCCATCCGGGGACATGTTGGGCCAGAACACGGAGTGGTTGATGTGACCACCCAGGTTGAAGGCGAGCGTCTTCTCCAAGCCACCGACGCTGCCGTACGCGTTGTTCTCCCGGGCCTCCGCGAGCTGCTCGAGCGCGGTGTTCAGACCCTTGACGTACGTCGCGTGGTGCTTGTCGTGGTGCAGCTCCATGATCTCGCCGGAGATGTGCGGCGCCAGTGCGCTGTAGTCGTAGGGCAGATCGGGAAGGACGTAGTCAGCCATAACACTCCTCGTTGTGGACCTTGTGGTGGATGTCGAATCGGTCTCCATCCTAGTCCGGGCCTCAGCTGGTGGCGTCGGCGGTCAATCTCAGATCTCCACTTCGCACCATTTCGTGTGGCCCAATCCCGACTTCGCACCAACTGCTGCGACTTCGCACCAGGCGTGCTTGATGCGCAGCGACAGCAGCCGGTGCGAAGTGAGGGATGGGCCGAGCGACCGTGTTCACTGGGACCATGAGCGAGTTCCCCGTCAACGGTCCAGGCGACAGCCCAGCAGCCTTGGAGCTGACCGGGCTGGTGAAACGGTTCGGAACCAAGGTCGCGGTCGACAATCTGCAGCTGAGGGTGCGCCCCGGCTGCCTGTTCGGGTTGGTCGGGCCCAACGGCGCCGGCAAGACCACCACCTTGTCGATGGCCACCGGCCTGCTGCGACCCGATGCCGGTCGAGCCGCGATCCTCGGTCATGACGTGTGGCAGGACCCGGCCAGGGCCAAGGCACTGATCGGGGTGCTGCCCGACGGGATGCGACTCTTCGATCGGCTGAGCGGTGCCGAGCTGCTCCGCTATGTGGGCCTGTTGCGGAGGGTGCCGGAGCGGGACATCGCGACCAGATCGACCGAGCTGCTGGCCGCCCTCGGGCTGAGCGATGATGCGAATACCCTGGTGGTGGAGTATTCAGCGGGCATGACCAAGAAGATCGGTTTGGCCTGTGCGCTGATCCACGCGCCTCGGCTGGTGATCTTGGACGAGCCGTTCGAGGCGGTCGACCCGGTGTCCGGCGAGCACATCCGGACAATCCTGCGCGGATACGTGGCATCGGGCGGCACCGTGGTGTTGTCCAGTCACGTGATGGAACTGGTCGAGAGTCTGTGCGACGAGCTCGCCGTGGTGGCACAGGGCAGAGTGCTGGCCGCCGGGACCCTGGATCAGGTCCGCGCCGGCAGCAGTCTGCAGCAGCGCTTCCTGGATCTGGTCGGCTACACCGCAGCAGGGGAGGGGGCGCTGGCATGGTTGCGATCCTCGTCAAGCTCAAGCTGACCCTGCTGCGCAACGCCCTGCGTCGCAGCGTCTGGCGGATCATCGGCCTGATCCTCGGGCTGCTCTATGCGCTCGCCATCGTGGTGTTCGTGGTCGCCGGTCTGGTGGCGCTGCGCTGGACCTCGGTCGAGCTGACCGCCGATGTCACGGTGCTCGCGTTCACGGCCCTGACCGCCGGCTGGCTGGCCTTGTCGCTGCTGGTCTTCGGCATCGACGAGACGCTCGATCCGTCCCGATTCGCGTTGCTGCCGGTCCGAGCGCGCGAGATCATGCCAGGGCTCTTGGTGTCCGGGCTGGTCGGCAGCACAGGTATCGCCACCGTGCTGGTCTCACTAGGTCTGCTCGCCAGCTGGTCGCGTGGCCTCGGACCGGTGCTCGCCACGGTGGCTGCGATCCCCATCGGGGTCGCGACCTGCTTCCTGCTTTCCCGCGCCGGGACCGCCGCCTTCGCCTCCGCGCTCAACTCGCGTCGCTTCCGTGACTTCGCCTTCGTCGGCATCGCGCTGATCGGGATGAGCATCGGCATCGTCGCGAACCTGGCCGGCAATCTCGCCGGAGGCCAGTTGGGTAATGCGCGCGCGATCTTGGCGCAGACGGCTGGCGTGGCCGGCTGGACACCGTTCGGCTGGATCTGGGCGGTGCCGGCCGATGCGGCTCGCGGTCAGTGGCTGCTTGCCGGCGTACGGTTGCTGCTGGCCTGTCTCTTGGTCGTCGGGTTATGGCTGGCCTGGGGTCATTATCTGGATCGACGGCTGACCGAGCCGCTGGAGTCGGCGCGAGGTGGTGGCCGGGTCCGCGCCGGAGGGCTGGTCGACCGGCTCTATCCAGCCTCGCCGGCAGGTGGTGTGGCTGCCCGGACGCTGCACTACTGGCGGCGCGATCCGCGCTATGTGGCTGGGATCGCGGGCTTTCTGATCGGTCCGGTGATCTTGATGGTGACCCAGGTGGTGAACCCGGAGGGGTTGCCACTGCTGATCGCCTTCGCGCCGGCTCTGTTGTGCTGGCTGATCGGGGCCAGCGTCGCCCAGGACCTCAGCTACGACGGCACCGCACTCTGGCTGCACGCTTCCAGTGGGCTGCGCGGGGCCGAGGACCGAATTGGCCGGCTGTGGTCGACCTGCACGGTGTTCCTGCCGATCCTGGTCGTGCTCACGGTGTTGGGGTTGGGGCTCTCCGGTGCCTGGCAGCTCTGGCTGCCGGTCGTCGCCGTCAGCATTCCGCTGATCCTGGTGAGCCTCGGAGTCGGTACCTTCGTCGGGACGTTGTGGCAGTGGCCGGCACCACCGCCGGGAGCGAATCCGTTCCAGAAGGGCAGCAGCGGTGGCTTTCCGGCATTGGCCTCCTTCAGCGTGACCGGCCTGGTCAGCTTGATCTTGTCGACGCCAACCATCGGTTTGGTGATCGCATCCTTCTGGACCGGCTGGCTGGCCTGGCTCGGTCTGGTGATCGGGCTGGCGATCGGAGCGATCACCGTGTGGCAGGGCGTGGTGCGAGGTGGTGCCCGGCTGGACCGGCGATGGCCGGAGGTGCTGGCGGCGATCTCGGAGCGCTGAGTCGCCGCCGGGCTCAGTCGCGGGGACGTACATCGAGCACCCGGAACCCCTTGGCGCTGGCCAGCCGGGCGCAGTCATAGCCCGCACTGATCAGCCAGCCGGCCAGGGTGTCGGCACCCAGGTTCTTGCCGACGACCAGGTAGGCGACACCCTCCGGCGTGAGCCGCGCCAGCCAGGTCTGGAGCAGTTCGTGCAGGGCCTGCTTGCCGATCCGGATCGGCGGGTTGGACCAGATCTGGTCGTAGGTCGCGTCCTCGGCGATCTGGTCGGGGCGCAGGGCCCGGATGCGCCCGCCGGCGCCGAGCCGGTCCGCGTTGTCGCGGCACAGAGCCAGCGCCCGTTCGTTGACGTCGACAGCGTCGATCCGTGCACCCGGGGTCGCCAGCGCGAGGCCGAGCGCGATCGATCCCCAACCGCAGCCGAGATCCAGGACGCGTGGACTGCCGAGCGGCGGCGGCACCTCGCGCAACAGCACCGCGGTGCCCTTGTCCAGTCCGTCGCCGGCGAACACGCCACTGGCCGTCTCGACCGTCACCGTGCGCCCGAACAACTCGACACTCACCGTACGCCGGCGCTCCGGGCCGGTCGGGGCGCCGCTGAAGTAGTGCTCATTCACGGGTGCGGTGTCTCCAGTCTCGCGGACGCGGTCGCCTGGCTCGGATCGGGCAGCGTGCGGAGGGTACGCGCCTCGCTGACCCGGGCGGCCAGCTGGTCGTCCGGTGGATAGCCGACTTCCTCCAAGGTGAGTCCCCGGGCGGGCAGCACCGGGACCACGCTGCTCCGGGTGGCGGCGGCCATCCGGGTGAGTAGCCAGTCGGCGGTGCGCCGGCCGGAGCCGACCTCGACCAGCCCGCCGACCAGGCAACGCACCATCGAGTGGCAGAAGGCGTCGGCGCGGACCGTCACCTCGACCAGCCCACCGGCCTCAGTGGTGCGGACCGCGCCGAGCTCGAGCAGGGTGCGGACGGTGGTCGCCCCCTCTCGTCGCTTGCAGAAGGCGCCGAAGTCTCGCAGGCCGAGCAAGGCTGGGGCCACGGCGTTGAGCCGGGGCAGGTCCAGCTGACCGCGTAGGGGAGTGACCATGGTGCGCGACAGCGGATCGGGCACTGTCGCGGCGTCCGCGATCCGATAGCAGTAGCGTCGCCAGATCGCCGCGAACCGTGCGTCGAACCCCTCCGGCGCAACCCGCAGACCGGTCACCGCCAGGTCTTCGGGCAGCGCCCGTCGGAGTCGGCCGAGCAACCGCTCGGGATCTGGGACCAACGCGGCAGGCAGATCGAGATGGACGACCTGGCCGCGAGCATGGACGCCTGCGTCGGTGCGGCCGGCGCACACCACCTTCGGCGGCTCCGGCAGGGACAGGACCCGCCCCAGCCAGAGCTCGAGCTCGCCTTGTACGGTCCGGCGGCCCCGCTGCTCGGCCCAGCCGGAGAACGCCGTACCGTCATAGCGGACATCCAGCCGCCATCGCATTGTCCGGGGCGCCGCCGAACTCACGACCGCGGAGCGCGGAGCGCGACCATCGGACTCGACCATCTAGCACGCCCGCCGATAGTGCAGGTCGCGCACTGTCCGGCCGGCATCGAGGCCACGCTGCTCGAACCTGGTCAGCGGCCGGTCCGCGAGCCGCTCCGCCCAACCGTCCGGGGCGCCGGCGGCGCTCTCGAAGGCAGGGTGTGGATCGAGCACTGCGCGGATCTGATCGGCATAGTCGGCCCAGTCGGTGGCCAACCGCCAGCTGCCCCCGGATTTCAGGCCGGTGGCGACGAGATCGGCGAAGGCGGTGTCAACCAGGCGCCGCTTGTGGTGCCGGGCCTTCGGCCACGGATCGGGGAAGAAGGTCCAGAGCTCGGTGATGCTGCTCGGACCGAGGAGCTGGGTGAGTCCGGCGACGGCATCGGCCTGCACCAGCCGTACGTTGCCGATCTGCTCCTCGTGCAGCCGGCTCACCGTCCGAGCGATCCCGGGCAGGTAGACCTCGAAGGCCAACACATTTGCGTCGGCACGCGCGGCCGCCATCGCGACCAGGGATTCGCCGGTTCCGGAACCGATCTCGACGATCAGCGGGGCCGTACGGCCGAAGGCTCCGGCGAGGTCGAGCCGATGGCCGGTGGCAACCGACGTGCTGCTGGCGCGACGCGGCACCTCGATCACGTACGCGTGTCGCAACCGTTCCCAGGCCCGCAACTGTTGGGGTCGCATTCGGGTGCTGCGCCGGACGAAGGAGACGACCTCGCGCCGGACCCGCGGCTCGGTGGCGGGGTGGGTCGACTCGGGCACGGCGGTAACCCTACTTGCGGTGACTTATGGATGATGAAATCCCCAACATCGGGGATCTTGTCCTCCATGACGTGTCAGATGCCCACTCGCCGGGCCTGGATCAGCTGGTGATGTCCTTGGTGGTGAAGCGGGCCCAGGCCAGCAGCCAGAACACGAGCGCGTAGGCACCGAAGGTCAGCAGACCACGCTGGAGATCGGCGGTGGCGATCGGGTCGCGCAGCAGACCGCCGAAGGCGGTCCACCACGTGGTCAGCAGCCAGGGATGCAACCAGGACAGCTGATCGACCGACCCGCAGATGAGCATCATCAGGTTCACCAGGACGACCGCGACGGTGGCGCCGATCGGCTGCTCGGTGAGGGTCGAGACGAACAGGCCAAGGGCGCCCAGGGCAGCCAGGCCGCAGCCGAGGTAGCCACAGGTCAGCAGCAGTCTTCCCAGGGCCTCGGCGAAGCCGACGGTGGTGCCGGAGAACAAGATCATGTCGCCACCGCCGAACAGGGCCAGCCCCAGCACGCTGCCCACCAAGGCGATCAGCGCAATCGCCGCGAAGCCGAAGATCACAATCGCCGCGTACTTGACGGCCAGCAGCCGGGTCCGCCCCGCCGGCACCGTGAGCAGATAGCGCAGCGTGCCGATGTTCGCTTCGCCGGCCACCGCATCGCCGGCGATGGTCGCCACCGCAAGCGGCAGGAACAGCGGCAGCTGGACAGTGAGCGCGGCGAAGGCGACGAACAGCCCGTTCCCGACGATCGAGGACACGAAGTCGGGTCCGCCGCCTCCGCCACCCGAGGTCTTCACCGCGATGGCCAGGATCACGGGCACGGCGGCCAGCACCCCCAGGCCGGCGATGTTGCGCCGGCGGTGGAAGATCAGCCCGAGTTCGGAGGTCAAGAATCGGAGCGGCAGCCAGCGTGCGGTGCCGGAGTCGCGGACGGGTTCCTCGGTGTCGGGATGGTCGAGGGAGTCTCGAAGCTCAACCACTGATCTCGAACCCCTCACCGGTGAGTCCGACGAAGACGTCCTCCAGGCTCGGCTCGACGATCTCGAACCCGAGGACCGGTACGTCGGCGGCGACCAGGGCCGGGACCACGGCGGCCAGCGCTACCTCGCGGAGACTGGCAGTCACCGTCGCGACCTCGGTGTCGGTGCTCGCATCGACGGCGGGACCGACGCCGCTGGCGATGGCCGGTTCACCGGTGCCGAGGCAGCTCAGCACCGCGGCCGCGTCCGGTGCGGCACCGCTTGTGGTCCGCAGACGCACCGCGGGCTCCGTGCCGGCGCGCAGCTCGGTCAGTGGCTGCTGGGTGACCAGCCGACCCTCGTACATGACTCCCACGTGGCTGCACATCTGCTCGACCTCACTGAGCAGGTGGCTGGACACCAGCACAGTGGTGCCATCGGCGGCGAGGTCGGTGACCAGATGCCGAACCTCTCGGGTGCCCTGCGGGTCGAGGCCGTTGGTCGGCTCATCGAGCACCAGCAGGTCGCGCGGTACCAGCAGCGCACTGGCGATAGCGAGCCGCTGTCGCATGCCGAGCGAGTACGCGCGGTAGCGCTTGCGGGCGGCGTTCAGCAATCCGACTCGATCGAGGGCAGTGTCGACCCGGCGGGCGCTGGTGTGAGGGTCGGCGTACGGGTCGGCCGCTTCGAGGCGGTTCAGATTCGCTCGGCCGGACAGATAGGGGTGGAACGCCGGGCCCTCGACCAGGGCGCCGACCCGGCGGAGAACCGATACGTCGAGGCGCCTTCCGGCTCCGGCCATCGGCGCGCCGAGCAGATCGACCTCACCCGCCGACGGACCGATGAGGCCGAGCAGCATCCGGATCGTGGTGGTCTTCCCAGAGCCGTTGGGACCGAGGAACCCGTACACCGATCCGGCGGGCACCACCAAGTCGACCTCGTTCACGGCAACTTGGTGGCCGAATCGCTTGGTCAGCCTCCGCGTCACCACTGGCGCCGAGTTGTCAGGGTCGGTGGTTGCTCCGCCGACCACCGCGTCTGACAACTCGAGTGTCATCCGAGGGCGGCGTAGAGCAACTCAGGAGCCACTGCGCCGACCGCGACCCTGCCGTCGTCGGTGATCACCAAGGAGAATGCCTTCCCGGCCAGCAGACGCCCCGAGCCCCACGAGCCGGAGACCTTCGGTAGCTGGTTGAGATAGGCCTGCAGTTCGGCTTGACCCTGGTCGCGGCCGCGGGTTCGATCGCTCGGAGCGCTGTCCGCGGACTGCCGCTCGTCGGGCAGCTTCGCCACCACGACACTGGTCCAGCCTTCGCCGACCACGGCGGGCCTCGTCTCGTCGGAGGACTCTCCGTCCTTGCCGGTGCCCAACTTGTGAGTCCCGTCCTTCTTCTGGCTCTGCGGGGTGAGCTCGGTGACCTTGGCGCCCTTCGGCGGGGAGAACTCGAAGGTCGAAACAGGTGGCGTGCTGAAGTCGACCTCGCTGAAGCCGATCTCGGCCACCGGGGCAGTGGCGGCACCGGCGTACACCTGCACTCGGGTGGCGACGTGCTCAGCACCATCCACGGCAATCCGGACGCTGCTGATCAGGGAACGCGAGTCCTTGGGCTTGAGCACCAGCTCGTAGGCCGCCCGGCCCGCGACCTTCGTGTCGGTCGCGACGCTCACGTCGGTGCTGCTGCCGACCGCCGTCAGGATGCGCTGGGCGGCTTCCTGCGGAGTCTTCGGGGCATCGGTCGGGAGGTCTTCCGGATCCGATGATTCGTCGTGCTTGTCGACCGTGGTGTGGGTGGCTGCGTTCTCCTTGCTGGACCAGGTCCAGACGTCGGTACCGTGCCGGATCACCGAGGACTCGGAGAGTTCGCCGAGCAACGACACCTTCGCCGAGTCCGGCGCCGCGTACGCGACACGCAACGTATGGCTGCCCGAGATGAGAGAGGAGAAGTCCGATCCGTGCTCGCTCACCCCGGGTAGCGCCGGGATACCGAGGTCGGCGGACTGCTCGACCGTGCCGGAGAAACCGTCGACCTGTGCCTGTTGGAGATCGACCAGCAGTTGCTCGGCGCTACGCGGCGGCAGCTTTTCGTCGGCCGATGCGTTTCCAGCGACCAGGACGGTCGCGATGACGGTGAAGAGGGCAGCCAGCGGTACGAGCCAGCGCAGCCACGGACGAGTGGGCATGGGGTCATTGTTGCTCGCCGATCCAACCGGCGCATCAGACCGTGGTCCTACGATGGTTCACCAATAGCTGTCTCGCCCCCGTACGTCGGTGAGGGTCTTGTCCTTGATCGCGTCCCACAGTTTCGCCACACCCTTGGGTGCCAGCACGTCGCGCTGGGCATCGGTGTGCTCGGCACTTTGGTGGTCGAGGTAGGAGGCGTACCACTCCGTGGAGTCCTCTCGGGTGTCATGGATCCTCAGGCCGCCATCGGACAGGTGATCGAAGCCCAGATTGACCACTTCGCTGGTGGTCCATCCGGTGTAGGGGTTGGTGCCCCACAACTCGATCGACAGACTGCCGGGGAGCTTCTCCAAGGGCGTCGTGAGCAGCGTCGAGCCCGCCCAGGTGTTGATGCTGTCGGTACGCGCCCAGAACTGCACGGCGTTCAGATCGGGAGCTGACCAACGGCCGATGCTGGTGTAGGTTCCACCGGTTCGACCGAGCCGGAGCCCACCTGGACCCAGCGGATTGACCGCTCCCGTGCTGCCGCGCTTGTCGGCCAGGCCGAGCAGACTGAGGTACTTGCTGGTCAGCTCGGCTGCGAACGGTGCCGGGTCGGCCTGCAGCTTCAGCCAGGCGCGCTTCAGCGTGAGGTACTGACCCGCGATGTCGGCATCGCTGAAGTGGGACTTGTTCTTGTTGAAGGCGCCCGAGTCCTCGACCCGCTCCGATCCGACCTGAAGTCTCACACCTTCGACGAAGGCATCCATCGGCTTGTTCGCCAAGGTCTTGAACGCCGTCTGCGCGTGGCTTGCGGAGTAGTTGTCCCGGACGGCGGCGGTTCCCTCGTCCAGGAAGGCCGTCAGCTTGCTGACGCTCGATTTGAGCGCAGCCTCGGCGAGGATGTCGCCGCCCTCCAGCCCAGCAAGGGTGACGAACGCCTTCAGGTAGCTGTCGTGTAGGAAGAAGACCTCCGCAATGGCGTGATCCACGACTCCGCCGAAGCCGAGCGCGACCATGGCGATCGCCGTCTCCAGGATGCCTGCGTCGATGTGCGGGGTATCGGCTTCGGCGTTGGCTTGCCAGGCGCCGAGCCGGACGAGTTTCACGTCCTTGATCCCGTCGAGGAAGACCAGGATCTGGTCCTCCATGCCCTTGCGGTCCGTCGGGTCATTCGCGTCGAGTTTGGGCTGATCCGTCGGTTGGTCCTTGGGTGACTTGCGTTGGACGGTCGTACGTCGGCCGGCTTCGACCAACTGAGTGACCGCTCGATTGCCGGCGCTTCGTTGCAGACCCAGGAGCAGGTCGCGGCGGGTGCGGTCATCGTTCGCCCGGGCCCGACTGTCCGCAGGGGCCGAAGGGATCGGCGGTCTCTCCGCACGCCGATGGGGAGTGGATCCGTCGGCCGTCTTGTGGGTCGCTGCCATCGCCGCCTCCGCCTTCGTGCCGGCCCTGCGCCATCGTGACGACCTGTCCCGCGCCTTTCTCAGCTACGCGGGTAGTCCCGCCGCCGTCGCCGGCAGGCGGGTAAAAGGATGCCCTCCCTATGGAAAGTACTCCGCAAAGAGAGCGTCTGGGGGTCTGTCAGTGGAAAGTTGATCGAACTATGCAAGCGTCTTGCGTCGTCACCGACCCGGGTCGGGCTCTGTTGTTCGGAGGGCAGCGGATCACACGTATTGCGACCTGGGCCTGGCTCGGTGACTTGGGCCGCGGCGGCGAGCGTCGTTCTCCGACCGCGGCTCGAACGGAGTGGCGGCCCCAGCCGGCTGGCCGCACTGTCAGTGAGTGCTGCCAGGATGCGCGCTATGCAGATCCTGGTGGGTGAGGACGGGGTTGCGCGCTGCTCGTGGGGCGCGTCGGCACCGGATTATGTGGCGTACCACGACACCGAGTGGGGATTCGGGGTGACCGATGACCATCGGCTGTTCGAGAAGGTGTGCCTGGAGGGATTCCAGTCAGGTCTGTCCTGGTTGACGATCCTGCGCAAACGGGACAACTTCCGGGCGGCCTTCGCCGGGTTCGACCCGGTCGCGGTGGCCGCGTTCGACGAATCTGATGTCGAGCGGCTGCTGGGCGACGCAGGCATTGTTCGCCACGGCGGCAAGATCCGCTCGACGATCAACAACGCTCAGCGAGCCCTCGACCTGATCGCCGAGCACGGCTCACTGGCGCGCTACCTCTGGACGTACGCGGACTTGGCCGACACGCCACCCGACTCGGTCGAGGCGCACACCAAGACCTCCCGGCAGCTCTCCAAGCTGCTCAAGAAGGCCGGCTGGTCATTCGTCGGGCCGACGACCATCTATGCGTTCATGCAGGCGATGGGGCTGGTCAACGATCACTTCGTGGGTTGTGATGCCCGGGACCCAGCCCAAACCTCCCGCGTCGCTGCCGCCGCCTCCGTCCTCGGCCCTTGACTGCGGTAGGTGCGCCGAGCGAGCGTTAGCGAGCGAGCTCCCTCGCGAGCGGCCGCGCAGCGGAGCGCCCGGATCTGTCTGGACTGACGAGGAGCAAACGACGCTTTTCCGTTTGCGATCGAGGAGGGAAGACAGATCCAATCGGCGCGCAGCGGAGCAGCGAGGGAGGACTAGCACGTATCGGTCTTGTGACGGTATCCAGTCTGGCACTCCCACCCTCTTGTCTGCCAAGCATGATGATGAGGACGATGGAGGTACTCGGGTTCCCCCGAGCACGCAGGTCCTCGTCAGCTGGGTGTGCATGAGGAGGTCATCATGGATGGTTTCCGGTCCTCGATCGAGGTGGCGCCGTTACAGTCGAAGGGCGCCCTCTACGGGTTCCTGCTGTTGGGACGCTGGCCCCAGGACACGGTGGAGTGGGCCAAATTCCTGGTGCTCGCGGTACGGATGGCGGCAGTGCCAGGTCTACTGCCGATGAGCACGGTCTTCCGTGTCCGTGAAGAGGTGCCCGAACGGCCGCAGCCCGGTGCGGTCGGCCTGGTCGTGGCCGAGGGCTCCTTGCTGGGCGACCACCCGCTCACTCCCGGCCAGTTCGCCGATCCGCAGCCACCCGGCCTGGTGGTGTTGCACCCGCCGTCGAGCACCTTTTCCTCGGTACCGGAGTACGAGGTGGCGTCCGGCTGCCTCTTCCTGCCCGGGTTGCCGCATCTGGGCCTGGAGCATCGGGCGGCCTGGGTGGAGGCGGATGTGGAGGGCAACGTCACCCAGTTGGTCAACAAGGTGGGCGTGGACCCGCAGGTCAACGCCGACACCGCCGCCCTTGCGATGCTGCTCGCCGCTGCGTGATTCGTGCGCCCTGTTGGGCCCTCACCCGCTGCTCCGCTGTCCCTCTCTCCCTCTTCGACTTCGCACCATTTAGTGCGACTGCGCACCACGTCTACCTGGTGCGCAGTCGCATCAAATGGTGCGAAGTGGGATTGGGCCCCGAGTGAAGTGGGATTGGGCCCCGAGTGAAGTCGGGATTGGGCTGGATCCGCTCGCCAACCGTGAAAACGGGATGAACTGAGGCGGTCTGCCCGTCTACAGTTCCTCCACATGGGGCACGTGGATCTGAGTGGGGTGTCCTATTCGCTTCCCGATGGCCGGGTGCTGCTGGATGAGATCTCTTTCCGGGTCGGCGACGGCGCGGTGGTGGCGCTGGTCGGACCGAACGGCGCCGGCAAGACCACCCTGCTGAAGATCATTGCCGGGGATCTGAGCCCATCCGAAGGGACCATCTCACGCAGCGGCGGACTCGGGGTGATGCGGCAGTTCATCGGCAGCATCCGCGACACGACCTCGGTACGCGACCTGCTCTTCGCGCTGAGTCCGCCACGGCTGCGCGATGCGGTGGCGACCGTCGACCGGCTCGAGCTGGAACTGATGACCGACGACACCGAACCGGTGCAGTTGGCGTACGCGCAAGCACTGGCCGACTACGCCGACGCCGGTGGATACGTGGCCGAGGTCACCTTCGACGCCTGCTGCGTCGCAGCACTGGGCATCTCGTACGAACGCTGCAAGTGGCGTGAGCTGTCGACGCTGTCGGGCGGGGAACAGAAGCGCCTCGCGCTGGAGGCGCTGCTGCGGGGACCGGACGAGGTGCTGCTGCTCGATGAGCCGGACAACTACCTCGACGTCCCCGGCAAGCGCTGGCTGGAGGAGCAGCTGCGGGCCACGCCCAAGACCGTGCTGCTGGTCAGCCACGACCGCGAACTGCTCGCCGAGGCCGCGACCGCCATCGCTTCGCTGGAACTGGGCGCGGCCGGCAACACCTTGTGGGTGCACGGTGGTGGTTTCGCCACCTTCGGGGCAGCCCGTGAGGAACGGTTCGCGCGCTTCGCCGAGCTGCGGCGCCGCTGGGACGAGCAGCACGAGAAGCTGAAGACGCTGGTCCAAACCCTGAAGATCAAAGCCGCCTACAACGACGGGATGGCCGGTCGCTATCAGGCGGCTTGCACCCGGCTGGCGAAGTTCGAGGAGGCTGGGCCGCCGCAGGAGGTGCCACGCGAACAGCAGGTGTCGATGCGACTGCGTGGTGGCCGCACCGGCAAGCGGGCCATCGTGGTCGATCGGCTCGAGTTGACCGGGCTGATGCGGCCGTTCGACGCCGAGATCTGGTTCGGGGACCGGGTCGCGGTGCTGGGCTCCAACGGCTCGGGCAAGTCGCACTTCCTCCGACTGCTGGCCCGCGGTGGTTCGGACCCCGACATCGAGCATCGGCCGGTTGAATCCCTCGACATCGCCGAGGTGGCTCACACCGGGTCGGCCAAGCTCGGCGCTCGCGTACGGCCTGGGTGGTTCGCGCAGACCCATCACCATCCCGAGCTGATGGGCCGGACCCTGCTGGAGATCCTGCACCGCGGTGACGAGCACCGCGCCGGCATGGGCCGTGAGGAGGCCGCTCGCAAGTTGGATCGCTACGAGCTGGCTCAGGCCGCCGAGCAGCGATTCGACCAGCTGTCCGGCGGTCAGCAGGCGCGGATGCAGATCCTGCTCCTGGAGCTGTCGGGGGCGACACTGCTGCTGCTCGACGAGCCGACCGACAACCTCGACATCTCCTCGGCCGAGGCGTTGGAGCATGGATTGTCGAGATTCGAGGGCACCGTGGTGGCGGTCACCCACGACCGCTGGTTCGCCCGCTCCTTCGACCGGTTCCTGGTCTTCGGTGCCGACGGCAGTGTGTACGAGGCCGACGAGCCGGTCTGGGACGAAGGCCGGGTACAGCGCGTCCGCTGAGCCAGGTTCGGCTCAGCGCTCCGACATGGGGATGAAGTCGCGGGTGCGCTCGCCGGTGTAGATCTGCTTCGGCCGGGCGATCTTCTGCTCCTTGTCCTGCACCAGCTCCGACCACTGGGCCAGCCAGCCAGGAGTGCGGCCGATGGCGAACAGCACGGTGAACATCTCCGGCGGGAACTCCAGCGCCTCGTAGATCAGGCCGGAGTAGAAGTCGACGTTGGGATAGAGCTTGCGCTTGACGAAGTACTCGTCCTCCAGCGCGATCTTCTCCAGCTCCTGGGCGATCTTCAGCAGCGGATTGACCCCGGTGACCTCGAAGACGTCGTCGCAGGCCTTCTTGATGATCTTCGCGCGCGGGTCGTAGTTCTTGTAGACCCGATGCCCGAAGCCCATCAGCTTCTCTTTGCCTGCCTTCACACCGTCGATGAAGTCCGGGATATTGTCGGTGGTCTTGATCCGGTTGAGCATCCGGAGCACCGCCTCGTTGGCGCCACCGTGCAGCGGTCCGTACAAGGCGCCCACGCCGGCGGCGACCGCCGAATACGGATCGACCTGGGAGGAGCCGACCGAGCGGACCGCATTGGTCGAGCAGTTCTGCTCATGGTCGGCATGCAGGATGAACAGCACCTCCAGCGCCTGCACCAGCCGTGGGTCGGCCTGGTAGGTCGGCTCGCTCATCCGGAACAGCATCGCCAAGAAGTTCTCGGTGTAGGACAGCCGGTTGTCGGGGTAGACGTACGGCTTGCCCTGCTGGTGCCGGAAGACGAAGGCGCCGAGCGTCGGGATCTTCGCGATCAGCCGGGTGATCTGGGCCTGCCGGACCTCCGGGTCGGAGATGTCGCCGGCCTCGGGATAGAAGGTCGACAGCGCGCTGACCGAGGCCATCAGCATGACCATCGGATGTGCGTCGTAGCGGAATCCCTCGATGAACTGCTTGCAGTTCTCGTGCAGGAAGGTGTGGTACGTCACGTCGTGGACCCATTCATCCAGCTGGGTCTGGGTGGGCAGTTCGCCGTGCAGCAGCAGGTACGCGACCTCGAGGAAGGTGGAGTGCTCGGCCAACTGCTCGATGGGATAGCCGCGATACTCCAAGATCCCCTTGTCGCCGTCGATGTAGGTGATGGAACTGCGGCAGGATGAGGTGTTCACGAAGCCCGGGTCGTAGGTCGCGATACCGGGGTCGTCCTCGTCGCCGGTCTTGATCTGCTTCAGATCGGCCGCGCGAATGGTCCCGTCCGTGATCGCGAGCTCGTAGTCGCGGCCGGTCCGGTTATCGCGGATGCTGAGCGTCTCCGTCATGTGCGTAACCTACGCGGCCGTAGACTCGTGCTGCCAGTCGGGCTGACGTGCTGGGGACGATTTTGACCCAGCTGATCCGGGCGAGTAATCTTGATCGCTGTTGTGCCTACGCATGCCCGCGGTCGAAGCTGCGGCGGGATTCGGGTACGCATCAAGGTTTCGCACACTCAATGGAAGCTGGTCAACGACCGTGTCTACGTACAGCCCGAAGCCGGGTGACATCACCCGTGACTGGATCGTCATCGACGCCGACGACGTCGTTCTCGGTCGTCTGGCGACCACCGCGGCGACCCTGCTGCGGGGCAAGCACAAGCCGACCTTCGCGCCGCACGTGGACGGCGGAGATTTCGTCGTGATCGTGAACGCCTCCAAGATCGCCCTCTCGGGCAACAAGCGGAGCACCAAGCAGGCCTACCGGCACTCCGGGCGTCCGGGCGGTCTGAAGTCGGTCAGCTACGGCGAACTGCTCGACTCCGACCCGCGCAAGGCCGTTGAGCTTGCGGTGTGGGGGATGTTGCCGAAGAACAAGTTGAGCCGCAAGCTCATCAAGAAGCTGAAGGTGTACTCCGGCCCGGAGCACCCGCATACTGCCCAGCAGCCCAAGCCGTACGCGATCACCCAGATCGCTCAGTGAGCTGTTCGAGCCCCGACAAGCCGTTTAGCTCAGTGACCCGTTGAACCAGCAAGGAATCGCATCAGTGTCTGACACCGTGACCGAGATCGAGGACGAGATCGCCCCGTTCACCGAGGGCGACCGCGAGATCGCCTACCGCTCCGAGGCCGTCGCTCAGGTCGGCCCCGGCGCGACCGGCCGCCCGGCCGTCGTTGCCCCAGCAGGCGCCACCGGCCGCCGCAAGGAGGCCGTCGCCCGCGTTCGGATCGTCCCTGGCAGCGGCCAGTGGAGCATCAACGGGCGCACCCTCGACGACTACTTCCCGAACAAGGTGCACCAGCAGATCGTCTCCGAGCCGTTCACCACGGCTGCCGTGCCCGGCTCGTACGACGTGATCGCCCGCATCCACGGCGGCGGTGTCACCGGCCAGGCAGGTGCGCTCCGGCTCGGGGTCGCTCGGGCACTGAACGCGGTCGATGCCGAGGCCAGCCGCCCGGCGCTCAAGAAGGCCGGCATGCTGACTCGCGACGCTCGGATCAAGGAGCGGAAGAAGGCAGGCCTGAAGAAGGCCCGCAAGGCTCCGCAGTACAGCAAGCGCTGACCGGCGCGGCACCCCGATGGGTCGATTGTTCGGCACTGACGGCGTCCGGGGGGTCGCCAACGAAGCTCTTACTCCTGAACTGACGCTGGACTTGGCGCTGGCGGCGGCTCGGGTGCTGTCCGAGACCGGTGAATTCGCCGGTCATAAGCCGTTCGCGGTGGTGGGCCGGGATCCCCGTGCCTCGGGGGAGTTCCTCGAGGCTGCGGTGGTGGCCGGCCTGGCCAGCGCGGGCGTCGATGTGATCCGGCTCGGCGTGGTGCCGACGCCGGGTGTTGCCTATCTGACCGGCTCGACCGGCGCAGACTTCGGCGTGATGCTGTCGGCGAGCCACAACCCGATGCCGGACAACGGGATCAAGTTCTTCGCCCGGGGCGGCACCAAGCTGGATGACGCCCTCGAGGATGCGATCGAGGCGCGACTGGGCGAGCGTTGGGCCCGACCGCTGGGCGCGGATGTCGGCCGGGTCAGTGAGGATCTCTCCCTCGCCGAGGCGTACATTGCGCACCTGGTCGGCAGCCTTGACCATCCGGTCAGCCTGGAAGGCATCACCGTCGTGGTCGACTGCGCCAACGGCGCCGCCTACCAGACCGCGCCGGCAGCCTTCGAGTCCCAGGGTGCCACGGTCATCCGGATCCATGCCGAGCCGGATGGCACCAACATCAACCTCAACTCCGGCTCCACCCACATGGATGGACTGCGCTCGGCCGTGATCAAGCACGGCGCCGACCTGGGCATCGCCCTGGACGGGGACGCCGACCGCTGCCTGGCCGTGGATGCGTCCGGGCGGACGGTCGACGGCGATCAGGTGCTCTCCATCCTGGCGCAGGGCTTGAAGGAGTCGGGTCGGCTGCCGGGCGACACCGTGGTTGCGACCGTGATGAGCAATCTCGGCTTCGTTCGGGCGATGGAGGCAGCCGGGATCGGCGTCGAGCAGACCAAGGTCGGCGACCGCTACGTCTTGGAGTCGATGCGCGCCAATGGGTTCACCCTCGGTGGCGAGCAGTCCGGGCATGTGGTGCTGCTGGACTACGCCACGACCGGCGACGGCGTGCTGACGGCGCTGCACCTGATGAGCCGGATGGCCGAGACCGGCAAGTCGCTGGCCGAGCTGGCCTCGGTCATGGTGCGGTTGCCACAGGTGCTGGTCAACGTCCCTGGTGTGGACAAGGCTCGTGCTGACACCGATCCGGAACTGGCTGCTGCGGTTCGCTCGGCTGAGGAGGAACTCGGCCGCTCGGGGCGGGTGTTGTTGCGCTCGTCCGGCACCGAACCTCTGGTCAGAGTCATGGTGGAGGCCGAGACCCTGGATCACGCAGAGGGTGTGGCACAGCGGCTGGCTGCGGTCGTACGGGAGCGTTTAGCTCTCTGAGCGGCACGTTCGGGGCCGAGCGGTGCTTCGGGTTGCGTTGGAGCTGACAAATGCGTCGGGGCCAGTCGCTCGGGAAAGCGACCGGCCCCGTGACACGTGCTGCGATGGCGAGTCCCCCGAACGCTCGGCAGCCGCACCCCCAGGAGAATCCACGCAACCCCGGTTGCCGACCGGATGCGACCCTGCCCCCATCGCTGAGTCGCATCCGGACGTTGTGAATCCTCACGTTGCGCGAGTCTCGTCCCGCATCGAATCGGTCGGCTGCGCAACCTCTGGCCGGCCTCGGGTGAACGATCTCGATGGACTAGAGGACAGGTCCGATGTCCTGATACAGCTGATCGAAAGTTTTTCTAGACCTTGCGGATCCGGACCCATTCGACGCGGTGATCCGACCCCTTGCGCAGGATCGTGGTGGCCCGCCCGCGGGTGGGCAGGATGTTGGCCGCCAGGTTGGGTCCGTTGATGGTGTCCCACAGCGACTCGGCGCGGGCCACCGCCTGGTCGATGGTGAGATCGGCGAACCGGGCGAAATAGGAGCGTGGGTCGCGGAAGGCCGTCTCCCGCAGTGACAGGAAGCGGGTCACGTACCAGCTGCGAATGTCCACCGGGTCGGCGTCGACGTAGACCGAGAAGTCGAAGAAGTCGCTGACCGCCAGCCCGGTGGTCCCGTCGGCGCGCACCCGGGCCGGCTGCAACACATTCAGCCCTTCGACGATGAGGATGTCCGGCCGACGGACGATGACCCGCTCACCAGGGACAATGTCGTATACGAGATGGCTGTAGACCGGTGCCGACACCTCCTCGGCCCCGGACTTGATGTCCATCACGAAGCGCAGCAGCGCACGCCGGTCGTAGGACTCGGGGAAGCCCTTGCGGTGCATCAGGCCCCGCCGTTCGAGCTCGGCGTTGGGATACAGGAAGCCGTCGGTGGTCACCAGCTCGACCTTCGGATGACCCGGCCGGCCAGTGCCCGAGTGCCACCCGACATCCGGCGACGCGGCGAGCAGCTCACGCAGCAGTCGGGCAGTGGTGGACTTGCCGACCGCGACGGAGCCGGCCACGCCGATCACGAATGGGGTACGGGTCGAGGACAGCTGGAGGAAGGCGTCGGTGGCCGCGTGCAGCTCACCGGTGTGCCGGACGTAGCGATGGAGCAGCCCGGTCAGCGGCAGGTACACCTCGCGTACATCGGTCAGGCTGGTCGGGTCGCTGAGGCCGCGCAGTCGCTCCAGGGTCGCGCCGTCCAGGGTCATCGGGGCGGTCGCGGCAAGCTCGGCCCAATCGGCCCGACGCCGCTCGATGTACGGTCCGCCGACCTGGCCATTTGCCACCGCGTCAGGGTAGCGGCTGCTTCCCCCGACCCCCTGCAACGACCAATCGTCGGGGCCGGGCATGTCGCGTCGGGGGTGTCGGACCGGCATCCGGTCGAGGGTTGAGATCAATCAGGATGCGTACGAACCAGGCTAGGCGGCGCCGCAACAACTACAGTGTCCGCCATGTGTGGAATCGTCGGGTACGCAGGCCCGAAGTCGGCGGTGGATGTGGTGGTCGACGGGTTGCGCCGACTCGAATACCGGGGCTATGACTCGGCCGGGGTGTGCGTGGTGGCCGACGGGCATCTGTCGGTGGCCAAGCGAGCCGGCAAGCTGGCGAACCTGGAGAAGGAGCTCGCCGAGCATCCGCTCCCGGTCAGCGGTCTGGCCATCGGCCACACCCGCTGGGCCACCCACGGTGGGCCCACCGACACCAACGCACATCCGCACCTGTCGGCCAACGGCAGGGTTGCCGTGGTTCACAACGGCATCATCGAGAACTTCGCCCAGCTGCGGTCCGAGCTGGCGGAGGTCGGCATCACTCCGGTCTCACAGACCGACACCGAGATCGCGGCCCAGCTGCTGGGTCTGGAGGTCGAGAAGGGCGCCGGGCTGAGCGAGGCGCTGCGGGCGGTCTGCAACCGGCTGGAAGGTGCGTTCACCCTGGTCGCGGTCGATGCGGAGCAGCCCGACACCGTGGCCGCCGCCCGTCGCAACTCACCGCTGGTGGTCGGCGTCGGTGACGGGGAGAACTTCGTCGCCTCCGATGTCGCCGCCTTCATCGAGCACACACGGGAGGCGATCGAGCTGGGCCAGGACCAGGTCGTCACGATCACTCCTTCCACAGTCACGGTGCAGACCTTCGCGGGGGAGCCCGCGACGGTGCGTCCGTACCACGTCGACTGGGATCTGTCGGCCGCCGAGAAGGGCGGGTTCGACTGGTTCATGCGCAAGGAGATCTACGAGCAGCCGAAGGCGGTCGCCGACACGCTGCTCGGCCGGCACGATGCGTCCGGGGCGCTCCGGTTGGACGAGATCCGGATCAGCCAGGCCGAGCTGCGTGCGGTCGACAAGATCATCGTGATCGCTTGCGGCACCTCGTTCTATGCGGGCCTGGTCGCCAAGTACGCGATCGAGCACTGGACCAGGGTGCCGTGTGAGGTCGAGTTGGCCAGCGAGTTCCGCTACCGCGACCCGATCGTCGGACCCACCACGCTGGTGGTGACCATCTCGCAGTCCGGTGAGACCGCCGACACGCTGATGGCGATCCGGCATGCCCGGGAGCAGAAGGCCAAGGTGCTGGCCATCTGCAACACCAACGGCTCCACCATCCCGAGGGAATCCGATGCGGTGATCTACACCCACGCCGGGCCCGAGATCGGTGTCGCCTCGACCAAGGGCTTCTTGACCCAGCTGGTGGCTTGCTATCTGCTGGGGCTCTATCTGGCGCAGGTGCGCGGGACCAAGTTCGGCGACGAGATCGCTGTCCTGATCGAGGAGCTGGACAAGATCCCGGCTGCGATCGAGGGCCAGCTGGGGGACATGGCGGGCGTGTTGCAGTTGGCGGCCGATTTCGCCGAGGCGCCGTCGGTGCTGTTCCTGGGTCGGCACGTCGGCTATCCGGTCGCGCTGGAGGGGGCACTGAAGCTCAAGGAGCTGGCCTACATCCACGCCGAGGGGTTCGCCGCCGGAGAACTGAAGCACGGTCCGATCGCCTTGATCGAGAACGAGTTGCCGGTCTTCGTGGTGATGCCGCCGCAGGGTCGGGACATGCTGCACGACAAGGTGATCTCCAACATCCAGGAGATCCGGGCCCGCGGCGCTCGCACGATCGTGCTGGCTGAGGAGGGCGATGCGGATGCCGGGCCGTACGCGGATGTGATGATCACGCTGCCCAAGGTGCCGACGCTGCTGCAGCCATTGGTGGCGATCGTGCCGCTGCAGATCTTCGCCTGTGAGTTGGCCACTCGGAAGGGACACGACGTCGACCAGCCGCGCAACCTGGCCAAGTCCGTCACCGTCGAATGATCATCGGGATCGGCATCGACGTCTGCGACGTACGCCGCTTCGCCGAGGCGATCGAACGGCAGCCCAGGATGGTGCAGCGACTGTTCACCCCGCTGGAAGCAGAGCGGTCGATGGCCTCGCTCGCCGCCCGGTTCGCGGCCAAGGAGGCGCTGGCCAAGGCGCTCGGCGCGCCCGCCGGGATGTCGTGGCACGATGCCGAGGTGCAGACCGACGACGGCGGTCGACCGTTCTTCGTGATCACCGGCACCGTCGAGTCGCGAGCGCGGGAGCTCGGGGTCAGCACAGTCCACCTGTCGTTGTCGCATGATGCCGGCATCGCCTCGGCCATGGTCGTCTGCGAGGGCTGAGAGGGTCGGACAGCGATGAGGTACGCGTTCACGGTCGCCCAGACCCGGGCCCTGGAGGAAGCGGCGTTCGCCGTGGTCGGTGGTGCGGCCCTGATGCAGCGGGCTGCGCACGGGCTGTCGGTCCGTGCTGCTGATCTGCTGGCCGCGGACCGCGGAGCGGTGTACGGGGCGCGCGTAGTGGTCCTGGTCGGACCGGGCAACAACGGTGGTGACGCGCTCTACGCGGGGCAGCGGCTGGCTCGGCGGGGCTGTGCGGTGACGGCGGTGCAGGCGTTGGGACGTCCCCATGCTGCGGGTCTGGCGGCGCTGCTGGCCGCCGGCGGACGGCTGATCGGCGGCGATCGGTTCCATGATCAGGATCTGGCCGCTGCTGACCTGGTCATCGACGGAGTGCTCGGGATCGGTGGGCGGCCCGGCCTGCCTGATGATCTGGCAGCGTTGATCGCTGGGGCCGAGGCTCGGCGGATCCCGATCGTCGCCGTGGACCTGCCATCGGGTGTGGACACCGACACCGGACAAGCGCCGGAAGGGTCGGTGCGGGCCACTCGGACGGTCACTTTCGGCACCTTCAAGCCGTGTCACCTGATCGAACCGGCCGCCAGCCGCTGCGGGCAGCTCGACTTGGTCGACATCGGCCTGGACGAGAGTCGGACGGTGCCGGCGCTGGCGGCCTGGGAGCCCGAAGATGTAGCGGCCCACTGGCCGGTGCCAGGGCCGACCAGCGACAAGTACGCGCGCGGGGTGGTCGGCGTCGACACTGGCTCACAGGTCTATCCCGGGGCGGGTGTGCTGTCCACGTGCGGGGCGGTGCACGGCGGCGCGGGCATGGTCCGTTTCCTGGGCGCGCCCCGCTCCGCGGAGATCATCGTCCGTGATCTGCCGAATGTCGTCTTCGGCGAGGGCCGGGTGCAGTCCTGGCTGGTGGGCTCCGGCTGGGGTGATCGGGCCGACGGCGATGATGTGATCGCCGGTCTGGTAGCCGAAGGGCTACCGCTGGTCATCGATGCCGACGGGTTGCGCTATCTGCCGGCGGCGCTGCCCGGGAATGTGCTGCTGACCCCGCATGCCGGCGAACTGGCCCGGCTGCTGGGTATCGAGCGGGCCGAGGTGAGCGCGGATCCAGCGACCGCCGTACGCCGGGCCGCCGACGACACCGGCGCCACGGTGCTGCTCAAGGGTGCCACTCAGCTGGTGGCCGCGGCAGGCGTGGAGACTGTCGAAGTCGCGGTGCCGGGGCCCGCCTGGACCGGTCAGGCCGGCTCCGGTGACGTACTCGGCGGGCTGTGCGCGGCGGTGCTGGCGGCCGGGGTCGGGACCCGGACCGCAGCCGTGCTGGCTGCGTCGGTGCAGGCGATGGCGGCCGCTCGCTTCCCCGGGCCGATTCCGCCGCAGCAGCTGGCTCGGCATTGCGCGTCGGTGATCGGTGAGTTCAGCGCGGCCCTGCTGCACGATCTGCTCGGGTTTGTCGGCTCTGCTCGATCTGTAGATCGAGCGAAGCCGACAAGATCGAGCAGATCTGGTCCGCACGGTCGGGACGGTCGCCGATGAGTCCGTACATCGATCCGTCGACCGCGTCGGCAGTGATCGACCTGGACGCCTTCGCCGCCAACATCGAGACCCTGCGAGCCCACGTGGCCCCGGCTGCGGTGATGGTGGTCGTGAAAGCAGACGCGTACGGCCATGGCCTCCTGGAGTGTGCGCGGGCGGCCCGGGACGCCGGCGCGGACTGGCTCGGCGTGGCGACCCCGGGTGAGGCGCTGGCGCTGCGCGCGGCCGGTGACCGGGGCCTCCTGTTGGCCTGGCTGTACGGACCGCAGGAGGATCTGACTCCGTTGCTCGCCGCCGAGGTGGATGTCTCGGCGCAATCGGTCGATCAACTCGACCGGATCGCGGCTGGGGCGCGGGCGGTGGGGCGGCGGGCCAGGGTGCATCTCAAGATCGACACCGGGCTGTCCCGCAACGGTGCCACCGCCGCGGAGTGGCCGGCGATCTGTGCCGGGGCCCGATGCGCGGAGCAGGCCGGCGTCGTCGAGGTCGTCGGGGTCTGGTCACATCTGGCCAGCGCCGATGAGCCCGGTGCGGTGTCAGTTGGTGCGCAGCAGGAGGCGTTCGAGAACGCGTACCGTGTGGCGCTCCAGGCGGGGCTGCAGCCGGCGATCAGGCACCTGGCAAACTCGGCCGGCGCGATGATCTGGCCCGAGACACGCTATGACCTGGTGCGGCTCGGGATCGCCACGTACGGGATCGAGCCGGACGCCGGGATCGCCGACCTGGCAGGAATATCGCTGCGGCCGGTGATGCGGCTGCGAGCTCAGCTGGTGAACGTCAAGGCGGTCGCGACGGGCGCGGGGGTGTCGTACGGGCACACCTGGCACGCGCCGGCTCCGGCCACGCTGGGACTGGTGCCCTTGGGCTACGGCGACGGGATCCCGCGGCGGGCCGGCAACCGTGCCGAGGTCGGCTGGCGCGGTCGCCGGGCACCCATCCGTGGCCGGGTCTGCATGGACCAGTTCGTGGTCGAGCTCGTTGATCGGCAGTTGTCCGCAGCAAGCCCGGTCGTGGAGGTCGGGGAAGAAGTCACCCTGTTCGGCCCTGGCGATCACGGTGAGCCGACCGCCGCCGAGTGGGCCGGTTGGTGCGACACGATCGGCTATGAGATCGTCACCCGGATCGGTTCCCGGGTGCCTCGGGTCTATCTTCGCCGGTCAGCATCGGGCGACTCGGCAGCAGCGGAGGGTGAGGGTGGCTAAACCGTACGGAGCGGTCGGCCTGGCGGCGAGTGTGCTGGCCCTGGCCGGCGGCGGGATCGCCCTCGGTCTCGAACTCGAGCGTCGGTTGGTGTCGAAGCGCCTGCACGCCGAGCGCGGTGAGGTCGATGAGGAACCGTTCTTTTCCCTCCGGTCGCCGGGACCGGTGGTCACCACCCCCGACGGGGTGCAGTTGCATACCGAGGTCGACGAGCTGCCTGCCGATGGCGGCGACTCGCCGGCCGGGCCGGACGACGAGCTGACCCTGGTGCTGGTGCACGGCTACGTGCTGAGCCTGGACTGCTGGCACTTCCAGCGGAAGTATTTCCGGAACAAGATCCGGATCGTGCTGTACGACCAGCGCAGCCACGGGCGCTCGGGCCGGTCGGCCGGGGAACTCTGCCGCGTGCCGCAGCTGGCCAAGGACCTGCTGCAGGTGCTGGACGAGGTGGCGGGCGATGGGCCGGTGGTGCTGGCCGGGCACTCGATGGGCGGCATGACGATCATGCACCTGGCCAAGGATCACCCGGAGCTGTTCGGCACCCGGATCCACGGGGTCGCGTTGTTCTCGACCGCGGCCGGGGAGATGGCCGACTACTCGCCGATCCGGGGGCTGCCTGGGCGGGCGTTCGGCAAGATCGCGCAGCCGACGATGGCGGTGCTGAACCGGATCCCCGAAGTCGTGGAAAAGAGTCGGACCGCCGGCTCGGACCTCTCCTTCGTCTTCACCAAGCGTGGCTCGTACGGCTCGGACGTGCCGCCCAGCTATGTCGAGTTCATGAACCAGATGCTCGGGCAGACGCCCATGTCGGTGATCAGCGACTTCTATCCGGCATTTGCCGAGCTGGACGAGTACGAGGCCTTCCAGGTGCTGTCCCAGGTGGAGACCGCCGTGATCGGCGGTGAGGACGATGCGATCACCCCGGTCAGGCACACCGACAAGATCATCGAGTTGCTCCCCGGCGCCGACGTCCGACGGCTGCCCGACTGCGGGCACATGGGGATGATCGAGCACCACGAGATCTTCAACGGCGTGCTGGCTGACCTGATCGCCCGCGTCCGCCGCAATCTCTCCTGAGTCGAGACCTCACGTGCCCGTGTCTCCTTCGGTCAGTCGGGTGGATGGATCAGGTCCGGAGGCGGTGATCTTCGACTTCGACGGACTGTTGATGGACACGGAGTCGACCTCGCTGCGGAGCTGGCAGTTCGAATGGCGGCAGTGGGATTTGGAGCTCGATGCGACCGCCTTCTTCGTCAATCACGGTGGCGACATCACCGAGGACAGATACGCGCAGCTCGCGACCGCCGTCGGCGATCGATTCGACCGTTCGCTGAGTCATGACCGCCGGGTCTGTTACCGAGACAATCTGCACGAATCACTCGACCTGGCCGAGGGAATCCGGGCTTGGCTCGAGCAGGCGGCGGAATCCGGCAGGCGGCTGGCCGTGGCGTCGTCCTCGCCTCGCGACTGGCTGATCCGGCATTTGGGGCGCGCTGAGGTGCTCGACCAGTTCGAGGTGCTTGCCGGCGGCGACGAGGTCGGCGGTCACAAGCCGGCGCCGGATGTCTACGAGTTGGCGCTGCGGCGGCTTGGGCTGCCACCGACCAGTGCCGTCGCCGTGGAGGACACTGCGCACGGGGTCGATGCGGCGCATGCAGCGGGTCTCGCCTGCATCGCGATACCGAATCCGTTCGTACGTCCGGAGGCGGTTGAGCACGCGGAGCTGGTCCTGCCGTCCGCGGCTGAGGTCTCGCTCGAGCGCGCATTGGTGGGTGCCCGAGCGTAGCTGACGATCGTTTGTGGCCCGTGGGCGCAGGCCGTACGCGGTCTGCGCGTGGCCGGTGGTGGTTTGTAGCCCGTGGGCGCAGGCCGTACGCGGCGGGCAGGTGCCAGCGGCGAGCGACGGGTGACGTATACCACTCGGCTCCGCGTGGTCTGACGGGGTTCCGAAACTGATACAATTGCAGTTCCCGGATCGGTGATCTACCTGTTCGGGCCAACTGTGTGCCGACGAAGGCACCGAGGTTCGTCTCCCGCCCAAGCTGGTTGTGAAGTTCATGGCCGTTGACGTGCCTACAACCAGCCCTACCTATGGGCCAGAAGTGAGACCGAGAATGTCTGGCAAGACCTCGGGTGCGTCTGCGCGCGCCCACGGCAAGACCACCAACAAGAACACCAAGGGAACGAAGAAGGCCAAGAGCGTGAAGGCCGACGGCACCCCCAAGCAGCGCTGGACTGCCGCCGAGCGGCGGGAGAGCGGTCGGCCGCCGCGCCGCAGCGCGGGGCGTCAGTTCGCGGACTCGCGATCCGAAGGACGCTACGAATCGCGTGGCGCTGATTCCCGAGGCTCTGACCAGAGGAGCACCGGCGGCCGCAGCTACGAGCGGAACGATCGTCCTCGGACCGAGCGGTACGAGCGGACGGATCGTCCCGCGTACCAGCGCAGTGATCGATACGACCGCAACGATCGCCCCGAGCGCTCGGATCGCCCCGAGCGCAAGGACCGGTACGAGCCCAAGGACCGGTACGAGCCCAAGGAGCGGTACGACCGCGGCGACCGCAATGATCGGTATGCGCGCAGCGACCGCTACGAGCGGACCGACCGCTACGAGCGCAGCGACCGGCCGTCCTACGGTCGGGCCGGCCGGCCGGCGAATGATCGGGGTGACCGCCCGGCGAATGATCGGTTCGCCGCTGAGCGTCCTCGTGATCGCTATTCCGACGATCGTCCTCGGCGTGACGACCGCGGCCGCTCCGACCGGTCGGGTTCCGATCGTCCCCGTCGCGACGACCGCTCGTACCACGACCGCTCCTCCGGTGATCGGTCCTACCCGCGGGATCGGCGCTCCGACGATCGTCCCCGCTTTGAGGATCGTCGCCGGTCCGACGATCGTCCCCGCTTCGACCGCAATGCCCAGCGGCGTGACGACCGTCCGACGGTCTCCGCGCCCGAGTCCGATCAGATGAGCTGGGAGGCACCCAGCGAGGACCTGGCGATCGCGACCACTGTGACCGCCCCGGTTCCGTCCTCCGGCGGGTTCGCCGATCTCGGGCTGCCCAAGGCCCTGGTTGCCGCCCTGCAGGCCGGTGGCATCACCGAGCCGTTCCCGATCCAGGCTGCGACGATCCCCGACGCCCTGGCGGGTCGTGACGTCCTGGGCCGCGGCAAGACCGGCTCTGGCAAGACTCTCGGCTTCGGGTTGCCGATGATCACCAACCTGTCCGGCTCCAACGCTCCGTCGGGCTGCGCCCGGGCGCTGGTCCTCGTGCCCACCCGGGAGCTCGCGCTCCAGGTGGCCGACGTGCTGGCCCCACTTGCTCGCATCGAAGGTCTCAATCTGACTCTGGTCGCCGGCGGGATGGCGTACGGGCCGCAGCTGAAGGCCTTCGAGCGTGGCGTCGACATCGTGGTGGCGACCCCGGGCCGACTGATCGACCTGATGGATCAGGGCGCCGCCGACCTGACCCGCGTCGAGGTCGTCGTCCTCGACGAGGCCGACCACATGGCCGACCTCGGGTTCATGCCGGCGGTCACTCAGATCCTCGACACCGTCCCCGCGGGCGGGCAGCGGCTGCTGTTCTCGGCCACGCTCGACGGCGCGGTGAACCGGCTGGTCAAGCGCTACCTGGTCGAACCGGTCACCCACGAGGTCGATCCGGGCCAGGCCAGCAACGCCGCCATGGAGCACCACGTGCTGCTGGTCCGGCCGGCCGACAAGGCCAGGATGACTGCGGAGATCGCTGGCCGCGATGGTCGTACGGTGATCTTCGTCCGTACCCAGCTCGGTGCCAACCGGGTGGCCGAGCAATTGCGCGAGGCCGGCGTACTGGCCGGTGCGCTGCACGGTGGTCTGACTCAGGGCGCCCGGGCCAGGATGCTGGCGGCGTTCAAGGACGGGCGGCTGCCGGTCCTGGTCGCCACCGACGTCGCAGCCCGCGGCATCCATGTCGACGAGGTTGGGCTGGTTCTCCAGGTGGATCCGCCGGCCGGCCCGAAGGACTACCTGCACCGCGCCGGTCGGACGGCGCGGGCCGGCGAGACCGGGGTCGTGGTCACCCTGGCGCTGCCGCACCAGCGGCGCGACATCGAGCGGCTGATCCGGCAGGCCGGTGTTCAGACGGCCCCGTTCTCCGCCGAGCCCGGCGACGCGTACGTCGGCGAGGCGACCGGTGCGCAGGCACCGAACGGCATCGCCGTGTCGCAGCAGGAGTTCGACAAGCTCGTCGCGCCGCCCGCGCGTCAGGCCAAGCGTCGCCCTGGTCAAGGCCATCGGGCGAGCCGCGGCGGCTACCGCGGGGGCTCCGCCGGTCGGCGTCCCCGCAACTGACCCAGCCACGGCTGACCTGACTCGGTGACCTGACCCCGACTCGACTTTGTCTTGGGGCGTTCTCCGGCTGAGGTTGACGAGGTGCTGAGCGAGGACGGCGGTCGACCCGCACTTCTCTCCGGCAGGGAGCCCGGCCGGAGAGATAGTGACGCTGGGCACTGGATCAGGCGACTAGCCTTTCGTCAGTGAACATCTCGGTGGCCGATCTGGCGGTGTCGGTGGCGACGTCAGCGGACGCCCCGGGCATGGTGGAGGTCATCCACGCCGCCTTTGGTGCCCGGCCGCCCTTGGATCCGCCGTCGACGGCGAGCGAGGAGACCGTCCACAGCATCGAGTCGCAGATCCTTGCCGGTGGGGGCGTGTACGCGACAGTCGACGGGGAGCCCGCGGGCTCGATCCTGTTCCACCCGATGGCGGACAAGCCTGGACTGGTCAGCTGGCACCGGGTCTCGGTCCATCCGAGCTTCCAGCGGCACGGCATCGCGACCGCCATGGTCGACGCCGCGCTGGACTATGCCGCCGAGCTCGGCTATGCCGCGGTCGAGTTGTTCGCGCGCGAGGAGATCACCGAGCTGGTCTCGTTCTGGCAACACCGGGGCTTCGCCGTCAACCGGGTCGCACCTCATGGGGTGGTCCTCGTCCGATCGTTGCCGCTGGTGCTCGACGTGCCGACCGCCGAGCAGATGCAGGCGCTGGGTGTGCGACTGGCTGGTCTGCTCCGCCACGGCGACCTGGTGATCGCCGGCGGTGACCTCGGAGCCGGGAAGACGACGCTGACCCAAGGCATCGGTCGTGGGCTGGACAGCGAGGGTGCGGTGACCTCGCCGACCTTCGTGCTTTCGCGGATCCACAGCTCACGGTCGGGGAAACCGACCTTGGTGCACGTGGATGCGTACCGGCTGTCCTCGGCAGACGAGTTTGACGATCTCGAGCTCGACGCGACTGCGGCCGATGCCGTCACCGTGGTGGAGTGGGGCGCCGGGCTGGCCGAGGAACTCGCCGAGCATCGGCTCGAGATCGACATCCGCCGTTCTGTGCACCTGTCGGGTGACGCCGAGCATGCGGAGGGCCGGCTCGTGCTGATCCGACCGGTGGGGGACCGATGGTCAGGCGTGGATCTGGCCTCGCTCGGCAACGGGACCGGTCGTGGCTGAGTCGAGTGGGACGGTGTCGACGCCGGCCCGAGGAGTCAGGCGCTGATCGTGGCCGAGCAGATCATGAGTGTGCTGCCCGCCCGCCGCGACGACCTGGCCGCCGTGATGGGCCTGGAGCAAGCCGGCTTCGCATCGAAGGAACAGTGGAGCGAGCGGAGCTGGCTGGGCGAGCTGCTTGGCGAGGGTCGCACCACCTTGCTCGCTCGCACGCATATACCGGTGGGGGTCATCGCCCTGCAGACCGTGGGTGACGTGGCCGATCTGCACCGGCTGGTCGTCGCCCCCAAGCAGCGTCGCCAGGGGATCGGAGCCGCTCTGGTGGTCGCCGGGCTGGAAGCGGTCCGATACGCCGGCGCTCGGTCGGTGCTGCTGGAGGTCGCCTTCGACAACGACCCTGCGATCGCTCTCTATCAACGGCTCGGTTTCGAGCAGTTGGCAGCGCGCGACGACTACTACGGTCCCGGACGACATGCGCTGATCTTGAAGCTGTACGACCTTGCCTTCTGGACACCTCCTGATCTCGCCATGCCTGGAGGAGCTGGGTGAGCCGGGTTGCCGATATGAGCTGGGCCGTGCTCGCGAGACGGGTTCGCCGGTGATCCGGCCCGGGATCCATCCGCTGGCGACGCCCGCTGGTCGGGAGGCGTTGGCACTGGCCGCAACGCAGCCTGATCCGGATTCGTTGGCCGCGGCGACGGCGATGCGGTCTCAGGTCGCACCAGACTTGGCCGCTGCCGCGCTCACACAGATCGGGCTGCGGAGGGCAGCCCGGCGGAAGCTGGGGGACCGGGCTGATCAGCTGCTGTTCACCCGAACCGGGTTGGAGCAGGCCAGCCGGGCAGCGGTGGCCTCCCATCACGCGACGCGGTTCGTCGCCAGCGGTGTCCGGCGGGTGATCGACTTCGGCTGCGGCGTCGGCACCGATGCCCTGGCCCTGGTCGACGCCGGGCTGGAGGTCATCGCTGTCGAGTCCGACCCGGAGACGGCGGCGGTCGCCCAGGCCAATCTGGGGGAGCGCGCCGAGGTGCTGCTCGGGGACGCCGTCGAGCTGGCACCCGAGTTGCTCGATGTCGCAGCGGGCGCCTTCGCCGATCCCGCTCGGCGGACTGGCCGAGGCCGTACCTGGCGAACCGAGGATCTGAGTCCGCCCTGGTCGTTCGTCGAGTCGCTGCTGACCGCCGATCGGGTGAGCGGAGTGAAGCTCGGCCCCGGGCTGCCGCATCGGATGATCCCGCCCGGCGTGGAGGCGGAATGGATCGGTGACCACGGCGACACGGTCGAAGTGGGACTGTGGTCGGGCACCGGAGCACTGGCCGATGGGCGAGTCGCAACACTCTTGCCGGATCATCGGCTCGTCGTCGATCGCACTATGCCACAGTTGCCGGTCGGAGCGGTGGGATCGGTGATCTACGAACCGCATGGCGCGGTCATCCGGGCCGGCGGCATCTCGCAAGTCGGAGTGGACCTGGGCGCGCGCCTGTTGGATCCAGACATTGCCTATCTGAGTGCCGACGAGCTCCGGCCGACTCCGTACGCCACCTCCTTCGAGGTGTTGGACGTGCGGCCCTATTCCGAGCAAGACCTCCGGAAATGGGCTCGTGACCAGGGAATCGGCACGCTGGAGATCAAGAAGCGTGGGCTGGACCTCGATCCGGCCGTGTTGCGCAAGCGACTGAAGCTGCGCGGTTCCAGGTCAGCGACCGTGATCCTGACCAGGACTCCTGGGGGAGCGGTCTCAGTGGTAGTGAGACGTGTTGGCTCCCGTTGAATCCAGGTGCGGGAGGACATCGTGTGAGTTCGGCGTCGACCACGCCGTCCGGGCTCACACGATCTTTGAGGCTGGCTGGCGTGAGATCGCGCTACTAGGCTCGCGCCCGTGAACAGCGAGCTGCCTGCAGCATCCTGGGGAGAGCCGCGCAGCCGGGAGATCTCTTGGCACGATCCGAGCCTTGGAGCCACCGCCGGCCGGAGCATGTCCGGCATGGAATACCTGACTGCCATGGTGGAAGGTCGGCTGCCGGCGCCACCGATCGCCCAGACGCTCGGCTTCACACTCACTTCGGTTGCCGAGGGCGAGGCCTGGTTCTCCTGTGAACCAGACGAGTCGCACTACAACCCGATCGGGATGGTGCATGGTGGCCTGGTGTGCACGTTGTTGGACTCGGCCTTGGGCTGCGCCAGTCACACGCTGCTCTCGGCTGGGGCGGGCTACACGTCAATCGAGATCAAGGTCAACTATCTGCGCGCGGTCACCTCGGCCAGCGGCATGCTGACCGCGCACGGCTGGGTGACCAAGCCGGGCCGCCGGGTGATCTTCGTCGAAGGCGACGCTCGAGATGCGGCAGGGAGAGTGGTCGCCACCGCCAGTGGCACGTGCCTGGTGGTCGGCAGCACATGATCGACGTCCTGCTTGTCATCCTCTACGTGGCCGCCGGCATTGCGGCAGCCTGGGACGCACGGCGCAAGGGTTATGACGACCGGCTGTTCCTGGTGCTGGGGATCATCCTGGGGCCGATCCTGCTGATCATCATGTGGTTCCTGAAGCCGAAGCCGCTGGCCATCGGCACCGTCGTCCGGCCGGCTGCCCCCATCACCCTCGACGACGGCCGACGGATCCCGCCGTCCCATGTCTCGGTGGTCAGGGGTACCTCGATCATCGACAACACGCTGGTCTGTGAGATCACCGCACCCGACCAGACCCGGCACTGGGTGGCGCAGGAGGCCCTGACCCGGGTCCGCCACGGCGGCTGATCCGGACCCCGGCGCAGAGACCTCCGTTCGGGTGAAGCCTGATCCCCGGTTGTCTGGGATCGGTCTTCAGCTTGTTTCCGAAAGCTCACGGGTGGTGGCTGCTGGCACTCTCTAGAGGTGAGTGCTAACCTCGGTTCTGGCACTTTCCCCAGGAGAGTGCCAACGGTCGAAGCGGCACCGCGACGACGCGTCGACCACCGTACCCGCACATACGTCTCTGAACTGAAAGGGGTTTGAACGTGTCCGTCACGATCAAGCCGCTCGAGGATCGCATCCTCGTCAAGCCGCTCGAGGCCGAGCAGACCACCAAGTCTGGCCTGGTCATCCCCGATACCGCCAAGGAGAAGCCGCAGGAGGGCAAGGTGCTGGCCACCGGTCCCGGCCGCATCGACGACAACGGCAACCGTGTCCCGCTCGATGTCGCCGTTGACGACGTCGTGATCTTCAGCAAGTACGGCGGCACCGAGGTCAAGTACGACGGCCAGGACCTGCTGCTGCTGAACGCCCGCGACATCCTCGCGGTCGTCACCAAGTAATCGCGGAGGATTCCACTCATGGCAAAGATCCTTCAGTTCGACGAGGAGGCGCGCCGCTCGCTCGAGCGTGGCGTCGACACCCTCGCCAACACCGTGAAGGTCACCCTCGGCCCGAAGGGCCGTTACGTCGTCCTCGACAAGAAGTGGGGTGCCCCCACCATCACCAACGACGGCGTGACCGTCGCGCGTGACGTCGAGCTCGACGATCCCTACGAGAACCTCGGCGCGCAACTCGCCAAGGAGGTCGCCACCAAGACGAACGACGTCGCCGGTGACGGCACCACCACCGCGACCGTGCTGGCCCAGGCCCTGGTGCACGAGGGCCTCAAGGCCGTCGCGTCCGGTGCCAACCCGATCGGCCTCAAGCGGGGCATCGACGCCGCGGTCGCCGCGGTGGAGGAGCGCCTGCGGGAGAACGCCCGTGAGGTCGAGACCACCGAGGACATGGCCCACGTGGCCACCATCTCCGCCCGGGACGCCGAGATCGGCGCCCTGATCGCGGACGCGTTCGACAAGGTCGGCAAGGACGGTGTCATCACCGTCGACGAGTCGCAGACCTTCGGCACCGAGCTCGAGTTCACCGAGGGCATGCAGTTCGACAAGGGCTACCTGTCGCCGTACTTCGTGACCGATCCGGAGCGGATGGAAGCGGTTCTGGAGAACCCGTACATCCTGATCAACTCCGGCAAGATCAGCTCGATGACCGAGCTCCTGCCGCTGCTGGAGAAGGTCATCGGCGCGTCGGGCACCCTGTTCGTGGTGGCCGAGGACGTCGACGGCGAGGCTCTGTCCACCCTCGTGGTGAACAAGATCCGCGGCACCTTCACGTCCGTTGCCGTCAAGGCCCCGGCTTTCGGTGACCGTCGCAAGGCCATGCTCGAGGACATCGCCATCCTGACCGGTGGCAAGGTCGTGTCTCCTGAGGTCGGGCTGAAGCTCGACCAGGTCGGCCTGGACGTGCTGGGCCGCGCCCATCGCGTCGTGGTGACCAAGGACAACACCACCATCGTCGACGGTGCGGGTGATGCCGACGAGGTCAAGGGGCGTGTTGCCCAGCTGGCCGCCGAGATCGACCGGACCGACTCCGACTGGGATCGCGAGAAGTTGCAGGAGCGGGTCGCCAAGCTCGCCGGTGGCGTCTGCGTGATCAAGGTCGGCGCGGCCACCGAGGTCGAGCTCAAGGAGAAGAAGCACCGGATCGAGGACGCCGTGTCCGCGACCCGGGCCGCGATCGAGGAGGGCATCGTCGCCGGTGGCGGCTCGGCCATCATCCACGCGGCCGCTGCTCTCGATGGTGACCTGGGCCTGTCCGGCGACGAGAAGGTCGGCGTCGGCATCGTCCGTCGTTCGGTCGTCGAGCCGCTGCGCTGGATCGCCGAGAACGGTGGCTACCAGGGTTACGTCGTCACCACCAAGGTGGCCGAGCTGGAGCCGGGCAATGGCTTCAACGCGGCAACCGGTGAGTACGGTGACCTGATCGCGGCCGGCGTCATCGACCCGGTCAAGGTGACCCGGTCCGCGCTGGCCAACGCCGCCTCGATCGCCTCGCTGCTGCTCACCACCGAGACCCTGGTGGTGGAGAAGCCCGAGGAAGAGGAGCCGGCTGCCGCCGGTCACGGTCACGCGCACTGACCTGCCTCGCGATCTGAACCGGCCAAGGTGAGTTGATCACCAAGGTTGGCTACGGACAGGGCCCCTCCCTTCGGGGAGGGGCCCTGTTCGCGTTCCTGTGGCCTGATCTCGACTGCGCACCATTTGCTGCTACTGCGCACCCCGCGTACCCTCCCTGCCAACCTGGTCATGAGACAGATGGTGTGCAGTGGTTGGGGCGGGGGAAACGGAGTATCTGATGATCAGTGTCGAGCCGGGATTGACCTTGGCGGGGCAGCGGTCGTTCTCGATCGCGTATCGGTTGGAGTTCTTACGGGAGTGGGATGCTTGCCGTGAGCGGGGCGCGAAAGCGCGGCTGTTGCGGGAGAACGATCTGGCCCATGCGACGGTGCGGCGGTGGATCCGGGCGCGGGATTCAGGTGAGCTGGAGGAGTCGATGAGCAAGGCGTCGAAGCCGGGTCGTGCCTCGGCCAGTGTCGAGCGGGCCGAGCTGGCCCGGTTGCGGGTGGAGAACGAGCGGCTCCGCCGGCAGGTCGCGCAGGCCGAAGCGGCGCAAGACATTCTGGGAAAAGCATTCGAGCTCTTGCAGGGGATCAACGAGAGCTCGCAGAACGAGGAGGACCCGCAGATCCCGCCGGCGTTGATGAGCGCCACCGAGTACGCCGCCTGGCTGAAGCGACACAGGTTGTCGTGACCGACACCGTGACCGGGCTGGTCGAACGTGCTGGTGTGACGGTTGGTCGGGGGTGTCAGCTGGTCGGATTGGCCCGATCGTCCTACTACCGGGTGGCCCGCGGTTATCGGCACTATCGGCCGGTCGCAGCACCGGTGCCGCATACGGCCCGGGTCCAGCCGGCGGCGTTGACCCCGGCCGAACGGGACCAGATCATCGCGGTCTTGACCGAGATCGACGACACCGGCGAGCCTGATGCCGATCAGCAGGCATGGGCAGCGGATCTGTCGGTGCAGCAGGTCTACTGGCGTGCCTTCGACGCCGGCCTGGTCGGCTGCTCGCAGCGCACGTTCTACCGGGTCGCCGCCGGTCAGCAGCTGGTCGGTGACCGCCGCCGCGGCGGGCATGGCCGGCACGGCAGCCACGGCCGCAAACCCCCGGCGGTGGCCGCGACCCGGCCGAACCAGCTGTGGTCGTGGGATGCCACCGAGCTGGCCGGACCCGGCCAGGAACGCTACAAGCTGATGCTGGTCTTGGACGTGTACTCCCGCTACCCGGTCCGGTGGCGGATCGAGTACAGCGAAACAACCCCGGACGCGGTCGAGCTGTTCACCACCGCGATCGCCCAGTACGGGGTGCCGTCCACCGTGCATGCCGACAACGGGTCGGTGATGCGTAGCCACGACCTGGTCGACCAGCTCCACGACCAGGGCATCGTGACCTCCTACTCCCGGCCCCGGGTCAGCGACGACAACCCGTTCTCCGAATCGATGTTCAAGACCATCAAGTACGACCTGTCCTGCCCGGACCGGTTCGACACCATCGAACACGCCCGGGCCTGGACCGAGACGTTCTTGACCCGTTACGCCACCGAGCACCGCCACAGCGGCATCGGGCACTACACCCCGGCCGCGGTCTACCACGGCACCGTCGACACCGACCGTGCCCGCCGCCAAGCCCACCTGGACCGCTCCTGGCAGTCCCATCCCGAACGGTTCCGGCGGCCACCCCGTGCACCAGCCATCACCACCACAGGAATCAACGCACACCTTCTGTCTCAGGAAGGTTGACAATTTCCGCGTACCGGGTGCGTAGTGACAGGAAATGGTGCGAAGTGGATTTGGGACGGCGGGCATCCGCCATGGCCCGGCGGCACCTGGCGTACGCGGTTCTGACGGACGCCTGGGTGGTGAAGTCCGACCCCGGCGTGAAGATGAGGCCTCCCTCATCTGCGCATCACAGGCATCTCATCGGCAACCGATCGAATGGGGATCACGACGGGCACCCGGCCCGTTCCCGTACCGAGGAGTTCCCCCATGACCATGTCTGTCACCGCCCGGTCTGTCACCGCTCGCCGCCTCGCGCGCTGGGCCGTGCTGCCGGCTGCGGCTGCACTCAGCCTGGGCCTGTTCGCGGTCAGCGCCCCGACCGCGGAGGCGGCTGCCCACTACTGCAATGGCCACCGCGCCACCATCGTCGGTACCAATGGCAACAACGACATCGAGGGCACCAGCGGTCGTGACGTGATCGTCGCGCTGGGCGGCCACGACGAGATCGACGGCAACGGCGGCAATGATGTGATCTGCGCCGGCGCCGGCAACGACGAGGTCGACGGCGGGTCCGGAAACGACTGGATCAGCGGCGGCTCGGGCCACGACGACCTGGAAGGTGGCTCGGGCAAGGACTACATCAAGGGCGGGTCCGGCAACGACCACATCGAGGGTGAGCGTGGTCGCGACAAGCTCTATGGGAACTCCGGCCATGACCTGGTCGAGGGTGGCCGCGCCAAGGACAAGGTCAGCGGCGGCAAGGGCAAGGACGTCGTCAAGCAGGGCAAGGCCAGCGACCGGCAGGAGGATCGCTGGGAGGACACGTACCGCTGGGACGACTGACCTCCGAGCGTAGGCCTGACGAGACGGCCTGAGGATGCTCGCGTGGCACGATGAGCAGATCACGAGGGTCCACATCCACCATCGGGTGTGGACCCTCGCGACGTTCTGGAGGTCTCGCTCGTTACCCTCGCCCAGGTGACCTCAGACCCGACCGTCAATCCGTTTCTGGTCGCCAGCACGCTGCCGTACGAGCTGCCGCCGTTCGCCGACGTCCGAATCGAGCACTTCGGGCCAGCCCTCGATCTCGGCATGGCCGAGCAACTGACCGAGGTGGAGGCGATTGCTCACCCGGGCGTGGCGCCCAGCTTCGAGAACACGATCGTCGCCCTGGAGCGTTCCGGCCGCATGCTCGACCGCGTGCGCCGGGTCTTCTGGTGCCTGACCTCGGCCGACACCACCCCCGAGCTGCAGCGACTCGAAGCCGAATACGCACCCAGGCTGGCCGCGCACGCTGATGCGATCACCCAGAATCGTGCGCTCTTCGCCAGGATCGACGAGCTGCATGGCCGGGCCGATGATCTCGGCCTGGACGACGAGTCGCGCCGGCTGCTCGATCGTTACCACCTCGACTTCGTTCGGGCCGGCGCCGCGCTGGCCCCCACCGAACAGGCGGAACTTCGGGAGTTGAACGCCGAACTCGCGACGCTGGCGGCCGAGTTCGGCGTACGACTGCTGGCAGCCGCCAAGGGAGCGGCGGTGCAGGTCAGCGATGTCGCCGAGCTCGACGGTCTGAGCGAGGACGCCGTCGCCGCTGCGGCCGAGGCAGCGCGGCGCCGTGACCTGGACGGCTACCTGATCGAGCTCATCCTGCCGACCCACCAGCCGGTGCTCGAGTCGCTCCGGAATCGTGACCTGCGCCGGCGGGTGCTTGCTGCCTCGCTCGGCCGTGGTGCCGACACCGACACAGACACCAGCGATCTGGTGCGGCGGATCGTCATCGCTCGTGCCCGGCGGGCGGTGCTGCTCGGCTACCCGACGCACAGCGACTACGTCCTCGCGGACCGTACCGTCGGCTCCAACGCCCGGCTCGACGAGACCCTGCAGCAGCTGATCCCGTCTGCGGTGGCCAACGCACATCGCGACCAGGATCGGCTCGCCGAGGCATTGTGCGCCGACACGGGTGAGAGCGATTTCGGCGCCCATGACTGGGCCTATTACGCCGGCCGGCTCGATGCAGCAGCAACTGGCCCGGATCTCAGCGCGATCCGCCCCTACGTCGAACTCACCCGGACTGTTGAGGACGGCGTCTTCGGCGCGGCGGGTCAGGTCTATGGACTCACCTTCCGCCGTCGCGACGACTTGGCCGGCTATCACCGCGATGTCGTGGCGTACGAGGTGTTCGACTCGGACGGCGAGCCGATCGGACTCTTCCTTGGCGACTACTACACCCGGGCCGGGAAGCAGGGCGGCGCGTGGATGGAGTCCCTGGTCGTTCAGAACCGGCTGCTCGGTCAGCGGCCGGTGGTGGTGAACAATCTCAATCTGGCCAAGCCGCCGGCCGGACAGCCGACGCTGTTGAGCATGGACGAGGTACGGACGCTGTTCCACGAGTTCGGGCACGCGCTGCACGGTCTGCTCTCGTCGGTGACCTACCCGAGGTTCGCCGGCACGGCGGTGTCGAAGGACTTCGTGGAATATCCCTCGCAGGTCAACGAGATGTGGGGCACAGACCCGGAGATCCTGACCCGCTATGCCCGACACGTCGAGACCGACGAGCCGTTGCCCGCGGAGCTGACCGCCGCCCTGCAAGCCGGCCCGGGCGCTGATCAGGCGCGGGAGACGGTCAGCTTCCTCGCCGCCACCTGGCTGGACCTGGCCTGGCACCGGTTGACCCCGGACGAGGTCGACGATGCGGTCCGCGACATCGACGCCTTCGAAGCCCGAGCCCTCGGTGCGGTGGGCCTGGACCTGGCAACTGTCCCACCGCGCTATCGCAGCCGGTACTTCAACCACATCTTCGCCTCGGGCTATGCGGCCGGGTACTACTCCTACCTGTGGAGCGAGATCCTCGACGCCGATACCGTCGAGTGGTTCGGCGAGCATCGAGCCCGGCTGCGAGAAGCGGGGGACGAATTCCGTGAGGCGTTGCTCTGCCGCGGTGGCAGCGGATCGGAGATGGGCTATTTCGAGTCCTTCCGCGGCCGCCCACCGCGGATCGAGCCGTTGCTGCGCCGACGGGGACTGCTGAACTTGTGACCGCGGCGGACGAGGCCCGGGCGTCAGTCCGGTCAGCGTCGCATCGACACGCCTGCCACGCACCCGGGCAACTGCTCGCTACGGCCGCCGTTCCGCACCACCCTCCTCGCCGGATAGTCTTGGACCGGTAGCCGGTCCGGCACGTGGACCTGGCGATCCGTACGGCAAGAGAGGAACACGTGTCGCACTCCCTAGGCGATCTCACTCCCGCCGGTGTGCCGCAGCCGTTCGCTACGTTGGGGCTCACCTTCGACGACGTCCTGCTGCAGCCCAACCAGAGCGACATCATCCCCTCCGAGGTGGACACTGCGACGCTGGTGTCCAAGCGGATCGCGGTGAAGGTCCCCCTGGTCTCTTCTCCGATGGACACCGTCACCGAGGCTCGGATGGCGGTCGCCATCGCGCGGCAGGGTGGGCTCGGCGTCATCCACCGGAACCTGTCCATCGAGGACCAGGCGCACCAGGTCGACATCGTCAAGCGCTCCGAGGCCGGCATGGTCGACGAGCCGATCACCATCTCCCCGGACGCCACCATCGGCGAGGCGGACGCGATGTGCGGCCGTTACCGGATCTCCGGCGTACCGGTCGTCGACCGCGACCAGACCCTGCTCGGCATCGTCACCAACCGTGACATGCGGTTCGAGAACGATCCGCACCGGCTGGTCGGCGACGTGATGACCAAGATGCCGCTGGTCACGGGTCCGGTCGGCATTGCGCCCGAGGACGCGATGCGGCTGCTGGCCCACAACAAGATCGAGAAGCTGCCGCTGGTCGATGAGCAGGGTCGGCTGAAGGGCCTGATCACGCTCAAGGACTTCGTCAAGTCCGATCAGTATCCGAACGCGACCAAGGACCCGCACGGTCGCCTGCGCGTCGGTGCGGCAGTCGGCTTCTTCGGCGACTCATGGAAGCGCGCGATGGCGTTGGTCGAGGAGGGTGTCGACCTGCTGGTCGTCGACACCGCGCATGGCCACTCGCACGGCGTGGTGGACATGGTCAAGCGGCTGAAGGCCGAGTCGGCCTGCCGGGACGTCGACATCGTGGGCGGGAACGTCGCCACGTACGCGGGTGCGAAGGCGCTCGTCGATGCCGGTGTCGACGGTGTCAAGGTCGGGGTCGGGCCGGGGTCCATCTGCACCACCCGGGTCGTCGCCGGGGTGGGCGTGCCGCAGGTGACCGCCATCCACAACGCTTCCCGGGCCTGCAAACCCGCCGGTGTCCCGCTGATCGGTGACGGCGGTCTGCAATATTCCGGCGACATCGCCAAGGCCATCGTGGCCGGTGCCGACACCGTGATGCTCGGCTCTCTGCTGGCCGGTTGTGAGGAGAGCCCGGGGGAGCTCATCTTCCTGAACGGCAAGCAGTTCAAGGCCTACCGAGGGATGGGCTCACTCGGGGCCATGGCTTCCCGGGGGCGCAATGCCTCCTTCTCCAAGGACCGCTACTTCCAAGGCGACGTCACCAACGACTCCAACCTGATCGCCGAGGGCATCGAGGGTCAGGTGCCGTTCCGCGGACCGCTGGCTGCGGTGGCATACCAGCTGATCGGCGGCCTGCGGCAGTCGATGTTCTACACCGGCGCCTCGACCATTCGTGAGTTGCACGAACGGGGCAGCTTCGTCCGGATCACCTCTGCGGGTCTGCGGGAGTCCCACCCGCACGACATCCAGATGACCGTCGAAGCACCCAACTACGCCGGCTGACCCGGCGCATCAAGGAAGATTGCCCCCATGTTCGAGATCGGCCGCAGCAAGCGTGCCCAGCAAGCCTTCGCCTTCGACGACATCGCCATCGTCCCCTCCCGCCGGACGCGGGGTGAGGAACAGGTCAATCTGACCTGGCGGATAGACGCCTTCACCTTCGACTTTCCGCTCATCGCGGCGCCGATGGACTCGGTGATGTCGCCGGCCACCGCGATCGAGATGGGTCGGCTGGGCGGTCTCGGCGTGCTCAATCTCGAGGGGCTGTGGACCCGGTACGAGAATCCCGAGCCGCTGCTGGAGGAGATCGCCGCGATCGAGGATCCGGGCGCGGCTACCCGGCGGATGCAGGAGATCTACGCCGAGCCGATCAAGGAGGAGTTGATCGGTCAGCGCGTTGCCGAGGTGCGCAGCGCCGGCGTTCCCGCGGCCGGTGCCCTGTCCCCGCAGAACACCCAGGCGTACGCGGGTGCGGTGGTCGCCTCCGGAGTCGACTTCTTCGTCATCCGAGGTACGACAGTCTCGGCCGAGCACGTGGCCGGCAAGGCCGAGCCACTCAACCTGAAGCAGTTCATCTACGCCCTCGACGTGCCGGTGATCGTGGGTGGCTGTGCCACCTACCAGGCGGCCCTGCATCTGATGCGGACCGGCGCCGCCGGCGTCCTGGTCGGTTTCGGCGGCGGCGCGGCGCACACCACCCGCGATGTGCTCGGGGTCGCGGTGCCGATGGCCTCCGCGGTTTCCGACGTGGCAGCGGCACGGCGCGATTATCTGGACGAGTCCGGCGGCCGCTACGTGCATGTGATCGCCGATGGCTCGGTCGGCCGGTCGGGCGACATCGCCAAGGCGATCGCCTGCGGCGCCGACGCCGTCATGGTGGGCTCGCCGCTGGCCAAGGCATCCGAAGCGCCCGGGCGCGGCTATCACTGGGGTCCGGAGGCATGGCACGCGAGGCTGCCGCGTGGTGAGCGGGTCGCCTTCGACGTGGTAGGCACACTCGAGCAGATCCTGCGTGGCCCCTCCGCGGTGCCTGACGGCACCATGAACCTGGTCGGTGCGCTGCGGAAGGCGATGGCGACCACCGGCTACACCGAGGTCAAGGAGTTTCAGCGGGTCGAGGTCATCGTCGGTTGATTCCCTGCACCGTCGCCGATCTAGAAGCAGCTGATCTGGACCTGCTGGTCATCGGCGGCGGGATCGTCGGTGCCGGGGTGGCGCTGGACGCGGTGACTCGTGGGCTGCGGGTCGGTCTGGTGGAGGCGGACGACTGGGGCGGCGGACGCTCCGGACACACCGGCACGCTGGTACACGGGGGATTGGTCGACCTTCCCCGGATCGGGGTGGGCGCGGTCGCGGCGCTACGCCGGGAACGGGATCTGCTGCTGGATCGGACGGCGCCGCATCTGGTGCGCCGAGTCCCGATGCTGCTGCCGTTCCACCGTGGTCTGCCGGAACGGCTCGCGGTCGGCGCCGGATTGAGTGTGTATGACGCCGCGGCCTTCTCGTTCCGCCAGCCCGGTGTGCTGCCCGGGCACCGCCAGCTCACTCGCCGCGCGGTCCGTCGACTCGCCCCGTCGCTGGCGATGACCGACATCACCGGTGCCGCGCAGTTCTACGAAGGGCAGGTCGACGACGCCCGGCTCACCATCACCGTGGTCCGCACCGCCGCTTCGTACGGGACGCTCGCGCTGGCTCGAACCGCCGTACGGCGCCTGCTGACGGTCGACGGCCGGGTCGTCGGTGCCGAGCTCACCGACGCCGCGGGTGCCTCAGCCACCGTAGGAGCCCGTGCCGTGGTTCTCGCGACCGGCACTGAGCTGAGTCGGCTGCTGCCCGGAGCCCAGCTGGGACCCGACGCCCCAGCAGGACCCGACGCCCCAGCAGGGCCCGGTGCTCCGGCCGAGCCCGGCGCCGAGTCGGCCTCCGGAGCTGGACCGACCCCCGATGGGCGGCTGGCCGCCCCGATCGCCGAGACCGTGCACCTGGTGCTGCCGCGCGGCAGGCTGCGGTCATCGACCGGACTCGTGCTCCGCTCCGACGGACGGGGCGAGGCGCGCGCACTCTATGTCGTCCCGTGGGGCCGGCATTGGATCGTCGGCAGCACCGCCGCCTGGGTCGATCCGGAGCAACTGCTGGCCGAGCTCAGCCGACACCTGGAACGACCGATCGGATCGGAATCGGTGGAGAGCGCCTACGCGAGTCCAGCGCCGATGGGTCCCGACATGGGCCGGGCGCCCTCCATTCATCAGCCCATGCCAGGACTGGTCCTGGTTCGGGGGAGCAGCCTGGCCGGCTATCGAGCCGATGCCGAGCGCGCCGTCGACGCCGCGGTCCTGCAGTTGGGCGGCCTGCATCCACGGTCGGTGACCCACCGGGTGCCGCTGCTCGGTGCCGACGGGTTCAATGCTCGCTGGAACCAGCGGCACCTGCTGGCCCGACAGGCCGGCATTCCGGTGCTGCGGATGGAGCACCTGCTGCAGCGCTACGGCACCGAGACCGCGGTGCTGGTGGCCGCCATCGAGGAGCGGCCCGAGCTGCGGGAACCGTTGTCCGGCGCGGAGGACTATCTGGTGGCCGAGGTCTGGTATGCAGTGGCGTACGAGGACGCCACCCGGTTGAGTGATCTGCTGGCGCGTCGTACCCGCATCACCCGCGAGACCTGGGATGGCGGCGTCAAGGCGGCCCCTGAGGTGGCCAGGTTGATGGCCGCCGAGCTGGGCTGGGACCCGGCCCGGCGTACTGCGGAGATCGACGGCTTCGTCGAGCGGGCCATTGCCGGTCGCTGGCAACCCTGAACCCTGGCCGTCACCGGAGTTTTGTTCCACCGTCCCCCTCCAGCGTGCACAGTGGAACAAGACCGCTGCCGGCGGGCAAGGGGGAGGACGGGTCAGCTGTCGCCGGGCGGGACCAGCGGCACCAGGGCGTTCCAGCGCGCGGTCTGACACGCGTCGTTGCGGGACAGCGTGGTCGAGATCTTCTTGCCGCGCCAGGTGCCGGTGATCTCGGCTCGCTCAGGCCCGCTGTAGACCTGGGCGCAGGCACGACCGTCAGGCACCGGGTCCAGGGCGGAGCGGTGGCCATCGACGGCTGCGCAGGCTCCCTCGGGATCGGGGTGGGTGCCGCCGACCGGGTCACAGGTGAGCGTCCAGCGGGTGGTCTTGCCTGTGCCGTCATCGACGGTGATGGTCAGCTGGGAGGCGCTTGTCGGGGTGGCCGCGGCACTCGTTGGACCGCTGGAGGTCGGACCGCCGGTTGTCGGCCCGTCGGACGGACCGCCGCCGCTGCCGCCGCCACAGGCCGCGGTGACGAGCACCAGGCTGATGGTGAGGAGCGTGCCGAGGCGAAGTCGCATGGCCAAGATCCCTCTCCCGACGACGTGGCCGACGCCGTGTCGCGGTCCAGCGTACGTTCCCGCGCCATCGGTTGCACTTCGTTCGGCGAACGTCCACGTCGTCGATTTGATCCATTGGACGATCTTGGTCCATTGGCTGACGGGGACCCGGCTGCGGTGTTACTGTCGGTGGCCATTGGACGCCGCCGGGACTCGGGGGGAAACAGAGTCACAGCGTCTCGTCGAAGGAACTGAACACATGTCGTCGTCAGCGACCCCTGTCCGCGTACGCCGAGGCACCCTTGCCGCGGCGTTCTCCTTGTCGTGCGTGCTGTTGTCATGCCTGCTGCTCCTCGGACCGAGTCCGACAGCAGCGGCCAAGCCGCCGGCCGTGCCATCGGTGACCCTGCCGGGCGAGCTCAGCGCCAAGGGAACCTACATCGTCACCCTGGTGGATGCGCCGATCGCCGCGTATGCCGGTGAGGTCCCCGGCTATCGGGCCACCAAGCCGGACAAGGGGGACCGGGTCGACGTGGCCAGCAGCGACGCCAAGCGCTACCGCTCCTACCTGCGGAAGCGACAGGACACCGTTGCAGCCCGCGTCGGCGCGAAGCCCCGGGAACGGCATGAGGTCGGGCTCGCCGGCTTCACCTCGACGATGACCGGCCAGCAAGCCGCGCGGCTGGCGCGTACCGAGGGCGTCCTGTCTGTCACCAAGGACACCCTGCGGCACGTTCCCGACGCTCGCAAGTCGACCGATTTCCTGGGCCTGTCAGGGAGCCGGGGCGTGTGGTCCAAGCTGGGCGGTCCGCAGAAGTCCGGGCGCGGGGTGGTCGTCGGCGTCCTCGACTCCGGCGTCTGGCCGGAGAGCGCGTCGTTCGCCGGCGCACCGCTGCAGCAGGCTGCCGGACAGCGCAAGCAGCTCTCCGCACAGCATGCGAAACAGGTCAAGAAGACCGACCAGCAGTTCGTGCCGAAGCTCTCCGGCGACGTCATCACCATGGTCAAGTCCGATGGCGGTACCTTCACCGGCACCTGCGAGTCCGGCGAGGAGTTCTCCCCGGCCAACTGCAACACCAAACTGATCGGCGCCCGGTCTTTCGGCGAGACCTGGCTGAACGCGGTACCGGCCGATCAGCGCGCCGACTACGTCTCTCCGCGTGATGGGGAAGGGCACGGCAGTCATACGGCTTCGATCGCCGCCGGCAACCACAACGTGGAGGCCTCGGCCGACGGCCATGACTACGGCGCCATCTCGGGCGTGGCGCCCGCTGCCAAGATCGCCGTCTACAAGGTGCTGTGGCAGGCGAAGGACGCCACCCGGACCGGCGCGTACGACACCGATGTGCTGGATGCGGTCGATGCCGCCATCACCGACGGTGTCGACGTGATCAACTACTCGATCTCGACCAACGACAATCCGGTGTCCCCGGTCCAGGTGGCTTTCCTCGCGGCTGCCTCAGCCGGCATCTTCGTGGCGGCCGCCGCGGGCAACTCCGGTCCGGATGCCTCGACAGTGCAAAGCGTCGCACCGTGGGTGACCACGGTGGGCGCCCACACGATCGCGCCCTACTACGGCACCGTCACCTTGGGCAACGAGAACGCGTACCTGGGCGTCTCCTCCACCGTCGATCAGCCGGTCGGCCCGGCCCCGCTGATCAACGGATCGGCGGCGGCGGCCAACGGCAAGACCGCTGACGAGGCCGGGGTCTGCACCCCCGACAGCCTCGACCCCTACCGGGTGGCCGGGAAGGTCGTCATCTGTGATCGAGGCGGACCCGGGCGGCCGGTCAAGTCCGCCGAGGTGAAGCGGGCCGGCGGCATCGGCATGGTGCTGACCAATCCCACGACCAACACCCTCGACGCGGATCTGCACTCGGTGCCGACCGTGCACGTGAACCCGCCCGCCTCGGCAGCCATCAAGGAGTACGCGGCCAAGGGCGACGCGACGGTGACCCTCACGCAGGGGAACCAGACCTCCGACACCATCGCGTACCCCCAGATCGCCACCTTCTCCGGCCGCGGGCCGGCGCTGCTGACCGGTGGCGACACCCTCAAACCTGACCTGGTCGCCCCTGGAGTGTCCATCCTTGGTGCGGTCGCGCCGAGCAGCAACGGCGGGCAGAGCTTCGCGTTCAGGTCCGGCACGTCGCAGGCCGCCCCGCAGGTCGCCGGGCTGGCGGCCTTGATGTACGGCGCCGGCGTGCACCCGGACTGGTCGCCGATGCAGGTCAAATCAGCGCTGATGACCACCGCCAAGGACCTGCAGGATGCCAAGGGCCGACGTGTCACCGACCCATTCGCCCAAGGTGCGGGCCGGGTCGATCCGACGGCGATGCTGAAGCCCGGCCTGGTGTTTCCGGCCGGCCTCGTCGACTGGTTCGGCTATCTCGAGGGACTCGGCGTGAACACCGACTCGGGGCTGACAGCCATCGACCCGAGCGACTACAACGCACCGTCGATCGCGATCGGGCGACTGGCCGGCAGCCAGACCGTGACCCGAAAGGTGACCGCCGTGCAGGCTGGTCGCTATCGAGCCTCGGTCAGCGCGTCAGGGCTGCGCGTACGTGTCAGCCCCACGGTGCTCAAGCTGCGGAAGGGCGAGACCAAGAAGGTCACGATCACCATCACCCGAACGAAGGCCAAACTGGACGAGGCCAGCAGTGGATTCGTGACCTGGAAGGGAGAGCATGCCCGGGTTCGGATCCCGTTGGTCGTGACCCCACGGGACCTGGACGCGCCCGCTCAGCTCACTGGCTCCAGCGCCGCGAACAAGCTCCGCTATTCCGTGCGGCCGGGCCTGTCGGGCCGGTTCACCGCGACCGGCACCGGACTGTCTGCCGGAGACCCGATCACTCCGATGCAGCCGATACCGGAGGGCGCGAACGAGCAATACCCGGTCGAGGTGCCGGCCGACACGAAGGTGGCACGTTTCACCGCGCGGGCTGCGAGCGCCCAGGCCAAGCTCAATCTCTATGTCTTCCAGATCCTGCCCGACGACTCCTACACTCTGGTGGCTCGGTCGTCGGCGCCTGCGGCGAATCAATCGCTGGTCTTGGTCAAGCCGGCCGCCGGCATCTATGTGGCCGCGGTGGAGAACGCCGGCAATGCGCCGGGCACGCCGTCAACCATGTTCGAGTACCGCACCGGACTGGCCGTGCCGGGCAGCGGACTCGGTGATTTCACCGTCTCGCCGGCGAGCAGGACCGTCGTCGCCGGGCAGCCACACCGGCTGACTGCTCGTTGGTCGGGGCTCAGCGCCGAGGTGCCGTACGTCGGCTGGGTCGAGTACCCCAACGGCACCGGCACGGTGATCACCCTCAACTGAGGAGCTGGCACTAGGCTGCACCGACATGGACGACCGGGCAGCTGACCAGCCACTGGATCCGCAGGTGCAGACCGAACTGCTGCGTCTGCGGGACAGCATCGACAACATGGATGCGGCGTTGATCCACCTGCTGGCGGAGCGGTTCAAGGTCACCCAGCAGGTGGGAGAGCTCAAGGCGAGGCACGGTCTCGCGCCCGCGGACCCGGCCCGAGAGGCCCGGCAGATCGCTCGGCTGCGCACCCTGGCCGGGGAGGCGAAGCTGGACCCCGAATTCGCCGAGAAGTTCCTCAACTTCGTCGTCGCCGAGGTGGTTCGCCACCACCAGACCCTGCAGCGCTCCTCTCTTGCCTGACTGCTCCTACCCTGGGGATATGACGACGCTCGATGGCCGGACCCGGTTGGCAACCGTGGAAACGCCGGACGCGGTGCCGTGGGACGGTCCACGGCTGGCCGCGCAGCTCGCGGCGACCGGTCCGAGCAGACAGTGGCGCTCGGCGTACGACGAGGACCTGGCCACCGAACTGCCCACTTCCACCCCCAGTGATGTCGCCGCGGCGGCGGACCGCGCTCGAACTGCTCAGCAGGAGTGGGCAGCCCGCCCACTCGACGAGCGCAGACGGGTCTTGCTCGACTTCCATGACGCGGTGCTCGATCAACGGGACCGATTGGCCGACCTGCTGCAGTACGAAGGTGGCAAGGCCCGGCTGGTCGCGATCGAGGAAGTCCTGCATCTCGCGCTGACCGCCCGCTATTACGCGCGGACGGCGCGGGAGGTGCTGCACCACCAACGCCGCAGCGGCATCTTCCCGCTGCTCACCCGGATCGATCAGCACTATCTGCCCCGCGGACTGGTCGGCATCATCGCTCCCTGGAATTATCCGCTCAGCCCCACCATCTCCGACGGGCTGGCAGCCCTGGTGGCGGGCAATGCGCTGCTGCTCAAGCCCGACCTGCAGACCCCGTACGTGGCTCTCGCTGCCGTCGACCTGCTCCGGCAGGCGGGGATGCCGGCCGAGCTGTGGCAGGTGGTCCACGGTGCGGGCGAGCGGGTGGGGGCCGAGCTGATCGGCCAGGTCGACTACCTCTGCTTCACCGGGTCGACCGCGACCGGCCGGATCGTCGCCAGACAGTGCGCTGATCGGCTGATCGGCTGCTCACTCGAACTGGGCGGCAAGAACCCGCTGCTGGTCCTCGACGATGCCGACATCGAGCAGACCGCTGCGGGTGCGGTGCGGGCCAGCTTCAGCAACGCCGGACAGCTGTGCGTCTCTGCCGAACGGATCTTCGTGGCCGACCGGCTGCAGCGCGAGTTCACCGACGCGTTCCTCGCCAAGACCCGCGCCGTCCGGCTGGGCCGGTCGCTGGACTTCGAGTACGAGATGGGCAGCCTGATCAGTGCCGACCAGCTGGCGCGGGTGGAGTCCCACGTCGCCGACGCGCGGGCCAAGGGCGCTCGGGTGCTCACCGGGGGACGGCGGCGCCCCGATCTCGGCCCGCTGTTCTATGAGCCGACGGTGCTGGCCGGAGTCACCGCAGAGATGGCCTGCTATGCCGAGGAGACGTTCGGACCGGTGGTCAGCATCTATCCGGTCCGCGACGAGACGGAGGCAGTCCGGCGCGCCAACGACTCGGCGTACGGACTGAACGCCAGCGTGTGGACCGGCGACCCGGTCCGTGGCCGTCGGGTCGCGGCGCAGCTGCGATGCGGGACGGTGAACGTCAACGAAGCATACGCGGCCACCTTCGGCAGCATCGACGCGCCCATGGGTGGCATGAAGAACTCAGGGTTGGGCCGTCGGCAGGGGCCGGAAGGGCTGCTGCGGTTCGTCCAGCCACAGGTGGTCGGCACCCAGTCGCTGCTCCCGATCGCCCCCAGCCATGGACTGTCTCCGCAGACGTTCGCCTCCGGTCTGACGGTCGCGCTCCGAGTCCTGAAGTCGCTTGGCCGAGCCTGACGGAGCTCTCGCCTTGGGCAGCATTCCCGCCGAGAGTTTGGTCAAATGGGGATCGGCAGTAACACTGCTTAGGCGTTCTATGTTCGGGCGCGGTCACCACCGGGAGGGTTCACAGCGCAATGCCACATCATCGATCACGGCCACATCGTCGATCGAGTCGCTGGTTGGCCGTGTTGGCCGCGGTGGCCATTTCGCTGGCAGCACCCCTGCCGATCCTGACCTCCGACGTCGCCGCAGCCGAGGCCACCGACCCGCTGCAAGCCGCGGTCGAGACCTACCTGGCCAAGAACAGCGGTGTGACGTTGGGCGACTGTCCGACCGTCGGGGATGTCGGTTCTCGGTGCGCAACGATCGCAGTCCCGAAGGACTGGCAGAACCCAGGCAAGGGCGATCTGCAAGTCGCGATCGCCTATCTGAGGTCCGATGACCCGAACGCGCAGCTGCTGACCACCAACCCAGGTGGCCCCGGAGTGGCCGGCCGCTATCTGACCGAGCAGCTGAGCTGGACCAAGCCCCAGGTGGCGCAGCAGTACGACCTGCTCGGCTTCGATCCCCGCGGCTATGGTGCCAGCACCCGGGTGCGGTGTCTGACGACCACGGCGAAGTACAACAAGCTGCCGAAGGTCGCCGACCGTCGGGTCCGCAACAAGGCGACCCACAAGGTGGAGGTGGCCGAGGCCAAGCTGTTCGGCGAGGCCTGCGGCGGTGATCCGAATGCGCGCTACATCAACACCCAGCAGACCGTCTGGGACCTCGACTTCCTCCGCCAGCTGATGGCCCAGTACGCCGGCAAGACCTACGATCAGCTGAACTACGTCGGCTACTCCTACGGCACCTGGCTGGGCGCCTGGTATGCCGACACCTTCCCGAGTCGCGTCGGGAAGTTCATCCTCGACTCCAACATGGACTGGACGTCGTCGATGTATGCCAACCAGACCCTCGACCCCAAGGCTTTCCAGCGGCGCCGGGACAAGATGCTGTTCCCCTACCTGGCGCGGCACCACTCGGAGTTCGGGCTGGGCAAGAGCGCCAGTGCGGTGAAGAAGAAGTACGAGGCGACGCGCAAGAAGCTCGCTGCGCAGGCGAAGAAGGACCTGAAGAAGGGCAAGACACCGGCCATCGGTCCGGAGGACCTGGACTACACCGTGTCGGCCTACATCGAGCTGGACTCCGGATTCGAGCCGGCCGGCGCGGTGATCGAGGCTGCCGTCTATCTGGCGAAGCATCCGTCGTCCTCGAAGGCGCGCAAGACCGTCGCCAAGCGGGTCAAGGGACCGATGACAGGGGCGCCGTTCTCCGTCCAGCGCTCCGCCAAGGCCGTGTCCGGATCGGCTCAGAAGGACATCTCCGTCGGTCTGGCCGGGGCGATCGTGCGCTGCAACGACAACGTCAACTCCAGCAACCTCACCGCCCTGCTGAAGCGAGCCGACGCGGATGCCAAGAAGTACCCGTTCCTCGGCTACCTCAACACCATTCCGCAGTGCGCCTACTGGAAGTACAAGCCGCAGACCCGCACCATCGACCTTGCCGGAGTCTCGAACAAGATCTTGATGTTCCAGGGCGAGGGCGACCCGGCGACAGCGTACGAGGGTGCCCGGACCGCACATCGCCGGACAGCCGGCACAACCGTGCTGGTGAGCGTGGACAACGAGGGGCAGCACGGCCTCTACATCGACGGTCCGTCGAAGTGCGTCGATTCGCTCGGTGACAAGTTCTTGTTCACCGCCTGGAAGCCGACGACCGACTCGACCTGCACCACCGGCCCGTTGCCGTTCGAGAAGAAGGTCTACCCGCTGGCGGGTCCGGTCTCCGGTGCCAGCTCCACGGTCAAGACAGCGGTCAAGGCCAAGAACTCCGCGGTCAAGGCTGTGCGAGCCGAGGTCGCCAAACGCGCGTTGAGCTGACCAGTTGGGAGCTGGGCGGCCTTAGCCTGGGTCGGGTGAGCGTGACCCTGCGTCCGGCGACGCGTGACGACGCCGAGGCCCTCGGTGCGTTGCACGTCGCGTCCTGGCGCTGGGCGTACGAGGGGCTGCTCCCGGCTGGCTACCTGGCTGGTCTGAGTGCCGCTGCACGCAGTGCGTGGTGGCGGCAGGCGCTCAGCGAGCCGTGGCCGGGTTCGGTGCTGGTCGCCGAGCTGGCCGAGGAGATCATCGGGTTCGTCACCGTCGGGCCGGGTATGCCCACCGAGCCGGGGACGGCGACGCTGTACGCGATCTATCTGCATCCTCGCCACACCGGCGCGGGAGTAGGCCATCTGCTGCATGAGGCTGGCCTGGAGGTGCTGCGGGAGCAGGGATATGCCGACGTCATCCTCTGGGTGCTGCGCACGAACCAACGGGCGATCGCGTTCTATGAACGACACGGCTGGTCGCGTGACGGCCGCGAGCAGCTGGATCACTCGGTGCCTGATGTAGAACTCGACGAGATCGGCATGCGGCGCAGGCTGTGACCGCGCGCGTCCCGGCCCAGTTCCAAACGTGCCTGAGCTAGGGCACCAGCCGCGCATCGCTCACGGTTGCTCACGACGGGCTCTCGATCGGCGTGTAGACGACCAGTTGAATGTCCGGCCGGTCGGAGGGCCGCAGCTGGTGCTGTTCGAAGACCAGCCGACCGGCCCGGGGATGATGGAAGATCCGCTCCCGGGACTGGAAGCCGCGGATGTCGTGGTCCTGCCAGCCGGCGCGGAACTCGGGACTGGTCTCGATGAGTCGGGCGATCAGGTCGAGGTAACGGGGATCGCCAAGACGCGGACCAGCCTCGGCTCGGAACTCGGCGAGGAAACGGCGGCTGGTGACCTCCCAGTCGTCCAGCAGGTCGCGTACGCCGGGGTCGGTGAAGACGAGCCAGAGCAGATTGCGTTGCTCGGGCGAGGCACTCGCGACGTTGGGATAGAGCGCCTCGTAGGCTCGGTTCCAGCCGGTGATTCCCCAGTCCGGCGCGAGCGCATAGGCGGGATGCCCCGCCAAGGCATCGAGAAACCGCTGGACGTGCGCGGGCGCCGTTTGGACCGCTGATTCCGCTCCGGGAGGGGCCGGGACAAGGCCGGCGAGGCCAAGCAGGTAGTTGTGCTCGGGAACCGTCAGCCGCAAGCAGCGCGCGATCGCGTCCAGCACCTGACGTGACGGGTTGATGTCGCGTCCCTGCTCGAGCCAGGTGTACCAGGTCACGCTCACCCCGGAGAGGTAGGAGACCTCTTCGCGACGCAGCCCTTTCCTACGTCCACGGGTGCCGGGCGGGAGTCCGTAGTCGGCCCGGTCGACCTGTTCCCGGCGCGCACGCAGCAGCGCCCCGAGCTCTTTGCGTCTCTCCTGGTCGCTGGTCACGCAGTGACCGTAGCGCCTCGACACTAGTGCTCTGACTACTAGTACTGAGGCCGTCTTCCGGATCCGGGAGCGGACGGGCACGGTGGATGCATGTCCACGCCGCTGCGTTCCCGCACCGTCACACATGGCCGCAACATGGCCGGAGCCCGCGCGTTGCTGCGGGCGGCCGGTGTCGACGCGGCCGACTTCGGGAAGCCGATCATCGCCGTCGCGAACAGCTTCACCGAGTTCGTCCCCGGTCACACCCATCTGCAGCCGGTGGGCAGGATCGTCTCTGCGGCGATCACGGCGGCGGGCGGCATCCCCCGTGAGTTCAACACGATCGCCGTCGACGACGGCATCGCGATGGGGCACGAGGGCATGCTCTACTCGCTGCCTTCGCGAGACCTCATCGCGGACTCGGTCGAGTACATGGTGAACGCCCATCGGGCCGACGCGCTCGTCTGTATCTCCAACTGCGACAAGATCACGCCTGGCATGCTGATGGCTGCCCTGCGGCTGAACATCCCGACGGTCTTCGTCTCCGGCGGCCCCATGGAGTCCGGGCGCACGACGCTCGTGGGCGGCACTGTACGCACTCTCGATCTCATCGACGCAATCTCCGAAGCCGCCAACGACACGATTTCCGACGCCGACATCGCCCTCATCGAGGAGGCCGCCTGTCCGACCTGTGGCTCCTGCTCCGGCATGTTCACCGCGAACTCGATGAACTGCCTCACCGAGGCCATCGGTCTGGCCCTGCCCGGGAACGGTTCGGTGTTGGCGACGCACACAGCGCGCCGGGCCCTCTATGAGCAGGCTGGTGAGACGGTGGTCCGGCTCGCCGATCGCTACTACGACGAGGACGACGCCTCGGTGCTGCCGCGCAGCATTGCCACGCCGGCCGCGTTCGGCAACGCCATGGCACTCGACATCGCCATGGGCGGTTCGACCAACACGATCCTGCATCTGCTCGCCGCAGCACACGAGGCCGAGATCGGCTTCGGTCTGGACGAGATCGACGCCATCTCCCGGCGAGTGCCCTGCCTCGCCAAGGTCGCTCCCAACGCGGCTCATGGGCGGATGTACTACCTGGAGGACGTCCACCGCGCGGGCGGCATTCCGGCGATCCTGGGCGAGCTGCACCGCGCCGACCTGCTCGACGAGGGCGTGCACGCGATCCACGCCGATTCTCTTACCCGCTGGCTCGATGAGTGGGATGTCCGTGGTGGCCGGGCCTCGGACACGGCCAGAGAGCTCTGGCATGCCGCGCCCGGTGGGGTGCGCTCCTCGACCGCGTTCTCCCAGTCCGAGCGCTGGGCTACGTTGGACGAGGATGCTGCGCACGGCTGCATCCGCGACGCCGCACATGCCTACTCCGTCGACGGCGGCCTGGCAGTGCTGCGTGGCAACCTCGCCCTCGACGGCGCGGTGGTGAAGACCGCCGGCGTGGACCCCTCGATCTGGACCTTCTCCGGTCCGGCAGTCGTGTGTGAGTCGCAGGAGGAAGCGGTCGCCAAGATCCTCGGGAAACAGGTGCAGCCGGGCGACGTGGTCGTCATCCGCTATGAGGGTCCGAAGGGTGGGCCGGGTATGCAGGAGATGCTCCACCCGACCTCGTTCCTCAAGGGGCGTGGCCTTGGCAAGCAGTGCGCGCTCATCACCGACGGGCGTTTCTCGGGAGGCACCTCCGGCCTGTCCATCGGTCATGTCTCGCCCGAGGCGGCAGCCGGCGGCACGATCGCCCTCGTCGAGGATGGCGACGTCGTGGAGATCGACATCCCTGCCCGGTCGCTCGTGCTGCAGGTGGATGCAACCGAGCTGGAGAAGCGTCGCGCCCGCCTGATGGACTCCGGCGGCTGCCGGCCGCGAGACCGCCGGCGGACCGTGTCACCGGCGCTGCGCGTCTACGCGGCGATGGCGACCTCGGCCGATCGCGGTGCCGTCCGCGATCTGGAGACCGTGGAACGAGCGCTGCGGACGCAGGGCGTACGCAATTAGTCGCCCGGCCAGGCGCCGGTGACCTTCTCGAACAGCCTGGCGCCACCGCGATCGATCAGGACCTGGACGATCGCGAACACCCCGGCCTGGAAGAGTGCGAAGGCGAGCACCTTGCCCATGGAGTACTGCGGGTCCAGGGCGCCGGGGGTGTCGTCCTCGTGGGCGACCTTCTTCCAGATCGCCGCCACCAGCTTGCCGGCGAGCGCCGCAGAGCCCAGGCTGGCCGCGAGACCGATCGGCCGGTACGCCATTTTCGCCATGTCCGCCATGGACGTTCACCTCTCTCGGGTCGGTGCACCCCATCCAACCAGGTCGGCCAACCGGCGCAGTGCAGGCGGGCAACGTCGCCGGTGGCAACCACTAGACTCGGGCCCTCACCAGGATGGCGGAAGGACAACTCAACGTGACCGAGGCGGAGATGGAGCGTCGACACAACCTGGTGGTGGTGATCGACTTCGGCGCTCAGTACGCCCAGCTGATCGCGCGCCGCGTACGTGAGGCACGGGTCTTCTCCGAGATCATGCCGCACACGGCGAGTGTGGCCGACATCCTCGCCAAGCGGCCGACGGCGATCATCCTCTCCGGTGGCCCGCAGTCGGTCTACGCACCGGAGGCGCCTCAGGTCGACCCGGCGCTGTTCTCGACGGGGCTGCCCGCCTTCGGCATCTGCTACGGGTTCCAGGCCATGGCCCGGGCCTTGGGCGGCGAGGTCGCCCAGACCGGACTCAGCGAGTTCGGCCGGACCGAGACCACGATCGCTACCCAAGGCACGCTGCTGGCTGGTCTGCCGGAGACGCTCAATGTGTGGATGAGTCACGGCGACTCGGTGGCTGCCTCGCCGGTCGGCTTCACCGCGCTGGCCAGCACCGCCGGGGCACCGATCGCCGCCTTCGAGAACGTAGCGGGAGGGCTCGCCGGCGTGCAATGGCATCCGGAGGTGCTGCACTCCCAGGCCGGTCAGCAGGTGCTGGAGCGGTTCCTGTATGACATCGCCGGCTGCCGGCCCGACTGGACGCCGGCCAACATCGTCGACGACTCGATTGCCGCGATCCGGCAGCAGGTCGGCGACGGCCAGGTGATCTGCGGGCTCTCGGGTGGGGTGGACTCTGCCGTCGCCGCTGCTCTGGTGCAGCGTGCGGTCGGCGATCAGCTGACCTGCGTGTTCGTCGACCACGGATTGCTGCGCAAGGGTGAGGCCGAACAGGTCGAGACCGACTTCGTCGCGGCGACCGGGGTCTCGCTCAAGGTGGTCGACGCCGCCGCGGAGTTCCTCGGCGAGCTGGCCGGGGTGAGCGACCCGGAGAGCAAGCGAAAGATCATCGGCCGGGAGTTCATCCGCTGCTTCGAACGAGCGGCGCGCGAGATAGTGGGCGAGTCCGGTCAGGTCGACTTCCTGGTCCAGGGCACCCTCTATCCCGACGTCGTCGAGTCCGGCGGCGGCGAGGGCGCAGCCAATATCAAGAGCCACCACAATGTCGGCGGACTGCCGGACGATCTGCAGTTCGCCCTGGTCGAGCCGCTGCGTACCTTGTTCAAGGACGAGGTCCGCGCGGTCGGCGAGCAGCTGGGCCTGCCTGCGGAGATGGTCTGGCGGCAGCCGTTCCCCGGCCCCGGCCTGGCGATCCGAATCATCGGCGAGGTCACCGCGGACCGGCTGGCCATCCTCCGAGAGGCCGACGCCATCGCCCGGGCCGAGCTGACCGCCGCCGGTCTGGACCGCGACATCTGGCAGTTCCCGGTGGTGCTGCTGGCCGATGTCCGCTCGGTCGGCGTGCAGGGTGACGGCCGGACGTACGGGCACCCGATCGTGCTTCGTCCGGTGACCAGCGAGGATGCGATGACCGCCGACTGGGGCCGGCTGCCGTACGACCTGTTGGAGCGCATCAGCACCCGGATCACCAACGAGGTCCGCGAGGTGAACCGTGTCGTGGTCGACATCACCAGCAAGCCACCGGGCACCATCGAATGGGAGTGACGCACGGCCATGAGATTGGGCTACGCCGTGCCGCTGGACACTCTGGTCACGCTGCCACGCAGCTGTGAGGTCGCGGCACGCGCGGGATTCGACTTCCTCGAGTTCCCGTTGGCTCCACTTGGTCTGTTGGAGGGCGGCCACGAGGCGGCGGTGTCGGTTCTCCGATCGTTGCCGCTGCCCTGCCTGGTGGCCCAGTCGTTCCTGCCACGAGGGCTCCCGCTGACCGGACCGGACGTGGACCGGGCCAGCGTTCGGACGTACCTGTCGCTTGCCGCGGAGCTCTGCCACGCAGTGGGTGCGCGCAAAGCCGTCTTCGGTGCCGCGTGGGCCCGGAACGTCCCCGACGGTTGGGACCGGGATCGCGCCCGGCACCAGTTGCTCCAAGCGTTCAGCTGGACGGCCGAGGCCTTCGACGGATCAGGCTGCGTCGTCGGCATCGAGCCGCAGAACATCAAGGAAGCCAACATCGTCCGCACCCTGTCGGAGGCGGTCGGGTATGCGGCTGCGGTGAACCACGATGCCGTCCGGGTCGCCATCGACTCCTACCATCTCGAGGAGGAGGGGACGCCGCTGGCCGAGATCGGCAGCTACGGGGACTGGATCCTCCATGTGCAGGTCGCCGATTCAGGCCGGCAGCGGCCTGGCGCTGGGTCGTACGACTTCGCTGAGTTGGCCCGGCAGTTGGCCTCCATCGACTACGACGAGACGCTCTCGGTCGAGGTCATGCATCAACTCAGCGACAGTGATATCGCCGCCAGCGCCGACTTCCTCCGTAGCATCTGGGCCTGAACCCAGAAGTCGCTCGGGTTCGGTGTTGTCGCTCTACCTGCAGGTAGAGCGACAACCCGAAACCCGGGCGACTTCGTTGATGGTGCGCCGGTGGGTGGCGAGTTTGGGATCAGGCCTGTGGCTTGTCCTCTTCGGCAGCGCCCTCCTTGGGTACGTCGGCTCCGGGCACCTCGGTCTCAGCCTCGGCCGTCTCAGCCTCGGCGGTCATAGGCTCGGCGGTCACAGGCTCGGCGTTCACGGACTCGGCAGTCACGGGCTCGGCGGGCGCGGACTCCCAGGTCGAGGTCTCCTCGGCGGCTGCCCTGACGACCTCGGTCTCCGGCAGCGGCTCGGGGCTCGGGGCCTCGGCCGGCGGCTGCTCGGGCATGGCGGTGGCCGGCTCGGGCCAGGCCGGCGGCTGTGCGGCCGGAGCTGGGGCTGGCGCCTGCGGCTGTTCCCAGGGGGCTCCGCCGGCGCCCCAGACCGGATCGGGGCCTGGTGCCGGCGTCGGGGTCGGGCCCGGCGCCGGAGCTGGTGCGGGGGCCGGCTGGCCGTAGGTCTGCTGCTGCCAGGGCTGCCCGTAGCCGGCCTGTGTGCCGTAGTTGCCGGCCTGCGGGCCGTTCACGTGCGGTGGTTGCGGCGGCTGTGCCCCCTCCTCCGGCAGCACGAACAGTGCGATCAGATAGAGCACGATCGGCACTCCGGTGAACAGCGAGATGATGACGGTCAGAACGCGGACCAGGTTGACGTCCATGTTCAGGTATTTCGCTACCCCGGAGCAGACGCCGCCGATGACCTTGTTGCTCGGGTCACGCATCAAGCGACGCGGCTGGGGCGGATAGGGGCTGCTCATGAGATGCCTCTCTGGTTGATGATGAGCCTGTTGGTGATGAGCTGTTGGTGATGAGCCGGGTGTGGATGGCGTTGCGGTGGCCGGAGGCGGCTGAGCTGGATCATGTGGCAGCTCACTCGCCGGCCCGGGACACGAGCAGACCGGCGATACCGATCACGACCAGACCGATGGGGATGGCGAGCTTGAGCACGTCCCAGTCCAGCACCCCGGTGACGGAGAACCACAGGGATCCCACCGCGACGGCGCTCAGCAGCAAGCCGAAGATCAGGGCCACGCTGTCTCGACGTTTCATCGCTTCACCGACACGATGCCAGCGTCGACGTCGACGTCGAGGGTGAGGGTCGGCGCGCTGTCGGAGACCTGACGCAACGTCGCCACTCCACTCTTGTTGCTGCCGGTCACCACGGTGTCGTCGTTGTCCATCACGACCCCGTTGCCGATCCGATAGTCCAACACGAGATTCGTGTTGGCGGGCACCTTGATCTCCATGGCACCGCGACCCAGCTCGGCATGGAACGTGGCGTCGCTCGTCACGTCGACTCGCGTCAAATCCACGTTGACCAGTCCGTGCTGGACCGCCACCGGTTCGGCGGCAAGCTGGCTGAGGCTGGTGTAGCTGAAATCGTGCAGGAACGGACCTGCCGGCTGACCGACAGACGTGCCGAGCACCGCGATGAGCAACAGCAGGCCCACCGGCAGGATCCCGCGAGCCCGGCCGAACCAGGTTGCTGCGATCAGGGTGAGCCCGACGACCAGCAGTGCCGCGGACAGATGGATCACCGGCGTGACCGGCACGCCGAGCGCATCAGCGATCGCCAGTCCCAGCAGGGTCAGCCCGAGCACGATCAGTCCCACCAGCCGCAGCCGTCGAGCCGACAACGAGCGCGCTGCCGTACGCCGACTCGGTGCCGAGGCGGCCTTGACCGGTGCGGCCGGCGTATAGAGCCCGACCGGATCGGGGGTGGCGAGGAAGTTGGCGCGAGCCGCAGCCTCGAGGACCTCCGGACTGGTCGGATCCTGAACCGGGGACGGGCCGGAATGGTACGGATAGGTCTGCCAGGTGGATCCGCCGGCACCGGCCGGCGCGGTCGGTGGAACCGCTGTCGTCGGTGGCTGGCGCGGGGGCTGGCCAGCGGAGCTGCGCCGCATATCCTCGACCCGCTGCTGCCACGCTTCGGCGGCTTGTGTGAACGGCGTCGCCGGCCCTGGATAGCGGAAGGGCTCCTGAGGCGGCGGGGTGCCCAATGCGTCAGGCTTGGTCGGCTGTCCGTAGCCGGGCGGCACTCCGTACGGCGGGGGCGGGGGAGCCGACCGCTTGGCCCGCGTCTTGTAGTAGCCGAAGTACCAGATCAAAGCGAGCACGACCGCCGGTCCGAAACCGATCGAGGTGGTCGAACTGAAGATCGCGAAAGTAACCAGACTGGCGACCACGACGATGATCACCCACGCCTCCCGGGGCCAGTCGCGAGTCTGGCCCTTGGTCCACTCGTCCATCAACGAGGAGGTCGCGCCATCCGCTGGGACCAGCAGCCAGGCTGCGATGTACAGCACGACGCCGACACCACCGCTGAAGGCGAGCAGCACCCAGCCGACGCGCACCAGGAGAGGATCCACGTTCCAATGACGGGCGACGCCACTGCAGACCCCGGCGAGCTTCTTGTCGGAGGTGCTGCGCCGGATCGACCACACCGAACTCATGCGCCCATCTTTGCCGCCCACGGCCACTCAGCCCATCAGGGACCACCCCCAGTTGTCCTGATCCTAGGAGGGCGGTGTCGAACGACGACCTACTGCGCGGCACCCGAGCTCCACCGGACTGCGTTGCCGTCGTCGCGGATAGAACCCCGCTATCCGACTCCTCCGAGGCCTGCCGCCGGAGGCGGCGCTTCGCACCGACGTCCGGCACGCACCCGGGCACCTGCTCGCTACGGCCGCCGTTCGACACCACCCTCCTGGGACCCGGGGGTCCGGTGGGGGGAACCCCTGCTGACGTGTGTCCCCGCGTAGTGTGAAGGTAGAGGAATCATGTCGACCACTGGCTTCGGAGCGCAGCGTTCGCTTGACCCTGCCCACTCCGAGGCCGTGCCCGATGAAGCGGCGCAGTCGGAAGCTGATCGACCGGAGGCGGATCGACCTGAGATCAGCCGGCCCTCGGCCGGCGAGTCCGAGCAGAAGCCGATCCGACGACGAGCTACCAGGATCGTGGATGGCGCGATCTTGGGTGGGGTCTGCACCGGCCTGGCGCGCCATCTCGGCTGGCCCGTGCTGGTGATCCGGATCGGCTTCGTCGGCCTGCTGGCAGTCCAGTTCCTGGGTGTGATCGCGTACGGAGCCCTGTGGCTGCTGTTGCCGCCGGAGCAGGAGGAGAGTGCGCCGGGGTTGGCGGCCGCCAGCCGGACGGGGCTGCGGACGGCTGTCCGCCCGCCGCGGCGCGTCGACTGGGGGCCGCTGCTTGCCTTGGGCGCGCTCGCGATCGGGCTGCTGTGGCTGGTGCAGTTCACCGGCTGGGGGATCAGTGGCTGGCTGTTCTTTCCGGTCGCCTTCGCGTGTGCTGGTGCGGCGCTGGTGTGGCGGCAGGCTGATCTGAGCCAACAGCAGTCGTCCGCCGGTGGCAGGCGCTCCCGGCTGGCTCCACTCGCCGGTCGCGGTGGATTGCCGGCGGTGCTCCGCGTGGTGGTGGGCCTCGGCTTGGTGGCTGTCGCGTTCGGCATGGTGATCGCGCAGCAGAACCTGATCAAGCAACTGCCGGAGGTAACGGCCATGACCGTCCTGGTCCTCGCCGGCCTCGCCGTGGTGCTGGCGCCCTGGCTCTATCGGTCGAGGACGGCGCTCAGTGAGGCGCGTGCGGAGAAGGTGGTTGCCGATGCTCGAGCCGACATGGCTGCGCACCTGCACGACTCGGTGCTGCAGACGCTGGCGCTCATCCAACGGCAGGCCGACGACCCGAAGGCGGTGCAACAGCTGGCCAGGCGCCAGGAGCGGGAGCTGCGCGGCTGGCTGTACGGCGAGCAGCATGCCGATAAGACGCTCAAGGCGGCCCTGACGACCGCAGCAGCCGAGGTCGAGGACGAACGCGGGGTGCCGATCGAGGTCGTCGTGGTCGGCGACTGTGAGGTGACGGAGTCACTGGTCGCCCTGGTCCGGGCCGCCCGCGAGGCGCTGGTTAATGCGGCCAAACATTCCGGGGCCGGCAAGATCGATGTCTACGCCGAGGTCGACGAGAACACTGTCGAGGTCTTCGTGCGGGATCGCGGCGCCGGGTTCGATCTCGACGGGGTGGACGATGACCGCCTCGGCGTGAAGCACAGCATCATCGACAGAATGTCCCGGCACGGCGGATCAGCGAGGATCCGTACTGCGCCGGGGGAGGGCACCGAAGTGAGACTGGAGATCAACCGATGACTGACCAACGTGGCCCACAGGCGCAGCGCAACGCGGGCACGCCGGGCGCGATGCCGCCCCCACCACCAGCCGTGCCTGGCCGGGCGACCGGCAACGTACCCGGCCGACCGGGAGTGACGCCGGGGTTGGCCGGTGCCGGGTCGACGGCAGCACTGATCAAGGTCGTGGTCGTCGATGATCACGCGATGTTCCGCAGCGGGGTGAAGGCCGAGATCGGTCAGCGGGTCATCGTGGTGGGGGAGGCCGCCGATGTGGACAGCGCGGTCGCCGTGATCGGCCAGAGCCATCCCGACGTGGTGCTGCTGGACGTCCACCTGCCCGGCGGTGGCGGCATCGAGGTGCTCCGCCGGGTGCATGCCAAGGATGCCGACCAGAAGTTCCTCGCACTGTCGGTCTCCGACGCCGCCGAGGACGTGATCGGCGTGATCCGGGCCGGGGCCCGGGGCTATGTGACCAAGTCCATCAACGGCGATGAGCTCGTCGATGCCATCCGCCGGGTGTCGGAGGGCGATGCGGTGTTCTCGCCGCGGCTGGCCGGCTTCGTGCTGGACGCCTTCTCCGGCTCGATCGACCTGTCGACGGTGGACGAGGACCTGGACCGGCTCTCCCAGCGCGAGCGCGAGGTGCTCCGCCTGATCGCCCGCGGCTATGCGTACAAGGAAGTCGCCAAGGAGCTGTTCATCTCGATCAAGACCGTCGAGACCCACGTCAGCAGCGTGCTGCGCAAGCTCCAGCTCTCCAACCGGCACCAGCTCACCCGCTGGGCCACCGACCGCCGCCTGGTGTAGCGCTCGGACACCGACAACTGCGCCCGAGAAGTAGCGTGTGGTTCCGATCCGGCCAGGATTTGGCACCAGAAGCTACTTCTCGTGTGTGCCCTGGCCAGCTGGCGGACAAGAAGAGGTCGGTCAGGCCTTGGATCGGCCGGAGATGGCGCTCCAGACGGCGAGCACGATGACGCTGCCGACGAAGGCGAGCAACCAGGTCCAGGGAGACCAGAAGCCGTCGATGCCACGATTGAAGGCGACGCTGCCCAGGAAGCCGCCGACCAGTGCTCCCACGACGCCGAGCAGCAGCGATCCCAACCAGGTGCCGCCCTTCCGGTTGAGCGCGGACTTCGCCAGTGCGCCCATGATGAGTCCGATCAGGATCCAGCCGATGATGCCCATACCTCAAACGTACGGTGCTGAGCCGCCGGAACCCAGGATCCAGCCTCCGACAAGCCGACTCAGGTCCAGCTCGATGCTCGCCCGAGTCACTATCCTCACAGCATGCACCTCGTCTATCAGCTCCTGACGTTGGTGCACCTGGTCGGTTTCGCGACCTTGCTGGGCGGTTGCGTGATCCAGTTGCGGGTCCTCGATCCCGAGGTGAACCTGCCGATGCTGGTCGGGGCCTGGACGCAGGTGGCCAGCGGCCTGGTGCTCGCCGGATTGCTGGAGCTGTCCAGCGATCCCGCCCATCCGGTCAATCACGCCAAACTGGGTGTCAAGCTCGGCATCGCCTTGATCGTCGTGCTGCTGGTGGCCAAGAACCGGAAGTTCCAGTCGATCCCGCGGGGACTGTGGACCCTGATCACCGGATTGGTCCTGCTCAACGCCGGGGTGGCGGTCCTGTGGGGCTGACTGCCGTGACGCCGCCGCCCCGTGTCGTCGGCCGAGCCACTAGAGTCGACATATGAGACTCTCCGCCAGAGTCGACTATGCGCTGCGCGCGGTCGCCGAACTCGCTGCCGCCGACGCTCCCCGTACGGTCGAGCAACTGTCGGGAGCGCAGAAGATCCCGAACAAATATCTGGAGAGCATCCTTGGCGAGCTCCGCCGGGGAGGACTGCTGCGCAGCCAGCGAGGGCCGGACGGCGGCTATCGGCTGGCCCGTCCGGCGGACAAGATCAGCATCGCCGACGTGATCCGTGCTCTGGATGGAGAACTCGCCAACGTACGGGGCAGTCGGCCGGAGCAGTTGGAGTACGAAGGCGCCGCAGCCTCGCTGCAGGAGGTGTGGATCGCGTTGCGCGCCTCGGAGCGCGCGATTCTGGAGGGCGTGACCCTGGCTCATGTGGCGTCCGGCAAGCTGCCGGAGTCGGTGGCGGCCCTGGTCGCCAACCCCAATGCCTGGGTCTAGCAGACCTCTGCGTGCTCAGCGGCCGGGTTGTTGGCAGTAAGGGAGAAGCAAAGGAGAGCGGTGCGGTGAGTGAACCTCGAGCGTGGCTGCACCACGCGGCCTTCGTCGTGTCCGATCTGGACCGGACCCGCGATTTCTACCTGGCCGTGCTGGGATTCGAGGAGATCCACCGACCGACGAACTTCGTCTTCCGTGGCGCCTACTTCCGGCTGGGAGAGGCGGAGATCCACGTGGTCGAGGAGAAGACACCTGGACGGCTGCGCGACAACGCACCCCACTGGGAGCCCGATGAGCTGCAGACCGGACTGGTGCATCATGTCGCGATCATGGTCGGTTCGTTCGAGCCCTACCTGGCGGCGCTGCGGGCCCGTGGGCTGGAGCGGGTCGGCGGTTTCCGGGTGCGCGACGACTTCATCGAGCAGGTCTACATCGCCGACCCGGACGGGAACGTGATCGAGCTCCTGCAGCAGTTGGACGAGCCGACCGGGCGTCGGCGCCGGCAGCAGATCTATGACGAGGGCATCGCCGTACCGGTAGCGCCAGGCTATCCGTTGATCGATCCGCGGGAGCAGTACGGCGAGCCCTGACGGGAGTCTCGTCGCAGGGAGCCGCGGAGCCGATGATGCTGGCCCACGGCTCCCTGCGACCAAGGACTGGCGACGCCGAGGTTTCCTACAGAGCAGCGATCGAGTGCCACCCGCCGGCAGCGATGGCCTTGACATGCGAGATGCCTTCGATCTTGACCGGTGCGGCATAGCGATCGGGCGTGCCATCACCTGTGCCGACCTGACCGTGGTCGTTGGCACCCCAGCCCCAGACTGTCCCGTCCTTCAGCAGAGCCAGGCTGTGCCGTCCACCAGGAGCGATGGCCTTCACCCCGCTGAGGTCCGACACCTTCACCGGCGTGTTGCGGCTGGTGTTGGTGCCGTCGCCGAGCTGGTGCCAGTCGTTGGTGCCCCAGCTCCACACCGTGCCGTCCTCCAGCAGGGCCAGCGAGAAGCTCGGGTCGTGGAAGACGTTGCTGGAGCTGGCGGCGATCGCCTTCACCCGACCGCCGAGCGAGGCCACCTTCACCGGCGTGTTGCGGTTGGTGTTGGTGCCATCGCCGAGCTGGCCTTGAGCGTTGTAGCCCCAGCTCCACACTGTGCCGTCCCTCAGCAAGGCCAGGCTGTGCCGATAGCCCGCGCTGACCGCCTTGACGCCGCTGAGCCCCGGCACGACGGCGGCTGCATTGTGGTCGCTGTTGGTGCCGTCGCCGAGCTGACCTTGATGGCCGTGCCCCCAGGACCAGACGGTGCCGTCTTCGCGCAGTGCCAGTGAATGCCAGCCGCCGATGTCCACGGCCGTTACGCCGCTGAGGCCCTCGACCTTGACCGGGATGGTGTGGGCGTTGAAGCCGGTGTCGCCCGCGCCGAGCTGGCGCCAGTCGTTGGCACCCCAACTCCACACGGTTCCGTCCTTGAGCAGGGCAAGGCTGGTCCAGCCGCCAGCGGCAATCGCCTTGACGCCGAACCGCGCCAGGTGCATGACATCCACCGGCGCGTGGCGGGTCTCCTTGGTCCCGTCGCCGAGCTGGGCCCAGTCATTCCTCCCCCAGCTCCACACACTGCCGTCATTCAGCAAAGCCAGACTGAACCAGCCGCCGCCGTCGATGGCGCTGACGCCGACCTGGTCCAGGTACGGCATAGGGCTGGGGGCGAACCGTCGCTTGTTGGTCCCGTCGCCGAGCTCACCGTGGTCGTTCTGGCCCCAGACCCAGCCTTGCCACAACGTGGGTGCCACGACCTCGCCGGAGCCGAGCAACTCACCGGCGAAGGTATGAGTCGCTGTGTCGCTGAGCCACTGTCCCGCCGGAAAGACCCAGGTGCTCCCGGTGCTGGTGTCTTGGACGACGACCTTGTCCACGAACCAGGCCGGGGCGGTCCCGGCGTTGTCGTGCCGCAGGTCGATGCTCGTCAAGCTCCCGAGGTCGGCGAGCTCGAAGGTGAACTCTCGGTTGCTGCCGGTCTCGAACTCGCCTGAGAGCTGGGTCTCAGGGCTGCTCCCGAGTGTGCCCTGGATCGTGATGTTCACCTCGGCTCGTGTGTCGGCGAACCTCTTGGTCCCGGTGATCACTGTTACGAGGTAGCTCTTCGCTGTCATGGAGTCTCCGTCCTGGCTTCTATATCGGCGCTCGGACGAACATAATGGCATAGCCATCAGTTTGCTGGCGTCGGGGGCGACCCGGCCCGCGTTGGACTGTCCTGCTGCGTCCGAGATGCGAGATGTCTGGTGGGTGTTCCCGCCCCTCCAGTGCTATGTTCTGAGTAATTCCTAGAGAACTACTAGGGTTTCATGCCCCGGAGACCCCGCTCAGAGAAGGCTCGACATGCGCAAGTTGATCATCTTGGCCCTGGTGGGCTTTGCTGCCCAGCTCATCGACGGCAGCCTCGGGATGGGATACGGCGTCACGTCCAGCTCGCTGCTGATTCTCGCCGGACTGACCCCGGCCGCCGCTTCGGCATCGGTGCACTTCTCCGAGCTCGGCACCAATATCGCCTCCGGCGTGGCCCACTGGAAGCTGAAGAACGTGGACTGGCGGGTGGTGGCCAGGGTGGCCGGCCCGGGCGCGATCGGCGCCTTCCTGGGTGCGACCGTGCTGTCCAATCTGTCGACTGAGGCCGCGGCCCCGGTGATGGCCGCGATCCTGGCGTTGCTCGGCAGCTATGTGTTGGCGCGGTTCGTGATCGGGTTCGTGCCGCCGAAGCTGAAGAAGCAGCTCTCGCTGAAGTTCCTGGCGCCGCTCGGGCTGTTCGCCGGCTTCGTCGACGCCACTGGCGGCGGAGGCTGGGGCCCGGTCGCCACCCCGGCGCTGTTGGCCGACGGGCGGCTGGAGCCGCGCAAGGTGATCGGCTCGGTCGATACCAGCGAGTTCGCGGTGTCGGCGGCGGCCAGCCTGGGATTCCTGTTCGGCCTCGGCGCGGCCGGGATCAACTGGGGCTTCGCATTGGCCCTGCTGGCTGGTGGGTTGGTGGCGGCTCCGCTGGCAGCGGTGCTGGTGCGCTATGCACCCACCCACCTGTTGGGGGTCGCGGTCGGCGGTCTGATCCTGCTGACCAACTCGCGTACGCTGCTGAAGAGCTTCGAGGTGCCGGTGGACGTGCGCTGGTGGGTCTACGGTGCGATCCTGATCGTCACCCTCGCCGGCCTGTACGTCGCCGCTGCCCGTGCCAAGCGACTCGCGGCAGCCGCCGCTGCCGAAGGTGCCGAAGTGCCCGCCTCCGTCGCCTCCTGAGCGGATCTGCTCGGGATTGTCGGATCTGCACCGGCTACAGATCGAGCAAGACCGACAAGATCGAGCAGATCGAGGTCTCGGGCCCGGCGCGGAGCGAACAGCGAGTGACGATTGCCGGCCCTAGCGGGGGCGGGGCTCCAGGCGGACGAGCTGGGTGACGTGGGCGGGTTCCAGTTCGTCGAGCGTCGACACGCCGAGCAACTGCATGGTCCGGATGATCTCGGCGCTCAGGATCTCGATCGTCCGATCCACGCCTTCCCGCCCACCGGCCATCAACCCATACAGGTAGGCCCGACCGATCAGCGTGAAGTGCGCTCCCAATGCGACCGCGGCGACGATGTCGGCGCCGGACATGATGCCGGTGTCGAGATGCACCTCCAGATCGTTGCCGACTTCGCGGACCACATCGGGTAGCAGGTGGAACGGAATCGGTGCCCGGTCCAACTGCCGGCCGCCGTGGTTGGACAACACGATGCCATCGACGCCGAGGTCGGCCAGCCGTTTGGCATCGGCGACGTTCTGCACTCCCTTGACGACGAGCTTGCCCGGCCACTGGGCTTTGATCCAGCTCAGGTCCTCGAAGTCGACAGTCGGGTCGAACATCGTGTCGATCAACTCGCCCACGGTCCCGCTCCAGCGATCCAGACTGGCGAACGCCAACGGCTCGGTGGTCAAGAAGTTGACCCACCAGGCCGGTCGGGGGATGGCATTGACCACCGTGCCAGGGGTCAATGCCGGTGGGATGGACATCCCGTTGCGCTTGTCTCGCAACCGAGCGCCGGCCACCGGCACATCGACGGTGACCAGGAGGGTGTCGAAGCCGGACTTGACGGCCCGCTCGACCAGGGCCATCGAACGGTCCCGGTCCTTCCACATGTAGAGCTGGAACCAGTTGCGGCCACCCGGATTGGCGGCCTGCACGTCCTCGATCGAGGTGGTGCCCATGGTGGACAGGCAGAACGGGATACCGGCCGCACCTGCGGCTGCTGCGCCGGCGCGCTCGCCCTCGGTCTGCATCATCCGGGCGAAACCGGTCGGAGCGATGCCGAACGGCAGCGCCACCCGACCGCCCAGCACCTCGCGGGAGGTATCGACCTGGGACACGTCGCGCAGGATCGAGGGGTGGAACTCGATGTCCTGGAACGCCTGCCGGGCCCGGGCCAGCGAGACCTCGCCCTCGGCCGCGCCATCGGTGTAGTCGAAGGCGGCCTTCGGCGTACGCCGCTTGGCGATCGCTCGTAAGTCTGCAATCGTCAGCGCACCCTCCAGCCGGCGTCGCTTTGCGCTCAGCTCGGGCTTCTTGAACTGCAGCAGCGGAGCCAGCTCGCGAGGCTTGGGCAAGTGGCGCTCGACCATGGGCGTCAGTCTCCTTCGATAGCCGACGGGCGGATCAAACCCTACTCACCACGCCCCGCGCGCTGCAGTCCGCCTCACAGCAGCGGACGCAGCGGTGCCAGCACCGTCTCGGAGAACTTCACCATGGCATGCCGGCCGCCCCACTCGGTGGCCGAGAGCTGGCGCGAGTTGCTGCGGTCGACCTCGAAGATCGCCTCCAGTTGACGGGCCACCTCCGCGCTGAAGACCTCGATATTGATCTCGTAGTTGCCCAGCAGGCTGATCCGATCGATGTTGGCGGTGCCGATCGTCGACCACTGACCGTCGATGGTCGCGGTCTTGGCGTGCACCATCGCACCTTGGTAGAGGAAGAGCTTCACCCCACTGGCCAGCAGTTGACCGTAGAAGCCCCGCGACAGCCAGTCGGCGACGATGTGGTTCGACTCCTGCGGCACGATGATCTGCACGTCGACGCCGCGCTCGGCGGCGCGCATCAACGCGGCGAGCATGTTGGTGTCGGGAATCAGGTACGCGTGCGTCAGGTAGATGCGATGCGAGGCGCGATCGATCGCGTCGAGATACATGTTGCGGATCGGATAGACCAGCAGTCGGGGCAGATTCCGGTGCACCCGGATGTCGGGCTGCCAGTGCTCGCTTCCATAGTCCGGCAGCGCCGGCTGATGCCGACCGGCGAACAGGTTCCAGTAGTCGATGAAGGCGTTCCGCATGTCCCAGACGATGTCGCCGGTCAGCCGGGCATGCGTGTCGCGCCAGTCGGTCGCATACAGCGACCCGATGTTGTAGCCGCCGACGAACGCCGCGTCGTGGTCGACGACCAGCAGCTTGCGGTGATCGCGGCCGGAGTTGCGGATCATCCGGAACGGACTGGCGATCAGCGGATGACGGCGTACGTTGATGGTCGGCGGCAGGTCGAAGAAGGATCGCGGCACCACCAGGTTGGCGAACACGTCGTAGACCACATAGACCGACACTCCGCGGTCGGCCGCCTCGATCAAAGCCCGCTTGAACGACTGGCCGATCCGATCGTTCTTCCAGATGAAGGTCTCGAAGAAGATCTCGGACTTGGCCTGCCGGATGGCGCCGAGCATGTCGTAGTAGAGGTCCTCGCCATAGGTGTAGAGCGTCACCTCCGAGCCGCCGGCGGTCACCGAGCGGGCCGGCACTCGAGGGAACCTCGCCGGGGCGCGGTGTCGCTTGCGGTGTTGGTCGATCGCCACAAGCGTCAGCAGCGTCACTCCCTGCACAGCAGCCACAGCGAGAGCGACCCGCTTGAGGACGCTCCCGACTTTCATCCGACGCCACTGCATGCGATCGATCTTAGGTGTCGGTTCTCAATACTAGGGTGGAGCCGAGATGTCAGCCGCACCACATGAATCAGCCCGTACGCCGGTCCGCTCTGCCGACGAGTTGGCCTGGGAGGCCCTGTTGAGTCCCGACACCGGCAGCACCGCCGAGTCGCTGCTCGGGGCTGCCGACCCGAAGGTCGGTGAGTCGGCCGAGCAGCCGCGTCGCAGAGGCCGGCCCAAGGTCGATCTGCTCGCGGGGCTCAATCCAGCCCAACGGGAGGCCGTGCTGCATGCAGGCTCGCCGGTGCTCGTGGTGGCCGGCGCCGGCTCGGGCAAGACCAGGGTGCTGACCCGACGGATCGCGTACCTGGTGGGCGAGCGCAAGGTGCATCCCGGCTCGATCCTGGCGATCACCTTCACCAACAAGGCAGCCGCGGAGATGCGGCACCGGGTGGCCGACCTGATCGGCGGGCGCGCGAAGCTGATGTGGATCTCGACCTTCCACTCTGCCTGCGTCCGCATCCTGCGCAGCGACATCAACCGGTTCGGGCTGTCCCGCACCTTTTCCATCTACGACGACGCGGATTCCAAGCGGCTGATGCAGTTGGTGCTGAACGATCTGGGGCTGGACCCGAAGAAGTATCCGACCCGTGCCCTGCTCAGCTGGGTGTCGAATCAGAAGAACGAGCTGATCGACCACGAGACGGCGGCCTCACTGGCGACCTCGGAGCAGGATCGCAACAACGCCGCGGCGTACGCGGAGTATCAGCGGCGGCTGGCGGCGGCCAACGCCCTCGACTTCGACGACATCATCATGACCACCGTGCACCTGCTGCAAGCCTTCCCGGAGCTGCGCGAGCAGTATCGCCGCCGGTTCCGGCATGTGCTGGTCGACGAGTATCAAGACACCAACCATGCGCAGTATGTGCTGATCCGCGAGCTGTGCTCCACCGAGCTCTCCGACGCCGCAGGACACGCGGGGGAGACAGAACGCGACGGGGAGCTGGGGCGCGACAGCGAGCATGACGTCGAGCCGCCGGAGCTGATGGTGGTCGGCGACTCCGACCAGTCGATCTATGCCTTCCGCGGCGCCACCATCCGCAACATCCTCGACTTCGAGTCCGACTTCCCCGGCGCCCGGACCATCCTGCTGGAGCAGAACTACCGCTCCACCCAGACCATCCTGAACGCGGCCAACGCGGTGATCGTGCAGAACGAGAACCGCAAGCCCAAACGGTTGTGGTCCGAGGCCGGCGACGGCCCGCTGATCACCGGATATGTGGCCGACAGTGAGCACGACGAGGCGCAGTTCGTGGCCCGCGAGATCGACAAGCTTCGTGACGAGAAGCAGCTCACCTACGGTGACGTGGCCGTCTTCTATCGCACCAACGCGCAGTCACGTGCCTTCGAGGAGGTGTTCATCCGGGTCGGCATGCCCTACAAGGTGGTCGGCGGGGTGCGCTTCTACGAGCGGCGCGAGATCCGCGACGCTATCGCCTATCTGCGGGCGATCGCCAACCGAGCCGATGACGTGTCGCTGCGCCGGATCCTCAACGTGCCCAAGCGGGGGATCGGCGACAAGGCCGAGGGGGCGGTCGCCGACCTGGCCGCGCGCGAACGGATCAGCTTCGGCGATGCGCTGCGCAGAGTCGACGAGATCGACGGGCTGGCCACTCGCTCGGCTCGGCTGCTCACCGATTTCGCCGCCTTCATGGACGCTCATGAGGCGATGGTGACGAACGGTGTGCCGGCCGACCAGATCCTGCTCAGTGTGCTGGAGAAGTCCGGCTACTTGGCTGAGCTGTCGGGTTCGGAGGATCCGCAGGACGAGACTCGGCTGGAGAACCTGCAGGAGCTGATCGGGGTGGCTCGCGAGTTCGTCGCCGAGGCGACGCCGGTCGCCCCGGGTGACTTCGAGTTGACCGCCGAGGACCTCGCTGGACTGACCGCCGAGGAACTGGCCGAGCTCGCGCTGCTGACCGGAGTGGATCCGCAGACCGGTGAGCTGGCAACTGCCGCGACCATGCCGGCTGCGTCGGATCCGGGCGAGTCCGCTTCGGAAGGATCGGATCCGGATGGCGAGCCGGAGGACGGCTCGCTCAGTCTGGCCGCCGGGGCGCCCGAGCCGGATCCCTCACTGGGCGCTTTCCTCGAACGAGTGGCGCTGGTGGCCGATTCCGATCAGATCCCGGACACCAATGAGTCGGCCGGCGTGGTGACCCTGATGACCTTGCACACCGCCAAGGGCCTGGAGTTCGACACCGTCTTCCTGACCGGACTGGAGGATGCGGTATTCCCCCACCAGCGGTCATTGCAGGCCGTCGGCGACGAAGACCGGGCTGAGTCGTCCAGCCGGGTGGCCGCGTACGGACGGGCCGGGGGAGCGGGCTCGAAGCGCCGGGACTCCAAGGAGCTGGAGGAGGAACGGCGGTTGGCGTACGTGGGGATCACCCGGGCCCAACAGCGGCTCTATCTGACCCGGGCGGTCGTCCGGACCGTGTGGGGTACGCCGCAGCACAACCCACCGAGTCGATTCCTGAACGAGATCCCGGAGCGGCTGATCGACTGGCGCCGGCTGCAGTCGGCGACCACGAGCTGGCGGAACACGTCGGCCACCAGCCGTAGTCAGACGACGTGGCGGGCCAGGCCGGGCGCGGGTTCGTACGGCGGGTCGGGCGGCGCGGACGGTGGCTCGCCGGCCTTCGGCTCCGGGCGGCGGACCGCCAAGGAGGTGCCCGTCCTCGCAGCTGGAGACAAGGTGTTGCACACCCGCTTCGGGCTGGGGAAGGTGATCGCCACCTCCGGCTCGGTCGAGGACCCTCGCGCCGACGTCGACTTCGGCTCGCACGGCATCAAACGCCTCGCCGTCCGCCACGCCCCGATCGAGAAGTTGTAGGGAGCAATCGGCGCGCAGCGGAGTAGCGAGTGACGACTCCCGTCGCGAGCGGCCGTGAGCGTAGCGCGGCTCTGCCTGGACTGAGGAGTCGAGCAGACATGTTCTTCCGTCTGCGAGCGACGAGGGAAGGCAGAGTCTGGAGCGCGGAGCGAACAGCGAGTGACGACTAACGCAGCTTGAGGCCGAGCTTGTGCAGCCACGGCTCGGGGTCGACGGCGGTGTAGACGTCGCCCGGCTCGGCGCCGCGTGGATAGACCTCGAAGTGCAGGTGCGGGCCAAAGGCGCGACCACTCTGGCCGACGTGGCCGAGGAGCTTGCCGCCGGTGACCTTCTGGCCATCCTGGACCGAGATCGAGGACATGTGCGCGTACAGGGTCTGCGTGCCGTCGGCGTGCTTGAGCACCACGTAGCTGCCGGCCCAGCCGCCTGCTTCGCCACCGGAGCCGGCATGCTCGACCACGCCTGCGGTCGGGGCGTGGATGGCGGTGCCGATCGGCGCGGAGAAGTCGAGCCCGGTGTGATAGCGCGCCCAGGCTCCCACATCGCCGAACCGTGCGACGAGTGTGTAGGACTTCACGGGCAGCGTGGGAGTGCCCAACGCCTTCTTGACTGCATCGGCCTTCTTCTTCGCCTTCACCAGCTTCTGTTGCAGCTTCGTGGTGGCCTTCGACTCCCGGGCGAGCAGCGCGGTGCGTGCGTCGTACGCGTGCAGGTCGACCTGTGCTGAGTCGGCCGGCTCGGACAGTGCGGTGACATCGAGATCGACGGCCTTGCCGGTGTCGGTCAACGCGGCGCGGAAGTTGGAACGGCTGATGGTGCTGCTGTCCCGCTCGAACTCCGACGGCTGATCGACGCCCGGTACGACGGTGGTGACGATCGCTGACTGGCTGATGTTGTCGGTCGTCTGGGCCGAGCTGGTGGAAGAGAGTCCGGCAGTGACACCGAGACCCAGCACCGAGACCGCGAGAGCGGCCAGGCCGGCGTTGAGGGCGCCTGGCACGAGGCGTACGTACTCGGGCCATCGCCGCTCTGGCGGCGCGGCTCGTCGCGCAACGGCGCGCTGGGACTGCATTCTGGGCACGCAGAACTCCTGGGTCGGACAACAGGGGCTGCGTTACTCGTGAGCTCCACGTCAGGGAGTGCCCGATTCAGGGAAACATTCACGTCGGGAGTTCCCTGAGGCGGACGTCGCGTCAGCGCGACCTCGGATGCAGCCAGTGGGGTATCCGGTGGAGGCCACCGGACGGTTGCTGCCTCTGACGATAACGGATTGGTAACACGGTTTAAACCTCAAACAGACCAGTCGGTCGGGTGGTCGCGGGTCTGCGAGGGGTTTTGTGAGCAAAGTCTCCTGGTCAGGACGTGATCCGGGTCAGGATGGCGGGCTGCGACGGCGAATGTCGTCGATTGATGCCAAGCGTTGGCTGGGTGGCTGCGAATGCCGTCGAATGACGGAAGCGTCGCGGTTGGAACGCGTGCGTACGCCGGTGTGGGCGGAGCGGGCAGGCTCAGTTGACGTTGACGCCGATGCTGCGCAGCCAGGGAGAGGGATTGACGGCGCGATAGACGTCACCGTATTTCACGCCGGCCGGATAGAGCTCGAAGTGCAGGTGTGGCCCGAAGGCACGGCCGGTGCTGCCGACGTAACCGATGACCTGACCGGCCTTGACGGACTGCCCGGCCTGCACCGCCATCGACGACATGTGCGAGGACATGGTGGTCAGACCGCCGGCATGCCGGATGGCGACGTGGTTTCCGGACCAGTCGCCGCTATTGCCGACGTAGAGAACCACGCCGTCGGCGACCGCCTTGATCGGGGTGCCGAAACCCGCCCGGAAGTCGAGTCCGGTGTGATAGCGCGACCACAGTCCATACTGGCCGAAGTGTGCGCCGACCACGGCGCCGGGCACCGGCGAAGCGCTGCCGCCTCCGGCCGAGACCGTGGGATCGGAGTTCCCGGCGAGCAGGGAGGTGTCGGTGCTGGCGCCCTGCTGATCGGCTTCGGCGGCGACCCGCTTGCGCACAGCCTCGGCGAGCCGTTGCTGGGCGATCTTGACTGCGGTCTGCCGCGTGGCCTGCTCGGTGGAGGCGAGTTCCTGGCTGCGTGCCGCGCCGCCGGCATCGCGGGCGGCCTGGCTGAGTTCTTCGGCTGACTTCGCCAGATCCTCGGCGCGCTGCGCGGCCCGCTCCTTGACCACGGCGGCCTGGAGGTTCGCGCTTCGAGACGTGTTCTCCACCGCTTGTGGGCGCGTGAATGCGGCCAGGCTCTGGTCGGCGGCCGCATTGTCGGCGGACTGGTTGCCCGGGGCAACCGCAGCCGTGACGGTGCCGGCCACCTGGTCGGTCTGCGCAATGGCGACCGGAGCAGGTGCTGACACAGGCTGGGCGCTGGTGGTCAATGACACCGAAGCGGCGACCCCCAGGCCGAGGGCAGAGATGGCGAGAGCTGCGAGACCATGGGACAGCCAACCACGGCGTCCCTCGACCGAGACCTTCCGCGTCGGCGTACGCCGCTCACGGCACTCGGCCGACTGCGATGCCACCTGGCTGCTCCCATCGTCACGTACCACCGCGAGGGTGGCTGTCCTTGCTCGGCGCCGCCCACCTTGATGGTGAATCACCAGGGTCGAGTCGTCGCGATTGTCTTTGATACGCCTGACTCGAAGCGGGGGCACAGAAGAAGATAACGGACTGATAACCAAACCTCAAACCCGTCGTCGCTTCCGCCCCACAACCGCGACGTCACGCAGTCCCCACGATAGCCGCCGCGGCGGCCCCGCGCAGGGGTCGGAGCCAGATTCGATCGGCGACTCAGTCGACCAGAGAGCCGGCCACGGTGGCTTCGTGCGGGTCGAACTCCACCTGGTCGTCCAACTGGGCCAGCGCAGCGGCGATCTGGAACGCGATGCCCCGGTCATTGGTCAGCGACATGTGTCCGATGCCGTGCACCGGCACATTGCGCACTCGCAGGTCGGGGTGCTCGATCCGGGCATTGCGACTGGGGACGATCAGCTGGTCCAGGTCGGAGTGGAAGGCGAGGAAGCGGGTGTCGCACGACGGTGCGGGTTCGTTGAGTTCCGCGATCAAGTCGGAGTCCGGACGCAGTTGGCGTACCAGCGGCAGCATCGAGCCGACCCGTGCCAGCGCGGAGCCTTGATGCGGCGTCCCAAGGGTGACCAGCGTGTGCACCCGCTCGTGGCCGCCCATCCGTTGCACGTAGTAGCGACTGATCAGCCCACCGAGACTGTGCCCGATGACATGGATCTTCTCGTAGCCGGATTCGGCCACCAGGCGCTCGACAGCGGTCGCCAGATCGAGTGCGGTGGCCCGCACGTCGGTGGTCAGCAACCCGTAGTCGAAGGAGGACAGATCGGTGAATCCGCGGCGGCGCAGCGCTCGCTCCAGCGGATCGAAGATCGTGTGGTTGTCGACGATGCCGTGCACCAGCAGGATCGGTGTCGCTGCCGCATCGACCGCGTAATGGACCAGGCTGCGCTGGTGAAGATTGAGACCGCCCAGACTGTGGCGCTGATCGGGCTTGGCGTTGGAATCGCCGATCAATCCGAACGGGTACGCAATCAGATGGGCAGTCACCCAGCCGGCCTCCCGAGCCAGTCCAGCCGCCACCCGTGGCGCACGACGCGTCACGCGTGAAATGCCTTCGATGGCGGACTGACCCACGTAAGAAGATTACCTCCCACGGGGCTCGGCGTGAGGGAACTCGATATGCTCGCCGAGTGGGTATCGATGCCGACGTGACCCCACCCGAGTTCGAGTCCGGCTCTGCCTCGGGCGGTCCGCAGCGGCCGCTCCGCATCGTGGTGGCCAAACCCGGTTTGGATGGGCACGATCGCGGGGTCAAGATCGTCGCGCGGGCGCTGCGCGACGCCGGCATGGAGGTCATCTACACCGGACTCCACCAGACTCCCGAGCAGATCGTGCAGACCGCTCTGGCCGAGGACGCCGACGCGGTCGGGCTGTCGGTGCTCTCCGGTGCCCACCTGACGCTCTTCCGCCGAGTGGTCGAGTTGCTGGCCGAGAACGACGCAAGAGACATCGTGGTGTTCGGCGGGGGGATCATCCCGGAGGCCGATCGCGAACCCCTGGCACGGCTGGGTGTCGCGCAGGTATTCACTCCGGGCGCCACGATGGCCGACATCGTCTCCTGGGTACGTGAGAACGTCCGGCCTGCCGGCTGACACCGCCCACCACCTTGTCGGTGCGCACCGATAGGCTCCGAGGTACGCACGATGCGAGGTGAGGTCTGAGGAAACGAGCCGATTCGGCCGTCGAGGGACTTCACAAGTTGGACATGGAGGCCGGTGTGGATCTGTACGAGTACCAGGCGAGGGACGTCTTCGAGAAGCATGGCGTCCCAGTCTTGCGAGGCATCACCGCGGTGACGCCGGAGGAGGCCGGTGCAGCTGCCGCTGAGCTCGGCACGCCCGTCGTGGTGGTGAAGGCGCAGGTCAAGACCGGTGGTCGAGGCAAGGCTGGTGGGGTGAAGATCGCCAAGAGCCCCGCCGAAGCGCAGCAGAAGGCGGCCGAGATCCTCGGGCTGGATATCAAGGGACACATCGTCAAGACGGTGATGGTCGCCGAGGGTGCCGACATCGCCGAGGAGTACTACTTCTCGCTGCTGCTCGACCGGGCCAACCGCAGCTATCTCGCGATGTGCTCCAAAGAGGGCGGCATGGAGATCGAGCAGCTCGCCGTCGAGCGGCCGGAGGCGCTGGCCCGGATCCCGGTCGACCCCACGGTCGGCATCGATCAGGCCAAGGCTGACGAGATCGTCGCCGCGGCCGGTTTCGAAGGAGATGATGCCGTCGAGATCGCTCGGGTGCTGCAGCTGCTCGGCAACGTCTACGAGTCCGAGGATGCGACTCTGGTCGAGGTCAACCCGCTGGTCAAGACCGGGGACGGGAAGATCGTCGCGCTGGACGGCAAGGTCTCTCTCGATGCCAACGCCGACTTCCGGCACCCCGATCACGCCGATCTGGCGGACAAGTCCGCGGAGGATCCACTGGAGGCGGCGGCCAAGGCGAAGGGCCTCAACTACGTCAAGCTGGACGGCAGCGTCGGCATCATCGGCAACGGCGCGGGCCTGGTGATGAGCACCTTGGACGTGGTCGCGTACGCCGGTGAGGAGTTCGAGGGCTCGCCGAAACCGGCCAACTTCCTCGACATCGGCGGCGGCGCCAGCGCGGAGGTGATGGCCAACGGGCTGGAGATCATCATCGGCGACGAGCAGGTGAAGAGCGTCTTCGTCAACGTGTTCGGCGGCATCACTGCCTGCGATGCGGTCGCCAACGGGATCGTCCAGGCCTTCGAGCTGCTGGCCGCCAAGGACGAGCACGTCGACGTGCCGCTGGTGGTCCGGCTGGACGGCAACAACGCCGATCTGGGCCGGCAGATCCTGACCGAGGCGAAGCTGCCGGGTCTGGAGCAGGTGGACACGATGGACGGTGCGGCCCGCCGGGCTGCCGAGCTGGCTGCAGGCTGAAGGGACGAACTGACATGTCGATCTTCCTCAATTCCGACTCCCGCGTCATCGTCCAGGGCATGACCGGCTCCGAGGGCCGCAAGCACACCCAGCGGATGCTCACCTCCGGCACCAACATCGTCGGCGGCGTGACGCCCCGCAAGGGTGGCCAGCAGGTCGAGTTCGAGCAGAAGTCCGTTCCGGTGTTCAACTCCGTGGCGGAGGCCGTCGAGGCCACCGGCGCGAACGTGACGGTCATCTTCGTCCCGGCCAAGTTCACCAAGGGTGCGGTGGTCGAGGCCATCGAGGCAGGGATCCCGCTCGCGGTGGTGATCACCGAGGGCGTGCCGGTCAAGGACTCGGCCGAGTTCTACACGCTGGCGGCGGGGTCGAAGACCCGGCTGATCGGGCCGAACTGCCCAGGGCTGATCTCGCCCGGGCAGTCCAACGCCGGCATCATTCCGGCCGACATCACCAAGGCCGGTCGGATCGGGCTGGTGAGCAAGTCGGGCACGCTGACGTACCAGATGATGTACGAGCTGCGTGACATCGGCTTCTCGTCCGCGGTCGGCATCGGCGGTGACCCGGTGATCGGCACCACCCACATCGACTGCCTGCAGGCGTTCCAGGACGACCCGGACACCGACGCGATCGTGATGATCGGTGAGATCGGCGGCGACGCGGAGGAGCGGGCGGCCGAGTTCATCAAGGCCAACGTGACCAAGCCGGTGGTCGGCTATGTGGCCGGCTTCACCGCCCCCGAGGGCAAGACGATGGGCCACGCGGGCGCCATTGTGTCCGGCTCCTCCGGCACCGCGGCGGCCAAGAAGGAAGCCCTCGAGGCGGCCGGAGTGAAGGTGGGCAAGACGCCGAGCGAGACCGCCGAGCTGATGCGGGAGATCATGACCCAAGGCTGAGCGGCCATGGGTTGGCAGAGACTCCGGTCACGGGTGGCGTACGAGAACGCCTGGATCCGGGTCCGCGAGGACGCCGTCCTGAGACCGGATGGATCGCCCGGGGTGTACGGCGTGGTCGAGGTCCGCTCGCCGGCGGTGTTTGTGGTGCCGGTGACCGAGGCGGGCGAGATCGTGCTGGTCGAGGTTGACCGCTACACCATCGGTGGGCTGTCGCTGGAGGTGCCGGCCGGCGGTACGGACGGCGAGGACCCGTTGGTGGCGGCCGGACGCGAGTTGCGTGAGGAGACCGGCCTGGCCGCCGAGTCGCTGGTCGATCTCGGGCCGGTCTACTCATTGAACGGGGTGTCCGATGCGCCTGGTCGGGTGGTCGTGGCCCGTGGGCTCCGACCGGTCGGTGGCGCGGATCAGGAGGCGGAGGGGATCTCTGGCGTCCGTTTGGTGGCGGTGCCCGACCTGCTGGCCATGATCAAGGCCGGCGAGATCACCGACAACGAGTCCCTCGGCGCCCTGCTGGTGGCACTGGTGCACCTGGATCGCGTGCACTGACCTGTCGGAGATTCCGAGGTGTCCTACCCACGGCGGCGAACCGGTGGAGCGCCGTGCACGGACTCGAAGGAGTCAAAACGTGACTCCAGCACCCCTTCGCCTCCGGTGAGGTCGGGCAGTTGCAGCTGGAGCTCGTGCAGCCGGGTGGACACCAGGCGTACCTCGAGCTGGCTGAGGTCGGAGCCCGTGGTCTGCGCCGTCACCTCCGCACCCCAGCGGGTGACCAGCCGCTGGACCGCGGTGATGGCGTCCCGGGGAATCTCGAGCGAGACCCGCAGCACCGGCTCGCAGACGATGGTGCCGGCCCGCTCCAGGGCCTGACGGACCACGATCGGGGTCAGCTGGCGATAGTCGTACGCCGTGCTGGTCGGCCCTCGCCGTGACGGCGGGCCGTCGGCGACGCTGTAGCCGCAGTGATCCAGGGTGACCACGCAATCGGTGACGCGCCAACCGTACAGACCCGCCGCCAGTGCATCGCTGACATGCCGCTCGATCGCTGCCTGGAAGGCTGTCGCATTCTTGAACAGGTACAGCGGCATGTCGCGGGCCGAGACGGTGGACCGGAAGGTCAGACCGGACCCAGGCGAACCTGGCGCGATGGTCAGCCCGATCGTCGCATGGTAGGGATTCGAGTCCGTGTTCAGCCGCTCGACAGCCGCGCCGGCGGCCCGCGGGCGTTCGACGTGCAGCACGCTGGCATCGGTGAACCGCACCGCGATCCCGTACTCCTCGGCAAGCGTGCTGGCGATCACCTCCTGCTGGACCCTCCCATACAGGGACACGGTCGCCTGGCCGTCGTCGTCGGCACGGGCCGCGATCAGCGGATCGGAGTCGGACAGCTCGGCCAAGGCGGCCCGGAGTGCCGGACCTTGGCTTTCGTCGATCGCCACGACCGACGCCTCCAGCGTCGGCGGCGCAAAGTGGTGCTCGTCGGTCTTGGCACCGCCGAAGCCGTCCCCGACTCGTCCGGTCGACAGGCCGGTCACGCGCCCGATCTGCCCGGGTCCGATGCTGCTGGTGCGCAGCCAGCGTCCTTGGTCGAACAGCTGCAGACTCGTCACTTTGCCGACGCGACCATCTGGCAGGTCGAGCCGGCTGCGGGGGCGTAGAGATCCGGAGAACAGCCGTACGTAGGCGACCTTCTCGCCCGCCCCGCCGCGTTCGATCTTGAACACTCGGCCTGACGGCTGGTCGGAGCACGGCGGACCATCGACGGAGTCCGGGGTGGCCGTTGGCAGGACGGGCGGCAGCAGGGTGGCGATCCCGTCCATCAGCTCCGAAACACCGGATCCGGTCACCGCCGATCCCGCATAGGTGGGATACAGCATGCAGGCCCTGGTCTGCGCCGCGAGCTCCGAGCGCAGTTGTTCGCCGGATCCGAGCCGGCCCTCGACGAAGCCCGCCAGCAGCGCATCATCGTGTTCGGCGAGCGCCGCGGTCTCTCGGTCCCGGAAGGCTCGGTCGTCGCTGCGGTAGGCGCTGAAGGTCGCCGCCTTGCTGCCCACCCGCTCGAGGTGACCCATCGGCAGCACATTGCGGACCAGCCGACGCCTGATCGCAGCCACGGTGGCGTCGACGTCAGCCCCACGCCGGTCGATCTTGTTGATGAACACCAGCGTCGGCACCCGGAGCCGCTGGAGCGCACGCATCAAGATCCTGGTCTGCGGCTGCACGCCCTCGACGGCCGACAGCACGAGCACCGCGCCGTCCAGCACGCCGAGGACCCGCTCGACCTCGGCGATGAAGTCCGGGTGACCCGGGGTGTCGAGGACATTGACGCGCATCCCGTCGAGCGGGAACGAGACGACCGCCGCCTTGATGGTGATGCCGCGGCGGCGTTCGAGGGCGAGCGTGTCGGTCGCGGTGGTGCCGGCATCGACCGATCCGGGCTGGTCGATGACTCCGGAATGGTGCAGCAGTCGTTCGGTGAGTGTGGTCTTACCGGCGTCGACGTGGGCGAGAATGCCGAGGTTGAGCGTACGCGCGAGCAAAGGTGGATCCCTTCAGAAGTGGGCAGCAGGACAGGGACACACGTGTTCCTCGCATCTGCTGGCCTCCTTCCAGGGCTCCACGACCGGTCACTCCGGTCGGCTCGTTCGCTCCACCCTACGACGGACTCTGTCCGGTTGCACCTCCAATTTCGACTCGGTGATCCGGTGCCGGGCCCGGGTATCCCGGCTACCCGATGACCAGAGCAACAAGAGCCGTACGGCGGGAGACTGTCACGTACGGATCGGTAGGAGCCCGGAGGTGCAATCCCTCCGGGCCACCCGACCCTTTCGGCCGTGAAAAGGTGCCTTGCCTCCTTCTCGATCAGCGATTCCACCTGACAGAGCCAGGAGTCGCCGCTCCTGCGCTCATCTGTGGCGGAGCGAGGTGTACCCCGTGTGCGCCCGGTCGGCGGTCGTTCGTGGCCCGGTGGCGCGAGGTGTACGCCGTGTACGCCCGGTTGACGATCGTTCGTGGCCCCGCGGCGCAAGACGTACCCCGTGCACCCGCAACTGGTGGTCGTCGGTGGCCCGGCGGCGCCAGCCGGACCGGCGACCGCAGGTCACACCACCCCAATCCCCACTTAGCACCAACTGATGCAACTTCGCACCCCGCGTGCTTGGTGCGGAGTAGCCGGAAATGGTGCGAAGTCGATCAGGGGCGCTCGATCAGGGGATGCGCCACTAGGGGACGCGCGTCAGGGGCCGCGCATATGGTGCGAGTCGCCGAGTCGGCTCAGTTGACCTGAGTGGTTCGCTGGCCGGCGCGTACGGCGACGGTGTCGAACTGATCGCTGGTGAGGTCGAGGGTGTCCTGCGGGTTGAGGAACAAGAAGACCACCTTGGTGCCGGCGGTGACGATGCCGACGCGGTACTTCGTGGTGGCGTCGTCGCTGCTCTTCTGGGTGACCTCGGTCGTCCAACCCTTGACGTCCATGCTCTTGGCGCCGGGGCCGGAGACTTCTCGGATCGGCGTGATGGTGGCCGTCAGCTTGCGATCGTGGCAGCTTGTCCAGCCGTCCTTGACCTTGGTCGCCAGTGCGGTGGCGGTCTGCTCGTCCTTGTTGGTGATGATCACCTGGTCGAGTCCGAATCGGCTGGCGCTATCGGCCAACAGGTACGTCCGGTGGCTGCGGTCCTCGGCCGGCACCTTCGTCCAGTTGACGATCTCGCAGCCGCTGCCGAGCAGCACGTTGCTGTCGGGCTCGCCGGGCGTCGTGCCGGCCCAGCGGGTCAGGTCCGCGCCCATCGGCGGCAGATCTCCCGAAGCCAGAAAGCCCGGTTTGTCTCCACCCAACGGGGGCGGTCCGTCCTGGGCCTCTGGTTCATCGGAGCAGGCGCCGCCAGCGGCTTGGCACTGGGTGTCGACGATGGCGCCGGCCACCTTGGCCACCCGCGTGGCGGAGACTGCCTCGTCGGGCTTGGCGACGTCGACCACGTCCACGACGAGACCGGTGCGGGTCAGCACCACGGTGCGGTACTCGGGGGCGTCGCCGCCCAGCACCTGGATCGTGACCGCGGTGGCCTGATCGCCCACTCCGCCGATCAAATGCCCGGCGGTCACCCAGGCTCCGGTCATCGCGCAGTCGCCGAGAGCGCGGGAGGCGTACGCGTACGCCTGGGCGGCTTCCTCAGGTGTGCCGTACGCGGTTGCCTGGTGCAGAACTGCCGGTGAGTTCGAGCCGTTGCTGCTGAGCAGTCGGAGCACGGATTGCTGCGGGGTCGGCGCCCCCTTGGTGACATCGACGGACAGGCAGGCGGGATGGTGCGGCGAGTCCGGTGAGCTGCCACGCTGGGTGAGCGCGACCTTCCAGGTGCGTTTGCTGTCCAGCGTCGCGGCATCGGTGTCGGTGAGCAGCATCTGGTCGGTGATCAGAGCCGTGTTGGCCGAACTCGTGGTGTCCCCGGTCGGCGGCGCATCGGGGTCCGGCGGTGCGCTGGTGGCTGAACCGGGAGCCGCGACGGGCTGAGACGTGGTCTTGATGATGGCGTACCCGGCCAGTAGGCCGAGGATCGCCACTACCGCCACGGCGCCGATCATCAGCAGCAACCGGCGACGGTCCGCCTTCGGGTCGGCCTCGATGTCATCGTCGTAGTCGTTATCGCTGTCGTCTCGTCGGCGGACCCTGCTTCCGCCCGCGGTGCGGGGGAGCAAGGTGGTCTCGTCGGGGTCGCGTTCGATCTGGCTGCGCTTGTGCGCTCGGGCGCGGCTCAAGATCGTGGTCTCGTCGGAGAGCTCGGAACGCGGCCGCGAATCGGACGGGGTCGACTCCGCGGTCGTCTCGATCAGCTCGGAACTCTCATCTCCCGGTCCGTCCTCGTCATCGTCGGAGGAAGCTGAATCCGAGGAGGGCGCAGCGCCGGCCGGTGTGGCCTCGTCCCGATAGAGCGGCCGGGTGAGCTCCTGATCGTTGTCGTCGCCGGTGTCGGCAGTGTCGCCGGTGTCGCCGGTGTCGGCAACTGCGTCGACAGCTGGGTCGGTGGCCGACGTCGCGGGTTGCTGATCAGCCGTCGACGAGTCCGTGGCCGTCTCCGGCTCCTCACCCCGGGCGTCTTCTGGCCGGGGCGTCTCGGGATCGTCTGCGGACATGCTGAGGTTGTCTCCTGCTCGGTGGTCGCCGATCGCCTTGGGTGCCGACTGAGCCCGACACGCCGTACGCGACGGCACAAACACGATGACTTTACCTGCCGTGGGCGTGTCCGGAGGGGCCGAAGCACAGGCCTGGGCGAGCATGGGAGGCGCTATGGCTTCCTTGCTGTCTCCGCGTCGGAACCGCGGCGAGTCCGCGACGCACCGGCTCCGCGGTGACATCGATCTCGCCGCGACCGAGCCGACCGTCGTGATCGGGTCCGCCGGCCCGACCGAGTTGCCCACCCTGGCCTGGATGACCCTGGCCGCCGGTGCCGGTCTGATCAGTGTGCTCTCGGGGTGGGTCCTGGTGACCGGCCTGGTGGTGGTCGGCTGGCTGGCTGCCGAGCCCGGGACACTCGGGCAGGCGCTGAGCGCCGGCACCCAGCTTTGGCTGTTGGCCAATGGCGGTGGCGCGACTCTCGGTTCCGCGTCGGTGACGCTGATCCCCTGGGGTATCACCGGTTTGGTGGCGTGGTTGGTGGCTCGGACCGCCGGCTATGCGGCCAGACAAGGGCCGGCTGGCTCTCCGACGGTGACGCCGATGGTCTGCATCATCGCGACTCTCAGTTATCTGGTGCCCCTGCTCGGGGTGGCACTGCTTGCCGGTGGCCCCTGGCCGGCGCTGCGGTCCGGCATGGTGATGCTCGTCGTCGTTCCGGTGGCCGCAGCCTGGGGCTGCTGTCACGCCCGGCAGACTTGGCCGACCGGTGCCTGGCCGGCTTGGTCCCGAGCCGTGCCGCGGGCGGTGATCGCGGCCTTGCTGGTGATGTTCGCGGGTGGTGCGGCGGTGCTGGCCATCGGCCTGGTGGTCAACCTCGATCGGGTGACGGCGCTGTTGACCGCGCTCGATGCGGGGATCGTCGGCAATGTGGCGTTGCTGGTCGGCCAACTCGCGTACGCACCCAACGCGGTCGTCTGGGCCGCCTGCTATGCGCTCGGTCCGGGGTTCACCCTGGGCAATGGCTCCATCGTCTCGCCGGCTGCTACCGAGCTGGGCGCCCTGCCGTCCATCCCGATGCTGGCGGCGGTGCCAGACGTCGGACCGGGCAGCGTCTCGCATCTGTGGTGGCTCGCTCTCGGCGTGGCGGCCGGAGCGGTCGCGGCGACGCTGGTGGTGCTGGCCCGGCCGTCGGCGCGCTATGACGAGACAGCCCTGGTCGGTGGACTGTCCGGCGTGCTCGCCGGTGGCGCCTTCAGCGTGGTCGCCTGGGCGACCAGCGGCGATCTGGGCTCCGATCTGCTGAGCGGGGTGGGCCCCGAGCTGGTGCCGGTGCTGGTGATGGCGACCTCGACCATGGGTCTGTCCGGGGCACTGTGTGGCCTGGTGCTCGGTCTGTGGCGCCGCCGGACCGCCCGGGTCACGGCTGCCCCTGTCGCCGCCAAGGGATCGGGCGAATCGAAGAAGGTCGCTGACCCGTCAGGTGTCGAGAGGCCGAAGCGCTCCGAGAACGAGCCGGAGCACACCGACGAGGAGACGGTGGCACTAACCCATCGGAGTCGACCCCCGATCAACGCTGCCACCGCGGATTCGGCCGACGATGATGACGAAGGCGCCGACGAACCGACCCAGCAGATCGGCTGACTGGGTCGAACTCGCTCCGGATCGGTAGGGTGTTCGGCGTGCCTTCTTCGCCCGCTCGGCTGGTCGTCCTGATCTCCGGCTCCGGCACCTTGCTGCAGGCACTGCTGGAGGCCTGCGCCGATCCGGCGTACGGGGCGCAGGTCGTCGCGGTGGGTTCCGACCGCGTGGGGATCGCGGGTCTGGAGCGGGCTGCCGCGTACGACGTGCCGAGCTTTGTCCACCCCTATCGGAAGGGCAGCGACCGGGTCGCCTGGGACGCCGAGTTGACCGAACTGGTGGCGGCCTACCAACCGGACCTGGTGATCAGCGCCGGTTTCATGAAGCTGGTCGGGGAAGCGTTCCTGGAGCGTTTCGACGGCCGCATCATCAACACCCATCCGGCGCTGCTGCCGTCCTTCCCCGGCATGCACGGGCCGCGGGATGCGCTGGCGTACGGGGTGAAGGTCAGCGGCGCGACGGTGTTCCTCATAGACTCCGGGGTGGACACCGGCGTGATCTTGGATCAGGCCGCTGTCGAGGTGGTCGACGATGACACCGTCGAGACGCTGCACGAGCGGATCAAGGTCGCCGAGCGCCGACTGCTCGTGGAGACCACCCGTCGACTGGCTACCGGCGAGTGGCGGCTGGAGGGTCGACGGGTGCAGTGGAGCGATTCCCGGGCACCGACAGTCACCACGCGATGAACCTCAAAGCGATCAACCCAAGAGCGACAGACAGGACCTCATGAGCACGACCGAGCACGACCGTCATGCGGAGCAGGCAGCAGCTGATCGGAGGCCGATCAAGCGCGCCTTGGTCTCGGTCTACGACAAGACCGGGCTGGTCGAGGTGGGCTTGGCCCTGGCTGGGACCGGGGTAGAGATCGTGTCCACCGGGACGACCGCGCGGACGCTGGCCGAGGCGGGCATCCCGGTCACGCAGGTGGAACAGCTGACCGGGTTCCCGGAGTGCCTGGACGGCCGGGTGAAGACCCTGCACCCGAAGGTGCACGCGGGTCTGCTGGCGGACACCCGGCTCGAGTCGCACAATGCCCAGCTCGCCGAGCTCGGTGTCGCGCCGTTCGACCTGCTGGTCTCCAATCTCTATCCGTTCGTCGACACCGTCGCCGCCGGGGCGAGCCAGGAGGAGACGATCGAGCAGATCGACATCGGCGGGCCGTCGATGGTGCGCGGTGCAGCCAAGAACCATGCCTCGGTGGCCGTGATCACCTCGCCCGAGCAGTACGGGCAGCTGCAGGCCGCCCTCGCGCACGGTGGCTTCACCCTGGCCGAGCGACAGGCGCTGGCCGCCGCCGCCTTCGTGCACACCGCCAGCTATGACGTCGCCGTCGCCTCCTGGATGGGCAATGTGGTCACCGACACCAGCGGCGGGACGGGTTTCCCCGCCTGGGTCGGCGCGACCTGGAACAAGTCCGCGGTGCTGCGGTACGGGGAGAACCCTCACCAGCGGGCGGCCCTCTACGTCGACGGGGCCTTCCCCGGCGGACTGGCCACGGCGAAGCAGCTGCATGGCAAGGAGATGTCGTACAACAATTACGTCGACACCGACGCCGCCAGACGAGCCGCGTACGACTTCGACGCGCCCGCGGTCGCGATCATCAAACACGCCAATCCGTGCGGCATCGCGATCGGGAACGACATCGCCGAGGCACATGCCCGGGCACACGCCTGCGATCCGGTCTCGGCGTTCGGCGGGGTGATCGCGACCAACCGGCCGGTCAGCGTGGCCATGGCGCGGCAGGTCGCCGAGGTGTTCACCGAGGTGATCGCGGCGCCGGCGTACGACGACGGTGCGGCGGAAGTGCTGCAGGCCAAGAAGAACATCCGAATCCTGGTGGTCGAGCCGCTGCGCCGCGGCGGCGTCGAGACCCGTCGGATCTCGGGCGGGCTGTTGATGCAGACCGTCGACGCGGTCCACGACGACCATGACGCGAGCGTCAATTGGGAGTTGGTGTCCGGCGAGCCCGTCTCCGAGGCGGTGCTCGCCGACCTGGAGTTCGCCTGGCGGGCCTGCCGGTCGGTCAAGTCCAACGCCATCCTGCTCGCCAAGGACGGGGCGTCGGTGGGCGTCGGCATGGGCCAGGTCAACCGGGTCGACTCGTGTCGGCTCGCGGTCGAGCGGGCCGGTGATCGGGCGGCCGGCTCGGTGGCTGCTTCGGACGCGTTCTTCCCGTTTGCCGACGGGCCCCAGATCCTGATCGATGCCGGGATCAGCGCCATCGTCCAGCCGGGCGGCTCGGTGCGCGACGCCGAAGTGGTCGAGGCAGCCAAGGCGGCCGGGGTGACCATGTACCTCACCGGTGCCCGGCACTTCTTTCACTGAATCTCGACGACTGACCCCGAAGGAAGCAGCACCATGACGACTCAGGCCACTGCTCAGACAACACACGCCACTGCGCAGGTCCTGGACGGCAAGGCACTTGCTGCCACCATCAAAGCTGATCTGACGAAGCGGGTGGCGGCCCTGGCCGCGCGAGGCATCACCCCTGGACTGGGTACGGTGCTGGTCGGCGATGACCCCGGCAGCAAGGCGTACGTGGCCGGCAAACACCGTGACTGCGCGCAGGTCGGGATCGCCTCGATCCGGGTAGACCTGCCGGCCTCGGTGAGCCAGGCAGAACTCGATGCCGAGATCGAGCAGCTGAACGCCGATCCGGCCTGCACCGGCTACATCGTGCAGCTGCCGCTGCCCGGTGGGCTGGACGAGAACCGGGCGCTGGGCCTGATCGACCCGGACAAGGACGCCGACGGATTGCACCCGGTCAACCTCGGCAAGCTGGTGCTGGGGGAGTCGGCGCCGCTGCCGTGTACGCCGCGGGGCATCGTCGAGTTGCTGCGGCACTACGGCATCCCGCTGGCGGGTGCCGACGTCTGCATCATCGGTCGGGGCACCACGGTCGGCCGGCCGCTCGGCTTGTTGCTGTCCCGCAAGAGCGAGAACGCCACGGTGACCTTGTGCCACACGGGAACGGTCGATCTGGACGCGCACACTCGGATCGCGGACATCGTCGTGGCTGCGGCCGGGCGGCCCGGTCTGGTCACCGGCGAGATGGTCAAGCCTGGTGCGGTGTGTGTCGATGTCGCGATCACGCGTACCGATTCCGGGCTGGTCGGTGACCTTGATCCCTCGGTACGCGAGGTGGCTTCCTGGATCGCGCCGATGCCGGGCGGGGTCGGGCCGATGACCCGGGCCATGCTGCTGACCAACGTGGTCGAGCGGGCCGAGGCCCTCCTGCAGGGCTGAAGGACTACCGACATGGCCCGCGTTCGACACCCGGTGAGCCGCAGTCTGCGTCTGTGGCCGCTGCTGGGGGTGCTGCTCGGTGTCGCGGCGGGTCTGGTGGTCGCGGTGATCGGCGAGCAGACCTGGCGTCTCGGTTGCCTCATCATCGGCGTCTCGTTGCTGGTCGGAGGCGTCGTACGCGGTGCACTGCCCAGCCGGGATGCTGGCCTGCTGCACGTGCGCAGCAAGCTGTTCGACGTGGCGTTGCTCGGTCTGGGCGGGGCCGCCATCATCGCCTTGTCGATCGTGGTTCCTCCGGGACGGCTCGGCTGACCGCTCGGGTAGTGCGAGGAGGGTTGTCGGGAAGCTCTTCCCTGGTGCCCGGGATGTCGTCAGCGGGACTCTGGTGCTCCACAGTGATCGAAGGAGGACCGATGACTCACCTCACACTACGTCAGAAGATCGGCGCCGGCCTGTGCGGGCTGATGCTGTTGCTACAGGTGATCGACATCCCCACACCACCATCGCCCGATGAGATTGGTGCCCCGTACGCGGTACTGATCGCCGACTTCGTGCTCGGCGTGATCGGGTCGGCGGCGTTGATCCTAGGGCTGGTACGACGCTCGCGAGCCGCGCTCCGTGTCGCCGCGGGTGCCCTGATCTTGATCCTGCTGACGGCATTGCCGGCGTTCTTCGCTCCGGTGCCGGCTGCGGTTCGGCTCCTGGTCGCGGCGGGCATCTTGGTGTCACTGCTGGCGATCGGGCTGATGCTGACGCCGACCAACAGGGCGCTGCAGAGTGATAGCGCAGAATGAGGCGAGCTTCGGATGATCGCCATCGTCACGCTGCTCCTCGCGTTGCCGCTCGGCTATGTCGTCCGGTCGAGGACCGCGGCATTCGTGATCTATGCCGTCGGCTATCTATGGGCGTTCACCTTCCAGACCCTCTATCTGCTGCTGGCCTCGCTCGGGCCGGGTGAGTTCGCCGCGTTCCGTCCAGGCGAGTTCCCACTCTCGTACGGCCTGGTCACGGTGTCGATATTGCTCATGGGCTCTGCTCTGGTCTGCTTGGGACACTGGCTGCGATCGCGTCGGGCAGTGCGCAACACGATCCTCACCGAAGTCACATGACGGCTCGCGAGAGGCTTGCACCATGCGCCCGCCTACCCGCGTCCTCGTAGTCGACGACCACCCGGTGGTTCGCAGTGGCCTGCGACTGTTGCTCGGGACGATCGACGGGCTGGAGGTGGTCGGTGAGGCTGCCGACGGGGAGACTGCCGTACGGGAGTGTCGGTTGCTCGGACCGGACGTCGTGCTGATGGATCTGGCGATGCCCGGGACCGGCGGGGTGGAGGCCACCCGTCGGATCCGGGCGGCCCAGCCCGAGGTCGCGGTGCTGGTCTTGACCATGTCGGACGACGATGACGCGCTCCGCCGCGCGTTGCGGGCGGGAGCTCGGGGCTACTTGCTCAAGGAGGCGGGCCAGGAGGACATCGTTGCTGCCATCGCCTCGGTGTCGAACGGCCAGACGGTGCTGAGTCCGGGCATGGCCGAGCGAATGTTGGAGCCGATCGCGGACAGTGCGTCGTTTCCCGCTCTCACGACAAGGGAACGGGAGATCCTCGCTCTGGTGGCGGATGGCTTGCGCACGGCCACCATCGCCGAGCGCCTCTATCTGAGCCCGAAGACGGTCAGCAACAACCTCACGGCGATCTTCGCCAAGCTGGGTGTGGCTGATCGGGCCCAAGCGATGATCATGGCCCGGCAACACGGACTCGGTCGGTCGTGATCGGCGCGATCACGCTGTCAATGCTGCTGGCTGGGCTGGGTCTGCTCGGTCTCGGTGGCTGGCTGGCGCGTGGTTCCCGCTGGGCCGGCGTCGGCCAGTTCCTCGCCGGTGCAGCCATGATCGCCGCCGCATTCTCAGCCGGTCGGCAGACCATGCTGATCCTCGCGGCCGCGCTGCTGGCGGGCTCGGTCGTCCTGTTCCCACGGTGCGAGTCGACCCGGCACACAGCGACGTACCGGTCGCGGTGGGTCCAGGTGGCGCTGCTTGCGGTGATCGCGACGAGCGGGGTGCTCGCCTGGGTGAAGGGGCCCTCGGCCGTCGTTGCCGCCGGCTGGATCATCCCGGGTGCGGTGGTGGTGTGGGTCTGGTGGGTGATCGACCGTCGCCCGGGGGCCGACCGACGCACAATGATCTGGGTGGCGGTCGGCCTGGGCATCCTGGCGCTCGGCTGGGCTGTGGCCGAGATGATCGTGCTCGGCCCGATGGCAAGGGCAGCGGCGATGCTCAGTGTGCTTGCGGTGCCGGCCAGCATGATCATCGCCCGGTCGCGGCTGGGTGCCGACCCTCGGCGGGTGTTGGTGCACGTCGTGGTTCTGGTAGTGGCAGCGATCGCGTACCTGGCGGCCTTTGCCGGTCTCGGCGCACTGGCCGAGCTGACCTCTGGTCCGCCTTCGGTCACGTACACGACCGTGACCGCCATGGCGCTGGCTCTTACCATGCCCTTGCTGGTCCGACGGCTCCGTGCCGGGCTGACCGTGCTGGTGCTGGGACATCGCGCCAACCCGTGGGCCATGGCATCCGGCATCCTCGACCGCATCGATCGCGGGACCCAGGCTGGCCTGGCGGTGGTCGCCACGACCGCGAACCTGCCGTACCTACGACTCGAGGTCGACGGGCAGCCCACCGCCGTCGTAGGCGTTCCGGCCGAGCCGGCGGTGGCCATCGATCTCGGAGTGGACGGGCACCGGGCGCGGTTGGTGGTCGGGCTTCGAGACGGGGATGACGCGTTGAGTCCCGATGATGGCCGCCTGCTGCAGGCGATCGCGCCGCTGCTGTCGGAGATGATCCGATCCGAGCTGTTGGCCGTTGACCTGCAGGCCGCGCGGGAGCAGAGCGCGACGGCCCGGGCGGAGGAGCGTCGGCAGTTGCGGCGTGACCTGCATGACGGGCTCGGACCGCGGTTGTCGAGTCTGGTGTATGCCGTTGATGCCAGCCGCAATCTGGTGCGGGACAACCCCACCGAGGCGGATCAGGTCTTGCTGGCACTCCGCACTGACATCGTGCGTGCCGTCGAGGAGGTACGTCGGCTCTCGTACGGGATGCGCCCTGCTGCACTCGACGACCTCGGCCTGGCCGAGGCGCTGCGGCGGCAAGCCGACACACTGATCGGTGCGGCGGACCGCCCGCTCGTGGTGGAGTTCGTCGTCCGAGAGCTGCCGGCTGAGATCCCGGCAGCTGTCGAGATCGCGGCCTACCGGATCGGGGTCGAGGCCATCGCCAACGTGGTACGGCACAGCCTTGCCAACCGCGCGACCGTGCTGCTGGACGCCGAGGCCGATGGTTTGGTGGTCGAGGTGATCGATGACGGGGATGGGGCGGCGTTCGCGGGGGTGTGGCAGCCCGGCGTCGGGCTGGAGTCGATGCGGACCCGGGCAGAGGAGCTCGGCGGTTCACTGGTCGCCCGACCAACGGCCGGCGGTGGCCGGGTCCGTGCTGTCCTACCCTGGGGCCGTTGACCCCATCGGGCCATATCGTCCGCAGGTGAGCATTCGACCGCTTCGGTTCGTAGTTCTCGCTGTGCTGTTGGTGCCGCTCTTGGCGGGCGCCTGTGCGGAGGCCGATCGAGCTTGCCATGGACCTGTGGTCGGTTCAGTCAGCTATTACGGCAGTTCGGTGCCGCCGCCCTATCACGTCGAGTGGACGATCACGCTCGACGGTGACCGTGGGCGCTTCGAGGTCACCCCCGGCTATGGGGCGTCGCAGCGGTGGTCAGCGGACTTCGTCGCCGATCCGGCACTGGCGACGGCGGCCTGCACCTCGTTGGCGGCGGCGGATCAGGTGGACGAGCCGCCGCCTGGCTCAGCCGTGGTCACCGCCGAGCTCGCCGGCAGCGACGGCCACACCCTGCGGCGGCGTACCACGGTGGTCACGAACGGTGACGTGTACGGCGCACTGCGAGCCCTGGTGCCCGCTGCGACCTGGGAACAGGTGTACGGCTCCTAGGACGAGTGGAGCCGGGGCCAATAGCCCCGTCCCGGGTGATGACCTGTCACAGCGAGTGATGACCCGTCGCGAGCGACCGTGAGGCGGAGCGAGGGCTCCGTCTGGACTGACGAGGGAGCAAGACACGTTCTTCGTCTTGCGAGCGAGGAGGGAAGACGGAGTCCTAGGGAGCGCAGCCTCACAGCGAGTGACGAAGACACTGTCAGTGGCGGGTGTCAGGATCCTCGTATGATCGATCACTTCGGTATTCAGTGCGCCGACCTCGCGGCCAGCGCCAGCTTCTACGACAGCGTGCTCGGCACGCTCGGCGCCTCCCGGCAGATGGACTTCGGGGTGGCGATCGGCTACGGAAAGCCTGGTCACCCGGACTTCTGGATCGGGGAGTTCGACTCCGGTGAGGGGTTCCGGGAGTCTCACCTCGCCTTCAGCGCACCCGATCGGGCCAGCGTGCGGGCGTTCTTCGAGGCCGCCACCGCGCTCGGCGCGGAGGTGCTGCACGAGCCGCGGCTGTGGCCGGAATACCACGACACCTACTACGGCGCGTTCGTCCGCGACCCGGACGGCAACAACGTCGAAGCGGTCTGTCACCTGCCCGAGTGAGGTGGGCGGGCAGCAGGTCAGCCGGCCGCCAGCTCGCGGACCGCCAGCTCCGCGAGCAGCCGTGCACAGTCGCCGAGCACAGCATCGTCGAACCGAGCGCCGGGTGCGTGGTTCCCCGGCGCAGTCATCGGATCGGTGGGGCAAGCGCCGACGAACAGGTAGCAGCCGGGCACCTCGGCCAGCACCCGGCTGAAGTCCTCCGACCCCAGCTCTGGGAACTCGAGTAGCTCGACCCGGTCTGCGCCGACCAGGTCGGCGGCGACCTCCAGTGCGAAAGCAGTCTTGGCGGCGTCGTTCACGGTCAGCGGATACTCCGGCTCGAACCTGACCTCGGCACGGCAGCCGTGGGCAGCGGCGATCTGCTCGCAGAGTCGCACGGTCGCCTTCTCCATGGTGGCGACATGAGACTCCGACAGCGTCCGGATCGTCGCTTCGAAGGTGGCCGTCTCGGGGATGATGTTGCGTCGAGTGCCGGCGTGGAAGGTGCCGACCGTGACCACCACTGGGTCGAACAGATCGAACTGCCGGGTCGCCATCGTCTGCAGTGCGGTGACCATCTCGGCCGCCACGACGATCGGGTCGGCTGCCGCGTGCGGTCGCGAGCCGTGACCGCCGGCACCGTGCACGGTGACATAGAGTCCCGACGAGGCCGCCATCAATGTTCCGGGCCGGGTGGTGACGACGCCGTGCGGAATGGCGTTGGCGATGACGTGCAGCCCGTACGCCGCGTCGGCCCGCCGTCCGGCCGCGGTCAGCACGCCCTCGGCGATCATTGCGCCGGCTCCGTCCCAGCCCTCCTCGCCCGGCTGGAACATGAAGACCACATCGCCGCGTAGCTCTGCGCGCCGTTCGACCAGCAGCCGGGCCACGCCGACCAGACCGGCAGTGTGCAGGTCGTGGCCACAGGCGTGCATGGTCTCGCCGAGCGCGGCGAACGGCTCGCCGGAGTTCTCCACCACCGGGAGGCCATCCATGTCGCCGCGGAGGAGGACAACGCGATCGGTACGGTCGGTGGCGGTGCCGCGCAACACCGCCACGACCGACGAGAGCGCTATTCCGGTGGAGATCTCCAGGTCCAGTCCGGCGAGCGCCTCCAGCACCGTCGCCTGAGTCTCGGGCAGGAGGAGACCCACCTCCGGGATCTGGTGGAGGCGCCGTCGCAGCGAGATCAGGTCATCGTCGAAGGTAGTCGTCATGGTGGGCGCGTGGTCCTTTCTCAAGGCGCTTGCCTGCTGCGGTGACTGCTTGTCCCGGCTCTGTCGAATCAGTTGTTGGCCAGGTCGAAGATGCCGAAGCCCGCCACCATGATGATCATGAAGATGATCGTCAGCGCGATGCCGACGAGCGTCAGGATGCTCAAGACCATCCCCATGATCTTGCCGATGCTGATGCTCTGCTCGTTGGAGTAGTGCTGACCGCTGGTCGCGATCTCCTTCTGGACCTTGCTGCCCAGATACCACGCGATCGGCGCACAGATCGGGGCGAGGAACCCGGCGATGCCGAGTACCAGGATCACGTTGCCCTGTGGGTGCTCGGGCAGGTAAGCGTACGGTTGGACGTAGCCGCCGCCCTGGGGCACGGGAGGGTAGGGCTGCTGCTGGTAGCCAGGCTGAGGCCCGGGTGCGGAGTCGTAGGAGTGCGGCTGGTTGGGCTCGGTCATGGCGGGTCTTCCTAAGAGAGTGTCAGGAGTCTAGATAGCCGCCGGCGGCGAGCACGATCAGGAGCACGACGAACAGTACGAAGGCGACGACGGCGATGATGCCCATCACCCAGCCGGCTGTGGCCTGGGAGCGACCGCTCCAATAGCCGGGCGAGGCGTCGATCTCCCGACGGGCCTTTCCGCCGAGCACGATGGCGACGATGCCCAACAGCGAACCTATGCAGGTGGTCGGCAGGGCGACCAGACCGACGATCCCGAAGATCATCGCGGTGTTAGCCTGCGGGTGGCTGGGCGGCACGGCTCCCGATGGACCGTAGGCCGGCTGTTGGTAGGGGTTGACCCCGTACGCCGGCGGCTGCCCATAGGGTTGCTGCCCGTATGCCGATTGCTGCCCATACCCCGGTTGCTGCTCGTAGCCCGGGGGCGGTTGCTGGCCATAGCCAGGCTGACCGTACGGCGGCTGAGACGGGGCCGTTGGTTGACCGTAGGGATCACTCGCTGAGCCGTAGCTGCCTGCCGAGCCGTAACTTCCCGCAGATCCATAGCCGCTCGCAGACCCGTAGCTGCCCGCTGAGCCTTGGCCGGTCGGCGAGCCGTAGCCACCAGCCGAACCGTAGCTGCCAGCGGAGCCGTATCCCTGTGGTTGATCCTGGCTGGGATATGTCGGCCACGATCCCTCGGCCGGACCGCTCTCGTACGGTTTGGTGTTGTCCCAGGTGTTGCCGCGGCTGGTCTCCCAGGAGGCAGAGGGACGGTAGTCGTCGCCATCTGGTGCTTGACCAGGTTGGTCCGGTACTTGGCCCTGGTCGTCGCGCTGTCCTGATCCGCTCTCGGTCATGACTCCTAGTCTCCCGGACCGGTGGGGGCGATCCTGCTGGTCGTGTCCGCTTGTCCGAGCGGTGGGATCGGGACGGCTCGGCCGAAGGTCACTCGACCAGGCCGAGGGCCTGCACGGCCTCCCGCTCGCCTTGCAGCTCGGCGACACTGGCGTCGATCTTGGCGCGAGAGAACTCGTTGAGCTCCAACCCCTGAACGATGTTGTAGGCGCCGCCGGCCGTGGTGCAGGGGAAGCTGGTGATGATCCCTTCCGCGATCCCGTACGAGCCGTCGGACGGCACCGCCATCGACACCCAGTCGCCCTCGGGGGTGCCCAGCACCCAGTCACGCATGTGGTCGACGGTGGCGTTCGCCGCGCTGGCCGCAGAGCTGGCGCCGCGAGCCGCGATGATTGCGGCGCCACGCTGCTGCACGGTCGGGATGAAGGTCGACTCCAGCCAGTCCTGATCGTCGATCAGTTCCGCGGCGTTCCGGCCGTTCACCTCGGAGTGGAAGACGTCCGGGTACTGCGTGGCCGAATGGTTGCCCCAGATCGTCATCTTGGTGATGTCGTTGACGGTGCTGCCGGTCTTGGCAGCCAGTTGGGCAAGGGCCCGGTTGTGGTCCAATCGGGTGAGCGCGTTGAACCGTTCCGCGGGGATGTCGGGTGCATTGCTCTTGGCGATCAGGGCGTTGGTGTTGGCCGGATTGCCGGTGACCAGCACCTTGATGTCGTCGGCGGCATGCGCGTTCAGCGCGGCGCCCTGCGGCTTGAAGATCGCGCCGTTGGCCTCCAGCAGATCGCCCCGCTCCATGCCCTTGGTCCGTGGTCGGGCGCCGACCAGCAGCGCGATGTTGGCGCCGTCGAAGACCACATTGGGATCGTCGCCGGTCTCCACCCCTGCGAGCAATGGGAAGGCACAGTCGTCGAGCTCCATTACGACACCTTCGAGTGCCTTCAGGGCCGGGGTGATCTCCAGCAGCCGCAGCTGCACCGGGGTGTCAGGACCCAGCAGCGATCCGCTGGCGATGCGGAACAGCAGGCTGTAGCCGATCTGACCGGCTGCTCCGGTGACGGCGACCTTGACGGGTGTGCTCACGACTCTCCCTCAATGATGTACGGATTCGCCCTGTGGCCGGATCCGCTGACGGATCCGCCCAGTGACTGTTTCGCCGATGATCGGCTCTCGTAGTCTGACGCTAGCAAGGCCGACAACCGTTCGGCACGGTGAGGTCGGCAGGTGAGGTCAGTCAATGCCTGAGCAGCACGATCCGGTAGCGGCGGTCGTCGCCGCCTTGGCTGCGGCACCGACCCCGGCGACAGGGTCCGGCACCCGTTGGGTAGGGGTCGACGGACTGGGCGGTTCCGGCAAGTCGACGCTGGCGGCCCGGATCGCTGCCGCCTTGCCGGGTGCGGTGGTCATCCACAACGACGACTTCGCTCGGCCCGGTCTGTCGGGCTGGGATCGGGACCGTTTCGTACGCCAGGTCGTCGAACCACTGCTGGCCGGCCGGCCGGGTCGCTATCAACGCTGGGACTTCGATGCCGATGCCGGTGCTGAATGGCACTCGGTCCCGGTGGGCGTGCCAGTGATCGTCGAGGGAGTGTCAGCGACCGATGTCCGCCTGCCGGTGCCCTGGGACTTCACCATCTGGATCGAGGTGCCCACCGAAGTCCGCCGAGCGCGCATCATCGGACGCGACGGGCCTGCCCGCCAGGAACGCTGGCTGACCGACTGGATTCCCAGCGAGAACGCCTACGTCGCCGATCAGCGGCCTCGGGACCGAGCCGATCTGGTCTGGTCTCCCGGCTGACTGGCCCGATCCGTCGATAAGCAGTGCGATCTTGCCGGGAACACCCGGCAAGATCGCACACCTTGTCTGCTGGTTGGGGATTCTGGGCGAGTTGACCGGTGTGAGTCGAGTCCATGGCGACTGGGGATCCGGGATGGACCGCTTCGAGAACGCAGGGCAGACTGAGGCGAGGTCAGGGTGGGTGGCCAAGCCAGGCTTGGCTTTGATATCTTGACATCAAGAGAAGTTGGTCGCTCCGGCCCACAGGCCTGGTTCGTACCGAGTCCACATTTAGGCCAAGGAGTTGCCGCATGGTCCAGTCGTCCGCCCGGATCGTCTACACCCGAACCGACGAGGCGCCGCTGCTGGCGACGTACTCCCTGCTGCCGATCATCGCCGCGTACGCAGCGAAGGCGGGCGTGGACATCGAGAGCCGCGACATCTCTCTGGCCGCGCGGATCCTCGCTCAGTTCCCGGAGCGGCTCGGCGCGGACCAGCAGGTCCCCGACGCCCTCGCCGAGCTCGGCGCACTGGCGAAGACGCCCGAGGCGAACATCATCAAGCTACCGAACATCTCGGCCTCGATCCCGCAGTTGAAGGCCGCGATCCGTGAGTTGCAGGAGAAGGGCTTCGACCTGCCGGACTACCCCGACGACCCCAAGAGCGACGAGGACCGCTCGATCCGTGCGCGGTATGACAAGGTCAAGGGCTCCGCGGTCAACCCGGTGCTGCGCGAGGGCAACTCCGATCGCCGGGCGCCGCTGTCGGTGAAGAACTACGCGCGCAAGCACCCGCACCGGATGGGCGCCTGGAGCGGCGACTCCAAGACCAATGTCGCGCATATGACTGCCGACGACTTCCGCTCGAACGAGAAGTCGGTCGTGATTCCGGCCGACACCAGCCTGCGGATCGCCCTGGTCGAGGAGGCCGGCGCCGAGACGGTGCTGCGCGAGTCCGTGCCCGTGCTCGCTGGCGAGGTCGTGGACGCCACCGTGCTGCGGGTCGCGGCGCTGCGCGCGTTCCTGACCGAGCAGATCGCTCGGGCCAAGGCCGAGAACGTGTTGCTGTCGGTCCACCTCAAGGCGACCATGATGAAGGTGTCGGACCCGATCATCTTCGGGCACGCCGTTCGCGCGTTCTTCCCGGAGGTCTTCGAGACCTACGGAGACGCCTTGGCCACTGCCGGCTTGTCGCCCAACGACGGGCTCGGTGCCATCCTGGCCGGCCTGGACGCGCTGCCGGAAGGGCCGGAGATCAAGGCCGCCATCGATCGGGGGTTCGCGGAGGGCCCGGCGCTGGCGATGGTCGACTCCGACCGCGGCATCAGCAACCTGCACGTGCCGTCCGATGTGATCGTGGACGCGTCGATGCCGGCCATGATCCGGACCTCCGGTCACATGTGGGGTCCGGACGGTGCGGAGGCCGACACCCTGGCGGTGCTGCCCGATTCGTCGTACGCGCCGATCTATCAGGTCGTGATCGACGACTGCCGGGCGAATGGTGCCTTCGATCCGGCCACCATGGGCTCGGTGCCGAACGTCGGGCTGATGGCCCAGGCGGCGGAGGAGTACGGCTCGCACGACAAGACCTTCGAGATCCCGGCCGAGGGCGTGGTGAAGGTCACCGATTCCGAGGGCAACGTGGTGCTCGAGCATCGGGTGTCGCAGGGCGACATCTGGCGGATGTGCCAGGCCAAGGACGTGCCGATCCGGGATTGGATCAAGCTCGCTGTCAGCCGCGCCCGCGCCACCGGCTCGCCGGCCGTCTTCTGGCTGGACGAGACGCGGGCGCACGATGCCAACCTGATTGCCAAGATCAACGAGACGCTGCCGGAATATGACACCGACGGGCTGGAGATCAAGATCTTGTCCCCGGCCGACGCGATGGCGTACTCGCTGGAGCGGATCCGGCGGGGCGAGGACACCATCTCAGTGACCGGCAATGTGCTGCGCGACTACCTCACCGACCTGTTCCCGATCATGGAGCTGGGGACCTCGGCCAAGATGCTGTCGGTCGTGCCGCTGATCAACGGCGGTGGGCTGTTCGAGACCGGTGCCGGCGGTTCGGCGCCCAAGCACGTGCAGCAGCTGCTCAAGGAGGACTACCTGCGCTGGGACAGCCTCGGTGAGTTCCTGGCGCTGGCGGTGTCCTTGGAACACCTGGCCCAGAGCACCGGCAACAAGCGCGCGCAGGTGCTGGCCGACACCCTGGATCGCGCCACCGGGACCTTCCTGGATGAGAACAAGTCGCCGGCCCGCCGCGTCGGCTCGATCGACAACCGTGGCTCACACTTCTACCTCGCGCTCTACTGGGCCGAGGAGTTGGCCGCACAGACCGACGATGCCGAACTGGCCGCCGAGTTCGCCACGCTGGCGGCAGCGCTGCGGGAGCAGGAGCAGACCATCTCCGACGAGTTGATCGCGGTGCAGGGCGCCCCGGTCGACATCGGTGGCTACTACCGCCCCGACGATGACCTGACCAGCGCCGTGATGCGTCCGTCCGCAACCTTCAACGCGGCGATCGCCGCGCTGTGAGTTGGTGAGAGCGCAGCCGAACCGGCTGCTCCCGATGTTGGTGGTCGGGCTCGTGTTGGAGACATCGGCGAGGAACGCGCTCGCCAGGTCTTCGCCGACGCCACGGACGAGTTCGATTTGAAGCAGTCAGAGGATCCGGCCGATGAAGGCGGACTCTATGGTTTTGGACGGTGGCGCGGGTTCAAGATCGAGAGCTACCTGATCCAGTCAGAGGGAGAAGAAACCTACACCCTCGGGTTCTCCTTCGAACCGCGCCTGTGTTTGCCTGCGTAGGCGAGTTCAACTGATCCGACTACGCGCGGAGCGTTCGTGCCTGGCTCGATCAATCTGGATCCGACCTATCCCTGGCTTGGCGATGGTCAGGCCGGTCGCGCTATGCGTCGAAGGGAAGCAGGCGGAAGCTGTCTCCGCCCCAAAGTGGTTGGATGGCTCGGAAATGACGCTGGTCCACGGTGAACAGTTCCAGCGTTCGGTAATCCTGCGCGTGTATGACGAGAGTCGCGTCGGTCAAGCCGAGTGGGAAGCCCGTGTAGATCCCAGCCACGCTCGCCGCACGGACGGCGGCGCTGTGGTCGAAGGGGATGACGGCCGTGGTGTCCAAGACGTCGGCGACCACCGTGGCGCGCGCCTGCTCGCCAAGGCGTGCGTCGACCAGATGATCCAACTCGGCCAGCACTAGAGCAGGCACCCACAGTTTCTCATCGAGTTTGCTGAGGAACGCAGTTGTGGCCGTGTGGTGTTGGTCGGCGCGGTCGTAGCAGGCGTAGATCGCGCCCGTGTCGGCGATGATGGTCACGCGTCTCCGAACCCGGTTGCAGTAAGGATGTCGTCGACGTCGGTCGATGTGGTAGCGGTTCCGCTGTCGTAAAGCCCGAATCGCATTTGGCTGGCCGTCTTGCCGGAGCCGCGCAGCTTCTCGGCCAAGGCTTCGCGAATGATGTCGGACTCGGTGCGACCGTCGGCCTGGGCCCGCGCTTCGAGCGCGGCCTTCAGGTCATCGGGGAGGTAGATCGTTGTTCGTACCATGTGTCCATGGTACGACATACACGTATGGCGTTGGGTGGGCGGCGGTCTTGAGGAGGCTTCGTCCATGCGGGGAAAGATCGCGTATGGCGCCACCGCGGAACTTCGTCCCTGGTGGACCGCTGGGGCGGCGGCCGGTGTCGGTGGGTGTGGCTCGAGACCGGCTACATGCTTGAGGCCTAATCGCGGCGGGCGAAGAGTCTGGTGACGAGGGCTCTCAGCCAGCGGTTGCCGGGTTCGTCGTGGAAGCGGGCATGCCAGTGTTGGGCGACGACGAAGCCTTCGATCGGGATCGGGCAGGGAAACAGACCCAGTCCGTTCGTGCGGGCCAAAGTTGTGCCGATGTGGCGGGGGAGAGTGGCCAGTAGGTCAGTGCTCTGAATGATGGCGCCGAGCCCGAGAATCCCGGGTAGCTCGAGCACCACGCGGCGCTCCACTCGGTGCTGAGCGAGGCCGCGATCGAGCAGCTGGGTGCCGGTTCCGGCGGTGATGATCACATGGTCTTCAGCCCGATATCGGTGCGCGTCCAGCCTGTCGCGTACCCGTGGGTGTTGGGGATTGGCCAGACACACCCAGTCCTGGTCATATAGCTTCTCTTGCCGGATCCCGCCCGCGAGCCCGGGCAGATAGCCGATCGCCAGATCGGACTCGCCCGATTCCAGTGCTCGTTCGGTGTTGCCGTCGATGCCGACCGCGTCCAGCCGGGCCCGCGGCGCCTTGGCTCGAAGCTCCGCCAGAAGCCGTGGGAGCAGGGTGACGTGACTTGCGTCGGTCATGGAGATCCGGAACCGTCGCTGCGCGGTCGCAGGGTCGAAGGTCGCTTCCCAAGCGGTGAGCCGACGGAGTGATTCCAGCACCTCGCGACAGGGCCCGATCAGTGTCGTGGCCCGTGGGGTCGGCACCATGCCGCCGGGAGTGCGCACGAACAGCGGATCGCGGAGTTCCCGACGCAGTTGCCCCAACCAGATGCTCGCCGTCGGCTGGCTCAGGCGGAGCTGGTCGGCCGCCTTGGTCACACTCCGGGTGTCGTACAGCACGTCGAAGAGCTGCAGCAGCTTGAAGTCCACTAGCTCGGTCACTCGATCATTGTGAAGCACAATGAAGACATTGCTGACATTGCCTCTAGCGAAGATAGACCGCTATCGTCCGGCAGATGGAGCTGCACGGATGAGGGTCGCGATCGTGGGAGCGGGTGCGCTGGGTTGCGCGATCGGCGCGACCTTGACCGAGGGCGGTCTGGAGACGTGGCTGGTACGCCGGTCGACCGAGCAGGTGGCGCAGCTGCAGCAGCACGGTTTGCGGGTCGATGACGCGGCGGGCTCGCGGATCGTCGACGTCCATGCCACCACTCAACCGGCCGACGTGGGCCCCGTCGATCTGGTCATCGTCGTGGTGAAGTCCTTCCATACTGAGGCGGCCGTCCGCAGCAGCGAGCCACTGATCGGTCCGGAGACAGTCGTCGTCTCGATGCAGAACGGGCTCGGTCAAGAGGACGTGATCGCCGGCATCGTCGGCCGGGAGCGGGTGCTCGCCGGGCGGACGTACGTCGGCGGTGTCCTGGTCGGCCCAGGCCACATCCGGTCCGGAGTGGCTGGTCGGCTCAGCCACCTCGGCGAACTCGCCGAGCCAGTGACCCCGCGCGTACGCGCCCTCGCGGAGACCTTGACCGCAGCGGGACTCACCACGATCGCCTGCGACGACATGATCGCCACCTGCTGGGACAAGCTCTTGGTGAACGTGGCCACCGGCGCGCTCGCCGGCATCACCGGACTCACCTACGGCCAGTTCTACGACGAGCCGCGAATGGTCGCCACGGCGTCGGCCGCGGTGGCCGAGGCGATCGCGGTGGCGCAGGCGACGGGCGTACGGCTGTCGATGACCGACCCGGCCGCCGTGCTGCGACTGGCCGCCGAAGGATTGGGCCCGGACTTCAAGACCTCGATGCTGCAGAGCCTGGAACGCGGCACGAAGACCGAGATCGATGCGGTCAACGACGCGGTCGTCAGGGCGGGCAGAGCGGCGAACATCCCGACGCCGGTCAACGACACGCTGGTGGCTTGTGTCACCGGCATCGAACGCGCCATGGCGGATCGACTGGATAGGGAGGGCACACCATGACCGTGATCGAACGCTACTGGGACGACGCGTGCGTCGGCGATGAGGGGACCGGGCCGACATACACGGTCACCAAGGAAGCCATCCTCGCCTTCGCCGATCTCAGCGGTGATCACACGCCGGTGCACGTCGACGAGGAGTACGCGACTGCCAGTCACTTCGGCGGTCTCGTCGCGCACGGTCTGTTCGGGCTGGCGATCGCCGACGGACTCAAGACGCAGAGCGACTATCGCTTCCTGCCCGGCATGTCACTGGGCTGGACGTGGGACTTCGTCGCGCCGATCCTGGTCGGCGACGAGTTGCGGGTCCGGTTCCGGGTCGCGAGCATGCGGGCGAGCAACAGCCGCCCGGACTGGGGCATCGTGGTGCTCGCCACGGAGCTGATCAAGACCGACGGGACCGTGGTGCAGCGAGGCGAGCACCGGCTGATGGTGCCGCGGCGACCGGGGGAGCGCTGATGCAGGACCGTCCGCTGACCGGCCTGCGAGTCGTCGACTACAGCCATTTCCTCGCCGGGCCGTATGTCGGCCGTTGCCTCGCCGCCCTCGGCGCCGAGGTGATCAAGGTCGAGCGGCCCGGCACCGGCGATCCCGGCCGCCAGCACGCGACCGTGCTCGACGACCAGTCGAGCGGCTATTTCCTGCAGCTCAACATGGGCAAGCGCGGCGTCAGCGTGAACCTGAAAGACCCGCGCGGACGGGCGTTCATGGAGCGGCTGTGCGACTCGGCCGATGTCTTCGTCGAGAACTATCGACCCGGCGTGCTGGACCGGCTCGGCCTGGGCTATGCCGACCTGTCGGCTCGCAATCCGGGCTTGGTCTACTGCTCGATCTCCGCGTACGGGCACACCGGTCCCGACGCCCACCGGGCCGGGTTCGGGCTGATCGCCGAGGCGAAGAGCGGCATCATGGCGATGGTCGGCACGCCGGGCGAGCCGCCGCCGCTGCTTCGGATCGCGCTGGGCGACATGTACACCGCCTCGCATGCCGTCTCGGGCATCCTCGCCGCCCTCCTCGGCCGGGTGACCAGCGGCCGGGGCCAGCACCTCGACCTGGCCCTCTACGACACGCTGGTCTCCATGCACGAGTATGCGGTGCAGTGCTACACGCTCGCCGGCGAGCTGCCCGCGCAGACCGGCCACGATGTACCCACCTCGACCCTCTACGGCGTCTTCCGCGCCGCCGATGCTGACGTGGTGATCGCCGCCCAGATCGATCCGGCCTGGCGGCGGTTCGCGACCTTGATCGAGCAGACCGGTGGGCCGGCCGGCTTCGCCGAGGACGAGCGCTTCCACAACACCGACGGCCGGAACCGGCATCGCGGCGAGATCCTCGCCGTTGTCCGTCCGTGGGTAGCGGCCCGGCCGGTCGCCGACATCCTGGCTCAGTTGGATGCCATCAACATTCCCAGCGCGAAGGTGCAGCGGATCGACGACGTGCTCGCGGATCCGCAACTCCAAGCCCGCGGCATGTTCGTGGAGCAGAAACATCCCCGGTACGGCACGCTGCGGCTGCCGAATCTGCCGTTCCGATTCTCCGACTGTGAGACGGACATCGACCTGGCGGCGCCCGGCCTGGGCCAGCACAACGTGGAGGTCGCTCGCGAACTGGGATTCGGCGCGGACGAGATCGCGGCCATGCAGGCCGATGGGGTGCTCTATGCCGTACCCGAGGAGGCAGAAAGTGTTGTCGGCGGTGGCCATGACTGACGGGATCGATCGCTACGCCGTGATCGGGCGTCCGATCCGGCACACGGTGTCACCGCTCGTCCACGGCCTGTTCGCCGAGCAGACCGGACAGGCGATGACGTATGAGGTCATCGAGGGGCCGAGCTCGTCGAGTGAGTTCGCCGCCGTCGTCCGCGCGTTCATCGTCGACGGTGGCAAAGGCATGAACGTCACCGCGCCGTTCAAGGCCGACGCCTTCTCCCTGGCCGACGAGGTCAGCGAGCGCGCGTGGCTGTCCGGGGCCGCGAACACGCTGACCTTCACCGCTGACGGTCGTATCCACGCGGACACCTATGACGGCCTCGCGCTGTGCCGCGATATCGAGGTCAACCTGGGGCAGTCTCTGGCCGGTCGACGACTGCTTCTCCTCGGGGCGGGTGGTGCTGCACGGGCTGCCATCGCCCCGTTCGTCGCCGCCGGACCCGCGGAGTTCGTGGTCGCGAACCGTACGCTGTCGAAGGCAGCCGAGCTCGCCGAACTGGGTGGTCGGCTCGGCGGGACCGTGCGAGCTTGTGGCTACGACTCATTCGATGGGCTTGGATCGTTCGATGTGGTGGTGAATGCCACCTCCGCCAGTCTCACCGGTGAGCTGCCGCCGGTCCCGATGAGGAGCTTTGATCCCGCTGGGCTGGCCTACGACCTGGCGTACGGGCGGGGGCTGACGCCCTTCTTGCACCACGCCCAGGCCGCCGGTGTCGCGCACCTCGCGGATGGCGCGGGAATGCTGGTCGAACAAGCTGCCGATGCCTTCGCACGCTGGCGCGGGTTGCGACCGCGTACCGAGACCGTCATCGCGGAGCTGGCCGCCCACAGCAACTGAAGTCCCGCCGGGAAGCGCGCCCGTGCGTCGCCGCCATCAAACCCTATTAAACCGATCGGAGAACCATGACGCAGATCCTGATGCTGCATGGCATCAACCACAACATGTTCGGCAAGCGCGATCCCGCGCAGTACGGCACCCTCACACTGGCCGACATCGACGCTCGGCTCCAGAATCTGGCAGCCGAGCTGGACGTCACCGTCGAGGCGTTCCAGACCAACAGCGAACGGGAGATGTGCGAGCGCATCCACCAGGCCGTCCTCGACAACACCGACGCGGTGCTCATCAACGCCGGCGCCTGGACGCACTACAGCTATGGCATCCGGGATGCGCTCGCCATCCTCAGCTGCCCGGTCGTCGAACTCCACATGTCGAACATCCATGCCCGTGAGACCTTCCGGCATCACTCGGTCTTCGCCGAGATCGTGACCGGTCAGATCTGCGGCTTCGGGGTCGACAGCTACCTGCTGGGCCTCCGCGCCGCTGTCTCCCAGCTCGCCGGTTAGCCTGTTCCGGTCGCGGGTCCCGACCGTATGTGGCCCCTGGGCACAAGACGTACACGGGTCGCGCTCGGTTCTCGGTCGTCTGTGGCCCGGCGACGCAAGACGTACGTGGCGCCGGTCGAGCGCTGGCTCACAAGGTCGAGGCACGGCCGATCTGGACGACCTTCCAGCCGGCGTCACGCCAGGACGGGGCATGCAGCTTCAGCCGGCCGTCGATGATGATCTTGTTCTTGGCCAGCTCGCCGAGGGCGTGCGGATCGAGGTAGCGGAACTCGGGCCATTCGGTCAGGTGCAGGACGATCTCGGCGCCGGCGACGGCCTCCTCGACGCTGCCGACCTGGACGAAGTTGTCCCGCGGCGGCAGCTTGGCCTGTGGATCATAGATCAGCACCTCGGCACCGGCGGCGTGCAACCGTTCGGCCACGGTCAGTGCCGGGGAGTTGCGGGTGTCGTCGGTGCCTGGCTTGAACGCGGCACCGAGCACGGCGATCCGTACGCCGGTGACCTCGCCGCCGAGCTGCTCGATGGCGAGTTCGGCGAGCTCATTGCGCTGGCCGTCGTTGATCGCCTCCACCGCCTCGACCAGCTGGCTGAGTACGCCGACCTCCAACTCGTCGGCGCGGACGGCCAGGGCTCGGATGTCCTTGGGCAGGCAGCCGCCGCCGAAACCCAGGCCGGCGTTGAGGAAGTCCCGCCCGATCCGCTTGTCATAGCCCAATGCATCAGCCAGCAGCACGACGTCGCCACCGGCGGCCTGGCACATCTGCGCCATCGCGTTGATGAAGCTGATCTTGGTCGCCAGGAAGGCGTTGGCCGCGGTCTTGATCAGCTCGGCGGTCGCCAGGTCACAGCGGACCACCGGAGTCGCCTCAGTGAGCGGGATGGCGTACACCTGCTCCAAGATCTCCAGCGCCCGCGCACTCTGGGTGCCGAACACCAGCCGGTCGGGGCGCAGCGTGTCCTCCACCGCAAAGCCCTCGCGCAGGAACTCCGGGTTCCACGCCACCTCGACGCCGTCACCGATGGGGGCCTGGACTCGCAGCCGCTCCTGCAATGCCAGGGCGGTGCCGACTGGCACGGTCGACTTCCCGACCACCAGGGTCGGCCGGGTCAGCAGCGGCGCCAGCGCGTCGACCGCCGAGTGCAGCTGACTCAGATCCGCGGAACCGTCCGGAGCTGACGGCGTGCCGAGGCCGAGGAAATGCACATCGGCCCAATCGGCGATCTCGGCATAGTCGGTGGTGAACCGGAGTCGGCCGGATCGAGTGTGCCGAGCCAGCAGCGGCTCCAGTCCGACCTCATAGATGTGGGACCGGCCGGCGGCCAAGGTGGCCACTCGGGCCGGATCGATGTCAACGCCGACCACTTGGTGCCCGAACTCGGCCATCCCGGCTGCGTGAGTGGCACCCAGATAGTTGGTGCCGATGACACTGATCCGCAAAGTCACGCGGACGAGTGTGTCACGGTCGCCGCCAGGTCAGCTTTCTTCGGCGGCTGCGGCGGCCAGATCGCTCGCTAGCTCGACGAGTTCGGGGTGAACGCCGGGCGCCGCGGCGAGGGTCCCGGCGGAGGCGAGGGTGAGCGGGCTGCCGTCGTAGTCGGTGCAGATCGCACCGGCTGCCCGTGCGATGGCGTGACCGGCGACGACGTCGTACGGGTTGTTGTGGGCCAAGAACATGCCCTGGAGCTGTCCGGAGACGAGCCAGGTCCACAGCACCGAGGCCGCCCCGACGCAGCGGAAACGGAAGGCCTGCTTGTGGACGGTCGCGGTCAGGTTGACGTAGGCGTCCAGCCGCGGGCCGCCGCGGTGGAAGGCGTCACCCATCCCGACGATTCCCTCGGCGAGGGACCCGACGTCGGCCACCGAGCCGGAGTCGACCCGCACGCCGAGGAAGGGCAGGTCGATCACGCCCAGCGTGGGTACGCCGTCCTCCAGCAGACCGAGCATCACCCCGCACAACGGAGAGCCAGTGGCGTAGTTGATGGTGCCGTCCAGCGGATCAGCCACCCAGACCCGCCCGGTGTGCAGGTCGGCGCCGCCGCTCTCCTCGCCGTAGAAGCCGATGTCCGGGGTGGAGACGGCCAGCGCCTCGCGAATGGCGGTCTCGCTGGCGATATCGACCTCGGTGAGATAGTCCTTCGTCGCCTTGTCGATCCGCTGATGGGGCCGCGAACGGTTGGCTCTCAGGATGGCGACGGCTTCATCCACCGCGGCATGCGCTGCCGCCAGCTCAACGGCTAGGTCATCGGTCACCGCTGCATCGTATGGGAGTAGCTGACCAGATCGTCCAGCGTGCCGTCCCCGAGTGGTTCACAGGCCTCCTGGACTCCGCACTGCAGATAACCGGCGGCTTCGGCCACCCTGCGCGACGCGGTGTTCTCCGCCGCGCAGCGGATGATCACCGAGTCGGCCAGTCGCTGCTGCTCGACGTGCTCGGTCACCAGCCGGACCGCTTCGGCGACGAAACCGTGGCCACGAGCGTCAGGATGCGCCCAATAGCCGATCTCCAGCCGGCGGGCATAGCCGCCGAACCCTTCCAAACCGAGCGATCCGAGGCACCGATCGGTGTCGTCGGCGATGCACCAGGTCCAGCCCGAGCGCGTGGCCGCCTGCTCGCGCGTGGACTCGACATAGGCGGCGGCGTCCGCCGAACTGTATGAGGTTGACAGCGCAACGAGCCAGCGGCAGGTGGTCGCGTCCGAGCAGGCTTCGACGATCCGGTCCAGGTCACGATCACCGAACGGCCGCAGCCGTACGCGGGTGCCGACCAACTCCGGCGAATGCGGCCAGCTCAGATCCTCTCGAGAGTCATCGGCGGTGATGGTCGCCAGCCAGCCGTCCAGCAGTTCGCCACGATGGTTGAGCAACAGCCGGACAGTGCCGTCGAACCTGAACCCGGCCGCGGTCGCAGTGCGGCGCGAGGCCCAGTTCCCGACCGCCGCCCGCCAGCGGATGACGCGCAGACCCAGCACGTCGAACCCGTAGTCACGAACCAGTCGCAGCGCAGCCGTCATCGCCCGGCGTCCCCGAGCGGCGGGATGCAACCCGAAGCCAACCTCGGCGACCCCAGCCTCCTCGGGTCGCAGGTCGATGCTGCCGGCAAAGGGCACACCGGCCAGCTCGATCGCCCAGCCATACCCGCCGGACTCTTCCCAGCCCTGCCGGACCAAGGCCAGAAAGGCGCGAGCGTCAGCGTCGCTGTAGCCACCCTCCGGCGTGGGAACCGTCGTCCACCGAATCATCTCCGGGTCACGGCACTGTTCGACGATGGCGTCGATGTCGGTCTCGGCAGGGGCACGCAGCGTGACGCCGGCTGCCGGGTCGATCAGCGTCGGTACGCAGTCGGGGAACATGCGGGCTGCTGTCACGGTGGGTTCCGGCACGAGTCCATCCAACCGGACCGGGGCGGAGAGTTCACTAGGATTACGTGGTGACCGCCACCCGATGGACTTGCCGATGACCTCCGAAGTCGTCATCAGCATTGTCGTCGTCTTCGTGCTGATCTGCCTGGGTGGTGTGTTCGCCGCCGCCGAGATGGCGCTGGTGTCGTTGCGTGACAGCCAGGTCAGACAGCTCGCCCACACCAGCCCGCGGGGCCGGACCGTCGCCCGGCTGAACGAGAACCCCAACCGCTTCCTGTCGGCGGTGCAGATCGGCGTCACCCTGGCCGGGTTCCTGTCCGCCGCGGTCGGTGGTCGCACCCTGAGCGATCCGCTCAGCGAGGGTCTGCGAGCGCTGGCGCCGAGCCTGCCGGAATCGGTGGCCGACAACATCGCGCTGGTCGTGGTGACCGCGCTCATCTCCTATGTCTCCATCGTGCTCGGCGAGCTCACGGCCAAGCGGCTGGCACTGCAGCGCTCGGAGGCGTTCGCGCTCGCGCTTGCGCCGTTGGTCGATTTCATCGCCAAGCTGGCCCGGCCGGTGATCTGGCTCCTCGGTGTCTCCACCGATGCCGTCGTCCGGGTGCTGGGCGGCGATCCGAAGGCCGGCCGCGAAGAGGTCACAGACGAGGAGATCCGGGCCATGGTCAGCGGCTCCTCCACCCTCGGCGACGAGGAGCGGCGGATCGTCGACGACGTGTTCGATGCCGGCGCCCGCGGTTTGCGCGAGGTGATGCTGCCGCGGACCGAGGTGGACTTCTTGCCCGGCGATCTGCCGGCATACAAGGCCGTTCGCGAGGTGCTGCAGGCGCCGCACTCCCGCTATCCGGTGATGGGCGACTCCGCCGACGACATCATCGGCTTCGTGCACGTCCGCGACCTGCTGGATCCCGAGGTCAGCGACCGCTCGACACCGGTATCCGAGCTGGTCCGGCCCGTGATCAGTCTGCCCGACACGGTCCGGGTGCTGTACGCGCTCTCGGAGATGCGACGGGCATCCGCGCACCTGGCGATCGTGCTCGACGAGTACGGCGGCACGGCCGGCATCGTCACCATGGAGGACCTGGTCGAGGAACTGGTCGGCGACATCACCGACGAGTACGACGTGGTGGTCGAGCCGCGGCCGCGGCATCTCGGGTCGACCGAGGTCGACGGTCTCAGCACGTTGGACGACTTCGCCGACGAGACCGGTTTCACCCTGGCCGAGGGCCCGTACGACACCGTGGCCGGCTTCTTCATGGCCGCTCGCGGCCAGCTTCCCACGCTCAACGCAACGGTCGAGGTCGAGGCAGTCCGCCCGGGTGAGGACGGCGACGAGATCGTCCGGCTGGAGCTCAAGGTGATCGAGCTGGACGGTCGTCGAGCATCGCGGCTGGAAGTCAAGCAGCTGCCGAACGAGCCGGTCGCAGAGCCGCACGCCGAATCGGCATCGTCGCGGGGTGATTCGTGACCTCGGGAGGTTCGCGAGGTTTCCTGCTGGTGGCGATGGGTGCAGCCTTGTGGGGGACGAGCGGTATCGCGGGTGCCTTCGCGGCCAGGTACAGCTCTCTGTCCTGGCCGGCCATCTCGTCGGTGCGGCTGCTGCTCGGTGGGCTGCTGATGCTGGTCTTGACGGCGGTCACCGGCGAGCTCCGTCGGGTGGGGCGCACGCCTGAATCGGCGCGCCGCATCCTCGCGACGGGGGTGACGACGGCGATCTATGGCACGGCCTACTTCCAGGCGGTGCCGCTGGTCGGCGTCGCGGTCGCGACCGTGGTCTGTCTCGGTTCGGCACCGGTCGCGGTGGCGGTCTACACGGCCATTCGGGGGCGCCGACTGCCGGGCCGATCGACAGTGTTCGCGTTGCTGGCGGCGCTCGCCGGACTGGTGCTGGTGAGCAACCCGAGCACGCCGGTCGGTGACGGTCGATGGTTCGCCGTCGGACTGGCGTTGGCGCTGCTCTCCGGCCTGGCGTTCGCGGCCACCACCGTCGTCAACCAGCGCACCGTCCCGGGTCTGAGCCCGCGCACATTGATCGCCACCTCCCTCACCCTGGCCGGTCTGCTGTCGGCGCCGCTGGGCCTGCTGGGCGGAGCCGACTTCGCCACGCTGACCGCGCCGGCCTGGGCGGCGATCGCGTTCCTGGTGATCTTCCAGACCGTCATTGCCTACCTCGCCTACTACGGTGGCTTGCAGGCCGGTCTGCCCGCGACCACGGCGGTGATCGTCTTGCTGATCGAGCCATTGACCGCAACGGTGCTCGCCGTGCTGGTCCTGGACGAGCAGCTCACCCTGCCGGTGTTGCTCGGGATCGTGCTGCTGATGCTCGCGGTCGTACTCGTCCGACCTGTCCGCAAGATCCAACCGGTACGCAAGACAGCGGCACCGACCGCGGGCGAGAAATCCGGCTGAGCGGTCTGCCGCTGCGTGGAAGAATGACCGCCATGTCCTCCGATACCCATCGACCTCGCGCGCTCTCCCTCGCCCAGTCGACCTCCGACTCGCTGCATCTGGGCAACTATCTGGGGGCGCTGCGGCAGTGGGTGCCGATGCAGGACGACTTCGAGGCGTTCTACGGCGTCGCCGACCTGCATGCCTTGACCGTGGACCAGGATCCGGCGCAGCGGCGGGAGCAGGCGCTGCTGGTCGCCGCTCAGATGCTGGCGGCCGGCATCGACCCGCAGCGGTCGGTGGTGTTCCTCCAGTCGCAGGTGCCCGAGCACACCCAGCTGGCCTGGGTGTTGACCTGCTTGACCGGGTTCGGTCAGGCCAGCCGGATGACCCAGTTCAAGGACAAGGCGGCCAAGGCAGGCGCCGATGCTGCCAACGTCGGGCTGTTCACGTACCCGATCCTGATGGCCGCCGACATCCTGCTCTATCAGGCCGACAAGGTGCCGGTGGGTGAGGACCAGCGGCAGCACTTGGAGCTGACCCGGGACCTGGCGGTCCGGTTCAACGCGCGCTACGGCGAGACCTTCGTCGTCCCGGAGCCGTACATCATTCGCGCGGTCGGCAAGATCCAGGACCTCGCCGACCCGACCGCGAAGATGAGCAAGTCGAGCGTGTCGCCGGCCGGGCTGATCAACCTGCTGGACGAGCCGAAGGCCAACATCAAGAAGATCAAGTCCGCGGTCACCGACTCGGAGCGCACGATCGTCTTCGACGAGGTCAACAAGCCGGGGGTGAGCAACTTGTTGACCATCCTCAGCGCACTGTCGGACAGTTCGGTGGACGACGTGGTCGCCGACTTCGAGGGCAAGGGATATGGCGATTTGAAGGGTGCGGTGGCTGACGCCGTGACCGCGTTCGCTGCGCCGTTCCGGGAGCGCACCCTGCAGTTGATGGGGGAGCGCAGCGAGCTGATGGGGATCCTGGCCGATGGTGCCGAGCGGGCCCGGGATGTCGCCTCGAAGACCGTTGCAGACGTCTATGCCAAGGTCGGGTTGTTGCCGGCGCGCTGATCACGCCCCGTCGCCGAGCGCTCGAGTTCCCAGACCCCGGCGACGGACTTTTTCTCTGTGTTGATAATATTCCTCGCCATTGCATGATGCGCCCACATCGGGCCGATTCGACGGCAGGAGAACGTATGAGCGACGCCTCGACGAGGTTTCGGAAGCTCGAGCCCTGGCTGGTCGTGATCGACCCGCAGAACATCTTCGCCGCGCCTGACTCGGACTGGGCGTCACCGTTCTTCGCCGACGCGATCGTCAACATCCGGCGCCTCGCCGCCGACTTCGGCGACCGGGTGCTGGTCACCCGCTGGCTGCCGACCGCCGATCGTGACACCTCGTGGGGCGACTACTTCCTCGCCTGGCCGTTTGCCGACGAGCCGCCCACCGATCCGCTGTTCGATCTGGTGCCGGAGGCCTGTGACCTCTCCCCGCATCCGACGCTCGACCGGCCGACGTTCGGGAAATGGGGTCCGGAGATGGAAGCGGTCGTCGGCCACGCTCCGCGCGTCGTGCTGACCGGAGTGTCGACGGACTGCTGCGTGATCTCCACGGCATTGGCCGCTGCGGACGCCGGGGCGTACGCGATCATCGCAGCAGATGCCTGCGCCGGCTCGACGGCGGAGAACCATGCCGCGGCGCTGCAGGTGATGGGTCTCTACCCGCCGCAACTGACGGTCTCCGACACCGCATCCATCCTGGCCGCGCACGGCGGCTGACGCAGGCGTCGCCTCGGATCCGCGGGCTCGACTCAGAGGAACAGGCAGAATGGGTGCCCGCTCGGGTCGAACAGCACCCGTACGTCGTCTTGCGGCTGTGACTCCGCGAGCACTGCGCCGCAGGCGATGGCCCAGTCGGTCGCCTCGGCGAGGTCGTCGACCCAGATGTCCAGGTGCTGAGTTGCGTTCTGCTCGCCTGAGACAGCCGGCCAGACCGGTCGCCGGAACTGGCGTTCGCCCTCGAAATTGAGAGTGGGGAATCCCACTCCGTCGGGTGGTCTGAGCTGCGCCCAGCCCGGGTCATCGCCGGTCGCCGGATCGTCGGCGGTCATCCGGTAGCCCAGCAGTTCGCGATAGAAGCTCGCCAAGCTGTGCGGATCGTCGGCGCCGATGGTGACGGAGGTCACCTGGAGTCGTGGTCGGTCCATGTTGATCCTCCGATCCTGGGCCGGCTGCGGCCCGGCCAATCCACGCCATTTCCTCGTCACCACCGTACGTTCAGTGAGCGAGTCGGACGTCGCGTCGCTGCCGCCTCATGCACCTCAAATTGCACACTGACCACACGCGCAACTTCTCGACCGAGAAGGCGGACGCCACGCTGTCGATGGCCGCGAGAGTGTCAGTGGCGGCGCCTACCGTGTTGTCCCATGAGCGCCGTGACCACTCTCAGCCCGCCGGTGCAGGCCTGGCTTCGCAGCCTGGACGACGGTGTGCTGCGCGACGAGTTCGACCCGGGGACGTTTCAGCGCGCCGTGGGGTACGCGCAGGGCAACCGCGTGGTGCTCACCGGGACAGCCGGCAATCCCTCGGTCCTGGAGGCCCGGGTGATCGGCAGCCGGTCTCGGCTCTACACCTCGACCGTCGAGCCGCACTTCGACCGCAGCTCAGGCTTCCTGGACTACTGGTCCACCGAGTGCAGCTGCCCGATGGGCGGCGACTGCAAGCACGTGGTGGCCCTGATCATGGTCGCCCGCCGTCAGCTGGATGGCGGGGCGGTGCCTGCTCTGTCGCCGACTGCCGGCCGGCGATCCGGAGACACCGAGTGGGAGCGACTGCTGCAGCCGTTGGCCACCGTGTTGCCCGCGGCCGAGCCGCGACCGCTCGCCCTGCAGCTGGAGCTCGACCACCGGGAGACCCGCTGGTCGGCTCCGACGACCAGGGTGCTGCTGCGGCCGATGACTCATGGCAAGCGGAACAACTGGATCAAGACCGGGGTCTCCTGGGAGCAGTTGCTGGGCAATCGGCAGACGGTGCCCGTGGTGGAGGAACAGCGTCGGCTGCTGCGCCGGATCCGGGTGATCGCCGACGCCAACGGCCCGGGCTACCGCTATGGCGCGGCGGGCGAGTTGGACATCGCCGAGGTCGGACCAGAACTCTGGGCGTTGCTGATCGAGGCTCATCAGGTCGGGGTGGAGTTCCTGCTCGGACCAGGATTGGCCTCGGTGGATGTACGCACCAAGCCGGCAGAGCTCGAACTCCGCGCCATCGACACCGCGACAGGAGTTCGACTGGTGCCCGAACTGCGCCTCGACGGCGAGGTGCAGGACCCGGCGCGGGTGCAGCTGCTCGGCTTGCCGGCTTTCGGCTGCCTCGTGCTCGACCGGTCGGCCCTCGGCTGGGACGTGCGGCTGGCTCGCTTCGAGGAGGTGCTGGACTCGGCGGTCGCGAATCTGTTCCGCGCCGGCGGGATCGAGGTGCCCCTCGATCAGGTGCCGCGGTTGACGACGGACTTCCTGCCCGGCGTGCGGCAGCGGCTGTCGATCAGCGGTGACCTGGACGCGCTCCGGGAGCCGACAGTGACCGGTCCGCAGCTCGCGATCACCGTCGGCACCGGGCCCGGGCACCGTCTGGCGCTCACCCACAGCTTCCGCTACCAAGTCAACGACCGCCCGCTGGACGTGCGCAGTGACACGGTGACGCCGACCTACCCTGGCCTGCCTCGGCGCGCGGTCGCCGAGGAACAGGAACTGCTGCGCGATTTGGACTACCTCGCCACCGTGCCCGGTCTGATCTCCTCCGGGGCTGATCGCAGTCTCAGACTGGCGACCAGTGCGCTGCTCGCCGGCGCGGACACCGCCCGGTATGTCGAACTGGTGCTTCCTCGACTGCTCGAGGACGATCGGGTCCTCCTCACGCTGCCCGTCGATCTGCCGACGTACACCCACGTCACCGAGGCGCCGCTGATCACGGTGTCGGCGACCGATCCGGAGGAGGAGGGCAGCGGCACCGACTGGTTCGACCTCGGGGTGACGGTCACGGTGGCCGGAGAGGACGTGCCGTTCCAGCCACTGTTCACCGCGCTGGCGGCAGGGGACGATCACCTGTTCCTCGACTCCGGGACCTGGTTCAGCCTGGACCGACCGGAGCTGGCCCAGCTGCGGGCCCTGATCGAGGAGGCGCGCGAGCTCAGCGATCCCGACAGTCCCGGACTGCGACTCAACCGGCTGCATGCCGGTCTCTGGGAGGAACTCGTCCAGCTCGGTGTCGTCGGGGAGCAGTCTGCGCGTTGGCAGCGCAGTGTGGGATCGCTGATCGGGCTGACCGAGATCCCCGAGCCGGCCCCGCCGGACCGGTTGAAGGCGGAGCTGCGGCCCTACCAGCAGCGCGGCTACGCCTGGCTCAGTCTGCTGTGGGATCACGACCTCGGCGGCATCCTGGCCGATGACATGGGACTCGGCAAGACGGTCCAGACGCTGGCGCTCGCGCAGCGGGCCAAGGAGAGCGGACAGCTGCAGCAGCCGCTGCTGGTGGTCTGCCCGACCTCGGTGATCGGCACCTGGGCGGAGCAGGCGGAGACGTTCTGCCCGGATCTTCGGGTCGCGACGGTCACCACCACCGCGCGGCGGCGCGAGACCGAGATCGCCGAGCTGGCCAAGGACTGCGACATCCTCGTCACCTCCTACACCCTGCTCCGGCTGGAGGCCGAGGACTATCACCAGCTCAGCTGGGCCGGGATGATCCTGGACGAGGCCCAGGCGGTGAAGAACTACCGCGGCAAGACCTACCAGGCCGTACGCCGGGTGCCCGCATCATTCCGGCTGGCCATCACCGGCACCCCGCTGGAGAACTCGTTGATGGATCTGTGGGCGTTGCTGTCACTGACCGCGCCCGGTCTCTACCCGAATCCGGACACCTTCGCCGACGACTACCGACGGCCGATCGAGCAGGGCGGCGACGCCGAGCGGCTGGCCCGACTGCGGCGCCGGATCCGGCCGCTGATGCTGCGCCGCCGCAAGGAGGAGGTGGCACCCGAGCTGCCGCCCAAAGTCGAGCAGGTGCTGGCGGTGGAGCTGTCCGCGGCGCACCGACGGGTCTACGGCCGGCAGCTGCAGCGCGAGCGGCAGCGGGTGCTCGGGATGTTGGACGATGTGCAGCGCAACCGGATCGCGATCTTCCGCGCACTGACCAAGCTGCGCCAGCTCGCCCTCGCGCCGGAGCTGGTCGATGCCGAGCATGCCTCGGTCGGCTCGTCGAAGCTCGATGCGGTGATGGAGCACATCGGTGAAGTGGTGGCCGAGGGCCACCGGGCGCTGGTCTTCAGCCAGTTCACCGGGTTCTTGAGCCTGCTCCGGCGCCGACTCGACGCGGCCGGCATCGCGTACGAATATCTCGACGGCCGGACGCGCAAGCGGGCCGAGCGGATCGCCGCCTTCCGGACCGGGGACGCTCCGCTGTTCTTGATCAGTCTGAAGGCCGGCGGATTCGGGCTGACCCTGACCGAGGCCGACTACGTCTTCGTCCTCGACCCCTGGTGGAACCCTGCCGCGGAGGAGCAGGCGATCGACCGGACGCATCGGATCGGTCAGCAGCAGACCGTGATGGTCTATCGGCTGGTGGCCACCGACACCATCGAGGAGAAGGTCGTGGCCCTCCAGGAGCGGAAGCGTCGGCTGTTCGGCGACGTCATCGAAGGAGAAGGCGGCGGTTCGGCGCCGCTCACCGCCGACGACATCCGTGAATTGTTGAGGGGATGAGTGGGGGTCACAGCTCGATAGTGGGACTGATGACGATGTGCGGGTCGCCGGCATCATCCTGTGCGTGGATGGCGAACTTCGCCAGCTCGGCGGGCAGGCCGTCCAGCACGAAGCGGCCGTCGGCGTCGGTGTGGGTGCTGCGCGTCGCGCCGCTCAGCAGCACTTCCACCAACAGCCCGTCTCCTGGCGCGATCCAGCCGTCCACCCGTACAGTGCCGTCCGGCTCCTGGGTGATCGTGACCATCGCGGTCAGCGACTCGGCGCTGAACGTGACGGTCCGGACCGCCTCGGTGGATGCCGATCGAGCGCCACTGGCCGCCAGGTCCAGCTGAGTCAAGGTAGCGACCTCGGCGTGCAGGGCATCCAAGGTGAGTTCGAACTGGATCCGCTCGATCAAGCCCCCGGGGACCGGGTCGGCGGCCGCCCACAGGGCAGCCAAGTCCTCGAGCAGGGCGATGTCGTGGTCATCGAGCGGTTCTGCCGCCAGGCGGAGCTCGACGGCGTCGTCATTGGTGTTCATCGGCCCTCCCAGGCAGGATCGGCGGCCAGGGCAAGCCGGAGCTTGGCCAGACAGCGGCCGCGGGTCGGCCCGATGCTGCCTTGCGGCATCCCCAGTGTCCGGGCGATCTCGGCATAGTCCGGGCGATCCGCGAAGGCGATCACCCGGAGCAGTGCCTGGCAGCGCTGCGGCAGCTTCTGGACCTGGGCCCACAACCGCGCCCGGGTGTCCCCGGCGATGATGTCGTCCTCGACCGAGTCCGGGCTCGCCTGCTGGTCCTGTCCGACGGCGCTGTCGAAGTCCTCCACCTTGACCCGTCTGGCGACCTTGGCCGCGCGCCAGGCCTCGCGCCGGGTCGTGACGACCATCCATTGCAGGACTGCCTGCGGCTCCGTGATGGTGTCGGCCTTGCGAACCAGGGTCAGCCAGACGGTCTGGAGCACGTCCTCGGCGGTGGCGACGTCGAGCCGCACGCTGCGCACGGTGTGCCACAGGATCGGAGTCAAGATCGCGACCAGGTCGGCCATCTTCGCCTCATCGCCATCGCGGTAGGCACTGAAGAGCCGGCCGGCCCGGCTGGCCAGGCCATCCTCGGTCTTCTCGCGCACGGGAGCTCCGTTCCTCGGGCTTGCCGATCGTTTCTATGCTCCTCATTGAGGAACGGGTCACGCTGCTGATACACCCGCGGCATGCGAGGATCGTCGTCCGCGGCCACTTGCCCTGGCAGGTGCGCCCACCCGAATGTCACCCGAACCTGGATCCAGAGGAGCCAGCCTGTGAACGCCGATCCGGACGGATCCCAGCTGCTGACCTCACCCGAGGTCGAGGATCTGCTGCGCGCTGCCGTCGACCACGGTGGCGGCAGCCTGGTGTCGTGGCAGCTCGACCATGTCGACGCGCACCCGCAGCGATCGACGACGGCGACCTACACGGCCGTCGTCAACTGGCCGTTCGGCCGGCGCAGCGAGCTGCTGGGCGCCAGCGTGCGAGTCGGCGGCCGGACCGAGACCGACGAGCGTGCGGTGATCTTCGCCAACGGGGTACGCGAGGTCGCGGTCTGGCTCTATCCGCGCGACCCGGATCTGCCCGGCCTGATCCGCGCGGCCTATCCCGAGCAGGTGGCGGCCCTGCTGCATGCGTACGAGATCACGCCCGAGCTGCTGGACGGCAGCCAGATCGAGCTGGAGATGGTCGGCTACCGCCCGCGCCGACGTGCCGTGCTGCGCGCGACGGTCCCGATCGCCGGGGTGCGCACGGTGTTCTACCTCAAGGTCTTGCGGCAGAAGCTGTTCGAGCCGACGCTGCGCCGCCATCAGCTGCTGCTGGGTGCCGGGCTGCCCGCTCCCCAGGTTGCGGCGGCGACCGAGGACTTTCTGCTGGTGCTGCCCGAACTGCCGGGCCGGCCGCTCGCCCATGCCATCTTCGACCCGGTGGCCCCGTGCTCGGCCGAGCAGCTGGTAGGGCTGCTGGATGCCATGCCCCGCGAGGTCGCCACGCTGTCTCGGCGCAGTCCGTGGACCGACGCGATCGACCAGTACGCCGCCATGGTGGCGGCGGCGCTGCCCCCGATGGAGCCGCGGCTCCGGTGGCTGGTCGATCAGGTCCGTGGCGGGTTGGCTGGCATCGAGCCCGGGAACGAGGCCACCCATGGCGACTTCCACGAGGGTCAGCTGTTCGTCGCCGACGGACGGGTGACCGGTCTGCTCGACATCGACACCGTCGGGCCCGGCCGGCGTGCCGACGACTTGGCCTGCCTGGTCGCGCATCTCTCGACCGTGCAGCGGATGAGCAGTGTGCAGGCGGCACGGGTGAGCCAGCTGCTGCGTACCTGGATCCCGGTGTTCGACGCCCGGGTCGACCCGGTCGAGTTGAGGCTGCGGGCGGCCGGTGTCGTGGTGTCGCTGGCGACTGGTCCGTACCGGGGTCAGGAGCCGCATTGGGAGGCCGAGACCGACCAGATCGTCTCCGCGGCCGAGCGGCTGGTGCGCAGCGCCGGCTGATCCGTCCGCGCCGAGGCAAGATGAGAGACTTCTCATCTTGATCTCTCGTCGGTCTCATCGAGCGGAGGTTGGCTGAGTCGCATGCGGACGCGTACCAAGTGGTTCATCGCCGGGGGAGCGGCGGCGTTCGTGCTCACCCCGGTGGCGGCGGTGTCCGGGTCGACCACCTTGGACGACGACCTGCCACAGCGTGGGCTGGTGGTCGAAGCTCGGGCCGCGAGCACTGCCCAGCCCAGCGCGCAGCCTGCCGCTGAGAAGAACGCCAAGAAGGACGAATCCAAGAAGGCGAAGAAGGAGCCGACGGGCAAGAAGACGGTGTCAGCCGCCAGCCCGGTCAGCCCGCACACCTCCCCCTCGCCGAAGACGCCGGCCTCGCCCAATTCCCCGGACTGATCCGGTGGACTGGGCTGATCGGATGGACTGGGCTGATCGGATGGACTGGGCTGATCCCGCTCAGACCGACAGCCGGTAGCCGGCGCCGCGGACCGTGACGATCCGGTCGCTGCCGATCTTGTTGCGCAGATAGCGCACGTAGACGTCGACCACGTTCGAGCCGGGGTCGAAGTCGTAGCCCCAGACCCGGGACAGCAGCTGTTCGCGGCTGAGCACTTGGTTGGGATGGCGCAGGAAGGTCTCCAGCAGCGTGAACTCCCGGGCGGAGAGCTCGACCGGCTTGCCGCTGACCGAGACGATTCGGGTACGCAGGTCCAAGCTGAGATCGCCCTGCGTGACGACCACCGCCTGCGCCTGCGGCTGGTCCCGCAGCCGGATCCGTACCCTCGCCAGCAGCTCTTCGAAACGGAACGGCTTGGCCATGTAGTCGTCCGCGCCGCCCTCCAGCCCAGCGACGGTATCGGTGACGGAGTCTCGTGCGGTCAAGATGATGACCGGCAGGGTCGATCCCTGTCCGCGCAACGCCTCCAGCACCGCGAAGCCGTCCAGCTGGGGGAGACCGATGTCCAGCACCATCAGATCGAACTCGCCGCTGCAGGCATAGTCCAGAGCCTCCGGTCCGGTTCGCGCAATGGTGGTGGACAGACCGGCCGCCCGGAGCCCTTTCTGGACGAAGGCGGCGATCCGCGGTTCGTCCTCGGCGATCAAGATGGCAGCCATCAGGCGGTCTCCTTCGGTAGGCCCAAGGTCGGCGAGCCCGGTGTGGGTGAGCCCAGGGTTGCTGAGCCCAGAGTCGGTAGGCACAGGGTGAACGTCGAGCCCGCCCCGACCTGAGAGGCCAGGGTCACCCGACCGTGATGGGCGACCGCGATCGCCTCGACGATGGCCAGTCCGAGACCTGCGCCGTCGTCGGAGCGGTTCGGCTCGGTGCCGGATGGATTGGGGCCACGTCCGAACCGCTCGAAGATCCGCCGCTGATCCTCCGGTGCGATGCCGACGCCTTCATCGCGCACCCACAGCCGTACTTCGGGCCCGTACACCCGACCGCCGACGGCGATCACCGCGCCAGTATCGGTGAACCGCAGGGCGTTGGCCACCAATTGGATCAGCGCCTGAGTGATCCGTTGCGGATCGAGATGGACGACCTCGTCGGCGCTGGCCTCGACCAGCCAGTGCCGGTCGCCCAGGGTGGCCACCTTGTCCACGACCCCAGCCAGCAGGTCGGCGACCACGACGGGCTCGGGCCGGACGAAATCCGGCCGTCGGGCCTTGGCCAGCATCAAGATCTCGTCGACCAGCCGCTGCATCCGGTCGAGTTCCTCGATGGCCAGATCACGTGTCTCGACCACGTCGCTCGGGTCGGTCGGGTCGACCAGTTCGAGATGTCCGCGCACGATGGTGATCGGGGTCTTGAGCTCGTGGCCGGCGTCATCGAGCATCTGACGCTGGTTGTCGAAGGAGGCCGACAGCCGGTCGAGCATCGCGTTCATCGTGCGGCCGAGATCGGCGACCTCGTCCCGACTGGCCAGCTGGTCCTCGGGGATGCGATCGGAGAGATCGGTCTCGGTGATGCGCTGCGCGGTCTGGCGCAGGGAACGCAGTGGCGACAACAGACGTCCGGCGACCTGGTGACCGACGATGCCGATCGCGAGCAACGCCACGAGGCAGACGGCGGCGTACGTCAGGTGGGTCCGGACGACGGGTTCGAAGGCGAGCCGGACATCGACGGCAGCAACATAGTGCCCGAGGTCGGGGGAGCCTTTGACCTGGACGGGAACCGAGATGAAGGCGATGTCCGGGTGGCCGGCGGTCGAGATGCGTTGCAGCCGGATTGGCTCATCGGGCTTGACGGCGGCCGCGGCGGCGACCAGCTCGAGATCGTCCTCCAGCGACTTCTGGCTCGGCTCGTCCGAACTCGGAACCCACTCGATCTGACCATTGACCAAGCCGAAGATCGCCTCATTGGGATCGGGCACCGAGCTCTTGATGGCGGCCCAGAGCAGGTCGCCAGGGCCTTTGATCGTCCGGCCGGTCTCACCGCGTCCGGCCAGTACGGCGACGGTATTGATCTCTTCGTTCTCCTGCAACAGCGAACTGCGGATGCTGTCGAGCGTCTGATCGCGGGCGATCAGGTAGGAAGCGCCGCCGGCCCCGATCATGCCCAGCGCCGTGGTCACCAGGACTGCGGTGAGGATCCGGGCGCGTACCGACAGCGGTCGCCGAGACCTGCGCCGCCAGGGCACGCGTCGCCGGGGCTTGCGGTCGGCGGGCACCCAGCAATCCTGCCAAAGTCGGCTGTGGGTCGCGATGAATCGCCGGTGAGAATGCTCTCATCCACCTCGTCTCCTGCGTGATCGCGGGACAAACGCGGGTCTCAACTGCTCGATAGCCCGCGACACGCCGCGGCTGACCAGTTGAGCCGCGGTTTTGTCCCGTCACCGATTCTCGTCGAGGAGCAACCGCTTCCGAGTCATCAGCAGCAGGATCGTCGCCACATCCGCGGGGTCCTTGGCTGGGCCACGTGCCCGGCTGGCGGATCGCCCATCGAGAAGTAGCTTGTGGTTCTGAAAACGGCGATGAAACCACGTGCTACTTCTCGCGGCCGCTTGCGGGTCTACGGTCGACCGTGGCGATTGCTGACGAGAGCTTGTTGGGAGGATCGGGTCATGCCCTTGCTGGTCGACCCAGTCATCGCACCGGAACAGTTCTCCAACACCACGCAGCCGACGTTGCGTACCGACGTGATCGTGTTGCGACCATGGACCGAGCGCGATGCCGCTGCGATTGTCGCCGCCTACCAGGAGCCGGCGATCCAGCGCTGGCATGTGCGCGCGATGACGTCCGCCGAGGCTTTGCACTGGATCCTCGACGCACACACGTCGTGGTCGGAAGGTACGGCTGCGAGCTGGGCGGTCGAGGTCGACGGAGCGATGGCCGGCCGGATGACGCTCAAGCTCCAACCCGCCTTCGGCGGCGCAGTCGCGTCGTACTGGACCTGTCGCTGGGCTAGTGGACGGGGGATTGCTCCGCGGGGGTTGATCGCCGCGACGAGCTGGGCCTTCGAGGCAGGGTTTCATCGGATCGAGTTGGAGCATTCGACCGCGAACCCGGCATCGTGCCGAGTCGCCGCCAAGGCCGGATTCGAGGCAGAGGGCACGAGGCGCAGCGCCATGTTGCACGCCGACGGCTGGCACGACATGCACGTCCACGCGCGAATCGCCGGGGGTCGTTGACGCATGGGTCTCTGGCACGACGAGACCGAAGGCCTGGTGATCTTGCCCGATGGCCGTCGGGTACGTGGTCGCGGGTTGCGGAACGGGCCGCCGGCAACCGACGAGCTACCTGATTTCGGTCTCTATCTGATCGGGAAACCGTACGCGGACGCCAGGTGGATCAGTCGCTGGGTTCGTTGGCCCGACTTCCGGCTCCCGCATGACAGATCGGACGCGATAGACGCAATCCTCGAAGCGCACGATCGAGCCGCTACCCACCGAGTCGAGCTCGCCTGCGATGGTGGCATCGGGCGCACCGGAACGGCGATCGCCCTGTTGGCTCGCCTGTCCGGAGTCCCCGCCGTCGACGCCGTGGCCTGGACTCGGAGCCACTATCGCGCCGGTGCCGTCGAGACCCCCTGGCAGCGAAGATTCGTGGCCACCGTGCAACTCCCTCGGGGAGCTTGACTGCATCGAAAAGGAGTTTCGACACCTGATCTGGCGGGGATCGGGTGCCAAACATCCTTCTCGCGGCCGGCCGAGCGTTATACCGGGATCCGGCCGGCGGGGAATCCACCGTTGCAATAGAGCAGCTGCCCGTTGGTCCAAGCACCCTCGTCGGAGAGGAGGAATCGGACCAGGTTAGCGATGTCCTCGGGTGTGCCGATCCGCCCGGTCGGTTGCTGGGCAAGGCATGCGGCGCGGATCTCGTCCGTCATCCAGCCCGTGTCGATCGGCCCCGGATTGATGACATTGGCGCGCAGGCCTCGACCGGCCAACTCGTGAGCGGACGCGAGGACCAGTCGATCCAGCCCGCCCTTGGTCACGCCGTACGGCAGGTTTCCGACAGTGTGGTCGCTGGTCAGCGCGATCATCGATCCGCCACTGGCCGGCAGTTGCCGGGCAAACGCGGCGATCAGCAGCCAGGTGGCCCTGATGTTGACCGCGTAGTGTCGATCGAAGCTCTCCACCGTGGTGTCGAGGACGCCGGAATCGACAGACTCGGTGTGCGACATCACCAACGCGTCCAGCGGACCGAGTGCTTCGACGGCTCGAGCAACCACCTGGGCGGGCACCTCCGGATCCTCGAGATCACCGGGCGCCAAAACCACCCGTACGCCCGCACGCCCAAGCTCGTCGGCCAGCCGCTTCGGATCGTCGGCGTCACCATCCAGACCCAGCCGCTCGTCGTACGGCTGCCAGTAGGACAGCGCCAGATCCCACCCATCCCTGGCCAGGCCGGCGGCGATTCCGGCCGCGATCCCGCGCCGGCGACCGACACCGGTGAGTAGAGCATTGGGCATCAAAGACCTCCTGGGCTTGGCCGGCAGGTTGCGACCTACCGAGGAACCACGGACCGTAGCTGGTCGGGTGAGGGAACTACCACCGGTTTAGTGGATCGGCCTCGTGTCCGCGGCCCGCTCCGTCGGAATCGGGTGATGCTGGATTGGCTGACTTCACGCCACTGCTACTCCGTACGTAGGTTGCCCGCGGCGGTGGCCGTTCGGAGCCAGGGGCGGACGAGCTTGGTCGCGATGGTGACAGCGAGCCGGGTGAGGGCAAGGCCGGCGATGACGGCGACGGGCATGGAGAGCAAGCCGGCCGCCAGCAGGCTCCGGCCCTCTCCGTACTCCCATTCAGCCTCGCTGAAATCCGGGAGCAGGGTCATGGCGAGAAGCGGGAGACAACCGAGCAGGACACCGACGAGGACACTCGGCAGGGCGACGATCGATGCCTCGGTGATCAACGACCGCTCGATTTCGGCTTCGGGCGTTCCGGCGGCCGCGAGCGCGGCGATCGGCCGTCGGTGCTCGGTGAGGGTCTCGACGCTGCGCACGGCGATAGCGAAGGCGGTGAAGATCAAAGCTGTGAGAAGCAACACGGCGACGAGCAGGATCGACACGACATAGAACGCCTCGAAGTATCGATAGACCACGAGCTGCGCGATGATCAACGAGGTGCCGCCGACCACGAGTCCGACCAGCGCGATCGGAGCTGCGGCGCGGCCCGCGGTCCGAGGGTCGGCGACGACTCGGCTGCTGCCGAGCAGCGTGCTGGTCGTGGTGGCTCGGCGAGCAACGGCAGTGCCGACTCGGTAGGCGATCCACGGTGCCAGCATCAGCAGGCCGATCGCGCCGATACCGACCAGCACGAGCATGGTGGCCGTGCTGTCGGTGCCAACGGCAACCGCCAGCCACAGCCCGCCGAGTCCGACCGTGATAGGCACCCAGCCCCACGGTCGGGGCGGTCGCCGGGGAGTCCTGCGTACGCGCGAGTAGGCCACGGCCGGGTCGGCGGACCGAGACACCGCCCAGCCCATCAGCCCGATCGTCCCAGTGACCACCAGGACGACCGCCGCGATCAGCCACGGCGCGGGAGTAACGCTGGTGGGGATCAGATGGAGCGAGGGAAACACTGTCTCGTCGGCAAAGGTCGTGCTATCCAGCCGGAGGCCGCCGATCACGGCCCGGAGGACGAAGAAGCCGAGTACGCCGACAACGGCCCCGGCGGCGGCCGGAACGGCGGTCAGGGCGGCGCCCACAGATCGCAGTTGCCGGGGCGTGGCGCCGGCGATCTGGAGCACGGCGAGCCGACGGGCGCGGGTGGACGAGCCGAGCAGCGCGACCTGGTAGGCCAGCCCCAGGACTGGGACGAGCAGCAGCACCAAGGCCAGGACCGCGCCGCCCCGGGTGCTGGGGTCATAGACGATCGCGAACAGGAACTCAGCCGGCTGCTCGGGCAGCATCAGCAGCGAGACCATGATCAGCAGCGCGATGGTGGCCGCGGAGCTGCTGGCGGCGATCAACAGCAGCCGTCGCCAGGACTGGGCCCGGATCAGCTGCCAGGTGAGGGCCATCACCGCTGCCGCCCCTGCGTCACGGCACGGCCGTCGCGGATCACGATCTCCCGATCGGCGTGGGCGGCGACGATGTTGTCGTGGGTGATCACCACCATCGTCGCCTTGGTGTCCCGAGCCACCGCGACCAGGCCCGACATCACCTCCGCGGCACTCACGCTGTCGAGTGCGCCGGTCGGCTCATCGGCGAGGATCACCCGTGGTCCGGCGACCAGGGCGCGGGCGATCGCGACGCGCTGTGCCTGGCCGGCGGAGAGCTCGCCGGGCAGCGCGTGGGCGAAATCGGCAGCACCGAGCCGCGCCAACCACTCCTCAGCCAGCCGCCGAGCCTCAGGTCGGCCGCGGCCGTCCAACAGCAGCGGCACGGTCACGTTGTCGATGGCCGTGAGCTCGGGCAGCAGTTGGCCGAACTGCAGCACGAGCCCGAACTCACGCCGTCGTAGCGTTGCTCGGTCGGTCGCCGTGAGGTTGTTGAGGACGCGGCCGGCGTAGCCGATCGTGCCGGACTCGGGCACCAGAACCCCGGCGAGGCAGAGCATTAGTGTCGATTTCCCGCTGCCGGACGGGCCGGTCACGGCGACGATCTCGCCCGGATCGATCGACATGGTGGCGCCTTGGAGGGCAACCGTACGCGCGAACGTCTTGGTGACGGCATCGGCCGTGAGCAAGGGCACGGTCATGGTGTGCTCCCGGATTCGGTCAACCGCTGGCTGGCTGTCTCCAGCCAGCGCAGGTCGGCGTCAAGGTGATAGATGACGTGATCGAGCGCGATCCGGGCACCGGTCTCGGCCGTCTCGGCCTGGAGTTGAAGCAGGTCGTGCATCAGCGTCAGGTGGGCGGTCCGTTGCCGATCCAGGAAGCCTGCGGCGTCGGCTCCCAGATACAGCGCCGACAGTGTCTTGCGGACCAGCTCATCGGCGGGGTAGGGACCCGGGGACTCGGTCTTGCCCAGCCAGTCCTGCAGAGCCGTCCGGCCCGCACCGGTGATCGCGTACACGGTTCGTTCAGGGCCCGCTTCCTGGGCGACCTTGACGATCTGGACCATGCCATCGCGTTGGAGCCGGGCCAGTGCCGCATAGACCTGGCCGTACGCCAACGGTCGCGAGCCGGCGAACCGCTCGTCATAGAGACGCTTCAGGTCGTAGCCATGGCGAGGCTCGGACGCCATGATCGCCAGTAGGGCGTCCGAGAAGGACATGCGAGCGACTCTACATCAGATGTATACATGGAGTGAGTAGATGGCCATGACCAGCCATTTTTCGAGAATCGTGCCTCACTGAGAGCCCTCCCCGCCTCAGCCACGCGCGCATCGCGCCACTGTGTGGCAGATTATCGAAATTCTCAGAGGCCGGCCTTCTCCAGCGCGTCCTCGTAGACGTCCAGGGCGTCGCCTTCGGAGAGGCCACTGGCCACGGCGTCGGTATAGACCTTCTCGAGGGTCTCGCCGATCGACTCGTAGCGCGCCATCCAGCGCTCCTGGTCCATCCTCCAGTAGCCGATGATCGTGAACCGATCGGTGGTCCAGCCGAGTTCGCGACGTACGTATTTGCGGACTGCGCGCGACTCCGACGCCTCGCCGGCGAACCAGATATAGCCCGGCCCGGCAGGAAACTCGAACCGTTTCAGCACCTCCAGCAGCCGACTCGGCCCATGGCCGTTCCCGGCGACCAGCCACTGCGACGAGACCTCGGCAGCACTGGTGAACCTCTGTCGATCCGCGTCGGTCGCCACCTCGGCCACGGTGATCGCGCGCATGTCGGCGGGCAACTCATCGAGAATGCGGCCCAGCGCGGGCAGGCCGGTCAGATCTGCGAGCAGCAGTTGCCAAGTGGCGTCGGCAGGTGGGGAATACCAGCCCTTGGCCGGGCTCAGATAGACCACATCGCCAACCCGTGCCTGGATCGCCCAGGCGGCGGCCGCGCCTCCGACGTGGCGGACGAAGTCGATCACCATCTCGGGCGCCTCGGGATCGAACCTGCGTACCGTGTAGCTGCGGATTTCGGGCTCGTCGTCGGCCGGATAGTCCAGCGTTCCATCGGCTTGGCGTACCGGATCGGGAGTGTGGCGCTCACCCGGCCGGGGCAGCACCACCACCAGTCGCTCGTCGGGATCACCGCTGCTGACGAACCGTCGCAGATCCTCGCCGCCGAAGACGATCCGGATCATCGTCGGCGTCAGCGCCTCCACCGCGCGTACCTCTGCCCGGTAGTAGTCGTCGTAGTACCCCATAAGGAGAGCCTAGCCTTATCGCTAGCTCGCGAGCTGACCCGACGATGAACGCTGACACATTTACGCACTCGGCGATGGCAGATGAGAAACTGGCGCGGTGCAGGTCCAGACGTCCACGAGCTCACGGCTCCAGCTGATCACCGAGGAAACCAACCGTCTGTACGAGGATCTCGTCGCGCTCCGACGAGACATCCATGCGCATCCGGAGGTGGGTCACGAGGAGTACCGCACCACCCAGCTCGTGGTCGACACCCTGGCCAGAGCCGGTTTGCACGCCGAGGTGCTCAGTGTCGGCACCGGTGCGATCTGCGACATCCTGCCCTCCGGCTCAGGCTCTGGCTCTGACGCCGACGCGGACTCCGCCGGCGGCCCGCGCCAGGACCTTGTCGGGCTCCGGGCCGACCTGGACGCACTGCCGATCACCGACGGCAAGAACGTTCCCTACCGCTCGCGTACCGACGGGATCTGTCACGCCTGCGGCCACGACGTCCACACCACGATCGTGCTCGGCACCGGCCTCGTGTTGGCTCGGCTGCGGGATCAGGGCCTGCTGCACCGTGGCGTCCGGCTGATCTTCCAGCCGGCGGAGGAGACCAGCCCCGGCGGCGCCCTCGATGCCATCGCGTCGGGCGCCCTGGAGGGGGTGAGCGAGGTGTACGCGCTGCACTGCGATCCGCGCACCGAGGTGGGCAAGATCGCGCACCGCGTGGGTCCGATCACCTCAGCGGTCGATCAGGTCGTCGTCACCGTGACCGGGAGCGGCGGGCATACGTCTCGTCCGCACCTGACCGCCGACGTGATCGGTGCCCTCGGCGCCGTGGCGACCGAGACGCAACTGCTGCTGTCGCGCCGGGTCGACCCGCGCAGCGGACTGTCGCTCATGTGGGGCCGGATCCATGCCGGCTCCGCGCCCAACGCCATTCCGCAGGTCGGCGTGATCGAAGGCACGCTCCGGGCGCTCGACGAGGACGGCTGGCGCAAGGCGCAGGCGCTGCTGGGTGAGCTGGTGAGCCAGATCGTCGCCCCTTTCGGCGCCGGCGTCGAGGTCTCGTTGACCGCTGGAGTCCCGCCGGCGGTGAACCATCAGCTGGGTGTCGAGCGGCTCAGCGAGGCCGCCCGGTCCGTGCTGGGACCGGAGGGCGTGGCGGTGACCGATCAGTCGCTGGGCGGGGAGGACTTCGCCTGGATGCTGCAGCAGGTACCGGGAGCGATGGCTCGCCTGGGCGTCCGGCCGCAGGATCAGGACTTGATCCCCGACATCCACCAACCGGCCTTCGACGTCGACGAGCGCTGCATCCGGGTCGGGGTGGCGACCCTCGCGGCCGTGGCCAGTCGGCCGGCGGACGATCGGGACTCCGGAGTGCGTGGCTGATGTGGGACAGCCTCACCGGTGACACGGCGTCGCTGATCACCACGTTGCTCACCATCGCGCTGGTGCTCAACGTGTCGCTGGGCATCATCCCCATGTTCCGCGAGCGGCGTGAGCCCAACTCGCTGTGGGCGTGGATCCTGGTGATGTTCTTCGTCCCCGTGCTGGGCTTCCTGCTTTGGGTGTTCGTCGGCCGCCGGCTCACCAAGGCCAAGATCTTCGCCAAGCTGGAGGGAGCGGGGATCGACTACGAGGGGCTGGTCAGTGAGCAGAACCAGGCTCTCGCCACCGGCACGCTGGTCTTGAGCAATGAGGTCGCCCGCCGCAACGCCCACGTGGTCGAGCTGCTGCTCACCGACGATGGGGCCGCGATCACCGAGGACAACGCCGTCGAGGTGTTCCATGACGGCGACGCGAAGTTCGAGCGGCTGATCGCCGACATCTTCGCCGCCACGAAGCACGTACACATCTACTACTACATCTTCCGCGCCGACCGGCTGGGCAGCAGGATCCTGGCAGCGCTCACCGATCGCGCCAAGGCCGGCGTCGAGGTGCTGATCTTCTGGGACGACCTCGGTGGTCGCGACGTGCACAAGCAGGACATCGCCCCGCTGCTGGCCGCCGGTGGCAAGGTCGCCGTCTTCTTCAAGAACAAGGTTCCGCTGGTCAACTTCCGGGTCAACAACCGCACTCACCGCAAGCTGGTGGTGATCGACGGGACGATCGGCTACATCGGCGGCTTCAACGTCGGCGATGAGTATCTGGGGAAGAATCCGAAGTTCGGCTATTGGCGCGACACCCACTTCCGGGTACGCGGCAGCGCGGTCGGCGCCATTCAGCGCCGGTTGTTGATGGACTGGAACGCGGCTGCGGCCCCGGAGGATCGGGTGACCTGGCGGGACGACTATTTCGTGTTGCCCGCGGAGCCGCCAGGCCGGATCGCGTTGCAGATCGCCTCCAGCGGGCCGGACTCGGAGTGGGAACGGATCAAATTCGGCTATCTCAAGATGATCGATACGGCCCGTCGCTCGGTATGGATCCAGACGCCCTATTTCATGCCCGACTTCACGGTGCTCGACGCGCTCAAGATGGCCGCCCGGTCGGGGTTGGACGTCCGGCTGATGATCCCCGACAAGCCTGATCATCTGCTGGTCTATCCGGCGACGCTGAGCTATGCCGACGAGCTGGCCCAGGCGGGCGCGCGAGTGTTCATCTATCGCAACGGGTTCGTGCACGCCAAGACGGTGCTGATCGACCACGAGATGGGCTCGGTCGGCACCGCGAACATGGACTACCGCAGCTTTCGGCTCAACTTCGAGGTCTGCGCCTTCTTCTACGACGCCGAGCTGGGTGCCCGCCTGCGCGACATCTATCTCGACGATCTGACGTTGTGCACGCCGTTCGATCGGGACGCCGCCTTCGGCAACCGGCGCGTGTGGGCGGTCAAGGAAGGCATCTCCCGGCTTGTCTCACCGTTGCTCTGAGTCGGCTCGGTGGTTCTAGAGTCGAGGCGTGGACGAGTACCTCGAGTTGAACCGGGCCATGTGGGACGAGCGGGCGCCGGCGCATGCGGCGTCGCCGGACTATCAGGTCGAACGGTTCCTCACTGATCGGGAGCACATCTCCCAGGTGGTGGCGTTCGACCTGCCGCGGCTGGGCGATGTCCGCGGGCTCCGCGGGGTGCATCTGCAGTGCCACATCGGCACCGACACTCTGTCGCTCGCCCGGCTTGGTGCCACCATGACCGGCCTCGACTTCTCGGAGGCCTCGATCACCCAGGCGCGGGCCCTCGCCGAGCGGACCAGCACGTCGATCGACTTCCATGTCAGCGATGTCTACGCGGCCGTGGAGGTGCTGGGCGCGGAGGCGTACGACCTGGTCTTCACCGGTATCGGCGCGCTGGGCTGGCTGCCCGATGTCAATCGTTGGGCACGGGTCGTCGCCGGGCTGCTGCGACCCGGCGGCAGGCTGTTCATCCGCGAGGGCCATCCGATCCTCTGGGCGGCCGACCAGGACCGGCTGGACGGCTCCCTGGTGATCGACTTTCCCTACTTCGAGCGTTCCGAGCCGACCATCTGGGACGAGCCGGGCACCTATGTCGCGACCGACACCGAGTTCGCCAACACCCGGTCGGCGGAGTGGAACCACGGCATCGGTGAGATCCTCACCGCGGTGCTGGATGCCGGGCTGACCATCACCGGTTTCGAGGAACACCGCAGCGTCCCGTGGCAGGCGATGCCGGACATGGTGGCCGGCGAGGACGGGGAGTTCCGGCTGCCGGATCGCCCGGACCGGATGCCGTTGACGTACACCTTGCAGGCCGTCAAACCGGCCTGACGCACGAGTTGTCAGAAGACGTACGTCGTGACCACAGGTCTGTGATCGGATCCGTAGTAGTCGAGCACCTCGACCTCCTTGGTCGTCGCTCCCTTGGCGGTCGTCCAGTCGATGGTGCGATTGCTCTTGTGCGTCGTCCGGTCGGGTGCGTCGTCCCAGCAGACCGTCACGCCCACCTTGTCGAGTTGCTGCTCGACCCAATTGCCGGCACTGGTTCCCCAGGCTACGTTCCAGTCGGAGGTGCCGAAGACTAGGCCGTTCCGTCTACTCACCTGGTCGCAGAACTCGGCGATCTGCCTTTTGTAGACCGACACTCGGATCGGCTTGTCGGCGCGGAACTTGCCACCCGACTCCACCGTCGGCACCAAGTGGTGATTGAGCAGGGCTACCTTCTTGCCGGACTTGTGCGTGCCGTCGATCATCATGAGGATCTTGTGGATGGTGTCGTGGCCACCCGCGCCGGACTGCCAATAGTCACCGCCCTGCTCGACGACGACATGGGATTCTTTGCTGTCGACGATCACGCTGGGGTCGTAGAAGACCGTCACGGCCGAGTTCTTCTTCGAAGCTCTCCAGCCCAACGATTCGGCATAGCGTGTCAAGCCGTCCTGTTTTGAGTCGACGGACAGCTCCTGCACGCCGATCACTGAGGCGCCGGCGTCGATGATCGCCTTGAGCCCTCTCTTCATGTTCGTGAGTGAGTTCAGCTTGTACGGGTTCCAGGTCGCGATCTTGATCTTGCGCTGGTTCTCTACGTTTCCCGGCATCTCCGTGGTCAGATAGTCCAGCGCATAGAAGTATCCGGCCGCGGTCTTGAGCCACTTCCTGGCACCGGGCAGGCTGGGGTTCGACTCGCTGCCGAGCACTATCTCCACACCGGTCGTGATGGCGAAGCCAGGATCCCGTAGCTTGACCGCCTCGCCGGTCCAGGTGCGACCGATGAGCTTGGTCGAGACCTTCTTCGGATCGACGTAGTACGCGGTCGCTGCGGGCTTCTCCGGCTTGGGTTCGGCCATCGAAGGAACCGCCACGGTCGTCCCGGGCTCAGTCAGCAGGATGGCCCACTCCTGTGGCCCAGGCCAGCCATCCTGCGAGCGCCCGATCTTCTGCTGGAACCTCTTCATCAGAGCCTCGTCGGTCTCGGTGAAACCGGCACTGGGCCCGACCTCGTACACGTCATCGCCCAGCCATGCCTGCAGCCGCTGTCCCAACAGGATCGTCGCTGGATGCGACTGTCCGACGACGAACACTCGACCCGGGTACGACCTCCCGTCCCACGATGGCCAGGACGGTTTACGTACTTCGCCGTAGCCACCACCACGAGGGCGATCCTCGAGGTGCAGGTGAGGTCCCGTGGCGTTGCCGGTCGCTCCGACCTCGCCGATCTTCTGACCGGGAACGACGCGCTGTCCGCCTGAGACGATGATCTTGGAACCGTGGCAGTAGACGTAGTCCCGGCCGTTGTCCGCCTGGAGCACGAGCCAGTTCCCGTAGCCCTTCGGATCGTTGGTCATCCGCTTGATGACACCCGGCGCGACGGCCAGCCATGCTGCTCCCTGCTTGGCTCGATAGTCCTGACCGGTGTGGTACCCGGCCCGGTACTGGCTGTCCTTGACGCCGTAGGCATAGCCGATCTCACCGTCGGCGACAGGCAAGGAGATCACGTACGGTGCTGCCGACCTCGGATAGGAACGAGCCGGCGGCAGGGTCACGGTCGGAGTGGCACCTGCGGCGGTGAGCAGCCGGGCGATGTCGATGTTGCCCGGATCGCCGTGATCGTTGCCAGGAGCGTGTTGGTGGCTCAGGATCCCGGAGTAGGCGTCGTACTGGGAACTCGTCAGACGTTGCTTGGCCTTGCTGCCATAAGACGCGGGACAGGCGACCCAGCCGACGGTGGAGGGCAAAGGCACACCCCACTCCAGGGTGAACCACTTCAAGATCGAGCCGAGGAACGCGTACTCCTGATCTCCCCACGCGGAGACGTGGTAGGGACTGCCTTCTTCCTTGGGATCGGAGAACCCGACGATCTCGATCTGGACCACGTCGTCGCGGTTCTCCCGCACCGCGGTGTCACTCGGATCGCGCAGTGTGCTCGCCGATCGATTCAATGGCATGTGCTGCCTGATCTCGCTGGTCACCGGGTTCACCGTGAGCTGGGGCGCGAAGTCGGCATAGCCGGGCCAGACCGAAGTCTCGGTCGTGTGCAGAAGCACCTTGTCGATCTTCGGCATGGTGATGCCGGACAGACTCGACCGATCGTGGGACAGATCGGCGCCTGGGTAGGTCGTCGCGCGTGTCATTCCTATGTCCTCCTCCGCTCGCCGTGGCGGATCTGGCCCGATGCGGGTGTGTTGTCACACAGCGGACCCGTGACGAGGGGGCTTGATACGAAAGTGGTACGAGTCGCGGGCTGGGCACGACGGGATCCTGGCGCGCCTGGTCGCGGAGCGAGCTGGCTGAAATCCGGCAGGCGGTCCAGCAGGGCCCCACTAGGCTGGCGGCCATGAGCTCACGCGTGTTGACCGCTGTCGCGTGGCCGTATGCCAACGGCCCGCGTCACATCGGTCACGTCTCCGGTTTCGGTGTGCCCTCCGACGTCTTCTCTCGGTACATGCGGATGACCGGTCACGACGTGCTGATGGTGTCCGGCACCGACGAGCACGGCACGCCGATCCTGGTGCAGGCCGAGCGTGAGGGGCGGTCGACCAGGGAGACTGCGGACAAGTACAACCGGGTGATCGCCGAGGACCTGCAGGGGCTCGGGCTCTCCTACGATCTGTTCACCCGCACCACGACGCGCAACCACTATCGAGTGGTCCAACAGATGTTCAAGGGTCTGTACGACAACGGGTACGTGGTCGCGAAGCAGACCCATGGCGCGGTCTCGCCCTCGACCGGACGTACGTTGCCGGACCGCTATATCGAAGGCACCTGCCCGATCTGCGGGTACGACGGCGCGCGCGGCGACCAGTGCGACAACTGTGGCAACCAGCTCGACCCGACCGACCTGATCAATCCGCACTCCCGGATCAACGGCGAGACGCCGAAGTTCGTCGAGACCGAGCACTTCTTCCTCGACCTGCCGGCCCTGTCCGGTTCCCTGGGCAAGTGGCTCTCGTCGCGGACCGACTGGCGGCCCAACGTGCTCAAGTTCAGTCAGAACCTGCTGGAGGACCTGAAGCCGCGGGCGATCACCCGGGACCTCGACTGGGGTGTGCCGGTGCCGCTGCCGGGTTGGGAAGACCAGGCGATGAAGCGGCTGTATGTCTGGTTCGACGCCGTGATCGGCTATCTGTCGGCCTCGGTGGAATGGGCGCATCGCACCGGTGACCCGGAGGCCTGGCGGCAGTGGTGGGAGAACCCCGACGCCCTCGGCTACTACTTCATGGGCAAGGACAACATCGTCTTCCACTCCGTCATCTGGCCCGGCATCCTGCTGGGGCACAACGGGCAGGGCGATCATGGTGGGCACCTGGGCCCGATGGGAGAGCTCCGGCTGCCCGACGAGATCGTCTCCAGTGAGTTCCTCACCATGAGCGGCTCGAAGTTCTCCACCTCGCGTGGTCAGGTGATCTATGTCGGGGACTTCTTGAAGGAGTTCGGCCCGGACGCACTGCGCTATTTCATTGCGGTGGCGGGTCCGGAGAACCAGGACACCGACTTCACCTGGGACGAGTTCGTGCGACGCAACAACTTCGAGCTGGCCAACGAGTGGGGCAACCTGGTCAACCGGTCGGTCTCGATGGCCCACAAGAATGTCGGCGCCATTCCGGAGGCGCTGGATCTGCGCGACGTCGACCACGCGCTGCTCGGGGTGTCGAAACAGGGCTTCGACACCGTCGGCGCGCTGCTGCGCCGTAGCCGGTTCAAGCAGGCCATCGGCGAGGCGATGCGGGTCGTGGGTGCGGCCAACAAGTACCTCTCCGACACCGAGCCGTGGAAGCTGAAGGCCGACCCGGCCCGCCGGGACGCGGTGCTGCACACCGCCCTCCAAGTGGTCTCGGATGCCAACACGATGCTCACGCCGTTCCTGCCGCACGCCGCGCAAAAGGTGCATGAGGCGCTCGGTGGTTCCGGGGTCTGGGCCGCGCAGCCGGAGATCCGGACGGTCTCGGAGGAGGGCGGGCCGGACTATCCGGTCTTGATGGGCGACTATGCCGCCGAGCAGGCGGTCTGGGAATCGCGCCCGATCCAGCCAGGTACGCCGCTCGCCAAGCCGACCCCGCTGTTCGCCAAGCTGGACGAGAAGCTCGGGGAGACCGGCCCGGACTTCGCCCGGCTCGACTAGCGGGTCCGCTCGCCCTCCTCGAGGCCGGCGCAGTCACCTATCAGCTCGGACAGGCGGCGTGCGAATCGGGCCGCCGGTGCACCGTCGATGACGGCGTGGTCGACCGAGATGGTGAGGTCGAGCAGTTCGCGAGCCTGCAGGCGTCCGTCGACATAGCAGGGCTTGGTGGCGAGCCCGCCAACGGTGATGCTCAAGGTGGCCGGAGACACGGGGACTCCCCAGCCACCCGCAGGTCCGAACATGCCGACAGAGCTGACGGCGACGGTCCCGCCGAGAAGCTTGAACACGTCGGGCCGTCGATCTCGTGCCGGACGTCGGTCACGTCGATCTCGACCAGTCCGTGGATGATGTCCTTGGTCCGGGCGGCCGCGAGCAGATCACCGTAGGCGTGCCGGATCCTGAGGAACGGCCGCGTCTCGAAGGTCGCCGATGGTGCGCCCACGTCTTCACGCTAACCGGACACCGGCACCGGGATCAGGGCAGAAGGTCCCGGGTAGACCCCGAAGCCAGCCGTCGGTCCCGGAGGCCTTCCGATGTTGTGGACCCGGGGTCAGGATGGATGCGTGGCGACGGTCGATGAGGTCCGAGCGGTGCTGGTGGGGTTGCCGCGCAGCAGTGAGGTGCTGGTGCGCGATCGGGTGAAGTTCCGTGTCGGTCAGATCGTGTATGTCGCGTTCAGCCAGGACGAGACCGAGATCGGGTTCGCCTTCCCGAAGGAGGAACGCGCCGCCCTGGTGGCGGCGCGGCCCGAGGTGTTCTTCCTCCCGCGCGAATCGGAACTGCGTTTCAACTGGGTCGAAGCCTGGCTTGACGCGCTGGACGCGGAGGAGCTGCGGGAGTTGCTGCTCGACGCGTGGCGGATGGTCGTGCCGCAGCGAGTCGCGCGGGAGGTGCTCGGTCCGCCAGGATCGAGTCGCGGGCCTGGCTCGTCCGGATAGCACCCTAGTTCACTCGGTCGATGCCGGCCTGCCGTGCTACTATTTACATAGCCGAACTAAGTAATATCTCGCCGGAAGGTCTTCGCTCTCTTGTCGTCGCACAACTCGTCATCGGTGAAGCTGCTGAAGCAGCCCAAGGCAGTCTGGGCGGTGGCCTTCGCCTGCGTCATCGCGTTCATGGGCATCGGCTTGGTGGACCCGATCCTGCCTGCCATCAGCGCCGATCTCGGGGCGACGGCCGCGCAGACGATGATGCTGTTCACCAGCTATCTGTTGGTCACCGGTTTCGCGATGTTCTTCACCAGCTTCGTCTCCAGCCGGATCGGCGCCAAACGGACCCTGCTGATCGGGCTGGCGCTGATCGTCATCTTCGCCGCGCTCGCCGGAGCGTCCGACAGTGTGGGCATGATCATCGGCTTCCGCGCCGGCTGGGGACTGGGCAATGCACTCTTCATCTCCACCGCACTGGCGACCATCGTCGGTGCCGCCAGCGGCGGCGCGGACAGCGCCATCATTCTGTACGAGGCTGCGCTCGGCCTGGGCATCGCGATCGGCCCGTTGCTCGGCGGCGCGCTCGGCAGCATCTCGTGGCGCGGCCCGTTCTTCGGCACCGCGGTGCTGATGGCGATCGCGCTCGTCGCGTTGCTGATCCTGCTCGGCAAACCGGCCGAGAAGCCGGCGCCGGTCCAGCTCTCTGCCACGTTCAAGGCGTTGCGCCATCCCGCGCTGTTGACGCTCGGCCTGGCCGCGCTGTTCTACAACTTCGGCTTCTTCAGCCTGCTTGCCTGGAGCCCGTTCCCGCTCGCGGAGGCCGCGAAGACTGCCGGACTCAACGGCTTCGGCGCGCACCAGCTCGGTCTGATCTTCTGCGGCTGGGGGATCGCTTTGGCCGTCACCTCGGTGTTCGTGGCGCCGGTCCTGACCCGCCGATTCGGCCGCCGCCGCACGCTGTACGTCATGCTCGGCGCACTGGCCGTCCTGATGGCCGTCCTGGCCTTGAACGTCGACAGCTTGACCGTGCTGATCGTCGGGATCGTGGTCGGCGGTCTGTTTCTCGGTGTGATGAACACCGTGCTGACCGAGTCGGTGATGGAAGCGACCGAGCTTCCTCGCGCGGTCGCCTCCTCCACCTATTCCGGGGTCCGCTTCGTCGGCGGTGCGGTGGCTCCGGCACTGGCCGGTGTGATCGCCGCCGCGCTCGGCTCCGGGGCTCCCTACTGGGTTGGCTGTGCGGGTCTGCTGATCGCTGTGGCCATCCTCTGGATCGGGCGCGGTCAGCTGGCCAGGATCGACACTCACCTCACCGAAGAGCCCTCCGACGAGGCGTTGGCTCTCACCGCTGCGGACGCCTGAGCCTCAGCGGCGGGTCACCCGATAGATCCCGTCAGTCCCGGACCCGTTGGAGGTGGTGAAGTAGAGCGCCGCGTCCGGACCCTGTTGCACGGTGCGGATCCGGCCGTACGCGGTGAGGATCGTCTGCTGCTCGACAATCGAGTCGCCGCTGAGGGTGAACACCTTGACGCCCTCGCCCTTCAGCATCGCCACCGCCAGGCGACCATCCCAGTCGCCCCACTGGCTGCCGGTCAGGAACGCCGCCCCGCTGGTCGCCACCGTGGGACGACCCGATCGCCACTTGGCGCTGCGGGCCTTGGGGAAGCGCTTCTTGTCCGTCATCGAGCGCTTCTCGTTGTAGCCGGGCGTCGGCGACCAGCCGTAGTTGCCGCCCTTGGCGATCAGGTTCACCTCGTCGTCGCGATCCGTCCCATGTTCGACGCTCCAGATCTGGCCGGCGCTTGATCGGAAGGCGATGCCCTGGACGTTGCGGTGTCCGTACGTCCACACATAGCGGGCCTTGCCACCCTTGGCGTAGAACGGGTTGGACTTCGGGATCGAACCGCTGCTGCGGACCCGGAGCACCTTGCCGCCGAGGGACTTCAGGTTCTGCGGGACTTTGCCCTGAGCGGCGTCCCCGGTGCCGATGTAGAGCATCTCGGCCGATCGGAAGCGCAGCCGGCAGCCGGAGTGGCGACCCGAGCTCGCCAACGGGATACCGGTGACCAGCTTCTTCACCTTCGTGGCAGAAGTGTCGGAGACGAGACGCCATTTCCAGACCTCGATGTCCTTGGCCTTTCCCTTGGCGGTGGCTACCGCCATGCAGCTGTAGAAGTACCCGTTGGAGGCGGCCTTGGGATCGGCGACCAGGCCGAGCATGCCGGACTCTCCCTTGGCGTAGACCTTGGGCAGCGGCATCGACACCTTCTTCGGCGCGGCAGCGCCTCGCTTGGACCAGATCCCGCCGCCACGCTGGTTGAAGAGCATCACCGGACCGACCCAGGTGACATCCCAGGGAATGGTGAGGTCTTCGACGACCGGGGTGACACTGACGCTCGGAGCTTCGGCGGACGCCGGGGGTGTCGGGGCGATCGGACCAGCAGTGGTGACAAGGGCGGTGACCGCGGCGACGAAGCCGACGAGAAGCGGACGGGTGGTCCGGGAACGGAAAAGGCGGGAGGGCATGGTGGGGCTCCAGGTGATCGTGTGGCCCCCGAGCCGGACGTATCGTAGCCCCCGAATCCAGCTCTGAGCACCTGTCAGTCCGGCTCTCAGATCGGAACGCGTCCAACTGCGCACCAGGCGTACGCATCCAGCTCGAAGGGCCCCGTCGGGCTGCCCAGCAGCTGATAGCCGTGGGCGCGGACCCGGGCTCGCTGATCGTCGTCCATCCGGGTGTACTGGGCGCCGACCGGACCCGCCCCGCCGGTGAAGGATGACCACCAGTCGTCGATGTCGGCGTACCGGGCGGTGGCGAGCAGTGAGCTCTCGCGGACCGTCTCGAGTCCGGCGTCGGTGAGCAGTCCGGACAATTGCCCAGCCCGCCGGCCGAACAGCTCGGCCTCGCCGCGGGCGGCGGGATCGACACCGGACACGGCCTGCCAGTAGGTCGTGATGAGCGGCATCCGCTCGATCTCCCAGAAGCACAGGCCGACTCGACCTCCTGGCCTGGTCACGCGACACATCTCTGCGGCAGCCCGGGCGGGGTCGCGTAGGAAGCCGGCGATCAGCGAGCCGAGGGTGACGTCGAAGGAATCCGCTGCCCAGGGCAGTTCCTCGGCCACGCCCTGGCGTACGTCAACGCCCGGATGGCGCTCGCGACAGGCCTCGACGAAAGAGGACGACGGATCGATCGCCGCCACCTGCTCGGCGCCGAGACGACGTACGAGTTCGGTGGTCAGTCCGCCGGGGCCGCAGCCGACGTCCAGGGCCCGCTGACCGGAGACGCTCCCGACCTCCGCGGCGTCGCCGAACGCCACACCCAGTGTCGGCAGATAGCGCCCCATCAAGCGGTCGTACGCGTCGGCCGCCACAGCGAACAGCCGAGCCGGGTCCTGAGCTGCCATGGTGATCATCTCCCCGAGGCGCACGATAGACCTCGGTCGTCGGAACAGGGCAGGAACAGCGCCGGAACAATGCGCTGGAGCAATGCGCCGACCGAGGCGTGCCGAGACGGGTAGTTTCAGGCGCCGACGGTGGCCCGGAAGGGATCGGCCGGATAGACGCCCAGGATGTGCACGTCGGTGGTGAAGAACTGCAGCTCCTCGAGGGCGCGGTGCAGCCCGATCTCGTCGGGATGTCCGTCGACCTCGGCCAGGAACTGGGTCGCGGTGAACTCACCGTTCACCATGTAGGACTCCAGCTTGGTCATGTTGACCCCGTTGGTGGCGAAGCCGCCCAACGCCTTGTAGAGGGCCGCCGGCAGGTTCTTCACATTGAAGATGAAACTGGTCACCACCGGACCGTTGCCGGCAGGCGCCTGGATGAGTTTCGGGGACAGCAACACGAAGCGGGTGGTGTTGTGGTCCTCGTCCTCGATGTCGCGGGCCAGGATCTCCAGACCGTAGATCTCCGCGGCCAGCGGCGGGGAGATGGCAGCTTGGGTGGTCTGGTTGGCTTCGGCGATCTCGCGTGCCGCGCCGGCGGTGTCACCGGAGATCAACGGGATCCAGCCGTGCCGGCGGATGATCTTGCGGCACTGGCCGAGGGCGTGGACGTGGCTGTGCACCGTCTTGATCGAGTCGAGCGTGGTGCCAGGCACGCCCATCAGGCAGAACCGGATCGGCAGGAAGTGCTCGGCAATGATGTGCAGCCCGGAGCCGGGGAGGAAGTGGTGGATGTCGGAGACCCGGCCGGCGATCGAGTTGTCGATCGGGATCAGGGCGAGATCGGCGTCGCCGCTGTTCACGGCGGCGAAGACATCCTCGAACGAGGCGCAGGGGAGCGCCTCAGCGTCGGGATACTGCTCGGCGCAGACGATGTGGGAGTTGGCGCCCGGTTCGCCTTGGTAGGCGATCCGTCGCCGCTGCGTACTGCTCACGAGGTCCTAGTGTGCACGGTCGGCGATTGCTACGCGAGACGAGCAGATTGCCTAGTGAGACACTGGGAAACTCCGCCCGAGGGTGGGGCTACCGTTGCCGAGCATGAGTGAGAGTTGGTCCTTCGAGACCCGTCAGATCCACGCCGGCCAAGAGGCCGATCCGGCCACCGGGGCCCGGGCGCTGCCGATCTATCAGACCACGTCCTACGTGTTCAACAGCACCGATCACGCTGCCGACCTCTTCGCCCTGAAAGAGTTCGGCAACATCTACACCCGGATCATGAACCCGACCACCGACGTGGTGGAGAAGCGGCTCGCCTCGCTCGAGGGTGGCGTCGGTGCGCTGCTGGTCGCGTCCGGGCAGTCGGCGGCGACGCTGGCGCTGCTGAACGTGGCCGAGTCGGGCTCGCACATCGTGGCCAGCCCGCGGCTGTACGGCGGCACGCACAATCTGCTGCACCACACCTTCGCCAAGCTGGGCGTCGAGGTGACCTTCATCGACGATCCCGACGATCTCGAGTCGTGGCGGTCCGCCGTCCAGCCGAACACCAAGGTGTTCTTCGCCGAGACGATCTCGAACCCCAAGCAGGACATCCTCGACATCGAGAGCGTCGCGGCCGTCGCGCACGAAGCCGGGGTGCCGTTGATCGTCGACAACACGATCGCCACCCCGTACCTGATCCGGCCCTTGGAGTGGGGTGCCGACGTGGTCGTGCACTCGGCGACCAAGTATCTCGGTGGGCACGGCACCGCGATCGGCGGCGTGATCGTCGACGGCGGCAGCTTCGACTTCGCCGCGGACCCGGAGCGCTTCCCGCAGTTCAACCAGCCCGATCCCAGCTACAACGGGCTGCGCTATGCCCCCGATCTCGGCGTCGGCGGCGCGCTCGGCGCCAACCTGGCGTTCATCCTCAAGGCCCGCGTCCAGCTGTTGCGTGACCTGGGCCCGGCTGCCTCGCCGTTCAACGCTTTCCTCATCGCGCAGGGACTGGAGACCTTGAGCCTGCGGGTCGAGCGCCATGTGGCCAACGCCCAGCGAGTCGCGGAGTGGCTGACCACTCGGGACGAGGTGGAGAGTGTCGCGTACGCGGGGTTGCCCAGCAGCCCGTGGCACGAGCGATCGAAGAAGTACGCGCCGCGCGGCTCGGGGGCGGTGCTCGCGTTCGAGATCAAGGGTGGCCTGGAGGCCGGCAAGGCGTTCGTCAACGCCCTCGAACTGCACAGCCACGTCGCCAACATCGGTGACGTGCGGTCGCTGGTGATCCACCCCGCGTCCACCACCCACAGCCAGCTGAGCCCGGCGGAACAGGCCGGCGCGGGCGTGACCCCGGGGCTGGTCCGGCTCGCCGTCGGACTGGAGAACATCGACGACATCCTGGCCGATCTGGAAACCGGCTTCCGCGCCGCCAAGGAGGTCTGATCCCCGGCTGGCAGCCGGGCGACCCGGTCGGTCACCGGCGATTCGCCGAACTCGGGGCGCTGCCTTTGGAGTGGTCTGCCGAGCCGCTGCCCGAGGTCCGAATCGCGTATGAGACCTGGGGTGAGTTGTCGCCTGCCCGAGACAATGCGGTGCTGATCCTGCATGCCCTCACCGGTGACAGCCATGTCGTCGGCGAGACCGGCCCGGGGCACCCCTCTCCGGGTTGGTGGGGGACTCTGGTGGGTCCGGGCGGTTGGATCGACACCAACCGGTGGTTCGTGGTCGCTCCCAACATCCTCGGTGGCTGCCAGGGCACCACCGGCCCGGGTGCGGCGGCACCGGATGGGCGGCCGTGGGGATCACGGTTTCCCCAACTGACAACCCGCGACCAGGTGGCCGCCGAGATCGCCCTGGCAGACCGGCTTGGGATCGACCAGTGGGCCTTGATCGTGGGCGGCTCGGCGGGTGGCATGCGGGCGGTCGAGTGGGCCGCCACGGTGCCGGATCGCGTGTCGCGGCTGATGCTGCTCGCCACCACCGCCGCGGCGTCCGCCGACCAGATCGCCTGGTGTCATGCTCAGATCCGGGCGATCACCTCCGACCCGGGCTGGGTCGGCGGGGACTACGAGCGTTCCCGCGAGCCCGACCCGGTCGCTGGGCTGGAAGTCGCGCGGCAGATCGCCCACATCACCTACCGATCAGCCGATGAGCTCGCGGTCCGCTTCGGTCGTGGCGATCAGGTGGGTGAGTCGGTCGCGGACGGCGGGCGATATGCAGTGCAGAGCTATCTCGATCACCATGGGCGCAAGCTGGCCCGACGCTTCGACGCCGGCTCGTACGTGACCTTGACCCAGGCCATGAACAGTCACGACGTCGGCCGGGATCGCGGAGGCGTCGAGGCGGCGTTGGGTCGGGTGACGGCGCGAACCATCGTCGCCGGCATCGACTCCGACCGGCTGTACCCGTTGGAGCAGAGCGTGCAACTGGCCGCGGGCATCCCGACCTGCGGGCCGCTGCGGGTGATCAGCTCCGCTCACGGTCATGACGGCTTCCTGATCGAGGTCGACGCGGTCGGCCGGATTGTCGCGGAGCTGCTGAGCTCGTAGCGCGTCTGGTCTTGGGTGTGTCTGGTCTCGGCTAGAACGTGAGGTGGGTTGGCCGACCGGCTACCAATGTCGCGGCGACCCCGATGTCTCGCAGGTGCTGGGCCGCCTGTTTGGTGTCGTGAGCCGGAGCGAGCGGGTCATGGTCGAGCAGCACCAGGTCGCCCCGACTGCCGACCTGGAGCGTGCCTTGACCGTCGGTGCTCGCGGCCAACGACTCGGCGGGGCTCAGCGCCTCGGCGGGATTCCACGGCTCCCGTTCGTCGTTGCTGCGGTGTACGGCCGCGGCCATCGCCAGCCATGGATCCAGCGGCGAGACCGGTGCGTCGGAGCCGAGGGCGAGCTCGACCCCGGCGGCGAGCATCGAGCGGAACGCGAAGCAACGGTCGGCCCGGTCCGGCCAGCAGCGGTAGGTGACGTCACGATCGTCGAGCAGATGAGCCGGCTGCACGCTGGCGCGCAGGCCGAGAGCTGCCATCCGGACGAGGTCCTCGTGGCGCACGAGCTGAGCGTGCTCGATGCTGCCCTGGGCGCCGGTGGCAGCAAACGCGTCGAGGGCGATGCCGACTGCGGCGTCGCCGATGGCGTGCAGCGCAACCTGCAACCGGTTGGAGGTGGCCCGCCGAAGCAACTCGATCAGCTCGGCCAGGTCGTAGTTCTGCACGCCGCGCGGATCGGCGGTGTGCTTGCCGGCGTCGACGTACGGCTCGCAGCAGTACGCGGTCCGGGTGTTCAGCGAGCCGTCCGAGATGATCTTGAGCGGTCCCATCGTGGCGAGCCCGCTGGTGCCGGGGAGTGGGTCCCCGGTATGCAGGCCCGCCTCGATCACCGCGGGCAGGCCGCCGGGATAGACCGCAGCCCGCACCCGGAGCTGATTGATCCCGGCAGCGTAGCGCTCCGGCCAGTCCCGAAGGCTGCCTGCGAACTCGAAGTCGGTGATCCCGACGATGCCTCGGGCCGCGGCATCACGCACGACGGCTCGGATCGCCGCCGAATCGTCCGCGACGTCGCCGGCCAAGGCGGTGACGGCGGGCGCAAGGGCGAACCACTCGTTCTCGGCGAGTGGTCCGGGGCGATCTGCGATGCCGAGCAGCCGCAGGGCAGCGCTGTTGAGCCAGCCGTTGTGGGCGTCGCCGCTGGTCAAGATCACCGGATGGTCGCCGCTGACTGCATCGAGTTCAGCCACGGTCGGCTGACTGGGCCAGATGGCCGATCGGAAGCCGTACCCGAACACCACCGAACGAGCATCGATTGGTGACCGCCGACCATCGAGCGCTCGTACGTGGGCGTCGACCAGCTGGGTGACCGCATGCGCCGAATCGGCCGTTCCGACATCGAGCCTGGTCTTGGTCTGCGCCCACTGCCGCAAGTGAACGTGCGCGTCCCACAGCCCGGGGATCGCCCAGCGACCCTCGGCCTCGAGGACCAGATCCGCGTCCTGGGCGGTCAGTCGGCGAGTTCGCTGCCCGGTCTTCGCCGGTCGCCTCGCGTTCGACTGGCCGATCTGCTCGATCCGGCCATTGGTGATTCTCAGATCGACGAGTCCGGCCCGGGAAGCGTCTGCTGTATCCCCCGCACCCACTCCGACGAGGCGCACATCGCGAATGACCGTTGCGTGAAGAGTGGACGCGTTCACGACGGAATCCTCTCCTACGTCGAGCGCACGTGCATCCGGGATTGCTTGACCGACGTTACGCAGCTTGCTCTTCAATCAGGTCGTCCTCTGTCGGCGGCTCGGGTCGCCACGTGGGCTGCATGCGGAAGAGGGTCTGGACGCATTCGTGCAGGTCGAAGCGCTCGCCGCGCCAGCCGGGCTGGATGCGCCGGGCGTAGGGATCATGGAAGCTGACCACGTTGTCGATCATCGAAGTGCGCCGGAGGCGCTGCTGCTCAGCCTGAGCCTTGTCGGCGTGTTGGGCAAGGAAGTTGAGCAGACCCTCCGCGGTGTACCACTCCCGATGCGGCTTGCCATCAGGCATCAAGAACTCCCACCTTCGCGCTCGCGAAGCCGGTCCGGCCTCCGCGCTGCTCACTCGACGGATGATCATGCCGCCTTCGTGAACCACGGTGTGGTGGCGTTGGCAGAGGAGGACCAAATTGTCCAGGTCGGTCCGGCCGCCGTCGACCCAGTGGATCAGATGGTGTGCTTGCAGATGGTGAGTCTGGTGGCAGCCGGCGAACTGGCAGATTCCGTGGTCACGGATCATCAATGCCCGGCGTTGCGAGCGGGAGACCAGCCGTCGGGTTCGGCCGAGCGCAAGCACATCGCCGGAATCGTCGATGATTGCCCCCAGCAGGTCGGCATCGCAGCTCAGCTTCCGTGCCGTCTCGGGTTCGATGCCACCCACTCCGTCGATATGGCAGGTCGGCTCCAGATGACAGGTCGGCTCCTGCTGACGCGGTGGCGAGGACGTTCCCGCGGGAACGTCTTGGCCCGGCACAGGTCCCAGCTCTGTATCCTGCGCCGGCGCGGAGTCTTCGGGGGTGCGAGAGGAATGGCCCCCAGGTGTTCCCGCAGGAGCAGCTTCATCGCATTCGCGGGATGGTTCAGGAGGTTCCGTGTCGGGCGATCTGTCGTCGGGGGAGTGGCCACTGGACGTTCCCGCGGGAACGTTTTCGTTGTCCTCGTGCGGAGCCGAATCCGCCAACAGTTCTGCGCTGACGTGCACGACCACCAAGCTCCGGTCCTCTCCCGAGCGGTCCTCCAGGGCCGTTGACAGGTAGACCCGAGCAACATCCACCATGGCGTCGATCAGACCGTAAGCCGGAGTCGTGTCCACCTGATTCTCGTCGGCCGGCAAGGTCTCACCTTCTGGGGGTGCATCCTCATCCTCATCCCCGTCCTCGGATGAGGCTGCAGCCGGTGATGCACCATGCTGATCCTTGGCGGCGTTGAGTGCCGCCAGCAATACAGCCGCCTCCTCCTTCGGCAGGCGTACTCGGACATCGACGATCCCCGACTCGCGTTCGGTCCAGGTCAGCCCGCGCAGTTGCTCCTGCTTGATGCGTGTTCCGGCCGCGGTGCGATAGCTGGAGATCATCTTGGCCAGCTGGGCGGCGGTCGCGGTCAGTGCAAGCTCACACAGCTCTGACTCGTCGACCAGATCGACGACCCGAGTGACCTCGCGAACCTTGGAATAGGAGAGTCTGCCCTCCCGAAAGGCCTCGAGCACGGTCGGCATCTGCCGCAGGGCGCGAGCGACCCGGACATGCTCCCGGGCTGTCCCGGGCGACATCGAACACGCCCACGACAGCCAGTGCGCCAGGGACTTCACCCCGTCCCACCAGCGGACCGCGTCGCCGGCGTCGAACTCGCCGATGAGCTCCAGCAACTGACATTCCGACTGCGCCGACAGTGATGCGGCGGCGCAGATCTTGCCGCCCAGCACCTCTGCGGCCGCGCAGTCCAACTGCTGCTTTCCATCGATCGACGCCTCGCCTGAGCTGCTTCCCACAACCATGCTCGTCACCGCCCCTACCCTTGAATCGCTGCTATATGCGAATGCTAGAGGTGAGGACTGACACCAGAAGGCGGGCGACTTGGGCGGCAGCACCGTCCGGGTCAGCCGGCGCTCCCGCCCGGCGACGTATGGCGACTGACTGCCCTGGTCGCCGTCGGCCAGCAGTGAGCCGGGAAAGACGCAGCGAACTACTGCTCCGAATCGGAGCCGGTGGTGAAGTGGCCCTGAAGGGGCCAACCCGCCGCCGCGAGTCGCGCCGAGACCTTGTTGATGTCCTCGTCGGAGGGCGGCTGCTCCAGCACCCGGGCGGTCATCTCGCGAATCTCCTCATCGGTGATCACACCGTCGGCCAAGGCTGTGGAGTTCTCGGCGGTGAGTCTGGCGATGATCTGTCGGATGTCGTCGTCGCTCAGCGTGCGCTTCAGCAGAGCGATGAGCGCATAGCGCTCGGTCGGCGGCACGCCGGACGGGTACCCGGCTGTGAGCCAGTCGAGGATCCGGCGGATCAGCGACTTGTGTGGTGCCGTCTCGGCTGAGTCGGCCGGCCCGCCGGTCGCATGCGCTGCGGGCTCGGTCGAGGGATCTGTCGTATGGGTCGAATTGGTCGTTGAAGTCTCGCGACTGCGTAGGTCTGTCACGACTCTCTCCTGGGATCACTGCGTACGTTGTCGCCTCCAGCGAAGCAGCAGGGCTGGGCGGGCAACATCCATCAGTCATGAACTCTTGATGAATCTGGGGCACAGAAGAGCCCCGCCACCAGGAATCCCTTGTCACCAGGAATCCCTTGTCACCAGGAATCCCTTGCGACCGGGAATCCGAGGGGGTCAAGCAGCCGGGCGCGGTATCAGTACCTGGTTCACGAACTGTTCGTACAGCCAGCTCTGGAATCGCTCGGCCGACCAGCCGGCCTGGAGGACCAGTCGGTGATAGAGCGCCGGGTCGATCAGCATCCAGAAGATCACTGCCGCCTCGTCCGGGGTGACATCCGGGCGCAGAACGCCGCGCTCGACGAAGACGGGCACCGGGCCGGACCGCATGCTGTCCAGACGCTCCTGCTCCCAGCGGGTGTAGAGCTCCCGCGCCTCAGGGTCGACCTCGGCCGCACCGCGCAGTGCCAGCCACAAGGCACTGGTGCGGGCACCGGTCTCAGTGACGAATGCGGCATACAGCTTCATCTGCTGATACGGATCCGGCTCTGCGATCACCACCTGGAGACCTGATCGCTCGACCATGGGAACCGGCTCGTCGTCCTCGGCCATTGCATAGTCATAGGCCAGCTTCAGCAGAGCGACCTTGTTGCCGACCGAGGTGAACACAGTCTTGCGGCTCACTCCCGCCTCGGCGGCGATCGCCTCGATCGTGGTCGCGGCGAAGCCTTGGCCGGCGAACAGGCGACCAGCGGCAGCGACGACCTGACGGCGTGTCTGCCGTGCCTGGGCATCGCGCAACGTGCTGACGTACGAGCGCTTGCCGGATTCCGACATTAGAGTTACTCTCAGTGTGATGAATACGTTCTAAGTGTTCTGAAACTACCCTAGCAGGGGGCGTCATGAGAGTCGCCATCATCGGTTCGGGCCCGGTGGGCATGACAGCAGCAATGCTGCTTGGTCGACAGGGTCATTCGACCGTCCTCATCGACCGCGATCCTGGGCCGACTGACTCCGGTGGGTGGGAACGCGTGGGAGTGATGCAGTTCCAGTTGCCGCACGGCTTCCGTCCCCAGTGCCGGAGTCTGTTGGGTGAGCGACTGCCCGATGTGCTCGATGCGGTCATTGCGGCCGGCGCGACCGCACCCGACGGATCAGCCGACAGATCACCTGGGGGATCGCTGGATGCTCCGCTGCTCGTCCGCCGGTCGGTCTTCGAGCGGGCGCTGTGGGAGGCCGCTTCCACCGAGCCCGCGGTCACGAGAGTGACCGGCCATGCCGACGCCGTCGAGGTGCGCGGCGGACGCACCGTCGGCGTCGTCGTCGACTCGACGCTGATCCCGGCGGAGCTGGTGATCGATGCCGCAGGCCGCAAGGCGCACCTCAGCCGGGAATACCGGCCACCGGTTCGCCGGGTGGACTGCGGGATGGCGTACGCCGCTCGGCAATACCGGCTCCTGCCAGGGGCCGAGCCAGGTCCACGAAACGGTGGCCCGGCATTCATCACCCAGCACCGAGGATTCGCGACCCTGGTGTTCGAGCACGATGCCGGCACGTTCACGGTGCTGTTCATCCGCCCCAGCACGGACAAGACCTTGGCACTGCTCCGACACGCCGAGGTCTTCGAGGCAGCCTGCCGCAGTGTGGCAGGTGTGGCGGACTGGACCGATCCGAGGCGAAGCGAGCCCATCGACGTCGTACGCGCCGGCGCCGGGCTGACGAACGAGTACGGAGGACAACCGATCGGTGTGACGGGCCTGGTTGCCATCGGCGACGCCCTCTGCGTGACGAATCCGCAGGGTGCCCGGGGAATCCCGCTGGGCCTGCGGGCGGCCGCGGCGCTCGCCGATCTGGTCGACGACGGCGATGGTGCCGGGCCAATGGATCTCGCCGAACGGCTGGATGCCTGGGCAGACGCTCAGCTGCTGCCGTGGTTTCGCGACCACGTCGAGTGGGACGCCGCGACCCTCCAACTGTGGTCGGGCCAGCGGGTCGTCGCCGATGGGCCGATCGGGCCGGAGGCCCTGGTGGCCGCGGCTCAGCAGCAGCATCCCGAGTGGTTGCCGACGTTGCAGAGATACTTCGGGATGACCGTCACCCCGGACGTGCTCGACCCGTTCCGGGCCGAGGTTCGTGCCATGGTGCGATCCGGCTGGCAGCCGCCAGCCCTCACCGGGCCGAGCAACGAGTGCCTGACCCGCGACGAGCTCGTCGCAACGATCACCCGGACTCAGCTGCTCACCCGGACTCAGCTGAACGCTGAGACCCCGGTCAGCGCCTGACCGATCACCAGCTGATGCACCTCCGAGGTGCCCTCGTAGGTCAGCACTGACTCGAGGTTGTTGGCGTGCCGGAGCACCGGATATTCCAGGGTCACCCCGCTGGCGCCCAGAATCGTGCGGCACTCCCGAGCGATGGCCAGCGACTCGCGTACGTTGTTGAGCTTGCCGAGACTGACCTGGCGCGGATCCAGCCGGTGGTCGTCCTTCAGCCGACCGAGGTGGAGCGCCAGCAGGAATCCCTTCTGCAGCTCCAGAGCCATGTCGGCGAGCTTGGCCTGGGTGAGCTGGAACGACGACAGCGGGCGGTCGAACACCTCGCGGGTCGCTGCATAGTCGATCGCCGTCTCAAGACAGTCGCGCGCCGCACCCAGGGCGCCGAACACGATGCCGAACCGAGCCTCGTTCAGACAGGACAGGGGACCCTTCAGACCCACGACCTCGGGAAACACCGCATCATCGGGCAGTCGGACGCCCTCCAGCACCAATTCGGAGGTGATCGAGGCGCGCAGCGACAGCTTCTTGCCGATCTTGGGCGCCGAGAAGCCCGGGGTGTCGGTTGGCACCACGAAACCGCGGATCCCGGCCGGGTGATCGCCGTCGGCCTCGGCCTTGGCCCACACCACGGCGACGTCGGCGACCGAACCGTTGGTGATCCACATCTTCGTACCGTTCAGCACCCAGTCGTCCCCGTCGCGGCGGGCGACGGTACGCATCCCGGCCGGGTTGGAGCCGAAGTCGGGCTCGGTGAGTCCGAAGCAGCCGAGCTTCTCGCCCGCCGCCATCGCAGGCAGCCAGGTCTGCTTCTGCTCCTCGCTGCCCCAGCGCCAGATCGCGAACATGGCCAGCGAACCCTGTACCGACACCAGGCTGCGGATGCCCGAGTCGCCGGCCTCCAACTCGAGGCAGGCCAACCCGTACGACACCGCGTTGGTGCCTGCGCAGCCATAGCCCTCCAGATGCATGCCCAGCAGTCCGAGCGAGCCGGCCTCCTTGACGATGCCGAGGTCGAGATCGCCGCGTTCGTACCAGTCGGCCACGAACGGCTTGACCCGCTGCGCCACGAAGTCGCGTACAGCGGCCTGGATGTCGCGTTCCTCCTCGCTCAGCAGATGGTCGACCTTCAGCAGGTCCAGCGGGGCAGTACGGCCCTTCATCAGCGGTCCATTCCGGCCACCGCCACGGCGGCCTGCTCGATCTCGTCCTCGCTCAGCAGCACCTGCTGCGCAGCAGTTCCCAACGGTACAAAGGAATTCAGGCTGGAGACCCGGCGCAGCGGCCCCCTGAAGCCAGCCTCCACCAGGCAGCTGATGACCCCCTCACCGACCCCGCCGTCATGCCGAGTCTCGTCGACCACGAGAACCCGACCGGTCCGCTCGGCCTCGGCGAGGATGTCGTCGGCGGGCAGCGGAGCAAGCCAGCGCAGATCGTAGACCCGCGCGGTGATGCCCTGGGCTGCCAACCGCTTGGCGACCCGCAGGCTCATCGGCACCCCGTTGCCGAAGGTGATCAGGCTCAGCGCGGCCCCATCCGGACCGTCGACACTGCTCGGACCGTACGCACGGGCGCGGCCGATCGGCACGGACTGGCCATGGTCGACCGACAGCCACCCGTTGTCGCCAGGCTCGTGCAGATCCCGTCTGTGATAGAGCGCGATCGGCTCCAGGAACACCGACACCGTGCCGTCGACCGACGCGGCGGCCACGCAGGTCCGCAGCAGTGCCGCGGCATCGTCGCCGCGGGACGGGCAGGCGATCACCAGACCCGGGATATCGCGCAGCACACCGACGGCATTGTCGTTGTGGAAGTGGCCGCCGAATCCCTTCTGGTACGCCAGCCCTGCGATCCGCACCACCAACGGGTTGCGATAGCGGCCCTGGGAGAAGAACGACAGCGAGGCCGCCTCGCCGCGTAGCTGGTCCTCGGCGTTGTGCAGATAGGCGAGGTACTGGATCTCCGGGATCGGCAGCAGTCCGGCCAACCCGGCACCCAGGCCGAGTCCGAGGATCGACTGCTCGTCGAGGATCGAATCGAACACCCGCCCCCGGCCGAACCGGCGGGCGAGACCACGCGTCACCCCATACACGCCGCCTTTCGTGCCGACGTCCTCGCCGAAGACCAGCACCCGGGGATCGGTCTCCAGCAGTTGGCCGAGAGTGGCATTGATCGACTCGGCCAGCGTGCGCGGCGCAGCCTCGCGAGCAGGAGTGCCGCCGTCGCGATCACCAGCCAGCCGGGCGGCTTCTCCGGCTACGGCATCCGGATGGCGTGGAGACAGCGGCGCCATCACCTCCGCAGCCGAGCGCAACAACGGCGCGGCTGCCAGCTCTGCAAGGACCGTCTCCACCTCGTCGCGTACGTTGTCGACGCCGGCGAGCAACTCCGGCGTCGTGACGCCCCGAGCTACCAGGGCAGCAGCGGTGCCGAGGATCGGGTCGGCGGCCAGTTCGGCCTGGATGGCGGACGGCGTGCGATAGGAGACCTCGGCATCGCTGCCCGCGTGACCGAGATAGCGCACCGTCCGCAGGTGCAGGAACACCGGTCGGCGCTGCTCCCGGGCGATCGCCACCGCGCGCTCGATCTCCGGCTGAGCGGTCACAGGGTCGGCGCCGTCGGCCGCAACGTAGGCCAGTCCCGGGCGGTGCCCGTACGCTGTCTCGACCCAACCGTGCGGCGTTGGCACCGAGATCCCCAGACCGTTGTCCTCACAGAGAAACAGCAGCGGTACGGGAAGTCCGCGATAGGCCGCGTTCAAGGCGGAGTTGATCGCTCCGGTCGCGGTGGAGTGGTTGGCCGAGGCATCGCCGAAGGAGCAGACGACGACGCTGTCGGCCGGCCACTCGGAGGCGACCCCGAGCCGCTGGGCCCGGGGCAGTGACATGGCCAGCCCGACGGCCCGCGGCAGATGGGAGGCGATGGTCGAGGTCTGCGGGATGACGCTCAGGTCGCCGTGGCCGAACACCTTGTGCCGGCCGCCGGCGATGGGCTCACCAGCCGCCCCGAGCAGTCCCTGCAAGACATCCCGGATCGGGGTCGCCCCTGGCACCTGCGTCGCCCGTGCGCAGTAGAACCCACCCGAGCGATAGTGCAGCAGGGCCGGGTCGGTCGGCCGCAATGCCAACGCGACCAGGGCATTCGCCTCGTGACCGGCGGAGGAGATGGTGTAGAAGCCGCGTCCTTGGCGTTGCAGCCGACGAGCCGCCAGGTCGAGCTCGCGACTGCGCAGCTGCGCTGCGAACAGCTCCCACCACCACGAGACCTCCGAGTCGTCAGCCCCCACAGTCGCCGAGGCGACGGTGGAATCTGACAACGCCGCGTCCGACAACGCCGGGTCCGACAACGTGGCGAGAGCGACGCGCAGCTGCGCGTCGAGGGCCTCATCGGGCTTCTGGGTCGCGGCCACGGATGGAGTCTGCCGCCTCAGCCGTCGATTCGGCTACTTGGGAGGGCGATGTCGAACGACGACCTACTGCGCGGCACCCGAGCACCCACCGGTCTGCGTTGTCGTCGTCGCGGATAGAACCCCGCTATCCGACTCCTCCTCCGCCTTGCCCGGCACGCACTCGGGCACCTGCTCGCTACGGCCGCCGTTCAACATCACCCTCCCAGCACGCCGCTCACGGTCCGAGCCAGGGCCGCGATGGCTTCATCGATCTCATCCTGGCTCACCGACAGCGCCGGACGGAAGCGTACGGAACGCTCGCCGCACGGCAGCACGATGACCTGCTCCCGCTCGAACAGCTCGCTGATCACCTGCTCCCGGGTCGCGCGGTCCGGCAGGTCGACGGCCAGGAACAGGCCTCGGCCGCGCGGATTGCTCACCCGGTCCGGATGTGCGGCGGCGATGGACCGCAGACCGGCCAGGAAGCGCTCGCCCTTGCCGGCCGCGGCGTCGATCAGGCCCTCGGTCTCGACGATCTCCAGGATCCGGCGCGCCCGGACCATGTCGGCCAGCCCACCACCCCAGGTGGAGTTGATCCGACTGGACACGGCGAACACGTTGTCGGCGACCTCATCGACCCGGCCACCGGCCATCACGCCGCCGAGCTGGGCCTTCTTGGAGAACGCCACGATGTCGGGCTGCACACCGAGCTGTTGGTAGGCCCAGGCGGTGCCGGTGGTGCCCATCCCGGTCTGCACCTCGTCGAAGATCATCAGCGCGTCGTGTCGGTGGACCAGCTCGACCATCCGCTGGAAGAACTCCGGCCGGATGTGGTTGTCGCCGCCCTCGCCCTGGATCGGCTCGGCGATGAACGCGGCGATGTCGTGCGGATGGGCCTCGAAGGCGGCCTTCGCCTGGGCGTAGGCACGGTCCTCGGCCGCCTCGATGTCGGCGAGGTGCTCCTCGATCGGGAAGGTGATCGCCGGTACGTCGATCCGCGGCCAGTCGAACTTCGGGAACCGGGCGGTCTTGACCGGCTCGGTGTTGGTCAGCGACATGGTGTAGCCGCTGCGCCCATGGAAGGCGCGGGTCAGGTGCATGATCTTGGTGCCCAGCTCAGGGCTCCGGCCGGCGGCTTCGTTCTGCCGGCTCTTCCAGTCGAACGCGATCTTGAGCGCGTTCTCCACGGCCAGGGCACCACCCTCGACGAAGAACAGGTGTGGCAACGCCGGATCACCGACGACGCGGGCGAAGGTCTCGACGAACTCCGCGTACTCGCTGGTGTAGACGTCCGGGTTGGCCGGCTTGTTGGCGGCGGCCTGGGCGAGCTCGGTCATGAACGCGGGATCGTCGACGATACCGGGCGGGTTCACGCCGAGTGGTGCCGAGGCGAAGAAGGTGTACAGGTCCAGATAGCGCCGACCCGTGCGAGCGTCGACGATCCGCGAGCCGCGGCTGCGTTCCAGATCGAGCACGAGCGGCATGCCGTCGGCCAGCACGTGTGCGGCCAGACTGGCGTGAACCTGGTCCGGGCTGATCTGAATGTGTTCGGCCATGGGGGGCACCTCCTCGTCATCGGACGAGAAGGATGATCTCGTCACATCGTCTTGCGATACGGGAGATCGTAGCGCCTGATTGCCATATGACGCCAATATTCATAGTTCAGGCACGCGTGGCGCTCAGGGTCTCTCGCCTCTGGCCGCCTTCTCGACGAGAATCTCCACCCGTCGCGACTTGGTGCTCTGCTGCTTGGCCAGCGCGATCTGGGTCAGCCCCTGCTTGCGCGCACTCGGTGGAAAGGCGTCCCAGTTCTTGCGGGCCACGGGTGAGGCGTCGAGGGCTGCCGTCAGCTCGGGTGGCTCGATCAGGTCTTCCACACTGTCGAGCACGGTCCACGTCCCGGACGCCTTGGCCGCCTCGATCACCGCCCAGCCCGCCGGCTGGATCCGGCCCGTCTGCTCGAGCTCGGCGATCCGCACCTTGTTGGTGCGCGACCACCCGCTCCGCGGACTGCGCCGAGCCCAGCGCTGCAGGGCGCGGGTCTCGTCGAGGGTCTTGACCTGGCCGTCGATCCAGCCCCAGCACAGGGCCTCGCGGACCACGTTCTCGTAGGTCAGGTCGCTGCCGACGGGCAGCTTGCGCGGCATCACCAGCCAGATGCCGGCTGTCGAGACATGATGAGCGGCGAGCCAGTCGTGCCAGTCGGCGAGGTCGGACGGTTCGAATCGATCGGACTCGGGGGAGGTGGAGCGCGGAGCGCGACCATCGAACACAGTCGTTACCAGCCGCTCGAGCAGGGCCGGGCGCGCAGTTCGGACAAGTAGTCCGCGGGTGCGCCGGCCACTTCGGCAGCATCGGTGAGGATGCCGAGAGTGCGAGCGCTGGGCAGACCGCCCTCGAAGTCATTGAGGACATACACCCAGGCGGTCACCTCCCCGTCCAGCGTGGCGACTCGCACGCGGACCTTGCGATAGAGGCCGGAGTCGGCGCACTCCCAGCCGTCCAGGACGGCCTCGTCGCTCTCGGTCACGTCATAGAGCCCGACGTAGACATGTGCCTCGGGATCCTCGACCAGGGTCGGCAGCGCGCCGTCCCAACCGTCGCCGCCGAAGGTCAGCCGCCAGCCGGTCAGCCAGCCGGTGCCGCGCAGCGGCGAGTGCGGACAGCGCGTCAGCATCTGGTCTGGGTCGAGGTTGCTTCCGTACGCCGCGTAAAGCACGCGAGTGAGGCTATCGCGCCGGAGTGCCAGCGAGAGTGTGCCGGGCGGCTGAACTGCCGAGGAAGAGCAGCGTGGAAGAATGCCCAGCGTGACCCGTGTAGTCATCATCGGTGGTGGTCCCGGCGGCTATGAGGCGGCGCTCGTCGCCCGCCAGCTCGGCGGTGAGGTGACGCTGATCGACACCGACGGGCTCGGCGGCTCGGCCGTGCTCACCGACTGCGTACCGTCCAAGACCTTGATCGCGACCGCTGAGGTGATGACCAGCGTGGCCGAATCGGGTGAACTCGGCATCCGCTTCGGCAGTCGCAACAACACCGACGCGGAGACCGCGGTGCACGTCGATCTGGCGGCGGTGAATGCGCGGGTGCTGGATCTGGCAGCCCGCCAGTCCGCCGACATCACCGACCGCCTGATCGACAAGGGCGTCACCATCGTCCGCGGTCGAGGGCGGCTGGCCGGACCGGAACGGGTGGTCGCCAAGACCGAGGACGACGTGCAGGTCTTCGAGCCGGACGTCGTCCTGGTCGCCACCGGCGCGCATCCCCGGGTGCTGCCGGACGCGGTGCCCGATGGCGAGCGGATCCTCACCTGGACCCAGGTGTACGCGTTGCAGGAGCTGCCCGAGAAGCTGATCGTGGTCGGCTCCGGTGTCACCGGAGCAGAGTTTGCCAGCGCATACGACGCACTCGGCGCCGAAGTGGTGCTGGTGTCCTCGCGGGATCGGGTGCTGCCGGGTGAGGACGCCGATGCGGCCCAGGTGCTGGAGGACGTGTTCGCCCGGCGTGGGTTGACCGTGCTCGGCAAGTCACGGGCGGAGTCGGTGGTGAGGGACGGCGACGGGGTGGTGGTCCGGCTGACCGACGGCCGGGAGATCACCGGTTCGCACTGCCTGCTGGCGGTCGGCTCCATCCCGAATACCTCCGACATCGGGCTGGCCGGTGCCGGCGTCACCCTCGATCGTGGCGGCTTCATCACCGTCGACAAGGTGTCCCGCACCTCGGCCCGGGGAATCTATGCGGCCGGTGACTGCACCGGGGTGATGATGCTGGCCTCGGTTGCGGCGATGCAGGGCCGGATCGCGATGTGGCACGCGCTCGGTGACGCGGTCTCGCCGTTGGATCTCAAGGTCGTCTCCGGCAATGTGTTCACCGCCCCGGAGATCGCCACCGTCGGGATGAGCCAGGCACAGGCCGACGTTGCGATGCCCAAAGTGGCGACCGTGCAACTGCCCTTGCAAGGCAATCCCCGGGCCAAGATGCAGGGTCTGCGCGACGGCTTCGTCAAGGTCTTCTGCCTGCCGGTGACCGGCATCGTCGTCGGCGGGGTGGTGGTGGCGCCGCGGGCTAGCGAGTTGATCTACCCACTGACCATCGCGGTGTCGGAGCGGCTTACGGTGGATCAGGTCGCCCACTCGTTCACCATCTATCCGTCTGTCTCCGGCTCGCTGGCGGAGGCGGCGCGCCAGCTCCACCTGCACGGCGCAGACCTCGTACCCAAGGAGTGACATGCCCTTCATCACCGTCGGCCAGGAGAACAGCGCCGATATCGACCTCTACTACGAAGATCAGGGCAGCGGCCAGCCGGTCGTGCTGATCCACGGCTACCCGCTCAACGGTGCGTCCTGGGAGAAGCAAACCGTCGCGCTGCTGCAGGCTGGCTATCGGGTGATCGCCTATGACCGACGGGGTTTCGGCGCATCGAGCAAGCCGTCGGTCGGCTACGACTACGACACCTTCGCCGCCGATCTGGCCGCCATCCTGGAGACCCTCGACCTGGTCGACGCGGTGCTGGTCGGCTTCTCGATGGGCACCGGGGAGATTGCGCGCTACCTCTCCCGCTACGGCAGCGACCGGGTCGCGAAGGCCGCCTTCTTCGGCTCGCTGGAGCCTTATCTGCTGATCACCGAGGACAATCCCGACGGCGCCGGGCCGCAGGAGTTCTTCAACGGCATCGTCGATGCCGTGACCGCCGACCGGTACGCGTTCTTCACCGGGTTCTTCGCCAACTTCTACAACCTCGACGAGAATCTCGGCAGCCGGATCAGCGAGGAGGCCCTCCGTGCCCACTGGAACGTCGCCGCCACCAGTGGGGCGGTCGCCGCGGCCGCCGCACCACTGACCTGGCCGACCGACTTCCGCGCCGACATTCCGGCGATCACCGTGCCGACTCTGATCGTGCACGGCACGGCCGACAACATCCTGCCGATCGACAAAACCGGACGGAAGTTCGCCGCTCTGCTGCCCGACGCCACCTACGCCGAGGTCGAGGGCGCTCCACATGGGTTGCTGTGGACGCATGGCGCCGAGGTGAACGAACACCTGCTCGGCTTCTTGGCGAGTTGAGTTCCGTCGGGACGACCACGGGCGACCAGTGGGTGGATCTTGGTGCGAGGTCGCACCAAAACTCACCCAGGAAGCTCGCTGAGCGGATGAGCGTCGAACTGACTGAGGGGCCAGAGGCGGTCGAGCAGCTGGCCGAGGTGCTTCGGGACCGCACCTGGACTGCGCTGACCGGCGCCGGGGCGTCGACCGACAGCGGCATCCCGGACTATCGCGGTCCGACCTCGGTGCGCGCGACGCCCATGCAGTTCTCGGAGTTCATTGGTGCGACGTCGGCCCAGCAGCGCTATTGGGCCCGGTCCTACCTGGGCTGGGAGCGGATGGGCACGGCGCGCCCCAACCCCGCGCATCAGGCATTGGTCGAACTGGAGTCAGCAGGCCTGGTCGGCGTCGTCACCCAGAATGTCGACGGGTTGCATGCCCGGGCGGGGAGCCGGCTCGTGGTCAACCTGCACGGCGAGATCGCCTGGGTGGTCTGCCTGGACTGTGGCACTCGGGTCCATCGGGGCGAGGTGCAACGCTGGCTGCGCGACCTGAATCCCGGGCTGATCGGGCAGCCGCCCGCCGAGCATGCCGAGCTACGCCCCGACGGCGACGCGGTGGTGGAGGAGTGGCGGCATTTCGTGCTCGCCTGCTGCGCGGCATGCGGTGGCCGGCTCAAGCCCGACGTGGTCTTCTTCGGTGAGTCGGTGCCCAAGGACCGGGTGCAGTTCGCCCACGACCTGGTGGACGCCGGTGAGGTGCTGGTGGTCCTCGGCTCGTCGTTGACGGTGATGTCCGGCCTGCGCTTCGTCCGGCACCTGGCCAAGCAGGGCAAGGACGTGGTGATCGTCAACCGCGGTGTCACGCGCGGCGACCCGCTGGCCACGCTCAAGATCGACGGCGGCTGTGCCGAGACCCTGGCACCCCTGGTGGGTGCGCTCCGTTAATCGAAGAAGTCGCCGAACATGTCGCCCAGGCCTTCTCCCACGCTACCGATGCCCTCGCCGATCCCTTCACCGATCTCGCCGATGCCTTCACCGATGCCGGTGAACAGGCCGGCGCCACCGCCGAACAGGAAGCTGCCGATCAGCGCCCCGGTGAGCAGGTCGCTACCGCGCCACCGGCTGTAGTAGCCCTGGGCCCACGGCGCGTACGCCTGGCCACCCTGCCAGTAGGGCACCCGCTGGGCACCCATCTGGACGGTGCGGATGTAGGGGTCCGCCCCGGCCAACACGCGTTCGGCGTCGGCGGGGCAGGCGGGCACCGCGCGCGCCACGCCCCCGGGCGGTGCCCATTCGACGTCCTGTGAGGAGGGACCATGAGCGGGATTGAAGAAGCACGGCGGACGCTTGGCCGGCAACGGCTTGTTGGCGACGCGGGCCTTCACGCAGGCGATCGCATAGCGGCCGTCCTCGAGGATCTCGGTGACGTGCTTGATCTCCTCGGGTCGACGCACCTGGTCGAGGGAGTACTTCGCGTTGTCGTAGGCGTCCAGGGCGCGCTGATAGTCCTGCTGCATCCCCTCGTCCAGTGGATGCCCGGACACGTCGGTGTCGAGCCGCTGGAGCTCCTCGCCGAACTTCGTCACGTCCTCATCCGCGGCCCGTTTGGAGGTCGACAGCTGGTTCTCCAACTCGGCGTGCTGATCAGCCTCCCGCTGCTGCACGGCCTTGCGCCGATACAGCAGTGAGCCGCCGACAACGGCGACCACGATGAGGATGACAAGCACTTCAGCCATGGGCTCCAGTCTCTCCCGACAGATCTGGACGATGAGGGTGCTGCGGCCTTTCTTACGCAGTTTTTGGGGCCCCGGCCCTGCTGCGGTTCCGGTGACCCCCTCTGACGTTACTCTGCGCCCTCGGCACGGCGCCGCCGACCCGCCCTGGGTCGGACATCTGCAGCGACGAGCGCGCTGAGTACGCTGACCTTGTGGAACCGGAGCCGGACACCAAGGACTGGACCTGGACTCTGACCCGGCGGTGTGAGCAGTGCGGGCTGGCGGCAGGGGAGGTCGCGGTCGCCGATGTGCCCGAGCGCGTCTTCGTGGCTGCCGAGGAGTGGGTCGTCATCCTGCGCTCTAGTCCGGCGGTCACGGCCCGCCCCGAGCCCAAAGTGTGGTCGCCGTTGGAGTACGGCGCCCATGTCCGCGATGTGTTGTTGCTCTTCGATGCGCGGATCGCCTTGATGCTGGTGGAGGACGTGCCGACCTTCGCCAACTGGGATCAAGACGAGACCGCGATCGAGGACAGCTACGCCGAGCAGGATCCCGAGGTGGTGGCCGACGAGGTAGAAGCGGCGGCGCTGGCTCTTGTCGCGCGCCTCCGGTCGCTGGAGCCGGAGCAGTTGGAGCGTCGTGGGCTGCGTTCCGACGGTTCGGAGTTCACGGTGGCGACGCTGTCGCAGTATCTGCTGCACGACGTGATCCACCATCTCTGGGACGTCACCGGCCAGCAGGATGCCACTGCGTCCCTGGAACTCTCCGGCTAGCTGCTGACAGCCTGCTCGATCGCGTCGGCAGATTCGGCCACGATGGCGCGCATCGACGCCTCCGCGGCCGCTCCAGCGCCCGCCTGGACCGCAGCCGCGACCTCCCCGTGCAGGCGGAGTGCCTCGGCATCGGCGACGGCCGGCATCAATGCATGCTCTGTGCGTCCTTCGAGTACGGAGGTCACCACGGTGCTCAGGCCGGCAAGCATCGGATTGCCCGAGGCCTGCAGCAAGGTGAGGTGGAAGTCCTTGTCGTGCTCCAAGTAGGCGGGCATGTTCGCAGCCCGGGAGGTGGCGGCCATGCCGATCACCGCGGCGGCGAGTTCGCCACACTGCTTGGGCGTAGCCCGTTCGGCAGCCAACCGGGCCGCGAGGGGTTCCACCGCGGAGCGCAGCTCGCTGAGGCTGCGCAGGGCTGCCATCCGGTCCGGCCCTGCGAGCCGCCAACGCAGCACCCGCGGGTCGTAGGGAATCCAGTGCTCAGGGCGGCGGACCGTGATGCCGACCCGCTGTCGCACCTCGACCAGCCCGAGTGACTCGAGCACGCGGACGGCCTCGCGGACGACGGTCCGGGAGACGCCGAGCTCGGCTGCTGCCTGGTCACTGGCGATCTTGCTGCCCGGTGCCCGTCGGCCGGAGGCGATGTCGGAGCCCCACTGCTCGACGAGGGCGTCGTGCAGGGAACCGGGCGTCTCGTGCAGCGTGACCATGGTCATAGCGTACGACAGATCACCTGACTTTTCCTCATCGGTGCAACATAACGACAGATATTTGGGACTCAAGTCTTGTAATAATCATACGATTCAGCTAGAGTCTGGTAAAATATCACACAGAAGCGTTGAAGTCCTTCTGGACATCCGCTTCGCGACCTCTGGAGGAACAATGAGCGTTCCCTTGCTGGTGGGGGCTCTGCCGCAGATGCTCCCGCTCGCGGTCTCAGACGCCAGGCTGATCACGTCAGCGCTGGCCGGCTTCGCGGTCATCATCATCTTGATCACCTGGCTGAAGCTGAACCCCTTTCTTGCCCTCACCATCGGCGCCCTGGGAGTCGGCCTGGCAGCAGGTCTGGCGCCCACCGACGCGGTCGACAGCTTCGCCAAGGGCTTCGGCTCCACCATGGGCAGCGTCGGCGTGCTGATCGGACTCGGTGCCATGTTCGGAAAGCTGCTGGCCGACTCCGGTGGCGCCGATCAGATCGTCGACACGCTGGTCGACCGCGCAAGTCCGCGGATGTTGCCCTGGACCATGGCTCTGGTCGGCGCCGTGATCGGGCTGCCGATGTTCTTCGAGATCGGTCTGGTGCTGCTGATGCCGGTCATCATCTTGGTGGCCCGTCGTTCCGGCCTGCCACTGATGAAGATCGCCATCCCGACCCTGGCCGGTCTGTCGGCCATGCACGGTCTGGTGCCGCCGCACCCAGGACCGCTGGTCGCGATCTCCACCCTGGGTGCCAACCTCGGGCTCACGCTCGCCTTCGGTGTGATCGTCGCCATCCCGACCGTGATCGTTGCCGGCCCGCTGTTCAGCGGCTTGGCCGCCAAGTGGGCACCCGTGCCCGTCCCCGACATGTTCGTGACCCGCGAGGACGAGGGCGAGGATCCGGCCGCCGGACCGCGGCCCAGTTTCCCGGCCGCCCTGCTCTGCGTGCTGCTGCCGGTGATCTTGATGATGGCCAAGGCGCTGACCGACGTGATCGCCCCCGATGCCGAGGGAGGGATCAAGGGGCTGCTCGACTTCGTCGGCACCCCGACGATCGCACTGCTGCTGGCTGTCGTCGTCGGCATCCTGGTCCTCGGTGCGGGCGGAAAGATGAATCGCAAGGCCATCGCCGAATCGTTGGAGAGCAGTCTGCCGCCGATCGCAGGCATCCTGCTCATCGTCGGTGCCGGCGGCGCGTTCAAGCAGGTGCTGATCGACACCGGCATCGGTGACGTGATCAGCCGGTTCGTCACCGGGTCGGGCATCTCGGTGCTGCTGCTCGGCTGGGTTGTGGCCGTGCTCGTCCGGGTCGCCACCGGTTCTGCCACCGTGGCCACGGTGACCGCAGCCGGGATCATGACCCCGGTCGCGGCGACCTTGCCGGCGCCGGAGGTGGCCTTGCTGGTGCTGGCCATCGGCTCCGGTTCGGTGTTCCTCTCCCACGTCAACGATGCCGGCTTCTGGCTGGTCAAGCAGTATCTGGGCACGGACATCCCGCAGACCTTCAAGACCTGGACCATGCTTGAATGCCTGATCTCGGTGTGCGGTCTGGTGGGCGTCTTGCTGCTGAACCTGGTGGTGTGAGCGATGGTGGAGCAGACTCACGACGAGCACACGAGTCAGGAGGATGTGGAGATGACCGAGTCGGACGAGGCGACACCGCCGATCGTGTTGGTGGTGATGGGCGTCTCGGGCACCGGGAAGTCGACGGTGGCCGGGATGCTCGCCGGCCGGCTCGGCTGGGACCTGGAAGAAGGCGACGACCTTCACCCGGCCGCCAACGTGGCCAAGATGGCGTCAGGTCAGCCGTTGACCGACGAAGATCGCTGGCCCTGGCTGGACAAGATCTCCGCCTGGATCCAGGTGCACGTCGGTTCCGGCACACCGGGCATCGTCACCTGTTCCTCACTGCGCAAGGCCTACCGGGACAAGCTCCGGGGTCCCGGAGTCGCCTTCGTCCATCTGCACGGGAGCAAGGAGATGATCGCCGAGCGGCTCAATGCCAGGCTGGACCACTTCATGCCCAGCACCCTGCTGGACTCTCAGCTGGCCACCTTGGAGCCGTTGGATCCCGATGAGGTCGGCATTGTCGTGCCGCTGGGCCAAAAGCCCAAGGACGAGGTGAAGGAGATCATGCGTCGGCTGCACCTGAGCCAGCTGCCGCCGCCCGTGCTCAACGAGCAGGGTCTGATCGCCGAGTGAGTCCATCGGTGACTCGTGGCTGGTTCTGCGAGCCGGAAACAGTCACGAGTCACCAGCCGGTGTTTCCGGACCGTGACATCAGCCGACGTCGGTGAAGTGCTCCACCCGGGGCGGCTCGGCGAAGAACGGGCCGATCGCCGCGCGCCATGCCGGGAAGCGGTCGCTGGCGCGGAAATTCTCCTCATGCGCCGCCACCGAGTCCCACTCCACCAGCAACACGAACCGTGTCGGTGACTCGATCCCGCGGGTCATCCGGGCCGACCGGCAACCGTCGCTGGCGAGCAACAGCTCGCGAGCGCCCAGGTAAGCCGCCTCGAACCCATCGGCATCCGTCACATCGAAGATCGCTACCTCGAGAACCATGCGCCGGAGCCTATCGGGCCGCCCGGAGCGGATCTCCGAACCGGAGTTTGGTTCATGATCGTCACCAGGGAAGGTTTTCTCGCCAGCAGTCCGACGCGGGCGCGATCCTGGGTGACCTGGATCAGATCGGCAGCTTGCGGAAGATCGGGCGCGGGACGTGCCGCAGGCCCGACATCACGACCCGCATCGGGGCCGGCACCCAGATCAACTCCTTGCGGCCCTTGACCGCGGTCACCACGGCATCGGCGACATCCTCGGGCGTCACCGCCAACGGAGCCTCGTCCAGACCCTCGGTCATCTTGGAGCGGACGAAGCCGGGACGGACCACCAACACGCCGACGCCCGAGTTGCGCAGCGCCTCACCCAACCCCAGATAGAAGCCGTCGAACCCGGCTTTGGTCGATCCGTACGCGAAGTTGGAGCGACGGACCCGCTCACCCGCCACGCTGGACAGGGCAACGATCCGGCCGTGGCCCTGGGCCCGCATCCGGTTGGCCAGCAACACTCCGAGGTGGACCGGAGCGGTGTAGTTGACCTCGACCAGTTCCAGCGCGGCCGCGGGGTCGGTCCAACTGCGCTCGGCATCGCCGAGCAGACCGAAGGCGACGACCGCGATGTCGATGTCACCACCGGCGAAGGCCGCGTCGATGGTGGCCGCGTGCGTCTCGGGAGAACGTGCCTCCAGATCGACCTCGGTCACCTCGCAGCCCAGCTCTGTCAGCTCGGCGGCTGCCTCGCCACGCCGCTGGGTGGGGCGCGCAGCGAGCACCACCCGCAGCCGCCGGCCGATGGCATAGCGCCGCGCGATCGCCAACGCGATGTCGGAGGTTCCACCGAGCAGCAGCAGGGACTGGGGATTGCCAACGGCATCAATCATGCGGGTGTTGCTCCTGAGTGGGATCACAGCGGTGGGATCAAGTTCTGGGGTGGGGTGGGCGGTCTGTCAGCGGCGGGCGGGATCAAAGGCGGAGGCGACGAGCCAGGTCGGAGGTGAACATCGAGTCGGGGTCGACCCGATGGCGCACGGCCAGGAAGTCGTCCAGCCGTGGATACATCTGCCGCAGCGTCTCCGGGCCCAGCCGGGAGTCCTTGGCGAGGTAGCACCCGCCACCGGCACCCACCACCAGTTCGTCCAGACTGGTGCACAGCCGGTCCAATCCTTCGCTGATCGGCAGGTCCACGGTCAACGTCCAGCCCGGCATCGGGAAGGACAGCGGGGCAGGGTCGCCTGGGCCGAACCGTTTGAGGACGTTGAGGAAGGACGGGTGACCGGACCCCACGATCAGGTGCACGCAGCGCCGGAAGGCCTCGTGCTCGCTGAAGGGCACCACGAACTGGTATTGCAGGAACCCGTTCGATCCGTACACGTTGTTCCAGTCGGTCACGCTGTCGAGCGGATGGAAGAACGAGGTGATGTTCTGGATCTCGCCGACCTTGTGCTTGGGTGCCTTGCGGAACCACAGCTCGCTGAACGCCTTCACGGTGGCCCGGTTGATCATCCGGTTGGGGAACACCTCGGGCACGGTGCCGTACGAGGGCGCGACGAACTTCAGCGGCTCGGTGCGCAGTTTGACCGGCAGGTCGGCGACCTTGGCCTTGTTGCCGCGGGTGAGCACCGCCCGGCCCAGGTGCTTGCCGCGGGTGACCGCGTCGAACCAGGCCACTGAGTAGGTGTAGTCCTCATCGCCCTGCGACATGGTGGCCATCAGCTCGTCGAGATCGCCACACCGTTGGGTGTCGACCACGAAGTACGCGCTCTCGGTGCGCTGCACGGCGATGGTCGCCTGCAGGATCACCCCGGTCAGCCCCATCCCTCCGACGGTGGCCCAGAACAGGTCCGGATCGTCGCCGGCCGGCGTGAGAGTGCGGACGTCACCATCGGCGGTGAGCAGATCCAGCGACCGTACGTGGGTGCCGAAGCTGCCCTGGGTGTGGTGGTTCTTGCCGTGCACATCGGCACCGATCGCGCCGCCGATGGTGACCTGGCGGGTGCCGGGCAGCACCGGGATCCACAACCCGAACGGCAGCAGCGCCTTCATCAAAGCGTCCAGGCTGACCCCGGCCTGCGCGGTGACGGTCGGGCTCTCACCATCGGCCTCGACCTGCAGGATCTGGTTGAGGTTGGTCAGATCGAGTGTGGTGCCGCCGGCGTTCTGGGCAGCATCGCCGTAGGAACTGCCCAGCCCGCGGGGGACCACGCCACGATCGCCGGCCTTGCGTAGTGCGGAGATCGCACCCGCGACGCTGTCGATCTGGGCCAGATGCGAGCGCGTGGTGGCGGTCCGGCCGAAGCCGTGCAGTTCCACCAGCTCAGGTGGGATCGCCGCCGGAGTCTCCACCAGGGGCGAGGGACGCATCAGATCGGTATCGGGGAAATCGCTCATCCGGACCCAACTCATCCGAACACTGCGATGGAGATGGTGGCCAACCAGATCACTCCTAGCGCTTGCAGCACGTGGTCGTGCAGCACGACATCTTCCGGCTCGCCCGCCTTGCCGGCGTCCACCTCCAAGGCGTACTGCAGCATGCCGAGGGTGAACGGGGCGATCGAGATCGCAGTCCACGGTACGCCGAGCAGCGGATCGCTACGATTCTCGAAGGCCCACAGGCTGTAGGCGGTGACCACCAGCACCGCGGCCAGGATCCAGACGAATCGCAGGTACGACGGCGTATAGCGGTCCAGCGACTTGCGGGTGCCGGCCCCAGCGCCGACCGAGACCAGCTCAGAGTAGCGCTTGCCGGCCACCATGAACAGCGAGCCGAACGAGGCGACCAGCAGGAACCACTGGCTCAGCGCGACCCCGACCGCGACACCACCGGCGATGGCCCGCAACAGGAAGCCGCTCGACACCACCGCCAGGTCGATCACCGGCAGGTGCTTGAGCACCGCGGAGTAGAGGATCTGGATGCCGACGTACACGACCAGGGTGATGCCCAGTGCCGGATCGATCAGATAGCCCAGAGCGAGGCCACCGATGCCGAGGATCAAACCCAGGACCGCGGCGACCGGGACACTCAGCTCCCCGGCAGCGATCGGCCGGAACCGCTTCCGCGGGTGGAGTCGGTCCTCTTCGACGTCGCGGATGTCGTTCAGCAGATAGACCGCCGAGCTGACCAGGCAGAACGCGACGAACGCCAGCGCCACCCCGCGCAGCACCGCGGGCTCGAACAGCCGGCCGGCCGCCAGTGGCGCGAGTACCACCAGGAAGTTCTTGACCCACTGCCGCGGCCGGAGCGCTCGGATCGGGGCAGGCAGCCGGCTCGCCGGACGCTCGAGGGACTCAGACATCGCCCCAGAGCGTAGTTGCCGTGAGCCCGGGCGGGCGCCCAGCGCCACCGGCTGGGCAGGCCATCACAGATCTGAGCAGGCTGTCACAGATAAGGCTCCACGAGTTCGGTGTAGCGCTCCGTCATCGTGGCCAGGACCTGCTCGCCCGGGGTGGCCCAGATGTCGGCGTTGAAGATCTCCACCTCGACGTCGCCGGAGTATCCGGTCTCGGTCACCCACCCGGTGATGACGCCGAAGTCGATGTGGCCGTCACCCATCATGCCGCGGGCCAGCAGCGTGTCGGCCGGCAGCGGGGTGATCCAGTCGCAGATCTGATAGCTGTAGATCCGCTCCCCGGCCCGGAGGATCTGCTCACGCAAGGCCGGATCCCACCAGACGTGGAAGGTGTCGAACACGACTCCGACCTCGTCCGCGCCGAACTGTTCGGCGATGTCGAGCGCCTGCCCGAGGGTGGAGACCACCCCTCGGTCGGCGGCGTAGATCGGGTTCATCGGCTCGATGCCGAGCCGGATGCCGCGTTCCCTGGCGTACGGGACCAGGCGGCCGATCGCCTCGGCCGCGCGTGACCGAGCACCGATCAGGTCTCGGTCACCGTCCGGGAGGCCGCCGGGAACCAGGCACAGCGTGTCGGTGCCGATCGCGGCCGCCTCGTCGATGGCCCGCAGGTTGTCGGCGTGTGCGGCCTCGATCTGCGCCGGATCGGCGGCGGTGAAGAAGCCGCCGCGGCACAACGACGAAACCCGCAGCCCGGTGTCGGCCAGCCAGTTCCGGGCGTTCTCCAGGCCGGCCTCGGCGAGCGGCTCGCGCCAGATGCCGATGCTGGACAGACCCGCCGCGACCGTGCCGTCGATGGCCTCGCGCAGTGACCAGGAGTTGGTGGTCTTCTGATTGAGCGAGAGTCGGCTCATCGGTCGAAGCCCGCCGCATCGAAGCCTGCCGCGTCGAGGACGAGCCCGAGGCGATGGGCCGCGAGCTCGGGATCGGGCAGCAGCCGTACGGCGTTGGCCAGCTCGAACACCCGGGCGAGGTGGACGGGCGAGCGGGCTGACTGCAGTCCGCCGACCATGGTGAAGCCGTCCTGATGGCCCGAGAGCCAAGCCAGGAAGGCGATCCCGGTCTTGTAGTAGAAGGTCGGCGCCGCGAACACGTGCCGGGACAGTTCCAGCGTGGGCTCCATTTCGGCGCGGTACGTCGCCACGTCGCCCATGTCCAGCGCAGCCAACGCGGCGGAAGCAGCCGGGGCGATCGCCGCGAACGCGCCGAGCAGCGCGTCGGAGTGATGAGTGCCGTCGCCCTCGATCAGCTCCGGGTAGTTGAAGTCGTCACCGGTGTAGAGGCGGACGCCCTGGGGCAGCCGGGCCCGTAGGCCGATCTCGTGCTCGGCCGACAACAGGGAGACCTTCACGCCGTCGATCCTGTCTGCGTGCGACGTCAGCAGACCGACGAAGGTATCGGTCGCGACCTCGACATCGGAGCTGCCCCAATAGCCGGCCAGGCTCGGGTCGAACGCCTCACCCAGCCAGTGCAGGATCACCGGCCGGCTCACCTGCGACAGCAGCGTGTCATAGACCCGCAGGTAGTCGTCGGCGTGTCGCGCGCTTGCCGCCAACTGGCGCGAGGCCATCAAGATCACCTGCGAGCCGGTGCCCTCGACGAACTCCAACTGTTCGCCGTAGCCGGCGATCACCTGGTCGAGACTGACCGGCCCGGCCGGCAGGTGATCTGTGCCGACGCCGGACGCGATCCGGGCGCCGAGCTCGAGCGCCTGCGCTGCGCTCCGCGAGATCAGCTCCTGGGTGGCCGCCCAGTCGAGACCCATGTTGCGCTGGGCTGTGTCCATGGCCTCCGCGACACCGAGTCCATAGCGGAACAGATGGCGACGAAACGCCAAGGTGGCGTCCCAGTCCACGACAGCCGGTGCGCCGGGGACGTTCTCCCCGTACGGGTCGGCGACGACGTGCGCGGCGGCGAAGGCGACGCGGCTGGTGTAGGGCTGTGGATGCTCGGCCCAGGACCGTGGCTCGGCCAGCGCGACGGTCCGCAACGAGCCGTCGGTCTGGGGAAGACGGACGGAACTCACAGCTGTCCGATCTCGACCCGGCGGCCCTCGGCCGAGGACTGCAGACCGGCCTCGACCAGCCGTAGACCACGGACACCGGCCGCGAGGTCGTAGCCGTGCGGCCGGCCGGCATGGACATCACGGAGGAACTGCTCCCACTGGGCGCGGAAGCCGTTGGGATACTCCTCGAGGTCGGGAATCTGCTCCCACTGGCCGCGGAAGTCCTGATCGGTGGGAATGTCGGGGTTCCAGACCGGTTTCGGGGTCTGGGCGCGCGGCTGGATCCGGCAGCCGAACAGGCCGGCGACCGCGGAGCCATGGGTGCCGTCGACCTGGAACTCGACGAGTTCCCCGCGATCGACCCGAACCGCCCAGGACGAGTTGATCTGGGCGATGATGCCGCCGGAGAGCTCGAAGATGCCGTACGCGGCGTCGTCGGCCGTGGCGGTGTAGACGTTGCCGTTCTCGTCCCAGCGTTCCGGGATGTGGGTGACGGCCTTGGCCGTGACGGCCTCGACACGGCCGAACAGGTTCTCCAGGACGTAGTTCCAGTGGCAGAACATGTCGAGCACCATGCCGCCGCCGTCCTCGGCGCGATAGTTCCAACTCGGCCGTTGGGCGGGAATGATGTCGCCCTCGAACACCCAATAGCCGAACTCGCAACGGACCTAGAGGATGCGACCGAAGAAGCCGAGATCGATCAGCCGCTTCAGCTTGACCAGAGCCGGCAGATAGAGCTTGTCATGCACGACACCGGTGATTGCCCCGGCCTGCTCCGCGGCGGAGACGAGCTCGAGACCATCGGCGACGGACTCGGCGATCGGCTTCTCGGTGAAGATGTGTTTGCCGGCCGCCAGCCCCTTGAGGATGGCCTCCTTGCGGGCCGAGGTGACCTGCGCATCGAAGTAGATCCGAGCCTGAGGATCGGCGAGCGCGGCGTCGAGATCGGTGGTCCAGTGTGCGATGTCGTGCTGCTTGGCCAGCGCCGACAGCTTGTCGGCGCTGCGGCCGACGAGCACTGGCTCGACCTGAAGCCGATCGCCACCGACAACGACGCCGCCGGCATCGCGGATCGCCAGGATCGACCGCAGGAGGTGCTGCCGATAGCCCATCCGCCCGGTGACTCCGTTCATGATCACCTTGATGGTCCGCTCTGCCACAGTCGCTCCTTTGGTTGATGGCCGAATCGAGATCCCGTTGTCGAGATCGTGCGCGTAAGCGTTTAACGAAAGCGCTTACGTAAGCGTACGCTGCGGCTTGTCGGCGGCGCAACTGTTTGTCGGCGATGAACTGCTGGCCGCGAACTCCTGAGAGGGGAGACGGATGAGTAACGGCCCCATGCGGCTGGCCGACGTGGCCGACGCCGCCGGTGTCTCGCTGGCCACGGCCTCACGCTCGTTGCGCGGGCTGACCGGGGTGAGCGACGAGGTGGCGGCCCGGGTCCGCAAGACAGCCGAGGACCTGGGCTATGTGGTCAACACCCACGCCCAGACCTTGGCCGGCGGTACGACGTCGATCGCCGGCCTGATCGTGCACCAGATCGACGATCCCTATTTCACCGAGATTGCCGCCGGTGTCGTGCACGCCGCGGAGGAGCGAGGCCTCATCGTGCAGGTCGCCCACTCCGGTCGTGATCCGCAGCGTGAGGTCAAGCAGCTCCACTCACTCGTGGCGCAACGGGCGAGAGTGATCGTGATCGCAGGCTCGGGCTACGTCGACGGCGAGCAGGAGGCCGAGGCTCGGCGGCTGCTGTCGACCTATCAGCGCAACGGCGGGCGGGTGGCCGTTGTCGGGCGGCACCAGCTGGGTGTCGATGCGCTGCTGCCGGACAACCGCGGCGCGGCGCGTGCCGTGGCCGAGCATCTCGTCGAGCTCGGTCACCAGGAGATCGCGATCGTATCCGGGCCCGCTGCACTGACCACGGTGCAGGACCGGCTGGCCGGGGCGCAGGAGGTGCTCTCGCGCGCCGGGGCGCGCTGGCACGTGGTGCCGACGGACTTCACCGCGGAGGGCGCTGGACCGGCGGCGATCCAGGCGCTTCGCGACTGGCCCGATGTCACTGCCATTCTCGCGCTCAACGATTCGATGGCCATCGCGATCCTCGTCGCCCTGCGTCGGCTGGGGGTCTCGGTGCCCGGGGAGATCTCGGTCGCGGGAATCGACGACGTGTCGGTGGCTGAGCTGCTCTATCCGAGTCTGACCACCGCACGGTTTCCGCTGGAGCGGATGGGCCGGGACGCGCTGGAGCTGGCGACCCGACCTGCCGCCGCTCGGCCGCGGCGGAAGGCCGTGTCGGCCGAACTGGTTGTCCGGGAGTCGACCGCAACTCCGCGCGTGCTGCCGATCCGCAGTCTCGGCCTCTCGTGACACCTGCGACAGGGCCGGCATCAGCCCACTGAACGCAGTTCAATAGGCTGAACGGTGGGAGTTCAGTTGAGCGTGGCGCGGTAGAGCGGGTTGCTCAGTCGATACACCCCTTCGTGCAGCTCGGCGACGATCCGGGCGACGAAGTCGGGCGTGGCCATGCTCGCCATCAGCGAGGTTCCCATCGCCAGTGGCTGGTCGCCGCTGGTCCATGGGGGCAGCACGACCGCTACCCCGAAGATGCCTGGATGTACCTCGTTGTCGTCGATCGCGTGTCCGCGCTCTCGTGCGGCCCTGACCTTGGTCAGCAGGGCGGGCACGGTGCGGACGCTGTTCGTGGTCAGCTGCGGGAAGTGCTGTTGCCCGCGAAACCGCTCGATGATCTCGGCGTCGGTGAGCGTGGTCAGCAGGGCATTGCCGATCGCGGTCGGTGCGGCGGGGAATCGGCTCCCGATGCTGGCGGTCAGTTGCATGGTGGCGCGGCCTTCGTGGCGAGCCAGATAGACCGCCTCGGTGTCGTGCAGCATCGCGATCTGCACGATCTCTTGGGACAGCAGGGGAGCGGATTCGCAGAACGAGTAGAACTCGCGCAGCTGATTGAACTGGGCGACGTATGCGCCGCCGAGCTCGACATTGCGTCGTCCGAGGACGTAGCCGCTGGGCTTCCGGGCGATCATCTCCTCGTCCTCCAGGGCCTGGCACAGGTTGGAGGTCGATGACTTCGCCGCTCCGATCCCGCGGGCGAGATCAGCCAGGCTGATCGGCTCTCCCCGGGAGTCGGCGAGCAGGCGGAGGATCGCTAGGGCTCGGGTGACTGCTGGGGCCGGGGAGCGGTCTGTCTCGGTCTTCATCGGGCTCATCCATTCACAATGCTGAATAGCGTTCGTTATGCTGGATCCTATGGCAATGGTCGATGGAGATGTGACGACGGTCGGTGTGATCGGGCTCGGCGCCATGGGTGCGCCGATGACGGCCAACCTGCTCCGACGCTCAGGTGGGCCCGTCCGGATTACCGGTCGGGTCAAGGACAAGCACCAGGCCTTGATCGAGTCCGGCGCGCACTGGCATGACACTGCGCGGTCGTTGGCCACCGGCTGCGACGTGGTGCTGTTGATGCTGCCGGACCTGCCGGAGGTGGAGCAGGTGCTGGCCGGGCCGGACGGTCTGCTGGCTGCGGTTCCGGACGACCTGCTGTTGATCATCTCCTCGACGTCCTCACCGACGGGTGTGCGGGAGCTGGCCGAACGGCTGCTCGAGCAGACAGACGGTGCCGTCAAGGTCGTCGATGCCCCGGTGTCTGGCGGAGTGGACGGCGCTGTTGCCGGCACGTTGTCGATCATGGTCGGCGGTGCGGACGCCGACGTGGCCAGGGCCTTGCCGGTGCTGGCCGCCTGTGGCACCCCGGTCCACCTGGGACCGCTCGGTGCCGGCGAGGTGGCCAAGGCCTGCAACCAGATGATCGTGTCCGCGACGATCCTGGCCCTGGGCGAGGCGGCCGTGCTCGCGGACCGCAGCGGACTGGACCTGGCGAAGCTGTTCGACCTGTTGGCGGGCGGCTATGCCGGCAGCCGCCTCCTCACCACACGCGGTGATCGGATCGTCACTGCGGACTACAGCCCGTCGGGTGTCGCCAAGTACATGGTGAAAGACCTGTCGTTCGCCACTGCCGTCGCCGAGGCCACCGACACCCACCCGATCTTGCTGCCTGCGCTGAGCGCAGCCTTCGACGAGCTGGTCGAGCGGGGACTCGGCGACTACGACATTTCAGTGGCTCGGCGGTTCGTCGCCGAGCGCTGAGCTCCGCGCCAGTCCTTTGTGTACGGTGCGGATATCTACGCTCAGATCGCGCTCAGCCGGGCCAGGTGTCTGGCAGATTCTCGAAGATCAGCAGTCAATCTCGACCGGGAGCGGATTCACTGCCAGCACCCTCGACCGGTTGCCAACGAGCCAGAGCTGGTCGGGATTGGCGCGGGCGGCGGCATAGACGGCCGCCGCGGTCGAACCGGTGAGGGTGCCGCAGGCGATGGAATTCCGGCGCACATTCGATGGCTGGTGCAGGAAGCTGTCGGGATTGGGGCCCGGCCAGCGGATGGTGGCCGTTCCCTGAGTGCGCTGTTCGAGCACGACCACTCGATCTGGGACGTACGTGCTGCCGCCGTCGCCGATCAGTGCCTCTGCATCGAAGATCAGGGTACGGAGCTGCTTGCGTCGGCGCCGATTCAGGATCGAGGCGTACTCGTCGAAGGACTCCGACAGGCCGTAGACCGAGACTTCCTGCGAGCCCGTGGCACCATGCGACCAGACCCGGGTCGAGGGCAGGTCGGTCACCGGAAGGACGTCGTAGTCGGCGGTGAGCAGACCGGATCGCTCGCACTGGGCGACCAGGCGGGCGACTGCCAGAGGATCAACCTGGGCGGTGGTGTACGTGCCTGGTCCGGCAGGATCGCCTGGATCCTGGCTGATGATGCGACCACTGCCGTAGAGCAGCAACGACGGTGTCTGCAGCGCCCAGCCCAGTGAGGACGACCACGGCGAGACCGAGGAGACTCCGAAGACGAGCTGCTCGGCGGGCAGCGGGTTGACCGGATCCGCACCGACGCCGCAGCCGGCGAGCCCGATGCCGGTGGCCGAGAGGCCCGCCAACAACCTGAGCATCGAGCGGCGGGTGAGCTGCGCATCCACCTGACGACGGTAGCCGGGGACAGGCTCACCGCGACTCCGTAACGACTACCCTTCGTGGGTGGTTAGAGGTCGGATGGCGCTGGGCGCGGTCATCGCCGCGGTGGCGCTGGCGGGATGCGGTGCAGCACCCGAAGAACCACCGCAGCCGCCATCGAGCTCACCGATTCCCTCGGTCAGCGCCTCACCCACCGAGTCGCCGACGCCAACGCCCACGCCGACCCGGGCGCTGGCCGGTTTGACCCTTCGCCAGCTGGGCTTCAACAACGGACCGCTGGATGAGTTCTCCCTGCCGAGCAATCTGCAGATCTCGACCCGGGTCGATCAGCCCAATGTGGTCACCATCGTCTTGGCCAGTCCGAGCCCGGAGCTGATCGAGGACTATCTGCGAGCCACTCTTCCTCAGGAGGGATTCACCATCGATGCGAGGGCGGCTGCCGGCCAGGCGATGACGTTTGCCGGCCACGGCTGGACCGGCGGCTTCACCGGTACGGGCGCCAACTCGGCCGTCGTGCTCCGACCGCGCTGATCTGCCCGTACGCGCTGATCTGCCCGTACGTACGCGCTGATCTCCCGTACGGGAAGGCTCACTGGCGCAGCGAAGCCCAGCTCACCCCGAGATCGGCCAGCAGCAACCGCAGCAACGGCAGGCTGATGCCGACCACGTTGTGCGGATCACCCTCGATTCGGGTCACGTACGGTCCGCCGAGACCGTCGATGGTGAACGCACCGGCTACCTGCAACGGCTCGCCGGTGGCCACGTACGCGTCGATCTCGGCATTGTCGAGATCGGCGAAGTAGACGGTGGTCGAGGCAGTCGCGGTACGCGAGGCGCCGCCCGGCAGTCGAATCACGTGGTGTCCGGTGTGCAGCACACCACTGCGGCCGCGCATCAGCCGCCATCGGCGGACCGCGTCGGCGGCATCTCTCGGCTTGCCAAGCGCAAGACCGTCCAACTCGAGCAGTGAGTCGCAGCCGATGACCACCTCGTCATCGCCGCCACTACCAGCGTGGCTACTCAGTCGGCGAGCTGCCACGGCCTCGGCCTTGGCCCGGGCCAGCGCCGACGCCAACTCTTGAACTGAGGGGGCTCGGATCGAGTCCTCGTCAATGCCGGAGACTTCGACCTCGGGAACAATCCCGGCCCGTCGCAGAGTGCCATATCGGGCGGGCGACGCGGAGGCCAGAACGACGCGTGGGGTGGTCACCTCATTAGGTTATGGGGATGTCCTTCAACGATGATCCTCAGTGGTGGCGCAGCGCCGTCGTCTACCAGGTATATCCACGCTCGTTTGCCGACGCCGACGGAGACGGCACCGGTGATGTCCGCGGCATGATCGACAAGCTCGACTACCTCGCCGAACTCGGTGTCGACGCCATCTGGGTGAGCCCGTGGTACGCGTCTCCACTGGCCGACGGCGGCTACGACGTCAGCGACTATCGCGACATCCTGCCGGAGTTCGGCACCCTGGCCGAAGCGGACGCCTTCGTCGAGCAGGCACATGCGCGAGGGCTTCGGGTGCTGATCGACCTGGTGCCCAACCACAGCAGCGACGAGCATCCCTGGTTCCAGCAGGCCTTGGCTGCCGCACCGGGCTCGGCGGAGCGAGAGCTCTATCTCTTCCGCGACGGACAGGGTCCCGACGGCGACGAGCCGCCCAACAACTGGCCGGCCATGTTCGGCGGCGGCGCCTGGGAGCGGACCACGAATCCCGACGGGACACCCGGGCAGTGGTATCTGCACCTGTTCGACATCAAGCAGCCCGACTGGAACTGGGAGAATCCGGCGGTCGCCGACGAGTTCGACGACATCCTGCGGTTCTGGTTCGACCGGGGGATCGACGGCTTCCGGATCGACGTGGCCAACTCGATGGCCAAGGCGCCCGGTCTGCCGGACTGTGCGGTCGACCCCGAGACCGGCGAGCCAGTCGCGATGGTGCTCACCGGCACTCCGTACATGAATCAGCCGCACGTGCACGACATCCTGCGGCGCTGGCGTACGGTCGCCGACAGCTATGCCGACTCCGGCCTCGGCCCGCGGGTCTATGTCTCCGAGGCGTGGGTGACCCCCGCCGAGGAACTGGCCAAATACATCCGGCCGGACGAACTGCACACGACGTTCAACTTCGACGCGCTGATGTGCGAGTGGACGGCGGCCTCACAGCGGAACGTGATCGATCTGACGCTGGCCTCCACCGCCGCGGTTGGGGCGCCGCCCACCTGGGTGCTGGCCAACCACGACACCACCCGGGTGGTCACCCGCTATGGCCGTTCGATCACCGGAGCCCGCTTCACCCCGACCGGGATCGACCACGAGGCCTTCGCCGGGATCGGCGCGGTGCCTGCGGGGGCCACCGACGTGGCGCTCGGTCGCAAGCGGGCCCGTGCGGCGGTTCTGCTGGAGCTGGCGTTGCCCGGCGGAGCGTACGTCTACCAGGGTGATGAGCTCGGTCTGGAGGAGGTCGAGGACATTCCCGAGGAACTGCTGCAGGACCCGACCTGGGAGCGCTCCGGCCACACCATTCGCGGCCGGGACGGATGCCGGGTCCCGATGCCCTGGTCCGGTACGCAGCCGCCGTACGGCTTCGGCACGGCCGAAACACCGCCGTGGCTGCCCCAGCCGACCGACTGGTCCGGCTTGACCGTCGAGGCGCAGAACCGCGACCCGAACAGCCACCTGGCGCTGTATCGGACAGCGCTCGCCGAACGGCGAGCCAACCCGGCGCTCGGCGACGGTGGGCTCAGCTGGGTCGAGGGCCTGCCCGAGGGGGTGCTGGCCTTCGACCGCGAGCCCGGCTTCCGTTGCGTGGTGAACTTCGGGCCGGAGCCTTATTCCCTGCCGGAGGACGCCGAGGCCCTGGTGGCATCGGGCGATGTCTCCGCCGGGGTCCTTGGCGCGGACGAGGCAGTCTGGCTGCGACGCTGATCGTCCGGCACCAATAGCCGGCCGGCTTGGGACACGATGGCCGCTCGCTCGTAGCGGCCGCCAGGCCGGCTGGCTACCTCCAGCAGGAACTGCTGGAGGACGACGGCATTGGTGACCAGCGCGTCGAACAGTGACTCGTCGTCATTGACCTCGTCGCGCAGTTCCTTGGCCAGCTGCAGCACGTCCGGATACCATGCCGGGTCGTCCCGGCGTGGGTCCAGCGCATCGAGCGCGCCGACCCACAGTTGGGCCAGGCGGACGGCGGGCTCGTTGGCGGGCCCGCCAGCCAACTCGGTCACGCCGGTCAGTGCTGCTGGCTCGGCCCGGCCGGCCGCCACCAGACAGTCGTGTTCGCCGGGATCTTGTCGTCGGTGAGCGGAGCGCTGGTCAGCAGGATCTCGCCGTCCGGCAGCGAGACGCTGGCCGGGCCGAAGTTGGTCAAGCTGTGCCAGCCGTTCGGGCGGCGGAAGTGCACCACTCCCGGACCGCTCTCGCACCACGTCAACGCCTCGATGTCCTGCAGTTCGCGACGCAGCCGCAGCGCTGTCCGATAGAGGCTGAGCGAGGAATCGGGGTCAGTGCTCTCGGCGGCGACGGTGTAGTCGGCGAACCAGTCCGGCTGGGGCAGATGAGGCGCTGCGTCGCCGAAACCGTAGGAGGGGTCCTCGTCGGTCCAGGGGAGTGGCACCCGGCAGCCGTCGCGGCCGATCGCCGTGCCGCCGGTACGGAAGAACTGCGGATCCTGTCGCTGGTCGGGGGCGATCTCCGGCACCTCGAACAAGCCGAGCTCTTCGCCCTGGTAGAGGTAGGTCGAGCCCGGCAGCGCGAGCAGCAGCAGCGTCGCCGCCCTGGCCCGGCGGGCGCCGAGAGCGCGGTCCTGCGTCTCGGGATTGGCGCGGGCGAGCAGTTCGACCGGGTCGTCAGTCGGGGCGAGGCCGTGGCCCTGGTTGCCGTAGCGGGTGGCGTGCCGGACCACGTCGTGGTTGGACAGCACCCAGGTGGTCGAGGACCCGCTGGCCGTGGCCAGGGCGAGATTCTCGGTGATGACGTTGCGGAACTGATCGGCACTCCACGGTGCGGTCAGCAGATCGAAGTTGAAGGCCTGTCCCAGGCCGTCGGGGCTCGCGTAGCGAGGACGCCGGTGGGTCGGCACCCAGGCCTCGGCGACCGCCATCCGCGGTGGGTCGTAGGAGTTGAAGACCTCCCGCCAGCCGGCGTACACCTCGTGCACCTCGTCCCGATCCCGCAGCGGGTGCAGGCCGTCGCCGAAGTTCGGCAACTCGGCCTGGGTGGGCAACGGCTCGCTCAGATCCTTGACCAGCATGGAGGCGACATCGACCCGGAAGCCGTCGACACCACGGTCGGACCAGAAGCGCAGCGTGGTCAGGAAGTCGGCGCGAACCTCCGCGTTGTCCCAGTTGAGATCCGGCTGCTCGGGCGCGAACAGATGCAGATACCACTGGCCGTCGGGGAGCCGGGTCCAGGCCGGGCCACCGAAGAACGACTGCCAGTCGCTGGGCGGCACGGAGCCGTCCTCGCCGAGGCCGTCGCGGAAGATGTAGCGGTCGCGGGCCGGCGAGCCGGGCGGTGAAGCCAGCGCTTCGACGAACCACGCGTGCCGATTCGAGGTGTGGTTGGGGACGATGTCGACGATCATCCGCAGACCGCGGGCGTGCAGGTCGGCAGTGAGCGCGTCGAAGTCGGCCAGGGTGCCGAGCTCAGGGGCCACGTCGCGGTAGTCGTCGACGTCATAACCGCCGTCGGCGAGCGCGGAGGGGTAGAACGGGCTGAGCCAGACCGCGTCGACGCCGAGTCCGGCCAGGTAGTCCACCCGGCTCCGAATGCCGTTCAGATCGCCGATGCCATTGCCGTCGGAGTCGGCGAAGCTGCGCGGATAGACCTGGTAGACCACCGCCTGACGCCACCAGTCCGCGGCTGCGGGCGCGTATGACGTTGACTCTGCGTACGACGCTGATTCTGCGTTCGACGCTGCTTCAGGGGCTGTTGACACGGTGGCTTCGGTGGACACCAACGACCTTTCGACAGGACCTATATATAATGGCTGAATCTACCCGTCGGAAGGGGCGTGGTCAACGTGGCTGATCAGTCCATCGCGCCTGCCTCGACTCAATCGATCGCGCTGGCATCGACTCAGTCGATCGCACCGGCTTCGTCGACGACCGTACGGCGTACCAACGCTCGACTGGTGCTGACCGAGCTATGGGCCAGCGAGGCCGGTGACACGGTGACCGCCAACGAACTGATGGAGTTGACCGGGCTGACTCGGGCCACCGTGCTCGCCGTCTGCGACGACCTGGTGCGGCTCGGCTGGCTGCAGGAATCGTCCGGGGTCGCTGCGGTGACGACTGGCGCGACCGCGGGCCGACCACCGCGCCGGTTCAGCTTCTGCGCCGGGGCCGGCTATGTGGTCGGCGTGGATGTCGGTGATGCCTCGATCAGGGTCGCGGTGGCTGATCTGCGGGGCGGCATCATCGGTCGCGCCCGTCGTCAGGCCGGGTTCGCCGCGGATCAGGGCGCTGAGCGTGAGGTCGCGATCCGGCAGGTGATCGCAGCAGCGCTGGCTGACGCGGAGATCCCGGCATCCAGTGTTCGGGTGATCTCGTTCGGACTGGCCGCGCCCGTCAGGCCGTCGGGAGGAACACCAGCCGCGGCTCACGGGACCTACTGGTCGCGGATGCAACTCGACCCCAGCGCGGTCCTGGCGGGTCGGCCGGATTGGCAGCACTGGTTGGTGCTGGTCAACAACGACGCCAACCTGGCGGCGCTGGCGGCAGGGGCGCACGGTGAGGCCGATCCGCACGGCGATTACGTGGTGCTGCTGTCCGGAGAGCGGTTCGGCGCCGGCATCGTCGCCGGCGGGCGGCTGTTGCTGGGCCGCGACGGTGGCGCGGGTGATCTGCACTTCCTCGAACTGATCAGTGGAGTGGGGGATCAGAAGGGCCTGGCGGCCACCGCCCGCCGACTGTGGACCGCGACCCCCGGCGCTGCCTCGTCGCTGGCCGTGTTCGAGGCGGCGCGCGCAGGGGACTTGGCGGCGACCGCGGCCGTACGCGCGCTGGCCGATCGCCTCGCGCGGGTCGTGGCTGCGCTGGCCAGCCTGCTGAACCCCGAGCGAGTGATCGTCGCGGGTGCGGTGGCCGCCTCGCTGAGCCAGCTGATCGACTTGTGTCGCCAGCGGCTGCCGGACTACGCACAGTTGCCGCCTGAGGTCACGGCGTCTGCCCTCGGCGGCGACATCGTGTTGCTCGGTGCGATCCAGGCAGGCATCAAGCAGTTGGCCGAGGGCGCTCTGGACCGGCCGGCCAAGGCGCTGGCCGGCTGAGTAGCCACGTGTTGCTGACGGCGGACTACGGTGGCCGCGTGGCAACGTACGGAGATCCGCTGGACACTGATCGGCTGCGCACCGAACTGGCCGACGCCGACAGCCTGTGGCACGAGCTGATCGTGGTGCCGGAGACGGATTCGACGAACGCCGACCTGGCTGAGGCAGCCCGAGCCGGCGCGCCTGGGGGAGTGGTGCTGGTCGCCGATCACCAACTCGCCGGACGTGGCCGGTTGGGCCGGACCTGGACCGCGCCGGCCGGCAGTTCGATCGCCATGTCGGTGCTGCTGCGACCTGAGCGGGAGCCCGCCGACTGGACCTGGCTGCCGCTGCTGGCCGGGTTGGCGGTCGCAGACAGTCTGCGAGCCGTGGGCGGTGTGCCGGCAGCCTTGAAATGGCCCAACGACGTGTTGGTCGAGGGTGCGAAGATCAGCGGCATCCTGGCCGAGCGGGTGGATTCGCCGTCCGGCGCCACCTGCGTGCTGGGGATGGGAATCAACGTCCACCTGACCGCGGAGCAACTGCCGGTGCCGACCGCAACCTCGCTGGCGGTTCTGCGCCCGGGGGAGAGCTTCGTCCGAGCCGAGATCGTGTCCACTGTGCTGGCGGCGTTGGCGCTGCTCTATCACCGTTGGGAAGACGGCCGGGACAAGCAGCTGATCGGGGAGTACGAGCGACGCTGCGCGACCTTGGGTCGACAGGTCCGGGTGCACCGGCCGGATGGCAGCACTGTGGAGGGCAAAGCTGTAGGCGTCGATGCCCAAGGTCGGTTGCGCGTGCGTACGGCTGGTCAGGTCGTGGTCTTTGCTGCGGGTGATGTGACCCACCTGCGCTGAGCTGCCGTCAGCGCTCCTACTGTCAGACTGCGGGGTCAGACCGCAGGCCGATGGTCCGATTGCGCTGCTGTGTCAGCATGGAGGGGTGGGTTTGTCGGCCAAGCTATTGGGTACACAGGAGCACGTGCTCATGCACATGCGTACCCACGGCAAGGCATTGTTCTGGCCGGCGATCGGGCTGATCTTCTGCGGCGCGCTGCTGGGGGCCGGAGCGGCGCTGATCCCGCATGATTATCGGCCGGTGGGTCAGTTCGCGGTGGCGATCGTGGTCGGTGTGCTGGCCACCTGGTGGTCGATCATCCCGTACCTGCGCTGGCGGACCACCACGATCACGCTCACCAACTTCCGGCTGATCACCCGCACCGGGATCCTCAACAAGACCGGTGCGAACGTGCCGCTGGCCAGGGTCAATGACGTCCGATTCGAGCGCAGTTTGTCCGATCGGATGCTCGGCTGCGGCACACTGCGGGTGCAGTCGGCCGCTGATGTGCGGCCCGTCGTGCTCAACGATGTGCCCGATGTCGAGGATGTGCACCTCACCATCAGTGAGCTCATCCACGGGACCTGATCGCGGCGTTCCTCAACTCCCGGTGAAGACGAACTTGCGATAGGACCAGAACCGGAACAGGGTGCCGAGACCCAGCCCGATGACATTGCCGGAGAGGTTGTCGGCCAGCGGTGAGGTGAGTCCCAGGACATAGTGCGAGAACGCCAGGCAGGCGGCACCGATGGCGATCGCGATCCCGTTCAGCAGGATGAAGATCGGCAGTTCACGGAGCGGATTGCCGCGCTCCCGATGGTGATAGGTCCAATAGCGATTGCCGAGATAGGTGATCACGGTGGCCGCGCCGATCGCGATCACCTGCGCGGTGATCGGCTTGGCGGCCAGGACGCCTTCGCCGCCCGCGCCGGCGTACCGCAGCACGTTGAACACGACGAACTGCAACGCGACCCCGGTCAGCCCGACGATCCCGAACTTGATCGCCTCCGGGCCGAGATGCATCGCCTTGTCCCACAGTCGCCGAAGCAGACCTGAGCCGGCGCCTGGGGACGGTGGCTGGCTAGGACTGCTGGTCACAGGGGCGGCAGGTGGCTGGTGGGAACTCGGCATGACTGCTCTAGCGTACCGACGATCTCGTCAGCCCGAGTTGGTTTGCTAGCCAACCGCGAGATTGGCCGATCTCCGGGCCTCTACGGCGTCCGCAATAGCGGCTGCTGCGACTTGCGAGACCCAAGCACCTCATTCGTCACATCCGAATCTTCCTTACCAGGTAGAGGATCCGGCAGTTCGCTGCCCGCGCCCTCCTGGGTCCTCCTGGTTCGCCGAGAAGGAGAAGCCACCCTCGAGAAGGAGCAACTACAGGCCAAACGACCGGTTTGACCTGCAATTGCTCCTTCTCGATGAAGACGTGATCTCGTAGGTGTTGGTCACGTCAGCCACTTCATTCCGGGGTATTGAGCGGATCAGGCCGCGAGGAGAGCGCGGGCGGTGGCGAGATCGGTGACCACGACATTGACCCAGTTCCCGGCGATGGCGGCGCGGACCGCCTCGTGCTTGCGGGCACCGCCGGCGAAACCGATCCGGCGTGGGATGGCGCGGAAGGTCTCAGGGTCGATACCGACGATGCGCGAGTCGAGATCGCTGTGCACCAGCTGCCCTTCGGTGTCGAAGAAGCGGGTGCAGACATCACCGACCGCACCAAGGGACAGCAAGGTCGCCTGATCATCAGGGGCGATCGCGTTGCCGCTCTGCTGCAGCAGGGCGGATGGTTGGAGACTGCCAATCCCTACCAGGGCCATGGTCAGGTCCTGCCAACGGGTCGCCACCGTCTCCATTGCCGGATCGGCCAACAGGCTTTGCCGCATGGCGGCACCACCGACCAGGCCCGGAGCAGGCACGAAGGTGGGGCTCGCCCCGATCAAGGTGGCGAGCTCGGAGAGCAGCTGAGAAGCTCGCCGCCGAGGGGATCTCGGCGCGGGTGATCTCGATGCCAACCGTCAAGCCGCTCGACCTCGGGGCCGTCCTGGCCGCTGCTCGGGAGACGAAGGGCATCGTCACTGCTGAAGAGGCCACGGTGGCTGGCGGGCTCGGCAGCGCAGTCGCCGAGGTGATCGTGCAGCACCATCCGACCAGGATGACGATTCTCGGCGTGCCGGAGTTCGCGCCGACCGGGTCGGCCGGCTATCTGCTGGATCGCTACGGCATGTCGCCGAACGGCATCGCCGACGCGGCGCGGATCCTGGTTTCGAGGTGAGGGAAACGTTCCCGGCGTTCCGGCCGGCGGGCGGCCCGCCGTATCAGGTGATCAGCGACAACGACTATGCCGGCGACCCTGACGGCCTCTTCCAGCTGGCGCACCACCTGCTGTCGCCGTCGGTGGAGATGCGTGCCGTGATCGGCTCGCACCTCGCCCTGGGCGACCCGTTCGTACCCAGCGGAGACAGTGCCGCCCGGGCGGTCGAGGCGGCCTCGGTCGTGCTCGAGCTGGTCGGGCTCGCCAGTGCCGTCCCGGTGCGTCGCGGTTCGGGTCTTCTCCCGCCTGGACGTCCGGCTGATGTTCGAGGATCTGTACGCGAAGCTGGAGCTGGCGGCCCGAGTTAGCTGAAGGCCCAAGTTAGCTGAAGAATTATCACCGACATCGGGGATAATCCTGCAGCTTGTTCTGGTCAACAGTGATGGGCGCCGGTTCGACCAGGATTCGGTGTGCCTAATAGGCTTCGCTGGTGACAGTGCAATCCCCATCTCCTTCTGTGGCCCCAGCTCGTTCGTCGGCCTCACGTCCCTTTGTCGTCGGCGTGATCGGCGGCGGACAGTTGGCCAGAATGATGGACGAGGCGGCGACCGGGCTCGGTCTGCACCTCAAGCTGCTGGCCGAGGGTCCGACGGTCTCCGCCGCTCAGGTCGTGCACGACGTGACGGTCGGCGACTACACCGACCCGGACACCGTCAGGGCCTTCGCCGCCGGCTGCGACGTGATCACCTTTGACCACGAGCACGTACCCACCGATCTGCTGCACGAGCTGGAGGAGGCCGGGATCGCCGTCCGACCTGGGCCAGAGGCGCTCGTGCATGCCCAGGACAAGGCCGTGATGCGGGATCGGTTGAGCGGTTTCGGCGCACCCTGCCCGACCTATCGGGTCGTTGCCGACCCGGCCGCGCTGATTGCGTTCGGCGACGAGATCGGCTGGCCGGTGATCGCCAAGACCTCGCGCGGTGGCTATGACGGCAAGGGCGTCTGGAAGCTAGATTCGGCTGCTGAGGCCGGCCAGCCGTTCGAGAACCTCAAACCGGATGTGCAGGTGGTTGCCGAGGAGTTCATCGACTTCCGTCGTGAGCTGAGTGCCCTCGTGGTCCGCTCCCCATCGGGCCAGGCGGTCGCATATCCGGTTTCGGAGTCCATCCAGCGCAATGGGGTCTGTGTCGAGACGACGACGCCGGCGCCCGATCTCGACGATGACCGGGCGGTCGAGATCCAGCAGCTGGCATTGAACATCGCCCACGAGCTCGGCACGGTCGGCATCCTGGCCGTCGAGCTGATGGAGCGCGCCGACGGCAGCGTCGCCGTCAACGAATTGGCAATGCGGCCGCACAACACCGGACACTGGAGCATCGACGGGGCGCATACGTCGCAGTTCGAGAACCACCTGCGGGCCGTCGTCGATCTGCCGCTCGGCGATCCTGGTGCCCGTGAACCGGTCACCGTGATGGCCAACGTGCTCGGTGGCACCGTGACAGATCTGCCCTCGGCGCTGCTGCACTGCTTCGCCCGCGATCGCCGGCTGCGGGTCCAGCTGTACGGCAAGGACGTCCGGCCGGGCCGCAAAGTCGGTCACGTGACCACGTACGGGAGTGATGTCGACGAGGTCCGCAAACGGGCCCGGCATGCCGCCGGCTATCTGATGGGAGAAGACATATGAGCGGGACCGGAGCCCGGGTAGGCATCGTGATGGGGTCGGACTCCGACTGGCCGGTGATGAGCGCCGCCGCGGAAGCCCTGGCCGAGTTCGGGATCGCGTACGAGGCCGATGTCGTTTCCGCTCACCGGATGGCCGACGCGATGGTCGCGTACGGACGCGAGGCGCATGGTCGCGGCCTGGAGGTGATCATCGCCGGGGCCGGTGGGGCAGCGCATCTGCCCGGCATGCTGGCCTCACTCACGCCGCTGCCGGTCATCGGTGTCCCGGTGCCGCTGAAATACCTGGACGGGATGGACTCGTTGCTCTCGATCGTCCAGATGCCCAGCGGCGTACCTGTGGCCACCGTCGCGATCGGCAATGCGCGCAACGCGGGGCTGCTGGCGGCGCGCATCCTCGGCACCGGCGATCCAGAGCTCACGCAGAAGCTGGTGGAGTTCGCCGACGCCTTGCGGGCGACGGCCGAAGCCAAGGGAGCTAAGGTCCGCGAGGCCCGGCTCCAGGGCTGACGGAGGCTGATGCCGATGGCGAACGTGATCACTGAGGCTGTCAGCGGGGCGACGCTGCTGATCCGCGGGGCACGCATGCTCACCCAGCGGCCCCGGCTGTTCCTGCTGGGCGCGGTGCCGCCGCTGATCATGTCGGTAGTCTTCGCCGCGCTCTTGGTGGTGCTGATCACCCAGCTCGGGACCATCATCACCGCGATCACGGGGTTCGCCGCCGGATGGGCCGAGGCGGTGCGAACGACCTTCCGGGTTCTTGCCGGAGCCGGAGTCCTCGGCGTCACCTTGCTGGTGATGATCATCTCGTTCAGCACGCTGACCATGGCGTTGGGAGCGCCGATCTACGACAAGATCAGTGAAGCGGTCGACGCCGACCTGCCCGGTGGTCTGCCTGAGACGGGGGAGTCCTGGGCGAGTTCGGTGCCGCGGGCGCTGAAGCAGTCGGTGATCTTGATCAGCATCTCGCTGGCGGCGGCGCTGCCGCTGTTCCTGGCCCAGTTCATTCCGATCGTCGGTCAGACCGCGGTCCCGGTGATCTCGGCTTGCTTCGGTGGCTGGATGCTGTGCTTCGAACTGATCGGGCCCAGCTTCGAGCGTCGCGGCCAGCCCAGACTGGCGCAGCGACGAGCCGCGATGCAGCGGCGTCGCTGGCTGGCCCTGGGATTCGCCGTGCCATGCTTCCTGCTGCTGGCGATCCCGTTCCTGGCCGTGGTGGTCTTCCCGGTGGCAACCGCTGGCGGCGTGCTCCTGACCCGGGAACTGCTCGACACGTGATCGCTGCCGGGCTGGTTCAGGATGATCACTATGTCGGCCCTAGTCAGGGTGGCAACGGACGACCTGAGCGATAGCAGCTGAGGTCGCCGTACATGGACAGGTGAGCACCAGGGCCGCCCTCATTCTTGAGGGTGGCGTCCAGAAAGACTGCGCTGATGTTGCTGGTGAGCTGCGGTCCTTCGCTGCGCCCCAGCGCGCCGACCAACGAGGGTAGTGGCGGCAGGAACAGCGGCGCGTCGGTGAAGGTCAGGTGCTCTGTACCAGGCACTGTCAGGAGGCAGCTCTTCTTGCTGCTCAGTTTCAGGACCTGGGTGAGACGAGGCAGGTAGGCCGGGCTCTCACCGGAGTCCAGGGGATGAGCTACCGCGAGAATCGGCTGGGGGAGAGGTGCGGAGACCGGGTCGCGCGGGAACCCGTCGAGATCGATGATCGCGGCGAAGCGATGATCCTGCCTGGCGGCCTGCAGCGCCGCGGCACCGCCGAGCGAGTGGCCTGTAGCCGCAGCCAGTCTGGTGTTCAGCTGCCCTGCCGGCGGGAAGCCGTCGGGATTGCGATTCAACAGCTCGAGCTGGTCGAGGACAAAACGGAGATCAGCGGCACGGATGTCCGTCCATCCGTTGGCACGTCGCTCGTCTTCGGCGTCGTCGCCAGTAGCGGCGACGGTGGTCGTGATCGTGCGATCGTCCCGGAGGACGACCACCGCCGAGTCGTACGGGTGGTCGAGGGCCGCGACGACGTAGCCGCGGCTCGCGAGATCCTCCGCCCAGGCAGTGTTCTGGGTACGGATCCCGCCCAGGCCAGGCGAGAAGAGCACGACGGGAAATGGTCCACCGCTCGACGCGACCGGGCTGTCCGGCACAGCGTGACCGTGGGCCCGGGGCAGTCCGTCGAGCAGTACGGCGGGCACCCCGAGATAGTCCGCCAACCCACGGCTGATCGTGTTTGCCTCCTGATCGGTGCCGCCGAGGTAGCGAGCTCGTTCGACGCCTGGCAGGACCGGTTGTGCGGGATACCAGAGCTGCACGACAACCGTGCGCCAGTCATCGGGATCCGGCGTGGCCACCTCCGGTCGGGCCGGGTCGGTCCACTCCCGTACGGTCGTGCCGACGTCGTACGGTCCGGTCGGGCGCGGCAGCTCGGGGACTGGGAGCGCCCAGAGCCCGGTGATGCCGACCCCGATCGCGACCAGGGCCGCGCTCGTCGGGAGAACCACGCGCCATCGAGGCCGTGCCCCCCGTGGTTTGGATCGACGCGGGATCGCCCGGATGAGGAGAGGCAGCAAGATCGCGACCCCGGTCAGCACAGCGACGACCTGCCAACGAGGAGCGATCATCAGCAGGCCAGCGGTCGACATCACGTCGATAGCATCGTTGGACGCCGTAGGCCAGCCATCCACTTGTGGTCTTGACCGGGTGGGCCCGTGGTCTGAGAAATCTCGTGGAGGGCAACTCGGCGACCGTGCCACGATGAGGCATGCCTGCTCCGCCCGCCGTCGGTCAGAGAACTGCCTGGGTAGATGTCCCAGGCGACGTTCGCCGAGGGATCGAGGACGTCCTCGGCGCGCCGGTGATCCATGCCGAGAGTCAGTCCGGTGGGTTCTCGCCGGGCACGGCGGATCGGGTCCGGACCAGCACCGGTCGGCGTGCCTTCGTGAAAGCGGTCAGCCCGGACCAGAACCCGGACTCGCCCGAGATCCATCGACGTGAGGCTGACTATCTCGCCGTGCTGCCGGCCAGCTCACGATTGCCGAAGCTGATCGGTCGCTACGACGACGGCTACTGGATCGCGATGGTGATGGAGGAGATCGACGGCGAATGCCCGCCAGTCCCGTGGAGTGGTGCACAGGTCGAGACTGCGATGGAGACGCTGGCTGCCCTGGCCGCTGATCTCACTCCGAACCCGCTTCCTGGGCTGGAACCGATCTCGGAGGGTTTCAGCCCGCTCTTCGCCGGCTGGCGGCGGCTCAAAGATGATCCGCCGACGGACCTCGATCCGTGGATCGCGGCCCGTCTCGACGATCTGATCGAACTGTCGGAGTCGACGCTGCCGCGGATCGACGGCGACACCGTCGTCCACTGCGATGTTCGGGCGGACAACCTGCTGGTGCGGGCCGATGGGTCGATGGTGGTCGTCGACTGGCCCTGGGCCCTGTCTGGTGCGGACTGGCTGGACCGTTTCATGCTGCTGATCAACATCGACCTGTACGGCGGTCATGACGTCGAAGATCTGGTCGCCCGCCATCTGACCCACGTGGACCCCGACCTGATCACCGGCACTCTGGCCGGGCTGTGCGCCTTCTTCGTCGACTCGGCCCGGCAACCACCGGCACCTGGCTTGCCGACCCTGCGTGAGTTCCAACGTGCCCAAGGTGACTCGACTCTGGCCTGGCTGCGCCGCCGGCTCACCGGCGACCGCGGGGTCTGAGGCTCGGGCCGCTCGTGCCGCGGTTGGTCACAGTCCTGGCAGCACCAGGTCGCCGGCACCGCGCACGGTGTCCGGCGTTGCGCGACCGGTCAGCCAACCGAGGAGCGCGGAGGACGATCCAGTGACCGTGCGCGGCGACCCGCCGCCGCCGAGATCAGTGTGCAAACCGGTGTCGCTCCGCAGCTGGAGGCGAGGGAACTCGTCCCTGACGCCGAGTCGGTGCGCCGACCACTCCAGGACGAAATCGGCGGTCTCGTTGTCAATGTCGGACACTTCATAGCCGATATCCAGGTCCACATGGTGCAACACGACCTCGGTCAGCCTGGCCACTGGCAGCAGCCGCGCAGCCAACCGCTGACCCCCGCGAAGCTCGACCTCACGCTCCCAGGCATCGGCCTCGTCCAGGGCGGAGAATCCCTCGGTGAGTCGCTCCGCGCTGGTGTCCAGGTCGATCTGGAGCTCCAGGCCGGACCGCCCGGCCCCTGCTTCGATCTCCTCCTCACGGACCTGCGCCGAGGCATACATCTCGTGCCGTTCGCCCGTTCGGGCCCACTCGGTGAGTCGCCGCATTCCGTCCGCATTCCGGGCGAGGTGAGTGGCGACGTGGCCGCGGGACCAATGAGGCAACCGACTCGGCTCGCACCAGGACGGGTCGTTGACCCCGATGGTGTCGCCGACCAGCCGTTGGGTCGCGACCGTCACCAGTGCTCGGGTCGCGGCCAGCTTGTCGGACGCATCGGTCATGCCCTCAACCTAGCGCCGGGTAGCCATGATCTCTCGACGTAGGAACGCTTCGAAGGCGCCGGGCTGTTCGAGAGGCACGTAGTGACCGCAGTTCTGGACGATCACTGACTGGTGCGCAGCCCCGGCCAGACTGGCCGCAGCGGCGGCTGGTGTCGGAGTTCGGTCGTGGGCGCCAGTGACCACGACCAGGCGCCGAGTCCAGGTCGAGACGAAGTCGGCGCATGGAGCAGGACGACTCGCATCGGCGGATCGTATCGCCCCTACACAGTCGCGATGGCCTGCCGCAGACCGTTGCTCTTGAGTGCGTCGGTCGAGTTGGTGATCTCGTCAATGCCGCCGAGGCCGAAGGGCAGCGAGGCGACCCCCGGATCGTTGATCGACTCGTGCAATCCCCGGGCGATTCGTTCGGACCAGATCACCGGGTAGGGCCGCCCGAAGAACATCTCTGCCTGGCTGTGCATCGGCGCGGTCACAGCAAGATCGTCATGCCGGCGGCTGAGCTCCAGCAATGCGCGTACGAGAGCCTGCTGCCGATCCGACGCCGTTCCCGCCGAGAGAGCCTCCGTGAGGTGATCGCCGAGTTTGTGGCCGTCGTCGTGACGCTGGAAGGCGGTGCCGAGCCACTTTGCGTACGGTGCGTAGGCGCGTCGATGGAGGAGCGCGAGGTGCATGACATCGCAGGCGATCTGCCCGGCAAGCACACGTGATCCGAGGTCGTCTCCAACCTCGGCCGCGCGGCCGACGAACGCCTCGATCTGAGCGATGCGCTGCCAGCGCGCGGACATGACGTAGAGCCAGAGGTCGTGCGGATACCAGGCGAGCGCCGATCGCGCTGCGGTCAGCTCGCCAGTGTCGTCGCGGTACATCGGCCCGGCGGTGAACTCCAGCAGACTCTGCCTCGGGGTGGACAGCCACTGAGTAGCGCGCCAGCGCCGGGGATCGTCGGTCGTACGCAGCAACTCGTCGAGCAGGCGCCGCACCGAGGTCACGGTTACGCCATGGTGGCGCCTGCCGACCTGGCTGTTGTGATGGGTGACGGTATCGTCCGGGAGCTGCTGGGCGCCGGGAAGCTCGACCGGTACGCCGCACACGGTCTCAGGCAGCGCCTCATCCACAGCGGCCAAGATCTCAGTTGTGAGAGCCAGGCCGTCTTGTTCGCCGACGATGATCTGCAGGCGAGGACCCCAATCATGGTCGGTGGACCGGGCGGTGTCGTAGCCCAGCACGTCGGAGCCGTGCCCGATCACTGCCGCTGCGTACTGCAGCCGAGGGAGTCGCCTCGCCAAGGCCGGTGCGACATGGTCCTCGTATACAGCGCGGCTCAGCTGATGGCCTGGAACGAACGGCGGTCCGATGGGTTGGCTCACGTGCAGCAACCGTAGTCAAAGTGGGACAGACTGAGTTGACACAAGCCGAGCAGAACTCACTGAACAGGTCGAATCTCTGAGCGAAAAGTGTCAGTGCCTTCCTCTACGGTCCCAGTATGAGTGCAGCAACCGTCATCGAGGCAGCCGAGCAGACGGCGCCGTATGCTGTGGCGGTCCGGTTCTGGGAGATGCTGGGCTGGCTCGGATCACTCGTTGCTCACAGGGTCGGCGCGGGTGACGCCGCCCGGATCGACCGGATCGCGCTGATCGAGAAGCTCCAGGCCGGCCTGGAGGCGGTGAAGGCGACCGAGACCGTGGCGTTCGCGCAGTCGCAGGTCGAGCAACAGCTCGCTCAAGAAGTTCACCCGTCCGAGATCGGTTGCGGCATCGCCGAACAGGTCGAGCTGGCGGCCAAGGCCAGTTCGGCGGAGGGCTCGCACCTGCCGCACACCGCACGGGACTCGGTGGTGACCATGCAGCACACTCCCGGGCTGCTCACCCGACGTGAGATCAGCGGCTGGACGGCTCGGCTGATCACCGGGCAGACCTCCCACCCGGATCCCGGGACCAGGACCCAGGTCGATACTGCGCCTGAGGGGATCCGCACATGACTGGCTCTGATCCGCCGGACTCGTCGCCTACCGGCACGCCGGTCGCCGGTCAGCCTCACGATGGCTTGTTCAAGGGCATTCTCGGTCGGCCTGAGCATGCTGCTTCGGAGCTTCGCTCGATCCTGCCCGCCGGGCTGGCGAGTCGGCTGGATCTCGACCAGCTCGAACAGGTCGATGGCAGCTTCGTCGACCGGGCTCTGCGTCAGCAGCACACCGATGTGCTGTTCCGTGCCCGCCTCGACCAGGGTGATGCCTTGATCTATGTGTGTTGGAACACCAGTCCACGCCTGACCGGTGGATGGCGTTGCGGATGTGTGGCTATCTCACCCGGATCTGGACCCGGCACTTGGAGCTGCACCCCGCTGCGCGGCGGCTGCCGCCGATCATCCCAATTGTCGTCTACCAGCGCCGCACTCCCTGGACCCCACCCACCGACCTGATCGATCTGATCGACACTGACGAAGACGCCGTCGCTTTCGCGCCCAGGTTCAGCTATCTGTTGGACGATCTCCATCGACTTGATGTCGAGGAGCTACGGTCGCGACCCCTGACGCACGCGGTGCGGCTCAGTTACGTGCTGATGCGCGAAGCGCCCGGCAGCGAGCAGCTCGCCCAGATGCTGGAGGACTGGCGGACCGACCTGCAGGCCGTGCGGAAGTCTGACCTGGCTGTCTTGTGGACGTACGCTTTGATTGTCAGCAACACCCCAGAACCAGAGCTCACTGAATTCCTTGCCCAGCTTGGGCCTGAAGCCAAGGAGGTCGCCATGACCACTGCCGACGTACTCCGCGCCGAAGGCGAAGCACGAGGCCGCGCCGCAGGACGCGCCGACACGCTGTTGGAGCAACTCGACATCAAATTCAGCGATGTGCCCGCTGACATCGAGCAGAAGGTCCGCACCGCCCCGACGAGCCAGTTGGAGATCTGGACCCGCCGCATCCTGACTGCTAACACCATCGACGCCATCTTCACCTGACCCGCAATTCCTGTGCGAGCGGCCGCGAGCGCCGACCCCGTCGCGAGCGACCATGAGCGGAGCGACGGCTCCGTCTGGACGACCGAGCGAGCAAGACATGCCTTTCGTCTTGCGAGGGAGGGAGGAAGACGGAGTCTGTGGAGCGCAGCGAATAGCGAGTGATGAATCACGCTGTCAGTGGGCCCGCATACGATCGTGCCCGTGAGTGATCAGATCGTCGTACGCGGTGCGCGCGAGCATAACCTGCGCAACATCTCGCTGGAGCTGCCGCGAGATGCGCTCATCGTCTTCACCGGGCTGTCGGGCTCGGGGAAGTCCAGTTTGGCGTTCGACACCATCTTCGCTGAGGGGCAGCGGCGCTATGTCGAGTCGCTGTCGGCGTACGCGCGGCAGTTCCTGGGTCAGATGGACAAGCCCGACGTCGACTTCATCGAAGGGCTGTCACCGGCGGTCTCGATCGACCAGAAGTCGACCAGCCGCAACCCCCGCTCGACGGTGGGCACCATCACCGAGGTGTACGACTATCTCCGGCTGCTCTATGCGCGTGCCGGCCGCCCGCACTGCCCGATCTGTGGCGAGCCGATCAGCCGGCAGTCGCCGCAGCAGATCGTCGACCGGTTGATGGCGCTGTCCGAAGGCACCAGGTTCCAGGTGCTGGCGCCGGTCATCCGGGGCCGCAAGGGGGAGTACGCGGAGCTGTTCCGCCAGCTCGCCTCGCAAGGTTTCGCCCGGGCCAGGGTCGACGGCGAGACCGTGATGCTGACCGATCCACCGATCCTGGACAAGAAGTACAAGCACGACATCGATGTGGTGGTCGACCGGCTGGCGGTGAAGCCGACGGTCAAGCAGCGGCTGACCGACTCGGTGGAGACCGCGCTCGGGCTCACCCAGGGCATCGTCACCATTGATTTCGTCGATCTGGATGCCAAGGATCCGCTGCGGGAGCGGCGCTATTCGGAGAAGCTCGCCTGCCCCAACGATCACGACATCGCGATCGACGAGCTCGAGCCGCGGCAGTTCTCCTTCAACGGTCCTTGGGGCGCCTGTCCGGAGTGCTCGGGTCTCGGCACCCGGATGGAGGTCGATCCCGAGCTGGTGGTGCCGGACGACGAGAAGAGCCTGGACGAGGGTGCGATCGCACCCTGGTCGTCGGCGCATGTCGCCGACTACTTCCAGCGATTGATCGCCTCGCTCGCGGAGGAGACCGGCTTCAGCACCACGGTGCCCTGGCACTCGCTGCCCTCGGCGGCCAAGAAGATCCTGCTCTTCGGGGTGCCCGGTCAGGTGCATGTCCGCTATCGCAACCGGTACGGGCGGGAGCGCAGTTACAACGCCAAGTACGAGGGCATCGTCCCCTATATCGAGCGGCGGCATGCCGAGGCGGAGACCGACACCTCCAGGGAGCGATTCGCCGGCTATATGCGCGAGGTGCCCTGCACCGCCTGCCGGGGCGCCCGGCTGAAGCCGACCTCGCTGGCGGTGACCGTCGGCGACAAGAACATCGCCGAGGTGGCAAGTCTCTCCATCGACGAGGCGGCCACCTTCCTGGCCGGTCTGGAGTTGACCGATCGGGAGAAGCAGATCGCGGAGCGGGTGCTCAAGGAGATCAACGAGCGACTGAAGTTCCTGCTCGACGTCGGCCTGGACTATCTGTCGCTGAGCCGGCCGACGGCCAGCCTCTCCGGGGGCGAGGCGCAGCGGATCCGGCTGGCGACCCAGATCGGCTCCGGGCTGGTCGGCGTGCTGTATGTGCTGGATGAGCCGAGCATCGGGCTGCATCAGCGGGACAACCGGCGGTTGATCGAGACCTTGATCAGACTCCGGAACCTGGGCAACACCTTGATCGTGGTCGAGCACGACGAGGACACCATCAGGGTCGCGGACTGGGCGGTCGACATCGGTCCTGGGGCGGGCGAGCACGGCGGCAAGGTGGTGGTCTCGGGTCCGGTCGAGGACCTGCTGACCAGCGAGGACTCGATCACCGGGGCGTACCTGTCCGGTCGTCGACAGATCGCGCTGCCGAGTCAGCGCCGCCCGCGACAGAAGGGCCGCGAGATCACCGTCCAACAGGCGACCGAGCACAATCTGAAGAACGTGACCGTGAGCTTCCCGCTCGGCGAGCTGATCGCGGTCACCGGCGTCTCCGGCTCGGGCAAATCGACGCTGGTCAACTCGATCCTCTACACCGCGCTGGCGAAGCGGATCTACAACGCCCGCGAGGTGCCCGGCCGGCATCGCGCCATTACCGGAGCAGACCAGATCGACAAGATCATCCATGTCGACCAGTCGCCGATCGGGCGCACGCCGCGCTCCAACCCGGCGACGTACACCGGGGTGTTCGACCACATCCGCAAGCTGTTCGCCGAGACACCGGAGGCGAAGGTCCGCGGCTATCAGCAAGGCCGGTTCTCCTTCAACGTCAAGGGCGGCCGCTGCGAGAACTGCACCGGCGACGGCACCATCAAGATCGAGATGAACTTCCTGCCGGATGTGTACGTGCCGTGCGAGGTGTGCCATGGCGCCCGCTACAACCGGGAGACGCTGGAGGTCCACTACAAGGGCAAGACCATCGCCGAGGTGCTCGACATGTCGATCGAGGAGGGAGTGGAGTTCTTCGCCGCCCTGCCGTCGATCGCACGGCACCTGAAGACGCTGAACGAGGTCGGCCTGGGCTATGTCCGGCTCGGCCAGTCGGCTCCGACCCTGTCCGGCGGTGAGGCCCAGCGGGTCAAGCTGGCCAGTGAGCTGCAGAAGCGGTCGACCGGGCGCACTCTCTATGTGCTGGACGAGCCGACCACCGGGCTGCATTTCGAGGACATCCGCAAGCTGCTCGGGGTGCTCGGCCGGCTGGTCGACAACGGCAACACGGTGGTGGTGATCGAGCACAACCTCGACGTGATCAAGACCGCCGACTGGCTGATCGACATGGGTCCGGAGGGCGGCTCCCGCGGCGGCACGGTGATCGCCGAAGGCACACCGGAGCAGATCGCGGCCAACCCGCGGTCGTACACCGGGGAGTTCCTGCGCCCGATCCTGATGGGTCGCGAGGTGCCGGTCGGGGAGGCGCAGCCGAGCCTGATGGAGGCGCCGACCAACGGCAGCCGGCCCGCCGCGAAGAAGGCCGCAGCCAAGAAGTCCACCGCAGCGGGCACCAAGAAGACCGCTACGGCCAAGACAACCACGACGGCCAAGAAGGTCCCGGTCAAGCGGGCCGCGACGACGAAGGCCCCGGCGAAGAAGACCGCGCCCGCACGACTGGCAGGCTGACGCTATCCGCTCGATCGCTCGGTCGCAGCCTCACAGGAGCGGTTGATATCCCCCAGTTCGGGTGATGGTGCAACGCCCGTACTGACTCTTAGCCTCCTGACACCACGATCACGGGTTCAGGTCAGGAGTCAGCGTGCGACAGCGGCGGCGATGGGTGACGGCCCTGGTGCTCACGTTCGCCCTGGCCCTGGTCGCCGGCTGCTCGGGTTCCTGGGCACACACGACCCCGGGCGTCTACACGGTCTACGTCGGCGAGCCACAGAACGCGCTGATCCCTGGCAACACCAACGAGACCAACGGTGGCAATGTCATCGACGCTCTGTTCGCGCCGCTGGTGACCTTCGACGACGAGACGCTCGATCCGACGTACGACGGAGTGGCTGAGTCCGTCACCTCCGATGACCGGATCACCTGGACGGTCAAGCTCAAGCCGGGTTGGACCTTCCACGACGGCAGTCCGGTCACTGCGGAGTCGTACGTGAAGGCGTGGAACTGGAATGCGCTGGCCAGCAACAGCTATGTGAACGCGTTCTTCTTCGCCAATATCGTCGGCTACACCGATCTGCAGTCCATGGTGGACGGCAAGCCGCGCGCCACCGAGATGAGCGGCCTCCAGGTCGTCGACGAGCAGACGTTCACGGTCACGTTGAAGGCGCCGTTCGCGGTCTTCCCGATCACCTTGGGCGCTCGGGCGTTCAGTCCGCTGCCCGAGGTGTTCTACGACGACCCGGCGGCGTTCGGCCGGAAGCCGATCGGAAACGGCCCGTTCACAGCGGAGACCGAGTGGACCCGTGGCCGAGGCATGACCCTGGCTCGGTTCGATGACTACCAGGGCGGAGTGGCGAAAGCCCCGGGGATGGGCTTCCGGGTCTACACCGAGCAGAGCACCGGCTACACCGACGTGCTGGCCGGCTCGCTCGACATCATGGTCGGTCTCCCCGAAGACGCCCGGGGCAGTGCGCCGGCTACCTTTGAGGATCGCTACCTGACCCGGGCGTCCTCCTCGATCACCTCGTTGGGTTTCCCGCTCTACGATCCCCGGTACGCCGATGTCCGGGTGCGGCGTGCGATCTCGATGGCGATCAACCGGGAACTGCTGGCCGACATCATCTTCGACGGCTCGGTCACGCCGGCCCACGGCTTCGCCACCCCGGTGGTGGACGGCTTCCGGCCGGATCCGTGCGGGCAATGGTGCTCGTTCGATCCGGAGACCGCGAACAAGCTGCTCGACGAGGCCGGCTTCGACCGGTCGAAGCCGATCGACCTGTGGTTCAACGCCGGCAGCGGTCACGACCAGTGGATGCTCGCGGTCGGCAACATGCTGCGCCGCAACCTCGGCGTGGACTTCCAGTTGCGCGGTCACCTTCAGTTCGCCCAGCTCCTGCCATTGCAGGATGAGAAGGGCATGACCGGCCCGTTCCGCGCCGCCTGGTCGATGGTGTATCCGTCGATCCAGTACTACCTCAATCCACGCTTCGGCTCCGCGGCCCAGCCGCCCAACGGCTCCAACACGTCGTTCTATTCGAGCGCCGACTTCGACGCCGCCATCGTCAAGGCCGACGGTGCCGAGTCGATCCCCGCTGCGAACACCGGCTACCAGGCAGCCGAAGACGTCCTGGTCACCGACCTCCCGCAGGCGCCGATCTTCATCGGCGTGGTGCAGGCCGTCCACACCACCCGGGTGACGAACGTGAAGATCACGCCGTTCGGCGGTATCGACTATGCCGGCGTCGAACTGTTGGAGGACCGATGATCCGCTATATCGGCCGCCGCCTGGTGATGGCGATCCCGGTGCTCCTCGGCACCTCGTTCCTGATCTTCGCGATGGTGTACGCACTGCCCGGCGACCCGATCCGCGCTCTCGCCGGTGACCAGCCGCTGCCGCCCGAGGTCGTCGCGCAGCTGCGGGCCGAGCACAATCTGGACGAGCCGCTGCTGATGCAGTATCTGGCGTACCTGGGGCAGTTGCTGCAGGGCAACCTGGGCACCGACTTCGCAGGCAACAGCGTCGCCGAAACCATCGCGCAGCGACTGCCGATCACCGCCCGGCTGGCCATCGTGGCGATCATCTTCGAGATCGTCTTCGGCATCACTGCCGGCGTGCTGTGCGCCCTCCACAAGGGATCCTGGTTCGACAACCTGGTGCTGGTCAGCACCACGGTCCTGGTCTCGGTGCCGGTCTTCGTGCTGGCCTTCCTCGCCCAGTACGTGTTCGGGTTCAAGCTTGGCTGGTTCCCGGTGGCCGGCATCGCGAATGGCTGGTATTCGCTGATCCTCCCGGGCCTGGTGCTCGCGTCCCTGTCGATGGCGTACGTCGCCCGACTCACCCGGACATCGATGGTCGAGACACTTGGTGCCGACCACGTACGCACTGCGCGGTCCAAGGGCATCAGCGAGCTCCGGGTCGTCACTCGGCACGGCCTGCGCAACGCGCTGATCCCGGTGGTCACCTTCATCGGTGCCGACCTCGGCGCCATGATGGGCGGCGCGATCGTTACCGAGAGCGTCTTCAACATCCCCGGAATCGGCCGGGCGGTGTTCGACGCGGTCCGCAACCAGGAGGGTCCGGTGGTCGTCGGAATCGTCACGATGATGGTCTTCTTCTTCATCTTCTTCAATCTCGTCGTCGATGTGCTCTACGGCGTCCTGGATCCGAGGATTCGCTATGAGTGACGAGCTGCCCACCGCCACCGGTGTGCGTCCGGGCGGGCCAGATTCCGGTGCCGAGCACGAACTGCTGGAAATCGTGGAGGAGACCGTCGAGCAGTCCACCCTGTGGGGTGAGGCGTGGAAGACGCTGCGACACAACCCGATGTTCATCATCGGCGGTGCGGTCGCGATCTTGATGACGCTGATCGCGATCTTCCCCGGCCTGTTCGCCGGCGGCGTCGATCCTCGTGACTGCGACCTGACCGTGGCTCGTCAGTGGCCCAGCGCCGCGCACTGGTTCGGCACCGATCTGCAGGGCTGTGACTACTACGCCAACGTGATCTATGGCGCCCGCATCTCGCTCGCCATCGGCTTGCTGTCGGTCACCGGCACGATGGTGCTGGCCACCTTCCTGGGCACCACGGCCGGCTATTTCGGCGGGCTCACCGACTCGCTGCTGTCCAGGTTCACCGACATCTTCTACGGGGTGCCGCTGCTGCTGGGCGCGATGATCCTGCTGACTGTGACCGAGCAGCGCTCGGTGTTCACCGTCGCGTTGGCGCTGTCGATCTTCGGCTGGATGACCGCGATGCGGCTGGTGCGGTCCAGTGTGATCACCGTCGGCAACGCCGATTTCGTGGCCGCGGCGCAGGCGTCCGCGGCCAGCACCTCGCAGATCCTGGTACGGCACATCATGCCTAACGCCATCTCGCCGGTGGTCTCGTTCATGACCATTGCGATGGGCGGCTTCATCGCCTCCGAGGCGACCCTGACCTTCCTCGGCATCGGGTTGCAAGCGCCGGAGATCTCCTGGGGTCTGCAGATCAACGTGGGGCAGTCGCGCTTCTCCTCGGCGCCGTACCTGGTGTTCTTCCCCGCCCTGTTCCTGTCCTTCACGGTGATGTCGTTCATGCTGATGGGCGACGCGCTGCGGGATGCCCTCGACCCGGACCGGAGCTGAGTATGAGTGGTGGAGAGAACCCGCCGGTTCTGCAGATTCGCGAGCTGCGGGTGGAGTTCCGGCAGAAGAAGGACTGGCGGGAGGTCGTCCACGGGGTGTCGTTGGATGTGGCACGCGGTGAGGTGGTCGCGCTGGTCGGTGAGTCCGGTTCGGGCAAGTCCACGGTCGCGATGTCGGTGCCCGGGCTGCTGCCGAGCAACGGGCGCAATTCGGGCAGCATCCTGCTCGATGGGCAGGAGCTGATCGGGGCATCCTCGTCGCAGCTGCGCAAGATCCGCGGCCAGCAGGTGGCGGTGATCTTCCAGGAGCCGATGCGGGCGATGAACCCCGTCTACACGATCGGCTGGCAGATCCGCGAGATGCTGCAGGCACACCGCGACCTCACCAAGGAGCAAGCCCGGGAGCGCGCCATCGAACTGCTGCGCCTGGTCGACATCCCTGAGCCGGAGCGTCGGGTCGACTCCTATCCGCACCAGCTCTCCGGCGGCCAGCGGCAGCGCGCGATGATCGCCCAGGCGCTGGCGCTGGACCCGAAGGTGCTGATCGCCGACGAGCCCACCACCGCGCTCGACGTCACCGTGCAAGGCGAGATCCTCGAGCTGATGCACGACCTGAAGGGTCGGATCGACGCCTCGATCCTGCTGATCACCCACGACATGGGCGTGGTCGCCGACCTGGCGGATCGGGTCGTGGTGCTCAAGGACGGCGCCATCGTCGAGCAGGGTTCCTCGCACGACATCTTCTACGATCCGCAGCAGCCGTACACCCAGCAGCTGCTGAAGGCGGTGCTGTCGCTGAGCCTGGAAGAGCCGCCGCCCGAACCTGAATCGGCCGGCGAGCCGGAACCGGCAGTGGTGTTCGAGCTGGAACACGGCGTGATCGAGTATCCGGGTGGGCGTGGGAAGAAGCCGTTCCGGGCCATCGACGACGTGACGCTCAGCCTCGGGGCCGGTCAGGTGATGGGCCTGGTCGGCGAGTCCGGTTCGGGTAAGTCGACGATCGGCCGGGCGGCGGTCGGTCTGCTGCCGCTCGCGTCGGGCTCGTTGCGGATCGAGGGCCTCGATCTCACCACGGCCAGCCGCGCCGAGCTGCGGGATGCCCGAAAGCGGGTCGCCATGGTCTTCCAGGATGCGGGCGCCTCGGTGAATCCGCGCTGGCCGATCGGTCAGGCGATCGCCGAGCCGCTGCAGCTGCACACCGACCTCGATCAGGCGGCTCGCGATGCCCGGGTCGCCGAGCTGCTGGATCGCGTGCATCTCTCCCGTGCCATGCGGAACCGGTTCCCGCACCAGCTCTCCGGCGGTCAGCGCCAGCGGGTCGGGATCGCTCGCGCGCTCGCCCTCCAGCCGAGTCTGCTGATCGTCGACGAGCCCACCTCGGCGCTGGACGTCTCGGTCCAGGAGAAGGTGTTGGAGCTGTTCGCCGAGCTCCAGGAGGAGTTCGGCTTCGCCTGCCTGTTCATCACCCACGACCTCGCGGTGGTCGAGCATGTCGCCGACCGGATCGCGGTGCTGCGGCACGGCAAGCTGGTCGAGGCCGACACCTCCAGCCGGGTGCTGCTGTCGCCACAGGATGCGTACACCCGACGGCTCATCGCCGCCGTGCCGGTCCCGGACCCGAAGCAGCAGGCGGCACGCCGCCAGCAGCGGCGTGCCCTGCTCGGCGAAGCCAGTTAGTACCAGTTAGTACGCGGTCTCAGGAGGACGGTCAGCGGACGACGGTTGCCTTGCCACCGGTCGAGACGACCTTGACCTTGCCGCTCTTGGTGATCTTGACCTTGGCCGACAACGCCGCCGCAAGATTGAGGCGCTGCCAGGAACCGGGCACCAGCGGATAGGCCGCGTGGGCAGCCGTCGTGTCCAGCGGATGGCCGGAGGCGATTTGCGTCTGAGCCAGGATCTGTCGGCGCTGGGACGCCGTCAAGGAGGGATAGGTGGTGCGCAGCAAGTTGTCCGCACCGGCCGGTACGGATGCGGCACGTTTGGTCGATGCAGTGGGCTGGAAACCGTAGCCGAGCCGCTCGGTGTAGACCCGCAGCGCGGACTGGCGGTTGGTGACGATCTGCGCGGTGCCGCCGGGGATCTTCGCACCGCCGTACGGGTTGTTGGCGTACGAGGTATCGGCCGCGATGCACTTCGACAGCGTCGAGATGTGCAGCACGGACTTGCACTGCTTGGTCAGATACGAGACGAGTTCCTTGCGGGCCGGCGTGAGCACCGCCTTGCGGAATTTGGCGTCAGACCAGCGGGCAGAGAGGGCGATCTCGCCGCTCATCCGGCCACTCACGATGTCCAGTGGATAGTGGACACCCAGCACGATGCGGTTGTTGGCCGCTTCCGAGGAGCGAGCCAGGATCTGTGGGGCCAGTTCCGGCAGCAGCGTGGCCAGGGTGATCCCGGCCTGGTACGCGGTCGCCGTGTGGCCGCTCGGATACGACCCGCCGGCGCAGAGCGCGGGCAGTCCGTACAGCGGGTCGAGCGTGACGTCGGTCGTCGCGAACTCGTGAGTCGTGTCGACGGCTGCCGGCACCCGGGTGACCTTGAGGTTGCCGGCGGCATCGGCCCAGGGCCTGCCCTTGCGGTTGCTCGCAGCGGAGGAGCTGTTCACCGCGCTGGGCGCGCAGCCCCCGTCGTCGCCCGGTACGGGGGCGGCCTTCGGATCGGCAGGCAGGAAGGGCCGGGGATGGCTGTACGCGGACTTCGCAGCGGACGTGCCGACATAGGCGCCGGTGCTGCCCTTGGAGCTGTTGATCAACGCACTGGTGAGCGGCAGGGAACCGTCGATCCGGCCCTTGGCGTAGAAGATGCCGAGGTTCTTGCCGAGTCCGTCGGCGATCGAGATCGACTGGTCGTAGCCGCCGCCGTCGCTGGCGAGGTAGGCGGAGTTCTGCAGCGCCCGGAACTGCTGCGGACGAGTCGCATGCTGGTTGATCCAGCTGACCAGCTGGTCGTTGCGCTGGAGTGCTTTGGCATTGAGCACAGTGCCGTGCAGATCGTCGTTGCCGGACGGACGCCACAGGGCGTTGTAGCCGCTGAGGGCGGGCACGAGATCCGGCTTGGTCGTGTCGCTCGGAAAGGTGGATGCTGACGCGGTGGCTATCGGGGCGATGAGCCCGGTGATGCTGAGCAGGCTGGCACCAACCAGCAGCCCAGCTCGACGGCGACGGGTAGTCGTATGAGGCATGTTCGGCATGCTGGCTTTGCCGGGTTGCCGGCGAGCGAACTTTGGGCGACTGTCGATCGGACGGTAGCCGTAGCCTCCCAGTGCTCCGAGCGACGAGGTTGTCAGCCGGTCAGCTTCGAGAGCACGGCCCGCTCGGCCGTGACCAGATAGTCCTCCAGCTCACGGATGGCCCCGTCCTCGTCACCGGCCTCGATCAGCTCCAGCAGCGTGCGGTTGCGGGCCACGTACGGCTGGTGCAACTGCTGCACGTCGGGCAGCTGAAGGAATGCCAGCCGCAGCTCGGCAAGCAGCTTCTCGAACATCTCCGACAAATGGACGCTGCCGCAGGCGTCCATCAGGGCGCGGTGGAAAGCGATGTCGCAGGTCCCCACCTGCTGCCAGTCCGCGGACTCGATGGCGGCCATCGCGGTGTCGACGTTCTCGCGGAGCAGCCGCTGCGACCCTTGGTCGGCAAGGACCGCGCGAACGCCCAGTGGCTCGACCAAGCGTCGGGTCAGATACATGGCCGAGATGTCCGTGGGTCCGAGTCTGCGGATGTGTACGCCGCGATAGGCGACATGTTCGACCAGCCGCTCGTGCGCAAGGAGCCTGAAGACCTCGCGCACGGTGTTCCGGGAGATGGAGAAGGACTCTGCCACCTCCTCCTCACGCAGCCGTGTCCCAGGGAGCAGTGCACCACTCGCAATCTGCGCGCGAACGACCGAGGCCGCGTGCTCGGCGGTGCTCAGCCGCGGGGGGAGTGCCGGCAGCACCCCTGGGCTGATCCCTCCATCGACCACAGATCTCGTCGTCATGCCGTTCCCCATCGTGCGATCCAGGCATCTCATGATGCGCGTCAATGCGTGCCTCAAACCTACACCTCACCAAGAAGTTTCTTGAATTGATCTCTTGCTCAAGTGTTGAACAATCCGCTATCGTTCTTCCAACGGACGCACCCGACGTCCTCACAGGAAGGTTGCTGACATGCCAGAACCAAGTCCTCGTTCCTCGGACGACGTCACTCCGCCCGTCACCCCCTCGTCCACCCGCAAGGTCATCGTCGCCAGCCTCATCGGGACCTCCCTCGAGTGGTACGACTTCTTCATCTACGGCACCGCGGCTGCCCTGGTGTTCAACCAGCTGTTCTTCCCCGAGTTCGATCCGCTGATCGGCACCCTGCTCGCCTTCACCACCTTCGCGGTGGGATTCGTGGCCCGACCCCTCGGCGGGATCGTGTTCGGTCACTACGGTGACAAGATCGGCCGCAAGAACGTGCTCGTCGCGACCCTGCTGCTGATGGGGATCTCGACGTTTCTGATCGGGGTGCTGCCGACGTACGCCACGATCGGCGTCTGGGCACCGATCCTGCTCGTCCTGCTGCGCTTCCTCCAGGGACTGGGCCTCGGCGGAGAATGGGGCGGCGCGGTGTTGATGACCATGGAGTCGGGAGACCCGAACCGACGTGGCCTGAACGCCAGCTGGCCACAGGTCGGCGTACCGATCGGTCTGCTGCTGGCCAACGGCGTGCTGTCGCTGATGGGCACGGTCACGTCGAACGAGGCCTTCCTGTCCTGGGGCTGGCGGGTGCCGTTCCTGCTCAGTGGGGTGCTGGTCGCGGTGGGCATGTGGATCCGGATGACCATCGCCGAGAGCCCGTTGTTCGCCGAGGTGGAACAAACCGACAGCAAGGCCGAGGCACCGATTCTGGAGGTGCTGAGGAGCTATCCCAAGCAGGTGCTGCTCGCGATCGGCGCCCGGATCGGTGTCGATGTCGCGTTCTACACGTTCGTGCTGTTCATCACCACGTACGTGGCGACCTATCTCGGCCTGCCGCGGCAGTACGCCCTCAACGCGGTGCTGATCGCAGCCGCCGTCCAGGTGGCGGCCATTCCGTTCTTCGGCCATCTGTCGGACAAGATCGCCCGTCGCCCGGTCTATCTGGCCGGCGCCATCGGAGCGGCGGTCTGGGTCTTCGTCTTCTTCACCCTGCTCGACAGTGGTCAGTTCGGGCTGATCCTGCTGGCCGCGGTCATCGCGCTGATCTTCCATGCCGCGATGTATGGTCCCCAGGCCGCGTTCATCACCGAGATGTTCCCGACCAAGGTGCGCTACACCGGCGCTTCCATGGGCTATCAGCTGGCGGGCATCCTGGGCGGTGCCGTGGCGCCGATCATCTCGGTCGCTCTGCTGGACCGTTTCGACACCTCGATCTTCGTGTCGGTGTACGCGGTTGCGATGCTTGCCGTCACGATCATCTGTGTGTTTGTCGCGCCGGAGACGTCCAAGCTCGATCTGCACGGCGCAGAGAAGTGACCTGGGCACGTAGTCAGCGACCGGAAAGGTAGGCCAATGAGCACAGCTGAACCGATGGGCGCAGGGCGCATCGACCTGAACAGCGACCTCGGCGAGGGGTTCGGGACCTGGCGCCTCGGTGACGACGATGCGCTCCTCGAGCTGGTCACCAGCGCCAATGTCGCCTGCGGGTTTCATGCCGGCGACCCGGACATCCTCCGGCGGGTCTGTGATCGGGCCGCCGAGCGCGGGGTGGTGGTCGGCGCCCAAGTGAGCTACCACGATCTGGCCGGCTTCGGCCGGCGGCCGATGGACGTGCCGGCCGACACGTTGACCAACGATGTGATCTATCAGATCGCGGCCTTGGATGGCTTCGCCCGGATCGCGGGCACTCGGGTCGGCTACGTCAAACCGCACGGTGCCTTGTACAACCGGATTGTCCGCGACGAGGTCCAGGCCGCGGCCGTGGTAGCTGCGGTGACCACGTACGACGCCTCACTGCCGGTGCTCGGGCTACCGGGTTCGGCCTGGTTGCGCCTGGCAGCGGAGGCGGGGCTCGGGACGGTTCGCGAGGCGTTCGCCGACCGCGGCTACACCTCGGAGGGGACGCTGGTGCCGCGGTCGGAGCCGGGCGCCTTGGTCACCGACATCGATGAGGTGGCCCGCAGGGTGGTGCAGCTGGCGACCAAGGGCACGATCCATTCGGTGGCCGGCACCGAGGTGTCTGTCGCGGCGCAGTCGATCTGCGTCCATGGCGACTCTCCGGGCGCGGTCGCGATGGCCACGGCGGTCCGCTTGGCGCTGCACGATGCCGGCGTCACCATCGCGCCTTTCGTGGCATGAGCACTCCCGTTGTGAGCATGAGCGATGTAGCGGAGGTCCGTTGGGCGGGGGACCGTGCACTGTTGATCTGCCCGACCGGTCACGACGGCCTGCTCGACGTCGTGGAACGACTCCGGGACGCCGCCCTGCCAGGGGTCGAGGACATTCTGCCGGCCGCCGAGACCGTACTGCTGACGCTGCGAGACGGCAGTGAGCAGGGCGTGGTCGAGTCCGAGGTGCGCAAGGCCCTGTCAGGAACGGCGTCCGAGCGGGCCATCACGGCTGAGAGGGCCGAGGAAGTGGTCATTCCGGTGCGGTATGACGGCGAGGACCTCGCCGACGTGGCGGCGATCCTCGGCACCACCGTCGAGGACGTGATCGCCGAGCACACCAGCCGGACCTGGCGCTGCCGGTTCATCGGGTTCACCGCTGGTTTCGGCTACCTGGAGTCAGACCGCGGCGGTCTGGTGGTGCCGCGTCGTCGCCAGTCGAGGACGGCCGTGCCGGCCGGCGCCGTGGCACTCGCCGACGGCTTCAGTGCGGTCTATCCGCGGCGGGCTCCGGGCGGCTGGCAGCTGATCGGCACCACCGAGTTGACCATGTTCGACCTGAGCCGACCACGACCTGCGTTGCTGACCGCAGGCACCCGAGTCCGTTTCGTCCGCTCATGAGCGGCGCCTTGCGGATCTTGGCGCCAGGGCCGAGCGCGACGATCCAAGATCTAGGACGGCCGGGCTGGTTCTCGGCCGGGGTCGGAGTGTCCGGTGCTGCTGACACCGACTCGCTGCGGCTGGCCAATCGGTTGGTCGGGAACGACGAAGGGGCAGCCGGCATCGAATGCGTACTCGGCGGACTGCAGGTCGAGGCAATCGAGGTGGTCACGCTCGCCGTCACCGGCGCACCGGCGCCGATCACCGTCGACGGAATCCCGGTTGATCATGCTTCGGTCGTCCGGCTGGAGTCGGGTCAACGTCTTGCGTTGGGCCTCGCGGCGACAGGACTCCGGGTATACCTGGCCGTTCGTGGCGGGCTGGCGGTCGAGCCGGTGCTCGGCTCTCGAAGCCGGGACACCTTGGCAGGCTTGGGACCTGAGCCGCTGACGGCGGGTGACGAACTGCCGGTCGGACCGGAGCCGATCGGCTCGCCACTCACCGGGATCGCACCACTGACGCCGATGACCAATGACCCCGTCGTCGTCCGGGTCCAGCTCGGTCCCCGAGCCGACTGGTTCGCCCAGCCCGAGGATCTCTTCGTCGGGGGCTGGTCGCTCACCGATCGGCTTGATCGGATTGGGGCCAGGCTGGCCCGCCCGGGGTGGGATGGCGGGAAGGATGGACAGCAGGGCTGTCCAGCGCTCACCCGTCGGGACAGCCGTGAGCTGCCGACCGAGGGAATGCCGCTCGGCGCCATTCAGGTGCCGCCCAGCGGTGAACCGGTGGTCTTCCTCGCTGACCACCCGATCACCGGCGGCTATCCGGTGATCGGCGTGGTCCTTGGTGCCGATATTCCCTTGGTGGCTCAGGCCCGGCCCGGCCAGCAGTTGATCTTCGTCCCCGAACAACCACGAGCGAGTGCCGTACGGCTGGCAGACCTGCAGATCACGTTGCGCGGGCGACCCAGCGCCACCGAGACAGCCGCAGTCATCGCTGCTCTGACGATGCTGACCCATCCCTGAAAGGCAAACCATGGAACGCAGGATCTCGAAGGTCTTGATCGCCAACCGCGGCGAGATCGCCGTCCGGGTCGTTCGCGCGGCCCGGGACGCGGGCCTCGGCAGCGTGGCCGTGTACGCGGAGCCTGATGTCGACGCCCTGTTCGTCCAACTGGCCGACGAGGCGTTCGCGCTCGGCGGGCAGACGGCTGCCGAATCCTATCTCGACATCGACAAGCTGCTTGCCGCCGCCGCCCGATCCGGAGCCGACGCGGTACATCCCGGCTACGGCTTCCTGTCCGAGAACGCGGACTTCGCCCAAGCGGTGATCGACGCGGGGCTGATCTGGATCGGCCCGTCCCCACAGGCGATTCGCGACCTCGGCGACAAGGTCACCGCCCGGCATATCGCCCAGCGTGCGAACGCCCCGATGGCGGCCGGCACCAAGGATCCGGTCGCCGACGCCGACGAGGTGCTCGCGTTCGCTCGGACGTACGGGCTGCCGGTGGCGATCAAGGCCGCGTACGGCGGTGGTGGTCGCGGCATGAAGGTCGCACACACGCTGGAGGAGATCCCCGACCTCTTCGCCTCCGCCACCCGGGAGGCGGTCGCCGCGTTCGGCCGCGGTGAGTGTTTTGTCGAGCAGTATCTGGATCGGGCTCGGCACGTCGAGGCCCAGGTGCTCGCCGACCAGCACGGCACGGTGATCGTCGTCGGCACCCGCGACTGCTCGTTGCAACGACGGTTCCAGAAGCTGGTCGAGGAAGCGCCCGCCCCCTTCCTCAGCGAGGCGCAGCGGAGCCAGATCCACGAGTCGGCCAAGGCGATCTGCCGGGAGGCCGGCTATCACGGCGCCGGCACGGTGGAGTACCTGGTGCAGCGCGACACCGTGTCCTTCCTGGAGGTGAACACCCGGCTGCAGGTCGAGCATCCGGTGAGCGAGGAGACCGCCGGTATCGATCTGGTGCGCCAGCAGTTCGCCATCGCGAACAGTGAGCGACTGTCGATCACCGAGGACCCCATCCCGCGCGGTCACGCTTTCGAGTTCCGGATCAACGGCGAGGATCCGGGCCGCAACTTCCTCCCCGGACCGGGCCGGATCGAGACCTACCGGGAGCCCGGCGGACCTGGTGTCCGGGTCGACTCGGGAGTCGTGCCCGGCAGCGTCATCGGCGGCCAGTTCGACTCCCTGATCGCCAAGCTGATCGTCACCGGCGAGGACCGTACGCAGGCATTGGAGCGATCACGCCGCGCCTTGGCGGAGTTCACCATCGACGGCCTGGCGACCGTGCTGCCGTTCCACCGGCACATCGTCGAGCACCCAGCCTTCCTCGGCGGCGTCGGTGAAGGCGGCGTCGGTGAAGGCGGCGTCGGTGAAGGCTGCGTCGACGGAGGCGGCGCCGATGACGCCGGGGTGGAGTCGTTCGGCGTCCACACCCGGTGGATCGAAACCGAGTGGGACAACCCCATCCCGCCGTACGCGAACTCCGGCCCGGTCGCCCAGGGTGGGGACACTCCGGTACAGAACCTCACCATCGAGGTGGACGGCCGGCGCGTCGAAGTATCTGTCCGCGGGGCCCTGACCGGGCCGGCAGCGGTGCCGACGGATCGACTACGCCAGCCGGCGCCAGGTCCCGCGGGCGCGCCGACTCCCGTGGTGCGCGACGACGCGGTGGTGGCTCCGATGCAGGGCACCGTGGTCACAGTCGCGGTGCAGGAAGGCCAGCAGGTCGTCGCCGGAGACCTGGTCGCCGTGCTGGAGGCGATGAAGATGGAGAACCCGATCACCGCCCCGCGACCCGGCACGGTCCGCGACATCGCCGTGGCCGTCGGCGACGCGGTGAGTCAGGGCGCACCCCTGCTGCACATCAGCCCTCACGAGAAGTAGCCAACGGGCCTAGTCAGGCCGATTTTGGCCCCAGAAACTACTTCTCGATGGGTGTCGGCGGCTGCGTACCGGCGAGAACCGCGAGCGCGTTGTCGGCCGCCAGGTTGGCCATCGCCGTGCGGGTCTCAACGGTCGCCGAGCCGAGGTGCGGCAGCAACGCAACGTTGTCCAGCTCCAGCAGCCCGGGGTGCACCTGAGGCTCGTGCTCGTAGACATCCAGTCCGGCGCCGGCGATCTGACCGTCCCGGAGGGCGTCCGCCAACGCTGCTTCATCCACGATCGGACCGCGTGCGGTGTTCACCAGGTACGCCGAATCGCGCATCGCGGCAAACTGTTCCGCACCGATCAGGTGGTGGGTGGCCGGACTGTACGGGCAGTGCAACGAGACCACGTCGGCGGTGGCCAGCAGCTCGTCCAACTCGACCCGGCGGGCACCGAGCTCGGCGGCCACTTCCGGCGCCAGCTCACTGCGTGACTGATAGATCACGTCCATGCCGAAGGCCCGGGCCCGGCGAGCGGTTGCCTGCCCGATCCCGCCCATGCCGACGACGCCGAGAGTCTTGCCCTGCAGGCCGCTGCCGAGCAGATAGAACATGCCCCACTTCCACGGCTGGCCGGAGCGGATGACCCGCTCGCCCTCACCGGTCCGCCGGGTCGCCATCAGAATCAACGCGAAGGCGACATCGGCGGTTGCCTCGGTCAAGACGCCCGGCGTGTTAGTGGCGATGATGCCCCGTGCGGTGCACGCCGGCACATCGACGTTGTCGTACCCGACCGCGACGTTGGCGACCACCTTCAGCTGCGGTCCGGCCGCGTTCAACAGCTCCGCATCGACCCGCTCGGTGAGCAAGGTCAGCAACGCGTCGGCACCGGCCACGCGGGCCAGCAGCTCCTCGCGGCTGATTGCCTCGGCCGCCGACCACGCGTCGACCTCATGCTCGGCGCGCAGCCGTTCGACGGCGACCTCCGGGATCCGGCCGGTGACGACGATCTTGCTCATGCCGACGCCACCCAGTCCTTCAGCCGGCCGAGGCCCTCCTGGATGTCAGCAAGGTCGATTCCTGAGTACGCGAGCCGGATGTAGTCCCGCTCCTCGCCCGGCTGACGGCGCCCGAAGTGCTGCCGGGTGCAGAACGACATGCCGGTGTTGTAGAGCGCCTGCTCGGCGAACTCGCCGACCGTGGCGAACCCCATGCGCTGCATCGCACCGGTGACATCGGGGAACACATAGAAGGTGGACTTCGGCACCGCGACCTGCATCCCGGGAATCTCGTTGACCAGCCGGCAGGTCTCGTCGCGGCGCTCGCGCAGGATGTCGAGCATGTCGAACACGGGCTGCTGGGTGCCGCGGAGTGCCTCGATGCCGGCCCACTGCACATAGTGGGTGGTGCACGACTCGTCGTTGGTGTTGAGCGTGGCGAAGATCGACGCGACCTCCGGCGGAGCCACCGCGCAGCCGAGCCGGGAGCCGGTCATCGCGAACTTCTTGCTGAAGGTGTAGAGGATGACCGTGCGCTCCGCCATCCCGGGAATGGTCGTGATCGAGGTGGACTCGCCCTCGTAGCGCATCTCGAAGTACGCCTCGTCGGAGAGCACCCACAGGTCGTGCTCCTGCGCCAGGGCGGCGATCGCCTCGCGCTCGGCGGCGGTCGACTCGGCCGAGATCGGGTTCTGCAGGTCGTTGTAGATGATCGCGACCGTATTGGGGGTGATCAGCGAGCGGACCTGATCCAGGTCGATCGCGAATCCGTCCTCGGTCGGCACATACCGGTACGGCAGCCCGGTGCCACCCAGGTACTCGATCTGTGACTCGTAGATCGGGAAGCCGGGGTTCGGGTAGAGGACTTCCTGGCCAGGGTTCATCACGGTCTGCAGGAACTTCGTGATCACCGGCTTGCCACCGGTCATCACCACGATGCTGCCGGGATCGACGCTGGTGCCGCGTCGGGAGCCGATGTCCTCGGCGAGCGCCTCGCGCAGTGGGGGGATGCCGGCGCCGGGGCAGTAGCCCGTCTTGCCATCGGCAATCGCCGCATTCATCGCCTCGATGATGTGCGGGGCGGTCGGGATGTTGATGTCACCGAGGTGGAACGGGTAGACCCGATTCCCCTTGGCGGTCCAGGCGGCCGCTGCTTGCGCGACCGCGAAGGCCGTCTCGGTGCCGAGACGCTCCAGCCGATGTGCCAGGTCCATAGTCTCTCCTTCTGCGGCCGATCTCAGCCGGCGGTGCACGTACTGTAGCGGTGAGATATATCAGATGTCCATCTCTAGTATTTCAGCAGTCTTGCGATCGGGTTCATGGAGCAGTGGGAAGCGGTCGTCGAGGCCCACCGCAGCATCCTCACACGCTGAGTCGTCGACGCGCCGCGGGCGTCCTTGCTCCCTCGCGGACCGAGAGAGCACGAGGTGCGCGCCTCGACATAATTCGGCCTGACCCCTTGATCGACTTAGCATGTCCCGGGACTTCGGCTCGGCATGGGTGTCAGAGCCGCCCGTCAGAGTCGCCCCCCGTGGAGGCGACTCCGTGGTCGAGTGTGGAAGGTCAGTTCTTGTTAGCCGGTTTGTCGCAGTTCACCCCGAAAGGCAAAGTTCTCTTGGCCGGAGGGGTGGCGCTGATCCTTGGTGCCCTCGTCACGACGCTCGTCCTGATACGGTCGCGGCCACCGGAGAAGCCCGAAACCGTGGTGGCGCCACCCGCCGCGGGTGACCGTCTGCTGCAGTCGGTCACCGCGTCGCTGGGCAATGACGGCTCCATCGACCAGCTGGGCGACAGTGTGGTCATCACCCGGGCGGCCACCGGCGAGTTCGACACCACGTCGTCCTCCTACGATCCGAGCCAGGCCGTCGACCAACTGCCGGTACGAGTCCAGACCTCGTATCGGACCGAGCAGTCCTCGGGCACCGATCTTGCCGACCTGAAGGGCTATTCGGGCCGGGTGATCATCGACCTGACTGTGCAGAACCTGACGGTGGAGCCGCAGCAGGTGAACTATGACGCGGGTGGTCGGTCCCGCACCGAGACCGCGATGGTCGGCGCGCCGCTGACCGTGGTCGCGTCCGCCTCGCTGCCGGGCGTCGATCCCGCGACCGTGGTCACCGAGCCTGGGGACGATGGCGAACCCGCCAATGCGAAGGACGTCACCAACGGCGTGCTCGGCCAGGGGAGCGACCAGACGACCCAGGTTCAGTGGGCCACGATCCTTGCACCGCCCCAGTTGTCGGCGACCGCCACTTTGCGGCTCGTGCTCGATGCGAAGAACTTCGCGGTGCCGACCATCGACGTCGGCGTACAGCCTGGCCTGGTCACCGATCCGTCGATGGGCGCTCTGGTCGACTCGGCGTTCAACCCCAAGAACTCCTCCGAACTGGCCCTCGTCTCGCGCACCATCGAGGTGATCGGCGACGTCAACACGGTCCTGGCCAGGGCCAGCTCTCAGGTCTCGAAGGTACGCAAGACGCTCGACTCGACCTCTCAGACTCTGGGCGCCAAGACGGTCGCCGCGCTCCAGGCCGACACCAAGCAGCTCGACGCCTCGCTGAAGCAGTCGGACACGAATCTGACCGCGCTCGACAAGGCGCTCCAGTCGTCGCTGAAGTCCACCAGCTCCAGCACCCTGCAGCAGCTGTCCAGCACGGTGAGCGAGATCGATGCGCTGCTCGGCGACACCTCCGCCAAGGCCCCGGCGATGAGCGTCAAGGGGACCGGTTGTGCCTTCCAGGTGACGACGCCGAAGGCGGGGGGAACGGTGTACGGGAGCCTGCAGCAGGTCACCGCCCTGCTGACTGCGTACGCGTCCGCGACCGGCGACTGCAAGGAAGAGCTCCAGCAGACCATCAACAAGACGATCGGGCCGGCGGACCCTGCCGCCCCGGATGCGTGCGGCGTCGATGATCCGGCGGTCACCTGCACACTGGACAACGCCCGGCAGACCTTCGCCAAGGTGACCGACGCCATCGAGCAGGGCCAGAGTGCGTCGCTGGGGCTGAATCCCGAGGAGGACTTCAAGGACAGCCAGGACACCGTCGCCACGCTGACCAAGCAGCTCACCGAGATCCGCGATCTGACCGAGAAGCTGGGGGACAACGCCGATGGTCCCGATCCGGACAGCCGGACCCTGAGCAAGATCGCCGCACAGCTGGAGAAGGCCAGCACGTCCGTCGCGGACACACAGGCCGCGCTGCCCAAGATCACCGAGCAGGTCGATCAGATCCACCAGGACGCCGTCTCGGGCAGGTCCGGGGTCGACACCATGCTGGGGCAGAACAAGGACGTGGCCGAAAAGCTTTGTGCACTGGTCGGTGACGGCACCCAGCCGGGTGCGCCGACCTCCGACCAGATCAACGCGATTCGCGCATACCTGGTCACGACGCGGTGCGATGGCTCGAAGTTCGATTCGCCCGACCCCGATCCGATGGAGACTCGGCTCGACAGCCAGGCCAAAGCCTGGGACAAGGTCATCTCGGACACCGACACCTCGAGCAAGGATGACGGTTTGGGCAAACTGCTCGTCGATGTCGAGAACAGTCTCGATGAGGCGTCCGCCGCCCTGACGGCGGCCGCCGCCGGACTGTCGACCGGCCAGAGCAGCGTCGGAGACGTGCACGCCATTGCCGAGAAGGCGGTGGAGAACCTCGAGTTGCTGGGTACCGGCCTCACCGGCGTCCAGACGTCCTATACGACGACCAAGACGCAACTCGACACGGCTTTGGCCGAGGCCGCGAAACAGGCCTCCGACACCAAGCTCGACTCGGCGATCGAGCAGGTCTCCAAGCAGGGCGCGGAGAACAGTGCCCAGCTCGGCAAGGCGTTCGAGAACTCCGCCAAGGGTCTGAGCTCGGCGGCGGAGGCGCTGGAGAGCTCGGGCAAGAAGGCCGTGGACCGGCAGCGCAGCCAACTGGCCAAGACCGAGAAGCAGGCGACGACCTCGCTGTCAGCGGTGATGACCGGTTCACTCGACCAGATCTCCGGCGACATCTCCTCGGCGACCCGGGATCTGGGGAGCACCCGAACCCAGCTGACCCGCGATCTCGCCAACATCCTGCTCGACCTCGGCAACCCGCGGGTCAAGGGCTCCGGCGTGGTCGGCACCTTGGCGAAGAGCGCGGACACAGCCCGATCGGCGGACTATCAACTGGCTCTGGCCGCGGACCGGACCACCTCGTACGGCTCCGTGCGGGAGCGTGACGTGTCGGGCATCATGCTGCGCCAGGCGCAGGCCGAGGCTGCATTGCAGCGGCAGGCCGAGCTGCCGGCCTTTGCGCTGGACCTGCCTGACAGCGTGCAGCACCGGACCGTCTACACGTTCCACCTTGCCGGCGGCTCATGAGCTACCGACGGACATCGCCGCGATCACTCTGGATCGCGGGACTGGCGCTCCTGCTCGTCGTGCTGGCGGCGTGCAGCAGTCCTGCGCCGGCGACCGACCCGGCACCCGCGCCGGCCACCAGTGTCAAGCTCACCGCCGACGGACCGGACGGGCTGACCATCGGCGTCGTGGTGAGTGTGGCCTCCACGCCGTCCCAGGGTGCGCAATGGCGAGAGGCCGCTCAGGGTGCGCAGGTGGCGGCGAGTCGGTACGCGGCGGGCGGTACCACGATCACTCTGGTCCCGGTGAACGACAAGGGCACGGCCGACGGAGCGAAGGCGGCGATCGACACGCTGGCGGAGCAAGGCGTCGCCGGGATCGTCGTCGCGACCTCGGGCAGCCACTTGCGGGACGCGCTGCAGCACGCCGCCTCGCTCAACCTCGCGACGCTGCTGCCGTACGAGACCTCCGCCGAGGGTTTGCCGGAGCACAGCTGGCTGACCGGTCCGGACGCGCAGATCGGCGACCAGAGATTGGTCGAAGCGCTCCAGCAACAGAACCTCCACCGGCCGTACCTGATCGATGCCGGGGGAGGTGACATCGAGGGTCTGGCACCGGTCGACTCCAGGACCTTCGCAGCCGGCGACGACCCGGACAGGCTGGCCCGGAGGCTCGCCAAGGTCCAGCGCACGGGCCAGAGCAGCTTTGACGCGGTCGTCATCTCAGGACCCGCAGAGCTGCAGGGCCGCCTCGTGGCGGCGTTGCAGGGTGCCGGGATCGAGACCCCGATGCTGCTCACGTCGGACGCGCTCAGTCCGGCGTTCCCGGCAGCGGTCGCCAAGGCCGGCGGCTCGCTCTCCGGGGTGTTCGTGACGGCCGGCCTCGATGTGGGGGACGCCGCAGCGCTGCAATCGGGCGAGGCGGGCCGGGCCGCGACGGCGTACTTCTCCGCGGTCAGCCTGCTGGCAGCCGACCCGAAAGCCACCGATCTGTTGGGCCAGGTGCCGTTCAGCTCGGTCGCCGGGGCGGCCGACTCACGCAGCCATGACGCAGTCGTCGCCTTGGTCCGGGCTGCCGCGGCGGCCAAGAGCACCGAGCCGGCGGCGGTGGCAGCCGCGCTGGCGGAGGTCAAGGTCGGGGCACCCGAGGGGCTTGCCGGACCGGCGCTCGACTTCTCCGGACCGGTCACTGTTGCACCCGAAGCCGTACGTGTGCTCTCGGCCACCCCGGACTCGCCGGCTGTACGTCCGGTCTCGCCCAAGGTGCCTTCGCTGTACTGGTATCCGACGACCTAGCGGAGGGAGGAGACCAGGGTGCATCTGCTGATCGACGTCGACGGGACCAGCCGCGAGATCGAGCTGGCTCAGGCGGCCGAGACCGCTACCTTGGCCGATCTCGTCCAGCACGCCTGCGACCATGCGCTGGCAGCCGACGAGGTCCTCTGGGTCGACGATGCCAAGCATGACGCCGGTGATCTGGTCCGCTCCGCGAGCCTGCTGGAGGGCAGCCGAATCGGCCGGGAACCGGTCGAGCACGCGAAGCCGATCAGCGGCTGGGCCGCCTCACTGTCGGCAGGGCTTGATGCCGGACGGACGGTCGAGGTGCCGACGACACGTCCGCTGCTCATCGGCCGCTCTCCGCAGGCCGATCTGACGATCGATTCGCCCAGCGCGTCCTGGAGCCACGCGAGTGTCGAGCACACCGATGACGGGCTGCTGGTCCGAGACAGCGGCTCGACCAACGGGACCCTGGTCGACGGCACCGAAGTCGGCGAGGACGGCACCGAGGTGACCGATCAGGCCGTGATCGTGGTCGGCGGTGCGGCCATCACCCTGTGGCGCGGCGCGACCGAAGCCCTGGCTCCGGCGCCAGGCACTCTGCACAACCTCACCCACTCCGCCACGGTGCCTTACAACCGCCCGCCGCGCACCGGTCTGCTCCCGGCACCGGAACAGATCGAACCGCCGGCCCGGAAGCCACCACCACCGCCGGCCCGATTCGGGATCGCGGCGATCATCGCGCCGCTGCTGATGGCGGTCGTGATGGTCGCAGTGATGCGGGATGTGCGGTTCGCGTTGTTCGCCGCGCTCAGTCCCGTGATGGTGCTGGGCACCACCTGGGAGCAGAAGCGGCGCCGTAAGAAGGACATCAAGGAGGGCGACGAGGAGTTCGACAAGGCGCTGACCAGGTTCGGCACCGATCTCGAGACGACCACCGTCCGGGAGCGCGAACGGCGCCGCGAGCTCGCGCCGGACCCGGCGGTTACCTTGCGACGAGCCGACCTGCCGACTACGCGGCTGTGGCAGCGACGCCCGGGGTCGCCGGACTTCCTCATCCTCAACGCCGGTGTCGGCAATCCAGGCTGGGCGCCTCCGCTGGCCAGCAGCGCCAGCCGGAAGTTGGAGGAGGAGGTCCAGCAGCTCGTCGACGGAGCCGTGGTTCCCGGTGCGCCGGTGGAGGTCGACCTGACTGCCGCCGGCGTGGTGGGCATCGTGGGCGACCGGGACGGCTGTCTGGCGGTGGCTCGCAGCCTGCTCTGCCAGGCCGCCACGCATTGCGGACCTGCCGATCTGACCATCGGTGTCTTCTGTGATCCCGGCCGGAGCACGGAGTGGAGCTGGGCCGGCTGGCTGCCGCACGTACGGCGGATGGGCGACGGCTCCGGCGGTCGCTGGCTCTCCACCGAGCGAGGGCGGAGTGAGTCGCTGCTCCGCGCCCTCCGGGACGGGATCGACGGGCATCCCACGCGCGCGCTGCTGCTCGTACTGGACTCCGATGTGCTCACCGAGGGCCGCGACGCCCCGGCGCGTCAGCTGCTGGGCCACGGCCGCCCGGTCGGGGGAATGGTCTTGGGCCGGCCCGATCGTCCGACCGTCCAGGTGTCCGGGATCGTGATCGCGGCGACCGAGAAGCAGCTTCCGGCGTCCTGCACGACGGTCATCGAGGTGCAGCGCGACGCGGCAGGACGGGTGGTTCATCCGGAGGCGCGCACCAGCGTGGACGAGGTGGTGCTCGCGGGCATCAGCGTCGACACGGCGCAGGCGTGTGCGGCCGATCTGGCGCGGTTCGACGACCCGGAGCTGTCCGTGCCCGGCGGAGTGCTGCCCGGCCTGGTCCGGCTGCCGCCGCTGCTCGGGATCGACGAGCTGACCTCGGCCGCCATTCGGCAGAGCTGGGCGGGCTCTTCGCGGATCTCCACTCCGCTGGGCATTGGCGAGAATGGGATCTTCGGTATCGACCTGGTCCGTGACGGACCGCACGGGCTGGTCGGTGGCACCACCGGGTCAGGCAAGAGCGAGTTCCTCCGGTCCATGGTCGCCGGACTCGCCGCCCGGAACGATCCGACCCGGCTGACCTTCATCCTGATCGACTTCAAGGGCGGGGCCGCGTTCAAGACCTGCGAGCGGCTGCCGCACACCATCGGCACGGTCAGCAACCTCGACGAGCAGTTGGCCGACCGTGCCCTGACGGCGCTGGAGGCCGAGCTGCGCTATCGGCAGCAGGTCTTCGCTCGCGCCGGCGAGGGGATCGACAACCTGGATGCGTACCTGGCCACCAACCCCGACGTCCCGATGCCGCGGCTGCTGCTGGTCATCGACGAGTTCGCCATGCTGGCAAAGGACTATCCCGATGTGTTGAAGTCGCTGGTCAGTGTCGCCGCCGTCGGCCGCACCCTCGGTGTGCACATGATCCTCGCGACCCAGCGGCCGGCCGGTGTGGTGAACGAGGACATCCTGGCCAACACCAACCTCCGGGTGGCTTTGCGGGTGCAGAGCAAGGAGGACTCCTCCAACGTCATCGGGGTGCCGGACGCCTCGGCGATCGGCCGGACCCAATGGGGCAGGGCATACGTGAAGCTCGGTCAGGACGACATCAGTCCGGTGCAGACCGCGCTGGTGACGGGACGGGTGGAGGCGCAGAGCTCGAAGCTCGTCGACGTCCATCCGGTCCATTTCGATCGAGACCAGCCGGCTGCGGAGAGCGGCGCTGCCGATGATGACTCGCCGACCGACCTAGACCTGCTGATCGACGCCGTGGTGGCGGCGAACGACGAGCTCGGCTATGCCGCGCCTCGACCGGTGTGGCCCGAGCCGCTCGGCGAACGGGTGAGACTGGGATTGACAGCTCTCGAAGCCCGGGAGAACGAAACGCCCCTTCCAGTCGTGGGTGGCGTCCAGGGGTCGATGGTGAGGATGGCGGTCGCCGACGATCCACGCAATCAGCGTCAACTGCCGGCCGGCTGGGACCTCGACCGGGGCAATCTGCTGGTGCTCGGCATTCCCGGCAGCGGTACGTCGACGACGCTCGCCTCGGCTGCCCTGGCGCTGGCCGACTCGTCCAGCCCCGACGATCTCGACCTGTTGGTGCTCGATCTGGGAGCGCGGGATCTGGCACCGTTGGCCGACCTGCCGCACACCGTGGCGTACGTCGGTTCGGGGTCGGGTGCGCGGGAGCAGCAGGTGCGGTTCCTCAAGTACATCCGGGCCGAGCTGGACCGCCGCCGGGCGGTCGGCGGGCAGCATCGGCGGATGGTGATCCTGGTCGACGGACTGGGCGTGCTGCGTGACGAGTACGACGACTTCGAGGGCCTGAAGCTGCTCGACGGCTTCTATCGCGTGTACGCCGACGGTCCCGAGGTCGGCATCTGGACCGCGATCGCGACCGCCCGCGCCAAGGGTGTGCCGAGTGCCATCGAAGAGGTGACCACTCAGCGCTGGCTGTTCCGGCTGGCCGACCCGTACGACTACAGCTCCTCCGGTGTGCCGGCGAAACTCGCTCCGCCGGCCGTGCCGGGCCGGTGCGTGCTGGCAGAGTCCAAGCTGCACGCCCATGTGGCCACCTCGGAGCTTCCGCTGGCAGAGACCGTGGCCGCGATCGCTCGGCGCTGGGGGAACCCGCCGGCCAAGGCGCCGGTGGTGGGCCAGTTGCCGACGTCGGTCACCGTGACCCAGCTCGGCGCGGCCGCGAGCTTTGACACCGAGCCTCGCCGGCTGCCGGTGGGTGTCCGTGAGTCGGATCTGGGCGTCGCGACGATCGAGGCGTACGAGGGCGAGCATGTGCTGATCGCCGGGCCGGCTCGCTCCGGGAAGTCGACGCTGCTGCTCGCGCTCGCCGAGACTCTCCGGGATGCCGGGCTCGCGGTCTGGGGCGTGTGCGGTCGTCGTTCACCGTTGCCGCAGGCCGGGCTCGACCGGTGCGCGGTGGGGGAGGAGGACGCGGTCGCGGTGTTGGCCGCTGCCCGGGTGCACAAGGGCATGTTGGTGCTGCTGGTCGACGATGCCGAGCAGTTCGCCGACAGCGACCAGGCCATTGCCGGGCTCGTCTCGGCCCGGCCCGCGGACTTGCTGGTGATCGCAGCCGGCCGCTCCGACGACCTGCGCAGCATGTATTCGCACTGGACCAAGACGATCCGCAAGGCCCGCTGCGGGGTGCTGCTGCAGCCGAATGTGGACTATGACGGCGAACTGCTGGGCGTCAATCTGCCGCGGCGGGCCCCGGTCGCCGTCACTCCCGGCCGGGGCTATGTGGTCTCCGGCGGCCTGCTCGACTTCCTGCAAGCCATGAGCCCGTCGGTCGATGCGGCCCCGGGCGGGAGTGCGGTCCGCTGAATCGGCGCCTGGCTGCTTCAGCTGGGCGAATAGTCGGGAAGGTCGATGTGGTCGGCGGGCGGGGTGAAGATCTTCCGGGCCAGTCTGCTGATCACTGGCGTGGCGGCGATCCGGATGCCGGTGTTGAACGCCGCGATGCCGACCATCGTCTTTGGATTGGCCAGCCGGGGTGCGCCAGGCGAGAGCTTCTGCGCCTGGTCGACGTACGGGCGCATGAGAGCTTCGTAGGCCGCGAAGGCCTGACGGTGGTCTCTGCTCCTGGACAGCTCGCCGGCGAGGACGTAGGCGCCGGTGATGGCGAGGCTGGTACCCATGCCGCTGACCGGCGTTGCGCAGTAGCCGGCATCGCCGAGAAGCGCGCTGCGACCGCGAGACCAGTGCGTGGCGCGGACCTGGCCCATGGACTCGAAGTAGACGTCGGTGTCGTCGAGGGCATCGAGGATCCGCGGAACCTCCCATCCGACGCCGGCGAACCGTTGCCGCAACACCGCTTTCACACCCTCGATATCGAGGTCTTCGTAGCCTCGGCGCTCGGTCATGAACGACAGGGTGGCGCGGGCGGTGCCGACGTTGTCCGGGCGGATGGTGGAGGTCCTGCTCCCCGGGGCGTTGAACCATCTGGCCCACGCAGTATCCGTGTCGGCTTTCGGGATGGTCATCCACGCCGTGTACATGTTGAGCGGCTTGATCTGAGCCTCGTTGCCCACGATGAGGCGGCGGGTGCTCGACCCGACCCCGTCGGCCGCCACGACCAGGTCAAAGGCGCGTTCCGGTCCATGGGCGAACGTGACCTCGACCTCGTCTCCGGTGTCGTTGAGTGTGGCGATGTGGTCGCCGTAGACGTAGCTGACGCGGTCTTGGCTCCGCTCTATCAGCAGTCGGGCGAGGTCGCCGCGAAGGATCTCGAGTCCTGCGGTCGCACCGTCTGAATCGCCCTTCCCGCGGGGGAATGCTCCGACGGTCTTGTCGTCGGCATCGACGAAGCGGACGCCGATCTCGCCGGTCGAGGCGCTGCGAATCGCCTCCTCGATCCCCATCCGGCGAGCCACCTCGCGCCCAGCACCGCGAAGGTCGATGTTCTGTCCGGTTTCGCGGGGCCCGGGGGCCCGTTCGACCACGGTGACGTCGAAGCCATAGTGGTTGAGCCAGTAGGCCAGGGCAGGGCCGGCCACACTGGCGCCGGAGATCAAAACGGTGGTACTCATCGGCTTTCCTCGGTGGAGACAGCGACCGGCCCGTGATCGGACTCGGGTGTCGCTTCGGGTACGGCGTGATCGTCGGGCCGCGGGTGCTGAGGGAAGGCGAAGGTCAGGGCCAAGAAGACCAGCAGGAGACCACCCTGGACGACGAGGGCGTCCCGGAACCCCGTGGCAGGAGTGCTCGTCTTGACCGCGTCGAAAAACACGGAGCCGAAGACGGCGACCCCGACCGAGCCTGCGATCGATTGCACGGCGGACAGTACGCCGGACGCGGATCCGATCTCATGATCATCGACGGCGGCGAGGATGACGCTGAACAGAGCGGCGATGACCATCCCTGAGCCGACGCCGGCGACCACGATGGCGGGAACCAACGGCCAGATCGAGAACGGAACCGCGAGCGAGCCGAGCTGGAACCACAACACCAAGGCGCCGAGGAGTTGAATGACGGGACCGAGCTGCAACACCGCCCGACCGAGCTTTGCCGCGAGCACGGCACCACTGAGCGCGCCGCCAATCGCCGTGCCCACCGCCAACGGGAGGTTGCCGAGTCCGGCTTCGCCGGCGGTGAAATCCTGACCGATCTGCAGAAACAGGGTGAGGACGAGCTGAGTGCCGATCAGCCCGGCGAAGAACAAGGCGATCCCACCGAGTCCGACCGTGTATGCCCGGCGAGTGAAGATCGTCGGCGTGACCAACGGCACCCCGCCGATCCTGGCCAGGCGGCGCTGCTGGAGGACGAACAGGCCGAAGCCGACGACGGAGGCAGCCAGGCTCGCCCAGGTCCACCAGGGCCAGTCATTCTCAGGGCCGAAGTTGAGTGGCAGCACCAGGAGTCCCGAAGCCGCGGCGACCAGTGCGGCCCCCGGCACGTCGACGCTCGCCGCACGGTCACCGGGGCGGCGAGGAAGGATGCGCCACGCCACCGCGACCGCAATCAGTCCGATCGGGACATTGACCAGGAACACCAGGCGCCAGCCGATTCCGAACAGGTCGGCCTCGATCAGTGCGCCGCCGAGCACCGGGCCGATGATTCCGCCGAGTCCGAGGACGGGGCCGAAGATGCCGAACACCGTGACGAGCTCCGGACCGGAGAAGTTCTCCCGCAACAGACCAAGTCCCTGTGGCAGCAGCATGGCGCCTGCTGCGCCCTGGATCAGCCGCACCACGATCAAAGCACTGACCGTGGGGGCCAAAGCGCAGAGCAGGGAGGCGATGGTGAAGGCAAGGAGGCCGCCGAGGAACATCCGCCGCCGTCCGAATCGGTCACCGAGCCGACCGCCGAGGACCAGTCCGGCGCCAAGAGCGAGGGCGTAGCCGCCGATCACCCATTGCAGGCCGACGGAGCTGGTGCCCAAGGACTGCTCGAGTGAGGGACCCGCGACGTTGACGATGGTGGCGTCGAGCAAGTCCATCACCTCAGCCGTCAGCATCACGGCGAGGATGAGCCATCGGTAGCGGACGGGCTGGTCGAGAGACATTAGAAAAGTCCTTGATTATCAAAAACATTGACAATCTTGATTGTTTACCATGGCTCCATGGATGTCAATCCGGCCGACGGCATAGCTGACCAGCTCGAGTTGATGACCCGCCGGCAGCAGCAGTTCGAACGACATCTCGCGGACAGTCTGAGCGTCGATCCGGCCGGCCTTGCGGCAATGGAGCATCTGATGCGCGAAGGGCAGGCCACGCCGACCGAACTCGCTCGTCAGCTGACGATCTCCACAGCAGCGATGACGCTGGTGCTCGACCGGCTCCAAGCTGCGGGCCACGTGAGTCGTCATCCGCATCCCACAGACCGTCGCAAGGTCGTGATCATTCCGGCGGCTGATTCGGTGACCTCAGCCGAAGGTTTGGTGACGCCTCTGATCGTTGGGGTCGAGAGGGTCGTAGGGGCGCTGAATCCGCAGGAGCAGCAGGTCGTCTCGACCTTCTTGTCTCAGTTGCTCAGCGTGTACGACGAAGTTCTCTCCCAAGCCGACGCTCCGCATGGTGATGACCCGGTTCGACACTAGGTGCCGACTCAGTCGGGCCGGATCGGATGAAGGATCTCGGTCAGCTGATCGTAGGCGTCCCGGCTCACAGCAGTCCGTCGCGAAGCTGCTCGAAGATCACCGACCACCAGTGTTCCGGATCTGCCAGGGCTGTCTCGTCCATACTTCGCAGCCGCTTCTGAAGATCATCGAGCGCGGTATCGAGCTGTGTGTCGTCCAACTCCGCGAACTGACGTCGGATCCGGCAGACCTCGAGGAGGAAGCTGGCGAACGACCCGAGGTCGGCATTGACATACCGCTGTCGCAGGTCCGACGTCGCGGTGACAGAGATGACGGCACCGTCTGGTGGCACCAGGCACAGCGAACTGCCGCCGTCGGTGCCGAAGCGGATAGGGGGGCCGGGTCGTCGATCGGACGGCATCGACTCCACGGGCGTGAAGACGAACAGCGGATCCACCGCAACCGGGAGCCCGACCTCCCCGAGCACGTACGCCGCCCGAGGACCGATCCCAAGCTGGCTGAGCGCCTCCGGTGACACCCGTGCCAGCGACCCCCACACATCGGCGGCCGTCGCAGCGTCGATCATTCGCGTACTCTACTTCCGCATCTCCAGGGCATGAGGTCGTCGCGGACCTCATCACGGCGCCCCCGGACGACCGTAGAACTCGTCGTGAGGCAGCCGGAGACGCCAGGCGGACTCGGTGGGGTGCGGTGGCACGAACAAGGCACCGTTGCTGAACTGGAATCCCGTGTCGTCGAGGTCGACGGGGCCTACCCCGAGCAGTGCTTCGCCGACCACCGAGCGGACCTGGACGGCGAGGTCGTCATCGTCGGAATAGATTGCGCGTCCCTCCAAGGTTCCCTCCCACGGCGCGAGGATGGTCAAGGTCCAGTCGAGCCCCAGATCGTCAGGACCGCGCCCTCGACATCGGCCCCGGTGATCTCAACCGGCAGATGTTCGGCGATATCGGGGTAGGCGCGACTCACCGGGACGCTCCGTCGCGCCGGCTGAGGTCGCCGTCCGCGAACTTGGTGGTGCCGTACAGGGTCGGCCGGGGAAATCGGCGTGCAGATGCCGGATGGCCATGGCCATAATGATGGCCGATGAGTAAACCGCCGTTTCGCCAGGTCCGCGCCGTCCATGACGAGGACACGATCACCGTCTATCAGGCGTACTCGCCGGCGATCGCCAGTGCCGCGGTTGCGGCGGGTGGATTCGTGCCCCCGTTCCGGCGGGAGCGGATGACCTGGATCAAACCGTCCTTCCTCTGGATGATGTATCGCTGCGGCTGGGCGACCAAGCCCGGTCAGGAACGGGTGCTGGCCATTCGGATGCTGCGCAGCGGGTTCGAGGAGGCCCTCTCGATGGCCTCACTCAGCCATTTCGATCCGGCGGTGTACGCCGACCAGGAGGTCTGGCAGCAGCGCAAGGCGGCCAGTCCGGTACGCGTGCAGTGGGACCCCGAGCGCGACGTACGGCTGGAACCCTTGGCCTGGCGATCCCTCCAGGTCGGACTAGGCGGCGTGGCAGTCGAACGGTACGTCGACGACTGGGTCGTCGGGATCGAGGACATCACCGCGATGGTGGAGGAACTCCGCGAACGTGCTCCGGACGATCGCCGTTCCTCGTTACCGATCGAGCTCCCTTACCCGCTGCCACCAGAAGTGGCGGCGGTGGTCGGCGCGACCTGATCGTGCGACGGCTTCTTGTCATTGCAGTCCCCGCAGGACACGTTCAGGGTCCAGGCTCATCGCGATAGCCAGCCGACGGATCTGCTCGACGACCTCGGGGTCGAGGGTCGCGTCGTATTCGTAGAGTCGCGTGCACAGGTTCTGCAGCGCGATCCCAGGCTCGCCGGCTTCGAGAAGCTCCCACGCATTCGTCAGGTCTTGCTCGGGCAACGCGTCGCTGACTCCGATGATCACCGCCCGCAACGACCCGAGAAGGTCGTCCCACTCGTAACAGGCATCCTCAGTCAAATTCGATCAGATCCTCGATCGCTTGGCGCCATGCGTAGAAGGTGGGATATTCGGCGCGATGCTCCCAGCCAGGGTCTGCGAAGTCGTGAATGACGACAACCTGCTGAGGGTCTCGACGCAGATCCCAACAGGCAACATCGTCGGTGTCCTGCCGGTTGGCAAAAAGGCACCAGCCGTCGGTTCGGGAATCTGCCTGCCAAACCACGGAACCGTCGCTGGAGCGGGTCGCCGCTCAAGATCGCCCACGGCTCGAGATCGATCAGACCGAGATGAACGACTCTGATGAACGAGGGTGGGTAGGTGAAGCCGGTGGGCAGGTCGGCCAGGGCAAGGAGTTGGACCACGCTAGTGCAAGCTACCCGGCCGCTAACGGGGGAGTTGCGGTGCCCGTGAGCAGATCGATCTCGAACTCTCTCGAGGCTCGTCATCGTCGGGGTCGGCAATGCTTGGCGTACGGCGGGCAGGCGTAGGATGCGCCGTAGGTGGCATGCTCGGCGTATGAGTATGGAGTGTCGCCGGTGCGGTCGTCCTGTACGGGTGAGCGCCTCGCAGTTCGATGTTTTTGAGCAAATGCACTATGTGTGCTTTCACTACGAGTTCGAGCACGGGGAGTACGACGTCGATGAGGAGTGCACGGCGGGCGGCTGTCCATCCGCCGTATTGACTAAAGGTCGGAGCGCGACATCTGCGTTGCGACACACGGAGGACTCGTCGTGGAGCGAGTGATCGATCATCTCCATCACTCCCATTCGTAGATTTGTATCAACTGCTTGCCTGAGATCGAGAAGGATTGCTGAAGTACAGGCAGCCGAACAACACTAGCGAAGTGGGAAATAGATCTTACAAGGCGATCTGGGTAGCTGGCTCAGCAAAAATTCAGCGGGCAGGGCTGGCCATCGAGCACGGCGTCGATGAACTCGGTGGGTGGCTGGTAGTTGTGCTGGAGGATGTAGTGGATGATCAGCGAGGGCGCGCTGTAGGTGGTTCCGTCGGGTGCCAGAACATGGAGTTCGCCCATGCCGAGGAATACGTAGCCTCGTCGTGCGTCGGCGGGTAGCTTGAGTGGCGATTCTTCGTCACAGAAGTGACAGTTGTGGACGCCGCGCGTGATGTTGTGCTGATGGGCCGCCAGGGTTGTCAGCGCGGCGATGACTTGGGGTGGCACCGGCCCGGTCGTGAAGGCGTGGTCGCGGTCGAGCCAGCCGATGGTGAGCATCGGGTTCCGTAGCGGGAGATAGGTGTAGTCCGACAAGTCAGGAAAGTAGGTCATCTCTCAACTCCGTGCATTCGATCAGTCGTCAAGCGGCTTGATGATCCGCATCCGATCTGATTCTGGCGGGTTGGTAAGCCGCCGATTCAGGACGCGTTGCGCGGTGGCGCTCAGCGACGGGTCGTGGTGTCGGAGGAGGTCGCGGAGTGCTGTTTCGGCTTCGGGTCCAGGGATCTTGCCCAGGGAGTGGATGGCCTTGCTGGCGAGGGCTCCGCACGCGCCCAGCACTCATCGCCGACCACTGGATCATGAACTCATGGTGCATGACGGCCGACAACAACGAGCATCGGCAGCGTTTCATGCCCGGATCGATCCTTGCACCTGTGTCAGCGCACGAGCTGCGGTCTCGGCAAGTGAGGAATCGCCGTAGCCGCCGAGGTCGTAGCAATCGTCGGTGGCCGCGTCCGTCGATGAGGAGGGTGCTGAGGTCACCTCTGAAGACGCATGCGTAGATCTCGCAGTCCACGAGTTGAAGAAGTCTGGAGGTCTTCTCGATGGTGCATTGGTCGAGAGTGGCGATCGCTGTAGTCCCAAGATGATCCGGCCCTTGAACCTACGGTTCGACGGATGTGGCGGAGCGCTAGCCTCATCGGGTGGCTGGCATCGACGATCCGGGTGTGATCGACCTGATCACGCGGGCGCCGGACGGTGCCTTTGCCATGATCATCAGTCACGATCGGCCTTGGACCGACTCCGGCGAGGAGGTCGACCGCCTCATCGAGAAGATCAACAACTACGCAGCGTTCATGCTCGACGAAGGCCTCGTCAGCACTTATCCGGAGTCGGCCGATCACCCCAAGCGCATACAGGTGGACTGCGTGAACGAACCGACCCCGAAGATCGCTGACGTGTTGGCGAAGACCGACGCTGCATTGAGCCCGTACTCGATCAGCCTGACGGTGAACCAGCTGTCCTGACGATCCCTCACGCGGCGCTTACCGTGGCACGAGGTCGGTTTGCGAGTTGCGCTCCGCCGGGGTGCACGAGGTAGGACAACGACCTGCTTCAGTACGCGGTCCGCGGTCGCGGCCGCACCACGATCGACACCGCGCCGACGACGACCCCCGTGATGGCCAACAGGTCAGGTACCGCTGCAGCGAGGCTGATCTGAGCTGACGCAGGTGCCGATGCTGGGTCGAGTGAAGCTGTCACCGCGGTGAGGGCTACGGCGAGGAAGGCGCCGAGGATCCAGCAGGGGATCACCCACAACGCGGCGGCAAGGGGCGCGACTCGGTTGACCGTTGCGATCGCGGCCCCAGTCGCGAGACCGCCCACCAGGTGTCCAGCGAGGTAGAAGACGGTCGAATAGCCAGCCGTCTGGGGTGACGCGAGGGCGAACAGGACCCCTACCGTCCACATGATCAGCACCCCAAGTAGTGCTGATAGCAAGATCCTGACCGGTGCCTCGCGGAGACGACGGAGAAGTAGCGCAGGGACCGAGCGGCTGAATTCATACCAAAGCCACCAGTGCGCAGCGGGGTGACCTTGCCGTGCCCGTTCTGCGTGAAGTTCCTCGAGATCGCCGAGGATCACCTCGGCGAGATCGGGATCTGAGACCAGGCCGGTCACCACCGGAACCAGATTCGACCGCTTCATGCGGGCTGCTCCCCGGCCGAGGAGACGCCGCCGCGGCCCCACCCATTCGCTGACTGACCCGACTGCCACAGCAGGTCGGATTGCCGACGGGCTTCGGCCAGGGCTCGAACGCCCGGCGCGGCAATCTGAAAATGTCGACGTGCCCTCCCGCCCCGGACGGGTTGCGGGCTGGTCAGGCTGGACGTGATCCAACCCTTCTTCTCCAGCCGGGACAAGGTCGTGTAGATCGCGCCGACGGAATACTCGTGACCACACCGCCTGCTTACGTCGCGGCGCACGCTCAACCCGTAGGCCTCCGCGCCGAGATCGGCAACAGCCAACAACGACATCAGTTCGAGTCCGCCGGCCGTTCGGCGCTGCCTGGTCATAGTCATACTATGTCGAACAAATACGAGAATCGCAAGGTGGCTCCGCTCTACCGAGTTCGCCGCACCCTGCACACCGGTGTCGACCTGCTGACCGAGAGACAGCGCCAGCGGATCGAGCAGCTGTTCGCCGGCGAAAACCACGTCCCGCGAACCTCAGCCGACGATGGCCTGCGCTGTGGCGAGGGCTCGGCCGGCGACGGCTGCGGTGATGGGGTCGCCGTACCCGTTGAGCGCGGACACCTGGTCGGTGTCCTCTGCCCCCGGTGCCTTCAGCTCATAGTCGAAGATTCCGGCGGTGCGGGTCTCTTCGTCCGATGTGTCGGGGCGGCGGAGCCAGGCAGCGGCGGCGCGGAGGACGCTGGGGTAGTTGTGCAGGACGACGAGATCGTCCTGTGGTGGGAGCACGACGTTGTCGACGTGGTAGCCAGTGATCGAGAAGTCGCCGAGGTTTGCGCGACTGAAGTCGACTCGCCGCCAGGTGTTTCTGAGCTCCTGCCATTCGCCGGTGCCCAAGGCGCTGCTGCGCAGATCGGCACGACGGAAGCTGTTGTCGGTGATCTCGGTGCCCCACAGGCGCATACCGAACAGGCTCGCGTCGTCGAAGACACAGTTGGAGATGCGTCCGGCGAAGAAGCGGAGGTGTTCGAGCTGTGCGCCTGACAGGTCGAGGGAGTTCCAAGTAGCCCCGGCTGTTGGGTCGTCCTTGTCGCCGACGCTGACCGGGGTGGCGAAGAGTGGGATTCCACGTAGGTCGGTCCGTCCGTTGTGTTCTTCCAAACCGGCGGGCTGGGGGCCGTGTCCGGTGAGCCAGGTCCGGACTTCGCGAACCAGACGGAGCCGGTCGGGCTCTGACCAACGATGCTTTAGATCAACAGCCGTCACCACGGGTGCAGTATCGCTGGTCGTCTTTTCAGCTTCCAGCCGGCATGGCGCGGGATGGCGCGGCTCATCTTCTGGCCGTGCCCCTGGTCGATCCTCGTTGGGTGCCAGAACATGGAACTCACCCATGCTCCCGGAGGACGCCAACACCGCAAACCACCATCACGGGTGGATCTGCGGTCGGTCGTTGGCTCGGGCCGGTATGAGAGCGACCACGCCCGATCCGCACAATAGGTGCGCGTTGTTGAATTTCTCTCGGCTCACTCTTCGTTTCCGCACCTGCCATCGCATGGACGGCCCTCGCGAACTGCCCGGATGAAGTTCTCAGGTGGTTGGTAATTGTGCTGAATGATGTAGTGAATCACTAAAGATGGTGCGGTGAAAATCGTTTCATCGACGTCTATCCTATGTAGTTCTCCCATGCCCAGTGAGACATACCCACGTGGCACCTTCGCGGCTAGGCGAATCGGAGACTCTTCTTGGCAGAATTCGCAGTCGTGCACTCCTCGCATGATGTTGTGTAGGTCTTCCGTGAGCAGCATGAGCTTCTCGATGACGTCGGTGGGCACCGGTCCTGTCGGGAAAGAGCGGCCGGCGCCAAGCCAGCCAATGTTCACCATCGGGACCAGAGTGGCCCGATAGCGATAATTCGAGAAGTCCGAAAAAAACGTCATGTCACCCAAGTGGCTCGATGATCCGCGGCCGACCGGGGTCTGGTGGGTTGGCGAGCCGTCGGTTCAGCAGGGCTTGTTCAAAGTCGTGGTTGCGGCGTGGTGTCGGGTTGACACGCCATGGGTGAGGTATAAGCCGGGCGGGCACGGTGGATACCGGGATCGTGGTGGGTGCTTGACGTCCACTGCCGATCGATCGGAGTCCTGCCGTGCCCGCACCCGTATCTTCTCTCATCCCGGCCGCTGATGCGCTGCGCGCCCATCAGGTCGAACCCGGTCACGGTGTTCCGGTCGAGGTGTGGGAGGTGTTGTCGATCATCACCGATCCGCGGGGCCGGCGGGGCCGCCGGTATGAGCTGGCCACCGTGCTGGTGGTCGCGTTGGCCGCGGTGGTCGGCGGATCACGGAGTCTGGCTTCGATCGCCGGATGGGCAGCGGATCTGCCCACCTGGCATTGGCCACGGTTGGGGATCACCCGGCGGCCGCCGAGCCTGTCGACGATCCGCCGGGTGCTGTTGCGGGTCGACCCGGAGGTGGTGGACGCGGTCCTGCACGCCTGGCTGGCCACGCTGACACCGGTCTCGTCGCGGTGGCGGGCGGTCGCGGTGGATGGCAAGACCTGCCGCGGCGCCCGCGGTGTGGATGGGTCGAGGGTGCATCTGTTCTCGATCGTCGACCATGCCACCGGGATGCCGTTGGGGCAGGTCAACGCCGGCGGGAAAGATCATGAGATCGCCGCGTTCGCGGCGGTGTTGGACCGGATCAACCTCAACGGCGTCATCGTCACCGCCGATGCTCTCCACACGCAACGTGGCCATGCCCACTATCTGCACCGGCACGGCGGCCGGTACGTCTTCGTGGTGAAACGGAACCAGCCCACCTTGTACGACCAGCTCGCCGGGCTCCCGTGGAGCAAGGTGCCGGTCGCTCATCGTGTGGTGGAGAAAGGGCATGGGCGACGGGAGTCCCGTACCCTGCAGCTGACCGGTGTCCGGGCCGGGATCGGGTTCCCGCACGCCCGGCTCGCCGGCCGGATCGTGCGGAACCGGACCGAGACCGCCACCGGCGAGACCACGCAGGAGATCGTCTATGTGGTCACCAGTCTCGGCTGGTCAGACATCGCCCCGGCCGACCTCGCGACCTTGGTCCGTGGTCATTGGAGCATCGAGAACAAGGTGCATTGGGTGCGTGATCTCACCTTCGACGAGGACCACTCCACCGTGCGCACCGGCACCCTGCCCCAGCTGATGGCAACCCTGCGCAACACTGCGATCGGACTCCTCCGACTCCGCGGGAAACACACCAACATCGCCGCCGCGACCCGCAGCCTCGGTCGCCAAACCGGCCAACTGCTCGACCTGATCGATCACGCCCAGGTCACACCAGTCACAACAGAATCAACTTTGAATTGACCCTGGTCGGTTCAGGACGCGTTGTGCGGTGGCTCGCAGGGCATGGTCTTCGTGTCGGAGGATGGCGTCTTGGAGCTTGTGTAGGGCACACTCGCTCGGCTGGGCGATTCCGGTCCGGGCCCGAAATCCGTCCGGGTTGAGTGCGCGTCCTCGGGCCTGGGATCACGACCAGAGCAAGCGCGAGTTCCTGCTGCTCAGGTGTCATTGCACGTGCCCTGCACGCACGGCCGACCACTGCGTTCATCGCACGTAGGAGCCGTCCGTCAACGAATAGATATCGGAGCCGTTCTCGGAATCGGTGCGGATGACGCCATTGGAGACGCTGGTGACTCTGCGGGTCTGGTCGTCGTGGACGTCTTCCCATAACAGGCCCTTCTTCCGGTGCACGAGGCAGAATCCCACCTCGGACTCGACGAGGCACGATGCCTCGTCGACGTCGAAGAAGCCTATCCGGTGGAGCCCTCCAGGGTCGTAACCCGGCAGGTCGAGCCGTGCGATCGGTGGTAGGTCGCGGATCTCGGGATCATCGGGTGTCCATGACAACAAGGTGTGGCTGTGCTCGCCGATGGCGAGCAGCCAGGACGGGTGACATCTGACGAACAGTTCGTCCATATCGTCCAACTCGTGGTCGACGAACGAGGTGCTGATTCCGCCGTGGGCCGCCTCGACGGTTCCACCCCGAGACCGACTCAAGGTCGCCCCACCTGCCGATACGGTCGCTGACAGAGACAATCCTACACAGTTCGTCACGGTTTTCGGACCTCGATCCCGTGATTTGTGAGAACATCAGTAAGTCCTTTATCGGACGTGATGACCGGATTTCCCGTATTTATGGCGGTTGCGGCAATAGAGCCGTCGCCGAACAGGCCACGTTGGTTGGGCTTTGCGGCAGCCATCTCGCCCCGAATATTGATTCGCGTGTGGATATCCATGACGTCCGGAATCGTATCCAACTCTGTCGCGAATCGCGGCTGCTTCATACGCCCGCCTGCTACAAGATTGTTGATTTCTGCTCTAGTCGTTTGAGTGACGACTGGGACCTCACCATCGTTCAGCGCATTGATAACCCCAGGTCTATTAAAAACTGCATTCGTATCAACGATTACTTGCTGGGGGAGCGGGGCAGGGTGCACGGAATCCAGAAGTTTGGTGCCGCCGGTGACGATCCCGTGTCCAGCAGCGCCGCCGAGGCTGCCGAAGATGGCGCCGGTGGTGCCGCCGCTGGCTGTGGCGCCGAGATAGCCGCCGATGGTGTGGGGCCCGGGTCCGGTGCCGTACTGGTAGGCGCCCATTCCGGCGCCGCCGGCGGCGCCGGAGACGGCGCCCGCGACCATGGCGCCCTTCAAACCGGTGACGCCGAGCTTGGCGGCGGCGAAGCCGCCGCCAATGCCGCCGGCGACGAAGCTGACTCCGACTTCGCCCCAGTTGACGCTGCCGGTGGTGGCTTTCTGGATGATGGTGTCTGCGCCTGCGGAGATGAGCATCATCCCCACAGGGCCGCCGACGCCGGTGGCCATCAGCACGCCGCCGGCGATGATCGCGGCACCGCCGACGACGTACTCCCAGTTCTTGCTCATCCAGTCCGTGGTGGCGTTCCAGGCGCTGTTGAGCGCGCCGCCGAGACCGCTGCTGTCGCGGTAGCCCTGGAGTTCGGCGTCGGTGACCGGGCGGAGCCCCGTCGGGTCGAGGGCGTGCAGCGGGTCGTTGCCGGCGTAGGCGTACGGGTTGGCGGCCCAGCCGGCGCCGGTGATCGGGTCCAGCGGGTCGGTGGAGAGGAAGCCGCGGCTGGCGGGGTCGTAGACCCGGGCGCCGAGCCATTCCAGTCCGCCGACGGAGAGCTCGCCGGCCGCGCCGATGCCGAGGGCGCCATCGCCGACCCGACGGGTGTCGGTGGTCGGTGTAGCCCAGGGGTCGGCGTCGGTGCCGCGGCTGGTACGCCAGCCGGGGGCGGTCCAGCCGGTGTCGACACCGGTGACCGGGCCGGCGGCCAGGACGGGGGTGTCGCCGACCAGCACCGGGGCGCCGGCGTACGCGGCGGTGTCCCAGAAGATGGGGGTGCCGTCGACCTCGGCCAGTTCGCCGAGGGCATCGGCGTGTACGCGGGTGCGGCGGACGCGGTCGTTGTCGTGCTCGGTGACGCCGGTGAGATAGCCGGTGGGGTTCCAGGTGTATTCCCGGATCACCCCGCGCTCGTTGGATACGCGGGTGCGTCGGCCGTTGCCGTCGTAGTCGTACGACAGCCGGCGGCCATCGGCCCCGACGGTGGTCAGCAGTTGACCGGCCAGGTCGTAGACGTGATTGATGGTCGCCTCGTCGACCGCCTCGGTGACCAGCCGGCCGCCGGCGTCGTAGCGCCACCGAGCCAATGTGTCAGTGCCGGCTTCGCGGCGGGTCCGGGCCTCGACCAGCTGGCAGGCGCCGTCGTAGCCGTAGTCGGTGACTACCGAAGAGCCGTTGTCATCGCGCCGGATCCGCACCACCCGGCCGTCGGTGTCGCGCTCGATCGCGGTCCGGCTCGCGCCGTCGCTGTCGGTCAGGGTGTGCGCGACCACGAATCCGTCGCGATGCTCCCAGGACTGGATCAGGCCACCGGCGACAGCGGAGATCAACCGCCCGCTGGCATCCCGGTCGAATGCCGCCCGACCCAGCAGCGGATGCTCGACCCAGGCCAGCCGGTCGGCCGCATCCCAGCCGTAACGGGTGGTCTGCCCATCGGGGGTGGTCATCGACGTCCGCCGCCCGGCGGTGTCGTAGCTCCACGTCACCGACCGGCCGTCGCGGGTTCGCCGCAGCAGCTGGCCGCGACCGTTCCACTCCAGCTCATGCTCGGTCGGCCGGTCGCCGGTCCGATCCTCGATCCGTACGGTACGGCGACGCAGGTCTCGGGTGAGGGCGGTGACGGTACGCCCGTCGACCGCCATCGACGCCGGCCGACCGGCGGCGTCATAGGTCCAACTGAGCCGGCGACCATCCGGGTTCTGTTGCCAGACCAGCCGCCCGGCCGGGTCGTAACCCGCCTGCGTGGTGCGGCCCAAGGGGTCGGTCTCGGCGACGCAGCGATTCATCGCGTCGAACTCGCGCCGGGTCACGCCACCCAGCGGGTTGGTGATCTCCACCGCGCGGCCAACCGCGTCGTAGCCGTAGCGAGTGATCCCGCCGTTGCTGTCGGTGACGGCGATCAGTTGCCCGGCGGCGTCGTAGGAGAACACCCGCCGGCCGGTACGCGGATCGCGGGTCTCGATCACCCGACCGCACAGGTCGTAGACGTAGCGCAGCGTCCCCACACCGGGCCGATGGTGGCTGACCACCCGCCCGCAGAGGTCGAACTCGCTGGTGGCGACCTCGCCGGTCGGCAAGGTCTGGCGGACCGCCTGCCCATCGGCGTCGTACGCGATCGTCGTCCGCCCGCCCAGGGGATCGATCCCCGCACTGAGCCGCCCGCACCGGTCGTACTCGTAGCGGGTGACAGCCCCGGTCGGTCCGGTCGTCGCCACGACCCGGCCGCCGGCATCGCGGCGGTAGGTGGTCAGCGCGCCTTCGGCGTCGAGGGATTCGGCCGGGCGACCACAGCGGTCGTAGGTCAGCAACGCGGCCGAGCCGTCGGGCTGGCCCAGCGACGTCGCCCGCCCCAACGGATCGAAGCCGGCCACCACGGACACATCCCCATCGTCGACGGCGACCTGCCCACTGCCGGTGTCCAACGCGACCCCGCGGCGTCCGCCGGTCGGGTCCAGGGTGGCGACCAGACTGCCCGTCGCGTCGTACTCGCGGCGCCAGACCGCACCGGTCGGGTCGGTGGTCGTGGTGAGGCGAGAGAGGGCATCGTGAGTGAATCGCCAGGTCGAGCCGTCCGGCAGCTCGACTGCGGCCAGGTTGCCCAGATCGTCCAGCCGGCGAGTGACCGCGCGGCCGAGCGGGTCGATGGTGCGCGTCTCCTCGCCATGCGTGCCGTGCTCGACGCTGGTGCGAGCGCCCATCGGGTCGACGGTAGCGGTCAGCCGGCCACCGGTCGTGTACTCGTAGCGCCAGGTGCCGCCGTCGGGATTCACCCGGATGGCCAGCAGGCCCGAATCCGGGTCGTAGGCGTAGGTGGTGCGCCGGCCCGACGGCGTGATCGCGGCCGTCACGCGTCCGACGGCGTCCCGCTCCAAGCGGGCGCAGTTGCCGTCGGCATCCGTGGTGGCGACCAGGTCACCGCGCTCGTCGTAGTCGTAGCGCAGCACGACCTCGGTCGGATCGATCACCTCGCGCAGCAGGCCGGACTCCCAGCGCAGCCGGGTGATCCCGCCCTCCGGGTCGATGACGGTCGACGGATTGCGCTGTTCGCCCTGGTAGCCGAACTCGGTGACCGCGCCGGACTCGGTGACCACGGTGATGACCCGATCCAGGTCGTCATAACCCCAGGTCAGGTCCGCGCCGGACGGCGTGACGGTGCGGATCCGTCGGCCCCTGGCGTCGTACTCATGGACCGTCGTCGAACCGTCCCGCTCGGTCAGCAGCACCGGGTTGCCGTACCGGTCGTAGCTGGTCGACTGGCGCCGCTCGTCGGCATCGACGACGCCGATCAGCCGGCCGCGATCGTCGGCGATCCAGGTGTTCGACCGGCTGCCGTCCTCGTCGGAGACCACGGTGACTCGGCCGGGCAGATAGACGAACCGGGTCGTCCTCCCGAACGGCGAGCGCTGCTTGATCACCCGCCGCTGCTCGTCGTAGACGTTCTCGGCTTCAACCACGCCGTCGGCATCGATCACCGCGGCGATCAGGCTCTGTTGCCCGGAGTCCGCCCAGCGGTAGGTCCGGGTGCCCAGCGGTCCGTTGGCGCCGGTCAGTCGTGCGTCGGCGTCGTACGCGTAGTCGACCACCCGGCCGTCGGAGCTGGCGACCCGCACGATCCGGTCGGCGCCGCCGACCTCGTCCCAGCTGAGCTCGATCGCCTGACCACGGCCATGAGTCAATCGGATCAGCCGGCCGGCCCTGTCGCGCTCGAGCCGGACCAGGTTGCTGCCGGACTCGGGACCGATCCCGTACGCCAGCAGCGTCCCGTCGGCAGCGCAGGACCACCAGGAGCCGTCGGTGCCGCTGATCCGCAGTCGCTGCTGCCCGTCGACGTCCGAGCTGGTCAGCCAGGCGCTCTCGCCGACAGCTCGGTCCCAGCCGTCGCCCAGCCGGGGGAACACCAGCTGGCGCCCATCGGGCAGCCGGAGGTGCGCCTGGCCTTCGTCGCTGTCGAAGCTCAAGCCCGCCTCGGCGACCGACGACCAACCGATGCCGAACGCGCCGGCACTCGAGTCGAAGGAGTTGTAGCAACGCCCGAGGCCGAGCAGCCCGGCCGCGCCCGGGAAACCGAGATCGCTCTCGTTCTCCAGGAAGTTGCCGGTCGAGGTGTTCACCGGATCGTTCGCATATCCGGTGGTCGGCGGGTTGCCGTACGTCTGCGGCGGGTCGATCGTCAGATCTTTGCGGTTGACGTCGATCCCGGCCGCATGCAGTGCGGCGTTGATCGCACTGTTCGACAGCGTCGAGACGTTGCCCTCGCCACCCGCGGCCGCGAAGGCGTCGGCCACCGTCTTGGCCCACTGCACATCCGCATCGTTGGCGGTCAACCACTTGGAGAACCCGGCGACGACACCGGAGGCCTCCAACCGACCCCAGCGGCACAAGCGCGCGAAATCGGCGAGCTTCGATGACAGGCTGCTGGGCTTTGAGCGCAACTGGTCGTTCGCGCCCTTGGAGGACGTCGCGAACGTACGCAGCTTGGATGGCCGTGCCGACGATGTACCTCCGCCGCCACCGCCGCCCGACCCTGGTGCCGGGGTGTCTCGGTGGCCGCTGGTGGGGGAGTCCACCTCGACCTGTGGCTCGGCTGCCGGCGGGCCGACCGGCGGGTCGTCGCCGCCCTTCAGCCAGTCCACGCCCTGCTCGAACCAGTTGCGGTTGTCGTGCCGCTCTTTCCAGGCGCGCGCGATCTCGCGGCGCTCCTGCTCCTTGCGTGCCTCCTCGGCTAGGTAGCGCGCCTGGGTCGCCACCTGTCGCAGCCGACTGGACAACTCGGTGGCATCGCTGGCGGCCACCGCGGCGTTGGTGCGGAAGATCTCGGAGAAACGACCCTTGAAGTCGGTCAGCCCAGTGGTCACCCAGGATGATCGCGATCCGGCTTGACCGTCGACGGCGGTCGCCGCATTGTCGAAGGCGGTGGCCAGGGTGCTGGCGGTGCCGAAGTCGAACGGGACGTCCTCGGCTATGGCGCCCAGGTCAGCCACGAGATCTCCTCGCTGGTCGTTCTGTTCCGTGCTCGAGGAGCCCTAGCTGCCACCGCCTGCGGTGAAGATGTTCGTGGCGATCTTGGTGAGCTGCTGCTGCAACTCCTCGAGTTCGGTCTTGGCCTTCTCCAGCGCAGCCTTGGTCTGCGGCCAGGTGTCGCTGCGGAACTGGTGCGCCAGCGGTCCGTCCCACTTGTTGGGGTCCGACAGCGTCTTGCCGTTCACGTCGAGGGCCTGCAACTGTTCGGTCAGACCACCGTTGATGATCCGCTGGATATCACGGATCGCGCCCTTGGCCTCTTCGGTGGAAAGCACCCGGTCTGCCATCACTCAACTCCTCTCGACCGACTCGCGGTCGGTCGCCTGACGTATGAAGGAAACGATGTTCTGATGAACGATCGTGGTCGCATAGCGACCGCATGCATCCTCACACGGTCAGGGGTTCACTCCGAATCCTGGCGCTGCCGTCCGCACGAATGTTGAGATCCTCGACGGAGGAGATCAGCTACCGCGGGTGGTGATCGCAAACGCGTTGCTGGCGAGGTCTGTGAAGTTGCCGACCGTGGCATTGACCCGGCAGTCCTCGGCCACAGACTGGGCTACGACCACCAGACCGTCGTCGGAGACGGTGAGAGCACCCGAGCAGCCATCCGCGAATCGAACCCCACTGGTGCCACCTGCGATCGCGGTCAGAGGCGTGGACGGTGCGCCGGACGGCGGGCTGACGAGGAGCGGATCGAGCTGGTCGGTCCCGTTCGGCCAGATAGGCAGCAATGCGAGTCGCAGTGTCTTGCCGCTGACGGTGCGGCTGGGTGCCACGACCTCGATCCCGGTCAGCCGCTGCGCCGGGTACGCAGCGCTGGTCGTCTGGCTGTCGCTGACGGCCGCCTCGGTGGCATCACTGGCCAGCCGGAGCCACTCCGACAGGGCCGCCGAGTCGCTGCCGAGTCCCGGTAGCGCGATCTCCGCGGTCGCGGTCGCCGTCCCGCGCGCCGAGACCGGGGCGGGTTCGACGGACCAGGCGCAGGCGGCATCGATCCCCGTCACCGAACTCAGGTTCCGGCGCGCCGCGGCACCATCCCAGACCACCTCCGGGCAGGGACCGGTGCCACCGGCATTGGGGAGCACCTCTAGATACGGGCCTCTCAGTGGCGCCCGCTCGGCCGAGTAGGTGATGGTCAGCTGGACCGTCTGCTGCTGCGGGTCCCAGGTCGCGGTCCTCGAGATCCCGAGGCCGGTCGGGCGGGTCGGACTCTGCTGCTGCACCGGAGCCGCGGTCGGCGACACCGGCGGTGCTGCGGCCTGCTGCCGGGGGTGCAGGACGAACCAGACGATGCCCAGGGCGACCACCAGCACGCTCGCCGCGCCGATGATGATCATCCGGCGACGACGGCGCTTGGGCTGATCACTGGAGGACTCGTCGGCCGGTTCGACAGGGCGGGGGGTTGGGACGGCCGGCATGGCTCGCAGCACGGTGCCGCCCGACCCCTCGCCCAGGTCCGGCACCATCGCCTGCTCGGCTGAGGTGGGCGCCTGCTCGGCCGGTGTGTCGGTCTGCTCGGAGGTGGATCGGGTGGTTTCGGGAGCCAGCCCGCGTACCTCGGTCAGTGGACCGGCCGCCCGGGCGAACTCCGCCGGGTCGTCCTGGCTTTCCAGTGCCGGGACGTCGAGCACGGCGGCGGGTAGCGCCCGCAGCAGCTCCGCGGCCTCGGCTGCGGTCGGTCGTACGGCCGGGTCCTTGGCCAACAGTTGCCCGAGCACGCGCCAGAGTTGGTCGGGGATCGGCAGCCGCGGCGCCAGGTTGGTGACGTGCCGGTGCGCGATCGCGTAGCCGGTCCCCGGGCCGGCGAACGGCGTGCGACCGGCGAGCAGTTCATAGAGCAGCACGCCGGTGCCGTAGAGGTCGGCGGGCAGACTTGCCTTACCGGTGAGCAGCAGCTCCGGCGCCAGATACTCCGGGGTGCCGACCAGTCCGGTCGTCGAGGACCGGCGATCCTCCAGCAGGCTGGCGATTCCGAAGTCCGACAGCTTCACCTGCCAGTCCGTGGTGAGCAGCACGTTGTCCGGTTTCACGTCGCGGTGCAAGACCTGCCGCTCGTGCGCGTACGCGAGTCCGTCCAGCACCGCCGCGGTGACCTGGACGGCACGCCGGGGGCTCAGTGGCCCATCGGCGAGCGCAGTGCGCAAAGAGCCGCCATCGACGTGCTCCATCACGATCGCCAGCTGCTCACCCTCGGCGACCAGGTCGCGTACGGCGACGATATTGGGATGTCTCAGACCGACCAGGATCGAGCGTTCGCGCAAGAATCGGCCGACCAACTCGTGGTCTGCCACGAACTCCGGTCGCAGCAGCTTCGCTGCGACCGACTGCCGGGTTCGCCGGTCGATGCCGCGCCAGACCTCGCCCGCCGCCCCGCGTCCGATCAGCTCCGTCAACCGGTACGACGCACCAAGGGCACGGTCGGGACCCTCGGCTGGCACGCCGTCTACCGTACTGGGAGGAGGGTCACAGGCCACTCACAGCGACAGTTGGCAGGATGACCGCCATGACCCCCATGACTTCCACGACCGACTGCGTCAGTTGTGACCGCCGGACCGCATTGCGGGCAGCCGGCCTGGTGGCCCTCTCCGGCAGTGCCTTGCTGGCCGGATGCAGCGCCGGGACCTCGAGCGGCACGGCTGGCCAGGGCACAGGTGGTGGCAGCACCACGACCGGTGGCACGGCGACGGTGGCGACCTCGGAGGTGTCCGTCGGCGGGGGCGTGATCGTCAATCAGCAGTATGTCGTGACCCAGCCGGCAAGTGGTGAGTTCAAGGCATTCAGCGCGATCTGCACCCACCAGGGCTGTGTCGTGGGCGCGGTCTCCGATGGCGTGATCATCTGCCCCTGCCACAACAGCCATTTCGACCTGGCCAGCGGCGACCCGGTGGCCGGACCCGCCACCCAACCGCTGCCCGCCGTCACGTTCACCACGTCCGGCACCGACATCGTGATCGGCGGCTAGCGGGGCCTACTAAGGGATCGTCGCGGGTTCTATACCCCAGATCTCGGGGAAGTGATGTATCAGCCCCGACCTGGGGCCTGACTGGTGTGAGGCGGGTGTCAGCGGGCTGGTCGGGGCGCGTTTCTGTCAACAGCCCGGTGGGCCTGGTTCGGCGTTTCCCGACTCAGGACTCGGCGCTGAGCGATTAGTTGCCAGGCGAACCCGATGCGGTTGAACGGTTCTCGGTCGCAGAGTTCGACACATCACGAGGTCCTATTCGCCTGCGGGCAGGTCGTCGAGCCCACCATGGATAGTGGTGATGCTGGTGTCTGCAGCGACCGCGCGCCGCGTAGCCTCATCGAGCCACTCTCGTGAGGGATCGATGATGGTCACGTCGTGCCCCGCCAAGGCGAGTGGGAGTGCGTCCACGCCGTCGCCGCCACCGACGTCCAGGACACGGATGTGCTCACCGAGGTGTTCAGCGTGACGCCGTAGGACTTCGCCGACTACGCCGTACCGAATCCGTGCCCACGGCGTGTCCGTGTATTCACGCCAGGTTGCCAACTTCTCGCTGAACACGTCAGTCACGGGACCCAGTCTGCCGCTCCCGTGACTTGCCGGGTCATATCGTGGCTGCTGATCACGGCCACCTGAATGGAGTCATGTCCACTCGGCTGCCGCCGTCACATGGACCCGCTCCAGCCGGGCAAATACTGTCAGTGCCGCCCGCTACCGTCGCGGTCATGATGAAGGGAGCTGCCTACTATGGGGGCCATGGCAACAGAAGCGGTGGAGCGGGAGTCGTTCCTGCCGCACGGCCGACCGTTCACCCGGGCCGATCTCGAAGCCATGCCCGATGACGGCAATCGCTACGAGATCATCGACGGGGTCCTGCTCGTGAGCGCCGCGCCCAGGCCGGTTCACCAGCGGGTGTCCATGCGGCTGTCGAATGCACTCTTCGGGTTGTGCCCCACCGGTCTAGAAGTCTTCGCGGCGCCGCTGGATGTCCAGTTGGCCGAGGACACCATCGTCGAGCCCGATCTCCTGATTGCCCGATCCGAAGAGCTCACCGAAACTCATGTGGTCGGCACTCCGGTGCTGACAGTCGAGATCCTCAGCCCGAGCACCAAGCACCTTGACCTGGCCTATAAGCGCGCCCGATACGAGGCTGCCGGAGTCCCGTCCTACTGGGTGGTCGACCCCGAAGGTCCGTCGATCATCGCCTGGGAGTTCATAGACGGCGCGTACGTGGAAGTCGGTCGGGCGACCGGCGACACCGCGCTCACCCTGGACCGGCCGTTTCCGGTCACCATCGTCCCCGGATCGCTCGTCTGAACCAGACCCCCGCACCGGAGCGAGCGTGGCACCCAGCGAAACTGCGATCACACCGACGAGCAAGCCTTCCCCAAGCCTCAAGCGGGGTGTCACCGCGGCGGCTGGAATTGTGGGGCGATTGGCGCCCGCCGGACCAGAGACGACCACGGCTGAGCGGAGGGGCGGCACATGTGCGCCCGCGGGCCCACGGTGATCGGCGGCGAGGCCTCGCGGCGTACGTTTCGCGCCCGGGGGCCACACATGACCGCAGGGCGAGCGGAGTGGCCGTACCTCTTGCACCCACGGGCCACACATGATCGCGGATCAAGCGCCCCGGCTGTACGTCTTGCGCCCACGGGCCACACATGATCGCGGATCAGAGTGAATCGGCCGGTCACCTGGGACGGAAGAGTGTCGGACGTCTTCATGCGAACCCGCCACATTCCTGACGCACCCCCCTCGCCTAACCCCGCCGACACTGTCGGTGGTCGCGCCTAGGCTGGCAGTTGTGCCAGCCCGTGTCTCCTATCGCCCGGCTCCGGGGTCGATCCCGGACCAGCCGGGGGTCTACCGGTTCTCCGACGAGAACGGGCGAGTCATCTATGTCGGCAAGGCCAAGAGTCTGCGGTCGCGGCTCAACTCCTACTTCGGCGACCCGATGGGGCTGCATCACCGCACCCGGACGATGGTGCAGAGTGCGGCCAAGGTCGAGTGGACGGTGGTCCAGACCGAGACCGAGGCGCTGCAACTGGAGTATTCCTGGATCAAGGAGTTCGACCCCCGCTTCAACGTCAAATACCGCGACGACAAGTCCTACCCCTGGCTCTGCGTGACCCTGGCCGAGGAGTTCCCCCGGGTGATGGTCGGCCGCGGGGCGAAGCGGAAGGGCAACCGCTACTTCGGTCCCTATTCGCATGCCTGGGCCATCCGCGAGACGGTCGATCTGCTGCTGCGCGTGTTCCCCATGCGGTCCTGCCGGCCGGGGGTGTTCAAGAACCACAAGCAGATCGGTCGCCCGTGCCTGCTCGGCTACATCGGCAAATGCTCGGCGCCCTGCGTCGGCCGGGTCGACGCCGACGAGCACCGGGAGATCGTGGAGGACTTCTGCTCGTTCATGGCCAGCGACGGCACGGCGTACGTGAAGCGTCTGGAAGCCCAGATGCGACAGGCCAGCGACGAGCTCGAGTTCGAGAAGGCCGCCAGGCTCCGGGATGACATCGGCGCCCTGCAGAAGGCTATGGATCGCAATGCGATCGTCTTCCAGGACCGCACCGATGCCGATGTGATCGCCCTCGCGGAGGATCCGCTCGAGGTCGCGGTGCAGATCTTTCACGTACGCGGCGGTCGGGTACGCGGCGAGCGGGGCTGGGTCGCCGACCGGATGGACGACGGTGGCACCGATGCGTTGATCGAGTCCTTCTTGGTCCAGCTCTACGACGAGGTCGACCCGGCGGACCCGGATCCGGTGGCCGTGCCACGGGAGATCCTGGTGCCGGAGCTGCCGACTTCACTGGACTCCATCACCGCGGTGCTGACTGCCAAACGCGGCTCGCGAGTGCATATCCGCGTCCCGCAACGTGGCGACAAGCGGGTCTTGATGGAGACGGTCGCCCGCAATGCCGGCGAGGCCCTCGTCCGGCACAAGACGAGTCGGGCCGGTGACCTGTCCACCCGGAACCGGGCGCTGGAGGAGATCCAGGAGGCGCTGGAACTGCCGAGCGCGCCGCTGCGGATCGAGTGTTACGACATCTCCAACCTGCAGGGCACCGAGGTGGTCGCCTCGATGGTGGTGTTCGAGGACGGGCTGCCCCGCAAGAGCGAATACCGGCGCTTCATCATCCGCTCGATCGACGGCCAGAACGACGTCGCCGCCATGCACGAGGTGATCACCCGGCGGTTCAAGCGGTTGCTCGACGATCAGCGGGCGAGCGCGTCCCCGGCTGCTCACGACGGCGGCGACGAGGGCCCACTGCTGATCGACCCGACCACCGGCGCGCCCAGGCGATTTGCGTACGCGCCATCGCTGGTGGTCGTCGACGGCGGACCGCCGCAGGTCGCCGCTGCCGCAGCTGCGCTGGATGAGCTGGCAATCCATGACATCGCGCTGTGTGGGCTGGCCAAGCGACTGGAGGAGGTGTGGCTGCCGGACAGCGACATCCCGGTGATCCTGCCGCGCACCAGTGAGGGGCTCTATCTGCTCCAGCGGGTACGCGACGAGGCCCACCGATTCGCGATCACCCACCACCGATCGCGGCGCAGCAAGTCGATGGTCGAGTCGGTGTTGGACGACGTGCCAGGGCTGGGCGAGGTCCGCCGCAAGACCTTGATCACCCATTTCGGGTCGTTGAAGAAGCTGCGCGCGGCCACCGTTGAGGAGATCGCCGCCGTGCCCGGATTCGGCCCGGTGCTCGCCGCCGCCATCAAGGCTCGGCTGGAGCAGGCCCCGACGCGCGAGGCGGTCAACACGGCCACCGGCGAGATCCTCACCTCCTGACGCAGTATTGGTCCCCTGACGCGATAATGGCCGGGTGAGCAGCGAGTCAGTCACCGTGACCACCTCCGACAGCGGACCTCCTGAGCAGGACGAGCAGACCCTGCGTCTGGTGGTGGTGACCGGGATGTCCGGGGCCGGCCGGTCGACGGCGGCCAACGCCTTGGAGGATCTGGGCTGGTATGTGGTCGACAATCTCCCGCCGACCGTGTTGCCGGAGGTGTGCACGCAGGCTCGGGAGAACGGCATCAGCCGGCTCGCCGTGGTGCTGGATGTGCGAACCCGATCGTTCTTCGAGCAGCTGCCGACGATGTTCACCGACCTGACCGCGGCCGGGACCATGCCGGAGATCTTGTTCCTGGAGGCCAGCGACGACGTGATCGTCCGGCGTCAGGAGTCGGTCCGCCGGCCGCATCCACTGCAGGGGGACGGCCGGCTGCTGGACGGCATCACCCGGGAGCGACTCTCGCTGGCCACCCTGCGTGCGGCCGCCGATCTGGTGATCGACACGTCGTCGCTCAATATTCATCAGCTCGCCTCCCGGGTCGCCCATGCGTACGGCGACGCCTCCGACGACCAGCTGCGGGTGACCGTGGTCTCGTTCGGCTTCAAGAACGGCATCCCGGTCGACGCCGACCTGGTGGTGGATGTGCGCTTCCTGCCCAACCCGCACTGGGTGCCGGAGCTGCGACCGCAGACCGGGCTGAGTGCGCCGGTCCGGGAGTACGTCCTCGGTCAACCCGGTGCCGAGGAGTTCTTGCAGCGACTGCAGGAGCTGCTCGAGGTCACCGCCAAGGGCTACATCAACGAGGGCAAGCGGTTCGCCACCGTCGCCATCGGCTGCACCGGAGGCAAGCACCGCAGCACCGCGATGGCCGAGGAGTTCGGTCGCCGGTTGCGCGAGTCAGGAATGCCGACCAAGGTGCTGCACCGTGACGTGGGCCGGGAGTGAACGGTGAACGCGACCGGGCAGGGTTGGCCAGGACGCCGTACCTCGCGGTCGGCGGCAAGCTGGGGACGTCCCACGTTGCCGGCCGTCGTCGCGTTCGGTGGCGGCCACGGACTGTCGGCCTCGCTGAGCGCGCTGCGCCGGATCACCGACCGGCTGACCGCGATCGTCACGGTCGCTGACGACGGCGGCTCCTCCGGCCGCTTGCGACGTGAGTTGCACTGCCTGCCACCAGGCGATCTGCGGATGGCGCTGGCCGCGCTGTGCGGCGACGACGAGTCTGGCCGCACCTGGGCGGATGTCCTGCAGTACCGCTTCCCGGGCAACGGTGACCTGGCCGGGCACGCCATCGGAAACCTGCTGATTGCGGGATTGTGGGAACGGCTCGGCGATCCGGTGGCCGGACTGGACATGGTCGCCCGGCTGCTCGGCGCCGAGGGCCGGGTGCTGCCGATGGCCGCCGTGCCGCTGGAGATCGAGGCGGAGGTGATCGGGCTGGACCCGCTGTCCCCGGACGAGATCTCCCATATCCGCGGGCAGGCGCAGGTGGCGAAGACGACCGCCGAGGTGCGGGCCGTGAACCTGGTGCCGGGCGACCCGCCGGCCTGCCCGGAGTCGCTGCAAGCCGTGCACGAGGCGGACTGGATCGTGCTCGGACCCGGATCGTGGTTCACCTCGGTCATCCCGCACCTGCTGGTTCCTGAGCTGGCCGAAGCGATCCACGGGACCTCGGCTCGTCGGCTGCTGAGTCTCAACCTGGAGCCGGCCGGGGAGACCGCCGGATTCAGCGCCGCCCGGCACGTCGAACTGCTGGCGGAACACGCGCCACATCTGCGGCTGGACGCGGTGCTCGCCGATCAGCGGTTTGCGGCCGACGATCCACATCTGGCTGCCTGGGTACGTTCGCTCGGCGCCGAGCTGGTGGTCGCAGACCTGGCCGTGCGCGACGGTTCGGCCCGGCACGACCAGCTCCGGCTCGCCTCGGCGTACGCGGAGATCATGGACATCTGAGGCCGTAGCGGATTCGGGTTCCTCCCTCACTCGCTGCCCACCGGGGCGCGGAAGGACCGCGACCGTGGCATCATGCTCGAATGGCGATGACGGCGCAGGTGAAGGCGGAGCTGGCGACGGTCAAGGTGACCCGACCGAGCAACCGCAAGGCCGAGATCGCCTCCACTCTGCGGTTTGCCGGTGGGCTGCACATCGTGAGCGGTCGGATCGTGATCGAGGCGGAGCTGGACACCGGTGCTGCGGCCCGACGGCTGCGCACCGACATCGCCGACGTCTTCGGCCACGACTCCGAGCTGGTGATCGTCAACGGCTCAGGGCTGCGGCGCGGCACGCGCTATGTCGTCCGGGTGATCAAGGACGGGTCGGCGCTGGCGCGTCAGACCGGACTGGTCGACGGACGTGGCCGCCCGGCCCGTGGACTCCCGGCCCAGATCGTCAGTGGCAGCCTGGGCGACTGCGAGGCTGCCTGGCGCGGTGCCTTCCTGGCGCACGGTTCCTTGACCGAGCCCGGCCGCTCGATGTCGTTGGAGGTCACCTGCCCCGGTCCCGAAGCCGCGCTGGCGCTCGTCGGGGCCGGTCGGCGACTGGGCATCTCCGCCAAGGCTCGTGATGTGCGCAACATCGACCGGGTCGTGATTCGCGACGGTGATGCCATCGCGGCCCTCCTCACCCGGATGGGCGCGCACGACTCCGTGCTGATCTGGGAGGACCGCAGGATGCGCCGTGAGGTGCGTGCCTCGGCGAATCGGCTGGCCAACTTCGACGACGCCAACCTGCGACGGTCGGCCCGGGCTGCGGTCGCGGCAGGGGCGCGGGTGGAGCGTGCCCTGGAGATCCTCGGCGACGATGTGCCTGAGCACCTGAAGGCGGCCGGGTTGCTGCGGATCGAGAACAAGCAGGCCAGCCTGGAAGAGCTCGGTCAGCTGCATGATCCGCAGCTCACCAAGGACGCCGTGGCCGGCCGGATCCGCCGGTTGCTGGCCACCGCCGACAAGCGGGCTGCCGAGCTCGGCATCCCGAACACCGAGGCAGGTCTGGTCGCCGAGTTGCTGGATGACGCGGACTGACGCCGGCGGGTCGATTCAGCCGCTTGATCCAGTGGTCTGATACCAGTAAGGCACCGGTTGATACCAGTGGGGTGACAGGCTCCAGATTGTGCATGGCCGGTTGGCTAAGGTGTCTTGTGGCTCGGTGAACGACGAGCCGTTCCGATCTGAGGAGAAGGCACGTATGACCGTACGAGTGGGCATCAACGGATTCGGCCGCATCGGCCGGAACTTCTACCGAGCCGCTCTTGCCGCTGGCGCAGACATCGAGGTGGTCGCCGTCAACGACCTCACCGACAACGCCAGCCTGGCGAACCTGCTGAAGTACGACTCGATCCTGGGCCGGCTGCCCGGTGAGGTGGTCGCTTCGGAATCCGACATCAATGTCGACGGCAAGTCTGTCCGCGTCTTCGAGGAGCGCGATCCCGCCGCCCTGCCGTGGGGTGACCTCGGGGTGGACGTCGTCATCGAGTCCACCGGCATCTTCACCGACGCGACCAAGGCCAAGGCCCACCTGGACGGCGGCGCCAAGAAGGTCGTCATCTCCGCTCCGGCGAAGAATGAGGACATCACCATCGTGATGGGTGTGAACGACGGTCTGTACGACCCGGCCGTGCACAACATCATCTCCAACGCGTCCTGCACCACCAACTGCCTCGGCCCGATGGCCAAGGCGCTCTACGAGTCGGTGGGCATCGTCAAGGGTCTGATGACCACGATCCACGCCTACACCCAGGACCAGAACCTGCAGGACGGCCCGCACAAGGACCCGCGTCGCGCCCGCGCCGCAGCCCTGAACATGGTGCCGACCTCGACCGGTGCGGCCAAGGCGATCGGCCTGGTGCTGCCGGAGTTGAAGGGCAAGCTGGACGGCTTCGCGGTCCGCGTACCCACCCCGACCGGCTCGGCGACCGACCTGACCTTCCAGGCTTCCAGGGAGACCTCGGTCGAGGAGGTCAACGCCGCCGTGAAGGCGGCGGCCGACGGCCGTTTCCTGAAGTACAGCGAGGCACCGCTGGTGTCCAGCGACATCGTCACCGATCCGGCGTCCTGCATCTTCGATGCGCCGCTGACCAAGGTGAACGGCGACCTGGTCAAGGTCATCGGCTGGTACGACAACGAGTGGGGCTACTCCAACCGGCTGGTCGACCTGATCGGCTTGGTCGGCAAGTCTCTCTGACCACAGCGCACGGGCCGGGTGCGGTCCTGATCGGCATCGGTCAGGACGGCCCGGCTCTTGTGCTCTCGGCAATATCTGGCGCTCTTAGGACAATTCGGAGGCATCGTGAAGTCGGTTGCTGATCTTGGTGACCTGCAGGGCAAGCGGGTCGTGATCCGCTGTGACATGAACGTTCCGCTGAGCGGTACTGAAACATCGTCTGCCTCCGGCAGAACAATCACCGACGACGGCCGGATCCGGGCTTCGCTGCCCACCCTGAACCAGCTCCGGGACGCGGGCGCGAAGGTCGTCATCCTCGCTCACCTGGGACGTCCCAAGGGCGCGCCGGATCCCAAGTATTCGCTGGCACCCGCCGCCAGGCGGCTCGGTGAGCTGCTCGGCGCCGAGGTGAAGCTGGCCACCGACACCGTCGGCCCGTCCGCGCTGCAGACCGTCGCCTCGCTCGCCGACGGTGAGGTCGCGATGCTGGAGAACGTCCGGTTCGAACCGGGGGAGACCTCCAAGGATCCCGCAGAGCGCGACGCGCTGGCGGAGAAGTACGCCGCGTTCGGCGACTACTTCGTCTCCGACGGTTTTGGTGTGGTGCACCGCAAGCAGGCCTCGGTGTACGAGCTGGCGCAGAAGCTGCCCAATGCGGCCGGTTCGCTGGTCAAGAACGAGGTCGAGGTGCTGAAGCAGCTCACCGAGGACCCGGCCCGGCCGTACGTGGTGGTGCTGGGCGGCGCCAAGGTGTCCGACAAGCTCGCCGTGATCGCGAACCTGATCAAGACTGCCGACACCTTGGTGATCGGTGGCGGGATGGTGTTCACCTTCCTGGCGGCGCAGGGCTATCCGGTCGGCAAGAGCCTGCTCGAGGCCGACCAGATCGAGGCCGTGCAGGGCTATCTGAACCAGGCGGCCTCCGGCGGCAAGCAGATCGTGCTGCCCTCCGACATCATCGTCGCGCCCGAGTTCGCCGCAGACTCGCCGGCGACCGTGGTGTCGGCCAACGCCATTCCGGAGGACCAGTTGGGTCTCGACATCGGTCCCGAGTCGGCCAAGGTGTTCGCGTCGGTGGTTGCCGGGGCGAAGACGGTGTTCTGGAACGGCCCGATGGGTGTGGCCGAGTGGGAGGCGTTCGCCGGAGGCACCAAGGCCGTCGCGCAGGCCCTCACCGAGGTCGACGGGCTGTCGGTGGTCGGTGGTGGCGACTCGGCCGCAGCGGTGCGGCACCTCGGGTTCGCCGACGATGCTTTCGGTCATATCTCGACCGGCGGCGGCGCGAGCCTGGAATACCTGGAAGGCAAGACACTGCCCGGTGTGGCAGTGCTGAGCTGAGCAAGAGTTCGAGACAACAGCGCACGAACAAGAGCGCAAGAAGACGAAACGTAGAAATCGGAGCATGACTTTGGCCCGCAAGCCCTTGATGGCTGGCAACTGGAAGATGAATCTGAATCATGTCGACGCCGTCGGCCTGGTTCAGAAGCTGGTCTGGACTTTGGAGGACAAGCGCCACGACCCCAAGAAGAGTGAGGTCGTGGTCCTCCCGCCGTTCACCGATCTGCGCACCGTGCAGACCCTGGTCGACGGCGATCGGCTGGAGTTGGGCTACGGTGCGCAGGACCTGTCACCGTTCGACGGTGGCGCCTACACCGGTGACATCTCGGCGGACATGCTGGTGAAGCTCGGCTGCAGCTATGTCGTGGTGGGTCACTCGGAGCGGCGCCAGTATCACGGTGAGGATGACAACACCGTCAACGCCAAGACGATCCAGGCGATCAAGAAGGGGCTGACCCCGATCGTCTGTGTCGGGGAGGGCCTGGAGGTTCGTCGGGCCGATCAGCATGTCGATTTCACCATCAGCCATGTCGAGGGTGCGCTGGCCCGGCTGACACCGGAGCAGATCTCTTCGCTGGTCATCGCGTACGAGCCGGTGTGGGCGATCGGCACCGGCGAGGTCGCCACTCCGCAGGACGCCCAGGAGGTGTGTGGCGCGATCCGTCGCTGGCTGGCCGAGCGCTACGGCGATGCGACCGCCGATCAGGTGCGGATCCTGTACGGGGGTTCGGTGAAGGCGAGCAATGTCGCCTCGATCATGGCCCAGCCCGATGTGGATGGTGCCTTGGTCGGCGGTGCCAGCCTCAATCCGGAGGAATTCGCCGCGATCGCGCGCTTCTATGATCTGCCGTCGCTGTGACGCCGGTCGAGTGCGGCGCAGACGGCGGAACCTCGCGCGTTCTGTGCTCGGCATCTTGGTGGGTTAGGCTACGCGCGTGATTTCGGCCCCTGTCGTGATGATGACCACACCGATCCTGATCTTCTCGATCGTGCTGTCTATCACCAGTGTCATCTTGGCGCTGTTCGTGCTGATGCACAAGGGTCGGGGCGGCGGCTTGTCCGATCTGTTCGGCGGCGGCATGTCGACGTCGATGGGCGGTGTGTCGATGGCCGAGAAGAACCTGGACCGGCTGACCATCATCGTCTCGGTGATCTGGTTGGCCTGCATCGTGGCGCTGGGTCTGCTCTACAAGTTCAGCGCCTGACGGTGCCAATGGGATCCAAGCCATTGGGATTCAACACAGTGGGTTCCGAGAAAAGAGAGGATGCAGGGTGACTGGTGGAAGTGCCATCCGGGGCAGCCGGGTAGGTGCGGGCCCGATGGGGGAGGCCGAACGGGGCGACGCTGCTCCTCGGCTGTATGTCTCCTACTACTGTGCCAACCGGCACGAGACCAGGCCTGCCTTCGCCGCGGACGCGCAGATCCCGGACACCTGGGACTGTCCACGCTGTGGTCTGCCCTCCAACCTGGACTCCACCAATCCGCCGCCGCCACCGAAGATCGAGCCGTACAAGACTCATCTCGCCTACGTGAAGGAGCGCCGCTCCGACGCCGAGGCGGCCGACATCCTCAAGGAAGCCCTGCAGTCGCTGCGTGACCGCCGCGCCTCCGGCGAAGTCATCTACTGACCCCCTTTCCGGCGCCGGCGCCGGCACGTTAGCTGCGTGATGATCTCCGACATCAGAGATAACCACGCAGCGAGCACCTGCGATCAGCGAAGCCCTGGTAACCCGTCGCGCACGACGATCGAAGACACCGTGATCGATCTGTGCAGCGAGGTCGGCCAACGTGGGGTGCTCGAGTTGGTGACCAAGGCGGTGCAGACCAGACGCACCACTGCTGCTCGTCTTCTCGCCCTGCTCGACGGAGATGTCACGTTGCGCTACGGATGGGATGACGTCACACAGCGGGCTTGCCTGGTTGCCGTTGAGGTGGCAACGATTCTCGCAGCGCGGGGTTGGTCAGATCTGCCACACGCTTGCCCGCTCTGCCGTGCTCATCACCAAGCTGCGGGATGATCTCTGAGTTCGGAGATAATCACGCAGCTAAGTCTCGAAGCTAGATCAGGTTCGGCGGCAATTCGGCGGCGGCGGCGCGGTCGATCAGCCACAGGGTGCGATCTCGGCCCTGGACGCCGGCTGCCGGGACCTGGATCGGCCCAGCGCCCGACAGCGCCAGCCGGGCGGCGGCCGCCTTGTCGGCGCCGGTCACGCAGAACCACACCTCGGCCGACTGGTTGATCACTTCGAGGGTGAGCGAGATCCGTTCCGGCGGCGGCTTGGGGGAGGAACGGACCGGAATCACCCGGCCCTCGGCGTGCGAGGACGGGTGCTCGGGGAACAGCGAGGCCACGTGTCCGTCCGGCCCCATGCCGAGCAGGCAGATGTCGAACCGGACGTCGCCGAGCTCGGCATCGTAGGCTTCCGCCGCCTCGTCCAGCTCGAGTCCGTCACCGGCTGCGGGCATCGGATGCACCTGCTCCAGATTCAGCGGCAACGGCGACAGCGCGGTCAGCGCCTGCCGGGCGTTGCGATCGCCGTCGTCGGCTGCGACGAACCGCTCGTCCCCCCACCACAGGGCGACCCGACTCCAGTCCACTGCCGAGCTGCGGCCATCCAGCCCGAGCCGCTGATAGGCCTTGGTCGCGATCCGGCCGCCGGTCAGGGCCACCTGGGGCGTCGGGGTGTCCCGTTGCAGTTCGGCCAGTCGCGACGCCAGTCGGGCGGCCAGCGCCTCGGCCACGTCGTCGGCGCTGCCATGCAGCAGAATCTCCGGTCCAGCTGACATCAGTTCGTCCCCTCGTTCGCCGGTGCCTGCTCCGCGGTCTGCTCGGCGGGTTGTTCCGCCACGTGGCTGGTGGGCTGCTCGACGACCTGATCGACCTGGTCGACCGCCTGGTCGGCAGCCGCTTGTTCGGCAGTTGGCTGGGTGGCTGCCTCGGCCGCGCTCGCTGCCTTCTTCGCGGCGGACCGTCGTGTGGTGGGCCGCTTCGAGGCAGTCTTCGTCGTTCTCCGAGCAGGTGCGGCCTTTTTGGCCGCCGTCGTTCTCTTGGCTGTGGACTTCCGCGCGGACGCCGTCTTCGCGGTCGCCCGCTTCGCGGCTGCCGTCTGGGGCGCAGGAGCGGTCTTGGTGTAATCCTGCAGAGCCAGCAGCGCGTGCGCATACACCTCGTCGGCATCCATCCGACGCAGTTCCTCGGTGATCAGGTCAGTGGTCTCTCGACGCTTCAGCGCCACCAGTCGCTCCGGCTGGCCCGGCACCGCGTAGGAGGCCAGCAGGCCGTCCGGGCGAGTGATGGCGATATCGCCGGCGGCCGTCGTCATCCGTACCGCGGTCAGACCCGGGCCGGCGGTCGTCTTGTGAGTCACCTTCACCTTGAGGCAGGACTGCAGCCAGGCAGCCAGCAGGTCGGCCGATGGGCTGCCCCGCTCGGCCTCGACCGCCGCCGCCTGGATCCGGGCCGGATATTGATCGAGAGCCGCCGCCAACAGTGCCCGCCAGCGGGTCAGCCGGGTCCAGGACAGATCCGTGTCTCCCGGATGATAGGTCTCGGCGCGCAGCTTCAACTCCACGATCGGCCGCTTCACGGCGGCTGCGTCGGTCACTCGGCGTTGGGCCAGACCGGCCAGCTCATCCTCGGCGAGGTTGGCGGGGGTCTTGCCCGGCCACCAGATCACCACCGGAGAGTCCGGCAGCAGCAGCGGCCGGACCACCGACGCGGGATGTGCAGCCAGCGGGCCACGCATCCGAATCACGACGACCTCTCCTGGCGTTCCCTCGCCGATCCGCACCTCGGCGTCCAGCGCGGCCACCCGGCCGGCGGCGCGGACCACCAGCAGGATCCGGGCCGGATGCTCCCGGCCGGCCTCCATGGCGGCCTGCAGTGCCGACTCGTACTCCTTCTCGTCGCACACCACCAGCAGGGTGAGCACCATGCCCATGGCCGGGCTGCCGGCGCTGCGGCGGGCCCGCAGCAGCGCGGTGGAGATCTCGCCGGTGGTGGTGCGAGTCAGCTGGATGATCATGGCCGCCTCCAGACGTGGCCGTCTCGGGCGAGCATCTCGTTGGCGCAAGCCGGTCCCCAGCCGCCCGGCTCATAGCTCTCGGGTGCCTCGTCCAGACTGGCCCAGTAGTCCAGGACCGGATCCAGGATCTGCCAGGACAGTTCGACCTCCTCGTGCTGCGGAAACAGCGGCGGGTCGCCGAGCAGCACATCCAGGATCAGCCGCTCGTAGGCCTCCGGGGAGGACTCGGTGAAGGACCCGCCGTAGGCGAAGTCCATGTTCACCTCGCGGATCTCCATCTGAGTCCCGGGCACCTTGGCCCCGAACCGCAGGGTGACGCCCTCGTCCGGCTGAATCCGCAGCACCAACGCGTTGTAGCCCAGCTCGGCGGTGTCAGTGGAGGAGAACGGCAGGTGTGGGGCCCGTTTGAAGCCCAGGGCGATCTCGGTGACGCGGCGTGCCAGGCGCTTGCCGGTCCGCAGATAGAACGGCACTCCCGCCCAACGGCGGTTGTCGATATCGACCCGGATAGCGGCGAAGGTCTCGGTGGTGCTGGTCCGGGGGATGCCCTTCTCCTCCAGATAGCTGGCCACTTTCACCCCGCCCTGCCAGCCGCCGGCATAGCGGCCACGAGCCGTGTGCAGGTCCATCCGTTCGGCCGGTCGAGCAGCGGCCAGTACCTTCTGCTTCTCGGCACGCAGTTGGGCGGCCTCGAAGGAGGTGGGCTCTTCCATGGCGGTCAGCGCCAACAGTTGCAGCAGGTGGTTCTGGATCACGTCCCGGGCGATGCCGATGCCGTCGAAGTAGCCGGCCCGGCCACCGATGCCGATGTCCTCGGCCATGGTGATCTGGACGTGGTCGACGTAGTTGTTGTTCCACACCGGCTCGAACAGCTGGTTCGCGAACCGGAGCGCCATCATGTTCTGGACGGTCTCCTTGCCCAGGTAGTGGTCGATCCGGAACACCGAGGACGACGGGAACACACTGGAGACGACCCGGTTCAGCTCCCGGGCACTGGTCAGGTCGTGCCCGAACGGCTTCTCGATGACGACCCGGCTCCACTGGCCGTAGCGCTGCTCGGCGAGACCGTATTCGCGCAGCTGATCGACCACGGTCTGGAACAGGCCAGGGGGAATCGACAGATAGAACGCGTGGTTCCCGCCGGTGCCGCGGGCCTCGTCGAGCTCGGCGATGGTGTCCCGCAGCCGCCGGATCGAGTCTCCGTCGCCGATCTGGCCCGAGACGAAGCGGATGCCCTCGCTGAGCTGACGCCAGACCTCTTCACGGAACGGGGTCCGAGCGTGCTGCTTCACCGCGTCGTGCACGATCTTGGCGAAGTCCTCGTGCTCCCAGTCCCGGCGGGCGAACCCGACCAAGGCGAAGCCGGGCGGCAGCAGACCGCGGTTGGCCAGGTCATAGACCGCCGGCATCAGCTTCTTGGTGGAGAGGTCGCCGGTGACGCCGAAGATCACCAGGACACAGGGTCCGGCGATCCTCGGCAGCCGCCGGTCGCGCGGGTCGCGCAGTGGGTTGACCCGCTCGGTCAGCGGTGGCGTCACTCAGTTCCCCGCGAGCTTCGCCTTGGCCTCGTCCAGGGCACCCTCCACGGTGGCGACCAGTTCGGCCCACGACTTGTCGAACTTGTCGACGCCCTCGTCCTCCAGGACCTGGACGACGTCGTCGAAGGAGATGCCGAGCGCCTCGATCGCGGCCAGCACGGCACGTGCCTCGTCACCTTTGCCGCTCACCTCGTCGCCGGTCACCTCGCCGTGGTCGGCGAAGGCCTGCATGGTCTTCTCCGGCATGGTGTTCACGGTGTCGGCGACGACCAGCTCGCTGACATAAAGGGTGTCGGGCAGTGCCGGATCCTTGACCCCGGTCGAGGCCCACAGTGGCCGCTGCTTGTTCGCGCCCTGGGCCTCGAGTGCTGCCCAGCGCTCACCGGCGAAGGTCTGCTCGAAGAGCTCGTACGCCAGCCGTGCGTTGGCGATGGCTGCCTTGCTCTTGAGCGCCAGAGCCTCGTCGGTGCCGATGGCCGCGAGCCGCTTGTCCACCTCCGTGTCCACCCGGGACACGAAGAACGAGGCGACCGAGTGGATCTTGGACAGGTCGTGGCCATTGGCTGCGGCCTGTTCCAGCCCGGTGAGGTACGCGTCGATGACGCCGGCGTAGCGCTCCAGAGAGAAGATCAGCGTGACGTTGACGCTGATGCCCTCACCGGTGACCGCTGCGATCGCCGGCAGACCCTCGAGGGTCGCCGGGATCTTGATCAGCGCGTTGGGCCGGTCGACGATCTTCCACAGATCCTGTGCCTGGGCGATGGTCGCCTCGGTGTTGCGGGCCAGACCGGGCTCGACCTCGATCGACACCCGCCCGTCGACGCCGTTGGTCGCAGCCGAGGTGGCCGCCAGAACGTCGCAGGCATTGCGGACATCGTCGGTGGTGAGGGCCTTGATGGTGTCCTCAACGGTGCTGTCCCGGGCGGCCAGCTCCGCGGTCTGGGCGTTGTAGGCATCGCCCTTGGACAGCGCGCCCGCGAAGATCGTCGGGTTGGTGGTGACGCCGGTGACCGACGAGTTGGCGACCAGGTCAGCCAGGTTGTTGCTGGTCAGCCGGTCTCGTGACAGGTCGTCCAGCCAGATGGAGACACCCGCATCGGCGAGGGCCTTCAGTCGTTCGCTCATGTCTTTCCTCGATTCCTGTTCTGCTGGCCGAGTCCGGGGATCCGGTGGGGAGGTCAGCTGGTGATGGGGGCCCGGGAGCCTATTCGGTGTCGGCAGTGCCGACCGGTCCACTGGCGGCCTCGTTGACCGCTGCGGCAGTGGCGGCTGTGGTCTCGGTGGCGGCGGCCAGGCTCTCCTGGGCTGCCGTGACCACGGCTTCTGGAGTAAAGCCGAACTCGGTGAACAGCAGGCCACCAGCGGCACTCGCGCCGTAATGGTTGATGGATACGATCCGCCCCGCGTCGCCGACGACGTCGCGCCAGCCCTGGCTGATACCGGCCTCGACGCTGACTCGGGCGGTCACCTCGGGCGGGATCACGGAGTCCTTGTACTCCTGATCCTGCTCGTCGAACCATTCCCGACACGGCATCGACACTACGCGCGCCGCGATGCCCTGCTCCGCGAGTTGCTCCGCGGCCGCCACGGCCAGCTGGACCTCAGAGCCGGTGCCGATCAGGATGACGTCCGGGGTGCCTTCGCTGTCCTTGAGGACGTAGGCGCCCTTGGCCACTCCCGAGGTGTCGGCGAAGCCGTCGGTGCCCCGCGGGAAGGTCGGCAGGTTCTGCCGGGTGAGGATCAGGCCGGCGGGCCGGTCGTTGTGCTCCAGGATCGCGGCCCAAGCGGCGGCGGTCTCGTTGCCGTCGCCCGGCCTGACCACGTCCAAACCGGGGATCGCCCGCAGCGCTGCCACATGCTCGATCGGCTGGTGGGTCGGGCCGTCCTCGCCGACGCCGATGGAGTCGTGGGTCCAGACGTAGGTGACGGGGAGCTTCATCAGGGCGGACAGGCGCACCGCGCCGCGCATGTAGTCACTGAACACGAGGAAGGTGCCGCCGTACGGGCGGGTTCCCCCGTGCACCGCGATGCCGTTCATGATCGAGCCCATCGCATGCTCGCGAATGCCGAAGTGCAGAGTCCGGCCGTACGGGTTGCCGGGGAACTTCTTCGACTGCCGGTCCAGCGGCAGGAAGCTCGGCTCACCGTCCATGGTCGTGTTGTTCGAGCCCGCCAGGTCGGCGGAGCCACCCCACAGCTCGGGAAGCGTGTCGGCCAGGGCGCTGAGCACCTTGCCGGAGGCGGCCCGAGTGGCGACCCCCTTGGCGTCCGCCGGGAAGGTCGGCAGCGCGTCCCGCCAGCCCTCCGGCAGCGCACGGGCGACGAGCCGATCATGCAGCGCCTTGCCGGCCGGATTCGCCGCAGCCCAGGCGTCGTACGACTTCTGCCACTCCGCGTGAGCTGCCTGACCTCGGTCGATCAGTCCACGGGTGTGGGCGAGGACCTCGTCGGGCACCTCGAAGACCTGCTCGGGATCGAAGCCCAGCAGTTCCTTGGTGGCCGCGATCTCGTCGTTGCCCAGAGCCGAGCCGTGCGAGCCGCCGGTGCCCTGCTTGGTCGGTGCCGGCCAGGCGATCACGGTCTTCAACACGATGAAGCTCGGCTGATCGGTGACCGCGCCGGCCGCCGCGACGGCCGCGTCGAGGGCTGCGATGTCCTCCACATAGCTGGTGTCGTCGCTGGTCCAGTCGACGGTCTGGACATGCCAGCCGTACGCCGCATAACGCGCGCCGACATCCTCGGTGAAGGCGATGTTGGTGTCGTCCTCGATGGAGATCTGGTTGCTGTCGTAGATGACGGTCAGGTTGCCCAGTCGCTGCGTGCCCGCCAGCGAAGAGGCCTCGCCGGAGACACCTTCCTCCAAGTCGCCGTCCGAGCACAGCGCATAGACATGATGATCGAACGGGGACTCGCCCGGCGCCGCATCGGGATCGAGCAGACCGCGCTCGCGACGGGAGGCCATGGCCATGCCGACGGCGTTGGCGACGCCCTGACCCAGCGGTCCGGTGGTGATCTCGACGGCGGCGGTGTGCCCGTACTCGGGATGGCCCGGAGTCTTGGATCCCCACGTACGCAGCGATTTGAGGTCATCCAGCTCCAATCCGAAGCCACCGAGGTAGAGCTGGATGTACTGGGTGAGGCTGGAGTGACCGCAGGAGAGCACGAACCGGTCGCGGCCGGTCCACTCCGGGTCGGTCGGGTCGTGCCGCATCACCTTCTGGTAGAGCAGATAGGCGGCCGGGGCCAGGCTCATCGCCGTTCCGGGATGGCCGTTGCCGACCTTCTGCACCGCATCGGCCGCCAGCAGGCGCACCGTGTCGATGGCGGTGATATCGAGATCGGACCAGCCGTCCGGGAGAATCGGGGCAGTGGCTTGGCGAGGGTTCACGTCTGAAGTCCTTCCGAGGTGGGGCACGCGGATCCGTCGTCGGCGGTGCATAGGCAAGGCAACGTCAACCGCAGCCTACCGAGACGCTGGCGGCGAGCGCATCGGGGCTCGTTCTCGGCTGAGATGGGAGGCGGTGATGGGGTGAGGTGAGCCGCGAAGGTGAGAATCTGCCTGCTGGGCTCTAGACTCAGCCACGACTGTCGTTCCACCCCCGGTCCGGCAGCCTCGAGGAGACGAGAGAGACTGCGCTGGTGACGAGCATCGACGTGTCCGGCTCGACGTCGAGCGACGGCGCGATGGCACCTGAGCCGGTCGCTCCAGAGGCATCGACGCGCGGCTCCGTCCGGGCGCGTGATGTCTTGTCGGCCTACGTCGCGCTGACCAAGCCGCGGATCATCGAACTGCTGCTGGTGACGACGGTGCCGGCGATGTTCCTGGCGGCGGGTGGCATTCCGCCGCTGTTGCTGGTGCTGAACACGCTGATCGGCGGCTGTCTTGCGGCGGCGAGCGCCAACGTCTTCAACTGCGTGCTGGACCGGGATATCGACGAGCAGATGCGTCGGACCAGGCGCCGGCCGCTGCCGCGGCACGTGGTCTCGCCGGCGGCCGCCACCGCCTTCGGCTTCGTGCTCGGGTTGGCATCGGCGCTCTGGCTGGGCTATCTGGTCAATGTCTTGTCGGCACTGCTGGCGCTGACCGCGAACGTGTTCTACGTGTTCGTCTACACGATGATCTTGAAGCGGCGGACGTGGCAGAACATCGTCTGGGGCGGTATCGCCGGCTGCTTCCCGCCGCTGATCGGCTGGACGGCGGTGACCAACTCGATCGCGCTGGCGCCCTTCCTGCTGTTCGCGATCGTATTCTTCTGGACGCCGCCGCACACCTGGGCGCTCGCGCTGCGCTACCGCGAGGACTACGCCGGGGCCGGTGTGCCGATGCTGCCGGTGGTCCGCGAGGCGCCCGTGGTGGCCCGGCAGATCCTCGCGTACTCGGTCGTGACCGTGCTGGTGTCGCTCACCCTGTGGCCCGTGGCGCCGACCGGCTGGCTCTATCCGCTGGTCGCCGCTGTTGCCGGGGCCGCTTTGATCTGGGAGTCCATTGGCCTGCTGCGCCGTGCCAATGCCGGGCTCCGGGATGCCGCTTTGAAGCCGATGCGGCTGTTCCACTGGTCGAACTCGTATCTGGCTCTGATCTTCGTCGCCGCCGCGATCGATCCGCTGCTGCGCTGATCTGCGCGGTCATGGCGCAATCAGTCGAGCTGCTGCTGGATGAGCAGGCTGAGAGCACGATCCGTCATCAATGGGAACTGCTCGCTGACGCGGGCCTGGCGAAGCCGCCACCGGCGTCCGTACGTCCGCACATCACCTTGTTTGCTGCCGATGATCTGTCACCCGAGCGGGAGCCGGCATTGTCGGGCGTGCTGGACAGTTTGGATCTCGAAGTCTGCATCGGCGCTTTGATGATCTTCGGGCCGCGTCGGGGCCGAGTGATCCTGGTACGCCAGGTGACGCCCTCGCTCGCCTTGCTCTGCCTGCAGACGCGGGTGGCGGAGATCTGCGGAGCTGAGGCGGCCGGGCAGTTCGGGCCGGGCCGCTGGAGTCCTCACGTAACGGTGGCACGGCGCATCCTGGTCGATCGGATCGGCGACGCCTTGACCGCACTCAGTCCGACGGCCGATCGGCCTCTCCTCACGAAGGTGTCGGGGTGTCGCCGCTGGGATGGTGTCAACCGCACCGCCTGGCTGCTTTGACCGCCCGCCAAGTAACCGGCGGTCCCTTCGCTCTTGACTCGACCCCTCGGCGGCCGCCTTCCTTGACTGGTACTTGAATCGGCCCAAGCGTGCTCTGCATCGCGCAACTGTTTGTTGGGTGGCGCTCACCTTGCAGGAAATCCTCCCAGAAGGGCTCCTCAGCCGCAGTCGCAGAGCGCCCGCGACCAGGCGACTTCGCGGTCGAGTTGGCCGCTTTCGATGAACAGCTGGACCTGATAGGTGTTCGGGAGCGCTGTTGCGAGCTCATGTCGATCGGCGCCGGTGAAGCCGAGCTTCTGCCAGAACGGGCCCGACCGGCGGGAAAAGAGCCAGGCGCGGGTTGCCCCGGCGGCATTCGCCTGCTCGATGGCGTACCGCGCGAGCCGGGTGCCCGCCCCAGCAGTGCGGTGCAGCGGAGCAACCGCGACGCTGCGAATCAAGGCATGATTTCGGTTCTCGCTGAGCTCGAATCCGGTGCTACCGATGATCTGGCCGCTGTCACTGCGCTCGACCCAGAGTCGTACGGTCGGGGCGTCGAGACCGGCCAAGGTCAGATCGACCTCGTGGAGGAAGCCACGAAGCTCATCGACATCTGCCGCCGACATGCGCTCGAAGACCACCACGCGATTATCGACGACGGCGCTACGGTTCGCAGGTGCCGACGGAACCAGACAAACGTGCGCTCGCGGAGTTCATTTCCACCGTGGTCGGTTCGCCCGCGACCGAACTGGTCCCGTTGCCGGGATCTGTCGCGAATCTGGACTACCTGGTCCGGGCAGCCGACCACCGGCGGTTCATCGTCAAGATCGGGCCTCGCTCGGAGATGGTCGCCGAAGCCTGGGCTTGCCGACGACTCGCCCGGATCGGGGTCCCGGTGCCGGAGGTCGTCTCTCTCGAACAGGACCATGGTGACGCGGGTGTGGCGGTGTTGATCTTGAGCTTCCTGCCCGGCGTGCCGAGCGATGCTCCTGTCATCTTCGGCGAGGCCGGACGCGCGATTCGTCACGTGCATGCTCAGCAGCTGCCGGGCTGGGGTCCGCTGATCGTCGAAGCCGATGGACACCGGGCCCGGGGCCGCTTCGACTCGTGGCGAGAGTATGTCCTGGATGAACTGTCGGGACTTCCGGAGTTGGTCACTGCCGGCGTCATCGACGCTCGGCTGGCAGTTGCCGCCCGTGACTGTGTCGCGGTGGAGGAGGTGCTCGGCTATCGGGGCCAGGGAGTGCTGCTGCACAACGACTTGAAGCCCGCCCACTTGTTCGCCCTGGAGGACGGGGGCCAGATGCGGCTCGCCGGCATCATCGATTGGGGCGACGCGGGCGTGGGCGATCCTCTCGTGGACCTGGCCAGACTCTCGATGAGTGGTCCGGAAGCACTCCAGGCGTTCAGTGCCGGCTATGGCATCGAGCTGACTCCGACGCTCCACCGGACATTGGCTCGCTACCGGATCTTGCACAATGTTGGTGCACTGGCGTACGAGCACCGCGCCGGCGGGGATTGGTTCGACCTCTACCGAGAGCGGGTCCGCAGGGACACTGAACTGCTGGTTGACTTGGCCGCTCCGTCGTAGGACCTACCGGCCCAACTCGCACAACTTTTGGTTACTGGTCCACGTCAGCGGTGGACCAGTGACCAGAACTCACCCGTTGGCGCGTGGCGGTGGGTAGCCCTGCTGAGCTGCCAGGCCGAAGTCGGTTCCGGCGGGGTCTCGCGTCGAGGTCAGGTCCAGGATGATCTCGTCGGTTGCGCCGGACTGGATGCGAAGGGCTGCTGCCGGCACCAGCGCCACCAAAGCCTTGCCATGGCGGGTGAGCACGATCTCCTCACCGCCGTATCCCACCCGATTGACCAGCTCCGCGAACTGGGCCCTGGCTTCAGTCACCGGGATCTCGACCACCATGCAACCAGTGTACGATCCGATCATTCTGTACAAAACGTACGGAAGCACTAGGGCTGTGGAGGGAAGGCAGCGTGGAGCGCGGTGTCGCGGCAGGGCTCGCCGTATTTCGCTCGCGCGACTTCTCACTGCTGTGGTTCGGTGGCCTGGCTTCCTACACCGGCATGTGGGCGATGCTGATCGCGCTGCCGTTGTTCGTCTTCCAGCAGACGGGTTCGACGGCCGCGGCCGGGGTGATCGCGACGGCACAGTTCGCCCCGAGACTGTTCACCTCGGTGGCTGGGGTGTTGGTCGATCGATGGCAGCGGCGGCGCGTTCTGGTAACGGCCAACGTGGCGATGGCGGTGCTGACACTCCCGCTCGTGATTCCCGCTCTGGTGGGCACATCGTCATCGACGTTGTGGATCGTCTACCTGTCGGTGGTCCTGGTGTCGATGGCGGGTTTGGTGGTCGGCCCGGCGGAGAACGCCCTGCTGCCGACCTTGGTCGAGCGGGATCAGTTGCTGCCCGCGAACTCGATGAATGCCCTCAACGACAATCTCGCTCGGATCATCGGGCCGGCGATCGGTGGCGTGGTCGCCGCATTCGCCGGGATCTCCGGCGTGATCGCGCTGAACGTCAGCATGTATCTCGTTGCCGCGATGTTGATCTGGCTGATCCGCGGCACAGGACGCCCGGCCCTGGTCGCACACCCGCCGACGGAATCGGTCCGTCATAGGTTCGTCGGTGAGTGGCTGAGCGGGCTCTGGCTGGTCCATGGGTCGCCTGCGGTCGTCGTGGTGTTCGTCGCGGCGGCGATCGTGCTGCTGGGCGACTCGATGTTCTTCGCACTGCTGGCCCCCTTCGTAGCGCAGAACTTCGTTGACGCCGCGATGACCTTCGGGCTGCTCGTCGCCGCCCGCGGAATAGGAGGACTACTCGGCGGTCTCTTCTCGGGTCCGCTGGGGCAGGTACCACAACTGCACCGACTCGCTGGCACCGCGGTGGTCGCCGGCGGGCTGGTCGCCGGGATCGTCCTGGTTCCGCGGGTCCCGGTTGCTCTGGTGGCAGCGGGACTTCTCGGCATCGCAGCCGTCGTGTGGGGCGCCTCAATCCAAACCACGATCCAGACCAGCATCCCGAACGCTTACCTCGGGCGAGTGTTCGGATCGTTCGGCACCACGAACGCGGCAGCCATGACCATCGGCTCCGCGGCGGCGGCGGCGGTGAGCGGGCAGTTCGGTGTCACCGGCGTACTGCTCGTCGCGGCCGGCCTCTACGTAGCCAGCGGGATCGTGACGTACTTGACCTTTCCCCGATCCTCCGGCGAACCTTGGCGACCATGACGACATCTGCGCCGCCGCACGCCGTCGTGTTCGACTTCTACGGCACGCTCACCGACCCGGCGCGGGAGAACGGCCGTCGTACGGTCATCGAGACCACGGCGGCGGCACTTGGTGTGGATGCCGCGAGCTATTGGGCAGCGACGTCGGAGTCGTTCGATCGGCGATGCCGAGGTGAGTTCGGTGACACCCGCTCCACGCTGAAGCACCTGGCTCGGCAATGCGGCTGTGACGTGGACGACCGGACACTCGATCACGCGCTCACGGTCCACCTGCAGTCATACCAAGACCTCGCCGCGCCGCACCCACGCGCCGTGGCGGTCCTTGCCCAGTTGCGCGACGGGGGTTGTCGGATCGGAGTGCTCACCGACTGCAGCTCGGAGTTGCCGGAGGTCTGGACCGAGACGATGTGGCCGAGCCATGTCGACGGGGTGTCGTTCTCGGCCGTGACCGGTCAGCGAAAACCGCATCCTGCGGGCTATCTGGACATCGCCGACCAGCTGGGCGTGGATCCCGTTGAATGCTGGTTCGTCGGAGATGGAGGCAGCGGCGAGCACCTCGGGGCCAAGTCGGCCGGCATGCGGCCGGTGCTCGTGACCAACGCCGCGTACGGTGTGGCGCATCTGCGTACCGACCCGGACGCGTACCGGCCGGCCGATGTGATCGACGACCTCAGCGAGGTTCCGCAACTGCTACTGGGGAAGTTGAGACCCGACCTCAACCCTGCTTGACGATGTCGACGAAGATCTCCACGGCACCTCGTCGACCCGCTCGGGCGCGTTCGGCCCGCTCAGACAACACTTACGCTGTTCCTGCGGTTGCTCCTAGCAGTCCCAGACGGAAGGTCGATATGCCCGTGCTCGAGACCGGCCGTGCAGACGGCGCGTGGTGCATGCTCGGCGAACCGCTGACCACGGTTCAGATCGCGCAGACGGGGTTCGGCTGGCTCTGCCTCGACGCGCAGCACGGGGCGTTCGACGACGCGGCGATCGTCGCCACCATGCGGGCACTGGCCGTGCTTCCGGCGCGGCCGCCGGTCGCGGTGCGGGTCGCCGAGCTCTCTAGTGCTGGCATCGGAAGAGCCCTTGATGCCGGTGCCGACATCGTGATCGTTCCGATGATCGAGACCGTGGAGCAAGCCGAAGCGGCGGTGCGCGCCGCGCACTATCCGCCACTGGGTGGTCGTAGCTGGGGCCCACTTGCCGGTTTGTGGGGCGGCGAGACCGTCTCCTTGGCGGCGTCGCGCACCGAACTCTGGGTGATGCTCGAGACCCATGCGGGAGTCGAGGCGGCGGAGTCCATCCTCGCCGTCGAGGGGGTGGCCGGAGTTCTCGTCGGGCCCTTCGACCTCTCCATCGGTCTGGGCATCGAGCTGCGGGCACTGCTGGCAGCCGACGGGCCCAGCGATCCACTTCCTTCGATCGTTGCGGCCGCGCGGCGTACGGGCCGGCGGGCAGGTGCCTTTGCCGGCGATCTCCAACGGGCGGAGCGGCTGCGAGAGCTGGGCTTCGAGGCCGTCGCCGTCACGACAGACGCCACGCTGCTTGCGCACGGGGCGTCGGTGGTGCTCGGTACCGCGGCCACGGGCCGCACCAGTTTCTGAGACGGCTCGGATCGGCGCCTGACCCATAGTCCGACTAAGGTGCGGTGTTCGTAGCAAAGAGATGACGGGACCTGCGCAGACGTGGATGTGAGCACGGCCAATATCGATTCCTTGAAGGCGATGCCGGACGTCGATTTCGACTTCGCCGTGTCGTCGGCGGTGAAGCGAGCCTTTCGGGCCGAGGCCACGACCGTCTCCGGGCAACGCGGATCGCGAGCCACCTGGCGTACCACCGGGCTCAACGACTTCCGGGGTCACTTCTCCGACGTCTTCCGGCAGAACGGCCGGACCCAGCTGACCGACCTGGATGAGGTCGTGAGCACACTCCGCCAGGTCGCCACCGAGATCGAGAAGGTGGAGCAGGCGGCGCGCGAGGAGAACCAGCGCCGTGCCACCGCACGCGCGTGGGCGGAGCGGCAGGCCAATCGGAACGGGTTCGAGAAGTGGATCCAGGAGCACATCACCGGCGAGGAGGACCCGCCGGCGGTGACCTTGTCCGATTCGGGACCGCGCGCATCGGTGCCTCAGCCCTCTCGAGGTAGTCGACAGACTCCGGCCCCGGGCAGTGGTGGAGGCGCCGGCGGAGGTACGTCGTCGGCCCGTCCCGCTGACCTGCGCAGCTTCGCGACCAGCAGCAAGGGCGGCGACGAGCAACTCTCGGGCTCGGCAGGTCGGCTCGAACGACAGTGTGACGACTTCGTCGTCTCTTGCGGCTGGGCGAAACTCGATGCGAGCGGACCGATCCAAGGACTGCGCGAGTGGCTCCGGCTGAATGCCGAGGACGCGGCTTGGGCGATCACGGTCGCCGACGCGTTCGCCAAAGCCGGCGGTGAGGGAAACGTCTCGAGTCTGTCCAACCAGACGATCGAGGCTGCACTCCGTGCCAACCACATCTCCGCCAGTCGCCGCGACATCCAGATCGACCCGCCGACCGCGTACGGCAGCCCGCCGACGACCGGCTACGCCAATGATCCGGTCAACACCTCGACCGGCAACTTCACCGAGACCGAGTGCGACCTCACGTTCACCGGGCCGGCGACAGCGCTCCAGCTGATCCGCAGCTACAACTCGATGAACGCAACGATTGGCGCATTCGGCACAGGCTGGAACTCCTGGACCGAGTCCGGTCTCCAGGTCGATGCCGAAGCGGCGCGGTTGCGACTGCCCGACGGTCGTGAGGTCGTCTTTCCGCGCCTGGGCGCGGGCTGGGACCGGGCCGTGGGGGAGAACCTCTGGCTGACGCGAGCAGACACCCGAGAAGCCGGCTTCCGGGTGACCAACTCGTCCGGGCTGCGCTGGGAGCTTCGTGCCGACGGCCGCCCGGCTCGGATCGGCACCGGGCCGGGCACCGTGGTCGAGTTCGACTACGACAGCACGGGCCGGCTGACGACCCTGACCCATGAGTTCGGCCGCCGGATCTCACTGCAATGGGACGACGAGTCGAGCCGAGTCGTCGGGGTGAGTGCCGACGACGGTCGGCAGGTCCGGTATGACTACGACGATGCGAGTCGACTGGTCGCAGCGACCGGCCCGCAACGGCATCGACACTACCGGTGGAACGAGGCCGACCTGATCGAGGCGGTGATCGACGCCGACGGGGTGGTCGAGGCCGAGAACACCTATGACGAATATGCCCGGGTAATCAGTCAGCGGTCACCGTTCGGGCGAACCACTCGATTCGTCTACCTGCCGGGCGGGGTGACCGAGGTGTCCGACGCCGACGAGACCCGCGCCAACACCTGGATCGCGGATGGGCGTGGCCGGCTGATCGGCGTCATCGACGCCGATGGACACCGTCAGTCCACCAGCTACGACCGGTACGGCAACCCGGTGCTGGTCACCCAGCGCGACGGCGCAACACTGTCGATGTTCTACGACGAGCGCGGTCGCCGGATCCGCCAGGTCACCCCCACCGGCGCTGACCTCGCGTGGTCGTACGACGAGTTGGATCGTGTCGTCGAGGTCACGGTGACCAACACCGACCAAACCGACACCGGTCGAACCAATACCGACGCGGTGACTCGCTATGACTACGAGGGACCGGGCCGCAACCCGATCCGGGTCACCGATCCCGAAGGCGGCATCACGCGGCTGCACTGGGACCGCGGTCTGTTGCAGGAAGTCGTCGATCCCGAGGGCGTCACAGTCCGGTTCGAGTACGACCGTCGTGGCGACCTGGTCGCCACCATCGACGCCGACGGCAATGTGGCGCGGCTGGAGCGGGATGCGCTGGGCCGGGTGACGGCGGCGATCACCCCGCTCGGCCACCGGACGACCTTCCGCTATGACGGCACCGGTCCGCTGCTGTCCCGGCAGGATCCCGAGGGCGGGATGTGGCGCTTCGAGCACACCGCTGGCGGTCGCCTGACTGCGGTCACCGATCCCACGGGCGGCCGGACCACCATCGAGCACGGTAGCCACGGTGAGCAGCAGCGGACCATCGACCCGCTCGGCCGTGCCGTCGGCTCGACCTACGACGATCTGGGGAACCGGGCCCAGGTGGAATTGCCGGACGGCACCACCTGGACCTTCGCCCATGACGCCATGTCGCGATTGGTCGGTGTCACCGACGCCGCCGGCGGGAGCTGGCGGCTGGACTACGACGTCGATGGTCGACTCGCCCGGACCAGCGATGCGACCGGTGTGCTCCGCAGCATCGAGCGCGATCCGGCCGGACGCCCGGTGCAGGCCGGCGATCTGCTGTCACGGACCACCGCGGAGTACGACGCGCTGGGTCGCACCGTCGTCGAGACCGGCCCGGACGGGGCACCCACCTCGAATCGCTATGACCGCTGCGGTCGGTTGATCGAGCATATCGACGCGACTGGCGGAGTCACCCGGATCGAGCGGGACCGCGCCGGCAGGCCGGTGCACATCACCCACCCGATGGGGTCCACCTTCCACTACGACTACGACGCCTGCGGTCGGCGCTCCGCGATCATCGACACCGACGGTTCGCGCTATCAACTCGGCTATGACGCCGATGGCCGGGTGGTGAGCGAGCTGTGGCCGACCGGTGAGCAGGTCCACACGCGGTACGACGCGGCAGGCCGGCTAGCCGAGCGGTCCGAGCCCGGGAAGGGGACCTCCCGCTTCGGCTATGACGCGGCCGGCCGGCTGACCTGGAGCTCGGACGCCTGGTACGGCCGACGCCGGTTCCGCTATGACGCGGCGGGACAGCTGGTCGAGGTGGTCAACGCACTCGGCGGTGTGAGCCGTTTCGACTACGACCCGACCGGACGGTGCGTGGCCACCGTCGACCCGCTGGGTGCCCGCACCGAGCGTTCCTTCGACCCGATGGGCCGCGTCCTCACCGAGACCGATCCGCTCGGCCGAACCACCCGCTACAGCTATGACGCGGCGGGCCGGCAGACCCGGCGCGTGGATCCCACCGGTGCGACGCTTTCGTGGACGTACGACGCGACCGGCCGGCTGCGCGACACGATCGCGGACGGGACAGTGCTCTCCAGCGTGGAACGGGATCTCGCGGAGCGAACGATGCGGGTGCGAGAGGGGGAGACCGTCCACGAGCTGGTCTGGGACGCGGCCGGCCAGCTGGTCCGGCGTAGCCGCGGCGGCGTCGGTCTGTCCTGGGCATACGACGGCGATGGCCGACGGACCTCGTTCACCGGCATCCACGGCGAGCAGACCCGCTACGAGTACGACGCAGCGGGTCGAGTGGCCGCCGTCCAGGCACCGGGGCTGGGTCGGGCGGTGATCGAGCGGGACGCGATCGGGCGGATCGTGTCGATGGCGGCACCGGGTCTGTATGCGTCGTGGACCTGGCGCGGCGGTGCTGTGATCGGGCTCGAGGTCAGCCGGGAGGGTGTCACTCAGCGCACCGAGATCGAACGAGACGACGCTGGTCGGGTGCTGGCGGAGACCACCGACGGCGTGCGCACTGCGTACGGCTATGACGCCGCTGGCCAGCTGATCGAGGCGCGCCGGAGCGACGGGTCGGTCACCAGCTATGCGTACGATGCCTCCGGCCGGTTGGTCCGTGAAAACGCCGACGGGGTCGTCACCACGTACGACTACGACGCAGCCGGCCAGTTGCTTGCCCGTCGTGACCGAGACGGCCGCACCGAGTTCGGCTACGACGCCGCGGGTCGTCGGGTCCGTGAGGCCGGGCCGGCCGGCGAGCGGCGCTTCGCCTGGGATCCGCGGGGATTCCTGTCCTCGATCACCACGATCAGCCATGTCGGCGACTCCGTCTCGGCGCGGACCCAGCGGCTGACCGTGGACGCACTGGGCGAACTGGCCGACGTGGACGACGCGCCGGTGCTGTGGGACTCGGCGGCCGCGGTGCCGACCCTGGCACGAGTCGGGGACGTGTCGCTGGCGGGGTTCGGCCCGCTGACCGGGGTGCTGCCCGACGGTCCGTCGCAAGCGCACTGGCTTGCTCCGGATTGGCGCCCTCGGCCCGGTGGGACCGATCCCTGGGACGTGCCGGCCGAGGCGGCGCCGCCCGGACTGCTGGCGGGCGTGATGCTGGGTGGGCAGGGCGGTCTGCTGGTCGACGGACTGGAATGGCTGCAGGCGCGGGTGTACGACCCGGCGGCCCGGGGGTTCTTGTCGACCGATCCGCTGCCGCCGGTGCCGGGCGCCGGTTGGGCGGGCAATCCGTACAGCTTCGCCGGGAACGATCCGCTGAACGCGTCCGACCCGTGGGGACTGCGGCCGGTCACCGACGCCGAGCTGCAGGCATACCGGGACTCCAACAACGGTTCGCTCCGCAACGCCGCCTCGGCGGCGACGAACTGGGTCAAGGACAACTGGGAGTACATCGCCGCCGGTGCGCTGATCGTCGGTGGCGTCCTGGTGATGGCCACCGGGGTCGGCGGTCCGATCGGTGCGGCGATGATCGGCGGCGCGCTGTTGTCGGCCGGTGCGTCGGCGGGGATGCAGAAGGCCCAGAACGGCTCGGTCGACTGGGGCCGGGTCGCCGTGGACGGTGCGATCGGCGGGGTGGCCGGTCTGGCCGGTGGGGGAGCGGGCGTCGCGGTCGCTCGGGCCGGCATGCGGACCGGGCTGAACTGCTTCGGCCGCAACATGCTGACTGGTGCGGCGGCGGGCATGGCCGACGGCGGCGTGTCCGGCGGTTTGAGCTATGCGACCTCGGGTCAGCCGCTCACCGTGGCCGGATTCGCGCAAGCGACCGGGGGTGGGATGCTGGCCGGTGGGGTGACCGGTGGCGCCGCCGGCGGAGTGTTCACCAAGGTCACCGGGTCAGCGTGCTTTGTCGCGGGCACCCAGGTGCTGCTCGGCGACGGGTCGTCCAAGCCCATCGAGGAGATCGTCGTCGGCGACGAGGTGCTCGCGGCCGATCCGACGACCGGTGAGACGTACGCGAAGCCGGTGGTGGACACCTACGTCCACGACGAGGTGGAGACGTACGTGGTGGAGACCTCGGCGGGCGCGGTCACCTCGACTGCCGAGCATCCGTTCTATGTCGAGGGCAAGGGTTGGGTTCCGGTTCGGTCGCTGGTCTCCGGTGATCTCTTGGTCGATCCGGAGGGGATCGCGGCCAAGGTGATCGAGGTGGTGCCCACCGGTGAGACCGCGACGGTGTACAACCTGCACGTCGAGGACCTGCACAACTACCACGTCGGGGTAGGTGAGCACTGGATTCGGGTGCATAATAGTTGTGATGTCTCACCGGATTTCATCGTGAAACCCAACGGTGAGACAGTTATTGTTCCGAAGGGGGCTGAGGGACCATTCCCGGTAGAAAGCGGGAAAGGCTTCATCTTCCGCGGAGGAAGTGGTGGGCACGGCCTGAGTGAGGCTGCCTCTGATGTTCGGATCATGGATCCCGTCATAGGCGGCAAGTATCCGAAGCCCGATGGATACGCCTCGTATCTGAATAGTGGGGGGCAGACGATCAACCCCTACACAGGGCAGACTGTCGGGAAATCCGACCCGTGGTGGCACTGGGAGTTTCAGCCGTGATTATCGAGGATCTGCTGAGGTGGGATGGGCGTTGGTCACTGGCTGCGATGCCTGAGGCTGATGCTCTGACCGACTGTGATGCTTTGCTGGAGGCGGCGCTGATCGATGTCAAGATGGACGCAACGACGTCGTCGGTCTGGTTGCTGCTCGACTGTAGAGGTGCTGTGGAGTTGGAGATGGGCAACACAGCAGTCGTCGCGATTTCCGGTGTGACCCAATTCCAGTGGCGAACCGAGTTGAGAGCACAGCGGAGCTGGCGTGCGGTTATGGGTTGGCGTCCTGAGCTTTCGGGGAGTGGGTTTTCCTGCACCGCTGAGCTCACATCGGGGAGCAGCATTCATGTGTCCGGTTCAGCTGCCGAGTTCTATGTCGGTGACATCCCTGGGGGAGACGAGCCGCCGCCTGACTTCACTGTGGCGACGGACGCGGAGATTCGGGCCGGGCTGGCATCGTGGACTTCAGAGTTCCGCGTCGTACACGCGTCGTTCGTGTGACTCGTCGTGGTCAGACTTGTGGGGGTCAGCAGCCAGGGCGTTCGTGCTCGAGGATGCTCGAGTTCTCGAGTCGGCGTGGCATTTGAGCGTGACGGTGGCGAGCATGCGACGAGGCGTTCAGGAACTGATTATGCGCAGGCCTTTGCCGACCGATGGCGAATTGGAGGCCCAGCCTGCCCGTGCTGGACGCTGGGTGCAACTTGTCGGCGAACTCTTCAGCGCTGCAGATGTGACCGATGCGGAGGCTGCGGAGTTGGTCAGGCTGTTTCCACGGACGGCACCGACTCACACGGAGTGGCTTGGACCCTGGTGCACATCGTGGAGTCTGCTCCATCGTGGCCACTGGACGAGGCCATCACGGACGCTTCTGGCCCTTGGCCGGAGCTGTTGAAGCAGCGTGCCTCGGCGCGGTCAGGAGGTAGGCAGTAGATACCTCTCGGCAGCCTGATCCTGAGCTGACCAACTCAGGCTTCGTGACCGCTTCCATGAGCCTTGTTACCGGCACTGGCAGAATCTGTCGGCATGGATCATCCCCGTGCCGATGTTTGGTGATTTCTGGACCGTCGGGATTAGCAAACCACTGTCGCCTGGGAGTTGTTCAGCCGGGGCGCCGATCGTGACTCTGGCTCGCGTTGGCGGCTGGATGGCGATGACCGTCACGTCTGACCAAGGTGGTCTTCGAGACGGTAGATCCACTCACGTTGCTTTTGAGCCCAGTCCTTGAGCATGGCTCGGAGCTGTTCGGGATTACGGTTGTCATCGGCCATGTCAGACCATTCTCTGGAGGGAAATCCTTCTAGGCAGCTGGCGATCCGGTGGATGCGGAGCAGCGGCCGAGAGACCTCGCGACCGTACCCGGCAAAGAAGGAGTCTGGCAGCTCCGGAACGCCGTTGAGGTAAGCGTGGGTTTCGAGGGCTTCGAGTTCCTCCAACGGGTACCGCACACTTGGATAGTCCCAATCGATCAGGGTGACTCGATCGGCACCCACGACTAGGTTGTGGAAGTTGGCATCGGCGTGGGACAGACAAGGCGCCTCATCCCGCAATTCCTCTGCCCTGGCGTCGATCCGTTCTCGAAACCTGTCCAAGAGTGGCAGCATGGCTGGCCGATATGCGCGAACCGCTGCCTCGCCGAGGTCAACCTTGCCATGCAAGAGGGCGACGGGGTCTTCGGGGATCAGTTCGAGCCGTTGTGGGCCGAAGTTTCCCCGAAGTGGTGCCGGGAACCGTACGGCGTGAATCCGTCTGTACGCGCTCCCGACCATCCGCCATATCGGGTCTCCCAATGCTTCGCGCTTGGCCATTGCGGCCAGGGTCTCGCCCGGGACGAACTCGACAAGCAGAGCGCCCGCATTGTCGGCGGCGTACAGCTGTGGTGCTCCGACGTCATGGCGTGCCAAGAATCTGGCGCGTGCGACTGGAGCGGGACCTGGTTCTGAGTTTTGTCGCAACAAGACGTGTCGGCCGTCGGCGAGGCGGCCGACGAGCAACCGATTGTCGAATCCTTGCTCGTCCAGTTCGTACGTTGACGTGACTGGCGGGAGTGATGCGGCGGTGACCAGCCTGTCGAGTGTGACGCGGGCGTTCCCATCGCGGGAGGTAAATGGTGAACTTGCTGACATTGTTGGGCTCCTGGAGATCGTCAGCGACTCATCCGAATCCACGTAGTGATGCGTGAGTCTGCTGGATTGGGGCAAACAGAACAGGCACATCGACCTCCAGGTGGTCCATGTGCTGTGGGCAGACGCGATGTCTGCAGCCGGTTCCGTCGCTGCCCGAGCTCTCGAACTCGGGCGGATCAAATGATCGACATCATCGGCCTAGTGTTGCAGACACGACAAGGAACGGCAGCGGGAATGGGCGGATGACCGACGCCCAACCCTGATCGTCCGGCCTTGAGGTGATGACACGAGCGGGCGTTGTGATCGAAGAAGCTCAGCACTATGACAACGGATCTTCGCCAGGTACCCACTCCGTGCCGGGTGGCTAACCGCGCTTGTCAGAACCGACCAGTTCCAGCAGGGCAGACCGAACGGTGTCGGGATGCTCCAGATGAGCCGAGTGTCCGCAGTCGGGGACGGCGATCTCCTGGTAGCTGCCACCATTGGCCGCGTACGCGTCGAACACCGCTCGGGTCTGGGCGATCATCGGCTGCGGTGGTGCGACCTCGACCCCTGGCCAGCCGGGGATGACGCCGAGCTGACCCAGATAGTTGAGGTCGAACAGGGACGTGTCGGAGACGATCACGTCGTCGGCGCCGTGAATCCACAGGATCGGCGGTTTCGGGTCGAGATCGACGATGCCGGACAGGTTCAGATGGGTGGGCGCCATCGTGTTCAGCACCCCGCGATCGCCCGGCGCGAATCCGGGCCAGTTGTCGCTCGGCACCAGGTCGCCGGGGTAGTTGTCCTCGCCTGTCTTGGTGCTGAGCAGCGAGGTCACCCACAGCTCGTCATGCTCACTGGTGAAGCCCGGCTTCACGTAGGCGCCGAGGTAGACGTTGCGCGGCGAGGTGGGGGAGTCGCTGCTCCGATCGCCACTCCGCAGCCGGGCGACGAAGTCGGGATTGGCGCCGCCGCCACCGGTGCCCGCCGCGTCGGGAGTGAGCAGGCTGCCGTCCAGCGCGGTGCCGCCGAAGCCGTACGGCGACACCGGCGAGATCAGCGTCATGCTGGCGACCGGGTGATCCAGCGCATACTGCAGCACGACCCCGCCGCCCATGCTCCAGCCGACCAGGTGCGGTCGCTCCACTCCGAGCGCCGCTACTACCTCGGCCAGGTCGTCACTGAAGTCGGACAGCCCACGGGCCGCGTCGATCGGTGCCGTCTGTGAGTCGCCGAAGCCGCGCAGGTCGATGGCGTACGCGTCGATCTCTGGTGGCAGGGACAGCATCAGCGGCTGCCAGAAGAGAGCCGAGGACACGTTGCCGTGGATGAAGACGACCGGCCGGAATCCAGGCGCATAGTCGGTTCGGTAGAGGACGTTGCTGCTGAGTCGGTCGGTCTCGACGGTGCGGGCCGCAATGCCCGGGAGCAGGGTGGTGGTCACGGCTCGATGCTAACCAGACCGGACACCGCTGGGGTGGGCGCGGCAAGATATCCGTTGTGACGACCAGGGCTGAGGACACACCACCGCTGACAGGACGAACTGCGCTGGTGACGGGTGGCGCGAGCGGTATCGGCGCGGCCATCGCCCACCGGCTGGCCGACCTCGGCGCCCGGGTCACCATCGCCGATGTCGATCCGGCGGGCGCGGAATCAGTGGCTCAGGAGATCGGTGGCGACGCCTGGGTGGTGGATCTGTCCGATCCGGATGCGCTGACCGGTGGCCCGGGCCGAGTGGACGTGCTGATCAACAATGCGGGCATCCAGCGGGTCAGTCCGATCGTCGACTTCGAGCCGGAGATCTTTCACAAGATGCTGATGATCATGGTCGAGACGCCGTTCCGGCTGATCCAGAGTGCGCTGCCCGGCATGTACGAGCGCGGCTTCGGTCGGATCGTCAACATCTCCTCGGTGCACGGGCTGCGCGCCTCGGAGTTCAAATCGGCGTACGTCACCGCCAAGCACGCGCTCGAAGGCCTGTCCAAGGTCACTGCGCTCGAGGGCGGACCGCACGGCGTGACCAGCAACTGCATCAACCCGGGCTACGTACGGACTCCGCTGGTGGAGAAGCAGATCGCCGACCAAGCCCGGATCCATGGCATCGACGAGTCGCAAGTGGTGGAGACGATCATGCTGACCCACAACGCGATCAAACGGCTGGTCGAGCCGGGGGAGGTCGCCTCGCTGGTCGGCTGGCTGGTCGGGCCGGACGCCGCGATGGTCAACGGCGCCTCCTACACGATGGACGGTGGGTGGACCGCCCAATGAGCGCGTCGATCTCCTCGGACTATCGCCGGTTGTCGATCCCGGTGGAGGGCGGCGACCTCGCGGTGGGCTGCTGGGGCCCAGAGGATGGTCAGGTCGTCATCGCGGTGCATGGCATCACCTCCAACCATCTGGCGATGGCCTCGATCGCCGCCGCCCTGCCGGAGTGCCGGGTGGTCGCACCGGACCTGCGCGGCCGCGGCGAGAGCCGGAACCTGCCCGGCCCCTTCGGCATGGCGCGGCACGCCGCCGACGTAGCGGCCCTCATCGAGGCCGTCAGCGGTGGCCCGGTGGTCCTGGCCGGGCATTCGATGGGTGGCTTCGTGGTCGCCGAACTGGCGCGGACCCGGCCGGACCTGGTCACCGGTCTGGTGCTCATCGACGGCGGGCTGCCGCTGCAACTGCCCCCGGAGATGGACGTCGCGACGGCCGTCACGGCCAGCCTCGGCCCGGCACTGCAGCGGCTCGGCATGACCTTCCTGAGCCGCGAGGCGTACCTGGACTTCTGGCGTCCTCATCCGGCCCTGCACGCCGACTGGAGCCCGATGATCGAGACCTACCTGGACTACGACCTGGTCGGGGAGGCGCCCGAGCTGCACTCGTCGGTTTCTGCGGACGCGGTGAGCCAGGACTCCGCCGAGTTGTTCGAGCGGCCGCCGGGCGATGACGTGCTGGCCGGCTACTCCGGGCCCGCGCGGTTGCAGCTGGTGGACAAGGGACTCCTGGGTGTCGAGCCCGGGCTGTACTCGCCCGCCGAGCAGTCATATTGGCGCGCCCAGCTGTCGCGCGTGCTGGTGGAGAGCGTGCCCGGACTCAACCACTACACACTGGTCACCAGCCGCGTCGGCGCCGAGCGAATCGCCGCTGCCGTACGAGGAGTCATGGGCTGAGACTCATCGACTGGTGCGCTGGCGTGGCTTCAGGTCACTTGAAGCCACTCTGGCGCACCAGTGAGTGCGGGCTCACTTCGGCATTGCCGGCTCCATCCCGCGCACACCCCGAAGACCTGCTGAGGTCAGGTCAGATAGCCCGCGAGCGCTGCCGGATCGACATTGCCACCGGAGATGATCACGCCCACGTGCTTGCTCTCGACCGGCACGGCGCCGGAGAAGGCTGCGGCGGCGGCGAGACAGCCGGTCGGCTCGACGACCAGTTTCATCCGCTCGACGAAGAAGCGCATGGTCTCGATCAGGGCCTCGTCCGGCACCGTCACCACCCGGACGCCGAGCTGCTGCAGCAGCGCGAAGGTGAGGGATCCCGGCGCCGTCGTCAGCGCACCGTCGGCGATGGATCTCGGCACCGGGATGGTGACGATGCGCCCGGCTGCGAGCGACTGCTGAATGTCGTCGCCGGCCTGCGGCTCGACACCGATCACCTGGCAGCCGGGCGAGAGCGCCTGCGCGGCCAGGGCGCAGCCCGACGTGAGTCCGCCGCCGCCCGTGCAGACGAGCAGCGCGTCCAGCGGCCCCGTCTCCTCGAACAGTTCCTTGGCCGCGGTGCCCTGACCGGCGATCACGTCCGGGTGGTTGAAGGGCGGGATCAGAGCCAGGCCCTGCTCGACGGCGAGTTGGCGGCCGATCTCCTCGCGGTCCTGCCGATAGCGGTCGTAGCGCACGATCTCGCCGCCGTAGCCCTTGGTCGCCGCGAGCTTCAGGGTCGGCGCATCGGTGGGCATCACGATGACGGTCCGGACGCCCTCCAGTTGGCCGGCGTAGGCGATAGCCTGGGCGTGATTGCCGGAGGAGAAGGCGACGACACCTCGCTCCCGCTGCTCGGCGGGGAGCGACCGGATCGCGTTCAGCGCGCCTCGGAATTTGAAGGCGCCGCTGCGCTGCAGGTTCTCGCACTTGAAGAACAGCTCGGCACCGGTCCGCTCGTTCGCGGTGCGTGAGGTCATGACGGGCGTCCGGTGAGCAACCCCGGCGATCCGACGCGCGGCCGCCTCGACATCGGCATAGGTCGGCAGCCTCGGTGCGGTGTCCAAGGCACTCACGATGATCGGGCGACCGTCGCGAATCGCAGGTTCGAGACTGCCGCGATGCTGAGGGCTGCACCGAACAAGTGAGCGGCGACCAGCCCGATCGGCAGTCCCAGGTTGTACTGCGTCACCCCGATGCCGGCCTGCACCAGCTCGACCAGCAGCAACAGTACGACGGCGCGGCTGCGTACCAGCCAGAGCAGGACGAGGGTGCCGGCGATCGTGACATAGATCGCGTTCGCGTGCAGGTGGGCGACGGTGAGGATGTCCCAGCCGGTGCGGCGAGCTTCGAGGTCGCCGGCGTTCGGACCGGAGCCGGTGGTCATCGTGCCTAGCCAGACGCCGATCCACATCGCCACGAAGGTGAACCAGACGACCACGTTTGCCGCCGGACGCACCTGTTGCCGAGGCAGCCGGTACGCCGCGCGGACCAGCCAGACCCCGAGGGCGACCAGCACCATCGACAACAGGAAGTGCAAGGCCACGACGAAGGGGTTGAGCTTGGTCAGCACGGTGATGCCGCCGATGACTCCCTGGGCGGGAATGCCGAGTGCCATCACCGTCGCGACCCGGCGCACACCGCGGCGCGGCTGGCCATCGAGTCGGGCTCGCATCGCAGTGATCCAGGTCAGCACGGCGACGATGATCAGGACGAAGGTCAGCGTCCGGTTGCCGAACTCGATGACCCCGTGGATGCCCAGGGCGGGGTGGTTGACATAGGAGTCCTCGGTGCAACGTGGCCAGGTCGGGCAGCCCAGCCCAGACCCGGTCAGTCGCACCACGCCGCCGGTGATCACCAGCACGGCATTGGCGACCAACGAGGCGATGGCCCAGCGACGGAGCGCGGTCTCGCCGGTGACGAACCGCCGCAGACCGGCGGTGGACGACTGTGAGGAGGCGGTCACGACGTCCATCGGAATCCCTTCCAGGCAGCGAGCAATCCGAGCCCGCTCCAGATCAGCAACGACAAGAGCGGCCAGAGCGGCGCGCCCGCAACGGCGTACGCGCGCAGTCCCTCACCCAGAGCTGCGGTCGGAAGCAGTGCGACCACGGTCTGCAGCGCACCTGGGTAGCGATCCAGGGGGAGCACCAGCGCGCCACCGGCCAGCAGCAGTACGTAGATCACATTGGCCAGCGCCAACGTCGCCTCTGCGCGGAGCCGCCCGGCCAAGGCCAAGGCCAGCCCGCTGAAGGCGACGCCCGCGAGCACCACAGCCAAGACCGCGAGCAGCACGCCGACCGGTGTGAACTCCGGCCGCCAGCCCAGTGCCAGCGCCGCGACCGCGATCACCAGCAGTTGACCGGCGACGACTGCGCTGGTGGCCAAGGCTTTTCCGGTCAGGAGTCCGGAGCGGCCGAGAGGTGTGCAGGCCAGCCGCTCCAACACGCCGTACCGTCGTTCGTAGCCCGTGCCGATCGCCACCGAGGTGAAGGCCGAGGACCAGACGGCCAAGGCCAGCACCGAGGGTGCGAGCACGGATAGCTCGCCGAAAGTACCGCCGATGATCCGGCCAAGCACCAGCAGACCGATCGGGATCACCAGCGCCAGCAGCAACTGCTCGCCGTTGCGGACCAGCAGAGTGGCTTCGGTGCGCGCATGACCGAGAACCCGGCGTCCGGCAGGTGCGGCGCCGGGGGCAGGAGTGAGATCAAGGGTGGCGGTCATCGTGCCGCCTCGTGTCGGCCACTGCGGGTATGGGTCAAGAAGACGTCCTCGAGACTCTGCTCGTCGGAGGTCAGCTCCGCCACGGTGCCGGCCACCGTCACTCGGCCTGAGTCCACGATGTAGACCTGATCGGCCAGGGTCTGCGCCTCGTCCATGGCATGGGTGGTGAGCACGATCGCGACGCCTGCCGTACGCAACTCGGTCAGCAGAGTCCACGTCGCCCGTCGCGCATGCGGATCCATACCGGCGGTCGGCTCATCGAGAAACACCAGTTCGGGCCGTCCGATCAGTGCCCCGGCCAGGTTGACGGCCTGCTGCTGGCCGCCGGACAAGCGCCGGTACGGGGTCTTGGCGAACGGGCCGATCCCGCAGCGGTCGACCAGCGCATCGACGTCCTGGGGATGGGCATAGAGCCCGGCCAGATAGTGCAGCAGTTCGACAGCCTTGATGCCGGACCAGGCGCCGGTGCTCTGCGGCATCAGTCCGACGCGCGCCGCGACCTGAGCATTGCCGGCCGGCTGGCCGAGGACCGTGACCGATCCGGCGTCGGGTTTGAGCAGTCCGGTGCAGCAGCGGATCAGCGTGGTCTTGCCGGCGCCGTTCGGGCCGAGGACCGCGGTCAGCCGACCAGGCTGCGCGGCGAGAGTGAGCCCGTCGAGGATCCGTCGGCCGCCCAACATCACAGTCAGCTGGTCGACGACCAGGGCAAGTGTGAGCATGGGCACTCGCTGAGTCTAAGTCTGTTGGTCGTCACTGCTCCGGCGAGTCCGACACGAGTCCGAGGATGTCGGCAAGGTCATAGCTGACCGGCTCTTCCAACTGCTCGTACGTACACGACCGTGGCTCGCGGTCCGGACGCCAACGATTGAACTGGGCGGTGTGCCGGAACCGGACCCCCTCCATGTGCTCGTAGCGCACCTCGACCACCAGGTCAGGTCGCAACGGCACGAAGGAGAGATCCTTGCCGTTGTTCCACCGGCTGCCGGCGGAGTGCTGCGGTGTCCGGGTGCCCACTTCCTCCTTCGCCCAGGCCCACGGATGGTCGTCGAAGGTGGTGACCAGCGGCTGCAACTCGGTGAAGAGCTCCTTGCGCCGGGCTGCCGGAAAGGCGCCGATCACGCCGACCGAGGTGAGCACGCCGTCGTCGTTGTAGAGACCCAGGAGCAGCGAGCCGATCGTGTCGGGACCGCTCTTGTGTACTCGATAGCCGGCCACCACGCAGTCGGCCGTGCGCTGGTGCTTGATCTTGAACATGGTCCGCTTGTCCGGCTGGTAGGTCCCGGCCAACGGCTTGGCGACCACACCGTCGAGTCCGGCGCCCTCGAACTGCTCGAACCAGTTCTGCGCGATGGCCGGGTCGCGCGTGGTCGGCGTGACGTGAATAGGCGCCTCGGCGCTGGCCAGCGCCTGCTCCAGTGCCGCCCGTCGCTCCGCGAACGGTCGCTGGAGGTAGTCCTCGTCGCCGAGCGCCAGCAGATCGAACGCCACGAAGGTGGCCGGTGTCTGCTCGGACAAGAGTTTGATCCGGCTGGCCGCGGGATGGATCCGTTGTTGCAGCACCTCGAACTCCAGCCGGTCGCCACGGACGACGACGATCTCGCCGTCCAGCACGCACTTCTGCGGCAGGTTTGCCCGCAAAGCCTCGACCAGCTCAGGGAAGTAGCGAGTCATCGGCCGCTCGTTGCGAGAGCCGATCTCCACCTCGTCCCCGTCGCGGAAGACGATCGAGCGGAACCCGTCCCACTTGGGCTCGTACGACAAATCCCCGGTGGGGATCGTCGGCACTGACTTGGCCAGCATCGGTTTGACGGGCGGCATCACCGGAAGGTCCACGCCGACCACGATAGGGGTTACCGCTCGACCTCGCCCCGGATGAACTTCTCGACCAGCTCTCGTGCGGTGTTGTCGTCGTGCTGCTCGGGCGGCGACTTCATGAAGTAGGACGAGGGGGACAGCAGCGGTCCGCCGATGCCTCGGTCGAGGCCGATCTTGGCGCTGCGGATCGCGTCGATGATCACCCCGGCGGAGTTGGGGGAGTCCCACACCTCGAGCTTGTACTCCAGGTTCAGCGGCACGTCGCCGAACGCACGACCCTCCAACCGGACGTACGCCCACTTGCGGTCGTCCAGCCACTGGACGTAGTCGGACGGTCCGATGTGCACGTTCCGGGCGCCGAGATCGTGGTCGATGTTGGAGGTGACGGCCTGGGTCTTGGAGATCTTCTTCGACTCCAGCCGGTCGCGCTCCAGCATGTTCTTGAAGTCCATGTTGCCGCCCACGTTGAGCTGGTAGGTCCGGTCCAGCACGACGCCACGGTCCTCGAACAACTTGGCCAGCACTCGGTGGGTGATGGTTGCCCCGACCTGGGATTTGATGTCGTCGCCGACGATCGGCAGCCCGGCCGCGGTGAATCGCTCGGCCCAGGCGGGATCGCTGGCGATGAACACCGGCAACGCATTGACGAACGCCACTCCGGCCTCGATCGCACACCGTGCGTAGTGCTGAACGGCATCCTGCGAGCCGACCGGGAGATAGCAGACCAGCACTTCGGCGCCCGACTCGCGCAGCGCGGTCACCACATCGACCGGCTCGTCGGTCGACTCGTCGATCGTCTCGCGGTAGTAGCGACCCAGACCGTCGAGCGTGGGTCCACGCTGCACGGTGACGCCCAGTGACGGCACGTCGCAGATCTTGATCGTGTTGTTCTCGCTGGCGCCGATGGCGTCGGACAGATCGAGTCCCACCTTCTTGGCGTCGACGTCGAACGCCGCGACGAAGGTGACGTCACCCACGTGATAGTCGCCGAACCGTACGTGCATCAACCCCGGGATGCTCCCGTCCGGATCGGCGTCGGCGTAGTAGTGGACTCCCTGGACCAGTGAGGCGGCGCAGTTGCCGACACCGGCAATGGCGACCCGAATCGAGTTCATGTGCCCGACGCTACCCGGGCCGTGCGGCCGTCAACGACGCCGATACGGTGGTGTGAGTCGGCCCACTAAGGTTGGCCTTCCTTGAACGGCTCCCGGTAATAAGCGCACACTGGTGTTGTGAAAACCGCCCAGACCGCTTCCGTTGCGCCTGGGTCGACCCTACCCACAGCACCGCTCGACGGCCGGGAAAGCGACGAGTCCACCCGTGAGCGTGTCGCCCGTTCGATCTTGGAGCACGGGCCGTCCACTGCGGCCGCACTGGCCGAGCGCCTCGGACTGACACCCGCAGGCATCCGGCGGCACCTGGACGTGCTGGTCAGCCGTGGACATCTCGAGGCCCGCGAGCAGCGGACGTACAAGGCACGTGGTCGTGGCCGTCCGGCCAAGGTGTTCGCGCTCACCGATGCAGGACGAAGCGGTTTCTACGCCGCCTACGACGACCTGGCCGTTCAGGTGTTGGACTTCCTCGCGGCGCAGGGCGGTGACGAGGCGATCGCCCAATTCGCCGCCAGCCGGGTGGCCGACATGGAGGCCCGGTACGCGGATGCGCTCGCGGATGCGCCGGAAGGGACCAGCCCGGCGCAGATGCTGGCCGACGCGCTGACCACCGACGGCTTCGTGGCGTCGGTGCAGCCTTCGGTCGCGGGCGAGCAGCTGTGTCAGCACCACTGCCCGGTCGCCCACGTCGCCGAGCGCTTCCCGCAGCTCTGCGAAGCCGAGACCGAGGCGTTCGCTCGGCTGGTCGGCGGCCACGTCCAGCGACTGGCCACCATCGCCCACGGCGACGGTGTCTGCACGACTCACATCCCCACTGGCCTTCGGCCAGGCCACATCCCCAATCCACCGCGCCGGCCCGACCCCGAAGCTGCCGGCTCCGATCAGACCACCGATATCGAAAGGTCCTCCTGATATGACCCAGACATACGAGCCGTCGACCGTGGCGACCCCTGGCCCCTCGACTCCGGGACTCGGGCACACCCAGGAGCAGCACCTGGATGCCCTCGGCCGCTACCAGTGGGGCTGGTCGGACTCCGATGTCGCCGGTGCCGCCGCCAAGCGTGGTCTGACTCCCGAGATCGTCGCCGACATCTCCGGGCTGAAGAGCGAGCCACAGTGGATGCTCGATCTGCGGCTGAAGGGGCACAAGCTGTTCCAGCGCAAGCCGATGCCGACCTGGGGCGCCGAGCTCGGCGACATCGACTTCGACAACATCAAGTACTTCGTCCGTTCGACCGAGAAGCAGGCCACGTCCTGGGAGGATCTGCCGGCGGACATCAAGAACACCTACGACAAGCTGGGCATCCCGGAGGCGGAGAAGGCCCGGCTGGTTGCCGGCGTGGCGGCTCAGTACGAGTCGGAGGTGGTCTACCACAAGATCAACGAGGAACTCGAGAAGCAGGGCGTGATCTTCCTCGACACCGACACCGCGCTGAAGGAGCACCCGGACCTGTTCCGGGAGTACTTCGGCACCGTGATCCCGGTCGGGGACAACAAGTTCGCCTCGCTGAACACCGCGGTGTGGTCCGGCGGCTCGTTCATCTACGTGCCGAAGGGCGTGCACGTCGAGATCCCGCTGCAGGCGTACTTCCGGATCAACACCGAGAACATGGGCCAGTTCGAGCGGACTTTGATCATCGTCGACGAGGACGCCTACGTGCACTACGTCGAGGGCTGCACCGCGCCGATCTACTCCTCCGACTCGCTGCACAGCGCGGTGGTGGAGATCATCGTGAAGAAGGGTGCGCGCTGCCGCTACACGACCATCCAGAACTGGTCGAACAACGTGTACAACCTGGTCACCAAGCGTGCCACCTGCGAGGCCGGCGCCACCATGGAGTGGATCGACGGCAACATCGGTTCCAAGGTGACCATGAAGTACCCGGCGGTCTACCTGATGGGCGAGCACGCTCGCGGCGAGACTTTGTCGATCGCCTTCGCCGGCGAGGGTCAGCACCAGGACGCGGGATCGAAGATGGTGCACTGCGCCCCGCACACCTCGAGCTCGATCATCTCCAAGTCGGTGGCCCGCGGCGGCGGCCGGACCTCCTACCGTGGTCTGGTTCAGGTGCTGGAGGGTGCCTCGCACTCGGCTTCGGTGGTCAAGTGTGACGCGCTGCTGGTCGATCAGATCAGTCGCTCCGACACCTACCCGTACGTGGACGTCCGCGAGGACGACGTGTCGATGGCGCATGAGGCCACCGTGTCCAAGGTCAGTGACGACCAGCTGTTCTATCTGATGAGCCGCGGTATGGGCGAAGACGAGGCGATGGCCATGATCGTCCGCGGCTTCGTGGAGCCGATCGCCAAGGAACTCCCGATGGAGTACGCCCTGGAGCTGAACCGGCTGATCGAGCTGCAGATGGAGGGCGCGGTCGGCTGACGCCGGCCCACCTGCATCCCTGACTTTCGACGAAAGTGAACTGACGAAGCGATGACTGTTGTAGACGAGGCTGCCCCGAGCGTCGGACTGACTGACGCCGTGCCGAACGTGGCACGCGCGGTGGAGACCACCGACAAGGTGGCCAGCCACCTGCATCCCGCAGGGTCCTGGGTGGTCGAGGACCACCCGATCCCGCGTGGGATCGAGGAGGTGTGGCGGTTCACCCCGCTGCGCCGGTTGCGCAAACTGCACGCCGACGCACCGTTCGGCACCGGATCGGTGAGTGTGGAGTGGAGCAACCACGACGACCTGTCCATCCGTGCGCTGTCGGGCTCGGAGGCGAAGGCGTGGCACGGGATCTCCGGCTATGTGCCGATCGATCGGACCAGCGCCCGGATCTTCGCCGAGACCGATGCCACCGTGGTGGTCGAGGTGCCGGCCGAGGTCGAGGTGGCCGAGCCAGTGCTGATCACCGTGCGCGGCAGCGCTGCCGAGACGGCCGAAGCCGGTCACCTGGTGATCAAGCTCGGCCGGTTCTCGAAGGCCACCGTGCTGCTCGTGCACGAGGGCTCGGCCACGTACGCGCAAGTGGTGGAGATCCTGGTCGAGGACGGCGCCGAGGCGAACGTGACGACGATCCAGAACTGGGCCGACGACACCGTCCATCTCGCTCAACACGCGGTCCGCGTCGGGCGCGACGCCTCGCTCAAGCACGTCGCGGTGTCCTTCGGTGGCGAGGTCGTCCGGGTCAACGCGGGTGTGGAGTACGCCGGCCCGGGCGGCACGGTGGAGATGCTCGGGCTGTACTTCGTCGATGCCGGCCAGCACCTGGAGCACCGGCTGTTCGTCGACCACAACCAGCCCAAGACCAGGTCCAATGTCGACTATCGCGGTGCCCTGCAGGGCAAGGGCGCGCACTCGGTCTGGATCGGTGACGTGCTGATCCGCAAGGTCGCCGAGGGCATCGAGACCTACGAGTCGAACAAGAACCTGGTGCTCACCGACGGCTGTCGGGCCGACTCGGTGCCGAACCTGGAGATCGAGACCGGCGAGATCGAGGGTGCCGGGCACGCCTCGACCACCGGGCGGTTCGACGACGAGCAGCTGTTCTATCTGCGCAGCCGCGGCATCGCCGAGGAGGAGGCGCGCCGGCTGGTCGTGCGTGGCTTCTTCGCCGACATCATCCGCAAGATCGGCGTGCCCTCGATCGAGGAAACGCTGCTGACCGCCCTCGAGGCAGAGCTGGCCGTCACAGTGGGGAACCCCACTGATCCTGAGGCTGCGGCGTGAGCTTGATCCGTGCCTGCGCCGCCGCCGATGTCGCTCCCGAGACCGCCATTCCGGTCGAGGTGGACGGCGTCGACGTGGCCATCGTGCATTCGGGTGACCGCTATTACGCGATCGCCGACGAATGCAGCCACGCCGCCATTCCGCTGTCGGAGGGCGACGTGGGCGACGGTGAGATCGAGTGCTACCTGCACGGATCACGCTTCGACCTGCAGACCGGTGCACCACTCGGCCTCCCGGCCACCGAACCGGTGGCGGTCTACCGCTGCCGACTGGTCGGCGACGACGTACTCGTCGACCTGACCGCCACCCCCGATATCCCAGCATTACAGGAGTCCTGATAACTCATGTCCACACTCGAGATTCGTGACCTGCACGTCAGCGTCGACACCGAGAGCGGCGAGAAGGAGATTCTCGCCGGCGTCGACCTGACCATCCGCAGCGGCGAAACGCACGCGATCATGGGCCCGAACGGGTCCGGCAAGTCGACGCTGGCGTACTCGATCGCCGGTCACCCGAAGTACACGATCACCTCCGGCACCGTCACCCTGGACGGCCAGAACCTGCTGGAGATGACCGTCGACGAGCGGGCCCGAGCCGGTCTGTTCCTGGCGATGCAATATCCGGTCGAGGTGCCGGGTGTCTCGGTCTCCAACTTCCTGCGGACCGCCAAGACCGCGATCGACGGGCAGGCGCCGAAGCTGCGGACCTGGGTCAAGGAGGTCAACGCCGCGATGGACCGGGTCCACATGGACCGCGAGTTCGCCCAGCGCAGCGTCAACGAGGGCTTCTCCGGTGGTGAGAAGAAGCGGCACGAGATCGTCCAGCTGGAGCTGCTGAACCCGCGCTTCGCGATCTTGGACGAGACCGACTCCGGCCTCGACATCGACGCGCTGCGGATCGTCTCCGAGGGCGTCAACCGGTTCACCGCTCAGGGCGATCGGGGCGTGCTGCTGATCACCCACTACACGCGGATCCTGCGCTACATCAAGCCCGACTTCGTGCACGTGTTCGTCGCCGGCCGGATCGCCGAGCAGGGCGGGCCGGAGCTGGCCGAGCGGCTCGAGGCCGAGGGCTACGACCGGTACGTGCGCGCGGCCGCGGGAGCGGTGCAGGGCTGATGAACGCCTCGGCGCCGGTGGTTGAGGTCGGGAAGGAGGTCGAGGTGGACGACATCGAGTTCGACGTCGAGCACATCCGTGCCGATTTCCCGATCCTGGAGCGGGAGGTCGACGGTCGGCCGCTGGTCTATCTCGACAGCGCGAACACGTCGCAGAAGCCGCGCTGTGTGGTCGAGGCGATCGAGGATCACTATCTCAACCACAACGCCAATGTGGCCCGGGCCATGCACGTGCTGGGTGCCGAGGCGACTGCTGCGTTCGAGGGCGGCCGGCAGGCGATCGCCGGGTTCATCGGGGCGGCGCGTCCAGAGGAAGTGGTCTTCACCAAGAACGCTTCGGAGGCGCTCAATCTGTGTGCCCACGTTCTCGGCTCCCGGCTGAAGCCGGGCGACGAGATCGTCATCTCGGTGCTCGAGCACCACTCCAACATCGTGCCGTGGCAGCTGCTGGCGGAGCGGACCGGCGCGACCCTACGTTGGTTCGACGTGACCGAGGAGGGCCGGCTCGACCTGGTCGGTGCTGCGGCTGAGGGCCTGATCAACGAGCGGACCAAGATCATCTCGGTGGCGCACGTGTCGAACGTGCTGGGCACGGTCAACCCGGTACGCGAGATCGCCGCCCTCGGCCATGCCGTCGGCGCCACGGTGATCTTGGACGCGTCCCAGGCGGTGCCGCAGCTGCCGATCGATGTGCAGGATCTCGGAGCCGATCTGGTCGCGTTCACCGGGCACAAGATGGTCGGTCCGACCGGCATCGGTGTGCTCTGGGGCCGGTATGACCTGCTGGCCGAGCTGCCGCCGTTCCTGGGTGGCGGGGAGATGATCGAGGTGGTCAAGATGACCGGCTCGACCTACGCGCCGCCGCCGCACCGGTTCGAGGCCGGGACACCGCCGATCGCTCAGGCCGTGGGTCTGGGTGCAGCGGTCGGTTATTTGTCGGCGATCGGCATGGACGCCATTGCCGCGCACGAGCAGGAGATCACCGCGTACGCGCTGGAGGGTCTCAAGACCGTGCCAGGACTGCGGATCCTCGGCCCGAGCGAGCCGGTGGACCGTGGGGGAGCGGTGTCGTTCACCGTGCCCGGCATCCACCCGCATGATGTCAGCCAGCTGCTGGACAGCCGCGGGATCGCGGTCCGCGGTGGGCACCACTGCGCGAGGCCGCTGCATGAGCGGTTCGGGGTGCAATCCTCGACCCGCGCGTCGTTCTATCTGTACACGACCAAGGGCGAGATCGACGCCCTGGTGGATGGGCTGGGCTTCACCCAGCGGTTCTTCGGAGGCTGAGGGTGAAGGTCGAGGATCTCTATCAGGAGATCATCCTGGATCACTACCGCGCCAAGCATCACAGTGGGCTGCGGGAGCCGTATGGCGCCGAGGTGCATCACGTGAACCCCAGCTGCGGCGACGAGGTGACACTGCGCGTCCAGATCTCCGACGGAGTGGTGGCCGACGTCTCCTACCAGGGGGTGGGCTGTTCCATCTCCCAGGCGTCGACCTCGGTGATGACCGACCTGGTGATCGGCAAAGCTGTGAACGAAGGACTGGAACTGCACGACGAGTTCCTGACCATGATGCAGAGCAAAGGCGCCTACGAGCCGGACGAGGAACAATTGGAGGATGCGATCGCCTTCAACGGCGTCGCGAAGTTCCCGGCTCGCGTGAAATGCGCGCTGCTCGGCTGGTCGGCGTTCAAAGACGCGGCTCTGCGGATCGAGGCCCAGAAGATGACAGAGGAGACAGCATGACCGAGACCGTACGCCCATCGGACCTGGTGAACGACCAACTGCCCGACGTTGACCTGGCCGACTTGAACGCCGCGCCCAGCGAAGAGGATCTCTGGGAGGCGCTCAAGGATGTCGTCGATCCCGAGCTCGGCATCAATGTCGTCGATCTCGGCCTGATCTACGGGTTGCATCTGGAGGACGACAACACCCTCACCATCGACATGACGCTCACCTCGGCGGCGTGTCCGTTGACCGATCTGATCGAAGATCAGACCAATACTGCGCTGGAGGGTTTGGTCAACGGCTTCGCGATCAACTGGGTCTGGATGCCGCCGTGGGGTTTGGAGAAGATCACCGACGACGGCCGCGAACAGCTGCGGGCGCTCGGCTTCAACGTGTAGTCAGAGCCGTTCGAGGGTGCCGGGATCTTCCTCGCCGTCGAAGAACGCGTCCAGGACGCTGCGGAACACCGTCTGACCGGCATCGGCATGCGCGAACAGGGTCATCGACGACCACAGCTTGAGCGCATCGATGTCCCCGAGGATCTGCTCCGCCGTATGCGCGCGCTGGGTGAGCACCGACTCGGCGGCCGTCACCAGACGCGGTCCGAGCACGGGATGCTCGAGGTAGGCCTGCGCCTCGTGAAGGTTGGATATCGCGTACGCCCGTGCCATCGCGCTGCGGCCGAGACCGGCGAGTTGCGGAAAGACAAACCACATCCAGTGACTCGTCTTACGTCCGGCCCGCAGCTCCGCCAGCGCGTGCTCGTAGGTTTGTTGGCTGTTCTGCGCCGTGACGAAGCGTTCCAGGTCATAGCTCACGGGAGGATGTTGTCACCCTTGGCCGGTAGCTGAGGCCGCGAACGCTTCGACAGCGGTCAGCGTCTCGTGCAGGACGTCGAGAGACTGGCGCCAGCCGGTTGAGCTGTGCAGTGCGTGGTCGGCCTCTGGAACCTCGATTACCCGTTGATCGTGGGGCTGCTCGAGTGGTCGGCGCCACAGCGGGTCCGCGGTGCCGCCCACCAGGAGCGAGGGCGCTGCATAGGTGCGGAGCGCAGCAGCCACGAACTCGTTGGTCAGCACCGGAGTCAGCCAGATCGCCGGATACCTCCGAGCCGATGCCCAGGCCGCGGCGAAGCTCCCGAGAGACTTCGCCAGCACCAACGTACGGTCGGCGTCGGCGAGTTGCCCGTCGAGGAGGTCAGCGCCGGTTTCGACGAACTGCCGGCAATCGTCGCTCGTGAGGTCCGTGGCGTCCCATCTCATCGTGATCACGTCCCATCCGGCTTGGGCCAGCACCTGGCAGGACCAGAAGAGGAGGGGATGATCGACGGTGTACCCACTGCCGGGAAGCACCAGGGCACGCCCGCAGGAACCGCCTGAGTGTGGAGATGGTGGCCACGTGCTGACGACGTATCGCTCGGTCACACCGCGACTGTATGAGAGCGATGCTAGAGATTCCCGCCATAGACAAGCCGACGCATCCCGCCGGTCGAGTCCTCGGCCTCGAGGCTAAGACCGATCTTCACTGCGACCCGTTGCGACCTGACATTCTCCGGATGGATGATCGCAACCAGGTGTTCGACCCCGATCGACCGGGCGTGATCGCGGCATGCCGCGGCGGCTTCGGTGGCCAAGCCTCGACCCTGCAGTTCGGTCCGCACGTGGTAGCCGACCTCGAGTTCACGTCGCCCACAGACCTGCTGCCAAGTGAGTCCACAGTCACCGATGAACGTGTTGTTGTGGTCCTCGACGATCCATAGTCCGTATCCGTGTGCAGCGTAGTTGGCCTCGTTCCACTCGATCCAGGCCCGGGCGGCCTCGCGCGTCTTTGGCGAAGGGTAGAACTCCATCACCCGTGGGTCGCCGAGCAAGTCGGCCATGACGTCAAGGTCGTCCTCGGTCATCTGGCGAAAGCGCAGCCGAGCCGTGGACGGGGGCACCATCACAGCATCGTAAGTGGGCAGCACTCACGTTCACGCGATTTGGTGGGGTCGGGCGGCTTGCCAGACCTGTTGGGCGAAGGGGTTGTCGCCGAGGAGGAGGGTGCCTTGGTTGGTGACAAGGGAGATCCAGCCGTGGGGTGATCGCCAGAGGTGGGTGCCGGGTTCGGGTTGGCGGGTTTGCCAGCCGCCGAGGGTTTTGGTTCGGTGTTCGCTGCGGGTGAGGGGTCCGAGGTTGCCGACTCGGGTCTGTCCGGGTGGCCCGTTCTTCTGGTACGGAATCGAGTGATCCAGATCGAGCCGGCCGCCGGTGGTGATTTCGGTAGCCGGGCTGTAGGGGTAGACCGATCCCGGATGGCGGGCTTGGACGGCTTCGCGGATCGTCGTGGGGATCTCGTAGTTGTCGACGGCGGCCACGTCGGCGGGGTCGAGGACGGGCCGGATGGTGATGTTGGCGTCGCTGTCGGTGAGCCAGCGGCGGAATTGTTCGAGGGTGATGGGTCCGTCGGCGGTGCGGAGCACGCCGTGGTGGTTGATCAGGGTGTGGTCGCTGACATGCACGTGGACGACGGCGCGGGTCCGGTTCGCGTTCAGTTCCGCCGAGGTCATGGGTCGCAGGTCGAAAGTGGATCCGCAGGCGCAGCCGCAGCAGTGACCGGCTCGTCCGTCGTGGTCTCTGGCGGCGGCACGGTCGAAGGCTGCGGGGATCGGGACTGGTATCCGCGCTGACTCATCCGTCGCCGCCTGCGGTGTCTCGCCGAGGTCGGCAGGCTCCCGGTAGTCGCCATCGTGGGCATCGCCGTCGGCGCGATCGGTGTTGTCGCGCTGTTGTTCGTGCCAGGCGCGGTCGGCGTCGCTGATTGGCGCTTCTTCCTGGTCTTCGGGGGCTGGCTCGTTGTTGGGGGTCTGGGAGGCGTGTGAGTCGTCGAGGTCGTCGAAGCTGGGTTGGTGGTAGTTCCCGTTTTGGCTGGTTTCCCAGCCGGCCGGGGGTAGGTCGTCTTCGGCCCAGGGGTCGGTGGGGTTGTCGAGGTGCGTGTTGACGCGGTCTTCGGGGTGGCGGGGGTCGTGGGGTTGGTCGGCGTGCCGGGCGAGCAGATCCCTCAAGCGTGCTTGGTGGGCGATGATGCCGACGGCTTTGGCGCGGCGGGCCCCGATGGGGTCGTCGTCGCCGTCGTCGGCGAGGCATTCGGCGACTCGGTCCACGAGGGCTTGGAAGGCGAGGGCGTCCCCGGCTTCGATTTTGGCGATCAGGGTTCGTAGTCCGTGTTCGCCTCGGTAGGTGCGGACGTCTTTGAGGGTGGCGGCTTCGTCGGCTCGTTGCTGGTAGGTGGCTTCGTCCACCTCGAGGAGGGTGGCGTCGAGCAGGTCGAGGAACCTCGGCCAGGCCATGGTCTCGACGTGCTGGGTGATTTTCAGGTCGACGAGCCAGGATGAGAGGCCGCCGAGGTGGCGGGTCTTGTCGGCGTACTGCATCGCTTTCCAGGCCCACACGTCACCGGCTTTGACGCGGTCCCACAGGCGGGGGAGGCGGTGTCGGATGGTCAGGGCGCAGGCGACCAGCCGACGCGCGGAGTCGAGGCTGGTCTGCAAGGTGTGTCCGAGTTCCGACGGACTGAACTCGGCGACCAGCGGTGTCGCCGCCCCGCCCAGTCGCACGAATCGTTCCTCACAGAGGTCCTGCACCGGTTCACCGTCGACCAACTCGAGGTCGGCGGGTGCGCTGTGGCAGTCGGCCCAGGCGGCGGCGATCAGGAGTTTGCGGCAGCCGGCGGTGCGTTCGGCGAGCATGGTGTCCGCGGCCAGGTTGAGCAGGGCGCGGGGGTTCCCGAGCGATGCCTCCAACCGATCCTCGAACATGTCACCTATTCTAGTCGAACAAGTGGGCGATAGCCAGACTTTTTCCTTACCAAATAGAGAAAACCGAGAGTGTGGGACCGGTCTGGGGTTGCTGGTGATCACCCCGGAATTGGCGGTTCTCCGCCCTGATCAGGGGGTCGAACAGTGGCGTACAGCAGCATGTCGGCGCGTCGATCGCCGATGGGCTGATGGCTGCGGAGCAGGCCCTCACGGAGATAGCCGGCGGCCTCGGCCACCCGAATCGATCCGGTGTTCCACGGCTCGATGTACAGCTCGACTCGGAAGAGCTCAGGAATGGTCCAGCCGAATGCCGTGAGCGCGCTCAAGGCTTGCCTGGCAACACCGCGGTGTCGGGCAAACGGCGCCACCGCATACCCCGCCGTCGCTCGTCCCTCCGCCAGGCCGGCGACCCACAGTCCAGCCGTCCCCAGCGCTGAGCCATCCGAGCGATCGGCGACACAGAACGAGTAGCCGACCCCGGTCGCGAGTCGCTGGTGCTGGCGGGCGATGAACTCCAGTGCCTCCTGGCGGGTCGCGTTCGCGGGCAGGGACCCGATCAGCGGAAGGTACGGATCGGTCGCGAGGTCACGGAGCATCTCGACGTCCGCGTCCTCGAACGGGCGCAGCACGACACCGCCGTACGCCAGCGCGACACTCGCACTCATGGCCACCTTTCTATCCGGAGTTCTATCCGACGCGACGACGCAGATGGAATCGGTTTGGGTGCCGGTGCCGAATGTGGAAACGTTGACCCGCCATGTTGGTTGCCCGAGACCTCGAGATTCGCGCCGGAGCGCGACTGCTGCTGGAGCATGCCAGTTTCCAGATCGCTGCCGGAGACAAGATCGGTCTGGTCGGGCGCAACGGCGCCGGCAAGACGACCATGACCAAGATCCTGGCCGGGGAGGGCCAGCCGGCGGCCGGCACTGTCACTCGCGGCGGTCCGATCGGCTACCTGCCGCAGGACCCGCGGACCGGCGACCTGGACATCCTCGCGAAGAACCGCATCCTCGCCGCCCGCGGGCTGGATGCTGTCGTCGCGAGGCTGCGTGACGCGGAGCTGAAGATGGGCGACGATTCCGAAGCCGTGCGCGATCAGGCCATGGCGAAGTATGCGCGGGCCGAGGCCGAGCTGGCCGCAGCCGGCGGCTACGCCGCGGAGTCGGAGGCGGCCCGGATCGCCAGCAACCTCGGGCTGCCCGAGCGAGTGCTGCACCAGCCACTCCGTACGCTGTCCGGTGGTCAGCGCCGACGGGTCGAGCTGGCGCGGATCTTGTTCGCCGGTGCCGAGACTCTGCTGCTGGACGAGCCGACCAACCACCTCGACGCCGACTCGATCGGCTGGCTGCGCAGCTATCTGCAGGGCTATTCCGGCGGCCTGATCGTGATCAGCCACGATGTCGGGCTGCTGTCCGCGACGGTGAACAAGGTGTTCCACCTCGATGCCAACCGCGCCGAGCTCGACATCTACTCGATGGACTGGAAGCGCTATCTGTTGCAGCGGGAGACCGACGAGAAGCGACGCCGGCGCGAACGACTGAACGCCGAGCGCAAGGCCGATCAGCTGCTCACCCAGGCCGACAAGATGCGCGCCAAGGCGACCAAGGCGACCGCTGCGCAGAACATGGCGCGGCGGGCCGAGCGGCTGCTGGCCGGCATCGAGGGAGAGCGTGCCGCGGATCGGGTCGCCAAGATCCGATTCCCGGACCCGGCACCGAGCGGCAAGACCCCGTTGACGGCGGCCGACCTGAGCAAGTCGTACGGCTCGCTCGAGGTGTTCACCGGAGTGGATCTGGCGATCGACCGCGGCAGCCAGGTCGTCGTGCTCGGCTTGAACGGCGCCGGCAAGACCACTCTGCTACGGATCCTGGCCGGCATCGAGGAGCCCGACACCGGGGAAGTGCGGCCCGGACACGGGCTGCGACTGGGGTACTACGCCCAGGAGCACGAAACCCTCGACACCTCGCGTACGGTGCTCGCCAACATGAAGTCGGCCGCGCCCGACCTCAACGAGACCGACGTGCGCAAGGTCCTTGGCTCCTTCCTGTTCTCCGGCGACGACGTCGAGAAGCCGGCCGCCGTGCTGTCCGGTGGCGAGAAGACGCGGCTGGCACTGGCCATGCTGGTCGTCTCCAGTGCGAACGTACTGTTGTTGGACGAGCCGACCAACAACCTCGATCCGGCCTCGCGGGCGGAAGTCCTCGATGCCATCCGGCGCTATGCCGGCGCCGTTGTGCTGGTCACCCACGACGAGGGGGCGGTGGAGGCGCTCGATCCCGATCGGGTGCTGCTGTTGCCCGATGGCGTCGAGGACCTGTGGAACCCCGATTACGCGGATCTCATCTCGCTGGCTTGAACTACGCGACCCTCGTGGGCGCTTTCGGGCAGGAAAGATGCTAGAAAGTGACTGATCGGTGTTCATCACCGATCCACACCCCGATCGCTCGAGGAGGCGCGATGGCCAAGGTTGTCCGGGGAGCCCGCATCACAGGCGCCCAGCGCGAGAAGCTCGCCGCGCAATACGTCAAGAAGTACGAGTCCGGGCAGAGCATTCGCCAGATCGCCGACAAGGCCGGCCGGTCGTACGGTTTCGTGCACGGCGTGCTGGTCGAGAGCGGCATAGCCCTGCGGGGACGGGGCGGGGCTACTCGTGGGACGACGAAAAGAGCCCGCGCTACCGGCTGAGCGCACAAGCTGCAGGATCATCACCGACTACGGGGATAATCCTGCAGCTAAGTCTGACGCCAGAGCGTGACCAGACAGGACAGCGTGATCGGGCGTGGCCAGGTCAGACCGTCGATGGTTGCGCGCACGTCGGCCGTCGTGCTGTGGAAGGCATTCGGCCCCATCAGCACCGCCCGGACCGCGTCGTCGGCTGACCAGGCGTTCTGCTCGGTCACCGCGGCCTGATCAACCCTGATCAGCCCAACCTGACCGAGTGACTCGGTGAGCCGATCCTCCTTGCCCGGCTCGACGCCCAGCAGCCCACAGGCCTCCCTGAGTTCGATCAGGTGGTCCGCGGAGGGTGTCACGGTGATCAGCGTGCCCCCAGGTCGCAGCACCCGGGCGAACTCCTCGGCATTGCGTGGCGAGAACACGCTCAGGATCAGGTCCACAGATCCGGAGGCGACGGGCATCTGGGTCCAGGCATCGGCGGTGATCACCCCGAGCCGCGGATGGGCGCGCGCCGCGCGGCGACAGGCTGCCACCGAGATGTCGAGGCCGAGGGCTCGTGTCTCGGTGCGCGCTCCCAACACCTGCGAGACGTAGTGGCCGGTCCCGGTGCCGACATCCAGCACCGTCTCGACATCGGTCGGCAGCGCCGCGACGATTCCCTCTGTGATCGCCGCATAGCGTCGGCTGCCCAGCAGTTCGGCCCGGGCATCGACCATGGCGGGAGTGTCGGCGTGCGCAGGTTGCGCCGCCCCGGTGAGGTTGGCGTAGCCCTGTTTCGCCAGGTCGTACGCGTGTCCCTGCTGGCACCGCAGAGTCCGGCCGAGGAGTTCGAACGCACCGGCACAGTGCGGGCATCGCAACAGGTCGAGAACGACGTCGATCACAGCGCGCGGGTGGCCCCGCCGTCCACGGCCACGACCGAACCGGTCACGTACGAGGCCGCGGGGGACAGCAAGAACGCCGCGATGCGACCGAACTCCTCCGGCCGGCCGTAGCGGCGCAGCGGAATACTGGACTCGTGCCGGGCCCGCAGCGCCACCGGGTCGGAAGCAAGCGAGTCGAGGTAGGCGACTCGGTCGGTCTCCACCCGCCCCGGCATCAGCCCGACGACCCGAGTCCCCTGAGGGCCGAGCTCATCGGCCAGCTGCTTGACCAGCATGGCCAACCCGGGCCGCAGGCCGTTGGACACCGCCAAGCCGCCGATCGGAGCCTTGACTGAGGTGGAGAGCACCCACGCGATCGCCAGGTCGGCAGCGGTGCCATGCGCGACCACGGCCCGGGTCACCCGCAGAGCGGCCAGGAACACCGACTCGAACCCGGCTAGCCAGTCCTTCTCCGAGGTGCCGAGCGCGGAACCCGCGGCCGGCCCACCGACGCTCACCAGCGCGCCGTCCAGGCGGCCAAAGCTGTCCAGAGCGAGCTGGGCCGCCAACTCGGCGGTCTCCGAATGCGCCAGATCAGCGGTCAACGCGACGGCATTCTCCGCGCCGAGCTCGGCCACGGTCTCGGCCAGTGCGGATTCCCGCCGCGCGACGAGCACGACGCGCGCACCCTCGGCGACGAGCTGAGCAGCAGTCGCCCGACCCAGGCCGCTGCTCGCCGCGGTGACGACGAATACCCGGTCACGCAGTCTCAGATCCATGCGCCGATCCTGACACGGTGGCAGCTTGCTTCGCCCGAGCCGCGCGACGATCGCGCAGGTCCGAGCGGATGAACACGAAGATGCCGAGGAGGCCGACCCCGGCGAACATGAACCACTGCATCGCGTACCAGAAGTGCGGTCCGCTGGACAGCTCCGGCACCTCGATCGGGACCAGACCGCCGGTCTGGGCCGGAGTGACCTCCGTCGCTCCGATGTAGCCGTCGGCCACCGGATAGCCGAGGGACTGCTGGATGGCTTCGGAGTTGATCAGCCGCACGGTGCCGTCCTGCGGGGTGATCGCCCCGCTGCGTCCGTGCTCGCTGCGGCGGACATGGCCGATGACGGTCACCTCACCGTTCGGTGGCGCCGGCCCAGTGCTCATCGGAGCAGTGCCCGGCGCGGTGGCGATGAACCCGCGGCTGACGAGCAGCGTGCCGGACGCCGTCTGCAACGGGGTCAGGATCTCGACGCCTCGGTCGTCGCCATTGTTGCGATTGCGTACCACGAGCTGGTGCGCAGCATCGAACGTGCCGGTGGCACGGACCAGCTGCCACTGGTCGTCATCGACGATCGGATGGGTGAAGACCTGCTCGTACGGCTTGACCGGTGCTTGCTCGTTCCTGATCGTCGCGGCGTTGTGACCTTCCCGCTCGGCAAGCCGACGCAACTGCCACTGGCCGAGGTTGACGAACACGATCCCGAGCGCCACCACGAAGACGACGAGCAGCGCCCACCGCAGCCAGAGTCGTCGCACGGCCTCCAGGTTAGGCGCTGCCCTCGGACGAGCCGGCATCGGTGGGATCGTCGGCCAGGACCAGTTCGGTCACCCTTGCGGCGGCGCCACCGAGGGTCTCGATCCCACGGCCGACGGCGACGCCGAGCAGGTAGGTCGTCAGCGGTGCGGCGGTTCGCTCCACTTCATGCGCACAGTCGCGCGCCAGGTCCAGCAGGGTGTGGATGTCGTTGTTGTCGAGCCGAGCGTCGGTGATGCCGAGTTCGGCGGCGGCACGGTCCAGCCAGGTGCTCAGATCCGTCACGATTCTCGATTCCTCGGGTTGGGATGTGTTTGACAGGATGTTTCCATGGGCCGAGTCACGCAGCGCCAGCGGGTGGTCCGCCTCGGCGCCGATGATCGAGCGGACCGGATGGACACTCTGGCGGTCGAGGAGCCGTTGGAGATCCGGCTGAATGGTCGCCCTTTTCAGGTGACGATGCGTACGCCGGGTGATGACATCGACCTGGTGCATGGGCTGTTGCACAGCGAGCAGGTGATCTCCGAGGCCGCGCAGGTGGTCCTGGCGCGCTACTGCGCTGGTGTCGGTCCGGATGGCCAGAACACCTACAACGTGATCGATGTCACGCTGGGGGAGGGGGCGGTGTCGCCCGATCCGGGCTTGCAGCGCAACGTGTTGACCTCGAGCGCCTGCGGAGTCTGTGGCGCGGCGAGCATCGACCAGGTGACCAAGGTGGCTCGCTATGACTTGTCCGCGACCCCGGTGTCGCAAGACCTGCTGCTGGCAGCACCTCAGCTGGTACGACCGCAGCAGAAGGTCTTCGCCAAGACCGGCGGCCTGCATGCCGCCGCGATCCTTGACGTCTCCGGCGCGGTGCGCTGCGTCCGCGAGGACGTCGGCCGGCACAACGCGGTCGACAAGGTGGTCGGCTGGGCCCTCCGCCAGGGGCGGGTGCCGCTGCCCGACACTGTGCTGTTCGTTTCCGGTCGGGCCTCCTTCGAGCTGGTGCAGAAGGCGGTGTTGGCCGGGATCGGCATCGTCGCCGCGGTGTCGGCGCCGAGCTCGTTGGCCGTCGAACTCGCCGAACGGAGCGGGCTGACTCTGGTCGGCTTCCTGCGCGACCACTCGATGAACGTCTACACCCATCCCCAGCGGGTGGCGTAGCGTCGGAGCCCTCAAACACTCGACGGAAGGTCGACACAATGGCACGTGGATCGAGACAGTGCGCCGGGGCTCGCGACGCGGGCCTGCTGCTGCTCAGGGTTGGTGTCGGCGGTGCGTTGGTCGCCCACGGCACACAGAAGCTGTTCGGCTGGTTCGGTGGGGGTGGCATCGAGGGCACCGCCACGTTCCTGGGCTCGGCCGGTTTCGAGCCTGCGAAACTCAACGCCACCCTGGCGGGGGTTGGCGAGGCCGGCTCGGGTGCGCTGCTCGCCCTCGGTCTGGGCACCGGTCCGGCTGGGGCCGCGGCTTCCGCGACGATGTCGATCGCTTCCGCGGTCAACGCACCCAAGGGTTTCTTCGCCACCAACGGTGGCCTGGAGTTGCCGGCTGCCTACGGGCTGGTGGCGTCGGTGCTGGCGCTCACCGGCCCCGGGCGGATCTCGCTGGATCAGGCGACCGGGCAGGTGTTCTCCGGCCGGACTCTCACCCGGCTGGCCTACCTTGCTGCGGCCGCCGGCGCGGCGTACACGTTCTGGAGCCGACAGAAGACCCTGGCCGACCGTGCTGCGGCAGCCGCGCACGACTCTGCCGGCGAGGACAAGGACGCGTGAGAGCGGACTAGGCTCGTCGGATGACCACGCTGCTGCCGATTCCCAGGATCCGCTTCGCGGATCCGGCAGCTGACCCCGTCACTCAGCAGCCACTTCAGGATGCGTACGGTCGGGTGGCGACCGATCTGCGTGTCTCGTTGACTGACCGCTGCAACCTGCGCTGCCAGTACTGCATGCCGGCGGAGGGCCTCGATTGGCTGCCGCGTGCTGATCTGTTGAGCGATGAGGAGATCATCCGACTGATCAGGATCGGGGTCAGCAGGCTGGGCATCACGATGGTCCGACTGACCGGCGGCGAACCGCTGCTGCGGCCGGATCTGGAATGGCTGGTCGCGGCCATCGCAGACCTCGACCCGGCACCGACGATCGCTCTGACCACCAACGGCATCGGATTGGCGAAGCGGGCTCGGCGGCTGGCCGACGCCGGCCTGGCCCGGATCAACATCTCCTTGGACACCCTCGATCCGCAGACGTTCAAGCAGATCACCCGGAGGCCCCGGCTCGCGGATGTGCTCGCCGGCGTCGAGGCATCCGTCGCGGCCGGGCTGACTCCGGTCAAGATCAACAGTGTGCTGCTGCGTGGGGTGAACGACCACGAGGCGTATCCGCTGCTGGAGTGGGCGATGCGCACCGGCGTCCAGTTGCGGTTCATCGAGCAGATGCCGTTGGACGCCCAGCACGCCTGGAAGCGGAGCGAGATGGTCACCGCGGACGAGATCCGCGCTCGGCTCAGCGAGCAGGTACGGCTGGTCGAGGACCCGATCGATCGGCAGCGCCGGGGAAGCGCGCCGGCCGAGCTGTTCCGGGTCCAGGGGACCGAGCATGCGGTCGGCATCATCGCCTCGGTGACCCGGCCGTTCTGCGGTGCCTGCGACCGGGTTCGGCTGACCGCCGACGGCCAGCTGCGCAACTGCCTGTTCGCCCGGACGGAATCGGATCTGCGGGCGCCGCTGCGGTCAGGGGCGTCCGATTCCGAGATCGCCGACCAGTGGGTCCGGGTGGTGGCGATCAAGCGGCCCGGACACGGCATCGACGACCCGTCCTTCCTGCAGCCCGACCGGCCGATGTCGGCCATCGGCGGCTAGTCCGCCTGTGCGGGCAGCTCCTCGACCTCGCGCAGGAATCCGCGGGCCGACAGGAATGCGCTCAGCGAGTCGCGGTGGTCCGGGCAGGCGAGCCAGTGCTTACGGCGGTCCGGGGTGTGGATCTTCGGGTTGTTCCACAACACGTCGTACGCGGCCGGAGCCTGACAGCCTCTAGCGGAGCAGACCAACTCAGCCGGCCCCTCAGGTCCGTTCGGTCTCCTAGGGAACCCGATGACCATGGCTGCCGGTCTCCTCGTCGATGTCTTTGTCGACCTCGCTGCTGATGATCTCGCCGGTGGTCAGACTCGGCCGTTCGTCCCCGGTTGTCACCTGGGGTGCGTCGCTCGGGGCGCCGCTGCCGCTGTAGCTGCCCTGGCCGCGCTCGTTGACTTGATTGGCAAAGATCACCGCGACATAAGGCAGCAGCACCGCAGCGGCGAACAAGATCCAGCGAAAGACCCCCGGAGTGAAGATCATCGCGATGAAGCAGGCGGTCCGGAAGGCCATGGTGAGGGCGTACCGGCGTTGGCGTCGCGCCAACTCCTCACTCGCGCCGGAGCGCGCGTCGGTGATCGGCTCGAAGGAGCCGAACGCGACGCCGCCCGAGCGATATCCGGCCCGGCCGTGCGACTGCTGGGGACCTGTGCCAGCTTTCATGCTGCCCACCAGTTCAGCCTACGCGCCCGTTGTCGATAGGTTGTGGCCGTGACTGATAGTGAACCGACGACGTCCGTGGCAGCGGCCCAAAAACCCCGAGTGGTGCTGGTCACCGGGGGCAGCAAAGGCATCGGCCGCGGGATCGCCCAGCGGCTGCACGCGGCAGGCCATCGGGTGGCCGCCACCTACCGCAGCGGTGACGTGCCGGCCGGCGTGCTGGGTGTGCAGTGCGACATCACCGACCCAGGTCAGGTGGATGCTGCGTTCAGTGCGGTCGAGGCCGAGCTCGGGCCCGTCGAGGTGGTGGTCGCCAATGCCGGCATCACGCGGGACACGTTGTTGATGCGGATGAGCGACGACGACTGGTCCGCGGTGATCGACACGAACCTGACCGGGTCGTTCCGAGTCGCCAAGCGCGCCACCCGCGGCATGATGCGTGCTCGCTTCGGCCGGATGATCTTCATCTCCTCCGTGGTCGGCCAGCTCGGCTCGGCCGGCCAGGTCAACTATGCGTCGTCGAAGGCCGGTCTGGTGGGTCTGGCGCGCTCCCTGGCGCGCGAGCTGGGCTCGCGGGGAGTCACCGCGAACGTGGTCGCGCCAGGGTTCATCGAGACCGACATGACCGCCGTCCTCGGTGAGGATCTGGTGAAGAAGTACACCAGCCAGATCCCGCTCGGCCGGCTGGGTGCGGTGGACGACATCGCTGCGACCATCGAGTTCCTGGCCAGCGATGCGGCCGGCTACATCACCGGCGCGTTGATCCCGGTCGACGGCGGCTTGGGCATGGGTCACTGACCCGTTTCATCGACTGACGGTTTCACGAACATCGGAAGGACAGCACGTGGGAATCCTTGAGGGCAAGAACATCCTGGTGGCCGGTGTCACCCTCGACACCTCGATCGGGTTCCATGTGGCCCGGATCGCCCAGCAAGAGGGGGCGAACGTCATCGTCTCCAACTTCGGCCGGGCGATGAGCCTGACCGGGCGGGTGATCAAGAAGCTGGATCCGGTGCCGCCGCTGCTCGAGGTGGATGTCACCAACGAGGAGCATCTGGCGAGCCTGGCCGATCGGGTCGGTGAGCACGTCGACCACCTCGACGGCCTGGTGCACTCGCTGGCCTTCGCCAATCCGGCAACCGCACTCGGCGGCAAATTCCTCACCACTCCGTACGACGATGTCTCCACCGCCGTGCAGGTGTCGGCGTACTCGTTCAGCTCGCTCACGATGGCCGTCAAGCCGTTGCTGGCGAATCCCGCCTCGGTCGTCGGCCTGACCTTCGACGCCACGATCTCCTGGCCGGTGTACGACTGGATGGGCGTGGCCAAGGCGGCGTTGGAGAGCACCAGCCGCTATCTGGCGCGCTATCTGGGGCCGGACGGCGTACGGGTCAATCTGGTCGCGGCCGGGCCGCTGGAGACGTTGGCCAAGAAGGCGATCGGCGGCGCCAACGAGTTCAACGAGGTCTGGGAGCAGCGGGCGCCGATCGGCTGGAACGCCCGCGACATGGCGCCGACCGCCAAGGCCGTGGTCGCGCTGCTCAGCGACTGGTTCCCTGCCACCACCGGCGAGATCGTGCATGTCGACGGCGGCGTGCACGCGATGGGCGCCTGACCGCCATGGGCAAGGACCGGTCGTGAGCGCGGGCGACGGGTCGCTGGTCGAGGTTCGGCTGCTGGACGGTCCGAACCTCTATTTCCCGCGACCTGCGGCCAAGGTCACGCTCGACATCGGCCGGCTGCTCGATCTTGATTTGGACCGAGCGCGGGGATTCGCAGACGAGGTGGGATTGCCCCGGTCTCGCCCCGGGCCGGCGGGATCGGCCTTCCGGCAACGGTTCGTGGCACGGGCGATCGCCCATCTGGTCCGTCGGCTGGCGATCGCGGGCGGGGCGAAACGACTGGCCGTACGGTCTCGGCCGGGGACCTCGGTGAGCGAACTGGTGGTCGCCTATCCCTGGCGAAACTCTGCCCGGGCCGAGGTGTTGGCCGACGGGCTGGCGGCGGTGCTGGACGCCATCAGCGACCCCGAGGGCGCAGATGTCGGCGCAGTGCTGCAGCAGGCGGCCGACCAGCTGGCCGCGACGCGACCGGGTTCTGGACCGCGGCTGATCAAACCCACGATCCCGGTCGTGGCAGTGACCGGCACGAACGGCAAGACGACGACCTCGCGGATGCTGGGGTTCATTGCCCAGCGAACCGGGCTGTCCGTCGGCTGGTCGAGCACCGACGGCGTCTATCTCAACGGGGAGCTGGTAGAGGCCGGCGACTATTCCGGGCCGAGCGGCGCCGGACAGGTGCTGCGTCAGCCGGGTGTGCAGCTCGCGGTCACCGAGACCGCCCGCGGCGGCATCCTGCGCCGCGGCGTCGGTGTGGCCTGGAACGACGTCTCCGTGGTCACCAACATCAGCGCCGATCATCTCGGCATGGGCGGCATCGAGACGCTGGATCAGCTGGCCGAGGTGAAGGCGGTGATCACCAAGATCACCAAGCCGGACGGCTGGTGCGTGCTGAATGCCGACGATCCGCGGACCTTCGCGATGCGGCTGGGCACCAAGGCGCGAGTGTGGGTGTTCACCACCGATCCGAACTCGCCGGCTGCTCGGACGGTGCTCGACGCCGGCGGGCGCGTGAGCACCGTGATCGACGGCTGGGTGGCTGTGCTCCGATCCGGGTCCGACCCGCTGCCGGTGGTGGAGGTCGTCGATGTCCCGATGACCTTGGCCGGACTGAGCCGGGTCAACGTGGAGAACGTGCTGGCGGTCACCTCGGCGGCGCTGGCCATCGGGCTGACCGTCGACCAGGTGGCCGACGGGCTGCGAGCCTTCGATCCCGGTGTGAACAACCCCGGCCGGATGAACATCTGGACGGTGCCGCTCGGTGCCGGTGACGGCGGCGGCGGAGGGGAGATCTCGGTGGTGATCGACCTCGCCCACAACGAAGCCGGGTTGCAGGCCCTGATCGAGATCGCCCGGGGGATCAAACCTGCTTCTGGTCGGCTGCTGCTCGGGGTGGGGACCGCCGGCGACCGCGGCGACGACGTGTTCGTCACCGTGGGCGAGATTGCTGCCCTCGCCGGTGATGTGGTCGAGATCGCGCACAAGGACGAGTACCTGCGGGGTCGTCCGATGGTCGAGCTGGGTGCCCTGATCAAGGAGGGTGCCGCGCATGCCGGCGTGACCATCACCGCCGAGCACGCTGGCGAGCTTGCGGCGTTGGCGTCGTTGGTCGGCCAGGCACGACCCGGCGATGTGATCGCGATGATGACCCACCAGGATCGAGTCCAGGTCGACTCCTGGCTTGCCGAGCATGGCGGCCGGCGCGACTCCATTGCCGATCTGCGTACGAAGGTGCGTCGGGCGTCCGAGTAGTGCCTCCGCCACCCCATCGAGAAGTAGCGTGTGGTTCCGAAGAGTGCCGGATCGAAACCGCACGCTACTTCTCGTTGGCGTGGTGTGCTGGCTCGAGAGACGGAGTGACAGATCTCGAAGATGTCAGCGGAGGTCGTTCTGCCTCGACCAAGGCTGGTCGTCGTACGGCGGCAGGACTGCGGTGGGCTCGGTGGCTTGATCCGCCGGCTGATATGGCGCCGGGGCGTAGGCCCGGTATTGCGTTGGGGGCGCCGGATAGGGGGCCGGAAGTACCGCCGTGTTCAGGTAGACGACGGGACGCGGCTCGCTACTCGCTGACATCACTAGAGCCACGATCCAGCCCACCAGAGTCCACCCGAGCAGTACGTTGACAAGTGCAATAGCCAGGGTGTTGCTCTTGTTCCGAGTGGCCGCGATCGCCCAGGGCAGCATGTAGCCGGCCGTCAGCACGGCGACGATCCAGGCGATGACGATGTGCGTGGTCGAGGACTCATGCTGTCGGACGGAGATCTGGGTGTGGGCGCCGTACGAGCCGTAGGGCGCTGGGGACCCGTAGGGCGACGGGGAAGGCGGATAGCTCATCACAAACTCCTACACACACGCCTGGGGAATGCGATCAGGCGTCCTTACCACTCTAGAGGCAGATCCGTGCCGCGTAGAAATGAGCGGGCTCCCTCGTGATCGACAAGGACCTTGCGCACACCTCAGAACAGCGGCGGCTCGACGACCTCGGAGGGAACTGCCTCGGCCATGAAGTCAGGATCGGACACCGCGTTGGTGTTGGCGTGGTCGTCGCGGCGGGCACCGGGCTGGGCCTGCCGGCTGTAGCTCTCCAGCTCCGACATCACCGAGCCGTGCTGGTCGACGCAGATGACGATCAGGTCGCCCGGGTTGGACCGGGCGATGGCATGCCGGGTGGCCTCCAGCTCGTCCAGCACGATCTCGACCTGCTTGCAGCGCGCGCCCTCGGCCATGGCGTCGTGGACACCCTGGGCGATCAGATCGGCAACCTCTCCACGACGTCGACCGCGGAGGGCGTTGTCTTCGCGGACGATCACCACGTCGAAGTGCTGGGCGGCGACCTCGCCGAGCTCGCGCATGTCGGCATTGCGCCGGTCCCCGGCGGTGGCGATGACGCCGATCCGGCTCACCCGGCCCAGCTCGGAGGCCTTGTCCAAGGCCGCACCGGTCTTGTCCACGAAATCGCCGAGCATCATGAGCCCGGGGACGTTGTGGGCGTAGTCGACGACGACCGTACGACCTTCGACGATGACCTCGTTCAGCCGGCCGGGGGACAGGTAGTAGTTGGTCGAGAACGAGCGCAATCCCTGCCGGATGTCGTGCAAGGACGCGCCGGCGGCGAAGGCCGCAGCCGCAGCGGCCATCGCGTTCTGGACATTCATCATGGCCCGCCCTCCGAAGGTGGCCGGCAGCAGATGGGTCCAGGCCAGCTGCATCGAGCGGCGGCCCTCGACGACCTTGATCATGTCGCCGAGCTCACTGCGGTCGAGCATCACCGCCCGGCCGCCACGCCGGCAGTGATCCTCCACCGACTCACGGATCTCGGTGCCCGGCTCGGCCAGGGTGAACCACACGACCCGGCCGGAGCACCGACGGCGCATGGCTCGGACCAGCGGATCGTCGGCGTTCAGCACCGCGTAGCCGTTGCGGGGCACGGCCTCGGCGACGACAGCCTTCACGTCGGCCAGCTGTTCCACGGTCTCGATGCCGCGCAGACCCAGGTGATCTGGCTGGACATTGAGCACCACGCCGACGTCGTTGCGCTCATAACCCAGTCCCTCACGGAGGATGCCGCCGCGGGCGACCTCGAACACCGCCATGTCGACGCGCGGGTTCTGCAGCACCATCTTCGCCGAGCGCGGGCCCGACGCATCGGAACGGATCACCAGCCGCTCGTCGATCACCACGCCGTCCGTGGAGGTCATCCCTACCTTGCGCCCGATGCCCTTGAAGATATGGGCGATCATCCGGGAGGTGGTGGTCTTGCCGTTGGTCCCGGTGACGGCGATGATCGGGATCCGGCTGGGCGAGCCCGGCGGGAACAGCATGTCGATCACGGGCTTGGCGATGTACTGCGGGTCGCCGATCGTCGGATGGGTGTGCATCCGGAAACCGGGTGCGGCGTTGACCTCGCAGATCGCGCCGCCGGTCTCGCGGACCGGCTGGGTGATGTCGGGAGCGATGAAGTCGATGCCGGCGATGTCCAGCCCGATCACCCGGGCGGCTTCCTCGGCGATCTCGATGTTCTCCGGGTGCGCCTCCATCGTCCGGTCGATCGAGATGCCGCCGGTGGACATGTTGCCGGTCAGCGTGAGCTTGATCATCTCGCCCTGCGGCGGTACGTCGTCCATCGCGAAACCCTGCTGGGCGACGAGCTCGATCGCGGCCTCGTTCACCTTGATCTTGGTCAGCACCTTCTCGTGCCCGACGCCGCGGCGCGGGTCGGCGTTGGTCTGCTCGACCAGTCCGGCGACGGTCGAGGTCCCGTCACCGATCACGTGCGCTGGGACCCGTTCGGCGATCGCGGCGATCTTGCCGTCGATCACCAGGCAGCGATAGTCCTTGCCGGTCACGTATGTCTCGACGATCACCCAGCCGTTGCGGGACTCCTCGTACGCGACCTCGAAGCCGGCCCGGACGGCGTCGGCATCGGTCAGGTTCAAGATCACGCCGCGGCCGTGGTTGCCGTCCAGCGGCTTGACCACCACCGGATAGCCGATCCGCTCCGCCAGCCGGACGGCATCATCGACCCGGCGTACGGACTGCGACCGCGGCACCGGCAGACCGGCATTGCCCAGCAGGGTCAGCGTGAGCTCTTTGTTGCTGGCGATATCCACTGCCACCGAGGAGGTGTTGGACGTCATGGTCGCCCGGATCCGCTTCGCGTGGACACCCTGGCCGAGCTGGACGAGCGAGGACGTGTTCAGCCGGATGTAGGGGATGTCGCGGCTGACCGCCTCGTCGATGATCGCCTGGGTGGACGGCCCGAACGCCGCCCGCTCGCCGCGGATGATGAAGCGCTCGAACTCGGCATCGAAGTCGAACTCCGGGTCGTGCTCGACCAGATCGTTGACCAGCCGGACCGCCAGCTGGCCGGCCGCCAGGCCGACGGTCTCGTCGGAGTAGGCGTAGATCACGTTGTACTGACCGCGCACACCCTTGACGCCGCGGGTCTTGCCGCGCCGCATGTCGTGGCCGACGGCCTGCTGCAGCTGCAGTGCCACATGTTCGGCGACATGCCCGAGCCAGGTGCCCTCCTCCAACCGCTCGACGAACCCGCCGCGGTGGCCGCGGCTGCAGGTGTGGTTGCGCAGCCCCGGCAGTCGCTCCAACAGTCCCTCGGTGAACCCTGGGATGGTGTTGGTCGGGAAGTCCTCCAGCACGCCGAGATCGACCACCAGCTGGATCGCCGGCTCGTAGTGCCACACATTGGGGCCACGAAAGACCCGGCTGGACAAGATCTTCAACTCAGGACGACGCACAGCGGCGACAGTCTCACTCTCACTCACGAGAACTCCTGAAGGATTGGTGGTTCGGCGGTGGGGCTCCGTCGCTGATCTTTGCACCAAATCGGGGAGTGTGTCCTGTGCCGGTCAGCTCGGGCGAGTGCGGCGCAGATGCCGTGCGTAGTTGGTGGGGGAGACGCCCTCGGCGGCGATGTCCCGGGCCAGCCCGCGTAGGTCGGACTCGGCGGCGCGGACATCGGCCAGCTCGGCGTCGGGCAGCGGCTCGGCCTCCTCGACCAGCACCCGCCTGGACAGGTCGAACCGGCTGCCGGCCGGCAGCACATGGATCCTGGCGCCAGACACCAGCAGCGGCGCGGTCCGCTTGGCCGCGTACGCGTTGCTGACCAGGTGCGAACCATCGATGATCGTCACCGCGCCGCGGCCGACGACCTCCAGCTGGTCGCCGTGCCGGACCATCGCGGCGGTGTCCTCATCCACGCCGATCCCCAGTAGCGACGGCGACTGGGCCACCAGCGACAGCAGCCGACCGTACCGGTTGCGCTGCTCGAAGTGCTGGTCGATCACCACCCCGCGGAGCAGACCCAGGCCCACCGACAGCTGGCTCATCCGCTGCTTGGGGGTGGAGCCGCCGCTGCCGAAGGCGATCATGTGCTCGGCGACGATGCTGGCGCCGGCCGAGGTGCCGCCGACGGCCGCGCCGCGCTGGTAGGCGGCGTGGACGGCGTCGGCGAACGGGGTGCCGATGATGAAGTTGCTCAGCTTGAGCTGGTTGCCGCCGGTCATGAAGACGCCGGTTGCGTCATCCAGCAGGGCGACCAGTTCGGGGTCTCGGGCGTCGGCTCGACTCTCCGGCCGGGCCGAGACGACCGAGGCGGCACCGAGGGTGCTGAAGACCGCCTCGTACACCTCCACGACCTCCGGGCCGAGTGAGGAGGCGCTCGGTACGACGACGATCCGGGCCTGTGAGCCGCCGGCGGCGGCCAGGAACGCGCGCAGCACCGTGCGGCGTCGCAGCTTCGCCTCCGCTCCGCCGATCGCGAACAAGGTGCCCAGGGTGCCGCCCGGTCCGGCGGCGTGGCTGTCGAGCATGCCGGACAGGATAGGAGAGAAGGATCAGCACCGTGGGATCTGCTGCCAGTTGAGGGCGGCGATCAGCGCCTCTCCGGCGGCATCCCGTACCGCTTGGAGGGCCTGTCGGCGGCGGTCGGCCTCGTAGACCGACAGGGCGCTGCCGTCGTCGTCCAGGGCCGCCGAGCACGCGGTCCACAGTCTGGCAGCGCGATCGGCGGCCAGCCGTTGCCGTGGCGGGATGCCCGGGGCGAGCTCGATGGCGGTGTCCTTCGGCCTCGTGCCGCCGGCCACGTCCAGATCGGTCAACACTCGCGCCGCGGCCAGAACGGTCTCGCTCAGCTGGCGTTCAGCCTCGTACGAGGTCGGCAGCCCGGCGGGAGGCTCGGCGGGCAGCAGCATCCACTGCACGGCCGGACCCACCCGATGCGGTACGAGGGCCAATCCGCCGCCGCTGGCCACCACGGCCGCGCCGGCGGCCAGCGCCGACCGGGTCAGCTCGGCCGGTCCACGCAACGGCGCGAGCCGACCAGGGCTCGGCAGCGCCAGTAGCCAGGGCCGGCCGGGATGGTCGACCAGTCGGTCGAAGACTTCGGCCAGCGGTTCGGCCTGCCAGGGGTCGAGCCCGATCAGGTGGTTGGCGTCGATCACGTGATGGGCGACATCGCCGCCCTGCACGGCATACGGCGCCCGCTCGCGCAGACTCGGGTCGGTCGCGGCGGCGTTGAGATGGGTGACCAGGCGAACGGCGGCAGGCAACGTCACGAGGCGAAGCATAGGAGGGTGGCGTGACACGTCGCTCCTGCATGAAACGGCTCCCGGGCGAGAACGATAGGTTGGCTCGCATGGTGGCAGTGGTTGATCTGGCCGACGTGAGCATCGTCCGTGGGGGGTCGACCCTGCTCGATTCGGTGAGCCTGCGAATCGAGGAGTCAGATCGGTGGGTCGTGATCGGCCCGAACGGCGCTGGCAAGACCACCCTGCTGCAAGTGCTGGGCGCGCAGATCCACCCGACCGATGGCGTGGCCGGGCTGCTGGGCGAGGTGCTCGGTCTGGTCGACGTGTTCGAGCTGCGACCTCGGATCGGCATCACCTCGGCGGCTTTGGCGGAGCGGATCCCGCGCAGTGAGCGGGTGCACGACGTCGTGGTGTCCGCTTCGTATGCCGTGCTCGGCCGCTGGCGGGAGGACTACGACGAGCTCGATCACGAGCGCGCCGACGAGCTGTTGACTCAGCTCGGTATCGGTCAGTTCGCCGACCGGACGTTCGGCACCCTCAGCGAGGGTGAGCGCAAGCGGGTGCAGATCGCCCGGGCGCTGATGACCGATCCGGAGCTGCTGCTGCTCGACGAGCCCGCCGCGGGTCTCGACCTGGCCGGCCGGGAGGCCCTGGTCCGGACGCTCAGCGAGCTGTCGCAGGATCCGTACGCACCCGCCTCGGTGCTGGTCACCCACCATGTCGAGGAGATCCCGGTCGGTATCACCCACGCCCTGCTGTTGAAGAAGGGCAAGATCGTCGCGGCCGGGCCGGTGGAAGAGACACTGACCGCCGATAACCTGTCCGCCACCTTCGACCTGCCGCTCGCGCTGACGCGGACGGACGGTCGTTGGGCAGCGCGCGCGGTCGCCTGATCGGGCACGCCCGACCGGGACACCTCTGATCGGACCACATTGATCAGATCAATTGCCGCTGTCTGGCACGATGGATGGAAAGGCGGCGCGACATGGAGATCAACTTGACCGACTGGCTGGGCGAGCACATCTGGGTCATCTGGCTCAGTGTTGCTGCGCTGCTCGCGGTCGCCGAGATCTTGTCCCTCGACCTGGTGCTGATCATGCTCGCGGCCGGCGCGCTGGCGGGTGCCGGGGTGGCGCTGATCGCTCCGGACCTGTGGTGGCTGCAGCTGCTGGTCGCGGCAGGGGTGTCGATTGGCAGCCTGGCGTTGCTCCGGCCCACCCTGCTCGACAAGGTACGCCGGATGCCCGGCTACCGGTCGTCCACCGACACCATGGTCGGCAGCACCGGCACTGCGGTGTCGCAGATCAGCTATGACGGCGGGGAGATCAAGGTCGCCGGCCTGAGCTGGTCGGCTCGTACGATGACGCCAGGCCAGGTCATCGACAAGGGTGACGAGGTGGAGGTCTACGAGATCGACGGTGCGATCGCCGTCGTCTATCCCAAGCACGGCGAGCTGCCCTGAGCACTCGCCGGCTGATATGCACAGCAAACCGATTGGGTGAGTGAGATGGATCTGGCAGTACTGATCGTGATCGTGGCGGTCGCCGTGGCCGTGGCGCTGTTCCTGGGCGCGACGATCAAGGTGATACGCCAGCAGCAGATCGGCGTGGTCGAGCGGCTGGGCAAATTCCACCGCATCCTCGAGCCCGGACCGCACCTGGTGGTGCCGGTGCTGGATCGGGTCCGCTACACCCTCGACATGCGCGAGGCCGTGGTGCCCTTCCCGCCGCAGGGCGTGATCACCGAGGACAACCTGATGGTGAACATCGACTCGGTGATCTACTACCAGATCCTGGATGCCCGGCGGGCGGCGTACGAGGCACAGAACTACATCCAGGCCATCGAGCAGCTGACCATGACCACGCTGCGCAACATCATCGGCGGACTGGATCTGGAGCAGACCCTGACCAGCCGCGAGGAGATCAACCAGAAGCTGCGGGTGGTGCTGGACGAGGCCACCGGCAAGTGGGGCATCAAGGTCAACCGGGTCGAGCTGCGTACGGTCGAGCCGCCGGCCACCATCCGGGATGCGATGGAGAAGGGCGCCCGGGCCGAGCGGGACAAGCGAGCCGCGATCCTGATCGCCGAAGGCCAGCGGCAGTCCCAGATCCTGGCGGCCGGCGGTGAGAAGGAATCGGCCATCCTGCGAGCCCAGGGTGATCGCGAGGCGGCGGTGCTGCGGGCCCAGGCGGACCGGCAGTCGCAGATGCTGCGCGCCGAGGGCGAGGCCCAGGCCATCACGACGGTCTTCAATGCCATCCATGCCGGTGAGCCGGACCAGGCGTTGCTGGCCTATCAGTACATGCAGATGCTTCCCAGCATCGCCCGGGGCGACGCCAACAAGGTCTGGATCGTGCCGAGCGAGATCGGCAAGGCGCTGGAGGGTCTGGGCGGCGCGGTCGGCTCGCTCACCGGTTCGATGTCCGGCGGTGTGCAGGGCATCGACCAGGCAGCGACGGTCGACAGGTCCAAGTTCGCGGCACCGGAGCCGGTCGATGTGCAGGCCGAGATCACCGAGCAGGCCGAAGCAGACGCCAAGGAGTCTGCGCGGCTGATGCAGCAGGCGATCGCGGAGGCGCAGGAGCTGGAGCGTGCTGGACGACCGAGGCCGGCGTCGCTTCGACTGCCAGGGGAGGGCGAGCAGCGCGGCATCGGCACCGGTCAGCCGGAGCCGGCGGCCTGGCCTGAGCCGGAGGCCCAGCCTCAGCCGGAGGGCCAGCAGCTGCAGTGAGCTGGTGGGAGCTGCTGCTCGTCGCATTGGCGGGCGGCGGTGCCGGGCTGATCAACGCCGTCGTGGGCACCGGTACCTTGATCACTTTTCCCACGTTGTTGGCGTTCGGTGTGCCACCGGTGCTCGCCAACGTGTCCAACAGCATCGGCCTGGCCCCCGGCTCGTTGTCGGCGGCGCTGGCCAGCAGACCGGATCTCGCCGGACAGCGACCGCGGGTGCTCCGCTACGGACTTGCGTCGCTGCTCGGCAGCATCGTCGGCGCCCTGCTGCTGCTCTGGCTGCCGCCGTCAGCGTTCAAGGCGATCGTGCCGGTGCTGATCGGTCTCGGCTGCGTGCTGGTGATCATCGGACCTTGGCTGACACGGCAGATCGCCGCCCGTCGGGAGCGACTCGGTGCCGGTGACGTGTCGGCGGTCGGGCCGGCCTGGCTGTTCCCCGCGATTGTCTTCACCGGCATGTACGGCGGCTATTTCGGCGCCGCCCAGGGCGTGCTGGTGATGGCCATCATGGGCGTCGCGCTGGCCGAGAGCATGGCCCGGATCAACGGGCTCAAGAACGTGCTGGTGATGATCGCCAACGCGGTCGCCGGGGTCGTCTTCGTGATCATCTCCGAGGTCGACTGGTCCATCGTGCTGGCCCTGGCCATCGGCTCGGTCCTGGGCGCGCAGGTCGGGGCACGGATCGGTCGCAAGCTGCCGCCGGTCGTCTATCGGGTGGTCATCGTGACTGTTGGCGTGCTCGCGATCGTCTCTTTGGTGCGCTGAGCCGTGAACCTGGTGCGGCGGTGAGCTGTAAAACCGGCCCTCGCCCAGCTTGACCGCGGCGACCAGGACGAAGCTCAGGCTCACCAGCAACGCCCACGAGCCCCACTTGCCGACGTGCACCAGCTGCCAGAAGTCGGCTTGATCCGGATACTGCCAGGCGCCGAGCCAGGTGGCTCCGTTCTCCGCGACCCACAGGAAGAACCCGATCAGCACGAACGACAGACTGAGCGGCATCGCATACCGTTGCTGGCCCACGGTGAAGCCAACCCGACTCCGCCACAGCACGATGACGAAGCCGATCGCGATCAGGACCCGCAGGTCCGGCAGCCAGTGGTGACTGAAGAAGTTCGCGTACGCCGCCGCCGCCAGGATCACGGCGGGCAGCCAGGGAAAGCGGTTCACGCGCAGGTCGAAGCGCCGGAATGCCTGGCAGATGTAGGAGCCGACCGCCGCGTACATGAAGCCGGAGTAGAGCGGCACTCCGGCAATCTTGGTCCAGGCGTCCTCGGGATAGGACCAGGAACCGACCCGCACTTTGAACAGTTCCAGTGCAAGTCCCAGGGCGTGGAAGGCCACGATCACGGCGACCTCGCGAGCCGTCTCCAGGCGGAGCACGAAGAACACCGCCGTGATCAGGATTCCGTACGCCAGCAGCGCGTCGTAGCGCGGAATGGGCAAGGGAACGGATCTGCTCACCGCCAGCCCGAGGAAGATGGCGATCGCGAACAGACAGCACTGGGTCTCGATCCAGCCGAAGCGGACCAGTTGAGCGACGGCTGCCCGCATCAGTCCGAGGTTGCTAGGACTGGCTGATCGTCAGGTCGAGCACCTCGACGCCGGGCAGGGTCGGGATGTCCTCGCCGGCGATGGCGAGCTTGCTGCGTCGTAGCCCGCTGCCGATCACCAGCCAGGGCTGGGCGATCACCCGGGTGTCGACCAGAATCGGCCAGGACCGGGGGAGCCCGACCGGGGTGATGCCGCCGTATTCCATCTGGGTCTGGGACACTGCGTCGTCCATCGGGGCGAAGGAGATCTTGCGAACGTCGAGGTGCTTGCGGACGGTCTTGTTCACATCGGCTCGATCGGTTGCCAACACGAGGCAGGCGGCGGTGCTGCTGGACTCGCCACGCCGCCCGGCGACCACGACACAGTTGGCCGAAGCATCCAGACCGATCTCGTACGCGGCACAGAACGCGGCCGTGTCCGCCAGCGAAGGGTCGATCTCTGCCACATAGAGGCGGGCCCGCAGGTCGGCAGGGACGTTGCTGACCGCGGCCGTCACGGGTTCGGCGAGGAGATCGGCGCGTTCGGCGGCCGGCTGCCAAGTCAGCGTGCCGAGTGTTGGGGTGCCGAGGATTGGGGTGGTCACCCATCGAGGCTAAGGCAGAAGTGGGGCTATATCGGGCTGGGTGGGGTTGAGTCAGGTTGCTAGAGCAGGTTGGTCAGCACCCAGGCACAGCTTGCCGCCCAGCCCAGGCTGGCCAACGTGCCGATGATGAACCGCTCGCTGGCGCCGCTGCCGGCGCTGGATGCCGTCCGGAGTTCGGGATAGCGAGCCAATCCCTTGATCGCCACGATCACTGCCAGGCCCTCGGGCCAGCCGGCGATCAGGGCGCCGAGCACCGCCAGGCGCTCCAGGGCGCCGATCCACGCGCCACCGCGGAGCACGTCACGCTGCACCCGGGCGCTGCTGCCGGTGGTGTCGCCGGCGAGGGCCAAGATGATCGTCGTGAGGGCACCGCCGCCCAGCACGGTGACAGCGATGCCGAGTGCGCCGGCCACCCAGCGCCAGGATTCATCGAGCCGGCCCGAGACGGCTGACAAGACCGCACATGCGCCGATCAGCACGACCATCGCGGTCAGGACGGCAATGCGCACCGACCGGCTCGTGCGCGGCGCAGCCGCGGGTCCGCGTCCGGCCGGCAACCAGATCCACAGGCTCAGCACGGACAGCGCCAGCCAGAGGGCGAGCAGGGCAATGGCCGAACCCGTCATGGGGCGATCCCGCCGGTCGTGATCTGCTCGGTCCGGGCCAACAGGCGGGCAGCCACGGGCCGCGATCGAGCGTCCAACGCCCACTGAGCAGCCTGGAGTCGCTGGTTGACTGCTTGCCGGCTGATGCCGAGCTCGGTGCCGATAGCGGCCTGCGTCAGGCCCGCATCGGCCAGCTCCGCCGCTGCCCAGCCGGCATCACTGCGCCGGGCTCGGAGCGTCAGCAGCAGCTCCAGCAGCACCTCCGCGTCAACGCCTTCCTCCGCTGCCGGGGGCGTGGCGACCAGCTGGAGGTGGTTGCTGCGCTCCTTGGCTTCTTCGACAGCTTGTCGGGCCGCGAGGAAGGCCGGCCCTCGGGCCGCCCGGAGATCATCAGGGACGGGTTCCTCGACCGGCCCGATGCCGATGCCCACGTGCCAACTGCCTTCTCGCATGAGCATCAGGATGGCATCGACCACTGACATCGGGTCGGCGACGAAAAGCGCCTGGAACTCGTCACCAACCGTCCTCGTCGTCTTCGCGTGTGGGAACCGGGTCGCCATCGCGGTGATCGCAGCCGGCACGGCGTCGCGTCGCTGTCGAGACGAGATCTGGTCGACAGTCATCACGTACGGCATCTGTCAAGACTATAAGCTTGCTGATAGCTAGAGCAAGGTTATGAACTTGACGAAAGTGTTTAGGAGTCGGCTCGGGGAACTGCCGATGCTGCCTCTGATCTCGACCTGATCCTCGCCATCGACGATGACGACTTCGACGAGTTCGTCGATGGTTGGAGCCACTGGTTCGAGAACGTCGTGCCTATGCTCATCGCGAAAGAGATCCCTGGTTCGCGACTCATCGCCTACGCGATGACCGAGGACTTCTGCCGTATCGACGTAGTCATCGAGGCTGTCGGTCACCTCCCGGAGTCCCCACATCGGAGGCGCACTGTCGTGCTCGATCGTGACGGCCTCGATGCGGAGGTGCCTCCCGTGCGGGTCGGCCCGGGACCCAACGCCGGGCGCATCACGGCGATCATCACCGAGTTCTGGAGACAACAGGCGATCCTCCCGATGATGCTCGACGTTCGCCGCGACCTGCTGGGTGCGCTGTAGGGCGTACAGCAGGCGCGGCAAATGCTCTACGACGTCTTCGTGGAGTCGAATCAGCCCCTGCCGGCTACAGGCGTCAAGCTCGTGAGTGCGAAGCTGAGCTCCGAGCAGCTTGCGATCATGCTCCGACTGTCACCAGTGGGTGCTGACCGGGAGCTCCTGGTCGCTGCAGACGCGGCGATTCGCGCAGCCATGGACACTGCCGGCCGAGCTGCGGCTGTCCGCGTCGGTGCGGACTACCCCGATCATCTCGCTGAAGTGGTGAACCGCGAACTCGAACGACACTCGCTCTGAGTGGGGTCGCTTCCTGCCGTAGACGTTCCCGCGGGAACGTTTCGGAATCGCAGTCCCGACCGAAATGAAGGTGTACGCGGGTCGATGCCCGTTCGGTTCATCAGGTGACGACGCCGCTTCACGATGACGAGCTGGACACCAGTCCACGGGTCGTTCACGCGCCGCTACGCCGGCCTGGGCAGCGTGGTGGGTCGCTGTCCGCACTTGATGACCAGGTCCGGTGGTAGCTCGATCGTGCAGGAATCCCAACCAGCCTGTCGAGACTGCGGTCAGAGCTGGGCGATCGCGCGGCTGAGGAACTCGTCTCGGCGGGCGGCACTTTCCGGACCGTTGTACTCGGTGCTGGTGTTCAACGCGGCGGTGGCATCCCAGTAGGAGATGTCGAGCGCCCGGGTGTCAGTGGCTCGTTCCCAGCCCTCGAGCACGAATCTCGGGGCATCCTGGCCGTAGACGATCGCCACCTGCTTTCTGAGCTCGCCGAGATCCACGCCCGGGCTCCCGACGCCAGCAAGCTTCCAGTCGATCAGGCCACGGACGCTCTTCCCCGCCACCACGGTGTTGCCAGGCCAGAGATCCCCATGAACGAACACGTCCGACACGGCAGTCGGCACTGGTTCGGCTCGAAGCCGTTCATCGGCGTGAGTGAGCAGTGGTGTGGTCGGCATCCGTCCGAGTCGGCGTTCAGTGGCGAAGTCATCGATCACAATCGGGCGAGGCCGAAAAGGAAGGACAGGACTTGGCTTCATCCTGATCGCGTGGACTCGGGCCATGGCCGCGCCAGCAGCTCGCAGCAGCTCGGCCGAGCATTCGACCGGCCACCCGGTGCCTGGCACGACAGTCTCCAAGGTCGCCGGTGCGCCGACTGATTGACCGGTGAGGTCAGCGCCCAACAGGCGAGGAGCCGGTAGGTCGTACTGCTCGGCAATGGCAAGCGCGGCCGCATTCGTGGCGATCATTTCGGGATTGATCCGGCTGCTCAGCGACCGGAACACCACGGTGACCGCCGATCCGCCACTGGTCATGAGGTCGATCCACCAGGGGCTCTCACCGCCGTGCAGTGAGCGCGCCGCCATCACCTTTGCGCCACTGCCGATCTGCGCGACGATCCAGCCGTACGCGTGCTCAGGCACCCCGAATCTGCTCCGATCAGTAGTCCCGCACTGGACGACTATCAGCCAACGGCGGGTAGACGTCAAGACAGGCCGACTCGGTTGCTCTGGCCGTAGCCACGTACGAGTCCTCCGCAGGTTGGCTCGGCCTGATCGGGGATGCTGGGCCCATGACTTCCGGCATTGAGGAGATCGCGTTGCGGCTCTCTCGGGAGCTTTCGTCATCACGCGTGCTCGTGGCGATCGACGGCCCGGACGGAAGCGGAAAGACGACCTTCGCCCATCGGCTCGCCAGGCAGTTCGACCGGCGTCCGACGATCGTCGTACACGTCGATGACTTCCTGAACCCTTCCAAGTTGCGGTATGCGCGGGGACGTTCGTCGCCGGAGGGTTTCTGGCTGGACTCCTACAACTACGACGCTCTTCGCACTCACGTCCTCGACCCGCTCAGTTGCGAAGGCGTGGCTTGGTATCGGCCGTCTTGCTATGACTCAGCAAACGACACCGAGCATCTGGTTGATCCGGTGCTGGCTCCGTCAGACGCCGTTGTTCTCGTCGAGGGGCTCTTCCTTCACCGTGACGAACTCGTCCGTCGATGGGATGCCTCGGTCTTCCTCGATGTGCCCTTTGCCGAGACCGCGCGCAGGATGGCGATTCGCGACGGCTCGCACTCGGACCCTGACCATGCCTCGATGCGTCGCTATGTCGGCGGCCAGCGGATCTACTACGCAGCCGCCCGACCATGGGAACGCGCGACGCTGGTTGTCGACAACACCAGCAACGTGCCACGCGTCATCGATCCGTGCCAGGTGAGCGCGATGCTCGGCTGATCTCCGATTCGGCGTGAGCCCTGATGGATCTCGTCCAGATGTGATTTGAGACACACAAGTCGTGCGTGACTGACTGCGATTGTGCTGGGGTTGTGTCGTGAGTACCGAACCGAACGTCCCAGCACTTCCCGCTGATCTTGGTCTCCGATTGGGGATGGATGCTCTGGCCAACCAGCGGCTACAGCAACTGCCATCACCGATAGATCCACGCCTAGTCGATGATTTCGCGGCACGTGATCTGATGGAGTTCTGCTCCATCGCACCGGAGGACCAAGTGGCCATGCTGGAGGCGCGCCCCGACCCTGACCGCGATCCTGACTGGTGGTCTCTCTTGAGCGGCTGTGTCGCTGAACTGCGGGCGCGGATGGACAAGCCGCTGCCCTCGGGCGGATATGTGGCTTGGCCATTGATTCCCGGTCAGGCTGGGCCGGTGGGCATGTTCGTCTACGTCTGGGCCTTGCTCGCTGTCGTTCCGAACCTCCTCGATGTCCATCAGCGTCGTGGCATTCCTGAGGCGGTCACCCGCGACACAGTCGCTGCCCTTGGCCTGGTGATGACCGCGCATGCTGAGTCGTGCGGCATTCGAGGAGTCGGCTTGTTTCCGCTGTGGGGACCGCCGCAACGAATGTGTGGGGTTGACCTCACCATTGGACGGCACGATTTCACCCGGGCCGAGATCGGTTTCGGTGATGGCGTTGCCGGATATGCGCTACAAGTCCACATTCCGCCGAGCGGGCGGCTGGATGAAGCAGAATCGATCACCTCGATCTCTCAGGTCCTCGAGTTCTTTGCCAAGCACTATCCCGATCACCCGGTCTCGGCGCTGGTGTGCAAGTCATGGATCCTCGACCCTCAGCTCGGCGGCTACCTCTCGCCCGAGTCCAATCTGCTCCGGTTTCAACGCCGATTCCGGCTTCTACCACACGTTCCGCTCGATGATGTAAGTGAGGGAGATCGGGAGATGATGCGTTTGGGATTACAGCTTCAGGTGCCGGCCGATGGTCCCCTTACCGAGGATGATCTGCGCCGGGTGCCTGCCGATACCACCCTGCATCGGGCGTTCGTGTCCCACTTGCGCAGTGGGGGTCATTGGCACAAGCGGACCGGCATTGTCTGGCTGGATCGATGACAGCAGATGCCGCGCGTGTGGCCCTGAGCGCCTGGGCCTCGATCGTTGGTGACGACCCCGTCATCACCGCGATGCCGAACGTGACGAATCCAGTATGGCGGATCGAGGTCTGCGATCAGCCGGCATTGGTGCTGAAGCAACTGCCGGAGTATCCGGCGGGAGTTGAGCCGGTGGTCGAATACCGAGTGTTGTCCCACCTACAAGGTTCAGGTGTCTCCGTTGCGCTGCCGATCGTTACCGACACCGGACAGATCGTTGCCAGTATCGGCGATCTGGCCTGGTCACTGTTGCCGCACCTGCCGCATCAGACCGAGAACCACGAGCTCGGACCCGATGCTGGCGAGACGACTTTCCTGATCGGTGCTGCTATTGGGCACCTCAGCCAAGCATTGGCGGACTACCCGTACGGCGTAGCGTCATTCGTTGATGATCCCGTCAAAGTGCTTGACGAGGCGCTGCCGCAACTTCCCGACGAGGTGATTAGGCTCGCGCGACCGTACGCTGGACGGCTGGTCGAGGTATGCGGGGGTCTCCCGATTCAGTTGACCCACGGTGACTGCAATGACGGTAATGTGCTGATTAACTCCAAGGGGCGGGTCAGCTTCATCGACATTGATCATTTGCCCGTTGGCCCGCGAGTCCGCGATCTTGCCTACTATCTGACGAGTCGACTACGGCGGCACCTGGGCAGTCCGCAGACAGCCATGCTCACCACCTGTGCCCTGATCACTGCAGTCCCGAGTTACGTAGCCGGCTATCGGCGCGTTCAACAGCTCAGCGAGCAGGAAATCGCCGCGATCGTCCCGCTGATGCTCGTCGCGGAGATCGGCGGAGCTCACTGGTCACTCTACGGTTGGGAGCCCAACCTTGCGAACTATCGGCGGAGCAAGGCATCCATCGAGTGGCTCATCGCTCGGCTAGATGAACTGACGGTTTCGATCCAGGCCCGGCAGTAACGCCTGCAGCACCAAGCTCGAAGAGTCCTCGCGAGGGCGCCGAGTGTCACGAGAAGGAGTTTTTGCACCGATTTCTTGCGGTCTGAGGTGTCAAATCTCCTTCTCGGTGCTCCGGCTAGCAACACAGATGTGCGTGTAGGTGGTGACGGCTATGTGTGACCTCGGGGCGGCGGATCGTGCCCGTGTGAGAGTCGGTCAGCGGCAAGCGACCCGGTCTGCCTCGTCCATCAGAGCAGTTCCGACTCCCGCCCGGCGGTAGCTGTGCAGCACGTTGAAGTCGGCGATCTCTGGGATGTGGGCGGCGGCGAAGGGCGGATATGACGACCTCGGCTCGATCAGCAGGTAACCCGCAACCTGCGAATCGACGGTCGCGACAAGCATGTCGAGCACTCCCTCGGCAGCGCGCCGAGCATAGGTCTTGAACAGCTGGTGCGGCTTCGGCCAGCTCGCGAACGCGCTGGAAAGTGGGTCGACATCGTCAGCACGAAATGTCCTGATGACCAGATGCACAACCGAACTATCCGGGTGAGGACGGTGAGCTGGAACCCCTCGATTGTCGTGCCCCGGGTCCAGATCGGGCAGCATGTGCGAGTGGACTCGAATGTGCCGAGCTCGTGGATAGCGGTCGACGACCCCAACGACGTACGACTGGCCGACTACGTACGGCTACGCGAGACCTCGTTGCGGCGCCACCTCGAGTCCGAGCACGGACTGTTCATCGCCGAGGGGGAGAAGGTCATCCGGCGGGCGGTCGAGAGTGGCTTTCGGCCGCGGTCCTTTCTGCTGGCGGAGCGGTGGCTGGCTGGGCTGACTGATGTGCTGCGGCGCTGGCCGGACGTACCGGTCTATGTCGTGAGCGAGGAAGTGGCGGAGGAGGTCACGGGATTCCACGTGCACCGAGGAGCACTCGCCTCGTTGCATCGAGAGATCCGGCCCACCGTGGGTGAGCTGTTGGCCAACCGCGAGCAGCTAGGCGCCCCATCCCGGTCGCGGGTCGCGGTGTTGGAAGATCTTGTCGACCATGCGAATGTCGGCGCCGCGTTTCGGAATGCGGCGGCTCTCGGTGTGGACTTCGTGCTGCTGTCGCCACGATGTGCCGATCCGCTCTATCGGCGCGCGGTGAAGGTGTCGATGGGTGCCGTACTCCAGATCCCATGGGCGCGCGTGAAGAACTGGCCAGTGGGCTTGGCCGAACTCCGGCACCACGGCTATGTCATCGCGGGCATGACGTTGGCGGAGGATTCGATCACTCTCGACGAGTTGGTTGCTCGGGATCACCCGATGCTGGCTTTGGCATTCGGTACCGAGGGTCACGGTCTGACGGCTCGCACGGCTGCTGTGGTCGATGTTCGAGTGCGGATTCCGATGGCAGGAGGCATCGACTCGCTGAATGTCGCCGCATCCTCGGCGGTGGCGTTCTACGCAACTCGGTAGCGAGTGGCGTATGCGGGAGTCGACCTCCGTCTCCGCGGTCGACTCATATGGTCGTCCATATAGGGAGTGGCGCATCATGGCAATGACCAGCGTCGACCTGGACCCTGAGCTGATTGAGCGACCTGCAGAACGAGTACGTCGCGCCGTCGGAGTGACGTTCAGACGTCCGACGAACGCTCAGTCGTCCGAGTCGTCCGAGTCGTCTTCGTCGGGCAGCCGGGGTGACACGGGCCAGTCGTCGGGATAGAGGTCCGCGAGTTCTTCGTGCTGGCGATAGAGCTTCTTGCGAGAGCGGGCGGGCAGCCGATCACCGAAGACGGTGCCATTCAGATGGTCGGTCTCGTGTTGCAGACAGCGGGCCAGCAGACCGGTGCCGATCACCTCGACCTCGTCACCGTACGCATCGACGCCCCGGCAGATTGCATTGTCGGGTCGGGCCAGTGCCTCGTATGCGCCCGGCAAAGAGAGACAGCCCTCATCGGCTTTGTCCAGGTGGCGGTCCTTGCCCTCCGGCAACGTGACCACCGGGTTGCAGACCACACCGACATGCCGCTGGTGGTCGGCATCGGGGCAGTCGTAGACGAAGATCGCCAGGTCGATGCCCACCTGGGTCGCGGCCAAACCGACTCCCTCGGCTGCGGCCATCGTGGCGAACATGTCCTTGACGAGCTGATGAAGCTGGTTGTCGAAGGACGTGACAGGGCGAGTCTTCGCGTGCATCACCGGCGTACCCCACCGAGTGATCGGCAGCACGCTACCGCCGGTACGGAGATCGGACATGCTCACTGGTCCATCCTCTCGCCCTGGTGTGCGCTGTCCTCGTGGACGAGGACGACTCCGGTGGGGCTCGGCAGGTCGAGCACGGTTGCCGGAGCGTCGGGCGGCAGTGGGGAGACCTCGAAGACCGCCACCGTATGGCTGCTCTCGTTGGACACCCACAGCAGCCCGCCGTCGAGGGTGATCGCCCGCGGCCAGACCCCGCCACAGTCGAACTCCGCGACCGGTGTCAGCGTGCTCTCGATGGGGTCCAGATCGAAGGCGGCGACGGTGTCGACGCCGCGGCTCGCCACATAGATCCGGCTGCCGTCGGTGTCGATGCCCGAGGGCTGCACATGCCCGTCTCTGGTCGAGGTCGGCACGACATCGGCCTGCACCCAGTCGTTCCCGTGCCGTTTCCCGAGCCACAGCTGTCCGCTGAGCTCCAGTGCGACCACCAGGTGATCCTGGGCGACCACCAGATGCCGTGGACCGGAGCCCGCCGGAAGCCGGATCGGATCGTGGGCCGGATAGAGCACTCCCTCGGAGGTCAGACGCAGCCGGTGGATCTGGTCGCCGCCGAGGTCACAGCACAGGATCTCGTCGCCGACCATCACGATCTGGTGTGCGTGCGGGCCTTCCTGCCGATCGGTCACTGGACCGCTCCCGACCAGCCCGAGGTGGTCGCCGAGCTTGGCGAGCGTGCCGTTCGCGGCGATCGCGACCACCGACACGATCCCGGACACGTAGCTCGCCACTATCGCGTGCCGGCCGTCTTTGGTGATCGCGAAGTGGCAGGCCCCGTCGCCGGCGACTTCGACGGTCGAAAGAAGTGTCAGCGAGCCGTCGCCATTCCAGCGCAGGCTGCTGAGTGTGCCGGGGTTGGTCTCCCCGGCGGCCAGCAACACCGGCAGATTGGGGTGGCGGACGAGCCAGGTGGGGGAGCGAAGCTCCGCGACGGCGACCGGGTCGAGCTGCACCTGGCGCCCGGATCCGACGTTCAGCAGCGAGGTGACGCCGGTAGCGGTGCCACCGGCTTCAGCCGTATAGCCGCCGACGAAAACGTGACGCAGACCAGATGTGGAGGACACGCCGTCTTGGATATCACACGGCACCGACTGCGGGCCGCACAGTGGACAGGTGGAATCTGATGTCCTGCCGCCGGTGCTGCGGCAGACGCTGGACGACTACGTCGATCATCTGACCCGCGACCGAGACGTATCCGAGCACACCGTGCGGGCCTACCGCGGCGACCTGTTCGATCTCTTTGCTCACCTGCAGCGACTCGGTGCAGACGATTTGTCCGGTCTGACGGTCCGATCGCTGCGATCCTGGCTCGCTAATCAGCAGACTCGCGGGCGGGCGCGCGGCACCCTGCAGCGGCGGACCGCCGCCGTCCGGGTGTTCGGTCGCTGGGCGGTGCAGACCGGTCGCCTGACCGAGGATCCTGCTGCCGGCCTCCGGTCGCCGAAGCGGGTTCGTTCGCTGCCGCCGACGCTGGAGAGTGCTGATGCGGCGGCGATGCTGGCCGAGGCATTGACCGTTGCCGCCGAGGGGGGCGGCCCCAGCGCGGACCGTGACGTGGCGATCCTCGAGTTGCTCTATGCCACCGGTATCCGGGTCTCCGAGCTGTGCGGTCTCGATCTGGGCGATCTGGCTGAGGGACGACAGACGGTACGGGTGCTTGGCAAGGGCAACAAACAACGCACCGTGCCGTACGGGAACCCGGCCGCCCGGGCCTTGAATGCCTGGCTGGCGGTACGCGGTCAGCTGGCGGTGCCTGAGGCTGGCGCGGCGGTCTTCGTCGGGGATCGTGGCAAGCGGATCGATCAGCGGGTGGTACGCCGGATCGTCCATCGCGCCCTGCGGGTGGTCGATGGTGCACCCGACCTGGGGCCGCACGGGTTGCGGCATGCGATGGCTACCCATCTGCTCGAGGGCGGTGCCGACCTGCGCAGTGTTCAGGAACTCCTCGGCCACGCATCTCTGGCCACGACGCAGATCTATACCCACGTCTCCGATGCCCGGCTGCGCGCCGCCTTCCAGCAAGCCCATCCCCGCGCCTGAACCTGGTGTGCGATGGCTCGACGTCAGCTGTGAGCGTCGGGATCGCGTTTGTGCTCGACCAGATCGTCGGCGATCTGCCCGGAATGAGCGGAGAAGACCTGGGTTTCCACGCCCAGACGCTCCATCCGTTGGACGAAGGCGACGTGGTGTTGGTCGAAGAGTTCGAGGCGCTCCTGGATGTACTTGTCCGACGCCCTCCACTTCCGATCGAGTTCTTGCCAGCGTCGGTCGCTATCGTCCAGCCGCTCGTTGAACTGCTTGGCGGACTGCTTGCGCTGTCGGTCGTAAGCCTGGAGCTGAGCGTCGAACTCGCGCACTGACTTTTCGAACTTTCGGTCGCGCTCGGCAAACCGTTCATCGAACTCGCGTCCGGATTCGGCGAGCTTGGCGTCGAACTCTCTCCTGCGCTCGGCAAGCTGCTCATCGAACTCGCGCTCGGTCTTGGCGAGCTTCTTGTCGGATGTGCGTTCGGACTCGGCAAGCTTGGCGTCGAACTCCCGCCTCGTCTCAGCGAGCCGCTGGTCCGCCTTCTCCAACTCCACGAGAAACTGCTCGTGGTGCTCGTCGAGCACCCGTAGCCGCGCCGCGAACTCCTCGTCGTTCATCTCGGGCATCCCTTCACCGCTCCTTCGTCAGGGTACTCAGAACATCGTCATGGGGTTGGCGAGGCGGCCGTTGACCCAGAGCATCAGGTGCAGGTGACAGCCGGTGGAATAGCCCGTGGTGCCGACGTACCCGAGCAGCTGCCCACGCTTGACCACGGTGCCGCGGGACACGACATAGCGCGTCGCATGGTTGTAGCCGGTCCGGATCTGCCGACCGTTGATCTTGTGGTCCAGCATCAGCCGATGCCCGTAAGCGGAGTTGTAGTAGACGCTGGCCACCCGGCCGTCGGCGGGAGCGCGGATCGGGGTGCCGCAGGCGGCGCCGAAGTCGGTCCCGTCGTGCAGCTTCCAGACGTGCAGCACCGGGTGGAACCGCATCCCGAACGGCGACGTGATCCCACCGGGCACGGGTCGGGACAAGCCTCCCCGCGTGGTCGGAAGACTGACGAACGTACTCACCTCCTGCTCGGCGACCCGGGCCTCGACTGCGCGCCCAGCCGCTCGCCGGGTCGCTGTCGGGGTTTGATCGGCCGGCAGCAGTCGCAGCACGGATTCGCCACCGATCATCAACAGCGGATTGAGATACGTGTCGCCGCGCTTGAGACCCCAGTGCAGACAGTGCCCGCTGCAATGGCCGCCGCTGCCGATCCGGCCGATCACCGCACCCGCTTTGACCTGGTCGCCGACCGCAGCCAAGGGCTCCACCGGCTCATACGTCGTGCGCACCGATCCGTGGTCCACGACCACCACTCCGCGCCCGGCCAGTCGACCCGCATAGGTCACCCGACCGCCCGCTGCCGCCAGCACGGCAGCCCCACGGTGTGCGGCCAGATCGACTCCCCGATGCCCGGCCAGCCAGCGTTGCGCCGGTGGATCGAAACCCTCGATCACTCGCACGGCACCCGTCAGTGGCCATTGCCCGCGCGGAACGGCCTCGGCGACCGCAGGCGTCGGGGTCGAGGCCAGGAGCAGCGCGGTCAGCGCCATCGTGAGGACCGCCAGCCGCCAGAACGTCAGATTCAGAGGGAGCTTCACACCCAGACAATGCGTACGTCGGCACTGTTTCGTACGGCCCCTTCGGCAATCTGTGGATGACGCTCGAGACGCCACAGAGCCTGTGGATAACTGTGCCGGACCGGCTCGCGGGATCGGCTAGACTGATCCAGCGGCCCCGCCATCGGGGCTGACTTCGCATGTCCACACTCCCGGGGTCTACTTCGGGGCGGCGGGGCACGGTCTCAGCACGGTGAGCAGTCACCGAGTCGAGAGCCGCGTCGCGTGGGCATCAGGCGGCACCGAACGGCTCGGTGCCGAGCAACCGTACGCCGGCACAGGGTGCCGGTAAGGAAGGACCACGGCCATGGCCGTCGTAACCACGCGCCAGCTGCTCGAGAGCGGCGTTCACTTCGGGCATCAGACCCGTCGTTGGAACCCGAAGATGAAGCGGTTCATCTTCACCGAGCGCAACGGCATCTACATCATCGACCTGCAGCAGTCGCTCACCTACATCGACCGCGCGTACGCGTTCGTCAAGGACACCGTCGCCCGTGGCGGCCAGGTGCTCTTCGTCGGCACCAAGAAGCAGGCCCAGGAGGCCATCGCCGAGCAGGCGACCCGGGTGGGCATGCCGTACGTGAACCAGCGCTGGCTGGGTGGCATGCTGACCAACTTCCACACCGTGATCAAGCGGATCCAGCGCCTCAAGGAGCTGGAGGGCATGGACTTCGACGACGTCGCGGCCTCCGGTCTGACCAAGAAGGAGCTCCTCGGTCTCCGTCGTGAGAAGGAGAAGCTGGAGAAGACCCTCGGCGGCATCCGCGACATGCCCAAGACCCCGCAGGCGGTCTGGATCGTCGACACCAAGAAGGAGCACCTGGCCGTCGACGAGGCCCGCAAGCTGCGGATCCCCGTCATTGGCATCCTGGACACCAACTGCGATCCCGACGAGGTCGACTTCGCGGTGCCGGGCAACGACGACGCCATTCGTTCGGTCGCGCTGCTGACCCGGGTGATCGCCGACGCCGTCGCAGACGGTCTGGTGTCCCGCTCAGGCGGCAACACCGGTGTCGCGACCGGCACCGAGGCCGAGCCGATGCCCGATTGGGAGCGCGAGCTGCTGGGTGCTCAGGACGAGACGCCTGCGGTGCAGACCGTGGCCGAAGAGGCCGAGGCAGTCGCCGCGGCTCCCGATGCCGCGCCGGTGCCGTCCGACGAGATCCCTGCGGTCGTGGCCGCCGAGGCCGACGATGAGACGCTGCCGACCGAGCAGAGCGAGCACCGCGGCGAGGCCTGAGCTTCCGCTCAGCCGCCAAGGCACACATGTCCACCGTTCACGTCCGCGTGAACGCAACGAACTGACTAACTTGAGGAACGAGAACTGATGGCGGGATTCGCCGCAATTGATGTGAAGAAGCTCCGGGACGCCACTGGCGCCGGGATGATGGATGCGAAGAAGGCGTTGACCGAGGCCGACGGCGACTTCGACAAGGCGATCGAGCTGCTCCGGGTGGCCGGGCAGGCCAAGGCCGCCAAGCGTGGCGCCGAGCGTTCGGCCACCAACGGTCTGGTCGTCTTCGCCGACGGAGCGCTGGTCCAGCTCGGCGCGGAGACCGACTTCGTCGCCAAGAACGCCGAGTTCCAGGCGTTGGCCGACGAGGTCGTGAAGGCTGCCGCTGCGGCCAAGGCCAATTCGGTCGAAGAGGCCAACGCGGCCGCCCTCGAGTCCGGCAAGACCGTGGCCGAGGCCGTCAGCGAGCTGGCCGCCACCATCGGCGAGAAGCTCGAGGTCGCCAATGCGGCGTACTTCGACGGGCAGACCGCGGTCTACCTGCACCGGCGGTCCTCGGACCTGCCGCCGCAGGTGGGTGTGGTTGTGCAGTACGAGGGCGACGACTCCTCGATCGCCCGCACCACCGCGATGCAGGTGGCCGCCATGCGCCCGCAGTACCTGTCCGCCGACGAGGTGCCGGCCGAACTGCTCGACAACGAGCGGCGGATTGCCGAGGCCACCGCCAAAGAGGAGGGCAAGCCCGAGCGCGCCGTCCCGCGGATCGTCGAGGGCCGGGTGAACGCGTTCCTCAAGGACGTCTGTCTGCTCAACCAGCCGTCGGTCACCGACAACAAGACGCCGGTGCAGAACCTGCTGGACAATGCTGGTGTGAAGGTCACCCGGTTCGTCCGGTTCGAAGCCGCGGCCTGACCGATCCTCCACCAGCACCTGTCCGTCCATCACCCCAGGAGAGCTCGTGACTGAGACCCGTTCCTACCAGCGAGTTCTGCTCAAGCTCTCCGGGGAGGTGTTCGGCGGCGGCCACGTCGGAGTCGATCCGGACGTGGTCGCCGGTCTGGCGCAGCAGATCGCCCAAGTGGTCGCCGGCGGCGTTCAGGTGGCGGTGGTGGTCGGCGGCGGCAACTTCTTCCGTGGTGCCGAACTGCATGAGCGCGGTATGGAACGCGACCGGGCCGACTACATGGGCATGCTCGGCACGGTGATGAACTGCCTGGCCCTGCAGGACTTCTTGGAGAAGGCCGGGGTGCAGACCCGGGTGCAGACCGCTATCACGATGGGTCAGGTGGCCGAGCCCTACATTCCGCGGCGCGCTGAGCGGCATCTGGAGAAGGGCCGGGTCGTCATCTTCGGCGCCGGCTCCGGGATGCCGTACTTCTCGACCGACACGGTCGCTGCGCAGCGAGCACTGGAGATCAGTGCCGAGGTGCTGCTGATGGGCAAGCAGGGCGTCGACGGCGTGTACGACGCCGACCCCAAGACCCACCCCGAGGCGATCAAGTTCGATCACCTCAGCTACGACGAGTACCTGGCCCGGGACCTCAAGGTCGCCGACGCGACCGCGATCAGCATGGCCCGCGACTATGCGCTGCCGATGATCTTCTTCAGCCTGGACACCCCCGGCTCCATCGTCTCTGTTGTCGCGGGTGAGAAGATCGGGACGACCGTTCACGCCTGACCGAAGGCGTCCATGCTTACTGAGGAGCAGTTTTTGTGATCCCCGACATCCTGACCGAGGCCGAGCTCAAGATGGACAGCGCCGTCGAGTACGCCAAGGAGGAGTTCGCCGCGATCCGGACCGGACGGGCGCATCCGGCCATGTTCGCCAAGCTCACCGCGGAGTACTACGGCGCCCCCACCCCCCTCCAGCAGCTGGCGAGCTTCCAGGTGCCGGACGCCCGGATGGTGCTCATCTCCCCGTACGACCGCTCGTCGATGAACGCGATCGAGAAGTCGATCCGCGACTCCGATCTCGGTGTGAACCCGTCCAACGACGGCCACGTCATCCGGGTCACGCTGCCCCAGCTGACCGAGGAGCGCCGCAAGGAGTACATCAAGCTGGCCCGGCACAAGGCGGAGGAGGCGCGGATCTCGATCCGCAACCATCGCCGCTGGGCCAAGGATGCCCTCGACAAGCTGGTCAAGGACAAGGAAGCCGGCGAGGACGAGGTCAACCGCGCCGAGAAGCAGTTGGACCAGATCACCAAGACCTATGTCGACCAGATCGACGAGGTGCTCAAGAACAAGGAAGCCGAGCTCCTCGAGGTCTGATGTCTGCGAGCGACAACCCCTCGCCCGCCCCGCCGGCCGGCCAGGGCCACGGCAGAGCCGGCCGCAATCTGCCGGCCGCCATCGGGCTGGGTGTGGTGCTGGGCGCGTACGTCGTCCTCAGCCTGATCTTCTTCAAGCCGGCGTTCGTGCTGCTCGTCGCCGTCGCGCTGTCGATGGGCTCACTAGAGCTGTATCACGCCTTGAAGCGGCACGGCATGAATGCCGCCATCCAGCCGATCATCGTTGGCACCTTGGCCATCTCGATCGGCTCCTATCTTGCCGGCCGGCAGCAACCGGTGGTCTTCTCCACCACGAGTGTGCTGTTGGCGGCCCTGGCGTTGACCGTGCTTGCCGCGTTGATCTGGCGGATCCCCGGCGGTTCCAAGGGCTATGTCAACGACGCCGCCGCCAGCTTGTTCGTGATCGCGTACGTGCCGATGCTCGGCTCCTTCGCCGCCTTGATGCTGGCCGGGGAGCACGGCGTGGCCCGGATGGTGACGTACATGCTCGTGGTGGTGATGGGCGACACCGGCGGGTACGTGCTCGGGGTGCTCTTCGGGAAGCACCCGATGGCACCGAGGATCAGCCCGAAGAAGTCCTGGGAGGGCTTCGCCGGCTCGATGCTGTTCGGCATCGTGTCCGGGATCTTGATGCTGGTCTTCGCGTTGCACCAGCCCTGGTGGGTCGGTCTGATCCTGGGCGTCTGCCTGGTCGGCGTCGGCGTGATGGGTGACCTGATCGAGTCGTTGATCAAGCGTGACCTCGGGATCAAGGACATGAGCTCGATCCTCCCCGGTCACGGTGGGGTGATGGATCGTCTGGACTCGCTGCTGGTTGCGGCGCCAGTAGCCTGGTTGATCATGTATCTATTGGTGCCCGGCGGATGAGCAAGCCGCTTCCGCTGATCTTGGAATCGCCCCGGCGGGGTCAGCCGCCGAAACACTGGGCCGATCTGACCCCGGCTCAGCGCCGGGAGTCCATCGAGGCGGCCGGCCACCGGGCGTTCCGCGCCCGGCAGCTGTCGGCGCACTACTTTGAGGGTTTGCGGACCGACCCGGCCGAGTGGACCGATCTGCCCGAGACGGTCCGCGCATCGCTGGCTGAGGCGTTCATGCCGCAGCTGTTGCGTGAGGTACGCACTCAGACCGCCGACGACGGCGACACGGTCAAGACCCTGTGGCGGATGTTCGACAACGCCATGGTCGAGAGCGTGCTGATGCGCTATCCGGACCGGGTCACCATGTGCGTGTCCAGTCAGGCAGGCTGCGGCATGGCCTGCCCGTTCTGTGCCACTGGCCAGGGCGGTCTGCAGCGTAACCTCAGTCAGGCCGAGATCGTCGAGCAGGTGATCGACGGATCGCGGCGGCTCAAGGCCGACGGCGACCGCGTCAACAATGTCGTGTTCATGGGCATGGGCGAGCCGATGGCCAACTACAAGGCCGTGATCGGTGCGGTCCGGCAGCTCGTCGCACCGAATCCGGACGGTCTGGGGATGAGCGCGCGCGGCGTCACGGTGTCGACCGTCGGGCTGGTGCCTCGGATGCAGCAGCTGGCCACCGAGGGGATTCCCGTCACCTTGGCGTTGTCGCTGCATGCTCCCGACGACGAGCTGCGCGACGAGCTGGTGCCGATCAACACCCGGTGGAATGTCGACGAGGTGATCAACGCCGCTTGGGAGTACGCGCGGCAGACCAAGCGCCGGGTCTCGATCGAGTACATCCTGATCCGTGACGTGAACGACCAGGCATTCCGGGCCGATCTGCTGGCCAAGGTGTTGAAGCGTCGCGGCAACTGGGGCTGGGTGCACGTGAACCTGATTCCGATGAATCCCACTCCCGGCTCGCGCTGGACCGCCTCGCGACGCCGCGACGAGGAGGAGTTCGTCCGTCGGCTGCGCGACAAGGGCGTGCCCGTCACCGTCCGCGACACCCGTGGACGTGAGATCGACGGTGCCTGCGGTCAGCTGGCCGCCCACGAGAGCTGAGCCCCAGCGGCCCGGCCGGACGTCTTGCGCCCATGAGATACAGACGACCGGCGGTTGAGCGTGTCGGGAGCCCATAGGCCGCAAACGATCAGCACGATGACGACCGCGTTGGCCGAGACCAGTTCTTGTGGCGCAGCCACGACCTGACGTGTCCTCATCGGCATGCCCACTTGGCGGCGTCAGCAGCAGGGTCCATACTGGTCTTGTCTGGCGCATTCGACGTCAGGAAGTGAGCCCGAGACCCGTCCGGACGGACGTGGCGCTCGGGTTTCGCGTTTGTCAGACTCTGATGGTGGCGGTGACGATCGGAGCGATACGGTGCCGCCAGTCTCCGCCGCGTGCCCAGCACCAGGCGATCACATCAGGGATTGCCAGCATGGTTGTGAAGCAAGCGACTGGTGGCTGTAGGTAATCGAGGTCTCCTTGAGTGCTCGCGCTGTTGCAGAGATGGCGCGGGCGTCTCGCGCGACGAGGGTCTCGTCGAGGTCAAGGACGAGATTGGTGGCGTGTTTCTGCGCCGCAAGTTCAACGATCGACCACGTAGCTCTTGGCCTTGGTCTCATCAATGAAGAACTGGGCGCCCACCTCACAGAGCATGCCGTGGAGGTCCGACACTCGTCAGGTGTTGTTCTCGGCCCACTCGAAGGGATCGGCACCGATCTCGGCAAGCCAGTCATAGGTGAGGATGTCGCTGCCGCAGCGCCATTGCTCGGGGGTGGTGGTGTGCAGCCAGTCGAGTGGTTCCACGCCGCCGGGATTGCCGCCGTCGAGCGCCAGTCGCAACGCTGATGACAGATCGTCGTCGACCTGAGTGGTCCGAGACGCGGGGTCGACGGACACGAACAAGGCGGTGCCCGAGCGAGCGACGAGATCGAGGAACTGGCGGTTCTTGTGCCAATCGGTGTGCAACGTGCTGGGCACGCAGTCGGCGTCGACGGTGAAGAACCGGTTGTGCTGGGCGAGGCGGAAGGCCAGTGTGTTGATCCCTACGCGACGGGTGCGTTCCCAGATCAGACCGGAGGTGTCGTCGCCGATCCGCTGAGCGTGGGTGAGCCCGGCGGCGAGATGACCGACCACGTTGCAGCCGAGCAGGACCGCGTCCCCGGCCGCGGCGCGGATGGTGTCGTACAGGCGGACCAGTACCTCTGCGTTGGTGAGCTTGTCGTCTGCCGGTGCCCAGCCGCGTAGCGGTGCGGACTCACTGGCGGGGAGCCAGGGACGACCGGTGATCGAGGGACCCATCGCCGACCCCCATCGGCCGAAGGCGTCGTAGGTCGAGAAGTCGTGCTTGATCAGCTCGAAGCCCCACTCGACGAACCGGCCGATGTCCTCGCTGACTTGGTCGACGGTCGCGGGGTGAGAGGGATCGAGGGCGTACGCGTCGTCGCGGGGTGTGCTGGCGCCGCGGGCAGGAGGCGACTCCAGGGCGAGAGGGCGATACCAGATGCCGGGTCGTACGCCCTCGGCGCGAACACCATCGGCGAGCTCGGACATCTCACCGAACTGCGGTCGACGCGGCCGATGCCACGGCCCCGCCGACACGATGCGACCGTCCGCCGCCCCGCCCTGACCCCACCCCTCGTCGACCACGCCGAACGGCCGCACCTGGTGATCGCCGACGAGTTCGGCGATCGTACGGGCATCCCGCAGCACCGCGGTGGCATCGAAGCCCTTGCCATAGGCGTAGTAGTAGTTGTTGGCGCCGACCAACGGGGTGTCAGGCAGCAGCGGATCCGAGCACAACAGCCCGGTCAGCGCGCTCTGGACGGCGAACGGCCGCTCGACGCCGCGAACTGCCCGGATCGTCGCCGCGTGCAGTCGCCTCCCACCGAGCTGCACCGGACTGTCACCGGCCCGGAGGTCGAGCCACAACGAGACGCCCTGGGTGTCGACGGTCCAGAACGCGAACGTCCCGCCGCGGACCTCGACCCCCGCACCGGACGTCTGGCCGGTCGCACGATCGTGAGCCAGATACAGCCATGGCAACGGGCGCTCAGGTCTGACACCACGCCATTCCAGGTCGCCGTAGGTCCGCTCCCAGGCATCGCCGACGACCATTGCGCCGGCCGGCAGCGGCTGCTTCCATCGCAGCCCGATCCGCGCGAGGCCGCCCGGCGCTTCGACCTCGACCCTCAACCCTCAACCCTGCGCCGACCTGCGTGAGTGTGATGTCGGCACCGGCGGACTCGGGCCGCTCCCAGCCTCCGTACGGCTCTCGTTGCGCCAGCATCAGATCCGGCTCTCGAACCTCGATCTCGAGGCTGGGTGCTGTCGTCGGTGCGGTGGTGATGCTCACGTGCCGATTCTGCCCTGACTGGCCACCGGGGCCTGGTGTCAGCCGCCGCTGTTGATATAGGCGGCGATCTTGTCGGCGAACTTCTTGGCGCTGTCGCCGGCCTTGATCGACTTGTCGATCTCGGTGGCGAGATTGGCCGAGACGGCAGGCTTCGACGCGATGACGAGCGGGATGCCGTAGCCAGCCTTGGCGACGTCGTTGAACCAGGAGCCGTGGTCGGGACCACCCTCGGTGACGATCTCGTCCAGACCGGTGACCGAAGCGACGGCGTTGCCACCGCCGCTCAGTCGTGCCTGCTGCCCGTCCTTGTTGCAGAACCGGGTCGCGAACCACATGGCCGCCTCGGGATCTTTCGCCTTGCTGTTCACCCCGACTGCCGCCATCGCCACCAGGGATGGTCCGAAGCTCTTGCCGTCGGCAGAGGGGAACGGGGCGATGTCGTAGCCGAACTTGAGTTTGCGCAGGTTGGGCAGGATCCAGCGACCCATCTGGCAGCTCGCCAACTGCTGGCCGTAGAACAGCGCGTCGATGCCCTGTCCCTTCGGCAGCGTGCCGCCGAAGGTGATCTTGTCGGCGGCCATCCCCTCCCACAGCCACTCCAGTGTCTCCAGCGCCTTCGGGTCCTCGTTGAAGACCGCCTTGTTGTCCTCGTCGAAGGCGGTGCCGCCGAGGCTGGTGATCCAGCTGCTCATCGGGCTGAACGCGCCGGCCTCGAGCACCATGCCGCGCTTGCCGGTGGTCTTCATCTTGGTCAAGAACTCGTCGGCGGCGTCGCGAGTCCAGGTGCCTGCCTCGAAGTGCTCCGCGGGGGTCTTGCTCAGTCCGGCCTCTGCGACGAGGTCCTTGTTGAACCAGAAGACCAACGGGTTGCAGTCGGGGAGCAGACCATAGATCCCGTCTCCGTCGAGCGGCTTCACCCAGTTCATCAGACTCTCGTACGTGTCGGAGAGCTTCAGTGGCGAGTCCGGCTTGTTGACGAACTCGGTGAGGTCGACCACAGTCTTGGACTCGATCAACTTCGCCATGCCGTTGTCGGGGACGTAGAAGACGTCTGGCGCCGCGCCGCCGGCCAGCTGGGTCAACAGCTTCGTCATGTAGTCACCGACCACCAGCTGCCAGGTGACCTTGGTCTGGTACTTGGCCTCGTACTCCTTGCTGATCTGCTTGAACCGCTCGGCCTCGCCCGGGTTGGCCCACGACGCCCAGGTGACGGTCCCGCCGGTGCCGACCGTGCCGGCACTCTCGTTCTCGGCACCGGGCGTACCACTCGAGCCGCTGCCACAGGCCGACAAGAGGCCCCCGCCGCCGACCGCGAGCCCGGCCAGTGCCGTGCCCCTCAAGATGTTGCGCCTGGTCAGCGACCGATCGAACGCTCCGCTCACGGATCCTCCTTGATTCCGGACACAGGCCGAGACTGACCTGCGACGACTGCTGCTGTGAGGTCTGGCGCTGCCCGATCGCAACTCTTGCGGTGTCGATCTCGCCTTTATAAGGTTAAAAGACAGCAGTTGTAAGGCTAAAATCGAGTAGCGGAGCTTGTCAAGACAAGATCTGGATTTCCCATCGGCGCTGGGCTTGCACCAGCCGTATACGAGGAGACAGTCTCGGATGAGCGAGTCTGCGGCGCGCGGGGCCACGGCCAAGCGGCTGGCGAACATGACCGATGTCGCGGCCCGGGCAGGCGTCTCGACGATGACGGTGTCGAACGTCATCAACCGACCCGAGATGGTCGCCGAGCCGACCCGGCTCAAGGTCCGCAAGGCGATGCGGGACCTGAACTACCGCAACAACCTGGTGGCACGGAGTCTCCGCCTGACCGAGCCCCGGCAGATCGGGTACTCGCTCTCGTCCCACTCGGATCCGAGTAGCCAGTACATGGGGGAGTTCCTGCACGATCTCGCCTTGGCCTGCCAGGCCCGGGATCGCAATCTCACCCTGTTGGCGGAGAAGGCCGATGAGGACAATCTGGATGCCTACGAGGATCTCTACTATGGTCGCTCGGTCGCGGGCTTCGTCATCGCCAACATGTCCACCGACGACGTACGGCCCGAGGAACTGGCCAACCGGACCATCCCGTTCGTCAGCTACGGTCAGACCGCCGCCGGACCGGATGTCCCCTGGAGCTGGGTCGACGGGGACGCCGCCGCCGGTGTCGAACTGGCCGTCGACCATGTCGTCGCGGCCGGTCACACCGAACTCGCCTATATCGGCTGCGACAACGACGATGTCGTCACCCAGGAACGCCTGATGGGCTATCGCGCTGCCTGCGCGCGGCATGGCCTCGACCGATCGCTGGCCGGCTCGCGGATCATCGCGACCCAGGTGGACATTCCCTTCGGTGCTGCCGCCGCCCACCGGCTGCTGACCTCGACCTCACCGCCGACCGCGATCGTCTGCGCGGACGACGCGGTCGCGGCCGGCACGGTGCTCGCGGTACGTGACTTGGCACTCACCCCCGGCCACGACGTCGCCGTCACCGGATTCGACGACTCTCCGCTCACCTCGTTCGGCGCCACGGGTATCACCTCGATTCGTCAGCATTCCGAACAAATCGCCACCACCTTGATCCAGCTTCTGATCGATGCGCCGGCCGTGCCGCAGCACGTTCGCATCAAACCCGAACTCGTCGTTCGATCCAGCACGGCGCCGCGACCATGACAGCTTCCGACGTGTCGTCCGGTTACGTCGAGTGGGCCGCCGGCACCTGCACTCTCCACTTCACCACCGAGGACAGCCGGCCGGTGTCGGTGTTCCGCTCTGGTGGCTCGCGCGACCTCGAACTGCCCCTCGTCGAGCTGGTGCTGGCCGGCGACTCACCGGCCAGGGCCAAATTCGTCCGCACGACCGCCGGCCAACGGCTGAGGTATCGCGATCACCGGGTAGGCCCGTCCGAGGACGGTGCGAAGCTCGAGATCGAGCAGATCGATGCGGAGTCCGGGCTGGTCGTGGTGTCTCATCTGCAGTCGGCACCACACCTCGACGCTTTCCGGACCTGGACGACCGTGGTCAATCCCGGGCCACGCACCGTGGTGGTCCAGGCACTGTCGACCTTCGCCGGCGTACCGATCGCCGCGGCTGACGGCGACGCCGATCTGGCCCTCTATTCCGGATCCGGTGCGTCGCTGCACGAGAACCGCTGGACCCGTCGCCAGCTGTGGGACGACAGCGACCACGAGTTCACCCCCGCGTCCTATGTCCCTGGCGAGACGGTTTCCGGCTACGAGGCCGTGAGCACATCGAGCCGCTCGACCCAGCTGAACCTGCCCACCGGCGTGCTCGTCAACAGCCTCACCGGAGAATCCGTCGCCTGGCAGCTCGAGCACAACGGCGCCTGGCGCTGGGAGCTCGATCGGCTCGGCGAGGCGCCAGCCGGGACCGCCGGACTCGTCCTGCTGGGCCCGGAGAAGCGGGACCACGAATGGGAGTTGCCCCTCGAGCCGGGTGATCAGTTCCGATCGGTCCATGCGTCGCTCGCCTTCTCCCGAGATGGCTTCGAGGGAGCGATCGCCATCCTGACCCGTCACCGGCGATGGCTGCGCCGGGTCACAGCCGCCGATCAACCGCCGGCGCTGATCTTCAACGACTACATGACCACCCTCAACGGGGATCCCACCACAGCACGGCTGCTGCCGTTGATCGCCGCAGCCGGACGAGCGGGGGCCGAGTATTTCTGCATCGACGCCGGCTGGTACGACGATGACAACGTCACTCGTGTCGCCACCCTCGACTCCCCGCCGGTTTGGTGGGACACGGTCGGTGAGTGGCTGCCGTCGGCCCACCGGTTCCCCAACGGTGGGATCGAGCGCGTGATGACCGCCATCAAGGCGGCCGGCATGCAGCCCGGTCTGTGGCTCGAGCCCGAGGTCGTCGGGATCAACAGCCCGACCGCTTCACGATTGCCCGACGAGGCGTTCCTGCGACTGGGCGGCCAACGTGTCGTCGACAACGGGCGCTATTTCCTCGATCTGCGCAGCCCGGTGGCCAGGGCGTATCTCGACGCCACCTTCGATCGCCTGATCCGCGGGCTTCGAGTGCAGTACTTCAAGCTCGACTTCAACGTGCAGCCCGGCCCCGGCACCGATGTCGACGCTCCGTCGGTCGGCGCCGGCCTGCTCGCCCACCACCGTGCGTACCTGGCCTGGTTCACTGCACTGCGCAGCCGGCATCCCAGCGTGCTGTTCGAGAACTGCAGCGGCGGAGCCATGCGCGCCGACTTCGGCATGCTCGAACACTTCGATCTGCAATCGACCTCGGACAACGAGAACTACCGCGAATACCCGGCGATCGCCGCCGGGGCGCCGGTGCAGCTGCTGCCCGAGCAGGCCGGCAACTGGGCGTACCCGCAGGCCTGGATGGACGACGAGTCGATCGCGTACACGATGGTCACCGGGCTCAGCGGTCGCCTCTATCTGTCCGGCTTTCTCGACCGCATGTCAGCCCCGCAGTTCGGGCTGGTCGCCGACGCGGTCGCGCTGTTCAAGCGCATCCGTGGCTCGACCGCGCGCTCGGTGCCACGCTGGCCGGCCGGCTTACCGGCGTGGGACGCAATCCACCTGGCGCTCCAGTTGAACTCGCCCGAGCACCGCTACCTGTTCGTGTGGCATCGTGGCGGTGCCACGGACACGTTCGAGCTGGATCTGGGTCGAGAGCCCGGCTCGGTCGACTTGATCGAACGGTATCCGCTTCGGCTGAGACCCTGGTCACTCCAGACCGCGCCTGGCGGCGTGGCGCGGGCGACTCCCGGCCAGCCTGGCCCGAGTGCCCGGGTCTACGAGATTCGTTAGCCGCACCGGTCCGTGGCGCGCGTCTTGAGTCACGGCGGTTCGGGCGGGTTGGAGACGTACGTGTGCCCGGTGGGTGTGGTGGTTTCGACCGTGTGCGTGTCCGAGTCGAGAACGCGTACGGTCCAGTCGGGGAGTTCTCGGACGTAGTTCCCGCGTTCGCACACGCCACGGCCATTCGTTCCGCTGGTGGGGCCGCCATCGGAGTGTCGCCGGATGTGATCGAGGTGCCGGATCGGCGCGTCGCAGTAGGGATCGCGGCAGGTCCAATCCCGCCACCGGATGAGTTCGGCCAGCCAGCCGGTGAACCGGCGTCGCCGCTGGTCCAGGTCCACAACCAGCTGCCCGCCATCACGAGTGGGTCGGGTGAAGAGTCGCCGCCACCAGCCGCGAGCCTTGGCGTTCTCGATCAGCTCCCGAGCGAGCCCCGCCGGAATCGGGCCATAGCCGGGGATATCGGCGGGCGTGGGGTCGTCAGGATCCAGTAGCGATCCGAGCGGCATCACGATGCCGACCTCCGCCTTGGTGTCCTCGGCGGATTCCTGCCCGGTGAGGCGAGCGACCATGGTGTCGGCCATGATCTGGCCCCTGGTGCGATCGTCGCCGGTGGCTTTGGCTTGGCGGACTGCCTCGTTGAGGGCCGCGAGGCAAGCGACGCCCTGTTCGACGGGCAGCAGCCCGGTGAGCAGGCTCATTGTGTCGGGTGCTGGCCGGAGGGTGACCCGGCGGTCCTTCCGCGCCTTGGCGGCACGGGCTGTCGATCCGACCGGGTCGGCCCGATACGCGGCGCGTTGGGCCGCGGCGGCGGCCTCCTTCGGGGATTTGCGGTCCAGGTGCTGCTTGGCGAGGGCGGCATCGACTTGGCTGCGAGCGCTCCGGTCGAGGTGGGACAGCTGTTCGGTGACTCGACGGGCGGTGCCCGCGTTGATCTGGCCGTGAGCAAGCAGATCGAGCGTCGCGGGCATATCGAGAACGAGATCCCGGGCCGCATGGAGACGGCGAGACCCCTCGGTCGGGGAGACCCGACAGGCTAGCGCGATCTCGTCGGCGATGCCGCGCTCGGACTTCTTCGGATGGATGCCTTGAGTGACCTGCCGGATCGCTCGCGACCGTGCGAACGCCACCATCTCCACACTCTTCGCCGCCTCCAGACTGGCTTGGAGCCGTTCGAGGGCCGCGATCCGATCGATCCGTACCGCCTCGCTCACCGGCTCGCCGGTGTCGCGTCCCTCCACCAGCGCGACCAGCCAAGCGCCGGTTTCGCGCAGGCGCAGCACCGTGTCGTCGACCACCTCGATCGACTCGAACACCTGTGCTGCTGACATGTCTCCACGCTAAAGCAGACCACTGACACTTTCGAACGTGTGATGGACCCCCGAAGCCTGAACCACCTCGAGAAGGAGCAGTTACATCCCAAGATCGAGAATCGGGATGTAACTGCTCCTTCTCGATGAGGCCAGCTCCTTCTCGATGAGCCTGCTCTTTCTCGCGTCGTCAGGTGTGTTCGACGGCGGCTTGCTGGACGGGCAGCGCGGCGAGATAGCGCTGGAGGAAGGTGTCGAAACCTGCGCGGTCGGCCGGGTCGGGGTCCAGGGTGAGCAGTTCCGCGCCGCTGAACACCTCGTCGGCCAGATAGTCGGCCAGGGTTTGGCCGGGCAGCTTCCGGGTGAGGTAGGCGGCGAGCACGGCGATGCCCCAGGCGCCACCCTCGGAGGCGGTGTCGCCGACCGAGACGGGGGTGTCGATGGCGGCGGCCAGGTAGCGCTGGGCGACACCTTCGGTCGCGAACAGGCCGCCGTGGGCGAACATGGTGTCCAAGGCCACGTGCTCGTCGGATTGCAGGACGTCCATGCCGATCCGGAGGGTGGCGAGTGCGGCGCACAGGTGGGTGCGGATGAAGGTGGCCAGGTCGAAGCGGCTGTCGGGGGTGCGGACGAATAGGGGCCGGCCCTCGGCGAGCCCGGTGATCGGCTCGCCGGACAGATAGTTGTACGCGAGCAGTCCGCCTCCGTCGGATGCCCCGTCCAGGCTGGCCCGGAACAGGGTCTCGAACACCGTGCTGGCGTCGATCTCGGCGCCGATGGCGGTGGCGAACTCGGCGAACAGCCTGGCCCAGGCGTTGAGCTCGCTGGCGCCGTTGTTGCAGTGGACCATCGCGACGAGGTCTCCGGCGGGGGTGGTGACCAGGTCGAGCTCGTGGTGGACCCGGCTCAGTGGGTGTTCGAGGACGACCATGGCGAAGATGCTGGTGCCGGCGCTGACGTTGCCGGTGCGTGGGGCGACGGCGTTGGTGGCGACCATGCCGGTGCCGGCGTCGCCTTCGGGTGGGCACAGGGGGACACCGGCTTGCAGCGTGGCGGTCGGGTCCAGCAGCCGGGCGCCGGTCTGGGTCAGCGTGCCGGCCTGGTCGCCGGCGATCCGGATGGTGGGGAGCAGGTCGGCCAGCCGCCAGTCGTACCCGCGGTCGGCGACCAGAGTGTCGAAGGTGGCGATCATGGCGGCGTCGTACGTGCCGGCCTCGGTGTCGATCGGGAACATGCCGCTGGCGTCGCCGACGCCGAGGACCTGTTCGCCGGTGAGCTGCCAGTGCACGTATCCGGCCAGGGTGGTGAGGTGTGCCACCGACTCGAGGTGCGGCTCGCTATCGAGCACGGCCTGGTAGAGGTGGGCGATGCTCCAGCGGTGCGGGATGTTGTGCTCGAATGCCGCGCTGAGCGCGTCGACCGCGGGTCCGGTGTTGGTGTTGCGCCAGGTCCGGAACGGGACCAGCAGTTCGCCGTCGGCGTCGAAGGCGAGATAGCCGTGCATCATCGCCGAGATCCCGAGGGAGCCGACGGTGGTCAGCTCCAGGCCGTACGTGTCGCGGACGTCGGCGGCCAGGGCGGCGTAGCAGTCCTGGACTCCTGTCCACACCGACCCCAAGGAGTAGGTCCACAGCCGGTCGACGAACTGGTTCTCCCAAGCGTGACTGCCGGTCGCCAGCACTTGGTGATCGGGGCCGATCAGGACGGCCTTGATCCGGGTCGAGCCGAGCTCGATACCCAGGGCGGTCTGGCCGCCTGCGATCACATTAGCTGCCACGTGTCACAGTCCTTGCGCGAGGCGGTAGTAGGCCTGGTTCCAGCGGATCCGGTCGGCGAAGTCACGTCGCGTGGTGGAACCATCGATGACCAGTAGCTCGATACCGAGCTGGTTGGCGAACTCGATCAATTGGTCGGTGTCGACGGCGGTGGAGAGCACCGTGTGGTGCGGCGCACCGGCGGCGATCCAGGACTCGGCCGAGGTGGCCAGATCCGGGTGCGGCTCCCAGACGGCGCGAGCGACCGGCAGTTTGGGCAGTGGCTCGTCGGGCGGCACGACAGTCACCTCGTTGACGACGAGCCGGAAACGGTCGCCGAGGTCGCAGATCCCGAGGATGGTGGCCGGACCGGGCGCGGCGTCGAAGACGAGACGCACGGGGTCGTCCCGGTTGCCGATGCCGAGGGGGTGGACCTCGATCCGGGGGCGGTCGGCGGCGATGCTGGGGCAGACCTCCAGCATGTGCGCGCCGAGGATCTTCGGGGTGCCCGGGCCCAGGTGGTAGGTGTAGTCCTCCATGAACGAGGTGCCGCCCGGCGCGCCGGCGCCGATGGCCTTGACGGTGTGCAGCATCACCGAGGTCTTCCAGTCGCCCTCGCCGCCGAAGCCGTACCCGTCCGCCATCAGCCGCTGCACGGCCAGACCCGGAAGCTGACGCAGCCCGCCCAGGTCCTCGAAGTTGGTGGTGAACGCACCGAAGCCGCCGTCGGTGAGGAAGGACCGCAGCCCGGCCTCGATCTGGGCGCCGTCGCGCAGCGACTGGTGCCGGTCCCCGCCGGGTTGCAGTTCGGGTGCGATGTCGTACGCGGCGGCGTACTGCTCGATCAACTCGTCGACCTCGCTCGGTCCGGCCGCCTCGACATGCTCGACGAGGTCGTTGACGCCGTAGGTGTTGACCGAGACCCCGAACCGGAGCTCGGCTTCGACCTTGTCGCCTTCGGTCACTGCGACGTTGCGCATGTTGTCCCCGAAACGGGCCAGCTTCAGGCTGCGTACGGCGGCGATGCCGCGGGCGGCCCGCTGCCAGCCGGCGATCCGGGCCTGCGTGGTCGGGTCGCTGACGTGACCGGCGACGATGGTCCGCCGGACCCCGAGACGGGCGGTGATGAACCCGAACTCGCGGTCGCCGTGCGCGGCCTGGTTCAAGTTCATGAAGTCCATGTCGATCTCGGCCCACGGCAGGCCGACATTCGCCTGGGTGTGCAGATGCAGGAACGGCGTGGCCAGGGCAGCCAGTCCGCTGATCCACATCTTCGCGGGCGAGAAGGTGTGCATCCAGGCGATCAGCCCGACGCAGTCGGGGTCGGCGTTGGCGGCCAGGATGATCCGCTGGATCGCGGCGGCGTCGGTGAGGACCGGCTGCCACTGCATCGGCAGCGGCAGCGTGCCGGCGTCGTTGAGCTGGTCGACCAGTGCTCGGGACTGCTGCTCGACCTGAGCGAGGGTCTCCGGACCGTACAGTCCCTGACTTCCGGTGAGGAACCAGCAGGTCGGGTTGGTGCTCATCGGTCAGTTACCTCCGGTTGGCCGTAGACGTTCTGGTACCGCTCATACAGGGCGACGATCTTGTCGGGATCGATGGGGATCGGCTCCCCGAGCTGGCGGGCGATGTGGACAGTGCGGGCGACCTCCTCACACATCACCGCGGCCTTGACCGCAGCCTTGGCGGTCGGGCCGATGGTGAACGGCCCGTGGTTCTGCATCAACACCGCCGACGAACGGTGGTTGCGCAGGGTCTCGACGATCCCGTGGCCGATGGAGTCGTCGCCGATCAGCGCGAACGGGCCGATCGGGATCTCGCCCCCGAACTCATCGCCCATCATCGTCAGCACACACGGGATCGGCTCACCGCGTGCCGCCCACGCGGTGGCGTACGTGGAATGCGTGTGCACCACGCCACCCACCTCCGGCAAATGCTTGTACACGTACGCATGCGCGGCGGTATCGGATGACGGGGAGTGGTCGCCGTCGACCAGATTGCCGTCCAGGTCGCAGACCACCATCGCTTCCGGGGTCAGCTCGTCGTAGCCGACACCAGAGGGCTTGATGACCAGCAGGTCGTGACCTGGCACCCGGGCCGAGACGTTCCCGGCGGTCCACACCACCAGACCCCAGCGGGGGAGTTCGGCGTGCAGGTGGGCGACCTCTGCGCGGATTGTGGCGACGGTGTCGGCCAGGTCTGAGGTGAGAGTCACCGTGCTTTGACTCCTTTCCGAGGAGATTTCGCCGACGGCTACCAGTTCGCTGTCGGGGTGAGGTCGGGTATCGGTAGGCCTTGCAGGACTTCGGTGGGCTGTGCGCATACCCGAGTACCGAAGCCGGGGGCCCGAACCAAGACGCCGCACGTGCTGAGTCGGCGCAGTCCTTGCCGAAGGGTATTACGCGAAATCCCGAGCGCGCGTGCCAGGTCCGGCTCCGCCGGCAGTCGCTCTCCTGCTGTCAGTCGGTGTTCGCGGATGGCGCCGGCCAGTCGGGACTCGATCTGGGCCCACAGCGGAACCGGACTGGCGTGATCGAGCGGCAGACACCAGTCGGGGCGCCGATGGCTGCTCAGCTGAGCGGTCCTCATTTCTCGGCCCCGGCGAGGGCGCCCTTGACGAAGTACTTCTGCAAGAACAGGTACGCGATCAGGATCGGCAGCAGCCCGACCAGGGCGGCGGCAGCCGCGGCGCCAAAGTTGTTGCCCTGGGCGGAGAAGAAGCTGGCGGCTGCTGGGGCCAGGGTGCGCATCTCCGGGGTGGTCAAGATGTAGGAGCTCAACGCGAACTCGTTCCAGACGTTGGTCGCGGTCAGGATCGTGACAGTCGCGATCACCGGCTTGAGGGAGGGCAGCACCACCAGCACGAAGGTGGTGAACAATCCGGCGCCATCGATCGATGCCGCCTCCTCCAAGGAGTTGGGCAGACCCCGCATGAACTGGGTGAACAAGAAGATCGCCAACGGCAGCTGGAGAGTGGTCAGCACCAAGATGATGCCGCCGAAGGTGTTGAGCAGACCGACTCGGGCGAGCATCGTGTACAGCGGCACCAGGATGCTCAGGGGTGGCACCATCAGCATGCCGAGCATGGCCAATCCCACGACGCTGTTCAGCTTGGACGTCCGGCGAGCCAGCGGATAGGCCGCCATCGCGCCGACGACGCAGGTCAGCAGGGTGCCGATGATCGTGACGACGAGCCCGTTCTCGATGGCCCAGACCAGGTGCCCCTCGGTCATCGCGGTGCGGAAGTTGTCCAGGGTGGCATCGCCGATCGGGGGAATCCACAGTGAGGACCGATCGGTGATCGATTTGAATGCCGTGGTGACGGCCAGATAGAAGGGCGTCAACTGGACGACGACGACGATCGCGAGGAAGACCCATTTGGTCGAGGTCAGCGCGGATGAGGTACGCGCGATGCGTTGGCTGGTCATGGTTTCAGGCATCCCTTCCGGAGCGATCCATCCGAGCGACGAGGAAGACCGACACCAGCGCGATCAGGATGAAGAGCGCGACGCCCATCGCCGAGGCGTATCCGGCCGCCTGCTGACCGAAGTAGGTGCGACCGATGAGCGTGGAGACCGAGTGTGAGGCGTAGCCGGGGCCGCCGCCGGTCAGGACTTGGATGACGTCGAACAACTTGAGGCCGCCGATCAGGTTGATGATCATGCTGGAGATGAACGACGCCCGGAGCAACGGGATGGTGATCGTCGTCAACAGCTTCCAGCCACGGGCCCCATCGATCTCAGCTGCCTCGTACACCTCGGTGCCGATGCTCTGCAGTCCGGCCAGATAGATCACCATCGACAAGCCGACGAACTGGAGGGTGTTGATCAAGATGATGATCGCGACCGCGCCCGCGCCGCTGCTCAGCCAGGCGACCCGGGGGACGCCGATGGACACAAGGATGTCGTTCAGAGCGCCCCGGTCGTACTGGAAGAGAAAGGAGTACATCATGCCCATGACGACCGGGGACACCAGAACGGGGAGATAGATGATGGCTCGGGCGCCGGTGCGCAGCCGACCGCCGCCGTCGAGCGCGAGGGCGAGCGCCAGTCCGAGGATCTGCTGCAGTACGGTGCAACCGAACCCGTACAGCAGCGTGTTGCGCAGCGCGGTGAGGAAGGTCGTGTCGGTGAACAGCCGGGCGAAGTTGTCCAGACCGACGAACTTCTTGTCAGGGGAGTAGCCGTCCCAGTTGGTGAAGGCCAGCCCGATGCCTTGGATCAGTGGATAGAGCACAAAGACCGCGAACAAGACAATGGCGGGGATGTACATGAGATTGATGTAGCTCCCCGACCGTCGGGCGCGGCCGGCGGTGGCTGGGGCAGGAGGTGCGGTCGGTGGTTGCGCAGCCGACCGCTGCAGAGCACTGGTCATCGCAGACTTCTTCCTCGAAGGCGCTGGTGGGGCTTACTGCTGGCCGAAGAGCGTCTCGAACTGACGCTTCATCTGATCGACGGCAGCGTTGACGCTGCCCTGGCCGGAGATCACCGAATCGGTGGTGGCGACCATGGTGTTCCACATGCCGTTGGGCAGGTAGACCCGGTCGAAGTAGGCCTGGACCGGAGTGGTGCCGGGGGTGACGTAGGTCTCGAAGCTGGATGCCAGCGGCCCGAAGTCCACCTTGACCGACTTCAGTCCGGGTGCCGAGGCAGTGGCCTCAGCCAGCTTGGCCGCGTTGTCCTGTTGGGACAAGAAGGTGAGGAAGTCGAGCGCCTGCTGCTTGTGGGTGCTGGTCTTGGAGACCCCGAAGGAGTCGATGCCCTCACCGCCGACCAGATAGGGCTTGTCACCGGTGGTGGGTGGCAGTGGCAGGAACCCGATCTTGGCGTCCGGGTTGTAGGTCAGCGCTTGGCTGAGCACCGATGTCTGCATGAACTCGAAGCCAGTGGCGCCGTCGGCCAAAGCGCGGGCCATGTCGTCCTGGGAGGCCGAGGTGTAGTCCTTGTTGAACCAGCCGTTCTTGCGCCAGGTCTCGACCCGGGTGAGCAGTCCGGTGTACGGCTCGGTGACGAAGGTGCCGGCCTTGAGCTGGTCGAGTTCGGGTCGGGTGTAGGCGTCGATGGCCAGGTAGTCGGCGATGTGCCCGGCTGGACCCTGGGACTTCCCGCTCGAGTAGATCGGCGTCTTGCCCTTGTCCGCGACTGCCTTTGCCGCGGCATCGAAGTCGTCCCAGGTGGTCACCTTGGACGGGTCGACCCCGGCGCCGGACAGCACGTCGGCGTTGTACAGAAGACCGGCGACATCTGTCTCGCCCGGGAAGGCGAAGATGTTCCCGTCGGCATCCCGCATGGCGGAGTCCAAGGCGGGATTGACATCCTTGGCCCAGGGCTGATCGGTGAGCGGCTCGAGGAATTTGCTGTAGCGCAACAGCGACCAGCCGTGGGTGGAGAAGAGGTCGGGGACATTGCCTGCGGCAAGCCGGACCTTCATCTGGTCCTCGTAGTCGGTCGACGCCTGGGTGACGTTGATCGTGACGCCCTTCTGCTGCTCATAGGTGTCGATCAATTCGGTCATCACCTTGTGCTGCGGGGTGTCCGCGCCCATGTTCAGGAAGAACTCCAAGGTGTCCCCGCCGCCGCCCGACGGGGCGCGGCTGCAGCCGGTGACCGCGAGCATCGCGGTGACTGCGGCGATGGCGGCCGTCTTGGCCCATCGCCCTGCTCGTAGGTGCTTCATTGCCTCTCCTTGCTGATGGTTGTGACTCGGGTGATCGGTGGTGTTCGGGTGATCAGCGGTGCTGGATCTCGTAGACGCGTGCCGAGCACTCGGTGACTCCGGGTTGGAGCACGACCGTGTCGGCGGGCCCGCTCGTGACGGACCATGGGCGGAGTTGTCGGGGGTAGAGCTCGGTCAGATCGCCAGGTGTCACCGGCGATCCGTCGGGGAGCGATCCGAGGTGGAGTGAGATGCGGCTGTCGGCATCGCCGCGATGCCACACGTACAGCAGGGTGCGGTCGGGGCCGACCAGGCCGAGGGCGACGTGGTCGGCGTACCAGTCCGGAAGCCCGGCGGGCCAGCGGGGTGCGGCGGCCGCGACGTGATCGCGCACATCGTGCTTAGACAGGCTCACAGCCGCGGCGACCAGTCGACGTTGTGCCTCGGTCATCCGGTCGAGGAAGCCGGACAGATAGAGTCGGCCGCTGAGACCGGTGACCATCGTGTACGCGATCTCTTCATCAGACATCCACGGCTGCGGGTAGGCCCAGTTGCCGGCCTGCTCGGGCAGCAGTTGCGCCGGCGCGCCGGCCGCGATCGCCGGGTACAGCCGGAAGTCCTCCTGGTCGGAGGTCGACTGCAGGTCGAAGAGCTCCAACATCGCGAAGTCGGCCCGCATGGCGCCCGAACTGCAGTTCTCGAAGATCACCCGTGGGTAGCGTCGGCGCAGTTCGGCGAACCATTGCAAGTGGGCGCGGTTGTGACCGAGGAGTCCGGCGCCGACCGAGAATGCGGCAAGATCCGTGCCCGGGCCCGGGGTCACGTTGTAGTCGAGCTTGAAGAAGTCGATCCCGAGGCTGGTGATCAGCCGGTCGAACGCCGCATCCAGTTGCGCACGCGCAGCGGGATGGCGCAGATCGAGGAAGTAGCGTCCGTGCTCGGCGATCCGGCGGCCGTGCCGCTGCAGGAAGGCCTCGTCAGGCAGGGCACGGGCGAGATCGCTGTGGGTGCCGACGACTTCCGGCTCGAGCCACAGACCGACCTTCATCCCGGCGGCGCGGATCGCGGTGATGACCCGGCCCAGACCACCATCGGGGAATCGCCGGGCGGAGGGTATCCACTCGCCAACGGTCGTCCACCAGTCACCCTGCTCACTGTCGTCGTACCAACCGGCGTCGATGCAGAAGCACTCGGCGCCCACCGCGGCCGCCGCTTCGATGAGCGGCAGCAGCCGAGCGGTCGTGGGGTTGCCGTTGAGGGTGTTCATGTAGTCGTTGAAGACCAGCAAGGAGGAGCGAGCGGGGGTGGAATTCTCGCGGCGTAGCCAGCGTCGGTGCGCGGTGAGCTGCGCGAGCGCGTCCTCGAATCCGTTGTCCGCGACGGCGATGGAGACCGGCACGGTGGTGAACTCCTCACCAGGCTTCAGCTCCAGGCTCCACTGGTGGTCGAGGTCCTCCGGCCCCAGCAAGATCACCGAGACCGATTCCTCGCCGTCGCGGACGTTGTCGATCTCCCAACGCCAGCCTCCGTTGTGCTCGATCTGCCAGGCCAGTGATCGGCCGGTGACGGGATTCACGAGTGCCGCGGTCGGGAGGGCCCGAGCTGTGGACCAGGTCGACGTGCTGACGGCGGTCACACCACCCCGCCCTGGTTGGTTGTGATGGGCGGAGTTGAAATCGGCCAAGCCGGTCTGGCTCCACAGCGGCGTGGCGCTCCATCGGTTCTCGGCCAGCTGTTCTCCGGTCCCGCGGTACAGCACCAGGTCATGGGTTGACTCGCCCTGCACCAGGACCGCTCCGACGGCCAGGGACGAGATCGCCTCGACCACGACCGGCGTCGAACCGGTGTTGCGCACGGTGGTGGTCACCCGCGCTGCCTGGGCGTCGACGGAGCCGCGAAAGGTGGTCGTCACGACCAGTCCGTCCCGGGGCTCGGCTTGGACGACTTCCAGAGTCTGCCCGTGATCATCCCGGGAGATCCGGTGGCCGGCGTACCGCAGCCGGGTGCCGACCCCGGTGTTGGTGAACTGTGTCGTCGTCCGAGCGCGTCCTTCGCCCGTGATCATCAGCTCGACCAGCGGCTGACTGGCGGTCGACGGAGTGAGTGGGTCGTCGCCCGCGATCCCGATGACGGTGACCGGCCGGTCGGGGCGGATGTCGAGGAGCAGCTGAAGACCGGCGGACCAGGTCAGCAGCGCCTCGCCACCGGAGTCTCGCTCGCAACTGGCGAGCGGATCATCGATCAGAGCCGGCATGGACATGCGGAGCATCACCTCAGATGAGACAAAGCGCGTGTATGAAAACGTTGATCAGAACGGACCTGCGGTAACCTGATGAAAACGTTGATCAGGATTGGGTGGGACTATATGTCCAGTCATAGTGGCGGCGCAAGTACCCCGCCGGATCTGGTTTCGGATGGGGATGCGAGCGTCTCAGCAGGGCCCGCCGGTGGGTCGCCGACATCCTTCCGGCAACGGGAGCGCCAGCCGACCATCCGTGATGTCGCATCGCTGGCCCAGGTGTCCCTGCCGACGGTCTCCCGGGTGCTCACCGGCGCGGTGCCGGTGCGAGAAGCCACTCGCAAGCGGGTCCTCGAGGCGATGCGTGAACTGGGCTACCGGCCCAATGGTGCGGCCCGAGCCCTGGTCCAGGGGCAGCAGCCGATCGTCGGCGTGATCACCAGAGACACCACTCGTCATGGCTACGCCCGGATGCTGCTCAACATCGAAGCCAGAGCCAAGTTGCACGGCTATCTGGTGGCGATCACGGTCGTGGATCCGGAGGAGTTCGACACCGCCGGAGGCGCGCTGGATGTCCTCTTGGCGCAACCGATCGTCGGCGTGGTGGTGCTCGACTACCACACCTATGACCCGGTCAAACTGCAGCGACGGCTCGGCTCGATTCCCATTGCCACCGTGATCCACGGCGGCGAGAGTCCCGTCGATGTCGCCCACGTCCTCGTCGACGACTACGAGGCCGCGCGAGAGACCACCCGGCATCTGCTGTCACTCGGCCACCAGACGGTGCACCACATCGCTGTTCCGGGGCAACAGGCCAACCAGGGCTCGCACGCTCGCGAGCGAGGCTGGCGGGAAGCGCTCGAAGCGGCCGGCGCGCCGGTCCCAGCAGTTCAACGCACCGATTGGTCGATCGCGTCCGGTGTGGCCGCAGGGGCGGCGCTGGCGGCCGACCCGACCGTCACAGCGGTGTTCTGCAGCAACGACGAGCTCGCCTTCGCAACCATGCGCAGCATGCACGAGGCCGGCCGGCAGGTGCCAGCCGATGTCAGTGTCGCCGGACTGGACGACGAACCGCTTGCCAGCATCTGGGTGCCCAGCCTCACCACCTACCGGCTCGACTTCGACTGGGCGGGACAGGCCGCCCTCGAGCTGCTCATCGACCCGGCCGAGGGTGCCCAAAGGGCCGGCAATCCCAGGTCGGGCCTGGTTGTCCGGGAGAGTACGCGCCCGCCACGGTGACGACCTGCCGGGTCGGATCGGCCCGCCTGGCAAGGGCAGAGGTCAGGCGGCCGCAGGCAGACCCGGGGTTACTTCGGCGTACGCGTCGGTCGGCAGCAGGCGGACCCGGGAGACCGAGGCCGCAGCCAGCAATTTCGAGGCGGCCGCCTCGTCCGGATCACCGTCGGCGTACAGCAGGCTGCGGAGGGCGTACAGCAGGTTCTCGGGCGGATCCAGATAGGTCCGGGCCGGATTGATCAGATCGGGTCGCACATAGAGCGCAAGCAGCAACAGCCCGTACACCGGTTTCAGGCCTTCGGCGAGGGCCGGCTGGTAGTAGGGCACGTCGATGATTCGCGCATCGAATCTGCCGTAGAAGCGGAGCCGGGACAGCGGATCGCCGTGGTGGGGGTGGGCCTCGTGATAGTCGGGGTGCTGGACTTCGGCCAGCACCAGACTCGGCTGCTCGGTGTCCTCCAGCGTCTGGATGAAGGCGCGATACAGCTCGCTGCCGAGACCCGTGCCGCGAAGATCCTGCCGGGTCGCCATCTGCCGCAGCACGACCGCACTCGCCGCGCGGACATTGACGAAGACTGCCGCGGCAACGATATCGTCGGTGCCGTCCACCCCAACCAGCAGCGTCGTGGTGTTCTCCTCGAGCTTGGCTTCGAACTCCTCGAACGGCTCCAGCTCGTCGAACACGAAGCTGGGTGCGAGCACGTTGTCGAAGGCGGGCCTCCGGTCGGCGGGAGTGGCTACCCGGACGGTCATGCTCATGTTCGTTCTCCCAGCTCTTTCTGGCTTTCCGAGCACAGTACGTGATCGCTCCGACACTGCCTCGGGAGGCCAACGGCTGGACCGACGACATCAATGTCGGAGCCGTCGGGTACGTTCCGGGTTTCGATCTCTAGACGGACAGGCCGCTCGACCATGAACGTAAGCAAGCTGACCATCGTCACCGGTGCGCTGCTGGTGCTGACCGGTGTGACGGCCTATCTGGTGACCGGAACGAGCAGTGTGACTGCGCTCATCCCGGCATTCATCGGGGTGCCGATGTTGATCTGCGCCCTGATCAGCCGCCGGCCCAACCTCTACCGTCATGCCATCCATACGGCGCTGGTCATCGCCTTGATCGGCGCCCTCGGGTCGTTGATGAACGTGGTGAAGATCGGCCAGCTGATCACCGGCACGGCAGAGCGCCCGGCGGCCATCGCCACCAGCGTGATCATGTTCCTGCTCTGCGTGAACTACGTCGCCGCCGGCGTCTACTCCTTCGTCGAGGCCCGGAGGCGTCGCAAGCCGGCCTGAGCTACGGCAGGATGTCCTCCGTGACCCTGCTCGATGGTCGCGCTTCGCGCTCCGCGGTCACGGGCTCCGCGAGGTCTCACTCGTTCGTCGCGGTTTCAGACGACGAAGAACATGTCGCCCCAAACCGCTCCTGCACTCGTGAGAGGCTCTGCCCGTGACCGAGCTGAATGAACCGCTCCGAGAACTCGCGCAGGCGTACGGGATCGCCACCGAGTACTGGGATTGGCAGGGGCAGCACGTCTCGGTCGAGGCCGAGACCGTGATCGCCGTGTTGGCCGGTCTGGATGTCGACGCATCGACCCCGGAGAAGGCCTGGCAGGCGCTGCAGCAGCATCACCGGGAGCCGTGGACGAGGATGCTGCCGCGTTGTCTGGCCACCCGGCAAGGGCACGCGGTCTCGATCTGGGTGCACGTCACGGCCGGCGATCCGGTGGACGTCTGGGTCGAGCTGGAGACCGGTGGCGGGCGAGGACTGCGGCAGCTGGAGAACTGGAACCCGGCACGGGAGATCGACGGTCGCTGGGTCGGCGAGGCCAGCTTCGAGATCCCGGGCGATCTGCCGCTCGGTTATCACACGGTCCGGGCTCGCAGCGGTGGGCACGGCGGTGGTCAGGAAGCGTCGATGCCGCTGATCATCACCCCGGCCTGGCTCGGTCTGCCGGCGCGGCTGGGGGATCGGCGGGCTTGGGGCCTGGCGACCCAGCTCTACAGCGTGCGCTCGCACGGATCCTGGGGCGGAGTGGGTGACCTTACCGATCTGACCGACCTCGCGGTCTGGTCGGGCGCGGAGCACGGCGCCGACTACATCTTGATCAATCCGTTGCATGCGGCCGAGCCGGTGCCGCCGATGGAGCCGTCGCCGTATCTGCCGAGCACCCGCCGGTTCTTCAACCCGCTCTATCTCCGCCCCGAGCGGATCCCCGAGTATGTCGAGCTGACTCCCGACCAGCGGGCCGCGGTCGAGGCGCTCCGGTCCGAGGTCGACACTCCGGAGGCGTGGCAGTCCATCGATCGCAATGCCGCCTGGACGGCCAAGCGGGCTGCCTTGAAGATCATTTTCGAGGTGCCCCGCTCCGCCGGCCGGCAATTGGCCTTCACCGCATTCCGCCGCCGGGCCGGTGAAGGACTGGAGCGGTTCGCGCAGTGGGCGGTGTTGAGCGAGCAGCACGGTCCGCATTTCGATGAGTGGCCGGCCGAGCTGCAGCATCCCAGGACGGCCCAGGTGGCGGAGTTCACCGCCACCCACGGCCATGAGATCGACTTCGTGTGCTGGCTGCAGTGGGTGATGGACGAGCAGCTGGCCAGTGCGCAGAGCGCCAGTGAGCAGGCCGGCATGGCACTCGGCATCATGCATGACCTGGCGGTGGGTGTGCATCCGCACGGCGCCGATGCCTGGGCGCTCAAGGACACCTACGCGCAAGGGATCTCGGTCGGTGCACCGCCGGATCCGTACAACCAGAACGGGCAGAACTGGAGCCAGCCGCCCTGGCGTCCCGACCGGTTGGCCGAGCAGGCGTACGCGCCGTACCGGGAGATGGTGCGCACCATCCTCCGCCACGCCGGAGGGATCCGGGTCGACCATGTGATCGGCCTGTTCCGGTTGTGGTGGATCCCCGAGGGCGCGGGGCCGACCAAGGGCACCTATGTGCGCAACGACCATGAGGCGATGGTCGGCATCCTGGCGCTGGAGGCGCATCGCGCGGGCGCGGTGGTGGTCGGCGAGGACCTTGGCACGGTGGAGCCGTGGGTGCGGGACTATCTCCGAGAGCGCGGCATTCTCGGCACCTCGATCCTGTGGTTCGAGTTCGACTTCCATGGTGACGGATCACCGCTGGCGCCGGAGAAATGGCGGGAATACTGCCTCGCCTCGGTGACCACCCACGACCTGCCGCCGACCGCCGGCTATCTGGCCGGCGACCACGTACGACTGCGTGACCAGCTGGGAGTGCTGACCCGGCCGCTGGCCGAGGAGCTCGCGGTCGACGAGGCCGAGCGGAAGGCCTGGTTGGACAACCTGCGGGCCCGCCGTGGGCTGGCCGACGACGCGGACGAGGAGGCGACGGTCGCTGCGCTCTATCGCTATCTGACCTGGACCCGCTCGCGGCTGCTCAACGTGGCCCTCGGCGACGCGATCGGGGACCACCGGGTGCAGAACCAGCCGGGCACGGTGAACGAGTACCCGAACTGGCGGGTGCCGTTGAGCGGACCGGACGGCCAGCCGGTCTGGCTGGAGGACGTGCTGACCGACCGGTGAGCCCGCGACCTGATGAAGGTCGTCAGCGGCCGCTGATCACGCCCTTCTCGACGGCCTTGGTGACCGCGTCGGCTTCCGCCTGGGTGAGCGTCCCAGCCTTGACGGCGGCATCCAACCGGCTCTTCAGTACTGCGGCACGGTCGGCCTGGCGCTCGGCCCGGATCTCCTCGAACGCCTTGGTGACCTTGGCCTCGTCGAGGCCGAGCTTCTCAGCGAGCTGCTTGGCCAGCTGCGCGTCGCGCTTCGCCGGGTCGGGACGGCTCGGTCGTGCGGACGGACTGGCGCTCGGATCCGCCGAGGGGCGTGCGGTTGGCCGGTTGGCCTCCCGGATGGCCTTCAGCGCGTCGGTGACCTTGGCCTGGTCGACGCCGAGCTTCTCGGCGAGCTGCTTGGCGAGGTCTCCGTCGAAGGCGCCGCGGCCCGGTCCGCCGCGGTGTCCGTGGCCAGGACCACCGCGGCCCGGGCCGGTCGTGGATGAGGCTGACGGCTTCGATGATGGCGAGCTGGTCGGATCGGCCGATGCCAGCCCGGCGATGCCGACACCAACGCCGAGCGCGAGGACACCGGCGGCAGTCGAGGCGACGACGACCTTGGTGGTTCGGGACACAGGAAGACTCCTTTTGGGATGAGATCGAGAACGACACTCCGCGGCCGCGCTGGGGCCGGACTGGCAACCGTCTGTCAAGAGACTGTCACTGGCTGTGAGTCGGTGGCAGGATCGCTCCCGAGGAGGTACGCGTGAACGACTCGAGTCCGAGCGACAGTGATGCCACGGATGGACACGGCGGCGAGAGCCTGCTCACGGTGATCATCGCGTTCGCCGCGAATCTGGTGATCGCCATCGCCAAGTCCGTCGCTGCGACGATCACCGGGTCGGCGTCGATGCTGGCCGAGGCAGCGCACTCCTGGGCCGACACCGGCAACGAGGTCTTCCTGCTGATCGCCGAGCGGCGTTCAGACCGCGCTCGGGACTCGCGTCACCCGATGGGATACGGCAAGGAGGCGTACGTCTGGTCGATGTTCGCCGCCTTCGGTCTGTTCACCGCCGGTGCGGTGGTCTCGATCAGCCACGGCATCAACGAACTCCGCAACCCCGAGCCGGCGACCGACTACGCGATCGCGTACATCGTATTGGCCATCTCGTTCGTCCTGGAGGGGATCTCGTTCAGCCAGGCGTTCCGGCAGACCCGCCGGAAGGCTGGCTGGCTGCGACGCGGTCACCTGTCCTACGTGCTGAACACCTCCAACCCGACGCTGCGGGCGGTGTTCTTCGAGGATGCCGCCGCGCTGGTCGGGTTGCTGATCGCGTTCGCCGGCATCGCCTTGCACCAGTACACGGGGTCACCGATCCCGGATGCGATCGGGTCGATCCTGGTCGGGCTGCTGCTGGGCGTGCTCGCCGTGGTGCTGATCAACCGCAACCGACGGTTTCTGGTCGGTCAGCAGGTGCAGCCCGACATCCGCAACACCGCGTTGGTGGCGCTGCTCGCCGTCCCCGACATCGAGCGGGTCACCTACCTGCACCTGGAGTTCGTCGGACCGGAGCGGCTCTATCTGGTCGCTGCGGTCGATTTGATCGGGGATCTGCGCGAGCACGACGTGGCGACCAGGCTGCGGCGGATCGAGCGCGAACTGGAGGCCCGGCCGTCGATCGTGGAGGCCGTGCTGACGCTGGCCACCCGCGACGAGCCGAGTCTGCAGCCCGATCCGGCCTCTCCACCGAGCCGGTTGCTCTGAGCCTTCGAGTTCGGCATGTGGCCCCGGGTATGCAGCACTCGAGGGTCGATGGCAGAATCCTTCGGCAAGAGAACTCTGCGTGCTCTGGGGTCGGTGCAATTCCGAACCGGCGGTGACAGTCCGCGACCCGATGGCAGCCAGCTATCGGTTGACCAGGTGAAACTCCTGGACCGACGGTGAAAGTCCGGATGGGAAGCGCACGCTGGCGGTTCGACCTGTCGCGGTCAGCAGACCCGTGCGGGTGCGGTCCTCGACCTGCCCGTCGTCTGAGCCGACGCAGTCGTTCACCAGCCCTTCCTATCGCCATCCTCCGGGCTCGCGGCCCGAGAGGAAGGGATGGATGGTGTCGGAAACCGCCGCCATGCGCCGTGCGCTACGGCTCGCCGCCAGCCCCGGCTTCGTCAAAGGACCCAACCCACGGGTCGGCTGCGTGCTCATCGACAACACTGGAGCCCCCGTCGGCGAAGGCTGGCACGCAGGCGCGGGCCATCCCCACGCCGAGGTCGCCGCGATCGCCGACGCCGGCGCGCGAGCCCGTGGCTCGACCGCGGTGGTCACCCTGGAGCCCTGCAGCCACACCGGTCGGACGGGCCCGTGCGTCGATGCCCTGATCGCTGCCGGGGTTCGGCGGGTCGTCTGGGCCTCAACCGACCCCAACCCGATCGCCGCAGGTGGCGGCGAGCGTCTGCGCCTGGCCGGTATCGACACGGCGGCCGGGCTGCTGGCCGCGGATGCCGATCAGCTCAACCGCAGCTGGATCTTCGCGCATCGATCTGGTCGGCCGTACGTCACCTGGAAGTTCGCCGGCAGTCTCGACGGTCGCAGTGCCGCCGCTGACGGCAGCAGCCGGTGGATCAGTTCGGCCGCCGCTCGGGCTGACGCACATCGGCTTCGTGCCCGTGCCGGCGCGGTGCTCGCCGGTATCGGCAGTGTGCTGGTCGACAACGCGCAGCTGGCCGCCCGCGGTGACGCGGGCGAGCCGATCAGATATGCCGACCAGCCTCTCCGCGTGGTGATCGGCCACCGCCAACCCCCGGTCGGGGCGCGGATCCGCGATGACGCCGCCCCGACGTTGCGGATCCCGACCCACGATCCCGCCGAAGTGCTGGCGGCCTTGTCCGCGCGTGGCGTCCACGACGTGCTGCTGGAGGGTGGCCCGACCGTCGCCGCCGCCTTCTGGCGGGCGGGTCTGGTCGATGAGGTGGTCGCCTATCTGGCACCCGTGCTGCTCGGCTCCGGACCGTCGTCCGTCGCTGATCTCGGCGTCGCGACGATGGCCGGCGCCCAGCGACTCGACGTCGTCGCCATCGACGTGATCGGCCAGGATGTCGACGCCAACGTACGGATCACCGCCCGCCCAGTCATCTCGCCCGTCCCCAGCAACAACTAGGAGTTTGATCATGTTCACCGGAATCGTGGAGGACCTCGGCACCGTGCTCGAGCTTGCCCCGAGCGACGATGCCGCCCGCCTGATCGTGCAGACGGGCATCGGGGTCGACGGCGTACCTATCGGCGGGTCGATCGCCGTGAACGGCTGCTGCCTCACCGTGGTCGAGCGGGGCACCGACTGGTTCGTCGCCGACGTGATGGCCGAGACCTTGGCAAAGACCTCCCTCGGTGACGCCGAGGCCGGCACCCGGGTCAATATCGAGCGTGCTGTCCGCGCCGGCGACCGACTTGACGGACACATCGTGCAGGGGCACGTCGACGGCACCGGACGACTGGTTGGCCGGCAGCCCTCGACCCATTGGGAGGTGATCACGATCGAGGTGCCCAGGCCGTTGTTGCGCTACCTGGCGCCCAAGGGCTCTGTGGCCGTCGACGGGGTGTCGCTGACCGTGGTCGAGGTCGATGATCAGGAGGCGACACTGACGATCTCGCTCATCCCGGAGACGCTGGGCCGGACCACGCTCGGGATCCGGGCGCCGGGGGAGCGAGTCAACCTCGAGGTCGACGTGATCGCCAAGTACGTCGAGCGGATGCTGGTGATCGATCGTGGCTGAGCACACGCCGGCCGACGGACCCGCCGTCCGACTGGACAGCATCGATGACGCTCTCACCGCGCTCAAAGCGGGCCAGGTCGTCATCGTGGTCGACGACGAGGATCGCGAGAACGAGGGCGATTTCATCCTGGCTGCCGAGCTCGCGACGCCGGACCTCCTCGGCTTTGTCATCCGGCACAGCTCGGGCATGGTCTGCGTGCCGATGGAAGCCGCTGACCTCGACCGGCTGAGGATCCCGATGATGACGACGCGGAACACCGATCCGCTGCGCACCGCCTACACGGTCACCGTCGATGCGGCGATCGGTGTCAGCACCGGGATCTCGGCGGCGGATCGGGCACGCACGGCTCGGGTGCTGGCCGATCCGGCAGCCGTTCCCGGTGACTTCACCCTGCCCGGGCACGTCTTTCCGCTGCGCGCCCGCAGGGGAGGGGTGCTGGCGAGGCCGGGCCACACCGAGGCAGCCGTGGACCTGGCTCGGGCCGCCGGGCTGCGACCGGTCGGGGTCATCGCCGAGGTGGTCAACGACGACGGGTCGATGATGCGGGCGCCTGGGCTGCGGCAGCTCGCCGACGATCACGATCTGCCGCTGATCTCGATCGGTCAGCTGGTGGAGCACCGGATCAAGACCGAGCTGGCCATGGGGCTGGTGGGCTGATGGCCGGTCATGGTGCGCCGACGCTCGAGCCAACGCCAGCGGGCGAGGTGCGGGTGGCGGTGATTGCTGCCAGCTGGCACCAGCAGGTGATGACCGGGCTGTTGGACGGAGCCGTACGCGGCTGTCAGTCCTTCGGTGTGGAGCCGGTCGTGGTGCGAGTGCCAGGCTCGTTCGAGCTGCCGGTGGCCGCTGCGCGGTTGGCCCGATCGGGCGGATTCGACGCGTTGGTCGCCCTCGGCGTGGTGATCCGGGGTGGGACACCGCACTTCGACTATGTCTGCCAGGCGGCCACCGAGGGCCTGACCCGGGTGAGCGTCGACCATGCGGTCCCGGTCGGGTTCGGTGTGCTGACCTGCGACACCGAGCAACAGGCACTCGACCGGGCCGGACTGCCCGACTCGACGGAGGACAAGGGCTACGAGGCCGCGACCGCGGCGATCGCCACCGCTGTCGAATTGGCCCGTGCCTTGGTCCGCGACTGAGGTCAGCCGGGCATCCGTAGGTCGTGCAACCTGCCTGTACGGAGCGGGACTGTGCCCCAGTTCGCCTCGAAAGCACCGTCGGCCAGTGAGCAGGTGACGGTCAGCCGGTGCGGGGTCTCCAAGAACACCACGTCGACCGCAAGCTGGTCGCCGTCCTGCCAGCCGCCGGAGAGAGCGATCGGCGCACTGTCACCCTCGTTGCCGGGTTCGTCGCCGACGCTCCAGCCGGCCTCGGACAGCGTCCCGGTCACCGGGCCGGCGTCCTCGACCAGCGTGATCCGCCACCCGCCATCCGTTCGGTCCAACTCGACTTCGACCAGGGTCGGCTGCTGCTCGCAGCGACCGTCCCGCGGGGTGAACCGGGCGCCGTCCCAACGATCTGCGTCCTGACCGGGATCTGGCTTACCGGTGGCAGGAGCCAGCGCGAGCTGGCGCATCCGACGGGCCAGGTGCAGGTCGGCGGCGGTCCGATCCGGGCTGGCGCGATGATCATCGCTGAGTGCCGGCAACAGATGGGTCCACAGGCCGTCCAGGACGACCTGCATGTCGAGCGTGGCGCTGGTGATCGCCACCACGACATGCTGCTCGGGCAATACGACGCAGTACTGGCCGTACGCGCCGTCGCCGCGATAGCCATGTCGAGCCAGCCAGAACTGGAAGCCGTATCCCTGTTGCCAGTCCGGGTTCTCCTTCAGCGGCGTGTCGATCTGGATGCTCGTGGCCTGCGCGACCCATTCGGCGGGCAGCAGTTGGCGGTCACCCCACCAGCCACGCTGCAAGTAGAGCTGGCCGAGCTTGGCGATCGCGTCGGTCGTGGCGTGCAGTCCGGTGAAGCCCAACGCCTGACCTGGTGGGTGCTGCTGCCAGCCCACCGGGCCGATGCCCAATGGATCGAAAAGCCGCGGCCGCAGGTAGTCGACCAGGCTCTGTCCGGACTCGCGTTGCACGATCGCGGCCAGTGTGTACGTGCACGGCTGGTTGTAGGCGAACCACGTACCGGGTTCCTCGTCAGGTGGGATGCGCAGGAAGCCGCGGATCAGATCGCCCGGATCGCTGTCCCAGACCCTTTCGATGCACTCGTCGTGGTGGCCGCTGGCCATCGCGGCGATATGCCGGACCAGCATCGAGCGGCTGCGCGGATCGGTGATGTCGGCGTCGAGTTCGGGGAAGTAGGACAGCACCGTACGGTCCAGATCGAGCAGTCCCTCCGCCACCGCGAAGCCGGCGGCCGTCGAGGTGTAGCTCTTGCTCAGCGAATAGAGCAGGTGCACCCGATCAGGCGCGTACGGCGCCCACCAGCCCTCGGTCACCACATGGCCGTTGCGCAGCAGCATCAGCGAGTGCAGTTCCACCTCGGGGTGGGTCTCCATGGCGTCGAGGAAGGACTCGACTCCGGCGGCGTCGACCCCTTGCGAGGACGGGGTGCTGCGCGGGAACACGGTGTAGGCCATGACGTCGAGCCTATGCAGACCGAAGTGGGTGCGACCATATTCGATGGCCTGCAAGACTGTCGCGGTGCGCGACGTGGTGATTCTGGGCAGCACCGGCTCCATCGGTACGCAGGCGCTGGAGGTGATTGCCGCCGCTCCGGACCGGTTCCAGGTGGTCGGCCTGGGCGCCGGCGGAGGACAGGTCGAACTGCTGGCGCGGCAGGCCCTCGACTTCGGCGTGGACACGGTCGCGGTCACCAGGGCCACCGTCGTCCAGGATCTCCAGCTGGCGTTCTATGCCGAGGCGTCGCGACGCGGCTGGTCCAGCGGCAAGGCGAAGCTGCCGCGGATCCTGGCCGGCCCGGATGCCGCCACCGAGCTCGCGGCGGCGCCCTGCGACGTGGTGCTGAACGGGATCACCGGCTCGGCCGGTCTGCGTCCGACCTTGGCCGCTCTGCAGACCGGACGCATCCTCGCCCTGGCCAACAAGGAGTCGTTGGTGGTCGGCGGGCGGCTGGTCACTTCCGCGGCGAGACCGGATCAGATCGTCGCCGTCGACTCCGAACACTCGGCCCTGGCGCAGGCGCTGTGCGGCGGCACCGCCGCCGAGGTCGACCGGCTGATCCTGACCGCCAGCGGTGGGCCGTTCCGCGGCCGGAGTCGCGAGCAGATGCGCGACGTGACCCCCGAGCAGGCACTTGCGCACCCCACCTGGGCGATGGGCCGGGTGATCACCACCAACAGCGCCACCCTGGTGAACAAGGGCCTGGAGCTGTTGGAGGCGCACCTGCTCTATGGCGTGGACCTTGACCGGATCGACGTCGTCGTCCATCCCCAGTCGGTGGTGCACTCGATGGTCCAGTTCGTCGACGGATCCACCTTGGCCCAGTGCTCGCCGCCGGACATGAAGCTGCCGATCGCGCTCGGTCTGGGCTGGCCGGAGCGGGTCCCCGGTGCCGCGCGGCCGTGCGACTGGTCGACCGCGACCGCCTGGACCTTCGAGCCGCTGGACGACGAGGCGTTCCCCGCGGTCGAGCTGGCCCGCCGAGCAGGACGCGTGGCGGGCACCGCCCCTGCCGTCTACAACGCTGCCAACGAGGAGGCGGTCGAGGCATTCCACGCCGGGACACTGCCCTTCCTCGGCATCGTCGACGTGGTGGCCGCGGTGCTCGCCGAGCATGTCGGCGAGTCGGTGGACGACGTACGCTCGAACTGGTCGTCCGATGACGAGCTCAGCCTCGAGCGCGTCCTGGCGGCCGATGCCTGGGCACGGCAGCGAGCCGTCCAGGTCGCGTCCGCGATGGCGGAGAGGGAGAGCGCACGCTAGTGGAGTACGTGATCTACGGCCTCGGCGCCGTGGTGTTCTTCGTGCTGGTGATGGCCTCCATCGCGCTGCACGAGGTCGGGCATCTGGTGCCGGGCAAGCTCTTCGGCGTCAAGACCACGCAGTATTTCGTCGGCTTCGGCAAGACCGTGTGGTCGAAGCGAGTGGGGGAGACCGAGTACGGCTTCAAGGCCATCCCGCTCGGCGGCTACGTACGGTTCGTCGGCATGTATCCGCCGGCCGAGGACCGGCCGGACCAGATCCGGGCCGCCCGGACCGGGATCTTCCAGTCACTGGCCGACTCGGCACGGGCCGCGGAGTGGGAGACCATCCAGCCGGCCGACAATGGCCGGCTCTTCTATCAGAAGAAGGTTTGGCAGAAGCTGATCATCATGGCCAGCGGGCCGACGATGAATCTGCTGCTCGCGTTCCTGATCCTGCTCGGGGTCACGGCCACGTACGGCACCTATCGCAGCCAGCTCACCGTCAATCGGGTGCAGGAGTGCATGGTCGCGGTTGGGGAGGCGACCAACGACTGCGTCGGCAAGCCGAAGACGCCGGCGTACGAGTCGGGGATCAAGGGCGGGGACACGATCGTCGCCTTCAACGGTCAGCCGGTGAGCGACTGGGACCAGATGTCGGAGCTGATCCGGGGCAATCTCGACCAGCCGGTGGTGGTCACCGTGCTGCGCGACGGGCAGACCGTGCAACTCAAGCAGGTCGACACTGTGATCACCGGGGTCGCGGACCGGTGGGACCCGGGCAAGCGGGTAGCCGCCGGGTTCTTCGGCATCGAGCCGGTGGTCGAACGGGAGCGCGGCGGGCCGCTGGTCGTGCTCGATGACATGTGGACGATGACCGAACAGACGGTGCATGCCCTGGCCGCATTCCCGGCGAAGGTCTACTACACGGCCGCAAACCTGATCACCGGCAAGCCGCGGGACATCTACGGGCCGATGAGCATCGTCGGCGCCAGCCGGGCGGCGGGGGAGGTGGCCTCGACGGACCGGATCGAGGCGGCCGACAAAGTCGCGACCATGTTCATGCTGCTCGGCTCGGTGAATCTGTTCGTGGCGCTGTTCAACTTCATTCCGCTGCTGCCCCTGGACGGCGGTCACATCGCAGGCGCGCTGTATGAAGGACTGAAGAAGGCCTGGGCACGGGTGCGTGGTCGCCCCGATCCCGGCTATGTCGACACGGCGAAGATGCTGCCGGTCGCGTACGCGGTCGGTGGACTGATCCTGATCTCCGGTGTCGTGCTGATCCTGGCCGACCTGATCGACCCGATCAAGCTGTTCTGATGGCAGCAGCGCAGGTGGCGCACGGCTCGATCTCGCGGTCGAGGTCGTGACACTGGGTGCTCGAAGCCTGGAATTTCGCTGATCTGCTGCTGCTCGGCAAAGGCGGCTGAGCTCGATGAGATCGAGACCTGCGGCTGATGCCCCGGGCCTTCGAGCTACGTAGCAACGTGACTCCATACGACGCGTGCTATGTGGCGCTGGCCGAGGCTCTGGAGAGTGAACTGGTGACCGCGGATCGACGCCTGGCGAACGCCTCCGGCCCGCGCTGCACCATCCGAGTGATCGGCTGAGCCGCGCTTCGAGGTCCCGGTGCTGAGCGGAGCGCCCGGTCAGTCTTTCACCCCGACGTGGGAGCGGGTCGGGTAGTGTCCATAGGCCTCAAGATGGCCCGCGCGGCCGCGACGAAGGAGTCAATCCATGCCACGATGGCTGCCGGCCGGCATCCTCGCACTCGCGCTGGCGCTCGGTCTGCTGGTCGCTCCGCCCGCGCATGCCGACGCCACGGGTCACATTGCTGGGCGAATCGTGGACGAAGACGGCAACGGCCTCCATCGAATCCGCGTCCGACTTAACAAGTTCACCGACGCCAACCTCGAGTTCTCGCCACACATGACGTCGACGGACGCCGACGGCTACTACTCCTTCGAGATCGTGCCCGGCTCGTACCTGCTGTGGACAGATGACCGCGCCTACTTCGGCGAGTTCCCGCCTCATTTCTATCCCGGCACGACCGATCGCTCGCAAGCGGAAGCGGTTGAGCTCCGAGCTGCCGAGACGCTCACTCGCGACGTGGAGTTGCGCTCAGCCTTCAGCAATGAACGAGCCTCGACTGCGCTCGACACCGGCGACCGGGACAGCGTCGCGCAGGCCTATCGGGACCGGTTTCAGCGTCACTTCGATCTGACGGCGCCGCTCCCGACCGCTCAGGAGATCCGCGATTGTCAGGCGGGCGTTGGTGACCAGGCAGAGGAGACGGCGACCCTGGAGGCGCTGAACTTCGTCCGTAGTCTCGCCGGTCTCCCACACGTGTCATGGGATCGCGAGATCTCGGCCAAGACGCGCGACGTGGCCCTCTTGATGCAGCTCAACGACCGTCTCAGTCCTTACCCATCCCCGCCCGAAGAGTGGCGGTGCTGGGACCTGGAGAAGTACGGCCAGGCCCATGCGGCAATCCAGTCTCGGCGTGTCGGTGCCCTCGCCGTCGTGGATGGCTTGGCGGCCCGCGACGACCCACACTTCAACGAGAGGCCCGACCTCGTCGTCAACCGCGATTACATCCTCGATCCTCAGCTCGAGACCTTCGGATATGGCTCCTACCGCAACGTGAGCGCCCTCTATCCCGGACCGCCGGTCTATGCGTACGAGTCGGGCAGGACCACGGTTACCCCCAGATTCGTCAACTGGCCGGCAGCCGGTTGGTTCCCGACTCAGTTGACTCCCTACGATCGGTGGTCCTTCGACGCCCCCCACATGTCCTACAACTTCGAACAGGCCAAGGTGACGGTCACCAGACTCGGTGCCAAGCCTCAGACCTTCACTCCGCAGACGCATGTCGCGAGCGCGTCCCACCCATTGGTCTGGGAGATGCCTTCGGTGCCCGGCGTCATCGGCAGCGAGACGGCGGAGTACCGCGTGACCATCAGCAACATGCGCTATCGAGGGCGATATCAGCCGGACCATACGTACACGGTGAAGATTTTCGACCCTCGTCTCTCGATCACCGCCACCAGCCGCGCTTCGCTCGACGGTTTCCCTCGCGTCGGCTCCGTCCTCACGGCCAAGCCACCGGCTTGGTCGGTCGAAGGCACGGCTTCGCACTATCAGTGGTATCGCGGTAGCGATCGGATCCATGGAGCGACCAAGCCCAGCTATCGGCTCACCGCAGGCGATGTCGGCCACCGGATGACCGTGGAAGTCACGGGCACGAAACTGTACTGCTTCAATGGCGAGAGCCTCTCACAGCCCAGCGCTCGGGTTGCCAAGAAGACTGCCACCAGCCGACTCTCCGGCAAGGTCAGCGGGCGTACGGTGAAACTCAGCTTCAGCGTCAGTTCTGATGGTGAACCGGCCATGACGGGCCGCGCCAGGCTCAAAGAAGGAAGGAAGACGGTGAAGAAGCTCACCGTCACCTCCGGCCGAGCCACTGCCAAGCTCACCAAGGTCAAACGTGGGAACCACACCTACACCGTCAGCTGGACCGGCAACGCTCGCGTCGCCGGCACGTCTGCTGCCGCGAAGGTCAAGGTGAAATAGTCGAACGCTTCCAGGTCGCGGATGGGTCGACCGATAGGTTGGTGCGAATGAACGGGCCAGTCGGGAATCTCGTTGCCAACGTCGAGGACGAGACCGCCGCGCGGATCGCTGCCGTCCAACAGGAGTTCAGCCCCGCCAACGTCTATCTCAACTCCGCCACCGTTGGCTTGCCGCCGCGACGGACGGTGGATGCGGTCCGGGCAGCACTCGACGACTGGCAACAGGGCCAGAGCATTCCATCGACCTTCGACGCCGACGTGGCACGCTCCCGGGAGCTCTATGCCCAGCTGGTCAACATCGCGCCTCGTCAGGTCAGCGTCGGCAGTCAGGCCAGTGTGTACGCGGGCCTGGTGGCGGCTTCGGTGCCGGATGGCGCCGAGATCCTGGTCGCCAGCGGTGACTTCACCAGCGTGCTGTTTCCGTTCCTCGCTCAGGCCGATCGTGGCGTACGAGTCAGAGAGGTCGAGCTCGGCGACCTCGTCGGCGCTATTCGGCCGGAGACCTACTTGGTTGCGGTGTCAGCCGTCCAATCCGGTAGCGGCGAGATCGCTGATCTTGACGGGCTGGCTAGGGCTGTTGCCAACGGGACCCGCGTCTACCTCGACACGACCCAAGCTGTCGGGTGGCTGCCAATCGACGCGGCATCCTTCACCTGGACGGTGTGCAGCGGCTACAAGTTCCTGCTGGCCCCGCGCGGCACCTGCTTCGCCACGACGACCGAGGTCGAGCACCCTGTCATTCCACACACTGCCGGTTGGTATGCCGGTGACGAGGTGTGGAACAGCATCTACGGGACTCCGCTTCGGCTCGCCGATGACGCCCGACGGTTCGACGTCTCACCGGCCTGGTTCTCCTGGGTCGGTCAGGCTCGGTCGCTCGAGCTTCTTGTCGGTATCGGCAGGTCCCACTTGCATCGGCATGCCACTCGACTCGCCGCCGAGTTCGAGACCCGGGCGGGTCTGCCCGTCTCCGGTTCGGCCATCGTGAGCCTGGAGACCACTGAGGATGCCGCCGAGCGACTACGTCAGGCGGGGATCGCCTGTGCCCAGCGAGCCGGGCGCACCCGGGTCTCGTTCCATCTGCACAACACCCTCGCCGATGCCGACGAGCTGGTTTCTGCCTGCGCACCGGCCGGAAGTGCGTGAAACTCGCCCCGACTGTCGCCACCCTCGGCGTGTCGTGCCCTTATTCGCCCGGTCAGGGCTGATTTCCTGCATCAGGGCCGTACAACCGGGCGATATCGGGTGAGTCCAGCCAGCCGTCATAGGTGTCGGTCTGCGGCCAGCCGTCCGGGGAGTCCTGCCAGGACTCGCGGCGGCCATACGGGAGCAGGTCGATCAGCGGGAAGGTGTGGCTCAGCTGCTCGGTCCCGCGTCCATTCGTGTGCCAGGTGCGAAAGACCTGGTCGCCGTGACGCAGGAACACGTTGACGCCAAATCCACCGCCAGGTGGAGCATCGACGTCGGCCCCAAACGGGCTGTGTGCCGTGGAGTACCACGCCATCTGGTTGCCGACCTTGTCTCGGTAGGCCAGTGCTTCGCCGATCTCTCCCTGAGTGACGATCACGAACCGCGCGTCGTAGGCGTCGAGGAAGTCCAGTCGGGTGAACTGGGAGGTGAATCCGGTGCAGCCGCCGCACTGCCATTCGGCCCCCGGCGACCACATGTGGTGGTAGGTGATCAGCTGGGTCCGGCCGTCGAAGACATCGACCAGTCGCACCGGACCTTCGGCGCTGTCCAGCGTGTAGTCCGGCAGCGCGACCATCGGCAGCCGTCGACGTTGCGCGGCGATGGCATCCAGCTCGCGGGTGGCCGCCTTCTCCCGCACACGTAGCTCGTCCAGTTCACGGCGCCAGGTGTCCGCGTCGACGATCGGAGGCCGCGCCGGGGCGTCAGGTGTAGTCGTCATGCTTGACAAGCTACGCCGCACCGGTAGCACCCGGGCGGTCGATGTCGCCTGCTGCTTGCTCCTCGCCGGTCAGATCCGGCGACGCCCACTCACGCTTTCGCCTTAGCCAGGCAGCTGTTGGATCGCCGCTCTGAATGCTGTCGCGAACTCCGCGGGCTTCTCCGACCATGGTTCGTGGCCGGCGTCCGGGATGACCGTGACGTCACAGCCGAGACGCTTGCCGAGCGGGCGAAGAAACGATGCCGGTCTCGGATCGCCCGCACCGCCGATGATCACCGTGCTTGACGGCAGGAGCGTCCGAAGCTGATCGATCTGAGACTCCAGCGGCGCGACCCGCTTGTCCGCGTTGAGCTGGGCGTTCATCTCGTAGTTGATCGGCTGTCGTGTCTGCGCCGCGGCGGAAGCCCATGCCCAGCCATGGACCGGATCGGCATGGTCGGTGAACCACGACAGCGTCAAGAATTCGACCTCCTCGGCGTCGGAGCGGGCTGTGGTGCCTGCCAGCTCGTCGAGCCGCGCTTGCTGCCGTGGCGATCGCCGGGAGCGTTCGACGGCCCGGGTAGGTTCGCGCCACGGGCCCAGGAATGGGCCTGACAGGAAGATGACGCCGGCTACCCGGTCGGGGTGAGCGAGGAGGAAGAAGCAGGCGAGGTCGGCACCGAAGGAATGCCCCACCAAGACGACCCGCTCGTAGCCCCACGCGCCGAGCAACAGCTCGAGGTCGCGCACCTGGCGGGCGATGGTGTGGTCGCCGCCCCACGGCGATCCGCCCGTACCTCGTTGGTCATAACGATGGACCCGATGCAAATCGGCCGCCATCTCCGCAACCGGTTCCAGATAGTCGGGCAGACCAGGACCACCATGGATCAACACCAACGGCGTCGTATCGGCGACTGCTCGGCCACCGGACCAGGTTCGCAACCGGACGCCATCGTCCATCTCCAGGAACTGCTGGTCGGACTTCATCGGGTCATTCTCCCCAGGCATAGCCTGCCGATGTGAATGACCTGTTGAAGCTGGCATCGACTGAGGTGGACCCAGTACGCCTGGTCGTGCGGTCCGGGACCGTATTAGCGACTTTCGATCATCACTCGCAGGACTCCGGCAACGTGTCGTGGCTCGTCAGGACCGATCATGGTGACCTGTTCGTCAAGACAGCTGGAACGCCGGGGCCGCAGCCTCCGGATGTGTCCATGCCATACCTCGATCATGGCGATCGAGTTCGACTGCTGCGCAATGCGGTGGAGCTCTCGCGGTCGTGTGATCATCCCTGCCTGGCACGTCTCCGCAACGTCATCGATTCCCCATCGGGTCCGATGCTCGTCTACGACCGTGCGCCCGGGGAGCTTATCGGCACTGCGAGTGCGGACCGCGACGACCCGCAAACCGCCTACCAGCGCTTGGCGCATCTGCCATCGGATGGTCTGATCCCGGTCTTCGATGACTTGCTCGACCTTCATCGCACCCTCGCTCAGGAGGGCTGGGTCGCTGGGGATCTCAACGACGGCTGCTTGATCCTGGACTTCAGCACCGGTCGACTTACGGTCATCGATCTCGACAGCTATCACCGCGGAGCGAGCATCAACGTGATGGGACGCATGTTCGGCTCGACCCGGTTCATGGCCCCGGAGGAGTTCGAGCTCGCCGCCCCCATCGATGAGCGCACGACCGTGTTCACCCTGGGTCGGCTCGCCTGGCACTTCGGCACCCGGCTCACCGAACAGGCCGAACAGTTTTGCGGGCCGGATCCCCTTCGAGTCGTGCTCGAGCAAGCGCTGGAGGTCGAACCGGACAAGCGCTTCGACTCGGTCGCTGACTTTGCCGCGGCGTGGCGAGCGGCGCGACGCTGAGCCCTAGCCAGCTTGTTACGGTACGCGGATGCCGATCGAGGAGCCCCCGGGCAGAGCTCAGGACTGGCCGACCTGTGACGAGGACATCGCCGGGTTCGTTCGTTCCACTGTTGCCCTGCTCGCGGCCGAGTTGGGCGACGATCTTGTCGGCGTCTACCTGCATGGATCGCTCGCGATGGGGTCGTACTTCCGTCCCAAGAGTGATCTCGATCTGCTGGTTGTGAACGGTCAGCCGCTGCCGGTCGAGAGCCGCCGGGACTTGGCGGGGGCGCTGGTGCGCCACATGCGGACCCGGCCGACCGTGGGCAATCTCGAGTTGAGCGTGATCACGGCAGACACGGCCCGTACACCGGAGGCTCCGTTGCCGTACGAACTCCATGTCTCTGGCGTCTGGGAAGAAGCGATTCTGGCCGATCAGGTCGACTTCGCGGCGAACGGCACCGATCCCGATCTCGCTGCCCACCTGACCCACGTACGTCAACGTGGGATCGGTCTGCTCGGTGCGCCTATCGAGGACGCCTTTGGTGAGGTTGCTTGGGACGCCTTCCTGGCTGCGGTTGATGAGGATGCTGCGTGGGTGCTGGCTGACAGCAATCTCTTGGAGTCGCCTTTCTACGGTGTCCTCAATATCTGTCGGGTGCTTCAATTGCGCCAGCAGAAGCACCACCAGGTGCACAGCAAGGACGAGGCCGCCCGCTGGGCACTTTGCAGCCTCCCGACTGCCCACCACGATCTCGTCCGGCTGGCCTGGGCGGCCTACCGGTCGAACGGCGAGGTCGAGCCGTCATCGAGGCGGACTGCTGGCCTCGACTGGCCCGAGGATGAGTTGATGAGTTTCCGTGACTTCGCACGGACCCAGCTCAACCTCGGCTGACGATCGGGTCTTGCGGGGTTGAGGCGTCGGAGCTACGCCAGGTCTGGCGCGGAGCGAAGCCGGTCCGACGCAGCCAATGCTCGGTGTAGAGGATGCGTCTGGGCGTGATGATCGTCACCGGATCGGCGGGTTGCTCTTCGAGCGAGCGACCACGTTCGACGTGATCGGACTGCCAGTGGATCGCCCCCCAGTAGTGATCTGCCTCGGGATCGGTTCTTTCGATCGTTGTCAGCGGCCACGAGAAACTGAACGGAGACGGCCAAGAAGTTGATCGTTGGCGGCCATGAGAACTGAACGCTGACGGTCATGGGATCTGCCCGACACGATGTCGTCTGCCTGCCCGGGTTGCCGGGTTTGGGCTCCTTCCTCGGGTGCGATGAGCGGTGCTGATGCGCCCGATCGCTACCCGAGGAAGGGATGAGTTGAAGTCTGCCGAGGAGATCATGAAGATTTTGGATGCCTACGACCTGACCAGGTCGTTGCGTGATGCCGCCGAGCTGGCGGGGTGTTCGCCGAACACGGTGAAACGCTATGTGGAGGCCCGCGCCGCGGGTGGTGCGGTCGCCGACGGTGTGGTTCGGCCGCAGCTGATTGATGAGTTTTTGCCGAAGCTGGAGGAGCTGGTCGAGCGTTCCCGCGGGAAGGTCCGCGCGGATGTGGCCCATGACAAGCTGGTCGCGATGGGCTATGCCGGGTCGGAACGGACCACCCGACGCGCGGTCGCGGAGGCGAAGCAGGCCTACCGTGATGGCCGGTTACGGGTCCACCGGCCATGGGTCCCGGAGCCGGGGATGTGGCTGCAGTACGACTATGGGCAGGGCCCGATGGTCGCCGGGGTCGCCACGGTGTTGTTCTGCGCGTGGCTGGCCTGGTCCCGTTTCCGGGTCGTGCTGGCGTTGCGGGACAAGACGCTGCCGAGCGTGTTCGCCGCGTTGGACCAGACGTTCCGGCTGGTGGGTGGGGTGCCGACCTATGTGCTGACCGACAATGAGAAGACCGTCACCACCGACCACATCGCCGGGATCCCGGTCCGTAACGCGCAGCTGGTCGCGTGGGCGGCTCATTACGCGGTGACCGTGCACACCTGTGTGCCGGCGGATCCGGCGTCGAAGGGTGGCAGCGAGGCCAGTGTGCGGGTCAGCAAGGCTGATCTGGTGCCGACGGAGGCGAACCTGCTGCCCGAGTACGCCTCGTTCGCTGAGCTGCGGAAGGCCTGTGGAGTGTTCCAGACCGGAGTCAACGCCCGCCCGCACCGGATCACCCGGCGGCCACCGGTGGAGATGTTGGCCGAGGAACGGGCCCGGCTGCATCCGGTCGCCGCTGTCCCTTACACGGTGGCGTTCGGCACGACCCGGATCGTGCCGGCGAACACGCCGATGGTCACTTTCGAGGGCGGCCAGTACTCGGTGCCTTACCGGCTGGCCGGCCCCGATGGGGAGCCTTTCGGCGGGACCAGCCTGCTGGGCAAGACGGTGTGGGTCCGCGGCTATGGGGTCGGCGGAGTCGATGAGCAGGTCGTGATCACCTATGTCGACCCGGCCCGGGGGCCGGTCGAGATCGCCCGGCACGACCGCACCCGTCCCGGCAGCCCCCGGGTCGACGACAGCCATTTCCCGCCCGCCCCGGCCGGGCCGCTGGACCGGGCCCCGAAAGCGAAGAACCCGGCGGAGTCAGCGTTCCTCGCCCTCGGCGACGGGGCGGTGCTGTGGCTGCGCGAGGCAGCAGCTGCCGGCACGGGCAAGATGCGGGTCAAGATGGCCCAGGCCGTCGATCTGTCCCGCCTGTTCGACGCCCGCGACGTGGACTGGGCACTCGGCCACGCCGCCGTCCACGGCCGGTTCGCCGAGGCCGACCTGGCCTCCATCCTCGACCACCACGCCCGCCACCCCCGACCCGACCAGCCGTCGGCGGCGCGTCGTGCCGGCGACCAGCACTCCCTGGCCCAGGGCACCCTCAGCTGGGCACAACTCGGCCAACCCGTCACCAACAGCCAGGTGATGACCAGCAGCCCGGTGACCAGCAGTCAGGGGGTTGGCCGATGACCGCCACCACCACTGCCGCGGTCCCGAAAGCCGGGGCACCGCTACCGCCGCCGCTGCCGGCCGATGTCGAGCAGCTGCTGCGGCGGATGCGGCTGCCCCATATCCGCCGCGCCGCGCCGGAGGTGATCGCCACCGCCCGAGCACAACGCTGGGAACCGGTCGAGGTGCTGCGGATCCTGCTCGCCGAGGAAGTCGCCGGCCGGGAACGCTCCGCCCTGGCCACCCGCCGCACCGCGGCCGGGTTCCCCACCGGCAAGACCTTCGGCGGCTGGGACCCCCAGTTGTCGTCGATCCCAGCACCAACCCAGCAAGCGCTACGCACCCTGGAATGGATCGGCCGCCGCGAGAACCTCGTCGTCTGCGGACCGTCGGGCACCGGGAAGACGTTCCTGCTCGAAGCACTCGGCCAGCACGCCGTCGAACAAGGACTACGAGTCGCCTGGTTCACCCTGGAAGACCTCGGGGTGCTGCTGCGCCGGCACCGCGCCGACGACACCGTCACCAAAGCGATCGCCCGGGTGCTACGGGCCGACCTGATCGTGGTCGACGACATCGGGCTGCTCCCGGTCGCCGCCGACGCCACCGAGGGCCTCTACCGGCTGGTCGACGCCGGCTACGAGAAACGCTCCATCGCGATCTCGTCGAACCTGCACCCAGCAGCCTTCGACGAGCTCATGCCCAAGACCCTGGCCACCGCCACCGTCGACCGGCTCCTCCACCACGCCCACATCTGCCAGACCACCGGCGACTCGGTCCGCCTCACCCAAGCACTCGCCGGCCAGGGGGTGAACCCCTTGAGCAGCTGAACCAAGGCCGGACGGTGGCCAACCCCGGGCAGAACCCATGGCCACCACCGTGCACTTCTCGTGACCGCCACCGGTCAGCCATCAAGACCGCCAGTGGTCAAGTTCTGCTGGCCCTTGACAGATCGTCCGCGCCGTGCCGAAGAGTTGAGCGCCGCGGCTGCTGGCCTGACCGGCCAGGGGAGCGAAGATTCCCGCCGACACGCGAGGATCGCGGCGTAGGTTCCGGGACTTCGCCGAGTCGTTCCAGCTCGTGTAGAAGATCTCGAATCCCAGGCTGAAGTACCGGACCGGCGTGGCGGCCGGTGAGCCATCGCGGTTGGTCGTGGCGATGACCGCCATGTTCTGTGACGACAAGAGATTGAGAATGCGTTCTTCGAGATCCGCACGAGGGAGGAGCCTCGTGGGTGCGGCGCCGGAGAGCCATGGATTCGTGAGCGGCATGGCGCGGATTCTGTCAGGCGTGCGCCGCCCGTGCGCTCGATGCACTCCAAGGACAGGCGACCGAGGCTCTTCTTCAGTGGACTACGTCGTCGGCTCTTGAAAGCACCATAGGTGGTGCTCGTGATCGAAAGCCTGGTATTCACGCATGCCGAAAAGAGTGCTGACCGGCCGTACGATCTCCGCTCCTGCCCGCTTCGCCTGCTGGTGATGCTCGATGATGTTGGCCACGCCGACCACGGTCATCGACGACGGATCGGAGGTCGGATCCGGTGGGCTCAGACCGGGCCTTGGCGCGTGGAGTCGGATGCTGCCAGTCGGTCCGGACAACTCGGCGTAGCCGCACGTCCCGTCCGGGCGGCGACTGATCGGACCCGGCTCGAAGCCGAACATGTCGATCAGGCGGTGATAGGCGACCTCGACATCGGCATAGACGAGCAGGATGAGGGGCTGGGTCGTGGTGCTGTGCTGCGGCACCCAACGCACCAGGCGACGCAGTCGACTCGGATCGCCGGCGACGGATTCCACCGGCTCAGCTGCAAGCAGGCGACCGAACGCGACCGTGTCGATCAACGTCTCCTCAAGCGCACGGGATCGTTGCTCCATCGTCGTGGCCAGATCAAATCCGCCAGGATGCGCCTTCAATTGTCTTCCGATCTCGGCCAGTGCCACTCCGGCGCGACGCAACACCACGATGAACGCGAGTTGGGTGACATCGGCCGGCGTGTAGAGACGATGACCTCCCGGCGTTCGTCGGGCGGGTTGAAGGAGACCGATCTGGTCATAGTGGTGGAGTGTGCGCACCGACAATCCCGTCAACCGCGCGAGTTCGCCGACGCGCCAAGTCGGTTCGCCTTGTGATCCATCCATCGGTATTCCTCGACCAGCACCGTGAGCACGAAGCACTTGAATCTGACGTTACGTCATGTTCTAGATTCCGTCAGACTGACGTTCCCGATCTCTGACGGAGAGAATCATGCCGATCACTAGTGTCCGCGCGCTGTCACTCATCCTGCAGACCAACGCCGAAGTCGACCAGGTGGCAGACCTGCTGCGTGCCCTTGGTCTTGAGGTCGTCGGGGAGGACGGCTATGTCGAGGTCACCGGACCGTCGATCACGCTGTCGATCATGCGCGGAGCGATGGTGGATGTTCCGTCGCTGGGCGGCGTCTTGCTTCAACTCGACGTCGATGATGTGGTGACGGCGGCCAGAATCGGCCGCGACGCTGGTGCATCGGTTGTCCGCGAGCCAACGACAGACGAAGCGGGCAATCAGTCCGCGTTCCTTCAGTTGTCTGTCGGTTTGACCATCGAGCTCATGTCTTCGACGGGCCGATAGCCACGTGTCTCGGTGGGGGTCTGCAACCTGGCGTGCAGAGGCGCAACGATGGGCGTTCGAGACGCTCGACTCGATGGGTGTTAATCATGCGAACTCGATGCACGATCTTTCGATCCAAGCCTGGTCGGCGGTGTGGCGCATATCTGCCGCTTCGGGTGACGCGGTGATGAAACAGCTCCGACCACGGGATGCACAGGAGATCCGGTTTCACCAGTTCTGCGCTGAAGCGGCCCCACGATTCGTTGAGCCTCCGCTCGCGTCGGATCTGGCTGAGGCACGCATGCTGCTCCGGGACGGCGGTCCCAACTTGCACGAGTTCGATGTCAACCCGGACTTGATGGCTGAGGTGGTCGTCGACTACGCCAAGCTGCAGCAGTCCTTGGTCGGACGTGATACCGAAGCCGCAGCTGCCGGCATCCCGAACTGGAGTCCTGCTGACGCGGTCGCGGAGCTTCGGTCGCAGGCGCAGATCCTCGCGGCCATGCCGGCGACCGACCTGCGTCGTATCACCACAGATCAGTACGACAGGTTGATCAGCGAATTGCCCAGCTATCGGTCTGCCGGCCAGGTCCTCACGGCCTCGGCTGTTCCGCTCAGTCTTGATCACGGCGACCTCTGGATGGGGAACATCCTGGCGGCGAAGTCGAGCGGCGCGTACAGATTCATCGATCTCGGGGATGCCGCATGGACGCACCCGTTCATGTCGCTGATGCCGCTGCTCTACGACTGCCATCGACGATGGACGCGGGACAGCACGAGGTTCGACCTCAACCGTGAGGATCTCCGCAGCATCAGCTCCGCCTACCTGGGTGCATGGAGCCAGTACGGCGCGCGACAGGATCTCGAGCTGGCCTTCGATGCGGCCGCCTTTCTGGCGCCGCTTCGCCGAAGCCGTGCCGTGATCAGCAACTTCGAGCACGCCGGCGTCAGTGATGCCCACGACCTCGGTCCGACCCCTTGGACCTGGCTCACAGCCGGCCAGGCATTCGGGTGCGGCATGCTGTCGTAGATGTCCGAGCACATCAGACTGATCCGATCATCGATTCTGGCGGAAGCTCCGTACGCGTACGCAGCGATGGCTCCTCCGGGCAGCAGTCTCGTGTTCCTGGCCGGTGCCTGTCCGCTCGACTCAACCGGAACGACTCGGGCTCCCGGTGACCATGCCGCTCAAGCCGTTGCGGCGCTCGACAACCTGGAAGCAGCGTTGGCTGAGATCGGTGCATCGCTGACGGACGTGCTGGCCACCCGGGTGCTGGTCGCCACCGCAGACCGTGCGGACCTGGTGACGGTGTGGAATGTCGTTGCGGACCGGTTCGGCCCGCACGACGTGCCGAGCACCTTGCTGGGTGTCACGGTGCTGGGCTATCCCGACCAACTGGTGGAGATCGAGGCCGTCGCAGCGTGCGACTCGAACCCGTAGTGAGTGCTCACTCACTGGTGCGCGGTGGTTGCTTCAAGTGTCGCGAAGCAACCCTGGCGCACCAGTCGATGTGGCTGGTCGCTGGCCCGTGGCCGGGGAACCGTCCTTGATCATTCCGATGAATCGCGGTGGCCAGGTGCGGCGGGGCTTGTTCGCGGCGAGCAGGCGCGCGTTCGTGAGCAGGGCATCAACCTGATCGTCCGCGTGTCCTCGATCAGATGGATCAGCTCGCCACGCCGCGCTGTCATGTCATGAGTTTAGGTCGGCGGCCTCACGTGACACATCGATCACCGTCGAGATGCTCGACATCGTCGCGGATGCCGGCCCCGATCACGTCGTGGTGATGCTCGGCCCTGACCCTGTCAGGCGGTGTGTGCTCCCCAATCTGTTGGATCAAGGTCGGCGATCGACTGGCTGAAGACCCAGGTTCTTCCGGCGAAGTCGGTCGCGGTGTACTGCCGCTCGCCGTAGAAGTGATTCGCTGCGTCGTCGACGACCGCGCCGGCACTTGCGGCCCGAGCGCGGTGGGCGTCGACGTCAGGGACCCGGACCATAACGTGGTCGATGCCATCGGAAGGTCGGGGTCCCTCCGTGATCACGATGGCGGCGTGATCGCCCACGCCGAGTTGGGCTCTGTGCTCCTCGATCTGCCAGCGCAGGGTGAATCCGAATGCCTTGATAAGCCAGGTCACGGCTTCCGACACCGATGGATAGGCCAGGACGGGGAGAAGGGCATTGTCAGGCATGGTGCGGTTGGTCAGCATTCGGCAGTCTTGCATTCGCGATCTCGACGGTCTTCTGAGGGTCACCCGACCTTGATACGACGGCTACGTACGTGTGATCTTTCACAGGGAGTGCCAGATCCTGGGTTTGATGACAGGAGCCAGGCGCGGCGGAGGATCGACACCCCCACCAGCGCCGCTGGATGGTGAAGCTGCCGGTGAACAGCACGACATCGCAGATGACCTTGGCGGGTACGGCCCAGAGCTCGAGCGAGAGTAGACCGTCGAGCATCAGCAGGTTGACGCCCAGCACGACGGTCGCGAGTGCCAGATAGCGACCGCCGGCACCGAGCAGGGGCGGCAACTGTCGCCCGCCGAACACCCAGTGGCGGTTGATGGCGAAGTTCGTCGATGCGCTGAGTAACCGGGCAAGAAGCAGGGCGAGCAGCGGACCCACGCTGAGCATGGTCAAGATCGCGAACACGGTCACGTCGATCAGCCAGCCGGCAGCCGAGCTGAGGCTGAACCTGCCGACATGTCGCGCGTGCCGGAGCAAGGGCTGATAGACGGCCCAGGAGTCTTGGACCGTACGGAAATGAGAGGAGGCGTTCGCGGCCAGATAGACGGTGGCGATCTCGACCTCGGCGATGTCGTGACCCTCGTCGACAGCCTGCAAAAGCACCTGTTGCTCGTACTCGAACCTGTTGCCGGGCACCGACAGCAACCAGCTGAGCTGCTCTGCCGGATAGCCGCGCAGGCCGGTCTGGGTGTCGCGGAGCCGGCGGCCCGTGAGCGCGCCGAAGACGGTCCGAGTGACGGTGTTGCCGAACCGGCTACGCAGCGGGACCTTTCCGGTGAAGCCGCGGGCACCGAGGATGATCGCGGCATCGCCCAGTTCGAGTTCGGTAGCGACCTTCGCGATGTCGACCGGGCGGTGCTGCCCGTCGCTATCGGCGCAGACCACGGAGTGACCAGGGAACCGTTTGGCGATGTAGGCGAAACCGGATTTCAGAGCCGCACCCTTGCCGAGGTTCGTCGGATGGCTAACGACTTCGACGCCGCGGGCCTGGACCATCGCGAACACCGAGGCATAGTCCGAGCCCGAACCATCGTCGACGACCACCACTGTGGAGTCCGCAAGCGCGTCGACCAGATCGACCAACGCCTTGCCAGGTTGGTAGGACGGGATCAAGACGATCATCTCTGTCGACCTATCCGGCCACGTAGATGATGTCGGAGGTGCCGCGTTCGCGGTCTCTGCCCAGCGGGTCGTTGATCAGATCTCCGTCGAGCACCATGGTGGTCGAGCCGCCGCCATCGAGGTTGTAGCCGACCTGTACGCCGCGATCGAGGAGCAGCTGCGCCAACTCGGTCATCGTCATGCCGCGTGAGTAGCCGGCGCTGCGGCCATCGACAGCTGCGAACAGGAAGTGGTTGGCAGCGATCATCCCGATCGCGGTTCGGGGCTGATTGCCCTGAACGGAGTGGTTGCCCACGTTGGTGTCGATCTCGACGTCGTCGATGCCTTCGACGATTGCTCCACCGTTGACGAGCCCGGGTCCGAAGGACCAGGTCTGCCAGGCGCCCTTGGCGAGCAGATCATCGGCGGAGGTGCTCGTCTCGTCGTAGAGGGAGAGGGTGCCGTCGGTGCGCAACAGCAGACCCTGACGGGCGCCGGCGTCGCGATAGGCCACGCCGTTGCGGATGACGATGCCGGTGTCTCGGAAGCCGTAGTAGTCACCGTTGATCGCCAGCACCGCGCCCGCCTGCGCTGCGATGTCGGAGGTCTTGGCGATGACGTTGGTGCCGAATGTGTCCTCGGCGAAGGCCGCGCGGATGATCGTCGCGTCGCTGACCTGTACGTCGGCGACGTAGGCGGTGACCTTGTCGTTCCCGCTGCCGGTCACCACCGTGTCGATGGAGATCGTCGCCGTACTGCTCGCATATCCGGTCGCGCTGGCTTGCCCGTTCTTGGCCGCGGCGGCGACGGTGACGTCGCCGGTGCCGAGGGTGTCGGTCGAGGTCACCTCGACGTGCGGGATCAGATAGCGATCCGCTGCCCAGCCCGCCGTGCCGCCGATTCCGGCGAGGAGGCCGAGCCCACCGACGATGAAGCCGCGGCGACTGACACCTGACATGAGGAGCCTTCCTTCGAAGTGGCTTCCCATTAGGTCAAGGTCTGCTGGGCGCGGTCCGGGAGGCGGCTAGGTGGCTGCTGTGAGTGCTGTTCGGATCGGGAGAAGGACACTCGATGCGTTGCCGAGTACGGCCAGGGCACTCTCGTTTAGACATCCGCGTCCGGGTCGCTGGACAAACATTCGAATATTGCCTATAATCAGATACATGTTCGAGTCGAAGCTGGAGGAAGCGCTCGGTGATCCGAGCGCCTTGCTCCGGCTGGCTGCGGACACGGTGGCGGCCGAGCGGCAGGCTGGCTGTCGGAAGCTGGTGATCGCTGCGGCGTGGGCGGGCTGTCATGGTGCGCCGGCGGAGCTGGAGCTTGCTGATGATGCCGCGATCGAGGCACAGAGTGCGTTGGTTGACCGGTTCGTCCGGATCGGGCCAACGGGTACGCCGCTGGTGGCCGAGTGCTCGCCCGCCGAGCTGGGAAAGGCGCTGCAGACCGGACCGGCAGCGGCCAAGAGCCTGATGCGAGTGGCCCTGATTGTGCGCTATCGGCTGCCCAGGCTGTGGGAGCGGGTGAAGGCCGGAGAAGTCTGGTTGTGGAAGGTTCGCCAGATTGCCGAGCGCTCCGCGCATCTCGGGGCGTTGACGTCGTGGTGCCTGGACATGCAGATCACCCGGTGGGTCGAGCAGGTGGCGTGGGCACGGTTCCTCGACATCTTCGATGCGGCGCTACTGCGGGTCGACGAAGACACCTACCGGCGTCGTGCCGAAGAGGCTGCCGGGCAGCGAGACGTGCGCTCGTTTCGTGGGGAGCAGGGGCTGCGGACTCTGGTCGCTCGGATGGAGGCTGGCGATGACGCCGCGTTCATGGCGCTGGTGAACCGGGTTGCGCAGTGTCTGGCGGAGGAAGGGGATGAAGATCCTGTCGGGATCCGCCGGTCGAAGGCGATGGGGATCATCGCTCACCAGGCCAAGCTGAGGGATATCCTCGCGCGGCACGCCGCCGATCCGGACGATCCACGACACCCGGAAGAGCGGGTGGCTGCGCACTTGGACGACCCAACGGATCCATGGGCGGAAGACGATGTCCCTCAGGCGGGATGGCAGACCGCTGGGCATGGGAACTATCATCAGCCTGGGTTCGATGATCTCGACGACCTCGAGGACTGCTGGAACGCCCAATCCGAGCCTGCATCAGAAGAACCGGTGTCAGAGGGTGGTGCCACGGCTGACGGTTCGGAGTCGCCGGTCGATGAGGACGATCGGGCCTGGCTCGACGAGCAGCGTGATACTCGGCCGGCTGCGGCGGACGGACGCTCGGAAGAGGCCGTGGAGGCGGCCGGGATGGATGCTTCGCCTTCTCCCGCGGCCTTCGGTTCCGCCGAGCCCGGCTCTTGCGCGACCTCTCGTGATGAGCGTGGCGCGTGCCGGGCATGTGGGTCGACGTATGACCTACGGCCCTTCACCAAGGCTGGTCTCGCCGCATGTGCGACCAAGGCCGTCATTCACGTCCATGTCACCGATCAGACGCTGATCGACCAACATGGGGTGCTGCGGACCGCGGACGGGCCGATCACCTTGGAACAGTTCCGGCGCTGGCTCACCGATGCTGATCCCACGATCACGATCCGACCAGTGTTGGATCCGGCGGCGGTCGCACCCGTGGACAGCTATGAAATCCCGATGGCGATCCGCGAGGCCGTGCACACCCGGCATCCGGGGTCGGTGTGGCCGTTCAGCCCGGTTACCGAGATCAGCACCGGTGGCCGACTCGACTTGGACCACACCAGGAGCTATCGCAAGAACGGACCACCGGGTCAGACTTCGGTCGACAGTCTCGCACCGCTGGCCAGATCGGAGCATCGGGCCAAGACCGTCGGTGGCTGGCAGGTCCGAAGTCCGAGCCTGGGTACGTATGTGTGGCGATCACCCCACGGCTGGATCAGCATCGTCACCAACCAAGGCACCCTGCTGCTCGGCGACGGGCCTTGGACTTGCCAACTCTGGGAGACGGTTTCTAGCACCGGGGCCGGAGCTGATTCAGCGCAGGCGAACTCCGCGCTTTGAAACATCAGCGCCCTGAGTGAGCCGCGTCGGCGATCTGCTCCAGTTGGGTGCGGTACGCCGCCCAGCGCTCGGGCGTCCAGCCCGGCAGATTCGGGTCTTGGGTCGGGGGAGCATCCAGCAGCAGCTCACGGACGATGTCGGCGTGGCCGGCGTGATGTGCGGTCTCGGCGATCATGTGCACGATGATCTGGCCGAGCGTGACGTCGGCCTTCTCCGGTCGCCACCAGGGCACCCGGCCCGGCGAGTCCAGCTCCAGTGCTTCGATGGTCGCGTCGGCTTGGCGTGCGGATTCCTCGTATAGGGCGACGATCTGCTCGCGGGACTCGTCGGCGGTCGCCCACATGTCGGCGTTCAGTTCAGCATCCTCATCGAACCAGGGCAGTGCCTGCCCATGATCGCGACCGAAGGTCTCACCGAAGTAGCCGAGACTGACACTGGCGGTGTGCTTGACGATGCCGAGCAGATTCGTGCCGGACGGCGTCAGCGGCCAGCGGACCTGGCGATCATCCAGGCCGTCGAGAGTGGCGAGCAGCGCGGCGCGCTCCTTGCCGAGGTAGCGGAGCAGGGTCTGCTTTGGGGCAGTCATGTAGTCGACGATAGGCGAGGGGATGGATGAGAGGCTTGGGTCCATGACCTCTCCCGCACCCGAGCATCTGCGTAACCTGCTGTTCCGGCTCGCCGGCATCGACACCACCTCCCTCGCTGATGCGGGCCGCGGCGTGGTCGGCGTGCTGCCGGCGGAGATCCGGCCAGTACGCCCAGGTTTGCGGATCCTCGGCACCGCGGTGACCGTCGAGGCCAGGGACGATCTGATGCCGATGCTCGCCGGACTGCGGTTGGCCGGTCCCGGCGATGTGCTCATGGTGGCTGGCAGCTCCGAGCACGCCGTGGCCGGCGAGTTGTTCGGGACAGAGGCCCTGCGACGCGGGATGGCCGGCATCGTGATCGACGGTTACTGCCGCGACACCCGTACGCTCGCGACCCTCGAGCTTCCCGTCTACTCCCGAGGCGCCGTGCCCTCTGCACCCGGCGCGTCCTCCGCTCAGCCGGTGGTGCAGGTGCCGATCACCGTCGGCGGAGTCGAGGTCTGTCCGGGCGACATCGTGGTCGGCGACGAGGACGGCGTGGTGATCGCCGGGGCCGAAGCCTTCGCCTCGGTGATCGACATGGCGGAGGAGATCCAGCAACGCGAGCAGGGACTGCAGCGTGCGATCGCCGCCGGTGAGTCGCTCTTCGACCACGTCGACTTCGACGCGCACCTGGCCCGGCTGCAGGCCGGCGAGCCCAGCAAGCTGAGCTTCTCGTGAAGAACTTTGCCCGGCGCGCCGCGCACGTACAGCCGTCGGCGATTCGCGAACTGCTGCGACTCGGCGCCGATCCCGAGGTGATCTCCTTCGGCGGCGGCTACCCGGACCCGGCGCTGTTCCCGGTCGAGGAACTGGCCGAGATCTACGCCCGGCTGCTGCGCCCCGAGCACGCTAAGAATCTGCAATACACCGCCTCCAATGGGCTTCCCGAACTGCGAGCCCAGGTGGCCGCACGGATGACCGCCGACGGCATCGATTGCACCGCCGACGACGTACTGATCATCCAAGGCGCGCAGCAGGGTCTCGATCTCACCGCGCGGCTGCTCGTCGATCCCGGCGACGTGATCGTCACCGAGGACCCGACCTTCCTCGGCGCGCTGATCGCGTTCGCTCCCACCGAACCGGAGTATGCCGTCGTCGGCACCGACGAGCGCGGCATCGACACCGACCACCTCTCCGACGTCCTGGCCGCCAATCCCCGGGCGCGGCTGATCTACACCATGCCGGAGTTCCAGAACCCCACCGGTGTCACCCTCAGCCTGGAGCGACGGCATCGGCTGATCGAACTGGCCAACCAGCACGATCTCATCGTTCTCGAGGACACCCCATACCGTGCGCTGCGCTACGAGGGGACCTCGCTGCCCACCCTCAAGAGCTTGGACACCGAGGGCCGCGTCATCCATCTCGGCAGCTTCTCCAAGATCCTCGCGCCGTCGATGCGGCTCGGCTGGGTGGTCGCCGCGCCGGCGATCCTGGAGAAGCTCGCGCTGCTCAAGCTCGCGGCCGACACCCAGAACAGCACCCTCAACATGGCCGCCACCTCCGACTACCTGAGCCGGTACGACATCGACGCCCACCTGGCACAGGCCCGACCGGTGTATCGGCACAAACGCGACCTGATGCTCTCGACCCTCGCCGCCACGCTTCCGGCAGGAGTCAGCTACACCCACTCCGAGGGCGGGCTGTTCACCTGGCTCGCTTTCCCGGAGGGCTTCGATGCCGGCGCGTTCATGGCCGACACCTTGCTGCCGCGGGCGAAGGTGGCGTACGTGCCCGGTGGCACCTTCTTCCCGATCACCCAGCAGCCGAACCATGCCCGGTTGAGCTTCTCCGGCATCGACGATGATCGGCTGGTGCAGGGCATCACCGCACTGGGCAACTTGGTGACCGAGCACCTACGCTAGAGGGCGACATGACGACTATTGATCTCGGGCTACCGCCGCTGCCACCACCCACCCTCGCACCGCGCAAGCGCACCCGGCAGATCAAGGTCGGCAAGGTGCTCGTCGGCGGCGATGCGCCGATCAGCGTCCAGTCCATGACCACGACCCTGACCGCGAACATCAACGCCACCCTGCAGCAGATCGCCGAGTTGACCGCGACCGGCTGTGACATCGTCCGGGTCGCCGTGCCGAGCCAGGACGACGCGGAGGCGTTGCCGGCGATCGCCCGGAAGTCGCAGATCCCGGTGATCGCCGACATCCACTTCCAGCCGAAGTACGTGTTCGCCGCGATCGAGGCGGGCTGCGCCGCCGTACGAGTGAACCCGGGCAACATCAAGGCTTTCGACGACCGGGTCGGCGAGATCGCCCAAGCCGCGAAGGAGACCGGCACCTCGATCCGGATCGGGGTCAACGCCGGCTCGCTGGACAAGCGACTGCTGGCCAAGTACGGCAAGGCCACCCCCGAGGCGCTGGTCGAGTCGGCGCTGTGGGAGGCCAGTCTGTTCGAGGAGCATGGCTTCCGGGACTTCAAGATCAGCGTCAAGCACAACGACCCGGTGATCATGGTGCGGGCGTACGAGATGCTCAGTGACGCCTGCAACTATCCGCTGCACCTCGGGGTCACCGAGGCAGGGCCGGCGTTCCAGGGCACCATCAAGTCCGCCGTCGCTTTCGGATCCCTGCTCAGCAAGGGAATCGGGGACACCATTCGGGTGTCGCTGTCAGCCCCGCCGGCCGAGGAGGTCAAGGTCGGCCTGCAGATCCTGCAGTCGCTCAACCTCCGGCCCCGCAAGCTCGAGATCGTTTCCTGCCCATCCTGTGGCCGTGCCCAGGTCGACGTCTACAAGCTTGCCGACGCCGTCACCGCGGGCCTCGAAGGTCTTGAGGTCCCGTTGCGGGTCGCGGTGATGGGCTGCGTCGTGAACGGTCCCGGCGAGGCGCGGGAGGCCGACCTCGGCGTCGCCTCCGGCAACGGCAAAGGCCAGATCTTCGTCAAGGGTGAGGTCATCAAGACGGTCAGGGAAGCCGACATCGTCGAGACACTGATCGAAGAGGCGATGCGGCTCGCCGACGAGATGCCGGCCGCTGAGGGAACGCCCACCGTCAGCGTGGGCTAGCGTGACCTGACGTGACCGCCCTGCGCCCACCCTTGATGCCGACCGGCGGCGGTGTGGGCCGGGTGCGGGTGTTGGGCCGGGAGGATCTCCCTGCGGTGCTGCGCCTGTTGGGGCAGCGGCCGATCGAGAACGTGTTCGTCGGTTCGCGGATCCGGGCTGCCGGTGTCGCTGCGGCCAGTCTGGGCTGCCCGATCTGGGGCTACGAACGCGATGGCGAGTTGCGCTCGATGTGTCATGCCGGGGCGAATCTGGTGCCGGTCAACGCCGATTCCGACGCAGTGGCCGCCTGGGTCGAGTTCGCCGGTCCGGAGCGGACCTGCTTCTCGATCATCGGTCCGTCCGAGGTGGCCCTCGACCTGTGGCGCCGGCTCTCGCACCGGTGGGGCAGCACGTGGAGCAAGGTACGCGAGGTACGGCCGCGGCAACCGGTGATGGCGATCTTCGATCAGCCGCTGGTGACGCCCGACCCCGGTGTCCGCCGGATGGGTCTGGAGCACTGGGACAGCTACTACGAGGCCGCGGTGAAGATGTACACCGAGGAGGTCGGCGTCTCTCCTGTCCAGGGCAATCCGGCCGGCTATCGGTTCTACGTCCGGCAGCTGATCTCCTCCGGGCGGGCGTTCGGACTGATCCAGAACGGTCGAGTGGTGTTCAAGGCCGACGTCGGCTCGGTCGCGGGCTCGGTCTGTCAGGTGCAAGGCGTCTGGCTCGACCCGGCGCTGCGCGGACGTGGGCTGGCGGCCCCCGCGATGGCGAAGGTGGTGCAGTTGGCCCGGACCATCGCACCGACGGTCAGCCTGTACGTCAACGACTACAACAAGCCGGCGCGGGCGACGTACGCCCGGGTCGGCTTCACCGACGTCGGCGAGTTCGCCACCATCCACTACTGAGCCCACTATTGAGCGCCCGGAATAGGACGTGCTCGCCCCCGTCGCCGGCCGATAGGGTGGCCCGGTGATTACGCGTCTGTCGGAGTTGTTCGTCCGAACCCTGCGCGAGGACCCGGCCGATGCCGAAGTGCCCAGCCACCGCTGGCTGGTGCGTGCCGGCTACATCCGCCGCGCCGCGCCGGGGATCTACAGCTGGCTGCCGCTGGGTTACAAGGTGCTTCGCAACATCGAGCAGATCGTCCGTGAGGAGATGGACGCCATCGGCTCGCAGGAGGCGCATCTGCCGGCCCTGCTGCCGGCCGAGCCGTATCAGGCATCCGGTCGCTGGATCGACTACGGGCCGAACATCTTCCGGCTCAAGGACCGCAAGGGCGGCGACTATCTGCTCGGGCCGACCCATGAGGAGATGTTCACCCTGCTAGTGAAGGACCTGTACTCCTCCTACAAGGACCTGCCGCTGCACCTATACCACATTCAGACCAAGTATCGCGACGAGGCACGGCCGCGCGCCGGGCTGCTGCGCTGCCGAGAGTTCGTGATGAAGGACTCCTACTCCTTCGACATCGACGACATCGGACTGCAGAAGTCCTATGACGCGCATCGAGACGCCTACATCAAGATCTTCAACCGGCTCGGTTTCGAGTACGTCATCGTGCACGCCATGTCCGGCGCGATGGGCGGCTCGGCGAGTGAGGAGTTCCTGGCCGTGGCCGAGAACGGGGAGGACACCTTCGTCGCCTCGCCGGGCGGCTACGCAGCCAATGTCGAGGCCGTCCATGTGGTGCCGCCGGAGCCGGTGCCGTACGACAACGCGCCGGCCGCGCACGTCCACGACACCCCGGACACCCCGACCATCGAGACCTTGGTGAACCATGCCAACGCGCAGGTGCCCCGGGAAGATCGGGCGTGGACGGCCGCGGACACACTGAAGAACGTGGTCGTGATGGTCCGCAAGCTGGACGGAACCCGCGAGCCGTTGGCCATCGGGCTGCCCGGTGATCGCGAGGTGGACCTGAAACGGCTCGCCGCCACCCTCGAACCGGACGAGGCGGAGGCCTTCACCGAGGAGGACTTCGCCGACCATCCGAGCCTGGCCAAGGGTTACATCGGTCCTGGCGTGCTGGGGGAGAACAACGCCTCCGGCATCCGCTATCTCACCGACCCGCGGGTCGTCGAGGGCACCCGCTGGGTGACCGGTGCCGACCAGCCGGGCCGGCATGTCTTCGACCTGGTGTGCGGCCGGGACTTCACCGCCGACGGTGTGATCGACGTCGCCGAGGTGAAGGAAGGCGACCCGGCTCCGGACGGATCGGGGCCGCTCCGGCTGGCCCGTGGCATCGAGATGGGCCACATCTTCCAGCTCGGTCGCAAGTATGCCGAGGCATTGGGTCTCAAGGTGCTGGACAGCAACGGCAAGCTGGTCACCGTCACCATGGGCTCGTACGGGGTAGGGGTGTCCCGGGCGGTGGCTGTCGTAGCCGAAGGCACCTGTGACGAGAAGGGTCTGTGCTGGCCACGGGAGATCGCGCCGTACGACGTGCAGATCCTGGCCACCGGCAAGGGCGAAGCCGTACTGAATGCGGCTACCGATCTGGCTCGTGAGCTGGACGATGCCGGCATCAAGGTGCTGCTGGACGACCGCAAGGCCAGCCCGGGGGTGAAGTTCGCCGACGCCGAGATCATGGGCATGCCGACCTCGGTCGTCGTCGGGCGTGGTCTGGCCGAGGGACTGGTCGAATTGCGTGACCGCAAGACCGGCGAGATCGAGAACATCCCACTCGACGAGGCGGTCGGCCGGATCATCGCCGTCGTACGCGGACGCCCGTCGATCGACTGACCCCGGCAGACCGAACAGGTGGAGCTGGCTCAACTCGGCCTTGTCACTGTCCTCACGTTGGTGTTGGCCGCTTTCGTGGCCGGCTGGGTGGATGCGGTCGTCGGTGGCGGGGGCCTGATCCAGCTGCCGGCGCTGCTGATCGGGCTGCCCGAGTCCACTCCGCCGGCAGCGATCCTGGGCACCAACAAGATCTCGTCGGTGTGGGGGACCGCCACCAGTTCGATCCTGTACGCGATCAAGGTCCGACCCGACTGGCGCAGCGTGCTGCCCCTGGTGGTGGGCTCGTCGGTCGGTTCCGCCCTGGGCGCCTCGGTCGCGCGCTATCTGCCGAAGGAGGTCTTCACCCCGATCGTGCTGGTGGCCCTGATCGTGGTGGCGATCTACACCTGGCGCCGTCCTCAGCTCGGCCTGGTGACCGAGCGCAAGCAGGTCGGCCGCCGGCATTATCTGCTGACGCTGGCGATCGGGCTCGGCGTGGGTGCCTACGACGGGATCCTCGGTCCAGGCACCGGCACCTTCTTCGTGATCTTGCTGGTCGGGGTGCTGGGCTGGGGCTTCCTGGACGCCAGCGCCCAGGCCAAGATCGCGAACTTGGTCACCAATCTGTCGGCGATCGCGGTGTTCGCGGCCCATGGGGTGATCTTGTGGCAGCTCGGTTTGCTGATGGGAGCCGCCAATCTGGTCGGCGGCTTCCTCGGCGCCCGGACCGCGATCAGCAGGGGAAACACCTTCGTTCGGAAGGTCTTCCTTGCTGTGGTTGCGCTGCTGATCGTGCGGCTGGCGTACGACGTCCTGCGCGGACTGCTCTGACCTCAGCCACGATGCCGCAGGAAATGCCCTACCCGTTTGTCCGACATTGCCGCTAGGGTCCTGCTCGGTGCGAGGCCTCGGCAGAGGTCTGAGTCAGAGAGGACATCCACAGTGCGGAGCCTGCGGCTGCTGTCGGGTCTGCGCATGGTGCCTCCAGGCATGGTTGCGCTCCTGATGGTGCTGCAGGTGTTGCGGGCCGGACTGGTGCCGGTCTCGGCCTGGGCCACCGGTCTGGTGGTCGCACAGGCGGGGGCCTCGACCAGTTCGGCTCTCGCGCTGGCGTTGGTGGCCTTCGTTGCCGCCCTGTGGCTCGGCGAATCGGTGGGTCACGCGGTCTGGCTCCTCTATACGTATGTGGCCCGGATCGTCGACGGCCAGGTGCGTTCGGAGGTCAGGCTGGCGATCGCTTCCGCGGCGTCGCTGGATGTGGTGGACGACCCTGACTTCCGGGATGACGTGGCGCACGTGATGTCGACCGGTGGCGCCCGTGGCTGGGAGCAGTCGCTCGGCAGCGCCACCTGGGCCCAGCTCGCGCGCTGGTTCGAGCTGTTGGAGATCGCTGCGGTCGGAGTGGTGTTGGTGCCGCTGTCACCGATCTACGCCGTGGCCGCCGTCGCCATGATGCTGGTCAGCAGATGGGCGCTGCAGCGTACCTGGGAACGGGAAGCGGCAGCCGAGGCGGAGGGCGCCCGGGGTCAGCGCCGCACGGCGTACTGGACCGAGCTCGGCACCGGCGACGGCGTCGCCAAAGAGATCCGGATCTTCGGCATCGGCGACTGGGTGCGGCAGCGACGACGGATCGAGGCCGAAACCTACCTGCTGCCGCGCTGGCATCGGCACGCGGTGCTGTTCCGCGGCTTGGTGTTGCCGTTCGGGCTGGCGCTGCTCACGGCCGCCGGTGTCCTGGCCTTCCCGGCCTGGTCGGCCGCCCGCGGTGCGATCACAGCAGCCGACCTGGCGCGCTACATCGTCGCCGGTCTTGGACTAGTGGGTCTGATCGGAAAGGGCTCGGTCGGCTGGCAGGCCGCGTACGGGCAGGTGGTGCTCGACGCCTTGGACCGCGTCCGGGAACGGCTGCGATCGGCGCCGCAACTCGACGATCTGACCTCATCCGATGGTACGATCGAACTGGCCGATCTCGGGTTCCGCTACGGGGACGGCCCGCTGGTATTGGACGGCTTGGACCTGGTGATCGAACCGGGCGAGGTGCTTGCCGTGGTCGGGCCCAACGGCGCCGGCAAGACCACGCTGATGAAGCTGCTGGCCGGTCTGACCGCGCCGACCAGCGGGCGTGCCATGGTGCTGCCGCGTGCCGAGGTGGCGGTGCTCTTCCAAGACTTCGTCCGCTATCCGCTGTCGTTGCTGGAGAACGTGACCTTGTCCGCACCCGGCAGCGACGACCGGGCCGGCGCGATCCGGGCGCTCGAGCTCGCCGGCGCCGCCGAGCTGGCGGACACACTGCCGGCCGGGATGGAGACGCCACTGTCGGCACAGTTCGACGGCGGTGTCGACCTGTCTGGTGGACAGTGGCAGAAGGTCGCGTTGGCCCGTGCGATCTACGGTGTGCAGCACGGGCGCCGACTGATGATCATGGACGAGCCGACCGCGCACCTGGACGCCGGCCAGGAGGCGGAGTTCTACGACCGCGTGGTCAAGACCCTGACCGGAGCGACGATCGTGCTGGTCTCCCACCGGCTCTCCACGGTGCGGTCCACGGACCGGATCGTGCTGCTCGAGCACGGCCGGATCAGCGAGGCCGGTAACCATGACGAGCTGATGCGGTGCGACGGGGAGTACGCCCGGATGTTCCGGCTGCAGGCGAGCAGGTTCGCATGAGACGGCGGATCGGAGTGTTGCGGCACGTTCTCGCGCACTGCTTCCGGGTGAAGCCGGTGGCATCGACGGTCACGCTGCTGCTCTTGGCCATCGACGCGATCGCGGCCACCGTGCTGGCGTTGGTGCAGGGGTCGCTGATCCAGCACGCCCCGGCCGGGTTCGATCGTCAGGTGACGCTCGCGGTCGTGGTCGGTGCCGTCTTCGCTGTGGTGACCTTCGTCGGCTATCGGGTGATAGCGACCCTGGAGCGCGACATCGCCGATGCGGTCGAGCTATTGCTGATCGACGATCTGTTGGACTGGACGACGAGCCCGGCGACCATCGAGCACCTGCAGGATCCGGTCTTCCTGGACCGTCTGTCGGTGGTGGTCCGGCGTAGCAACGGGCTCGGCCACGCGGCCATCTCTGCGGTAGCCCTGGTGTCCTCCGTGGTCTCCGTCATCGTGTCGCTGGCCGTGCTGGCTCGCATCCACCCGGCCTTGATCGGTTTGGCGTTGTGTGCGATCCCGCCGATCCTGTTGGCCGGCCGGGCCGGCGATCTCTATCTCCTCGCGGTGGACAAGAACGCTCATCTGCTGCGGCTCGACGAGCAGCTGAGTGCGATCGCGGTCGGTGCCGGCCCGCTGAAGGAGCTCCTGACCACCGGCTCTGGCGCCCGGTTGGACGAGCGCGCGCGGGCGCTGTGGGACGAGATGGCCGCACACGAGCTCTATGCGCGCGGACTGGCGGTGATCTACACCAGCCTGGGCTGGTTGATCTACGGCCTCGGTGCTGGTGCGGCGGTGTGGTGGGCGATCGTGCTGCGACAGGAAGGCCGGGCCACGATCGGCGATGTTGCCGTGGTCGCGGGGCTCGGTGTCTTCCTGGCGGCGCAGATCATGAACGTGCTGAGTTTCCGGGTCCAGGCTATCGACGCGATGCGGGTGATCGACCACTACGGCTGGCTGCGCGACCGTACTGCTCGGTTGCCGAAGGCAGCCGGTCCGATCGCCAGGATCGACGAGGCTCTGGTGCTTGACGGCATCGGCTACACCTACCCGGGCCGCGACACCCCCACACTGAGCGATGTCTCGATCACCATTCCGGCCGGGACCGTGCTGGGGATCGTCGGCGTGAACGGAGCCGGCAAGAGCACGCTGGCGAAGATCTTGACCGGGCTGATCGAGCCCACTGCCGGCGAGTTGCGGGTCGATGGTGTGCGTGCTCAGACCGGTGCGTTGACTGCGGCCACCACGGGCACCTTCCAGGACTACGCGCACCTGGAGCTGTTGGCCCGGGAAAGCGTGGGCGTGGCCCATCTCGATCGAGCCCAGGACGATGCCGAGTTGGCCGAGGCGGCTGCGGCCGGTGGGGCCGATTCGGTCGTGGCCCGGCTGGAGGACGGTTGGCAGACCCAGCTCGGGACCGCTTTCGACGGTGCCGAACTGTCCAAGGGTCAGTGGCAGCGGCTGGCACTGGCGCGTGGTCTGTTCAAACGCGACCCGACCGTGCTGGTCCTGGACGAGCCGACCGCCGCGTTGGACCCCCAGTCGGAGCACGACATCTTCGCCGCGTTCGCCGAGCGAGCGCAGACTCTGGGTGAGCGCAACGGCGCGATCACGGTGCTGGTGTCGCACCGGTTCTCCACCGTCACGATGACCGACCTGATCATCGTGCTGGACGGCGGCCGGATCGTGGAGACCGGCAGCCACGACGAGCTGATGGCGGCCGGTGGGATCTATTGCGGTCTGTTCGACGCTCAGGCGCGCGGCTACGCCCAGCCTGGCCAGGTCGACAGCGACGCTCCCCACTGACGGGCCACCGTGGTGGAGCGACTCAGTTGGCTCAGTGCCTCCGTTCGCTCTGCCGGGGTGGTGGCGGCCGCGAGCCAGAGGCCGCAGAACGGCTGGAAGCCGGTCTCCATCTGACGGATCAGCTTGGTGGCAGTGGCGGCATTGCGCGGATTGGTGCTGGGCACGTACGCGGCCTTGGCGACCGGCACGTCGGCTTTCCGGTCGAGCAGTCTGGTGCTCAGCCGGTCGCGGAGGATCCGGTGCCGTCGCAGCTCCGCCTCACCGGCGTCCCGACGGGCGCCTTTGAGCCGTCCCAGCGCCAGCTGATAGCCATAGATCAGCGCGTGCAACTGACGGACCATCTCCTGCTCGGCAGCCACCACCGTGACCACCGGCATCGGTGCGCGCGGCCGTACCTTGCCGATCGTGGCAACCCCTGGATCCGGCTTGTCGCCGGCGAGATCGGCGGACTTCAGGATGGCCGCGGTCGCCCCTGCTGACGTGGCCAGAGACCCCCACAGCAGTGCAGCCAGTGCGTTGGCGGGCAAGGCCGTTGCTCGATGCGCGGCAGCGGCGTTGGACTCCGCCGTCAGTAGTTGCTGAACCGCTTTCGCGAAGGTGGGCCGGCTCGATGGGGTGTCCGAGACGCTGGGCGTCGGAGCCGGACCCGTGGACCGGGGATCGGTCGGGTCCGCGGTTCGCAGCGCCGCGGCGTGCGCCAGGTGCTGGTCGCGGATCGACGTCACCAGCCGCCGACCTGTCTTGTCGAGCTTCTTGCCGCCGACGGCCAGCACCAGGGTGGCGCGGGCGACCAGGTCGTCCTCGAGTTGCACGCCGTTGGCGGCCCCGGGAAACAGGGGAGTCGGAACATCGGTGGTCCCCGCCGCACCGGCGCTGCTGCCTGGGGTGCGTGATGCCGACGGCTCCGGAGTGGTCGGCGCTGAACAGCCGGCGACGGCCGCGAGCCCGAGCCCAAGGGCGAGCAGGCTACGCCGCGACGTTCGGGCAGAGTCGGGGACCGGCGTCACCCGCCGAACCTATCTCGGAGAGTGACGCTTCACCCAGATCTCCCGCCGTCAGGCGCGCTCTTGTTTGACGATCTCGCCCGTCGAGGCATCGATGTAGAACTCGGTGTTGCCGCCGCCGCGCACCTCGATCTCCCACACGACCCGGCCGCGGTCTCGATCCAGATCGAGCTCGTGGACTGCGCCGGACGGCTGTGCCTTGAGTGCGACATCGATGGCCTCGACGGCGGTGAACGTCGGTGCCGCTGATCGAGCGACGGCCGGCAACTGCTCCGACCGCTTCCGGCTCACGGTTCCGTTGGTGGCGTCGACATAGACCTCGGTGCCGCTCCCGTTGGTGCCGCGGACCAGCACCGACCAGGTGCTTCCGCGCTCTCGGTCGATCGAGATGACGTCGCCGGCGACTGCGGCCAGCGCGCCCTGTGCGGCGCGAGCTGCCGGATCGGCGTGGCTCGGCTCACCGGGGGCGGGTGCATCCGTGGCGGCCGGAGATTCGGCCGGGGTCGAAGCTGGTGCGGGTGTCGCGCTCGTGGCGCTGGTGGTCGGGGCGGTCTCGCCGGAATCGGCGCCCTCGCTCCCGCAAGCCGAGGTGACCAGGAGCACCGAGGCTGCCGCGAGCAACGGGATCGTACGAAGACTGAACGGGTTTGGCATGCGGGGCAGCGTATCCAGCGCGAGCTGGTCCGGAAACCACCCAGTCTGGGGGATTTCAGGCTAGCTGGCAGCCGTGGAGAACCAGTCCCACGTCGAGGTGGCGACCAGGCAAAGCAAAGGTTGCTACCCTACGTCGTTGAGATGTCAATCAGTACCCGGATGCGTGCGGCAACGGGTGGACTCTCGGTCCGTCTCAGAGCGGTCGCCGGAATTTTTCCGACCGGTCCGGACCTGTTCTATCTGGCAGCGCTGCTGGTGCCTGCGGCACTGTTCGACCTGACTTTGAGTCTGCTGCGAGTCACCAGCCAATACAACGCACCGACCGGTTTCGGGATCCTCGCGCAGCTACGCTCCGATTTCCTCGCCCATCTGGGACTGGCCTGTCTCTGGCTGGTCGCCTTCGGGCTGGTCCGCAACGGTCGGCGCCGACTCGTGCTGCTGATCGTCTGCCAGCTCAGCGTGGCGGCGTACCTGCTCTTCTCGGTGGTCGCGCACAGCTATTACCGCAAGTCGGGGTCGATTCTGGATGCCGGTGGGCTGCGGATGATGATCACCGATCCGGCTGCCACCCGAAGCATCGCGGCGAGCGAGGCGTCCAGCGCCCATCTGTGGTTGATGGCCGGCGTGGTGGCGTACGCGCTGCTCGGACCGGCCCTGCTCTATCGGCTCCGCTACAAGAAGCGGTCCCCGCGCGGCCGCTGGCTCCCAGGAGTGGGCACGCCCGGGCTGCAGCCGGCCGCCGGCTCGTCGCTCAGCACCCGACGCCGACTTTCGCTGCTGACAGTGACGATCGGTTTCATCCTCATCCTCGCCTCGGCGTTCCCGACCCTCACCGGCGCTGGTGCATTCGGCCGCAACCGGGCTCTGGACATCGCCCTGGAGTTCGGTGCCGAGGCAGTGGAGACTCAGCACGCCTCGGCGGAGCGGCTGGAACTGCCCGCGAGCAAGCTGGTGCCCGAGACCACGACGGCCGACGGCCACGCCGCGAGCAAGCGGCCCAAGAACGTCGTGCTGATCACGATGGAGTCCCTGCGCTTCGAGGCCACCTCGCTGGGCAACCCCAGTCGCGACACGACACCGTTCCTCGCCGAGCTGGCGAATCGGAGCACCTTGGCCGAGAACGCGTACACGGTGTTGCCACACACCTCGAAGGCGCTCACTGCGTCGAACTGCGGCTTCATGCCGCCGCTGGACACCAAGCTGACCGAGTCCGAGCCGATCGGCCTGCCCTCGCCCTGCCTGCCGACGTTGTTGCGCGACAAGGGCTATTCGACGGCGTTCTTCCAGTCCGCGGTGGGGGAGTTCGAGCGGCGCCCTGCGCTGGTCCGCAATCTCGGCTACCAGGACTTCTTCCCGGTCGAAGACTTCCCGACCGAAGGCTTCGGCCGGGCCAACTACTTCGGCTGGGAGGACGACATCATGCTCGACCCCAGCCGGGACTGGCTGCGCAAACAGGGCGACAAACCCTTCCTGCTCACCTACCTGACCGTCACCGGTCACCACGACTACACGTTGCCGGCCAGCTTCGAGCTCGAGCACTACTCCGACGACGAGGAGTTCAACAACTACCTCAACGACGCGCGGTATGTGGACCGCTTCGTCTCGAAGGTGTTCGCCATGCTCGCCGCCGAGGGCCACGCCAAGGACACCATGGTGGTCGTCATCGCCGACCACGGTGAGGGCTTCGGCGAGCATGGGCTGCGCCAGCACGACAACACCATCTACAACGAGGGGATCAAGGTTCCCTATCTGGTCTACGACCCCACCGACCAGCGCTCCCGGACCGTGGAGCGGCCGGTCTCGACCCGGAGCGTGCCGGCCACCGTCGCTGACGTGCTCGGCTATCGGCTCACCGGCGGTATGGAGCGTGAAGACTCCCTGTATGCCAGGGACGCCGACGAACCGGTACGGGTCTCCTGCCAGTCCGACAACCGTTGTCTGGCGCTGATCGACGGGACCACGAAGTACATCACTCACTTCGGCAACCGCCCCGATGAGGTGTTCGACCTGGCCACCGATCCGGAGGAGCGTACGAACCTGATCGGTGACGTGAGCGCGGCTCGGCTGAAGGAGCTGCGCGCCGATCTGCTGCATTGGCGCAGCGAGGTGCGCGCCACCTACGCCGGGCACCGTTCCCGCTGAGCCCGCGGCGCAGGTAGGGTCGGACGCTGCAGGTGCCGTCAGGCCTGCGCACAACTGCTCGACCCAATCGGATCGTGGGCCAACCGGAGGACGTATGAAGGACAGCCAACTGAGTTCGTTGTTGACTCCGATCCTGGCCCAGTTCGAGCTGGAGTTGGAGGAGATCGACGTCTTGCCGGCCGGAAAGCGACGGCTGCTGCGGATTGTGGTCGACGGCGAGGGGCCCACCGGTCGCGGGCCGCTGCTGGACGACATTGCCGAGGCGACCAAGGCGATCTCGACCACGCTGGACTCCTCTGACGCATTCGGCAACAGCCCGTACACGCTGGAGGTCTCCTCGCGCGGGGTCAGCCGACCGCTGGTCGTGCCGCGGCACTGGCGCCGCAACGCAGGCCGGCTCGTGCAGGTCAACCTGGGTGATGGAACCGTGGTGACGGGCCGGATCGTTGCCAGCGATGACGACGGTGTCGACCTCGACATCGACGGCACGGAGCGGCGGATCGGCTACGGCGAGGTGGCCAAGGCCATCGTGCAGGTGGAGTTCAACCGTCCGCACCCAGAGCTGGACGAGCCCGAGGAGGCCTGAGATGGATATCGACATGTCGGTGTTGCGGCTGATGGAGCGGGAGAAGGACCTGCCGCTGGGGCTGCTGGTGGAGGCCATCGAGGAGGCGCTGCTCACCGCGTACGAGAAGTCCGACCATCCGATTCCGGGTGCGCGGGTGCAGCTGGATCGCAAGTCGGGTCACGTCGCGGTGATGGTGCCCGAGGTGGACGAGGACGGCCAGGTCGTGGGGGAGTACGACGGCACCCCCGACGGGTTCGGCCGGGTCGCCGCCTCCACTGCTCGCCAGGTGATCATGCAGCGGTTGCGCGATGCCGAGGACGAGCAGAAGTACGGCCACTTTGCCGGCGTCGAGGGCGACATCGTCTCCGGGGTCGTGCAGCAGGGCCGTGACTCCCGCACGGTGCTGGTCGACCTCGGCAAGATCGAGGCGATCATGCCGTTGTCGGAGCAGGTCCCGGGCGAGTCGTACGCGCACGGCACCCGCTTGCGGGTGTACGTGGTGTCGGTGCGCAAGGAGTTGCGCGGGCCGCAGGTCGTGGTGTCGCGGACCCACCCGGGCCTGGTGGAGAAGCTGTTCCGGCTGGAGGTGCCCGAGGTCGCCGACGGCACCGTCGAGATCAAGGCGGTGGCGCGGGAGGCAGGGCACCGCAGCAAGATCGCGGTGGTCTCCAACAGCCGCGACGTGAGCGCCAAGGGCGCCTGCATCGGTCCGATGGGTCAGCGGGTGCGGGCGGTGATGCACGAGTTGAACGAGGAGAAGATCGACATCATCGACTGGTCGCCCGACCCGGCCAAATTCGTCGGTCAGGCGCTGTCCCCGGCCAAGGTGACCTCGGTGACCGTGGTCGACGAGGCTGCCCGCTCCGCTCGCGTCGTCGTGCCGGACTATCAGCTCTCGCTGGCCATCGGCCGTGAGGGCCAGAACGCCCGGCTGGCGGCTCGGCTCACCGGCTGGCGGATCGACATCCGCTCCGACACGGAGTAGCCCGTGCGCCCGACCCTCGCGCGGATGGGCACCGTCAGCGGGGCTGCTCCTCCTCGGGAGCCGGTTCACTCCCGTTGCCGAAGATGTCCAGGCTCGGCAAGGGCCTGGTCGGATCGGCGATGACCAGGCGCTGACCGACGGTGAGGCCCTTGGTGACCTCGATCCGGGTCACGCCCTTGATCCCGGTGGTGATCGTGCGTTCCTCGACGCCCTGCGGACCGAGCACCTGGACCGTCGCCTGACGCTCATCGATCGGGACGGTCGCTGACATCGGCACCACCGGCACGTCGGTCGCGCTGGCCACCTCGATGCGTACGGTCGCCGACACTCCCGTGGTGAGTGCCACCGGGGAGTGGGCCACGCTGATCACCGTGTCATAGCTGCCGGGCGCGGAGGCATTGGGCAGCAGACTGACCGAGGTGACCTTGCCCTGGACCGGCTTGGTGGCTCCCGGCGGAATCACCTCGGCCGGCCGGCCTGCGGTCACCTTGCCCATCAGCGCCAGCGGCACCCGGACGGTCACCTCGGAGGCACCCGAGCCGACGATGGTGATGCCGCTGTCGGCCGAGGCCACACTGTTCTCGGTGAAGTCGATCTGGCCGACCACCCCGGCGATCGGTGCCCGCAGCGTCGCACCGTCGAGATCGGCGCGGGCCTTGCGCACCGCCTGCTCGGCGCGGGTGATGGCGACCAGGTCCTGGGCCAACTGCGCCTTCATCGGGCCGGCCGAACCGCCGACCTCCTCAGCACCCGTCGCCTGGGCCAACAGCTCGGCCTGGGCTTGGGCCAACGCCTCGGCCTGCTGCTTCGCGGCCTTCGCCATCGCCTTGGCCTGGGCCTCGGCCGCTTCGGCAAGGGCCTTGGTCTGGGCGTCCAGCGCCAACTGGCTGACGTTCACCGCCTCGAAGGCGACTTGCTGAGCTGCCATCGCTGTCGACAGCTTCTCCAGGCACATCGCGAGATCGCCTGGGTTGGTGCTCGTCGACTGAGTTGGTGTAGGCGAGGGGGGTGTGGGAGTCGGCGGCGGTGTCGACGAAGTGGGACTTTCTGGGGGCGATGCCGACGCGGTGGGGGATCCCGATGGTGTGGGAGAAAGCGATGGGGATGCAGAGGCTGACGGACTCGCGGTCGGCGAGGGCAAGGTGGTGGTGCCGGGGGTCGGGAGCAGAGGCCGACAGAACTGGTTGGTTTCCAAGATCGCTGTCTGCAAGTCACTCATCGCCTTGGGTATGGGCACGACCTGAGGTCCAGGTGGATTGCCTGGCCCGCTGGCCGGCGGACCGTCCTTTCCAGCTCCGCTGGACGCACCCGGGTCCTTCGACCGCCCCGAGCCATTGTCGGTCCCCGACTGCCGCGGCTTCGCCGTCTGCTGCTTGGCTTCCCGCTCCCGCTTGGCGGCATCCTCGGCAGCCTTGACATCCTCGGAGTATTGGGCTCGGGCCTGGGTCAGCTCCGATTCGGCTTTTACCAGTTCGACCTGCAGCGGGAGCCGCTCGATCCGCGCCAGTCGCTGGCCCTTGGTCACCTTCTCGCCCACCTCGACCCCGAGCCAGGTGACCGTGCCTGCGGTCGGGAACGTCGCACTGGCCTGGTTCACCCTGGTCACCGAGCCGGTGAGATCAACGAGCTCGCTCACTGTGCCGCGCGTGACCTCGACCATCCGATAGTCCGGTGCCGCCGGTCGCAACAAACCGGCCGCGTACGCGCCACCGACCCCGATGGCGGCGAGCGGCACCAGCACGGCCGCGCCGATCAGGATCCTCCGCCCGGTGGCGCCCATCACTCGTTCCTCAGCGCATCGATCGGGGCCAGCCGGGCCGCGCGCGCCGCCGGATACACGCCGGCGACGATGCCGATCAGCAGCGAGACACCCAGCGCCAGTGCGGTCGCACTCACCGACGGCACCACCGGGAAGTCGGTGAGCACCCCGATGACCCAGGCGACCCCCATCCCCAGCAGCAGTCCGAGCATCCCGCCCAGCAGCCCGAGCATGCTCGCCTCGACCAGGAACTGATTGCGGATCGCGGCAGGGGTCGCGCCGAGTGCCTTGCGCAGGCCGATCTCACGGACCCGCTCAGTGACCGAGACCAACATGATGTTCATCACGCCGATGCTGCCGACCAACAGCGAGATCGCGGCGATCCCGCCCAGGGCGGCGGTCAGGATCGCCGTCGTCTGGTTCGCCGTGTCGATCAGGCTCTGCTGGGTGAGGATCGAGAAGTCCTTGGCGCCCTCGGTGTTGCCGTGCCGCGTCATCAGGGTCCGCTCGATCTGCTGGTACGCGGCCGACAACGACTCCTGGTCCTTGGCCTGGAGGTAGAGGGTGTTGACGTCGTTCGGGTTGGACGAGGTGTCGATCTGCTGCAGCAACGTCGTCCGCGGGATGACGAGCAAATTGTCCTGGTCTTCACCGAGCGCGCTGCCGGCACTGTTCAGCACTCCGATGACGGTAAAGCTCTGGCCGGCGATCGTGACCTCGGCTCCCAGCGGATCGCCGCCGCTGAGCAGTTGCTGTGCCGTCGTCGTTCCCACCACTACGACGCGGGCGCCGCGGGCGGCCTCGTCGGCGGAGAAGAACCTGCCCGATTGGACCGTCCGACCGCGCACCGACAACCAGTCCGGGGTGCTGCCGGCCAGGCTCACCTCCTGCGACTCCTCCCCGGACGTCACCGTGGTGTAGCTCTCGTTGGTCGGCGCGACCCCGACGACATCCGGGGCGTTGACCGGATCGGCCAGCGCCTCGACGTCAGCCAGGCTCAGGGCCGCGTACGCGAAGCTCTGGTAGCCGTCTGGATCCTCCGGCTGTGGGTCGGGGCCACCTGGCGTCACCATGATCAGGTTGGTGCCCATTGCCGTGATCTGTTGCAGGACGAGGGTCCGGGCGGCTTGGCCCAGCGCGACCGTCAGCATCACCGCCGCGATGCCGATCAGGATGCCCAGCACGGTCAGCGTGGAGCGCATCCGGTGGGCACGCAGGGCGCCGTATGCGGTGCGGAAGGTCTCCAGTGCGTTCATGAGGTCCCCGGGCCGTTCATCCGGTGCGCTCCGGCAGACCTTCGCTGAGTTCGCCGTCGAGCATGTACACGGCCCGGCCGGCCCGTGCGGCCACATCGTGCTCGTGGGTGATCAAGACGATGGTGCGGCCTTCGGCGTGCAGACCGTCGAACAGTCCGAGCACATCGGCGGTCGAGGTGGAGTCCAGGTTGCCGGTCGGCTCATCGGCCAGCAGCAGGGCCGGGTTGGTGACCAGCGCCCGGGCGATGGAGACCCGCTGCTGCTGACCGCCGCTCAGCTCACCGGGCCGGTGGTCGACCCGATCGGACAGGCCGACCTGGGCGAGCGCCTCCCGTGCTCGGGACCGACGCTCGCCGAGCCGGACACCGGCATAGATCAGGGGCAGCTCGACGTTGCGGAGTGCGCTGAGGGATGGCAGCAGATTGAACTGTTGGAAGACGAATCCGATCTCGCGGTTGCGCACGTGCGCCAGGCGCCGCTCGTCCATCCGACTGACATCGTTGCCCTGCAGCAGATACTGCCCGTACGACAGCCAGTCGAGGCACCCGATGATGTGCATCAAGGTGCTCTTCCCGGAGCCGGAGGGGCCCATCACGGCGACGTACTCACCGGCTTGGACAGCCAAGTTGATCCCGCGCAACGCCTCCACGGCCGCTGCGCCGGTGGCGTACGTCTTGCGCACCTCACGCAGGTCCAGCACCGGCACCCTCATGGCTCAGCGCTCCGGAAGACCGTAGTAGACGATCTCGTCGCCGGCAGCGAGTCCGTCGAGGATCTGGGTGCGGTTGCCGAACGTCTCCCCGAGCTTGACCGGCACCTGCTGATCGGTGCCGTCGACGACCTTGGTGACCATCGTCTGACCGTCGATCTCCTCGATGGCGATGGTGGGGACGGTGAGCACGTTCTTGTGCTTCTTCACTGTGATCGTCACGGTGTTGGTGCCGCCGATATAGAGCCCGGAGTGCTTGCCGCGGATCTCGATCGTCGCGGGGAACGTGACGGCGCCGGTGCCGGACGAGCCGATCACGCCGATGGTCCGAACGAACGCCTGCAGCTTCTTCGACGACCCCGTGGCCGTGACTGTCGCGGTCTGACCCTTCTTGATCAGGCCGATGTCGTTGCTGCTGATCGCGATGTCGACGATCCAGCGGCCCGGATCGACGACGACGATGTCGGCGGCCGCGGCTCGGCTGGCGGTGTCGCCGAGTCCACTGGCGCCGGGGTCGCTGCCACCCGGATCCATGCCCGAACCCATCCCCGGATCGAACTCGGCCTCGGAGTTGCCCGGATCAGTCGAGCCCGCTCCCTGACCGGACTGGGTGCCCTTCTTGATGTTGACTGCGGCGACGACGCCGTCCAGGGTGCTCCGCAGGGTCGCCTTCTCCAGGTTGTGCTCGGCGAGCCGGAGTTGTTGCCGGGCGCTCTCCACGCCGGCGCGGGCGGCCGCGATCGTGGCGGCCCCGGCCTTGTCCTTGACGGCTTGGTCCAACTGCTCCTGAGCGGCCTCGACCTCGGCCTCTGCCACGGTGACTGCGGACCGCAGGTCGGCGGTGTCGATCCTGGCCAGCACCTCGTCCTTGGTGACACGATCGCCGACTTTGACCTGGACGGAGGTGACCTTGCCCGGAGTCGGGAACGACAGATAGCCGGCATTGCGTGGCGCGAAGGTGCCGCTCGCGGTCACCGTCTGTCGCTGGGTGGACCCGGTCACCGTCTCGGTGGTGCGCGGGTTCTCGGCGTTCATCATCGACTGGCCGGCCGACAGCGCGCGCCATGCCAGCAGGCCGAGGGAGCCGGCGACGAGTGCGACCGCGACGATGATCACAATCGGCAGCCAGCGTCGCTTCCTCTTGGTCGAGTCGCGGGGCTTGCGGCTCACGGGAGTGCTCCTGGTTGTCGATCTCTAGGTAGAGCAAGACTGTGCCCCGACCCTAGGTGAGGGCGGTGTCACGGTCTACCGGGGTTTCCCCTGAACCGTAGGCTGCTCCGGTGAGGGAGTACGCGTTGCTGGTGCAGCCGGCGGCCAACCGTGTGTATGCCGCGGCGTCCGTCGGGCTGACCTGCGCTGAGCTGGAGGTGCTCAACCGGGCGGTGCTCGGTGGCGCGATCAGCGGGCTGGGGCCGGCGACGATCGCCGGGGTGCCGTACGTGGTGTTCGAGGCGGGCGAGCTGGACTCGCGAGCTGTCGGCTATCTGGCGAACCTGTCGTCGGCTTTTGCGCTGTTCGCGCGGCGAGGTGCCCTGCTGGAGCCGGTGGAGCTGAGCCCACTCGACCGGTTCGACGACGATCTGCTGACCATCCAGAAATACCAGGGCAAGACCAACGAGCACTTCACAAAGCTGCTGCTGAATGTGACGGTGCTGTCGTCGGCGGCCGCCTCTCAGATGCTGGATCGGCGCCTGCGGGTGCTGGATCCGCTGGCCGGGCGAGGTACCACCCTCAACCAGGTCCTGATGTACGGCTGGGATGCCGCAGGGCTGGACCTGGACGAGAAGGACTTCGACGCGTACGCGGCCTTCCTGCAGACCTGGCTCAAGCGCAAACGGCTCAAGCACCACGCCGAGGTCACTCGGATCCGGCGACAGAAGCAGAGCATGGGTCGTCAGCTGAAGGCCTCGGTGGGTATTGACCGGGACAGCTACAAGGCAGGGGATGCGCTCGAGGTGACCTTCGTCCACGGTGACACTCTGCGTGCTCCCGAGTTCTTCGCGGCTGGGTCGTTCGACGCGCTGGTCGGGGACTTGCCGTACGGGGTGCGGCACGCAACGCGACCGGGTGGACCGCGAGAGCTGCATCGCAGCCCGCTGGAGCTGGTCGCCGCGGCGGCGCCCGGGTGGGCCCGGCTGTTGCGGCCTGGTGGGGCGATCGGCCTGTCCTGGAACACGGTGGTGGCCCCGCGAGAGGAGATGCTGGCCGCCTTGGCGGCGGCGGGGTTGGAGTCGTTGGATTCCGGGCCCTATCGCGAGTTCACGCACCGCGTCGACCAGTCGATCACCCGCGACATCGCAGTGGCTCGCAAGCCATGACTGTCGGTGTGCGAGGGCCCGTACGCACCTGCGTCGGATGTCGGCAGCAGGCCGACAAACGGAACCTGTTGCGGATCGTGTGGCGGCCGGCTGGGCCGATCGTGGACCCCGCGCAGGTCGAGCCGGGGCGCGGCGCCTACCTGCACCGCGACGAGAGGTGCCTCCAGCTCGCGATCAAGCGCCGGGCGATCGGCCGGGCGCTGCGGCTGTCTCCCGGACAAGCCGTCGACCCCAGGGCCGTCACGGCAGCCGTGCTGGCCGCACTGCCCGCTGCGTCAGTGCCCGTCGAACAGGCGACTTCGCGTAATCGGGGAACGTTGGCATAGGATGTCTCCTTGGACCGGCCCCAATCCGGGGTCGGACGTTTTTTGTGCCAAGCGCCGGCTGTAATGACGACCGGTGCCGAACCAGAAGGTGGGCTAGCGCTCATGACCACTCCATGAGAACCCCTCGCTGAGCATGAACGACAACTAACTGGTCCGGCGACTCCTCGACCGGACCGCAACAAGGAGAGCAGTGGCCAAGGTCCGTGTCTACGAGCTTGCAAAGGAGCTCGGAGTCGAAAGCAAGACTGTCCTCGCGGAAGCGAAGGACATGGGGGAGTTCGTTCGATCGGCCTCCTCCACCCTGGAAGCCCCGGTCGTTCGTCGGCTGAGGGAGAAGCTCACCGGCGGCGGTGATTCGACGGCCAAGAAGTCAGCGGCCGCGCCCACCCGCCCGGTGACCACACCGGCCCCGGCGTCGGCCCGCCCCGGCCCAGCGCCGACCAAGAGCGTCCCGACGGCCCGTCCGTCAGCGACCCCGGCCGCGCCCGCGGCCAAGCCAGCGGTTCGCAACGGCGATGCACCGTCGACCCGTCCCCCGAGCACACCTTCGACCGGTACGCCGTCGGCCCCGGTGACTCGTCGTCCTGCTCCGAGTGTCGTGCCGCGGGCCCCCGGTCAGCCGGTCCGGCCCGCTGCCCGTACCGATCGCCCTGACCGTACCGATCGCCCTGACCGTGCCGACCGTGGGGCCCCGCCCGCCGAGAACGCACCGAGCACGCCACCGGCAGCGAGCACGCCGACCGCCGAGCAGCCGACCACGCCGGCTCGCCCGTCCCCGCGGCCCGAGCCGCGTGGCCCGGTCCCAGGTCAGGGCCAGGCTCCGCGTCCGTCGGCGCCCGCGCGGCGGGATCAGGGCGCCCGCCCCGATCAGTCTCGTCGTCCCGACCAGGCCCGTCGCTCGGATCAGCCGCGTCGTCCCGACCAGCCTCGGCGAGGCGAGGGACAAGCTCGTCCGGGCACCCCGGGAGCACCAGGCCAGGCTCAACCGGGTCCGCGGCCACGCACCGGGAGCACCGGCGGTCTGCCGGGTGCGACTCCTGGTCCTCGTCGTTCCGGTGGCGCACCGCGCCCGGGCAACAATCCGTTCGCCCCGTCGCAGGGCATGGGCCAGTCCCGGCCAGGTCGCCCGAGCGATCCGAGCCGTCCTGGTGGCCCTCGGCCACCGGCCGGTCGGACTGGTGCTCCAGGTGCCGGTGGCCCCGGTGGCCCGCGTCCCGGTGTCCCTGGGATGCCGCGCCCCAACCCGGCGATGATGCCCAAGCAGAGTGCGCTGGGCGGTCCGAGCAGCCGCACTGGCGGTCGTCCCGGTGGTCCCGGTGGCCGCGGTCGCAGCGGCGGACCGGGTCGTCCGGGTGGTCCCGGCGGCAGCGGTGGTCCCGGTGGTCCGCCCAGCGGGCGCGGTGGCCGCGGTGGTCGTGGTGGCACCCAGGGTGCGTTCGGTCGCGCCGGGGGTCCGGTTCGTCGCGGTCGCAAGTCGAAGCGTCAGCGTCGTCAAGAGTTCGACCAGATGCAGGCACCGGAGATCGGTGGCGTACGCATCCGGCAGGGTGACGGCCAGACGGTCCGGCTCGCTCGGGGCGCTTCGCTGACCGACCTCTCGGAGAAGATCGGCGTCGACGTGTCGTCGCTGGTCCAGCTGCTGTTCAACATGGGCGAGATGGTGACGGCGACCCAGACCGTGTCCGAGGACACGTTGCAGGTGCTCGCCGGTGAGCTCAACTACAACATCGAGGTCGTCTCGCCTGAGGACGAGGACCGCGAGTTGCTGGAGAGCTTCGACATCGAGTTCGGCGAGAACGAGGGCGGCGAGGAGGATCTCGCGGCGCGTCCGCCGGTGGTCACCGTGATGGGTCACGTCGACCATGGCAAGACCAAGCTGCTGGACTCGATCCGGCAGACCAACGTGGTGGCGGGCGAGGCCGGCGGTATCACCCAGGCCATCGGCGCCTACCAGGTGTCGACCGAGGTCGACGGCGAGGATCGCAAGATCACCTTCATCGACACCCCGGGTCACGAGGCGTTCACCGCCATGCGTGCCCGTGGTGCGAAGTCGACCGACATCGCGGTCCTGGTGGTCGCAGCCGACGACGGCGTGATGCCGCAGACCATCGAGGCGCTCAACCACGCCCTCGCGGCGGAGGTCCCGGTCGTGGTCGCGGTCAACAAGATCGACCGCGAGGGCGCCGATCCCACGAAGGTACGCGGGCAGCTCACCGAGTACGGCCTGGTGCCGGAGGAGTACGGCGGCGACACGATGTTCGTCGACGTCTCCGCCATCACCCGGCAGGGCATCGACGAGCTGCTCGAGGCAGTCATCCTGACCGCCGACGCGGCGCTCGATCTGCGGGCCAACCCGGACATGGATGCACAGGGTGTCGCCATCGAGGCGCACCTGGACAAGGGCCGCGGCCCGGTCGCGACCGTCCTGGTGCAGCGCGGCACGCTGCGGGTGGGCGACTCGATCGTGGCCGGCACCGGCTACGGCCGGGTGCGGGCGCTGCTCGACGATCACGGCAGCAACGTGACCGAGGCTCCGCCGTCGTTCCCGGTCCAGGTGCTCGGTCTGACCGCGGTGCCAGGTGCGGGCGACAGCTTCATCGTCGTCGAGGACGACCGGATGGCTCGACAGATCGCCGAGCGTCGCGCGGCTCGGTTGCGGATGGCGGCCCAGGCGGCCGGCACCCGGCGCAAGACGCTCGACCAGCTGTTCGAGCAGCTCGAGAAGGGCGAGACGCAGGAGTTGCGGCTCATCCTCAAGGGCGACGGCGCTGGTTCGGTCGAGGCCCTGGAGGACGCACTGTCGAAGATCGACGTCGGCGACGAGGTCAGCCTGCGGGTCATCGACCGCGGTGTCGGTGCGGTCACCGAGACCAACGTCAGCCTGGCGGCGGCCTCCGATGCGGTCATCGTCGGCTACAACGTCCGGCCGCAGGGCAAGGCGACCGAGCTGGCGGATCGCGAGAACGTCGACATCCGCTACTACTCGGTCATCTACCAGGCGATCGACGAGATCGAGGCCGCCCTGAAGGGCATGCTGAAGCCGATCTACGAGGAGGTCCAGCTGGGCCAGGCGGAGATCCGCGAGATCTTCCGCTCCTCGAAGGTGGGCATCATCGCCGGCTGCATGGTGATCGACGGCGTCATCCGGCGCAATGCCAAGGCGCGGCTGCTGCGCGAGGGCGTGGTCATCCACGACTCGAGCATCGGTTCACTGCGGCGGGAGAAGGACGACGTCACCGAGGTCCGCGAGGGCTATGAGTGCGGTCTGACGGTCGCCAACTACTCCGACATCCGGATCGGTGACATCGTCGAGACCTACGAGATGCGCGAGAAGGCACGGAACTGAGATAGGCCGTATCGGACCCCGGGCCCTGAATGGCTCGGGGTCTGTGCGCGTCTGCATCCACGCACCACTCAACGCTTGGTGCTGCTCGGTCAGCCTCGTTGTAGGGTCGTCCAGAGAGTTGCCGGGCAGAGACAGGAGCAGAGATGACCGAGCGCGGTCCGCAGAGCGGGGGCGCGCCGATCGGACCGGTCGACGCGACCCGGGTGCCCCGCTACGGAGGTCCGGCGACCTTCGCCCGACTGCCGCGGATCGATGAGGTGTCCCGCGCCGATGTGGCCATTCTCGGAGTCCCGTTCGACTCCGGGGTCAGCTACCGGCCGGGTGCCCGGTTCGGTCCCGGCCACATCCGGGCCGCCTCCAAGCTGTTGCGGCCCTACAACCCGGCCCAGGACGTGTTCCCGTTCGGCGCCCAGCAGGTCGCCGATGCCGGCGACATCGGGGTCAATCCCTTCGACCTCGACCAGGCGATCGCTGACGTCGACGCCGGGGTGACGAAGGTCCGGGCTGACGGTGCGACGGTGCTGACCCTGGGCGGTGATCACACGATCGCGTTGCCGATCCTGCGGTCGCTGGCCCGCGATCACGGCCCGGTCGCGGTGTTGCACTTCGACGCGCATCTGGACACCTGGGACACCTACTTCGGGGCTCCCTATACCCACGGGACCCCGTTCCGGCGCGCCAGCGAAGAGGGCCTGCTGGACCTGGAACGCTGTCTGCACATGGGAATCCGCGGTCCGCTGTACGCCAAGAGTGATCTCGAGGACGACACTCGCCTCGGCTTCTCGATCATCCGCTCCGACGACTACGAGACCGACGGGGTCTCCGGAGCGGTCGAGCGGATGCGCAAGCGACTGGACGGCGGACCGGTCTATGTCTCGATCGACATCGACGTGCTGGACCCGGCGCATGCGCCGGGCACCGGCACCCCCGAGGCCGGTGGCCTGACCAGCCGCGAGCTGTTGAACACGTTGCGCGGTCTCACCGGGCTGAACGTCGTCGGGGCCGACATCGTCGAGGTGTCACCGCCGTACGACCATGCTGAGATCACCGGTATCGCGGCCTCTCACGTGGCCTACGAGCTGCTCTCGGTGCTGGCCGCCAACTCCGCGTCCGCATAGGGCAGAATCACAGGGTTGCCGTCACTGACAAGGAGTGGACATGAGTTCGCCGCGGGTGTTGAAGTTGGCCGAGGAGATCAAGGTCATCGCTGCCGAGATGTTGAAGCGGCGGATCAAGGATCCTCGGCTGGGGTTCGTGACGATCACCGACGTACGGCTGACCGGCGACAGCCGGGATGCGACGATCTTCTACACCGCGTTCGGGACACCGGAGGAGCAGACGGGGACCGCGGTGGCACTGCAGTCGGCGACCGGGCTGATCCGCTCCCAGGTGGGCAAGCAGCTGGGGCTGAAGTTCACCCCGACGCTGGTGTTCGTGCCCGACGCCGTACCGGAGAACGCCCGGCAGATCGAGGACCTTTTGGCCGCAGCCAAGGACGGTGACGCGAAGCTGGCCGAGCAGGCCGCGGGTGCCACCTACGCCGGTGACGCAGACCCGTACAAGAAGCCCGACGACGAGCAGGTCTGAGTCACCAGCAAGGCGATCATGCCGAGGTTGCTCTGGGAGACCCCGATCGCTGACACGTGCGCGCATAGCGCGATTCTCGCCGACCGCTGACTGCCCGGCATGAGTGAGGCCTGATTAGGGCCCGATAGGGCAACCATGGTCCGATGGAACCGTGAGTCTGAGTCCGTCCGGTGTCGCCGTCATCGACAAGCCCGCCGGCTGGACCTCCCACCAGGTGGTCGGCCGCTGTCGGCGACTGCTCGGTATGCGGAAGGTCGGGCATGCCGGCACCCTCGACCCGATGGCCACCGGTGTGCTGGTGGTCGGAGTCGGCCGGGCGACCCGGTTGCTCGGCCAGTTGGCGCTGACCGACAAGGCGTACGACGCCACCATCCGGCTCGGTCAGGCCACGATCACCGATGACGCCGAGGGAGAGATCACCGGCTCGGCAGGTGCCACCGGGCTGGCGGACACCGAGATCGAGGCCGTGCTGTCCCGGTTCTGCGGTGCGATCGAGCAGGTGCCCTCCGCGGTCTCGGCGATCAAGGTCGACGGTGTGCGGTCCTACGCTCGGGTTCGATCCGGCGAGATCGTCGCCCTGCAGGCCCGTCCGGTGACCGTGAGCCGGTTCGAGGTGCTCGCCCGGCGCGACGAGACGGCTGACGAGGGCACGCCGGTGGTCGACCTCGACGTCGTTGTGGAGTGCTCCTCGGGCACCTACGTACGAGCACTGGCCCGGGACCTGGGCGTTGCGCTGAGCACCGGCGGGCATCTGACCAGACTGCGCCGCACCCGGGTCGGGCCGTTCGCCCTTGCCGAGGCCCAGAGCCTCGACGGACCAGAGCTCGTCGTCACCCCGATCGACGACGTAGCCCGGCGTTGCTTCCCGGGCGTGGAGCTGACCGCCGAGCAGGCGATCGACGTCGGGTTCGGCCGCCGGCTGCGCGACATTCGGCTGCCGGGGGAACGCACCGCGGTCTTCGCTCCAGATGGCACTTTTCTCGCCCTTTATCGTCCCGAAAACGGTGACGCGCTGGCCGAAGCGGTCTTCGTCGGCGGGTAGGAAAGGGCCTTGGTGACTGCCCTCGAAGCCCTTTGCTGACTGCCCCGGAAGCTCTAGGCGGCTGGATGTTGACCGTCCTAGGCTCCTGCTCGACCGCATGCCACGTGGTCACGCGATTCGGACGGGGAGGGCCGATGCGCGAGGTTCCGCAGTTGGGCAGCCAGCTGAGACAGGCGTTGGCGGAGCCCAGCCTGGCACGCCTGCTGCTGGTCTGGGAATCTGGGTCGCGGCAGATTGGACCGTGCTGATCGCGACCGCTGTGCTGGCCTACCAGGTCGGTGGTGCCGCCGGGATCGGGCTGGTCGGTGCCGCCCGGGTGCTGCCTGGCGCGCTCCTGGCCGGGATCGCCTCGCTGGCTGCCGACCGGCTCTCCCGCCCGCGAATGCTGGTGCCGCGGACCGCGAGCGTTCGCTCGGTCGGACCGAGCAGGCTGCGCACCATCGACCGGGACGCATTCATGGCCGCCGTTACGGGCCACATCGGGGCCAGCCGGACCGCGCACAGCACGGCCGCCCAGTGGCTGCGGGCTGACGACACGCGGGATCGCGCCGACGGCGGCACGGGCGGATGAGGTGGCAACCCGTCGCGCCGTGTGCTCGGGTGGACCCGTACAGCTTGATCTCGACAGGGGGAGCCGATGTCGGACTGGGACGGCACTGCGTATCGCCGGGTGAACAGCCTGCAACAGTGGCTCGCGGACCAGGTCCTGCGTAGCCTTCACCTCGACGGGGTGGAAAGTCTGCTCGACGTCGGTTGCGGCGACGGGCGAATCACTGCCGAGATCGCGGCTCGCATCCCCGAGGCCCAGGTCGTGGGCCTCGATCCATCGCCGCGAATGATCTCCGTCGCGCCGGCCGGTGGCCGGTTGTCCTTCGAACTCGGTGAGGTCTGTTCGATGAGGTACCGACAGCGTTTCGACGCCGTGGTGTCCTTCAATGCACTGCATTGGGTCGCCGACCAGCGGCGAGCGCTCGAACGGATCGTTGCGGCGTTGCGTCCGGGCGGCTGGGCCTTCCTGGTCTTCGTTTGTGCTGGTCCGCGCGCGAGCATCGAGGACGTCGCCATGCGTGTTGCGGCGACACCGCGTTGGTCCGAGCAGTTCGCCGACTTCGAGCCACCGTTCGTGCATCCTGAGGTCGCCGGCTGGAGTTCCCTGGCAACCTCCTGCGGGCTGGCGATCAAGGGCTGTGTGGTGCAGGAGGTGGCATGGGACTTCGGGTCCCGCGAGGCGTTCAGCCAGTGGTGCGCGGTGGGGTTCGGGGCCTGGACCGATCGGCTGGACGCTGCGGATGCCGTCGATTTCGTCGCCGAGGTGGTGCTCGCCTACGAGGCGGTGAGTGAGGCCCCGGGATTGTTTCGTTGCCAGCAGCTGCGTGCGGAGCTGGAGCGAGTGCCTGTCGTATGAGAGCCGCCGACAGCGCTGAGGCGAGACGGGCGATCACGCCGAACCTAGGGATTTTCCCTGGGGTGCAGCGCCAGGCCTGACGGGTAACTTGGGGCCTACCCCCGGTTCTTGGACACGGGGGTTGATTACGCAGCGGTTGGGAGCGTAGCGGCCCAGCGGGCCTCGTAGGTGGACGGGGACTGGTATCGGCACCAGGAGTGGCGCCGCTTGGTGTTGTAGCGGGTCAGCCACCTGAAGAGCTGCCGGCGGCAGATGAGCTCGTCGGGCCAGCAGGCGGCGTCTTGGAGGACCTCTCGTTTGAGGGTGGCGTTGAACGACTCCGCGAGCGCGTTGTCGGCCGACGTGCCCACGGCACCCATCGACTGGGTCACGCCGAGGCGCGCGCAGAGCTTGGCGTAGTCCTTCGAGGTGTAGACCGACCCGTGGTCGCTGTGGAAGATGGCCCCTGCCAGCCCACCTGAGCCGCCGCGGGTCGCAGCTGCTGCGGTGAGGGCGTCCTCGACGAGGCTGGTGCGCATGTGGTCCGCGACCGCCCAGCCGGCGAGCCGTCTGCTGTAGCAGTCGATGACGGTGGCCAGGTACAGGTTCGTCCCGTCGGCCAGCGGCAGGTAGGTGATGTCGCCGACATAGCGTCGCCCCGGCGCATCCGCGGTGAAGTCCCGCTTCAGCAGGTCGGGGATCAACTGATCCGACGGTTCGGGAATCGTGGTCCGCACACGGCGCTTCTTGACGTAGCCGGCTATCCCAGCCGCACGCATGACCCGCGCGACGCGTTTGTGGTTGACCCGCTCCCCGGCAGGGACACCGTCGTTGAGCTCCGCGGTCACCCGTGGCGCGCCGACGGTGTTGTCGGCCTCGTGGATCACCCGGATCCGTTCGGCCAACTCCGCATCCGCGGCAGCACGGTCGGTACGGGCTGGCGCTCCAGCCTTCCAGGCGTAGTAGGAGGAGCGCTCGATCTCGACGAGTGCACACAGTCGCTTCACCTCGAAGGTGGCGGAGTTGTCGGCGACGAACTGGAAGCGACTCACCAGCGCGTCTCCCCGGCGAAATACTTGGCCGCCCGCTGGAGGATCTCCCGCTCGGTGGTCAACTTCGTCGTCTCTGCCCGCAGGGCCGCGTTCTCTGTTTCGAGCCGCGCGATCCGCTGTTCCTGTGTCTCATCGACAGGCCCTGACGGAGGCGTCATCGGCGGCTTGGCGTGCAGTGGGCTGGAGGTCAGCGTCCCGTCGGCGGCGGTCTTCTTGCCGGTCCCGTACGCCTCGAGCCAGTGCCGCAGCGTGCCACGCACGATGCCCAGGTCCTCAGCAATGCCGCGGACCGTGGCCCCCGGTGTGGACTCATACAAGTCGACGGCCTGACGACGGAACTCCTCGGAGTAGTTCTTCCTGGCCATGATTCTCGGATCATCTCGCTCACTCCCTGCCCATCACGGGTGCGGGATTCGGCGTGTCCAAGAACTGGGGTCAGGCCCCCTTCGGCGCCACGCCCGGGCGGGTGGCTCAGCAACCAGGTCGAGCGTGCCCGTCGAGCGACGCAAGCTGCTGCGACGCAGCGCCCTGCTCGCCGGCGCCGCGGGGCCACCACGGCGGCCTCGGCCCTAAACCAACTCAACGACCCGTAACCCTGCACCTATCTGCGCGAGCACAAGTACTGCCGGTGGAACCATCGGTGCCCGCAGCCCACACCCGAAGGGAGGACTTTAGGCTTGGCACGCGTGACGCAGAACGGCGCGTCACCGTGCACGAGGGGGCGAGGTGCTCGAGCCATCGCTGACTGTCGACGGCGCGTCGACCAGCCGGCAATCCGCCACGCCCTCGGCCGGCAGACCCGTGGCGATCGTCGGCCGGGATGCCGAGCTCGACCGGCTGGCCCGCTCGTACGCCAGCGCCCGCGCCGGCCACGCGCAGGTGGTGATCATCGAAGCCGAGGCCGGGATGGGAAAATCGGCTCTGCTGGAGCACTTCGTGCGGCGGCGCCCAGGCGCACGGGTGCGATGGCTGCGGTGCGACGAGTTCGAGCGAGACATCGCCTTTGCCGGCGCCGAGCGGCTGCTGGGGGTGGGCGACACCTTGACCGGCTGCTCGGAGGTCGAGGTCGGCCGTCGGCTGCTCGCCTGGCTCGGCGAGCAGCAGTCGGGCAAACGAGTCACCGTGCTGGCCGTCGACGACGCCCAGTGGCTGGACCGGCCCACCCTGCACGCGTTGGCCTTCGCCCTACGTCGGCTGCGGGCCGATCGGACACTCAGCATCTTGACCCGCCGGCCGGGGCCGTCCAACGACGCGACCGTGCTGACTGAGGATCCGGCGGCGACCGCGATCGTTCGGCTCGACCCGCTCGACGCCGTTGCGGTGATTGCTCTGGCCCGGCGGCTCCGGTCGTGGTACCTATCGGACGACCTCGCCACCGGACTGGTCGGCAGCACCGGTGGGGTGCCACTCCTCGTGGCCGGAGCGATCCGTGGTGCTTCGGCTCCCGCGCAGCTTGTCCCGGACCAGGGCGGCAGGTCGACGATCAGTGCCACGGTCGCGACCGCCGTCGCCCGGATGCTCGGCTCGGTGGCGGCGGATGCTCGACGTCTGGTCGAGGCCAGTGCCGTGCTGGCCGAGCCCGTCGACCTGCTGGTCCTCGGTCGGATGACGGAGATCCCCGATGCCGCGACCGCGGCCGCCGACGGCGCGCGGGCCGGGCTGCTGCGGACCGACGCCGATGGATCGGTTCGTTGCGCCCACGACCTCCTGACGGCGGCGGTCTATCGCGGGTTGTCCCCGGCCCGGCGGCGCGACCTGCACCGGCTGGCCACCGCCTGGACGACGGGCGATCGCCGACTGGCCCATCGAGCGGCGGCCAGCGCCGGTCCGTCGCCCGAGCTGGTCGCCGAGCTGACCGCCGCCGCTGACGCTGCCCGCGCTGCCCAGCGCCACCAGCTCGCGGCGGCCCATCGACTGCGCGCCCGGGGCGTCTGCGCGGACGCCCGGGTGCGGGACGAGCTGTTGCTGGAGGCCGTGATCGATCTGGTCGCGGCTCAGGATCTGGTCGGTGCCGACGAGCTCGCAGCCACGGTCGACGGGGGCGACCTCGGTGCGCTCGGCTGTCTGGCCCTCGGTCTGCTGGCCCGGGAGTCGGGGCAAGTTGCCGCGGCTCGCCGGCTGCTGCGGGACGCACTCGACCTGGCGGTGGTCGACGGCGACCGTAGGCTGTGCGAGCGCGCCGGGCTGGCTCAGGCGGTGCTGGCCGTCCGGCTGAACGAGGGTGAGGCGGCGGTCCGCGCGGTCACCTGGGCCGAGGAATCCGATGATCCCGAGCTCGCTGCGGACGCCTGCACGACCAAGGCGCTGGGCCTATGGCAACTCGGCGAACACCAGCAGGCGATCGAGGTGTTGGACAAGACGCTGTCAGCGGCCGGCGACACTCCGTGGGACGCCGAGGTGCTGGCGGTCCGCGCCATGGTCCGGGAATACCTCGGCCAGCTTCCGGAAGCCCTCGCGGACTACGATGCGGCGGTCGCACTGGACCCGATCTGGCGGCCTACGACCAATCACAGCCGCACCAGGGTCCTGCGCGCCACGACGCGGGTGCTGCTCGGCGACTGGGACGGCGCCGCCATCGATGCCGCGGCTGCTCGCACTCTTGCCCAGGCGGCTGCGCAGGCGTGGAGCATCCCGTTGGCGTACGCGGTCTCCGCTGACGTGCCGGCATGGCGTGGCCAGTTCGATCTCGCCGCCGACTACCTGGCCGAGGCCGACCGCGCCTTGCAGGTGCTCAGGCCGCCGCAGGTGCTCGACTTCGTGGTCGATCACCAGCTCGCACTGGCCACCGCGCGCGGCGACCATGGCGCTGTGGTCGACCTGCTCGAGCCCTTGTTGCGTACCGACTACCTGGCGCGGGCCGGAGTCATCCGCACCTACCGCTGGCCCTACCAGTGCTGGATCGACACCCAGATCGCGCTGGGAGACCTCGGTGCCGCGGAGCGGGCACTGGGCGACTACGAACGTGCCCTCGACCGGTGGCCGGGTGGTGCCGTCCCGCCGCGGCTGGGCTGGCTCCGTGGTCGGCTGGCCGAGGCCCGCGGCGAGCCGCTGGCCGCCCGGGACCACTACGCCTCGGATCTGCTCTGCCACGAGGTCAGACGGGCGCCCTTCGGGTATGCCGGACTGTTGTTGTCGCTCGGGCACGTCGAGCGAGTGCTGGGCAATCGTCGGGATGCGCTCGACCATCTCACCAAGGCACACCGGATCTTCTTGCAGCTGCGGGCCAATCCCGCCGAGCGGCTGTGCGCCGCGGAACTGGCGGCCTGCGGGCTCCCGGCCAGCCTCGCCGACCCGCTGCGACTCACCCCGCGTGAGGAGGACGTGGCCGCGCTGGTTGAACGCGGTTACACCAACAAGGAGATCGCCGCCGAGCTCTATCTCACGCCCAAGACGGTCGAGTACCACCTGGGCAACATCTTCGCCAAGCTGGGCATCTCCAGCCGTCGTGAACTGCGCCGTCGGCGACAGGGCTGATCGGCTCATCCCGACGCCCTGCGCTTCTCCGCCCGTGGTCGTCGGTCGCCTGCTCTCTCCGCAGCCGTGGTTAACTGTCGCTGATTTCACCGTCGCCGACGGTGAGAGAGTCCAGGAGGGCGGAGCTACACGATGAGCCAGCGCACGGTCGTCGTCATCGGAAACTTCGACGGAGTGCACCGCGGCCACGTCGCGTTGTTGCGCCTGGCGAAGCAGTCCGAGCCGAACGCCCGGCTGGTGGCCATCACCTTCTGGCCGCATCCGATGTCGGTGGTCCGTCCAGACCAGACACCCGCGCTGCTGTGCGGGCTGGAACGGCGTCGCCAGCTGCTCACCGAGGCGGGTGTCGACGAGGTGGTGGTGCTGGAATTCACTTCCGAGGTGGCGAGTTGGAGTCCGGAGGAGTTTGTCGACCGGGCCCTCCGGCCGCTGCATCCGGCGCGGGTCGTGGTGGGGGAGAACTTCCGCTTCGGCTTCCGGGCCGCCGGCGATCCAGAGCTGCTGGGCAAGCTCGGAGCCGGCGAGTTCGTCGTCGATGCCGTGCCCCTGTTCTCCGACGGTGCGTGGGCGTCGTCGTCGACCCTGATCCGGCACGCCGTCGACGAAGGTGACTTCGGCCGGGTTCGCGAGCTCACCGACCAGGTCTTCCGGATGACCGGAGTCGTCGTCCAAGGAGATCGCAGGGGTCGGCAGATGGGCTTCCCGACGGCCAACATCATTCCCGCTCCGGGACTGGCCGTGCCGGCCGACGGCGTCTATGCCGGCTGGCTCACCCGGCTCGATTCCGGCGATGCGGCGCGTTGGCCGGCCGCGATCTCCGTTGGCACCAACCCCACCTTCGACGGCGTTCAGCGCCGGGTGGAGGCGTACGTGCTGGATCGCGACGACCTGGAGCTCTACGGTGTCGAGATCGCCGTCGACTTCTATGCACGGTTACGCGGTCAGGTGAAATACCGCGGGATGGAGGCCCTGATCGAGCAGATGCATGCCGACGTCGAGCAGGTCCGTCACATCCTGCACGCCGCCGGTTAGGAGCAGGCTCCCTAGCCAACCGCGAGACTGGCCGATCTCCAGGCCTGCACGGCGTCCGCATAGCGGCTACTGCGACTTGCGAGACCCAAGAACCTCATTCGCCACATCCGTATCTTCCTACCAGGTGGAGGATCCGGCAGTCGCTGCCCACGCCCTCCCGGTTCGCCGAGAAGGAGAAGCCGCCCTCGAGAAGGAGCAATCGCAGGTCAAACGGCCTGTTTGACCTGTAATTGCTCCTTCTCGATGAAGACGGTCGCGACTGAATCACCATTTGGCGCGTTCGTGGCAGTCACACTGTTCGACTGGCTCGGTGCCCCGATCGTACGTACCTCCTCATGGCACGTCCGGCGCATCGAGAGGTGCGCCAGGGTTGCTTCAAGTGCGGCGAAGCAACCCTGGCGCACCACTGAGTGCGCGCTCACTATGGCGGTGGGCGTTCAAGGCCCTCCTCGGCCCCGGGCGCCCCGGCGGATGCGACTTCGCACCGTTTCGGTCTACTTCGAACCAGGTGCACCTGGGGGTGCGCAGTAGCAGTTAGTGGTGCGGAGTGGAGATTGCTTGGACCGTGATCTTGCGCTCCACCTCGGTGACCAGGGTGGCGTCAAAGCTTCCCGGACCCGGGACCTGGGCGTTTGCCACGCCGGCGGCGGTGGCCAGCCGGAGCGCGCTGCCCAGGTCGTCGCCCTGATCCAGCCTGGCCAGCAGACCGGCGAGGAAGGAGTCGCCGCTGCCGACCGGGAACCTTCCGCGCAGGCCGGGCGCGGCGACCGCGTGGATTCGACCGTCAGCGGTCAGTCCGATCGACCCGGCTGCGCCGTCGGTGAGTACGACGATGCCGCCGGACTTGGCCTGCACCGCGCGCGCCAGCTCCGTGAGGTCGGTGGCGGGATCAGCGCCCAGCACTTGGGCGGCCTCCGCCCGGTTGATCTTCACCAGCTCGGGGTGACTGTGCAGCAGCGGCACCAGCGAGGCGCCATGCGTGTCGACCGCCACCTGTCGGCCCGCGTGATGGGCAAGCTCGGCCAGTTCGGCAAGCCCGGTCGGCGGCAACCCGCGTGGCGGGCCGCCGGAGATGACCAGCCAGCCTTGCCTTGCCGCCAGCTCCGAGGTGAGCGCCTCTCGGGCTGCTGCCCACACCTCGGCGGGGATCGGCTCGGCGTATTCGTAGATCTCGGTCAGCTCATCGGAATCGTCCGAGCTGATGGACACGCAGGTCCGGGTCAGCACCGGGGTGCCCACCCGGTGCACCGCGATCTTGGCCTTGGCCAGCTCGTCGGCCAGCCAGTCCCCGGTCCAGCCGCCCAGCACGGCGACGATCGAGACATCCGCGCCCAAGGCTGCTGCCGCCCGGGCGAAGTTGAGCGGCTTGCCACCCGCCCGGCGAACGACCTGGGTAGGACGATGGATCTGGCCCAGCTCGAGATGCCCGACGACATAGGTGAGGTCCACGGACGGGGTCAACCCGGCGACAGTGATCATCTGACCCACCCTAGGGGGCGCCGGGAGCACCGGTCCGTCGGCTAGTTGCTGGCATGTCCGGAGATGTCGGGGGTTCAGCCAGCAACTTGATGCGGCTTCGGGTTGGGGGATGACGATTCGGTGTTCCTTCGCAGTCGCTGGTAACCTCGTAAACGCCGTTCGAACGGCCGCGGACACCCAAGAGCTCCCGAGCACACCGAGTGCGACCTCGACAGAGGATTCCAGGGGCGCCGCGCAACGGGAAACCGAGAGGAGAACTGAGTGTCGATCGACGCTGCAGCGAAGAAGAAGATCATCGACGAGTATGCGACCAGCGAAGGTGACACCGGCTCTCCGGAGGTCCAGGTCGCGATCCTCACCAAGCGGATCTCGCACCTGACCGAGCATCTCAAGGAGCACAAGCACGACCACCACAGCCGCCGCGGCCTGATGCTGCTCGTCGGTCAGCGTCGTCGGCTGCTCAACTATGTCGCCAAGACCGACATCGAGCGCTATCGCTCGCTGATCGAACGTCTCGGCCTCCGCCGCTGAGTTCACCGGAGCGGTTCTCCGCAAGCCCTCAAGGCCTAGGGGAACCGCTCCGCTGCTTTGCGTACAACTGCAGAACAACTTCATACGCCACAACCAATAGGTGATTGCATCCCACACGAGCTCACGAGCACCTGCTCGGTCTCCGGTAGTGGTCTTCGGGACAGCGGCCGTCGCGGCCGCAGGAAGCCCGCGGACCTCGATCGAAGACCGGCGCTCGCCTCGAAGCTGTCCTGGTCGATGGACCGGGCGCAAGGCGATGACGCACGTCAGCCCAGGGTGTGGATGCAGTCCCACAGCGGCGCCGACCCCGGCGCCAGAGTAGGAGCATCCCTGTGGAGGGACCCGACCTTCAGTTCACCGAGGCGATCATCGACAACGGAGCTCACGGCAAGCATGTCGTGCGCTTCGAGTCCGGTCTGCTCGCCCGCCAGGCCGCCGGTTCGGCGACCGTTTATCTCGATGACGACACGATGCTGCTTTCGGCCACCACGGCCCAGAGCAAGCCGCGCGACGCCATCGACTTCTTCCCCTTGACCGTCGACGTCGAGGAGCGGATGTATGCCGCGGGCCGGATCCCCGGCTCGTTCTTCCGTCGCGAGGGCCGCCCCAGCGAGGGCGCCATCCTCACCTGTCGGCTGATCGACCGGCCGCTGCGCCCCTGCTTCGTCAAGGGCCTGCGCAACGAGGTCCAGGTCGTCGTGACCGTGATGGCCCTCAACCCCAACAAGAGCTACGACGTGGTGGCCATCAACGCCGCGTCGCTGTCCACCACGCTGGCCGGGCTGCCGTTCACCGGCCCGGTCGGCGGCGTCCGCGTCGCCCTGCTCGGTGACCAGTGGGTCGGCTTCCCCGACGTCGACCAGCTGGAGAACGCGGCCTTCGACATGGTCGTGGCCGGCCGGGTGCTGGCCGACGGCGACGTCGCGATCATGATGGTCGAGGCCGAGTCGACCGAGGAGACCTGGGCCCTGGTCGGCGAGGGCAGGACCGCCCCGACCGAGGAGGTCGTGGCCGCCGGCCTCGAGGCCGCCAAGCCGTTCATCAAGGCGCTCTGCGACGCGCAGGCCGAGCTGGCCTCTCGGTTCCCGAAGGCCACCCAGGAGTTCCCCATCTTCCTGGACTACCAGGACGACGCGTACGCGGCGGTGGCCGAGGTCGCGACCGAGCGGCTGGCTCAGGTGATGACCATCGCCGACAAGCAGACCCGCGAGGAGTCCACCGAGACCCTCAAGGACGAGATCAAGGCCGAGCTCGCCGAGCGTTTCGAGGGCCGCGAGAAGGAGATCACCGGGGCCTTCCGGGCGCTCACCAAGAAGCTCGTCCGGCAGAAGATCCTCACCGAGAAGGTGCGTATCGACGGCCGCGGGCTGGCCGACATCCGGACCCTGTCCGCGGAGGTCGCTGTGATCCCGCGGGTGCACGGCTCGGCGCTGTTCCAGCGCGGCGAGACCCAGATCCTGGGCGTCACCACGCTGAACATGCTGGGCATGGAGCAGAAGCTCGACACGCTGGCGCCGGAGACCACCAAGCGCTACATGCACAACTACAACTTCCCGCCCTACTCGACCGGTGAGACCGGCCGGGTCGGTTCGCCGAAGCGGCGGGAGATCGGCCACGGTGCGCTCGCCGAGCGGGCCTTGGTCCCGGTGCTGCCGTCGCGCGAGGAGTTCCCGTACGCGATCCGTCAGGTCTCCGAGGCGCTGGGCTCCAACGGCTCCACCTCGATGGGCTCGGTCTGCGCGTCGACCCTGGCCCTGCTGAACGCCGGTGTGCCGCTGCGCGCCCCGGTCGCAGGCATCGCCATGGGACTGGTGTCCGACACCGTCGACGGCCAGACCTCGTACGTGGCGCTGACCGACATCCTGGGTGCCGAGGACGCGTTCGGCGACATGGACTTCAAGGTCGCCGGCACCAAGGACTTCATCACCGCCCTGCAGCTGGACACCAAGCTCGACGGTATCCCTGCCTCGGTGCTGGCCCAGGCGCTGACCCAGGCCAAGGACGCCCGGCTCACCCTGCTGGACGTGATGGCTGAGGCCATCGACCGGCCGGATGAGATGAGCCTGTACGCGCCGCGGATCATCACCGTGAAGATCCCGGTTGACAAGATCGGTGAGGTGATCGGGCCCAAGGGCAAGGTGATCAACCAGATCCAGGACGACACCGGCGCCGAGATCAGCATCGAGGACGACGGCACCATCTACATCGGTGCCGACGCCGGCGACAAGGCCGAGGCGGCCCGCACCATGATCAACGCGATCGCCAACCCGACCATGCCGGAGAAGGGCGAGCGCTACCTGGGCACGGTCGTCAAGATCACCGCCTTCGGGGCGTTCGTCTCGCTGCTGCCCGGCAAGGACGGTCTGCTGCACATCTCCAAGCTGCGTCCGCTCGCCGGCGGTGCCCGTGTGGAGAGTGTCGAGGACGTGGTCAGCGTGGGTCAGAAGATCCAGGTGGAGATCAACGAGGTCGACGATCGCGGCAAGCTGTCGCTGATCCCGGTGATCGAGGAGCCGGCGACCGTCTAAAGCGGACCGATGCTCGACCGAACCACCCCGCAGGCCGTTCGGCCGCGTGCCTATCGCAGCGGAGAGATCCGCCGCAGCACGCTGCCGAGCGGCCTTCGGGTTGTCACCGAGGAACTGGCCGGCAGCCGCGCCTTCTGCGTGGGCTTCTTCGCCGCAGTCGGCTCCCGGCACGAGAGCGCCCGGCTGCACGGTGCCTCGCACTTCCTCGAGCACGTGCTGTTCAAAGGGACCCCGCGCCGCACCGCGGAGGAGATCGCCCTGTCGGTGGAGTCGGTCGGCGGGGAGCTCAATGCCTATACAGCGAAGGAGCACACCTGCTTCCACGGCCGGGTGATGGCCGAGGATGCGGCGTTGGTGGTCGATGTGCTCGCCGACATGATCACCGACTCACTGCTGCTCGGCAGTGACATCGATGCCGAACGGGCCGTGATTCTGGACGAGATCGCCATGCATCACGACGATCCGGGCGATGTCGGTGCCGACCTGGTGACCACGGCGATCTTCGGTGATCAGGGTCTGGGTCGACCGGTGATCGGATCGGTCCGCAGCATCACCGCGCTCCGCCGCCATCAGGTCGACGCCTACTGGCGCCGCTACTACCGACCCACCGAGATCGTGGTGGCTGCCGCGGGTGCGGTGGACCACGATCAGCTCGTGGATCAGTTGGCGGTCTTCGGTGGATTCGCCGGTGATCCCGGTCGCCGGGTCCGCCGGCAGCCTGCCGTGACCAGTCCGACGACCGTCCATACCGGTGCGCAGCTGGTCGTCGCCACCCGCGACTCCGCACAGGTCTCCGCGACGCTGGCGGCGGGCTGTCCCGGCATGTTCGACGACCGTCGTTACGCACTCGGTCTGTTGTCGCTGGTGCTCGGCGGGGGCATGTCGTCGCGGCTGTTCATCGAGGTACGCGAGCGGCGTGGACTGACCTACTCGATCGAGTCGGGGGAGAGCGTCTACAGCGACGCCGGACTGTTCTCGATCGACTGGCAGTGTGCTCCGGAGCGGCTGGCCGACATCTTGGCAGTGGTGCGGCAGGTCACCGGCGAGTTGGCCGAGGACGGCATCTCGGAGCGGGAGCTCGCGCAGGCCAAGACCCAGCTGCGGGGGCAGACGATCCTCGCGTACGAGGGCCCGAACGCCCGGATGAGCCGGCTGGGCTCCAGTGCGGTCAGCGGTGAGGAACGTGGGCTGGAGGAGCATTTGAACGCCTACGACGCCGTCACCGCCGACGAGGTGCAGCAGATCGCTCAGCACCTGTTCGACGAGGGGCCGGTGCTGGGTGTGGTGGGCCCCAAAGTGTCGCGCCGACGGCTCGAGTCGGTCTTAGCTCGCTGGTGAATCGCCGGTAGGTTGGACCCTCGTACCGGCAGGTTGCCGGCAGGTCGAGAGGACATCACAGATGGCAGACCAGATCCGAGTAGGCGTGTTCGGCTCCGCGGGCCGGATGGGCGCCGAGGTCTGCCGAGCCGTCGAGGCGGCGCCCGATCTGGACCTGGTCGCTGCCTTGGACATCGGCGATGACCGGACCGCTGCCGAGAGCGCTCAGGTGATGGTCGACTTCACCCATCCGGACGCGGTGATGGACAACCTGTCCTGGTGCGTCCAGCACGGTGTGCACGCCGTTGTCGGCACTACCGGGTTCACCGAGGACCGGCTGGCTCAGCTGCGCTGGGCGCTCGGCGAGGCACCCAAGACTGGGATCGTGGTCGCGGCGAACTTCTCTGTCGGTGCGGTGCTGATGATGCACTTCGCCGAGCAGGCTGCCCGGTTCTACGAGAGCGTCGAGATCATCGAGCTGCATCACCCCAACAAGGCGGATGCGCCCTCGGGCACGGCTACCACCACCGCGCACCGAATCGCTGCCGCCCGCGAGTCCGCGCAGCGACCGCCGATTCCCGACGCCACCTCGCAGGAGGTGCCGGGTGCCCGCGGCGCCGACATCGGCGGGATCCGGGTGCACGGCGTCCGGCTACGGGGGCTGGTGGCACATCAGGAGGTGCTGTTCGGCGATCCGGGAGAGACCCTGAGCATTCGGCACGACTCGCTGGACCGGGTGTCCTTCATGCCCGGCGTACTGGCGGCCGTCCGTGCCGTGGTCGACCGTCCCGGGCTGACGATCGGGATCGACGATCTGTTGGGCCTGTGATGAGTGATCTGTGATGAGTGACCTGGGATGAGTGACCGGCGATGAATGAGCAGCCAGACCGCACACAGGTGATGCCGGGCGGCACTACGGTGCAGCCACTGCCACCGCCCCAGAGCAAGCCGCGGTCGCGCACCGTCATGATCGCGGTGATCAGCGTGCTTGCGGTGCTCGCGGTGTTGATCGCGGGCGACCGGGTGGCGAACGCGGTGGCCCAGAACACGATCGCGAGTGCTCTGCAATCGGAGCTCTCCACCGCGAGCAAGCCCGAGGTACGGCTCGGCGGATTCCCCTTCGTCACCCAGGCGCTGGGTGGCTCGTTCTCCTCGGCCCACGTGACGGCTGACGACGCGACAGTGAGCAGCGGCGACACGACCGTGACGATCGCTCACCTGGACGCCACGCTGACCTCGATCACGGCAACCGACCGCTACCAGAACGTCGTTGCCGCTCGGGGCGAGGCGAGTGCGCTGCTCGACTGGTCGAGCGTCTCGTCGCTGGTGGGCCAGCAGATGAGCTACGAGGCCGATGATCGGATGCGACTGAACTTCAATGTGCCGATCGGCCAGCTCAACATCGAGGGCCACATCACCGGCCGGTTGCAGCTCGATGCCGAGCGGCAGACCATCACCGTCGCGGATCCGCAGGTCACCGTCGCCAACATCGACGTACCGCAGTCGGTCGTGGAAGCCGTGTCCCGGATCGTGCTGCGGCCGTACACCCTGGGTGACCTGCCGTACGACATCGAACTGACCGGCCTGACCGCGCAGCCGGACGGGGTGCTGCTGTCGGGCACCGGACAGAACATCCCGCTGCGCGGACAGTGATCAATCAGTCACTACTGTGTGCGGGTGACCAGTCGTCTCGTCTCGCGTCCCTGGCTAACCACTCCGGCAGCTGATCGGATCACCACCACGGTCGACGGTCTGGCAGCGTGTGACGCCGCCGGTGTCGAGCAGTGGCTCGCCGAGCTGGTAGCGGAGAACCGGCACATCCACGACGAGGTGTGCGTCAACCTCAACCCGGCGACCAACCGGATGAACCCGCGCGCCGAGCAGATGCTGGCCTCCGGGCTCGGCTCACGGCCCTCCCTGGGCTATCCGGGTGAGAAGTACGAGATGGGGCTCGAGGCGATCGAGCAGATCGAGATCATCGCCGCCGAGTTGGCGGCACGCGTCTTCCACGCCGACTATGCCGAGGTACGGGTCGGGTCGGGCGCACTGGCCAATCTGTACGCGTTCATGGCCTGCTGCGAGCCGGGCGAGGCGATCATCGTGCCGCCGCCGGAGATCGCCGGTCACGTGACCCATCACCGGGCCGGTGCGGCTGGTCTTTATCGGGTGGAGAGCGTGCCCGCGCCGGTCAATCCGGTCGACTACACCGTCGATGTCGATGCCCTCGCCGACCTGGCCCGCGCGGTCCGGCCGAAGCTCATCACCATCGGCGGCAGCCTCAACCTCACCCCGCATCCGGTGCCGGCGATCCGAGAGATCGCCGACGAGGTCGGCGCGAAGGTGCTGTTCGACGCTGCCCACCTGTGCGGGATGATCGCCGGCGAGGCCTGGCCCAACCCGCTCGACCAAGGTGCTCACCTGATGTCGATGAGCACCTACAAGAGCCTCGGCGGTCCGCCCGGCGGTCTGCTGCTGGCCAAGGACGCCGAGCTGGCACAGCGGATCGAGGCGATCGCCTACCCGGGATTGACCGCCAACTTCGACGCGGGCAAGACCGCAGCCCTCGCCCAGACCCTGCTCGACTGGACGGTCGCCGGTCGGGCCTACGCGACCGCCATGATCGAGACTGCCGGTGTGCTGGCCGAGCAGCTGGCGGGCTTGGGCGTGCCGGTCTTCGCACCCGCAGCGTGTCCCACTCGGTCGCACCAGTTCGCGGTCGAGGCCGCCGGCTACGGTGGCGGTCAGACCGCCGCGGCACGGCTCCGCCGAGCCAACCTGCTGGCCTGCGGCATCGGACTGCCTCTGCCCGCGGTGGCAGGCGATGTGAACGGTCTGCGACTGGGTACGCCGGAGTTGGCCCGGCTGGGCATGACCACGGCCGACATGCCGCAGCTGGCCGGCTTCATCGCGCGAGCCTTGGCCGAGGAGCCGGAGCCGATCGCGGCAGAGGTCGCCGCGTGGCGCGGACAGTTCCGCGAGATCCACTTCACGACCGACAGGCCCGGCTGCTGACGCGGGGCCGGGCGGGTCGAGCCGATCAGATCCAACCGCGGTCCCTGGCCAGCCGGGCTGCTTCGTGACGGTTGGTGACGCCCAGCTTGGTGACCGCGGACGACAGATAGTTGCGGACGGTGCCGACCGACAATGAGGCGTGGGCGGCGATCTCCTCCACCGGGCTGCCGTCGGCCGCCAGCGCGAGTACGTCGGTCTCGCGCGCGGTCAGCGGGCTGTCGCCGGCCCCGATCGCCTCGGCGGCGAGCTGGGGATCGACATAGCGACCACCGGTGGCGACCGTGATGATCACCGAGGTCAGCACCTGAGCCGAGACGGTCTTGGGCAGGAAGCCGCGGACGCCGGCCGCCAGCGCCGTCTTCAGATAGCCCGGGCGACCGTACGACGTCAAGATCACGCATGCGGTGTCGGGGAGGTCTCGGCGAAGCCGTTCGGCGACCGCGATCCCGTCCAGGCCGGGCATCTGCAGATCGAGCAGCGCCACGTCGGGGCGATGATGTCGAGCGGCGGCCAAGGCCTCGTTGCCGGATGCGGCTACGGCGACGACCTCGAGCTCGTCCTCCAGGGTGAGCAGGGCAGCCAGGGCGTCTCTGATCAAGGTCTCGTCGTCGGCCAGCAGCACGGTGATCACGGCACTGATACCTCGACGGTGAACCGCCCCTGATCCTCGCTGATCACGAGGTCACCCTGCAGCTCCGCCATCCGCTCGCGGATCCCGATCAGACCGTGGCCGGCGGTCGACTGATGATGGTCGTCGCCTGTCGTCACTCCGTCGTTGGTGATGATCATCCGCAGCCGGTCCGTGCGCTCGATGGTGATCAGGCATTCGGTCGCGCGGGAGTGCCGGATCACATTGGTCACCGCCTCGCGGAGCACCCAGGCAAGACCGGAGATGACCTCCGGCTCGAGCGCATCCGGAGCGGAACCTCGAACCACACAACGAACTCCGGCGGAGTCCAGCAGCGAACGGGCACCCGCGAGCTCGGTCGCCAGGTCATCGGGACGGTAGCCCTGCACGACGGCTCTCACTTGCTGCCCGGTCTGCTCGGCGATCGAGCGGACGTCGCTCAGCTGGGTCAAAGCTGCCTCCGAGCGACCGCGGCGGACGAGCTCGCCGGCCAACTCTGTCTTCACCGCGACCGTCGCCATGGTCCGCCCGAATAGATCGTGCAGGTCGCGGGCGATTCGCAGCCGCTCCCGGGCGATCGCCAGCTGGGCGGCCGTTTGACGGGCCTCCTCCAGCTCCCAGATGTTGCGCAACATCCACCCGGTCAGCCAGAACGACAAGGCGAACACGGCGACGATGATGCCGTTGAGGATGCTGAGCTGCAGCAGTAGCTCCAGTGTCGCGTCGGTCCGCCAGCCGGCCAGCAGTCCGGTCGCACCGCCGAACAGTAGGCCGAGCACCAGACCGGTGAGCGGCCGAACCAGCAGTGCGACCATGCCGACCGGTACGGCCACCGCGACCGCCACGGTCGGGAGCCAGATCCTCCCTGGCTCGAGCTGCGCGATCATCACCGTCAGTACGGCCAAGGAGAATGCCAGCCACGCCCCGAACACTCGCCAGTCGGTGGTGGTCGGGCGCTGGCGCCGATCGTCCAGTGCCGTCAGTGCTCGACTACACACCACGATGCTGAGGACGGCCTGCACGAGTCCGATCAAACCGCCGATGGCTGGTCCGAACCAGGGGAACGCATCGACGTACACCAACGGATGGATCACCAGCAGGCAGTACAGCGAGATCCGGATGTAGAGCTCCAGCCGGCGTGCGCTGGCCGGGGCTGTCTGACTCATGAGGCCAACCCTTTCACCTGATCCGATCAGCCGGGTATCCGTGCTGGTCAGCGGCGTGGTTCCCAGCGGAACCGGCGACGGACCAAGAACAGCCCGGCGACGGTCCAGCCGACCAGCACCGCGGCGTCGAGCAGCACGGTCCGCAGCAGCTCGCTACCGGCGACCGTGTCGCCGGTGATCCTGATCCCGGCCACACCGAGGTAGACCAGATCGACGACCGGGAACATCGGTGTGAGCTGGGCCAAGAGCACAGCCGGATCCGGCAGCAGGGCCAACGGCAAGGACAGGCCGGAGAACAGCAGCGCGACCATCAGCAACGGCAGCGTGGTCAGCTGCGCGGACTCGACCGTCCGGGTGAAGACCGTCGAGGCCAACGCGAGCGCCCACCAGGCAGCAGCACCCAGCAGAGCGGCGACCAGCACCAGCAGGGCGTCCCAGCTCGGGCGGTAGTCCAGCAGCGCGGCGACAGCGGCAAAGCCGAGCAGCAGTTGCACGGCCAGCAGCACGAGCAGCGGCAGCACCATCGCGAGCAGGATCGTCACGGGTCGTGCCGTGCTGGTGTAGAGCCGCTTCAGATAGTGCTCCTCACGTCGCGCGACGGCCGAGGTCACCAAGGTGTAGTAGACGACGAAGAGCAGCGCAGTGCCGGTGAGCATCGCCATCACCAGTGCCGGGAGGCCCGCGCCGGCCGGCATCAACGAGACGAGCGGCACGATCAGCGGTGGGGTGAGCACGGCGATCGAGGTCGCGGTCTTGTTGCGCAGCAGCAAGGTCGTTTCCGCGCGGGCCAGGGTGAGCGTTCGGCTCAGGTCGTTCGGGGCGGTCATGCGATCATCTCCGGCTGAGTCTGGTGGTCGGTGGAGTCGGTAGTGCCCAGGTCGGTCGAGGCGGCGATCTCGAGGAACGCCTGCTCGAGCGATCCGGGCACGACGTGGAGATCGGACAAGCGAATGGCGTCGCCCGCCCAGGACAACAGCAGCCCGAGTACGCGCTGCGGATCGAAGGTTTCCAGTCGGAGCCGACGATGCCCGGCGTGTTCCTCGGTGTGCAGCGCCGCTCCGGCGAACCGGGTCAGGCCGGTCTCGTCGATGCCTGTGTCGAGGCTGAAGCTGATCTGACTCGGCTGGGACTTGACGATCTCGGCGAGCGTGCCCTCCCGGACGATGCGGCCCTCGTGCATGATGCCGATCCGATCGGCCAGCACTTCTGCCTCCTCCAGGTAGTGCGTGGTCAGCACGACCGAGGTCTGCTCGGCGAGCAGGCCTCGGATCAGCTCCCAGGTCGTCCGCCGGCTCTGTGGATCCAGGCCGGTCGTGGGCTCGTCGAGGAAGATCACCTCGGGCCGGCCCATGATCGCCAGGGCGAGATCGAGTCGGCGCTGCTCGCCGCCGGACAGGCTCGCAATGGCGACTGTGCGTCGATGATCGAGACCCACCTGCTGCAGGACGTCCTCGACCGGTCGGGGATCGACGAGCAACCGCTGCCAGGTACGGGCCAGCTCGGTGACCGTCAGCGCGCCAGGGAAGCCGGCCTCCTGCAGCATGATGCCGATCCGTGGCCGCACCAACTGCCGGTCCGCGTACGGGTCATGGCCGAGCAGTTGCACAGTGCCGGCGCTGGGACGGGCGAGTCCTTCGATCACCTCCAGGCTGGAGGTCTTCCCGGCGCCGTTGGTGCCCAGCAGGGCATACAGCTCACCGCGACGGATCTGTAGGTCGATGCCACGAACGGCCTCGAATCCGGTATCTCGGCCGCCGCGGCGGCCCTGGCTGGCGTACCGGCGGCGGAGGCCGCGCACGTCCACGGTTAGGTCGGTCCTTGCTGAGAAGGTCATGTCTCCAGGCTCTCCTGCCACCTGGCCCGGGTGTAGTGCACGGACTCATGACCTGCGATGAGCTGGTCAGCGGCCGACCATGACAGATGTCACCGGTCCTGCTGGTTGGGTGTCGTCGTCTCCTTCCGGTGATCTGCACCCTGGTGGGTGGTGGCGCGGTGCGGGCTTCTGCTTCGGGTCGGGGGAGTGGGCCGAGGGTTTGCTGACGGCTTGCTCTCCGAGGAACTGCAGGTACTCATCGAGATCAGCCACGTCGATGAAGCAACCTGCAGCTGCTCCTTCTCGACGACCTGCCCTCAGTCGGTGGGGCGGTCGGCGCCGAGGTCCAGGACCAGGCGGCTGCCGTACGAGGCGGCCTGAACCAGCCGCAGACGCTCCAGAGCAGGGTGCTCGTCCAGCAGGCGTGCGGCGTTGGCCATCGAGCGCAGCGCGGCGCTCTCGGCTCGGGCCGCCTCCAGCTGGGCCTGGCCGCGCTGACGGGTCGCGATCAGGTCCGCGTACGCCTGGCGAAGATCGTGCGGCAGGACGATGTCCTTGATCACAACGTCGACGATGGTCATACCGACGGTCTCGCCCGCTCGACGCGCCGCCTCCAGAACCGCTGGGCCGGCATCGCGCCGCCCGGTGCGGACGACCTCGGACGCCTCCCGGCCGGCCAGCTCATCGCGCAAGGCGATCTGGACGGCCAGGTAGACGACCGACTCCGGGTCGAGAGTCGAGGTGTACGCGACCGGGTCGGCGACCTGCCAGCGGACGGCGGCGGAGACCTTCACGGTCGCGCCATCGGCGGTGAGGATCTCCTGCGGGGCGATCGTGGTCACCCGGGACCGCACATCGACCCGCTCATAGATCGTCCGACGCGTACGCCGGTGCCGACCCGGGCCGAGCACCTCGACAACCTCTCCGTCGCGCACAGCCAGCACCTGCTCGTGGCGCTCGACCACGATGCTGAACACATTCATTCCCGCTCCTCCTCTCCATCCGATCCGATGCGTCGCCTAGTTCTGATGCGCTGAGTTCTGATGCGCTGCCTGGTGAGGACACCGGCCGTCGACGCACCGAGGCGCGGGGCAGTCCTCGTCGTGCTGACCGAGGGTGCCGCAAAGCGCCACGATGGTGATGTCGACGGCCGCTGCCCAGTGAGGGAGTCGAACCCGTATCAGCTTTAGAGGCTGTCACCAGCTCGGGGTACGACGCGGGGAATGTGGGCCGGAAGGCCGGCCGCACCCCATGAACCCGAGCGCTCGTTTAGCCTAAAGGAACGAGCGACGCTTGGCCACGGGTTTCCCGGCCGACGGCCGATGGCGACCACGCGATGCAGCGAGTCGGCTAGCGGGAGCAGGTCGGCAGCCTCGTCGCGGAGCGCGTCCAGAGCGTCGTCTTCGCCGGGGTCGAGATCGAGAGCGGCCGTCCAAAGCCGGCGCTCAGTGGCTGACCAAGCGGGCCGGGTCAGCACCTCGACGTTGTCGAATCCCGCGACGGCGAAGTCGTGCGCCAGATCCAGCCGACGGATGCGCTCGGGCACTCCGTCAGCCGGCGTCGATGCCTGCCAGGTGGTGATGACCAGCTGACCGCTTGGTCGGAGGATCCGCAGGCTCTCCGTCAGTGCGTCCGGCACAGATGCTGCGAACTGGATCGCATCGACACACACCACGGCCGACGCCGACTCATCGGGCAACCCGGTGGTGGTCAGGTCGCCGAGCTGGAACGTGGTCCGGTCCGCCAGACCGTACGCAACTGCGTCGGCCTCGGCACCACGCAGCGCCACCGAGGAGAAATCCACCCCGACGAGGCGGGCTCCAACGCCACCGATCAGTGATAGGCCGTAGCCGCCGCGACCGCAGCCCAACTCCACCAGGGTGTCGTCCAGTCGAAGCGACAGCAATGACTGGATCTCAGCGAGGCCTTCGCCACTCAGGAAGCCGGTCGCGAACATCTGTTCGGGCAGTCCCAGCTGCTCCCCGACGAATCTTCGCCACTGTGGAGAGCGCTCCAAGACGTCATACCAGCGGTCGAACTCGGCTGCATCGGGTGTTGGCATGGTCGCGCTCCGGAGTCCAGGTTCAAGGGCCGCTCAGGCGATGGCGGTGTGCAGGCGAACCTGCTTGATCCGGATCGTCTCGTCGTCGGAGCCGATCTCGCGGTGGGCGCCGTCGGGTGCCCAGCCGGCATCGGTGAGGAACTTCCGGAGTACGTCGTCATCGGAGCGTAGCCAGTGCCGTGCCCGGCTGAAGCCGTCGGCACGCAACGTGTCCACGCAGGCGTTGACCAGCCGCGACCCGTGGCCTTGCTCCCGGGCGGCAGGGTCCACGATCAGCTCATCGATCGCGCCGTCCTGTGGCTCGTCGGCATCGGGATCCTGGCTGGCGAGGGTGGTCGCCAGTCCCACCACACGACCGTCGGCGACCGCGACGAGGACGCGACACCGTGCCTCCGGCGGCCTGGTGATGGCGTGGTGCCAGGCGGTGGCCATGCCCTCCAGATCGATCGAGGAGAGCAGCGCTCGGCTGGCCGGATCGCCGACCTCGCTCCAGGCGCGACGCTGAACCCGAGCTATGTCCCAGGACTCGGCGGGCAGTGCGAGCCGCACCGAGTCGGCGTACTGGCCGGCTGTCGCGTGTGAGTTTTCGGTGACCACGGGAGCCGATGCTATCTCGCCCGAAATGTGACCCACGTCACACCTCTGGGATTAGGCAATTAATGGGTACACCGTCCATGATTAAGGGCAGAAGTCCGCGGTTACCTGAACCCCCGAGCAGGCAACCGCGGACTTCGCATTTCCACTCCTGTTGCCGTTGCCGACACTCTCGTCCGGTTTGCCTTCGGCCGACCGTCGCAGGCCTTGTGGGAGGGTAGCCTGACGGCCGTGTCGCCAGGATCGCATCAGTCAAGACCGCGAGGAGGCGTCCGCATTCCGCCTCCTCTTGCCGGCGGAGCGCTGCGGGTCATCCCACTCGGCGGCCTCGGCGACATCGGTCGCAACATGGCCGTGTTGGAGTATGACGGGCAACTGCTGATCATCGACTGCGGGGTGTTGTTCCCCGAGGACGATCACCCTGGGGTCGACCTGATCCTGCCGAGCTTCGATGTCATCGCGGACCGCCTGGACGATGTCCAGGCGCTGGTGCTGACCCATGGGCACGAGGACCACATCGGCGCCGTGCCCTACCTGCTGCGGCAGCGGCCCGACATCCCGTTGGTCGGCTCCAAACTCACCCTGGCGTTGTTGCAGGAGAAGATCCGCGAGCACCGGATCCGGGGCACCGTCACCCGGGTGGTCACCGACGGTGAGAAGGCGACCTTCGGCGCGTTCGCGTGCGAGTTCCTGGCGGTCAACCACTCGATCCCTGATGCGCTGGCGGTGGCAGTGCGTACGCCCGCCGGGCTGGTACTGCACACCGGCGACTTCAAGATGGACCAACTGCCGCTGGACGGGCGGATCACCGACCTGCGCGGCTTCGCCCGCCTCGGGGAGGAGGGGGTCGACCTGTTCATGGTCGACTCCACCAATGCCGAGGTGCCCGGCTTCACGACCCCGGAGCGGGACATCACGCCGGCGTTGGACCGGGTGTTCGCGACCAGCAAGCAGCGGCTGATCGTCGCGTGCTTCGCCTCCCATGTGCACCGGGTGCAACAGGTGCTCGACGCCGCGGTCGAGCACGGGCGCAAGGTCGTCTACGTCGGTCGCTCGATGGTGCGCAACATGGGGGTGGCCAGGGATCTCGGCTATCTGCGCGTGCCCGGCGACACCTTGATCGAGCTCCGCGACATCGACAACTATCGGCCAGACGAGGTGGTGATCATCTCCACCGGGTCGCAGGGTGAGCCGCTGTCGGCGTTGTCCCGGATGGCGAATCGGGAGCACCCGGTCATCCAGCTCACCGCCGGTGACACCGTGGTGCTGGCCTCCTCGCTCATTCCGGGCAACGAGAGCTCGGTCTACCGGGTGATCAACGGGCTCACCAAGCTCGGTGCCAAGGTTGTGCACAAGGGCAATGCGATGGTGCACGTCTCCGGTCACGCCAGTGCCGGGGAACTGCTGTACGCCTACAACATCGTCAAGCCGCGCAATGTCATGCCGGTGCACGGTGAGGCCCGGCACCTGCTCGCCAATGCGGACCTGGCGGTCGCCACCGGCGTACCCCGGAATCGGGCGATCATCGCCGACGACGGCTCGGTGATCGACCTGCAGCAAGGTCAGGCACGAATCGTCGGCAAGGTGGACTGCGGCTACATCTTCGTCGACGGGGCGAGTGTCGGCGATATCACCGAGACCGAGTTGACCGATCGCCGGATCCTCGGCGAGGAAGGCTTCATCTCGGTGATCGTGGTGGTGAACACCCATTCCGCCAAGATCATCAGCGGACCCGACATCCACGCCCGCGGGTTCGGTGAGGACGACTCGGTCTTCGACTCCGTACGCCCGCAGATCGTGCAAGCCCTCGAGGAGGCACTCGCCGACGGGGTCGACGACGCGCATCGGCTGCAGCAGGTCATCCGGCGCCGGATCGGTCGCTGGGTGAATGACAAGCACCGCCGCCGGCCGATGATCATCCCGGTGGTCATCCAGACCTGAGGTATCTGCTGGTCGCCGGCCGCCCTCCTCGACCTCATCCGCCGATCTGCGGCGGTTCGACGTCAGGGGGCAGTCGTGTTGGGTTCATCATCGGATTCGAGATCGCAGTCGGGGCGGCCGAGCTCGAGGCGGCCCAGGTCGGGATGGCGCGGCTCGGCTCGGTCGTTGGGCACCCTGGTCGCCATCGGCTTGGCGGCCGGTCTGCTGCAAGTCCCCGTGCCGGCCGAGGCGGCGGTCGAACCCTGCTACGAGGCGGGTGAGCTGGACATCAACGGCGACGGGTACGCCGATGCCGTGGTGGGTGATCCGGAGGCCACCGTGGCCGGTCAGGCGCAGGCCGGCCGGATCGTGGTGCTCTACGGCGACGCCGACGGGCGCCTCGGTGAGGGCGGCCGGGTGGTCGTGACCCAGGCCACCATCGGACAGGTCCCGGAGGCGGGGGACCGGTTCGGCGCGGCGGTCGCGACCGCGCACGTCGATACCGATGCCTGCCTGGATGTGGTCGTGGCTGCGCCGTACGAGGATCTCGGCGCGGCGACCGATGCCGGCGTCGGCCACGTGATCTACGGATCGCTGGCCGGGCTGAACGGGGGCACCAGCCCGACTCAGGTGACCCAGGCACAGGCGGGCGGGGTCGTCGAGGCCGGCGACCGGTTCGGCTTCTCGGTGGCGGCGGCGGACAACCTGGGCCACGACACGTCGGTGGTCGCGTTCGGTGCGCCGTACGAGGATCTGGGCGCGGCCGTCGATACCGGCGCGGTCAACGCCCTGCAGTTCTCCGACTCCATCCTCGTCCTCCCGCGAGAGATCACCCAGAGCACGCCGGGGGTGGTCGGCACCAGCGAATCCAGTGACCTGTTCGGGTTCTCGCTCGCGTACGGCTATGACCTGATCAACACCTACAGCTCCTGGGACCTGGTCGTCGGCGCTCCGGGGGAGGACATCGGCAAGCTCAACTCCGCGGGAGCGGTCACGGTGATCAACGGCGTCCATGACTACCCGCCGGACGTCTTTCCTTCGCAGTCGTGGAATCAGGACAGTCCCGGGGTGCCGGGTGCGGCCGAGACCGGTGATCTGTTCGGCTGCAGCGTGGCCACCTCGGTGGTGGACAGCTACGCTCCGGGCTCAAAGCAGCACGTCGCGGTCGGCGCGCCCGGCGAGGCCATCGGCAGCCGAACGACGGCCGGTGCGGTCCAGCTGTTCTCCAGCACTGGGTCCGGTCTGGTTCCGGGGAAGTCGATCAGCCAGAACACCGCAGGCGTGCTCGGCACGGCCGAAAAGGGTGACCGGTTCGGGTTCCGGGTGGCACTGCTGAACGCACCGAAACTGCGGTTGGCGGTGTCGATTCCGTACGAGGACATCGGCTCGGTGACCGACGCCGGTTCCGTTCAGGTGTTCTCGGTGAGCAACCCGGCCGACGACAAGGCCTACGACGCCGCTTCGGCGGGTGCGGCCGGAGCTCGGACGACCGGCGGCCGCTACGGGTATGCGCTGAGCGCGATCCAGGCCGACAACGAGAACGTGTTCGCGGTCGGCAGTCCCTACCACGGGACCGGGCGGGTGCACCTGATCACCTACAACTCGTCCGGCTATGCGTCGCGGTCGTGGCTGCCCGGTTCCGGTGGGGTGCCGGGCGGTGCGGCCCGGTTTGGTGCCAGCATCGGCGGCTACGACAACACGCCGTAGCTCCCGAGCGGAATACTCCCGAGCGGAATACTGAGGCCATGCCAGCGGCACTCGTCTGCATCAGCCCGGCCGAGTCTCACGTCGGCCCCGTGCTCACGGGCCACGCGGTATCCGAGCTCTGAACGAGGCGTTGGGCCGCTATTTCATCCGCCCGGCACCGGCTCAGTTCGCCGCCATACGCGAGGCGCTGGCGGCCTAGCCCTGCGATGTCGTGGTCACCGATCCCACCTTCATGGGATCGCTGCTGCTTCCCACCCTGCCGAGTGGGCCGCCACTGGTGATGGCCAGCTTCTTTCCGATGCCCGTGTCGAGCGTGGACACGGCGCCGTTCGGTCTCGGCGTCGCGCCCTGGCCGGGTCCGCTCGGACGGGTCCGCAACCGAATGCTCACCGTGCTGGCCGGCGGCGCTCGCGACGGAACCGATGACCGTGGTCGCCACCTTGGGTCGCGCCGACCGGCGGCAGATCGGCTCGTTGCGGCAGGTCCCGTGGAACACGGTGGTCACCGATTTCGTCCCGTACGCCGACCTGATGCCGCACGTCGCGGTCTTCGTCACCAACGGCGGGTACGGGGGCGTTCAGGAGGCGTTGGCGCACGGCGTACCGATGGTCGTGGCGGGAGACACCCAGGACAAGGTGGAGGGATCGGCGCGGATCGCCTGGTCCGGGGTGGGGGTCAATCTCCGGACCGGGCACCCGACGCCGGCAGCGATCGGCCGGGGCGTACGCAAGGTGCTGGCCGATGAGCGCTATCGACGAGCGAGCCGGGCCATCGCACAGCAGATCGCCGCCGCCCCGGGGACGGCCGCCTTCGTCGCCGACCTGGAGTGCATCGCCGCCGAGCGGCGACCAAACTGAACTCATGCATGCGACCAAACCGAACTCGGAGGTGCGACCAAACTGAACTGAAGGGAGCGGCCAAACTGAACTCATGCCCGCTAGAATTGAGCTATGGCAGGGCAGATTCCACTGGGTCGGCTGCTGCCACGGCATGCTGCCGACCGGGTGACCGGGGCGTTGGCCGACACACGAGTCGTCCTGGTCAACGGCGCTCGACAGTGCGGCAAGAGCACCCTGGTCGGGCTGATCGGCCGCAGTCGTGACGCGGAGTTTCGCACTCTGGACCGTGGTGCCGTACGTCAGGCGGCTGTGTTCGACCCGCCGACGTTCGTGACCAGTGATCGGCTGCTGGTCATCGATGAGATCCAGCGGGTTCCCGAGTTGCTGCTGGCGATCAAGGAACGGGTCGATACCGACCTGAGACCTGGTCAGTTCCTGCTCACCGGGTCGGCGCGGGTGCTGGGTCTGAAGGCACTGCCAGACACGCTGCTGGGTCGGATGGAGACCGTTGAGCTGTGGCCACTGGCGCAAGGTGAGATCGACGACGGTCCGGACGGGTTCGTGGATGCGATCTTCGAACTCGGCCCGGCCTTCCGGCACCGAACGTCGGAGACTCGATCGGGCTACGTCAGTCGAATCGTGCGTGGGGGCTTCCCCGAGGCTGTCGCGCGCACTCCTCGCCGTCGTACGCGCTTCTTCGAGAGCTATCTGGCCGACTTGGTCAACCGGGATGTCATCCAGCTCATGGATGTGCAGCGGGGTGCTGAGCTCAGGGCCCTGACTCGACTCGTCGCTGCTCGATCGGGCCAGTTGTTGGTGCCGGGTTCGCTGGCCGGCCCGCTGGGTCTGAGTCAGCGAACAGTGGAGCGCTACCTCACCCTGCTCGAGGAGGTGTTCCTCATCAAGCGGATCCCGGCCTGGGCGCGGAGTCCGAGCGCTCGCGCCGTCCGCACGCCCAAGGTCGCCTATGTCGACTCGGGCCTCGCGGCCGCCGCTCTCGGCCACGACGAGAGCAGTCTCGGTCGTCCGGACGGGCAGTTGGGCGGTCTGCTGGAAGGGTTCGTCCTCAGTGAGCTGGCGCGTCAGCTCAGTTGGTCAGCGCAGCTCGCCGACCTGTTTCACTACCGCACCAAGGACCAGGTCGAGGTCGATGCGGTGATCGAGAATCGGCGTGGTCAGGTGGTGGCGATCAAGGTGAAGGCGTCGACCATGGTTCGTGGCGAGGACTTTGCGGGCATCCGGCATCTGTCCGCCCGAATCGGCACGGACCTGGTCGTCGGCGTGGTTCTGTATGCGGGCGCTGAGACTCTGTCGTTCGGCGACCGGATGCTGGCGGTGCCTATCGCTGCGTTATGGGAACGCCCTCAGGCATGAGACAACGCCAAAAGGACCTGTCCCGTCGGGACAGGTCCTGGGTGACGGGGAGCGTCAGAGGGTCAGCGGGTGACCTTGCCGGCTTTCAGGCAGGAGGTGCACACGTTCAGGCGCTTCGGGGCGCCCGCCACCACGGCGCGGACGCGCTGGATGTTCGGGTTCCAGCGGCGGTTGGTCTTCTTCTTCGACCAGGGCACGTTGTGGCCGAAGCCGGGGCCCTTTGCGCAGACGTCACATACGGCAGCCACTGGAGTTCACTCCCACATACTCGAGCATTTGACACGGAATTCATGGTCGTCGCCCATCTGGGCAACCTGAAGAGAGTACCCGACGCAGGCGAGAGAACGCGAATCCGCATAAGGTAGCCGGGTGTCTTCGGCGGTCGCATCGAACGGTGGCGTGAGTGGCCTCGCTCCACCGGAGATCTGGCGCCTGTGCCTGACCTGGCTGGAACGTAGCACGGAGATCATCACGCAGTCGGCGGCCGGTCTGGACGCCATCAACGTATTTCCGGTGCCAGACTCCGACACCGGCACCAATCTGCAGCAGACGCTGACCGGGATCACCAGCTATCTCGGCGGCGAGGTTGCGGAGGACGCATGGGCCGAATCGCAAGACGATCTCAGCCCTGCCGATGTGGTCGTCCGGGCCGCGGTGCTGTCCGCCCACGGCAACTCCGGCGCGATCGTCGCGGAGATGATCATCAGCCTGAGCCGGGCACTGGAACGGTCCGGCCCGGTCGTGCCGGTGAAGCCGGCGCGTGGCCTGGCGGACGTGCTCAAGATCGTGGCTCTCGCCGGTCGCCGGGCGGTCGCCCGACCCGTCGCCGGCACGATTCTGACCGTGGCCGGCGCCGCTGCTGCGGCGGCAGAGCAGTCGGTGAAGGACGGTGTGGCCGATGTGTTGGCCGTCGCCCAGCTGGCTCGGGACGCGGCTGCCGAAGCATTGGCACGGACTCCGCTGGAGCTCTCCAGGCTGGCGGAAGCGGGCGTCGTGGACGCCGGCGCGCAAGCGTACGTGCTGCTGTTGGACGTGCTGGTCGAGGTGCTCGGTGGACCGGTCGCCGAGCCATTGCCCGAGCAGCCGACTCCGCATACCGGCAAGCGTCAGCCGGTCGAGCAACCTGCGGAGTACGAGGTCATGTACGCCCTGCGTGGCACCGGCCCGGACGACCTGGACACGTTGCGGGAGCGACTGTCAGACCTCGGTGACAGTGTGGTCGTCGTGGGAGACAGGACGGTGGCCCAGGTGCATGTGCACCTGGCGGATGCGGGGGCCGCGATCGAGGCCGGCCTGCCGTTCGGGCGGCTGAGCCAGATCCGGATCACGGCACTGCCGCCGAATGTCGGATCGGTCACCGAGCGGGACGTGGTGGCCGTGGTCGCCGGGCCAGGCCTGGCGGCGGCGGTGACCGCGCTGGGCGGCATTCCTTTGGTGCCGGCCACCGCGCACGTCACCGTCGTTGAGCTGGCCGCGGTGCTGCAGCAGGCGTGCGGCGAGGTGGTGGTGCTGCCCAACGACATGGAGTCGCTCGAGATCGCCAGCCATCTGGCCGGCGAACTGCGGGCGCAGGGTCGCCGGGTCGCGGTGATCCCGACCGTGTCACAGGTGCAGGGGCTGGCGGCGCTGGCCGTGCACGAGCCGGAGGCGGCATTCGACTCGGCGGTGGTCGCGATGAGCAGCACCGCCGGTCATACCCGGCACGGGGCCGTCACCATCGCGGAGAGCCCGGCGATGACCATGGCCGGTCGCTGCGAGGTCGGCGACGTGCTTGGTCTGGTCGACGGCGATTTCGTCGAGATCGGCGATGACCTCGGCCAGGTCGCGTGGCGCGTGCTCGAACGGCTGCTGACCTCCGGCGGGGGAGAGCTGGTCACGATCGTGCGGGGCCATGATGCCGACGATCGGCTGGTCGAGACACTGCTCGCCAGGATCCAGGCCTGGTCGCCGCCGGTGGAGGCCGAGGTCGTGGACGGTGGTCAGACGCGCTATCCACTGCTGCTGGGGCTCGAGTGACGGCGCCGCTGGAGTTGCCGCTGACTGACGTGCTCGGTGGCAAGACCGCGAAGGCATTCGAGGCGTTGAAGGTCAAGACCGTCGGCGACCTGATGCTGCACCTGCCGCGGCGCTATGTGTCAGGCACCGAGCTCAGCGATCTCAACCATCTGACCGAGGGCGAGGAGGTCACCGTGCTTGCCCGGGTCCGGCAGGCCACGGTGCTTCCGATGCGCTCTGGCCGGGGAGCGGGCAAGTTCCGGTTGCAGGCGGTCATCACAGACGGTCGTGGCGAGCTCAATCTGACGTTCTTCGGCGCCAAGCATCTGGTCGACTACTGGCACCTGCAGCTGCACGTCGGTGCCCGCGGGATCTTCGCCGGCAAAGTCGGCGCCTTTCAGGGACAGCCGCAGCTCACCCATCCCGATTTCGTGATCGTCGATGCCGACGGCAACGTCATCGGTGGCGCACAGCGCAATCTCGACCTGGGCAAGGTCGCCGGCGCATCCGGTTGGATCGGGCTCTATCCGGCGACCGCGAAACTGCGGACCTGGACCATCGCCAACTGCGTCTCCTTGGCTCTGGAGCGGCTGGAAGGGATGGCTGACCCACTGCCGGCCTGGCTCCGGCAGGAGGCGGATCTGATCGGTCAGCCGGCGGCGTACCGGGCTATTCACCGGCCCGAGAACGAGGAGGACATCCGCGCCGCTCGACACCGGATCCAGTTCGACGAGGCGTTCGGACTGCAGCTGGCCATGGCGCGTCGACGCGCACTGGCTGCGGCCGACGGCGCCGTGCCGAGGCCCCGAGTCAGCGGTGGACTCCTGGACGCCTTCGACGCGCGGCTCCCGTTCGAGCTGACCAAGGGGCAGCAGGAGATCAGTGCGCAGCTGTTCGCCGACCTGGCCGCGCCGCACCCGATGCAGCGGCTGCTGCAAGGCGAGGTCGGCTCCGGCAAGACCGTGGTCGCGCTGCGGGCGATGCTGACCGTGATCGACAACGGGGGCCAGGCGGCGCTGCTGGCGCCGACCGAGGTGCTGGCTGTGCAGCATCATCGGACCATCACTGCGATGCTCGGCGACCTGGCCGGCGGCGACCTGTTCAGCTCCGGCGAGGTCGGCACCGGTGTCACCTTGATCACGGGCTCGATGCCGGCCGCGCGACGACGCGAGGCATCCCTGGCCGCGGCCTCGGGTGGGGCCGGGATCGTGATCGGCACCCATGCGCTGCTGACCTCGGGCACCCAGTTCGCGGACCTCGGGCTGGTGGTGGTCGACGAACAGCACCGGTTCGGTGTCGAGCAACGCGCGGCGCTGGCGGCGAAGGCGCAGCAGCGACCGCACACGCTGGTGATGACCGCGACCCCGATCCCGCGCACCGTCGCGATGACCGTCTTCGGCGATCTGGAGACCTCGACGCTGACCGAGGTCCCGGCGGGCCGGGCCGACGTGTCGACAGTGGTGGTCGACTACACCTCGCACCCCAGCTGGCTGCGGCGTACCTGGCAGCGCGTGATCGAGGAGGTCGCCGAGGGCCGCCAGGCATACGTGGTGTGTCCGCGGATCAGCGTCGAATCCACGAGCGGCTCGGAAGAGGACGACGCGGGGGCTGCGGTGGAGGATGTGTATGCCCAGCTGACCGCGGGGCCGATGGCCGACCTGCGCGTCGAGATGCTGCATGGTCGGCTGCCGGCGGACCAGAAGGACGACATCATGTCCCGCTATGTCGCCGGCCAGGTCGATGTGCTGATCGCGACCACCGTGATCGAGGTCGGTGTTGATGTGCCCAATGCCTCGGCGATGGTGATCTGCGACGCGGACCGGTTCGGCATCTCGCAGCTGCATCAGCTGCGTGGCCGGATCGGCCGCGGGGCGCACCCGGGGATCTGCCTGCTGCTGACCGGCACTCCACCGGACTCGCCCGCTGCCGAGCGGCTGGCTGCGGTGGCGCGTACCCGGGACGGCTTCGCCCTGGCGAGGGTCGACCTGGAGCAGCGACGTGAGGGTGATGTGCTCGGGGCCGAGCAGTCTGGCATCCGGTCCAGCTTGCGGCACATCCGGGTGCTGGAGGACGAAGATCTGATCACCTATACCCGGGACCTGGCCACCACGTGCCTGTCCAAGGACCCTGAGCTGACCGATCCCGGGTTGGCTGGGATCGTCGATGCGGTGGAGCAGCGTGCCGCCGGCGACTGGTTGGAGCGAACATGAGGACCTCTGAGCGTCGGGTGTGCTGCACTATCCGTGACAACCGCGGGTCTCAACGGCCGCAGACCGGCGTGTCGCGGTCCGATGGGTCGCTGAGCCACGGGAATGTCACGGTTTCAACTCCCGAGAGGCACTGATGACCAGGATCATCGCGGGATCGCGCGGTGGGCGTCGGCTCACGATGCCGCCCGGGGATCAGACGCGGCCGACCAGCAGCAAGGTGCGGGAGGCGCTGTTCTCGTCCCTGGCGTCGTGGACCGGCGGGTCGTCCGGGCCGGCGGATGTCGCGCTGAAGGGCTGGGCCTTCTGTGACCTGTTCGCGGGTTCCGGTGCGGTCGGTCTCGAGGCGGCCAGTCGTGGGGCAGCGCCGGTCATGCTGGTCGAGTCCAGCCGGCGAGCGCTGCGCACCATCGAGCAGAATGTGGCCGCGGTCGACCTCGAGGTCGAGATTCGCCGCGATGCGATCCAGGACCTGGTGCGACGCCAGTCGCCCTATCCGTTCGACATCGTGTTCCTCGACCCGCCCTACGAGCTGGCCAACGGCGCGATCGAGGCGATTCTGCGTGATCTGGTCGCCAACGACTGGCTGACCGGCGAGGGGCTGGTCGTGCTCGAGCGGTCCAGCCGGGAGCCCGCTCCGCACTGGCCGGACGCGCTGAGCGACACCTGGGAGAAGAAGTACGGCGAGACGGTGCTCTATTTCGGGGCGGGCTAGGACCTCGGTAAGCGACTCGGTAGGTTCGCGCACGTGAGCCGCGCAGTCTGCCCCGGATCCTTCGACCCCGTGACCCTGGGGCATCTCGACATCTTCGCGCGGACTGCGAGCCTCTACGACAGCGTGGTGATCGCGGTCGGCTCGAACATGAGCAAGCGAGGGCTCTTCACCCCGTCCGAGCGGGTGGCGATGATCGAGGAGGCCTGCGTCGAGTGGCCGTCGGTGCACGTCACGCTGTTCTCCGGACTGCTGGTGGACTTCTGCCGTGACCAGGAGATCGACGTCATCGTCAAGGGATTGCGCTCCGGGGGCGACTACGACTACGAGCTGGCCATGGCGCAGATGAACCGCAAGCTGACCGGCGTGGACACCGCCTTCTTGCCGACCGCGCCACACCTGTCGTATGTGTCCTCGAGCCTGGTCCGCGAGGTCGCCTCGCTGGGCGGTGACATCTCCCCGTTCGTGTCGCCAGGCGTACTCGACCGGATCACCGAGCGCTTGGCCGAACGGATCTGACACTGAGCCCAGGGCCAGGCACCAGACCCAAGTCTGAAGTGTTCACACCGCCAACTGCCGCCGAGCGATGTTCGTCGGTCACGAGTGAAAGCCGCGTACTACGCTCTAGGTCGTTTGAGTCGTAACGAGGTAGGGACACATGGCCGATCAGAAGACTGCCGAGGAGAAGCTCGCCGCGCTGCGGGAGCTGGTGGCGAACGCGCGCTCGATGCCGATGTCGGCGTCGTGCGTGGTGAACCGGCAAGACGTGCTCGCCGCGATCGATGACGTGATCGACAACCTGCCCGACGAGATCGCCGAGGCGCAGGACGTGATCGAGAACTCGAGCGATGCGGTGGCCGCCGGCGAGGCCGAGGCGGAGCGCATCACCGAGGAGGCGAAGGTCAAGGCCGCGGAGATCGCAGGCGAGACCGAGGTGGTCAAAGCCGCCGAGGTCAAGGCGGCCGAGATCATCGCGACTGCCGAGTCCGATGCGGCGGAGCTACGTCGGGAGGCGGACGCCTTCGTTGACTCCCGGATGGCGAGCTTCGAGTCCGTGCTGGCGCGCACGACCAGTCAGGTACGCACGGCGCGGGCCCGGCTGGCGGAGCGCAGCAACCTCGATCGCCCTCGACACGAGGACAGCGAGTCCGAAGGTGCCGAGGCTGGCGCCGGTGCCGGTACCACAGCCGACCTGGGGATCTCGGATTCGTGACTCCTTCAGCACAGCACGACCACTCGTCTCACCACGGGCATTCGCCACGGCACGGTCACCATCCTGATCGGAATTCCGGACTGGTCCTCGACACTCACGACCTCGTTCGCCGGGCCGGCGAACTGCGTACGGTGCAGACCACCGTCGAAGCGCCCAAGGACCTCGGGATCGCGGTGATCGGGGTACCGGAGGGCTCGCCGATCGAACTGGACCTCCGTCTGGAAGCCGTGGTCGAGGGTGTGCTGGTGACCGGCACCGCCTCGGCGCCGCTGGTGGGGGAGTGTGTCCGATGCCTGACTCCCGTACACGACGAGGTCGAGGTCGACGTCCAGGAGTTGTTCACCTACGCCGAGAGCGAGGCAACCGACGAGGAGGCGTCGCACCTCGACGGTGAGTTGGCCGACCTCGAGCCGGTGCTCCGCGACGCCATCGTGTTGGAGCTGCCCTTCCAGCCCGTCTGCCGACCCGACTGCCAGGGGCTGTGTCCCGATTGCGGTCTGGATCTCAACACCGTTCAGGACCACTCTCACGATGAATCGGTCGATCCGCGTTGGGCCAAACTGGCTCAGTTCGAAACTGACGCCGAAACGTCCTAGAATGTGCCGGTTGCTCGGAAGAGCACACCACAGCTCAGCAAACGAATGAGGAGAAGATCGTGGCCGTCCCGAAGAGGCGCATGTCACGCAGCAACACGCGGCATCGCCGTTCCCAGTGGAAGGCGTCGGCCCCGGCTCTGGTCACCTGCACCAACCCGGCCTGCCGGGAGAAGCACCTGCCGCACACCGCGTGCCCGTCATGCGGTCAGTATGGCCCGCGCGCCAGCCGTCGTCAGGTCCTGGAGTCCTGACGGTCTTGACTGACCAGCACTCAACCGACTCCGAGGAGCGATCCTCGGGGTCGGTGTTGTCTCCGGCGGCTCCAATTGCCGAGCCGATCGCTGACGTGCTGGCTCGACTGCAGCTCACGGTCGCCGACGAGTTGTTCGATCGCGCCCTGACCCACCGCTCATACGCGTACGAGCAGGGCGGAATTCCGACGAACGAGCGGCTGGAGTTCCTCGGTGACTCGGTGCTCGGGGTGATCGTGACCGAGCATCTGTTCATTTCCTATCCCGATCTCTCCGAAGGCCAGCTCGCCAAGCTGCGCGCTGCGGTGGTCAACTCGCGTGCGCTCGCCGATGTCGCCCGTGGCCTGCAGTTGGGCGGGCGGATTCATCTGGGCCGGGGCGAGGACAGCACCGGCGGCCGGGAGAAATCCTCGATCCTGGCCGACACCATGGAAGCGGTGATCGGCGCGGTCTTCCTGGAGCACGGCATCACCGGCGCCGGCGTGCTCGTCCACCACCTGTTCGACGCGCTGATGGCCGATGCCGCCACCCGGGGCGCCGGCCTGGACTGGAAGACGAGCCTGCAGGAGGTCGCCTCTCTCGGTGGTCACGGCGTGCCTGTCTATGTGGTCAGCGAATCCGGGCCCGACCACGCCAAGACCTTCTCCGCCACCGTGGTGGTCGGCGACCAGACATACGGTCCCGGCACCGGCCGGAACAAGAAGGAAGCCGAGCAGAAGGCGGCAGCTCAGGCCTTCGCCGCGATCGGTGCCTGAGCTTCCCGAGGTTGAATCGGTCCGCCGTGGGTTGGCCGGCGGGCTGACCGGCCGGACCATCGCCCAGGTCACAGTCCTGCATCCTCGCCCGCTTCGACGGCATCTGCCGGGACCCGATGACTTCGTTGCCCAGTTGGCCGGCCGTACCTTCACCGAGCCGCGGCGTCGCGGCAAATACCTCTGGCTCCCTTTTGCCGATGGCGATGCGCTGCTCGCCCACCTGGGGATGAGTGGACAGTTCCGGTTCCACGCTGCCGACGCGCCGTTGCAGCGCAACACCCGAGTGCTGGTCGACTTCACCGACGGGGCTGATGGCGGACTGCAGTTGAGGTTCGTCGACCAGCGCATGTTCGGCGGGCTGTCACTGTCCGAGGGCGGAGCCGAGTTGCCGCCCGAGATTGCGCACATCGCACGCGATCCGCTCGACCCCGAGTACGACCTGGATGCGGTCGTCGCTCGGCTGCGACGCAAGCGGACCGGCATCAAACGCGCGCTGCTCGACCAGCAGTTGATCTCCGGGATCGGCAACATCTATGCCGACGAGGCGTTGTGGCAGGCACGGATGCACTACGCCCGGGCCACCGACACGATGTCGCGCCGTGCCGCCGTCAATGTGCTGACCGCCGCGGCCCAGGTGATGACCGAGGCACTGGCGGTCGGCGGCACCTCCTTCGACGCGTTGTACGTCAACGTCAACGGCGACAGCGGCTACTTCGACCGGTCCCTGCACGCGTACGGACGTGAGGGCGAGCCCTGTGATCGTTGCGGCAGGCCGATCAAGCGAGAGGCGTTCATGAATCGCTCAAGCTACTTTTGCCCGTCCTGCCAGCGAAAACGCTAGATCGAATCGGCATCTGGGCGCTTCTGCCCGGTCCGCCAGCAAACATGGTTGGAGCGACCCGCAATCTTCGGGCTGCACTCGGCCGCTGCAGCCCAGGTGTCAGTTCCGGAAATGAAGGTCTCAGACCTCGATCTCCAGACGGGTGATCTGGTCCTCCTCGAGCTCGAACTGGTACCGGAGGGTGACGGTGCCGCCGGGGAAGTTCCCGTCGAGCCGGATCTGCACGGTGATGCTCGACTCGTCGTCGGTGCGCTGCCCGATGCGGGTGGCCGTGTATTCGTACTCGTCGGAGGAGCGCTCGATCCATGCGCCGATCTCGTCGGTGCCCTGGTAGGTGCGTCCGTCGTCGAGGACGGTGGCGGCGGGTGCGAAGAGCACGCGGGCGTCGGCGTAGCGGTTCTCGTCGCGGGCGTCGAGGTAGCTCAGCACGGGCGCGGGGAGTCGGGTGGGGTCGTAGGCGGTGATCTCGGTGGTCATAGTGCTCTCCTGTCGATTCTGGTCGGACTGAGTGGTCAGAGGGCGCGGACGACGGCCGCCCCGGTGCCGCGGGTCCCTCCGGTGACGACTGCGCGCCGAGCCGTGGGCGAACCGCCGTCCTTAGTGACTGCGGTTTTGAAAGTAACCATGACTGCTAAAGTAGCAGTAACCCGTCGGACGTGTCGACCGGCGTCCGGTCGAACGAGTCCCAGGAGGAGCCTGTGTCAGCACGCGTCCGCGCCGAGGACCGGGAGTGCCCGCTGTCGACGGCCATGTCGTACGTCGGGGAGTGGTGGACGATCCTGATCCTCCACGACTGCTTCGACGGCTACACCCGCTTCGACCAGTTCGAGGCGAACATCGGGCTGTCGTCGAGCATGCTCACTTCGCGCCTCAAGGCGCTGGTCGACAGCGGCGTGCTGGTCAAGCGCGCCTACCAGGAGCGCCCGGTCCGGCACGAGTACGTGCTAACCGACTTCGGCCGGTCGCTGCGGCCGATCCTGGTGGCGATGGCCGCGTGGCGCAACGCGCAGCTCGCGCCGGAGGACCGGGCGATGATCCTCGTCGACACGGGGACCGGGCGCGAGGTCGAGCCGGCCGTCATCGACACCGCGACAGGCCTTCCCGTGTCCGACCCCCGTTTCGTCTTCACGGCGGGGCCGGCGGCGGGGGAGCAGATGCTCGAGCGTTACCGCCGGGGCAACGGTCGATGACTGGGATCAGTCCGTTGTTGACGGCGTCGCGCAGGACAAGGTCGGACTTGGGATTGAGGGACAAATTCCCATCACGGACTAGGGCGTGTCCTGTAAATGGTTGAGTACGGGATCGCGTAGCCAGATCCGGATGGAGGCGACGGCGAGGGTGCCGCGGTACATGTAGTCGCGTTTGTCGTAGCGAGTGGCCACCGCGCGGGTGGCGCGGAGCTTGTTGACGGCGCGTTCGACGGTGTTGCGGCCCTTGTAGCGGTCGGGGTCGAACGCTGGCGGTCGGCCGCCCCGGCAGCCCTTACGGGCACGGGCGGCGTCCTGGTCGGCCTTGGTTGGGATCACGGCCTTGATCCCTCGCTTGGCGAGATGCTGGCGGATGGCCTTGGAGGAGTACGCCTTGTCCGCCAGCACATAGTCGGGCCGGGTCCGGGGCCGGCCTGGACCCGGTCGGCGCACAGCCAGCTTGCCCAAGACGAGCTCGAAGGCGACCGCGTCGTGGCGCTGCCCGACCGTGGTCACCAACGCCAGCGGCCGACACCGCTGGTCGGCGACCAGGTGGACCTTGGTCGACAGGCCGCCCCGGGAGCGGCCCAGTGCCTCACGATCGGCCGGTTTCGCCTTGCCTGGTGGAGGATCAGGCGGCGGATCCGACCCGGGATCGGCCGATTTCTTGTAATTCGATCCTGCCCCCTGTGGGACGCGCGGCCGCCCGCGTGACATGGTCGTCCAAGGCGACCGCCAGCCGCTCTGCCGCCACATCGGCCGGGGGCAGATGCGGGGCGCCGGCAGCGTCTTGATGAGCCCGGACCACCGTCGAGTCGACCCCGACCGACCACGGCGACTCCCCAACGTCACAGCCCCGCTGCAACTCGGCCAACACCGCCTCCCAGGTGCCGTCGCCCGACCAGCGCCGATGCCGGTTGTACACCGTCTTCCACGGCCCATACGACGACGGCAGATCCCGCCACGGCGACCCGGTCCGGGTCCGCCACAAGACACCATCGACCACCCTGCGGTGATCGGCCCACGGCCGGCCACGCCGCGCCCCACCACTGGGCAGCAACGGCTCCAACGCCGCCCACTGGGCATCGGTCAAGTCATGACGATCATGCACACCAACTGCCTACCGCACCCAGCCCCGATCGTTTACGGGACACGGACTAATGGGTCTCGAGCTGGGTCCTGAGTGAATGGTGAACATCACGCTGCGCCGACTCGGGCCTGTGCGTTGGCGGCGACTACGCTGATCACATCGTGAAACGTCTTCGCCACTACCTGTTCGTCCGGCACGGCCACAACTGGAAGCTGTTGCTCCGTTTTGGCCTGGTCGGTGGCTCCGGTGTGCTGGTCAACATGTTCGTGCTGATCCTGCTGAACAAGTTCGGGGCCGACGCGCATGCGGTGGCCATCGATCTGCCGCTGACCGATTTCAACATCCGCTGGTATCACGTCTTCTCCACCATCGCCTTCCTGGTGGCGAACCTGTGGAACTTCCAGCTCAACCGGTGGTGGACCTTCAAGAGCAGTGATCACGCGAGCTGGTGGAAGGAATACCTGCCCTTCCTGGCGGTGGGTCTGATGGCGCTGGTCGCCAACCTCGGCATCTTGACCCTGCTGTTGCATCCCAACTCGCCGGTAGCGCTGTCCACGTCCTTCTTCGACGACTCGACGGGCTTCCGGACCCGGCTGTATTGGGCCCAGCTGATCGCGATCGCGTTCGTCACGCCACTGTCGTTCCTGCTGAACAAGGTATGGACCTTCTCCGCGGTCCGTGGGCGCGACAAGCAGCAGTCGACCTCGCCGAAGGAGCCTGTCTCCAGCGGTCAGTGACCCGGGGCAAGTGATGGGACCGGTCCGGTGGTCGCCTCGCGGCGAGTGGCGCGACGCGGCTCCAGCCGAACGGTATTCCGAGAAGGCAATTTTCTTTGGGGCCCGGGGACTCGATCCGGACCGGTCCTGGTGACAACCTACGACACCGAGGCGGGAATCCGAAGCCTTTCGGAGAACCACAGCTAGGGTGAATCTGCCTTCCCGCCGTCAACCGCCAGCCGATCGAGCCGGACGAAAGGTCCGTGGTGTATCTCAAGAGCCTTACGTTGCGCGGGTTCAAGTCCTTCGCCTCCGCAACCACGCTCAACTTCGAGCCGGGGATCACCTGCGTCGTCGGCCCGAACGGGTCCGGCAAGTCCAATGTCGTGGACGCCCTCAGCTGGGTGATGGGCGAGCAGGGTGCGAAATCACTGCGCGGCGGCAAGATGGAGGACGTCATCTTTGCCGGCACCTCCGGACGGGCCCCGCTGGGTCGCGCCGAGGTGCTGCTGACCATCGACAACACCGACGGTGCGCTGCCGATCGACTACACCGAGGTCACCATCTCGCGGACGATGTTCCGCAACGGCGGCTCCGAGTACGCCATCAACGGCCACTCGGCGCGGCTGTTGGACGTCCAGGAACTGCTCAGCGACTCCGGTATCGGCCGAGAGATGCACGTCATCGTCGGCCAAGGTCAGCTCGACTCGATCCTGCAGGCCACGCCCGAGGGGCGGCGCGGGTTCATCGAGGAGGCGGCCGGGGTTCTCAAGCATCGCAAGCGCAAGGAGAAGGCGCTGCGCAAGCTGGAGGCGTGTGAGGGCAACCTGACCCGGCTGCAGGACCTGATCACCGAGATCCGGCGCCAGCTCAAGCCGCTCGGTCGGCAGGCGGAGGTAGCCCGCAAGGCTGCCGTCATCCAGGCTGAGGTCCGCGATGCGAAAGCCCGGCTGATCGCCGACGACCTGGTCCAGGTGCAGTTGTCGATGGCGTCCGACCTGGCCGACGAGCGGGCGATGAGACAGCGGCGGCTGGAACTGGAGCAGGCGCTCGAGGTTGCGCGGGAGACCGAGATCGAGGCCGAACAGACGGTACGCGCCTGCGTACCGCGGCTGAATCTCGCCCAGGAGACCTGGTATTCGTTGGCCGCACTCAAGGAGCGGGTCGCCTCGACGATGTCGATCGCCCGGGAGCGGATGCGCAACGCCGACAACGATCCGGGAGAAACCCGGGTCGGCCGCGATCCCGATGAGCTCGACCGGGAAGCCGAGGCGGTCGCCGCTCAAGAGGCGGAGCTGGCCCGTGAGGTCGCTGCCCGCAGCCAGGTGCTGCAGGACGCGACCACGCACCGGACCGAGACCGAGACCGCCCATCAGCGCGAAGATGCCCGGCTGGCGGCGCTGGTCCGGGCTGCTGCCGACCGTCGCGAGGGTCTGGCCCGGCTGACCGGGCAGGTCAACTCGCTGCGCAGCCGCGCCGAGGCGGCCAACGCCGAGATCGGCCGGCTCGCTGCCGCTCACGGTGAGGCCGCTGGCCGCGCCGAGCAGGCGACCCGGGCGTTCACGGTGCTGGAGACCCAGGTGGCCGGGCTGGACGACAGTGAGCTCGGTCTGGACTCCGCACACGAGGAAGCGCTGGAGACCCAGCACGCGGTGGAGGCCGAGTTGGCCGCGCTGCGGACCGAGGAGCTTGCCGCCGGCCAGGAGCGGGCGGCGCTGGCCGCCCGGCTGGAGGCGTTGCAGGTCGGCCTGAATCGGAAGGATGCCTCCGGCGCGCTGTTGGCGGCCACCGACACCGTGGACGGGCTGCTCGGTTCGGTGGCGGCCTTGGTCACCGTGCACGAGGGTCATGAGACCGCGGTTGCCGCGGCCCTTGGTGCTGCGGCCGATGCCGTGGCAGTGATCGGGATCGACGCCGCACTGGGTGCAGTCGACCACCTCAAGACCGAGGATCTGGGTCGCGCCGGGCTGCTGCTCGCCGGCCAGCGCGAGCCGGATGACCGCGACACCTGGCCGGTGCTGCCCGAGGGCGTCGTCTATGCCGTGGACGTGGTGGAGGCGCCGGTCGAGATCGCCCGTGCCATCGGTCGACTGCTGCGCAAGGTTGTGGTGGTGCCGGATCTGCCGGCTGCCCGCTCCCTGGTCGAGCGGCTGCCGGATCTCACGGCGGTGACCAGCGACGGCGATGTGCTGAGCACCCATTTCGCGGCCGGCGGTTCATCGGCGCAGCCGAGCCTGATCGAGGTGCAAGCCGCGGTCGACGATGCCGAGCGCCGACTGGCCGAGGCCAACCATCACTGCGAGCGGCTGCGCTTCGCACAGACCGAGCTGGCCGAGCGGCTTCGGCTCGCCGCCGAGGCGGTGGACGCCACGCTGGCTCGACTGCACGAGTCGGATGCGGCCATGGCGGCGGTGGCCGAGGAGCTCGGCCAGCTGAGCTCGGCCTCCCGCTCTGCACACGGCGAAGCCGAGCGACTGCTGCACGGGATCGCGAAGGCCGAGGAGGCCAGGGACCGAGATCTCAGTGGCCTGGCCGATCTCGAGCATCGGCTGGCCTTGGCTCAGGAAGCCCCGGAGGAAGAGCAACCGGACCCGGCGGAGCGGGACCGGCTGGCGGAGGCCGCCCGGGTCGCTCGCAGTGCGGAGATGGACGCGCGGCTCGCGCTGCGCACCATGGAGGAGCGGGTCCGGGCGCTGTCCGGTCGAGCAGACGCACTGCGTCGTGCTGCCCAGCACGAGCGACAGGCCCGCGCCAAGGCGCAGGCCCGCAGGGAGCGGATGCTGCGTGAGGCGGCGGTCGCCCGTGGGGTGCACGCGGGTGCGGGCCAACTCGCAAGCCGGATCGAGGCGTCGATCGTGCTCGCCGGAGAGGAGCGGGCAGCCGCCGACGCAGCCCGGACCGATGCCGAGGCCGCACTGTCCGAGATTCGGCGGCGACTTCGTACGCTGACTCACGACTTCGAGTCCCTGGTCGACAGCGCGCACCGTGACGAGATGGCCCGCGCAGAGCAGCGGATGCGGCTGGAGCAGCTCACCGAGAAGGCGATGAGCGAGCTCGGGCTGGAGCCGGAGGCCCTGGTCGCCGAGTATGGTCCCGACCAGCCCGTGCCGGTGCTGACCAGGCCCGACGGCAGCGCCCTGCAGCCGGACGACGAGGTGCCGCCACCGGTGCCGTACGTGCGCGAGCAGCAGTCCAAGCGGCTGCGAGCCGCCGAGCGGGCCCTCGGCGTGCTGGGTCGGGTCAACCCGCTGGCGCTCGAGGAGTTCGACGCGATGGCGGAGCGGCACCGGTTCCTTGCCGAGCAGCTCGACGACCTGAAGAAGACCCGCGCCGACCTGATGGACATCATCACCGAGGTCGACAACCGGGTGGAGCAAGTGTTCGCCGAGGCGTACGCGGATGTGGAGACCGCCTTCGAGCGGGTGTTCGCCCGGCTCTTCCCCGGTGGCGAGGGTCGGCTGGTGCTGACCGAGCCGGGCAGCTGGCTCACCACCGGTGTCGACGTCGAGGCACGACCGCCGGGCAAGAAGGTGAAGCGGCTCTCGCTGTTGTCCGGTGGGGAGCGTTCCCTGGTCGCGGTGGCGTTCCTGGTGGCACTGTTCATCGCCCGGCCCAGTCCGTTCTACATCCTCGACGAGGTGGAGGCCGCGCTGGACGACACCAACCTCGGCCGGCTGCTGGAGATCTACGAGGAGCTCCGGGAGAACAGTCAGCTGCTGGTGATCACCCACCAGAAGCGCACCATGGAGATCGCCGACGCCCTGTACGGCGTGACGATGCGCGGCGACGGCGTTTCGGCCGTGATCTCCCAGCGGCTACGGGAGACGGTGTCGGTCGCCTGACGGCGCGTGATCGTGACCGAACCGATGCCGACACGCGTGACGAGATCGGCCATCAGGCGGCTAGACAGGATGAAGATGCGGGTACGGGTATCGCCGGTGCCCGCCGACAGTGACCTTCCCCGGGCCGCACTGTCTTTGTGGCCGACTGCTCGAAAGGTGCGAGATGACTGCCATCCTCGTTGCCATGATCGTTGTGTTGACTATCGCCGCCGGAATCGCCGGCGTGGTCCTGCTCGGTATGCAGGGCCGCGGCAGCCAACACGTGCCGAAGCTGACTGATCAGATGGCGCGGGTCGCCCGGCACCTGAACGGCGAGGGCGAGCCGCCGCGCTCGCTCATCCGCACGCACTGATCGCCACCGGCAAGGGGCCGCCTGCGGCGCCTCAGGAAACGGGGTGCGAACGCCCCTAAGATGACCCGGTGGATCCAATGACCATCTGGTACATCGTTGGCGGCATCATCCTGGCCGCCGTCGTTCTTGTCGGGCTGCTAGCTGTCAATCGTCGCGCGGCGCTGCGCCGAGCCGAGGAGCAGCGACAGCTGCGCGGCGGCGGTGCCGGCCGGGACAGCGGTGACCGGGATGGCGGCGGAGTCGACCTGCGCGATCGGCCTCGGCTCACCGGGATCGACGAGTTGCCCGGCACCGGTGCCGGCGAAGTGGTGCTGACCGACGAGGTCGTCGAACCGCTGCCGCTCGATCGTCCCGAGGCCCCGGAGAGCCGCCTGGCCCGGCTCCGTCGTCGGCTGGCCGGCTCCAACAACGCCCTAGGCCGTGGCCTGTTGATGCTGCTGTCTCGCGACCGGATCGACGAGGAGACCTGGGAGGACTTCGAGGACACCCTGATCACCGCCGATCTCGGGGTCGGGCCGACCACTGAGCTGGTGGACAACCTCCGGACCAGGTTCCGGGTCGAAGGCGTGGCCGACCCTGCCCAAGCGCGCGAGATCCTGCGCAGCGAACTGCTCGCGCTGGTCGACCCGACCATGGACCGCACGATCCACGCCGACCGCGGTGACACCCCGGCGGTGGTGATGGTCGTCGGCGTCAACGGCACCGGCAAGACCACCACCGTCGGCAAGCTCGCCCGCGTCCTGGTGGCGGAGGACAAAGAGGTCCTGCTGGGCGCGGCCGACACCTTCCGTGCTGCTGCCGCCGACCAGCTCGAGACCTGGGGTGGTCGCGTCGGCGTGCCGACGGTCCGCGGTGCGGAGGGAGCCGATCCCGCCAGCGTGGCATTCGAGGCGGTCAAGGTCGGCATCGAAGGCGAGGTGGACGTGGTCTTGATCGACACCGCCGGACGCCTGCACACCAAGACCGGTCTGATGGACGAGCTGGGCAAGGTCAAGCGGGTGATCGAGCGTCAGGCACCGGTGAGCGAGGTGCTGCTGGTCCTCGATGCCACGACCGGTCAGAACGGGCTCACCCAGGCGCGGATCTTCCGCGAGGTCGTCGACGTCACCGGGATCGTGCTGACCAAGCTCGACGGCTCGGCCAAGGGCGGCATCGTCGTCCAGGTGCAGCGCGAGCTCGGGGTGCCGGTGAAGCTCGTCGGGCTGGGGGAGGGCGTGGACGATCTGGCGCCGTTCGACGCCGAGGTCTTCGTGGACGCGCTGCTGGAGGTCGCCTGACCCCCTAGCCCGTGAGCGGGAAGATGGCGTAGCCGGTGAATGCGCGTCATCGTCGCGAGCGGGCGCACTAGATCGTGTGGCCGCCGTTCACGCTGATCCGCTGAGCGGTGACGAAGCCGGCCTCGTCCGAGGCCAGATAGCTGACCATGCTCGCAATGTCGTCCGGGGTGCCGATCCGAGCCAGGGGAACCTCCGCCAGGTAGGCCGACGTGTCCGCGCCCGCGTGTCGCTCCACCGGGATCCAGCCGGGTGCCACCAGGTTCACCGTGACGCCATCCGGTCCGAGCTCGCGGGCCCAGATCTTGGCCAGCTCCGCCTCGGCCGCCTTGGCGCCGGCATAGGCCGACCATCCCGGTTTGGCTCGGTCGACCATGTCCGATCCGATCAAGATCACCCGGCCGAACCCGTGCGTACGCATGGCCGGCAGCGCCGCCTGCACCAGCAGGGTCGGACTCTTGACGAAGAAGACGAGCTGATCGAGGTAGTCCTGCCAGGTGAGCCGATCCAGGGGCACGATCGGCTGCGGGCCGGTGGCGTTCGCCACCACGCCGAGCACCGGCCCCTGCTCGCGGCCGATCCGGGTCAGCAGGTCGGTGACCGCGTCCTCGTTGGTGACGTCAGCCGCGTACGCGGCCGCAATCCCTCCGGCGTTCCGGATGTCGTCGACGACGCGGTCGGCGCCGTCGGCATCGGAGCGGTAGTTGACGGCCACGGACCAGCCCGCCGCGGCGAGCCTGCGGGCGACGACGGCTCCGAGACCGCGCGAGGCGCCGGTGACCAGGGCAACACGATCAGATGACACGGCGGCACGCTACCGGAGATCTCAACGGTCGCAGCCACCGTCCTTGTCCGGCCGGGAGTAGGGCTTGCGGATATCGGTCGTGCCCTTGTACGCGTACGGGTCCTCGCCGGCGATCAGCACGATGTCACGGAAATCGCTGATCGCCATGTGCTCACCCGGCTTGGGAGCCTCCCACGGCAGCAGTGACTCCGCGCTCATGTAATGGTTGGCCAGCGCGCGGCGATAGCCATGCTTGCCGGAATTCTCCAGTGAACGATGCAGCAGATAGCCGTTGAAGAGCAGTGCCGTGCCGGCCGGGATCTCCACCGGCACGGCATCCTCGTCCCGGTAGGGGAAATCAAAGGCCTCGGTGGTGCAGTCGAACCGCGGGTCATCCTGGTTGCGGGCCGGATAGAGCACCCCGCGACGGTGTGAACCGGGTAGCACCCACAGGCAGCCGTTCTCGATGGTGGCGTCGTCCAACGCGATCCACGCGGCGGTCAGCGACCGGTCCCGGGTGGGAATGAAGAACTCGTCCTGATGCCAGGCCTGGCCGGGCTTGCCCTCGCTCTTGATGAAGAGCATCGACTGCATCGCCTTGACGTTCGGCCCGATCACCGAGACGAGGGCATCGACGATCTTGGGCGCACGCAGGGCCCGCTCGGCGGCGGGTGACAGCTTGTGCGGGTAGTGGATGCACAAGAACTGCCGCAGCACGTCCTCGTCGGTGGCATCGGCCTTGAGCAGGGGCACCGAATCGGGCCCCTCCTTGTATCCATAGGTGATCTGCCCGTAGTCGCCGCGACAGATCCGCAGGGCCTCGTCATTGATCTCAGCTACCTCGGTCGGCGACAATGCATCGGGTATCAATGCGAATCCGTGCTCAGCGAAGTGACCGGCCAGCTCCCGATCTGTCTGATCAATCATGGGTTCAGCGTGGCAGCAACGGGTGCTGCTGGGAATGTCGGGGACCATCTGGTAAATATCTGATCGTGACATCCGCGCCATTGGAGCTCGTCAAACGGCAGTCCGTGCTTGTCGCCGACTATCCGGCTGGGGCATCGTTCGGTCCCCGGGAGTTGTTCGACGAGGAGTTCATCTGGCTGTTGCGCGGCTCGGCGATCTGGACCGTCCAGGCCGGGTGGCGGGAGGCGGGGGAGCGAATCCTGCTCCGACCAGGCATGCTGGCGCTGTCCAGGCTGGGCACAGTGGATCATCTGCTCTGGGATCCGGACTCGATCTCTACCCACGCGTATGCGCACTTCACCGTGCGCAACACCGAGCGTCTCGGCCCGCGCGACACCTGGCCGTTGGTGCGGGACATGACTGCCGCGCCCGTGCTCGGTGGGCTGACGACCTATCTGCTGGAGTTGGCGAAGCTCCCCGGCGAGGCGGCGGCGCGGCGCACCGACGAGTTGCTCATGCTGCTGCTCGACCTGTTCGTCACCGGGCCGTTCGGCAACTCGCCGCTGGAGGGCATGCCCGACGTGCTGGTCAAGATCATCGACTCCACCCGGGCGATCTGGATCGGTGAGGGGATGCGGCTGGTCTCGGTGGAAGAGTTGGCGGCGAAGGCCAACGTGTCGCCGGGGCATGTGTTCCGGCTGTTCCGGGAGAACTATGGGGTGGGCCCCGCGCGGGCGCTCGAGCTTGTCCGGCTGGTGCGTGCCGCGACGTGGCTGCAACGCAGCAACAGCACCCTGGCCGAGATCGCCGAACGCGCCGGATTCGCGAATGCCTATCACTTCTCCCGCCGGTTCTCGGGCGCGTACGGCGTCGCTCCGGGCGCGTTCCGGCGCCGCGGGGCCACCTCCGACCCCTACGAGATCCTGCGCTCACCCGCGCTGGTCTCGCTCACCCAGGTGCTGCTGCAGGCGCCGGCCCAGCCGGCCCGGCTGCGGCGGGACGGTCCATTGGTCGGTTGAGGTCGCCGAGCTCCTTGCCGAGGCAGACGACCAGATCCGCCGCGGCGTAGTAGCCGAATGGTGCGATGTCGGCGTAACCGTGCTTGCGATAAAGCGCGATCGCCTCGACCTGCGGCTGTCCGGTGGCAAGGATCATCGTCCTCGCGCCGTACTTGGTGGCGTCGGCTTCCAGATGCGCAAGCACAGCCTGGGCCAGGCCTCGCCGTCGAGCGGATCCGACGACGAACATCCGTCGGATCTGGGCCACCTGCTCGCGACCGAGCTCGGGTGTGAACAGCCAGCCACCCATCGCGGCCGGCACGCCGTCCAGGTAGCCGATCACGAATCCGCCGTGCGGGGGAGCGAACTCGGCTGCGGCGAGGGGATCGTCGTCGCGGCCGCCGTAGATCTCCACGTAGTAGGTCTGCGCCTGCTCGGTCAGCTCCCGGGCGTCGGGGTGGTCGTACGGCAGCGGGCGAAGCTCGAACACGCTTCGGACTCTACGGCTCGCTCGTTGGTGGCCAATCGGTGACTAGTGGGTGAACAGCTGGTGTCGTCCGGGCATCGAAAGCAGGACCTTTGGTCTCGTCGTCGGACCATGGGCATCTGTCCCGGATCGGGCCGCTTGTCGATCATGGAATTGACGGGCGATAGCGCACGTCGCAGCGTCGCAGAGTGAAATGGAGTGGATCGATGAGCAAGATCGTGGTGGGTTTCGACCTCTCGCCGTCATCGCAGAAGGCACTTGCCTGGGCGGCGGAGTACGCACGCCTGACCGGACTGCCGTTGCAGGCCGTGCATGCCGTGCCGGTGCCGGCCTCGGTGGCCTCGATCGCCGTCCTCGGCACGCCCACACCCGAGCCCGAGGATGAGATCGCGGAAGACTACCGGCGCGAGATCACCGAGGCGTTCGAAGCGGTGGGCTCGCAGCCGGACTGGAGTCTGGACTTCTTCATCGACGACCCAGGTCCGGCCGTGATCGGCGCGAGCGAGGACGCTGCCATCATCGTGATGGGCACCCGCGAGCACCGCGGGATCGGGCGGCTGGTGTACGGCTCGGTGAGCCGCTACTGCCTCAGCCACTCGAAGATCCCGGTCGTTGCGGTGCCCTATGTACCAGGCGACGCCGAAAAGGCCGCCGCCGAGAAGAGCGTCGGCGCCGAAAAGGGCACTGAGTAGACCCCTTTACTAATCAGCCGGTACGGTTCGTGGCTCGACCTGTTCGAGTACGGATGGAGTTCAGGCTGATGAGCAAGATCGTGGTGGGTCTGGATGCCTCGCCGTCATCCCGGGCTGCGCTGGCATGGGCAGCCGATTACGCACGGATGACGGGACTGCCGATCCAGGCCGTGCACGCGATGCCGGTGCCGGCCAGTCTGGCCTCGGTCGGTGTGCTCGGGGAATCTGCACCGGAGCCCGTCGACAGCATTGATGCGGATTACCGGCGTGACATCGAGGAGGTCTTCGCCACCGTCGACCCGCTGCCGGAATGGCGGCTGGACTTCTACATCGACGATCCTGGTCCTGCAGTCGTCGCCGCCAGTCACGGTGCTGCTCTGGTAGTGGTCGGCACCCGGGAGCACCGCGGTCTCGGGCGGCTGGTGTACGGCTCGGTGAGCCGCTATTGCCTCGGCCACGCCAAGGTGCCGGTGATCGCGGTGCCGGTCCAAGACGACTAGGGCCGTGTAGTTCAGGCGAAGTCGACGACGAGCGCGAGATGGTCGGAGACCGCCATGCGTACGGCCCTGGAGTTGACCACCGCCGGCCCGCGGCCGCGGAGCAGAACGTGATCGAGTTGACGCTTGGGCTTGGCGGCCGGATAGGTGCGATGCTCGGCCAACGGCCGATAGCCGGTGATCATCCGGGGCAGCGGTCCCCACATGTTGAAGTCGCCGACCAGCAGCACCGGATCACCGAGCTCGCCCAGCACCCGGGTCACCTCCTGTAGCTGCCGGATCCCGGAGCCGGGGATCCAGGTGAGGTGCGTGTTCGCGATGGCGATCGCCCCGAACGGCGTGTCGAGACGGGCGACGATCGCCGCACGCGGCTCTTCACCCACGGTCAGATGCTGGCGGAGCACCGGCAGCATGACCTTGAACGACGGCCGGATCGCGGGCAGCGGGACGTCATACCAGTGCTGCACGGGGTAGCGGGACAGGAGCGCGATCCCGTACTCACTGGCCGGTCGATGCTCTCCGGTGTGGTGGTGGAGGGGTCCGGACAGGGACCACATCGCGCCCGGGGTGCCGGCCAGAGTCGGCACGAACCGGTGGTCGCGGGCGCCCATCGCCTCGGCGGCGACTTCGGCCAGATCGGCGTGGTGCGACCGCGACTGCCGTCGGTCGACCTCCTGGAGGGCCAGCACGTCCGGATCGAGCTCGCGGATCGCCGCCCGGAGCAGGTCGAGATCGACCGGCTTGGCGCGGCCAGCGCCCGAGGTGGCCGCGCGGCCGCTCCACAGGTTGAAAGTCACCAGTCGCACGGGCTCAGCGGCTCTGTGTTGAGCGGCTCTGGGCGAGGGTCTTGCGACGTTGCCAGAAGATTCCGACGAACACGCCGATCAAGATCGCGAACGCGACATACATGCTGATCTGCGCGTACGCGTTGACGACCACCTGGGCCGGCTCGCCGAGCCAGAAGCCGAGTCCGATCCAACAGCTCTGGATGATGATGGCGCCGATGATGTTGACGATCCAGAACTTCTTCCAGCTCATGCCGGCCATCGCCACGGTCGCGTAGATCACCGCAGCGGGGATCGGGATGGGCAGGTAGGTGATCAAGATGGCCGGTACGCCCCAGCGGCGGGCGAGCCGCTCCGCCCGATCGGCGTTGCGGGCGGCGCGTTTGGACCGGCCCGCCATCAGCTCGATCAGTCCGCGGCCCCACAGCCGGCCGGCCAGGAAGTAGATCCAGTCGAATTTGACGATGCTGATGATGCCGAGGATCAGACCGAGCCACCACAGCGGGTCGTTGCGCACACCCAGCACCACCAAAGCTGACCGGGAGCCGGTCAGCGCGGTTTGCAACAGCGGGTTGGCGACCACCAGATAGGCGCGCAGCGGCATCATGATCAACCCGTAGATGCCGACCAGCGCGATGCCGATCCAGCAGACCATGTCGGCGCGGCCCGGCTTGCCCTTCCAGGGCATCCGCGGGTCGTCCCACCACTCCTTCTCGTCCTTCTCGGAATCCGCCGACTCCTTGGAGCCCACCGACTGTTCGGGGTCAGCCGAGTGTTCGGGGTCCGCCGAGTGTTCCTCGCTCACCCGTCACACCGTAGTCGGCACTACTAGGATCGGGCGATGGATGAGACGGCGGTGCTGAAGCGAGTACTCGCGGAATCCGTGGCTTTCCTGGACGGATTGCCGGGTCGCCCGGTCAATGCCCGATATGACGTCGACGACGTGGCCGAGGCACTGGGCGGCCCGCTGCCCGAGACCGGCACGGGCCCGTACACGGTGATCGAGGAGCTACTGGCCGGTGCCGAGCCTGGTGTCGTGGCGATGCCTTCCCCGCGGTTCTTCGGCTGGGTGATCGGGGGCGTGCTGCCGGCTGCGCTCGGCGCGGACTGGCTGACCTCGGTCTGGGATCAGAACGCCGGCCTGCTCGCCTCCTCGCCCGCGGCCGCCGGCGCCGAACGGGTGGCTGCCGGGTGGCTGCTGGAGCTGCTGGACCTGCCCGCCGAGTCTGCGGTCGGGTTTGTCACCGGCGGGATGATGGCCAACTTCACCTGTCTCGCCGCGGCTCGGAGCGCGGTGCTGCGGCGCGTCGGTTGGAATGTCGAGGCCGGGGGGCTGATCGGAGCGCCGCCGGTACGCGTGCTGGTCGGCCAGGAGCGGCACGACACCATCGATCTGGCATTGCGCTATCTCGGGCTGGGCTCGGGTCGGTCAGTTGAGGTGGACGTCGATGATCAGGGCCGGATCCGCCCCGATGCGCTGGCGGCGGCGCTGGACAGCGGACCGGCTGACGGTGCGACCATCGTCTGTCTGCAGGCCGGCAACGTCCACAGCGGAGCCTTCGATCCGTTCGCGGAGGCCATCTCGATCGCCCACCAGCATGGCGCGTGGGTCCACGTCGACGGCGCGTTCGGGCTCTGGGCGGTCGCCTCGCCGGATCTGCGACCGCTGGTCGCCGGGGTAGCCGCGGCGGACTCCTGGGCGACGGATGCCCACAAGACTCTCAACGTCCCGTACGACAGCGGTCTCGCGATCGTCGCCGATGCCGCTTCGCTGCACACCGCGATGGGGGTGCATGCCGCGTACCTGATCCAAGACTCTCGACCGGACCCCTTTGCGAGTGTGCCCGAGTTCTCGCGGCGTGCTCGGGGTTTCACCGTGTGGGCGGCATTGCGTTCGCTCGGCCGTTCGGGGGTGGCCGGTCTGGTCGAGGGTCTGGTCGCCCGGGCCGCGCGGTTCGCCGACCAACTCGGGCGGCTCGAGGGCGTCGAGATCGTCAACGACGTCTGCTTCACCCAGGTATGCGTCTCGTTCGGCTCGGACGAGGTCACCCGGGAGGTGGCGCGTCGGCTGCTCATCGACGGCACCGCCTGGATGACCCCGTCGACCTGGCACGGCCGGGCGATCCTGCGGATCTCGGTGTCGAACTACCGCACCACCGATGACGACGTGGACACCTCAGTCGCGGCCATCGCCGAGTTGTTGGCGGCGGTCCGGGCCGACCTGAGCTGAGTGACCAGCGCGGGTGCCAGTCCGACCGTCGTGGCGATCGCCCACACCGGGGACGTCAGGTAGGAGGAGCCCGCCACCGTCATCACCAGCCCGCCGACCAGAACCAGGACGAACGCCCAGATCGGGATCGCGCGAGACCGCCATAGGGCCACCGCGGCGAAGGGCCAGAACAGCAGCACTCCGATCAGGTACGGGGAGAACACCACCAGTCCGAACACGTTCTGCTGGGTCAGGTCAGAGACTGCGATGGCCGCTTCCCGGTCCGGAAATGCCACCAGGATCTGGTTCCAGGCGTAGTAGCCCATCAGGTGCACGAACTCCCCGATCACCAGGCAGATCCCCGTGATCAGGGCGGCCATCGACCAGCGAGGCGACCGATCTGCGGTGAGCGTCCGGACGGCGGCGACGCCGGGGATCGCGACGATCGCGGCCGCCAGAGCGAGCCAGGAAGCCAGCTGATAGGTCCCGAGGTTCGCCTCGATGGTCGCGAACATCGCGGCCGTCTGGTCAGCTCCGGTTCCGCTGACCATTCCGACCAACGCGCCCGACCGTTCGGCCATCATCCTGACGATGTCGGCCGCCATGGTGACCAGCGGTGTGAGCAGCAGACAGACAAGGCCGGCGGTCAGCAGCTGCCGGGATCCGGCGGACGGCTTGGTGGTGTTCATGGATCCTCCAATCCTCCAAAGGGAAGGGCCGGTGAGGTTCACCGGATATGCCTCCACAGTCGGACAGCGGAGGCTGTTCCCGGATCCGTCGTACGGGGAACTGCGATAGCGCCAAGAGCGACTGTGGGTCCACCTCAAGGGGGATCCGACCGTCGGCGGGCCGGTCTAGCCTTCGAGACATGACGCTGCGACCCACCCGCGAGGAGGTCGTGCTCGCGCTGGCCGGCCCCGGCTGGGTGATGGTCTGGTTGTGGCCTCAGCCGTTGGCAGCGGCGCTCGTCGCGGCCGGGTGCGGACTGGGACTCGTGATGTCCCGCAGGCGACCGGAGTTGGCGGCCGCCCTGGTGCTCTGTGCTGACGTGCTCGCAGTCGTCCTCGGTGTGTCCACGGAGAACCCGGGGACGCTGTTTCCGGTCGCGGTGGTGGTCTACGGTCTCGGCCGCTGGGCAGGCCGGTGGGCGGCGGTCCTGGGGCTGCTCGGGTTTCTCGTCCCGGTGGCTTGGGTGGATCCTCCGTCGATTCCGCCCACGCTGGTCTTCGGGGTGGTGCTGTATGGCTGCTTCTGGGGCTTCGGTCGCATGGTCGCAGCCAAGAGCGCTCGGGCCGAGGCCGCCAGACAACGGGCCGCTCGCGTCGGTGACCAGGATCCCCGGGCGATCGCCGACGCGGTGGTCGCCGAGGAACGGGCCCGGCTGGCCAGTGATATCGCAGGCGTGGTCGGCGACTCGGTCGGATCGATGGTGTCCGACGCGGAACTGGCGGTGCGCGAACTCGATCCGGTCGTGATCGAGCGGATCCGGCTGCGCGGCACCACAGCGGTCACCGAGTTGCGGCGGATGCTGGGGCTGCTGCGGCAATCCCACGAACCGGTGACACCCGACGCCTCAGAACCCCGGTGGCGGCCCTGGGCGTCGTACGCGCTGCCTGCTGCACTGCTGCTCACTGCTGGCGCAATCGTTCTTGTCACCTGGTTGCTTCCGGCCCCGGTCTCACTGCTGACCGCCCCGGTGATCGTGCTGTTGTCCTGGTTGACCGGAGCCGACGGTCGGCGAGTGGCTTGGCTCAGCTGGCTCGTGCTGGCTGTGACCAGCGTTTTGGTCACGTTGCTCGTCGAGCCTGACAACGCGGCGATGCAGGTCGTGATGATCGTGCTGCCCGCGTGGGCAGGACATGCCTGGAGCGAGAGCGATCGAGCCCAGCGCTCCGCGCAGCAGGCGACGACGCAGGCACAGTCCGAGCTCGACCGAGCGGTGGCGGAGGCGGTTGGGCAGGAACGTTTGCGGGTGGCCAGAGATCTGCACGATGTCACCAGTCATGCGCTTGGGGTGATGGTGCTCCAGTCCGGTGCAGCCAACGCCCAGCGGGTGACCGATCCAGCTCGGGCCCGAGCAAGTCTGGCTGTGGTCGCCGATGCCGGCAGGAGGGCGCTCGCTGACCTGGACCGGCTGATCGGGCTGATCGACGCCGGTGTGCTCGGCGCCGTCGCCGTCGATGAGCCAGTCGAGCTGCCCGAGCGGCTCACGGCGTTGGCGGACCGGATTCGGCAGACCGGGGCGCGGATCGCGCTCACGGTGCAGCGGTCGCCGAACGATCCCGAGACGGTGCAGGTCGTCTACCGGGTCGTGCAGGAGGCACTGACCAACGCGGTCCGGTATGCGCCTGGTAGTGCCGTTGCCGTGCTGGTCGAGGGCACCGACACCGGATGTCGGATCAGTGTGGTCGATGACGGCGGACACCTTGCCGACCAGGTCGCGGTGCCGACGGAACGGCACGGGACCGGCTTCGGGCTAGTCGGTGCGGCGGAGCGGGTTGGCGCGCTGGGCGGTGAGTTCACCGCCGGTCCGGAGCCGCTCGGCGGTTGGGCCGTCCGTGCCTGGATCCCGGCGCGTGTCGGGGCCGGCCAGGCTCAGGCCGGAGCAGCGTCGTGATCGGCGTGGTGCTGGCCGACGACCAGGCTTTGATCCGGGGAGGTCTGCGGGCGATCCTCGACGCTGAGCCCGATATCGACGTCCTGGCCGAGGCGGCCAACGGCCGGGAGGCAGCGCGCGCCGCCCGGGAGCAGTGCGCCGATGTCGTCCTGATGGACATCGAGATGCCCGACGTGAACGGCATCGACGGGATCCGGTTGACCGCGGCTGCCCGGCCGGAGGCGAAGGTGCTGGTGCTGACCACCTTCGACCTGGATGAGTACGTCTTCGCCGCGCTCAAGGCCGGTGCCAGCGGCTTCCTGCTCAAGACGACTCCGCCCGCCGAGCTGGCGCAGGCGATCCGGGTCTGTCACGACGGACAGATGCTGTTCGCCCCCGAGGTGACCCGGCGGCTGGTCGACAGCTACGTCCGCCGTCGCCCGACCGCCACCGGCGTGCCCGAACCGCTGCAATGCCTGACCGCCCGCGAACTGGACGTCTTCCTGGCCCTGGCGAAGGGTCTGTCCAACGCCGAGATCGGCGCGCGGCTGTATCTGGGCGAGGCCACCGTCAAGACCCATGTCACTCGGATCCTGGCCAAGCTCGGTCTCCGCGATCGGGTGCAGGCGGTCGTCCTGGCGTACGAATGCGGTGCGGTCGCTCCCAGCTGATCACGGTGTGAGTCATGGCGGCAGGTGAAGCAGCCGATACCCGCCATTCGATGGTGGAGTGCGGCCGGCACGGCATCGAGTGGCGACTTTCGGTTGCTTCGATGCGGCTTCTGCACGCACGAGTCCGACGCCGACAGTGCTCCCAGTCTCGACTCGACACAGCTATCACCCGCGGATCTGGGTCAGAGCAAAGACTCCCGATGCCACGTGCTGCGGGCCATCTGGCGAATCCTTCCACCGTTGTGGTCGACGCTCTCCCGGTAGGTGTAGCGCACCAGGAGCATCGCGCTCAGCTCGACCGCGACCGGATCCATCCGGCGATGCTGCCGGACCCAGTCGATCAGCGCTGCGGGATCGGCGATATCGCCGGCGAAGTGCAGCAGGCTTGCATGGACAAGATCGCGCTGCCAGTCACCCTCACACCAGCCGTCTGCGCCGAGTTCGACGCGAAGTCGGCGCAGTAGCTCCCAGCACCTTTCATCGGTGGGCTCGAGCTGCGCCAGCACTCCACCGCCGGTCAAGGTGATCCCTGTCAGTTCCAACGGCACCGGCCCGATAGCCGTCGCCGTTCGCGCCATCGCTGACGCATAGCGGGATGCCGCCGGGTCATCCGACCTGGCGTCCGGCCGGAACCGGTCCAAGGCACGAAGCGTCATATGGGCCGAGCCGGCCCGCCCGGTCTGGAAGTGATCGTCGCCGGCAATGTCAGCTGCTTGCCGAGTGAGCCCGTCCAGGATCGACTCGACGTCCGCCGGGAGCAGAGCGACGATGCTGACCGGCCATCGCGACCCGGAGGTGGGTGGCGTCTCTCGGTTGTGCGCACCCGACAGGACAGTCGGTACGGCAGCAGCGAAGAGGCCGTCGAACCTACTTCCGTACGTGGACATGGCTGCTGAGCGTAGTTCGGCCGGCTCGGCCGACGCCGAACACTCCGGGGAGCCGGCGGTCGGGGCGGCTGGCGCCCAGGGGCCACAGACGACCGCGACTCCCGCGTGAAGCGCGTACGGCTGGCGCCCAGGGGCCACAGACGACCGTTGCGTTGTTGCTGGGGACGCGATGTCAGAGCAGGCGCGATACTCGACCCATGGCGAGGGAGGTGAGGATGTTGGGTGGCATCTCCGCAGGCAAGACTGGCAGCACATGGCAGGTAGACGATGTCCGGCCTGGTTGTGAGCTGCCACGGCTCGGCCGACGCCGAACAGCTCTGGGAATCCGCTGGTACGTATGGGCTTGAGTAGGCTGACCCGAGCACCTCTCGGTGCCGACGACTTGTGACGACGATCGAGGAACGACCGTGTTCGACACTCTGCAGGACCGCCTGGCCGCAACGTTCAAGAACCTCCGCGGCAAAGGCCGCATCACCGAGGCCGATATCGACGAGACGGCTCGGGAGATTCGGCGCGCCCTGCTCGAGGCTGACGTCAACCTGGCGGTGGTCAAGGAGTTCGTGGCCGCGGTCAAGGAGCGGGCACGCTCCACGGAGCTGCACGCCGCGCTGAATCCGGCGCAGCAGATCGTCAAGATCGTCAACGACGAGCTGGTCAGCATCCTGGGTGGCGAGACCCGGACCGTCAGATTCGCCAAGCGGCCGCCGACGGTGATCATGCTCGCCGGTCTGCAAGGTGCAGGCAAGACGACCCTGGCCGGCAAGCTCGCTCTCTGGCTGAAGGGTCAGGGGCACTCACCGCTGCTGGTCGCAGCCGACCTGCAGCGACCCAATGCCGTCAACCAGTTGCAGATCGTGGGTCAGCGGGCCGGCGTCCACGTCTTTGCTCCAGAGCCGGGCAACGGGGTCGGGAACCCGATCGAGGTGGCCAAGAACTCCATTGCCGAGGCCGAACGCCGGCTCTACGACGTGGTCATCGTCGACACCGCCGGCCGGCTCGGCATCGACGCGGAGCTGATGCAGCAGGCCGCGGACATCCGCGATGCGGTACGCCCGGACGAGGTGCTGTTCGTGGTCGACGCCATGATCGGCCAGGACGCCGTCAACACCGCGAACGCGTTCGCCGAGGGCGTCGGCTTCGACGGCGTGGTGCTGACCAAGCTCGACGGCGACGCCCGCGGCGGCGCGGCACTCTCGATCGCGAGGGTGACCGGCAAGCCGATCATGTTCGCCTCCAGCGGCGAGGGCCAGAAGGACTTCGACGTCTTCCATCCCGACCGGATGGCCAGCCGGATCCTCGGCATGGGCGACATGCTCACCTTGATCGAGCAGGCGGAAAAGACCTTCGATGCCGAGCAGTCGGCCAAGGCCGCCGCCAAGCTCGCCGGTCAAGGGGGCGAGTTCGGACTCGCCGACTTCCTGCAGCAGATGCAGATGGTGCGCAAGATGGGGCCGCTGTCCAAGGTGTTCGGCATGCTGCCCGGAATGGGACAGCTCAAGGACCAGATCGCCAACATCGATGAGAAGGAGATCGACCGGATCGAGGCGATCATCCACTCGATGACGCCGACCGAGCGGGACAATCCCAAGATCATCGACGGCTCGCGCCGGGCGCGCATCGCCAAGGGCTCCGGCACCCAGGTGAGCGAGGTCAACAACCTCGTCGACCGGTTCTTCGAGGCACGCAAGGCGATGACCGCGCTGGCCAGCGGCAAGATGCCAGGCATCCCGGGAATGCCCGGCATGGCGGGCCGTGGCGGCCCGAAGCGGCAGCAGCCCAAGGCCAAGAAGAAGAATGCCCGAGGCGTCTCGGGTAATCCGGCCAAGCGGAACGCGCCCAAGCAGGTGCCGGCCGCCGCCGATCCAGGCGCGGCGTTCGGCATGCCGCAGAATATGGATCCGGCCGAGCTGCAGAAGGCGCTCAGCGACTTCCAGCTGCCGCCGGAGCTGACCAAGCGTCTCGGCAAGTAGTTGGCGAGCCGTGCTCGGGGCTGACCGACTGCACCTCCGGGGGGTGGTGCTCCCGGACGGGGACCACCGGGACGTCTGGGTGGCCGATGGCGTGGTGCGGCTCGAACCGGTCCGCGATGCCGTCAACCTCGGCGGAGCATTCATGCTGCCCGGGCTGGTCGATGCCCACTGCCACATCGGTCTGGAGTCCCAGGGCGCGGTCCCGTACGAGGTCGCTGAACAGCATGCGCTGGCCGAGCGACGGGCCGGCGCGTTGTTGCTGCGCGATGCCGGCAGCCCGGCGGACGCCCGCTGGATCGACGATCGCGAGGACCTGCCCCGGCTGATCCGCGCCGGCCGGCACATCGCGCGGCCGAAGCGCTATCTGCGCAACTACGGTGTCGAGATCGAGCCGGAGGAACTGGTTGCCGAGGTCGAGCGTCAGGTACGCCGCGGCGACGGCTGGGTGAAGCTGGTGGGGGACTGGATCGACCGCGAGGTGGGCGATCTGGCCCCGCTCTGGCCGTTCGAGACCGCCCGCGCAGCCATCGCCAGGGCCCATGAGCTCGGTGCCCGGGTGACAGCCCACGTCTTCGGTGAGCAGGCTGTCGCGGAGCTGGTGGCGGCCGGGATCGACGGTATCGAGCACGGGACCGGCATCACCCCCGAGGTCATCTCGATGATGGCCGAGCGTCAGGTGGCGCTGGTGCCGACCATGCTTCAAGTGGACAATTTCGAGCGCTATGCACAGCAGGGCGAGGCGCGGTTTCCGCGCTATGCGGCGCATATGCGGGCGCTCTATGCGCGCCGGTCGGAGACCTTGGGTGCCGCGCATGACGCCGGCGTGCCGATCTATGCCGGCACCGATGCCGGCGGCTATCTCCCGCACGGTCTGGTCGCGCAGGAGATGGCGGCGTTGTCGACGATCCTCGGCAACCAGGGTGCCCTGGCCGCCGGATCGTGGGCGGCGCGGCGTTGGCTCGGGCATCCGGACATGCTGACCGACGGCGCGCCCGCCGACTTCGTGGTGTTCGATGCAGATCCCCGACTCGATCTGCGCGTTCTCCAGGCCCCGAAGTACGTCGTCCTTCGTGGCCGGGTCATGGAGGCGGATGCGTCAAACTCACCCCGATCTGGCCCAGAACCCGGCGATATGCGGTGAGGCACCCACAGGTGAGGCGAGTTTTCCGCACTCTAGCGATAGTCGTGGCCGCTGTCGGCCTGATGCCGATCGTGCCGGCCTACGCAGACACCCCGGCTGACGACACGACACCGGTGACCGAGACCGTGCTGAAGGTCCGCGGCACGCCGGAGTCGGACGGGAATCCGGTCACGCTGGATGCCTCGCTGTTCACCACCAAGCCGGGAGTGCCGCAGCCGGCCATCCTCTTGGCCCATGGGTTCGGCGGCACCAAGGCCGACAGTGCTCCGATCGCGCAGCAGTTGGCCCGGCGGGGCTACACCGTCCTCACCTACACCGCACGAGGGTTCGGCGACTCCGGCGGTCTGATCCACCTCGGCAACCCGACCTACGAGGGCCGTGATGCAGTCCGCATGATCGATGCCGCTGCCACCCAACCCGAGGTCGCCAAGGAGGGCGACGATCCGGTGATCGGCGTCGCCGGGGCCTCGTACGGTGGCGCGGCAGCACTGCTCGCGGCCGGCCTGGATCAGCGAGTCGACGCGATCGTGCCGGCCTTCACCTGGCACTCGCTGACCCAGGCGCTGGTGCCCCAGTATGCGGTCAGCGCCTCGCAGGTCTCGCTCGCCGCCATCGACCCGGCCGATGACGTGGGGGTCTTCAAGCAGCGCTGGGCCGGAGTGTTCTTCCTCAGCGGCCTGGCGGACGGAGCGCCATCGCAGAACGGTGGCGGACGTTCCCCGCTGTGTGGCCGATTCGCCAACGACCTGTGCCAGGAGTATCTCCAGACCGCGCTCACCGGCACCCCGTCGCCAGGACTGGTCAACGTGCTGGACCGCTCCTCCATGAGCCGAGTGCTGTCCCGGATCACCGCGCCGACCCTGATCGTCCAGGGCGAGTCGGACACCCTCTTCACCCTTGACCAAGCCGACGCCAACTTCCGCGGGCTGCCGACCTCGACCCCGGCGGCGATGACCTGGGTGGCCGGTGGTCACGACGGCGGGATCGACCTCGATGCCTTGTTGCCGCAGCTGGAGGGTTGGTTCGACCGCTACCTGAAGCATGACGAGTCGGGGAACGCCGCGCCCACCTTCAGTGCAGTGGTCCCGGCCACGGCTCTGCTCGGCAATGACCAGGGTCGCCGGGAGCCGACCAGCATCACGGCCGCGGACTATCCCGGACGGGACGGCGGCACGCTGGCCCGGCTGGCTGTGCCGTTGACCGGTGGGACCCAAGATGTGGTGTCGCCGCCGGGCGGCGTACCCACGGCAATGACCACGCTGCCTGGCGGTGGCTCGGCGGCGGCCGGTGCCGCGGCAGCCGGGGCGGCGTATCCGCTGGCCGTGCTGCCCGGACAGACGGCCGTCTTCACCAGCGACGTGCTGACCGAGCCCTTGACACTGCTCGGCAGCGGTCGGGTCCGCCTGGAGGTGACCTCCACCACGACCAGCGCCACCGTCTTCGTCGGCCTGTGGGATCTCGGTCCCGATGTGGCACCGGCTACGCCTGAGCCGGGGTCCGGCTCGGGCCAGCCCACTCCGGAGAACAGCGCCGAAGCCAGCCAGCCGACCAGCCTGGTGCCACAGACGGCCGTCCTGCCGCAGTCGGTGGTGGCACCGGTTCAGCTGCACGCGCTCACACCTGATCAGCCCACCACCGTCGAGGTGGCACTGCCGGCCGTGGCCCACCAGGTGCCGATCGGGCATCGGCTGCGCGTGGTCGTCTCCAGCACCGACGCCGCGTACGCCAACCGGAAGGACGGGACGGTCTATCAGATCGGACTGGCGGGTACGCCGCAGCTGACGGTGCCACAGCTGCCGACCGTCCAAGTTGTGTCGCAGGGCCTGGACGTGCCGCTGCCGCTGGTGCTGGTCGTCTCCGGTCTGGTCGTCGCTGCGATCCTCGGTGCGGTCCTGCTCCGCCGACGGGAGCGGTCAGGTGTCGTACGGGAAGAGCTGCGAGCGACGCCGCTGGTGGTGGAGAACCTGGCCAAGACCTATGGCGGTGGCGTCCGGGCCGTGGACGGCGTCTCGTTCCGGGCCGAATCGGGCCAGGTCGTGGGACTCCTCGGACCCAACGGCGCAGGGAAGACGACGGTGCTGCGGATGCTGGTCGGACTCATCCGCCCCGACTCCGGCATGGTCTTCGTGCACGGCGAGTCGGTCAGCGAAGGGTCCGAGGTGCTGCGTGAGGTCGGGGCCTTCATCGAGGGTCCGGGGTTCCTCCCACATCTGACCGGACGGCAGAACCTGGACGCCTATTGGGAGGTCACCGGTCGCCCGCTGGACGAAGCGCAACTGGAGTCCGCCCTGGCAGTGGCCGGGCTCGGCGAGGCGATCGACCGTCGGGTACGCGGCTACAGCCAGGGCATGCGACAGCGGCTGGGAATCGCTCAGGCCATGTTGGGCAAGCCGCCGCTGCTGCTGCTCGACGAGCCGGCCAACGGGCTGGATCCGCCTCAGATCAATGCCATGCGGACGGTGCTGCATGACTATGCGGCAACCGGCCGGACGGTGGTCGTCTCCAGTCACCTGCTCAGCGAGGTCGAGCAGACCTGCACCCATGTCGTGATGATGTCGGGCGGCAAGGTGGTGCTGACCGGCTCCGTGGTCGAGCTGACCCAGGATCACACGGTCTCGCTGGAGCACGTGTTCCTGGACATGCTGGCGGGGGCAGACCGATGAGCCGGCCATTGCCGCTGCGGGCCGAGATCGTCCGGCAGCTGCGCCGCCGTCGCACTCTTGGTGTCTTCGCCGTGTTGGTCGCGCTGCCACTGATCCTGATCGCTGCGTTCTCGCTCGCCGACGATGACCCCGGCCCGGGGTCACGCTCGTTCGTCGATCTCGGCCAGGCCAGCGGAGCCAATCTGACGGTGTTCGCGCTGTTCGCCTCCACCGGCTTCTTGATCATCGTGATCATCGCCTTGTTCGCCGGCGACTCGGTGCCGACCGAGGCATCCTGGTCGAGTCTGCGGTACCTGCTGGCGGCCCCGGTGCCGCGGACCCGGCTGGTGCGGCAGAAGCTCGTCGTTGCCGCCATCTTCTCGACGGTGGCTTTGGCCTTCCTGCCGGCCTGGTCGCTGCTGGTCGGCGGTGTCGCATACGGCTTCGGTCCCTATATCGGGCCGACGGGGGAGCAGATCGGCTGGCCCGGATTCGCGGGCCGGCTTGTCCTGATCGTGGTCTACCTGCTGCTCAGCCAACTCGTCGTGGCCGGGCTGGCGTTCGCGTTCGGCGTCTGGACCGACGCGCCGCTCGGGGCGGTCGGGGGCGCGGTGGTGATCATGATCGTGATGGCGATCCTGGACACCATCGATCCGCTCGGCGAGCTGCGGCAGGCACTGCCGGGTCACTACAGATACGCGTGGACCGATGCGTTGGCGACCCGGGTCGACTTCTCCGACATGATCAACGGAGCGCTGTGGTCGGTCGGGTACGCGGTGGTGCTGATCTCGGCGGCACTGTGGCACTTCCTGCGCAAGGACATCACCAGCTGAGCGGTCACCCGCGCAGGTGCCGCCCGAAGAAGGACTCGATCCGCCCCCACGCGTGCTTGGCCGACTCCGGTTCCGGGCCCACGCTCGCGATCTTCATCATCGGCCGCAGCAGCACCGGTCCGACCGGGACATCGTTGAGGAAGGAGTGTCCGGCTCGCCGATAGACCTTGAGGTCATAGTCGATCTGGTGTTCCTCCAGAGCTGCCGCGAGCTTGGTGATGCCGCCGCTCAGTCGGTCCTTGGCTCCGTAGCTGCCCACGATCGGGCAGGAGCCACGCAGCAGCTCGATGGCGTCCTCAGGGATCACGGCGTAGTTGACGGCGGCCGCATCGAAGCCGGAGCCCGCGACGGCCAAGGCGTACCCTCCACCCAGGCCGAACCCGATCACGCCGACCTTCCCGTTGCACTCGCGACGGTCGATCACCCAGGTCCGAGACTGCGCTATCACCTCGAACGGTGTGCCCTGCCGCGCCGTCAGGGACTCGAGAGCACTCTTCAGCGCGTCGTACCGCTGACCGTCGCCGAGCAAGTCCGGCGCCACCACCAGATATCCGGCCGAGGCGAGCCGCTGAGCCTGTCGTCGGAGCACCTCATTGATGCCGTAACCCTCGTGCAGCATCACCACGCCCGGCCACCGTCCCGCACCCGCCGGCCGGGCAGAAACCGCCATCCGGTCGCCGATGGTCACGTCCTCGGTCACGGTCTCCATGGCGGCACGCTATCCGGTGGCGGGAGCGAGGAGATCCAGCGGTTAGGTAGGGGTCAGACCGTCGATGTCGAAGTGAGTGCGTACTCACTGGTGCGCCAGGGTTGCTTCGCTTGAAGCAACCACAGCGCACCAGTCGATGACGTCAGTCGGTCCAGCCGACGGTGCGGAGGACTTCACGGGCAATAGCTGGCGGCTCGGCATCGTCGATTTGTACGACGAAGTCGTCCAGCTGGGCCGATTCGAGGATCGAGTCGAGTTCACCGATTCGCGCCAGGTGCCAGTCTCGCTCGGCGCCGGGCGGATGTCTTGCGGTGATCCTGGATTGGATCCGAGGGATCGGGACGACCAGCCGACACACGACGAATTGCTCATCGAGGGCACGCTCGTAGCGCTCGCGATCCCCAGGCTTCTCGATCACCCCGGCAAGGACGAGAACTCGGGCGCCCGCCTTGCGGAAGTTCGCGGTCACGGCCGCCAGGTTCTGCAGCTCCAGTTCCAGGTTGAACGGGTCGTCGGCCGGTGCGGGCCAGGCGTTGCGCAACCAGTCGAGGTCGATGACCGCGTATGGGATCCCGCGTTGCTGGAGCAGGTCGCCGATCGCCTCGGCAGCGGTCGTCTTCCCAGCCCCGACGGTTCCGTTGAGGAACAGAGCTCCCGATGGCACCCCGATAGTCTGGCGGATGCGCCGGGATCTCGGCGATTTCGGGGCAGGGCGCGGATCTGGCAGAATGGCCGAGCTTCTATGTCTTGTGGTGCCCTCTCAACGCCGTGCGACATGGATCCACCCGAGTTCGCCGGCCGGTGGCCCACGCCGCGACGCGACCTCACCCGTACTTTGGCTGGGGCAGATCCCAGGCAATATCCACACAGGAGTAACCACACACGTGGCTGTCAAGATTCGTCTGAAGCGACTGGGCAAGATCCGGTCGCCGCACTACCGCATCGTCGTCGCCGACTCGCGCACCAAGCGTGACGGCCGGGCGATCGAGGAGATCGGCAAGTACCACCCGAAGAACGACCCGTCGGTGATCGAGGTCGATTCTGAGCGCGCACAGTACTGGCTCTCCGTCGGCGCTCAGCCGACCGAGGCCGTGGTGGCGCTGTTCAAGCGGACCGGTGACTGGCAGAAGTTCTCCGGCGACACCTCGCCCTCGGGTGTGGAGCCGCAGAAGGAGAAGAAGAACAAGCTCGACGCCTTCAACGCCGCTCTCGCCGACGCCGGCAGCGAGCCGAAGGTCGAAGCCATCTCCAAGAAGTCCAAGGATTCGGCCGACGAGTCCAGCGAGGCCTGAGCGTGCTGGACGACGCACTCGAGCATCTGGTGCGCGGCATCGTCGCGCATCCCGACGAAGTCCGGGTCCGCGACAAGCGGCTTCGGCAAGGCGGCCGGATGCTCGAGGTCAGGGTCAACCCGTCCGACATCGGCAAGGTGATCGGCCGTTCCGGTCGTACGGCCACCGCTCTGCGCACCGTCGTCGGGGCGCTGGCCGGCAATCAGAGCATCCGGATCGACTTCGTTGACACCGACAAGCCTCAGCGCCGCGGCGGACGTCGCTGACCCTCGTGGCTGACCCTCGTGGCTGACACCGTCGAGGTGATCGTCGGCATCGTCGGCCGGGCTCACGGCATTCGCGGTGACGTGGGCATCGAGCTACGCACCGACGAACCGGAGCGACGCTTCGCACCCGGCAGCAGGTTGCGGATCGAGGGCAGCGGTCGATCACTCACCGTGACCTCGACCCGTGATCACAGTGGTCGGCTGCTGGTCCGGTTCGACGAGTGTCCGGATCGGACCGCTGCGGAGCTGCTTCGCGGTGCGGTGCTGGTTGTCGACGTCGACGCCGACGAGCGCCCCGGCGACGAGGAGGAGTTCTACGACCGGCAACTCACCGGTCTGCGGGTGTTCGACGCTGCCGATGCCGAGGTGGGCAGCGTTGCCGACGTGATCCACCTGCCGGGGCAGGACCTGCTGGAGATTCAAACACCCACCGGAAAGCGGCTGGTGCCCTTCGTTCGGGCCATCGTCCCGAAGGTGGATCTGACGGCGCGGCTGGTGCAGCTCGCCGACGTACCGGGCTTGCTCGTCGACGAGATCGACAGCGACTGATGCGTCTCGACGTCGTCACCATCTTCCCGGACTATCTGGCCCCGCTGCGGCTCTCGCTGGTCGGCAAGGCGATCGAGACCGGGATCGTCGATCTGCGCGTCCACGATCTGAGGGACTGGACCCACGATCGACACCGTACGGTCGACAACACCCCGTACGGCGGTGGCGCGGGCATGGTGATGAAGCCCGAGCCCTGGGGCGAATGCCTGGACACCCTGGTCCCGGAGCCCGGCGAGGATGCCGAGACCGCCGCACCGGGCCCGCGACTGCTGGTCTTCACCCCATCCGGCCGTCGGTTCGACCAAGCCCTGGCCGACGAGCTGGCCGGCGAACAGCACCTGATCCTGGCCTGCGGCCGCTATGAGGGCATCGACGCCCGCGTGGTCCCGTACGCACGCACCCGGATGCGGGTCGAGGAGATCAGCATCGGCGACTATGTGCTGAACGGGGGAGAAGCCGCCGCCTTGGTGGTGATCGAGGCGGTCGTGCGACTCATTCCCGGCGTCATCGGCAATCCCGACTCGCTGACCGAAGAGTCACATTCCGCCGGTCATGACCGGCTGTTGGAGTATCCGATCTACACCAAGCCGCCGTCTTGGCGTGGACTCGAGGTGCCGGAAGTCCTGTTCTCCGGTCACCACGCCCAGATCGCGGCCTGGCGCCGCGAGCGGGCGGTGGAGCTGACCCGTGAGCGGCGCCCGGAGCTACTGTCTGATCAGGGCTGACAGAGGCTGCTGATCAGGCTGACAGGGGCTGATCAGGCTGACAGGGGCTGATCAGGGCTGACAGGGAGGCCGCTGGGAGCGGGAAGGACGGTGCCATGCTGGCACTCACCAGCAATGCGTTGCTCATCCTCGTGGCAGTGGCGGCTATCGCCTGGCCGGTGATCGGGACGGTTTGGTGGCACCGGTCGGTGCGGGCTCGACGATCTTCGGTCGGTCGCACCCTGGCGGGCTGGCTCTTCGCGGTCGTCGGCCAACTGTTGGCGATCGCGCTGACCTTCTTGGTCGTCAACAACGAGTTCGCGTTCTATACGTCCTGGACCGACCTGTTCGGACCCAACGTGGCCGAGACCACCAGCATCCGGTCGCAGGGATGATCAGATGAGTCTCGCCGGTCCGGCCCTGTTGTCGCTCGTCATCGTGCTGGTGATTGCGGCCCCGATCGGGGTGATCCTGCGCTGGCGGATCACTGCTCGCCGAGGCCGCCCTCATGGGGTGAGGGCAAGCATCGGGCGGCTGTGCGCCTTGCTGGGCTGCCAGTTGCTGGCGGTCTTCCTCACCTTCCTGGTCGCCAACGACAGCTACGGCTTCTACCACTCCTGGACTGATCTCACCGGCCTCGGCCGCGACGCGCCCGCCGGTGTCAGCGACCGGGGACTGGTCAGCAAAGGGCAGGGCCGGGTCGAGATCGTGAAGGTCTCCGGCGGACCATCCGGGGCAACCGCGGACGTCTTGGTCTGGTTGCCACACCAGTACGACGAGCCCGACCATGCCGACAAGAAGTTCCCCGTGATGATGGTGCTGCCGGGTCAGCCATCCCTGGTGCAGTCGATGTTTCGGCACTTCGACTTCGGTGCGGTGGCGACCCGGGAGATCGACAGCGGGCGGGTGCAGCCGTTCGTCGCAGTCTTCCCGCCACTGATGATCGATCCGCCTCGCGACACCGAGTGCACCAATGTCGATACTGGGCCGCAAGCACTGACCTGGCTGCAGAAGGATGTCCCGCAGGCGACTCTGGCACGTTTCCGGGTGTCCGACCGGGCCAGCCTCTGGTCGGTGACGGGCTGGAGCACGGGTGGCTTCTGTGCCGCGAAGCTGCTGCTCACCGAACCAGGACGTTTCGCAGCGGCCGCGTCGCTCGGCGGCTACTACCAGCCGCTGCTGGATCACACGACGGGCAGGTTGTTCAGGAACAAGGCCGAGCGTGCGGACAACTCGCCGCTCCATCTGTATCTGACCAAGGGATTGCCGGCCGGCCGGAGCTTGCTGCTGATCTCCGGCAAGCAGGACACGGAGTCCTGGCCGATGACGGAGAAGATGATCGCCGCAACGCGGGGCAATCCCAACGTCTACACCTACATCTTCGCCGAGGGCGGTCACAACTATCGCAACTATCGAGACCTGCTGCCCGGGATCCTCGGCTGGTTCCAGCAACGCGGAGCCTTCGGAACGGGCTGATCGTCGGGCACGCCGGCGGCCTCCCTGGGCATCGGCGGCGGCGCTGGGACATCGAGGTGTCAGTGGGATCGGGCGGGAAGTGCCCGCTCAATCGCCTCTGCGACCGTACGCGAGATCGCCGTGGTGCCGCGAGCGTTCGCATGATCGCCGTCACCGGCGAGTAGCTCGGTGGGATCGTCGCCGCCGTCGCCCTTGAACGGCCGGTAGAGATCGACGCAGGTGGCGTGGCCCTGCTCGGCGGACCGGCAAATGGCCCTGTTTGCGGCCTTCGTCACCAGGTCGCTCCACGACAGGTAACCGGCGCCGTAGGTGTGCCGGCCGACCTCGCCGTCGAGGTAGACATTCCAGTAGTCGGTCACCAGCACTGTCGTACTGGGCTTCTTCGACTGGTCGATGACGCCGAGGACGGCGTCCAGCCGAGCCGCCATCGAAGCGATCCCGGGTTGGTAGCAGTGCGCATCGCAGCCCTGGTCGGCCCAGGAGTCGAGCGAGGGCTGGAGGTCGTTGGCGCCGATGGTCAGCACGATCACGTCGGCCTGCTCGAGCTGGGCGATGGCCTTGTCGTCGGTACGCAGTTCGTGCAGCAGATCGGCGACGGTCGCGCCGTTGACACCACCGTTGGCCGTGGTGACTCGCCGACCGGTGTCGTGGCGTACCTGGTCCGCAGCCTGCACGAGGTAGTCGTCGCAGTCGCAGCCGGCACCGGCCAGCACCGAGTCACCGAAGCCGACCAGCTGCAAGGGCGCGGAGTCCTGCTCGGCGCGATGATCCGCCGATGAACCAGGACTCGTGCTTGTGGTGGCACCGAGGCCGAGAGCCCGGGGTGTCAGCCACCCGAGAACCGCCAGGATCACCAGCAAGGCAGTGACCATCGCCGCCCAGACAGCCCGAGTGTCCTGGCGTCTGCTCATCAAGCCAGAGTGCAACCCGCGGACAAGCCCGAGCGATGAGCCGGGAGGAAGAGGCACTGCTATCTTCTTCTCTTCTGACGACATAGAAAAGAAAGGCGTTCATGTCCCTCTCCGTGGGCTCACCACGCGTGCATCCCGCCGTTGCCACGCTCGGAAAGCTGGCGGCACTCGCGTTGCCGATTGCCCTCCTGGCCTGTGCACCAGCCAACTCAGTGTCTTCGAGCTCGCCATCGGCATCCGAGACCGCGTCTCCCGGGCCGACCGCTCTCACCGACGAGCAACTGGATGCCGAGTTTCGCGCTGCCGTGGTCGATGCCAGCGTCGCCGAGCCCGACGAGATCTCCGATCAGCTGACTGCGATCGATCCCGAGAACGACGATGTGGTCTGGAACAAGAAGCGCGATCATGTGCTGATGACCACCTGGACTTCCTGGGATGGTTATGACGATCAGATAGGAAAGAAGGTCGTCCTGCAACGCGAGGCCTGGGTGACCGCCGCGCCGGAGTTCAAGAGGTTCTGCGCGAGCTATCAGCCCGACGAGACGACTCCGCTGACGCTGCGCCTGGAGCAGCTCCTCGGACTGCCGCCGCACAATGGCAAGACCAAGGTGGTCGAGATGTGGATGCCGGCTGACCAACTCTTCCGGCCCAGCCCCGATCCCGAGATCGACGATCACACCGCGGACCTGGAGATGCCGCCAGTGAAGGACTTCGCGTCCAAGGCCGACTATGAGGCGCACAAGGATTGGTTCAATCTCCAGCGGAGTCTGTCCTACGACGAGAAGAACGGCTACCCCTGGACCCGGCTGGGCTACACCTACGACTGGGGCAATCCGGACAGCGAGGTCGGGCTGAGCGAGTTCGTCACCTGGGCGAAGACGCCGGTGAGGATCAAGCAGGTCGCCACGACCGAGGACTACTGCGGTTCCTGACGCAGATACTGCTCGAAGGTGACCCGGCCCACCGCGTGGTCCGGGGTGAGATTGGCGCCGTGGCGGAGTGCTGCCGACGTCGCTCCCGGAAACGGCAGCGCCAGCACGCGGCGAGGTGAGCGGCCGATCGAGGAGCGATAGCTGGCGGCCAGCTCTGGCAAGGTGCGCACCTCGGGTCCGCCGAAGTCGGGTACGCGTCCGGCGGCTGGTTGCCGGGCGAGCGCCACCAGCCGGTCAGCCACCTCGCCGACCTCCACCGGCTGCACCCGCCAACCGGCCGGCAACGGCGCGATCCACGCTTTGGTGAGCGCGGCGACCAACTGGTATGCCAGGTCGTGGAACTGCGTGGCGCGCAGGATCGTGTACGGCATTCCGGAGGCCTCGAGCTGCCGTTCGGTGGCCAGCTTGTTCTGGTAATACCGGAACGGGATCCGGTCGATGCCGACAATCGAGATGTAGACGAAGTGTGCGACCTCGGCGCGGACCGCTGCCCTGACCACCTGGTCATCCAGCACCCGCCGCATGCTGTTGGCGCAGTGCACCACCGTGTCGGCGCTCGCCATTGCGGCCCGCGTACTGGACTCGCTGCGATAGTCAACCTGGGCCCACTGGTACGCCAGGTCGCGATCCGGGTGCGCCCGGCGGCTGGCCACCCGGACTGTGCTGCCGGACCGCAGCAGTCCCTCGACGACCGGCCGGCCCAGTGTACCGGTGCCGCCGGTCACCACGATCGGTCCTGTCATTGTCCGACTCCTTCCGCCGAATCCGTGGTGTCTGGTTTGGTCCATGCGATCGTGTGGCGAAAACCCAGTTGGCGCCGGATGATCGCCCCGGGCAGGACGTCGTCGAGGAGCCGCCGCAACTCGTCGAAGGAGAGCATGGGGTCGCGGACGGGAAACGGCGAGGGCTGCGGGCCGTCTGTCCTGCTGGGCCACGGATGCTTCACGTATCCGATGATCGGGTTGGTGATCATCGAGGCGATGTCCCAAGCGTGGTCGCGGGCGGTGTGAGGTCGAGCCAGCCCGACGGCCAGGAAACGCCCGCCGGGACTGAGCAGCCGCCGCACGTCGTGCAGCGCCTCGGCCACGTCGAGGTGATGCAAGACCGCGACCATCGTCACGAGATCGAACTGGCCATCGCTGTCGGTCCAGTCGCCGCTGGTGATCGTGACATTGGGCAGGCCTGCGCAGCGTTGACTCGCCTGCTCGCGCATCGCCGGATCGGCGTCGTTGCCGACCACGTGGTCCGCGTGGGGTGCAAGAGCGGCCACCAACTCGCCACGACCGCAGCCGACGTCGAGCGCCCTCCGGCATGGCCTCGGCATGGTGGCCAGGATCCAGCTGTGGAAGTGATCGTTGTGGCTCCACGGGTGCCGGGCATTGAGCTCGGCCATTCCCGTCAGGAATGTGCCACCGGCGAACGTTTCTACCCACTGCCGTAGCGTCACGGGTCCGATCCTGCCACCTGCCTACCGGCCGCTGGTGGTGCCGACGTCGGTCACCGGAGCAGTGAGCAGCGGCTCACCCGAGCTGCCACACGCAGCGAGACCTCCGGTGCGTCACTGTTCCGGCGGTCGTCTGGCACGCTCGTCACCCTCGTGACAGCGGCGTGTGCGTACGGTGTCAGCGCCTCGCGTCAGGCTGCTGGGTATGAACGTGATTGAAGCAACCGGACTGCGCAAGCGGTTCGGCACCACCCAGGCCCTCGACGGAGTGGATCTCGCCGCGCGCGAGGGCACCGTCTTGGGTGTGCTGGGTCCCAATGGAGCCGGCAAGACCACGGCCGTACGCGTGCTGGCCACCCTGCTGCGGCCGGATGCGGGCAGTGCCCGGGTCGGCGGGTACGACGTGGCGACCCAGGCCGAACAGGTCCGCGCCACGATCGGACTCACCGGCCAGTACGCCTCGGTCGACGAGGATCTGACCGGCACCCAGAACCTGGTGATGATCGGGCAGCTGCTCGACCTCACCCGTCGTCAGGCCAAGTCCCGGGCGGCGGAGCTGCTGGAATGGTTCGACCTGACCGCGGCGGCCAGGAAGATGGCCAAGACCTATTCCGGCGGCATGCGTCGCCGACTCGACCTGGCGGCCAGCCTCGTCGGACGACCGGCGGTGATCTTCCTCGACGAGCCGACCACGGGGCTGGACCCGGCCAAGCGCGAGGACATGTGGGCCGTCATCCGCAACCTCGTGACCGAGGGATCGACCGTCCTGCTCACCACCCAGTACCTCGAAGAGGCCGATGCGCTGGCCGACGAGATCAGCGTCATCGACCACGGACGGGTGATCGCCCACGACTCCCCGGAAGGGCTGAAGCGGATCGTCGGTGGCCAGCGGATCGCGGTCCGGCCCACCGATCCCGACCGGCTGGCCGAGGTCGCCTCTGTGCTGGCCCAGATCGGCACCGGCGTACCGGAGGCGTCCGGCCGCAACCAGCTGTCCGTGCCGGTGGCCGACGAGGCGAGTCTGCCCGTGGTCGTGTCCCGGCTCGGTGAGCTCGGCATCGCGGTGACCGAGCTGTCGTTGCATCTACCCAGCCTGGACGAGGTCTTTCTCACCCTCACCGGCCGCCGCGCCGGTGACGACGAACCCGACGATGCCCCGGTGGAGGAGGCAGCATGAGCACGACCACTCTCGACACCACGACCAACCCGGCACCACGACTCTCCGTCTCAACGCCCCCGACGGAGCGGACGCCGGTCAGTTACCTCCGGCACGTGTTCGTCGTTGCCCAGCGCAGCCTGATCAAGACCTGGCGGACGCCCGAGGCACTGATCGACGTGACCTTGCAGCCGGTGATCTTCCTGGCCCTGTTCACCTACATCTTCGGCGGCGCGATCGCCGGCGGTTCGCAACACGACTACCTGCAATTCCTGCTGCCCGGCATCCTCGGCCAGACCATCGCGATGGCCGGCATCGCACTGGGCACCAACCTCAACACCGACATCGAAAAGGGCATCTTCGACCGTTTCCGCTCGCTGCCGATCGGGCGGTCGGTGCCGCTGGTCGGTGCCGTGGTCGCCGACGTGGCCCGCTACCTCACGCTGTGTGTGGTCACCATGGGGGCCGGGTTCGCGATGGGCTTCCGGGTGCAGACCGGTCCGACGCAGGTCGTCGCCGCGATGGCCCTGTGTATCGGCTTCGCGTTGTGCTTCTGCTGGATCTCGGTGTTCATCGGGATGATCGCCCGCACCTCCGGTGCCGTGCAGGGAATCGGCTTCCTGATCGTGTTGCCGCTGAGCTTCGGCAGCAACACCTTCGTGCCGACCGAGACCATGCCGGGCTGGCTGCAGGCCTTCGTCAACGTCAATCCGATCTCGCATCTGGTCAGCACCGTACGGACCCTGATGCTGGGCGGCTCGTACGGCACCGACCTCGCCTGGACACTCGGCTGGATGGCGGTGCTGCTGGTCGTGTTCGTCCCGCTGGCGTTGTGGGGCTACCGGAAGCGGGCCTGAGGCTCATCCGGACCGGGGCTCCTCACCGGATCGAGATGTCTGAGCGGGTCGAGGTGCTGGAGCGCCTCGACCCGCGCCAGCGCCTGTCCCTGCTGATACAGCGACCAGAACTGCTCACCCAGGGCGACCTGAAGCCGTTGCCTGATCAGGGCGGCGGTCCAGTTGCTGCGGTCCTCGGCTCCGCGGACGGTGGTGGCGGCCCCGAGCACGATCGCCGCTTCCCGGCTGCGCCCGGTGGCAGCCAGCCAGGCGCCTTGGGCCACGCCGATGGCGGAGATGATCGGGCCGTCCATGGTCTGCATGGCGGCCGGGTAACCTTCGCGCAGATCTGCCGCCGCCTGCTCCAGATCCCCGTCGTCGGTCAGGCACTCCACCACAGCCGCGGCCGCCAGACCGATGCCTTGGACGTGGTCCAGCATCACCGTCGACTCGTGGCGCTCGCTCAGTGCGCGACGCAATTCGGCGACCAGCAACCGGGCCTGATCGTGCCGGCCGACCTGCAGCTCGAGCACGGCCAGCGAGGCGGTGGTGAACAGTTGCCGCTCGGGGTGCGGGCCCAGCGGTCCGCTGGTGGCCAGTTCGTCCAGCTCGGCGCGGGCAGCGGGGATGTCCCCGGAGCGGACGTACACATCCGCGATCTGCAGATGCAGGAACAGCTCGTCCTCGACCGACCCGAGCTCGCGAATGCAGCGTCGGGCCTGCAGATAGTCCGCCAGCGCGTCGGCCAGCCGGCCATCGAGGGTGGCGAGCTGGGCCCGCGCCATCAAGCAGGTGGACAGTCCCCAGCGGTCACCGAGGGCGACGAACGCGGGATAGGCGAGGTCGACTGCCGCACGCATGCGTTCGATCTCGCCGGAGTTCTCGTACAGGTTCGCGGCGGTCGCCTGCGACGCTGCCCGTAGCCAAGGGTCGTCCGACCGTCCGGCCTCGGCCAACAAGACATCGGCCAGGTCCAGCTCGCCGGCAAAGGCCGCGACCATCGGCCGGAGCACGCCGAGACTGGGAAACGGCGGGGGACCGGCCGTGGCCAGCTCCTCGGCAAGCGCGCCCAGCCGTTGTCGGACCCGATCCCAGTTCGGCCGCTGCGTGGCGGTCCGCTCGCCGAGGTCGGAAAGCAGCCGGGCGGCACGGGCGTAGACGAGGTCGGGCAGGTCCTTGCCGTCGTTCGCGGCCAACACGAACGCGGCCCAGTCGGCGAACTCGGTGCGAGCATCGAGCAGTGTCCAGTACCAGGTGAGCGCCAGCAGCAGTTGCAGCGCCTCCTCACCTCTGCCCGAGTCGCCGAGATAGCGCAGCGCCGCCAGGACGTTGTCGCGGTCCATGCTGAGACTGGTCAACGCGATCAGCTGGTCGCGACCGCGCAGCATCGGCTCCCAGCCGATCGCAGACGCCGCATAGTGCTCGGCATGCGCCAGCCGTACGTCGGCCAACTCGTCGCGTTCGGCCAGCCGCTCGACGCCGTACTCGCGGATCGTCTCCAGCATCCGATAACGCACCCCGGTGGCGCCGGTGGCCTCCGGCAGCTCGGCCTGCAGCAAGGACTTGTCGACCAGCGAGGCGAGCAGCGACTCGATCTCGCCCGCAGGCAGCCGGGCGTCGGCGCAGACGGTCGCCGCGCTGTCCAGATCGGCGCCGGCCGGGAAGACCGCCAGCCGCTCGGCAAGCAGCCGTTCGTCGGGTGCCAGCAGATCCCAGCTCCACTCGACCACGGCGCGTAGCGTGCGGTGTCGAGGCAGGCTGGTCCGATTGCCCCCGGTGAGCAGCCGGAACCGATCCGACAGCCGGGCAGCGATCTCAGTCACCGGCAGTAGCCGGAGGCGCGCGGCCGCCAGCTCGATCGCCAGCGGCAGACCGTCCAACCGGCGGACGATCTCGATCACTGGCCCGAGGGTTTCCGGGTCCAGCGCGAACGCCGGACGTACGGTGGTCGCTCGGTCGAGCCAGAGCTCAACCGCCGGATAGCTGACGGCATCCGACAGTGGTACGTCGGCGGCAGGCAACGGCAGCGGCGGCAGAGCGCACAGCGCCTCGCCGGTTAGTCCGAGCAGTTCGCGGCTGGTGGCCAGCACGACGACACCCGGCGCGGCGGCCAGGATGTCGTCGATGAGTTGGGCGACCGCGTCCAGCACGTGCTCGCAGTTGTCCATCACGAGCAGGCAGCGAGCCTCCCGGAGCCGGTCCAGCAGACGTTCGTGGGCACCCTGCGCCGAGCGTTCGGCGCGCTCAGTGACTCGCGCATCCCGCAACCCCAACGCCCCCAGCACGGTGGCGGCCAGGTTGTCGGGGTCGGTGACCGGTGCCAGCTCGACCAGCCATGCCGAGTCAGGCTGAACCGCGAGCCAGCGGCGCGCGGCCTCGATCGCGAGTCGGGTCTTGCCCGCACCGCCGGGTCCGATGACGGTCGTGAGCCGATGGGCGGTGACCAGGTCCAGGACCCTGCTGAGGTCGTCCTCGCGACCGACGAAGCTGGTCAGCGGCGCCCGCAGGTTGCTCCGCCGGGCCGGTGGGGAGGGGACGGTGTCCGGTGCCGGACCCAGCTCGCCCCGTAGCAATCGCAGATGCAGGGCCTGCAGTTCGGCCCCTGGCTCGGTGCCGAGCTCTCGGCGCAAGAACTGCCGGGTCTCCTCGTAGTTGGCCAGGGCTTCCGGCACCCGACCTGCGGCGGCCAAGGCGCGCAGCCGACTGGCGATGATCCGCTCGTTCAGCGGGTGGTCGACGGCCAGGGCTTCTGCCGTGGAGACCGCGTCACCGATCCGTCCGGCGGTCAGCAGAGAGGTGAGGCGTTCTTCCTCAGCTCGGAGTCGCAGCCGTTCCCAGGTCGTCCGGTAGCCGACCGCGTACTCGGCGTCCCCGGCATCGGCGAGCGGCTCGCCACGCCAGAGCCGCAGTGCCGCATCGAACCCGGCGATCGCCTCCTGCGGTTGCCCGGAGCCGGCCTGCTGTTCAGCGTCTCGCACCAGCTCTGCGAAGCGGGCCGCGTCCAGCTCGGTCGGGGAAATCGCGAGCCGATAGCCGGTGGCCGCCTGACTGACGGCCTCCGGGTCAGCGAGCGCCCGGCGCAGCCGCGACACCAGCGACTGCAGCGCATTGGCAGCTCCGGAGGGCGGGTCGTCGGGCCAGACCGCCTCGACCAGCTCGGCAGTGGACACGACCCGGCCCTCGGCAACCGCCAGCCGGGAGAGCAGCGACCGCAGCCGACCGCCGGCGATGGGGCGGGGCTGGCCACCGACGGCGACCTCGAGCGGTCCGAGCAGGGCGATGTCCATCGCCGATCATTCTCGCCTGAGCGACCAAGAGGTGTGAGATCGGCCACCTCACCCCTCCGAAGGTGGCGAAAAACACCAGTAGACAGGGTGGCCTTACCTGTGTCGCACGCTCAGTTGGACTTAGTGTGACCTCGTGGCGACTACCTCTCTCACCCGGTCGCAGCAGGCGGCTCGGACCACCGTGGCGATGAAGGCCATGATGGCGGTCAGCGGGCTGATCATGATCGGCTATCTGCTGGCCCACATGTACGGCAATCTCAAGGTGTTCGCCGGCCAGGAGGCCTTCGACGACTACGCGCATCATCTGCGCACCATGGGTGAGCCGATCCTGCCGTACTCCGGTGCCCTGTGGGTGATCAGGATCGTGCTGCTGGTGGCGATCATCGCGCACGTCTACTCCGCGGCCACCCTGTGGAAGCGGGATCGGCGCGCCCGCGGCGGCACCTCGCGCTACGTCAGCAGCAAGGGCAAGAAGGGCGTGCAGCGCACGTACGCGTCGTTCACCATGCGGTGGGGCGGGATCGTGGTGCTGCTGTTCGTCATCTATCACCTGCTGCAGCTGACCTTCCACGTGGTCGGTCCCGGCGACGGCGGACCCGAGAACAGCCCGTACGTCCGCGTCGTCAGCGGCTTCCAGGTCTGGTGGCTGGTCGTCTGCTACACGATCGCCCTGCTGGCGGTCGGCTTCCACCTGCGGCACGGGACCTGGAGCGCGCTGACCACCCTCGGCGCCAACACCAGCCCCGCCACCCGGCGCCGGCTCAACATCCTCGCCTACCTGGTCGCGCTGGCGGTCACCGTCGGCTTCCTCCTCGTTCCCTACGCGATCCTGTTCGGAGTGGTCAGCTGATGAGTGACACGATCAACTCGGTCGACGCGGACTCGCTCTACGTCGACGGCCCGGACATCGGCGACACCAAGGCGCCGGCCGGCCCGATCGAGGAGCGCTGGGACAAGCGTCGCTTCGGCGCCAAGCTGGTCAACCCGGCCAATCGCCGCAAACTCAACGTGATCATCGTCGGCACCGGACTGGCCGGGGCCTCGGCGGCCGCGACGCTCGGTGAGGCCGGCTATCAGGTGACCAGCTTCTGCTATCAGGACTCCCCGCGCCGGGCGCACTCGATCGCTGCCCAGGGCGGCATCAACGCCGCCAAGAACTACCGCAACGACGGCGACTCCATCTACCGACTCTTCTACGACACCGTGAAGGGCGGCGACTTCCGGTCCCGGGAGTCCAACGTCTACCGGCTGGCTCAGGTCAGCGTGGAGATCATCGACCAGTGCGTCGCTCAAGGCGTCCCGTTCGCTCGGGATTACGCCGGGCTGCTCGACAATCGATCCTTCGGCGGCGTACAGGTCTCTCGTACCTTCTATGCGCGCGGCCAGACCGGGCAGCAGTTGCTGATCGGCGCCTATCAGGCGCTGGAGCGGCAGATCGCGGCCGGCACGGTGACCATGAACACCCGGCACGAGATGCTCGAGCTGATCGTGGCCGACGGGCGGGCCCGTGGTGTGGTCGTTCGGGACATGGTCACCGGCGAGATCGAGACCCACTTCGCCGACGCGGTGGTGCTGTGCACCGGCGGCTACGGCAACGTGTTCTTCCTGTCCACCAATGCGATGGGCTGCAATGTGACCGCCACGTGGCGGGCCCACCGCAAGGGCGCGTACTTCGGCAACCCGTGCTACACCCAGATCCATCCGACCTGCATCCCGGTCACCGGCGAGTATCAGTCCAAGCTCACCTTGATGAGCGAGTCGTTGCGCAACGACGGCCGGATCTGGGTGCCGAAGTCGGGGGAGGACAAGCGCGATCCGCGCCAGATCCCGGAGTCCGACCGCGACTATTACCTGGAGCGGATCTACCCGGCCTTCGGCAACCTGGTGCCGCGCGACATCGCTTCTCGAGCCGCGAAGTACGTCTGCGACGAGGGTCGTGGTGTCGGTCCCGGCGGTCTGGGCGTCTATCTGGACTTCGCCGACGCGATCAAGCGGCTGGGCCGCCCGGCGGTCGAGGCGAAGTACGGCAACCTGTTCGACATGTACGCCCAGATCACCGGCGAGAACCCGTACGAGACGCCGATGCGGATCTATCCGGCCGTGCACTACACGATGGGCGGGTTGTGGGTGGACTACGACCTGCAGTCCTCGATCACCGGCCTGTACGTGGCGGGGGAGGCCAACTTCTCCGACCACGGTGCCAACCGGCTCGGCGCGTCGGCCCTGATGCAAGGGCTGGCCGACGGCTACTTCGTGCTGCCGAACACGATCAACGACTACCTGGCCGCCGGGCCGTTCGAGAAGATCGACGCGTCCCACCCGGCCGCGGTCGAGGCCGTCGAGGCGGTCAAGTCCCGGATCGACAAGCTGCTGTCGATCAATGGCAACCGTACGGTCGACTCCTTCCACAAGGAACTCGGTCGGGTGATGTGGGAATACTGCGGGATGGAGCGGACCGAGGAGGGTCTGCGCAAGGCGATCACGCGGATCCGTGAGTTGAAGGCGGAGTTCTGGGCCGACGTGAAGGTGCTCGGCACCAACGACGAGCTCAATCAGGCGCTGGAGCGGGCCGGGCGGGTGGCCGACTTCTTCGAGCTCGGTGAGCTGATGTGCATCGACGCCCTGGTCCGGCGGGAATCCTGCGGCGGCCACTTCCGGGCCGAGTCGCAGACCGAGGACGGCGAGGCGCTGCGGCACGACGACGAGTTCGCGTACGTGTCGGCCTGGGAGTTCGGCGGCGACGGCGGCAAGCCGATCCTGCACAAGGAGCCGCTGGAGTACGAGTACGTCGAGATGAAGCAGCGGAGCTACAAGTGATTACTATCCGACGCTCGCACGAGCGGAGCGCCGACTCTGTCTGGACGAACGAGTCGAGCAGACACGCTTTTCGTCTGCGAGCGAGAGAGGAAGACAGAGTCTTGAGGCGCGGAGTGAGTGCGAGCTTGGAGGAAACCCGACGCTCGTGGGAGCGGAGCGCCGGCTCTGTCTGGACGAGCGAGTCGAGCGGACGCGCTTTTCGTCTGCGAGTGAGTGAGGAAGACAGAGTCTTGAGGCGCGGAGTGAGTGCGAGCTTGGAGGAAACACTGTGAACATCACTGTGCGGGTTTGGCGGCAGTCTGGGCCGGAGGCGTCCGGGAAGATGGTCTCCTACGACGTGCCCGACGTGAGCGAGCACATGTCGTTCCTGGAGATGCTCGACGTGCTGAACGAGCGGCTCACTTTGAAGGGCGAGGACCCGATCGCGTTCGACAGCGACTGTCGTGAGGGGATCTGCGGCATGTGCGGCGTGGTGATCAACGGCATCCCCCACGGTCGCGGCGAGTCACCGGTGCAGACCACCACCTGCCAGCTGCACATGCGCTCCTTCACCGATGGTGCGGTGATCGACATCGAGCCGTGGCGAGCCGACCCGTTCCCGGTGATCAAGGACTTGGTGGTCGACCGCGGCGCGTTCGACCGGATCATCCAGGCCGGCGGCTTCATCTCGGTCCCGACCGGCAGCGCCGCTGAGGCCAATGCGGCGCCGGTGCCCAAGGCGGCCGCCGACCATGCCTTCGACGCTGCCACCTGCATCGGCTGCGGGGCCTGCGTCGCGGCCTGCCCGAACGGCTCGGCGATGCTGTTCACCGCCGCCAAGATCACCCACCTGGGGCTGCTGCCGCAGGGCCAGCCGGAGCGCAAGTCCCGGGTGGTCGGCATGGTGCACACCCATGACGAGGAGGGCTTCGGCGCCTGCACCAACATCGGCGAGTGCACTGCCGTCTGCCCGAAGGGCATCCCCCTGGAGACGATCTCCCGGCTCAACCGGGACCTGCTCGGCGCGATGGTGAACCCGCAGACCTGATCGCGCGAGTGATCCTTGGTCGCTAGGCCTGCAGGCGCTCGATGCTGTACTCGATCAGATAAGCCAGTGGGTTGACGAAGTCGCCTTCGCTCTCGTCGAAGGTGCCAGGTGTGTCCATGCCCCAGCCCACCGTGATCGTGACCATCAACCGGTCCTTCACCTGGGTGAGGCCGGCGCTCTCCCAGTAGAGGTCCTCGGTGTCCTTGACGGCCGGCTCGGTGTAGGCCACCATGCCGGCCTGTGCGCTGCCACCCTCCTTCTTCAAGGTGGTCAGCTTCAGACTCTGGCCGTCGTCAACTCCGTATCCGCGGTCAAGCAATGTCTTGGGGCAGTCCTTGATCCAGCCGGCGTAGGTCGCCCTCGCCGCCGTCGCAGCCGGCTCGTCGGCGAACTGCAAAGCCTGGGTGTAGACCGAGGGTTTGTTCTTCAGGGGGCTCTTCGGGTGCGGGTCACTGTCAGCGTTGATGATCTTGAACGTGAAGTCGCGAGTCACCATCGACGTGGCACCCAGCGAGGCGAGTCCGTCCTGCGGCAGGCAGATGTAGCTTTGTGAGACCGGCCGGCCCTGGCCCTCGGCAGCCTCAACCGCCTGTTTGGTCATCGGATCGTCGTTGGTGCCCTCGACGTCCTCGACAGTGAGCAGGTTGGTCGCGGTCACCGATCGGGCCGGTGCGGCACTTGGGGTGGGGGACGGCTGGTTGTTCCCGCCGTTGGAGGTCGGGCTGCAGCCGGCGAGGAGTCCGGCGAGGACCACTCCGACCACCAAGGGGAGACGGGAGCGCGCCCGGCGCCCGTTCTGCGAGTAGTCGCTCATCAGTCGTGCTCCTCGTCGTGCGCTGTTGGCAGGCTCCATCCTTACCCCGCCGCCGCGAGTTCTGGTCCATTTCCCTCACGTCCGCGGGGTTTCGCGCCAAAAAGCCCGTGCGATCGGGGTCCGAGAGGGCTAGTCTGGCTGGCGTTCCCGTTGAAAGGTAGACGCCTGTGTCCCTGTGAGTCCTTGACCCTTCCGTCACTCGACTCCAGGAGCACCTTATGCCGTCCCTTGTTTGTCATCAGTTGTCCTACGTCTGGCCCAACGGCGAGTCGGTCTTCGCCGGCCTCGACGCCACCTTTCCCGACGGGGCCACCGGACTGGTCGGCCGCAACGGCAGCGGCAAGTCGACGCTGCTTCGCATCCTGGCCGGAGATCTGCCGCCCAGCTCGGGGTCCGTACAGGGACCCTCTCGGATCGGCTACCTGCCGCAGCAACTGGTCTTGCAGGCGGACCGGACGCTCGCCGATGTTCTTGGTGTGGCTGCTGCGCTGGAAGCTCTCGAGCGAGTCACGGCGGGTGAGGGAGAGCAGGCGGACTTCGAGCTGATCGGCGATCGGTGGGACTTGGAGGGCGAGGCCTTGGCCACTGTCGAGCGGCTCGGCTTCTCCGGGCTCGACCTGAGTCGTCGGATCGGCACGGTCTCGGGCGGTGAGGCAGTGCTGCTGGCGTTTGCTGGTCTGCTGTTGGCGGAGCCGGACGTCTTGCTGCTTGATGAGCCGACCAACAACCTCGACCGTCGGGCACGTGGCCTGCTCACCGAGGCCGTACGTCGCTGGCGCGGTCCGCTGCTCATGGTCAGCCACGACCGCGAGCTGCTGGAGACCGTCGATCAGATCGCCGAACTTCGCGATGGCGAGCTGCGGTTCTTCGGCGGTCCGTTCTCGGCCTATCAGGCTGCGCTCGAGGTCGAGCAGGAAGCTGCCCGGAGGGCGGTGCGGTCGGCCGACGGTGACCTCAAGCGGCAGCAACGCGAGCTGATCGAGATGCGGATCAAGCTGGACCGCAGGCAGCGGTTTGCCAAGGCACAAGCCGGCAACATCCCGAAGATCGTGGCCAACGGCAAGAAGCGGATGGCGCAGGTGTCGGCCGGCAAGCTCAAGGGCGGACACGAAGCCGATGTGGCAGAGGCTCGGGTGCGGCTGGAGCAGGCCGAGGATGCCGTACGCGATGACGATCTGATCCGGATCGATCTGAGCCGCACGGCCGTACCCGCTGGCCGAGATGTGCTGCTGCTGGAAGAGGTGGTGCTGCGCACCGGGGTCCGCGTGTCAGCGCACCTGCGCGGCCCGGACCGGATCGCCGTTGTCGGCCCGAACGGGATCGGCAAGACCACGCTGATCGATGCGATCACTGGCGCGGCGTCGCCGGTGGCCGGCCGAGTAGACCTACGAGTGCCGACCCGCGTCCTGCCGCAACGGCTGACGGTGCTGGACGATCGCGAGACGGTGCTGGCCGGGGTGTCCCGACTGGCGCCCAGCGCTGATGACAACACTCTGCGGGCCGAACTGGCCCGGTTCCTGCTCGACGCTGCGACCATCGTCCGCCCGGTGGGCTCGCTTTCCGGTGGTGAACGCTTCCGTGCGAGTCTCGCCGCGCTGCTGCTCGCCGAACCGGCTCCGCAGCTGCTGATCCTGGATGAGCCGACCAACAACCTCGACCTGGACAGCGTCGCCCAACTGACCGCTGCCCTGAACGCCTACCAAGGCGCCCTGCTGGTTGTCAGCCACGACGAACCCTTCCTCGCCGACCTCCAGCTGACCGGCCGCATCGTCCTCTCGATTTCCTGAGCCCGAGACCGCTCGTTCAGAATGTGCAGATTACTTCTCATTGCCGAGAAGGCGCACTATGCTTCCCATTGTGACTGATGGGAAGGATGCTGCGCTTCCGGATCGAGTATCCCTCCGTACTCGGGCGGGTTTTGGCGCGTTTACGCGCGGCTCCCGGATCCGGCGTGGCCTGACTCAGGAACAGCTCGCGCAGGCCGTGGGCAAGAGCCGGCGCTGGCTGCAGGACGTGGAGCAGGGCAAGGTCGCTCCGTCGCTGTCGGCGGCCATGGATCTCGTTGCCGCGCTCGGTTATGAGTTGGTCGCTGAGCGCGCCAAGCCGACCGACGTCCTGGATCACGTGTTCGCAGACCTGCCATGACACGGCGGCAGGACGTGCTGGATCTCTGGCTCGATGCCCGGCACATCGGCCAGCTCCTGCGCGGAGCAGAGGGACAGGTCGAGTTCCTCTACGACGCCGATTACCGGAGTGACGCGGAGACGACGCCGCTCTCGGTCAGCATGCCGAAGACCCAAGCCGGGCACGGCCCGGATCGGGTGATGCCCTGGCTGTCGAACCTGCTGCCCGACGCGGTGGAGGTGCGAGACAGGTGGGCCGCGAAGTTCGGCGAGCGCCGCAACGATCCCTTCACGCTGCTGCGGCACATGGGGCAGGACGCGCCAGGATCGGTGCAGGTGGTGCCCGAGGGGATGATGCCGGCGTCGGCCGGAAGCCTCTCCTCGATCAGCGACGCCAGGATCGCCGAACGTGTCCAGGGGATTCTCGTCGATCCGGATCACTGGGTGGACGATGGTGACCAGGATGAGAGTCGCTTCTCGCTCGGTGGGATCCAGGGCAAGTTCGCGCTCGCCAGGATCGGGGAGCGCTGGTTCGAGCCGAACGGTCGAGCCGCGAGCACTCACATCGTGAAGCCCGGCATGGCGATCGTGTCCGGAGTCACGAACGCGGCTGTTCAGGCGGTCGAGTACGTCACGATGCGCGCCGCCCGACTCGTGGGCGTGCCCGCCGCGGCGGTCGAGATCTGTGACTTCGCGGGCATCAGCGCCTTCGTGACGACCCGCTACGATCGCCGGGTCCAAGGCGATGGCAGTGTGCTGCGGATCCATCAAGAGGACTTCTGTCAGGCGCTCGGCGTGTTTCCCGCACGCAAGTACGAAGAAGACGGCGGGCCCACGATGGCGGACATGGCGCGCCTGGTGCGGGAAGCGGCGTCGCTGGCGTATCTCGACAACGACCAGCGCGCGCTGACCCGGCTATTTGCCTTCAACCTGCTTACGGCGGGCGTGGATGCGCATGCCAAGAACCACAGCCTGCTCCTCGCGGGTCAGGGGGTGCGTCTGGCGCCCGCCTACGATCTGATCTCGGCGCACGGCATCTGGGACGCGGATCGGGTGCGCCACAAGTCGAGCGCTGCGGTCAAGTACGGCAACTCGCGCCGCTTCAGAAGCATCACCGGCCGCGATATCGCACGGACTGCAGACGTGCTCGGCACTGACCGTGAGGGCTTTGTCGAACTGCTCGGTGATCTGGGCCGGGCATTGCCGGAGTCATTCGAGGCGGCTCTTGCCGAGCTGCCGAAGGGAATTGCCGATGAGCGCGCACTGCGCCTCCCCGAGCACGTCAGCGACTTCGCGAACAGCGTTGTCGGCAGGGTGTCTGCTTCCGATCTGGCACGCGAGAACACACCGACCTTCGCCCCCACCGAACAGGTGGCAGCGGGAGCGACCAGTGGGCACGTGTGGGTGCCGGGGCGGTGGGTCCGCGACTCCTGGCGGAGTGGGCACTACCGGAGTCGGTCGACGCAGCGCTGACTTTGCTCGCTGCAAGCCACACACCGGGATCATGGTTCGCCGAGAAGGAGATGAGACCCTCGAGAAGGCGTGATTACAGGTCAATTCGCGATTTTGGGATGTAATTGCTCCTTCTCGACAACGCTGACCCATGAACCCATCGAACGCCAGTCGCAACCCGTGCCAAGCCACATCGACCGACGGGGCAGAAATCCACACCGGCAGCCGGGCGATGAGGAGCGCAAAGCGATGGGTCAGGGGGTGGGGTGAAGGGACGTGGACGGGCGTGGGTGTGTCTCCCCGACCCGGGCCGGCTACGCAGCGCCCAGAACGCGACTGGCTGCGTTGTCGTCGTCGTCCGTAGAACCCCGCTACGGACTCCTCCTCCGCCTTGCCATTCGCGCCCTGGACACCGCTCGCTATCGACCCCGGCCGGGGAGACACACCCTCGGGAGCCCGAGCCTGCGAAGGCGCGGATGGCTGTCCCGAAACCCCCACCCCCAGACCCATCGCGTACCCAACCACCACCGCCGACCACCAGGATTTCTGCCCACCAGTCAGATGTGGCAAACTTGCTCGGGTTGCCTACTGGATGTGACTCCTGCCGTGGGGGGATCGATCACGCTAGTGGGCCTTTGGTTTGGCACCCAACTCGGTGACCTGCGGCACTGCGAGGAAGACATCACACAATGAGCAAGCTGATCGACGCTGTCGATTCCCAGTCCGTCCGCGAGGACATCCCCGCCTTCCGACCCGGTGACTCCGTCAAGGTGCACGTCAAGGTCGTCGAGGGCAACCGCTCCCGCATCCAGGTCTTCGCCGGCGTGGTCATCGCCCGTTCCGGTGACGGTGTTCGCGAGTCCTTCACCGTCCGCAAGGTGAGCTTCGGCGTTGGCGTGGAGCGCACCTTCCCGCTGCACAGCCCGATCATCGACAAGATCGAGGTCGACCGTCGCGGCGACGTGCGGCGCGCCAAGCTGTACTACCTGCGTGGTCTGCGCGGCAAGGCAGCCAAGATCAAGGAGAAGCGCGACGCCTGATCCGTCGCCGCACGTGCCGGACTCCACCGTCGATCCAGACAACGACCCGTCGATCCTGCCGTCACGAGGCAAGCAGACTTTCGCGCAGCATGTCGGCGCGTTCATCAAAGAGCTGCTGGCTGTCGTCATCGGCGCGGTCATCGTCGCCTCGCTGCTGCGCGGCTTCGTCGGGCAGATGTTCATCATCCCGTCGATCTCGATGCAGAACACCCTGCAGGTCAGTGACCGGGTGGTGGTGGAGAAGCTCAGCTCGGTCAAGCGTGGCCAGGTAGTGGTGTTCGCCGATCCGGGCGGCTGGCTGACGGGCGTCCATACCGAGGAGCGCGGGCGGGTCGGCAAGGCATTGGAGTTCGTCGGCATCCTGCCCGACACCGGCACCGAGCATCTGATCAAGCGGGTCGTCGGGATGCCTGGCGACCACGTGGTCTGCTGCGACACTAAGGGTCGGATCACCGTCAATGATGTGCCGTTGGACGAGACCTCCTATCTCTACACCGATCCCGACAAGGTGCAGGCCGATCCCTCGAAGATCCGCTTCGACGTCGTGGTGCCCGATCGCCGGATCTTCGTGCTGGGTGACAACCGGGCGGCCAGCCGCGACTCACGGTGCCACCTGAACGACACCGGTGACGGGCAGCAGAAGGGCGAGAACGCCTTCATCCCGCTCGATCTGGTGGTCGGGCGGGCGATCGCGGTCGCCTGGCCGGTGAGCCAGGCGCATCGACTTCCGATCCCGGCGACGTACGCTGGCGTACCGGCTGCGGTGCAACCTGCGCCCGCGCGCCCAGTGGTGCATGCTGGATCGGACGCCAGCTGCTGAGCCGTCCCCGGTGACGAAGGAGAGTCGGTGAGCATCGACACCATGACCACGCGGAAGCGCGGCGGCAGCCGGTTCGGCTCGTTCGTCAAGGAACTGCTGATCGTGGTGGTCGGCGCATTGATCGTCTCCTCGCTGCTGCGGGCGTTCGTCGGTCAGATGTTCATCATCCCGTCGGAGTCGATGGAGAACACGCTGCTGGTCGGGGACCGGGTGGTGGTGCAGAAGCTCACCGATCCGAAGCGCGGCGACGTGGTGGTGTTCGAGGATCCGGGTGGTTGGCTGGAGTCCGGGCCGGCGCCGGACCCGACGACGCTGGACAAGGTGCTCGACTTCATCGGCTTTCCTACCGCAAGCAGTCCTGAGCACCTGATCAAGCGGATCATCGGGATGCCAGGCGATCATGTCGTCTGCTGCGACAATCAGGGCCGGATCAAGGTGAACGATCAGGCCATGGACGAGAGCGAATACCTCTACAAGGAACCGGACGGCACTCAGATCGCACCCTCCGACATCGCCTTCGACCTGGTCGTGCCGGCTGACCGAATCTTCGTGATGGGTGATCACCGCGACCTCAGCGCCGACTCCCGGTGTCATCTCTCCGACCTGTCCTTGGACGGGCCGGCAGGCACGATCGCCTTTGTTCCTCTCGACAAGGTGGTGGGGCCTGCCTTCGCGATTGCGGCACCGTTCAGTCGGGCCAAGATCCTGCACCGACCAGCCATCTTCGACAAGGTCCCTGCGCCGACCGAGCCCCCGCCGGCGCAGGCGGTGATCAAGCCCGCGGGCATCAGCTGCTGATGGCTCGATCCAGCGGGGTGCCGACGATGGTCCGCGTTCGCCGGGACAGCGGGCTGTACGGCTACGAGCGGGCGCTGGGCCGGGTTGGCCTGGCTCCGGTAGCGGGCGCGGACGAGGCGGGGCGGGGCGCGTGTGCGGGGCCGCTGGTCGCTGCCGCGGCCATCTTGTCCGATGCGCGGTCCAAGCAGATCAGCCTGCTGCGCGACTCCAAGCTGCTGTCGGCGGCGCAACGTGAGCGGGCCTACGACGAGATCGTCCGGAAAGCAATCTCCTGGTCGGTGGTGGTCATCGAACCGGGGGAGTGCGACCGGCTCGGGATGCATGTCGCCAATGTCCAAGCGCTGCGTCGGGCACTGCACCGCCTGGCGGTGCCGCCGACGTACGCGCTCACCGACGGATTCCCCGTCGACGGCCTCGGCGTGCCTGGCCTGGCGGTGTGGAAGGGTGACCGGGTGGCGGCGTGTGTGGCGGCTGCGTCGATCATTGCGAAGGTGACCAGGGACCGCATCATGTGTGAGTTGGACGAGGTCTATCCGGCGTACGCGTTCAAGATCCACAAGGGCTACTGCACGCCGCTGCACCAGGAGCGACTGGATGCGTACGGTCCGTCAGCCACGCATCGGATGAGGTTCGAGAACGTCGCCCGGACGGCTAGAGTCGAGGCGTCATGACGAGAGTGCAGGGATTGGTGTGAGCGCGGAAGACCTCGAGCAGTACGAGAGCGAGCTGGAGCTCCAGCTCTACCGCGAGTACAAGGACGTGGTCGGCATCTTCACCTACGCGGTGGAGACCGAGCGGCGGTTCTACCTCTGCAACGCGGTGGACCTGAAGGTCCGCTCCGAGGGCGGCGATGTCTACTACGAGGTGTCGATGGCCGACGCCTGGGTGTGGGACATGTATCGCCCGGCCCGATTCGTGAAGAGCGCCAAGGTGCTCACCTTCCGCGACGTCTCCATCGAGGAGATCGCGCACAGCGACCTCGAGGTTCCCAAGCCCAGCTGAGGTGCGCCGCTTCAGGCGCAGTTGTCCACAGGCTCGATCGAGCCCGAAGCGTCATCCACAGATTCGCAGAGACCCCGGTCGATTTTCGCCGACGTCCCCATTGTCTAGGACAGAACTGTCTGAGGCGGAGGTGGACGATGACAATGCGGCGGACCCGCAACGAGATCGGCGCGACGGGGGAGACCCTGGCGGCGCTGGAGCTGCAGAGCCAGGGGATGGAGATCCTGGATCGCAACTGGTCGTGCCGGTGGGGCGAGCTCGACGTGGTGGCGCTGGATCCCAGCGGCGGCAGGCGGACCGCGGTGTTCTGCGAGGTGAAGTGCCGCACCGGCCGTGGCTACGGCGATCCGCTGGAGTCGCTCACCTACGCGAAGGTGAGCCGACTGCGCAAGCTGGCCGCCGAGTGGCTGAGTCAGCATCCCGGTCTGGCGCTGGACGGGGTCCGGTTGGACGCCATCGGGGTGCTGTTGGAGCGTGATCGGCAGCCGGTGCTGACCCATGTCGTCGGGATCGGTGAGTGATGAGTCTCGCCTGCGCGTACGGGGTTGCCCTGGTCGGGCTGGACGGCCGGATCGTCGAGGTCGAGGCGCACACCGGGCCCGGGCTGCCGCGCACCATTCTGGTCGGGCTGCCGGACACGTCGTTGTACGAGGCTCGGGACCGTTGCAAGGCCGCCGTGCACAGCAGCGGTCAGTCCTGGCCGAGCACCCTGTTGACCATCAACCTGTCGCCGGCCACGCTGCCCAAGCAGGGTTCGAGCTACGACCTCGCGATCGTGGCGGCGGTGCTGGCCGCGTCCGATGTCATCTTCGCATCCGAGTTGCGCAGCACGGTGCTGGTCGGTGAGCTGGGGCTGGACGGCCGGGTGCGGCCGGTGCGCGGGGTGCTGCCCGCGACGCTGGCTGCTGTGCAGCACGGCTTTCAGCGAGTGATCGTGCCCTATCGGCAGGCCGCCGAGGCGCAGCTGGTCGAGGGAATCGACGTGTTGGGAGTGGCCTCGCTCGCCCAGTTGATCGCGTTGCTCGCCCACGAGCCGGTGCCCGATGCCGAGCCCGTCGACCTGCCGGTGGAGGCGGCTCACGACAGTGGTGACCCGGCCTTGGATCTGGCCGATGTCGCTGGGCAGCTGGAGGCCAAATGGGCTGTCGAGGTGGCCGCTGCCGGACGCCACCATCTGATGTTCACCGGGCCGCCGGGGGTCGGCAAGACGATGATCGCGGCTCGGCTGCCGGGGCTGTTGCCTGAGCTGACCATTCCGGAGGCGCTGGAGGTTTCCGCCATCCATTCGCTGGCCGGCTTCGATCTCACCGGGGGTCTGATCCGGCGCCCGCCGTACGCGGACCCGCACCATTCGGCGTCGATGGCCAGCCTGATCGGAGGCGGGGCCGGACTTGCCCGCCCGGGTGCGGTGTCCGTCGCCCACCGGGGCGTGCTGTTCCTGGACGAGGCGGCCGAGTTCTCGCCCAAGGCGTTGGAGGCGCTGCGTACGCCGCTGGAGTCGGGCGAGGTCAACCTGCATCGAAGCCACGGCATGACGCGGTATCCGGCGCGCTTCCAGCTGGTGCTGGCCGCCAATCCCTGCCCGTGCGGCCAAGCGGGCACGGCCGGGGCGTCTTGCGTGTGCCCGCCGATGGCCATCCGGCGGTACGCGACGAAGCTCTCGGCACCCATCCGCGACCGAGTGGACATCACCCAGCACTTCCGTCCGCTGAAGCGACATCAACTGCAGGCGACCCTCGGCCGAGGCGAGCCGAGCGCGGCGGTGGCGGCTCGAGTCGCCGAGGCCAGAGAACGGCAGTGGCGACGACTGGCTGGGACCGGCTGGCATGCCAACAGCGAGGTGACGGGCGCCTATCTGCGGCATCACCTGCCGCAGCCGGACGGTCTGCACCTGCTGGACCGGGCAGCCGAACGCGGACTGCTGAGTCCCCGTGGGATCGACAAGGCCTGGCGGGTGAGCTGGACGATCGCTGACCTGGCCGGCAAAGACAGGCCGGGTGTCGACGAGATCGGGATAGCGCTGGCGATGCGGCAGGGCGACCGACTCGGCAGCGGGATCCGGGAGGTGTCATGAGCTCGGACCGGGCGACTCGCATGGCCCTCAGCTGCGTGGTCGAGGCCGGGGAACCGGCGGTCGCCGAGGTGGCGCTGGTGTCCGGTGCGGCCGCAGCCTGGGAACAGATCACCAGTGGCCAGTTCGGGGAAGGATTGGCGGAGCGGGCCGCACACCTGGATCTGGATCGCGTCCTCAGCCGGGCGGGCCGCTGCCGTGCCAGGTTTGTCGTGCCTGGTGATGACGAATGGCCGGAACGTCTGGCGGATCTGCGCTACTGCGACGAGGTACAACGCCGAGGAGGTGTGCCGTTCGGGCTGTGGCTGCGTGGTCCGGGCCACCTCGCGCACCTGGTGGAGCGGTCGGTGGCGATCGTCGGCTCCAGGGCTGCGACCCAGTACGGGGAGGGTGTCGCCACCGATCTCGGCGCGGAGCTGGCCGAGGCCGGCTTCACCGTGGTCTCCGGCGGTGCCTACGGGATCGACGCCGCCGCGCACCGAGGCGCGATGGCGGTCGGTGGTCCGACCGTGGCGGTGCTGGCCAATGGCGTCGACGTCGACTATCCGCAGGGCAACGGGAAGATCTTCGACTGGATCGCCGAGCACGGGTTGATCGTGTCCGAGCTGGCTCCGGGCAATCATCCGACCAGGGTCAGGTTCCTTGCTCGGAACCGATTGATCGCCGCGCTGAGCATCGGCACGGTCGTGGTCGAGGCGGCCCTGCGATCCGGCGCGAGGAACACGGCGAGTTGGGCGGTCGGCTGCAACCGGGTGCTGATGGCTGTGCCCGGCTCGGTCGAGTCGGCGATGTCCGCGGCCCCACATCTGATGATCAGGAATGGTCAGGCGACGCTGGTGACCAGCGTTGCCGAGGTGCTGGAGTTGGTCTCCGGCGCGGGGCAGGCCATGCTGCCGATCGAGCATGGGCCGAATCGAGTCACCGACGCGTTGGATCCGGTGCAGCTCTCGGTGTACGAGGCGGTGCCGGCTCGGCGCCGGGTGAGCGCCGGTGAGATCGCCCTGGCGGCGGGAGTATCCGTGCCGAGCGTGCTGGCGCAGCTCGCCGCGTTGGAGGACGCCGGGCTGGTGGTCGGCGAGCCGGAGGGCTGGCGAGCGGTGGTGTCACGGTGAAGTCAGCGGGTTGATGACCTCCAGCCGTAGCCAGTCTAGGTGCACGACTCTGCGCAGCCCCAGCGAGTTGTCGCGGGCGTCGTAGAGCCATGATCGCGTGGGGTCGTGGAACACGTGTGCCGGCCAGAAGCCGGCCAAGCGGGTTCTGCTCGATATCGTCGGTTCTGCACCGTCTATTCGGTGCTTCCCGAGCGGATCCGACAACCCCGAGCAGATCCGACTTTGGGAGCTACGGATGTGGTCCGAGGGTGACGATGGTGATCATGTCGTCCTCGGGTCCGTAGATCCACCAGATCCACCAGATCCGCCAGGCTCCGGGCGTGCGGTCATCGACGTACGACTCCCAGAGGTCTTCACCCTGTGGACCGCTCCGGGAGTGGTACTTGTGCGAGTTGAGGCCGGGATGCGCAGGACCGATGTCGCGCAGCAACCGGAGTGTCTTGAGCACCTTCTTGCGCTTCACGCTGTGCCGCGGTCGTTCGAGGTCCATGAGTACCGCTCTTGCCTCGTCGGTGTACACCAACTGAAAGGGTGGTGCGTTCACTCGTCGTCAGCCAGCAGGTCGTCCAGTGGTGCGACCCGGCCCTGGGCGACGTCATCGAGTCCACGCTGCAATGACTCGCGAACGGATTCGTTCTCCCAGATCATCAGCTCGCGCCGAGGAATCGAGGCCATCGGAGTCAACAGGAGGTCTCCGGCGGCGTTCCGTGACACCAGGAACCGCTCGTTCCGATGGACGCCGACCCGCCCGAACGGGATTCGTGCTCGGTCATCCGCTGTGACCTCGAGCAGTGGCTCGAACCCTGCTGCTGCACTCATGGTGACTTCCTCGATCGCTATGACCAGTATGCAGGGATGGGGAAATGGGCAATACCCACGTTGGCGGTCGAGATCGAGGAATCGAGAGGTGCGCAGATGTAGCTTCAGCGGAACGGAACTACATCTGCGCACCTCTCAGATTGCCTCCTTACTGGGCGCCCGCCAGGAACTTCTTCAGCAGCGGGCCGGCGGTCTTGGAGCCTGATTGTCCGGTGTTCACGAACACCGCGACGGCCAGGTCGCCCTGCGCTGCGATCATCCAGGCGTGGGTCTTCAGTGGCTCGCTGCTGCCGTACTCCGCAGTGCCGGTCTTGGCGATCGCTTTGGGGCCCGGGAGCGAGGCCAGGGTGCGGCCACTGCCTTCGGTCACCACCGCGCGCATCATCGTCTGCAGTGCCTTGGCCTCGCTCGCGGTGAGCGGAGCGGCGGTGCTCTTGGCGGTCTGGCCCTCGACCAGCGTGGGAATGATGGTTCGTCCGCCGGCCACCGAGGCGACGACGCCGGCCATGGTCATCGGTGAGGCCAGCACGGTGCCCTGGCCGATCATCGCCGCCGCGCCACCGGTGCCCGAGGAGTCCTTCGGGACCTTGCCGAAGAAGCTTGGGAAGCCGGTGTCGTAGTCGACGCCCACGCCGAGCGAGGCGGCGGCCTTGGCGAGGTCCCCGTCGTCCAACTTGGTTCGGGCACCGATGAAGGCGGTGTTGCAGGACTGGGCCAGGGCGGTCTGGAAGGTGATCGTGCCGAGGGAGCCACTCGGATAGTCGCTGTAGTTCTTGAACCTGCGCCCGTCGACGGTGATCGTCTCCGGGCATTTCAGCATCGACGACGGCTTCATCCCTGCCCGCAGCAACGCCAGCGACGAGACGACTTTGAAGGTCGACCCCGGCGCTGCCTGCCCGATGGTGGCCAGGTTCTGGTCGGCATTCCCGGAACCGTTCGCGGCCGCCACGATGGCGCCGGTCGAGGGCCGGATGGCCACGATCGCACTGGCCGGCTTGGTGTCGGCCAAGGTCTTTTCGGCCAGTTCCTGCAGGTACCGGTTCAGGGTCAACTGCAGATCCTTGCCGGCCACCGGCTGCACCTCGAAGACGACGACCGGGGTCGCCGAGGGGGACGCCGAAGGAGTTGGTGACGGCGATGCCGTGGGAGATGCGGAGGGAGACGCCGAGGGGGATTTCAGTGGCAGCAGCCGTACCTCGACACCCGGCGTACCGCGCAGACTGGCGTCATAGCGCTTCTGCAGACCGGAGAGCCCGACCTGGTCACCGGCCACGATCGCACCGTCGGAGTCGTCGACGATCTCCTTGGTCGCATCGCCGACCGTGCCCAGGATGGGTCGCGCGAAGTCGCGCGTGGGGGCCAGCATGGCCTCGCCCTGGATCGGCAGCGCCCCCTTGATCGCGTACACGGCCTTGTTGCTGGGCCGGTCATCGTCGTCGGCTCGGAAGGTGATCGCCTCGACGAACGCCTGATCACCAGCTCCGGCGACCAACTTGCCGTACGCCTTCGGGTTGATCCCGACGAGCTTGGCCAACGCGGTCGCCGATTTCTGCGCGGCCTCACCGACCGCACCGGTTTCGTCGGTGTCCTTGTCGAATGCGGTCTTGTCGATGCCGATCCGCACGACCGAGCGGCTCTTGACGAGCGCCTCACCGTCTTGGCCGAGCACCTTGCCTCGATCGGCCGCGACCCGGCGCTGACTCAGCCGGTTCGAGCCGTTGAGTTGCGGCTCCATGATCGAGGCCTGCCAGGCCGTCTTCCAGCGACCGCCGTCGTTCTGCAACTGCGCCGTGGTCGTGTACGTCCACTTGTCCGGGACGCCGGGGAACGTCCAGCTGACATCCAGTGATGCAGTCGCCGCCGAGCCCGAGCGGTCGACGGAATCGACACTGACCTGAGGCGCCACCGGTCCCATCCCGCGGACGAGAGTCTGGAAGGCCGCATCCACGTTTTCGCTGGTAGCGGCGACGAACTCGACCGGTTTGAGGTCCTTTTTGGTCAGTCCGGCGGCCAACTCGGTTGCAGCCCGTTCGGGATCGTCACCTCCTGGGTTGGGTGCTCCGCCGTTCGTACACCCGGCCAACAGCAGAGCCGTCGACGCGAGTCCAGCGAGCAGAGCGGCCGTCAGCCGACGCATGAGTCATCATCTGTACCGAACATCCCGGCCATCCTGCCACCCGGCGCCCCGACCACAAGTGCTGCGACCCGCCGTTGTCAAGCCTTGTTCCATCGGCTTGAGTCCACTTGGATGAGTCACGTGAGGCGCCATCAGATCGAGACACCGTTGGGCAGCGGGTTCGACCGCGAGATGCACATCATCAGCTACGGCCACTACGGCCGGCCGGTGCTGGTGTTCCCATCCGAGGCCGGCCGAGCGTGGGACTTCGAGAACAACGGCATGGTGGATGCCATCGCCGATCTCGTCAACGGCGGCCGGGTGAAGCTCTACTGCGTCGACTCCCTCGACGCCGAGAGTTGGTCGGACAAAGGGCTGCCGATCGAGGAACGGGCACTGCGGCACGAGGTCTACACCCGCTGGCTCACCCATACCGTCGTGCCCTACATCCACGACGAGACCTCGGCCGGCGCTGAGTTGATCACCACCGGCTGCAGTATGGGCGCCTATCACGCCGTACATTTCGCCTTCCAGCGCGCGGATCTGGCGCCGTTGGCCATCGGCCTGTCGGGCAATTACGACGTGATGACCTGGCGGTCGTGGGGCGAGCGCGGGGACGCGACCTACTTCGCCAACCCGACCGACTACGTGCCCAACCTGCACGGCGATCACCTGGAGTGGCTGCGCAGCCGGCTGTCGGTGCTGCTGGTCGTCGGACAGGGTGCCTGGGAGACCCAGCCGACCGGGTCGCTGCCGTCCACGGTCCGGTTTGCCCAACTGGTGCAGGAGAAGGGCATTCGCTGTGAGCTGGACCTGTGGGGCTTCGACGTCAGCCACGACTGGGAGTGGTGGCGCAAGCAGCTTGCGCATCACCTGCCCCGCTTCTGCTGACCCCGCACCCCGGGTTCACAATCTCTTTGAACGGCAACCCCACCACGAAAGGAATCCAGGTGTCCGACACACGTCATCTGATCGGTCTGCTGCTGGGTGCGGAGGAGGACTGGCCGCGCGCCTTCGAGGCGATCGTCGAGCGCCTCGGCCCGTTCGCCTACGGCAACCAGACCCACCACCTGGACACCGAGCGGGTGCATATCTCGCCGTTCAATCTGCGCGACAAAGCTCGGCACACCCTGGTCATCGACCGGCTCGCGTACTGGTACTACCATCCGCGGGAGTGGCTGAAGAAGGTGGCGTTGATGGATGACGTCTATCTGCTCAACTCCCCGTTCACCTTCCAGTCGATGGAGAAGCACTCCGCCTACTGCGCGCTGATGCGGCTCGGCATGCATGTCCCGGACACGGTGCTGGTGCCGTACAAGAACCCGATCGACAACACCCGCTGGGCCTACACCTCGCGTAACTACAACGACTCGTTTGACCTGCCTACCATCGCTGCCGAGATGGGCTATCCGCTGTTCATGAAGCCGTTCGACGGTGGCGGCTGGCGCGGGGTGTCGCGGATCAAGGACGAGGCCGCGCTGATGGCCGCGTACGACCAGTCCGGCGAGATGTTGATGCACCTGCAGAAGTCGGTCGAGCCGTACGACGTGTTCGCCCGCGCGCTCACCATCGGGCCGGAGACGATGGTGATGCACTTCCGGCCGGACGAGCCGATGCACGACCGGTACGCGGTCAGCCACGACTTCTTGTCCCCGGCCGCCGGTCAGGAGGCGATCACCATCGCACAGACGGTGAACGCCTTCTTCCGCTGGGAGTTCAACTCCTGCGAGATGCTGGTCCAAGGCGACACCGTGATGCCGATCGACTATGCCAACGCCTGCCCCGACGTCGCCGTCACCTCACTGCACTACTACTTCCCGTGGGCGATGAAAGCGCTGGTGAAGTGGTCGGCCTTCTGTGCCGCGACCGGTCGCCCGGCCAGGCTGCAGGCCGACCCGGCACCCTGGTTCACCATCGCCGACGATCCTGACCTGGACTATGGGGCCAAGCTGCGGCACTATCAGCGGCTGGCCGATGAGCATTTCGACACCGAGCACTACCAGGAGTTCGCCGCGGCGGCGCTGCCGCACATCGACGAGATCGTGCTGGACTGGGTGGCCTCACCGCACTTCGATCAGATGTTGGTCGACACTGTCACCACGACCTATCCCGAGCACGAGCGGGAGCGGTTCCTGGCGCACTTCCGTGGTCTGGTCGGCTTGTGGGTCACCGACGAGAGCGCCAAGTTGGTCGGCTGACCCGGCAAGGTGAAGCCTTGTCCCCAACCTCGGGGATAAGGCTTCACCTTGTTCAGCTCTTGCTCACCAGGTCGGCGTAGTCGGGATGATGGGCGATGAAGTCGGCGGTGAAGGGGCAGCGGGCGACCACGTGCAGACCGCGATCCCGGGCGTCGTCGAGTGCAGCCTGGGTCACCTGGCCGGCGAATCCTTGGCCCCGCCATCGGTGATTGGTGCCGGTGTGGATCACGATCATGGTGTCGCCACGGAGCACATAGTCGACCAGACTCACCAACTCGCCGTCATGAGTTCCCTCATAGCGGCAGCGCGCATCGTTCCTCTCCACCTGAATCGTGCTCATGGCGGGAGCCTAACCCTCTCGCTGCGCGACGACGAAGATCCGGCGGAAGGGCAGCACCGTGCCGTGCGGCTGTGCGGGGTACGCCTCCCGCAGCCGACGCTGGTACTCGAGCTCGAAGCGCCCCCGGAGATCGTCGGGCAGCGCCTGCAGAACCGGGCGGGCGCCGGTCGCAGAGATCCAGGTGAATACCGGGTCGGGGCCGGACAGCACATGCAGATACGTGGTCTCCCACGCGTCCACCCGACAGCCCAACGTGGACAGATCGGCAAGATAGTCGACAGGCTCGGCCGAGGCCGGTCGCAGCAGCCCCGTGGTGTAGGCCGCGTACGGGTCGGTGTCGGCGAGCTCATGCAGCAGCACGTGACTCGGCGCAGCGAAGTTGCCGGGCACCTGGAACGCCAGCCAACCACCCGAGGAGAGTCGTTCGACGAGGCCGGCCAGCAGCGTGCGATGTCCCGGCACCCACTGCAAGGCGGCGTTGCTGAGGATGACGTCGGTGTCGCTGTCCGGTCGCCAGGTCCGCAGATCTCGTTCCAGGAATCGAAGCCGTCCGTCGTCCGCGAACGCCTGTGCCTTGGCGATCATGGCTGGTGAAGAGTCGACGCCGAGGATCTCGGCGTCCGGCCAGAGCCGGCGCAGCGAGGCGGTCAGCTCGCCGGGGCCGCAGCCCAGATCGACGACCTGCCGAGGAGAGTCGGCCCGGATCCGAGCGACGAGGTCCCCGAACGGACGCGATCGCTCGTCGGAGAATCGTCGGTAGTGCTCTGGATCCCAGTCAGCCAATGTTCCTCCTCGGCTCGCAGTTCCTCCACGACTCGCGGTCATCGTAGTGATCGGGCTCGGGGAGGGCGGGGATAGGTTGGCCAGCGTGAGTGAGACGAGTGACCAGCGGATCGAGATCGTCACCGCCGACGGGCTGCTGCCGGCTCAGGTCTGGCGGCCGCCGACCGGGACCGGGGCCGCGGTCGTGGTCTTCCAGGAGATCTTCGGCGTGGGCCGCTACATCCGATCGCGATGCGCCGACCTGGCCGCTCTGGGCTACGTCGTGGTGGCACCGGAGATCTACTGGCGATTGGGTGTGGCCGCCGTGGACGAGGATGCCGACGATCTGCTGCAACAGGGCATGTCCTTGATGCAGCAACTCGACTGGGACGCGGCGGTCGCCGACGGCGTGGCCGCAGTTCGCCACACCAAAGGCATGATCGAGGTCACCGGCGATGTCGGCGCGCTCGGCTTCTGCTTCGGTGGTGGGCTGGCGTTCAACGTGGCGGCGATCGAGCATGTCGATGCTTTGGTGAGCTACTACGGCTCGGCGCTCCCGCAGTTGCACCCGCTCGCGCCGCAGGTGGACGCGCCCGGGCTGCACCACTTCGGTGACGCGGATGCGTACATCCCGCTGGCGACCGTCCGTGAGATCGAAGCTTCGGTGACCGCGCAGCCGGACGTGACCTTCGAACTCCACGCCGGGGCCGGACACGCGTTCGACAATCCGGCGCCGATGTTCCACCACGCGCAGGCCTCCGCGGAAGCCTGGACGAGCACTGTCCGGTTCCTCGCCACTCATCTGCGGAACCGTGAGCAGTACGCTACCGACTGACCGAGACCGGGCGTGAGGAGAGCTGTCATGGCCGAAACGAGCGACCCGCACCGGCCCGCGTTGTCGATCCTGATCAAGGTGCGGGGCACGTTGCCCAACCTCCGACCGGCCGAACAGCGGGTCGCCGAGCTGGTGCTGGCCGACCCGGCGGGTGTTTCGGAGAGCTCGATCACCACTGTCGCCCGGCGGTGCCAGACCTCGGAGACCACGGTGCTGCGGTTCTGCCGCGCCATCGGACTGGGCGGCTACCCGGACCTGCGGATCGCGTTGGCCCGCGCCGCGCTGGCGGAGGAGTCGGAGCAGACATCTGGCCAGCCCACCACCGGTCAGATCGACCCGGAGGACTCGCTGGCCGATGTGGTCGCCAAGATCACCCGTGCCGATGAGCGGGCGATCGCCGACACCGCCGCCGTCCTCGATCTGGCGGTGCTGGAGCGCGCCGTCGACGCCGTGGCCACAGCGCCTCGGGTGGACATCTACGGGGTCGCGGCCAGTGGCCTGGTGGGCGCCGATCTGCATCACAAGCTGCATCGGATCGGCAAGATCTCCTATGTCTGGACCGATCCGCACCTGGCGCTGACCTCCGCCGCAGTGCTGCAGAGCGGTGACGTCGCGGTCGCCATCTCCCACACCGGCACCACGGTGGACACTGTCGACACCCTGCGGGTGGCCCAGCAGCGAGGCGCCACGACGATCGCGATCACCAACTTCGCCGGCTCGCCCATCTCGGAGTATGCCGACCTGCTGCTGCTCACCGCAGCCCGGGAGACCACGTTCCGGTCCGGGGCGATGTCGAGCCGGATCGCTCAGCTGGCGCTGGTCGACTGCCTGTTCGCCGGCGTCGCGCAGCGCTCGTACGATCAGGCGATCAAAGCTCTGGAGAGCACCTACGCCGTGGTTCGCAGCCGGCATGGTGAGTGAATGCCGGTGAGCGGCGATGCCCATCCTCGCCGGACCATCGTCGTGCTCGGCATGCTGTCCACGTTCGGCCCGATCTCCCTGGATCTTTATCTGCCCTCGCTGCCCGAGCTCTCCAGCGAGCTGAACACCTCCACCTCCAGCGCCCAGCTGACCATCACTGCCTGTCTGCTCGGGCTGGCGGTCGGGCAGCTGATCGCTGGTCCACTGTCGGACCAGTTCGGCCGTCGCCGACCGCTGCTGATCGGTCTGGTGGCGTACCTGCTCGCCTCGCTGGCCTGTGCGTTCGCCCCGACCATCGAACTGTTGATCGTGCTGCGGCTGTTGCAGGGTCTGGCCGGTGCGGCCGGGCTGGTGATCGCACGGGCGGTCGCTCGTGACCTGTACAGCGGCAATGCGCTGCTGATCTTCTTCGCTCGGCTGACGTTGGTCTCCGGGCTGGCGCCTGTAGTCGCACCGCTGCTCGGCGGACAGCTGGCTCGGGTGATGGACTGGCGTGGCATCTTCGTGGTGCTGGCCGGGTTCGGTCTGGTGCTGGTGCTCGCAGGACTGCTCGGGGTGCCGGAGTCACTGCCGCCGGAGCAGCGCAGTGCCGGCGGACTGCAGGCCAACCTGGCCGGCTTTCGTGAGCTGTTGGCCGACCGGCTGTTTCTCGGCGCGGCTTTCGCCTCCGGGCTGGCCGGCGCGGCCATGTTCGCCTACATCGCCGGGGCGACGTTCGTGCTGCAGCGGATCTATCTGATGTCGCCGCAGGGCTTCTCGTACGCCTTCGGCATCAACGCGCTCGGCATCATGGCGATGGCTCAGGTCGGCGCCCGGCTGGCCCGCACCTGGCCGACTGTCCGGGTGCTCGGCTTCGGCCTGGGACTGAACCTGCTCGGCGCTGTCGGCGTCCTGGTCAGTGTGCTCTTCGGCGCTGGTCTGGTGCCGCTGCTGATCGCGCTGTGGGTGATGGTCAGCTCGGTCGGACTGGTGTTCCCGACGGCGACCACCATCGCGCTGGCCGACTATCCCCATCAGGCTGGGCGGGCTTCCTCGCTGCTCGGTCTGGGGCAGTACATCGGCGGCGCCCTGGTCGCCCCGCTGGTCGGGCTGGCGGGCGAGCACACCGCGGTGCCGATGGGAGTGGTGGTGGTCGGGGTTAGTGTGGCGGCAGGTCTGGTGTTCTGGTTCCTGGTGGTGCGGACGTTGCGCAGCCGTGGTGAGATCGTCTAGGACGTGAGCGGGAAGACGACGTAGCCGGTGAATGCACGTCGTCGTCGCGAACGGCCGCATGTGACTGGCACTTGACTATCTCGAACAAAAGTTCGAATATGGAGGGGTGACCGCCACTCCTACCATCGCCGACCTGCGCCAGCGGGTCAACCGGATGCAAGGGGCTGCGGTCTCCCGTCGGCTGCCGCTGCTGTCGGGTCTCAGTGAGGTCGTCAGCCTGCACACCGGGATGGTCGCCACGTTGGACAGCCCGGCCCTGGCCATGTCGCTGATGGCCGGTCCGTCTCGCGCCGGGGAGTGGACCTCGGTGGTCGGGGTGTCGGAGTTCGGCTTCGACGCCGCGTTGGCGTTCGGGGTCGACCTGGGTCGCTGCATCGTGGTGCCAGAGCCGGGGGAGCACTGGCTGAGCGTGACGGCGGGGCTGATCGAGATCACCACCCTGGTGCTGGTCCGACCGCCCGTCCCGGTCACCGAGCAGCAGGCGACCCGGATGTTGGCCAGGCTGCGGCAGAAGGACGCCGCGTTGCTGGTCGACTCGGGCTTGCTGGGGGAGCGGGCCTGGCCTCGGCCGCAGCGCCGGCTGACGGTGGCCGACAACCGCTGGACCGGCCTCGGTCGGGGGCACGGCCATCTGCGGGGGCGGCAGGTGACGGTCCGGTCGTGGGGTGGAGGGGTGCCCGACCGGACCGTCGACCTGTGGCTGCCGGACGAGCGGCTCGACGTGCGCGTGGAGCCGAGCCGTGGCGCTGGGTACGGGGCGGCTGGGTACGAGAGCGAGGTGGCAGCCGGATGAGTGTCGGCACCCTGTCGGAGTTGTCGGACTCGGTGGCCACGTCGCCGCGGGTGATGGTGGTCTGGTGTCCCGACTGGCCGGTGGTCGCCGCCATTGCGGCCGAGGAACTGTCGAGCGAGGCCCCGGTCGCCGTGCTGGCCGGCAATCAGGTGCTCTTCTGCTCGTCCAGCGCTCGCCTCGACGGGGTGCGGCGTGGCATGCGCCGCCGAGACGCGGTGGCGCGCTGTCCCGAGCTGAGCTGCATCGAGGGCAACGAGGCGCGGGACCAGCGGGCGTACGAGCAGGTGCTGTCCGGACTGGAGCAGTTGGTCGCCACCGTCACGCCGCTGCGGCCGGGGCTATGTGCGCTGCCGGTGCCGCGCCGGTTCTATGGCGGTGAGCCACAGGCGGCGGCGGTGATTGCGGAGATGCTGGTGGAGTACGGGGTGTGGGACTGCCGGGTCGGTGTCGCCGACGGCATGTTCGCCGCCGAGCAGGCCGCCCGGCGAGCCGAGGCGCAGAGCTGGTTCGTGGTGCCGGCCGGCGGGTCGGCGCGGTTCCTGGCCGACCTGGAGATCGGCGCCCTGGACGCCGGGGCACCACAGGATTCCGAGCTGGTCAGTCTGTTGCGCCGGCTGGGGATCCGACGGCTGGGGGAGTTCGCCGCGCTGTCGGTGAGGGACGTCGCCACCCGATTCGGTACGCACGGTTCCTGGCTGCACCGACTATGCCGGGGTGCGGATGCTCGGGTTGCCGCCGGTCGACGTCCGCCGCTGGAGTTGACCCAGCGGGCGATGTTCGAGCCACCGCTGGAGACCATCGAGCCGATCGCGTTCAGCACCCGGCAGACCGCGGACCGGTTCGTCGCCGAACTGTCTCGTCATGGCCTGGTCTGCACCACCGTGACCATCGAGGTGCATGGCGATCGGGGATGGCAGGGGATGCGGACCTGGGGGCATCCGCGCTGGTTCTCCTCGGCCGATCTGATCGACCGGGTGTTCTGGCAGTTGCAGGGTGATCCGGCACCGGAGCCGGTCGGTGAGGTCCGGCTGGTGCCGGAGGCGGTGGAGTCGCTCGGGGATCACGGCGACGGGCTGTGGGGCAGCGCCGCCGACGACCGGGTCGATCGGGGGGTCTCCCGCTTGCAGGGGATGCTTGGTCCGGAGGCAGTCGTCGCGCCGGCCGTTCAGGGGGGTCGAGGGCCGGCGCGGCGCCAGGCGTCGGTCCCGTGGGGGGAGCGGGTCGAGGGGTTGCGGTCGGCCTCGCTGCCCTGGCCCGGCAGCATACCGCCACCTGCGCCTACCAGGGTCTTCACTCAACCGCGACCGGCCATGGTGGTCGGTCAGGACGGGCGTCGGGTAACGGTGTCGGATCGTGGTCTGGTGGTAGGCGAGCCGACCCGATTCCGGCCCGATCCGGCCGGTCCGGTGCTCGGAGTGCAGGCCTGGGCCGGGCCATGGCCGATCGACGAGCTCTGGTGGGACCCGGCAGATGCCCGCCAGGTTGCCCGCTTCCAACTCGTCGGCGTGGACGGCAGCGCCTGGTTGCTCGTCGTCGAACGGGGCCAATGGTGGACTGAAGCGCGCTATGACTGAGCGATCGGGCACTTGCGGTGCGCGATGTTGCGGTGGGTGGGTCGCGGTGGGGTCTCGGGGCATCTCTTGGGACAGCCATCCGCGCCTCCGCAGGCTCCGGCGCTCCCGCCAGGCCCATCCACGTCCCTTCGAGACGCCCCGAGACCCCACCGCTTGTGCCCACCGGTGTTCTTGTGCGTCGCAGGTGTAGTGCCCGATCGCTCGTCGGAGGTGGTTGTTGATGGGTTGGAATAATCCGCCGATTTCGTGGCGGGAGTATGAGGCGCGGTTGTCGGGCAAGGTCGGTCCGGATGAGCCGCTGGGTGCGGAGTGGGCGGGGCGGGACCAGCCGCGGGTGCGGGCTACGTCTGAGTCCGAGCCTGATGAGGCGGCCCCGCTGGATCGCAATGGGGATCCGGTGCCGCCGTGGAGTCGGCGGCGCGCTGCTACGGTTGCGGGGCCCGCGACTCCCAGCACGACGCCGGTGGTTCCGTACGCGGAGTTGCATTGTCACAGCAACTTCAGCTTCCTGGACGGGGCCTCCGATCCGGAGGCGCTGATCGCCGAGGCGGTCTCGCTCGGATTGTCCGCGTTGGCGATCACCGATCATGACGGGCTGTATGCGGTGGCACGGTTCGCCGAGTCGGCGCAGAATTTAACGCGCGCTGGTGCTGCCGCACCGGGAGTCGAGCTGCAGACGATCTACGGTGCCGAGCTGTCGCTGGGACTGCGTACGCCGCAGAACGGGGTCGCCGATCCGGAGGGTTCGCATCTGCTGGTGCTGGCTCGCGGCGTCGAGGGCTATCACCAGCTGGCCAAGGCGATCACGGACGCCCAGTTGGACGGCGATGAGAAGGGTCGCCCGCTCTACGATCTCGACCAGCTCGCCGCCACCGCCGAGGGTCACTGGACGATCCTGACCGGCTGTCGGAAGGGTGCCGTCCGGCAGGCATTGGCAGCCGGCGGGCCGTCGGCTGCTGCCGCGGACTTGGACCGGCTGACCGCCCTGTTCGGTCACGACCGGGTGGTCGTCGAGCTGTTCGACCACGGTCGCCCTGACGACTCCACGATCAACGACCAGCTGGTCGAGTTGGCTCGCGTGCACGAGCTGCCGGTGGTTGCCACCAATGCGGTGCACTATGCCCAGCCCAAGAACTACCGGCTGGCCACGGCGATGGCGGCGGTCCGGGCTCGGCGCAGCCTGGCGGAGATGGACGGCTGGCTGCCGGTCCCTGGAGCTCATCTGCGGTCGGGAGAGGAGATGACGCAGATCTTTGCCCGCTATCCCGGGGTGATCGAGCAGACCTTGGCGGTGGCCGCAGACTGCGCCTTCGACCTGAAGCTGGCCAAGCCTCGCTTGCCGAAGCTCGAGGTGCCGGACGGCCACACACCGGCGAGCTATCTGCGGCAGCTGTGCTGGGAAGGATTCGAGGAGCTCTATCCCGGTGGCGATCGAGCGAAGGCGGCCGAGCGGCTGGAACGCGAGCTGACGGTGATCGAGGGAAAGGACTTCCCTGGCTACTTCCTGATCGTGCATGACATGGTTGCCTTTGCGCGCGCACGCGGGATCCTCTGCCAGGGCCGGGGGTCGGCAGCCAACTCGGTGGTCTGCTATGTCCTCAAGATCACCGCGGTCGACCCGGTCCTGTACGACTTGCCGTTCGAACGGTTCCTGTCCGCGGCCCGGGACGAGGAGCCCGACATCGACGTCGATTTCGACTCCGACCGGCGCGAGGAGGTGATCCAAGAGGTCTACCGGCGCTATCGTCGGGACAAGGTCGCCCAGGTCGCCAATGTGATCAGTTACCGACCCAAGTCCGCGGTTCGCGACATGGCCAAGGCGCTCGGCTATTCCACCGGTCAGCAGGATGCCTGGTCCAAGCAGATCGACTCCTGGGGACGCATTCCGCCGCGCGACGAGCAGACTCACGACATCCCCGAACCGGTGACCGAGCTGGCCAATCAGCTGCTCGGTGCCCCGCGACATCTCGGCATCCATGCCTGCGGGATGGTGCTCACCGAGCGGCCGGTGGGCGAGGTCGTGCCGATCGAGCGCGGCCGGATGGATGCCCGCACGGTGCTGCAGTGGGACAAGGACAGCTGCGCCTACATGGGGTTGGTCAAATTCGACTTTCTCGGCCTGGGAATCCTCAGCGCGATGCAATACACCTTCGACCTGATCGCTGAGCGGGTTGGTGAGTCATGGACGTTGCAATCCATCCCCAAGGAGGAGCCCGGTGTCTACGACATGCTCTGCCGGGCAGATTCGATCGGAGTGTTCCAGATCGAAAGCCGGGCTCAGATCGGCACCCTGCCCCGGCTGCAGCCGCGTAAGTTCTACGACCTGGTGATCGAGATCGCGCTGATCCGGCCTGGCCCGATCCAGGGTGGAGCCGTACACCCGTACATCCGGCGCGCGACGGGTCGGGATGAGGCAATGCCTCCGCATCCGGCGCTCGAGCCGGTGCTGAAGCGGACGCTGGGAGTGCCGTTGTTCCAGGAGCAGCTGATGCAGATCGCTACCGAAGTCGGCGGCTGTACCGGCGAGGAGGCTGACCTGCTGCGGCGGGCGATGGGCTCCAAACGCGGGATCGAGAAGATCGAGCGGATCAAGGACAAGCTGTACGACGGGATGAAGGAGAACGGCATCGTCGGCGAGGTGGCCGACGGCATCTACGCCCGGATCCAGGCGTTTGCCAGTTTTGGCTTCGCCGAGAGCCACGCGATCTCTTTTGCTTTGTTGGTGTATGCCAGCTCCTGGCTGAAGCTGCACTATCCGGGCGCGTTCCTGGCCGGACTGCTGCGGGCGCAGCCGATGGGGTTCTACTCACCGCAGTCGCTGGTGGCCGACGCCCGGCGGCATGGGGTGGAGGTACGCCGCCCCGACATCGCGCTCTCTGGAATAGATGCCGATCTGGAGCCGCTGGTCGCGGGGGAGACGATGATCCCCGGTGGAATGAGCAGTTGCCTGGATCGCGACCAGCCCGAAGTGGGAAAGTTCAACCGATCGGCACCGGATCTCAGTGCCGAGCACCGCAGGGACGGCTCGACGGCGGTCCGACTAGGACTGACCTCGGTCACCAGCATCGGCCGGGCGGTGGCCGAGCGGATCCTGGCCGAACGGGAGCGGCAGTCGTACGCCGACATCAACGACGTCGTACGCCGCGCCGGCCTGACCGTCGCCCAGACCGAGGCGTTGGCCACCGCCGGAGCGTTCGACAGTTTCGGACTGAGCCGGCGACAGGCGCTGTGGAATGCCGGGTATGCCGACTCCGCCGACACCCTGCCCGGCACCGCGATCGATGCCGCCCCACCGGAGCTGCCCGGGATGAGCGATGTCGAGTTGACCGTGGCCGATCTCTGGGCGACCAAGATCTCACCCGGGGAGCACCCGGTCTCCCATCTGCGAGACGCCCTGGACGGATTGGGCATCCGGCAGGTCGGCACGCTCGGGGAGGCAGACGACACCTGCCGGGTGCGGGTCGCCGGGCTGGTCACTCACCGCCAGCGTCCAGGCACGGCGGGTGGGGTGACCTTCCTCAACCTGGAGGACGAGACCGGGATGCTCAACATCGTTTGCTCGGCACCGATGTGGAACCGCTATCGCCGGGTCGGCCGGCAGAGCAACGCGCTGGTCATTCGCGGCCGGGTGGAGCATGCCGACGGCGTCACCAACCTGGTCGCCGAGCGGTTCGATCCGCTCGCCCTGGTGCTGCCGACCGCTAGGGCTCTCGGCCAGCATCGGTCCCGCGATTTCCACTGATCTCAGCAGCAGATCCGGGCAGAAACGTTCCCGCGGGAACGTCTTCTGCTCCGGTATGCCATCGGATTAGGTGCGCAGGTGTCCTTTCGTTCGATCCCAACCAACATCTGATCACTCTCAATCCTTGGTGCGGCCAGGGTCTGACGATTCCTTGATGACAGGGAGAGCGCCTATTGTTAAGATCTGCTGGCCCTGCCACGGTCCATGGCGGCGACCGAGATTGTCCAACGTGTTAGTGGGCTGGCCCGTATTCTCCCAACTCGGGTACTTGCTGTTTCAGTGGCTATTGGATCGATGTGGTCACCATGTCGAGGCCAATACTGGTGCTGCTCCGGCGCGAGACCTATGCAGCGAAGAGGTCGGCGTGCCATTATGACTGCACTCTTTGATCCATCCCCGGAGCCTATCGGGAGGTGCCGCGTGCCCAATGACCAACCGCCGACCAAGGCGGCACCGGTCGAAGCCACCGCGTCCGGCCCAGTGACCACCAGTTTGCGTGTCGAGAAGGACGTCCCGCCCAAGGCAATGCTCGCGTTCGACGGTGGCGGCATGCGCGGCGCGTTTACGCTCGGCATGCTGGTGTTCCGGAGGCGTTGGTTCCCACCGGCCCGGATCCTGTCGAAGTACCCCGGACCGCCACTCGCGTTCCGTTCAGTCTCAGAGGCTGCGATTGGAGGGAGCAGGTAGTGAGTGACAAGATCTTCGTCTCTTACTCGCGCAAGAATGAGATAGAGGTGCGTCGGCTGGTCGACCGTTTGAGAAAGGACGGCTTCGACGTCTGGTTCGATCGAGACGCCATCTTGGCGGGCCAGAAATGGGCCGACGAGATACGTTGTGCGGTCGAGGATGCCCGAGCCGTGCTGGTCTGCCTCTCCTCTCAGTGGATTCATCAGAAGGGCTATGTCCAAAAGGAGCTGCGGATGATCGTCGAGGCATCGCAAGTGAGGCCGTGGAATGACACCTGGATTATTCCCGTCAAGCTAGATCATCTCGTTGACCTTCCCCAGCAACTGAGGGATCTGCATGCAGTCCAACTCGACACGGAGTCCGGCTACCAGAAGCTGACGACCGCCCTCGGTGCCGTTGTCCGTGCTGCCCCTGGCGCTCCGCCCGTCGACGAGGCCTCTGCCCCTAGCGCCTTCGAGGAGTTCTTTATCGACGCGATCGAACGCGGAGCCGTGATCCACTCGGATCCGTGGATGGAGGCCGGCAGCCAGGAGGAGCTCGAGTTCAAGCAGTTGCTGCGGGGCCGGATGGACTCTGGGATCGATGCGATGGAGGCGAGAGACTACGCTAAGGTGTTGACCGTCTGGCAGCCGCTTCGTGAGCACCGTCTTTTTGACCTCGATAGTCCGGTGTGGGACGGACGCCCGTACTTCCTCGCTCAAATCCTGTCCGGGAAGTGTCATGTCTTCATCGCACTGGCGCAGCTGAATCAGCAGGATGCATCGATCGGCGTCGAGGCGCTCAACTCATTTGCCGAGCTCGTGAGACAACCCCCGTTTTCGATGAAGGGAGCGAGTTCAGATCGGCTCTCGCCAGAGAGTGCGGCAATCCACAATCTGAACTACAAGGACACGCTCGCCTTCGCGCTTGAGTGGTTCACCGGCTGGACTCCGTCGGTCTTCCAGAGCTTCTACGGGGTGCCGCAGCAGCAGGTCCGGGACGTCATCCATAGGGCAGAGACGAGAATCAGGGAGATCGACTTCCTCCTCGAGAGGTTTCCGATTCAGCACACCGACTAGCGCCGCCCGCTTTCGCCGGACGGACTGCACCGCGCTCCAAGGAAGCCGTCGCCACCGGAGCCGACCAGATCGCCGTCGGCTGCCCCTTCTGCCGCGTGATCCTCGCTGACGGCCTCACCGCCCAGCAAGCTATCGGCCAAGCCCGCGAAGACATCGAAGTCCTCGACATCGCCCAACTCCTGCTCACCTCCGTTTAAACGGGGCGAGACGGACTGACCTCCGACGTCGGAGGATCCAACCGATCCTTGTTGTGCCCAGCCAGCAGGGTTGCCGCCAACGGCATGGTCAGGACGGTGATCGCCCCGCCCGCCACCAGCACGGATGCGTTCGCCGGGCTCATCTGGCCCGCCGACACAGCGGTAGAAGTGACCGCCACGATGATCGGCAGCCCGGTTGCCGCGAAGAGCCCGATCCGGGCGCTGTCCCGGGTGTCGAATATCTGCTGACGCGTGGTCGGATCGCGCTCCAGTTTGCTGGAAAGGAACACGGGCAGACCGCGGACGAGCATGATCATCAGCACGAACAGGACCAGCGTGAGCGGTTGCGCGGCGACCGCGGCGGGGTCGATCGCCATTCCTGAGGTGACGAAGAAGACCGGGATCAGCAAGCCGAAGGCCAAGCCGTTGAGCTTGTGCTCCAACTGCTCATCGCCGCTGGGGAGTGCTCGGCGGAGGATGAAGCCGGCGGCGAAGGCGCCGAGCACCACATCGAGATCGAAGACCTCGGCCAGGACGCAGAGCGCGACCAGCAACAGCACCGTGAGCCGGACGGTGGTCTGTCCGGTGGTCTCCGACCCCGCCCGGATCAGTGACATCATCTTCGAGGTCTCGCGACGGATCCGCCGCCAGGGCAGGGTGATAGCGGCTGCGAGGAGCGCGAACATGATCACCGCCACCAGTGCTTCGGCAGGTCCGCCGGTGCCGAGCAGGACCGCCATCGCGATCACCGGGCCGAGTTCCCCGTACGCGCCGTGGTTCATCACCGACTTCCCGACCGGGCTGGTGAGCAGTCCGCCGTCCTTCAGAATCGGCAGCAGCGTGCCCAGCGCCGTCGAGCACAGGGCGATCGCCAGCGCCACCTCGGCATGGAGGGCTCCGGTCAGGGAGACGAGGAAGACCAGGGCGAGCGCCGTGCCAAGGCAGATCGCCCAGGTGACGAGGGCTCGGCGACCCGCTCGTCCGGTCAGTTCGGAGAGCTCGATCTCATAGCCGGCCAGCAGAAACAGCATGCCGAGACCGAGCTCGCGGAGCAGCCCGATCGCGTCGTCGGTTGTCGCAAGCCCCATCCCGAAGGGTCCGATGATCACGCCTGCCACCAGCAGGATGACGACCTCGGGGACCAGGCGGCGTGGCACCAACCCCGCGAGCAGCGGAGCTGCCACGGCGCAGATGGCGATCCACAACAGCGATATGAATGATGACTCCACGCGCCCTCCTGCCGCTCACAGTAGCGTTCGCCGGCCCCAGGAGCGGTGAACGTAGGGCAGCCTCCGCTTCCTTGAATAGTTCCAAATAAGGGAGCATCGTAGGCACTGAGCTTCCAATGGAAAGGCAAGAATCATCATGGTCATCGTGAACGCACCGTCCAATCTCGCTGCGACCTCGGAGGTCGCCGCCGGTGCTGCGCAGTTCCTCACCCCCGTCGTCATCGACCTGGAGGCGCTCGTCGTCAACGGCAAGCAGGCGCACTGGCACGTCCGCGGTGGCAGCTTCATCGGCATCCACGAGCTCCTGGACTCCGTCGTCGACCACGCCCAGGACTTCGCCGACACCGCCGCAGAGCGGGTCGTCGCCCTCGGTCTGCCGCTTGACTCCAGGGTCGCCACCGTAGCCGCGAAGGCCACGCTGCCGACTCTCGCCGACGGTTTCCAGAGCTGGGAGAACACGGTGGCGGCCGTCGTCGGTCAGATCGACGCCGCCCTGGTCACCGTTCGGGCCGCTGTCGCCGGTCTCGACGACATCGACCTGTCCAGCCAGGATGTCGCCATCGAGATCGAGCGCGGGCTGACCAAGGATCGCTGGCTGCTCCAGGCGCACCTCGCCTCCTGATGCGGGATATCCGCGGAGCCGGTAACTAGAACAGGTTAGCCTCACCTATACTTTGTCCTATGAGGCCTCATCGGCGCCGCGGACCCTTGCAGCACGTGCTCGTGGCGGGCAGTTTCGACGAACTGCCTGTCATCGAAGCGGTGCTGTTGTTGCTGCCCAAGACGGCGTACGGACAGGTGCTGGTGGAGACGCCGGAGCACCTCGAATTGCCCGCACTCGAACTGCCGCCGCGGATGACGATCGCGCGGCTCGCCCGCGGCCTGGACGATGAACCCGGTTCCCTGGTCGCCACGGCCGTTCAAGCTTGGCTCGAGGAGTGGACTCCCGCGGAGCCCGACCCGGCCCGCACCGTCACGGCGTGGGTCGGTGGCGTTGCCTGCGACCCGTACCATTTCGCCGGCGCGACCATTCGGAGCCTGTAGTAGTCGGCGTTAGTCGCGCGTGAACTCCGTACGCTTTCGGTATGAAGCGTTTGACGATCAGTGTCTCGGACGAGATCGCCGAGAAGGCGCGGCGCGCTGTGGAATCCGGAAACGCTGAGAGCGTGTCGGCGTACTTCGGTGAACTCGCCGAACGGGAGCCCGATTGGGTCGCGGCGCGTGAAGCGGTGGACGAGATGATCGTCGATATCGGCGGTATTCCGGACGAAGCCAGGGCCTGGGCCCGCCAGACTCTCGGAATGTTGTAGGGCCTCCGGAGTCCGGGGCCACCACAGGCGGTCCGCCTGCGAACCGTATGAGATCGGCCCCTGACGGTGTGACCGTCAGGGGCCGATCTATGTCTTGAATGCCGAGGCCGATCCAGATCAGCGAGGGATCAGGTCGTGGACCGGCGCCCCTGGCTCGACGACGACTAGGTAGCCGCCATCGTTCAATGGTGTCGGAGTGCGGATGGTCCTGACGATACGGCGGCGTTCGGTGTCGACCACGGTGATCGTGCCGTCGCCGCCATTGGTGACGTAGGCGCGTCGACCGTCCGGATCGAGAGTGACGACATGCGGCTGCGTTCCGACGATGGACCTGCCTTCCCTGGGTCCATCGGTGGAAGAGGGGAGCGCCACCGTGCCAACGATCCGGCCAAAGGTGGGAGAGCCGCGGTCCGCATCCAGCAGCGTCAGCGCGTCGCCCTCGGGGTGGATGGTGCTGACTGCCGCGTACGTCGATGAGATGGCCAGTTTGCTGACCTTTCCGTCGGGCACTCGGACCAACCGGGTGTCGTAGCTGACGGAGTCGATGATGCTGACATCGTTTCTCGCGGTGGCCCAGCGCTCCACGGGCACCGCCGGGTTCTCGGTGACCGCACCCCAGACCGTTCGTTCGTCGGCGGCGAGCCGTGGGTGGAAGCTGTTGGGGATGTCGCGGATGTCAGTGGCGTAGGGAACCCGACGGGCATCGGTCAGGCCGTCTGCCGCGACCTTGGCGCCGGCGAAACCTTCTGCGGTGGTGGTGAAGACGGCCGAGCCGTCGCGAGCGACGACCGGCCCATGGGCGCCGTTGCCGGACGGAACGTTGCCGGCCTTGATGGGAAAGCACCTGGGCCGGCCCATCGCGCAGCCTGCCACGTACTCGGTCTCCAGAAAATCGGACAGCAACGTGCTGCTGAAGCCGGACCCGCCCAACATGACGAGCCGGAGCGGGTCGCCGGCCAGGTAGACCTGGGTCTCCGGTGTCGTGCCGGTGCCATCCAGAGTGAGCTGGAGGTCGTGGTGCCAGATGTCGAAGGTGTCCAGATCCACCACCACGATCGGGCTCACGACGGCATCCCTGGGCTGACCGCTGAAGGCGAAGTAGCGCAGGCTCGGGTCCGCCGCACCCCAGGTCATGCCGCCCCAGCGAGAACCGGGAATCGCGACACTCTTGACGATTCGGGGCTTGCCTCGGGAATTGATCGAGATCGCCACGACTCGGGCGTTGGCATCGTCGACGACAATCAACCGGCCATCGGGCAGCGGCAGTGTGCCGCCATGGGCGGAGATGGCGATGCCGTGCAACGAGCCGGTACGCCTGTTGCCGGAGGCGCGATAGACGTGCAAGGCCTTGGCCTGCGGGTCGGCGACCACGAGGTAGTCCCGGTTGGCCACCGGCGAGCTTCTGGGACCGGCGTCGGCAGGAACGGCCAGCAGCGCCGCGAGTCCGAGGACGGCGAGCATGACGGCCAGTCGGCGCCAGGTCCCGGACCAGCGAGAGAGTATGGAAGTCACATTAGGTGACCCTAAGTAAGGTCTGACTTATATGGCAACCGTGACTACGGGGTTCTGGACGGTCGACTGGGTCAGAGGGTCAGCCCGCGAAGCGGAAGAGCTTCTTGTTGGCGAACTCCTCCATGCCTCCCTTGCCGAGCTCGCGGCCGTAACCGGACTTCTTCACGCCGCCGAACGGGATGTCGGCGCCCTCGAGACCGGCAGCGCCGATGAACACCATGCCGACGTCGAGCTGGTCGCCGACGCGCTCTGCGCGCTCGACATCGTCGCAGATGACTACGGAGCCGAGGCCGTACGGCGAGGAGTTGGCGAGCTCGATCGCTTCCTCGTCGCTGGACACCTTGTAGAGCTGCGCGACGGGACCGAACAGCTCCTGGCTGTAGACAGCCATGTCGGGGGTGATGTTGGTCAGCACCGTCGGGGTGTAGACGTTGCCGTCGGGGCTGTTGTTCCCGACCAGGATCTCCGCCCCTTCTTCGAGCGCGCTCTGCACCTGGGCGGTCAGGCCCTTGGTCGCGCTCGCGGAGGAGAGCGGGCCGAAGTTGCCCTTCTCGTACGACTGGCCGCCGATCGCTGTCTTGAACTTCTCGGCGAACTCGTCGAAATAGGTGTCGAGCACCACGATGCGCTTGGAGCCGTTGCAGGCCTGGCCGGAGTTCTCCATCCGGCCGGCGACCGCATGGGCGACGGCATGATCGAGGTCATCAGTGTCGAGCACCAGGAAGACGTCGGAGCCGCCGAGCTCGAGGACGCACTTCTTGAGGTGCTTGCCGGCCTGGGTAGCGATGATGGCCCCAGCGCGCTCGGAGCCGGTCAGGGAGACCCCCTGCAAGCGGTCGTCGGCGATGATGTCGGCGATCTGGTCGTGCGTGGCGAAGACGTTGACGTAGGCGCCCTCAGGGAAGCCCGCGTCGCGGTAGATCTGTTCGATGGCAAGCGCGGACTCCGGGCAGATCTCGGCGTGCTTGAGCACGATCGTGTTGCCGAGGATCAGGTTCGGGGAGGCGAAGCGGGCGACCTGATAGTACGGATAGTTCCACGGCATGATGCCCAGGATGACGCCGATGCCCTGCTTGCGAATGAAGGTACGCAGACCGTCAGAGACCTCGAGCTCCTCGTCGGCCAGCCATTCGGCGGCATGCTGGGCGAAGGCCTCGGTGATGTCGCCGGCGAACGCGGCCTCGCCGACGGCCTGGTCGAGAGGCTTGCCCATCTCGCGGTTGATGATGGCGCCGAGTTCGTCCTGGCGCTCACGGAAGAGGTCGGCCGCCTTCTGCGCCAGGGCGGCGCGCTCGGCCAGAGTGCTGGTGCGGGCCCAGGATGTGTACGCCTGCCGAGCCGAGGCCAAAGCCTGCTCGATCTCCGCGTCCGTCGCATCCGGGTACTCGCGAATGACCTCGCCTGTCGCAGGATTCGTGACAGCGTACATAGCCTCTTTGCCTACCTTCCGTGTCCGTCGTCTGTGTGCCGAGCCTCGGCTTCGGTCAGTATCCCTCACCACCGCATCCCTCACCACTGCGCGATGGTGTGTCCGGAGCTATCCCGGGATGACCGCACCGATGATCGGCCGGGCGATCTCGTTGGCCACCATCCGGCCGTCCGGTGAGGACTGGAGGGTGGTCAGCACGATCACCGTCGTCTTGCTCTTGGGGTCGTGACCCATGAAGGAGGTGAAGCCGGGCAGCGAGCCGTCGTGACCGAGCATGGGCCCGAAGCTGGCGAGGGCGAGCCCGTACCCGGCACCGGCACTGCCTACCGGTTTGACGCTGTCCAGCCGTTGCTTCTGCAGGTCCGCCGAAAGCAGGCCACCGCCGACCAGTGCTTCGACGTAGGTGGTCAGGTCGGCCGCGGTGGAGATCCCGGCTCCGGCCGCCCAACCCCAGGACGGGTTGGCGTCGGTGTAGTCGCCCGGCTTGAGCTCGCCGCTCCGCGCACGTTGCTGATCGGCCTCCGACAGTGCGGTGGAGGTCAGCGTCGAGACGTTGGTGCCGTACATGTAGCCGCGCGGGTGCGGGTCCGGAATCGCGGCGGAGGTGATCGGTGGCTGGGACGTGTCGGCCAGCTCGAGCGTGTCGAGGATCCTGCTGCGGAAGGATTCCTGGAGCGGTTTGGCGTCGTGGTGTTCCACGACCAGGCCGGCCAGCACGGTATTGGTGTTGGAGTAGTGCCAGTCGCGTCCGGGGGCGAAGTCGACCGGTTCGGCCAGCCCGATCTTGACCAGCTCCTCCGGATGCCACGCCTTCGCCGGCTCGGCGTCCATCGTCGCGTTGAACGACTTCAGCTCGGTGTAGCTGCGAAGACCGCTGCGCATGTCGAGGAGCTGGGCGATCGTCACGCCGCGCAGCTTGTCACTGGTGAACTGCGGCAGATGCTCGCGTACCTCGTCGTCGAGAGCGACTTTGCGCTCATCGACCAGCTGGAGCAGGCAGGTGCCGGTCATGGTCTTGGTATTCGAGCCGATCCGGAAGTGATCGCCGACGGTGATGTCCTCGGCGTCAGCAGCCAGCGACCGCTTGCCGAAGGCTTGCTGCCAGGTCTCCTCGGGCGTTCGCACCAGCACGACGACACCCGGGACCAGCAGGTCGCTCATCGCCGACTCGACTATCGGGCGGAGCTTGTCCAGATCCGATCCGGCGCCGGTTCCGGTGGAGCTGGGGCTCGGCGTGGTCGATGACGTCGTACGGTCCGATCCGGTCGTCCCGCACGCGGCGAGGCCCCAGGCCGCGCCCGCCAACAGGAGGCCACGGGTCAACACCGTCCGGCGGCCGAGGAGCTGCTGCGTCTGCATGGGTCCACGATCGCGGGTTCCCGCTGCGTCTGCAATGGATCTGCGCCACCTGGTCGCGCAGGTATGGCGACCGGGCAGGATGAGGATCACGCTCTGCACTGAGCCTGGGTCGGCAGGTCAGCGAGCAGATCCAGCAGATCAGAGGGTCTGCGGATCAGAAGGCCTGCGGACCGAACCTCATGATCGCCACGAAGAGGGCCAGGACCAGCAGCACGGCGTTGACGATGATCATCTGAGGTTCTCCGCGGCGACCATGCACGATCGCAGCCAAGATCATCGTGATGGCGAGTCCCGTCGCAGCGAGTGGCGTCAGCACGGGCGCGATGCCGGTCGCCGCGGGCAGGATGAGTCCGATCGCACCGAGAATCTCCATGGTGCCGATGAACTTGACGGTGCCGGGGGAGAAGTCGTCGACCCAGCCCATGGAGGCGGCGAGCTTCTCCTTGGGCTGACTGACCTTCATCAGGCCGGCCGCCAGAAACGCCAACGCGAGTACGCCGGCGACGATCCACAGCGCGATGTTCATGACATGCCCTCCCACAGTGAGTTGACTCTTCAACCAACTGTAGGGCAGCGATTTGAGCGTTCAAGAGTGAGGTGTCGTCGCTGAGTTGCGTCGCCGTCGTCGCCGGGTTCGTTGGCCCGTGACTGCTCGAGAAGTAGCGTGCGGTTCTGAAATCGCGGGCGAACGGGACCACGCGCTACTTCTCGTAAAAAGAGTGTCCGAGGGGGGACTTGAACCCCCACGCCCGTATAAGGGGCACTAGCACCTCAAGCTAGCGCGTCTACCTATTCCGCCACCCGGACCTCGCTGCCCGGTGGACAGCGACGAGAACTATAGCAAGCCTCCCCGGGGTCACCGAACATTCCGGACATCCCGGACTTCGCCGTCGCTGGTCTGGCGTCGATGCAGGAACGCGCGACAGGTTTCCGGGGAACGGGCGACCGCCTTCGCACCCGGCGAACCGTCGCCCACTACGCTGGTCGGCGATGAGCATCCGCACAGTGGAGTACGAGGAGACCAAGGTCCGGTTGGACCGCACGCTCCCGCGCAGTGCGGTCCGCAAGCTGCTGACCGATCAGGCTGAGTACGGCGGCTGGGAGCTGACCAGGCTGCGTCGCTATCGAGACGGGACCCGGGATGTCTGGATCCGTCGCAAGATCATTCGGGTGCCGCTCACCGTCTGACCTCTGCCGACCCGATCCGGCTCACTGTCGGAGCAGGTCCGGTCCGCCGGACACGTCGTCGAGCGCGGAGACGATCTCCTCGGGCAGCGTCATCTCCTCGGTCGCCAGCGCCGGTGCGAGCTGCCCGACGGTACGGGCCCCGAGCAGGGGAGCAGTCACTCCGGGCGCATCGCGTACCCACAGCAGCGCGACCTGCAACGGGGTGAGATCCAGCCCCTCGGCGGCCCGGGCCACCGCCTCGACCACGCCCTTGCTGCGCTGCTCCAGATAGGGATGCACGAACCAGGCGAAGTGATCGGACGCGGCCCGGGAGCCTTTCGGGTAGCGCGCCCGGTATTGCCCGGTGAGCACGCCGCGCCCCAACGGAGACCACGGGAACACGCCCATGCCGAAGGCGTGTGCCGCCGGCAGCACCTCCATCTCGGCTCGGCGGGCCAGCAGTGAGTACTCCACCTGCACGCTGGCGAGTGCCGCTCGGCCTGGCACCGCCTTCTGCCAGGTGGCGGCCTGTGCGGTCTGCCAGCCGACGAAGTTGCTGACCCCGACATAGCGGGCCATGCCCTGACGTACGGCGTGGTCCAGCGCGCTCAGCGTCTCTTCGATGGGAGCCTCACCCCACGCGTGGACCTGCCACAGATCGACGTAGTCGGTGCCCAGTCGCTCCAGCGACCCGGCCAGATCGCGCAGCAGCGCACGCCGGGACGTGTCCACCACCCGCTTGCCGTCGCGCACCACAAATCCGGCCTTGGTGGCGATCACCACATCTTCGCGCTGGGCCACCTCGCTGACGAGCTTGCCGACCAGCCGCTCCGCGTCGCCGGCTCCGTACGCCGCCGCGGTGTCGATCAGCGTGCCGCCGGCCTCCACAAAGGACTCGAGCAGCCCACGGGCCTGCTCCTCGGGGGTGTCCCGAGCCCAGGTGAGGGTGCCGAGACCGAGCCGCGACGTCCGCAACCCGCTGGTCCCGACCCGACGTGTCTCCATGACCGGAGAGATTAGCGGGGATAGCCCCATGGATCTGCTCGGGATTGTTGGCGTCGCTCGGTCTGCAGATCGAGCAGAACCAACAAGATCGAGCAAATCGGGTAGGGGCGAGGGGAACGGAGGGGGATAGGTTCGAGCAATGCGACTGGGACTGAATCTGGGCTACATGGTCGGCGCCGACGAGGCGCGCGGGCAGCTGGCGCTGACCCGGCACGCGGAGTCCCTCGGCTACGAGGTGGTGTGGGCTGCGGAGGCGTACGGCTCGGACAGCCCGACCGTGCTGGCCTGGCTGGCCGCCCAGACCTCGACGATCGGGATCGGCTCGGCGGTGATGCAGATCCCGGCGCGGACCCCAGCCATGACGGCGATGACCGCGGCCAGTCTGGACCTGCTCAGCGGGGGGCGGTTCCGGCTGGGCCTGGGTGTCTCCGGCCCGCAGGTGTCGGAGGGCTGGCACGGCGTGCGTTTCGATCGTCCGCTGGCCCGGACTCGCGAGTTCGTCGACATCGTCAGGCTCGCGCTGAGCCGCAAGCCGGTCGCGTACGAGGGCCGCACCTACCAGTTGCCGCTGCCGGACGGCCCTGGCAAGGCACTGCGGCTGACCATCGCGCCGCAAGCCGACCGGATCCCGGTCTATCTGGCCGCTGTCGGTCCCAGGAATCTGGAGCTTGCGGGAGAGATCGCCGACGGCTGGCTGGCGATCTTCCTGGCTCCCGGCTTCGCCGACGAGCAGCTGAGCCACGTCGATGCGGGTCGGGCGGTCATCCGCCGCGACCGCGTCGGCTTCGATGTGGTGGCGACGATCCCGTTGGTGGTCGGCGACGACCCGCAGGCCTGTGCTGATCCGGTCCGTCCATACGCCGCCCTCTACGTCGGCGGCATGGGCAGCCGGGAGAAGAACTTCTACAACCAGCTGGCGGTGCGGATGGGCTACGCGGAAGCTGCCGCCACGGTGCAGGATCTCTATTTGGCGCGGCGACCCCGCGATGCGATGGCGGCTGTGCCGTACGAGTTCATCGACTCGACTTCGCTGCTGGGCTCCAGGGAGCGGATTGCCGCCCGGCTGACCGAGTTCGCCGCGGCCGGTGTCACGACGGCGGCGGTGGCGCCGTACGGGAAGTCGCTCGAAGAGAAGCTCGCCGCGTTGACCACGGCTGCCGAGGCGTTGCAGTTGGCTGGTTTGGGCTGATTGCCGCGTGCCGGTGGTGAGTGATGAGGTGCAATCACTCACCACCGGACTGCTCCGCCGCCCAGGTCAGGCAGCGGAGGGGCATCCCCTGGCGGCTTGTTGCGGATGATCCCCTTCGGCTCACCCACCTCAACCTGTCGGCCGCTCACAGATAAGGACGAGGCAGGGCAGGAACCATGTCGCGAGTTTCGGGAGAATGTCGGGGAACCTCGATGTGATCTGAGTCACATCGTTGATCAGTTCAGTGGGCAGGTGCCGCCGCCGTCAAGCGGTCGGCCCGTCAGCGAGAAGAACCTGGCCTGCAGTTCGCCCTCGCCCTCTTCGACCCGCTGGACGACAACGGTCAGCGGTCCAGGCTGCACCAACTGGTTGAAGGTCCGGTCCGGCTCCTCGAGGTGATCGTACGGCTCTCCGTCGTGGAGGTCCTGGACCGAGATGAGCAGGAACCCGGTCGGCACCTCCAGGTGAGCCCAATAGATGGTCTCGGTCTCGGCGACGAACTTGCAGGTGGTTTCGATCGGCTCGGTGGGCTCGTCCGTCGGTTCCTCTGTCGGCTCCGAGGTCGGTGTGGGTGACGCGGTCGGAGTCGGCGAGGCGGTCGGAGTGGCTGTCGCCGTCGGACTGGGTGAGGTGGTCGGGCTGTTCGTTGTGGTCGGGCTGGGTGATGCGGGACGCGTACGGGTCGGCCTCGGCGCCGGCCTTGTCGGTTCGCTCGTCGAACGATCCGGGCTCGTCGTGCTGCGTACGGTGGACCGCCGCACCGTGGTTTGGCTGGTCGGTGCGGGGACACCGCCGGTATCGAGATCGAGGGCCTGCTGTGCCGGGGCGGTGGCGGCTGGACTCGATTTCGCCTTGCGCGACGGGGGAGCGGAGGACGGCGCGCTGCTGGTCGGCGCCGAGGTCGGTGCGAACGTCGGTGCGGAGGTTGGTGCGGCAGCGACCGGCTCCGTGCTGGACGGCGATGGTGGCGGTTGTCGGGCGAAGGCCGTCACGGCGACCACAGCCACCGTGGCAACCGCCGTCAGACCGATCAGGACCCGCCCGGCCGGCGTGCTCGCCACCTCAGCGACCCTGGAGGGCAGCGATTTGTCCGCCGCGCCAGAACCGCCCACCGCGGTCCCGGCCCCGGCGCCACCTGACCCGGCGCCACCTGACCCGGCGCCACCTGACCCGGCGCCGCCTACACCAGTGCCGCCTGACCCGGTCGCTACGCCAGCTGCCGTACCGCCCCCGGCCTCACCGGCACCGGATGCGGAGGCGATGGTTGCCGCCGCGGCGGTGGTCGGAGCCAGCACCCGGGAGATCGTGTACAACGCCGCCGCGCCGGTGATGATCGCGGCGACGGTCCCGAGCACCATGCTGTCGATATTGCGGACCTCGGCATAGGCCGCGCGGCACTCCCGGCAGGTGTGCAGGTGATCGCGGATCTGGCGGCTGCCGCGCGGGCTGACGGCACGTCGGACGTAGGAGCCGAGCCGGGCCCGGACCCGCCGGCATTCCTCGTCGTCGGTGGCGGCGGCATGCTCGCTCAGGTACGCCTGCCGGAGCCGTTCCCGGGCCCGCTTGGTCCGGGAGGCGACACTGTTGGCGGACACGCCGAGGGTCCGGGCGATGTCGGCAGGCCGCTCCTCCTCGACGACCGCATGCCACAGCAGGGCGCGGGTCGGCTCGGGCAGCGAGGTCCAGGCCGACCAGGCCAGTGCGGCATCGACGCCCTCGACGTGCTGACCCTCCAGGCTCTCCTGGGTGGGCAGGTCGAGGTCGGATTCCTCGCCGGTGGGCACCTCGCGTTGTTGGGCACTCTTGGCCCGGTCGATGCTCAGCCGGCGAACCGAGGTGAGCAGATAGGGCCGGAACGCCGTCTCCGGGCCGCCGCCGGCGCGCAGGATCCCCAGGATCCTGCTGAACGCCTCGCTGACCAGGTCTTCTGGGTCGTTCCTGGTCAGTGCTCGGGCCTGGCGCAGGGCCGCCGGATGGTGCCTGGTCCACAGTTCGGCGTACGCCTGGTCATCTCCGGCCCGAGTCGCCCCGATCAGGTCGGCGTCCGTGCGGTCGGCGAGGTCGTCGATGACTGTCACCGATCTGCCACCTCCACTGGCCACGACGTCCCAACGGCCCGAAGCGACTCGGCCGACGGTGGAGCAATCCTGCCACGGAGCAGACCGTGCTGCGGACTATGCAGTCGGCAGCGGCTGCAGGACGCCGGTCAGCAGCAGGACCGCGACCAGCGCGGCCAGGCCGAGCCGGTAGATCACGAACGGCTTGTAAGTATGGGTGCTGACATATTTCAACAGCCAATGGATGACCGCCAGTCCCACGCCGAAGGCCACCACCGTGGCCAGGATGATCGGGCCCCAGGCCGGTTCGACCGGGTCGGAGGAGATGTCGAAGAGCTTGAAGAAGCCGGAGCCCACGACTGCCGGAATGGCCAGCAGGAACGCGTACTTGGCCGCCGCCTCACGCTTGTAGCCCAGGGCGAGCCCGGCCGCGATCGTCGCACCGGAGCGGGACACCCCGGGGACCAGGGCCAGCGACTGGGCCAGGCCGTAGAGGATGCCGTGCTTCCAGGTGAGGGACTCCAAAGGGCGAATGTTCTTGGCGAAGTGGTCGGCGATCCCGATGATGATGCCGAACCCGGCGAGCATCGCGACGGTGATCCAGAGGTTACGCAGCGAGTGGTCAATCTGATCCTGGAACAGCAGCCCGAGCGCGACGATCGGGATCGACCCGATGATCACCAGCCAGCCCATCCGGGCTTCCGGGTCGTCTCGCGGGATCTTGCCGACCAGGGCCAGGCACCAGTGCCTGATGATCTTCCAGATGTCGGAGCGGAAATAGATGATCACCGCAGTCTCGGTGCCGAGCTGGCTGATCGCAGTGAACGCCGAGCCGGGGTCCTCACCGCCGTAGAACTGGCCGATGATGGACAAGTGTGCGCTGGAGGATATCGGCAGGAACTCGGTCAATCCCTGCACGATGCCCAATACCAGCGCCTCGAGCCAGCCCATCGCCATCCTTTCGTCGGTCGGCCCATCCAGAGCCCGCACCACGGTAGATGGTCAACTCGGCCAATCGGGTGATCAGCACCAACTGTGGTCAAGATCTCGGTTACAACTGTCTGGTGACCATCCACCATCACCATCCGTTCCTGCCGCCGGAGGGCGAACGCAGTCCACTACGGCGATTCCGGGGCAGGATGCTGGCGCCGGTCACCGTGTGGACCACGTACGCCGATTCGCGTCCGCTCGGCTGGACGGTGTCGTCGGTGCTTCTGGTCGATGGCCCGGAGCCCGCGTTGGTGGGTCTGCTCGATCCCGACGCCGATCTCACCGAGGCGATCACATCCGATGACGAGCAGGGAAGCGGAAGCAAGGTCGCGATCAGCCTGCTTGGTTGGCAGCATCGCCAGCTCCCCGATGCCTTTGCAGGCATCGCGCCGGCGCCGGGTGGACCGTTCAAGCTGGCTAGCTGGACCGATACCGGCTACGGTCCGGTGCTCTCCGACGCACCGGCTTGGTTGGGTGCGACCGTGCTCGACAGCAGGCCGCTGGGCTGGTCGACCCTGCTGACGGCGCGAATCGACCAGCTCGAGATCGGCTCGGACGATGGCCAACTGCTGGGCCACCTACGCGGGCGCTATCTGCCGGTCGCGCCCTGACTCAGCGACTGAGGCTAGATTCGACCCCATGGCCACGGTCTTGCTGGTTCGGCACGGACGGACTGCCGCCAACTCCTCGGGCATTCTCGCGGGCCGCAGCCCGGGCGTGGAGCTGGACGAGGTCGGTCGCGCGCAGGTCGGCACGTTGGGGGAGCGGTTGGCGCCGGTGCCACTGGCGAGGCTCGTCAGCTCACCTTTGCAGCGGTGCCGCCAGACGGCCCACGCCCTGCTTGCAGGCCGCGCCGTGCCGGTGCCGAACAGCATCGAGTCCCGGCTGACCGAGTGCGGCTACGGGGACTGGACCGGCCGCACCCTCAAGGAGCTGGCCAAGGAGAGTCTCTGGCAGACGGTGCAGCAACAACCGTCGGCGGTCCGTTTCCCCGGTGGCGAGGCGATGACCGAGATGGCGGCCCGCGCCGTGGGCGCGGTCCGTGCTTGGGATGCCGACGTCACCGCCGAGCACGGTGAGAATGCGGTGTGGGTCGCGGTGTCCCACGGGGACGTGATCAAGGCGATCCTCGCCGATGCGTTGGGCACCCATCTGGACACGTTCCAGCGCATCCTGGTCAACCCGGCCTCGGTCTCGGTGATCCGCTACACCGCCGCCCGACCGTACGTGGTGACGATGAACTCCACTGGCGCCGACCTGGCCGGGATGTTTCCTGCCGGGCGGTCTGCTGCAGATCAGACGACCGACGATGCTCCGGTCGGCGGCGGTCTCGGGGCGCAGGAACCGACCGCCGGCAAGGGATAGTGCTCACCGGCGGAAGTGGTTCGCGGGCAAGCACTAGGCTGAGCGATATGGCGATCCTGGTCCACCGCTATGACTCCCCGGACCGGTTTGTGGCTGGCACGGTCGGCCTGCCGGGGGAGCGTACGTTCTTCCTGCAGGCCCGCGAGGGCAACCGGATCACCTCTGTGGTGGTCGAGAAGCAGCAGGTGTCGGTGCTGGCCGAGCATCTGGACAAGGTGCTCGACGAGGTGTTGCGGCGCAGCGGCCCGTCCGCTCGGGTCCCGCCGGCACACGACAAGCCCAACGACACCGATCCACTCGACGCGCCGATCACGGAGGAGTTCCGGGTCGGCACGATGACGATCGCCTGGGACGCCGAGATCCACCGGATCGTCATCGAGCTGTTCTCCAATGTGGACTCCGACCTCACCGATGACGAGGACGAGGCTGACGACGACCTGGGGCTCTCGGCCGCGGCGGCCGCCGCACTGGAAGGCAGTGACGAGGTCAACGCCGACGAGGTGTTCGTGGTCAAGATCACCCCCGGATACGCCCGCGACTTCGTCGCTCGCGCCCAGGCTCTGGTCGCCGCAGGGCGGCCGCCGTGCCCGTTCTGCCTCCAGCCGCTGGATCCGGCTGGGCACATCTGTCCGCGAGCCAATGGCTACCGGCGGCCACTCTTCGGTGCCTGAACCCCGTTGTCACCCGGCCCTGAGCGCTGTGCTCACCGACGGTGAGCTGCAGCTCGCCGGGCGACTGGCGAACGCCTCCAATGCCACCTACATCACGGTGCTGACCACCGGGGACGACCAGCTGGAGTGCGTCTACAAACCGATCCGCGGGGAGCGGCCGCTGTGGGATTTCCCGACCGGCACGCTCGGGCTGCGGGAGGTGGCTGCGTACGAGGTGTCGCGTGCCGGTGGTTTCGACATCGTGCCGGTCACGGTGCTGATCGACGGCCCGCTCGGCCCTGGCTCGCTGCAGGCCTGGGTGGATGCGGACGCCGCCGAGACCAATGCACTGGTTGATCTCGTGCCCAGCGACCAGGTGCCGGCCGAGGGCTGGTTCGCCGTGGTCGAGGGTGAGGACGCGCAGGAGCGGCCGGTCTCGGTGATTCACGCCGACTCGGCCGCGCTGCGCCGGATGGCGGTCTTCGACGTGCTGGTCAACAACGCCGATCGCAAGGGCGGTCACATCCTCGGCAGCCAGGGGCAGGTGTTCGGGGTCGACCACGGTGTGTGCTTCCACACCGATCCGAAGCTGCGGACGCTGCTGTGGGGATGGGCAGGCGCGGAGCTGACCGACGACGAGCTCGCCGCCGTACGACGAGTGCGCGACGTGACCCCTGACCGGCTCTACGAGCTGCTGGCCGAGCCCGAGATCGAAGAGCTCTGGTTGCGTGCCGAGCGGCTGCTGCAACGCGGCCGCCTCCCGCGGCCGCAGCGCGGGTATTACCCTGCGATTCCCTGGCCGCCCTTCTGATTCGTGCCGATCCTGGGAAGGTCGGATCCGATCCGGTAGGCGAGGTTAGGGTTGCCCGCATGCGCGCATGGACCGCCCCTGAGGTGCCCCGGCTCGATCGTGTTGCGGAGCAGCCCGGATTGCGGCTGTTCGACACGGCGCGACGGCAGCTGGTGCCCGCCGGTCCGCCTCCGGCCGAAGGCCGGCCGGCCCGGTTCTATGTCTGTGGCATCACGCCGTACGACGCCACGCACATCGGCCATGCGAACACATACGTGTCCTTCGACCTGCTCAACCGGGTCTGGCGCGATGCCGGGCTGGAGGTCGTCTACGTGCAGAACGTCACCGACGTCGACGACCCGTTGCTGGAGCGCGCGGAGGCGACCGGTGTCGACTGGCAGCAGCTCGCGGCCGATCAGACCGAGCTCTTCCGCACCGATATGACCGCGTTGAACGTGATCCCCCCGGCGTACTACGTGGGAGCGGTGGAGTCCGTCTCCGAGGTCATCGCGCTGATCGCGGACCTGCAGGCGAAGGGCGCGATCTATGCCGTCGACGATGCGGAGTACCCCGACCTCTATTTCTCTCAGGACAGTGACGCGGCGTTCGGCTCGCTCTCCCACCTCGACGAGGAGGAGGCGCTGTCGATCTTCGCCGAACGGGGCGGCGACCCCGACCGACCGGGTAAGAAGAACCCGCTGGACTGTCTGGTCTGGCGACTGCAACGACCCGGTGAACCGGGCTGGGAATCGCCGTTCGGTGTCGGCCGCCCCGGCTGGCACATCGAGTGCACCGCGATCGCACTCAACCGGATCGGCGCCGGCTTCGACGTCCAGGCCGGCGGCTCGGACCTGATCTTCCCGCATCACGAGATGTGCGCCTCCGAGGGCCGGGTTGCGACCGGCGAGCCCTTCGCCCAGGTGTATGCGCACAGCGGCATGGTCGGCCTGGACGGGGAGAAGATGTCGAAGTCCAAGGGCAATCTGGTGCTGGTCTCCCGGCTGCGGACCAGTGGCGTCGATCCGATGGCGATCCGGCTGGCGCTGCTCGCCCAGCACTACCGGGACGACTGGATGTGGACCGACGAGGTGCTGACCGCGGCGACGCAGCGGCTCGACCGGTGGCGCGAAGCGGTCCGGCTGGACGCTGGACTCAATGCCGACGATGTGGTGACTGCGATCCGGGCCGCGCTGGCGAACGATCTCAATGCTCCGGCCGCGTTGGCCGCCGTCGACGGCTGGGCCGGCGCCTCGACCGTGATCGACGGTGACGACACCGAGGCTCCCTCGCTGGTGGCGCGCGCCGTGGACGCGCTGCTCGGTGTGCGCCTCTAGAACGATTTCCGGTTTCCTGTCCACCTGAGCCGTGGACAGAACACCAGAATTTCAGGCGTGGCATAGGGTGACCACCCGTGGCCGGGAAGAGCTTTGAAGACCTGTACGCCGAACTGAGCGCGAAGGTGGCGGCCGGCGACCCCGATTCGTCGACGGTCAAGCGGGTCGAAGCCGGCGTACACGAGATCGGCAAGAAGATCGTCGAAGAAGCGGCCGAGGTCTGGATGGCTGCCGAATATCAGTCGCGCGACGACGCCGCACTCGAGATCAGCCAGCTGCTCTATCACCTGCAGGTCTTGATGCTGGCGCTCGAACTGACCCCCGAGGACGTGTACCGCCAGCTGTGATCGCGCCGGTCAGTCGACGCAGCGCAACTAGACTCACCGCCGTGAGTTCGAACCCCTTGATCAGGATCGCGGTGCCCAATAAGGGCTCGCTGTCCGAAGCTGCGGCGCAGATGCTGCGTGAGGCCGGGTACGCCCAGCGCACCGATCCCAAGGAGTTGGTGCTGCTGGACGAGGCCAACGGGGTCGAGTTCTTCTATCTGCGGCCGCGCGACATCGCCGTGTACGTGGGGGAGGGCACTCTCGATGTCGGGATCACCGGCCGGGACATGCTGATTGACTCCGCCGCCCACGCCGACGAGGTGATGCCGCTCGGCTTCGGTCGCAGCCGATTCCGGTTCGCCGCACCGGCCGGCAGTCAGCACACGATCGATGATCTGCACGAGCAGCGGCTGGCGACCTCCTATCCGGGACTGGTCGGTGGCTATCTCGCCGAGCGAGGCGTCCACCCGCGGCTGATCACCCTGGACGGTGCCGTGGAGACCGCTATCCGGTTGGGGGTGGCCGATGCGATCGCCGACGTCGTCGAGACGGGTACGACGCTGCGGCAGGCCGGTCTGGAGCTGTTCGGGGAGCCGATCCTGCATTCCGAGGCGGTGCTGATCAAGCGGCGGGACACCGAGGCGCCGACCGGTCTGGAGCAGTTGCAGCGCCGACTGAACGGCGTGCTGGTCGCGCGCAACTACGTGATGATGGACTACGACGTCAGCGACGAGCATGTCGACCTGGCCTGCTCGATCACTCCCGGCCTGGAGTCGCCGACCGTCGCACGGTTGGCGAAGGAGGGTTGGCTGGCGGTCCGGGCCATGGTGCCGCGGACCGAGGCGCAGCAGATCATGGATGACCTGTGGGCGATCGGCGCTCGGGCCATCCTGGTCACCGACATCGCGGCCTGCCGCCTGTAGCTGATGACCGAGTCAGCTGATCGCACGATCGTCTACCGCTCGACCCGGTTGCGGGTCCTGGTCTTGGTGGCCTCTGTCTCGCTGGTGTTGCTCAGCGGGTTGTTCTGGGTGGCGCTGCCGGCCAATCTGAAGGCACAGTTCACGCTGTCCCAGGCGATGACGCTGCTGGGCATCCTGGTCTTCTTCGTTGGTGCGCTGCTGATCGTCGGTAGCGGCGTCGTACGCGCTGAGCCCGACGCACTGTATTTTCGCAACGGACTGAGCCGGCATCGCTACCCCTGGTCACAGGTGAGCCGGGTGGTGCTGCGACCCGGTGACGCCTGGGCCCAGGTGTTGCTGGTGCCGCTGGACCGCCCGGTCGACGAGCCGGCCGACCTGGAGCATCGGATGCTGATGGGGATCCAGACCGGTGACGGCCAGTACGCCCTCGACGCGATCGGCGAACTCAATCGCCGCGCTAACGCCGCCGGCTAGCCCAAACTTCTGTCGAGCTACCGTCAATGGTTGCGGATAGCTCGACAGAAGTCCCACCGGTCAGTTGATGCCGCGGTTCTTCAGGATCGCCTCGATCTCGGCCAGTTCGGGATCGATCTCGGCTGCGGCTGCCTTGCCCTTGGCCGGCTTGGTGGCCGGAGTTGCGACCGCCGGAGCCGAACCCCGCGCCGTACGCCCGCTCGTGACGGCCGGCTTGGTCGAGCCTGCGGTCACCGGGTTCTTGGCCGCCGACCGGCGAGTCAGCATCCCGCCGACCACCCACAACACCACGCACAGGCCGAGCAAGGAGATGCCGAACCACATCGTCGGACTGAAGATGATGCTGGTGGCCCAGCCGACGACGGCCACCGCGGCGTCCCACACCAGACGCAGCAATCCGGTGAAGTAGAGCCCCACTGGCGCCACTGCGAGCGCGGCTCCCTGGACGACCCGGCCGCGCTCGCCTTTGCGCCAGGCGAGCCCGGCGATGACGACGCCGATCAGGGCGATACCGATGCAGAGCGGGAGGAGGACGAGGTCCGAGGCAGGCATCTTTCCAGTCTGCCGCAGCCCGGCAGACCTCACGATGGGGATAACCACCCATGTTGCCCCGTGGTCGCCAAGCTCTTACGGTGGTCCGATGCCTGCTGATCCCCGACACCCCGGCGGCCACGAGCGCACCCTGGCGCCGTCGCCGTTCCCCGGTGACGACGGAGTGGCGCAGCAGGATGTGCGTCGGGCCCTGGCCCGATTCGCCGCCAGCCACAGTCCGGAGGACTATCTGCGTGCGGTCGCGGTTCTGTGCGGTGACCGGGTGCTGGTCCCGGTCGTCGCCACGGCCACGCGGCTGGGCACCACCACCGGCGGACTGACCTCGGACAAGGAGGCCGAGATGGCGGTGGTGATGATGCAGCGTGCCGACGGAGGCAAGGCGTTGCTCGGGTTCACCGGGCTGGACGCGCTGCAGTCCTGGGATCCGCGGGCCCGTCCCGTACCGGTCACGCTCGACAAGGTCGCCGAGACCGCCATGGCAGAGAGCGCGGTGGCGGTCTTGATCGATGTCGGCGGGCCATACCCGTTGGTCATCGATGGCGAGGTGTTGGCCGCGTTGGCCCAGGGGCACCGGCTGGTCGATCTCGGTGACGGCTTCGGCTGGGCCATGCCCGCCGGGATGTGACCGCCTTGGGCTGGGGGTGCTAACCTGGCTTGCGACCGATTCGGCAGCACTGCCGGATCCGCCAAGTGGAGACCTGATCTCCCACCCGCACGACAGCTCACCAGAGCTTGTGGTCGGGTCGGTCCAGCGGCCGTGGCCCTACGGGGTTCGCGTGCCTGCTCAATCAGGGTCTCCGCGTTGCGCGGAGACCTTTCGCGGTTTCCGGGCATGGCGGCTCCAGCAGCCAAGCCGGACCGATCGCCCCCGACGGCGAAGGATCCTCTTCGCCACAAGAACGCACATGGAGGACCAATCAGCAGCACTGAACCGCGGATCAACGACCGCATTCGCGTCCCCGAGGTCCGTCTCGTCGGCCCAGCCGGCGAGCAGGTGGGGATCGTACGCATCGATGACGCTCTGCGCCTGGCGCGTGAGGCCGAGCTCGACCTCGTCGAGGTCGCACCCATGGCCCGGCCGCCGGTCGCCAAGCTCATGGACTACGGCAAGTTCAAGTACGAGAACGCCCAGAAGGCCCGCGAGAGTCGCCGCAACCAGACGAACACCGTGATCAAGGAGATGAAGCTCCGGCCCAAGATCGACAGCCACGACTACGAGACCAAGAAGGGTCACGTCGTGCGCTTCCTCAAGGCCGGTGACAAGGTCAAGATCACGATCATGTTCCGTGGCCGGGAGCAGTCGCGTCCTGAGCTGGGCTACAACCTGTTGCGCAAGCTGGCCCAGGACGTGGACGAGTTCGGCTTCGTCGAGTCCGCACCGAAGCAGGACGGCCGCAACATGTTGATGGTGCTCGGACCGCTGAAGAAGAAGACCGAGGCACGCGCCGACGTACGCGCGGAGCGTGATCGCCGGGCTGCGGAGCGGGCCGCCGACGCCGAGGCAGAGCGCACCGAGCAGGAAGCCAGGCGGATCCAGGCCGCTGCGGAGCAGGCTCCGCGCCGGCGGCGGGGACCCGCCGACAATCTGGATCCCGACGTCGATCTCTGAGGTCGGGAACCAAGTTCACGCAAGACCCGTATGACCCCGTGGGCGCCACCGCGCAGACGGGCCGACTGACGAAGAAAGCGAGCGGCAGCCATGCCGAAGATGAAGACGCACTCCGGTGCGAAGAAGCGGTTCAAGGTGACCGGTTCGGGCAAGCTCATGCACCGCAAGGCGGGCAAGATGCACCTGAACGAGCACAAGCCGAGCACCCGCACCCGTCGGCTGGCCGGCGACAAGGTGCTTGCGCCGGGCGACGCGGCCAAGGCCCGCAAGCTGCTGGGCCTCTAGAGCGCCCTCACCCCACCACCGCCATCACTGATATCAAGGAGTAACTCGCATGGCTCGCGTCAAGCGCTCAGTCAATGCCCAGAAGAAGCGTCGGGAGGTCCTCGAGCAGGCGTCCGGTTACCGGGGCCAGCGCTCCCGGCTGTACCGCAAGGCCAAGGAGCAGATCACTCACTCCGGCGTCTACGCCTACCGTGACCGCCGCGCCAAGAAGGGCGACTTCCGCAAGCTGTGGATTCAGCGGATCAACGCCGCAGTCCGCGCCGAGGGGATGACCTACAACCGGTTCATCTCCGGGCTGAAGACCGCTGAGGTCGAGGTCGACCGCAAGATCCTCGCCGACCTCGCCGTCACCGACCCGAAGGCGTTCGCCGCATTGGTCGAGGTCGCCAAGGCCCATCAGCCGGCCCCGGCCGCCGCCGCGTCGGCTGCCTGACGCTCCCGGACCGATACTGACCGGATCCGACTCGGGCGCCTACAGCTCGCGTCTCGAACTCAGTTTCGACGAGCCGATCGCACCGCCTCCTGCTTCGGCAGGGGCGCTGCGGTCGGCTCGTCGCCTGCTACGCCGCAAGGACCGGCTCGCCCTCGGCGAGTTCTTGGCGGAGGGCCGCCAGGCGGTCTCCGAGGCGCTCGCCGCTGACGGGGTCGTACGCCGAGTGCTGGTCGGCGAAACCGCCGTTGACGCACATCAAGACCTGCTGAATATCGCCGCACGGGCGAACGTGCCGGTGGCGACGGCGACCGCCAAGACCATCGGCGAGCTCAGCGACACTGTGACTCCACAAGGCATCCTGGCGATCTGCCGCACCGTCGACGTGCCGCTGGAACACGCCCTGATCGCCGACGCCCGACTGGTTGTGCTCTGTGACCAGATCCGCGACCCCGGCAACCTCGGCACCGTGATCCGCTGCGCGGACGCCTTCGGGGCCGACGCCGTGCTCATCTCGACCGAGTCGGTCGACCTCTACAACCCCAAGACCGTCCGGGCCAGCACGGGCAGCATCTTCCACTTGCCCCTCTCTGTCGGTGTCGATCTCGCCGAGGCTGCCACGATGGCCCGCGACGCCGGGTTGGCCGTGTTCGGCGCCGACGGTGCGGCTGACTGCACCGTCGACGATCTGGCGACCGCTGGTGAGCTCGCCGCACCCACGCTCTGGGTGTTCGGCAACGAGGCGTGGGGCCTGCCCGCCGAGCACGTCGCCCTGCTGGACCGACTGGTCGCCCTGCCGATCTATGGCCGAGCTGAGAGCCTGAATCTCTCCACCGCGGCCGCAGTGCTGCTCTATGCGAGCGCCACGGCCCAACGAGCTACCGGCGGGTGAGCAGTGCGGGAAGGTCGATGTGAAGTGACGTGGGCCTGGTCACGTGAGCGGTCGGGCCGTCGCTGTGGATGCTGTACACACCGCTCGTGTTCTCGAAGACGGTGACCGTGGTGGTATCCAGGTCGACGATCCAGTAGGAGGCGATCCCGGCTCGACCAGTCCACAGTGACGGTCTTCCTCCACCGAGAGCTCGGCCCATTCGTCCAGGGAGAGCAGATGATCTGGCCAGGTCATGCTGGACATCTGCGTCCTCCCCTCTCGATCTCTGAGGGACGCTTCGCTTGAAGGCCTCATGGTAGTCGTGAGGCGGCGCGGAATGTGGCGGGGGAAGGGTGACAAGCGTGCGGCTCAACACGGTGGAGACGTCCAACACGCCGAGATTCCATCATTGAGCCACTCACTTGTCACGGGTCGAGGTCAGCATTCCAGTCCCGGTCCTGCCGGTTCGGTGACGGAACCGGTCCCGCGCGGGGTAAAGGAGCGGACTCACCGAAGCTGTTCCTCCTAGACTGTCCCGGGCGCCGGGCGAGCACCGGCACCGCGAACCAGACCCCGTACGAAGCAGGAGCCATGTCCGGCCCGAACACGAGCTACGACCCAGTCCAGGTCACTCCGTTGGACGCCGACCACGTCGAGGCGGCCGTCGCCGAGGCGCTGGCCGCGTTTGCGGCGGCGACTTCGCTGGCCGAGCTCAAGGCCGCCCGGCTGGCCCACGCCGGCGACAAGTCGCCGATCGCGCTGGCGAACCGGGAGATCGGTTCGCTGCCACCACAAGCGCGCAAGGATGCCGGCCGCCGGATCGGGCAAGCCCGCGGCCAGATCAACGCCGCGTTGAAGGCTCGCGAGGCCGAGATTGCCGAGGTCGAATTGGCCAACCGGCTGATCGATGAGCGGGTCGATGTCACGCTGCCGGTCGACCTCGGACCCGAGGGTGCGATCCATCCGATCACCGCGTTGATGGACCAGATGATCGATGTCTTCGTCGCGATGGGCTGGGAGGTCGCCGAAGGTCCGGAGATGGAGGCCGAGTGGCTCAACTTCGACGCCCTCAACTTCATCCCCGATCATCCGGCCCGGACCATGCAGGACACCCTGTTCGTCGGTGAGCCGGACAGTGGAGTGGTGCTGCGTACCCATACGTCGCCTGTGCAGGCCCGGGCGCTGCTCGACCGCGAGCTGCCGGTCTATGTCGTGTGCCCGGGCAAGGTCTATCGAGCCGACGAGTACGACGCGACCCATCTGCCGGTGTTCCACCAGATCGAGGGCCTGGTCGTGGACAAGGGCATCACTCTGGGCGACCTGCGCGGCACGCTGGACCATTTCGCCCGTGCGATGTTCGGTGATACCCGGACCCGGATGCGGCCCAACTACTTCCCGTTCACCGAGCCGTCGGCCGAGGTCGATCTGCAGTGCTTCGTGTGCCACGGCTCCTCGGTGGGCAATCCGGATCAGCCCTGCCGGACCTGCCGGAGCGAGGGTTGGATCGAATGGGGCGGCTGCGGAGTCGTCAACCCCCGGGTCCTCGAGGCCTGCGGAGTGGATTCATCCGTCTACTCCGGGTTCGCGTTCGGGATGGGCGTGGACCGCACTTTGATGTTCCGTAACGATGCCGAGGACATGCGCGACATGATCGAGGGAGACGTCCGCTACAGCCGCTCACTGCAGGGGCTGGCCCGATGAGGGCGCCGCTGCGCTGGCTGCGCGACTACGCCGCGCTGCCTGCCGATATCGACGGTCGCGGTCTGGCCGAGGAGTTGATCCGCGCCGGTCTGGAGGTCGAGACCGTCGAGCAGGCGGGCGCCGATGTGACCGGTCCGCTCGTGGTCGGACGAGTGCTGAGTTACGTCGACGAGCCGCAGAAGAACGGCAAGACCATCCGTTGGTGCCGGGTCGATGTCGGTCCGGAGCACAATGACCCGGCCGAAGGTGACCTGCCAGCCTCCCGGGGGATCGTCTGCGGGGCGCACAACTTCGCCGTCGGTGACTTGGTGGTCGTGTCACTGCCGGGTGCGGTGTTGCCGGGTGGCTTCGCGATCGCGGCGCGGAAGACGTACGGGCACATCTCGGACGGGATGATCTGTTCGGCGCGCGAGCTCGGACTCGGCGACGACCACGCCGGGATCATGGTGCTGCATCCCGATGCCGAGGGAGGCGTGGAACCGGTGTCCGGCGCCGATGCGGTGACCGTGCTGCACCTGCGAGATGAGGTGTTGGACATCGCCGTCACCCCGGACCGCGGCTACTGTCTCTCGCTGCGCGGACTGGCACGGGAGTCGGCGCAGGCCACCGGCGTGGCGTTCACCGACCCGGTCTGGCTGACCACGCCAACCCCGCGGGTCGACGGCTACCCCGTCCACAGCAAGTCAGCTGCCTGCCCGCTCTTCACCGCGGTCACTGTGACCGGCATCGATCCGTCCCGGCCCAGCCCACGCTGGCTGGCCCGCCGGGTGCAGCTGGCCGGGATGCGGTCCATCTCACTGACCGTCGACATCACCAACTACGTGATGCTGGAGACCGGGCAGCCGATCCATGCCTACGACGCCGATCTGCTGGACGGTCCGATCGTGGTCCGTCGGGCCGAACCGGGGGAGAAGCTCACCACCTTGGATGATGTGGTCCGCGATCTCGACCCCGAGGACCTGCTGATCACCGACGGCAGCGGGCCGATCGGCCTGGCCGGTGTGATGGGCGGCGCCACCACCGAGATCAACCCGAACACCACCAACGTGGTGATCGAGGCCGCCCACTTCGATGCGATGACGATCGCCCGAACCTCTCGTCGCCACAAGCTGAGCTCGGAGGCGTCGCGGCGATTCGAGCGTGGAGTCGACCCGGCGGCGGCGTACGCGGCAGCACATCGCGTCGCGGAGCTGCTCGTCATGCTGGCCGGTGGCACCATCGAGTCGGCCGAGACGGTCGTCGGCGAGGTGCCGGCGAGTGGCTCGACCACGATCGCCGCCGACCTGCCGGGACGGATCCTGGGCACGGAGGTTGCCCCCGACACCGTGATCGAGCTACTCGAGGCGGTCGGTGCCTCGGTCGTGGCCGAGGGGGAAGAGTTGACGATCACGCCGCCGAGCTGGCGGCCCGATCTGACCGATCCGTACGACTACGTCGAGGAGGTCGGACGGCTGATCGGCTATGACACGATCGAGCCGACCGTGCCGCGGGCTCCCGTAGGTCGCGGGTTGACGCCGGCGCAGAAGGGCCGGCGTGCGGTCACCGCCGCGGTCGTGGCGGCCGGCTTCGTCGAGGTGCTCAGCTTCCCGTTCGCCTCCGTTGAGGACCTGGACAAGCTGGGCGTACCGGCCGATGATCGGCGGCGGCTGCTGAACCGGATCGCCAATCCGCTGGCCGAGACCTCGCCTTATTTACGGACCAGCGTGTTGCCCGGACTGTTCGCCGCCGTCGCCCGCAACCGGAGTCGCGGCAACGACGATCTGGCGTTGTTCGAGACCGGTTCGGTGTTCTATGCCGCCGAGTCCGTGGCATCAGCGCCACGTCCGTCGGTGTCCCATCGGCCCAGTGACGACGAGTTCGCCGCCATGCAGGCGGCGCTCGGCGAGCAGCCGAAACACCTGGCTGCGGTTGTGACCGGCAACTGGCTCCCTGCCGGCTGGCAGGGTCCGGCGCAGGCCGCCGGCTGGCAGCAGGCGATTGCGGCGGCCGAAGTCGCGGCGCGAGCGCTCGGGGTGACGCTGGTACGCCGGGCCGCTGAGCAGGCTCCGTGGCACCCGGGTCGATGCGCGGAGATCTCGACCGTTGATGGGGTGGTGCTCGGCTACGCCGGTGAGCTGCACCCGACCGCGATCGCGGCCTTCGGGCTGCCCGAGCGGACGGCAGCGGCCGAGATCGACCTGTCCGCGCTGCTGGCTGCCGCCCCACCACGGGGGAGTGTCACGGCGATCTCGTCCTATCCGGTAGCCAAGGAAGACGTGGCGTTGATCGTCGGCTCCGACGTGCCTGCGGCAGCGGTCGAGGCTGCGCTGCGCAGCGGCGCGGGGCCGCTGTTGGAGTCGATCCAGCTGTTCGACATCTACACCGGCTCGCAGGTGGGCGAGGGGCGGAAGTCTCTGGCCTTCGCGCTGCGCTTCCGCGCCCCTGACCGTACGCTCACCGACGCCGAGAGCGGTGCCGCCCGGGACGCTGCCGTGGCGGTCGCGGTGGCCGAGGTCGGTGCCGAGCCGCGAGTTCTCTGACTCGGAGGGTCAGCGGCGGCGTCCGACGGCAAAGTAGGTCAACGGTCCGAGGAAGTTGACGAAGCTCAGCAGTCGCCAGAGTGTTTTCGGGCCGTTGACCTGATCCGCCCGGCGCTTGCTGAGGTCGACTTGCGCCGCGATCAGCAGTCCGATCTGGACGACGCCCAGCAGACCGACTCCGGCCTGCTGGGCCGGCGTCAGGTCTTTCCACTTCTTGTTGGTAGTCATGCGTCCATCTTGCCCGGCCAGATAGCAGTTGAATCAGGCATGCGCACGGCGTCGACGGCCTGACTGAGCCTGGAGACGGCCCGGATGCCGGAACCCGAGATGAGTCGGAAAGGGGTGCGGTTCACGGCGCTCCGGGCTGTGGAAGCCGACTTGGGTTGGGAAACGGTGTGGTCCGCGTCGATCTGGGCTGTGGAAGCCGTCGAATGGCGGAAGACGCTTTGCGCTGTGTGGCGGCCGCGGCGGTCCCGCCAGCCCTCGAGGTGCCATACCACCAGCCCGGCCACCTCGAACGGGGGGCGGCGGGTCCTCGCTGCACAGCGGGGGAAGCAGCCAGAAGTCGCCACTCGATCTCGCGCCCTTCATCGAGAGGCGAGTATCGGTAGCTTCACGACGCGGCCGTGAAACAACCGGAACTCGCCATTCGACGAAATGACCCCGGACTCGCTGAATCGAGTGGCGAGTTTTAGCTGCTTCATCTGCGGCGGCGGACGTCGACCAATCCTGCCTTGGCCAGATCGCAGCCGAATCAGGGGTCAAGATCCTCTCGCTGCAGGTCCGCCAACCAAGCGAGGATGGCAGTTGCGGCGTCGTCCTCGGACAGCTCGTTGGTATCCAGGCGAAGATGCGGATGGAGGGCGAGGAAGGAGTCAGCCGGAGTCGAACGCATCCCGGACGGATCTGTGTTGAGGACCAGGCCCTCGAGCGTCCGTACGTTCGCCTCGGACCACGCGAGGTCCCGCTTCGTCGGTTTGGCGGCCAGCCGACTCTCGCCACGGTTCCGGACGAGTCTTTCTTCGAGATCGGCACAGAGCTCGACAACGGCAAGCTGCCCGCGATTGCCGAGATAGGGCGTCACCAGCTGCCTGACGGCCTCGGTGTCCGCTGGATCCTCCAGGTCCCAGACATAGGTGAAGATGAGGTCGATGCCGTGGGTTGCCGCCTCCTCGACCACCCGGCGGCGAAACTCGCTGTTCAAGATGTTGAACGGCGGTGTTCCGTAGCCGAACACCTCGACGAGCGGCTCGATCGTATGGTGGTTGTGGAATAGCCGGAAGTCGCTACGTTCGGCTATCCGTCGTCCCACGGACATCTTCCCGACCGCAGGCGGCCCGACGATCAGCAGAAGCTGCATGTGAGCATCTTGTCAGGAGCAACACACTCATCCACCCAAGGTGTTTGCATAACTTTGTCATCAATGGCATATTCATGCAGGTGTCGATGGGGGTAGCGGTGGCGGGTGCCACCGGGTACGCGGGTGGTGAGCTGCTCAGGCTGCTGCTGGCGCACCCGGAGATCGAGATCGGGTCAGTGACGGCGAACGCGAGTGCTGGCCGTCGCCTAGGCGAGCTGCAACCGCACCTGGTCCCGTTGGCCGACCGGGTGGTGGCGCCGACCTCGGCCGAGACGCTGGCCGGTCACGATGTCGTCTTCCTGGCGCTGCCGCACGGTGCCTCAGCCCAGGTGGCCGAGCAGCTCGGCTCGGACAGCGTGATCATCGACTGCGGCGCCGATTTCCGGCTCACTGATCCGGCTGCGTGGCAGCAGTTCTATGGCAGCGAGCACGCGGGCAGCTGGCCGTACGGTCTGCCGGAGCTGCCGGGGCAGCGGGAGAAGCTCGCCGGGGCACGGCGGATCGCGGTTCCCGGTTGCTATCCGACCACGGCGACGCTGGCGTTGTTGCCGGCGGTGACCGCCGGGCTGACCACGGCCGACGATGTCGTGATCGTGGCCGCCAGTGGCCCGTCCGGGGCCGGGAAGTCGCTGAAGCCGCACCTGCTGGGCGCCGAGTTGATGGGTTCCGCGAGCGCGTACGGGGTCGGCGGCGTGCACCGGCACACGCCCGAGATCGCCCAGAACCTCGCCCACTGCGGGGCCGCCGCACCGGTCATCTCCTTCACCCCGGTGCTGGTGCCGATGTCGCGCGGCATCCTGGCGACCTGTACGACGCCGCTCAGCGACCCCTCGCTGACCACTGATCAGGCGTACCAGGCCTATGCCGACGCGTACGCCGACGAGCCGTTCGTCCACCTGCTGCCGTCGGGCCAATGGCCGCAGACCCAGGCCACGCTTGGCGCGAACACCGTGCACGTCCAGGTGGCCGTCGACCAGGCCGCCGGCCGGCTGATTGCCGTCGCCGCCTTGGACAACCTGACCAAGGGCACCGCCGGCGGCGCCGTGCAGTGCATGAACATCGCGCTGGGACTCCCTGAGGCAACCGGGCTGCCGCTGGTGGGAGTCGCGCCATGAGTGCGTCACCCGTTTCCTGGCAGCTGACCCGGCATGCGATCGAGGTCGGGATGGCGCAACTGCCGGCGCACGACTCCGTACCGCGCTGGGCCCTGGACGACGACCACGAGACCCCGTTCTGGAGTGTCACTCGCACCGAGGACGAGCTGTCGATCGTCTGCGCGTACGAGGCTCTGCCCGGCACCGTGACCGCAGTCGGACCATTCGCGGCGTTCAGCATCGACGGTCCCCTGGATCATTCACTGATCGGCGTGCTGGCCGGGCTCACCGCACCGCTGGCGGAGGCCGGCATCTCCATCCTGGCGCAGTCCACCTTCGATACGGACTGGATCCTGGTGCCCGTCGCCCAAGCCGGATACGCGATCGAGGTCTGGGACAACGCCGGCCACACCGTCGAGATGGAAGAGGACTGATCGTGGGAGTCACGCATCCGAGAGGATTCTCCGCCCACGGGCTGACAGCCGGGCTCAAGCCCAGCGGCAAGCCCGATCTGGCGCTGGTGCTCAACCACGGCCCGCACAAGGCGGCGGCCGGGGTGTTCACCAGCAACCGGGTCTGCGCCGCGCCGGTCCAGTGGTCTCGTCAGGTGCTCGTCGACGGTGCGCTGCAGGCGGTGATCCTGAACTCTGGCGGCGCGAACGCCTGCACCGGGCCCGAAGGGTTTGCCGACACTCACGCCACCGCCGAGCAGGTCGCGACCGCGCTCCAGACAGCCGGTCACGACGTGGGCCCGATCGATGTCGGGGTCTGCTCGACCGGTCTGATCGGCGTCCGGCTACCGATGGACAAGATCAGCGTGGCGATCCCTGACCTGGTACGCGGGCTGTCCACCGATGGCGGCGCGCTGGCGGCGGAGGCGATCATGACCACCGACACGGTCGCCAAACAGTCGGTGGCGATCCGCGACGGCTGGTCCGTCGGTGGGATGGCGAAGGGTGCCGCCATGCTGGCCCCCGGTCTGGCCACCATGCTCGTGGTGCTCACCACCGATGCGGTGGCCGATTCCTCCCGCCTCCATGATCAGTTGGCGGCGGCAACCGAAGTGAGCTTCGACCGGGTCGACAGCGACGGCTGCATGTCCACCAATGACACGGTGCTGCTGCTGAGCAGCGGGGCCTCCGGCATCTCGCCGGCCCCGAGCGACCTGGTGTCAGCCATCACCGAGGTCTGCCTGGACCTCGCGCTGCAACTGGTGGCCGACGCCGAGGGCTCCAGCCACACCATCACCATCGACGTGGTCAACGCCGCCTCGACGGCCGACGCGATCGAGGTGGGCAAGAGCATCGCCCGCAACAACCTGTTCAAGTGCGCCGTCTTCGGCAACGACCCGAACTGGGGCCGGGTGCTGTCCGCGGTCGGCACCACCGCCGCGGTCTTCGAGCCGGATGAGCTCGACGTCTCGTTCAACGGCGTACAGATCTGTCGGGCCGGCGGCATCGGCGAACCGCGCGAGCTGGTCGACCTGCACGACCGCCAGGTGTCGGTGGTGGTCGACCTGCACGCCGGTGATCGGCGGGCGACGATCTGGACCACCGATCTGACCTATGACTACGTCCGAGAGAACGCCGAGTACTCCACATGATGATCATCAGTACGAACGCAGTGAGTGCCGGCCGCACCGGCGAGGTGGGTACATGATCACGCGTCAGCCCCAGAACCTCTCCCTGGTGGAGAAGGCGTCCATCCTGACCGAGGCACTGCCCTGGCTGGAGACGTACGCCGGCAAGATCGTGGTGATCAAATACGGCGGCAACGCCATGGTCGACGACGAGTTGAAGCGCGCCTTCGCCACCGACATCGTGTTCATGAAGCGCTGTGGCGTACACCCGGTCGTCGTGCACGGCGGCGGCCCGCAGATCTCCCAGATGCTCAAGCGGCTCAACATCACCTCGGAGTTCCGCGGGGGCTTGCGGGTCACCAGCCCCGAGGCGATGGAGGTCGTCCGGATGGTGCTCGTCGGTCAGGTCGGCCGCGAGCTCGTCGGGTTGATCAACCGGCACAGCAGCCTCGCTGTCGGCATGTCCGGTGAGGACGGCGGGCTGTTCGTGGCCGAGCGCCGAGGCACGGTCATCGACGGTGAAGAAGTCGACCTCGGCTTGGTCGGTGACGTGGTCGCGGTCAACACCGAGGCCATCGAGGGACTGATCGGTGCGGGCCGGATCCCGGTCGTGGCCAGCATCGCGCCCGACATCCACGGTGCGGTGCACAACGTCAACGCCGACACCGCAGCCGCGGCACTAGCGGTGGCGCTGGGAGCCGAGCGGCTGGTGGTGCTCACCGACGTCGAAGGTCTGTACGCCGACTGGCCGAACAGCGACTCGATCATCAAGGAGCTGTCGGCCTCCGAGCTGCGGGAACTGATGCCGACGTTGGAATCCGGCATGATCCCCAAGATGGAGGCCTGCCTGCGAGCCGTCGAGGGCGGACTGACCCGCGCCACCGTGACCGACGGCCGGGTGCCGCACGCGCTGCTGCTGGAGATCTTCACCAACGCCGGTATCGGCACCATGGTCACCCAGGACGGACTCATCCGGCTCGGCAGCCGGGTGTTCTCCGCCGCCGAGGGCATCCCGCCCCACGAGCTGGCCAATGGGGAGTTCGGGGAGCTGCCGCTCTATCCAACAGAGCATCCGACGCATCCAACAGGGCATCCGACACCGAATCATCCGACGACGGCAGAGTCAGGGGACAACACATGAGCGCACTCGATGCGCTGACCAGCCAGGAGTTGGCCGGCTCGCAGGCCGGTGGCTCGACGATCGTGCTGGAGCACTATCAGCGCTCGCTGATGAACACCTTCGGTACGCCGAAGCGGGTCTTTGTCCGAGGTGAGGGCGCGTACGTCTGGGACGCCGATGGTCGCAGGCATCTCGATCTGCTGTCCGGGCTCGCGGTCACTGCACTCGGTCACGCCCACCCGGCGGTGCTGTCGGCGATCACCAGCCAGCTGTCGACGCTCGGCCACGTCTCCAACTTCTTCGCCACCCCGGCCCAGGTGGCGTTGGCCGAGCGGCTCACCGCCATGGTGGGTGCCCAGGGCGAGGCGAAGGTGTTCTTCACCAACTCCGGCACCGAGGCCAACGAGGCCGCGTTCAAGCTCACCCGGGCCACCGGCCGGACCAAGATCGTCGCCGCCGAGGGCTCCTTCCACGGCCGGACGATGGGCGCCTTGTCGATCACCCACAACCCCAAGTACCGCGAGCCCTTCGCGCCCCTGCCCGGAGAGGTGATCTTCGTTCCGTACGGCGACAGCGAGGCCCTGGCCGCCGCTGTCGACGACGACACCGCCGCCGTGGTGCTGGAGCCGATCCAGGGCGAGAACGGCATCGTCGTGCCACCAGATGGCTATCTGGCCAGAGCCCGCTCGATCTGCGACCAGCACGATGCGCTGCTGTGGCTCGACGAGGTGCAGACCGGGATGGGGCGGACCGGCAGTTGGTTGGTGCACACCGATCTCGGAGTCAGCGCCGATGTGGTGACGCTCGCCAAAGGGCTCGGCAACGGCTTCCCGATCGGGGCCTGCCTGGCACTCGGCCGGGCCGCCGGCTTGCTCGGTCCTGGCAGCCACGGCAGCACCTTCGGCGGCAACCCCGTGGCCGCCATTGCCGGGCTGGCGGTGATTGCGGTGATCGAGCGCGACGGGCTGCTCGAGCAGGCAAGACTGTTGGGCGACCACCTGGTCGAAACCGTCACGGCCCTCGATCATCCGCTGATCACCGGGGTACGTGGACGCGGACTGTTGCGGGGCATCACGCTGGCCGAGCCGGTGGCTCCGCAGGTGGCCGATGCCGCGCTCGATGCCGGCCTCATCATCAACGCACCGCGTCCAGATGTGCTCCGGCTGGCGCCGCCCTTGATCATCACGGCCGAGCAGTTGGACAGTTTCACTGCGACGCTCCCGGAGCTGCTGGACCGGGTCCAGCCCCGACCCACTGCCTGACGACCGCGAAAGAGGACCATGAGACATTTCTTGGCCGACGATGACCTGAGTCCTGATGAGCAGGCGCAGATCCTGGCGATAGCGGCGAAGCTGAAGGAGGATCCTTACGCGCTCAAGCCACTTGCGGGTCCACGATGCGTCGCGGTCATGTTCGACAAGCCGACGCTGCGTACCCAGAGCTCGTTCGCCGCCGGGATCGCCGAGCTGGGCGGCTATCCGATGATCGTCGACGGACGGCTGGCCGGCATCGGCGAGCGTGAGTCGGTGGCCGACGTGGCGCGGGTGCTGGGTCGGCAGTCGGTCGCGATCGTCTGGCGCACCTTCGCCCAGTCGAGGCTGGAGGAGATGGCGGAGTTCTCCCGGGTGCCGACCATCAACGCGCTGACCGACAGCTATCACCCCTGCCAGATCCTCGCCGATCTGCTGACGATCCAGGAGCGACTCGGTCGGCTGGCCGGGGTGAGCTTCGCCTATCTCGGTGACGGTGCCAACAACATGGCGCACTCCTATCTGCTCGGCTGTGCCACCGCTGGGATGCACGTCCGGATCGGCGCTCCGGCCGGTTTCCACCCGGATCCCGAGGTCATCGCGCGGGCCGGGGTCATCGCGGCCCGGACCGGCGGCAGCGTCACCGTGACCGAGTCGATCGCCGAGGCAGTCACCGGCTGTCAGGCCGTGGCCACCGACACCTGGGTGTCGATGGGTCAGCAGAGCAGTGGACGCGAGTCGGTCTTCGTGCCGTACGGCGTCACCACCGAGCTGATGTCGCACGCCGACCCGGAGGCGATCTTCCTGCACTGTCTGCCCGCGTACCGGGGCAAAGAGGTCGCCGCGGAAGTGATCGACGGACCGCAGTCGGTCGTGTGGGACGAGGCCGAGAACCGGCGTCACGTGCAGAAGGCGGTGCTCGTGTTTCTCGACGCGGCGGCTCGCGGTGTGGAGGTCGAGTGGTGAGGCGACGCACATGACCTCGACTGGGCGAGCGCCGATCACCAAGACTGCGCGTCAGGCGCGGATCATCGCGATCCTGGAGCAGCAGCAGGTCCGGTCGCAATCCGAGCTGGCCGAGCTGCTGGCGACCGAGCAGTTGCAGGTCACCCAGGGCACGCTGTCGCGTGACCTGGTCGAGATCGGCGCGCTGCGGGTTCGGGGCAACGACGGTCACCTGGTGTACGCGGTGCCCGGCGACGGTGGTGATCGCAGCCCCCAAGCGGGGGAGTTCGCGACGTTCGAGAGCCGGCTGGCCCGGTTGTGCAGTGAGGTGCTGGTATCGGCGGAGGCATCAGCGAACCTGGTCGTGCTGCGCACCCCGCCGGGCGCCGCGCAGTATTTTGCCTCCGCCATCGATCGCGTGTCGTGGGACTCCATCCTGGGCACCATCGCCGGTGATGACACCATCCTGCTGATCACCCGTGACCCGGCCGGTGGTGACGCCATCGCCGCCCGCTTCCTGGAACTGAGCCAGGGCGCCCGCCGCACCGATACCGTCTGACTGGATTTCCGGCGTCCTGTCCACCTCAGACGTGGACAGAACACCGGAAAATCCGCGAGGAGAGGAGACAACTGTGACCGATACGACGCCCACCGACAGCGGCGAGCATGAGGGCCGGCTATGGGGCGGCCGGTTTGCGGGTGGGCCGGCGGAGGCGATGTTCGCGCTCAGTCAGTCGACCCAGTTCGACTGGCGACTCGCTCGCTATGACCTGGCCGGCTCCCGGGCTCATGCACGAGCGCTGCATCGCGCGAACCTGCTGACCGACGACGAGCTCGACGGCATGATCGCCGGGCTGGACGCCCTGGAGGCCGATGTCGTCTCCGGTGCGTTCGTCGCGGCGCCGACCGACGAGGATGTCCATGGCGCGCTCGAGCGTGGCCTGATCGAACGCGTCGGTACGGAGCTCGGCGGTCGGTTGCGCGCCGGCAGGTCCCGCAACGATCAGATCGCCACGTTGATCCGGCTCTACCTGCGCCAAGCTCTGCGCGATGTCGCCACCGAGGTGCAGAACGTCGTGGAGGCCTTGTACGAACAAGCGCGGACGCATCTGGGTGCGCCGATGCCAGGGCGTACGCATCTGCAGCACGCGCAGCCGGTGCTGCTGTCGCATCAGCTGCTCGCCCACGCCTGGCCGCTGCTGCGTGACACCGACCGGGTCCGTGATCTGGATCGCCGGTTGGCGATCAGCCCGTACGGCTCCGCCGCGTTGGCCGGCACCTCGCTGGGATTGGACCCCCGCTATGTCGCCGGGCTGCTCGGCTTCGAGAGCAGCACGGCCAATTCGATCGACGGGACAGCCGCCCGTGACCTGGTCGCCGAAGCCTGCTTCGTGCTGGCGCAGATCGCGGTCGATCTGTCGCGGATCGGGGAGGAGATCATCCTCTGGTCGACGCACGAGTTCGGCTTCGTGAAGCTCGCCGACGCCTGGTCGACGGGGTCGTCGATCATGCCGCAGAAGAAGAACCCGGATGTGGCCGAGCTGGCCCGCGGCAAGGCCGGCCGACTGATCGGCAATCTGTCGGGTCTGCTGGCGACGTTGAAGGGGCTCCCGCTCGCGTACAACCGGGATCTGCAGGAGGACAAGGAGCCGGTCTTCGACTCCGTCGACCAGCTGCTCGTCCTGACCCCGGCGATGGCTGGGCTGATCGGCACGCTCACCTTCGACACCCAAAGATTGGCCGAGCTGGCTCCGCGCGGGTTCTCGCTGGCGACCGATGTTGCGGATTGGCTGGTCCGACAGCGCGTTCCGTTCGCCGAAGCCCACGACATCGCCGGCGCTGCCGTCCGCTTCTGCGAGCAGCACGGCATCGAGCTGTCCGAGCTGACCCCCGAACAACTGCCGGAGATCTCCGCTTCACTGCAGCCGGCCGTCTTGGAGGTGCTGACCGTACGCGGTTCGATCGACAGCCGGGACGGCCGCGGCGGCACCGCGACGGTTCGAGTCGAGGAGCAGCTCAACGAGGTGTTGGAGAGATTCGACGAGCTGACGACCTGGTTGACCACCCCGATCGCCGGAAGCACAGCAGTAGCCGAGGCTGCGGTCGCGCCGCCGGAATACTTCTGGTCGTCGGAGGTCTACGACCAGTAGGGTCAGGCCCGGACCCGAACCCCGAAGGGATGGCAGGACGCAGTGAGTGACGTCTTCGATGAGCTGAAGTGGCGTGGCCTGATGGCCAACTCCACCGACGAGGCCGCGCTGGCCGAGCACCTCGAGACGGGACCTGTCACCTTCTATGTGGGTTTCGATCCGACCGCACCGAGCCTGCACATGGGCAACCTCGTCCAGCTGATGGTCGCCCGGGCACTGCAGCGAGCCGGACACCGTCCGCTGATCCTGGTCGGCGGATCGACCGGACTGATCGGCGACCCGAAGGAGACCGCCGAGCGGGTGCTGAACAGCAAGGAGACGGTCGCGGGTTGGGTGGCGCGGATCCAGCGCCAGGTCTCCCTTTTCGTGGACTTCGAGGGACCCAGCGCGGCACGGTTGGTGAACAACCTGGACTGGACGTCGGGGCTGTCGGTGCTCGACTTCCTCCGCGACATCGGCAAGCACTTCCCGGTCAACCGGATGCTCGCTCGTGAGGTGGTGAAGGCGAGGCTGGAGGAGGGCATCTCCTACACCGAGTTCTCCTACGTCTTGCTGCAGTCGCTGGACTACCTGGAGCTACACCGCGCGTACGGCTGCACGCTCCAGTTCGGCGGCAGCGATCAGTGGGGCAACATCACCGCCGGCGTGGAGCTGGTGAGGCGCGCCGACGGTGGCCATGTGCATGCGCTCGCCACCCCGCTGCTGACGAAGGCGGACGGCACCAAATTCGGCAAGACCGAGTCCGGGACCGTGTGGCTGGATCCGGAGATGACCTCCCCGTACGCGTTCCACCAGTTCTTTCTGAACGCCGAGGACGCCAAGGTGATCGAATACCTGAAGGTGTTCAGCGAGCGGCCCCGGGACGAGATCGAGGAGCTGGCTCGAAAGACCGCAGCGGCCCCGCATCTGCGGGCTGCGCAGCGGGCGCTGGCCGACGACATCACCGCATTGGTGCACTCGCCGGCCGAACGGGATGCGGCGGTTGCCGCAGCAGCCGCCCTGTTCGGCCGCTCCGACCTGGCCGGCTTGTCGGAGCCGACCGTGGCGAGTGTCGTGGCCGAGTTGAACGGTCCATCGCTGGAAGTGGGGGCCGAGCTGCCGACTGTCGTCGACGTGCTCGCCGCGAGTGGCGTGGTGGCCAGCAAGTCCGCCGCACGCCGGGCGATCAACGAGGGCGGTGCGTACGTGAACAACGTCCGGGTGAATGACCCGGACGCACGACTTGCCGAGACCGACCTGCTGCACGACAGGTACGCCATCACGCGCCGTGGGAAGCGCACCGTCGGGGCCGTCTCGCTGCTCCGGGGATAGCCGTACGAGGGCGCCCCTTGACCGTGAGGACGGTCACAGCGCAGCGATTTGACGCGGCTCCGGCGGGGGCGTAATGTTCTCTGAGCCTTGAGGGGTGCAGGACGCGGCAAGGGGGAGACTCCAGGCAGCGGCCGACCTGACAGGAACCCAAACCACACCAACCGACTTTCGGTCTCGCGCGCTCTGAAACACGACGACGGGGACGAGGGACGTCAGATGTGGACGGGGCCAGGATCGAGATCGCAGGGTTTGACAGCGAGCAAGAACCTGGTAGAGTTGGTCAGGTTGCCCCGGATGCGGAATCTTGAGTAAAGAGGAAGCACGGGAAAGCCATTCAGAACCAAACTCGGATTTGACTCCGGGTGCGGAACTGATAAAGTAAGAACGGTCGCAAATGATTCCGAAATCGTGAAAGCGAAATCGATCAAAAGTGGCCGAAAAGGTCAAAAACTCGGATTTGACTCCGAGTGTCAGACCGAATAAAGTAAGTCGAGTAAGCCCCAAGCGGGAGTCGATAAGACAAACGCGCGGTGTGCACCCGAAACTTGAGAACTCAACAGCGTGCTTAAAAGTCAATGCCAAATATGCACTAAAAACCCCGTGCTCAGGCATCAACATTGACAACACTTCTGCGGCGAGAGTCGAGGGCGTGTTGGTTGAAGTTTGAGTTCGGATTTCTTTGAGATTGATTGACAAGATCCAGCATGGATCTGGTCAGCGATCGAACTAGTTGAGACGACAAAGCCTGCTGCAAAGCGGGAGTCGATATTTTTCAACGGAGAGTTTGATCCTGGCTCAGGACGAACGCTGGCGGCGTGCTTAACACATGCAAGTCGAACGGTTCAGAAGAGCTTGCTCTTTTGATCAGTGGCGAACGGGTGAGTAACACGTGAGCAACCTACCCTTGACTCTGGGATAACAGTTGGAAACAGCTGCTAATACCGGATACGACCTCGGCCGACATCTGCTGAGGTGGAAAGTTCTGGCGGTCAAGGATGGGCTCGCGGCCTATCAGCTAGTTGGTGAGGTAACGGCTCACCAAGGCTTCGACGGGTAGCCGGCCTGAGAGGGCGACCGGCCACACTGGGACTGAGATACGGCCCAGACTCCTACGGGAGGCAGCAGTGGGGAATATTGCACAATGGGCGAAAGCCTGATGCAGCAACGCCGCGTGCGGGATGACGGCCTTCGGGTTGTAAACCGCTTTCAGCTCCGACGAAGCGCAAGTGACGGTAGGAGCAGAAGAAGGACCGGCCAACTACGTGCCAGCAGCCGCGGTGATACGTAGGGTCCGAGCGTTGTCCGGAATTATTGGGCGTAAAGGGCTTGTAGGCGGTTTGTCACGTCGGAAGTGAAAACTCAGGGCTCAACCCTGAGCCTGCTTCCGATACGGGCAAACTAGAGGAATGCAGGGGAGAATGGAATTCCTGGTGGAGCGGTGGAATGCGCAGATATCAGGAGGAACACCAGTGGCGAAGGCGGTTCTCTGGGCATTTCCTGACGCTGAGAAGCGAAAGCGTGGGGAGCAAACAGGCTTAGATACCCTGGTAGTCCACGCCGTAAACGGTGGGCACTAGGTGTGGGACTCATTCCACGAGTTCCGTGCCGTAGCTAACGCATTAAGTGCCCCGCCTGGGGAGTACGGCCGCAAGGCTAAAACTCAAAGGAATTGACGGGGGCCCGCACAAGCGGCGGAGCATGCGGATTAATTCGATGCAACGCGAAGAACCTTACCTGGGTTTGACATATGCCGGAAAGCTGCAGAGATGTAGCCCCCGCAAGGTCGGTATACAGGTGGTGCATGGCTGTCGTCAGCTCGTGTCGTGAGATGTTGGGTTAAGTCCCGCAACGAGCGCAACCCTCGTCCTATGTTGCCAGCGGGTAATGCCGGGGACTCATAGGAGACTGCCGGGGTCAACTCGGAGGAAGGTGGGGATGACGTCAAGTCATCATGCCCCTTAAGTCCAGGGCTTCACGCATGCTACAATGGCTGGTACAAAGGGCTGCAATACCGCAAGGTTGAGCGAATCCCAAAAAGCCAGTCTCAGTTCGGATTGGGGTCTGCAACTCGACCCCATGAAGTCGGAGTCGCTAGTAATCGCAGATCAGCAACGCTGCGGTGAATACGTTCCCGGGCCTTGTACACACCGCCCGTCAAGTCATGAAAGTCGGTAACACCCGAAGCCGGTGGCCCAACCTTTTGGAGGGAGCCGTCGAAGGTGGGACTGGCGATTAGGACTAAGTCGTAACAAGGTAGCCGTACCGGAAGGTGCGGCTGGATCACCTCCTTTCTAAGGAGCATCACGACAGACTCGATTCTGTCCAGCGAGGTTTGCCAAGCGAATGTCTTGGCGCCAAGCAGCTCTGGAATGTGGAACATTGACCATTAAGCCGATGCACAACTCATCTCGTCAGTACGACCCGTTAAGGGTATGGAACCTCGATATGTGATGGCAACGGCCCGAGCACGCTGTTGGGTCCTGAAGCTTCGGTGGCAACACTGGGGACTTCACGCGGACCGATGACCGACATCTGCGAACCAGATGCCGGCTCGAGTTACCGCCCGTATGTTGAGAACTTCACAGTGGACGCGAGCATCTTTGTAGTAACAACAAGCTACTAAGGGCAATCGGTGGATGCCTAGGCACCAAGAGCCGATGAAGGACGTTGTAACCTGCGATAAGCCCCGGGGAGCTGGTAAACAAGCTTCGATCCGGGGATCTCCGAATAGGGAAACCTCGAAAGAAACCGGAGTAATGTCCGGCGACCCCTGCCTGAACACATAGGGCAGTGGGAGGGAACGTGGGGAAGTGAAACATCTCAGTACCCACAGGAATAGAAAACAACCGTGATTCCGTAAGTAGTGGCGAGCGAACGCGGAAGAGGCCAAACCGCACCTGTGTGATAGCTGACAGGCGTTGCAAGTGCGGTGTTGAGGGGCCGATCTGGTCGCGCTGTCAAGCGACCAAGCAGTCACAAACGATTCGTGAAGTCGAAGCACTTTGGGAAAGTGCGGCACAGAAGGTAACACCCCTGTAGACGTAAACGATTCACTGCTGATCGTCACCCCAAGTAACACCCAACCCCTGAAATTGGGTGTGAATCTGGCGGGACCACCCGCTAAGCCTAAATACTCCTTGGTGACCGATAGCGGACAAGTACCGTGAGGGAAAGGTGAAAAGTACCCCGGGAGGGGAGTGAAATAGTACCTGAAACCGATTGCCTACAATCCGTCGGAGCTGAGCACCTTGTGTGCGAGGTGACGGCGTGCCTTTTGAAGAATGAGCCTGCGAGTTAGTGGTACGTGGCGAGGTTAACCCGTGTGGGGAAGCCGTAGCGAAAGCAAGTCCGAATAGGGCGATTTAGTCGCGTGCTCTAGACCCGAAGCGGAGTGATCTATCCATGGCCAGGGTGAAGCGACGGTAAGACGTCGTGGAGGCCCGAACCCACCAGGGTTGAAAACCTGGGGGATGAGCTGTGGATAGGGGTGAAAGGCCAATCAAACTCCGTTATAGCTGGTTCTCCCCGAAATGCATATAGGTGCAGCGTCGCGTGTTTCTTACCGGAGGTAGAGCACTGGATAGTCTAGGGGGCCCACAAGCTTACCGAAATTAGCCAAACTCCGAATGCCGGTAAGTGAGAGCGCGGCAGTGAGACTGCGGGCGATAAGGTTCGTAGTCGAGAGGGAAACAGCCCAGAACACCAACTAAGGCCCCCAAGCGATTGCTAAGTGGAAAAGGATGTTGAGTTGCACAGACAACCAGGAGGTTGGCTTGGAAGCAGCCACCCTTGAAAGAGTGCGTAATAGCTCACTGGTCAAGTGATTCTGCGCCGACAATTTAGCGGGGCTCAAGCAATCCGCCGAAGTTGTGTCATTCACACATGTACTTGGTTTCGATCCAGGTGTGTGGATGGGTAGGGGAGCGTCGTGTGCGCGATGAAGCGGCGGGGTGACCCAGTCGTGGAGAGCACACGAGTGAGAATGCAGGCATGAGTAGCGAATGAGGAGTGAGAAACTCCTCCACCGAAAGACCAAGGGTTCCAGGGTCAAGCTAATCTGCCCTGGGTAAGTCGGGACCTAAGGCGAGGCCGACAGGCGTAGTCGATGGACAACGGGTTGATATTCCCGTACCGGCGCTAGCACGTCCCTGCCGAGGCGAGCGATGCTAAGCACGCAAGGCTTGAGGAGACCTTCGGGTCGATTCTTGCTGAGTCTGCGATCCAGACTTGTATTAGGCAAGCTGCGGAGTGACGCAGGAAGGTAGCCCATCCCGGGCGATGGTTGTCCCGGGTTAATTGTGTAGGGCGAGGTGTAGGCAAATCCGCACCTCATCAGCCTGAGACAAGAAGACTAGGTCGTCCTTGTGACGGCGAGAGTGGGTGATCCTATGCTGCCTAGAAAATCTTCGTGAGCGAGTTCTAGAGCCGCCCGTACCCTAAACCGACTCAGGTGGTCAGGTAGAGAATACCAAGGTGATCGAGATAACCGTGGTTAAGGAACTCGGCAAAATGCCCCCGTAACTTCGGGAGAAGGGGGGCCAACGCTGTGAAGGGACATACGTGCCCGGAGCAGCTGCGGCCGCAGAGACCAGGCCCAAGCGACTGTTTACTAAAAACACAGGTCCGTGCTAAGTCGCAAGACGCTGTATACGGACTGACGCCTGCCCGGTGCTGGAACGTTAAGGGGAAGTGTTAGGGGTAACTCGAAGCACTGAACTTAAGCGCCAGTAAACGGCGGTGGTAACTATAACCATCCTAAGGTAGCGAAATTCCTTGTCGGGTAAGTTCCGACCTGCACGAATGGCGTAACGACTTGGGCGCTGTCTCGACCACGGACTCGGCGAAATTGCACTACGAGTAAAGATGCTCGTTACGCGCAGCAGGACGGAAAGACCCCGGGACCTTTACTATAGTTTGGTATTGGTGTTCGGTACAGCTTGTGTAGGATAGGTGGGAGACTTTGAAGCGGCCACGCCAGTGGTTGTGGAGTCAACGTTGAAATACCACTCTGGCTGTTCTGGATATCTAACCTAGGTCCGTTATCCGGATCAGGGACAGTGCCTGATGGGTAGTTTGACTGGGGCGGTCGCCTCCCAAAAGGTAACGGAGGCGCCCAAAGGTTCCCTCAGCCTGGTTGGCAATCAGGTTTTGAGTGTAAGTGCACAAGGGAGCTTGACTGTGAGAGAGACATCTCAAACAGGGACGAAAGTCGGGACTAGTGATCTGACGGTGGCACGTGGAAGCGCCGTCACTCAACGGATAAAAGGTACCCCGGGGATAACAGGCTGATCTTGCCCGAGCGTCCATAGCGACGGCATGGTTTGGCACCTCGATGTCGGCTCGTCGCATCCTGGGGCTGGAGTCGGTCCCAAGGGTTGGGCTGTTCGCCCATTAAAGCGGCACGCGAGCTGGGTTTAGAACGTCGTGAGACAGTTCGGTCCCTATCCGCTGCGCGCGTAGGAGTCTTGAGGAGGGCTGTCCTTAGTACGAGAGGACCGGGACGGACGAACCTCTGGTGTGCCAGTTGTTCTGCCAAGAGCACGGCTGGTTGGCTACGTTCGGAAGTGATAACCGCTGAAAGCATCTAAGCGGGAAGCACGCTCCAAGATGATGGCTCCCACAGGATAACCTGGTAAGGCCCCCAGCAGACCACTGGGTGATAGGTCGGATGTGGAAGTGCAGCAATGCATGGAGCTGACCGATACTAATAGGCCGAGGGCTTGTTCCTACAAAGATGCTACGCGTCCACTGTGCAGTTCCCGAGATACGGTCGGGAAGACTGGCGAGAAATCGCCGCCTGCGACACATCTCAATAGAGTTTCGGTGATCATGGCGAGAGGGAAACACCCGGCTCCATTCCGAACCCGGAAGTTAAGCTTCTCAGCGCCGATGGTACTGCACGGGGGACCGTGTGGGAGACTAGGACGTCGCCGGACAACACACTTCAAGGTCGACCACTTCGGTGGTCGGCCTTGAAGTGGTTTAAGGGGAAAGTTGTCTGCTCCCTTCTTGCGGAGGTCACGAGTGTTCGGCGCCTGGGGGCCACGGATGACCGCCGATAAGGCGGAAGCTGCGTACGTCTTGCGGCGCCGGGTCATAGACGCTCGCAAATCGCGCGCAGGGCCCGCAGAACCACGAACCTATTCGGCCGAGACCACGGTGATGCCGGCATCGCTGAAGGGTGCCGTCTGGTGAGGCTGGGGCGTGCCTGCGGTCAGGATCTGATCGACCACGTCGATCGGAGCCGCCTGGATGAATCCCGGAAGGCCCAGTTTTTCGGCTTCGAGCATCAGCCAGATCTGGTTCGCGGAGCGGACTTCGGCGGCGATGATGGCGGCGGCCATCGGGGTGTCGGCGAAGATGCCACCTTCGACGGTGACGCCGGTCGGTGCGAGCAGTGCCAGATCGATCTGGAACCGGCCGATCTCGTCGAGTGCCCAACCGCCTTGCTGGGCACGGGTTTCCTGCTCGACGCCGCCACCGACGTTGTAGATGTGCAGGCGTTCGACTCGGGACATGACCACCGCGACATCGAGGCTGTTGGTCACGATGGTCATGCCCTCCGCCTGCGGCCGGCGGCTCAATGACTCAGCCAGCACCCAGGTGAGGGGCGATGCTCCGATGAACACCGTCGCATCCGCGGGAAGACGGTCGATCACCAGTTCGGCGAGCCGAAGGTGCTGAGGTGGGTGCTCGGGGGTCGTGCCATCGAATGGAGAGAGTGGACGTTCGGTCCGGCGGACCGCGCCACCGTGTACCCGCTGTAGCACGCCTTGTTGCTCGAGCAGACGGAGGTCGCGTCGGATCGTCTCCGGTGCCACATCCAGGCTGCTGGCCAGGGTGCCGACCTCGACCCGACCGACCGCGTCGAGCCGATCGATGATGTGTCGATGCCGATCGGCCGCCGCCTCCACCTGTGTGGTCACTCCATGCCTCCCTCAGGAGGGTCCGATCACAACAGCTGCACCGATTCCCGGGTCTGGGGTCGGATCTGCAGCTTCCGGCCCCTACCGGCCCGGAACGCCTCCAGGGCCTCACCGTAGTCGTCCAGCGGGTACGCGTGACTGACCATGCGAGCCGCGTTGAGGGCTCCGGCGGCGAACATCTCCACCGCACGCGCATACGACGCCAGCACGGCCATCGAGCCGACCATGGTGATCTCGTCGTTGTAGACCCCGAAGGGCGAGAACCTGGCGGTCGCGTCGACAGGTGCGACACCGAACTGTTGGAACACCCCACCCCGCCGGACGCGGGTGAGCGCGTCCTCGATCGCGGCGACGACGCCAGTGCAGTCGATCACCACGTCCCAGCCGCCGGCATGATCGGCTTCATCGGCCGAGAGCGCCACGTCATCGATGCCGACGTCCCTGGCCACCTCGAGTCGGTCCGGATTACGGTCGATGACCGTCACACTGGCGGCGCCGGCGCGTGGCGCGAGCTGAGCCATCATCAAGCCCATCGTCCCGGCACCGTAGATCAGATAGTGCTCACCCATCCGCCGGGGGAGCAGATCGTAGCCGTGGATGGCACAGGAGAGCGGCTCGACCAACGCCGCCAGCGCGAGATCGACTCCATCGGGGAGTCGGTGGACGTTCCGCACCGGCGCGACCGTCAACTCGGCGGTCGATCCGTTGGTCCTGGCCACTCCGGACCCGTTCCATTGCTCGCACAGGTTGGCCCGTCCGACGGCGCAATACGCGCACTCACCACAGGTCAGCGTCGGATCGACCGAGACCCTGTCACCGATGGCGATCTCGGTGACCAGTTCACCCACCGCTTCGACGATGCCGGAGGTCTCGTGACCTGGGATGATCGGATAACGCGTCGGGGCGAACTCCCCGTCCAGGACGTGGATGTCGGTGCCGCAGATGCCCACCGCTTCGACCCGGACCAGCACCTCGCGGGGCCCAGGAACCGGATCGGGCACCTCCTCCAGCGAGAACGACTTGGGCTCGGTGAAGACGATGGCGCGCACTACTTCACCGCCCCCATGGCGAGGCCGCGTACCAGTCGCTTCTGGGCGAGCCAGCCGGCCACGATCACCGGCAGCACCGCGATGGTGGACGCCGCCGACAAGATGGCGAGGAATTGGCCGCGTCCGTCCACGAAGCTGCCCAGGAACGGCGGGGTGGTCCGGGCGACCACCGCGGTGAGCAGGTTGGCCAGGAAGTACTCGTTCCAGGCAAAGATGAAGCAGATCAAGGCAGCTGCGGCCGCGCCCGGAGCGACGATCGGCAGCGACACTCGCCACAACTCGCGAGAGTAGGAAGCACCGTCGATCTGTGCTGCCTCCACCACCGCGATGGGCACCTCGGCGAAGAAGGAACGCATCATCCACACCGCGAGCGGGAGGTTGATGCCGAGATAGAGGACGCCGAGGGCCCACAGATTGTCCAGCAAGCCGAAGGTCCGCAGCAGCAGGAAGACCGGGATGATCGACGCTGCGACGGGCATGAACTTGGTGGAGATGAAGAAGAACAAGCCGTCTTGCCAGCGGATGATCGGTCGGACCGACAGCGCGTACGCAGCGGGAATGGCGAGCAGCATGACCACGATCGTCGAGCCGACGGCCAGGAACAGCGAGTTCAGCAGATAGAGCCCCATGCCGCGGTCGAAGACTGCGGCGTAGCCGTCGAAGGTCGGCGTGAAAAGGAACTGGGGCGGGAAGGACGCTGCCTGTCCCTCGGTCTTGAAGCTGGTGATGATCATCCACAGCACCGGGAAGAAGAAGATCAGCACCACCACCCAGGTGAGCAGCGTGATCAGATAACCGATCACCTTGCGGCGAGTGAACGGGTTGGGCCCAGTGCGTTCGCGGGTGGCCTGCTGGGTCGTGTTGGTCGGGCGGGTCTCCGTCGTGGCGGACATCAGCGGGCCTCCTCGGTGAAGATCGAGAACATGGTGCGCAAGGCCAACGTGGCGAACACGATGGTCAAGATGACCGTGATCACCCCGTACGCGGCCGCTTCCCCGACTTGTTGGCCGATGAAGGCGCGCTCGTAGAGCAGATAGGCAATGGTCTTGGTGTTGCCGGCGCCCTTGGTCATGATGTTGATCGGGTCGAACACCTGGATCATGAACACGGTGCCCAGCAGGATGGCCAACTCGGCGTAGCTGCGCAGGTGGGGCAGAGTCATGTAACGGAAGGTCTGGAGGGCGTTGGCGCCGTCGACGTCAGCGGCTTCCAGCACCTCTCCGGCCTGCGACTGCAGACCAGCCAGCAGGATCAACATCATGAACGGCGTGTATTGCCAGGTCATGGTGAAGACGATGGTCAGTGCCGGATGGTCGGTGTTCCAGGCAACTGCATCGATGCCCACCAGGCTGAGCGCCCAGTTCACCATGCCGGTGTTGACCTCGAGCAAGGAGTATTTCCAGATCAGCGCCGCGGCAGCGGGCATCACCAGAAACGGGGTGATCAGCAGCGTACGGGCCAAGGCGCGTCCCTTGAACTCCCGATCGAGCAGTATCGCCAGCAGCAGACCGAGGATCAGGGAGAGGATCATCGAGCCGCCGACGATCCGGATGGTCGCCCAGATCGAGGGCAGGAAGGCCCCGTTGGTGATGACCGCGATGTAGTTGTCGAACCCGGCGAACGAACGTTCCTCAGGCCGGGCCAGGTTCCAGTCCTGGAACGAGTAGTAGATCGTGGCCACGAACGGGATCTGGGTGACCAGGATCGCCACGATCAACGCGGGCATGATCAGCTTGCGACCGAACTTCCGCTGTGCCAGGTCCTGGCCTCTGAGGTCGGCCATGGTGATCTTGGTCTTCTTGCCCGACGGCACGGTCTTCGGCGCCTGGATGGCCGGGGTCTCGTCAACCGTACTCATCTCAGTTCCCCTGCTTCTGGTTGTCACCGGCGCGTTGGGCGATCTTCTGTCCTTGGTCCAGCGCCAGGTCGAGAGGTCGTCGGCCGGCGATCACGTCGGCGAGCAACTGGGAGGTCTGGTTGCCGACGTCTTGGAACTCGGGGATCGTGACGTACTGGATCCCGACCCACGGCTGTGGGTCGACGCCGGGATGCGTGGGGTCGACCTCGCTCATGATCTTCGCGGTCAGGGGCGCGAACTCGCCGCCGGCCTTGATGTACTCCGGGATGAGGTAGGTCGACTTGCGGGTGCCCGGCGGGGTGCGGGACCAGCCCAGCTCCGATCCGACCAGCTTCGCGTACTCCTTGCTGGTGGCCCACTGGACGAACTCCCAGGCCTGCTCCTTGTGCTTGGACTCGGCGTTGATGCCCAGGTTCCACGACCACAGCCAGCCCGAGTTCTCGGTCTTGTCGACCGGGGCGCGGACATAGCCGACCTTGCCGGCCACCTTGGAGTTGTTCGGGTCCTCCACCGAGCCGGCGGCCGACGTGGCGTCGTACCACATCGCCGCCCGCTCCTGGGAGAACAGGTTCAGGCACTCGGTGAAGCCGAATGACACCGGGTCGCCCTCACCGGAGGCGGCGAGGGTGTCGATGTAGAACTTCACCGCTTCTTTGTAGGCCGGCGAGTTGACCTGGGCCTGCCATTCCATGTTGTACCACTGGCCGCCGAAGGTGTTGATCACCGTCGTCAGCGGTGCGAACATCTCGCCCCAGCCCGGCTTCGCCCGCAGGCAGATCCCCGCTCGATCCGTGCTCGGATCCTTCAGCTTGCCCGCGTACTCCGCGATCTGCTCCCAGGTAGGTCGCTCGGGCATGGTGATGCCGGCCTGCTCGAACAGGTCCTTGCGATACATCAGGAACGACGACTCACCGTAGAAGGGCACCGCGTACAGCCGACCGTCGAAGGAGACCCCGTCACGAACCGGCTTGAAGAAGTCGTTCACGTCGTAGGAGGGATCCTGGGCGGCGAGATCCGTCAGATCTTCCAGCCACTTGTTCTGACCCCAGATCGGCACCTCGTACGCGCCGACGGTCATGATGTCGTACTGACCGCCCTTGGTGGCGACGTCCTTGGTGGCGGCGTTCCGCAGGTCGTTCTCCTCCATGAAGATCATGTTGATCTTGATGTCGGGATGGGTCTTGTTGAATTCCGGCAGCAGCTGGGCCATGTCCTGCATCTGCGGGTTGTTGACGCTGGCCAGGGTCACCGTCGTCACTCCGGGCTCGGTGCCCAGGTTGCCGAAGCCGGCGCAGCCGGAGACCGCGAGCGAGAAGCTGAGAGCAAGCCCGGCACCTGCCAGGCGTCGTTGCGTGGTGGTGGTCATGAACCGCCTTCCGGGATCGGGCCGAGGTGGCTGCAGTTCGTCCCCTGAGTGTGTCTTGCGCCACAGTAGTACCAGTCTCTGCCCGAAGTCCAGGCTTTGTGTCCGATTCTCTGCCCGTTTTCCAGGTTTAGGGTGTGGGAATTGTTGTTGTTTGCCGGGCCTGGTTCGTGGTTGGATCGACTCGTGTATCCGCCGGAGCGTCAGCAAGCCATCGCCGACTACCTCGTGCGGAGCCCTGATCGTCGTGCCGGCGTGGTGCAGATCAGCGAGCGGCTGGGGGTCACCACCGAGACGGTGCGCAAGGACCTCGACGTGCTGGAACGCCGCGGGGTGCTGCGTCGGGTACGGGGTGGTGCGGAGCTGTTGTCCACCACTCCGTTCGAGCAGGCGTTGGCTGCGCGGCACGCCGAGCAGTTCGAGGACAAGCTGGCCATCGCCCAGCGAGTGATGGCGGAGCTGCCCGATGACGGTGTGGTGATCCTGGACTCGGGCTCGTTGACCTTCGTCTGCGCTCAACTGATGCCTACTGACCGACCGCTCACCCTAGTGACCAACAATCTGCCGGCCGCGCGCTACTTGGCTGGACGGACACGGATGCAGATCATGACTCTGCCGGGTTCGGTACGCGGGCTGACCTCGGCCGCCGTGGATCCGTGGACCACCAAGCGACTGGGCACGATCACGGCCGACATCGCGATCATCGGCGTCAATGCGCTCAGCGCCGAGCGGGGCCTGATGACCACCAACCCGGAAGAGGCGTCGGTGAAACGGGCGATGCTGCTGGCGGCGCGGAGGAGGCTGGTCCCGGTCATCTCCGGCAAGCTCAGCCGGACCTCCTTCTGCACGTTCGGCGCAGTCTCGGAGGTCGACCTGGTGATCACCGACGGCGGTGCCTCGCCAGAGACGGTTGCCGACCTGAGTGCCGCTGGGCCCGCGGTCGTCATCGCCTGAGCCGCGGACGTCTTGCGCCCGCGGGCCAGAGACGATCGGGGGCCCCTTTTGCGCGGGCCGGGGTGTGCGGCAAGGATGGGGCGGTGACACAGAGCAGAGGGGAGCGGCCCGGCAAGGGATCGCGCCCGGGTGGCGGACGATCCGGCGGCGATCGAACTGGCCGCGGACAGTCAAACGGTGGACAGTCCAGCGGCGGACGGCCGGGCAGCGGTGGACGAGACGGCGGATCGGGACGCAGCGGCGGAGCCGGTCGCGGCGCCGGCTCAGCCGCGCGCCGGCCGCAAGGCTCCTCGAGTCGACCTGCGGGCGCGGGCGGGCAGCGTTCCGGAGGCCAGCAACGATCCGGGGATCGGGCGCGCCACGAGTACGCCCGTGGCCCCGAACCCAGGGACAGCCGATCGTCGGATCGCGAGGAACGTACGCCGCCGCCTCCTGGGCTGCAGCGACGCCCGGATGAGCCCAACCTTCCTCCGGACGTCGATGTCCGAGCGTTGCCGCGGGGCGTCAAGGCCGAGTTGCGCGGGCTGCCCAAGGACCTGGCCGAGGTCGTCGCCGGGCACCTGGTCACCGCGGGGCGGCTGATCGACGACGAGCCGGAGCTGGCCTACCGGCATGCCGAGGCCGCACGCCGGCGGGCAGCTCGACTTCCGGTGGTCCGCGAGGCGGCGGCCGAGACCGCGTACGCGGCCGGTCACTGGGATGTGGCTCTGTCTGAGTTCCGGGCGCTACGCCGGATGACCGGCACCGACGATTTCCTGCCGGTGATGGCTGACTGCGAGCGGGCTCTGGGCCGGCCGCAAGCGGCGCTCAAGATCGCCAAGGAGGCTCGACGCAAGCAGCTGGACCCCGCGCTGGCCATCGAGATGATCATCGTCGAGTCCGGTGCCCGCAACGATCTCGGGCAGCAGCCCGAGGCCCGGCGGGTGCTGCATCAGGCCATCCTGGATCTCGACAACCGGCGGGCAGCTCAACTGGGCACGCCGGCCGCGCGGCTCTACTACGCGTACGCAGATCTGTTGGAGACCGCGGGCAAGCAATCGGAGGCGCGTCGCTGGTTCGACGAGGCCGCTGCGCACGACGCCGAGGGCGAGACCGATGCGATCGAGCGGCGCGACCTGCTCGACGGCATGCTGATCACCTTCGACGACAGCGAGCCGGAGCACCCCGAAGCCGCAGACGTCGATCGCTGATGGTTGCTCAGCACGATCTGGCCGGTCCGGTGGTCGCCGCCGGCTATGACGCAGCGCTGTTCGACCTCGACGGGGTGATCTATCTCGGCCCGGTAGCGGTGCCGGGTGCGCCCGAGGGCATCACGGCCCTGCGCGCCCGAGGAACCCGGGTCGGTTTCGTCACCAACAACGCCGCCCGACCACCTGCGGCGGTGGCTGAGCACCTGACCGAGCTCGGGATCGCCGCCGGCTGCGAGGATGTGGTGACCTCCGCTCAGGCCGGAGCCCAGCTCGTGGCACGACGCTTCCCGCCCGGGTCGAAGGTGCTGGTCGTTGGTGGCCCTGGGGTCTGGGATGCCCTGGGCGAGGTCGGACTCGTGGGCGTGCGGTCGGCTGACGACCACCCAGTGGCCGTGTTGCAGGGGTACGGCTTCGATCTCACCTGGACGCAGCTGAACGAGGCCGCCTACGCGATCCAGCGCGGCGCGCACTGGGTGGCCACCAACATCGACCCCACCCGTCCCACCGAGCGCGGCATCGTGCCCGGAAACGGTGCGGCGGTCGATGCCGTCCGACTGACGGTCGACGTCGAGCCGGAGGTGGCCGGCAAGCCATACCGTCCTCTCGTCGACGCGACCGTGGCCCGACTAGGGGCTTCGCGCCCGATCTTCGTGGGGGACCGACTGGACACCGACATCGCGGGCGCAGTCGCGGCCGGACTGGACAGCATGCTGGTGCTGACCGGGGCGCACGGTGCGGCCGAACTGCTCGCGGCCACCTCGGCCGAGCGGCCGACCCATCTCGGCTACGACCTGCGTGATCTGCTGCAGCCCGCCCGGGCCTGTGACGAACGACCCGGAGAGGTGAGCTGCGGCGGTCAGACCGCGGTGATCGACTCGGGCCGGATCAAGTTGGTCGGTACGCCGACGGATCGCGACGCCGCGGTCGATGCCCTCTGGGCAGCGGCGAACCTGGCCTGGCGCGCCGCTGACCGTGGGCAGCAGACCGACGCGACCCCAGCCGTCTCGATCATCACGGCAGTGCTGAGTCGGCGCTGACCCAGGCGGTCGCGTCGGTGGGTAGCAGCCCGTCGACGAGTTCCACGCTGCTCAGCAGCACGGTGCCAAGGGGCAGCGGCACCGGCTGGTCACCGAAGTTGGTCACACTGTGCCAGCGGTCGCCGCGCCGGAAGTGCAACACCTCGGCATCAGACTCGACGAAGCTCAGCGACGGGTCAGTGGTCGGCAGAGGCACCGCCAGCTCGCGGCGGAGTGCGATGGCTCGCCGATAGAGCGTCAGCATCGACTGCTCGTCGTCGGCCTGGGTCGCCGCCGCGAGCTCGGCGAACCAGGCCGGCTGCGGCAGTTCCGTGGCTGCGGCACCGGCACCGAACCCGTATGAGGCGCCTGTTGCTGACCAGGGCAGTGGCACCCGGCAGCCATCGCGTCCCTTCTCCCGCCCGCCGGAGCGGGAGGCCACCGGGTCCTGCAAGACAGCCGCGGGCAGATCGGGCACTTCCGGCAGGCCCAGTTCCTCACCCTGATAGACGTACACCGAACCGGGCAGCGCCAGCAGCACCAGGATCGCGGCCCGAGCCCGACGGGTGCCGAGTGCCACGTCACACTGCGGATCTGTGCCGTCGGTCAGCAGCCAGGAGCGGGCGACCTTGATCGGCGTCTGGTCATCGGCCACCGGCAGCCCGTAGCGAGAGACCACTCGTACGGTGTCGTGACAGCCGAGCAGCCAGGTCGTGGTGGAGCCCTCCGCGATCATGTCCGAGACCCCGCTCTCGATCACCTCGCGGTAGTCCGTCAGCCGCCAGGCTGCTTCCTGCATGGCGAAGTTGAAGGCCTGGCCGAGACTGGTCGGCGCCGCGTAGCGGGCGCGCCGGGCCGGATGTACCCCTGCTTCGGCGACGGCGAACCGTGGCGGGTCGTAGGAGTCGAACACCGTGCGCCAGTCTCGATAGACCTCCTGCAGATCGTCGCGGTCCCACAGCGGGTGGCTGCCGTCGTCGCGCTCCATGTGCTCGAGCTCGGGCCAGGGTGCGTACGGGGTCGACAGGTCCTTGACCAGGCCGTGCGCGACATCGACCCGGAACCCGTCGACACCGCGATCCGACCAGAACCGCAAGGTGGTACGGAAGTCCTCGCGTACCGATGCGTTGTCCCAGTTCAGATCGGGTTGCTCGGCGGCGAAGAGATGGAGATACCACTGGCCGTCGGCGACCTGCGCCCAGGCGGAGCCACCGAACAGCGACTGCCAGTCGTTCGGCGGCTCACTGCCGTCCGGGCCGGTGCCGTCGCGGAAGATGTAGCGGTCGCGGGCCGGCGACCCGGGCGGCGAGGCCAGCGCCTCAGCGAACCAGACGTGCCGATCGGAACTGTGATTGGGCACGATATCCACCAGCACCTTGATCCCGGCCGCGTGCAGAGTCGTCACCAGCTCGTCGAAGTCGGCCAAGCTGCCGATCCGTGGATCCACGTCCCGGTAGTCATCCACGTCGTAGCCGCCGTCGGCCAGGGCGGACGGATAGAACGGTGACAGCCAGACGGCGTCCACCCCCAACGCGGCCAGATAGGGCACCCGCGACACGATGCCCTGCAGGTCGCCCATGCCATCGGCGTTGGCGTCGGCGAAGGAACGCGGATAGATCTGGTAGACCACGGCGGTGTGCCACCAGACCGGGGACGGGATGGTGGGAGGAGCCGAAGGGGGCGGGATGGTGGGAGGAGCCGAAGGGGGCGGGATGGTGGGAGGAATCGAAGGGGGCGGGATGGTGGGAGGAATCGAAGGGGGCGGGATGGTGGGAGGAATCAGGGGGTGCGAATCGCTCACCGTGCGATTGTTCCAGGCTGGCGGACGGTGATCGTGATGCTGAGACGCTAACGTTGCGCAGGTAGGCAGTAACCAGCGAAGGTGGCGAGATGGTCGCAGAACAGATCCAGAACTACGTGAACCTGGTCGGGGGCTTGACCAAGGCCACCAAGGCGAAGGCGACCGAGGCGGCGCAAGGGCTGCTGTCGGCCACGCACTTGGACGATGTCGCCACCGGTGCGAGCGGAAAGGTCGCTGCTCTGACGGAAGAGATCCTGGCCGCCAGCCGGGCCAACCGCGAGTTGCTGGCCAAGACGATCAGCGCTGAGGTGGACAAGGCCGCCGCCAAGCTCGGGTTCGCGCGGAACGAGGATCTCGACGCGTTGCGGAACGAGGTCGATGAACTGCGGGCCGCGGTGGCCGAGCAGGCGGCGCGGGCCGAGGCAACGCAAGCCCAAGCTGAGCAGGCTCAGGCCGAGCCGGCGACGAAGAAGGCCACGGCCCGCAAGCGGGCGGCGGCCAAGAAGACCACCGCGGCGAAGAAGGCGGCTCCTGCCAAGCGGGCCGCTGCCAAGAAGACGGCCGAGCCGCCGGCGGAGGCCGCCGAGCCGGCTGACGCAGCGGCGACCGAGTGAGTCAGGACGCAGCGGCCGATCAGCAGCCGGCGACCGGGTTGACCGAGGTCGACGAAGCCCTGGCCGGACTGGCCGACCTCGGGCGGCGTCCCGTGAGTGAGCACCCTGAGGCGCTGTCCGCGGTCCATGAGGTTCTGCACCAGACGCTGCAGACGCCGCCAGCGGTGCCTCAACGTCCTCCCATGCCCAGGCCTCCTGGAAGCTGAGTGTCGACCAGGCTCGATCGTGCAGTTGCCGAGCGCGGGCTGGCTCGTTCCCGGTCAGCTGCGGTCGCGCTGATCCGGGCGGGTCGAGTGCGAGTCAACGACGAGGTGGTCGTCCGCAGCTCCAGCACGGTGACGCCGGCCGATGCGATCAGCGTCGAGTCCGACCCGTACGTCTCCCGGGCCGCCCACAAGCTGGCCGGTGCCCTCGCGGACCTGGACCTCGACGTCGCCGGCTGCCGCGCGCTGGACGCCGGCGCCTCGACCGGTGGGTTCACCCAGGTGCTGCCGCGATCGGGCTGCCGCGAGGTGATCGCCGTCGATGTCGGCCACGGCCAATTGGTTGCCGAGCTCCGGACCGATCCGCGTGTGATCAGCCATGAGCATCTCAACGTTCGTGAGCTGACCCTGACGCACGTGGGCGGACGGCTCGTCGATCTCGTCGTCGGCGATCTGTCGTTCATCTCCTTGACCCTGGTGCTGCCGGCGCTGACTCGCGTCGCGGATCCGGGCGGATCCCTGCTGCTGATGGTGAAGCCGCAGTTCGAGGTCGGCCGGGAGCGGCTGGGTGAGGGCGGTGTCGTACGCGATCCTGCGTTGCATGTGGCGGCCGTGAACGGGGTGATCGAGGCGGCCGCCGAGCTCGGCTGGGTCGCACATGCCGTGGTGCCGAGCCGGCTGCCGGGTCCGGCCGGCAACCGCGAGTTCTTCGTCCTGTTCGCCCGAGCCCAGGTCGCGGAACCGGTCGACATCGCTGCCGCCGTCGCCGCAACCTGACCCCCGCCTATGCTGTGGCGCGTGACGCCACCGGATCCGGAGACCGACGACCTGACGGCGGGTCGACGGGTGGCGGTGTTGACGCATCTGGGTCGACGAGAGGCCGTCGAGACCGCCGCCGGCATCATCGAGCGGTTGGCGGCCGCAGGGATCACCGCCGTCGTACCCGCGTCCGACGCGGACGTTCTGAACGCGCGACTGACCACGGCGCGGGTGATCGGGGTGTCCCCGGAGCGGTTCAGCGACCAGGCTCGCGGCGTGGAGTTGATGCTGGTCCTCGGTGGCGACGGGACCATCCTCCGCGGCGCGGAGAAGGTGATCACCTCGGACACGCCCCTGCTGGGGGTCAATCTCGGCCACGTCGGCTTCCTGGCGGAGGCGGAGGCGGCCGAGATCGACAGCATCGTGGAGCACGTGGTGCAGCGGACGTACACGGTCGAGGAGCGGTTCACGATCGACGTCACCCTCCGCGACCGCGGCGAGGTCATCTGGTCGTCGTTCGCGGTCAACGAGGTGTCGATCGAGAAGGCAGCCCGGGAGCGGATGCTGGAGCTCGCCGTCGAGGTCGACGGGCTGCCGCTGTCCCGCTGGGCCTGCGACGGGATCCTGGTGTCGACGCCCACCGGATCGACCGCGTACGCATTCTCGGCCGGCGGTCCGGTGTTGTGGCCGGAGCTCGACGCGCTGCTGCTGGTGCCGCTCAGCGCACACGCCTTGTTCGCGCGGCCACTGGTGCTGGGGCCCAATTCGGTGATCACCGTCGATCTGATCCCGTCGGTGCGGACTCACGGCGTGGTCTGGTGCGACGGCAGCCGGACGGTCGATCTGTGCCCTGGCATGGAGATCGAGGTCAGTCGCGGCGAGCATCGGCTCCGGCTGGCCCGGCTGTCGCAGTCCCCGTTCACCAACCGGCTGGTGAACAAATTCCAGCTGCCGGTGGAGGGCTGGCGGGGCAACTCCGAATGGGCCCGCGGTCGGGGCTCGCAGCAGTGATCACCGAACTGCGGATCAGCGATCTCGGAGTGATCAGCGACGCCGTGCTCGCGCTGCATCCCGGGCTCACCGTGGTGACCGGTGAGACCGGCGCAGGCAAGACCATGATCGTGACCAGCATCGACTTGCTGCTCGGGGGCCGAGCGGACCCCAAGGCGGTCCGCACCGGCGCGCGCCGGGCCGTGGTCGAAGGTCGGTTCAGTGAGATCTCGGCGGATACCGTACGCCGGGTCGAGGAGGCCGGAGGGGAGCTCGACGCTGCTGCCGAAGCGGACGGCGAGGTCGACGCCGAGCTGCTGGTGGCACGGCAGGTCACCCCCGGCGGCCGGACCCGGGCCTTCGTCGGCGGCGCGCAGGTGCCGATCGGCCGGATCGAGGATCTGGTCGGCGATCTGGTCACCGTGCACGGACAGTCGGAACAGGTGCGGCTGGCCGGCCGGGATCGGCAACGCGAGCTGCTGGATCGATTCGCAGGCGTGGATCAGCAGGTGAGACTGACGACGTACCGGACCTGCTACGACGAGTTGCGAGCCGCCCAGACCGAGCTCGATCGGTTGCGGACCGAGGCGCAGGAGCGGGCTCGGGAGATCGACCTGCTGCGGTTCGGACTGGACGAGATCGAGCGCGCTGCGCCGCAGCCGGGGGAGGATGTGGCGCTCGCGGAGGAGGCGCAACGGCTGCAGGCGAGTGACGATCTGCGGGCGGATGCCGCCACGGCGATCGTGGCGTTGGCCGGTTCCGATGACGAGGCCGGCGGCGCGTTGGCGGGCTTGGCCCAGGCCCGGCGGGCCGTGGAACGGCTGGCTGCGGCCGACACCGAGGCCAAGCCGTTCGCCGGACGAGTCCGGGAGGTCGGCTATCTGCTGACCGAGTTGGCGGGAGATCTGTCCAGTTATCTCGCGGGCCTGGAGGTCCAGCCGGGTCGGCTGGAGCAGATCGCGGAGCGTCGGTTCGAGCTGGCCGGCCTGTTGCGTAAGTACGGCTCCAGTTGCGACGAGGTGCTGGCCTGGTCCGCTCGGGCTGCGGAACGACTCGCGGCACTGGAGCTGGCCGACGACCGGATCGGTGAGCTGACCGAGCGGATCACGGTCGTGCAGGGGCGGATCGAGGAACTGGCCGGTCAGTTGCACAGTGCGCGAGTCGCGGCTGCCGGAGAGTTCGTGGAGCGGGTCCGCGGTGAGCTGGCCGCGCTGGCGATGCCCCATGCCCGCCTGCAGTTCGAGCTGACCCCCGTCGATCTCGGGCCGACCGGTGCGGACCAGGTCGACCTGCTGTTCTCCGCCAATCCGGGCAGCGCACCGCGGAGCCTCGGCAAGGTTGCCTCCGGCGGTGAGATGTCCCGGGTCCGGCTGGCCGTGGAGGTGGTGTTGGCCGATGGCGGTGGCTCGGTGACGTTCGTGTTCGACGAGGTGGACGCCGGCGTGGGTGGCGCCGTCGCGGTCGAGATCGGCCGGCGGCTCGCACTGCTGGCCAGGCATCGGCAGGTCATCGTGGTCACCCACCTGGCCCAGGTCGCCGCCTTCGCCGACCGGCACTTCGCCGTGGTCAAATCCGACGACGGCCAGGTCACCACCAGCGGCGTACGCGAGGTCGCCGAACGTGACCGGGTAGTCGAGCTCGCCCGGATGATGGCCGGCATCGAGACCACCGAGTCGGCCCTGGCCCACGCCGGCGAACTGCTCGAGTTGGCGTCCCGCTGAGCTGCATCCGGGCTCAGCCGGGCAGATGGGCCCGGATCGAGTACGGGGCTGGCAGTTGGTGTGGGGCGATCTCGTCCCAGAACGCCTGGTTCACGACAGGATGCTCGTTCATGGGTCCACCGTGCCAGACGCGCCGATCAACCGTGATCCGGCTCAGTCGATGTCAGCGGGATACTGCGGCCGCGGGCTGGGATGCTTGCCAGACCTGTTGGGCGAAGGGGTTGTCGCCGAGCAGGAGGGTGCCTTGGTTGGTGACAAGGGAGATCCAGCCGTGGGGTGATCGCCAGAGGTGGGTGCCGGGGTCGGGTTGGTGGGTTTGCCAGCCGCCGAGGGTTTTGGTTCGGTGTTCGCTGCGGGTGAGGGGTCCGAGGTTGCCGACTCGGGTCTGTCCGGGTGGCCCGTTCTTCTGGTACGGAATCGAGTGATCCAAGTCGAGTCGGCCGCCGGTGGTGATTTCGGTAGCCGGGCTGTAGGGGTAGACCGATCCCGGATGGCGGGCTTGGACGGCTTCGCGGATCGTCGTGGGGATCTCGTAGTTGTCGACGGCGGCCACGTCGGCGGGGTCGAGGACGGGCCGGATGGTGATGTTGGCGTCGCTGTCGGTGAGCCAGCGGCGGAATTGTTCGAGGGTGATGGGTCCGTCGGCGGTGCGGAGCACGCCGTGGTGGTTGATCAGGGTCTGGTCGCTGACATGCACGTGGACGACGGCGCGAGTCCGGTTCGCGTTCAGTTCCGCCGAGGTCATGGGTCGCAGGTCGAAAGTGGATCCGCAGGCGCAGCCGCAGCAGTGACCGGCTCGTCCGTCGTGGTCTCTGGCGGCGGCACGGTCGAAGGCTGCGGGGATCAGGCTCGAGGCGGACGGGTTCGTAGAGGTGCGGGAAGTCTCATTGTGGTCGGCGGCCCCAGCATGGTCGTCGTCGCTGGCGCTGTCGGGCCGTTGCTGGTCGTCATCGCGCAGATCCTCGTCAGACCCATCGTTATCGCTGGCACCGCCGTGGGCACCGTCGCGTTGTTGTTGATCGTTGTTACGGCCGGTCGCCTCGCGATGGTCGCCGTGGGCGTTGTCGGCATCATCGCGTTGCTGCTCATGCCAGGTCCGATCTGCCTCGCTGATCGGCGCTTCTTCCTGGTCGTCAGGAGCTGGATCGCCGGAGTCGGGGGTTTGCGCGTTCCGCGAGTCGTCGAGATCGTCGAAGCTGGGTTGGTGGTAGTTGCCGTGTCGGCTGGTTTCCCAGCCGGCCGGGGGTAGGTCGTCTTCGGCCCACGGGTCGGTGGGGTTGTCGAGGTGCGTGTTGACACGGTCTTCAGGATGCCGGGGGTCGTGGGGTTGGTCGGCGTGCCGGGCCAACAGATCCCTCAAGCGTGCTTGGTGGGCGATGATGCCGACGGCTTTGGCGCGGCGGGCCCCGATGGGGTCGTCGTCGCCTTCGTCGGCGAGGCATTCGGCGACCCGGTCCACGAGGGCTTGGAAGGCGAGGGCGTCCCCGGCTTCGATTTTGGCGATCAGGGTCCGGAGTCCGTGTTCGCCTCGGTAGGTGCGGACGTCCTTGTGCCCCGCGGCTTCGTCGGCTCGTTGCTGGTAGGTGGCCTCGTCCACCTCGAGGAGGGTGGCGTCGAGTAGGTCGAGGAACCTCGGCCAGGCCATGGTCTCGACGTGCCGGGTGATTTTCAGGTCGACGAGCCAGGACGACAGGCCGCCGAGGTGGCGGGTCTTGTCGGCGTACTGCATCGCTTTCCACGCCCACACGTCACCGGCTGTGACGCGGTCCCACAGGCGGGGGAGGCGGTGTCGGATGGTCAGGGCGCAGGCGACCAGCCGACGCGCGGCGCCGAGACTGGTCTGCAGCGAATGCCCGAGCTCGGACGGACTGAACTCGGCGACCAGGGGCGTAGCCGCCCCGCCCAGTCGCACGAATCGTTCCTCACAGAGGTCTTGCACGGGTTCACCGTCGACCAGCTCGAGGTCGGCGGGTGCGCTGTGGCAGTCGGCCCAGGCGGCGGCGATCAGGAGTTTGCGGCAGCCGGCGGTGCGTTCGGTGAGCATCGTGTCCGCGGCCAGGTTGAGCAGGGCGCGGGGGTTCCCGAGCGACTCCTCCAACCGATCCTCGAACATGTCACCTATTCTACTCGAACAAGTGGGCGATAGCCAGACTTTTTCCTTACCAAGTAGAGAAATCTGGTGAGACGAGGATTCGGGTCTGACCTCGGATAGCGGACTAGCGGCCGGTGGTGGGATGTTCCCAAAATGGCCATCGAGAAGTAGTTTGCGGGGCATTTCACCGCCGAAACGGAACCGCGCGCTACTTCTCGTGCGGATCTGCGGCCCTTCCGGCGCGCCGACGCAGATGGATCGCCGCGAAGCAACCAAGAGACCTCTCTCGAGGCCGTGTCGGCCTGCACTCCACATCGAGTGGCGAGTATCGGCTGCTTCACCTGCCGCAGCGGCGCAGATCGTGCCAGGTGCTGACGCGCCAGCCGAATGTGCAACCCAAGCATCAGATGCCTCTGACCAGGGATAGGAAACGCCACCCAAACACCCCCTCACGACGCACACCCTTTCGCGAGCGCAGAGGCGTACGTCGGTGGAGTTAGCGGGCAGTAAACCCCGTGACGCGCATGACGCGCCGGAGATGCAGGTACCCGGGCAGGCAGCAGGTAGGCTGAAGGCCCGTGGGAGCCCGCGATCGCCAGACCAAACATCTCTTTGTCACCGGCGGGGTTGCGTCCTCGCTCGGTAAGGGGCTGACCGCCTCGAGCCTGGGCAGCCTGCTGGTCGCCCGTGGCCTGCGTGTCACCATGCAGAAGCTGGATCCGTACCTGAATGTGGATCCCGGCACCATGAACCCGTTCCAGCACGGCGAGGTCTTCGTCACCGAAGACGGGGCGGAGACCGACCTCGACATCGGCCACTACGAGCGGTTCCTGAACGTCAATCTGGCGGCCAAGGCCAACGTGACCACCGGCAAGGTCTACTCGACGGTGATCGCCAAGGAGCGGCGCGGCGACTACCTCGGTGACACCGTGCAGGTCATCCCGCACATCACCAACGAGATCAAGGACCTGATGCTCGGCATGGGCGGTCCCGGCATCGACGTGGTGATCCACGAGATCGGCGGCACGGTCGGCGACATCGAGTCGCTGCCGTTCCTGGAGGCGGCCCGGCAGGTACGCCATGACGTCGGCCGGGACAACTGCTTCTTCCTGCACGTCTCGCTGGTGCCCTACATCGGCCCGTCCGGTGAGCTGAAGACCAAGCCGACCCAGCACTCTGTCGCCGCGCTGCGTCAGGTCGGCATCCAGCCGGACGCGATCGTCTGCCGGTGCGACCGGGAGATCCCTGACTCGGTGAAGCGCAAGATCTCCTTGATGTGCGACGTGGACGTCGAGGCCGTGGTGGAGAACACCGATGTGCCGAGCATCTACGACCTGCCGAAGATGTTGCATGCCGAGGGCCTGGACGCGTACGTGATCCGCCGGCTCGACCTGCGGTTCCGCGACGTCGACTGGACGGTGTGGAACGACCTGCTGAACCGGGTGCACAACCCGAAGGAGGAGGTCATCATCGCGCTGGTGGGCAAGTACGTCGACCTGCCGGACGCGTACTTGTCGGTGTGCGAGGCGCTCCGGGCCGGCGGCTTCGCCAACCGCGCCAAGGTGATCGTCCGCTGGGTGCCGTCGGACACCTGCGAGACGCCGGAAGGCGCATCCCGGGCACTGCAGGACGTGGACGGGGTGTGCGTACCGGGCGGCTTCGGCATCCGCGGGGTCGAGGGCAAGGTCGGTGCGATCAAGTACGCGCGCGAGAACCAGATTCCGATCCTGGGGCTGTGCCTGGGTCTGCAGTGCATGGTGATCGAGGTCGCGCGGCATCTCGCCGGGCTGGAGGGGGCGGACTCCTCGGAGTTCAGTCCTGAGGCGCCGCATCATGTGATCGCCACCATGGCCGAGCAGATCGCCATCGTCGAGGGCGAGGGCGATCTCGGCGGCTCGATGCGGCTGGGTTCCTATCCGGCCGAGCTGCTGCCCGGCTCGGTGGTCGCCAAGCAGTACGGGCAGACCGAGGTGGCCGAGCGCCATCGGCATCGCTACGAGGTGAACAACGCCTATCGGGGCCAGCTGGAAGAGGCCGGCTTGGTGATCAGCGGGACGTCTCCCGATGGCCGGCTGGTCGAGTTCGTGGAGTTGCCGTCCGACGTGCATCCGTATTTCGTGGCCACCCAGGCCCATCCGGAACTGAAGTCGCGGCCGACCGTGCCGCACCCGTTGTTTGTGGGGCTGGTCGAGGCGGCGTTGGAACGACGGCTCGCCACTCGGCTCCCGGTGGACGCCAAGTCGTGAGTGGGGTTCTCGGCGGCCACGTGCTGAGCCGTGCCGAGCTGGTCGACGAGGCTGTGAGCTGGCCGGTGACGGCCGAACACGTGCTGGGTGCCGGCAGCTTCACCGCATTGCTGCGGGACTCCGTCACCGCTCCGGACGGTGAGACCCTGCACCGGGAGTATCTGCGGCATCCCGGCGCCGTCGGCATCATCGCCTTGGACGCCGAGGGTCGGGTCGCGCTGATCCGGCAGTATCGGCATGCCGTCCGCCACCGGCTGATCGAGCCTCCCGCGGGCCTGCTCGACGTCGACGGTGAAAGGTATGTCGTCGCCGCCCAACGGGAGTTGGCCGAGGAGGCCGGCCTGGCCGGCGATACCTGGCAGGTGCTGGTGGACCTGTTCACCACGCCCGGCATCGTCGCGGAGAGTCTGCGGATCTATCTGGCCCGCGATCTGCGTCCGGTCGAGGCTCCGGACGGTTTCGTCAAGACTGGTGAGGAGGCGGAGATGGAGCTGTCCTGGGCCTCGCTGACCGACCTGGTTGATGCCGTGCTGGCCGGCGACCTGCACAACCCCACGATGGTGAGCGGTGTGTTGGCCGCGTGGGCTGCGTACCTGAAGGGTGACGACTTCGCCTCTCTGCGGCCGGCAGATGCGCCCTGGCCGGCGCGTACCGCGTTGCGGCAGACCTGACCTGTCTGCTCACCCGAAGCGACTTCGAGGTGGGCCTGGTGATCGGGAGGCGGTGGGTGTTCCCGTAAGGGGCGAGGTGGGGTCTGCTGCTGGTTTCGAGAGGGTCCGCACCGGATGGCCGGCGCCGGGATCGAGACGAGCATGCCAGCCATGACCTCGACCAGCACACCCGTCGTCACGCGGTCCAAGGCCGATCGTCCTTCACGCGTACGACGCGCGGGCTGGGTGATCATGACCGTGTTTGCCCTCGCAGTAGGCGCATACGCCGTGATCCTGGTGGCCAGCGGCTTCCGGCTCGTGCCGGGCGAGGTCGCGGCGAACCGCTTCCCGACCCCGCTGGGACTCCGGGTCCACATCGTCGCTGCCGGTTTGGCCTTGCTGACTGGTCCGTTCCAGTTCGCTCGCCGGCTGCGAAACCGGCTGCCTCGGGTGCACCGTTGGCTCGGTCGCACGTACGTCGTCGCCTGCCTGGTGGGTGGCATCTCCGGGGGAGCGATCGCCCTGTTCTCCACCAGCGGTCTGGTCGCGGGTGCCGGGTTCCTCGGCCTGGCGATCTGCTGGGTCGGGGCCACTGTGATCGGGTTTCTGGCGATCCGCGGCGGGGACATAGCGCGGCACCGGCGCTGGATGACCAGGTCCTTCGCGCTGACGTACGCGGCCGTGATGCTGCGGATCTATCTGCCGACCGCCACTGGACTGGGCATGGAGTTTGCGCAGGCCTATCCGGCGATCGCCTGGCTCTGCTGGCTGCCGAACCTGGTGGTGGCCCAGTGGCTGGTGGGCGACAGGGGCGAAGGTCACTCCCCGAAGCCGGATCGGCAGCATTAGGATCCGAGGCATGAAGGTAGGCGTGCCGACCGAGATCAAGAACCACGAGTACCGGGTGGCCATCACCCCCTCCGGCGTGCACGAACTGGTCCGTCATGGGCACGAGGTCAGCGTCGAAGCCGGCGCCGGGCTGGGCTCCTCGATCAGCGATGCGGAGTTCGTCGCCGCCGGCGCCAACATCGTGAGCGGGCCCGACCCGGTCTGGTCGGAAGCCGAGATGATCTTGAAGGTGAAGGAGCCGATGCCGGCCGAGTACGACCGGATGCAGCCCGGGCAGGTGCTCTTCACCTATCTGCATCTGGCCGCCAACCGCGACTGCACTCACGCCCTGCTGAATCGCCGGGTGACCGGTATCGCGTACGAGACAGTGCAGCTGCCGAACGGGCAATTGCCGTTGCTGGCTCCGATGAGCGAGGTGGCCGGCCGGCTCTCCACCCAGGTCGGTGCCTACCACCTGATGCGGCAAGGCGGCGGTCGCGGCACCTTGATGGGTGGTGTCTCCGGTGTCTATGCGGCCAAGACCGTGGTCCTCGGCGCCGGCGTGGCGGGAATGAACGCGGCGGCGATCGCGCTCGGCATGCAGGCCGAGGTGCTCCTGCTGGACAAGAACATCGACAAGCTGCGGGACGCCGACCGGATCTATCAGGGGCACCTGCAGACGATCGCGTCGAACGCCTTCGAGGTGGAGCGGGCGATCCTGGACGCCGACCTGGTGATCGGCGCGGTGCTGGTGCCGGGGGCGAAGGCACCCAGGCTGATCAGCAACGAGCAGGTGTCGCGAATGAAGCCCGGCAGCGTCTTGGTCGATATCGCGATCGACCAGGGTGGCTGCTTCGAGGACAGCCGGCCGACCACGCACGCCGAACCGACGTACCTGGTGCACAACTCGATCTTCTACTGCGTGGCGAACATGCCGGGGGCGGTGCCGCACACCTCGACGTATGCGCTGACCAATGTGACGCTGCCGTACGCGGTCAGTCTCGCCGACCGCGGCTGGCAGTCCGCGTGCCAGGCTGATCCGGCGCTGGCGCTCGGCCTGAACACCTACGACGGAGAGATCGTCAACGCTCCGGTTGCGCACGCTCACGGCCAGCCGCACCGGGAACTCGCCGACGTGCTCGGCTGAGCTCGTCACGACAGCGAGAACCGACGATCGCGACCACGACCAGTGCGGCACAGGCCGTCGAGGGCTATCTTGACCATCTTCGGGTGGAGCGGGGAGCCTCACCCCACACCGTGGCGGCCTATCGTCGTGACCTTCGCCGGTATGTGGATTTCCTGCATCGGCAAGGCCTCGACGAACTCGCAGGGGTGACGCCCGCGATGGTGACCGAGTTCGCCGGCGATCTCCGGGAGAGTGCGCTGGCACCGGCCAGCACGGCGCGAATCGTGGTCGCGGTGCGCAGCCTGCACCGGTTCGCACTCGAGGACGGTCTGAGCGACACCGATCCGGCGCGGGAGGTCACCCCACCCAAGGCCGGTCGACGGCTGCCGAAGGGACTCAGCCTGGCCGAGGTCCAGGCGCTGTTGGATACGCCGATGGTCGAGACCCAGCTCGGGCTACGGGATGCCGCGCTGCTGGAACTGCTCTATGGCACCGGCGCCCGGATCTCCGAAGTGGTCGGCCTCGATGTGGATGACGTGAGCCGGGCGGTCGAGACGCCGATCGATGAGCCGGCCGGTCTGCGGCTGTTCGGCAAGGGCAGCAAGGAGCGCTGGGTGCCGCTCGGGTCGTATGCCCGCGAGTCACTGCGGGCCTATCTGACCCGGTCCCGACCCGGACTGGTCGCCAAGGGCAAGGGCACTCCCGCGCTGCTGGTCAACAGCCGGGGCGGTCGGCTCTCCCGACAGAGCGCCTGGACGATCCTGCGGACCGCCGCGGAGCGGGCCGGGATCACCGCCGAGGTGTCACCACACACGTTGCGACACAGCTATGCCACCCACCTGCTGGAGGGCGGCGCCGACGTACGCGTCGTGCAGGAACTGCTCGGACATGCGTCGGTGACCACCACGCAGATCTACACGATGGTGACCGTGGACCACCTGCGCGAGGTGTATCGCTCCGCCCACCCCCGAGCGATGGGCTGATGGGAGTGTCGGTCGGCGGGAATGTCGATAAAGCGCCAGGGACTGGGGCTAGGCTGCGCGTGGCGATATGAGGAGGCCGGGAGTGGAGCACGGCGGCGAGGCCGGGTACGACGAGAGTGGTGTGGCTGAGGACCGAGAGGTGACCCAGCCGGACCATGAGCCGACGACCCAGCGGGCCAAGGAGACCAAGGAGACCAAGGACGGATCGGACGCCTTGTTCGAGCTGCCGGCGGTCGATCCCGGACCGGAGTTGGGCCCGACCGGGCGACCGTTGCCGGACCTGCCCGATCCGGAGCCGCTGACCAGCCATGGTCCGGCCGTAGTGATCGCCATGTGCAACCAGAAGGGCGGCGTCGGGAAGACCACGACGACCATCAACCTGGGTGCCGCGCTGGCGGAGCTGGGCCGCACGGTGCTGTTGGTCGACTTCGACCCGCAGGGCTCGCTGTCGGTCGGGCTCGGCATCAACCCGCACACCCTCGAGCTCAGCATCTACAACCTGCTGCTAGGTCGCGATGCCACGCTGGAGGAGGTGATCCAGCCGACGGTGATGGATGGCGTGGACATCATGCCGGCGAACATCGACCTGTCGGCGGCCGAGATCCAGCTCGTCTCGGAGGTGGCCCGGGAACAGACGCTGCAGCGACTGCTGCGTCGGGTACGTGATCGCTACGACTTCGTGCTGATCGACTGCGCGCCCTCGCTCGGGCTGTTGACGATCAACGCGCTGACGGCCTCGGACAAGGTGATCATGCCGCTGGGGTGCGAGTTCTTCGCGCTGCGGGGGATCGCGCTGCTCACCGACACGATCAGCAAGGTCCAAGATCGGCTCAACCCTGACCTCGAGATCCTCGGCATCCTCGGCACCATGTACGACCCGCGCACCCTGCACGCCCGCGAGGTGCTGGATCGCGTCGTCGATGCCTTCGGCGACGTGGTGTTCCACTCCGTCATCCGGCGTACGGTCAAGTTCCCCGAGACCACCGTGGCCGGCGAGCCGATCACCAGCTACGCGTCGTCCTCACCGGGTGCTGACGCGTACCGGATGCTGGCCAAGGAGGTCGTGCAGCGGTGTCACGCCGAGTGAAGCTGCCCGGGGCCGCTGAGCTGTTCCGTTCGACCGGCGGCGAAGGCTCCGAACTGCCCGCCGCCGGTGCGGCAGCGGTGACGGGGCCGATCGCGTCAGGCACGCCGGCTGTCCCCAACTCGGTCCCCAGACCGGCTGCCGACCAGGTCGCCGCCGACCAGCGCGCCCAGGGTGCACCGACGGGCGGCACCGGGCGGGTTCGGCATGACGAGAAGATCACCGTGTATGTCAGCCGGGAGGAGTTGCTCGCCTTGGAGCAGGCCCGGCTGCGGTTGCGAGGCGAGCTGGGCGTCGCGGTCGACCGTGGCCGGCTGGTGCGCGCGGCGATGGCCCTGGCCCTGGCCGATCTGGACGCGGCCGGCGAGGGCAGCGAGTTCGTCCGGCGTCTGACGGCCTCTTGAGCACCGCGGTGACCTCGTCAGCAGAACCCGGCGCTCCGGTCGAGCCGGCTGAGAACGAGGGTGTCTTTCAGGTCCATCTGAGCAACTTCACCGGTCCGTTCGACCTGCTGCTGCAGCTCATCTCCAGACACAAGCTGGATGTCACCGAGGTCGCCCTGTCGGCGGTCACCGACGAGTTCATCGCACACATCAAGAACGCGGGCGACAGCTGGGACCTGGAGCAGACCAGTCAGTTCATCGTGGTCGCGGCGACCCTGCTGGACCTGAAAGCGGCCCGGCTGCTGCCCTCGGGGGAGATGACCGACTCCGAGGACCTCGCCCTGCTGGAAGCCCGGGACCTGCTGTTCGCCAGACTCTTGCAGTACAAGGCGTACAAGCAAGTGGCCGCGATCCTGGCGGAGCGGCTGCTGGCCGAGGGGCGGCGGCACGCCCGGCAGGTCGGACCGGATCCGCGGTTCGCCGGTCTGCTGCCCGAGATCCAGCTGCGGATCACTCCCGAGGAGCTGGCGGCTCTGGCGGCCGGGGCGATGGCACCCAAGCAGGCCGACATCATCTCGCTGGCCCATCTGCACACCTCGACGGTCAGTGTCCGCGAACAGGCTCAGCTCCTGGTGGACCGGCTGCGCCGATCCGGCACCCTCACTTTCCGGGCGCTGACCGCCGACGCCGAGAACACCGTGACTACGGTGGCCCGCTTCCTGGCGTTGCTGGAGCTGTTCCGCGAACAGGCGGTCGCCTTCGAGCAACTCACACCGCTGGGGGAGCTGACCGTTCGTTGGACCGGCAGCGACTCCGGGGAGCTGGACATCTCCGACGAATTCGATGAGGAGCAGACTGCTCCACAGCCCAAGGGGGATGAACGGTGAGCGACCCGTCCGTGTCCGCGGCCGAGCCGTTGCCGCTGAAGACCGCCGAGGAGATCGCCGGCGGGCTGGAGGCGCTGCTGCTGATCGCCGACGAGCCGATGCCGACCGCCGAGCTGGCTGCCGCGCTCGATGCGACTACGGCCGTGGTGACCGAGGCGCTGGCCGAGCTGGTCGCCTTCTACGACGAGACCGGCCGCGGTTTCGAGCTCCGGGAGGTCGGCGGCGGCTGGCGCTACTACACCCGCGCGGAGCACCATGAGCTGATCTCGAGCCATCTGCTGGAGGGCCAGCAGGCCAAGCTCTCGCAGGCCGCGCTGGAGACGCTGGCAGTGGTCGCGTACCAGCAGCCGATCGCTCGCGGTCGGATCTCCGCGATCCGCGGCGTGAGCGTCGATGGCGTCATGCGTACGCTGTTGCAGCGTGGGCTGATCGGCGAGGCCGGACCCGACCCCGAGTCCGGTGCCATGCTGTTCCGGACCACCGGCTACTTCCTGGAGCGGATGGGGCTGCGCAGTCTGGACGAGCTGCCCGCCCTGGCGCCCCACCTGCCCGACGCCGCCGAGCTGGAAGCTGAGCTGAGCCAGATCGCCCGGCCCGAACCCGTACCCGAGTTGTCGGACTCCGTCGTCGCTCCAGCGACCACAGCGCCGCCAACCACAGGATCTGACAACTCGGAGGAAGAGACAGATGATGAGTGAAGCTGCTGAGGGTGTCCGCCTGCAGAAGGTGTTGGCGGGTGCCGGCATCGCCTCCCGCCGGGCCGCCGAGATCATGATCAGCCAGGGTCGGGTCGAGGTGAACGGCCGGCTGGTGATCGAGCAGGGGATGCGGATCGACCCGGACCGTGATGTGGTCCGGGTGGACGGTTCCCGCATTCCGCCGCCCCGCCGCCATCTCTATCTCGCGCTGAACAAGCCGCGCGGGTATGTCTCCACCATGGACGATCCGGAGGGGCGCCGGAATCTCACCGACCTGTTGGCTCAGAGCAATCAGCGGGTCGCGCAGAAGGAACGGCTGTTCCACGTCGGCCGGCTGGACACCGACACCGAGGGGCTGCTGCTGCTCACCAACGACGGCGAGCTCGCGCACAAGCTGGCGCACCCCTCGTTCAAGGTGCCGAAGGTGTATCTCGTCGAAGTGGAGGGGCTGATCTCCACGGACACCTTGAGGCGGTTGCGCAAGGGCGTTCGGCTCGAGGACGGCTGGGTCAACCCGGACACCGTCAAGATCGTCTCCACCGCCGCGGAACGCACCATGGTGCGAGTCGTGCTGAGTGAAGGCCGCAACCGCATCGTGCGCCGTACGATGGAAGCGGTCGGGCATCCGGTGCGACGCCTCTCCAGGACAGCGATCGGTCCGGTCCGTCTCGGCAATCTGCCGCAGGGCCAGACCCGGGATCTGACCCGCGAGGAGCTCGGTGCGCTGCTCGACCTGGTGGAGAAGTCGTCGGGGCCGACCCAGCAGGACCAAAGCAAGCAGGGCCGAACCAACCGGGACTGACCAAGCAGGGCTTGAACCAAGCAGGACTGAACTGAGCAGGGGGTGGCAATGGATCGCCGCATCTACGGTCTGGAGACGGAGTATGGCGTCGCTTGCACCTCCGGCGGCACCCGCCGGCTCACTCCGGACGAGGTCGCCCGCTATCTGTTCCGCCGGGTGGTCACCTGGGGACGTTCGTCGAACGTGTTCCTGCGCAACGGGTCGCGGATCTATCTCGACGTCGGATCGCACCCGGAGTATGCGACCGCCGAGTGCGACGACCTGGTGCAGCTAATCAACCATGACCGGGCCGGCGAGCGGATCCTCGAGGACCTGATCATCGACGCCGAGCAGCGGCTCGCGAGCGAAGGCATCAGCGGTGACATCTTCTTGTTCAAGAACAACACCGACAGCCACGGCAACTCCTACGGCTGCCACGAGAACTACCTGATCTCCCGGGTGGGGGACTTCGCTCGGATCACCGATGTGCTGGTGCCGTTCCTGGTGTCGCGGCAGTTGATCTGCGGATCCGGGAAGGTGCTGCACACCGCGCGCGGCGCCGAATACAGCGTGAGCCAACGCGCCGAGCACATCTGGGAGAGCGTGTCGTCGGCGACCACCCGAAGCCGGCCGATCATCAACACGCGCGACGAGCCGCACGCCGATCCGGAGCGATATCGGCGACTGCACGTGATCGTCGGCGACTCCACCATGAGCGAGACCACCACACTGCTGAAGGTCGGCAGCGCGGAGCTGGTGCTGCGGCTGATCGAGGCCGGAGTGCCGATGCGGGATCTCACCCTGGAGAACCCGATCCGGGCGATCCGCGATCTCAGCCGGGACGCGACCGGGCGGGTCACGGTCGCGCTGTCCAACGGCCGTCGTGCCTCTGCGCTGGATCTGCAGAGCGAGTACTATGAGAAGGTCAGCGAGTTCGTCCAACGGGAGGGACTTGGCACCCAGACGATCGTCCTGGTGCTGGACCTGTGGGAGCGCACCCTGCGGGCGGTGGCCGAGGACAAGCTGGCCCTGGTCGACACCGAGATCGACTGGGTGATCAAGCGCAAGCTGCTGGATCAGTACGCCGTCAAGCACGGCCTCGGCCTGGAGGATCCGCGGATCGCGCAACTGGACCTCGCGTACCACGACATCCGCCGGGGACGCGGCCTGTTCGACCTGCTGGAGCGGCGGGGGATGGCTGCTCGGGTGACCAACGACCTGGACATCTTCCGGGCCAAGTCGGTGCCGCCGCAGACCACTCGTGCCAAGCTTCGTGGTGACTTCATTAGGGCCGCCCAGGAGCGGCGTACCGACTACACCGTCGACTGGGTGCACCTGAAGCTGAACGACCAGGCGCAGCGTACGGTGCTGTGCAAGGATCCGTTCGTCGCCGCCGACGAGCGGGTCGATCGGCTGATCGCCGCCATGCGCCGCCCTGGCACCTGAGTTCCGTTGCGAGCGGCCGTGAAGCGGAGCGCCCGGTTCCGTCTGGACTGACGAGGGAGCAAACGACGCTTTTCCGTTTGCGAGCGAGGAAGACGGAATCAATCGGCGCGCAGCGGAACAGCGAGTGACGACCAACACAGTTCTCTCCGGGTAAGGTTTGCCGGTGCCTGTTGACCTGCCTGTACGTCCCGTACGTGCGATGCGGCCCCGCCGCGCCGTGAAGTCCCTGCTGGTGGCCGGAGTCGCCGTCTCGGTGAGCCTGCTGGGCGCCTGCGGCAACGAGGGCGATCCAGCGACCGAAGCCTCCCCGAGCGCGTCGGCGTCCGCGTCGCCCTCGGCCAGCGCCAGCGCGTCGCCGTCGAAGGCCGCGGTGAAGGCGTCGGACAACCTGGACGCCATCAAGGTCACGGGCGCGTACGGCAAGTCGCCCAAGGTCAGCTTCAAGGCGCCGTGGGCGATCGACAAGACGCGTACGGAGGTGCTCAGCAAGGGCGACGGGCCGGCCATCAAGGAAGGCTCGATGGTCACCGTCGACTACTACGGGGTGAACGGGCGCACCGGAAAGAAGTTCGACGACTCCTTCAGCCGGGGCGAGCCGGCGACCTTCAGCCTGGCCCAGGTGGTGCCGGGGTTCAGTAAGGGCTTGGCCGGTCAGAAGCAGGGCAGCCGGGTGCTGATCGCGATGCCGGGCAAGGACGGCTACGACGCCAGCGGCGGCAGCCCGCAGGCCGGGATCGAGGTCGGCGACACGCTGCTGTTCGTGGTCGACGTGGTGGCCGTGCCGCTGGAGGGCCCCGAGGGCAAGGCGGTCGCACCGAAGGACGGCCTGCCCACCGTGACGGACAAGGGCGGGGTCCCCGGGGTCACGATTCCGAAGACGGATCCGCCGAGCAAACTCGTGGCGCAGCCGATCATCAAGGGCAACGGGGCCAAGGTGTCCGAGTCTGACACGATCGTGTTCAACTACCGGTGGTACACCTGGGACGGCAAGCTGGTCGAGGAGTCCTACAAGGACGGCCCGCAGACCTATCAGGTGAGCGGACTGCTGCCGGGCATGGTGAAGGGTCTTGCGGGCCAGACCGTCGGCAGCCGGGTGCTGTTGGTCATCCCGCCCGCGGACGGCTATCCGGACGGAAACAAGGACCCCAAGATCGAGAAGGGCACCACGCTGGTGATGGTGGTCGACCTGCTGTTCGCCGCCGCCGGCCAGTGAGCTCCGTGAGTCAGTGGTAGAAAGTGACGGAAATCCGCCCCTCGACCACGACACGCGGCGCGACACGCCGCTCAGCGGTCAGCGAGAGAAGATCTCCATCACTTCGGTGGGCTGACCAGCTCCGCCGGACGCACGATCCAGGGCGTGCATGGCAATCGCTCGGGATCGAAGCGGTGCAGCAGCGCGGTGGTGGTGACGGGCTCGCCCGGTTCCGCCAGGTTCAGTGAGGTCGCCAGCAGCCCGAGCACCCGGTCGGCTGTCCAGCCCAAGGGAGCGAGATCGGCGAGGGTGACCGCGCCGTCTCGCTTGGCCAACCGGCGTCCCTCGCTGTTCAACGCCAGCGGGACGTGCGCGTACGTGGGCACCGGCAGTCCCAGCTGCCGAGCCAGCCAGGCCTGGGTGACGGCGGAGGACAGCAGGTCGTCGCCGCGCACCACCTGATCGACACCCGTGGCGCCGTCGTCGACGACCACCGCCAACTGATAGGCGGCGACGCCGTCGTTCCGGCGCACCACAACGTCGTCGACCAGGCCGGTCACCTCGCCCTGCAGCAGATCGGTGATCGTGACCTCAGCCCGGTCGGCGCGGATCCGCAGGGCCGGCTCCCGCCCGGTGCGGCGACGCTCGGCCCGTTCCGCCTCGGTCAGCTCCCGGCAGGTCCCCGGATAACGCCCCGGCTCGCTGTGCGGAGCCGAGGCCGCCTCGGCGATCTCTCGCCGGGTGCAGTAGCACTCGTACGTCAGTCCGCCGCGGGCCAGTTCGGTCAGGGCATCGGCGTAGACGGCCGCGCGCTCCGACTGCACCAGCAGCGGTGGGTCGAAGTCGATCCCGAGTGATGCCAGATCGGTCCGCTGCCGGTCCGCCACGCCCGGTCGGACCCGACCGGTGTCGAGGTCCTCGAACCGCAGCAGGAACCTCCTGCCGGTCGATCGGGCGAACAGCCAGGCCAGCAGCCCGGTGCGTAGATTGCCCAGATGCAGGTCCCCGGTCGGGCTGGGTGCATAGCGACCGGCGCCGACTCCGGTGGTCCCCGGCCAGGTCATCGGAAATCCTTTCGAATGCTGGTAGCGTGGCCCGTCGGCACGCCGGGAGTTGAGCATGACATCACGCAAGACGGAGCGGATCCTCAACCTCACGATCTGCCTGCTCGTGTCGGGCCGTTATCTGCCCAAGAGCCAGATCCGCGAGGCAGTGGAGGGGTATCACGAGCTGTCCGACGCTGCCTTCGAGCGCACCTTCGAGCGCGACAAGGACGAGTTGCGGGCCCTGGGGGTGCCGATCGAGGTCGGCTCGTTCGACCCGCTCTTCGATGACGAGCCGGGCTACCGAATCAAGCCGTCGGAGTTCGAGCTGCCGTCGGTCGAGCTGAGCGCCGACGAGGCGGCGGTGGTCGGGGTAGCCGCTCGAGTCTGGCAGCACGCGAGCGTGGCCGAGTCGACCAGGAGCGCGCTGGCCAAGCTCCGGGCCGCCGGGGTCGAGCCGGACACCTCTCAACTGGCGGCGCTGGAGCCGTCGGTGCAGGCGCGCGAAGAGGCGTTCGAGCCGTTGTGGACCGCGGTGCTGGACCGGGTCCGGGTGTCCTTCACCTATCGGCGCGGTGAGAAGCGCACGCTGGAGCCCTGGGGGATGACGGCGTCCAAGGGACGTTGGTATGTGATCGGCTGGGACACCGACCGGAAGGCCACCCGGATGTTCAAGCTGACCCGGATCCTCGACAAGCCGCGCCGGGTCTCCAAGGTCGGCGCCTACCAGGTGCCCGAAGACCTGGATCTGCGGGCGTTGGCCCGGTCGCTTGCGCCGAAGGAACCGCACCGCACGGCCCTGATCGCCGTTCGCGGCGCGAAGGGACCGACGTTGCGTCGCCGCGGTCAGCTGGCCGAGGGCGTGGGCGAGATCCCGTTGCCGGCGGGTTTCGAGACCTTCACCGTGCCGTTCTCCGACCTGCGCACGCTGGCGGAGGAGGTCGTCCGGTACGGGGCTGATGTCGTGGTGCTTGATCCTCCCGAGCTGCGGGACCGGGTGCTCACCATGCTGACGGCGGTGGCCGTGACCGTTGATGAGCTGCGTGACCGGAGCCGGGAACGTGTGCAAGACAACGTGGATCTCGGTGGCGGGCGGGCCTCGGCATGATGACCTCCCGCGCCCAGGTGCGCCGCTTGTTGTCCCTGGTGCCTTATCTGCGCGAGCACGACGGCGCACCGTTGACCGAGGTCGCTGCGGCTTTCGGGATCAGCCCGGTGACCCTGCGGGCAGATCTGGACGTGCTGTGGATGTGCGGCATGCCGGGTCTCACCCCCGGCGACCTGATCGACATCGACATGGACGCCGTCGACGGCGAGGGCGTCATTCACCTCTCCAACGCCGACTATCTGCCCCGGCCGTTGCGGTTGTCGGCGGATGAGGCGTTGGCCTTGGTGCTGGCGCTGCGGACGCTGCGGGGGATTGCCGGGCCCGGCAAACGGGCGGCGATCGACTCCGCGCTCGCGAAGCTGGAGGCGGTCGCGGGCAGTCAGGCTCATTCCGAGCAGGCTGCGGTGTTGGTGCAGGGAGCACGCGACGACATCCAGGCCCGCGTCACCGATGCCTTGCAGCAGGGCAAGCGGCTCGATCTCACGTATGACGTCGCCACCCGGGCAGAGACCACCCGTCGACAGGTGGATCCGCTGCGGGTGTTCGTCCTGGATGGCTACGGCTATCTGGATGCCTGGTGCTATCTGGCCGGTGGCCTGCGTACCTTCCGGCTGGATCGGATCGCCGCGGTCGAGGTCACCGAGATCGACGTCGCCGAGCATGCGGTCGAGTTGCGTGACCTGTCCGGTGGTTGGTTCGACACGCTGACCGACGCGCCGCTGGTGACCTTGGAGCTCGATCCGCAGGCGGCCTGGATCGCGGAGTACTACCCGACCGAGCAGGTGACCGGGCGGCCTGAAGGAGGTCTGGTCGTCACGTTGCGGGTCACCCATCCGCTCTGGCTGGAGGGCATGCTGCTGCGCCTCGGCGGGCACGCCCGGGTGCTCAGCCCCGAAGGTGCGGGAGACTCGGCGGCTCAGGTGGCGCGCGAGGCGATCGAGCAGTACGCCGCGCTCGGTCTGTAGGCTGCCGGGGTGCTGACTGGCGTGTTATGTCCCTGGCTGGGGCTCCCATGACCGGGTGGCCGTTGGTGTGGGTCTTCGTCGGCATCGCACTGGCGGGGCTGGTCATGGTGATCTGTTTCGGCGTGTGGCTGTGGCGCAAGGCGACCGCGCTGCTGCGTGAGGTCGGCGAACTGCTGGATCGGGCCGGGCAGCTGCTCGATCTGCTCGAGGAGATCGAGCAGCCGGAGTATCCGCAACCGACGGACGACATCGAGGTCCCGTCAATGGACCTCACTCCCGAGTCGGCGACGTAGGATGGCCGACGACCTTCGACCCGACTCAGAGGATCGACCCGACTCAGAGGACCAGCTATGACACCTCTCATCTTCAATCTCGGCCCGATGGAGCTGGTGATCATCCTGGTCATCGTGCTTCTGCTGTTCGGGGGCTCCCGGCTGGCCGGCCTGGGCAAGAGCACCGGACGGGCGCTGAAGGAGTTCAAGGAGGAGACCAAGGATCTCAAGGGGGACAAGAAGTCGGAACTCGACGCCCCCGGCGACCAGCCGTCGGCCGGGCAGCAGTCCAGCAGCCAGCAGACCCCGCAGAGCCCGATTCAGGACCCGGCGGCCAACGATGTCCGCAAGGACGGATGAACTAGCGGTCACCGCCGCGAAGTCCACCTATGGCACTGACCGTCCTGGGCCGCCCGGTTCGGCTGAACCTGAGTTGGCTCAAGCCACCCCCCGCACCGCCCGATGGGTCGATGACCCTGTTCGAGCACCTGCGTGAGCTGCGTTATCGGCTGATCATCGCAGCCCTGGCGATCATCGTCGGCATGATCGTCTCGGCGTTCTTCTATCCCCAGTTGCTGGACATTCTGAAGTATCCGTACAACATCGGCGTCGAGCAGCAGCAGGCAAAGGACCCGGATGCCACCAACCTGCTGGTCAACACGAACATCACCTCGCCGTTGACCCTGGCGCTGAAGGTCAGCATGGTGTCGGGCATGGTATTGACCGCGCCAGTGTGGCTCTACCAGCTGTGGGCGTTCATCATGCCCGGACTGCTGGCCAAGGAGAAGAAGTGGGCGCTGGTCTTCATCGGCTGCGCCACGCCGCTGTTCCTCGCCGGGGTCGCGCTCGGCTACTACATCATGCCCAAGGGCATCGCCGTGCTGCTCGGCTTCACCCAGTCGGGCATCACCAACCTGCAGGACATCAACGTGTTCCTGTCCTTCCTGCTCCGGGTGATGGTCGTGTTCGGGATCGCCTTCCTGATCCCGCTGATCGTGCTGATGCTCAACTTCCTCGGAGTGATCAAGGCCAGACAGCTGGCCAAGGCACGGGTGTACGTCATCTTCGCCACCTTCGTCTTCGGGGCCGTGGCAACACCGTCGACCGACCCGTTCTCGATGCTCGCCTTGGCGATTCCGATGAGTCTGCTGTTCCTGGTGGCCGAGTTGATCGCCCATGTTCACGACCGTCGCCAGGAGAAGCGGGCACTGGCCGGTGACAGGCCTGTGGTGCTGCACGACAAGGCACTCGATGACCTGCAGGAGCCCGATCCTCCGTCGCCGATCGACGACTGAGCCGTGACAGATCTCGGGGCATCTGGTCGGGGACCAGGCAACATCGCTTTGGTGGTCAATCCAGCTGCCGGCAAGGGTCAGGCGCAGCGGCTGCTGCCGGAGGTCGCCGGACTGTTCCGTGATGCCGGACACCACCTGGAGATCCTGCTCAGCCGCACCGTCGACGAGGCCCGCGAGATGGCGATCGATGCCGTCGACCGGGAGGTCGGCACCCTGGTCGTGATGGGCGGCGACGGCATGATGCATCTGGGGATCAATGTGGTCGCCGACCGCCCTGGTGTCTCCAATCTCGGCATGATCCCGGCCGGCACGGGGAACGATCTGTGCCGCGGACTCGGCATGACGTCGAAGGATCCGGTCTCGGCGGCCAGGGCCATTGCCAGCGGCACACCGCGGCCGATCGACGTGTTGAAGGTGGGTGACCGCTATGTCGGCGGGGTGGTGGCGACCGGCTTCGACGCCGCCGTCAACGCCCGGGCGAACGCGATGCCCCGACCCAAGGGTGCGCTCCGCTATGCCATCGCCGCCCTGGTCGAGCTCGGCTCCTTCGCACCGCTGCCGTACCGGCTGACGGTCGACGGCGAGACCCGGGAGTTGGAGGGCATGCTGATCGCCGTCGGCAACAGCGCGTACTACGGCGGTGGCATGCGAGTGTGCCCGGTGGCGGACCCTGCCGACGGGCTGGCCGACCTGACCATCGTGCACACCGCGAGCCGGCTCAAGCTGCTGCGGCTGCTGCCGGAGATGTTCTCGGGAAGCTTCATCCGCGACCCCTGCGTGGAGCTGCTGCGGGCGCGCAGCGTACGGATCGAGCGCCCGGACCTGGCCGGCTATGGGGACGGCGAGCCCCTTTCGCCCGGTCCGCTGGACATCGAGGTCTGCCCCGGCCTGCTCTGCGTCTTCGCCCCCTGACCCTCACAGCCCACGCCCGCCCGCACTCCCCGCGATCCCGGCGCCCTGACCAAATTCCGGTGATCTGTCCACGTCCACGGTGGACAGAAGCCCGGAAATGGGGCCTAGGTGGCGCGTTAGGTAGCGTGGCGGGCATGGTCGAACCGAGCCCGGCGGGGGCGTACGCGCGGTTTCGCAGCAATCAGGCCACGCCGGAGTTGACCGCCTTCGCCGACGGGTACGGGTTCGGCTTCGACGACTACCAGCGCGAGGCATGTGCGCACCTGGAGAGCGGGTCCGGCGTGCTGGTCGCCGCGCCGACCGGCGCCGGCAAGACGATCGTCGGTGAGTTCGCGGTCTGGTTGGCGCTGCAGCGCGGCCGGAAGGCCTTCTACACCACCCCGATCAAGGCGCTGTCGAACCAGAAGTACGCCGACCTGGTACGTCGGCACGGTGCCGAGAACGTCGGGCTGCTGACCGGCGACTCGACCATCAACTCCGAAGCGCCCGTGGTGGTGATGACCACCGAGGTGCTGCGGAACATGATCTACGCCGGCTCCTCGACGCTGGACAACCTCGGCTTCGTGGTGATGGACGAGGTGCACTACCTCGCCGACCGGTTCCGCGGTGCGGTCTGGGAAGAGGTCATCATCGGGCTGGCCGCCTCGATCCAGCTGGTCGCGCTCTCGGCCACGGTGAGCAACGCCGAGGAGTTCGGCGACTGGCTGTCGGAAGTCCGCGGCGAGATGGCGGTAGTCGTCTCCGAGCGTCGTCCGGTGCCGCTGTTCCAGCACGTGCTGGTCGGCAAGCGGCTCTACGACCTGTTCGCCGACGAGGCGCCGACCGCGGTCGCGCTGCCGAGCCAGTCCACCGCGGAGGTCAATCCGGCACTGGTGAAGGTGAGCAAGGAGGAGGCCCGGCACGTCCGCGACGACTCCCGCCGGCCCCGAGGCCGCAGTGGCAAGGGCAAACGCGCAGTGGCGTACGGCAGTGGCAAGTACGGCGGCGCCGCGCATCGCTCGCACACCGATGCCCGCTCGGGGAGGCCCCGGTCCCTGGCGGTCGCCTCGCGGCCGGACCTGGTGACAGCGCTGGACGCCGAGGGACTGCTGCCGGCCATCGTGTTCATCTTCTCCCGGCAGGGCTGCGACGCCGCCGTCGGCCAGCTGCTCGCCTCCGGCATCCGGCTGACCAATGCCGAGGAGCGCGCCGAGCTGGCCGAGATCGCCGACCGCCACGTCGCGGGGCTGACTGCAGCCGACCTGCGGGCGTTGGACTACAGCCGATTCATGGAGGCGCTGCAGCGGGGGGTGGCCGCCCACCACGCCGGCATGCTCCCTGCCTTCAAGGAAGCCGTCGAGGAAGCCTTCGTGAAAGGCCTGGTCAAAGCCGTCTTCGCGACCGAGACGCTGGCGCTGGGCATCAACATGCCGGCCCGCAGCGTGGTGCTGGAGAAGCTGGTCAAGTACAACGGCGAGACCCATGCCGACATCACGCCGGGGGAATACACCCAGCTTACCGGCCGGGCAGGGCGTCGCGGCATCGACGTCGAGGGTCACGCGGTTGTGGTCTGGCAGCCCGGCCTCGACCCGCGTGCGGTCGCCGGACTGGCGTCGCGCCGCACGTACCCGCTGAAGAGCTCGTTCGCGCCGACCTACAACATGGCCGTCAACCTCGTGGGCGCCGTCGGCCGGGAAAGGGCCCGATCCCTGCTGGAGCAGTCGTTCGCGCAGTTCCAGACCGACCGTTCGGTGGTCGGGCTGGCTCGGTCGCTGGTCCGCAACAACGAGGCGATCGCCGAGCTGTGGGCCAAGGCGACGTGTGACCGCGGGGACGCCCAGGAGTACGCGCGGCTGCGGGCCGAGATCTCCGCCGTGGAAGCCGAAGCCAGTCGGGAGCGGTCCGCCGATCGGCGCGCCGAGGCGACCCAGACGTTGTTGTCCCTGATGCCGGGCGACATCATCCGGGTGCCCAGCGGTAAGAACCAAGGCTGGGCGGTGGTCATCGATCCCGACACGCGCAGCGGCGACCGGGACAATCCGCGGCCGCTGGTGCTGACCGAGGACCGGCACATCCGCCGACTGTCGCAGGTCGACTTCCCGGTGCCGCCGCCGGTGGCAGGGCGGATGCGGATCCCCAAGCACTTCAATCCCAAGGAGCCGGCATCGCGCCGCAATCTCGGTGCGGCCTTCCGGTCCAAGCTGGCGCAGGTCGACCTCGATCCGCAGCGCTACCGACCGGCCCGAGTCAGCGCGGAGGTGGCCGAGCAGCTCGACGAGTTGCGGGACCGGCTGCGCCGACACCCGTGCCACACCTGTCCGGACCGGGAGACCCATGCCCGCTATGCGGAGCGGGCGCTGCGGCTGGAACGGGAGAACGAGCGTGCCCAGCAGCGGGTGTCATCGCGGACCAACACCATCGCCAACCAGTTCGACAAGATCTGTACGGTGCTGGGGTCGCTCGGCTATCTCGGTGGGGAGACCAGCGACGAGGTGACGGCCGAAGGGCGGATGCTGGCCCGGATCTATGCCGAGCTCGATCTGGTGGCCGCCGAGTGCATCCGCGCCGGCGTGTTCGACGATCTGACCCCGGCGCAACTGGTCGCCGTGCTCGCCTCGCTGGTGTACGAGTCGCGCCGCAGCGACGACCACTGGCGCAAACCCCGGATGCCCGATCTGGTCACCGAGAACGCGATGACCACGGTCCGGCGGATCTGGCGCGAGGTGTCCCTGGTCGAGCGGGACAACCGGTTGTCTCGCGGACCGGAACCAGACATCGGGTTCAGCCAGTCGGCGTACGGCTGGGCGTCCGGCCGCCCGCTGGCCGATGTGCTCGCCGACGGTCATTTGACGGCGGGTGACTTCGTCCGCTGGGTGCGTCAGGTGCTCGACTTCGCCGGCCAGGTCGCTGATGCGGCCGGGCCCGGACCACTGCGGGAGACTGCCCATGCCGCGGTCCGTGCGATGCGACGCGGGGTGGTGGCCTACTCGCCGGACGAGGAGTGAGTTCTCCGACCCATGGCGAGCAGACAGCTGAAGGGTGCCTCGATTCGGCCGTCGGTCGTGGTGAACGCCTGCAGCGCCGCACCTGCATCGGCCCGGATCGCGGCATAGGTGGACTCATCGATCCGCTCGATCAGTGGCGTGCTCTCCACCTCGGTCCGTACCATCCCGCCGACGGCGCCTGGTAGATCCCGTGACGCTGCTCGACCCGGACGTCGGCCAGCCCGGCATCGACCAGCAGCCCAGCGAGTGCGGCCTCGTCCCCGCAGACGAAGTAGCTGGAGAGCAGCCCCACCGCGTCCGGGCCGGCATGCCGCGACGCGACCGTCACGAACGGTGTGAAGCCGGGCTGGTCGTCGAGTGGCCCCGGCACCAGCAGCGCCAGCACTCCACCAGGTCGCAGCACTCGGCTCATCTCCGTGACAGCCGCGCGCCGGTCGGCGAAGAACATCAGCGCCATCTGGCAGAGCACGGCGTCGAAGGAACGGTCAGGGAACGGGAGCGCGGCCGCCTCACCCCGCTGGAACTCCAGCTCCGGGGCGACCCGGCGGGCCACCGTGAGCATGGCCTCGTTCGCGTCCAGGCCGATCACCTGGCCCGATGGCGCAACCAGGGGACTGGCGGTTCGGGCGACGATGCCGGTGCCGCAGGCCACATCCAGCACTCGAGCGCCGGGTGACAGCCCGGCCGCCTCGCACAGCATCGGCGCCCACTGGGCGAAGAACGCAGGGACGAAGACACGCTCGTAGTTCTCGGCTATCTCCAGGGGCAGGTCAAAGGCCTCGGTATGGGGCGATGCTTGGCTGGACTGCGCGGATTCGGACATGGCTCCAGGATCCGCTCGTCGGCAGCCGGGAGCATCGGTCAGTTGACCCATTCCCGGCCGGCCGTGTAGGCAGCTGCGGCTGCCCGGTTCCGCAGGCTCAGCTTGGTCAGCACCCGGCTGACGTGATGCGCGACAGTCTTGCGACTGATGTGCAGCCGGGCCGCGATCTCCGGGTTGCTCAGCCCCCGGCCGAGCAGCACCAGCACCTGCTGCTCCCGGTCGGTCAGGGTCGTGTGCCCGCGGGGACCTCCTGGGGTTGGCACGCCCAGAGCCCGGAGCAGTTCGGCGGCCCGATCCGTGCCCGGTGCGGCGTCCAAGGTGTGGAACCCGATCCAGGCGTCACGTGCCGCCTCGACGGCCCGGCCGGGGTCTGCCAGTCGCCAGGCCCGGGCGAGCGCCAGTCGACAGTCGGCCAGCACGTACGGCAGATCGAGCTCGACCAGCAGCCTCTCCCCGGCGGTCAGTGCCGTCACGGCGGCCGCTCGGTCGTCCCGCAGCAGGGCGACCCGGCCGTCGGCAACGGCGGCTGCCGCACCGATCCGCGGTCGATTGGTCGTCTCGGCCAGTCGGCGGAGCGCCGCCGCAAGCGTGAGGGCGGCCGGGTCCCCGACGGCAGTGGCTGCCTCGACCAGCAGTCCCAGCGCATCTGCCTGTCGGCCGGCGTCGGGCGCCATCGCCGGGTCGAGCCGATCGGTGACCTGCGCGGGTCGGCCGCACGCCAGCGACAGCTCGGCCACTGCGAGCCGGGAGTCGAACAGGTCATCGGTTTCCTCCAGCAGTCCTGCGGCATCCTCCAGCCGGCCGCGACGGATCCACAGTCGGGCCAGTCGGCTGCGGCCCGTGGCCCGCAACGCGGGGGCCACGGTCGTGGTCGCCAGGCGCTGCAGCTGCTCGGCCGACTGGTCCCAGTCACCGTGGTCGAGCAGCACGCTGCCGTAGGCGAGCCGGCACTCTGCGTCGAGAAACGGGCACCCGTAGCGGGCAATGAAGTCCTCCGCCAAACGGCACCAGTCAGCGACCCGGTTCGAGTCGCCCGCGACCTCGCAGGCGCTGACCAGGTCGCAGCAGGTGTAGGCGACGGTGTCGAGACCTGCCTCGCCGGCGAGGCTGGCGGTGACGGCCTCCTCCAACAGAGTGAACCCGGCGGCAAACTCGCCTCGTTCCACCTGGATCCGACCGAGCTGGGCCAGCGCCACCAGCTCCAGGTCGACGTCCGCTGTCGCGCGGGCACAGACATGCGCATCGTGGGTGAGGCGGTCGGCGGTGTCGAGGTCGGCCAGCCGGTAGGCGCGGGCGATCTTCACCCAGGCGTGCAGCGGTCCGGGCGGTTCGCCCACCAGCAGCCGCTCGGCCCGGGCGATCCAGCCGTTGGCAGCAACCTGGTTGTGGTAGTTCGACTTGTGCACGATTGACAACCAGACGGCGGTCGAGACGCTGCCGACACGGTCGGACCGCCGTCGATAGCCGGCGTAAGCATCCTGCGCGTGCCGGACGGCGAGATCGGTCTCGCCCAGCCACCACAGGGCGTCGGCGAGTCCGCGGTGGACGGGAGCCGGATTCGGCGTGTCCTGCTCCAGCGCGGCGGAGAAGTCGATCCGAGCCTGCACCCAGTCACCGCGGGCCAGCGCCGCGGACCCGTCCTCGAAGGACTCGCTCACCGGACCATTCTCCGCCCGGGATAACGATTCCTTCACGGCTGGACATCGATTGTGCAACTGATCTTGTCGCGCGTGGTCGGCAGAGGCCACCATCAGGAGAATCGCCGCCGATCCTTCTGGAGACAGCCATGCCCACCGCCCGCTCGCCACGCTCGTGGCGCTCGGTTGTTGTGGTGTTGGCGATGTTCCTGGGGCCGTTGGGACTGGTCGTGGGTTCGACGATGCCGGCGAATGCGTTGCCACTCGACGCATCTCCATCCGACGTATCACCGGTCACCGTCCGGCCAGCCACCGGAACGCCGGGCGGCGGAGGCGTCGCGCCGGTGCTGACCCTGCCGACCGACGTCACATTCGTCGTTGGCCAGCCGGGTGACTCGTACACCATCGAGGCGAACGGCGACCCGGAGCCCAACGTCAGCGTCGACGGGCTGCCGCCGGGCTTGCGGCTGACGGTGTACGGCGATGGCAGCGCGGTCCTGCACGGCACCCCGAGCGGCCCGGCGGGCGTGACAACGGTCGAGGTACGCGCCGCGAATGCCGATGCCATCAGCTACCAGTCGCTGCCGGTCGTCGTTCGGCAGCAACCCGCGTTCGTCGACCGAGAGCGACTGGTATTCAACACCGGTGTGTTCACCGGTCTGACTATCCGTACCACCGGGTTTCCCGCGCCGGGGATCGGCCTGGACGGCGATCTGCCCACCGGACTGATGTTCCTCGATCATGGCGATGGCACCGGCATGATCTTCGGTACGCCGCTCGGTGGTCCGGAGATCGCACCGATCACGCTGACTGCCGTGAACGAGGTGTCCGACGTCTCCTGGACGACCACCGTCGAGGTGGTCCCGGCTCCCGGCGGCTCTCCGCATTCGCCCCATGTTGGCTCCGCCGACGGGCAGACTCGATAGGCGCCCTGATCCGCGCCTCAACGGCGAGGTGCGGGTCAGGTCTCTCAAGCACTTCCTCCTGCTGTCCTGCCACGGGCATCCTGTCCATGAAGATCCCGCCCACGAAAGGACCCCTGATGGCTCGCAGCATCGCCACCAACACCGCCGTCGACCTGACCGAGCTGCTGGATTTCGTCCGGCCCCGCCATCGGTTTCTGCTGGCGACCACCCGACGCGACGGGCGGCCACAACTGTCGCCGGTCTCCGGCGGTGTCGACGACGCGGGCCGGCTGGTGATCTCCAGCTACCCGGGCCGGGCGAAGGCAGTGAACGCCGAGCGAGACCCACGCGTGTCGGTGTGCGTGCTCTCCGATGACTGGAACGGTCCCTGGGTGCAGGTGGACGGCGATGCCGAGGTCGTGCAGATGCCCGAGGCGGAGGATGCGCTCGTCGACTATTTCCGTTGCATTGCCGGCGAACATCCTGACTGGGATGAGTATCGCGCTGCGATGCGGTTGCAGAACAAGTCGCTGATCAGGATCACTCCGACGCGGTGGGGGCCGATTGCCACCGGCGGCTTTCCGGCCGACGTCGCCGCGCGGTTGGATCCCTAGGAACAAGGCTGACTTTGCCGCAGCAGACCGTCGACGTTGGGCAGCTGCTCGTACCGGGTGAATGTCCCGACCTCGGCGATCTCGCGGGCCGCCTCCAGGAACCCTCGCCACGCCGTGCGGGCCAGAGTGCCGCCGACGCTGATCCGTCGCACGCCCAGCTGCGCGGCCTCGGCGGCGGCGATGAACGGAGAGTTGATCAGCAGATTGACCGGCTTCGGTGCCGCTGCGGCGACGACGGCGGTCACCTGTGCGACAGTGTCGATCCGCGGTGCATAGAGACAGTCGGCACCGGCGGCGGCGTACGCCTGCAGCCGTCGAACCGTCTCGTCGATGTCGGGACGGCCGCAGACGAATCCTTCTGACCTGGCGGTCAGAAGGACACCCGTGCCGCTTCGATCGATCGCCTCCCGGGCCGCGCGGATCCGATCCACGGCCAGCTCGATGTCATAGAGCGGATTGTCGGAGTCGCCGGTGGAGTCCTCGATCGACAGCCCGGCGATCCCGGTGGCGGCCGCTGCGGTGACGTGCACGCCCACGCCTTCGGGATCGCTCGCGTACCCGCCCTCGAAGTCGGCGTTGACCGGGACCGCCACAGCCGCCGCGATCTGGCGCAGATGGGCGAGTGCCTCCTCCAGGGTCACACCGTTGTCAGGACGGCCCAACGTCCAGGCGAAACCGGCACTGGTCGTGGCGAGCGCCGGAAAGCCGAACTGCTCCAAGGCTCGCGCGGTTCCGACGTCCCAGGGGTTCGGCATCACGAAGCAGCCGGACTCGTGCAACCGACGGAACGTGTCTACCCGATCGTCGAAGGTCATGGTCCCTCTCCTTCCGGCTCCTTCCGGCCCGTGTCAGCTCGCCTGCGACACTGTCGACATGTTGAAGTCTGGCACCCGGATGGCCGGCATGGCAGTCCGATTGAAGTAGTCGTTCCACTCCCGGCACAGCACCTTCTCGGTCCGTCCGACCTCGGTGATCCGGCCGAGCAGTTCCAGCGGTGACTCGTTGAATCGGAAGTTGTTGACCGCTCCGGTCACCTGGCCGTCTTCCACCAGATAGACCCCGTCCCGGGTCAGACCGGTGAGCAGCAGGCGTTCGGGGTCGACCTCCCGGATGTACCACAGACAGGTCAGCAGCAGCCCGCGCTCGGTGCTGGCGATCATCTCCTCCAACGTCGCGCTTCCGCCGCCGTCCAGGATCAGGTTGTCGACCGGCGGCGTCGCGGCACGCTCGGTCTTGGCCGCCCAAGCTCGGTTGCGGATCAACTCCTGCCAGATCCCGTCGCTCATCCAGTCGACCGGCTGGATCGGCAGTCCGAGGTCGAAGGTGAAGGAGGTCCCATCCGGGCCACCGACGAAGTCGACGAAGGGTGTGCACTCCAGGCCCGGGTAAGTCGGGTCGGAGTGCAGCCGCAGCGGCAGTTCTGACATTCGGCTGCCGATCAAGGTGGCGCCGCCGGGAGCCGCGTAGGCGTTCTGACCCTCCTCGGCGTCGCGAGCCGAGGCCGTCCAGTACGCATAGATCATCAGGTCCGCCGTGGGCCCTGGCGGCAGGATCGTCTCGTAGCGGCCCGGTGGCAGCTCGATCCGCCGTTCTGCCCAGCCGAGTCTGGTGTCGAGCTCGGCGGCCATCGCGATGACGTCGACATCGGTGAAGTCGCGGCTGGCTGCCCCGACCCAGGCTGATCGGCTGCCGTCGTCGGATTTGGCGTTCAGTTCCAGCCGGCCGGTCGGCTGGACCCCGCGCAGGCGCAGCCCGGTCGAGCTGCCCAGATAGCTCGTCGTGCAGATGTGCTCGGCGAACCCGTAGAGCCGTTGCCCGCGGGCGGCCATCTCGCCGAAGGAGGTGCCGAGGTCGCGGGCCACCTGCGCCAGCACGTCGATGCTGGTCCCGACCGGTTCTTCGGCGAAGCTCTCGGCATCGCCCCAGGACTCGACCAGCTCGGCGGCGTCGGTCGACGGAGGTGCGGATCGTGCCAGTGCCTCGGCGGCACGGACCAGATCGGTGACCTGTGCGGGGTCGGCCACCTCCTGGCTGACCGTCCCGACCCCGGTGCCGCCCGGCACGGCCGCGGTCGCGACCACCGTCAAGGAGGTGCTGGTCATCTCGCCGTTGGTGGTGAGCGCGTTGCCGGCCCAACGCAGGTTGGCCTGTGCCGTCTCATCCGCGTAGGCGATGGTCGGGCCGCCGGCGACGGCCAGGGCCTGTTCGACCAGCTCGGCTGCTCTGCTCCGGTTGCTCATGCCTGGCCCCCTTCGGCCGCGGTGTTCAAGATGTTGACGCCTCGGAACAGGGCCGACGGGCAGCCGTGGGAGACCGGCGCGACCTGGCCGGGTTGCCCCTTGCCGCAATTCAGCGCGCCGCCGAGCAGATAGGTGCCCGGACCCCCGACGGCCTCCATCGACCGCCAGAAGTCGGTCGTCGTTGCCTGGTAGGCCACGTCCTTCAGCTGCCCGGCCAGCTGGCCGTTCTCGATCCGGAAGAACCGCTGCCCGGTGAACTGGAAGTTGTAGCGCTGCATGTCGATCGACCAGGACTTGTCGCCGACGACGTAGATGCCGCGTTCGACCCGGCTGATCAGTTCGTCGGTGCTCGGTCCGTCGGCAGCCGGCTGCAGCGACACGTTCGGCATCCGCTGCATCGGGATGTGACCGGCGGAGTCGGCGAAGGCGCAGCCGTTGGAGCGGGGGAGGCCCCGTAGGGCAGCCATCTGCCGGTCGAGCTGATAGCCGACCAGGACCCCGTCGGCGATGATGTCGAACTGCTGGGCCGCCACGCCCTCGTCATCCCAGCCGATCGTGGCCAGCCCGTGCTCGGCAACCCGGTCGCCCGTCACGTTCATCACCGGGCTGCCGTACTGCAAGGTGCCGAGTTGGTCGACGGTGGCGAACGAGGTTCCCGCGTACGCCGCTTCGTAGCCCAGCGCACGGTCCAGCTCGGTGGCGTGTCCGATCGACTCGTGGATGGTCAGCCAGAGGTTGGTCGGGTCGATCACCAGGTCGTAGTGCCCGGCGTCGACCGACGGAGCCGCGACGTGCTCGGCCAACAGCGACGGCAGCCCGGCGATCTCGGCGTCGAAGTCCCAGCCGTCCCCGGACAGATACTCCCAGCCGCGACCCACGGGTGGGGCGACCGTTGACATGGTCGCGAATCCCGCCTCGCTCACCGAGATCGCGGTGAACCGCGGGAGTTGCCGAACGCGCTGTTGGGTCGTCCGGGTGCCGGCCAGGTTGGCGAAGAACGAGTTCTCCTGGGTGACCTCGAGTCCCGCACTGGTGTGGCTGACCCCGGGCGCGTCCAGCAGTCGGCCGATCAGCTCCAGCAGGCGACCGTTGCGCTCGGCGTCGGCGACCTCGAACGGATTGATGTCGTACGCCGACACCCACTCCCCGACATGCACCGGCTCGTCGGCCAACTCGACCCGATGGGGCGTCAACGGGCGGGACACCTTCGCGGTCGCGACGGCACGTTCGGCCAGTCGAACGGCCTCGTCCGTGGTCAGCGTGATGCCCGCGGCGAAGCCCCACACCCCGTCGTGCACGACCCGCACCGACAGTCCCAGCGACGCGACATCGCTGCTGGACTCCAGGTCACGGTCGCGGAAGCTGCGGGACAACTGCCGCTCCCGCCGAACCCGTACGTCGGCGTGGCTGCAGCCCAACTCGCTGGCGCGGCTCAGCGCCGCGTCGGCCAGGGCTTGCAGCGGCAACGCCGTGAAAGTCTCGTCCATCCTGCTCACCTGCCAGACACTACTGGCCACCACCGACAACCGGTTCGCAGTGATCTTGCTGGCTGATCTCGAGATCCAGGTCAGGCGTCACCGGCAGCCAGACTCCGATGCAGAGTCCTGGCTGCCGTGGCGACGGAATCCGGCAGCTGCCGGGCACCGTGCACGGCAGTGCGGTGTGAGCCTCCGATCCAGACCGACAGCGGCGGGCTGACGGAGGCGAGTTGGTCGGCAACCGCCTGCGCCTGAGGCACCTCGTAGTCGGCGGTCACCCCGATGACGGCGGCTCGGGCCCGGCGGCGGTGCGCGGCGTCGCGCCAGGCGTCCTCGGGGATGTCGGCGCCCAGGTACACCACCGCGCTGCCCAACCGCCGCAGGCAGGTCGCGAAGCAGAAGATCGCGAGCTCGTGGCGGGCACCGCGGGGGAGTCCGACCAGCACCACCGCGCCGGACGAGGAGCGGGGCGCGGCGTCGTACACGGCGGAGACGGCGCGCATCAGACCGGCACTGGCGAAGTGTTCCTGGGCCACCGATATGCGGCCGGTCTCCCAAGCCTCGCCCAGCAGGACCAGTTGCGGCAGCAGCCACTGCTCGACCACCTGCTCGAACGAGGCCTGGTGGAATGCCTGGTCGATGACCGACCACAGCAGCTGCGGATCCAGCGAGTAGGCAGCCGCGACGAGATCAGGCTCCCCCCCGGCCGCAACTGCCGTCTCGTTGCCAGTGCTCTCATGCGCGACCGGATCGGGCTGCGCGGCCATCTCTGCCACATCGCTGCCTGGCGATGCGGTCAGCACCCGCGCTGCCGCCGAGGCCGGGACCCCGTTGGTCACCAGCGTCGCCATCTCCCGCAACACGGTGACCTGGTCCTCGTCATAGAGCCGGTAGCCACCAGCAGAACGGGCAGGCTCGACCACCCGGTAGCGGCGTTCCCAGGCACGCAGCCGGGCCTCGCCGACCCCGGTCAGCGCCGAGACCTGCCTGATCGTGTACACGCCGGACCTCAGTTCCTCCCGCTACCGACGGTTGTCTCCGTCGGACGTCGTCGGCGCTCGAACGGTAGCAAAGCGGTTGGACAAACGTTGACCACGACGCCTCCTGGGTATGCGTTGCGCCGAAGGCGTACTGGGTATGCGTTGCGTACTGGGTATGCATTGCGCCGAAGGCGTGGACTCGTTAAAGTCAAACCTTAGACAAACATTGGACATGATGACAGCCTTCCTGACTCCTCCCCGCGGAATCCGACTCTCCGACGTCGGCGACGACGTCGTGCTCGTCGACGAGGCCGGGCAGCCGGTCGGCTGCGCCGACCGCGCCACTGTCCATACCGATGCGACCCCGCTGCACCTGGCGTTCTCCACGTATCTGTTCGATCGGACCGGCGCCGTGCTGGTGACCAGGCGTGCTTTGGCCAAGTCGACTTGGCCGGGCGTCTGGACGAATTCCTGCTGCGGCCATCCGCGTCCCGGTGAGTCCGTCGAGGAAGCGGTACGCCGCCGGGTTTGGGAGGAGCTGGGACTTCAACTGGGGCCGCTGATGCCACTGCTGCCGGACTTCCGGTACCGCGCGATCGACGCGTCAGGAATCGTCGAGCACGAGATCTGCCCCGTGTACGCGGGCTTCGTCGCCCATCGGGAGCTGGCGCCGGATCCGGAAGAAGTGGCGGAGTGGGCCTGGGTGCCCTGGCCGGATCTGGTCGCTGCGGTGTCGGCGACGCCGCAGGTCTACAGCCCATGGGCGGCGCTGCAGGTGCCGCTGATCGACATCGCGTTCCCCGGCGCGCAGTTTGCCGGAGACCGACAGCACATCGAGGCGGACGTGGACTCCGCCGTTCGCGACGTAGAGGCGCTACTGGCGGACGAGATCGAGTCTCTGGCGGGAGAGTGGGAGACGTACGCGGGCGGACTCCGGCCGGACATCCTGGCCGAGGACCTTCCCGGTTGGCTGGGGGAACTGCTGCTCGGGCGCGGGAAGCGGGTCCGGGTGATGATGGCCTACTGGGGATATCTGGCGGCCGGCGGTACGCACGATTCGGCCGCGTACCGCTCGCTGGTGCGAGCCGCTGCAGCGGTCGAGGTGTTGCACCTGTTCGCCCTGCTGCACGACGACGTGATGGACGAGTCGACCTCGCGCCGCGGCCGGCCGTCGGCGCAGGTCCAGGCCGCCGAGTGGCATCGGCTGGCCGGAGGGTTGGGCGAGCGGGAGCTGTTCGGCCGGAATCTCGCGGTCCTGCTCGGCGACCTCGCACACACGATTGCCGATCGGCTGGTCGACGGGCTGCCGCCGGAGCTACGGAAGATCTGGTACGTCATGTCGGTGGAACTGATCGCCGGGCAGCGCGCGGATCTCACCGGCGCCGCCGCGGGTCGCCGCGACCGGGCTCACGCCGAGCATGTGGCAGCGACGACTTCCGGGCGGTACACGGTGACCAGGCCGCTGCAGCTGGGGGCGGCTGCGGCCGGCGCTTCGACGACGATCGTCGAGACGCTGACCGCGTACGGCGATCACCTCGGACGGGCCTTCGCACTGCGGGACGACTATCTGGGCGTCTGGGGCGACCCCGCGGTGACGGGGAAGCCGGCAGGTGACGACCTGGTCGAGGCCAAGGCCACCGTGCTGCTGGCGCTGGCGGAGGAGCGGCTGACCGGTCGCGCGGCCGAGTTGCTGCAACGGGTCGGCACCGCCGCCTTCGGCTGTGAGGACGCAGCGGCGCTGTCCGCTGCCATGCGCGATGCAGGCATCGACACCGGGCTCGATCGGCTGGTCTCGGAGGCGGTCGCGGCGGGCTTCACGGTGCTGGACTCATCGACGCTGACCTCGGTCGGGATATCGGGGCTGCGCGCAGCGGGTCGGGCCCTGGCCTGGAGAGACGCGTGAGGGACATCGCGTGAACGTCCGACGGACACCTTCATCGGCGCGGCGCACCGCCGCGGCGAGCACACCGGCTCACGTGGTCGTGGTCGGGGCCGGTCTCTCCGGTCTGGCTGCGGCGCTCCATCTGGCCGGCGCGGGGCATCGGGTGACGGTGCTCGAACGAGAGACCGTGCCGGGCGGACGGTGCGGCTCGCTGGTGCAGGACGGGTTCCGGTTCGACACGGGCCCGACGGTGTTCACGATGGTCGGTCTGCTGGACGAGGCGCTGCGCGCCGTGGGACGGTCTGCGGCCGAGGAGCTCGATCTCCGGCTGCTCGACCCGGCGTACCACACGTTCTTCGCCGACTCCTCCCGCCTGCGGGTCCGGCCCGGTCAGGAACCGATGCGGGCCGAGATCGCCGCCGAGTGCGGCAGCCGGGATGTGGCGGCCTTCGACCGTTTCGTGGCCTGGCTGAAACGGCTGCACGACGTCGAGCTGCCGCACTTCATCGACGCCAACTTCGACTCGCCGCTCGGTCTGCTGCGCTCACCCCGGGCGGTCGCCGAGCTGCTGCGACTGGGTGCTTTTCGCCGACTCGGACCCGAGATCGCCCGCCGTTTCGACGACGAGCGGCTCCGCCGGGTCTTCAGCTTCCAGGCGATGTACGCCGGACTCGCGCCGGCCCGGGCGCTCGCGCTGTACGCCGTCATCACCTATATGGACGTGATCGAAGGGGTGTGGTTCCCGGCCGGCGGCATGCACGCGGTGCCGCGGGCGATGGCCCGGGTGGCGGCCGAGAGCGGCGTGGAGTTTCGCTGGTCCACGACGGTCCAGCGGGTGGCTCGGCACTCGGACGGAGCGGTCGCCGGAGTGGTGCTGCCCGACGACGAGCTGGTCACCGCGGACGCGGTGGTCGTCACGGCGGACCTGCCCGCCGCGTACCAGCAGCTGCTGCCGGACCTCTCGCCGCCGCGCGGCGTGCGCAGGGGCCGCTACTCGCCGAGCGCGCTGGTCTGGCATCTGGGCGTCCGCGGTCCGCTGCCGGAAGGTACTGGTCACCACAACATCCACTTCGGCGCTGCGTGGGACGACGCGTTCGCCGACCTGCTCGACCGGGGGATCCCGATGACCGACCCGTCCAGGTTCGTCGCGGTTCCTTCCCTGGACGATCCGACTGCCGCCCCGCCTGGCCAGCACACCGTCTATGTGCTGGAGCCGGTCCCCAACTTGGCGGTCGGCCGTCTGGACTGGGCCGTCGAGGGTCCCCGGCTACGCGAACGGATGCGGTCCTTCCTGGACGACGTCGGCTATCCCGCCGACATCGTGACCGAACAGCTCGTCACCCCGGTCGACTGGGCCGAGCAGGGCATGGCGGCAGGCACCCCCTTCGCGCTGGCCCACTCGTTCGGCCAGTCCGGACCCTTCCGGCCCCGCAACGTCGACCGGCGAGTCCCGGGTCTGGTCTTCGCCGGGTCGAGCACGACGCCGGGCGTCGGCATCCCGATGGTGCTGATCTCCGGCAAGCTCGCGGCTCGCCGGGTCCAGGAGGCACTGCGGTGAGCAACCTGCTCGATGTCGGCTACTCCCGCTGCGCCGACCTGACCAAGCGCTACGGCACCACCTACTACTGGGGGGCCCGGCTGCTGCCGGTTGCGCAGCGCCGTGACGTCCACGCCGTGTACGCGCTGTGCCGGCTGGCTGACGACATCGTCGACGAGCCGGAGCGGGACAACCCGGCAGTGTCGCGCCGAGGCACGGCTGCGGAGCGTCTGGAAGTGTTCCGGCACCAGTTCTTCACCGCCTTGTCCCGTGGCACCTCGCCGGAGCCGGTGATGGCGGCCGTCGTCGACAGCATCCGGCGTCGCGGCACGGATCCGGAGTGCTTCGAGCGCTTCTTCGACGCCATGGCCGCCGACCTGACGCGGACCACCTGGGCGACCTGGGAGGAACTGCGCGATGGCTACATGGAAGGGTCGGCGGCGGTCATCGGCGAGATGATGCTGCCGGTGCTGCAGCCGTACACCCCGGCTGCGATCGGCCCGGCTCGATCGCTGGGCCTGGCATTCCAACTGACCAATTTTCTTCGCGACGTCGGCGAGGACCTCGACCGAGGCCGGGTCTACCTGCCTCAGGCCGATCTGGCCCGGCACCGCGCCGACCCGCGGCTGCGGCGGGTGACGCCGGCGTGGCGAACCATGATGGCCGAGCAGGTCGCCCGCAACCGTCAGCTGTATGCCCACGCCCAGACCGGGTTGCCGCTGCTGCCGCCGCCCTCGCAGCGCTGTGTGGGCACGGCGCTGGTGCTGTACAGCCGGATTCTCGACCGCATCGAGGCGGCTGACTACGACGTCTTCACCGAGCGCATTCGGGTGCCGGATCGCGAGAAGCTCCATCTCCTGGTCCGGGCGGTGACCATCGGCGTTCCGGAGGTCGACTTCCAGCCGCGGGCGGCCTGAGCCCTGATCCACCGAGCCTTATCGGATCGTGGATTCTGGCTGATTTTGTCGGCTGATTCTTGGTCTGTTTGGGAATGGGCGTGACGGTGTCGCCGGTCTGCTCGGCATTTCCACTGTCGTTGTCCTTGGTCGTGCCCGGGTGAGGCGGGTGGTCAGGCGGTCTGGGCGAGGGGTGGCCCCAATGTCGCTTCTTTTAGGGTTGGGGTGGTTTGAGGGGGTGGAGGACGATGGTGTGGGTGACGGTGCGGACTGGTGCGGCGTTGCTCTTGCGGCGTTCGTAGCGGTGGGAGCCGCCGCGTTTACGGGCGCGGGGTGCGGTGCGGCCGTCGCGGGTGGGGATCAGGTTGGCGGGTTTGGTCAGTTGCGTGGCGAGGTGGGCCAGGGCGCGGGTCAGGTCGGCTGGGGGGAGAGAGCCGCCCGGGTCGTGGAGTCCTGGGCGGCTTGGAAGGCGCGTTTGAAGCTGATCCGGCCGGGGTCGAGCCCGGCGGGTGTGGCGTAGCCGATCAGGTCGCGGATCGCCTGGTAGACGCACAGCATGGCCCAGAATTCTTGCTCGACCATGATGGGGGTCTTGGAGCGGAGCAGCACTTCGGGGCCGCCGCGGATGGTGGTCTTCAGGTCGGCGATACCGGTCTCGGCCTGCCAGCGGGCGTGGTAGAGCTGGGCCAGCTCGATCGCCGGGTACGCCTGCGCGTCGAGCAGGGTGGTGGCCAGCGCGAACAGTTCGGAGGTCTCGACCCCGTGGGTGTCGGTGGTGGTCACCGAGTACTCGACCACCCGGACCGGGATCGGGTCGCCGTCCTTCTTGGAGGGCGGGTTCAGCTGGGACAGGTAGGTGCCGTCGTCCAGCACCTGCCGCACTGGCAGAGTGAACGATGCCGACATCCGCCAGCACAGCTGCGCGCCGGTCCCGGCGGCCGCCTGCCACAGCTTCCAGGAGGCGAAGTTCCGGTCGGCCAGCACCAGCATCCCGCTGTCGAGCGCGGGCAGCAGATCGACGGCCAGGGTCTGCTCGCCGGTGCTGGACGGCCCATGGGCGGCGGCCAGCAGCACCCGGGTTCCGGACTCGGCCAGCACCAGCGCCCGCAGCTGCGGATACGGATTCTGCGACCTGCTGCCGTTGCCACCACGGCCGAAGAACCCCTCGTTCGCCGCCGTGTCCGGCACATCCAGGGTGAACCCGTCGACCGTCACCACCCGCAGCCCGGCATGAAAGACCCCGGGCGTCACAGGCGTCCCCGCCGGCACCGTCGTCCGCGCAAACAACAGCTTGAACGGCTCCGCGCCCAGCTTCGCCTTCGCCTTCGTGATCGATCCCGTTCCCGGAGCCTGCCAGTCTCCCCAGCCGCCACCCGTCAACGCCTGCGCATCGGCCAGCCTCGACAGCACCAACCCGTACCCCGACCGCATGAACAGCCAGCACGCCAGCGTGAATACCATCATCAACCGAGCCGGCAGCCGCCGATACCGGACCTCCTGTGGACTTCCCCCCGTTTGACGGACACCTGACCTGAGGTGGCCACTGGTCACCAGGGAGGATGTCGTTGTGCCTGCTCCTCACCCGCCTGAGTTCCGCCGTCGTGCGGTCGAGCTTGCTCGTGAGCGGTCCAAGCCAGTTGCTGAGTTGGCGAAAGATCTGGGAATTTCCGAATCGTGTCTGCGTCGCTGGATGGAGCAGTCCGAGACCGACGCTGCCGGTGGTAGCGAGACGGCGTTGACCAGTCGGGAGAAGAAGGAGCTGGTCGAGCTGCGCCGGGATAAACGGCGCCTGGAGATGGAAGTCGAGATCTTGAAAAGGGCGGCCGCCTATTTTGCCCAGGAGAATGTTCTCCCAAAATAGTGTACGGGCTGGTCCATGAAATGGCCGATGACGGGATTGATGTCGCGGTGGCTTGCCGGGTGCTGAATGTGTCGCGGTCGGGATACTACGACTGGCGCGGCCGGCCTGCATCGGCACGGGAACAGGAGAACACGCTGCTGTTGAAGCTGATCGAGGAGATCCATGCCGATGAGGACATGAAGACGTACGGGGCGCCGCGGGTGCACGCCGAGCTGGTCTTGGGGCACGACCTGCAGGTGAACCAGAAGCGGGTCGCCCGGCTGATGCGCCAGGCCGGCATCCAGGGCCTGTACCGGCGGCGTCGGTCGTGGACCACGATCCGGGACCCGCACGCCATCCCCGCCAAGGACCTCGTCAACCGCCGGTTCACGGTGGACGGTCCGAACCGGTTGTGGCTGACCGACATCACCGAGCACCCGACGGTGGAGGGCAAGGTGTACTGCGCCGCGGTCATGGACGCCTGGTCCCGCCGGGTCCTGGGCTGGTCCATCGACGACAACATGCGGAAGGAGCTCGTGGTCGACGCGCTCGGGATGGCGGTGCTGCGGCGCAACCCGATGGACGTCGACAATAACACGATCATGCATTCCGATCACGGGTCGCAATTCACATCGTGGGCATTCAGTCAGAAAGTCTATGATGCCGGGCTGGTGCCGTCGATGGGCAGTGTGGGCGACTGCTACGACAATGCGATGATGGAGTCCTTCTGGGAGAGAATGCAACTCGAGCTGCTCGATTCGCAGGTATGGTTCACCCGGGACGAGCTTGCCAACGCGATGTTTCGATGGATAGAATCATGGTATAATCGGAGACGTCGGCATTCGAGTATTGGAATGCTGTCGCCGATAGAGTTTGAAACCCGTTCCACAGGGTCAGACCGTCCGGGCTGACCCTCAACCCCGAGTGTCCGTGGAACAGGGGGAACCTCACCCGCACCCCTGCCGCCTCGATCACCTCATCCAGCACCGCCGCCGGGAACGACCGTGCCAGCACCCCGATCGAGACCCGATCAGGCAACCGCTCCTCCGCCGACCTCACCTCACGCGTCACACCAGCCACAAACAGAGACTACACCCATGTAACTCTAAAGAAGCGACATTGGGGGTGGCCCGGTCGCGCCGTCGAATGTCTGCTGCCATTGGTCGGCCCAGGCCCAGTCGCGGGGCAGGTGCAGGATCATCGTGCGGGCGGTGGTGGCGATCCGGGCGGGCAGGTTGATCAACTGGGCACGGAGAGTGGCCCACCGGGCTCGGGCATGGGCCTTGCCGGCGAGGACACCGATGGCGCGGGCCAGGTTGAACGCGATCACCGCGTGCGCGAGCCAGGCCGCGTTCGCCCCGTAACGGCCGGACGGTAGGTGGGCGAGCGGTCCGTCTTTGAGCTCGGCGATGACCTGCTCGATGATCGCGTGGTCACGATGGTGTTGATCGGCGGCGATCGTGGTCAGGGTGGAGTTGGTGATGAACGCGTGGTGGCGGTGTGCGGCGAACAGCTCACCCTGCACGGTGCCGTCGGAGGCGGTTGGCTGCAGCCGGCGGACCCGCCGCACCACGAGTCGGCAGGGCACCTGCTGAGCCTTCTTCTTGCTGGAGAACGCGACAAAGGAGGTCTCGGCGACCTCAGCATCGGAGACCCAGTAGCCGCCACCGGGCACGGTGTCATCGGCTTCCCAGACCGCGTTCGGATACTTGATCGGAACCCATGCCTGCTCAGGGATGCGGGTGATCGCGGTCTTCACCGCCGTGTTCTTCCGGGCCGTCACCGAGAACCACATCTTGGCTTTGATCATGGCCGTGACCAGGTCATGGCGGTAGAACGCTGAGTCCGCCCGACCCATCAGCCGGCCACTCACACCGGCCTGCCGGGCCGTCGCCGCGGCGCGGGTCAGCATCCGCGCCGACCCTTTTCCCGAGGCGGTGTTCCCTCGGCGCAGTGCGGAGGCCACGATCACCGGTGCCGTCAACGGGGTCGAGCAGACTGCGAGCATCGCGTTCAACCCGAACACCTTGGAGTAGCCGTAGGCGGCGGCCTGCTTGGCGTAGCCGTGGACCTCACGGATCGTGTCGTCCACGTCGAGGAACGCGATCCCGTCCCGGTCGCTTCCACCGCGGATCAGGTCCGGCACCCGGGCCGTGAGCCCGGCCAGCAACCGGGAGTTGACCGCATCGAGCTGCTGGACGTGTCCGTGGGTGAACGAACGCAGATAGGTGCCGTACGTGGACGGGGCCCGGGTCCCGCCGAGCAACCTTGGCATCCCACCATGGCGCACCACGTTCAAGTCGTCGATGCTGTCCGCCCCGGTCAACATCCCCGCGATCACCCCAGCCGACTTCACCACCGGGTTCGGGCAGTCCACACTCACATGCTCACCGAGCAGCTCATGCAGACCCGCTGACTCACCCAACAGCAGCGCCGGCACCAAACCGGCGCAACCCACCAGATTCGGATCATCGAAAACCGGCCGAACGGTATGGCATGCTTTCACCTACGAGATGTCCCCTCTGACTTGCTCGAATGACGGCGTCGTAACCACCATTCTCCCTGGTCAGGGGGACATTCTCGGTCTCAGGACACGCCCCCAAAGCCACCAGATTTCATGATCATCGGTGGATCAGGGCTGAGTCACCGTCGGACGCTGAACCTCACCTGACCTGCACCTGATCTCACCTGACCTGGGGCGAATAGGAGCACTTGCACTTGCACTCGCCGTCTACGGCTTTGCAGTAAGCTTCTCCCAAAATCGCCTGACATCCTCCTGGTGGCGACCGCGAAGGATGACGTTGAGGGGATAATTAAACGTCACAACCAACTTTGCCGGACCTGAGGCATTCAGGGGTTTGGAGTTTGCCACTTCCGAATCCAGCGCTGCGCTGGTAATTGCCGCCCATTCTTGACTCTTCGGTTTGTACAACCCCTTTGGGGTGTTTTCGCCTGGAATTCGATTGGACTTCTGTACAACAAAGAAGTATTCTTCGCGCTGTAGCATCCGCGTGAGGGCGGCTTCAGCGAACTCCTCGATCGGCGATCGTGAGGAACTAGCAACATTCTCTACAATCCGATCTTGGGCGCCCGTCACTCCCAGTCTGTCCAGTTCTGGCCAGATGTGTCGTTGAGTAGCGAAGTATCGAACTCCGGAACCATCCGACGTTATGACTAGTTCGTCGATACTCGTCGAACCGTCAATAGACAGTGTTGACGAAACGGCGGAAATTGCCGAAATCTGAAGTTGGCCGATGGAGCATTCCGAAAGCGAAATGTGAGCACGCATGGGTGTGTGTACTGCAGCTAGCTTGCAGTTCACCAGCGAGATCGAAGTATCGGCGGTATCCGGTGAGACTCTCACCTCCTGCAGATCGCACGATTCGATGACGGCAATGTGTCGACTCTCGCCGGATGACAGTAGGTGCCCGGCGAGCGCCGAGCAATTCTGGCGTAAGTAGCTATCGACGACACACCTAGCTACGGCAGCTTCCAAGGTGTGTAAGACTTCGGGGCGGTGATTGGCAACGAGATCCTCGATAGTCTTGTCGCCAAGAGCTCCCCGATTCAAGAAATCAGCGCAGCGCGAGTAGTTTGTGGATTCGAAGAATTGCTGTACTATGTACGATGCCAGGAATGACTCGTAGAAGAGGTCGTGCTCGAATCGGAATCCGATGGAACCTTGCTCTCCTGTTACAGATAGGCCGCATAGCACCGACATTCTGGCAGCCAGGGCCCGATGCCTGGAGTCCGATAGCTCTATACCGAGTGCGTAAGACGCGGCGTCCTCAAACTCGACCTGAGTCACTGAGGCGCTCGTTGATTCGTAGATTAGGCCAGCAATTTCACGGAACACCGTATGCAAGATGTCGGTCGTGATTTCATCTTTGGTAGATGGTTCCAGTTTGCCAATTTCCCTGTCCAGATAGCCGTCAATTAGGACCGCGTGTAAGTCAATCGTGGCAGGAGCGGTTTTAATGGTTGCTGCGTAGGAGTTGAACATCCGACTGAAGAATGGTACGCCAAGTAGGGCGAGATCTTCCTTCGTAAGGAGAGGGCGCAGTTTTCGCCAATGGGGATTCGCCTTGAAGAGGGAGTCGACCTCGGTCGGCGTCCATCTTTCGAGCTCCAGTACGGTGTGACGAGCTGAGGTGTACCCGACAGCGTGCTCGCGCTTGCGGAGGCTGGACCTATATTGGTTTGCAAGATATGAGGAGCGGGCTGATACGATTAGGACGCCACGATCACCTAGGCGCTCGATCGTGGGTGCAAGGACTTTGTATGCATCGTTGTACCCAGCACCTTCAATCAGCTCGTCAAATCCATCGATTACAACTACAAGAAGTCCGTTTCTGCAAAGGGCCAAGACTGAGTCGAAGTTTAGGTTTTGAGTATTTACAACCTCTGAATTGACAATCTCGGCAAAGGTTTGCAGGCTTCTTCCGGCACAGCTTATGTATAGGAAAATTGGAACGTCGATGTTGTTGTCATTCGATACCGCTTGGTGGCGAGCTTTGGTCATCTCAAGAAGGTTGTAAGTCTTCCCAATGCCGGCCTCGCCGGTCAGGAAGAAGACCTGCGGTAGGCCGGCAGTCGAACGTGCGGCATCATCGAGTGCTTTGCTGAGATCAGTAGTGTCATCAATACCTTCTGCAATATCGGCACCTAGTAGAACTTGTGGCCGGAACTTGGTACGGATATCATTCGGTATTTGCAGCATCTTCGACTCTGAGGCTATGCGCTGGGCCTCGATGTGGTCGTCGTCGTAGATCTTGTCGAACCTAGTGTGAAGGCGCCTGACGACGACTCCCCAGTTGACTATATCTCGAATAAAGGCTGAATAGCTTACCCATTCATTCCGGGGATCTCGCCACTGACGTTGATTGTCGGCGGCAACTCTGAAAACTTCACTGCGGGGAACGTCGTTTGAACTAGTGCGTTGGGTCCATTCGAGGCTAATCTGTCCGTCGCGCAGATATTCGAACGTTGCGTTTGTGTCGTCTGCTGTCAGTCCCTCGATATCTGATTTAATGGACTGAATCAGCAGGTGCAATTGCTGATAGCGCTGCGACCGAGGTGCTTCGAGAAGGTTCCTGAGGACGCTCGTGGCCGACTCGTCCGGCAATTCTACGGGCGGTGCTGCCGCGCCGACCAGTATATACGATGGCGGTTTTCCGTTTCGCCAAGAATGAAAGAGTAGTGCCGTTTCTCCACTCGGGATTAGTAGCGGCCAAATTGGCGTGGAGCCGATGTGCATGACATTGTTGCTGACGTGTAGTCCGCCTGAATCTGCAATGAATTTCGTAAGTGCATCGGTTGCTGCTTGGGCAGAGTTGCGCCATCGGTCAACGGCTTCTTTGTCCTGTGTAGGCAGTCCACCGTGGCTGATGGTGTTTCGTTCTTCGAGCGCGTCGACATAGCCGATTGTGTGTGGCCGAGACCACGTTTCAACGATGAGCGAGCAGAGGGTTCTTGCTGCTGGGGACACGTTAGAGGAGAGGCTCAGTACCTGGTGCAGACTCCGGAATGTTCCGGCGCCACCCGACCGGGGATATCGAACGTCGAGCGTGGTTCCTGCCGACGTTGTGAGGACTAGGGCCGCCGCGATCCGACTCAGTAGCTCTAGGTAGCTGCCAAACTGGTTTGTGCTTGCGCGTGCGCTCCATCCGTCGTGACGAGACATCAGAGGCAGGTGCACTGGTCGCTGAGTCATGAGTGAGTTTTGCACACTGGGAATGCGATTGGTGAGCGGCCCAAGCTGAGTCACCGTCGTCCCAACAGTCCCCGCATCGGCACCGTCCACAGGTCCACGCCGGCAACGCCCCAGTCCTCGAGCAGCGCATTGGCCGCCAGGAAGCCGGTCGTCGCGGCGCGCTCCATCAACGCCACCGGGTAGTCGCAGCGGACCCAATCCCCGGCGAGCATCAGCCGCGGCGACGGGGTCCGAACACCAGGCCGTTCTGTCCATCGATCGGGTCCGATCAGGGTGCAGTCGTCGCGGACCAGCAGCTCCTGCGCGGTGACGGTCGCAGCGGCGGTCTCGGGATAGGCCCGATGCAGTTCTGCCTGCAGCCGAGCGGCGAGTGCGGCGGCGTCTGGATCCGAGCCGACCGCGGGGTCGCAGGCGTACGCGTGCAACTCCACCACCGAGCCGCGGTGCTCACGGCTCCAGCGGGCTGCGCCTGCTTCGAAGCGTTCCAGCACCGAGACATTGTCGAGCGGTCCGTAGCCCGAGGTGCCGAGGAAGGCCGGCCGCGCGCCGTCGACAGGTTCGTCGAGCCAGAGCCGGACCACCGCGAAAGGCGGGGCATTGCGAGTGGCGGCCACCGCGGCCCGCCAGCCGGAGACCTTGTCGCGGTCCTGGTGGTCGCCTTGCTGAGCGGCCACCAGCTTCCTGGCCGAGCGAGGATCTGTGGCCAGCACCACGGCATCGCAGCCGATCGACTGCTCGTCGAGCCCGACGATCGCGCCGTCCTCGGTCAGGTCGAGGGAGTGGACGGGCGCGCCGGTCGCCAGCTCGACCCCGAGTCCACGAAGTCGCTCGGCCAGCGGAGCCCAGAGGACCGTGTCGTAGTCGTCGGTGGGCACGTCGAAGAGCAGCCCCTCGGCCGAACCCAGGAAATAGGTGTGGAACATGGCCACCAGCTCACCGGCGCCGAACTCGGCCGGGTCGGCGAAGAAGGACCGGGCGAATACCTCCAACGCCAGATCGCGGGCGTCCGTGGGAAATCGGAGCCGGTCCAGGAACGCGGCGGCCGACTCTCCGTCATAGGCGGAGTAGGTCTCGGGAAACCGGACCCGGAGCAGCTCCAGCGCCGCCGAGGCGTCGACCCGCGACAGCCCGCGAAGCGTGAACGCCGGGCTGCGCAGCACGAACTGCAGCAGCGACCAGGGCGGGGTCTTGGCGAGCCCGGTGAAGGAGTCACGCAGACCGTCCGGTCGCTGCAACGGGTAGTCCTCGATCGGGGTGAGGAAGGCCAGATCCGGATCGATGCGCCGCAGCAGACTGCGCAGGTTGTAGTACTGCCGGAAGAAGGCATGGAAGCCCCGGCTCATGGTGCGGCCGTCGCCCAGCGGCCACGACGCCACCCGACCACCGAGGCGGTCGGTCGCCTCCAGAAGCGTCACGCGTACGCCGCGCTCGGCGAGCGCGGTGGCCGCCGCCAGGCCGGCGACGCCGCCGCCGATCACCACGACGTGCCGGGGTTCGGTCGCTCGGGGAGCGCCGACCGGGCCGGGGTGGCGTACGGCACGGCGATCCCTTCCGGGCCGGGCGACGGCGGAACGCCGAGCACGGGTCACGTGGACCGGTCCGGTTTGCGGGCGACGAAGGTGTGCAGCACACCCCGCTGCCAGCCGGTGGCGGTGCGATGTGCGACGTCGGTGAACCCGGCGGCCAGCAGCCGCTCTGCGAACCGGTCGACCGGGTCGAAGTTCAGCACGCTGCGCCAGAGGTATCGGTAGAGATCGCGGTTGCGGTCGACCAGGATGCCCAGCGGGATGATCACGCCGAGGCAGACGGCGTCCCAGACCCGGCGGGCGCGTGGGTTGCCCGCCACCGAGTATTCCTGGACGACGAGCCACCCACCCGGCCGCAACAGGTCGTAGGTCTCCCTGACGGCAAGGTCGCGCTGGTCGGCAGCGACGTTTCGGAACAGATAGCAGGTCAGCACCCCGTCGTGCCGACCGCGGCCGATCACGTCCACGTCCAAAGTCCCGGCCACTGCACGATCGAACCGAACCTCCGCCGGCCAGTCCTTGGCGGTCGCCTGAGCCAGCATGCCCGGTGAGGCATCGAGACCGAGGACGGCGGTGCGGGGTGGCGCCGCATCGACCAGGGCTCGGGTGGACGCGCCGGATCCGCAGGCGAGGTCGATGAAGGAGAGGTCGTTGGAGGGGATGTCGATCGAGGGGAGGTCGATGACCGAGGGGGAGCCCCGCCGCCGGCAGATCTCGGTCCGCTCGACGAGTGCGGCGGCGGCCCGACGCAGCTCCCGGTGGTAGCCGGGGTTGAGGGCGACCATCAGGTCGTACCTGGCCGCGCCCCGATCGAACGCCTGAGCCACGCTCACTGGTCGCGCCTCTCGGGTGCCGTGCGACGTCCCAACCGGACCCAGATGATGATGGTCAGGGTCACCATCGCCCAGCCGAATCCGAAGTCCTCGATCGGGATGTCCCACGGGAATCGCACTCCGAGGTACGCCCCCGGGTGGTAGAGCACGATCGGTGCCGACAGTTTCGTCAGCCACCCGTCCACCAGCACCTGGAAGCCGACGACGATCGCGATGGCCAGCCAGTACTGCGCGGTCCGGAACACCCCGGTGCGCAGCCAGACCAGCTCGATGGCCGCCACCACGACGATCGCCAGTGCGGTCAGCACGGTGTATTCAGGCACGGCCCGCACCCCGCGCGCGTACCCGACCGCGGAGGTTGAGCACCCAGCCGACGGCCTCATACGTCAGCAGTCCGCAGATCGGGATCACCAGGAAGAACAGCAACTCCTCCAACGGCATCGGCCCGAGCATGATGCCGGAGGTGAACCGCTCGCTGTAGGACCAGTGCCCACGAACGATCCCCACCAGATCCCAGGCCACGAACACGACCACAGTCGGCAGCAGCGCCAGCGCGAGGCGCACCGGTCGGCGGTAGACATGGGCGCGCAGCACGAACTCGAGCGGCAGCGTGATGAGCAGGCAGCCGGCCAGCAGCGCGAGGTAGTGATAGTGATCGGGGATCACCGGTTCCGGACCTCCTGACAGGTCTTTCCTGCTGTAGCGCGATGCGGGGCCGCTGGCACAGCAGTTCTGACCACCCTAGGGGTTGGACAAACTCTGGACAACGGTCAGAGCGCCAAGCTCAGCCGTAGCCCGCGGAGCGTGTATCCCTCGATCAGCGCGTCCCAACCGACGGCGGGATGGGTGAGCATCGTCGGGCGGCGGGCCAGCAGCCTGGTCAGCAGCACCTCGGTCTCGGTGATCGCCAGTGACTGTCCGGGGCACTTGTGCGCCCCGTCCCCGAACGTGAGGCCGGCGGCGTTGACGCCCGGCGGTAGCGGTCGCCTGGGGCACAGCCGCTCCGGCTCGGTGCCCACGGTGGCCGCGTCGGCGTTGGCCTGCCGGATGCAGACGTCGATCAGATCGCCGGGTTGGATGGTCGCCTGTTTGCCGTTGCCGTTGCCGTTGCCGTCGATCTCGATGGGGCTGACGGCGCGTCGGTACAGATGACCGACCGGCGGCTCCAGCCGGATGATCTCGTGCAGGATGGCGTGTCGTTCGGTCGTGTCGGCCGCCAGATAGCGCTCAGCCAGCGGAGCGTCCTCGAGCAGGTGCCAGGCCGCCATCGTGATGAACTCGCGGGTGGTGACCATGCCTGCGGTCGCGTACGTGACGCACTCCACGAGGATGTCCAGATCGGTGTAGCCCTCGGCGATCAGATGAGTGATCACGTCGTCGGCCGGGCTCCGGCGACGGCGACGGATCGCCGGGCGGACATCGGCCAGATAGAACTGTGCGATCGGGGCCAGGCCGTTGACCGCCGCCTGCAGCCATTGCCGCCGGGTCCGGCCGAGATCGGCGCGGGTGATGTCGAGCGGTGGCTGCCGGAAGAAGGCCACCAGGCGTCGCGACATCTTCGGGACCGGTCGCTCGGTGAGACCGACGATCCGGGCTGTCACTTCCACCGAGTAGTGCAGGGCCAGCTCGTCCAGACTGATCGTGTCTTCGGTGCAGGCCTGGGCGAGCAGCCGTTCGGCGCACTCGACCAGGTGTGCGTGATGTCGATCGGCGACCACGGCGGGCGCGAAGAAGCGGGCCACCTTGGAGCGCTGCTCATCGTGCAAGGGACCGTCCGAGATGAGGATCGGATGATGCTCGAGGCGCCCCTTCGGGATGAACTCGGCGGTGAATCCCGCCTGGGTCGTCGCGTGTCGGGCTCGGAGGACCTGCCGGGCGGCCGGCAGCGAACGAATCCGCCAGATCCGCCCTTGCCGCTCGATCCTGGGCTCGGTCGACTCGCCGGGCCTGATCGCCCGGCGTTGGCTCACCTCATCGGCCACCACTGCATCCTGCCGCAGGCGGCAAAGACCGGCAGGCTGTAGACAGCCTGATCTCCGGTGTGGCGGATTTTCGATAACGGTCGTCGCCCGCCGGGGGCGGTTAGGGTTTCTGCCGTGAGTGTGGCAGTCCGCGTCATCCCGTGTCTGGACGTCCATGACGGCCGAGTCGTCAAGGGCGTCAACTTCGTCGACCTGCGCGATGCCGGTGACCCGGTCGCGCTCGGTGGGGTGTACGACGCCGAGGGCGCCGACGAGTTGACCTTCCTCGATATCTCCGCCTCGGTCGAGGGCCGGGAGACCACACTCGAGGTGGTCCGCCGGACTGCGGAGACCGTGTTCATCCCGCTCACCGTCGGCGGCGGGGTCAGCAGTGTGCGTGATGTCGACCAACTGCTCCGGGCAGGCGCGGACAAGGTCGCCATCAACACCGGTGCGATCCACCGTCCCGAGGTGATCGCCGAGATCACCCGGCGGTTCGGCAACCAGGTGCTGGTGCTCTCGGTCGATGCCCGACGCAGCCCCGAGCAGCCCTCCGGCTTCGAGGTGACTACTCACGGCGGCCGCAAGAGCGCGGGCCTGGACGCGATCGAGTGGGCCAAGAGAGGCGTCGATCTGGGGGTAGGGGAGATCCTGCTCAACTCGATGGACGCCGACGGCACCACCGCCGGCTTCGATCTGGAGATGATCGCGGCGGTCCGGCAGGTCGTCGACGTACCGTTGATCGCGTCCGGCGGCGCCGGCCGAGCCGAGGACTTCCCACCGGCGGTGGCGGCCGGAGCAGATGCGGTGCTCGCTGCCAGCGTGTTCCACTTCGGTACGCTCCGGATCGCCGACGTGAAGCAGGCCCTCGCCGACGCGGGCTACCCAGTCCGGCTGCCCTCGGCTGTCAGTGCCGGCGGCTAGCGTCGGCAGCTGACCATCAAGGAGGAGAACTGCATGGGCGACATCGTGGCGTGGCTGCCGTATGCCTCGCCGGAAGAGGCTGCGGAGCGGCTCGGCGGGCTGCCGGACGGCGTACGGGTGGAGTGCTACCGCGCCGACGGCGACGACCTCCCCGACTCCGTCGGTGATGTGCAGTTCTACGTCCTGCCGTACATGAAGGGGGAGGAGGTGCTTGCCCGAGCACCGGAGATGTCCGGCCTCCGGGTGATCCAGACCCTGACCGCGGGATATGAGAACTTCCTGCCCCACGTGCCGGCTGGTGTCACCCTCTGCAATGCCGCCGGTGTGCACGATGCCTCGACCGCCGAGCTGACCATCGCCTTGACCCTGGCCAGCGGCCGGCATCTGGATGCCTTCGCTCGTCAGCAGCCCGCGGGCCGGTGGGAGCCGATCATGGGCAGTGCGCTGGCCGACAAGCGGGTGCTGATCATCGGGTACGGCCGGATCGGCGAGGCCATCGAGCGTCGGCTCGCCGGATTCGAGGTTGCCTCGATCACCCGGGTGGCGCGTCGCGCCCGCGACGGTGAGCCGCGCGTCCAGGCGACCACTGAGCTGCCGGAGCTGATGGCCGAGGCAGACGTGGCCATCGTCATCGCACCGCTCACCCCCGAGACCGACGGCCTGATCGACGCCGACCTGCTGGCCCGGCTGCCGGACGACGCACTGCTGGTGAACATGGCCCGTGGTCGCCTGGTCGACACCGATGCATTGGTCGCCGCCACCGCGACCGGCCGGATCCGAGCCGCCGTGGACGTCACCGAACCCGAGCCGCTGCCGGCCGACCATCCACTCTGGCAGTTCCCGAACGTGTTGATCTCCCCGCACGTGGGCGGCGCCAGCTCGGCGTTCTGGCCGCGGGCTGATCGGCTGGTAGCCGCGCAGCTGCGGCGCTTCGTCGCCGGCGAGCCCCTGGACAACGTGATCCAGCACAATGTGATCCAGCGCGACGTGATTGGAGACCGGGCATGACGAGCGACCCGAGCTGCATCTTCTGCAAGATCATCGTCGGTGACATCCCGTCGCGTCAGGTGTATGCCGATGACAAGGCCGTTGCCTTCCTCGATGTCGGGCCCTGGTCTCGAGGCCACACCCTGGTGATTCCCCGCGAGCACGTCGCGGATCTGGTCACCGATCCGCCGCAACTGTCCGCCATCGGTCCCGCGATCGACGCGACCGCGAGGCTGCTGGTCGACAAGCTGCACGCGGACGGGCTCAATCTGCTCTCCTCGGCCAAGCCGGTCGCCGGTCAGGAGGTGTTCCATCTGCATGTGCACCTCATTCCCCGCTATGCGGACAAGCCGGGTCTGCGGAACCTGATCGGACCCGACCCGAAGGCTGCCGCCGACCTGGATGCGGTGCACGCCGAGATCACAGCGTGAGCAGTGCTCGTGGTCGCGCTCCGCGCTCCGACGGCGGGTCGGCCTCCGGGCTGCGCCTGGTCAACCCCGGTCCACAGCATCCGGTGTGGCGCTGGGTGATCGAGCTGGGGCCGCCGTTCGTGGTCGCCGTGCTCCTGCTGCCCTGGGTGATCGCCCACGGGATCGCGTGGCCGTGGCAGCCGTCCACCATCGACCTGCAGGTGTACGTGTACGCGGTCAACGACATGCTGGCCGGCAAGGACATCTACGCCACCACGACGCCAGGGTGGAACCTCTACTTCATCTACCCCCCGATCGCGGCCATCCTGATGGTGCCGCTGGCCGTCGGCGCCTACTGGCTGTGGCAGCTGACCTGGACCTTCCTGCTCGTCTGGGCACAGCAGTCGGTGCTGAAGCGCTGCGGCGTCCCGCGTGGCTGGGTGCTCGGACTGATCGGTGTCGTCGTGGTGCTGGCGGTCGAGCCGATCCGCACGACCTTGGGCTATGGGCAGGTCAACACGATGCTGATGGCGCTCGTGGTGGCCGACCTGCTCCCTGACCGGCCCCATCAGAAGCGCCGGATCCCGCAGGGCGCCCTGATCGGTCTCGCCGCGGCCATCAAGCTGACCCCGGCGTTGTTCGTGGTCTTCGCCTTCCTGCTCGGCAAGAAGCGGATGGCTTGGACCGCGATCATCAGCTTTGCGGCCTTCACCCTGGTCGGAGCCGTCTTCCAGTGGAACCAGACCTGGCAGTTCTGGTTCGGGCTGTCGGGTGGTGACACGCGTACGGCCTCGCCGCTGTATGCCGGGAACCAGTCGTTCCTCGGCGTGATCTACCGGCTGATCGGTGAGACCAGGGAGCTCACCCTGCTCGGGTTGGCCGTCGGTGGGCTGGTCGCGCTGCTCGGCACCCTCGTCGCGTGCCAGTGGTGGCGGGCGGGCGAGCAGACGTTCGCGGTGGCATTGGTCGGTCTGTGCACCTGCCTGGCCTCCCCGCTGTCGTGGACCCACCACTACGTCTGGATCCTGCCGATGGCCGTAGCCGTGGTGCTCGGACGGACGCTACCGCGCTGGGTGCGACTGCTCGGGGGTGCCTGGGTGCTGTGGGTCTCCGCCTGTCTGCCGCTGGCTCTGCTGCCGTACGGCGGAGGCCAGGAGCGGAGCTTCACGCTGCTGCAGCAGATCGTCGCCAACCTCGGGCCGCTGCTCGGGGTGGCCCTCATCGTCGGCCTCGGCTGGCAGATGCTGGTCGCGCATCGGAACCGTGAAGTCGCGGCGGTAACCTGACCGCCATGACCCCCCAGACCATCACCGAAACCTCCTCTGCCGCCGACTCTGCGCCTGGCGGGGTCGACATCAAGCCACGCTCGCGGGTGGTGACCGACGGGCTCGAGGCCACTGCCGCACGTGGCATGCTTCGTGCGGTCGGTATGGGCGACGAGGACTTCGCCAAGCCCCAGATCGGGGTCGCCTCGTCCTGGAACGAGATCACCCCGTGCAACCTGTCCCTGGACCGGTTGGCCAAGGCGGTCAAGGACGGCGTGCACGCGGCCGGCGGCTACCCGCTGGAGTTCGGCACCATCTCCGTGTCGGACGGCATCTCGATGGGCCACGAGGGGATGCACTACTCACTGGTCAGCCGGGAGATCATCGCCGATTCGGTGGAGACGGTGATGTCGGCCGAGCGGCTGGATGGCTCGGTGCTGCTGGCCGGCTGTGACAAGTCGTTGCCCGGCATGCTGATGGCGGCCGCCCGGCTGGATCTGGCGTCGGTGTTCCTGTACGCGGGCACCATCATGCCCGGCCGGGTGGGGGACAAGGACGTCACCATCATCGACGCCTTCGAGGCGGTCGGTGCCTGCGTGAAGGGTCTGATCACCCGCGAGCAGGTGACCGAGATCGAGAAGGCCATCTGTCCCGGTGAGGGCGCCTGCGGTGGCATGTACACCGCCAACACCATGGCCTCGGCCGCGGAAGCGCTCGGCATGTCGTTGCCCGGCTCGGCTGCGCCACCCGCCGTGGACCGGCGTCGCGACGGATTCGCCCGCCGTTCGGGCATGGCCGCCGTCGAACTGCTCCGCAAGGGCATCACTGCCCGGCAGATCCTGACCAAGGAGGCGTTCGAGAACGCCATCGCGGTGACCATGGCCTTCGGCGGTTCCACCAACGCGGTCTTGCACCTGCTGGCCATCGCCAACGAGGCGGAGGTCGATCTGACCCTCGACGACTTCGTCCGGGTGGGCAAGAAGGTGCCGCACCTCGGCGACCTGAAGCCGTTCGGCCGGTATGTGATGAACGACGTGGACCGGGTCGGCGGTGTGCCCGTGGTGATGAAGTCTCTGCTGGAGGCTGGACTGCTGCACGGCGACTGCCTGACGGTGACCGGCAAGACGATGGCGGAGAACCTGGCCGACATCGCGCCGCCGGACGTCGACGGGACGATCGTGCGGGCGCTGTCGAATCCCATCCACCCGACCGGCGGCATCACCATCTTGCAGGGCTCACTGGCTCCCGAAGGTGCGGTGGTGAAGAGCGCCGGCTTCGACACGTCGGTGTGGGAGGGGACCGCGCGAGTCTTCGACGGCGAGCGCGCCGCCATGGACGCGCTGGAGGACGGCACCGTCGTCGCCGGCGATGTGGTGGTGATCCGGTATGAGGGCCCCAAGGGCGGTCCGGGAATGCGCGAGATGCTGGCCATCACCGCGGCGATCAAGGGCGCCGGACTGGGCAAGGACGTCATGCTGATCACCGACGGCCGATTCTCCGGTGGCACCACCGGTCTCTGCGTCGGCCACATCGCCCCGGAAGCCACCGAGGGCGGACCGATCGCCCTGGTGCAGGACGGCGATCCGATCACCTTGGACGTGGCCAATGGCACGCTCGAGCTGGGCGCCGATCCTGAGGAACTGGAGCGCCGACGGGCCGACTGGACACCGACCCCGCGCCCGGCCCGCCGTGGCGTGCTCGCCAAATACGCCAAGTTGGTGCGTTCGGCCAATGTGGGCGCCGTCTGCAGCTAACTCTCAAGAAGAGGGCGAGGTGCGGCGGCGTGTCGGCTTGCTTTTGTTGCTCCTGTTGCTCCCGTGGCTTGCGTGACGACAGTGAACGACCTTAGGGTCGGCTGGGTCCGGGGGCCAGGAGAACTGACGACAGCAAGGAGCATCATGCGGCGTCACCGCAGCGCAGCTACCCGTCTCGTGGGCCTGATCGCCCTACTCGTGCTCGTCCCGTTGGTCGGAGTCGCCGAGGTCAACTCGCCCCGCGCCGAGGCCGCACCGGTCACCCCTGTCACACCGCCCGCCCGGACGACGATCGCCGGCCACCCGGTATGGGCGCACTTCGCCAACCCGCAGGCGAACGACGGTCGTGACAAGACGATCCTCGATGAGGTCGTGCGGCTGATCGACAACGCACCGGCCGGCTCGACGATCCGGGGCACGATCTACTCCCTGTCCGTGCAGCCGGTGGCCAAGGCCCTGGTCGCCGCCGAGCGGCGGGGTGTCACCGTGCTGGCGCTGAGCGACGGCAAGAATCAGGCGCTCACGGGCAAGGCGCTGTCGATCGCGGCAGAACTGTCCAACTACCGTTTCTGCGGCTATTTACCGGCGGAGTACGAGAGCCCGACCAAGGCCGGCGGAGGCTGCATCAGCACCAGTGACAGCGGCGACCTGCACGTCAAGATGTTCACCTTCAGTTCGACCACCGATCCCAAGGGAGTGCGGCGGTCCAACGTCGTCTGGTTCGGCTCGGCGAACATGACGTACGCCTCCGGCTCCGACCAGAGCAACAACGCCATCACTGTGTATGGCGACGCCGCCTTGGTCACAGGGCTGAACAAGTACTTCACCGACCTGTGGAACCGCCGTCACTACACCGGGAACGACTACTACAACGCGAAGTCGGGACGCGGCTACTACCAGGCGTCCACGGCAACCGTTTATGCATCGCCCGAGGGTCGGGGCCAGACCGACACGGTCGTCGCCAGGCTCAACGACGTGAAGCCGAATGCCAACTGCCAGGTGCGGATCGGGATGAACTTCGTCACCGCAGGCCGGCCGGCCCTGCTCAAACTGGTCAAGAGCCTGCGCGCCAAGAAGTGCCGGGTGTGGATGGTGATCGGTTCCTCCGGCGGCAAGATCGAGATGGATCGCGGGGTCTACAACGCACTCATCAAGGCCGGCGTCAGCATCCGCCGAGCGCCCGCTGTGCACGACAAGTACTTCCTGGTGTACGGCAAGTTCGGCAAGCGCTACGAGTACCGGGTCTACACCGGCTCGCAGAACTGGAGCACCAGTGCGCTGACCACCAACGACGAGATCTTCGTCAAAATGACGCCCGAGTTGGCCGCCAGCCACCCGCTGTACGACGGGTTCCGCGCCCACTTCAACGAGACCTGGCGGTATGGTCGCACCTGCGTCAAGGGCGGCCACCCCTGCCGCTGAGCGAACGTCAGCGAAGCGAGCCCGTCGCGAGCCGCCGGTTCCGAACGAGCGTTAGCGAGTGAGCCCCGTCGCGAGCGGCCGTCTCACAGCGAGTGACGAAGACACGGTGAATTTCGTCACGGGTGCCGGTTTTGGGCGTTTCTCGTTCGAGTCTCGGCCCATCCGTCGGATATCCTTGCTGAAGTGACGTGGTGACCATTGAGTCGCCTGCACTAGCCGACGAAGACAACCGCCGCGCCCCCACCACGCCCGGGACGGCCTGAGACCGAGGAGTTCTGCGATCACCGATTCCGCCATCGCGACGGGGTTCTACACCAGCGCCGAGACTCCGCGGACGACACGTGGCTCCTATCAGACCCAACGGGTGCTGGAATCGTTGCCTGCCGTGATGCTGGTGCTGCCCATCTTGGTGCCGGTGCTGCTCCTGCTGGTCTCGCCGACCATCGCGTACCTGGCCTTCAGCGCGTACGTGCTGTTCTGGCTGGGTGCCTCGCTGAGCCTCGCCTTCCGGCAGTTGCGGGAGTTCCGCACCCTCAAGCGCTACCGCGCGATCGACTGGGATGAGCGGCTGCACAACCTCACCGACCCGTACGCGCGGATCCACGAGCTGGTCGACCGCCCCGATCTGACCAAGTCGGAGGTCGAGGAGCTGCACGCGCTCAATGCGTGGGTGCACAGCGGTGCCGATGTCCCGGCGCCGGACAGCATGCATCACCTGATCGTGATCCCGGTCTACAGCGAGTCCACCGAGATCATCGAGCAGTCGCTGGAGGCGATCCTGGAGGCCGACTTCCCGAGCGATCGGCTGATGGTCTGCCTGACCTTCGAGGCGCGCTCACCGGTCTGGGGGCCGACCGAGATCGCAGCGATCGAGAGTGCTTATACGCATCGATTCGGTCATTTCCTGGCTACGCAGCATCCCGACGGGCTGCCCGGCGAGGGCAAGGTGAAGGGCGCCAACATCAGCTGGGGTGCCCAGCTGGCCCGCCAGGAGCTGCATCGTCACGGGATCGCCGACGAGCAGGTCATCGTGTCGGCGTTTGACTCAGACACCCGGCCCAGCCCGCACTACTTCAAGGTGCTCACCTACACCTACCTGACCAACCCGGATCGGGATGTCGACAGCTATCAGCCGGTGCTGCTGTTCCACAACAACGCCTGGGAGGTGCCGACCGCGTCTCGCCTGGTCGGCTACGTCGCAAGCATGTGGACGCTGGCCGACTCGACCCGCCCGGAGCGGCTGCGGATCTTCTCCTCGCACGCGCTCGGTATGAAGGCCCTGGCCAGCGTCGACTTCTGGTCCACCAACGTGATTCCGGACGACTCGCGTCAGTTCTGGCGGATGTACTACGAGACCGACGGTCGGGCCAAGACCTTGCCGCTGCACCTGCCGGTCTATCTGGACGCTGTCCAGTCGCACAGCTGGTGGGCGACGATGAAGGAGCAGTACAAGCAGATCCGCCGCTGGTCCTACGGGGTGATCGACTTCCCGTATCTGATGGAGCAGAACCTGCGCAACGGGCGCATTCCGTGGCGGGAGAAGGCCTTCCTGACGCTGCAGCAGGTGACCCAGTTCCACCTCTGGGCGACTGTGCCGCTGATGCTGTTCGCGCTGCGCATGACGAGCACCTATCTGCAGCCGATCTACACCCACTCCAGCCTGATGCTGTCCGAGATCGCCGGCATGGTGAACCTGGTGGCCTTCATCATCGCGCCGCTCAGCCTGGTCATCTCGGCCGTCGTAGGCATCCGGCTACTGCCCCCGCGCCCCGCGGAACGTCCTCGGCGTGCCTGGGTGAAGATGGTGGGGGAGTGGATCTGCCTGCCGCTGGTCGGCCCGATCTTCTTCTGCGCGCCGGCCATCGACGCTCAGATCCGGCTGCTGCTTCGGCGCTATCTGGGCTTCCGGGTGACCGTGAAGTCGCGGACCAAGGCGGCCCACTCGGTTCGCTGAGGTCCCGTGCCCAGCTAGCAACGCGAGTCCACTCGTCCTCAACGCGACTTTGCGTTGTGGTGGCCGGCTTGGGGCGCTCAGGACGACGACATCTCCGTGGCGGCCCACTCGGCGACCCGCCGCTCAGCCTCCTCGTCGGAGACGTCCTCGACCCGGGTCATGATCGACCAGCGATGCCCGTACGGGTCCAGCACGGACGCGTACCGGTCGCCGGTGACGAAGGTGCTGGGCTGCTCGCGTACGGTCGCACCGCGGTCGGCAGCCAGCTTGGTGGTCGCGTCGACGTCGGGTACATAGATGGCGATCGAGCCGGTCACCGGACCCTCGGTGGGGGCGACCAGGCCGTACTCGGCCATGGCGTCGCCCAGTTGCAGTCGGCCGTCTTCGAGCTGCAGCTCGGCATGGGCGACCCTGCCGTCGGGGAGGTTCATCCGGCTCACCACGGTCGCGCCGAACACCGCGCAATAGAAGTCGATGGCCGCCGCGCCGTCGGAGACGCACAGGAACGGGGTCAGCGTCGAGTAACCGGCGGGGCGGTAAGGAATCTCAGTCATCCGACCAGCCTGCTCCGCCAGAGTGACGTACTTCTTGGAAAGACCCGCCAGGCGCCACGAAGTTGCTCGGGATTGTCGGTCTCGCTCGATCTGCTGGTATTGCAGATCCGACAAGATCGAGCAGCTCTCACTTGAGGCATCGGGTGTCTGTGGTGTCGATTAGCGTTCGTGCCATGAGCAGTACGCCGGAGCGTGGGCTGGTGCGTCGGCCGGGCAGCGTCGGTGCCTTCACCACGCATCGTTATCCGCCTGGCGCGGTGCTGGCGCCGTGGGTCGAGCACTTCTGGAGTGTCACCTGGGATCGCGGCGGTGCCGGACCGCTGGAGTCCAGCGTCATCTCCTTCCCGGCGATGCACGTCACCGTCGAGTGGGGCGATCAAGGATCGGTACGGCACGGCTACCCGATGCCGGCGACGCTGCTGCACGGCGTGGTGAGCCGGGTGTTCCGGGTGACCCTGACTGGCCGAGGCGGAGTAGTCGGAGCGCGCTTCCGGCCGGATGGCTTCCACGCCTGGTCCAGGCTGGATGCCGCAACCTTGACCGATACGGTGCAGCCGGTCAGGGACCTGCTCGGAGCCGAGATCGGCTCGCTGCATGCCGGAATGACGCCCGACGCTGAGCCCGCGGAGGTGCTGCGGAAACTGCGGAGTGCATTGGAAGGGCATCGTCCTGACAAGATGTCAGTTGGCATCGGTCCCGTCGTCGACCGGATCGCGACCGATTCCACCTTGGTTCGGGTCGACCAGGTTGCTCACGCGGTCGGACTGTCGGAGCGGACCTTGCAACGACGCTTCCGCCGCGAGATCGGCGTCGGTCCGAAATGGGTGCTCTCTCGGTTTCGACTGCAAGAAGCAGTCTTGGCACTGGAATGTGATCCCGGCGTTGATCTCAGCGAACTGGCGATCCGACTTGGCTTCTACGACCAGGCGCACCTCACCAACACCTTCGTCGAGATGCTGGGCGAGACCCCTGCTGCTTACGCCGCCCGCGTCCGCTCGCAGGTCTCATGAGGATCCGGTTGCAGCCCCTGACCAGGGCACGTCTGGCAGCACTCGGCGCCGCGGGTGTTGCCTGGGCGGAGGCGTTGCCGGAAGTGCTCGCGGGCTTGGCGCGCGACTGGAGCCTGGAGTTGGGCGCGGATCTGCCCGGTGGCAGCAACTCCTACGTCGTTCGGGCTACGACGGCGACCGGGTCACGCGCGGTGCTGAAGGTGGTGCTCGATGACACCGGATTGGCCGACCAGATCCGCGTGCTCCAGGTGGCCGACGGTCGTGGATACGCCCGATTGCTGCGATCCGATCTCGACCGGCGGGCCATGCTGCTGGAGGAGCTCGGTGCCTCATTGCAGAACCGTGGCCTGCCGGGCCGAGACCAACTGGCGATCCTCGCCGACACGCTGGCGATCGCCTGGCAGCCGACCGGCCTGGATCGGGTGCCGCCCGAGGCGGACAAGGCTGTCGGTCTGGCGCACCTGATCAGCGAGCACTGGGAGCAGCTCGACCGCCCCTGCCCGACCGAGGTACGCGACCAGGCCCTGCGCTACGCGGAGCAGTTGGCAGATCCACCTGCCGAGGCGCTGGTGGTCGTCCATGGCGACCCCCATCCCGGCAATGCACTCGCCGCCAAACGGTCCGGGCGGAACGACCAGATCGGCTATCGCTTCGTGGACCCGGACGGCTTCGTCGCGGATCGGGCCTACGACCTCGGCGTCACCATGCGCGACTTCTCCGCCGCCGTGCTGCGGGAGGGTCGCCCGCTGGTGGAGTCGTATGCCGCCCTGCTCGCAGCCCGGACCGGTGTCGTTGCCGAGCGAATCTGGCAATGGGCTTTCGTCGAGCGAGTCTCCACCGGGCTCTATGTCCTCGGCTTCGGCGCCGAGACGGTCGCCCGGTCGTATCTGGACTCGGCGGAGTTGCTGCTCGACCGGCCGTGATCGTTGCGGTGCCCGCCTACTCTGGCCGGCATGAGAGCGCGGGTGCTCGCCGCGGTGGTGGTCCTGGCTGCGCTGACGGCCTGCACGGCCGGTCAGCCGGGTGAACCTGGTCGCCAGTCCTCACCATCCACGAGCGCAGCGCCCAACCCGTCGACGCCGGCCGGCACGGTGACGCCCGATGGCTCGACCGCGCCTACTACCCCGACTGCCGTCACCCCGACTCCTCAGGCTCTCACTCAGCCGTTGGTACTGACGGTGCACGCCACCCGGACGGTGGCTGATGTCCCTACCAGGACAGCACGTTCCCTGTCCGATCGCGCAGCCCGCAACCAGAAGCTGACCATCCGGTGGGCAGAGCTGGAGCAGCCCGGTGGCGGCCGCGCCAAGGTCCGTCTCGCCACCACGGCAGCAGGAGCCAGAGCACTGCTGAAAGACGTCCGCGCCGACGACAGCCTCCTCGCTCTGGTGCCTGCCGAGGTGGTGGATGCGACGGTTCGCGTCCTCACCGTCGGCAGCCGACACCCGCTGCGCGATCCGGCTCGCTATCCGCTGCGGACCGCCGCCAGCACTCGCCAACCCCAGGTCACCACGGTCACGATCGTCGGCGATGTGATGCTCGGACGACGCGTCGCCCGGGCATCCGGCGATGACCCGATCCGACCGCTGCGATCGACGGCGAAACGGCTGGCCAGCGCTGAAATCACCGTCGGCAATCTCGAATCCACCCTGTCCGATGACGGCTCGCCGACCCAGGGCGGCGACTCCTTCCACGCCGACCCCGCGATCATCAAGGGCCTGAGACTGGCCGGATTCGACACGGTGGTGCTGGCCAACAACCACCTCGGCGACTACGGCCAGCGGGCGCTGCGACAGACCCTCGCCACCCTCCGGGACGCCGACCTCCCATACGTGGGTGCCGGTCGAGACCTGAAAGAGGCGCGTCGGCCGGTGATCATCACCCGCGACGGCGTACGGGTGGGGTTCATCGCGACCGAGTCGATCGGCGAGACCCCCGCAGCCACCGCAGATCGCGGCGGCACCAACCGGTTGAACATGCCGCCGCGGACCGGTCCGCTGAACGAGCGGCAGTTGGACCGGATCACCGGCGACATCGCCAAGCTCAGCCAGCGGGTCGATGTGGTCATCGTCATCCCGCACTGGGGCACCCAGTACACCCATGTGCCCGAGGCCAGTCAGCGAAGTGCCGCCCGCGCCTTCGCCAAAGCCGGTGCGGATCTGGTGATCGGCGGTCATCCGCACTGGGTGCAGGGCTGGGAGCAGATGAGCGGCGCGGTGGTCGTGCACTCGCTCGGCAACTTCGTCTTCGACATGGACTTCCAGACCAAGACGATGGAGGGCATCTTCGTCGAGATCGTGCTCTGGGGCGGTGCCGTCAAGGCGGTCGAACCGGTCCCGTACCGACTCGACTCCCGTTTCGTGCCGAAAGTGGTCAAAGGCCGACAGGCCGAACGGATCCTTGCCGATGTCTGGTCGACGAGCCGCGGACCGTTCGCCCGTCCGTGATCAAAGAGGCCGTCTTGATCAAAGGCTCTGCAACCAGGCCCACATCACGGCGCCGACCCGTCTGAGTTGGCGACGGTCGACCACGTCAGGCGTGTCAGCGGGGGAGTGGTAGCCGGCGTACGGGATGCTGCCCAGCCGGATCGCCGGGATGCCTGCCTTGGTGTACGACCAGTGGTCGCTGGCGGTGTTCCCGCTGCAGCTGCGAGTAGGCACGTCGGCCTTCTTCGCCGCGGCTCGGACCTCGGCTCGCAACTTGTTTCCGCTGGTCCGGGCCGAGCAGACGGGCACGTAGGAGGCCCGCACACCCACGCGATCAAGAGCGACCGCGGCGACGATCGCCTTGCGCTCGGCCTTCGACAGCTTCGCCACGTGCTGCTGGGAGCCGAAGTGATGCAGTGCGTCGCCGGAGCCGCGCGGTTCCTCGGCGCCGAACGCGATGAACCGGACCGGGGTGTCGGGCGGCGCGGCGGCCGCCATCCGGGCCAGCTCGAGCATCACCGAGACCCCGGATGCGTTGTCCTCTGCACCCGGTGCGACCGCGACCGTGTCCAGATGGGCGACCACCACCACATGCGGTTTCCGGTCGTCGAAGCCCGATGGATCGGCGATCACGTTGCGCGAGGTGCCGGCCTTCACCGGCGTACCCCAGGAGTTGCCGGCCGGCACCTTCACCGACTCGGTGCTGACCTCGTACCCGAGGGTGCGGAACCGCTTGCTGACCAGGTCGGCTGCCTTCGCGAACCGTTTGGAGGTGGCCTCGCGCGGGCCGATGTCGCCGGCCAGGGTCTCGATGTCAGCCAGCACATCCCGCGTGTCGAACTTCGGCTTCGGCGTTCTGGTCGGCCCTGGCGAGGTCGGCGTCGGAGACGGAATAGGAGGTGCCGGATCGACGCGCGGGGTCGATGTCGTGGCCGGTATTGCGCTCGAGGTTCCCGAGGGCGGCGACGATTCGCTCGGGTTCGAGGCCCGCGATCCGTCGGGCGCGGCCGTACACGCAGTTGCCAGGCACACGGTTGCCACGCAAGCTGCCGAGAGGCTTCCTATCGGCCAGTCGCGCCAGAATCGAAGCGCCCGTCGGCCCGCCATCCACCGATGCTACCCAGCCGATCGGGGACAAACCTGCGGCTCAATCCAGCGAAACCCTCCGACACGCCGTCTTGCGCGAGTTGAGCCGCACCTCTGTCCCGGAAAGGGGGCGGTCAACAACTAGGACGTCCGAATGTCCTTCCGAATGTCAAGACATCCCGGGTGTCACGTTGACCTGGACGCCGTGATCGGCGATGGTTGGCGGGTGCCTCGTACGTCCCTCCTCGTAGTTAGTCAGCGCGTCAGCTGAGCCGATAGCTCACCGATGCGCTTCCCTCGTCTGCCTTCCGGCGGCGGGGGTTTTTTGTTGGCCGGCCACGTGGCTGGAGGAGGCCGACGATGCACAGGCGTAACATTCAGAAGGTTTGGAACACGACAGGAGTAGGCAGATGGCCGACGCGGGCACGGCCGGTGAATTCACCGGCGCCCAGTCCCTGGTGAAGTCCCTCGAACACGCCGGGGCAGACACAGTATTCGGGATCCCGGGCGGAGCGATCCTCCCCGCTTACGATCCCCTCTACGACTCCCAGTCTGTACGCCACATCCTGGTTCGGCACGAACAGGGTGCGGGCCATGCCGCCCAGGGCTACGCGATGGTGACCGGCAAGGTCGGCGTCTGCATGGCCACCTCCGGACCGGGCGCCACGAATCTGGTCACCCCGATCGCCGACGCCCATATGGACTCGGTGCCGATCGTGGCCATCACCGGTCAGGTCGCCTCTCCGGCCATCGGCACCGATGCGTTCCAGGAAGCCGACATCCGCGGCATCACGATGCCGATCACCAAGCACAACTTCTTGGTGACCAAGGCGGCCGACATCCCGCATGCGATCGCCTCCGCGTTCCACATCGCCAGCACCGGCCGGCCGGGACCGGTCCTGGTCGACGTCACCAAGGATGCGTTGCAGGGCACCTCGACCTTCACCTGGCCCGGTCAGCTGGATCTGCCGGGCTACCGGCCGGTGACCAGGCCGCATGGCAAGCAGGTGCGGGAGGCTGCCCGACTGATCGTCGCAGCCAAGCGCCCGGTGCTGTACGTGGGCGGCGGCGTGGTCAAGTCCCGCGCCTCCAAGCAGTTGCTGGAGCTGGCCGAGCTGACCGGCATCCCCGTGGTCACCACCTTGATGGCGCTGGGCAGCTTCCCGGCCACTCATCCGCAGAACATGGGCATGCCCGGCATGCACGGTGACGTGTCGGCTGTCGGTGCGCTGCAGCGCAGCGATCTGTTGATCACCCTCGGCGCTCGCTTCGACGACCGGGTCACCGGCCAGCTGTCCAGCTTCGCGCCCGAGGCCAAGGTGATCCACGCCGATATCGACCCGGCGGAGATCTCCAAGAACCGCTATGCCGATGTGCCGATCGTCGGTGACGCCCGGGAGATCATCGAAGAGCTGACCAGTCTGCTGCGTGGCAGCGACAAGCTGCCCGACGTGGCGGACTGGGCGCGCTATCTGACGGAGGTCAAGCGTCGCTATCCGACCGGGTACGACCTGCCGGCCGACGGCTCGCTGTCACCGCAGCACGTCATCAAGCGGATCGGCGAGCTGACCGGGCCGGATGCCTACTACGCCGCGGGTGTCGGTCAGCATCAGATGTGGGCGGCGCACTTCCTGCCCCACGAGCTGCCCGGTCGCTGGCTCAACTCCGGCGGCGCCGGGACGATGGGCTACTGCGTGCCGGCAGCGATGGGCGCCAAGGTCGGCCAGCCGGACAAGGTGGTGTGGGGCATCGACGGAGACGGCTGTTTCCAGATGACCAACCAGGAGCTGGTGACCTGCGCCCTGGAGGGGATCCCGGTCAAGATCGCGGTGATCAACAACCAGAGCCTGGGCATGGTGCGGCAGTGGCAGACGCTGTTCTACGAGGGCCGCTATTCCAACACCGACTTGAAGACCAACCGGGTGCCGGACTTCCCGAAGCTGGCCGAGGCGATGGGCTGCGTCGGTCTGCGGGCCGAGGAGCCCGACGAGGTCGACTCCGTGATCGAGAAGGCGTTGTCGATCAACGACGTCCCGGTGGTGGTGGAGTTCGTGGTGCACAAGGACGCCATGGTGTGGCCGATGATCGCCGGCGGCGCCAGCAACGACGACATCAAGGTGGCCCGTGACATGGCCCCGCGCTGGGACGGAGAAGACCTGTGAGCATCACCACTGTCACCACGGCCGAGACCACCCACACGCTGAGCGTGCTGGTGGAGAACAAGCCCGGTGTGCTCGCTCGTGTCGCGTCGCTCATCTCGCGGCGCGGATTCAATATCGAGTCGCTCGCCGTCGGACCCACCGAGTATCCGCACATGTCCCGGATCACGCTCGTGGTCACCACCGAAGACCACGTGCTGGAGCAGCTCACCAAACAGCTCAACAAGCTGATCGAGGTGCTCAAGATCGTCGAGCTGGAGCGCGACGCCGTCCGCCGGGAGTTGATCCTGGTCAAGGTGAAGGTCGACCCCGACCAGCGCGGCCAGGTGCTGGACATCATCCAGCTGTTCGGCGCGAAGGCCGAGGACGTCAACTCGGAGACCATCACCATCGAGGCCACCGCGGTGCCCGAGAAGCTGGACTCGATGCTCAAGCTGCTCGAGCCGTACGGTGTGCGCGAGTTGGTGAAGTCCGGGCTGGTCGCAGTCGGGCGGGGCAACCGTTCCATCACCGACCGCACGCAGCGCGGCGAACGATTCAAGCACGTCCGGGCCGTCTGACCGGTTCATCCCAGATTCTTCACAAACATCCGACCCAAACACAGTAGACAAGGGAGTAACACCAAAGTGCCAGCAGAGATGTTCTACGACGACGACGCCGATCTGTCGGTGATCCAGGGCCGCACCGTGGCCGTCATCGGCTATGGCTCGCAGGGCCACGCGCATGCGCTGTCGCTGCGCGATTCGGGCGTCGACGTACGCGTGGGTCTGCGGCCGGGCTCGAAGTCGGCGGCGAAGGCCGAGGCCGAGGGCCTGCGGGTGCTCAGTGTCGCCGACGCGGCCGCCGAGGCCGATCTGATCATGATCCTGGCGCCCGATCAGCACCAGCGCACCATCTACGCCAACGAGATCGCGCCGAACTTGCAGGAGGGTGACGCGCTGTTCTTCGCGCACGGCTTCAACATCCGGTTCGGCTATATCCAGCCGCCGGCCGGCGTTGACGTCTGCATGGTCGCGCCCAAGGGCCCGGGTCACCTGGTCCGCCGTGAGTACGCCGAGGGCCGGGGCGTCCCGGTCATCGTGGCGGTCGAGAAGGATGAGTCCGGCGAGGCCTGGCCGCTCGCGCTCTCGTACGCGAAGGCGATCGGCGGTCTGCGGGCCGGTGGTATCAAGACCACCTTCACCGAGGAGACCGAGACCGATCTGTTCGGCGAGCAGGCTGTGCTGTGCGGTGGCGCGTCCGCGCTGGTCCAGGCTGGTTTCGAGATCCTGACCGAGGCGGGTTATCAGCCCGAGGTCGCGTACTTCGAGTGCCTGCACGAGCTCAAGCTGATCGTCGACCTGATGTACGAGGGTGGCATCGCCAAGCAGCGCTGGAGTGTCTCCGACACCGCCGAGTACGGCGACTACGTCTCCGGCCCGCGGGTGATCGACGACCACGTCAAGGAGAACATGAAGGCCGTCCTCGCCGACGTCCAGTCCGGCGCGTTCGCCAAGCGGTTCATCGATGATCAGGACGCCGGTGCGCCGGAGTTCAAGGAGCTGCGGGCCAAGGCCGAGCAGCACCCGATCGAGGCCACCGGGCATCAGTTGCGCGGGCTGATGGCCTGGGTCAAGTCGCACGACGACGACTACGTGGAGGGCACCGCCGCCCGCTGATTTGCCAGCGGCTGACCTTCTTCAGACCGCCCTCGGGTTCCGGGTTTCGGGACTCGGGGGCGGTTTTGTCGTCCTAGCTCGGCTAGTTGGCCGACCCCACCGAGCGAGGCGCTAGCCGAGCGAGCCCGTCGTGAGCGCCCGCGCAGCGGAGCAGCGAATCGACGACAACACGACTCAGCGCGAGCGGATGGTCATGTCGATGACGCGGGTGCCGTCGTCGCGGCGTACGCCGGTGCCGATCACGTACAGCCGGCTCGGTGGCTCCTTCTGCTGGCTGACCGCGTCGTCGTTGGCCAGCACGCAGATCTTGGTCAGCTCGCTGGTCTGCATGGGGACCGGGTGACCGGGGACGCATTTGCCGAACTCATCGGCGAGCGCCGCCATCGCCTTCGCGGCGGACTCCTTCGGGACCTCGAGCCGGGCCCGCAGCAGGTAGTCGTGGGTGGCGGTATAGGTGCCGCTGATCACCTTCGTGTCGGGCGGCAGCTCGGCGTCGCTGTAGTATTGGACGTCGGCCAGCGTCAGCGGTTCGCAGACGAAGCCAGTGAGCTTGTTGACACACGGCGAACCGTTGTCCGAGGTGAAGCTGAAGTAGGGAACTCCCCAGACACCCGCGTACCGGGTGAGGACGCCCCACACGATCAGCACGAACCCGGCCATCAGCAGGATGCCGACGCCGATCCTGATCGCTCTGTTTCGTCCCCGGGCCACGCGGCACAGCCTATGTGACGCGTGCCGTCGTCCGGTGGGTCGCGCTCTGGCGCTGCCCATGCCCCATGCCAGTGCCACAGCCGATCCCCGCCGATACCCACTTCGCACCAATTGCATCTTCTCCGCACCAGGCGTGCTTGGTGTGAGGTGGCATCAGTGGGTGCGAAGTGGGGATTGGGGTGGTGTGACCTGCGGTTGCCGGTCCGGCTGGCGCCGCCGGGCCAAAGATCTACCCGGCTCTGACGGGATGCTGAGTCGTTTCGCGCCGCCGGGCCACCGACGACCACCAGTTGCGCGTGTGCGGCGTACGTTTTGCACCACCGGGCCACGAACGACCGTCGACCAGGCGCGCACGGCGTACATCTCGCGCCGCCGGGCCACGAACGATCGTCGACCGGGCGTGTGCGGCGTACATCTCGCGCCGCCGGGCCACAGATAGGCGCCGGAGCGGCGACGTCTGGCTCTGTCAGGTGGGATCGCTGATCGAGAAGGAGGCAAGGCACCTGTTCACGGCCGAAACAGGTGCCAGAACTCTTTCTCGCGAGCACCTGCGTGCGCCAAGCGGGCAGGCCGAAGGAGACTTGCCTGCACCCGCCTCTACCAACGACCGCCCAGATCCCGCATCGACTTCGCACCATTTACTGCGACTGCGCACCACGCCCACCTGATGCGCAGAAGACGTAGTTGGTGCGAAGTCGGAATCGGGCGGGCACGAAATGGTGCGAAGTCGGAATCGGGTGGGCACGAAATGGTGCGGCGTTGAGAGGTACGGATGCGGAGTTGCGGGCCAGGTCGGTGGCATTCGCCGGCGAGGTAATGAACCGGTCAGCGGCGCACAGCGATGATCACCGAGGTGTCCTCGGCGACCATGACGTCCACGCTGGTGAAGCGTTCGTCGGCCAGCCAGTCCTGGCGCAGCACGTCCACCCGGCCGGCTGACAGCGGGGGCCAGCTGGCGCAGGGGGTGAAGTCGTCCAGCACGATCATGCCGCCGGTGTCCACCAGGTCGACGATCTGCTCCCGAGGGAACTTCGCGGCGCTTCCGGCGTCGAGGAAGACCAGTGAGAACGGGCCGTGCTGGCCGAGTTCGGCCCAGTCGGCATGGATGACGTCGATGTCGTCGTCGGAGAACATGTCCATCACGCAGTGGGCGAGTTCGGGATCGAGCTCGGCGGTGATCACTCGGGTGTCCTTCGGTGCCCCGCTGCGCAACCAGGCGGCGCCCACGCCGCAGCCGGTGCCAGCCTCGGCGATCGTCCCGCTGCGTGTGGCGGCCAGCGTGGCCAACAGCCGGCCGGTTTCGGTTCGCGAGGCCTGTACGTAGCCGCGGTGCAGTGACATCCGCAGCGCACGAATGACCAGCTCAGGCAGCTCGGGAGGGGCACTCACCCCGCCAGTGTGCGGGACCGCGGCGGGCTCATGGGCACGATCGTCCAGCATGTGGAAAGAAGGTGAAAATGCCAGGGCGTCCAATAGTCGGATGTCCTAGCATTCCTGTTGTCCACCTGACCTCGACCTCGAGAAAGAACCGCCATGTACGAGATGTATCCCGACGATTGGGCAGCCACCCCGCAGCCCTCGACGACCGCGGAGCAGCCGCGTCGCCGGGCGCGCCGCGCGCACTCGGTCACCCCGTCGATTCTCGTACCGGACGAGGTAGGTCAGGTCGAAGAGCCCCGGTCCGCCGACCAGGACTGATCTGAACCGCCAGCACCCACCCAGGTGGCAGGGAGCCGACTTCCTGGCGAGCGGCCGCGTGCGTAGCGCCCTCAGGCGCGGAGCTCGCAGCGAGTCAGACCAGCGCAGCGGCGCCGACTTTTGGTCCGAAATCCACCTGTGACGGGGTTTTCGGACCAAAAGTCCGGGCTGGCGAGTCAGGCAATTCAGACCAGCGCAGCGATGGCGTCGCCGACTGCCGCGGTCGGACGGTGGCCGGTCCGTGCGGACAGGTCGGCCAGCACGGCCTGCTCCACTCGGGCCGCCTCGTCGTGCATGCCGAGGTGGTCCAGCAGCAGTGCCACCGAGGAGATCGTGGCTGTGGGATCGGCGATCTGCTTACCGGCGATGTCGGGAGCCGAGCCGTGGATGGGCTCGAACATCGACGGGAAGGCTCCGGTCGGGTTGATGTTGCCGCTCGCGGCCAAGCCGATGCCACCGGTCACCGCGGCGGCGAGGTCGGTGAGGATGTCGCCGAACAGGTTGTCGGTGACGATCACGTCGAACCGGGCGGGATCGGTGACCAAGAAGATGGTGGCGGCATCGACATGCAGATAGTCAGTGGTGACACCGGGATACTCGGCGGCCACCTCGGCGAAGACCCGCTTCCACAGCCCGCCGGCGTTCACCAGCACGTTGTGCTTGTGCACCAGGGTGACCTTGTTGCGGCGCCGGGTGGCGCGCTCAAAGGCATCCCGGACCACGCGCTCGACGCCGTACGCGGTGTTGACGCTGACCTCGTTGGCGATCTCGGCCGGCGTGCCGGCGCGCACCACGCCACCGTTGCCGCAGTAGAGACCCTCGGTGCCCTCGCGTACCACCACGAAGTCGATCTCGCCCTTCGCCACCACCTCGGGCGACAGGGGAGTGACCGAGCCCGGGTAGAGCTTGCTGGGTCGCAGGTTCACGGCATGATCGAACGCAAAGCGCAGCTTGAGGAGCAGACCCCGCTCCAACAGACCGCTGGGGATGTCCGTGGCGCCGGGTGCGGCGCCGACCGCGCCGAGCAGGATCGCGTCGGCCGTGGCCAGTTCGGTCAGCACCGAGTCCGGCAGCACCTCGCCGGTGCGCTGCCAGCGGCTGGCGCCCAAGTCATAGTGCGTGGTGGTGACCACGCCGGGGCCCGTCACCGCGTCGAGGACCTTCAGTCCCTCGGCGACGACCTCGGGTCCGATTCCGTCCCCGCCGATGACGGCGAGATTCACGGCTTTTCCATTCGTCGATGCGGTCACCGGCGCATCGTAGCCACGCCCGGCGACCACGCCCGGGCCGTCTCAGGAGGTGCGTTAACGTGACCACTGTGTTTGCCTGTCGCGCTCCGCGCTCCGTGTCCACGGAGCTTCGCGGATCTCACTCGTTCGTCGTGATTTCACGCGACGCAGTGCTGCCTTACCAGAGTGGGCATGTCGCGCAGAAACGCTCGTGCACTCCTGAGAGGCTACGCCCGTGACCCTGACCAACCGACTGGCGCTCGAGTTCGAGCAGCGCAAGAACCCTCATCCCCGCTCCGCGAGTGAGCGTGCCGCGATCCTCGACAACCCCGGGTTCGGCACCAATTTCACCGATCACATGGCGGTGGCGACCTGGACGCTGGCCGACGGTTGGCACGATGCGGCGGTGGTGCCGTACGGGCCGTTCGCGCTCGACCCGGCGACCGCCGTGCTGCACTATGCGCAGGAGATCTTCGAGGGACTGAAGGCATACCGGCATGCCGATGACAGTGTCTGGCTGTTTCGTCCGGAACAGAACGCGGCCCGATTCGCTCGCTCGGCGAAGCGGCTCGCGCTGCCGGAGTTGGCCACCGAGGATTTCATCGGCAGCATCGAGGCGCTGGTTGCCGCCGATGTCGATTGGGTGCCCTCCGGAGGGGAGAAGACCCTCTACCTGCGGCCGTTCATGTTCGCCTCCGAGGCGTTCCTCGGGGTCCGGGCCGCGCATCGGGTGACCTACTGCTGCATCGCCAGCCCGGCCGGCTCCTACTTCTCCTCCGGGGTGAAGCCGGTCAAGATCTGGATCTCCACCACGTACACCCGGGCTGCTCCAGGGGGCACCGGGGCGGCCAAGTGCGGCGGCAACTACGCGGCCAGCCTGATCGCTCAGCAGGAGGCCGCCGAGCACGGCTGCGAGCAGGTGATGTTCGCCGACGCTGCTGAGCACACCTGGCTGGAGGAACTGGGTGGGATGAACGTCTATCTGATCACCGATGACGGCGAGATCATCACCCCCGAGCTGACCGGCTCGATCCTGGAAGGGGTCACCCGCGACTCGATCCTGACCTTGGCGGCGGAATGGGGTCTGACTCCGGTCGAGCGGCGGATCGGCGTCGCCGAGACGCTGGAAGGGCTGTTGTCCGGGAAGATCACCGAGATGTTCGCCTGCGGTACCGCCGCTGTGGTCACGCCGATCGCCTCATTGCACAACGACGAGGGTGATGTCGTGGTCGGCACCGGCGAGACCGGCGAGACGACGGCTGCGATTCGCAAGGCGCTGATGGACATCCAGTACGGGCGGACCGAGGACACGCACGGCTGGCTCAAGCGCATCATCTGAACCCGAAGGCTGGGCAGATCGAGTCGAGTCGCCGGACTGGGCTGCTCGGTCAGCGGTTGAAAGGTGCGCAGATGTAGCTTCGTGCCGCTGAAGCTACATCTAGGCACCACTCGAATCGCAGACGGATGGTCAGGTCGCCGCGCTGCCGGCTGGCTCCGCGAGTTCGGCAGGCGCTCGAGGCGACGCGCGTCGCGCCAGTGCTGCCCATGGTCGGTCCAGACAACTGCGCTGGTGGGAGGCGAGTTCGGCGGTGGAATCCGAAGGTGCCGAGCGGTGATCCACACCGGCAGCAGCGCGTACCGCGACTTCGTAGCGGGCGAACCAGGTGCTCGCGTCGGCGAGGTGGTGGGGTTGGCACGGTGCGGCGTGGGAATGGGCTGCCCGGACCAGTCTCGGATCCCACAGGTCGTGCAGGCATCGGTACGCGACGCGCCTGGGCGTGAGTCCCCGGACGCAGAGCACGTCTCCGTGCGCCGTGCTGAGCAAGAGGCCGCATCGCCAGATGATGGCGAACTCGTCCTGACCGGCCATGGTGTAGCGGCTCGGAAGCTCGGGATTCGCTGGTCGCTCGCGGGTGAGTCCCAGTGCGACCAGGAGGTTGCCCGCAGGATGGACCACATCGCGACCCATGAGCCAGAACTGGACGTCGAGGAGGTCGATGAACTGCTCCTCGAGACATTCTCGGTCGGCGACCAACCGCCTCACCGTGGTCAGGACGGGCGGCCGTAGCGGCGCTGGAACTTCTCCACCTGACCGGCTGCGTCCAGGATCCGGGACTTGCCCGTGTAGAAGGGATGGCTGGCGGAGGAGACCTCGACATCGATCACCGCGTAGGTCCGGCCATCACTCCATTCGATGGTTTGGTCTGACGTCATCGTCGAGCGGGTCAGGAACGCCAGATCGGCTGACTTGTCGCGGAAGACGACGGGCTCGTAGCGGGGGTGGATGTCCTTCTTCATGAGCATGCCTCTCGATTCGACGGGCGGAACGACGCATCTGGAACATAATGACAGTCATTTTCATTTATAGCTATACTGGCACGCGTGTCTCAACGTTGTCAGGTCACCGGCGCGCAGCCGGGCTTCGGTCACCATGTCTCCCACTCCCACCGGCGGACCAATCGCCGTTTCGATGTCAACATCCAGCGCAAGACCTACTGGGTGCCGTCACTACGGCGTTCGGTCCGGCTGCGGGTGAGTGCTCGCGGCATCAAGATCATCGATCAGCGGGGGATCGATGCCGTGGTGGCTGACATCCTCCGCCGCGACGGGAGGCTGTGATGGCCCGCCGCCTGGAGAACCGGCCGATCGTGAAGCTCCGCTCCACTGCCGGCACCGGCTACACCTACGTCACCCGCAAGAACCGCCGGAACAACCCGGAGCGGTTGGTGCTGCGCAAATACGACCCGGTGATCCGCCGGCATGTCGACTTTCGTGAGGAACGCTGAACGATGGCCAAAACCAGCAAGATCGTCAAGAACAACCAGCGGCGCGAGATCGTCGCCCGCTATGCCGAGCGTCGGCAGGCCCTCCGTATGGTGCTCAGGGACAGCCAAGCAACCCAGCAGGAGCGCGAGGCCGCGCAGGCAGCGCTGGCCAAGCTCCCGCGTGACGCGAGTCCCACTCGGCTGCGCAATCGGGACATCGTGGACGGTCGGCCGCGCGGCTATCTCCGCAAGGCCGGGATCAGTCGCATCCGTTTCCGCGAGATGGCCCACCGGGGCGAACTGCCCGGCATCACGAAGGCGAGTTGGTGATGGCGGTTCCGAAGCGGCGTATGTCGCGCAGCAACACCCGGCACCGCCGGGCCCGTTGGCAGGCGGCCCCGATAGCCCTGGTCCCGGTACGGATCCGCGGCGTGGTCTACAAGGTGCCGCGTCGGCTCGTCCGCGCCTACCGGACCGGCGTGCTGCCTCCACCGGAGGGAGGCCGATCATGATCATCCGCGTATCGGCGTCGAGTGCCCTCGGGATTCGGGAGCAGGACGCGGCACTGGCCGGGCTGGCGCAGCATCGTCCACGTCTGGTGGTGATCCGCTACACCCAGCAGCCAGGGTCAGCGGTGGCGATCCCGTCCGCAGAGCGGGAGATCAGCCAGCACGGACTGCGCCTGGACACCAGTCAGATCACGGCTCCGACAGGCTGCCTGAGCTGTGCGATCGTCGATGACTTGAGCCGGCTGCTGCCCGATCTGGCCGGTACCGATTGGGCGCGCGACATCCTGGTCGTGCTGCCGCTGGGAGTGAGCGCCCACACGGTGCTCGACGGGTGTGCCGCGATCGACCCGGCCTCGCTGGCGCCTCTCGGACTGACGATCGGCACCGTTGCGGTCGCGCTCGATGCGGCCGGTCTGGAGGACCAACTCTGGGCAGCGGAGACCCTGGCGGACGCGCACATCGCGGTCGCCGAGGACGATCTGAGCCTCGGCGAGTTCCTGGTAGGGGAGTTGCTGCTCGCCGACACCTATGTCTTGGCGAATCCGAGCGATGAGCCTGGCCTGGAGGTGATCAGCGAAGACGTGATCGCCGGTGTGGAGCTGGCACGCCACATTGCGCCGCAGAGCCGTGCGACGGCCGTGGGTGGCGGCCTGCTGGCTCGGTTCTCCAGACCGGAGCTTGCGGATACCTTCGACGAATACGAATCCACGGTCCGTGCCGAACTGGGTGCGGTGGCGGTGCCGGTCCGCAGCGCGGGGGAGGTGGTCGCCAGCCATGTGGTCCGGATCGAGCGTCCGCTGCACCCCGGCCGGCTCGCCGTCGCCATGCACACGGTCGCGGCGGGCTGTGTCTGGTCGCGGGGCTTCCTGTGGGTGGCCTCGATGCCGTCCCGGAGAGTCGGGTGGATCGGAGTCGGGCCGAACGTGAGCTTCGGTGACGCGGGTGGCTGGCTGGCTGACGGGGCCGAGCGCTTTCGGCTGGACAGTCTCGCCTTGCTGACCTGGCATTCCGAGTACGGCGATCGCGGCAGCATGTTGGCCTTCACGGCCCGTGACTTGGATGCTCCCGGCATCGAGTCGGCGTTGCAGGCGTGCGCATTGACCGATGCCGAGTTGGCGCTCGGGCTGGAGCATTGGGCTACTCAGCCCGATCCGCTCGAGTTGCGATCCTCGTTCGACCATGTCCACGAACTCGACAACGAACCCCACCACGAGAAGGAATGACGATGAAGGTCCGCAACTCACTACGCGCGCTGAAGAAGAAGCCGGGTGCTCAGGTCGTACGACGGCGTGGCCGAGTGTTCGTGATCAACAAGCGGGAGCCGCGGTTCAAGGCCCGTCAGGGCTGAGCCTGCGCCGCGTTACCGCTCGTCGGAGGACTGCAGAGCCGGGTCTGCCACGGCATGGCCGACCCGGCGAGGGACCAGCAGCCCGGCCGCGAACGCACCGACCAGCACCAGCCCCCAGACGATCGCGGCCACTGTTCCGCCGACCAGGATCGGGAAGTTCCACACCGAGATCGCCAGCACCAGCAGCAGACCGATCCCGCCGAGCACCGCGGAAGCAATCACCCGAGTGGTCGAGGCGCCCTGAGCGGCGCCGCGCAGCTTGGAGCCGTACGCGATGACTGCGACGCTGGTCAGCGTCATCATCACGATGACGCCGAGCGCCCCGGCGCCGGAATACCAGGTGTAGATCTGCAGCACCGGATCAAGTTGCACCACCGCCGACACGACCACGATGGCCGAGGTCACCGCGCTCACGCACAGCGACGCCCGGGAGGGGGCCCGGTGCCGTCGATGCACTTCGGCCAGGCTCGCGGGCAGCACCGAGCGCTGGCCGAGGGTGAACAGATAGCGGGTGACGATGTTGTGGAAGGCGAGCATGCAGGCGAACATGCTGGTCACCACGAGGACCTGCACGATGTCGGCCATGATCGGCGCGACGACCTCGCCGGCCAGTTTGATCACCACCTGATCGGGACTGTCGGTCGCGGCGGCGACCGCCTGGTGCGCGCCCAACCCATCGATGATCAACCAGGATGAGAAGAAGTACAGGGTGCCGATCGAAAGCACCGCGATATAGGTGGCCCGCGGCACGGTGCGGTCCGGATCGCGGGCCTCGTTGCGGAACACCGCCGTGGCCTCGAAGCCGAAGAACCCGAGGAAGGCGAACAGCAGGCCCAACCCGGGCGCGCCCGAGAGTGCCTCTGCCGGGCTGAACGCGGCGGTGGTCAGTTCACGGCCGGAGAAGATGACGCCCAGGTCGATGGCCACCACGGTGAGCACCTCGAGCACCAACGCAACACCCAGCACCTTGGCGGACAGGTCGATGTCGCGATAGCCCAGCAGGCCGACGATCACCAGCATGACGGCCGAGATCAGCCACCACGGCAGACTGGCGCCGGTCCAGAGCTCGATCAGGTTGCCGGTCTGTACCCCGAGATAGCAGGTCATCGAGACGGTGAGCAGCACGTACGAGAGCAGCGCGATCGACGCGGCACCCAGGCCGGGCCGGCGACCGAGACCGCGATCGATGTAGGCGTAGAACGCGCCGGCATCGGGGACGTGCGGGGTCATCCAGGCGTACCCGACCGAGAACAGCAGCAGGATCACGGTAGCGACCAGGATCATCAGGGGCGCCCCGACCGACTCGGAGACGGTGATGATGATCGGGAAGTTGGCCGCCACGACCGTGACCGGCGCGGCCGCGGCGACCACCATGAAGACGATGCCGATCACTCCGAGACCGCGATGCAGATCCGCGTCCGGCGCTGCGGTGGTGGTCGCGCGGGAGTCGTTGGTCACTGGGTGCCTTTCGTCGAGACGTCGGTGGGGCGCCGGCCGCGGCCGTCAGTTGACGCGGATGGCGACCGCGGTGCCGTGGGCGGGCAGGTCCTCGGCGTTGGCGAGGTTCACCACGTGCGCCGCGACCTCGTTGAGCGCCGCCTCGTCGTACTCGATCAGGTGGACTCCGCGGAGGAACGTCTGGACTGACAGGCCGCTGGAGTGGGTGGCCGCGCCGCCGGTCGGCAGCACGTGGTTGGATCCGGCGCAGTAGTCGCCGAGCGAGACCGGGGCGAAGTCCCCGACGAAGATCGCCCCGGCGCTGGTGACCCGGCGGGCCACGGCAGCGGCGTCCCGGGTGTGGATCTCCAGGTGCTCGGCGGCGTACGCGTCGACCACCCGCAGTCCGGTGTCCAGATCGTCGACGATCAGGATCGCCGACTGCTGTCCGCCGAGTGCCTCGGTGATCCGCTCGGTGTGCTTGGCCGCGGCGACCTGGGTCTCCAGCGCCACGGAGACGGCCGCTGCCAGTTCGGGACTGGTGGTGACCAGCACGGAGGCGGCGATGACGTCATGCTCGGCCTGGCTGATCAGGTCGGCGGCCACCCACTCGGCGTTGGCGCTGTCATCGGCCAGGATCGCGATCTCGGTGGGCCCGGCCTCGGAGTCGATGCCGATGACCCCGCGCAGGGCGCGCTTGGCTGCGGCGACCCAGATGTTGCCAGGGCCGGTGACCATGGCGACCGGGCGGCAGATCCAGTCTCGGTCGGCGTTGCGGACTCCGTACGCGAATGCCGCCACCGCCTGGGCGCCGCCCATCGCGTACACCTCGTCGACGCCCAGCAGCTCGGCGGCGGCCAGGATGGTCGGGTGCGGCCAGCCGTCGTTGTCGGCCTGGGGTGGGGAGGCGATGGCGAGCGAACCGACACCGGCCTCTTGGGCGGCGACCACGTTCATCACGACCGAGCTCGGGTAGACGGCGCGGCCGCCCGGCACATACAGCCCGACCCGCTCGACGGGCAGCCAGCGCTCGGTCACCCGGGCACCGTTGCCGAGCACCGTGGTGTGCTCCTCGCGACGCTGATCGGCGTGCACCAACCGGGCGCGTCGGATGGACTCGGCCAAAGCGGCGCGGACCTCGGGATCCAGGCTGGACAGCGCTTCGTTCAAGACGTCGGCCGGCACCCGTAGCGCCGGCGGCCGGATCCCGTCGAACGCCTCCGCGTACTCGTTCAGCGCCTCGACGCCACGAGTGCGGACGGCCTCGATGATCGGCTGCACCTTGGTCAGGGCGGCGTCGACGTTCAGTCCGGCGCGAGGGACGACGTCCTCGAGCTCGAAACTGGTGCCGCGCAGATCGCGAACGGTGATCATCGTGCTCCCTTTCGGTGGGGTTCGGGACTCGCCTGGCTCTGCGGCAGCCGTGGCGTCCCTGGTCACGTCGGCGATCTGGCTCCGAGATCTGACTTTGACCAAATGTTCAATTTGAACAAGTGTCAAAGTCGCGGGCGGGATTGTCAAGACCCGATGGCATGATGATCGGGTGGGACGCGACGGAGCACAGACCAGTCGCCGCGTCTTGGATGCCGTCGGGCGGATCGTCGCTGCGCGTGGCCTGGAGGGCATCCGGATCCGCGAGATCGCGGCCGAGGCTGAGCTGTCACCGGGTTCGGTGCTCTACCACTTTCCCGATCACAGCCAGCTGCTCTATGCCGTGCACGTCGACACGGTGCGCCGCTATGTCGAGGGCCGGGCTGCTGCGGCGGCGGTCACCGATGCCACTACCGACGCTGCTCAGCGACTGCTGGCGGTGATGCGCGCCGGCGTACCGCCGTGGGCCAACGAGCACGTCATCCGGCTGCTCTACGGGCTGCACGATCTGGCCCGGCGGAGCCAGGAGCACGCCGATCTGCTCACCGAGCTGTGGCGGGACGAGCAGGCGTTGTACGTGGAGATCATCCGGGCTGGGATGGCGGACGGGATCTTCGCGGTGGACGGGACGCCGGAGGAGGTGGCCGCCGGTCTGCTGGCGCTGGAGGACGGGCTGGTGCTGCACCGGATCAGCAACAACTCCGAGATCTCCAGCGACCGGGCGGTCGCCGTCTTCGCCGGCATTGCCGCCGAACAGCTGAGTTGTCCGCGCCTCGCCGAGTACGCCGCCGGCTGATGCTCTTGCTCGGTTACCCTTCCGAGGATGCTCATCGTCGAGAACCTGTTCTTGCTGCTGATGGATGCCGATGGCGACCGGCCGTGCCGGGGATGCCTCGTCTGACAGGGTTCAATGCCGCGCTCATCGCCGACCTTCAGCTCGCCGGACGGGTTCAGGTGCGGCGACGCCTGGACGCGGTGCTGGACCATCCGACCGCCAGCGGATCTGCCCTGATTCGGACGGTGCGGAACCTGCGCCTCGCCACCCCGACGATCCCCGGCAACACCTGGGGAGTCGTCTGACCTACCCGGACGGCTGCCCGGCACGGCCGCGTGGAGCCAGGTTGGCGGCCGAGACGGCGAGCACGGAGAGGGCGATCAGCGCCAGGGTCGGCGCGAGCACCGCCCAAGGGGCGCGTTCCACGTACGGCATTCCCTCGCCCAGGATGAGTCCCCACTCTGGCTGGGGTGGCTGCGGACCCAGGCCGAGGAACCCCAGCCCGGCGATGGCCAGCGCGATCCCGGGCAGCCGGAGCATCGCGTGCCGGGTCACCGGACCGAGCACGGCCGGCAGCACGTAGGACAGCAGCACGCTGGCGGCGCCGACCCCCAGCACCGGAGCGATGCGTACGTGCGGTTGGCCTCGGGTCTCTTCGGCCAGCGCGGCGGTGTGCGCGGCCAACGGAGCCCAGCAGGTGAGGGCCACCGCGATCGCGGCACCGACCAGGCTGCCGCCGGCGACCGCCGCAACAAGCAGCCCCGCGATCACCGGTGGCATCGCGTTGGTCACCTCGATCGGGCCCGCGCCGATCCGCGGCACCAGCCCGACCACCAGACCGATCAGCAGGCAGACGAAGACCACCACCAGAGCAGCGGTCACCGTGGTCACCACCCCGTGCGACACCCGTGCCAACAGATCCCGGCCGGAGGCATCGGCACCCAGCGGAGCGGCGGCGCTGGGCGGGGCGAGCCGGGGGAGCGTCGAGGCGTAGGGGTCTCGACTGATGCCGGCGATCACCAAGCCGATCAGCAACGCGGTCATGACGCCCGGCACGATCCAGGCCGTCCGACCCGAGGCAGTCCGCGGCGCCGAGGCCGGCAGTTGACCGGCCGCAAGCGCCGGGCCGAGCAGCCATCGGCGGGCGAGTGCACCCGCACCGCCCAGTAGCAAGGCGATGACCATCAGCAGCAGAATGCCGACCTGCAGAGTCGGCAGATCCTGGGCCACGGCCGCGCCGAGTGTGGCCCGGCCCAGTCCGGGGATCGCGAAGACCCGCTCGACCGCCACCGCGCCGCCCAACAACCCAACCAGGGTGAGGGCCAGCTGGCTGGTGATCGAGGGCACCGTCCGGCGGACCGCAGCGAGCACGATCGCGGCGGAGGAGTACCCGGCCACCTGCCAGGTGACCACCCACGGCTCGGCGAAGGTGGTCGCCAGTCCATCGGCGAGCAGTCTGCCCATCAGCCCACCGGCCGGTAGTCCCATCGCGAGGGCGGGCAGGATGGCGTACTGCAGGCCCTCCCAGCCGTACGGCGGCAGCCAGCCGAGACCAACCGCGACCACGACCAACAGCGCCGTGGCGAGCAGGAACTCCGGCAGCGCTGTCAACGCCACCGCGCCCATGCCCGAGGTCCGGGCATCCTTGCCTGCCAGGCCGCGCCGGATGGTCGGGATGCACATCAGCCCGGCGACCACGAGGGCGACCAGGGCGGCGAACACCATCAGCGTGAGCGATACCCCCAGCGCGGTGAGCATGCCGGGCAATACCGGCCGACCCGAGACCCAAGACAGACCGGCGTCGCCCCGCAGCAGCCCGGCCAGCCAGCGACCGAACATGGTGACCGGTCCGGCATCCAGCCCGAGCTGGGTGCGGATCGCCTCGAGAGCTTCCGGGGTGGCCTCCTGCTCGGCCGAACGGGCCCGCAGGATGGTCCGGGCCGGATCGGCGCCGGACAGCCACGGCAATGCGCCGATCAGCACGATCACCGCGGCCGTGGTGAGGACGCGGGAGCCGGCCGTGATCAGCCCGGGCCACCGCTGCAACGTCGCGATCACCGACGGTCCCTGCTCAGCGGTTGACGGCCGTGCCGGGCAGCACCAGCTGCCGCTCACGAGGATCGCGCGCCGCATCGGACAGACCCGACGCCTCGCCCTGGATCACCCGCTCGTGCAGCATCGGTACGGCGGCATGCGTGTCGAGCACGGCCCGTTCGGCGGCCATGATCGCGGTCCGTCGCTCGGGTCCGGGAGCGGTCTCGGAGGCCTGCTGGATCGCGGCATCCACGCCCTTGTCGCAGAGCTGGGAGATGTTGAACGATCCGTCGCAGGCGAAATCGCTGTACAGGTACGCGACCGGGTCACCCGAATCGAGGACGGTCGCCCGGGACAGGATGAAGGCGTCGAACTTCCCGGCCAGCGCGTCGGACTCGATCTGGGCGTACTCGCGTACGTCCTGCTTGACCTTGAAGCCGGCGGCCTCCAACTGCTGCTGCAACTGCACTGCCACCTCCGGCAGCTCGGGCCGATCCGTGAAGGTGCCGATGGTGATCGATGCGCCGTCCGCGTTGCCCGGCGACGGGGCAGTGGTGGGCTGGCGGAGGTCGGCCGCCCAGGGCAGCGCCGGTCCGAGCAGGCCCTGAGCAATATCGGCCCGACCCTCATAGACGGTGTCGACGATGGTCTTCCGATTGATCGCGGCCGCGGCAATCTCCCGGTTCTTCGCGTCGGCGAACGGTCCCTTCTCGGTGTTCAGATAGAGGGTGTTGGTCCGTGGCATCGGCACCTCGTGTACCAGCGCCTGGTCCAGCAGCGGAGCCTGGGCGACCGGAATGGCCTCGACCAGATCGGCCGTACCGGTGCGCAGGGCAGCCGCCCGAGCCGCGCCATCGGGCACGAAGTCCGCGTCGATGCCCGGAGCCGCCGCCTTGGTGCCCCAGTAGCCGTCGTACCGGTCCAGGTGCGCACTGCTGGTGCCGTTCACCGAGGTGAGGAGGAACGGGCCGGTGCCGGCACCGATCGGGTCGACCACACCGTTCTTCCCGTACGCCTTCGCCGCCAGGATCGACAACTGCGGGCTGGACAGGCGCTGCGGCAGCAGCGGATCGATGTCGGAGGTCGTGATCTTGACCGTGTCGTCGCCGACCGCCGTGATCTTCAGCTCGGTGCCGTCCAGGATGCGCGGCTTCGGGCTGGCCTTGGTGGCCGCGGTGAGGCTGGCGACGACCCGCTCGGCGGTCAGCGGCGTGCCGTCGTGGAAGGTCACGCCGGAGCGGATGATGAACTCCCAGGTATGCGGGTCGGTCTGCTTCCACTCGGTGGCCAGGGCGGGTTGGGCATCGCCGTTGGGATCCAGCACGATCAGGGTCTCGGCGGTCTGCCAGCGCGACAGCTTGAAGGCGTCGTCGCTCAGTGGCGTGAGGCCGGAGCGGGGCGGTTGCAGCATTGCCAGCCGGATCCGCTGGGAACCCTCGCCGGAGCCGGAGCTGTCGGACTGGGCCGGAGTGAAGCACCCGGTGAGGGCCAGGGCCGCCGTGGTGCAGACCGCAGCCAGTGCAGCGCGACGAAAGTGAGGTGCTCGTTGCCGGAGTGACAGCGCAGACGGGGATGGGGCAGACGGGGATGGGGCAGACGGGGATGGGGCAGACGGGGATGGGGCAGACGGGGATGGGGGTAGTCACAGATCTTCCTTCGTTCTTTGTCATGGTTTGGCTTTGAGGGTGGGGTCTCGCAGGTTTGGCCAGGCCTGGTCAGGTTTGATCAGGCAGGGACGGGGAGCCGCGGCACGGCGGCCAGCAGCCGACGGGTGGCCGGGTGCTCCGGTTGGCTGAAGAGCTGGGTGGTGGGTCCGGCTTCGGCGATCCGGCCCTGATCGAGGACGATCACCCGCTGACACAGGTGCACGACCGCGGCCAGGTCATGCGAGACCAGCAGCAGCGCTGTGCCCTGTTCGGCGTGCAGCCGGGCCAGCACCTCGAGGATCTGGCGACGCAACGGCAGATCGAGACCGCTGACCGGCTCGTCGGCGATCAGCAGGCGCGGCCGGGTGACGATCGCTCTGGCAATGGCCACCCGCTGGGCCTGGCCGCCGGAGATCTCGCCGGGGCGCCGGGCGGCCAGCGCAGGATCCAGCCCGACCTGTTCGAGGGCGTCGGCGACCAGCTCGGCGTGGTTGCCGTCGACCCCGAGCCGGCGCAGTGGCTCGGCGACCAGCTGGCGTACCGGTCGGCGTGGATCCAGCGAGGAAGCGGGATCCTGCGGCACGTACTGGACGAGTTGGCGGAACCACCGCAGTTGCCGTACCGAACCTGGCAGCACCGGTCGGCCCTGGCAGCTGACCGACCCCTCGTCGACGGGGTCGAGCGCCAGCAGACAGCGGGCGACCGTCGTCTTGCCGGCGCCGCTGCTGCCGACCAGCGCAATCGTCGCGCCTGCGTCGATGGGCATGGAGATGTCGTGCAGCACGGTACGCCAGCGCTCGCCGCCGCGGCGGAACAACGAACCGGGGATGCGATAGCGTCGGCTGACCTGGTCGAGCTGGGCGAACACCGAGCTTTGGGACTCCGTGGTCGTCATCGTGCCCACGCAGCCCGATCGGCTCGGAGGGTCTGATCGGTTGGCAGAGGCTGACTGGACGGCTGGGTCTGATCGGACGGCAGGGTCTGATCGGACGGCAGGGTCTGATCGGACGGCAGGGTCTGGGCGTATGCGGCGGCGGACAGTTCCTGGGTGTACGGATGCTTGGCCTGCCACAGCAACTCCGGCAACGGGCCCTCCTCGACGACCTGACCACTTGCCAGGACGACCGCCCGCTCGCACAGGCTGGTGGCAACCGCCAGATCGTGGGTGATGAACACCAGTGCGGTGCCCGCCCCGACCTGTTGGCGGAGCACCTCGAGCACGGTGGCCTGGGCGACCACATCGAGGGCGGTTGTCGGCTCGTCGGCGACCAACACGCCGGGCCGGGAGGCCAGGGCGAGGGCGATGCAGACACGCTGTCGCTGGCCGCCGGACAACTGGCTCGGCACCCGGGACGCCATACCCGGCGTATCGAGGCCCACCGAGGCGAGCAGATCGTCGACTCCGCTGCGCACCGTCGCTGCCGGCACGCCGTGGCGGCGCAGCGTGGTGCCGATCTGCGAACCGATGGTGATCAGCGGGTGCAAGGCGGAGGCGGAGTCCTGGAACACCATCGCCACCCGGGCGTTGGCGGGACGCCGCGACGGCGGCCGTCCGGCCACATCGCATCCATCGACGAGGACCTGGCCGGACAGCGTCATCCCCGGCAGTGACTGACCGACGACGGCGCGAGCGGTCAGGCTCTTCCCCGACCCTGAGGCCCCCAGCAGGCATAGCCGTTCACCGGGTTCGACCGAGAAGTCGACGCCGTCGACCAAGGTGCGGCCGTGGACCCGCATCGTCAAGTTGCGCACGACCAATCCGCTCAACTGACGCCCCCTTCTGTTGTGGGTGGAACTCGTGACTGCAGATCTCGTTCCCAGGAACGGAAGTCCGGCATGGAAACGGGAGTCATTGTCAACAGATAGTGGCCGAGCATAGAGCAGGCGAGTCGATCTCGTCACGCCAGTCCACGAGTGCCGGTGGGTTTGACAATCATTGTCATTCAGTTACGGTGTGGCAAGCCCAGTCCTGCGAATCACACTCATTGGAGACCGTAAGGAGATGCCCGTGTCGCCACGTCCGGTGCTGAGCAGTGGTGCGTCGAAGGTCGACGAGTACGCGGCCACGGCCGGCGCGTACGACCTCTTTGCGGCTCCCTATCGGTCGGTGCAGTTGGCTGCGCTTGACGAACTGATGCCGAGGCTGCGGCCGGAGGTGGGGCCGATCCTCGACATCGGGGCGGGATCTGGTGTGAACGCCGCTGTCATGCTCGATCGCCTCTCCGACGCGCGGGTAGTCGCCCTGGAACCGAGCCGGGCGATGCGCTCGCTGATCCTGTCGCGGATTGCTGCGCACTCGGAGTGGTATCGACGGGTCACAGTCCGACCGGAGGACTTCTTCTCCGCGTCACTGCCCGAACGTATCGGCGGCGCGATCCTGCTTGGTGTCATCGGGCATTTCGATCCCGGCGAGCGGGCCGCTGTGCTGGCCGAGCTCGCCGCCCGGCTGCCTGAGGGCGGTGCGGCGCTGCTCGATCTGCAGCAGCCCGAACGGCCGCGCCGGGTGGAGCCGTACGAGTTCACGGCCGCGACGATCGGTGAGTTGAGCTACCGCGGGATCGCCGAGGCGTGGCCGGTCGACACTGAGCTGATGCGGTGGCGGATGAGCTACCTCTGCCTGGAGGGCGAGCGGGTGCTGACCGAGGACACGGCAGAGTACGAGTATCGGCATCCGGCTCCCGCCGTGGTGGCCGTCGAGGCTGAAGCGGTCGGTCTGAGCCTGGTGCCGCTGGCTGACGGAGTGCACTGGCTCGTAGAACGGGCGTAACGAGGAACGTTTGGCGCCGCGGGGCCACCGGTGATCGCGGCTCAGGCGGGTGGTGCGTACGTTCGGCGCCGCGGGGCCACAGACGCGCGCCGGCGTGCGTACGCGGGGTGCGTTTCGCGCCGCCGGGCCAAGGATGATCGCGGGCTAGGCGGAATGCCCGTACGTCTTGCGCCGCGGGGCCAACAACGACCGTAGGTCCCGCGGGTGGTGCGGACGTCTGGCGCCGTGGGGCCACAGGCGCGCGCCGGCGTGCGTACCTGGGGTGCGTTTCGCGCCGCCGGGCCACAGGTGGTCGCGGGCTAGGCGGAATGCCCGTACGTCTTGTGCCGCGGGGCCAAGGACGACCGTAGGTCTCGCGGCTGGTGCGTACGTCTGGCGCCGCGGGGTCAACAACGACCGCAGGTCCTCTCGTCAGGCCGGTACGTCTGGCGCCGTCGGCCGCAAATAGCCGGAAGTCCTTGCCAGAGACGAAGAGGGGATGTCCGGCAGGCACCGGACATCCCCTCGACCTCCTCGCGGTCGAGCCGGGTCAGTGCTCGTCGTAGTGGTCGTCGTGAGCCGCGTGCTTGTGTCCGTCGTGGAGATAGTCGACGTGGTCGCCGTGCTGGACGGCTTCGTGGCCGCAGTCGTCGCCGTGAGCGTGATCGGCGGGAGTGTGCTCGGCGACAGACTCGTGCTCGTCGTAGTGGTCACCGTGCAGGGCATGCCGGTGGGTGCCGTGGATGTAGTCGACATGGTCGTCGTGCTGCACTGCTTCGTGCCCGCAGTCCGTGCCGTGTTCGTGCTCGGCGGTGGTGTGCTCCGCGTGGACGTCGGTGCTGGTCATGCTGTCTCCTTGTGTTCTGACTGTGCGGAATGGGATGGGGTTTCGTCGGCGGACTCGGCCGCGACGGGCTCTCGGACGTGGATCAGCGCGTCGGCGATCACGTGCGCAACGTGATGGTCGACCAGGCGGTACGTGACCTCCTTGCCGGCTCGGCTCGCCGTCACCAGACCGCCCTGGCGCAACGTCCGCAGGTGTTGCGACACGAGCGGCTGTGACATGCCGGTCGCTTCCACGAGAGCCCCGACGGTGCGCGGTTCCGCACCGATCAGTTGCAGCAGTCCCAGCCTCGACTCGTTGCCGAGGACTTTGAACAGCTGCGCGGCCTCGGCAAGCCCCGGTTCCGCGTCCATGGCCTCCATCTCAGCACACATATAAACAGATTGCAATGTGACTATGTTGGTGAGAATGGTTCTCACTTCACCTGAGTTCCACCATCGGCCCGGCTTTGGGTGATCAGCCGCATCGACAGGTGCCTTGTTGTTGCTTCGCGTGACTTGAAGCAACCACCGCGCACCAGCGAGTGAGCGCTCACTTGGCGATGGTACGAAGGGAAGCGCGCCGCACACCGGCATGAACACCGGTGACGCGAGTACCGAAGGTCAGCTCTCGGCGCCGGGGTCGGCGCCGGCCGGCTCGGCCGGCAGCCGTCGGAAGCGCGGGTGCACGAGGACGAAGACGGCGACGATGCCCATGATCGCGGTGCCGGCGATGATCGGCAGTGGCGGCCAGAGTCCGTACAAGGCCGTCCCGGCAGTCGGGGCCACGACGAAGGTGAGTCCGGTGGTCGCGCCGATGAGCCCGGCGAGTCCGCCCTGCTCTTCGCGACTGACCAGCAGAGTGGGGCCGGCGGTATAGCCGGGCATGGCGATGCCCAGACCCAGACCGATCAGCAGGATGGCCGCAAACAACGGCATCGGTCCGGCGTCGATGATGAGCAGGGCGAAGCCGGCGAAAGCGATGATCCCTCCCACCCGCAGCAGGGTTGCCGGCGCCCAGCCGCTGCGGGGGACGATGACGGCCTGGGCGAGGATCATGCCCAGTCCTGCGGCCAGTAGGGCAGCGCCGGTGAGAAGACCGGTGGTCTCGGCGTCGAGTCCGAGGCGGTCCTGGACGATGAAGCCGGTGATGACCTGGATGAACCCGAGCGCGGTAAACATCCCGAAGCCGGCCAGCAGGAAGGGCCACACACGGCGGTCGCGGGGGCTGATTCTGGCGGGGGTCTGGACGAGCTCGTGGCGGGGTTCGCGGCGGAGCCGGAAGACGATCAGAGCGAGCCCTGCGCTGAGGAGGACCGGTACGGCCACCAGCGGGGTGATGAGGCCGAAGACCGAGAGCAGTCCGCCGACGACGGAGCCGACCACCATGGCGATCCCCTGCACCGCACCGATGCCGGCCATGCCCCTGACTCGAGCGGCCTGATCTGGGGTGACATCGGCGATGTAGGCCTGCGCAGTGGGCGGCACCGCAGCGATTGCCGTACCGAAGCCGACCCCGCGGAGCAGTACGAAGAGCACGAACAGCAGCGTTCCGTTGACCAGCCCTGCCATGCCCAGCGAAGCCAGCAGAGCGAACAGCGCCATCGCGACGACCGCGAGGCCGAAGGCCGCGACGAGCACCGGCTTGCGCCCCCAGGACTGGGACGTGCGACCCCAGACCTGACTGGTGAGCACGACCATGACGGCGGCGGTGCTGATCGTCACGCCGATCTGCCACTCGGCCAGTCCCACCTCGCGGGACAGCGGGGCGATGATCGGATTGAGCGTCATCTGACCGAGGTAGATGAGGAACACCGCGGCGAGCAGCAGTGGGACCTGCGGACGCGGTGCCGTCGTCTCCGGGGCCGGCTCGCGGGTGGGCGTGGTCATCGGATCTCCTTCGACGATCGGTGCTGCCTGAGCGCAGGATCAGCAGGGGTCAGGACAAGCTGTCGGTCGGCGGCGCGGGCGAGCAGGTCATCGTCGTGGCTGATGAGCAGCACGATGGCACCATCGGCAGCGACGTGGCGGATCTGGTCGGAGATGGACCGCAGATGGCGGCGGTCGACGCCGGAGCTGGGCTCGTCGAAGATGACGATGCGCCGCCCCTGGACCCGGACAGCCGCCACCACGAGTCGCTGCTGCTGGCCACCGGAGAGCGACAGCGGATGCCGTTCGGCGAGGGCGCCGAGATCCAGGGCGTCAAGAATCCCGGTCGGGTCGGGAGGCGCGTCGGGAGCCGTGCGGGGAGTACGTGGGGCATCAGTACTCGCGAGGTCGATCTCGGCCGCGACGCTGTCGGTGAACAGCTGTCGCTGGACGTCTTGCATGACGATGGCGCTCGCCCGTTGGCGAGCCCTGCGGCCCAGGGCCTTTCCATCGAGACGCACCGTGCCGGCACTGCGCTGCAGGCCGGTCACGATCCGGGCCAGGGTGGACTTCCCGGCCCCGTTGACGCCGCGGATCGCGGTGACCGATCCAGCGGCAAAGCTGACCCGATCGAGGTCGAGCACGATGCGGCCACCGAGACGACAGCGGATCGCCTCCAGCTCGAGCTCGCCGTCGGGTACGTCCGAGGCGGGGGTCCCGCCAAGCACGCTGGCGCCCGAGGCCGAGGCAACCGGCAGTTGGACGGTGCTCAGCATCCCGCGGAGCCCTTCGCGGGCGAGCTCGGAATCCGGTACGGCGCGAAAGTCGGCGGCTGTCCAGGCGGCGTCGATCGCACCATCCCGCATCACGACGACCCGATCGACGAGGTCCTCCAGATAGCGCAGCCGGTGTTCGGCCACCACGATCGTCACGCCACGAGCCTTGAGTCCGGCAAGGATGGTGATCAGCCGGCGTACGGCGTCGGCCGAGAGATTGGAGCTGGGTTCGTCCAACAGTAGGATGCGGGGGCGGTGCGCGGTCGCCGCCGCGATCGCGACCTGTTGCTGCTGGCCGCCAGAGAGATCCCGGAGCCGCTGTCCGACCGGCACGCTGGCGGACAGCTCATCGACCGTCTCGGCGACGCGAGCGCGGATCTCGTCCGGCGGGAAGCCGAAGTTCTCCATCGCAAAGGCGACTTCCTCCGGGGCGGTGTCGGCGAAGAACTGACGCCTCGGGTGCTGCAGCACTGTGCCGGTGACCAGGCCGAGCGCATCCAGCTCGGCGTCGGCGGTGATCAGGCCGTCGACCGTGACTGCGCCGGTGAGAACGCCGTCCTCGTGGAAGTGCGGGATGAGTCCGTTCATGAGCCGGAGAGCGGTGGACTTGCCGGACCCGCTCGCACCACACAAGATCACGAACTCGCCTGGTTCGAGGTGCAGTTCGAGATCGCGCAGGCTTGGCTGCTCGGCGTGTGGATAGGTCCAGGTGACGTGGTCGATGCGGATCATGTCAGCGGCGCCGGAAGGACCAGGGACGCGACGGCGAGCGCGGCGCAGGCGAGCATGAGGAGGAGATCGCCGCTGCTGAAGCGTGGCGGGTGCATCGCGGTCGGTGTGTGCTGGGATCCGAGTCCGCGGAGGATGGCTGAGGCGGAGAGGTCCTCGCTGGCGCGCAGGCTCGCGGCGATCATCGGGACGGTGAACCGTTCGAGTGTGAGTACGGGGTGGCGCACCAGTCCGGTTGTCCCGGCGAGCCCACGCAGCCGCATGGCGTCCAAGACCGCCGCAGCCTCGGCCCCGACAACGGGGAAGAAGCGGAGCATGACGGCGAGCGTCACCGAGATCGGGCGTGGAATCCGCCAGGCGCGGAACGCGGCGGCGAGTTGCGTCGGCGAGGTCGTCGCGATCAGATGCATCCCGACCCCGACTGTGGCGACGAAACGAATCAGATAGCTGCAGGTGAGCGCCACGATCGCGACGAGTGCGTTCGGCCACCACAGTGGAAGCAGCCAGCCCAGCACCCACATCGTGGTCGCGGTCGCCGCCAGCCCGAGCGCGCGTCGCCAGGCCCGCGCCGACAGGGCGAGACCGCCGGCAAGGATCAGCACGGCAGGGACGAACCGCAGTCCGCCGGGACTCATCACGACGATGCTGCAGATCAGCAGCACGAGGATCTTGGACCGTGGATCCAGTCCCGGCTGCCGCGGGGTGGCGGCAGCCAGGGACCGGAGGTCAGGCAAGACCGGCGCGGACAAAGTGCTTCCGGAGGAGCGCGGAGCCGAGCAGCCCGCCCAGGAGCCCCGTGATCACGATGACGAGTGCCACGATGCCGAGCACCGGCAAGGTGAGCAGTGCATCGGCGGCGTTCACGTAGTCCGACCCCATCTGTGTCCAGGTCGAGTCTGCGAGGTAGCTGTCGCGGTCGACGAGCAGCGGCAGGAAGGGGGTGAAGAAGCTCAGCGCGAAGACCGTGTATGCCCAGATCGCCGCCCACCTCGACCGATAGCGTCCGGACCAGAGGATCACCTCGGCGACAAGTCCGAGCACGATGATCCAGGCGGTGCCGAGCAACGTGTTGCCGCCCAGCAGATAGAAGAGTGCGACGACGCCTGCGAACAGGGTGAGCATGCCGGCATGCCGCACCCGAGTGAGAAACAACATGACGGGTATCCCGCTGGCCACGACCTGCAGTGGCACGACGAGCAGCCAGACCACCGGGGAGACGATGCCGAGCAGCCCGGTGGCATAGGTGACCACGATGAAGATGACGGCGAAGATCGCGGTGTCGAGCAGGTCCCGCGCGCTGAAACGAGTGGAGGGCTTCGGCCGCGGCGGCGTACCGGTCGTCGGGTCGACACTCACGCGAGGCCGGCCCTCTGGAAGTGCTTCCGCAGCAGCGCGGTGCCCAACAGAGCACCGAGGAAGCCACAGACCAGGGTGCCGGCGACCATGATGAGCACGGCGGGCACCGTGACCACCTGCGCGAAGCTCTGCATGTAGGCCTCGCCCATCGCCTCGACTCCACGGCCACGCAGGTACTCCTCCTGGTCGAGGAAGAACGGGATCCACGGGCCGACGAACCACGCCGAGAACACGACATAGGTCCAGATCGCCGCCCACTTCGACCGGTATCCGCCGGCTCGAAGGACCACTTCGGCGACCAGCGAGAGACCGATCGTGACCAGGGTGCTCTGCCAGGGCTGGCCCGTCATGAGGAACAGCAACGCGAGCACGGTGCCGAACAGCGCGACCATGCCCGGATGTCGGACCCGAGTGAGGAAGAGCAGGTACGGGATGCCGGCGGCGATGGCCGCCAGCGGCAGAGTCACCAGCATCACCAGGGGACTGACGATGCCGAGCATGGCGATCGCGTACACGATCACGAAGTAGATGACGGCGAAGATCGCGACGTTCAGCAGGTCGCGGGCGGAGAAACGTACGGACGGCCGTGGTCGCTCGTCGCGGGCGTCGGGCTGGGTGCGGTTGGTGCCGGCAGTGGTCTCGTTCACGTCGGGTCCTTTCGAGGTCAGCGGTGGGTTCAGGTGCAGGCGACGTACGCGGGTCCGAGCAGAGTCAGTCGTGGGCGAGTTGCCAGCCGGCGGCGTCGACCCGCTCGGTCCAGTAGTGGGCGTAGGCGCCGCCGGCGGCCAGGAGCTCGAGGTGGGTGCCGGTCTCGCGGATGCCGCCCTCGCCGTCCAGCATGATGATCTGGTCGGCGGTCATGATCGTCTGCAGCCGGTGGGCGACGACGATCAGCGTCCGGTCGGAGCGGATGGCATCGACGGCTTGACCGATCGCGATCTCGTTGCCGATGTCGAGAGCGGCGGTGGCCTCGTCGAGCAGCACGATCGGAGCATCCTTCAGCAGCGCCCGGGCGATGGACACCCGCTGGCGCTCGCCGCCGGAGAGATTGGACCCGCCCTCGCCGACCCGCGCATCCCAGCCGCCCGGTAGCCGGTCGGCGAGCTCGTCGACCCGGGCGCGCGTGGCGGCTGCGATGACCTCCTCGCGCGACAGTTCGGGATTGCCGAGCCAGACGTTGTTCAGGATCGTGTCGTCGAAGAGATAGACGTCTTGGAACACCGGTGCGACCGCGGCCTCGACCACGGCGGTGCCGAGCTCGGGAAGCGGTACGCCGCCGATCGACACGGTGCCGGCCTCGGGGTCGTAGAACCGGGCGATGAGTTTCGTGATCGTGGTCTTGCCGGAGCCGGACGGTCCGACGATCGCCGTCATGCCTCCGGTGGCTGCGGTGAAGGACAGGTTCCGCAGCACGGGAGTGTCGCCGTAGCCGAACGTGACGTCGTCGAACTCGATGTTCCAGGCCGCGGGGGCCTGAGGATCGACCGGTTCGGGCAGCGCCTCGACCGCGGCGAGCCGGTCGAGCTGGTCGAGGGTGGTGCGAGCGACGGCGACCCCGCCACCGAGATCACCCGCCGCGACGATGGGTTCGTTGAAGCGCGCACCGAGCACCAGCAGTGCGATCAGGGTCGCGATGTCCACGGTGCCGCCGATGGCGAGATAGGCCCCGACGACGAGCAACAGGGTCAAGGAGAGCTGGACGAGGCCGGCGAAGGTCGCGATGCCGGCGCCACCGGTGACGAGCATGCCGCGGTAGGCCCGGTGCTGGTTCTGCAGCGCATCCTCGACCAGTCGGTCGGCGATCGATCCGTCGCCGGCGGTACGTAGAGCGGGCTGGACCCGGGCGAACTCGATGACGCGATTGGAGGCATCCGCCACGGCTTCCGCGTGGACGGCGTCGCCGCGGCCGATCGTGTTCCGCAGCCACCGATAGCCGATCATCAACACCGGGACCATCACGGTCATCGCCACGGCGAGGCGCCAGTCGAAGACATACATCCCGATCAGCACCGTGCCCGGGGTGATGAATCCGATCAGGATCTGCCGCAGGATCGCGTACGGCATGTTGGAGACGAACATCGCCCCTTGGGTCGCGACGCCGGCGATGAGCCCGGACCGGTCGGCGCCGAACCAGGCCACGGGCAGCTCGACCAGCCGGTCACCGAGCCGGCTGAGCAGCGAGTCGAGCATCGCACCGCTCGCCTTCATGCCGATCTGACTGGCGAACCAGGTCGTCAGCACATACCCGGCCCCGACCGCGGCGACCGCGGTCAGCCAGGAGCGTGCCGCGTCGATGTCGCCGAGGAACAGCGCCCGCAGCAGCGGGACGAGCAGCAGGAAGGCGATGCCCTGCAGCACCGCCGTGCCGACGATGAACACCAGCTCGGTGACGAGCAGCCGGCGTGCATCCGCGGATGAGTAGTGCAGCAGCCGGCGGATCATCGCAGGGCTCCTTCGGGAAGAGACAGGGTTCCTTCGGGAAGTGACCGGGCATGGTTCGCCTGGTAGTCGGCCCACATCCGAGCGAATCTGCCGCCCAGGGCGACGAGCTCGGGGTGAGTGCCGCGCTCGACGATCCGGCCGTCCTCCAGGACGAGAATCTGATCGGCGCCGGTGATGGTGTGCAGTCGATGGGCGATCACCAGCACCGTCCGATCGGCGGCAAGGGTGCTGAGCGCACGCTGGATTGCCGCCTCCGAGTCGGGGTCGGCGAACGCCGTCGCCTCGTCCAGGACGAGCACCGGGGTGTCGGCGAGCAGCGCCCGCGCGATCGTCACCCGTTGCGCCTCCCCGCCCGAGGGATTCGCGTCCTCGCCCACCACGGCGTCGTAGCCGCGATCGAACCGCTGGATGCGTTCGTGGATCTGCGCCGCGCGGGCTGCTGCCTCCACCTCCCCATCGGTGGCGTCCGGCCTGGTCAGACGGATGTTGTCGCGGATGCTCGCGCGCAGCAGCTGCACGTCCTGGAACACGAACCCGACTTCCCGGTACAGCTGGGTCGCGGCGACCTGGCGTACGTCGGCGTCGCCGATCGCCACCGTGCCGGCCTGGGCGTCGTAGAAGCGGGGCACAAGCTTGGCGAGGGTGGACTTCCCGGAGCCGGACGCGCCGACGAGAGCGGTGACGGTGCCCGGCGCGCAGGCTGCGGCGATCTCTCGCAGCACCCGATGCTCGCCGTCGTAGCTGAAGGAGACCTCCTCGAAGGCGACTTCGTGGCCCTGTGGGCTGCGCGGCGCATCGGGGAGTGCGACCGGTGGCAGCGCGAAGAACTCGGCGAGCGACTGCTGCGCCTTCGTGGCGTTGCGCAGGAACTGCGCGGAGGCGCCGAGCTTCATCAACGGACTCGTCAGGCCGAGGCCCAGCAATAGACCGGGCAGCACGTCGATCGGGGGCGCGGCGCCTGAGTTGACCAGCCAGATGCCGACGGTGAGCAGCCAGACCAACACCACGACCGGGGAGGTGACGATCTCGATCACGGTGAACATCGCGGCGGTCTCCCGGGTCCACTCGCCGACGAACTGCACGTACTTCGTGGTCTCGTCCCGGTATCGGCGGTGGCTGCGGCCCAATTGCCCGAACCGCTTCACCACCGCGATGCCGTGCACGAACTCGACGGTCGCCCCCGAGAGCCTGGCGGTGGACTCGTCGTACTGGCGATATTTCTCCGCACCGCCACGCATCAGCACCGGATAGAGGATCGCGGTGACGATCAGTGGCACCAGTGCCGCCACGGCCAGCTGCCACTGCACGACGAACAGGTAGGCGAGGCTGATCACGGGCACGGTGATCGCGGTGACGACGTCGTGGATGGCGTGCGCGACGAGCTGATGCAGGGCAACGACGTCGTTCTCGACGAGCTTGCGTACGGAGCCTGAAGTGCGCCGGTCGAACCAGCCCAGCGGCAGCCGCTGCAAGTGACGCACGATCCGCTTCCGCAGCGAGAGCTGTAGCTCGGCGTCCGCGAAGTGGCTGACCAGCCCCGACAGGAACGCAGCCCCGAAGCTCACGAACAATGCTGCTACTGCCACGGCGACGATCACCCATACTCGGGTGGCGTCGATGTCGTCACCAGACAGCGCGGGCAGCAACGTACGGGTGAGCTCGACGATCGCGATGAACGGGATCACTCCGCTGGCTGCCCCGAGCACGCTCAGCGTGATGATTCCGGCGAGACTGCCGCGCACCGGCGCGAAGAACGACTCGTCCATGCCGTCTCCTTCCCCAAGTTATTGAGAACGATTGTCACATACTAAGGTGAACAGTGTTCTAATCTTGGAACGGTCTCGTGAATAAGGCAAGCCTTACCTCATGTGATGAGCCTGACCTACTCGACTTCTGCTGGCGGACGGCGGCCAGGTACGTTCGGGCGGTCTGAGTACGCCAGTCGGAGCAATCAACCAGAGCACGCCAGTCGGAGGAGCCATCGTGACAGTGACAAGTCCGGGATCGTTCCATGTCGGTCTGACTCCGGATCGGGTCATCGATGCGGCCGTGGAGCTCACTCGCGAGTCGCACCTGATGAGCTGGTCGATCCGCGACCTCGCGACTCGGCTCGGCGTAGCTGCCTCGGTGATCTACCACCATGTCGGTGGCAAGGACCTGCTGTGCCGAAGGGTCGTCGAGCGGATGTTGGTACGGATCGAGCCGCCCGCGGAGGACCTGCCCTGGCAGGAGTGGTTCCGTACGCTGCTCTGCTCCGCCGGTCCTCGCGCTGCGGAATATCCGGGGACGGCGAAGTGGATGCTCATGCACGGGCCGACGCTCCCGGCCGTGCTCCCTGTCCTCGAGGCCGGCATGTCCGTTCTTGACCGGGCAGGGTTCGGCGACCGGGCTGGTCTCGGCTATGCGGTGCTGCTCAACAACGCCATGCTGACGGTCTCGATGAGCGACGACCGGCTGCAACATGAGGGCGATGGCCCCCGTGATCACGCCACGATGATGGCCGAGTTCCAGGAGATGCCAACGGCGTCGGCGGGAGTCCGGGTGATGGGTCAGAGCCTCATCCGGCCGTTTGCGGAGGGCGGGGAGACCGCCGCGCGGGTGCGCTGGGACTACTACCGCTTCGTGGTGGACACCACCATTGCCGGGCTCGACGTCGCCCTGCAGTCCGGGTTTCGCAGCTCGGTCCCGTCGCCGGCTGCCCCCTCTGCCGCGGTGCGGCACGATGCCACATCACGGACAGATGCTGGCCATCCCGGCTGTGATGGTGTATGACTGAGCTTGTGTCGTCCTTGGTGATTATCATCTAGCGCGCTGAAGCCCTCAGCGCGCCAACCTCCTGTGTCATCGCGGGAGGTTTTTTGTTGCCCGAGGCACACCGACCCCAAGAGAACTGAGGAATCCTGCAGATGTCCACCCCCGCCAGGCCAGCGCCGGTCCCGTTCCATGTCTATGACACGACCCTCCGAGATGGGTCGCAGCAAGAGGGTCTGAACCTCTCCGTCAACGACAAACTGGCGATCACTGCACTGCTCGACGAACTCGGCGTGCACTACATCGAGGGCGGCTGGCCGGGCGCGAATCCGAGCGACACCGCGTACTTCGCGGCGATGGCTGATGGTGCGGTGCCGCTGCAGAACGCGACCCTGACCGCCTTCGGCTTCACCCGCCGGGTCGGCATGAAGGCCGCCGATGATCCGCTCACGGCAGCGCTGCGCGACTCCCGTGCCCCGGTGGCCTGCATCGTCGCCAAGTCCCACGATCGGCACGTCGAGCAGGCGCTGCGAACCACGCTCCGGGAGAACCTGGCGATGGTGGCCGACACGGTGTCGCATCTGCGCAGCGAGGGGATGCGGGTCTTCGTCGACTGCGAGCACTTCTTCGACGGCTACCGGGCGAATCCCACGTACGCGCTCGAGGTCGTGCACACCGCCGCGGAGGCCGGTGCGGAGGTGGTCATCCTCTGCGACACCAACGGCGGCATGCTGCCGCCGTGGATCACCGAGATCGTCGGTGCGGCCGGCACCACGGGTGCGAACCTGGGCATCCACTGTCACAACGACACCGGCTGCGCGGTGGCCAACACGATGGCGGCGGTCGACGCCGGCGCGATGCATGTCCAGGGCACGATCAACGGCTACGGCGAGCGCACCGGCAACGCCGACCTGGTCACGGTCGTGGCCAACCTAGAACTCAAATACGGCTGGAAGTTGCTGCCAGCCGGCGCACTGCAAGAGGTGACGCGGCTATCGCACGCGATCGCTGAAGTGACGAACGTTCCACCGAGCGCTCGTCAGCCCTATGTTGGCTTGTCGTCGTTCGCCCACAAGGCGGGCCTGCATGCCAGCGCCATCAAGGTCGATCCCAACCTCTACCAGCACATCGACCCGGTCGAGGTGGGGAACGACATGCGGATGCTCGTCTCGGACATGGCAGGCCGGGCGAACATCCAGATCAAGGGATCCGAGCTCGGCTTCGACCTCTCCGACCGCGAGCTGGCGGCGAGGATCACCGAGAAGGTCAAGGAAGCCGAGGCCGCCGGCTACACCTATGAGTCCGCCGACGCCAGCTTCGAGCTGTTGCTGCGTCGCGAGCTCGGGGAGTTGCCGACGTTGTTCGACGTGCACTCGTGGCGGGTCTTCACCCAGTCCCACGGCGGTGGTGAGGTCGACACCGAGTGCATCGTCCGGCTGAGCGCCAAAGGGCAGGAACAGCGGGTCGTGGGCGAGGGCAATGGACCGGTCAATGCTCTCGACCATGCTCTGCTGAATGCCCTGCAGCCCGCGTACCCGGTAGTCGACCGGTTCGAGCTGGTCGACTACCGGGTCCGGATCCTCGACCAGGGGCACGGCACCGATGCGACCGTACGCGTCCTCATCCAGACCACGAACGGGCACAAGATCTGGACCACCGTCGGGGTCGGCCAGAACATCATCGAAGCCTCCTGGGAGGCGCTCAGCGACGGCTACCTGTACGGGCTGCTGCACGCCGACAACCCCACCGGCGGCAAGGCAGCGGTCACGGTGGCCGAGGCTGCGCCGAGCGTCAACCCGGAGCCGGCGGCCGTCTGACCTTCCTCTGATCTCTGGCGTAGCCCGGCCGCCGGTGGTCACTCGGGCTTGGGATCAGTCGGTGGCCAGCATCCCGGTCTGCACCCGCCACAGGGCCGCGTACGCTCCGTTGGCCGCGACCAATTCGTCGTGCGTGCCGAACTCGACGATCTGTCCCGCGTCCAGCACCCAGATGCGGTGTGCATGCCGAACGGTGGAGAGCCGGTGCGCCACGACCAGCGCGGTGCAGTCCGCGGTGGCGACCCGCAGTGACTGTTGGATCGCCGCCTCGGTCTCGTTGTCGACGGCGCTCGTCGCCTCGTCGAGGACCAGGATCGCCGGCTGGCGCAGCAACGCCCGGGCCAGCGCGAGACGCTGCCGCTGACCGCCGGAGAGGGTGACGCCGCGTTCGCCGACCCAACTGTCGAGACCGTCGGGCAGCGCCTCGATGAACTCCCAGGCCGCGGCCGCGCGGGCGGCGTGTTCGATCTCGGCACGGGTGGCGGTCGGCCGGCCGTACGCGATGTTCTCCGCGATACTGCCGGCGAACATGAACACATCCTGGGCGACGTAGCCCATCGATCCGCGCAGGGAGTCCCAGTCGAGGTCGCGGACGTCCCGACCGTCGAAGAGCACCTGGCCGGAGCGGGGATCGCTGAACCGCAGCACCAGCCGAAGCAGCGTCGATTTGCCTGCCCCGGTGGAGCCGACGACGGCGTGCGTCTCGCCGCCCGGGATGACCATGTCGATTCCCTTGAGCACGTCCGGCCCGTCGGCATACCCGGCCCGGACACCGCGCAGTTCCAGACCTCCGGCGACCGGTCGGTTCAGGCTGGCGTGTCCCTGCCGGACGATCACCGGCTCGTCGAGCAGGCGCAGCAGTCGGGCTGCCGAGGCTCGACCGCGCTGGTAGAGATCGAGCACCTCGGCCACCTCGGTGAGCGGCCAGAGCAGCCGTTGGGTCATGAAGACCAGCACCGAGTACATGCCGACCTCCAGGGTGCCGTTGAGGGTCGCCCAACCCCCCAACAGCAGGGTGCAGGTGAAGCCGGTCAGGATCGCGACGCGGACCAGCGGGACGAAGGCCGCGGCGGTCCGGATCGCGTTGCTGTTCGCCTGCCGGTAGGCCAGCGACGCCTTGCTGATCCGGGCGTACTCGTGATTTTCGGCGGTGAACGCCTTGATGGTGGCGATCCCGGCCAGGTTGGCCGACAGCGCGGCGGAGAGGTCGGCGACGGCCTCGCGAACCCGGGCATAGAGCGGCTCCAGCCGCCGCTGGAAGATCAGCGAGCCGACGATGATCACCGGGATCGGCAGGAACGCAAGCACCAGCAGCTGGGTGGAGGCGATCGCGAACACGCCGCCGACCAGGATCACGTTCAGCGCGGTCTGGATGATTGCCGGCGCGCCGACGTCGAGGAAGCGCTCCAGTTGGTTCACGTCGTCGTTCAAGATCGCCAGCGTCGATCCGCTGGAGCGGGACTCGTGCCAACTGAGATCGAGGTGCTGGACGTGGTCGTACGCCTCCATCCGCAAGTCGTGCTTGATGCCCTGGGCGAGATTTCGCCAGAGCACCTCGGCGAGATATTCCGACCCGGACTCGACCAGCCAGACGACGACGTTGATCACGGCCAGCCAGCCGAGCTGGGCATAGCGAGACTCCACGCCCAGCACGTCGGCCACGAACGACTGGTCACCGCGCACCACGACATCCACCGCAGCGCCGATCAGCAGCTCGGGCATCACGTCGGCGACCTTGTTGATCACCGAGAAGGTGAAGGCCAGAATCAGCCGAGCCCGATAGACCGTGTAGCGCCGCCACAGCGCCCGCAGCGGACGATCGGCATCACTCACCGGATCGGCGGAGCGCGGAGCGCGGCTATCCAAGACAGTGGGCATGGGCTGAATCGTTCCACCTCAGCCTTGGGCGGCCCGGTGTTAGTCGGTGGTTGAGAACGTCCGTGTTCCCCGCGGCCGTTAGGCTGGCGGAATGCGCGTCGCCCGTTTCTCCACCGGTTCCGATCCCGTCTTCGGGATCGTAGAGCTGGCCGCCGATGGGGGCAAACACCCCGACACCGTCTCCACGCTCACCGGTGATCCGCTGTCCATGCCGGTGCAGCTGACCGGCGAGCGGCACGAGCTGGATGGCGTACGACTGCTGGCCCCGGTCATCCCGCGCAGCAAGGTGGTCGGGGTGGGGCGCAACTACGCCGCGCATGCCGCGGAGCTGGGCAACGAGGTGCCGACGACCCCGCTGATCTTCCTCAAGCCGAACACCTCGGTGATCGGACCCGATGAGCCGATCATCTATCCCGAACCGGTCACCAGACTCTCGTACGAGGGGGAGCTGGCCGTGGTGATCGGCCGGATCTGTCGCGACGTACCGGCCGAGCGGGTCAAGGACGTGATCTTCGGCTACACGGTGGCCAATGACGTCACCGCCCGGGATCTGCAGAAGAGCGACGGCCAGTGGGCCCGGGCCAAGGGATACGACACGTTCTGCCCACTCGGACCATGGATCACCACGCATCAGTCCATCGAGGAGATGAGCGACGCGATGATCACCACCACCGTCGACGGCATCCAGCGACAGCATGGATCGACCTCGCTGATGTTGCGGGGCATCACCGAACTGGTGGTCTACATCAGCTCGTTCACCACGTTGTTGCCCGGCGACGTCATCCTGACCGGTACGCCGGAGGGTGTCGGCGAGCTGCTGCCCGGCCATGAGGTCAGCATCACCGTCGACGGCATCGGCACCTTGACCAACACGGTCATCAGCAAATAGCCCTCATCACCTAGCAGTCCCGCTCGAAAGCAAGCATTCGAAAGTGAGCATGTTGACCACCACGACCACCGCCCCCGATACGGCTGCCGACCCGGTGCTCGGCGATCTCGCACCCGAGCAGGTACGCGTCCGCTTCCCGCCGTCGCCGACCGGCAACCTGCACGTCGGCAACGTGCGCAGCGCCTTGTTCAACTGGGTGTTCGCCCGGCACTACGGCGGCACGTTCGTGCTCCGGATCGAGGACACCGACGCCGGCCGGAACCTGGCCGAGTCCTACAGCGGGTTGACCGACGCGTTGACCTGGCTGGGGCTGACCTGGGACGAAGGTCCGCAGGTCGGCGGCCCGTACGGTCCCTATATCCAGACCGAGCGCGGCGAGATCTATGCCGACGTGATCGTCAAGCTGCTGGCGGCCGGTTTCGCGTACCGGTGTTTCTGCACCCGCGAGGAGCTGGAGGCGCGGGAGGCGGCCCGGCCCAAGGGTGCGCCGTCGGGCTATGACAGGCATTGCCGCGAGCTGACCGCCGATCAAGTGGCCGCTTTCGAGGCCGAAGACCGCAGCTACGTGATCCGGATGCGGGTGCCCGACGCGCCGATCACGTTCCATGACCTAGTGCGGGGCGAGATCACCTTCGAGCCGGTCCATGTGCCGGATTATGTGCTCGTCCGGGGGACCGGGGAGCCGCTCTACACGCTGGTGAACCCGGTCGACGACGCGCTGATGGAGATCACCCACGTGCTCCGTGGCGAGGATCTGCTGCCGTCGACGCCGCGGCAGATCGTGCTCTATCAGGCGCTGGCGCAGATCGGTGTCGGCTCCGGGCGGGTGCCGACCTTCGGTCATCTGCCCACCGTGCTGGGCTCGGGCAATCGTCGACTGTCCAAGCGGGACAAGGGATCGGGGCTGAAGGAGTATCGCGAGCAGGGCTATCTGCCCGAGGCGTTGCTCAACTATCTGGCGCTGCTGGGTTGGGCGATCGCCGACGATCGTGACGTGTTCACCATCGAGGAGATGGTGAGCGTGTTCGACATCCTGCGAGTCAATGCCAACCCGGCTCGCTTCGATGCCAAGAAGTGTGAGGCGATCAACGCCGCGCATATCCGCCGGCTGTCCACCGAGCAGCTCACCGAGCAGTTGCTGCCCTTCCTGCAGGGCGCCGGGCTGGTCGCGGATCCGCCGACCCCGAAGCAGTGGGATCGGCTGGTCGGGGCGACGCCGCTGATCCAGGAACGGATGACCACCCTGTCCGAGGGCGTGGAGCTGATCAGGTTCTTGTTCACCCCTAACGCCGAGATCGTGATCGACGAGTCCGTGGCGCTGCCGGCGACCGCCGGTGCAGTGCTCGACGCCGCTGCCTCGGCGCTACGCACGGTCAAGCCGTTCGACCACGAATCGATCGAGGCCGCGCTGCGTACAGCGCTGATCGACGGGCTGGGGCTGAAGCCGCGGCTGGCGTTCGGCCCGGTCCGGGTGGCGGTGACCGGCAAGAAGATCTCCCCGCCGCTGTTCGAGTCGTTGGAGTTGCTGGGCCGTAAGTCGTCGCTGGCTCGGATCGAGGCGGCCCGCGCCGGTCTGCCGCAGGACTGACGTGGCCAAGAAGTCGCGCCGGCAGTCGGGAAATCCGGCGGCGAGGGGCCAGACCGGGAATCAGCCCACGAGCCAGGCTGGCAACCAGTCGAGGGAGTCGCGGTCGGCCAGGTTGGCGCGCAACGCCGAGAATGCGGGCCAGCTGCCGGAAGGGGTGCCACCGAACGGGGCCAGCTATCCGCAGATCCTGCGTGGCACCAGCTATGCCTGGTGGCGCTCGATGCTGGGCGTGGTGTTCGGGCTGTCGCTGTATCTGATGATGACCGCCGTGATCACCCAGGTGGTGGTCGGGATGTCCTGGAGCATCACCGGCGCGTCCGGCGCGTTCGAGGACTTCAGTCGCCGGGCGACGGCCTTCGAGCTGCCGGCCGGGATGCTGGCGGCGAACCTCGGGATCGCCACCTTGATCCCGATCTGCTGGGTGCTGATGACCATCGTCCACCAGGTGCGGCCGCGGTGGCTGAGCTCGGTGCAACCGCGGATGCGGTGGAAGTATCTGCTGATCAGCGCCGGTGTCGCGTTCGTCGTCCTGAACGCGGTCACGCTGATCCCGCTGGCGTTCGGCGGATCGGACGTGAAGGTGTCGCCGCAGTCGGGACTGTGGGGCTTCCTGATCGTGATCATCCTGACTTCACCGCTGCAGGCGGCCGCGGAGGAGTACTTCTTCCGTGGCTATCTGATGCAGGCCCTCGGCAGCCTGGTTGCCCATCCCGCCTTCGGTGTGGTCGTCTCGGCGCTGCTGTTCGCCCTGATGCACGGCGTGCAGAACCCCGCGCTGTTCGTGAACCGGCTGGGCTTCGGTCTGCTGGCCGGGATCCTGGTCTGGCGTACCGGGGGACTGGAGGCCGGCATCGGTGCGCACGTGGTGAACAACATCTGTGCGTACCTGATTGCGGGGCTGACCAGTTCGATGGCTGCCCTACGCGCCGTGGACTCGATCACCTGGGTCGACTCGGGCATCCAGCTGGGCGGGTTTGCCGTGTTCGCGGCTCTCGCATTATTGGTCGCGCGAGGTCTCAAGCTGCGTACGACCGCGGATCTTTCGCTCGGCCGCTGAGCGGCTCCAGCGGGGCCAGGGTCGAGTGCTGACCCTGACGGTCGAGTGCTGACCCTGACGGTCGTATGTGGCCCGGGGGCGCGAGGCGTCCGGGGTTCTCGCGGGGTCGGCGGTCGTATGTGGCCCGGGGGCGCGAGGCGTACGGGCTCCTCGAAGGGCCGGCGGTCATCCTTGGCCCGGCGGTCCTAGGTGTCCTCGACCTCCTCGCCCAGGAAGCCGCGCAGCAGGCTCTCGGTGCCGGCCAGGTGTTCGGCCGCGACCAGTTCGGCGTCGGCTACGCGCCCGGCGATCACGGCCTCGACCAGGTGCCGATGCTGCTCGTGCCCGTGGTCCAGGTTCATCGACAGCAGGGGAATCAGATCCAGCAGCTGATTGAGCCGGATCCGGACGTCGGCGACGGCGCGTAGCAGACTCGGGATTCCCGCGCACTCCGCGATCAGCAGGTGTAACCGGGAGTCGAGCTGCCGGAACGAGTCATCATCGGATGCTGTGCACTCGGCCAAGGCCTGCTGGAGCGCGATGACCTGCGACTCGTCGAGTTCGGCGGCTGCGGCGGCACTCGCCGCGGCGACATCCACGATGGCACGGAAGCGCAGTACGTCGTCCAGTTCCTCCGCCGACGGCCAGCCGGTCCCGGCCGCGCCAGACTCGATCAGACCCGTGCCGGCAGCTCCCGATGCGGCAGGGTCCGCGTCGATCCCCACCGCCAACGGAGTCGGCCGTGGCGGCTCGATCACGTAGGCCCCGCCGTACCGGCCCCGGCGTACCTCCAGATATCCGGCACGCTGAAGTCCCGCGATCGCCTCCCGCAAGGTCGTCCGTGACACGCCGAGCTGAACGGCGAGCGCACGTTCGCTCGGCAGTCGTTCGCCAACTCGCACCGAGCCCAGCCGAATGAGCTGGAGCAGTCGAGCCGTGGTCTCCTCGAAGGCGTTGCCCGAGCGGATCGGCCGCATCAGGGAGGCCATCTTCGGAGGCAGCGGATCGGACATCGCACCACCCTAGATCGCTCGGGACGAGGCACGACGGTGTGACCATCGCGTAACAAGTGGTCTCGGCCCTGGAATCGCCTCTTGACGCCGAATCGGGACTTGAAATACCTTCTCCACGTCATTGGATTGAAATCAAACCATTGACGCCAGCCCGTCCGTTCCCGCTGGATTCAGCGGACCTATCCAGGGTGGCACTCCGCATGGCACTGAAGCACAATCCGTCGAGCAAGCACGTCGACTACACCAAGGTCGACACCTCCTACCTCGAGCACCGTCAGCTGAAGAAGGGCGCCGCAGGCTGGATCCTGCTCGCCGGGCTGGGTGTTGCCTACGTCATCTCCGGCGACTTCTCCGGCTGGAACCTCGGTCTCGCCGAAGGTGGCTGGGGCGGTCTGCTCATCGCCTTCGTGCTGATGGGCATCATGTACACCTGCATGGTGTTCGGCCTGGCCGAGCTGTCCTCCACGCTGCCGACGGCAGGAGCCGGCTACGGCTTCGCCCGGCGCGCCCTCGGCCCGCTTGGCGGCTTCGCCACCGGCATGGCAATCCTGATCGAGTACGCCGTCGCTCCGGCCGCCATCGCCACCTTCATCGGCGGCTATGTCCGCGCCCTCGGGCTTCCGGAGTCGATCCCGATCTGGCTGGTCTATCTGGTCTGCTATGCGCTGTTCATCGGCATCCACATCTTCGGTGTGGGCGAGGCGCTGAAGCTGATGTTCGTGATCACGGCGGTGGCGCTCATCGCGCTGATCACCTTCGTGGTGGCGATGGTCCCGCATTTCCAGTCGGCCAACCTGTTCGACATCGCGCCGACCGATGCCGCCGGCGCCAGTGAGTTCCTGCCCTTCGGCAATGCCGGCATCCTGGCCGCGCTGGTCTTCGGGATCTGGTTCTTCCTGGCGGTCGAGGGCGTACCGCTGGCCGCCGAGGAGTCCGCCGATCCCAAGCGGGACATGCCCCGGGGCATCATCACCGCGGTGCTCATCCTGGTGTGTTCCGGAGCGGCGATGCTCATCCTGGTGCCGGGCACGGCCGGGGCCGACGCGATGAGCGTGTCGGACAACCCGCTGCCCGAGGCACTGCGGCACGTCTATGGACAGAACTCGGCCGTCGCCGCCTTCGTCAACTGGGCCGGGCTGTTCGGCCTGGTGGCGAGCTTCTTCTCGATCGTGTTCGCCTACTCCCGGCAGTTGTTCGCGCTGTCCAGGGCGGGCTACCTGCCGAAGGCGCTGTCGCTCACCACCAAACGGAAGACCCCGTACCTGGCCCTGATCGTGCCCGGCACCATCGGCTTCGCGCTCGCTGCCATCCTGCAGAACGGCGGTCTGCTGATCAACATCGCCGTCTTCGGCGCCACCGTGTCGTACGTGCTGTTGAACCTCAGCCACATCGTGCTGCGCTTCCGGGAGCCGGACCTCAAACGCGGTTATCGGACGCCGGGCGGCGTCGTGACCACCTCGATCGCCCTGGTGCTGGCCATCGTCGCGGTGGTGGCGACCTTCTTCGTCGACATCCTCGCGGCGGGCATCACCGCCGGGATCTTCCTGCTGGCGATCGCGTACTTCTGGTTCTATTCCCGGCACCATCTGGTCGCCAGCGCGCCCGAGGAGGAGTTCGCCGCGCTCGCCAAGGCCGAGGCCGAGCTCAACTGACCCCTGAGGGATCTGCTCGATCTTGTCGGATCTGCACCATCTATAGCCCGAGCAGATCCGACAAACCCGAGCAGATCGGAACTAGCACCCCTCCGACCCCCACCCGACCCAGATCCCCAGCAGAAAGCGACCCCAGATGACCACCACCTCTGACCCCGGCACCCGGGGCATGCTGACCCTCGACGAGTTGCGTACGCTGGTCGACGCCGGCGAGATCGACACCGTCACCGTCGCGATCACCGACGTCCAGGGCCGGCTGCAGGGCAAGCTGCTCGGCGCCGAGTACTTCATCAACGAGGTCGCCCACCACAGCTCCGAGGGCTGCAACTACCTGCTCGCGGTGGATGTCGAGATGAACACCGTGGAGGGGTACGCGATCTCCTCCTGGGCGAGCGGTTACGGCGACCTGGTGATGCGGCCGGACCTGTCAACGCTGCGGCTCACCCCCTGGCAGCCCGGCGCGGCGCTGGTCATCTGCGATGTGCTGTGGCCGTCCGGCGCCCCGGTGGTCCAGTCCCCACGGCAGATCCTGCAGGCCCAGGTCGACCGGCTCACCGAGCGTGGCCTGCAGGCGTTCGCCGGCACCGAGCTGGAGTTCATCGCCTTCGACACCAGCTACGAGGACGCGCAGCGCGGCGGCTACCGGGAGGTCGTGCCGGCCAATCTCTACAACGTCGACTACTCACTGCTCGGCTCGGTGCGGGTCGAGCCGCTGCTGCGGGAGATCCGCAACGCCATGTCCGGTGCCGGGTTCTACGTCGAGGGCACCAAGGGCGAGTGCAACTTCGGCCAGCACGAGATCACCTTCAAGTTCCGTGACGCGGTCGGCACCTGCGACAACCACTCGATCTACAAGTTCGGGGCGAAGGTGCTGGCGTCCAATGCCGGCAAGTCGATCACCTTCATGGCCAAGTACAACGAGCGGGAGGGCAACTCCTGCCATATCCACCTCAGCTTCCGCGGCACCGACGGCTCCATCGTGATGGCCGGCGACCGCGAGCACGGCTTCTCCGAGCTGATGGAGCACTTCATCGCCGGGGTGCTGGACGCGCTGCCGGACTTCACCTACTTCCTGGCGCCGAACATCAACTCCTACAAGCGCTTCGTCAAGGGCAGCTTCGCCCCGACCGCGGTCGCGTGGGGGTTCGACAACCGGACCTGTGCGGTCCGAGTGGTCGGCAAGGGACCGGGCCTGCGGGCCGAGCTGCGGGTCGGCGGGGCGGACCTCAACCCGTACCTGGCCACCGCAGCGTTCATCGCTGCCGGCCTGCACGGCATGGACAACGCGTTGCCGCTGCCGCCGCTGGTCACCGGCAACGCGTACGAGGCCGCGGTCGATCAGTTGCCCACCACACTGGTGGACGCCGCGGCGCGGCTCGGTTCGTCTGAGTTGGCCAGGAAGGCGTTCGGGGATGACGTGGTGGACCACTACGTCAACGCCGCCCGGGTCGAGATCGACGCCTTCGAGCGGGCCATCACCGACTGGGAGCGCGTCCGCGGGTTCGAGCGGCTGTGACGAGTCCGAGCTGCATCTCAAACCGGCAGCTGCCCAGCGATGCGTACGAGAGGATGGCGCGGTGAGCGTGGCTTTCCAGGTGATCAACCCGTCGACCGAGGAGGTCGTACGGACGGTCGAGTTGGCTGATCGGGCGGCCACCGATGCCGCCATCGAGCGGGCGCAGCGGGCGTTCGAGACCTGGCAGGACGTGGCTCCGGCCGACCGCGCCCGGCTGCTGCGACGCTTCGCCGGCGCGGTCGATGCCGACCTGGAGAACCTGGCCCGGCTCGAGGTCGCCAACGCCGGGCACCCAATCGGCAATGCGCGGTGGGAGGCGGGCAACGTCCGCGATGTCCTGGACTACTACGCCGCGGCTCCGGAACGACTAAGTGGCCGCCAGATCCCGGTCGCCGGTGGGGTCAATGTCACCTATCTGCAGCCACTGGGTGTCGTCGGGGTGATCGTGCCCTGGAACTTCCCGATGCCGATCGCCGGCTGGGGTTTCGCGCCGGCGCTGGCCGCCGGGAACACGGTGGTGCTCAAGCCGGCGGAGGTCACGCCGCTGACCGCGATCCGGCTGGGCGAGCTCGCTCTGGAGGCCGGGCTGCCTCCGGATGTGTTCACCGTGCTGCCTGGCAAGGGATCGGTGGTGGGTGACCGGTTCGTGACGCACCCGGCCGTACGCAAGGTGGTCTTCACCGGCTCCACCGAGGTGGGCAAACGGATCATGGCCGGCTGCGCCGACCAGGTGAAGCGAGTGACGCTGGAACTCGGCGGCAAGAACGCCAACATCGTGTTCGCCGACGCCGACCTGGCGAAGGCCGCCGCAGCCGCTCCGGGCGGCGTGTTCGACAACTCCGGTCAGGACTGCTGTTCTCGGTCCCGGCTGCTCGTCGAAGCCAGCGTGTACGACGACTTCTTGGTGGAGTTGCGGCAGGCGGTCGAGGCGTTCCGGGTCGGCGACCCCGGGAACGACGACACCGAGATGGGTCCGCTGATCACCGCCGCCCATCGCGCCGGTGTGGCCGCGTACGTCGACAGTGCCGATGTCGCCTTCACCGGCAGCGCTCCGACCGGGCCCGGTTTCTGGTACCCGCCGACGGTGCTGACTCCGGCCACTCCCGCCGCCCGGGACTTCCGGGAGGAGATCTTCGGACCGGTGGTCTCCGTCGTGCCGTTCGCCGATGAAGAGGAAGCGCTGGCGATCGCCAACGACACCGAGTACGGGCTCTCGGGGTCGATCTGGACCGAGAATCTCGACCGCGCGCTGCGGGTGTCTCGCCGAGTGCAGGCCGGGAACCTCTCGGTCAACTCGCACTCCTCGGTCCGCTATGCCGCACCGTTCGGCGGCTTCAAGCAGTCCGGGCTCGGCCGCGAGTTGGGGCCTGATGCGGTTGAGGCTTTCACCGAGACCAAGAGCGTGTTCTACGCCAGCAGACTCTAAGCGGCCAGGCGCTCAGAACCCAGGACTCAGAGCCCAGCACTCTGAACGCACGGCAGCGGCGGTCGCACGACTTCGACAGCCGCTGAGGCAGTACTCACCTCACCGACACAGGAAGAATCAGGAAGGACAGCGATGACAACGCAGCAGGTCGTCTCCCAGCGCTTGGCGGGGCGGGTCGCAGTGGTGACCGGGGGAGGCTCCGGGATTGGTCGAGCGACCGCCCGCCGGTTCGCCGCCGAGGGGGCCACGGTGGTGATCGGCGACCTCGACCCGACGGCGGGGGAGACGGCGGCCGAAGAGGTCGGCGGACTGTTCGTCGGCGTCAACGTCGCTGACGAGGGGCAGGTGAAGAACCTGTTCGACACCGCCGGGCGTACCTATGGGCAGGTGGACATCGCCTTCAACAACGCCGGCATCTCCCCACCCGACGACGCCTCCATCACCGAGACGGGGCTGGATGCCTGGAAACGCGTGCAGGATGTCAACCTGACGTCGGTCTATCTGTGCTGCAAGTATGCGATCGAGCACATGCTGCCCCGGAAGTCGGGCTCCATCATCAACACCGCCTCCTTCGTGGCGCTGATGGGTGCGGCGACCTCGCAGATCTCCTACTCCGCGTCCAAGGGCGGCGTGTTGTCCATGTCACGCGAGCTCGGCGTGCAATTCGCTCGAGACGGGATCCGGGTCAACGCCTTGTGCCCCGGTCCGGTGAACACGCCATTGCTCCAAGAACTCTTCGCCAAGGATCCGGTGGCGGCGCAGCGCCGGCTCGTCCATGTCCCGATGGGTCGGTTCGCGGAGCCCGAGGAACTGGCCGCCGCTGTGGCGTTCCTGGCCAGCGACGACGCCTCCTTCATCACCGCGAGCACCTTCCTGGTGGACGGCGGCATCTCCGCGGCCTATGTGACCCCGCTCTGACCGCTGTTCCCGGTGAGTCCTGGTCCGACTTCGCACCAACTGTGTCATCCGCGCACCACGCACACGTGGTGCGCGGTGACAGGAGTTGGTGCGAAGTGGGGATTGCGGAGGGGGATCGGGGCAGGGGATTTGCGGACGGGATGGGCCCGGATCGCGGACGGGATAGGGGCCCGGCGGCCGGGCGCTGGGTCAGGGAGACCCGGCGGGGATGAAGGTCAGCAGTGCGTCGACGAGCTGATGGGGTGCCAGCTGCTCGGGCCAGTCGAGGGTCTGATCAGGACCGAAACGCCGGGCGATGGTGAAGGAGCTGCGCTCGATCGCACTGTCTCCACCGTGTCCGCCTTCGTCCAGGTGCCCGTGATCGGTGACGACGACCACGAGCCAGTCCTCACCCTGGTCAGCGCGCGCGGACACGGCAGCCACGAGGCGAGCCAGATGCTCATCGCAGCGCCGGATCGCGGCGGCGTACTCCGGTCCGACCGAACCGAAGACGTGAGCAGCGATGTCGGTCTCGCCGAGATAGACGAAATAGACCTCGCGACCCATGGCACCAAGATCGGCGACCGCACCGGCTGTGATGACGGCGTCCTGGGTCTCGTAGCCGTAGACCTCGCCGTCGCGTACCACCACCTGGTGCTTGCCGGCCCACTGCTGTTCGAGTCGGGGATGGATCACCGGCCCCGCTGGTCCGACCGGATCGACCAACGGTCGCCAGGCCGCGGCGGCAAAGGTGCGTACCGACTGATTGCGGTAGTAGGCGCGACTGAGCAGGTCGGGATACTCCCAGAGCCGGCTGCCGATGAAGCTGTTGTCCCGGATCCCGTGCTGCGCGTGGGTCGTCCCGGTCAGCAGCGATGCCCACCCCGGTCCCGAGATGGTGGGCACCTCCATCTCCAGGTCGGTACGGATGCCCTCGGCCGCGAGCCGAGCCAGGGTGGGAGCGATCGGATCCGGTCGATCGATCGCCTGGTCGAGGCGGAGACCGTCGATCCCCACCAGGCAGATCTTGGTCATCCGACCGCGACCGCCTCGTCACCTGGCGCATGGGTGCCGGGCACTGCGGCAGCCACGTCGACCAGCACGCTGGTCGATCGCGGGGAGACCCGGACGCGTCCGCCGACGCCGATGGCCTCGGCCTCATGAGTCGGCAGGTCGATCCGAACCGGCCCGACGCCGCCGAGCTCGACTACCAGACTGGTGACGGGTCCGCGCAGAATGGCCTCGGTGACGGTGCCCGACCCCGGACCCGATCCCGGTCCAGAGATCCCGCTGTCGGCACCAGCTGCCGCTTCGACCACCAGGTCCTCCGGGCGTACCAGAGCATGGCCGGCACCGGAGCGTACGACGCTGCCGGGGCTCAACCGCAGCCCCCGCCCGAGTACTGAAGCCTCATCGCCCTGCACCTGAGCGGGGATCCGGTTGACCACCCCGACGAACGCCGAGACGAAGGCGGTCGCCGGGTTGAGGTAGACGTCGTCCGGCGTGCCGAGCTGCTCCATCTTGCCGAGGTTCATCACCCCGACCCGATCGGCCATGGTGAGTGCCTCCTCCTGATCATGGGTCACCAGCAGGGTAGTGGTTCCCTCGGTCTGCTGGATGTAGCGGATCTGCTCGCGCAGCTGCACCCGCACCTTCGCGTCCAAGGCGCTGAGCGGCTCGTCGAGCAGCAGCACCTGCGGTGCGATCGCCAGCGCACGGACCAGCGCGACGCGCTGCTGCTGGCCGCCCGACAGCTGCCGAGGAAACTTCTCGGCGTGCTCTGTCAGGCCGACGCTGTCCAGCAGCTCCATCGCCCGCGCCGTCCGCTTGGCCTTGGACAGCTTCCGGATCCGCAGCCCGTACGCGACGTTCTCTGCCGCGGTCATGTGCGGGAAGAGGCTGTAGGCCTGGAACACGATGCCGATGCCGCGTTGCGTGACGGACTCCCCGGTGACGTCCCGGCCGTCGATCCGTACGGCACCGGAGGTCGCCGTCTCCAGTCCGGCCAGGATCCGCAGGGTGGTGGTCTTGCCGCAGCCGGACGGACCGAGCAGGGCCAACAGCTCGCCGCCGACGATGTCCAGGTCGAGCGCGTCGAGCACGGTCTTGTCGCCGTACCGCTTGGTCACCTCACGGAGCTCGACTGTCGCGCCCCGGGCGGCGCCGTCCACGGTGGTCATCATCTATCTCCAGATCGGGGCGAGCGGGAACTGACGGCGGTGATGAGGTAGAGCAGCAGGAAGGTGCCGATGCTCATCAGGAAGGAGAGCGCTGCGGCGGCCCGGGCCTGCGAGGTGCCGATGCTGACCAGCCACACCGGGAAGGTGTTCTGCAGCAGCAGGCTCGCCAGCACGAACTCGCCGATGCCCAAGGTGACGCACAGCAGCGAGGCGGTCAGCACGGCGCTGCCCATGTTGGGCAGCACCAGGGTGAACAGCCGATACCACCAGCCGGCGCCGAGACTGGCGCCGGCGTCCATCATGGTGCGCAGGTCGAGCGCTCGGATGCCGGCGTCCAGTGCCCGATAGACCAGGGGCAGGGTCAAGATCACATAGAAGGGGACCAGCGAGTACGGGCTGACCAGGAAGGTCGGGAAGGTGGCCCGGAAGAACAGGTTCGCGCCGCTGACCAGGGCCACCGCCGGGACCACCATCGGGATCACCGACAGCAGTTCGGTGACCGGCAGCATCCAGGGGCATTTCAGGTGCAGCCAGAGCAGAGTCGGCAGCAGTAGAGCCAGCGAGCCCACCGTGGTCAGCACGGCCAGCTGAGCCGACAGGGCCAGCTGGGGCAGGAACGTGGCGTCCTGAGTGGCCGTCCGGACAGGCTCGAGGGTGAAGCCGACGTCCGGCAGGCTGAACCCGTACACGGCTGCAGCGATCAGCGGCACCATCAGATAGACGACGGAGAACAGCAGGATCCCGAATCTCAGCCGGGGCGCCCGCTCCCGGCGCTCGCTCAGCGTAGCCATCGGGTGGCCCTCCTCAGCAGCAGAGCGCGGAGGCCGAGGCAGACGCAGATGACGACCATCATCCAGGTGACCAGAGCCGCCGCGAACGACTCGTCGAACAAGACGTTCCCGGACAGGAAGAAGCCGATCTGGATCGCGACCAGGTTGACGCTGCTGCCGGCCAGGGCGTAGGCGGTGGCGTACGCGGCGAAGGAGTTGGCGAACAGCAGCAGGAGCGAGCCGACCACCGCCGGAGACATGATCGGGATGGCGATCTGGCGGAGGAAGTGCCACCTGGTGGCGCCGAGCGCGAGCGCGGCCTCCTGCCATTCGACCCGCAGACCCTGGAAGGCCGGCACCATCAAGATGGCCATCAGCGGCACCTGGAAGTAGAGGTAGACCAGCACCAGGCCCCAGAACGTGGCGAGCCGGAAGTGATCGGTGAGCTGGAAGCCGGTCACATCGAAGATCAGTTTGGTGATCAGGCCCTCGGCGCCCAGCGTGGCCACGAAGGCGAAGGCGAGCGGGACGCCGCCGGCCTGGGAGCTGACCGTGGTGAATGCGTTGGCGAGAGTCTTGAACATCCGCGGGCCCGCCACCCGACCGGCCAGCGCCCAGGCGACCACCATCCCGAGGATCCCGCCGAGCACGGCGGTGATGGCGGAGAGATAGATGGTCTCCAGGAATGCGTTGCGATACTGACCCTTGGTCGCATCGATCAGGTTCTGTACGGACAACTCGCCGTTGGCGTGGAAGCTGCTCCAGATGTTGACCGCGACCGGGAGCACCAGGAACAGTCCCACGACAGCGAGGTACGGAACAGCGCCCACCCACGACAACGGCAGCCGTCGCAGCCGTTGGGCTACGCCGGCTCCGCTCACTGGTTCAGGACTTTCGGACCCCACTGCTCGACCAGCAGCTTGGCGTCGGCCTCGCCCTGCTCGATGGTGGGGAAGACGACCTTCTCCAGCACCGCCGGGTCGGGGAGAGTGTCCAGCGCCTCCTTGGAGAGCTTGTCCTTGACCTCCGCGATCCGGGCCGGCACGGCGCCGCCGAGTGCGTACTGCTCGGAGCCCTCGTCGCTGGTCAGCCAGTCGATCCAGAGCCGACCGGCGTTGGGCTGCGGCGATGCCACCGTCAGCGGCTGGGCGTAGTAGACCCCGAAGACGCCGTCACTGGGCACCACCTGCTCGAGCTTGACCTTGGACTTGGCCAGTTCACCGGCGATGCCGACGAAGTTGTAGTTCCAGTCGAACGCGATGGCTGCTTCCCCGGTCGTCAGCGCCGAGGCGACCGACGTGGCGGTGACCAGGTTGCCGGACTTCTTCAGCTCGGCGAAGTAGTCGATGCCGGCGCCGATGTTGCCGGGTCCGCCGCCACGGGACAAGGCGGCCGCCACCACGGTGGCATTGGACGAGGCGCCCTGTCGCGGATCGCCCGGCATCATGACCTTGCCCTTGTATTCGGGCTTGAGCAGATCGGCGAAGGTCTGCGGGATGTTGTCGACCGCTTTCGGGTTCACCCCGATGGTGAGCACGCCGTAGTAGGCGCCGACCCACCAGCCCTCCGGGTCTTTCAAGGCGTCGGGGACGGTGTCGAAGTTGCTCGGTTTGTACTTCTCCAGCAGGCCTCCCTGGATGGCCGGCTTGGTGAAGGAGTAGCCGATGTCGAGCACGTCCGGCTGGGTCTTTTGACCTTTCAGTGTCTTGACCGCCTGCAGTTCCTGGGCGCTCGAGCCGTCCGGGTTGGCGACCTCGATCTTGACCCCGTACTTGGCGGTGAACTCCTTGAAGTGGCCCTTGTAGTTCGCCCAGGTCTCCGGGTACGCGATCAGCTGGACGTGGCCCTCCTGCTTGGCGAGCGAGGCGATCTCGTCCAGCGAGGCGCCGATCTTCACATCCGAGCCGGACTCGGTCTCGCCGCCGCCACCGCCGCAGGCAGACAGCCCGCCGCCGAGCAGCAGGGCGCCCCCTGCGGTGACCGAGATCTTCAGGAACGAACGACGCGAGGTGCTTGCAGTAGTCCAGCTCGTCATCTGACAAACCCTTCCGATGGGTGAGGTACCTGCGACCACAGCGTAGGAGAAACCGAGCCATCGGTATAGACCATTCGACGTTACGGTTTGTGGAAATGTCGGATACATCTCGGCTACTTGCGCAGAGTGGACCTGCTGGCCTAGACCATTGACTTGTGACTATCCGGCTGGCCGACATGGATGCGGCGATCTTCGACTTCAACGGAACGCTGTCGGACGACGAGGGTGTGCTGACGACGGTGTTCACTGCGATGGCCGCCGAGCTGGGCGTGCCGCTGACCGGTGCGGAGTATGCCGCCAGCTTCCTGGGGCGCAGCGACAAGGAGATCTGCGCCGAGCTGTTGCGCCGTGCCGGTGTCGTTTCGGATCAGCTGCCGTCGCGGGTGTCACAGCTGCTGGCGCGGCTGGCGGACAGCTACAACGCCGCGGTCGCGGTCGAACCCACCATCGGGCCGGCCGCCTGCGCTCTGGTTCGTGAGCTCCATCGACGGGGTAGGCCACTGGCGGTGGTCACCGGTGCGAGCCGTACGACCGTGCTGCCGGCCCTCACCTCGGTGGGGCTGCTCGAGCTGTTCGGCGCGGTCGTCACCGAGGAGGACGTGACGGTGGGGAAGCCCGATCCGGAGGGGCTGTTGCTCGCCGTACGCATGCTGGGGCTGCCGGAGGGCGCGCGGGTGGTGGTCTTCGAAGACTCGGTGCCGGGTCTGGATGCCGCCCAGGCGGCCGGCATGACTCCGGTCGGGGTCCGTGGGTCGCTGAGCGAAGCCGTCGCGGCGAAGCGTGGCATCAGATTGGTCGATGCTCTGGATCCCAGACTGCTGGATCTTCTTCTGGGCTGATCTTTGCTGTGGCGGTTAGTCGGGTTGGGCCGGTCGTGAGTCACCCGCGCAGCCAGGTGGGCTGCGTTAGCTCGGCGTTAGCTCGGGGTGGTCGTCAGCTCAGACGGCCGGACACCACGACCCGTAGCAGGTCGGTCCGGAAGATGTCGTCGGAGTATTCGATCGCGACGCCGTTCCTGGTCCGTGCGGTCCGCAGGATGCGTAGCGCCGGGACCGATGGGCTGGTCTGCAGCAGCTCGGCTTCGTCTCGTGCGGGCAGGATGGGCAGGAGTTCCTCGTCGGCGGTCGCCGGAGCGGCGTCGTAGTGGTCCCGCAGCACTTCGTAGATCGACCCGCTGAGGTCGAGCCGGACCAGGTTCGGCAGCAGCACTGCGGGGAAGTGTGATCGCTCCAGCACCACCGGTCGACCTTCGGCCTCGCGGACGCGTACGACCCGATGCACGGGGGCCCCGTTGGGCAGGTCGAGCGCCGACGCCACGTCGTGGCGCGCGGAGACCGTCACCGCCTCCAGCAGTCGCGAGGTGACCATCGGCACGCTGCGCAATAGCTGTGGGCTGAGCCCGATCATGTTGGTGATGTCGACCAACGGCCGGGGGACGGCGATGAAGTTGCCGCCGTTGGCGCCGACGGTACGCACCAGGTGGCCGGTCGCCTGCAGCTGGCCGAGCGCCTGCCGCAGCGTCATCCGACTGACGCCGAGCGCGGCGGCCAGTGCACGCTCGGCGGGCAGCCGGTCGCCGGGGGACACCTGTTCGTGACGAGCGATTCTGAGCAGCCAATCTGCGATGGCGGCATGCGCCGGCGTACCCGGAGGGGCCACGAACTCGGCCGCAGACGCCAGGATCCAGGCCGAGGTGTCACCCCTCGACCCGACGGCCTCGGGACGGCTCATCCCATGATGGTTGCATAGGTCGACAGCGCGATCTCATCGTGGATCTGGGGGTCGAGACGCGGTGCCAGAGAGCAGCGCGTGCCGATCGCCGATTCGCGTCCCGGTGGCGGATCGACTAAGATAGATCCTCGTGTCCGGCAACGGGCGCGACTCGTCGGAGCAGTCCGACAGTGGGGTATAGGGTAATTGGCAGCCCGACTGATTCTGGTTCAGTTAGTCTAGGTTCGAGTCCTAGTACCCCAGCGAAGCGCACGATTCGCTGATGATCCTCGATTCGCGAGATGATCATCGAGTTGGTACGCTTCCGCGGTCCGGTTGCTCGGTTTGAGTGGCTGGGACAGCTAGGGCCCCGTTGTGTAGCGGCCTAGCACGCCGCCCTCTCAAGGCGGTAGCGCGGGTTCGAATCCCGTCGGGGCTACTTCTCAAAACACCTTCTGACTAGGTGACACGCTGGTCGGCACCTTGCCAGGTTCCTTGATCAACTCTCCCAAGGCCTCATCAGGGCCTCACGTCCTCGCCGGCACGTAGGTGGTCGAGACTACCGACCTCAGCGCCGCTGCCGTCTCCGAAGTCCGCCGTGGCGGGTCTTAGTAAGCGCGAGGCTCTCGTACTCGTTCCCATTCCGAGATGTCGCGGAGGTGCGGCCCGAGGCCAACCAAGATCGCGATGAAGCCGTGACGCAGGGTATGGATGCCCCTCAATCTCGCTTGTTCGCGGCGGACCACGGATCTGGTACAAGGACACTGCACAGAGCATCGGGCTGAAGCGACCCCGGGAATCCCGCCGATCACCCGGTGCCTTACCTAGCCACGGTGATGTTCTGTGTTGGCGATGTGGGTTCTGGGTGATCAGACTTGCTCGGACAATGCTGCGGCGGCTCGGCGGACGCTGTCATTGGTCGCCGCGGTGGCCAAGTGGGTGCTGAGTTGTCGGTAGTGCCCGTGCTGGAGCTGGGCGAACCGGATACCACGTGACGATGTGCCCCAAGTGCGTCGGAGGAGACGCGCCATTCCGACCACGGCAACATTGAGTGCGCCGGCTTCGAGGCGGTGCCGCAACTCGCGTTGTCCGATACTCAGCTGCGGTGGGAGTGCGGCTAGGTAGTGCTCGCCGATCCGAACTCGCTGGTTCCAGCCGTCCGGGTCAAGGCTGAACAGGGGCAGGTCGTCGATCAAGGTTGCGAGTTCGAGGACGACCGGTCGTGTGGTTGAGCCTTCGACGTCGATCATGATCAGACCACCGGTGACGGTGGACCACAACCAGTTCCCGCTGTGCGCGTCCTTCTTTGCAAGCTGTATCGGGGATGCCAATACCGGCGCCAGCTCGGCGGCTGCGGCGTCGGCGGCATCGACGCTGGCTAGCTGCCGGGCGGCACGACGGAACGACTGGGTGACATCTTCCGCCGCTGTTGCTGACTCTTGCCTCATTGCAGTGTGGAAGTCCCCTAGTGCCTGGGCGGCTGCTTCGAACATGCGTTGAGGGTTCGGGGCTCGTCCGTCGAGATACTCCATTGCATGATGGCTGAGGGTGTGGCCGGGCTGCCGGCGCATCACAAATACAGAGTCCTCGGGATCCTCGACGTCGACCACTCCGAGCGGCTCGGGAACACTCCATCCGCGTGGCGTTGCGGAGTTGGCGAGCCAACCATTCAGCTGAGTGATTGCCGCGAACTCGCGCTGTGCAGCGGCTCGGTCCACGCGTTTCAGGACGACAAGCTGTTGCGCGATCCGGTGGGGATCTTGGATGGTCGTGACCCCGCGTCGGCCCGGACGCTGCTTGCCGCCGAGACTGGCGTCGCCGGCGACGGTGAGTTCGCAGAACTGGCAGGCGGCCTCCTGTCGGCGTATCCGGGCCGCCTCGCCGGTTAGTCGGTCGGCATCAGAGAGGGAACGCCAAGCCGTAAGGACAGGTTGCGGCTGATCTGGGGCGATCGTTGGAAGGTTGCCGGCTATTGGCGCCTTCGAGGCCCGTGCCGGTGCCTGCGGCTGCTGTGCTGCGGCTAGTTTGGCGTTGCCTGCGGCTAGGCGGACGTCCGGTGTGAGTGCACCGGCGATCATCAAACCGTCCGCGGCGGTCGTGAGGTACGAGCGCTCACCGGTCAATGCGGACAACTGGAGGGCGCAATCAACCAAGCGCAGGGCGCAGGCTGTGGTGTCAAAGGCCGGTTCAACCCTTGTCTGGATGGTCTGCTCGGCCTGCAACGCTGACAGGCCCCAAAGCAGTGCGTCGATCCAGATACCGAGGTCGTCTTCGGACGCAACATCGTCGGCGCTGGGACTAAGTCGGGCGTACGCGTACGCGGCGCGGGACGCGCCGTCCAGTGCGGCAGCCGACACAGTCTGTGCAGAACTGACGTGGGCTCTGGAAAGCTCCACTGCGCGTAGTACTCCTGCCGGCTCCGGGGGGTCGGTGAGGTACAGAGCCCGGGCCAGACGGGCGGCGTGGCCAGCGACATGGCCTCGGCCGGATGCCAGGAGTGCGGGGTGAGCGCCGTCGATCTCGATGCGGTCGAGCATTGGCTCGGCCAACTGCTCCCAATCTGACCGGGTGAGACGGCCTTGCAGCCAGAGGGCCGATTTGGTCATCGAACCGGCCGGGACAGGCGTGCTGGGTGGCAATGATGCAGCGGACGCTGCGGCTTTGATCACTGCGTCTAGGTCGTTGTGGTCAAGTGCATCTTCGATAGCCGTACCGAGCGTTTGTCCCTCGAGTTGCGACGCCACCAGGGGCCGGTCCTGGCTGCTCATCAGTTCAGCAGCGGCGGACACGTCGGCGATAGCCGCAGCAGTGTCGGAGCGTGCTGTAGCCAGACGCGCTCGGGCGAGGAGCAGCCTGGCGACCTCGTGGTCGTGCCGGTGTGGAGCCGTTCGAGGATCGAGCCAGTCTGCGAGGGCCCGGTTGAGTTGTGTCGTGTCCCGACGACCGACCGCGTCACCGCCGCGCTCATATAGGAAGGCGTAACACCGTCCGCGCTTGGCCAGGAGATAGCCGATGTCGGCGCCCTTGTCATCCCTTGGCAATGCAACCGCTCGGTTGTAGCGGTCAAGCGCTTCAATCAGATGTGACATTGCTCGGTCGGCCTCGTGCGAGGGCACTGCCGCCGCCTTCGCGAATTCGACGTCTCCAATCAGTCCTTGCAGTGTCGCTGAATCGACGTCACGTGCTCTGGTTAGCGGCCCGGCCACCCGGGCGAAGGTGTCTTCACCGGTCACCTCATGCAGCCGGAGGGCGAGCTCAATGGCGTAGCCGTCGTGGTCGGGTGAAAGGTCGCCGTTCCGTTCCGCGGCCGAGGAGTGGACCAGCCCGCTGCGGAGCAAGGGGACACGGCGTGGGTCGTCTCGGGCCATTGCCCGCGAGATATGCGCCGACGAGGTGGCAATCTGGGACTGTGTCATCGATTTGACGTTGGGAGTTGCCCTGTCGTCGAGTTCGAGAAGGCTAACGTTCAGCCGAAGGCTGCGATCAAGAAGCCACGCCCCGCTGGTGGCCGTCGCTGCCTGACCGAGGCGGCGGCGGCCCTCGTGGAAGTACCGCGAGGCCAATCGGCGGCCGAGGACGATCCGGGTCATGAACTGGTTCTTCCGGGCTCGCAAGAACGCCGGTTTCATCCTGCGAGCGTCGGCCGCGAACAGGTCGGCCATGGCCTGGGAGAACACGATGGTGGTCACATCATCGAAGCGGGCGCTCATGAGCGTGAAGTGTGCGGCGATCAGCTCGTCGGGGTCGTCAGTGGAGAGACCATCCATATCATGGGGTCTCAGGGCGCTCCGGATCTGGTTCAGCCACTGGCTTGGCAGCTGGACGTCGTTGGCGGATAGCTCACTTGCGACGCGCTCGACGGCCGCGGCGAAACTGTTGGTCATTTCACGTCGGAGCCAGCAGCGATGTCATCCCGAGCGGCCCCGACGAATGCCTCGACCAGCCTCCGGGATTCATTGGCCCGTGCGCCGACCTCGGAGCGGTCAACGGCATCCTTGATCTTTGAGGTGGCGTCGATGGCCGTACGGGCCTGCTGACCGATCGCGGCCTTGCCGCAAAGCAGTTGGACTCTGAACAGGGCTGCCCATGCGGCTGACCGCGTCTTGAATACGTCGTCGGCGGCGGTCGGCGTGGCCTGAATACCGTTCTCGACGTACCACCGCTCCATCAACGAGCGTCGATACTCCATCACCGCTGCGGCGAACTGCGCGAACGCCGAGATCCGGGACTCGTGAAGGGCCTTCGACACCTGCGCCCGGCTGACGGAGCGGTGGGCCAGCACCCCGCCCAAGACGACACCCAGCAATGAACCAATCACCGCGATCAGAGCCTCAAACACACCAGAAACCTAGTAGGTGCCACAACTCGACAGCTGAAACGCCCAATTCTGGTGGAGTGTCACTCCTCGAAATGCCTGATGAGGCGAGTCGGTGGCTGAATGCTTTCGGTTTCCTTGGTCAACTCTCCGAGGGACTCCGTCAGGGTCCCATGTCGTCGCCGCCGCCAAGTAGGTTGTCGAGACGATCAACCGCAGCGTCGCTGCCGTCTTCGAACAGTCCCCCGTAGCGGGTCAGGGTGAACGCCACACTGCTGTGGCCGGCCCATTCCGACACTTCCCGCACGTTGCAGCCCGCGGCGACCAGGATGGCGACGAAGCTGTGACGCAGGGAGTGGAAAGTCACGCCTGACAGGCCAGCCTTCTTCGCTGCTGGCCTCCAGGCCTGTTGAGAGAACGTGGCGCGGAACATGGGCCCACCCCTCGGACCGGTGAAGACCAAGGCATCGCTTTCCGGCCCGACGTGCCGACGCAAGTGCTCCTCAATCTCTCCCATGACAGCTCTGGCCACAGGAACACTTCGCTTCGACCGTCGGGTCTTGGGCTCGTTGCCGAGCGTGATCTTGCCGCCGATCTCGACGGCAGTGCTCGTGACGATGATGCGCGAGCGACGCACATCGACGCCGGCTCTGGTTAGGCCGGCGGCCTCACCCCAGCGCAGGCCCCCAAAGGCCCCTACGAGGACGAGGGCGCGGTATCGCGCTTGCATGGCATCGACGAGCGTCTCGACCTCGGTCTGCGAGAGGTATCTGGGTGCCTTGGCTCGTTCGGATGGCAGCGGCACCTTGGCTGCAGGGTTGGTCATGAGGCGCCCGTCGGCCACTGCCGCTTCGAGGCAGTGCCGGAGGGCGAAGACAGCCTTCCGGGCACTGGCCGCCGACAGGCCCGAAGCCAGCATCTCAGCAACCCAGGCGCGTACCGCGGCATTGCTGATCTTGATGAGCGGGAGCTTGCCGAACTTGGGCAGGACCTGCATGCGCATCGTGGTGTCGAGCCGTGCTCGGGTGGTCGCGCGAAGGTCGTGGCGGGTCTCGATCCAGTCCTTCGCCCATTGATCGAGCCGGATCTCGCCCCGCTTTGGATCCCGCCAGGTGCCGCCGTCCAGTTCGGTCTCGACCTGAGCCTTGCGACGCTCTGCCTCCCCAGATCGCTTGAAGGTCTCGCCGTGTTCTACGCCGGCCCAGTCGCGGTAGCGGACGCGATACCGCGTGACGGTCCGGATCCGGCCGGACGAGTCTTTTACCTGTACTTTCCTGCGCTGGATGTTTGCCATGATCAGCGCCTCACGGTGTGCTGGTGGTCGGTTTGGGTTTCGAGCCAGGTTTCGACAGCGGCGCGGCGGTAGCGGATGTGCCGGCCGATGCGATAGCCGGGTGGGCCTTCTCCGCGGCAGCGCCACCCATACAGCGTGTTGACCGGAATGCCCAGCATCTCGGCCAACTCGGCCAGTGTCATCAGGCGATCGGAGGTTTCCATGGCGATCACCTCGTCTCCGGTGCTGGCAGACGATCGACGACTCGCGCCCGTACGATCTCGACGTTGGGTAGCGCGATGGCGTCATGGGCCTCGTCCCAGATCGCGACGGCGAGGTCGTCGGACTCGTACTCGTTGGGGTTGGTGATGGTTGTCGGATCCCACCACCGGCTGGTCGGGCTCGCGTCGGCGGTCACGCGGACGTCGATCGGCGGGCACATTGCCTGCCCGGACGCGGCGGCGACACGCGTGAAGCGTTCGGCGTAGGCCTGGTACTCGGCCTTGTAGCGGGTGATCAGGGTGTCGATCTCGGCATCCCAGGCATCAAGGGCTGCGTCGTCGCAGGTCGCTGACTCGTAGTGCTGACCGATTGCGTCGATGGCATCGTCGAGACCAAGTAGTCCGGGGTGGAGGTCGCTGATCTCGATGAGTTCGGCGACATTGAGGGGAACGATCAGCGGTTCGGTGCGATAGGTCCACCAGCTGTCTGGTTCGTCGCCGACGGTTCCTCGCAGCAGTGCGTCGAGGTGGCTAGCTTCCCAAGACCCGGGTCGGCGGGCTAGGAGACGGTCGGCTCCGCCGACGTTGGCAGCGGCTGAGGCGAGCGCGTGGGCGAGGAAGTCGGCGAAGTCGAGTCCGTCGACGGAACTGGTTGATTCGTGCGCGGCTCGGGTCAGGACGCGGATCGCCTCCTGCTGGAGCCCATCGCGGTCCTGGTCGAGGGCGGTCATGCTCGTGCTCCGTTCGCGTGGGCCGTGTCGAGCAGCTGCGGTTGGGCGGTGCGGTTGGCGAGCCGGTTGACGTCGAGTCGCATGAGTTCGAGGTCACGGACCTCGCGATAGGTGCGTTGGGGCCTGACCCCAGTTCTTGGACACGCCGAATCCCGCACCCGTGATGGGCAGGGAGTGAGCGAGATGATCCGAGAATCATGGCCAGGAAGAACTACTCCGAGGAGTTCCGTCGTCAGGCCGTCGACTTGTATGAGTCCACACCGGGGGCCACGGTCCGCGGCATTGCTGAGGACCTGGGCATCGTGCGTGGCACGCTGCGGCACTGGCTCGAGGCGTACGGGACCGGCAAGAAGACCGCCGCCGACGGGACGCTGACCTCCAGCCCACTGCACGCCAAGCCGCCGATGACGCCTCCGTCAGGGCCTGTCGATGAGACACAGGAACAGCGGATCGCGCGGCTCGAAACAGAGAACGCGGCCCTGCGGGCAGAGACGACGAAGTTGACCACCGAGCGGGAGATCCTCCAGCGGGCGGCCAAGTATTTCGCCGGGGAGACGCGCTGGTGAGTCGCTTCCAGTTCGTCGCCGACAACTCCGCCACCTTCGAGGTGAAGCGACTGTGTGCACTCGTCGAGATCGAGCGCTCCTCCTACTACGCCTGGAAGGCTGGAGCGCCAGCCCGTACCGACCGTGCTGCCGCGGATGCGGAGTTGGCCGAACGGATCCGGGTGATCCACGAGGCCGACAACACCGTCGGCGCGCCACGGGTGACCGCGGAGCTCAACGACGGTGTCCCTGCCGGGGAGCGGGTCAACCACAAACGCGTCGCGCGGGTCATGCGTGCGGCTGGGATAGCCGGCTACGTCAAGAAGCGCCGTGTGCGGACCACGATTCCCGAACCGTCGGATCAGTTGATCCCCGACCTGCTGAAGCGGGACTTCACCGCGGATGCGCCGGGGCGACGCTATGTCGGCGACATCACCTACCTGCCGCTGGCCGACGGGACGAACCTGTACCTGGCCACCGTCATCGACTGCTACAGCAGACGGCTCGCCGGCTGGGCGGTCGCGGACCACATGCGCACCAGCCTCGTCGAGGACGCCCTCACCGCAGCAGCTGCGACCCGCGGCGGCTCAGGTGGGCTGGCAGGGGCCATCTTCCACAGCGACCACGGGTCGGTCTACACCTCGAAGGACTACGCCAAGCTCTGCGCGCGCCTCGGCGTGACCCAGTCGATGGGTGCCGTGGGCACGTCGGCCGACAACGCGCTCGCGGAGTCGTTCAACGCCACCCTCAAACGAGAGGTCCTCCAAGACGCCGCCTGCTGGCCCGACGAGCTCATCTGCCGCCGGCAGCTCTTCAGGTGGCTGACCCGCTACAACACCAAGCGGCGCCACTCCTGGTGCCGATACCAGTCCCCGTCCACCTACGAGGCCCGCTGGGCCGCTACGCTCCCAACCGCTGCGTAATCAACCCCCGTGTCCAAGAACCGGGGGTAGGCCCCGTTCCAGCCCGACCCACAAGTGCTCCCGGTCGGAACGGTTGAGCCCGCCGCGCCACTCAGCTCGATCATCGCTGGCCACCGCGGCGGCCAGGCATTCGGAGTACGACGTTGGTGAGCTCGAGGGTCGGGCGGACCCTGATGCTTGGGCCGCCTACGCCGACTTGGAGCGGCGTTGGCTCCTGTCGGGCGAGGGCTCCGTCCGCCATCTCGGCGGGGAGTCTGCGGACGAGGTCGTCGCGCGGGTGCGAGATTTTCTGGCGCGGTGCGCGCGGACCCCGCGCGGGTCGCACCCGGCGGCCGCCGCCGACCCGCTGGAGGAGCCGGTGGTCGCGGTATGCCACGGCGGGCTGCTGCGGCTTGCCCTGCCTCGGGTGGCGTCAGGGCTCGACGCCGCGGAGTGGTTTCGGACTAGGGTCCCGAATTGTGGGGTCGTATTGCTCCGGCCGGACGGAACGGTGCGCGGGCCCTAGCCGACCGACAGGGTGCGCGCGCGGGCGAGTCGATCTAGAACGTCCTCCACCGGAACGCTGCGACGGTCTACGGGCAGACGGCTGTAGGCCTCGGCGAATGCGTCGAGGAGCGCGACGAGAGCGGTCTGAAGATCCGCGGCGGTCGGTCCGGCGGGGACACTCGCAGTGAGGGCCCACAGTGCTGGTACCGGCAGCCGCTGCTCCACCCGGCGGTAGTTCACCTGGGGTGCGCCAGCGAGTTCCAGGAGAACCGGGGTGAGGAAGCGTCGCCTCATCTCGTCCAGGCAGTGGCCGACCTCAAGCAACTCGCCGCGCGCGAGGAGTTTGCGGGTGTGGCATGTCCAGCCGGTGATCTCGTGCGGCGCCTGGGCCACTTCGTCTGGCCCAATGGCCCATACCGGATCCCCGGCTGCCCCGCGGTGGACGACCACGCCATCACCCGGCGCAGGACCGTCGGAGGTGGCCCAGTAAGTTATGTCGACCTTGACCACGACACCCTCGAGCACGACGAATGCGCTGTCGAGACAGTCCAGGCTGAGGTGCGCTGCGTCAAAAAGGGCCAGAAGGTCGTAGGCTTCCACTAGTCGTCGCTGCACGGCGGTGCGCAGCAGGGTGAGCACGCCGGGGTCTGCGGCGAGGACGACGACGTCCAGGTCGGACCAGCGGTCTAGCTCTCCCCGCGCCAGGCTGCCGCTGACCGCGATGGTGGTTGAGGGAGTTGCGAGAACCGTCAGCAGGTCCTCGAGCAGCACCCCGAGCCGCGGCGCTCGGGTCAGGCACTCCCGGAGTCGGTCCAGTGGGATCGCCTTCATTCGCGGACCCGCATGGCGTCGACATAGACCACCTCGAGCCAGCCGTCGGCGTCGGACCAGGATGCGGTAGCGCCGCGGACATCGCCAAGGCCGGTCGTCTCCAGTAGGGCTACTACCTGGGCAGCCGGGGCACAAGTGACGCCGGAGGGCGGCGGGTCGGCGCCAAAAGCGCTGCAGGCGGTCCCCAGCGCCAAGGAGAGAAACCCGCCGGGCCGCAGCCGATTGACGATGCCGACGAGGGTGGCCGGAAGCTCGGCGAGGGGGACGTGGATCATCGCGAAGAAGGAGACGACGGCGTCGACCGACGCCGGGGCGAGCGGCAAGCGACGCAGGTCCGCGACCGTGAACCATGCGGCCGGCGCAGCCGCGCGGGCCCGGGCGACCCGGTCTGCCGAGCGGTCGACGCCGAGCACATCGGCCCGGCCCGCGAACGCCCGCGCGACCACGGACTCGGCACCGCAGCCAAGCTCGACAACCCACGCTCGATGGGGCACCTTGCGTTCGACCTCGGCCAAGGCCGCGCTGACCGGGACGGGGTTTGCAGCTAGGTGCCGGTGGATGAGCCGCGAGTACATAGCGGTCGCGGTCACTCCGCGCCTCGTATCTCATCGGCGATCCGCTGCCGGTCGTCGATTGGGACGAAGGCAAGCCCGAAGCTGGCCTCGAAGGTGTAGTCCTCGCCGACCCGCCGCGGGACGACGTTGATGTGCGCGTGGGGTCGGTGTTGCGAGCCCAGGTCGCCAGTGCTGATCCACGTGTGCAGTCCGTCGGGGGAATACGCGCGCTCGATGCAGGTGAGTATCCGGTGGAGAATGCTGCTCATTTCCGCGAGTTCGTCTGTTCGGATCTCGGCCAGCCGCAGGACGTGCCGCTTTGGGATAACGCACACGGTGCCGTGGGTGCGCTGACGGCTTGCGACGTACGAAGTCGCGAGCTTGGTGGAGAATACAGGAACCCAGGGCTCGCGTCCGGCCTGCCATTCACACGCCGGGCATGGCTCGGCGACAGGGAAGGTGTAGGGCACTCATACCTCCGATCCGTAGAAGATACTCATCAACTGCAGGTGGTCCGCGAGGTCCACATCATTCTGCCCGCGGACCCGCGCAACCGCGTCCTCTAGCAGGACGAGGCCGACGAGCAGGAATGCGCAGGCGTGGTGCGCGATGGTCGCAGGCGGAAGACACTTGGCGCGGGCGTCCGATACCCGGCACGCGGCCTCGGCCACAGTGTGGCAGGCGTGCACGAGGGCCAGGCGGGCGGGCCACCGCGGGCCGAGCGCTTCCGGTAGGCCGTGGCTGTCCGCCAGTAGGCTGGGGAGATCGGCTAACAGCCGGGCACGGCCGGGAAGCGTGGGAACCTGAACGTCAGCGGCCTCGCCGTCGACGACGACTCGGCCGGAGCCGCTGCCGTCGGCGAAGGCGTCCCACATCGACACCGACAGCAGGAGTTTACCGACGTCATAGCACGGGTCCAGGTCTTCTAGCGAGCCCCGGGGGTCAATGAGGCGCACTCCCGCCGCCCCCATGACGACGTTGCGAGTGTTGAGGTCGCCGTGCACGGGCGGTGCCAGGTGGGCTGGCTCGAGTGGCGGTAGCAGCGCGGCGGCCTCGGCGAGGACCTCCCGGAGCGGACGACACGCCACGCTGTTGACACGCATGCCCCTACCGGCGAGCGCCGCTGCGGGGACGACACCCTCCAAGAAAGACCATCGGCGCCAGATCCGTCCGACCAGGGTGCGGGCCAAGTTACCCGGCTCCGAAGGGCGGCGTTCCTGCCAGCCTCGCACGCAGAGGGTCTCGACCACCTCGAGTAGCCGCTGCCGGCTTCGCGACGGGTTCTGCAGCAGGTGCTCGCCCTCGGCCCAGGGCATGATGTGCGCGCTCCAACCGTCGCCGTCAAGCTCGTGCAGTACGGGTACGTGCAACTCTGCGACCGCGGGGAGCATGCGCCGAAGGAACGCCACTTGGCGAGGCTTGAGCCGGAAAGAATGCAGGTCGTGACCGTCCACGGCGGCCGGATCGGCGCCGAGAACCTTGACCACGCCGCGGCCATCCGGGCCCATGGTCTCATAGAGCAAGGTTCGGCTGAGCCCTGGCGGCAGGGGGCCGACGATGTCTATGCCGAGCCGCTCCAGCGCAGTACTAAGATCGGCGAGCGCTGGCCGTACCCCCGCCGACGCGTGCGGCGCACGCTGCAAGATCTCAGTCTCCGAACCGCCGTCCACCATCAACTCATGATGGCACAACGACCCGCCCCATGCCCGCCTCCGAGCGCCAGTCGTCACGAGCTCCGGACCAACGCATTACCCTGGTGTGAGCCCGGTCGACGGGAGACGACGACCTCGAAGGTGATGCCATGTGCGCGGTCAAGGTCCACCGGCCAGCGGCGGGCCGGCGTGAGCCTTCGCACCCCGTCCCGCCGTTTACAGCCGGACAACAATGAGTGGGCCGGCGTCGGACCGGGCCGCGGCAGCGTACGCCTACATCGCGCGCATCGACGAAGTCCCCGGCTGGCTGCACGCGCTCGATGCCCATCTGCTGATCCGGGCCGCGAGCGAACTCGAGCGCGCGGGCGTCCGGGGCGACGTCCTGGAGATCGGCGTATATCGAGGCCGAACCGCGCTCCTCCTTGGCTTTCTGCCTGCCGGTGGCGAGCGGCTTGTGCTGTGTGACGTGTTCGACAGCGACGGCCCGGTGGGCCCGTACAACGCCGCGGACAACGCCCGCTGGTACGACCGGCCCCGGGCGCAGGAGTTCCTAGAACGGTTCCGCCGCGTCCACGGCAGTGAACCACTGCTCCACGTCGTCCCGTCCTCCGACCTGGGCGCGCTCGTCCCCGCGGGCTCGGTTCGGCTCTTGCACCTCGACGGCGCCCACGACTACCCGACCGTCGCCGAGGACCTGCGGCTGTGCATCAGGCTTCTTGTCGCGGGTGGGGTCCTCGTTGTGGACGACTACCTCAAGCCGCACCTCCCCGGGGTGGGCGCGGCGACCTGGGAACTGCTTGCCGGGACCCCCGAGTTGGAGATTATCGGGCTCACCGACGACAAGATTTATCTCGCCTTCCGCTCTGGGCGGGCGGAGAGCCTGCGGGAGGCGCTCGCCGCGGAGGTGTGTGTCCAGGAGGGCTGGCGGGTTGACCGGCACTGGATTCACGGGGTCGAGATACCGCGCCTGATACCGCGCCCGGCGCCTGGCCCAGACTGGGACCGCGCCTGAGCGGCGTCGGCTGTCGCAGCCGGCCCAGAGCGGCCCCACCTCGTTCCGGAGGAAGTGTCTGTCACCTTTCACGTCCGCCACCGGGCATCAGGCAGAAGCCCTCCCGATCGGTCCGGCGATGTCGTCGTAAGGCTATTCTCGCCGAGTGTCCACGGCAACGCCTTCCGCCAGCCGTCGGTGACGAGGGCGGCTCTCAACCTCCCGAACCCAAGGCTGGAAGCGCGCTGCGCGGACCCGGGCCACGACGTCCAGGCGGCCGGCCAACGGCAGCCCGGCGATCCAGCGCCGGTCGACCGCCCGCCGGGCCCACGGCAGCAGCCTCTACCTAGAGGGATTCGTAGGCTCGTTCGCGTCGATGGCGACCGTCGCCGCTCGCATCCTGCAACGGGGGTACGCTCGACCACCATCAACGCCGTACAGGACGGAGGTGATGAAGGGTTGCCGCGCCTCTCCGTAATCGTCCCCTATTTCAATCGTCGCGAATTCCTGGCCGACGCCCTGCGCGGCATCGCGCAGCAGACGGTGCCGGTCGAGGACATCATCTGCGTCGACGACGGGTCCACCGATCGCTCCGACGAAATCGTGCAGGCCTTTGAGGACGAGTTGCCGATTCGGTCCGTGCGACTAGCCCGGAACGGAGGTATCGGCGTGGCGAAGCGGTACGGGGCTTCCCTCGCCGGGAGCGACCATCTGGTGTTCTGCGACTCCGACGACGTGTGGCTCCCCACCCACGTCGAGCAGTTGATGCGCGAAGTCGACGCCGGGTACGACATCGTGTCCCCTCGGGTGTACCGCACCGAAGACGTGCCGCCGGGCCGCACTGCGCTACGTCCAGGCGACGCGCGCAGCACTTGGCCCGCGCCCGCGTGGCCCTCTGCAACCGACCGCCGGTCCGTCCTGGAGCAAATGGTGCTGCACAACAAGATATTCGCAGGCGCCGTGCTGCGCCGGTCGGCGTACGAGGCCGTGGGCGGCTACGCGTCCCAGCGAGCGGCGGAGGACTGGGACCTGTGGCTGCGGGTCCTCCACCGCGGCGCATCAGTCCGTTGGCTCGACGAGCCTACCGTCATCTACCGCGTCCACGGCTCGAACGTTTCGTACTCGGAGGACATGCAGCCGGGTCGGATCGCGACACTGCGCCGGTTTGCCGACATCGCCGGGTCCGACGCACCGCTGCGGACGCTCACCCTTGCCAGCCTCGCCTGCTGCGCGGGGACGGCCGAACTGAAGCGCGCCTTCCCCGGAGAGCCGGACTGGGGCGACGCCGGACCGTGGCTGTCCGTGCCACGGAACCGGGAGCTCGTCGGGGACGCGCTCGCCCGCATCCCCGGCACCGGACCCCTAGAGTGGGTCCGCGCTGGTGTCCTCGGGGGCGGAGCCTGCGTAGCCTTGCACTGCGGGGTGGACGGCCACCCGCACGAGGTCGTCGTGGCGGGAAACCCGTGGCCGGAGCGGGTCGAGCATGTCGTCCCGCTGGCCGCGCACAACAACGAGGGGTGCCGGGTATGCGTGTCGCCGGTTTCGCCGTGATCGTCCGGTCCTGGCCTATCGAGGGACGCCGAGGCCTATCCGGTCCAGGTATCCGAGGACGGCGTCGGCGAGATCCGTGGGCCAGGGCACGTCGGCGGCCGCCGCGACAGCTGGGGCCTCCGCGAGGAAGAGCCGCAGGGCCGCCTCTCGCGCGTCGAGGACCGACTGCCGTTCCGGCTGAGGCACGGGCAACTGCTCCAGCAGGGTCCGGTGCCGCGGGGAGAGCTTGAAGCTGTACTGCTTCGGGCCGGTTACCGGCTGGGGCTTGTTGGCTTCGGCGAACAGCTGGTAAAGGAGGGAGTGGATGGTCCCGACGGCGACGACGCCGAGGAGCCAGTCCTCGCGGACGAGCACGGTTTGGATGTTCGCCGCCGTCCGCAGCGTCTCCCGGACAGCCGTAGAGATGGTGTCAGGGTCCGGTGGCGGGTCGTCTGGGGCCGGGATGGACGCGGTGAGGTCGTCCCGGTCGAAGATGCTCACCCGTCGCCGCAGGTTCGTACGAGGGAGCTCGGAGACCCGTTCGCTGAAGATGTCGAAGCGCTCGCATCCGGGGGTCAGGGCGTAAAAGCAGCCGGGCGCGATCGGTATGGCGCTGACTGTCGGGGTGATCTCGGCCAGCCACTTCGTCCACGCGGCCGCGAAGGCGTCGAAGTCTTCGTCGCGCACCGCGAGGCTGATGTCCAGGTCGCTCGCCGCGTCGGCGGCCCCGCGGCCGAACGCACCGTGCAACCACATGGCGCGGACCCGCTCGTCCCGCGCGAAGACCTCCGCGGCCCGGTCGAACAGCGGACCGTAGCCGTCAGGGTAGACCTCGAAGCCGTCGGGGCGCTTCCGAGACGCGTGCCTATCGATTGTCATAAGGCACAACTATGGCACGCTCGACCGCCGTGCCGGAGGGAGCCTCCCGTCTCCGTCGTTACCGCGTCATGTCTGCTCCGTCAGGGAGGGGGCGAAGGTCAACAGGTCCCAGTAGGCGTAACGTGTGCGCGGCATGTCGGGGGCAGGCAGCCGCTCTAGCGCCCGAATGGCGGGTGCGACGTGCCGACGCCACGACTCCTCGCTCACCGACCACAGCACCGAGGATGCGGCCTGACGCAGGTCTTGCGCTTCCTGCCGCGGGGTCTGCTGGTAGGGGTGGGGGTCGAGGGCCTCCACCCGGCACAAGAGACCGGCCGCGGATGCCTCAGCCACGAGGTCCTCGCGGACCGCGCCCGGGGGCGAGCGGCGCAGGTTCCGGCGCATCGGGCCGAGGATGGCCCGGATGGTGTCGGTGCTTCCGGGCGTGGGCTGGGGAAGGAAGCAGAGGAGAACACCATCGTCTGTGAGGACTCGGGCAACCTCTGCCATCGCCCCGGGACGGCCCAGGACCCGGGTGGAGCTCGTCACAAGCAGCGGGACCGCGTGCGAGGCGAGCGGGAGCTTCTCCCCCCGGGCCAGCACGGTCCTGCACGCAGCGGTCCGCGCCAACTCGTGGTCGTCCTCGATACAGACGCCGCCGAGGTGGGACGCGAGCCCCCCGGCTCCCAGCTCCACCACACGGGTCAGATTGGGCAACCGCTCTCGCATCTGGTCGACGAACCACCGGCTCCGCTCGTAGATGCTCGAGCCCAGCCAGTATGCAGCCGCCTCACTACCGGACACCATGTCGATCATCCACCTCTAATACAGCCACCAGATATACAACTGTATGCCCGCCAGGGGCATCACGCGTGGCTGAAATCGAAGAGTCGGCTCATCAGTCTTTGACGGGTCGGCTCGATGATCACGATAACTCGGTGGTTGTTCGTTCTTCGAACCCTCAGCCTGCCTTGAGGTGCATGCGCCAGCTTAATTGCCGTTGCTTCGCCAGCGAAGCCAGTGCGTTATTCGGCTGCGTCTGGCAACAAAATGCTTCTCTCTGGGCATCACCTAATCGCGCCCATCCCCGAACTTAGGTACATAGAGCACTCACTAAAAACGCAAACAACGACCTCTGACTTCTGGGCAGTCTTCGGAGTCTAAGTTGAGTCTGCTAGAGCACAGGTTGACTGGAACATTACGGCGGAGCGGGAACCGAAAAGTGCGATGGCCAGACCACGGGGACGGCGGATCTCAACCCGCTCAGCCTGCAAGGAACTGCTGAGTCTAGATCGCGGTGGGTCGACCTCGAACACGGGGACCAAATGATCCTGCTCCAGCGTGGCAATCGGAGCAGACGTCCGAGTCGTACTCGCGAGTTCTTCACGCTCCCAGATTTGCTTGTTGGGGGACCTTGGGCGGTGGTCGTCTGAAGATGTACCGTTTGAACCATGAGTGCTATGCGCGACTCACGTCCGATTGTCGACAATCCAGGGGACCTGCAACTGTCCAGGTCGCAGAGGAGCACCTCCGAACGCCCAGCAAGTCTCGTCATCCTTCGCGGCAACTCTGCCTCCGGAAAAACTACCGTAGCACGCGCACTCAGAGAGCGACTCCATCAACCGGTTGCCTGGGTGGAGCAAGACTACCTTCGCAGAACGGTTCTGATGGAACCCGATGAGCCCGCGACTTCGACTATCCATCTCGTGGACACGGTTGCCAGGTACGCACTTGAGGAAGGATTCTTTACGGTTCTGGAAGGAATTCTGCCTTCTTGTCACTACACAGAGGTACTCTCAGCTCTCCTTCGTGACTATTGTGATACCACGCACTGCTTTTATTTTGACATCCCTCTTCAGGAAACGCTGTTACGGCACGAAACTCGAAGTCTGCGCGATGTTATTCCGTCAGCAAACCTGCGGTCTTGGTACAGGCAACGCGATACAATTCCGAACTTGTCGGAGACTATCATCGGGGTCGCCAGCTCGGCACATGAGACGGTGGAACTCATCGTCAAGAGATTTCAGTGATTGCATCAACCCTGCATGGCTAACTGAAGTGACAGGTGCGCGATTCCTGATGGACTCGACAACTCGGGCCGGGCCTCATATCTGAGCCCTGATCCACCGATGATCATGGAATCTGGCGGTTTGGCGGGCGTGTCTGGAACCGAGAATGTCCCCCTGACCAGGGAGAATGGTGATTACGACGTCATCATTCGAGCCAGTCAGAGGGGACACCTCGTAAGTGAAAGCATGCCATAGGGTCCGGCCGGTTTTCGATGATCCGAATCTGGTGGGTTGTGCGGGTCTGCTGCCTGCGCTGCTGCTGGGTGAGTCGGCGGGTTTGCATGAGCTGCTCGGCGGGCATCTGAGCGTGGGCTCGGCGAACGCGGCGGTGAAGTCGGCCGGGGTGATCGCTGGGATGCTGACTGGTGCGGACAGCATCGACGACCTGGGCGTGTTGCGGCACGGCGGGATGCCGCGGCTGTTCGGCGATGTCCGGGCGCCGTCGACCTATGGCACGTTCCTGCGGTCGTTCACCCACGGCCATGTCCAGCAGCTGGACGCGGTCTCCTCACGGTTGCTGGCCGGGCTGACCGCCCGGGTGCCCGGCCTGATCAAGGGTGCTACCGATCCGGGTGGGATCGCGTTCGTGGATCTCGACGACACGATCGGTGAGGTCCACGGTTACGCCAAGCAGGCCGCCGCCTACGGCTACAGCAAGGTGTTCGGTTTGAACGCGATGGTCGCGGTGGCCTCGACGCCGCTGGCGGCGCCGGTGATCGTCGCGTCGTCGCTGCGGAAGGGCAACACCGCCTCCGGTTCAGGGTCGGCGCGGATGCTGACCCGCGCCGTCGCGACGGCCCGGCAGGCCGGGGTGACCGGCCGGCTGATGGGCCGGGCCGATTCCGCGTTCTACCGCCACGATCTGGTCACGGCCATGATGAAGGCGCGGATGTGGTTCTCGGTCACCGCCCGGATGAACACTGCGGTGAAGTCCGCGATCGCTCGGATCGGCGAGGACGCGTGGACGCCGATCAAGTATCCGAACGCGGTCTGGGAGGCCGACGACACCGTTGCTGGTGGCGGTTACTGGGTCTCTGATGCCGAGGTCGCCGAGACCTGCTTCGTCGCGTTCTCCAGCAAGAAGAAGGCCCAACAGGTGCCGTGCCGGCTGGTCGTGCGCCGCGTCCGCCGGCTCCAGCCAAGAGCATCCGACGGGAGTGTGCAGGGTGAGCTGTTCGCCGCGCACCGTCACCACGCGTTCATCACGAACTCGACCCTGTCGATGGTCGCTGCTGATCAACATCATCGTGGCCACGCGATCATCGAGCAGGTCATCGCCGAACTCAAAGACGGACCACTGGCCCACCTGCCATTAGGGAGATACGCGGCGAACGCGGCCTGGCTTGCCCATGCGGTGATCGCGTTCAACCTGGCCCGCGCCATCGGCGTCCTCGCCGGTAAGAAGCATGCCCGGGCACGCTGGGCCACCCTCCGCGCCCAGCTGATCAACCTGCCCGGCCGGATCGCGGTCAGCGGCCGACGACTCACCCTGCACCTGCCCCGAGACTGGGCTTGGGCCGAGCCATGGCAGACGGTGTTCGACGGCGCCACCGGACCACCCAGCATCCGCGCCGCCTGACCACCCGCCCCAACCCCGAGGGCCCCAATGTCGCTTCTTTAGAGTTACATGGGTGTAGTCTCTGTTTGTGGCTGGTGTGACGCGTGAGGTGAGGTCGGCGGAGGAGCGGTTGCCTGATCGGGTCTCGATCGGGGTGCTGGCACGGTCGTTCCCGGCGGCGGTGCTGGATGAGGTGATCGAGGCGGCAGGGGTGCGGGAGGTCCGGTATCGGCGGCTGCCGGCTCGGTTGATGATGGTATTCACGCTGGCGTGCTGGCTGTTCATGCGGTCGGGGTACGGGTTGGTGCTGTCGAGGCTGGCCGATGCGCAGGCGTTGACGGGTGGCGGCTGGGGAGACTGGCAGGCTCCGGGAACGGGATCGATCACGAAGGCGAAGGCGAAGCTGGGCGCGGAGCCGTTCAAGCTGTTGTTTGCGCGGACGACGGTGCCGGCGGGGACGCCTGTGACGCCCGGGGTCTTTCATGCCGGGCTGCGGGTGGTGACGGTCGACGGGTTCACCCTGGATGTGCCGGACACGGCGGCGAACGAGGGGTTCTTCGGCCGTGGTGGCAACGGCAGCAGGTCGCAGAATCCGTATCCGCAGCTGCGGGCGCTGGTGCTGGCCGAGTCCGGAACCCGGGTGCTGCTGGCCGCCGCCCATGGGCCGTCCAGCACCGGCGAGCAGACCCTGGCCGTCGATCTGCTGCCCGCGCTCGACAGCGGGATGCTGGTGCTGGCCGACCGGAACTTCGCCTCCTGGAAGCTGTGGCAGGCGGCCGCCGGGACCGGCGCGCAGCTGTGCTGGCGGATGTCGGCATCGTTCACTCTGCCAGTGCGGCAGGTGCTGGACGACGGCACCTACCTGTCCCAGCTGAACCCGCCCTCCAAGAAGGACGGCGACCCGATCCCGGTCCGGGTGGTCGAGTACTCGGTGACCACCACCGACACCCACGGGGTCGAGACCTCCGAACTGTTCGCGCTGGCCACCACCCTGCTCGACGCGCAGGCGTACCCGGCGATCGAGCTGGCCCAGCTCTACCACGCCCGCTGGCAGGCCGAGACCGGTATCGCCGACCTGAAGACCACCATCCGCGGCGGCCCCGAAGTGCTGCTCCGCTCCAAGACCCCCATCATGGTCGAGCAAGAATTCTGGGCCATGCTGTGCGTCTACCAGGCGATCCGCGACCTGATCGGCTACGCCACACCCGCCGGGCTCGACCCCGGCCGGATCAGCTTCAAACGCGCCTTCCAAGCCGCCCAGGACTCCACGACCCGGGCGGCTCTCTCCCCCCAGCCGACCTGACCCGCGCCCTGGCCCACCTCGCCACGCAACTGACCAAACCCGCCAACCTGATCCCCACCCGCGACGGCCGCACCGCACCCCGCGCCCGTAAACGCGGCGGCTCCCACCGCTACGAACGCCGCAAGAGCAACGCCGCACCAGTCCGCACCGTCACCCACACCATCGTCCTCCACCCCCTCAAACCACCCCAACCCTAAAAGAAGCGACATTGCCGAGGGCCCAACCAGAGGAACCGACAGTGGAAATGCCGGGCACACCGGCAATACCGTCACGCCCATTCCCAACCGACCCGACAATCAACCAGCCGGAATCAACCAGAATCCCCCATCAGATAAGGCTCGGTGGATCTGGGCTCAGTCACCGGCGCTCTGCCACCGCCAGGCGGGGCGGGCTGGGCCCCGTGTGCTAGGTACCGGTCCGTCGCGGACCACGCAGCCGATCATGTCGTCTTACGGCTTCGCGAGTGATCGACCGCTAGTGAGCGGACCTGCCGGGCGACGCGAAGTATTGCCAGCCCGAGCGCGTTCTCAAGCACTTCCGCCGGATGGCCGAGCAGTCGCCGCAGGCAAGGTATCGTGGCCAACGTTGGCTCGGTCTGGATCAACCCGGCGACTTCCACGCCTACAAGCACGAATCGTGCGGCAAGTGCATACCGTGCCGCGAGCGCACCTAGTGGCTCGTGCAGATCACACAGCGTCTTGAGGCCGGTCCGGGGCGAGGATGACATCGAGAAGCTGCTCGACCTGTGCGAGAACGTCGGCGGCCGCTCTTTCTGCAGTTTGGCCGACGGCGCTATCGCACCGATCCAGCACTTCCGCGAGGAGTTCGCAAGGGATGCGACGCCCGCTTGGGAGCTGTTCCCGTACGGGGCATCGACGCGGTCGGCAACACGGAACTCTATCCCTGCCTAGTGCCCCCTTACCGGGACGAGATATCACCTATAACGGACCTTCGTGCGCGACACCGATGAGCGAGCATGATCTGGTGGGTTTGGCGCGGCGTGGCGGCTGGGTCGAGGTGCAACGAATCAACGTCTGGCGAAATCGCTCCACAACGCCCAAGTCGGCGACTCAATGCATTGGCAAGGGACCCGGAAGCCAGCGACGACGTTTTGTCGCTACTCTGGACCGCTTCATCGTGGACTTCGAGGCTGCTACGGTTGGACCGCGTCACCAAGACCGTGTCGCGTAAGGGTCGGTTACTAAGCCAGCGAGCCGCGCCTGCTCACGCCCAGCGGACTGCGCAGCACAAAAGCCGGAGTATTACAGATTGCGATGGCTCAATTTCGTAACGGCGACTATTGGTCGCTTTTGGCCGGAGAATACTCGAGAACACACGCGTCAAAACAGTCCACGGAGAATCTGGTGCAGCACGGTGTCGTTTTCCTGTACAACTGCCTCTGTCGTCGACGCAAGCCTGGCCTTCCACTGTCCAGTCTCCTAGAGGTGCAACGTACAACTCTCTAACAGTTCATCTCGACTTCGACCACCTTGCGAGGGAAGTGCGTACATACGCTCGCTGGATGTTCGCTATTTTGGTGGCTCGATCCCACCAGATGCCACTCGGGTCGCCTGTAACATGAATGGTCGCGCTCTCCGTGCGTCCATTCTGCAGAGCAGCGGCAACCGCACAGAAGTGAATCAGGGAGAATGGGATACCATCACCACTGGGCGGCGTGATATAAGCAAAAATGCACCCTGTGCGGATCAAGTCGGGATACCCCCCGGTTATTGCTAGTCGTGCGCAATGTTCCTGATAGGACGTTACCTATTCTTTTTCCGTCCTTTTTGACCCGCCGGATGACATCCTTGAGGTTTTTCTTCCCTGATGTGGATTGTTTACATCAGAGGCGGTAGGCGTGTCACTCGGCCCCCGGCTTCACGATGACTCGAGTTTCCGCCAGCCGAGCCATGAACGGATGCTGGCCGATAGATGTGAAATACTCATTTGTCGCAGCCCTGGCGCCCTCCCACCAACCGTAGTCGTCAACAATCAGTATGCCGCCGGTTTGCAAAAGTGGGTAGAAGGTCTGCAGGGCGTGGAGTGTAGGTTCATACAGGTCCATATCAAGGCGTAAATAGGAAATCGTCGCCGGTGGGTTAACGCTCGCTGTGCATTCGACAGGACCGACGTGATAGGTCAGTCTCGACTCCGGGTAACCAGTGGTTCGCAGATTCTCTTTCACTGTAGAGAGGTCCGCCACGGACAAGTATTCCTCAGCCTCTGAGCCGGTTAGAAGGGAGGAGGCAGGAGTGCCGTCCTCGCACCTAGTGTCAATATCAGTTGACGCTGTCATTCCAGCGAAAGTGTCGTACAAGTGGACGAGCCGATCGGTTTGACGCTGTTCGATTAGTGTCATTGCTGCGGCCATGACAGAACCTCCACGCCAAACGCCACATTCCACTATATCTCCGGCCACCGGCCTTTTGCACACGTATGTGATCGAATCGACAATGGAGACAAGGCGTCCTCTAGATACTTTTGTGAGACCATAGACGCGTTCGAAGACGGTCTTCGTATGGGCCTCTATATCCCAGTTCGGCATGTTGGCCGTAACGTAATTACGCAACTCGCCTACCTGCCTTCTCGCTGACGCGTCAATCCGAGCGTATAGTGAAGGCAACTGTATCTTAGATCTGCTCACCTCTGTTACGGCATGCTGCAGTTTGGGAGTAGATTTCTGTGAGAGGGTGTGATCCCGTCCACATCTGCATCGAACAAGGCCGGCCGGATCCTCGACGGCGGTGGCTGGCGCGCTCACGACCCCGGCTCGACCAAGGCCCTCAGCGCAAACCGGAGCAAGAGCAGCATCCGGGCGAAGACCAGTGGTGCCCTGGCCGACTGCACCCACCAGCATTCCGCAGTCGACGGGTTAACCCCTGCGTGCTGACTCACCGTGTGCGACCGCGCGCGGACGAGAGTTTGCGGTCGGCGCGGCCGCAAGCGTTCGAGAGTCGGCCGTGGCTGATTTGCGTATGGGTGATCAAGACGTTCGCGATGCTGTACCGCCACATGCGGCGTTTGCTGTTCGTTAGGGCTTGCTGTTGAGCGTCTCGTTATCTGAGGGTGGGGCCGTCGTGGTTGGTGACGACGGGGTCATCGTGGGGTTGGGGCTTTGATCGGTTGCCGTCGGCGGCGTCAGGGTGAGGATGTCTGGGTAGGCCAGCGGCCCGGCGTGGATGTTGGCACATGACGCCGGGCCGTTCTGACTGACGCGATAGGTCTCGCGCTGGTGTTGACGGTAGGTGAGGACTGCTCGGCTGTCGAGGCCGAGCTGGTTGAGGGCAGGATCGGCTGTCCGGGCTGTGGCGGTCCTCGTCGGGCCTGAGTTGCACAACGGCGGTCGAATTATTGGGTTGACTCTGGTTACGTGCCTGGTCACAGCGTTTTGGTGGCTGGTTTTGGGGCACTAAGCAGGGGTGGCTAGGGTCGCTGGATGAGCCCGTTCGTGCGGAAATCGAAGACGGCGTCGGGGGCGATCCAGGTGCAGATCGCGGAGAAGCGGAACGGTCAACGCAAGATCTTGGAGCACATCGGCTCAGCGCATGACGAGGCCGAGCTGGCGGTGCTGGTCAACCTGGCCAACCAGCGCCTGCATGGCGTCCAGGACGACATGCTGCCGCTGGAGCCGGCCGAACGCCGGCCGCCGGGGCCGGTGGTGGAACGATCAGCTGCGGAGCTGCTGTGGTCGGTGCTGGCTGGTGCGTATCGCCGGCTCGGGTTCGACCGGGTCGATGAGGAGGTGTTCGCCCTATTGGTCGGGGCCCGGTTGGTCGAGCCGACCTCGAAGGTGGACACGATCCGGGTGCTGTCTGAGCTCGGACTGCCGGCCCCACACCGCAACACCCTCTACAACTGTCTGCGGCGCTGCATCGAGGGTGACTACCGGTCCCAGATCGCGACGGCGTGCTGGCAGCACGCGACCACGGCAGGCTCGGTAGCGTTGGTGATGCATGGATCTGACCACACTGCATTTCGAGGTCACCGACGAGGACCAACTGCGTAAAGTCGGCAGGTCGAAGGAGCACCGCATCGACCCACAGATCACCGTGGGTCTGCTGGTCACCGCGAACGGGTTCCCGCTGGAGATCGCGATGTTCGAAGGCAACAAAGCAGAGACCAAGACGATCATCCCGGTGATCGAGCAGTTCAAAGCCCGCCATCGCGTCACCGAGCTGGTCGTGGTCGCCGACGCAGGCATGGTGTCGGCGGCGAACCTGAACGCCTTGGAAGACGCCGGCTACCGCTTCATCGTCGGATCCAGGCAGTCCCGGGTGCCCTACGACCTCGGCGACCATTTCGAGAAACACGGGAACTACGTGCCCGACGGCGCCACGATCCAGACCAGCCGGGACATGGGAACCGGGAAAGACAAGCGGTCCCGGCGGGTGGTCTACCAGTACTCGTTCAAACGCCGCCGGCGAGAGGAACGCGCCATCAACGCCCAGGTCACCAAAGCGGAGAAGGTTGCTGCTGGTGAACGGCCGATCGCCCGGGACCGGTTCGTCACCGTGACCGCTGACAGTGAGGGGAAGAAGGCCCAGGTGAACTGGGAGGTCATCAAACGAGCCCGGTTCTGCGCTGGATTCAAAGGCTATGTGACCAACATCGACACGACGGTCATGGACGGCGGCCAGGTCGTCACCGCCTACCACGACCTGTGGCGGATCGAGGAGTCCTTCCGGATGACCAAGAGTGATCTGGCCGCCCGCCCGGTCTTCCACCGCAAGCAGGAGGCGATCGAAGCGCACCTCACCGTGGTGTTCGCCGCGCTCGCTGTTGCCCGCTACCTCCAAGACCGCACCGGCTGGACCATCAAACGTCTCGTGCGGACCCTGCGGCCTCTGCAGAGCGTGACCATCACTATCGCCGGCCACCAGATCACAGCACAACCTCGACTCGAGTCAGAGACAGCAGCCCTCCTCGACGACCTCGCCGATCTAGCAGGCGCCAAGACCGGCAAACCGGCGGGGCACTAAAACGGCCCCAGCTTGTGCAACTCAGGTCGGGCCCGGTGCGGTGGCTGCCGGGTCACGCATGTGCTTCTCCTGCCGGGTTTTGGCTGCGCGGCGGGCTGGGGTGCCACGGTGATTGCGGCTGCGGTCCAGCCAAGGTGGTCGATGGGGTGGGGCATCGGGCGATCGCGTCGAGGCTGGGCCGGCCGGCGTGCACGTCACCCCAACCTCCGGGTCATGGCTGAACATGGTCGAGATCTGGTTCGGCATCATCGAACGCCAGACCATCCACCGTGGAGCCTTTCCCTCCGTGCGCGACCTGACGGCCAAGATCCGCGACTTCATCACCGGCTGGAACCGCCGCAAGCACCCCTTCATCTGGACCAAGACACCCGACGAGATCCTCGCCAAGATCGAACGCAAACGTAAACACGCCTCAACTACGGGCCCGCTAGAATCAACGACCACAAGATCAAGATGAATCATCGAGATTGATGGCTCCAGATCAGCGAGTTCACCACCGGCTGAAATCGTCGCGATGGTCCCTTCATCCGGACCAGATCGGCGACGACATCGTCGCGACCATCGAACGGATTCGTCGACACCCCAGCCGTGAGCTACCAGACGAGCTGCGCTTGCTGCGGATCCCAACTGATTCGTTGGAATCTACTCTCCAGGTTCGGAGTGAGTCTTGGAGCGGCAACACATTGTGACACGACCCGACTAGAGTGCAGCAGAATCGGGTGACGTTGCAGGCCCGCGGCGCCTCGCGCGCTCCCAGACTATCGTGTACCCTCCCGTCGTATGCTGGCTTGTATGGAGGTATCAAGTTGATTCAGCGAATCCTGCAGTCGTGGTATACGCGTGACATCGAAAGCTGTCTCCTGCGAGAGTGTCACCAGACGTGGATAGATCAACACGCAGGCTGGCAGATGGAATTATACTCGAATGCGGAGATAGTTGACTGGCTGTCGGATCGGCAGAAGATTTACCCCGCTTCCATTCAAACAGGGAAACCGTTCATCCGAACGGTTGATATGTTCAGGTACTGTCAGCTCTACGAATACGGCGGAATGTATGTGGACATGGACTACTATTGCCTATCGTCTGTCCAAGAGTTGATTGAGGGGTCGCAAGGCGGAATCTTGTTGCCGACCATTGCGCAGCCACTGCGCTACTTTGACCAGACCATTTCAAATGCGTGGATGTATGCCGCCGAGCCACATCATCCATTCTGGCTCTTGGTGCTGGCAATGGCGCAAGTGCGATTTGAGTCCGCGAAGGGAGTGGAACGAGCATCGGGTCCCATTTTGTTGCGTGATGCGTGGAGCGTGTGGACTGAGGCGGGATCTGCGGTTGCCCTGTCTGCCTTCCCCGAAGTGCGGAATCTTGTCGAGGTGAATGGACACCAGACCCAGGCGGCCGTGACGCCCGTGGAACTCGTGCCCAGCGACGTGCTAATGCCATTGACGTGGGGGTATCCAGATGATGATCTTGCCATCGAAGAATTTCGTAAAGCTGAACATATGACAGAAGAATTGCTCTCGCGAGTGCCCATGACTGAAAGGACTCTAGCGTTTACGTTCCATCTTCACAGTTGGTAATGAGTCTCCCCCCCAATAGTTGTGAACCGTTCTGGGTAGGTTCCCGAACTCTTTCGGTTCCCCCGGCTCACCCCAGGGCCTGTTCAAAGTCGTGGGTCGGCGTGGCAGCGGGTGGACACGCCATGGGTGAGGTATAAGCCGGGCGGGCACGGCTGATACCGGGATCGTGGTGGGTACTTGACGTCCACTGTCGATCGATCGGAGACCTGCCGTGCCCGCACTCGTATCTTCTCTCATCCCGGCCGCCGACGCATTACGCACCTATCAGGTCCGGTCTGGTGATGGTGTCCCGGTCGAGGTGTGGGAGGTGTTGTCGATCCTGACCGATCCACGTGGTCGGCGGGGCCGCCGGTATGAGCTGGCCACCGTGCTGGTCGTCGCGTTGGCCGCGGTGATCGGTGGAGCGCGGAGCCTGGCCGCGATCGCCGGCTGGGCAGGAGATCTGCCGCGATGGCACTGGCCACGGCTCGGGATCACCCGACGCCCACCGAGCCTGTCGACGATCCGGCGGGTGCTGCTGCACATCGACCCGGAGGTGGTCGATGCGGTCCTGCACGCCTGGCTGGCCACGCTCACCCCTGCCTCGTCACGGTGGCGGGCGGTCGCGGTCGACGGGAAGACCTGCCGCGGCGCCCGGCAGGCCGATGGGTCGCGGGTGCATCTGTTCTCGATCGTCGACCATGCCACCGGGGCACCGTTGGGACAGGTCAACGCCGGCGGGAAAGACCATGAGATCGCCGCGTTCGCGGCCGTGTTGGACCGGATCGACCTCAACGGCGTGGTTGTCACCGCGGACGCTCTCCACACACAACGCAGTCATGCGCACTATCTGCACCGCCACGGCGGCTGGTACGCCTTTGTGGTGAAGCGGAACCAGCCCACCCTGTATGACCAGCTCGCGAGGCTGCCGTGGACCCAGGTGCCGATCGTCCACCGGACGGTGGAGAAAGGCCATGGGCGGCGGGAGACACGGACCCTGCAGCTGACCGGGGTCCGGGCCGGGATCGGGTTCCCGCATGCTCGGCTCGCTGCCCGGATCCGGCGGAGCCGGACCGAGATCGCTACCGGTGAGCACACTGAGGAGATCGTCTACGTGGTCACCAGTCTCGGCTGGCCCGACATCACCCCCGCTGGGCTGGCCGGGTTGATTCGTGGTCACTGGAGCATCGGTCGGGTAGCCCCGGCGCATTGCTGCGCCGGGGCCCCCTCAGAACCGGGCGTGCGGCTTTCACCGCACCCGGCTCAAGCAAGTGTTGACCGTCGTTCGGGATGACGATGTGGAGCTCGAGTTCCGTCGTTGGGTTTGCCGACGGGGTTGATCGACGGGTGCGGGGGTGGTCGGCGTCGTCACTGGGCAGCGGATCGAGAGAATCCGGCTGTCAGGTGAGACGACTACGGCCCTCCCGCGCCAGGTGTCGTGGTGGACCGTCGTCGTGGGAGGGCCGTGCTGGATGCACGGAGGCATCGTTGTTGACGGTAGAGGCTGATCGGGCTCAGGTCGAGTCGCGGCTGGCAGGTGGTCGGTTGGCGTGCCCGGGCTGCGCGGCGTCGCTGCGTCCGTGGGGGTGGGCTCGACCGCGGGGGGTATGGGGGCTTCCTGGTCTGCTCCGGCCGCGGCGGGCGCGGTGTCCGGGCTGTGGGGTCACGCATGTGCTGCTGCCGGTGACGGTGCTGCTGCGTCGGGCCTACGCGGTCGAGGTGATCGGCGCGGCTGTGGTGGCCCGCGCTGACGGGGCTGGGCATCGCCGGATCGGGGAGGCGGTGGGAGTGCCGGCGGCGACGGTGCGGGGCTGGCTGCGGCGGATCGGCACCCGGTTGGAGACGACCCGCGGGTATCTGTTGCAGGTCGTCGTGCGGGCTGGGGTGGATCGGCTGGTGCCGAAGGCGCAGGGATCGCCGTGGCGGGATCTGCTCGCGGGCCTGGCCGCGGCAACGGCTGCGGTGACCTCACGGTTCGGGCCGATCGGTGTGCTCGGCCCGGTGACGGCCTGGCAGGTCGCGGCGGCGTGTTCGGGTGGTCGGCTGCTCGCGCCGGGCTGGCCGCAGTCCGGGCCGGCGGTGGCGGGCAACACGAGTTGCCTCTGACATCGCCGGTCGGGGACGGGAATCCTCGCTGGAGTCCCGGGCACGGCCCATCCATGGGCAGGGCCCCTTGTTCTTCGAATCGAGGTATTCACCGGTGAGCACACCCGAGCAGGACGATGTCAAGCGCCGTGAGAGGGCCCAGCAGGTGGCGTTGTGGAGGTATCAGCTGATCTGCCCTGCCCTGGATCCGGAGCTGTCGACCAAGGCGCGCGGCCGGATCGTGCGGACGATCGCGGCCCGCACCCATGCCGGCCCGTTCGGCGGGCAGCATTCCTACTCCCGCGACAGCCTGGACCGCTGGATCCGGCGCTACCGGGCCGGCGGGTTCGACGCGTTGGCGCCCTCGCTGCGCCAGCCCGGGTCCCGGATCGACACGACGGTGCTGGAGCTCGCGGTCGCGTTGAAACGGGAGAACCCGGACCGCACCGCGGCCCAGGTCGCCCGGATCCTGCGGGCCTCGGGTGGCTACTCGCCGTCGGAGTCCACGCTGCTGCGGCTGTTCCACCGCCGCGAGCTGATGGGCCCCGCGACCGGGCAGCAGGCCGCGTTCGGCCGGTTCGAGGCCGACGCCCCGAACCAACGCTGGGTCGGTGACGCATTGCACGGCCCTCGGATCGGGGGACGGAAGAGCTACCTGTTCGCGTTCCTCGACGATCACTCCCGGCTGGTCACCGGGTATCGGTTCGGGTTCGCCGAGGACGTCGTGCGGCTGGCCGCCGCGTTCGAGCCGGCCCTGGCGGCCCGCGGCGTTCCCGGCTCCTGCTATGTCGACAACGGATCGGCCTATGTCGATGCGTGGCTGCTCCGTGCCTGCGCCAAGCTCGGGATCCGGCTTGTCCATTCCACCCCGCACCGGCCCCAGGGCCGCGGCAAGATCGAACGCTTCTTCCGCACCGTGCGGGAGCAGTTCCTCGTCGAGGTCGCCGACACCACAGCCGCCGACCTCACCGACCGGTCCCCAGCTACCGCGCTGCTGGAGCTGAACGCGTTGTTCACCGCCTGGGTGGAGTCGGTCTACCACCACCAGGTGCACTCCGAGACCGGGCAGACACCGCTGAACCGGTGGAACGACGGCTGGCAGGCCGCCGGGCACAACCCGGCCATGCCGTCCGCCGACGCGTTGACCGAGGCGTTCTTGTGGTCCCAGTACCGCACCGTCACCAAGACCGCGACAGTCTCGCTGCACAGCAACACCTACCAGGTCGAGCCGGCGCTGGTCGGACGCAAGGTCGAGCTGGTGTTCTCCCCGTTCAACCTCGAAGCCATCGAGGTCCGCCACGGCGGCCGCTCCTACGGGCCCGCGATACCGCACGTGATCACCCGACACGCCCACCCCAAAGCACGACCCGAGACACCAGAGCCGGCTGAGGCGCCCACGACGACCGGGATCGCCTACCTCCAACTGGTCGCCGACGCCCACCACGCCCAGGTCGCCGCCGACGAACGGATCGGCTACCAAGCCCTCTACTCCACCACCAACGACCCCGAGACTGGACTTCCCCCCGTTTGACGGACACCTGACCTGAGGTGGCCACTGGTCACCAGGGAGGATGTCGTTGTGCCTGCTCCTCACCCGCCTGAGTTCCGCCGTCGTGCGGTCGAGCTTGCTCGTGAGCGGTCCAAGCCAGTTGCTGAGTTGGCGAAAGATCTGGGAATTTCCGAATCGTGTCTGCGTCGCTGGATGGAGCAGTCCGAGACCGACGCTGCCGGTGGTAGCGAGACGGCGTTGACCAGTCGGGAGAAGAAGGAGCTGGTCGAGCTGCGCCGGGATAAACGGCGCCTGGAGATGGAAGTCGAGATCTTGAAAAGGGCGGCCGCCTATTTTGCCCAGGAGAATGTTCTCCCAAAATAGTGTACGGGCTGGTCCATGAAATGGCCGATGACGGGATTGATGTCGCGGTGGCTTGCCGGGTGCTGAATGTGTCGCGGTCGGGATACTACGACTGGCGCGGCCGGCCTGCATCGGCACGGGAACAGGAGAACACGCTGCTGTTGAAGCTGATCGAGGAGATCCATGCCGATGAGGACATGAAGACGTACGGGGCGCCGCGGGTGCACGCCGAGCTGGTCTTGGGGCACGACCTGCAGGTGAACCAGAAGCGGGTCGCCCGGCTGATGCGCCAGGCCGGCATCCAGGGCCTGTACCGGCGGCGTCGGTCGTGGACCACGATCCGGGACCCGCACGCCATCCCCGCCAAGGACCTCGTCAACCGCCGGTTCACGGTGGACGGTCCGAACCGGTTGTGGCTGACCGACATCACCGAGCACCCGACGGTGGAGGGCAAGGTGTACTGCGCCGCGGTCATGGACGCCTGGTCCCGCCGGGTCCTGGGCTGGTCCATCGACGACAACATGCGGAAGGAGCTCGTGGTCGACGCGCTCGGGATGGCGGTGCTGCGGCGCAACCCGATGGACGTCGACAATAACACGATCATGCATTCCGATCACGGGTCGCAATTCACATCGTGGGCATTCAGTCAGAAAGTCTATGATGCCGGGCTGGTGCCGTCGATGGGCAGTGTGGGCGACTGCTACGACAATGCGATGATGGAGTCCTTCTGGGAGAGAATGCAACTCGAGCTGCTCGATTCGCAGGTATGGTTCACCCGGGACGAGCTTGCCAACGCGATGTTTCGATGGATAGAATCATGGTATAATCGGAGACGTCGGCATTCGAGTATTGGAATGCTGTCGCCGATAGAGTTTGAAACCCGTTCCACAGGGTCAGACCGTCCGGGCTGACCCTCAACCCCGAGTGTCCGTGGAACAGGGGGAACCTCAAGACCACCAACGACAACACCAAGATCACCGAGGACGGGCAGCTGCCCGGACAGACCAGCATCGACGACTTCCCCGCGACAACCGCTGACAGCACCAGCGTGCACCTGGAGGAGGACCAGGCGTGAGCATCCAACGACTACAGGCCCACTACGGATTCACCCGGATGCCGTTCGGCCGAGGCCTCGCCCCGTCGATGCTGCACCGCCCCAGCGGACACGCCGAAGCCGTCGCCCGGATCGGCTGGTGCATCGACCAGCACGCCCTCGGCGTGATCACCGGCGAGGTCGGCGCCGGCAAGACCGTCGCCGTCCGCGCCGCCACCGCAGCCCTCGACACCAGCCGCCACGTCGTCATCTACCTGCCCAACCCCTCCGTCGGCGTCCGCGGCATGCTGCACCACGTCGTCGCCACCCTCGGCCAGGTCCCCTCCTTCTACACCGCAACCCTGGTCCCACAAGCCGCCGACGCGCTCGCCACCGAACACGCCGAACGCGGCCGCACCCCCATCGTGATCTTCGACGAAGCCCACCTCCTCGACAACGCCCAGATGGAAGCCGTCCGCATGCTCACCAACCACAACATGGATTCCGGCGCCCCCTTCGCCGCCCTGCTCGTGGGCCAGCCCACCCTGCGACAACGACTCCGCCTCGGCGTCCTCGCCGCACTCGACCAACGCATCGCCGTCCGCTACGCCCTCGCCGGCATGACCGCCACCGAGACCGGCGACTACATCTCCCACCACCTCAAGATCGCCGGCCGCGCCGACACCCTATTCAGCACCGACGCGATCACCCTGATCCACAACGCCTCACGCGGCTACCCGCGCGCGATCAACAACCTCGCCGTCAACGCCCTCACCGCCACCTTCGCCCGCAACCAGACCATCGTCGACGAGAAAGCCGCCCGCACCGCCATCTCCGAAACCGGCGCCGAACAGTAACCCTCACCACGCCGACCACCCAGTCACCCCGACGACCAGGCCCCGCCAGCAACCAGCCGGCGGGGCCTACTCACGTCCCGTGAGGTTCCCCCTGTTCCACGGACACTCGGGGTTGAGGGTCAGCCCGGACGGTCTGACCCTGTGGAACGGGTTTCAAACTCTATCGGCGACAGCATTCCAATACTCGAATGCCGACGTCTCCGATTATACCATGATTCTATCCATCGAAACATCGCGTTGGCAAGCTCGTCCCGGGTGAACCATACCTGCGAATCGAGCAGCTCGAGTTGCATTCTCTCCCAGAAGGACTCCATCATCGCATTGTCGTAGCAGTCGCCCACACTGCCCATCGACGGCACCAGCCCGGCATCATAGACTTTCTGACTGAATGCCCACGATGTGAATTGCGACCCGTGATCGGAATGCATGATCGTGTTATTGTCGACGTCCATCGGGTTGCGCCGCAGCACCGCCATCCCGAGCGCGTCGACCACGAGCTCCTTCCGCATGTTGTCGTCGATGGACCAGCCCAGGACCCGGCGGGACCAGGCGTCCATGACCGCGGCGCAGTACACCTTGCCCTCCACCGTCGGGTGCTCGGTGATGTCGGTCAGCCACAACCGGTTCGGACCGTCCACCGTGAACCGGCGGTTGACGAGGTCCTTGGCGGGGATGGCGTGCGGGTCCCGGATCGTGGTCCACGACCGACGCCGCCGGTACAGGCCCTGGATGCCGGCCTGGCGCATCAGCCGGGCGACCCGCTTCTGGTTCACCTGCAGGTCGTGCCCCAAGACCAGCTCGGCGTGCACCCGCGGCGCCCCGTACGTCTTCATGTCCTCATCGGCATGGATCTCCTCGATCAGCTTCAACAGCAGCGTGTTCTCCTGTTCCCGTGCCGATGCAGGCCGGCCGCGCCAGTCGTAGTATCCCGACCGCGACACATTCAGCACCCGGCAAGCCACCGCGACATCAATCCCGTCATCGGCCATTTCATGGACCAGCCCGTACACTATTTTGGGAGAACATTCTCCTGGGCAAAATAGGCGGCCGCCCTTTTCAAGATCTCGACTTCCATCTCCAGGCGCCGTTTATCCCGGCGCAGCTCGACCAGCTCCTTCTTCTCCCGACTGGTCAACGCCGTCTCGCTACCACCGGCAGCGTCGGTCTCGGACTGCTCCATCCAGCGACGCAGACACGATTCGGAAATTCCCAGATCTTTCGCCAACTCAGCAACTGGCTTGGACCGCTCACGAGCAAGCTCGACCGCACGACGGCGGAACTCAGGCGGGTGAGGAGCAGGCACAACGACATCCTCCCTGGTGACCAGTGGCCACCTCAGGTCAGGTGTCCGTCAAACGGGGGGAAGTCCACCGATCATCGGCAACACCAACGACGCCATCATCGGCAGAATCAATGACGGACAACAAGCAAGCCCCGGAGGGCGTCACGGGTGGTGGGCTGTCTTGCCATGTTGCCGAGCCCGGAGGCTGCGATGGCAGGAGGTGTGCACCAGGCGTGTTCGGTTCCCGTCCGGTGTGCCGCCTCGCCCGTGGTGGGTGAGGTAGTCGACGGCGATCGCTCTGCGGGTCACCTGCAGCCACCAGCGCTCCCATTCGTGGGGAGATTGGGGCGGCTGCCGGGGTGAGAGCAGATGGTCCCCGCACAACGGACAACGTCCGTCCTGCCTGGCGAGCAGGCGAACGTTGTACTCGTCGAGCGGGGGTGGCACCTTCCGCCGTCGGGCAGCCCAGTAGTCGGACAGGTCGGGGTCATCAGGAGATGCCGCGCCTTTGACCAGCTGGTGCCGGACGATCGATGTCCAGGAGAACTTGACCAGGTAGGGCACGTCGCCGTGCTCGTTGGCGGCGTCGCGGGCGCCGAATACCCAACGGTCGTTCCTGAACTTGTTGAACCGGCCGAAGTAGCGGCGCGCGATCCACTTCCTCGCCTTGTTGGGGTGGGTGTGGCAGCCCCATCGGTAGAGAAGCCGCCACAGGTAGTGGTCCAGCGCGGAGAACACCCGACTGGACACCACCCCGCGGTAGTAGGCGGCCCAGCCCCGGATGATGGGGTTGAGCCGGGCGATGACCGCCCCCGCGTTCGAGCCGCGCAGGCTGCGCACCTCGTCAGCGAGCCGTTTCCGCACACGCCGGACCGCGTCCTGGCTGGGTGTGATCAGCAGCTTGCCGGGACCATGGCCCTGGCGGTAGCGGCGGATGTTGAACCCCAGGAAGTCGAAGCCCTCTTCGAGGGCGACGACACGGGTCTTGTCTTCGTTGAAGACAAGACCCCGGGGCGCCAGCCACTCGGCCAGTCCCGCCTTGACCCGACTGACCTGCTGCTGGTCGTAGCAGCAGGCCACCATGTCGTCGGCGTACCTGACCAGGACCGGGGTTCCCGCTACTGCCTTACCGGCGTTGACACCGTGTCGGCGGTAACGGACCCCTGCGGCCGTTTCCAGGCCGTGCAGCGCCACGTTCATCAACAGCGGGCTGATCACCCCGCCTTGCGGAGTGCCCGCCTCGGTCGGGGCGAGTCTGCCCTTCTCCATCACCCCGGCTCTCAACCACTGCGCGATCATCCCCCTGGCGGGGAAGGACCCGAGCGGGTCAAGGAGCCGGTCATGATCGATGTTGTCGAACGCGGCGGACAGGTCGGCGTCCAAGATCCACACCCGCCGGGCACGCGGCCCGTTGAGCACGGTTAACAGCAGACCGACTGCGTCCGCGCAGCCACGACCCGGTCGAAACCCATAGGAACGGGGCTCGAACCGTGCCTCCCACTCCGGCTCCAACGCGTTCCGGACCCGCGCCTGGTGGCATCGGTCCATGAGCACCGGAATCCCGAGCGGGCGCTGCTTGCCGCCTGCCTTAGGAATGTACACACGCCGGACCGGCACCGGATCCCACGACGAACGTGACTGGTGCACCCGCACCGCCACCTCCGCCCTGGCCGCGGAGGTCAAGGCGACCTCCCCGTCGATCCCGGCCGTCCGTCGCCCACTGTTGCGCTGGGTGACCTGCCGAACACTAAGCAACGTGTTCGACCAAGACGCCAGCATCATCTTCTGCAAGGACCGGGCCTTGACCCAGTCCTGTCCCCGCGTCGCCTTGAAGATCCTGTGCCGCAACCTCGCTACGTTCTCCTCGTGAGCACGCCACTGCACGGCGTCCCAGTCGAAGTCGTCCTTGGGTCCGTTCACCGTGATGGTGTCCAACGTGCCCCCTCGGTTCGTGAGGCCATCCGGCCTCGGCATTCAAAGGCTCACCTGCCCACGTCAGCGCCCTTTCGGACCCAGCCCTTCGACCGGCATCCGACCGGTTCCCCGCAGCGGCCGCCTGGAGCAGCGGCCATCCACCACGAGTCCCGTTGCCTTACGGCCACCGGCATCTGCTTCTTGGGCATCCTGTCCCGCCGAGGATCTCGGCCCCTCTCACGAATCGGCCTACCAGCACCAACACAGCGGCCCTGGACCTCGACGAGGTTTCCACGTTCCACGCACATGAGACACGACCGGGTTGGGTGCCCCCTCTACCCCGAGGCCAACGGTGTCCACACGACCGGCAGTTCTTTCCAGTCGCCGCTCGCCGCCTCTGCCAGCGGCCAGGCCCTACCACCCGGTTGCCACAAAGCCGTCGTTGCCGGGCTTGAAGTGACGAGGCATCGTCAGGGGTTCACTCACGTTCACCCGTCCGGCCTTCCCCTCGCCTGTGTTCCCCCGGGACGGAGCAGGGGCCCTTGGGCTTCTTCCTCGAGCTCCGCACCCTCAGCAGGCAGGACCTACCGAGCGCACGTCGAGGCGGGGACCGATCTCGAACACTGATCGGGGACTACCCGCTCGGCATCGCCGACCTCCAATCCAGGCATCCACTCACTATGCGCGACCTCGTGTCGCACAGAACCAGGTCCACTGGGTCCGCGACATGACGTTCGGCGAGGACCACTCCCAGGTTCGTACTGGCACTCTTCCCCGCGTGATGGCGACTCTGCGTAACGCGGCGATCGGGCTCCTCCGCCTCCGCGGAGCACGCACCAGCATCGCCGCCGCGACCCGCAGCCTCGGCCGCCAACCCGGCCGACTGCTCGACCTGATCGATCACGCCCAGATCACACCAGTCACAACAACATCAACTTTGAATTGACCCTGCGGTGCGCCCGGTCAGCTCGGTCTGGATCAGCAGCCGATGGAAGATCGACCAGACTCGGTTGTAACGCAGCCGACGACCACGGGGCGACACCAGCAACGCCGGTGTCGCCTGCTCGGGTTGGAGCCGGTCACACATGTCCAGGTAGCCGTATAGACCAGCGTGGGCGTACGCCTACTGTGATGCGGTGCTGACCGATAAGGCGGCCTTGGTCGACAGCGCGGAGTTACGGAGGATCGGCACCTATCTACCGCGGAAGCCCGCTGACCTCAGTCTGTGGCTGGATCAGCAGCTGCCTCACGTCCTCCCCGACTTGCTCATACCTGCTGGGCAGAAGGCGGGCGGGCCACTGAGTTCGGGGTAATCCGACTGCTCAATTGAGTTCGTCTGTCTGCGCAGCCGTAGGTCACCGCCACCGCAGGGGTGTTGAGCTGGTACGTCAACCTATCGGTTCGGCGTTCGCCGCCGTAGCGCTGCTGGTCTTCGACGGTGGGGACCACGCGGCCGGTGGTTGGGAAGAGTCAGGGACGACGACGCCCGTCGTCGTGTCGCTGCCGGAACACACGCGGCGTCAGGCTTGAGTGGTCTGAACCAGCTTCTCTGCCAGAAGGTAGATACTCGGACACCGACTGACGGCGGCTGGAATGCTCACATTGCAGAGGTCCCTGGCGTAGCTTGGCAGTAAGGACTTGATGCCGACAGAGTCGCCGGCAAAGGTCCTTCGTTGATACGTTGTTGATCTTGGTCAAGGCCGCGTGAGGGCCGCAGAACGGCAACAGATGTTGGCGATCAACGCAGACTGTTGACAGGCATCGGAGGCGCTATTGGGCCTAGCCAGGGCGAGTTTTGGTGGCCGGCGACAGGTGTCGAAAGACAACGCAAGACCTGCGGGAATGCCCTCTCAAGGCGGTAGCGCGGGTTCGAATCCCGTCGGGGCTACAAGTCTGAAACCTGGTTTGACCAGGCAATGCGCTGATCCAAATACTTCGATTGCCTATCCTGTTCTCGCGTCAAGGGCGTACCAGGGGCGCACGAAATCCACGATCATCTGCTCCCTGCTGCGCCCGCACGCGGGTTCATAGGTGAAGGCGAACCCCGAAACTGATCCTGACAAGGGGATTCGCCGCGCATCGTGGCATTCGCTACCGCCTTGCAGGGCGGCGTGCAACTCGCTCGCCACGCTTCCGGCGTGCGGTGTCCGATCCTTGTGTGGGCTGGGTGCGTCGACAACGGGATTTGTGTCGATGCGTTGTTAGTCACTTGCAAGCGCCCCGCTTCGGTGGACGGGCAACGGTGCGGTGGGCTCTGCGGATCACCGCATGTGTTGTAAGCGTAGTGCTTTTGCTACTCTTTTGACATGACGTACCGGCAGGATCTGCGTGAGTTGGCACTTGACAACTATGGTCTGGTGACCACCTGGCAGGCGAGCGAGGCGGGGGTGCCTGCGGTCATGCTGCGTCAGATTGCCGCGCGGGGCGGGCTGGTGCGCCTCGGTCACGGCCTGTACCGCTTCCCTCTTAGCGAGATTCGTCCGACCTTCTTTGACCCGTTCGCTGAGGCCGTTGCCCGGGTTGGTCGAGACGCCTACCTCACCCATGACGCGGTGCTTGCCCTGCACGGGCTAGGGCTGGTCAATCCTCAGCGGATTAGGGTCGGGACACCACGGCGTGTTCGCGCCGATGTCGGCGACATGGTCCAGATCGTTCACCAGCCCACTCTTTCCGCGGCTGCGCTGACCGTGTACGAGGGGATTCCGTCGACCACAGTTGCCCAAGCTCTCGCCGACTGTGCTCGGGCTGGTCTGGTGATGCCGGAGCGGCTCGCTGACGCGCGCGACGAGGCACGCGGTCGAGGTCTCATCACAGAGCGCGAAGTGCGCAGTCTCGCCGCAGCAGAAGCAGCGGCATCGTGAGCCCGAAGCCACCGACCAGTGTCGGCCTGCTCCAGTCGCGTATGCACACTGTGGCGCAGGCGCAAGGAACCAGCCCAGCTCGGATCCAGGTGGTGATCGGTACGACAGCGCTCGCCCAGATGATGCCGGCCTGCGCTGTGAAGGGTGGTACGGCGATGAAGTTCCGGTTCGGTGGCGCCACTCGCTTCACTCGTGACCTGGACGTTGCACGCGCCGCCGATGCCGCCACCTTCAGGCAGGAACTGCAGGACTCGCTGCGAGCGGGGTGGGGCGACTTCACCGGCACCTTGGCGGAAGCGCGTGCCAAACCGGCTCCTGCAGGGATTCCCCTCGCGTATGTGATGAAGCCGTTCGATGTGAAGCTCGCCTACCGTGGACGGTCGTTCATGACGGTGCCGCTGGAGGTCGGCCACGACGAGATCGGCGACACCGCCGACGCCGAGTTGGCGCTGGCCCCCGACATCCAGAGTCTCTTCGAGACGCTTGGGCTCCTGATCCCTGAGCCTGTTCCGGTTCTGGCTACTCACCATCAGGTTGTTCAGAAGCTACATGCCTGCACCGCCGTGGGTAGCGAGCGCGCCCACGACCTGGTCGACCTCCAGATCCTCATCGAGCACGACAAGCAGCGGCCGCTTGACCTGCCAGTCACCCGACGCGCTGCCGCGCGGCTCTTCAGCTCCCGGCACGCACACGCCTGGCCACCAGCTATCACGCCACGGCCAGGATGGGAACCGCTCTACCAAGAAGCCGCCCAAGGCATGCCTGTCCGTCCGAATCTCGACGATGCCTGTGCTTGGGGCAACGCACTCATCCAGCGCATTGACGCAGCACCGAAGGAATCGTGAGAAGTCAACCTTCGAAGGCAGACTCGATCTGGCGCTCCGCAATCACCGCGCCTACAGCTGGCGACACTTCCGACGGTCTGACCTGAACGCCGAATGCAGCTACTGGTTCGAGCGTGAACAGGGCGGGCCAATTGATCTTGGTCGGAGGCGCGTCAGGGGTGCAGAAGGACGACAAGGGATGACAGACGACGACATGTGCCCAGAGTCGCGGACAGCGGCATCTGGCCTAGTCAAGCCGAATTTCAAGCAACGCCGACGAACGTCGAAAGACAACGCCAAGCTCACGGCAATGCCCTCTCAAGGCGGTAGCGCGGGTTCGAATCCCGTCCGGGCTACAAGTCTGAAACCTAGTTTGACTAGGTGATACGCTGATTCTAGTACTTCGATTGCCTATCACGTCCTCGCGCCAAGGGCGCACCGAGGGCGCACGAACTCAGCGGCCAAGCAGATTGTCGAGCCGGTCCACCCCGACGTCACTGGCATCCCGGAAGACCCGCCGTAGCGCGTCAGCGTGAAAGCCACACTGCTACTTCCGGCTCACTCGGATACCTCGCGGGCGTTGCAGCCAGCGGCTACCAGAATCGCGACGAAGCTGTGACGGCGAGGCCAGGGTTCCGGCGCCACCTTGACACCACGATCATGGCTCACCGCAGCGCCGAACGGCTCGGGTTGTCAGTGGTCACGGGTATCAATTCCGAGCAGATGGACGTGGTGTGCATTCTGACATCACGGCGAGGTGGGCTCCCTTGGTGGGGACGCCCCGGGAGCGAGGTGAGTGGCTTGGCGCGTCGAGGAGTCAGACGGCTCACCATTGGCTGGATCCGGGTGTTGGTTACCGCGGTCGTCGTTGCCAGCGTTGTGCTGGTGATCGTTCTCCGACCCACGGCTCAGGGCGATCCCGCGATGGCGTTGGAGGCACTGCCGATGGTCGACCGGGTGACCCAGGACGCCAGCTATCGGCGGGCTGCGTTCGGCGACGGCTGGTCTGACCTGGATGGTGACGGGTGCCGTACCCGCGACGAAGTGCTGCTGTCGACCGTGGACCGCAGTCAGCCTTATCGGACGCGAAGGCAGGGGCGTTGTGGTGCCGACATGGTCGCTGGGACCTGGACCGACCTCTACACGGGCCAGCGCATGACCTGGTCGAACTTGAAGGACACGACTCAGGCCCAGGCCATTCCCATCGACCACATCGTGAGTCTCGCCGCGGCGTATCGCTACGGAGCCAAGACTTGGAGCGAGCAGGACCGGATCGCCTTCGCCAATGACGAGCTGAACCTGACCCCGACGACCGCGGCGATCAACCAGGCCAAGGCCGACAAGGACCCCGCGAGCTGGACGCCGCCGGCCGCCGGGCGATGCGCCTACGCGACCCGCTACATCGCGGTGAAGACGCGGTACCGGCTCCCGGTCGATCACGTGGAGAAGACCTCGTTGCAGCAGTTGCTCCGCGGCTGCCCGCGCGGCTGACCCACTTACTGCTCGGGCTCGGGGTTGCTGACCGCCTCTCAAGGCGGTAACGCGGGCTCGAATCCACGTCGGTCAGAGCCGGAGCGAGTCCTCAACGGCCCGGGCGAAGGCGACCGGATCCTCTTGCGGGACGTTATGTCCGACGGCAAAGGTGCGGTGGTCGTACGGGCCGGTGAAGTGCGATCGATAGCCTGCGCCATCATCCGCGGGAGTGAAGGGGTCTTCTGCTCCGTCGACGGTGATGGTGGGCACCGCGATGTTCGGCGCGGCTTGCAGACGCGACTCGATGGTGGCGTAGCGGGGGTCGCTGCCGACCAGGCTCAGTCGCCAGCGGTAGTTGAAGATCACGATGTCGACGAAGTCGGGGTTGTCGAAGGCCCGGGCTGTCGTGGCGAGCGTTCCTTCGTCGTATGCCCAGCCGGGTGAGTTGAAGGTCCACACCAGCCTGGCCAGGTCCATGCGGTAGGTCGGGTCCGCCAGCCCTTGGCGGCCCCGCTCGGTGGCGAAGTAGTACTGGTACCACCATGCCCACTCCGCTCTCGGCGGCAGCGGAGTTCGATTCGCCTGCAGGTTGGTGATCAGGTAGCCGGTCACCGATACCAGGGCTCGCACCCGGTGGGGCCATAGTGCCGCGATGATGTTGCCGGTGCGCGAGCCCCAGTCGTACCCGGCGAGGACGGCGCGTTTGATGGACAGCGCGTCCATCAGCGCGAGGATGTCGAGCGCGAAGGCCGTCTGTTGGGCGCTGCGGGGAGTCTTCGGCGAGCGGAACCGGGTCGTGCCGTACCCCCGGAAGTACGGCACGATGACTCGGAATCCGGCCGCGGCGAGCAATGGCGCTACCTCCGCGTAGCTGTGGATGTCGTAGGGGAAACCGTGCATCAGGACGACCGGCTGGCCGGCGGCCGGGCCGAGTTCGACGTAACCGGTGTCGAGTTCGCCGGCCCGGATCCGCTTCAGCGGTCCGAAACGTGTCGCCGGCGGATGCGGACGGCGGCTCTGAGGTTCGGTCTGAGGTTCTGCAGCCTGGGATCCGGCGATCGGGGTCCCGGCGAGAACGGCGCCGATCGTTCCCGATCCCAGCAATGTCGTGAATGTACGCCTGTTCATCGTGAGCTCCTTGCTCGGTGGTTGGTCGGGATTGATGGTGGCCAGACTGATCGACTGGTCGGACTCGCTTGGTCCGGCCTTACCCGGGCAGTGGCTGCCCGAGTTGCTCGTTGAGCAGGTAGTCCGCGTACCACTCCGGCCAGTTCGCGTCCTCGTGCCCGAGGCGCCCCTCGTGCGCCCCGTGGGCGGCGGCGGCGGCGCGCAAGGCGGAGGCCAGATCGGCGCGAGCGCCGTAGCTGGCCTGAGTGATCCTGCCGGGGATCCGCTGCGTGATCTCCTGCACGACCCATTCGTTCCCCTCCGGATCGGTCATCGACATGAACGAGCCGTAGGACCGGCGGTCCGGGGCCGGTCTGGGTACGCGGTCGGCGGTGCCGGCGTGGTGGAAGACACCGGTGGCGTCGTGGAAGATCTCACCGACCCGGACACCTCGCTCGACCAGGGTCGCACGGCACACCACGATGTCGCCGGCCGTCGGGGTTCGTCGGCTCGTGTGTGTCCGCGATGATGCTCACTGGTCCACCTCCTGAAGGTGGGACGAGCGGTGGCCGTGTGTGTCTGTGCTGCTGCAGCGGTAGCTCGCGGCGTCGTCGGGATCGCCATGGCCGAGATATCGAGTCGATTGCGGGTACGCGCACACGTGGCGGGCGGCGGTCTTGCCATCGGCCCGGGTGGCGGAAACGGTGAGCGTGTTGGGCGGTGTGCCCTGCTCGACCCAGCTGACCAGCGCGCCCAGGTCGTCAACGGGTTGTCCGCCGGGACCACCACCGCAGTGTGCGACGCCGGGTAGCAGGAAGAGGCGGTAGTGTCGATCGACGGCCGAGTTGCCGCCGGCGTGGCGATTGACTCGTTCCCGGTAGTCGATGGTGCCTCGGGTCGGGACGAGCTGATCGGACTGGCCGTGCCAGCTGAGCAGCTTGCCGCCGGCCCGGGCGAAGGCGGACAGGTCGGGATCGTCGCTGCCGATGACGGCGTGGTAGCGGCGCTGCGACTCGGCGAAGACCCGGTCAAAGGTCTGGTAGGTCAACTTGGTGGTGTCGAAGGACGGATTCTGCTGCACGAAGTAGCGGACCCAACTGTCGGCGACGGTGAAGGGCTTGCCGACCGAGGCGAGGGACTCCAGGTTGGCGCCCTTGTTCGGGCCGTACCAGAGCCGGCGCCCCGAGGGAGTCTGCGGGCCTTGCCAGATCTTGCGTACAGCTTCGGCGGTGGCCCGGGAGATCGTCATGCGCTGGCCTTCGCAGTCGATCGTGGTGCCCACCAGCCGTCGTGGATCCCAGCGACAGGCAGCGGGGTTGTCGATGATCGCGTCTGTGACGCCATCGAGCCTGTCGCAAGCTCTGACCGCGGCATCGGTGAAGGCCGTCAGCTCACACTGGGTCGGCTGCACGTGCTCGGAGTTGAAGACGGCCTGCGACCACAGGGCGGCGACGGCGAACCGATCCCAGCTGATCGCGGGCGCCTTGGCCAAGATTCCCTGGAAGTCCTGCGGGTAGTCCTGGGCCAGCTGGTATCCCTGACGGCCACCGGTCGAGCAGCCGTTCCAGTACGCGTAGCGGGCATCTTGGCCGTAGAACGTGGCGGTCGCACTCTTGCCGACGACGGCGAGGTCGTGGAGTGAGCGGGAGGCAAAGTTCTGCAGCAGTGGACGGTTGACCCGTCCGGTCGTTGTCAGTGCCCAGTCGCTCACGTCGATGGGGTTCTGGCCCACGCCGGCGTCGGTGGCTGCGGTGGCGTACCCGTTCTTCACCCCGTCGAGGAGTGGGGTGGCGATGATGCCGTCCAGGTCGCCGGCCAGATAGGCACTGCCTCCGGTGGCCTGGAATCGGCCGTTCCAGCGGCCCCGATCTTGCGGCAACACGAGCTTGACCCGGACGCTGTCGCCGGCGCCCGGGTGCGTGAGGGTGATGGTGATGTCACAGTAGGCGGGCACGTCGGTGACCGGTGGCAGATTCGGCAGGGTGACGGTTCCGCCGGGCTGGGCGGCCGCGGTCACGGACACGACGCGGGTGCCCTTTGGTGCAGCGACGTGAACAGGAGCGCAGCGTACGGTCGAGTCGTCGTCACGGCTGTCGGCGCCGGCTAGCGGCGGCAGAGCCGCCGACAGCAGCAGCACCGCTGACAGCATGATCAAGAACTTCTTCTTCATTGGGATCGAACCTTTCGTCGAGTCGGGACTGAAGGCGCCAGGGATCGGCCCTGGGCCGGACACGGGACCACTTGCCTGGGTCATCGGGTGGGCCACCGGGGGTAGGGATACGGCCACACGAATCCCAGAGCGCACAGCGCTGCTGAGGGAAACGGCCAGAGCGGCATCGCCAGGTGGGGCACGTCGGTTGGGCTGGCCCGACGATCATCCGGTGCTGACTCGCCCCACTCCCGTTCGACAAGGGACCAGAACGCGTCGTCCACGGCCGCCGGGTCGTCGAGCCACCGCCGGCCCCGCCGCCAGGCGCGACGTGCCTGCCAACGCCTGAGCCATCTGCCCCAGCCCTGTGTGGTGATCATGGTTCTTGTCCGAAGGAGTGTCGGAACAACGACGACGCGGTCTGGCCCGAGACGGTGACGTGGAGCATGGGAAGGTCCTTTCAGGGTCGGATCCCGAGGTCGGGATCAACGGATTTCCCGGTGCCACCACCGTCTGCGATCAGCCGATCCGTCGCCCCAGGCGGTCACCCTGGCGTGACGCGGGTCCGGGCACCTGTGGGCACCTGCCTGTGTTCGGCTGCCATCGACCGGCCGCCGTCCGCCGGCAGCCGAGTGTGATCACCGACCGAACCCGGGGGAACACCAGGGTCACGCACAGGCTCGCCCGCGACCTCGACCAGTGAGGCTGAGAGCGCACCAGAAACCGTCAAGCACGCTAGAAACCGTCAAAGGAGAAACCATGTCCACCATCCATCTGCATGCGACAACCTCCGCGAGTCCGGAGCAGGTCCTCGCCGCCCTCACCGACTTCGGACCGGGCCGGTCGACGCTGTTCCCCAACAGCGCCGATGACTACCTGCAGGTGCACGAGCAGGGGCCGGGTCGGGCCGACGTCACCGAGGGATCCGGCGGCGTCTGGGAGCGACTCTCGTACGACTGGTCCGATCCGCACCGCGTCGTGATGACGACCACCGACTCCAACATCTGGGGCGGCCGCTCGGGTCACACCTACACCCTCACCCCGGAGGACGACGAGACCACCACGATCGACGTCGTGGTAGTGCGTGAGGGCAAGAACCTCAGAGGTCGGCTGATCGGGTTCCTACTGGGCACTGCGGGCAAGGGCGTACTCACCAGGGCTTTGAGCGCAACGGCTGAGGCAGTTGAGGCTCGTCACGAGCTGACGCGCCGCGACGATGTCTGAACGGTCCCGCCGGGTCGCAACCCGCGAGGGTGACCGGGTGACGATGTTCGAGATCTTCTTCGACCTCGTGGCCGGCAGCCTCATCTGCGTCTGCGTCGCCTCTGCTCACGTCGCGCATCCCGTCGCCGTCAGCGAGGTTCGGCCATTCGCCCGGAGGTGACCTCCTGGAGCAGCCAACCGTTGCCGTCGGGATCGCTGAAGGACGCGAAGGAGGAGTAGCTGCGCCGTTGCGGGTCCAGCCCTGGTACCCGCCCAGCCGTGCCGTGGCCGTGGAAGAAGCCGGACGCGTCGTGGAAGATCTCGCTCACCTGCGCACCATCGGCGATCAGCTCGGCCCTGGCCGCCTCGATGTCGACGACGGTCAGGTGCAGTCCTTGTGCACTCCCCGGTGGCGCGGCCGTGACGCCGGAACCGAAGATGATCGAGCATTCAGACCCTGGGGGCGTCATCTGGACGACACGGAGGTCGTCTGTGGTGGCATCTGCGTCCACGAGCCACCCCAGCTGCTGGTAGAAGATCTTCGCGCGATCGACATCGCCGACTGGCACGACGATGATCTCGAGGTGCATCCTCACGGGTGCGTCCTTTCTGACGTGAGATAGGCCGATGGGGTCGCATGGGTCAGAGCTGACCGGCCCACGGTGCTCTGCCCCTATTCGCGACGCCGCGAAGCTCTTTGCGTGAACTGACTCCGAGCTTCGCGAAGACCTTCCGCAGGTGCCACTCCACGGTGCGTGGGCTGATGAACAACTGCGTGCCGATCTCGGGGTTCGTGTCACCACGAATCGCGAGCCGGACGATCTGCGATTCCTGCGCAGTCAGTTGCGCGTCGGTTCCTGATCGTTTTCGGACGGTCTCACCGGTGGCCAGCAACTCGCGTCTGGCGCGCGCCCCGAAGGCGTCCGCTCCGATGTCGGTGAAGGCGTCGTGGGCCAGTCGTAGCTGCGTTCGAGCGTCGACCCGGCGACCCTCGCGTCTCAGCCACTCGCCATACACGAGGTGAGCGCGGGCGAGCTCGGTACACAGCCGCGTACGGCTGAGCCGCTCGATCGCTTCGCGATATTTCGGTTCTGCCGGCTCACCCTCGGTGAGCATCGCCAGCGAACGCGCTTCGACTCCGCAGGCCCAGTCCGTGCGGCACCCCGCCGCGATCTCGGACAGGCGACCCATCGCGGCGTTCGCTCGGTCGGGGACACCGCCACGGGCAGCCGCTTCGATGAGCTCGGCTATCGCCCAGTTCGCAATTCCGAGTTCACTCGGGTGCTCGCTGCCGGACTCGGCTGCCACCAGTGCGCGGTCGTAGCGGCCCAACGCGTTGTTGAGCACTGCCGTGGCCCAGCCGGTCGCTGTGAGCCATTGTCCCTCGCCTCGGGCGAGTGCCTCGGGAGTTGCCTGGTCGATGATCGAGGTAACCCGCTCCTCGAGTCCTCGCCAAGCCGCGACCGCCAGCGGCCCGTACGGCGGCTTGGAAATGGCTGTCGCTTCGCCGATCGCCTCACACTCGTCGGCGAACCCGGCGGCAGCCGATAGATCACCGGCGTAGACCTGGTATCCCGTGCCGAGCGTCAGCGCGGTGGGCAACACACTGAGGGCCCCCTTGGCACGGGCAAGCGTGATCATGCGGGTGGAGAGATCTCCGACGCTTTCGTCGTCCCATAGGTCGATTGCGACCCGGCAGGCCAGGGGTAGCCATGAGAACGCGGTCTCGCTCGACACATCGGTGTCCCGGATGGCAGCCACCGCCCGCTGCAGCACCGGTGCGCCGGTGGCGTAGCCCTCGACGAGGACCTTCGCCAGCCCTCCCAAGATCGGATCGAAGACGTTCGGCGATCGGAGGACGTCGGTAGCACTGCGCGCTGCTACCGCGACTTCGTGCAGCGCGGTTGGCTGACCGAGCCGACCCGCGACATGGGCAGCATAGAAGGCGTCCCGGTAGGTCTCCCGGGCGAGTTCGGGTTCGATCGACTCGAGACGCCGCGCGGCGGCGAGCAGTGGCGCACCCTGCCCGGGTTCAAGGCGGCTCGAGACCTGCGCCCGGACCAGCTCCGCCCGCGCCCGGGTCCGCTCGTCGGCCGGCGCCGCGTCGGCCATCGCCAGCAGGCGCAGAGCCCGTGCGGGCGCTCCCGCCCGAAACTTCGCTCGAGCAGCCTCGACCGCGCGCTCACCTCGCAGTCTCGGGTCGGGAGTGAGTTCTGCCGCGCGCTCTCGGAAGGCGGCAGCGGCGGCAATGCCACCTCGTGCCTGGGCTCGCTCGGCGGAGTGCGCGAGCTCGGCGGCCACGTCCTCGTCGAGACCAGGCGCAGCATGGGCGCGGTGCCAGGCTCGCCGCTCAGGATCTGTTGCCGGATCGGTGGCGTCCGCCAGGGCCCGATGGGCGGCTCTGCGTTCCTCCGGTTGAGCGGACCGGTAGGTCGTCGATCGGACCAGGGGATGGCTGAACCGAACCTGACCGCCGAAGTCCACCAATCCGGCTGACGACGCAGGCTCGGCGTCTTCGGGCGTCAGCCCCAGTCGCCTCGCAGCTCGCCAGATCAGTGCCGCGTCCTGACCCGGTTCGGCGGCCACAACCACCAGCAGGCGGCGCGTTGCCGCAGGCAATGCTGCGAGCCGACGCCGAAAGCTCTCCTCGACCCGACCGGACACGGCCCCGAGCCTGGACAGGCCGAACCCGCCGGCGACCTGATCCGGTGTCAGCCCACGCGTCAACTCCAACACTGCCAGCGGATTTCCTCGGGTCTCTGCGACGATCCGGTCTCGTACCCGTTCGTCCAGCGGCCCGGTTGCCAGCGAGGACAACAGGTTCTGGGCGTCGACATCAGACAACCCGCCGATCGCAAGGTGCGGGAGCCGGCCAAGGTCGGGGTCGTCGTCCGACGTGCGTTGAGCCAGCACGATGCCAACAGCCTCGGCGCCGAGCCGTCGGGCCACGAACCCCACGGTCTGCACCGAGGCACGGTCCAGCCACTGAACGTCATCGATCAGGCAGATCACCGGCCGCTGCTCCGCCGCTTCGGAAAGCAGGCCGAGCACCGCCAACCCGACCAAGAAGCGGTCCGGGACATCGCCGGTGGTGACGCCCAAGGCCGTACGAAGGGCGTCGCGCTGCGGAGCAGGGACGCGATCGAGACCATCGAGCAACGGGATGCAAATCTGGTGAAGCCCCGCGTAAGCAAGCTCCATCTCCGACTCCACACCCGCAACATCGATGACCAGGCACCCCGCGGCCGCCACCTTGAGGAAGTCGAGCAGGGCCGTCTTGCCGATACCGGGGTCGCCCTCCAGCACCAACGCCTGGCTGTGTCCATCACGGGCGACCGACACGAGTTCAGCGAGGTGCGCGCACTCGCGGCGCCGACCGATCAAGTCGTGGGTCGGGTCGGTGAACCTCTCAGCTCTGCCGGTCAGAGCGTGGTCACCGGCGCCCATTGTCCGCCCCTCTGCCCAGCCGATGCGTCCAGAGTAGCCATCGCGGTACCCATACCCGAGATGGTCACACTGGATGGGTGACTTCGCACCAGTGAGAGACCCTGGTCTTGCGTCCATGTTTCAGGGCCCCGACTGGGATCGCTTGACACACACCGCGGCAGTGTGAATCCGCGCCGGGCCACCACCGCCCACAACCCGTTCGTCAGTCCGATCCGGTCGGCCAACATGCGGGGGAGCACTGCGCCGGCGTGTCCGACACGCCCCTGCGTAGGTGCTGTGTCCGGCGTAGTGGCGGTGGTCGACGACCATCCCTACTTCCCGTGACGGACTGAGCCGTGGTCTGCGCAGGGGCGGCTACCTGGAGGTCGTAGGTGAGGCAAATACGGGCGAGAGGGTGGCTCGGTGCTTGGTTGCTGCACGGTCGTATCAGGCCGGTTTGTCGGGGGTCCGCTCAATGAGTCCCGAGGCTGAACCTCAGCCGGCGTAGGGCTCGCCGACATTGGGCATGCGACAAAGGAGATGTCATGCAGCCTTCCAGCGTACTTAACATGCTGCCGCCGTCAGCACGCCGGCTCATCTACATGGTGTACGGCCTGCTGTCACTGGCCAGCACCGCCGCGATGGCCGCGTTCACAGCCCTTCCCCAGTACGAGGTGCCGGCCTGGTTGGTCGCCGCCTTGGCCGTGCTGGGAGCATTGGCTGCCCCGGTTGGGGTCATCGCCGCGTCGAACACGGCGGTACCCGCTGACTCAGCGGCGTGATCCCGCGTTCGGGGTCTTGCCGAGTCCTCGCCCTCGGCGCCGCGACGCCTACTGCGCCTCGACCGCCGGTGCGGTCGAGGGCGATGGTCGAGCTCGTCGCCTTGCTCAGCCACTGAGGCCCAACGCCCCCGACCGAGCAAGGGCGGCGAATGCCGGTGGGGCCGACCACCGTTTCGATGAGCACGAGGGGTACGCACCACGACCGCCGCCGAAGTCGACGTAGTATCACCGTCGTGGGCGTGCCTGCGCGGTCACCGCGGCTGCGCGGACGCGGGACGCAGACGGAGGTCCTGCGCGGGGCTCTGGACCGGGTCGCCAGTGGCGGTCAGGCGATCATCCTGATCGAGGGCGAGGCCGGGATCGGCAAGACGCGCCTGCTCGAAGAGACGCTGGCCGATGCGGCTTCCCGTGGCATGCAGGTGGTCGCGGGATGCGCGGATGAACTGGATCAGGCACGTCCGTTCGGCCTGTTGGCAGGCGCATTCGGTTGCCACCAGGGTTGCGGGGATCCGCGTCGGGCCGCGATCGCGGGACTGTTGTCGGCTTCGGCCGGCCGCGCTGGTGAGGGACCGGTCACGGTGACCAGCGATCCAGGGTTGCAGTTCCGGGTGGTTGACGCCTTCGGTGATCTGCTGGAGGTGCTGGCCCTGTCCGGGCCTGTCGTGGTCGGCGCCGATGACCTGCAGTGGGCAGACCCGTCCAGTCTGGTGACGCTTGCCGCGATGGGCCGGCGCGTGGCCGACCTCCCGGTGGCGATCATCGGGTGTTTCCGGCCGGCTCCTCGCACCGCGGAACTGGATGGCGCGGTCCACGCCCTGCAAGCGGCCGGCGCTCGGCACCTCACTTTGCCGCCGCTGCCCGCAGGGGCGGTCGGCGAACTGGTGTCGGAGATACTGTCCGCCGAGCCCGGGCCTGATCTGCTGACCGAGATCTCGGGGGCGGCGGGCAATCCGCTGTTCGTCACCGAACTGCTGGCCGCGCTGCAGCACGAGGGTGCCATTCAGGTCTCGGAAGGTCGGGCCGAAGTAGCCGAGGCGACCTTGCCGCAGACGCTGCGACTGACGATCTTACGGCGGCTCAGCTTCCTGTCCGAGAACACGCTGCAGGTGCTTCGGGCCGCATCGATACTGGGATCCGTCTTCTCCCTCACCGACCTGGCCCTCATCTCGGGACGTCCGGCCATCGGACTCGCCCCTGCGCTGATCGAGGCGGTCCGGTCCCGCGTCCTCGAGGACGATGGCGCACAACTGCGCTTCCGCCATGACCTGATCCGAGACAGCATCTACGAGGGTCTTCCGGCCAGCGTCCGCCGCGGGATGCACCGGGAGGTCGCAGTACGGTTGGCGCAGTCGGGAGCACCCGTTCTCCGGGTTGCCGAGCACTTCGCCCGCGGAGCGGACGAGGGCGATGGCCAAGCCATCGAGTGGCTGATCAGGGCCGCACGAGAAGCGGCCCCGGGATCGCCGGCCGCCGCCGCCAGCCTGCTGGACCGGGTGATCATGATCATGCAACCAGACGATCCACGCCGCGATCGGCTGCTGATCGAGTACGCCGGCAGCGTCATGCTGGTCGGGCGCGTCACAGACGCGGAGATGATCAGTCGCCAGCTGCTGGGCCGACGGCACGACCCGGCCGTCGAGGGTGCTGCCCGAATGTGTCTGGGACGGGCGCTGCTCGCCCAGGGCCGCCTCCGCGACGGGCTGGCCGAGATGGAACTGGTGGCGGAATCGCCGCTGGTCACCGAGGCTGAACGTGTCGCCGCTCGGGCGTTTGCAGGATTCGCCCGGCTATCGATAGGAGACCTGGACGGCGCGGCCACCGCGGCCGCGCAGGCATCCTCCGCCGCCCTGGCGGCAGACGACCCGTTCTCCGCCAGTATCGCCAGAACCACACTGGCCATCGTCTCCGCGTCCCGCGGCCAACTCGATGACGCGCTGAACTCGGCCGAGGACGCGCTGCAGCGGGCCGAGGACAGTCTGGCCAGGCATGGACGCCAGTACCCCGTCCAGGTCTCCTGCGGCTACATCCTGATCGAGTTGGACCGGCTTGAGGAGGCCAGGTCTACGCTGCAGGCGGGCCGGCGGCTCAATGAGGAGCGCGGCGCCCGCTGGCCGCTGCCCACCTTCGAGGTGATCCTCGGTTTGGAGCGCTTCCTCGCCGGCCAGTGGGATGACGCCCTGGCCGAGCTGGAATCCTGCCTGGCCCTCGCCGGGGAACTGGGCGAGGAGAACTACACCGTGAATCTCGCCAATGCCATCGTGGCGCTGATCAGCTTCCACCGCGACGACCTGAACCGGGCCGCTGCCGCGGAGCAGGCCGCCAACCAGGATCTCCAGAGGCGCGGCGCCCAATTCGCTCGTTGGGCGGTCTGGCCGCAAGCCTTGCTGCAGGAGGCTTCGGGCCAGACCGCCCAGGCGCTGGAGACCCTGATCACACCACTGCAGGAGAACGCGCGCTCGGGAATCGTCGCAGAGTATCCGGTCATGGGGCCCGATCTCGTCCGGTTGGCTGTGGCCGAGGGTGACATCGGCCTGGCCCGGCGGGTTGCTGCGGCAGTTGCCGACGTGTCGTCGCGCAACGACGTGGCTTGGTTGCGGGGTGCGGCACTGCGGTGCCAAGGGCTGGCGGACAACGATGCCGAGACACTGGCTGCCGCCGCCGACGCCTATGCCGCTGCAACCCGGCCGCTGGAGCTTGCGCTGGCGTCCGAGGACGCCGCGACCGCCTTCGTCAAGCAGGGAGATTCGGAGCGCGCGTTGCCGCTGCTCGATCGAGCGATCGCCATCTATGAGGGGATCGACGCGGAGCGCGACCTTGCCCGGGCGAACGCGGTTCTGCGCCGTGCCGGTGTCCGGCGAGGCGTGCGGGGCCCCCGAAACCGCCCGCGGTTCGGCTGGCAGAGCCTGACGCCCACCGAACGGACGGTGGTCGTCCTGGTTGCCGATGGGCTGTCCAATCCGCAGATCGGGGAGCGGCTGTTCATCTCCCGACGGACCGTGCAGACTCACTTGGCGCACGTGTTCGCCAAGGTGGGCTTGTCCTCTCGTGCCCAGCTGGCCGCCCAAGTCGCTCGCCGGCGGGAGGCAGGCTAGCCGTCGGCCGAGTCATTCCCAGTGCCGAATCGGCCATCTGGCGGATGTCCGCCGGCCGCCGCGATCGCACGCTGGAGCCGTGACCGATACACACTCTTCCAGTCCAGGGGCTGCCGTCGCGCACCGTACCGTCTTTCGCCCCGTACTCATGTTGCTCGCCGGGTTTCTCGTGGTCAGCGCCGTCATGGAGGCCGCGCTCATCGTGCTGTCCGCGACCAAATGGGCGATCGACAGCACGGTGTGGACCCGCTGCTCCCTCGTACTCGGAAGCTCGATCGTCCTGTTGCTGTTCGCCGTCCGCGCCGCACGAGGCTCGCGCCGTTCCTGGTTACGGGTGCGGATCCTCACCCCTATCGTCGTTACCGCCGTCGTCGTGGTGGTCTCCATTCCCGGGTTCCTGCCGGACTGGGTACGGCTCGAGCAGGGCTTGTGCGGCGCACTTGTGCTCGGGGCGGCGATCCTCGTCAACCTCCCGAGAACCCGTGCCCACTTCCCAGGAACGGAGTAACACCACCATGGATCTGACCTTCACCACAGAGACGTCATCGGACGGCGTCGTCGACCGCAGTTTCGCCATCGGCGAGATCCCCGGCGTCTTCTGGTCGCCGGAGCACGCAGCTCCCGGCGCGCCGCTTCTGCTCATGGGCCACGGAGGTGGCCTGCACAAGCGGTCACCGGGCCTGGTCGCGCTCGCCAGGCAAGCGGTCGTGCGCGACGGATTCCACGCGGCGGCGATCGACGCGCCTGGTCACGGCGATCGCCCTCGCTCACAGCAGGATCAACTGTGGGTCGACGCCATGTTGCTCGCCCGGGCGCAGAATGAGCCGCTCAGTCCGATCATTGCCCCGTTCAACACTTCGCTGGCCGAGCGTGCTGTGCCGGAGTGGCGGATAACGATCGACGCTTTGCAGTCGCTCCCCGAGATCGGCGCCGAAGCCCCGATCGGATACTCCGGCATGACGATTGCGAGTGCGATCGGAATCCCGCTTGCGGCGGCCGAACCACGCATTCGTGCGGCGATCTTCGGTGGTGTGTTCGTCTACGAGGCTGTGCTGGAGGCGGCGCGCAGGGTTACGATCCCGATCGAGTTCCTGCTTCCGTGGGATGACCCCGAGCTCGATCGCGAGTCTGGCTTGGTGCTGTTCGACGTGTTTGCCTCAGAGGAGAAGACGTTGCACGCATTTCCGGGATCACATTTCCACATGCCGACGGATCGGATCGATACCCGCTTCTTCCTGCGACAACTCGGCGTGCCGGAGCTCGCCGGTGTGGCGCCGGAGTGTGCGTAGCCCTGGTGCCAGCACTCGCTCTCACCGAGCGACCTGATGTGACCGCGCTGGCCATCACGCCGCAGCCGGTCCGCTATGTCGGCGCCTATCTACCATCACCGCCTCGACGCAATCGGACCGCCGACGCCCTTCTCGAGGCTCTTCGTGGTCAACGAGCAGGCCGAGATCCCAGGGACCAGACGCGCCAGACCGCTCGCCAGACCACCGGTGGCACCGAGAAGAGCAGGAAGCGATGAGCGTAATCACGACGACTTCGGCGGAACCCTCGGCATCCACATTGCCGCGTGTTAGGTCACGATCACAGAAGAATCCCGGAGAGGCGGCCATATGACCTCCGCACCCACGATCGACCGAAGGACGGTGACCGTCGAGAGACTGGTCCGCGCGCCCGCGTCGATCCTCTTCGTCATCCTGCGCGATCCAGCGACGCACCTGGAAATCGATGGCTCCGGCATGCTCCGCGGCGAACCAGATGGTCCCAGCCAGCTCGGTCCGGGCGATCGGTTCACCATGTCGATGTCGCAGCTGGGCATGGCCTACCGCAGCCAGAGCACGGTGGTCGAGTACGCGCCCGACCGGCTCATCGCCTGGGAGACGATCGGGCTCCTCCGCGGCCGCAAGGTCGTCGGCGGTCAGTGGTGGCGCTACGAACTCGTCCCCGATTCCGACGGCACACTGGTCCGGCACAGCTACATCTGGGGCCGGGCCTCACTGCCCCTGCTGACGATCTGGCTCCCTGGCTATCCGCGGCGGATGAGGCGTTCCATGCCCCGCAGCCTGGACCGGCTCGCCGAACTCGCTGAGTCTCGACCGGCACACGAGGACCCGGACGAGTGTGGCTGAGGACCACTGCGTCGGGCTGCGGGACGAGACGACTACCACTGCTCCGGGAGAGTTGTGGCGGCCGGTCGCTTGCTGCACGAGCGGAAACCGCGCCAGGACGCGGACTCCTGGTCCGTTGAACTGCGGTGGGAAGTGACCTGCCGGATTGCGATGATGAGCGGATGGACCACCTGCCCCTCTACCAGCAGTTGGTATGGAATGCACTACGTCAAGACGGTGCCGTCTCCATCGGTGACAGCCTGATCGTTGATGGCGTCATGTGCGGAATGGTCAAAGACGGCCGGATCGTCCTCTTGTTCGACGAGAACCGCGCGGGGGAGTTGGTCGCGCAGAACCTCGGAACGATCTATCAGGGAAACAACACCCGAACCTGGCTGGTGGTCGATCCCGATGTGGACGAGGCAACCTTCCGCGAGTTGTTCAACGAGGCGACGGCGGACAGAAATGTCCCCAGGGCCGCCATAGCCACGTTCGTGCGGGAGGTCGCGATCGAGATTCGGAGTCTGCCGCAGTTGAGCAAGCCGGATTGGGACACCTACTCGATGGTGGCCGACGTCTCGGATGGCTTCGTCAAGGTCATGGCCTTCCGGTACAGCGAATCGGGACCGCCAGTGCCAACTGCCGCACCGGAGCACGACGAGCTGTTCTGGAATCTCCGCGCCAAGACCTTCGCGGCCAATGGGAGGCCGTGGGACGTGGTGTTGGTGAAGATCGGTCGAGACACCACCAACCTGCAGCTGACCTTTCTGTCCGGCCAGGACGCCGACCCGTGGCGAGTGGATCCGGAGAACACGGCCATGGCCCAGCTACCCGAGTCACTCCGGTTTCTCCCCGGGGAGCGCCCAGAACCGGACGACAATCCGCCCGCCAGCGTGGCTGACCTGACGCGGGTTATTGCAGCCGACGTCTTGGCGGTTGCGGAACTGGGCGACCCGATACCCGTGCACTTCAACGAGGATGTCAACCTCGTCATCGGCGATCGAACCACGACCACACCGCCCGCCGCCGCGTGGCCGGTGGTTTCCCGGCATCGGTACGCGGTGTGGGCGGGGAGGGCGGTCAACGGGGCGGCCGGTCTCCTCGTACGAGCGCGCGGCTCCGATCCGGAGACCAAGGCGATCACGTACGAGGCGATCGGGGTGGTCCGACTGAGCAGGGTCGACCGGCGTGCCGACGGCGGCTATCAGGCCCGGGTGCAATCCATCCCGCTGCCGTCGGCCGATGACCTCGACGAGCTGATCAGTCGGGAGGACCTGGCGGAACTGCTGCGCCGAGCAGCGGACCGCGATCCCGCGGTCGTCAGTGGCTGGCGACGACCGGTGATGCGGGCGCCGCTGGAGGTAGCAGATCTGGCATTCGGTGACGTGGCGGAGGACCTGTTGCGCCGGTTGCCGATGCCGTTGTCGAGGCGGATCGAGCTGATGATCCGCCCGGAGCACGTGCGATTCCAGAGCTTGCTCAACCAGCTCCGCGAGATCGCCGACGGCACACCGCCGGAGTCGGAGACGGCACAGCGGCTCGATCGTCCGCTGATCGACCTGCCGCCCCACGGAATTCCTGTGCTCCCCAATGACATCTGGCTGACACCCGGAAACGTGTCGACGATCACGGCCAGCGCCTTCATCTCCGACAAGGCACTGGCCGAAGGCTGGCTGGCGTTCACCGCCGACCTCACCGTGGGACGCGCAGCGATGGCGACCCGACCGCTGCGGCGTTCCGACACCGTCAACGCCCGAGGGCTCTACGACCTGACGACCGACCAGATCCGGCCCGCGATCGTGCGAGCGGTGCTACCCGGAGAGGCAGGCCGCTCGCTCGTCGAACTGGCTCCCGCCCCATCGGCGGCCGAGGCCGCCGGTCGGGGACTGCCCGAACCGGCGGAGGAACGGGAGCAGCTCTCGACGTATCTCGAGCTTCTCCATCGCGCCCACGCACGTGACTCCCGGGTGGTCGGTACGGCGACCGGTTCGGCGTACCGGCTGTGGCAGGCGAGCCGTTTCACCTCGTTGCGAGCGCTGATGTCCTGGCAGATCGGACAGCTCGGATTCGGTGCTCAGGCGGTGCTGGATCTGCAGGCGATCGCGTGGCCCGACCGGCTGCAGGCACTGACCCTGGTGTTGCGGGGAGTCGCGGACGGGCGCCCGCTGGAGACGGTGACAGCCGAAGCCGCCGGTATCGCGGCAGCCGCATTGCAGCTCAGGTGAACAGCAGCTGCCGACCCTGGACGTCAGTTCGCCAGCCGCTTCTATGAATGGATGTCGGAAGGTGACATCGAGGCCTGCTTCGAAGCGTCACCTCGTTCCGACGACACGATCTGTCGGACACCTGGGGCGATCTCCATGGCGAAGCGGCTGATCATGCTGGGATCGTCGGTGCCGAGGATGAAGGTGCTGATGCCGGCGGTCAGCGTCAGCTCGCAGAGTTCGCCGATCCACTGCTCGACGGGCCCGCTGAGAAATCCGGTACTGCGCGAACAGATCTCCCCGGAGATGTTGTAGAGCCGGCGTACCTGCCTGGGGCTGCGTCCCGCGACGTCAGCCGCCCGGTGATCTGGGCCTGGGCGGCGCCGAGTCCCTCCGGCGGGAGATAGCTGCTGGAGGGAAGCCAGCCGTCCGCGGCCCGCCCGGTGAGTCGCAGCATCCGCGGCTGGTACGCGCCGAGCCAGATCTCCACGCGATGCGCCGGCGCGGGTCCGCGCTGGCCGTTGACCTGATAGCGCGCTCCGGTATGGGTGACAGGAGTTCCGGTCGAGGTGTCCCACAACTCACGCAGGATGGCGATCGCCTCGGCGAGAGCGTCGACAGACTCGGCCGGGGTCTGGTGAGGAGCGCCCATGCCCTCGATCTCGTCGCGGAAGACGGCCGCCCCTGCGCCGAGCCCGAGGTCAAGGCGGCCACCACTGAGCAGATCGAGGCTGGCGCCGGCGCGGGCCAGCACGGCGGGTGGCCGAAGTGGCAGGTTGAGCACACAAGGCGCCAATCGGATCCGCGTGGTGGCCGCGGCGACACAGGACAGCAGGGTCCAGGTGTCGAGGAACTGCGGCAGGTACGGGTGATCTTGGAAGGCGATCAGGTCCAGCCCCACCTGCTCGGCCTGCTTGGCCAACGTCACGGATCGTCGGGGATCGCTGCTGGTCGGTGCCGGGAACGCACCGAACGTCAGCTTGTGTCCGTAGTCGGGCATGTTGCCTACCTCCTTTACGACGCGTCGGTCGAGGTGTCGGTTTCGTCAGTGGATCCCCGGCCCCGGTCGGGTCGGTGCGGCGCCGTCACTGCTCGGGCCGGTCTGCTCGAGGTGGTAATAGCGGTAATGACGGCTGACGTAGCGCCAGCCGTCCGTCGTTCGGGTCAGGACGTCGTCGTAGCGGGCGTAGTTGAAGTAGGCGCGGCCGCCGGTTTCGTCGATGGCGTGCTCGGAGACCGTCCAGGAGCTGGTGGCTCGATCTGAGTCGACAGCGACGACAGGGGCGTGCGGCATCTGCACGAAGAAGCTCCACGTCGACCGCAGACTGGCCCGGGTGCCGGCGATGGCGTCGACGCCTTCGATGTGCAGGTTCATCTGTTCGTCGATGACCCAGACCCCGTCGTCCGTCCACAGCTCGCGGAAGGCTGCGCCGTCGTCCCGGTTGCAGGCGTCTGCGAACCGGTAGCCCAGATCACGGATGTCTTGCTCGTCGCGGAGTCTCGTCAGGCTTGGTGCACTGCGTACGTCTGTCATGGCTGTTCTTCTCCTTTGGTATGTGCTGGCCCTCTGGGGTGCGCTGGATTCTCTGGGGTACGCAGGCGCGGACGGTGAACGGGTAGGCAGCGGATGCCTCACGAATCGGCATGGTGAATCTCCTCCACGACGCGTTCGGCAGACTCCAGAGCGCCGTTCATCCAGGCGATCCACAAGGACGTGTGCTCGCCGGCGAAGTGGATGCGACCCTCCGGTTGCTGCATGGCGGGCAACATCCAGTGCAGGTCGCCGGATGGTGTCCAGCCCCAGCCGTCGCTGGCCCAACGGTCCTCCTGCCACGCCTTGTGGGCGACGGCGACCACCTGCTCGGTCAGCCCGGGCAGTACGCGATCGAGAAGACGACGCATGGCCTGCACCCGGCCCGGGCCGTGGGCGGCGAAGGTCAACGCCTCGGTGTCGAACATGTAGGCATGCAGCATCCCGAGACCCGGCTGCCGCTGCTGGGAGCTGGTGTTCCAGACCCGACCGGCCATGGTGTCGGTGCCGACCAGGTCGAGCCCGCCGAGTCGACCGAGCGGATCGTGTTCCCAGAACCGGCTGTGGGTCTGGAAATAGCAGCGGGCAGCCGGCATGTAGGCGAGGTTGCGGATGGCGCGGTGCTTCCGCTGCGAGAAACCGGCGTCGAGGCGTACGTTGCGCAGCGGTGCGAACGGCAGGGCGCACACGCAGCGGTCCACCTGCAGTTCGTGGCCGCCGGTCCGGTCCCGGTAGCCGATCGTGACGCCGTGGCGATCCTGGGCGATCCGGACGACCTCGCTGCCGTACTTGACGCGGCTCCCGAGGGCGGCGGCCATGGCGTACGGGAGCCGGTCGTTGCCGCCCTGGATGCTGGTGAGCCGCTCCCCGCTCTGCAGCGACTCCACGGCGAAGCCGGCGGCGGCGTTGACCCGGGCGATGCGTCCGTTCTGCGCATAGAACCAGTCCCGCCACGCCAGTGAGGCGCCGCGTCGTCGCAGATAGCCGTCCATGGTGTGCCGGTCGAGTCGGCGCGCCGAGGGCACGCTGCCCGGCCAGCCGGGAGTGTCCAGATCGCCGAGCTCGTCGAACCCGGGTTCCACGTAGTCGGGGAACCGGGCAGCCGGGTCCGGCTGCTCGGAGGGATGCAGGCCGGGGATCGGCCAGGGCTGCCCGTCCGCGGGTGGCAGGAAGCGCCGGCCGCGGAGGTGGACGGCGCTGGGCCCCTCGTCGTAGGGCGACAGCGTCAGACCGAATTCGCGGACGTACTTCTGGGTGTAGGTGTGGGTCTCGAAGATGCGCACCGCCCCCATCTCGGCGTGTCCGCCACGACGGAAGCCGTCGCGCACGGTCTCGACGCGTCCGCCCGGCCGGTCCTGGGCCTCGAGCACGATCACCTCGTATCCCCGCCTGGTCAGCTGATACGCCGCGGCCAGACCGGCGAGTCCGGCACCCAGGACGGCGATGCATTTCCGTCGGCGATCGGTGGGCTCGGCCTGCGCCGGCGTGGGCAGCTGTCCGGCCAACGGCAGCGCTGCCCCGGCCGCGAGGGCACCGAGGAAGGTCCGTCGATCCAGTCCACGGGTCATACGTCCGGGGGTCATGGGTCCGGGTGTCATGCTGCGAGTCCTTCCGGGGTGATGTTGAGGTTGTGGCGGAACAGGTTCTGAGGGTCGTACGCGGTCTTGACGGCGCGGAGCCGGGCGAACGTCGGACCGGGATAGGCGGCCTGGATGCGGTCGTCGCCGGGGCCGAGGAAGTTGACGTAGGCGCCCGCGACGCCCTGGTCGAGGTCGGCCCGCACCTGCCGCGCCCATCGGTCCGCCCAGCCGAGGCCCGGCTCGTCGCCGTGCACGATCATGACCAGCACGGGCGCGTCCCGGTGCGCGTACGCGGTCTCGTCGGCCGGCCGGTCCCCGATCGCCCCGCCGAGGACGCGGAACTGCACCAGCCGCAGCGGCGACCGGGCCTCGGCGAGATGGCCGAGGATCGCCGCGCCGGCGGTCTCGTCGATCCGGTTCACGAACAGCGTCTGCAGAGCCGGCCGCGTCCCGCGGTCGGGTGTCTCCTCGAGCAGGGCCGGGTACGGCATCGGCTGCAGCTGGTCGAGCAGAGGCGTGGCGACCCGGCGGAGCGGACGGACGGCGGCTTCGGCGACAGCCGGATCGGTGTGGCACACGCGGGCCATCAGCACCGGGCGGCCAACCTGCTCCGGCGGGATGCCGGGCAACGGTGGCGCCGGGAGGATGTTCACGATGACGGTCAGCTCGCGATCGGCGCCGGCGCAGACACCGGCGACCTCGGCGATGATCCGGGGCGTCGCGGACAGCACCAGCAACCCGCCGTACACCTCGGCCACCCGGGCCAGGCGGTATCGGAACCGGGTGACGACGCCGAAGTTCCCGCCGCCGCCCCGGATCGCCCAGAACAGGTCCGCGTCGTGAGCCGGATCGACGAGGCGGGTCTGACCCTCGGCGGTGACGATCTCGGCCGCGAGCAGGTTGTCGATGGTCAGGCCGTGCCGGCGGGCGAGGAAGCCGACCCCGCCGCCCAGGGTGAGTCCGGAGATGGCGGTGCTGGGGGTGTCGCCGAATCCGACCGCGGTGCCGTGCCGGCCGAGCGCGTCGGTCAGCGTCCCGGCGGTGTGACCGCTGCCGACCCAGGCGGTGTGGTCGCTGAGTTCGAGATCGATCCCGGTCAGGCTGCGTACGTCGAGCAGCAGCCCTTCGCCGGTGCTGTGCGCGGTGTGGCCGCCGCCCCGGACCTGCAGCGGTGTGCCGCTGTTGGCTGCCACACTCACCGTGGCCGCGACGGCGGCGGCATGACGGGGCCGGACGACGGCTGCGGGTCGCCCGATCCGATGACGGAAGAACGGGGTCCGGGACTCGTCGTACCCGGGATCGTCCGACGTCAGCACGGACCCGTCGACGACGGAGCGGAGCGTGCCGGTGAGATCGGGTCGGGTCAGACGCATGAGCTGCACCTCCAGGGAGGGTCGGATGGCGAAGATGTCTTCACCGTCCCTCGGCGACCGCTGGCGCCCTATCCCTCGATCGAGGGGATGTGAAACCGGAGCACCCCTGGTGACCCGAGCATCCTGGTGACATGGACTCTGCTGTCGAAGACCGACGACGAAGGGAGCCGTGATGACGGCGAGCGAGCTCGAGATCGGAGTCGAGGGTGGCGTGCTGACCGGACTGGACTTCGGCGGTCACGGGCCAGGCGTGCTGTTGGTGCACGGCAGCGGGCACAATGCCGCAGCCTGGACCGACGTCGCCAGCCGACTCGTCGACCGATGTCACCCGATCGCGGTGGACCTGCGCGGCCATGGGCAGAACCGGCTCGACTCCAGCGATCCCGAGCAGTATTGGCGCGACCTCGGGGCGGTGCTGGAAGCCTGTGCCTGGGACCGTCCGGTGCTGGTGGGCCACTCCACCGGCGGGTACGCGGTGGCGGCGCTGACCGCCAGCGGGCTGGCGACGCCGGCGGCCTTGTGCGTCGTCGACGGGATGGTGCTGGACGACCGCGCGACCGCACTGGAGCAGCAGGCGGCGCTGCGCTCGGCCGAGTCGGTAGAGCAGTTGCAGCGGATCTTCCGCTACGGCTGGCGCGCCGACGACGCGGAGCTGGAGCACTACGTCGAGCAGTGCCTCCGTGAGGCCGACACCGACTGGCTCAACGCGGGTGCTCGGCACGGTCTCGTGGAGTCGGTGATCCGGCGATCCTTCGTTCCCGCCACCGGGGGCGGAATGGTGGGAGGAATCGACACTGCGCAGTGGGTCCGCAGACCCACCACCGAGGAGATCGCGGCCGTCACCGACGTGGAGCCCGAGGCAGCCGTCTTCCCGAGCCGGGACCTGTACGACCGCATCGACTGCCCGATGAGGATCGTGCTCGCCACCGACGGCTTCTACGCCGCCCGGCGCCCGGAGGTGGAGGCGATCGTCGCGCTCCGTCCCGCGCGACGACTGACCGTCGTCGACGCCAACCACAACGTGCCGATGACCCGTCCCGACCAGTTGGCCGACATCATCCTCGACGTCCTGGCCGACGTTTAGTCGTCGACTCGCTGTTCGGCTGCGCTCCCAAGACTCTGTCTTCACTCCTCACTCGCGACGAAAGACATGTCGCTCGCTCGTCGCTCCAGACAGAGCCGTCGCTCCGCCTCACGGCCGCTCGCGACGGGGTCGTCGACTCGCTGTTCGGCTGCGCTCCCAAGACTCTGTCTTCACTCCTCACTCGCGACGAAAGACATGTCGCTCGCTCGTCGCTCCAGACAGAGCCGTCGCTCCGCCTCACGGCCGCTCGCGACGGGGTCGTCGACTCGCTGTTCGGCTGCGCTCCCAAGACTCTGTCTTCACTCCTCACTCGCGACGAAAGACATGTCGCTCGCTCGTCGCTCCAGACAGAGCCGTCGCTCCGCCTCACGGCCGCTCGCGACGGGGTCGTCGACTCGCTGTTCGGCTGCGCTCCCAAGACTCTGTCTTCACTCCTCACTCGCGACGAAAGACATGTCGCTCGCTCGTCGCTCCAGACAGAGCCGTCGCTCCGCCTCACGGCCGCTCGCGACGGGGTCGCACCCCTCGATCGAGGGGAATTCGCCGGAAAGCTGGGTAGGCACGGCGGCCGGGGGTAGGACTGTAGGTATGAATGCCGTCTTGTCCGCGGCGGAGGCGCGGCGTCAGAGGGCCGAACTGCTGCACCAGATCTCGACTGCCAGCAGCGTGACCGAGGTGTTCGCTGTCGCATCCCGCCGGCTGCACGAGCTGGTGCCGCACGATGCCGCAGCCTGGGTCACGACCGACCCGGCGACCGGCTTCCCCAGCGCACCCAGCCTGCTCGACGACTTCTCCGGACCGATGGACGTGTGCACCGCGCACTGGCATCGGGAATGGATGGAACCTGACGTCAACCTGTTCCGCAGGTTGGCCCGAGCGGAGCGTCCAGCGGGCGCGCTGCTGGCCACCGCAGTCGATCCCGAGCGCAGCCCGCGCTTCCGTGGGTTCATGCAACCACTCGGGTTCGCCGACGACCTGCGTGCGGTGTTCCGGGTCGGCGAGACTCCGTGGGCGGTGACCACGCTCTGGCGGCGGGAGGGACAGCCCGCCTTCAGCGCCACCGAGGCCGGGCTGGTCGCGGACCTGTCCGCGCCGCTGGGTGACGCGGTACGCCGCCTCGTACGTGAGGACCTGGTGCGCAGGGACCTCGAGCGTGAGGGCCTCGGGGTGAACGTCACCGCGGGTGGGGAGCGGCCCGGTCTGTTCCTGTTCGACGCTCGCGGTCGGCTGGTGTCGGTCAACGAACACGCGGCCGCCTGGCTGGACGAGTTGCCTCGGCAGGAGCTGGTGCCGACTCAGTTCGGGCTGCAGTTGCCGCTCTGGCTGCTGGTCACCGCGGTCCGGGCCCGCGATTCGCTGGCGGCGGGCGGTGATGGGCTGGCGCAAACCCGGGTCCGATCCCGCGCAGGTCGCTGGCTGGTCGGCCACGCGGCGGCTACTCGCGACGCGGCGGGGGAGCCGGCTGGCGCGGCGGTCACCATCGAACCGGCCAGCCCGGCCCTCGTGGCGCCGATCGCGGTCGAGGCGTACGGTCTGACCGCCCGCGAACGGGAGATCACCCGGCAGATCGCTCGCGGCGCCGGGACGGACGAGATCGCGACCAGCCTGTTCCTGTCGCCCCACACGGTGCGCGACCACGTGAAGTCGATCCTGAACAAGGTGGGCGTGTCGAGCCGCGGCGAGGTGGTCGCGGCCCTGTACACCGAGCAGTTCGAGCCGGCTCACTTCGCCGGCTTCGACGGCACTCACACCGGCTGATCGGCAACTCGGTCCGCAGCGACGACGGACCGGATGGCACGACCGTCAGTCTGCGCGGCGACAGGGGCGACGGGATCGAGCGGCTCCCTGCCGCGAATGAGGTCTGCGGCCTTCTCCGCGATCATGACGACCGGTGCGTGGGTGTTGCCGCGGGTGATCGTCGGCAGCACCGACGCGTCGACGACCCGGAGCCGGTCGACGCCATGCACGCGGAGCGCGGGATCGACGACACCTGCGGCACCGGCGCCCATCGCGCAGGTGCCGACCGGGTGATAGAGGGTCTGGATCCACCGCCGCGCCCAGGCGTCGTACTCGGCCGGGCCGAGGTCGTCGCGATCGCGGAGGTACGGCCGTTCGAGGAGCCGGGCCAGCTCGGGGCCGGAGCACAGCTCGACGAGCCGCTGATAGCCGGCACGCAACACGGCGCGGTCCGCCGGCTCGCTGTCCAGCGCCAGCTCGATCGCCGGTGGCATGGCCGGATCGGCGCCCCGCAGCCGCAGAGTGCCACGTCCTCTCGGGGTGAGCAGACTCAGCAGGACGGTGAACGCGGCGGGCGCAGCAGCGTCGACCCCGTCGTGGAACGGCAGCGGCGCGGCGTGCAGCTGGATGTCCGGCGCAGCGGCGCCGGTGGTGGAGAAGAACCCGCCCGCCTCGCCGATGTTGGACGACGCCGGGCCGGTCCCGCGCTCGGCCCACTCGGCCTGGGCCGCCGGATCGCTGGCCTGATGGCGCAGATCTTCGGAGTCCTTGATGGTCCAGATCACCGGCAGCGTGGGGTGATCCTGCAGGTTCGCCCCGACTCCAGGTAGGTCGACCAGCACCGGGAGCCCGTGGGTGTGCAGATGCTCCGCCGGCCCGATCCCGGAGCGGAGCAACAGGTGCGGTGAGGAGATCGTGCCGGCGCTGACGATCACCTCGGCGTCGGCGAGGGCGACACGGGTATCGGCCGGCGCGCCGGCTGCCTCTCGGTAGCGCACGCCTCGCGCGCGTCCACTCGCGACCAGGACCTGCTCGGCCAAGGCGCCGGTGTGCACGGTCAGGTTCCGTCGGCCGATGGCCGGTTGCAGATAGGCGTCGGCCGCCGACCAGCGTCGCCGGCGGCGGGTGGTGGTCTGGTAGAAGCCGGCGCCGAGCTGGTCGGCACCGTTGAAGTCGTCGGAGTCGGGCAGCCCGGTCCGGACCGCCGAGTCGACCCAGGCCGCCGTCAGCTCGTGCCGAAACACGGGATCCTCGACGTGCAGCGGACCCTCGGTGCCGTGGAAGGGTCGACCGAGTCGGTGGTTGGTCTCGGTCCGGACGAAGTACGGCAGCACGTCCCGGTAGCTCCACCCTTCGGCGCCGTTGGCCTGCCAGTCGTCATAGTCGGCCGCGTTCCCGCGGATGTAGATCATGGCGTTCAGCGCGGACGAGCCGCCGAGCAGCTTGCCGCGGGGGACGTAGATCGGCGGCCGGTCGGAGCGGTGGTCGAGCAGCGCGGAGAAGGCCCAGTCCATCGATCCGCCGAACAGGGTCGGGAAGGCCGCCGGCACGGTGATCGCCGGGTCGCCGCCAGCACCGCCCGCCTCCAGCAGCAGCACGGTGGTTGCCGGATCCTCGGTGAGTCGGTTGGCGAGCACGCAGCCGGCGCTTCCCGCTCCGATGATGATGTAGTCGTATGTCGAAGTCGTCATGACTGTCCTCGGTGGTCGTTTGATCACCAGAGTCGCCCCCGCTCTCCGGCGGCCCCATCCCTCAGATGAGGGGCTGTCAGCCGCAGCCTCGGTCAGCAGAATGGGGCTATGTCCGCACGTACCGAGCTCCCCATCCGCGAGATCCGGGTGTCAGACCAGCAGGCAGGCCCGTACGCGATCACCGCCGGTCCCGACGACGCACTGTGGCTCACTCTGGCCCACAGCGGGAGTATCGGTCGGCTCGCCCTCGACGAGTCGTGGACCGAGTTCCAGCTCGACCCGCCGACCTGCGCCCCGATGATCATCACCACCGGTCCCGACGGGGCGATGTGGTACACCCGGTCGGGCGATCACCGGATCGGGCGGATCGGCCTCGACGGGCAGTCCGAGACGTTCCCCATCCCGACCGCGGACGCCGCGCCGTTCGGCATCACGACCGGACCCGACGACGCACTGTGGTTGACCGAGCTGGGCAGCGACCGGATCGGCCGCATCAGCCCCGAGGGCCAGCTGAGCGAGTTCGTCCTCCCGGTCACCGGCGGTGTCCCGTCGGCGATCACTGCCGGACCGGACGGCGCCCTGTGGTTCACTCTCAACCAGGCCAACGCCATCGGGCGGATCGCCCTCGACGGGACCATCGCGGTGTATCCGATCCCGACCGCCGCGTCGGGTCCGGTCGGCATCACCAGCGACGGCGAAGCCCTGTGGTTCGTCGAGATCGCGGCCGGCCAGCTCGGCCGCCTGACACCGGCGGGGGAGTTCACCGAGTACGCGCTCCCGGACCGGTCAGCCAAACCGCACGCCATCGTGGCGACCGGGGTCGGCGACTGCTGGTTCACCGAGTGGGCCGGCAACGCGGTCGGGCATCTCAGCGTGCCCGAAACCATCACCGAGCGCGGTGCCGTCACCGAACCCGAACCCGAAACCGTCACCGAGCACAGGCTGCCCTCGGCGGCTTCCGAACCTCACGGGATCTGTCGAGGTCCTGACGGCGCCCTATGGGTGGCTCTCGAGACCGGGGGAGTGGCGAGACTGGACGGATCGAGACTCGATCGGCGCAGGTGAGGTCAGCGACAGCTGGAATGCCCAGAGATCCACCAGGGGGATCGGGTGGTGATCGAGGTCGGGAGCGCGGAGGAAGCCCAGGTCTCGATACAGACCGTGCGCCGCAGTCATCTGAGGCAAGGACGACAGCAGCACCGTCCGCATCCCCTCGGCTCGGGCACGACTGATGCAGGCCAGCACCAACGCTCGAGCCGCCCCGCGTCGGCGGAGGGCAGGTGGCACCGCCAGCATCCGGAACTCGGCCTCGTCGGGACTATGGGCGATCTCCCGGTACGGAGAGCCAGGTGGGCACCAGGTCACGGTGCCGAGCAGAGCATCGTGGTCATCGACCGCAACCCAGACCTCGGCCTGCGCGTCGCGGGTAGCCGTGTCGCGCAGCACCGGTGCGTAGTGGTCTGCCGACCCGTCCGCTCCTCGGAGGAGTCCGTCGGCACGGTAGGCCACCACGGTCAGCTCGCCGACCGCCTCGTATTCCTCAGGCTCGACCCTGCGGACCGATACCCGCCGGGCCCGACCGCCGTCGTTGCCGACCTCGTCAACCGTCACCATCTCGTCCTCAGCTCCCTGGAAACCCAGTCGTGACACCGCACTGCTGCGGTGCCTGAGTCCATCGTCGCCTCTGGACCCGCGCGTCCCTACCCCTCGTTTGGGGGACCGTGACAAACCCGCGGTTCAACCGATGACAACCAGGCGACACGCCGGGTTGAACAGTTTGAGCCGCGGGGCTGTCACCAGACGCGGGCAACGATCGTCGACGCTCCGCCTTGGCGGCCGTCGCGGAGGCGCGGGGGCTCCGGCGCGGCCAAGTCGTCCTTGCCTGGCTGACCGGCAACCGGCCCTCGCTGACCCCGATCGTCGGAGTGAGCACCGTCGAGCAGGTCGACCAGGCCTGGGCCGGCGTCACCACACGGCTCACCGAACACGAGATGGCTGTTCTGAACGCGCCGTAGTGGCTGTCGCGTCCGGCAGCGGTGACGCAGAACGCCGCGACCATGCAGCGCCCAACGGAAAGGTTCCGCCCCATGAACGTCCAGTCCACCACGATCTCTCTCACCGTCGCCGACGTCGCCTCGTCTGCCGCCTTCTTCCAGGGCCACCTGGGCTATCGGCAGCAGATGGCGGCCGAAGGCTTCGTCTCGCTGGCCCGCGACGGCACCGGGGTCGACGTCGTCCTCCTCCAGCAAGGCAGCGAGGCGTTGCCCGAAGGCCAGCGCGATCAACTGGCCTCCGGGCTGATCATTGCCTACACCGTCACAGATCTCGACACCGAACTGAGTCGGCTGAACGACGAGGACGTGCCGATCACCCTGCCGCTCCAGGAAGAGGAGTGGGGTGAGCGGCTCTTCCAGGTCACCGATCCCAGCGGAGTCGTTATCCAGTTCGTCGAGTGGAGTCAAGGCAGCGGCCCGCCGGCCTGACGCGACTCCAACTGTGAGTGGCTGGTCTGGTTCAGCGGCGGCGCCGATCGGTCGACGCTGGCCGCCTTAAGCTGACATCCGTCGTACGAAAGGCACGCCGGGTGAAGCGGATCCATGTGGTAGGCGCAGTGATCACGAAAGACGGGCAGGTTCTGTGCGCTCAGCGTGGACCTGCCGGGAGTCTTGCCGGTCTGTGGGAGTTTCCCGGTGGGAAGATCGAACACGGTGAGACGCCGAGGGCCGCGCTGGAGCGGGAGATCGCCGAAGAACTGCGCTGTGATGTCGAAGTGGGTGAGTCGGTCACCACGACCACTTACGAGTACGACTTCGGCATCGTCACTCTGACCACCTTCTCCTGCCGCCTGATTGGTGGCACGCCCGAGCTGACCGAGCACGCCGCCATCAGGTGGCTGCCGCCGGGCGAACTGGACACGATCGACTGGGCGCCGGCCGACGTACCCGCCGTGGTACGGATCCAGGAGTTGTCCAGAGCCAAGGAACTCGGCTCGTGACCGACGCCATGGACGTGAGCTACCAACTGGCCTTGGATGTCCGGTTCGGCTACCTGGAAGAGACCGAAGTCGCCGGCCCTCGCCATTTCAACCCGAAGCTCGTCCTCAACCGGGACGACCGCACCGTGCAGCATGCCTTGATCGAGGAGTTGGATCGCTGCGACTCGTTCACCTTCTCGGTTGCGTTCGTCTCGGCTGCGGCCATTGCACAGCTCAAGCAGCATCTGGTCGACTTCCAGGGCACCGGCTGTCTCATCACGTCGGACTTCCTCGGGTTCAACCGGCCGGAGGCGTTCGCGGAACTCCTCAACCTGCAACGACACCTGGGCTTCGATGTCCGCCGTCATACCGCCAAGGGATTTCATCCCAAGGGTTACGTGTTCGAGGGCGAGCACGGCGTGACGGCCGTGGTCGGCAGTTCAAACCTCACGAGCGCTGCCCTGGCCGACAACCACGAATGGAATCTCAAGGTGTCGGCTGCGACCGGCAGCGACCTGGCCGGCCAGTTCGAAGATCTTCTGACCGAGCAGATCGCCGATTCGGAGCCGCTCACTCAGGAATGGATCGATGCATACGCGGCGATCTACGTCGCACCGGCGCCGGCCCTCAGATCCAAGCCGGAGCTCGACGATCGCGGCGCGGTGGTCATCAAGCCCAACTCGATGCAGCAGGACGCCCTGCTCAGCCTCGACTTCGTGCGGGCGGAAGGCGCGCGGCGAGCCATCATCATCTCGGCCACCGGCACGGGCAAGACGATCCTGTCGGCGCTGGACGTTCGCGCGGTCAACCCGCGGCGACTGCTCTTCGTCGTTCACCGCGAGCAGATCCTGGATCGCACGATCGAGGAATATCACCGCGTCCTCGGCGGGTCGCGTCGCGACTACGGCAAGCTCACCGGTGCGCTGAAGCAGCCCGACCGACGGTATGTGTTCGCGACCATCCAGACCTTGTCGCAGTCCGGTGTCTTGACCGGGTTCGCGCCCGACACGTTCGACTACGTGATCATCGACGAAGCGCACCGTGCCGGCGCCGCCGGCTACCAGCGAGTCATCGCTCACCTCCAGCCGGACTTTCTGCTTGGCATGACCGCGACGCCCGAACGGATGGACGGCTTCAACGTCTTCGAGCTGTTCGACCACAACGTCCCGTACGAGATCCGGCTCAGCCATGCTCTCGAGGCGGAGATACTCTGCCCCTTCCACTACTACGGGATTGCCGATGTCACCTATGCCGACGGCCGCACCGTGGCCGACGGCACCGACCTGCGGCTGCTCGTGTCACCGGAGCGGGTGGCTCATCTGGTGCGGGCACTCGGCCTGTACGGCCAAGCCGGTGTGGCGCCGCGTGGGCTGATCTTCTGCAGCCGCAAGGAGGAGGCGAAAGCGCTCTCGGACGCGCTCAACCAGCACACGCTTCGAGGGCAGCAGCTCCGTACTGTGGCGTTGACCGGTGACGACCCGGTCGCGGTGCGGGAGCAGCGGGTCGCGGAGCTCGAGTCAGGAGCGCTCGACTACATCCTCACGGTCGACATCTTCAACGAGGGCGTCGACATCCCCACCGTCAATCAAGTGATCATGCTGCGGCAGACCCAGTCGGCGATCATCTTCGTGCAGCAGCTCGGCCGCGGGCTACGTCAAGCGGCCGGCAAGGAGTATCTCGTCGTCATCGATTTCATCGGCAACTACAGCAACAACTACCTGATCCCGATCGCACTGTTCGGCGACGACTCGCTCAACCGGGAGAGCCTGCGCGAGAAGCTGAACGAGACGGTCGAGGGCGGCTCGCTGCCTGGTCTGTCGAGTGTCAGCTTCGACGAAATCGCACGTGGTCGCATTCTGAACTCGATCACCGCGACCAAACTGGACAGCCTGCCGAACTTGAAAACCGCGCTCTTGGCAATGCAGCGCAGGGTCGGCCGAGTGCCCGCCCTGTGGGACTTCCATCGGTTCGAGTCCGTAGATCCGGTCGTGCTGGCGACGAAGACACAGCACTATCCCGCACTCGTGCAGCAGTTGCTCAAGGTCGACGCCGGGCTGTCGGTGGACGAGTCCAAGATGCTCGCGCTGCTGTCTCACGAGGTGCTTCCAAGCAAGCGGCTTCATGAGTTCGTCCTGCTGGAACTGCTGTTGGACTCGTCGGTGGTCTCGGCGGACCAGCTCAGGGAGGCATTCGCGGCGGCCGGACTGCCTGCCGGAGAGGCTCAGGTGAGGAGTGCGATCGACTCGGTCGGCCTGCGCGGCTATCCGCAGGCGAATCTGACGAAGTACCTTCCGGTTGCCAGCGAGCATGACGGGGAGGTCCAGTTCACCGAGTCGTTCTTGGCGTCGTACGCCTCCTCGGAGACATTTCGATCCGCGGTCGATGACGTTCTCCAGACCGGCAGCCGGCTGACCCGTCAGCGTTTTCGGGCCGATATGCCCTTCACGCCTGGCATGCAGTATTCACGGCGCGACGCAGCCCACTTGCTCGGTTGGCCGAGGTCCAACGAGGCGACAATCTTCGGCTACAAGATCGATGTGGCGGCAGGGGTTGCCGCCATCTTCGTGACATTGACGAAGTCGACCGGCGTGGCGGCGAGCACGGCGTACGAAGATCAGCTTCTCGACCTGTCGTCCATGCGCTGGTTCTCCAAGAGCAATCGCACGCTGCAGAGCAAGGACGTACGTGCTCTCCTGAGCCATCCACTGGACCTGCACGTATTCGTCAAGCAGAGCGACGCCGACGGCAGCGACCACTACTACTTGGGCCGTGCGACTCCGCACGACCCCGTCGAGACCACCATGCCGGTCGGAGGCGGCAAGGTGCTGCCTGTTGTCACGATGACGCTCCGATTCCGCGAACCAATCAAGCAGGGTCTCTTCGACTACTTCCATCCCATGGGCTGAAGTATTTGGTGCGGGTCTGCAGCACCGAGGTCCCTGGAAAGAGCAGTTCACTGATCGTGTCCCGGATCTGACCGATGCCGAGCTCGTCCCGGCTCTCCTGCTGAGCGAACAGCGCGATCATCTCGCGTACTCGTCGCTGCTCGTCGGCTGACGTGTCCAGCCACGCGATCGTCGACGCCACGGCACCTCCTTGGCCAGCATCCGAATGTCCCCCCGTGGCCTGCTTCTGGACGAAGGGTATCGATTAACTGCCGGTGACAGAGAAAAGGTTCCGGGCTGGAAGGATGGGTTCCCGAGCTCGAGCCGGCGTGGTTGCTGCGGGGGTCGGTCTCGATCTCCGTGCATCTTTGGGAAGCGGTCGACGATGATCAAGAAGCTGGACGAGAGTGTCTTCGACGCGCTGCTGGAGGCGGACGTCGAGGACGATGCCGTCGACATGGTGCTGGCGGCGCTGGCGGGTGAGGCCGCGCTGGACGCGGTGCTGGCAGGAGAAGCAGCCCCGCCGCGACCTGATGCGAAGACCGCGCGAGTCGCTCCGCACGGTGCCTTCTTGAGCCGGCTGACGGTACGCGGGTTCCGCGGGATCGGGAGGCCTACCGTCGTGAACCTGCCGCCCGGTCCGGGGCTGACCGTGATCGCTGGACGGAACGGTTCGGGCAAGTCGAGTCTGAGCGAGGCGTTGGAGTGCGCGCTGACCGGCACCACCAACCGCTGGGACCGAGAGCTCGGCCACGCCGAGTTCCGGACCGGTTGGCGGAATCTGCACCAGGGCGACCCGTGTGAGATCACCGTGACGTTGCACCACGAGGGAGAGGGTTCCGCAACGGTTCGAGTCGCATGGCCGTCCCACGCGCTGAACCCGAAGGACGCGAGCCGGACCTATCAAGTCGCAGGACAGCCGCGGGAGGCCACCGATCTCGGCTGGACAGCAGCAGTGCAGAGCTTCCGGCCGATGCTCTCCTACGAAGACCTCGGCCTGCTGTTGACGGCCAAACCGAGCGAGTTGCACGACTCGATCGCCCGGGCGCTGGACCTTGATGCGCTCACCAGCGCGGTCGGGCTGCTCCGTGACCGGGCCGCGCCACTCAAGCTGCCGTTGAAGCAAGCGGGCCAGGACCGCAGAGCACTGCGGTCGGAGCTTGCGGACGTTGATGACGATCGGGCCCGGGCAGCCCAGCGACTGCTCGGCCGTGCCAGCCCTGATCTTGCCGCACTCGAGCAACTGGCTACCGGGCCGACCGTGGCGAGCGGGCCGTTGCAGACCTGCCAGCGGATACTCGCGGTTGAGATCGCCACGCTCGAAACAGTCGAGAGCGTCGCTCGAGAGCTCGATGTCGCGCGCGAAGAGCTGGCGGGAGTCGGGGAGCAGCGGTCCAGGGCAGCCGCGCTGCGCGACCAGCTGCTCCTCGAGGCGATCGACTATCACCAGGCAGCCGGTGACACGGAGTGCCCGGTCTGTGGCACTGGGTCGCTGGACGGTGACTGGCGCCGGCGTACGGAGGCGGCACTGGCCGAGAACGATCTGCTTCTCGATGCTCGGGGGGAGGCGGAGCGGCGTCATCGAAAGGCGGCAGAGGCCGTGCGGCAGCTGATCGGTGCGGCGCCCACGATCCTCGGGCAGACCGACGTTTCGTTGTCGAGCCAGCACAGGGTGATTGAAGCCTGGGGTGCCTGGGACGCCATGTCTGCCAACTCCTCCTCCGACACACCCGCCGAGGCCCAAGACCAGATCCTGGCGCGGTACCAAGCGCTGGCTGAGGGGTTGGCGGCCTGGCAGAAGGAGGCGCAATCACTGGCAGCCGCTCTGACAGAACGATGGTCGCCGTACGCGCTACGCATCGCTCAGCTGGTGGCTGACTTCACGTCGGCGCTGGCGCAGAACGAGCAGGCAGCCACCCTCGATGCGGCGCGGGTCGCGGCCGATGAGGTCGCGCAACGGTTGCGTACCGATCGGGTCAACCCGATCGTGGACCGGACGAAACAGATCTGGCAGCAGTTGCGACAAGAGAGCAACGTCAGACTCGAGGAGATCGAGCTGACGGGCCGCGGCAACCGCCGTACGGTCGACATCAAAGCCGTGGTCGACGACGCCGCCGGGAGCAGCGCGCTGTCTGTGATGAGCCAAGGTGAGCTCAACTCGCTGGCGTTGGCCTTGTACCTGCCGCGCGCTACTTCCGAGGACAGCCCGTTCCGGTTCCTGGTGCTGGACGACCCCGTCCAGGCCATGGACCCGACCAAAGTGGACGGACTTGCCGCCGTGCTCGCCGACCTGGCGGAGACACGTCAGGTCGTCGTGTTCTCCCACGACGACCGATTTGCGCAAGCAGCCCGTCGCTTGCCCAGCCCGCCGACCATCTTGAGCGTACGGCGGGGTCGCCAGTCGGAGGTGATCGTTCAGGCCGAGCTTCGACCCGTGGAACGGCACCTGAAGGACGCCCACGCGGTGCTCCAGGAACCGAACCTGGAGGAGACCATCCAGCGCAGGGTGATTCCGGGCATCCTGCGTCAGGCGATCGAGGCGGCCGCCTGGCGGCGGTATGTCGACGAACGGCTGGCCGCTGGCGATCGACTCGATGACCTCGAGCGAGCTTGGGAGGATGCCCAGCGGACCCGAGCGAGACTGGAGTTGCTGCTCGGGCCCCGCCTGGATGGCTGGCTGAGACGAGACGAGCGTCGACCCAGGGCGTTGGTCGTCTGCAACAAGGGCACTCATCAGCCGATGACCGGCGACTTGGGTGAGGCGTACGAAGACGCCAAAGCGGTCAGTCTTGCGCTCGAGAACAAGCACCGATGACCGCAGCTGCCACAGCCTCGGAGCTGCTCGCCTCGGCCGAGGAGATCTGTGCGGGACGTCTGCAGGTGCCTGGCCTCAGTCAGGCGCGGGCTGCATGTCTGCTCACCCGGCAGGCCCTGGAGCAGACCGTCGACGAACTGCTGGCCGACCGAGGGATGGGCTGTCCTCGCGTGAATATGCGAGTACGACTGATCTGCTTGGCGGAGGCGTACCCGGACGTCGATGGACTCGCTCGGCGTGCTGACACTGCCTGGCACCGGCTTTCTGCGGCTTGCCATCACCACGCCTACGAGCTCAGCCCGACGGTCGCTGAGGCGACCTCGCTGATCTGCGAGGTGCGGTGGCTTGGCACCAGGTCGACGGTCAGTGCTGGTGGCCGCTGCAGCCGTGATCGGTGGCGGGATCCTGGCGGTGGTCGAAGCATCTCTTCGTCCGGTGATGGAAACAGGGGGTAGCCAGCATCAGTGACTGAGCTCTAGATTGCGAAAGCCCGTGCCCGTCCCGAGGCGCGTCAGCGAGGGAGGCTTCCCATGCCACGCCGAACGAGGTTTGTTGCCGCAGTGGTGGTGACCGCAGCACTGACCGTGGCCGGCTTGACGCTGGCGCCGCCGACAGCAGACGCGCAGCCGAATGACCACATCTTCACCCCGTTCCGAGAGTTCAAGCCCTCCGGTTCGAAGGTCAGGATCGATCCCAAACGCTTCTCCGCGGTGAAGGTCGATCCCGCGGACGTGCGGGCCAAGCTTGCGCGTGCGCCGATGGCCGCTTCTGCCAAGCCGACCGTGTTCGAGTTGCCTACGCCGAACGGGAAGACCGAGCGTTTCGAAGTCCGACGCTCCCTCGTCATGGAGACCAAGCTTGCTGCCGCGCACCCCGAGCTGCAGACGTGGTCAGGCGTGTCGCTCGATCATCGCGGCACGTCCGTCGCGCTCGATGTCACCCCGATGGGCTTCCACGCGTCCGTGCGCGGCCCGAACGGTCAGGATGCTTGGTACATCGATCCGGCGTACAACAAGCGCGGGACACGTGAGCACCTCGTCTACTACGGGCACAGCCTGCCGAAGCCGATGGATTCTCCGGTGGAGCGGGAGCTGCCTGCCATCAACCGGCAGATCGAAGGGCAGCGATCGATGCCTCAGGCGGCGCCCAGTCCCACGGTGACGCAGCGGGTGTATCGACTGGCCCTGCTGAGCGACCCGACCTACGCCGACTACTTCGGCAGCGAGAATGTGCTGGCCGAAAAGGTCACGCTGATGGTCCGGGTCAACCAGATCTACAACGACGATCTGGCGATCCGGATGGTGCTGGTCGACGGCACCGAGAAGCTCAACCTCGACACGGTCGACAAGGCGACCGGGGCCGACGGACCCTGTGGCTTGCACTCCTGCTACACGCTGGATCCCGACGCCCAGGACTACGTCGAAGGCCAGCTGTCCTACTGTGACGTGGGCACGTTGCAGCGCAACCAGACCGTTCTCGGCCAGCTGATCGGGGCGTCCAACTACGACATCGGCCACGTCGCGCTGGGCACCAACGGTGGTGGCATCGCCGGCCTCGGCGTCGTCGGCAGCATCGAGAAGGCCATGGGTTGCACCGGCATTCCCGACCCGGTCGGCGACTACTACGCGATCGACTATGTCGCCCACGAGGTGGGGCACCAGTTCGCCGGCAACCACACCTTCAACGGCACCCAATGGAATTGCTCAGGCGGCAACCGCAACGCGGGGACGTCGGTCGAACCCGGATCGGGCTCCTCGATCATGGCGTACGCAGGCATCTGCCGGCAGGACAACCTCCAGCCGCACAGTGACCCCTACTTCTCCCAGCGCTCGATCAGCGAGATGACCGCGTACACCGGCGGTGTGGCGCCCAGTCCGGTCGAGGTGCAGGACGTGTCTTTGAGTGGTTTCGAAGCTCCGGGTGACACGCTCACCATCGGCTACCCCGGCGCGACGGCCGAGCCGGTCACCGTGACGTTCGGTTCGACCTACACCGCTGAGAACCTCAAGGCAGCCATCGAGGGATTGACCGGCAAGAAGGTCACGATCGCGAAGTGGGGCTACGACCCGTACGCCGGGATCTACTCCGATCCCGTGGTCTACCCCGCGCCGGTCGGCCAGCCGGACGAGGCAGGCTTCCAGGTGATCTTCGCCGGGGACCCCGACCCGTATACCGACGACAGCGACCGCATGGACATGCGCGCTCTCATCGTGAAGACGTCGGACGGCGTCGGGGCTCGGGTCGGCGAGACCGCGAAGGGCGGTCCGGCGAACAACAACGGTGAGACGCACCGCACCGGCAACCGTGCCCCGTCGGTCACCGGGCCCGCTGGTCGGACCCTGCCTCTCCGCACACCGTTCACGCTGCGCGGCTCAGGCACGGATCCTGACGGAGACAAGCTGACCTACCTCTGGGAGCAGAACGACGTGGGCGGCGTGAACGGCACCGCACTGGTCGACAACAAGAAGGTCGACGGGCCGCTGTTCCGGGTGTTCGGTCACTATGCCGACGTCTCGGATGAGAACGCGAGGCTCAGCCCGTCACCCGGCCAGAACCAAGCCGGCTACAGCCCGTCGCGGACCTTCCCGGACATGGAACAGATCCTGGCCGGCAACACCAACGCCAAGACCGGAACCTGCCCGCCGGCACCGCCCAACAATGCCGACACGTACGTGGTGGTGCCGCTCCCGATCGTGAACTGCTATTCGGAGTTCCTGCCGGTCAAGGGCTACGTCGGCAACGCCGGGTCGAAGACACCCGCGATGCACTTCCGGTTGACTGCCCGCGACACCGTCGCCGGTGGCGGCGGAGTCAGCTACGCGGACCTGACTCTGCGGCTCGATCCGAACGCCGGACCATTCCTGGTCTCGTCGTTCGCCAAGGGCGGTTCGGTCAAGGCCGGCAGCAAGCAGACCATCACCTGGAAGGTCAATCGCACCCGCAAGCTGGCCAAGAATGTCAAGATCCTGCTCTCCACCGACAACGGCAAGACCTGGAGCAAGGTCCTGGTCAACAAGACTGCGAATGACGGCCGTGTTCGGGTCAAGCTGCCGAAGAAGGTCAAGACCACCCAGGCCAGGATCATGATTCGAGCGATCGACAACTACTTCTTCGATGTGAACGACAGCGTGTTCCGGATCAGGTAGCTCACCAGTCCAGCACCCACCCGCATGCGAGAGGCTCCCGGTGTCAACGGTCTTCGACGGGTCACCCGAGCCGTTCTGACTGACATGTCGATGAGGCATGCTGGGGTGGGTGAGCGACGCTGAGAATCTGGGCCGGGAGGCACGGGATCGAGTCGGGGCGTGACCGACCTCTAGCCGGACGGCACCGGGTGGTTGCTCCGGATCAGGTCGTCGGGGTCGACGGCGGCCTTGATCGCCCGGAGGCGTGCCCAAGTAGCCGGGTCGAAGAACGAGCTCCCGTCGCTCGGCTGTTCGGCGAAGTTGAGGTAGCTGCGCTCCTCGCGCCACGGCGCGAGCGAGTCCATCAACCGCGTGACTGCCGCGCGCATCGGGGGCGCGGGTTCGGGCGTGACGCCGACGGCGAAACCGAGGAACGCGCCGGGCAGTCCGTCAACTGCTCCGCCACCGCGGCCCGGGGCGACGGCGGCGCCCAGGTGGCGCAGATCCACGGTGAGCAGGGGAGTGTCCACCCCGGGCCCGGCTGCTTGCACGATCGCCTCGACGGCCTCGACGCTCAGTTCGGTCTGCAGCCAACCGTCCCCATAGATGGGCGTGGGCGCCGGCGGGTCCATGTTCAGTTGGTCGAGCCGCTCCACCGGAGTGATCGTGAAGGTGTCGTCCGACGGTCCGAGCGCTCGCAGCGGCGCGAGCAGTGCATCCGCGTCAGCGGGGTCGAGCGTGGTCACCGCCTCGACCACGGCGTACGACTTTCCGGACAGTTGTGGCGGCAGCTCCGGGATGGCCGGGAACCGGATGAGCCGGCCGATCGAGGTGACCTCGGCAGGTGCGTTATCGGTCCAGCGGGCCCATGCGTTCAAGACCTGGCGGGCGCGCTCCAGCGGGAAGAACAGTGCGCCGGCGTACACCTCGCCGATCGGGAACAGCGCGAACTCGATCGCCGTGACCACCGCGAAACTGCCGCCGCCACCACGCAGCGCCCAGAACAGGTCGGGCTCGGACTGTGCGTCCACCCGGCGCACCGAGCCGTCGGCCGTCACGACCTCGAACGCCCGCACATGGTTGAGGGCCAGTCCATGGGATCGGGCGAGCCAGCTCACGCCGCCACCGAGGGTGTAGCCGGCGACGCCGACGTCACCGGAGGAGCCGGCCAGTGCGGCCAGCCCATACTGCGCGGCCGCCGAGGTGACATCGCTCCACTGGGCGCCGCCCTCGACTCGCGCGATCCGGGTGGACGGATCGACCAAGACATCCCGCATCTCGGACAGGCTCAGCAGGATCGTATCGGCGAGGTCACCCATCGGCGAGGCGTTGTGGCCGGTCGACTGCGCGGCTACGCGAAGGCCGACTCGCCTGGACACGGTCAGCACTGTTTGCACGTCGCGCACCGATGCGACGGTGGCGACCGCGGCCGGCTGCTGGTCGACCGCGAGGTTCCAGGCCTGCCGCGCTCGATCCCAACCCGGGTCGCCGGGCACCGTCAGTGTGCCGTCGAGTTCGAGGGCGAGAAGGCCGGGATCGGTGTGGATCGACATGGTGACTCCCTGACTGGCGAGGTTTCCGGACGACGCTGTGATGCTGGTCATCTCGGCATGGACGCGTTCAGCCTCCGCGGCCGCGCGTCCAGATCCCATCCCCCGAGGGCAGGCGCTTTCGGGGCAGACCCCCTACATCTGAAGGGTTGGGAACAGGGGCCCGAGTGGCACACTGGACGGAATGATCTCGAGAACCGTCGAGTTCGGGCTCAATGCCGTCCGGGAGGCCGCGCTGCGCGCGGCCAACGGAGGGGAGCTCTTCGAGCAGGTTTCGAGCCGGCTGCGCCGGGTTGTCCCGTTCGACGGTGCCACCTGGTTCGCGACGGATCCTTCGACCGTTCTGGCCACCCTTCCCGTGGGAGTGGAGAACATCGAAGAAGGTCACTGCGACACGTTCTGGGAGCGCGAGCACCAGGTGGAGGACGTGCTGCTCTTCCGGGACCTCGCGCGCAGCCAGTCGGGCGTCGGCACCCTCTATCAGGAGACAGCCGGGACACCTGAACGGAGCGCCCGAGCCCGCGAGTTCCTCCGTCCACAGGGATATGGCGACGAGCTGCGCGCCGTCTTCCGTACCGGATCGAGCACCTGGGGTGTGGTCGGGCTGCTCCGCCGGCAGAAGAGGCCGGAGTTCACCGACCAAGACACCCGAGTCCTGAGCGAGTTGGGCTCCGGGATCGCCGACGGACTCCGGCGGCTCGCCGCCCGCCAGGCCGACGACGCGGCCGAGGACAGCGCGGTAGGGACGCTGCTCTACGACTCCGAGGGCCGGATGCTCTCCCTGGATGCGGCGGCGTACCGCTGGCTCGGCGAACTGGTCGGACGGGAGTGGGGTGGCACCACCACAGAGTTGCGCAGGGCCACTCCGGAGCTGAGCATGATCTTCGCGGCGGTGACCCGTGCACCCATGGTTGCCGCCAGCCGGGAAGGCTCTCCGGCGGTCTCCCGCATCCGAGCCCGGTCCGGGCGATGGGTCGTCGTGCACGCCTCCTCACTCCACGGTCTGGACGGATCGGCAGGCCCGATCGCGGTGACGATCGGCCCCGCACGGTCGTCCGAGATCGCCCCGATTATCATCGAGGCGTACGGCCTCACTCCCCGAGAACAAGACATCACCAAGGCGGTCGCGCGCGGCCTGTCCAACGCAGAGATCGCCGCGGTCCGCCACCTCTCACCCTTGACCGTCCGGGACCACCTCAAAGCGGTCTTCGCAAAGGTCGGGGTCAGCACCCGCGGTGAGCTCGTCGCCAAACTGTTCGCCGACCACTACGGGCCGACCATCCACGCCCCGGGCGTGGCCAGCCACGCCTTCTTCTGAACGCGTCTACTCCCCAATGCGAGTACGGCCCCTGATCCTACCGCCGAGGCGAACGCCTCCAAGAACTCCACAAGACGACCGCGCGGCAGCCGAAGGCTCGATGTCATCCGACGGGCGGGGACGCCGGGACCCAGCAGCCGAACTGAACAACCTATTGAATTTCGATAGATTTCGCGCGATCATCGATGTCATGAATCTACGTCCTCGCTGGCTCGTCCCCGTCATCCGGGTCGCCCTGGTGCTCGCCTTCGCCGGCTTCACCCTGATCCAGATGGTCGGTGTGCCCGGCATCGCCTGGAACGATCTGCAGCACCACCCGGGCTGGCGGGAGGCCGTTTTCATCACGCCTCTCGTCATCATCTTCATAGGCGGTATGGCCTGCCTGCAGGTGATCACCGTCTGCACCTGGAAGCTGCTCACCCTGGTCGAGGTCGACGAGATCTTCTCCGGCGCCAGCGCTCGCTGGGTCAACGGCATCGTCCGGGCGATGTACGTCGGCTGGGCGCTCCTGGCCTGCCTGGGACCGTACTTCTATCTGGTGGCGGAGGGCGACGATGCTCCCGGCGCGCTCGTCATCGGTCTGGTCCTCGGACTGGTCGCGACCGCCGTCCTGGGTCTGATGCTCGTCCTACGGGAGTTGCTGCGCCGCGCGACCACGCTGCGCGCCGAGATGGACGAGGTCATCTGATGTCCATCGTCGTCAGGATCGACGTCGAGCTCGCGAAGCGGAAGCTCAGCGTCGGCGATTTCGCGGAGCAGATCGGCCTCACCCCCGCCAACGTCGCGGTGCTGAAGAACGGGCGCGCCAAGGCGGTGCGGTTCTCGACCCTGGAGGCGATGTGTCGGGTGCTGGAGTGCCAGCCCGGCGACCTGCTGGAGTATGTCGAGGAGGACTGATGCGCGGGGGACAGCGTCCAGGTGTGGGTGAGCAGCGGCTACCGGCCACCTGCTTGATCCGATGCGATGGCACTTTGCAGTAGCACGGCCTGTTCACCAGCGTTCCTGGTCAGCGCGGCGGCCGACCGGAACTCGACCGCCGCCTCGAGATGCCGACCGGCACGGGCGAGCAGGTCACCTCGAACACTTGGCAACAGATGTGAACCGGCCAACGCGCCGGCCGGCAACTCGGCCAAGACAGCCAGCCCGGCTTCCGGGCCGAACGCTCGGCCGTAGGCAACGGCCCGGTTTACCTCCACCACTGGACCGGGCGCCGCCTCGGCCAGCACGTCATAGAGCTTGGCGATCGACCGCCAATCGGTCTCGGCCGCCGTACGTGCCTGGGCATGTCGAGAAGCAATTGCCGCCTGCAGGTAGTAGCGACCAACTGGCCGTCCCTGGGCGGCGAGCGTTTCCGCGCGCCCCAAGCTGTCCAGGCCGCGCCGGATCAGCAGTTCATCCCATCGGGAACGGTCTTGATCCTCCAACAAGATCGGCCGGCCGGCTTGATCGAGCCGCGCCTGATTGCGTGAGGCTTGAAACGTGACCAGCGACAACAGCCCTTGTGCCTCGGGCTCGTCGGGCATCAGCTGGGCCAGCATGCTGGCCAACCGCAGCGCCTCGGTCGTCAGCTCCGGCCGCAGCCAGTCAGCTCCGGCGGTAGCGGTGTAGCCCTCGTTGAAGATCAGGTAGATGACCGCCATCACGTCATCCAGTCGAGCGGTCCGTTCCTTGCCGGTCGGCAACTCGAAGTCGGCGCCGGACTCCGCCAGAGTCTTCTTGGCTCGCGAGATTCGCTGACCCATCGCCGACTCCGAAGCCAAGAACGCGCGGGCGATTTCGGCCGTGGTCAGGCCGCCGACCAGTCGCAGCGTGAGCGCGGCCCGGGATTCCGGTGTCAGTGCCGGGTGACAGGACAAGAAGATCAGCCGCAACACGTCATCTTCGATGTAGTCGACCTGGGATTCCAGATCAGGCATGGATCTCTCCTCCCAGCCGTGACCCAACTCAGCGGTCTTGCGGCGGCGGGTTTCGGCCCGCCGGAACTCGTCGATCCCGCGCCGCTTGGCGGTCGTCATCAGCCAGGCGGCCGGCTTGTCGGGAATGCCCGATTCAGGCCACTGCTCCAGGGCAGCAACGAGCGCGTCCTGGGCCAGATCCTCGGCCAACTCCAGATCCCGGGTCATCCGGGCCAACGCGCCGACCAGGCGGGCCGATTCGGCCCGCCACGCCTCGATGATCGCGTCGGCTGTTGCGCTGTCGGTCGCCGGCCTGGCGCTGCTTGGCACCCGGTCAGCCTACGAGACCACCGGGTGGGCCGGGACGGACAGTGGCTCAGCCCTCGGCAGCAGCAGGTGGCTCCTCCGAGATCTGCCGAAGGGTCGCGACCATGGAGACCTCGGGCCAATACTTTGCGTGCAGATCGGCAAACTCCTGCTGGTTGGCGATGGCTTCTTCGAGCGTGTCGTACTGCATGAGCGCCCAGCCGCCGACAACTTCCTTGGCCTCCGCGTACGGGCCGTCGACGCGGGTGGTCTCCCCCTTGCGGACCACGAAGTTGACCGCGTCCTCAGTGCCGAAGAGTCCACCGCCATCCAGGAAGTGGCCCTTCGCGGCCTGCTCTCCGATGTAGCTGTCCATGGCGTCGAACAGTGCCTGCGGCGGCATGCCGATGCCCTCTTCCATCCGTACGAATCCCATGAAACGCGGCATGTCCTCACTCCTTGTCTGGCTCGGCCCCGCTTGCCGGTGGCCGTTCTTGGCCCTACGTCGAACAGCGAACCACCGTTTCGACATGGCACTGGTAGAAACTTTGGGCTGCAGGTGCTCGACGACGGAGGGGTCGTTGAGAAGTACCTTGTGGTTCCAAATCTTGACGCGAGCGGGCCCGGTAGCTACTTCTCGTGAGGGGATTGCGGCTGCGCGGGCGGAACCAGAGGTGAATCCCGCCGCTCGCAGTACGCTGCCGATCTGCGGGGCCCAGCCCGAGGTTGCACGTGTTGATCGCGAGGTCGGCATCAGCGGTCAGCAGAAGTCCGGACGAGGTCGATGAAGCAAGCAGTGCCGCGGCGGCGACCGGTACGCGAGCCACCTGACCAGGCTGCCGGAGTTGTTGCGTGTCTACATTCTGTACGCCCATCAGCGCGGCGGCATCTCGCGCACTCTGACAGCCGAGGCGCTGGAGGCGCTCGAGGAGTTCGCACCCGAGTATCAACGGCTGATCCGGATCGAGCGACTCCAAGGGCCAGCAGCCCTGATGGCCAGGATGTTCGAGCTGGCGCCTGAGCAGGATGGGTGAGCGACCGATCGCGACAGATTCGCTCCCCGACCGGGTGCGACACGCCGACAATACGGCGGATTCGCGTCGGTCGGGGTTGATATATCACCTGAAGCAGCGACCGCCGTCAGCCGCGTGCCCCATCAGGTTCTTGTGATCTGGTGACGCATAGGATCGGGAGATGCCCGTAACTCGGATCGTTCCGGATCTGGTGGTGTCGGATGTCGCGCGCGCGAATGCCCTCTATGCCCGATTGTTCGGCTTGGAGATCGCGATGGATCTCGGCTGGGTCGGCAATCTCGGACTGGCAGGAGACGAGGGCCGCGTGCAGCTTCAGACCATGACTGTCGACGCCACGGCACCGTGCAATCCGGTCATCAGCATCGGGGTTGCGGCACCGGCCGAGGTTGACGAGCTGTACGTACGGGTCCGAGCAGAGGACCTGGAGATCGTGCATCCGCTGACCGATGAGGCGTGGGGCGTGCGCCGGTTCTTCTTTCGTGACCCCGATGGCAACGTGGTGAACGTCGTCGCGAACGCGTGACGGGCGGCATCTGCTCCTCGGCTGACATGTCGATGAGGCATCCTGGGGTAGGTGAGCGATGCTGAGAGTCCGGGCCGGGAGGCACGGCAGCAGGTACAGGCAGGCGCCTTCGATCAGATCGGTGATCGCTACGACGAGGCGTTTCCTCACAAGGACGGTCAGGTGGCGGCCACCGGCTGGTTGATCGATCAGTTGGCGCCTGGCGACAGGGTGCTCGATGTCGGCTGCGGGACCGGACTGCCGACAGACAGGCAGTTGGCGGCGGCTGGTCTGGCGGTGACGGGAATCGATATCTCGGAAAGCATGCTCGGCCGGGCCCGACGAAACGTGGCGACGGCTGACTTCCACCGGCTCGACGTGATGGACCTGGATGACCGGTTCGGCAGGTTCGATGCGGCGGTCGCGTTCTTCTCCTTGCTGATGTTGCCGCGGTCGGAGATCGGACCGGCCCTCGACCGGATCCGCGGGTTGTTGCCGGCCGATGCGCCGGTAGCGGTGGCCATGGTCGAAGCCGATCTCGACGATGTGTCGATTCCGTTCCTGGGCAGCACCCTGCGGGTCTCCGGCTATCTTCGTGAGCACCTTGCGACGGTCCTGGAGGGTCACGGGCTGCGAGTCGGCGAGATCCGGGACTATGCGTACGAGCCCGCCAGTGAGGGAGCGCCGCCCGAGGTGCAGCTGTTCGCCTACTGTCGATCGGTGTGACCCAGGCCGGGTATCGACGCGGCGATCTACGCTGATCTGCTCGCAGAAAGACGTTCGCCGTGGCGCTCGGGAACGACCATCGATTCAGCTCTGATCGAGCCGGAGGATCCGGGACTCCCAGGGCGCAAGTGAGTCCGGCCGTCCATTCAGATGCGTACCGAGCAGCAGCTCCGCATCGACGTGGTCCGGCAGATCTTCGAGCGGCAGGTCCGCGGGTCGCGAGGAGCAGTTGGCCAGGACGAGGAGGCGCTCGTCGTCCAGGGTGCGGGTGAATGCCCAGAGCCGGTCGTGCTCAGGTAGGAGCAGCTCGAACCGGCCTTCGCGGACCACGGCGTTGTCGTGGCGGAGGGCGATCAGCTTCTGGAAGTGCGCGAACACGGAGTCGGCATCCTCCGACGCTGCCGCAGCGTTGATCGTCGGGTAGTTCGGGTTCACCTCGATCCACGGCGTAGCGGTGGTGAAGCCCGCCGCATCGGTGGCGTCCCATTGCATGGGCGTACGGGCGTGGTCCCTGCTGCGGGTCTCGAGGAAGTGCATCACGCGCTCGGTCGGGACTCCGCCGGCGGTTGCCGCTGCGTACACGTTGAGGGCACTGATGTCGCGGTATTGCTCGATCGTGGTGAAGGGGGCGTTGGTCATCCCCAGTTCCTCGCCTTGGTAGACGTACGGCGTTCCCTTGTGCAGGTGCAGGACCGTCGCGAGCGTCTTTGCCGACGCGACCCGGTGTTCCGGGCTGTCGTCTCCGAAGCGCGACACGGCACGGGCCTGGTCGTGGTTGTCGAAGTAGAGCGAGTTCCAGCCCACGTCGGCGAGTCCCAGCTGCCAGTGGGCGAGGTTGTTCTTCAGCACGGGCAGCGGGAGGTCGACAAGGTCCCACCGCTGGCCGCCGGGGACCCGGTCCAGCATGACGTGCTCGAAGGTGAAGACCATGTTCAGCTCGTGCCGTCCCGGATCCGTCGCCCGGATCGCGGTCTCCACGGTGGAACCGGGCATCTCGCCCACGGTGAGGAGGTTCAGGTCGTCGAGTCTGACCTCGCGGTTCATCTCGGCGAGGAACTCATCGAGTCGAGGACCGCTGCCACCCTCGTAGGTGGGCTCCACCCCGGACGGGTCGAGGGCGTCGGTCGTGAACCCGATGGGCTTGGAGATCAGGTTGATGACGTCCATCCGGAATCCGTCGACGCCGCGGTCCACCCACCAGCGCATCATCGCGTACACGGCCTGCCGCACCTCGGGGTTCTCCCAGTTGAGGTCGGGCTGTCCCGGGCTGAAGATGCCGAGGTAGTACTCGCCGCTGACCGGGTCGTACGTCCACGCCGAGGGGGCGAACGCGGCCGGTCGGTCGTTGGGCTCGGATCCGGCGGCACCGGGTTCGGCGCCGGGCCGAGCCGGGCGCCAGAAGTACCAGTCTCGCTTCGGGGAGGCGGGGTCGCGCGACTCGATGAACCACGGGTGCTCGTCGGAGGTGTGGTTGACCACCAGATCCATCACGAGTCGGATGCCGCGCTCGTGGGCCGCCGCGATGAGCGTCTCGAGGTCTGCCAGCGTTCCGAACAGGGGATCGACGTCGCGGTAGTCGCTGATGTCGTACCCGTTGTCGCACTGTGGTGACCGATACACGGGAGAGAGCCAGATGACATCCACGCCCAACTCCGCCAGGTAGTCGAGACGACTCGTGATGCCCGGGATGTCGCCGATCCCGTCGCCGTCGGAGTCCTGGAAGGAACGGGGATAGATCTGGTAGACGACGGCGGACCGCCACCAGCCGTCCGGGCGCAGGACGCGTGCTTCCTCACCGAGGAGGTGATCTGTCATCAATGGCTCCAATCAGGAATCTGCTGGGCGTGCACGATCGACGGTGGCCAGCAGGGTAACGGCGACGAGCCACGTTTGGAGAACGAAGCGGGCTGGAGAACGAAGCGGGCCGGGCACGGACCGATTACGATCGCTCCCAGCGCCGCGGCCGGATGCCTGCCTCGTCCAGCCGGGCCTCGACGATCGCTTCTACCTCGGCGAAGGAACCGACGTAGCTGATCTCGTCGCCGGACAGGTCACGAACCCGTGCTCGGACCACGGCGGGAAGGTCGCCGACGGCGCGTTGCTCGGCCCACACGTCGAGCAGGAACCGGTATCGCCATTCCGTCACCACCACTCGCGCCTCTCGTCGGATAGCGCCACTGTGCGCGGCGGGTGTCACGAGACGGTCCCAGTAGGCGGCGCCGGTCTCACCGCCTTGTCACCGTGGGATCGAGGAAGCTCGGTCGATCTGGAGGGATTCAGCTCCAGACGGTGGATCACGCCAGGTGACGCAGGTGGTCCAGCGCTCGCTCGACGATCGCCGCGAGACGTCCGACGTCGCGGCGGGCTCGTTCGAGGTCGGCGACCAGGGCTGCCAGCGGGGGAGCGGCAGCCGTCCGGTCCGGGCAACGAAGCCGACTGTAGAGCGCGATGGTCTCCGGCATCGGATCGGCGCCGAGCTCTTCGAGGAGGGTCCGGCGGCAGCGCTCGAACTGTCGCTCGACGAGGTCGTCCCGGCCGTTGATCGCGTACGCCGTCATCAGGTGCCGGTGGATGTCCTCGCGCAACGGTTCGAGGGCCAGTGCGAGCTCGCCGAAGCGGCTGACCGCGGACGGGCTTCCCTGGGCGCCGTGGAAGACGATGAGATGGTCCAGCGCTGAGAGGTAGAGATTCTCCAGCCTGTTCCGGTCGGCGAGCACCCACTCGTCGTCGCAGGCTTCGATCAGACAGCCGCGGTGCAGATCCACGGCGGACGCCAACTGGTTGGCGTCGGCGCGGGTGAGGTCGGCTGGTGGTCGCTGCAAGGCGGAGCTGACCAACTGTTCGAAGGTGGTCGCGTCGACACTCACCTGGACGGCAGAGCTGAGTCCGACCCGGTTGCGGGCCGCGGTGGTGACCAGATCGACGCCGGCGATATCGCGGACCTCGGTCCGCAGCCGCCAGATCGCCGTGCTGAGGCGACGGCGGGCGGCGGGCACCGGGCTGTCCGCATACAAGTGCGCGGCGGCGACCTCGCGCGAGCGCTCATAGCCCGGGGCCAAGGCGAGGTAGGCGCACAGCGTCAGTGCGCTGGGCGAGACAGGGAGCTGACCGGCCGAGGACGACAGGGTCGGTGCACCGAGCAGACAGAGGTCAAGTTGCAGCTTCGACACAGCGACGTCCTCACGAGCCGACACAAATCCCAGGCGCCGAACGCGGATCCTCGAACGCCCGGCAGTGACCAGACCTCGTCCCCGACACCGGGTCGTGGCGCCAGGAACCGAAACCCAATCACCCCGATGAGCAGTGGCCCCGGCTTGTGATACAGCCCTGGGCCTCGGCGGCTTCGTCCATCTGGTCGGCGAGGTGGTCGGCCGTCACCAGGAGGGGTGAACATCGGGCACTGGGCCCAGCAGCTCGATGCCGTTGCGTTCGGCGATGTCGAGGACCTCCTCGATCGTCGGCGGGTGGTCGGCGGCCAGCTCTGCGGCGCTGCGGATGAATCCCTCCATCGGTCCGCCGGGTGCGTGAACCTGGAAGGCCACCGCATCCTCGGTCGATTCGTTGCGGACGGTGTGTGGGGTGTCTCCGGCCAGGGTGACCGTCTCGCCCGCGCCTGCGACGCGGCGGGTGGTGGTGCCGTCAGGGCCGGTGATGTAGAAGGCGAACTCTCCGGACAGGACCCGGTAGATCTCGCTCGGTGCGTGGCGGTGCATGACGGGCGGCCCACCGCCTGGCGGCATCTGCAGTTCGACGGCGAAGAGATCTCCGTTCGTCTCTTCGGTGGTGGCGAGCACGGTGGCCAGTTCGGAGCCCACTCGGAGTGTCTCGGTCGCGGTGGTTATTTCGACAGGTAGCATGTCCATAGATTCAAGATAGACAGGATGCCTGCCCATGTCAACGAGTATTCCGCAACTCGACGGCCATGACCGTCCTCGCAATCTGGCGGTCGCGCTGCGCGGGGCCTTCACGGCGCTGAACGATCTCGTGATCCCGCACCTCGTCGGGCTGGGGTTCACCGAGCTGCGTCCCGCGCATGCCGCCGTCTTCCAATACCTGGACGACACCGGGGCGACGGTCAGTGTGTTGGCTCAGCGTGCCCAGATGACCAAGCAGGCCATGGCAGAGCTGGTCATGCACCTGGAGAAGAACGCGTACGTCGTACGGATACCCGACCCAGCGGATGGCCGGGCCAAGCTCGTGCTGCCGACGGATCGAGGGCTGCAGGTGATTCGGGCCGCCCAGGCGCTGGCGCCCGAGATCGAACGTCGTGTGGTCGGCACGATCGGCGAGGAGCGGCTACAGCAGCTTCGCGCGGATCTCGATGCCATCCAGGCAGAGTTCGATGCTGCAGATGGCCGGCTGCCGTGACCGGCCAGGACCCCCGCGGGCCGGTGCTGTGCTGTCGACACGGCGCGTTTCGACGAGAGATCGCCCACCTCGTGGGCTCCTGGGCCGTGCCCGCCGAGGACGCGGTCATGTGGGGAATCACGGGTGGCGGGCCGGTCCCCGCCGACGATGTTCTTGCCCGTGCGGCCGATCCGGGCGTTACTCCCTTCACGCTGCACGATGTCGTCGCATTGCGGGACCTCCGGTGCTCGGACGCGATGAGCGAAGGGGACGGGCGGCTGGTGGGTTACGGCGAGCTGTGGGTCGACGATGGCGAAGCCGAGGTCGAGGTCGCCCGCCTCATCGTCGACCCGACGATGCGTGGTCGCGGGATCGGCGCGTACCTCGCCCGAGAGCTCGCGCGCCGCGCGCAATCCCACTATCCCGATGTCTACCTCCGGGTCCGACCGGACAATGCCGCCGCGCGCCGCTGCTACGCCAATGCCGGCTACCGGCAGGTCGATACCGCGCTGCAGCAGCAGTGGAACATCGGCCAACCTCTCGACTACGCCTGGTACGCCTACCCGCTGGTGGCGATCGATTGACCGGAGGCGGCTGCCTGCCGACTCCGAGTAGCCTGCAGGTCATGGTGGATGACGCGACGCTGGTGGCTTTGTTCGGCAGGGTGGGCACCGGTGCCTTGGCCACGCTCAAGCGGGACGGCCGGCCGCAGATCTCCAATGTGCGCTATGCGTTCGATCCGCAGACCCGGGTCTTCCGGGTGTCGGTCACCGACGGTCGGGCCAAGACCAGGAATTTGCGCCGGGATCCGCGTGCCAGCATGTATGTGACCAGCCGCGAGGGCCGCTCCTACGCGGTCGCGGATGGCGACGTGGCGTTGACTCCGGTGGCCGCTGCTCCCGACGACTCGACGGTGGAGGCGTTGATCGATCTGTACCGCACGGTTGTCGGCGAGCATCCTGATTGGGACGACTACCGCCGGGCGATGGTCGCCGATCGGCGGCTGGTGTTGACCCTCACGGTGACCCATCTCTACGGAACCATCCTCTGACCCGGGCATGGATCAGGTCCGCAGCAGGAGATACCGCCCGCTCGGGGCGCTCGGACGCGCCGCCGCCACGTACCAATCCTGATTTGGTCACCTTTGGCCCGGTGGCGCGAAACGTGCGCGGCCTGCGCCTGGCTGGCGGTCATGTTTGGCCCGGTGGCGATCCCGCCGGAGGTCCTGACAGATTCGGCACCCGACCGGGTGCGCCACGCCGACGACGCGTCGTGAATCACCTCGGTCGGGACTGAGATATCACTCGAACCCGACCGATCCTAGGGCGCCGGGCGAATCAGCTGCTGACTTGGCGCCGATCCTCAGGCGGCGGCTGCAGTCGGTGTCGGGTGAGAAGCCGGCATCGGGCGCACCTCAGCACGCCGCTTGCGGCCGAAGTCGTTGGGCAGCGAGAGCCGGATGACCTTCTTCCAGGCGGAGGCGACCTGGCGGGGGAGCGAGCCCGTGGTGTAGGTCAACCCATAGCGGTCGAACAGCGCCCGCACCTGAGGTGCGATCTCGGCGTACCGGTTGCTCGGCAGGTCGGGGAACAGGTGGTGCTCGATCTGGTGGGACAGATTGCCGGTCATGAAGTGCATGGCCTTGCTGCCGGAGATGTTGGCCGAGCCGAGCATCTGGCGCAGGTACCACTCACCGCGGGTCTCGCCCTCGATCGAGCGGCGTTCGAAGGTCTCTACACCTTCCGGGAAATGGCCGCACATGATCACCGAGTGGGACCACAGATTGCGGATCAGATTGGCGGTCGCGTTGGCACCCAGGGTGCTCAGGAAGGAAGGTCCGGACAGTGCCGGGTGGATCAGGTAGTCCTTGGTCATCTGCTTGCGGATCTTGTGCAGCACCTGCTTCGCCCGGGCCTTGAACTCGGGGCTCTGCCGCCGCTTCTTCGACCTCAGGTTGCGACCCAACTCCAGGTCGTACGCGGCGATGCCATACTCGAAGACGCAGGCGTTCAGGAAGTTCCACAGCGGTTGGGCCAGGTAGAGCGGGACCCATCGCTGGTCCTCGTCGACGCGCATGATGCCGTAGCCGAGGTCGTTGTCCTTGCCGACCACATTCGTGTACGTGTGGTGCAGTTCGTTGTGCGCGTGCTTCCATTGCTCGGCGGGCGAGGCGTGGTCCCACTCCCAGGTGGTGGAGTGGATCTTCGGGTCCCGCATCCAGTCCCACTGGCCGTGCAGGACGTTGTGGCCGATCTCCATGTTCTCGATGATCTTGGCGACGGCGAGGCCGGCGGTGCCCAGGATCCAGGCCGGCGGGAAGAACGACGCGAGCAGCACCGCCCGACTGCCCAGCTCGAGCTTGCGCTGGGCGTTGATCACCGTACGGATGTAGTTCGCATCGGACTCGCCGCGGGTGTCGATCACCGACTGCCGGATGGCGTCGAGCTCGATACCGATCTGCTCGATGTCGGTGGCCGTCAGGTGGGCGATGGGATTGTCGGGCTTCTTCTGCAGAACGGTCACGTGCGGTTTTCCTCAGTCGTGTCGATGATGATCGGGCAGTAGATGGCGCGCTCAGTGATCGAGCTCGCAAGGCCCGGCGGCCGCCGAGATGCAGGTCTGCACCAGGACGCCGCGGCCGGCGGTCTCGCCTGGCGTCGCGGTGGTGATCGCGCCATTGCGTAGGTCGCGGACTGAACCCGAGCGCAGCGGCAGTACGCAGCCGAAGCAGATGCCCATCCGGCAGCCGGACGGCATCAGCACCCCGGCCTCCTCAGCCGCGTCGAGGATGGGCGTGCCTCCGTCGGCGCTTACCTTGGCTCCGGAACCCGCGAACGTGATCGCGCCACCGTCGCCGATCGCCACCCGGGCGGCGCGGAACTGCTCGGTCTGCAGGTCCAGCCCTCGCTGACCGTGATGCGTCTGCAGGTCGTCGAGCAACCCGGCCGGGCCGCAGGCGAGCGTCTGTCGCTCGGTCAGATCGGGGACCAGTTGCCCCAGCGCGTCGACGTCGAACGAGCCGTGTTCGTCGGTGAAGTGGGCGACCAGCCGGATCGCTCCGACGGCATCGAGCTCGCGCAGGTGAGCAGCGAAGATGGAATCCGGCTCGCGAGGAGCGACGTGCACCACCACGATGTCGTACCGGGTCGAGCGAGCCAGCCGGACGACGCCGCTGTCGGTGACCGGGAACAGGTTGCGAAGCATGCCGATCACCGGGGTGATGCCGGAACCCGCGGTGACGAACAGGAAGCGACCGCCCTCGGTCGGCAGCACGAAATCCCCGGCCGCCTGCTCCAGGTGGATCAGGGTGCCGACGCGTGCGCGACGGACCAGGTGGGTGCTGACCAAGCCGTCGGGCACAGCCTTCACGGTCACGCTGATCCGGCCGTCGCGGCGCGGTCCATGGGTCAGTGAGTACGCCCGCCACTGCCGCACGCCGTTGACGTCGACGCCGATCCGGACGTACTGACCGGGTACGTGACCGGCCCAGTCGGCGCCTGGTCGGATGACGATGGTGGCCGCGTCGGCGGTCTCGGGCTGGACCGACACGATCCGGCCGCGCAGATCCGCGCCGGGTCGCAGCGGATCGAAGAGATCCAGATAGTCCGCCGGGAGCAGCGGCGTCGTCGCCCGCTCGGCCAGCCGTACCAGCCGGTGACGCAGGGTGGTGCGGGTGCGCGTCGTACCTGCCAGGCTAGTCACCGCCCTAGTCTGACTGACTTTCGTGGCTAGACTCATGGCCGCCAAGCGTGAAACCTGGCGAACCTATTGTTCGGAAGAGATAGTGCGGGGGAAACCGTGGTTGCAGATTCTGGTCCGCACCTGTCCGATCTTGGTCGTGCCTTCCGCTTGGATCCGGAGGTGCTGCAGATCCTTCGCGACGGGCTGCCTCAGGTCGCGACGCACACGGTGAACGCCGTCGTCGCCGAGGTGCCCGACTACCGAGGCGCTCGCGACGGACTGATGCGGGACACCATCACCGGTGCTGTGCGGATGGCCTTGGCCGGCTTTCTCAAGTTGGCCGGACGCGGTCACGATGTCGACCCCAGTACGCCGATGGGCCCGACGATCGAGGGCGCCTACGCCCTGGGTCGGGGAGAGGCCCGCGGCGGTCGATCGATGGACGGTCTGCTGGCGGCGTATCGGGTCGGGTCGCGTGTGAGCTGGCGGGAACTGGGCCGCGTCGCCGCCGGGGCTGGGCTGTCGGCCACCATGATGGCCGAGTTCGCCGAGTTGCTGTTCGCCTATATCGACGGTCTCTCCGCCGCCAGCGTGGCCGGTCACAACGACGAGTTGACCACCAGCGGGCTGGTTCGCCAGCGCTATCGCGATCGGCTGGTGCAGCGCCTGTTGGCAGGGGCGTCGCCGGAGGTGCTGACCGCAGCCGCAGAGCGGGCCGGCTGGTCGCCGTCGGTGGGACTGACCGCTGTCCTGTTGCCGAGCGCCCAGGCCCATGGCGTCGTGGCTCTGCTCGGGACGGAGACGCTGCAGTTCGCCGAGGACCTTCCTGGCAGTGAGGGTTGGGATCCCGATCGGTCCCTGACTCTGCTCCTGGTCCCCGATGCCACAGCCGCGGACCGGCGTCACCTGCTGCGGCTGCTGGTGGGACGTAAGGCCGTCGTCGGTCCATCGCGACCCTGGATGCAGGCCCGATCGTCATATCGCCGAGCGACTCGTACGCTCGAGCTGGCCACACCGCCGCGCGGTGAGCAGCCAACGGACAGCGAGGATCACTTGGCTGACCTGGTGGTCGGCGCTGACCCTGAAGCTCTGATCGATCTACGCGTCCAGGTGCTGCGCCCGCTGTCGGCTCTGCCCGAGTCGACCAGGGAACGTCTGGCCGAAACCCTGCTGAGCTGGCTGCTGCACCAGGGCCGGCGGGAGCAGGTCGCCGCCGAGTTGCACATCCATCCGCAGACCGTGCGCTATCGGATGGGCCAACTGCGTGACGCCTACGGGGAGCGACTGCACGATCCCCGGTTCGTCCGGGAGCTGATTCTCGCGCTTCCGCTGTGTTGTCGTCACTAGTCCGAAAATGGCCCCAGCCCGGAACGGGCGCACCGCCAGGTGCACAATGACTCGCTGCTCCGCTGCGCGCCGATTGGTTCCGTCTTCCCTCGTCGCTCGCAAGACGAAGAACGTGTCTTTGCTCCCTCGTCGGTCCAGACGGAGCCCTCGCTCCGCCTCACGGCCGCTCACGACGGGGTCGTCGCTCGCTGTGAGGCTGCGCTCAGGCGGTTGCTATCCAGGTGGCGAACTGTTCCAGCGGCGCGTCAGGACCGGTGAGTCGTACGCGGGCATGGTCCCGGCGGCCACTCAGGTACAAGGCCAGCTCGACCGGGTCGCCGGTCAGTGTCACCCCCGTGCTGCCCTTCTTGGCGACCTGGGCAGCACCGGTCGGCGTTATCAGCGTGACGCCTACGGGGCACTTCCGGAGGCCGAGCCGGGCGAGGAGTCCGAGTGACTTCCACGCGGCGTCTTGGACGTCGGCAGACAGTGCTCGCGGCTCGATGGAGCCTGGCCCGGCGCGGCGGATGTCTTCGTGATGAATGATGTATTCGACCAGGTTGAACTGCTGATCCACCAGGTTCCTGGGCGACCAGCGGGCGGGCCCGGCGGCCAAGCGGTCGACCAGTGCCTGGTATCCCGCCGGCGTCGATGCCGCGTCGACGAGTCGGCTGAGCCCGGGCTCGGCGCCGGGTGGCTGGCGCGCCAGGACGTCCTTGAGGACCGTGATGGGCTCCGACTCACGTACGACAAGATGCGCGAGCAGGCGTTGGACATCCCAGCCGGCGCACAGGGTCGGGGCGTGCGGATCGGTGACTCGCAGCGTCTCGGCCAGTGCCTGCCGCTCGTCGGAGATCAGGGTCATCGGTCCGCCTCTGGTTGCCGGGGCTGTGTTGTCGTCACTCGCTGTTCACTCCGCGCTCAGGTCTCTGTCTTCCCTCGTCGCTCGCAGACGAAGAACGTGTCTGCTCGGCTCCTCAGTCCAGACAGAGCCGCGCTACGCTCACGGCCGCTCGCGACGGGGTCGTCAACTCGCTGTTCGCTCCGCGCTCAGGTCTCTGTCTTCCCTCGTCGCTCGCAGACGAAGAACGTGTCTGCTCGGCTCCTCAGTCCAGACAGAGCCGCGCTACGCTCACGGCCGCTCGCGACGGGACGGCGACAATGAGGAACCTGAGGGAGTCTAGCGGGCCGTCAGTGCTGGTGGCCGCTGCAGTCTCCGGCGGGCGCCCGATCCGGCTCCGTCGCGCCGGCGGCATCGGCGTCGAAGATGACCTCGCCGCCCACGAACGTCAGATCGGCTCGCTGCTCGAGCAGGCCCGCGGGCTCGTTCGCATGGGCGTACAGGTCGTCGGACCAGACCACCAGGTCGGCATCCGCGCCGACCTGCAGTGAGCCCAGTCGGTCCTCGGCGTGCCAGGCCCAAGCGCCCTCACGGGTGTAGCCGGTAATGGCCTGATCGAGGGAGAGCCGCTCGCCCGGCGTCCAGGCGTCGGCACCGGACAGCCGAGCCCGGGTGAGAGCCACATACATGCCGACCAGTGGATCCATCTCGCCCACCTGCCAGTCGCTCGACAGCGCGACGTGCGCACCGGACTCCATCAGGGAGCGCAACCGCCAGGCCCGGTCCCACCTGGACTCACCGATGTTGTCCATCCAGGTGCCGGCGACCAGGTCCGGTGACGCATGCCGCGGCTGCATGGCCGCGACCACTCCCAGCGCGGCGAACCGCGGCAGGTCGTCCGGATGCAGGCACTCCACGTGCACGATGCCGTGCCGGCGATCCCGAGTCCCGTTGACGACGGCGGCGTGCTCGATCGCGTCCAGGGCCAGCCGGATGCCACCGTCGCCAGTCGCATGCGTATGGGTCTGCAACCCGAGTCGATCGAGCTCGGCGATGGCCGTGGCCAACGCGCCGACCCGAGCGCTCGGCTGACCCCGATGACCTGGCCGGTTGGCGTAGTCGTCCAGCATCCAGGCGGTGTGCGGCTCGATCACGTCGTCGGCGTACAGCTTCACCGGACCCAGTCGCAGCCGCGCATCCTGGCGGGTGTCTCGGATGGCCGCCTTCAGGTCGCGCCGGAACGCGTCGTCGGAGTCGATCGGGTGGAACAGCGCGGCAATGACCCGGGAGCGCGGTCCCTCCTCGTCGCGCAATGCCTCCAGGAGGTGCAACTCCGCGAGTGGGACCTGGGGCTCGACCGCGGTGGTGATGCCCACCGACGCAGCCATGTCCAGGCTCTGCCGCAACCGGCGAGCCCGGCGCTCCGGGCTGTAGAGCGGGATGTCGCGCTGCAGCTCGGCCAGACCGCGGGTGGTCATCGCGCTGGTGTAGAAGTCGGTGACCCAACCGGTGGGCTCCCCGTTGGCGTCCCGCTCGGGATTGCCCCAGGCGATGTCGCCGCCGCCGCTGATGCCGAGCGCCCGCAGCGCGACCTCGTTGAGCCAGACCGAGTGCTGGTCGTAGGTGGTGATGAAGATCGGCCGATCGGTCAGCCCGGCCAGATCATCGGCGTTCGGCCGGCGACCGGTGACCACGGAATAGACCGCGTTCTCGGCGCAGATCCAGCTCAGGTCTGGTCGGCGCGCGGCCAGATCGGCGATTCGCGTACGTACCGTGCCGAGATCCTCAGCCCCCTCGAGGCTGACGGCGTCCGGGTCGAATCCCAGTAACAGGTGGTTGTGGCTGTCGATCACGCCCGGGGTGACCAGCCGGCCCTCCAGCTCCACGACCCGAGCGGCTCGGGGTGCGTCGGCGGCGGTGCCGAGATAGGCGATCCGCCCGTCCTTGACCCCAAGGGCCTCGGCAAACGCACCGGGCGCATCGAGCGGATCACGGGTACGCACCGGGCCACCGGTGAGAAGCAGGTCGAGCTGCACGACGGTCTCCTGAGTTTTTTAACGTTTACGTCAAACAACTCTTCAAGAGTGACGGACGCGGATCGGTAGAGTCAAGTCTGTGGCTCGACCGAATCGTCAACTGGAACGCAAGCAAGCTCTCATCGAGGCGGCGCAGACAGCCGTGGTCGATCGCGGGCTGGTTCAGCTGAGCCTGACGGACGTGGCGAAGGAAGCTGGCCTGACGCGCGGGGCGATCCTCTACTACTTCGACGATCTCGATGACCTGCTGGTCGAGACGCATCGAGCTGGCATTCAGCGGTTCTGTGACGACCGGGACCGGCTGCTGCAGGTCGGGATCTCGCCCGGTGAACAACTGGCGATAGCCATCGACACCGGGCTGCCGACCGGTCCGGACGACGCGCTGCTCCGACTGCTGTACGAGTTCGACGTGCTGGCCGGGCACTCGACGCTGCACGACGAATTGGTGCAACGCATGTACGTCCGGCAGCTCGCCACCTATCGCGGAGTGATCGACAGGGGAGTGGTGGATGGCGCCTTTGCGCCTGTGATCGATCCGGGTGATCTGGCGATGACCCTGGTCGCGCTCGAGGACGCGTACGGGCTGCACATCGTGGCCGGCAACGCGCACATCGACGTGGCTACTGCTCGGCGGGCCATGCGGGCGGCGGCTGCGGGCCTCGGCTGTCCGGCTCGAGGCTGAGCCGGTCGAGTCGAGTTCCGGCTGACCGGTTCGACCGGCCGGAACCGATCCGAGCAGTCGGTTGAGGTTCGCTCGGCGAAACACTTGACTTCTTTGACGTTGATGTCAAAGAATTGCCCCGTGGTCGCCGATGGTGACCATCCCCGCTCCCAGTAGGTCGATCGGCACACGCGACTTCATCGGTAAACGCAACGGCGCCGACCCGCTCGGGATCCCCACCACGGTGACGAAGGATCCGTCATGACTGCACCCACCCCTGCCCGGACGGCAGATCTCGAGAGCCACCACCTGCGGCGTGCCCTGAGCCTTCGCCACCTGGTCTTCATGGGTTTGGCGTTCATGGCGCCGCTCGCCGTGTTCGACACGTTCGGGATCGTCTCCGAGGCGACCGGTGGGCACGTCCCGCTCGCGTACCTGACGATCCTGGTCGCCGTCGTGTTGACCGCGCTCGCGTACTCACAGATGGTGCGGGTGCTGCCCTTCGCCGGCTCGGCCTACACCTACTCCCGGGAGACGATCCACCCGGCGGTGGGCTTCCTCGTCGGCTGGGCGGCGACCCTGGACTACCTGTTCCTGCCGATGATCAACGCGCTGCTGTCCAGCATCTACATGTCGGTGCCCCTCCCCGACGTGCCGGCCTGGGTGTGGATCGCCACGACGGTTGTGCTCACCACGGTGACGAACCTGGTCGGCGTACGGCTCGCCGCCAACGCGAACCTGGTCCTGGTCGGCGCCCAGGTGGTGGCCTCCCTTGCCTTCCTGTTCTTCTTGATCCGCGGGATTGTCACCAGCCAGAACGGCGCATCGGTCACGCTGACGCCGTTCGTGCTCGAGGACGGGGGAGCGGGCCCGCTGCTCGCCGGCGCCTCGATCCTCGCTCTGTCGTTCCTCGGCTTCGACGCCGTCACCACCTTGGCCGAGGAGGCCCGGCATCCCAAGCGGGACATCCCACGGGCCATCCTGATCATCGTGATCAGTGCCGGCGCCTTCTTCCTGGCGATCACCACCGCGATGCAACTGCTGTTCCCCGACGTGAGTGCCCTCGGCAGCATCGTGGCTGCGTCCCCGGAGATCGCGCTGTACGTCGGTGGTGCTGGGTTCCAGACCTTCTTCCTGGTCTGCTACATGTGCGCCGTGCTCGGCTGCGGACTGACCCAGCAGCTGAGTGCGGCCCGGCTGCTCTACGCCATGGGTCGTGACGGCGTGCTGCCCAAGCGGGTCTTCGGCTTCGTCAATGGCAAGGGCACGCCGGCCCTGGCCGTGCTGGTGGTCGGTGCGGTTGCACTGGTCGCGGTGTTTCTCGACCTCAGCGAGGCGGCCTCCCTGATCAACTTCGGAGCGTTCGTGGCGTTCACCTCGGTCTGCGTCTCGGTCGTCGTCCACCACGTTCGCACCGGCGAGGTCCGCGGCGCCAAGGCGCTACTGCTCGGCATCATCCTCCCCAGTCTCGGAGCGCTGGTGAACCTCGCCCTGCTGCTGAGCCTGGACGGTCAGTCGAAGCTGGTCGGCGTGAGCTGGGTGGTGATCGGTCTGATTGCCCTGCTCGTGATGACTCGTGGTTTCCGCAAGCCGCTGCCGCAGATCGACCTGCGTGCTGCTGACGAGTGAGCCGGACGGCTGGGCGGTCTGGCTCACACCTGTCCGCTAGGCCTGAGGCTCCAACTCGGCTCGAGCTGTGCTCAGCAACGAGGTGCCCCAGCCATGACGACTGCAGCAGAAGATGCGATGCCGCTCGGCCCAGAGGAGGCGGTTGGTCCGCAAAGCCGTTTCCGAGTTCGTCTTCAGGCGCAGCACCTCGCAGCCGAGCTGACTGAGCCATGGGACCAGCCCGGCGTGGTACTGGAAATGCCACCACGCAGCGTCCTGGTAGCGGGTGGGAAAGCCCGGACCGGGGGCCACCGGGCTCATCCCGTGCCGGGCTGCGATCGTCGTCAGATCCAGGAACCGGCCCTCGACCTGCCGTACGCAGCTGGCACCGCTGGCCCAGCTGATCGCCGACAGTTGGACATCGGTCCCGGCCCACGACCGTGCCCACACCCGCCAACCGGTGCCCTCCTTGGTGATCGTGTACGGCTGATCCTCAGGATCGATCGGTCCCTGCTCCGTCATGCCGGTGATCGGATCCAGGTCCACAGCCAGCCCAGCGAGGTGGACCGCCGCGCCGGGCTGCTCGAACGCATCCTCGTCGGTCGCCCTGCGTCGACCATGCGCATCGGACACCAACGGCACGCCCGCGGCCAGCAGCTCCGACTGCCAGGCGCCCAACGCCCGTGCCATGTCGGCGCGAACCTGGACCGCGACGCGGCCGTGGCCGGGCTCAGCGCGCGGCCCCTGGGCGCCGTCGGCACCGTCGAGCTCGACGCTGACCAGTCCGAGCCGATTCGCCATCGCCCAGCTGTAGTTGAGCTCCCACAATGTCTTCTCCCCCGGGATGCCGTCGGGCTCCAGTCCGACTGATCGCTGGAACTCCCGGACGGCGGCGCGGAAGGTGGCAGCATCCACGGTCTCGGCGGGCACGGTGATCTCGTGGAAGCGCAGCAGCGCCGACAATGCGGCGAAGTAGCGGTCCTGGTCGCGTTCGAACTGGCGGCGCTCGATCCGCAGATAGCTGCACAGATCGGCCACATCGCGCTCGGCGAGTGATGCCTGCCGCGGCATGCCACCGCGCCCCATCACGGCGCTCATCCGGTCACGCGGCAGTCCGCAGGCGGTGGGAGACAGGCAGCAGTCGATGCGCTCATGCCAGACGGACGGTCGCGCTCGACGGCTGATACAGCCTCTCTATCGGGCCTCTCTATCGGGCGGCATCGCCCCGAGCAACGTCCGGCTGACCCTGTGCCGCGGCGAGCATGATCAGCTGGGAGCGGCGGTGGATGCCGAGCTTGTCGTAGACATGGCTCAGATGGAACTCGACAGTCTTGATGCTCAGGAACATCTGATCTGCCACTTGGCGGTTGGACAGCCCTCGCGCGACGGTGAGCGCGACCTGGAGCTCCTGATTGGTCAGCGCGCTGAAGCCGGCGACGGGTTGCTCGCTCGCGCGTTGTCGGACGCCCGACGCCTGGAGCTCGGCACGCGCTCGCGCTGCCCAGTCGGGGGCGCCGAGGCGTTCGAAGGTGGCCAGCGATGCCTGCAGATGGGGTCGGGACTCCGCTCGCTGGCGGCGTCGGCGCAGGACGGAACCGAGGAACAACCGAGTCCGCGCCTCCTCGAACGGCATCGGTGCCCGGGCATGCCAGTCGAGCGCTTGGCTGAGGTGCTCGAGCGCGTTCTCCGGCTCGAGGAGCGCACGGGAACGCGCCGCCACGGCGGCGGCGGTCGGGATCGGGTGGTCCGCCACCGAACGTTCGAGCCGGACCAGTACGCGATGAGCCTCGTCCGGCAGGCCGTAGTGGCTGTACGCCTCGATCAGGTCACTGGACCACCACAGCACCGGTGTGTCGTGCAGTCCGCTGTCCTGGGCGAGGTCGTCCAGCACCAAGAGGTTCTCGATCGCGCTGAGGTAGCGGCCCTGGGTCAGTTCCAGCAGGCCGAGCGCGGCATGGGCGTACGCGATGTAAGGCCGCCCGCCCATGCGTTCCGCTCCTTCGACCGACTCGGCGACGTGCTGTCGGCACTCCTCGGCCAACCCCATCACCGCCTCGATCCGGGCAAGCGTGGCCAGGCTGCTGGGTCGCTCGTTGGCCCATCCGGTGCTCTCGACCAACTGCAGGGCCTCATGCGCCGAAGCCCGGGCGGCGCTCCAGCGGCCGCGCCAGAGGTACACCCATCGGGCCGTTGCCGTTCCGACTCGGCCGGCTCGCCTGGCACTGCGTTCCCGCGCTCCGGCTACCGCCCGCTCCAGCAGTTCGGCGGCTCGATCGGTGTCCTCACTGCACAGCCGAGCCAGGCTGATGACCAGGCTGAGCTGGTCGGCCATCTCGGAGCCGAGCGGATCGATGGCCGCAATCTCCGCTGTCCGCGGATCGAGCAGCGCGCGGACATTCACCGCCTCTCCACACAGGCCCAGCACCATGGCTCGGATGCCGACCACACCCAATGGTGGTTGCCGCCGGTCGGCGGAGGTCAGCTGGATGGCCCGCTCGGAGACCTGCCGCGCCCTCGCCAGATCGCCGATCTCCACGCTGGCGAGCGCCGCATCGGCGAGCATCGCTATTGCCTGGCCGGGGTCGACCGAGGCAGCCTCCTCGGCCAGCCGGAGCAGCGCATCACGGCCGGCGACGGTGGGTGCTCGCCACATGCTGATGCGATACATCGAATGGCGGACAGCCCGGGTGAGCTCGGGATCGTCGGTCAGGGTGAGCACTCGACAGAGCAGCTCGTAGGACTCCCCGACACCGCCGCTCAGCCTGATGCTCTTGGCTGCATTGACGAGCCGCCGGGCTGCCGGCCCTCCGGCTGGGGTGAGCTCGGCGCTACGCAGAAAGAGGTTCCCGGCAACGGCGAAGCTGTCGGCCGTGAACTCCGCCCAAGCGGCGGCCTCCAGCTGAGCGGCCAGGGCCTCCTCCGCCATCCCGCCGGCGGCCACCAGGTGCCAGGCCTGATGCTCGAGCGCGTTGGGCAGGCCCGAGTCCTGCAGTGCCGCGGCGGCCCTCAGGTGGGCCTGCCGACGGTGCTGGGGCAGCGAGATCTGGAAGACGGCAGCCCGGATCAGCGGGTGCCGGAAGCGCGGACCGTCGGGACCCAGCGCGACCAGACCCGCAGTCGATGGCGATCAGCAGGCGTGGGCGGAGCTGGTGGACCGGTTCCAGTCCCTGATCAACGCCGTCGCCCACCGGCATCGGCTGAACGCGACCGATGCGGCCGACGTGAGCCAGGCGGTGTGGACGAAGCTGGTGGTGCACCTGCCACGGCTCCGGTGCGCCCTGGCCCTACCAGGTTGGATCTCGGTCACCACGGCCCGTGAGTGCCTGGGAGTGCTGGCCGATGCCGGTCGCGTCACCACGACCGACCCGGTCATTCTGGCTGAACGGGACAACCGGCGTCATCACTTGCTGGGTGCGAATGACACGCCCGATCTCGACGACGCTCTGATCCGGCTGGAGACGGCCCGGGCGCTCCGCGACGGTCTCGCAGAGCTTCCCGGCAACCAGCGCGATCTGCTCACTCTGCTGGTCGCCGACCCGCCTCTGTCGTACGCGCAGATCAGCGCGACGCTCCAGATGCCGGTCGGCAGCATCGGGCCCACTCGCGCCCGCTATCTGACCCAGCTGCGCAAGACCGCAGCTGTCAGGCAGCTGCTCTGCGATCGTGGGCCGGTCGCGAAGAGCGCTGTGGCTGCCTGAAGCACTCCCTGGTCAGATAGAGGGCGGGGAATGGGCGGTGTCGGCCGTCGTGGCTCCGAGGACCCCCGGAGCCTCTGCAGCACGGAATCGGTGATCCCACCCCCGGTCTCACCCGTCGGGTGGATGCCGGAGGGACGGCCCGGATGGTCTCCTCGATGAAGGGCCGCAGGGGCTCGATTCATTGGCCGGCAAGGAGAACCCGATGCTCACCGAGCGTACGACGCTCACCCAGTTCCTGATCGAGGAGCGGCGCCGACACCCGACCTCGAGCGGTGAGTTGAACGCTCTCATCCACGATGTGGCGCTGGCCTGCAAGGCGATCTCCAAGCGGATCGCGTCCGGAGCGCTCACCGGCCTGATCGGCAAGGCCGGTGCGGTGAACGTCCAGGGTGAACAGCAGCAGAAGCTCGACGTCGTGGCCAACGACATCTTCCTGGCCGCGACCGAGTGGGGAGGCCATCTGGCCGGCATGGTCTCGGAGGAGCTCGACGAGCCGTACCCGATTCCGCACGGCTACCCGCTGGGCAAATATCTGTTGGCGTTCGATCCGCTCGACGGCTCGTCGAACATCGACGTCAACCTGTCGGTGGGAAGCATCTTCTCGATCCTGCGCGCCCCCGAACCCGGGGCAGCTGCGCAACTCGAGGACTTCCTGCAGCCCGGCACCGAGCAGGTGGCGGCTGGGTATGCCATCTACGGCCCGGCGACGGTCCTCGTCGTCACCGTCGGCACCGGCGTGCATGCGTTCACGCTGGACTCCGAGCTCGGTGAGTTCTTCCTGACCCGCGAGAACATCACCATTCCGCCGACCACCACCGAGTATGCCGTGAACAGCTCCAACCGGAGGTTCTGGGAGCCGGCCGTGCTGCGCTATGTCGACGAGTGTCTGGACGGTGCATCAGGTCCGCGCGAGAAGGACTTCAACATGCGCTGGGTGGCATCGCTGGTCGCCGACACGCACCGCCTTCTCACTCGCGGTGGGGTGTTCCTCTATCCCCGCGATCTGAAGGACCCTGCCAAGCCGGGACGTTTGCGGCTGCTCTACGAGGCCAACCCGGTCGCCATGATCATCGAGCAGGCCGGCGGAGCGGCGATCACCGGGCGCGACCGCGTCCTCGATGTCGTGCCGACGCACCTGCATGAGCGGATCGGCTTCATCTTCGGCTCCTACGAGGAAGTGGAGCGCATCGAGCGCTACCACAACGAGCCGGAGGAGGACCCGGCCCTGCTGGATCACCCGTTGTACGGCCTGCGCGGCCTCTACCGCATCCCGAGCTGAGGAGGATCCCATGTCTGCCAAGCACCCTGTCGTGGCCATCACCGGTTCCTCCGGCGCCGGCACCACCTCGGTCATGCGTACGTTCGAGCAGATCTTCCGTCGCGAGAAGGTGAACGCAGCCTTCGTCGAAGGAGACAGCTTCCACAAATTCGACCGGATGGCGATGAAGGGCGAGATGGCTCGGGCGATCGCCGAGAGCGACCACTCGTTCAGCCACTTCGGGCCGGAGGCCAACCTGTTCGTCGAGCTCGAGGACCTGTTCCGTGAGTACGGCGAGACCGGCGGCGGTCGCGTCCGCAGGTATCTGCACGACAATCGGGAAGCAGCCCCGTACAGGCAGGAGCCGGGCACCTTCACACCGTGGCAGGACCTGCCCGAAGACACGGATCTGTTGTTCTACGAGGGACTGCACGGCGCGGTGGCGACCGAGAGCGTCGACGTGGCCAAGTACGCCGATCTGTTGATCGGCGTCGTGCCCGTGATCAACCTCGAATGGATCCAGAAGCTCCATCGGGACAAGGCGCAGCGCGGTTACTCCACCGAGGCGGTCACCGAGACGATCCTGCGGCGGATGCACGACTACGTGAACTACATGTGCCCGCAGTTCTCGCGGACGCATGTCAACTTCCAGCGAGTGCCGGTCGTGGACACGTCGAACCCGTTCATCGCCCGGACGATCCCGAGCGCCGACGAGTCGATGCTGGTGATCAGGTTCGCCAACCCACGGGGGATCGATTTCCCTTACCTGCTGTCGATGCTGCACGACTCGTTCATGTCGCGGCCGAACACCATCGTGTGTCCCGGCGGGAAGATGGACCTGGCCATGCAGTTGATCTTCACGCCGATGCTGTGGCGGCTGCTGGAGCGACGCAACAAGGCGCGCTAGCGGCCGAGGCGGTTGCCCAGCCGGTGGTCGAACCACTCGACCAATCGAGGATCGTCGAACCCGTCGGTGACCAGGGTGGCGCCGGTGAAATCGTCGTCGCGGGTGTAGGGGTTGGCGGTGACCAGCACCGGCAGTCCGGCGCCCACCGCGGCACGTACGCCGTTGCCGGAGTCTTCGACCACCACCACGCCGTCGCTGTCGCCGATCCGTCGGATCACCTCGCGGTAGACCGTCGGGTCCGGCTTGAGATCGGTGACCTCGGATCCGGTGATCACGATGTCGAACCGATCGCCGAAGACCCGATCCAGCAGCGGAGCGACCCACGCCCGAGTGCCCGTGGTCGCGACGTGCATCGGCACGCCGGCCGCGGTCAGGCGGTCCAGCAGGGCGATCACGCCCGGTCGCGGGCCGATCTGTCCGTGCTCGCTGCGGAGTTCTGTCGAGCAAGCCTCACCAGGTGCGGGTAGCTCGACAGAAATCGGGGTCTGGACCAGCTCGCGCATGATCTCGGTCTTGCGCCGGTGCACACGGCGGGCCAGCGCGACGGACTCCTCGTGAGTACGACCGTTGGCCTCGAACCAGGCCGTCAGCCGCTGCGCTCCGCCGGCGATGCGAATCAGCCGACCGTACGTCTCCACGTCCCAGTGGTCCGGCAGGCCGAACTCCTCGAAGGCGGCGTTGAACGCCACCCGGTGTCCGTCTCGCTCACTGTCGACCAGGGTGCCGTCGACATCGAAGACGACCGCCCGCAGCCGGTTCACCGAACGCCCATCTCAGCGGATGCTCTCGGCGGCCGCTGCCCGGAGCCTCGCGACGGCGGCCGCCTTGCCCTCGGGGTAGGCGTACATCCACGAGCCGGAGATGAACACGTCCGCGCCGGCAGCTGCGGCTCCATGGATGGTGTGCTCGGTGATCCCGCCGTCGACCTCGAGCTCGATGTCGAGCCCGGCCTCCTCGATCATCCGGCGCAGCCGGGCGATCTTCGGCTCGACGGCCGCGATGTAGGCCTGGCCCCCGAAGCCTGGGTTGACCGTCATGGCGAGGATCAGATCGGTCTCCTCGAGGACGTGCTGCACGACTTCGGGACCGGTGTGCGGATTCACCGCGACGCCGCTGCGGGCGCCCAGTTCGCGGATCCGATGCAGGGTCCGGTGCAGATGAGTGCACGCCTCAGCGTGCACGATGATCAGATCGCAGCCGGCGTCTGCATAGCGGGGGAGCAACTCGTCCGGATTGACCACCATCAGATGGGCCTCGAACCCGACGGAGCTGTGTGGCCGGGCCGCGGCGATGACATCGGGGCCGAAGGTCAGGTTCGGGACGAACACCCCGTCCATGACGTCCCACTGGATACGGTCCACCCCGGCCTCGCACAGCTCCCGCACCTCCTTGCCGATGCGGGCGAAGTCAGCCGGCAGCACGGACGGAACGATCAGTGGCTGCCGGACGCGGACTGGCCCGGCGGGTTGACTGCGACTGTCCAGCACGATCATGAGCGGAGCCTCTCGGGAGTGCAGGAGCGATCCGACATCTGCCATCCGATCGCGTGGAGTCGATCGAGCACTCACCCAGGTGGGTGGAGTCGAGGGTGAAGTTTGGTCGGAGCCTCCCGTCCCCGCGGTGCACAGATACGCTGACGGTTATGGCGGATCCGGCCCCGAGTCCTTTGCGTCTGGTGCTGGTCGATGATCACGAGATGGTGCTGCAAGGCCTGACCGCGATGCTCGGGCACTTCCCCGACGAGGTCCAGATCGTCGGTCGGGCGACCACCGCGGGCGCGGCGCTCGCGCTGGTGGCCGAGCTCGCCCCCGATGCGGTGCTCTGCGATGTACGGATCGGCAAGGAGAGCGGTCTCGACCTGTGCCGTCAGATCACCTCCCAGCACCCCGCGACCAAGGTCGTGCTGCTCACTGTCTACGACGACGAGCACTACCTGTTCCAGGCTTTGCGGGTCGGCGCCTCCGGATACATCCTCAAACGCATCGACGGACAGGAGTTGGTCAATCACCTGCGCCTGGTACGTGAGGGAGAGACGGTCGTCGATCATGCGCTGGCTGGCCGGGTGGCGCTCTCGGCGGCCCGGCTCAGCGCCGGCGAGTTCTGGTCCGGTGCCCATCTCGGCCTTACTCAACGCGAGTCGGAGGTCCTCGAGCTCCTCGTGGCCGGACACTCGAACAAGGGTGTGGCGAGCAAGCTGGTGGCCAGCGAGGACACCGTCAAGACCCACATCCGCGGGCTCTACCGCAAGCTCGGGGTCTCCGACCGCAGCGGGGCGATCGCGGTCGCTCTACGCGAAGGATTGTTCCGATGACGGAGACCTCCGAGGAGCCGACTCCTGACGGATCGATGCCCAGCGCTGTCCCGGACGCGGAGCAGCTGGCCAGCCGTTTCGAGGCCGACGGTGTCCTGCTGTATCTCATCGATGGCCAGGAACTGAGCATCGTCGACATCTGGCCGCCGCACGCTTCGGCGGGCACCCTGAAACTGCAGGTCGGCTTCGGGGTGACCGGATTGGTGGCGCGTACTCGCAAGCCAGTGCTGATCAACGCGGATTCACCGCGCAACGCGCTGCACCGCCGGCTGCTGAGGCTCGAACCACGACAGACCGTCGCGCGGATGTGCGTACCGCTGCCCGGTCTGGAGGGGGAGATGGTCGGGGTGCTGGCGGTCCACCGGAGTCCTGACCGCCCGTTCGACCAGGCTGATCTCGATGATGCGGAGTCACTGGCCGCGCTGCTCGGTCTGCAGCTGCACGCGAACCGGCTGTGGCGCGCCGTCAGCCGGCACCGCACCGAGCGAGACCGCCTGATCGAGCAGGCCATCTCAGCACAGGAGGCGGAGCGCCGGCGGATCGCCTTCGATCTGCACGACGGGGTCACGACGGCGCTCGCGTCCATGTCGTTCCATCTGTCGTCGGCTGATCTGACCGTCTCCCGTCTCGAGGCGGGAGAACCAGAGGGAGCCGGTCGCCGGGACGCGTTCGACAGCGTTCGCCAGGAGCTGGCCACGACCCGAGGACTCGTCGACCTTGCCTACAACCAGACCCGCGCGGCCATCTCCGGGCTGCACAGCCTGGTCCTGGACGACCTGGGTCTGGTCGCCGCGATCGAATCGTTGGTGCAGAGCGCCGGACGCCCCGGCGGCCCGAGGATCGACTTCTTCGTCGATCCGGAGGCCGACGTCGACGAGGTCCCCGATCACGCCGCTGCCGCGCTGTATCGGATCGCCCAGGAGGTATTGAGCAACGCGGTCAAGCACTCCGCGGCGAAGCGGATCGTGATCTCGTTGCGCCGAGTCGGCGACTCCATGGTGCTCGGCTGCGCCGACGACGGTACGGGCTTCGATCCGGAGGAGCGGCTCACCGCCCGCGCCCAGGACAACGACGGTGCCCAGCACTTCGGGCTGAGCTCGGTCGCCGAGCGGTGCGCCATGATGGAGGCCTCACTACGGATCGAGTCCGCTCCGGGACGAGGCACCACAGTGCTGGTCGAGCTCCCGCTGAGGTGATATCAGGTTGCGGCGGCGGCCTGGCGGCAGTTGGCCAGCAGTCGGCTCTGGGCCGCGGCGACGTTCTCCGGATTGCCGGCCCACGTTCGCAGGGCCGCACTGACCAGGGCACGCCCGAAGGAGAAGGTGACCCCCCAGGGCCGGTTGGGCAACGCGGCCAGCGCGGTCAGGAACGCACACACGTCGTCGGTCGGATGACCACCGGACAGGAAGGCGATCCCCGGCACGCTCGCCGGCACCGTCTCGCGCAGCACCTCGTACGTCGCCGTGGCGACCTCCGCCGGCGACAGCTTGGGCGCATCCAGCCCCGGAGTGACGAAGTTCGGCTTGAGCACGATCCCCGCCAAGTCCACCTCGGCGGCCTCGAGCTCGTCGAACACCGCGGTCAGCGCCAATTGGGTCGTCGCGGCCGACGCGGCGAGCTCGTGATCGCCCGTGCAGAGCACCTCCGGCTCGACGATCGGCACGATGCCGTGCTCCTGGCACCGGGCCGCATAGCGGGCCAGCGCGTGCCCGTTGGCGCGGGCGACGTACGGATCGGCCGTGTGCACATCGAAGACGGCGCGCCACTTGGCGAAGGCCGCCCCACGCTCGGCGTACGAGGCGAGTCGGGCACCCAAGCCGTCCAGGCCCTCGGTGATCAACGCCCCGTCTCGACCCGGCAACGGCGTGGTGCCGGTGTCCACCTTGATCCCCGGAAGGATGCCCAACTCGCGGCAGGAAGCCGGGAACGCGCGTCCGTCGCTCAGCCGCTGCCCGAACGTCTCGTCGGCCAGGATGATGCCGCTCACCGACTCCGACAGTCCGGGCGCGGTGAGCAGCAGCTCGCGGTAGTCGCGGCGGGCGGTCTCGCTCGCCGGGATGCCGTCCGCTTCGAGACGGGCGGACATCGTCTTGATCGACTCGTCGGCGGCGAGGATGCCGCGACCGCCGTGGGTCAGCTCTCGCGCGGTCTCAAAGAGGGCAGCGGTGTTCGTCAGGAGTGCGGTCATGGGGCGGAGCCTCTCGGGAGTGCGGGAGCGGTCATGCCCGAGCCTGGCCGATCGGTGGCGTTCCGGCCTCACCCCTGCGGGCGAAGTCGTGTGTGAAACGCAGCTGCCCCCACCAGGTCGGGGTCGCAGACATGGCGAAGGAGCAGCCGGGTCGCGGCCGTCGGCTCGGGCGTGGTGCACAGGTGCCATGGTCGGTCCAGCGGAGTGCCCGACACCGGGTACGCCATGAGGTCGCCGGACTCCAGCTGAGCACGCGCGGCCTCCTCGTGAACCAGCGTCACCCCCAGCCCCTGGCCCGCGGCTGCGACCGCGGCGCCCGAGGTGCCGAGGGTGAGCAGCGGCGGGGCGGCTTGGAGCCGAGTGAGCAGCGCCAGCGTCGTGTCCCGCGTCCCCGAGCCGATGGCGGTGAGCAGCCAGGTCGAGGTCAGCGGGTCGCCAACCGCTCCGGGCCGGCCGACCACCACCAGCCGGTTGGCACGCCGCGCACGGGTGAGCAACCCCGACCCCCGAGGTGGCCGTCCGGCGAGCACCACGTCGAGCTGGTGATCGACCGCGAGTGCGAACAGCTCGGCGCGGGGAAGCACGGACAAGGAGAGCTCGACCTGGGGATGCAGCCGCGCGAAGGAGGCGATCAGCCGGGGCAGGACATACTCGCTCGCGGTGGACACGGCGCCGATCCGCACCCGTCCACGGTCCGCGTCGTGCACCGCTCCGGCGGCCTCCGCCAGCAGGCCCACCAGCTTGCGGGCGTAGCCGGCGAAGGCCGCGCTGGCGACTTGGGGTGAGGTCACCTTCGACTACACCAGCACCGATGCCCCCGACTTCGTCCCGACCGTCACTGCGTCGGTCTGACCAGACGCATTGACCAGACGTCACTGACAAGGAGCACTGCCATGACATTCCGCTACGGCGCGTTCTCGTACCTGCCCGATCTCACCGACGACGAGATCGCCGCTCAGGTGAAGTACGCCCTCGACCACGGCTGGCCGGTCTCGATCGAGTACACCGACGATCCGCATCCACGCAACATCTACTGGGAGATGTGGGGACTGCCGCTGTTCGACCTGGCCGAGCCTGACGGCGTCCTCGATCAGATCAACGAGTGCCGGACGGCGTTCCCCGAGCACTATGTCCGGATGCTGGCGTACGACGCCTCGCTGGGTAAGCAAACGACGGCCATGTCCTTCCTGGTCCAACGGCCGACCAGCGAGCCCGGCTTCCTGCTCGAGCGGCAGGAGGGGCCGGACCGGACGCAGCGCTACTCGGTGCGGTCCTACGCCACGGACGGGCCCGCCGGAACCCGGTATCCGGTCGGGTGAGGTCATGGCATCCCAGGGATTCGGGTTCCCACGCCAAGCCGCCGCCCGGCCGCACCGGTTGGCCCCGCAGCGTGCGGAGGAGCCCGTCGAGGAACCGGAGACCCCGGTGACCCTCGCCGACGATGCCGAGCTCGATCTCTCGGCGGACGAGGCCGCGACCAGGGTCGAGGAGACCCTGGCCGCCCTCGACGCCGAACTGGTCGGCCTGGCCTCGGTCAAGCGGCGGGTGCGCGAGATCGCCTCTCTGCTGCAGGTCGATCGGGCCCGCAGCCAGTTCGGGCTGACCTCGTCGAAGCCGACGCTGCACATGAGCTTCACCGGCGGACCGGGCACCGGCAAGACCACCGTCGCGATGCGGATGGCGGCCATCCTGCACGCGCTCGGCTACATCCGAGCGCCGCGGGTGCACGTGGTGACCCGTGACGATCTCGTCGGCCAGTTCATCGGCCACACCGCCCCGAAGACGAAGGAGGCGATCGCCCGGGCAGCCGGGGGCGTGCTGTTCATCGACGAGGCCTACTACCTGTTCCGGCCGGAGAACGAGCGCGACTACGGCCAGGAGGTGATCGAGATCCTGCTGACCGAGATGGAGAACGAGCGGGGCAACCTGGTGGTGATCTTCGCCGGCTATCCCGATCGGATGGCGACGTTCTTCTCGGCCAACCCGGGTCTCAGCTCGCGGGTGCCGCACCACATCGAGTTCGAGGACTACGACCACGCCGAGCTGATGCAGATCGCGGAGCTGATGGTGGCCGAGGAGAACTTCCGGTTCGACGAGGAGGCCCGCGAGGCCTTCGCCGACTACCTCACCCGGCGGATGCAACGGCCCAACTTCTCCAACGCCCGCAGTGTCCGCAACGCGATCGAGCGCTGCCGGCTGCGGCAGGCCCGGCGCCTGGTCGGCCTGGACCGTCCGCTCGGCAAACAGGACCTGATCGTGATCACTGCCGAGGACGTGCGTGGCAGCAGCCTGTTTGCTCCCGCCGCGGACGGGTGATCTCGGGACAGCCGATCGGCCGACGATAAGCACCGTTGGTTATCACTCCATAGAAATGATCACTTGGAGTTATCGGCGTCGATCCTCGAAGCTGGTCACCACCGGGCATGCGCCGACACCCCGAGAGCATCGACAGGAGTGGCATGGACACCATCGAGGACCCCGTCGACGAGCTGAAGGTCACGCCACCGAAGACGTGGGCCGCCGGCGTTCCGGCGGTGGCCCACGCGATGGGGTACTCACTGTCCCAGACGTCGCCTCGTCGGACGCTGCTCACCTTGCTGAACATCAACCAGACCAAGGGATTCGACTGCCCGGGATGTGCTTGGCCGGAGCCCGACCACAGACACGCGACCGAGTATTGCGAGAACGGCGCCAAGCACATCAACGACGAGGCGACGTCGCGCCGAGTCACCCGGGAGTTCTTCGCCGAGCACTCGGTCGCTGAGCTTGACACCCGGTCGGACTACTGGCTGAACCAGCAGGGTCGACTGACCGAACCGATGATCAAGAGGCCCGGCGCCACCCACTACGAGCCGATCGACTGGGACGTGGCACTCGATCTGATCGCCGACGAGCTGTCTGTGCTCGACACCCCCGATCGGGCGATGTTCTACACCTCCGGCCGGCTGAACAACGAGGCCGCCTTCCTGCTGCAGTTGTTCGCTCGCGCACTGGGGACCAACAACCTGCCCGACTGCTCGAACATGTGTCACGAGTCGAGCGGGTCGGCGCTGCAGGAGACCATCGGGGTGGGCAAGGGCAGCGTGTCCCTCGAGGACATCTACCAAGCCGATCTGATCTTCGTCATCGGGCAGAACCCGGGCACCAACCACCCGCGGATGCTGTCGGCACTGGAACGGACCAAGCGCAACGGCGGCCGGGTGATCGCGGTGAACCCGCTGCCCGAGGCCGGGTTGATCCGATTCAAGAACCCGCAGCAGCCCAGCGGCGTGATCGGCCGCGGCACCGCGATCGCCGACGAGTTCCTGCAGATCCGCCCGGGCGGCGACCTGGCGCTGTTCCAACTGCTCAACCAGCTGCTGCTGGAGGCCGAGGACCGGGCACCCGGCACCGTGCTCGACCACGAGTTCATCGCCGCCCACACCTCGGGGTTCGAGGCGTTCGCCACGCACGCCCGGACGATCGACGGCGCCGAGGCGCTGGCCGCCACCGGCCTGGATCGAGCGCTGATTGATCGAGTGCTCGAGCGGGTGCTCGCCAGCCGGCGGATCATCGTCTGCTGGGCGATGGGTCTGACCCAGCACAAGCATGGCGTCCCGACCATCCGGGAGCTGGTCAACTTCCTTCTGCTGCGAGGCAATCTCGGTCGACCAGGTGCGGGGGTCTGCTCGGTGCGCGGGCACAGCAACGTGCAGGGCGACCGGACGATGGGCATCTGGGAGCAGATGCCGCAGGAGTTCCTGGACGCGTTGGGCCGGGAGTTCGACTTCACTCCGCCGACCACCCATGGCCTGGACTCGGTGAACGCGATCCGGGCGATGCGGGACGGCCAGGCGAGCGTGTTCGTGGGCGTCGCGGGCAACTTCGTCCGGGCGACTCCGGACAGCGCGGTGACCGAGGCGGCACTGCGGCGATGCCGGCTCACCGTTCAGATCTCCACCAAGCTGAACCGCTCGCACACCGTGTGCGGTGAGACCGCGCTGATCCTGCCGACCCTCGGGCGCAGCGACAAGGACATCCAGGCCACCGGCCTGCAGTTCGTGACGGTCGAGGACTCGATGAGCCAGATCCACGCCTCCCGCGGGCGACTGACGCCCGCCTCACCGCATCTTCTCAGCGAGGTGGCGATCATCTGCCGTCTTGCAGCTCGCACTCTCGGTGACCGGTTCTCCATTCCCTGGAAGGAGTTCGAGGCGGACTACGCCGCCATCCGGGACAGCATCTCCCGGGTCGTCCGCGGGTTCGATGACTTCAACGAGCGGATCGCCGTCCCTGGCGGATTTCGGCTGCCGAACCCGGTGAACGCTCACCTGTACCAGACCCCCAGCGGCACGGCGGTGTTCACCTGCAACCAGTTCACCTCGCTCGAGCCGCCACCGGGTCACCTCGTCCTGCAATCCCTGCGTTCCCACGACCAGTGGAACACCATCCCGTACGCGATGGACGATCGCTACCGCGGCATCCACGGCGCTCGCCGGGTGGTGCTGGTCAACCCGGACGACCTGGCGCAGCTGGGCCTGCTCGATCGGCAGCTGGTCGACATCGTCAGCGTCTGGCACGACGGGATCGAGCGGCGCGCGCCAGAATTTCGGGTGGTCGGCTATCCGACTCCACCGGGCTCCGCGGCCGCCTACTATCCCGAGACGAATGTGCTGGTGCCGCTCGACAGCGTGGCCGACATCAGCAATACGCCGACCTCCAAGGGCGTGATCGTTCGGCTGGAACCTCTCGCTCCGCCGGATCGATGATCCGGCGAGTCGGGCACACCCACCCGCACGATCGTCGGCTGAGTGCCGGCACCGACGAAAGGAGTCGGCCATGGGTCGAGTGACCGTACGTCGGCCCGTGCTGCGACTGCGGGCCGGGCTGGGATCGCGACGGCCGGACACGCTGGCTGCCGAGGAGCCGCTGGAGATCCGCGTCGCCGGTCGGCCGCTGACCGTGACGATGCGGACACCGGGCGACGATTTCGACCTCGCCATGGGTTTCTGCGTCAGCGAGGGCGTGGTCCGGCGAGCGGCCGACATCGTTGCCGTGCGCTACTGCCTCGGCGCGACCGTCGACGGCAGCAACACCTACAACGTGGTGGACGTCCAGCTGGCTGACGGCGTACCGCTGCCGGATCCCTCGCTGGAGCGCAACTTCGACACCACGTCGTCCTGTGGATTGTGTGGCAAGGCGAGTCTGGATGCGGTGCGGACCAAGGCGGTCTGGCCGGTCGCCGATGATCCGCTCCGGATCGACCCGGCGACTTTGGCGGTGCTGCCCGATCGGTTGCGTGCGGCCCAGCGGGTGTTCGACCGCACCGGCGGGCTGCATGCTGCCGGCCTGTTCACCGCGGCCGGAGAACTGGTGGTGCTGCGGGAGGACATCGGCCGGCACAACGCCGTGGACAAGGTCGTCGGACACGCGTCGCGGGCGGGAATGCTGCCGCTGCGCTCGACGGTCTTGATGGTGAGCGGCCGGGCTTCCTTCGAGTTGGTCCAGAAGGCTGTGATGGCGGGTATCCCGATGCTGGCTGCGGTGTCCGCTCCGTCGTCGCTCGCAGTGGACCTGGCCGAGGAGAGCGGGCTGACCTTGGTCGGCTTCCTGCGCGGCGACTCGATGAACGTGTACGCGGGAGCAGATCGGTTGGTGACTAGCGGATCCTTAGCCCTGGACATGGTTGCGGGGCGCCCACGCGGCGATGAGGACGCGGCACATGGGCACCCCGCGGTCGGGGTCAGCCCGTGAAGAGCTGCAAGGCTGCACTGACTGCGTTGTAGAGCCCGTAGGCCAGGGGAATCCCGACCAAGGTCCACGAGGCGGCGATCCGGGGCCGGTAGTCGTGTGTTGCCGTGGTGCTCGCTGCGTTCATCGAAATCGCCCTTCCTGCTGTGGCTGGGTTCTGGAGGTCGGAGAAGTCACTTGCTCACCCGGGTGGGGGAGGAATCCGGACGGTGGGCGGCATCGACCGCGTCGACGACCGGGGAGGTCTCGTGCCAGCGAGTGGCGACCGGACGGATCAGCAGGTTGGCGATGAAGCCGACCCCGAGGACACCGACCATGATGAACAGCGCCAGCCGATAGTCGCCGGCGACCAGGTCGCCGGGCTAACCCTGGGTGTCGAGCACCCGGTTGACGATCAGTGGCCCGAGCACGCCGGCCGTCGACCAGGCGGTCAGCAGCCGGCCATGGATCGCGCCGACCTGATAGGTGCCGAACAGATCCCGGAGATACGCCGGGAGCGTGGCGAAGCCGCCGCCGTAGAAGGAGATGATCACGGCGCAGATGATCACGAACAGCGCGGTCGAGTTGGACCCGACCAGCGCCAGCAGGATGTAGAGCACGATGCCACCACCGAGATACATCACGTACGTCGGCTTGCGGCCGAGGTAGTCCGACGCGGAGGACCAACCGAACCGGCCCGCCATGTTGGCCAAGGACAGCAGTCCGACGAAGCCGGCGGCCACGGTGGCGGTGACCGTCGAGGTCGCCGTAGCGCCGTCGCGGAAGAAGTCCTGCGCCATGTTCGCGGCCTGCTCGAGGATCCCGATGCCGGCGGTGACATTGCACACGATCACCGTCCACACCAGCCAGAACTGCGGGGTCTTGATGGCGTTGGCCGCGGAGACGTTGCCGTCGGTCACCATCGCCTTCGCCTTGACCTTGCTCGGGTCGAAGTGGGCGGGCTTCCACCCGGGTGCCGGCACCCGGACGTTGAAGACACCGAACATCATGAACGCGAAGTAGACGACCGCGAGGGTGACGAACAGTTTCACCACCGCCATGCCGTCCGGCGAGGCGCCGCCGTACCAGCCGAGCAGAGCCCGGGAGAGGGGCGCCGCAATCATCGCGCCGCCACCGAATCCCATGATCGCCATCCCGGTGGCCAGACCCGGCCGGTCCGGGAACCATTTGATCAGCGTGGACACGGGGGAGATGTAGCCCAGGCCGAGACCGATGCCGCCGATGAAGCCGTATCCCAGGTAGACCAGCCACAGCTGACCGGTGGCGATGCCGAGGGCGGCGATCAAGAACCCGGACGACCAGCAGCAGGCTGCGGTGAACATGGTCCGCCGGGGTCCGACCCGATCCACCCAGGTGCCGAAGACGGCGGCCGAGACGCCGAGCATCACGATCGCGATCGAGAAGATCACGCCGATCGCGGTGAGGCTGGTGTTGAAGTGATCCACCAACGCCTGCTTGTAGACACTGGTCGCGTAGACCTGTCCGATGCAGAAGTGGATCGCGAGGCCGGCCGGCGGAATCAGCCATCGGCTGTATCCGGGCGGCGCCACGGTGTGTTTGCGGTCCAGAAACGAAAGCGCAGTCACTGCGCACCTCCTCGTACGTGGTCCAGTTTTGTCGGCAGGTTCTGCCGGCCACTACGAGCCCGCTGGGGGATCGGGTCGGGCCCCAGCACATCAGTCGTACGCCGGCTGCGGCTTCCCCCGGACGGGTGAATCACTGGGTGAGGAGGGCTGATCTGGTGTGGATGAATCGGTTATGGAGCGGCGCGGCGGGCGTCGGGTCAAAGAGCAGTGGTCCGGTGGCGCCGAAGCACGTCCTCGAACTGTCGGTGAAGGTCGAGATCGGTGACCAGATCGACGAGGGCTCGAATGAGCATGGACTGCGGATCCCGCGCGGCGAGGACCAGCCCGACGTGGAACGCGCGGCGCGGCCGCGGCAGCGGCAGCACCCGGAGGTCGGGCGGGACGCCGAAGCTGTGCAGCCAGGTGTGCGGGATCACACTGGACAGATTCATCGCCGACAAGTGCGCGTAGACCGCCGAGATGGTGTCGCACTCGACGATCGGGCTCGCCTTCGCTCCGGCTTCGGCGAAGTAGCCGTCGAGGATCCGCCGGTTCTGCATGATGGGCGTCAGCAGGCAGAGCCGGCTCGTCGCCGCTTCGCTCCAAGTCAGCGAGTTGCGGCCGCTGAGTTCGCCGTCGACCGGAGTGAGAAAGAGGTAGCGCTCGCGGTAGAGCGGCACCACCCGCACATGACCCAGTGGCTCGCCGTCCACGTAGGTCATGCCGACATCGAGGTCGAAGTCGTTGAGCCGGTCGACGATCTCACGCGACGCCATCGACTGCAATGAGTATTTGACGTGCGGGTGCCGCTCCCGCAGTGGGGCGGTGAGCAGGGACGAGACGCTCAACGCGGTCGGAATGGCGCCGAGCCGGAGAGTTCCGGACAACTGCCCGCGCATCTCGGCCAGGGTCTGGTCGAGGGCCTCGCGTTCGGCGACGATGCCTTGAGCCCAGCGCAGCACCTCCAGGCCTTCTGGAGTGAATCCCTCGAATCGTTGACCACGTTGCACGATCTGGACTCGCAGCTCGCTCTCGAGCCGGCGGATCCCGGCGGAGAGGGCCGGCTGGGTGGCATGGCACGCCGCGGCGGCACGACCGAAATGGCGTTCGCGCGCAAGGGCCGTGAGGTACTCCAGTTGGCGCAGCAACATGGCGTCACCGTACCGGCAGGACGGTACGCCTCAGCGGTGACCGCTCGCTGGCCGTGACCAGGACCGCCGCCGCCTGTCGATAGATGCCGTCTATCAACCCAAGCGGAATCAATCGTTGATCTGAATGGCCGATCGGCCTAGCGTCACCATCAACGGCTTCGTCGACGAGCTGAAAATGTCGAGACTGAGAAAGAAGGAACCGAACATGGCCAAAGTAGTCTGCGTTCTCTACGACGACCCGGTCGACGGACAGCCGACCTCGTACGCTCGAGATGACCTGCCCACGATCGAGAGGTATCCAGACGGTCAGACCCTGCCGACTCCCGAGGCGATCGACTTCGTCCCGGGCACCTTGCTCGGCGACGTGAGCGGGGAGCTCGGGCTCCGCAACTATCTCGAGTCCCAGGGCCACACCCTCGTGGTGACCTCCGACAAGGACGGCCCGGACTCGGAGTTCGAACGCGAGCTCGTCGACGCCGACGTCGTCATCTCGCAGCCGTTCTGGCCCGCGTACCTCACCGCAGAGCGGATCGCCAAGGCGCCGAACCTCAAGCTGGCGCTGACCGCCGGCATCGGCTCGGACCACGTCGACCTGCAGGCGGCGATCGATCGGGGCATCACGGTCGCGGAGATCACCTACTGCAACTCGATCAGTGTCGCGGAGCACGTGATGATGTCGATCCTGGTGCTGGTGCGCAACTTCGTCCCATCGCACCAATGGGCGGTGGACGGAGGCTGGAACATCGCCGACTGCGTCACTCGCTCCTACGACCTGGAGGGCATGCACGTCGGCACGGTGGCGGCCGGCCGGATCGGGTTGGGGGTGCTCCGCCGGCTGAAGCCGTTCGGCACTCATCTGCACTACACCGACCGCCACCGGCTGCCGGCGGAGGTGGAGACCGAGCTGGATCTCACCTGGCATGAGACGCCGGAGGACATGTTCGGTGAGTGTGACGTCGTCACGCTCAACTGTCCGCTGCATCCCGAGACCGAGAACATGATCAACGACGAGACGCTGAAGCTGTTCAAGCGGGGGGCGTACCTGGTCAACACGGCGCGGGGCAAGCTGTGCGATCGTGATGCCGTGGTCCGGGCACTGGAGTCCGGCCAACTCGCCGGCTACGCCGGTGACGTCTGGTTCCCGCAGCCGGCGCCGAAGGATCACCCCTGGCGTGAGATGCCGCACAACGGCATGACGCCGCACATCTCGGGCACGTCGTTGTCGGCTCAGACCCGGTATGCCGCAGGCACCCGCGAGGTGCTGGAGTGCTTCTTCGAGGGTCGCCCGATCCGCGATGAGTACCTGGTCGTCGACGGCGGCCGGTTGGCCGGGGTCGGCGCGCACTCCTACAGCGCCGGCAACGCCACCACAGGCTCGGAAGAGGCGGCCAAGTTCAAGGTCGGCTGAGATCGGGAGCCGCGCGCCGCTTCTGCTGCACCGGGGAGGGTTGATCTCCTCGGTGCAGCGAGCGGGGCCGGTCGCCATGACCGCAGCCCGGGACGCACTCGGGCGTCACTGGTGCACGTGTGCGCGCTGACCCTCGCGGTCGAAGATCATGATCAGCTCGGCAGGCTGGTCCAGGGCGCTGAGCGAGTGTGGCGTCATCGTGGTGAACTCGGCGGCCTCGCCGGTGCCGACATCGATCTGTCGCTCTCCGAGCCACAGTCGCACCCGGCCCTTGATCACGACGAACCAGTCGTGTCCTGGATGTACGCGCTGGTCGGGCCGAGTCGTGGAGGGTTCGAGGCGCATCTTCATGGCTATCGTGCGGCCGTCCGGGCGGCTCAGGAGCCACGACGTGCGCTTGCCCGAGTCGTGCGGTACGGGTCGGATGACGACGTCTTCGTCCCCGGGCAGCTCGAAGAGTACGTCGAGGCTCACCTGCAGTGCGTTGGCCAGCGGCACCAAGACGTCGAGGCTCAGCGCTCGCTTGCCGGTCTCGACCCGGCTGATGGTCGACGGGCTGAGTTTGGTGCGCTCGGCCAACTCGTCGAGCGAGTAGCCCAGGGTGGTGCGCAGACTGCGCAGCCGGGAACGGGCCAGACTCTCGAGCTCGGTGACTGTACTCACCGGGCCATCCTGACTCCGGTCTTGCGATTTCCGCAAGATGTCTTTCAGAATCGCCTAGGTCTGCGTAGCCTCGCCGTCATGACGGATCATCCTGCACCTCCCACCATGGAACGGCACTGCGATGTGGCGGTGATCGGCGGCTCGGCCGCCGGCCTGGCTGCTGCGCTCCAACTCGTACGCCAACGACGGACCGTGATCGTGGTCGACGACGGCACGCCACGCAATGCCCCGGCCGAGCACATGCACGGCTACCTCGGGCGCGAGGGCGCCCGCCCCGCCGAGCTCGTGGCCATCGGCCGCGAGGAGGTGCGCTCGTACGGCGGGGAGATTCTGCTCGGTCGAGCCCTCGCGGTCCGCCGCGACGAGAACAGGTTCGTGGTCGACCTCACCGGCGGCCACCGGCTGGTCGCGCGTCGGGTCCTCGCGGCCACGGGACTGGTGGACGAACTGCCCGACATCGACGGGCTGGCGGCGCGCTGGGGGAAGGATGTGCTCCACTGTCCGTTCTGCCACGGCTTCGAGATGCGTGATCAGCGCGTCGTGCAGATCGTCACCCACCCGATGGGCCTGCATCCGACCCCGCTGCTGCGGCAGCTGACGGATCGGCTGACCGTCGTGCTGCACGATGTCGCCGGCCTCGATGAGGGCGTCGTTGCGGCCCTGGCTGCCTCGGGAGTGCCCATCATCCGAGACCGGGTCGAGAGGATCGCGTCCGCACCCGATGGCAGGTTGGCCGGCGTCGAACTGGCGGATGGTCGAACCCTCGATGCCGACGCGGTGGTCGCGGGCACGCGATTCCATGGCCGGGCAGAGGTGTTCGAGGCTGCCGGTGTCACTGCCGTTCCGCATCCGACCGGGATGGGCGAGTCGGTGGTCGTCGACCAGACCGGCCAGACTGACGTGCCAGGATTGTACGCCGCCGGCAACCTGACCGATCCCAGCATGCAGGTGCTGCATGCTGCGGCCCACGGTAGTCGGGTCGGTGCGATGATCGCCTTCAGCCTGGCCGGCGAGGACGTGACAGCGGGTGTCCGGCCCTCTGGTGAAGAGGGCGACTGGGATCACCGCTACGGCGGCGAGGAACGTACCTGGAGCGCCAACCCCAACGGAACGCTGGTGGCCGAGGTGGCGGGCCTGGTGCCCGGGCGAGCGCTGGACGTCGGTGCGGGCGAGGGTGCCGATGCCCTCTGGCTGGCCGAGCGTGGCTGGAAGGTCACCGCGGCGGACATCTCCGGCAACGCCCTCGCTCGGGTGGGTGCCGAGGCCGCCCGCAGAGGGCTTGTCGTCGACTGCCTTCGTTGCGATGCCAACGCACCGGACGCCTTCGGGGCTGACAGCTACGACCTGGTGTCGCTGCAGTACGGGTCCTTTCTCCGTACCCCTGATCAGCGCGGACTGCGCAATCTGCTGAGGGCGGTGGCGCCGGGCGGCACCCTCCTCGTCGTCGGCCATGACCTCACCCCCTTGCGGGACCCTGTCGACGTGGCGACGCAGACCCGCATGTTCGACCCCGGGGCGTACGTGGGTGTCGAGGAGATCGCGGCTGCCCTCGGTGAGTCCGATGGTTGGCGGATCGAGGTCAACGAGACCCGGCCCCGCCCTCCCGGTGCGGCCTCCAGTCATCATGTCGACGACGTGGTGTTGCGAGCCTCGAAGCTGGCTGGCTGAACGAATCGTGCGACACTCGAGCAGTTTTGGTAATGACAATCGTTGTCTATAGACTGCTCGCCCTAGCGAGCACGAAAGGACGATCAATGAACCGTACCGAGCTGGCCGCTGCAGTAGCCCGAGCCACCAACCAATCCGTGGACGTGGTCAACCAGGTCCTCGATGGACTCGAGGATCAGCTGCTTGGCGCGGCTGCCGCAGGCGAGGAGGTGAGATGGTCGGGGCTGTTCACCTTCGACGTGGTGCGGCGACCGGAGCGGTCCGGGCGCAACCCGCAGACCGGTGAGGCCATGACCATCCCGGCCGGGCCACAGGCGCGACTGAAGACCGGCGCTCGCCTCAAGCGGGCCGTCCAATCGGCCTGATGGGCGGTATCGAGACCGGGGCATCGACGATGCGCCTGGTAGTGCTGGCCGCGATCGACCCGGCCGCTCGCGACACAGTGGCGGGCGGCTGGCTGCTCGGCGACGACTCCGTCGCGGTCCTGCAATACAACCACGTCCTGCTCGACGACGCGGCGCGAGTCACCCGTCGGCTGATCGGGACGAGCGGCATCATCTATCTCGATGAGCTCGACGAGGGGGACTGCGCCTGCTGCCGGGTGCGCGAGGACCTGATCGGCACGTTGCAGCACCTGGTAGATCAGGGCAACTGGGAGCGCGCCGTGCTGAGCCTGCCGGTGGGCGCTCCAGTCGGATCACTGGCCGCGCAGCTCGACACGGCGATCGCGGACGGCTCGCTCACCGGTGTCGTGCTGAGCTCGGTGGTCGTGGCCGTGGACCGGCCCGGCGTGGCTGACGATCTGTTCGGCGACGATCTGCTCGATGAGCGCGGCCTGGCCATGAGCAGCCACGACCGCCGCGCCGTCGGCGAAGCGCTCGGTGAGCTCATCGACTACGCCGACCTGGTCATCGGGACCGGCGAGGCGGCTGACCCCGGAGACGCGGTGCTCCGGCAGTTGGCCGGGTCCCGCTATCGGCCCGAGTGGACGATGGTGGAGGTGGCGGCGCTGTTCGGCGCACGCCACGATGTCGCGGCCGCCGGTCGGCGGATCGACCCACTGCACGTCACGCTGGCCGACCACGCGCAGCACGAGAGCGCGGCCTGGTCACTCGATCTGCATGTCGCAGCGCCGGTGCATCCTGGACGGCTGTTGGAACGGCTCGAGGATCTGGCACTGGGCCGATTCAGGAGTCGTGGCTATCTGTGGCTGCCCAACCGTCCGGATACACCCTGCGCCTGGGACGGCGGTGGAGGGCAGCTGAGCATCGGGAGTCTGCCGGGCTGGCAGGAGCGGGCTCCATCGTGTCGGCTGATCATCACGGGAGTCGAGCCGGGTGAGCGCGAGCGGGTCCGGGCCACGTTCGCGGACGTGCTCTGCACTCCAGAGGAGATCGCGACGAGCCGCTGGTCCGAGGACGACCTCGCGCCCTGGCTGGGTCCGGTGCCGCAGCGTGCAAAGACGGACCAGGCCGACTGACCGGTAGGGCCGCTCGCTGGTTTCGTGCACCCGGCCGAGGCATGCGGGGCCAGCTGACGGCCGGTCGGATCAGCTGCGGAGTTCTCCGTCGACCAGTCGCGGGATTGTGGCGCCCAGATCCTCGCTTAGCTCGGTCGGCAGCAGCTCCTGTGGGAAGCCTTGGTAGGCGACAGGACGCAGGAAGCGGGTGATCGCCGCGGTGCCGACCGAGGTGGTGCCTGGTGCGGTGGTCGCGGGGTAGGGGCCGCCGTGCTGCTGCGCATAGGTGACGGAGACCCCGGTGGGCCACTGGTTCCACAGCAGCCGACCGGCGCGTTTCGCCAGCAATCGGATCAACTCGGGGGCGATCTCGTCATCGGGCTCGCCGACGATGGTCGCAGTCAGTTGACCGTCGATGCTGCGGGCCAGTTCGAGCAGGCTGGTCTCATCGGCGTACGTGACCACGAGGGCCGTCGGCCCGAAGCACTCCCGGAACAGTCCCTCCTGGTCGGTGAGCACCGAGTCGATGTCGGTCTGCAGGATCGAGGGAGCCGGGGCGTCGGCCAGCGCACCATCGGTCACGGTGAGCGCCGTGACCCGGGGATGTGCGAGCAGCTCGTCGAGGCCACGCAGGAATCCCTGCTGGATCCGTGTGTTGAGCAACGGCGCGGCAGACGGCAGCGCCAGTTGCTGCAGCGTTGCCGGGATGGCCGAGTCCGCGGGCACCAGGAGTACGCCAGGTTTGGTGCAGAACTGGCCTGCGCCGAGACTCATCGACGCAAGGAATTCCTCCGCGACCTGCTGGCCACGGGCGGCGTCGGCGCGCCGGGTGACGAAGACGGGATTGACGCTGCCGAGCTCGCCGTAGAACGGGATCGGGTCAGGTCGAGAGTTCGCGATGTCGAACAGTGCCCGCCCGCCCGGGATCGACCCGGTGAAGGAGCCGGCCTTGATCCGCGGATCGGCCAGTGCGCGGCCGCCCGCTTCGACGCCCAGGATCACCGTGAACACCCCCTGCGGGGCGCCGGCCTCGGCCAGGGCGTCGGCCACGATCTGACCGGTCCGCACCGACAGCTCGGGGTGGCCAGGGTGGGCCTTCAGCACCACGGAGCAACCAGCAGCGAGTGCCGCGGCCGTGTCACCGCCGGCGACACTGAACGCGAAGGGGAAGTTGCTTGCCGCGAAGACGACGACTGGGCCGATCGGCTCGAGCTGGCGCCGGAGATCGGGCCGCGGTGCGCCCATCGGCCAGGCGGGGTCGGCGTGATCGATCCGTGCCTCCAGATAGCCGCCGTCGGTGAGCACCTCGCCGAACAGTCGCAGCTGGAAGGTGGTCCTTCGGAGCTCCCCGCGTAGCCGCCCTTCGGCCAGGTGGCTCTCGCGCTGGGCGATGGCGACCAGCTCATCGGCTGCCTGGTCGAGTCGATCGGCGACGATCCCCAGCGCGGCGGCGCGATCCTGCCGACTGGTCTGCGACCAAGCGTCGTACGCCGACTCCGCCTGGTGGAGCTCGTCCTCGAGCAGTTCTTCGGTGGTGTCGGACACCCCGACGGGCGTGGTCATGCAGGAGCCTCCTCGATCGACGATCATCACGTCCTTGCCGGCGTTGGCGTGAGCCCATAGCTATCACAGTCCCTGCCCCCACCCCACTTCGCACCATTTCCTGCGACTGCGCACCAGGTGGGCGGAAATTGTCAACCTTCCTGAGACAGAAGGTGTGCGTTGATTCCTGTGGTGGTGATGGCTGGTGCACGGGGTGGCCGCCGGAACCGTTCGGGATGGGACTGCCAGGAGCGGTCCAGGTGGGCTTGGCGGCGGGCACGGTCGGTGTCGACGGTGCCGTGGTAGACCGCGGCCGGGGTGTAGTGCCCGATGCCGCTGTGGCGGTGCTCGGTGGCGTAACGGGTCAAGAACGTCTCGGTCCAGGCCCGGGCGTGTTCGATGGTGTCGAACCGGTCCGGGCAGGACAGGTCGTACTTGATGGTCTTGAACATCGATTCGGAGAACGGGTTGTCGTCGCTGACCCGGGGCCGGGAGTAGGAGGTCACGATGCCCTGGTCGTGGAGCTGGTCGACCAGGTCGTGGCTACGCATCACCGACCCGTTGTCGGCATGCACGGTGGACGGCACCCCGTACTGGGCGATCGCGGTGGTGAACAGCTCGACCGCGTCCGGGGTTGTTTCGCTGTACTCGATCCGCCACCGGACCGGGTAGCGGGAGTACACGTCCAAGACCAGCATCAGCTTGTAGCGTTCCTGGCCGGGTCCGGCCAGCTCGGTGGCATCCCACGACCACAGCTGGTTCGGCCGGGTCGCGGCCACCGCCGGGGGTTTGCGGCCGTGGCTGCCGTGCCGGCCATGCCCGCCGCGGCGGCGGTCACCGACCAGCTGCTGACCGGCGGCGACCCGGTAGAACGTGCGCTGCGAGCAGCCGACCAGGCCGGCGTCGAAGGCACGCCAGTAGACCTGCTGCACCGACAGATCCGCTGCCCATGCCTGCTGATCGGCATCAGGCTCGCCGGTGTCGTCGATCTCGGTCAAGACCGCGATGATCTGGTCCCGTTCGGCCGGGGTCAACGCCGCCGGCTGGACCCGGGCCGTATGCGGCACCGGTGCTGCGACCGGCCGATAGTGCCGATAACCGCGGGCCACCCGGTAGTAGGACGATCGGGCCAATCCGACCAGCTGACACCCCCGACCAACCGTCACACCAGCACGTTCGACCAGCCCGGTCACGGTGTCGGTCACGACAACCTGTGTCGCTTCAGCCAGGCGGCGTACTCGGTGGCGCTCATCAACGCCGGCGGGATCTGCGGGTCCTCCTCGTTCTGCGAGCTCTCGTTGATCCCCTGCAAGAGCTCGAATGCTTTTCCCAGAATGTCTTGCGCCGCTTCGGCCTGCGCGACCTGCCGGCGGAGCCGCTCGTTCTCCACCCGCAACCGGGCCAGCTCGGCCCGCTCGACACTGGCCGAGGCACGACCCGGCTTCGACGCCTTGCTCATCGACTCCTCCAGCTCACCTGAATCCCGCGCCCGGATCCACCGCCGCACCGTCGCATGGGCCAGATCGTTCTCCCGCAACAGCCGCGCTTTCGCGCCCCGCTCACGGCAAGCATCCCACTCCCGTAAGAACTCCAACCGATACGCGATCGAGAACGACCGCTGCCCCGCCAAGGTCAATCCCGGCTCGACACTGATCATCAGATACTCCGTTTCCCCCGCCCCAACCACTGCACACCATCTGTCTCATGACCAGGTTGGCAGGGAGGGTGGGCGTAGTGCGCAGTGACTCTAGATGGTGCGAAGTGGGAATTACCCTGGTTGCGCACAAACGACATCGCGGAGTCATGGTTCTCGATGTTCGAGAACCATGACTCCGCGAGACGTGCAGCACCCTGCGATGGGCGAGGACAACTCCCTAGATCAGGGAGTGGATCTCACGCCGGGACCACGGTCGCAGCGGCGACGGCAGCCTTCTCGCGATCGCTCTGCTTCACCTCGTCGATCTCGTCCAGGGTGTACTTGCGGGTCTCCTTGGCGGTCAGCGCGGCGGTGGCCGAGATCGCCATCAACGCGATCGTCAGCATGGCCGGACCGAACCAGCCCAACAGGTCGGGACCCGCCAGCGCGGTCGAGGCGACCGGGCCGACGGCGCCGGCGATGGCGAAGCCGATCTGGGTGCCCACCGCGAGTCCGGAGACGCGCACCCGGCTCGGGAACATCTCAGCATAGAACGCCGGCCAGACGCCGTTGGCCGTCGAGTAGAAGAACCCGTTGCAGATGATGCCCAACAGGAAGATCAGCGTCCAGTTGCCCGTGGTGATCGACCACAGGTAGGGCACGGTCATGATTCCGGCTCCGAAGACCCCGATCAGGAACGTGGGCTTGCGACCGATCTTGTCCGCCGCGAGCCCCGCCAGGGGAGTCACGCCGAGCGCGAGCGCGCTCGCGATGACCGGGACCAGCAGCATGGTCGGCTTGTCCAGCTTGTACCCGTTGGTGGCGAAGGCGACCGAGAAGCTGGCGAAGACATAGCTCGCACCGGCGATCAGCGCGCAGGCTGCGACCCGGATGATGGCGGGCCAGTGGAACTGGACGGCCTGCTTCAGCGGGGTGATGTTGACCTGGACCTCGGAGTTCTCGATGAACGACGGGGGCTCCTCCAGCTTGCGCCGGATCAGGTATGCAGCGATCACCACCACGAACGAGAGCCAGAACGGAACCCGCCACGCCCAGCCCAGCAGCACCTCCTCGGGGAGTGCCGCAAACGGGATGAAGACTGCGGTGGCGAGCAGAGTGCCGGCGGAGGCACCGCTGGTGGTGAAGCTCGTGGTGAAGCTCCGGTGCCGGTCGTTGGAGTGCTCGAGACTCATGGTGATCGCGCTGCCCTGCTCACCGGAGACACACAACCCCTGGAGGATGCGGATCACGACCAGCAGGATCGGGGCGATCACGCCGACGGTGTGGAACGTCGGCAGGCAGCCGATCAGGAAGGTGCAGCCACCGATGCCGAACAGCGTCAGCATCATCACGAACTTGCGGCCGAACTTGTCGGCCAGTGGCCCGAGGATGAGGGCGCCGAGGGGGCGCACCACGTAGCCCACGGCGAGGGTCGCCATGCTGAGCAGCACGCCGACGCCCTGGGGCAGTTCCGGTGGGAAGAACAGCTTGTTGAGCACCAGCGCCGATGCGGTGCCGTACACGGCGAAGTCGTAGTACTCCAGCGTCGTGCCGACCCAGGAAGCCACCGCTGCCCCAGGGTCAATTCAAAGTTGATTCTGTTGTGACTGGTGTGACCTGGGCGTGATCGATCAGGTCGAGCAGTTGGCCGGTTTGGCGACCGAGGCTGCGGGTCGCGGCGGCGATGTTGGTGTGTTTCCCGCGGAGTCGGAGGAGTCCGATCGCAGTGTTGCGCAGGGTTGCCATCAGCTGGGGCAGGGTGCCGGTGCGCACGGTGGAGTGGTCCTCGTCGAAGGTGAGATCACGCACCCAATGCACCTTGTTCTCGATGCTCCAATGACCACGGACCAAGGTCGCGAGGTCGGCCGGGGCGATGTCTGACCAGCCGAGACTGGTGACCACATAGACGATCTCCTGCGTGGTCTCGCCGGTGGCGGTCTCGGTCCGGTTCCGCACGATCCGGCCGGCGAGCCGGGCGTGCGGGAACCCGATCCCGGCCCGGACACCGGTCAGCTGCAGGGTACGGGACTCCCGTCGCCCATGCCCTTTCTCCACCACACGATGAGCGACCGGCACCTTGCTCCACGGGAGCCCGGCGAGCTGGTCGTACAAGGTGGGCTGGTTCCGTTTCACCACGAAGACGTACCGGCCGCCGTGCCGGTGCAGATAGTGGGCATGGCCACGTTGCGTGTGGAGAGCATCGGCGGTGACGATGACGCCGTTGAGGTTGATCCGGTCCAACACCGCCGCGAACGCGGCGATCTCATGATCTTTCCCGCCGGCGTTGACCTGCCCCAACGGCACCCCGGTGGCATGGTCGACGATCGAGAACAGATGCACCCTCGACCCATCCACACCGCGGGCGCCGCGGCAGGTCTTGCCATCCACCGCGACCGCCCGCCACCGCGACGAGACCGGTGTCAGCGTGGCCAGCCAGGCGTGCAGGACCGCGTCCACCACCTCCGGGTCGACCCGCAACAGCACCCGGCGGATCGTCGACAGGCTCGGCGGCCGCCGGGTGATCCCCAACCGTGGCCAATGCCAGGTGGGCAGATCCGCTGCCCATCCGGCGATCGAAGCCAGACTCCGTGATCCGCCGACCACCGCGGCCAACGCGACCACCAGCACGGTGGCCAGCTCATACCGGCGGCCCCGCCGGCCCCGCGGATCGGTGATGATCGACAACACCTCCCACACCTCGACCGGAACACCGTGACCGGGTTCGACCTGATGGGCGCGCAGCGCATCAGCGGCCGGGATGAGAGAAGATACGGGTGCGGGCACGGCAGGACTCCGATCGATCGGCAGTGGACGTCAAGCACCCACCACGATCCCGGTATCCACCGTGCCCGCCCGGCTTATACCTCACCCATGGCGTGTCAACCCGACACCACGCCGCAACCACGACTTTGAACAAGCCCTGACCGCTGCCCGGGCCGGAGTCTTCTTGTGCATTGCAGTTGACGTCATTTCGCCTCCATTGGCGGTCGGTAGGACCCGCGGTACGCCAGCGTCCGCGGTCTGCAGGGAGTCCGCGGGAATTGGCCGCGAAATCGTGCCTTGTTTTTCATGTGGTTGCCCTTAGTGTTCATGAGATGCCTGGTACGGTCGGCTTTTGGAATTGCGGACGCATTTCGACCGCGGGGCCTTTCGCGCGGAAGCATCGACCAACAGCCGCCCCAGCCGATCGGGGGTCGCCGGCGCATTCGCGGGCGATCTACTCGCTGCCATTCCCCCTTTCCGTGGTGATCGGGTTGGCAAGACCTTAAGGATTCAGGTCGTCGGGGTGGTAAGACGGATTTCGAGTGCCGTCATAAGGAGCCGGCATAGTCCGATTTCGTGTGTCCGGCCGGCACCGACCACCAGGACCAGTCGGGCAGGTCAGGCCAGGTCGGTGGTGAGGCCTTTGGCTTGCAGCACGGCAGTCAGGTTCGACACCTCCAGCGGGGTCTCGCCGGCCCGGTAACGCTCGATGTAGCCGGCTTCGGCTTCGTCGCGGGCCCGGCAGGCGTCCACGGCTGCGGCGGCGTCGGCCCGGCGTACGATCACCACCCCGTCGCAGTCGCCCTTGACGACGTCGCCGGGATAGATCAGCTGCCCGCCGAACACGAGGGGCTGGTTGATCGGCACCAGGGACTCCTTCACGGTGCCCTGGATGCAGATGAACTTGGAGAACACGGGAAAGCCGAGGTCACGGATCTCCCGGCTGTCCCGGATACCACCGTCGGTGACCAGGGCGGCGATCCCCCGGGCCACACAGGCGTTGGCCAGGACGTCGCCGAACTGCCCGGCCGGCTGGTCGCCGGAGGAGACGACGAGGACGTCACCAGGCTGGGCGTAGCTGATCGCCACCTGCAACATGATGTTGTCCCGGGGATGACAGACGACGGTGAAGGCCGTGCCACAGAAGGACATGTCGCGGTCGATCGGCTTGATCGCGGAGTCCACTGCACCCTTGCGGCCCTGGGCCTCGTGAATGGTGGCGGCCGAGAACGCGGCCAGCTGCCGCACGATCTCGGGGTCGGTTCGGTCGATCTTGTTCGTGACATGGACCATGGCTCGGTCCTTCTCCTTTGCGCTGGGGTTTGGGCGAATGCGGGGCGGTGGTCGGTGCGCTGGCTACCGGAGTGCAGCGACGGCGGCGGCGATCTGGGCGGCCGCGTCGGTCAGCACGGATTCCGAGGTGGCGTAGGAGCAGCGGAAGTACGGCGAGACCCCGTACGCGGAGCCTTGGATGGTGGCCACGGAGGCCTCCTCGAGCAGGTACAGGACGACGTCTTGATCGCTGGTCAGCAGGCGGCCTTGTGGCGTGGTCCGGCCGAGCAGACCGGCGCAACGGACGAAGAGATAGAACGCGCCGGCGGGTAGCACCGGTTCGAGCCCGGCGATGTCGCTGAGCAGGTTGTGGAACAGGTCACGGCGCCGGCGATAGCTGGCTACCGACGTGGTGACGAAGCTCTGGTCGCCGGTCAGCGCGGCGACGGCCGCGGCCTGGCTGATCGAGGAGGGGCAGGAAGAACTCTGGGACTGCAGCTTGTTGATGGCCGCGATCAGGCCCGGTTCGCCGACTCCCCAGCCCAGCCGCCAGCCGGTCATCGCGTACGCCTTCGAGACCCCGTTGATGCTCAGGATCCGGTCGGCCAGGTCGGGGGCGACGCCGAGCAGGGTCGGCATGGGCCGCTCGCCGAAGACGATCTCGTCGTAGATCTCGTCGGCAAGCACCAGGACCTGAGGATGACGTCGTAGCACCGCGGCGAGTTCGCTCAGCTGCTCGCGGGAGTACACCGACCCGGAGGGATTGCCCGGGGCGTTCAGGATGACCCACTTGGTGGCGGGGGTGATCGCCTGTTCGAGCTGGGCGGCGGAGAGCAGGAACCCATCCTCCTCGGGACAGTCCACGATCACCGGGGTGCCGTCGTGGGCGAGGACCATGTCGGGATAGGACACCCAGTACGGAGCCGGGATGATGACCTCGTCCCCGGCCTCCACGCTCGCCATCAACGCCAGGAAGATGACCTGCTTCGCCCCGCCCCCGATGGTCAGGTTCCGCGCGCCGACGGACAAATCCGGTACGGGTGGCGAAACGGTGCAGGATGGCCTCGCGCAGCGGTGGGATGCCGTTGACGGCGGTGTACTTGGTCAGCCCGGCGTCCATCGCAGCCACCGCTGCGGCCTTGATGTGGTCCGGGGTGTCGAAGTCCGGCTCGCCGACCGTGAGGTCGAGGATCGTGCGGCCCTCGGCCTTGAGGTCGCGGACGCGCTGGGCTGCGGCGACGCTGGCGGATTCACGGATCCGTCGGACGCGGCCCGCTGGGTGGAACACGATGATCAACTCCGGTACGTGGGTGGATGGGTGAGGTCGGGGATGCTCAGTCGGTGCGGCGGATGAACTCCAGGCCGCCGGGAACCTGGAAGGTCGGCAACACCTCGATCAGCCCGAGGTTGACGTGCCGGGGTGCCTCGATGGCGAACTCGATGGTGGCGGCGATGTCGTCCGCGGTGATCGACTCGTACCCCTGGTAGTAGGTCTCCCAGGCCTCCTGCATGGCCTCCGGGGTGCCGCCGAGATTGCGGCCGAAGATCTCGGTCTCGACCCGGCCCGGGCAGATCTCGGTGACCCGGATGCGCTTGCCGATCGTGTCGTTGCGCAGCTGCCGGGAGATCTGGTGCACGGCCGCCTTGGTCGCGTGGTAGGCGGTGTGGCCGTAGAAGTTGTAGAGCCCGGCGATGGAGCTGATGTTGACCACGTGACCGAGGTCGCGCTCGACCATCCCCGGCAGCAGCAAACGGCACAGATGCAGGACGGCGCGCAGGTTCACGTCGATCATGGCGTCCACCGTGGCCTCGGAGGCGTCGAGGATGTTCCCCGTGGCCGAGACCCCGGCGTTGTTGACCAGGACGTCGATCTCGAGACCGGAGACCGCCGCCGTCAGAGCGGCGGTATCGGTCAGGTCGACGGCGAGCGGAACCATGCCGGTCCGGTCGGCCACCTCCTTGAGTCGGCCGGCGTCGCGGGCCAGACCGTAGACGGTCAGGCCGTGCTTGGTGAGCATCTGGGTGATCGCGGCACCCATGCCGGTGTTGGCGCCGGTGACGAGGGCGCTGCGGTAGTCAGTGAAGCTCATGCGGTTCTCCAACGGTTCGGTGATCGGTGGGGCTCTGGAGCTGGGGGGCGGATAGCGGGGACCGCGTAGGGCTGTTGAGACTGGCGAGACTGGTGAAGGCGGTTCGTACGCGGGTGCCGACGTCGTGCAGATGGGCCTGCTGCCGGCGCAGGTCCGCGATGGCCGTCGCGGTGCTGACGGGCCGGAAACGTACGGTGTCACCGGGCCGGGCCTGTCCGAGCCGGGACAATCCGACGGTGGTGACGACGGCAAGGACCGGGTAGCCGGCGGTGACTCCGCGACCCCGGTGGAGGATGAGGATCTCGTCTCCGGCGGGCACTTCGACGGCACCGATCGGGACTCCGCGGGACAGTACCTCGGTGCGGGTCTGCCGATGCGGGATCGGCCCCTGGTCGGTGCGGCCGAGGCGTAGGCCGATGTGATTGCTGCTGGGGCCGACTCGCCGGCCGCGAAGACCGCGCCGAAGCCAAGCACCGTGTCGGGTGCGCAGCTGCCGAGCAGGTGCGGGGCGCGTACGCTGCCGTGGACACCGAGATAGACCCGCAGCCCGGCCCGGATCCTGGTGATCGCCAGCTGGCTCCCCGCCGGCCACAGGATCGGTTCCCACTGCTGCTGGGGGCGGCCGTCGATGGTCACGTCCGCATCGGCGCCGGTGACCGCGATCAGCAGGTCGGTGTCTGTCGTCGCGGCGAAGTCGTGCGCCACCAGCTCGATCAGCGGCGCCTCGGACGGGCTGGCGACGAGGGTGTTGGCCATCGCAGCCGAGTACTGATCGAGCGCGCCGCCGGTCATCTGTCCGATCCGCGAGCCCTCCTGGCGACCGAGATCCTGCAGGCAGCTCAGCCCGGGTCGGTCGATCCTCAGGTGGGCAGCGATGGACTCAGCCATCTAGGGCACCGGCATAGCTGGACCACTCATCGGCCGAGATCGAGAAGAACCGGAAGGTGTCTCCGGGGGCGTACGGGACGAGCGGCGTACGGTCCAGGTCGATCAGCTGCCGCGGCGTCCGGCCGATCACGCACCAGCCGCCCGGTGCGGGCCGCGCCGAGACCACGGCCTGACGACCGGCCACGGACACCGCCCCGGCCAGGACATGTGGTCGTGGGCTGGTGAGGCGAGGGACCGGTTGGGGAAACGCCGGACCGTCGAGCATCGGTGCGCCGGCCGGGGAGCCGTAGCACCGCATGGTCAGCGGCCCTGCGGTGTGCAGCGCCACGACCTCCGCGGCGGAGAGGCCCTGCTGCTCGGCGACGTGTTGCAGATCGGGACCATATTCGCCGCCGTAGACGACGGGCACGTCGAACTGCCGTGGTGGGCGACCTGAGGTCTCGTCGATGCGCTCTCCCAAGGCGATGTCGATCAGCGAGCGGACGATGTCGTGGTCCGTGCGACTCGCGTCGAACTCCACCAGGACGGCGTCGTACGTGGCGATGGTCCCGCGCAGCTGCTGCCGGTCACGATGGGTATCCAGCCAAGTGCTGAGCCGGTGCGCCGACCGCCAGGCGTGGTTGCGGTCGTCGGTCTGGAAGGTGACCCGGACCGCCGCGTCCCCGCAGTCGCTGACCAGGACGCTCATCTCAGAGCCGGATCGCGCCGCTCGGCGTCGCGATTCTCGGCGGCGTAGCGCTCGGCGAGGACCTCGGACAGCGGCGCGATGGTGACACCGGCCGCTTCCAGCGCGGCACGGACGGCGCGCGCGTTCTCCACGGCCTCCGGGTTGTCGCCATGCAGCAGCACCGTGTCTGCCCGCACTTCCACGCGGGTCCCGTCAACGGCGTACAGATAGCCCTCGGTGACTATCTGCACGGTTCGGGCGGCGATGGTCTCGACATCGTGGATCACGGCGCCGGGCTGACTGCGTGGCACCAGGGTGCCGTCGGCCTGATAGGCGCGGTCGGCGATGCCGACGATCCCGACCCGGACCCCACGCCGGTTGGCCTCGTCGGCGAGACAGCCGTCCTGGGCCAGGATGACCAGACTGGGATCGACGGCGAGCACGGCGTCGACGACGGCGGCGGCATAGTCGGGTCGAGTGGCGACAAGGTTGCCGAGCCGGCCATGTGGCGCGAGGTGGGTCAGCGAGGTGCCGTGCGCCTTCGCGAAGGCGGCCAGCGCGCCCATCTGGTAGATGACGTCGGTGCGGACCTCATCCGCGGTGAGATCCATCTGGCGTCGGCCGAAGCCGACCAGATCGGGGAAGCTGGGGTGGGCGCCGACCGATACGCCGCGGGCCACGCAGCGAGCGACCGTCTGGTCCATGGTGCGCGGGTCGCCGGCATGGAAACCGCAGGCGACATTGGCCGAGGTCAACAGTTCCAAGACGGCCTCGTCCTCACCCATGGACCAGGCGCCGAAGCTCTCGCCGAGGTCGGCGACAAGATCGATCTTCGTCATCGCACATGCACCTTTCAGCCGCCCGGGAGATATGACATGGGAATAGCCGGACGCGCCGGAACGTACGCTATGAGGAATCGCCGACAGTGGGTAAGACGGAATATCTGTGACGTCATCAGATTTTGCTATGGCTGTTTGACCAGGTGTGATGCGTGCAATGCCGGTACGGTGGTCTGCGCCGGGACGGGTTTTCGCGCAAGAGCGCGGCAAGAGATCAGGCCGGATAAACAACAAACGTAGCTGAGCAGGGGTGAAAGGCGTGCGCAAGGTCTTGGTCGCGAACCGCGGAGAGATCGCGGTACGGATCATCCGAGCAGCACGCGACGCGGGTCTGGCCAGCGTGGCGGCCTACGCCGACCAGGATGCCTCGGCCTTGTTCGTCTCGCTCGCCGACGAGGCATTCGCCCTTCATGGGGTGACAGGGCGGGGAGCCACTCCGGCGACGACGTACCTGGACGGGGCGAAGATCCTGAAGATCGCCGAGCGCAGTGGTGCGGACGCGATCCATCCCGGATATGGCTTCCTGGCTGAGAATGCCGACTTCGCCGCCGCCGTGATCGCGGCCGGGTTGACCTGGATCGGACCGCCACCGGAGGCGATTCGGGCGCTCGGGGACAAGGTCCAGGCCCGCCACATCGCGCAACGGGTCGGTGCGCCCCTGGTGCCCGGCACCGCCGACCCGGTGAGTGGGGTGGGCGAGGTGCTGGACTTCGTGGCTCAGCATGGGCTGCCGATCGCGATCAAGGCCGCCTTCGGCGGCGGTGGGCGCGGACTCAAGGTGGCCCGTACCGCTCAGGAGATCCCGGAGCTGTACGAGTCGGCGGTCCGGGAGGCGACCGCCGCGTTCGGTCGGGGAGAGTGCTTCGTCGAGCGCTATCTGGACCGCCCCCGACATGTCGAGACCCAGTGCCTGGCCGACCAGCACGGCCACGTCGTCGTGATCTCGACCCGTGATTGCTCCCTGCAGCGTCGGCATCAGAAGCTGGTGGAAGAGGCACCTGCACCGTTCCTCACTGAGGACCAGACCGCGCGTCTGTATGCGTCGTCGAAGGCAATCCTGACCGAAGCCGGGTATGTCGGCGCCGGCACCTGCGAGTTCCTGGTCGGCCAGGGCGGTGACATCTCCTTCCTGGAGGTCAACACCCGGCTGCAGGTCGAGCATCCGGTGTCGGAGGAGGTCACCGGCATCGACCTGGTCCAGGAGATGTTCCGAATCGCCGACGGTGAGCCGATCGGCTACGACGACCCCACTCCGCGTGGGCATGCGATCGAGTTCCGGATCAACGCCGAGGATCCGGCCCGCGACTTCCTGCCGACGCCGGGCACGCTGTCGGCCTGGGTGCCGCCGGCCGGTCCGGGCGTACGCGTCGACGAGGGCTATCGAGTGGGCATGACCGTGCCCGGCAGTTTCGACTCGCTGGTGGCCAAGATCATTGTCACCGGGGCCGACCGGCAGCAGGCGCTGGCCCGATCCCGGCGTGCGCTGGCTGAGCTCGTGATCGAGGGCGTACCGACCGTGGTGCCGTTCCACCGCGCGGTGTTGGACGACCCGGCCCTGGTGGCTGCCGATGGCTTGCTGGGCGTGCACACCCGGTGGATAGAGACCGAGTTCCGTCACGATCTGTCGGCCGCTCCGCTCGCTCAGCCTGCGCCTGGCCCGTCGGACTCGACCGGATCGACGGGACCGGCCGGCTCGCAGGAAGCGACACGTACGGTGGTGGTCGAGGTCGACGGTCGCCGACTCGAGGTCGTGTTGCCGGGCGATCTGTTCGGAGTCGGATCGCCAGGGGCCGAGGCGCAAGGTGCTGGTTTGCCGGGGGCTGGTACGGATCGGGCAGCTCGGGCTCGGCGCCGGTCAGGCAGACGTGACACCAGGCGCGTGGGCCTGGCTTCGGGCGTCGATGAGGTCGGCGCCGTCGCCGCCCCGATGCACGGCACCGTCACCAAGGTCGCGGTCCGAGACGGTGACAGCGTCGAGCAAGGGGATGTGATCCTTGTCCTCGAGGCGATGAAGATGGAGCACGCCGTGACCGCCCCGACGGCCGGCACTGTCAGCGACCTGACCGCGACGCCGGGCGACACCGTCAATGGCGGCGACATCCTCTGCCGCGTACAGCCCTGAGGGAGGAGGAGCAGTGGACACCCGCCGCCTCTACTCGTTCGTGAGGGTGGTCGACGCCGGCAGCATCACTCGCGCCGCCGACCTCATGCATATTGCTCAGCCGGCGCTGAGCCAGCAGATGACCGCTCTCGAGGCGCAGTTCGGCCAGCGGCTGCTGTCGCGCAGCAAGCAGGGGGTGGAGCCCACCGAGGCCGGGCGGGAGCTCTATCGTCACGCCCGCACCATCCTGCGCCAGCTGGAGCAGGCCCATGCCGACGTCGAGGTGGTCGGACGAGAACTCGCCGGGGGAGTGACGGTCGGCCTCGCCCCCTACAGCACGGTCAACGCTCTCGCCCTGCCGCTGCTCAGTGTCGTCCGGGCCCGGCATCCACGCGTCCTGCTCCGGATCGACGAGATCGGCGGGGTGCTCAGTGAGGCCTTGATGACCGGGCGGATGGACATGGCGCTGCTCTATGGCCGAGGGCCCATCCGCGGCGTGGACTTCGAGCCGCTGCTCAGTGAGGATCTTGTCCTGGTGGGTCCGCCCGATCTCCTTCCGACAACGGGGCAGGAGGGTGAGCTCGCCGTCTCCGACCTGGTAGAGGTGCCGCTGCTGCTGCCTGGACCTAGTCACACCATCCGGCAGGTCGTCGAAGATGCCCTGACCGGCGCTTCGGCCGCCGCCAATGTGGTCGCCGAGGTCGAGACTCTCACGCTGGCAACCAGAGCGGTACGGGCCGGACTGGGTGCCACCATCCTCCCGGAGTCGGTCGCCGAACGGGTCGTCCGACGCGGCAACCTCATTCGTCGGCGGTTGACGCCGGCCCTGACGGTGCATGTGTCACTCGGCACGGCGTCCGGACAGACCCTGTCCCGACCGGCCGAGGCGGTTCGGGCACTGCTCCACGAGGTTCTCGACGGCTATCTCCGGCGAACCCTGCCGCTGGGCGGAGAGGCTCTGCCGCTCGGAGAGGATGGGCACCCGTGAGCAGTGCGATGGGCGGGCCGTCCGCCGCGCGGTCGAGGATCGACCTGCTGCTCGACCCGGGCAGCTTCCTGGAGTTGAACAGGATGGCCCCGGGCCTACCGCCCGGTGACGGCGTGATCGCCGGTTTGGGCACCATCGACGGTCGGCAGGTCTGCGTCTTCAGTCAGGACGGCACCGTGGTGGTCGAAGGAGGCCCGGACGAGGTCGCCGTCATGAAGATCGTCAAGCTCATTGATGCGGCGCTGAAGACCGGCTGTCCGCTGATCGGCATCTATGACGGCGGCGATGCTCGGATCGGGGCGAGCGTGGTGCCGCTCGGCCCGTACGCCGAGGTCTTCCGTCGCAGTGTCCATGCCTCCGGAGTCATCCCACAGCTTTCGCTGGTTCTGGGCGAGGTGACCGGTGAGCAAGCCCTCGCACCCGCACTGAGTGATTTCGTGGTGATGGTCGAGCAGGAGTCGCGGCTGTTCGTCACCGGACCCGACGTGCTCACGTCCGTCACCGGCGAAGAGGTCTCGAGGGATGAGCTCGGCGGTGGCCGCATGCACGTGACGACGTCGGGCAGTGCGCACTACCTCGGCACCGACGAGACCGATGCGATCGGCTACCTGCAGGACTTGCTCTCGTATCTGCCGCAGAACAACCTGGAGGATCCGCCTGTCTATGACGTCGTCGGTGACCTGGATCTGGGGGAGGAGCCGACCGAGGAGGACCTGGTCCTGGACACGCTGATCCCTGATGCGTCGAACCTGCCGTACGACATGCATGAGGTGTTCAGCCGGGTGCTGGACGACGGTGAGTTCTGCGAGATCCAGGCGCGCTATGCGCCCAACATCGTGGTCGGCTACGGGAGGATCGACGGCCGCAGTGTTGGCGTGGTCGCCAACCAGCCGCTGCATTTCGCCGGCTGTCTCGACATCAACGCCGCCGAGAAGGCGGCGCGCTTCATCCGCACCTGCGATGCCTTCAACACACCGGTGATCACCTTCGTCGACGTGCCAGGTTTCCTGCCGGGCACCGACCAGGAGCGCGGTGGCATCGTCCGTCGCGGAGCGAAGCTGGCTTACGCCTATGCCGAGGCGACCGTCCCGCTGGTCACGGTGATCACCCGCAGTGCGTACGGCGGCGCCTACGAAGTCATGGGCTCCAAGCGACTCGGCGCCGACATCACCCTGGCCTGGCCGACCGCCCAGCGTGCATCCGAACGAGGCTCCGTCGACGGGGTGATCGAGCTGCATGAGACCCGGACCGAGATCGTCCGAGCGCTCCGGCTGCTGCATACCAAACGTGCGTCCCTGCCACCCAAGAAGCACGGGAACATCCCGCTGTGATCACCATCCTGCGGGGGAACCCGACGCCGGAAGAGCTCGCGGCCATGCTCACCGTGCTGGCCGCATGCTCGGCTGTGAGTCGGGACTCCGGTCCGGCCTTGGCCACGGCCACGGACCAACAGGAGCGGCCGGCGGCGAGCGCCGGGACCTCGGGCTGGCTCGATCGATCAGCCGGCCTGCGGGCACCTCTGCGTATTGGACCCGACTCCTGGCGCCGATCAGCCTGGCGCTGAACCCGACCTCCGACCACCCGGCCCCCGACCCCCACTTCGCACCAGCTGCTGCTACTGCGCACCACGTACACCCCATGCGAAGTCGCATCAAATGGTGCGAAGTGGGAATCACCCTGGCTGCGCACCCTGCTTGCGGTGTCCTCAGACGACGGGGCGATAGGCTTGCCGAATGCCTGGCCAGCAGCCCGCTGACGGATCCGGTTCGGGCGGACCGTCTCTGGTGGAGGACATGCCGCGCCCGGCAGAGGACGGCCTGCTCGCCGAGGATCGGCTGCGGAGTCTGGTCGAGCTGAACAGGTCCATCGTGGCCGAGCTGTCGCTCGCCGGGGTGTTGCGGCGGATCGTGGACGCCGCGCGGGCCATCGCGCAGGCGCAGTACGCGGCACTTGGGGTGATCGGCGCCGATGGCGGGCTCGAGCAGTTCGTCCACGTCGGCATGGACGACGAGACAGTGGCAGCGATCGGCCGACTTCCCGAAGGCAAAGGGGTTCTGGGTGCTTTGATCACCGATCCCCGTCCGGTGCGAGTCGCTTCGATCGCCGATCATCCGCGTTCGTCCGGCTTCCCGGCGGCGCATCCACCGATGGCCTCCTTCCTGGGCGTGCCGATCCAGTCCCGCGGCGAGATCTTCGGGAACCTCTATCTCACCAATCGTCTGGGCGCGGCGGAGTTCAGCGCCGAGGACGAGGAGCTCGTCGTCACCATCGCGGCGACCGCTGGCGTGGCCATCGAGAACGCCCGGCTCTATGAGGAGTCGCGGCGGCAACAGGAATGGCTGCGGGCCTGGGCTGAGGTCACCCGGGACCTGCTGCAGGGCACCGCGACGACGACCCAGAACCTGACCCGGATCGCCGATGTCGTACGCCGCCTGACGTCGGCCGATGTGGTCAGCGTGGTGTTCCGCGGCGCCGACCCGGATGTGCTGACGGTTCAGGTCTCGCGCGGTGAGGAAGCCCCTGGACTGCTCGGGATGACCTACCCGGTCGCGGGCTCGCTGGTCGGGGAGGCATTCGCCGAGGGCCGAGCCCTGCGCCTGGAGCCCGGCCGCGGTGACTACTACATCCACCTGCAGGAGGCATTCGACGTCGGGCCGGTGCTCGCCTGCCCGCTGTTTCGTGACGGTCAGACGCAGGCCGCGGTGGTGGTCGGTCGCCGACTGGGGTCGCCGGCGTTCACCGACATCGACCTGCAGGTGGCCGAGGCCTTTGCCAACCAAGCGGCGGTGGTGTTGGAACTGGCCGATCGACGAGAGAGTCAGCGCCGTCTCGAGGTGTTGGAGGACCGGGCTCGGATCGCCCGCGACCTCCACGATCACACGATCCAGCGACTTTGGGCTGCCGGGCTCACCGTGCAGGCTGGGGCGGTCAGGGCCGGTGACCCGGCAGTCCGCGAATCGCTGCAGTCCGCGGTCGAGAGTCTGGACGCCACCATCCGACAGATCCGCACCACGATCTTCGAGTTGCAGGACTCCAGAGCCGAGAGCGCCTCGCCGCGGTCCCTCCTGATCAAGGTCGTCGCCGAGGTCGAGCCGGTGTTGGGCTTCGCACCTGATCTCGTCTTCATCGGCCCGCTCGACACCCTGGTCCAGGCAGAGGTCCTCGGCGACGCCGAGGCGGTGCTTCGGGAAGGCCTGACCAGCATCGCGAAGCACACCGATGCCGATCGGGTCAGTGTCACGGTCGAGGTCTCGGTCCGACACATGGTCATCCAGATCGTCGACAACGGATCGGTCTCTCCGACCGAGATTCGCGACAATGGACTGGCCTATCTGGAACGACGCGCCAGACGGCGCGGCGGTGCCCTCACCTTCAGCCACGACGAAGATGGCAGCACGCTGCGCTGGTCGGCGACGCTGGACGCCTGACGGCGGGCGCCCGGCCGGTCGCCGACGCGTCTGGCAAGACTCTGCGGCATACCGACATCGAGCAGTCGATGGTCCTCCAGATCCGAGCCGAACGACGCTGTCGGATCGGTCCGCCGCCGATCAGACTGAAGTTGTCAGAACTCTGTCGGTAAGAAGGGTCGGTAGGAAGAGCCGGGAGGAAGGGAAAGTCCGATGAATCAGATGACTCCAGAGAGCGCCCGGGCCACTCCGTCGACCCGGGAGAAGACACCCATCGACGCTCCGGTCGTGGTCGGCGTCAGCGACGCGCCGCTGGCCGAGCAGCGCGATGCCCTGGACTACGCCGTGGCGGAAGCCAATCGACGCGGATCCGACCTCTGGCTGGTACACGGCAGCGAGCCGTTGGTGACCCTCACTGCGCTGTCTCCGGCGACGACCGTGAGTGAGCGACACCTCGCCGGACAGGAGATCGTCGAGGTGATGAGCGACTACGCCGCCGGCCGGCTCGATCCCGCGCGCAAGATCGCTACCGAGGTGACCGAGGACACCGGTGCGGGGGCGATGGTGGGCGTGTCGCATGTCGCGTCGCTCGTCGTGTGCGGACGCCGGGCGGTATCAGCCGCACGCCGCTGGCACACCGGATCCACCACCGGCCGCGTCTGTGCTCAGTCGCATGCACCAGTGGTGGTCGTCAAGTCGGGTCTCCACCGGACCGATGCCGACGTCGGTGGCGTGTTCGTCGGCGTCGATGGCCACGGTCACAGTGCCGTTGCGATCGAGACGGCGTTCAGCGAGGCCGCCCTGCGGGGTGAGGGATTGACCGCCGTCCATGCGTGGCAAGCGCCCGGTCCACCGGAGGCGACCGGCTACATCTCGCCTGACGAGGAGGAGTTGGTGCTGCTGCGCGACAAGGCGAAGGACCGGCTCGCTCGAGCGATGGTCGGCCATGGCGCCGAGCATCCGGAGGTGGCGGTCACTCAGCGCGTGATCCGTGGTCCCGCCGCCGCGACACTGATCTCTGTCAGCCGATCCGCCGACCTGCTCGTCGTCGGGCGGCACGCCGGACATGCTGTCGGCTCGATCGGTCTCGGCAGCGTCGCTCGTCGCGCGTTGCGCCATGCCGAGTGCCCGGTGATCGTCACACCCACCAGCCGCCCGGCTCGTGGAGCCAGGAGAAGCGAGCGGTCATGACCAGACAGGTGACGAGGTCGAACGGCAGGACCGACCTCGCTACGCCAGGAATCTGCAACGAGGGTCTTTGATTGCCTTCGGCCCTCCTGCCTTGCCTTGGCAAGGTATCGGAAATGGGGTTCAGCCCATCATGATCCGCGCCTCGCGGGCGAGTGCCTCGAGTTCTTCGAGTGCCTCGGCGATCAGGGGGTGCTTGCCGCTACCAGCTCGTACAGCGACGATGATCGACCGAACAGGGGCCGAGGTGCCTCGTAGCCGGACCCGCCGGACTGGATACCCCGCTGGCAGTTTGGCTAGCCGTGGAATCAGGGCGATGCCGAGACCGACCGCCACGAGCGCCGCTGCGGCGTCCCATTCGCTGGCGTGGTGGGCGACGTTGGGCATGAAGCCGGCCGCCAGACATGCAGTCAGGAACAGCTGGTGGTAGGCGCTCCCCGCACGGTCGGTAATCCATGCCTCGGTGGCCAGATCGGCAAGTTCCAACGAGGTCCGGGATGACATCGGATGATCTTCTCGGACAAGCAGATCCAGAGGGTCATCGAGCAGCGGGCGCTGTTCGAAGCGTGGGTCTCCGGTCGCGGGCACGTCTTGGGTCGCCACGAGGACGGCGAGATCCGCGGCGTCAGTGCTGAGCATCTCGAAGCACGCGGCTGGGTTGGCTTCCTCGATCCGGACCAGCAGGTGCGGCCAGCGAAGCTGAAGGCGCATCGCCAGGTTGGGCATGATCGCGGCCATCGGAGTCGAGAACCCACATAGGCGGAGCGCCGAGTGCTCGACGTCCGCATGCCCCGCGAGTTCGGCGCGGATCTCTTCCCAGACTCGACTCAGATCTGCGGAGCGTGCTACGAGGAGACGCCCGGCCGGAGTCAGCTGAACCCGGCGACCGTCGGGCTTGAGCAGTTCGACCCCGAGCTGTTCGGCGAGGCCCCGCAACTGAGCTGAGACTGCGGACGGCGTGTAGTTCAGCACGTCCGCAGTCTCAGTCACAGTGTGGTGCTCTGCCAGTGTCCGGAGCACCAGGAGGCGGCGATCGATCATGTCCCCAGTGTGCGCCAGACTCTTACCCTCGACGGTCTGATCGGATCAGGCACCCACGGTCTCCCGCAGATGGGCGTAGCTCTTTGCGAAACGGGTGTACTTGTGTTCTCCGCACTTGTACGAAGTGTACTTCGCAGGATTCTCCGAGCTCACGCATGATGGCAGCGGTTCCACAACGGCGTCGAAATCCAGGTCCATGAAGAATGGGATCGAATACCGTTCGCGGCCGGTGGTGTTGACGACTCGATGCACGGTTGAGCTGTAGCGATCGTTGGTCAGGGTCTGGACAAGATCGCCGATGTTGATGATGAACGTGCCGTCGACAGGAGGGGCGCTGACCCAATCGCCATCGCGGTTGCGGACCTGCAGGCCGCCGACGCTGTCTTGGGAGAGAATCGTCAGGAATCCATAGTCAGTATGTGCGCCGATACCGATCTCCTCCTGGGTGACCTCGCCCTGTTGCGGCGGGTAGTGCAAGAGACGCTGAATGGTGATCGGCTTGCGCTGCATCTTCTCGAAGTAGTCAGCCGGTAGATCCAGGCTGAGCGCAATAGCACTGATCAACTTGCGCGCCAGCGTCATCATCGCGCTGTGGTAGGCGGCGCAGATAGCCTCGAACTCGGGCAGCTCCGCCGGCATCTGGTTCGGACCGAAGAACGGGGAGACCGCCTCCTCGTCCGCGCCGAAGTCGAAGCACTCCTTGAAGTCGCGCGTGTGTTCAGGGTCAACGTTTTCGCCGTATGTCGGAATGTAGCCTCGCAGTGTTGGACCCGAATTTGCGACACTCAGCCGATCCTTGGCTGCGAACGGCAGGTCGAAGAAGCGTTCGGAGATCGTGTACATGCGCTTGATCAGGTCCTCGGCGACACCATGGTTCTTGACATAGAAGAAGCCAACCTGCTCGCAGATTTCACCGATCTTCTTGGCGACGCCTTCGGGGTCGCTACCGTCGACCAGAGTCGAGACGTCAACAATCGGGATTTCGCTGAATGCTGTCTGCTTGCTGGCGAGACGGATGTCGGGGGTGCTGCTGCTCACGTGAACTCTCCCAGTCGTTGTGTGCGGTTAGGGCGGATGGGGTTTAGGTGCGGCCGGCGCTTTTGCTGAGCGGCTGTGCGGTCGGCCGTAGTGTGCTGTCCACGATTCTTGAGGCTGCAAGCGCGAAACACAATCGCACGAATTTGCAGTGAATCATGCAATCCTCTTGCATGGTTGGCGACCAATAGACCTGGTCGACGGCACCGCGCCCGCACAAGCTGAGGCCTGGTGGCATGGGAACGGCGACAGACGCTTCGGGATGCGTGAGCCCGTACTTGACCCGCCTGGATGAGGGCTTCGACCAGAGTCGAAATCTGGTCGCGAGCTTCCCCTTGACGTAGCAGCCGTGACGCCACGTGTCCTCGTACCGTGAGTACGCAGTTCGCCAGTGCACTCGGGACGGGCTCGGCGTGAGCAACCATGAGGAGATGTTGATGACAGACTCGTACGACTACATCGTGGTTGGCGCGGGTACGGCGGGCTGCGTCATGGCATCCCGGCTGAGCGAGGATCCCTCGGTCCGGGTGCTGCTGGTCGAGGCCGGCGGGCAGGACCGGAATCCGATGATCACGATGCCGGGCGGGCTGCCGTTCGTCTACCAGAACAAGCGGATCGGCTGGGGGATCCAGTCCGGTCCGGAACCTCACGCCGGCGACAAGACGATCGATGAGAAGGCCGGTCGGGTGATCGGTGGCTCGTCGTCGATCAACGCGATGATCTTCAACCGCGGCAACCCGATGGACTTCGAGCAATGGGCCGAAGACGGCCTCACCGACTGGGACTACGCGCACGTCCTGCCGTACTTCCGCACGATGGAGACCTTTGCCGAGGGTGGGAACGAGTGGCGGGGGAGCGAGGGCCCGGTGCACGTGACTCGCGCGAGAGCCGCGCATCAGTTCTACGACGCTTTCCTGCGGGCCGGTGAACAGGCCGGCTTCCACGTCGCCGCCGACCACAATGCCTATCGGCAAGAAGGTCTGCACATTGCTCAGTCGTTCATCGATCAGGGCGTGCGTTGGAGCTCGTCGAAGGCCTACCTGCGGCCCGCGGCGAAGCGCGCGAACCTCACCGTGCTGACCCGTCGGTTGGTCACCTCGATCATCGTCCGGGACGGTCGCGCCGGGGGAGTCACCCTGGTCGAGAAGGGCAAGACGCGTACCATCCGGTGCGACCGCGAGGTGGTCATGTGCGCCGGTGCGATGCAGACACCGAAGCTGCTGATGCTGTCCGGGATCGGGCCGGCCGACGAGCTGCGGCGGCACGGCATCACGGTGGTGGCCGCCGACGACGGCGTGGGCGCGAATCTGCAGAACCATCCCGGGGTGGACATCCAGTTCGGCTCCGCGTACGAGGACTCGCTGACCAGCCAGATCGGGCTGCTGAAGCGACCGCGGATGGGCCTGGAGTACGTGATCAAGAAGCAGGGTCTGGCCACGACCAACTTCTTCGAGACCGGTGCCTTCCTCCGCACCCGCGAAGACGTGACTCATCCGAACATGCAGTACGAGTTCTTGCCACTCACCCGGCAGTTGCGGCGCGGCAAGCTGGTGCCGGTGCCCGGGTTCCAGTTCTGGATGGACCTGGCCCGACCCTTGAGCCGCGGTGCCGTCACGCTGCGTTCGGCCAATCCGGCCGACCAACCGTCGGTGGTGTTCAACCACCTGCAGGAACACCAGGATCTGCGTGACCTGGTTGACGGGGTCAAGCTTGCCCGCGAGCTCGTCCAACAGCCGGCGTGGCAGAAGTACCACCCGGTCCAGCTCACGCCCGGGCCGGACTGCTCAAGCGACGCCGACCTGGAGGCGTTCGTACGCCGTGCGGTCGGCACGTCGTACCACGCGTCGGGCACCTGCCGGATGGGTTCTGAGGTGGGCTCTGTGGTCGATGAGCACGGCAGGCTGCGAGCGGTCGGCGGTATCCGGGTTGCCGATGCGTCGATCATGCCGAAGGTGATCACGGGCAATATCAACGCGCCGGTGATGATGATGGCGGAGAAGATCGCCGACCACGTACGCGGCCGTACGCCACTCCCGCCATCCGCTGCCAGCTTCTACCGGACCCGTCGCAGCTGACTGCACAGAGGTCCACGAGTGCCGCGATCCTCCACCATTTTCGTTACTAGCAAAGGATATTGAACATGACCACGGTCGTCGTCATCGGCGCCGGAGCGGTCGGCTGTGCCGCCGCATTGCACCTGAAGACCGCCGAACCCAGTCTCGACGTGATCGTCGTCGAGCCCGACTACAGCTATGCCAAGGCGGCGACCGGCAAGGGCTCCGGTGGCGTACGCCAGCTCTTCACGCGCCCCGAGAACATCCTCATGTCGCAGTACACCCTTGATGTGATCGAGGACTGGCAGGCCTGGGGGACCATCGACGGCACCCCGCCGCCGGAGCTGAGCTGGCGGCCCAACGGCTATCTGTTCATCGTCGGACCCGCCGACCTGGAGACCCTGGCCGGCAACTACGAGACCCACCTGGCCTGCGGAGTCCAGGCTGAGTGGCTGGAGCAGGCCGAGCTCATCGCCCGCTATCCCGGGCTGGTCAGCACCGACCTCGCAGCCGGCGTCTTGTCGCCCCGGGACGGCTGGCTCAACCCAAAGGTCTTCTTCTCCGTGCTCAAGGCCAAAGCCGAGGCGGCGGGGGTCGAATTCCTCACCGACCGCGTCGTCGGGTTCGATCAGACCGGCGCGGTCGTACGCGCGGTCCAGCTGGCCTCTGGCCGGGTGATCGCGGTCGACTCGGTGGTCAACGCTGCTGGCGTACACGCGCCCGAGCTGGCCGGGCAGCTCGGCATGTCGATCCCGGTGGAACCGATGCGTCGGCACGAGCACTACATCGAGACAGAGCACGACGCCAACCACCTGCCGTTCGTCAAGGATGTCGACGGCTTGGCGGTGCATGCCTATCGGGACGGTGTCTCGGTCGGCAAGGTCGACTTCGACCACCCCGGTGGCGAGGACTTCACCATCGACGCCAGCGACTACACCGATCGCGTCGTACCCGCGATGGCGGACCGGTTCGCCGGTCTGGGTCGGCTCACGCTGCGCGAGTCCTGGACCGGACTGTATGACCAGAACCGGTTCGACGGCAACATGATCCTCGGCAACTGGCCCGGTCAGCTGGACAACTTCTACGTGGCGTGCGGCTTCTCCGGCCACGGCTTCATGCATGCGCTCGCGATCGGGCGCGGGCTCGCCGAGCTCATCACCCGAGGCTCCTACCAGACCCTCGACCTGTCCCGGATGGGCTATCAGCGCATCCTCGACGACCAGCCGTACGCCGAAGAGGGGGTCCGCTGATCGACGTGCGCGAGCTGTGGGGGACAATCTCGCCTGAGATCAATCCATGCCCAGATGAGGAGCACGTGTGTCGGACTTTCAGTTTCCTGGCCTGAACATCGCCCTGGCCACCCCTTTCGACACGAATGGCAAGATCGCCTTCGGCCGGCTCGAGGAGAACATCGAGCGCTACATCGAGGCAGGAATCCAGGGTTTCCTGCTCAGTTCTGGCACCGGCATTCACGTCTACCTCACGCCAGAAGAGTCAGCGGAGCTGGTGGCCCGCGGCGCGAAGATCATCAACGGCCGGGCGAAGGTGATGGCGCAGACCTCCGCGCTTCTGGTCGAAGACGTGGTGGCTCGCACCCGACACGCTGCCGACAATGGTGTGGACGGCGTGATGGTGATGCCGCCCTTCTTCGAGGGCCCGCGGAGCGATGACGATGTGTTCGCGTTCTACGAGACCGTCGGCGATGGCGGGTTGCCGATCATCGGTTACAACGTTCCCGGGGGTGCCGTTCCGACCATCTCGCCCGAGCTGTTCCGCAGGCTCGTCGCCGAGATCCCGAACTTCGTGACTGTCAAGGACAGCAGGGGCGACCTGGGTGCGGAGGCAGAGCTGATCCGCACCGGTCTGCCGGTGCTGAACGGGAGCGACACCCTCGCGGCCTACGCACTCTACGCAGGTGCTGCGGGCGTCATCTGGGGTGGCGCGAATATCGCTCCGACGGCATGCGCCGCTTTCGTCGAAGCCGCCATGCGCGGAGAGTGGGCTCAGGCGCGCGAGCTCTGGCGACCGCTGGAGCCGTTGATGTCCCACCTCGATCAGGGCGACTATGTCCAGTCGGTCTACGCCGCTGCCGAGATCGCGGGCTTCTCGGTGGGCACCCCGCGCCGGCCGTTCAGCCCGCTGCCCGCGGACAAGATCGCGGCACTGCAGACCCTTGTCGAGGAGCTGCTCGCCACCGTGTAGTGGACGGTCGATGCGGGTTGGTGGTCGCGACCGGAAGTTACGTCGCCGTGTCCGACGCCCAGGCACGCACCTCACTGCGTTCTCCTCGGTCCGTTCGGCCGGTGAACCGGTCGTCGTAGCCGGTTTCCACTCGGAGAGTAGGCTTCAGCCACTTGATCCCAGTGCTTCCGCCGGACCCATCCGAGGACCAGGTGGAACTGAGGACGTCATGCCCAGTCTCGTGCACCGCGCCCACTCGACGCCATCAAGACGGACTGTCGCCGCGCCCCCGACCACCACGGCGTTGCCGGGGGAGCGCCCGCTCCGGCTCCGGCTCAAGCCATCGACGGGGTCCGGTGCGGTGGACGGGGCGTGGTGGCCCTACAGCCGCGACCTGGTGCCCGAGGTCCTCGATCTCGTGAACCACTTCCCGTCGGCGTTCGGACGCATCTGCCGTGTCATCTACTCCACCCCGGACTGGGACCGGAACGTTCGTCGTCGGATTCAGGCCGACCGGGTCTTCGTCAGCCTCGGCTCGTTCCCGAAGGACGACACTCACCTGGTCATGCTGAGAAGCACGTCACCCCGAGTGAGTCGCGTTCTCCTGCTGCTGGTGGTGCCGCCTGAGTGGGACGAAAGGACTGCCCGTCACGCGATGCTCGTCGCGGCCAGTCCGAGCAAGGCTGCCACCGGACGGGCGATCTTGGAGGAGTCACGCGACCTCGACCTTGCCGGACGGCTGTCGCACTGGGAGGACGACGGTGGGGAGAGCAAAAGCCCGTCTGGGACCGGCATTGGTTCAAGAACCAACGCCGATGGTGACTGAGCGGTAGGCGTCGAGCCAGAGCGCCAATTGCAGGTGGACGCTGTCGTCACCGCGCCGGATGTCGACTCCGGTCAGCTGTTGGATCCGTTCCATCCGGTAGTACAGGGTTGTCCGATGCACATGCAGGGACTGGGCAGCAGCGGCAACGTCGCCGCCGTGGTCGGCGGGTGACGACCTGCGCGCTTATCCCCTCCGGCAGCACCCAGCCTCCGGCTTTGGCCGGTGCTTCGACCTGGACGCGTACGTCGTGAGGAAGGTGCTCCAGACGGGCGAGTTCGGCGGCTGCGTCGCTGTCGGAGCGCGACAGCAGGATGCCGATCAGCTCCTCGCGACGCCGTCGCTGATCCGCCGCCGCTGCTGATGACGCAGCCAGCACCTCCGCCGCCAGGGTCAGCGCACTCCTGCAGCAGCGCCAGGTGCTCGTCGGTGATCAGGCTGTCGGGGTCCAGCACCCACAAGAAGCCGACCAGGTGCTCGTCGTGGCGGGCCGGTACGCACCAGCGGGCACACATGCCGCGCTCAGGCATGGCCGGCGTACGGACTGGGCCGTCAGCGCGATCCAACCGCAGCTCACGGACGACATCGGCAGCCTGCCGGTCCACATGACGATCCAGGATGGTCGAGGTGCGGGTCTGATCGACCGGGCCACGGGTGCTCCACCACACGGGTCGTTGCCGTCGATCCTCGATCAGCACCGACAGATCCAGGGTCGCTGCCAGCCGGTCGACGGCCACCTGAACCTCAGCGCTGTCGGGCCGAATGCCGCCCTCCTCATTGTGGATATCGTCGGCGCGGACCTTACAGAAGTCGAAACCGGCGCCGATCTTTCCGCATCCGGCAGCGGTGCCTGGCCAAGGCACGACCCTAAGGTCGAGGCACTCCCGAACACGAAAGATGAGAGTCTCGTGACTGCCGACCTGATCGATGAAGCCACACCTGCCCCGGCCCGCACCTACGGAGTCGGGACCGCCGAACGACGAGGGCTTGAGGCAGCCCTGGACGAACTGCGCCGAGCCAGGTTCGACCTGCCACTCATCATCGGCGGTCGTGAGGTACGCAGCCACGTCACCTCATCGATCCGTCCCCCGCACGACCACGCGGCGACCCTCGGTCGTTTTCACGTTGCCTCGCCGGCCGATGTCGAGTCCGCGATCGGCGCGGCCGAGAGCGCCGCCGTCGACTGGAAGCGTCGCAGCAGTCAAGCCCGCGTCGAGCCGTTCCTGCGAGCTGCGGAGATGATCTCGTCCGGGTCATGGCGCGATCGCTTGATCGCGGCCACGATGCTGGAGTTGTCGAAGACGGCGGCGCAGGCCGACGGCGATGTCGCCGAGGTGGCCGACTTCCTGGTCGCCAACGCCGCCAATGCCAAGGCTCCGGAAGGTGTGCAGCCGATCGACACTCCGGGAGTCGACAACCGGGTGGACTACCGGCCGCTCGAGGGCTTCGTGTTCGCGGTATCGCCCTTCAACTTCGCTTCGATGAACAACCTCGCCTTCGGACCGGCGTTGCTGGGCAACACGGTCGTCTGGAAACCGGCCGAAAGCGCCACGCTGGTCGCCCACCTGTCGCTGCAGTTGCTGCGGGAAGCGGGACTCCCCGATGGTGTGGTCAACCTGATCACCGGATCCGGTCCGGCGATCGGCGGCGTGGCGCTACCGCACCCGCACCTGTCCGCGGTCCACTTCACCGGGTCGACGCAGACCTTCCGGCACATCTGGGGCGAGGTCGGCGCGAACATCGCTCGCTATCGGGACTATCCGCGGATCGTGGGGAGACCGGTGGCAAGGACTATGTGCTGATCCACCCCTCGGCCGATGTCGCCGCGGCCGCCGTCGCCTGCGTACGCGGCGCTTACGAATATCAGGGACAGAAGTGCGCCGCGGTCTCCCGGGTCTATGCCCCACGCAGTCTCTGGCCCGCTTTGAAGGAGCAGCTGATCGACCAGATCGCCGTGTTGAAGGTTGGCGACCCGACGCGGCCGGGGATCCACCTGGGAGCGGTGATCAATTCACGCCAGCACGCCAAGCAAGAGGCGGTGCTTGCCCAAGCCCGTCGCGAGGGTGTGGTGCTCGTCGGAGGGCACACCGACGGGTCACGCGGATGGTTCGTGGAGCCGACCCTGCTCGAGGTCAGTGACCCCCGAAGCCCTTATCTGGTGGAGGAGTACTTCGGTCCGATCATGGCCGTCCACGTCTACGATGATGCCGACTGGCACTCGGTTCTTGACTTGGTGGACACCACGAGCGAGTACGGCTTGACCGGTGCCGTCTTCGCCACCGACGAGGCGGCGATCGCCGAGTCCGATCAGGCGCTGCGCTACACGGCAGGCAACTATTACGTCAACGACAAGCCGACCGGCGCGACCGTCGGCCAGCAGCCGTTCGGTGGCGCCCGGGCTTCAGGCACCAACGACAAGGCCGGCACGATCTGGAATCTGATCCGGTTCGTCAGCCCTCGTGCGGTCAAGCACCAGCATCGGCCCGACAGTTCGATGGGACTCTTCGCTCTCGACTGACCGACGAGAAGGAGGTACGGCACCTGTTTACGGCCGAATCAGGTGCCGTACCTCCTTCTCGTGCGTCCGTTCGTGGTGTGGGTCAGTGACGGAGCACGACTTTGCCGACCGTACGGCGTGACTCGAGGGCGCGGAAAGCCTCCGCGACCTCGGCGATCGGATAGCGTGCGCCAATGGAGACGCCGAGCTTCCCTGAGGTGATCCAGTCGAAGACCTGGGCGGCGCGACCGTTCAGCTCCGCAGATGTGCTGATGTGGTGCATCACCGTGGGGCGGGTGAGGTAGAGGGATCCGCCAGAGTTCAGGGCGTTGACATTGATGGGTGGGACGGGACCGCTGGCGCTGCCGATGGCGACGAGCGTGCCGCGGATGCGTAGGGAGCGGAGACTGTCGGCAAAGGTGGTGGCACCGACGCCGTCGTACACCACCGATGCGCCGGTCCCGTCGCTGACCTCGCGGGTGCGGTCGGCGAAGTCGTCGTAGCCGAAGACGTGGTCGGCGCCGTTGACCCTGGCGATCTCGGCCTTCTCGGCGGTCGAGGTGGTGCCGATGACGGTTGCGCCCTTGAGCTTGGCGATCTGGGTGAGCAGCTGGCCGACCCCGCCCGCCGCGGCATGCACGACGACGACGTCGCCTTGGCCGACGGGGAACGTGTCGGTGGTCAGGTAGTGCGCAGTCACGCCCTGCATGAGCGCCCCGACGGCAGTCTCGTCATCGATGTGGTCAGGGATGGCGACGAGCTTGTCGGCGGCGACGGCGACGTACTCGGAGAAGCTGCCCTGGCCACCGGCCAGCCAGCCGACCCGCTGACCGGTGGTGAAGCCGGTGACGTCTTGGCCGAGTGTCGTGACAACGCCGACACCCTCCACACCCGCCGCGAACGGCGCCAGGACCGGGGTCGCGCCAGTGCGCTGTGCGACGTCGAGGAAGTTCACCCCGGAGACAGTCAGTCTCACCAGCACCTGGCCCGGTCCCGGGGTGAACTGGTCGGCCCACTGCTCGGAGTAGACCTCGGGGTCGCCGAACGTGGGGACGACCAGCGTCCGTACCTGCTCTGTCATCGGATATCTCCTCTCGGGTGCGCCACCAGGCGTGGCGTCAACGGCGACCCGTTGTCGCGATGACTATACAGATCTGTTTACCTTGTCCTGAACCTGCAGCCCGTCGTGGTACAACATCCGGATGGCCCTCGAATACGACTCTCTCGGCCATCTCACGCCGGCGGCCGAGAGGGTCCTGGCGACCGCATCAGCGCTCTTCTACGCTCACGGGCTGCATGCGGTGGGTGTCGACCGGATCGCTGAGGAGTCGGGAGTGACGAAGAAGACCCTGTACGAACGCTTCGGGTCGAAGGACGGGCTTGTTCTCGCCTACCTGAAGCGACGTGAGGATCAATGGCGCAACCATCTCGAGCATTGCCTCGAAGAGCACCCGGAGGCAGGTGCGGACCGGGTGCTTGCGGTCTTCGATGCCGCAGACCTCTGGTACACGGGTCGATCCACCAAGGGCTGCAGTGCTGTCAATGCGCGAGCTGAAGCCGGCCCGGAGGACGCCGGGCAGTCCATTCCGGTCGAGGTGACTGCCCAGAAGACGTGGATGCTGCGACGGTTCTGCCAGCTTTGCACCGAGGCAGGGCTGGCTGATCCCGAGCTATTGGCCCGTCAGCTCCTGTTGCTGCTCGAGGGTGCGCTCGTCACGCTTGGTACCCGTTCCTTTGCAGAGCCGATGCAGGTCGCGCGGCAGACGGCACAAGCTCTCATCGCGGGTCGAGCGGCCCCGCGATTTCGATAATCTGCCACACCGATTCGCCTCCCGCGCGTTAGGAGCGCTCAGCGTGCCATGGCGTGGCGGATTATCGAAAACGTGAGCGACGGAACTCAAGTGCTCGGACGGGCTGCTGCTATCTCGCGCTGGGCCGAAGCGACTTGACGGTCTTCATCGGGAATCGTGAGGACACGCGCCGGACATCGGGGATGGTGAGGACGTGGTCGGTGAGGAAGGTCTCGTAGGTCGGGAGATCGGCGACGGCGATCCGGGCGTAGTAGTCGGGCGAGCCGAACATCCGATAGAGCTCAAGCACCTCGTCGAAGGCGGCCATGGTTGTCTCGAAGTGCTCCACGCTGGTCTTGTCGAAGCGAGTCAGCTCGATGTCGAGGATGACCTCGAAGCCCTGGCCGATGGCGACGGGGTCGAGCTGGGCGCGGTAACCAACGATGACGCCGTCGGATTCGAGGCGTTGCACCCGGCGCAGACAGGGACCCGGGGTGAGGTTCACCCGATCGGCAAGCACGGTGTTCGGCATCCGGGCATCCTGCTGGAGAAGAGCGATGATTGCTTGGTCAGTCTTATCCATGCTGAATCATTGCATCGCAGGGTCTTGCGTCAGAAGTATTGGCAATCGAATGGCGGGCTGAGTCTGTCATCGTTGCCGTCGTGTCAGATCAGGTCCTGTCTTTGCGCCGAGCGGAGGCTGCAGCGGGTGTCCATATGTCGTTGTCGGCCGGGCTGGGGATGTATCCGCTTGGCATCGCCTATGGCCTCTTGGTGTTGCAGGCCGGGCTGCCGTGGTGGGTGGCGCCGGCGCTGTCGATCGCTGCGTTTGCCGGGTCGTTGGAGCTGTTGTTGGTCGGACTGATGGTGACCGCGACCCCGTTGGCCACGATCGCGTTGACCACGTTCCTGGTGAACTTCCGGCACGTCTTCTATGCCTTCTCGTTCCCGCTGCGGGTGGTCCGCCATCCGCTCGCCCGCAGCTACTCGGTGTATGCGTTGATCGACGAGGCGTACGCGGTCACCGTCGCGAACCCCGGGGTGTGGTCATCGTGGCGATTGCTGTCGATGCAGGTCGCCTTTCAGCTCTACTGGGTCGGTGGTGGGTTGACCGGCGTGGTGATCGGCTCCTTGCTGCCGGCGCAGGTGGCGGGCCTGGACTTCGCGCTGTGCGCGCTGTTCGTGACCCTGACCCTCGACGCCTGCCGGACGCGCCGGCAAGTGCCGTCGTTGCTGCTCGCCGGAATGACCTTTGCCGCGGCTCTGGTGGTGGCGCCGGGTTCCACGCTGTTCGTCGGATTGCTGCTGTTTGTGGCCGCCTTGATCATCCGGTACGCCGTCACGGCCCGCCGGGATCGGGGTGGTGTGCATGCCTGACACCAGCTATCTGGCGGCGGTGATGGTGATCGTGTTCGTCATCACCGTGGCGTTGCGGGCTCTGCCGTTCGCGATCTTGAACCCGCTGCGGGAGTCGGTGTTCGTGCAGACCATGGCTCAGTGGATGCCGGTCGGGATCTTGTCGATCTTGGCTGTGGCCACCTTCCGCAGTTCCGCCTTTGCCGGCAACGGCCACTTGCCCGCGGCGGTCGTGGCCGTAGGCGTCACCGCGGCCACACACTTGCTGTTCGGGCGTCGCACTCTGCTCAGCGTCGGCCTCGGCACCCTGACCTTCGTGCTTCTGGTGAATCTCTGATGGTGCTTCGCTGACTGTCGCGCATCCCGTGGTGTCGCGGATCAGGCGAAGATGTCATCCAGGGTCGTGGCGGTGGGGATACGCCGGGTCCAGGTCTCCAACTGGCTGGCGGAGGAGGTGCGGATCAACTCCTCGATGTCGGAACCTGCGAACTTGATGCCGAGCAGGTCCAGCAAGGTCTCGGCTCGGCCTTCGACACGCCCTTCATCGCGTCCGCGTGCTTCGCCTTCGGCACGGAGTGGGTCGGCGGTGGTCACCGCCCCGGGCTACGGACGACCGCAGGTGCGCGTGGGCGTCTGGCGCCGCCGGGCCACAGAAGTGGGCGGCTCGGGCGTGAACCGCGGAGGTTTGGCGCCCCCGGGCCACGGACGACCGGCAGGTGCGCGTCAGCCGCGTACACCTGACGCCGCCGGGCCACGGACGACCGCAGGGCTCACACCAGGGCTCCGGAATCTGCGGCGTTGGATGGATTCCCGGCCGGTTTCCGGGTCCGGGACACGACCTACACGTGACCGGACCCGGGCGCCAACAGGTCAGGTCAAAGCCACAATGCCCCGGGACGCGAGCCCCAGGACCGCTGATGGCTCCCGAAGCCGGGGGTCGCCTCCCGAGGAGATCAGCCCTGGATGCTCACCCCTTGGGTCTCCTTCAAGGCGTAGGTGCTCACCAGGCTCACGCCCACCAGGAGAGCCAGCATCGCGCCGATCGCCCAACTGCCGTATGTGGTCAGCAGCGCGGTCGCGACCAGCGGTGGCACGGCACCGCCGAGGATGCCGGCGAGGTTGAACGCCAGGCCGGCGCCGGTGTAGCGGTAGCGGGTGTGGAACTGCTCGGGGATGAAGGAGGCCATCGGGCCGTAGGTGATGCCGAGAATGCCGAAGGTGCCCATGATGCCGAGGATCAGCAACGCAGGCGACCCGGTGTCGAGCAGCGGCATCACGACGAACGACCACGGCACGGCCAGCGCGAAGCCGAGCAGGATGATCGGCCGCCGCCCGCGCTTGTCGCACATGGCCGCCGAGATCGCGGTCATGATCAGCATCGCGACGGCGCCGAGCGCACCGGCGAGCAGCACCAACCAGCGGGGATGCTCCAACACCCGGCTTGCATAACCAGTCAGATAGGTGCCGCCCATGAAGCTGAAGGTGAAGACACCGACCATGCAGCCCGCACCGAACAGCACCTGCTTGGGCTGGTTGCGGAACAGGTCGCCCAGCGGGACCTTGGACACCGAGTGGCTGTCCTTCTCCTTCTTGAACACCGGCGTCTCCTCGATGTTCAGTCGCACATAGAGCGCGACGGCGACCAGGACGGCGCTGAAGAGGAACGGCAGCCGCCAGCCCCAGCTGAGGAAGGCGTCACTGGCCTCGCCGATGGTGGTGCTGACCACGAGGAAGATCAGGTTGGTGAGCAGCAGACCCGCCTCGACGCCCAGCTGGGTGAACATGCCGTAGAAGCCGCGCTTCTCCGGAGCGGCGTACTCAGCACTGAGCAACGCCGAACCCGCCCACTCGCCGCCGACGGCGAAGCCCTGCGTGAAGCGGAAGAACACCAGCAGGATCGGGGCGAGGACGCCGATCATCGCGGCGGGCGGGATCAGCCCGACCGCGATGGTGGAGAAGCCCATGATCAGCAGGGTGGCGACCAGGGTGCGCTTACGTCCGATGCGATCGCCGAAATGGCCGAAGATGGCGGCACCGACCGGGCGAGAGAAGAAGGCGACACCGAAGGTCGCGAACGACAGCAGCGCCGCGATGACCGGGGTCTGCTCCGGGAAGAACACTTTGGGAAACACCAGCGCCGCGGCGGTGCCGTAGATGTAGAAGTCGTAGTACTCGATGGCGGTGCCGACGAAGCTCGCGAAGGCCACCCGACGCATCGTCTGTCGCGACGGCGGAGCCGGGGCTCCCTGGTCGATGCCCGGGCTGCTCATTCACAACTCCTTCGTTGTCTGTCCCGCCGCCGCGGTGTCGCCGGTTCAGGTCGACCCTGCTGGCTAGGCACCTTATCTAAGAGGACTCTCGAAAGAACTCAGGCCCGCTGTCGGGCGAGTCGCCCAGACGAGCACCCCGGACCTGCCGGAGCAGCGGCGGCATAGGGCATGCTGTCGACATGTCGAGTGGGTTCGCATCGTGGTCGGCCGCCGCACGCCTGGCGGCCGCGGCCGTGCTGGGACTGGGCGCCGGGACGATCGTCGGACTGCTGGCGAGCGTGCCGCTGGGAGTGCTCTGCGGCATCGGGGCGATGGCGGCCACCTTCGTCGTCCTCGGGGCCATCGTGCTCTGGCCGATGTCCAGCGGGGCCACCCGGGCTCATTGCCAACGGGAGGACTTCCGCCCGTTCGTCGACGAAGTGGTGATCGTGGCGGCCGCGTTGGCGAGCATCGTGGGAATCATCGTGCTGCTGCTGCTCGGCCAGTCCGCGAGCCGGCAGGTGGCGGCAGCTCTCGGGCTGTTCGGGGTCTTCATGACCTGGGGCATGCTGCACCTGATGTACGCGGCCCGCTACGCACATCTGTACTACTCCGCACCGGTGGGCGGGATCGACTTCAACAGCGACGAGGCTCCGGCATATCGGGACTTCTTCTACTTCAGCTACAACCTGGGCATGACCTTCCAGGTCTCCGACAACAACGTCTCGACCAGTGCCTACCGGTCGGTGATCCTGCGGCACTGCCTGCTCTCGTACGTGTTCGGCACGGTCATCCTGGCCGCCACCATCAATCTGGTCGCCGGCATCGTGACGGGCTGAGAGCGGCCTCAGGGGAGGACCGGCAGCTGGTCCTGGAGGGTCGCCTTGACGGCGGCGTTGCGCAGCAGGGTGAGTGAGGTGATGCCGGGGAGACCGACCAGGTCTTGCGGGGGCCACTCCGGTCGGATGTTGCTGCGGAACTCGTCGTAGGCCTTTTGGGTCAGCGTGCCCCACTTGCCGTCGTGCGCGGAATGGTAGTAGTCGAGCGCGATCAGCCACCGCTGTACGTAGTAGGTGTAGCGGGACACGTACCCACCGCGCGCCGCCTTGATCGTCGACGCCGCCTTGAGCGCTTTCGGCACGCCAAGCCGCCTGAACACAGCCGCGATCTCCGTGGCGAGGGCGGTGGGCTTGAGCTCCAGGTCGGTGATCACAGGATCGATGGGCGCCAGAGTCAGGGCATCCAGCCACAAGGTCGCGACCACCGTCCGCTTCTTGTCGGCGCGCCCGGTGCGTTTCACCACCCACACCCGGCAGCTGCCGTTCTTCTCCTCGACGAGGAAGCCCTCGGCCTCGTCACCCATGTCCGTCGTGTCGATCTCGGCCACCTTGTCCCCGGTGAACGTGAACGCCATCGCCCGCGACTCCTTCTTGGTGCCCACGTCGCGGTGGACCAGGACCAGGCCTTCGTCGGGTCCCTGGGATACCACCACGTGGCCTTGGAAACGCTCCTTCTTGTCCTTCGTCTTGGCCCATCGGGGGATGCGGAAGTCGAACAGTTTGGTGGTGCGGCCGGATTTGGCATCGGACAGCCGGTAGCCGCGGTAGCGGTGGCCATTGCGGATACAAGCGACGTCACCATGGACGGAGATGTCGCCCTCTTTCGGCAGCGACCCGATCACTTGGAAGCTGTTCTGGCCGGAATCGTAGGAGAAGCGGCCCGTCCCCTTGGCTTTGTGTCCGAGCCAGATCATGGTCCGACCGTCTTGTTCGACGCCGATCGAGGATGCGTGTCCACCTTTGGTGATGATGCGTCGGTCGACGTATTTGAGGTTGGCGTGGTGCCGCCGGATCACGACATTCTGCATGCTCTGGCCGCGGACATTGCGGGCCTGAGTGATGAAGTAGTCCCCGGTCTCAGGATCGCGAACCATCCCCTGGATATTGGTCACGCTGCTGGGCGATTTCCAGGCGTTCGTCGCAAAGACGAGAGTGGGACGTGCTTTGACAGACATGCTGGCGCTCCCGGTGACAGGGAATGGTGACTGAAGGACCGGCGGATGCGTTTTCAGATACAGCGAGCGTCAGATGGCAGGAGATGGCAGGGCAATCCTCGGATCCAGTGAGGCTGTCAGCCTGCCACCGATCCGCGAGTTCAGGGACTGGTGAGGATGACCAGTTGCTGAGTGGCGCGGGTCATGGCGACATAGCGATCGACGATGCCCTCGACCCCGGTCCCGAACAGGTCGGGGTCGACCAGCACGACCAGATCGAACTCGAGTCCCTTCACATCCTGCGGTGACAGTGAACGCACCCGGACGGTGTCGGTGACCGTCGGGTCGCCGATCACACAGACCGTGCCCTCGGCATGGGTGGCGAGCCAGTCGTCGATGATCCTGCCCAGGTCGGCGCGCGATCCGTACGCGACCGGGGCCCCGGCACGCCGGATCGAGGTCGGCACGTTCGCATCGGGGATGACGGTCCGGATGACCGGCTCGGCGGCGGCCATCACCTCCGCCGGGGTCCGGTAGTTCACGGTCAAGGTGGCGAGCTCAACCTGATCGAGGCCGACCCGAGCCAGTCGCTCCGGCCAGGACTCGGTGAACCCGTGGCGCGCCTGAGCCCGGTCGCCGACGATCGTGAAACTGCGCGACGGGCACCGGCGCAACAGCATCTGCCACTCGGCGTCGGTCAGCTCTTGTGCCTCGTCGACGATCACGTGGGAGAACGGTCCCGCGAGCAGATCCGGCTCGGTGCTCGGCAGCCCAGCCTCGTCGATCAGGGCCTCCTGGAGATCCCTGCCCTTGAGCATGATCACGTCCTCGGCGTAGCCCTCCAGGTTCTCCATGATGCTCTCGGTGACCCGGTTTCGGACCTCCCGTTCCGCGGCCACGGCTGCCTCGCGGCGACGCTTGCGGGCCACCGACTCTGGATCCCCGAGCCGTAGTCGGGCCGCATCCAGCAGCGGCAGATCGGAGACGGTCCAGGCCTGCGGGTCGTCGCGCTGCAGCGCCCGTACCTCCTCGCGAGACAGCCAGGGTGCGCAGCGACGCAGGTACGCGGGCACCGACCACAGGTCACCGACCAGGTCGGCGGCCTCGATCAAGGTCCAGGCCCGGGTGAACGCAGTTGTCAGCTCATCGTGTTGCCGCAGCAGTCTGCGCAGCTGATCCGGCGGGACGTCGGGGTCGTCTGAGTTGTCGATCAAGATCTCCAGCAGCGCCTCCCACACCTGGTCGCGTGCCTCGTTGTGCGGGGTGCCGGGCTCAGGCGCCTCGAAGGCCTCCGCCCAGTCGGCGGCACTCAGCTCGATGTCGGCCAGGTAGGTCTCGACCAGCAGATCCGCGGTCGGCGGCTCTTCGTACAGGCCCACGGCAGGCTCGATCGCCGTCACCATCCGGGCCGATGACTTCAGCCGGGCCACCTCCGGGTCGATCTCCTCCGTCGCGGTCGCACCTTCGGCGACCAGATCGCGCAAGGTGCAGATCTGCACGCCTTCTTCGCCCAGGCTCGGCAAGACATCGGCGACGTAGGCGAGGTAGGGCCGGTGCGGGCCGATGAACAGCACGCCGCCGCGATGGTCACTCACCCGTGGATCCGCGTACAGCAGGTAGGCCGCCCGGTGCAGCGCCACCACGGTCTTCCCGGTGCCGGGTCCGCCGTCGACGACCAGCGCTCCGTGGGAGTCGGCGCGGATGATCGCATCCTGGTCGGCCTGGATGGTGCCGAGCACCGACTGCATCCGGGGTGACCGGCTGGCCGCGAGGCTCGCGATGAAGGCGGAGTCCTCGTCCGGGGCCGTATGGGTCTGGAGGCCGTCAGCGATGAAGACCTCGTCCCAGTAGTCGGTGATCCGGCCGTTGCTCCAGCGATAGCGGCGACGGCTGGCCAGCCCCAGGGTGTGGGCGTGGGTCGCGGCGAAAAAGGGCTCGGCCGCCGGCGTACGCCAGTCGACGAGCAGCCGCCGACCGGTGCTGTCGGCCAGCCCGATCCGGCCGACGTAGACCGGATCGGAGCCATCGGCGAATACCATCCGGCCAAGACAGACGTCGATGCCGAAGCGACGAAGCAGCCGCAACTGCGCCGATATCCGATGGATCTCCAGATCACGATCGGACGCGCGCCGGCCGGTGCCGGCCGTGGTCTTGCGGAGGCGGCTCAGCTGTTCGTCCAATGCGGCGATCTGTTGGTCCAGGGTGGCGACGACCGCGGCGAAGTGCTGCTCATCACCGGCGATCAGCCGAGCATCGGTCTTGGCGGCGAGGTTGTCCGGCAGTGCGAACACGTGGGTGGGGGCGAGGGTCACGTCATCAGCTCCGAAACGTACGAGATCGTGTGCGGCCGTGATTCTCCCTCGTGACCGGGGTCTTGCGGCAAGCCCCCAGGTGCGTTATACGTTGAAACTGAGGGCGCTTCGATCGACCTCCGTACGCTGACGTTCCGCACCGATGTGACAGACGCCTGCCGCCCCGATGGGCGACAGGCGTCTGTTGTCACACGGCGTCGGTGGTCAGGCTCGGCGTCTGAGCATGTCGTGATCGTGCTGCGCAGTCCTGGGAGGTGGTGTCGAACGACGACCTACTGCGCGGAACCCGAGCACGCACCGGAGTGCGTTGTCGTCGTCGCGGCTAGAACCCCGCCATCCGACTCCTCCGACGCCTTGTCCGGCACGCACCCGGGCGCCTGCTCGCTACCGGCCGCCGTTCAACACCACCCTCCCAGTGAGCTAGAAGCGCATCGGCGGACGGTACGCGGGGTATTCGGCAGAGCCGCCCAGCGGGACGAGACCGCCGGCCACACTCTTGGCAACCCGGGCAACCGTCGACTGCTCGCCGGTGACCGCCGGCGGCATGATGACTACCGGGCAGGTCGCGGAATAGACCAGCCGATGGGCGAACATGGGTCCGGCATGCAGCTGCCGTGGCGCGTCGACCACCAGCAGATCTGCCTCGGCAGCGGCCCGGATCAGGGCCTTCATCTTGCCGCCGCGGACCAGGCGGATCTCGGCGGTGTGATCGTCACCGAGCACGCCGGCAACATCTTCCTCCAGCGTTTGGTGAGCGTGGGCCTCGACGTCGCCGGGCTGCGGGACGTCCACGGCGGGCGCGCCGGCGGGACTGGCCGGCGGAGTAGGCATTCGCCAGGCACGTACGGCGATCAACCGACCGCCACATCGTTCGACCTCATGCTGTGCCCAGGTCAGCGCGGCCTGCGACTTGGATGTCGCGCTCACACCGACCACAACCGTGTAGGGCCGGTTGTCATCAAGATCAGCCATGATGCTCCTTCGTAGTCAGTCGCCGCGGCGCGGCGACAGCGGAACTCTAGCCGTCGCTTGACTCGCCCGCGAGGACCGCGGCGGCGATGCTGCGGCGGATCGGGAGCTGGGAGATCAGGACCGCCTGGTAGGCGTGGTATAGATCTGGTTTGCCGGCCCAGATGGTGCTGCTGGGCTGGTTCTGCGGGTCGAGCTGGTGATGCCAGGAGCCGTGGGTGTGGTCGATGAGATAGGTGGCGGTGTAGTCCCACCAGGCGTCGTACCAGGACTGGTAGCGGGTGTCACCGGTGGCCTGCCACAGGGTCGCGGCGGTGGCGATCGCCTCGGCGGCCACCCAGTGGAGGCGGTCGTCGATGACCGGCTGACCGCTCCAGTCGGTGGTGTAGGCGAATCCGGGATGCCCGGACCGGGCCCAGCCGTCGGCGACGGCCTGATCAGTCAGACTGATCGCGGCGCTGAGGTAGTGGTCGCGATGCTCGGCCGGTGCGGCCTGGACGAGCAGTCGGGCCCACTCGAAGGCGTGGCCGACGGTGGCGCCGTAGGGCCGGAACTGGTCGGCCGGCTGGTCGGCGTTGTATTCCAGCTCGGGCTGCCAATCACTGGTGTAGTGCTCGGGGATGCGCCACTGGTTGCCGGCGGCTTGCTCGATCACGAAGTCGCAGATGGCGCTCGCCCGTTCGGCCCAGCCCTGCTCACCGGTGGCATCGGCTGCGGCCAACAACGCCTCGACCATGTGCATGTTGGCATTGATGCCGCGGTAAGGCCGAACCGTGGCGAGATCCGCGCTGAGGCTGTCGGCGAACAGGGGGCCGCCGTGCTCGCCGAATCGGTCGACCGTGAGCTGCAGCGCTTCCTCGAGCAGTCGCGGCGCCACCGGATGGCCGGCCTGAGTGCCCGTGGCGGCGGCCAGGATGACGAAGGCATGACTGTACGTCTGCTTGTCGGGCTGGGGCTCGGGCTCTGGCGCGAGGTCGGCGGCGCTCACGGCGTCAGGCTGGCGGTCCAGCCAGCCGGTGTGGTGTTGGTCGCGGGCCGCGGTGTCCAGCGCGGTGAGGAGCCGGTCGGCCAGCAAAGCGCCACCGGGAATGCCGCGCATCGTGGCGAGGAAGTAGACATGCGCCATCCGGGCGGTGATGAAGGTGTGGGAGGGCTGGTTGAGGTCGGGGGCGCCATCATCGCCGAGCCAATGCGCCAGCCCACTCGGCTCGCGCACCACGCGACGGCCGAAGGTGAGGAGCTGGCGTTCCTGGGCAGCCAGCCAACCGAGGTGGGCGGCGCTGTGCGGCAGGGGAGTGGTGGCTGGCATGGTGGCAGAACCCTTCGCGACGTGGAGAGTGCTCAGTCCGAAACCATAGCCGGGTGCCGCGGAGTGCCCGGTCGTCGGAACGTACGCCTGCTGCAGGAGCTCGTCCTGAGGTGGCTGGCTTGGCTCATCGGGCCGGGTCGGACTAGACAAGCTGAATCAGGCCTGCGTGGGTGGGCCGGAAGCCGCAGGCACGGTAGAACGAGTCGAGGTGCGGCAGGTAGTCGACGTGGAGCCATTCGCAACCTGCCCCCTTGACCTGATCAGCGAGTCTGGACACAAGCTCGCTCCCGACACGCTGGCCGCGATGACGCGGGTCAACCACCGTGTCCAGCAGGAATGCGTGGAGACCGCCGTCCCAGCAAGCATGGACGAATCCGATCAGGTCGTCGGCGGCGAAGGCGCCCACCCAGGCCACACTGTGCCTTTGCAGACGGGATGCCCACGGCTGCACCGTGACAGGCGGTGGATCTGCAGGGTAGGCGAATGCCCTGGCGTGCAACTCGGAGAGGACCCGATCGTCGACGGAGAATCCGACTCGATATTCCAGCTGGCTCTGCACATTGCGATGGTGTCAGGTGCAGCCGGGTTTCGGCGTGCTGGCGCCGGCGTAGGCGCCCCGGTGGCGGGGTATGACGGCTCGGTCTCGCATCGAGAAGGAGCAGCAACAGGCGAAATCGCCGATTTGAGGTGTGTCTGCGCCTTCTCGGCGCAAGCTGCTCCTTTTCGAGGCGGTCCGTTCGGTGCCACCCTGGGCGACGATGCGCGGTGCCGCAACACCCCCGCGTACGCTTCGCGACGGCGGGCCAAGAACGACCGGGAGTCGAGTGGAAGGCCCGTACGTCTTGCGCCCGCGGGCCAAGAACGACCGGGAGTCGAGGGGAAGGTCGGTACGTTTTGCGCCCGCGGGCCAAGAACGACCGGGAGTCGAGGGGAAGGTCGGTACGTTTTGCGCCCGCGGGCCAAGAACGACCGGGAGTCGAGCGGAGGGTCGGTACGTTTTGCGCCCGCGGGCCAAGAACGACCGGGAGTCGAGCGGAGGGTCGGTACGTTTTGCGCCCGCGGGCATAGATGGTCGGCGGCTGGGCGTGATTTGGGCCCGTTTTGCGCCGCCGGGACACCCGGCTCGGACAAAAACCCTGCTCGGACAAAACCCGGCTCGGACAAACCAGGCTCGGACAAACCAAGGACAGACTGCCCGAAGGGGCAGATCCTCGCAGCGATCCGGAGCTTTCGACTCCGGGCGTGACTACGCTTGGGTGCCGTGGCCGGTGGCGTCCAGCGGGGAGTTGACGTGCCGGGGCCGGGCAACCGCGCAGCGCGTCCCAGCCGCCGTTCGTCCTCACGTCGCCCGCCGGTTGTCCTCGGCGACGACCGCGCCCCGCTGCAGGCAGCGACACTCCTCCAGGTGCAGCAGTCGGCTGGAAACCGGGCCGCGAGCATACTGGTGCACCGGGTTGCGGCAGGCACCGTGCAACGCGATCACTCCGATGCGACGTCCGGTGGCGCCACGACGAAGACCTCGGTGCCGGTGCCCAAGAGCGGCAACTGGAACGCCCAAGATCTGGTCATCGGGGCCATCCGGCGCAAGCCGATCGAGGGCCTGACCAGCGGCAACGTCCGCGGCGACGAGAAGCTGGGTGCGGAGTGGGGCGGCGAGGGCAAGGTCGACACGATCACCGCCGAGAAGGCCGCCGGCAAGGCGATCGTGCTGCTCCCCGAACCGCTCGGTGCCGGCATCAAGACCGTGGACGTGATGGTCTATCTGCACGGCTTCGGGATCGGCTACCGGCAACGCATCCACAGCCGCCAGAAGACGATCAAGGTGAAGGATCGCAAGAAGCTGGTCAACGAGGAGGGAATGGAGCAGGGGACGGTCCGCGACATCGAGGTCGACCACATGGAGGCGCAGCTGGAGGCGGTGAATGCTGCTGCGGCCAAGGCCAATGGCCGGCCCATGATCGCGGTGATGCCGCAGGGCACCTACACCCTGGGAAGGGACCGGCCGCAGTTCGGCGAGACCTTCCTCAGCGAGGCATACCTGAACGAGGTTTGGGGCATGATCCCGGCGCTGAAAAGTGTGGCTCGCGGCCGCGCCGTGTTGGCCGGGCACAGCGGCGCGGGGGGCACGCTGGCGCCGATGCTCGGCCGAGCGGTGGATGCCAAGGGTGAGCTGAAGGCGGCTGACGAGCAGGAGGCTGGTGGGCTGCCGAAGAACCTGGCCGAGGTCGTCTTGTTCGACGCGCTGAACTCGGAGGGGTTCTTCAGCGGTCAGCGGGATCAGGTGGAGCGGTGGCTGATCGCGCAGATCCGCAAGGACCTGCGCGAGCTGGCAAAGCCGACCACCGACCGCGACGCGTACCTGAAGACTCAGATGGTGCGGTTCCGTGGCTACTTCAGCCAGGGCTCAGCGTACGAGACGCGCTACAAGCACCTGAAGGAGAACGTCGCCGCCGCGCTGAAGGCCGAGATAGCGAAGGCCGAAGCGGGTCGCCGAGCCAGCAGGGGACGACCGGCCGTTGCCGGCTGGAAGCTGACCGCCGCTCAGAAGCAGGCGATGACCGACAACTACGTCAACAGCATCCAGGGCGTGGCGACCGGCCACGAGAAGATCATGGGTCAGGGCAAGGTGCAAGAAGCTTTGGGCGCGTTGCCCGTTCAACCACTCCGTACGCACGACGCCGGTACGCACGACGCCCGTACGCAGGACTCGCCAGCGCCGGCACCGGCGAAGATCAGCAGGCCGCAGCCGTCGGCCGCCATCCGGGAGGTACTGCAGCGGACGCCCGAGGTCGTGCAGCGAGATCCGACCCCTGATCCCGACCTCGCCCAGTGGACAGCGGACTGGAACGATTCTCAGTTCGCGGCAGCCCGTCGCTACTTCAACGAGACCAGCCGACCGTCCGGCACACCGGAGACCCGATACAAGATCTTGTGCCCGCTCTATCGGAATCATGGCATCGCCCGTCCCCTGGTGTATCTGAAGGACTCGATCAACGGCAGCACGTCGTTCTTCGGCGACACCACACCGGCGCACACCGGGATGCAGCCGATGCTCGCCGCGGCAGAGAAGACGCTGCGCGATCTGAAGGACGACAAGGGCAATCCGCGCTATCCCACGACACCGCTGAAGCAGCGACCGTGGGCGCTCACCGTCCGCACCACCAGTTCGAACAAGTGGAGCAACCACGCGGACGGCCGCGCGATCGACCTCGATCCGGGCACCAATCCGCACCTGGACAACGCGGAGCACCGGGCGATCATCAACGAGCTGACCGGGATGGACATCGAGGCACGCAACCCAGGCGCCGGGCTGCCGTTGCCACCTCTGTTTGCTCCGGACAGCTACGACTCGGTGAAGCTGATCAGCGATCTCTTTTCCGCGAACTACAACCAGGCCGGACTCACCAAGCGGTCCGGCGAGCTCACCGCCGATCGGGCTTCGCTGGTCGCCGAGCGCGACGCGATGAAGGTCACCCGAGCTGACCTTGTGAAGCGGGCCAAGGACGCAACGAAGGAGCGCGACGCCGCCCTCCGCCGCAAGGGGGCGACGGCCGCGGACAAGACCACGGCGCGGCAACAGGCCAAGACCGCCCTCGACGATATCGCCGCCCAGCAGGCCGCGTTGAAGCGACAGCTCGCCGCCAAGGAGAAGGAGGTGAAGGCGATGGGCAAGCGTGCCGATCGGATCGCTGCCGAACTGCGCAAATTCACCCGGGAGCAGAAGGCGTTCGACACGACCGTTGCCGCCGTCGGTGCTGCTCAGACGGCTGTTGTCACCGGTTCGACCGATCTCGTCACGCTCGCCGCTGCCAAGGCGGCCGCCGAGCAACTGTTGGCGCAGGCGCGGAAGGACAAGAAGCCCAAGGCCGAGATCGCCACCCTGCGCAAGGAGCTGGCCAAACAGATCGCGGCGGTCTCGAAGGCGAAGGCGGCCCTGCTCAAGCACCAGAAGTCACTGAAGACCAGCACCAAGAAGCGCGATGACTACACCCTGCGCAAGTACCAGCGGGAGGGCATCCTCAATCTGCCGAAGGATGTCGTCGAAGCCATGACCAAGGCAGGGTTCCGCTGGGGCGGCGACTGGGAGGTCCACAAGGACATGATGCATTTCGACATGCCCTGATTCGGTCCGTCCTCTGTCTGAGTTCGCGGGGTGACTGATCGGTTGCTGGAGCCGGCGACGGTCGAGCGCATCGAGGCGCCCACGTCCGGCACGCCTGGCGGATGTCGTGGTGGGCCGATCTGGCAGATCGGTCGTCGCACCCGGCGATGATCCTGCGTGAAGGATCCTGGGTGCCAGATCCCAGGGTGGCAGGCCCGGCGCGGTGTTCGCGGAGCTGGCACCTCCCGATGAGGCCGAGTCACAGGTCGATCACCGTGACATGCGGGTCACATCGCTGGTGGCTCGAGGATACTCGCTCGACGGCGACTGATTGTCGACCTGATGGGCGACCGAAGGTGCATCTGCCACCCCAGCACGTCGGATGCCAAACGTCTCGGCACAGGTCGCCCGGCATCACCGAAGAGCGCGAGTGCAAGAACGTCCCCGGGTGTGAAACGAGGACGGTACGCAATCCCGCCGAAGCCGGCCCCGGAGAACGCGACCGCGTGGCGGTGGGTCAGCTCGTATGGCGCGCCGCCCGCGATCTCTCGAGTAACGAAGCCTGCCGCGTCTGCATGATCCGTGTGGGCGATGTCGCTTGCTTCGACGTAGGACGTTGGGTCGATCATCGAGACGGTGGTGCCGGTCAGGGAAATGGGTGGCAGGAAATGGTGACGTCCCCAGACGCTGCCAAGTCGCTCGCGAACTGCCGTTTCGATGTCGTCGGCAAAGTAGCAGGTGCCCTTGGGATAGGGCAGGTCGAAGCGGCCCTCCACCGGCTTCGGCGGGCTGACCGAAGAAAACCACCAGCAACCGCGATCCGGCTGATCGGGGTAGTCAGCGGAGTGGGCGCGATACCACGGAGCTGTGCCGAGGCTGCCGAGTCGAGGAAACTCGGCAGCCAGTACAGCTGGGTCTTCCGGCTCGCCGAGCTGGATCTGATCGCGGTTCATGCGAGCATGCGTCTGACGTCGGCTTCGGCCAGCCGCCGTACGTGCTCGATATCCCCAGCGCCGGCGAGCCACTCGGCGCTCGACTTGTTGCTCAGCTCCTCTTGCGGCGTGGCGAGCCACACCGCCTTAGAGAAGCCATCGAGGGCAACGCGGTGCAGTTCCTGCAGGACTGCCGAGAGACCGACGAGCACCTTCATGTCCCGATCAAACTGCCAGACTGGATAGAGGATCGAGCCGTCGTCCGCTTCCACTCCCAGCAGGGTGTTCCGCTGAACACGGCCGGCCAGAGCTTGTCGGGTCACGCCGAGTCGCCTTCTGAGGCCGCTAGTGTCGTAGTAGGGTCCCAACATCTCGGTCGGATCGTCGTGATCCGGTAGCCGTTCGGTGATCGCCTGAAGTGCGGCCTCAGCCTCGGGCTGGGTCAGCGTGCCATCCTTGATGAGCGGCATCATGTGCTCCCGCACCCGCTGCGCCACCTCCGCAGGTGGCGGGCGGTGATTGATGTCGAAACGAGGTCTTGCGTGTTCAGTCGGCTCGATCTGCGACTTCGCAATGCGAACCAAGCTCCGGAAGGTGCGGTCCTGGTTCTGAGCGAGGTTGGCGAGCGAAGCCGGTTCGACCTTGATTCCAGACCTCGTCAATCCGAGCGTGAAGTCGGCGTACGAGATGTTCCAGCGACTCAGTCGGGCTTCGACGATCTTCCTCGGGCGGCGGATGTGCGTCGAGCTCACACCGTTGCCGCCAGCAAGTCGGCGGGTGGTCTTCGAACGCATGAGCCCGCGCACTCTCATTGCGGTCATGGATGCCCTCCCTCCGATCGAATGGCGTCAATGGCGTCAATGGTAGCGCGGCTCGCTTCTCAAACGGACCTCGCGCCTACTTCGACGTCAGCGACCACCAACCCCAACGGTGCCGTCGGTGACGTTCGATGAAAGTCTGTGATCATGACCGACACCATCCCAGCCACCATGCGAGCCAGTGTGCTCACCGGGCAGCGACAGCTTGCCACCTCCGAGGTGCCCACCCCGTCGTACGCCAGCGACGAGGTGCTGGTCGAAGTGGCTGCCGTGGGCGTGTGCGGGTCCGACACCCACTACTTCCGGCACGGACGGATCGGTGAGTTCGTCGTCGACGGCCCGCTGATCCTCGGTCACGAGTTGTCCGGCCGGATCGTTGCGGTCGGCGCCGACGTGCCTGAGTCGCGGATCGGGGAGCGGGTCGCGATCGAGCCGCAGAAGAACTGCCGGCGGTGCCGCGAGTGTCGGGCGGGCCGCTACAACCTGTGCCGGAACATGGAGTTCTTCGCGACCCCGCCGATCGACGGTGCGTTCGCCCGCTTCTGCGTCATCCGGACCGAGTTCGCGCATCCGATTCCGGACTCCCTCTCCGACGAGGCAGCGGCGTTGTTGGAGCCGCTGTCGGTGGCGATCACCACGATGCGCAAGGCCAGTATCGTGCCCGGCTCCAGCATCCTGATCGCGGGCGCGGGGCCGATCGGGATCATCTGTGCGCAGACGGCGCGGGCATTCGGGGCCGCGGAGATCATCGTCACCGATCTGGTCGCGGAGCGTCGCGAGCGGGCGCTGACGTACGGCGCCACCCGAGTGATCGATCCGCGGGAGGTCGATATCGCCAGCGCGGGGCTGGACGTCAACGCGTTCGTCGACGCCTCCGGTGCGCCGCGTGCGGTCTTCGACGGGATCAAGGCGGTCCGGCCGGCGGGTGTCGCGGTCCTGGTGGGACTCGGCTCCTCGGAGATGAACCTGCCGATCGAGCACATCCAGAATCTGGAGATCACGGTGACCGGGATCTTCCGCTACACCGACACCTGGCCGGCCGCCATCCATCTGGTCGCCAGCGGCCAGGTCGACCTCGATTCGTTGGTGACCGGCCGGTTCGATCTCGACCACGCCGCCGAGGCCCTGGAAGCCGACCTCGACCCCGACAGCCTCAAGGCGATCGTTTATCCGTGCCGATGATGTTGCGCTGAAGGATCTCTTGTCGCAACGCTTGCAACAAGAAATCAAGTCTGGTTCCTCGGCGAGTGCTGTCACCGATTCGCTAGCATCCGTGTTGCGCCCCGGTTACACGGTCGTTAAGGTCCGTCGTAGAGGTTGTGAGGGTATTGACGAGGCGACTCGATTGAGAGACTCTCGATCAACACCGTTGCATTCAACGCAACGTCTGACGACAGGACAGCCTGATTGTGACCGAACCGCTGAACTCAGATCCCAACACGATGCCGGCAGCGCCGACGGCGACGATCGCTCCACCCACCGCCCAGGATCGCCGCAAGGTCATCACCGCCAGCTTCATCGGGAACTTCGTCGAGTGGTTCGACTACGCCGCGTACGGCTACCTCGCCGCGACGATCTCCAAGGTGTTCTTCCCGGAGTCGGATCCGACCACCGCACTGCTGGCCACCTTCGCGGTGTTCGCCATCTCCTTCTTGATCCGGCCGCTCGGCGGGATCATCTGGGGCCGGATCGGCGACCGCGTCGGTCGCCGGACCGCGCTGTCCTGGTCGATCCTGATCATGTCCGGCGCCACCGTCTGCATCGCGCTGCTGCCGGGCTACGCGTCGATCGGGCTGTTCGCCCCGGTGCTGTTGCTGCTGGTCCGCGTCGTCCAGGGCTTCTCCGCCTCCGGTGAATACGCCGGTGCGTCGTCCTTCCTGGTCGAGTACGCGCCGCCGAACCGCCGGGGTCTCTACGCCTCGGTCGTCCCCGCCAGCACGGCCAGCGGCCTGTTGCTCGGCTCACTGCTGGCCGCGCTGCTGACCGGTGTCCTCTCCGACGCCCAGATGCACTCCTGGGGCTGGCGGCTGCCCTTCCTACTCGCCGCGCCAATGGGCCTGATCGGCCGCTACATCCGGGTCAAGCTCGAGGACACCCCGGTCTTCCGGGCGCTCGAGGACAAGGAGCTCCCGCCGGCCCCGCTGGGACAGCTGTTCAAGGAGAACCTGCGACCCCTGCTGATCGCCCTCGGTGCGGCCATCTTGAACGCCGTCGCGTTCTACGTGCTGCTCAGCTACATGCCCACGTACCTGTCCGAGGAACTGGGCTTCGGTGCCTCGGAGTCCTTCCTGGCGACCACGGTCGCGCTGGTCACCTACATCGGCTGCATCTTCTTCACCGGCATCGCCTCCGATCGATTCGGCCGCAAGCGGATGCTGATCACCGCCTCGGTGCTGTTCATCGTGCTGAGCGTGCCGTCCTTCCTGCTGCTCGACGGCGCCGGCTTCCTGCTCGTGGTGCTCATCCAGGTGGTGATGGGCGGCGTGCTCACCCTCAACGACGGCACCCTGCCGTCGTTCTTGTCCGAGCTGTTCCCGACCCGGGTCCGCTACACCGGCTTCGCCTTCAGCTTCAACTTGGCCAATGCGCTGTTCGGCGGCACCGCACCCTTCATCTGCACCCTGCTGATCGCCAAGACCGGCAGCCAGGTCGCGCCCGCGTGGTATCTGGTGGCCGCCGCTTTCGTCTCGCTCTGCGCGGTGCTGGCCTCCAGTGAGACCTTCCGCAAGCCGCTACGAGATTTCTGATCCACGCCTCTCTGACCAACCCTGCGAATCCAGCTCGCAGGGAGTCCACCACCCTGACCCGCAAAGCGCGGGTCCTCACCGAAGGAGCAACACACACGATGGACATGGGACGGTTCAAGACCTTCCACAACGGAGACAAGGCCGCCCAGACCTTCTCCGCCGGCGAGATGGGCCGCCGAATCGCGACCCTGCGCCAACTGATGAGGAGCACCGGCATCGATGCCGTGCTGTTCACCAGCTATCAGAACATCAACTACTACAGCGATTTCCTCTACACGGCGTTCGGCCGCCCCTACGGGCTGGTGATCACCGCCGACACCCACACGACGATCTCCGCAGGCATCGACGCCGGCCAGCCCTGGCGGCGCAGCTTCAGTGAGAACGTGGTTTACACCGACTGGCAGCGGGACAACTACGAGTTCACGGTGGCCAGCCTGCTTGCCGAGGCCGGGGTGACCACCGGTCGGCTGGGTGTCGAGGACGATCAGATCCCGGGCCTGCTTCGGGATCGGGTGGCCGGCGCGGTGCCCGGCCTGGAGCTGGTCGACATCTCGCAGGCCGTGATGCGACAGCGGATGATCAAGTCACCGGAGGAGATCGCGCTGATCCGCGAGGGCGCTCGGATCGCCGATCTGGGCGGTGAGGCCGTGGCGGCCGCGGTCACCGAGGGGATTCCCGAGTACGAGGTGGCGCTGGCCGGCACCCAGGCGATGGTGCGGGAGATCGCTCGGAGCTACCCGGCCGCGGAGCTGCGTGACACGTGGGTGTGGTTCCAGTCCGGGGTGAACACCGACGGTGCGCACAACTGGGCCACCAGCAGGAAGGTCCAGCAAGGCGACATCTTGTCGTTGAACTGCTTCCCGATGATCGCCGGCTACTACGTGGCGCTGGAGCGGACCCTGTTCTACGGCGAGCCGAGCCCTGAGGCGCTGCACTACTGGGACGTCAACGTCCGCGTACACGAGCGTGGTCTGCAACTGATCCGGCCCGGTGCCGTGTGCAGCGAGATCGCCGCCGAGCTGAACGAGATCTACGCAGCCGAGGGTCTGCTGTCCTATCGGACCTTCGGGTACGGGCACTCCTTCGGGGTGCTCTGCCACTACTACGGACGCGAGGCCGGGCTGGAGCTGCGCGAGGACATCCACACGGTGCTGGAGCCTGGGATGGTCGTCTCGATGGAGCCCATGATCACCATCCCGGAGGGGATGCCCGGTGCCGGCGGCTATCGCGAGCACGACATTCTGGTGGTCGGCACCGACGGGGCGGAGAACATCACGAAGTTCCCGTTCGGTGCCGAGCACAACATCCTCGGTCGCTGAGCCGGTCGGGTCGGCAAGGTCACAAAGTGGCCTGAGACTGACGTCCGGCGCGGATCCCTGGGTGAGACCCTGGGTACGCGCCGGACGATCTGATCAGGAGAACGACCATTTCCGCCAGCACCGACAGCGACAACACCGACGGCCCCGACCTCGACGGCCCTGATACCGACAGCAGGGCCCCCGACGGCCGGGCCGGGACCTCAGTGCTGTTGAACGGCCTGAAAGTGTTGGAGACGTTCACGATCGAGGAGCCGCTGCTCGGCGTGACCGAGATCGCGGGCCGCGTCGGCATGCACAAGTCCAGCGTCTCCCGCATCCTGGCACTGCTCGAGCAGGGGCACTACGTCGAGCGGGACAGCAGCAGCGGACGCTTCCAACTCGGCCTCGGGGTGATCGGTCTCGCGGGCCCACTGCTGGCCGATTTGGACGTACGCCGGGCCGCTCATCCCGCGTTGGAGAGGCTCAGCCGTTGCACCGGCGAGACGTCGGCGCTCATGGTGTGGAACGGTCTGGGCGCGGTCGTCGTCGAGCAGGTGGCCAGCACACACAACGTCAAGCACACGGCCGCGATCGGCACCCGCTACGAGTCGCCGGCCAACGCGTCGGTGCAGGTGTTCCTCGCCGCTCAGCCGGCGGCCGAGCGGCGGGCCCTGTTCGACCGTCTGATGCTCGCGTCCGGTGCATCAGACCCGGACGCGTGGAAGAGCTATCGAGCAGCGATCGAGGACGTGCACGGCAAGGGTTTCGCCATCAATGATGGGCGGACGTCGGCCGAGGAGGTCGGTATCGCCGCACCGATCCACGACCACCGGGGCGAGACCGTCGGTGTGGTCCTGTTGTCGGCTCCTCGGTTCCGGGTCCAGCAGCAGCTGCTCGACCCGCTGGCCCGCAATGTGGTCGACTCCGCCCGTGAGATCGACGAGCGACTCGGCTATCGGCGGAGCGGTCAGCGCGGCCACTGACCTAGTTGGGGTGTCACTGGCTCAATCGTGGAATCCACAGGATCCGCCGACCATCGGCAGGTTGCAGCCGGGCACGGGGCAGCGGGGGATCGCCGCCTCGACGGCACGCTGCCGCTCCTCCTCGGTTCGCCGAGGGCTCGTCCGCGGAGTCGTCGCACGCTCTGCCTGGCGCCGCGGAGAGGCGGCCGGCGAGTCTGCCGAACGCCGACCCCGCGATGGCACCTGACGAGCCGCCGGTGCGGGTGCGTACCGACGAAGTGCGCGGACCATCAGCGCCGTCACTGAGCTCAGCCGGGAGGAATCCAACCGCCCGTATCGGCAGTGCACGACCCAGGTGGCTTCGCTCTCCTTCTCCAGGCCGATCGCGGAGTCGGCGCGGTAGGCGCGTTCCGCGTCCGGTGGCGTCAAGGCGATCCGGACCCGGGCATCGGAGACATAGACCGCGGCCGGCTGACCCCGGACGGCGAGCACGACCTGGTCACCGACCATGGCTTCGACCAACGGTGCACCCTCACGTGTGACGACGTCGACGGCTCGCCGGATCGCCTCACGAACGTCGCTGGGCACGGCCCACTGCTGCAGCTGCTCCTCCAGCAGGGTCAATTGCGCCACGGGGGCTCCTTCATGATCGTCGGACGGCTGCCATGAACTGTACCGATGCGGTCTGTCACCGGCTTGCCGCCCAGGCTCGTTCCGGAGCGCCCGACGATCCATTGAGACTTCACCCGGTCAGGATGATGACCGCCGACCTCCCGTGGCGCAGCCTGGCTTTGACGAAGGTGCTGGCTCCCGGCGAAAGGGAGACCCCGACGAAGGGAGAAGAAGGTGGGATTGCTGGGACGACGTGGCGGAGCCGAGGGTTCGGGCCGGCCATTGGCCGCGGCCGTGGCGACGGGTGCGGTGGTGGGTGCCGCGGGAGCCAGATCCGCTTCCGCACATCGGGCAGTGGCCGGCGGATCGCGCTATCAGATGCGGCAGCGGATGTTCTCGATCGGGAACGACTTCTTCATCACCGATGCGCAGGGGCAGACCGCCTTCAAGGTGGACGGCAAGCTGCTGCGCGTCCGCTCGACGCTGTTCTTCGAGGACGCCGGCGGCAACCAGCTCTACAAGATCCAGGAACGGATGCTGCGGGTGCGCGACTCGATGACGATCGAGCGGCCCGACGGGTCCGCGGCCGCCAAGGTGCACAACGCCCTGATCACGCCGTTGCGGGATCGCTGGACGATCGACATACCGGGCGGGGCGGGCATGTCCACCAAGGGCAACATCGTCAACCACGAATATCGGATCGAACAGGGCGGCGCCGTCGTGGCGACCGTATCCAAGCGGTGGTTCCGGATCCGGGATACGTACGGAGTGGAGACGGCACCCGGCCAGGACGACGCGTTGCTGCTGGCGATCACCGTGGTGATCGACATGATGGCGCACGAGGGGCGGTGAGGGCGGCCATGCAGTTCAGTGATGTCGGACCGTTGCAGGTCCTGGTGGTCGGCTTCGACGCCGACGCCCGCTTCGACGGCCTCATCCTGGAGGAGTTGGAGCGGCTGATCACCCGCGGCACCATCCGGGTGATCGATCTTCGTTTCGTCACCTGCGTCGATGACGGGACGGTTGTCGAGATCGAGCTCGACGCGCTGAGCGAGGACGAACGGGCCGGGTTCGGACAGGTGATCGATGCGTTGCGCGGACTCGCCGGCCAGCCTGGTGGTGCGGTCGACGGGGGTACGGCGGGGCTTGGACCGGCTCAGCTCGAAGCGCTCATCGCCGAGCTGCAGCCCGGGCAGTCGCTCGGCATCCTGCTGTTCGAGCACACCTGGGCGACGGAGCTGAAGGCGGCCATCCGCGGCGTGGGTGGTCGGATGATCGCCCAGGGACTGCTGACACCGGAAGCAGCGGTGATGATCGGAGCGGAGGTGGCGGCGATCGCCGAGGCAGAGGCGACGATCGAACTCGCTGCAGCGGTCTCGGGTGCGGCGATGCTCGACGCGGCGGCCGTGGTGGCCGCCGCCGAGGACGTCAAGGCGGCGGCTGCGGTGGACGCGATCAGAGCCTTGATCGCGGCAGAGATCGTCGCCGACACCGCGGCCACCATGGCGCTGGAATCGCTGGTCGAGGCCGAGTTGATCAGCCAGGCGGCGTACGCGGCTGCGGCTGCGGAGGTGCTGGCCGTGGCGGAGGAGACCGATCGGGCATTGGATGCCCTGGCTGCTGGGCAGGGATCCCCGGAATCCTGATCGGCGCCGACGACAAGGTGATGGCTCATCCCCGACATCGGGGGATGAGCCATCACCTTGTTGAGGATCTCTGCCGGCCGGGCTGTGGCACCATGCAGCGGTGACACTGATCGCTGCCGCCGACGGATCCGCACTCGGCAACCCTGGCCCGGCAGGATGGGGCTGGTACGTCGACGCCGACCGCTGGGCCTGCGGCGGCTGGCCGCACGGCACCAACAACATGGGTGAGCTGACCGCGGTGCTGGATCTGCTGCAGCAGACCGCCGACCTGGACGATGAGCTGCTGGTCTACTGCGACTCGACGTACGTGATCAATTCGATCACCAAGTGGATGCCCGGCTGGAAGCGCAAGAACTGGCGCAAGGGCGATGGCAAGCCGGTCCAGAACGTCGAGATCATGAAGGCGCTCGACGCCGCCATGCAAGGGCGCCGGGTGCGTTTCGAATGGGTCAAGGGTCACGCCGGGCACGAGCTCAACGAGGAGGCCGACCGGCTGGCCAACGGTGCCGCCGTCGCGTACAGCCAGGGGAAGCGGCCCGACCCGGGACCAGGTATCGGAGCGGCCGCAGCCGGGGCGGACCCGCATGCGGCATACACGCCGACGGCGGCACCGGAACTGGAGGCGGATCTCTTCTCTCTGCTGACCGAGGATGTCGGCCCGAGTGACGAGGAGCGGGTGGTCGCCCTCGAACGGGACCTGCTGACCGATGAGGTGCGGTCCGATCCTGCTGCCGTTGCGGCCCTGTTGCACCCGGACTGGGCCGAGATCGGACGATCCGGCCGGCTGTGGTCGCGGGACGAGATGCTTGCGGCGATCGGCCCGCTCGCCGAGCAGATCACCCTCGACGTGATCACAGTGACGCGTGTCGCCCAGGATGTGATCCTGCTCGTCTGGCGAGCCAGCACCGATCGGCGGACCACGCTGCGCAGCACCCTGTGGGTGCGTCACGGTGGGGACTGGCAGGCACGCTTCCACCAGGGCACCGACGAGGACTGACCCCGCTTGCGCTGCGGGTGAGTAGGGAGTTGAGAAGGACCAAGGCGGGACCGTGGCTGGCGGCGAACGATGATGTTGGAAATTGACCTGCCTGATGGCATGGACAACGGGTGCCGTTCGGGGTGAGTGTGGAGTCACATCCTCGGCAAGTCACTAGGTCACGGGGGGTTCTGATGCGGCGAATCGCGGCGATGATGGTGGCGGCGGCGCTCCTGTTGGCGACAGCGGGAGTGGGGGCGAGTGAGGCATCGCCCACCGTGGACAAACGACAGCAGACGGAGGCCGGATATCAACCGCCGCCGATCACGTGGCGCGCCTGCGACGACGAACGGTTCACCCAGTGGGGGATGGCCTGCGGCACCTTGACGGTCCCGCTGGACTACAGCAAACCTCGTGGCGCCAAGATCCGGCTCGCCGTGTCCAAGCTGCCCCATCGCTCATCGGCGAAGGACTATCAGGGCATCATGCTGGTAAACCCGGGTGGGCCGGGCGGCTCGGGTCTCAGCCTCGCCGTGCTGGGCATCGGCAGCATCATCCCCGGCAACGGCGACGACGATTACGACTGGATCGGGTTCGATCCGCGGGGCGTGGGAGACAGCGAGCCCGCGCTGAGCTGCGACAGCGGCTACTTCGGCTACAACCGACCCAACTATGTGCCGACGACGGGCAAGATCGAACGTGCGTGGCTGACCAAGTCGGCCCGTTATGCGGCGGACTGTCGGCGCAGCGAAGCGCGCCGCCTGCTGGGGCATATGACGACGCGGGACACCGTCGCCGACATGGACAGCCTTCGGCGGGCGCTCGGCCAGAAGCAGATCAACTTCTACGGATTCTCGTACGGGACCTATCTCGCTCAGACCTACGCGTCATTGCACCCCAACCAGGTGCGTCGGTTCGTGATGGACGGTAACGTCGACCCGCGGGGCGTTTGGTACGAGGACAATCTGGGCCAGAATCATGCGTTCGAGACGACGATCAACGTCTGGTTCGGCTGGCTGGCCAAGCACAACGACGTGTTCGGTCTGGGCGACAACGCCGACGTCGTCGCTGCCGGTTACTACCGGCAGTTGGCGGAGTTGGACAAGTCACCGGCACTGGGCGTCATCGGGCCGTCCGAGCTCAATGACGTGCTGGTCGGCGCCGGCTATTACGTCTACGACTGGGTCGGTCTCGGCGAGGCGTACGCAGCGCTTGTGAACGAGAATGACCCGACGCTGATCAAGGCGTACTACGACGATGCCAACCCGCAGACCGAGGGCAGCGACAACGGATACGCGGTGTACCTGGGCGTTCAGTGCACCGACGCGGCATGGCCGCAACGGTGGTCGCAGTTCCGGCTGGACAGCTGGCGGTCGTTCGCCACCGCCCCGTTCCTGACGTGGAACAACACCTGGTTCAACGCGCCGTGTCTGAGCTGGCCGGCCAAGTCGGGCAAGCCGATCAAGGTCGATGGTCGGAAGGTGTCGAGCAAGATCCTGCTGATCAGTGAGACCCTCGATCCAGCCACCCCGTACGCCGGCAGCCTGGAGGTCCGGCGGCTCTTCCCGTCGGCTTCGCTGATCGAAGGGGTGGGCGGCACGACCCATTCGGGTTCGCTGAGCGGCGTCGAGTGCACCGACAACGCGATCGGCGCCTACCTCGAGGACGGGACGGTGCCGACCCGCCGCCCGGGGAACCGCTCCGACCTGCAGTGCCCGCCGGTGCCGCAGCCCGATCCGACGGCCGATGCGCGGGTGCGGCAACAGACCCCTGACCGCGATCAGCAGATCCGGGATCTGCTGCGCAAGACCTTGGAGGACGCCCAGCGTTGACCACTCAGGCCTAAAGTCACGTATCCAGAATTTCACACACGAATCTCTTGACCGGCGCTGTAGGCGCTCCTAGTGTCGGGCTCACCGACCCCCCGGTGAGAAGGAGTGTGTGATGGCGCGCATCTTGGACACGGCTCGAGACCGCGGTCCTGTCGAGGAAGACAGCACAGCACCGTTGGAGCCGATGCCGTTGGGCTTGGACATCGAGGCGCGCCGGGCAGAGATCGACGAGCGAAAGCTCGGTCTGGACCGGCTGGCCAAGCTGCGCGCCGAGTTGGCGAAGTTCGACTACGCCGCCGCTCTGCTGTCGGATCCGATCAATATCAGGTACGCGACGGGCTCGCGGAACATGGCGGTCTGGACGATGCACGCCCCCGGGCGGTATGTCTTCGTCCCGGTCGATGGACCGGTGGTGCTCTTCGAGTACGGCACGCCGGTGCAGATGGAGGCGCAGGGCGTCTTCAACCTGGCGACGGTCGACGAGGTACGCCCAGCGAGGCCCTGGTTCTTCTTCGACTCCGGTCCTCGGGTCGCGGAGAAGGTGCAGTGGTGGGCCACCGAGGTCATCTCCTTGATGCGCCAGCACAGCGGTGGCAACAACCGGCTCGCCGTGGACCGCTGCGAACCCTGGGGCGCGCAGTTGCTCATCGATGCCGGGTTCCGGCTGTTCGACGCCCAGGCACCGATGGAGCTGGGGCGTGCCGTCAAGACGTCCGAGGAGCTGAAGTGCCTGCAGCTCTCGGTGGATGTCGCCGACATCGGCATCAGCCGGATGCGTCGGGCGCTGCGGCCGGGGATCACCGAGAACCAGCTGTACGCGATCCTGCACGAGACCAACGTCGCGCACGACGGGGAGTGGGTCGAGTGCAAGCTGCTCACCTCCGGGGAGCGGACCAACCCGTGGTTCCAGGAGTGCAGCAACCGCGTCATCCAACCCGGCGACATCGTGGCGTTTGACACCGACATGGTGGGTCCGTACGGGTATCTCGCCGACCTGTCCCGAAGCTGGGTGTGTCCCGGCCGCAAGCCCACCGCGGAGCAGCGTCGGCTCTACGAGATCGCCCAGGAGCAGGTGCTGTTCAACATGGACCTGCTCAAGCCCGGACTGTCCTTCCAGGAGTTCGCCGACCGTTGCTGGCACATCCCGGAGGAGTTCATTCCCAACCGCTACGCCATGACGCTCCACGGTTCGGGGATGGTCGATGAGTATCCGAACCTCGCTCACGTCGTCGACTGGGAGGCGAAGGGCTACGACGGCATCTTCGAGGAGAACATGGTGCTGAGCGTCGAGAGCTACATCGGCGAGGTGGGCGGCAAGGAAGGCGTCAAGCTCGAGCAGCAGGTGCGGATCACCGCGACCGGCGCCGAGTTGATGTCCTCCGAGCCCTTCGTCGACGCCCTGGAGATCTAACTTCGATCGAGCGACACAACCGCCACTCCGCAAGGGTCTGAACCCTCGCGGAGTGGCGGCAGGTCGTCAGTTTCCGACGGCAGCTTGGGCAACCAGACCGAGGTGGTCGCGTCCGCCGCCGAAGTGGTTGGCCAGACGCTTGATGTACCAGCTGACGAAATCGTTGACGTCGTCCTCGATCGTCGCGTACGGCCCGGGCACGTAGGCCGGATCGGTTGCGCCGCGTTGCGCCAACTCCACGAAACGGCGGTCCTCGGTGTTGGTCGCCTCCCACACCTCGGTGAGGGTCGGGATGTCATAGTCGACACCCTCGACGGCATCGGGGTGGACGAGCCAGGTGGTGCGCACGATCGTCTTGTCCGGCGCCACCGGGAGTGCCCGGAACACCACCGCGTGGTCGCTGCAGAAGTGGAACCACGAGTTGGGCTGGTAGTGCAACGACATGTCACCGAAAGCCGGGTCGACGATGTCGCCGATCAGCTTCTTGCAGATCTGCTTGCCGTCCCAGCCGAAGGAGGCGCCGTCGCCGTCGAGTGGGAAGTGGGTGATCCTGAACCCGGTGGCCCGGTTGTCGAGCTCGCGGTAGGTCCGCTGTGGGATGCCGGCTGCGGCCCCAGTGATCGCGAGGCGATCCAAAGCCTTCAGATACCGCTCGTACAGCTGCTGCTGCCGCGGGGGCACCTCGGTCACGTCGGACTGCAGGAACGGGAAGTAGGCGCTGGTCAGCTCGGGGTGGCCGGCATCGCAGTGCAGGCACTCCCGGTTGTTCTCCATGACCAGCTTCCAGTTGCCCTCTTCCACCAGGTCGGTCTGGTGGGCAACCTTCAGCCCGCCCAGCTGGAACGGGGTCAGGTACGGCTCGATCTTGCTGGCGACCTCGTCGAAGTCGGCCGGTGGGTCATCGGACAGGCAGACGAAGATCAGGCCGGCCACCGTGCGTACGTTGATTCGCTTGAGCCCGAACTGCGAACGGTTGAATCCCTCCTGCGTGGCTTCGGCGTGGATCAGCGAACCGTCGGTTCGGTAGGTCCACTGGTGGTAGGGGCAGACCAGGTTGCCGACCGAGCCGCAGGCATCCTCGATGATCCGTGAGCCACGATGCCGACATACGTTGTGCAGCGCGTACACCGACTCGTCGTCGTCCCGAACGATGATCACCGAGGTGGCGCCGATCTCTATCGTCACGTAGTCACCGGGATCGGGGATCTCGGCCTCCGCAGCACAGAAGAGCCAGTGCTTGCGGAAGATGGCATCAAGGTCGAGGTCGTAGACGTCCGGGTGGGTGTAGAAGGGCGCCTCGAGGCTGAAGCCGGGTTCGCGACGAGCGACCAGCTCCTCGATGTCGATGGACGGGACGGCGGGTCTGGGCTGACGGCTCATGTCGTGGCGTCTCCTACGTTCGGTGCTGCTGAGGTCGCTTCTCACCGCTGACTCTCGGATGCGGTGAGAGTCTCACTCACGGTGATCGGCGCTGGGGGTCAGGATGTTCCATCTCGCAGAACACCCGCTCAAGACTAGAGCGTAGAAGCCTCGCCGCGGGCCGTCAATAGAGGCTCGACTAAGAATCTCCCTGGGCCAAGTCGGCCCAGTCTGTTTCAGAGTATGAAACAAGGACAGGGCATTGAGAGTTGATTTCGACCGTCCTCGCCTGTGCCGAAGCAACCCAAAGTCGCCACTCGATCTCGTGCCCTTCACTGAAAGGCGAGAATCTGCTGCTTCACGCGAAGCAACCAGAAGTCGCCACTCGCGATGCCGTGGCCGACCACACTCCACCATCGAGTGGCGAGTATCGGCTGCAGGAGCCACGAATGGCCAGGGCAGATCGTGGTCGTGTTGGTCGTCTTTGGCCCGTGGGCGCAAGACGTAGGGGCTTTCCGTCTGATCCGCGGTCGTGTGTGGCCCGGGGGCGCGAATCGTACGTCGGGCACGCCCAGCTGCCGATCGTCTTGGGCCCGGGGGCGCAAGACGTACGGGGCCTTCCGTCTGATCCGCGGTCGTGTGTGGCCCGCGGGCGCGAATCGTACGTCGGGCACGCCTGACTGCCGATCGTCTTTGGCCCGGGGGCGCAAGACGTGCCCCCGTTCCGCTCCAGCATGGGGCCGCGAGTCCTCGCCCGCATCGAAGCAGCCACAAATCGCCACTCGATCTGCTGCCCGCCATCGAACGCCGAGGATTGACTGCTTCAGTTGCTGATATGAACCCGCCCCGACCGTCCCGCCAACGGTGGCCTCACACCAGTCAGGACCCTGGTCGAGGCTGATATATCGCTCTTTCCGCTTGGCTCGCCGATTAGCGGATGCGATCCGAGATCTGCTCTGCCGCTCGAATGAGACGGGCCGCGATGCCGGGGATCATCGGCGGCACCAGCCGGAACGACGGTCCCGACACCGAGATGGCCGCAACCAGATGGCCGTCGGCGACTCGGATCGGCGCGGCGACGGCGGTCAGCCCAGGCTCCTGCTCCTCCCAGGTGGTCGCATACCCGCGACTCAACACCAGCGCGAGGTCGGCCTTCAGAGCAGCGGCGTCGACGAGTGTGTAGCCGGTGAGGCGCGGCAGCCCGCCATCGATGTAGGACTGGAGTTCCGGAGCCGGGAGGTCGGCCAGGAACACCTTGCCGCACGAGCTGGCATGCAGTGGGTCGCGCCGGCCCACCTCGCTGAGGGTCGTGAGGCTCGACGGCCCGATCACCTGGTCGATGCTGACGACGTCTCGGCCGTCTCGGATCGCGATGTAGACGGACTCGCCGACCTCCTGGGCGAGCGCCACGCAGATGTCGCGGCCGATCAGTGCCAGGTCGTGTCGTTTGTGGGCTCCCTCGGCGAGCCGCACGATGCCGTCTGCCAAAGAGTATCGACCCCGATTCGAGTCCTGCTCGACCAGGCCGCGCGCCTCCATCGTGGCCAACAGGCGAAACACTGTCGACTTGTGCAGCGACACCTCAGCGGCGATCTCCGTGACACCCGCTGAGCCGCGTCGTGCCAGAACCTCCAGGATGGAGATCGCTCGGTCAAGCGACCGGACAGGTTGCACCCCGTTGTCTTGTTCTTCCCCTTCGGGCGGGGTCACGGGATCTGCTCTTCGGGCGGGGTCACGGCTCACACCCTAAATGCCGTCTTGCGCCGCCGGGCCACGGATGATCGCGTGCCTCGCGGGAACCGGGTACGTCTGACGCCCGTGGGCCGCGAACGATCGTGTGCCTTGCAGGAACTGCGTACGTCTGACGCCCACGGGCCACGAACGATCGTGTGCCCGGCAGGAACTGCGTACGTCTGACGCCCGCGGGCCGCGAACGGTCGCGTGCCCGGCAGGAACTGCGTACGTCTGACGCCCGCGGGCCACGAACGGTCGCGTGCCCGGCAGGAACTGCGTACGTCTGACGCCCGCGGGCCACGAACGGTCGCGTGCCCCGCAGGAACTGCGTACGTCGGACGCCCACGGGCCACGAACGATCGTGTGCGGACTCCCCGGCCCGAACGCTCGGCACTGACGCAGGACCGATTCACTCAGCGATCAGCCGGCGGACTCCTCCGGCCGGTCGGCGACGGCCAGGGCGGCGGCGTCGGCGACATAGCCGGGGACATGCCGCTCGTCGGGACCGTTGTATTCCGACAAGGGCCGGATCAGCGCATTGGCGGACTGCTGCTCGATGATGTGGGCGGTCCAGCCGGTGATCCTCGACGCGACGAACAAGGGCGTGAAGGTGAGCACGTCGAAGCCGATCAGGTTGTAGGCCGGGCCGGAGGGGTAGTCCAGGTTGGGATAGATCCCCTTCCGGGAGACGAACTCGCGCTCGAGCGTCTCGTACAGCTCGGCGACATCCGGCCGGTCGTAGTGTGCGATGAGCATGTCGAGTGCGGCCTTCATGGTCGGTACGCGCGAATCGCCCCGCTTGTAGACGCGGTGTCCGAAGCCCATGATCTTGCGCTTCTGGCCCAGGGCCTCGTCCAGCCACGGCACCACGTTGGCGGCGTCGCCGATCTCGTTCAGGATGTGCAGCACGGCCTCGTTGGCACCGCCGTGCAGCGGACCCTTGAGCGCGCCGATCGCGGCCACGACCGCCGAATACAGGTCGCTCAACGTGGACGTGACGACCCGGGCGGTGAAGGTCGACGCATTGAAGGAGTGCTCGGCATAGAGGATCATCGACCGGTTCACCGCATCGACGACCACCGGATCCGGCTCCTCGCCGAAGGTGAGCCACAGCAGGTTGGCCGAATAGTCGAGATCGTCGCGCGGCTCGACCGGATCGAGACCACGGCGGCGGCGCTGCCCGTACGCGACGATCGCCGGCAGCGCGGCGAACAACCGGACCGAACGCTCGAGGTTCTCGGCCGGGGTGCCGACGGCGTCGAGCACGTTGGTGATGCCGGCGGTCTCGGTCGCGCCGATCACGCTCACCGCGGTACGGATCTCGTCCATCGGATGCGCGCCGGTGGGCAGCAGATCGATCGCCGCCTTCACCTCCGGGGCCAACCCCCGATGAGCGCGCTCGGTGGCGCGCAGTGCGGCGAGCTCGTCGTCGGTCGGCAGGCCGCCGTGCCACAGCAGATAGGCGACCGCCTCGAACGGCTGGGTCGCGGCAAGCTCCTGCACCGGATAGCCGCGATACAGCAGCGAGTTCGTCTCGGGGTTGACCTTCGAGATCGCGGTGTAGTCGACGTAGACCCCGGCGAGGCCCTTCTTGATGTCGGTCATCGATGACTCTCCTAGTGCTTGCTTGCTCAGTGCTCGAGGTGGAAGTTGAAGACGGATGCGTCGAAGTGGTTGTAGCTCGCGTAGTCGATCAGGTCGTACAGCTCGGCGCGGTGCTGCATCTCGCCGAGCCGGCTGGTCAGGTGCCCCTCGACGAGGAGCGTATCGAGGGCCCGATCGGCCGCTCCCATGGCCATCCGCAGCAGCGACACCGGCCAGATCACGATGTTGATCCCGACGTCGCGCAGCTGGTCGACCGAGAACAGCTCGGATTTCCCGAACTCGGTCATGTTGGCCAGGATCGGTACGTCGACCGCCGCCCGCATGGCCGCGAACTCCTCGAGCGAGGCCATCGCCTCCGGGAAGATCGCATCGGCGCCGGCATCGACGAGCACCTTGGCCCGGTCGATCGCGGACGGAAGCCCGTCGACAGCCCGGATGTCGGTTCGCGCCATGATCAGGAAGTTGGGGTCTCGACGGGCGTCGACCGCGGCCCGGATTCGCTTGATCGCCGTGTCGGTGTCGACCACGGCCTTCCCGTCGAGATGTCCGCAGCGCTTGGGGTTGATCTGATCCTCGATGTGGGTGCCGCCGAGCCCAGCGTCCTCGAGGGTCTGGATCGTACGCGCGACGTTCATCGGCTCGCCGAAACCGGTGTCGGCGTCGATGATGGCGGGCAGCTCGGTCGCCCGCGCGATCTGCTGGCCACGGCCAGCCACCTCGGTGAGGGTGGTGAGCCCGATGTCGGGCAGACCGAGATCGGCACTCAGCACGGCGCCGGAGATGTAGACCCCGTCGAAACCCTTGCGCTCGATCAGCTTGGCGCTCAGCGGGTTGAACGCGCCCGGGAACCGGAGCAGCTCACCTGATCTGAGCTGCTCGCGGAACAGCAGGCGCTTCTCCGCTGGGGAGGTGCGTGCGTACAGCATCAGAACAGGCCGGTCGGGCTGGGGGCCGACGCGAGCAGCCCCGGTTTGGCGACGATGCTGAGGGCTTGCACCTCCACGGGAGTGAGCTCCGGCAGTCGCTCGGCCAGCGCCAGGAAGCGCTCGATCTCCGCCGGCGCAAGAGCCGGCTCGGCGAGCAGCCGGAACTTTCGCACATAGTCCGGCCGGGCGAACGGCCGGGCACCCAGCGGATGCGCATCGGCAATGGCGATCTCCTCGACGACCGTCGATCCGTCCGTCAGGGTGATCTCGACCCGGCCGCCGAACGCCTTCTCGTCGGGATCCTCCGAGTGATAGCGGCGAGTCCACTCCGGATCCTCGGCAGTGGTGATCTTGTGCCAGAGCGCAACCGTGTCGGGTCGGCCGGCCCGTTCGGGAGCGTAGGAGTCGACGTGGTGCCAGCCGCCGTCCTGTAGGGCCACGGTGAAGATGTAGGCGATCGAGTGGTCGAGGGTCTCCCGCGATGCGGTCGGGTCGTACTTCTGCGGATCGCCGGCACCCGAGCCGATCACATAGTGCGTGTGGTGCGAGGTGTGCAGCACGATCGCGGCGATATTCGCCGGATCACGCAGTTCCGGGCGCTCGTTGCCGAGGCGCCGGGCGAGGTCGATCCAGGCCTGCGCCTGATATTCGGCCGAATGCTCCTTGGTATAGGTGTCCAGGATGCCGCGCTTCGGCTCACCCGGCGCGGGAAGAGGCACCTCGTACGAGCCCTCGGGTCCGTCGAGCAGCCAGGCGATCACGCCGTCCTCGCCCTCATAGATCGGGTTGGGCGAGGTTTCGCCGCGCAGTGCCCGATCGACGGCTTCGATCGCCAGTTTGCCGGCGAATGCAGGGGCGTACGCCTTCCACGACGAGATCGCCCCCTTGCGCGACTGGCGGGTTGCGGTGGTGGTGTGCAGCGCCTGGCCGATGGCCTGGTAGATCACCGCTGTATCGAGACCGAGCAGGGTGCCGATGCCGGCCGCGGCCGACGGGCCGAGGTGTGCGACGTGATCGATCTTGTGCCTGTGCAGGCTGATCGCGCGCACCAGGTCGACCTGGATTTCGTACCCGGTGGCGAGACCGCGCAGCAGTGCCGCACCGTCGGCGCCGACGTGCTGGGCGACTGCCAGGATCGGCGGGATGTTGTCGCCGGGATGGGAATACTCGGCAGCGAGGAAGGTGTCGTGATAGTCCAGCTCGCGTACGGCGACTCCGTGCGCCCAGGCTGCCCACTCAGGGCTGGTACGCCGGTCGGTGCCGACGATCGCGGCGCCGGCACCGTTGACCGACACGGGATGCGACAGCGCCTGGGCACGCGCGGCACTCGGTGGCGTCCGGGTGAGCGACGCCGCAGCGACCGCAGCGTTGTCGATCACCCGATTGATGATCATGTCGGTGACGTCGGGCTGCACCTCGACCGGATCGGTCGCCACCTCGGCGATCTTCCAGGCCAGCTGCTCCTCCCGGGGCAGATCCTCATTGCTGCGGTAGGTGCGTACGCGGTGGCGTGCGCTCGGTACGTTGCTGGTCGGAGTGCTCATTGATTCCTTCGTATTCATTGACTCTGTATTCATTGACTCAGTTCTCGGTGACTCAAGTTCTCGGTGACTCTGTTCTCATTGACTCAGGTGCTCGGGTGACTCAGGTGCTCGGGTGACTCGATCAGGAGGCCCAGGCCGATGCGTTGCCCGGCGGGGGATCGGCTAGCGCGGCGTCGCGGATGCCCCGCAGTGCATTGCTCAGATGGACATGGGTCGCATGGGCGGCCAGCTCACCGTCACCGTCGATGATGGCGCGCACGATGGCGAGGTGCTCGGCAGCGGCCAACGTCAGGCGCGCCTCCGAGCGGCGGGCGAGTCGGCGAGCCCGGGCGACGTGCGAGCGAAGGCTCCGCAGACTCGCCACCAGATAGGAGTTTCCGACGGCCTCGTCGATGGCCAGATCGAATCGCGCCACCAGGTCGTAGTAGCCGTGATGCGCATCGTCGTCGGAGGCGAGCAGGTCGGTGATCCGGGAAAGCGCCAGCTCCAGTTCGCTGAAGGCTGCCGGATTGCGCCGGGCGGCGGCCAATCGGGCCGCATGAGTCTCCAGGGCGGTGCGCAGCTCATAGAGCAGCACGACGTCGTCGATCGAGACCGGAGTGACTACCAGGCCGCGGCCTGCCTGTGGGCCGACCAAGCCGTCGGCGACCAGGCGTGCCATCGCCTCCCGAAGCGGTGTCCGGGAGACACCCAATCGGGCAGCCTGCTCGACCTCACCGAGCACGGTCCCCGGTGGCAGGTCCCAGTCGAGGATCTCGGCCTTGAGCGTCGCGTAGGCGCGGTCACTCGCGCGTTCGACTGCCACGTCTCTCCGTCCATGCTCGGTCCGGTCTGCACTCTGGCGCTCGGGTCCTTGTGTATGCAGAACCTGAAGCGGAAGTGCTCCATCGTGCCGATTCTGTCACAGCCACCGCACATTTGTATACAGAGCGCCGCCGAGCCTTCGGACTGTCTTTCGGGATTCTGCCCCGACCCGGCAGTCGTCCAAGTGCAGTGCCGCACAAGGCTCGCCTGGAAGGCCGTCTTGAAATCCGAGAGCTGCCGCCACACATCGGGTATTGTCCTCAATCACTACAGAACTACTAGGAAATAGGGACTACGGTCCCGAAACAATTGGGGGAAGCTTCATGTCCACTCCGTTCTCGCGCCGCACAGCGCTGCGCGCTGCGGCTGGTCTGCTGGCAGTCGGGGTCGTATCGACACTCGGTGGTTGTGTAGGTGGCTCCGCGGCACCGTCCACGGACACCTCAGCGGCCACGACCACGCTGCATCTCGTCGGCTTCGCCGTGCCGAAGGAGGCGAACAACGCCATCCAGAAGAAGTTCGCCGAGACGCCTGAGGGTAAGGGCGTGGTCTGGGAGGAGTCGTACGGTGCCTCCGGCGACCAGAGCCGCGCGGTGGTCAACGGGCTCGAGGCCGACTACGTGAACTTCTCGCTCGAGGGAGACGTCACCCGGCTCGTCAAGGCCGGACTGGTGGCCGAGGACTGGAACGCCGGCCCGACCAAGGGCATCGTGTCGGACTCGGTGGTGGTCATCGTGGTGCCCAAGGGCAATCCCCAGGGCATCAAGGGCTGGGACGATCTGACCAAGGACGGGGTCAAGATCATCACCCCGAATCCGGCATCGTCGGGTGCGGCCCGCTGGAACATCCTGGCCGCCTACCAGCAGGTGATCGCCGATGGCGGCAGCGAGGCTGACGCGAAGGCGTACCTGACCAAGTTCTTCAATCACGTGGCCGCGCTGCCAGGCAGCGGCCGGGACGCCACCAACGCCTTCTTGCAGGGCGCCGGTAACGTGCTGATCTCGTACGAGAACGAGGCGATCCTGGCGCGTCAGTCGGGGGAGGACTTCGACTACATCGTGCCCGACGCCACCTTGAAGATCGAGAATCCGGGCGCGGTGCTCAAGGACGCCGATCCGAAGGCAAAGGCCTACCTTGACTTCGTGCTGACCACGGCCGGTCAGGAGGAATACGTCAAGAAGGGCTTCCGGTCGGTGCTCGCCGACACCCCGGTCGGCACCGTCGAGGGTGCCAACGATCCGGCGCAGCCGTTCCCGGTGCCGGCGAAGCTCTTCACCATCGCGGAGCTGGGCGGTTGGGACGCGGTCAATGCCAAGTTCTTCGACGAGGAGTCCGGCATCGTGCCGCAGATCCAGAAGGACACAGGCAAGCAGCAATGACCGCGACGGCCCTCACCCGGCTGGTCGACCGGCCGGAGGCGACCCCTCCGCCGGTCGGCCGGCGCCGTCGCCGACGGACATCGACCTCGCTGACCCCACTGGCGGGAGTCGGCCTCGGCGTGACGATGCTGTGGTTCAGCCTGCTGGTGCTGATTCCGTTGCTGGCGATCCTGGTGCAGGCATCCGAAGGTGGCTGGCCGGCGTACTGGAACGCGCTGACCAGCCCGCAGACCGTGGCCGCGTTGCGGCTGACCGTCGGCGAGTCGCTGCTGGTCACCCTGGTAAACATCGTGATGGGGACGGCGATCGCCTGGGTGCTGGTCCGCGACCGGTTCTGGGGACAGCGGATCCTCGAGGTGGTGATCGACATCCCGTTCGCCCTGCCGACCATCGTCGCTGGGCTGGTGCTGCTCAGCCTGTACGGCCCGTCCAGCCCGCTGGGTGTCGACTGGGCGAACACTCGGGTCGCCGTCTTCCTGGCCTTCCTGTTCGTCACGTTGCCGTTCGTGGTCCGCACCGTGCAGCCGGTGCTGCTCGAGCTGGAACCGGACGTCGAGGAAGCGGCTGCCTCGCTGGGTGCTTCGCGGCTGACGGCCTTCCGGACCGTGATCCTGCCGGCGCTGGCACCGGCGATCACCTCGGGCGCGGCACTCAGCTTTGCCCGGGGGATCAGTGAGTACGGCTCCCTGGTGTTGCTCTCCGGCAATCTGCCGTACGCGACCGAGGTCGCCTCGGTCCGCATCCTGTCCTACGTCGAAGGCGACAAGCTCACCGAGGCTGCGGCGGTGGCCTCGATCCTGTTGGTGGTGGCTCTCGTGGTCATCGTCGCGTTGGACATCATCTCTCGGCGGGTGGCCCGACATGGCTGACACTGCGATCCCCGACACCGCCTCGTCGGTCCCAGCGCCGGGAGCGGCGCCAACGGGCCGCGGCAAGGTGGTCACCGTCCGGGCCCGGTCTCCATGGCGGTGGGTGCTGCGCGTGCTGGTGATCGGCTATCTGTTCTTCCTGGTGGTCTGGCCCGTGGCGCTGGTAGCCAAGCAGACCTTTTCGCGCGGAATCGAGCCCGTGCTGGCGGCTTTGCGACAGCCCGATGTCGTCTTCGCCTTTCAGCTGACCTTGTCGATCGCGTTCTGGGCGGTGCTGATCAACACCGTCTTCGGGATCGTGATCTCCCTGCTGCTGACCCGCTACACCTTCCCGGGCCGCCGGGCGCTGTCCGCGCTCATCGATCTGCCGTTGTCTGTCTCGCCGATCGTCGTCGGCCTGGCTCTGCTGCTCGTCTACAGCGGGCGTACGGGCTGGCTTGGTCAGACGCTCGAGTCGGCCGGGCTGCAGATCATCTATGCGCCGCCGGGGATGATCCTCGCCACCGCGTTCGTCAGCCTGCCGTTGATGATCCGCGAACTGGTCCCGGTGCTGACCGAGATCGGCACCGATGCGGAGCAGGCGGCGCGCAGTCTCGGCGCCTCGCCGCTGCAGTCGTTCCTGCAGATCACCGTGCCGGCCATCAAATGGGCCTTGCTCTACGGCGTGGTGCTCAGCCTGGCTCGCTCGCTGGGCGAGTTCGGCGCGGTCAAGATCGTCTCCGGCGGCGTCGCGATGCGTACCCAGTCGGCCACGTTGCTCGTCGAGCAGCGCTACCAGCAGTTCGGCCCCGACAACACCATCACCGCGTACACGGCGGCCTTCATCCTGGCCCTGATCGCGGTGCTTGCGCTGGTCGTCGTCACCAGCTTGCGTCCCAGGGAGGACCACTGATGAGCATCAAGATCCACGGTGTCGGCAAGCGCTTCGGCGACTTCGTCGCGCTGGACGACATCAATCTGGAGATACCCTCCGGTGAGCTGACCGCGCTGCTCGGGCCCAGCGGTGGGGGAAAGTCGACCCTGTTGCGGATCATCGCCGGACTGGAGCTGTCCGACACCGGCTCGGTCGAGATCGAGGGGAAGGACGCGACCGCGCTGCCGGCTCAGAAACGCAACGTCGGCTTCGTGTTCCAGCACTATGCCGCGTTCCGGCATATGACGGTGGCGCAGAACGTCGGCTACGGCCTCAAGATCCGGAAGCGGCCCAAACGGGAGATCGCGGCGAAGGTCGAGGAACTGCTGGCCCTGGTGCATCTGTCGCAGTTCGCCGACCGGCTGCCCTCGCAACTGTCCGGTGGTCAGCGGCAGCGGATGGCGCTGGCTCGGGCGCTGGCCATCGAGCCCTCGGTGCTGTTGCTCGACGAGCCGTTCGGCGCCCTGGATGCCAAGGTGCGCAAGGAACTGCGGGCCTGGCTGCGGCGACTGCACGACGAGGTCCACGTCACCACGGTGTTCGTCACCCACGACCAGGAGGAGGCGCTCGAGGTCGCCGACCAGATCGTGGTGATCAACAACGGGCGGATCGAGCAGATCGGCACCCCCGATCAGCTCTACGACGTGCCGGCCTCGGAGTTCGTGATGGGCTTCCTCGGGCCGGTGACGGTGCTCGACGGCAGCCTTGTTCGGCCGCACGACATCGAGGTGGTCACGGTGCCGTTCCCAGGTGCGTACGCCGGGCGGATCGCGCGGTCCAGCCGAGTCGGCTTCGAGGTCCGGCTCGAGGTCGCGCTCACCGAGGCGGGGCGGGACGGCGCTGCCCAATCTGCTCCGGTGCTGGTCACGCTGACCCGCGCCGAGGCTGCGGCCAAGCAACTCGACGAGGGTCTTCCGGTCTGGGTCAAGCCGATCGCCGAGGCAGCGAGCTGCGCGGGATAGATTGCGCTGCTCACCGGCGCCATAAGGCCGCTCGTTCGTCGCGATCTGGAACGACGGAGAGACGTGTCGTTCCAGATCGCTCCTGCACTCCCGGCCGCGCCGGCTGCGCTGCGCGGGATAGATTGCGCTGCTCACCGGCGCCATAAGGCCGCTCGTTCGTCGCGATCTGGAACGACGGAGAGACGTGTCGTTCCAGATCGCTCCTGCACTCCCGGCCGCGCCGGCTGCGCTGCGCGGGCTCGCCGGGGCTCCCGATGCCTCGTGTCAGGGGGTGTGGTCGGGGTGGCTGTAGTAGCCGCACAGCTCCCGCTCCTCCTCTGGCGACAGATGCTCCTCCGGTGGCACGTTCGGAGCGTGCTTGACGGACTCCTTCGTGTAGGGCACGGTCACCCGCTTGCCCTCGATCTCGGCGTCCGTCAGCAGCACGTAGGTCTCTTTGGTCCCGAACAGGCCGGTCGATACCGTCATCCAATCCGGTACGCCTGAGATGTCATCGGCGTACACCCGTCGGACCCTGCCGATTCGCTCACCCTGCGAGCTGTACACCTCGTGATCGAACAGTTGATCAACCTGCTCACGGTTCAGCATCGTTCCTCCTCCGGTCTCGTCACACGCCCCCGGTGGGTGGTTGATCTATCGACGATACCCAACAGCTTTTGTCGCGTAAAGGCCGTTCGGCGGATGATTGTGGCTCGAGACCGGCCGATGCGCGACGACGAAGCCGGTCAGCTACCCTTCCCGAAAAGACTTTGTTTCTGATCGCGTACTTTCGTGTGAGGCGGATGTATGACCGAGATCGTTCGCTGTGTCATTCACCCCGGAATCGGGATCGCGCGAGTCGGCAACGCGCCGACGGAGTACTACGTCGGCCCCGAGGCACCCGGTCAGGTGCCTGCTCCGACCGGCGGGTTCAAGGACGCCGCCGGACGGATCAAGCGACAGGCGGCCCGGTTCCGGGTCTACGGCCTCGACAAAGACGGTGCTGTGGTGCGCGAGGTCACCGCCGACGTCGGCGAGGTGGCCTGGCGGGTGCATCTGGCCAACCGCAAGGCGGCCTGGTATCAGTTTCTCAACGCGATGGACCTGGGCTCGAAGTACGCGCTCGTGGCGCCTCGACGCAACGCAGGCATCACCGGAGCGGCCAGGAAGAAGCTGATCATCGATCCCGGCTCGCGGTCGATCACCGGGCGCAGCATCAAGGGCACCGCGTACCGGTTCGACTCAGGTCAGTTCATGGGCACGAAGGTGCGGCTCGGCGAGGTGCGGACCGACAACCTGGGCAGGCTGTTGGTGCTCGGCGGCTTCGGCGCCTCGGCGTCGTACCTCGACCAGCCGGCGACCACGTTCGCCAACAATGACGGCTGGCACGACGACACCTCCGACGGGACCGTGCGCGCCACTGTGAAGATCGGGACCAAGACGTTCGAGGCCGAGCCGGCTGTGGTCGTGGTCACTCCGCCCAACTACGGCCAAGGGCTTTACGGCGTGGTGACGATGTACGACGTCGTCTACGACCTCTTCTGCCGGACGCCGGCCTTCGGGTTCAAGCCGCCGGCCAAGCCGTCGTTCTGGCGACACATCTACCCGATGCTCGAACGCCTGGTCGGCAGTGGTTGGGTGAATGGCGGCGCCGACATGCTGTTCGGGCCCGGTAGCCCCAGTCATCTGACAACGCCCGACCTGCTGGCCAAGCTGGCCGACCCAGGGTCAGCCTCAAAGGCGCTACGGACGGCGTACGCAGGGTGGTTCCGCGACCCGGCCGGAGCCTGGGGCAAACAGCAGCCGGTCAAGCTGCCGCCGTTCTACGGCGATGCCTTCGGCAACTACCGCAACCTCGGGGCCGACGACCTCGCGGTGACGCCGACTCAATACGGCTGGCTCAAACGCTGGGCGGCCGGCGACTTCGACCCCGATCCCGCGAGTCGTACCCGTCCAGCGACGTTGGCCGGCTATCCGGTGGCCAACCAGCCGCGAGCGCTCGACGAGGCGAACCTGGAGAGCTGCCTGGGTGGTCCGTTCCACCCGGGAATCGAGCTGACCTGGCCGCTGCGAGTCGCCTCGATGTGGAACGCCCCCTTTCGGCTGAAGCTGCTGGCCGAGGGCAAGGAGCCCACCATGGACTACGGCGTCACCCTGACACCCGCGGAGGCCCTCGGCGCCGCCGGCGTCGTCTCCTCGACCGCGCCGGGGACCCTCACCTGGTGGCTCGGGGTGCCCTGGCAGACCGACGAGGCGAGCTGCCTGGCGGGCTACGAGATCGGCACTTATCTGCCGCTGCCGTCGTTCTGGGCGGCGCGGGTCCCCAACCAGGTGCTCAGCGAGCGCTCGTACGAGCGCGCCCTGGACACCGGTCTGCCCACGACTCAGCGGCTCAAACACCTGTTCCGGCGGCTCGACTGGCTGCGCTTCTTCGGACCCGCCAACTCCAAGCGGCTCAACGACAACATCGCTCGGTGGCACCAACTCGGCATCGTCGCGCCGCGGCCCGGGCCCGCGGATCTGGCCGCTGAAGGCATCCCGGACACCCTGTGGGTGGAGACGGCTCTCGACCCAGGCCTCACCGCTGCCGACGCGACCTGGGAGCAGGTCAAGCTGGCCGAACGCATCCTCGGTCTGCCGGCCGGTGATGTCCCTGCGGTAGACACCGCTCTCGCCACCGACCAGGTCTCCGCCGAAGGGGCGCTCGAGGCGGTGGAGCTGGCTGAGCAGAGACTGGTCGATGAGCGAGACGCGACGCCGCCCGACGTTCAGCGGCTTCTCCTCGGTCGCGGCGAGTTGTAGGACCTGCGATCAGCGATCCCGCACCCGACGGCGTCGTCGTAGTCGGTGGCGGACCGGCCGGCGTGGCTACCGCGATCACCCTGGTCGGACTCGGCGTACGCACCGTCCTGCTCGAAGCGGCGCCCGGACCGCGCTGGAAGCCTGGCGAGAGCCTGCCGCCGAGCATCAACCCCATCCTGACCAGGTTGGGTCTGAACGCGGCGGTGCGCCGGGCGGCGCTGCCGTCGTACGGGGTCAGCTCCCGCTGGGGCTCGCCGGAGCTGATCGAACGCGACTTCCTCTTCGGGGTCGGCGGCGTCGGCTGGCGGATCGACCGTCTCGCGTTTGAATCGGAACTTGCCAACGCGGCCCGGCAGACCGGCGTCGAATGGCACTGGGGCACTCGTGTGGCGGACTGCGTCCGGGTGGGTTCACACGGCTGGGCGCTGCACGCCAGCACCGCCGGGGGCCTACGTCGCTGGACGGCCCGGGTGGTCGTCGACGCTTCCGGGCGGGCAGCGCGAGTGGCCCGATTGCTGGGAGCACGCAGGCTCCGTTACGACCGGTTGCTGGGCTCGCTCAGCTATCTTCCGAGTCCTCCGGCCCAGACCCTCCCAGCCCAGACCGTCTCAGCCCGGTCCTTGCCGGCCGCGGATCCGGGGTCGGCCACGGTGGTCGAGGCTGTTCCTGGCGGCTGGTGGTATTCGTTGGGGCTGCCGAGCCGGCAGCTGGTCGTGGCGTTCTTGACCGACGCCGATCTGCTTGCCGAGACGCTGCGTCGTCCCTGGCGGTTCGCAGAGCTGCCGCTGGCCTACGCTCCGACGACCTCGGAGCGGCTCCGCGCCACCGGCTGTCCGCAGCCGTGGCCGGCACCGCGCATCCGACCGGCCTACGTCGGTCGATTGGGGTCGGTGGCCGGTCCGGACTGGCTGGCCGTCGGTGAGGCTGCCGTGTGCTTCGACCCGCTGTCCTCGTACGGTGTGGAGGCCGCGCTGGGCGCCGGCTTCTACGCCGGTGCCGCGATCAGTGAGCAGCTCGGCGGACGGCCGGACGCCTTGTCGGGGTACGCGGAACTGATCGACCACACCTTCGCGCAGTATCTGATTGCCTGCCACGACCGCTATGCCACAGAGCGTCGGTGGCCTGATTCGACCTTTTGGCGTCGACGTCACCGGCTCGGCGCTATGGCGCTTCCGTAGCTCGATCAACGACCCAGCGGACGAGGCCGAGGATCAGCGCCCGATGGGTCTCGCTCTCGTAGGAGCGTTCATCGTGACCGAGCAGATCCACCGCTACGCGTGATCGGCCGACCCTGCGCAGCCAGACCGCGGGGTGTGTCGTGCCGTCGACGGTGTGCGTGCCCACGACCTCGGACGGTCCGAGTTGCTGGAGGTGGCAGTAGCGCTCATCGAAGACCTCGACGCTGCCACTGGAGGCAAGCCCCGAGTCCGAGAACCGGGGGTCGTCGATCGTGACGGTGATCTCAGCGGCCGGTGGGTGCCCGGAGATGCCGGGCAGCCAGATGGCCCCGATGGTCGGGGCCCATTCCGGATAGCCGCGCATCGTGGCTGGTGCAGTGTGCATGGCCAGGATTCCGATGCCGCGCTGCACGGCATGGCGGAATCCGGCGAGCGCTTCGGCGGGTACGGGCCCCGGAGGCCCGCTGCGCCAGGGGTCGCCGGCGTTCACCACCAGCAGTGACACACCGTCGAGCCGGGTCATCGCCTGATCGAGATCGTCCTCGATCGTCACGGTGAAGCCTCCCGCGGCCAGCAGCCCCGAGAGGAGGGCGCTCGTTCTCGCGAACGGATGCCACGGGTCGCGGTAACGGCCGGAGCCACTCGCGATGACGGCCTGCAGTCGGTTCACCCCCACATCCTCGCAACCGGCGTCGTTCTTTCTAGACTCCCGGTCGTGACTACCTCAGCAACCGGCAGCCGACCATGGTCGGTGGTCTTCGCCCCCGACAGTTTCAAGGGCAGCATTCCCGCGGACGAGGTGGCGCGTGTGCTCGCCGCCGGCTGGGGGAGTGTCCGAGCCGGTGACGGCCTGATCCTCAAGCCGATGGCGGACGGAGGCGAGGGCACGCTGAACGCGTTCGAGGCAGCGGTTCCCGGAGCCTGTTGGATGCCAGTCACCGTGCCGGGGCCGGCCGGGGTCGATATCGAGTCGAGCTGGCTGTTGCTTCCGCCGACCGAGGACGCGCCTGACGGCACCGGGGTGGTGGAACTCGCCAGCACGTCGGGGATCGAACTGCTCGGATCCGATCGCCGACCGTGGACAGCGCATACCCGCGGATTCGGGCGGGCGATCGTCGCTGCGCTCGATCATGGCGTGTCGCGGCTGGTCCTCGGCATCGGCTCCAGTGCGTCGACCGATGGGGGAATCGGCATGCTGACTGAGCTGGGGGCACGGTTCACCGGGGCCGGTGGCGCGCCGGTGCCGGACGGCGCCGAGGGTATGTCGGGTGTGCTGGCGGCAGATCTGTCCGGGCTCCGCTCACTTCCCGAGGCCGGTGTGGTGGTCCTCTGTGATGTCACGAACCCGCTCACCGGCCCTGTCGGGGCGGCCCCGGTGTTCGGTCCGCAGAAGGGACTGACCGCCGACGACATCGTCGAGGTTGACGCGGCACTCGTACGCTTGGCGCGGCTGCTTCCCGCCAACCCCAGCGATACCGGGGCGGGGGCGGCCGGCGGCGCCGGCTTCGCGCTTCTGGCCTGGGGTGCGCCACTCGTACCTGGAGCCGTAGCGGTCGGCGACCTGATCGGCCTGCCGGCGGCTATCCGCGATGCCGATCTGGTGATCACGGGCGAGGGCAGCTTTGACGGGCAGTCGGCGGCCGGCAAGGCTCCGGATCTCGTCACCCGGATCGCAGCGGCGGCGAACGTTCGGGTGGGTCTGGTGGCCGGTCGGATCGACCGTACCGCCGAACTCGGCCGATTTGCCGCGACGATGTCGCTGACCGAGTTGGCTGGCTCGGCGACAGCCGCCATGAGTTCGCCCCAGACCTGGCTGCACGAGGCCGGCCGAGCGCTGGCAAGCACGCTCGGCCGGCAGGCATGACCTTCCATCGGGCCGTCGGACCCGACGGTGGTCAGCTGGTGACGTTGTGCATTCCGCCCGGCAGGTTGTCGAAGAAGCTGGACGGGATCTCGTCCTCGGGGAGCTTGACCGCGAGAACCGGGATGGGGGCGTTGAGCAGCAGGGTCTGGCTCATGCTGCCCAGGATGGCCTTGCCGACCGGCGTGCGACGTTTGACGCCGATCACCAGGCGGGTGGCCCCGCGGGCGGCGATCTCGTCGAGGATGACGTCGGCGGGGTCATCCTTGGCCGCGGCCCGGTGGTCGATGACGGTGGCGGCGACGCCGTCAGTGTCGATGCCGGTCAGATCCACGGTGGCGGAGCTGAGGTTGATGGCGACGAGGTCGGTGCCGAGCCGGCGAGCCTCGGCAATGCCTTCGGCTAGTGCGAGGCGACCTTCACGGTCGCCGGTGACGGCAGCGAGGATGGTCATGGGCTGAGCCTCTCGGGAGGTGTGGTCGGAATGACGGGCCGGTTCACTTGCGGTCCCAGAGGAAGCCGGCGAAGGGCAGGCGGCGAGGCAGGGACTGGTAGATCTCACCGGAGGTGAGCTCTTCTTCGAGGGCCTCCAGGGAGCGGCCGCGGGTCTCGGGGACTTCGTGCCAGAGGAAGCCGAGCATGATGACACCGATGACAGCGAACAGGAAGAACGTGTTGGTGCCGAGCGCGCCCAACAGGGTGGGGACGAACAGGGCGAGGACGCCGTTGACGGTCCAGCCGAAGAACACCGAGATGCCGATGGCCAGGCCGCGGATCGACAGCGGGAAGATCTCGGCCAGCCAGACCCAGACGGCTATGTTGAGGAAGGACTGCATCGACAACACGAACAGGGTGACCAAGATCGCGACGACGTACGGCTTGGCCGGGGATTCGTCGGGGATCAGAATGCCGGACAGACCGACCAGGCAGTGGCAGGTCGTCGTGAGGAACAGGCCGATGAAGAAGGTCGTACGGCGGTCGAGCCGGTCCATGTTCCGCAGCGCGATGACGCCGCCGACGACCGCGGCCAGGCCGAACAACGTGGCAGCGGCCAACGCCCTGGACTCGGTGAAGCCGGACTGCTCCAACACCCGCGGGCCGTAATACATGATCGTGTTGATGCCGGTGAGCTGCTGGGTGACCGAGACGCCGATGCCGACGAACAGAATCCGACGCAGCCACCGGTTCGCCAGGACCTCGCCGAAGCCGAGCTTGTCGTTGCCCGCTTCCTTCTCTTCCTCAGCCACCCGTTCGACCTGGGCGAACTCGGCCAGGGCCCGTTCTTCGGAGCGGATGGTCTTGAGGATGACCAGGGCTTCGTAGAGCCGGCCCTTGTCGATCAGCCAGCGCGGGGATTCGGGCATCCGCAGCATGCCGACGAACAAGGCGATGGCGGGCAGGGCGCAGATGGCGAACATGATCCGCCACAGGCCTTCGACGTGGCCGAGGGTGGCGTTGAGGATGGCGTTGACAGTGAAGGCGGCGAACTGGCCGGCGACGATGGCCATCTCGTTGCGGCCGGTGATGGAGCCGCGGATCTCGAACGGTGCCGCTCGGCCAGGTAGACCGGGACGACTGTGGAGGCACCGCCGACAGCGAGGCCGAGGATGGTGCGGCCGACGACCACGACTTCGAAGCCGGGGGCGAAGACGACGAACACGACGCCGACGAAGAACATGATCGACAGCACCAGGATGGTCTTCCGGCGGCCGATGGCGTCGGAGAGTCTGCCGCCGACGAGGGCGCCGACGGCGGCGGCGAAGACTAGCGAGCTGATCACGATGCCGGTTTGGATCAGAGACAGGCCGAGCTCTTCCGACATCGGCCCCTCAGCACCGCTGGAGACGCCGGTGTCGTAGCCGAACAGCAGGCCGCCGAAGCAGGCGACGATGGAGATCAGCCCGATCCGTTTCCGATGCGGGCCGGTGCCCAGCGGTGGGAGGGCGGTCTCGGCAGCAGAGGCGCCGTGGCCGCTCACGCGATCACCCCGACGGGTGATGCCACGCGCGGGTACTCCGGACGAACTCGGACTCCTGGGTGGGGGGAGGTCGACATCGACCATTCCTTTCTCGGCTCCACAGATGTCACCCCTCCGGGTGGTCTGTCTAGAGGGCTCTAGTTGGGTGCGTCACACCGTACGAATCCTGCTGCCTATATGTCAATACATTCGAGCAAACAAGATTCGGATGGGAGGGGAAGTTGGCCACCAGAGAGTAAGACGGTATTCACTAGTGGTACACCAGGGATATCCTGCGGCCAGTCGTCCCGGGCTGGCCGGGCACTGAGGAACCAAGGGGTGCGAATGCCGCGCCACGTCACGCGCCGGATGACGCGGGCAGTCCTGCTCACGGTGAGTCTGCTGCTCGCAGTGGTGGCCGGTGCCTGCTCGAGCGGGCAGCCGGAGAGCAGCTTGGACCGAGTGCAGCAGACCGGTGTTCTACGGGTCGGCACTGAGGGTACGTATTCGCCCTTCACCTTCCACGACCCGGCGACGAACAAGCTGACCGGCTACGACATCGAGATCATCACCGCCGTCGCCGACAAGATGGGTGTGCGTGCCGAGTTCGTCGAGGCGCCCTGGGACGCGCTGTTCGCCAGCTTGATGGCAGACCGGTTCGATGTGGTCGCGAACCAGGTCACCAAGAACGCCGAGCGCGAGGCGAAATATGCGCTGAGCAACCCCTACACCTTCTCCGCGGGCGTCATCATCACCCGGACCGACGACACCAGGATCAGCTCGCTGGCGGACCTGAAGGGGCTGACCACGGCGCAGAGCTCCACCAGCAGTTGGGCCAAGGTGGCGGCCGACGCGGGCGCCAAGGTCGAGGCGGTCGAAGGCTTCGCCCAGGCGGTCGCGCTGGTCAAGCAGAAGCGCGTGGACGCAACTGTCAACGACAACTTGGCAGCCCTGGAGTACTTCAAGTCGACCGGCGACAAGGACGTGAAGATCGCGGGCGAGACCGGCGACATCAGTGAGCAGGTGTTTGCGCTCCGACCGGAGGACACTGCGCTCCGCGACAAGATCAACACCACGCTCGACGGACTGCGCGCCGACGGCACACTGGCCGAGATCTCGAAGAAGTACTTCGACACTGATGTCTCCACCGGCAAGGCCACCGAGGAGAACAAGGACCAAGCAGGGAATCAGAGCACGTGGGAGCTGGTCAAGGCGTCGATCGGTCCGATGCTGCTGGCCACGATCAAGGCCACGATCCCGCTGACCCTGATCAGCTTCACGTTCGGGCTGGCGATCGCGCTGGTCGTCGCCCTGATGCGGTTGTCCTCGATCCCGGGACTGAGCCAGCTTGCGCGCTTCTACATCTCGGTGATCCGAGGAACGCCGCTGCTGGTCCAGCTCTACCTCATCTTCTTCGGGTTGCCTGCGCTCGGTCTGACCTTCAACTCGTTCACCGCCGCGGTCATCGCGTTCAGCCTGAACGTGGGTGGCTATGCGGCCGAGGTGATCCGCTCCGCGATCCTGTCCGTACCCAAGGGGCAATGGGAGGCAGCCCTGACCATCGGCATGGGTTACACCACGACCCTGCGACGGATCATCCTGCCGCAGGCCGCCCGAACAGCGGTGCCGCCGCTGTCCAACACGTTGATCTCCCTGGTCAAGGACACCTCGTTGGCGTCGGTGGTGCTGGTCACCGAGCTGCTCCGGGTGGCACAGATCGTGGCGGCGCCGACCTTCCAGTTCTTCGCCCTGTACGGGGTCGCGGCGCTCATCTACTGGGTGATCTGCCTGGTGATGTCCTTCGTTCAGAGTCGAGTCGAGATCAGACTGGAAAGGCATGTGGCCCGATGAGCGGCTTTGCAGTGTCGGAGGTAGGTCTGGAGGGCGGACGTGTGCTGCTCAGCGCGACCCAGTTGCACAAGCGGTTCGGCGACAACGAGGTGCTGAAAGGCATCGACTTCGACGTACCGGCGGGATCGGTGTCGGTGCTGATCGGCCCCTCCGGCTCCGGCAAGACCACCGTGCTTCGATCCTTGAACGGACTGGAGTTGCCGGACTCGGGCACCGTCCGGATCGGTGATGTCTCGGTGGACTACGGTGCGCAGCCGACCAAGAAGGACGTCGCCCGGCTGCGTGCTCAAAGCGCGATGGTCTTCCAGGGACACAACCTGTTTCCCCATCTCACGGTGCTGCAGAACGTCACCGAGGGCCCGCTGCTGGTGCAGCGCCGACCGGCGGGCGAGGTGCGTACCGAGGCGTTGGCTTTGTTGGATCGGGTCGGTCTGGCCAGCAAGGCCGAGCAGTATCCCTTCCAACTCTCCGGGGGACAGCAGCAGCGGGTGGGCATAGCCCGAGCCCTGGCCTTGCGGCCGCAGCTGATGCTGTTCGACGAGCCGACGTCCGCGCTGGATCCGGAGCTGGTCGGCGAGGTCTTGGCTGTGATGAAGGACCTGGCAGGCGAGGGCTGGACCATGGTGGTGGTCACCCACGAGATCCGTTTTGCGCAGTCGGTCGCCGACCAGGTGTTGTTCATGGACGGTGGCGTGGTCGTGGAGAGCGGTCCGCCTGAGGCGGTGCTGGAGAATCCGCAGCAGCCCCGGACTCGGACCTTCCTGCACCGCATTCTCGACCCGATCTGAGCTTCGTTTCCTGTCCTGGTCAGGCGTGGACCAGGGGCCTTGTCCCGCGCTACGTCGGGGCCGGCTCGTTTGCCGTTGCCGTGAGCCGGGTATCTCCTCCGCATACCCCGACAACGAGGAGACATCATGAACCGCGGCATCATCGGCACGATCATCGGCATTCTGGTGATCATCATCTTGGTGATCGTCATCATGCAGCTGACCTGAGATCGACGCTGACCTGAGATCGACCTGGGATCCGGTCCGGCCTGGCCCTTGGCCGCCGCCTTCTGATCCAGCCCGTACAGCGGGCCGCATCCGAGCACCATGCTCGGATGCGGCCTTCAGCGTCTGCTGTGGAGAGCACTCCGGTGCGCAGACCCCGGCTGGGTGGCGGGGGACACCAGCCGGGGCCTGGGTCGTTGTCAGGCGGCGCGCTGCTCCATCGCCTGACGTGTGGCGGCCGAGTCGTCGGCGAGCTGCCGACGCAGCCGACTCAGCAGGCGGGAGAGGAGCCGGGACACCTGCATCTGGCTGGTCCCGATGCGTTCGGCGATATCGGACTGCGATCGCTGTTCCCAGAAGCGCATCCGGAGCAGCTTGCGCTCCTCGGGGCTGAGCAGGGCCCAGGTCTGCTGAACCAGCAGCCGGGCATCGCAGTCATCAAATCCCGGATCGTCGACACCAGCGTGCGCGACAGGTGAGGTGGGACTGTCGAGCGGCACGGTCCGATAGCCCTGGGATGCGCGCCGTGCCTCGCGGATGTCACTCACCGACTCGTTGAGGCTGTCAGCCAGCTCCTGGTCGGTGGGTACGCAACCATGTGCCTGCGCGATCTCCGACCACTGTTGGGTGATCCGGACAGCCAACTGCTGGGTCTGGCGCGGTGGGCGGACCACCCATCCGTGATCTCGGAAGTGGCGCTTCAAGACGCCGCTGATGGTTGGTCCGGCGAACGGGGGGAACGCGCCCTTGTCCGGCTCGTAGCGATTGGCTGCCTCCAGCAAGGCGCACCGGGCCACCTGCTGGAGATCGTCGTCATCCTCGCCACGGCCGCGGAAGCGACGCGCGATCGTGTCGGACAGCCACAGGTGCTGCAACACGAGTTCGTCCCTGTCCTGCTGGGAGTTGTCTTGCTGAGAGTTGTCTCGTTGGTGGCTCTCCCCGGCCGGTCGGGTAGCGCCTTGGGAATCAAGGCTTCGGATAGGAATGCTTGGAGCAGACATGCGCGTCTGACCTCCGCAATAAAGTGGTGCTGGAGGGGTGTGGCGCGCTGTTCGACCCACCCTGAAGGAGTCTTCGAGGACTCACGTTATTGACAACGTACGGGCGTTGCAGCGAGGAGACAAGGCCTGCGCCTGGGAAAGCGGAAAGAAGTTCCAGCGCATTCTGTGCTGCCGAGAAATCTCTTCGTCGGTTTGTTTGGGCGACCCGAAGTCCGGGTATCCGCTTCTTCAAGGTGTCGAGAAGAGGCGCCTTTGGCCTGTCGGAGCTGCCCGCTCGGCAGGCCGTCTCTGCCATTGGACGCAAGCGAAGAGAGGCATGTGCCATGGGTCAGCCCGAGCAGCAGCAAGCGGTTCCCGGGATCCAGTCGGAGATGACGCCGATGCCCGACTGCGGTGAAGAGAGCTACGTGGGCACCGGCCAGCTGACCGGCAAGATCGCGGTGATCACCGGCGCGGACTCCGGCATCGGCCGGGCGGTAGCGATCGCGTACGCCCGCGAAGGCGCCGATGTGGTGATCAGCTATCTGAGTGAGGACTCCGACGCAGCCGAGGTCGAGCGCTACGTCGTGGACGCGGGGCGGCGTGCTGTGTTGATCAAGGGCGATATCGCCGATGCGCAGCATTGCCGCGATGTCATCGCGACAGCGGTCGATCAGCTGGGCGGGATCGACATCTTGGTGAGCAACGCTGCCTACCAGATGACACGCACGTCGCTGGCAGACATACCCGATGACGAATGGGATCGGACCTTCGACACGAACGTTCGGGCGATGTTCCATCTCTGCAAGGCAGCTGTGCCGCACATGAAATCGGGCTCATCGATCATCGGCAGTTCGTCGGTGAACTCCGACATGCCCTCTCCGACGCTGGCTCCGTACGCGGCGACCAAGGCCGCAATCGCCAACTTCTGTGCGAGTCTCGCGCAGCTGCTCGGAGAGCAGGGCATCCGGGTGAACAGTGTGGCTCCTGGACCGATCTGGACGCCGCTGATCCCCAGCACGATGCCACCGGAGAAGGTGGCGAACTTCGGCAGTGACACGCCGCTGGGGCGTGCCGGTCAGCCGGCTGAGCTGGCGCCGGTCTACGTACTGCTGGCCAGCGATGCCGGCAGCTACATCTCCGGTGCGCGGGTCGCAGTGACCGGCGGACGGCCGATCCTGTGAGAAGGGCATGGCTGTGGAACCCTCGGAGTTGCCCGATGCCAACGCGGTGGCGAATGACGGCCGCGACGAGACCGAGAACCAGCGGATGGACCGCAACTGGAATGAGCTGCTGCAGGAGCTCCGGGTCACTCAGACCGGGACGCAGATCCTCAGTGGCTTCATGTTGACCCTGCCTTTTCAAGCTCGCTTCGTGGCCCTGGATGAGTTCGAGCACGGGGTCTATGTCGTTCTCGTGATGCTTGCGGCGGTGACCATCGTGCTCGGCCTGGCCCCGGTCAACCTGCACCGGGCCCTGTTCAGGCACCGTCTCAAGCCCTCGATCGTCGCGTTCGCGCATCGTGCGCTGCGTGCTCAGCTGGTCGGCGTCTCACTCATCGTGATCGGCACCGTGCTGCTCGTCTTGGATGTCGCTGTCGGCCGATGGGCCGGGGTGCTCGGCGCAGGCCTCGTGTTGGTCCTGATCGTGGTTGCGGCAGCAGTGCCGCGGATGATCGACCATGACTCGGAGGTCGGGGCAGGCGACACAGTCGGGCACGACTGAAGGCCCAGTCCTGCGGCGATCACACCCCCGACGTGCAGAGATCGGTCCCATCGGCACGTGGAGCTGGACCGATGGGACCTGGCCGATGTGTCACCCTAGGAGGACGCATCCGTTGGAGGGTCTGTACCCAACTGAGAGCCAGCCATACACCGATTACTCCTTCGGTGTTCTGCTCGGCTCGACTGCCGCCGGATCCTCGGCCTGGGGTCGAGCCACGGCGCCACGCTCGCGCAGGTCGGCCGCATGCCCCTCGACCTCTTCACCGGACTCGTCCTGATCGTCAGGAGCCCCCAGCCGGGTGCCCTGATCCTCGGTTGCTGACTTCTGATCTCTGCTCATCTCGCCTCCATTCAGTGGTGCAGGGCGCCGACGTGCTCAACCCTGCTCCGATGAGGACCGGCCGGTTGCCTGCCGAGCCCGATCCTCGTAGGCCGGTACCCGCCGGAGGGCCCAGTCAAACCAGGCAGGGAACGTGACCTTGTACGGTCAGCACTGGCGACAGCAGCAGACGTCGCGGGGCAGGAGCGTCTAACCTGGTGATCATGGTCCCGGGGACTGGGTCGCGGCAGCGAAGGGACATGGTCGATGGCAGATGAGCTGGCCTATGCCGAGGAGTTTGCGGATCTGAGCACGCAACTGTTGCGTGAACGGCATGAGCAGCCCACTCTCGATCGGGTGGTCGCTCTCGCTGTCGAGACGATCGAGTCCAGTGACTACTGCAGCATCTCGGTTCGCACCGGCAACCAGGTCGAGACCCCGGCTACCACTGCCGAGGTCGGGCGGCAGGCTGACGAGTTGCAGTACAGGCTGGGCGAAGGTCCTTCCCTTGAAGCGATCTGGAGCTCCGATGCCTGCCTCATCGACGACCTGACAGCGGAGGCCCGCTGGCCGCAGTGGGCGCGATTTGTTGCAGAGTCGGGTATCCGGTCCGTGCTCAGTGTGCGGATTCAAGGTCCGGCAGACGATGCGTTGGCCAGCCTCAATCTCTATGCGCTGCAACCGAAGGCCTTCGATGACACCGATCTGGCCCTCGCGACGATCTTCGCCCGGCACGCAGGCGTAGCGATCTACGGTGCGCGGCAGCACAACAACCTGACCGCAGCGATCCAGTCGCGACAGTTGATCGGAGCGGCGCAAGGCATCTTGATGCAACGGTTCGGTCTCGATCTGGACCAGGCATTCGAGCTGCTGCGGCGCTATTCGCAGACTTACAACGTCAAGCTCAGGCAGCTCGCGGAGAATCTCGTACGCGCGGGCGGGATCCCGCCGGCCGCCGACGGTCAGGGCGCGTCGCGGGCGCTCAATGAGTCTCTCGGGCTCCCGGTCCCTGACAGCTGACCAGGCAGTCTTGTCGGACTGGGATCGCGTGACTACTTGTCGTGCGGGGTACGGACCAACCACCGGGTCAATTCAGTCCATACTTCGAGCACCCCGGTCCGGGCAGACAAGGAGTTGTCAATGGCCGCCGAGAAGCCGATCCATCAGTCAGACCGACACGACACCGCCGTTCCTGACAAGGATGCGGAGCAGCCCTCACAGATCTCGCTTCGGGGCTGGCGTCAGGTGGTGCAGCGCGGCTGGGCCGGAGCCCAGGCCGATCAAGTGCCACTGCTCGGGGCGGGTGTGGCCTTCTTTGCTTTCCTCGCGCTGTTTCCGGCGCTGATTGCGCTGGTCACCATGTACGGGTTGTTCGCCGACCCGGGCGTGATCGCCGACCAGGTGAACTCACTGTCGGCGCTGCCGGCGGAGGTCCGTCAGCTCGTCGTGGACCAGATCAACAATCAGAACCGAGCAGCGCTCGGCTGGAGCGCCGTGATCTCTGTCGCCATCGCGCTGTTCAGCGCATCGGGTGGGGTGAACCAACTCATGATCGCGGTCAACGTGGCCTATGACGGGGAGTCGAGGCGCAGCGCGATCCAGCGCCGTCTCATCGCCCTGGGGCTGACCCTGGGCTCCATCGTCTTCATCGTCGTGATGCTCGGGCTGGTCGCAGCTGTTCCACCGCTGCTCAGACAGGTCTTCGGCGACAGCCCCGCGATCCGGGTGGCTCTTTCAGCGGCACGGTGGGTGCTGGTGGTCGTACTGGTGGCAGCGGCGCTGGCCGTCCTCTATCGGGTGGCGCCCGACCGGAGTTCACCGAAGCTGCGCTGGGTATCCGTTGGTGCTGCGATCGCCACTTTGCTGTGGCTGCTCGCCTCGATCGGGTTCTCTGTCTACGTCTCCACCTTCGGCAACTACGCCAAGACCTATGGTGTCTTCGCCGCAGTGATCGTCTTGTTGCTGTGGTTGTGGATCACGTCGTACGCCGTCCTGCTCGGTGCTGAGATCAACGCCGAAGCGGAGCAGCAGACGGGTACGACGAAAGGTCGGAGGACCGGATGACACGGACTGCCGAGGGCCGAACCGTGGTGGTGATCGGCTCCGGACCCAACGGTCTGGTGGCGGCCAATCTGTTGGCCGACGCAGGGTGGCAGGTCGAGGTTCTCGAGAGTCAGGACAGACCCGGCGGCGCCGTGGCCAGCGCCGAGGACGTGGCCGAGGGATTCGTCCACGACACCTTCAGCAGCTTCTATCCCTTCGCCGCGGCATCGCCGGCGATCTCCCGGCTCGGCTTGGAGGAGTTCGGGCTGCGGTGGCGGCACGCCCCGGCGGTCCTGGGTCATCCGCTGCCATCGGGGGAGTGGGCACTGCTGCATCGTGACGCCGAGAAGACCGCCGCCGATCTGGACCGCCACCAGCCTGGAGATGGTCAGGCGTGGCTCGAGTTGTGCCGGCAGTGGGGCATTGTCGGGCCATCGCTGACTCGTGCACTGCTCGCGCCTTTTCCTCCGGTGCGCGCCGGCATCGGTGTGCTGGCCCGGCTCCCGAAGGTCGGCGGACTCGACTTCGTCCGGATGCTCATCGAGCCTGCCCGGAGTCTGGTCGAGTCGCGGTTCCGGTCGGAGGCAGCTCGCCTGCTGCTGGCCGGCAACGCCATGCACGTCGACATCGCGATGACCGCGCCTGGCTCGGGACTGTTCGGTGTGCTGCTGGCGATGCTGGGGCAGACGGTCGGGTTCCCGGTGCCCGAGGGTGGTGCCGGTCGGCTGGCTACCGCGTTGACGGACCGGCTGAGCAGCCGCGGCGGTGTCATCCGCCTCGGCGTGCGCGTGGAACGGATCCTCACCGAGGGCGGGCACGTGACCGGCGTGGTCGCCAGTGACGGAGAGCATCGTCGAGTCCGGGCGGTCGTTGCCGATGTGGCCGCGCCGGCGCTCTACGGGGGATTGGTGCCCTGGTCAGAGCTCCCGGCCAAGGTGGCCACACGCATGGCGAGGTTCGAGCTCGATCCGGCGACCGTCAAAGTGGACTGGGCCTTGTCGAGCAGCATCCCGTGGACGAACGCTCCCGCGCTCTCACCTGGCACGATCCACCTCGCCGACTCCGTCGACGACCTCCAGTCGAGCATGGACCTGGTCGGCGCGCATGTCGTGCCGGCCAAGCCGTTCCTGCTGATGGGGCAGATGACGACTGCGGACTCCACCCGATCACCGGCGGGCACGGAGTCGGTGTGGGCCTATGCCCGTGTTCCCCAGACCGTGCATGCCGACGAAGGCGATGAAGTCCGAGGCACCTGGGACGAGAGCGAGATCGAGCGGTTCGCGGACCGGATGCAGGCCCGGGTGGAGAAGTACGCGCCAGGCTTCGGCTCGCGGGTGATCGCCCGTCGAGTTCTGGGCCCGCGGCAGCTGCAGGAACGGAACGAAAACCTGATCAACGGCGCGCTGAACGGGGGCACCGCCAACCTGCACCAGCAGCTGATCTTCCGCCCGATCCCTGGTCTGGGCCGTGCAGAGACCCCGATCGGTGGCCTGTTCCTCGCCTCCGCCGCAGCTCATCCGGGTGGCGGCGTACACGGTGCATGCGGGGCCAACGCGGCCCGTGCCCTGCTCGTCGCAGCTCGCCTCGGACGTCTTTAAGACCAAGGATCGCTGGTGCCGCCCGCGCCGGGTCTGCATAAACGTGGCCGCCAGCGGGTACGTGCCGGGTGAAGGAGATCCGAGATGAGTGCCTCTACCACCTTGCTCTGGCTCGTCTGCTGCATGTTGATCGTCATCGGCCTGGTCGCCCTCGTGGTGATCGTCGTAATGCGACGTGCCCGACGGCATCGCGTACCGACTGTGCCTACTCCGGTGCTGCCCGACTTCGCCGTGATCGACTGCGGCGAGCAGATTCACTTCGTCCCGCTGCCCGAGGACGACCATGTGCTCGGAGCCGGCCGTTGCCCTTGCCAACCTTGGAGAACCACCAACCGTCGACGCTCGGGTAGTCGGGTGCTCTACTTTGATCACCACAGTCTGGATCGGCGGTCCAAGGCCGGCCGTTCCATGATCGGATGATCGTTGGAACACCCCCTTGATCGTGGACGCCGGGCGTACCATGCCATGGCTCGCGCAGCGATGCAGGGCGGATCAGCAGCCTGCTGAATCGGCATCGATCAGTCAGGACGACGTGCCGTTCATCTTCCGTTTACCTGCAGTTTCTCCGTTCGTCTTGTAATCTTTACCGAGGCGGGCTTGCGCACGAGGCCGCCGACGGGGCGGATCTGGGGTCAACGGCGCGCCGGAGACGCGCCGAGAAGCTGATTGAAGACGCGAGTGTGGGATAGAACAAGGAGCATGTCGACGATGTTTGCAGCCATCGGGTGCATCAGAATCGACCGGCCCGAACGAAGGGTGGCCGGCCGATGATCGCTGTCGCCCAAGCCCAGCAACAGTTGAGCACGCGCCAGTTGTGGGTGCTGCTCGCCGTCCGCGGCGACCGGGTCAACCGCGACCCCTCCTATGGAGGTGTCTGCACGGTCGAAGGCCAATCGGTGTGCTGGACCGTCATGATGCTGGTGCTGCGCGGACTCATCGCGTTCAATCCGTTGATGTCCAGCCATCCCTATCTCACCCATCGGGGGCAGGCAGTCCTCGGCTCCCTCACCTAGGAGCCTGCTGAACAATCATGTCCCGGCTGCGGCGCACCGGATCGGGCGATCTGCTGCGGCCACATCTTGGGCCGGTAGGTCCACTACAGACCCTAGATGTGGCCTTGCAGCTCATCCCGCCCGGCACGTCCTCGCACGGAACAGCATTGTTCAGCACACTCCCAGCGCGGCATCGAGTTGGTCGTGGGCGGAACCGGGCCCTTGGTCCTCATTTCCTGAGAGGGCAATAGGGATCGCCAGCACTGCTTGAGGGGTCTGAATCGCGGGTACATCCTTGTCACAAGGAGGAACTGCGATGAGCACATCACCGACTCTGGTTTGGCTGATCTGCTGCGTCGTCATCGTGCTCGGGGGCGCGATCATTGTTGTGATCGCTATTCTTCAGCGCCTTCGGAAGGCGCGCGAGGTGCGAGCAGCAGGGGACTGGCCCGACTTCGAAATCGTCGACTGCGGCGATCAGATCCACTTCGTGCCGCTGGACGAGGAGGGTCATGTGCTCGGGTCCGAGCAGTGTCCCTGTCAGGCTCGGCGGACGGCCAACCGGCGGCGTTCCGGTCGGCACGTGATCTATGTCGATCACCAGAGCCTCCACCAGCACTCGCCGATCAGTTGAGGGATTGGCTGCGGGCGCCGCTGACTGGCACGTCACCGACCTCGCGTTTGACCGCGACTGAACCGGGTATCGACCCTGGCGACAGCGGAGGCGTGAGAGGAGATCGAAGTGCCGAAGACCACCAAGAAGGGCCAGCCACGAAAGTCAGAGTTGCCGAGCACGTTGCAGCGGTCCGGGAAGAAGGCGCAGCGGACGTTCGCCAAGGCCCATGACTCCGCGGTGGAGGAGTACGGCGAGGGGGAGCGGGCACACCGAGTGGCGTACAGCGCGCTCAAGCACACCCACGAGAAGGTCGGGGACCATTGGGAGCCGAAGGACTCCAACGGCCCGTCCGACAAGCAGGCCGAAGGCGGGCGGGACACTCATCGTGAGACCGCCGGTGGCGTGAACGCCAATGCGTCGAAGAAGCACCTGTACGCGGTCGCCAAGCGGCTGGACGTTCGGGGTCGCTCGACAATGACGAAGAGGCAACTGGTGAAGGCCATCGAACGGGCCAATGACAACAGCTCCGCCCGCTCCCGACAGTCCAGCTGATCAGCCAGATTCGCCGCGAAGCTTGCGCCGGGTCACCACGATGATGTCGACAACCGCTGTGAGTCCGACCAGGACGAACAGCACGATGACCCAGGTCGGCGCCTGGATGAGGATGAAAGCGATGACGCCGCAGGTGGCGAACACGAGTCCGACGACGGCCAGCACCAGCCGCAGGGTCAGGGCGCTCTGCGCTGGTGCTGCGCCGCCGATCCCGGCCAGTGGGTCGTGATATCCCGGCCGGTCCTGCCGGCTGGGCTCACGCGAACTCGCGGCGTGCTGGGCCATAACCGTCCTCCTCCTCATCGACTGCTCGTGATGATTCGCCTGTTCAATTACCCCGGAGCAGCACGACGAAACACCGCAGGCTGGAAGGGAGATCAGTTGGCGGTCTCGAGTTCGACCACCAGCGCCCGGTGATCGGAAAGATCGAACTCGCGTGCCTGGCTGACTCGGACCCGCCCCAGTTCTCCTCGGAGCAGAATGTGGTCCAGCTGCTCGGTCGGATCGTCGGCCGGGAAGGTGAGTTGCTCCGCGAGCCGGGTGTAGCCGGCTCGGTGGGCGGGTAATGGTTCAGTCATGTTGAGGTCGCCCATCAGCACCACCGGTGCGGTCACCGGCTCCAGGTCGCGGACAATTCGCCGCAGCTGGTGTCGCCCCCAGCCGGGCACGAACGAGAGGTGGGTGTTGGCCACGGTCACCGGGCCGACCGGGGTGTCCAGCAGCCCGATCACGACGGCGCGCGGCTCCTCCCGGACCATGATCATCCGACGGCGACCACGCAGCCACATCGGAAAGGTCGGCCTGATCCGAGGCAGTCTGAGCACCTGCCAGCTGCGGGCCGGATACCGCGACAGCAACGCGACCCCGTACGACGCCTCGCCGGGCAGATCACGTTCGGCAGCCGCGATCCAGGTCGCCCCTGGGGTGCCGGACAAGGCGGCGGCGAACCGCTGGCTGACCGCACCCATAGCTTCCCCGGCAACGGCGGTCAGATCGGCCAGGTGCGATCGCGGTTGGTCCCGGTCCACCTCCTGCAGCGCCAGGATGTCGGGGTCGAGCTCGCGTACGGCTGCCCGCAGTCGATCGAGGTCGACCGTCCCGTCGGAAGGAGAGCGGCCGTGCAGGATGTTGAAGGTGGCCAGTCGCATGGTGAATCGTTACCCATCATGACCCCGTCTGAGTCAGTGCCGGACAAGGGGTTGGTGCCGGACAAGGGCCCGAGCCCGTTGCTACGGGAGGCGCTGCGCACAGTGGCGTCGACCTTGAAGGCCGAGCAGATCGGCTTCGCACTCGCCGGCGGCTACGGCCTGTGGGTGCACGGTGCGCCTGAGCCCGTACACGATGTCGACGTCGCCGTGGCGGACCGCGATGTCGAAGCGGCGGCCGTCGCACTCGCCCAGGCAGGTCTGCGGGTCGAACGGCCGCCGGAGGACTGGCTGTTCAAGGCGTACGCCGGCGACGCCATGGTGGATGTGCTCCACCGACTGCGCGGCGAGCCAGTGGACGAGAGGCTGCTGGCTACCGCACCCGAGCATGAGGTGCTGGGACTGCGGATACCGGTGCTCCCAGCGAGCGAGATCGTGCTGGCCAAACTGGAGGCTTTGTCGGAGCGGAACTGCGACCTGGAAGGTCTGCTCGCGGTGGTGCGGGCAGTCCGGGAACAGCTCGACTGGGAAACTCTCGGCGCGGCGGCTGACGGCCGGCCGTTCGTGGAGGCATTCCTGGTGCTGGTAGCCAGGTTGGGCATCGCTCCAGACGAGAGCTTTTCGAAAATCTGCCACACGGATTTGCCTCCCGCGCGTTAGGAAGCCGGCTAGACCAGTTGTGTGGCAGATTTCCAGAATCTGACGACTAGAAACTCAGCCATCCTGACTCCACCGTCACAAACCCGATGGCTGCTGTCCAAGTCCAACGCGGGGTTGCTCGATCTTGTCGGTTCTGCTCTACCTATAGCCCGAGCAGGACCGACAAGATCGAGCAGATCAGGTGCGGCCAATTCGTCTCGAGATCATCAGGTGGCCGAGTCGTCGTCGGCATGAATGAGCCGGTCGCCGGAGCGGACCAGGTGCAGGTATGACATGTGCCGTTCGTACTGGTCGAGTACGTCACCGAGGATCTGGTCCTGGGTGTAGCCGTTGATCGAGTAGCCCTGGGTGCCCTCGGCCAGGTGCACCTCGGTCCGGTAGTAGTACTCGGACGTCAGCCGGTGCAGGGCGAAGGTCGGCGCTCGGCTGGCGCGTGGCTCGAGCCGGTAGATGAACGCGGGCTCCTCGCCGAGGTCGGTCTCGAGTTCGATGCCCGGCAACCCGTGTGCGGGCCTGCTGTCCCGGACGACGGTGGGTAGGCCGTTCTCGTTCAGCACGGCGGCCACCTCCTCCAGCGCCGGCCGCCCGACGTCGGCCAGGAACGTCTCGGCGTCGCTCCGGCTGGGGTAGGTGACGCTACGCCGCAGTCGCTGAGACAGGCTCAGCCGGCTCGAGTCGCTACCGCGGGCCGCGGAGATCGCCGACGGCAGGGAGTACTGCATGCTGTCGAGCTTGTAGGCCTCTCGGCGCAGCGATCTGTACAGGCCGACAGCGACGAGCGCGATCACGATCGAGAACGGCAGGCCCATCACGATGGTCGCGCCGGTCAGGATGCCCAGCCAGTTCTCACCGCCGGCGAACATCATCGCGATGGTCAAGGCGCCGATCGCGACCGACCAGAAGATCCGCAGCGGGATCGAACAGTCGGCCATCGGGTGTGACAGCCGGGAGGTGAAGTTCCCGAGCACCAGCGCGCCGGAGTCGGCCGAGGTCACGTAGTAGAGGAAGCCGGTCAGGGTGGCCACCACGATCACCGGACCGGCCGCCGGAAAGCCTTCCAGGAACGCGTAGAAGCCGTGTTCGAACTGGTTCGCGGTCGTCTCGCCGAAGGCGGCGTCGCCACCCCGGATCCGGGCGATCGCGCTGTTGCCGAAGATCGAGACCCACAGCAGGATGAAGCTGAACGGGATCACCAGCACCCCCACCACGAACTGGCGGATGGTGCGGCCCCGGGAGATCCGGGCGAGGAACAGCCCGACGAAGGGTGCCCAGGCGACCCACCAGGCCCAGAAGAACAAGGTCCACAGACTCTTCCACGCAGTGACATCGCCGCTGGCCAACTCGTCGTACGCCATGGTGTCCAAGGCCAGTCCGGGGAACCCGGTGAGGAAGTCGCCGACGTTCATCACCAAGGAGTTGAGCAGGAAGCCGGTCTTGTCGAACAACAGCACATAGAACATCAACGCCAGCGAGAGCAGGACGTTCAGCTCGGACAGCCGCCGGATCCCCTTGTCAACCCCGGAGACCGCCGAGATCGTGCCCAGTGTGACGGACACGACGACCAGTCCCACCTGCGCGGCGCGACCCTCCTCGATGCCGAAGATCTTGCTCAGTCCGACGTTGAGCAGCGCGATGCTGATCCCCAGTGAGGTCGCGATCCCGAAGATCGTGCCCAGCACGGCGGCCAGGTCGATCGAGTCGCCGACCCTGCCCCTGAGTCGTTTGCCGAAGATCGGGTAGAGCGCGGACCGGATCGACAGCGGTAGCCCGTGCCGGAAGGAGAAGTAGCCGAGCGCCATGCCCATCACGGCATACATCGCCCAGCCGCTCACGCCGTAGTGGAAGAGCGTCCAGGTGACGGCCTCCCGCGCGGCTGCGATGGTTTCCGCCTCACCGGTCGGTGGTGCGAGATACTGGGCCACCGGCTCGGCGACCGAGTAGAACATCAGGTCCGCACCGATCCCCGCGGCGAACAGCATCGCCGTCCAGGTGAACATGTTGTATTCCGGCCGCGACTCCTCCGGTCCGAGCCGGTATCGGCCGTATCTGGACATACAGATGTAGAGCACGAAGAAGACCAGTGCGGCAGCGAGCAGGAAGTACCACCAGCCGAATGCCGCGGTGATCAAGGAGACCAGCCGGTCGAGACCACTGCTCATCAGATCCGGCGCGATCAGTGTGAAGACCGTGATCAGCACGACAGCACCGGCCGAGCCCGCGAACACGAACCAGTTGATCCCTGAGGGCTTCAGCCGGCCGGGTTCGAGGTCATCGGCTACCGCTCCCAGAAGCGAGTCGGCATCCGTACGGTGCCGTCCGTCAGTCTCGGACATTCCTGGCCCCTTTCACGGCTCTACCGACGACGTCGCGCTCATGCCGACGTCGCCCTCGGCCCCTTGACCGTCCCCGGCGCCGCCTCGTTGCGCGGATCCCCGGACGGATACAGCGGCATGCCCTCGCCGTGGCGATAGAACGGCACCTCGGTCAGCGGGGCGAGAGGCGTGTTGCCGGCGATCAGGTCCGACGCCTTCTCGGCCACCATCATCGTCGGCGCATAGATATTGCCGTTGGTGACGTAGGGGAAGACCGAGGCGTCGACGACACGCAGCCCCTCGGTGCCGTGCACGCGCATCGTCTCGGGGTCGACGACACTCAGGTCATCGGTGCCCATCTTCGCGGTGCAGGACGGGTGCAAGGCGGTCTCGGCGTCCTTGGCGACCCAGTCGAGGATCTCCTGATCGGTTTCCACGCTCGGCCCGGGCGAGATCTCACCGGCATCGAACGCCGCCAGTGCCGGCTGACCGAGGATGTCGCGCGCCGCGCGGATCATCTCGATCCACTCGCGGCGATCGCTCTCGGTCGACAGGTAGTTGAACTGCAGCGCGGGGTGTTCCAGCGGGTCGGTCGAGCGGATCTTGAGGTGACCGCGGACATCGGAGTACATGGGGCCGATGTGCACCTGATAGCCATGTTCGGCCGCCGACTTCGATCCGTCGTAGCGAACCGCGATCGGAAGGAAGTGGAACATCAGGTTGGGGTAGCTGACCTGATCGTTGCTGCGGATGAAGCCGCCGGCCTCGAAGTGGTTGGAGGCGCCGACGCCTGACCGCAGGAAAAGCCATTCGGCGCCGATCCGCGGTGCCTTCCAGTAGTTGAACCAGGGCCCGATCGACACGGGCTGCTTGCACTCGTGCTGGAGGTAGACCTCGAGATGGTCCTGCAGGTTCTCGCCGACCCCGGGCAGGTCGACCGTCGGCCGAATGCCGAGTGCGCGCAACTCCTCGGCGTTGCCGATGCCGGCGAGCTGGAGCAACTGGGGCGAGTTGAATGCGCCCCCGCACAGGATCACCTCGCCGGCACCGACCGAGCGTTTCAGCTTGCCCGCACGGAGGTAGTCCACGCCGACCGCGCGGTTGCCCTGCAGCCGGAGGCCGGTGACCTGGGAGAGCGTGTGGATCGTCAGGTTCTTCCGGCTGCGGACCGGGTGCAGGTACGCCCGGGCGGCACTCAGCCGTCGACCGCGGTAGACGTTGCGATCGAACGGAGCGAAGCCCTCCTGTCGATAGCCGTTGACGTCATCGGTGGGTGGATAGCCGGCTTGTTGGGTGGCTTCCAGGAAGGCACCGAAGAGCGGGGAGGTGGCCGGCCCGCGAGTGAGGGTCAGCGGCCCCGAGCCGCCGCGCCAGGCATCGGCGCCGGCCAGGCAGTTCTCCATCCGCTTGAAGTACGGCAGGACGTGCGCATAGTCCCAGGTCTGCATGCCCGGCTCGGCGGCCCAGCGCTCGTAGTCCAAGGGGTTGCCGCGCTGGAAGATCATGCCGTTGATCGAGCTCGAGCCGCCCAGCACCTTGCCTCGGGCGTGGTAGACCCGCCTGCCGCCCATATGCGGCTCCGGCTCCGATTCGTACTTCCAGTCGTAGAACCGGCTGCCGATCGGGAACGGCAGTGCCGCCGGCATGTGGACGAGGGGATCGATCCGGAAGTCGCTACGGCCCGCCTCGAGGACGAGGACGGACGTTCCCGGGTCGACACTGAGTCGGTTGGCCACGGCCGAGCCGGCGGAGCCGCCGCCCACGATCACGTAGTCGTAGCTCTGGGTCATCGTTGACACTCCTCGGTCTCGGCAGGCTCGGTCCCGGCAGGCTCGGTCCCGAACCAGCCCGACGGCGCCGGTCTGTGGTTGTGCCAGATGTGCTTGGTCTCGCGGTACTCCGCCAGCCCGGCGAGCCCTAGCTCGCGGCCGATGCCGCTCTGCTTGAAGCCACCCCATTCCGCCTGCGGCACGTAGGGGTGGTAGTCGTTGATCCACACGGTGCCGTGCCGCAATCGGGCGGCGACCCGCTCGGCGCGTCCGGCGTTCTCGCTCCACACGGCGCCGGCCAGTCCGTAGATGGTGTCGTTCGCGAGTTCGACGGCTCGGTCCTCGGCCTCGTCCCGACTCGCGCCGGCGAAGGTCTCGACGGTCATCACCGGGCCGAAGGACTCGTCCTGCACGCAGGACATGTCCTTGGTGCAACGGTCGAGGACGGTCGGCAGGTAGTAGTAGCCGTCTTGCAGTCGTGGCTCCTGGGGACGCATGCCGCCGACTCGCAGCACCGCGCCGTCGGCGATGCCCGCGGCGACGTACGCCTCGACCTTGTCGCGATGGGCTGCGCTGATCAGTGGGCCGGTCTCGGCGGCCGGGTCGTCCGGACCGCCGAGTCGGATCCGGGCGGCCCGCCGCACGAGCTCGTCGACGAAGTCGTCGCGAATCGACTCCTCCACGATGAGCCGGGTGCCCGCCGAGCAGACCTGCCCGGAATCCAGGAACACCGCCGTGAGGGCATTGTCGAGGGCCGCCTCACGGTCGGCGTCGGCGAACACGATGTTGGGGTTCTTGCCGCCGAGCTCCAGGGCGATCCGCTTCACGGTCGGTGCCGCGGCCGCCATGATCGTGCGTCCGGTCACGAGCCCGCCGGTGAACGAGACCAGATCGACGTCCTCGTCGCTGGTCAGGGCTGGGCCGACCCGGCCGCCCGCGCCCAGGATGAGGTTGGCGACACCCTTGGGCAGCCCGAGCTCGTCGAGGGTGCGCACCAGCCAGATCGCCGTGGACGGAGTCAGCTCGCTCGGCTTCAGGACGAAGGTATTGCCTGCCGCAAGTGCCGGCGCGACCTTCCACGACGTCTGCAGCAGTGGGAAGTTCCACGGTGTGATCAGCGTGCAGACGCCGACCGGCTCGTGCACGACACGGCTGGACACGTGGGTCGGGCCGGGATCGACGACTCGGCCGGCCTCGGCACCAGCGAGTGCGGCGAAATGCCGGAACACCGAGACCACGTCGTCCATGTCGGTCCGTGCCTCGACCATGCGCTTGCCGGTGTCGAGTGCCTCCAGCCGGGCGACCTGCTCCTTCTCCGCCGCAAGCCGGGCTGCGACTGCCGTGAGCAGGGCCGCGCGGTCAGGTGTGGCGGTGCCCGGCCATGGACCGTGGTCGAAGGCGCGACGTGCCGCGCGTACGGCGGCGATGGCGTCGTCCGCGGTGGCCTCGGGCACTGTCGCGACCAGAGAACCGTCCGCCGGACATCGGATCTCGCGGGTCGCGTTGTCCGAGGCTTGCCTCCATTGACCATCAACGAACAAAGCCGTCATCGGACTTCCTCTCTCCGCCACGGAGTCAAGCAGAACCTCGATAGGAAAGCAATAACCTATTAAGTCAAAGGATTGTTGGCTCGTGGTCGATGCCGTCGTGCTAATTTGGCGCGTGTCTTCCATGCCCGCCGAGGATTCGATCGACTCGTCGTCGATCGGCTTGCTTGCCATGCTGCGACCCGGTGAGATCGCGGGATCCACGCTGGCAAGTCAAGTGGCCTCGCAGCTCGACGCAGCGATCGCCATGGGGATTCTCGCCAAGGGGACTCGGCTGCCCAGCGAGCCCGAGTTGGCGGCGGCGCTGGGAGTCTCACAGATGACTCTTCGCTCGGCGCTGGCCACTCTGCGTACCAGGGGTCTGATTGCCACCGTCCGTGGCCGAGGTGGCGGCAGCGTGGTGAGAGGTCGCGCCGAGCCGCTCGAGTCCGCCATTCGTGGGCGGCTGTTGACCACCGGCGCGGACGAGTTGCGTGACCTCGGAGACCTCTACTCCGCTGTCACTGCGGCGGCCGCCGGGCTGGCGGCCGGCCGGGCCGACGAAAACGACATCCTGGGTCTGGAGGAGTTGGCGACCCTGCTTTCGACGGCTACGACGGCGGGTGAGTTCTGGCGCCTCGCGAGCCGATTCCAGGTGAAGACCGGCATGGCGGCCCAATCAGGTCGACTCACCGCGGCGATTCTGCGGGTTCAGATCGACCTGGCCGGCCTGCGCTCGAACGCTATCGATCGAGAGTCGTTGGCGGCCGGGTTCCCGCACAGCCGGATCGTCGAGTCGATTCGTGACGGCGACGAGCGAGCTGCGAGGGAGGCGGCCGCGCAGCAGTGCGATGCCGAGATTCAGGCGTTGATCAACTGCCGTCTGCAGCTGTTGCTCGAGACCGACGGCTGATTCCGGCTGATTCGGCAACAAGTCAAGCGTTGACTATGGGCGTCTGCCCACAGTACTGTGGGCAGACGCCCATAGTTGACGCAGGAGTTGCTTACATGGTCGAGATCGACATCGCTATGACGATCACCGTGGAGCGAGCTGTGCTCGCGATCCGCTCCGCGATCCAGCCGTTGCTGAGTGAGCTACGAGTGATCTCCGCTGCGCTGCAGCGGAACAGAGCCGCCGGGCTCGTCGCTCCGCCGCGATGCGCCTTCGATTTCATGGCCGAGTTGGTGGTGCCGTTGCTCGAACGGCAGGGGCCACTCATCGTCGGGGCGGGTGTCGCCTATTCTCCCGGCTCACTCGTCGACCAGGTCAGTTGGCTGGACTGGTGGTCGCGCCGGGACCTGGGTCGATTCGGGCACGTCTGGTATGACCTCGATCCACAATCGGTGAGTTTCTACGACTATGCGTCCAGGGAGTGGTTTCAAGCGCCCCGGGAGTCAGGGCTGCCGGTGGCCATCGGACCCTATGTCGACGCCGGCGAGACCTTCGTCAACACGGTCCGGCTGGCGATGCCGGTGCCCACCGCCTCCGGCATCCACGTCCTGGGCTGCGACTTGTCGCTGGCCCACCTGGAATCGCTGTTCGTCCAGGCGATTGCGGCCGTCGATCCCGTCTTTGCCCTGGTCGGCGGCGGCGGCCGGGTGCTCGCCTCGAACTCTGCTCGGCACGCACCCGGCACCAAAGCGTCGGACGCCTGGCACTCCTGGCCGGCATTCTCGGCTGAGGACGGATTCGGCACCGTGTGGACGATCCGAGCGCCGGACGCCTATCCGGGAGGACGGCGTCGGCCGTCGAGTCAAGCGGGTACGTGCGCCAGCCGACGCAGCATTTCGCGGGTTGCGGCCGGCGTCTCGGGCACTGCGGAAAGAGCGACGTAGCAACAGGCTCCTTCGATGTAGGTGTTGATCGCGCGCGCCGTCGCCTGGTCGAAGAACTTCTCCAGCATCTGCTGCCCGATGTCGATCATGCCGGCCGTGAGTGACTGGTAGTCAGGTGACCGCAAGGTGATGGCATAGAGCTCGTAGTAGAGGATCAGCTCTCGTCGCGAGCTCTGGAAGTCCTCGTGAATGAGCTGGACGGCGGCCTCCACGGCGCCTGAGGCGTCCTCGACCGTCGCGAACCGATTCTCGATCTGGTCTCTGATCACCTGCACGCAACGTGTGAAGGCCTCCTTCAGGAGATGGTCGCTGTTCTCGAAGTGATAGCTCAACGAGCCGACCTGGACGCCGGCATCGGCCGCAACCCGGCGCTGGGACGTTCCCGCGACGCCGTGCTCGGCTATCGAGTCGATCGTCGCCTCGATGATCCGATCGCGACGAGTGGGGTCGTGTCGGCGTGTCCTCATGCTCGTCCTTCTGCCCGAAAGGGCCACGGATGGTGGCCTCACCTTGTGTGGGCGAACGTACATATCAGACGCTGTGCGCGCAACCGCCGCCCTGGGCGGATGCCGACCCGTGGGCCATGCGGCCTGCTCTCGGCGCCTCAGCCGTCCTGGCCGTCGTCCGGGTCACCACCGGGACGGTAGGGGGTGAGGACGCAGAACTCGTTGCCCTCCGGGTCGGCCAGCACCATCCAGCCCCGCTCGCCGTTGCGTAGGTCGTTGACCTGGGTGGCGCCGAGGGCGAGGATTCGCTCGATTTCTTCGTCTCGGCTGCGATCGGTGGGTCGCAGACAGAGGTGCATCCGGTTCTTGACCGTCTTGGGCTCTGGGACGCGGAGGAAGAGCAGGAACCGGTCGTCTGGTCCCACGAGTCCGCATTCGTCGTCCTCGGGTTTCATCTCCCACGTCTCGTCGACGGTGAAGTCCTCGAGCACCTTCGCCCACCACATGGTCTGGGCGTACGGGTCGTGAGCATCGATACAGAAGTTGGACGCGCGACTTGCCATGGCTCCACCGTCACAAACTCGGCGGCTGCTGTCTACCGTGATCTTGACTCGTCGCGTCAGAGCACGCTGCGAATGGCTCGCTCGAAGCCCGTGACGTGCCCCAGGGTCAACGAAGCGGCAAGGTCTCCGTCGCCGGCGGCGATGGCTTCGAGCAGGCCGGCGTGATCGCGGATGTGCTCGGCCAGATCAGGGAGCTTGTCGATGACCAGGCACCAAATCCGGGTCGCGAGATTGTCGTAGCGGGTCAGCACATCTTCCAGATGCGAGTTGCCGGTGGCACGGTAGATCAGTTGGTGGATCGCCCGGTCCTCGGTGATGAAGGCGGTCCGATCGCCGTCGACGACCTGCAGGTCGCGGACCAGATTCGCGGTCTCGCGCATCTCCAGCCGCTGTGCCGGCGTGGCGTTCTCCGCGGCCCGGCGCGCCGCATGGGGCTCCAGCAGTTGCCGGATATCGGAGATGGAGCCCAGCTCGGTGACATCCACGACTGTGGCGAAGGTGCCCCGCCGTGGATAGGAGACCACGAGGTGGTCGGTCTCGAGACGTTTCAGGGCCTCGCGCACCGGCGTACGACCGACACCCAGCTCCGCGGCCAGCGCCACGTCGTTGATCGGATCGCCCGGGCGGATATCGAGCATGATCAGCCGATCCTTGATCTGCTGATAGGCGAGGCCGGCGAGAGAGATCGCCGGACTGCGCTCCTCAACATGCAGGTCGACGATCATGTGGCTACTCCTCAGCGGCTGGATTGACGTCGCTCATGGCAAGGATACCGTTTGTCACCTTTTGATATATCACCGACTTGCCGGAGGGTGCGGGACAACGCGAGGCTGGTGGTTCGTCGATGGTTGACAGTCGATCGATGCGGCAGCATACTTGTCTTCGCCAATTGATATACTAGTGACATACCAGATGGCTGGTCCATTCGGATGTCCGGGTACACCCGAGGAGAGCATGTGGTCGAGGTGCTTACGCGTTCGCTCGCGGAGACCGACATTGAGGTACGGGAAGCGATCGACGCCGAGTTGAAGCGTCAGCAGCAGACCCTGGAGATGATCGCCTCAGAGAACTTCGCACCGACCGCGGTGATGGAGGCCCAAGGTTCGGTGCTGACCAACAAGTACGCGGAGGGCTACCCGGGTCGGCGCTACTACGGCGGCTGTGAGCACGTCGACGTCATCGAGCGGCTCGCCATCGATCGGATCAAGAGCCTGTTCGGCGCCGAGTTCGCCAACGTGCAGCCGCACTCCGGCGCGCAGGCCAATGCGGGCGCGATGTTCGCCCTGCTGCAGCCCGGTGACACCATCCTGGGTCTTTCCCTGGCCCATGGCGGTCACCTCACCCACGGCATGCGGATCAACTTCTCCGGCAAGCTCTATCGGGTCGTGCCGTACGAGGTGAGCAAGGAAGACTTCCTCGTCGACATGGCCGAGGTCGAGCGACTGGCGCTGGAGCACCGCCCGAAGCTGATCATCGCCGGCTGGTCGGCGTACGCCCGACAGCTGGATTTCGCCGAGTTCCGGCGCATCGCGGACCTGGTGGACGCGTATCTGATGGTCGATATGGCCCACTTCGCCGGACTCGTGGCGGCCGGTCTGCATCCCAACCCGGTGCCGCACGCCCATGTGGTCACCACCACGACGCACAAGACCCTCGGTGGACCGCGCGGTGGCGTGATCTTGACCAACGATGCGGCGATCGCGAAGAAGGTCAACTCTTCGGTCTTCCCCGGCCAGCAGGGTGGTCCGCTGGAGCATGTGATCGCCGCCAAGGCGGTCGCCTTCAAGCTTGCCGCCGAGCCGAGCTTCCGGGAGCGGCAGGAGCGTACGCTGCGCGGCGCCAAGATCCTGGCCGACCGGCTGCTCGCCGAGGACCTGGCCGACTCCGGCGTCTCGGTGGTCAGCGGTGGCACCGACGTGCACCTGGTGCTGGTCGACCTGCGTGACTCCGACCTGGACGGTCAGCAGGGTGAGGATCGGCTGCACTCGATCGGCATCACCGTCAACCGCAATGCGGTGCCCTTCGACCCGCGCCCTCCGATGGTGTCCTCCGGTCTGCGGATCGGTACGCCGGCGCTGGCGACCCGTGGCTTCGGTGACGCCGAGTTCGCCGAGGTGGCCGATATCATCGCCACGGCCCTGAAGCCGGGCTTCGATGACGAGGTGCAGGCGCGGCTGCGGGAGCGTGTGACAGCGCTCGCGGAGCAGTTCCCGCTCTATCCGAACCTCGATGCCAGCGCCAGCGAGACGACCGACCCCAGCGATGGAGACCAGTAATGGCGGACGCACTGCCGGAGCATCCGGATTTCCTGTGGCGCAATCCTGACCCCAAGCCGGCGTACGACGTCGTCATCGTCGGGGCCGGTGGCCACGGGCTGGCCACGGCGTACTACCTGGCGAAGAACCACGGCATCACCAATGTCGCGGTGCTGGAGCGGGGCTGGCTGGCCGGCGGCAACATGGCCCGGAACACCGCGATCATCCGTTCCAACTATCTGTGGGACGAGACCTCGGCGATCTACGAGCACTCGATGAAGCTGTGGGAGGGCCTGCCGACCGAGCTCGACTACGACTTCTTGTTCAGTCAGCGCGGGGTGATGAACCTCGCGCACACGCTGCAGGACGTCCGCGACTCGGTTCGTCGGGTGAGCGCCAACCAGTTGAACGGGATCGACGCCGAGTGGCTGGATCCGCAGCAGGTCAAAGACCTCTGCCCGATCATCAACATCAGCGGCAACATCCGCTATCCGGTGCTGGGCGCGACCTACCAGCCACGCGGCGGCATCGCCAAGCACGACCACGTCGCCTGGGCGTTCGCCCGGCAGGCCGATGCCCTGGGCGTGGATCTGATCCAGAACTGCGAGGTCACCGGTTTCGTCAAGGACGGCAACCGGGTCGTCGGGGTCGAGACCAGCCGCGGCCGGATCGCGGCCGGTCGCGTCGGCCTGGCCGCGGCCGGGCACTCGAGCGTGCTGGCCAAGCTGGCCGGGTTCGACCTGCCGATCCAGTCGCATCCGTTGCAGGCGTTGGTCTCGGAGTTGCATCAGCCGGTCCATCCGACCGTCGTGATGTCGAACCACGTGCATGTCTACGTCTCCCAGGCGCACAAGGGCGAGCTGGTGATGGGCGCCGGCATCGACGCCTACAACGGCTACGGCCAGCGCGGCGGCTTCCACGTGATCGAGCACCAGATGGCCGCGGCGGTCGAGCTGTTCCCGATCTTCGCCCGCGCGCACCTGCTGCGTACCTGGGGCGGCATCGTCGACGTCACCCTGGACGCCTCGCCGATCGTGGGCAAGGCCCCGGTGGACGACCTGTATGTCAACTGTGGCTGGGGGACCGGCGGGTTCAAGGGCACTCCTGGATCCGGCTGGACCTTCGCGCACACCATCGCCACCGGCGAGCCACATCCGCTCAACGCCGCGTTCTCGCTGGACCGGTTCGTCAGCGGAGCCCTGATCGACGAGCACGGCGCCGCCGGCGTCGCGCACTGAGTCCGGACAAGAGAGAGGACAAGTTCTGTGATCCTGATCGACTGCCCGAACTGCGGACCGCGCGACGAGGTCGAATACCACTACGGCGGCCAGGCGCATGTGGCCTACCCCGAGGACCCGAATGCGCTCTCGGACGAGGAATGGGCCCGCTTCCTGTTCTATCGGGCCAACCCCAAGGGCCTGTTTGCCGAGCGCTGGGTGCACTCCGGCGGCTGCCGGAAGTGGTTCAACGTCGTCCGCGACACCGTCACCTACCGCATCGAGGCGGTCTACGGCCTCGATGACCCGCGACCGAATCTGTCGGGAGAGAGCGCATGACCTCCGCCACGCCATCTCGTCGGCTCGCTACCGGCGGTCGGATCGACCGCTCGACCGAGCTGACCTTCACCGTCGACGGCACGAGCTATGTCGGACACCCCGGCGACACGCTGGCTTCAGCGTTGCTCGCCAACGGGGTGATCGAGACCGGACCGTCGATCTATCTGTCCCGACCACGCGGCATCCTGTCCGCCGGAGTCGAGGAGCCGAATGCGCTGGTCAACCTGCGCCGCCCCGGCCAGAGTGTGCTGGAGCCGATGGTGCCGACCACCATCGTCGAGCTGGTCGATGGCCTCGAGGCGACCTATCTCGCCGGCATCGGCACCCTGGATCCCGCCGATGACACCAGCGTCTATGACAAGAAGTACGTCCACACCGACGTACTCGTCATCGGTGCCGGCCCGGCCGGTCTGGCGGCCGCGCGCGATGCCGCTCGTACAGACGCCCGAGTGATCCTGATCGACGACCAGCCCGAGCTGGGTGGATCGTTGTTGTCGGAGCCGAACGCCGTGGTGGAAGGACAGCCGGCCGCCGAGTGGCTGGCCGGAGTCGAGGCGGAACTGCATTCCGCTGCCGAGGTCACCGTGCTCACCCGGACCAACGCCTTCGGCAACTACGACGCCAACTATGTCGTAGCGCTGGAAGATCGGACCGACCGCCTGGGTGCGGCCGCGGCCGATCCAGCGCTCGCGGGTGTTTCCCGGCAGCGGCTGTGGCACATCCGTGCTCAGCAGGTCATCGTCGCCACCGGCGCGCACGAGCGTCCGCTGGTGTTCGCCGACAACGATCGCCCCGGTGTCATGCTGGCCTCCGCGGTCCGCACCTATCTCAACCGGTATGGCGTCGCAGTCGGCTCCCGAGTCGTGATCGCCACCACCAACGACAGCGTCTATCCGCTGGTCGGTGAGCTGCTGGCGGCTGGCGTGGCCGTGCCGTTGGTCGTCGATGCCAGGGCCGAGTTGTCGGCCGCGGCGGCCGAGGCGGCAGCCGCCGGCGCGGCGGTGCAGCTCGGTGCGACCGTCGTCGGCACGACCGGGGACCCGCGGGTGACCTCGGCCCTGGTTGCCCAGATCAACGACGACGGTGCTTACACCGGCTCTCCGAGCAGTGTCGAGTGCGACCTGGTCGCAGTGTCGGGCGGCTGGAGCCCGGTCGTGCACCTGCACAGCCAGCGACAGGGCAAGCTGCGCTGGGACGACGACCTCGTCGCCTTCGTACCGGACAGCGAGGTGGCCGGCCAGCAGGTCATCGGTGCCGCGCGTGACGGCGTCGACTCGGCGGGTGTCACCAAGGCACTGTGGCTGGTGCGCGATGCCGCCAGTGACCTCGGCACGTTCAGCACCCACTTCGTCGACCTGCAGCGGGACCAGACGGTCGCCGACGTGCTCCGGGCCACCGGGGCCGGGATGCGCAGTGTGGAGCACATCAAGCGCTACACCTCGATCAGCACGGCCAACGACCAGGGCAAGACCTCGGCCGTCAATGCCATCGGCGTGATCGCCGCCGCCCTCAATGGCCGGGGGCCGGCGGGCGGGGGATCAAGCAGCAGTTCGGGGGGCGACGCATCGCCTGGTCAGATCGGCACCACCACCTTCCGGGCGCCGTACGCTCCGGTGGCCTTCGCCGCGATGGCGGGCCGTGATCGGGGCGAGCTGTTCGACCCGGCCCGGCTCACCTCCGTCCACCCCTGGCACGTCGGCAACGGCGCGGAGTTCGAACTGGTCGGGCAGTGGCTGCGGCCCTGGTACTACCCGCGCAACGGTGAGTCGATGGACGAGGCCGTGCTTCGGGAGTGCGCCGCGGTGCGGACCTCGGTCGGCATGATGGACGCCACCACGCTGGGCAAGATCGAGATCTGGGGCACCGACGCGGGCGAGTTCCTCAACCGCATCTACACCAACGCGTTCAAGAAGCTGGCGCCGGGATCGGCTCGCTACGGCGTGATGTGCACGCCGGACGGGATGACCTTCGACGACGGCGTGACGCTGCGGTTGGACGAGCGCGGCTATTTCATGACCACCACCACCGGTGGAGCCGCGCGGGTGCTGGACTGGCTGGAGGAGTGGCACCAGACGGAGTGGCCGAGTCTCGACGTGGCCATGACCTCGGTCACCGAGCAGTGGACCACGATCGCGGTCGTCGGCCCGAACTCCCGCGCGGTGATCGCCAAGGTCGCGCCCGATGTCGACGTGTCCAATGACGCCTTCGGGTTCATGAAGTTCCGGGAGACCACGCTGGCCTCCGGCATCCCCGCCCGGATCTGCCGGATCTCCTTCTCCGGCGAGCTGGCGTTCGAGATCAACGTCTCGGGCTGGTACGGACAAGCCGTGTGGGAGGACGTCTTCGCCGCCGGCCAGGAGTTCGACATCACCCCGTACGGCACCGAGACCATGCACGTGCTGCGGGCCGAGAAGGGCTTCCCGATCGTCGGTCAGGACACCGATGGCAGCGTCACGCCACAGGACCTGGGGATGGGCTGGGTGGTCTCCAAGGTCAAGGAGTTCATCGGCAAGCGGTCCTTCAGCCGCGTCGACACCGCTCGGACCGATCGCAAGCACCTGGTCTCGGTGCTGCCGACCGATACCGGGTTCCGGCTCCCGGAGGGTGCTCAGCTGATCGAGCACACGACCTCGCTGGACCTCAGCGCGGGACCGGTGCCGATGCTGGGCCACGTCACCTCCAGCTATCACAGTGCCGCGCTCGGCCGATCCTTCGCGCTAGCGTTGATCAAGGACGGTCGCAATCGCATCGGTCAGACCCTGACCACGGTCGTCGGTGACCAGCTGATCGAGGTCACCGTGGGTGAGACCGTCCTCTACGACCCCGAAGGGAATCGCCGCGATGGCTGAGTCAGCAGTGCTCGAGTCAGTGAACCTCGAGCCAGGAGATCGTCGGGTCAGTCCGGCCGCTCACCTGGCGGAGCAGTTCGCTGCCGCTGAGGTGACCGGTCCACGGGGCGTCGGCCTCCGCGAGGTGCCGTTCCAGACCATGGTCGGTGTCCGTACGGTGCCGGGCTCGGAGGTCGCCGGACGAGTCGAGGCCCAACTGGGCACGGCATTGCCGGCCTCCTGCGGTTCGGTAAGTGTGGCGGAGGGCACCGCGGTGCTGTGGTTGTCACCGGATGAGTTCCTGGTCGTCTCCGACACCGACCCCGCGACGCTGACCAGTGCGCTCGTCGAGGCGGTTGCCGAAGGACCCGGCTCGGCGACGGACCTGTCCGCCAACCGGACCACCTTCGAGCTGACCGGTCCGTCGGCGCGCGGGGTGCTGGAGAAGGGCTGCCCGCTCGACCTCCATCCACGGGCGTTCGCGGTCGGCTCGGCGTACGTGACCGCGCTTTGGTCGGTCCCGATCATCCTCTGGCAGACCGGCGCGGAGTCGTATCGAGTTCTGCCGCGATCCTCGTTCGCGGACTTCCTCGGCCGCCGGCTGCTGGATGCGATGGCGGAGTTCAGGGCGCCGGAGCTGACCTGATGATCTCCGCGCTGTCGGGGCTCTGAGGCATTGGAGGTCTGATGGCCCTCAGCGCTTTGGACATGTTCTCGGTCGGCATCGGGCCGTCGTCGTCACACACGGTCGGCCCGATGCGAGCCGCTGCGCTGTTCGCCGAGGGGCTGGCCCACGACGGTCTGCTGGACCAGGTCCAGCGGGTCCAGGCCGAGCTGTTCGGCTCGCTCGGCGCCACCGGTCACGGTCACGGCTCGGACAAGGCCGTGATCCTCGGGCTGCAGGGCAACCGACCCGAAACGATCGATACGGACACCGCCGATCAGCGGGTGGTAGAGGCATCCGAGACTGGTCGGCTCGTGTTAGCCGGCGGGCACGCCGTCGCTTTCTCTCGGGCCGACGACGTGATCATGCACCGGCGCCGGAGTCTGCCTGCCCATCCCAACGGAATGATGTTCCGGGCGTTCTCGGGCGACGGAGACCCGCTGCGCGAGAGCACCTACTACTCGGTCGGCGGTGGCTTCGTCGTCGACGAGCATGCGGTCGGTGTCGACAAGATCGTCGAGGACGCCACCCCGGTTCGCTATCCGTTCAACTCGGGCGTGGAGCTGCTGGAGATCTGCCACCGGGAGGGGCTGCGGATCAGCGATGTGATGCTGGCCAACGAGCTGTCCTGGCGGACCGAGGAGCAGTTGCGTACCGAGTTGCTGCACATCTGGGCAGTGATGAAGGAGTGCGTCCACAACGGCTGCACCCGAACCGACCCAGTGCTGCCGGGCGGTCTGCGTGTGCCTCGGCGTGCGCCGAGGCTGCTCCGCAGCCTGGAGAGCGCGGGAGATCAGACCGATCCCATCCGAGCGATGGACTGGGTGAACCTGTTCGCGCTGGCGGTCAACGAGGAGAACGCCTCTGGTGGCCGAGTCGTCACCGCACCGACCAACGGGGCGGCCGGCATCGTGCCCGCAGTGCTGCACTACTACGACATGTTCGTACCCGGAGCCAACGAGGACGGCGTCGTCCGGTTCTTGTTGACCGCCGCCGCGATCGGGATTCTGTTCAAGGAGAATGCCTCGATCTCCGGCGCCGAGGTCGGCTGCCAGGGCGAGGTCGGATCAGCCTGCGCGATGGCTGCCGGCGGTCTGTGCGAGATCTTCGGCGGCAGTCCGGCGCAGGTGGAGAACGCCGCCGAGATCGGCATCGAGCACAACCTCGGCCTGACCTGCGACCCGGTCGGCGGCTTGGTGCAGATTCCGTGCATCGAGCGGAATGCGATCGCCAGCAACAAGGCCATCAACGCCGCCCGGATCGCCCTGTATGGCGACGGCAGTCACAAGGTCTCGCTGGACAAGGCGATCAAGACGATGCGCGAGACCGGCGCCGACATGAAGATCAAATACAAGGAGACCTCACGCGGCGGCCTCGCCGTCAATGTCATCGAGTGCTGATCTGCGACCAGAAGTGATCGAATGCTGAGTCTGATCAGATCTGATCGAGTGCCGATCGTCGATCAGACGTGCAGCAGGACCTGATCCGGATCGGTGGTGTACGCGGCATGCTTGGCCCGCTGGATCGCGCGCCGTGCTTCGTCGATTCCGTCGAGCACCCGCTGGAGGTCGTGCTTCTCGGAGATCGAGCGCTCCGCGCTGGAACGGACGAGATCGAACTGCTGATACACCGCGTCGAGTCGTTCCGATCCGGCGATGACGCCCACCATGCGCAGCAGTCGAACCAGCGCCAAGAGCACCACCGGCTCCGATGACCCCTTGCGACGGATCTCGCCGCAGGCAAGCTCGAGGTAGTCGCTGAAGTACGGCGCGGGCACTACCACGTGTCCGGTGCCGGAGCCGGAGGAGAAGACCTCGTCACCCAACGGGAGACCGGCGATTCGGCTGAGCAGGATAGTCAGCTCGGCCGCGGACTGCTCGACGGTGTGATAGTCGAAGATATGCAACGACACCAGCGCGATGTCGACCATCTCGCTGGCGCTGAGGGCGACATCGCCGTAGCCGCTGCGAGCGCGTCCGATCGTTGCCGCGCGGTTGATGGCCTTGCCCAGCGAGTTGATCTGGGCCGGGGTTTGGACCTGGGCCGGAGTTGCACCATCGGTCGGGGACCAGGCCCACGCCAGCGTGCTTCCGCACACCACATGACTGCCGATGCCCGGGACCATCTTGATGGTCACCTTCTGTGCATCCGCAGTATGGACCAGGTCGGCCGTTCGAAGCCGTTGGATGTGCCCTGACTGCTCGGCCACGATCCTGATGGCGTTGGGTGGCGGTTCGTATCGGGGGTCACCGACCGGAATCTGCCCGGCTTCGCGGCCGATGCCGGCGGGCCGCCGCTGCACGGCCTTCCGGGCGTCGGCGCTCACCCGCTTCAGGATCGAGTGGATCTGGATCGTGTGGGCGACACGGTCCACGTAGTACACCAGGGCCGCGATACAGATGAACAACAGCACCAACCCGACGGTGACCGCCAGCCGTGGATAGTCCTGGTCGTTGCCGGAGGTGCCGACTGTGTAGAGACCGGCGGCGTTGTAGGCGAACGTGGCGATGAACAGACCGAGCACGAACTGGGTGGGCTTGTCCCGCAGGATCGTGCGGACCAGTCGAGGGGAATAGCGATTCGCGGCGATCTGGAGCGCTACCAGGGTGAGTCCGACGACCACCGCGAACACACCGATCGTGGCCGTGGCGACCGTGATCAGGACGCGACGGGCCTCCTCCGCACCTCCGTGGAACAGCACCGGGCTGAGCAGTTCGTCGACACGCTCCGACTCGTTGTCGAGTGCCAGGCCCAGAGCCAGGGCAGCGAGCGTTGTGATCAGCGGCATGAGCCACAGTGAACCGCCCCAGCGCTCCCGCCGTTGATCCAAGAAATACCGCAGCACGCGCCACCTCTTTCAGTCCGGTTCACTACGCCGGGAGGCGCCACAGTTGGGAAGATGAACTATGGGTGAACGCTACGTAACACGGTAGTGCCAAACGGCACGATCTGGGAGTACGGAAGGCGCCTGATGCTGGTGTCTCATATCGCAGATCGAGGGCGCGCCCGAATTCTCCTTCGCGAGCGGGCTAGGCGGCGGCCGGGCCATGCCCGCGGTCATCTGCGGCCCGGCGGCACAAGACGTACACGATCCCCGCTCGGTCAGCGGTCGTCTTTTGGCCCGCCGGCGCGAGACGTACGTGGGCGGCGTGCCGCGGCAGCAGGCTCCTAGACGTCCCTCAGGAGTCCCAGCTGCTCCAGTTGACGCCCCAGGCCGGCACCGTCGTACGCATAGAGCCAGGGCACCTGACTGCCGACGTGGCTCGGCGAGTCGCGGCGGGAACTGCCGGCCAGTACGGCCTCGCCAGGGGTCAGCTGACGGATGCAGATCGCGACCACGTGGTCTGGGTGGGCATCGGCGAACTCGCGATAGAGCATCTCGTCGTGCTGCCCATCGTCGCCGAACAGCAGCCACCTGATCTGCGGGAACTCGGTGACCCAGCGGCTCAGGTTGGCCCGCTTGTGCTCCTTGCCGCTGCGGAACCAGCGATCCTTGGTCGGGCCCCAGTCGGTGAGCAGCAGCGGACCAGGCGGATAGAGGTTGCTGGACAGGAAGCGGGTCAGGGTGGGCGCCGCGTTCCAGGCGCCGGTGGACAGATAGAACACCGGCGGCGCATCGTGACTGGTGGAAAGTCGCTCGTACAGCACCGGCATCCCCGGCGTGGCGGCCCGGGCGTGCTCGTTCACTACGAAGGTGTGCCAGGCGGCCAGCAACGGCCGGGGCAGGGCGGTCACCATCACGGTGTCGTCGATGTCGGAGATGATGCCGAACCGCTCGTCGTCACCGATGATGAAGACGTCGGCCGCTGCCGGGAGCGAGCCTGGCGCGGTCATCGTGACGGTATGCCGCCCGGGGGCGATGTCCTGCTCGATCACCACGTCGACGACGCCGCTGTGGTCGGCCACCACGGTGTGGGTGATCCCGTCGAGCTTGATCTCGACCTCGCCGTTCTCCACCGGCACAGCGGTGAAGGAGCGCCAGCCGCGTGATCCGGTCGGATCACCGAAGATCATGCCCTCCTTGGAGTAGACCACCCGGCACAGGAGCCGTACCCAGCGAGGGGAGCCGTAGCAGTTGTACGCGAGGACGGCCGGACGATCTCCCTGGCGGACCGCTCGGGCGGCGCGCCAGCGCATGATCGCCAGATCGATCCTGGCCGGGCGGTGCATCTCGTCGACGGTGCTCATCGCAGCCCAGTCTTTCACTGGCACCCCGCAGCTCGCAGCGGAGTGGCGAGTTGCCGACTACACCCTCACTCGCCGCCGTTGCGGCGAAGCACCTCACTGAGCCGTTCGGCCGCAGCGATCACGGCGGGGGCGTGCAGCCGGCCGGGTTGCCGCGACAGGCGCTCGATCGGCCCCGAGACGCTGACGGCGGCGATCACCTTGCCGGATGGGGACCGAACCGGCGCGGACACCGAGGCGACGCCGGGCTCCCGCTCGCCGACCGAGTGTGCCCAGCCGCGACGGCGTACCGCAGCCAAGGCCACCGCGGAATAGCGGCTGCCTCGCAGGCCACGCTGGAGTCGCTCGGGCTCCTCCCAGGCCAGCAGCACCTGGGCGGCGGAGCCGGCGTTCATGGTGAGCTGGGTGCCGACCGGGACGGTGTCGCGCAGACCGGACATCCGCTCAGCGGTAGCCACGCAGACGCGTACGTCGCCTTGTCGGCGGAACATCTGGGCGGACTCTCCGGTGATGTCGCGCAACCGGGCCAGCACGGGGCCGGCCGTGGCCAGCAACCGGTCCTCGCCGGCGGCGGAGGCAAGCTCACCAAGCCGCGGTCCGAGGATGAACCGACCCTGCAGATCGCGGCTGACCAGCCGGTGGTGCTCTAGCGCCACGGCCAGCCGGTGGGCGGTCGGCCGGGCGAGTCCGGTCGAGGAGACCAGGCCGGCCAAGGTGGTCGGTCCGGTCTCGAGTGCGCTGAGCACAAGGGCGGCTTTGTCCAGGACGCCGACACCGCTAGAGTTGTCCATGCCTTGATACTGCCGTCTCGGATGCTGGAACGCAAATCGGAAGGCTTCCCAGCGGTCGAAACATGTGCATTGACCCCCGCCTGTCTCTCGCGGACAGGAAACAACAGACCAGGGCAAGACCAGCCCGAAACTAGACAGTACTGAGGAGATGACGCCACGATGGCGACGCCAAGGACACTGAGCGAGAAGATCTGGGACGCACACGTCGTGCGCTCGGCCGCCGGAGAGCCTGATCTCCTCTACATCGACCTGCACCTGGTGCACGAGGTGACCAGCCCGCAGGCCTTCGACGGACTGCGCCAGGCCGGCCGCCCGGTCCGCCGCCCCGACCTGACGATGGCGACCGAGGATCACAACACCCCGACCCTCAACATCAACGCGCCGATCGCCGATCCGGTCTCTCGTACCCAGGTCGACACGCTGCGCAAGAACGCCAAGGAGTTCGGCGTCCGGATCCACAGCCTGGGTGATCTCGACCAGGGCATCGTGCACATCATCGGCCCGCAGTTGGGGCTGACCCAGCCAGGCATGACCGTGGTCTGCGGCGACTCGCACACCTCCACCCACGGCGCATTCGGCTCGATCGCGTTCGGCATCGGCACCTCCGAGGTCGAGCACGTGCTGGCCACCCAGACCCTGCCGCAGGCCAAGCCGAAGACCATGGCGGTCAACGTCGAGGGCGAACTACCGCCGGGCGTCACCGCCAAGGACATCGTGCTCGCGCTGATCGCCAAGGTCGGCACCGGCGGTGGCCAGGGCCACATCGTGGAATACCGCGGCTCGGCCATTCGGGCGCTCTCCATGGAGGGCCGGATGACGATCTGCAATATGAGCATCGAGTGGGGTGCCAAGGCCGGTCTGATGGCGCCGGATGAGACCACCTTCGCGTACGTGCAGGGCCGCCCGCACGCTCCCGAGGGTGCGGACTGGGACGCCGCTGTCGAATACTGGAAGACGCTGCACACCGACGCGGGCGCCGAGTTCGACGTCGAGGTGGACATCGACGCCACCCAGCTGTCGCCGTTCGTCACCTGGGGCACCAATCCCGGCCAAGGCGTGCCGCTGAGCGCGCGGGTGCCCGACCCGGAGGAGTTCCCGGACGCGACCGACCGGGTCGCTGCCACGAAGGCGTTGGAGTACATGGCCCTGAAGGCCGGTACGCCGATGCGCGAGATCGCCGTGGACACGATCTTCCTGGGCTCCTGCACCAACGGCCGGATCGAGGACCTGCGGGCCGCGGCCGCGGTGATCAAGGGCCACAAGATCGCCGACAGCGTTCGGATGCTGGTGGTGCCGGGTTCGGCCCGGGTCCGGCTGCAGGCCGAGGACGAGGGGCTGGACATCGTCTTCAAGGAGGCCGGGGCCGAGTGGCGCGCGGCTGGCTGCTCGATGTGCCTGGGCATGAACCCCGACCAGCTCGCTCCCGGTGAGCGGTCGGCGTCGACCTCCAACCGCAACTTCGAAGGCCGGCAGGGCAAGGGTGGGCGGACCCACCTGGTGTCGCCGCTGGTAGCGGCTGCCACCGCCGTACGCGGCACGCTGAGCTCGCCCGCCGATCTCTGAGCCCGCCGCCTCACGACCCACGGTCTTATTGCCCGCCTCCCACCCCACGCTTTCTTTGCCCCGCCTCCCACCCCCGCTCTCCGAGAATTCCAGGAGCCACCCAGCATGGAGAAGTTCAGCAGCCACACCGGCACCGCGCTGCCGCTGCGGCGCAGCAATGTCGACACCGACCAGATCATCCCCGCCGTCTACCTCAAGCGGGTGACCAAGACCGGCTTCGAGGACGGCCTGTTCGCCGCTTGGCGGAAAGATCCCGAGTTCGTCCTCAACCAGCCGCAGTACGCCGACGCCACCATCCTGGTGCCCGGCCCCGACTTCGGCACCGGCTCGTCCCGCGAGCATGCCGTCTGGGCACTGCAGAACTACGGGTTCCGGGTTGTCATCGGCTCCCGCTTCGGCGATATCTTCCGCAGCAACTCCGGCAAGGCTGGTCTGCTGGTCGCCCTGGTCGATCAGAAGATCATCGAGGAGCTGTGGAACTTCATCGAGGATCATCCGGACCGTCCGCTGACCGTCGACCTGGCGGAGCAGACGATCACCGCCGAAGGCTTCTCGGCCGACTTCGAGATCGACGGCTACACCAAGTGGCGGCTGCTCGAGGGTCTCGATGACATCGGCCTGACCCTGCGGCAGGTCGACGCGATCGACGCCTACGAGGCGGCTCGGCCGTCCTTCAAGCCGAAGACGCTGCCGGCCAAGGTCGCCAGCAGTTCCTGACGGTCACCGGTAGCGCCGGTCCCGGGTGATGAGCGGCGCCCAAACATCCCTGCGACCCACCCAAGCCCGACTTCGCACCATTTCGTGCTACCGCGCACCACGCCTACGGAATTTGTCAACCTGTCTGAGACAGCAGGTGGGTGTTGATTCCTGTGGGTGTGATGGTGGTGGCTTGTGGGTGGTGGTGGAACCGTTCGGGGTGGTGGCGCCAGTACTGGTCGAGGTGGGCTTGGCGTCGGTCCTGGTCGGTGGTGGCGGTGTGGTGGTAGACCGCGGTCGGGGTGTAGTAGCCCAGGCCGCTGTGGCGGTGCTCGGTGGCGTAGCGGTGGAGGAACGCGGCGGTCCAGGTGCGGGCGTGGTCGATGTCGTCGAACCGGTCGGGACAGTTCAGGTCGTATTTGATGGTTTTGAACATGGATTCGGAGAACGGGTTGTCGTTGCTGATCCGGGGCCGGGAGTGGGAGGTGAGGATGCCGTGGTCGTGGAGGGTGTCGATCAGTTCGTGGCTGCGCATCACGCTGCCGTTGTCGGCGTGGACGACCTCGGGGACATGGTGCTGGCCGATCGCGGTGGTGAACAGGGCGATGGCGTGCGGGTAGGACTCGGTGGTCTCGATCTTCCAGCCGATCGGGTAGCGGGAGTAGACATCGAGGACCAGCATCAGTTTGTAGCGTTGTTGGCCGGGTCCTTTCAGCTCGGTGGCGTCCCAGGACCACAGCTGGTCGGGCCGGGACGCGGCCACGGCCGGGGCTTTCCTGGAGGATCCGCCGTGCCGGGTGCGGCGCCGGTCGCCGGTGAGCTGCAACGTGGCGGCGACCCGGTAGAAGGTCCGTTGGGAACAGGCGAGGAGGCCGGTGTCGAAGGCCCGCCAATAGGTTTGCACCACCGACAGGTCGGCGTATTCGGGCTGGTCCAGCACCGTGATGATCTGCTCGCGTTCGGCCTGGGACAGCGCGGCCGGCTGGACCCGGTCGGCCTGTCGGATCGGGTCGGTCACCGGCTGGTAATGCCGGTAGCCGCGGCTGAGCCGATAGTAGGTGGACCGGGCCATCCCCAGCAGGGCGCAGGCCCGGCTGACCGTGACCGCCGCCGTGGTGGTCAACGCGTCGATGGTCACCGTCATCACAGTCTGAGCCGTTTCAGCCAGTCGGCGTACTCGGTCGCGCTCATCAACGCCGGCGGGATCTGCGGGTCCGGTGACGAGCTCTGGTTGATCCCCTGCAAGAGCTCGAATGCTTTTCCCAAGATCTCCTGGGCGGCCTCGGCCTGACTCACTTTCCGACGCAGCTGCTCGTTCTCCACCCGGAGCCGGGCCAACTCGGCCCGGTCCACACTCGCCGCCGCGGCGTCTCGGCCGGGCTTGGCCGCTCGGGACATCGATTCCTCCCACTCGCCTCGCCGACGCGCCTCGATCCAACGACGCACCGTCGCCGAGGTCAGCTTGTTCTCCCGTAACAACCGGGTCTTCGCGCCCCGCTCCCGACACTGGTCCCACTGACGCAAGAACTCCAGCCGGTACGCGATCGGGAACGTTCGCCGGCCCGTCGCGGTCGTCCCGGGCTCGATACTGATCATGATTCAGCTACTCCAATATCCCCGCCCTCCTCACTGCACTCCGACGAACAACCTGTCTCACGTTCATCCTGGCAGCTTGGGCCTACCTGGTGCGCAGTGGATGCAAATGGTGCGAAGTGGGAAGCGGCTGTTCAGCGCGGGGTCGGCAGTGACCAAGGCCCGCTCCGATTGGGCGTGAACACGTGCCGGTGGTGATTGTCTGCCGGGACGGTTTTCTCTAGCGTGGGCGGTGCAGGCGTGCAATGCGGCTGTGACATCCTCACCACGGAAGGAAACCCGTGAACAAGGCTGAGTTCATCGAGGTGCTGGCCACCAACCATTTCGACGGCAACAAGGCCGAGGCAGCTCGCGCGCTGAACGCCGTCACGGAGACGATCACCTATGAGACCGCGACCGGCGGGAAGGTGACGATCACCGGCTTCGGTGTCTTCGAGAAGATCCATCGTCCTGCGCGCGTGGTGCGCAATCCGCGTACGGGCGAGCGCAAGAAGGCCAAGGCAATGTACCTCGCGCGGTTCCGGCCGGGCACCAATCTGAAGGCGTACGTCTCCGGCGCCAAGAAGGTGCCGAAGCAGGGCTGATCAGCGGCTGAGCTCGAGATAGCGGCCGAGAGCGCCGGTTGCGGGAGCGAGTGGCGACGGATCGAGCAGGGACGCTGTGACGCGTCCGATGCCGAGACCGAGTGCGGTGCGGAGATCGTCGAGAGTGTCCACGTCCCAGCGGGCGTCGTCGACGCTTGTCGTCGTCACCGGGGCTGCTCCTGAGCGTCGATGACGCTCGGCCGAACCCATCGCTTGACCGCTGCCGAATCTCGGGTCCAATGGGACGCCGTGGGCGACCAGGATCGTCGTACCGCGACCCGAGTGGTCGGCGACATAGGACCGCGGATGCCCTCCGGCCGCCAGCTCCGCCGCGCTCGTTAGGATCCGGCGTACCGATTCGGTCCGCAACGCCGGCAGATCTCCGACGCAGGCCAGCACGACCGAGATGCCCTGAGCACGCAGCAGTTGATCCCCGTGCGCCAAAGCGGCATTGAGGGAGGCCTCACCTTCGGTTGCTGACTGATGAGCCGCTGACCGCTCGGGCTGCGGTTGCGGGGTCGGATCCGGCATGACTGTCGCCGAGATGCCACACGCCAGCAGAGCAGGGGAGAGGTCCGGTTGCTCGGTGATCACCAGCACCTCGTCCGTCGCGGAAGCCAGCGCGGCGACGGTGTCGAGCGCCATGCATCTGGCCAGCTGCCGGCGCAGCCCGTCCGGCAGACCCGCGAGCCGGGATTTCGCTGCGGGCAAGGGCTTCAGGGCAACCAGGGCAGCAACGCGACGCTCCGGCCTGGGTGTGTCCATGATCGTCTGATGCTGTCACGATCGGCTAGCGTGGGGCCACGTCGTCCGGAGATGGAGGTTCAGGTGGCCGAGTCGCTTCGGACGCCGCAGGGTGGAGACAAGCCCGCGCGTCGACCACGGTCTCGTCGTGGGCTGCGCCAAGTGAATCGAGAACCCGGCGATCCGGTGATGATTGGCGCGGTCTGGACGCTCAACCTGCTGTTCTCACCCTTCATTCACAAGGACTGGCGCGGTCAGGAACACATTCCCCAGACCGGCGGGCTGATCGTCGCCGTCAACCACATCTCCAATGTCGATCCGATCATGGCCGGGCTCTATCTGGCCTATTCCGGCCGCTGGCCACGGTTCCTGGCCAAGGGGTCGTTGTTCAAGATCCCGGTGTTGGGCTGGGCGCTGCGCTCGGCTGGTCAGATACCGGTGCAGCGCAACTCACGGCAGGCAAGCCAGGCGATCCGGGCTGCTCGGGAGGCGCTCGAGCAAGGACGAGCCGTGGTGATCTATCCGGAGGCGACGATCACGTACGACCCGGAGTTGTGGCCCATGGAGGGCCGGACGGGGGCGGCGCGGATCGCCCTCGACACGGGTTGCCCCGTCATCCCGGTCGGCCAGTGGGGTGCGGAGGAGATCATGTGGGGCAAGAAGGTCCACTTTCCGAAGCTGTTGCCGCGAAAGACCGTACGGCTGCTCGCCGGGCCGCCGGTGCCGCTGGACGATCTGCGCGGGCAGCCGATGACGTCGCAGAACCTGGTGCAGGCGACGGACCGCATCATGGACGCCATCTCTTCGTTGGTCGCCGAGCTCCGGCAGGCGCCGCCGCCCGCGCAGCGATACGACCCGCGCAAGCCCAAGGGTCGCGCCGAGGCTGCTGAGACAAAGGTTGATGCCGTACCGCTGGAGCCGGAGGCAGATAGAGAGAAGGAAGAGCCGACGTGAGTCGTGTGGCAGTGATGGGTTCCGGGTCGTGGGGCACCGCTTTCTCGATGGTGCTCAGTGACGCCGGGCAGGAGGTCTCGATGTGGGCCCGGCGGGACTCCGTGGTGGCGGGGATCAACTCCGAACACCGCAATCCCGACTACTTCGCCGACATCGACCTGGCGCCTACCGTGATCGCCTCCACGGATCCCCGGGCTGCGATGGAAGGTGCCGAGTTCGTGGTGATGGCGGTGCCGTCCCAGACCTTGCGAGCCAACCTGGAGACCTGGACGATTCCTGGTGATGCTGTGGTGGTCAGTCTGGCCAAGGGCATCGAGCTGGGCACCGGACTGCGGGCGAGCCAGATCATCGAGCAGGTCGCCGGCATCGAGCCGGATCGGGTCGCGGTGGTCACCGGACCCAACCTGGCGCGCGAGATCGCCGAGCGCCAGCCGTCCGGCAGTGTGGTGGCCAGCACCTCGCTGGAGACTGCGGAGCGGCTGCAGGCGGTCTGCCACACCAGACGGTTCCGGGCATACACCAACACCGACGTGATCGGCTGTGAGCTCGGCGGTGCGACCAAGAACGTGATCGCGCTCGCGGTCGGCATGGCGGTCGGGCTCGGTCTCGGCGCCAATGCGACGGCGACCGTGATCACGCGTGGGCTGGCCGAGTCGAGCCGCCTCGGGCTCGCGCTCGGTGCGGATCCGTACACCTTCTCGGGCTTGGCGGGGCTGGGTGACCTGGTGGCGACCTGCAACTCCCCGTTGTCTCGCAACCGAACCTTCGGCGAGCAGTTGGGCCGGGGCCACTCGGTGGCCGAGATCGCGGCCTCCACCCGCCAGGTCGCCGAGGGTGTGAAGTCGTGCGCCTCGATCCTGGCCCTGGCTCAGCGCGCCGGAGTGGAGATGCCGATTGTCGAGGCGGTGAAGACGGTCATCGACGGCACCCAGACGCCGCCGCAGATGATCACCTCACTGATGTCGCGATCCGCGAAGGCCGAGCGCTACTGAGGTCTCATCGACTGGTGCGCTGTGGTGCTTGAATTCGATCGAAGCAACCACGGCGCACCAGTGAGTACGCACTCACTTGCGCCGGAGGGCCGATGAGCGGTGCAGCGCGGGTGAGTATCCCCCCTTCGGTGCTTCGGGAGTGAAGCTCCCAAGGGTGCCGACCGGTCCTGCGCCGGGTCCGGCCAGATGCCTGACGCCTCCGACGACTGTTTCGAAGGCCGACGTCTTGCTGACACGCGACGTGATCTGCCTATTGGCGGCGCCTTGCGCCGAACCAGCGGGTGGGAGAGCATCCTCTTCGTGATTGAGGAGAGCCAGCCTTGGAAGTGGCCCCCAGGGACTGCCGATGAGGCGACCGTCCTACTCGGCTTCCTGGAGCGTCAACGAGCGCTCTTCGAGTGGAAGACAGATGGCCTCGACGCCGCAGGCATGCAAGCCACTGTCGGGGCCTCAGCCATCACCCTCGGCGGGCTACTCAAGCACCTGGCTCACTCTGAGTATCACTGGTTCTCGACCTATCTGACCGGAGACGAACCGCAGCCGCCGTGGGAGGCGCCGGAGTCGTGGGGAGAAGACTGGCAGCCCGCAACCAACGAATCTCCCGACCAATTGCGCGGACTTTGGCAGGATTCCGTCGCTCGCTCTCGTTCGACGATTGCGCGGCAGGTGGCCAGTGATGGGCTCGATGCGGCAAGCCGACCACCCTGGAACGAAGGAATTGGATCTCCCAACCTGCGATGGATCGTCTGTCACATGATCGAGGAGTACGCCCGCCATCTCGGCCATGCCGATCTTCTTCGCGAGTCGATAGATGGTGCCGTGGGGGAGGAACCCGGATCAGACTGAGCAATGGCTTTCGGCGGATGTCGCACAGCAAGGACTTGATGGCGCGCTCGCGGCTGACCTGAGCTTCCACCTGACCGAGACGATCGACCTACCTATTGGCCGATGTGCTCCAGGTGGTGGAGGAGGTACGGCACGGCGTCTCCAAGAACCTCCGAGTTTCCCCAGTAGGTTGATCGGGAGTGGTCACGGAAGGGAGGGCGATGGCCGATGCATTTGTCGATCCGACTGGCGAAGGCACGACATTGATGCAGTGGATCGCGATATTTGAGGATCACCCAGACCGACTACGGCTCCGCACTGACCTGTTCGATGCACATGTGGAGTATCTTCACGCGAGGAAGAAGACCATTCGACTCGCGGGCGCGCTTCGATCTGACAGCGATGCTCCGTGGGTCGGTGGAGTCTGGATCATCTCGGCGAGATGTCGCATGGATGCAGTCGAGTGCTGTGAGTCCGACCCGTTCTTCATCCACGGACTTCGCCGAAGCTATGAGTTGTTCCAGTGGGGCAGGGCACCTTGTTTCGGCGAGGTGGGCACGATCCTCGTGTAGTCGACGCCGATTGCAAGCACTGTGGAGTGGTGTTGCACCCTCGATCGAGTCGGTGGGATGGATCCATCCCGATGCAGCAGCTACTCATTGAGATCTGCTGATCGAGAGGTGCGCAGATGTAGTTTCACCTCGATCGAAACGACATCCACGCACCTCTCGATCGCGACGGCAGCCGTCAACCGGCGTACGGCCTCACCACCGATGCCCGGTCACCCGATCGCCGGTCGGGCTGGCCGTTGGGCCTCGTGCCGAGGGATTCGTGCCAGTTAGGCGTGGACGTAGGTGAGGCAGTCGGCGGCGTCGGCGCCATGGCCGATCCGGACCGCTTCGGCGGTGCACTCCAGGGCGGAGTTATGGGTGCAGTCGGCGCGCTGGCAGGCGCCGACGTGGGAGACGACGCGGTCGAGGCCGCCCTTCATGTCCAGTGGGATGAAGGTGGCACAGTTGGCGTCGCTTCCGGCAGCGCCGATGGTGACAGCAGCGGCATTGCAGGCGTGATCGTGGTTGTAGGAACAGCCATCCACCGAGCATTCGGCAACGGGCGGCAGGTCCATCAAAGTGGCGGACATCATGACCTCCGAATCGAAGCTGACACAGCGTCGGAGAAGGCGCCGTTTCCCCTCACCGTAGCCCTGTTCGGTGGCTCGCGATAGCCAGAGAAGGCTTGCCTCACGGGTCTGAGGAGCCCTCACTTCGCCCGCGCCGATCGGTGACGACAGTCATCGATAACAGCTTGATCGCGAGACACACTGGACGGCGTACCGACATCGTCGAGGGAGCGGAGGACCAACATGGCGCGAGGAGAGCAACTGCGGTTCGTTGCGGGTTTCGCCAAGGAGCGGTTGGCGCTGCGCTACGGGGCTCACCTCCGCCGCGATCCGCTGTGCCGATTGCACCTGAGCGAGGGCAGACGGGACCCCTATCCCATCTACGAGGAGGTACGCGCCCGTGGACCACTGAGCCGTTCCACCGCCAAGCTATGGGTTTCGGCTAGCCATGACATCTGCGGACAGGTGCTGCGTGACCGCCGGTTCGGTGTCCAGATGCGCGCCGAGGACCAGCGCTCCGGCTCGCCTCAGCTGTCGTTCCTGGAGATGGATCCGCCGGAGCACACCCGGTTGCGCCGATTCGTGATGCCGACCTTCTCTCCCAAGGCCGTGGCCAGTTTCGACGGACAGATCACCGAGATCGTCACCGGGCTACTCGACGCCGTCCCGGCTGAGGGCCGCTTCGACCTGGTCGCCGGCTATGCCGCGCCAATGCCGATCGCGGTGATCACCCGGCTGCTCGGCATCCCGGACGCGAACAGCGCAGAGTTCCAGCGGTACGGTGCCACCTTCGGCAGCGCGCTCGGCGGTTTGCAGTCGCTGAAGCACGCCCGGGAGCTGTTCGAGGCACAGCGTCAGCTGCGACGGATCTTCATCGACTTGTGCGAGCTGCGGCGTACCGAGCCCGGCGACGATGTGATCAGCCGGATGGTGGCGGCGCCCGACACGCAGGTCGGCCCGGACGACTTGGTGCCGCTTTGCACGCTGTTGCTGATCGCCGGCTTCGAGACGACGGTGAATCTGATCGGCAATACCGTGCTGGCGCTGCTGGAACGGCCCGAGGCGTGGCGGCGGGTGGCCGAGGATCCGTCACTGGTCGACGCCGCGGTGGAGGAGACCCTGCGCTTCGACCCGCCGGTGCAACGGACCGCCCGCGTGGCGCGCGAGGACGTCGAACTCGGAGGGCTGCGGGTCGCGGCCGGCGACGTGATCATCACGATGATCGGTGGCACGGGGCGTGATCCCCAGGTGGTCGACCGGCCGGATGAGTTCGACCTGGACCGCTCGCATCGTGATCACCTGGCGTTCTCCGCCGGACTGCACTACTGCGTCGGCGCACCGCTGGCCAAGCTGGAGGCGACGATCGCCGTACGGGAACTGATCGCCCGCTTCCCCGATCTGACGATCGACGGTCCTGGCCGGCGTCGTGCCGGCAGCTTGATCCGAGGGCTGGCCAGTCTGCCCGTTAGGATAAGACGTTCCCGCGGGAACGTCTTGCCGCCGGCTACCGCCGCAGCAATGTCGTGATCGCAGGGGACTCGACCAGCCGCTCGAGCTCCTGCTGGTCATCGCGCCAAGCTTGCGCTGCCTGGTGCACCGTCCAGACGGCGGTCCAGCGCAGCACACGTCGGGGATCGGTGCTGGTACGAACGGCCAGGGCTTCCGCGATGGGCAGGATCAGCTCGGCAGGCTGATAGGCGGCAAAGGAGGCGACCTCCGCGGCCGGATCGCCGGTCATCGGCAGCGGATCGATCGCGACCCAGCCCACCGGGCTGGTGTGGTCGCTGAGCAGATTCTTGGTGATGAAGTCACCGTGCAGCAAAGCCGGATCGGCGGTGGTTCGGATCAGCTCTTCAGCGACGACGGCCGCTGCCGGCAACCGAGTCACCCCGGGCATGCCGCGCTCCGGGTTGCCGTGGACGAGCTGCTCGTGCTTCGCGTCCTCTCGCGCGACTCGATCGTCCTCGGGATACACCTGTGCCAATGTCGGATAGGCGTACGACTCGGGGCGGGCAGACCAGAGTCGATGGAGGAGCTCTGCTGCGGCTCCGATGGTGTCGTCGAGAGATGCATCCGTCCGCCAGGGCATCAATGCGCCAGGGCGCACGCGTACGAGGAGCAACGCGTCCGGAGTCGCGTCGAGCATCGCGACCGCGGCGCCGCTCGTCGCCCACGCGGCCAGCGCGGCGGCTTCGTCTGTGGCGGCATCGCGGTGATCGGCGCGAGTGGCGGGGACCTTCAGTACCACGTCGCGGCCAGCTTCATCCCAGGCCTCGTAGACCGCGGATCTGGTGCCGCCGGCGAGCAACGGACCAAGCGTCAGCTGCCAATCACGTGCGGCCAGGCGGACGCGATCGGAAACAGCCGGCATCGTCGCATGGTCTCACTGCCCAACCGGCTGCCCGACCTCGGGATTGTGAAAGGTTTGATGCGACCTCGCACCATGACTTTCACAAGTCCCGCGGTGTCGCCCGCTCAAGCGCTTGAGCCAGGTCGGTCCAGAGGTCTTCGACGTGCTCGACGCCGACGGAAAGTCGGACGAGTCCTTCCGGCACGGTCGGCAGCTCCGCTGCCCAGCGCCGACGGCGTTCCAGCATCGACTCGACGCCGCCGAGGCTGGTGGCGTGGACCCAGAGCTTCACCGACTGGATGAACGCCACGGCAGTCGGACCGTCGGCCAGTTCGATTGACAGCAGGGACCCGAATCCGGCCATGGTGCGCTTCGCCACAGCATGTCCGGGATCCCCCGGCAGCCCCGGATAGCGCACCCGGGTCACGCCCGGATGAGCGGCCAGCCGCTCCGCCAGCAGCTGAGCGTTCGCTTGGGCAGCGGTCAGCCGCAACGGCAGAGTACGCAGCCCGCGCAGCACCAGATAGGTCTCCATCGCCCCAGGTGCCGCACCGTGCAGACTGCGGGTTCCCTTCAGACGGGCCAGCAGCTCCGAGTCCCGGCCGACCAACACGCCCAGCAGAGCGTCGGAGTGGCCGGAGAGGAATTTGGTGCCCGAATGCAGCACCAGATCGGCGCCCAGATCCAGGGGCCGTTGCAGCAGCGGGGTCGCGAAGGTGCTGTCGACGAGCGTGGTCGTCACCCCGGCCAGCGCGCCGCAGATCGTCGGCAGATCGGCGACTTCCATCAACGGGTTGGTCGGCGACTCCAGCCACACCAGGTCAGCGCCGGAAGCCGCCGCGATGACCTCCTCGGCGTTTGCGACGTCGACGCGACGGATCTGCAGACCGTCCCGGGCGGCGCGCTCTTCGGCTGCCGAGGAGACCCCCAAATAGCAGTGGCGCGGCAGCACCAGGACCCCGCGGGCCGGCACGAGCTGCAAGGCGGCGTGCGCGGCTGCCATGCCGCTGGCGTACGCGAGCGCCGACCCACCCTCCAGTTCGCCAACGGCCTGCTCCAAGGCCGACCAGGTCGGGTTGCCGTACCGGCCGTAGCCCACCTCACCTTGACCGGCCGGATCGGCGCCCACGTACGTGGAGGCGAAGACGACTGGGGGATTGAGTGGCGCGTCGACCACGGCCGGTGGCCGACCAGCATGGACGGCGATCGTCGCAGGGTGCAGGCCGGGCTCAGGGGTGGTCATGAGCGCAAGTCTGCCAACACTCGCGCGCCTGGCCGGGCCGAGGTCAGCTGGCGGGTAGGGTCGCACGCGATGAATGCCGTCCCTTGCCGGAGAGCATGTGATGACTGAGCCGGAGAGCATGCGATGACCGACAGCCCCACCATCCGTCCCCGCAACGTTCGCCCTCGCGTCGCCGTTGTCTTCGGCGGTACGAGCAGTGAGCATGCGATCTCCTGCCTGACCGCAGGCAGTGTGCTGAACGCCATCGATCGGGATCGCTACGAGGTGGTCGCGATCGGCATCGCTCCGAGCGGTCGCTGGGTCGTGGTGCCCGACGACTTGGCCGGCCAGATGCAGGTCATCGACGGGGTGTTGCCCTCCCTCAGCGAGGAACTGCTCGACGCGATCTGGCTGCGGACGGCCGGGGGCAGCGACCTGGCGATTGCCGCGGATCCCCGGGGGAGCATGGACTCCGACGAGAGCGGCACGTTGCTGACGGCCGACGACGCCTCGACCGGCGAGTCGGCGCTGTCCAGGCTGGGCTCGGTCGACGTGGCCTTCGCGCTGCTGCACGGCCCGTTCGGTGAGGACGGCACCATCCAGGGCATGTTCGAGATGATGGGCACCCGCTATGTCGGAGCCGGGGTGCTCGCCAGTGCGGTCGGGATGGACAAGACCTACATGAAGGTCGTGCTGGCCGCTGCCGGACTGCCTGTCGGGCCGTTCGTGTCGATCCTGCCACGGGAGTGGTCTCGAGACCGGAGCGCTTGCCTGGAGGCCGTGGCCGCACTGCATCGCCCGCTCTACGTCAAGCCAGCCCGTGGCGGATCCAGTCTCGGCATTACTCGAGTCGGTGAGGGCGACGATCTGGTCGCTGCCGTCGAGCATGCCCAGCAGTTCGATCCGAAGGTGATCGTCGAGGAGGGCTTCGTCGACGCTCGTGAGCTGGAGTGCGGCGTCCTGGGCGGACTCGCCGGGGCCGATCCGGAAGCCAGCCAGGTGGCCGAGATCCGGGTGCACACCGACTCCGGGTTCTATGACTTCGATGCCAAATACCTGCCCGAGGAGCAGGTCGATCTCGACGTTCCCGCCGACGTCGATGCCGACATCGCCGAGGAGGTACGCCGGCTGGCGGTGCGGACCTTCGAAGCCATCGGCTGCGAAGGGCTGGCTCGAGTCGATGTGTTCGTCACCCGGGACCGGAAGGTCTACGTCAACGAGATCAACACCATGCCCGGGTTCACCGCGCTCTCGATGTTTCCGCGGATGTGGGCCGCCAGCGGCATGGCCTACCCCGAGTTGGTGGATCGGCTGCTGCAACTCGCGATGGAGCGTCCGGTCGGTTTGCGCTAAGCATTGATCTCCGGGCCCTCGATCTCCGGGCACGGAGGCGAGCGTCATCAAACGCGGAGCATGATGGCGTCATGCGCGTACATCGCATCATCGCCAATCTCTCCGTCCCCGATATAGAGGCGGCCAGGAGCTTCTACGAGGGCTTCCTCGGCCTGGGCGAGGAGTTCAGTTTGGGCTGGGTAGCCCGCTTCACGTCCGCCGAGGCCGGCGGATGTGTCCAGCTCGTCACCGCCGACGCAACGTCTCCTGAGGACTCGGTCGCCTCAGTGCTGGTCGATGACGTCGAGAGCGCGTACGCCGAAGCGCTGCGGCTGGGCTACGAGATCGTACGTCCGCTGACGACCGAGGAGTGGGGCGTACACCGATTCCTGGTCCGGGCACCCGACGGCAATGTGCTCAACTTCGTGGAGCACCCGAACTGAGGTCGCGGAAACGGCTCATAGGCAGGGTTGCTTGACTGGGATCGTCTTGACCGCCTCAGCCAGGTCGACCAGGGCATGCGCCTCTGGTGCGTACTTCGAGGGAACTCCGACCTGGACATAAGCCGGGCGGCCGATCGTGGTGAACAGGTAGCCGCCCTCAGCCTCTTCGGCGAACCAGCCGACGCCGTTCACCTCGAAGCACTCGCTCTCCGCCCCCAGACCTGGTGGCTTGTCGACACCGCACTTCAGCGTGATGGTCGGATCGCCCCAGGCGGCCGACAACTGGCCGGGATCGACGGTCCGGCGGTGTTGGTCCAGCACGATCTCCGGCAGCGCGCCCATCAACGCCGCGCACTGAGCCCGGACCGCTGCCGACGGGTTGGCGTCGGCCATCGTGACCGTCCGCGAGCAGCCGATCGCCGAGGCCAGCACCAGGCTGGCGCCGAGGACTACGGCTGCGCCGTAGTGAGGGAGGCGGCGCAGGATCGAGGGCCTCAGATGTGGACGACCGGGCAGGTGACCGTCCGGGTGATGCCGGGCACGTTCTGGACTTGAGCCACCACCAGTGCGCCGAGCTCATCGACGCTGGCTGCCTCGGCGCGCACGATCACGTCGTACGGGCCGGTCACGTCCTCGGCGAGCGTGACACCCTGGAGCGCGCCGATGGCGCGGGCGACATCGGCTGACTTGCCGACGGTGGTCTGCACCAAGATGTATGCCTGAACGACCATGCTGTTCCTCCGATTCGAGCCACGCTGTCACGTCGCCCTGCCGCTCGTGCCGCACTGGGAGACGCCGTCAACCTACCGTGTGAACTGAAACGGCATAAGACCTGCTGACCAAGAGAGAGTTGAGATCTTGCCCATCGGCCCCAATTCCGCCGGCTCCCTTCCCACCGGGCCTGCTCGCTCCGGCACGGGTCGCTCGGGACCCACCCTGGGCGAGTCCGGTGAGTTCGCCCTCATCGCCCGGATCGTCGCCGACCTGCCGCCCTCGGCGGAAGTGGTGCTCGGGCCGGGGGACGATGCCGCAGCGCTGGCCATCGAACCACCGGTGCTCACCTCGGTGGATGTCCTGGTCGAAGGTGTCCACTTCCGCCGCGACTGGTCTTCGGCCGCCGACGTCGGCCGCAAGGCTGTGGCGGTGAACGTCGCCGACATCGAGGCGATGGGAGGCCGGGCGGTGGCGGTCGTCGTCGGCCTGTCGGCACCTGCGGATCTGCCCTTGGCCTGGGCGCTGGAGCTGGCCGACGGCATCCGGTCCGAGGGTGAGCGCGCCGGGGTCACCCTGGTGGGCGGCGACGTCACCGGCGCCAGGGACGTCACGATCTCGGTCACGGTGCTCGGTGGACTGGACGGCGGGCCGCTGATCAGGCGCTCCGGCGCCGGGTCTGACCAGGTCGTCGCGCTGACCGGGCGGACCGGCTGGGCTGCCGCCGGTATGGCGGTGCTGCAGCGCGGCTTCCGGTCCCCGCGAGCCGTCGTCGAGGCTCAGCGGGTGCCCGAGGTGCCGTATGGGCAGGGCCGGGTGGCCGCCGAGGCGGGCGCGACGGCGATGATCGACGTCTCCGACGGTCTGCTGGCCGACCTGGGGCACGTGGCGCGCGCCTCGGGAGTGATGGTCGAGTTGGACCTGTCAGCCTTCCCGGTGCCCGATGTCTTGCGGGCCGTGGCGGCAGCGACCGGCAAGGACCCGTACGCGCTGCTGCTGACCGGTGGTGAGGACCATGCGCTGGCCGCGTGCTTTTCCAGCGCGGACCAGGTGCCCGACGGCTGGCGAGTGGTCGGCCGGACCCGGCAGATCGGCGAGGATGAGGAGCCCGGGGTGCTGGTGGACGGTGCGCCCTGGAAAGGTGCCGCAGGCTGGGATCACTTCGGAGGCGGGAGATGAACGTGGGGGAGCGGCGGCTGCCGACGGCACGGGTGTTGACCATCGCCGGATCCGATTCCGGCGGCGGTGCCGGGATCCAGGCCGATCTGAAGACCCTGCTGGCCTTCGGTGTGCACGGGATGAGTGCGCTGACCGCGATCACCGCGCAGAATTCGGTCGGCGTCCAGGGCTGGTGGCCACTGCCGGACGAAGCCGTCCGCGCGCAGGTACGCAGTGTGGTGGACGACATCGGCGTGGACGCCGTGAAGACGGGGATGCTCGGGACGGCGTCCACCACGCGGCTGGTCGCTGAGCTGTTGGCGGAGCTGCCCGACGAGGTGCCGGTGGTGGTGGATCCGGTGTGCGCGAGCAAGCACGGCGACGCGCTGATCGCCGATGACGCGGTGGCGGCCCTGCGGGATGAGCTGCTGCCGGTGGCCACGGTGATCACGCCCAATCTGCCCGAGGCCAGCCTGCTCGCCGGGCGGGACGGGTCGCCGCGCGAATTGGCCGAGGTGCTGCTGGGATTCGGACCGGCCTGGGTGCTTATCAAGGGTGGACATGCCGAGGGCGATCCGATCGACCAGCTGTACGGCGCCGACGGCACCGCCAAGGCGTTCGCTGCGGCGCGGTCGAACAACCGGCACAGCCACGGCACCGGCTGCACGTTGGCGTCGGCAATCGCGAGCCGGCTGGGGTGGGGCGACGATGTGGTCAGCGCGGTCGCGGCGGCCAAGGAATACATCACCGGCGCGGTGGCAGCCGGCTTTCCCCTCGGGGCCGGGATTGGTCCCACCGACCACCTCTGGCGGCTCCGACGCCATCTCTAGGAGGCTCCCGGAGGGCAGATCGAGATGGGCTCGTGGATTCTCGATCGCTACCGACGGCGGGGTGTCGGATCCGCTAGGTCCGACTTCGCACCAACTATGGCTACTGCCCCCGGCAGACCTGGTGCGCAGAAGACGCAGCTGGTGCGAAGTGGGGGTGGGCGAGGCGAGCGTCACTCAGTCGATACTCAGCAATCCGCGTGGGACTGCTGTGACTGAAGTGGTGATCGCGTAGGCTGCTGGACTATGGCGACCCGCGTGCCTTCCCCACCGCGGTCGCGAGCAAAAGCCAGCACCTCATCCGGTGCCGGCTCGCCGCCGCGGTCGTCAGGAAGCAAGACCAAGTCCACTACCTCCGCGCGCTCTGGGAGTTCCCGGAGCGGCAGCCGTACGCCCAGTCGCGGTCCCGCCAAGAAGCCCAATCACCGCCCGGCCTCGCGGTCGGGTTCCCGGTCGCGCCAGTCGCGGCGCTCGATCCTGGCGAGCATCGGCGCCGGACTGGTCGCGATCTGGCTCGGTCTGGCCCATCTGGTCGGCTCGGCGATCCGGGCCATTGGCACCAGCGCGCGTGACCTCGACCCGGCGCTGCGGCGCGATGGCGTCGGCCTCTTCCTGATCGGCACCGCCATCATCATTGGTGCCGAGTTCTGGTTCGGGCTGCCCGGCAGCGTCGGCACGGCCGTCCACCTCGGCGTCTCCACCTTGATCGGCACCCTGGCGTACGCGGCGCCGCTGCTGCTGATCGTGATGGCCTGGCGCACGATTCGTCACCCCGAGCGCAACGGCCCCGGCGGCCGCCAGTTCGTCGGCTGGTCGGCGATCACCTTCGGGCTGCTCGGCCTGATCAACATCGCCGACGGACTGCCGCGCACCAACAATCCCGAGGCGCTGCGCGAGGCGGGTGGCATCGCCGGTTATCTGTCCTCGAGTCTGCTGGCCGACCTGCTCACGCCCTACGTGGCCGTGCCGCTGCTGGTGCTGCTGCTGGGCTTCGGTGTGCTCGTCGTGGTCGGCATCCCGCTGCATCAGATCCCCGGTCGGGTGCGGGACCGGATGGAGCCCTTCCGTCGTCCGCTGGTGATCCGCGGCGAGGTCGAGGACTATCACGGCGACGAGGCGTACGAGACGCCGGTGATCGAGGAGCGTCCGAAGCGGGGCAAGCGCAAGCAGGCCGCGCTGACCGCCGAGGCGGAGCTGGACTTCGATCCGGCTGAGGGCATCGCCCTGGAGCCCGATCTCGACGCCTCCGCCGTCTTCGGCGAGGAGGCCGTGGCGCCGACGTCGGAAAAGCCCAAGAAGGTGACCGCCGGCCTGCCGCCGGGTGTCAAGGTGCACGAGAGCCCCGAGCTCGAGGCCCCGGCACACACCCCGATCCCACAACGAGTCGAGCAGTTGCAGCTGTCCGGCGACGTGCAGTATCTGCTGCCGGACTCCGAGCAGCTGCGCCAGGGCAGCGTGCACCGCTCTCGCACCGAGGCCAGCGACGGGGTCGTCGGCGCGCTCACCGGTGTGCTGGAGCAGTTCGAGATCGACGCAGCGGTCACCGGCTACACCCGGGGACCGACCGTCACCCGCTACGAGGTCGAGCTCGGGCCTGCGGTCAAGGTCGAGAAGGTCACCGCACTCAGCAAGAACATCGCGTACGCGGTAGCCAGCGCGGATGTGCGGATCCTGTCGCCGATCCCCGGCAAGTCGGCGATCGGCATCGAGATCCCCAACACCGACAAGGAAGTCGTCTCCCTCGGTGACGTGCTCCGGTCGGGGAAGGCGCGCAACGACCATCACCCGATGACCGTCGGGTTGGGCAAGGACGTCGAGGGCGGTTTCGTGGTCGCCAATCTGGCCAAGATGCCGCACCTGCTGGTGGCCGGCGCCACCGGCTCCGGCAAGTCGAGCTTCGTCAACTCGATGATCACCTCGGTGATGATGCGGGCGACGCCGGACGAGGTCCGGATGTTGCTGGTCGACCCCAAGCGCGTCGAGCTGACCGCGTACGAGGGCATCCCGCACCTGGTCACGCCGATCATCACCAACCCGAAGAAGGCGGCCGAGGCGCTGCAGTGGGTGGTGCGCGAGATGGACATGCGCTACGACGACCTCGCGGCGTTCAACTTCCGGCACGTCGATGACTTCAACAAGGCGGTCCGGGCCGGGTCGGTGAAGCCGCTGGAAGGCTCGGAGCGGGTGCTCGCGCCCTACCCGTACCTGCTGGTGATCATCGACGAGCTCGCCGACCTGATGATGGTCGCCCCGCGCGACGTCGAGGACTCGATCGTCCGGATCACCCAGCTGGCCCGCGCGGCCGGCATCCACCTGGTGCTGGCCACCCAGCGGCCGTCGACCGACGTGGTCACCGGTCTGATCAAGGCCAACGTGCCCAGCCGGCTCGCGTTTGCGACGTCCTCGATGACCGACTCCCGGGTCATCCTCGACCAGCCGGGCGCGGAGAAGCTGGTCGGTCAAGGCGACGGACTGTTCCTGCCGATGGGGTCGAGCAAGCCGATCCGCATCCAGGGTGCCTGGGTCACCGAAGCCGAGGTCAGGACTGTCGTCGGGCACGTCACCGAGCAGCTCAAGCCGGTCTATCGCGAGGACATCAGTGCCCCCGCGGAGTCGGCGAACAAGGTGGCCGAGGACATCGGCGACGACCTGGACCTGGTGCTGCAGGCGGTCGAGCTCGTGGTCACCTTGCAGCTCGGCTCCACCTCGATGCTGCAGCGCAAGCTGCGGGTGGGCTTCGCCAAGGCCGGCCGGCTGATGGACATCTTGGAGACGCGTGGCGTGGTCGGTCCGTCGGAGGGCTCCAAGCCACGTGAGGTGCTGGTCAAGCCCGACGAGCTCGATGCCGTGGTGGACAACCTGCGGGCAGGCTGAGGAACTGCGCCGGTCCGGCATACTGGTGCGGCCATGACTGTGCTGAACAGGCCGACCACCGTCCACCTTGTCTCCTTGGGCTGCGCCCGCAACGACGTCGACTCCGAGGAACTCGCCGCCCGGCTCGAGCTGGGCGGCTTCGAACTGGTAGCTGATCCGGCTGACGCCGATGCGGTGATGGTCAACACCTGTGGTTTCGTCGAGTCGGCGAAGAAGGACAGCATCGACACCCTGCTCGCGGCTGCCGATCTGAAGGGCGAGGGGCGTACGCAGGCGGTGGTCGCGGTCGGCTGCCTGGCGGAACGGTACGGCACCGAGCTGGCCGACGCGCTGCCCGAGGCCGACGCGGTGCTGGGCTTCGACGATTACGTGGACGTGGCCGACCGGCTGCAGACGATCGTGGCCGGCGGAAAGCACATCTCGCACATCCCGCGCGATCGGCGGTCCCTGCTGCCGCTGGCTCCCCGCGAGCGAGCAGCCTCGGCGGGTTCTGTGGTCACGCCGGGGCACGCCATGATCACGCCTACCGGCGGTGTCGCCGACCTGCCGAGCGGGATCGCTCCGGCTAGCGGTCCGCGGGTGCTGCGCCGCCGGCTGAACACCAGCCCGTGGGCGCCGCTCAAGCTCGCGTCGGGCTGCGATCGCCGGTGCAGCTTCTGTGCGATTCCCGCCTTCCGCGGTGCGTACCTGTCCCGGCCGCCGGCCGAGGTGCTGGCCGAGGCCCGCTGGCTCGCCGACAGTGGGGTGAAGGAGGTGCTGCTGGTCAGCGAGAACTCCTCGTCCTACGGCAAGGACCTCGGTGATCTGCGGTTGCTGGAGAAGCTGCTGCCCGAGTTGGCCGCTGTCGACGGGCTGGAACGGGTCCGAGTGACCTACCTGCAACCGGCGGAGACTCGACCCGGGCTGATCGAGGTGATCGCCCAGACCCCGGGCGTGGTGCCGTACTTCGACCTCTCCTTCCAGCACGCTTCCGGTTCGGTGCTGCGCCGGATGCGACGCTTCGGCGACCGGGAGTCGTTCCTCGGTCTGATCGATCAGGTCCGCACTCAGGTGCCGAACGCGGGCATTCGCAGCAACGTCATCGTCGGCTTCCCGGGTGAGACCGACGATGACGTCGAGGTGCTGGCGGACTTCTTGACCCGAGCCAGGCTCGATGCGATCGGCGTGTTCGGCTACTCCGACGAGGAGGGCACGGAGGCTGTCGGACTTGATGGTCATCTGCCGCCGGAGGAGATCGAGGAGCGTCGTGCCGCTCTTGCCGACCTCGCCGACGAGCTGGTCGCGCAGCGTGCGGAGGAGCGGATCGGTAGCGTGCTCACCGTGCTGGTGGATGAGGTTGGGCTGGTGGACGAGATCGAGAACGAAGCAGGTAGCCGGGTCGCCGCCGGCCGAGCCGAACATCAAGGACCCGAGGTGGACGGTGTGACACTGCTGGATGCCGCCGGGCTGACCATCGGCGACCTGGTCGAGGTGACCGTGGTCGACACCGATGGTGTCGATCTGCGCGCCACGGCGCAGAGGCATCCTGCGGTGGTGGCAGGCTGATGACCATGGGCAGCACCCCAACCGGACCCAGCGACACCGGTTCTCCGGCCGATCGGCCGGAGGCCTCACCTTGGAATGTGCCGAACGCGCTGACCGCGTTCCGCTGCGTACTGGTGCCGGTGTTCGCCTGGATGCTGCTGAGTCACCCGTACGAGACCAGCTGGCGGATCGCGTCCACCGTGTTGTTCGCGGTGGCGATCCTGACCGACAGTATCGACGGCCACCTCGCCCGCAAGTACGACATCATCACCAAATTCGGCAAGCTCGCTGACCCGATCGCCGACAAGGCCCTCACTGGCATGGCGTTCATCGGTCTGTCGATCATCGGCGAGCTGCCCTGGTGGGTGACCATCATCATCCTGGTCCGGGAGTGGGGGATCACGGTGATGCGGTTCTTCATGCTCCGGTACGGGGTGATGGCGGCCAACCGTGGCGGCAAGATCAAGACCGTGCTGCAAGCGGTGGCCCTGATCCTGTATCTGCTGCCGTTGCCGGCCAGTGGGCCGCTGCACTGGTTCGCGGTGGTCGTGATGGCGGCGGCATTCCTGTTCACCGTGGTCACCGGCATCGACTACGTCCGCGAGGCGATCAAGCTGCGGCGGCAGGCTTCGAGACCGTGAGTCTGCCGCAGCTCGCGGCAGAGGTCGTGACCGCGCTGCGGGCGCGGCGCGAGACCCTGGCGACTGCCGAGTCGCTGACCGGCGGACTGCTCGGAGCGACCATCACCGGAGTGCCGGGGGCGTCGGTGGTCTACCGCGGCGGGCTGATCGCGTACGCGACCGAACTGAAGGCCACACTGGCAGGTGTCTCGGCGGACACGCTGGCCGAAGACGGACCGGTGGCTGAGAGCACCGCTGCGCAACTGGCCTCGGGTGCGGCTGGTGCCTGCGGCGCGGACTGGGGCTTGGCGACGACCGGGGTGGCCGGCCCGGACTCTCAGGACGGGCATCCGGTCGGGCAGGTCTTCATCGCCGTGGCCGGGTATCCCGTGGCTGGTGGGGTTCGGGTCCGCGAACTCAGGCTGACCGGGCACCGTGATGCGATTCGTACCCAGACGGTGATCGCCGTGCTGGCCTTACTGCTGGAGTCGTTGACGGGTTCTGAGGGCTCTGAGTGGTCCTGAGTGGGCCCGAGGGCAGTCTCGGCACCCCGACACGGATGCTCAGTGCCCGGTCAGCCGAGGCAGTGTCGGTGTGGCTGGGTACAGTCTCTACATGCGTCTTTCTCCTCCGCTGAAGCAGGTGCTCGTCCGAGAGCTCATCGGCGAGTCGCTGCGTGAGGAGAGGATGTCCCAGGGCAAGACCCTCCGCGAGGTCTCGCAGGGCGCCAGAGTCAGTCTGGGCTACCTGTCCGAGGTCGAGCGTGGTCAGAAGGAGGCCTCGAGCGAGCTGCTCGCGGCCATCTGCGCGGCCCTCGACGTGCCGCTGTCGGTGATCTTGAATCTGGTCAGCGAGAAGATGGCGGCTCACGAGCAGCTGACCCAGCGGGTGGCGGCGCTGCCGACCATCCACGACACCGTGGCTCAGGCTGCTGCCTAGCGGTCGCGGACTCGCTCCCCGCGTCGCGCCGCCGCGAAGACAGGTGCGGACACTGCGACGCTACACTCCTCGCATGCCATCGCGGTGGCCGTTCGTCGGGCGACGTCGCGAGGTGGACGCGGTGGTGGCGGCCTGTGGACCGGGCACCGCGGGAATCGTGCTCGTCGGTCCGGCCGGGGTGGGCAAGACGCGGATCGCGGAGGTCGCGATCCGGCGACTCCGACAACGGGGACGTGAGGCCCGGATCGTGATGGCGACGGGTTCGACCTCATCGGTGCCGTTCGGGGCCTTCGGCGCCTACTCGCTCCCGGTCGATCCCACCGGCGATCTGGTCACTGCGGTCTGCGCGATTCTCGGCGCGCGGTCCCGCGCCGGGGCCACGGCGTGCCTGATCGATGATGCGCAGTTGCTCGACGAGCGGTCGGCGTCGCTGGTTCGCCGGCTGGTCGTGGATCGTGCCGTGACGCTCATCCTCACCATCCGTTCGGGGGAACCGGTCCCCCAGGACATCACGGCTCTGTGGCGCGACGGGCACTTGCGGCGCCTCGATGTCGGACACCTCGACGAGACGGAGCTGATCGCTGCGGCGGAGGCGAGCCTCGGCGGTGCCCTCGACTCCTTCGCCGCTGCCCGCCTGACGAGTCTCAGCGGCGGCAACGTCATGTATTTCCGCCAGCTCGTCGAGGGTCAACGCGAGGCTGGTCATCTGATGCGGGTCGGCGAGATCTGGCGGTGGGATGTGACGCCAGGGGTTCCTCCCGGGCTGTCGGAGTTGATCACCGATCGGCTCGCTGATCTTCCGCAGGCCGTCGGCGAGGTGCTCGATCTCGTGGCGCTGGCGGAGCCACTGGAGCTGGCGGCCCTGATTCGCCTGACCTCGGCCGAGGCGGCGGAGCGCGCCGAACGGCACGGCGTGATCCTCATCGATGAAGCGAATGGCAGGCTGGTCGCCCGCGCTGCACATCCGTTGTTCGGCGAGGTCGCGGTCACAGCGCTGCCGCGGCTGCGGGCACGGCGACTTCGGGGACGGATCGCGGAGGCGCTTGCACATGACGCGGCACCTGATCCGGTGCTCACCTTGCGTCGGGCGGTCCTGTCGCTCGACGCCGATGCCACGCCGCCGGCGGGACTCCTCACCCGTGGCGCCGCCCTGGCGGTGACCGCCGGCGACTCGGATCTGGCGGATCGGCTGGCCGGTGCGGCGCTCGCTGCCGGCGAGGGCTTCGCTGCGCAGAACGTACGTGCCTTCGTTCGCTCCTGGGCGGGTCGAGACCCGGGGGCAGCTGACCGTGAGTTGATCCGATTGGCCGAGCTCGCACGCACGCCGGATGAGGCCGTGCACGCTGTTCTGCATCGGGCGCTCCACCTGGCCTGGGGGTGCGCACAGCCCGAGGCCGCGGTCGGCGTGCTCGATGCCGGCCGAGTCCAGTGGCCGGATTCGCCGATCCTCCTCGCCGGTCGGTCGCTGATCGAGGTCTATTGGGCGGGCGAGCTGCGGGATGCGGCCGGTCTGTTGCTCGATCCGAACCTGCCGCCCGAGGCGACGGCGCTCGCCGCCACGGCCGTGGCGGCGCAGGCTGCGGCATGCGGCCGGTTCGCTACCTTCGTCACAGCCACCGAGCAGGGACTCGCCGCAGTCGCACTGGCCGGCGCGCCGGCAAGCTTCGGGGTGTCGGTGACCCCAATGGCTGTGCACGGCTACTGCCTTGCCGGTGCCCTCGACGTGGCTCGCCGGATCGCCGGGGACCGTCATCGCGAGGCACTCGGCAAGGAGCCGTACGCCCAGTTCGTGGCGTGCATGGCAGGGGATGCGGAGTTGTCCGGCGGAGCCGTGCATTCGGCCCTTCGCCTGTTCCGCGAGGCTTGGGCCGGATTCGCGCCGTACGGCGATCTGGGCCCCTGGCGGTTCGTCTGCGCGGTCGGGATGTGCTCGGCCACTGCTCTGCTGGGCGATGTCGATGCCGCGCGCGAGTGGTACGTCGAAGCACAAGCCAGGCGACAGCCGTCGTTTGCGTTGCTGGACGTCGACTTGATGCTCGCCGGTTCCGGCGTTGCCTCCGCGGAGGGCGCCACCCAGGAGGCGATCGACCTCGCCCTGACCGCCGCAGACCTCGCAGGTGCCCGATCCCATGCCGCGTACGAGCTGCTGTCGTTGCAGCGGGCGGTCCTGCTGGGTGCTCCCGGTCTCGCTGCCAGGGTAGGGGCTCTGGCGACGGTCGTCGACGGACCTCGGGCAGAGCTCGTCCGGCTGCTCGCGACGGCCGCAGAGCAAGGCGACGGTGCCGTGTTGCGGGAGGCCTCGGCCGGACTCGAGCGGATGGGCGATCTGATGGCCGCCGGGGACGCGGCCGTGCTGGCCTGCGAAGCCTTCCAGCGCAGCGGCGCCGGTGTGGCGGCACAGGAGTCTCGGGTTCGGGTACGGCGGCTCATCGAGTCGGCCGGCGGTGCACGGACCGCAGCCATGGCCCGGTGCGTGCTGGCCCTGCCACTGACCGGGCGGGAGTGGGAGATCGCGGAACTGGCGGCCCACGGGGCGACCAGCCGCCAGATCGCCACTCGGTTGGTGCTGTCCGCACGCACCGTCGAAGGGCATCTGTATCGCATCTACCAGAAGCTCGGTCTCGGCACGCGGGCCGAACTCGCCGCCGCTTTGAACCGCGGCGAACGAATGGAGTAACCGGCTACTCTTCCGCACGATCGAGCGGTCGCCAGGATGGACGGGGGCCCGGCCGACAGGGCTCCGAGCACACGTCCCGAGTCAGCTCCACGAGGAGGTCTGGTGATGCGGATTGCCATCGCTGGCGGTGGGCCGGTCGGAGCGTTTCTCGCGATCGGCCTGGCCCGTCGCGGCCACTCGGTCCTCGTCATCGACCGCGATCCGGGACCTCCGCGCTCGGGAGACTGGACCCGAGTGGGGGTCATGCAGTTCAATCAGCCACACGGTTTTCGGAGCGGGGCGCGGCTTAGTCTGATCCACCAGCTACCCGATGTGTACCAGGCGCTGTTGACCGCAGGATCGCGGATCGGGCGGCTTCCGCAGGCGCCGGATGAATCCGCCAACATCTTCTGCCGCCGCTCGGTGTTCGAGTCGACACTGCGCGAGGCGGCGCGCCGGCAGGAAGGGGTGGACTGGCGGACAGGACATGTCGACGATGTGATCATCGATGGTGGCATCGCGGGCGGTCTGGTCGTGGACGGTGTCGGGCAGCTCGCGGACGTGGTCGTCGTGGCGACCGGCAAGAACAGCCACCTCGGGGACGCGCTTCGCGGTCCCGCCGAGGGCGGACTATGCGGCTTCTCTTCCGTATCCAGGTCCTATCGCAGCCGCAACCCGGGGGACGGCTGTGATCTGCCCGTGCCGTCGGTGGTGGAGGGACCGGACTACCTCAGCATGGTGATGCCGTCCGACAGCGGACACCACTCGCTGCTGTTCACCTATCCGGCGTCGAACCGAGACTTCCGCCGATTGCGGGACGGCCTGGCGTTCGACCGGGCAGCCGCGGCGGTGCCGAACCTCTCGCCGTGGCGTGACCCGGCACGGTACGAGCCTGTCTCGGATCCGGTGGTTGCCGGCAACCTCACGAACACCTACCGGCACCAAGGTCCCGCCCGTGGCGTGGCGCCGGCGAGTGGGTTGTTCTTCATCGGTGACGCTGTGACGACCCTGAATCCGGCGTACGGCCTCTATCTGTCACTGGCCTTCCCCCACGCGGTGCACCTGATGGCTCGTCTCGCCGATCCTGGATCGGACTTCGGCCAGATCTCCGCGGAACTGGACGAGTGGGCGGAACAACACATCTATCCGTGGTATCTCGACCATGTCCGACAGGATGAGTCGATCCTCCGCCGTCTCACCGGCGGGGAGCTGGATCTTGCCCAACCCGTCACCGCCGACGTCGTATGCTCCGCCGCGGCCGTCGATCCCACGCTGATGTCCCTCGTCGGCCCGTACCTCGCGCTGCTTGCCGGGCCCGACATCCTCGACGGCGCGACACCTCGGGTCCGCCGGTTGCTTGCGGACGGCTGGCGGCCGATCGGCTCCGGCCCGCCGAGTGCGACGGTCATCGGCTGAGCGCTTCTGCCGGACTCGGCCTCAGCCGCAGTCCCGACGGAGTCATCACGAAGCCGGCGTCCTGCAAGCTCCTGCTGACCGGCGCCGAGCCGAACACGTGCTGGCCGTCGGCGCGCTCCACGGTCAGCCGGCCCAGCTGTCCGAGCCGTACGGATCTCGCCAAGGCAGCCGCCGCCGGGGCCAGCATGACCGGGTCGTCGGTGAACGACAGCAGAGTCTTGCCACCGCGCTCGACATAGAACACCAGGTGCCCGTCGACCAAGGTGACCAGCGCACCTGGCTTGCGGCCGGGACGATGTCCCTCCCGTTCGGGCCAGGGCAGCGCGGCCCCGTACGGGTTGGCTGGATCACAGGCGGCCAGCACGAGTCCGCGTCGCTCGCTGGACTCGGTCTGCTCCGAGCGCAGCCGATCCACTGCGCCGGTCGAGGCGAACTGCGCTGCACCGAGCCCCTCGATCAGATAGCCGCGGCGACATTGTCCGGACTCCTCCAAGGCGCTGAGCGCCCGGTAGGCGGTGCCGAAGCCACCCTCGACGGATTCGGTCAGCACGCTGCCCCGAGTGACCACGCCATAGCGGTCGAGCTGGGTGAACATGGCTTCTGCCAGCCGGGCTGAGGGCGGCTGAGTGGCCGGCGCGACCAGGGACCAGCGTCCGACGGTGGTCGGTGAGCTCAGTCGAGTCGGCCGGTCCCCGCGACCGGGGCGCGGGATGCGTGGTCGCCCGCGATAGTTGCGCGGCGGGGGACGACGAGCGGGCTTGTGCGCTCCCGCCATGGTCAGATTGCGGACGGCGGTGAAGGTGTCGCTGCTGACCAGGCCCGCCCAGACGAGCTGCCACAGCGCGGCGACCCAGCTGCTCCGGTCCGGCTCGGCATCGGGTGAGAGCAAAGCGTCGAAGAAGTAGGCGCCGCCGGGCGCGAACCTCTCCAGCAGCTGGCGGGCTTGGGCGGACTCCACCCCGCTCCGGGCCAGCGCCGGGTCAAGCGGTGAATCGCTGCCCGCCAACTGGAAGCGAACCCAGCCGTCCCGGTCGCCGATCGCCCCGTCGCCGACCCAGAAGACCTCACCGGCGCTGGTCAGCTCGTCCAGCATCGCGGGCCGGTAGTCCTCGACCCGGGCCGGCAGGATCATCGACTCGACGGCACTGGCCGGCATCGCATATCCGGCCAGCTGCTCCAGGGTGGAGAGCACGGCGTCGGTGCCTCGGGCGTGGGAGCCGACACCTTGCCACTCCGCGAGGAAGCGGGCAAAGACAACCTGCTCGACCGGCTCCACCTCGCGGCGCAGCGCAGCCAGCGAACGGCGTTTGATCAGCGCCAGGACCTGGGTGTGGCACAGCTGCTCCTCGTCGCCGGCGGCCGGGTCGGGATCGACGAACGAGCCGCGGACCAGCTGACCTGAGCGGACCAGATCTGAGCAGGCGTCTGCAATCACCACTCGGCCCAGCCCATAGCGCCGAGCCACCGTCAGGACGGTGAAGGGTCCGTGCGTCCGTGCCCAGCGGAGCACCAGATCATGGATCGGCTGGTTGCTGACCTCCTCGAAGCCGGCGGCCACGCCCGGCGGCACGGGCACGCCCAGGCCGTCTCTGAGCCGGGGGACATCCTCGACGACGGCGACCATCTCCTGGCCGGCGATCCGCAGCTGTACCAGCCGTCGCGCGAGGGTGAGCTCGGTCAGTGCCGCGTGGAGGTCGAGGCCCTCGGCGACCCGGTCGGCGAGTTCGGCGGGGGTGAACGGTCCGGCGGTGCGGATCAGGTCGAAAAGCTGCTCGGCCGAGGTGGCCCGGCGTTGCTCACTGAGACCCTGCAGGTCTGCTTCGGTCGCGGCGATGACGGCCGGGTCGAGCAGCTGCCGCAGTCCGTCCCGGCCGAGCAGCTCGGCCAGCAGGCTGGCATCCAACGACAGCGCCGCAACCTTCTTCTCCGCCAGGGGGACGTCGCCCTCGTAGACGAAGGCACCGACGTACCCGAACAGCAGCGATTTGGCGAACGGCGAGGCCTCTCGGGTCTCGACCTCGACCAGCCGGATGGTGCGTGCCGCCAGCTCCCGCTGCACCTCGAGCAGGCCGTCGAGATCGAACACATCGTTGAGACACTCCCGCATGGTCTCCAGCACGATCGGGAACTCCGGATACTGGGCGGCGACCGTGAGCAGCTGGGCCGACCGCATCCGCTGCTGCCACAACGGAGAGCGGGACCGCGGGTCGCGGCGAGGGAGCAGCAGCGCCCGCGCGGCGCACTCGCGGAACCGGGCGGCGAACAGCGCGGACCCGCCGACCTCGTCGGTGACGATGCTCTCCAGCTGATCGGGGTCGACGATCACCAGCTCGGCGCCGGGTGGCTCCGCCGAGGTGTCGGGCACACGAAGCACGATGCCGTCGTTGGTGGCGGTGGCCTGGACTTCGATCCCGTACCGCTCACGGGCCGCTCGCTCGATCGCCAGGGCCCATGGGGTCAGCACTCCGGAGCCCAGCGGGGAGTGCACGCAGACCCGCCAGTCGCCCAGCTCGTCGCGGAAGCGCTCGACGACGACGGTGGTGTCGGTCGGCAGTGCGTTGGTGGCTTGGTGCTGTTCGGTCAGGTAGCTCTGTAGGTTGCGCGCCGCCAGCTCGTCCAGACCGGCCTCGCGGAGCCGTACGTACGCCTGATCTGACTCGAGACCGGCTAGCTCGCGAACGAAGGCGCCGAACGCCCGGCCGAGTTCGAGAGGTCGCGGTGGTGAGTCGCCCTTCCAGAACGGCAGCCGGCCCGGAGTGCCGGGGGCGGGGGAGACCAACACCTGGTCGTGGGTGATCTGCTCGACCCGCCAGCTCGTCGTGCCGAGGGTGAACACGTCGCCGACCCGGGTTTCGTAGACCATCTCCTCGTCGAGCTCGCCGACCCGACGGCCCGGGTTGTGCTTGCCTGACGCTGAGCCCTCGCCGATCAGGAAGACTCCGAACAGACCGCGGTCCGGGATCGTGCCGCCGGAGGTCACCGCGAGTCGCTGCGCTCCCGGGCGAGCGCTCAGCACGCCGGTGTCCCGGTGCCAGACCAGCCGTGGTCGCAGCTCGGCGAAGTCCTCGGACGGATAACGCCCACTGAGCATGTCGAGCGTCGCCTCGAAGGCGCTGTGCGGCAGATCTCGGTAACCGTCGGCTCGCCGGACTAGGGCATAGACCTCGTCGGCGGTGATCTCGGTCGGTTGCTGATTCTGGCTGTCCACGTTGCTGCCGATTGCGGCACTGGCCACGATGGCGACGATCTGCTGCGCGAGCACGTCGAGCGGGTTGCGCAGGGTTGTCACTTCCTCGATCGCGCCGGCTCGCATCCGCTCGACGACCACGGCCGACTCGATCAGATCTCCCCGGTGATTGGGGAAGAAGACGCCGCGGGAGGTCGCCCCGACCTGATGGCCGGCTCGCCCGACGCGTTGCAGGCCGCTGGCCACCGACGGCGGTGCCTCGACCTGGACGACGATGTCGACCGCACCCATGTCGATGCCGAGCTCCAACGACGATGTCGCCACCACGCACGGCAATTGCCCAGACTTCAGATCGCCTTCGATCTGAGCACGCTGCTCCTTGCTGACCGAGCCGTGATGGGCACGGGCGACCACGGGATAGCCGGTGCTCCCGTCGTGGCCGGCACTGGCGCCGGACTGGGCCATGATCTCCGCCGGCGGTGGGAACTCGGCGAGGAGAGCAGGGAACTCGTCTGGTTCGTCCGATTCGGCCGAATGGGCTGCTGCCGTGCGTTCGGCCTGGAGCTCGTTCAGATGCGCGGTCAGTCGCTCGGCGAGTCGCCGGGAGTTGGCGAACACGATCGTCGACCGATGGGCGTTGATCAGGTCCAGGATCTGGTTCTCCACATGCGGCCAGATCGAGGGCCGGGGCGGCGGAGCACCGTCAACGTCGAGATCCAAGGTGGGTGTCGAAGCCGTGCTGGCCAGGTCGCCCATGTCCTCGACCGGCACCACGACCGAGAGATCCCAGGCTTTCGCGGCCGGTGGGGCCACCACGGTCACCTGGTGGCTGCCACCCAGATAGCGGGCCACCCGCTCCGGTGGACGCACGGTTGCCGACAGGCCGATGCGCTGGACCGGGCGGGCGGTTTGGTTTGACTTGTTGCTGTCGGCGACCAGAGCATCCAGCCGCTCCAGCGACAGCGCCAGGTGCGCGCCGCGCTTGGTGCCCGCCAGGGCGTGGACCTCGTCGATGATCACGGTGTGCACGTAGCGCAGCACGTCGCGGGCCGCCGAGGTCAGCATCAAGAACAGCGACTCAGGCGTGGTGATCAAGATGTCCGGTGGATGCGTGACGATCTTGCGCCGGTCACCCGCCGACGTATCGCCGGAGCGCACTCCGACGCTCAACGATGGGGGAGTCTGACCAAGCCGAAGTGCGGTCTGGGTGATGCCCGCCAGCGGTGCCCGCAGGTTTCGCTCCACGTCAACCGCCAGCGCCTTGAGCGGCGACACATAGAGCACCCGACAGCGCTGCTTGGCCGGCGGCTTCGGATCCTGGATCAGGGAGTCCAACGCGGCGAGGAATGCAGCCAACGTCTTGCCCGAGCCGGTCGGCGCGATCACCAACGCGTTCTCACCCGACGAGATCGCCTGCCAGGCACCGATCTGGGCCGCCGTGGGCGCGGCGAACACCTCGGCGAACCAGGTGGCGGTCGCCGGGCTGAACGCGCGCAGCGCCTGGGCTGCGGCAGGGGTCTGAACAGGCACCCTCACATCCTGCCCGCTGCCACTGACAGCGCTGGTCGTCGACTCGCTGTGCGGCGGAGCGACGGTGGTCGTTCGTGGCCCGGGGGTGCGAGACGTACGGGTGTTCTGCGGGGCTGGTGGTCGTTCGTGGCCCGCGGGCGTGAGACGGACGTGCCTCCCGCCTGGTCCGCGGTCGTATGTGGCCCGGCGGCGCGAGACGTACGGGTGTTCCGCCCGTATCGCGGACGTCATTGGCCCGGGGGTGCGGGACGTACGTGCCTCCCGCCTGGTCCGCGGTCGTTCGTGGCCCGCGGGCGTGAGACGTACGTGCCTCCTGCGGGGCTGGTGGTCGTTCGTGGCCCGGGGGCGCGAGACGTACGTGCCTCCCGCCTGGTCCGCGGTCGTTCGTGGCCCGGCGGTGCGAGACGTACGGGTGTGCCGCCCGAATCGCGGACGTCATTGGCCCGGTGGCGTCAGCGGGTACGCCTTGAGGGTGGGATCCGGGTCCTCGGCACCGATGCTGCTTCAGTCGTCAGGTCCGCGGCCCATGCCGACTTCGCACCAACTGCGTCATCTGCGCACCAGGTAGACCCCATGCGAAGTCGCAGCAGCTGGTGCGAAGTCGGATCTAGGTCGGCCGATGGGCCCATTGGCCGACACGCCTATGGCTCACAACCGGCGTACGGTGGTCCTCCGATGTGAGCGAGGGTTGCGACCGAGAGATGAGGCAGAGCAGGCATGAAGGAGACCGAGCTGTGGGCGCGGCTGGATACCCAGCTGGGGCGTGGCTACAGCCGGGTGTGGTCCGCCGAGCACAGTCTGGCCGAGCTGGGTGGACGGACGGTCGATCAGGCGATCGACGACGGCATCTCCTTCAAGGTCATCTGGCGTGCGGTCTGGGGTGCCCTCGAACTCCCCGCTTCCGAGCGCTGATCGGCTCCTCTGTCGGCCTTTTCGAACGGCTCGGCGTGTCGGACTAGAGTTCGAACACGTGTTCGCCTAGGTTGTGTCTGGAGATATCCACAGGCCACACGCGACCTCGAGCGTTGTCCACAGATTCGATCAACCACCGGTCGGATGTCAGTGGTCATCCTTATGGTCACTAGCGATCGACTATTCAGGCAGTCAGGAAGCCACCCGGCAGGGTGAACGGAAGGAATGACGATGGCGACAGCAGACCGGGAGAAGGCGCTCGAGACAGCGCTCGCCCAGATCGACAAGCAGTACGGGAAGGGCTCGGTGATGCGCCTCGGTGAGGAGGTGCGCACACCGATCGAGGTGATCCCGACGGGTTCGATCGCGCTGGATGTGGCGCTGGGGATCGGCGGGCTGCCACGCGGCCGGGTCGTCGAGATCTATGGTCCGGAGTCCAGCGGCAAGACCACGGTTGCGCTGCACGCCATCGCGAACGCGCAGGCGGCCGGAGGCATCTGTGCCTTCATCGATGCTGAGCATGCTCTTGATCCCGACTATGCGGCGAAGCTGGGCGTGGACACCGACTCGTTGCTGGTCAGCCAGCCTGACAACGGTGAGCAGGCGCTCGAGATCGCCGACATGCTGGTCCGTTCCGGTGCGCTGGCGCTGATCGTCATCGACTCGGTGGCTGCGTTGACCCCTCGTGCTGAGATCGAGGGAGAGATGGGCGACAGCCACGTCGGCCTCCAGGCACGGCTGATGAGCCAGGCGTTGCGCAAGATGACCGGCGCGCTGAGCGGTGCCGGCACGACCGCCATCTTCATCAACCAGCTGCGCGAGAAGATCGGCGTCATGTTCGGCTCACCGGAGACCACCACGGGTGGCCGGGCGCTGAAGTTCTACTCCTCGGTGCGGCTGGACGTCCGGCGGATCGAGACGTTGAAGGACGGCCAGGAGATGGTCGGCAACCGAACCCGGGTCAAGGTCGTCAAGAACAAGGTGGCGCCGCCGTTCAAGCAGGCCGAGTTCGACATCTTGTACGGGCGGGGCATCAGCCGGGAGGGCAGTCTGCTCGATCTCGGCGTCGAGGCAGGCATCATTCGTAAGGCCGGGGCCTGGTTCACCTATGACACCGACCAGCTGGGTCAGGGCCGGGAAAATGCCCGGAACTACCTGCTGGCCAATCCCGACCTGGCCAACGAACTGGAGAAGAAGATCAAGGAGCGGATGAACATCGGCCCGCGGGTCGATGTGCCTGCCGGGGTGGACCCGGTGACTGGCGAGGTCGAGTTCTGATCCTGATGAGCGCGGCTGATCCCGTCGATCAGGCGCGGGCCTGGTTGGCGGCACAGACTGGCCAGCCCGGTGTCGCGCCGGCGGACTCGGCTAGGCCGGTCCGCTCGACTCGACGAGTTTCTGTCGGTCCGAATCAACCAGGCTCTGCTCAGTCAGGCCCGTCTGGACCTGCTCGCCCGATCCGGCCCGGGCCTGCTGATCCGGGCGAGGATGCCGATCCGGAGAGCGTCGCGCGCACGATCGCGCTTCGCAAACTGGCGGCTCAGGCAAGGACCAGGCAGGAACTCGACCAGGCTCTGCGGAAGAAGAATGTGCCCGAGGAAGCCGTGGCCGCGGTGCTCGACCGGCTGGAGGAGGTCGGTCTGGTCGACGACCGGGCCTTCGCCCAGGACTGGGTGTCGTCGCGACAGCAGCGCCGGCACCTGTCCAGGTCGGCCTTGCGGCGCGAGCTTCAGGCCAAGGGGATCGATCGTGAACACCTGGACGAGGCGCTCGCCGCGGTCGACAGTGACGACGAGCTCGATGCCGCACGGGCACTGGCGAGCAAGAAGGCAGCGACGATGCGGAGCTTGGAGCCGATGGTCCGCGATCGGCGGCTGGCCGGGGCACTTGCTCGCAGAGGCTTCGGCTCGGGAATCATCAGCACGGTGCTGGATGAGTTGCGCCAGGACGAGCGTTGAGCGCGACTCCGGGCTGGGTGGCTCAGGCTGGGTTGTCCCCGGGCTGGGTTGTCCCCGGGCTGGGTTGTCCCCGGGCTGGGTGGCTCAAGCTGGGCGGCTCAGCCCGGGTTGTCCCTGGTCGGATTGCCAGACTGGGCGGCTCGGACTGGGCCTTGGGCAACGATGGCTTCACGCGTGACAGGTCAGAGGCGATGGGGACCTGGGCTATGTCCTGACCAGGTCTTGACCAGGCCGAGGGTCAGCCCTACCCTGCATTCACGAGGTTTTACGGCAAATGTTGTACAAATGGTTGAACGTGCAAGGTCTACCCAAACTGAGCACGAATGATCCTTACGTAATTGTTATCAAAGGTCGACCCACAATCGCATATGCAGCGCCACCGACTGGTCAAACCCGTCTGACCAGGGGATGCGCTGTTTCGGTATTGCCGTAGAGCCTCCTGAAGGCGTGCATAGCACGCAGACAGGAGTGCTGAACACCATGTTGAATTTGGGGCTATTCGAGATCTTGGTTCTGGCTGGTCTATTCCTGCTGGTGATCGTCGTCGCGGCGATCGGATATCTGATTTACCAGCGGTACGCCGCCAAGGCATCGGCATCCGCCGCCGCCTCGCCCGCCGTCACTGCCGCCCGCAACTCGCAGGTGCTCGAAGCCGAGGAACTCGCTCACCGGATCCGGGCCGACGCCGAGGCTCAGGCAGCTCAGGTGATGGCCAAAGCTGAAGCGCAGGTTCAGGCGGTCGAGGACTCTCGACGTGAGGCTGACGAGGAGACTCGGTTACGCCGCAGCGAGCTGCGCACCCAGCGGCTGGAGGTCGAACGTCGCGAGCAACGACTGGCAGAGCGTGAGGAACGGTTGCACGCCGACTCCCGAGCGCTCGAGGAGAAGGCCCGGTATCTCGACACCACGAAGGCCGAGCTGAAGGCGCAACGGCGTACGTTGCAGGAGGCGGAAGCCGAGTCGCAGCAAGCCTTGGAGCGGATCGCCGGCTTGACCGCGGAGCAGGCGAAGGCGGAGCTGGTGGCTGCGGTGGCGCACGATGCCAAGCGGCAGGCGGTGATCGTCGCTCGCGACATCGAGCGCGAGGCCACCAAGCAGGCCGAGTCGCGAGCGCAGATGATCATCGTGGGAGCCATCCAGCGGCTTGCCTCGGATCAGACGGCAGAGTCGGTTGTCTCCGCCGTGCACCTCCCGGGCGACGACATGAAGGGTCGCATCATCGGACGCGAGGGCCGAAACATTCGCGCCTTCGAGCAGGTCACCGGCGTCAATGTCATGATCGACGACACACCGGAGTCGGTGCTGTTGTCCTGCTTCGACCCGGTACGCCGTGAGACGGCCCGGATGACCCTCACCGAGCTGGTCAAGGACGGCCGCATCCATCCGGCCCGGATCGAAGAGGTGCACGAGCGGAGCAAGAGCCAGATCGAGCAGCAGTGTCTGCGTGCTGCCGAGGACGCTCTTGCCGATGTCGGGATCTCCGACCTGCATCCGGCGTTGGTCCCGATTTTGGGCAGCCTGCAGTATCGGACCTCGTACGGGCAGAACGTGCTCAAGCATCTGGTCGAGTCGGGTCATATTGCGGCGTTGATGGCCGCCGAACTCGGCTTGGACGTGGCCCAGTGTCGTCGTGCCGCGTTCCTGCACGACATCGGCAAGGCGCTCACGCATGAGGTTGAGGGCTCGCACGCCATCGTCGGCGCCGATCTTGCTCGCAAGTACGGTGAGAATCCCGATGTCGTGCATGCGATCGAAGCACACCACAACGAGGTCGAGGTGCGCACCGTCGAAGCGGTCTTGGTGCAGGCGGCCGACGCGATCAGCGGCAGTCGGCCCGGCGCTCGGCGGGAGAGCATCGAGGCCTACGTCCAGCGGCTGGAGAAGCTGGAGAGCCTGGCCGCTGCCCACACCGGCGTTGACAAGGTGTTCGCGATGCAGGCGGGTCGGGAGATCCGGGTGATGGTCGCGCCGGAGCAGATCGACGACATCGAGGCTCAGGTGCTGGCACGTGATCTGGCTAAGCAGATCGAGGAGGAGCTCACCTATCCCGGTCAGATCAAGGTCGTGGTCGTACGCGAGTCCCGCGCCACGGAGACCGCCCGCTGACCCCGGTGCTCACTTCAGGCAACCCGAACTCAGGCAACCCGAACCCCGTCAGCGAAGAGTCTCGGTGGCGGCAGCCTGCTCCTGCTCCTCGGCCGCCAGCGCCGGATTCGCACCGACGTTGAGCGGACCCGGCCGGATTCCCCGGCGGCCGCTGCGCAGCCGTGCCTCGACGGCCTGGGCCACCCTGGTCAGCGCCCAGTTGATGATGATGTAGATGGCGGCCAGCACGATCAACGTCGGGATCAGATTGCCCTTGTAGGTCGCCAGGTTCTGCCCCTGTCGCAGCAGCTCCAGATAGGTGATGTTGTAGGCCAACGCGGAGTCCTTCAAGATCACCACCAGCTGGCTGACGATGGACGGCAGCATGGCGGTGACGGCCTGGGGCAGCAGGATCGTCCGCAGCGTCTGGCTGCCGGTCATGCCGATCGCGTAGCCCGCTTCGCGCTGGCCACGAGGCAGGCTGTGCACGCCGGAGCGGACCAACTCGGCGATGACGCAGGAGTTGTAGAACGTCAGGCCGACGACAGCGCCGAACAGCGGCAGCGCGGTGCCGCTGATGTGCAGCACGAAGATGCCGAAGAAGTAGGCGAAGAACATCATCATCAGCACCGGGATGGCGCGGAAGAACTCCACGAACGCCCCGCAGACGACGCGGAGCACGAGAATCTCGGACAGTCGTCCCATCCCCAGCAGGATGCCCGCGATGATGGCGAGGACGACACTGATGACGGCGGCCTTCAAGGTGCCGATCAGCCCCGGGATCAGGTAGCTCTTCCAGGACGACCACTCCAGGAAGGGTGACCACTTTTCGGCAGTGAGCTGGTTGTTGTCCGGGTTGGCCAGGCCCTTGAGCACCAAGGCCAGCCCGGCCAGCAGCAGGAGGGTGCCGACGACCGCGATGATCCGGTACCGGACGATCGCCTTCGGCCCCGGCGCGTCGAACAGGACGCTCGCCCCGGCGCTCATCGCTGCACCGCCAGCTTGCGCGACCACCAGGTGAAGAAGATCCCCATGGGCAACGTCAGGATCACGAATCCGGCGGCCATGATGAAGAAGATCGCGAACAGTAGCGAGCTGTTGAACTCCAGCATGTTGCGCATCATCAGCGCGGGCTCCGCGACGCCGATGGTGGCCAGCACCGTGGTGTTCTTGGTCAGCGCGATCAACGTGTTCCCGAGTGGGGCGATCGCGCCACGGAACGCCTGCGGGAGCACGATCGTGGTGATGGTCGGCACGAACGACAACCCGATCGCCCGCGCCGCCTCCGCCTGGCCTTGCGGCACGGTGTTGATGCCGCTGCGGATGGCCTCGGCGATGAAGGCCGCATGGTAGACCGAGAGCGCCACCACGCCCCAGCGGAAGGCGTTGTCGGCCAGCGAGGTGGGGGAGTTCGGGTCAGCCAGGCTGATCTGGAGCGTGTAGAACAGCCCGAACGCGAACGCGAAGACGAGCAGCGTCAGCGGCGTGTTGCGGACCAGCGTCACGTACGCGGTGCCGGCGAGTTGGAAGACCCGGACCGGCGAGACCCGCATGATCGCCACGACGGTGCCTATGATCATCGCACCGATCGCTCCCAGAACCGTGAGTTTGATCGTCATCCAGAACGCCGCGAAGACGCTGTATTCCTGGAACAGGGTCTGTAGACCATCCATCAGCCGTCACCTCCTTCGACTCGTACGCAGGATGCTGGTCAATGGCCCCAGGTCGGGGAGGACGATCCGCCCTCCCCGACCCGACGGGTCCACCGTTTCGGGACTAGGAGCAGGCGTCCGGCTTGGGCGGGTTGGTGGCAGGATCCGGCTTGAAGCCGGAGGCGCCGACTGTGGCGTCCAGCGCCTTCTGCCAGGAGCCGTCGGATTCCATCTTCTCGATCGCGGTGTTGATCTTGCCGCACAGCTCGGTGTCGCCCTTGGCGATGCCGACGCCGTACCGCTCCTCGGAGAACGGCTTGCCGACGACCTTGAGCTTGCCCTGGTACTGCGACTGCGCAGCGAAACCGGCCAGGATCACGTTGTCGGTGGTCACCGCGTCGATCTGCCCGGAGTTCAGTGCCTCGACGCACTTGGAATAGGTGTCGAACTCCTGCAACTGGACCCCGGACGAGTAGTTGTCCTTGATCTTCTTGGCCGAGGTGGAGCCGGTGACCGAGCACAGCTTCTTGCCGTTGAGGCTGTCCGGACCGGTGATGTCGGTGTTGTCATTGCGAACCAGGAGATCCTGGCCGGCGATGAAGTACGGACCGCCGAAGGAGACCTTCTGCTTCCGGTCGTCGGTGATCGAGTACGTCGCGAAGATCATCTTCACCTGGCCGCTCTGCAGCAGCGTCTCGCGCTGGGCCGACGGCGACTCCATGAACTGGACGTCGGTGTAGCCGAGGTCCTTGGCGACGTACTTCGCGACCTCGACATCGAAACCGGTGTAGTTGTCGCCTTCCTTCAGGCCGAGGCCCGGCTGGTCGAACTTGATGCCGATGACGACCTTGCCGCCGCCCGACTCAGTGCTGCCGGAGTCGCTTGTCCCGCCGCAGGCGACGAGGGGGATCACCATGGCCAATCCGGCTCCGATAGCAAGGATCCGTCTGGTCAGTTTCATGCTTGTCCTCCGTTGGTTTGGGCTCGTCGTTGAGCTCTGATTTCCGTCGGTCTTTGGGGTCGGTGGGTGGGGTTCATGAGTAGAGATGGGTCAGTGGGTGAGGATCTTGCTCAGGAAGTCCTTGGCGCGGTGGCTCTTGGCTGCGGTGAAGAAGGTCTCCGGGTCGGCCTCTTCGACGATTTGACCGTCGGCCATGAACACGACCCGGTTGGCGGCCTTGCGGGCGAACCCCATCTCGTGGGTGACGACGATCATGGTCATGCCCTGCTTGGCGAGGCTGACCATCACGTCGAGCACCTCGTTGACCATCTCCGGATCCAGGGCGGAGGTGGGCTCGTCGAAGAGGATCACCTTGGGGTCCATCGCCAGTGCTCGGGCGATGGCGACCCGCTGCTGCTGGCCGCCGGAGAGCTGGGCCGGATACTTCGAGGCCTGGCTGTCCACCCCGACGCGTTTCAGCAGTTCCATGCCGCGCTGCTTGGCCTCGGCTGTCGACTTCTTGCGGACCTTGATCGGTCCGAGCGTGACGTTCTCCAGGATCGTCTTGTGGGCGAACAGATTGAACGACTGGAACACCATGCCCACGTCCGCGCGCAGGTTGGCCAGTGCCTTGCCTTCGGACGGCAGTTCGCTGCCGTCGATGGTGATCGTGCCGGACTGGATCGTCTCGAGCCGATTGATCGCCCGACACAGTGTCGACTTGCCCGAGCCGGACGGGCCCAGCACCACGACGACCTCGCCCTTGTGCACGGTCAGGTCGATGTGCTGCAGGACATGGAGATCGCCAAAGTACTTGTCGACTCCGGTCAGCACGACCAGTGGCTCCCCGATCTGGTCGGGGGCGATCGACGGCCCTTGGGTGGGGTCGCTCAAATCTATCGGCTCAGCAGCTTCCACCATATGTGGACCCTAGACGAGATCACTCGGCAGTGGGGGGATCTGGATGTTGAGATTTCGTTACGCCGCGCAGGGAAGCACGATTTTCTCGTGACGATTCAATCATTTCCGCGGTGTTCTCGCGGCTCCCTGAACGGTCGTTCAGACGCCGTCGATTCCCCACTCGTGTGCCGCGGTCTCGCCGGGCTCGAGCACGATCACGCCGTCGTGTGTCGGCCCGGGATTGAAGGCATTCGGGCCACAGGTCATCGGCTCCACCGCAATCGACAGGTCACGACGCTCGTTGCCGGTGAACACCTGGACCCAGTCGAGCCCCTCGCCGGCCCAGAGCTCCGCCCACCGGTCGCCGCGCTCCAGCCGAGCCCGCCACCGTCCGTCGGCACCACGTGCCAGCCCGCTCAGCGCGGTGTCGAAGCTGCGCTGACCCAGCGGCGCGGCCGTTCGCATGTCCTCGTCGCGGCCTTCCACCAGAAGGAGATCGACGGGCAGCAGGCGATCGTCGACAGCCAGATAGCGCTCTGCCGGGATCGAGATCACCACATCATCGACGGTGTCCTCACCGACGGTCAGATAGGGGTGGGCGGCGTATCCGTACGGCACTGCCACCGTGCCGATATTGGTCACGCTCACATTCGTGACCACGCCGTCGTCGCCGACCGTATGGACAATCGTGGCCTCGATGATGCCCGGCCATCCTGGTTGCGGGTAGACCCGGATTCGTTGCTCGACCCGGTCCGCGGTGTGCGAGATGAGCCGCCAGGGCTGATGCCGGACCAGCCCGTGGATGGCGTTGTGCCGAGCCGGCTCCGACAGCACCAGTTGCTGGGTCTTGCCGTTGAAGGTGTAGCGACCGTCGCGGATCCGATTGGGCCAGGGCAGCAGCTGCATCCCGCGTCCACCGCTGATCACCTGGTCGGCGGCGAAACCGGCAACCACATCGCGCCCGTCCACCGTGTACGAGCGCAGCGTCGCACCCACCTCGGTGACCACCGCCCGGCGGTTGCCGGCGGCGATCTCGTACTGCTCTCCGGTCGGATTCACGGCTGCCTCGCTCGTCATGGTCGAACTCTAGTGGCCGGCCCGACTATCCTGTTCGGCGCCATGACTGTGTTGAATTGTCGCCCTCCGCGCTCCGCGGTCATGAAGCTCCGCGAGTCTCGCTCGTTCGTCGCGATCTGGAACGACGAAGAGCGTGTCGCTCCAGATCGCTCCTGCACTCCCGAGAGGCTCCGCACATGACCGGGTCGAACCGCACGTACCAGATCCGCACTCACGGGTGCCAGATGAACGTGCACGACTCCGAGCGGTTGGCCGGGTTGCTGGAGGATGCCGGCTACGCCAAGGCCGATGACGGCGACCAGGCCGACGTGGTCGTGTTCAACACCTGCGCGGTCCGGGAGAACGCCGACAACCGGCTGTACGGCAATCTCGGGCAGTTGTACCCAGTGAAGAAGGCCAAACCTGGTATGCAGATCGCGGTTGGCGGCTGCATGGCGCAGAAGGACAAGGGCGTCATCCTCGACCGGGCGCCGTGGGTCGACGTGGTCTTCGGCACGCACAACATCGGCTCGCTGCCGACCCTGCTGGAACGGGCCCGGATCGCCGACGAGGCGCAGGTCGAGATCAAGGAGTCCCTCGAGCGATTCCCCTCCACGCTGCCGACCCGCCGCGACTCCGCCTACGCGGCCTGGGTGTCGATCAGCGTCGGCTGCAACAACACCTGCACCTTCTGCATCGTGCCGAGCCTGCGTGGCAAGGAGACCGACCGCCGGCCGGGCGACATCCTGGCCGAGATCCAGGCGCTGGTCGCGGAGGGGGTCCAGGAGATCACGCTGCTCGGCCAGAACGTGAACGCGTACGGGGTCGAGTTCGGCGACCGGCAGGCATTCGCCAAGCTACTCCGCTCCTGTGGGGAGATCGAGGGGCTGGAGCGGGTCCGCTTCACCTCACCGCATCCGAAGGACTTCACCGACGATGTGATCGCGGCGATGGCCGAGACGCCGAATGTGATGCCGCAGCTGCACATGCCGCTGCAGTCCGGCTCCGACCGGGTGCTCAAAGCGATGCGTCGCTCGTATCGCAGCACGCGCTATCTGTCGATCATCGAAAAGGTGCGGGCGGCCATGCCGCACGCTGCCATCACCACCGACATCATCGTCGGCTTCCCCGGCGAGACCGAGGCCGACTTCGCCGACACGCTCGAGGTGGTACGCCGGTCGCGGTTCGCGAGCGCGTTCACCTTCCAGTACTCGATTCGTCCCGGCACTCCCGCGGCCACCATGCCCGACCAGGTGCCCAAGGCCGTCGTCCAGGAACGCTACGAGCGGTTGGTCGAAGTGGTGGGAGAGATCTCCTGGGCCGAGAACCTGACCCAGGTCGGACGCATCGTGGAGGTCATGTTCGCCGACGGCGAGGGTCGCAAGGACGCCGCGACGTCGCGGATGTCGGGTCGGGCTCAAGACAACCGGCTGGTCCACGTCGCCGTACCGGAGGATCCGGCGGAGCGTCCACGGCCCGGTGATCTGGCGGAGGTCGAGATCACCTACGCCGCACCGCACCACCTGAATGCCGACAACGGGCTGCTGTCGCTGCGGCGTACCCGGGGTGGTGACGCCTGGCAGGCCCGGCGCGACGGAACCGCGCCGGAGCCGACCCGTTCGGTGGGATTGGGAATGCCCGCCATTGGGGTGCCCGCTCCACTGCCACCGGCTCCGGCCTGCGCCGTGAGCGGCTGACCCGGCGAACGACCCGCCCTCAGGCCAGCAGTCGGCCGGTGAGCGCCAGGGTGGCACGTCGTGGGGCGAGTCCGGCGACCTTGGCGGTGAACGCATTGAGCCGACCGGCCACCACACTGACCGGCACGGTCCGGCGGTCCAGCGCGTTGAAAGCGAGACTGACGACCTGCTCCGGGGACTGGAAGCGTCCGACCGCGGCGTCTTCGGTTCCCACGACATCGAAGAACTCGGTCCGCGTGGCTCCCGGGCTGACGCACAGCACCCGCAGGTCACTGTGCCGAGTTTCGTACGCGATGGCCTCGGTGAAGCTCAACACGAAGGCCTTCGTCGCGCCGTAGAGGGCCATGTTCGGGCACGGCTGGTACGCGGCGGTGCTGGCCACGTTGATCAGGGCACCCCGCCCGTCTCGCTGAAGATCGGGCAGGAACTCGCGCGTCAGGGCGACGACAGCAGCTACATTCAGCTGCAGCATCGACGCCAGCCGCGCCGGATCCGCCTCGGCGAAGTTGCCTTTCATGCCGAAGCCGGCGTTGTTGACCAGGGTCTGGATCGAGATTCCACGGGCCTCGAGGACGCGTCTGAGCTCGGTGGCGGCATGTGGTTCGGTCAGGTCGAGGGCTACCGGCGTAGCGGTGACACCGTGCTCGGCATGGATGCGGTCGGCCAGCTCGCGCAGTCGGTCCTCGCGCCGCGCGACCAGCACGACGTCGGCGCCACGGTGAGCGAGCTGGGTCGCGAATTCGGCGCCCAAGCCGGAGCTGGCACCGGTGATCACGGCGGTGGTGTGGTGGAGATCAAACGGCATCATGAAGCAAATGTAGACAGCGGCTACGCTCGGCAGGTCGGGGTCAGTCATGGGGCGTCGGCGCGATATTTCGCTGGCGATGATCGCGGACGCTCAGCAGGCCGGCCTCATCGTGTCGGGCGATCCGGACCGGCCACCGCGGCATTCGCGGCCGTGCATGGCGTGGCGATCCTGGCAACCGACGACCTGCTGAGCGCGACACCCGCGGACGAAGCAGCGGCGACAACGGTCGAGGTCGTCTGGCGAGGTCAGACAGCGGGCGGCGGCCCTGAGGTGCACGCGACACGCGACGCCTGATTCAGGCTGCGCACTCCAGCTTGGCGGCGTCCTTCTGCAGCTTGGCCTTCTTGAGCGCCTTCTTGTTGCGGGCATTGGCGAACAACGTACGTGCGTCCTGCGGGGAAAGCTTGCCCTCGGCGAGCAGACGGATGGGGCAGCGCTTGCACCGGGGCTTGTCCTGGCAGCACTTCTTCTTCGGTCGAACGGCCACCCGGTGACGATAGCAGTGTGGTGAGGCTTACCTCACCACACTGCCGAGAAATCAGCCGCGCGGATGTCCGCTGACGTCATCGATGGTGTCCTTGACCTGCTGTGCGCCTTGGTCGATCTGCTCGCTGTGCTGATGACCGGTCCTCTCGTCGACGATGTCGGCAGCCTTGTCGATGCCCTGGTCCACCACCTCGTTGTGCTCGTTGAGCAGGTCCTTGGCCTTGTCGAAGATGCCCATCGCTGTTCCTTTCGCTTCCGTCGTAGGTCTCAGATGCTGCCACGTCGACAGGTAGGTTCATACCCCGTGCCTTCCGATGCGTCCCCCGAGCGACCCAGCACAGTCGTGCTGGTGGGTCCGACGGCATCGGGCAAGTCTGGACTGTCGATCGCACTGGCGGAGCGACTGATCGCGAGCAGCCAGCCCGCTGAGGTCGTGAACGCCGACTCGATGCTGGTCTACCGCGGCATGGACATCGGCACCGCGAAGCCCACCGTGGATGAGCGGTCTCGGGTCGTGCATCACCTGGTCGACATCCTTGATGTCACCGAGACCGCAACCGTCGCGGAATTCCAGTCTCGAGCTCGGGCGGCGATCGCCGACTGCCATGCGCGTGGCGTGGTGCCGGTCGTGGTCGGTGGCTCCGCCCTCTACATCAGGGCGATCGTCGACGAGTTCTCCTTTCCTGGCACCGACCCGCAGGTACGAGTCGCGCTCGAGCAGGAGTTGGCCGCGATCGGCCCAGTTGCCCTGCATCATCGGTTGGCGGCGCTGGATCCCGCGGCGGCTGCGGCGATCCTGCCGCAGAACGGGCGCCGGATCGTCCGCGCCCTCGAGGTCATCCAGCTCACCGGCGCGCCTTTTGCCGCTCGGCTGCCGGAACGGCGCTATCACCTGCCCGGTGTCGTCCAGGTCGGGTTGACCATCGATCGTCCGACCCTTGACGCTCGGATCGAACAACGGGTCGATGCCATGTGGGCGGCCGAGCTGGTCGCCGAGGTCACCCGGCTGACCGCCCTCGGACTGCGGGACGGGCTGACTGCCTCCCGGGCGCTGGGCTATCGCCAGGTGTTGGAGTTCCTGGCCGGTGAGACCGACGAACTCGAGGCACACCGCCGTACCGTGGTCGGGACTCGCAAGTTCGCCCGCCGGCAGTTCTCCTGGTTCAAGCAGGATCCGCGGATCACCTGGCTGGCCTACGACCGGGACGACCTGGTCACCGCTGCCCTGAGCGCGGCTGGCTTCGCCGCCCTCGTGGGAGACTGAACGTCGTGGGTAGGTGGGCGTTCGCGAAAGGCCACGGGACCGAGAACGACTTCGTCATCCTCGTCGACCGGGACGGGGCCAACCCGGTGACGGCGGAGCAGGTCCGCTGGATCTGCAATCGTCGGGCCGGGATCGGTGGCGACGGCATCCTGCGGGCGGTCCGGGGCCGGCACATTCCCGAGTGGGACGGTGATCCGGAGATCTGGTTCATGGACTACCGCAACGCCGACGGCTCGATCGCCGAGATGTGCGGCAACGGCATTCGTGTGTTCGTGCGTTATCTGGTCGACGAGGGACTGACCGAGGGTCCCCTGGTGCCGGTCGGCACCCGGGCCGGGTTGCGGGAGACCGAGGTGTTGTCCGACGGGCGAATCCGGGTTGCCATGGGTCCGGCTCGGGTGCTGAGCGAGCAGGTTCGGGTGTCGACCGCCGATCAGCAGGCATTCGACGCGGTCGGTGTCGATGTCGGCAATCCGCATGCGGTGAGCTTCTGCGCCGATCCTGATGGGTTGGATCTCCGGAGCGCGCCGACCTGGGAGCCGGCCGCGGTCTTTCCCCACGGGGTGAACGCCGAGTTCGTCGCCGAGCGGGGGCCGCATCGGCTGGCCATGCGGGTGTTCGAACGAGGGTCGGGGGAGACCCGGTCCTGTGGCACGGGCACGGTCGCCGCGGCCGCCGCCTGGCATGCCAGACACGGAGTCGTCGCGACGCCGGACCTGGCCGCACACACGACGCCGGTTCGCTATCAGGTCGACGTGCCGGGCGGATCCGTCGAGGTCGAACTCGGCGAGCAGGCATACCTGACCGGGCCCGCCGTGATCGTGGCGCGCGGAGAGCTGTCGCCGCCTACCTAGGAGGGCGGTGTCAAACGCCGATCTACTGCGCGGCACCCGAGCGCGCGCCGTGCTGCGTTGTCGTCGTCGCGGATAGAACCCCGCTATCCGACTCCTCCTCCGCCTTGCACGGCACGCACTCGGGCACCTGCTCGCTACGGCCGCCGTTCGACACCGCCCTCCTAGACCCAGTGCGGCGGCCGCTGGAAACCGGGCGGGAGCCGGGTCGCCGCATCACCCCGGGCGCTGTTGACCTGCATCTGGGTGAGATAGATCGCGTCCTCGAGGTCGGCACCGGATAGGTCGGCATCGCGAAGGTCGACGCCGAGCAGATCGCAGTGCGCCAGCCGGGCACCACTCAGGTCCGCCGCGATCAGCGTCGAACCCCGCAGGCAGATTCCCTGCAGGTCTGCCCGGGTGAGACGAGCGCCCATCAGGTCGGACTGCGGTCCGAGCGTGCGCGTACGGCGCCGAGACCGGTCGCTCCGGACCCCCTGTCGGGCGATCTCGCCTCGTCGGGCGATCTCGCTGGCCTGGATCAGCAACGGGCGGGCGGCGTCGTACTCGGCGTCGACATCGAGATCCAGGAGCCGCTCGCCGGGCAGATCGCTCAGCTCGCGAACGCGTTCGAACCGCTGCAGCCAGGGCGTCGCGTCGCGATCCGCAGCTTCGACGAGTGCGCTGGCCTGATCCAGATACCAGAGCAGTTCGTGCAACCGGCGGATGATGGGGAACGCAGCGAACATCGCCGTACGGATCTGGTTGTCGTCCCGCCAGGACCGACCTGCGAAGGTGTGTCGGGAGGTCTTCTGCCCGGCGCCGAAGCAGTCGAACACGGTGCATCCCTTGAACCCGTGGGGCCGGAGCTGCGCATGGACTCGGCAGCCATCGTGGTCGTCGAGATTCGGGCAGGGCTCGCCGGCAGGCTTGTCGAACGGGAAGTCCGCAGATGTGGTGAAGGCCAACGCCACACAACACAGACCGAAGCAGTTCGCGCAGTCGGCGCCGAGATCCTCTCGTCGACCGAGCTCGACGCGTGTCCGTGTCCCCACCAGGAGGAAGGTAGCTCCCGAATCGTGCCCTCGTACAGGTCATTGCCGGCGCGGCCGGCAAGAGATTTGCACCGCTGACGCAAGTCGTTGGCCGAGTGTTGGTGGTACGTGCGATTCTTGATCCACGATGAGTGTTCCTGAATCTGAGTACGCACCCGACTACGACGGCGAGCAGCTGGATCTGCAGGAGCGCCACTCCCTACGCCGCGTCGCGGGCATGTCGACCGAGCTCACCGACGTCACCGAGGTCGAGTATCGCCAGCTTCGGCTGGAGCGGGTGGTGCTGGTCAGCGTCTGGACGACCGGCAGCGAGGTCGACGCCGAAAACGCCATGGCGGAGCTGAAGCTGCTGGCCGAGACTGCCGGCTCGGAAGTGCTGGAAGGGCTGGTGCAGCGCCGGCTGCGGCCCGATCCCGCGACCTACATCGGCCGCGGCAAGGTCGCCGAACTGCGTGAGATCGTCGTTGCCACCGGCGCCGACACGGTGATCTGTGATGGCGAACTGGCGCCCGCGCAGCTGCGCAACCTGGAGGACCGGGTCAAGGTCAAAGTGATCGACCGGACCGCGCTGATCCTCGACATCTTCGCCCAGCACGCCAAGAGCGCCGAGGGCCAGGCCCAGGTGGAGCTGGCCCAGCTGCAGTACCTGAAGCAGCGGCTGCGTGGCTGGGGTGGCAATCTGTCCCGGCAGGCCGGCGGTCGGGCCAGCGGCGGCGCCGGGATCGGCGGCCGTGGTCCCGGCGAGACCAAGCTGGAGACCGATCGCCGGCGGATCCACAGCCGGATCGCGAAGCTGCGCGCCACCCTGCGCGAGCTGGACGCGAACCGGCAGCTGAAGCGGGCCGAGCGGCAGCGACATCAGGTGCCGTCTGTTGCCATCGTCGGTTACACCAACGCCGGGAAGTCCAGTGTGCTGAATCGGCTGACCGGTGCCGGGGTGCTGGTCGAGGACGCGCTGTTCGCGACCCTCGATCCGACGACCCGGCGCGCCCAGACCAGCGACGGACGCGTCTACACGCTGACCGACACGGTCGGCTTCGTCCGGCATCTGCCGCACGATCTGGTCGAGGCGTTCGCCTCGACGTTGGAGGAGTCCGCTCAGGCCGACCTGCTGGTGCATGTGGTCGATGCCTCTGACCCCGACCCGGTGGGCCAGATCAAGGCAGTCCGCAGCGTGCTGGCCGACATCGGCGCGGGCGATGTGCCGGAGCTGATCGTGTTGAACAAGGCCGACAAGGCCAGCCGGGAAGCCATCACCACACTGCGTACCGCGGCTCCTGGCGCGGTGGTCACCTCCGCCCGCACCGGCGAAGGGATCGACGAATTGCGGGCAGCGGTCGAGAGCGGGCTGCCACGGCCGGAGCGTGAGCTGCGGGTGCTGCTGCCGTACGAGCGTGGCGACCTGGTGGATCGGATCCACACCAGCGGGGAGCTGCTGAGCGTCGAGCACACCGAGCACGGATCGCTGGTCACTGCCCGGGTGCATCCGGATCTGGCGGGCGAGCTGGGACCGTACACGCTCGCGGCCTCGAGCTGAGCCCGCATATCGTCGTACCTTGCTGTGACAGATCCAAAGAAGGCCCGATCCCACTCGCGTGAGCCCAAAACGGGTAGGCAGAGCGCCGGGGAGCAGACGGCGGCCGTGCTGGCAGCCGCGGTTGCCGAGATCGGAGGCCACGAGCGGCCCGGCCAGCTGGAACTGGCCGCGGCCGTGGGCGAGTCGTTGGACACGGGCGTACATCTGCTGGCCCAGGCCGGCACGGGAACCGGCAAGTCGCTGGGCTACCTGGCGCCGACCCTGGTCCGGCTTGCTCGCGGCGAGCTGGATCGGGTCGTGGTGACCACCGCGACCCTGGCCCTGCAGAGCCAGCTCGCCAGCAAGGACATCCCGCACGCACTGGATGCGGTCGAGCAAGTGACCGGCCGCCGGCCCGAGCACGCCATCCTCAAGGGCCGCACCAACTACGCGTGCCTGCTGAAGGTGCGCGATGGTGCCGATGAGCAGGCCACCCTCATTTCGGCCGCGGACCTGCTGGCCACCGTGCAGGATTCGCCGCGGACAGCGCCGGAATCGGCGCTCGGGGCCGAGGTGCTCGCGCTGCGCGAGTGGGCCGAGGATCAGTTGCAGGACGGCGGGCTGGCCGACCGCGACGATGCACCGTCGCACACCGACCGCGGCTGGCAGCAGGTCTCCATCCCGGTTCGGGAGTGCCTGGGGACCCAGCGGTGTCCACAGGGTGGCCTGTGTTTCGTGGAGAAGTCGCGTGAGACAGCACGCGAGGCCGAGTTGGTGGTGACCAACCACGCACTGCTCGCCATCGACGCGATGCATGGCGGCACGGCACTGCCCGAACACCAGGCCGTGGTGATCGATGAGGCACATGAGCTGACCGCCCGGGTGACCAGTGCTGATTCGGCGGAGCTCAGCCCAGGCATGGTCGAGCGAGTCGGCAACCGGGCGCTGACCTGGCTGGACGACGACGATCTCGGCGTCGAGCTGCTCGGCTCGGCCGACCGGCTGCGCGATGCGCTGGACTCGATGCCACTCGAGCGGGTCGAGGACCCGGGAAGCGCGTTCGTGGCTGCTTGCGATGCGGTGCGCTCGGTCACCCGCCAGGTGGTCAGTGCGCTGACCAGCGGCACCGACAAGAGCGAACCGGAGTGCCGGCAGGCTGCGGCGGCGGTGAAGGAGATTTTCGACATCGCCGAACGGATGGCCGCGCTGAGCGAGCGAGACGTCGTGTGGGTCGCCGATCGAGAGCGCAGCGGACGGGAGGCCCGGGTCGCGCCGCTCACGGTGGCAGGTCTGATGCGATCCCGAGTCTTCGGCGAGCACACCACGATCCTCACCTCGGCGACGCTGAAGCTCGGCGGCGACTTCACCGGAGTCGCCGGCTCGGTGGGGCTACGCGACGACGAGCGGCTCCGGGACGACGATCCGGTCCCCGAGCTCAGTGAGGCCGATGAGCGCCGACCATGGCGAGCGGTCGATGTCGGCTCGCCGTTCGCGTACCAGAAGCAGGGCATCCTCTATCTCGCTCGGCGGATGCCGCAGCCGGGACGGGACGGGATCAGTGAGGCGGTGCTGGAGGAGGTGGCCGAGCTGGTCTGGGCCGCGGGCGGCCGTACGCTCGGGTTGTTCTCCTCTCGGCGGGCTGCCGAAGCCGCGGCGGTGTGGGTACGCAAGCAGCTGCCGAAGCAGAAGATCCTCTGCCAGGGCGATGCCCAGCTGTCCGAGCTGACCCGCCGATTCGTGGCCGAGGAGGAGACGTCGCTGTTCGGCACCTTGTCGCTGTGGCAGGGGATCGACGTGCCCGGGGACACCTGCCGGCTGGTGATCATCGACCGGATTCCCTTTCCCCGGCCGGACGAGCCGCTGACCGTGGCACGCCAGCGAGCGGTCACCGAAGCCGGCGGCAACGGGTTCATGAGTGTGGCCGCCAACCACGCAGCCCTGCTGTTGGCCCAGGGCTCTGGCCGGCTGATTCGCCGGATCAGCGACCGTGGCGTGGTCGCGGTCCTTGACCCGCGCCTGGTGACCGCGCGGTACGGCTCCTATCTGCGAGCGTCGATGCCACCGATGTGGACGACTTCGGATCGCGAGACCGCCATCGGAGCCCTGCGCCGGTTGGCGACTGGCTGACTTCAGGTGTCCGGGGCGGCCCGGGCGAGATCGCGATTGGGCTCATCACTACGATGACCGAAAGAGGCATGCGGTCCCGGGCCGCACCTGTGATCGGGGGATCCAGTGGATCGAGAGCGTGTTACGAGAACGCTGCCGCGGCAACGTGAACCTGAGACCGAGTTCGGGCGCCACTCGCCACACGGGCCCGTGCCCGCCTTGCTCGACCTCCAACGTTCGGCGGGAAACCAGGCCATCCAGACCGCGGTTCAGCGCGTGCGACAGGGAGGACCCGGCGCTCGTTCCGGAAGGAGCATCTACGACCCCCAGCCGGGGGACGATGCCCGGACCGCGAAGTGGAAGGCCGCCATGCGCGCTCGGGACGCCGCCGCTGGGCAGAAGCTGGATGAGCTGCAACTGGACAGAGCCTGGCTGCTTGCTGGGGTCGAGAGCCTGGGCGCCAGCACCGACATCACCGAGGTGCTCAGATCAGCCATCGTCTCGAACTGTCAAGGGCTCGGTGGCCAGACGACGTACATGGACAGGGACTATCCGCCGGAGACGGTGGTGGAAGCGGCCAGAGCGTGGTCCGATCTCGAGCACCAAGTCGTGTACGACGACGATCTCACCCCTATCGACGGTGGGTCGGGTGGGTTTGACAGCGGTCCGGGTCAGATGGTCGGGAAAAACCTCAGGGTGGCCCGGATCATGAGCGATGTCAGCTTGCGCGGGGACAACATCGGGGCTCAGGAGCGCAATGGAGGCTGGGAGTGCACCGTCAATCTCGGAATGAGGATTCTGGGCAAGCAATCGAACTTCTTCATCCATCCGCCCGAATGGCGGAGCGCGCAGCGCCCGCCCGGAGATCAGTACGATCCGACGTGGTTGCGGGAGAAGCTGCAGGTGGGCGCGAACTGAACCCAGCGACCCAAGATCGCTAGCGTGAGGGTCCAGATCGGCGATCGCATGGTGGCGAATCGCTGCGCACTTGTGTGAGGCTGCACGCATGGAGCACACGTACGACTTCGACCTCGCCGTCATCGGATCTGGACCAGGTGGTCAGAAGGCAGCCGTGCAGGCCGCCAAGCTCGGCAAGCGGGTCTGTGTCATCGACAGCAAGCAGATGGTCGGTGGTGTCTGCGTGAACACAGGCACCATCCCCTCGAAGACGCTTCGTGAGGCAGTCCTCTATCTGACGGGAATGCAGCAGCGCGATATGTACGGCGCCAGCTATCGGGTCAAGAACGAGATCACCATCTCCGATCTGCTGAGCCGGCTGCAGCACGTGATCGGCCGCGAGATCGAGGTGATTCGCAACCAGCTGCTGCGTAATCACATCGAGCTGATGGCCGGCACGGCGAGCTTCCTCGACCCGCACACGCTGTCGATCGACGACGAGAGTCACGGCATGATGCGCACGCTGACGGCCGACAAGATCGTGGTCGCCACCGGCACCACTCCGGCCCGGCCGCCCAGCATCGAGTTCGACGGCGTGCGGGTGCTCGACAGCGACCAGATCCTCACCTTGGAGAAGGTGCCGGATTCGTTGGTCGTTGTGGGCGCGGGTGTGATCGGGGTGGAGTACGCCTCGATCTTTGCCGCGCTCGGCACGCGGGTGACTCTGGTGGAGAAGCGGGCTCAGATGCTCGACTTCTGCGACCCCGAGATCGTGGAGTCGCTGAAGTTCCATTTGCGCGATCTGTCGATGTCGTTCCGGTTCGGTGAGGAGGTGCAGTCGGTCGAGAGCTCCGGACACGGGACGATCACGACCCTCGCGTCGGGGAAGCGGATCGCGGCCGAGGTGGTCATGTATTCGGCCGGTCGGCAGGGAAACACGGGCCAGCTGAACCTGGATCTCGCGGGCCTGGAGGCCGACAAGCGTGGCCGGCTGGTCGTCGACGAGTTCTACACCACCGCGGTGCCCAACATCTACGCAGTCGGAGACGTGATCGGCTTCCCGGCCTTGGCTGCCACCTCGATGGACCAGGGGCGGCTGGCTGCGGCGTACGCCTTCGGCGAGACCGCCAACGAACTGCACCACCTGCAGCCGATCGGCATCTACACCATCCCGGAGATCTCCTACTGCGGTCGTAGCGAGGTCGAGCTGACCAAGGATGCGGTGCCGTTCGAGGTCGGCATCTCGCGCTATCGGGAGCTTGCTCGGGGCCAGATCATCGGCGATTCCTACGGCATGTTGAAGCTGATCGTGCACTCCGACACCCACGAGATCCTCGGCGTGCACGTCTTCGGCACCAACGCCACTGAGCTGGTGCACATCGGGCAGGCGGTGATGGGCTGTGGCGGCACCGTCGACTACCTGGTGAACACCGTCTTCAACTATCCGACCTTGTCCGAGGCCTACAAGGTCGCGGCTCTCGACGTGGCGAACAAGCTGCGCGCCGTCGCCCGCATCACCAACCAGATGCTGACCAGCGAGCCCAGCCTGCTGTAAGGGTTGCGTCAGTCGTCACTCGCTGTTCGGCTGCGCTCCCAAGACTCCGTCTTCGCTCCTCGTTCGCAAACGGAAGAACGTGTTTGCTCTCTCGTCGTTCCAGACGGAGCCGTCGCTACGCCTCACGGTCGCTCGCGACGGGGTCGTCACTCGCTGTTCGGCTGCGCTCCCAAGACTCCGCCTTCGCGACTAGAGTCTCCGGAGGACGGCGACGACCTTGCCGAGGATGCTGGCGTGGTTGCCGTCGATCGGATCGTATGCCGGGTTGTGAGGCATCAGCCAGACCTGGTTGGCCACCTTCTTGAAGGTCTTGACCGTGGCCTCGTTGTCCAGCAGCGCCGCGACGATGTCTCCGTTGATCGCCGTGGGCTGCTGCCGGACGACCACCCAGTCGCCGTCGCAGATCGCGGCGTCGACCATCGAGTCGCCCTTCACCTCGAGCATGAACATCGTCCCCTCGCCGATCAGCTGACGGGGGAGCGCGAAGACGTCTTCCACCCGCTCCTCAGCGAGGATCGGACCGCCGGCGGCGATCCGGCCGACCATCGGCACGTGGACCGGCTTAGGATAGGCGTCGTTGACCCCGGTCTGATCGAACTCCAGCTCAGCAGGTGCGGGGTGCAGCGGGCGTACCTTGGCTGCCTCGTGCGCGCCCGGCAGCAACACCTCGAGGGCCCGTGGCCGGTTCGGGTCGCGACGAAGGAAGCCCTTGGCCTCCAACACCTTGAGCTGATGGGCGACGCTCGAAGAGGAGGCCAGCCCGACGGCGTCGCCCATCTCGCGGATGCTCGGCGGGTAGCCCCTGGTCTCGACCGTGTCCTTGATCATCTCGAGGATCCGTCGCTGCCGCAGGGTCAGACCGTCAACCCCCGCCGGTGCGTCGGGAAGGGCCGAGATCGACCCTGTCTCGCCCAGTTGTGCTGCCACTTCGCTGGCCCGAGGCCGGCCGCGCTTGCGCTGCGGCTGCGGTGCGGGCTGATCCGTCTTCTTCGCCATGACTGCACTCTAGAATGACTTCGCCGACCAATCAAACATCTGTTCGAGCGTGTCGCGAACTTCTTCGATTGGCTCGGATCCAGCCGAATCGGGAGCCCGGTGGCGGCTGGGTCCGGTCTGCATCGGGAGTGGTTCGCCACTCTATTGGGTCGCGGTCACCTCGCGGAGTCGACGAGTAGATCTCTCGCGCCGCCGGGCCACAGCCGACCGTCGGTGCCGCGGAACGCACGTGCGTGTAGCGCCCGCGGGCCACGAACGACCATTCGTGCCACGGATCGTCCGTACCTCTTGCGGCGCCCGGCTGCAGCTGATCACAGAGATGCAGGCTGCCTCGGCCAGTCAGACGCCGCCCATCTGATCCAGGTCGACGAACCGCTACAGAACTGACGCGGAGCTTGTGGATCGGGCGAGTGTCAGTGGCTGCTGGTCCACTGATCCTCGGACCGTGAAGGTGCTTGTCGAAGGCTGTCGGCAGGGACTGTCAGTGGTCCGGTTCAGAGTAGGTCGCACGAAGTTCTTTATCGAAAGGTCTTGCCAATCACCTAAGTGTGCGGTAAGAATTCAAACAGGCATTCTATCGAATGCTCGTTCGACGCAGGAGGAAGCAATGACTCAGCTCGTGGTTGACCGTCCGACCGCCGCCCGTTCGGTTGTCCGTCCGCGGCGCCGCACTCGGCCCGCGCAAGGCTCGGGCAGGGAAGCGGGGCCGCGGCTGCGCCCTGCCCAGCCGGTTTCGACGCAGTCCTTGAGCCGTCCGGTGAACTCGGCTGCTCGTGCTTGTGTGATGCCGACGCCAGCGCCGATCGTCGCCGTGCCGAGTGCGAGGCCGGCTGGCTGGCGGCTGACCGATCGGGGTGTCGCTGTCGTCATCGTGACCGGCCTGATGATCATGGTTGCCGCGCTGACGGTGGTCGGGCTCACCGCCCTGCGAGTCACCAGTGACGGCTACCAGGCGACGGTCTCCCAGACGTTGCCGCTGTGAGGGTCGAGGGGTCATCGACGCGCAGATCGATCGCGACCGTCTTCGCGATCTGGTCGGCGAGCTGCGACGAGCAGGGCACGGGCCGCGTTGGCCCCGCATGCACCGTGAAGGTCTGTCGTCTCGGGTGCCACAGCGGCCAGAGATAGCCGATGTAGACGGCACCATCCAGGATGTGCAGGAGGTCCCGCAGGAAGGCATTCAGCGGACCGATCGCCAGGACGAGGAGGGAGCGATGCCGGGGTTGTATCGCGACCGGCGAGAACGCCGCGAGGTGCGTGCGTGCCACGAGAGCACCGTTCACGGCGCGTGTCGCGACCTGATCGCGACCCGGCGAGAACGCCGCGAGGTGCGTGTGTGGGCATCGCGCAGCCGGGCAGCATTGACCAGCGGATCCCCAGGTTGGCATGGGGACGGCGGGGGCGACCGCATTAAGGCAGGTTGCACCGGTCCGCAGGCAGAATGGCGGGGTGAGCGATGCGCGGCAACAGGTCGGGCGGCCATTCCAGGCCGTCGGTGGCTTGAAGTGGCTCGCCGGCTACGCCGCGTTCGGCCTCGGGGTGACCACGCTCTATGCGACGACGGGAATCGGGTTTCCATGCCCGTTCCTGATGCTGACTGGCTGGCAGTGTCCCTTCTGCGGTGGAACGCGGCTCGGCTCCGCGCTGCTTCACGGCGACATTGCGTCGGCGTTCGCCTACAACCCGGTGGTGTTCGTCAGTCTCGTGCTCGGTGCCGTCGTCGGCACGCTGTGGATCGTCGAGGCACTAGGCGGTCCCCGAGTCCGGCCTCCGGCCCGCTGGCAACGTGCCACCCACCGGATCCGCCCGGCCATCTGGTGGACCCTCGCCGGCGTACTCACCGCCCTCTACGTCGTACTCCGAAACCTGACCTAGTCGACCTAGCCGCAACTGGACGCATCGAGAAGGAGCGACCCACGCCGAGAAGGAGCACTTACACCTCAAGATTGCGGTTTGGGATGTATCTGCTCCTTCTCGATGAGCGCGTCTCCTTTTCGATGGGCGACGGAGTCTTGGGAGCGCAGCCTCGCAGTGAGTCGGCGACTAGCACTGTCAGTGGTCTTGCGCATAATGTCCCTAGGACGTACGGTACCTATATCTAGTAGTTACACGCGTGTTCTTCATCCACAAGTTGTGGTTGATGATCCACAATGATCCACAGGCCGGCCCACAGGTCATCCCCAAGATGTCCCCAGGGCTATCCCCAGAGAGGAGTCGAGATGCACTGTCCTTACTGTCGGCACACCGACTCCAAGGTCCTGGATTCACGGGTGGCTGACGAAGGCGCCACGATCCGTCGACGGCGGCAGTGCCCCGCGTGCGGGCGGCGATTCACCACGACTGAGCAGATGCAGTTGGTGGTGGTGAAGCGCAGCGGCGTGGTGGAGCCGTTCAACCGGGACAAGGTGGTCTCCGGGGTCCGGAAGGCATGCAAGGGCCGTCCGGTGACCGAGGATCAGCTCGCCCGGTTGGGTCAACTCGTCGAGGATGCGATCCGCGCCTCAGGTCAGCCGGAGATCCCGGCCGACGAGGTCGGTGTGGCGATCCTCGGCCCGCTGCGTGACCTCGACCAGGTCGCTTACCTGCGATTTGCCAGTGTCTACCGGCAATACCAGTCGGTCGACGATTTCGAGGCTGAGATCGCCCTGCTGCGCGCGGAGTCTGAGCCGCTCGGCATCGAACCCTTGATCCCCAGCAAGGTGGCCGACTCGAAGGTCAGCACCTTCGTGCCGCACAAGCGGAGTCCGGGCCGGGCAGCCCCGACATCGCCTTGACGAACAACACATCCCCACAGACCCCGGGACGGGGATCGCGCAGCAGGGGAAGGCTCGCGCGAACCTCGTCCCGGCTCCAGCAGCAGGACCAGAGAGGCAGGCAATGACCGAGACCACCCGAGCCACCAACGGGCGCGCCGACAAGCGGATGGGCCGTGGCCGCAACAGCGCGCTGCGGATCACCCCGGTGTTCAGCACCCCGGGGGTGCATCCGTACGACGAGGTCACTTGGGAGCGGCGCGACGTCGTCCAGACCAACTGGAAGACCGGCGAGGTCGTTTTCGAGCAGAAGGGTACGGAGTTTCCGGACTTCTGGAGCGTGAACGCCTCCACCATCGTCACCACGAAGTACTTCCGTGGCGCCCTCGGCACCGATGCTCGGGAGACCGGCCTCAAGCAGCTGATCGACCGGGTGGTGAAGACCTACCGCAAGGCCGGCGAGGACTTCGGCTACTTCGCCGACACCGAGTCCGCGGACGTCTTCGAGCACGAGTTGACCTGGATGCTGCTGCACCAGTACTTCTCGTTCAACTCACCCGTCTGGTTCAACGTCGGGACCAAGTCGCCGCAGCAGGTGAGCGCCTGCTTCATTCTCAGCGTCGACGACTCGATGGACTCGATCCTGAACTGGTACAAGGAGGAGGGGTTCATCTTCAAGGGTGGCTCCGGTGCCGGTCTGAACCTGTCCCGGATCCGGTCCAGCAAGGAACTGCTCAGCTCCGGTGGCACCGCCTCCGGCCCGGTGTCCTTCATGCGTGGCGCCGACGCCAGCGCGGGCACCATCAAGTCCGGTGGCGCTACCCGGCGGGCGGCCAAGATGGTGGTGCTGGACGTCGATCACCCCGACATCGAGGAGTTCGTCGAGACCAAGGCACGCGAAGAGAACAAGATCCGCGCGCTGCGGGACGCCGGCTTCGACATGGACCTGGGCGGCCGCGACATCACCTCGGTGCAGTACCAGAACGCCAACAACTCGGTCCGGGTCTCCGACACGTTCATGCATGCGGTCGAGGAGGGCAAGAGCTTCGATCTGCGCGCCCGTACCGACAACAGGGTGATCGAGACCGTCGACGCCAAGACCCTGTTCGACAAGATCGCCAAGGCGGCCTGGGAGTGCGCCGATCCCGGCATCCAGTACGACGACACCATCAACGACTGGCACACCAACCCCGAGACCGGCCGGATCACCGCGTCCAATCCCTGCTCGGAGTACATGAGTCTGGACAACAGCTCCTGCAACCTGGCCAGCCTCAACCTGTTGAAGTTCTTGACCGACGACGACACCTTCGACGCCGAGCGGTTCGAGCAGGCCGTCGAGCTGATCATCACCGCGATGGACATCTCGATCTGCTTCGCCGACTTCCCGACCGAATCCATCGGCCAGACCACCCGCGACTACCGTCAGCTCGGCATCGGGTACGCCAACCTGGGTGCCCTGCTGATGGCCACCGGTCACGGGTACGACTCCGACGGCGGTCGGGCGGTGGCCGGGGCGATTACGTCGCTGATGACCGGTGTCTCCTACCGCCGGTCGGCCGAACTCGCCGGCATCGTCGGCCCGTACGCCGGCTATGCCCGCAACGCCGATGCGCACAAGCGGGTGATGCGCAAGCATCAGGCGGCCAACGACTCGCTGCGCACCCTCGGCTCGATGGACACCGACATCCACAAGCGGGCGACGGCGGCCTGGGGCGGCGTGATCAAGCTCGGTGAGACCAACGGCTTCCGCAACGCGCAGGCCAGCGTGCTCGCGCCGACCGGCACCATCGGTTTCATGATGGACTGCGACACCACCGGTGTGGAGCCCGACTTCTCCCTGGTGAAGTTCAAGAAGCTGGTCGGCGGCGGCTCGATGCAGATCGTCAACCAGACCATCCCGAGGGCGCTGAAGAAGCTCGGCTACACCACCGAGACGGCCGAGGCGATCGTGGAGTACATCGCCGAGCACGGCCATGTCGTCGACGCGCCCGGGCTGCGGCCGGAGCACTACGAGGTCTTCGACACCGCGATGGGTCAGCGGGCGATCAAGCCGATGGGACACGTGCGGATGATGGCGGCCGCTCAACCGTTCCTGTCCGGCGCCATCTCCAAGACCGTCAACCTGCCGGAGTCGGCGACCGTCGAGGAGATCGCCGAGGTCTACCTGCAGGGTTGGAAGCTCGGCTTGAAGGCGCTCGCGGTCTACCGGGACAATTGCAAGGTGGGTCAGCCGCTCAGCGACGGCAAGGCGGACAAGAAGTCCGACGAGGCTCCTGCGGCCGTAGCCGAGCCCCAGGTGGTCGAGAAGGTCGTCTACCGGCCGACGCGCAAGCGGCTGCCGAAGTCGCGGCCGAGCCGGACGACGTCGTTCTCTGTCGGCGGTGCGGAGGGCTACATGACCTCCGGCTCCTATCCCGATGACGGTCTGGGCGAGGTGTTCCTGAAGCTGGGCAAGCAGGGCTCGACCCTGGCCGGTGTGATGGACGCCTTCTCGATCGCGGTCTCGATCGGTCTGCAGTACGGCGTCCCGCTGGAGACCTATGTGCAGAAGTTCAGCAACCTGAAGTTCGAGCCGGCCGGCCTGACCGACGACCCGGACATCCGGATGGCGCAGTCGATCATGGACTACATCTTCCGCCGACTGGCGCTGGACTACCTGACCTTCGACGAGCGGGCCGAGCTCGGCATCTACACCGCGGCCGAGCGCGCTCGGCAGCTGGAGACCGGGTCATACCTGCCGGAGGAAGCCGTCGAGGAGATCGAGTCGGAGTCGCTGAAGAACGACGCCGGCGACGACGTCGACACCGACGCGGGGCACGCGGTCGCGACCGCCGCTCCGGCCGGTGCCCGGACCACCTCGGAGCTGTTCGAGGCGATCACCGGCACCAGTGTCGACGCACCGCTCTGCCTGACCTGCGGTACGAAGATGCGGCCCAGCGGCAGCTGCTACGTGTGCGAGGGCTGCGGCAGCACCAGCGGCTGCAGCTGACCGGCAAGGCCGGTCGGCAGAGCTGACTCGGCAGAGCTGACGGTAAGCGAGAGGGCCGGGACGTTCCCGCGGGAACGTCCCGGCCCTCGTGCGTCCGGTCCCGGGTTCCGCCGACGAGACGCGGAGCAGGTTCTCACCCGGAGCTTTGGTCAGAAGCCGCAGGAGAGAGGGTCTTCTGACCAAAGACCTCCGGGTCGGGCGGGGCGGGCCACGTCGGTCAGTTGACGCGTACGGTGTCGACCAGCTCGGACAGATCGTCCGGGGGAGTCATGGCGAAGACCGCGAGCCAAGGACCGACAGCAACGGCCTGGTAGCCGGTCGCGCTGTCGGATCTGATCTTGACCTGGCCGCTGATGCCCGGATGGCCCTGGAAGGTGCCGTGCTTCGGCTTTTCGGCACCGGACAAGGCCTGCTCAACCAGGCCGCGGAGTTCGCGGTGGGCATCGTCGTCGGTGGCCGGGGTCTTCTGCAGTTCGACCACGAAGACGCCGGCGGTCGTGCCGGCGCCTTGACCACAGGCCCAGCCGGTCATGCTCTTGATGACCTTCTTAGCCCGCTTGTTGAGATCCATCGTCTGTGTTCGCGGCTTGGCACAGGGCAGGGTCCAACTGATCGCCCCATCCGCCGCGGTGACCGGGGTGGTGCCGGCGGAGGGCGGCGCGGCGCTGACGGTGCCAGAGCCGGGCGTCGGAGAGGCCGGTGCCGACTCGGTGGCAGCGCTCGAGGGACCTGGGCTCGAGGGAGCCGCACTCGTCGGGGCCGGCGTGCCGGACTGCTCGGGCTCGGCCGAGCCCGAGCAACTGGTGAGAGCCGCCATCGCGGCGATCGAGGTCAGGACCGAGACAGCTGATCTGACGAATATGCGTGACTGGATGGGCATCCGCGAACTCTAGGCAACGAACGGGTCCATCCGAGGACGGGAAGGCTAGGAAAGGCTCGGAAACACAGGCCCTGCCCGGTAGCCAATCAGATTGGCAGTAGGATCGACGTTATGTCGGCCGAGCCCAGCTATGAGAGGGCCTCTTGGACCATCCCGTCGGACGTCCTGGAGGCTGTGCGTAGGCATGCGCCGCGCGGAAAGGTGTCGGCGTACGTCGCCGACGCTCTCCGGCGTCAACTCGAACGCGACGAACTGGCCGAACTCGTCGATGAGTCCGGTCCACTTGATGATGCCCTTGTTCGTCGTTACGCGGACGAGATGCGGTGACTGACCCGACACTCCGCGTCGTCATCCTGGATTCGGAAGCATTGGCGACGATCTGCACCTGCTGACCGAGGGGCACGACGTGCGTGTGATCGGCCTCTGACGGGAGCAGCACGACTCCGCGAGGGTTCGAGCCCTCGCGGAGTGCTGCTATTAGGGGCCTGGAAACACATACGGACGCAGGATCTGCGTACGCACGAGCAGATCACCGACCTGCAGGGCAACCTTGGGATCCGGCGGCAGCGGCGAAGTCATCACCGCGTCGTGCAGGAAGGCCAACAGAGTCAGGTCGTTGGTGTAGGTCTCCATCAGCTGTTTGGCGGGGGCGCCGCCGTGCAGCTTGGCCGACCGGCAAGCGGCCCTTCGTGCCTGCAGGCTGCCTGCGAGGGCGATATCGGCTGGCGTGATCCAGCCGCGCTGCTGAGCGTCGGTGAGCGCTCGCTGGACGAGTCGCCCCTCGTTTCGCCGGGCTCGGGCCGCCAGCACGATGAGGACGGCCAGCGCCGGCAGCATGATCAGCACATACGCGATCAGGAAGCCGCGACCCTCGGCCACCATCGTGCTGCCGTTCCAGGTCGCGTGCAGCAGCACGGCGACCAGATAGCCGAGCAGGGGAGCGAGCACCTTGACCTGGAGGGTCCTGGCGGTCACCGCAACGCCGACGCCGATACCGATCGCGGACGTGAACAGCGGATGCGCGAACGGACTGAACAGCCCGCGGATGACCACGGTTGCCGCCAGTTCGTTCGGCCCACCGTCGGTCAACGCGCTGGAGTAGTACAAGACGTCCTCGGTGTAGGCGAAGCCGATACCGGCCAGGCACGCGTAGACGATGCTGTCGACGACGCCGTGCAGCTGAGCCGGACGTAGCCAGAACACCAGCACCAGGAACAGACCCTTGGCGAACTCCTCGGTCACCGGGGCGAACACCACGGCGCCCAGGAACTCTGATCGGCTGAAGGCCGACAGCAGGAACTGCGCCCCGGCGCCGATCAGCACCGCGGCGCTGCCGCCCCAGGCCAACGCCGCCCAGCGATAGCGGGCCGGCTCGGGTTCCCAACGGTCCAACCAGAAGAAGAACCAGATCAGCAGTGGAAACGAGGCGGCGGCCGCCAGAGCGGAGATCAGCACCGGACGGGGCCCGCCGACCATCAGCAGCAAGATGACCACCAGCACCAGTGCCAGCCCGAGGATGGCAATCGACAGTACGGTCAGCTTGGACCGCGGTCCGCGAGACTGCAGCACGGCCATGGCATTGGCGTCGTACGCCCAGGGAACGACCGGACCGGACAACGGACGCCTCCTGTCGGGTGGATGCCGAAACGTGGTGGGCGGCTACCACCCACCGCTGCTGCCGTCGACAACTCTAGAGACCCGAGGTTGTTGAGACTGGTTCGGTGGCAAGTGCCGGGCACGACGATGATGGGTCGCACCTGACCTGGTCGAGAAGGAGGAGAGCAAGCACGTGCTCGGAGTGCTCGCCGGGTTCGTGACCATCGCCGCGGTCATCGGAGTCGGCGCCGCCCTGGCTCAATGGCGGATCCTGGACGAAGGCGGCCAGCGGACGCTGATCCAACTCTCCTTCTTCGTGGCCAGTCCGTGTCTGATGGTCACAGTCCTCGGTGACACCGACGTCAGCCACGTGTTCTCTGCCAACCTCGTCGCCTCCATCGGCAGCGTGCTCGTCTCGGCCGTTGTCTGGATCGGGTTGGCGCGCCTGGTGTGGCGCCGGAATCTGGGCGATACCGTCATCGGCACCTTCGCCTCCTGCTACGTCAACGCCGGCAACCTGGGTCTGCCCATCACCGCGTACGCGCTGGGCAACGTCGGCTACATCGTGCCGATGCTGCTGACCCAGATGCTGGTCCTGCAGCCGATCGGCCTGATGTTGCTCGACCTGGCCTCGGGTGCCGGCCGCGACATCTCCCGGCGAGACTGGCTCGTCTCGATGCTGACCCGGCCGTTTCGCAATCCGCTGACGGTCGGCGCGCTGGCCGGTCTGCTCCTCTCGATCACCGGCTTCGAGTTACCACGGCTCGTCGCCGATCCGCTCGAGTTGATTGCCGGAATGGCCATTCCCGGGATGCTGCTCGCGTACGGGGTGTCCCTGCGGATGGGTCCGCGGCCGGGGTCGGGGGAGCAGAGCAGCCAAGTTGCGACGATCGTCGCTCTGAAACTCGTCGTCCAGCCGTTGGTCGCCATCCTGATCGCCAAGTTTGCCCTGGGCCTCGAGGGGCAGGACGTCTTCGCCGTGGCCGTGGTGGCCGGACTGCCGACCGCGCAGAACGTGTTCACCCATGCCGTTCGATACCAGCGTGCGGTCATCCTGGCCAGGGACGCGATCATTCTCACCACGATTCTGGCCGTACCGGCGCTGATCGTGATCGCCGCCTTGCTCGCCTGACCCTGGCCGAGCGCAGAGGAGGAGTGATAAAATGGACAGTGGTCGGACCTCTTTCCACTGTCACCGTTCGGCCATGCGCGAGAGCCTCTACACAAGCCCCTATCAACGAAGGAAACTCATGCCTTGCGAAACCGTCCGCTGCGCCGTTGTCGGCCTGGTGCAGGGACTCGAAGACGTCTACACGACTCTTCACCACCCGCGGTACACGCTGGTTGCCGTGTGCGACCAGAACCCACAGCGCTGGCGTTGGCTGACTGGCGAGGAGGATGTCGACAAGGTCGACGAGAGCGCGGCGCTGTTCCCGCATCACAAGGAGTGGGTACGCGAGTCTCGCAAGGCGGCGGGCTTTGCAGACGTCGAGTACCTCCCTGACTTCGACGACGTGCTCGCGCGCGACGACATCGACGCCGTGATTCTCGTGCTGCCAGACCTCTTGCATGCCGAGTATGCGATCAAGGCGCTGGAGGCCGGCAAGGACGTGCTGTCGACCAAGCCGATGGCCCGCACGCTGGACGAGGCGTTCGCCATCGCCGATAGCGCGCGTCAGCATCCGAACCACTTCATGCTCGGTTTCCAGGTGAGCTACAGCGGTTTCGCGACGGCGGTGCGTGAGGTCATTGCGACCGGCGAGATCGGCACTCCGCGTCAGCTTCGCTTCGACTTCGACCGCGGTCCGTGGCGCCCGGTTCATCGCAAGAAGTACGCCGAGGTGGACGGCTCGATGATCAAGGAGGGCGTCCACTGGCTCGACATGATCTACCGGCTGAGCGGTGAGCTGCCCTGGCGGGCGATCGCCGGATTCGGCGGCCAGGAGACCTTCCCGGACGACTTCGAGTTCGAGGACAGCGGCGTGCTGATCATCGACTACCCGGGCTTCCGTGCCGCGCACACCTTCAGCTACTTCCGGCAGCCTCTGACCCGTTCCGAGGACTTCCTGCTGATCGGTGACAAGGGAACGATCCGCGGCACGTTCGAGCAGTTCGCCGTCGAGACCGACGCCGGCACCCGGACGATTGTGCCGACCACGAGTCCGCTGCCCGCGCAGTACCACAACGGCTACTACGAGATGGCCGATGCCTTCGCGGCAGCTGTTCTCGACGGGATCGAGCCTTACACGAACTGGCGGACCGGGCTGGAGAACATGCTCACCTGCCATGCGGCACAGGTCGCCGTGGCGGGCAACACGATGGTCACCCGCGAGTCTCTTGCCGACCTCGATTGGCGAGTCAAGTTCGGCCAGGAGACCAGCTCGGCCGCGCAGCTGATCGAGGCCTGACCTGTGACATTCGCTGCGTCGGAGCTGATCGTTCCCAGCGGGTGGGTCGGTGTCCCCACCCGTCAGCTCATCAATGCGCGATCGGGCTCCGCGCTGTGGATGTCAACCGCTGTCCAGCTCGTCCGCGCGGACGACAGACTGGTGGCCAGGTTCGTCTGCGCGGCGCGGAGCATTCGAGCCACGATGACGCACTACAAGGACAAGGTCTGGCAGGAGGGGGCCGTCCAGGTCTATCTGCGTCCGCCCGGCGATCCGCGCCTCTACGAGTTTCAACTGAGCCCGCTCGGCACGACGCGCGACCTCCTGGTCCACGACCCGGGAACCCCCGCTCAGGTCTTCGACGATTCCTGGTCCTGCGAGGGTCTCGCGACCGCCGCGTGGATCCATCGCGACGAGGATGGCAAGGTCGAGGGGTGGGAGGCAGCCTTCATGATCCCGTTGGCGGCGATGGTGGGTGCAGACGTGGCATCTGCGGCTGGCTGGCGGGTGGGCGTCTTCCGGCTCGAGTACGACCCGGTGGAGTTCGGCGCTCTTGCCGCGGACCCCACGGCTGGCGCCCACGCGGACGTGTTCCTGGTGGATCTGGACAGCTGGGTAGCGAGGGCCACGAGCAGCGTCTGAAGTCGACGAGCAGTGTCTGACGTCACTGTGCCGTGTCAGGTCAGGAACCTGACCTGACACGGCACCTCGCTGGCTCCGTCAGAGTACGGAGTCGAGAAGACCTGCGGCGAGGGCCGGAGCCATCGCCGGGGCCAGGGGGAGCCGGGGCACGAGCAGGCAGTGCATCAGGTGATAGATGTCCGGCTTGCCATCCCAGACTTCCTGGGTCGGTCGATTGTCCGGGTCGAGTTCCTGATGCCAGGAGCCGCCCTCCATGTCCATCAGGTACGTGCGCGCATAGTCCCAGAAGCGCTCGTACCACTGGTCGTATTTCTGATCGCCAGTCTCGCGGTAGAGCGCCGCAGCGCCACCCATCGCCTCCACGACGACCCACCGGATGCGCTCTCGGACAATCGGCTGCCCGTCCCAGCCGACGGTGTAGACGAAGCCGCGCTTGCCGTCCGGCTCCCAGGCATCCCGGACCGCCGCGTCGAACAGGCCAGCCGCGTCTTCGACGAGCCAGTCCGGCGCCTCCATGCCACGCGCTCGGAGGCTGTCCTTCAGCGAGATCAGCAGCCGAGACCATTCGGTCCAGTGCCCCGGAGTTCCGCCGTAGGCGCGAAATCGGTGGGCCCGATTCTCGGAGTTGTAGTCGAACAGCGGCGTCCACGATTCGTCGAAGTGCTCGACCACGCGATAGCTGTTGTTCCGCGCCACACCGTGAATGATCCGCTGCGCGATGGTGAGTGCCCGATCCAGCCACTTGTGGTCGCCAGTGACATCGGCGACCACCAGGAACGCTTCGACGGCATGCATGTTCACGTTGCCGCCGCGGTAGGCCTCGGTCTCAGTGAAGGTCTCGTTCCAGAGCTCGCGGCACATCTGCTCGCTCTCACTCCAGTAGTAGCGCTCGATCACCTCGATCGCTCGGTCGAGAAGCTTGTGCGCCTCAGGCCGCCCGGCAGCACTCGCGCTGGCCGCGCCGAGAAGCACGAAGAAGTGGGCGTACCCGGGCTTGTCTCGCTCCACCGGTCCGTCCTCGTTGACTGAGGAATACCAACCGTCGTTGGTCTGATCCCAGAAGTGCCTGGTCAGCGCCTCGATGCCGTGATCGGCAAGCACCCCGGCACCCGGACGACCGAGCAGGGACGCCAGGGAGTAGACATGGATCATCCTCGCCGTGATCCACAACTGAGTCGGCATGTCGCCACGAACGACGCCTTGGTTGCTGAGCCAGCCGAAACCGGTGGGCACCACGGCGTTCCGTCCGAACTCGAATGTTCGATCTGCTTCCGTCTCCAACCAGCGTGCGTGCGCCGGAGATGACAGCCATGCCATGTGACCCTCGTTCCGCTAGAGATCCAGCCTCGATCTGATAATAACTCAACATCAAATGTTAGAGATACAACGTATTGTGGTGAATCGGTCGCAGGGGTGGACTCGATCGACGGCTTAGTGTTTGATCTTCGACACAAGGACCAGGTCGACATCAAGGGCATCGCCCCGTTCCCGCAGCTCTGCGGGAACGGGGCCGTTCGTGACGATGCTCGACAGCGCGTCGAGGTCGACCAGCTTCACCGGAGCGGTGTGGGTCAGCTTGGCACCGTCGACAAGCAGCACGACGCGCGACGCCCGTTGAATGAGTGCGGATTTGATGGGGGACTCGCGGTCACCACGCAGGTACGTGCCGGTGGCGTCGATGCTGTTGGCACCGAGAAAACACACATCCACCGAGAGCTCCAGCGCCGCGGCGGTGGAGCGCGGAGCGCGCTGATCGAGGCAAACCCTGAGCGTTGCAACTCGGCCAGGATCGCCGCTGCGCGCTCCTCGACCGTCATCCGTGGGGCTTGCGTCTCGGTCACCAAGTCTGGCCCCTCATGGGGAGGATATTACACGTTCGAAATGCGACACGAATCGATGTTGACTTAACACCAGGCTGTGTTACGTTACCGACATGGCCCAGGCTTTCGGAGTGGACCGGGGCGTTGACCCAGGTGCCAACCTTCTCTGTCGAGGTCGTCAGCACCCTCGGGGCGGGCGATGTCTTCCACGGTGCGCTGGTCGCCGCGCTGGCCGACGATCATCCACTTCCCGATGCCGTATGCCGCGCGAACGCCACGGCGGCGCTGTCTTGCCGAGTGCTCGACGGTCGAGGGGCGATCCCCACCTTGTCCGAGCTCAACACCTTCCTGGCCAGCCAGCCGGATCCATCGGCTGCTTCGTCCGATCTCACCTAGGAGTGACCTCAATGGCGCATGTCCGTGCCGGTACCGACCTGTCTCCGCTACAGCGATCCGGAGGCGGATTCGCCATGCTGGCCGTGGACCAGCGTGAGGCAATGCGGAACATGTTCGCCGAGCACACCGCAGAGCCGGTCACCGATCAGGATCTGCAGGACTTCAAGGTCGCTGCCGCCCGGATCCTCACGCCGTACGCCTCGGCGGTCTTGGTCGACAAGCAGTTCGCGTTCGACGCCGTCGTCGACCAGCACGCGGTCGCGGACGGCTGTGGGCTGATCGCCGCAGCTGATCATTTCGAGTCCGCCAACGGTGAACTGGTCGGTCGGGTCACCATCGACCCACAGGTCGTTCCGGCGCGGGTGAAGGAGCAAGGCGCCGTCGCGCTGAAGCTGCTCGTGCTGTGGCGGGAAGACGAGCCCGCCGGCCCGCGAGTCTCGATGGTGGAGCAGTTCGTCGATCTCTGCCGCAACACGGGCCTGATCTCGATCATCGAACCGGTCTCCCGTGGCCGGGCCGACCGCCGCCCGAGTGACACGGAGGCCGGCGTACTGGCGGCGGCTCGCGAGCTGGGTCGACTCGGTGCGGACCTGTACAAGGCCGAGGTGCCGCTGAAAGGCCAGGGCGACCAGGCGGAGATCCGACGCCGCTGCGCGGAGATCACCGCTGCGGTCGACAGCCCCTGGGTGGTGCTGAGCTCCGGTGTCCCACAAGATCTGTTCCCCGAAGCAGTCCGCACTGCGATGAGTGAAGGTGCGAACGGTTTCCTGGCCGGTCGCGCCGTGTGGGCCAGCTGCATCGGGGCGGCCGACGTCGAGCAGCAACTGCGGGAGGCCGCGGTGCAGCGCCTGCAGAACCTGGCCGCGATCGTCGACGAACAGATGGCGGCGCGCACATGACCACAGCCGTCCCGCCCCACCTGCCTACCACCGCCGACCTGCTCGGCATCCCCGTCGTCGAGTGGTGACCTGCCACCTCGACCAGACCGTCACCAATGGAGGTTGACCCGCTCCATCTCTCGTCGCACGCTTCTCGCCCTGATGGGCGGGGCCGGCGCCGCTGCCACGCTCGGTGCGTGCGCCGGCCCCGGTTCGACCGCTCCCAAGGGCGGCGAGGGTGCCGCCCCAGCGACCGGCGACGCCAAGGGCGAGGTGTCCTTCGCCCACTGGCGCGCCGAGGACAAGGCCGCATTCGACAAGCTGATCGAAGAGTTCCAAGCCAAGTTCCCCGATATCACGGTGGAGCAGGACATCAGCCCGTCGAACGACTACCAGACCCAGGCGCTCAACCGGCTCAAGGGCGGCTCTGCGGGAGATGTCTTCCCGACGTTCCGCGGCGCACAGTTCCAGCAGTTCGTCAAGGCCGGGGTCTACACCGACCTCAGCAACGAGGACTTCGTCGCCAACTACAACCCGGCCATGTTGGAGGCCGGCAAGTCCGACGGCAAGCAGTACGGCCTGCCCTACCAGGTGGTGCTGCCGATGCCGATCGCCAACAAGAGTCTGCTCTCCTCGGCCGGGGTCGATGCGCCGCCGGAGACCTGGGACGGGTTCCTGGACATGTGCGACAAGCTCAAGTCCAAGGGCGTGGTGCCGTTGGCCTGGCCCGGCAACGCTCCCGGCGATGCCGGCCAGCTGTTCAACACCATGGTGATGAACGAGCAGCCCAGTGACGATGCGTGCGCTCAGATCGAGGCCGGCACCATGAAGACCACCGATGAGTGGTTCGTCGGCATGCTGAAGAAGTACGCGGAGTTGCGGCCCTACTTCCAGCCGAATGCCGTGGGGACGGTCGTCGAGCCGCTGCAGCAGCTGTTCGTGAGCGAGAAGGCGGCGCTGCTGTGCACGGGCAGCTACCACATCTCGGCGGTCCGATCCCTGGGTGCCAAGTTCGATCTCGAGCTGGTGCCGCCGATCACCGTGAACAGCAATCCCAAGTATCTCGGCAGCTACAACGCCACCTTCATCCTCGGCATCAACGCCGCCTCCAAGGTCCAGCCGGCCGCGGTCGAGTGGCTCCGGTTCCTCTCCGACAAGCAGTACGCGGGCGAGTACGCCAACGCCACGGTGCAGAACGTGTCCGTGGCCGGAGTCGAGTACACCAACCCGGACCTGAAGGCACTCGCGCCGTGGCTGGAGAAGACGCTCATGCTGGCACCGCGATTCCAGTTCAACGACCTCGACATCCGCAGTGCGGTCGAGGGCAGCTGCATCGCGGTGGTCGGCGGCACCGACCCCGCCGAAGCTGCTGCGAAGGCCCAGAAGGTCATCGACCAGCGGATCTGACCTACCAAGGCGACCCGGCGCCGGATGGTGCCGGGTCCGGCCCCTCCCACAAACCGCCACCGATGTCGCTCACTGGAGGCCCGATGACCACGCAAGAACTGACACCCCCGCCCGCCCCCGCGCAGACGTCCAAGCGAAGGCGCCGGTCGGCGACCGAGGCGCGGCCCACCCTCTTTCTCTTTCCGCTCCCCGCGCTGGTGATCTTCACGATCTTCTTCGCCATCCCGACACTGCAGGCGTTCCAGTTCGCGTTGACCGACTGGGACGGCTACAGCGCAGACTTCAACTGGGTCGGCGTCGACAACTTCGTCAGGGCGATCACTGCTGACGACCTGTTCGCCAACTCGATCGTCAACAATCTCAAGTTCCTGCTCGTCGTGGTGATCGTCCAGACCCTGTTCTCCCTGGTGCTGGGCCTCGCCGTGTTGAAGAACACACGCATGAACATCGGTTTGCGGGCGCTCTTCTTCTTCCCGACGATCCTGTCGTCGGTCTCGGTGGCCTTCATCTGGAAGTTCATCTACGACCCGACCTTCGGTCTCGGCAACAGCATCCTCGCCGGTCTGGCGAAGATTCCGCAGGCGATCGGGATCCCCGTCGAACCGGTTCAGCTCGCGTTCCTCGGCAATGACCAGGCCGCCATCTTCTGGGTCGCTCTGGCCCAGTGCTGGGCGCATATCGGTCAGATGATGGTGATCTACGTGGCCGGTCTGCAGTCCATTCCGGGCGAGCTGTACGAGGCCGCCGAGGTCGACGGCGCCACCCGCTGGCAGCGCTTCGTGCACGTCACCTGGCCACAGGTCGCCCCGGCGACAGCGATCGTCACCGCCTACACGACCGTGCAGTCGTTCAAGGCCTTCGACTTGATCCTGGGTCTGTCGGGCATCCCGCCCAAGGCCTCGATGGACATCATGTCCACCCGTATCTACACCACTTTCGCCAACTCCCAGTACGGCTACGCAGCCGCCGAGTCGATCATCTTCATGGCGCTGATCGCCGTCGTGACCTGGCTCCAACGTCGTGGCCTGAAGGTCATCCAGCGCAGCGAGGAGAGCTGACATGCTGTTCAATCTCGGTCGACGCGCCCTGGTGGTCGTCTATACGTTGATCATCGCCGTACCCGTCCTGGTGGTCGTGTTCGGCAGCTTCAAGACTCAGCAGCAGCTCTTCGCCAACCCGTTCCTGCCGACCTTCTCGCCGGAGCTGGGCAACTACTCGGCGGCGATCTTCAGTCAGGGCATCGGCCGGGCGCTCGTCAACAGCATCCTGGTGACGGTCACCTCGGTGATCTTGACCCTGGTCATCGCCAGTCTGGCGGCGTACGCGGTGGCTCGCATCCCCGGCTGGAAAGGCCACCTGATCTTCGCGTTCTTGATCTTGGGGATGGCGATCCCGGCGCAGGCGAACATGATCCCGCAGCGGGTGCTCTTCGAGAGTCTGGGGCTGCTCGACAGCCTGCTCGGTCTGGTGGTCATCAACATCACCGTCACCCTGCCGGTGGCGACCTTCATCCTCGGCGGCTTCATGAAGACGCTGCCGCCGGCGTTGTTCGAGGCGGGGGAGATCGACGGTGCCGGCCCGATGCGGGCATTCGTCTCGATCGCGGTGCCGCTCTCGGCTCCGTCGATCGCGGCGACGACGATCTTCCTCTTCGTGATCCAGTGGAACGATCTGCTCTATCCGCTGCTGTTCATCCAGTCGCCGGAGAAGAAGACACTCCCGTTGGCTCTGCTCGGCTTCCAGGGTGAGTTCCTCACGAACTATCCGTTGCTGTTCACCGGTGTGATCGTGTCCTCGCTGCCCATCGTGGTGGCGTACGTGTTCCTGCAGCGCTACTTCGTGGCCGGCATCACCGCCGGTGCGACGAAGGGCTGACCCACCATCGTGTCCGACCTCCCCGTGCTGGTACGCCGCGTCAGTGATGTCGAGGTCGGGCCGGAGTACGTCGAGCTCGCCGTCGACGGCTTCGCCGGTGTCCATCTCGACGGAGCGCCGGGCTGGCTGACCGGGGAGGATCCGCTGGCGCTCGGAGTGGAGCTGTCCATGCCGAATCTGCCGGATCTCCATCCACCGGCGGCGAGTCCGCACCCGCATCGGGTCCGGATCGACGTGCTCGGTCCGCAGTTGCTCCGGATTCGCAGCGCGCCGCCGGCCGACGGGGATCGTGACCGACCCGAAGCCACCTACTGCAGCTTTCCAGATGCAGGTGATCGAGGATCCGGAGCGGATCGAGATCACCGTCGGTGACCTGCGGATCAGGGTCGGTCGCTATCCGTTCCGGCTGCTGGTCACCGTCGGCGGTCGGGTGGTGCTGCGGACCTCGGAGCGACTGCGGCAGGTGGCAGGCCTGCCCACGGCGCCGTCGCTGATCTGCACCGAGTCCACTCAGACGATGAGCTTCGAGCTCGAAGTGGACGAGGACATCACCGGTTTCGGCGAGCAGTTCGGCCGGTTGATCAAGAACGGCCAACTCCTCGATCTGCGGGTCGAGGACGCGCTGGGCACCGGCACTGGACTGACCTACAAGCCGGTACCGGTCTGGCACTCCAGCAGGGGCTATCTCGGCTTCCTCAACACCGGTGCTCGGGTCAGCTGTGATGTCGGGCACTCGATGCCGAGTGTGCTGTCGTTGACCAACGACGACCCGGCCATCGACTTGTACCTCGTTCTCGGCGCGACGATCGCCGAGCGGCTGGCCGGCTACACGGCGTTGACCGGGCGCGGCCCCTGTCCGCCGGTCTGGTCGTTCGGTGCGTGGTAAGGGCGTTGCCGCTACCGCAGCTCGACCGAGGTGCTCGCGGTCGCCGACCGGATGCGTGCCGAGCGGGTGCCCTGCGATGTGCTGCACCTGGACCCGGACTGGCTGATCGTCGACCGGCTGAACACCGACTTCATCTGGAACAACGATCGGTTCGGCGACCTGACCGAGTTCCTGAGTGATCTCGCCGACCGGGGGCTGCGGCTGTCGGTGTGGGAGCTGCCGTACCTTGATCCGACCTCACCCCGCTATGCCGAGGCTGCCGAGCGCGGCTATCTGGTGCGCACGGTGGATGGCAGGATCGCGCACCTGCGGGGCACGCCGACACCCGACGGTCGGCACCGGGGGATCATCGACCTGACCAACCCAGCGGCCCGCGCCTGGTGGCAGCAGTTGCACCATGAGTTCCTGGACAGCGGTGTCGCGGTGTTCAAGACCGACTTCGGTGAGGGATTGCCGGATGATGCGGCGCTGGCGGACGGCACACCGCCCAATCACGCGCACAACCTCTTCCCACTGCGCTACAACGGCGCGGTGAGCGACGGGCTGGGTGCCTATCTGGGCCGGGAGCCACTGATCTGGGGACGCTCCGGCTGGGCCGGCTCGCAGCGCTATCCGGGGCAGTGGGGCGGCGACGCGGAGTCCACGGTCGCCGGGATGCAGGCCACGGTCCGCGGCGGTCTCTCGTACGCGGTCAGTGCGCCGGGCTTCTGGAGTCACGACATCGGCGGCTTCTTCGGTCCCGAGCTGACGCCGGCCCTGTACGTCCGCTGGACCCAGTTCGGTGCCCTGTCTCCGCTGATGCGCGCACACGGACTGCGGCCGCGAGAACCTTGGGCCTTCGGCAACGAGGCGCTCGAGCTGGCCCGGGACTGGATCAGGCTGCGTTACAGCCTGCTGCCGTATCTGTGGCAGACCGCGGTGGAGAGCGCCGCGAACGGCTGGCCGATGCTGCGGCCGCTGGATTTCACCGATCCGAGCGACCGGGTGGCGCGGGGTGTTGATGATGCGTTCCTGCTCGGCTCGGACCTGCTGGTGGTGCCCATCTTCAGCGACAGCCCGGAGGCGGTGCAGCGCACCTTCTGGGTCCCTGCCGGGGGCTGGACCGACCTGCTGACCCGAGAGACCTACGCCGGTCCCGGCTTCGTCACCCGGACCTGCGACCTGCCGCACATGCCCGTGCTGGTCCGCCACGGCTGCGTACTGCCGCGGCTCGCGGTGACTGCCGAGCACCGCAACACCGACGACCTGCTGCACGAGCCCTGGATCTTCGACGTCTACGGCGGGGTCACCGAGCCGCGGACCTTCGTCGGCTTCGACGGACGCTCGATCGACTGGCAGCCGGGTCCGGGCCGCTGAAGCCCAACACCAAAGGAGAGCCACATTGACCAAGGAGACAGGGCATCCATGACCCCCACCAGTGCTACCTCCAGCTGGACCGCGACCGACTTGGTCGACGGGGTCAGCGCCGACCTCACCGATCCGATCGACGTCCTCGATCCGGCCACCGGCCACCCGTGCGGAGAGGTCAGTCATGGCGCCGATGCCGCCGAACGGGCCGGTCGCGCCGCGGATGCCGCGGCCCGGGCATTGCCGGGCTGGGCCGACCTGTCGGCGCGCCAGCGCGCCGACATCCTGCTGCGGGCCGTGGACCTCCTGGCCGACCGCATCCCCGAGATCGCCCGGATCCTCGCCGTCGAGGCAGGGAAACGGCTGCCGGAGGCAGAGGGCGAGGTCCGCTTCTCCAGCGAGTACCTGCGTTGGTTCGCTGAGGAGTTGCGCCGGCCGCACGGTGAGTTCTTCACCTCCGAGGACCGGGCTCGGCGACAGCTGAGCATCCATCGTCCGCTGGGCGTGGTGGCCAGCCTCACCCCGTGGAACTTCCCGATCTCCATCCAGGCCCGCAAAGTGGCGCCGGCGCTCGCCGCCGGCTGCACCGTGCTGGCCCGCGTGTCGGAGAAGGCACCGCTCGCCGTCACCCGCTGGCTCGGCACCCTCCAGGAGGCCGGGCTGCCGCCCGGCGTGCTCAATGTGGTGCACGGCAGCTCGCGCACCATCACCTCGACCTGGCTCGACCATCCGGCGGTGCGCGGCGTGTCGTTCACCGGCAGCACCGGGGTCGGGTCCCAGATCATGGCCCAGGCGGCCCGCCGGATCGTCCGGCCGATGTTGGAGCTCGGTGGCAACGCGCCGTTCGTGGTGCTCGAGGACGCAGATCTGGAGGTGGCCCTGACGCAGGCGGAGCTGGGCAAGCTCCGCAACACCGGCCAGTCCTGCATCGGAGCGAACCGGTTCCTGGTGCACCGCTCCCTGGCCGAGGAGTTCGGCGCCCGACTCGCGGCCCGGTTCGACGCGTTGACCATCGGTCCGGGGACAGCCGATCCGGTGCCGGATGTCGGTCCGGTGATCGACGCGAATCGGGTGACTGCGGTCACCGATCTGGTCGAGGAGGCCGTGGCGGACGGTGGGCGGCTGTTGACGGCCCGCCGCGAGCTGCCCGCCGAGGGCTTCTGGGTGGCGCCCGCACTCGTCGCCGACGTCCCGCTCACCTCGCGGCTGGCGAGGGAGGAAGTGTTCGGTCCGGCCGCCGCGATCATCGCCTTCGACACCGAGGAGGAAGCTGTGCGGCTGGCCAACGACACCGAGATGGGGCTGGCCGCGTACGTGGTCACCCGGGACGCCGGTCGGGCCTTCCGGTTTGCTGAGCGGCTCGACGCCGGCATCGTCGGGATCAACGACGCGCTGCCCACGGTCAGCTTCACCCCGATGGGCGGCACCAAGCAGTCCGGCCTCGGCCGTGAGGGTGGGGCAGAGGGGCTCCGGGAGTACCAGGAGACGACGTACCTGGCCTGGCGACCCTAGTAGGTCCTGGTAGGCGAGAATTTTCGATAATCTGCCACAAGACGGCCTGTTCTGCGCCCTGTCACGCGTGAGGCTGAGGCTGTCTGGCAGATTATCGAAATCCACCTGCAAGGCAGACTCGGGGATCGGACTCCGGGCGTCTTCAGTCAGCTACCCAACTGTTCGGCGAGTCTGCCCAGCGCCGCCGTCCGAGCGCTCTGGATGTGACTGCGGGCGGCCTCGGAGGCGGACTCGGCGGCGCCCCGCTCGATGGCGTCCAGGATCGCTGCATGCTCGCGATGGGCGCCTTCGAGGCGACCGGGCATCAACAGCGTGGAGCGCATCCCTTCGAGCACGATGTCGTAGATCACCGACTGAGTCTGGATCAGCAGATCGTTGCCGGCCGCCTCGGTGATCCGGGCATGGAACTCCAAGTCGCGCGTCTGGAGCTCCCGGAGATCGGCGTCCTCGCCCGACTCCTGGACGTAGGAGTCCAGCGCTTCGAGTGCCTCTCTGATCCGCGCCAGGGCCTCGGGAGCACGGCGCTCGGCCGCCCAGCGGGCGGCCGGCACCTCGAGCACCTCGCGCATGTCGTAGAGCTGAGTGATCTTGGTTGTCGGCTCGATCCCGGCCCGGAGCCGCCGCTGGTCGGATGGCTCGGCCACGAAGACCCCGGCGCCGTGGCGTACCTCGAGGCGACCCTCGGCCTCCAGACTCCGGACCGACTCACGTACCGAAGGGCGGGAGACCTGTAGCAGGGAAGCGAGCTCGCGCTCCGCGGGCAGCCGGTCACCGGGACGCAGTCGGCGCTCCTGCATCACGCGCAGGATCTCCCCCCGGACCCGCGCAGTGACGCTTCGTTCGCCGACGCTGCGCCATACCGCGCTCCCGGAGATGTCGGGCACAGGGATGTCGGGCGCGGCTGACCCTGCGGGGGTGTCGCTTGCTGTCATCGGTAGCTCTCTTTCCTGCTGCTGCGCCGGCAGAACACTTCGACGACTCGCCATTCTCGTCCATCCGGTGTCTGCGGTCGGACGACCGCGTCGGGGACCGTTGCGCTTTGACAAATCAGACCAAGGAATCTAAGGTGTTCAGAGGTCAGACCACTTACCAACCTACTCTAGCAACGAAAGGATGGCCATGTCGGACAAGCCAGACTTCCTGGCCCACGACGACGGCGACCACGTCGCTGTTGCCGTGCACGACGTCGAGCCGGGGCGTGCCCCGATCGGCTACCTCGATGGCACGGATGCGATCACCCTCGAGGTCCTCGAGGCCGTGCCGCTCGGCCACAAGGTCGCTCTCACTGATGTCGCCGCCGGCGATGCGGTGATCGAGTACCAGCTGCCGATCGGCCGCGCCAGCAAATCCATCCGTACGGGCGACTACGTCCACACCCACAACGTGAGGAGCATCAAGTGGCAGAACAGCGTCGCCTGACCGGATACCGGCGGGAGAACGGCACGGTCGGAGTCCGCAACCATGTGGTGGTGCTGCCGGTCGACGATCTGTCCAACGCGGCCGCGGAGAGCGTGGCCAACCAGGTGAAGGGCGTGCTCGCGCTGCCGCACGCCTTCGGCCGGCTGCAGTTCGGCGCCGACCTCGACCTGACCTTCCGGACCCTGATCGGGATCGGCTCCAACCCCAACGTCGCTTCGGTCATCGTGATCGGCATCGAGCCGAACTGGGCCAACCGGGTCGCCTCCGGCATCGCCGAGACCGGCAAGCCGGTGTCCAGCTTCTCGATCGAGGGCAACGGCGACCTGCGGATCGTCGAGCAGGCCTCTCGCGTGGCTGCCGACTATCTGCAGCAGGCCAGCGAGCTGCAGCGCGACGAGGTCAGCATCGCGGAGGTCTTCGTCTGCACCAAGGACGGCGAGTCCGACACCACCACCGGCCTGGGCTCCTGCCGCACCACGGCGTACGTCTCCGACCACTGGGTCGCCAACGCCGGCACCTTCATGTTCGGTGAGACCTCCGAGCTGACCGGTGGCGAGCATCTGATCGCCGATCGGTGCGCCGACGAGACCGTCCGCAAGACCTTCATGGGGTACTACGACGACTACATCCAGATGATCGAGGACACCGGTGCCAACCTGCTCGGCAGCCAGCCGACCCAGGGCAACATCGCCGGCGGTCTGTCGACCATCGAGGAGAAGGCGCTCGGCAACATCGTCAAGACCGGCACCGCGCCCATCGTCGGCGCGTGCGGACCGGCCGAGGCGCCGATGAACGGCCCCGGGCTGTACTTCATGGACACCTCCTCGGCGGCGGCCGAGTGCGTGACCTTGATGGCGGCCGGAGGTGCGGTGGTGAACATCTTCCCCACGGGCCAGGGCAATGTCATCGGCAACCCATCATCCCGGTGATCAAGGTGTCGGCGAACCCGCGCACCGTCGATCTGATGCGTGACCACATCGACTCCGACTGCTCGGGTCTGCTGACCGACGGGCAGCCGCTGGAGGAGGCCGGTGAGGAGTTGTTGGAGGTCTTGACCCGGACCATCAACGGCCGGCTCACCCGCGCCGAGGTGCTCGGTCACCGCGAGTTCACCATCACCAAGCTCTACCGCAGCGCGTGAGCATGATCGTCTTGTTCGAGGATATCTGGGGTGACCCGTTGGCCGCTCTGACCGAGCAGCACACGGTGATCCGGACCGCGGGCACGGCGCTGCCGCCAGAGGTGCCGACCGCAGCGGTCGAGGCGATCGTCGTTCGGAACCGGACCCAGGTCGACCAGGCGCTGCTGGATGAACTGCCGGCGCTCAAGATCGTCGCGCGGGCCGGGGTCGGCCTGGACAACATCGACCTGGCCGCGTGTGATGCGCGCCAGGTTGTGGTGATGTCGCCGCGCGGGGCCAACGCCATCTCGGTGGGGGAGCACGCGGTCGCGCTGGCGCTGGCGGTCAGCAAGCGACTGGTCGGCAACGATGCCTCGGTGCGGCTCGGCAACTGGGATCGGCGTCCGGTCACCGAGCTGAGCGGCGGCACCTGGGGAGTCGTGGGTGCCGGCGCGACCGGATTGGCGACGGCCAAGCTGGCGCAGGGGCTGGGGATGACCACCATCGCCTACGACCCGTACGCCGATCCTGAGGTGCTCGCGACTCACGGGCTGACCGCGGTGACGTTGGAGCAACTGGCCGCGGCGAGCACGGTGGTCTCGGTGCATCTGCCGGCGACACCGGACACCATCGGATTGATCGGCGACGACTTCTTCACGCAGACCACGCCCGGGTTGATCCTGGTGAACGTCGGCCGCGGGGAGGTCGTCGACGAGGCGGCCTTGCAGCGGGCGCTGCGGTCCGGCCAGGTGCTGGGTGCCGGGCTGGATGTCCGGGTGGCCGAACCGCCCGGACCCAGCGAGCTCGACGAGTTGCCCGACGTCGTCTACAGCCCGCACGTCGCAGGGATCACCAAGCAGGCGCAGCAGCGGATCATGGCTGCGATGGCCTCCGATGTCGCCAACGTCCTGGCCGGCGCGGCCGCCGATCACGCGGTCGGCGCGTATCGGGTGGCGGCCTGATGGCGAGCTATCCAGGTGCTGACGTCCGTGACGCGGTCGCCGCAACCTTGGCCGATCACGGGATGCCGAAAGGCGCTGCGAAGACGACGGCGGACGCGCTGGTGCTGGCCGAAGTCTGGGGCGTGGGCTCCCATGGTCTGATCCGGCTACCGCACTACCTTCGTCGCCTCGCGGCCAGCGGCTACAACCCTGCGGCGATGCTGCGTACGGTCAGCGACCTCGGTGCGCTGGTGGTTCTCGACGGGGACGGTGGCCTGGGTCACTGGCAGCTGAGGCATGCTGCCGAGCTTGGCGTCGACCGTGCTCGGCAGCATGGTGTCAGCGCCGTCGCGGTCGGCGATTCGGGTCACTGCGGCGCGCTGGGGCTGTTCACCGTGCCGGCTCTCGATGCCGGCATGGCCGCCCTGGTCGTCTCCAACGGGCCGGCGATCATGCCGGCCTGGGGCGGAGCCACCCCGCTGCTGTCGACCTCGCCCTTGGCCTTCGGACTGGCGGGGGACCCGCCCGTGATCGTTGACATGGCCTCCACGGCTGTCGCCCGCGGCAAGATCGCGGCTGCGGCGGCTGCCGGCTCCACCGTTCCCGACGGCTGGGCGCTGGATTGCGACGGAGCGCCGACGACCGACGCGCAGGCGGCCCTGATGGGCATGTTGGCTCCGCTCGGTGGAGCCAAGGGCTTCGCGCTGGCGATGGCCGTCGAGTCGCTGACCGGGGTGCTGATCGGGCCCCGGCTGTCGGGGGATGTGGCCGACATGTTCGCCATCGCCGACGACACCCGGCGACAGGGACTGTCGCATCTGATCGTCACGCTGAACGCCGAAGCGCTCGATCACGCCGGTGACGAGGCCGCCGCCGGCCGGCGGGCCGCCGATCTGGCCGGCCGGGTCGCAGGCAGCGGCGGTCGGTTGCCCGGCGCTCGTCGGGCTGAGCACCTGCAGCTGGTCGGGGACGAGCAAATCAGTGTTTCCGACGACCTCGCGGTCGTGCTCGGGCTCGGTGCCGCGGCCCCTGCCTGACCCCTCTACTCATATCAAAGCGATATGGGTTGATGCGAAGTTGCCGTCTAGTCCGCGGCGCCGAAGACCCGGAGAGTAGTCACTATGACCGCCCAGCTCAGCGAACCGAAGCCCGTAGCCCAACCAGCAGCGCCCTCCTCGGTCGCTTCTCGGTTGCCCGGGCTTGTGCTGTGCGCGATCGCCGCTGTCGTCGGGCTCGGGGTGACCAAGCTCGTTCCTGCGGCCAGCCCGCTGCTGGTGGCGATCATTCTGGGGGTCTTGGCCGCCAATCTCCATTTCCTCCCGCCATCCCGCCCCGGTCATCTCGGACTGCTGCGTGACCACCTGCGGCCGGGGCTGGCCTTCGCCAGCCGACCGCTGCTGCGGGTCGGTGTCGCGTTGCTCGGTCTGCAGCTGGCGCTCACCGACGTCGCGGCCCTGGGTCCGGGCATGCTCGTGGTGATCGTGGCGGTGGTGACCATCGGGATCACCGCCACGATGGCCTTGGGCAAGCTGCTGAAGATCGGTCGGACCCAGCGCCTGCTGATCGCCTGCGGCTTCTCGATCTGCGGCGCGGCGGCTGTCGCAGCGGTTGAGGGTGTGGAAGATGCCGACGAGACCGAGGTAGCCACCGCGGTCGGCCTGGTCGTGGTCTTCGGTACGCTGATGATCCCGACCATCCCGCTGCTGGGCAGGGTGCTGGGCCTCACCGAGCTGCAGACCGGGCTGTGGGCCGGCGCCTCGATCCACGAGGTCGCGCAGGTGGTGGCGGCGGGCGGCGTCATCGGCGCGACGGCACTCGGTGCCGCGGTCGTGGTCAAGCTGGGCCGGGTGCTGATGCTCGCCCCGGTGCTCGCCGTGCTCTCGGTACGCAAGCGGCGCATGCTCGGTGACGCCGCCGACATCAAGCGGCCGCCGCTCGTCCCGATCTTCGTGTTGGGCTTCATCGCGCTGGTGCTGGTGCGTACCACCGGGGTCGTGCCGGCGGAGGTCGTCGGCGGCGCCAAGGTCGTGCAGACCGTCTTGCTGGCCATGGCGATGTTCGCGCTGGGCTGCGGAGTCCGTCTGGCGCAGGTGCGCTCGATGGGCATCCGTCCGATGGTGCTGGCCGCGGCATCCACCGTCATCGTCGTGACCACTGGTCTCACCGGCGTACTGCTGGTCAGCTGACGCAGCTTCTTCGCCGGCCCACATCGACTCTCAGCCTTATCGTGACTGCATGATGCCCGGTGCCAACTGTCGCGCTCCGCGCTCCGCGATCATGGGCTACGCGAGATCTCGCTCGTTCGTCACGATTCTGCGCGACGACTCTGCCTCTCTGCTCGCTTGACTCGCAGGCTGTCGCGCAGAATCGCTCCTGCACTCCCGAGAGGCTCCGCCCATGATCGAGCAACCGGATCTCCAGCAGTTGCGACTGCTGATCGGTGTCTCGCAGCACTTGAGTCTCGGCGCGGCGGCACGGGAGCTCGGGATGGCGCAGCCGAATGCCAGCCGGGCGCTCACCGATCTGGAGCGGCGCCTCGGGCTCACCCTGGTACGCCGCTCGCCGGCCGGGTCGCAGTTGACCACCGAAGGCGCGGTCGTGGTCCAGTGGGCACGCGAGGTGATCGACGCGGTGGATCATCTGACATTCGGCGTGGACGCGCTCCGTTCGGAACTGCGATCCGAGCTCGACGTCGGCGCCAGCATGACCGTCGCCGAGTATCTGATGCCTCGGTGGCTCGCCGAGTTCCGGCGGCGCCGACCCCAGGTCCGCGTCGATCTCCGGGTGCAGAACTCCTATGACGTGATGGCGCAGCTCCGTGACGATCGAGTCGCCCTCGGGTTCATCGAGTCCCCCAGCGTGGCGCGGGGCCTGCGGTCGGCCGTGGTCGGACGTGATCGGCTGGTGGTGGTCGTCGCACCGGGGCATCCCTGGGCGCGCCGGCGCCGCCCGTTGCTCGCCGCGGAGCTGGCCGCGACCCCGCTGATCGTGCGTGAGCCCGGCTCGGGCACGCGTACCACTCTGGAGCGACTGCTGACCGGACACGAGATGGCCCCGCCCGCCCTGGAGCTCGGCAGCAACGCGGCGGTCCGGATCAGCGTCGTGGCCGGGATCGCGCCTGCCGTGCTCAGTGTGCTGGCGGTGGAGGCGGCGATCGACAGCGGCGAGCTGCGGTCGGTGCCCGTCGCCGACGTACGGCTGGATCGCCAACTGCGGGCGGTGTGGAGCCCGCAACGGCCACCGGTGGACAACTCCCTGGAGCTGTTGCAGATCGCCCGGGTCGCCCATCGGGCGGCCACGAACCGTAGCGGTTAGCCCCTGGTCGAGCCGGAGGATTCGGGCCGGTGTCCTTGCCAGGTGCCGAACCGAGCCAGGCGCGCTGTAGGTTCACCATCAGAGGCCATTCAGCAGCAGAGGCCAAGGGCGCGAGCAGCCGACGGAGGGTAGAGCAATGGCGGAGATCGACGACTTCGATCTCGATCGGAGCATGGCCCAGGCCTGGTCGGAGTTCACCGGGCGCCTCGCCGAGGTGATCTCGATGATCGACGACTCCGCCGACCTGACCATTCGGTCCGCTTCCGCGAGTGACAACGGGGCACCGTTCGTCCGGCTGTCCAGCCCGGCCCGGCTGAGGGTGCGGGCCGAGGCGGCTGCCAATGCAGTGCTCGGTCCTGGTTATCAGCTTTCTGCCGAACAGCTCTCGGCGTTGACGGCCGGCGGCTGGCGGGAGCCGGCAGACGGCGGCAGCTTTGCCATCGAGGGTTCGCAGGATGCCGCTGACGACATCGCGCAGGCCGTCGTCGGCGCGCTCCGCGATGTGTACGGAGTGCCGCACCCGGTCTTCCTCGACCCTGATCAGCTGGCGGAGATCCTCACGCCGGGGCCGGCGGCGATCGAGGGTTCCGACGGGAGGACCACCCTCACCACCCCGGTAGCCGGGGCATTCGAGCCATCGAGCGGTCCCCGCGGCACATCGTTCGGCGCCGTCCTCCCGGCCGACCGGGACCATTTGGACGCCCTAGTGGAGGCGGAGTTGGCGGCCACGCTCGGTTATGCGCCCGTCCGCGACGAGGAGGGTGACATCGTCATCCGGGTGGGCTCGACGTTGCTGTTCCTGAGAGCCGCCGACGACGCGCAGGATGTCGTCTTGTTCTCCGCCGTCGTGCACGATGTCGATGGCCGTTCCCGGGCTGCCGAGGTGATCAACGACCTCAATGTCGAGGCGCGCTGGGTCAAATTCCAGCTCGTCCGAGATCGGGTCTTTGTCACGGCCTCCGTGTCGGCCCGCCCATTCGTGCCTGCGCACCTGCATCAGGCGGTGCGGGTGATGTCGGACGTCGCCGACGGGGTGGACGAGGAGCTTGCCGCCAAGCTGCACGGGCGGACTACGTTCGGTGGCGACAACTGACTGGTCTGCCAAGGACCAACGGCCCCTCCCGGCACCGGGTCGGCAGCACCAGTATCGAGAGTGAGCAGATCCCACCGATCTGCCGCGATGACCAGGAGCTGCCCCATGAGCACCACCACATATGACCCCACCACCTCTGGGCCTACCTCGGCAGGCGTCCTGCAGCCGATGAGCGAGGCCGAATTGGCGTCGATCGATGCCTGGTGGCGGGCCAACAACTACCTCACCATCGGCCAGATCTATCTCAAGTCGAATCCGCTGCTCGCGGAGCCGTTGAGTGCCGATGACATCAAGCCACGCCTGTTGGGCCACTGGGGCACCAGCCCTGGCCTGTCCTTCGTGTACGCCCACGTCAACCGGCTGATCCGGCACACCGGCCAGGAGTGCATCTACTTGACCGGGCCAGGCCACGGCGGCCCGGCGCTGGTCGCCGCCGGCTACCTGGAGGGCAGCTATACCGAGACCTACCCGGCGATCTCCCAGGACTCTGCCGGGCTGACCAGGCTGTTCCGTCAGTTCTCCGCCCCGGGTGGCATCCCGAGCCACGTCTCAGTGACCACTCCCGGCTCGATCCACGAAGGTGGTGAGCTCGGCTACGCCCTGGTGCACGCCTTCGGTGCGGTGATGGACAACCCCGACCTGCTGGCAGTCACCATCGTCGGCGACGGCGAGGCCGAGACCGGGCCGTTGGAGGGCTCATGGAAGGGCATCTCCTTCATCAACCCGACCCGGGACGGCGCGGTGCTGCCGATCCTGCACCTCAACGGCGCCAAGATCGCCGGCCCGACCGTGCTGAGCCGCAAGCCCGCGGCCGAGGTCCGTAGCCTGCTGGAGGGCCACGGCTACGAGGTGCTCGAGGTCAGCGGCGACGATCTGCCCGGCATGCACCACCGGTTCGCCGAGGCCCTGGCGACCGCGTACGAGAAGATCAGGACCATTCAGGCTGAGGCGCGTGCGACCGGCCGGATCGAGCACCGGCCGCACTGGCCGATGATCATCCTGCGCTCGCCCAAGGGCTGGACCGGTCCCGAGCAGGTCGACGGGGTGAAGGTGACCGGCACCTGGCGCAGTCACCAGGTCCCGCTGTCCGGAGTCCGGGAGAACCCGGAGCATCTCCAGCTGCTGGAGCAGTGGCTGAAGTCCTATCGGCCGGAGGAACTGTTCGACGACAACGGCCGCCCGACCGAGCTGGTGCTGGCCGCGAATCCCCAGGGTGAGTTGCGGATGAGCGCGAGCCCGCATGCCAACGGTGGTCTGCTGACTCGAGATCTCGACCTCCCGGACTTCCGGGACTTCGCGGTGACGCTGACCAACCCGGGCACGGCGGTCGAGTCGACCCGCCGGATGGGGGAGATGACCGCGGAGATCTATCGTCGCAATCCGGACAGCTTCCGGCTGTTCTGCCCCGACGAGACCAACTCCAACCGGCTGGGCGCGGTGTTCGGAGTCTCTGATCGGGCCTTCATGGAGCGCGTCACCCCCGAGGATGTCAAGCTCTCCGCCGACGGCCGGGTGATGGAGGTGCTCAGCGAGCACAACTGCCATGGCTGGCTGGAGGGCTACAACCTCACCGGCCGGCACGGGCTGTTCGCCACCTATGAGGCATTCGCGATGGTGAGCGCCTCCCAGACCATCCAGCACGGCAAGTGGCTGGAGGAGGCCAATCACCTCTCGTGGCGGGCGAAAGTACCGAGTCTCAACATCCTGCTCACCTCGACCACCTGGCGCAACGACCACAACGGCTTCTCCCACCAGGGTCCGGGACTGATCCAGAACGTCATCACCCAGCGGGGTGACGTGTCCCGGGTCTATCTGCCGCCGGACGCCAACTCGTTGCTGTCGGTCTGGGATCACTGCCTGCGCTCGAAGAGCTACATCAACCTGATCGTCATCGACAAGCAGCCGCAGCAGCAGTGGCTGACCATCGACGAGGCCGTCGCACACTGCGCTGAGGGTGCCGGCATCTGGACCTGGGCCGGCAACGACGACGGCAGCCGGGATCCGGACATCGTGCTGGCCTGTGCCGGTGACGTGGTCACGATGGAGACGGTCGCCGCCGCCGAGCTGCTCCAGGAGAAGCTGCCGGATCTGAAGGTCCGGGTCGTCAACGTGGTCGATCTAATGACGTTGCCGCGGCCGCAGGACCATCCGCACGGCATGGACAACACCTTCTTCCGGGAGCTGTTCACCGACAGCGTGGACGTGGTGTTCTCCTTCCACGGCTTCCCCGGGGCCATTCACCAGCTGGTGCACGGGCGTCCCGACGCCGATCGGTTCCACGTCCGCGGGTTCATCGAGCAGGGCACCACGACGACACCGTTCGACATGGTGGTGCGCAACCGGGCGTCGCGCTATCACCTGGTGATCGATGCGATCAACAATGCCAGGCGGACGCCGCCGGGCGCGAGCGCGGTGAAGGCTTGGGCGCAGGCACAGCTGGACAAGCACCAGAGCTACATCATCGAGCATCTGGAAGACATGCCCGAGGTCCGCGAGTGGACCTGGCAGCGAACAGAAAGGACGGTCTGAGCCATGGATGCCTCAGCACCTCGACCCCGTCGGTTCAACGCCTTGCCGGCAACCGAGTGCACCGCTCGGCTGCAGTTAGGCAAGGTCGGACGAGTCGGATGGAATACCACCGATGGACCCTTGGTCCTGCCGGTCACCTACGTGTACCGGGACGGTCAGATCATCTTCCGGACCTCACCGTACGGGGTGCTCTCCGAGCTGCGGAACGTCCGTCAGGTGGCCTTTGAGATCGATGACTTCGACGTGGTGAGCCGCACCGGCTGGAGTGTGATGGCCCGCGGCTGGGCCAAGGCGGCGGTGAAACCCGACGAATTGGTAGCCCTGTGGAACGAGCCGGATCCGGTGCCGTGGGCGGCCGGGAACCGGCCGCTGTTCATCATCATCAGTCCGGAGCAGGTGTCGGGTCGAGAGATCGTCGGCTGATAGCCGCCGCCGGGCACGTCGGCTGAATAGTGCCCTGCGGTGGATGCGCCTGGACGCCGTCAGGTGACCAGGCGACCTCATCGGGCGTCGCGCTGCGTACACTCCCAGTCCAGAACCGATATCCGGACAGAGTGGAGAAAGGCAGCCGTGATGAGCGCGTCCCCCGGTGAGGTCGGCCGCACCAGGATCTTCCTGCTCGACGACCACGAGATCGTCCGGCATGGGCTCCGCGACCTGTTCGAGTCCGAGGACGACCTGGTCGTGGTCGGCGAGAGCGGGTCGGCGAAGGAGGCCGAGCGGATCATCCCGGCCCTGCGTCCCCATGTCGCGGTGCTGGACGCCCGGCTACCGGACGGCAGCGGGATCGACGTGTGTCGTTCCATCCGCTCCCGGGATCCCTCCATCCGGGGGGTGATCTTGACCTCGTACGACGACGACGAGGCGCTGTTCGCCGCCATCATGGCCGGCGCGTCCGGCTATGTGCTCAAACAGATCCGCAGTAACGACCTGGTCGACGCCGTGCGCCGCGTCGCGGCCGGCCAATCGCTGTTGGACCCCGCCGTCACGACACGGGTGCTGGAACGCCTTCGGCACGCCGACGAGGACGAGCCCACCGAGCTGGCCCAGCTGACCGAGCGGGAGCGCGAGATCCTCGAGTTGATCGCCGAGGGCCTGACCAACCGGCAAATCGGGCAGCGGCTGTATCTGGCCGAGAAGACCGTGAAGAACTACGTGTCGAGCCTGTTAGCCAAGCTCGGCCTGGAGCGGCGTACCCAGGCTGCGGTGTTGGCCGCCAAGCTGCTGCGTTGAACGCGCTTTCTGGGCCCGCTCGCGACGATGACGCGCGTTCACCGGCTACGTCGTCCCTCTTCGTGAAGGCGAAAGACACCCCCTTCACTCATCGCTCCTCCGCGCGCCGGGCACGTCATCTTTCCGCTCATGGGCCTGCGACTCGGGGACTATCGTCCCCACTTATTCCTGACCAGCGGCACTGCTGCGTTGCGAGCGGGTCGAGTTGGATGAAGACGTCGGCAAATCGCCGACTTCATCCAACAGGAGTGCACCATGAACAAGACTCTTCAGGAGCCCGTCACAACGGCTCCGGCTGCCAATGACGGACCCGTTGTACGCAGTGCCGCAGCGCGGCGAGCGCTGGCGGTCCTACGGATCATGTTCGGCTTCTACTTCCTCTGGGCGTTCTTGGACAAGACGTTCGGGCTGGGCTTCGCCACCCCGGCCGAACGGGCTTGGATCAGCGGGGGCAACCCGACCAAGGGCTTCCTGAGCGGTGTCGAGGGACCGTTCGCCGGCTTCTACAACGCGATCGCTGGCAACGCCTTCGTCAACATCCTCTTCATGGTCGGCCTGCTCGGCATCGGGCTGGCGCTGACCCTCGGCATCGGCATGCGGATTGCCGCTGTCACTGGCGCGCTGCTCTACGTCCTGATGTGGACCGCGGCCCTGCCGATGACCACCAACCCCATCATCGACGACCACCTGACCGGTGCGATGACGCTGATCGTCCTCGCCCTGACCGCCGCTGGCACCACCTGGGGTCTCGGGACCTGGTGGGCAAAGCAGCCCGTGGTGCAGAGCAACCGCTGGCTGATCTGATCGAGTCCGATCGTCCAGACGGAGTGATCGGAGTGAACCCGCGGGTTGCTGCCCGGAGTCCGGGCGGCGACCCGTTCCGGACGTCTGGGCGATTCAGGGCCGATCTGCTGGAATTGAGTCCGGCACGAGATCAAATGTGGCAGGAAGCACGGCGAGAAGTCGCGAAGCACGGTAAGAAGCACGGTAGGAATCGGGCAGTGCAAGATCTGTCCGCCACACCTGAGGGGTCGAATGAGCGAGCGTGGACCGACGACCGAGGCGGTCGAGGATCAGGTTTCGCAGGCCCTGCTGGACGCGGTGGTCGCCTTGGCCGGTGACCTGGAGTTGCGGGACCTCTTGGAACGGATCGTCGGCACCGCCCGGGATCTGACCGGTGCCGGTTATGCGGCACTCGGTGTGATGCGGGCGGAATGGGCCTTCACCCCAGGACCTCGATTGAGCAGCTTTCATCAGGTGGGCGTCGGCCCCGAGCAGGCAGCGCTGATCGGACCGCCGCCCGAGGGCCACGGCATGATCGGGCTGCTCGTGGAGGATCCAAGTATCCTGCGACTCACCGACCTCACCACTCATCCGGCATCCGTCGGCTTCCCGCCGCACCATCCGGTCATGCACACCCTGCTCGGGCTGCCGGTGCGGGTCCGTGGCGAGGTCTTCGGCAACCTCTACCTGACCGAGAAGCCGGGCGGGTTCACCGATCGGGACGAACGGCTGGTGCAGGCATTGGCCGCAGCAGCCGGCGTGGCGATCGAGAACGCCCGGCTGTTCGATGAGGCTCGCACTCGGCAGCGGTGGCTGGCTGCTGCGGCGGCCCTGGCTCCCAGGCTGAGTACGGACCTGCGACGTGCAGCTCAACTGGTGGGGGAGGCAGCCCGGGATGCGGGCCGCTGCTGGTCGGTTGCGGTCGCACTGCCCCGCGGTGGCGCGGACATCGATGTCGTCGACCAGATCGACCCGACTGCCGGCTTCGAGGTCGACGTGGTGGTGGGTGCCTCGCCCGAGCTGGCCGCCACGGAGCTGGTCAGCGCCGTGGAAGCCAGCGAGCTGCTCGGCGCCACGCTGCCGGTGGGCCCGGCACCGCAGCAGCTCAGCGGCGCGGAACTCGAACCGTACGGACTGTCCCAGGGGCATCTGCTGCTGGTCACCTTCCAGGTCCACGACCAGCCACTCGGCGTCTTGGCCTTGCACCGCGAGCACGGGTTCCGGGCCGACGAAGCGGAGATGGTGACCGCGTTCGCCAGCCATGTGTCGCTGGCGATCGACCACGCCCGCAATGAGCACACCAGGCGTCGGCTGGCGGTCTACAGCGACCGGGATCGGATCGCTCGCGACCTCCATGACCACGTCATCCAGCGCATCTTCGCCGTCGGCCTAGGGCTGCAGAGCAGCTTGCGCCGGCTCGGGGACAAGGAACTGGAAGACCGGATGGTCGGCTACATCAACGACCTCGATGCCACCATCGTGGACATCCGTTCCACCATCTTCTCGCTCCAGCATCAGGAGAGCGGCGACAAGCGGAGTCTGCGTACCGAGTTGTTCGGTGTGGTGGCCGACACCTCCGAGATGCTGGGCTCCGATCCCCGGGTGACGTTTGTCGGACCGCTGGACAGCGCTGTGTCGGATCGGCTCCGGCCCGATGTTCTGGCGGTGGTCAGGGAGTCGTTGACCAACGTGGCCAAGCACGCGCATGCCTCCCGAGTGTCGATGACCGTCACGGCCGATACCAGGGACCAGGTGCTGCGAGTCCAGGTCGACGACAACGGGATCGGGATCGGCGACGACCGGGGGAACGGCAACGGACTGCGCAACGCAGCGGTCCGGGCCAGGTCCGCTGGTGGTCATGCCGATGCCACCCGCCGTCCCGAGGGGGGCACCCGGTTCGTCTGGCAGGTGCCGTTGGCATGATGTGCCCACGGGGCAAGGGGACCAAGGTCACTGTCGGTGGCCCATGGGATCCTGGCAAGGTTTGGACCGGTTCGACAGACTGACCTCACAGGCGCAGGGATAGGAGCCCACAGATGACCGCACACGACTACTGGCTGGCCATGTCGCGAGGGGCCAAGATCGTGGAGCTGGATCGGGCCGAGTCGCTGCGGCTGCTGGCGGCCAAGAAGGTTGGGCGACTGGCTTTTGTGCACGACGGCGCTCCGACAGTCATGCCGATGAACTTCACCCTCGCCGGCGACCGGATCGTGTTCCGTACGTTGGCGCACGGATCGGGCGCGAGAGCGGTGGACAACCCGGTCGCCTTCGAGGTCGACGACATCGACGACTTCCTGGAAGCGGGCTGGAGCGTGGTGGTCAACGGCACCGCTGAGCTGCTCACCGAGGAAGAGCTGAACCAGCTGCGGGAGCACGCCCCCGAGCCGTGGGCCGAGGGCCCCCGTACCCTGTTCATCGCCATCCCCATGGACCAGGTCTCCGGCCGCCAACTGGTGCCGCGCTAGTCGTCACGCGCTGGTCGTCGTCACTCGCTAACGCTCGCTCGGCGCTCCCAAGCGGGGATCTGCTCGGTCTTGTCGGTCTTGCTCGATCTATAGCCCGAGCAGAACCGATAAACCCGAGCAGATTCTGCGGTGGCCCCGTCTAGGATCGGCTAAGTGTCCGGTCCGGAGGTGCTCAGTGTCGTCGTTCCGGGTCTGACGAAGCCGATCACGTACGATCCGGTGTTGCCGATCAGTCTGTGGCACGACGAGATCGCCCGGACCATCGCCGAGAACCAGGTGGTGGTGATCGCCGGCGAGACCGGATCCGGCAAGACCACCCAGCTGCCCAAGGTCTGCCTGGAGCTGGGTCGGAGGTCCATCGGCCATACCCAACCCCGCCGGATCGCGGCCCGCAGTGTCGCGGAGCGAGTTGCGGAGGAACTGCACACTCCGCTGGGCGACATCGTCGGCTATCAGGTCAGGTTCACCCGTAAAGCCTCCGCCGAGACCCGGCTCAAGATCATGACCGACGGCGTGCTGCTGGCCGAGATCAGCCACGATCGGGATCTGCGCCGCTACGACACGATCATCATCGACGAGGCGCACGAGCGCAGCCTCAACATCGACTTCCTGCTGGGTTATCTGAAGGTCCTGCTGCCCAGACGGCCGGATCTCAAGCTCATCATCACTTCGGCGACCATCGACACCGACCGATTCGCGGCGCACTTCGCTGGCCCCGACGGGACAAGCGCGCCGATCATCGAGGTGTCCGGCCGTACCTATCCGGTCGAGATCCGCTACCGGCCGCTGCTCAGCGATGGTGAGGCCGATCAAGTCGGCGGCATCTGTGCGGCGATCACCGAGCTCAGCTCCCTCGGCGACGGCGACATCCTGGTGTTCTGCTCCGGCGAGCGGGAGATCCGCGACGCTGCGGAGGCGATCACGGCGATGAGCCTGCCGCGGACCGAGGTACTGCCGCTGTATGCCCGGCTGTCCGCCGCCGAGCAGCATCGGGTGTTCACCTCCCACACCGGCCGCCGGATCGTGCTGGCCACTAATGTGGCCGAGACCTCCTTGACGGTGCCCGGCATCCGGTACGTGGTCGATCCCGGGATGGCCCGGATCTCCCGCTATTCGGCGCGAACCAAGGTGCAGCGGCTGCCGATCGAGCCGGTCTCGCAGGCCTCGGCCAACCAGAGGGCCGGTCGCTGCGGCCGAGTGGCGCCGGGTGTCTGCATCCGGCTCTACGACGAGGAGGACTTCGCGGGCCGGCCGGAGTTCACCGAGCCGGAGATCTTGCGCACCAACCTGGCCTCGGTGATCTTGCAGATGACTGCCGCCGATCTGGGTGCGATCGCGACTTTTCCGTTCGTCGAGGCACCGGACGCCAGCCAGATCAACGACGGCCTGCGGTTGCTGATCGAGCTGGGTGCCCTGTCCTCCGGCTTGGGGGAGCGGCCCCGACTGACCGGGATCGGTCGCCGGCTGGCACAGATCCCGGTGGACCCGCGGATGGGCCGGATGCTGCTGGCCGGCGAACGACTGGGATGCCTGGCCGAGGTGATGATCATCGTGGCCGGCCTGTCGATCCAGGATCCGCGAGAACGGCCGGCAGAGGACCGGGACAAGGCCGAAGCACTGCACCGGCGCTTCTGGGCGCCGCTGCCTTCGGGTGACGCGGGCGCCGACGACAACAAGACCGGTGATGCGAAAGCGGCAGCTCCCGATCCGGACGGCAGCGACTTCCAGGCCTATCTGCGACTTTGGGACTACCTGCGCAGCCAGCAGAAGACCCTGTCCGGCAACGCCTTCCGGCGGATGTGCCGGGACGAGTACCTGCACTTCCTCCGGATCCGGGAGTGGCAGGACCTGCACGGCCAACTGCGGGACATCGCCCGGGACCTGAAGCTGCAGCGCAACCACGCACCGGCTCCGATCGAACGCGTGCACACCGCCATCCTGACCGGGCTGCTGTCCCAGATCGGACTGGCCGACCTGCGCGAGGAGAAGCCGGCCCAGGGCCAACGGCGCCGCGGCAGGGCACCGCTGCGGGAATATCTGGGTGCGCGCGGCACCCGGTTCGCGATCAACCCCGGCTCGTCGCTGGCCAAGACCCAGCCACCCCTGGTGATGGCCGCCGAGATCGTCGAGACCACCCGGCTGTGGGCCCGCACGGTCGCCCCGATCACCGCCGGCCAGGTCGAGGAGGTCGGTCGGCACCTGCTCAAGCGCAGCTACGCCGAGCCGCACTGGTCGAGCAGGCAGGCGGCCGTGCTAGCGTACGAGACGGTCAGTCTGTTCGGGGTGCCGATCGTCGCCGGTCGCCGGGTCGCCTACGCCAAGGTGAACCCGATCGAAGCCCGGGAGATCTTCCTGCGCTCGGCCTTGGTCGAGGGCCAGTGGCGGACCCGGCACCGATTCTTCGAAGCCAACCAACGGCTCCGCCGCGAAGCGGCCGAGCTGGAGGAGCGCACCCGGCGCCGGGACCTGGTGGTCGACGACCAGGTCATCTACGACTTCTACGACGCTCGCGTGCCGGCTGAGGTGACCTCGGGCGCCCACTTCGACCGGTGGTGGCGCGACGTCCGACAGCAGCAACCAGACCTGCTCACCATGACCATCGATGACCTGGTGATCGCCGATCCGACCGGTGGCGGGGCGGCGTTTCCCGATCACTGGACCTGGTCTCCCGGGACTGGGGTGTCGAGTCCGGGCGCCGAGCACGAGCTGGCGGTCGGCTACCGGTTCTCGCCGGGCGATCCTCGCGACGGGGTGAGCGTCACCATTCCGCTGGCGATCCTTAACCAGGTCGACGACGTGCCGTTCTCCTGGCAGGTACCGGGGATGCGGATTGAGCTGGTCACCGAGTTGATCCGCGCTCTGCCGAAGACCATCCGCAAGTCCCTCGTCCCAGCGCCGGAGTACGCATCCCGCGCGTTGCGTTGGCTGGCCGAGCACCCGGCGCCCGGTGGTGTCCGGGAGTCGCTCCCGCAGGCCCTGGCCCGGGCCGTCCGTGGTCTGACCGGCGAGCGGGTCGAACCTGCCGACATCGACCTGGACCGGGTGCCGGCGCACCTGCGGATCACCTTCGTGATCGTCAGCGACTCGTCGTCTGGCACGGGGGGTGAGGTGGCGGTCGGCAAGGATCTCGGCGCGTTGGCCGAACAGCTGGCGCCGAAGGTGCAGCAGACACTGAGCCGGGCGGCCGCCGAGCATACTCACCGAGGTGCGACCGACTGGGTGTTCGGCACGATCGCGCCGACTGTCGAGCTGAGAAGAGCCGGGCACCAGGTGATCGGTTACCCAGCGCTGGTCGACGAAGGATCCACCGTCGGGCTGCTGGTGGCCGAGAGTTCGGATCGACAGCGCAGCAGCCACCGGCGCGGCCTGCGTCGACTGGTCCAACTGCAGACCCCGGACCCGACCAAGTGGGTGATCTCCCATCTCGGCAACGCCGACAAGCTGTCGCTGGGCACCGGCCCGTACGACTCGGTGCCGGCGCTGCTGGCCGACGCCCGGCTCGCCTCGGTCGGGGAGCTGATTCGGAGAGCCGAGGGTGAGGAGACCCGTGACGAGCAGGCCTTCCGGCGGCTGTGCGACACGGTCCGGGTCGACAACGCCGACCAGATGCGCTCGATCGTCAGCGTGGTCGCCCGAACCCTCGCGCTTCGCCAGCAGGTGCTCCGTTCGCTGCCGCGGGCAGCGGCCGTCAGCCCGGCGGCGGCCGAGGACATCTCCGAGCAGGTCGGCAACCTCGTCTTCGCCGGATTCGTGGCCGCGACCCCGTACGAGCACCTGGCCGACCTGCCGCGCTATCTGACGGCCGCCGAGCAGCGGATCACCGCGTTGTTGTCGTCCCCGGCGCGTGACCAGCGAGGAGCCGAGGTGATCGGACGCTGCGAGGACGCGTATGCCGCCGTCTGTGACCTGGCACCAGCCGGACCGTTGCCCGATGACTTGGACCAGATCGGCTGGCTGCTGGAAGAGCTCCGGGTCAGCCTGTTCGCGCAGAATCTGCGAACCAGGGTATCGGTATCGGAGAAGCGAGTCATGACGGCGATCGCCGCGGCGCGCGGCCGGCTCTGGGACTGAGCCGAACCTGCCCGTGCTACTTCCCGATGCCCTCGGCCAGACCGCGGACGAAGAACCGCTGGGCGGCGAAGAAGGCCACGATCATCGGGGCCGACGCCAGGGTCATGCCGGCGAAGATCATCGGGTAGTTCGTGGACAGTTTTCCGGCCAGGCTCGCCAGCCCGACCGGCAGGGTCATGGTGTCGGTGCTGCTGACGAAGATGAAGGCGAACAGGTATTCGTTCCAGGCGAACAGGCAGTTCAGGATGATCGCGGACACGATGATCGGCATCGACATCGGCAGCACGACGCGCCAGAACTGCTGCGCCCGGGAGCAGCCGTCCAGCCGGGCGGCCTCGTCGACCTCGAATGGCAGATCCACCATGTAGGAGCGGATCAGGAACGTGGTGAAGGGGATCCGGAACGCGGTGTAGAGCACGGTCAGACCCAGCAGGGAGTCGTAGATCCCCAGCGACTGAAGGATGCGCAGCAACGGGATCAGCGCCACGGTAGGGGAGAGCATCATGCCACCGACGATCAGGAAGAGCACCGGCTGCGAGAACGGGATCGTCAGCTTGGTCAGGCCGAACGCCGCCCAGGCACTGATCAGCGTGGTGGCGGTGATGGAAACGATGGTGACGACCACGCTGTTCCACATGTACTGGCCGACGCCGAGATTCCAGGCATCCACATAGTTCTGCCAGAACATCGTGGTCGGCAGCCCGAAGGGGTCGGCGAGGAACTCCTGGTTGACCTTCAGGCTGCTCATCAGCATCCACAGCAACGGGATGACCACGATCAGCACCGCCATCGCCAGGATGCCCCAGATCAGCAACCGCAGCACGATTCCGGCGAAGCCGAGCCTGGTCACCCTTCGATTGATGGTCGCGGTCACCATTCCACTCGCCTCCTCCGAGAGATCCACAGCTGCACGACGGCGAGCATCGTCGTGATCAGGAACAGCACGGTGGCGATGGCCGCCGCATAGCCGAAGTCGTTGTTGATGAAGCCCGCGTCGTACAGCCGGGTGCCCAGCACCTGGCTGCTGTTGTTCGGCCCGCCGGCCGTCATCACCATCACCTCGTTGAACACCTGGAATGCCCCGGTCATGGTGACGATGATCAGCAGTGTGCTCATCTCCCGGACCAGTGGGGTCGTGATGTGCCAGATCCGGCCGAGCGCGCCGACTCCGTCGAGGTCGGCGGCCTCGTAGAGCTCCTTCGGAATCCGCTGGATCGCGACCGAGTAGAGCAGCGTGGTGTAGCCGAAGCTCTGCCACTGGCTCATCACGATGATCGCCCAGATCGCCGTCGACTCCTGACCGAGCCAGGCCTGCGCGAAGTTTCCGAGCCCGACGATGCGGAGGAACTCGTTCAGCAGCCCGCTGTCCGGCTGGTAGATGAAGTAGAACAGCAGGCCGGCCACGGTGAGCGAGATCGCGGACGGGATGAAGTAGATCGCCCGGAGCAGGCCGCCGCGCTTGCGGACGAAGCCTTCCACCAGCGCGGCGATGATGAGGGCACCGACCACCTGGAAGACCAGCGACACGACTGCGTACGCGGTGTTGTTGAAGATCGACCGCCAGAAGATCGGATCGCCCACCGCCTTGATGTAGTTCGCGGCGCCGACGAAGGCCGGCGTCGGCTTGAACACCGACCACTGGAAGAAGCTCAGGTAGATGTTCTGCACCAGCGGGTAGTAGACGAAGACGCCGATCAGCAGCAGGCCAGGGACGACCCAGATGAACGAGCGCCAGCCGAGGATCCTCCGGCGCTTCGCGGACTTGTCCGATCGACGGCTCTCGGGAGCGAGCGGCGCTTCGGTGTCGGTGACACTGCTCATGCTATGAACCGGCAGCCGTCTGCTGCACCGACTTCATCACGCTCTCCGGCGTACCGCTGCCGCCCACCAGTGCTTCACCGCCGGCGAGATACGTCTGGGCCACCTGAGGAGAGGTCACGGTGTCGAGCCAGATCGCGAGACTCGATGCCTTACCCAGCTTGTCCATTGCTTCGATGACATGTGGATCGGTGGTCTTGGGGTCGAGCGAGTCCTTGACCGGGCTCGGGTACCCGTGCATCAGCTCGGGCATCTTCGCCGCACCTTCCTTCGACACGACGAACTTCAAGAACTCGACCGCAAGGCCGGGGTTCTTCGAGCTGGGGTTGACCATGAAGAGGTCAGGCGCGCCCACCAGCGAGGTGGGATCGCCCTTGGCGTCGCTGGCGGCCGGCAGCTGGAAGAGTCCGTAGCCGTCCTTGTCGAGCTTGGTGTCCTTCAGATCCCCGATCTCCAGGGACTCCAGGTACATCATCGCCGACTTGCCGCTGGCGAACGCGACATTCGCGTCGTTGTGATCGATGCCGTTGCCGGTCTTGCTCACGGTCGTGCACTCGTCGACCAGCTGCCTGAACTGCGCCAGCGCGGTGACGTAGCCTGGGTCGGTGAAGGACCCCTTCTCCGCGGTGTAGTCGTTCGCCAGCGTCTCGGGTGGCACGTTGTACGCATTCAGCTGCGTCACGTAGTGCAGAGCCGGCCACCCGTTCTTGTTCCCGAAGCTCACCGGTGTGATGTCCTTCGACTTCAAGGCCTGGCAGGTGCTGAGCAGTTCCTCGAACGTGGTCGGCACCGACAAGCCGTTGTCGGCGAAGATCTTCTTGTTGTAGAACATGAACTTCGCGTCGAGATCGACCGGCACGCCGTAGTTCTTGCCGTCGAACACACCGGCGCCGACCGCGCTCGGCACCAGGGTCTGATTCCACTCGGTGCCTTCGCCCAGCACGGAGGTGAGATCGATCGCCAGCCCTGCGTCGACGAACTGCTTGGCATACGAGCCGGGCCAGGCGAAGTAGATGTCGGGGATGCTGTTGGAGGACGCGAGCACCTTGATCTTGTCCTTGTAACCCTGGTCGGACTCCTGCTGGACCTCGACCGTGACCCCAGGATGCGCCTTCTCGAACTCCTCCGCCATCGCCGGGAAGTACTTCGAGACATTCGGGTCGGAGAACTTGTTGACCATGGAGATGGTGCCGCTGTAGTCGACCTGACTCAGGTCCACCGGATCCGATGATCCGCCTCCCGGTGCTGGCGCCCCGCAGCCGGCCGCCAGTAGCACGACACTGGCCGCCGCAGCGACGACGGCCTTCCAACGTGTTGTCCTCATGTTCAGACCGAACCCTTCCGTAGCTGGTGGCCATTCGCCGCGGCGCCAGGCTTCAGGACCCGCGTTGAGACCGGTATCTGTGTGGGCGTGAGCCTAACCACATCAGCTGATCCTGGCAAGAGTCTGAATGCCCAGGGATCGGTGGATGGCGTGGTTGACCTCTATCATCCGACTATTCATACTTGTTGTCGGACAACTTCTGCGGCCCGGACCCGGTCCGCTATCAGACACCACGGAGGACCACTCAGTTGCTCAACTTCGACGCCGACCGATTCCTACGGATCCAGAACGGAGCCCTCGCCCTCAGCCGTCCGCTGCAGCAGGTGGTCGAAACCTTGCGGGCCGAGGGAGCGGAGAATCTCTTCTTCCTCGGTGCCGGCGGTGCCGGCAAGCTGATGGAGCCCGCGGCGCAGCTGATCGCCCGCCGCTGCGACTTCCCGGTGTATCTGGAGAACGCGGCCGAACTCGTTGCCGTGGGGTCGGCCAACCTCGGTTCGCGGTCCATCGTGGTCATCCCGTCGCTGTCGGGCACGACCCGGGAAGCCGTGGCCGTGCTGGACTACGCGCAGCAGCGAGGTGCCCGGGTGATCAGCCTCACCGCGCACCAGGACTCACCGGTCGCCACCCAGGCGGACTACACCTTCACCGCGTTCGCCGAGGACGACACCTCCTCGGAGTCCTTCTATCTGCAGTCCCTGGTGATCGCGCTGACGCTGCTGAACGGTCTTGGCCGGTACGAGGAGCTCGAGGCCACGCTGGCGGAACTGACTCGGCTTCCGGGTCTGCTGGTCGAGATCAAGAAGGCTTTCGAGCCGAGGGCTGCCGCCATCGCCCAGACGATCCAGCACGACGACTACCACATCCTGACCGCTGCCGGACCGGCGTGGACCGAGGCCTGGTACTACGGCACCTGCATCCTGGAAGAGATGCAGTGGATCCGGACCCGCCCCGTACACGCGTCGGACTTCTTCCATGGCACGCTCGAGCTGGTGGAGGCAGGTGTCAGCGTCTTGGTGTTCAAGGGCGACGACGCATCGCGCCCGCTGGTCGAGCGCGTCGAGCGCTGGCTACCGTCGGTCACGGACCGGATGACCGTCATCGACACGGCCGAGTTCGCACTCCCCGGGGTCTCCCCGCAGGTTCGCGCCCTGATCCCGCACGTGCTGATCGCGACCGTGCTCGAACGGGTCAGCGCTCACCTGGAGGTGCTGCGTGACCATCCGCTCACCACGCGTCGCTACTATCGCCGGCTGGACTACTGAGGTGCGACGGGTCGCCGCGGTCGGCGACAACACCATCGACCGCTACCTGGGCGGGCCGCTCCTGATCGGGGGCAACGCCGTGAACGTGGCCGTGCAGCTTCGGCTGCTCGGCTCGCCGGTCAGCTACTTCGGGGCGGTCGGGGCGGATGAGGATGGCCGGTTGATCGCCGATGCGCTCGATGGCCACGGGGTGGGGACCGCGGGACTCGTCGTCGCGGAGGGCTCGACCGCCCTCACCGAGATCCGGCTGACCACCGATGGCGATCGCGTGTTCGAGCGCGAGGACTTCGGCGTCACAGCCGGCTACTGTCCCTCGGCTGCAGACCTCGACCTGATCGCCGGCCACGACTGGGTGCACCTCGGGATGGTGCCGCAGGCGGCTGCGCTGGTGGCTCGGCTGCGAACGCTGAACCCGCGCGTCACGATCAGCCAGGACTGTGCCGTGTCGTCGGGGTTCGCGAACCTGGATGTGGCCTTCTGTTCGGTCGGTGAGGACGAGCCCGGTGCGCAGCATGCCGCTGAGGAGGCGCTCACCGGTGGTGCCGCGCTGGCCGTGGTCACCATGGGCGCCTTAGGAGTCCTGGCTTGCACTGGAGGTCAGAGCTGGCGATGCGCGGCGACGCCGGCCGAGGTGGTCGATACCACTGGTGCGGGGGACAGCTTCATCGCCGGGTTCATCGCCGCCCGGCTCGACCTGGCGCCCGTGCCGGACGCGTTGGAAGCTGGTACGCGGGCCGCAGCCAGCACCTGCGGGCACCTGGGTGGGTTCCCGCAATGACGGCGCTCTCGCTGCGCGAGGCGATCGCCCGACTGATCGCCGATGACGGGTTGGGCCCGGGCGACCGCCTGCCCACCGAGACCCGGCTGGCCGAGCGGTTCGAGGTTGCTCGCTCAACGGTCCGGGAGGCACTCAAGCGGCTGGAGGAGGAGGGCCTGGTCGACGCCGTGCAAGGCAAGGGCCGGTTCGTCTCCGCGCTGGCCGCCGACATCGTGGAACGGCCGATCACCCGCTACGAGGGAGTTGCCGAGATGCTGACCAGACTCGGCTACCGGGTGACGACGTCGGTGTTCTCGGTGGCAGAGGTGGCTGCCGACCAGCAGCAGGCGCAGAGCCTGGCGGTCGAACTCGGTACGCCGCTGATCCGTCTGGAGCGGCTGCGCTACGGCGACGACCAGCCACTGGTGTTCAGCATCGACCATCTGCTGCGGGACGCGCTGCCCGGACCGCTCGGCCACCGGGACTGGTCGACATCCCTGACCGGAGCTCTCGCGGCCCACGGCCGGGAGGTCACCACCTCGGTGGCACGGATCAGCGCTGTCGAACTACCCGCCGAGATCGCCGACCGGCATCGGCTGACCGGCCTGGGTCCGTGGCTGCTGGTCACCGAGACCTGCCTGACCCGTACCGGCCGCCGGGTGCTGCTCGCCGAGGACTACCACCGCGGCGCAATGCTCGGGTTCAACGTCCGTCGTCGTCGCTGAGACTCACCTGCGGTCTCGGAGCCGTGACCGAGGCACGGGAGTTGAATGTCGCCGGCAGCGTCTCGACCGCGGCGTCTCCGCGATCGCCGCCGATCCGCGCGAACGCAAGCTCGGCGGCCACCCGGCCGAGCTCGCGCATCGGCTGGGCGATCATCGTCAGCGGCGGCTCCATCACACTGGCCCAGGAACTGTCGTCGAATCCGATCACCGAGATGTCGCCGGGATAAGCGAAGCGGGAGTCCCGAGTCGCGCGCAGCACGCCGACCGTGGCTGTGGTCTCGGTGGTCAGCACAGCAGTCGGAGGGTCGGGGAGGGCGAGCATGGCGCGGACAGAATCGACCGTGGCCGCCTCATTGAGCCGGCAGTTGCTCACCAGCAGCGGATCGAACACGATGCCGGCCTCGTCGAGCGCGTCGAAGTATCCGCGCAGCCGCTCAGCTGAACTCCACAGCCACGTATCGGTCACCGACAGCAGTCGCTCCCGCTCCAGCGGCCGCTCGGGAGCCGAAGGCCCCCAGACGAACGCGATCCTGCGGTGACCGACCGCGACGAAGCGCCGGACGGCATCGCGGGCTGACTGCCGGTTGTCGATCACCACTGCGTCGAGCTCCAGCCCGGGAACGATGCGGTCGACCAGCACGATCGGGATCTCGCGGCTCATCGCCTCCTGGATGTGTGCCGTCTGGTCCGGCCGCCACGCGGCAGAGGCGAGGACTATTCCGTCGACCTGCTTGTCCATCAGCACGCCGATCGCAGAGCTCTCCTTGGCGATGCTCTCGTCGGCGCTCATCACGATCACGGTGTAGTCCGTCGCGTCACAGGCATCGGCGATGCCACGCAGCACACCGGCGAAGAACGGGTTGCCGATATCGGCGACGACCACGCCGATCGTGTGGGTGACCCCGGTCGTCATGCTCCGCGCGAGGCTGTTCGGCCGGTAGCGCAGTCGCGCCGCGGCCTCGAGCACCCGGGCTCGCGCCTCGGGGCTCACCGCGCCGTAGTTGCCGAGGGTGCGCGCCGCCGTCGCCTTGGCAACCCCCGCCTCCGCGGCCACCGCGGCCACGGTCGGAGAAGCCACCGACCTGGGTCGGCGAGACGACATCGCTCCCCTTTCACCGTGACGAGCTGCGATGCCTCCGAATCCTAGCGGGTTTGCGGGGTCGGGCGCCCGTGGCCGAACGCACCGTAGACATAGCACTGCTCGGCCGCGAAAGCCGATCCTGCGGCGAGGGCGGCCTCGATCGCGCTGGGCGTCGGCGGCACGCCCTTGCGCCAGCCGGATTCGAGCAGCGAGCACACGAACGCAGCCAGCAGTGCGTCGCCACAGCCCATCGTGTCGGCGACGGGCCGGGTATCGGCAAGCGGCGCGGCAGCGGCACGGTAGAGCTGTGACCGGTGGAGGAGCAGGGCCCCAGCGGCGCCACGGGTGCCGAGCGCCATGCCGGCACCGGCAGCAAGGACGGATCGAAGCGTCTCCGCCGTCTGCTGCTCGCTGAGATCGGAACAGGACAGCAGGACGAGGTCGAGGTGCGGCGCCAGCGGGGAGAGGTAGTCAGGCGAGCGGAACTGCTCCTCACTGGACAGGTCGTAGACAACCAGCGCGCCGGTCTCGGCCAGCCGCGGCAGCTGACTCTCGGTCGTGGAGTAGACGCTGGAGTGCACCAGATCGAAACCGGCCACGTACGCCAAGTCCGCCTCGTCGAGGATGATCGGCTCGCGGACGGTCACACCGCCGTCGTTGCCGCCGCGGAACTCCCGCTCGCCGTCGACGACCTCGACCATCGCGATCCCCGTCTCACCCTCGCGGACGATCGAACGCGAGGTGTCCAGGCCGAGGGTGGCGAGTTCGGACCGGAGGAACGCTCCTGAATCATCCGATCCGAACACGCCCATATATGCCGCGTCGGCCCCCAGTTCTCGGGCGAACACGGCGAAGTTGACGCAGTTGCCTCCTGGGTAGTCGATCTTCCGGTCGATGAACCGATCGATGACGTTGTCGCCGAAGCCGAGGACCTTCACGGCGTGCAGTATCTCAGTATTCGACGACGCGGTAGTAGCGGCGCACATCCAGCCGGTGGTTGCGGACGAGCTCGAGGTGGGTGCTGAGGCGACTCGCGGCCGTGCCGATCACCAGCGGCGAGAGCAACGCGCGGAAGCTCGGGTCGATGCCCTCCAGTGGGTAGTCCGCCGTGTCGAACACGGTGACGTCGTCGCAGTAGAGGTCGACGAAGCTGCGTACCCGATCCATCAGCGGGCGGGTCTCGTCCTCACCGTAGAAGAGCAGCGTCGTGGTGTCCTTCTCGATCAGCTCAAGTGAGCCGTGGAAGAACTCGGCGGCATGCACCCGGGTGGTGTGCAGCCACTGACACTCCTCGAGGACGCACATCGAGTACAGGTAGGCGTATCCCCACACGTTGCCCGAGCCGACCACGAACAGGTACTCGACGTCTCGGTGCTTGTTGGCGAAGACCGATGCCTTGGAGTCGGCCTGCTTCGCGACATCGACCAGCAGCGACGGCAGCAGCGCGAGTTGATCGGCGAACCTCTCGTAGTCCGCGAACTCTCCGCGGCGCTGAAGCAGGCCGGTCACCAGCAGCAGCAGCTGGATGTCGTAGGAGTGGGCGCTGGAGAGGAAGACGTGGTCGAGTGCCTGGGCGAACGGGCTGTCGGCGTCTCCCGTGAAGCCGACGGTGACCGCTCCTTTCGCCTTGGCCCAGTCGATGGCCTTGTTGACGTCGGGCGTGGAGCCGGTCGCCGATACGAACACCGCAACAGAGCCCTCGCCGAAGGCGGTGTCGGGGACGAGCATGAACTCCTGCGCGACGGCGGCGACACCCGGCAGGGTCGACTTCGTCTGAAGGAGGAGGGCGTACGGCATCATCTCGGCGTACGAGCCGCCGGCACCGAGGAAGTAGACGTTCTTCACGCCGTCCCCGAGCTGAGCGGCCAAAGCCTCGATCCCGGGCCGGAGCGCTGCGGCGCTCGCGAGCTGAGCTGTGAATTCTTCCTCGTTGAACTTGAGCAAGGCTGGGATTCCCTTCATGGATCCGGTGGCTGGGTGGTGATACCGGTATCACCACCGTCATCGTGGCACATCCCGGCAACGATGTCCACAGTCGCGGCAAGCGGAGCGCGTTGACGCTCCCAGGTCTTGGGGATAGTGTGCGGATGCAGTGACACCGGTCTCAACCATCGACCTGGGAGACATTTGATGACGAGCGACCCCACTCCACACCACGACGGCGTGATCCGCACCGCTGTCGTCGGATTCGGCACCTCGGGGCGGGTGTTCCACAGCCCGTTCCTCGCCTCGTCGCCCGAGTACTCGCTCGACGTGATCGTGACGGGCAATGCCGACCGTGCCGCCGAGGCCGCCCGGCTGCATCCAGGAGCAGCCGTCGTCTCGACGATCGACGAGCTGCTCGCCCGCGCAAGCGAGCTCGATCTGGTGGTGATCGGTTCACCGCCGGCGTCCCATGCGGAACTGGCCACGGCCGCGATCGACGCGGGAACCGACGTCGTGGTCGACAAGCCGTTCACCGTGACCGGTGCGGAAGGGCGTGCCCTGGTCGCGCACGCCGCCCAGGCGGGGCGCCGGCTGACCGTGTTCCAGAACCGGCGCTGGGACGGCGACTACCTCACCGTGCGCAGACTCGTCGACGAAGGCGTCCTAGGCACGATCGGCCGGTTCGAGTCGCGGTTCGAGTGGTGGAAGCCGACGCCTCGCCAGTCGTGGAAGATCGAGGCGTCCGTGGCGACCGGCGGCGGCATCCTCTATGACCTCGGTACGCATGTGATCGACCAGGCATTGGGTCTGTTCGGCCCAGTTGCCGACGTGTACGCCGAGCTGGCGGTGCGCCGTCCGGGCGGAGTGGCCGAGGACGACGCGTTCCTCGCCCTCCAGCATGCCTCGGGGACGATCTCACATCTGTGGATGAGCTCGCTGACCCCGCAGTTCGGACCACGATTCCGGGTCCTCGGCGCGGCCGGCGGCTACACGGTCTGGGGTCTCGATGGCCAGGAAGCGGCCCTCGCTGCGGGTGTCTCGCCGAGCAGCCCTGACTTCGGGGTCGCTGAGCCCAGCCGTTGGGGTGTCGCCGGGGCGGAGCCCACGCTCACTGCGGTCCCGACCGAGCGCGGCGACTACGGCGCGTTCTACCGCCAGCTCGCTGACGCGATTCGGCGCGGCGGACCTGTACCCGTCGATCCGGCCGATGCCATTGCCGTGCTCGAGCTGATCGAGCGTGTGCATGCCGGCGCCGCCCGGCGCTGACCACTCGATCGCGTGAACCGAAGGAAACCAGGATGAGCACTCTGCAGTATCGGCACGTCGCGGTTCTCGGCGGCGGGATCTTCGGCGCCTCGACCGCCGCCCAGCTCGCCCGAAGAGGTGTGCGGGTGACGTTGGTGACGGAGCAGCGGCTGGCCAGCGGTGCCTCCGGACGCTCCCTCGCCTGGCTGAACGCGGCGTCGAACTGGCCGCTGCCGTACTACTCGATCCGGGTCACCGGCATCGAACGCTGGCGTACCTGGGCGGCGCAGCATGCCGAATCCGCACGCTATCTGCGCTTCACCGGCGGGCTGATGTGGGCCGACGAGGCCGGCGGCGAGTCGCTGCGCGAGCTGTTCGCCCTGCAGCGCGAGCGCGGCTATCCGACTCGCTGGGTCGGCGCCGAAGAGATCCCCGCGGTCGCGCCCGGCGTGGACCCGGCCGCCATCGCCGCCGAGGGGGCGATCTTCAATCCCGGCGAGGGCTGGGTGGACCTGCCGTCGGTGATCGCGATTCTCGCCGCCGAGGTGGTCCAGCGAGGTGGGGTGGTGATCGAGGATGCCGGCAGGTGCAGCCCGATCGTCGAGGGCGGCTGCGCCGTAGGCGTGCGGACCGCGTCCGGACCGGACCTCCGCGCCGACGCGGTGCTGCTGGCCACCGGACCGTCGGTGCCCGGCCAACTCGACGAACTCGGAATTCACCTCGGCACCTCCAGCCCGGCCGCGTTCGTCGCCTTCACCAAGCCGCTCGACACCCCGCTCGCCGCGACACTCAACACCCCGCACGTCGCCATCAGGCGCACCGTCGACGGTGCCCTCGCCATGGACTCCGGATGGTCCGAGCGCTCGATCATCGTCGCCGACGACGGCTCTCTCGAGATCCCGGACGACGTCGTCCGGCGACTGCTGGAAGAGGGCAGCCGGGTGCTCGACGGGCATCCGAGGCTCGAACTGGACCACATCGGATCAGGCTACAAGCCCGTCCCCGCCGACGGCGAGCCCGTCTACGGCCAGATCGAGGAGATTCCCGGCCTGTACGTCGCCTTCAGCCACAGCGGGGCGACCCAGGGCCTCCTCACCGGTGAACTGCTCGCCGAGGAGATCGCCACCGGTTTTGTCTCGCCGCTGACGGCAGGATTCCGGCCCGGACGATTCAGGTCGGCGACGACTGCCTGACAGCGGCAGCCGTCGATCCACTAGCACCTGGCCCAGCGGCGGACCGCGACAACGCGCCTGGTGCGGATGGGGCAACGTCGGCGTCCAAGTAGGTTTGGTCTCATGATGGACCCACGACTGCTTTACACGGTGCACGAGGATGTGCTGGCTGGCCTCGCTGGCCATCGTCCGGTGCTCCTGCATCAGCTGGACGGGTTCATTGATGCTGGCCAGGCGGGCCGGATCCTGACCGCCAACCTGATCGAGCAACTCGAGTCGGAGGTGGTCGCGGAGTTCGACCATGACCAGCTGCACGACTACCGCAGCCGGCGGCCCGCGATGATCTACGACACCAACCAGTGGCGCTCGTACGCCGATCTGCAGTTGCGGCTGCACAAGGTGACCGATGAGCACGGCGAGGTGTTCCTGCTGCTGAGCGGGCCGGAGCCTGATGTGCAGTGGGAACGACTCGCCGCCGCGGTGATCGGGTTGATCGAGGTGCTGGACGTGCGGCTGACGGTGACCTTGCACGGCATCCCGATGGCGGTGCCGCATACCCGCCCGGTGATGGCGACCGCCCACGCTACCGACACTGAGCTGGTCAAGGGCTATCGGAGCTGGATCGACCGGGTTGAGGTGCCCGCCAGCTTCACCGGGCTGCTGGAGTACCGACTGGGACAGCTGGACCGCAAAGCGATGGGCTTCGCCGCACATGTGCCGCACTATCTGGCCCAGGCCGCCTTCCCCGAGGCCGGGCTGGCACTGACTCGGCTGCTCAACAGCGCGACCGGTCTGGCGGTCCCTGTGGAATCACTGGGGGAGGCATCGGCCACGAACATGGCCGACATCAACGCCGAGATGGCCCAGTCGACCGAGGTGCAGGAGTTGGTCGCGACCTTGGAGCAGCAGTACGACACCATGGCCGCCGACGAGAGCCAGCAGGTGCCCAGCGCCGACGAGATCGCCGCTGAGTTCGAGCGATTCCTGGCCGAGCGTGACCGCACCGAGGAGTGAGAGACTCCGCCCATGCCCCAGTGTTTCGGTCGCGCTGCGCGCTCCGTGGGGCATGAGCTCCGCCCAAGTCTCGCTCGTTCGTCGCGATCCGGACGACAAAAAGCGCGTCGCCCGCATCACTCCTGCACTCCCGAGAGGCTCCGCCCATGCCCCAGTCCGTAGGTGAGCTGCTTGATCTGCTGGAGCTCGAGGAGATCGAGGTCGGGCTCTACCGAGGCAAGCAGCCGAAGACTGCGCTGCAGCGGGTCTTCGGCGGACAGGTATTGGCGCAGGCGCTGATGGCGTCGTCGGACACTGTGCCGGCGGACCGTCGGCTGCATTCGATGCACGCCTATTTCATCCGCCCGGGACGGACCGACGTGCCGATCGTGTTCGGCGTGGAGAATCTGCGAGACGGTGGATCCTTCTCCTCCCGACGCGTGGTGGCTCGGCAGGGCGGCTCGGTGATCTTCTTCGCCGCGTCGTCGTTCCATCGTCCCGAGGACGGGTTCGAGCACCAGGACGCGATGCCGTCCGACGTACCTGCGCCGGAGGAGTGCCCGATCCTCAGCGATGTCATGTCGAGTGTCACCGGGCGCCCGCGATCGCTCTGGGAGAGCGAATGGGGTGCGCTGGAGGTCCGCTACATCGGTGACTCACGTCGGGGCGGCACCTTGACCGATCCGGAGCATCCGGCACGCAGCCGGGTATGGATCCGAACCGCCGGCGACATACCCGACGACCCTCGGTTGCACCAGAGCGCGCTGGCGTACGGGAGCGACCTGACCCTGCTGTCGGCGTCGACGACGCCGCACGAGGTGTTCCTTGGCTTCAACGTCCAAGGCGCCTCGCTCGACCACGTGATGTGGTTCCACCGTCCGTTCCGGGCCGACCGCTGGCTGCTCTATGACCAGGTGTCGCCCTCAGCATCCTCAGCGCTGGGACTCTCGACCGGACGGCTCTTCCAGGACGGCCAACTGGTCTGCACCGTGGCTCAGGAAGGCCTGATCCGTCCGCTGCGCCGGGGTTGATCGCCGGCGGCGCGGTGAGGTGCAGCGCCGGTGACCGCGGTGTGCCACCTGTCGCCCGGGGAGCGTTTCGCGCCGCACGGTCAAGAACGACCGCAACCCCTGCCGGAAACGGAGACCTTCAGCGCCCACGGGCCACAGACGTCCGCAGATAGCAGCGGCACACGGTCATCCACCGCCCCCGGGCCACGAACGATCGAGTGGGGCCACACGTACTGGTGCTCGAGCCAGGAACACGACGAAGCCCGCCCCCACCGAGGTGGGGACGGGCTTCAACAGATGTCAGCTCGGATCTCAGGCGGCGAGCACCGTCTTGCTCCGCAGCTTGGCGATGGCATGCCGCTCGATCTGGCGGACCCGCTCCGCAGTGATGCCCCAGACCGCGCCGATGTCGGCGAGCTTGGCCTGCCGGCCGTCGACGAGACCATAGCGACGACGCACGACATCGGCGGACCGCTCATCCAGCTCGTCCAGCATCGACTCCAGTCGCTGGTGCTCCTCGGCGTCCATGTAGACCTCGTCCGGGCCGGGCATCGGCTCACGGGCGATCAGGTCACCGAGTGCGGTGTCGCCACCCTCTTCGACCGGGGCATCCAGGCTGACATGCTCGCGGCCGTATCGGATCAGGTCCATCACACGCTCGGTGTCGATGCCCATCTCGTCGGCGATCTCCTCCAGCTCCGGATCGCGACCGAGTCGACGCTCGAGGGTCCGACGCACCGCACCGACCTGGTTGACCTGTTCGGCGACATGCACCGGGAGTCGGACGATCCGGCCCTGCTGTGCGATGCCGCGGCTGATCGACTGCCGGACCCACCAGGTGCCGTAGGTGGAGAACTTGAAACCCTTGGTGTAGTCGAACTTCTCCACCGCCCGGATCAGACCGGTGTTGCCCTCCTGGACCAGGTCGAGCAGCGGCATCTGGGAGCGCCCGTACTTGCGGGCCACCGAGACGACCAGCCGTAGGTTGGCCGTCACGAACCGTTGCAGCGCCCGGCGGCCGTCCTCGATCAAGAAATCCAGCTCTTCCTCGGTGGGCTGGCTGGGGTTGTCGCCGCGCTCAGCCGATGTCACCATGCCGGAGCGGATCTTCTCCGCGTACAGGCCGACCTCGATCGTCTTGGCGAGCTCGACCTCCTCCGCTGCGGTCAGCAGCGGAGTCTTCGCGATGCCCTCCAGGTAGAGGCCCACCGCGTCCTTGCCATCTATACCGTCAGAAACTCGATTGCGTGTGCTTGGTGCTACCACGTCGGCCCCTTTCGTTGCCTATGCAATAGATCTAACGTCCGGGGTGCGGTGCAGGATTCCACTCGAGCCCTGAAAGTACCCTGAGATGCACCCTGGGTCGTTCCGGAACGATTCGTCGCTACACCGGGGTGCAGCAGTGAAGTCGTTGCCGACCTGCCCTAACGATGCAGGAAATGTTGAGGTTCCAGACCGATGAAAAATACTCACACCGAGGGTCATATCCGTCATGACGACGTTCCAAACACACCAGGTTCTCTGCGGCGGGATCGGCTTCCCTGAGTCTCTTCGCTGGTCCGACGATGCCTTGTGGTACGCCGACTGGGCCGCTGGGGCCATCTATCGGCTCGGCCCTGACCTGGTGCCGAAGGAGGTGGCTCGCGGCGGTGGCTTCCCGCTCTGCTTCGATCTGCTGGCGACCCCGGATGGGCCACGTCCAGTGCTGGCCGCGGATCATCCGGCCCTTGCCGGGCTCGGCGAGTACCCCTGGAACGAGGTGCTGCTGGCAGCTGACGGCTCCGTGTACGTCAACAACATCGGATTCGCCTACGGCGAGGTGGATGCCGACCAGGCTGGTCCAGTGGGTTTCGTCGCTCTGGTCCGACCGGACGGCAGCGCCGAGCGGGTAGCCGACGGCCTCCGTTTCCCGAACGGGATGGCGCTCGACGACAACGACCGGACCTTGCTGGTCGCGGAGTCCTGGGGGAGCCGGATCACGGCGTACGCGGTGGGAGTGGACGGGCAACTGAGCGATCGACGGGTCTGGGCCGAGACCCCTGGTCTGCATCCCGACGGCATCAGCCTGGACCCGGGCGACCACACGGTGTGGCTGGCCGACGTGGGCACCTGCAGCTGCACCCGGATCGCCGAGGGCGGTGAGATCCTCGATCGGGTCGAGTTGCCACAGCCGGCGTTCGACTGCGTGGCAGGCGATCTGGGCACCGGTCCGACGCTCTATGTCGCGGTCAACGACTTCGGGGACGGCGAGGACAGCAGCGCCCCAGGCGCCGGCCCGGCCGGCCGGATTCTCGCCGTGGAGTGTTAGTCCACCTGGTCGATCAGCCAGGCGTACTCGAACGCCTTCTCCCGCCAGGCCTGATAGCGCCCGCTGACTCCGCCGTGTCCGGCGACCATCTCGGTTTTGAGCAGGATCGGTCGTTCCTCGCCGTTGGTCGCCTGCCGACGCAACGCGGCCACCCACTTGGCCGGCTCGACGTAGTAGACCCGGGTGTCGTTGAGGCTCGTCGTCGCCAGGATCGCCGGATAGGCCATCGGTCGGACGTTCTCGTACGGTGTGTAGGACTTCATATAGGCGTAGACCTCGGGGTCGTGCAGCGGGTCGCCCCACTCTTCCCACTCGATCACCGTGAGCGGCAGCTCAGGGTCGAGGATCGTGGTCAGCGAGTCCACGAACGGCACCGCGGCATGGATCGCCCGGAATCGCTCCGGAGCCAGGTTGGCGACCGCGCCCATCAGCATCCCACCGGCGCTGCCGCCGGCCGCCGCGAGCCGATCCCGACTGGTGTAACCGTGCTCGACCAGGAAGTCCGCGGCGGTGATGAAGTCGGTGAAGGTGTTCTTCTTGGTCAGGGTCTTGCCTTGTTCGTACCAGGATCGGCCGAGCTCGCCACCGCCGCGGATGTGCGCGATCGCGTACACGAAGCCGCGATCCAGCAGTGACAGCCGGGGGATCGAGAAGCTGGGCTCGATCGAGATCTCGTACGAGCCGTAGCCGTAGAGCAGCGCGGGGGCCGTCCCGTCCAGGGGCACATCGGCGCGGCGCACGATCGAGAGGGGAATCGAGGTGCCGTCGGTCGCGGTCGCCCAGCCGCGCTCCTGGACGTACCGGCTCGGGTCGTAGGCACGTCCGTCCGGGCCGGGCAGCACCGGGGTCTGCTTACGCAAGGTCAACTCGCGGGCGGCGAGATCGTAGTCGTACACGGTCGGCGGGGTGACCAGCGAGTCGAAGCCGATCCGGATGGTCTGAGTGACGTAGTTCGGACCGCCCACCGCGTAGACGTCGAACAGCGGCTCGTCGAAGGCGATGTCGGCGCCGGGGAGCAGTGATCCGTCGGTGTCGCGGGGGAGTACGTGCACCGCGGTCAGCCCGTCGCGCCGCAGCGACACCACCGCATAGTCGGAATAGGCAGCGACGTCCAGGATGCGTATGCCGAGGGTGTGGGGCAGCACCGGCGTCCATTGTTCGTGGCTGGTCGCGTCCAACGGGGCCTGCGCGAGTTCGAAGTCGGTGGCACCGTCGTTGTGCACGATCAGCAGCCGATCGCCGGCCGGCTCCACGTCGTACTCGACCCCCTGGCGTCGCGGGGCGACCAGCCGTGGCTCGCCCTCGGGATCGTTGGCCGACAGTAGTCGGTACTCACTGGTCAGCTTGCTTCCCGCGCCGAGCACGATCCACTGCCGGTCCCGGCTGGCGCTGACGCCGACCCAGAATCGTTCGTCGGGCTCGCTGAGCACCTCCGCGTCGGCGGCGGGGTCGGTGCCGAGCCGGTGTCGGAGCACCAGGTGAGGGCGCCAGGCCGCGTCAGCTCGGGTGTAGAACAGGTGCTCCTCGCCTGCCCAGGCGACCCCGTACGCGATGTCGTCGATCTCGTCTGCCAGCAACTCGCCCGTGCTGAGGTCCTTGACGCGGAGTCGGAAGCGCTCATCACCGGCGGTGTCGGTCGCGTACGCCAGCAACTGGCCGGAGCCGGACACGGTGAAGGCACCGAGGGAGAAGAACTCCTCGCCGTCGGCTTCGACGTTCCCATCCAGCAGGATCTCCTCACCGCCGATCGGGCCGTCGGTCTGCGGGGGTGAGTCGGGGCCGGCCAGTGCCGGCGTCCGGCAGTAGATGGCGTACTCCAGGCCTTCGACCGTGCGGGTGTAGTACCAGTACGCCAGGGCGGCACCGGTCGAGGGATCGGTGTGCACCGTGTAGGTCGGCACCGACAGATCGGTCTCCTGGGTCCGGGTCTTGATCTCGGTGAAGATGGCCTCGGTGAGGTCCTTCAGGTGGGCGGTCCGCGCTTCGGTGTAGGCATTCTCCGCCTCCAGATAGGCGATCACCGCCGGGTCGTTCTTGTCCCGCAGCCACTCGTACGGGTCCTCGAAGAGGTCACCGTGATGCTCCCGACGCACCGGACGCAGGTCGGCGACGGGGACAACGAGGGCAGGGTCGATCAGCTGGGACTCGGACACGACCGTGAGCGTAGTTGGGTGAGGGGAATCTTGCCGACCGAGGGCAGTAGCACTCTGCAAGGTTGTTGCGCCAGGATGGGCACATGGGCGCAGAGGTCGAAGCCAGGCAGTTCTCTCGCGAGGATCGGACACGGCATCGAGAAAAGGTCCGCCGCGGGCTCGACGCACTGGCGCGGATGCTGACCGCGTCACACTTCGACGCCGATCGGCCGATGACCGGGTTGGAGATCGAGCTCAACCTCGTCGATGACGACATGCAACCGGCGATGCGCAACGCCGAGGTGCTGGAAGCCATCGCCGACCCGGCGTTCCAGACGGAGCTGGGGCGCTTCAACATCGAGATCAATGTCGCGCCCCGACAGTTGGCTGAGGGCGGCTTCGCGTCGTTCGAGACCTCCATCCGGCGGGCGCTCAATGCTGCCGAGGACAAGGTCGAGGCGGTCGGCATCCACTTGGCGATGGTGGGCATCCTGCCGACGCTGATGCCGGAGCACGCGACGCTGGAGAACGTCAGCGAGAATCCGCGTTACTCGCTGCTCGACCAGCAGGTCTTCGCGGCCCGCGGGGAGGACCTGGAGATCGTCATCGACGGCGTGGAGCGGCTGCGGATGATCTCCGACACGATCATGCCGGAGGCGGACTGCACCTCCACCCAGGTGCATCTGCAGGTCAGCCCGGACGAGTTCGCCGGCTACTGGAATGCCGCGCAGGCGGTGGCCGGTGTTCAGGTGGCCGTCGGGGCGAACTCTCCGTTCCTGTTCGGGCGCGAGCTGGTCGCTGAATCGCGGATCCCGCTGTTCGAGCAGAGCACCGACACCCGGGCCGAGGAACTGAAGATCCAGGGTGTCCGGCCCCGGGTCTGGTTCGGGGAACGGTGGATCACCTCGATCTTCGATCTGTTCGAGGAGAACTCCAACTACTTCCCGGCACTGCTCCCGATCAGCACCGACGAGGATCCGATCGCCGTGCTGGATGACGGCGGCGTGCCGACGTTGGACGAGCTGCGGCTGCACAACGGCACCGTGTATCGCTGGAACCGACCCGTGTACGACATCAGCGGTGGTTCGCCCCATCTGCGGGTGGAAAACCGGGTGCTGCCGGCCGGCCCCACGGTGGTCGACACCCTGGCCAACGCCGCCTTCTTCGCCGGACTGGTGCGCGCGCTGGCTGCCCAGGACCGGCCGATCTGGACCCAGATGTCCTTCCAGGCGGCGAACGAGAACTTCATCTCCGGTATCCGGCACGGCATCAACGCCGACGTCTACTGGCCGCGGATCGGCCAGGTCAAGGTAGCCGAGCTGGTGGTCCGCCGGCTGCTGCCGATGGCGGCCGAGGGTCTGGCCGAGTGGGGCGTCTCAGATGCGGAGTCCGGTCGATTGCTGGACGTGATCGAGCAGCGTTGCCTTCGTGCAGCAAACGGGGCCACGTGGCAGACTGCCGTGGTGTCGCGCCGGGAGCAGGCGGGGGAGTCCCGGCCTGAGGCCTTGAGCGGCATGCTCCGGACCTACTTGGAGCTGATGCACACCAACGTACCCGTTCACCTGTGGGAGATCGCGCCGTGAGTGAGGCCCTGACCCAGGCACCGTCAGAAGCCGTGACCGATGAGACCGAGCGTGGGTCGGCGGCGGCTGAATCGGTCATCGTGGTCGGCTATTCGCCCAAGCCGGAGGGCCGGGCGGCGCTGGAGCGTTCCGTGTCCGAAGCCCGGTTGCGCGGATCGCGGCTGATCGTGGTCCACACCTCGCCGGAGCCGGAGGTGGCCGAGCTCACCGCTGAGCTGGATGCGGCCGGCGTGGCGTACGAGGTGGCGTCGACCGTCGACGGCCTCGATCCGGCCGAGGAACTGATCAGCACAGCCAACCGCACCGACGCCGAGTTCATCGTCATCGGTCTGCGGCGACGCTCGCCGGTGGGCAAGCTGCTGCTGGGGAGCAATGCACAGCGGGTGCTGCTGGATGCCAGCTGCCCGGTGCTTGCCGTCAAGGCTGAGTAGTCGAAGGGCGCGTCGTCGAGGACGCGCCGTCCCAGGGCGCTCGATCGTGAGCGCGGTCACGGGGTGATCCGCGACGACTGAAGGGCCGAAAACCGGTCAATCCGTGAAGTCTTTGAACTTCGTGTCAGAATGTCCGTTGGAGCACCTATTGACATCCAATGGGCCGCTGCCTGCCCTGAAACCAGACCAGCCCGGTGAGCATGCTTGCCGAGCAGACTGCACCGCCCGACTCGTACGTCCGAGAGGTTCTTTGTGACACCCCCCTCCGAAGTCCATCTGTCAGCTCCGGCCGTGGAGGCCGCGACCGGCAGAGCGCAACAGGTCAGCGCTCCCGTGGCGAAGAAGGCGAGCGCCAAGAAGGCGCCCGCTCGGCTGCAGGCTGTGGACGCGGATGCGTCGGCGACCACGAAGGCTGCCGCGAAGAAGAGGCCCGCCAAGAAGGCGCCGGCCAAGAAGGCCGCGGCGCCACAGGCGAAGGCGACGGCCGCCAAGGGCGATGGCGCCGAGGTCCCCGAGCTGAAGCCGGATGCCGTCGACCTGGTGGTCGAGGACATCGAGTTGGACACCGACGACGACGGAAACGGCGCCACCAGTGTCGAGGTCGCCGTGGACGGCGACGAGGTCGTGGTGAAGGTCGGCAAGAAGCGGACTTTGGACGACGTCGACGAGTCCACCTTCGAGCCGGCCACGGAGGCCAAGCTGGAGGGCGAGCTCACCGAGGATCAGGGCTTCACGCTGTCCGAGGCCGACGATGCCGACGAGCCCGAGCAGCAGGTGATGGCGGCCGGCGCCACGGCGGATCCGGTCAAGGACTATCTGAAGCAGATCGGCAAGGTCGCGCTGCTGAACGCCGAGCAGGAGGTCGAGCTCGCCAAGCGGATCGAGGCCGGCCTGTTCGCCGACGAGATGTTGAACGACGACGCCGTCACGGTGGAGCGTTCCGACCTCGATGACTACGAGTGGATCGCCGAGGACGGTCGGCGGGCCAAGAACCACCTGCTGGAGGCCAACCTCCGCCTGGTCGTGTCGCTGGCCAAGCGCTACACCGGCCGCGGCATGCTGTTCTTGGACCTCATCCAGGAGGGCAACCTCGGTCTGATCCGTGCGGTGGAGAAGTTCGACTACACCAAGGGCTACAAGTTCTCCACGTACGCGACCTGGTGGATCCGGCAGGCCATCACCCGCGCCATGGCCGATCAGGCCCGCACCATCCGCATCCCGGTGCACATGGTCGAGGTCATCAACAAGCTCGCTCGGGTGCAGCGGCAGATGCTGCAGGACCTCGGTCGCGAACCCACCCCGGAGGAGCTCGCCAAGGAGCTCGACATGACCCCGGAGAAGGTCGTCGAGGTCCAGAAGTACGGTCGCGAGCCGATCTCGCTGCACACCCCGCTGGGCGAGGACGGCGACTCCGAGTTCGGTGACCTGATCGAGGACTCCGAGGCTGTGGTGCCGGCCGACGCGGTCAGCTTCACGCTGCTGCAGGAGCAGCTGCACGATGTCTTGGACACCTTGTCCGAGCGCGAAGCAGGTGTGGTGTCGATGCGCTTCGGCCTGACCGACGGCCAGCCCAAGACGCTGGACGAGATCGGCAAGGTCTACGGCGTCACCCGCGAGCGGATCCGCCAGATCGAGTCCAAGACGATGTCGAAGCTCCGGCACCCGTCCCGCTCCCAGGTTCTGCGGGACTACCTGGACTGAAACGCGCCTGCCGAGGGCCGTGGCAACGTTGCAGGAATCGGCGAGGCTTGCCCGAGCAGCGGGCCCGGAGAACAGATCGGCCCCTCGTACCAGTGGTACGAGGGGCCGAGTCGTTCTCGAGAAGTGCTACTTGATGCGCTCGGTCTCGTCATGGATGCGCAGGGCGACCTGCTTGAGCTTGTCCGCGTGCTCCTTGCTGTGGTGTGCACAGAAGAGAAGCTCGAATCCGCTTGCCATGATGACTCGAACGTAGGCCTGCGCTCCGCAGCGATCGCAGCGGTCGGCCGCATTCAAAGCGGTCTCTTCGACGACGGTGGTGGTCATAGTGGCCTCTCTTCCTCAGCCATGCTGTTGCATGTTCGGAGTGCTCGTACTGGCCCGGCGATACATCGTGCTGCCGACTTGTCTATCAGACGCCGTCCGGCAGGCCGTTGACTCGATCGAACCAGTACACCCAGTGAACATCCAACCAGGCTCTGATGTTCCTTTTTCTCATCTCAGGTCCATGACTCTTGTGTAACGACTCGGTCCCGAGAGGGCTCGACGGTACCCTCGCACCGTGCCCAACACCAAGCCTGCCCCATCGGACCAACCGGGCCGGGAGAGTCGAGACTACGAGGCCCGCCATCTCCTCGTCCTCGAGGGCTTGGAGGCCGTACGCAAACGCCCAGCGATGTACATCGGCTCGACCGACACCCGCGGCCTGATGCACTGCCTGTGGGAGATCATCGACAATGCCGTCGACGAGGCCCTCGGCGGGTTCGGCCGTGAGATCAAGATCACCCTCGCCCGCGACGGCAGCATCTCGGTGCATGACCAGGCCCGGGGCATCCCGGTCGACGTCGAGCCCCGGACGGGACTGTCCGGCGTCGAGGTCGTCTTCACCAAGCTGCACGCCGGCGGGAAGTTCGGTGGTGGCTCCTACAACGCGACCGGCGGTCTGCACGGCGTCGGCTCGTCGGTGGTCAACGCGTTGTCCAGCCGGCTCGACGTCGAAGTGGACCGGGGCGGCACGACCTGGGGGATGTCGTTTCGGCGCGGTACGCCGGGCATCTTCGACGGCGATGGCCCGACGGCGAAGTTCACCCCCGGCAGTGGACTGCGCAAGGTCGGTCGCACCAAGAGGGGGGTGACCGGCACCCGAGTCCGCTATTGGCCGGATCGGCAGATCTTCCTCAAGGACGCTCAGCTCTCCCTGGACGACCTCTACAACCGGGCCCGCCAGACCAGCTTCCTGGTGCCCGGGCTGGCCTTGCAGGTCGACGACGAACGCAGCGCCGAAGTGACCACCGAACGCTTCCTGCACGAGGGCGGGATCGCGGAGTTCTGCGAGTTCCTGGCTCCTGACGAGGCCGTCACCGAGGTCGTTCGGCTACAGGGTCAGGACCGGTTCACCGAGACCGTGCCGATGCTCGACGACGCGGGGCACATGACCCCGACCGATGTCGAGCGCGACCTCGACATCGACATCGCGGTGCGCTGGGGGACCGGCTACGAGACGACCACGCGCTCGTACGTGAACATCATCGCCACCCCCAAGGGCGGCACCCATGTCGCTGGCTTCGAGCGCGCGCTGACGAGGTCGTTCAGCAACGCCCTGGAGGGCACCCGGCTGCTGAAGTCGGGGGAGGAGATCGTCAAGGACGATGTGCTGGAGGGGATGACCTCGGTCGTCACCGTACGGCTCGCCGAGCCGCAGTTCGAGGGCCAGACCAAGGAAGTGCTCGGCACGCCGCCGGTGGCCGGGTTGGTCGCCAAGGCCGTCAACCGGGAGCTGACCGCCTTCCTGACCTCGACCAAGGGGGCGACCAAGGCGCAGGCCCGGGCGGCGATGGAGAAGGTGGTCGGCGCCTCTCGGGCCCGGGTGGCAGCCCGGCAGCACCGCGAGGCGCAGCGGCGGAAGAATGCCCTGGAGTCGTCCTCGCTGCCGACGAAGCTGGCCGACTGCCGCAGCACCGATGTCGACCGGACCGAGCTGTTCATCGTGGAGGGCGACTCGGCGATGGGGACCGCCAAGCTGGCCCGCAACTCAGAGTTCCAGGCGCTGCTGCCCATCCGGGGGAAGATCCTCAATGTGCAGCGCGCCTCGGTCGGCGACATGCTCAAGAACGCCGAGTGCGCTTCGATCATCCAGGTGGTGGGGGCCGGCTCCGGTCGCACGTTCGACCTGGATGCGGCGCGCTACGGCAAGATCATCTTCATGGCCGACGCCGACTCCGACGGCGCCCATATCCGCTGCCTGCTGGCCACCTTGTTCTTCCGCTATATGCGGCCACTGGTCGATGCCGGCCGGGTGTTCACCGCGGTGCCGCCGCTGCACCGGTTCGAGCTGACCAACCCGCGCAAGGGCATGGAGAAGTTCATCTACACCTATTCCGACGCCGAATATCAGCGCAAGGCCGCCGAGCTGACCAAGCGGAACCTGAACTTCAAGGAGCCGCAGCGCTATAAGGGCCTGGGGGAGATGGATGCCGACCAGTTGGCTGACACGACGATGAGCCCGCGGCATCGGACGCTGCGTCGGATGACCGTGGACGACGGGCTGATCGCCGAGACCACCTTCGAGATGCTGATGGGCAATGAGGTGGCGCCGCGCAAGGAGTTCATCGTCGACGGTGCCTACCGGCTGGACGCCTCCGCCATCGACGCCTGAGGCCAGGCGCCCGCGTCTTGCTGCCCAAGGAGGTAGGCTTGACACATCTTCATAGGCATCCGCATCTGAGAACCGCGATCCGCTGCCTGTTCAGCGACTGGGAAGTCGGCGGACGGCCCTGCGGGGCCTAATGATCGGATCTCGTGATGACTCCCGACTCAGTGCTCCCCGTGCGGGCAGCAAATCGAGTGACGCAGTCTTATACCGCGCTCGCTCAGCACGTGCGGACGGCGGGCCTGAACAGTCGTACGCGGTGGTTCTACGGGTTGCTGTGTGCCGGGTTGCTGCTCGGCCTAGCCGGCATCGCGACGGGGGTCATCCTGCTCGGCCACACATGGCTGCAACTGTTGATGGCCGGCGCTCTCGGGGTGCTGCTGACGCAGGTCGCGTTCGTCGGGCACGAGGCGTCGCATCGCCAGGTGTTGGCGTCGGGCCCCGCGAACGATCGAGTCGGCTGGGTGTTGGCGACGGTCCTCGTCGGCATCAGCTACTCGTGGTGGATGAACAAGCACACCCGCCACCACGGCAACCCGAACAAGCTGGGCAAGGATCCCGACATCGAGGTCGACACGTTCTCGTTCGTGACCGAGGACGCCGCAGGTCGACGTGGGTTGATGGCCTGGTTCACCCGCCATCAGGGCGTGTTCTTCTTCCCGTTGTTGCTGCTGGAGGGTGTGAACCTGCACGTGAAGTCGGTCCGTAGCCTCTGGACGAACCGCCAGACCAAAGGCCAGCGGCTCGAACTGACCGTGCTCACCCTTCGATTCGTGATCTATCTCGCCGCAGTCTTCTGGTTCCTGCCACTGGGAATGGCTTTTGCCTTTCTCGGCATCCAGCTCGCCGTCTTCGGGCTGTACATGGGCGCCTCGTTCGCGCCCAACCACATCGGGATGCCGATCGTGCCGCGGGACGTGAAGCTCGACTTCCTCAGCAAGCAGGTGCGCACCTCGCGGAACGTGTCAGGCGGCTGGTGGGCCACCGTGTTGATGGGTGGACTCAACTACCAGATCGAACACCACCTGTTCCCGAGCATGCCGCGGCCGCACCTGGCCGCAGCCCGACGACTGGTCCGCGAGCACTGCCGGGTGGCCGATGTGCCGTACGCCGAGACGAATCTCATTGCGGCCTGGGGGATCGTGATCCGCTACCTCAACGAGGTCGGGCTCGCCGCCAAGGACACCTTCCGCTGCCCGATCCTCGGCCAGCTGCGCTGACCGGTGTTGGTCTAGAAGTCTCCGCTCAGGCGCTCGACGGGCTGGTTGGTGACCTCGGAGATGAGATCGAAGTCCTTGTCGACGTGTAGGAGGGTCAGCCCTGAATCCTCTGCAACGGCGGCAATGAACAGGTCTGCGACACCGACCGCACGGTGACGACCTCGACCGGCCAAGAGACCTTGAACCTCCAGCGCGCGGGACTCGGCGCGAGGGCTGATGCCTATCAACGGCATCAGCGCGAGCGGTGGACCGTGCTGCAGCCGCGTCCAGTCGTCGGCGCTCATCGTGGAGAAGCCGAGCTCAGCCATAGTCAGTGGCGTCACCGTCACCAAACCACGCTGGATCCTGTTCAGCCAGGTGGCCTGATCGGGCGAGGCGGGCAGCCGGACGAGCGCAGACTTGTCGATCAGCCACGCCCTGGTCGCCGTCACCGGACTACTCCCAGGCTCGTCGCATGAGGTCCTCGTCGAGGACGCCCTTGGCGAGTTCGGCGACCTGCTGCAGATCATCGAGGGTCACTTGACTCAGCGCGTGCCGTCTCGCGATCTCGTGGGTTTCGCGGCGCAGCAATTCGTTGCGGGACAGCCCTTGGCCTGCGGCCAGCGCGTCAATGCGTTCCAGATCCTCGTCATCCACATTGCGAATGAGCACGTCGGTCATTCGATATCGCCTCCAAAGCCGATGATATCAACGACGTTCGCAAGGTGGGTCACGTACTCAGCGGCTCGGCGAGGAAACCGCGGCGATCGGTTGCCCCGCGGGCACCCCGGAGCCATCCCGCCGGCCGTCCGCATCCGGCAACTCGACTGGAGCGCCGCTGGCTGCGGCGGCCCAGGCCGGGGCGGGCCCGGCCCAGGCGAGCAGCAAGGTGTCCTCGCCCTTCAGGAAGCGGTGACAGCGGACCCCACCGGTGGCGCGACCCTTGCCGGGATATTCGTCGTACGGGCTCACCTTGACCGAGCCGGCATCGGTGCCAGGCAGCGCGGTTGACGAGCCACTGATCGAGACCACCACAGCGTCTTCGGCAGGCACGGAGCCGAAGAACACCACCTGCGCGCCAGCGGTCAGCTTGATGCCGGCTACCCCGCCGCCGGAGCGTCCCTGAGCCCGTACCACCGACGCTGGGAAGTGCAGCAGCTGGGCATCGGAGCTGATGAAGGTCAGCTCCTCCTGCTCGCTCTGCACCTCGACGGCCCCGACCACGGAGTCGCCCGGATCCAACCGGATCACGTCCCAGGAGTCGCGTCCCAGCACCTCGGGATTGACCCGCTTGACCACCCCGCGCGCCGTGCCCAGCGCCAGCCCGAGGGAAGTCTCGGCCAGCGTGGTCAGGCACAGCACCTGCTCGCCCTTTTCCAGCGTGACTAGCTCCGAGACGTGCGTACCCCCTTGGAGATTGGGGGCGTTCGCCGTAGCCGGCACGGTCGGCAGGTCGAGTGCGCTGATCTTGATCAGCCGACCGGCCGAGGTGATCACGCCCAGCTCTCCGCGGGCGGTGCCGCGGACGGCGGAGACGATCACATCGTGGTTGGCCCGGCCACCACCGGATGACAGCGGGTCGCCGGACGCAGTCCGCGCCAGCAACCCGGCCGAGGACAGCAGTACCCAGCAAGGGTCGTCGGCGATCTCCAGCGGTGTGCTGGCCGCGGTCGTCGTGACCCCGCTGGAGGCGAGCAGGATGGTCCGGCGCGGGGTGCCGTGCTGTTTGGCGATCGCCGCCAGCTCGTTCCCGACCAACGTACGCAGCTGCTCGGGGTTCTCCAGGATCTCGGTCAGCTCGGCGATCTTGGCCTGCAGCTCGTCGCGCTCGGACTCCAGCTCGATCGTGGAGTACTTGGTCAGCCGGCGCAGCGGCATCTCGAGGATGTAGTTGGCCTGGGTCTCGGTCAGCTCGAAGGCCTCGATCAACCTGGTCCGGGCGTGGGCCGTGTCGTCGCTGGAGCGGATGATGGCGATCACGTCGTCGATGTCCAGGATCGCGATCAACAGGCCCTCGACCAGGTGCAGCCGATCGGCGGCCTTGGTCCGGTCGAACTCGGTGCGTCGCCTGGTGACCTCGTAGCGATGCTCGAGATAGACCGTGAGCAGTTCCTTCAGCGTCAACGTACGCGGCTGGCCGTCGACCAGCGCGACCGCGTTGATCGCGAACGAGTCCTCCAGTTTGGTGCCCTTGTAGAGCTGCTCGAGGATCGCCTCGGGGTGATAGCCATTCTTGATCTCGATCACGAGCCGGGTGCCGTTGGTCAGGTCGGTGAGGTCCTTGACGTCGGCGATGCCCTGCAGCTTGCGTGAGGTGACCAGGTTCTTGATCTGCTCGATCACCTTCTCCGGTCCGACCATGTGCGGTAGCTCGGTGACCACGATGCCCTTGCGACGCGGGTGCACCTGCTCGATCCGGGTGGTCGCCCGGACCCGGAACGACCCCTTGCCGGTCGTGTACGCGTCGCGGATCCCGTCCAGGCCGATGATCTTGCCACCACCGGGCAGATCCGGCCCCGGGATGAAGCGCATCAGGGCATCGACGTCGGCGTCCGGGTGCTTGATCAGGTGCCGTAGTGCCTGGACGACCTCGATCAGGTTGTGTGGCGCGCAGTTGGTCGCCATGCCGACCGCGATCCCGGATGCGCCGTTGACCAGCAGATTGGGAAACGCGGCCGGCAGCACCGTCGGCTCGGTGTCCTTGCCGTCATAGTTGGGCTTGAAGTCGACGGTGTCGGAGTCCAGCCCGTCGGTCATCGCGAGGGCCGCCGGGGCCATCCGGCACTCGGTGTAGCGCATCGCCGCCGGCCCGGCGTCGGGAGAGCCGAAGTTGCCGTGCCCGTCGACCAGGGTGAGCCGCATGGTCCACGGCTGCGCGGTGCGGACCAGCGCGTCGTAGATCGCGCCGTCGCCGTGCGGGTGGTACTTGCCCATCACCTCGCCGACCACCCGGGCGCATTTGACGTGCCCTCGGTCTGGTCGGACACCCATCTCCTGCATCGAGTAGAGGATCCGGCGCTGCACCGGTTTCAACCCGTCGCGGGCATCCGGCAGCGCACGGGAGTAGATCACGGAGTACGCGTACTCGAGATAGCTGGTCTGCATCTCTGAGGACACGTCGATGTCGACGATGTGCTCGGTGAAGTCATCCTCGACCGGGGGCTGGTTACGGCGGGCCACGAAGAGGATTCTGCCCCGTGCCACCTTGCGACACGCTCAGCCCGCGCCGAGACAGCCCATGACCTCGGTCGATCGGAGTGTTCGCGAGGTCAGCGAGGTAGCCAGCGGCTGGGCTGGATGGCGCGCCCCAAGACAGCGCAGCCGAGCACGGCAGACGTGATCGTGATTCCGATGGTGGGACCGACGCCGTGATGCGACGACAGCGATCCGACGATCGCGGGCAGCAGCACGTACGCCGGGATCTCCCCGAGACAAACCCGCTCAGCGCGCCCAGGGTCCCCAGCGAGTTGGCGCTCACCAAGCGGCGTCGGAGGCGCCCAGGCCGGCTTTGATGTCTGGGAGACGTCCGATCCCGCTCACGGCCTGAGCTCGCCGGCCGGGCATGCGTCAAGTTTGGTGTGCCGAGAAGGAGATTTGGCACCGGTTTCCCGCCGGATTGGGTGCCAAAACTCCTTCTCGATGCGGCGGGTGGGCTTGCGGGCCGGGGTGACGCCGAGGCACCATCACCCGATGGCGCTGCAGATCCACACCGTCCTGGAGCCCATGGGCCCCGCCACCGCGATCGAGCTGACTGATGAGCAGGTGGTCGAGCTCGGCGGCGGCAAACGGGCCGCGGTCCTGGTCACCATCGGTGACCGGACCGGCCGGTTGCGACTGGCCGTGATGGGCGGCAAGAACCTGATCGGGCTGTCGAAGGCGGCCCGAGCCGACCTCGGTGTGGCGATCGGGGACGAGGTGACGGCTTCGATCGCGCTGGACACAGCCGAGCGAACAGTCGAGGTGCCTGAGGATCTGGCGGCGGCTCTCGACGCCGATCCACAGCTGCGCGCGGCCTTCGACAAGCTGCCCTACACCCATCGCAAGGAACATGTGCGAGCGATCACCGACGCCAAACGTCCCGAGACCAGGGCGCGCCGGATCGCCGCAGCTGTAGAGATGCTCCAGCGGTGACAAACGCGGTCCTCAATCCCTGATATGGCCGCGACACGCCGGGGATCGGCGGTTGAGGCACGGGCATGTCACGCGTTCGGCCGGTCAGCCGTCCTCGACCTCGCCCAGTTCGCGGTACAGCTCGGCGATCGCCACGGCGCGAGCACGGCCTCGCTCGCCCAAGGCGTCCTGCACCGCTGACGCGACCTGGGCAACCAGGGCCATCGCACCCTCGTAGGAGTCGAAGGCGCCCGTCCCAGCGATCGGGCAGCTCAGCCCGAAAGCGTGTCCGACCAGGTGTTCCGCGCCTGAGGGATCGACGATGGCCAGCACCTTGACCGGCGCCGCTCGCAGCTGGTCCATCAGCGTGCCGAAGAAGGCCGGTCGGCGCCGGAAGCCGATCGCGATCACCAGATCCGTGGCCTCGAGATCGACAAGCTCCTCGGCCAGCGTCTGCCCGGGCAGCGGTGCCAACGCCACCCCCGGCCGAGCCTGCGCCAGCTGCTGGCGGAGATGCAAGGCAACCGGGAAGCTGTTGCGGAAACCCACCACCACGATCCGCCGCGCGGCCACGATCGCTGCGACGATCCGGGCCTGCCCCACTTCCGTCAGTGCATCGGCGGCCGCGCGCAGGTTGTCCGGCGCCGCGAGGGGCGCCGGGTAGCCGACCGGCACTCCCCGGGCCCGCTCGGCCAGCACCTCGGTCCGGGCGTGCTGAGCACCATTCCAACCGAGGCTGCGCAACAGTCGGCTGACGGTCGCCTTCGAGACTCCGGTACGCCGGGCGAGCTCGGTCGAGCTGAACAGCACGACATCGTCCGGACGCTGTCTCAGATGCTCGGCGACCACACGCTCCGCCGGGCTCAGTCGGTCGACGGCCTGGTCGATCCGGGTCTGTAGGTCGCTCATCCTGCCTCCCGCCACAGGCTAGCGGAGGCTAGCGGGCGTGTTCCCGGGCGAGGTGGACGATCGCCTCGGCGAAGGCACGCAGTCCCACGGCGATGTCCTCGGTGCTGACGTACTCGTCGGGGTGGTGACTGATCCCGTCCGGGTTGCGCAGGAAGAGCATGCCGATGTCGGCGATCCGACCGATGGCCATCCCGTCGTGCCCGGCCGGGCTGAACAGACTGATCGGATCGGTCTGTCCGCTGCCCTCGATCCCGGCACGCATCACGTCCATCAGCAGCGGTTCACAAACCATGGCACTGGCGGTGTGCACCTCCCGGGCCTCCCATCGCAGGCCGCGCCGCCCCGCGATCTGGTCCAGCTCCCGGGTGAGCGCGGCCCAGACCCGGTCCCGAGTGCCCTCGAGCTCGCCGCGCAGATCGAGGCTGAGTCGCGCCTCACCCGGGACGACATTGACCGCGCCCGGGTACGCGTTCAACTGGCCGACAGTGCCGATCAGATGATGCTCGGCAAGGCACAGCCGTTCCACCGCGATGGCGATCTCACTGGCTCCGAGCAGCGCGTCGTGCCGCATGTCGTAGGGCGTGCCGCCGGCGTGCCGGGCCTCGCCGCGGATGGTGATCTGGAATCTTCGGGCACTGGCGATCGAGGAGACCACCGCCAGGGGCTGGCCGGCCCGGTCCAACTGCGGGCCCTGCTCGATATGAGCCTCCAGATAGCCGACCAGCTCGTCGGGCCGCCGGGCCGCCTCGCCGACTCGGCTGGGGTCGAGGCCGAACTCCAAGAACGCCTGGCGCACGGTGATCCCGTACGCGTCGGTGAGCTCCCACCAGGCCGGGTCCCAGGAGCCGGCGACCGCGGCACTGCCCAGCAGCGCCTTGCCGAATCGGGTGCCCTCCTCGTCGGAGAAGGCGACCACCTCCAGGCAGAACGGGAACGTCGGGATCCGCGACCGCAGCAGCCGGACCACCTCGATGGCCATCAGCACTCCGAGGATCCCGTCGAACCGGCCGGCGTCCGGGACCGTGTCGAGGTGCGAGCCGAGCATCAGCGCTGGCGCCTCCGGATCACGTCCGGAGATCCGCCCCACCTGATTGCCTGCCGCATCCTGGTGGGTGGTCAGACCGACATCACGCATCCACTCCGCGGCCAGCCGGTTGGCCCGAGCGTGCTCGGGCGAGAGATACACCCGTTCCACTCCGCCGCGGAGCGAGGAGATCCGGGCGAGCTCGTTGCAGCGCGCCATGATCCGGCGGGCCGAATTGGCCAGACCGTCGGCGGTGAGCTCGAGGAGCGGGATCGTCATCCTCAGCCCTCATACACCTCGAGCGCCGCGTCCACCCCGGCACCGCTGGTGCCGGCCCGGACACCGCCTCGACGCAGCACATTCTCCAACGCCGCCAGCGTCGTCAGCACCGCATCCTTGCGGGCGTTGTAGCCCATCGTGCCGATCCGCCAGACTCGGCCGGCCAATGGGCCGAACGAGGTGCCGATCTCGACGCCGAAATCGGCGAGCAGCGCGGCTCGGGCCCGGTCGCCATCGATGCCCGCGGGGATCTCGACCGCGACCACGTTGTTCATCTTGTGGGTCACGTCGCCGAACACCTGCAAGCCGAGGCCCTGGACGCCGGCCAGCATCGCCAGGCCGGCCAGGGCGTGCCGATCGATCACTGCCTGTCGGCCTTCGGCCAGGATGATCCTGGCGCATTCGCGGGCGCCGTAGAGCATGCTGGTCGCCTCGGTGTGATGGTTCAACCGCCGCGGACCCCAATAGTCGAGGATCTGCCCCAGATCGAAGTAGTTCGACCGGATGACGTCCGGCGAAGCCTCGTCGGTCTCCAGGGCGATGCCTGCTTCGACCTTCGTCCGTCCGCGGATCACCGCCACGGCCCGCTCGGACAGGCTGATCGGTGCCGAGCCGGAGGGTCCGGACAGGCACTTCTGCAGGCCGGCGGTGGCTGCGTCCAGGCCCCAGGCGTCCATCGCGAAGTCGTTGCCGCCGAGCGAGGCGGTCGCGTCGGTGTAGAAGAGAGCTCCGTGCCGCGCGCAGATCTCGCCCAACTCGTCCAGCGGCTGGTTCATGGTGGTCGCGGTGTCGCCGTAGACGACCGCGAGCAGCCGTGGCTTCACCCTGGCGATTGCGTTGGCGATGACCGAGACCGGGAACACCTGGCCCCACTCGGTCTCGATCGTGTGTACGTCGGCGCCGGCCCGCTCGGCGATCTCGACGAGCAGATGGCCGAACCGGCCGAAAACCGGCACCAGCACGCGGTCGCCGGGCTTGACCAGCGACACGATCGCCGCCTCGATGCCGGCCCGCGAGGTGCCGTCCACCAGCAGTGTCGCCTCGTTCGTGGTGGCCCAGACCTGGCGGTACAGAGCCTGGGTCTCGGTCATGTAGTCGGTCATCGCCGGGTCGTACTGGCCGATGAGCTGCGCCGACATCGCACGCAACACCCGCGGGTCCGCGTTGATCGGCCCGGGCCCCATCAGGAGCCGCGGAGGAGGGTTGATCGGCAGACTGGACACGAGGCCACCTTCGGCAAGAATCGAATGTTTCAGACTGAATGATACGAAACACTCGTTTCAGTCCTGTTACATCAGACGCGAGCGGGAAGACGGCGCGCCCGGCGTGCGGAGGAACGATGAGCGAAGGCACGCTTTCCCCCTTCGCGAAGAGCGACGACGTAGCCGGTGAACGCGTGCCACCTTCGCGAACGGACGCGACAACTCACCGACACTCCGCCACGGCAGGATGGCCTGATGCGCTTCGTTCTCATCCGGCACGGACAGTCGATCAACAACCTGCTGTGGGCCGAGACCGGCGACTCGATCGGCCGTCACCACGACCCCGTGCTCTCGCCGTTGGGGCACCAGCAGGCCCAGTTGCTCGGTGATGTTCTGGCCGACGGAGTGCTGCCATGGCGGATCACACAGCTGCACTCCAGTCTGATGACCCGTGCGGTGCAGACCGCAGCACCACTGGCCGACGCACTCGATCTACCGCTGATCGGGCATCCGGAGGCGTACGAGACCGGCGGTCTGTACGTGGAGGAGGTCGCCGGCGTAAGGATCCCGCATCGGGGAGCGACGGCCGCCGACCTGCAGTTGCTGTCGCGGCGACTGATCCTGCCGGACAGCGCGCGTGCCGACGGCTGGTTCCCCGGCCCGTACGAGGACGGCGATGCGCTGATCATGGACCGGGCGCGCCGGGTGGTCGCCGATCTGCGGGCTCGGCACGACGACGATGACGTGGTGGCGCTGGTGATGCACGGCGCCTTCTTCCAGTACCTGTTCCGAGCCTTGCTCGGCATCGACACCATGAGCGGTTGGATCGTCAAGCACAACACGGCCATGACGCTGGTCGCCGACGAGTCTGTCGGCGGCATCACCATCGCCCACCGGATCGACTGGACGCCGCACCTCACCGACGACCAACTGACGCTCTAGTTCCCGCTCGCGTCCTGAGTCGCGGCCTCGATCGCTCGAACCCAGCGCAGCAGGTCGAGGTCTCGTTCGGCCGGGCCGACGAAACAGACACCGACCGGCGCGGGGCCGAGCAACGACGGCACGGTGAGGAGCGGGGCCGACAAGGCCGGCAGGCCGCCGATGCCGGCGAGGCTGGTCATCCTCAGTGTCGCTGCTCGGACCGTCTCGATGGTCGGGCCGTCAGCCGTCCGGGCTGGAGCCGGGCCAGGTGCGGTGGGCAGCACCAGGATCGCCTCGTCGGTCAACGCGCGGATCCGCTGACGCATCCGGCTCAGCTCGTTCTGGGCCGCACGTTCCTGTTCGGTGGTGACCCGCGAGGCCATCTCCAAGCGGGCGGCGATATCCGGTCCCAGAGCCCCGGGATGCGCCTCCACCCAGGCGCCGTTGTTGCGCCAGGCCTCCGCGGACTGGACGGTGCGGAACACCTCCAGATAGGCCGAGAGATCGCCGACCTCGACGATGTCGACACCGTCCACCTGATCGGTCGCCGCGGCCCGGTCCAGCCAGGCCTGAAAGGCATCACGGGTGTCTGCCTCGGTGCAGGCCAGTGCCTCGGCGGGCACCGCGATCCGCCGCGGCAGCTGCGCGTCCGGAGTGAGATCGGCCTCCGGGTCGTCGGCGGAGCTGTCGGTGATCAGCACCCAGGTCGCCACCCGATCCAGGGTCTCCGCATCCCGGGCCAACCAGCCGACGGTGTCGAAGGTCTGGGACAGCGGCAGCATGCCCTGCCGTGGCACGATCCCGTGGGTGGTACGCAGACCCCAGAGTCCTTGGTAGGAGGCAGGCACGCGGATGGACCCGGCGGTGTCGCTGGCCAGCCCGACATCAGCCTGCCCCAGGGCGACCGCAGCCGCCGGTCCATTGGACGAACCCCCCGGCAGGGCGCCCGGCAGTGCGCCGTTCGGTGGGGTTCCGTAGTGGACGTTGGCGCCGGCAATGCTGTACGCGAACTCGTCGGTGCGGGCGATTCCGCGCAGCGAGGCGCCGCCGCGCAGCAGATCGCTGACCGCGGGTGCAGTGGCCTGTTCGCGCCGGCGTTCCCGTAGCCAGGTCGGATTGCCGGCGCCGATCCGGTAGCCGCGGATGGCGAACAGGTCCTTGACCGCCACGGTCAGGCCAGCCAGCGGGCCCTCCCAGGCTCCCTGAGACAGGGGATCGCCGACCGTCCGCCAGACCGAGCGGTCGAAGGCCTGGGCGCGTCCGGTGACGTGCGCGGCCGTGATCAGCCACTGGCCGTCGACCTGCTCCCAGATCTGGGTCTGTACGCCCTGACCGCCGTCGCGGTAGCGGGACACCGACACCAGCAAGACGACGTCCGGCCCGAGGACGCGGGTCTCGAGCCGGACGATCTCGCGCGGCGGTACACCGCCGCGGAGTCCGCGGAAGTCGCTGATCGCCTCGTGGCCGACCAGCAGCCCGGCGGCGTCGGCGCGCATGGTCGTCGCGCGGCGGGCGAAGGCGGCGTCCAAGGCTTCGAGGTCATTGGCCAGGATCGCCCGCTCGTAGGCCTCGAAGGCGGCGAGCAGTTCGGGCGACGGCACCGTCGCAGGTGCATCGGTCATCGTTCGATCCTCTCGAAATCGGCCTCGCGGATCCGGGCGTGGACCCCGGTGACCAGGTCGACCACCTGGGAGATGCGGAAATCGGTGGCGGCGCTGAGATAGGCGTAGGCAAGGTGCTCAGCCATGCCCCAGCGAGCCTGGATCAGCGACAACGCCTGTCGGACGCAGGCGCGTACCGCTTCGTCCAGGTCGGGGTCCATCCCGGTCGGCACCAGATACCCGTCGGCTCGGCCCAGGGGTCCGAGGACCTCGCCGAACTCGGCCAGCGCGTCGGCCCGTTTCACCAGGTCGAAGCGCAGGGTCACCCGCAGCGACGCCTCCAGTGCGGTCAGCGCCACCTCGCCGTCCCCTTGGGCGAAGTGTGGGTCGCCCACGTACGCCAACGCGCCGGGCACCTGCACGGGCAGATACAGGGTCGAACCAGGCCCGAGCAGGTTGATGTCGATATTGCCGCCGTGCGGACCCGGCGGCACCGAGTGCGGCCGGTCGTCGCCGGCGGCAGCGACGCCCATGATCCCCAGGAACGGGTACAGCGGGAACTCGACGACCGGCTCACCGTCCGCCACCAGCGGCAGCCGGCCCACCAGGTGACCGTCGCGTTCGTAGATCGAAGCGAAGACGCTGACCGTCTCCGGGGTACGCGGCAGCTCCCCGGGCAGGGCACCACGGCCATGCCGGTTGGAGATCACGCCGTACGGCACCCGCGGTGTGGTCTCCAGCACGGTCAGCGCCAGCAGGTCACCGACCTCGGCTCCCTCGACCAGGATCGGTCCGGTCACCACATGCGGACCGTCCCGCTTCACGTCACGGGCGAGATCGCGGGCGACCGCGATCGCATCGCTCAGCACCGCCTCCGCCGGGACGCCATGCCCGCCGAAGTAGCCCAGCGGGTCCTTGCCCTGATCTTCCAGCACGCCCTCATGACTGATGGTGTCGATGGTCACCGTGGCGCCTGGCGCCACCGTCAGCACCGGGGCATCGGCCGCGCACGGCAGCCGGCCCCAGAGCACGTGCTGGACCTCGGCAGGCAGGTAGACGTCGCCCTGGATCGCACCGATCCCAGGCTGCAGGATCGGGAAGCCGGGGCAGTACATCGCCATCGGGGTCCTCTCGGTCGGCGTGAACGCACTGCGGACGATTGTGCACGGGAAGTGGTCGGACCACCAAGATTGTCCGCATGAACTGTGCTCGATGGTCGCGCCGCGCGCTCCGCGGTCATCGAGTTTCGCGAATCTCGCTCGTTCGTCGCGATTTCAGTGCGACGACGAACGTGTCGCACTGAATCGCTCCTGCACTCCCGAGAGGCTTCACTCGTGACCGATACCACCACGAATCGACCGTCGCATCCGCTCATCCTGATGCTGGTCCTCACCTTCTCCACCGGCATGATCGACGCCGTCGGCTATCTCGGTCTCGACCGGGTGTTCACCGCCAACATGACCGGCAACATCGTGATCCTCGGCATGGCGCTCACCGGGACCGCGAGTCTGCCGGTGATCGGCCCGCTGATCGCGCTGCTGACCTTCGTGGCTGGCGCAGGCCTCGCCGGGCGGCTGCTGCGCGCCGCCCGCCCGGGATGGAGCGGGCTGACCACGACCTCCTTCACCCTCACCGGCGGGACCGTGCTGCTCGTCGGGGTGGCCTGCCTCGCCTGGCATCCCGTACCAGGCACTCCCTGGGGTGATGTGGTCACCGGCACCCTCGGCCTGGCGATGGGGGTGCAGGCCGCCTGTGCCCGAAAGCTGGGAGTCAAGGACGTCACCACGGTCGTGATCACCTCGACGATCACGGGACTCGCGGCCGACGCCTGGTTCGCCGGTGGGTCGAGCGAGAACTGGGGTCGACGGCTGCTCGCCGTGCTGTTGATGCTGGTCGGCGCCGCGGTAGGTGCGTTGCTGCTGCACATCGACATCGCGTTCGGCTTACTGGTTGCCGGCGCCATCGTGTTGAGCACCACGGCCATCGGTCATACCCGGCGACATGCCAGCTAGAAAGTGGTCCGACCGAAGTGGTCAGACCGTAATCCGATAGTTACGCACGGCGTCGGCCGTCGTAATGCGCGGGAGATGGAGTGAGGACGACACCTGGCATCCCCACGTAAGGAGTACCCCCATGGCATCCGCGAAGACGAGCGAGGGCCTCTACGAGATCGATTCGAACCAGAAGCTGCGGGTCAAGCAGCCGATCTGGAAGTCGCTGTTCTTCCAGCTGATCGTGGCGATCATCGCCGGCATCATGATCGGCTGGCTGTGGCCGGATGTCGGGTCGGCGTTGAAGCCCTTGGCCGACGGCTTCATCAAGCTGATCAAGATGCTGATCGCGCCGATCATCTTCTGCACCGTGGTGATCGGCATCGCCCACGTCGGGGACTTGAAGGCGGTCGGCAGGATCGGGGTGAAAGCCTTGATCTACTTCGAGCTCGTCACCACCTTTGCGCTGGTGTTCGGCCTCCTCGTGGGCAACATCGTGCGGCCCGGCGCCGGTTTCAACGTCGACCCGGCCACGCTGGCTGGTGGCGAGCAGGCTCTCGCCGAGAAGACGTCGAACGGCGAACTGCCACACACGGTCGAGTTCTTGCTGAGCATCATCCCGCACTCGGTGCTGTCGGCCTTCGTCGACAATGTGCTGCTCCAGGTGCTCTTCTTCGCGGTGCTCTTCGGGCTGGCGCTGGCCAAGCTCTCGGCCCACTCGCAAACCCTCTACAAGGTCGTCGACCAGTCCAGCCACGTGTTCTTCACCATCATCGGCTGGGTGATGAAGCTGGCACCGTTGGGTGCATTCGGTGCGATGGCCTACATCATCGGCCAGTACGGCATCGGTTCACTCGCGAGCTACGGCAAGCTGATCGCGGCGTGCTACCTCGCGGCGGTGCTCTTCATCGTCATTCTCGGGCTGATCCTGAAGTGGTTCACCGGGATCAACCTGTGGAAGATGCTGGTCTACATCAAGGACGAGCTGTTCCTGGCACTCGGCACCGCGTCGACCGAGGTGGTCCTGCCCCGGATCATGGCCAAGCTCTCCCATGCCGGCTGCAACCGGGCGGTCACCGGTCTGGTGGTGCCGACCGGCTACTCCTTCAACCTCGACGGTGCCACCCTCTACCTGTCGATCTGCGTGCTGTTCCTCTCCCAGGCCCTCGGGGTCGACCTGAGTCTCGGCGAGCAGATCGTCGCCTGCCTGGTGCTGATGCTGACCTCGAAGGGCATGGCCGGGGTGCCCGGCTCGTCGTTCCTCGCGCTGTCGGCGACCATAGCCGCCATCGGTCACGGCGCCATCCCGGTCGCGGCGGTCGCGCTGCTGCTCGGTGCCGATCGGATCATGGACTCGATGCGGGTGTCGGTGAACCTGCTCGGCAACTGTGTCGCCACCTTCGTGGTGGCAGCCTGGGAAGGCAAGCTCGACAAGGAGCGGGCCGCACTGGTGCTGAGCGGTGCGGACGTGCCGCCGCTCGAGGAGGACGCGGCGACCCACGAGATCGCGCCCGAGGAGGAACTGCTCAAGGCCTGAGGACCATGGTGCCAGGTGACAAGATGAGGGGAGCGACTCCGTTCGCTCTCCTCATCGGTGCATCGGAAGGTGGACAAAGCCCCCATGGCAGCTCTGGACAGCCACGTCAGAACGCTTCCCCGGTCCAGTGCCTCGGTCGCCGACGACATCGTCCACCACATCGAGCGGCTGATCGTGACCGGCGACTTCGGTGGTGGCGATCGGCTGCCGGCAGAGCGGACGCTGGCCAACGATCTCGGGGTCTCCCGGGCTGCCTTGCGGGAGGCGCTCGGTCGGCTGGAGACGGCGGGTCTGGTGGTACGGCGGCACGGCAGCGGCACCAGGGTCACCCGTGAGGTCCCGTTGAGCGCCTCGCTGGCGACCCGATTGGAGCACGCCGACGACGACTTCGAACACGCTGCCGAGTTCCGCGAGGCAGTGGAGCCCCAGATCGCGCGGCTGGCTGCCCTTCGCATCACCGAGGGCGAACTGGAGGAACTGCGAGCGCTGCTGGCCAGGTCGGCCGAGGAGGTCCCGGCCGACGAATCGGTACGGCTCGATGTGGCCTTTCATGGGGCGGTGGCGCGGGCCTCGCGGAATCCATTGTTGACCTCGCTGGGTGAGCTGACGGCATCCTGGACGGTCGAGGCGCGGGTCTATTCGCACCTCGAGGGCGAAGGGCGGCGGATCTCCCACGACGGGCACAGTCGGATCCTGGCTGCGCTGGAGTCGGGCGACGCCGACGCTGCCCAGGCGGCCATGGCCAGCCATCTGCTCGAGATCCGCGAGGTGATCGACCGGGTCCGTTCGATGGCCGCAGATGACTAGAGCTCACCGGCAAGCACTATCGGGAGCGAGCGCTGAGCAGTCGGCCCTGCCTGCTCAGCAGACCCGCCGTAGCCGACCACACCGGCTCGCCGCGCAAGTAGGTCGTCTCGACCACCCCGATCAGACGTCGACCGTGCCAGGGTGAGATCGGGTTGCGATGCTGTAGCCGGGCGGCGTCGACCGTCCATGACTCGCCCGGATGGAAGACCACCAGGTGGGCCGGAGCTCCTGCAGTGATCCGACCCAGCCGATCCAGTCCGGCGACCCTGGCCGGGCCGGTGGTAAACAGCGGCAGAAGCTGCTCCAGACCGATGCCGCGAGCTTGGGCCTCCGTCCAGGTGGCGGCCAAAGCGGTCTGCAAGCCCGCGATGCCGCCCCAGGAGAGTCCGAAGTCCCCGTCAGCACGATGCTTCTGCTCCACCGTCGAGGGGGAGTGGTCGCTCACGATGGCGTCGATGGTCCCGTCCAGAACGCCGGCCCAGAGGCCGTCCTGATTCGCCCGGTCGCGGATCGGTGGGCAGCACTTGAACTCCGGTGCGCCGTCGGGGACCTCGTCAGCAGCCAGAGTCAGATAGTGCGGGCAGGTCTCTGCGGTCACCGGCAGACCAGCTGACCGTGCTGCCCGGACCAACTCGAGCGAGCCGGCATCGGCAAGGTGAACGACGTGCGCGCGAGCGCCGGTCGCTTCGACGCCGGCGATCACCCGAGCAATTGCCCGGGCCTCGCTGGCTGCTGGCCGCGTGGCCAGGAAGTCTGTGTAGCGCCGTCCCAGAAGCCGACATCGACGGCGAGCTTGCCGGACGTGGCGGCGCGCTTTCTGGCAAGTGCGGCGGGTGAGATGGTCGGCGGGATGCTGTTCAGCGGCATGTCCACCACCGTCGTCGTGCCCCCTGCGGCAGCCGCGGCCGTCGCGGTGGCAAAGCCCTCCCAGGTGGTCCGTCCCGGCTCGTTGACGTGCACATGGGTGTCCACCAGCCCAGGGAGCAACACCGCAGCGGCGGGGACCTGGATGATCGGACTCCTGCCGGGAGGGGGCTGTCCAGCTCAGCGATCATCCCGCGCTCGACCAGAAGTGTCGCCGGGCGGAACTCGCCCTCGATGAATGCACGGTCGGCGCGGAAGGCGACGAGTCCCACATCGTTCGTCGTCATGGTGGACCTGCCGTTCTGAGCTGTTCCGGGGACAGTCCCAGGACCTCGGTCAGGCTAGGCAGCCCGATCGCGACCGCCGTGTCTCCGGTGTTACGAGGCCATGACAAACGACGGCCCAGTCCGGATCTCTCAGCTGCGTGAGGGCATGTCACACGGTCTTTACACCGGAGTAACGACTCGCGTGCTCGCTCTGACTAGCGTCTTTGCAAATGGTCAGACCAGAGAAGCGGGCGGACCGGTGAGTGAGGATCTTGTGACCATTGACGAGTTCAATCGACTCGATCCGGCCGGGGCCGCCGACGTGCTGGCGGCCTGTGCTGCGATCGAAGGCTGGATCGCCGAGCTGGTGAGCCGGCGGCCCTTCCCGTCGCGGCAGGCCCTGCTGGATGCGGCGAGCAAGGCCGCCGAAGACTGGCCGCGCAGTGCAGTGGATGTCGCGCTCGCCCACCATCCTCGGATCGCCGAGCGTCCGGACGCCACTCGGCTCGGCCCCGCCAACGCGGCGCACTCGACGCGGGAGCAGGCGGGTCTGGCCGGCATCGACAGTGTGACGCAGACCGCGATCCTCGCTGGGAACGCGGCGTACGAGGAGCGCTTCGGTCGGGTGTTCCTGATCCGGGCGGCGGGTCGCTCACCGGAGCAGATCCTCGCTGAACTCACCCGCCGGCTGGCGCACGACGATGCCACGGAGGACGCGATCGTGGCCCGCGAGCTCGCCGAGATCGCGCTGCTGCGGCTCGGTCAGGCGGTGGCGGCATGACCAGCCAGATCACCAGTCATGTGCTGGACGGCAGCCTCGGACGACCCGCCGCCGGCGTGGTCGTGCAGCTGCTCGACGCCGATCAGGCGCTGGTTGCCGAAGGCGCCACTGATGCAGACGGGCGGATCGCCTCGCTGGGGCCGGAGGTACTGCCCACCGGGACGTACCACGTGGTGTTCGACACCGGTGCCTACTTCGCCGGTCGCGGGGTCGACACCTTCTATCCCAGCGTCACGATCACCATCGCCGTCGCTTCCGCCGGCGCGCCTGCCCCGCACTATCACGTGCCACTGCTGCTTTCCCCATTCGCCTATTCCACCTATCGAGGGAGTTAACACGATGTCCGACGTCACCGTCAGTTTGGGCGCCAACAAGTACGGCAAGGCCGAATGCCGCCTGGTCAAGATCACCCGTGACACAGCGCGACATGAGATCGAGGATCTCAACGTCACCAGCCAATTGCGTGGCGCCCGGCTCGTTGATTCCTATCTGACCGGGGACAATTCGCTGGTTGTCGCCACCGACACCCAGAAGAACACGGTCTACGCCTTCGCGCGGGAGCACGGTGTCGGCTCTCCTGAAGAGCTCTTGCTGAGGCTCGGCGACCATTTCGTCTCGTCCTTCGACTGGATCGAGGGAGGTCTGTGGCAGGCCGAGCAGTACAGCTGGGACCGCATCCTGCTGGATGGTCTCGAACACGACCACTCTTTTGTCCGCAAAGGTCAGGCCACGCGGCTCGCCACCGTGCAGAAGGTGGACGGGGAAACCCATGTCACGGCCGGTCTCAAGGACCTGGTGGTGCTCAAGTCCACCGGTAGCGAGTTTCGCGGGTTTCCCCGCGACCGCTACACCACTTTGATCGAGACCGACGACCGCATCCTGGCCACCTCGGTCACCGGTCGTTGGCGCTATCTGCCCGAGGCCGTCGAGGCCGGAATTGATTTCAACGCGCTCTATGCCGGAGTCAGCGAGGTCTTCCTTGCCACCTTCGCAAGCGTTCACTCCCTGGCGCTGCAGCAAACCCAGTGGGAGATGGGCAAGGCTGCCATCGAGGCTTTCCCAGAGATCGCCGAAGTGAAGTTCGCGATGCCCAACAAGCACCATTTCCTGGTGGACCTGGCTCCCTATGGGCTGGAGAACCCGAACGAAGTGTTCTATGCCGCCGACCGCCCGTACGGCCTGATCGAGGGAACGATCGTGCGCGACGGCGTCGCCGCTGCACCGCAGGCCTGGACCGACGTCCCCACTTTTGTCTGAGCGAGACCCGGCGGCCGGCTGCCGGAACTGATCCCGGCTGGACAGCTGGCCGATCCTTCGACCCATCCATCACGAGGAGGCTCCCCACCATGATCGACTCCCAAGAACCAACCACGACCGCACCTGACCCACCGGACCTACCGGTTGGCAGCCGACCCGAGGACGAGCGCCTCGGCATCGGTCCCACCATCGGCTACGGCGTCCAGCACATCCTCGCCATGTTCGGCGGCGTGATTGCCGTTCCGCTGATCGTCGGAGGTGCGGCCGGGCTGGACAGCGCCGAGAAGGCTCTGCTGGTTGCCTGCGGCCTGTTCGTCAGCGGCGCGTCGACGCTGCTCCAGACGCTGGGTCTGCCGTTCTTCGGTGCTCAGTTGCCGCTGGTTCAGGGCACCTCGTTCGCTGCGGTCTCGACCATGCTGGCCATCATCGGCGACCGCGGCGGGGCCGGGCTGCAGTCGGCGTATGGCGCCATCATCGTCGCAGCGGCGATCGGGTTTGTGATCACACCATTCTTCGCCCGGATCGTGAAGTTCTTCCCGGCCGTGGTCACCGGCTCGATCATCACCGTGATCGGGCTGTCACTGATGCCGGTCGCCGCAGGCTGGATCACCGGCCAACCCACCATGGTCGTGGACGGCGAGTCTGTGCCGAACCCGAACTTCGCCTCGCTGTCCAGTGTCGGCCTGGCCTTGTTCACCTTTGCCGTCGTGATCGTGCTCAGCAAGATCGAGGTGCTGTCTCGGATGGCGGTGCTGCTGGGCCTGGCGATCGGCACCGTGGTGGCGTTGCTCACCGGTCAGGCGAGCCTCGCCCCGGTTGGCTCGGCATCGGTGATCGCGCTGCCCCAGCCGTTCGCCTTCGGCATGCCGACCTTCGCGATCGGGGCCATCATCTCCATGTTCATCGTGATCTTGGTGATCATGGTGGAGACCACCGCCGACCTGCTGGCGGTCGGTGAGGTCGTCGGCTCCAAGGTGGACTCGCGTCGGGTTGGCAACGGTCTGCGGGCGGACATGGCCTCCTCGGCGATCGCGCCGGTCTTCAACTCCTTCCCGGCCACGGCCTTCGCGCAGAACGTCGGCCTGGTGGCACTCTCCGGCATCAAGAGCCGGTTCGCGGTGGCGGCCGGTGGGGTGCTGTTGGTGATTCTGGGTCTCTCGCCGAAGGCCGCGGCGCTGTTCAGCGTGATCCCCGGGCCGGTGCTCGGCGGTGCGGGCATCGTGCTCTTCGGGACAGTCGCGGCCTCCGGGGTTCGCACTTTGTCCAAGGTGCCCTACCAGGGCAACAACAACCTGGTGATCGTGGCGGCGTCGGTCGCCTTCGGGCTCATCCCGGTCGTCGCGCCGAGCTTCTGGCACAGCTTCCCGGAGTGGTTCGTCACCATCTTCCATTCCGGCATCAGCTCCTGCGCGATCATGGCGGTGCTGCTGAACCTGTTCTTCAACGTGTTGCTTCCCGGTGTGCCGGACGAACCGTCAGATCTGGCCGCAGCACCCCCACGGCGGGTGCAGGAGGCCGAGGCTGACGTGCTGTCCAGCGGCGGTGAACTCGGGCCGGACTCCTATGAGCCCGACACCACCACGGAGGGCACTCGGGCGAAGCAGCCCGCGAGGGAGTAACCCGGCACGCAATCTCTGGCGGTTGCCCTTCAAATGTGATATCACTATGACATCTCATAGTGAGACTCTCTCGGAAGGAGACGACGATGACCAGTTCCCCCGCTCCCGAACCGGCCGGCGTGCTGAGCGCGCCGACGGCGGCCGATCAAGCACCGCACGAGCCGGCGGGCGCACCGGTCGGCCATGCCGGGACCCGGGTCGTCGTCAGCGAACACGCGTGCTGGAGCCTCAGCGGCTGGATCGCCGTCGCCGGTCTGGCCGTCCTGCTCGGCGTCACCGGCAAGCTGATCGTCGACTTCTTCCGCCTGGCCGTGGACGACGACGTGCCGCCGCTGCTGCTGTTGAGCATCGCCGGGCTCCTGGTCGTGGGCATCCTGCTGGCCAGCACCCTGGTCGTGGTGCAGCCGGGCACCACCCGGGTCGTGCAGTTCTTCGGTCGCTACCTGGGCACGATCCGCCGTACGGGGTTGTCGATGACCGTGCCGCTGTGCACGAAGACACAGGTCTCGGTGCGGGTCAACAACTTCGAGACCGCCCGGCTCAAGGTCAACGACGCCGACGGGAACCCGGTCGATGTGGCCGCGATCGTGGTCTGGCAGGTGGCCGATACGGCGAAAGCCCACTATGCGGTGGAGGACTATCGCGCCTTCAACCAGGTGCAGGCCGAAGCGGCGCTCCGGCACGTCGCCGGCGGCCACCCGTACGACGACACCAGCGGGGCCGGCACCTCGCTGCGCGGCTCGACCGATGTGGTGGCCGACGAACTGGCTCGGGAGGTGGCCGCCCGGGTCTCGGTTGCCGGTTTGGAGATCGTCGAGGTACGCATCTCGCACCTGGCCTACGCGCAGGAGATCGCCCAGGCGATGCTGCAGCGGCAGCAGGCCAACGCCGTGGTCGCCGCCCGGGAGCGGATCGTCGAGGGTGCGGTCGGCATGGTCGAGATGGCTCTCGGCCGGCTCTCCGAACGCGAGATCGTCGAGCTGGACGACGAACGGCGTGCCGCGATGGTGTCCAACCTGCTGGTCGTGTTGTGTGGGGAGTCGCGTGCGACACCCGTGGTCAACACCGGCTCGCTCTACAACTGATCGGAGCCGCCCCTTATGGCCACCACGGCTGGGTCGGGTCGAGAGCGCAAATCCGTGCTGCTCCGACTCGATCCAGCCGTCTACGATGCGCTGGCCCGATGGGCCGGCGATGACCTGCGCAGCGTCAACGGACAGCTCGAGTGGTTGCTTCGGCAGTCGCTGAGCAAGGCCGGACGGATGCCCAGCGGTGTCAAGGCGCCTCGGCGCCCAGGCCGGCCCAGAGCCGACGAACCGGCCAGCTGACCTGGCGGTCGGCCGTTTCCCGGGGTCAGCTCAGGAACGGTCGCAGCTGTTCGCTGATCATCGCCTGTCGGGATACTTCCCGGCCGTACAGCACCCCATAGCTGAACCCGTTGTGACCCGAGCGGATCCCCAGCCGGACCCCTTCGGAACGCAGGAACGCCGCCGCCACGATGCTGTCCTGGTGCTCGCCGAGAATGTCCTGGAGCTCCTTGCGGCCGGCGATGATCTCGTCGGCTTTCTCGCCCAGCACCGGGGCGGCCAGCTCGACGGCATAACGGGCCCGCTTGCCGGCTTTGCGGGCCGAGTGCAGGGCGACGTCAGCTTCGGGGTCGTCGGCGAGATGGGCCTCGATGGCCCGGTCCAGGCGTTTGGTCAGCAACTTGCCGGCACGCTTGACGAAGGTCTTGACCTTCGTCGCCGGCGCCTTGGCCTTCTCGGTGAACGGTGGATCGCTGCGCCACCGGTCCAGCTCCGCGGCCAGCCGGCGATAGCGGTCGGTGTCCAACGCCTCGACCACTGCGTCCCAGGCAGCCGACTGCTGGGTCGCCAGCTCCTGCTCGAGGTCGGCGACCACCGGTCCGACGACCAGGTCCGGCGGCAGCTCAGCCAGGTCGGCGAGCAGCCGATCGGTCAGCACCTCCAGATCGCGGACTGCCCCGAGCAGACCCGCGAACCAGACCACCTCTTCGTTCAGTGCCGCGGCGCGGTCGGTGTCGACCACCTCGGGGTAGGTACGCAGGGTGCTCCGCAGCCGTCGACACGCCACCCGGGTGTCGTGGATGACCGGCCCACGGTCGCGCAGGGCGGGCTCCGCGCCGAGGATCACGTCGATCTGCTCGGTCAGGTAGGCACGGACGAGATCGCCCAGCGTCTTGTCGGTCTTGGTCTTCTTGGTGCTCTTCTTCTTGCTCATCGGGGTCACAGCTCGAAGTCGCTGAGCCGGAACTCGCCGGCCGGTCGCTCGCCGGGACCGGACCGGGATTCCTCGGCCCGTCGCAGCTCGACCCTCCGGATCTTTCCACTGATGGTCTTGGGCAACTCGCTGAACTCCAATCTGCGGATCCGTTTGTACGGCGCCAGGTGCTCCCGGCAGTAGGCCAGGATCGACTTCGCCGTCTCCGCGTCCGGTGCGTAGCCGGCCGCAAGGATCACGTACGCCTTCGGCACCGCGAGTCGCACCGGATCCGGAGCCGGCACCACCGCGGCCTCGGCGACAGCAGGATGCTCGATCAGCACCGACTCCAGCTCGAAGGGACTGATCCGATAATCGCTGGCCTTGAACACGTCGTCAGCGCGGCCGACGAACGTCAGATAGCCGTCGGCATCCCTGCGGACCACGTCCCCCGTGTGGTAGACGCCGCCTTCGAAAGCCGTCGCATTGAGCGCGTCGTCGGGGACTCCGGCCCGCTCGGCATAGCCGAGCATCAGGGGAGTCGGTCGAGGGTCCAGCGTCAGGCAGAGCTCGCCCTCGTCGGGCCGCTCCTCACCGGTCGCCGGATCGATGAGCACGACCTGGTAGCCGGGCAGCGGTCGACCCATGGAACCGCTGCGCACCTCGGCACCTGGCGGGTTGCCGACCTGCGCGGTGGTCTCGGTCTGTCCGTACCCGTCGCGGATGGTCAGCCCCCAGGCCGTCCTGACCTGGTCGATCACTTCGGGGTTCAGCGGCTCGCCGGCCGAGAGCACCTCCCGCAGCGAGTGCGTCGCCGCGGCCAGGTCGGTCTGCACCAGCATTCGCCAGACCGTCGGCGGGGCACAGAAGGTGGTCACGCCGGTCCGCTCCAGCACGGCCAGCAGCTCCTGCGGATCGAAGCGCGCGTAGTTGAAGACCAGCACCGTGGCCCCGGCCAGCCAGGGGGTGAAGACATTGCTCCAGGCGTGCTTGGCCCAGCCGGGGGAGGAGATGTTGAGATGGATGTCGCCCGGCTGCAGCCCCATCCAGTACATCGTCGACAGATGCCCGATCGGATAGCTCACCTGAGTGTGCTGGACCAGCTTCGGCAGCGCGGTGGTGCCCGAGGTGAAATAGAGCAGGGTCAGGTCGTTGGCCCTGCTGCAGCCAGGCAGATGCATGCCGGCACCGAGATACTGGTACGCCCGCCGGTAGTCGATCCAGTCCTCAGGCGTCGGCTCCTCGTCCGTGACGCCGATCGCGAGCTTGCCCAGCGGCAGGCTCAGATGGGCGAACCGCTCAGCCTCCGCCCCGGCGGCCACCAGTAGCTTTGCCTCACCGCGCTCGACCCGGTCGGCCAGATCCGCCGCGGAGAGCTGCGGGGTGGCCGGGATGATCACCGCGCCTAGGCGAATCGCGGCCAGCATCAGCTCCCACAACGGCACGCAGTTGCCCAACACCATCAGCAGCCGGTCGCCGCGCCTGAGCCCCAGCTCGGCCAGCAGATGGGCCGCGGCAGCGGATCGGGCGGCCAACTCGGCGAAGGTCAGTTTGGTCTCGTCCGGGCCGTCGATCACCCACAGCGCGATACCGTCCGGGTTCTCCTCGGCCAGGCCGTCGAACCAGTCGGTGGCGAAGTTGTAGATCGGGAGCTCGGGCCAGCTGAAACCGGCGTACGCGATCTCGTAGTTGTCGCGATGCTGGAGCAGGAAGTCGCGAGCTGCACGGACGTGAGGATTGAACGCCATCGTCGAGACCTCCAAGCTGTCATGGTCGGGCCACTTGGAACCCTACTGCGATCAGTGATTGACCAGAAATGACCGCTCCGGATCGTGCCGTCCCTCGATCAGCCGCACGGTGCCGGACCGAGAGCGCATCGACAGCGAATGGGTGATGATCCGACGCGCCTCGAACCTGACCCCCTTCAGCAGCGCGCCGTCGGTCACGCCGGTGGCCGCGAAGAACACGTTGTCGCCGGCGACCAGATCCTCCGTGGTGAGCACCCGGTCCAGATCGAAACCGGCGTCCAGGATGGCTCGCTTCTCCGTCTCGTCGCGGGCGATCAGCCGTCCGACCAGCTCACCGCCCAGACACTTCAGTGCGCACGCGCCGAGCACGCCCTCCGGGGTGCCGCCGATGCCGACCAGCATGTCGACGCCGGTGCCGGGAGTGACCGCCATGATCGCGCCCGCGACATCGCCGTCCAGCAGGAACCGGATCCGAGCGCCGGCCTGCCGGATCTCGGCCACGAGCTGCTCGTGGCGCGGCCGGTCCAGCACGGCGACGGTCAGCTCGGAGACCGATCGGTCAGTGGTCTTGGCGATCCGGGCGAGGGTGTCGGCGAGCGGGGCGTCGAGATCGACCTGATCGGCGACATAACCCGGCACCACGAGCTTCTGCATATAGACCGCGGGACCGGGGGAGAACATGGTGCCGCGGGGGGAGACACCGAGCACGCTGACCGCGTCCGGCAGGCTCTTGGCGGTCAGCGTCGTGCCGTCCACGGGGTCGACCGCGATGTCCCATTCGGGCCCGGAACCGTCGCCCACCCGCTCCCCGTTGAACAGCATCGGGGCCTCGTCCTTCTCGCCCTCGCCGATCACGACGACGCCGTTCATCCGCACCGAGCCGAGCACCGGTCGCATGGCGTCGACGGCGGCACCGTCGACGGCGTTCTTGTCACCGAAGCCCATCAGCCGCGAACAGTTGATGGCGGCCGCCTCAGTGGCCCGGACCAGCTCCAGCGCCAGGTTGCGGTCGGGATCGGGTGTCACACGGGTGACCTCGCTCATGGGGTTCCTCTCTCGTCGAACGGGCTTGTCGGTCGGTCTATCGGGCGCGGATGAACGGGTGGTGTCAGTGCTCGACCCAGCCGAGGGTGCGGTCCACGGCCTTGTGCCAGGCGGTGACGCCAGCCGTACGCGTGTCGTCGTCGATGGTGGGCCGCCAGCGCCGGCCCTCCTGCCAGTTGGTCCGGAAGTCGTCGGGGGTCTCCCACACCCCGACGGCCAGCCCGGCGGCATAGGCCGCGCCGAGCGCCGTGGTCTCGGGCACGACCGGGCAGATCACGTCGAGTCCCAGGATGTCGGCTTGGAACTGCATGGTCTGGTTGCTCTTGGTCACCCCGCCGTCGACCTTGAGCGAGGTCATGGTGACTCCGGCATCGGCCTCCATCGCCTTGACCACGTCGTAGCTCTGATAGCAGATGGCCTCCAGCGTCGCCTTGGCCAGATGGGCGGCGGTATGGAAGCGGGCCATGCCGACGATGACTCCGCGCGCATCCGGTCGCCAATAGGGAGCGAACAGCCCGGAGAACGCCGGCACGAAATAGAGCCCGTCGGTGTCCGGCACCGTGCTCGCCAGCCGATCGGCGTCGTCGGCGCTGGTCACGATGCCGAGCTGATCGCGCAGCCACTGGATCGCCGAGCCGGTGACCGCGATCGAGCCTTCCAGCGCATAGCGGGCCGGTTGGTCGCCGAACTGATAGCAGACGGTGCTGAGCAGGCCGTTGGCGGAGCGGACGATCTCGGTGCCGGTGTTCATCAGCAGGAAGTTGCCGGTGCCGTAGGTGTTCTTCACCTCGCCCTTCTCCAGGCAGACCTGGCCGACCATGGCGGCATGCTGATCGCCGAGCACGCCGCCGATCGGCACCTCACCGCCGAACGCGGCCTTGGTGGTGCCGAACGCCTCAGCATGGGAGGACGGCACGATCTGCGGCAGCAGTTGGGCCGGGATGTCGAACAGCTCGAGCAGATCCGGATCCCAGGCCAGGTCGGTGAGGTTCATCAGCATGGTGCGGCTGGCATTGGTGACGTCGGTCAGATGCCGGCCGCCGTCGACACCGCCGGTGAGCTGCCACAGCAGCCAGGTGTCGATGGTGCCGAACAGTGCGTCGCCGGCCTCGGCCGCCTCCCGCAGTCCCTCGACCTCGCTCAGCAGCCAGGCAAGCTTGCCGCCGGCGAAATAGGTCGCCGGCGGGATCCCCGCCCGGTCCCGGATGAGATCACCTCGTCCGGACCGTTCGAGCTCGGCGACCAGCGACGCGGTCCGGGTGTCCTGCCAGACGATGGCGTTGTGATAAGGCTGGCCGGTCCGGCGATCCCAGACCACGGTGGTCTCCCGTTGGTTGGTGATGCCGACCGAGGCGAGGTCGCTCGCGGACACCCCGGCCGCTGCCATCGCATGCTCGACCACCGTCTCGGTGCGCTGCCAGATCTGCAGCGGGTCGTGCTCGACCCAGCCGGCCCGCGGCAGGATCTGGTCATGCTCGAGCTGGTGGGAGTCGACGGCGTTGCCGCCCCGGTCGAAGAGGATGCAGCGTGTGCTGGTCGTGCCCTGGTCGATCGCCGCGACGAGATCTGCCATAACCGAAGCCTTGCACAGCCCGCTGACACTCCTGGCAGTACGGTCATCGCTCGCTGTTCGGCTGCGCTCCCAAGACTCCGTCTTCCTCCCTCCCTCGCACGACGAAGAACGTGTCTTGCTCGTCCGGTCGTCCAGACGGAGCCGTCGCTCCGCCTCGCGGCCGCTCGCAACGGGGTCGTCGACTCGCTGTTCGGCTGCGCTCCACAGACTCCGTCTTCCTCCCTCCCTCGCACGACGAAGAACATGTCTTGCTCGTCCGGTCGTCCAGACGGAGCCGTCGCTCCGCCTCGCGGCCGCTCGCAACGGGGTCGTCGCTCGCTGTTCGGCTGCGCTCGCAACGGGGGCGGCGCGCAGGGACCGATCTGGAGGAGGCCGAGACGACATTGCACGAACCCGTAGTCTGACCCCGTGCCCGATTCAGCCGAGTATCCGCCCGGTTACCCGACGGAGTGGGAGGCCGATGTCCTGCTGGCCGATGGCGGTGTGGCGAGGCTGCGGCCGATCCGGCCCGACGACGCCAGACTCCTGGTGGAGTTCTATGACCGGGTGTCCCCGGAGTCGAAGTTCCTCCGGTTCTTCGCCCCCTACCCCAGGCTGTCCCGCCGTGATGTCATCCGGTTCACCAACGTGGACTACATCGACCGGGTCGCCTTGATCATCACCCTTGGGACGAAGATGATCGCCGTCGGCCGCTACGACCGGGTCGAGGACGACGAGGCCGAGGTCGCGTTCCTGGTCGAGGACGCCCATCAGGGTCGCGGCATCGCCCAACTGCTGCTGGAGCATCTGGCCGACGCCGCCCGTGAGCGTGGGATCACCAAGTTCGTCGCCGAGGTGTTGCCGCAGAACCGACGGATGGCTCAGGTCTTCGTCGACGCCGGCTATCGCGTCCACAAGGGCATCGAGGACGGCGTGGTGCTGGTGGAGTTCCCGATCCTGCCGACCAACACCTCGGTCGGGGTGATGGAACGGCGGGAGCATCGGGCGGAGAGCCGGTCGATCCGGCGGTTGCTCACGCCGGACCGGATGGTGCTGCTCGGCCCCGGTGCCCGGGTGCAGGAGCTGGTCATCGCCGGGGTCCGCGCCGGATTCCGCGGCGAGGTGATCGCGGTCAGCACCGATCAGGTCGAGGTGTCCGGGGTGCCTTGCGCCGACTCGATCGCAGCGATCGAGGGCAGCATCGACCTGGCCGTGGTGTCGGTCCCGACCGATGAGCTCGGCGGCGTCGTGATCGATGCGGCACACAAGGGCGCGCACGGCCTGGTGGTGCTCACCGGCACCGGAGACGGTGAGGACAACCGGACCGTCGTCAACCTCGCCCGGGCCTACGGCGTACGGGCGGTCGGTCCGGATGCCCTGGGGCTGGTCAACACCGACTCCGAGGTCGGTCTGAACGCCACGCCGGCTCCGATGCCGCGGGCCGGTGTGGTCGGCATGTTCTGCCAGTCCGCCGCGATCGGTGTCTCGCTGCTGAAGTACGCCCGAGACGACGACCTCGGGCTCTCCTCCTTCCTGTCCACCGGCAACTACGCCGACGTGACCGGCAACGACGTGATGCAGTTCTGGGAGGATGACGAGGCCACCCAGGTGTGCCTGCTGGTGCTGGACAGCATCGGCAACCCGCGGAAGTTCTCCCGGATCGTCCGCCGGCTCGCCAGGCGCAAGCCGGTCATCGTGTTCGCCCCCGGGCAGGCGGACCGGGCCAACCACTACGGCGTACGCGGCGGCCTGGTGCATGCCGAGGAGGCCGCCGTGGACGCGCTGTTCCGGCAGAACGGCGTGATCGTCGCGCACCGGCGGCAGGCCATGATCGACATCGCCCGCGTGGTCTCTCGCCAGCCGCTGCCGAAGGGCCCGTGTGTCCAGCTGATCACCAACTCCAGCACGTTGGCGCGGCAGATGGCGGCCACTGCGGCCGCCTCGGGGCTGGTGCTGAAGCCGACACCCGTCGTACTGCCCTCGAACGCCCATGCCACGGTCTTCGAGGCAGCGACGAAGGCAGCCCTCGACGATGACCAATGCGACTCGGTGATCTGCACCGTGGTGTCGCCCTACCCGCGGGCCGATCCGGTCGAGTGGGGACTGGATCGGTTGGCGAGGAACACGCCGAAGCCGCTGCTCTACGTGCCGCTCGACTTCCGTGATCCGCCGCCACTGCGCCACGGACCGGACGGGATGGGTCAACTGGTCGCCTTCACCGAGCCCGGGGACGCGATCCGCGCCTTGGGCCTGGCCACCGAGTACGCCGGCTGGCTGGCCCGCGACCCCGGTGCGGTGCCGCTGTTGGACATCGACGAGGCGGCCGCCAAGCGGCTGGTCAACCGGGTGTTGGCCGGAGATCCCGCCGGTCGGCTGCTGACCCAGGACGAGTCGGCGATCCTGCTGAGGGCCTACGGCATCGAGCTGGTGACCAGGACCGCCGTGCACACCTTCGAGGAGGCGGTGGCCGCAGCCGAGCAGATGGGCTGGGATGTCGTGCTCAAGGCTTCGGCGCCGGAGCTGAGAGCCAGACCCGATCAGGCTGCCGTCTATCGCAATCTCGACGACATCGAAGAGCTGCGACTGGCCTGGCAGGACCTGACAAAGGTCGTCTCGGTGCTCGGGTTCGACCCCGAGCGGGCCATCGCCGCCGCAGCGCCCGTGGTGCAGAAGATGGCCAAGCCGGGCGTCGCGCTGGTGATCCGGTGCCGGGAGGATGCCGCCTTCGGGCCGATCGTCACGCTCGGTCTGGACGGGCTGGCCAGCGAGCTGCTGGGCGACGTGGTGCACCGGGTGCCGCCGTTGACCACGGTCGACGCGGCCGGGATGGTACGCGGGCTGAGGGCCGCGCCGTTGCTGTTCGGTCGTCAGGGTGCGCCCGGCGTCGACGTGGCCGCGGTGGAGGATCTGCTCCAACGAGCAGCCCAGTTGGCCGACGACCTGCCGCAGCTGGCCGCGCTGACGCTGACCCCGTGCGTCGCTTCGCGGTCAGGGGTCGCGGTGCTGGGCGCCTCGATCCGGCTGGCCCCGACCGATGACCACCGCGATCCGATGGCACGGGTTCTGTGAACGGGGGTGCGGTGAAAGCGTGGCTAGGAGCGCGAGCACGACCAGGCAACGTGGTTTCGACATGGCAGGATTTGTGCCCATGAGGCTGGACGCCGTGCGGCGAGATCTGCGGACAGAGATCGAGGCTCAGGGGTATTTCCCGGACTTGGTCGAGGACACCGTCACCTTGGCGCTGGCCGGGGAAGAGCTGGTCGACTTCGTGGTGCACCACGAGCCGACCTTCAGCCATGACCAGATCCATCGCCACGTCACGGTCCTGGCGCTGACGCCGACCCGGTTGATCGTCGGACACACCGACGACCAGCCGGCCGAGCCGCCCAACACGGGCTCGTACGCGGCCTCGTCGACGGAGTCCGTCGCGCTGCACAAGATCGGCACCGTGGTGCTGACCCGGGTGGTCGTCGATCCGGAGCGGTTCCAGGCCGGATCCCGGGTGGAGGAGACCTGGCTGTCGGTGGGTTGGGGTGCGATGCGCCGGATCGATCTGGAACAGGCCGGTTGCGGAGATCCCGACTGTGAGGCCGATCATGGTTACACCGGTTCGATGACCGGTGACGATCTGACGGTGCGGATGAGCGCCGCGGCCGACGGCGTGGAGCGCGTCGCTCGGCTGGTGCGGTTCGCCACGACCCTGCAGCGCGTCACCGCCCGGTGATCATCCCGGCGTACGGGTCGTCAACGCTCGCCGACCTGCTGCCCAGCGTGGCCGCTCGACTGGGCGTTCCCGGCTACGAGACCGATCGCCTCGGACTGCCCGCCGCGGATCGCTATGTCGTAGTGCTGATCGACGGACTCGGTTGGGACCTGCTGCAGGGTGCTGCGGCGCAGACGCCGTACCTCGGCTCGCTGCTGGCGGGCAGCCGCTCGCTGACCGCCGGGGTGCCCAGCACGACGGTGACCAGTCTCGCCTCGCTGGGCACCGGACTGCCGCCGGGACAGCACGGGATGGTGGGCTACACCTCCCGGGTGCCGGCGACCGGGGAGATCTTGAACGCGTTGACCTGGGAATCCGATCTGGTCGCGCAGGACTACCAGCCGAAGGTCACCGAGTTCGAGCGGGCCAGGGCAGCGGGGATCGCGGTGACCTCGGTGGCGCTGGAGCGGTTCGAGTCCACCGGTCTGACTCAGGCAGGGCTTCGTGGGCCGGCGTTCCTGGGCTTTCGTGAGGAGCGAGCCGTCGATGTGCGGGTCGCGTTGACGGTCGAGGCGGCGCTGCGTGGCGAACGGTCGCTGGTCTACGCGTACGAACGGGAGCTGGATCACACGGGACACGTGGACGGCTGCGCCTCGCCGGCCTGGCGGCGGCACCTGGGCAGGGTGGACCGAATGCTGGCCCAGCTGCGCGAGGCGCTGCCGGCTGAGGTCGTGCTGATCGTCACCGGGGACCACGGCATGGTCGACATCCCGCCGTGGCATCAGCTGATCGCCGAGGAACATCCCGATCTGATGGCCGGGGTGGATGCGCTGGCCGGCGAGGGACGGTTCCGACAGGTCTATGTCGATCGCGAGCCGGTGGCCGCGGTGGCCAGGCGTTGGGCCGAGCGGCTGGGCGACAAGGCCTGGGTCCGGACTCGGGATGAGGCGATCGAGGCCGGCTGGTTCGGTTCAGTCGATCCTGAGCTGAGGGAGCGTTGGGGACATGTGCTGGTCGCGATGCGTACCGACTGGGCCGTGATGACCCGCCAGTTCCCACGTGAGCTGTCGCTGATCGGCATGCACGGCTCGCTGACGGCAGCCGAGATGACGGTGCCCCTACTGATCGGCTGACGCTCGTGATCGGCTGACTCGAGCTGATCGACTGAACCTGAGTCTCAGGTCCGGACAGCGATCTTGGAGATGAAGTCCCTGGTGAAGGCGCTGACCGCGTCCCAGTCGGTGTAGACCGCGTCGACACTGGTGTCGGTGCTCAGATTCTTCTCGCGGGCGACCTGCTTCATCAGACCTCGTTTGACCACGCCGTACCGGGTGTAGCGCAGCGCGCCCGCGACGGCGATCGAGGCGTTCGGCTGCCAACCGGTCTGGGCGCAGAACTGCTCGATGTAGCCGGTGGCCCGTGCCGGATCGCCGTACGCGGACAGGCTGACCGAGACGAACGCCGAGGGCAGGCTGCGCAGGGTGGTCAGGTTGGCCTTGACGAAGTTGACCACGTACGAGGCGTGGGAGTTCATGTGGATCGAGGCGCCCACCAGCACCGCATCCACGCCGTCGAGAGCGACGTCGGCGGGATCTTTGAGATCGACGACGCGGGCGACATGGCCGAGTTCGCGAATCCCTGCGGCGACGTACTCCGCCACCTCAGCGGTCTGACCGTCAGTCGTCCCATAGCAGATGCAGATGGTGGCCAAGGTGCGATCCTCCGTGGTGCAGGTCTGTTGTCGCAGGTGTTGCGGCCTTGTGGTCGCTCTCATCCTCGCTCACGGAGGGGCAGATTTCCGAGAGCCGAAGGTCCCGGGTCGCAAGGAGTGTCGGGCTTCAGCAGAATAGGCCCGTGAATTGTCAGGATGCGCCGGTGAGTTGTCAGAACGCGATGGTCAGGACGGGACTGTGAACGGCCCGTTGATCTCGGCCGCCGAGCTGGCCGCGGAGCTGGCGGCCGGGTCCCAGGTGGTGCTGGCCGACGTGCGCTGGGCCCTCACCGGTCCGTCGGGGCGCCCCGACTACGAGGCAGGGCATCTGCCGGGGGCGCGCTGGGTGGACCTGGAGTCGGAACTGACAACTCATGGCCCGACCGGGGGCCGGCATCCGTTGCCCGATCCGGAGGTGTTCCAGGCCGCCATGCGACGGTTGGGTGTCTCGGCGTCGACGCCGGTGATCGCCTACGACGGGGCGACGTCTCTGGCTGCCTCTCGGCTGTGGTGGCTGCTGACCGATGCCGGTCACCAGGATGTCCGCGTGCTGGATGGCGGGTTCGCCGCCTGGGAGGCCGCCGGATCGCCGATCGAAACCGGTCCTGGACCTGGTCCGGCTGACGGGGATTTCGTCGGCCGGCCGGGGCAGCGAGCGGCGGTGAACGCGGCTGGGGTGCTTGCGCTGCTCGATGAGGGGAGCGGTTCGCCCCGTTCCTCCTCGACCGACATCACCCGGGTCGATGTCCGCGCCGCCGATCGGTATGCCGGCGAGAACGAGACGATGGACCCGATCGCCGGCCACATTCCCGGTGCGTTGAGCCGGCCTTCGACCGAGAACCTGACGGCTTCTGGCCAGTTCAAGCCGCCCGCCGAGATCACTGAGCGGTTCGCCGACATCGACGGCGAACCGGTCTTCTACTGCGGGTCCGGGATCACTGCGGCACACACCCTGCTGGCCTTGGAATCGGCCGGCCGCACCGGCGCGATCTATCCGGGTTCCTGGAGCGACTGGATCACCGACCCTGACCGGCCTCGCACCACCGGTCCCTCAGCTTGACGAGGATCGACAAGCCGCGGTCACGTCAGTCTTTCCCGAACCAGAACTCAGTTGCCGGGCGATGGTGCCCAAGACCCCTCGCGCCGGTCAGGGTGGTTGGGGTGGTCGGCTTCGGTAGTGGTGTCCGGTGGGGGTGGTGATCTCGACGGTGTGGGTGTCGGTGTCGATGGTCTGGACGGTCCAGCCGGGCAGTTCGCGGATGTAGTTGCCGCGTTCACACACCCCACGCCCGTTCTCGGCGGTGGCGGCACCGCCATCAGCGTGCCGGTGGATGTGGTCGAGATGCCGGATCGGCGCCCCACAGAACGGATCCCTGCAGATCTTGTCGCGGCCGCGGATCAGATGGGCGAGCCAACTACTGAACTGGCGGCGCCGTTTGTCCGCATCGACGATCAGGTGGCCACCATCACCGGTGGGGCGGGTGAACAACCGGCGCCACCAACAGCGGGCCTCCGCATCTTTGATCAACTGGCGGATCAGGTCGGCGGGCAGTAGGTCCTGGCCGATGATCTCCGCCGGCCGTGGATCGTTCGGGTCGAGCAGGGTGCCCAGGGGCATGATCACCCCGACCTCGAAGCCGGTGTCCTCCGCCTTCTCCTGCCCGGTCAACCGGGCGACCAGCGTGTCGGCCATGATCTGACCCCTGGATCGCGTGTCACCAGCGGCTTTCGCGGTCTTCGCGGCCGCGTCCAACGCGGCGTAGCAGGCCACCCCTTGCTCCACCGGCAACAATCCGGTGAGCAGACTCATCGTGTCCGGCGCCGGCCGCAACGTCACCCGCCGGTCTTTCCGCGCCTTCCGGGCCCGCTCCGTGGCGGCGACCGGATCCGCCTGGTAAGCCAATCGTTTCGCTGTGGTTTCGGCCTGCCGGGCACCCATCGACCCCAGGTCCTTGCCCGCCAGTTCGGCATCCAACCGGGACCGGGTGGCCCGATCCAGATGCGAGAGCTGGCCGACGATCAACCGGGTGGTCCAACCACCGATCTCCCCGGTCGCGAGCAGATCCAGCAGGTGGGGCATGTCCAGCACCAGATCCCGGGCGACATGCAACCGGCGGGACCCCTCGGACGGCGACACTTTGCAGGCCAACGCGATTTGGTCGGCGATCCCGCTGCCGATCTTGCCCGGATGCACCCCGAGACGCATCTGCTCAGCCGACTGGGACTGCGCGAAGGCGACCATCTCCACGGCTTTGACGGCTTCCAGGCTGGCCTGCAGGCGTTCACACACCGCGATCCGATCAATCCGGGCGGCATCCCCGACCAGACCGGCATCGACACCACGGACCGACACGAGAGAGTGCAGCCAGTCCAACGTCTCATCCAACCGAACCGTCACATCGTCAGCCGCGGCAGCCGCCGGCGCATCGTCGGTAGCAGCATCCGCGGCGGCAGCAGCGTGGGGCGCGGCAGCATCGGGCAGGTCGATCTCCTCGCCTGCCTCCATCACCGCTGCCGTACTCATACCCGAAACGGTAGAGGAGACCACTGACACTTTCGGCTCTACGTTCGACTGAACGAGTCTCCCGATCTGAGAATTCGCTAAGAGGTTCGAGTGCTCGCGAGCGATTAGGGAGGCGCAGCGCGGCTCTGGCTGGATCGTGAGGAGCGCCTACAGGCTCCCGGACCGGTCGTCGCTCCACAGGCGCAGCGCGCAGCGGCTTACCGAGTCCGGCCTCAATCCTCCCTGACTCCGATTGAGCCGAGCTCCAGGGCCCGGGTGTTCTCCGACACCGGTTCACGTGCAGCCCGCGGCGATCGCGCGCCCCGGGGCTAAGATCCTCGATATTCTTTGCGGGTCGGCCGAAGTTGAGGTCTGGTGGACGTGCCGTCGGCGGAGCTGGCGGCGTTGCTCGAGGACGCAGCGAACTCGCTCGGCTGGCAAGATCCTGATGCCGTCTTCCGTGAGGTACTCGGACGGATCGGGTTGCTTCGCTTGAATTCTGAGGCACGTCGGGTGCTGATGAATGCCTTGCGGGCCACCGAGTAGCCGTCCCGAGACTCAGTCCTCCTCGAACCCCGACTGATCGAACTTCAAGGTCCGGGCGTTCTCCGACACCGTACGGATCTTGCCTTCCTGAAAGCCCGACGTATCCGTCGCCTCGATCTCGATCCGCACCGTGAGTGTGGTCCCGACGTCGGCCCGGAGATGGGCGATGACCTCCTCGGCGATGTTTCTGAAGTCCAAGGCGATCCGCTCCGGATTGAGGGTCTTGACGCCGTAGAAGCGGGTCTTGGCCTTCGGATACACGATGTCGGGTCGGTGATCTGGACGCACGGTCGCGCCACCACCCGCGTCCGGATCACCCTCAGCAGGCGTGGTGGGTGACTTCGGCACCTCGGCATCGCGTTGCTGGAGCGCTGCATCGGGACGGACGATCAGCAATGAGTCGGTGGCTGGTGGCGCGGCCCCGCGGTCGTCCGGTGTCCATAGCCCGCTGTAGCGATCGGCTGCCTCGTCGTAGCCAGTGGCGAGGGCAAACGCGTCGGTCTGCCAGATCATCGGCAGGTCGGTGATGCCTTCGTTGAGGACCTGCCGGTCTCGCAGCCGGGGCATGTACGGGTACTGACAATAGAGCCCCCACAGGCTGCCCAGCGAGACATGGCCGCGTTGCCAGATCTGCGGCACCCGGTTGATCGCCAGTCGAATGGTGGCGGCGGCCTGCCGCGTGGACAAATCGCCGTCGTTGCCGAGTCTGCGGGAGACCCGCTCGGCCAGCGCCTCCGACTGGCCTTCCACCTTGGCCTCCCTGATCACGAACGGTGCACCGGGATCGGGCTGCGTCGGCACCAGCGCCCAGATGAAGGTCTGCAACAATCGCGCGCTGACGGTTTGATCAGCCTGTGCTTGTCGTTGTGCTGCCTGGTTCCGCTGGTTCTGGGTGAGATCGAGGTCGGCCTCGCTGTCGAGGACGTGCTTCCAACCCAGATAGTCACGGGTTGCGCTGTCCAGTTCGGCCAGCCGGGTCTCGTCGGCAGCGAGGTAGACGACCATGTTCCGGTTGGTCCGGTTGGCGTTGCCGCGATGTTCCGTGGCGTGGCGGGCGAAGTCCTTGGCTGCCGATTCTGTACTGCGCCGATGGGCCACCTTGGGATGCAGGATCACCAGCCGTGCCTCGTCGGTGTCCGGAATATCGGCGGCGGTCTCCGGGCAGACGTGGACGCCGGCGAAATCACCACGGGTACGCGCCTGCCCCTGGAGCCGGCGGGCGATCTCAGCCCACACCTCCTCCACGTGCAACCGCTCGGCCTGGTCCTTGGCGGTCCGGGTGATGTTCGGCTGGACGTCATACCAGTACTTCCCCGAACCGGAATAGAAGTACGTGGCCCGATCGCCGAGCTGGGTCAACGCGGCGTGGAAGTTGCCGGGCACGTCGCCCGGGATGGCCGTGCCGAGGAACACACGCTGGGTGCCGATGCCCTTGTGGATCGACCCCGGCGCAACCGTCGGAGCGGCACCGAAGAACACCGTACGCGCGAGGCGCTTGGTCAGCGCTCGCTGGCCGAACAGCGGCTTGGCTGTGTCGATCCGGGCCGGCTCCGAGTTGGCCCCATCGACGTCGGCATCGATGATCGCCTTCCACGAATCCTGCAGATACTGCGTCAGCTCGGCATTCACATTGGCGGTCGCCAGCGGGATGGAGCCGGGCATGATCAGCGGCGAGGCGTCCTCCCCGGTCCAGAGCGCATGGATCACCGTGCTCATCAGGCGCAGCACGCCGCGCGTTCGCTGGAACCGCTCGAGGGAGGACCATTCCTCGTACAAGGTGTCGAACAGTTCCGGGTGGATCGGGTAGGTCCGCTTGATGCGGTCCTCGTACGCCGGGTCGCGCGCCTCCCGCGGGAAGTCGTCGGTGTACTTGCGATAGAGCTCGACGTACGCCCGCGCGGTCGCTCCGATAGCGGCTAGGGCCGCGGCGTCGGGCTGCGTGAAGAGTCGCTGTTTGACAATGTGGTAGGCCTCGTCCGAGGAGGCCGGACGCCATTGGTCGGCTACCCGCCGGACCACGTTCTGGAGCCGCTTCAGCGCCTCGAGCCCGTGCGTGCCGCCGACCTCCTCGGCGTTCCCGGTCACGATCTGGGTGTCGTCGCCGGTCTCCGACGCCGGGATGGAGATCGCCAGCAGGACGCCCGAGGTCCCTTTCACCGCCTCGGTCAGTGCCTGGGCGAAGGTGAACTGGTCGTCGAAGGTGCCGCCCGCCAGGTCGTCACGCCCGACCAGCGATCGGGCGTACGCCACCCACTCGTCGATCAGGATCACCGCGGGCGAATGGAGGACGAGCAGGTCGTGCAGCGCCTCGCCCGGGTGCGTGCGGTCGCGATCGGCCCTGGCGACGATCTCGTAGCCGTCGGCTCCGCCGAGCTGCCAGGCGAGCTCACCCCAGATCGTGTTGACCCGGGTCCCGTCCTCCTTGACGATCCCCGCCGGGCTCAAATGGTTGCCGACGATCGCGACCCGGTTGACCTTGCGAGGCAGGTAGCCGCTCGCGCTCAGCAGTTCCTGGGTGTCCTGGGGGAAGTCGCCGATCGGCAGCCCGACCGCCAGATGCCACAGCGACAGCATGGAGTGGGTCTTGCCGCCGCCGAAGTTGGTCTGCAGATTGATGACCGGCGAGGCGTTGTCGTCGCCGGACAACCGCCGGACCGCGCGGCCGATGAGGTCGCGCAGCCCTTCGGTGAGGTAGGTCCGCCGGAAGAACTCGACCGGGTCGGCGTAGTCGGCATCTGCCTCACCTCCGGTGGCCACCTTGTAGAGGTCGGCCGCGAACTCGGAGGCGTGGAAGTTGCCGGTGGCCACGTCGTGATGCGGCGGCAGCACTTCCCGCCACGGCCGGAGACCCGCGGCTTCGGGGTTGGCGACCGCGGCCTTGAGGACCTTCTTGTCGTCCTTGTCCGCGGTGACCCGACGGAGGTTGAGACGGACGCTCTTGACCTGGTCGGCCTCGTTGCCGGCACCGATCAAACGGAGCATTCGCTCGCCGGTGTCGAGTGCGCGGTAGGCATCGTCATCGGTGAAGGTGCCGTTGTGGGCCCAGGTGTTGCGTACCTCTCGCAACTCGCTGGCGAAGGTCTCGCCGACCCGACCGAGCGAGGAGTTGAACGGATACCAGCCCGGCTGATAGCTGCCGGTGATCTTGCCCTCGGTCAAAATGCGCAACTGAACCTGCGGATCGAGCGGATCGTAGGTCTTGTTGACCGAGGCGCCGTTCTTGACATCCCTGGCCTGGACCAGCTTGACCCAGTCCGCCCCGAGAGCCGGATTGGCCTGCCCGATCACCGACGAGATGAAGTCGTCGAGCGCCGGTGCCATCACCTGGAACATCCGCTCGATCCGATCGCGGTTGCTGAGTGCCATGATCAGTCGCCCTCTGTGACGGGGTCTTCGCGGATCTCATCGGTCTCGAACTGTGCGGAGTCCTCCTCGGCGTGGCCTTCCCCGATGTCGCGTTGGACGGTCTTGCCGATCGCCGCTTCGACCAGTCGGCACAATGACTCCCGCCGAGCTACGAAGTAGCTGTCGAAGGCGTCAGCACGCAGGTGCTCGGCGGGGATTCGGTGGGTGGCAAGCAACTGATCCAGTCGCGCCTCGTCGATTTGTGCCCGAGACTGGATGACCGTCAGGTAGGACGACGGTGCGGCGCCGCCGATCGTACGGTTGGTGCGGGCACTGATTGTCGTCTTGTTGACGATGCTTTCGCGATGCTCGTCATCGATACCGTTGTCGTTGCACCATTTCTGGGGGAAGACGTGGTGGATGTCGACGGCCAGGTCGACGTACTGGATCTTGTCGAGCGCCCTGTCCTCCATCCAGTCGCGGGCGCCGCCGTCGAGGATGAGGGCAGCGATGCCTTTGTATGCGGCTGCGTTGCGGGTACGGAGCGAGTGCAGCCGCGATTCGGTGAAGTTGGCATCGGCTATCGTGCGCGGGGTCGGATCCTCCTGGTCGAGTGCCCACACTGGCACCATCTCGATGTCCCGCGCGAAGCGGGTCTCGATCGCAGAGCCGTACAGTTCGCCGAGCACGCCGCACCAGTACCAGCGCACCAGTCGATCGCTGACTGCGATGAGATCGGCGTCTCGACCAAGGGCGACCTTGATCGCTGCGAGAGGCACCAGCTGCTTGGGGTAGGGGACGTCGCGGGGCGCGAAGATGTGCCGATCGGCGAGGAAGGTCGCGGCCCAGATGAACGCCTCGCGGAGTGGGTCACGCCATTCCAAGTAGTCGGCGAGGGTGAGCTTGAGGATGTCCTCCCGCTTGGCCGAGATCGCCGGTGGGCGGTCGGAGGTGTCGGCGAGATGGCGCTTCTGGGTGACGAGCATCGTGACGGCCTGGAGGAAGTCTGTGTTCTCGACTGCGGCAAGCACCGGATAGGCGGACCACTTGAGCTGGGTCTCCCTCCAGTCGTCATTCAGTCGGAAGTCCTCACCGGTCTCGGCGAAGTAGCTGGCGTCACCGGCGAAGACCGCAGTCAGGAGTTCGAAGACATTCAGCGGCAGTCCGCCGATGTTGACCTTCTCGAAGACCGTCGCTACCGCGGCCTTGTCGGTGTTCTCGTCCAGCACGATCGCCGGAATGTCGTACGTGGTGGCCGGCCGGATGAATCGCTCATGGAAGGTCTTGCCCAGCGCGCGGTCGTCCAGATCGAAGATCCAGCTCACATAGTCGCCGTAGAGGAGGTGCAACGGGAAGTAGCCGTGCTCGCGCTGCTTGTCGTGGTCACTGAGATCGAGGACGATGTCCTTGCCGAAATTGGTACGCACGACGCCGTCGGCCGGGATCGAGATCACCGCTTCGTCGACCCGGTTCGGATCGCTGAGCGCAGTCTGCATGTGGACGAAATAGCACCGATCCAGCAGCTTGCCGCGGGCATCCTTCGTGTTCACCACCCCGTCGCCGCTGAGCGCCTGAGTCAAGGAGGTGAGCCGCTGCTGGCCATCGAGCAGGAGGAACTTCGCGTCGGTGCCAGGAGCGAGGTCGACCCCCTCGATCGCCCGCGGCTTGAATCGCACCTGAGCGTTTCCGGTCTTGAGCAGCATGACGGCCCCCAGCGGGTGACCGCGCAGCACCGTCACCAGCAATTGGCGGATGCGCTCGTCCTCCCACTTGTAGCCACGTTGGAAGTCCGGCAGCTGGATCTCGCCGGACCGGGTCCAGGTCAGATACTCACCCAGTTCGTACATAGGCGTCAGAAAGCCCATTGCTCATCCTCATTCGATGTCAGTTGTGCCATGACCGTCACCGCGTCTGTGTGTTGGTCAGGTGGGGACCGATGTAGCCGATATAGAGTCGTGGGTCGTTCGGGTGGCCATCGTGGATGTACATCCGTGGACTCACCATCCCGATTCGCGCCAGTTTGAAGTGCGCTTTCATCTCGATGCGCTTCGATGAATGAACCTCGGGAGGTACCGGGAAGACGCGCTCAGCGCCATGAGCTTTCATTGTGGCCGCCGTCTCGGTCTGTCCGAATTTGCCGGCTGTCGTCGCCCGATAGCCGTCTGGCGGACATTTGAGATAGAGGTCCAGGCCGTGGCCCCAGTTGCCTTCTGCTCTCGCCCGTGCGTAGTCGCCCATGTCCAGGACCGCATCCCATGCGGTTCGGAGCGCGGAATCGTTGGTATCGCTCACCCCGAGCTTGAGCACGACGGACTGGTCGCCCGTGAAGCTAATCGTCTCCATCGCGTCGATGCGGTCGAGCAGTTCACCGAACGAGCCGGGCCGGGAGATCGAATACTCGTCCGGCACGCTCAGGTATGCAGCCTCATAGTCGCCACGCTCCTTCAAGCGGGCCTGAAGCCAGGCGATCTTGCCGTCGCGGTTGTCGAGATCGAGATTGACCACCTCGAGTTCGAGCTGGGCATCCTCCAGGACCGCGTGTAGCTCCGTTCGCTCGTCCTCCAGTTCTTCCTTCCTGGACTGGAGCGTATTGACGCGCTCATCGAGGGCTTCCACGGCGGTCTTGTCAACGCGCGGCGACACCGCTCGGATCAGTGCCTCTTCCGTGATGGCGTCGATGCCAAGGACGCGACGCACCAGCGCCAGTTGTGCCTCTCCTTCCGCGAGGATGCCCGGTGGCTCCACGACGAGGTGGCTCGGCTCCGGTGGCGTCGGCGGTGGCAACTCGACGATCGGCGTGACAGGCTCCGCCGGCCGAGACAGGTCCTCGACCAGTCGTTGGTTTTCGGAGCGTTCGAATCGACGTAGTACGCGTTGGAGGGCGGGGTCGGCCGGGCGAGTGGAGGCCTGCTGCCTGGCGATCTCGCCCAGTAGGATCCGGGTCGCTTTGTCGGACTGAGTCGCCAGACGATTCGTGCCGAGGATCCGGTGGCGGCGTGAGTCCAGTCTGTTCTCAAAGTCAACACCTGGCTGATACGTCCGAATGGTCCAGGCTGGTGTGGTGAAATGCGCGCCGACGTGTTCAGCGAGAGCACGGGTTGCCGCCGGGTCAAGAACGACGACTTGGGCCAGCCCGTAGACCTCCTTGGTCCACTCTTTGACCTTGCGACGGAACGCGTCGAACGGGATCTTGTTGTCGGTACCGGCAACGAAGACCAGACCATGCCTGGTCGAGTCGGTCAGTAGGTCGATCAAACGATCAATGTCGGCGGCCCCAAAGACCTGAGGACTGTCACTGAACTCGATCGCTCCATCGCCAAGTGGAAGGACCTGCATGAGGTACGGCGCCAACCGGGGAACACTGACGAACTCTCCGCGACTGTTCCGGACGGTCAGACTGATCCAGTCCTCGGATCCAGGCTCATCGTGGAGGACCAGATCCGTGGTCCACGTGCCGGCCCTCGTCGGCTCGACCAAGCGGACGCGAAGGTCGCGACCTTTGCCTGACAGGGGGCGCACCGTCAGGCTTGCGGTACGCGTGGCCTGGTCCCCGGCGACGTCGAGGTTGACGTCGAACTTCTTCTCCCTCAACCAGGACTGCAGCTGGGCGACTGCCTCCGGAAACCAATGGTCGCCAGCCTCACAACGCATCAGCGCGACAAAGTCGCGACTGCGGTCGGCAACGCTCTCCTCGGTTCTCATGACTCTGACTCGCCGTCGTGGAAGTCGAGCGTGACCTGTTCGAATCCAGACGAACTGCGCGGAGCTCGTGCAGCGTCGTAGATCTCTGGCCAGCTGGTCACCAGGCTGTTGAAGCTCAGCGCGTCTTTGGTCCAGCCGTTGCTTTCGGCAATCCGGAACAGCAGGTGGGCGAGTTCCTTCAGCAGATCGGCGTCGACCGCGTCGTCAGGCCTGCTTAGCGCAGATCTCAAGAACTCACTGGCTGGAGTGATCCCTTCTCGCTCGAGCGTCTTGATCAGATGGTGCAGGCATTCCCAGTTGCTGATGTGGGGGTCGGCGGCCGGATCGTAGGTCGCGGGGAGATCGGCTGGCTTGATCAGTTGCACCTTGCCCGCGCGGCTCATCAGGATCTCGTCGCGATCCATCGTCTCGACGCTGGTGTTGCGCGCCCGGGCGAGGTTGTCGGCGTCGCCGAAGGTGCCGATCCCGTAACCGTGCTGGCGATACCAGGCGATCGCGAAGCGGGACGTCGAGTCGAAGTCGCCTTCCTGCTCGTTCAGCACCTGATCGAGGATCTCGTTGATCCGAGCGAGCGCTGAGCGGACGGACATCTTGCCGCCGTCCGGTTCGAGTACGGCGGAGTAACGGCTGAAGACCGCCATGCCTGGGCCGATGGCGGCTTGGGGTAGGTCGACCGGCGCGATCTGGCCTTGTTGGAGCTTGCGGAGGGCGTCCGGTAGTTCGGCTCCGAGAGCCGCTATGAAGCCGCGGCGGTCGGTTGTTGGTGCATCGTCGGGGCGCGGTCGGAGGGAGAGGACGATCGAGGAGGCGAGGGCATTGGTGTCCTTGGCGAGCAGCCTTCCAGATCCCTCGGTTCGGACTGGCCAGGTAGCAGTGATCTCCCAGCCTTCGCGGATCATGCTGTCGAGGAGAGTCTCCCATCCTGTCGACGCTTCGCCAGACTCATCGCTCTCACTCTGCTTGAACGCGTAGTAGACCGAAATTGGGAGATCATCGCGAGCCGCCCGGCGTGCTCGCGCAAACACAGCGCGGAAGCCGTCCTCGAAGAACTGGCGGGCTCCGCCTTTCCCGTCATGCCTATAGGGATTGGCGACCAGTTCTTCGGCCTTGGGTACAAGCATGGTGGCGAGAAGGTCTGGATAGATCGGTCGGAGGGTACGCCGCAGCCATACGTAGAAGAAGTCGGAGAGATCGGAGTAGCCGATGTTGTCGTAGTAGGGCGGGTCGGTGCTGATGACCATCCCATCGAGATCAGTCTGCGAGGCATCCGCCTGCGCTGCGAATCCCGCTTCGGCCGGCAGGTAGCCAATGACCCGGACTTCCTTATCGAGGAACGTTCCCCAGCCGCCTCCTGAGTCGGAGAGCACGCTGGCTTCGGCGAAGTCCCACGCCATCGGAAGCGCCTGCCGCGCAAACGTCTCTCGGAAGGCTCCCCTGTCACTCATCCAGGTGGTGATTGATGAGGACAGGTTGGTCATCTTGCTCTGTATGAGGCCAAGGTAGGTGGCGACGGCATCGGCGTACTCGGGACTGCCGTTGTCCGCGAGGACTTGGTCTCGGGCCTCACCGACGAGATCACTGAAGGTGGTGAGGGCGACCAGTTGTCGGTTCGTGAACAGGTCGGCGAATCTGCTCAGCCCATATTGAGGTGTCCAGAGATTGCGAGGGTCATAGCCGAGTTCCTGCTCCGGCACGTCGTGGGGCCGCCCGACCTGCGCAGCCCTCTCATGTTCCTGGGCCGGTGGAAGGTACAGCCGTTGGCGACTCCCTTCGGCGACCACAGCCATCAATACGGCGCTCATCCGACCGCTCATGCCTTCGGACTTGATGTGGTCTTTGCTGACGACCGCATCACACGCCACACACACGGCACCCTGGCGGCCAGACATCGTTCCTTCGAGTTTGGGGCCGGACGGATTGTGCCCGATCTCGAACTTCACCCGTTGCCCGGACGGATGCGTCGGATCGCTCACGACCGACGGCACGACGTACGCCTCTTTGCCCTTCTTCTTTCCCAGCCACCACGAGCGCACTAGCGGCATCTCGATCCCGCAGGCCGGGTTGGGACACGTCACGGTCCGCGCCCAGATCCAGGCGATCACGGTCGCCTTGGACCCGTCTGGCAGGGTCGCCTTGGGATACAGGTGCCCGATCCGCTTCTCGGCCTCGTCGCGCATCCACTGGCCGTAGGCGCGGACGTCGGCCGCGAGGCCTTCGGCGCTTTTCCACTCGCGAATCTGAGAGTCGGCCAGGCCGGGGAACACAGGCGGTTGATCACGGAACTTGGGCGGGATCTCGATCAGGGCCTTGTTGATCAGCACCGCGACCGGATTGAGGTCAGAGGCATGCGCCTCCAGCCCGAGCCGCTGGGCCTCCAGCGGGATGGTGCCGCCGCCGGCGAAGGGGTCGAGGATCGGTGGGGGGTTGCCGTCGGTGGACTTGAGGATCTCGGCGTGCGCCTCCGCCAGCAGCTTCTCGTCGCGGATGTTCTCCCAGACGACCAGACGTTCGATGAGTCGATGCAGTCGCTCCCGCTCGGCCCGCTGGGCCTCCTCGGTCGGGAACTCCTCGGGCCGAGCGGAGGGGTCGTCGACCAGTTGGGCGAACAGCACTGCGCGCGCCGCTGCCAATGGCCGCCGTGCCCACCATAGATGCAGCGTCGACGGGTGCCCGTGCCGGATCGACTTCTCTCGGGCCGACTCACGGTTGATGGCCTCCAAGGGCAGCGCTACCTCGATCAGTTTGCGCTTGGGTGCTGACCCCGCATCCGGCACTGGTCACTCGCTCTCATACCCAACACATTGGGCGTTCGATCGTGGGGGCGAGGGCGCGTCACAAGGGCAGGCAGTCCTCGCCTACCTGTGGGGCACCCAATCTATTGGGTCTAGTGGGTCAATCGGGTGTCTGCCCAATGAATGGGGCCGACTGACGTAGGAATCGTCGGTAGCGTCCCGCCATGCGGGCGGTCATCGGTGTCACGGACAACGACTGGGCCGCCTACCTCCGCGACCGGCCGAGCATCACCGAAGCCAGCTTCTGGATCCCCTCCGCCCGGGTGGCGTTCCGGGCGCTCTCCGTGGGGGAGCCCTTCTTGTTCAAGACCCACTGGCCGCAGAACCAACTGGTCGGCGGCGGCTTCTTCAGCGGCTACGCGCTGCTGACGGTGAGTGAAGCGTGGGATCTGTTCCAGGAAGGCAATGGGGTTGGCTCGAAGGCCGAGTTGGCAACGGCGATCGCCCGCTATCGCAGGGCTGCGCCGGACCTGGCCGCTGTGATCGGCTGCGTGTTGCTCCGCGACCTCTTCTTCGTGCCGGCGGGGGAGACTCTCGACGCTCCGCGCGATTTCGCGAAGAACATCGTCAACTTCAAGGGTTACGACCTGACCGGAGCTGGGCGGCACGTTGACCTGATGTTCGACACGATGCTTGCTCGCGCCGAGGTGCGGGTTGACCCTGAGGAGGGGGAGTCGAGCGTGGTTGCCGGGCCGGTCTTCGGTCGGGACCGGCTCGTCCGTGCTCGGGTCGGCCAGCAGGCGTTCAAGGGGCTGGTGCTCACCTCGTACGAGCGTCGCTGTGCGATCACCGGCAATCACATCCGGCCGACGCTGGAAGCCGCGCACATCAGGCCGGTGTCACGTGCCGGCGAGAACCGTGTCGACAACGGGCTGCTGCTCCGGTCCGACGTCCACACGCTCTTCGACCTCGGCTACCTGGGCATCAATGAGCGGTACGAACTCCAGGTCAGCCGCAGGCTCAGGGAGGAGTGGGGCAATGGGCGGGAGTTCTATGACCGCGCCGGGCAGCCGATCCGAATCCCCGACACCCGCGCGAACCGGCCCGATCGGCGCGCGATCGAGTGGCACATGGACACGATCTTCCTGTCCTGACTTGAGCGCGAGCCAAATACCCAACATGTTGTGCGGACTCTTGATGCTTGGCCCACCAAGGTGGGCGAGTGCCCAGCCGTCAGCCGCCCGACGCTTACGCGCAGGCTGTTCGGCTGCTGGGCGAGAAGGTCAGGGCACTCCGCGAAGCGCGCGGCCTCACGCAGGAACAGCTCGCCCACTCGACCGGCATCGCGCGCAACCAGATCCAGAACATCGAGCACAACAGGAACAACTCGAAGGACTCGGCCACGGGCCGACCGGGACCCGGCAATGCCCGACTCGACACCCTGTTCCTGTTGGCGCAGGAGCTTCAGGTTGACGTCACCTACCTGGTCGATCCACGGTGTCCGGTCGACCCGATTCCCGAGTCGGTGGGGCGCTGAGGATCGGTGGTCGTTGAGGGCCGAGCCGCTGTCTGGAACAACGTTGGCGCTGTCATCGCTCGTGTAACTCGTCACGGGTCCAGGTGATGGGACCGATCCGGAGGCTGCCATCTGGCGCGGTCAACACATCCCCCGCGGACTCCCTATGTCCGTCGCTCGGGGCGCCGTCGTCAAGTCGGGCGAGCAGGTCGGCCACGAGCGCGGACACCGTAGTGTCGCGCTCCGCCGCGATTGTCTCGACCTTGCTAGCGAGGTCCTCTGGGAGCGACACAACGATCTTGTGCTCGGTCATGTACTCAGTGTGCTACCAGATCGCGGAGCGTCGAAACGACAAGCGGGTGTCGTCGAGCATGCTGCGGAACTACCATTCCTACATGACTGTGGGCGCCGTACGCACCCGGGGTGGCTCACTAAGCGGCCTGATCGGGCGGTTGGTCGTCGCCCATCGAAGCGAGTTGCGTGAAGTGCTCCTACGACACGGGATTGCCCACGCGCAGGTCTTCGGCAGTGTTGCTCGAGGCGATGACCACGCGGGCAGCGATGTCGACATCCTTGTCGAGCTTCCACCTGAGACTGGGCTGTTCGGCATCGCCCGGGTTCAGGCGGAACTTGAGAGCATTCTCGGTGCCGACGTAGACCTTGTCCCTGCCGTCGGTCTCAAACCGTTGGTGCGCGCCCACCTCAAGCCGGACCTGGTTGATCTGTGACTCGCCTTGACCTGGCGCGCCTAGGACGATATCACCGCGGCGATTAGGGCCATCCGAGCCCATGTAGCCCGCGGCCCACTTTCGGACGACCTGATCATCGACGCGGTCCGGATGCGGATCCTTGAGATCGGTGAAGTCGGAAGGGATCGACCCCCCAGCCGGGAGCCCCAGCCTTCTCAGAACGGGGGCGATCCCTTGGCCCAGGTCTTGGCCCAATGGCCGCGTACGCCGGTGGCGTCGAAGCTCCCGAGATCGGTCTGGGCAAAGGGATCGGCGAGATAGCGGACCTCATCGAACTCAGGTCCGCGATCATCGACACGGACCAACGCGAGGCGGTAGCGGGGGACGGCGTTCTTGCCCAGGATCACCTCGTTGTGGGTGATGAAGAAGTCGTCGGCTCCGGCGATCCGCGCCTTGACCTCGATCCGATAAGTGTCGCCGTCGTCCGAGGTCGACAAGATGTCGAACCCCTTGTTGGCAAAGGACTGCTCGACCGGTCTCCGGCCCAGTGCCCGCTCGCTGGCCAGGACGAGCTCGACGCCTCGGCGTTCGACCGCCTTGGTCTCCTTGGCGTGCTGCGCCGCCTTCGCCGAGTCAGCTCCCTCGGCGCCATCGCCTTCGACGAGTGAGAGCGGCAGCACCAGCGCGGCGGTGAGGATGCGTGGCGGCGCCGTGGACATCAGGGCCTGTCGGTCGAGCAGCGCCAACCGATGCTGCAGGCGGAACTCCAAGTCGGCAGCCTTCCGATTCAGACTCTCGGACGACTCCTTGGGCTTCTCGCCGGCCCGCTCCTGCTCTGCGGCAACGGCGGCGTCGAGCAGCAGCCGCTCACTCTCTGCGTTCAGCCGGGAGGTGACCAGGCGGCGGGTCCGCGCCAGTTCCGCCGCGCGGCGCGGCTGGACCTCGGCCAAGTAATGCGGCAGTTGGTGGGCGATCATCCAACTCAGCGCCTGCTCCTCGGCGTGGGCCAGCCAGTCGAGCGTGCGGGCGGCGGTGACTGCCGGGATGTCAGGGACGGCTACGCAGTCCAGGTACGGGGCCGGCCCAGCAGGGACGACCGTGCCAGTGGGATCGACATAGGCGTATCCGAATCGTCGTCCAACAGGTTCTCCGGTGGCATCGGTGACCTCCTCGATCACCCCGACGAGCAGGCATGGCTGGTCGATGGCGGACGAGACGAGGGTGGTGCCTGCGATGAGAGCGCCGCCGAGTCGCCGGACCGCCTCCTCCATCGTGGCGTCGTGCAGTGGATGCCCGGGAGCGAGCAGGTCCGCCCGAGTGAAGCCGTCGGGCTGGATGCGATCGAGATCGAAGGTGACCCGGTCATACCTGGTGGCGATCGGCCGGATTCCGGATCGCAGGCCCGCGGGTACGTGGGTGATCTCGTACCGGCCCTTCTCGCGCCGGACGATGCGGCCGCCAAGCCGGGTGAACGCTGCCTTGAAGGCAAGCTCGATGTAGTGCGGCTGCAGCCGTCGGGCCCGGGCCTCGTCCATCGCCGTCCGAAGCGCAGCGAGATCGGCCTCGGCCAGGGCATTCGCCGCGAGCGCCCGCTCGTCGAGCAGATCCTTGAGTCCGTCGCCGACCGTATGGTCGATGACCTCATACATCCTCGCCCGGACGTCGTCGCGTTCGCCGTACTGGATCGCCTCAAGCAGCAGGGCGCGCAGCGGAATCTCGCTGAAGGCCTCGCCGAGCACATCGAACACCTTGCCGCCGTACGCCTCCCGCATCTGGCTCAGCTTCTCCAGCAGCCGGGTGAACACCTCACCTTCGCGCGTGTTGCTGGCCACCAGATTCCACAGCCGACACACGTCGGTCTGGCCGATGCGGTGAATGCGGCCGAAGCGTTGCTCGATTCGATTGGGATTCCAGGGCAGGTCGTAGTTCACCATCAGATGAGCTGCCTGGAGATTCAATCCCTCGCCGGCCGCATCGGTGGCCAGCAGGATCTGGCAGTCCTGGTTCTTGGTGAACTCCTCGGTGATCCGGCGGCGCTCGCCGCGGCGTACTCCGCCGTGGATCGCTTGCACCGCTTCCGGTCGCCCCAGCAGCGAGCTGATCTTGGTCGACAGGTAGCCGAGCGTGTCGCGGTGCTCGGTGAAGATGATCAGCTTGCGGGGACGACCGGAGTCGTCGGAACTGAGGGCCTGGTCGTGGAGGATCGCGCTCAATTCGGCCCACTTGCGATCCGTCCCACAGTCCCGGACCCGCCTGGCCAGGTCGATGAGATCGGCCAGATCTGTCAACTCAGCGGTGAGTTCGGCCACCGTCTGGGCTGCCGTGGCGGAGTCGACCAGCAGTTCCTCCAGCTGCTCGACTTCCTCAGCGTTGTAGTCGTCGGCATCCACGCCGGCGGGATCAACCCAGGGCTCGGGCTCGGCTGACTTGCCGGCCAGGACATCCTGCCGGCGTCGCTCCAACCGCTCACTACGACGGACAAGACTGCGATAGATCGCCTCGGGACTGGAGGCCAACCGCCGTTGCAGCACCGTGAGCGCAAAGCCGACCGTGTTACGTCGTTTGCCACCGAGACTCTCGGCCCGGTTCATCCCAGTGCGTACGTAGTCGGTGACGCGTTCGTAGAGCTCTTGCTCGATCGGGGTCAGCTCGTACGGCACGGTCTCGGCGATGCGTTCGGGGAAGAGCCGCCGACCTTCGAAGGTGAGCAACTCCTCCTTCGTCATCCGGCGCCAGATCCCGTCGAGATCGACCGGCCGGACCCTCCGGCCCTCGAATCGATCGCGATCCAGCAGGGACAAGAAGAGCTGGAAGTCCTCTTCCTTGCCCGAATGCGGGGTGGCGGTCATCAACAGCAGGTGCCGAGTCACGGTGCCGAGCAGCTCACCGAGCTGGAAGCGCCTGGTCTTTTGCAGGTTGCCGCCGAAGTAGTGCGCGCCCATCCGGTGCGCCTCGTCGACGATGATCAAGTCCCACTCGGACTCCGCCAGGCGGGCCCGCAAGTCGTCGTTGCGGGCCAGCTGATCCATCCGGGCGATCAGCAACGGATGCGTATCGAACACATCGGGCCCGACCTGCGCGTCGATGAGCTGGTTGGTCAGTAGTTCGAAGCGGAGATCGAACTTGAAGTGCAGCTCATCTTGCCACTGCTCCACCAGACCGCCGGGTGCCACGATCAGGCATCGTCGGACGTCGTCGCGCAGCATCAACTCCTTCACGTAGAGCCCCGCCATGATCGTCTTGCCGGCTCCGGGATCGTCGGCCAGCAAGAAGCGCAATGGGGTACGCGGCAGCATCTCGCCATAGACGGCCTGGATCTGGTGGGGGAGCGGCTGTACGTCGCTGGTGGCAACGGCGAGCATCGGATCGTAGAGGCCGGCGAGGGTGATGCGCTGGGCCTCCGCGGCCAACTTGAAGTCTGTCGCAGGTGCGTCGAAGGGTCGTCCTGCTGCCGGGCGGGTGCTGAGCTGGTCCTGGTCGGCTCGATAGACCACGCGCTGGCCGAGACCGCCGTTCGTTGCCTTGTACGTGAGCTCGACCGCATCGCTGCCATGTCGTGTGACCGCGAGAACGCTCACTTCCTCGCCGGGCAGCAGTCCGTGCAGCCGCAACCCGGCTTCGAGCTCTTCCAACAGCACCCTGACCTCCTTGAGGATGCCGCATACGGTATCGGTAAGGCCCTATGAGTTGGGCCTCGCGTGATTGGAGTGGGTGGCAGTCGACCGGCATCCACAAACCGGTTCCCGGGCCCGGGGGAGCTCAGGGGGCTCAGCCAGTCACGTGGGCCGATATCGCAGAGCGATCGCCCCCGACCGGAACTGACGGCGATCGACGAGTTCGAGCTGGACGCGCTCGCGCAGACCGGCGAGCAACGTCGGCCCGTGCCCGGCAAGGACCGGCTGCACAAGGAACTCGTACTCGTCGATCAGTCCCAGATCTGCCAACGCGAGAGGGAGCGTCACACCGCCCACCGACAAGCCCTCGCCTGGTTCTTGCTTGAGGCGCTGAACCGCCTCGCCCAGGTCACCTCGCACCAGCTCCGCATTCCAGTCGACCTCGCTCAGCGTGCTCGACACGACGTACTTCTTCGTCTGGTCGATGGCCTCGGCGAACGGGACCTCCCACTCGTCCATCCAGTCAGGCCACGTACCCGTGGCCGGCCGTCGCCACGCCGACTCCATCATCTCGTAGGTCACCCGGCCGAACAGCAGGGCGTCGGCGCGCGTCATCTCAGCGGTCCAGTAGCTCATCGACTCCTCGTCGGGCGGGAGCCCTGCCTCGTGATGACAGCAGCCGTCGAGTGTGACGTTGATCGAGTATCGGAGCGGTCTCATCTCAGTGCTCTCCCTACTAATGCGCAGTGCGCTCCGACTGATCCGCAGTGCGTCCGACCCCGGAGTGTCAGTGGTTGAGGACAGCCCAAGCGATCAGGTTGTCCAGCCGCCGGATATCGGCGCCCTTGCCCAGTTTGATCTTGATCTCGCCGGCGCGGGTCCACAGGGTGAGCTCGGAGTTGAAGTCGAAGGTGCCGGCATTCTCCGAGGACCACATGTGGATGTCGGCGTAGGGCAGGGAGTACATCTCCACCTTCTTGCCGGTCATGCCTTGCGCATCCCGCACGATCAGCCGCTTGTTGGTGAAGATCGCGGAGTCACGGTAGGTACGGAAGGCTGCCACCGGCTGCTCGCCTTGGATGAGAAGCTCCCCGGCGTCCTTGGGGATGGGGATCTCCGCTTGCAGAGTCCAATTCAGAATTGCGCCGGCTTCCATGACAGTCACTTGTCCTTCGGGGTGCCGAAGACGATCTCATCCCAGCTGGGGACGGAGGCTCGCTTGCGGCGGGCCGGCTTCGGGGGAGTGGGCGGCGGTAGATCCGGGATGTCGAGGGGCAGCGGCTCGTCGACCAGCGCCGCTGCCTCGTCGCGCCGGTCCTCGGCGGCAACCGGCAGCTCGGGACGACCAGGGTCGTCGCTGCCCTCGGCAATCTCGATGCCGTCAGCGCTGTCCGGGGCATCGGCCCCGACATCCTCGCTCGGCTCCACCGGGTAGTCGACCACGATCGCCGGCTCCCAGGCCGTGGCCCGCAAGGACGGGCTCACGTCCGGCACCGCGGCGGCATCGGTCGGGCGCGAATCCTCCGGGGCGGCCTCGACGGTCAGCTCCAGCGGATCCTGGTCCTCGAACATCTGATAGAGCGTGTCCAGGCCGGACTCCTCGGTCTCGAGCTGATCCAGTGCGGCCTGGACCTCGGCGATCTCCTCGTCCAAGCTGTTCTGCTCGTCGCCGACGACCTCCAACTCGACCCTGGTGATCTCGACCTCGGTGATTTCCACTTTGGCGATCGCAGCCTGCGGTTCGGGCTCGCTGGGCGGTGCCACCGGAATGTCCTGGACCACACGTACCAGTGCCAGTTCGTCGCTGAGGTCGATGGTCGGCTCGGCGCCCTCCTCATACCCCTCGACGAGCGATCCCGTACCGGCACCAGGCCTGGCGTCGCCGAGGATCCAGCGACCTTCGTCATTGCCGGCGACCGAGTAGCGGCCCGGCAGATCGAAATAGAACAGTGCCTGATGCGGGGTCTCATCCGCGTCGTAGTCGGCGGTCACCGCCCAGCGGCCGTCCTCGAGCCGAAAGGAGTCCCAGCGCACGGTGTCCGCATCGATGCCGCGATTGAGCAGCCGCTCGCTCAGGACACCGCGCAGTGTCCGATGTGAGGACGTCTCGCCTCGGCGTCTCGCCGACGAGGTCATCGCGAGCCCCGCCACGTGTTCTCGTTCCGCGATCACCGGCGCGGCGAAACGTTCGACCCGATCGAGGTCCATGCCGGCGACACGTGCTACGTCGGCCACCGACTCACCAGATCGGATCCGGGTCTGGATCTCGCGCGGGCTGAGTACGCTCTCCATCTCGCTCTCTCCAGCAGTCATGCAAAATGTCTTGCCAAACCTACTCTGACTCGGGCCATCCCGCCGTACGCGGTGGCCGGTCTGGATCCCCGCAATGGATCTATCGTGCGGTGAGTGGACCTCCTCCCGGTCGTGCTCGACCTGCTCGGCATCTTCGTGTTCGCGCTCTCTGGGGCCCTGCTGGGCGTACGGATCCGGTTCGACATTGTCGGAGTCATGGTGCTCGGCGCGGTCACCGGTCTCGGTGGCGGCATCGTACGAGACGTCCTGATCGGCGCCATCCCACCGGCATCCTTCAACGACTGGCGTTATCTGGCGGTCCCGCTGCTCACCGGTCTGATCGCCTTCCGCTTCCATCCCGATCTGGTCAAGATCGAGCGATACATCAACTGGTCCGATGCGATGGGATTGGGGCTGTTCAGTGTGCTGGGCACCCAGAAGGCCCTGATCGTCGGACTGGATCCGATCCCGGCCGTGTTGATGGGCATCCTGACCGGCGTCGGCGGCGGTGTGCTGCGTGACCTGCTGGCCAATCGGATGCCGAGCGTGCTCCGCGAGGATGTGTACGCGCTGCCGTCCCTGGCCGGCTCGCTGGTGGTGGTGATCAGCTGGGAACTCGGGGTGTTCCGCTCCTGGATGCTCATCCCGGCGGCGGCGTTGTGCATCGTGCTTCGGCTGCTGGCCATCCGGTTCCGCTGGAGCGCTCCGCGAGCCACCGATTGGTAGTGCTCGGGCGTACTCCCGGACGTAGTGTCGGGACATGACGCCCACCACCCTCGGCCAACTCGCCACCCTCGGCCAACTTCGTGCCAGCGGCTACCAGCCCAAGTCCGTTGCCGAGGAACTGCGTTCGAATCTGCTGACCAGACTCCGCAGCGGCGAGACGGCCTTCCCCGGGATCGTCGGTTTCGACGACACCGTGCTGCCGGAGTTGGAGACCGCGCTGTTGGCGGGTCATGATCTCGTCCTGCTCGGCGAGCGCGGCCAGGGGAAGACCCGGCTGATGCGGACCTTGATCCAGCTGCTGGACGAGTGGAGTCCCGAGGTCGCCGATTGTGAGATCCACGACGACCCGTACGCGCCGGTCTGCGTCCGGTGCCGGGCACTGGCCGCCGAGTTCGGTGAGGAACTGCCGATCGCCTGGCGGCATCGGGATGACCGTTACACCGAGAAGCTCGCTACGCCTGACACCAGCGTCGGCGACCTGATCGGCGACGTGGACCCGGTCAAGGTCGCTCAGGGCCGTACCCTCGGCGACCCGGAGACCGTGCACTACGGACTGGTGCCGCGGACCAACCGTGGCGTCTTCGGGCTGAACGAGCTGCCCGACCTGGCCGAGCGCATCCAGGTCGCGCTGTTCAACGTGCTGGAAGAGCGAGACATCCAGGTCCGCGGCTATTCGCTGCGGCTGCCCTTGGACGTGTTCCTGGTCGCCACCGCCAACCCGGAGGACTACACCAACCGGGGCCGGATCATCACTCCGCTGAAGGACCGGTTCGGCGCCGAGATCCGCACTCATTATCTGTCCGAACTGCACGACGAGGTCTCGTTGATCCGGCAGGAGGCCGAGCTGGTCGCCGACGTCGGCGACCACCTGCTCGAGGTGCTGGCTCGGTTTACCGCGAGTCTGCGTACATCCGCCTCGATCGACCAGCGCTCGGGGGTCTCGGCACGCTTCACCATCGCCGCAGCCGAAGCCGTCGCCGGTTCGGCGCTGCGGCGTGCCGGCCGGACGAACGACCCGGAAGCCGTCGCCCGGGTCGGCGACCTGCCGGCGGTGCTGCCCACCCTGCTCGGCAAGGTCGAGTTCGAGATGGGAGAGGAAGGCCGCGAACGCGAGGTGCTGGAGCACCTGCTCCGAATGGCAATCGCGGCCACCTTCCGCGATCGGCTCGGCGGGCTCGATCTGTCGGGTTTCACGGCCGTGTTCGCCGAGGGCGCGATCGTCGAGACCGGCGACCTGGTGCCGGCGGCGGAGCTGTTGTCTCAGCTCGGCACGGTCACCGGGCTGGCCAAGGTGCTCGATCGACTTGGGTACGCCGACTCGGCCGGCCGCGGCCAGGTCGCCGCTGCGGCCGAGTTCGTGCTCGAGGGCCTGCACCTCACCCGCCGGATCGACAAGGACGCGGTCGGTGGTCGGACGATCTACGGGGCTCGCTGAGAGGCCGTCAGATGAGCGCAGAACACTATGAGGTCCCCGATCCGCACGGCCGCTTCCGGTACGGGCCGTGGCGCGGTGGCCGAGATCCGCTGGCGCCGCCGTACGATCTGCGGGCCGCGCTGGACAAGATCGGCGAGGACGTGCTGGCCGCCGGCACGGTACGCGACGCGCTGCGCGACCTGCTGCGCCGCGGACTCGACGGTCGCGGCGGGCTGGACAAGCTGAGTGAGCGGCTTCGCAGACTGCGCGCCGCCGCCCGTCGGCGAGGTGATCTGGGCGGCACCCTGGACCAGATCCGCGCGGCCCTCGACCAGGCGCTCGCCGCCGAGCGGGAGCAGTTGGCCGGGATGCCAGGAGAGGAGCATCGGCTGGCCGAGCTGGAGCTGGACACCATTCCCGACGACGTGGCCGGTGCCGTCCGGGCTCTGAGTGACTATCAGTGGCGCTCGCCGGAGGCGCGACAGACGTACGAGCAGATCACGCAGATGTTGCAACGGGAGGTGCTCGACGCCCAGTTCGCCGGTATGAAGCAGGCGTTGGAGGGCGGCGATCCCGAAGCCATCCAGGCGGTCAAGGACATGCTGGCCGATCTCAATGCGCTGCTGGCCAAGCACGCGCGCAACGAGGACACCACCGACGCGTTCCGCGAGTTCATGACCAAGCACGGCGACTTCTTCCCCGAGCAGCCGGAGAACGTCGAGGAGTTGATCGATGCCCTCGCCCGGCGCCAGGCGGCGGCGCAGCGGATGATGAGCTCGCTCAGCCCCGAGCAGCGCGAACAGTTGGCGCAGCTGATGCAGCAGGCGCTGGCCGATGCCGACCTGGCCTCCGAGATGGCCCAACTGGCCGACAACCTGCGGGCCCTCCGACCCGGGCTCGATCGCTCGTCGCCGACGGGGATGCGGCCGGGTGGTGAGCCGCTCGGCTACGGCGAGGCGGTGGAAGCGGTGGCCGAGTTGGCCGACCTGGAGGCGCTGGCGCAACAGCTGTCCCAGACCGATCCTGGCTCCACCCTCGACGACGTCGATGTCGAGCTGCTGGAGAAGCGGTTGGGACGAGAGGCGGTCGCCGACCTGGAGGCGCTCCGTGACCTGGAGCGGGAGCTGGAACGCCAGGGCTATCTGAACCGCACCGACGAGGGTCTCAGGCTCACCCCGCGGGCCTTGCGTCGGTTGGGTCAGACGGCCCTCAAACGGGTGTTCGCGCAGCTCGAGGCGTCGGGTCGCGGGGACCACGACGACCGCCGCACCGGATCTGCCGATGAGCGTACGGGCCTCACGAGACCCTGGGAGTTCGGCGACGAACTGCCCATCGATGCGCCGCGTACGGTCGCGAACGCGCTTCGTCGCTCCGCAGGATCGCTCAGTTGGGGCAGTGCGGGACTACCCGAGCCCGGCCAAGGCGGGGTCGCGCTGGCGGTCGAGGACTTCGAGGTGATCGAGACCGAACGACGGACCACGGCCGCGGTGGCGCTGTGCGTCGATCTGTCGTACTCGATGGTGCAGGACGGCCGCTGGGGTCCGATGAAGCAGACGGCGCTCGCGCTGAATCACCTGATCGAGACCCGGTTCCGACAGGACGCGCTGCAGGTGATCGGCTTCAACCGGTACGCCCGCTGGCTCAGCCCGTTGCAACTGGCGGAGATCGAGCCGGACTGGATCCAGGGCACCAACCTGCAGCACGCGCTCATCCTGGCGGCCCGTCATCTGCGTCGGCACCCCGATGCCGAGCCGGTGGTGCTGGTGGTGACCGACGGCGAGCCGACCGCGCATCTGGCCGAGGACGGGGAAGCGTACTTCCAGTGGCCGACGACCTCGGCGACGCTGCGGGCCACCGTCGCGCAGATCGACGAGCTGTCCCGCTACGGCGCGACGATCAACACCTTCATGCTTGGTGACGATCCCGGCTTGGCCCGCTTCGTGGACGCGATCGCGCGCCGTTGCGGCGGCCGCGTGTTCACCCCCGACATCGGTCGGCTGGGGGAGTACGTGGTCAGCGACTACCTACAAGCCCGTCGGGGCCGGCGCTGAGTGCGCCGACCCCGACAGGTCTTGCTGGTTGGTGACTGCTGTCAGCGGGTGGAGGCTGCCCGCAGGCCACCCTTGCTGACACCGAGCTGCACCTTCATCGAGGTGTCCTTCTGCTCGGTCACCTTGATGGTCACACCGGCGTTGGCCACCTTCACACTGGCGTGAGGTGTCCGCGAGTCCCAGTAGGACTTGGTGTCGTCGAACACCGGCACGGCGTCCTGACCGCGGATGTAGTTCCGCTGCCCGTTGAAGTGCAGATAGAACGAGTCTGCCTTCTGGGTGCCGAAGGTCGCGTCGTACAGTGCCACTCGAACCCGCCAGGCGCCGCCGTCGAGCCGGAAGATCGGCCGTGGATGGGCATCCACGGGCAGGATCTGACCCTCACCAGGGTGCTCGCCGACATTGTTGTTGGCCTGCGAGGTATCCCAGTAGGAGACGAGCAAACCATCCTGGTACGGGAAGTGCTCGACCCAGTCCGGCTTGGTGGGCCAACCGAAGTTGTACGGCCCCGACTGCAGATACTTGTCGTAGGACGTGTAGCTCCGGTAGGACGCGAGGTAGAAGTTGTCGTAGTCCTGAGTGATGCTGTTGCCGACGCTGGTGAAGCCGTCGAGCTGCCAGCCGTTCGGCGGGTTCTCGGCACCGTCGGCGAACACCTCGGTCTGGCCGGCCGTGATCTTCAGGTTGTCGACGAAGATGCCCTGTGGCAGCCCGATCTTGTTGCCGGCCACGCCACCATCGGTGGTGTAGCGGATGCGGAGGCCGATGGTCTTGCCGGCATAGGCCGACAGGTCGAACGATGCATCCACCCACGCGCCGTTGGTGTCGCCGTCGATGCCGTTGTTCTCGGCCTTGGCGATGTCGCCCGCCACGGTCTTCCAGCCGGTGCCGTCGTCTGCTTCGACGTAGGCGAAGTCGTAACCGGCCTCGATGTTGTACTGGGTCTGGAAGCTCAGCGTGGCCGTGCCCGCCGGGAGGGTCACCGATCTGCCCATGGTGTTGGACAGGTCGTCGCCGGTTCCGCTCCACCACGACTTCGAGCCCTCCGTCGGTGTCGCGAGCGGGGTTGTGACCGTCTTCTTCGGCAGCACCACGACCAGACCCTGCGGGTTCTTGCTGTTGTACTCGTGCGGGCCCAGCTTGTAGCTCAGGCGCTCGCCGGCCAGGGCGGTCTCGTAGTCGAACCAGCCGAGTTGCAGCTTCTCCCAGGCGCCGAAGTCGCCCGGCCGGGTGCCGATGCCCTCGTCCCCCTTCGCAGACAGCCGGCTCTGCGCCATCAGGCTCCAGTACTCGGTCGCACCCTGGCTGAGGCCGCTGGTGTCGTAGAGGTCGGGCAGTCCGAGGTCGTGGCCGTACTCGTGCGCGAAGACCGACAGTCCGCCGTTCTCCGGTTGCATGGTGTAGTCGCCGACCCAGATTCCGCTGTCGCCGATCTGGGTGCCGCCGAGCGGGTTGTCGGCCGGGCCCGTCTGACCGGCCTGGTTCACGAATGCGTACCAGCGGTGCGACCAGATGGCGTCCTCGCCCTGCCACGGATCGCCGTCGGCCTGGTCACCACCGGCGTGGACGATCTGGAAGTGGTCGATGTAGCCGTCCGGCTCGTTGAAGTCACCGTCGTTGTCGTGGTCGTAGCGGTCCCACTGGTCGAAGCTCGCCAGGTCGGCCTTGATCTGGGCGTCGGTGCGGCCGGCGGCCTTCTGGTCGGCGACCCATTGAGTCACGGCGTCGGCGATGAGATTCCAGGTGTTGTTGCAGACCGAACTGGCACATGGGTAGCCATTGCTCCGGCCGTACCGGGCCTCGTTGTAGCGCACCTTGACCCAGTCGGTCACCTCGCCGTCGACGCTGTAGCGGCCGGAGGACTGCTTCTCGTAGTAGGTCTTCAGCGACTCGGTCTTCTTGCCGGTGCCGAAGTAGAGGTCGCGGAAGTAGTCGGCGTCATAGTCGCTGCGCCAGACGGTCGAATTGTCCTGCCGACGGTCCGGCTCCGGGATGGCGTTGTGCAAGGGGCCGTCGAAGACCACCGGCCCAGGCGTGTTCGGGTCGGTGTCCTGGTCGGGGAAGTCCGGGTGGCGTTCGTTGCCGAACTCGGCCAGCACCACGAAGATCCGGTCGGTCTTCTCGCGGGACAGTTCGACATACTGGTCGACCTTCCGCTGCTTCACGTGGTGACCGCGCCGGACCCGGTCTCGCTGTGACTTGGTCAGCGGCGCGTACGTCTTGCCGACCCTCACCACCTTGGAGCCGTGTTTGGTCACGGCGTCGCGACGGCCGGACAGCACGTCGGTCAGCGCGGTCTGCCGCAGTTCTCGACGTTTCTCTTCGAGCGGGTTGGGGAGATCGTCGACCAGGGCGGTCTGTGGTGACGTCTTCGGGCCGTGCCCGTCGTCTGGCTGGGCCTGGGCGGTCGACCCCATCGCCACCAGGAACCCGGCGGTGAGGGTCAGCCCCAGGGTCCCGACGATGGCTCTACGCATGCCACTTCCTTCGGGTTGGGGAGGGGGAACCGTGAGCGGCTGTGAGCCAGCCCACACCTGAAGAACCTATGGCGAACAATCGAATTGATGCAAGGGTCTGCAGTGAAATATCTGACTGACGGCAGACGCTTGCCTTTGCGCCAGGCGCCGGCCGGTCAGCCGCGACCGCGCTGCAGCAGGTCGAGCAGGTAGACGCCATAGCCTGACTTGGCCAGCGCCGTTGCCCGGGTCTGCAATCCGTCGTCGGACAGGAAGCCCTGCCGCCAAGCGGCCTCTTCCGGGGCGCCCACCTTGAGTCCCTGCCGGGACTCCAGGGTCCGGACGAAGTTGTTGGCGTCGTTGAGCGAGTCGAAGGTGCCGGTGTCCAGCCAGGCCGTGCCGCGGGGGAGGACACCCACGTGCAGCTGCCCTGCCGCCAGGTAGTGCTTGTTGACGTCGGTGATCTCGTACTCACCGCGCGGCGACGGCTTCAGCTCCCGGGCGATCTGCACCACGTCGTTGTCGTAGAAGTACAGACCGGGCACGGCGTAGTTCGACTTCGGCTCGGTCGGCTTCTCCTCCAGTGAGATGGCCGTGCCGTCGGAGTCGAACTCCACGACACCGTACGCGCGGGGCTCGGCGACCCAGTACGCGAAGACGGCGCCGCCGTCGACGTCGCTGAACCTCTTCAGCTGGGTGCCCAAGCCGGGGCCGTAGAAGATGTTGTCGCCCAGCACCAGTGCGACCTTGTCGTCGCCGATGAAGTCGGCACCGATCACGAAGGCCTGAGCGAGGCCGTTGGGGGAAGGCTGCTGGGCATAGCTGATCGAGATGCCGAACTGCGACCCGTCGCCGAGCAGCCGCTCGAACCCTGGTGCGTCATGCGGGGTGGTGATCACCAGGATGTCGCGGATGCCGGCGAAGATCAGCGTCGACAGCGGGTAGTAGATCATCGGCTTGTCGTAGACCGGCACCAGCTGCTTGCTGATGCCCAGGGTCACCGGGTGCAGTCTGGTGCCGGAGCCACCGGCCAAGATGATGCCGCGCATGGTGCAGAAGTCTGACATGTGTTCGGCCGAACGTCAGAAGAACGCGACAACTCGGTCCCAATCAGCCGACTCAGGCCAGCAGGATCCCCACCCCGCAGGCAGCGATCAGCCCGCTGACCAGCACCGGGACACCGAACTTGGCGAACTCGGCGGTGCTGTAGCCGATCGGACCCATCACCATCAGGTTGGTCTGGTGGCTGAACGGGTTGAGGAAGGTGAAGGAGATGCAGGTGCCGATCAGCGCCAGCAGGGTCACCGGGTTGAGGGCGGCCTCCGTGGCCACCGCGATCGCGACCGGTGTCAGGATCGAGGCCGCTGCCGCGTTGGAGACCACATTGGTGAGCAGGGTGGTCATCACCGCGAACACCACGATGACCAGCAGGGAGTTGCCGCCGGCCATGAAGCGGATCGCATTGGCCAGGACATCGGCGAGTCCGCTGCTGAGCACGATCGCGCCCAGACCCACCGATCCGGCGAGGATGAACAGCACGTTCCAGTCGAGCGCTCGACCGGCGGACCGTGGCGTCAAGACCCCGGTCAACACCATCAACAGCGCACCGGCCACCGAGGTGAACTCGATCGGTGCGATGCCGAAGGAGGCGGTCAGCACGACCGCGGCCAGGATTGCCACGGCCTTCCAGGTGTTCTTGGGTTGCGGGGCCCGGCTGGCGGCGTCCTGCCACAGCGCGACGAACTCGTTGTGCTCGACGGTCTCGGCATCCGGTGCGGTCACGTAGCAGGTCGCGCCGGGAACCAGCTCGGTACGCCGCAGCGACACCTTGGTCTTGGCGGCGATCACGGTGATCTCGCCGTCCTCCTCGAGATCGTTGAGCGAGCCGGTCTCGCCGGTGTTCACCGAGACCGCGAAGAGCCGCTGCGGTGAGAGCCCGAACAGCGGGCTCGCCCAGAGCCCCTTGATCCCGGTCTCGGTCGCCTGGAACACGAGGATGTCATCGACCTCCATCGGGACATCCGGGGCGAGATACTCGCCGTCCCGTTTGACCGCGGCCAGCCGGTAGTCCCTGGCCAGCGCCAAGCCGAGCCGATCAGCGGTCCGGCCACGAGCGACAGCGCGTTCGCCGATCGGGATCTCCATCCGCCAGTCCAGTGGGTCAGCCTCGATCTGTTGGGTCCCCCGCAGCATTCGCGGTGCGACCAGATAGATGACCACGATCCCGACCAGCGCCACCGGCAACGCGACCGGTGCGAAGGACAGCATGCCCATGTCCACATCGCTGCGCGACGCGATACCGGCGATCAGCAGGTTCGAGCTCGTGCCGATCAAGGTGATCGAGCCGGTCAGCGTGGTCAGGTGCGCGATCGGCAGCATCACCTCCCGGGCCGGGATCGAACGGGTCTGCTCGAGCTGTTTGCTGGCCGGAATGAGCATCGCCACGATCGGGGTGGTGTTCATCAGGCCGGATGCGACGCCGACCGGCAGGGCGAGTCGTCGGATGGCCTGCCGCGCGGTGGTCACGGTGAGCAGCAGCTTGCGGGTGACCCTGGCCACCACACCGGTCTGCACGATGCCCTTGGCGATCACCAGCATCGCACCGACGGTGATCACGCCCCCGTTGCTCAGGCCGGAGAACAGATCGCGGGCCGGGGCGATACCCAACAGACCGGCGATAACGACGGCCGAGCCGAGCGCCACGACCGGCCGCACCCAGCCGACCGTCATCACGACCAAGGTCGCGACCACCAAGATCGCGGCTACGACGATCACTAGCCCCCCTCTTCGGCCGAGTCTGACGATTCGCCGACGCTCGGCGATATTCGCCGGTAACCTCGGGCAGGCACGACCCGAAGGTGTTCGCCGCAGCGTAGCAACCTTCACCTCGCATTCACCTTTTGTTCATCTACCCGTTATCCACCTCTGAGGAACCCTGAGATGTCCGCCTATCTCGTGACCGGTGGAGCCGGCTTCATCGGCTCGAACTTCGTCCGCCACGTCCTCGACCACACCGATCACACGGTCACGGTGTTGGACAAGCTCACGTACGCCGGCAATCGGGCTTCCCTGGACGGGCTGCCCGAGGGCCGGTTCACCTTCGTCCGCGGCGACATCTGCGACGCGGCGCTGGTCGACGAGCTGGTGGCTGACGCCGACGTGGTGGTGCATTTCGCCGCCGAGTCGCACAACGACAACTCACTGCGCGACCCGTCGCCGTTCCTGCAGACCAATCTGATCGGCACCTACACCCTGCTCGAGGCGGTGCGCCGGCACGAAACCCGCTACCACCACATCTCCACCGACGAGGTGTACGGCGACCTCGAACTGGACGACCCGGCGAAGTTCACCGAGCAGACCCCGTACAACCCGTCCAGCCCCTATTCATCGACCAAGGCCGGCTCGGATCTGCTGGTCAGGGCCTGGGTGCGGTCGTTCGGGGTGCAGGCCACGATCAGCAATTGCTCGAACAACTACGGGCCCTATCAGCATGTGGAGAAGTTCATCCCACGCCAGATCACCAATGTGCTCGACGGTGGTCGCCCGAAGCTCTACGGCAAGGGCGAGAACGTCCGCGACTGGATCCACGCCGACGACCACAGCGCCGCGGTGCTGACCATCATCGAGAAGGGGACGATCGGGGAGACGTACCTGATCGGCGCCAACGGGGAGAAGAACAACAAGGAGGTCGTCGAGGCGATCCTCACCGAGCTCGGCCAGCCGGCCGATGCGTATGACCTGGTCACCGACCGGGCCGGGCACGACCTGCGGTACGCCATCGACGCCACCCGGCTTCGTGCCGAGCTGGGCTGGGAGCCGCGCTACTCCGACTTCGCCGCGGGGCTGGCCGACACGATCGCCTGGTACCGCGACCACGAGTCCTGGTGGCGGCCGCAGAAGGCCGCGACCGAGGCCGCCTACGCCGCACAGAACCAGTAAGGCGCGGACATGGCAGAGCTCAGTGTCACCCCGACCGCCATCGACGGACTGCTGGTCGTCCAGCTGGATGTCCGGGCCGACAATCGGGGCTGGTTCAAGGAGAACTGGCAGCGGGCCAAGATGGTCGGCCTCGGACTGCCGGACTTCGCGCCGGTGCAGAACAACGTGTCGTTCAACACGAAGGCCGGCGCCACCCGGGGCATCCACGCCGAGCCCTGGGACAAGCTCGTCTCGGTGCTGCACGGCCGCATCTTCGGCGCCTGGGTCGACCTTCGCCCCGGCGACGGCTTCGGCCGGGTGGTCACGTTGGAGCTCGGAGCCGACACCGCGGTCTTCGTGCCCCGCGGCGTCGGCAACGCCTTCCAGACGCTGACCGACGAGACCGTCTACTCCTACCTGGTCAACGACCACTGGAGCCTGGCCGCCAAGGACTCCTACACCTTCTGCAATCTTGCGGACGAGACGCTGGCCATCGAATGGCCGATCCCGCTGGCTCAGGCAGAGCTATCCGAGGCGGACAAGAACCATCCACCGTTGTCGGCTGTGGTCCCGATGAGTCCGCCCCGGCGACTGGTGATCGGCGCCGGCGGTCAGCTCGGGCGGGCGTTGCTGGCCGCCTGGCCGGACGCGACCGGGCTGACCCGGGCCGATGTCGATCTGACCGATCCCGCCGGCGTCGCGAAGCTGGACCTGAGCGGCTACGGATTGGTGGTCAACGCCGCCGCCTACACCGCGGTCGACGCTGCTGAGACCGAACAGGGTCGCCGGGACGCCTGGGCGGTCAATGTCGCTGCGGTCGGTGCGCTGGTGCACGCCGCGCGGGAACACGGGACGACCTTGGTGCACGTGTCCTCGGACTATGTGTTCGACGGCACGATCGAACAGCACACCGAGGATGAGCCGTTCTCACCGCTCGGTGTCTACGGCCAGACCAAGGCCGCCGGCGACGCGGTGCTGGCCACCCTGCCGCGGCACTACCTGCTGCGCACCAGCTGGGTGATCGGCGACGGCAAGAACTTCGTCGCCACCATGGCCTCGCTGGCCGATCGCGGGATCGCGCCGAGCGTGGTCGGCGACCAGTTCGGCCGGCTCACCTTCACCGACGAGATCGTCGCTGCCATCGACCACCTGGTCGGCACGGGCGCGCCGTTCGGCACCTACAACGTCTCCAACGGTGGCCCGGTGACCAGTTGGGCCGACATCGCCAAGGACGTCTACGCCGCCCGCGGGAAGGATCCGGCGATGGTCACCGAGGTGAGTGCCGAGGAGTACGGCCGGGGCAAGGACCTGGCGCTTCGTCCGCGGCACTCGGCGCTCGACCTCGGCAAGCTCACGGCGACGGGTTTTGCACCTCGGCCGGCGCACGATCGACTGGCGGCCTACCTGGCCGAGTTGCCCTGACGACGGCGCCGAAGCCCTCGCGATCTCATCCGGGCCGCCCTACCACGGGTCATGGGTCCGGACGAGCGACCCGACTGGCCAGCTGCTTGGGGGCGACCAGGCAGTAGGAGTCGGTGAGCAGCTCGGCAAGCTCGGTCCAGTCCGTGCCGTCATCGAGCAGCATGCCGATCACGTTGGCTCCCCAGCCTGCCCGGAAGTACGGCGGGCCGAGGTGCTCGAAGGCCATCACCTCATCGAGCTCGCCGCGGAAGGTGATGCGGAAGAGCTGGTCCTCGCCACCGAAGACGTGCGCGACCGTCGCCCCACCGACCTGCCAACGAGTCCCGACCCAGGCGGGCTCCGTCGTGCACTCGGGCAGCTCGGTGAGCACGTCGGCTATCCGGAGGACCCATTCCTCGGGCACCGGCGGCCGCTCCTTCGTCGCCATGGTGGACAGCCTGACACGCCGCGCTGACACACCTCCGTCGTGACCGGCTCACCGTTACCGGTCGGGACGCACGATTGGCGCGGGATCGGCCGATCCCGCGGTCGGACCGTCCGCGGCGAAGTCGACCGAGTCATCGGCGTTCGGCACGCCCGGCCTGGTCCGTACGCACAAGGCGGCGACGACCAGGACCAACCCCGCCACGACCACACCGAAGAATCCGGCCTGGGCCCCGCCGGTGTCGATCACCCGGCCGAGGGCTGCTGCCCCGAGACCCACCCCGCCGGCCAGTCCCATCGAGGTCCAGCCGAGGGCCTCGGTGAGCCGGTCGGCGGGCACCAGCGACTGGGTGACGGCGACCGAGGCGATCAAGGTCGGTGCGACGGTCAGTCCGCTCAAGATCAACAGGCCGGCCGTGGGCAGCGGGTGCATCACGAACGGCAGCGGCGCCAGCGACAACGCCAGGAATACCGCGCCGATGCGGAATCGCTTCGCCGGGCTCGCGGTCCAGGTGATGGTGCCGGTCACGATGCCGGCCACCAGCGAGCCGCCTGCCCAGAACATCAAGATGACCCCCGCGTACTGCAGGATGCCCGCCTGATCGGCGAAAGCGATGATCACCACCTCCATGCCGCCGAACAGCATGCCGAGTGCGGCGCAGGCCAGCGAGATCGGCACCAGGACTCGCGGGTCCAGCCGGCTGGCGGCCTGCCTGCGGCCGCTCCTGGTGACCCGTGGCGGTTCGCTGGCTCGTTGTGCGGCCAGCGCGATCGCCCCGACCAGTCCGACGACGCCGCCGGTGGCGAGTCCGAGCGTGGGGTGCAGCGCGGTGGCGAGGAAGGTGGCCAGCACGGGCCCGACGATGAAGACGACCTCGTCCAGCACGGCCTCCCAGGAGAACGCGGTGTTCAGCAGGGGATCTCCGTGATAGCGGTGGCTCCAGCGAGCCCGGACACAGGCGCCGGCGGAGGAGAAGCCGAGCCCGGTGCCGAACGCGGCGACCAGGGTCAGGGCGAGGGGTGCGTCGAGCTGCACGGTGGCGATGAGTGCGCCGACACTGACGTTGTAGATGATCGCGGCCGCGATGAGCACCGGTGCCTGTCCGATCCGGTCGATCAGCCGGCCCCAGACCGGCGAGGCGATGGCGGTGGTCAAGATCGCCACCGCGGTCACCAGTCCGGCCCGGCCGTAGGAGCCGGAAGTGATCGAGACCAGCATCACGATGCCGAGACCCGTCATCGACATCGGCAGCCGGGCCAGGAACCCGGCAGCGGTGAACGCTCTCGCCTCCCGAGTGCCTAGCACCTGCCGATACGCGCCGAATCCGGCGGCCATTGTGGTCCTCCTGTCGTGTCCGTTTCCCTCGGTAGGGCAAGATCGCGCTGTGCCTGAGCCCATCCCGTATGCAACAAACGGGACCCTAGACGCCACCTCTGACAGGCGGGGTCTGGATCCCTATGATGCGGTGCTGCTGTTGTCCTTCGGCGGCCCCGAGCGCCCCGAGGACGTCGTGCCGTTCCTGGAGAACGTCACCCGCGGGCGTGGCATTCCGCGGGAGCGGCTGGTCGAGGTCGGCAAGCACTACTACGGCTTCGGTGGCAAGAGCCCGATCAACGACCAGTGCCGCGCGCTGCTGGCCGCCCTGCGTGCCGAACTGGACGGTCGAGACATCAGCGCCCCGCTGTTCTGGGGCAACCGGAACTGGGAGCCCTACCTCACCGATGTGGCCCGCCAACTGGAGGCCCGCGGCTATCGACGCGTGGTGGTGCTGACCACGAGCGCGTACCCCTCGTACTCGTCCTGCCGGCAGTATCGGGAGAACCTGTACGACGCCTTCCACGACACCGGCCTGACCGTGGAGCGGATCCGACATTACGCGGACACGCCCGGCTTCGTCGCCGCCTCCGTGGACGCCACACTGGCGGCGATCGAGGAGCTGGCCGCCGAGCCGGCGGTCCCACGCCTGGTGTTCGTCACCCACTCGATTCCCACCGCGATGGCCGAGACGGCGGGACCTCAACCGCACTCGCGCGAGGGCGGCTACGTCGACTGGCATCGACTGGTGGCCGCCGAGGTGTGGCGCCAGGTCGCCGCCCAGCGTCCGATCGCGGCCGAGCACGACCTGGTCTACTGCTCCCGCTCCGGACCGCCCACCCAGCCGTGGTTGGAGCCGGACATCAACGACCATCTGACCGCCCTGGCGGAGGCGGGGGAGCGCGCCGTCGTCGCGGTGCCGATCGGGTTCGTCTCCGACCACATGGAGGTGATCTTCGACCTCGACACCGAGGCGGCCGCGACCGCGCACGAGCTGGGGCTGGGTTTCGCCCGGGCCGGCACGGCCGGCACTCATCCGGCGTTCGTGCGCGAGCTGGTCGACCTGCTGGTCGAGCGGGCCGCCGTGGCCCGGGGTGAGCTGGTGGACGAGCCGACCATCGAGGGGGGAGACCCCGGCCGCTACGCCTGCCCCGCGGGCTGTTGTCCTAACTTGCGACACCCCGACAGACCGGCGCTGTGCGGTTTGCCGGGAGCCCTGTAACGTACCCCTCCCACCACGGGAATACCCCGGCGCGTGTGGCGTTATGGGGGCGCTGGCCTCGTAGGCCAACGCTCGGGTCCCGGGTGTGATATTCATACGCGCGGGTCACGAGAACGAATGTCTGGGTCACCGCCCGGAAAGGTAATGATGGCGACCGATTACGACGCCCCACGCAAGACCGAGGAAGAGCTCAACGAGGACAGCATCGAGGAGCTCAAGACTCGCCGCAACGACAAGAACTCCGGCAAGGTCGACGAGGACGAGGCCGAGGCGGCCGAGTCGTTCGAGCTGCCCGGAGCCGACCTCTCCCACGAGGAGCTGACCGTTCGGGTGCTGCCCCAGCAGTCGGACGAATTCACCTGTGCCGGCTGCTTCCTGGTCCGGCACCGCAGCCAGATCGCCGAGCAGCGACCCAACGGGGACGCCTACTGCTACGACTGCGCCGGCTGAGCCATTGGTCGAACCGGTGCCATCGACATACCGAGAATGGGTGGGCCCGACGCCGACCTGGTGGGTGCTCTCGCTGCTGTTCAGCCTCAGCTGGCTGGCCGCCGTCGGGTTCTACCTCGGGCCGATCGCCGGGGTGGTCGCCTTCATCTGCTCCCAAGGGCTGGTGACCGCGGCGTTCCTGGCGACGGCGATTCGGCTGGAGCTGGAAGACGGGGAGCTGCGGATCGGGCGAGCCGTGCTCGAGCTGGCCTACGTGTCCGCCGTGGCTGGGCTGGACCCCGAGGCGACCGCCGAACGCTCCGGCCCGAAGGCCGATGTCCGGGCGCACCTGGTGCTCCGGCCGTACGCGAGATCATCGATCGAGCTGACCTTGAACGATCCCGCCGACCCGGTGCCCTACTGGCTGGTCTCCACCCGCCGCCCGGCCGCGCTCGCCCAGGCTGTTCAGACCGCCCGAGCCGCTAGGCTGACGCGGTGATCTTCCGCCGCCGCCCCAAGAACGCGCCCGCGCCCGAGGTCGAGGAGACTTCGGAGGCCGAGGAGACGACCCCCGAAGAGTCCGACCCAAGGGAATCAGACGCCGAGGTGTCCGACGCGGACGAGTCAGGCGAGGGCGAACTGGATATCGAGACGCTCGACTCACTCGACTGGCGGGGTGCAGGACCCTGGGACATCACCGAGATCGACCTCGATCTCGAGCCACTACCCGGGCGGGCCCGGATCGACTTGGGCAGCATGATCATCACCGGGTTCGGTGGTGCGGAGCTGCGGTTGCAGGTGGCGGAGGAGACCCAGCAGATCATCTCCGCGATGCTCATCCACGGCGACTCGGCACTCGAGCTCGGTGCGTACGCAGCACCGCGGAGCGGCGGACTGTGGCCCGAGCTGCGGGAGGAGATCATCGAGGCAGCGACCGAGGCGGGTGGTTCGGCGGCGCTGGTCGAGGGCCCGTTCGGAGTGGAGTTGCGCCGGATCCTGCCGGTCACCACCCCAGATGGCGAGCAGGGCTATCAGCCGTCGCGGATGTGGGTGGTCGAGGGCCCACGGTGGCTGCTACGCGGCATCCTCTATGGTCAGGCAGCGGTGCTGGAGGGTCTGGAGCCGCCGGTGAGTGACCTCCTGACGGCTTTCCGCGAAGTGGTGGTGCGGCGTGGCGACGAGGCGAAGGCGCCTGGTGACCTGCTTCCGTTGTCCATCCCGGCTGACGTCGACCCGGCCGGTAACCAAACGCCACACTGAGCCGACCAAGACACCGCACGGAGCCGACCAGGACGCCACACTGAGCTGGTTGGGCCGGAGGTCACTTAGGATCTACCCCTTAGTCACCTGTCGGACGGGTTGTTGTCGGTGGGAGGATTGATCTTGCTATGGGAAAGAACTCTCTGCTGCAGCGGGTCATTCACCGCATCGCGACCTCCAACGCGGACTTGGAGTCGGAGGAGATGCAGCGCGCCGTCGAGGCCGAGTCCGCCGTGCCGATCCGGGCGTGCGCGGATCGACAGCAGGTTCGGCTGCGCGGCACCGTGGCGAACGTCACCGTTCACCCACGGGGCGGCCACCCGGCGCTGGAGGTCGAGCTTCGCGACGGCAGCGGCGCAGCCCGGCTGGTCTGGCTGGGCCGCCGTGAGATCGCCGGTATCGAGCCCGGTCGCAACCTGGCCGTGGAGGGCCGGGTCAGCTGTCGCCGGGGCGAACGAGTGATGTACAACCCGCGCTACGAACTGCTCGACGGTCCCCGCGCCGGCGGCTGATCCGGCCACTTGCCGACTAACTGACAGCTGACTTCTCTCTGCTGTTGCTGTTGCCGTTATTGGACTTCTGGATGTCGTTCAATGCGATATCCAGGAGTGCCTTACCTTGGGGGAAGGTCTTTTCCAGATAGGGCATACCGCGCTTGTGTGCGATCTCCATCAGGTGCGAGCAGATCTCTTTCTGTTGCTCTTCACCTTCTTCGTAGAGTAGGAATCGTCCCTGTATGCCGGCAATGAACTGGTCATCCTTTGTTGTGGAAAATTCTTTGACCGCCTCCTTGGTCTTTCGGACCAATGCGACCCTGCGCTCGAAAGCGGAATCGTCCAGGGCGGGAGTGAGTTCCGGATAGGGCGCTGAGTTGTTTCCGTAGACCCGCTCCAGTGCGAAGTGTGTGAACTCGTGCACGATGGTCGGCGCGATCTTCGTTGCCTGGTCCTTGACGCTGGCCCAGTTCGTCTCGAACATCTCTATCGTCTGCTCGGGATCGATAACGGTGTCCCACACCGCTGGAGCGGTGTCAAATGACCCTGTGGCAATCTTGACCTCGGCGTAGGTCGCCTTGCCATGTGCAGGTCTGCTCGACATCGGATCTTTGAAGTCAGTTCCGCTCGTGAGGAGCATCGTGAATCCTTTGAATTCCTCGACCTGTGCTGCGGCATTGCGGTCTGTCTTGTTCAACCTGGCGACGGTGAAGATGTCTTCAATGGCCTTCTCGATCGGTCCCTTCACCTGCTTCAATGCCAGTGAAAAGACGTACCGAGCCAACGGCGCTTCATGCTGCTCTTCCTCTCGGCCATCGAAATTCAGATCGCCAACCAGATTCTTGGCTTCAGCCTCCGCCTGCAAGCACTCGCGCGTTACTTCGCCTATTCTGTTGACAACGGGGTTGGGCTGAGATCTCGCCCGGTCCACGAGGGCGGCTTGCCTGCCGCGCAACAACCCCGTCACCGCTGCGTTGCCGGCGCGGTGTTGGAGAGCGGCCAATCGCGGAAAGGGTCGTGGCCCTAGAATGGGCAGGGCTTGTTCAAAGTCGTGGTTGCGGCGTGGTGTCGGGTTGACACGCCATGGGTGAGGTATAAGCCGGGCGGGCACGGTGGATACCGGGATCGTGGTGGGTGCTTGACGTCCACTGCCGATCGATCGGAGTCCTGCCGTGCCCGCACCCGTATCTTCTCTCATCCCGGCCGCTGATGCGCTGCGCGCCCATCAGGTCGAACCCGGTCACGGTGTTCCGGTCGAGGTGTGGGAGGTGTTGTCGATCATCACCGATCCGCGGGGCCGGCGGGGCCGCCGGTATGAGCTGGCCACCGTGCTGGTGGTCGCGTTGGCCGCGGTGGTCGGCGGATCACGGAGTCTGGCTTCGATCGCCGGATGGGCAGCGGATCTGCCCACCTGGCATTGGCCACGGTTGGGGATCACCCGGCGGCCGCCGAGCCTGTCGACGATCCGCCGGGTGCTGTTGCGGGTCGACCCGGAGGTGGTGGACGCGGTCCTGCACGCCTGGCTGGCCACGCTGACACCGGTCTCGTCGCGGTGGCGGGCGGTCGCGGTGGATGGCAAGACCTGCCGCGGCGCCCGCGGTGTGGATGGGTCGAGGGTGCATCTGTTCTCGATCGTCGACCATGCCACCGGGGTGCCGTTGGGGCAGGTCAACGCCGGCGGGAAAGATCATGAGATCGCCGCGTTCGCGGCGGTGTTGGACCGGATCAACCTCAACGGCGTCATCGTCACCGCCGATGCTCTCCACACGCAACGTGGCCATGCCCACTATCTGCACCGGCACGGCGGCCGGTACGTCTTCGTGGTGAAACGGAACCAGCCCACCTTGTACGACCAGCTCGCCGGGCTCCCGTGGAGCAAGGTGCCGGTCGCTCATCGTGTGGTGGAGAAAGGGCATGGGCGACGGGAGTCCCGTACCCTGCAGCTGACCGGTGTCCGGGCCGGGATCGGGTTCCCGCACGCCCGGCTCGTCGGCCGGATCGTGCGGAACCGGACCGAGACCGCCACCGGCGAGACCACGCAGGAGATCGTCTATGTGGTCACCAGTCTCGGCTGGTCAGACATCGCCCCGGCCGACCTCGCGACCTTGGTCCGTGGTCATTGGAGCATCGAGAACAAGGTGCATTGGGTGCGTGATCTCACCTTCGACGAGGACCACTCCACCGTGCGCACCGGCACCCTGCCCCAGCTGATGGCAACCCTGCGCAACACTGCGATCGGACTCCTCCGACTCCGCGGGAAACACACCAACATCGCCGCCGCGACCCGCAGCCTCGGTCGCCAAACCGGCCAACTGCTCGACCTGATCGATCACGCCCAGGTCACACCAGTCACAACAGAATCAACTTTGAATTGACCCTGCTAGAATGGGGGGGCCTGGGGCAATGCGTGGAAGATGGCGACGGGGTCTGGGGTCAAGATACTCCGACATGATGCTGCCTCTCCAGTCTCTGCTCATCGTAGGGGAGAGCTACGGAACTGGATGCGCTCGTCGGCTCAGCGAGCACCGAATCGTGGTGGGGTCGGCGTCACCGAGACGGCGACGTTGCCGCCCTGCCGTGGTGCCAGCATCTCGGCCAGTTCGTGCTCGTACGACTGCGCGGTGATGAACAGCAGTTCGTCACCCGCCTCGAGGGTGCCGTCGCCGTCCGGCGGCTGGGCGTGACCATCGCGGATCACCGCCACCAGGACGACATCGCCGGGGAATTTGATGTCGCCGATCCGCACACCCACCTTCGGACTCTCGTCCGGCAGCGTCATCTCCACCAGGTTCGTGTCGCCCTCATGGAAGGTGAGCAGTCGGACCAGGTCGCCGACCGAGACGGCCTCCTCGACCAGAGCCGACATCAGTCGTGGGGTCGAGACGGCCACATCGACACCCCAGACGTCGTTGAACAGCCACTCGTTCTTCGGGTGGTTGACCCGGGCCACGGTGCGCGGCACGCCGAACTCGGTCTTGGCCAGCAGTGAGGTGACCAGATTGGCCTTGTCGTCACCGGTGGCGGCGATCACCACGTCGCAGGAGTCGATCTCGGCCTCCTCCAGCGACGACAGCTCGCAGGCATCGGCGAGCAGCCAGTTGGCCTCTGGGACGCTCTCGGACTTGATGGCGTGCGGGTCACGGTCGATCAGCAGGATCTGGTGGCCGTTCTCCAGCAACTCCGAGGCGATGGATCGGCCGACATTGCCGGCCCCGGCGATAGCGACGCGCATCTCAGGACTCCTTCGGCTTGGCGGCCAGGATGGCCTCGACCTCGGCGAGCCGGGCATCGGCCACGGCGGCGTACAGCAGGTCGCCGTCCTGGAAATGGGTGCCCCGCTTGGGCACCATGCCGGTGCCGAGACGGAAGACGAACGGCACCTTGGCGCCGGTCGCGGCCTCGATCTGCTCGACGGTGCGGCCCACCCAGGAGCGGTCGGCGTGCACCTCCATCAACCGGACCGAACCGGACGGGTCTCGCCACTGCGGCTCCGAACCGGCCGGCAGCAGTCGACGGAGCACCTGGTCAGCGGTCCAGCGGACGGTGGCGACCGTGGGGATGCCCAGCCGTTCGTACACCTCGGCGCGGCCCGGGTCGTAGATCCGGGCAACCACGTTGTGCACGTCGAAGGTCTCTCGCACCACCCGGGCGGCCAAGATGTTGGAGTTGTCGCCGTTGGAGACCGCGGCGAAGGCCCCGGCCTCTTCGATGCCTGACTCGATCAGCACCTCGCGGTCGAAGCCGACACCCTTGACTGTCTGACCGTCGAACTCCGGCCCCAGCCGTCGGAACGCCTCGACGTTCTGGTCGATGATCGCCACGGTGTGGCCGCGACGCTCCAGGCTTCGAGCGAGCGAGGACCCGACGCGTCCGCAGCCCATGATCACGATGTGCACGGCACGAGTCTAGAGTGCCGAACGTGAACCCTGTTGAGTTCGCCAAGCGGCTCATCATCGGTCGACGACTCCGGAGTACGCAGCTCGGTGAGACGCTGCTGCCCAAGCGGATCGCCTTGCCGGTCTTCGCCTCGGACGCCTTGTCCTCGGTTGCCTACGCCCCCGACGAGATCCTGCTCACCCTGTCGCTCGCCGGTCTGGCGGCGTACGGGTATTCCTGGAAGATCGCCGTCGTCGTCGCGGCCGTGATGTTGGTGGTGGTGGCGTCGTACCGGCAGAACGTGCACGCCTATCCTTCCGGTGGTGGCGACTACGAGGTGGCGACCACCAACCTCGGCTCCAACGCCGGGCTGACGGTGGCAAGCGCGCTGCTGGTCGACTATGTGCTGACGGTCGCGGTGTCGATCTCCTCGGGGGTGCAGAACGCCAAGTCGGTGCTGCCGTTCATCGTCGGGCACGAAGCCACGGTCGCGGCGGTCGTCGCGCTGATCTTGATGGCGCTGAATCTACGCGGCGTGCGGGAGTCGGGCAGCGTGTTCGCCGTCCCGGTCTACTGCTTCATGCTCGGCATCGTCGGGATGGTCGTCTACGGACTGTTCCGGATCGTCATCCTCGGACATCACGTGCAGGCGGACAGTGCGCAGTACGGCATCGAGGCCGACCCGAGGTATGCCGCCTTCAACGGCTTCGTCATGGTCGCGCTGCTGGCCCGTGCCTTCTCCTCCGGTTGTGCGGCGCTGACCGGGGTCGAGGCGATCTCCAACGGGGTGCCGGCGTTCCGCAAGCCCAAGAGCAGGAACGCCGCGACCACCCTGCTGCTGCTGGGCACGATCGCGGTCACCATGCTGATCGGGGTCATCGCACTGGCCAATCTGACCGCGCTGAAGCTGATCGACGCGCCGTACTCGCACTACACACTCAACGGTGAGCGCGTCGAGGTGGTCGAGCACACCGCGATCGGCCAGCTGTCCGAAGCGGTGTTCTCGAACTTCACGCCTGGCTTCTATTTCGTCGTCGCCGCCACGATGCTGATCTTGTTCCTGGCCGCGAACACGGCGTTCAACGGGTTCCCGGTGCTGGGCTCGATCCTGGCCCGGGACGGCTACCTGCCACGGCAGCTCTACACCCGGGGCGACCGGCTGGCCTACAGCAACGGCATCATCACGCTGGCTGCCCTGGCGATCGGCTTGATCATCGTGTTCCAGGCTGACGTGACGGCGCTGATCCAGCTCTATGTGGTCGGGGTGTTCGTCTCGTTCACCGTCAGCCAGCTGGGCATGCTGCGGCATTGGACCCGGCTGCTCAAGACGGAGACCTCGCCCCAGGTCCGGGCTCGGATGATCCGCTCGCGGGTGATCAATGCGGTCGGTCTCACCATGACCGGGACCGTGTTGGTCATCGTGCTGCTGAGCAAGTTCCTGCAGGGTGCCTACCTCGCGATCATCGCGATGGCCGGGCTGTTCGTGCTGATGAAGCTGATCCGACGGCACTACGACCGGGTCTCGGTCGAGACGGCATTGGTCGAGGGCGAGGAGCGTACGCTGCCGTCCCGGGTCCGGGCCGTCGTGCTGGTCTCCAAGCTGCACAAGCCGACCGCCAGGGCGCTGGCCTTCGCCAAGGCTGCCCATCCCTCGACGCTGGAGGCGTTGACGGTGTCGGTCGACCCGGAGGAGACCGATCGGCTGATCGAGCAATGGCACCAGGCCGATATCGACGTGCCACTCAAGGTGGTCGCGTCGCCGTACCGGGATGTCACCGGGCCGATCCTCGACTATGTCGCCAATCTGCGGAAGGACTCGCCGCGGGATGTGGTGACCGTCTACATCCCGGAGTATGTGGTGGGTCATTGGTGGGAGCAGTTGCTGCACAACCAGAGCGCGCTGCGGCTCAAGGCGCGGCTGCTGTTCACCCCGGGTGTCATGGTGACGTCGGTGCCGTACCTGTTGCAGTCCTCCGGCAAGGCGGGGGAACGGATGCTCCGGGAGGATCGCCGGTCGCGTCGCCGGCGCCGTGCGTACGCGAGAAGCCGATCCGAGACGTGATGGGCGCTGGGTCCGGTGGGTCGGGCAGCATCCGGTGGTCGAAAGGTGCGCAGATGCTGTTTCGGGTCGAGTGAAACTACATCAGCGCACCTTTCGAATGACGTTTGGGCTATGAGGTGCGGTTGACTGTTCGGATGACCACGACCACGAATCGGCGAGCTGCCGATGAGGTCGACACGACCGTCGAGGTCGGGCCGATCGCGCACGGCGGGCACTGCGTGGCGCGACTGGACGGGCGGGTGGTGTTCGTCCGGCACGCGCTGCCGGGCGAACGGGTCCGGGTCCGGGTTACCGACACCAGCCACGAGAAGTTCTGGCGGGCTGACGCGATTGAGGTGCTGGCCGCCAGCCCGGATCGGGTTGAGTCTCGGTGTACGGTCTCGGGGCCGGGGCGCTGCGGCGGATGTGACTTCCAGCATGTGAGTCTGGCCGGTCAGCGCCGGCTCAAGGCCGCCGTGCTGGCCGAGCAGTTGGATCGGCTGGCCGGGATCGCGTGGGACGGGGTAGTTGAAGCGGTCGAGTCTCCTGGGACTGAAGACGGCTTGGGCTGGCGGACCAGGATGCGTTATCAGGTGGACGACTCCGGTCGGGCCGGGCTCCGTCGTCATCGCAGTCATGAGATCGAACCGCTGCCTGAGGGTGGCTGTCCGATCGCTCATCCAGCTGCTCCGTCGGTCACCGACCAGGCCTGGCCTCCCGGTGCCGAGATGCTCGCCGTGTCCGCGGGTTCCGGTGGTGCGCTGCTGGTCGACGGTGTTGTGGAGCAGGGAAACCGTGAGGTCACCGAGCACGCCGCAGGACGTGACTGGCGGCTTGCGGCCGATGGATTCTGGCAGGTCCATCCCGGTGCCGCCGACACCTTGGTCGAGGCGGTCTTGGCTGGGCTCGAGCCGGGACCGGGGGAGCGGGCTTTCGATCTCTACTGCGGTGTTGGACTGTTCGCCGGCGCTCTGATCGACGCCGGAGCGCAGACCTGGGGCGTCGAGTGGAGCCGAGAGGCAATCGCGTACGCCCGCCGGAATGTGCCCGAGGCGAGATTCACCGCCGGCAAGGTCGAGCGGGTGATCCGGACCATGCCCAAGCGCACCGATCTGGTGGTGCTCGATCCGCCGCGGACTGGTGCCGGCAAAGACGTGGTCGATGCCATCGTTGCTCGACGACCGCGAGCGATCGCGTACGTCGCCTGCGATCCGGCAGCCTTGGCTCGGGACCTGGCGCGCGCCGCTCGGGGTGGCTATCGGCCAGTCGGCATCCGCGCGTTCGACCTGTTCCCGATGACACATCACCTCGAAACGGTCGCGGTGCTGACGAAAGTCCGCTCTGACCAGCGGTGATGCAATTCCCGGCAAGTGCCCTCGTGGCCCGAGCGGTCAGTAGCCGAGGCGCGTCAGGAGTTCGCGGGGAGTGAGGACCTCGACACCGAGGTCCGTGGCCGCGTGTAGGTCGTCGTCGCCGCTTGTGATGGCGTCGGCGTCCGCGCCGAGTGCAAGGGCGACGAGATAGTCGTCTTTCGGATCACGCGTGACTGGGGTGCATCGACGACGTCGGAGTGCCACTCGCTGAGTCGATGCATTTGCTCCTGGAATGCGGCTCCGGCAACAGGCTTGACGTACTTGGACAGCTTCGGCCGACCCAGCACGTCGACCACTTCGTCCACCAAGTGCTGGGTCACGACCGGCACGAGCACTCCGGCGTCGATCAGGGTGATGATCGGGCGCGAGCGCGCCGTTGGGCGTTCGGCACGGGCGGCCGCGAGCTCAGCCTTCGCGAGAGCCATCGCGTCGTCCTCAGAGATCTCTTCGCCGGTACGGTAGGCCGCCAGAGTTTCAGCTAGTCGACCTCCGCCGAGGCCGCGACGAATGGCAGCAGCCAGCACCTCGCTGCGCGACCTGCCAGTTTCGGCCGCTTGGGCATCGAGCAGCTCGATCAGGTCGTCATCGACGTTGACCGGAAGAACTGTCATCGGGGCACCCCCTCGTGTTGTGCGGTCGCTTGATCCCAGCCTAATCGCCGATCCTCTGGACTATCCCTGTCTTCCTGATGGTGCACTATCTCGAGGCGGTGGCCATGCTCGAGCCGAGTCGGAGATGATGACGGCAATGCCTACCGTCCAAGCTCAGCGCGTCGTCCCGGTGGACCCGGCCACCGCTTTCGCCGTCTCACAGACCACAGGAGCCACTCGGTTGCGCTGGGACCGGTTCATCACCGCTCAGCACCACCTCGACGGCGCGGTTGTCGCCGCCAAGGGCGTGCGTACCGAGACCAGGCAACGATTCGGCCTGACCATGATCAGCCGGTACGTGTCCTTTCGCCCACCGACCTCGGTCGGCTTCACCATGGAGCGGGGTCCCTGGTTCTTCGCCAAGATGGGTGGTGGTTGGCGCTTCGCGCCGGTCCCTGACCGCCCCGGACACACGCTGGCCACCTGGCGCTACAACTTCAACTGCCGGCCATCCTGGCTGGCCCCTTTGGCCGAGCGGATCGGCACCGCTTTGCTGCAACGGGAGATCGACCGTCGGATCGACGGCTTCGTTGCAGGTTGCGCCGATCCCGTCGTACTCGCCGCAATCGAGGATCGCTAGAGTGCCGAAGTAGGACCAGCGTGATATCTTGACGTCAAGATACTTTCCATCGACCCCCATGGAGAACGCAATGAGTGTCAACAGCTTCGGTGCCCAGGCCACATTGGCGGTAGGCGACGCGTCGTACGAGATCTTCCGGCTCGACGCGGTCGAGGGGCAGGAGAGTCTCCCGTACAGCTTGAAGATCCTGTTGGAGAACCTGCTCCGCACCGAGGACGGCGCCAACATCACCGCCGACGACATTCGTGCGCTCGCCGAGTGGGACCCGAGCTCGGAGCCCAGCAAGGAGATCCAGTTCACCCCGGCCCGGGTGATCATGCAGGACTTCACCGGCGTGCCCTGCGTGGTCGACCTGGCCACCATGCGTGAGGCGATGGCCGACATGGGCGGTGACCCGGCCAAGATCAACCCGCTGGCACCGGCCGAGATGGTGATCGACCACTCCGTGATCGCCGATGTGTTCGGCACCGCCGACGCGTTCGTACGCAACGTGGAGATCGAGTACGGCCGCAACCGCGAGCGCTACCAGTTCCTGCGCTGGGGTCAGACCGCCTTCGACGACTTCAAGGTCGTCCCGCCGGGCACCGGCATCGTGCACCAGGTCAACATCGAGCACCTGGCCCGGGTGATCTTCCCGCGGGTGATCGACGGGGTGACCTACGCCTACCCGGACACCTGCGTGGGCACGGACTCCCACACCACCATGGTGAACGGCCTCGGCGTGGTCGGCTGGGGTGTCGGTGGCATCGAGGCCGAGGCCGCCATGCTCGGCCAGCCGGTCTCCATGCTCATCCCGCGGGTGGTCGGCTTCAAGCTGTCCGGCGCGCTGCCCGAGGGCGCCACCGCGACCGACCTGGTGCTGACCATCACCGAGATGCTGCGCCAGCACAAGGTGGTCGGCAAGTTCGTCGAGTTCTACGGACCGGGCGTCTCCCAGGTGCCACTGGCCAACCGGGCCACCATCGGCAACATGAGCCCGGAGTACGGCTCGACCATCGCCGTCTTCCCGATCGACTCCAAGACCACCGACTACCTGCGCCTCACGGGCCGCTCCGAGGACCAGATCGCCCTCGTCGAGACGTACGCGAAGGAGCAGGGTCTGTGGCACGACGACGATCGCGAGCCGCGTTACTCGGAGTATCTGGAGCTCGACCTCGCCACGGTGGTCCCCAGCATCGCCGGGCCGAAGCGACCTCAGGACCGGGTCATCCTGGCCCATGCCAAGCAAGGCTTCCGGGAGGCGCTGCGCGACTACGTCAACCCCGAGGAGCTGACCGGCTACGACGAGTCGGTCGACGAGTCCTTCCCTGCGTCGGATTCCCCGGCGGGGTCGGGCGGCAACGGCAACAGTGAGCCGCACGAGTACGGCGAGGACGTGCCGAGAAACATCGGCCGGCCGAGCAAGAAGACCAAGCTCACGCTCGACGGCGCCGAGGTCGAGATCGACCACGGCGCGGTGACCATCGCCGCGATCACCTCCTGCACGAACACCTCCAACCCGAGCGTGATGATCGGCGCGGCCCTGGTGGCGAAGAAGGCCGTCGAGAAGGGCCTGACCCGCAAGCCGTGGGTGAAGACCACACTGGCGCCCGGGTCGAAGGTCGTGTCCGACTACTACGACCGGTCCGGTTTGACGCCCTACTTGGACAAGCTGGGCTTCAACCTCGTCGGCTACGGCTGCACCACCTGCATCGGCAACTCCGGTCCGCTGATCCCCGAGGTCAGCGCCGCGGTCAACGAGAGCGATCTGGCGGTCGTCTCGGTGCTCTCCGGCAACCGGAACTTCGAGGGACGCATCAACCCCGACATCAAGATGAACTACCTCGCCTCGCCGCCGCTGGTGGTCGCGTACGCGCTCGCCGGGTCGATGGACATCGACATCACCACCGAGCCGCTGGGCACCGACGAGGCCGGGAATCCCGTGTACCTGAAGGATGTCTGGCCGACCGAGGCCGAGATCGATGAGATCGTCGCCTCCTCGATCGGGGCCGAGATGTTCACCGAGTCCTACGCCGACGTGTTCGCCGGTGATCAGCAGTGGCAGTCGCTGCCCACCCCCGAGGGTGACACCTTCGAGTGGGACGCCTCGTCCACCTACGTCCGCAAGCCCCCGTACTTCGAAGGGATGCCGGCCGATCCGGTGCCGGTCACCGACATCTCCGGTGCCCGGGTGCTGCTCAAGCTCGGCGACTCGATCACCACCGACCACATCTCCCCGGCCGGCGCGATCAAGGCCGATGCCCCGGCGGGCAAGTACCTGTCGGAGCATGGTGTCGAGCGTCGCGACTTCAACTCGTACGGGTCGCGGCGCGGCAATCACGAGGTGATGATCCGCGGCACGTTCGCCAACATCCGGCTGCGCAACCAGCTGGCGCCGGGCACCGAGGGCGGTTTCACTAGGGATTTCACTCAGGACGATGCGCCGGTCACCACGGTCTTCGAGGCGTCGGAGAACTACATCGCCGCCGGGATCCCGCTGGTGGTGCTGTCCGGCAAGGAGTACGGCTCCGGGTCCTCGCGTGACTGGGCCGCCAAGGGCACTGCGCTGCTGGGCGTCAAGGCCGTGATTGCCGAGTCGTACGAGCGGATCCACCGCTCCAATCTGATCGGCATGGGCGTACTCCCGTTGCAGTACCCGGAGGGGCAGAACGCCGCCTCGCTCGGCCTCACCGGTGAGGAGACCTTCTCGATCTCCAGTGTGACCGAGCTCAACGAGGGACGTACCCCGAAGACCGTGCACGTCACCGCCGGCGATGTCAGCTTCGACGCCGTGGTCCGGATCGACACCCCTGGTGAGGCCGACTACTACCGCAACGGCGGCATCATGCAGTATGTGCTGCGCTCGCTGCTGAGGAAGTAGCGGACGGGCCGATCTGCTCGATCTTGTCGGTCTTGCTCGGGCTGTAGGTAGTGCAAGACCGACAAACCCGAGCAGATTCGATGGTGATCGCGGGTCAAGGGCCGGTGGGGTCGAGGCGATCGAGCATGATCGCGAAGTGGGCTGCGTAGTCGTCGACGCCGCGGTAGAGGTGCCCGAACAGCTCGAGGCTGAGTGCCCCGAACAGGCCGCTCCAGGCGGTCAGCGCCCGTACGGACGCCTCGTCGCTGAAGTCGATGCCGGTGACGGTGCGGATGCCGGCGTAGACCGCGTGGGCCTCCGCCGGCAGTTCCGTGCGTGCCGGCAGCGGACCCCGGGTCTGGGCATCGGCCATCAGCGCGATCAGCACGCCGGTCACCCGGCCGGCCGGCTCGATCGTGCGTTCTGGGGCGGCGTAGCCAGGCACGGGGGAGCCGAACAGCAGCGCGTACTCGTGCGGCGTCTGCAGCGCCCAGGCGCGGAGCGCCTCTCCGAGGGCGTGCCACCGACCGCTCAGATCGTCGCGATCCACGGCGTGGTCGGCAGCCTCCAACCGGTCGGCGAGTTCGCCGTAGATGATCACCAGCAGCTCGGTGAGCAGCTCGTCTCTGCTGGGGAAGTAGCGATAGACGGCTGACGACGCCATGCCCAGGTCGCGCGCAATGGCACGCACCGACAGCGCGGCGGGCCCGATCTCGGCAAGCTGGCGTCGGGCGCTGGTCGTGATCGCATCCGTCAGCTCGCGGCGGGCGATCGCGCGTGCGGTACGGGGCGCGAAGGTCGGCATGACGCCAGTCTGACAGGCAAAAGAGACCAGTGCAATAAAACGAGAGCGCTGCTCTTGACTTTGCTCGAGAAGCACGTCACTCTGAATGAAGCGAGAGCACTGCTCTCAATTCAGAACGGGAGATGCAGATATGCCTAAGACGTACGTGATCGTCGGTGCCGGGCCGGTGGGCCGGCACACTGCCGAACTGCTGAGAGATCGCGGTGACCACGTGAGGGTGGTCACCCGCTCCGGGCATGGCGTGGTTGACGGCGTCGAGTCTGTACGCGCCGATGCCTCGGACCCCGATGCGCTGAGCCGAATCGTCGACGGCGCCACGGCTCTGTTCAACTGCGCTAACCCGGGCGACTACACGACCTGGCAGCAGGTCTGGCCGCCGCTGGCCGAGAGTCTGTCGCAGGCCGCCGAGCGTACGGGGGCGACGCTCGTCGTCACCTCCAACCTCTATCCGTACGGACCGACGACCGCGCCGATGGTCGAAGGTCAGGCCGACGCCGCGACCGACCACAAGGGAAGGCTCCGAGCGGGGATGTGGGCCGACGCGAAGGCCCGCCACGAGGCCGGCCGGATCCGGATGGTGGAGGTGCGCGGCTCGGACTACGTGGGTGCGGGGGTGGGCCCGAACGGTCACGTCACCCGACATGTGCCGGCGGCGGTCCGCGGCAAGACCGCCTGGGTGATCGGCAAGGCCGACGTCCCGCACACCTGGACCGACGTGCTCGACGTCGCGCGGACGCTCGTCGCGGTGGCGGACCGGCCGGACACCTGGGGGCGCGTCTGGCACGTGCCGAGCAACGCGCCGCGGACCCAGCGGCAGGCCCTGACCGACGTGCTGGCGGCCGGCGGCCATCCAGCGGTGGCCGTGCGGGCGATCCCGATGCCGGTGCTGCGTGGCCTGGCGCTGGTCAATCCGCTGCTGCGCGAGATCGCCGATCTTGCGTATATGTGGACGCGGCCGTACGTGCTGGACTCTGCACTCACCCAGCAGACCCTGGATCTGCGGCCGACACCTTGGGACGAGGTGTGCCGGCGGACCCTGGAAGGCAATCGGCAGATCAGCGCTTGACCCATGACTTTGGGTCAGAGGGGTGCGAGGTCTTGGTAGAGATCAGCATCGCCGCCGAGGACTTGGTGGACCTCGGCGGCGTTGGTCGGGGACCAGTAGGCGCCCCGTCCATCCTTGGCGACGGTGTTGCCGGGGTGGACCAACGCGACCACCAGGTCGGTGCCGCGCAGATCGTGCATCCTGCGCACCGCCGACTGCCAGACGAACCGGGTGTCCTCTCCGACGCGGACGGGGGCGAACGGGTGCTTGCGCCAGAGGCTGATCGGATAGCACAGGCTGGTGCCCGCCAGCCAGGGCCGGGCCCCGGCCGGCCAGGTGTACCGCCAGGCGTGAGCGCGTTCGGGATCCCAGAACAGCAGGCTCCCGGTGCCCGAGAGCTCGGCCCGCTGGGACGCCAGTCCGCGGAGCTGGCTGCTGAGCCGGGTCGGGGCCTGCCAGTCGTCGTCGTCCCAATGGGCGACGAACTCGCCGGTGGCCAGCTCGCAGCCGAGGTTCCGCTTCGTCCCCAGCACGACCGACCGATCCAGACGCTCGTAGCGGACGTTCGGGAGGCCGGTGACGAGGTCGCCGATCGGATCCTCGCCGTCGTCGAGCACGATGAGTTCCTTGTCGGGGTGGTCCTGGCGCAGGAAGTAGGAGATCGCGAGGCCGGCCAGGGCCCGTCGGTCGCGGGTGGGCATGATGCAGCTCACCCGTCCGGCCATCCGGGCAGGGTCGGTCGGAGTGGGCCCGCGATAGAACGCCAGGTCGTCGACCGGCAGGTCGGGCACCGGTGCCGGCGTCCAGCCGCTGCGATCGAGCGCCTGCCCGGCCTGGAGCGACCAACTGTTGCCGGGGTGCCGCACATAGACGTAGTGCTCCCGGCCCGGAATGCGGCTGAGCCGGCCTCCCGCGCGTACGCAGCGGTCGAGGAAGTCGGCATCCTCGGCCAGCGAGCGGTCCAGGAATCCTCGCCGCTCCCACCACCGGCGGGCGAAGGCCATCGTGCCGCCGTAGACGCCGTGCCGCAGTAGCCGGGACTCCAGCGCAGGCGACGGACGCCAGCACTTCCAGTTCGCGGGCTCGAACCAGTCGATGCCGTGGAGCGCGGAGACATCGGCCGTCCCTGCCAGCAGCGGCTCGAGTTGGGCGCTGACCCGTCTCGGACCGTGCCAGTCGTCGTCGTCGAACAAGACGATGAACTCACCGCGGGCGGCTGCGCAGCCGAGGTTGCGGAGGGCGCCGATGCTGTGGCGGTTGCCGGCTGAGGCGTTGACCAGCCGGATCCGCGGATCATCGGGGAGCCGGCCCGCCAACCGGGGCGTCCCGTCCTCGACGATGACGAGCTCGGTGGCGGGGTAGTCCTGGCGCAGGAAGTAGCCGACCGCACGCAGTGCGTACGCCAACCGGTCGTACGTGGGCATCACGCAACTCACCAGCGGCTGGCGGGGTGCCGTCCGGGCAGCTGCCGGGACGGGCCGCGCCGGTCCGTCGGCAGCGCGGCTGGGGTTGCCGAGCCGCAGCTCGATCAACTCGCGGGGGGCGAAGTCGGGGCACTCGTCCCCGAGGCAGTGCGGCCGGTACTCCTCGCGCTCTCCGCGCAGCCGCTGTCCGCAGAACCGGTCCTGATAGAGCCGCCGGGCGGGTCCGAGGGTGCCGCGCTCGTCGACGGATCGTGGACGCCAGACGAAGGCACCGCCGACCCAGACGCCGACGAACCCCGCCCGGGCCGCCCGGACGTTGTAGTCCATCTCCCAACATGGACCCTCGCCGTAGGCCGGATCGGCGCTGCCGATGGCGTCCACCACCTCGCGCCGCACCAGGTAGCAGAAGTCGCCCAGGGAGTGCAGCGGGGCCAGCGTCCGCGCGGCCGTCCCGAACCTGCGGGCGAGAGCCGCCGCCGCAGCCTCGACCCCGCGGACGTTCGGCGCTGCGTCGATGCAGCCCTGTTCGTTCCACGAGCGATTGGTGCTCGGCCCGGCAAGCCCTGCCCCGGTGCGGGCGAGGGCAGCGGTGAGCCGGGTGAGCCAGCCGGGGCCGACCAGGGCGCCGCCCTGCAGCAGGACGATGTGCGGCGCCGGATGCTGCAACAACTCGTTGAACCCGGTAGCTCCGGCGGCGGACAGGTGAACCAGTTCGAAGGGTTCGCCGGTATAACGGGCGAGGAAGGTGGCGCTGCGCAGCAGGGCGTGCGGCTCGGCCGGCGTCAGCCCCACAACCGTCGTTCCCACCATGTCTGGCAACTCTCCGTTGCCCCCATCACGGCGGTGTATGTGCCACGTCACCCGACCCCTCACGGAGGCGTCACGATGCTGTCACCGACACCGGCGGACGCGTGGATGGGCACCAGGCGGTGACGCGCCGGTGACTCCCGTGCAGGAACCTGTCAGGGGAACCCCAGACCGCGACCGGGCGGAGCAGGCGTATGCAGGCGGACAAGGACACCAGGCGGCGAAAGCCGATGCCCCAACCGCAGGAGCAGGCCTCCGCCTCAGCCCAGGGTGCCGCGACCCCGGTCTGGGCGTCCGGACCTGGCATTCGGGTCGGTCCCCGTCGCGGCCCGACGGAGAAGGCGGCCGAGAACGCCGAGGCGGGACATGCGGCGCCGCGGCGTGCGGGGGCGGCGCCCACCGGCCGATCGCCGCTGGCCTCGGACGCGGGCTCGGCCGTCCCAGCTGCTCTGGAACGCGCGGCGGGCGTCGAGGGCGCGGGTGCACGGGTGCACCAGGGCCCGGAGGACCGTGAGTTCGCTGGGCTGCTCGGTGCGCGTGCAGCCACCCACGGCAGGGACATCTTCCTGGCAGAGGGGGAATCCGTCGACGACTCCGCACTGATGCGGCACGAACTGGCCCACGTCGCCGAGGGCGGTGATGTCGTGCGCCTGCGGGCGGCCACCTTTCTCGAGCGCCGGATGTGGAAGGGCTTCTTCGACCACTACCTGCCGCGCAAGTTCTTGGACAACTACATGGACGACACCGGCAAGGCCCTCACCCTGACCCTCCAGGAGATGATCGATTGCAACCCGATCGTGGACCTTCGGCGCAGCACCGTCTTCATGGCGGAGGTGGCGAAGCTCGCTGCTGCCGGTGGTGGCACCAAGAGCATCGTCGCCAAGGGCTGGGGCGGGGCTCGCACCAACGGCACCTTGGGCAACTTCACCATCACCTACACCGGAACCGTTTCGGTGAAGGCGGACGGGAGCTGGACCTTCGTCGGCACCATGACCTTCTACGACTACTGGGACTTCGATCCCAAGGGCAAGAACTCCGGACGGTCCGAGGCCGGCGAGCAGAAGGTCCGGGTGGCAGCGGCGCTCCTGCCGGGGAGGCCGTTCCACATCTACAGCGAATCGGCGGCGGTGAGCCAGACCTCCAGCGATGATCGCGGCTTGTGGGGCAGCATGAAGGCTCCCGTCTCCGTCGGCGACAAGAAGGACCGTGGGGTCGCCGACATCGCCGCCGGCGACGTGGCGGGTGGGCCGGTCGGCGGCGACGTCGGCACCCAGTCCAGTGAGGACCTGAACAAGTGAGGAGGGAGGAGTGAGCGACGATCACCTCCTTGTCGAGCGGATGCTCGGGACCGCGGTCGACCCTGGGTACCCGGTGCGCGTCCACACCTTCGTGGCTCCCGGCGAACTCGACTACCAGGTCCGCTACGCCGCAGTCGACATCCCGATGGACGCACTCCCTGCGCTGCTGGACGCTGCCGGTCTGACGACCGCCGAAGCTGCGGCATACTCGCTCGTGATGTTGCCGTCGGGCTGGTTCACCGAACCTGGCGATCCACCCGAGTGGTGGCCAACAGACCCGGCATCCCTGGCTGACCAGACTGTGCGCCCTGCCTCCCCGAGCGGTTGGCTGGTCGCCGGCCACCAGGGCGGCACGCTGTACGTCCTGGCAACCTCTGCCGGCTGAGGAGTCTCGCCGTCAGCTGCCGGGTGTGCACTTACGAAGCGCGACCCCCAGGAGCGGCTTGAGGTCGCTGTCGGTCTCGACGGACGCTGCCAGCAGCAGGTGCTCGGCAAGAGCCGGCCACGCGAGCAGCGCAGCAGCCTGGATCGCGGCCCCTCGTACGGTGGCGTCCCCGGCCTCGAGACCTGCGACCACAAGCCTGAATAGAGCCTTGTCCTTCTTCGGTCCTGCGGCGAGCGCCGCACGCAGCAGTGCACCGGTGTCGGCCGGGGCCTGTGCAGCGAGAGCCGTGTGCTCACGAACAGTCGGCAGGCCGAGTCTGGCGCCGAACTGAGCTACCTGCTCGGGGGATGCACCGTCACCGACGCTGACGAACGCGGCGGGAATCGCATTGTTGAGGGTCAGGCTCACTCTCCCTGAGCCCAGCTCCTGCGGTGCCCAGGTGTACACCTCGGTGGACGCGCTCAGTCGGGCGTGGTGGGGCGCCGCCGTGCCGCTCGGCCACAACGTGTGCACGGCATCGTCGACCTGCGTGACCGCGTGATCAGTGCTGGTGTCCCCTGGGAACACGAAGTAGAAGTGATCGCCCATCACAACTCCTAACGCTTGTAGTTCTTGAGGAAGACCACCAGCTTCGCCTTGAGTGCCTCCAACTGCTCGTCGGAGGCAGACGGGCTCAGTTTCCTTGCGTCGAGCCACTGTCGGAAGGCCTCGGCCACGCCTGCCAATGCAGATGACCTGTCCCCGAACACATCTTTGTTGGTCCGGACCATCTCGCGCATCCGAAGAAAGATCTGGGCGACGCGGCGCTTTCGCTCGGCTATCGCCTTCTTGTTGAGCTTCTCCTTCTTGGTGAGCTTCCGCTTCTTGTTGTCGGACGCACCGGACGCACTCGCCTCCGTTGAAGCGGCAGAGGCAGCCTTCTTCGGCGCCATCGGATTGTGGGTCGTGAGGTTCTCCCTCGCCAGTCGGCGGCTCGTACTCGCTCGCTTCTCCTCGGGGGTGGCCGCGACCTGGGCCTCAGCGGTCGCCCACGACAGATCCAGGGCACTGGACATCCCGGCTTTACGGGCGCCTTCGAGCTCCAGGATCGTGTCGGTCTTCTCGCTGATCTCCAGGGCGCGCTCCTTCTTGGCGATGCCGTGGTAGCTGTCTCCGCCACGGCCGGCCCGCATGGGGATCACGGTCGTCACGAGGTTTGCCCGTACGTCACCGGGTGTCGTCGATTGCTCGCCCTTCCCACGATGCTTCAGGGAGGTGACTTCCACGCCGTTGGGAGCCGCTGCCTTCCCGACGTATCGTGCTCCCTTCTTGGACGTGCCCCAGCTCACGCCCTCGCCCGTGCTGGCCGCCCTCAGGAACCAGAGCTGGGTCTCGGTCGAGTGATGCCTGAGTGGGTCGTCCTCCGAGAGGTCCTCACCGCGGGCTTCCTTCTCGCGAGCCGCCTCGTACTCGGCAAGGTACTGCGCTTCCGCAGCCTGGAGGATCGGTTCGAGGGCCGCCCCGAGCTCGAGTTGCTGCGCCTTCGTCAACCCGTAGCTCGGATTCACGCGAGCCACCAGGGTCCCGCTCTCCAGTTTGAGCGAGGTCAGTCTGTAGCGCAGCCGCCAGTAGCCGAGCTGGACCTTCAATCGCAGGCTGCCGACCCCCCGGCGGAACATCGCTTCCGCCGCGGGCCCGATCGCCTTCACTGCCCGTTCGAGTCGGTTCTGCTTGGCCTGCTCCTTCGCCTTCTTCCGGCGGGCGGCCTCGGCCTTCGGGTCTTTGCCGCGTTTGGCGTCCTTGTGGGCCTGGCGCTTCTTGCGCCAGTCGGTGACCTTCTTCTTCACCTTGCGGAAGGCACGCTTCAGCTTGGTGACCGCCTTCTTCGCTACCTTCTTGAGCTTGGCGAGGATCTTCTGCGCGATCGCCTTGATCTTGCCGCCGACCTTTGACGCGGGCTTCACCAGTCGTCTCAGCAGCCAGTTGGAGACGAAGTCGATGACGACGATCGCCGCGGCGGCCAGCAGATCGGCGAACTGCGGTCCGGCGCCGCCCTTGGCGACCGCTTTGAGGAAAGCGATGAATTTGCCGAAGGCGCTGAGCATCCGCTGGACGGTGCCCCAGGCCGCCTGCAGACCCTCGATGATCGCCAGCACCGCACCGGCGGCGGGGATGATCATGGCGACCAGCTTCTCGATCAGCAGCTGGATCAGCGCCGTCGGGATCGCGCTCTTGAGCGCCTCGAACACCATCCTTGCGATATCGGCGATCGCGATGCCGCCGTTCTTCAGCACGTTCCAGATGGCGGTGCCCAGCCCGAGCACCTCTTCGAGCTTGGCGTCGAACCACTCCTTGACCGCCTTCTTGAACGCCTTCCACAGATGGTTCTTGACGCCGTCGATCGCGGCAGCTCCGAGGTTGCGGATCCAGGCGACCGGGCTCGCCGCGATGTCTTTGATGATCCCCACCCAGGCGCCGATGGCGGCCGCGATCGCCTTCGCCGCGTTGACCGCCGCCAGCGCCGCCTTCTGGGCAATCCCGACCACGGCCAGCAGGCCCTTCTGGTACAGGTCGAGCAGGAACTCGAAGGCCTTGCCGAGGGCGTCCAGCAGTTTCGTGATGCCCTTCTTGAGCGCATCGGCGAGCTTGTTGACCGCGGCCTCGGCCTTGCGAACCTTGTCCTCGATGAACGCGCGCCACTTCTTGCGCAGGCTGGGGAAGGCCGCCAGCAGGACGTCGCCCAGCGCAATGAGTGCCGCCCCCACCGCCTTGATCAGACCGACGACGGCTTTGCGAGCGCGCTCGATCACAGCGAGCGCGGCCTTCTTGGCCGCGTCGATCGCCTTCTTCACGAGGGCCTTGGCCAGGTCGAAGACCTTGGTGATGGCGTCCTTCAGCGCGTTGAAGAAGGACGTCACTTTGGAGGCGATCCAGCCGAAGATGCCGCCGGACTCCTCGGCCTTCCTGCGCTCGGCCTCCTGCTTCTTGGCAGCGGCGTCACGTTCGGCCGTCTGCTTGGCCTCGCGGGCCTCGACCTCGCCCTTGCGGAGTTCGGCGTCGGCATCCTGGTCGCCCTTGGTCTCCTCCTTGGAGATCTCCGCTTCCGTCCTGGCGACCTCCTGCGTGGCCTTGTCGTTGGTCTCCTTGACCTTCGCGGACTGCTCGGAACTCCACTCGGCCCGGGCCTCGCCGACCTCGGTCGCGACCCGGTTCTTCTCGTCCTGCTGCTGCCTGGCGTTCTCCGCCTTCGCCGTGGCGATCTCGACGTCGCTCTTCGTCTTCTCCTCGCTCACCTTGGCGCGGTGAGCCTCCTGCTCGGACGCCATACCGCCCTGGGCCTTGGCGATCTCGGCGCGCACCTGCGCGCCCTGCTTCTCCTCGGCGATGATGCCCACGGCCTCGTCGTCTGCCGGGGTGGTGAGCCGGGACGCACCGGCGGGTACGGCGATGCTCGGGCGTTCAACAGCCACGCGGGGCGAGCGGTCGCGTACCTCACGCTCGCCCGCCGGTGCCGCGAGATCGGCTGCTCCCTGTGTCCGCTGCTCGGCGATGGTGGCGTCGAGCTCGGCGTGCTGGCCGCCGATGAGGGCGGGGTCTGCGTCCCCGGTCCGCTCCAGCTGGGGCGCTGGTCCGGCCGAGGTGTCGATGGAGGGATCGGTGGTCGGCATGGAGTCGATCGCGGTCGCCACCCGCTGGGCATCCTCGGGCCGGATCTTCCCCTGATCGGAGTCTGCGACGGTGGGGGTCCGGATCGCCGCGGTGGGTGCCGGGCCCGGCTCAGGTGCAGGTGGCGGCGCCGGCGTGGGCTGGGAAGGCCCGCCCTCGATCTTCTCCACCTTGTCGCCGGTGCCGGCCTCCGACTGCTGGACCACCGCCGAGCCGCCGCTGCCATCGCCACCGACCTCCACGATCGGGAGCAGCGCCTGCAGCTGCTCAGCCTCCTGCTGCGCCGCGGTGTCGACAGCGGCGGCCACCCCACCGAGTGCCTGCGCCGCCTGCAGCGGCTTCAGCTTGGCGACGGCACCGAGTCCCGCCTGGGGCGACATGCCGGAGGTGTCGGGCAGCGGGGCCGGCTTCGGTGGTTCCGGAAGGGCGCCGCCGCCACCCCCACCGGGTCCGGCAGGGGAGCCACCGGTTTCGACTGGCTCGGCGAGACCGGCGAGGCCGACATCCCGCTCGCCCCCGGAGAGCTCGCCGCCGGCTGTGGCCTGCCCGGACTCCGCCGCGGTCTCGGCGGCCTCCTGATCGTGTTCGGCGGTTTCCTCGGCTGTGACGCGCTCGTCGCCCTCCTGCTCCTGCCGGGCTTCGACCTGTACGTTCTCCCGTTCAATGGTCTCAGGCTCGGCGTCCGCCTCCGCCGGCTCCGGAGCCGAGGTGGCCTCGGGCTCGGGGGCGGATTCGGGAACCGGCGCCTCGACCCCGGCAGCGGCCTCGGCCCCGGGCACGTCCTCTGCGAGCGGCGCCGGGTTCTCCTCGGGGGGCGCCGGTGCCGCCATCCCCGCGGTCGTAGCCGGAGGCGACTCGGATTCCGCCGCCTCCGCCTCCTCATCCTCCTTGGACTCCGGCGAGGCCTGGTCGAGCCTGTCCTCGAAGCTCTCCTGCTCCGACGACGGGCTTTCCTGGGCAACGGTCGTCGAACCCGTGACAGCCTCACCGGCGTCGCCGACGGACGTGGTGCCAGCCGGCTCGGGCACGGCGTTGGGAAGGGATGCCGGCTCGGTCGTCTGTTCCGATGTCGGGGTCGGGTGTGGGACGGCGGAGGTCAGGTCGGCTTCTGGTTCGGGTTCCGAGCCCCCGGTGCCGTCCGTCAGCTTCGGCAGGCCTGCGCTCCAGGTCGGAACGCGGCCGGGCTCCGCCTGCCGTTGGTCGTCCTCCTCCGGTGCGGGGGTTCGCTCGTCCAGCCGCCGGCTCCAGACCGGGGCACGTCGTCCGGCCGGACTGGACCAGGACGTGCTCGCGCCCTCCGGTTCCCGCGATCTGCGGGCCGGCAACTCGATGAGGGCGCGCTCGGGCATCGCTAGCTTGCGGGCGAGTCGCCCCGGGAGACGGCAGGAACGCGGTGGCCGGCGCCGTTGAGCCCGGCCAGGGGGAAGGCGCCTCCGCTGCGGCGATACTCCCGCCGGATGCCGGCCAGCAGCTCGGCCGAGCCCAACGGATGGCTGCCGTCGACCGCCAGCAGGGTGGCGTGCAGGGCGGCGTTGCGGATCTGGCCACCGGTCAGATCGCAGCGCCGGGCGACCTCGTCGAGTATCCGGGACTCGACCTCGTGGTCGAGGGGGAGGTGGGCCAGGAGGATCTGCCAGCGTTGGCCGGCGTCGGGCGGCAGGAACTCGACGGTCACGTCAATGCGGCGTAGGAAGGCACGGTCGATCCTGCTGGCGGCGTTGCTGGTGATGATGACGATGCCGTCGAAGGTCTCTAGCCGCTGCAGCAGGAAGTTGGTCTCCAGGTTGGCGTACCGGTCGTTGGCGTTGGCGACGTCGGTGCGCTTGGCCATCAGGGCGTCGCCTTCGTCGAGCAGCAGCACGACGTCCAACTCCTCGGCGCGGGCAAGCACCCGGTCGAGATTGCGCTCGGTCTCACCGATGTACTTGTTGACCACGGCGGCCAGGTCGATCCGGTACAGGTCGAGGTCGAGCAGCGCGGCCAGATGCCGCGCGGCCAAGGTCTTGCCGGTGCCGCTGCCGCCCGAGAACAGCGCCCGGACGCCGCGGGTCACGCCCGGCTGCGCTGCGGCCTCGGTAAGGCGTTCGCGATGCCGGCACCGACGCATCAGGGTGTCGAACTCTTCCTGGGCCGGAGGCGAGAGCACGGGCCCGGTCCCGGCCGGCAGCGGCTCGAGCAAGGTTGCCAGCGTTTCCAGTTCCTGGCGACGCAACGTCCGGGTGGCAGCCCGCACGTCCGAGGCGACCACCTGCTCGCGGCCTGCGGCGAGGGCTTGCAGCCGGGCGACCGGCGTGGCCCGCCGGATATTGCCCGGGGTGAGCAGGAACCGCTCGACGATCTCGTCGGCGTCCGCCGACCCGGCCCGGAGTCCGCCCGCTATCCACAGTTGCCGTCGGCGATCCGGTCCAGCGGGCCCCAAGGTGACGGTGAGCGCGTGATCCAGACCAGTCCCGGTCAGGCCACCCGAACGGCCGGCGACCACGCCCAGTGGGCGGTCCAGTCCGCGCAGGGGCGGGAGTTCCAGGGTTTCTCCGGGTCCGGGGTCCACCCGTACCACCGGAAGGACAGGGGTCAGCCTGGTCAGGGCCTCGAACACCTGCCAGGACGGCGCGCCGGCGTCGCCGTCGTGAACCAGCACCTGGAGACCGAGGGTCGCCGCCGCCGCACCGAGCAGCGTGGTCCGGCCACTGCTTCGTGGTCCCCGGACGACCAGTGCGCTCAGGGCGGGGTCGGCGAGGAGGCCCGGCAGGCGCACCAGCAGAGCCTCCTGACCCGGGCCGACAGCCACCTCCGCGAGGGCCGGGAACTCGGTGCGCAGGGTGAGCTGAGGTGGCAGGGTCCGGGGCTCGATGCTGCCGGTGCGCGCCGCGTCCCAGACCGGCACGGGCACCCGCAGCGTCCATTCCGCGCGGGGATCGGCGCTGTTGTCGACCGCCAGGAGGCCTCGGCGCACCAGGTCGTGGCAGGTTGCGGTGACGTCCCCGTCGCTGTCACCCAGCAGCCAGGTGAGCAGGCCGATGCAGGGACGCCGGGCGGGCAGCGGATCCTGCAGCACGGCGAAGAGCGAGCCGTACCTGATGTCCAGCTCGATCAGACCCGCGGCGACCAGGACATCGGCCTCGATCGGCGCGAGCCGGGCGAGCGGGCCACCCTCGTTCGGCGCCGACGGAGCCGGCTCGGGGAGCCAGGTCAGGTCGGGCAGGGTAGCGGCGGTGTCCTGCAGTCGCTCCCGGATCCGCTGCACCACCCGGCCGACAACCTGGTCGATGGGTGCCATGTCAGCTGCTCTCGAAGTGGAAGCTGATCACGCGGCCCAGCTGTGGCACCCAGCCCGGATCCTGGTCGAGGCCCGCCATCCGGACGGCGAAGTCGATCTGGTCGAGGCCGAGGACGACGTCGAGGTGGGTGCGGGTGACCGCCACGAGGCCGGGCTGTTCGAAGCTGTCGAGATCGAGGCCGGCGTCGTCGAGGTAGGCGGCGGCCTGCCGCCACCAGACCGGCCGCCCGCGAGGGACGGCCGCAGGCTCCTCGTCCAGCGCGATGAGCAGCGGCCACAGCGGATCCCGCAGCCGGCGTGGTCGCCGCGGCTGGTGCCGCAGCAGCCACAGCGCGAACCGGGCGAGATCGGCGTAGCCGGCCTCCTCACCGCCGAGGCGCAGGACCAGGTGCAGGAGATAGAGCGCGCTGGCGTGGTTGGTCGCGATGCCGTCCGACCACGTGGTCGGGTTGGGCACGGCGGCGACCGGAAACTGATCGGTGCTGCGCCGGGCCGGCGCCAGTGGTCGTCGGACGGGCACCACCCGCGGGCGTCCCGTGCGCACGGGTGGCACCAGGTTGGCGAGCGAACGATGCCAGGGCCTGCGCCGGGCCGGAACCGGCCGAGCTGCGCGGCCGACCCGCGCCCGGTCGACGGGGCGCGGGGTGAACCCGGCGATCCGACCGTGTTTCGCCCGGCGGATCGCAGCGCCGGCTGGAGCGGTACGGGCCGCGCGGCGATCCGGTTGCTGCGCTGGAGCCGGGATGGGCGATTGCCTGACCACGCGGACGGGTCGCGCGGGCCGTGATTTCGCCTGTCCAGCTTGGGTCCGGCGCCGACGGCCGCTGCCAGGGTGGGGATACGGCGCTGCCGGCGGCGGCCTCCGGCGATCGGCAGGGTGGCCGACGGCAGGTTCTGCCGGGCTGGGTTCGTGTCGTGACGACCGCCGTTCCGACGCCAGCGCCGACGCGGGCAGCAGACGGCCGAGCACCTCCCGCTCGGGGTCGTCGAGCAGGCCGATCGCCCGCTCGACGACCTCCGGGCTGGTGGTTGCGAGTTCGCGCAGCGCCGCCGGCAGCCAGGCGTGGTGTTCGCGCCAGACCCCGTACAGCGGCGATCCTCCATGGCTGCGGGCCCGGCGTAGCCAGGACGTCCAGTACCAGCGGTCGCCGGCCACTCCCTCGGCGAGGTCGCGGGTGATCACCATCAGCGCGTCGACCAGATCGTCGAACACGACCGCCGCTGCCTCCGGGGCGGTGGGGTCGCTGCCCGGCACCGCCCGCTCCATCAATCGCACCAACTTCAGCCGCGCTGCGGCCGGGTCGGCTGCGTCCACCCGCAGCCGACGCACGATCAACACCCGACGATCCCGGGCGAGGTCCGCGGCCGGGCGCAGCAGAACCTCCGCGGCCACTCTCGCCATTCCGGCCGGGGTGACCGCTCGAAGTCGCTCGACGACCAGGTCGACGGTCACCGCCCGAACAGCTTCCCACTGCTGAGCAGGTCGAGCACCTGCTCTTCCAGAAGCAGGCGTGCGGGCATCGTGGTGCGGGCGCCGACCGTCCAGCCGGCGACGAAGAAGACGTACAGCTGGCTCGGCGATCCGCTCGGTGGCGGGGACTCCGGTGGTGGTTGAGTGAGGTCCAGCGGGAGCACCTGGGTGGGCGGGAACAGCTGCTGCTGGACGAGGTAGTAGACGAACGGGGTCTGTGCAGCCCGTGAGGTGGCCCTGGTCTCCCTGAGGTGTGCGCCCAGGTCTGGTCTCAGTCCGGAGGCCGCGTCCTTCTGCTGCGCATCCACCAGGGTGATGTCGGGGGGCGTCGTCGGGACCGGGCGGCGGTGCCATGAATCCCGCAGGGCGAACTCCGCCAGATCCCAGTCGATCAGCCCACCGAACCGCGCCAACCTGCCGAAGAAGGCCTCCGGGACGAACCCCGAGCCGGATCCTGCCTGCAGTGCCGTCCACCGCGCCAGAGCCTGCTCCAGCCAGCTGAGCAGGCTGAGGTACCGGCTTCGCGAGACACCGGCCCCGCCGTCGGCCAGCCAGTCCCTCAAACGCGCCAGGGTGTCTCTGAGCGACTCCAGCTGCTCGTCGAGCATGCCGGCACCGATCGGCAGGAAGCCGGCCGGCGGCAGCAGGCCGAACCGTTCGCTCGCCACGGTGCTGCTGGCCTGGTTCTCCCTGGCCAGTTGGTTGCACTGCGCGGTGAACTGGTGGAACCGAGCCTGCCCCGAGGCGATCCGCTCGTCGCCGGTGAGCAGGCCGAAGGTCGGGTCGGCCGGTTCGGGCTCGGTGATCCGCCGGCGCACCGACCACAGATCGAGGTCGGCGATCTGCAGGCCGTCCCACCAGAAGACCGCCAGCGGCAGGTCGTCCCCGGTCAGATCGAGCAGGCTCGCTGTCCCGGTCGGCACGTGCTTGCCGTACAGCTCGGCCGGCAGTCCGCCCCAGTCGGGGGTGCCGAGGTGGGAGTCGGCGCCCAGGCACCACATCGCCAGCAGGTTGCGGCGATTCTGGGCGGTCACCGGACGTCCGCCGACGGTCGTCAACGCGGGCAGCGCGATCGCCCGGAACTCCAGTCCGGCCACCGTCCACTGGCCGGCGCACTTGCCGCCTTCGGTGCGCTCGGCGGGACGGACCGCCAACAGATAGGCACCGGCCGTCAGCAGCGCCCCGGTGGTGGACGCCGAGGTGGATCCGCAACAGTGGAAGCCGGCCACGTTGGGCAGCTCCGCCTCGGCCAGCACCCCGATCAGCGGCAGTGTGGTCTGGAGCTCCAGGCTGACCGGATCCCCGCTGCGGGTGATCCCGGCGCCGGGGTTGACGGTGAGGGTGTTGCCGCCGCTGCTGCTCGGGGACTCCCGGGTCTGGACGGCGGAGGTCGCCACGGTAAAACCCGAGACGACGCCGTGGCCGGTCGCGCGTCCCAGCAGCCGGTCGCGTGCCCGGGCAGCCTGCTGGTCGGCGGTCAGGTCGGTCGCCGTCAGCACGCGGCCGCTGCGGTAGCTCGGCCACCGCAGCCCGGGCGTGATGCCGGGGCTGGTGGTGTCGGGGAAATGTCCTCCGACGGTGAAGGCGGACATCACTCACCTCGCCTGGACGGTATGCCTGCTGAAGCCGGTCACGATGCGTTCTCGCGGGTCCCAGCCGATGAACAAGATCTCGGCCTTGTCGATCCAGTCGCCCAGGGTCAGCTGGTTGCCCCGCACCTCCACCACGATCTTGTCGACGATGAACCGCAGTCGCAGGTAGGCGGGCCAGGGCTGACGGCCGTCCCTCGGCGCGTCGGTCACGATGGTCCACACGTTGGTGTACGTAGGGTGCCGGGTGGTCTGCTGGATCGGCACCGCGTTGCCGGTCTGCTCGTCGAACACCTCGACCGCCAGGTCCTGGTCGGGGAACAGCAGCACGTCATCGACCGGTCCGCGCGGCTGGGGGTGGAACCAGATCTCGAGTTCGGGGACCTTGTTCTCCCGGACGGACGGGGTGAGCGTGGCGAACTCGACGCTGGCCTGCGGACTGGCGGGTGGCACGACCGTCCCCACCTGGTCGATCCAGGCGGTGGCGTAGGCCGCGACGTTGCCCTCGGCGTCGGCATTGACCAGGACGAGCCCGTCGTCGATGACCTGCCTGAGGGCGCGGGACTCGGCCGTGGTGCCTATCTGGGTGTCCGCGCCGCTGAAGGTGACCCGCACCAGTTCGCCGTCGGTCACCGTGAGGAACGACGTCGGCGTCACCGGGATCAGCCGCCAGCGGGCGGAGAACGGTCCGGACGGGACGGGACTGCTGCGATATTCGCGGCCGGTGCCGTCGGACAGCGTGACCATGACCCGCTCGGGGAGGTCGACCTGGCCGATGCCGTCCGCGCTGAACCATACCGAGATGGCGGCCAACTGGCCTTCGGTCGTCACCTGGGCGGAGAGCTGCGCGATCTCCTGCGGCCGCACCACCTCGTCGTCCTCGAGCACGCCGAGCAGTTGGAGCAGCTGGCTGTGCAGCAGGTAGGGACGCCCGGCGTCGTCGACATCGACGGGACCGGCGATCTCGGGCGAGGCGACGTCGAACGGATCCGCGGCGCTGAAGGTGAGGGTGGCCAGCAAGATCTCCGGCACCGGGGCCGGATCGCTCGGCGTCACTATCCCGGGTGGGCTGGTGAGATCGGGCAGCAGCACCGGACGGACCTGGGTCACCCAGACCACGAACAGCCGGTCGAGGACGTCCGGGGCGGCCTCGGCCGGGATCGTGAACCGGAGCTGGGCCGAATCGGGCGGGGAGGTCGGCGGCCACAGTTCGCCTGGTCCGTCGTCGGCCTGGTTGATCAGGTCGAGCACGGCGGCGATCAGCTCCGGTTCGTCGGAATCAGCCTCAGGCAGACCGGGGACGGCATCGACCAGCGACAGCAGCCGAGCCAGCCGCCGGTCGGTGTCCCAGCGCGGCATCGCAGGACGGTCGAAGCTGAGATCCACCTCCCAGGAGTCTCTGATCCGAGACGGCGTCATGAGCTCGTCGCTGGTGCTGCACGGCGACCCCGGCAGCGGCACGAAGGTGTCCAGGCACTGGTCGTAGCGGGCGACGACATACACCGTGAGCACTCCACTCGGATCGCGGTGCTCGCCGATCGTCCCCGGCTGGGCCAGCTCCCGGGCGGTCAGCCACTGCCCCAGGCGGGCGCATTGGGGGCAGCGGATCACCGCGTCCCGGCCGAACTGGTCGACCAGCAGGCCGGGGCTCACCCTCACCTCGGCATCGCGATCGACGGCGCTTGCGGTCACCTGGAGGCCGTACACGGTCCCCATGCCCGCCAGCCCGCGTTGCGCGAGATAGCGGTGGTACAGCCAGTAGTTCTGCTCGGTGACGAGATCGTCGACGCCCAGCACCATGCCGTGGGCGTAGGCCACCCGCTGGTCCGGGCTGGAGGTGACGGTGCTGGTGGAGATGCAGGTCTGGGTCATCGCTGGTCCTCTTCCATCGAGTGGCGAATCATGGGATTGCGGGAACGGCGGGTCACAGCGGTGGCCCTTCCGGCAGACGGTCACGGTCGGAGACCAGCCGGTCGGTGATGTCGAACGGCCAGGTGGCGCTCAGGTAGCCGGCCGCAACCGGCGTCCGGTCGAGCACGATGGGGGTGAACTGCCGGCTGTCGCCGAGTTCGGTGTCGAGCCCGAGCCGGGCCGAGTCGACCACGAAGGTGCTGTCGTAGAGCTCGAGGGTGAACGCGGTGTGCGCCGGCTTGCTCTGTTCTACGATGCGGTTCGCGAGATCGGCCTGCCCGGCCTCGAAGCAGCGGGGCACCTGCAGTACGAACCGGTGCGCGGCCTGCCGGACGTGGTCCAGGCCGGGGCCACGGGTGAGGAAGCTCTCGACCAGCCGGATCCTGGAGTAGGTGGCAGGCACCCGGCGGATCCGGAAGACGTCGGTGGCGGTGATCTGCGGGTCGAACAGGACCCGCAGCATGCCGATCAGCCCGGCCGGGGTGCCGCGGCGGCGGTAGAAGGCGTCGACGTGCTCGATCAGGAAACGCCGGCGGTCCACCGCCCAGGCCGGGTCGAGCACGAGCGCGAACCACCGCCCGAGCCAGTCCAGGTCGACGTCGCGGGCAGTACGGGCGTCGAGCAGCAGGTGGGAGTGCTCGATCTTCTCCTCGAGGGTGGTCAGGACCCCCTCCGGGTTGGCCAGCATGCGCTCCAGGAAGGTCTCGGCACGGTCGTTCTCGGCGAACACGGCCGGCAGATAGTGCTGGACGTAGGAGAACCGTGGAAACCAGGCCCGCAGGGACCGGATCGCAGCCGACGCCCGTCCGCCGCCGGCGAGGGTGATCCGTAGTTGCAGGTAGCGCCCGACGACGTGCTGGAAGAGCAGTTCCACCGTCCCCAGGCCGTCGGGCAGCGCCGCCGCGGGGTTCTGCGGGTCGCGCTGGTCGCGCCACGGATCGGCCCACGGCAGCTCGGAGCCGCCACCCCGCAGCAGCGGCGCGGGCTGGGCGAGCCACGGCTGGGCGGTGAGCACCTCGACCTGGTCGGCGGCGCGGGCCTCGATCTGGATCGACGTGCCGGACGGCACCAGGGCGTCCAGCAGCAGCCGGTGCCAGACGCAGCCGGGCAGCTGGGAGTCGAACGGCTCGCCCGGCAAGCCGCCCGCGGGCAACGCGGTGACCAGGGTGGCGGTGCCGGCGAACCGGCATTCGGTGAACACACCGACCTCGATCCAGCGCTCGCCGAAGTCGTACCACAGGGTGCTATCGGCCCGGACGAGGCCGCGGGCGGCCCAGCGGCGGAGCGGTAGGAAGTCGTCGCGCGCGACCAGCTCGCCGGTGGCGGGGTCGAGGGCGAAGGCGACCACCTGGTCGCCCTGGGCGTCGGCGAGGTACAGCAGCGGGCTCTCCAGCGGACGCGTGCTGCCCGCAGTCAGATAGGCGAAGTCGTGGGCAAACAACGAGATCCGGCGAGAGACGTGGTCGGGGTCGTCGAGGTCGATCACCTCGATGATGTCTCGTAGTGGTCGGACCCAGATCAGCGCGTCGTGGTCGAAGCAGCTGACGATCGAGTAGCCGGTGGCCGGGTCGGATTCAAGCACCAGGACCGTGTCATCCGGGCCCGGTTCGATGCTCACCGGGTGGATCGGGTCGCCGTCGGCATTCGCCAGCGCCCAGCCGGGAGTGCTGGGTTCGGTCCGGTAGCTGCGGACGGTCAGCGCGCCGTCGGCAGCGAGATCGGCGAAGCTGCCGACTCGGGCGTTCTCCTGGCCGGCCACCCGGAAGTCCTTGTCCAGCTGCCAGTAGCTGCCGTGCTCCCGGTCGAGCACCAGCACGCCACCGTCCGGCAGGTCGGCGAGATCCCAGGGGGCGAACGGTGCCGCCCCGAAGGTGACTCGCTCGGGCCGGCCCCCGGCGTGCAGGTCGAAGACGAACAGCCCGGAGCCGTCCGGGCCGTCGTAGCCGACCACGAGGTAGTGCCTGGTGGTGACGGTCAGTCCGACCAACCGCGCCGGATCGGGCGGGCAGCTGGTGACACTGCCGAACCGGCCGCCGGCGAGCGTGACGCAGCTGCAGTGCAGGTGCAGGTCGTCGATCGTCCACCACGTGCTGGCGGCCCGGCTGCCCTGCTCGCGGTGGCGGATCGTACGACGGTCGGTGTCGATCCAGTACCAGGTTCCATAACGGTCCCGCCCGGCCCCGCGGCGAGCGTCCGGGGTCAGCGGGTCGGTGCGCAGAGCCTGCTGGAAGCGGGCGGTGTCGCGACGCAACCGTAGCCAGTCGCGACCGCTGTCGTACTCCCAGGCGCTGTCGGGGCGGGAGAGCTCCGGGGTCGGCTCGATCGCGCCCGCCTCGCGGAGCGGCAGATCGAGGGCGGTGTCGATGCACGCTCCCCAGTCCGCCGGTCCGTTCAGCAGGTGGAACTGCGATCCCTGGATGTCCATCCCAAGCCCCCTAGCAGGTCGCCGGCACGACCGGGACGGAGACGAGGGTCAGCGGGATCGGCTGCGCCTGGGCCCGCGGATCCTGGGCTTCGCCGGTGCTGACCAGCACGGTCGCATCCGGCAATTGCAGGCCGGTCAGGGCGACGGAGGGCAGCGGTGAGACGACCACCGTGGCCCCGCTGGAGCTGGGCAGCGCGGCGGCCATGAGGACGGAGTGGACGTACCGTACCCCCGGCACGCGGGTGGCGATCGCCTCCACGTCCTGAGTGCGCAGGGTGAGCGAGAGAGGCCACCCGTTGCCCTCCAGCCCACCGGTGAGCGGGCTCAGGAAGTTGCGCACCGCTGCGGCCACCGCCTGCTCGACCACCGCCGGCACCTGCCCGGGAACTGGCACGACACCGACCGACACCCACACCTTGAGATATTCGGGCCCGCGGACGTGGAGCTCGGTGGTGATCAGTCGCCGCGGCTCGAGCCAGGCGCAGACGGCGTTCAGGAAGAGTCGATCGGGGGTGGGTGACTGCTGGTTCAGCGGGTCGGAGCGCGGCACCACCATCAGGGTCACCACCCCGGGCACCCGCTGGGTGGGATCGGCCTCCGGATGGAACAGCGGCAGCACCTCCACGCGTCCCAGATCGACGCCTGGCGTGCGCCGGGTGAGGTCGGCGAAGTCGGTGGCGGTCACCAGCCGGTCGCGGTGCCGCAACCAGCTGGAGATCGCCGCCTCGCCATCGGCGACCGACTCGCCGGCGCCGGCTCCCCAGGTCGGCAGCGGATTGGTCACGGTGAACCCGCCCGGGAGTGCGGCGCTGGAGTTGATCGCCCCGATCGGCTGGGTGCCCAGCAACCCGCCGCCGTACCAATAGGTGACCCGGACGAAGGCCCCGCGTGGCACCCTCACCCCGGCGAGCCCGGAGCCGAAGGTGACCTGTCCGGTGGCCCGGTCGAGGCGGTAGACCTGCTCGTCACGACCCGCGGCGAAGATGTCGTCGACCTCCTGCCACCGCACCCAGGTGTCGGGGTCCTTGCCGGTGTCGTCGCGAACCTCGACGAGGAAGGGGTGCTCGACGTCCACGATGATCGGCGAATTGGCCATGGTGAAGACCTGGAACGGGGTGCCGGTCCCGAGGCCGAGCTGCTCGTCGGTGACCTGGACCGCCTGGGCGACCCGGACGGCGTTCACCCCCACCCAGGTCAGCCTGGTGGACGGCTCGGGGCTGCCCAGCAGGTCGAAGCCGTCCCCACAGCAGCAGCAGCCATCCTTGCCGTCGTCAGCCGCGTGTTCTGGGCTGGGCTCGGCCTCAGCCTCGGACGCGGCGTGCGGGTCGGTGGGATAGCGCAGCCGCAGCCAGGTCACCAGCCGGCTGGAGACCTCCGGATCGTCCAGTCTCGGCGGGTAGTCGCCGGCTCCCTCCTCGGCGGGGTCGAAGGCCCAGACCAGCAGTTTCTCGAAGGGCGGCAGCTTCACCTGGATGACGCCGGGAGCCTCCAGAACGGGCTCGGCGTAGCTCTGCTCGAGTCGGCGGTACCGGGCCGGGCCGATGCCGAAGCCCTCACCGGCCAGAGGGGACGGATCCGGTTCGGCGATCTCGACCAACAGGCCCGGGTCGATGGTGTCGCTGTTCATGGTGGGGGTGATCAGTGCGCGGCCGTCGATCCGCGCCGCGGGGTAGACCCCGATGGAGAGGGTCTGGTTGGCGATGGCTGCCCGGACCGCTGCCAGATCCGCGTTGGGCGCCAGCAGCGCCAGCCACAGACACCGGTCGATGGTGCCGTGCTCGGAGTCGACGAGGTCGACCACCGCGTCCGGCTTGCCGGTGACCGGCTCCTCCAGCCTGACCGGCGCGTAGTAGCTCAGCATCGTCGTGTCGGTCTCCAGGAAGGTCTGGTAGACGGTCTCGTAGCGCTGCCGCGATTCGGCGTCCGGGGTGTGAGGCCGCTTGATGTATGCCTGGGCGGTCACCGGCAGGACGGGCAGCGTGGTCGCGGTGGCGAACGCGACCTGGCCGGCCCGCAGCTCGGTGCCGGCCGGCAGCACCGGGCCGGCCTCGATCGGGCCCTTGGCATTGGTGACCGTGACCAGGCCCAGCCCGGGAGTGGCGGGCTGCAACGGGATCCCCAGCATGGAGAGGAACTTCAGCCGGTTCGCTTCCGGGATCCGGTTGCTGCGGTAGAGCAGGTTGTCGGTGAGAAAGGCGAACAACTCCAGCAGGGTGATGCCGGGATCGCTGGCATTGAGATTCGTCCATTCGGGGGTGTGGACGGCGATGCGTGCCTTGACCTCGGCGACCAGCTGGTCGTAGCTGCGGTTGTCCAGGACGGGGATGTTCAGGCTCACGGCGACCTCCTCAGGTGTCCCGGCTCAGGGTCATCGACACCCGCTCTGCCACACCGGTGGCGATCAGGGTGTAGCTGACGGTGATGTCCACGGCGCGCACGTCGCTGGGATTCACGGTCGCGGTGACATCGTCCAGGCGGATCCTGGGCTCCCAGCGGCCGAGTGCCTGCTGGATGTCCTCGACGATCAGCCGCAGGGTCGCGACGGTGTTCGGCTCGAACAGGTAGCGGTCGACCCCGCAACCGAACCCGGGCCGCTGCACCCGTTCGCCCGGCAGGGTGCGCAGAATGGTGGCGATGCACTCGCGGACGTTCAGCTCGCCGGCCGACCACGCCACTGACCCGTCGGGGCCGACCCGTGGCGGGAAGGACATCCCCACTCCGTAGAGGTCAAGGCCGGTGAGCGTCATGGCTTCGGTCCCTTCGTGGTGCTGGCGGGCATCGGCACGGGGAAGCAGATCTTCAGGAACGGCAGCCACCAGAAGACGATGTTCAACAAGATCAGGAAGATGAACATCACGATGAAGGCCACCAGCATGATGATCTGCAGCGACAGCGAGCAGATCTTGCCGAGCTGGACCTCCAGCCCCTGGTCGAGACCTTCCTCCTTGAGGATCTTCGGGGTCACCTGAGTGAGCACCTTGCGCAGCGAGGGCGGCATCTCGATGGCGACCCCGCGGTTGAACTGCCGCAGGTTGTTGATGTCGGGCATCTGGATCAGGATCGGACGGGCAGGCGCGTCCGCGTCCATCGCCCGCGCCAGTTCGAACGCCCGCGTGGGCTCGCTCAGCACCGGACGGCAGGGCGGGCTGGTCCACACCATCCGGATGACGTACCGGGCCTCGGCGGCGGGGGCGCCGTCGGCGTTCGGGGTGCGGCCGGGGCCCTGGAGGCCGATCATGCCCTCCAGTTCGGGGGGCAGCCGCGGCGGAATCCCGGTCATGGCGTCGGCGGCCAGGTTCGTCAGGCTGCCGGCGACCTGGTGCCCCAGCAGCCAGGTGGCAGGCAGCGCCGGACTGGTGTTCGTGCGCAGGTCGTACGTGTGTGGCGGGCTCCCGGGAGTGTCGTCCCCAGTCGTCAGCGGAAGGTAGTCCGTCGGGGTGACCAGCCCACTCAGCGCGGTCGTCAGCTTCTGATCGGCGCCGTCGACCCGGATCTCGATGCCGTTCAGCCCGTCGAACAGCTTCTGGGCAACCGATCCGCTCGGCAGGCCGGTGTTCAGCACGATCCGCTGGTAGACGGCGAGTTGCTCCTGCTTGAGCCAGGCCATCAGGTCGAGCAGCACGAACAGCGAGCCGTACTGGATGTTCCTCGGGCTGAGGGCGAGCTGCGTGTTGCGCAGCAGGGTCCAGGGGACGACCACCCGGTCGACCAGGGCGTCGACCGCGGGGTGCTCGATCATGCTGAGTGGGGTCGGCAGTGGATTGTTCGGCCCCAGCGGACCGAACAGTGACTCGAGGGTCTTGGCAGGGTCGCTCATCCGGGGCGCGACCGACTCCCGCCGGGTGACCGGGATGTAGCCGTAGTAGACCCGTCGGGCGGCCTGACGATCGGCGGGCAGACCCAGCCGGGCGGCAGTGGTGCCGGGCGCGCCGAACCCCGTGACCGGGGCGGAGTGCAGCGGGTGCTCCTCCTCGCCCTCGGCCAGGACGTCGCCGGCCACCGGCTGCCACTGCCCGTCGACCAGGGCCAGCTCGGTGCCGTCCGTGGTGCGTTGCCGCAGCACGAAGAAGACCCGCTCACCTTCCTGCGCCGAAGCGAGATGGTCGGGGATGCCCGGCCGGCGGCAGGCGAGGGTCGCGGTGACGAGGTAGTAGCGCATGCTCAGCGGTTGGTACAGCCGGAACGGCCCGGTAGCGGAGCTGGTCCCAGCGGCCACCGCCGGGCTGGTCTGATCCAGGTCGTCGGCGTGCCCGCCGACCAGCAGCCGGGTGAACTCGCCGACGAAGTCGTCGGTGCGGAACTCGGCGATCCAAGGCTGGGCAATCCCGGAGGCTGCCGGACCGACGGATCCCTGCCAGAGCGGGGACGGGGCCAGCCACTGCAGGTCGGCGGAGGTGTGCTTGGGGATCGGCAGCACCCGGGTGGGGATCACGGTCTGGGTCATGGCGTCACCAGATGTTCCCGGCGCCGGGGGTGTAGCTGGTGCCCACCACGGAGGTGGCGATGGCTGCGCTGCACTGGATGACGCCCGAGTAGGACCACATCGCCGAGGTCACGTTCGCCGAGCCGCAGTCGATGTTGATCGTCGGCGCGGAGATCGACAGTTTGCTGGCCGCGGTCAGGGACACTCCGCCGGGGGCCAGCTCCAGGGAGTTGCCGTTGCTGTCGGAGACGGTGACCTTGTTGCCGGCGTCGGTGAGCTCGACCTGCTGACCCCCCGGGGTGGTCAGCGTGAGGGTGACCGAACCCCGGGTGTCGTCGAGGGTGATCTTGATGCCGCTGCGGGAGGTGAGGGAGCGGACGTTGTTGTCGGCGTCCATCTTCTCGGGGGCGGAATCCCGGCCGTTCCACAGCGAGCCGACCACGTACGGGTCGCGCGGGTCGCCACCGCCGAAGCTGACCAGCACCTCGTCGTCCACCTCGGGGACGAACCAGCTGCCGCGGTTGTTGCCGGCGTTCAGGGTGGCCAGCCGGGCCCAGGGGCTGAACTCGGCGGAGCCGGGGTCGGGCGCCCAGGGCAGTCGGATCCGCACCCGGCCCTCGCCGTTGGGGTCCTGGTTGTCGGTCACCACCGCGGGATAGACCCCGTAGTAGTGCCGTCCGGGATCGCCGACCAGGGCCGCGAGGCTGAGGTCGGTCGCGCTCGGGTCGAGCTCGGTGAATGCGCTCATGTCAGCCTCCGATCCCGGGGCGTTCCACGTCCAGGTAGGTGCGCAGGCCGCGCTGCAGATCGAACCGGTGGCGCACCCGGGTCACGGCGTAGCGGCCGTCGAACAGCGTTCCGAGTCCGATGAGCTCGACTGGTCCGCCCACCTGCGCGGCGGGGGTGCCGCCGGTGACGGCGGTGCCGGTGACGAACCGGCGGGCACGCTCGAGGTAGGCGGCCTTTGCCAGTGCTTTCGCCTCGCCGGCCGCGAGCGGGACGCTCCGTACCAGCGGCTCGGTGCGCTTGCCGCGCACCTGCTCGAGCAGTCTCGTGCCGGACGTGAGCGAGCCCAGCTCGGCGCCCAGTTCACCGGCGCCGGCCGCCTCGTCGATGGCTTGTTTGTCAGAGACCGACCAGCCCGTCGCCCGCACCTCGCTCACCTGCTCGGCGAGGTCGGCCAGCACCCGGAACGACAGCAGGTTGGAGCCGTAGCTGAGCCGCGGGGTGTCGCACCCGACGCCGCGGTCGGGGCGCCGGGAGACATGCAGCACGTTGCCGTCCAGCCATACCTCGGCGTCCTCCTGGCGGGCCAGCCCCCGCAAGAAGGCGAGGTCGGACTGGTTGAGCTGGGCGATCACTGCCCGCTGCACCTTGCCTACGTCGACGCGGGCCTGCAGACCGTGCTCCCCGGCGATCGTGCCGGCGATGTCGGCGAGGCTGCTGTCCGCGAAGCTCCGGGAGCGGCGTGCCATCCGGAGGTCGTAGAGGGCGTCCTCGGCGTGCACCGTCGTGCGCGCGACGCTGTCCAGCGGGTAGTCCGCCCCGATCGCGCTGATGGTGCCGGTGAACACCTCCGTGTCGTCCGGCCCGAGGTGGACGGCTACCTCAGTGCCGAAGTCGAGCAGGTCGCGGTCGCTGTAGAGGTAGTCGGAGCGGCTGTTGCGCAGCCCCCAGTTGCGTACCGTCAAGACGCAGCGGCTCAGCCCGACGATGTCGGACTCCACGGTCAGGTCCAGCAGGTTCTCGGCGAGTTCGGGCTGGACCTGCCCGGCGACCCGCAAGGCGGGTGTCGAGACATAGGCGGCGAGGGTGCTCATTGCTCAGTCCGCTCGCAGCCGGTGGGCCAGGCGGGTCCGCTCGTCCAGCCAGACCGCGAGTTGCTCGGTGACGTCCTGCCCGGGTGCGGCCGGCGTTCGGGGAGCCGCGGGGGGTGCCGGTGGCGGGGGCGGCGGGACGACTTCGACCTCGTTGATCTGGATAGGCATGGGGGTCACGCTCCCTTGATCTCGATGCAGGCCTGCGGGTTGATCACGGTGCCGGCGGCCAGCATTCGCGGGTTGTCGATCCCGTTGGCGCTGGCGACCGCCTTCCAGTCGGCTCCGCCGCCGGCGCGGGCGGTGAGCGAGGCGATGGTCTCCCCGGAGCGGCTCTGGGCCAGCGGCGTGGTGCCGATCCCGCCGCCGACGCCGGCGCCTCCCGAGACCGACGCTCCGGCGCTGATCCCCAGCCCGGCCGACCCGGACGCCCCAGCACCCAACCCGATTCCGGCACTCACCCCGAACCCGACCGAGGCGGCTGCGCCAAAGGGAGTGCTGGGTCGATTCGCCGAGGCGGGGGCGTTGTCGCGGTTCGGTGGCCCGACCGCGGCGAAGGTGAGGTTCACCACGGCGCGCAACGGCACGCCGTCGGCGGAGAAGTAGTTGATGGTCTGGCTCATCGTGTTGACCGAGCCGAAGAACAGGAAGGTGCCCCAGCTGAACTGCACCACCCGCCGCTTCTTGTTGTCCGGCAGGGTGAGCTTCACCAGCAGGTCGGTCTTCTCCTGCACCGACGTGCCGGTCGTGGACGTGTCGAAGGTCAGCTCGACGGTGAGGGTCGAGCTCTGTCCGGTTTGCTGGGCGGCGGCCTTGTTGGCCAGCCGGTTGTCGGCGTCCGCGGAGCCATCCGCGGTGCCGGTCGGGGTGTAGCTGAGCGAGAGCGAGTTGGGATCGAAGTCGACATTCAGGTCGATCCCGCCATTGACCGGCTCTCCGGCCCCCATGTTCCATTCGGTGAGCCTCGCGCTGCCCATCAGAATCCTCCGATCGAGGCCGAGGCGGCGAAGGACGCTCCGGCGGAGACCGACAGCCCGGCGCTCATGCTCACCGATGCACCGGCGGACGCCGACGCCCCGAGACCGCCTGGCGGGATCGCCCGGAGGCTGCGGTACACCAGGGCGAGTTCCTCGATCGCGACTCCCTGGTCGCCCCGAGCCTGCAGCCCGGGCGCCTTGATGCGGACCGGCAGGCACCCGTCGAGGGCGAACGAGATTGCTGGTTCACCGTCCGCGGTCAGGACGGAGATCTGGCCGTGCGCGGTCACCACGGAGCCCGGCAGGGTGCCCCGCGCGAACCAGGTCCACAACTGCAGATCGGAGGTCATCCCGCGCCGCAGCACCAGCTGGGCGCCGGTCGTCCGCCCGATCAGGTGCACCTGGGCGTTGTTCAGGCCGCCCACCTCGACGGTGGTGGGCTGCATGGTGAGCTCCAGGCCGTCGCACTCGGCGAACGCGCCGTCACACAGCGGGCTGCTCAGGCCGGCCAGCGGTATGTCGAGATCCAGCAACACCTGGAACCGGAAGACCCCCATCAGCCCGGTCATGACGGGCCTCCGATCTCGAGCAGACCGTCGCCGGTGCGCAACAGGGTGACCGTGATGAACTCGATCGGGGAGGTCGGGGCCACGTGCAGGTGCACGACCAGTTGGGCGTCCGCGGCCGGGTCGGGGGACGGGCCGGCGACCTCGACGTAGGCAGCGTGGAAGGCGCCGGCGTCGGTGAGCCGGGCGAGCAGGGATTCGAACCGCCGGGTGACCATCGCGATGAAGGAGTCGTTTGCCACCTCGAAGACGTAACGCCGGCCGGTCCGCAGCACCAGCTTGCGCAACCAGCTGATGGTGCGCCGGACCGAGAGCTGCAGCCATGGGTCGTCGGCGAGGGTATGGGCGCTGATCGGGGCGAACCCGCGTGGCCCCTGCCGGATCACGTTGACGTGCGCGTCGAACAGCCGCTTCACGTCGGGCTCGGGCAGCGGTGGTCCGGCGAGCGCCACCGGCCCCCGCAGCGGAACGGCGGCCGGGGCCACCCAGACCCCGCGGCGAAGTTCCCGGGCGGCGATCATGCCGGCGACGGCGCCGTCCGGCGGGGCGGCGGCCTGCGCGGAGAGTTGCAGCCACGGGTGCCACAGGGTGGCGTACGCCAGCGGCACCACGGCCGCGTCGGCACGGAGGGCGGGAGTCTCGCTGAGTTGACGCTGCCAATCGAGTGCGTCCGGCGCGTCCAGGTGCGCGGGAAGGCTGAGCACGGCGATCCGGTCGGTGAGCGCGGCGCAGAGCGTGACCAGGGCGCGCTGGACGGTGAGTGCCGGTTCGCGGTCGTAGCCGGCCGGGTCGACCAGTGCCAGAGACGTCAGGACCGCCGGCGGAGAGCCGAGGTCGGGCGGCGCGGATGGCTCGGGCGGCGAGGGTTCCTCGTCGAGAGCCGCGCAGCAGTGGAAGGAGGACCAGTCCGGTGGCACCGGCTCGGGCGGCTCCGGCGGCTCCTCGGGGGGCGGCGGTGCCACTGGCGTCCATTGCCGGTGGACGAGGTCGGGGCAGGCGATCAGTCCGATCTCGTCGATGGCGGCCAGGCTGTGGATGCCTCGCAGCGCGATCGGCTGAGGGCTCAGGAAGAGGAGCGCCTCGATGTGCGGGACCAGCGAGGAGACCGTGTCGCCGGACACATCGGAGTCGAGGAAGCACTTTCTCGGGTCGAACTCGGCCAGGCCGTCGTCGCCCGCGAGGACCTCGGCAGCCGCGATGCCGGTGTCTGGAACCATCACCGCACCCGCCGTGAGCAGGTCGGCGGTGTGTCTCTCGGCTCGCAACACCATGGAACGGGAGCGGGACGGCTGTCCTGCCATCACCGGCTGCAACCGCTCCAGCCACGAGTTCAGCCCGAGGTCGGTCAGCCGCTCGAGCAGGCGGCTCTCCCCGTTGACCAGCTGGTCGACCCGCAGGTCGAAACGCACCAGGCGGACGGCCACCAGCGGTGCCGTCGACGGAACGAGTCCGACGGCCGGCGGGTCGAAGACCGGCGTCGGGAGCGGCCTCCAGGCAACCTCGCCGACGATGTCGAGCAGGTCGTCCCCGGGCAGGTTTCCGTCAGCTGCCTCACCGTCGGGCACCCTGCGCCGGCCGCCCACCCGGCCGTACAACCGTGGCAGGTCGTTGCCGAAGTCGAGTTCGAGCAGGTCGCCCGCTGTCACGATCCCCGAGGCGCCCACCGGCAGGGCCAGTGTGCCGGGCCGGTCGCCCGCCCGTCGGGTGTAGCGGCCACGGTGGGGGAGCGCACGCCTGGTCACGGAGACCGCCAGTTGCGTGCCTCTCGACCAGGCCCCGTACCAGGCGGCGTCCACCAGGACCTCGTGGCTGGCGCCGGTACCGTCCACGATCCGCAGGCCGGGCATCCGCCATCGGCTGGGCTGCGCATCCGGGCCGGCGACCCGAACCACGTGGCAGCGGCGTCCGCCGTTGTCGAAGAAGGCGCGGACGCTCGCGGCCAGGTGGGCGACCACCGGGCGACCGCCGTCGCTCGCCAGCACCAGATCGCCGCCGAAGACACCAGCGTAACCGTTCGCGTCTTCGAGGGCCACCGGGACGTCGAGCGGGCCGCGTTCGGCGAAGCCGACGAAGGCGGCCACATCCAGCCGGATCGCGGACTCCCGTTCGGGCATGGTGACATCAACGACCACTCCGGGGAGCCGGCCGTCGAAGGTGAGCCCGGACGCCGCCATTTCAACCCCTACTCGACGACCAGGTCTTCGATCGACAGCACGAGCTCCTCGACGGCCACGTCAGTGCCGGTCTTGGCGTTGAGGCTCGGCGCGGTGTAGCGGATCGGTCGGGCGCTGATCAGCTTCCAGGTCATCACCGTCGAGGTGTGAGCCTCGTCCTGCAGTTGGATCACGACGTCTCGTACCTGGCTGTGGTCGCCCGTGCGGATCTGGTGCACCCACTCGTACAGGTCGAGGGAGCCCAGGACGCCCCGCTTGAGGGTGACGTCGCCGACCTTGTAGAGGCCGTTGATCTTGACCGGGTGGTTGGCCTTGGAGTTGCCCGCGCGGTACTCCATGGTCGTCGTCTCGATGTTCATCCCGCTGACTTCGGCGAAGCCACCGCGGACGGTGTCGGCATCCCCGGTCCGGAAGTCGACCAGGTAGTTGAAGTTGCCGTAGGGGTTCTCGCGTTCCTTGGCCATCGGGGGTCTCCTCTCTCAGTGGTTCTCGGTCAGCTCTGCGTGGTGGCGGTGAACTGGCTGATCCGGAAGATGACGAACTCGGCCGGCTTGGCGGCGGCGATCCCGATCTGGCAGATCAGGCGTCCGTTGTCGAGGTCGTCGGGGGTCATGGTCGACTCGTCGCAGCGCACGAAGTACCCCTGTTCCGGGCTACGTCCGAGCAGCGCGCCGTTCTTCCACTCGGTGAACAGGAAGCCCTCGACGGTCTGCCGGACGGCGTCCCACAGTGCCGGGCCATTGATCTCGAACACCACCCACTGGGTGCCCTGGTCGATCGACCGCTCGACATAGTTGAAGTACCGGCGGATCGAGAGGTACTTCCACTCCGGGTCGTCGGAGATCGTCCGCGCGCCCCAGACCAGGAAGCCGGAACCGGGGAAGTAGCGCAGGCAGTTCACGCCCTCGGGGTTCAGCAGATCCTGCTGCGCTTTGTTGACCCGCAACTCGAGGTCGAGTGCCGAGCGGATCACCTCGTTGGCAGGCGCTTTTATCACGCCCCGGGTGTTGTCCGACCGCGCCCACACCCCGGCCATATAGGCCGACGGCGGGACGGTGATCCGGGTGCCCTCGATCGGATGCGAAACCACCAGCCACGGGAAGTACAGCGCCGCATGCGTCGAACTGCGCAGGTTGCGGTAGTCCAGCACCGTGGTCGGCAGGCTGTTCGGCGGCGCGTCCAGCGCCGCGACCCGGTAGAGCAGCCGTTCGCAGTGGGATACGACCGCGCCGGCGATGGCCTGCGCGATAGGGGTGCCGAGCGCCGGGTCGGTGTTCCAGCCGGTGGACGATCCGGGAGCGGAGACGATGGAGATGTCCTCGATCGCCTCGATCGCGAGCAGTCCGTTGAACGGCAGTGCGGTGAGGTCGTCCTGGTAGTCGGCGAAGGTCGGCATCCCCTCGTACTCGGTGACGTCCGGGGCGTTGCCGTCCGTGCCGTCGGCCAGCGTGACGACGCGCTGACGATTGGCCGGCGGGGTGGCGGGGTTGGAGGCGGTCTCGAGCGTGGCACCGAAGAGCAGCTGGGCGAGCGCGGCGGCAGCGGCGTCCTGGGGATCGCCCGCGGCGAGCAGGTCGGCCGCTCCCTCGATCGCGAGGGGGACGGTGAGCGCCTGCCGGCGGGTGGGCGGGTTGGCGGTGAGGACGGTGGTGAGCCCGGTGCCGATCGGTCGCGGATCGAAGCCGAACTCACCCACGGTCACCGTCGGCCCGAACACCGGCAGCCCGCGGGCGTCGGTGGTGGGGCGCTGCACTTCGACCAGCACGCTGATCGGGTACACCGCGACGACGTCGTCGAGGTCGATCCTCGATTCGCCGGAGAGGAACCAGCTGCCGTCCGCGGGGTTGCGCCGGACGACGTTGACGCTTCCCGCCGGGTGCGACCCGCCGGTCACGGCCCAGACCGTGTCGAACTCGCGTACGCGGGTCAGCGCGGGGCCGCTGTTGGGCTGAACCAAGCAGTCGTTGCCGGACCGTAGCGTGAGGATCACCCGCAGGTTGCCGGCGGTGCCGGGGAAGCGAGCTCGCAGGGTCAGCCCGGCGGGTGGCGGCGAGGCATCCGGATCCTCGCCGGGCGAGACGAGGCGGGTCCGGCCGTGGTCGTCCTCCGGGGCCCCGGTGTCGCGGTGGGCGAAGGCCCGCACCACATAGAGGCTGGCGCCGCCTTCGTCGAAGAAGCCCTTCACACCGAGGGCAACGTGGTTGCGGAACTGGCCGTTGTCGCCGAAGCGCAGGTCCGCCGGGTCGCCGTAGATGCCGACGAAGTCGGCGTAGGACGTGAGCAGCTCCGGCCGCCCGCTGGTCGGGCCGAATCGGGTCGGGCCGACGAACGCGGCAACGCTGGTGCTCACGCCTTGGATCGTGCGGGAGCCCGGCAGCTCCTCGACGTAGACGCCGGGTGAAAGGTACTGCGGCATGACGTGATCTCCGCTCGGTGGTGCCCGCGGTCGGGCGGTGGACGGTTCAGGTCGGCTCGGCCGACAGGGAGAGGGCCAGGGCCTCACCGAAGGTGAGTGTGGCGGTGGTCGTGGATTGCGGGCCGCCAGAGGTGTCGATGGCGGCTCGGGGCTGGGCGAGCACCGACGCCAGGTCGGGCACGTCGAGATGTTGCGGATCGGGGAAGCTCAGGGTGGCGGGTGCGGACGCGACCTCGATCACGACCGGCCAGGTCATCGCGCCCAGGCCGGGGCCCGCCGGCGGCGAACCGAACAGTGGGGGCAGTGCCTCCGGGTAGGGGGCGTTCAGCAGGAACACCCCGGCCGCGTCGCAGCGCGCGATGTACGGCGTCCCGGCCAGAGTGACGGTGAGCACGGCCCACGGCAGCGGGTCGGTGGTGCTCGTCCGGAGCACCTGGCCGCGGACGACGGCCCATCCGCCCCGGGGGAGGTGGGTGGGAGCCGTGTGGAGTTCCACGACCAACGGGGTGGCCAGCGGCAGTGTGGCGGTGGTGAGGACGGGCAGGTAGCGGCGCCGCGGGTCGACCACGAGCACCCGGTGGTTCCGGGTGGTGCTGGATCGCCAGACAAGTGGCCCGGTGTCGGCCGCGCGGGCGTACTGCTCGAGTGGGTGGTCCGGCAGTACGCCGAATCCCAGCAGCTGCGAGGTGACGGAGCGCCGGGCCGGTCGGCGGACACCCGGTTCGGTCTCCGGCCACGCCCAAGCGGCCAGGTCGTTGACCGCTGCCCCGAGCACCTGGCCGCCGGGGGCAGCTGGCGTGGGGCGGATCGCGTCTCGGCAGTCGAGGCTGAGGACGGCCCGGTAGCCGACGCGCTCGAGATGGGTGACGGTCATTGCAGGCCCTCCGCCATGTCGAACTCGCGTACCAGCACCGGCCGGCCGCTCGGCGCGACGTCGGACTCGATCCGCACCACCTTTGCCAAGTACGGCACCGACAACTGGAGGTTTCCGGGCAGCGCCTGCCAGAGTTGGAAGATCTCGTCGTTGCTCAGTTGGCCGGCGACCACCTCGACGGTCTCGTCGGCGCCGAAGACCCCCTGTGTGCCGGCATTCAGGAAGCCCGAGGAGAGCACTGGGTGGTCGGCGAGAGTGCGCATCGCGAAGCCCAGCAGCGTGTGCTCGCTCGCGGCGCTCGGCGCCCAGGCGGTGAGCAGCAGCGCGACGTCGACCGGCAGCGGCCGGCGTCTGCCCGGTCCGCTGGCCGGCAGTGTGCGCTGGGTCGCGTCGATCGTCACCTGGTACACGAAGACGGAGATGCCGGTGGCCATCGGGCTGTCGAACTCGGCTCCGTTGTACACGGCGAACTGCGGCCGCAGGCCGTCGGGCGTCTGCACCCACGACTGCTCCAGCAGCCGTTTCACTGCCTCGGCCACAGCAGCGATCGCCTGATAGCTGGCCACTCAGTTCTCCCCCCTTCTCGCCCCACTCCGGTCTGCGCTCAATGGCTCCTGAGGGTGCTTGCGCAGCAGTCTCACTGCTGCCTGTCACGGGGGCGTCACCTGGATGTCACGGGCGGCGTGGAGGCAGCGCGCGGTGATGAGAAGGCAGCGCGGGTGACGCGGAAGCAACGAGTTCGCTGCTAAGGGATGCCCCGCAGAACCTCAGACGTGCAGTACGGCGGCACCGCCGAATCGGCCGTGCTTGAGATCGATCAGAGCCCGATTGGCGTCGGCCATCGGGTACGGGACGGTGGTCGCCCGGACACCGAGGCGAGCCGCCAACGCCAGGAAGGTCTCGCCGTCGTCGCGGGTGTTCGCGGTGACGCTGACCAGCTGCCGCTCCTGGAAGAGGGTCTCGTCGTAGTTCAGCGTCGGGATGTCGGAGGACCAGATCCCGGCCATGGCGAGCGTGCCGCCACGATCGAGAGCCCGCAACGCGACCGGGACCAGCTCGCCGGCCGGCGCGAACAGGATGGCGCCGTCGAGAGGCTCCGGCGGCGGGTCGCTCGGCCCGCCCACGGAGTCGACCCCGAGCTCGCGGGCCAATGCCTGGTTGGGCTCGCCGCGGGTCAGCACATGCACCCGCAGCCCTTGGGCCAGAGCGATCTGCGCCGTCAGATGGGCACTGCCGCCGAAACCGTAGATGCCGAGCCGACCACCGTCGGGGACAGCCGCCCGTTGCAGCGCTCGATAACCGATGATGCCGGCACACAACAGGGGAGCGGCCGTCTCGTCAGCCAGCCCGTCGGGCAGCCGGTAGGCGAAAGACTCGTCGACCAGACAGGCGGCGGCGTACCCGCCGTCGACGTCCCAGCCGGTGAAGGTCGGGTGCAGGCACAGGTTCTCGCGACCCTGGCGGCAGAAACGGCAGCTGCCGTCGGTCTTGCCGAGCCAGGCCACGCCGACCCGATCCCCGATCATGAACCGCCGAGCATCGGCGCCGACCGCGTCGACCACTCCGACGACCTCATGTCCAGGTGTCACTCGCGGACGCTTCGGCGGCAGATCCCCTTCGGCCAGGTGCAGATCCGTCCGACAGACGCCGCAGCAGCTGATCTTGACCCGGACCTGCCCAGGCCCCGGCACCGGATCGTCGCGCTGGAGACGCAACAGCGGATGATTATCGATCGGTCCAGGTTGGTCGACCACCCAGGCGTCCATGAACGCCATTCTGCTCGTGCGGTGCCAGGCTGTGGCAACGGGGCCAGCTGCCGATCACGGCTCCAGGATGTGACGACCGGTCAGCCGCAGGATCACCTCTGCCTCGGTCTGCGCGGCCGCTGCTTCATGGGTGTCGCCCAGTCGCCGGCACACTCCCGCCAGCCGTTGCAGGGTGTTCGCCAGCGTGACCTGCCAGCCCAGATCCCGGCACAGGTCGGCGCCGGCTTGATAGGCCCGGCGAGCTTCGGGATCTCGTCGCAACCGTTCGAGCGCGTACCCGATGCTGTCCTGGGTCAGCGCTTGACCCGGCCGATCGTCGCGTCCGATGAAGATGTCGAGCCCTCGGCGGCAGCTTTCCAGACCCTTTGCCGGGAGTTCCAGATGTGCCAGGTGCCAGCCGATCGCGTTGTAGGCATGCGCCTGACCCAGGACGTCGCCGCGTTGCCGATGCAGCGCCAGACCGCACTCGTCGTGGTGCAGGGCGAGGTCGAACCGGTCCTGGTGGGCGTTCAGTCTCGCCAGAGCACGATGGGCCCGTGCGCGCAGACCAAGCTCAGCAAGGTCATCAGCCAGAGCGAGCGCGTCGGTCAGGTCGGCACAGGCACTATCGAAGTCACGCTGTCCGATGGCTCCTCGCCCCCGTCCGATCAGAGCCACGGCACGATGATGGGCATCGTCGAGTCTCGATGCGGCCAGGACTGCGCGATCGTTCACCGCCACGAGCTCGGGCCAGCGCCCGGCCGATCCCAGCGGGCGTTCCAGGGCATCAGCCAACTCACACAGAGCGGTATCGCGACCGGTCTCGGCCGCGTACGCCAGCGCGGCCAACAGATCATCGGTGTCCGATCCGCCGTGGTGGGATTCGGTGATCAAGAACGACAACAGTCGATCGACAGCGGCGTCGAACCCGTACGCGATGTGTGAGCGAACAGCCAGCCGCACCAGCTCGTGGATCCGGAACTGGCGTGGTCCGTCGGGCTCGAGCAGGTGGATGGTGAGCAGCTCCCGGATGATCTCCTCAGCCTGGCGATCGCTGACATGCGCCAAGGCGGCCACCACGGAAGTACGGATGCGGATCCGCGGCCCGGCGGCCAACCAGGTCATGACGGAGGTGGCCGAGGCGGACAGCGCCGCGACCGAGCCTGCGATCACGGCATCCAGGTCGGTCTCGCCTTCACCGCCGTTCAACGCCGCGAGCCGGCGCGTCTCGTCATCGAGGTCCTCGGCCAGAGTGGACAGCGGTAGCCAAGGCAGTGCGGCGGCCCGACCGGCGACGATGGCCAGCGCCAGCGGCAACCCACCGCAGTGGCTGACCAGCCGGTTGACCGCATCCGGTTCAGCCTCGATCCGTGCCGCCCCGAGTCGACGAGTCAGCAGTGCTCGGGCTGCGTCATCGTCCAACATGCCGATCGATATCACCTGCGCCCCGGGCCTTGCTACCAGCCCGGGGAGCGCGGAGCGGCTGGTCACGATCGCAGCGCTGCCTCCGCCGGGTGGCAGCAGCCGGCGGATCTGGTCGGCGGTGCTTGCATCATCGGCCACCAGAAGGACACGACGGTCCGCGAGGATCGTTCGATAAGCGCCGACCATCTCCGCCTGATCGGTCGGCACTGCCGCGGGCTCCAGCCCGAGTGCGGTGAGCAGACTGCGGAGCGCCCCCTCGGAGGACATGGGCCGGTGCCCAGCATCGAATCCATGCAGATCCACGAACAGCTGGCCGTCGGGAAAGCGGTCGGCGTGTTCGCGAGCCCAGCGCACCGCGAGCGCGGTCTTGCCGGCCCCGCCCGGACCGCAGACCACGATGACCGACGGCTCGTCCGTCTCCGGGAGCAGCAGCTGGTCGAGGGTCTGCCACTCGGTCTTCCGGTCGACGAATCCGCGGGTCGCCGGCGGCAGTTGCCGGGGGACCCTCGGCGTAGAACCCGAGACCAGGACACCGGTCACCCGGCCCGCCACCGAGCCGACCGTCTCGACCCCCTGCAGCACCCGCAGCTGGATGTCCCGCAGCGCCGGTCCTGGGTCGATGCCCAGCTCCTCGGCAAGCTGCCGCCGCACCCCCTCGTACACCTGCAGCGCCTCGGCGGTACGTCCCACGCCGGCCAGACCGAGCACAGCCTGACCAGCGAGACGCTCGTCGTACGGTTCGTCACCGAGCCGGCCGAGAGCGTCGGCGACCACCAGGCCCGGATCGCCGACTGCCAGCGCCAGATCATTGCGTTCCAAGGCCAGTGCATGCCGCTCTCGCTCCAGCAGCCGGCGCTGCTCGGCCAACCAGGAGGAGGCGACACCGGCCAGCAGCGGACCGTCGGCATGCCGGAGCGCATCGCCGAAGGCAGTCAGCGCTGCAGCGTGCCGGCCATCGCGGAGGGCTGCCCGGGCGCGCTGGCCGAGCCCGCGGAAGACGGCCAGGTCCAGCTGGCCGTCTTCGACCACTGCGAGATAGCCGCCGTCTCGGCGCTCCAGCCGAACCGCCGGCGACCGCTCGACGATCTTGCGCAGCCGGCACAGGTACGACCGGAGCGCTTGATCCGATGCCGGCGGCGGCTCGTCACCCCACACCCGGTCGATCAGCTCGCTCGTGGGCACCGGTCGCCCCACGCTCAGCAGCAGCACCGTGAGCACGGAACGCTGCCGGGCCGGCCCCAGCGGCAGCGCACCCGTCGGCCCGACGACCGAGACCGGTCCGAGCAGTCGTACCGGCAGCGTGGTCATGATCGCCGCCTGTGCAGCAAAGACGTGTGTGACACCGGCGTAGCCGCGTGCAACAAAGACGCAACGGGGAGACAACAGCCGCCGCGCATCCTGATGACACACCGATCCGGAAGTTCCGGACACTCGAGGGAAGGGGTACCACCATGGCCAATCAGTACCGTTTGCAGCTCACGAAGCTGAAGTGCAATCGCAAGCAGGACACCGTCGGGCGCGACGATCCCAAGATCGTCGTCGACGGGAGGACGGTCTACGGGCCGGGCGACATCGGCAAAGGGGAGACGGTCAATCTCAATCGAACCGCGCTGTTCACCTCGTCGGCGCAGGTGCAGCTCATCGAGGTCGACGCCGGCAACGACGACGACATGGGGACCATCACCGTCCGCGGGGCCGCCCAGGTCGGCCAGGGCGACCAGGTCGGCGAGTTCCATCGGACGCACGCGGACTACGAGTTGACCTACAGCGTCGTCGCCGCGTGAGCGACCCTGGTGACAGGCAGGGGAGGTCGGCGTGCCATCGTCCACGATCGGCCTCCCTCGTTCACTGCTGCGTACGAGGACTCTGGGGGCGTCCGTGATACCGCTTCGCCGGTCTGAGGCGTGAGCCAGCCCGGACGGATGACACGTGAAGGCAAGATAGTTCAACAAAACAATGCACTGATGGCGTCTTGTGGCCTAACGCGACTTGATTGATGAACAATCATGGAGATATGGTCTCCTGGTGATCGAGAGTGAGTCGGCTGCCGGTGCTTCCGCCCGGGTCGCCGCCGCTCTGCGTGAGCGCATCGTCGCCGGCACGTTGGTTCCAGGGACACCATTGCGTGAGGCGTCGCTGGCTCGCGAGTTCGACGTCTCCCGGAACACGCTCCGCGAGGCGCTTCGCCAGTTGGCGACCGAGGGCCTGGTCGATCTGCGCCGCAACCGGGGCGCGATGGTCCGGGTGCTGACGATCGAGGACGTACGCGATCTCTTCCAGGTCCGCCGGACACTCGAGCTGCGCGCTGTCGACGACGGCGCCGTGGGCAGCCCAGGCGCCTTGGCGCCGATCGGGACGATCGTGGCCGAGATCGAGCAGGCAGCCGCCGCGCAAGACTGGCTCGAAGCCGCTACGGCGAGTCTGCGGTTCCATCAGGCGCTGGTGACGACGCTCGGCAGCGCCAGGATCGATGACTTCTTCGCCACCGTCATTGCCTCGAGCCGGCTCGCCTTTGCGGCAGTCGCCGAGCAAGCAAGCTTCCAGCGCGGCTTCGCGGCCTGGGACCGAACGATCTACGACCTGTTGTTCGCCGGGAGCCGAGCCGCAGCCGCCGCGTCGTTGCGGAGTTACCTCGACGACTCCGAGCACGCACTCATCGAGGCTTTGCAGCGATACGGTGCCGCCGAGCCCGCTGCTTGACCACCAGCATCAAACCCCAGCATCAAATCAAGGAGGACAGAGGTACCCATGGGGAACTATCCCGCCGCCTATCAGGGCGACCAACTGAGCGTCGACCGAGGCTTCTACGATCGGGTCGCAGAAGCGCCAGGTCGCGAGCTCGTCGAGGAGTTCATCCTGCCGATCCGCTCCGGACGCGCTTGGGAGGTGCCGGCCGGTCACGTCTGCCGGATCTCGACGCCGGAGGGCCCGCAGGTCGGTGACCTCAATGTGTGGAACCGGCACGACCCGCGGGAGCGGATGTGGGCTTCACGTACTCGGCAGCTGCAGGCAGCGCACATCTCAACCTATGACCGGGTCTGGTCGACGCTGCCGTTCCTGCGTCCGCTGTTCACCGTCACCGGCGACTCGCTCGCCGACTATGGCACCGACTCCGATGGGGGCCGGGTGCACGATCTGCTCGGCACCCGCTGCGACCCGTACGTGAACCAGATGCTGACCGACGAGGCGTTCGACTTCCACTGTCACTCGAACCTCACGCGGGCGGTGCTGCCGTACGGGCTGACCGAGTTCGATGTGCACGACGTGTTGAACGTGTTCCAGTGCACCGGGCTGAACGACGAGGACCGCTACTTCATGAAGGCCTGCCCAGCCAAGGAAGGCGACTACTTCGAGTTCTTTGCCGAGATCGACCTGCTTTGCGCGCTGTCCACCTGCCCGGGCGGGGATCTGTCGGTGCACATGTGGGGGCCGGATGCGCGTGATCCGTTGGAGGTCTGCCGGCCGCTGGGGGTTGAGGTGTACCGGCTGGACGAGAGCGCGTTGGAAGGATGGAGCTCGCCGCAACGGGCGGCGTACTCACAACTACACGGCATGAAGCTGCCGCGATGGGAGGACCAGTGAGCATGAGCGAACCGTCGGTGTGGATGCAGGATCTGACCTGGCCCGAGGTAGAAGCCCACCTCGAGCGTGACCAGGTTGCCATCGTCCCGATCGGCAGCACCGAGCAGCACGGCCCTGCCGGCGTGCTGGGTGTGGACGCGTACGTCGCGATCACGCTGGCCGAGGACGCGGCCAAGCAGACGGGAGCGCTCGTCGCGCCGCCGGTTTGGTATGGCGACTCCTCGCACCACGGGGCGTTCCCCGGGACGTTGACCATTCGGCCGGGGACCCTGTCCATGCTGGTCACCGACATCTGCAGCAGCCTGGCCCGGCACGGCTTCGACAAGATCATTGTGATCAACGGCCACAAGGGCTCGAATCTGCCGGCGCTGACCACCGCCGTCCGTGAGCTGCACGATCGGGAGCTTCCGGGGGTGCTGTTCGCGGTCGCCGACCCGCTGCATCTGGCCCGTTCGGCGGCGCCGACGATCAAGGAGACCCGGGAGCATCACGCCGGCGAGTTGGAGCTGTCCCAGGTGCACTACCGCGTACCTGGTTCGGTTCGGATGGATCAGCTGACCGATGCCGGTGTCGACTTCCAGCAGGTATTCGGCGGCTTCGTCGGCGACGACCTGTTCGGTCCGGCGCCGGACGGTGCCGACATCATCTTCTCCGGTGAGGAGGAGCGGCGGTTCACTCCGACCGGCAGCTTCTCGTCCTCGCTCGGTGTCACCGAGGCGAAGGGCAAGGCCTACCACGATCACACCGTTGGCCGGCTGGTGGAGCTGGTCGAGTGGATGCGGACCTATCAGGGGCCGATCGGCAAGCGGGCCGAGTGAGCGCCGGTCTGAACGTCGGCGAGGATCTGAACCGGCTTGATCCGGAGCATCGTCGGTGGTGCATCGAGGCTGTGAGGCGGGTACGCGCGGAGGGCAACCGGTCGGCCGACACGCACCTGCTCACCGTGCCGCTGCCGCCGGGGTGGGGGATCGATCTCTACCTGAAGGATGAGTCGACCCACCCGTCCGGCTCGTTGAAGCATCGACTGGCCCGGTCGCTGTTCCTGTATGCGCTGTGCAGCGGCTGGCTGGCGCCGGGCCGACCGGTGATCGAGGCGTCCAGCGGTTCGACCGCGGTCTCGGAGGCGTACTTCGCCCGGCTGATCGGTGTGCCGTTCATCGCGGTGATGGCTTCGAGCACCAGCGCGGACAAGGTGCGGCTGATCGAGTTGCACGGCGGTGAATGCCACTTCGTCGAGCGGGCCAGCGAGGTCTATGACGTGGCGCGCGAGTTGGCCGGGACGACCGGTGGCCACTACATGGACCAGTTCACCTTCGCCGAGCGGGTCACCGACTGGCGCGGCAACAACAACATCGCCGAGTCGATCTACGAGCAGCTGAGCCAGGAGCGCTATCCGGAGCCGGACTGGATCGTGCTGACCGCCGGCACCGGCGGCACGTCGGCGACCATCGCCCGGTACGCGCGCTACTCCGGACGCGCCACCGGCATTTGTGTCGCCGATCCGGAGAACTCGGCCTTCATGCCCGGTTGGGTGGCCGGAGACCGCTCGGTGACCACCGGGGTGCCCTCCCGGATCGAGGGCATCGGACGGCAACGGGTCGAGCCCAGCTTCCTGGCCTCCGGTGTGGACCGGATGATGCAGGTTCCCGACGCGGCCGCGATCGCGGCGATCTGGCACCTGGAGTCACTGATCGGCCGGCGAGCCGGTGGCTCCACCGGCACCGGTCTGTGGGCGGCTCTGCGGATCGTCGCCGAGATGCACAGCCAGGGCCGCAACGGCAGCGTGGTGGCCCTGCTCTGCGACCCCGGCGACCGCTATCTCAACCGGTACTACTCGTCCGATTGGCTGGCGGCTCACGGGCTCGACATCGCCTCGTACCTCGACCGGCTGCGTGCCTTCACCGAGACCGGAAAGCTGTAGCTCCAGTCGGCGCGGCGCCGGGGATTCCTGTCCCCGAGAAATGAGTTGCGGACGCCTGGCGGAGCGACTCAACTGGGCGGGTGCAGCCGCCCCCACCAGAGGTCCGAGCCGCCGCCGGGACGGTGCGGGGCGGCTGGGATGCCGGTGTCGCCGTATTTCGCGGCATTCCCTTCGCGGAGCCGCCCGTCGGGGCGATGCGCTTCGCCGCACCGCGGCCGGTTCGAGCTTGGAATGGGACGCGAGACGCTCTGGCATACGGTCCACCGCCGCCCCAGGGCGGCTACTTCGGCATGGCCTCGCGATCGTCGGCCGAGGGGGACGACTGGCTGACGATCAACGTCTGGACGCCCAGCCCGCAGCGGATCGCCGGGCTGCCGGTGCTGGTGTGGATCCAGGGTGGCGGCTATCTGGTCGGCATGTCGAGTCTGCCGGAGTACGACGGGGCCGGGCTCGCGCGGGACGGCGACGTCGTCGTCGTGACCTTCAACTATCGCGTGGGCGCCGAAGGCTTCGCTCATCTCGACGGTGCCCCGGACAACCGCGGCCTGCTCGACCAGGTCGCGGCCCTGGAATGGGTCCGCGACAACATCACCGCCTTCGGTGGCAATCCCGAGTGTGTCACGGTTTTCGGGCAGTCGGCCGGCGCAGGGTGCGTTGCTGCCTTGCTGGGGATGGACCGTGCGGCGAGGTTGTTTCATCGCGCGATTGCCCAGAGCGTGCCGGGCACGTTCTTCACCTCTGAACTCGCGGCGGAGATCTCGGCGGCCTGCGCCGCCGAGTTGGGGCGACAGCCGACCGTGGCCGAGCTCTCCACCACCGACCCGAATCACCTGGCCGCCGCTGCCGATGTGGTTAGCGCCCGGATGCAGGGGTGGACCCATCGCTGGGGCCAGCCGGCGTACCGGTCGATCCTGTTCTCCCCGGTCGTGGACGGCGAGGTGCTTTGCGCTACCCCCTGGCAGGCGTTGGCTGCCGGGGCGGCCCGCGGGATTGCGCTGGTCGTCGGGCACACTCGCGATGAACAGCGCCTGTTCACCGTGATCGACGGACTGCTCGGTGAGGTCGATGAGGAGCTAGCCCAGCAGGCATTGGAGGCGTACGCGCCCGGCCCGGGCGGCGTACGGAGCTACCGCGAGGCATTTCCCGAGGCTGGACCCGAGGAGCTGTATGAGCTGATCGGCTCCGACTGGCTGTTTCGGATGCCATCCCTGCACCTCGCCGAGGCGCAGGTGGCGGCCGGCGGGCGGGCACATGTTTACGAGCTTGCCTGGCCGGCGCCCGGCATGGGTGGTGTGTTCGGTGCCTGCCATGGTCTCGACGTGCCGTTGGTCTTCGGGACCCTGGATCGGGGTCAGCCGGCCATGTTGATCGGGAACCCGCCGTCTGTCGAGGCGGAGCTGATGTCGACGCAGCTGCGTGACGCCTGGATCTCCTTCGCTCACGGTGGGGACCCGGGCTGGCCCGAGTACGACACTCGCCGGCGCCTCGCCAAGGTCTTCGACGTCGTATCGGCCGTCAAGGCCTATCCCGAGGAGCGCTCCCGCCAGCTCTGGCAGCACCACAGCTTCGGCGCACTCGGCCTCGTCGACTCAGCCGCGCAGAGCTGACCGGATCCGCTCGGCGTACGCTTCCAGCTCGCCGTCGGCGTACTTGGTCCGCGGCCAGAAGAACCCTCGCAGGCCGTCGCCCTTCGTCCGTGGCACCACGTGGACGTGCACATGCGGCACCGACTGACTGACCACGTTGTTCATGGCCACGAAGGTGCCCTGGCAGCCCAATGCCGAACCCAGCGAAGCGGCGACCCGCTGGGCGGCCGTCAGCAGCGGCGTCATCAGCTCCGGCGGCAGGTCGAGCAAGGTGTCGACGTGCTGGATGGGGGAGAGCAGTACGTGCCCCTTGAACACCGGTCGATGATCCAGGAAACCGATCACCTCTTCTGTTCGCAGCACGACCGCTGCATCCAGCTCCCTGCGTACGATCCTGCACACCACGTCGTCTCGGTTGTCGCTGATGTTGTCCGCCACAGCGCCACGCTAGCGGGCGAGAGCGATCACGGATCCAGGACGTGGCGTCAAGGTCAAGTAGCAGACGCTTCGCCGACGAACGCCATCGTTGTGGAGCGCTGGGGCGAAGGAGACCGTGCGCAGGGGATTGGTCCTGGATATCGCCACCCGCCGTCGCCCTAGTCTTGGCGCCATGCCTACGTCGCCCATGATCGCCAGAGCGACGAGTGGCTATCTGGGTGCCGATGAGATCCTGCAGAGCAGCCATCCGGCGATCGCCGCCTTGGCCCAAGAGCTGCGAGGGCAGCACGCGAACGATCCCGACTTTGCACGCGCCGCCTTCGAGTGGGTGCGGGACGAGGTTGCGCACTCGTTCGACGTCCAAGACTCGCGAGTCACCCTGACTGCGACGGAGGTGCTTGATCAGCGGGTCGGCCTCTGCTATGCGAAGTCCCATCTGCTGGTGGCGCTGCTCCGGAATCAAGGGATCCCAGCGGGACTGTGCTACCAGCGACTCGGCGGTCCGGCGGAAGGCTACGTCGTGCACGGACTGGTCGCTCTCCACCTCGATGGCGACTGGCATCGTCAGGACCCCCGCGGCAACAAGCCGGGTGTCGACGCGCAGTTCTCGCTCGGCGTGGAGCGGCTTGCCTGGCCGGTCGACGAGACCCGTGGAGAGCTGGACTACCAGGTCATCTACGAGTCGCCGGCCGCCGAGGTGGTGGACGCGCTGCGCATGGCGGACGACATCCTCAGGTGCGCCTTGCCGGCGGAGTTGCCGGTCAGCTCCTCCCGTTGCCAAACCTGAGGCCACCCGCCATAATCGAATATATGAGCGGTTCGAGCTATTTGCCTCCCGGTTGGCCACCTCAGGTACGTCCGCCCGGCACGCCGGGCTGGGAGCGGACCGCGACCGGCTACCTGCTCGACTGCTGTCCACCCGAGTTCCGGGGCTACCCGGTGCTGCGCCGCCATCCGGTCGTGCTGGCCCGGTTTGCCGCTCGCTATGTCGCCGGGCAGTGTGAGACGGCGCAGGACGGTCTCGCCGAGATCCGGACCGGCCTGCCGCGCAGCGTGCCGCCCGAGGTCGTCACCGAGGCGGTTGAGGCCTGGCTGGAGCAGGCGGCACATCTGCTGCGGGTGCGGCGTTCGGTGAGACTGGTGGAGGATGCGTTGCGCGGGAAGGAGTTCGTCGCACAGCTGTGACACCCTCGCGGATGCCGAGGTCGCGCCCAGAGCGATCGGTTGACACGTAAACTCGCCTCCATGCCCCCCGCGCCCAAGGCCGGCGGTTCGCAGCATGCGCCGTACGGATTGCTCCGGACCGTCAACGACCCCGCTGATCTGCGCCGGCTGAGTCCCGACCAGCTGTCGGAGTTGGCCGCCGAGATCCGCGCCTTCCTGATCGACCACGTCTCGCAGACCGGTGGGCATCTGGGCCCCAACCTCGGCGTCGTCGAGTTGACCATCGCGATCCACCGCGTCTTCGACTCCCCGCGGGATCCGATCATCTTCGACACCGGTCACCAGAGCTATGTCCACAAGATCGTGACCGGTCGGCAGGCAGGGTTCCCCGATCTGCGGCAGAAGGGCGGGCTCTCCGGCTATCCGAGCAGGGCCGAGTCCGAGCACGACTGGGTGGAGAACTCCCATGCGTCGACCTCGCTCTCGTACGCAGCCGGCATGGCTCGCGGATTGCAGTTGCAGCGCAAGCCGGGCACCGTGGTGGCTGTCGTGGGTGACGGTGCGCTGACCGGTGGCATGGCCTGGGAGGCGCTCAACAACATTGCCGCCGACGAGGATCTGCCGCTGATCATCGTGGTCAACGACAACGGCCGGTCCTACACCCCGACGGTGGGCGGTCTCGCCCGACACCTCTCTGGACTGCGCACCAATCCGCGTTATGAGCAGGTGCTGGAACTGGTACGCAGGCACGTCAGTCGTGCGCCGCTGTTCGGCAGGGCCGCCTATGACCTGCTGCATGGCATCAAGGCCGGACTGAAGGACGTCGTCGCTCCGCAAGGGATGTTCTCCGACCTGGGCATGAAGTACGTCGGGCCGGTCGACGGTCATGATGAAGCCGCCGTCGAGAAGGCGCTTCGGCATGCCCGGCAGTACGGCGGCCCGGTCCTGGTGCACTGCCTCACGCGCAAGGGCAACGGCTACCCGGCCGCGGAGAACCACGAAGAGGACCAGTTCCACTCCGTTGGCAAGATCGACGCCAGGACCGGCCAGGCCATCGGTGGACCGGCCTCGATCAAGTGGACCGACGTGTTCGCCGAGGAGCTGCTCAAGCTCGGCGCGGTCGACGAACGGGTGGTGGCCATCAGCGCCGCGATGGTGCATCCGACCGGCCTGAACCGCTTTGCCGCCGCCTTCCCGGACCGGGTGATGGACGTCGGTATCGCCGAGCAGCATGCCACCACCAGCGCGGCCGGGCTGGCGATGGCCGGCATGCACCCGGTGGTCGCGATCTATGCGACCTTCCTCAATCGGGCATTCGATCAGGTGCTGATGGACGTGGCCTTGCACCGCTGCGGGGTGACGTTCGTGCTGGACCGGGCCGGTATCACCGGCCCGGACGGCGCCAGTCACCACGGCATGTGGGATATGTCGATCCTGCAGGTCGTTCCCGGTCTGCAGCTCACCGCGCCCAGGGACGGCACCCGGCTGCGGCAAGCGCTGGCGACCGCCTTGACCATCGTCGATGCGCCGAGCGTGATCCGCTATTCCAATCAGCAGGTGCCGGCCGACCTGGAAGCGGTGGCCAGCGATCGCGGCATCGACATCCTGCTCCGTACCGAGCTGCAGCCCAGAGTCCTGGTGGTCGCGTACGGGCAGATGTGTGGCACCGGCATGGCCGTCGGCCGCCGGCTCTCGGACCAGGGGATCGGCGTGACGGTGGTCGACCCGGTCTGGGCCCTGCCGGTCAACCCCGCCCTGATCGAGCTCGCCGCCCAGCACCAGCTCGTGGTCAGCATCGAGGACAACGACGTGGTCGGCGGCTGCGGCGCCAGACTGGCCCAAGAGCTGCGGTTCGCCGGCGTCGACGTGCCGTTCCGGGAGTTCGGCATCGCGCCGGACTTCCTCGAGCACGGCACCCGCGCCGAACTGTTGGAGCAACTCGGGCTCACCTCGCAGCGGATCGCCCGCTATGCGGTGGAGGCCGTGGTCCGCGGTCCCGAGTCGCAAGCCCGGCGGCAGCCGAACGCATCAATCCAAGGGGACCTTGGTCCTCGGTGACCGGCGAGCCGTGCGCGCCAGCCGGCAGCTCCGCGTAGGGTCGCGATGACCATGAGCAACAAGACTCGAGCCCAACGGCTGCGCCTGGAGCAGGAACGCCTCGCCAAAGAGGCCCAAGAGGCCAGGGAGAAGCGGATCCGCACGATCGTCATGATCAGTGTGGTCGGCGTCGTCGCCCTCGCCCTGGTCGGCGTCGTCGTCTGGACAGTGCTGGGCGCCAAGCGCGGACAGGAACCGGTCGCCGCCGCCCAGATCGCAGAGATCGGTGCCGTCCAGGGCCGTACGCTGGTGGTCGGACAGCAGGACGCACCGGTGACCCTGGACGTCTACCAGGACTACATGTGTCCTTACTGCGGTCAGTTCGAACGGGCCAATCGGGCCGACCTGCAGCAACTCGTCGATGACGGGTCCGCGCGGCTGGTGATCCACCCGCTGGCGTTCCTCGATGCGCAGTCGGCCGGCACCAACTATTCGAGCCGAGCCGCCAACGCCGCCGTGACCGTCGCCCAGTATCAGCCGGACAAGCTGCTGGCGTACAACGCGATCCTCTATGACCGCCAGCCCGCCGAGGGCTCGGAGGGCTTGTCGAACGAGCAGTTGGCCGAGCTCGCTCGCGCGGTCGGCGTGGACGACGCCACCATCCAACGCTTCGGGGCCGACGAGACCACGGCCTTTGTGGCCTGGCTGACCGACGCAGCCTTCAGGAATGACGGGATCAAGGGCACCCCTACCGTCAAGATCAACGGCAAGATCTTCGGTGGCGACCTGTATTCGGCCGGCCCGCTGAAGGCAGCAGTCCTGGACGCCAAGGGCTCGTGACCGATCTCCTCGACCGGATCCACCAGCTCCGGCAGGACAATCGGTGGATCTTCTCCACCATGCTGTTCTCGGCCTGCCTGAGTCTGCTCGCCTCGTTCGTGCTCTCGGCCGACGCAGTCACCCTAGCGGCGGATCCAGATGCCGCGCTGTCCTGCAACCTCAACACGGTGCTCAGCTGCGGCACGGTGGGGACGTCGTGGCAGGCGAGTCTGTTCGGATTCCCGAACGCGTTCCTCGGGCTCGCGGCGGAGCCGGTCGTGATCACGATCGCGGTGGCCAGCCTGGCCGGCGTCGTCTTCCCTCGTGGCTTCATGCTGGCTGCTCAGCTCGTCTACACGATCGGCTTCGTCTTCGCCTACTGGCTCTTCTTTCAAGCCATGTTCGGCATTGGCGCCTTGTGCCCGTGGTGCCTGCTGGTGACCCTGTCCACCACCTTGGTGTTCACCTCGCTGACCCACGTCAACATCCGCGACGACAACCTGTTCCTGCCGATGCCGGTGAGCAGCGCTCTCCAGGCCGGTCTGCGGATGGGACTCGACGTCCTGGTGGTCACCATCTGGCTCGCTGCGGTCGTCGCTTTGATCTTCTGGAAGTACGGCGCTGCGCTGCTCGCCTGAGGCGCTTTCGGGGCCTAGGCTTACAGACGCGTTTGGCTCAGGTTTAACTTACCCTCAGGATCGGAGCGACACATGGGTGTGATGCGGACGAAGAGCATCGAGCAGTCGATTGCGGACACAGATGAACCGGAATACCAGCTCAAGAAGAGCCTGACGGCGCTCGACCTCACGGTCTTCGGCGTTGGCGTGATCATCGGTGCCGGCATCTTCACGTTGACCGGACGCGCGGCAAGCACTCTGGCCGGGCCGGCCATCGTGCTGAGCTTCGTGATCTCGGCCGTGGCCTGCGGACTGGCCGCCCTCTGCTATGCGGAGTTCGCCTCGACCGTGCCGGTGTCCGGTTCGGCGTACACGTTCTCCTATGCCAGTCTCGGCGAGATCATCGCCTGGATCATCGGCTGGGACCTGCTGCTCGAACTGATGCTGGGCGCCAGCGTGGTGGCGCAGGGCTGGAGCACGTACGCGGTGGTCTTCCTCGACAACCTAGGGATCCCCTGGCCGGAGTCGATAGGCCCCGGCGGCAGCGTCGACGTGCTGGCCATGCTGCTGGTCGCCGTGCTAGCCACCCTGGTCACCATCGGCATCAAGGAGTCGATGCGGGTCAACATGGTGCTGGTCGGGGTCAAGCTGTTCGTGGTGCTGTTCGTGGTCTTCGCCGGCATCGGGTTCATCAACCCGGCCAACTACAGCCCGTTCATCCCGCCGGCGGCCTCGACCGCGGCCGAAGGCGGTGCCGAAGCCGCCTGGTACCTGCAGCCGCTGATCCAGGCATTGCTGGGCTGGGAGCCGAGCGCGTTCGGCATCGGCGGCATCTTCGCCGGCGCGGCCCTGGTGTTCTTCGCCTACATCGGTTTCGACGTGGTGGCCACCACGGCGGAGGAGGCCAAGAACCCGCAGCGCGACCTGCCGATCGGCATCATCGGCTCACTGATCATCTGCACGATCCTGTACGCCGCGGTCTCGCTGGTCATCACCGGCATGGTCAAGTACACCGACATCGATCCCAAGGCTGCGTTGGCGAACGCGTTCGTCTCGCTCGGCCACCCCGGGTACGCGACCTTGATCTCGGCAGGCGCCGTCGCCGGTCTGACCACGGTGGTCCTGACGTTGATGATCGGGGCCAGCCGGGTGCTGTTCGCGATGTCCCGGGATCACCTGATGCCGCCCAAACTGAGCAAGGTCCACCCGAAGTTCCAGACGCCGTGGGTGATCACGCTGACGATCGGCGTCATCGTCATGCTGGTCGCCGGCCTGACCCCGATCGGCAAACTCGAGGAGATGGTGAACATCGGGACGCTGACCGCGTTCATCCTGGTGTCCATCGGCGTGGTCGTGCTCCGCAGGACCCGTCCCGACCTGCCGCGTGCCTTCCGGGTTCCGCTCGTACCGGTGCTGCCGATCGCCTCGGCGGCGATCTGCCTGTGGCTCACGCTCAACCTGTCGATCGAGACTTGGTTCCGGTTCCTGATCTGGATGGCGATCGGCTTCGCGATCTACTTCCTGTACGGCTACAAGCGCTCCCGGCTCGCGACGGGCGAAACCCTGCACGACATGGCCCACAAGAACGACGGCCAGAAGTAGCGCTTGGTCGAAATGAGTGCGCACTCACTGGTGCGCCAGGGTGGCTTCGACCGCGTTGAAGCCACCACAGCGCACCAGTGGGTGAGTACTCACTCGAACATCGCACGCCATTCCGCACCGAAGACCGGCGCCGGACCCTCGTAACCGCGTGACACCAGTGCGGCGTGCACGCGGCGTACGACATCCCGAGGCCGACGCAGGTGCTCCTTGGAGACGCGGATAGCAAGCACGCCCGAGGCGTTGAGTTCCTCGAATCGCAGGAGGTCGCCGCCGTAGGTCTTCGCATCCGTCCGATGATGATCGCCTTCGTACTCCACGGCGATGTTCCATGCTCGCAAGTAGAGGTCAACCCGGCCGATGAAGAACCACTCGTCGCCGAGATTGACGTTGCATTCCGGCTCCGGCAGACCAGCGAGCACGATCGCGAGCCGAAGTCTGGTCTCCCGTGGTGACTCCGCTCCCTTCCGCACGAGTTCGCCGGCGCGGCGAGCACGGCGACAATTGCGACCGGTCGCAGCTGCCAACCCGTTCCGCACCTGCTCGTACGTCGCCAGCTTCGCTTGGATCATCCAGTCGCCGGCGATAACCAGGTCGAGCAGATTGAGTTCAACTTTGGCGGTGACGAGAGCTGCTACGGGAGCTACCACCGAGCCGCGTCGTTCTGGCAGCCGCTCGACCCGTCGGACCCGGACCTCGGCGCGCTTCGACTGGTGTGCGGCGGTCGTCACGTACCGGTACGGCGCGGCCTCGCCCACCTCGATTCCCCAGTAGCGAAGCGCAGTCACACCGTCGACCAGCGTGTCGGGTGGCAGCAGAGTGAGCCAGGCAGCAAGGGTCTTGACCAGCGTGGGCTCGACGGACGCGTCGACGTACACCCCAGGGACGAGCCTCTGCACGCTCGGCCCTCGCAGCATGTTCGGTGTGACCTTGCAATCGAGTGCGACTGCACGAGTGAACGCGCGCCCGATCAGCTCGGTTGGCAACCGACGTCGGCGGGCGGGCATTCGCCTACTTTGGCAGTGCCAGGGCACCTCAGCCAGGGTTTTGCGACAACGGACAACACCATCGGCAAACGGACAACACCCTGCGAAATGAGTACTCACTCACTGGTGCGCCAGGGTTGCTTCGATTGACTTGAAGCCACCACAGCGCACCAGTGGGTGTACGGCTCGCTCTGAGTATGCCGCTCAGGGCAGGGTGGCGACGCCCTTGGGCAGGAACCGGCGACCCAGCACCCGTTCGCTGACGCCGGTTCGATCCAGGTACGGGGTGATGCCGCCCAGCGGGAAGGGCCAGCCGGCACCGAGGATCAGGCACAGGTCGATGTCCATCGGGGCGGCGACCACGCCCTCGGCGAGCATCAGCCCGATCTCTTCGGCGAGGGCCTCCTCGACTTTCGTACGCAGCTCGTCGGCCGTGCTGGGATGATCGCCGGCGGTCAGCAGTGCCCGAGTCTCGTCGGAGACGTACGGCTTGCCCTCGGGGGTGAGGTCATAGACACCGGGCTTCTTTGCTGCGACCAGCGCCTCCAGATTCGCCGAGACCGGGTAGCGGTCGCCGAAGGCGGCATGGAGCGTCTCCGTGACATGCAGCGCGACCGCAGGTCCGACCAGCTGCAGCAGCACGAATGGTGGCATCGGCAGCCCCAACGGACGCAGCGCGGCATCGGCCACCTCGATCGGAGTGCCGTCATCGACCGCCTTGGTGATCACCGCAGTCGTCCGGATCAGCAGCCGGTTGACCACGAACGCGGGCGCGTCCTGCACCAGCACGGCGTTCTTCTTCAGCGACTTCGCCACGCCGAGCGCGGTGGCTGCCGTCTCGTCGTCGGTCGCCGTGCCGCGGATCACCTCCAACAGCGGCAGCACCGCCACCGGATTGAAGAAGTGGAAGCCGATCACTCGTTCGGGATGCTCGAGATCGGCCGCCATCTGCGTCACCGACAGGGAAGAGGTGTTGGTGGCCAGCACGCACTCGGGCGAGACGTGCTTCTCCAGCGAGGCGAACACCTCCTTCTTGACCGCCAGCTCCTCGAACACCGCCTCGATCACGAAGTCACAGTCGGCGTAGTCGGCATGCTCGGTGGTGCCGCTGAGCAGGGCGCGATAGCGGTTGACCTGGTCGGGCTTGATCCGCTTCTTGGCCAGCAGTTTGTCCAGCTCGGCATGGACGTAGCCGATGCCCTTCGCTACCCGCTCTTCATCCAGATCGGAGATCACCACCGGCACCTCCAGCCGGCGCAAGAAGAGCAAGGCGAGCTGGCTGGCCATCAGCCCCGCGCCGACCACGCCGACCTTGGTGACCGGCCGAGCCAACCAGGACTCCGGCGCGCCGGCGGGCTTCTTGGCTCGACGCTGCACCAGGTCGAACGCGTACAGACTGGCGCGCAGCTCCTGGCTCATGATCAGGTCGGCCAGTCCGGCATCCTCACCGGCGTACGCGGTCGCCCGGTCGGCGGTCTTGGCTGCGGCGATGCAGTCCAGCGCGCGATAGGGCGCCGGGGCCGCTCCGGAGGTCTTCTGATCGGCGAATCGTCTCCCGCGCCTGACCGCGGCCTCCCAGCCCTCGCCCCGATCGATCTCGGGACGATCGACGGTGATCTCGCCGGCCACCACCCGGCCGGCCCAGTCGAGCGAGTCGGCCAGGAAATCGGCACCGTCGAACATCGCGTCGGCGATCCCGAGCTGAGCCACCTGCGGACCGACCAGCATCTTGTTCTGCGACAGGGCGTTCTCGATGATCACTTGGACGGCCCGGTCGGCGCCGATCAGGTTGGGCAGCAGGTACGTGCCGCCCCAGCCCGGCAGCAGCCCCAGGAAACACTCCGGCAGCGCGATGCCGGCGGCGGCCTTCGAGACGGTGCGATAGTCAGCATGCAGGGCGATCTCCAGCCCGCCGCCCAGCGCCATCCCGTTGATGAACGCGAACGTCGGCACCGGCGCAGTGTGCAGCTTGTCGAACACGGCATGGCCGAGCTGGGCGATCTGCACCGCCTGATCGCGACCGGTCAGTCCGCCGAGCGCCTTCAGGTCGGCACCGGCGGCCAGGATGAACGGCTTGCCGGTGATCGCGATGGCGGCGACATCGTCCCTGGCCAGCGCCGCATTGAGGGCCTCGTTGTAGAGACTCAGACTGCGCGGCCCGAGGGTGTTCGGCTTGGTGTGGTCCTCGCCGTTGTCCAGCGTGATCAGCACCGCTGTCTGGCCGGTGTGGGGGAGCGCGATGTCTCGGCTGAGGAAGCTGGTGACCCGCTCGTCCGGAGTCAGCGCGGACGCCTCGGCCAGCAGGGCCTGGAGCTCGTCCTCGGGCATCAGCGGTTGCACGGCTGGCTTGTTCACTTGTCTGCTCCCTCGGTGTGGTGCGGGTTCTCCCAGATGAGCGTGCCACCCATCCCGAGCCCGATGCACATCGTGGTCAGGCCGTAGCGAATCTCCGGGTGCTCGCGGAACTGCCGCGCCAGATGGATCATCAGCCGCACGCCGGAGCTGGCCAGCGGGTGCCCGAGGGCGATCGCACCTCCGTACGGATTGATCCGGTCGCTGGCAGGATCCAGTCCGAAGTGGTCGAGGAAGGCGAGCACCTGGACGGCGAATGCTTCGTTGATCTCGATGGCACCGATATCGGACATTTCCAGGCCCGCGCTGCGGAGCGCCTTCTCGGTGGAGGGAATCGGACCGACCCCCATTACCTCGGGCTCGACGCCGGCGAACCCGTACGACACCAGCCGCATGGCCGCAGGCAGACCCAGCTCTTCGGCGACGGATTCGGCGGCCAGCAGACAGGCGGTGGCGCCGTCATTGAGCCCGGCGGCATTGCCGGCCGTGACCCGGCCGTGGGAGCGGAACGGCGTACGCAGCTGGGCCAGTGCCTCGACCGTGGTTCCTGGCCGGGGTGGCTCATCGGCGGTGGCCAGACCCCAACCCAGCTCGGCGGAGCGGGTGGCGATCGGGACCAGCGACTCCTGGATGACGCCTTGGGCGTACGCCGAGGCGACCCGCTGCTGGCTCTGGGCCGCGAACTCGTCGGCCCGCTGGCGACTGATGCCGGGGAAGCGGTCGTGCAGGTTCTCTGCGGTCGAGCCCATCACCAGGGCGGACGGATCGACCAGCCGCTCCGCCACGATCCGTGGGTTGGGGTCGATACCCTCTCCCATCGGGTGCCGGCCCATGTGCTCGACCCCGCCGGCGATCGTCACGTCGTACGCACCGAAGGCGATGCCTGAAGCCGTGGTGGTGACGGCGGTCATCGCCCCGGCGCACATCCGGTCGATGGCATACCCGGGCACCGACCGCGGCAGTCCCGCGAGCAACGCGGCCGTGCGGCCGATGGTCAGGCCCTGGTCGCCGGTCTGGGTGGTGGCGGCGATGGCCACTTCGTCCACCCGTTCCGGCGGCAACTCGGGGTGGCGGCGGAGCAGTGCACGGATGCAGCTGACCACGAGGTCGTCGGCTCGGGTCTCGCTGTAGAGCGACCCGGCCTTTCCGAACGGGGTACGGACGCCGTCGACGAAGACGACATCCCGGGACTGGCGAGGCATGAGCCACATATTACTCGCGAGTAACAACGGCTGCACCTCTTGGGTCTCGCGAGTTACCGATATATCGTCGAGTATCGACAACACTCGTGAACTACTGGTGAAGGGAACGGCAATGGGCGCATATGCGATGGGTGCTCCGTGGCTCCGATTCGGGTTCGACTGCGGCGACGGAGAGCTGGAGCAGCGGCTGCGGGAACGCTGGGCCGAGATGACGGGGAAGGCGCGCACCGGTCGCCGCGGCGGCCCACCCTGGGCCGGGTTCGGACCGGGCTTCGGGGGACCGGGTGGACCTGGTTTCGGCGGGCCTGGTTTCGGTGGGCCGCCCTGGATGCGGGGCATGCGTGGACCGAAGGCCCGACGGGGTGACGTTCGGGCGGCGATCCTCTCGGTGTTGTCCGATCAGCCACGCAACGGCTACCAGGTGATCCAGGAGATCGCCGAGCGGACCGGCGGCGCCTGGAAGCCCAGCCCGGGCTCGATCTACCCAACGCTGCAGCAGCTGGAGGACGAAGGGCTGGTCGAGCAGACCACCGAGGGTGGGCGGAAGGCGTACGCGCTGACCGAGGACGGCCGGACGTACGTGGCGAATCATCCCGACGAGATGGCCGCGCCGTGGGCTGCGCTCTCCGACACCGAGACCGACGGCGACATCCGCCCGATGATCGGCCAGGTCGCTGCGGCGATGTGGCAGGTGATGGCGGTCGGCACGCCCGAGCAGCAGGCTGCGGCGAAAGAGGCGATCGTCGAGCTGCGTAAGACGCTCTACGGAATCCTGGCCGACGGTGTCGAGCCGGACGGCAACGAGTCCGACCGGACCGCGTTCGATCGAGCTCAGCGATGAGACGGGGCTGGCAGCCGGGCCCACCCCCTCCACCGCCGCAGCTGCAGATGTGGTGGTGGGGAGCCGGCCCGCAGCGTCCTGCCGATCTGCCGGCCACGACTTCAGTGGCAGCGACTCCGGCGGCACCGGCGACACCGGTACGGATCGGTGATGCGGAGCGGGACCAGGCCGTCTCCGACCTCGGTGACCACTTCGCGGCGGGCCGGTTGACCCGCGAGGAGTTCGACGAGCGGGCGGATCAGGCCATCCAGGCCAGGTTCAGCACCGACCTGGAGCCGTTGTTTGCGGACCTGCCGAAGTCGTCGCCGGTCGAGTCGGCACCCGCGACGGCACCGGCGAAGGTTGGCGGACCGCCGCCTTGGGCGTACGCGATGTGGCTGTTGCCGTTCGTGCTGGTCGCGGCGATCGCTGGATCGATCCTGCTGCATGCGCCGTTCCTGCTGTGGGTGCTGGTCTGGTTCGTGGTGATGGGCAAGATCACTCAGCACCGGCGGCGGCACGCGCGGCGATAGCATGGGCCCGCTCGCGACGATGACGTGCGTTCACCGGCTACGTCGTCACTCTTCGTGAAGGCAGAAAAGCGCCGCCTTCACTCATCACTCCTCCGCACGCCGGGCACGTCATCTTCCCGCTCACGGGCCTAGTGCCTCGGTAAGCCCGGGCACGGTCAGTCGGCGCTGCCACTCGCGGGCCCCGAGTTGGGCCAGGGCAGCGTCGACTGACTCCTCGGTGAGCGGTGCGGGCGGGGACCAGGCAAGCCGGCGTACGTGGTCTGGCGTGAGCAGGTTCTCCATCGGCAGCTCATATTGCTGGGCGACGGCACCGAGCACCTCGCGGACCCGGGTCAACCGCTTGGCGGCGACCGGATCCTTGGACGCCCACATCCGCGCCTGCGGCGGGCCCACGCTGGGGATGTGCATGGGCGGCAACTCGGCGTCCCGCAGGGTTGCCACGTGTTGCAGTCCGGCCAACCATTCGGGCAGATAGCGCCGGGCCTGGCGGCGCTGGAAACCCGGGATCTGATGGAGCGTCGACCGGTCGGGCCGCTCGGCGGATGCCAGCTCGGCGATCGCCACGTCGGGCAGGATCCTCGACGGTGCTCGGTCGGTGTCGCGGGCGATCTCGTCCCGGATCTGCCACAGCTCGGCGACGTACGCCAGTCCGCGGCGGGTCCGGACCCGGTGAATACCCGAGGTACGCCGCCACGGGTCCGTTCGTCGTTCGATCGGTGCTCCGGCGCCTGCGGCGAGGGCAGCGAACTCCTCGGCGGCCCAGGCGTCCTTGCCTGCCGCCACCAGCTGATCGGCAAGCCGATCGCGCAACTCCACGAGCAACTCGACGTCTAACGCCGCATAGGTGAGCCACTCGGCCGGCAAAGGTCTGGTGGACCAGTCCGCGGCCGAGTGCTCCTTCAGAAGCCGAACACCCAGCAGCTCGGTGAGCATGGTGCCGAGGGCGACCCGCGGATAGTTCAGCAGCCGAGCAGCCAGCTCGGTGTCGAACAGGTGCAGGGGAGTCATCCCGATCTCGGCAAGGCAGGGGAGATCCTGGCTGGCGGCGTGGATGATCCACTCGGTGTTGGAGATCGCCGCGCCGAGCTCGGCCAACGCCGGGGTGTCGTCGAAGGCGATCGGGTCGATCAGGTGCGTGCCTGCTCCGGTGCGCCGGAGCTGGATCAGATAGGCGCGCTGGGAGTAGCGGAAACCATGCGCACGCTCGGCATCGATGGCGATCGGTCCGGTGCCGGCCCGGAGGGCAGCGATGGTCTCCTGGAGACAGCCTGGGGTGTCCTCGATATCGGGCGTGCCCTCGGCTGGGGCGACAAGCAGCCGAGCGTCAGCATCGAGCTGGGCTGTCGTGGGCTGGTCGGTCACCGTCTCCGTGGGCTTCGATTCTGGCTCTTGTGGGCAAGTCGCCGGGCAGGCATGGCGACCACGCCGGCCGGCAGCGGGGGGAGCCCCGCCGTCGTACACAGTAGTTCACCCCAGGCCTGCACGTGCGCGGTAAGGCCATAACCGTCGGCAAGCAGCGGCGTCCAGGACGCTCGGACCTCGACCTCTGCGTTCGGATCCTCGTCGGCCATGCCGCCGAACGACTCGCTCGACACCGAGGTGACGGTGCCGCTCGGGGCTGCATATTCTGCGCCGTGACCGTCGAGCGCGTCGATCAGCCAGGACCAGCCGACGCGGGCCAGCAGCGGGTCGGTCACCATCTCCGGCTCGACCGAGGCGCGGGCGAAGGTGACGCAACGGAAGGTGCCCTGCCAGGCGGCGTTCCCGGCCGGATCGTGCAAGAGGACGAGCCGACCGGTGCCGACGTCCTCGCCGCCGACCAGCACATCGGCGCTCACCGCGACCGCGAACGGTGCGATCTTCTGTGGCGCAGGTATCTCCTCGACCGCGAGCTCAGGCCGCCATGCGGCGTTGAGCAGGTCGTGGGCGGCCCGTTGGAATGGGGTGGGGACCGCGGCCACGTCGGAGTTGGCTGCCACCCGTCGAGCCTAGATCGCCCGACTGACAGTCCGGGGTTCGACGCGCCGAGAGCCGGTCTGCTGTCCACATGGAAAGATCGGCGCCGTGTCCGCACCCACCGTCGAGAGTCCTTTCCTGGCCACCTGTCGGCAACAGAGCGACGACCGGGTGCCGGTCTGGTTCATGCGGCAGGCCGGTCGGTCGCTGCCGGAATACCGGCAGGTCCGCGCCGGGATCTCGATGCTGGACAGTTGTGCCCGGCCCGAACTGGTCACCGAGATCACCCTGCAGCCGGTCCGGCGGTATGGCGTCGATGCCGCCATCTTCTATTCCGACATCATGGTCCCGCTGAAGGCTGCCGGCATCGAGCTCGACATCGTGCCCGGCACCGGGCCGGTGATCGCGGAGCCGATCCGCTCCGCGGCCGACGTGCAACGGATCCGCCCATTGACGGTCGAGCAGCTGCCGTACGTGACCGAGGCGGTCCGGCTGCTGGTCGCCGAGTTGGGGGAGACCCCGCTGATCGGGTTCGCGGGCGCGCCGTTCACCCTGGCCAGCTATCTGGTCGAAGGCGGGCCGAGCAAGGACTACGCGAAGACCAAGGCACTGATGGTGTCGGAGCCGGAGGTGTGGCACGACCTCTGCAGCCGACTGGCGCAGATCTCGGCGACCTTCCTCACCGCCCAGGTCACCGCCGGGGCCCGGGCGGTCCAGCTGTTCGACTCGTGGGTGGGCAGCCTGAGCGCGGCCGACTACCGAGCCTCGGTGCTGCCGCACTCCGCCGAGGTGCTGGAGACGATCGGGCAGTACCGCGTACCGCGGATCCACTTCGGGGTCGGCACCGGTGAGCTGCTGACCCTGATGGGGACGGCCGGTGCGGAGGTGGTCGGGGTGGACTGGCGGATCCCGCTGGACGAGGCGTCGGCCAGACTGGGACATCGCTATGCGGTGCAGGGCAATCTGGATCCGGCGCTGTTGGGCGCGCCGTGGCCGGTGGTCGCCGAGCGTACCCGCGCGGTGATCGCTGCCGGCGCCGCAGCTCCGGGGCACATCTTCAATCTCGGACACGGGGTGCCGCCGGGCACGGATCCCGCTGTCCTGGAGCGGATCGTCGACCTCGTCCACGACGAGGGCCCAGAGATCCGCCGCGCCGTCGAGTGACTGAACAACGGATGACCAGACGACAGGTGACTGGCAGGCCGGTGACCAGACGGCAGCCGGAGGTCGTCGTGGTCGGCGCCGGTATCGCCGGACTGGCCGCGGCACGACGACTGTCGGCTGCCGGTCATCGGGTTCTGCTGCTGGAGGGCTCGCCGCGGCTGGGTGGCAAGCTGGCCGCCAGCCAGCTGGCGGCCGGGCTGCGGGTCGACGTCGGAGCGGAGTCGATCCTCGTCCGCCGACCGGAGGCTCCGGCGCTGATCTCCTCGCTCGGCCTGGATGCGCAGCTGGTGCATCCCACCGAGGCAAAGCCGCGGGTCTATGTCGACGGGCAGGCGGTGGGCCTGCCGCCCTCGGTCATGGGCGTGCCGGGGGAACTCGACGTGTTGTCCAACCTGCTCAGTCCGGCCGGCTTCGCCCGAGCGCTGCGTGAGCCCTCGGTTCCCGCGCCACCGTTGCCGGCCGATCTTGCGATCGGTGAGTTGGTCGACGAGCGGTTCGGGCCGGAGGTGACCGACCGGCTGCTGGAGCCCCTGCTGGGCGGGGTGTACGCAGGTCATGCGCGTCGCCTGTCGTTCGCGGCGGTCAACCCGACACTGTTCGAGCGGGCGCGCTCCGGCGGTTCGCTGAGCGGTCATGCCGCCGCCAGCCGACGACCGGGGGAGGGACCGGTGTTCGGTGGGTTGTCGGGAGGCATCGCCGGGCTGGTGGACGCGCTGGCCACCGAGTTGCAGGCGCGCGGGGTCGAGATCCGACATTCGCCGGCGAGGGCATTGGTGCCAGTGAGCGGCGGTTATCGACTCACGATCGGATCCACCCGGGACGCGCAGGAGATCACGGCGCCGGCGGTGGTGCTGGCGACACCCGCGAAGCCGACTGCTCGGCTGCTGGCCGGGGTGGTCGACTCGGCGGCCTGGCTCGGTCGGATTCCCTACGCGTCGATGGCCGTGGTCGCGCTGGCCGTGCGGGGTGTCGAGCCAGTGGGTTCCGGGCTGCTTGTTCCGCCCGGCGAACTGCCCACGATCAAGGCGGTCACCCATTCCTCTGTCAAATGGCGTTGGGTCGCCGAGTCGGCCGAGCGGGCGCTCGGTCCCGGGGTGCAGATCATCCGGGCGAGTGTCGGCAGGCAGGGCGAGGAGCGGCTGCTGCAACTCGGCGACCGTGAGCTGACCGATCGGACGGTGGCGGAGCTGCGTAGCCTGCCGGATTGGTCCGGACTGGAGGTCGCGGCGAGCACGGTGCAGCGCTGGGGCGGCGGCCTGCCGCAGTACGAAGTCGGCCATCGCGACCAGGTGGCACGGCTGTATGAGGAGCTGACGTCCTGGTCCGGGCTGGCGGTGTGCGGCGCGGCGTACGACGGTGTCGGGATCGCCGCCTGCCTGGGCTCGGCCGACGTGGCCGCGAGCAAGATCACAGCCGACCTGTGTGCCGAAGCCGACGAAGGAACGATAGGAAGGAAGGCATGAAGGCGCGCGAGATCAACAACACCATCCGATACACGATGTGGTCGGTGTTCCGCTACGACCGGTCGCAGCAATCACTGAGCGGGTCGCCTGTGGAGATCGCCGAGTCGGCATGGTCGGCGGTCAACGAAGCGACCGAGGGCGGTGACCTGACGATCCGCGGCTGGTATGACGTTGCAGGTTTGCGGGCCGACGCCGACCTGATGGTGTGGTGGCATGCGCCCACCTCGGAGACGCTGCAGGACGCCTATCACGCGCTGCGCCGCTCGGACCTCGGCCAGCGCCTGGTGCCGGTCTGGTCCCAGCTCGCGCTGCACCGGCCGGCCGAGTTCAACAAGGGTCACGTGCCCGCCTTCATGCAGGACGAGGAGGCCAAGGCGCACGTCTGCGTCTACCCGTTCGTGCGCTCGTACGAGTGGTATCTGCTGCCCGACGAAGAGCGCCGCGCGATGCTCGCCGAGCACGGCATGATGGCCCGGCCCTATCCGGACGTCCGCGCCAACACGGTGTCGTCGTTCGCCCTCGGCGACTATGAGTGGATGCTCGCGTTCGAGGCCGACGAACTGCATCGAATCGTCGACCTGATGCGCGCTCTGCGTGCCGCCGCCGCGCGCCGCCACACCCGTGAAGAGGTCCCCTTCTACACAGGCCGGCGCCGGGAGTTGGCGGAGATCGTCGCTTCCTGGTGATTGTGGGAAAGGTTTGGTGTCGGCTTGCCGTTCCAGTCCGGCACCTGCGGCCATGATTCCGGATCGCTGAGAATCTCTCGGATCGCATCCTCGAAGCGGTCGATCAACTCGTCGCCGAGTCCGACGCCTTCCCATCATAGAAGGCGACGGCCTGAAGGTACTCTGCGTGAGCCTCGGGATGGTCGTCGGCGACGTACGTCACTTCCGCCGCGCTGCGAGCATGGTGCGCGCCGCCGTGACGGTGTCCTCGTGACTGACCGGCTGAACCTTGCCGTGCTCGATGTCGTCGATACGTCGGCGATATTCTGCACGCCACGCCGCCGCAGCCTGCTCCTGGTCGTCCGACATGTCGTCGTCGTCATCGAGCACACGAAGCAAGGCGTACGCGAGATCTGCAATCTGATCGCGTTTGAGTAGCTTTGCGGTCTCGAGTACCTCCGCCACATCCGGTGCCATGCAGCGAGTGTACGGCTGTGGATGGACGTCAACCAGATCCCCCAGCTACACCTCCACGGAATAGTTGAGCGCGAGGTCGGCGGCGTTCTGGCCGCGGATGCCCCAGTTCACTTGGGGAGTCTCGGTGATGGTGATCTCGACGCTGTGCGGGGCGATACCCACCTCGTCGGCGATCCGGCGGAACAATTCGGCGATCAGCCGGCGTTTGGCTTGCTCGGAACGCCCAGCGAACATCGAGATCTCGATGACGATGTAGTCGGCACCGCGGTCGGGTGGGTAGACGAAGTCCTCGGGCTCCAGACCGACGAACCGGTGGAACCGCTTTTCGGCCGGATAGTCCAGCGCCGACATCACCGCCGCGTGGATCGCATCGGACAAGACGGTCCGGCGCGATTCGAGTTGACCACGCAGACCCCAGACCACGACTTGTGCCACGCTCGCGGAGCCTAGCTCAGCGACGCCACTCGTACGGCGTCGTCGTGGAGACCTTGACCAGTCCGGCCCGCTCCAGGATCGGCCGGGAGAACTCGGTCGAGTCACTCTGGATCAGAGTCTTGCCCAGGCTCAGCGCCGATCGAGCTCGGGCTGCGGTCAGGGCGCGATAGATGCCTTGATGCCGCCATTGCGGCAGGGTTCCCCCGCCCCAGATGCCGGCGAAGTCCGTGCCGGCAACCGGCTCGAGGCGGCCGGCCGACACGATCGCGCCGTCCGCCTCGGCTACCCAGAGCTCCATCCCGTCGTCGAGGGACAGCCGATGCAGCAGCTGCTCGGCCATCTCGTCGGACATGTCCTCGCTCTCGTCGAACACGACGCTCTCCATTGCACACATGGCGCGTACGTCTGACTCACTCGTCACTCGGCGTAGTGACACGCCTGCCGGTAAGGGCGCATCGACCGCCAGCAGTTGGGCCTCGCCGATCATGATCGACTCCGGTTCACCGGCCACGAACCCGTGCCGCACCAGGGCTTCGTGCAGTCCCGGCGCGTGGTCGTGATCGCGGGTCTTCCACTCGACCCGGGCTATCTCGGAGTCGCTGCCGAAGTGCGTGAGGGCCGCGGGGACCAGCCCAGCGATGGCCGTGCCTTCGTCATCGTCGAGTGCCCCGTAGGTGATCCAGCCGCGCCCGCCGAGGTACGTCGCCAGATACAACGGTCCGAGGCGGGTGACAGCGATCGCACTCGCCGCCTCGGTGCGCAGTTGGGCGTCGTAGGCGGCGAGATAGTCGGCAGTGGTGGACATCGGAGCCAGCCTGCCATGCTCGGATCGGCTGCTCAGCTGGTTTTCGGCTCGAGCGTCAACGAGACGGAGTTGATGCAGTAGCGCAGATCGGTCGGGGTGTCGTAGCCCTCGCCCTCGAACACATGCCCCAGATGAGAGTCGCAGGCCGCACAACGCACCTCGACCCGCTTCATGAAGTGGCTGTCATCTTCGATGTAGCGGACCCGGTCCTCGGCCAACGGTGCGAAGAACGAAGGCCAGCCGCAATGCGAGGAGAACTTCTGGTCACTGCGGAAGAGCTCGGTGCCACAGGCGCGGCACCGGTACACCCCCTGGGAGGTCGTGTCGGTGTATTCACCGGTGAAGGCGCGCTCGGTGCCCGCCTCACGCAGCACCTTGTATTCGAACGGCGTCAGCTGCGCCCGCCACTCCGCTTCGGACTTGACGATCTTGCCTACCGCGCTCGCCGGATCGGTGGTCGTCGACCCGGGCGTTGTTGGATTGTTCTCGGTCATGGTTCCTCCTGTGCTTGCGACCCACTCAACACCGCCGTCCCAGCGGGTGTTCCACGGGGTCGATGTCCTCACTGCGGGAGTGGTCAGCTGCCCTGCGCCGATCGATAGGCGGTTGCCCAGTCCTCCGCAAGCAGGTCACGCGCCAGTGCCACCGGGCGGTTTCGCTCCCTTCGGACCAGGTCGGCTGCGATGCGACGCGGTACGCCATTGCGCCGCAGAATCTCGACGATTCCGCGGCCTCGGCTGCTGAAGACACGTGCCACCCAGGCTTGGTAGCTCCGCTGCTTCTGCTCCGGAAGCAAAGGCTCGCTGCGTCGATGGATGAGGAGCAGCCCCGCATCGATCGAGGGCCGCGGGCGGAAAGCTGTGGAGGGAATGCGCTGGTCGAGCGCAAATTCGTACCAGGGCCACCACTGCGCCGTCAGCTGGGTTGCCCCGCCGACACCAGCGCGTTTACGGGCGACCTCCCATTGCGTGACGAGCACGGCATCGGTCCAGCGTCGCGATCGGAGAAGATGTCGGAGAATGGGTGTGGTCAGGTGAAACGGGATGTTCGACACCAGGACAGCACCGGCTGGCGGCGCGTGCCGGAGGATGTCACCCTCCGAGATGCAAACGTGGGGACCGACCTTCCGCTTGAGCTCCTGGACACGACGGGGATCGATCTCGATGCCCTCGAGACGGCGGCCGAGCCGGTCCAGGCCCAACGTGAGGGCGCCGTTGCCGGTGCCCCACTCCACGATCGGACCGGGTCGCTCTGCGACGAGGCCCACGATGTGGTCGATGACCCTGGTATCGACGAGAAAGTTCTGGCCGAACTCCTGCCGACCGAGACGGGATTGGTGCATGACGACTCCTGTGAGTGTGAAGGGAGCCGGGCAGCACAAAACGCCGCCCGGCAGATGCCGAGTGGCGGCGCGAATGCGAGGTTGAAGTGGTGATCCGCGCCGTTACCGGCCGCGGATCCGCTCTATGGTCGCGAAGATACCCACGGTCAAACCATAGCCGGGCTTCTTGCCTGCTGGGGAATCCCTGGCTACCGTTCAAGGGGCCAACATTGAACAAACCTTGAACACGCTAGCTTGCGAACAGAGGTGAGAGCGCATTCCCGCCGACGCATCAGCGATCGTCTGGCTTCGTCGCGACCTGCGGCGAGCGGATCTGCCCTTGCTGGCCGCCGCACACGAGGGTGCCGGCGGTGGTCAGGTCATCGTCTGTTTCGTGCTCGACCCAGCCATCTTCGATCGTGCCGGGCCGGCACGGCAGGCGTGGCTGGCGGCGAATCTGCTCGCCTTGCGCGAGACCTACCAGGGCCGACTCACGTTGCTGCACGGTGATCCCGTCGACGTTCTCCCCGGATTCGCGCAGGAACATGGTGCGACCGCTGTCCATGTCAGCACTGAGACCCAGCCTTTCGGAGCGGCTCGGGACGCTCGGGTCCGGGCAGCGTTGGCCGAGGTCGGCGTCGAGTGGGTCGAGACCGGCAGCCCGTACGCGGTGACTCCCGGCCGAGTGCGGAACAAGGCCGGCGATCCGTTCGCCGTCTTCACCCCGTTCGCCCGGGCATGGCGCGACCACGGCTGGCGGGCTCCGGCGGAGGAACCGGCTTCGCTCCAACTGGCCGACGCAGCGAGCGGTCCCGAGCCGTGGGCGATCCTAGAGTGCGCGCTTGCCCGGAAAGGTGTGCCCGAGCTGCCGCCGGCGGGGGAGGCGGCCGCCCTGGCTCGGTGGCGGACGTTCCTGAGCGATGGACTGCAGGGCTATGCCGCACACCGCGACCGGCCCGATCTGGACCACACGTCGCGGCTGTCGCCGTACCTCAAGTTCGGGGTGCTGCATCCACGAACGCTGCTGGCCGACTTGGCAGACTGTCGCGGTGCGGGCGCGGACCGGTTGATCACCGAGCTCGCCTGGCGCGAGTTCTATGCCGATGTCCTGCATCATCATCCGGGCAGTCTCGACGCCGATCTGCGCGATGGCCTGACGGGAATGGCGTACGAGGAGGATCCACAGCTGGTCGAAGCCTGGCAGCAAGGACGGACCGGCTATCCCTTGGTGGACGCGGGAATGCGTCAACTGCTCGCCCTCGGCTGGATGCACAATCGGGTCCGGATGGTCACGGCCAGCTTCCTCACCAAGGATCTACACGTCTGGTGGCCGCTGGGTGCCCGCTGGTTCCTGGACCATCTCATCGACGGCGATCTCGCCTCCAACACCCACGGCTGGCAGTGGACCGCCGGCACCGGGACTGACGCTGCGCCCTACTTCCGGGTGTTCAACCCAGTGCTGCAGGGAGTGAAGTTCGACCCGCACGCTGACTACGTACGTCGCTGGATCCCCGAGCTTCGCCACCTCTGCGGTGCGGCTGCCCACGAGCCGTGGAAGCAGGATGACGGCTACGCCCATGGCTATCCGCAGCGGGTCGTCGACCACGCCGACGAGCGCCGTGGAGCACTCGCCCGATACGAAGCTGCTCGTGGTGGCAACAGCCGATGACTGAGCGCAATCGCTCGGATTCGCCGGGCCGCGAGCCGGTGCGACGTGGCCCCGTCGCAGAGGTCCGAGCCTTCTTCGACGCGGCGCTGCTTCAGCCGACGGAGCGAAACTATGACGAGACACCGGCACAGCGGCTGCGGCGACTGATCGTGGTGGCGGCCACGGTTGTCCTCGGCACGATCGCGCTGGGTCTGGCGCTGGCGATCCCGCCCGGCGACCCGCGCTTCTATCTCGCTTCTTTGGGGGTCGCCGGGGTGTGGATCGTGGGCGCCCTGGTCTCTGGGCCGCTGCACCTGGGACGCGGTCGAACCCGGGCCGGAACCACCAGCCGGGGAGTCCTGCAAGGGTTCATCCTCGGCGCCATGCTGCTCGCCGTCTTCTTGGCTGGCGCATTCGTGATTGCCCGGATTCCGCTGCTGCGAACCCCCGTCGAACAGCTCCTCGACCATGTCCGTCACGGATCGCTGGGGCTCGTCGCGCTGGTGACCGTGGTGGGCGGCATTGCCGAGGAGCTGTTCTTCCGTGGGGCGGTCTTCGCGGCCTTCTCCCGGCGCTTCAACCTGGTGGGCTCGACGGTGTCATATGCCGCGTCGACTCTGTTCTCCGGGGTGCCGCTGCTCACTTTCGCGGCTGCGTGCCTGGGCCTGCTGACTGCCGCGCAGCGGCGCGTCACCGGGGGTGTGGCCGGCCCCATCACCTCACATCTGACCTGGTCACTGGGCATGCTCCTGCTGCTCGGCCCGGTCCTCGACCTAGGAGGCTGACAGATGTCTCGTACGGCTCTCGTTACCGGTGCCACCGGTGCGGTCGGATCCCGGCTCGTCCCCGCGCTGCTGGACGCCGGCTGGCAGGTCCGGGTGTTGTCTCGCAGCCCCGACAAGCTCGACAGCGCCTGGCACGAACGGGTCGAGGTCGTCGAGGGCGACGCCGCGGATCCTGAGGTGCTGCGTCGAGCGCTCGATGGGGTCGAGGTCGCGTACTACCTGCTGCACTCGATGGACGCTGACGGCGATTTCGTCGAGCGCGATCGCCGGCTGGCCCACGGGTTCGCGGCTGCCGCCGGAGCCGCCGACGTCGGCAGGCTGGTCTATCTCGGCGGGCTCCATCCCGACGGGCCTCTCTCGCCGCACCTGGCGTCTCGGGTAGAGGTGGGGGAGATCCTGCTGGCATCCGGCGTTCCCACCGCGGTGCTGCAGGCGGGAGTGGTGCTCGGCGCGGACTCGGCGTCCTTCGCGATGCTGCGCCATCTCACCGAGCGGCTGCCGGTCATGGTCGGCCCGAAGTGGCTGCAGAACCGGATCCAACCCATCGCCGTCGACGATGCCGTGCACTACCTCGTCCGGGCGGCTGAGTTGGCTCCCGAAGTCAATCGCACGATCGACATCGGTATGGACGAGGTGCTCACCTATGCCGAGATGATGCAGCGGTATGCCCGGCTCGCCGGTCTGGCGCCTCGGCTGGTGGCGACGGTCCCAGTGCTGACACCGTGGCTCGCCTCCCACTGGGTCGGTCTGGTCACGCCCGTGGCCGCCGGGGTCGCCAAGCCCCTCGTCGGCAGCCTGATCCACGAGGCCGTGCGACGAGACGGCGACGCGTCCCGGTTGCTCGGCGATCCGGCCGGCGGCCTGCTCGGCTACGACAAGGCGGTACGGTGCGCGCTCGCCGGGACCGACCCGAAGCGCTGGAGTCGCACAGTGCTCCAGGTCGGCGCGGCGGTGGCCGCCTGCGCGGTCGTCGGCTCGGTCGCGACGACACCGGACTCCAGCTGGTATCGCCGGCTCCGCAAGCCGCGCTGGCAGCCGCCGCCGGCAGCCTTCCCGGTTGTCTGGACCTCGTTGTACGCCGCCATCACCGTGGCTGCCACGGCGACGATCGCCGAACTGGAGGACCAGGGGCGCGAGGCCGATGCGGCGGCCTTCTGGAGGGCGCTGACCGTCAACCTGGCTCTGAACTCCGGCTGGAGCGTGGTGTTCTTCCGGCTGCACCGGTTGCCGCTCGCCACGCTGTGGTCGGCGCTGCTCGCCGCGTCGTCGACGGATCTCGCTCGGCGGGCCGCCGCGACCGGGCCCGGCAAGGCGACCGCCCTGGGTGCGTACGCCGGATGGACCGGCTTCGCGACGGTCCTTTCCGGTGCGGTCGCCAGGCTCAACCGGCGGCATTAGCGTGGCGCTATGGCGAAGAGCGCAGCGGCGACCGTGACGGCAGGGGAGCGCGAGGTACGGGTCTCCAGTCCTGACCGGATCATCTATGAGGCGACCGAGCGCACTCCCGCGGTCACGAAGCTCCAGGTCTGCGAATATTTCGCAGCTGTTGGAGAGCCGCTGATGCGTGCCCTCGGTGAACGTCCGACCGCGATGGAACGGTGGCCCGACGGCTGGCGCGAGGGGATGCGACTGGCGATCGGTACTCAGGACCGCGAAGCTGACGGCTTCTATCAGAAGCGGCTGCCCAAGGGCGCACCCGATTTCGTCGAGACCGTCAAGGTCACCTTTCCCAGCGGCCGGACCGCCGACGAGTTGTGTCCGACGGAGCCGGCGGCCTTGGTCTGGGCGGCACAGATGGGTGCCCTGACCTTCCATCCCTGGCCGGTACGTCGCCCCGACGTCGACCACCCCGACGAGCTTCGGCTGGATCTCGACCCGCAGCCCGGCACCACCTTCGCCGATGCACAACGGATCGCAGGTGTTGCCCGGGAACTGCTCGAGGAGCTCGGGATGCGCGGCTATCCGAAGACCAGCGGCAATCGAGGCATCCACATCTACGTACGGATCCAGCCCGACCACACCTTCGAGGACGTACGTCACGCCGCCATCGGCTTCGGCCGTGAGCTGGAACGGCGAGACGGCGGAGTGACCACGAATTGGTGGAAGGAGGAACGGGGCCAGCGGATCTTCATCGACTTCAACCAGAACAACCGGGATCGCACCATCGCGAGCGCCTGGAGTCTGCGGGCCCGACCTGGGGCCCCGGTCAGCACGCCGATGACCTGGGAGCGGCTGGCCGAGATCACCGATCCGCGTGAGTTCAACCTGACCACGGTCCCGGATTACCTGGCCGACGGGGATCCGTGGGCGGACATGGACGAGGTCGCCTATCCGCTCGAGCCGTTGCTGCAGCTCTGGGAGACCCTGCCAGGGGGCGAGCTGAACTTCCCGCCGGACTATCCGAAGATGCCGGGCGAACCGCCTCGCGTGCAGCCGAGCAAGAAGGTCGCGAGCCACTGGGACGAGGACGGCAATCGGATCGGATGACACTAAGTTGACGGACGTGGGAACCGAAGATCGCCGAATGGCCAGGAACTCGGGCGAACCACCGAAGTCGGGCGTGCCGGGTGCGCAGCGGTGGGCCGACTACCTCGACTGGGTGCGGATGGACGTCATTCGCGGCACACTGCGTCTGTCTCCGATCGAGAGACGTCTCCCGCGCGTGCCTTCGGGCTGGAGTCCGCTGGAGTTGTTGTCCCACGTGCTGCACATGGAGCAGCGATGGTTCATCTGGGGCTTCCTCGGGGAGCCCGTCGACGATCCGTGGGGCGATTGGGACGTATCAGATCCGACTGCGGCGAATCGGGCTCACTGGCAGGTGCCGTCGGCTGTCACCGGCGAGCAGCTCGCCAACCGACTCCAGGAGATCGGAAAGAGAACGCGGGAGATCCTCGCGAGTCATCCCCTCGACACCGTGGCGAGCCTCGGCGGCCGATTCGACGCCGACCCACCAACCCTCGAGTGGATCTGCTTCCATGTCTTGGCTGAGTATGCGCGCCACGCAGGGCACCTGGACATCGTGGTCGAGCTCGGATCACACAATCGCTGAAGGGACCTCAGGCCGGCACGGCTGCTTTTGACTTGAGGTAGAGCTCATCGGGGGCCCAATCGGCACCGGTGGGCCACGAGATCGTCCCCGCCTCGTGATCGACCGCGACCTGGCAGAAGAGGTTGTAGTCGACGAGGACCGGTTGGAAGACCGGCCCCCACATCAAAGGCTCCATGTCGAGGATCTTGGTCTCACCGGTGTCAAAGGTCAGCTCGAGCACGTAGCGCCCGAGCACGCGCACGTCGGTCACCAACACCAAGTAGGGATCGACTCTCGCTGAGACGTCAGCTGAACTCATCTCTTGTCACCACCCTCAGATCTCGATCCAGTCTAGCGATCGGTTCCTGCCGCAGCGCTGCCTCGAATGCAGCGACCGCCGAGTCCGCGTGGCGCGCTAGGAGTTTCTTGATCTTCCGATGCTGCTGGGCAGTCAGTGAGCCGGCGAGAATCTCCCCGGTCTCGACAGCCACCGTCGCAAGCCGTCGGCGTCCAGCCATCACGGCGACATGCGGAAGGCGGTGCTCCTCGCGGCTGTAGAAGTAGAGCTTGAACTCGCCGCCGTCGTACCAGATAGGCGTCACGGGCCGAGCCTAGGGCCCGCCGCTGACACGAGATCTCGGCGACGCACCGCCCTGACGTCAGTCAGCAACCTGACGCCGGTAGTTGGTGAACAGGGTCTGGTCGTCGGCGAGCAGCACGAAGTCCAGGTCGAAGTCGGCGCGCTCGGGCAACGCGGCCCCGGCAGTGGAGCGGTGCCCGACACCGCCGACGACGCTGGGGGCCAGGGTGAGGGAGAGCCGGTCGACCAGTCCGGCAGCCAGCAGATCACGGTGCAGGCTGGGGCCGCCCTCGGTCAGGATCCGACGCTCGCCCCGCGCGGCGAGCGAATCCAGCACCCAGCCGAGGTTGACGGTCGGTCCTGGCACCTGCAGCACCTCCGCGCCCGCGTCACGGAGCGGTTCGATCGTGCCCGGCTCATGGTCCCCGCTGGTCACCACGATCACCGGACCGTGCTCGACGGGTGGCGCCGCGAACGCCGGATCGAGGTGGAGCGACCTGGTGACCACCACCAGGATCGGGAAGGGTGCGAGGCCTTCGGCCGACCTGATGGATCGCTGCCACGGTTGCAGATCCACGGCCTGATAGCCCTCGGCGCGGATAGTCCCGGCACCCACCATGATCACGTCCGACAACGCCCGGAGAAGCGCGAAGATCTCGTGGTCGCTCTCGGTGTTGATCGATCCGGAGCGCCCGTCCAGACCCTGCACCGATCCGTCGAGGGTCGAGACGAAGTTGCTCCGGACGACCGGTCCGGAGCCGCCTTCGGGCCAGCGATAGAGATCGATCAGGTCTGCTCGGCTGAGCTCGGCGGATGGTCGAGGGTCCGCGTGATGAAGCAGGCGCACCAGCCCATCCTGACACCCGGGACCGGCGTACGGCAGAATGCCCGCGTGGCCTCGAAGAAGTCGAAGAAGCACAAAGGCGTGGCGGCTGCACCCGTGCATCCACCGGAGCCGCCGCCGAAGCAGACGCTGAGCGAGGTCCTGCGGTTGCCGGCCGGGCCGGTCGATCTCGCCGCCCTGGACAGCAGGGCCACCCCCGGGTTTCCGGGATTGGGCAAGGATCACGTCCCCGCACTGATGGATCAGCTGGGGACCTCGCTGGCCGACCGCCAGGAGTGTCTGTTCGCCAACGGTCGCTCGGGGGACTCGGCACGGAATGTGCTGGTGATCCTGCAGGGCATGGACACGTCCGGCAAGGGCGGGATCATCCGGCATGCCATCGGTCTGGTCGACCCGCAGGGCGTCAAGATCACCTCGTTCAAGGCGCCAACCGCCGAGGAGCGCCAGCACCCGTTCCTGTGGCGGATCACCAACGCCCTGCCTGGGCCGGGGATGATCGGCATCTTCGATCGCTCACAGTACGAGGACGTGCTGATCGCCCGCGTCAACGAGCTGGCCACCAAGCAGGTCTGGTCACGCCGCTACGCTTTGATCAACAACTGGGAGCAGAAGCTGGCCGATGCCGGCACGACGATCATCAAGTGCTACTTGCACATCACGCCCGAGGATCAGCTCGGGCGGTTGCAGGCGCGGCTGGACGATCCCACCAAGCACTGGAAGTACAACCCCGGTGACCTCGACGTGCGCGCGAAGTGGTCGGACTATCAGGCTGCGTACGCCGACGCTCTCGAACGATGCAATACCGATGCCGCACCGTGGTACGTGATTCCGGCCGGTCGGAAGTGGTATCGCAACTGGGCCGTCGCGGCGCTGCTGGACGAGCACCTCCGCGCGCTCGGATTGACCTGGCCGAAGGCCGGTTTCGATGTCGCAGAGGAGAAGCAGCGCCTCGCCGCGATGTAGCGTGCCCCCGGCAACCACCCATGCTTGTCGCTGCCGCTCGGCAGTCGGCGAAACCCGCAACCCACGTACTGACAAGACAAGGAAGGCACGAGATGGCCAATCCGAACCCCCTGTTCCTGGTGGTGACGATCTATCCCAAGACCGACAAGCTCGCCGAGGCGGAGGCCCAGCTGCACAAGATGCGCGCTGCCTCCCAGCAGGAGGAGGGCTGTGAGTTCATGCACCTGACGCAGGGCATCGACGACCATCGCGACATCTGGGTGATGATCGAGAAGTTCCGGTCACGGGCCGACTGGGACGCTCACATGGCCTCCGAGCACAACCAGCGCGGCAACGCCGAACTGGAGCCGCTGCTGAGGCAGCCTTCCGACCTGCAGCTGTTCCACGAGAAGCTGCCGGAATAGAAGTGCGAGCGGCCGGGGCCGCCCGCCGGTGTGCTGAGGAGGAGTGAGGAGAGGCGTTCTTTCCTCTCCTCACGACGACGAAGTAGCCGGGCTCGAAGGGCGGTCCCAGCGAGCACGACCATTGAATCAGGCAGACACCACGCTGAGGTGCCGGACTGGGGCTTCCTCGGTCTCGGCACCCTCTTCGGGTTCCAGATCGACCAGTTCCATGGCCGCGACCACATAGCGGCTGAGCACGACCTCGGCGATCTCGGGTCCGGCGCCGAGCGGATCGGAGACCGCCACCGCGCCGGCCGCCAGAGCACTGGTGGCCTCGCGGACGAACAGCGGCGTGGCGGACAGGAACCAGCTGCCCACCGCGACGTGGCGACGGCCCTGGCTGCGCAGGGTACGGACCGCCTCGGCGGCCGACGGCCCGGACACCGCACCGAACGCGGTCAGGCAGGGCAGCCGGTGATGGGTCGCCCACTGGCGGGCCCGCCGGGTGATGATGGCGTTGCTGCGTACGTCGGTGCTGCCCATGGCGGCGAACACCAGACCGTCCAGCTCACTGGCCCGCCGGGCCCGCAGGGCGTCCCGCAGTCGGCGATCCACGACCGACAGCAGCTGAGCCTCCGGCCCCACCGGTCGGGAAGCCGCGACCTTGATGCCACCCGCGGCACCGATCTGGGCGAGCAGACTGGGGAACTCCGCGTGTGCGTGGAAGGCGTCCGACAGCAGCAGGGGCACGATGACGGCTTCCTCGACGCCGCGCTTGGCCAGCTTCGCGGTGACCTGCAGCCCGCTCGGACTGCCCTCACTGACGAAGGCGACGTGCACGTCCAGCTCGGGACGGACCGCCAGCACCCCCGCCCGGATGTCATGGCTGACCTGCGCGACCCGTGGGTCGTCGCTGCCATAGCCGACCAGAATCAATGAGGGGGCGGTCATTCCTTACCTGCGTTCTCGTCTGTGTCGTTCAGGAGATCTGGGTCGTCGAAGTCGTCGAACTCGTCTGGCGCCGGTCGGTGCGCGACGGAGAACGCGGGTGGGCCGGCCATCCCGGCGCCCAGCGTCCAGCCATCCTGCGCATCGACGATGATGAAGGCTCCCGTGCCCCGATGCTCCTTGTAGGCGTCGATCGGCAGCGGACTGGCCAGTGCTATCCGAAGCCGTGCGATGTCGTTGAGCGTCAGGACGTCGGTGTCGGTCCACACGGGGTGCTCACCGTCGCCGCCGAGGTCGAGTTTAGCCTCGATGGCCCGAATCAGCCCCTTCGTGATGCTGGTGCCGTGCTGGATCAGCACCCGGGCCCCGACCGCCAGCTCCCGATCGGTCAACCAGGACACGGTCGCGGTGATTTCCTTCAGCGGCACCGGCGGGGTGTCCGGACCGACGATCAGGTCCCCCCGGGAGATGTCGATGTCAGCCGCGAGCCGCAGGATCACCGATTGGCCGGCGACCGCCAGGTCGAGGGGACCGTCGGCGGTGTCGATGGCCTCGACCGTGGTGTGCGAGCCGCGTGGTAGGACGATGATCTCGTCGCCGACGCGTACGGTGCCGGAGGCGATCTGTCCGGCGTATCCGCGGTAGTCGGCGGTCAAGCTCGGGGTCTGAGCGGCCCACGGAGCGAGCCCGGCGGTCTGTGGTCGGATCACCTGCTGGACCGGGAACCGGAAGTCGGCGAAGGTGGCCAACGGGGTGATGTCGACGCTCTCCAGATAGCCGAGGACGGTCGGGCCGTCGTACCAGGACATCCTGTCCGAGCGGATCGCGACGTTGTCACCCTCGGTCGCCGACACCGGGATGCAGTGGATGTCGAACACATTCAGGCTGCGGGCCAGCAGGGCGAACTCGGTCGCGATCTCGGTGAACCGGTCCTGCGAATAGTCGACCAGGTCGATCTTGTTGACGGCCAGCACCACGTGTGGGACCCGCAGCAGCGAGGCTACGGCAAGGTGTCGGCGAGTCTGCTCGACCACACCCTTGCGGGCATCGACCAGCAGCACGATCACATCCGCGGTGGAGGAGCCGGTGACCGTGTTCCGGGTGTACTGCACGTGCCCAGGGCAGTCGGCCAGGATGAACTTGCGGGCCGGCGTCGCGAAATAGCGGTACGCGACGTCGATCGTGATGCCCTGCTCGCGCTCGGCCCGCAGACCGTCGGTCAGCAGAGCCAGATCGGCGCTGGCGAGCCCCTTGCGCTTGCTGACCTGCTCGACGTGATCGAGGGTGTCGGCGAGCACCGAGTTCGTGTCATAGAGGAGCCGGCCGACCAGGGTCGACTTGCCGTCGTCCACGGAGCCCGCGGTGGCGAGCCGCAGGATCGTGCGGCCCCCGGTCTTGGTGGCCGTGCCGGTACGCGCTGCCATCAGAAGTACCCCTCTCGCTTCCGGTCCTCCATCGCGGCCTCGGTCAGCCGGTCGTCGGCTCGGGTGGCGCCACGCTCGGTCAGTGTGCTCACGCCGACCTCGGTGATCACGTCGGCCACCGTGGTGGCGACCGACAGCACCGCAGCGGTGCAGGACATGTCGCCGACCGTTCGGTAGCGAACCGAACGCCGCTCGACCACGTCGCCGTCCCGGGCGGGAGTCACCTCGGTCACCGCCATCCACATGCCGTCGCGCTGGACGACCTCACGCTCGTGGGCGTAGTAGATGGTCGGCAACTCGATCTTCTCGGCCTCGATGTAGTCCCAGACGTCCAGTTCGGTCCAGTTCGACAGCGGGAAGACCCGGACATGCTCGCCCGGCAGATGGCGGCCGTTGTAGAGCGACCACAGCTCCGGCCTCTGGTTGCGCGGGTCCCACTGGCCGAACTCGTCGCGCATGCTGAACACGCGCTCCTTGGCCCGGGCGCGCTCCTCGTCCCGCCGGGCACCGCCGAAGACGGCATCGTGGCGGCCATCCTGGATGGCTTCCAGCAGTGGCACGATCTGCAGCGGATTGCGCTGCCCGTCGGGCCGCTCCCGCAGTCTGCCGTCGTCGATGTAGTCCTGGACCTTGGCCACGGCCAGGTGGGCACCGTAGAACTCGGCCGCCCAGTCGCGGAAGGTCAGCACCTCGGCGAAGTTGTGGCCGGTGTCGACGTGCAGCAGCCCGAAGGGGATCGGTGCCGGCCAGAACGCCTTGGCGGCCAGGTGCAGCATGACGACGGAGTCCTTGCCACCGGAGAACAGCATCACCGGCTTGGCGAAGGTGGCCGCCACCTCACGGAAGATGTGGATGGACTCCGATTCCAGAGCCTGCAGCTCGGTGAGCGGTCGGATCGCTTGGGTCATCATGCGTCCGACCCCACCAGGTCTGCGGCCTTCGGTTCGATGAGGTCGGTGACCAGGGCATAGGCCTGTTCGACCGACTGCTCCAGTGGTACGGCGGCTGTGTCGATGCTCAACTCCGCGGATGTGGGTTGCTCGTACGGGTCGTCGACCCCGGTCATGCCGGAGATCTCGCCGGCCCGGGCCCTGGCGTAGAGGCCTTTGACATCCCGGCTCTCGGCGACCGCCAAGGAGGTGGCGACGAACACCTCGCCGAACGGTACGCCGGCCTCGGCATGATCCTCCCGGACCGCGGCACGAGCGGCGGCGTACGGGGCGATGACTGGCACCAGCACGATCACGCCGTGGCTGGCCAGCAGCCGGGCGACCCAGCCGATCCGCTTCACATTGACGTCGCGGTCGGCGCGGCTGTAGCCCAGTCCTGCGGAAAGGTAAGGCCGGACGGCGTCGCCGTCGAGCACCTGGACGCGGTAGCCGTCGAGCAGGAGGCGGTCCGCGAGTGCATGGGCGATCGTCGACTTGCCTGCGGACGGCAGCCCGGTGAACCAGAGGGTCGCGCCCCGGGCGGTGCCTGGAGTGGTGAGGTCAGCGTTCATCGGTGGATTCCACATTCTGTCTTGGCCAGGCCCGCCCAGCGGCCCGCGCGCGGATCATCGGCTGAAGCTCGAGTGGTGCAGGGCGCGCAGCCGATCGAGGTGTAGCCATCTTCGAACAGGGGATTGACCAGCAAGGAGTTGGCCTCGATGTAGTCGGCGACCTCGTCGTCGGACCAGGCCGCGATCGGGAAGACCTTCACGATCTTGCGGCGCATGTCCCACTCGACCAGCGGGGTGTTGGCCCGCGCTGCGGAGTCGGCCCGCCGGACGCCGCTTGCCCAGGCCGTGTAGCCGGCCAGTGCCGCATCGAGCGGAGCGGTCTTGCGCAGCGCGCAGCACTGGTCGGGATCGCTGGCGAACAGGTCCTTGCCCCAGGTGGCGTCCTGCTCGGCCACACTCTGCGCGGGGGTCAGCGAGATCAGGTTGACGTTATGGATCGCGGCGACCGCGTCCCGGGTCCCGATCGTCTCGGCGAAGTGATAGCCGGTGTCGAGGAACAGCACGTCGATGCCTGGCGCCACGCGCTCGGCCAGGTGCACCATCACCGTGTCGGCCAGGGATGACGTCACGGCCAGACCGGCACCGAACGTCGCGTACGCCCAGCTGAGGATGTCGAGGGCACTGGCCCCGGCCAGTTCCTCGTTCGCACGCCGGGCGAGCCCGCGAAGGTCATCGCTTGGCTGTGGGGCGCGGTGCCCGAGATCGAGAGCGGTCATGGTTGCGGCTTTCCCTGGCCCCGTGCCGGTCTCAGCCCGAGGAACCTCACGCTGAACGCGCGCTGGCAGCTCCGGCATTCCCAGCCGTGGTCCTCCAGCGGAAACAGCGTCTCTTCCGCGCAGTAGGGGCAATACATCACCGCCTGCCGGTTCGCGTGTCCCGACCCGGCAGCGGGCGCGGGCGTCGAGCCGCTCATGCGAGTGCTGACTCATCGGCCCTCACAACCCACTGGGCAAACCGCTCGCCATCGTTGCGCTCGGCGAGGAAGTTCTTGGCGACTCGCTCGACGTAGTCCGGCAACTCGTCCGCGGTCACCTTGTGCCCGCGGAGCTTGCGGCCGAAGCCGGCGTCGAGGCCGAGTCCGCCGCCGAGGTGCACCTGGTAGCCCTCGACCTGGTCGCCATTCGGACCGGGCACCAACTGTCCCTTCAGGCCGATATCGGCGACCTGGATGCGTGCGCACGAGTTCGGGCAGCCGTTGAGGTTGACGGTGATCGGGGTGTCCAGCTCGCCGAGCCGTTGCTCGAGCTCGTTGACCACGCGGGCCGCCTGCGCCTTGGTCTCCACGATGGCGAGCTTGCAGAACTCGATGCCGGTGCAGGCCATCACCGACCGTCGCCAGGCACGGGGTCGAGCCGAGAGACCGAGCTGCTCGGCTCCGGCGACGAGCGAGTCGACCCGTTCCTTGGCCACGTCGAGGACCAGGATCTTCTGCATCGGAGTCGCGCGCAGCCGGAACGAACCGTGCGCCTCGGCCAGCTCGGCCAGGTCGATCAGCGCCTGACCGCCCGTCCGGCCGGCGATGGGTGACAGGCCGATGAAGTAGTTGCCGTCCTTCTGCAGGTTGACACCGACGTGGTCGCCCGGCCGCGCCGGCGTCTCGGGTGCCGGACCGTCGGGCAGCTTGCGCTGCAGGTACTTCGTCTCCAGCACCTCGCGGAACTTCTCGGGGCCCCAGTCCGCGATCAGGAACTTGATCCGTGCGCGGCTGCGCAGCCGGCGATAGCCGTAGTCGCGGAAGATCGCGCACACTCCGGCCCACACCTCGGCGACGTCCTCCTCGGCCACCCAGGTGCCGAGTCGCTGCGCGAGCATCGGGTTGGTCGACAGGCCGCCGCCGACCCACAGGTCGAAGCCCGGTCCCAGCTCTGGGTGCACGACGCCGACGAAAGCGACATCGTTGATCTCCGGCACCACGTCCTGCAGGGGATGGCCGGTGATTGCGGTCTTGAACTTGCGGGGCAGGTTGGAGAACTGCGGATCGCCGATGTAGCGGTCGACGATGGCCCTGATCGCGTTGGTCGGGTCGATGATCTCGTCGGCGGCGATGCCGGCCACCGGCGAGCCCAGGATCACCCGCGGACAGTCGCCGCAGGCCTCGGTCGTGGAAAGACCGACCGCCTCGAGCCGGCGCCAGATCTCCGGCACGTCCTCGACGCGGATCCAGTGCAGCTGGATGTTCTGCCGGTCGGTGATGTCGGCGGTGTTGCGAGCGAACTCGACGCTGATCTGGCCGATCACGTGCAGCTGCTCGGTGGTCAGGGCGCCGCCGTCGATCCGGACCCGGAGCATGAAGTACTCGTCGTCCAGCTCGTGCGGCTCGAGGGTGGCGGTCTTGCCGCCGTCGATGCCGGGCTTGCGCTGGGTGTAGAGCCCGTACCAGCGGAATCGGCCGCGCAGATCACCGGGATCGATGCTGGCGAAGCCGCGGTGGGCGTAGATGTTCTCGATCCGGGCGCGGACGTTGAGCGGGTTGTCGTCCTTCTTGGACTGCTCGTTCGGGTTGAGCGGCTCGCGGTAACCGAGCGCCCACTGGCCTTCGCCGCGCGGCTTGCGAGCGGCGCGTGCGGCAGGTTTGCGGGCAGGGGGTGCTGTGGGGGTCTGGGTCATCGGATCCTCAGTCGCGGAGTTGGCCGCCTTTGGGGGGTGACGGCGATGGTCGGCGGTTGTCAGCGCGCGAGCGCGTGACACATCATCGACTTGGTCCGCGCGAGGTCGACGAAGCGACGCACAGTCAGCTCCGCCGCCCACATGCCGGTGCTGAACGCATGGTGCGAGCAGCAGCAGGGCAGGGGAGCGGGACGCATACCGACAGCCTTTGTCACCGGACGAGCGAAAGCAACTTGAAATCTCGACATATGAGAATGCTGTTCACAATGTGATATTGACGTCGGTGGTCAGGTCGATGGGGGCTGAAGCCGTCGGCTGGCTGGGTCCTTGGGCTGTCCCGTCGGCTGCTCGGGGAGGATGGGAATCAGGCTCTCGGCGGTCTCGGCGTCCAGTGCCTCACGAAGGCGCGGCGAGCTGGCTGGCACGGTCGTGGCCTTATAGGTGCGTCGATGGTCGATGCCGGAGAGCCGGGGCCAGACGAAATCAATGGCGGCGTTGCAGGCGGCTCCGATCAGCACGGCCATGGCAGTCACGAAGGTCCACACCAGGAAGGCGATCGGTGCGGCCAAGGGGCCGTAGATCGTGGTCGAGCCGGCCGAGGCGATCAACACAGCTCGGAGCACCCAGTTGCCGCCGAGCCAGATGGCCAGGGTGAGGCCGGCGCCCGGCATCTCCGATATCCAGCGAGTGCGCACCGGGACGGAGAGGTGGAACAGGCCGGCGAGTACGCAGGCGGTGCCGACCAGCACGATCGGCCAGTAGAGGTTGTTGAGGAACTCCAGTCGGGTCGGCAGCAGGTGGTCGACCAGGGTCGGCCCGGCCAGCACGAGTGGCAGCACGATCGCGCCGATCACCAGGAAGAAGGCGTACAGCGCGAAGGACAGCAGCCTGGTCTTGACGATGTTCCGCAGGCCGGCGAGGCCGTACATGATCGTGATCGTGTCGACGAGCACGTTGAGGGCCCGCGAGCCGGACCAGACTGCCAGTACGAAGCCGATCGAGATGATGTCGAATCGACCGCCGGACAAGACGTCGTCGAGGGTGGGTTTGATCAAGGTGTCGACCGCGTCCGGGGTGAGGGCCCGGCTGCTCATCTCCAGGACCTCGTCGCGGAAGTCATCGACGGTCGCACCTTCATACCGTTGGGCGACATAGCCGACGGCACCCATCAGGGCGAAGATCAGGGGCGGGAGGGACAGGACGGCGAAGAAGGCGGCCTCGGCCGCCAGCCCGGTGACCCGGTAGCGAAAGCAGATGCCGACCGTGCGGCTGATGACCTCCCAGATCTGGCCGAGACGAAAGCGGACTGGCCGCGGGATGCGTTGGCGTACGCGCGCCGCAACCCCCCTCACGTCCTCCCAGCCAGCCACCCGTCAAGCCTAGGGGAGAAGGTCCCTGCGACAGGGGAACAAGGTCCGCGCAGAGTCGCCGCGTTTCCGTCAGTCGACGGCTTTCGCGGTCTGGGCGGCGCTGCACGGCATCGTCTCTGATCAGGGTTGGCTTCCCGGGTCAGCCGGCCACGTGAAGGAAGTGTCAGGGCAGCTTCAGGTGGGCTGCCGCGCCACCCCTCGACCTTGAGGGCCCCATCGCTCCGCACCTGGTCATCGAGAAGGAGAGGAAGTCATCTAGAAGGAGAGGACGTCATCGAAAAGGAGCAGGCACACCCGAAATCGCAGGTTTCGCCTGCATCTGCGCCTTGTCGGCGGCGACTGCTCCTTCTCGACGATCCCATCGAGGGCGCAAGAGCCAGGCGTTCTTGTTGGTGGGCGATACTGGGTTCGAACCAGTGACCTCTTCCGTGTCAGGGAAGCGCGCTACCGCTGCGCCAATCGCCCGAGGTGGAGACGGGATTTGAACCCGTGTACACGGATTTGCAGTCCGTTGCCTCGCCTCTCGGCCACTCCACCCTGAGGAGTTCGCTTCCCCCTTGATGGACTGGAGAACACTGCTCTCCCGAAGGGATGGGCGAGACTCGCTCCGAGCGGACGACGGGATTCGAACCCGCGACCCTCACCTTGGCAAGGTGATGCTCTACCAACTGAGCCACGTCCGCGTTGCGCTGCTTTCCGGAGTGAATCCGGTCCGTGGCGCGGTCAGGAACAATAGCCGAGTACGCGCCGGAAGCCAAACCGTCTCGGCGGTGCGTGTTGGGGCCCGGTCTAGGCTCTCGCTATGAGCGCGCCGACGACCCCCGAGACCCGCCCGACGCTGATCAGACCCGCCCGCACGATCTGGCTGAACGGCCGACTCTACGGGGATGGCGAGACGCCTGCGGTGCCGGTCACCGACCACGGCCTCGTTGTCGGCGACGGCGCCTTCGAAGCGCTCAAGATCACGGCGGCGGGCCCGTTTGCCGTGCAGCGTCACCTCGAGCGACTCTCTCGGTCTGCGAAATCGCTGGAACTGCCGCCTCCCGATCACGCCGTCGTCCGCGGTGCGATCGACGCGGTCTGCGCCGGCCAGGACTGGCAGTTCGGGAAGGTTCGGATCACCTACACCGGCGGTCCGGGGCCGCTCGGATCCCAGGCCGCGTACGGCCCGCCCAACCTGGTGGTGATCGCCGAGCCCATGGATCCGGCACCAGCGATCGGCACCGTCGTCACGGCTCCCTGGCGACGGAACGAGAACGGGGCCCTGACCGGGGTCAAATCGACCTCGTACGCCGAGAACGTCCGTGGGCTGGCGTACGCGCGCTCCCGGGGCGCCGCCGAGACGATCTTCCTGAACACGACGGGCGACGTCTGCGAGGGGACCGGGACCAACGTCTTCTGCGTGTTCGGTAGCCGGGTTGTCACCCCGCCACTGGCGGCGGGCTGCCTGGCGGGCATCACCCGCGAACTGGTGGTCGAGTGGTGCGATGTGGTGGAAGACGACTTCACCCTCGCCGAGGCCGCCGAAGCGGACGAGGTGTTCCTCACCTCGTCGCTGCGTGATGTGCAGGCGATCTCGCGCTGGGACGGCATCGACCACGCCGCACCCGGGCCGAAGACCACCGAGATCGCAGCCCACTTCCTGGCCAGGAGCGCCGAACTCGTCGACCCCTGACCAGGACCTTGATGCGGGCCCAGGCCCGCGTCCTTGATCGACCGCCTGCGCCGTCGGCGAAGGACCTGCTGGCCGGTCTGCGGGATGAGACCCGGCAGCGACGCTCGCCGACGCGGCCGAGCGGTGCGGGTACGCGCTGCGCAACGTCACCCACCTGCTCACCTGGCTGCCGACCCCGGCCGACTTCGGGCGCCTGCTAGCCGCGGTTGATCGGCGAGTCGGCAGCGGGCCGTCCGGCCGGCAGATGCCGGAGTGAGTGCTCACTCACTGGTGCCCCAGGGTGGCTTCGATTGACGTGAAGCCACCACAGCGCACCAGTCGATGATCCACATCGATGTCTCACCCTCTGCATGGTCAGAATGTGGGGACAGCGCCTGCGATGGGATATGGTTGGCGTCGCCCGACAGGGCAGGGGGCGATTGGCGCAGTGGTAGCGCGCTTCGTTCACACCGAAGAGGTCACTGGTTCGAACCCAGTATCGCCCACCATGGATTGAGTGTTCAGACCTGCGAGGTCAGAGCCGCGGCACATGCCGTCCGCGCTAGGCGTCGGACGAGGTCGTCCGGTAGGGGTTTGCGCGGGGTAAACGTGATCCCGGTCTTCGTGGCCTTGAAGCCGGCGGCGGCGATTTCCTCACTGTGCTGGGAGATGGCGCTCGGAAGGAAGTACACCCCGCACTGCTTGCTGAACGCCGCATAGCTCGCGACCACCAAGCCGCCGATCTTGAATCCCGGCATGTTGTACATCACGACCTCGTCGGCCTGCGGCAGAGCTTGGGCTAGCAACTCGCGCAGCCGCGCCAGCGTCGCACGGAAGGATTCCGGCGCAGCAGCGATGTAGGCGTCGTGATCAGATATCGCTGTCATGGTCGTGTCTCCAACTCCAGCGTCGGTGGTACTGATGAGGACCTCAGACCTCCATTGTGCCGATTGGGTTCCGGGGTCGTAGGGACTGCTCCACGAGGTGCGCCAGGCGCAACGCTGCATCGCGATCCGGTAGGTACGCTGCCGCCTCTAATGACGCCATCGCGTACTGCACCAGTTCGTCGACGGGCACGTCGGTGCGGATTGCACCAGCCTCCGAGTCCGCGATGATCAACTCGTGCAGGAGTGCTGCAACGGTTTCCCTTGCGTCGCTCACTGCTGCCGACCGATGAAGGGCACTGTGGTCTTGGTCGCCGTGTTGGTGTTGTCGACTGATCGCATAGCGCTCGATGACAGTAGAAAGTCGCTCATCCTCGGGTGTGGCTGCCGCGACCGCCTGGAGTTGACGCAGGTGGTCGCCGATCTGGTGTGCGTGCCAGAGTTCGACTGCTTCGGCGGAGTCCTTGACGTACCGGTAGAGCGTTGCTCGGCTGATCCCAGCTGTCTCGGCGATCGCCGACATCGTGAGGCCGGTGAACCCGTCCTGGTGAACCAGCTTTGCTGTCGCCTGCACGATCGCTAGCTTCACGGAGTCCTTGTGGCCCTCGATGGTCGCTTCCCACAACTTCGGCACGGATCCATGCTACTGGCGATGAGACAGTTTGTATCTAAACAATACACTATGTCATGATAAATCGCATGAGACGGTGGCTTCGATCGACGCCTACCTGGGTCGTGGTCCTGCTCTCGATCGCAGCCGTTGGTGCGGTGGTCTTCGTCGTCATGCACCTTGGCGGTGGTGGCATGCACCGGATGCACTGACGATGCCGTCGCTCCCGCCAGGAGGTCGACGGTGCCTGGTCGTGATCCATGCAGGAACGTCCGTGGGCTGGATCGGAGCGGTCGTTGGATTCGTCGCCGTCGCTGCGGTCGGGGCAGCCCTCGCCGTCGAATCGATGGACGCCAGCGGTCTCTACTCAGCCCTGAGCATCCTCCTCACAGTCGTCATCGTCCCGCTGGCGGGACTCTCCTTCGTATCGGGAGTGGTCGTTGCCCTCGCGACGCCCTGGGGACTGTTTCGGCATTGGTGGGTGGTCATCAAGCTCGTACTCACCACCGGTGCCACAGTGGCGCTCCTCCTCCATCGAGGCGTCGCGCAGCAGGCAGCGGAGTACGCGGTCAGCGCGAGGCCTGAACTGGCGTCGTTGCAGACCCAATTGTTGGTCGATGCCATTGCCGGACTCGCGGTGCTGCTCCTCGCAGCCCTTCTCGGCTTGGCTCAAACCCAAAGGCCGGCTCAAGGTGGCCGCGTTGTCGGAGTGACTTGGTCCGCCTGGCTTCGCTCAGGTCGGCGTCAAGACAGTGATGCCGTTGGTCCGTGCCGCGTCTGCGAAACGATCGTCGTAGGTGACGACGCCATCCCGCAAGCTCGGCCGTCAGGCTGGGACCCGCCTAAGGGGCCGGCAACTCACGGATGTCGCGCCGTGGTCCGATGGCTGGCGAAAGGCTGTTGGATACAGTGCGGCTGCGATAGCAGGACTCTCACCCGTCTCGATGAGGAGCCGCTCCCAGATGACAGCCAGTGTTCGTATCAGCGTGGTCGGTGCTGGTCTGATCGGGATCCGGCACGTCGAGGAGATCGTCGCCAGCGACTGTGCCGAGTTGGCGTCGATCGTCGATCCCGGACCGGCTGGACCGGCAGTGGCCGACAAGTTTGGCGTCGTCTGCCACCAGACCTTGGCCGAGCTGTTCGAACGCGACAAACCCGACGGGATCATCCTGGCGACGCCGAACCAGCTGCATGTCGAGGGCGCTTTGGCGTGCATCGCGGCTGGCGTGCCGGTGATCGTGGAGAAGCCGCTGGCGGACACGATCGAGGGTGCGGTTCGGATCGTCGAGGCGGGGGAGTCGGCGGGCGTACCGGTGCTGACCGGGCATCACCGCAACTACAGCCCGATCATGGCCACGGCGAAGAAGGTCGTGAACGAGGGCGTGCTCGGGCGGATCGTCGCGGTGACCGGTACCGCGCTGTTTTACAAGCCCGACGACTACTTCGACGTCGGCGGCGGCTGGCGTCGGGAGCCGGGTGGCGGACCGATCCTGCTCAATCTCACCCACGAGGTGAACAACCTCCAGCAGCTGCTGGGTCGGATCGTGCGCGTCCAGGCCGTAGCGTCCAATGCCGTACGCGGCTTTCCGGTGGAGGACACGGCGGCGATGGTGTTCACCTTCGCCAACGGTGCTTTGGGCACGTTCCTGCTGTCCGACGCGGCAGGTTCGGCACGCTCCTGGGAGCAGACCTCACGGGAGAATGCCAGCTATTCGACCTACCCGGACGAGGACTGCTATCACATCGCCGGCACGGCCGGGTCGCTGTCGGTGCCGACGATGCGGCTCAAGGTCTTCGCCGGCAAGCCGTCCTGGTGGGAGCCTCTCGAGACCTCCACCATCGAGATAGACCGCAGCGATCCGCTCGCCAACCAGATCGTCCACTTCGCGGCCGTGATCAGCGGCGACGCGGAGCCGATCTGCAGTGCCCGGGATGGACTCGACACCATGCGCGTAGTCGATGCGGTCATCGAGTCCGCGGCGACCGGGCAGCCGGTAGATCTTGCACCCAGCAGCTCGGTTGGGATGCCGAATCGTGATGACGGATCGGCCGAGGATGGGGGAGGATCGAGCCGACGGGTGTCCGGCGGCGGGCCTCGTACCCACTCGTCCGGATCGGGAGCACCTGTATGTCCTACCGCGTAGGGGTCGACCTGGGCACGACGTTCACGGCCGCCGCCGTCGCCAACGGTCAGCCCCCGACGATGGTCGGCCTCGGCAACCGCGCGCTGCAGATTCCGTCGGTGCTGTTCTTGGCGCCCGACGGACAGCTCATGTGTGGCGAATCGGCGGAGCGGCGCGGACTGGCCGAGCCGGATCGGGTGGTCAGGGAGTTCAAACGTCGAATCGGTGACTCGGTCCCGATCCTGGTGGCCGGCTCGCCCTACTCTGCACAGAGTCTGACCGCCCGCCTGCTGCGGCATGTTTGGCTGACGACCCGCGACCGGATGGGGTCGGCACCTAACGAAGTGGTGCTCACCCATCCGGCCAACTGGGGCCCCTACAAGCTCGAGCTGCTCGACCAGGTCGCTTCGATAGCCGACGTCGGCCCGGTCATTCGCTGCCCCGAGCCGGTGGCGGCGGCAGCGCAGTACGCGGCGCAGAACAAGGTGGACATCGGCAGCACGATCGCTGTGTACGACCTCGGCGGCGGCACGTTCGACGCGTGTGTCCTGTCCAAGACCGCCAACGGCTTCGAGTTGGTCGGGGTCCCCGAGGGAATCGAGCATCTGGGCGGCATCGACTTCGACGAGGCGCTCTTTCAGAACGCCATCGGTCTGCTCGGCTCCCGGATCGAGCAGCTCGACCCCGATGATCCCCAGACCACCCTCGGGCTGAATCGCCTTCGCCGCGACTGTGTGGACTGCAAGGAGGCACTGTCCTCGGACGTGGACGCCGTGCTGCCTGTCGCGCTGCCTGGACTCTCCACCACCCTGCGGTTCACCCGCAGCGATTTCGAGGGTCTGATTCGGCCGGCGCTGGAGGAGACCATGGACGCCATGGCGCGCGCGCTGCGCTCGGCGAACGTCACCCCCGACCGGCTCTCCGCGATCGTGCTGGTCGGCGGGAGCAGCCGGATCCCGCTCGTCGGCGAGCTGGTCCAGCAACGCTTCGGGATCCCGACCGCGCTCGACACCCACCCCAAGCACGACATCGCTCTCGGTGCGGTGCAGTTCGGACACCGCGCGGACAGGGCGGCAGCGCTGCCGCCGACCCCGTCGGTCGCGCCGACATCCGCGCCGACGACGCCCCCGCCGACGACACCCGCATCCACGGCACCGGCACCCACGACACCGGCACCGATCCCGAAGCCGACCACGCCAGCCACCCCGCCCGTCCCGCCGAGTCCGGACACGCCCAAGCCCGCGCCAGTCGATCCAGCAGCAGCTCCGCGGCCCGATCGGGCCGCGAACCGGCGGCGAGGCATCGTCATCGCCGGCGTGGCAGCTGTCCTGATCGCCGGTGTCATTGCCGGGGTCGCGCTCCTCAACCGTCCGAAAGACGTGCCGGTGGTCAGCGATCAACCTTCGACCAGCCTGGGTCCATCCACTGCATCAGCAAGTGTCAGCCCGTCGGCCACGGTGAACGCAGCCGGGCTGCCGATCTCTGCGCCGTTGACCGACAGCCAGTTGATCGTGCCGGCAAAGGTCGACGACAACTGGGATCTCTGGCTCGCGGACACCGAGACGGCGGCCCCGGTCGCCCGGCTGACAACCGACCCGGCAGTGGACGGGGGACCGGTCCTGTCGCCCGATCGGCGCACGGTGATCTACCTCCAGAATCTGAACAACGAGGGCAAACGGACGCTGCTGGTGAAGGGTGCTGCCTCACCAGGCGACGGCCGCGCGCTGTTCAATCCGATGCCTTCGCAGTGCGCCGACACGGTGTTTCGCCCGGCCTGGAACCCGGCTGTGCCGCTGGAGGCCGGCGGCGAGATCGCGGTGCCCTGCGTCAACGCCAAGGGAAAGTACGGGCTCTATCGATTCACTCTCGACGGGGAGTTGATCGCGAAGGTCCCGGTCCCGTCCGGCACCGTACGCGTGGATGATCCCGCCTACTCACCCGACGGTTCAAAGCTGGTCTATTGGGCCGCTTCGGACTCGAAGCTGGATGGCGGCGTCCTCTACACCGTCGAGGTGAACGGTGGGAAGCCCAGGTTGCTGGTGGAGTCGACCCAGGCCGGTGAGGACGCCGATCCTGTCTGGTCACCGGACGCGTCGCACATCGCGTTCCGACGCCGGGTCGCCGATGGCACGTCGGGGGGCAACTTCGACGTCTTCACGGTGACCACGGACGGCAGTGCCAAGCTGGCCAGGCTCACCGAGGACCCTGCCGATGAGCAGAACCCGATCTTCTCCCCGTCCGGCAGTCAGATCGCCTACAAGAGCACGGCGCCGGACCCCAAACATCCAGATCATGCTGCGACCCGGGTCTGGATCATGGACAACGACGGGGACAACAAGGCAGCGCTGTGGTCGCAGGGCCTCGACCCAGAGCAGAACGCCGCTGCCTGGGGATTGCGCTAGCAGCGTGAGGGCGGGGCACCGCGCGATCAGAGCAGCGGCGGCCGACCCAAGGCGGTCATCCGAGCGACTGTGCGCCAGCGCATCGGGCGCCGGGCGGGGAGTGCGGTGAGCCCATCGCGGTAGCCGGCGAGCACATCGCGTGCCGGGGCGCCGCGGGCCACGGCAGCCGCCGTCCAGGTGGTCAGGTACGCGATCGTGAACGGAACGGGCAGCGAGCGCCACGCCATCCACAACCGGTTGCGCGCGGTCAACCGTGCGTAGTCGAGGTGCCGAGCCGGAGTGCTCCGAGGATGGAAGGCCCTCAGATCGGCCGAATACCAGATCGACCAGCCGGCATCGAGCAACCGCCAGGCCAGATCGGACTCCTCCATCGAATAGAAGAACCGAGCGTCGAAGCCACCGACCTGCCGAAAGGCGGCAGTTCGCACTACGCACGCACCACCGACGAAGTAGGTGACTGGTCCCGACCGCGCCGCGGAGCGGGCACCTAGTCGTGGCACGTGCCGGCGCTGGGTCAGGCCGGACTCGTCGACCAAGCGGATCGCCATCGCGCCGAGCCGGGGGTCGGCCTGGAAACGGGCAACGACCGACGCCAGCATCCCGGGGTCGAGCAGCTCGGCGTCATCGTCGAGGAACATCACCAGCCCGGCGTCGGTGCTCGCGGCACCGATGTTGCGGCCGGCCGGGATGCCGACGTTCTCCCGCAGCACGATCAGCAGGTCGGCAAGCTCGGACGGACGCTCCAGGTCGGCGGGTGGGGATGACACGCCGTTCTCGATCAAGACGAGCTGGGTTCGGACACGGCGTTGATCGCGAACCGACCGCACCGCTCTGGCCAACTGCGCCGGTCGGTCGGCTTGAGTGAGGATGACGATGGCGATCTCGTGCTGTGGCTCGAAGGAATCACCACCGGTATCAGGACTCACCGGGTGCCGATCCGGTCAGCTAACGTTCTGGCATGACGAGCAGACCCGACCTGTCCGTCGTGGTCCCGATGCACAATGCCAGCGCGACCATCGCGAAGGTGGTCCGCTCGTTCGTCGAGATCGAGCAGCGCAGCATCGAGGTGATCGTCGTCGACGACGGCTCGACCGACGACTCGGTCAAGCGGGTGCTGGCCATTGACCGACCGGAGGTGCAGGTCGTCGGACTGGGTGCCAACGCGGGTGCCGGTATCGCGCGCAACCACGGCTTTGCCCGGGCGCAGGGCCGATATGTGCTTTTCTTCGACGCTGACGACCAGATCCATCCGGGGGCGCTGCTGAATGCCGTCGAGGCGCTCGACGACCTGGGCGCCGATGCGGCGATCATGCCCTATCGCTACCGTCGCGGAGCGGCACGCAAGTCCGACGGCATGAACTCCTACGACACCGGTGTGTGGAGCCAGTACGCCGTTGGGCCACGTCGGATTGCCCGGCTGGGCGAAGTGCCGAGGCTCCTCGGCTTCTCCAACTACCCGTGGAACAAGCTGGTCCGGAATGATCACTACCGTCGTACCGGGCTTCGCTTCGGTAGCACCCCGGTCCACAACGACATCCTCGGACACTGGCTGACCCTACTGGACGCGCGGGCTCTGGTGTTGCTGGACGAGCCGCTCTGCACCCATATCGTGAACGAGGGCGGTCGTCATCTGACCAATCGGGAGAGCAGCGCCAGGCTGAGTCTGGTCGCAGCGCTCGATGAAACCTATACCGAGTTGGCCGCGCGTCCCGAGAAGCGGAATCGGTTCTCGCACCACTATTGGGACTTCGTGCTTCGGGTGGCCAGCTGGGCAACCACCCGGATGGCACCAGATACCGTCGATGAGTTCAATCTCCGGCTGCAGCACCACCTGCTCCGGATCGATCTCAGCGACTTCACCCGGATGCGGTTGCGGCGCGATCCCCGGTTGGCGACCCGGATCATCCGCAAGGCCTTGGCATGAGCGACCAAGCCGAGCGCCCGTCACCGCGGTTGAGCCCAGCACTGCAGTTGGGTCAGACGCCGCAGGCGAGCATCATCGTGACCGCCTACAACATCGAGTCCTACATCGAGGAGTCCCTGGCCAGCATCGCCGCGCAGACCCTGGCCGAACTCGAGGTCATCGTGGTCGATGACGGGTCGAGCGACGCCACACCGGCCAGGATCACGGAGTTCTGTGCCGGAGATCCTCGATTCATCCCGGTGCTGCTGCCACACAACAGCCCCGGTGGCGTGGCCACGGCCGCCAACATCGGTCTCGAGCGGGCCAGCTCCCCGTGGGTGGGCTTCGTGGACGGGGACGACTTCATCGAGCCGACCATGTTCGAGCGGCTCGTCGGCGCTGCCGCCGCGTCCGGATCCGACCTCGCGATGTGCGAGTACCTCGAAGTGATCGACGGTTCTGGCGAGCGCCGCGACCCGGCCGATGCCCATCGCTGGGCCGAGTTCACCGCGGGCCGCTACGAGCTCGATACCCACACCCGCTATCAGCTCCTCCGCTTCATCGCGGTCCCCTGGCGCAAGCTCTACCGTCGCACCCTGCTGGCGGACAACCAGATCCGATTCCCGGTCAGCGAAGGCTTCTACGAGGACAACCCATTCCATTGGTTCACATTGCTCTGCGCCGATTCGATTGCGCTGGTGCCGGAGGTGCTCTGCTATCACCGGGTCGCGCGGACCGGCCAGACCACGTCGGCAGCTGACGAGCGGCTGCTGCAGATCTTTGACCACCACGACACGATCCACACCTGGCTGCTCGGTCGAGGCCTGCTGGATGCGTACCAGGTCCCTCTGCTGATCTGGGTGATCTCGCAGCTGGAGTGGATCGCGCGGCGCATCTCGCCCAGCACGCGCCGGCAGCTGTTCGCGATCCTGCGACCGATCTTCGCCCAGTACTCGACGGAGATGGTGCTGGTCGCCCTCCGCGAGGGCAACAAGGGTGCGACGGCTCGGCGGCTGAGCCTCGCCATTGCCAAGGGCGAGTACGGCAGCTTCGTTCGCGCGCTCTCCAGCCGATCCGACTCGAACAGCCCGGTGCTGGCTGCGGCATTCCACCTCCGGCATTCCGGTGTCCGGCACACTGCGCTGTTGACCGGCCGTTATCTCCGCAACCGGTTCCTCGGCGACCAGGCCGGCAGGGCACTTGGTCGATTCGGTCTGTTCGGCCGACTTGGTCGCGAGGCCTCGCGGCAGGATGTGCTGTTCGGCCTGATGGTGATCCAGCGGCAGCTCGCCGGTCTGGAGGAGTCGATCGGCGTCGTCGAGGCCAGACTCGATGCCATCGATCGGCGAATCGAGGGTCGCGGCACTGATCGCGAGACGACCTCAGGCGCCGTCGACGTCGACGCACAGCGAGGGGATCCTGCCGCCTGAGTCGATTCCCGCGAGGATCCGGTCCGCGGTCGCCAACGCCTCGGCGATCGTGACATCCATGTCGAGGTACCGATAGGTGCCGAGCCGCCCGGCGAACGTCACGCCTGATGCCGACCGTGCGGCGTCGAGATACCGGCGCAGCGTTCGCTGATCGGCGGCCAATCGGATCGGGTAGTAGGGGATATCGCCTTCGCCGGCCAGCCTGCTCGTCTCCCGAATGCACACCGTGTCGGTGTGCTCCTCCCAGGGCGCAAGGTACTTGTGCTCGGTGATCCGGGTGTACGGCACGTCCAGGTCGCCATAGTTCATCACCGCGCAGCCGAGGAAGTCCCCGGTCGCGCGGATCTCCTCGAAGTCCAAGGTGCGGTAGCCCAGCCGGCCGTAGCGATGCTCGAACCAGTCGTCCAGCGGCCCGGTCCAGATCGAGTGATCGAAGGCGTCCCGATCAGCGGCGGCGTACGGCGTCGAAAGCCGGACCTCGATCAGCGGATGATCCAGGATGGCGGAGACGATGGCTGTGTACCCGTCCCGCGGCATGCCCTGATGCGGATGACTGAAATAGGAGTCCTCGTAGGTGAAGCGCAAGGGCAGTCGTCGCAGCACCGAGGCCGGGATCTCGTTCGGCTCCAGCCCCCACTGCTTGCGGGTGTAGCCCAGGAAGAAGGCCTCGTACAAGCGGCGGCCCATCAGCTTGAGCGCCTGCTCCTCGAAGTTGCGAGGCACCTCGATCGACGAGTCTGCCTGCTCCGCGATGAAGGCTCGTGCCTGATCGGGATTCAGCGCGGTCTGGAAGAGCTGATTGATGGTCAGCAAGTTGACCGGCAGGAGATATACCCGGCCGCCTACGGTGGTGCGGACCCGGTGGTAGTACGGGAGCAGCACCCCGAACCGGTTGATATAGCTCCAGACACGTTCATTGCCGGTGTGGAAGATGTGCGGCCCATAGCGGTGGACCAGGACCTGCGTCTGCGGGTCCCGTTCGGTGTGGCAGTTGCCGGCGACGTGGTCGCGGCACTCCAGCACGGTCACCTCGTGCCCGGCATCGGCGAGTTCGCGGGCGATCACCGCTCCCGAGAAGCCCGCTCCCGCCACGCCGAATCTCACGGGCCGGCTCGGTGCTGCCGGTCGGCCCTGCGTACGGCCGTCATGCGCGCCACTCTAGTGCCGTCGAGATCTCTGGCCGTGTAGCCCAGATCTCTGGCCGTGTAGCCCAGCCCACCCCGGCGCGGGCGGATACACTCCGACCGATGCACCCGATCCCCCGGATCGGCCCGACCGAGGCCGCAGACCGACCGCGATGGTCGGTCATCGTGCCGGTGCACGACTGCGCGCCGTTTCTGGCCGATGCCCTGACCGGAGTGCTCGAGCAACTGGCCGAGGACGACTGCGAGGTGGTCGTGCTCGACGACGATTCAACCGACGATCCGGCGCGGGTGGTTGAGCAGGTCGGTCGTGATCGGGTCCGCTTTGTCGTCAACCCGGGCCGGCTCGGTGCCAGCGCGACGTTCAACCGAGGTCTCGAGCTTGCCAGGGGCGACCTGGTCCACCTGCTGCACGGCGACGACATGGTTCTTCCGGGCTTCTACTCGACGATGGCGGCTGCGCTCGACTCGACGGCGGCGCTCGCCGCCATCTGCCGGGTGGAGGACGTCGATATCGACAGTGCTCCGCTGTATCGCACCCGGTCCTACCGCCGGGGCACGGGCGTGTGGACCGATGCGTTGGACGCACTCGCGGTCTCGAACCGGGTCCGGGCCCCCGGCATCGTGGTGCGCCGCTCCGGGTACGAACTGGTGGGAGGCTTTCGGACCGACCTGCCGCATGCCGCGGACTGGGACATGTGGACGCGGCTTGCCGCGCACGGGCGGGTGGCTTTTGTCGACGAGGTGCTCGCGCGCTATCGGCGGCATCCCGGCTCGGACACTCGGGCTCGGGTGCTGACCGGTGCGAACGTCCGCGAGCGGGTTGCCGCCATCGGCGTGCTGGCGGGATATCTGGAGCCGCGTCGGAGGCCGTGGGTGACCCGGCGGGCACTGGTCTATGCGACCGTGTTCGCGGCCCGCACGTCGCTGTCCTTGGCTCGATCGGGCGAGCGGCGGGCTGCGGGTGTCCAGCTGGCGGAGGCGGCGCGTTGCCTGGTGCAGGTGCCCGGAGGCCCGCCAAGGATCAGCCGTTGAGCTGACGTACCGCTGCCTCGCCGAGCATCTCGATCGCGGCGTCGAAGACCTCCAGCATCTCGGGGTCGTCGTAGTGCGCGGAGATGTCGGCGGCGGCCAACAGCCCGCCGAGCAGCAGCTGAGCAGTCTCGACCGGACCAGGGCGCGGACCCGGGACCGGCCAGCCCTTCGGCCAGCGGCGTGGCCAGCCGGTGCCGCACCAGTCGTCGATGTCGCTCAGGAATGAGCGCTTGAAGCCATCCCGGCTGGCCAGCGCGGCAGCAGTCATCTTGTGCAGCAGGGCTGCACCCATCGACGGATCGCCCGGCGGCAGCGGTTGAGGATTCAGCTCGACCTCCTCCCCGCCCAATGCCGCCTTCTGGCGTGCCGCGAACTGCACGACGTGTTGTGGTCCGCGCGGGATCACATCGGCCGCCTTGGGATTCAGGGCGATGACCAATGCCAGCCGGTCGCCGGACATGAGGGCACGCAGGATCTGTGAGGTTGATGCCATGGTCGGTTCCTCTCCTCGGAAATGTTGGAGGGAGGAGACTTCGGCTGCCGCCGGCGATACATGCCTGGGTAGTGCGTGCTGATGAGCCCGATGCCGTCAGCGGAGCCTGTCAGATCTCGTCTGTGCGGCGTAGGCGGTCGTACGCGGTCAGCTCGGCAGCCAGGCGTTCCCTGCTCCAGCCCTCGTCCAGCGCGCCCTGGACCAGCTGGGCCTGGGACAGCGGCGTGAGCCCGTCCACGTTGGAGTCCAGGTCGAGGTTGGTCGGGAAGGGATATCCTTCCGCCGCACAGGCCAGTGCGTTGGCGAGCGTGTCGGCGGCCACACCCGCGGCCCTGCGCGCCGCGAGCACAGGATAGATCGCCCGGGACACCTTGGCTCGGTCGATGGTCTCCATCGCCCGGCCGAACGCCGACGACACCTGCAGCAGATTCGCCATCCGCTGCACGTCCGCGGACACGTTGGTGCCGGCACCGTGGAAGAGCGCCGGGTTGAAGAAGACGCCGTCCCCCTTGGCCAGCGGCAGCTGGACATAGCGGCTGGCGAAGAACTCGCGGAACTCCGGCAGCCGCCACGCCAGATAGCCCGGCCCGTAGGCATGCGAATAGGGCAGATACATCGTCGGCCCGGACTCGATCGGCATGTCCGAGTGGGCGACGGCACCCTGCAAGGTGAGCACCGGCGACAGCAGGTGGACGTGAGCCGGGAAGCGAGCTGCAGTCTCGTTCGTGAGAAAACCGAGGTGGTAGTCGCGGTGCGGGTCCTGTGCCTTTCCGCCCGGCCGGACGACATTCACCTGCGAGGTCAGCTGGTATCCAGGACCCAGCCAGGCGGAGCTGACCAGGGCCAGGATGTCGTTGCCGTAGTAGTCGACGAAGGTGTCGGGATCGCGTACCGCCAGCTTCTCCAGCGCGTTCCAGATCCGATCGTTGGCACCCGCCTTGGCGAAGTGATCATTGCGACCGCCACCGGCCTCCTTCTCGGCGGCGATGATCTCTTCGAAGGCTTCGGTGGCCCGATCCAGCACCGCGGTGTCCGGGAAAGCGCCCGAGAACGCCACTACGCCCGGCCCGGCGGTCAGCGCCCGGACCAGCTCGGCCTCGACCGCCAACCGACCCGTGTGGTGAGCGATCGCCTTTCGCACGGCAGCGGCGTCGTAGACGAGGACGTTCTTCTCGACGGCACTCGCGTACGGATAGTCGACGAGCTCGGTGACCTGGTCGACCAGCGCAGCGAAGTCGGCCAGTGAACAGTCGGCTTCGGTGAACCGCGCGGTCGTCTCAGTCAACGCGGTCTCCTCGGATCGGGGCGCAGCGAATGCGGCGGCTTGCGGGCAAGCCGCCGCACACGCTAGTCGCAGATCCGCGTCCTGGACAGTCGGACGCCGCGAGTGACAGCTACATACAGCTGGACAGATAGGTGTAGGTCCGCCGGGCGATGGGCAGCGGACGGTCGGGACTGCAGGGATACATGTCCTGCTCGACGATGGCGAACAGCTGCTGCGGCAGCTGCTCGGCGGCCTGCAGCACCTCGGCGAGATCCGGTACGCCGGCCGGCGGCTCGACCATGATGTCCATCCGGACGGTCTGGGAGAACGAGATGTCCTCGGCCACGGCGCGGGCCGCAAGCTCGGGGTCGACCTGCTTGAGATGCAGATAGCCGATCCGCTCCGGGTACTTGGTGATCAACTCGACGGAGTCGCCGCCGTAGTAGGCGACATGTCCGGTGTCGAGACACAGATTGACGTACGCCGGGTCGGTGTCCTCCAGGAAGCGCTCGATGTCCGGCTGATAGCCCACGTGACTGTCGGCATGTGAGTGGAACTGGGAATGCACGCCGTACTCCTCGAGCATCCGCCTGCCCAGCTCGTTGTGCCCCTCGGTGAGCGCGGTCCACTGCTCAGTGGTGAGCCGGCGCGACTCCTTCTCGTTGCCGGTCAGATCGTCGCGCCACAGGTCGGGGATGACGACCAGGTGCTCGGCGCCCATGGCCGCGGTCAGCGCGGCGATGGGAGCGACGTGAGCCCAGGCCGCCTCGATGGTGTCGGGGTGCTGCAGCCGGGCGAAGGTCGTGCCGCCGGACACCTTGAGCCGACGCGCGCCGAGCTCATCGGCCAGCTGGATCGGATCGGTCGGAAGATAGCCGTACGCGCCGATCTCGATCCACTCGTAGCCGGCCTGGACGACCTCGTCCAAGAAGCGGCTCGCGGGTGTCTGGTGCGGGTCCTCGGCGAACCAGATGCCCCAGGAGTCGGGGGCGGTGCCGAGGACGACATTCTTGGCCATGGGGCTCCTCGTCGAGAAGACAGCTAGAAATCTCGATTATTGCTGGATGGACAGACTGTCCGCAAATCGGTAAGTTCGCTGCTGTGATGTTCGCCGATCAGCAGGAGGTGTCGTGGTGACAGCCGACCCAGGCGTCCCCGTCGTCAGTGACGATCTGCCGGCCCTGGCCAGGCAGGCGCGCTGGCAGGTGGTCAAGACCGTGACCAGCAGCAAGGCCGGGCACATCGGCGGTCCGCTGTCCATGATGGACCTGCTGGTGAGTCTGTACTTCCGGCAGCTGAACATCCGTCCGGAGGAACCGGACTGGGCCGATCGGGACCGATTCGTGCTGTCCAAGGGACACGCCGCGATCGGGCTGTACGCCGTGCTGGCGCTGCGTGGCTTTCTGCCGCTGGACGAGCTGCCGACCTTCGACAAGGGCGACTCGCGGCTCCAGGGGCACCCCGACGTCACCCGGCTGCCCGGCCTCGACTCCTCCACCGGCTCCCTCGGACAGGGACTGTCGGTCGGGGTCGGGATGGCCCTGGGCGCTCGGCTGGCGAAGAAGCCTTTCCATACCTGGGTGCTGCTCGGCGACGGTGAGATCCAGGAGGGCATGGTGTGGGAGGCCGTCCAGGTCGCCGCCCGCTACCGGCTGTCCAACCTGACCGCGATCATCGATCGCAACGGTCTGCAGCAGTTCGGTCTGCCGTCGAGCGAGGACACCGTACGTACCGACCGCGGTGATCGGCGCGACCCGTGGTTCGGGGTTGATCTGGCGGCGGTGTTCACTGCGTTCGGCTGGCGGGTGCTCGAGATCGACGGGCACGACTACGGCCAGATCGACAACGCGTACGCGCTCGCGCAAGCCGGTGACCATGCCGATCGCCCGACGGTGATCATCGCCCACACTGTGAAGGGCAAGGGTCTGTCCCTGGCCGAGGGCGTGCACACCTGGCACAGCATCGTGCCCAGTGCCGAGGACTTCGAGCGCGCCCGGCAGGAGTTGGAGCCCGATGAGCTCGAGCTGCTGGACGCCCATGCCACCTCGGCGCCGACGATGAACGGAGCTTCAGCATGACGGCGATGCGTGACGTCTGGGGCGAGAAGCTGGTCCAGCTCGGTGACGCCGACCCACGGACGGTGGTGCTGGACGGCGATCTGGCCAACTCGACCAAGGCCGACAAATTCGCCAAGGCGCATCCGGACCGGTTCTTCCAAATGGGTATCGCCGAGCAGAACCTGATCGGCGCCGCGGCCGGCCTGGCCTCCGTCGGGTATGTGCCGTGGACGTCCTCGTTCGCGGTGTTCTTCACCCATCGGGCCGTCGACCCGATCCGGATGCTGGTGGCGCAGAGTCACGCGAACGTCAAGATCGCCGGCTCGTATGCCGGTCTGCTGATCGGCGCGGTCGGCAAGACGCATCTGGACATCCAGGATCTGGCGATCATGCGTGCCATGCCCGACATGACGGTGCTGTCCCCGGGGGACAATCACGAGCTGGTGGCGATGATGGACTGGGCGCAGGCCAACGACGGCCCGGTGTATCTGCGGCTGACCCGCGGTGCGGTGCCGGACCTGTTCGACGCCGAGTACGTCTTCGAGCCCGGCTCCGTGCGCGAGCTGCAAGCCGGTGGCGAGGTGGCGCTGGTCTCGACCGGGCCGCAGACCTCCCGGGTGCTGGCGGCGGCCGAGCTGCTGGCTGAGGCCGGCGTCCAGCCGACCGTGCTCCACCTGCCGTGCCTGAAGCCGCTGGACGAGGCGGCACTGCTGAGCGCGCTGGCCGGTCATGACCTGATCGTGACCGTCGAGGAGCACTCGATCCACGGAGGACTGGGTGGTCTGGTGGCCGAGGTGCTCACCGCGGCGGGCGCGGCACCCAGGATCGATCGGATCGGGATCCAGGACACCTGGGGTGAATCCGCCGGCGACGACTTCCTGCTCGCCAAGCACGGACTGTCCGCCGAATCGATCGCCAATCGGGTCCGCCGCAACCTCCCGATCCGTCACTAGGAGGAGCAGGCGATGTCGCACTCTGCCGCGGATTCCCCGTTGCGGATCGGCGTGCTCGGCACGGCCCGGATCAGCACTCTGGCAATCATCGAGCCGGCTCACCGACTCGGCGCCCGGCTGGTGGCGGTGGCTGCTCGGGACCGGGATCGAGCCGCTGCCTGGGCGGACGCGAACGGGGTGGAGCGGGTCCTCGACAGCTATCAGCAGGTGATCGACGATCCCGAGGTGGAGGCGATCTACAACCCGCTGCCCAACAGCCTGCATGCACGGTGGAATGTCGCAGCACTGCGCGCGGGCAAACATGTGCTCACCGAGAAGCCGTTCGCTAGTAACGCCGTGGAGGCCGCACGGGTCCACGAGATCGCGCGAGGCTCGGATCGGGTGTTGTTCGAGGGCTTCCACTATGCCTATCACCCGATCTTCGCCCGGCTGCTGGAGCTGATCTCCGAGGGCTCCATCGGCGAGCTGCAGCACTTCCACGTGGCGATGGAGATGCCGGCCCCGCCGCCGGACGATCTGCGCTGGTCCTGGTCGCTGGCCGGGGGAGCGATCATGGACCTCGGCTGCTACGGCGTGCATGCCATCCGGATGCTGGCCGCCGCCCAAGGCGGCACGCCGACCTTGCTGGAGGCCGACGCGGGTGAACGGGCCGGCTTGTCGCAGCTGGACGAGTGGGCGACTGCAACCTTCCGGCTGCCGAGCGGGGCCGAGGCCACCGCGACGGCGAACATGGACGGCCCGTGGAACCTCTCCATGACCGCCACCGGCACGTCGGGACGGGTTCGGCTGGCCAACCTCATCAACGTCCATGACGACGACCGGCTGATCATCAGCACCGACAGCGGAGGCGATCGAGTCGAGCACCTGGGCACGACCTCCACCTACACCTATCAGCTCGCCGCGTTCACCAACGCGGTCCGTAGACACGCGCCCTACCTGACCACCACGGCTGACAGCATGGCGACGATGGAGCTCGTCGACGAGTGGTATCGCCGGGCCGGCCTGCGACCACGCGAGGGCGATCTGAGGGGAGCGCAGCTATGACGACCGAGAACTGGCTCGGCGGCCAACATGTGCTGGTGAGCGGCGGCACTCAGGGCGTGGGTGCGGCGATCGTGCGGACGGCGGCCGCACGGGGTGCCGGCGCGATCACCGTCACCGGCCGCAGCGCCGACCTGGGTGGTGCGCTGGTCGCTGAGCTGGAAGCAGTCGGCACGCCGGCCCAGTTCCTGCGGGTCGATCTCAGCGACGTCGATCAGGCCCGCGCCTCGGTGGCGGGCGCGATCGAGGGGTTCGGGCACCTGGACTGTGTCGTCAACGCAGCCGGTCTCACCAGCCGCGGCACGATGCTGGACACCACGCCCGAGCTGTTCGACGCCCACATCGCGATCAATCTCAAGGCACCGTTCTTCATCATGGCCGACACGATCCGGCACCTCCGGGAGCGTGGCGTTCCCGGCAGCATCGTCAACATCATCTCGATCGCCGAGGTGGGCGGGCAGCCATACCTGGCGCCGTACGTCGCCGCCAAAGCCGGCTTGGCCGGTCTGACCCGCAATGCCGCGTACGCCCACCGGTGGGACAAGATCCGGATCAACGGCATCGACATCGGTTGGACCGCCACCGAAGGCGAGGGCAGGATCCAGCGCCAGGCACACGGGGCAGGCGACGACTGGCTGGCCAAGGCCGATGCCTCGGTGCCGATGGGCCGAATCAGCCGCCCCGACGATCTCGCGGAGTTCGCCGTCTTCCTCTTGTCCGAACGCGCTGGTGTGGTCACCGGTTCGGTCATCGACTGGGACCAGCAAGTCATCGGAGGACAGGACTAGTGACAACCACCACGCCGGATCTCGTCGCGACGTGCTGGACCAGTGCCGGCAATGTCGGCCCGCTCGACACGTCTGAGGCCAGTCCGATCCCGGTCCTCGAACGCGTTCGAGCCGTCGGTGCGACCGGGTGGATGGGGATGGGCCTGGTCTATGACGACCTGCTGGTCGTCCAGGACACGATCGGTTTCGCGGAGCTTCGCAGGCACGCCCACGCTGCGGGACTGAGGCACCTCGAGGTCGAACTGGCCACGGGCTGGTGGCGTACCGAGGACCAGTCCTGGCGGGACAAATGGAATCTGCTGCTCGAGGCAGCCACGGAGCTGGGCGCGGCGTTCATCAAGATCGGCACGGAGTTCGGGGAACCGGTCACTGACCTCACGATGTTCGTCGACCCGCTCCGCAGCCTCGCCGACGAGGCGGCGGCAGCCGGCACCCGGGTCGCACTCGAGCCGCTGCCCTTCGGGCTGATCGCGTCGATGCCGCAAGGTGCCGAGCTGATCCGAGCGGTGGATCACCCGGCTGCCGGGCTGCTCGTCGACTACTGGCACGTGTTCCGTGCCGGCACCTCGTTGGGCGAACTGGCGGACTGCCTGGATCCGAGCATCGTGTTCGGAATCGAACTATGTGACGCGCGTGCCGAGGTGGTCGGGACGCTGTTCGAAGACACGCGCGACCGCCGCACGCTTGTCGGACAGGGCGATCAGGACGTGGCCGGGTTCATCCGCACCATGCGTGACATCGGCTACACCGGGCCGTGGGGAGTCGAGATCTTGTCGTCCGAACACCGCCAGCGCCCGCTCTGGGACGCCTTGCGAGCGGCCTACAGCACCGCGCTGCAAGCCTTCGAGTGAACTCGGCTCAGTAGCTGGGCGGTCGAGCTGCCCGGTCCAGTTGTCCGCCACGTGATAGTTTGTCTCTCGCAGGTGGGTCCGTAGCGGTGATCCATGACGATGAGAGGATCACCGTGGTCGCCAAGGCTCGCGCCAGTGACAATGACGCCGCCGGGGTCGAGCTCCTCGCCAAGGTGGATGCGGTCGTCACCATCCTCGAACGGCGCGGCGAGACCAGCGCGGCTGACATCGCCGCCTTGACCGGAGAGCCGTTGAGTTCGGTCTATCGGCTGCTGCAGAGTCTGACCGGCCTCGGCTGGGTGGACCGAGGCTGGCGCCGAGGAACCTACCGGCTGGGGCTGTCGATGCTCACCTTGGGACGACGGCTGGAGGATCGGCTCGACATCCGGGAAGCCGCGCTGCCGACATTGCGCGCGCTGCTCGCCGACATCGGAGTGACCAGCTACCTCTGCGTACGCCGCGGTCCCCGTGCTGTCTGCGTGGAGCGGCTGGAGGGCCGGGCGGTGCAGTCGCTGGCGATGCAACTGGGCAGTTCGCTGCCGCTCTATTCCGGCGCGGCCCCGCGTTCGCTGCTGGCCTTCCTGCCCGTGGCCGAGCAGCAGACGGTGCTCGACGAGGCAAGCGACGTGGTTGGCGACCCGCCGCGACCGGCCCGATCGGTCATCGAGACAGACATCGACCAGGTACGCCGTCGCGGGTACGCGGTGTCCGACGGCGACGTGACGCCTGGCATCGCCGCCCTCGGCGCACCGGTGTTCAACCACCGCGGGGACCTGGTCGCGGCGATCTCGGTCAGCGGTCTGCGGGCCCAGGTGCTGGGTGACCAGGAGCGCCGCAACATCGAGCTCATCCGAGCCGGTGCGCAGGCGGTCAGCAAGGCGCTCGGTCAGGAGGATGGATCGTGAGTGTCGAGCGGCCGATGGGCATCCTGCAGCGCTCGGACGCGCTGGTCCGGCTCCTCGCCGAGGAAGGTGCGCTCACCCCGGCGGAGATCGCCGAGCGAATCGATACCCCCCGTCCCACGGTCTACCGGCTGGCGGACGCGCTGGCCAGGATGGGTTTGACCGAGACGTTGCCGGGGACCCGGATTGCCCTGAGCCGGCGCTGGCTACGTCTCGGCGACGCCGCCCGGAGTTCCATGAGCGAATGGCAACTGGCGAGACCCATCCTGGACGGACTCGCCGCCTCGACCGGTCAGACCGTGTTCTTGTGCGTGCCGCGCGGAAGGGAGGGGGGCGGACAGGAGGCGGTCTGCATCGACTGTGCCCAGGGGCAGGCGTTCAATGTGTTGCTGCTGAAGCCCGGCCGGGCTTTGCCGCTGCATGCCGGGGCCGAAGGGCGGGTGACGCTGGCGTACGGGGTCTCTGACGTCGAGCAGTATCTCGTCGGTGCACCGTTCGCCGCCTACAACCTGCGCACCCTGGTCACTGCCGAGGAACTGCGCCGCGATATCGCGGAAACCCGCGATCGTGGCTTCAGCATCTCCGATGAAGATGTGACCGACGGGATCGGGGCGCTCGGCGCGCCACTGCGGACTTCGCGTACCGGTGCTTTCGCCGGCGCCCTGTCGATCGTCGGGCTCGCCGACCGGCTGACAGCACGCCGCGTCGAGCTGGCCGAAGCTCTGCTCGACGCGGCGGATGCGCTGTCTGCGACCCTTCCCTAGCCGGCGTCTCCTAACCCGTGACTTGGCGGATGCCGGAGGGTAGTTCGAACGCGCCGCCGGACAACTCGCCCTCGGGCAGCTTGACCGCGACGACGGGGACCGGGGCGTTGAGCAGCAGGGTCTGGCTCATGCTGCCCAGGATGGCCTTGCCGACCGGCGTACGGCGTTTGATGCCGATGACCAGGCGAGTGGCTTCGCGGGCGGTGATCTCATCGAGGATCATATCCGCGGAGTCCTGATTGTCTTTGGCCCGGCGATCGACGACCTGGACGGTGACACCGCGGGTGTCGATGCCGGTCAGATCCAGTGTGGTGTTGGCCAGGTTGACCGCGACCACGTCGGTGCCGAACCGCTCCGCCTCGGTGATGGCCTGGACCAGAGCCAAATGGCCTTGGCGGTTGTCGGTGACGGCGGCGATGACAGTCATGAGCGTAGCTCCTCAGCTTGACTCTCGGGATGGTTGGACAGTGTCATTTGCGGTCCCAGAGGAAGCCGGCGAAGGGCAGCCGGCGGGGGAGTGACCGGTAGATCTCGCCGCTGGTGAGGTCTTCTTCGAGGGCTTCCAGGGAGCGGCCGCGGGTCTCGGGGACTTCGTGCCAGAGGAAGCCGAGCATGATCACGCCGATGACGGCGAACAGGAAGAACGTGTTGGTGCCGAGCGCGCCCAACAGGGTGGGGACGAACAGGGCGAGGATCCCGTTGACCGTCCAGCCGAAGAACACCGAGATGCCGATCGCGGTGCCGCGGATCGACAGCGGGAAGATCTCGGCCAGCCAGACCCAGACGGCGATGTTGAGGAAGGACTGCATCGACAACACGAACAGCGTCACCAACACCATGACGACATAGGGCTTGGCGGGCGAGTCGGCCGGGATCAAGATGCCGGACAGCCCGACCAGGACGTGGCAGGTGGTCGTCAAGAACAGGCCGATGAAGAAGGTCTTGCGGCGGTCGAGGCGGTCCATGTTCCGCAGCGCGAAGATGCCGCCGACGACCGCGGCCAGCCCGAACAAGGTGGCCGCTCGCAACGCGCCGGACTCGGTGAAACCGGACTGCTCCAGCACTCGCGGTCCGTAGTACATGATCGTGTTGATACCGGTGAGCTGTTGGGTCACGGCGACGCCGATGCCGACGAGCACGATCCGGCGTAGCCAGCGGTTGGACATGATCTGACCGAGGTTGGGCCTCCCGGAAGCGCTTGCCTTCTCCTCCTCCGCGACTCGCTCGACCTGGCCGTACTCGGCCAGGGCGCGCTCATTGGAGCGGACGGTCTTCAACACGGCCAGGGCTTCGTCCATGCGTCCCTTGTCGACCAGCCAGCGCGGGGATTCCGGCATTCGGAGCATGCCGACAAAGAGACAGACAGCGGGGATGGCGCAGATGCCGAACATGACCCGCCACAGGCCGTCGACGTGGCCGAGGGTGGCATTCAAGATGGCGTTGACGGTGAAGGCGGCGAACTGGCCGGCGACGATGGCCATCTCGTTACGACCGGTGATGGAGCCGCGGATCTCGAACGGTGCCAGCTCCGCGAGATAGACCGGAACGACGGTGGAGGCGCCGCCGACCGCGAGGCCGAGGATGGTGCGGCCGGTGACGACCATCGCGAAGCCGGGGGCGAACACCACGAACAACACGCCGGTGAAGAACATGATCGACAACACCAGGATGGTCTTGCGCCGGCCGATGGCATCGGACAGTCGACCGCCGATGAAGGCGCCGACAGCGGCCGCGAAGACCAGTGAAGAGATCACGATTCCGGTCTGGAGCAAGGTGAGTCCGAGTTCCTCGGACATCGGTCCTTCCGCGCCGGAGGAGACGCCGGTGTCGTAGCCGAACAGGAAGCCGCCGAAGCAGGCGACGATCGAGATCAACCCGATCCGTTTCCGGTGCGGGCCGGCAGTCAGCGGGGGGAGCTCGGTCTCAGCCGCAGAAGCGCCATGCCCGCTCATGTTGCGACCTGGCGGTGGGGGGTGGTCGTCATCGACCCGTCCTTTCTTGTCTCCACAGCGGTGTCTGTGCGAGGGGTTGCCTGTCCGAGGGGGCCCAGCCGGGGTCGGCGACTTGCTCTGCCTCCCGAACATGTTGACGGAACCTATCGCACAGTGGACGAGATGTCTAGCATCTGATAGACAGGCTGATAGTCTGCGTTCGTAGCGCCAAGTTCCTTCTCGCCCGTTGGCCCATACCCTCTGGAGTTCGTTGATGACTCTGCACGACGTCACCTCGTCGGTTCCCGAAATCGGTGTCGCCATGATCGGCAGCGGCCTGATGGCCAAGTCTCACACCATGGGCTACCGCAACGTGGAAGCCGTCTACGGCACGACCCCGTACCGTCCGCGCTTCGCGGTGCTGGCCGACGCCCGGGAGGATCTCGCGCGCACAGGGGCCGAGTCGTTGGGTTATGAGCGCTGGACGATCGACTGGCGGGAGGCGGTGACCGATCCGGATGTCGACGTGGTCGACATCGTGACGCCGAACTTCTTGCACGCCGAGATCGCGATGGCGGCGATCGCGGCCGGCAAGCACGTCTACTGCGAGAAGCCGCTCGCGCTCAGTGCAGCCGAGGCCAAGCAGATGTACGAGGCCGCCGAGAAGGCCGGCGTCAAGACGCTGGTCGGGTTCAACTATCTGCGCAACCCGGCGATCGCCGAGGCCCGTCGGCTGATCGCCAGCGGTGCGCTGGGAGAGATCTGGACCTTCAACGGCCAGTTCGTGCTGGATGCCTGCAGCGACCCCGACGTGCCGTTCACCTGGCGGTTCGAGCGCAAGCTGTCCGGCAGTGGTGCGCTCGGCGATCTCGGCGCGCACATCATCTCGCTGGCTCAGGTGCTGGTCGGCCCGATTGCCTCCGTCGCCGGCATCAACAAGACCTTCATCAAGACCCGGCCTGAGCCGACCGGTGTGTTCGGCTATGGAAGCGGCGCCGACCTGTCTGCGCCACGCCGCGAGGTGGAGAACGACGACCACACCAGCTTCGTGATGGAGTTCGCCAACGGAGCCAGCGGCCATATCGAGGCATCCCGAGTGGCTACCGGTCGGACCTGGCACCAGAGCGTCGAGGTGATCGGCAGCCTGGGCGCCCTGCAGTTCGTCCAGCAGGACATTCATACCCTGCGGCTCTATCTTGTCGGCGATCCGGCCGACAAGAAGGGCTACAAGGAGATCGAGCTCGGTCCCGGCCATGGCGACTACGGCGCCTTCTGGCCGTTCGCCGGCGTACCCATCGGCGTGCACGAGCTGAAGACCATCGAGGTCAACGAGTGGCTGCATGCGATTGCGGAGGATCGCCGTCCGGACGGCGACTTCAAGGAGGGCTGGCGCGTCGCTGAGGTGCTGGACGCGGTCGAGATCGCCGCGGCCGAACGTCGTTGGGTCGACGTCCCCGTCCTCGAGGAAGATCTGTGATGCGGATCGGTCTGATCGGTCTCGGGCGGATCGGCGCCTTCCACGCGACCACTCTCAGCGGCCTGGATGCGGTCGACTCGCTGGTCGTCTATGACCAGGCGCCCGCCCTCGTCACGTCGGTGGCGGAACGGCTCGGTGCGGAGCCGGCCGGCAGCGTCGAGGCACTGCTGGCCGCCGGGCTCGACGGTGTGGTGATCGCGGCCGCCACCGATGTGCATCCGGAGTTGATCCTCGCCTCGATCGAGGCAGGCCTGCCGACCTTCTGCGAGAAGCCGGTGGCCAGGGATCCCGATGTCGGCATGGAGATCTTGCGGCGGACTCAGGTGAGTGGAGTGCCCGTGCAGATCGGCTATCCGCGCCGGTTCGATGCCGCGTTCGCCGAAGCGCGTCGCGCGGTCGCCGCCGGTGAGCTGGGTTTCCTGCACACCGTACGTTCCACCACTCTGGACCCGGCGCCGCCGCCGGACGACTACGTCCGGGCTTCCGGCGGGATCTTCCGGGACTGCAGCGTCCACGATTTCGACGCCGTCCGCTATGTCACCGGTCAGGAGGTCGTCGAGGTGTACGCGACCGGCTCCAACCAAGGGGACACGACTGTGTTCGCGGACAACGACGATGTCGACTCGGCCGCGACGATCCTCACGTTGGACTCCGGGACCTTGGCGGTGGTGTCGAACTCCCGCTACAACCCACGCGGCTATGACGTCCGCCTGGAACTGCACGGCTCGCAGGACAGCATCGCGGCCGGTGTCGAGCCCAAATGGCCGATCCGGTCCACCGAGCCGGGTGTCACCTTCCCCGACGGCGAGCCGCACAGCTTCTTCATGGACCGATTCGCTGCGGCGTTCCGCCGTGAACTTGCCGCCTTCACCGACGTGGTCAGTGGCGTTATCGAGAGTCCGTGCACCGTCGCAGATGCGGTCGAGGTCGGCTGGATCGCAGAAGCGGCCGCACTGTCGCGGCAACAGCACCGACCGATCCGGATGGATGAGCTCAGAAACTCTGCATGAGCCCGTCAAGGCGTCCGGGACTGCTTGGCTGTCGGATCAGGACCGTGCGAACGCCTCGATGCCGACGAACCAGGCCGGCGGCGACGAGTGCGTCTACGGCTCGACGTACGGTTGCGCGGCTCAGGTTGAACCGACTGGCCAGTTGCATCTCGCTCGGCAGCAAGTCGCCGATCCGGTAGCCGTCGGCGTACAGATGCAACTCGAGGATCCCCTGCAGTTGGGCGTGGCAGGGGATCGGAGATGACACCTGAATGTGGTCGTGCCACTGATCAACAATGCTCGGCGAGCGTGGTTTGACCACGGCGTCGCTCACTATCGTTGGAGTTCGTGGCTGAGTTCGGTGAGTTCGTCGCCGCCGGCCATTTGGCGGGTGAGTTCGTCGAGGCTGACTTCGGTGCGTTTGCGGTCGAGGACGGCTTGGCCGAGTTTCAAGATGATGAAGTGGTCACTGACCAGGTAGGCGTGGTGTGGGTTGTGGGTGATGAATACCACGCCCAACCCGGCGTCTCGTGCGGCGGCGGTGGACTTCCCCCCGTTTGACGGACACCTGACCTGAGGTGGCCACTGGTCACCAGGGAGGATGTCGTTGTGCCTGCTCCTCACCCGCCTGAGTTCCGCCGTCGTGCGGTCGAGCTTGCTCGTGAGCGGTCCAAGCCAGTTGCTGAGTTGGCGAAAGATCTGGGAATTTCCGAATCGTGTCTGCGTCGCTGGATGGAGCAGTCCGAGACCGACGCTGCCGGTGGTAGCGAGACGGCGTTGACCAGTCGGGAGAAGAAGGAGCTGGTCGAGCTGCGCCGGGATAAACGGCGCCTGGAGATGGAAGTCGAGATCTTGAAAAGGGCGGCCGCCTATTTTGCCCAGGAGAATGTTCTCCCAAAATAGTGTACGGGCTGGTCCATGAAATGGCCGATGACGGGATTGATGTCGCGGTGGCTTGCCGGGTGCTGAATGTGTCGCGGTCGGGATACTACGACTGGCGCGGCCGGCCTGCATCGGCACGGGAACAGGAGAACACGCTGCTGTTGAAGCTGATCGAGGAGATCCATGCCGATGAGGACATGAAGACGTACGGGGCGCCGCGGGTGCACGCCGAGCTGGTCTTGGGGCACGACCTGCAGGTGAACCAGAAGCGGGTCGCCCGGCTGATGCGCCAGGCCGGCATCCAGGGCCTGTACCGGCGGCGTCGGTCGTGGACCACGATCCGGGACCCGCACGCCATCCCCGCCAAGGACCTCGTCAACCGCCGGTTCACGGTGGACGGTCCGAACCGGTTGTGGCTGACCGACATCACCGAGCACCCGACGGTGGAGGGCAAGGTGTACTGCGCCGCGGTCATGGACGCCTGGTCCCGCCGGGTCCTGGGCTGGTCCATCGACGACAACATGCGGAAGGAGCTCGTGGTCGACGCGCTCGGGATGGCGGTGCTGCGGCGCAACCCGATGGACGTCGACAATAACACGATCATGCATTCCGATCACGGGTCGCAATTCACATCGTGGGCATTCAGTCAGAAAGTCTATGATGCCGGGCTGGTGCCGTCGATGGGCAGTGTGGGCGACTGCTACGACAATGCGATGATGGAGTCCTTCTGGGAGAGAATGCAACTCGAGCTGCTCGATTCGCAGGTATGGTTCACCCGGGACGAGCTTGCCAACGCGATGTTTCGATGGATAGAATCATGGTATAATCGGAGACGTCGGCATTCGAGTATTGGAATGCTGTCGCCGATAGAGTTTGAAACCCGTTCCACAGGGTCAGACCGTCCGGGCTGACCCTCAACCCCGAGTGTCCGTGGAACAGGGGGAACCTCAGCGGTGTATTTCAGCACGACCCCGGACTGTTTGACGCCGAGGGCGGCGGTCGGCTCGTCCAAGATGAGGACGCGGGCGCCGAAGTAGACGGCGCGGGCGATGGCGACGCATTGGCGTTGGCCGCCGGACAGGGTGCCGATGGGCTGGTCGATGTCTTTGACCACGATCCCCATCTTGCGGAGTTCCTCATCGGCGATCCGCTTCATGTCCCGCACCCGTAGCGGCGCCAACGGGAACCCCGAGGCCACCAGCTCGGAGCCGAGGAAGAAGTTCCGCCACACCTCCATCAACCCGACCACCGCCAGGTCCTGATAGACGGTGGCGATCCCACGTTCCAACGCCTCTCGCGGTGAGGAGAACGTCGTCTCGACCCCGTCGACCAGCATGGTGCCCTCGTTGTGCGGGTGCAGCCCGGCAATGATCTTGATCAGGGTGGATTTCCCGGCGCCGTTGTCGCCGAGGACCCCGGTCACCTCGCCGGCCTTGACGGTCATGTTGATGCCCTTCAACGCCCGGATCGCCCCATACGTTTTCCCGACATCCACCATCTCCACCAACGCCTCACCCTTGTGCAGCTCCGGGTCGGCGTGCTCACGCAAACTATCGGTCATGGGTCAGCCGACCTTTCGGGTGGTGGAGAGTCTCTTCACATACAGGTTCACCATGACCGCGAGGAGCAGCATCACGCCGAGGAACGCCCGGAACCAGTTCGGATCCCACCCGGCGTAGACGATGCCGAGTTGGGTCATGCCGAAGATGAACGCGCCGATCGCGACGCCGATCGCGTTCCCGTAGCCGCCGGTGAGCAGGGTGCCGCCGACGACGGCGGCGATGATGTAGATGAACTCGTTGCCGACCCCGTTCCCGGCCTGCAACGTGTTGAACCGGTACAAGGTGTGCATGCCGACGAACCAGCCAAGGAAGGAGACGGCCATGAACAGGCCGACCTTCACCCGGATCACCGGCACACCCACCGCCCGCGCGCTCGCGGCGTTCCCGCCGACCGCGTAAATCCAGTTGCCGATCTTCGTCCGGTTCAGGATCCACGACGACAAGGCGACGAAGAGGAACCACCAGATCACCGTGTTCCACACCGTGACCGGGCCGATCTTGAACGACCCCGCAAAAATCGTGGACAAGACGGCGTAGCCGTCCATCTGCGAAATATTCGGTGACGAGACCGCACCCGACACGAGTTTGGTGACACCCAGGTTCGCGCCCTGCAACACGAAGAACGAACCGAGGGTGATCAAAAAGCTCGGGATGCCGGTGCGCATCACCATGTAGCCGTTGAAGAACCCGATCCCCAGACAGAACACCAACGACACGACCGCGCCCACGATCAGATTGATGCCCAGGTAGTAGCAGAACAAGGCGTTGAACAAGCCCGCCGAGGTGACGATCACACCCGCCGACAGATCAAACTCACCACCGATCATCAACATGCCGACCGCGACCGCGACAATCCCGATCGTCGACGCCGCATACAACACCGTGAACAACGACTCCGCCGACCGAAACGACGGCGCCACCACCAAAAAGAAGATCAAGATGACTACCGCGGCCACCGCGGCACCCACCTCAGGACGAGCAAGAAGACGATTCGACCAACCCAACCGCACCCGATTCGACGCCTCCGACGGCGCACCCACCGACGCCATCCTCGTTGACTGACTCATCGTCGTGGGCTCCTAACGGGTGTTGTTGTTGACGAACTCCAGCACCTGATCGATGTTGTCCTTGTCGACGAAAGAAGGACCGGTCAGCACCGGACCACCACCACCGAGGACATTGCCGTTCTTCTTGTACAGATACAGCTGGGTGATCGCCATATATCCCTGCAGATACGGCTGCTGATCGATATAGAACTGGATCTTGCCGTCTTTGACCGCCTGTGCCGCATCGGGGTTGGTGTCGAAGGTGCCGATCTTGCCCTTCCATCCTGCCTGCTCGGCCGCCTGGATGGTGTCCAATGCCTGTGGAGCACCCAGGTTGATCACCCAGTCGATGTCCTTGTCTTGAGCCAGCTTGGCCTGGACCGTCGTGGTCACCGCAGAGTCGTCGGCACCGTTGACCTGGATGTTCTCGGTATTGGGGAAAGTGTCCTTCACTCCCTTGCACCGGTCCTCCAGGGCGACAGAGCCGGTCTGCTGAATCGTGCACAAGATCTTGGTCGCGCCTGCGGCCTTCATCCGTTTGCCGGCTTCCTGACCGGCCAGGAACTCATTCGATGCGAAGTGGGTGAGTGAGCCGGCCTGTTCGAAGTAGTCGATCCCTGAGTTGAAGCTGTCGACCGGGATGCCGGCGGCGACCGCGGCCTTGGTGGTCGGGATCAGGGAGTCCGGCGTCACCAGAGTGGTGGCGATGCCGTCGACCTTGGCGTCGATGGCGGCCTGGATCAACTGGGCCTGCTTGTCGGCCTGCGGATCGGACGAGTACTTCAGTGTCGACCCGGTGTCCTTCGCGGCCTGCTCTGCACCCGCCCGGATGCGATTCCAGAAGCTGTCACCCGGAGTCTCGTGGGTGATCATGGCGAAGGTGTAGCCCGAATCGCCGCCGCCACCGCCAGAGTTGTCATTGTTGTTGTTCGGCGCCGCGCCGCCGCCGCTGCACGCGGAGACAGTGAGGACGAGGGCGCTGGCGAGGCTCGCGAACGCGACCTTTTTCGTGATCTTCATCGATCATTCCTTCCTGATAGGGGTGTCACAGGTAGAGCTGTTGGTTGGCCACCTCAGCGTCGTATTCGGCCCGGGCGGTCTGGGTGCTGTCGAGCTCGGAGGTCTCCGGGACTGGCACGTCCCACCAGGCGCCGGAGCCGCCGAAGCGGCCCTTGGCGTCGACCTTCACGTAGATCACCACGGTGTTGTCGATGCCGGCGGCCTCGGCCAGGGCCTGCTGCAGTTCGGCGGCGGTGCTGGCGGTGAGGACGTCGGCACCATAGCTGGCCGCGTTGGCGGCCAGATCGACGCCCACCAGGTTGTCGTCGTCGAACTGTCCCTCGCTGTCGCGGTGGCTGAAGCGGCAGGCGAAGGCCTGCGAGCCGCGCGTCTCGGACAGTGCCGCGATTGAGCCGTAGCCGGAGTTGTCGACCAGCAGGACGGTGATCTTGAGACCTTCCTGCACCGCGGTCATGATCTCCTGGCTGGAGAGCAGGAAGGTGCCGTCGCCGATGAAGCAGAACACGTCGCGCGACGGGTCGGCCAGCTTCGCACCGACCGCCCCGCCGACCTCGTAGCCCATGCAGGAGTTGCCGTACTCCAGGTCGTAGGCCTTGGGATCGCTGGGTCGCCACAGCCGGTGCAGATCCCCGGGCATCGAACCGGCGGCGTTGACCACCACGTGGTGATCACCGGCAGTGGCGTTGACAATGCCGATCGCCTCGGCCTGCGCGAGCGTCGGGCTGTCCTGGATCTCGATGATCCGGTCGACCTCGGTCCGCCAGTCGGCAGCGGCCTGCGCGACCTCGGCTCGGTACTCCGCGCCCACGCTGTGATCGCCGAGCAGCTCAGCAAGCTCGGTGATGGACTCGCGGGCATCGCCGACCAGACCCAGCGCGGATTCCTTGTACGCGTCCAGCTCGGCCACGTTGAGGTTGACGAACTGAACGTCCGGGTTGCGGAAGAGGGTGTTGGAGGCGGTGGTGAAGTCGGTGTAGCGGGTGCCGATCCCGATGATCAGATCGGCTTCGTTGGCAAGCTTGTTGGCGAACACCGAGCCGGAGGCGCCGAGCGCGTTGACCATTTGGGGGTGGTCGAACGGCAGGCTCGCCTTGCCGGCCTGCGTGACGCCGACCGGGATGCCGGTGCTGGCGGCAAACTCGGCGAGAGCGGCGGTCGCGTCGGAGTAGATGACGCCGCCGCCGGCGATGATCACCGGGCGCTGCGCGCCGGCGATCAGCTGGGCCGCGCGGCGCAGCGCTTCGCGATCGGCCCGGGCACGAGGCACCAACCAGGTCCGGGGACGGAACAGCCGAGCGGGGAAGTCCCAGGCCTCGGCCTGCACGTCCTGCGGCAGGCTCAAGGTGACGGCTCCGGTGTCGGCCGGGCTGGTCAGCGTACGCATCGCCTCCAGCAGGGCGGTCGGCAGCTGGTCCGGACGGTTGATCCGGTCCCAGTACTTGGAGACGGCCTTGAACGCGTCGCTGGCGGAGTAGTCCCAGGAGAAGTTCGACTCCAGCTGCTGGAGCACCGGCCCGGTCCGGCGGCTGGCGAAGATGTCGCTGGGCAGGCACAGCACTGGCAGCCGGTTCACCGTCGCCGTCGCAGCACCGGTGACCATGTTGGTGGCACCGGGCCCGATCGAGGTGGTGACGGCCATCGCACCGAGCCGGTTCTTCATCTTCGCGTACCCGGTGGCGATGTGGACCATGCCTTGCTCGTTGCGGCCCTGATAGAGCCGGAACTCCTTGCGGTACTGCAGGAGCGCCTGGCCGATGCCGGCCACGTTGCCATGGCCGAAGATACCGAGCGCGCCGCCGAAGAACTGCTGCTCGAGCCCGTCGCGCTCCACCCGCTGCGCGGCGAGAAAGCGGACCACGGCCTGACCGACCGTGAGACGAGTGGTGCTGGTGTTCGACACGAGGGATGTTCCTTCCACGTCAAAGAGTCGTGATGTTGGAGATCAGCTGGGATAGCGGGGGATGAAAGGGAGTCGGGAGTCGATGCCTGCGTCGGGCCAAGCGTCCTGAGTCGCCTTCAGGCATGGGTCCTGGAAGGCCTGCAGGGTGCGCTTGGATGCCGGCCCGGCGAGCACGTTCAGGTAGTAGAGGTCATGGCCGTGGGCAGCCACGGTGGTGTGGTAGCCCCACGGGATCAGCAGCAGGTCGCCGTCGCGGACCGTCTGGACCAGGTCGAAGTCACGCTCGGGGGAGTAGACCCGCTGCACCGCCCAGCCGTCCCGCGGGTCGCGGAGACGGTAGTAGTAGGTTTCCTCGAGCTCCGCCTCGCCGTCGCGATCATGCTCGTGCTTGTGCGGGGGATAGCTGGACCAGTTGCCGCCGGGGGTCCAGACCTCGATGACGTGCAGCCGGTCGGCCGGGAAGTCCGGCAGCATCAGGCTGTTCACCTGCCGGGAAGCGTTGCCGCCACCGCGGAGCTCCAAATCGGTGTCATCCGGAGTGACCAGCACGGGCGCATGCTTCGTGGTGGCCGGTGCGGCCGCGATCGCGATCTCCAGATCGGTGGTCGCGGTCACCGTAGCTTCGGTGTCCAACGGCAGATAGAGGCAGTGACCCAGACCGTCGAACACCGTCTGCCGGCCGCCGAGCTGCCAGCGCTGACCGTCGGCGGCGACGTCGGCTGTGCCCGAGAGCGGCACCAGTGCTCGCTCCTGACCGTCGATCGGCAAGGTCAGTGAGTCACCTGCTTGCAGGGTGTGGACGGCGAAGGAGACATAGGTCCAACCGGCATCGGCGGGAGTGATCGACTCCCATCCGTTGGCGAGGATCTTGGGTTCAGTCATCGAGGGAGAACTCCTCCAGCTAGCGGGATCCGTCATCGGCCGAGCGTCGACAATCTATCGGGTAGCAGACGAGATGTCCATCAAGCGATAGACAGGAACTTGGCGCGCAGGAGGCGAAATGGTGCCGCGGCGAAGGGAGGCGACCGACTAGGCTGGCGGGTGGCCGTTTGGCAATCATCCAGAGGGGAGCATGGGCGCGTGTCCAGCATGTCGATCACCATTGTTGGCGAACAGATCGAGGGCCAGCAGGTGACCGACACGACTACCGGGCTGGATCTGTTCGGCGACGACAAGACGATCGTCGCCGTTCGGGTCAACGGCGAGTTGCGTGATCTGTCCCGCCCCATCCTTGACGACATCAAGGGTCTCGACGACATCGAGGGCCTCGATGGTGCCGAGATCGCGATCGAGCCGGTGAGCAACGCCGAGCCGGACGGGCTGGCGATCGTGCGCCACTCCGCCGCCCACGTCGCCGCCCAGGCGGTGCAGGCTGCCCATGCCGACGCCAAGCTGGGCATCGGACCGCCGATCACCGACGGCTTCTATTACGACTTCGATCTCGCTGAGCCGTTCACGCCCGAGGACCTCAAGGACCTCGAGAAGCGGATGACCCGGATCATCAAGGAGCGGCAGCGCTTCGTCCGCCGTGAGGTGTCCGACGACGAGGCTCGGGTCGAGCTGGCCAACGAGCCCTACAAGCTGGAGCTGATCACCGACAAGGGCTCTGTCGGTCAAGGGGCAGGTGTCGATGACGGCGCGAGCGCCGAGGTCGGCGCCGGCCAGCTGACCATCTACGACAACGTCAAGCGCGACGGCTCGGTCGCCTGGAAGGACCTGTGCCGGGGCCCGCACGTGCCGCACACCGGCTACATCCCGGCGTACGCGCTGATGCGCACCTCTGCCGCTTACTGGCGCGGCGACCAGGCCAACCCTCAGCTGCAGCGGCTGTACGGCACCGCCTGGCCGAGCCGGGAGGAGCTGAAGGCGTACCAGACCCGGCTGGAGGAGGCCGCCAAGCGCGACCACCGCCGGCTGGGCCGGGAACTGGACCTGTTCTCCTTTCCCGACGAGATCGGCTCCGGAATGGCGGTGTTCCACCCCAAGGGCGGGATCCTGCGCAAGGCGATGGAGGACTATTCGCGGCAACGGCACGTGGATGCCGGCTACGAGTTCGTCTACAGCCCGCACATCAGCAAGGGTGAGCTGTTCGAGATCTCCGGTCACCTCGGCTTCTACAAAGAGGGCATGTTCCCGCCGATGCATGTCGACGAGGAGCTCAATGACGACGGGAGCGTCCGCAAGCCCGGCCAGGACTACTACCTGAAGCCGATGAACTGCCCGATGCACTGCCTGATCTTCCGCTCCCGTGGCCGGTCCTACCGCGAGCTGCCGCTCCGGCTGTTCGAGTTCGGATCGGTCTACCGGTACGAGATGTCCGGCGTGGTGCACGGGCTGACCCGGGTCCGGGGCATGACGCAGGATGACGCGCACATCTACTGCACCGAGGAGCAGATGCAGGGCGAGCTGATCTCGCTGCTGCAGTTCGTGCTGGACCTGTTGAAGGACTACGGCCTGAACGACTTCTATCTGGAGCTCTCCACCCGTGATCCGGAGAAGTCGATCGGCTCGGACGGGGAGTGGGAGCGCGCCACTCTGGCGCTCGAACAGGCCGCCGCGGCCTCCGGGCTGGACCTGGTCCTCGATCCGGGGGGCGCCGCGTTCTATGCACCCAAGATCTCCGTCCAGGCCCGCGACGCGATCGGCCGGACCTGGCAGATGTCGACGATCCAGGTCGATCTGATGCTGCCGGAGCGCTTCGGCCTGGAATACACCGCCTCCGACGGCACCCGGCGGCGCCCGGTGATGATCCACCGGGCCCTGTTCGGCTCCGTGGAGCGGTTCATCGGGGTGCTCACCGAGCATTACGCCGGCGCTTTTCCGCCCTGGCTGTCCCCGGTCCAGGTGGTCGGCATCCCCGTTGCGGCGGAGTTCAACGGCTATCTCACCGAGATCGCCGACAAGCTGCGGGCCGAAGGCGTGCTGGTGGAGGTCGACACCTCCGACGACCGGATGCAGAAGAAGATCCGTACCGCTCAGCAGGCCAAGGTGCCGTTCATGCTGATCGCCGGTGGCCAGGACGTCGAGGCGGGCGCGGTGTCGTTCCGCTATCGCAACGGCCGTCAGGTCAACGGCGTGCCGGTGGATGAGGCCGTCCAGATCATCACCGGCGCGATTCGCGACCGGGCCCAGGTCTGAGGGTCAGGTTCGAGTGGAGGTCGAGGGCCCAGGCGAGCGGCCCGGCGCGCCGGATGCGTTCCAGCGGCTCTGGACACCGCACCGGATGGTCTACATCGCCGGAGAGAACAAACCGGCCACTCCGCAGGTCGAGCATTGCCCGTTCTGCGCCGCCCCGGAGCGTGGCGATGATCGGTCCGCGCTCATCGTGCACCGGGGCGAGCTGGCGTACGCGATCTTGAACCTCTACCCGTACTCGCCGGGTCACCTGCTGATCTGCCCGTACCGCCATGTCGCCGACCTGACCGACGCGACGGTCACCGAGTTGACCGAGCTCGCCGTCTTGACCCAGCAGGCGATGCGGGTCACCCGGGCCGTGAGCGGCCCGGACGGCTTCAACCTGGGCATCAATCAGGGTGCCGTCGCAGGCGCGGGCATCGCCGCGCATCTGCATCAGCACGTGGTGCCACGCTGGACCGGGGATGCGAACTTCCTGCCGGTGGTCGCGCAGACCAAGGCGGTGCCGCAGCTGCTCGACCAGACCTGGGAACTGCTCGCGACCGCCTGGGCCGAGGCCGGCTGATGCTGGAGAGATTCTGATGCTCGAGAGATTCAGGGCCGGTGCGTCTCGACTGCTCACCCCGATCGCGTTGTTCCTCAACCGGCACGGGGTCTCGCCCGATCTGGTGACCGCGGTCGGAACCGCCGTGGTGATGCTGGCGGCCCTGATCTGCTATCCGATGGGCTGGCTGTGGCAGGGCAGCCTCGTGATCGCGGTCTTCGTGCTCGCGGACATGATCGACGGGCTGATGGCCAAGCTCAGCGGTACTGCGTCGAAATGGGGTGCCTTCCTTGATTCGAGCCTGGACCGGCTGGGGGACGGCGCGATCTTCGGTGGGCTGCTGCTCTATTTCGCGTACGAGCGTGATGCGCCGATCTGGGCCGGGATCACCCTGGCGGCTCTGGTCATGGGGCAGCTGACCTCCTATGTCCGGGCCCGGGCGGAGAGTCTGGGATTCGAGGCGAACGGCGGTCTGGCGGCCCGAGCCGACCGGATCCTGATCGTGCTGCTGGCGACCTTTCTGGAGGGCTTGGGTGTTCCGTGGACGCTGGAGATCGCCATGACGTTCCTGGCCGTCGCCGGGCTGGTCACCGTGGCGCAACGTAGCCGCTCGGTCTATCGCCAAGCCAAGGCACCATGAACTCCGACTTGTCAGATCCCACGGTCGCCCGAGCGACCACCGAGTCTGGCAACTCGGCACTCTGGAACCGCGTCGTACGCGGTGTCTATCGGGCGGGCTGGCGGACGGTGGGTGCCGTTCCGCAGGCGCTGTTGCGACCGCCCACTGCGGCCGGGGCCGCGCTGGCGGCTCGTACCCGCGGTCGGCATCTGACCAATCTGCGACTCAACCTGTCCGTTGCCTCCGGTCGGCTGGCCGATGATCGGCTGGTGGCGGCGGCGTTGCGGTCCTATCTGCGCACGCTGACCGAGGTGCTGTCGTTGCCCCGCTGGCGACCGGACCAGATCGTGTCCCGGGTCCAGGTGCCGGACGCCCCGCGACTACGGCACCGGCAGGCGGAGTCCGGGGCGATCGTGGTGCTGCCGCACAGCGGCAACTGGGATCTGGCCGGTGCCTGGGCCTGTCTCAGCGGCTTCCCGGTGACCACGGTGGTCGAGGTGCTCGATCCGGAGGCGTACGAAGACTTTCTCGACTTCCGGCGCAGCCTGGGCATGGAGCCGATCGGCCACACCGAGCCGGACGTGCTGTCACGCCTGGCCGATGCCCTCAGCCAGGGCCGGACCGTCTGTCTGTTGGGGGACCGGGATCTGACCCGGACCGGGGTCTGGGTGCGTTGGGCCGGTCGGCCGGTCCGACTGCCCGCCGGCCCGGCTCTGCTGGCCCGCCGCACCGGTGCGGCGTTGATCCCCGGTGTCTGCCAGTTCGTCGACGACACGTCGATGAGGATCGAGCTCGGCCCGGAGGTCGACCATCGACCCGGTCCGGAGGGTCTCCGGGACATGACCCAGCAGGTGGCCGACCACTTCGCCGCTGCGATCCGCAGGCAGCCACAGGACTGGCCGATGCTGCAGCCGTTCTTCACCGGCCGGGAGATCGACCGATGAGGGGACTGCGGGTGGGGCTGGTCTGCCCCTATTCCGTCGACCGACCCGGTGGCGTGCAGAACCATGTGCTCGGCCTGGCGGGCGCGCTGCGCTACCTCGGGCATCGCCCGGCGGTGCTGGCTCCTGGCGATCTGGGTCCAGCGGATGGGGAGTTCACGTCGGCCGGCCCAGCGCTCCCGGTCCCGTACAACGGTTCGATCGCCCGGGTCAGCTTCGGCCCGGTGACCGCAGCCCGGGTACGACGGTGGCTGCGCCAGGGCGACTTCGACCTGGTCCATCTGCACGAGCCGATCACCCCGTCGATCGCGCTGCTGGCATTGCGTCACGCCGACGTGCCGGTGGTGGCGACCTATCACACCGCGACTCCCCGATCTCGGACGATGCAACTCGCCGGCGATGCGCTCCGCCGCCTGATCGAGAAGATCGATGCCGGTATCGCGGTCTCCGAATCGGCTCGGGATGTCGTGGTCCGTCACCTGGGTCGTGATCCGGTCGTCGTCCCGAACGGCTTCGAACACGCCTGGTTCCGACGGGAGCAGGCGGCGGCTTCGCCGGGGCCGGGCCGGTGGCGCGGTGGGGAACGGCCGCGACTGACGTTCCTCGGCCGGCTGGACGAGCCGCGCAAAGGCCTAGCGGTGTTGTTGGACGCGCTTCCGGCGATCCGGGCCGCAATCGGCGAGGTCGAGGTCTGCCTGGCCGGACACGGGATGCCGCCTGGCGGCTCGACCGCGTTGCTCGGTGTCCGGGTGCTCGGCGGGATCGACGAGGAGCACAAGCGGACGCTGCTGGCCGGCACGGACGTCTTCGTGGCATCGCAGGTGGCTCGGGAGAGCTTCGGCATCGTGCTGCTCGAGGCGCTCGCGGCCGGCGCGGAGGTGGTCGCCTCCGATCTCTCGGCCTTCGTGGAACTGTTGCATCGGCCCGGCGAGGTGTCGGCCGGCCAGCTGTTCCGCCGGGGTGACCCGCTGGCGCTGGCTGCGGCGGTCACCCGGGTGCTGGGCGACGGGGTCCGTCGGCAGCCGACGGCCGCCGATCATGCGGCCCGCTACGACTGGTCCGAGGTTGCGCCGAGGATCGCCCAGATCTACGCCGCCACGGTGCACCCGGCCCCGGCGCGGAGCTCTGCTGCCGGGCCCGACCAACGGGTCAGGAGGACCTGGACACTGCTGGACGAGGCGCTGATCGACCGAGCGCGCCGGGTGCTCGAACTGACCAATCCGACGATCGATCCGGCCCTGGCCGACTCGCACCAGCTACGCGTCCACCAGGCCGCCGTGGACGCCTTGGCGGCGGCGCGCGAGGGGGTCACCCAGCGGCATCGCGAGCAGGTCGAGAGCGACCTGAGCCGCCTGCTGGTCAGAGCCGATCCGTCCGCGCTGCGGGCAGAGCACGAGCGGGCGACCCTCGCCCGGCGGCTGCACAACGACGCCGTGGCCGCCGCGGTGCGGACTCGGCGTGCCGGTGTCCCCGCCATGCGTGCCTTCGAGATGGCCGAATCCTGACAACTAACCTTGCACCCGTGGATCCGCAGACTCCGAGTTACGACGTCGATCGGATCTGGACCGTACCCAATGCCTTGAGCTTCCTGCGGCTGCTCGGTGTGCCGCTGGTGGTCTGGCTGATCCTCGGCCCACAGGCCGACGTGCTCGCGGTGGTCGTGCTGGCGCTGGCCGGGCTGACCGATTGGCTCGACGGACATCTGGCGCGGGCGTGGCACCAGCGCTCGCGGATCGGCCAGCTGCTCGATCCGGTCGCCGATCGCCTCTACATCTTGGCGATCATCGCCAGCCTGGCGCTGCGCGGCATCATCCCCTGGTGGCTGGTGATCGTGCTCGCCGCTCGGGACGTGATGATCGCGGCGTTGGTGCCGATCCTGCACACCCGGGGCTACTCCTCGCTGCCGGTGCACTTCCTCGGCAAGGCCGCGACCTTCTGTCTGTTGTACGCCTTTCCGCTGGTGCTGCTCGGCGCCGATCCCGGCTCCTGGGAACTGGTCGCTCGGGTCGCGGGCTGGGCCTTCGCGCTGTGGGGCACCGGGCTCTACTGGTGGGCAGGGCTCCTCTACGTCCGCCAGACGGTCGATCTGCTCGCCAACACGCCTCCGGTGGCGAAGGAGCATCGCCCGATCGGGCCACCGCACGAGGGTCCGACCCCGCGGGAGGGGACGCCGCCGCACCCACGGCGGAGTCGCCAGCGAGGCGCCCGGTGAGTGCTCCAGCTGCCGGGACGACGAATCCGCGTCGGCCCGACGCCAGCATGGATCTGCTCCGTCAGATCGTGGAGCAGCCGATCGACCCTGACTACTACGAGTCGGCGGCACACCGTCTCGGTGATCGGCCGCCGGTCAGGCGCTGGGCGCTGGCAGCGACGGTCGCGCTGGCCGGATTGCTGTTTGCGATCGGAGCGGTGCAGACCACGCAGCGGGCGCCGCTGGCCGCGACCGAGCGGGATGAGTTGATCACCCGGATCAAGGCGGCCGAGAGCACGCTCGAGACCCAGCGGGCCGAGATCGCGGTCCTCGACTCCGACGTCGCCCGGTTGCGAGTCACCGCCGCGAGCGGGGACAGCGCGGCCGAGGCGCGGCTGGCCGAGATCGACCGGCTGGGTGCCTCGGTCGGCACCGTGGCAGTCACCGGTCCCGGTGTGGTGGTGGTCGTCGACGATGCACACGGCTCCGACAACGACACGCGAGATCGGGTCCTCGATCTGGACCTGCAGATCCTGGTGAACGGTCTGTGGCAGTCGGGTGCCGAGGCGATCTCGATCAATGGTCATCGGCTTTCGGCCCTGACCGCGATCCGTGGTGCGGGCGAGGCGATCACCGTCGACTATCGCTCGCTGAATCGGCCCTATCGGGTGGAGGCGATCGGCGATCCGCGGACTCTGCCGGCTTCGTTCGCCCAGACGAGCGCCGGCGCCTGGTGGAACGACCTGGCGCGTAATCGTGGCATGACGTATTCGCTCAGCGGCGCGGACTCCTTGACCCTCAGTGCCGATCCCGGCATGGTGCTTCGATACGCCCGGGAGATCCGATGAGGCGACACGAGGAAGGAATGAGACACCGATGCTGCCGCTGATCGGGCTGCTGGTCGGGATCGTGGTCGGGCTGCTGCTCGAACCCACCCTGCCGTTGGCGCTGCAGCCGTATCTGCCGATCGCCATCGTGGCCGCGCTGGATGCCCTCTTCGGTGCCTTCCGGGCCTACCTGGAAGGGGTCTTCTCGGACCGGGTCTTCGTCATCTCGTTCATCTCCAACGTGCTGATCGCGGCCCTGATCGTGTGGGTCGGAGATCAGATCGGTGTGGGTTCCCAGCTCTCCACCGCGGTCGTGGTGGTGCTGGGCATCCGGATCTTCACCAACGCTGCGGCGATCCGACGGCAGTTGTTCCATGCCTGAACACGGCTCGGAGCCGACGCCGCGGCAACCTGCCGGCAGCCGGCTGTGGCATTCGCTGGCCCGGCCAGGTCGCGGCCAGGTGATCGCCGCGGTGATCTTGTTCGTGGTCGGGCTCGGTGGCGCCATGCAGATCCGGATCACCAACACCGACGATGCCTACACCAATGCCCGGCGTGAGGATCTGATCCAGATTCTCGACGGCCTGGGCTCGGAGTCGCGACGGCTGGAGAGTGAGATCGCCGACCTGCAGCAGACCAGGACGACCCTGGAAGGCGGTGCCGACTCGCGCCGGGTGGCGGAGGAGGAGAGCCAGCGGCGGCTCAGCGAGTTGTCGATCCTGGCCGGCACGGTCGGCGCGAGGGGACCGGGGATTCGGATGCGGATCACCGACCCTGGCCAGAAGGTGACGGCCAGCGTGCTGGTGGACGCGGTCCAGGAGATGCGCGATGCGGGTGCCGAGGCGATCGAGTTCAATGACTCCGTTCGGGTCGTCGCCTCGACCTGGTTCAGCTCGGACGGCACCACCCTCGTGGCGGACGACAAACGACTGCAGCGGCCGATCACCATGGAGGTGATCGGCGATCCGCACAGTCTGGAAGAGGCCGCCCGATTCCGGGGCGGCTTGGTCTCTGAGATCTCCGGTCCGCGGATCGGAGGCGCTGTCTCGATCGAGCGTTTGGCTCAGGTTGAGATCACCTCCTTGCACTCGCAGGCGGAGAATCAGTACGCTCGGCCCGCGTCTGCTGCGCCCACACCCCGGTGATCGGTTGTGCCGAGGGGACCGGTGATCAGGCGGACGCTGTGACAATTCAGACCAGACCTGCCGATCAGGAGCGCCTCGTGGCCGAATTCCCCGAAGACCTGAAGTACACCGCCGAGCACGAATGGGTGCGCAGCGGCAACGGGGCCGTGGTGCGGATCGGGATCACCGAGTACGCGGCCGACCAGCTCGGCGACATCGTCTTCGTGACCGCGCCGACGGTCGGTGAAGAGGTCTCGGCCGGCGATGCCTGCGGGGAGCTGGAGTCGACCAAGAGCGTCTCCGACATCTTCTGCCCGATCTCCGGTGTCGTGTCGGCGGTCAACCCGGTGCTGGAGACCAACCCCGAGACGATCAACAGCGACCCGTACGGGGACGGCTGGCTGTTCGAGATGGAGGTCACCTCCGAGTCCGATCTGGACGACCTGCTCGACGCCGATGCCTACGCCGAAGAGGTTGAAGCGTGAACCAGATTGAATCGTGAACAAAAGGCTCAGGGTGGGAGTCTGACCTAGACTCTCACTGCAGCTTTGGCAGACACGTGAGATTCGACCCGGCGGCGACGTCGGCAGAGACCGGTGAGGAGGACGAAGGCTATGCCGTACTGCAGAAACTGCGGCCATGACAACCCGGAGGGGAGCAACTTCTGCGGCCAGTGCGGTTCGGCGCTGCGCCCGAACCAGGTCTCACCGTCCAGTCCAGCATCAGCTTCGGGGCAGACGCCACCCCGGCAGGCGACGGGAGACACCACCAAGACGATCCCTCCCGTACAGGTCGAGACTGACGTCGAGGGTTTGTCCGCCGAGGACGAGGCAGCGGTGAACGCGCTGCCGCGTGGCTCGGCGCTGCTGATTGTGCAACGCGGCCCGAGCGCCGGGAGCCGCTTCCTGTTGAACACCGACCAGGTATCGGCCGGCCGCCATCAGGACTCCGACATCTTCCTGGACGACATCTCCGTCTCGAGACGCCATGCCACCTTCACCCGCACGGCGGAGGGCATCGTGCTCCGCGACCGGGGCAGCCTGAACGGCACCTACGTGAACCGAGGACTGGTGGACACGACTCTGCTGAGGCACGGCGATGAGGTGCAGATCGGCAAGTTCCGGCTGATCTTCCTCGCCAGCCCGCAGGACGGCGGATAGGCCCCCGCCTAGATGACGGTGAGTCCCGACCCCCCACAGGTGCCCCGAAGCCAGGTTCGCAGCATCGGGCAGGTGCTCGCTGCCTTGAAGGCCGACTTCCCGGACGTCACGATCTCCAAGATCCGGTTCCTGGAGACGGAGGGATTGGTCACACCGGAACGGGCGCCGTCCGGCTACCGCCGCTATGTCGAATCGGACATCGAGCGCCTGCGGTACGTGCTCACCGTGCAGCGGGACCACTACCTGCCGCTCAAGGTGATCCGTGAGCACCTGACCATGATCGACCGGGGTGAGGTGCCGCCCGGTCGTGCGGGGCTGCTGCCACCCGGCGCGACCCCTGTCGATCCCGCGCAGCCGATGGCCAACGGCCAAGCCTCGGGCCAGGTGGTCGACAACGGCTCGGAAGTGGCCGCGGCGCCAACCGCACCCAGTCCACCGGCCCGTCAACCGCTGCGCCTCACCCGCAAGGACCTGCTGGAGGCCAGCGGCCTGTCGGAGGCCGCGTTGATGGAGTTGGAGCGCAACAGCATCGTCGCGCCACGCCGTGGCACCGCCTACTACGGGCGGGATGCCCTGACCTTGGCGACGGCGGCCAAGCGGTTGTCGGACTACGGCATGGACGGTCGGCACCTGCGTGCCTTCAAGATGGCCGCCGACCGGGAGATCGGCATGGTCGAGCAGGCGATCGCGCCCTACCTCCGGCGGAGCGAACGGCGTACCGAGGTCATCGGTGAGGTGCTCTCGCTGGTGCTCAGCTTCCATGCGGCACTGGTCCGTTCCGGAATGGACAAGCTGGGGAAGTAGTGTTGAGGCATGCGGGAACTCGACGTGGTCGGCGTCCGAGTGGAGATGCCGGCGAACAACCCGATGGTGCTGCTGCGCGAGGTGGGTGGTGTGCGCTATCTGCCGATCTGGATCGGAGCGAGTGAGGCCTCGGCCATCGCGAACGCCCAGGAGGGTGTGGTGCCGCCTCGCCCGATGACCCATGACCTGATGGTCGACACACTGGCCACATTGGGGCATCGGCTGCGGGAAGTACACATCACCGAACTGAGCGGCGGCACGTTCTATGCGGTGCTGTTGGTCGACGGGGTGGAGATCAGTGCCCGACCCTCGGACGCCATCGCGTTGGCGTTGCGGGTGGGCTCACAGATCTACTGTGCAGAGAACGTCTTGAACGAGGCCGGCATCGAGATGCCGGAGCAGGAGGACGACGAGGTCGAGAAGTTCCGCGAGTTTCTCGATCAGGTCAATCCCGACGACTTCGTCACCGGCGAGGAACCCAAGCCGTGAGGGCCAGACGCTCTGGAGTCTCACTTGAGACTTCGCGCGGGCTCCGCTGGTCCGCGGCGTGTCGTTGACCCCTCGTCGGAGTCGGTCGTAGCGTTTCGGGTGCAAGCAAATCTCCTGGGCGAAATTCCATCGTTCGGGTTCGCATGAAGGGGGAGGCGTCAGTGGGGACGAGCGACATGCCGAAGTCCGATGAGCAGCTCGAGGGCCTGGAATCGATGGCCGATGCCCAGGGTCTGCTGTTCGATGGCGATTTCTCCCCGCTTCCGGCTGATTTCGGCTTCCGCGGGCCGGTCGCCTGCAATGTCGCCGGCATCACCTATCGCCAGCTCGACTACTGGGCTCGGACCGGGCTGGTCTCGCCGGAGATCCGTGGCGCCAAGGGCTCCGGCTCGCAGCGGCTCTACAGCTTCCGGGATGTGCTGCTGCTCAAGGTGATCAAGCGGCTGCTGGACGCCGGGATCTCGCTGAACCAGATCCGTACCGCTATCGAGCATCTGCGCGCCCGCGGCGTGCACGATCTCACCGAGGTCACCTTGATGAGCGATGGTGTCTCCGTCTTCGAGTGCACCTCCGACGATGAGGTCATCGACCTGCTGCGCGGTGGCCAGGGTGTGTTTGGCATCGCGCTGGGTGGCGTGTGGCGTGACATCGAGGGGACGCTGTCCGAGCTGCCTGCCGAGCGCGCCGACGTCCCCGTCGAAGAAACTCCGACAGCCGACGACGAGCTGGCCCAGCGTCGTCGGGCCCGCGCCGTCGGCTGACCCCGGTCGAGTGACGACCCGGTAAGGTAGGCGCTGCTGATGAAGCAGCGTGGGTGGATGGACTGTGGCGGGGGGACTTGTTCCGTCTTCACCCCGGTCGGCACCGCTTTAAGCAAGCTCGGCCTAACACTCAAGACCACGTGAGAATTGCGACTATGCGCCGTGCGCTGACTTCTCTCGCCATACCATCGATTTGCCTGCTATGCACACTGATGGGCTGCAGTTCGCCACCGTCTGATCCGGCGGGAGACTCCTTCGAGGTGCTCAGAAAGGACGAGTCTCGAATAGTTGTGCGTGCCGCCCGGGCGACCGCCGGCATGGACGCAGAACTGGAAGGAACTCTGGCCATCGGTGCTGACGGCTGCGTTGGAATACTTGAGGCGAACGGGGTCTTCCAGGTGGCGATCTTTCCCTTCGAGACTCGCTGGGGCGACGAACCGGACACGCTCGGAGTCAACGGCGAAACTGTGCGCATCGGCGACCGTATGCGTCTCCAAGGTGGCATGACTAGCGACGTGGCGGTGCTAGACCTTGTCCACAAGGAATGTTCGGGCGCAGGGCAGGAGGTCTTCGATTCCACCGGAACTTACTGAGTCGAGCCTATTCAGGCATTCACGATTCCACGATCTGCCCAACCGGGGCCAGCCCACGCCCAGCGCAGTGAGTATGTCGCCGACGAGCGCGGAGCTGGGGAGGCATCGTTGTTCGAGTTGAGAACTCGCGCAACGACATCTCTGACGTCCAGTGTTGATCTGTTCTGTCGGCTGACACCCGGTCGAGTGACGAGCCGGTAAGGTGGGCGCTGCTGATGAAGCAGCGCGGGAGAGACCACCAGGCTCGATGACGCGCAGGTGGCGCCGAAGGGGCAACCTCCCCGGAACCTCTCAGGCACCCAGACCTCGCTGCGATGGCAACTCTGGAACCGGCCGGCGACAGAGGGGGTCCTGAGATGGAGCCTGCCATGGACACAGAGACCTTCGCCGCCCGCCACATCGGACCACGTGCTGACGAGCGCGATCGCATGCTTGCCTTGGTCGGGGCGGCGGACCTGGATGATCTCGTCGCCCAATCCCTGCCGAGCACTATTACGGGCGAGGCGCAGCTGGAGCTTCCTGACCCGCTGAGCGAGTCGGAGGCCCTGACCCGGTTGCGCAGCCTGGCGGCCGAGAACAATCCGGGTCGGGCGATGATCGGACTCGGCTACCACGGCACCATCACTCCCGCGGTGATCCGGCGCAACGTGCTCGAGGATCCCGCCTGGTACACCGCGTACACGCCGTATCAACCGGAGATCAGCCAGGGCCGGTTGGAGGCGTTGCTCAACTTCCAGACCATGATCGCCGACCTCACCGCGCTGCCGATCGCCGGCGCCAGCCTGCTGGACGAGGCGACGGCGGTCGCGGAGGCCATGACCCTGGCCCGGCGCACCACCAAGACGGGCAACGTGCTGTTGCTCGACGCCGATACGCTGCCGCAGACCGTCGCTGTGGTCCGTACCCGGGCCGAGGCGCTCAACTTGGACGTCCGGGTTGCCGACGGCGACCTGCTGGACGCGATCGCGTCCCACCAGCCGTTCGCGGTGGTCGTCCAGACGCCCGGTGCCAGCGGCCGACTGGCGGCGACCCAGGAGCTACAGGCGATCGCCGACGCGGCCCATGCCAAGGGCGCTGCCGTGATCGCGGCCTGCGACCTGCTGGCGCTCACCCTGGTGACCCCGCCAGGGGAGTGGGGGGCCGACATCGCCGTCGGGTCCAGTCAACGTTTTGGCGTCCCGCTGTTCTACGGCGGTCCGCATGCCGGGTTCATCGCGGTCCGGGCCAAGCTGGAGCGTTCACTGCCGGGTCGACTGGTCGGGGTGTCGAAGGACGCGGATGGTGTGCAGGCGTACCGGCTGGCTCTGCAGACCCGCGAGCAGCACATCCGACGGGAGAAGGCGACCTCCAACATCTGCACTGCCCAGGTGCTGCTGGCGGTGGCGGCCAGCATGTACGCGGTCTATCACGGCCCGCAAGGTCTGGTGCGGATAGCGAACGCGGTGCACGGGGCAGCTTCGGCCTTGGCCGAGGATCTCACCGCCGCCGGGGTCGAGGTGGTCCACGAGCAGTTCTTCGACACCGTGCTCGCTCGGGTGCCGGGTAGGGCTGCGGAGGTAGTCCAGGCGGCACGTGCGGCCGGCGTACATCTGCGGTTGGTGGACGCCGACCAGGTGGGGATCTCGATCGGGCAGGATGCCACGGTCGAGGACCTGGCCGCGGTTCGGGCCGCGTTCGGAGTCGCCGGCGATCCGGCATGGCGGGGCCCCTCGCGGCTGGGGGAGTCTTCCCGGACCTCGGCGTACCTGACCCATCCGGTGTTCAGCACCCACCACAGCGAGACCGCGATGCTGCGCTATCTGCGGGCGTTGTCGGATCGGGACTTCGCGCTGGACCGTGGCATGATCCCGCTCGGCTCCTGCACCATGAAGCTGAACGCCACCACCGAGATGGAGCCGATCTCCTATCCGGGATTCGCCGACCTGCACCCGTTCGTGCCGGGTGCGGACGCGGCCGGTTATGCGATCCTGATCGCGGAGCTCGAAGGCTGGCTGGCCGAGCTGACCGGATATGCCAAGGTGTCGATCCAGCCCAACGCGGGCAGCCAGGGCGAGCTTGCTGGCCTGCTGGCCGTTCGCGGCTATCACCGGTCGCGCGGTGACGAGCAACGGACCGTCTGCCTGATCCCGTCGTCGGCCCACGGCACCAATGCCGCGTCGGCGGTGATGGCGGGCATGAAGGTCGTGGTCGTCAAGGCGACCGATGACGGCTCGGTCGACCTGGACGACCTGCGGGCCAAGATCGCGACCCATCGCGACCAACTCGCCGCGATCATGGTCACCTATCCCTCGACCCATGGTGTGTTCGAGGAAGGCATCACCGAGCTGTGTGGCCTGGTGCACGATGCGGGTGGTCAGGTCTATGTCGACGGCGCCAACCTCAACGCTTTGCTGGGTCTGGCTCGACCTGGCCGATTCGGCGCCGATGTCAGCCACCTCAACCTCCACAAGACCTTCTGTATCCCGCACGGTGGCGGCGGACCTGGCGTTGGGCCGATCGGAGTGGGCGCGCATCTGGTGCCCTACCTGCCGGGTCACCCTCTGGCAGAGGTCGAGGGTCGGGGGAATGGACCGGTGTCTGCGGCACCGTACGGGTCAGCCGGCATCCTGGCGATCAGCTGGGCCTACATCGCGATGATGGGGGCTGACGGGCTGCGCAGTGCCACCCAGCACGCGCTGCTCGCCGCCAACTATGTCGCGGCGCGACTGACCGAGCACTACCCGGTCCTCTACACGGGCCGCAACGGCCGGGTCGCCCATGAGTGCATCCTTGACCTGCGGCCGCTGACCAAGGCCAGCGGGATTACCGTGGATGATGTCGCGAAACGGCTGATCGACTACGGCTTCCACGCCCCGACCATGAGCTTCCCGGTCGCCGGGACCTTGATGGTCGAGCCCACCGAGTCGGAGAATCTGGCCGAGCTGGATCGCTTCTGCGACGCCATGATCGCCATCCGGGGCGAGATCGCGGCGGTCGAGACAGGCGACTGGCCGGGCGCGGACAACCCGCTGGTGAACGCGCCGCACACCCAGGCCCGGGTGACCGCGGAGGAGTGGCATCATCCGTACTCACGTCGGCTTGCGGCATTCCCGTCGGGCCTGCACGCCGGCCCGATCGGCGCCACCGGAGCCGACAAGTACTGGCCCCCGGTGGCTCGGATCGACGGCGCTTTCGGAGACCGCAACCTGATCTGCACCTGCCCACCGCCGGAGGCCTTCGAAGCCTGAACCTAGCCGTCGGGTGGCCAGAGTGGCCAGAAATGAAGCTGGCCCATGACGCTGAGGTCCCCTGCTCCAGCGCCATGGGCCATCTCTTTCGGATCCGGTCTGTGTGTGCGCCATCCCCCGATGTTGGCACTCGCGGTCCGAATCCGTGTTCCCCTGGTGAGAAGAAGATTGCCAGGGCAATCGCAGCGGCGACTTCAGCCTGGGTGGACGAGTGCTCAGGACCTACTCAAGGTTCTCCATGATGCTCAGGATGCATGCTCGACAAGTCGCGGCGGCCGTCGTGACAGTGACGCCGCCGCCTCGACGGCGGTAGTATTCGGCATGGATGCTGTCGAGTTCGTCATTGCGCTGTTGCCGACGGTGTTCGTGATAGTCGTTTGCATCGTTGCCTTCGCCCGACGACGTCACGGCTCGCCGCTGGTCGTGAATCCCTACACGCTCGCGATCGAGCCGAATGCGGACAACCACGGGTCACCGCCAGTGGTCCGGCCGATGCCTGAGCTGACAAGGTCAGATCCCTTGCAGCCGGGCCAGCCACCTCGGCCGGCCCAGATCAGCTGAGGACAAGTCCTCGGCCGATCATGAACTCGAGGCCCTGTTCCCAGCCGCAGTCGTATCGACGGTTCCGGTGGCCCGCATTCGTCGATTCTGGCATCGGAGACGCGGAGGCGTCACGAGAAGGAGGTTTGGCACCTGATTCCGGGCGGTTGCCTCAGCTGGTGCGAAGTGGGGACTGGGGTGTGACCTGCGGTCGCCGGTCCGGCTGGCGCCGCCGGGCCAAAGATGTACCCGGCTCTGACGGGATGCTGAGTCGTTTCGCGCCGCCGGGCTACCAACGGCCACCAGTTGCGCGTGCACGGCGTACGTTTTGCGCCGCGGGGCCACGGACGGCCGTTGACCGGGCGTGCGTGGCGTACGGTTTGCGCCGCCGGGCCACGAACGATCGTCGACCGCGGGTCACGGCGTACCTCTCGCGCCGCCGGGCCACAGATCAGCGCCGGAGCAGCGTCTTCTGGCTCTGTCAGGTGGGATCGCTGATCGAGAAGGAGGTACGGCACCTAAAACCGGCGATTTGAGGTGCCAAACCTCCTTTTCGATTCGACTGTCGCCGCCGGCGATGCACTGGTCAGCGCGGCTGACCGTCCGCCTGCTGGTCGGCATCTTTGACGCCGGTCCCAGGAACGGACAGGGGTGTCACGACGGGCGCCACCACGATGGCGAGGATGCAGACCAGCAACGGCAACACGAAGGCGAGGTTGAGCCCGACCCGGCCGGCGAGCAGGCCGATCAGCGCGGGACCCGCGAGTGCGCCGACATACCCGGCGCCGACCACCCGGGACAAGATGATGCTCTGTCCGGTGCTGCTGATGTTGCCGGCCGCGGTGAACAGCTGCGGTACGACACCGGCGAGGCCGAGACCGAAGATGGTCCAGCCGGCCAGGGTCAGGGCAAACACCGGTGAGACCATCACGAGAGCGATGCCCGCCGCGGCAGCCGCCGAGCCGTAGCGCACCACAAAGGCCGGGCCGAATCGGTGGGCGATCCGGTCCACGGTCAGCCGGCCGACGGTCATCGCCACGGCGAAGATCGCGTACGCCAGCGCAGCGGTGGAACTCGGCTGGTGGAGATGGTCGACAGCGTGCAGGGGAGCCCAGTCGTTGGCGACACCTTCGGCCATCATCAGCAGGAAGGCGAGGACGCCGAAGGCGATCACTCGACCGCGAATGCCTGGCTGAGTCCGAGGAGGGGACGATGCCGCGGCAGCCGAGTCCTCAGACTTCGAGCCAGCGACAGCAGGGGACGCAGCAGGAGCGACCGTCGGCGTACCTGGCAGCATCCGCCCGACGGCAGCGAACCCGACGACGGCGGTGATGGCGGCTGCGACCAATACCGAGGTGCCGAGTCCCACGTCCAGACCTTGCAGGGCAGCGCCGAGCAGGGCGCCAACCGCACCGCCGATCGACCAGTACGCGTGGAAGGCGGACATGATCGGGCGGCCGTAGTCGCGTTCGACGATCACCGCCTGGTCGTTCATGGCGACGTCGAGCGAGCCATTGCCCAATCCGAACACGAACAGCGCGATGCCGAGGGAGACCGCACCGGTGGCATGCACCGGCAGATTCACCGCGAGCACGAACACCGTCAGCGCGACGAGCGAGACGATCTTGCTGCCCAGCCGGTTGATCACGAAGCCGGAGATCTGCATCCCGACGACGCCGCCGAGACCGAGGACCAACAGCAGGATTCCCAACGTGGCGTGGGAGATCTGGGTCTTCTCCTGGACTGGTGGGATGTTGACCAGCCAGGCTGCGAGGCCGAAGCCTGCTACGAAGAAGGTGCCGAAGACGCCGAGTCGGGCCTGCCGGAGTCGTGGGCTGATGGCGGACGGGTCGCGGGCGTCGAACTGCTCGCTGTTGGCTGCCGTGCTCATCAGGCATCCGCGATCGAGCGCAGGACCCGGGCGGGGTTGCCGACCGCGAGTACGCCGGCCGGGATGTCGCGGGTGACCACCGACCCGGCGCCGATCACGCTGTCGTCGCCGATCGTCACGCCCGGGCAGACGATCACGCCGCCGCCCAGCCACACGTTGTTGCCGATGGTGATCGGCTTCGCGGCTTCCAGCTTGTCACGCCGCGGTCCGGGCTCGACCGGATGGGTCGGGGTCAGCAGCTGCACGTTCGGACCGAGCTGACAGTCCTCGCCGATCGTGATCGTGGCCACGTCGAGCGCGGTCAGGTTGTAGTTGACGAAGGTGCGGGCCCCGATATGCAGATGCTCGCCGTAGTCGACATACAGCGGTGGCTTGACGTACGCGCCCTCGCCGAGGGTGCCGAGCAACTCGGCCAGCAATCCGATGGCGGCCAGCGGATCCGCCAGCGAGGCCTGATGGTAGCCGTGCGCCAGCAGGCAGCCACGCTGAGCGCGACGCTCGTTCTCCGGGTCGTCGGCGATGTAGAGGTCACCGGCCAGCATCCGCTCCCGGTTGGTGCGTGGGTCGTCGGCGAAGTAATCCAGAACCGTCATGCGTACGATCGTACTCATAACGTACGACCGTACGCAACGGCTTCTGTCGACTATTTCTGAATCGATGCAGGCGATCTGTTCGGCAAACGGAGAGTGAGCACCGCCAGGCCGATCAGGACCAGTGCCACCCCGAGCCAGCCCAGGACCGGCAGCTGCTCGTGGAGCACCATGACAGCCAGGAACGCGGCCACGACCGGCTCCCACAGCGACAATGTGGTCGCGGTGCTCGCCGGGACCACGGCCAGCCCCCGGCCGAACAACACGTAGCCGAGGAACATCGGCACCACTGCGAGATAGGTGACCGCGGCGAGGTTGCCCGGGGAGGTGACGATCGAGGCGCCGGTAGCGATCACCACCGGCAGCAACAGCACGCCGCCGCAGCCGAACATCGCGCCCATCGTGGTGCGCGTGGGCAGCCCGCGACGGATCAGCGTGGCGGCAGCCCAGGAATAGAGCGCGTACGTGGCGGCTGCGATCACCGCCAAGCCGATGCCGAGCAGCGGACGCCACATCAACGATCCCGTCCCGAGCTCCGGGGCGGAATCGTCGTTCGTGGCGTGGGCGACAGTCAACGCGCCGATCCCGAGCAGGCTGATCCCGGTGCTGACCAGCCAGCGACGCGACAGCGGACGGTGATCGAGAACCCGTTCGATCACCGCCGCGATGATGGGCGCGAGTCCGATGCTGACAACGGTGCCGACCGCGACGCCGGCGAGGCGCATCGAGGAATAGAACGCGAGCGGATAGACCGCGATGGCGAGAGCGCCGAGCAGGATCATCGAACGGTGAGTGCGCAGCTGTCGGGCCCGATCAGCCATGGGGCGGGCGGCGATCGCTCCCTGCAACAGCCCGCCGAATCCCATCGCTGCCGCACCTACCGCCAACGGGCCGACCTCGGGCGCCAGTGCGGCGGCAGTGCCGGTGGTGCCCCACAGGGTCGCGGCCAGCAGGACATAGATCGTGCCTGCTGCACGATGCGGAGGTGGGTTCGTCACGAGCTCGGATCCGATGTGGGAGTGCCGAGTGGGAGAGAATCGACCAGGGCCCCTGCCAGGCTGCGCGCCCGCCGGAGCCGAGTTGCATCCCCCTCGAGCCCGGCGCGCGCCATCGCTCCCTCCATCAGGAACGCGAGCTGTTCGCCGATGGCCGCTGACTGGTTGGGAGCGGCGCCCAGCTCGGCGAGATGTCGTACCAGCAGCGACTCCACCTCTTCCTTGTGGCGGCGGACCAGATCGCGGCCGGGAGCACCGATCGGCAGCTCGGCGGCGGCATTGAGCAAGCCGCAGCCGCGGAACCCGTGCTGCTGATAGGTGAACTCGGCATGGTCGAGGTAGGCGTCGAAGACCGCGAGCACGCGCTCCCGTGGGCTGCTCGCCTGCTCGACTCGGGTGCGATAGAGACCGAGCCACTCCTCGTGCCGCTCCCGCAGATAGGTCAGCACCAGCTCGTCGGAGAGGTCACGATCTTCAGGAGCGAGACCCACGTGGGAGGTGGACAGCAGTGCAAGACCTCGGGAATCAGGGGAGAGCACGGCGGTCGGGTCGGAGGCGGGCGACCGCGGCGGCGATCAGGACGCCGATGGCGGCGCCGGTGAAGGACCAGGACAGGCCGGCGCCCTCGATCACGAATCCGGCGATCGCGGTGCCAATGGCAGCGCCGGTGGTGTTGGCCGCGGACAGCAGGGCCTGGGCCTCGTTCAGTCGCTCCGGCGGGGTCAGCCGGTCCAGCAGAGTCTGCTGCATGATCAATGCCGGAGCGATCGACAGACCGGTCAGGAAGAGCAACGGCAGCAGGATCGGCAGCCCGGCGTGGCCGATACCCAGCAGCCCGGCCAGCAGTAACAGGCACAGGCCGAAGAAGCCCATCATCACCGGGAGCGCGCGTCGATCGTCGAACGGCCACGAGCGGGCGCCGAAGACGAGTCCACCGATGGTGCTGCCACTCGCGATCGCCGCGAACAGGATGCCGACCTGCTCCGTGCCGCCCAACGCCCGGTCGGCGGTCGCGGTCATGGAGGTGTCCAGTTGACCGAAGCCCACGCTCAGCAACAGCACCACGATCAGGATGGCCGGTACGCCGGCCGCAGCCAGGGCCGTCCGGGGCGCAGGATCGCCGGTCGAGGACCCCGCCACCTCGTCCCGTGCGCCGAGGGCGTGGCTGGCGCGGCGGGCGAAGCGGGTCAGGCAGTAGGCGATCGTGCCGCCGGCCAGCAGCGTCGCCGTGATGAGCAACGGGAGCACCGCGATCCTGGCGAGCAGGAACGCCGACAGCAGCAGCGGTCCGAGCACGAAGGACAGCTCGACCGAGGTGGCGTCCAGCGCGAAGGCGACCTTGCGGGACCAGGGATCGGGAAAGGCGACCCTGAAGCCGGCGCGCAACGCGGGGCTGACCGCCGGATAGGCGAGGCCGACCCCAGCCGCCAGCGCGACAAGGACCCCGCCCGGGGCTCCTCCGGTCGTGGCCAAAGCGAGGGCGACCAGCAGGGCAGCACTGCTCAGCGAGGTCGGCGCCAGCACCGCCACCTGGCCGAAGCGATCCATCAGCCGTCCCCACAACGGGGTGCCGAGTGCGGCGCCGATCGCGTACGCGCCGCTGACCACGCCGGCCAGTGCATAGGTCTGCCGTTCCTGCTGGACCAAGATCAAGATCCCGAGCGGCAGCATGGCCAGGGTCAGCCGGGCGAACGCCGCGAAGACGAAGGGACGCGCGATCGGCCCATGGGTCAGCAGCCGACCGTACGCCCGAATGCCGGTGCCCAGCTTCAGACTGGTCCGGTTCGCACCGGGAGCGCCTACAGCCGGATCGGCATCGGCATCGCAGGCAGGTCCAGAGGGCACGACGGACAAGCATAGGCGAGCCATATGGTGCGGGGGCCTTCGCGGCCACGGGCAGCCGATCGACGGCCCGCGACACACCGAGCGGACTCCACCCGGTCGAGCAGGTCAGGGCTGGGGCCCTCGGCGCCCCCGATCCGGGCTTAGAAATCGGGTGTCGCGTCATCGCCGACTTGCTGGTGTGGTCTATTCTCTGCATCGGCTCCTTGTTCATCTCCGCCCTGTGTCCGCGGATCTGACGTCCATGAAGGTGGCGTTTGACTGTGGCACACACGATTGCGGATGAGTACGCCGATCACCATCGCGAGACGGTCTCGGTGGAACTGCAACTGGCTCAACTGCAGAACAAAATCAACCATCTGTGGGTGGCACTCGGTTCGCAGCGACTGATCGGGGTTGCCGTCGGTCTGTTGGCGCATCGGTATGGCACCGGCACCGACGAGGCCTGGGAACGGTTGGTCGCCCTCTCCCAACACACCAACACCAAGGTTCGCGACATTGCGCGGGCTCTGGTCCATGCGTTCGATGGCACGATCCGTTGCGAGGATGCCGAACTGCTGGCTGCGGTGAGCAGGCGGCTACCGAACGGCCGCTGGCCGTGACCGTGCGGCCGCACGGGGGTACGGTGCGACCATGCCAGTCGATTCAGAAGCGCTGAGCGTGAGTCTTCGCGCCCTGGCAGCGAACAAATCTGTCGACAACGGCGTGGTGTCGGCGTTGTCGGCGGTCACGGTCGCATGCGTCGAGCTGTTCGGGGTCTCCGGCAGCGGCGTGATGATCGCCGACGAGCAGGATGTCACCCGCTACGTGGCGGCGAGTGACGGTCTTGGGCGGTTCCTGGAGGAGGCCGAATCGAGTTCCGGACAGGGAGCGTGCACGGAAGCGTTCGTCGAGAACCGGATGGTGGCCAGCCGGGATGTGTGCACCGACGAGAGATGGCCGGCGCTTGCGGCGGCCATGACCGGCCACGGGGTGCACGCGGTGCTAGGGATTCCGGTCCGGCTGGGAGCGATTCCGGTCGGCACGCTCGACGTCTATCGCGACCACCCGCACGACTGGGACGACAGCGAGCGCCGCGCGTTGGCTCGCTATGGCGATGTGGTGGAGACCACTCTCACCGCCGCATTGCGAGCCCACACTGCTGGTGAGCTGGCTGGTCAGCTGCAGTATGCGCTGGACTATCGGGTGATCATCGAGCGTGCCGTGGGTTACCTGATGGCCACAGAGCGGGTCGACGCCACGGTGGCCTTCAACCGGCTGAGAGGCGCAGCACGCAGCGGTCGGACCAAGATCGGCACGGTGGCCGAACATCTGCTCTCGACCGGACGGCTTCCTACTCGCTGAGGCTCAGCTTCCCAGCCCGGCCTGCGGCTCGATCATCCCGAGGTGGGACCCCTGACAGGAGGCGCGGGTATGGGCGGCGGCGGCCGTGGCTGCTGCCTCGCTGTCACCGGCGGCGATGGCGGCAACGATGGCTCGGTGCTGCCGGTCGACGGCATACGGCGTGCGGGTCCGGTTGGCCACGGCGCCCCCGCCGGCCCGCAGCCGTGCCTCGATCCCCTCCGACAGATCGGTCAGCAGGGGAGTGCGAGCGATCTCGAGCAGCACGGCATGGAACCGTCCCGATACCGGGTGCCGGCAGTCACGCTGCGCACCCGCCTTGCAGGCATCGGTCAGGACGGCGAGATCGGCATCGGTCCGGCGCAGCGCGGCCAGCCGACAGGCTTCGACCTCGAGCGAGCGCTGGACGGACATCAGCTCTTCGATGCTGTACTGGTCGCTGAAGCGGGTCAGCACACCCGGGATGGCGCTGCGCGCACTGACCATGGTGCCGTTGCCGCGTTGCGGCCGCAGCATGCCGAGATGCACCAGTGTGCTGACCGCCTCGCGGATCGTGGAGCGACCGACCCGCAACTCGGCGGCCAGGTCCGTCCAGGTGGGAATCTTGCTGCCGCGCGGCCAGCGGCCGGTGGCAATCTCCGTATGCAGGATCCGAAGGACGCCGGCCGGCAGATCGCCACTGGCCTCAGCTTCGTCGCTGATGCCCAACTGGGCCTGTATCACGCCTCACACCACCTTCAGCTTCACGATGCCGCTGGTCTTGGCCTTGATGTTGGCGTTTCCGACATAGCTGACCTTGAGCTTGTGAGTGCCCTTCTTCTTGATCTTCGGCAGCTTCGCCTTCCACGTCCCCTGGTGGCTGGCCTTCAAGGTGGTGGAGCCCAGCTTCTTCGATCCGTCATAGGTCGTGACCTTGCCGGTGGCCGCGATCTGGGGAGCCCCGCTGATCGTTACCCGGACGGTGGCGGTGGCTCGCTTGGACTTCTTCACCTTGGTCGGTGAGACTTTCAAGCTCGCAGAGCTGGCTGCCTTGCTGACGGTGAACGCACGGGATGCGTCCGCGCCGATCAGGGCGTCGGTGGTGCCGATCTGCGCAGTCACCGTGTGCTTGCCGACGGCTGCGTCGCGGGGGAGCGCGACCTTGATCGCACCACTGGCCGGCACCGAGATGGTGGTCGACCACTTGCCTTGCGACAGCGTGACCTTGCCGCTGCTGGCCTGGCCGCCGACCTTGAGGCCGACCGTGGTGGTGCGCGCGGCACCGTATGTCAGTGGGGAAGGTGCGGACAGCGTCAATTGGGCGAAGCTGATCTTGATCGCTGCTGAGTTGGCACCGTCACTGGCGAGGATCCGCTGGGCGCCGGAGGCCGTCGGGGCCGGGACCGTGCCCTGGACCGCGCCGGTTGCGTTTGCGCTGAGCGTGCCGAGATTCGTGCTGCCGGCAGTGATGGCGACCGTCGCGTTGGGGGTGAAACCGGTTCCGCTCAGCACCAGTTGGCCGGCGGACCCGGCTTTGGCCGTGATCGTGGGTGCGGTGTCGCTGACCGTGACGGTGGGGGCGACCCGGGAGATCGGCTGGTCGTTGATCGGGCTCGGCGGCAGTTGGCAGGACGTGCCGACATTGAAGCCGACCACCACCGAATCGGAGACCGAATCGGGCAGCTTGGCGACGTCCCTGGCGGCGCCATTGCTGTCTGCCTCGATGCAGGCGAGCACCTGCTCGTTGACCACCACGGCGACCTTCTGCGGCTTGCCGCCGACGCCGATGTAGCCGGTCAGGTCGAAGGCGAGTGTGCCGCCCGGGCGGACCCGTTCGGTGAGGACGGTGGTCGTCGGGGTCGAAGTGACCTTGATCTGTACGGTCACGGCCACGTCGCCGGTGGCGACTCGCAGCGTGTGGTTGCCGACGCTGACATCGCTCGGCAGGGTGACTCGTGCGCTGGCCGGGAGCGCCCCGTCGGCCTCAGTGGTGATGCTGCTGGTGAGAGGGTTGCCATCGAGTGAGACCGACACCACAGTGTTCGGGGTGAAGCTGCGTCCTCGCACAGTCACGGCAGCCCCTGGCCGGAAGGTCGTACCCGCCTGGAAGATGCTGGTGGGGCTGGTCAGCCCGAGGGTGACCTTGTCGACGACGGTGAAGGGCACCTTGAAGGTGATGGGATCGGTCAGTCGGTCACCGGTGCTGGTGAAGAACGCACCGGACAGGATCCGCAGCCAGTGATCGCCGTTGCCCAGCGGTCCGGCCTCGGTCAGCCCGCTCGGCGCCTGGATCCAGCCCTCGAACGAGCCGGTCTCGTGATGGGTGACGAACCAGTACTTGGCCTCCGAGGCGGCCGTCGGGTTGTTGCCTGCCACGGGGTCATAGTCGTCCTCTCCGCCGATGGTCCACGCTGGGCCGGCATCGAAGTCGTACGGGCGGACGGCGACCAGCGGGTCGCCGGTGCTGCCCTGCTTGGCAATGAAGCCGGTACCCGAGATCTCGATCCGCTCACCTGGACTGATCTCGTCGCTGCTGAGGGTGATCGTCGCGCCGGAGCCGGGATCGGTGACGGTGACCGGGGCTGCGTCGGCGGAGGGCGCTGTGGCGACGAGCCCGGCGAATAGCAGGGCGGTGCCCGCGATGGCTGCGACTCCTCGGCGGAGGAGGTGAGATGAGCTCACGAGATCTGGTCCTTTGCGGTCTGTTCGAGGTGCTGGCTCAAAGTGAGCTGGAGAAGGCCGGCCGTGGACGTCGACCAGGGGGCGGTGTCGACGTCCACGGCTGACCCGTGCAGGGTTTGCTGCGCTATCCGGCGAGCAGGGTCACTTGGTGACCTTGATCTTGGCCGTGGCCGAGGACGCCTTCAGCTGGGCGTTGCCGGCGTAGCTGGCCTTGATCGTGTGGTTGCCCTTCTTGGTGATCTTCGGCAGCTTCACCTTGACGGTGCCCTTGTTGCCGGTGGTGACCTTGACGGTGGCGATCTTCTTGCTGCCGTCGTGGATCGTCACGGTGCCGGTCGGGTAGTAGCCGCTCGGCACGCCGCTGCCGGTGATCTTGATCATCGCGGTGGCCCGCTTCGACTTCTTGATCTTGCTGGCGGAGAGCTTGAGCGAGGTGGCCGAGCCGGCCTTGTTGACGGTCACCGAGGCGGATGCCTTCGAGCCGGCGATGCCCGGGGCGGGGGCGAGCTCGGCGGTGACGGTGTGCTTGCCCACCGACAGCGTCTTCGGCAAGGCGACGCTCGCGGTGCCGGAGTTGCTCACCGACACGGACTGCACCTTCTTGCCATCCACCGAGACGGTGACCTCACCGGCTGCAGCGGCGCCGCCGACCTTGAGGTTCACGGTCGCGGTGTTGGCGCCACCGAAGGTGGTCGAGGCCTTCGCCAGAGCCACGGCGGTGGTCGAGGACTCCGGAGTCAGGTCGAGAGTGGCGAGCTTGGCGTCGTTGTTGCCCACACCGGCGGCGACGACCTGGTAGCCGTTGCCGACGGTGGTCACACCCCAGAAGACGTCATCGGTGGTGCCACCCAGATCGATCGAGTGCACCGTGCCTGGCGTGCCGTCCGGCGGGGTGACGGTGATCAGGGCATTGATGCTGCCGCTGACTCCCGAGCTGCCCACCCCGACGATCCGGCCATCGGGCAGTACGACATGGTTGCGGTGGCGATCCGCACTGCCGTTGCCATCGTCTCCGACGTGGTACGCGAGCAGACCCCGGTCGGCCCAATCCTTGTTCAAGGTGCCGTCCGGCTTGAGGCTGAAGAGCAGCGCATCGACGCCGTTGGACGCCGCGTCGCCGGTGCGTCCGCCGCGGTAGCCGTACGCGCTGATCAGGTAGTTGCCCAGGCTGTCCTTCTTGATGCCGTAGGCCTCGGCGAAGCCGCCCAGTCCACCCGGGTAGGCGGTGGCGAGACCGTCGTCGCCCCAGCTCGCGTCGGCCTTGCCGGTCGAGTCGAACTTGCTGATGAAGGGCTGATTGCTGGCACCGACGGAGGCGTACGCGGTGGTGAAGTACGACCCATCCTCTTCGAGCAGGCCGCGACGCAGGTTGTCGCTGAACGGGGTCGGGATCGAGGCGATGCCGTCCTTGCCGAAGGACGTGTCGAGCTGGCCGTTGGCGGACAGCTGCACCGCCGCCGCGTCACGGGCCGTCCGCGTCCCGTTCGAGTCCGTGCCGATGGCGGCGGAGAAGATCGCCTTCTGGTTCGGGCGGACAAAGATGTCATAGCCCGCAGCGTCGGCTGCATTGGTGCCGCCGGTCGGGTGGATGCCGTCGCTGAGATTGATCCGCGTCCAGCCCCCGTTGGTGCCATAGCTGGTGTCGAGGTTGCCATTGGGGTGCACCCGAGCCACGAAGACGTCGGTGTCGCTGGCGGTGGCGGCCGACGACTGGTCGCCCTCGACCTCGCCCACGACCAGGATGCGGCCCAGCTTGTCGACGGTGACGCCGCGCGCGACCTCCTTCGCTCCGGGATTGGTGGTGACGGTCTCGTGGAAGGTCTTGACCAGGTCGATGACGGCACGACCGTCAGTGCCGAAGGCGGTGTCCAGCGAGCCGTCGGCCTTGCTCTTGGTGACCAGCACGGCACGGTTGGTGTCGCTGACCACCTGGTAGCCGACGTTGTAGGTGCCGCCGTCAGGCGACGCGGTGGTGCCGTTGTAGATGTCGGCGAGACCAGGTACGCCGTGGTCGTGGACCACGGGCTCGCTGGGGGCCGCCGCTGCCTGGGGCAGGTTGGACACCGTCAGTGCCGCGGCCACGAGACTGGCTCCGGCGAGCGCGGCGATTGCGCGCCGGCACCGTCGGAATCCATTGTTCTGCTGCATTCCACACTCCTCGAGAGACACACCGGCCGAGCCGGAGGTTTGATGAGGATTACCTAACCATCATCAGATGATTGCTCTATGTGGATGAGCTTCCCCATTTTTGGGGGGTTGTCGTGGCAGCACCGGCGCTTGATCTCGGCAGGCTGAGCTGCACTGTGGTGCCCGCCCCGGGAGTGGAGTCGACCCGAAGCGAGCCACCCGCAGCCGCGGTGGCGTGGCGCATCAGCTGCAGACCGAGTCCGGTCGACCTCGTCTTGGCAACGGGATCGCAGCCGACACCATCGTCGTGCACCTCGGCGCTCAGACCGCCGGTCTGGTCGCGGGCGACCCGGACGTCGATGCGCGTCGCCTGAGCATGCTTGACGGCGTTGCGGACCGATTCCTTGACCACCCGGAAGACCACCGCCACATCGGGATCGGCAAGGCACAGCGAGTGCGTGGGCAGCTCGAGCCGCACCAGCTCCGGCGTCGGCAGTGCGTTCACCCAGCCGGTGAGCGCGCTCGCCAGATCGTCGGCCTGCCACTCGGTCGCTTCGCCCGTGCTCAGCAAGGTCCGCAGATCCTGGATGTCTCCGGCCAGCAGCTTGTTCGCCTGATCCAGCGCCACGCCGACCTCGATGTCGGCGGGCAGGTCACGGACCCCTTCCAGGATCAACCGAGCGGCGGCGAGGTCCTGGACGGTCCGTTCGTGCAGCCGCTCGGCCATCCGGCGATGCTCCTCGGCGCGGGCCTTGAGCGCCTGGTCGGCGAAGAGCGCCCGGTCACGCTCTGCGACGGCGACCGCGCGGGCGAGCCGAAGACTGAGCGGGAAGGTCACGGCGCCGACCAGCAAGACCCCGAGGATGGGGATCGGCAGCCAGTCGCGGAGCAGTGCCGACCGGATGGCTTCGAAGTCGTGCACCGGCTGGTAGATCTCCAGGACGTAGCTGGCGCCGGTCCGGTCGGTGAAGGGGAGATAGATCTCGTACAGGTTGGGCAGCGGCGGGCCCTCCGACTGACGGCCGTCGTCGAGCCGGTCCACGACAGGCTCGCCGGTGTCGAGCGCGACGGCAGCGCCACCGAGCGGGACGACGCTGCCGGAGCGCGCCTCGTCGGTCGACCAGTAGATCTGGCCGGTCGACTGATCGATCCGGCGCCAGATGTGGACCGTCAGGATGTCGCCGCTCGCCAGCCGGGGTTCGACGATCCTGGCGAAGCGAGTCATCCAGCCGCTGTCGCCGGTGATGTCGGCGGAGGTGAGCGGGACTGCCAGGGCGAGCGCGGTGGCGCGTACCTGGTCGGCCGCGGCTTGCTCGGCCTGTTCGGTGGCGCGCACGGTGCACCGCCACCCCAGCAGCACGCCGACGAGCAGCATCACCACCAAGACTGCGGCTGCGTGCCGGCGAACCGGTCGGGTCCGCCACCACGATCGTGCTGTGACACCGATGTTCGGTGAGTGGGCGTTCGGCACGTCGGCCCGGGTGCGGCGGTTCATCGAGTGTCCAGCTCGATGATCCCGAGGTGGACGGCTTCGGCGACGGCGGCCAGCTGCGTCTGCACACCGAGCTTGCTCCGGATGCTCTTCACATGGTCTCGGATGGTGTGGGTGCTGAGACCGAGCTGACGACTGATCTGGGCTGGGTCGCGGCCCGCGGCCAGCAGTTGCAGGATCTCGGTCTCCCGGACGGTGAGCCGCTGGCCGCGGCCTTCATCGGAGCCGACGGGCAGCTCGGCCAGCAGATTCCTCCCTGCTGCCACCGCACGCAGCGCCCGCAGGAGATCGGGCAACGTGGTGCCCTTGGCGAGCACGGCGTACGCGCCGAGCTTGCGGGCGCGGCTGACCACCGCCGGCTGGACATGTGCCGTGAGCACGAGCGCACGAGTCCCCGGTGACAAGGTGGGCAGCTCGGCGAGCAGCGTGAGGCCGTCCCCACCGTCGAGTCGGACGTCCAGAACGGCCAACCGTGGGCGGACCTGGGCCATCAACCGGGCGCCGGCCTCGACATCGCCCGCGGTCAGGATGAGATCGAAGTCCGGCTGATTCGACAACGCTGAGGCCAGTGCACCGGCCAGCACCGCGTGGTCGTCAACCACGACCACATCACAGCGGTCCGGCGTCACGCCGGCGCGAAGCTCGGACTCGACGTTCGCGATGATCGACATCCTGGCTGCCCGCCTCGTCCCGACTCGACTAGGGAAGGCAATCCTAAATCATGTCTGACGTTCCGTCGGGGTCGATGGTGAACGCTCGAGGGAAACCACTAGGCTCGACGCCGTGACGAACCTGCCCGGCGTCTCGGGCACGCGCTGACCGCCGTCAGTGGCCGTGCCTGATCCTTGTCCTCGCCAGCTCTGACGCCAGCCCTCCTCGGCTGGATGCGGTCCCTCGTGGATACCCGCCCCTTGACGTCGGAGAAGTCGCTGCATGTTCCTTGTCCTGTTGTCCTATCTGGCCTTCTTCAGCATCGCGCTGCCCGACTCGATGCTGGGTGTCGCCTGGCCGTCCATGCGATTGTCCTTCGGCCAAAGCCTGGGGGCAGCCGGTCTGATCCCACCGTTCGGAGTCGCGGCCACGATCGTGTCGACCTTGCTCACCCGGCATGTCGTGGCTCGGCTCGGGATCGGTCGGCTGCTGGCCGTCAGCACCGTGTTGTCGGCGGTCGGGCTGGTGATCTCGGCGGCCAGTCCGACGATGGCGGTGTTCTTGGTGAGCGTCGTCATGCTGGGGTTCTCCGGCGGCGCGATCGACGTCACGCTGAACGCCTACGCCGCGCGGAGCTTCGGTCCGCGGCGGATCAACCTGATGCACGCGTCGTACGTGATCGGGGCGGCGGCCTCGCCGGCTCTGGTGACGCTGTTCCTGCAGGTCGGGGTGAGCTGGCGCGTCCCGTACCTGGTCATTGCAGGTCTCCAACTGCTGCTGGCGGGAGTGTTCGCCGTCGGGGCGCGGCGTTGGCAGGAGGCAGAGGGGCGTCGCAGAGTCCATCCGTGGACGGAGAATGTGGACCAGCGGCCCGAGTGGCGTCGCAAAACCCAGCCACGGACGGCTCATGCGTCTCCGGACACTGATCCGGCACGTAATCGGCGGCCACGGATGAAGATTGCCGCGGTGGTGGGGATAGCAGCGGTTGTCGTGCAGACCGGCATCGAGTCCAGCGTGGCCCTGTGGGCGTACAGCTTCCTGACCTTGGGTGCCGGCATCGGCGCAGGGATCGCGGGTCTGGCCGTCTCTGGCTTCTGGCTGATGATGTTCCTGAGTCGAGTGGTGCTGGGTTCGCTCGCGGAAGGGCTCGGCAGCCGGACGATCATGGGCGCCGGCGCGATCGGGCTGCTGGTCGCTGCGGTGTTGACGGCGGTCGGAACGACTTGGCCTGCGGCAGCGGTGGCGAGTGTGCTGGTGTTCGGTCTGGCCGCCGGCCCGATGTACCCGCTGCTCATCCTCACCACTCGCGACCGGACGACTGCGACCGGACTGGACCGCCTGGTCGCCGCTCAGGCAGCATCCTCCGCAGTCGGTGCCGCGACGCTGCCGTTGCTGTTCGGTTTCGCGATGTCGGCCTCTCCGAGCGCCTTCGCTCCGATTATGCTCGGAGCGGCCGTCGGTGCCTTGGTCCTGCACCTGGTCCTACGAGGAGGAAGCTTCCGCTCATGAACCATCCGGCAGCCAACTACGGCGTCCACTCCGAGGTCGGCACACTGCGCAAGGTCCTGGTCTGCGCACCGGGTCTCTCGCATGAGCGACTCACCCCGTCGAACTGTCACGAATTGCTGTTCGACGACGTGCTGTGGGTCGACAACGCGGTGCGGGACCACTTCGATTTCATGACGGTGATGCGCGACCGTGGCATCGAGGTGGTCGAGCTGCACCAGGTCCTGGCCGAGACGATGAGTGATCCGGTGGCCAAGTCCTGGCTGCTGGACCGCAAGATCATCGCCAACGAGGTCGGGCTGGGCCTGGTCGAGGACACCCGGGCCTATCTCGACGGCCTCGATCCACGGACCCTGGCCACGTTGCTGATCGGCGGGCTGTCCACGATGGATCTGCCGGACGACTTCCGACCCGGTTACGTCAGCCTGGCCCGAGAGTCCCTCGGGGGCCGGGAGTATCTGATGCCGCCGCTGCCCAACACCCTTTACACCCGCGACACCACCAGTTGGATCTACGGCGGACTGACGCTCAACCCGCTCTACTGGCCGGCCCGGCGGGACGAGACGCTGCTGATGAAGGCGATCTATGGGTTCCACCCCGACTTCGTGGGTGCCAACGTGATCTGGGGCGATCCGGAGCAGGACTGGCGGCTCAGCACGCTCGAGGGCGGGGACGTGATGGTGCCGGGCAACGGTGTGGTGCTGCTCGGGATGAGCGAGCGCACCTCCCGGCAGGCCATCTCCCAGGTCGCTCAGCGGCTCTTTGTCGACGGGATCGCCGAGCAGGTGATCGTCGCCGGGCTGCCCAAACTACGGGCCGCGATGCACCTGGACACGGTGTTCACCTTTGCCGACGTCGACTGCGTCACGGTCTATCCGACGATCGTCGACAGCATCCACACCTTCACGCTGCGCCCTGCCGACAACGCCATCGGGATGGATGTCGTCGAGGAGAAGGACTCGTTCCTCGACGTGGTCGAGGCGGCGCTCGGACTCAGCGAGCTGCGGGTGGTCGAGACCGGCGGCGGGGTCTATGCGACCGAGCGTCAGCAATGGGACGACGCCAACAACCTGGTGGCGCTGGAGCCCGGTGTCGTGGTCGCGTACGACCGCAACACGACCACCAACGCACTGCTGCGGGACGCCGGGATCGAGGTCATCGAGATCGTCGGTGCCGAACTGGGTCGTGGCCGTGGCGGCGGCCACTGCATGACCTGCCCGCTGATCCGCGAACCAGTCGCGTACTGACCGCTGGTACTGACCGGTGGCGTGCCGGCTCACGGGCCGTACGCGATCGTCTTTGGCCCCGCGGCGCCATGCGTGCGCGGATCACGCTTGGCCGCCGGTCGTCTGTGGCCCGCAGGCGCGAGACGTACCTGCGGCTCGCTGCCTGGCAGAGTGCCGATGGCCGCCGCCTGCGTCCAGGTGGCAGCTACCGCCTGTCGAGGATCATCAGAGCGGCGTGCAGCGAGGTCCGTGACTCGGCAGTCTCCAGTGACACGCCCAGCAGTCGCTCGATGGTCGCCAGACGTGTATAGAGCGTCGGCCGGCTGAGGCCGGTCACCGCGGCCGCCTCACTCTTGGAGCCGCCGCTGTCGAGATAGGCGCGGAGCACCGTCACGAGGCTTTCCCCGGTGCGGGCGTCATGGTCGACCAGCCTGCCGAGCTCGGTGTCGGCGAAGGACTGGACGTGCGGATCAGCACGCAACAGCGCGAACAGACCGCGCAGGCGTACGTCGCGGGAGCGGTAGAGCCGCTGCGGACCAGGCATGGCCAGGCCCACCTCGGCGACGTGCTCGGCCTCGTCGAGCCCCTCGGCGGCGGCGACCAGGCCGGCCGCGGCGGAACACGTGCCGGCCGCCCAGTCGAGGGCGGCGACCCGGACACCGAGGCGGTCTTGCAGCCCGGCACAGAAGGCGGTCAGGGTGCGGTCCACGGTCGCCTCGGACCGGCAGCCGATGATGAGGGCGACGGTCCCTTCTCGGCGTACGGATCCGATCGCGGTCAACCCCGCTGCGCTCACCTGCTGCCGTGCCGCCGCGAGCACATGGCGATAGACCGCTCCCTGTGCGAGCACGTCCTGGGAGGGCTCACTGGCGACGGCGATCACCAGCGGCGCGTAGCAGGCGCTGGCGGTCATGCCGAGCGCGCCGGCCCGTGCCTTGGCCTCGGCGTCATCGCTCACACGGCCGCTCACCAGGTCATCCAGCAGGCCACCGGCAGCCTGGACCAGCAGGGCATCGCGATCCTCGGCCAGCATTCGCTGCAGCTGCAGCGACTGGGCCGCGCGCTCCAGCACCATCCGGGCACGGCCCCGGTCCACCGCGCCGGTGGGCAACACGAGCCGGCCCCACTGCTGGTTGCCCAGCCCGACCGGGACGGCCAGCCAGCCGCTCCGGCCGACGGTCACGTTGCGCCGGGATCGCTCGGCCCAGCCCTCCAGCAGGGTGGTGGCCGGGCTGCTCGCGCGACAGAAGGCGAGCACATGTCGGTTCAGATCCTCCAGCACCAGCGGGGCGTCCAGGATCTCCGATGCCTTGGTCACGATGTCTCGTGGCGACGCGCGGGTGATGTTGAGAGCCGTGAACGTCTCGTGAGTGGACTGGGCGAACTGCAGCTCCTGATAGCGATCCGCGACGATCAGTCGGTGCACCTGCTCGGTCACATCCACGTAGCGAATCCGCTCGCGCAGCGCCACCACCGGCAGCCCGAGCTCGTCGGCCAGCGCGCCCACGTACGCCGGCAATGAGCTCACGCGGGTGCCCAGCTCGACGATCAGCCCGACCACCCCGAGATCGACCAGTGTCCGCAGATAGCCCGTGACCTGGTCCCGATCGGCGGCGAACACCGGCCCCGTGGTCAGGACCAGTTCACCACCTTGGAGCAGCCCGGTCAGGTCGCTGGCATCGCTGACGTGCACCCAGCGGACCGGTCGATCCAACCGAGCGGCACCCCCGACCACGTACGGGTTGCCGGCTGCCATGACCGGCATGGCGAGCACATCGCGGACGCTCGGGATCACCTGACATAGTGTAAAGATCTGGTCGGTCAGTTTCATATTCTGTTCTGACCTGATGGGCGAGGATCACCTCGTGACTACTGACGCTCAGCCGACCATCGCCCACTGGCTCGACAACAAGTCGTTTCCTGGAACCAGCACGCGCACCGCGCCGGTGACGAATCCGGCGACCGGACAGGTCACCGGCCAGCTCGCGCTGGCGTCCGTCGAGGACGTACGAGCCGTGGTCGAGGCTGCTGCTGCGGCCTTCCCGGCCTGGCGGGACACCTCGCTGACCAAGCGTACGCAGGTGCTGTTCCGGTTCCGCGAACTGCTGAACGCCCGCAAGGAGGAGCTGGCGGCGATCATCACCGCCGAGCACGGCAAGGTGCTCTCCGATGCGCTGGGCGAGGTGAGCCGCGGCCAGGAGGTCGTCGAGTTCGCCTGTGGCATCCCGCATCTGCTGAAGGGCAGCTTCACCGAGAACGCCTCCACCAGAGTCGATGTGCACAACGTGCTGCAGCCGCTCGGCGTGGTCGGCATCATCTCCCCGTTCAACTTCCCGGCCATGGTGCCGATGTGGTTCTACCCGATCGCGATCGCCGCCGGCAACACGGTCGTGGTGAAGCCGAGCGAGAAGGACCCGTCGGCCGTGCTCTGGACGGCGCAACTGTGGGCCGAGGCCGGTCTGCCGGACGGTGTCTTCAATGTCGTGCAGGGTGACAAGGTCGCGGTCGACGCGCTGCTCACCGACCCGGATGTCGCCTCGATCAGCTTCGTCGGCTCCACCCCGATCGCTCGGTACGTCTACGAGACCGGCACCGCCCACGGCAAGCGGGTGCAGGCGCTCGGCGGGGCGAAGAACCACGCCATCGTGCTGCCTGACGCTGACCTCGACCTGGCCGCGGACTCGCTGGTCAACGCCGGCTTCGGCTCCGCCGGCGAGCGCTGCATGGCGATCTCGGTCGCGGTGGCGGTCGGCGACATCGCGGACACCCTGGTCGACAAGGTCGCCGAGCGGACCCGCACCATCCGGACCGGTGACGGCACCCGCGGCTGCGACATGGGTCCCCTGGTGACCCGCGCGCACCGGGACAAGGTGGCCTCCTACATCGACCAGGCCGAGGCCGACGGTGCCACCGTCGTGGTGGACGGTCGTCAGGTGCAGGCCGACGGCGGCGCGGACGGGTTCTGGCTCGGCCCCACGCTGCTCGACGCGGTGCCGACCGACAGCAGCGCCTACACCGACGAGATCTTCGGCCCGGTGCTCTCGGTGGTCCGGGTGGACAGCTACGCCGAGGCGGTCGAGCTGATCCATGCCAACCCGTACGGCAACGGCACCGCCATCTTCACCAATGACGGCGGCGCCGCCCGTCGGTTCGCCAACGAGATCGAGGTCGGCATGGTCGGCATCAACGTGCCGATCCCAGTGCCGATGGCGTACTTCTCCTTCGGCGGTTGGAAGGCCTCGCTGTTCGGTGACACCCACGCGCACGGCATGGAGGGTGTGCACTTCTTCACCCGGACCAAGGCGATCACCACTCGGTGGCTGGATCCCAGCCACGGCGGCCTCAATCTAGGCTTTCCCCAGAACAACTGAGCCACCTGCACGTGACGTAGCAGTACACCTGACGAAAGGACTCCCGTGACCGCGACTCTGAGCAGCACCACCGGTACTTTGAGCAACACCGAGGTGCTGACGGGTGACCGCTCCTCGGTGTTCCACTCCTGGTCGGCCCAGGGCTCCTTCAGCGGACTGCCGATCGCCGGCGGCCAGGGCTCGACGGTGTGGGACTTCGACGGCAAGCGCTATCTGGACTTCTCCAGCCAGCTGGTCTTCACCAATCTCGGTCATGGTCACCCCAAGGTGGTTGCCGCGATCCAGGAGCAGGCGGCGACGCTCGCGACCATCGCTCCGGCTCATGCCAACGAGACCCGCGGGCATGCCGCTCGGCTGATCACCGAGCGGGCGCCCGAGGGTTTCAACAAGGTGTTCTTCACCAACGGTGGTGCGGATGCGAACGAGAACGCCATCCGGATGGCGCGGCTGGTGACCGGGCGGGACAAGGTGATCTCCCGCTACCGGTCCTACCACGGCAACACCGGCGCCTCGATCGTCGCCACCGGTGACTGGCGGCGGATTCCGAACGAGTACGCGCGCGGTCACCTGCACGTGTTCGGCCCCTACCTGTATCGCTCGGAGTTCTGGGCCACCACCGAGGAGGAGGAGTGCGCCCGGGCGCTGCACTACCTGGAGCGGGTGGTGCAGTTGGAGGGTCCGGAGACGATCGCCGCCATCCTGCTCGAGACGATCCCCGGCACTGCCGGCATCATGCTGCCGCCAGCCGGCTATCTGGCTGGGGTACGCGAGATCGCCACCCGGTACGGGATCGTGTTCATCCTGGATGAGGTGATGGCCGGCTTCGGCCGGGCCGGTCAGTGGCTGGCACTGGACGCCTACGACGTGGTCCCGGACCTGATCACCTTCGCGAAGGGCGTGAACTCCGGCTATGTCCCGGTCGGTGGCGTGATCATCTCCGATCCGATCGCGCACGCGTTCGACGAGCGGGTGTTCCCCGGGGGCCTGACCTACTCCGGACATCCGCTGGCGGCCGCCAGCATCGTCGCCGCGCAGACCGCGATGGCAGAGGAGGGCGTGGTCGAGAACGCGGCGGCCATCGGCGCCTACCAGCTGGGCCCGGGTCTGCGCGCGCTGGCCGATCGCTACGAGGCGATCGGTGAGGTCCGCGGCGTCGGTGTCTTCTGGGCAGTCGAGCTGGTGACCGATCAAGAGTCCCGCACCCCGGTCGACGACGCGACCATGGGCCGGCTCAAGTCCGAGCTGGTTGCCAGGGGGCTGCTCCCATTCGCGGTCGCCAACCGGCTGCACGTCGTGCCGCCTGCGGTGGTCACCGCCGAGGAAGCCGAGGAGGGTATCGCCATCATTGATGCCGCTCTTGCTGCTACCTTCTGCTAGGGCAGATTCCCTGCCCGCAGGCATGTGCTGGGTGTTAACCTGATCGGTGTCTGACAATCAGGTGATGCCGCGGGGTCGGCAGCGCCCTGAGCGGTTCATTGGAGGCAGGGTGACCGTACGCGCCGACGGCCGAGATGCTCGGGCCGGGCTGTCTCCTGTCGCGTCGGTGAGCCGTCGCGACGCGGTGATGAACGAGATTCGCCGAGCCATCGTGCTCGGCGCGCTCAAGCCAGGGGAGAAGCTCACCGAGAATCGGCTGTCGGCGTCGCTGAGCGTGAGCCGGCCGACGATGCGGGAAGCGCTGACCCAACTCGCTCAGGAGGGACTCCTGGTCCAGGAGCCCTATCGCGGACTGCGGGTCGCGGATCTGGACGCCAAGGCGATCATCGACATCGCCCGCACTCGGGTGGCCCTGGACATGCTGGCGGCGGAGGCCATCCTGGCCGACACGTCCGGCCAACGGCTGGAGGCGGTTCGCGAGGCCTGGGCCGACTATGACCGGCTGCCTATTGACGCCGACCCGGTCACCGCACATGAGGCCCATATCGCCTTCCATCGGCGCATTTGGGAGGCTTCGGAGAACATCTTGCTGATCCGGCTGTGGCCGGTCACCGAGGCCCACCTCACGATCGCCCTGGCGCGGGACCAGACGACCCGCGACGACCCACGACGCGCTCATGACGTGCATGAGCGGATCGTGGATGCGCTGTTCGGTGGCGATCTCGACGAGGTGCATGCGGCGCTGGTAGCCCACACCGTCGACAGTGCCGAAGAACTGATCGCGATGCTGGCCGAGCTCGACGAGCGCTGAAAGCACCAGAACTCGCCACTCGATTCGGCGGTTTCGTCCGGGCATTGTCGGGTGGCGAGTTTCCGCTCTTTCGCGGCACGCACGTGAAAGGACCGATTCTCGCCACTCGGCGTGAGACCTCAAATCGAGTGGCGAGTTCTGGCGGATTAGGTGGATCGGCGCCACGGCTCGAACGCGTCGCACCATTCTGGACCGAACACCGGGCTCGGACCGTTGTATCCGCGAGATACCAAAGCATCATAGATTCGCATGACGACGTCGCGCGGACGCTTCAAATGTGCTTTGGCGACCCGGACCGGCAACACGCCGAACGCGACGATGCGCTCGTACCGCCGCAGATCCTTTCCATAGGTATCGGGATCGGTGCGGTGCTGATCACCCTCATATTCCCCAGCCACCCGCCATGCTCGCAAGTAGAGGTCGACCCGTGCGATGAATCCACGCTCATCGCCGAGTTCGACATTGCACTCGGGCTCAGGCAACCCTGCCAGGACCATGAGCAGCCGGAGCCGGGTTTCACGCGGCGACTCACTCCCCTCACGAACAAGTTCGGCGGCGCGTCGGGCCCGCCGACAATCCCGCCCCTCCGCGGCGGCGAGCGCAGCCTGCACCTCGCTCAGCGTCGCCCAGCCCGCCCGGATCAGCCAGTCCCCGGCAACCACCAGACCCAGCAGGTCCAGATCACGCCGGGCTGCGACGAGTGCCGGCAACGGCAGCAGCACCGAGTGCTGGCAGGGTGGCAGCTGACTCGTCCTGCGAACTCTCACCTCAGGGCGAGTCGAGTGGTGCTTCGCAGTCGTCACATATCGGTACGGCCGCTCGGTGCCGACCTCGACACCCCACAGTCGCAGCGCGCTCACGCCGTCGACGGCGGTCACCTCCGCCGGCAGAACCCTTAAGTAGGCCGCGGCTAACGCTTGGTACGTCGGGTCACAACTGGCGGCCAGGAACAGGCCCTGCCCGATCCGGCGTACGCCAGGTCCACGCAAGACGCCCGACTCAACCCCAGTCGCGGCGGCCAGGCTGGGGCCGAAGGCGCCCATGGTCAACTCCGGGGGCAAGGGCTTGCGGCGGGCTGGCATGTGCCTAGCCTGACCTGCTGGACCCGAGCCCACCAGTAGTTCGGCGAAACGGACAATACTCCGCGTAAAAAGACAACACACCGTCGAAACTGGCAACACCTGCGTCGTGTCGACAGGCGGATTCTGTGTGCACTCAAAGGGTCCACGTCGCGAAACAGCTAGAAGTCGCCACTCGATATGAGGTCTTACGCCGAGAGGCGAGAATCTGTCCTTTCACGTGCCGCGAAACAACCAGAACTCGCCACTCGACAATGCCAGGAGGAAACCGCGGGATCGAGTGGCGAGAAATGGTCCTTTCGCGACCAGATCTCGCCACTGGGGCCCTGGAACTGGGTCAGGCGGGGAGGGGAGTGGTGCTGCGGATCAGCTTCTTGTTGATGAACTCGTCCATGCCGTAGCGGCCCATCTCGCGGCCGAAGCCAGAACGCTTGATGCCGCCAAAGGGCAATTCGACGCCGTCCAGCAGGACGCCGTTGATGAAGACCATGCCGGCCTCGATCCGATCGGCGACCCGGACCGCCTGCTCGGGGTCGGTGGTGAAGACGTACGAGCCGAGACCGAACGAGGTGTCGTTCGCCAACTCGACCGCCTCATCTTCACTGGAGACCTTGAAGACCATCGAGATCGGCCCGAAGAACTCCTCGCGGAAGGCCGGGTTGTCGGGGCGTACGTTGGTCAGTACGCCGGGCGGGTAGTAGGCGCCGCTCCGCTCGCCGCCACCGACCAGCGTCGCACCACCGGCGACGGCCCGCTGCACCTGAGCCTCGAGCCGCTCGGCGGCAGCCAGGGAGGAGAGCGGCGCGATGCCGTCGCCCTTGGCCAGGGTCAAAGCAGCGATCTTCTCCACGAAGCCGTCGTAGAGGTCCTCGGCCACGATGAAACGCTTGGCGGCGTTGCAGGACTGGCCGGTGTTGTCGAACCGGGCATCGACGGCCGCCTGTACCGTGCTGTCCAGGTCGTCGGTGGACAGCAGCACGAACGGGTCGGACCCGCCGAGTTCGAGCACGACCTTCTTCAGGTGCCGTCCGGCGATCTCGGCCACGGCCGCGCCGGCCCGCTCCGAGCCGGTCAGCGAGACCCCGGCCACCCGCGGATCGCCGATGATGTCTGCCGCCTGGTCGTTGGTCGCGTACACGTTCACGTAGGCGCCCGCCGGGAAGCCGGCATCGTCGTAGATCCGCTGGATGGCGGCGGCCGACTCCGGGCACTGGGGTGCGTGCTTGAGCACGATCGTGTTGCCGATGATGAGGTTCGGGCCGGCGAAGCGCGCGACCTGATAGTAGGGAAAGTTCCAGGGCATGATGCCGAGCAGGACGCCCATCGGGCTGCGTCGGATCAGCGCGCTGCCTTCGCCGGCCAGCAGGTTGATCGGCTCGTCGGCCAGGAATGCCTCGGCATTGTCGACGTAGTAGTCGTAGATCTGGGCGGCGAAGTCGACCTCGAAGAGCGACTCCTCGAGCGGCTTGCCCATCTCGGTGACGATGATCTCGGCCAGCTCCTGCCGACGCTCGGTGTGTAGTTCCGCCACCCGGTGCACCAGCGCGGCACGTTCGGCCACCGTGGTGCCCCGGGCCCAGGTCCGGCTGGCTTGGTAGGCGCTGGCGACGGCCTCGTCGATCTGGGCATCGGTGGCGGTGGGATAGCTGCGGAGGACTTCTCCGGTGGCGGGGTTGGTGACGGCGTACTCGCTCATGGCTGCTTTCTGTCGGATTGGCCCCGGTTGGCTGGGGCCGCGGTGGGTGAGTTGGATGCTGAACTATTCGGCGGCGGTGTGGACCGGCCGCAGTTGATCGATCTGGCGGAGCCAGGTGTCGCTGAGGGTGAACCCGCGAGGGAAGGGGTCGGAGGGGTCCATCCCCATCTGATAGATGCCGGTGACCCAGGCCTGCCCGGGGGCTACGGTCGGGATCCACCCCGGGCCGGTCAGCGGCTCGATTGCCGGACTCTTGGGACATCAGGACATAAGGCAGGCCATCGAGAAGGAGGTCTGGCACCTGATTCTTGCGGAATCGGGTGCCAGAGCTCCTTCTCGCGCCGTTTCTCGTAGCGCAGGTGGCGAGAACGAACTCGGCTCCGACCGCTGGTGACCGTATGTGGCCCGCGGGCGCAAGGCGTGCCCAGCTGCTGCGGGATTCCAGGTCGTCTGTGGCCCCGCGGCACAAGATGTACGCGCCCTCCGCAGACCTCCTAGTCGCGCTGCGGTGCCCAGATGTCGCCGACGGTGAAGCCGGTCGGGAAGATGTCGGAGTCGTCCAGATACCACTGGGCTCGTCCGGTCACCCAGCCGCGGCCGGTGATGGTCGGCAGCACGGCAGGTTGCCCGCCGACCGTGGTCTCACCGACCAGCCGACCGGTGAACTCGCTGTCGATGATGCTGCGGTGGACGAAGTCCTCGCCGATCGCCAGCTGACCCCGCCGGTGCAGGGCCGTCATCCGAGCGCTGGTCCCGGTGCCGCACGGAGAACGATCCAAAGCCCCGGTCCAGGTCCGCGGATCGTCGGCCAGCAACGGACCGTTGCTCATCACGACCGTGTTGCGGGAGACCTCGCCAGGCACCCGATCGCCCGAGTGCAGCATCACCAGAGCGACCCCGGAGACACCAGGGTTGAGCGGATGAGCAACCGAAATCTGCTCCTGCGCTGCCAGCTTGATCAAGATGCCGGCCCGTGCGAGCTCCTTGGCCTTGAGCGGATCCAGCTCCAGACCGAGGTTGCGGACATCGGTCTGGGCGAAGAACTGACCGCCGAACACGATGTCCACGCCGATCGTGCCGATCTCCGACACCTCGAGCGGGTGATCGAGCGCCACGACATAGGACGGCACATTGGCCACAGTCACACGACGGACCTTGGCCCCATCGAGATGCGCGGTGGCCCGGATGGTGCCGACTGCGGTGTCGATGACGACCTCGACGCTGCTGGCACCCGGTGGGACCGGCACCAGGCCGGTCTCCACTGCCGCCGTCACCGTACAGATCGTGTTGCTGCCGGACATCGGCGTGAAGCCGCCCTGTTCCAGCACGACGATGCCGAAGTGTGATCCTGGGTTCACCGGCGGCAGCAGCAGGACGGCGCACAGAGCGGGATAGCCGCGCGGCTCCCGCAACAGCAGCTGCCGCAGCCACTGCAGGTTCTCCACGCAATAGGCGAACCGCTCGGCCATGGTGGTGCCGAGGACGAGCTCAGCGGCGGATGTCACGATCCGGCTGGGCTCGCCCTCGGCATGGGTCTCGATCGCGTCGAGGACGATCCGATTCCCCATGATCAATTCCCGATCGTCAGGAGGCGGTGACGCCGATGGCGTCGAGGATCTCCTTGAGCTCCGCCCGCTTCTCGTCCGACAGCGGACGGGCCGGCAGCCGGGGCGGGCCGGCCGGCGAGCCGACGAGCTCGAGGCCCGCCTTCACTCCGGCGATGTAGTTCACGCTCTCCAGGAAGTCGGCGAGCCGCCACAGCTTCGCCCACAGCTCACGACCCCCGTCGAGGTCCTTCTTCTCGGCGAGCACGTTCCACAGCTCAACGGCCTGCTCGGGCACGATTCCGGCGGCACCCCACACGGCTGCCTCGGCGCCGCTCGCGATGCCGACGAAGGTCAGCGTGTCCCAGCCGTTGAACGCCTTGATCTTGTCGCTGTGGTTGACCAGCAGCTCGGTGAGGGAGACCGCGTCGCCGGAGGTGTCCTTCAGGTACTTGACGTTCTCGATCTCGCCCAGTTCCGCGAGCTCGGCCGCAGACAGCTTGGCACCGGTGATGCCGGGGATGTTGTAGTAGACGATCGGCAGACCGGCGGCCTCGGACACGCTGGTCAAGAAGAACTTGACGTCCTCGAAACCGAGCGGCTCGTAGAACGGCGGCACCACCATCAAGGCATCGGCACCGACCTGCTTCGCGTGCTTAGCCAACTCGATGGTGATCTGGTTGGTAAGGCCACCGATACCGGCGATCACCGGCACCCGGCCCGCCGCGGCCTCGACATAGAGCTCGATCACGCGCTTGTGCTCGTCGAGGCTCAGCGACGCGAACTCACCGGTGCTGCCGGTGGGCACCAGCGCATGGATCCCGGCCTCGACCAGACGGTCGACCTGCGCGCGGAGGTTGTCCTCATCGATGGCGCTGCCATCGGCGGTGAACGGGGTGACGACCGCGGCGAGGATGCCGCGGATCTCGAGGTCGGACATGAAGGGGGTGTTCCTCTCTAGTACTTCTACTTGGTTACTTGCTACTTGGCGAACTCGGTGCTCAGTGCTTGTCCTTGGAGAAGCGGTTGGGGCTGAAGGTGTTCAGGTCAGGGCTCAGCCGATCGCGGAGGATCAGCTCCGTCAGAGCGCTGGCCGTGCCGGGCGCCAGGGTGACGCCCATCATCCCGTGCCCGGCGGACACGTACGCGTTCTCGCAGGTGCCCAGTCGGCCGATGAAGGGTTTGCCGTCCGGGGTCATCGGCCGGCAGCCCGCTTGGGCCTGAGGTGGCTCGGTCGGCGGTTCCCAGTCCCGGAAATAGGCGGTGGGCGCGCGCAGGATCGCCGCTACCCGAACCGGGTTGATGTCCTCGTCCAGCCCGCCGAACTCCATGGTTCCCGACAGCCGGAGACGGCCGGCCAGCGGGGTGACGGCGACCTTTGCGTCGGCCAGGTTCACTGCTTGGCGAAGCCCGTACGGCGCCAGGTCGACGCAGTAGCCCTTACCGGGCCGCACCGGCAACGGATGCCCGAACAGGGCAGAGAGCTGGCCGGCCCAGGCACCGGCCGCCAGCACGAAACGGTCGCCGCTGAAGACTTGATCGCCGCCGCGCACCGTGCGTACCCGACGATCGTCGTGATCGACGGCGTCGATCACCACCTGCTCCTCGATCTGCACCCCCATCTCGACCAGGCGCTTGTGCAGCCCGCGCATCAGCGCGCCTGGGTCGAGGTGTCGTTCGTGCGGGTGATAGATGCCGCCGTAGACCCGGTCGGCGAGCTTGGGCTCGCGGACGCGTACGTCGTCACCGATCAAGACCTGCGGCTCCAGGTCGAACTGGCGGACCAGGTCCAAGATCTCCAGGTGGTGCTCGAGATTCACCTTCTCCATGAAGGCCATCACCTGGCCGTCGGTGTGCATCTCGAAGTCGATGCCGTCGGCCTGGTAGTCATCAAAGGTCTCGATGCTGCCCTGGGCCAGCCGAAGCTGGCCCTCGAAGCCGAGCCGCTGGTCCGCGGCGTTGCAGTGCCGCCACATGCCGAGCATGAAGCGCAGGAACTCGGGTCGCAGCGACGGGCGGATGTAGAGCGGGCTGTCTCGATGCAGCATCCACTTCATCGACTTCAGCACCAGTCCGGGCCCGGGGACCGGGGCGGATTCGGCGGGGATGACCCAGCCGGCGTTGACATCCGAGGCACCCAACCCGGTGGCACGGGCGTTGACCAGGGTGACCGTCTCGCCCTCGCGGGCCAGGTGATAGGCGGTGGTGAGGCCGATCACGCCACCACCGACGATGACAGTGTGCAAAGAGACCTCCGTCTCGGGACTGGACGTCTGTAGGTTGTCAGACGATCAGGTGATTTGACAAGTATTGCCGATGAGAATCCTCTGGGGGGCGGGCTGCAATCTCAGCGAGCACGCTGCGCAGCTCGACCAACGCAGGGCGGGTCTCCGAGCCCTGTCGCACAGCAGTGTAGACATCGCGATGCGGCTCGCCCGGTAGGTGGATCCAGTCCGCTCCGGGCGGTCGGGAGCGCCAGACGAGGTCAGGAAGCAGCGCGGCGGCATGCCCGGTCTGGACCAGTTGGGCGTGAACCAGCAGATCGGCTGACTCGAAGCGGACCTGAGGCTCGAAGCCGGCTGCCCGACAGACGAGCTCGGCCGATGTGGCTGCCTTGGCCCGGTTCTAGCTTGGTTTGAGCCTCGGTGGTCGGCCCGGGGCAGGCGAGGGCTGGCTCAGGTGAGCTGGAAGCCTGCCGCGAGCACGTCGGAGTCGTCAACATAGATGGTCGAGTCCGCGGTGATGGTGGCATTGCCGGTGATCGCCACCCGGCAGGAGGGCACCGGGCCGACCTGGCCACGCGACACCGCCCGCCCGGTGTACTGACCGCCGGTGACGCTGGTGTGCGCCAAGGGTTCGTTCAGCTCCAACCGGCCCTTGCTGAGCAGAGTGGCGACCCTCGCCGTCGTGCCAGTGCCGCAGGGTGAGCGGTCGATCATGCCGCTGGGCATGACCACCATGTCCTTGGTCGGGCCGATGCCATCGGCCGGCTCGGAGTAGAGCAGGACATGAGTGACACCGTGCACCGGTTCGAGCTCCGGGTGCTGGACCACCAACTGCTCGTTCACGGCCTGGTGCAACTCACCGGCGAACCGGGAGGCCGGCTTGGTCGTGTCGGGTGCCAACTCCAGTCCGAACGGGTCGGCGTCGGTGATGGCATAGAAGTTGCCGCCGTAGGAGATGTCGACCGTCACCGTCCCGTACGAGGGCAGGGTGACCTGCTGGTCAGGCAGCAGGCAGAACGCCGGTGCTCCGACGAAGGTGACGCCGGTGACCCGCCCGTTCTCGACCGCAGCGGTGGCCTCGATCAGCCCGGCTGGGGTGTCCAGCCGGACGACCGTCTCGGCCCCGGTGATGGGCAGCTGGCCAGTCTCCAGCAACGCGGTGACGGTGCAGATGGTGTCGCTGCCACACATCGGGAGGTAGCCGTGGGCTTCTATGAAGAACGCGCCGACGTCGGCATCGGGCCGGGACGGCGGCTGCAGCACGATGCCGCTGGTCATGTCCTTGCCGCGCGGCTCCAATACGAGAGCGTGCCGGATCCAGTCGTGGTTGGCGGCGAAGTCCAGCATCTTCTCCATCACGCTGTCACCGCGGAGCGGCGGGATGCCGGACATGATCAGCCGGCTGGGCGCACCGGAGGAATGGATATCGAAGACTTTGAACAGGTGATCGGCACGCACGGCAGTCCCTTCGGTGGTTGACGGTCAGAGTTGACGGTCAGAGTTCGACGGTCAGAGTTCGACGGCAAACGAGCCGATCAGTGCTCGATGATCCGGGCGGGTGTGACCACGATGGTGCTGCGCGGCTTCCACGGCTGCTCCTCTGGCCAGGGTCGGCCGTCGTAGTCATGGGAGAGCTCGTCGATCAACTCGTTGGCTCCGGCCTCTTCGACCCGGGCGGTGCCGCGGATCGAGCTGTAGCGGTAGCCGTTCTCCCGATCGATGACCAGCACGCTGACGTTGGGGTCACGCTCGAGGTTGCGGGTCTTGGCCCGACTCGTGTTGGAGGAGAACACGATCTCGCCGTCGCGCTCCTTGGCCCAGACGACCGTCTGCTGCAGCGAGCCGTCGGCATTGGTGGTAGCGACAATGGCGAAGTTGGGCCCGGCCAAGAGTTCACGAGCTTGCGGGGTCAGTGGTTCCACGGGTGAGTCTCCTCGCGCTGAAGTGGGTCAGGTGCTGAGCCTGGATTCAGAGATGCTTATTGACAGACAATGGGCACCTTAGGCGCGCCTGGTGGGCACGTCAAGGGACGCTGTGTCAGATCGTGAACCGGGCGGGTGCGGGGATCTGACCGGGTGCGGGGATCTGACCGGGTGCGGGGATCTGACCGGGTGCCGTGATCGGATCGGGTGCCGTGATCGGATCGGGTGCCAGCCAGGCTTGCCAGCGCTGACGAGGGTGCAGGCGGCCGTGGTCGGGGTCGACGCCGATGATCCGGCCGCCGGGCAGTTCGACGCTGGTGTGCTTGGCGACGGGATCGATCAGCACCGGATGGTGAGCGGGGGAACGAGTGCTGAGATCGTTGCAGGACCAGTCGATGGGGCTGCCGTGACCATGCACCTGGCTGAAGGGCAGCTCGATGCCTCGCCAGCTCGGCAGCAGCTCACTGCTGGCGGCTGCCCAGAGTGGGCCGGCACCGAGGTTGAGCCGATTGCCGCCGAGTAGATGGCCAGGTCTGGCATAGACCGCCGGTTTGTGCGTGGCGAGTGTGGCCAGCCGGTCGGCGGCGGCTCCGACATCGGCGGGTCCGCCGAGGACGTCGTGCCAGAACCGCCCGGTGAGACCGGCGTGGGTCACCAGGAACGACTCGTCGGTGCCATGGATGGCGACGGCCCCGATCATTGCCCCGGTGTAGAACCACCGACGTACGGTCCGCGCGGAACGCGGGCTGAGCCGCTGGGGCCATCGGAACGTCGTGGTGCCGAGGTAGAGCGCCTCATGGTTGCCCATCAGCTGGATCCAGTTGTCCGGCTGATCGCTGAGATAGTCGTCGACCAGCTCGACGATCTGATCGGAGTCAGGCCCACGGTGGACGAGATCGCCAACCTGGACCACCACCAGATCGTCGGGGAGTCGGCCATCGGCATTGGCGCCGAGTCTCCGCAACTCCTCGCGCAACGTCTCCAGATGCCCGCTGACGTCGCCGATCACCGCGACTCGCCTGCCGTCGCTCAGCTCGAGATGTGGTGCCCGTGGCTCACGCTGTGTATTCGGAACGCTCAGCAGCGTATCGGCAGTGTGTGTTCAGCCGTTCGGCGTGCTCCGACTGAGCTAGATGAACTCGACCCCCTGGGCAAGGGGCAGCTGGCCGGAGTAGTTGATGGTGTTGGTGGCCTGGCGCATATAGGCCTTCCAGGAGTCGGCGCCGGATTCGCGGCCGCCGCCGGTCGCCTTCTCGCCGCCGAAGGCGCCACCGATCTCGGCGCCGGAGGTGCCGATGTTGACGTTGACGATGCCGCAGTCCGAGCCGCTGGCGGAGGTGAACCGCTCGGCCTCGATCTGGTTGGTGGTGAAGATCGCTGACGACAGACCCTGCGGTACGCCGTTGTTGAGGGCGATGGCTTCGTCCAAGGTGTCGTAGGTGAGCACGTACAGGATCGGCGCGAAGGTCTCGGCCTGAACGATCTCGGACTGGGCCGGCATGGACACGACGGCCGGTTGCACGTAGTAGGCGTTGGGATGCTCGTCGGCCAGCACCCGATCGCCGCCGCAGAGCACGGTGCCGCCTTGCTCGACGGCTGCGGCCAGTGCCGCCTGCTGGGCGTTGAAGCTGGCTTCGTTGATCAACGGACCGACCAAGGTGCCGTCGGTCGTGGGGCTGCCAATGCTCAACGTGCCGTACGCGTCCACGATCCGAGGAACCAGCTGATCGACGATCGAGCGATGCACGATCAGCCTGCGCAGCGTGGTGCAGCGTTGACCGGCCGTGCCGGCGGCGGCGAAGACGATGCCGCGCAGCGCCAGGTCCAGGTCGGCGCTCGGCGCGACGATGGCGGCATTGTTGCCGCCCAGCTCCAGCAGCGCACGACCGAACCGGCCCGCGATGAGGGGAGCGATCTCGCGACCCATCCGGACCGAGCCGGTGGCGGAGACCAGGGCGACCCGGGTGTCCTCGACCAATCGCTGGCCGATCTCGCGACCACCGAGCACGACGTGATGCAGTCCTGCCGGAGCACCGACATCGGTGGCCGCGCGAGCCAGCAGAGCATCGGTGGCCAGCGAGCACAGCGGGGTCGGCTCGGCCGGCTTCCAGACCACCGTGTCACCGGCGATCAGCGCCAGAGCGGTGTTCCAGGAATAGACCGCGACCGGGAAGTTGAAGGCCGAGATGACCCCGACGACGCCCAGCGGGTGCCAGCTCTCGGCCAGCCGGTGTCCGGGACGCTCGGAGGAGATCGTCTTGCCGAACAGCTGCCGCGACTGCCCGACGGCGAGATCACAGATGTCGATCATCTCCTGTACCTCGCCGAGGGCCTCGGAGGTGATCTTGCCTACCTCCGCGCTGACCAGGGTGCCCAAGTCGGCCTTGTGCTCGGTGAGCAGCTCGCCCCAGCGCTTGATCAGCTGGCCACGGACCGGGGCAGGCACCTCGCGCCACACCGTGAATGCCTCCGCTGCCGCCGCCACCGCCGCATCGAGGTCGTCGGCAGTCTGGGTCCGGACCGAGAAGATCACGCCACCGGTGATCGGAGTGCGGACCTCGACATCGCCGGCGATGGCCTCGGTGTCGACGCCGATGGCCTTGAGCGCCCGCTGGACGTCGTCGGCGATCTCTGTCGTGCTGGGGAACTCGGTGCTCATGTGATCTCCTTGGTGATTCTCAGTCGGTGGTGTTCAGTCGGGTGGTGTTCAGTCAACGTCGCGGGACTCAGTCAACAATGATGCTGCGCAGGCCCAGCGCCTGGGCGGCCGCGGTCAGCGAGGCCTGCTGTTGGGCGGCATAGAGGGCGGTCGGATCCGCGATCGGCCGGCCGATCACCTGCGACAGCTTCTCGATGTCGTACGCCGTGCCCAGCTCCTCGTCGTCGCGGGTGCCCTCGTCGGTCAGATTGGACTGGAAGATACCCGCGGCGGAGCGCGGCAGGAAATCCTCATAGACGATTGGCTCCGGGTGCAGCACCCCGCTCTCGATCAACTCACCCAGCGTTGTGGAGTCCCCTCCGTGGGCCTCGCCAAACCGGGCCGCTCGCGTCACTGCGTAGGTGAAGAAGGCCAACCCTCGCAATGCCAGCTCGCACTCAGTGCTGGGCAGATTCTCCCGCCACACCTCACGAGCTACCTCGACCCGGGTGGTGCCATTCGCTGCGGCCGTCGCCAGCCGGGCATCGGTCTCGGCCACCATCCGGTCGTACAGGTCCCGTCCCTTGGCTGTCAGGGCGACCCCGCGCTGCTCGACCTCGCCGAACCGGACCCGCAGCGAGCCCGGCCGGACCGAGCCGTCGGCATGCCGGAACTGGCGCTCCTCGGCCAGGGCTTTGAAGGACGTCTGGCGGAGCAGGACGTCGGGACCCTCCCAATCCGGCGGGCCCTGGATCTCGTCGATCATGGTGATGCCGCGCGCCTCCATCCGCTCGTACAAGGCATCGATGTCGAGCACTCGCGGGGTGAGGTGATTGATGTGGGTCGACGGCACGCCGCCGATGTCGGCGGCGACCGCGGAGATCTCCTCGAGATGGAAATACCAGTCGTGGTCGACCGGTTCGGTGAACAGTTCGAACGCGGCGGTGGCCAACTCGACGAAGCGCTCGGCGTCGAGAGTGTCCAGGCCGCCACGCTCGGCAGAGCGGTCGGCCAACTCGAGCAGCTCGGCACCGAACAGGGTCCGGGCGTCGATGAACTCCTCCAGCCGCGCCTGGGTGTCGGCGTCGAAGAACCGGCGGTCGGTGGTGACCAGCATGGAGGTGAACACCCGGAACGGGTTCTTCGCCAGCTCATCCGCGTCGATCGGCCGGAACGCGGTCGAGACCACCGGCACGGAGCTCTTGGAGGCATCCCGCAGGTCATAGAAGCCGACCGGATGCATGCCGAAGCCGGCGAACACGCGGGCCGCCTGGGCCAGCTCGCGTGGCGATCCGACCCGGATCGCGCCGTGCCGTTCCGCGGTGACCCGGTCGATGCTGCCGAGTCGCTCGGCTCGTACGCCCTGCGCGGCCGCGACGTCGGTGTTCACCTCTCGGGACACCTCGACCAGGGTGTTGTAGGCCGGCACTTCGTTGCCGTACAGCTCGGCGAGCCGCAGCGCGAACTCGGCACGAAGCGCGGCCAACGACACGGTGTCCAACGAGAGCGGGTCCGACGAGAGCGGGTCCGACGAGAGCGGGTCCAACGTGAGTGAGCCGCTGCACTCGGTCGTGCTGGTCATGACGACGATGCCTTTCAGGTGAAGCATAGAGATGGACTAGATGATGTGGACTTCGTGGAACAGCGATCCCTGGTCGCTGAAGCGGTTGGCGCTGAAGGGTGCCGGGTCCATGAACGGCTCCCTGCCGAGATAGAGATCGCGGACCAGCTCGCCGACGGCGGGCCCCTGGAGGAACCCGTGGCCGGAGAACCCGGTGGCGTAGAAGACGCCAGGCACGTCGGCCTTGCCGATCATGGCGTTATGGTCGGGCGTGTTCTCGTACAGTCCCGCCCAGCCACCGACCAGGGGCTGTCCGGCCAGGCTCGGCGCCACGATCCGGGCGGCATCATCGAAGGCCCTGGTCCAGCCGTAGCTGAACTCCCGGCACATGCCCGGTTCCTCGTCCGGGTTGGAGATGCCGAGCAACAGGCCGTTGCGGTAGTTGTGGAAATACAGCGTCGTGGACAGATCCAGCGTGAAGGGCACGGTCGGATGCGGTGTCGGTTGCTGCGGTGTGAAGCCGATCTGGCGGCGTACGCCCTCGACCGGCAGATGCAGGCCAACCTTCGCACCCAGCCAGGTGGACCAGGCGCCAGCCGCGATCACGATGGCGTTCGCTCGGATCCCACCGCGCTGGGTGGTGATGCGGTGGGTCCCGTCGACGTCCGTGGCAAGGTCGAACACTTCGGTGAACTCGGCGAACGTGGCACCCAGCCGGGTGGCTGCGGCCGCGTAGCCGGCGACCACCTGGGCCGGCTCGGCATACCCGTCGCGTGGCGAGAATGAGGCGCCCAGCAGGCAGTCCGGGTCGATCAGCGGATTGATCTCGTACGCCTCCGCCGGGCTGACTATTTGGCTGTTGCAGCCGAGCGAGTTCTGCAACCGGACGCTGTCTTCGACGGCGGCGAGTTCAGCCTCGGTGCGGCACAGGAACAGATAGCCCACCTGATGCAGGCCGATCGGGGTGCCGAACCGGGCTTCGAAGGTCTCGAAGGCGGCCAGGCTGCGGTGGCCGAGCAGCACATTGTTGGCATCGGAGAAGGTGGCGCGGACCCCGCCGAGCGGCTTGGCCGAAGAACCAGAGCCCAGACTGCTGCGCTCCAGCACCAGCACGTCGCGTACTCCGGCCTCGGCCAGGTGGTACGCGATGCTGGCGCCCATGATGCCGCCGCCGATCACGGCGACCTCGACGGTGTCGGGGAGCGGTGCAACCGGGTTGCCGAGCGGGACCACGTGCTCCAGTCGCCCCGCATGCTCCAGTCGCTCTGCTGCATCGGCCGGTACGCCGATGGCTTGGTCACTGGTCGTCATCGCGTTCTCTCCCTTTCGACGTCGGGACCGGTGGCGAGCACGGACGCCAGCCTGGCACGGTGTCAATCCCGGGACCACCCCCGGAACGCGACACTTCCGCACCCCAGCCCAAGGATTGCTTACGCTGCTCTCGATGAGTCCGTTCGCGACGATGACGTGCGTTCACCGGCTACGTCGTCGCTCTTCGTGAAGGCGGTGAAGCGTTGCCTTCACTCATCGTTCCTCCGCACGCCGGGCACGTCATCTTCCCGCTCACGTCTGTCACGGGTCCGTTCGCGACGATGACGTGCGTTCACCGGCTACGTCGTCGCTCTTCGTGAAGGCGGTGAAGCGTTGCCTTCACTCATCGTTCCTCCGCACGCCGGGCACGTCATCTTCCCGCTCACGTCTGTCACGGGTCCGTTCGCGACGATGACGTGCGTTCACCGGCTACGTCGTCGCTCTTCGTGAAGGCGGTGAAGCGTTGCCTTCACTCATCGTTCCTCCGCACGCCGGGCACGTCATCTTCCCGCTCACGTCCTAGGGATAGTCCGATATCGGGAGCGCTGCCACTGCCGATTGGAGTGCGGCGATCATGCCGTCGACCGCCGGATTGCGTCGATCGGCGGGCGTGAGCACCTCGACGCGGCGACGCAGCGTCAGATCGCTGATCTCCAGCGCGTGCAGACCCGAGCGGCCGATGAAGCCCAGCCGAGGGACGGCGGCGACCCCGAAGCCGGCCCGGACGAAGCTGCGTACCACGTCGTAGTCGTTGGACCGGAAGCGGATCTGCGGTGCGATACCGGCGGTGGCGCAGACTCGCTCCAGCGCCAGCGCCCCAGCGGTGCCCTCGCGGGTGGTGATCCAAGATGCGTCTGCGAAGTCCACCAACCGCAGCTCCGCTGCGGCGGAACGGTCGTAGCTCTCCGGGACCAACAGTTTCACGGGCTCGGCGACCAGGGGGACGCGTCGCAGGCCGGCCGGCCATAGCCGCGGAACGAGGTCGTAGCGGTAGGCCACGACGAGGTCGAGACCTCCTTCGATCAAGCGCGGCACCAAGACGTCGGGCTCCCCATCGTCAAAGCGGACCTCGACGTGGCGGAAGGTGCGCGCGAACCGAGCCAGCGCGTCCGGCACCAGCACCTCACTGGCGGTCGGAAAGCAGCCAAGTCCTAGCCGCCCGCGAGTGCCGGTGGCGATCTCGCGTACCGCGTCCTCCAAGCTGGCCAGGGCGCCCAAGGTGTCGGTGGCCCGCTCACTCAGTAGCGCGGCGGCCGGCGTCGGCCGAATGCCGTGAGCGCTGCGCTCGAACAAGGTCAAGCCGCTCTCGGTCTCCAGCGCTGCCATCTGCTGGGACACCGCCGAGCCGCTGTAGCCGAGCTGACGGCCGGCCGCGGCGAACGAACCGGCGCGCAATACGACCGACAACGTCCGCAGATGCAAGGGGTTCAGCATGAGGGCTTCAGCATGACGTGCGCACCGCGGTGTTCGCCAGCCGTGCCCGCCGCCCGATCCTGCCCGCCCCGCCCCGATCCTGCCCGCCGCCCGATCCCGACTTCGCACCATTTCCTGCGACTGCGCACTGGGTACGCGGGGTGCGAAGTTGCATCAGCTGGTGCGCAGTGGGGATTGGGGTGGTGTGACCTGCGGTCGCCGGTTCGGCTGGCGCAGCCGGGCCCAAGATGTACGCGGCTCTGACGGGATGCTGAGTCGGTTTGCGCCGCCGGGCCACCGATGACCACCAGTTGCGCGTGCGCGGCGTACCTCTCGCGCCGCCGGGCCACCAACGACCACCAGCTGCGCGTGCACGGCCGTACGTTTTGCGCTGCGGGGCCACGGACGACCGCTGACCGGGCCCGCACGGCGTACCTCTCGCGCCGCCGGGCCACCAACGACCACCAGCTGCGCGTGCACGGCCGTACGTTTTGCGCCGCGGGGCCAAGGACGGTCGCTGAGCGGGCGTGCACGGCGTACGTTTTGCGCCGCGGGGCCAAGGACGGTCGTTGACCGGGCGTGTGCGGCGTACCTCTCGCGCCGCGGGACCACAGATCAGCGCCGGAGCGACGACTTCTGGCTCTGTCGGGTGGGATCGCTGATCGAGAAGGAGGCAAGGCACCTGTTCACGGCCGAATCAGGTGCCAGAACTCCTTCTCGCGAGGACCTGCGTGCGCCGAGCGGGCAGGCCGAACGGGACTTGCCTGCACTCGCCTCTACCGCCGACCGCCGAGATCCCGCATCGACTTCGCACCGTTGGCTGCGACTGCGCACCAGGTGTACGGAACTTGGTGCGCAGTAGCAGCAGGTGGTGCGAAGTCGGGATTGGGGATGTGGGGATTGACTAAGGTGGCAGCAAGTCAGGATGAGTGTGGTCAGGCAGAGAGGTCTGGAAAGAGCATGCGTTTGTCGACGCGGAATCAGTTGAAGGGCACCGTGGCCGAGGTGGAGGTCGGTGCCGTGATGACGATCGTCAAGGTCGACATCGGCGGTGGGCAGACCGTCACCGCGGCGATCACCCGGGATGGCGCCGAGGAACTCGATCTCCAGGTCGGTCAGCCGGTGGTCGCACTGGTCAAAGCGACCGAGGTAATGCTTGGCGTCGAATGACGCCAGCTCCCACTTCGCACCATTCCCTGCGACTGCGCACCACGCGTACCGGGCAGTGGCACTAGCTGGTGCGAAGTCGGAATCAGGCTGCCAGGTCAGGGCTCGTCGCGAGGCGTCTCGATGATCACCGTGGTCGATTTCACGACGGCCACGGCCACCGAGCCGAGTTCCAGCCCGAGATCGCGGACCGCCTCGCTGGACATCAGCGACACCACGCGGAACGGACCACACTGAAGCTCGACCTGGGCCATCACCTTGTCGGTGATGATCCCGACGACCAGTCCGACGAACCGGTTGCGGGCCGAACTCGAGACCCGGGAGGGGTCGGCCATCGGGTGGGCCTGCGTCTGGGCGAACTTGGCGAGGGTGTAGCCGTCGATAACCTTGCGGTTGCTGGCGTCGGTCTCGGCCGGCAGGGTGCCCAGGTCGATCCAGCGTCGTACGGTGTCATCGCTCACGCCGAGGAAGGCGGCGGCATCGCGGATCCGTAGCTTCGGCACGCCGAGAGCATACCGGCGCGGTCGGTCCCGAATCAGTCCCGCTAGGCGGCCTGAGGTCCACGATTCTGGTCATTGGTCCACGTGTGAGGGGGACAGATAGCCAGAAATCGGGGAAGCCGCTCAGGTGGGATAGATGGTCACTGCGGACGCCTTGATCGAGTACGTGACCACTCGCCCGGGATAGAGGTCGAGCTCGCTCACCGAGCCCAGGGTGACGTCGGCCGACAGGAAGTGGCCGGCTGCGTCCTCGCTGCGCACGCGCACCAGATCGCCCAACGGCTCGAGCTCGGCGATGGTCACCGACAGGTTGTTGCGAGGGCTGCCGCCGGGCAGGTCGAGAAAGATGGATACCGCGGCCGGTGAGAACACCGCGGCAGCCGGCTCACCCTGGCCGAGCGCCGCGCCCTCCTTGACCGAGCCCTGGATCTTGAGCCCGTCGCCATCCACCACGGCGTTGGCGTGATAGCTGCCCCGGACCAGGTTGAGTCCGGCGATCCGTGCAGTGAACCGGGTACGCGGATGGCGCAGGACCTCCTCCGTCGGCCCCGACTCGGCGACCTTGCCCTGCTCCAGCACGACAATGCGCTCCGATAACAAGAGCGCGTCCAGCAGGTCGTGCGTGACGATCATCGTCGCCCGCTCGGCCAGGAGCTGACCGAGGACGCGGCGCAGCAACGGCGCGACCGCAACATCCAAGGCGGCCATCGGCTCGTCCAGGAGAAGCAGGTCGGGCTCGGCAGCCAGCGCCCGGGCGATGGCGACCCGCTGGGCCTGACCGCCGGACAGCTGGCTCGGCCGCCGATCGGAGAACTCCGCCGCGCCCACTTCGTCCAGCCAGCGCGCCGCGCTGGCGCGTGCCTGAGCGGTGGATCGACCGGCCACCTTCGGCCCGAAGGCGACATTGTCGATCACGTTCAGATGCGGGAACAGCAACGCATCCTGGGCCAGTAGCGCGATCCCGCGGGCATGCGGTGGCAACCACCGGTGCCTACGGGGGCTGAGGTCGAACAACACCCGGCCGTCCAGCACGGCTCGACCTCGGTCGGGTCGGAGACTGCCCGCGAGGATGCTCAACAGGGTCGACTTGCCCGAGCCGTTGTGGCCGAGGATGGCGACCCGCTCACCGGAGCGGATCTCCAGGTCAGCGTCGAAGTCTCGTTGCGCCAGGGTGGCGGAGAACTCCAGGCTCATATCATCGCCTTCTCCGAGATCTTGGCGGTCGCCATGGTGACCAGGATCGAGACCGCGACAAGCACCAGAGACAACGCGATTGTGGCATTCGGGTCATCGACCCGCTGCAGATAGATCTCCAAGGGCAACGTACGCGTCACGCCCTGCAGGCTCCCGGCGAAGGTGATGGTGGCCCCGAACTCACCCAGCGCCCGGGCAAACGAGAGCACCGCGGCCGAAGCCAGTCCGGGCAAGACGAGCGGGAGGGTGATCTTGCGCAGCACCGTCGACGGGCGGGCGCCCAAGGTGGCCGCGACCAGCTCGAACCTGGCTCCGACCGTACGCAGCGTGCCTTCCAGGGACACCACCAGAAAGGGCAGCGCCACGAAGGTCTGAGCCAGGACGACGGCCGCGGTGGAGAAGGCGATGTGGATGCCGAGGAACTCCAGAGAGGGGCCGAGCAGGCCGCGACGGCCGAAGGTGTAGAGCAGGGCGATACCGCCGACGACCGGCGGCAGCACCAGGGGCAACAGAACCAGCGAGCGCAGTAGCTGCTGGCCGGGAAACTGCTCCCTGGCGAGCACCATCGCCATCGGGACGCCGAACACGACGCACAACGCCGTGGAGCTGAGCGAGGTCTGCAGACTCAGCAGTAGCGCGGCCCTCGAGGACTCGCTGGTGATCAGCTCGCCGAACCTGGTCCAGTCCACCCTGATGGTCATGGCGACCAACGGCAGCAGGATGAACGCCGCACCGAGCCCGGCCGGGACCAACACCCAGCGGGGGAGACCGGAATAGACGCGGGGCCGGCGCTGGTGGCGCCGACCCCGCGACTGGTCTGCCCTGCTGTCCTGGGTCACTACTGTGCTAGCTGGTTCACTACTCGGCTGGACCGAATCCTGCCGTGGCGAGGACCTTCTGGCCGTCGCTGCTGAGCACGAGATCGACGAACTCCTGGCCGAGAGCGGCTTGCGGACCCTTCAGACCGACGATCGAGTTCTTGTTGATCGCCTCTTTCGACTCCGGGAAGGGGACACCCTTGACCGTGTCGCCGGCGGAGAGCACGTCGGTCTTGTAGACCAGACCGGCATCGGCCTCGCCGGCCTGCACCTTGGCCAGGACGTCGGTCACCGCCTGCTCCTCACTCACCGGGGACAGCGTGATCCCGGTCGCCTTCTCGACCTTCTCCGTGGCGGCGCCGCAAGGCACCGCGGGAGCGCATACGACGACCTTAACGTCCTTCTTCGCCAGATCGGCGAAAGAGGCGACACCGGCGGGGTTGTCCGGCGGTACGGCGATCTCCAGCACATTGGTGGCGTAGATCTTGGGTTCCGCGGCATTGAGCCCGGCGTCAGTGACCGTCTTCATGTTCGCTTCGTTGGCCGAGGCGAAGGCATCGACCTGCGCACCCTGGGTGATCTGCTCGGCCAGGGTCTGCGAGCCGGCGAAGTTGAACGTCACCTTGGTGCCGGCATGGCTGGCCTCGAAGGTCTTGCCCAACTCGGTGAACGTGGTCTTCATCGACGCGGCGGCGAACACCGTCACGGTCTTCGTGGACTCGGTGGTCGAGCTCTCCGGGGCGCTGGAGCTGCTGCAGCCGGCGACGGCCAGGCTCAGGCCGAGCAGCGCTGCGGCAATGGCGGTTGGGGTCTTCGTACGCATGATTGTCCTTTCGAGGGTGATGCTGCTGGTCAGCGGCAGGTGTTGGTCACCTGGAGTCCGAGGAGGCCGCTGACGTAGCGACCTCCGGCGATATCGCCGTCGGTGACGAGTCGCGGCTGGGTGAGTGCGGTGCCGACCTCCACCAGGGAGAGCAGCAGCGTGCGGCGGCCGCTGGTCGCTTCACCGGGCGTCACCGTCGAGACGTAGCTGTCGTCGGCGATGGCCGCGACGACGCTGGTGGGTGTCGTACGTACATGGGCGGCACGCAGCACCGCGGCCAGCGTCGGCCCGGTCTCGACGCGGGTCTGCTGACCACTACCTGAGGCGAAGGTCACCGTGCGAGTGATCTGAGGCAGCTTGGCCAGCTGCCGGGCGGTCACGAGGACGGAGCCCCGGTCGGTGGTGATCTTGAGGGCGCCGGTGGGCAGTCCCGTGGGCAAGGCCGGATCGGCGACCGACAACTTGATCGACCTGACATCGTGGACGGTGCGCTGCGTCCCGCGATCGCCGGGGAACACCAGATCCGTTCGGGCGTGACGACCGTGACCCTGGGTGACGAGCAGAGCCGGGTGATTGCCGAACCGAGGCTGCAGCTCGGCCAAAGTGGCGGCAACGGCACCATGCTTGCCCGCGACGACGATGCTGACCCGCAAGTCGGCGTTCTTGACCGCCGGCGTCTGGGGACCGGCAGCGGTGACCAGCGACTCCAGCAGGACACCGGTCAGATCCGGCCGTGCCCGACGCTCACGCTGGTCCGGCAGGGTTGTCTGCGGCAAGGCCGCGAGATCGGCCGCAGAGTAGCTGGCGGGCGTGACGACCTGACCTCCCACCGTGATCGATCTCGCGTGGCTCGGGTGAGAGGGCCGATGACGGGACTTGCCCGTCGCCGACGCCGGAGTGGCCCCGCTGATGAGCAGGAGTGCAGCGAGGACGGCGACGAGAACTCCCGTCGCGGTGGCCCTGAGGGGGTTCAGGGAATGGCGATTCATGCCTGGTGACACCTCCGAGTGAATCTCCGCATTCGCGGTCGGTAGGCGACACTACAGCAGCACTCACGACATATTGACGACAGTGGTGACGTATTCGCGGATCTCAATGACGATTCGACATTGAGAGGTTTGACTGGTCTGGAGCAGGCGTCGCCGACAATCCACGAAGCAAACGAAGGAAGAGCCCCTGTCCCTGCCAGATGGGCAGGAACAGGGGCTCTTCGAAAGTGCTATCCGTCGGTCAGGACGTCTTGACGACGAGGACCGGGATGGTTGATTCGAGCAGCACGCGTTGCACGGTCGAGCCGAGCAGCAGCTTCCCGACCCGGGTGCGGTGCCGGGAGCCGATCGCCAGCAGTGTGGCGCCGACCTCCTCGGCCAGATCGAGCAGCGCCTCGGCAGTGTCGAACTCCTCCGGTGCGGTGTAGAGCGTCCAGGTCAGACCGTCCACTCCAGCAAGCTTGGCGGCCACATCGGCCTCCACCGCCGGGTCGTTGGTCTCGACCTCATCGACACCGGCAATGATGTTCAACACAGCCAACTCGGTGCCCCGGAGCACGGCCTCTTCGGCTGCGGCGCGCAGCGCGGCCTCGCCACGTGGGGAGTCACTGTAGGCAACAGCAACAGTCATGGTCTTGTAATCTCCTTCTTCTTCATTGATATCAGGCAAGAGCGAGGATAGGTGACCGGGCAGCAGCGGCTGCGGGCCACCGGTTCCTCAACTGCGCGGACGATGGGTCAGTGGCCGAAACCGGCGGCGGTCTCGGACAGGCTCTTGCCCTTGGTCTCCGGCGCCCAGAGCTGAGACACGATCGCACCGGAGAGGACCACCACGGCCAGGATCAGCATCACCGGCTGAATGCCGACGGCTTCGATGCCGACCGGCAGTAGGAACGTGCCGGTGGCCGCGCCGAGTCGGGAGACGGCGGCGGCGAAGCCGGTGCCGACGCCACGGACCTCGGTCGGGAACACCTCGCCGGGATAGACGGAGGTGAGCACACCGTTCACCGCGTTCAAGAACGCGAACGCGAAGAACAGGATGAGCACCACGCTCGCGGGGGCACCCGCCCAGAATCCGAGGATGAGGAAGATGCCCAGCGTGATCCACTGCGGCGGCACGGTGAAGACGCGGCGGCCGGCCTTGTCGATCAGCAACATGGTGACCGCGACACCGACGACCGCGGTGACCTGGATCGTGAGCTCGCCGAACAGGCCGTGGATGCCGAACTGCTTCAGCACCTCGCCGGCGAAGGTCGCGATACCGAAGAAGGGCAACACGTTGCAGAACCAGAACCAGGACACGAAGACGGTGGACCGGATGTAGTCGGGGGCGAAGAGCTCCTTGATGCCCTTCTTGGGCCCATCGTGGACGACTTCGCGTTCCAGGTCGGCGATTTCTCGTTCGGGGTCCTGGATGTACTTGTACGTGACCCGACGGGCCTCCTCGTGTTTGCCGACGTTCCACATCCAGCGGGCGGATTCGGGCAGGCCGATCCGACCGATCAACAAGGCGACGGCGATGATGGTGGAGGAGCCGAGGATCAGCCGGTAGGGCACGCCGGCCTCGGTGGCGAGGGTGGCGAAGGTGTAGCCGATGGCGAAGCCGGAGAACCAGGCCAGGTTGATCGTGGCCATCAGCCGGCCGCGGAGGTGAGGCGGAGAGAACTCTGCCAGCATCGGCCAGCCGACCGAATACTCAGCACCGATCGCGATGCCCATGATGAATCGGATGATGATCAAGGTCTCGAACGAGCCGGCGAAGATCTGTGCCCCCGAGGCGAGCACGAACAGTGAGATATCGACGAAGAACAACGGCCGGCGACCCCACTTGTCAGCAGCCCAGCCGCCGATCGGGGAACCGACCAGGATCCCGAGCAGGGCCATCGCGCTGAGAGCGCCGATCTGCACCGTGCTCAAGCCGATCTCGACCTTCAAGGTGCCGGTGACCGGACCGAGAATGCCCAGGATGTAGCCGTCGAGCAGCATGCCGCCGACGAGCACGACGATCAGCCGCCAGATGAACCTCTTCTTGAAGGCATCGGACGATCTTTCATACACAGGTGCAGCAGACGACATCAGATACCCCTCGAGTCGGGGACCGCAACGCGTGTCCGGTGCGATGGATTGGCGGGACTCTTGCTTGGTGCTTCGAACTCAACTGACATGGGCAGTTCCTGACACGGTGTCTCTCCTTTGAGATCAGGGGTTATCTGGACTCGCAGGCGCGCGGGTCCACGGGGGCGCTGGCGGAACACGGCGTCCGGACGGCAAGGAGTCGCAGCCCCTCGACGGTGCGGACGGGACAGACGATCTGACGTCGTGGGGTCGGTGTGTGGGGTCACGTGGCCTCAGAGGTGATTGTCATGTTGTCATACAACCAGCGTGCCTGAGAGTATGGCAAGAGATGTCGCCGTGTCAATAGGGACGCTCGCAGTACCGAGAGGCTGCGAGAGTCGAGACCTGCTTGCGTACCTGTACGTGCTTCGGGGGTGGGCGGTCGTTTGCGTCCCGCGGGCGCAAGGCGTACGCGTCCTACCCGCGGTTCACGTTCGTCCGTGGCCCGGCGGTGCGAAACGTCTCGGGAGGGCGGAGATGCAGCGAAAGCCGACGTCTGACGGAAACGCAGTCATCGCCGAGGCGTGAGGCGTCTAGCGCTGGGTCACCTGACCGAGCAGGCTGGCAATGGGCGCGAGGATCATCGGTCGCGCCAACTCCCACAGCGTGGCGATCGCAGCCAGCGCGATGACAAAGATCCAGAAGCCGGCCCAGTTCGTCGAGTCGGTGCCGGCGAACATGTGGTTGAGGTTTCTGAGCGCTCCGGTGGCAAAGACCATCGCCACATGGGTGATCACGAAGAAGACGAAGAACAGCATGGTCGGGAAGTGCACCGCCCGGGCCAGCTCGACGGGATACAGGGTCGAGAGCCGCTGCGCCTTGGCCGGCCACAGTCCGCTCATCCGCAGGCCGGTGACCGCGGCGAGCGGGGCGGCGATGAAGACGATGGTGAAGTACGTCAGCTGCTGCAGGCTGTTGTAGGCCACCCAACCGTTCTCGGTCGGCCAGTCGAGCGAGAGATACTGCAACATCGCCGACAAGGCATTGGGGAAGACCGTCCAGCTCGTCGGGACGATCCGCATCCAGTGACCGGTGACGAACAGCAGCGTGATGAACACGATGCCGTTGAGCAGCCACAAGATGTCCAGCATCTGGTGCAGCCAGAGCGAGATGCTGATCTTCTTACCGCCGCCGAAGCCCGACCACCGTGGCGTCCAGTACGCCGGTGGCTTCTTCTCGTAGCGGTTCTGCAACCCGCTGCGGATGATCAAGATGATGAAGAACATGTTCAGGAAATGATTCCAGCGCACCCACGCCGGAAACCCGGGTTCGGCCCCTTCCGGCAGCGGGTATTCGCCTGGATATCTGACCAGGAACTCCGCCAGCGCGTCGGTGCCCATCATCCAGCGCACCAGCATGAACAGACCGCCGACGACAGCGATGGCTCCGACGAGCGCCAGGGCCGGGAACCGCACCGCCTCGACGACCTTGGTGAAGAAGGCGGCCAGATTGAAAGGCTGCCGCTCGGCAGAGGTGCCGGTTGCCGGCTTGGCAGCCGATCGGGCCGCCGGCCTGGCGGCCGGGCGAGCTGGAGGAGTTGTCGGGCGGGCCGCAGGGGCGGGGCGGGCACCGGGAGCCGTGGGACGGGCGGTCGGGGATGCACCGGCCGCCGGGGTCGGGTCGACGGGGGAGGTCGGGCGGGCTGCCTGGGTCGGGCTGGCTGCGGGAGCGGGTACGGCCGCCTGATCTGTGGCCGCGACCGCGGTGGACACACTCGTTGCCGGGATATCGCGGTCATCATCCAGAGCCGTCGGGGCCGTCGGCGCCACCGTGGGGGTCTCGGATGCGGCACTCTCAAGACGATCAGCGGTGGTCGTCGGAGGGGTCGGTTCCTCCTGTACGACAGGAACCGACAGGACGCCGAAACCAGCAGCCGGCCACGGCTCGCCGCCTGCAGTTCGCGGCAGCCCGCGCCGCAGCGGAACGCGTTCTGTGGTCGTCGAGACCGCGACAGCCGGCTCGGTTGTAGCGGGCAGCGACGGTGCTGCGGGCGCGGTTGCGGCTTCGGCCGGCGGGCTGAGATCGAACTCGCCGACCGAGACAGTCAGTACGCCGTCGCCCGCAGCCGGCCAGGGTTCGCCACCCGCGACTCGCGGCAGTCCCCGGCGCAGCGGCACCCGCCGTACCTCGGTCGCCGACGCAGCCAGGGCAGGCGCACCGGCGGTCCCCGCGACAGGTCCTGACACCGTCGCCGGAGCAGCAGTTGCGGACACCGCCTCCGGAGCAGCCGGTGCTGTCACTGCGGTCGGAGCGGCCACCGGGACCACCGTGGCCGCGTGCTGGGCCTCGGATCCCGACCTTTGACTGGCGACCGTGGACGGCGGGACGGCCTCGGATCCCGCCGGTTGACTGGCGACCACGCTGAGGTCGAACCCGTCGCTGGAGACGGTCAGCACGCCGAAACCTTCGGGTGGCCACGGTTCGCCGGCTGGTATCCGCGGCAGTCCACGGCGCAGCGGCACTCGCCGCTCCTCCCTCGTCACCACGGGTGCTGCATTTGCGACTGTCGATGCCGACGATTGAGCCACCGAGGAGACCACCTCGACGCTCGCGGTCGTTTCCGCAGGGTCGAGGTCTCCCGCCGGGGCGGCGGCCAGTCCGGCCGTCTCGGCCAGATAGTCCGGCCGATCCTCCACCTCGACGACGCCCGCCGGCGGCCAGGGCTCACCGCCCGGAACGCGCGGGAGCCCCTGGCGAAGAGGACGCAGGACGGTCACGGGCGGAGCCTCTCGGGAGTGCGACCATCGAACACGGTCACGGGTCAGCTCTTACGCGCTTCGAGGGCGGCGATCAGCTGGGGAACCACCGTGAACACATCGCCGACCACGCCGAAGTCGGCGACGCCGAAGATCGCGGCGTTCTCGTCGGTGTTGATGGCGACCACGGTCTTGGCCGTCTGCATGCCGACCCGGTGCTGGATCGCCCCGGAGATCCCCAGTGCGACATAGAGGTCCGGCGAAACGGAGACACCGGTCTGGCCGACCTGATGGGACTGCGGGATGTAGCCGGCGTCCACGGCAGCACGCGAGGCGCCGATCGCGGCGCCGAGCGCATCGGCAAGCTGCTCGACCAGGGCGAACTTCTCGGCCGAGCCCAGGCCACGGCCTCCGGAGACAACACGGCGGGCACTGCGCAGGTCGGGGCGCGAGGAACCCGACTCGGCGACCGGCTCCACCGACTCGACGACCGGCTCCGGCTTGCCGGAGACCGCATAGTCGAGCCGTTGCGCCACCATCGGAGCCGCCTCGGCGCGGGCGGTGACCGCACCCGGCCGTACGGTGATCACCGGCGCTCCGAAGGTTGCCGTCGAGGTGACGTCGTAGTCGCCGCCGTACACCGAATGGTGGGCGACGACTCCCTCGGAGTCACGGGAGACTCCCACGGCGTTCGCGGCAAGTGCCGAACGCGTACGCGCCGCGTAGCGGGCCGCGAGGTCGCGGCCGTCGACCGTGTGCGGAATCAGGATCGCCTCCGGATTCACCCGAAGTGCCGCCGCGGCAAGCGCATCGACGGTGGCGACCGTACCGTATCCGTCCGGGATCTCGGCAAGCAGCACCCGAGCAGCGCCGAGGTCGGCGGCGGCCGCGGCGGCGGAGTCCGCGTCGCCGCCCTTGACGGCGATCAAGGCGACCGGTGTCCCGATCTGCGATGCTGCGCCCAGCAACTCACGGGCCGAGCCGTCGAGTGTGCCGGAAACCGACGTCAGGGCAACCAGGATGGCGGACTGGGAAGAAGTGGTCATCTGTAGTTTCTCGTCTCAGACATTCGTCTCGTACGGCATCGTCTCGGGCTGGATCATCTCGTCAGGCCAGGTGGTTGTCGACAAGGAAGGCGGCAAGCTGCTCGCCGGCGTCGCCGGAGTCCACGATCAGGACTCCGGCCTGCTTGGGCGGCTTCTCGGCGATCGACAGCATGATCGACCGCGCGGTGTCCTCGCGATCGGCCTCGACCGAGAGCTCGGTGAGGTCGAGTTGCTCGATCTTCTTCTTCTTCGCGGCCATGATGCCCTTGAAGTTCGGGAAGCGGGCTTCCGGCAACGCCTCGGTGATGGAGATGACCGCGGGGAAGGCGGCGCGCAGCTGCTGGACCTGCCCATCGGTGATGCGCGTGCCGGCCACCGCCTCACCGGAGATGTCGACCGCGCTGAGACCGCTGAGCAGGGCGGCATCCAACAACTCCGCCAAGGCGGCCGGCACCATGCCTGACGTACCGTCGGTGGCGGTGCTGCCGGCGATCACCAGATCGAACCCGTCCTGCCGGATCGCTGCCGCGAGCGCCTCGGCCGTGAGGCCGATGTCGGCGCCGAGGAGGGCGTCGTCAGCGATGTGCGCGACGCGGTGGGCACCCATGGCGAATGCCTTGCGTGCCGAGGTGGCCGCACTCTCCGGCCCGAGGCACAGGGCGAGGATCTCCACGTCGTCGTTGACCTCGGCATGGCTGAGTGCGACCTCCAGCGCGCGCTCGCTGCTCTCGTCGAGGATGGCGTCACTGGCCGCCCGGTCCGCAAGCCCGGTCTCCAGGTCCAGCACCCGCTTGTTGTAGGTGTCGGGGACCTCTTTGATCAGTACGACGATCTTCATCTGGCCTTGTTCCTAGGAGTCCGATTCTTCTGATAGCTGGGCGCTAGAGCCCCATGCCGATGCGCAGGGCGTCGAGCAGTGCAGCATGCACGTTACGCGACGACACCGCATCACCGATGCGATACAGCAGGAAGCCGTCGCCGTCGACCGGCGGCTGCAGCTCGCCGGCCACCAGTGCGGTCCGGTCGAGATCGCCGCCGTTGCGCGAGGCATCCTTGAGGGCGAAATAGAGCTCATCGTTCGGGTTGGTCCCGTGGTCGATGACCAGCGCGTCGGCGCGCAGCTCGGTCTCCCGGTCGGAGTATTCGTTCCGCAGGGTGGCGACGACCGTACGTCCCTCGCCTCGCGTGGTCTTGATCAGGCGCTCGTTCAGCACGGTCTGGACGCCGTAGGTCGAGAAGGTCTTCAGATACTCGGGGGAGTTCATCCCACCGACGTCGACGCCGATCGCACGTTCCGGGGTCACGTAGATGACCTCTTGGCCGTTCGTGGCGAGCCGCTCGACCGCATCCAACGCCGGATAGAAACCGTGATCGTCGAAGACGATGACCCGCTTCTTGCTCTTCAGGCTGTCCTGCATGACGTCCCAGACATCGTTCACCTCGGCCCGGACATCGCCGTAGTCGGTGTCGGGGATGCCGCCGGTCGCGATGATCACCACATCGGGGTTCTCCGCGAGGATGTCCTCCGGCTCGGCCAGCACGTCGAAACGGAAGTCGACGCCGTGCTTGACCGCCTGCTGATAGCGCCAGTCGACGATGCCGATCAGGTCCCGACGGTGCTTCGAGCGAGCCGCGATCCGCACCTGTCCGCCGTACGTCGAGTCGGCCTCCAGCACGGTGACCTGATGTCCCCGGACGGCGCACACTCGGGCGGCCTCGAGCCCGGCGGGACCGGCGCCGACGACGACCACCCGCTTGCCGGGCTGCGGCGAGGCGGGTTCGAGTTGCGGCAGCGTCTGCTCCCGGCCGGTGGCGGGGTTGTGGATGCAGGTCGCCGAACCGGACACGTAGATGGCGTCCAGGCACGCGTTCGCGCCGACGCAGGGCCGGATGTCGTCGTCGCGCTTCTCGGCGATCTTGCGCACCAGATACGGGTCGGCGATGTGCGCGCGGGTCATGCCGACCAGGTCGACGCAGCCGTCCTCGATCGCGAATCGAGCGGTGGCGGCATCGGTGATCCGGGTGGCGTGCAGCAGGGGCACGGAGAGTTGCGCACGTACCCGGCGACAGATCTCGAGGTTGGGCGCGGACGGTGTGCCCATCCCGGGGATGTTGCGCGACAACTCGGCATCGCTCGAGGTCGAGCCGACCACGAGATTGATGAAGTCGATGCCGTGATCGACATAGCGCTTGGCGATCTCGGTGGCGAGGTCCTCCCGCATGCCGCCGTCGGCGTCATCGGTGAAGACCATCTTGACTCCGACGACGAAGTCGTCGCCGACGGCCGCCCGGATGCCATCGATCACCTTCAGCGAGAACCGCAGCCGGTTGTCCAGGTCACCGTTGTAGTCGTCGTCGCGGAAGTTCATCCGATCGAGCAGGAAGGCATCGAGCAGGTGACCGCCATGGATCAACTCGATGGCGTCGAGACCCGACGCCTTGACCCGCTGAGCGGCTGCCGCGTAGTCGGCGACCACCCGATCGATGTCGAACTCCTCCATCGCCTTGGTGAAAGACCGGTGCGCCGGCTCGCGCAGCCGACTCGGGGCGATGATGGGCAGCCAGTCACCCAAGATGTTGGACGCGCGCCAGCCCAGATGGGTCAGCTGGATGACGACCTTGGCGTCCTCGGAGTGCATGGCGTCGCCGAAATTGCGCAACCAGCCGACGATCTCGTCCCGAGTGACGTCCATGTTGCCGAAGACGGCAGGGGAGTCTTTGGAGACGACCGCGGAGCCGCCGATCCCGATCAGGCCGACGCCGCCCCGCGCCCGCTCGAGGTGATAAGCCAGATAGCGGTCCTTCGGCATGCCGTCCTCGGTGTAGGCCGGCTCGTGCGGTGTGAAGACGATGCGGTTGCGCAGGGTCAGATTGCCGAGGGTGAAGGGCTGCAGGAGCGGATCGTCGGTCATGTGCTTCCACGCTTTCAGAGGGGGTTCTGTGGTGGCGTCGGCGGGCGGGACCGAGGCGGAGCTCGCCCTGTCGAGCTAGCGGTCGGCGGCCGGTAATCGGTAGTCGATTACTGGTCGTAGGAGAGTTTTACGGCCTGGCGTTCGCAAAGTCAATAGGGCCTCGGCATCGTGTCCTCCCTGGGGCCTTCATCGAGGTGCCGGTGCCGAATCATCCGGTTCGGCCCGACCGACAATCCGCTTGTACCAGTACAGATTTCGAGTCACCGCACGCTGAGCGTCATCTGTGCGACCCGCGCGCAACAACTCGACGATGTCGATGAGGTCTTGTGCGGTCTGCCGGTCTGCGGCAAACGGTGGCCGTCCGAGACCGACGATGCGGGACTGGTCGCGCAGCCGCAAGCTGATGTCGGCGGCACGCTGGCCGAGACCGTACTCGAGCAACAGGCGATGGAAGTCTCGATCCAGCCGGAAGAACTCCTCGTAAGCGACGGCCTCGATCGCCACGATCCCGGCGTCGGCGAGGTGCTGCAACTCGGCCAACTGCGCATCGATCCCATCGTCTGGTTTGCCCCCGGCATGGCTGGCTCGGGCACGAGCGCAGAGCTCAGCGGCGGCAGCGGTGCTCAAGATGATCCGGATGCGGATGATCTCTTCCAGGTCGTCGGCGCTGATCGGACGGAGCCGGAAGCCCCGGTTGGGGATCGCCTCGACCGTCCCCTCCGACACCAGCGACATCATCGCCTCGCGGACCGGGCTCAGCGACATCCCCAGTTCCTTGGCCAGCCCCGCCGCCGAATAGGTACGCCCCTCGTCGAGCTGTCCGGTGGTGATCGCCAGCCGGATCTCCTCCAGCGCCAGTTCGCGCAGGGACGGCCGGGCGACCAGCTGTCTGGCTCGCAAGCCTTGGCGCACCGATTCCGTCACGCTGCGGAGTCTAGACAGAAGGTGTCTGGTCGGGCCCAGTGCCTCGGGAGCTATTCGTGTTCTTGATGCAGCATCCTCATGTGCTGGTTGACCAGCTCGATCATGGCCTCGGTGGCGGGGGAGAGGCTGTTGGGGTCGCGGGTGATCACCGCGAAGGTCTCGATCAGCGGTGGGTCGAGGCTGGCCCAGGTCAGGTGCTTGGTGTAGCCGAGGGCCTCCGCGACCGGCACTGACGCGATCGCGCCGGCGAGTCCGCTGGCTGCTACCGAGAGCGCGGCGGCGCCGGTCTCCACCTCGATGTCCGGAACCAGTGGAAAGCCCTGTCGCTGCGCTCGGATGCTGAGCTGCTGGCGGGTCGGGTCGGTGTCGGCGTAGCCGGCATCGGGCAGCACCAGCGGCCTGGCGGCGAGATCGGCGATCGACACCGGCCGCGCCGTGGCCTCTGGATCGAGGTGGAAGTAGGCGGCTTCGCAGGACCACAGCACGTCGCCGATGGTGACGCCGCGGGCGTCGATGGGCAGCGCCACCAAGCCCGCCTCGAGTTGCCCGGAGCGAACGGCGTCGGCGATCTGGGCGGAGTTGGCGCCGATCATCCGGACCGCGATCTTGGGATAGCGCGCGCGGAACGCAGGAATCAGGCCTGACAACACGTACGGAGCACTGTTGAACACGCCGAAGGCGACCGTGCCGCTCTCCCGGTCACGAATCCCGGACACCGACTCCATCGCCTGGGTGTACTCGTCATGCACTCGCCGGGCATGGGGCAGGAACTGGCGGCCGGCTTCGGTCAGCGTAAGGCCCTGCCGTGCCCGGGTGAACAGAGCGACCCCCAGATGCTGTTCCAGCTTGCGGATCTGCTCCGACATGCTCGGCTGCGCCACGCCGAGCTCGCCGGCGGCGTGTGACAGCGATCCAGCTGCCTCTGCGGCCAGGAAGTAGTTGATCTGCACGATCGTCATCGGTTTCCTGCATCTCGAGTTCGGCACGGTGTCTGGTGTGGGGTCTGGTCCGAGGGGTCTGGTGCGTGGTGACCCGTCAGTTCCTGCCGTGAGCATATAGGCAACGCCTATATGACTACCGGCAAGATCGTCGAACGTGGGCTCTGGACTTCTATCTAGGAGTTACCTATAGTTTCTCATTATCTCAAGGTAATCGCCTGTTGATGGAGGTTTCATGTCGATACAGTCGGCAGAGGTGGCGCTGGTCACCGGGGGAGCGCGCGGCCAAGGGGCCGCACACGCCGAGGCATTGGCGAGCGCCGGCTACCACGTCGTCATCGCCGACGTCCGCGATGAGGATGGCGCCCAGACCGCCGAGCAGTTGCAGGCGCTCGGGCTGCCGGTGCGGTACGTCCATCTCGACGTGACCAGCGAGTCCGACTGGCTGCAGACCGTCGCCGACATCGAGGCCGCGGACGGCCGCCTCAGCGTGCTGGTCAACAATGCCGGCATCATCCGCGTCACCCGACTGCTGGAGCTCGACCTCAAGGAGTGGGAGCTGCTGCAGACCGTCAATGCGACCTCGGTGCTGCTCGGCATCAAGGCCGCCGCACCCGCACTGGCGCGGGGCGGTGGTGGCTCGATCATCAACATCTCCTCCACCGCCGCCCACCGTGGCGCCGAGGGCTACGGCGCCTACTCCGCGTCGAAGGCGGCGATCCTGGCGCTGACCCGGGCCGCCGCTCTCGAGCTGGCTGCGGATGGCATCAGAGTGAACTCGGTCAGCCCGGGCGGCGTCGACACGCCGATGAATCTCGATGAGCCACCGGGTGGCACCTCCTCCGGTGCACCGCTCGGTCGCCGGGCCCGCGCTGATGAGATCTCCCCGCTGGTCGTGTTCCTGGCCGGTGACGGCGCGTCCTATGTCACTGGCGCGGACTATCTGGTCGACGGCGGGGTGACGGTGCGATGAGCGCGGCTGACTCCCAGACCGGTGACTCCCAGCCCGGTGTCGCCCTGGTCACCGGTGCCGGCAGCGGCATGGGCCGCAGCACCGCCGAGGCATTCCTCGCCCACGGCTGGACGGTGCTCGCTGTCGACGTCGCGCCGGTGGATGCCGCCGACAGCGAGGGGCGGCTGATCCCGCTGGTGGTCGATGTCCGCGACCGAGCGGCCATCGAGAGCGCGCTGGCTGAGCAGTTGCCGGCCCTGGGCGGTGCCCTGCACGCGGTGGCGAACGTGGCGGGTATCTATCCGCCCTCGACGCTGGACACATACACCACCGAGCTGTTCCACAAGGTCTTCGACGTCAACGTCCTCGGGGTGCTGAACGTGATGGCCGCCGCGGTGCCGTACATGCCGGAGGGTTCCGGCATCGTGAACTTCGCCTCCGTTGACGCCTTCGTCGTCTCTCCTGGTCAGCTGGTCTACGGCGCCTCCAAGTCAGCGGTCGTGATGATCACCAAGGCGACAGCGCTGGAGCTCGCGCCGCGCCGGATCCGGGTCAATGCCATCGCACCGGGCTGGGTGGCCACTCCGGGCAATGCCGCCACCGGGCGGATGGAAGCGGCGGCGGCAGGCATCCCGTTGGGTCGCGTGGCACAGCCATCCGAGATCGCGGACTGGGTCTGGCTGCTCACCGGCGGCGGCGCTGCGTCCTTCATGACCGGGGACACCGTCACCCTCTCCGGCGGCGACGTCATCCGCTGACCCCCGCATAGCTCTGCATCCATCCCCGATCAACAACACCAAGAACTACCCACGAAAGGACAGTCCTGCATGACCCGCTATTGCGTGATCGGTGCCGGTGCCGCCGGTATCTCCGCCCTTCAGCAGCTCCGCAACGCCGGTTACGAAGCCGATTGCTATGAGAAGACCGACCGGGTAGGCGGTCACTGGCACACCGACTACGACGCGCTGCACCTGATCACCGCCCGGGACCAGACCTTCTTCGAGGACTTCCCGATGCCGACCGACTACCCGCACTTCCCGCGGCGCGATCAGGTCAGCTCCTACATGGAGTCCTACGCCGCGCACCACGGTCTCTACGACGTCATCCGATTCAACACCGAGGTCGCCTCGGTAACGCCGATCGCCACCGACGGCCCGGTCGGCTCAGCCGGTTGGACCGTGACCTTGGCCAACGGCGAGCAGCACGACTACGACGGCGTACTGGTCGCCAACGGACATTTGTGGGACCAGAAGATCCCCGCCTTCGAGGGTGAGTTCACCGGCAAGCAGATCCACTCCGGGTCGTACCGCAACACCAGCGAGATCGAGGGCAACCGCGTCCTGGTCGTCGGTGCCGGGAACTCGGGTTGCGACCTGGCTGTCGACACCGCGCAACACCGGATCGACGTCGACATCGTCGTCCTGGAGGGAATGTACTTCCAGCCGAAGGCATTCTTCGGCGTGCCCCGGCAGCAGGTCAGCTTCCTCTCCGAGTTCAGCCCGTCCGATCAGGATCTGATCGCCCGGCTGCTGGCCCGGGTGTCCATCGGCGAGTGGTTCAACTATCCCGGCATGCCGCAGCCGAAGCACGACACGCTGGCCGGCGGCGCGACCGTGGTCAACGACCTGCTGCTCTATTGGATCCAGCACGGCCGGGTCAAGGTTCGCCCGGGCATCTCCCGGCTGGACGGCAAGACGGTCCATTTCGTCGACGGCACCTCCGGCGAGTACGACACCATCCTGTACGCCACCGGATTCAATGCCGCCCTGCCGTTCCTCGATGAGTCGCTGTTAGAGCGCAGCCGAGGCGTGCCCCTCCGCTATGCCGGCGGCATCGTCCCGGTCGGGCTGGAGAAGCTCTACTTCATCGGTCTCGCCGCTCCACGCGGTCCGCAGATCCCGATCTACGGTGTGCAGACCAAGCTGGCCATCCGGATGATCGCACTCCACGAAGCGGCCGGTGCCCACGGCGCCGGTATCCAGGCCTACCTGGCCGGTCTGCAGCAGCCCGACGACCGGATCGACATCATCCGAAACGTCTGGAACGAGCAGATGGCCGACACGGAGCGGCTGCTCGATGCGTACGCCGTGATCCGTCCCACCAAGGCACTCAAGACATCGGAAGTCTGACTGGCCGTCTCGCCGAGAAGGAGCAGTTGCATCTGATCCGCCTGCCGTTTCGGGTGTAACTGCGCCTTTTCGAGGGCCGAAGCTCCTTCTGGATGAGCGCTCAGACCGACATTCGACACAGTGCAATATCACATGCTATAAATGCTCCATCATCTCGAACCGAGCTCAGCTCGACCCACACAAGGAGCTATAGATGGCTGACAGCAAGGCGTGGCACGGCATCTTCACCGCCACGGCGCTGCCCTTCAACGACGACCTCTCCGTCGACTTCGACGGCTTCGCCGAGCACGTTTCCTGGCTGGCGGCCAACGGCACCCAGGGTGTGTGCCCGAACGGCTCCTTGGGTGAGTACCAGACGCTGTCCGACGAAGAGCGGGCCCGGGTCATCACGACCGCTGTCGAGGCGTCTCCGGAGGGCTTTGGTGTGATGGCGGGCGCCGGCGCGTACGGCACCTTGCAGTCGGTGCGCTGGGTCGAGCAGGCCGCCGAGGCCGGCGCCGTGTCGATCCTGCAGCTGCCCCCGAACACCTACAAGGCCGATCGTGAGTCGGTCGTCAACCACTACAAGGCGGTCTCCCAGGTCGGGCTGCCGATCGTGGCCTACAACAACCCGTACGACACCAAGGTCGACCTGAGCCCGGAGCTGCTGGCCGAGCTGCACGGCGAGGGCTACATCGTGGCCGTCAAGGAGTTCACCGGCGACGTGCGCCGGGCGTACGAGATCCAGGAGCTGGCTCCCGAACTCGACATTCTGATCGGCTCCGACGACGTGCTGCTCGAGCTCGGCATCGCCGGTGCGGTGGGCTGGATCGCCGGCTACCCGAACGCGATCCCACAGTCGACCGTGGAGCTGTACAACCTGGCCACCTCCGGCAACCTCGCGGACATCGAGAAGGCCCTGCCGATCTACCGCGACCTGCACTCGCTGCTGCGCTGGGACTCCAAGACCGAGTTCGTCCAGGCGATCAAGCTGTCGATGGACATCGCCGGTCGCAAGGGTGGCATCTGCCGGCCGCCGCGGACCCCGCTGCCGGCCGACATCCACGCCAAGGTCACCGCCGACACCGAGGCTGCACTGGCCAAGGGCTACAAGTAAGTCAGACTCTGATGGTGTGTCATTAGCTGCGTGTTCGTCACCGATGTCGGTGACGAACACGCAGCTAGCTCGCCAACCACTCCACTCGAGGAGATCAGCAGTGCGTACCAGTCGGGTGATCAGCGCGGTCGACTCCCATACCGAGGGCATGCCGACCCGAGTCGTCACCGGCGGCGTCGGGGTGCTGCCCGGCGCCACGATGGCCGAGCGACGGCTGTGGTTCATGGAGAACTCCGATGAGCTGCGGACGCTGTTGATGTACGAGCCGCGCGGCCACAGCTCGATGAGCGGCAGCATCCTGCAGCCACCCACTCGGCCCGATGCCGACTACGGCGTGCTCTACATCGAGGTGTCCGGGCTGCTGCCCATGTGCGGTCACGGCACCATGGGCACGGCGACCGTGCTGGTGGAGACCGGGATGGTGCCGGTGAGCGAGCCGGTCACCACCATCCGGCTGGATACCCCGGCCGGCCTGGTGATCGCCGAGGTCGCGGTCAGCGATGGACACGCCGATTCGGTCACCCTCACCATGGTGCCGTCGTTCTGCCTGGGGCTGGATCAGACCGTCGAGGTCCCCGGCTTCGGCCAGGTCCGCTATGACATCGCCTACGGCGGCAACTTCTATGCCATCGTCGACCTCGATGACCTCGGTCTGCCGTTCGACCGGAAGGCCAAGAACGAGCTGCTGGCGGCCGGACTGTCCATCATGGACGCGATCAACGAGCAGAACCAGCCGGTGCATCCGCTGCGGCCGGACATCAACAGCTGCCACCACGTCTATCTGAAGGCACCCGGCTCGACGGCACAGCATTCCCGGCATGCGATGGCCATCCATCCGGGCTGGTTCGACCGCTCACCCTGCGGCACCGGCACCAGTGCCCGGATCGCGCAACTGCATGCGCGCGGCGAGATCGGTGTCGGCGAGGAGTTCATCAACGAGTCGTTCATCGGGTCACAGTTCCGGGCCCGGATCGCCGAGACGACCACCGTCGGCGACCTGACCGCCGTCATTCCGCGGGTCACCGGCCGGGCCTGGGTGACCGGCACCGCTCAGTACATGCTCGATCCGACCGATCCCTTCCCAGCAGGCTTCCTGGTATGACACCGGCGGCTGTGACGCCGGCGGCCGGGGACACCACGGCCGACGTCGTGGTCATCGGCGCCGGCGCGGTGGGTTCGGCGTGCGCCTACTTTGCCGCCCGGCATGGTCTGCGGGTGCACGTCGTGGAGCGTGGTCAGATCGTCAGCGGCACCTCGAGTGCGTGCGAGGGCAACATGCTCAACTCGGACAAGGACGCCGGTCCAGAGTTGGAGCTGGCCAAGTATTCGCACGCGCTGTACGGCACCGACCTGGCCGAGCACAATGCGCTGTGGGAGTACGAGCGCAAAGGTGGCATTGCCGTCGCCGCGACCGAAGCGGGTGCTGCAGGGCTTGCGGAGCTCACCACCAGGCAACGGGCCAGCGGCGTCGAGGCGATCGACCTGCCGGCGGATCGGCTGCGTGACTTCGAGCCGCACATCTCGCCGGACCTGTGCAGCGGCGCGTACTACCCGGAGGATGCCCAGGTGCAGCCCATGCTGCTGGCGGCACACCTGTTGCGGCTGGCCCGGGGGCTCGGCGCGGTCGTGCAAACCGGCGCGGAGGTGATCGGATTCTTGCGGGACGGCGATCGGGTGACCGGTGTCCGGACCCGCATCGGGGAGGTCAGCGCCGACGCAGTGATCAACGCCGCCGGCACCTGGTCCGGCAGCATCGCCAAGCTGGCGGGGGTGAAGCTGCCGATCCTGCCCCGGCGCGGTTTCGTGCTGGTCACCGAGCCGTTGCCGCTCACCATCCGGCACAAGGTCTATGACGCGGACTATGTGGCCAACGTGCTGTCCTCCGACGGTGGCCTGCAGACCTCGACCGTGGTGGAGGGCACCGACAGCGGCACCGTGCTGATCGGTTCCTCCCGGGAGCGGGTCGGCTTCGATCGCACGGTCTCGTTGCCGGTGATGGCCGAGATCGCGGCGAAGGCGGTCGCCCTGTTCCCGATGCTGGCCTCGGTGAAGGTGATGCGCAGCTACCTCGGCTTCCGGCCCTACAGCGCAGACCACCAGCCGGTGATCGGGCCTGACCCGCGGGCCCCCGGACTCTGGCATGCCAGCGGCCATGAAGGCGCCGGCATCGGTCTGTCGGCCGGCACCGGAAAGCTTCTCGCCCAATCCATTCTCGGCCAGCCCACCGATCTGGATCTGACTCCCTTCCGGCCGGAGCGGTTCAGTGTCTGATTGTCGCGCTCCGCGCTCCGCGGTCATGAGCTCCGCGAAGTCTCGCTCGTTCGTCACGATTCTGTGCGGCGCTCGATCGGATCTGCTCGCTTCACCCGCGGGACGCGCCGCCCAGAATCGCTCCTGCACTCCCGAGAGGCTCCGCCCATGACCGAGTCTGATGGTCGGGCTCCCGAGCAGACGTTCACCTTCGATGGTGGAGCGATTCCGGTCCAGCCAGGACAAAGCGTCGGTGCGGCACTGGTCGGCGCCGGCATCCGGTCCTGGCGAACGACACGCAAGAACGGCCGTCCCCGCGGCCTCTTCTGTGGGATCGGGATCTGCTACGACTGCTTGATCACTATCGACGGCGTACCCAATCAGCGCGCCTGCCTGACGCCGGCTAAGCCGGGCATGCAGGTGGCCAGTGATGAGGCGGGAGAGGAAGCACGATGATCTCGACCCTGGATGTGGCGGTCGTCGGCGCCGGTCCGGCCGGGCTCGCCGCCGCCGTTGCGGCCGCGGAGGCAGGTCTCACAGTCGCGGTGATCGACCTGAACCTGCAGGTGGGTGGGCAATATTGGCGGCATCGGGACGAAGCAGGCTCGGAGCCGACCATCGGCCTGCACGACGTGACGACATACGCCAAGCTCCGGCGCCGGTTCGACGAAGCTCGTGATCACAGCGGACTGCAGTACCTGCCGAACAGCCAGGTCTGGTTCATCGAGACACGGTCTGTCGAGAATGGCGTACCGGAGTTCGTGCTGCGGCTGACCGGGTTCAGCGACGTCGGGCCTCAGCCTGTTCAGGACCAGGTCGTGGCGCGCCGGCTGATCCTGTGCCCTGGCGGGTACGACAGGCAGTTGCCGATCCCCGGCTGGGACCTGCCTGGGGTGATGGCCGCCGGCGGGGTGCAAGCGATGCTGAAGGGGTACGGCACGCGCACTGGGACCAGAGCGATCGTGGCCGGCACCGGACCGTTCCTGCTGCCTGTTGCCACCGGCCTGGCCGAGGGCGGTGTCGAGGTGGTCGGGGTCTGCGAGGCCGGTGCGATCAGCTCCTGGATACCCCAGACCCGCGGCGCGGCGCAGGTGCCGGCCAAGGCCCGGGAGGCGGCCGAGTACGCGTTCAGCCTGGCCAAACGCCGGATCGGTTACTGGACTCGTACCGCGATCGTCTCGATCAACGGCACCGATGAGGTACGCAGTGTCACGGTGGCCAAGCTCGACCGGCAGGGCCGGATCCGGCCCGGAACGAGCCGGGAGGTCCTCGTCGATCTGGTCGCGCTGGGCTGGGGGTTCACCCCGTCGCTGGAACTGGTGACGGCGGTCGGCGCCGACACCCGGGTCGACGTCGACGGCTCGTTGGTGGCCGTGGTCGACGATGCCCAGCAGACCACCACCCCCGGGGTGTATGCGGCCGGTGAGGTCACCGGTGTCGGCGGCGCTGCGCTGGCCGTCACGGAGGGTGAGCTGGCCGGTCGCGCGGTGGCGCGGGCCGCCGCCGGGGTGGAGGATCCCCGCCGCCGGCGGCAACTGCAAGGTCGCATCAGCCGCGCACGTGCCTTCGCCCGGGCCATGCACCGTGCCCATCCGGTGCCTGCCCAGTGGTCGGATTGGCTGACCGAGTCCACTACCGTGTGCCGTTGCGAGGAGGTCAGCTATGGGGACCTCTGCTATGCCCGCGACGAGCTCGGTGCCGGCGACGCGCGTACGGTCAAGTTGCTGAGTCGACCCGGGATGGGCTGGTGCCAGGGCCGGGTCTGCGGTTTCGCGACCGCCCAGCTGACCGGTGCCGTCGATGCGGAGGCGTTGCGACCGGTTGCCAAACGTCCGCTGTGCGCGCCGATCGCGCTGGGGGAGCTCGCTGCCCTGGCCGATGCCGAGCGGTTGGCGCGCTGATGTCCTCGCCTCGTGTGTCGACGTCGCGGCCCGCCTCGAGTTTGACCACGATCGGCAAGGAGAGCCTGCGCGATCAGGTGCTGCAGGCCTTGCGCTCGGCCATCGTGTCCGGCGAGATGGAGCCTGGCACCGTGTATTCGGCGCCGTTCCTGGCTCGCCGGTTCGGGGTGTCCGCCACCCCGGTCCGTGAGGCGATGCTGGATCTGACCCGCGAGAACATGGTCACGATCGTGCCGAACAAGGGTTTCCGGGTGACCGAGGTCGACGATGTCGAGCTGGACCGGATCACCCAGATCCGCCAACTCCTCGAACCACCCGTGGTGGCCGCGGTGACTCCGCTCATTCCCGAGGCCGACTTCCCCGAGCTGGAACGGCTGGCGGAGAACATCGTCGAAGGGGCTCGGGCCGACGACCTGGTCTCCTACACCGAGGCAGACCAGGTGTTTCATCTCAAGCTGCTGTCCTACGCCGACAATCCACGATTGGTCGACCTGGTGTCCGACCTGCGCGGTCAGACTCGGCTGCTGGGTCTCGCCGGGCTGCTGGAGCAGGGGCGGCTGATCGACTCCGCGCAGGAGCACCAGGTGATCGTCGAACTGATCCGTTCCCGCGACGCCGAGGCCGTGGAGCAGTTCATGCATCAACACATCAGCAAGACGCGAACGACCTGGGCCGGTCGATCGGACGGGCAGCGCCCCGGGAGTGCGAGCTGATCGACCAGACCAGGCTTCCGCGGCTCTGAGCAGGCCGGGCTTCCGGCGGCGCCGGTCAGGCCAGGCGCAGGAGGTCAATCCCGACCAAGTGCTAGTACGGCCTGGTGAGGGCCGTGGATTGCTCCCACAACTGCAGCGCCAGGCCCCCGTCGTACGACAGTGCCGAACTGGGTCTGGCGCGGCGCTCGACGAAATACTTGCCGCTCACCCCAGTCAGCTCGGGAGCCGTGGCGAGCCAAGCCAGATCAGCGGCTGACTTACTGACCCGATGGGCGCCGGGAAGAAGGGTCAGCAGCGACGTGAGGTAGCGATAGAGCTGACGAATCGGCGCCGGATACTGACGGGCGAGACCGGTCTGCGGCATCAATCCCGGATCGAAGGCATTGACGGTGACCTCGCCATCGACAGTTCGGCGGGCGAGTTCGTACGCGAACATGATGTTGGCGAGCTTGGAGTTGGCATAGCGAACTCGGCCGACTCTGCCAGAGGTCGGAACTCCCGATTGGTCAGTGAGCTGATCAGCGAGCGCGAGTTGTCGTGGCTCAGCCCACTCCGGTGCCGGGAAGCCGAACGATCTGCTGGGGCCCAGATGTACGCCGCTGCCGATCATGATCACCCGCGACGGACGGCGGAGGTGGTCGAGGAGCTCGGTGACCAGCAGAAAGTGGGCAAGATGGTTGACGGCGAAGGTCAGCTCGTAGCCATCGGCGGACCGTGCCGGCCCGTTGACTATCTGTACGCCCGCGTTGCAGATCACCGTGTCGATCGGCTCTTTGCGAGCGATGAGCTGGCCGGCCAGGGACCGGACCGATCCGAGGTCGGCGAGATCGCAGGTGATCGCCTCCGAGCCGGTATCAAGCTGGCGGGCTCGGAGGTCGGCGACGACCCGCTGCCCTTTTACCGGATCGCGGACGACCAACAGGATTCGGTGCCCAGCCGAGGTGAGTCTGACCGCGGTCTCTCGTCCAAGCCCCGCAGAAGCGCCGGTGATCAAGATCGTGGACATCGGTTCCTGTTCGAGGCTCGTGGTTTCCGTGGCGAGTGTCACGCTCAGAATCGCAGCAGACCCTGAGGACTTGACCGTACCGGCCGGCTGACCATCGCGAGGTGGCTGCTCAGCCGGCCAGCAGGTCAACGATCAGCCGACCATCTCTGTCCGCAACTGCTGGGCGGCTGCGACCAGGTGCCGCAGCGCCGGCTCGACCTCGGCATAGCCGCGGGTCTTCAAACCGCAGTCCGGGTTGATCCAGATCCGCTGTGCCGGCAACTGCGCACAGGCCAGCCGGACCGAGCCGAGGATCTCCTCGGTGCTCGGCACTCGCGGGGCATGGATGTCCCAGACACCGGGCCCGACCTCCCGCGGATAGCCGGCTTCGGCGAGTTCGCCGACCACCTCCATCCGGGACCGGGCGGCCTCCAGGCTGATCACGTCAGCGTCGAGCTCGATGATTGCTTGCAGGATGTCGCCGAACTCCGCGTAGCACATGTGCGTGTGGATCTGGGTCTCGTCGGTCACCCCAGCCGTGCTGAGCCGGAACGCGTCCACCGCCCAACGCAGATAGTCGGGGCGGTCACCGGTCCGCAGTGGCAGCGTCTCCCGGAGAGCCGGCTCGTCGACCTGGATCGCAGCCACGCCGGCGGCTTCGAGGTCGTTCACCTCGTCCCGCAGCGCGAGTGCCATCTGTCGGGCGGTCTCGGCGACGGGCAGATCGTCGCGAACGAACGACCAAGCCAGCATCGTCACCGGGCCGGTGAGCATGCCCTTCATCGGCCGGGTCGTGCGGGACTGCGCATAGCTGGTCCACTCCACGGTCATCGGGGCCGGCCGGGTGATGTCGCCGGCGATGATCGGTGGCCGGACGCACCTGCTGCCATAGGACTGCACCCAGCCGTACTCGGTGGTCACGATGCCGTCGAGTTGCTCGGCGAAGTACTGCACCATGTCGTTGCGCTCGGCCTCGCCATGCACCAGAAGGTCGACGCCGATCTCGGTCTGCAGCGCGATGACCCGGTCGATCTCGGTTCGCATCGCCGCCTGGTAGTCCTCGGACGCGAGGTTTCCGGCCCGGTACGCGGCACGTGCCCGGCGGATCTCGGCGGTCTGCGGGAACGACCCGATCGTGGTCGTCGGCAGAGCGGGCAGCGCCAGCCGCTCATGCTGGCGGCGGGCCCGCTCCGGATAGGCCGAGCGGCGACGGAGGTCGTCCGCGGACACGGCGGCCGCCCGATCGCGGACGGCCCGGTTGCGGGTGATCGAGGAGGCCGCGCGCTGGGCGAGGACTGCTTGATTTGCCTCGAGTTCGGCCGCGATCGCCTCGGTGCCAGACGACAGGCCGCGGGCCAGCGTGACCACCTCGGCGAGCTTCTGGTCGGCGAACGCGAGCCAGGCGGCGACCTCGGGGTCGAGGTCGTTCTCGCGGCTCGCGTCGTGCGGCACATGCAACAGGGAGCAGGACGGTGCGACATCGACCTGATCGGCCAGTCCCAGCAGGGTGCCGCCGGTCGCCAGTGCGGCGGCCAGATCGGTACGCCACACATTGCGGCCATCCACCAGACCGGCGATCACCCGCAGCTCACGCAAGCGCGGCAGGACCGCGAGCTCGGCCACCGTCGCGGACGCGGTGTCCCTGGTCAGCTCCACACCGAGACCGTCGATGCCGGCGTCGACGAGGGTCGCAGCAGCCTCGCCAAGATGGCCGAAATAGCTGCCGACCAGGATCTTCGGTCGACGCTCGACCGCAGTCAGGGTGGCGTACGCACGCGCCAGGTACTGCAGCTGTGCGGGCGACAGATCCGTCACGGCGATCGGCTCGTCGAGCTGGACCCACGCGATGCCCGCGTCGGCCAGCTGGGTGAGCAGTTCGGCATACACGGGCAGTAGCCGGTCGAGGAGGGCCAGCGGGTCGAAGTCGTCCCCGTCGACGGACTTGGCCAGGCTCAAGAAGGTGACCGGGCCGACGATCACCGGGCGGACCGGTCGACCGTACCTCTGCGCCTCGGCGACCTCGGCCAGCAGCTTGGATGGATCGAGACGGAAGGTCGCGCTGCCGGAGAGCTCCGGGACCAGGTAGTGGTAGTTGGTGTCGAACCACTTCGTCATCTCCAGCGGCGGCTCGTCACCGGTGCCACGCGCCATGGCGAAGTAGCGCTGCCAGCCACCTTCGGCCGTGTGGGTGCTGGCTGGGTCGGCATCGGGGACCGCGCGGTCGAATCGGGGCGGGATCGCACCGACCAGCCAGGCGGTGTCGAGGACGTGGTCGTAGAGGGAGAAGTCGCCGACCGGGAGTTCGTCGAGCCCGGCGGAGGTCAGGGTCTCGAGTCGTTGGGCGCGTACCTGTGTGGCGATGGTGAGCAGCTCATCAATGGAGGTGTCGCCGCGCCAGTAGCGTTCCTGGCCGCGCTTCAGTTCGCGATCCCGGCCCTGCCGGGGATAGCCGTACGCCGTCGCCAGGACGGTGCGCCCCGCGGATCTGGACAGGAGTGGTGAGGGGTGGGTGGTGGTCACGGAACTCTCCTTCGCGAGTTCTCGCAGACCACTCCGACCAGCACGGTGGGCCGATCCCCGCTCGGGACGCGCTGCGTGCCCGGGGACAACGGCGCCTACCATGACCGGCCCGAGCGGTCAGTGCCGAACCGACTCGGCGGTTGCCGAACCGGACGTCAGGCAGGTCTTCGGACTCACGGGCACGAGCCGGCTGGCTCACCTACTGGCCGTCGCTTCCCAGATCCCGTGGACCCAGTGCTTGGTGACGACTGTCGTTCCCGAATACCGCTGCGGGGCAGTCCCGGATTCTCACCGGGTTCCCTCTTGCCTCTGCCGACGGCGCACAAGGCACCGGGGCAGAACCAGACGCGGTCGTCAGCCTACCGACACAGGATCCAGCGGCCGGCGCTGTCCATCAGCCGCACCGCGGCCCATGCCTCCACGGAACCGTGCCTTCACGAAACAGGCGGACTGCGAAACTTCGTACGTGGTGAAGACCGGAAGGCGGGTGACGAAGCTCCGCGAGTTGCTTCGTTCCGCGGGCCGCGCGGAACTGGAGACAGCTCCGCCCGCGCCGCGTCTGGACTCTTTGCCCGAGAGCGTTAGCGCGTCTGTGCTCGATCTGTACCGAGTCCTCGGTGGCGTCCAGGACGTTCCCAGACTCGCGCCCGGCAACTGGGACGTCGCGTACGACGATGGCCTACTGCTGGAACTCGACGAAGACCTGCACTTCCACCGCTATCGCGGCATCACGCTCACCGCACCGTGGGTCACCGATCTTCCTTGGGCCGATGCCTACCGCGAGTATGTGGTCACCGGGGAACGGCGGGCTGGGACGGGTGGCAGGCGATGGACCAGTCCGTCCGCCGAGCGGATGTTCGGCCCGGCCGATCCCGACGGTGTTTTCGGCGACCGAGGCGCGCCGCGATGGAAGCAACGCGCTCTGTACGACGCGATGAAGGACACGGCCGCCGCCTCAGGAGCGGTCCGGCTGGCTCGGATCTCCATCTACGACCGGGTGGCGGGTGCGCTGTTGAACGATGTGCTGTATGGCCGGGCGGACATCCCTGCGATCGCGGTGGCACAACTCGTCGATGAACGCTCGACGAGCGGCCGATCGGCACCCCTATCCGGCTTCGAAAAGTAGCTTGTGGTCGAATATTCGTGCGATTTAGCACCGCAGGCTACTTCTCGTCAAGGAGATCAGCGGCCGGAGGGTCCTCCGGGTGGCAGATCGGAGGGGGAATCGGTCGGCATGCCGGATGGCATCCCGCTGCTCGCCTGGGGCGAGCCCTCGTTGTTGAGCAGATAGATGACCTGGGGTCGTTGTTGGGAGGGCAGCAGCCGGCTGACAGTGACACCGGTGAACATGCCGAGCAGGAAGATCAGAGCGACGACGAGTCCAGTCGTCAGTCGACTGCGCTTCTTGGGCGGCTCGTAGTAGTCCTCATCGTCTTCGGCCGGCTCGACCCAGGTAGTCATCGAAGCGCCGGCGGCCTGGGGACTCCTTGTCGGCATCGCTTCTTCGTCACGTCGCGTGCTACTCATGGCGGCTACTCATAGCGGAGGGCGTCGATGGGCTTGAGGGAGGCGGCCCGGTTGGCGGGGTAGAGGCCGAAGATCAGCCCGACCGCCAAGGAGAAGGAGAAGGCCAGCACGATCGAGCCGGGCGAGACGACCGGCTGGAAGGTGCCGACCTCGACCAGTCCGGTGAGCGAGCCGAGCAGCACACCGAGCAGGCCGCCGATCATCGACAACATGACCGCCTCCAGCAGGAACTGCGCGATGATGTCGGCCTTCCCGGCACCGATGGCCTTGCGGATGCCGATCTCGCGGGTCCGCTCGGTGACGGTGACCAGCATGATGTTCATCACCCCGATTCCGCCAACCAGCAAGGAGATCCCGGCGATGGCGCCGAGCAGCAGGGTGAGGGTCGAGGTGATCGTGGTGGCCGCGGACAGGAACGACGCCGAGCTGGTCACCGAGAAGTCGCGATCGGTGGAGTTGGTGCCGTGGCGGGCATCCAGAATCCGTTCGACCTGACTCTGGGCGGCATCGACGGTGTCGGCCGAGGTGGCCTTGACCGAGATGGAGCCGAGATTCTGATAGCCGGCCAGTGTGTCCTGTACGGCAGTGGCCGGTGCGATGATCACGTCGTCTTGATTCTGGATGCCGCTGCTGCCCTTGGCGGTCAGGATGCCGACCACGGTGAAGGCGTTGCCGTTCAGGTTGATCGTCTTGTCGAGGATCCCATTGCCGTCGCCGCCGACGAGCTCCTGCGCCACAGTCGGACCCACGAGGGCGACCCGGGCATGGTCCAGATAGTCGTCGTCGGTGAAGGCGCGGCCGCCGGCGACCGTGTCGTTGTTGATCAACAGGTACGCAGGTGTGGTGCCGGTCATCGTGCCGACATCGTGTGAGTTGCCCCGGTAGGTCGCCGTCACCGAGGACACGCTCACGACCGGCGCAACGCCGAGCACGTCGGGAGCTTGAGATCGGTCGGCGAGAGCCTCGGCATCGCCGAGAGTGAGCTGGGCCTTGCGGATGTCGGTGCCGCCGTCGAAGGGATCGGTGTCCTCGGAGTCGGTTTGCGCGTTGGCACCCGCCCCACCCGGGCCACCTGGACCGCCCGGTCCACCGCCACCGAACAGACCCGCTCCGGAGCTCCCGGCGGTCACGGTGAGGGTGTTGGAGCCGAGACTGTTGAGCGTGCTGGTGACGCTGGCGCTGGCGCCGTTTCCGACCGCGACCAAGGTGATCACCGACGCGACGCCGATCAGCACCCCGAGCATCGTCAGCAACGACCGCGCCTTGTTGGCGGTCACCCCCCGCCAGGCGAAGCGGAGGCTCTCGGCGAGGTTCACGCCGCGGCCCGGGCGTCGGGGTGTCGAGGCGGCAAGGCGTGCACCGGGACCCGCCGGCTATCGGACTCGATCAGGCCGTCGCGCATCCGCAGCACCCGCTTGGCATGCGAGGCGACCTCATCCTCATGCGTGATCACCACGATGGTTCGACCGGCCGCCGACAGCGCGTCGAACAGGGCGAGGACATCCTCGGTGCTGTGACTGTCCAAGGCCCCGGTCGGCTCGTCGGCCAGCAGCAGCACCGGCTCGGTGGCGATGGCGCGGGCCACGGCGACGCGTTGCTGCTGGCCGCCGGAGAGCTGGGCCGGGGTGTGGCCCAGGCGCTCGCCGAGCCCAACGAGTTCCAGGGCTGCTTTCGCCCGCTCGCGCCGTTCCTTCGCGCCGACCCGGCCGTACGCCAGGGGCAGTTCGACGTTCCGCAGTGCGCTGGTGCGGGCGATCAGGTTGAAGCTCTGGAAGACGAAGCCGATCTTGTGGTTCCTGATCCTGGACTGCTGTCGATCGTTGAGCCGCCGTACGTCGATGCCGTCCAGCCGATAGACCCCGGTGGAGGGGACGTCCAGGCAACCGATGATGTTCATCAGCGTGGACTTGCCCGAGCCGGAGGCGCCCATGATCGCGACATAGTCGCCGCGCTCGACGACGAGGTCGATCCCGGCAACGGCATGTACGGCTGTCTCGCCCTCGCCGTAGGTCTTGGTGACGCCGCGGAGATCGATCACCGGCACCCGGGCGGCTGGGTTGCTCATCGGGGTCCGCCGCTGCCAGTGCCCGACTCACCATTGTCAGTGTTCGTCCCGCCACCCGCGCCACCGGATCCACCGCCCGCGCCGTCGGATCCAGCGGAGCCGCCAGGTCCACCGGGGAAGGTGAAGCCTTGCGTACCGGTGCCGGTGGGCAATACGAGCTGGTCGCCCTCGTTCAAGCCGCGGGTGACCTCGGTGCCGACCGAACCGACCAGGCCGGTCTCGATCTGCACCGTGGCGTCGGTGCCGTCGGCTCGCCGGGTGACCGTGGCTTGGTTGCCGGTCGTGGTGATCGCGCTGGTCGGCACATACAAGACGTCGGCGTGCGAGGCGGTGGTGATGGTGACGTCGCCGGTCTGACCCAGCCGGACCGTGGAGTTGGCCGTCGGCAGGGAGATCGCCACGTCGTACTGCACGACGTTGTTCGAGACGGTGCTCTGGGTGGCGACCGAGGTGACCTTGCCGGACAGGGTCTTGCTCGACGCCGGGAAGGTCACCGATGCCGTCTGGCCCGCCTTGACCTTGACGATGTCGGCCTCGGCGACGGAGGCGGTGATCTGCTTGACCTTCTCGTTCACCAGGGTGACCAGACCCGAACTCGACGAGGAACTGCTGCTTGACGTGCCAGAGCTGCCTGAGGTCCCGTTGCCACTGGTGCCTCCCGACGAGCCCCCGCTGGCCGAACCGCCGCCGGAGGACGACTGACCCAGCACGGCCGAGATGTCGGCGACGGTGCCGTCGACCGGCGCGCGAACAGTCGTGTCCTTGACGGCTTGTTCGGCCTGCTCCACCGACACACGTGCGTTGTCGATCTGTGCTTGAGCCGACTCGACCGCGCCCTCACGCGCCGGCTGCTGGTTGGACGCCCGTTGTGCCTCTTGCGAGGCGAGGCTGTCCCCGGCGGCGGACACCTGGCCCTCCTGGGTCTGCACGTTCTGTTTCGAGGAGAGCAGTGTCTTGTCGCGGGTCTGCTGGGCCTGGGTGAGGCTGCTCTTCGCGGTGGTGACAGCGTTCTCTGCAGTGGTGACCGCGGACTGTGCCTGGGTGACCTGGTTCTGCAACTCCGTCGTCTTGGTGGGGTCGGTCTCGCTCGCCAGCTCTCGTTGTGCCTTGGCGAGTTCCGACTTCGCATCGGACAGCTGGTCTTTGGCGTCCTCGACCGCGGAGTCGGCCTTGTTGACCAGAGCATGTTGTTGCTTCTGATCCAACGCGTAGGTCGCCTTGGCCTGCGACAGCGCCTTGCGGGCATTCGACAGAGCGGTCTGGGCGCTCCGCACGCCGGCGTCGTCGACCGCCTGGTCCTGGGTCGAACGACCTTGCGTCGTGGTGGTCATGCCGGCCTCGGCGGAGGCCAAACTTGCCTTCGCGGTCTTCAGGTCCCGCCGGGCCGAGGTGTCGTCGATCTTGAGGAGCTTGTCGCCCTTCGCCACCTTGGCGCCGACCTTGACGTAGATCTTGGTGACCTCGCCCGAACCACTGGGGTTGACCGCCACCGTCGAGCCGGCCTCGACGTTGCCGGTCGCGGTCACCGTCGAGCTGACCGTGCCACGTTGGACGCTCACCAGCGTGCCGGTCGGCTGCTGGGGAGCGCCGCCGATCGCCGAGAACGCAGTGGCGGCGCCGACGCCGAGGATGGCGACGCCGAGCACGGAATTGATGATGATCGTCCGGCGCTTCACCGGTGCCGTCCGGCCGGCGAGTGAGGGCTCGAGCACATGGGGCCGAGGATGACCCGCCAAGATGCCAGAACGACGGGAGGACGGTGACAGTTCGATGAGAGCGGTCCGATTGTCATCGAATTCTCACCAAGATCGCGCACTCTGGCAGACATGCAGATCGCGCCGGAACTGAGGGACTCTCGCATCCTCGTGGTGGACGACGAGCCTCATCTGGTGGAGATGCTCGGCGTGAGCCTACGGTACGTCGGCTTCGAGGTCGCCTCGGCGACGACCGGGGTCGAGGCGCTTCGGGTGGCGGAGGAGTTCCGGCCTGACCTGGTGGTGTTGGACGTGATGCTGCCCGACGCCGACGGCTTTGCCCTGCTGCCGATGCTCCGAGCCGGTGGCGAGGTCGGCGTGTTGTTCCTGACCGCCCGTGACTCGATGGACGACAAGCTCCATGGGCTGACGATCGGCGGCGACGACTACGTCACCAAGCCGTTCAGCCTGGAGGAGGTGATCACTCGGGTCGGTGTGATCCTGCGTCGGCTGCGTCCGACCGGCATCGCCGGCATCACGCAGAGCTCCGGGATGCTCCGGTACGCCGATCTCGTGCTCGACGAGGACGGTCACGAGGTGTGGCGCGGGGACCAGCCGATCCACCTGTCGCCGACCGAGTTCTCGCTGCTGAGCTTCTTGATGCGCAACGCCGGCCGGGTGATGTCGCGAGCCCAGATCCTCGAGCACGTCTGGCACTACGACTTCAACGGTGACTCCAGCGTGGTGGACTCCTACATCCGCTATCTACGACGCAAGGTCGACGTCTACGACCCGCCGCTGATCGACACCGTCCGCGGGGTCGGCTACAGCCTGCGGCTACCGCGGGATCGCCGATGACCCAGACCGAGCGTCCGTCGGCGGCCCGTTGGCCGGTGAGCCGACTCCGACGGCTCTCACTGCGGGGGCGGCTGGTGATCGGGGTGGTCGGGCTGCTCACGCTCGGGCTGATCCTGGCGAACGTGGCCGCGGTGATGTTGATCAGCAACTATCAGCAGCAGCGCATCGACGCACAGCTCGAAGGCCCGCTGCCTGGTGCCGACACAGATCGGCTGGGCCTGACATCCGAGCAGCTGTGCCAGGTGATCGACCGTGCCGACGGAGGCAGACAGCAGCTCCCGACCAGCTATGCCTTCGCCGTCACTGATGCCACCGGCGCGGTGCTCTGTGAGCTGCCCCGGCAAGCGACGGCTCCAGGCCGTCCCGATCTGTCCAGAGCCACCGAGGACCTTGCGGCCGCGGCTTCCAGCCAGCAGCCGATCACCGTGCCCGACACCGAGCACGGGGCGCCGTGGCGGGTCAGAGTGGCGGCCACGGAGGACGGGTACGGGGTGATCGCGATCTCGCTGGCCGATGCGTTCGACACGCTGCGGCGACTGCAGCTGATCACGCTGGTCGTCTCCGCGGTCATCGTGCTGCTCGGCGGGCTGGGCAGCTGGTTCATGGTGCGGCTTGCGCTGCGACCGCTGACTGCCATCGAGCGCACCGCCCGGGCGATTGCCGCCGGCGATCTCTCACAGCGGGTGGCGCAGCCGCCCGCCGACACCGAGATCGGCCGGTTGACCGGCTCGCTGAACACCATGCTCACCCAGATCGAGCAGGGCTTCGACGACAAGATCGCCACCGAGGCGCGGCTGCGGCGGTTCATCGCCGACGCGAGTCACGAGTTGCGTACGCCGCTGGCCAGCATCCGCGGCCATGCCGAGATGTACCGTCAGGGCGTCGCCAGCAGTCCCGAAGAGGTCGCGGTGATCATGGACCGGATCGAGTCGGAGTCCATCCGGATGAGCGATCTGGTCAACGACCTGCTGCTGCTGGCCCGGCTGGATACCGCGCCAGGACTCGATCATCGGCCTGTCGATCTGCTCACCGTCGCGGCTGACACGGTGCTGGATGCCCGTGCCCGGGACTCGCAACGGACAGTGACCCTGGCCAGGGGAGAGGGAGACGGCTGGCTCGATGAGCCGCCGGTCGTGCTGGGGGATGAGAGCCGAATCCGGCAGGTGCTCGGCAATGTGGTCGCCAATGTGCTCCGGCATACGCCGGCCGGCACGCCGTACGAGGTGACGATCGGAGTCCGGTCGGACGCGGTGGTGGCCGAGATCGTCGACCATGGCCGAGGACTCGAGCCCGAGACGGCGGCGCGGGTCTTCGAGCGCTTCTATCGCAGCGACTACGGCCGAGCGCGGAGCCAGGGAGGCGCTGGACTCGGACTCTCGATCGCCGCAGGCTTGATGGGCGCCCACCACGGCACGATCGATCACTCCGACACCCCGGGCGGGGGCTGCACCTTCACCCTCACGTTCCCACGCGTGAGTGGCTGACGCGGAGAGGCGAGAGATGGCAAAGGTCTCATCTGCGGCCAACGAGGCACTCATCTGCAGGTGATGAAGTCAGCACCGTAGTCAGCTGAGCACACACCCGACGGGAAACCCTTCATGCAGTTTTCGACCAATTCGTTTGTCCGCCCCTTGGCCATCGGTGCGGCCACGATCGCCCTGGCAGTGACTGTGGGGTGCTCGGCGCCGGACGAGTCGCCGACCAGTTCGCCGGTACCGGCGAACACGTCGTCGGCGCCGGCCTCCGCACCGGCGAGTCCGAGTGCGAGTTCGTCCCCCGACACGACCGGATCCAGCACTGCCGCCGAGTCCAACGACGCGATGGTTGCCGCAGGACGACTCGCCGCGAAGGAGATCAACGGCGGGACCGTCGTCTCGATCGAGTCCGAGCGAGACGGGTGGGAGGTGCATGTCGTGACTTCCGACGGCGGCGAGCAGCAGCTCCGGACCGATCCGTCCGGAACCCGGGTGGTGTCCGGTCCCGCCGACGATCGTCCCGATGCCGATGACAAGGCGGAGAACAAGAGCTTCAGCTCGGTCGACATCGACTTCGTCCGCGCCGTCGAGGTGACCGTGGGTGAGATCAGCGACGCGCAGATCAACGAGCTCAATCTCGACACCGAGAACCGCCGGATTGTCTGGGAGGCGGATGTATCGACGGGATCGCAGCAACGTACGGTGCAGATCGACGCCACCAGCGGAGAGGTCCTCAGCAACCGCGCCGACGACTGACGGCCTGGGTCGGGTCGCAGCCTCCGGATCCAGTGGATCGAGACCGTGGCGTGGGCCCCGGACCTGGAGCAGACTGAGCGAGTAGATCCAGGGCCGCAGGCCCGAGCAGACTCACCAGAGGCGGAGGACCGACCCATGACAGCAGCGCGACCGATCCACTTCGAGATCCACGCCGACGACGTGTCTCGAGCCGTGGCGTTCTATCGGGACGTCTTCGGCTGGGCGTTCGAGGACTGGAGTGAGTATGCAGGGATGCCCTATTTCGGGGCGGTGACCGGCGAGGAAGGCACGCCGGGGATCAACGGAGCGATCATGGAGCGGAGAGGCGACGGCGGGGGCGCGGGAGCTCCGGTGAACGGGGCGGTGCTCACCTTGGGCTGCGAGGATTACGACAGCCTGCATACGGCGATCCTCGAGGCCGGTGGCCAGGTGGCTCATCCCAAGAGCCCGCTGCCGGGGATGGCTTGGCAGGGCTACTACCTCGACACCGAGGGCAACGTGTTCGGCTTGCATCAGCCAGACCCGGCCGCTGCCTGACCAGGCTCCGACGGGCCACCCGCCGGCACCCGGTGTGGAAAAAGGATCACTGTGTGAAAGATCTTCGTCGGGGTATGCAACCTGTTGCTGACCTGGGGCGTATGAGGGCTTAGTCGGATCCAGAAAGGGGGCGGGTCATGCGCGTCGGGCCCTCGAGTTGTCATGTCTAGACCGATGGCCGTCCCCGGTCGGGTGTCGGTGGCCGCTGGCGACGCGCGGGTGCGAGAGATGGATGCCGATGAGTTTGATGCGCTCTACGCGAGGTCGTTCAGGCGGCTGGTTGCGCAGATCTACGCGATGTGCGGCAACTTCGCCGAGGCGCAGGACTGCGTACAGGAGGCGTTCGTCCGGGCCTGGGATCGGCGCCGCGTGCTGGACAGAGAGCAGTGCCCGGAAGCGTGGGTCCGCACGGTCGCATACCGGCTCGCCGTCAGTCGGTGGCGACGCGCCCAGCGGGCGCTACGCCCACCGGATCGCTCCCAGCTGCCCCGACCGGTGCCGGAGCCTGACGCATCGCGGGTGGAGTTGATGCGCGCACTGGATCAGTTGCCCGCGGATCAGCGTCGGGCAATCGTGCTGTTCCATCTGTGCGATGTGTCCATTCGAGACATCGCGGTCGAGACCGGAGCGCCGGTCGGCACGGTGAAAGCTCGGCTCTCTCGGGGGCGGGCGGCGTTGGCGGGTCTGCTCGCCGTCTCCGATGAGGGCTCCGTTGATCAGGAGAGAGCCGATGGCTGAGTGGGATCGGCTGGAGGAACGGCTCAAGGACCTGGGAGAAAGCGCCTCCTCGTCCGTCCATGACCCCTTGGATCCGGCCCTCGTGCGACAGCGTGGTGCGCGCCGACGGCATTGGCGATGGACGGTGACGGTCGTCACCGCCGCGGTCATGATGATCTCGGGTGGGGCAGGCGTGTACGCCTTGACCGTCCAGCGCCAGACTCCGGTCCCGGCCGGCCTGCCCACCCGGAGTCCGAGTGTGCAGTACGTCGAAAGCACGGTGGAGCCGAGCGGTCGGGCCAGTCTGCTGCCCACCACCTCAGCTCCCCGAGAGCGGCCGCGGTCGGTGCCGCTGCCGTACGCGACAACAAAGCCAAGCACCCCGGATCCGGGATCGGTGTCGCCGACGCCCACGCCGACTCCCACTCCGGAGCCGACCGACACCCCGACGCCGACCCCGACCCTGACGCCAGAGCCGTCGCCCACCTCGGAACCCAGTGAGGAAAGTCCGAGCTATACGGCACTGCCGATTCCCTCGAACGGAGCGAGTCGCTGAGCCAGGTCGGAAACTGACGTAATTCTTCCCAGTTGTGCAACCTTCTGACCTGGCGTCGCGTATTCGTTTCGACAGCTGTCGTGTCCAGGACAGACATTGAGGCTCGGGAAGGAGCACGATGCACCAACGACAGATGACGACGCGCCGGACGATGGTCAGCCTGATCGCCTTGGCGGGAGTGATCACCGCCATCGGTCTGGCTCCGGCCACAGCGACCGACCACCAGGCGGATCCGCGTCCGGCGGCCCGATGCAGTTCGGGAGTGCCGGGTGACGTGAACGGCGACGGCTTCGCCGAGATCGCGGTCGGCGAGCCGGGCAATGCCAAGGATCGTGGCTCTGTCCATGTCTTCTACGGACAGCGGAGCGGTTTGGTCACCAACGCCACCGGCAGCGCTCGGAATGACCACTACCTCACTCAGGACACCCGTGGGGTGCCCGGGAAGGCCGAGACCGGCGATGCCTTCGGCACTTCGACACTGCTTGCCGACGTCAACGGCGATGGCTGCGCCGACCTCGCGGTCGGCAGCCCAGGGGAGAACGCCGGCACCGGCTGGGTGCAGGTCTTCTTCGGCTCGCCCACCGGTCTGAAGACCACTGGCACGCAGAGCTTCACTCTCTCGCAGATCCCCGGCTCACCTGGCAGCGCACGAGATCAGGAACTGGGTGACGAGCTCGCTGCCGGCGATCTGGATGGTGACGGCATCGATGACCTGATGGCCGGCATCGCCGGACTCCGCGTCGATGGGAAGGATGCGGCCGGTGGCGTCGCGGTGGTCTACGGCGGGCCCTCGGGGTTGCAGTTGACGAGGTCGGCGATGTTGACCCGCGATACGCCGGGCATCCCGGGGGAGAGCGGGAAGTACGTCGGCTTCGGTGCCGCGGTGGCGACCGGGGACTTCGACGGTGACGGGTCCACGGAGCTTGCGATCGGTTCGACCAACGGATTGTCCGGTGGCACGGTCCAGACCGTCGAACGCACGCCGGACGGCTTCACCGGAAATGAGCCGATCAGTCCTCATTCAGTCGGGATGCCGGGCCAGGCTGATCGATTCTGTGCCTTCGGTTTCGTGCTGGCCAGCGGCGACGTTCATGGCGATGGCCGAGACGATCTGGCGGTTGGGGACCCTGCTTTCGGCTGTCACGACGAACCGGATGTCGACTATGCAATGGGATCCGTGGTGCTGCTGGCCGGCTCGAAGGACGGTCTGACGACGTCGAACAGTCAGCTGTGGACGCAGGACAGTCCCGGCGTGGCGGGCACCGCGCGACTTGGAAACGTCTTCAGCGAGGCGCTGGCGATGGCGCCGCTGGACGAGGGACCCACGGCGGACTTGGTGATCGGTGCTCCGGGTGACACCGATGGCGGGTCGGTCACCGTGCTGCTCGGCGGGCCGGACGGACTCACCACCGAGGGCATCGGTGGTACGCGATTCACCCAGGCCACCCTGGGCATCCCCGGCACTCCGGAGAGCGAGGACGCCTTCGGTGAGGTTGTGACCACGCCCCATCTGCAGAGTCGTACGCAGGCCACCTTGGTGATCGGAGTGCCGCGCGAGGATGTCGGGTCGATCCGATCGGCAGGGGCCATCACCCAGCTGCCGATCAGCGCAGACGGACCCAATCCACGTGGTGCCAAGACGTTCACGGCGAACACCTCGGGCGTCCAAGGCAAGACCGGCACCGATGAGCGGTTCGGCGGCGGTCCTCGCCGCTGGGGCTGACGGTCTGAGCACCCGCTCGAAGCGGTGACAATGCTCGAGAAGTAGGTCGTGCACTCCCGAGACATGGTTGGGGGGTCGGGAGTGATCGGGGCACGACCTGCTTCTCGCCGGGTCTCGCGAGCCAGGTACTGAGGGGGCCTCCCACGGCGGTGGCGCCGGACGTAGCGTCGTCCACACCAGCTTGACTCTCCTGATGGCGAGTTCCCGGAACGAGTATTTCTGAAGAGCATGGAAGGACGCAGATGAAACAGCGCACCCTCGGAAGCAACGGCCTGGCCGTCTCGGAGATCGGCCTGGGCTGTATGAGCCTCACCGGCGCGTACGGCAGCACCTCGGCGGTGCCTCGCGAGGACGCGATCGCCCTGATCAGGCGGGCCGTCGACCTCGGCGTGACCTTCTTCGACACCGCCGAGGTGTATGGCCCGTTCGCCAACGAAGAGGTGGTCGGCGAGGCGTTGGAGCCGGTGCGCGATCAGGTGAAGATCGCCACCAAGTTCGGCTTCGCCTTCGCCGAGAACGGGATCGAGGGCGGCGGGCTCTGCAGCCGGCCCGACAGCATTCGGCGGGCGGTCGAGAACTCGCTCCGGCGGTTGCGTACGGATCGGATCGATCTCTATTACCAGCACCGCGTCGACACCACAGTCCCGATCGAGGATGTCGCCGGGACCGTCGCCGAACTCATCGAGGCGGGCAAGGTGCTGAACTTCGGCATGTCCGAGGCAGCCGCCGGCACGATCCGCCGAGCGCATGCGGTCCAGCAGGTCTCCGCGGTGCAGAGCGAGTATTCGATGTGGTGGCGGGATCGGGAGCAGGACGTCATCCCGGTGCTCGACGAACTGGGGATCGCTCTGGTGCCGTACAGCCCACTCGGCAAGGGATTCCTGACCGGCACGATCAACACGAGCACCACCTTCGATCCCAGTGACTTCCGTGGTCGGACGCCGCGGTTTCAGGGCGAGGCGCTCGCGTCGAACCTTGCGCTGGTCGAGGTCTTGACGCGAGTTGCTGGTGAGGTGGGCGCCACACCCGCCCAACTGGCGCTGGTCTGGCTGCTCAACCAGCAGCCGTGGATCGTGCCGATCCCCGGCACCAAACGGATCGAGCGATTGGTGGAGAACACAGGCGCCGCCGAGGTCGAGCTGAATGATGCCCAGCTGGCCGAGATCAGGGCGGCGGCCGACAGCCTGACCATCGTCGGTGCTCGCTATCCCGACGAGCAGGATCGGATGACCAATCAGGAGGCTCCGCTGCCGCAGTGAGGTGGGATCGTATCGGCGGGACCCTAGCACCGGAGCGGGCTGGGACCGTAGAATCGGCGTCCTTGGTTAAACTCTAGGTATCTGAAATTCAGAACCCACAGATTATCGAAAGGCTGCCATGACAGCGACGCTTCCTGACGCTATCCGGACCCAGGCGTACATCGACGGCGAGTTCGTCGATGCCCTCGACGGCGCCACCTTCGACAGCTTCGCCCCGGCGACGGGCGAGGTGATCGCCAAGGTCGCCGCCTGCTCGGAGGCGGATGTCGATCGCGCGGTGGCGGCTGCGCGGGCCGCCTTCAACAAGGGCGAGTGGAGCCGGATCGCCCCGGGCGACCGCAAGGCCGTGCTGTTCAAGTTCGCTGACTTGATCGAGCAGCATGCCGAGGAACTGATCATCACCGAGGCGATCGACGCCGGCAAGCCCATCGTCGACTGCCGTGGCTTCGATCTCCCCGACATCATCAACACCATCCGTTGGTACGCGGAGGCGGCCGACAAAGTGTTCGGCAAGACCTCTCCGACCGGCAGCGATCATGTCGGTCTGATCGTCCGGGAGCCGGTCGGCGTGGTCGGCGGAGTCCTGCCGTGGAACTTCCCGATGGCCATGCTGGCCTGGAAGCTGGCGCCCGCGCTCGCGACGGGCAACTCCGTGGTGATCAAGCCACCGGAGCTGGCCAGCCTGACCACGCTCCGGCTCGCTGAGCTGGCCACCGAGGCCGGGATTCCGGCCGGTGTGTTCAATGTGGTGCCAGGTCTGGGGCACATCGCCGGCAAGGCGCTGGGACTGCACATGGACGTCGACATGGTGAGCTTCACCGGTTCGACGGAGGTGGGTCGGGCGTTCCTGCGCTATTCCGCGGACTCGAACCTCAAGGGCATCGTGCTGGAGTGCGGCGGTAAGAGCCCGCAGATCGTGATGGCCGACTGTAGCGACAAGCTGGAGGAGGTGGCCGCCGATCTGGCCGAGGCCGCGTTCTTCAACGCCGGCCAGAACTGCTCGGCCGGGTCCCGGATCCTGGTGCATAGCTCGATCAAGGACGACTTCGTCGCAGCCTTGGCTGTTGAGGCCGACAAGCGGACGGTTGGCGACCCGACGGATGAGTCCACGGTGATCGGCGCGCTGATCGAGCCGTCGGCGTTGGAGCGGGTGCTGGGCTATATCGAGCAGGCCAAGGCGGACGGCGCTCGGATCGTGACCGGTGGTGAGCGGGTGCTGGCCGAGACCGGTGGCTATTTCGCCGGCGCGACGGTGATCGATGAGGTCACCCCGCAGATGAGCGTGGCTCGGGAGGAGATCTTCGGCCCGGTCGTGTCGGTGCTCAGCTTCGATGATGTCGACGAGGCGCTGGCCCTGGCCAACGACACCCCGTACGGTCTGGCAGCCACCGTGTGGTCCAAGGACATCGATGTGGCGCTGCGTACCGCCCGTTCGGTGCGGGCCGGCACCGTCGCGGTCAACGGCTACAGCGAGGGCGACATCGGCACCCCGTTCGGTGGCTACAAGATGTCCGGCTTCGGCGGTCGGGACAACGGTCTCGAGGCGCTCGAGCAGTACACCGAGGTCAAGACCATCTGGATCACCCTGCACTGATGCGTCCTCCTCGGTCAGTGCCCTGGGCTCTGGCACCTAAAGGAGCAACCTCCATCGACAAGGAGCAGTTACATCCCAAAGTTGAGGATTGAGATGTAACTGCTCCTTGTCGGTGAAGCCAACAGCCCCTCAACAGGCCGATTCGTAGGCTCAGCGACGGTCGCCGGAACCGCCGATGACCGCGCGACGTTGGCGGTCGGCGAGCTTGTCGACGTTTCGCTGGGCAACATCGTCGAGGGAGAGACCGAGGAAGCTCGCCAGCACCGCGGTGTACCAGAGGACGTCGCCGAGCTCGGCCGCCATGTCGTCACGATCGAGCTGAGCGAGGTCGCTGTTCTTGTCCCGAACCAGCTTCTTGACCTTCTCGGCGATCTCGCCGGCCTCACCGACCAGGCCTAGCACCAGATGCATGAACTCGTCGGGCGCGTCCGGGTCGCGGGCCGTACGCAACGCGGCGCGCTGATAGTCGTCACAGTCCACGACGTCACCTTAGTGACACCCCACTGGTGCCGACTAGCGAGGCCAGGCGGCGGCGATCGCTTCGAAGCTGGCGATCCGAGCCGCGCGGTCCAGACCTGGCGTGACAATCACGACCTCGTCGGCTTCGCTGGCTCGCTGCAGCTCTCGAAGCCGGGCGACAACCTGTTCGGCCGGCCCGATCGCCATCCGATCCAGATCGCGCGGCGAGTTCCGAAACTCGGGCGAGGTGGCGAAGGCGTCCACCTCTTCGGGTCGCAGCGGCGTACGGATCCCGCGGCGCAGATTCAGCATCGTCAAGGCCCAGCCCGCCTCGAACCGAGTGACCTCGTCCGAGTTGTCGCTGGCGAACGCGAGCACCGAGATCGCCGACCACGGCTCGTCCTCGACGCCGGGACGGAACTGCTCCCGATAGTCACGCAGCACCTCGATGGCAATCTCCGGGCTCATGTGGTGCGCGAAGACTGCTCGCATGCCGTTGATCGCCGCGAACTGCGGTCCGTAGTTGCTGGAGCCGAGCAGGAACAGGTCGGGTCGCTCCGCAACGACCGGGGCGGCCACCAGCCGTTGGTAGGGATGGCTGTCCGGGAAGCCATCGCCGAGGAAGGCGAGGAGTTCGGCGACCTGCTTGGGAAAGTCCGCGCCGGGATCGGTGGTCGTGCCACGCCGCAGCACATGGGCGGTCAGCGGATCGGTGCCCGGAGCCCGACCGAGCCCGAGATCGACCCGGCCCGGTGCGATCGCCAGCAGCGTACGGAAGGTCTCGGCGACCTTGAACGCGGTGTGGTTCGGCAGCATGATCCCGGCCGCGCCGACCCGGATCGACTCGGTGAGCGTCAGCAAATGAGCGATCAGGATCTCCGGTGCACTGCAGGCCAGGGAACTCATGTTGTGGTGTTCGGACACCCAATAGCGTCGATACCCAGCGGCTTCGACGGCGCGGGCGAGACCCACCGCGCCGGTGATGGAGTCAGTGGCGGACTCGCCGTACTCGATGCCGACGAAGTCGAGGACAGCGAGGGGCAAGGTCTGGTCAAGGGCAGTGCTCACGCCATCCCAACCACCCAGACGGCCGGCAGATTCCGTGGGCTCGGTGGCCGATGATGGTCAGCCGCCGAGGGCGCCGATGGCCCGCGCGACGATGACGAGCGAGGTGAACAGCGCCACGCTGGCCTGCAGCCCCATCAAGAGCTTGGCCCGGGGCGAGAGCGGCATGGTGTCGGTGGGACTGAAGGCGCTGGAGTTGGTCAGCGACAGATAGAGATAGTCGACGAAGGTCGGCCGCCAGTCGTCGTGCTTGCTGGAGGTCACGGCGACCTCGGTGATCGTGTCGGCATTCTCGTCCTGGGAGAACCGCCAATCGGCCGCCCGCAGCTTCGACCGCGGACGAGTGCGGCGAGCGACGGGGCCACCCCGGTCGATCTCCCAGTAGAGCAACGCGAAGCCGATCACGTTGGTGACCCAGACCTGGATGGCCGCGATCAGCAGACCCTTTCCGGAGGTCTGCTCGGAGTCCAGCACCGTGACGAGCAGTCCGAGAGCGACCAGGTTGGCCGCGATGACCACGGCGTCGAGGGCAATGGAAGCGATCCGGGAGACTCGGGTCTCCCGGACCATCCGCCGCGGATTGGTGATCAGCAGCGCGATGAGCAGCACGATCTCGAGTGCCGGAATGACGAAACGCGGCGTGAAGAGCAGCGACTCGGGCAGGAGCGCATAGATGAGCGCGGCTACCAGGACCGCCAGGGCCGGCGGGAGACGGTTCTCGCCTTCCGGCCGCCGACCGCCGCGTCCTTCGGCTGGCTCGTCCTCGGACATGAACAGAGTCTCGCAGACCTGCGCGCCTCGCCCTCGGATCGCCGGAGGCACTGGCGGCTGTCAGCCTCAGCGGTCCTGTTGCCCGGGACGATGACAAGCCGGTGGCTCAACCGGCCAGCGGCGGCGTGTCGTGGGCCGGCAGCTGATTGAGACCCGCATTTGTCCCTGACACCGGCGGGTTCGGAAGGCTGACCACGCGGTCGCAGCGAGCGGCGAGCGTCGGGTCATGCGTGATCACCAGCACGGCGGCCCCCGAATCGGTGGTGGTGGCCCATAGATCGTCGACCAACGCGGCGGCGGTGGGCGCGTCCAGGTGCTCGGTCGGCTCATCCAGGATCAGGACATCGGCGTTGCCGAGCAGCAGCCGGGCGAGAGCGATCCGGCGGGCCTCGCCGCCGGAGACCTGTGTGCCGTGGATGCCGACCAGACGATCGAGTGGCATGCTCACTCGAGCTCGGGCCAAGGCCTTGGCGATGTCGGTATCGCCGGCGTCGCGTCGGCCGATCCGGACGTTCTCGGCGACCGTGGTGTCGAACAGGTACGCGTCCTGCGCCAGATAGCCGAGCCGACCGCGTGCCTGGGCGGTGCCGGCAACTGGTGGCAGCAGTCCGAGCAGCGTCGCGGCAACGGTCGTCTTCCCGGTTCCACTGGGGCCGACCAATGCCGCTTTCTCACCCGCCTGAACGGTGAGGTCGAGTCCGACCACCGCAGGTGCTGAGCCCGGCCAGCCCGCCGACAAGTCGGCGATCTCGATGCTCGGCGGCACCTCGGAGGTATCGGTGGCGACCACGCTCAGATTGTCGGGACTACCGACAGTGGGAGCGGTCAGCACCTCGCCCACCCGACCGAGCGCCGAATGTGACCGGTGCCAGGCCAGCGCCGCGGCAGGCAGCGTGGCGAGCACCTCGTGCAGAGCGAGGGGAGTGAGCACCACGACGGCCAGGTTCACCGGACTCAGCACACCGGCGAACACCTGGACGGCACCGACTAGCAGACCACCGAGCACCGCGACGCCCGCGGCGAGCGTCTGCCCGAATCCGGCCAGTCCGCTCGCCCAGGCGGCGCGCTGCTCGGCGCGCCGGAGCCGGGTATCGACAGCGGCGAGCCGAGCGACGACGGCGTCTGTGGCACCGTACGCGACCAGGTCGGGAGCCGCGTCGCTGGCCTCGGCAGCGACCGTGGCCAGCTCGCCGCGCAAGGGCGCCAGCGAGGCGATGCTGCGGGCTGCCAGACGTGCGGCCAGCCAGGGCATCACGACGCCGGCTAGTGCGACGGACACCGCAAGGAGGAGGCCGGCACCGGGAGAGAGTAGGGTGATCACGGTCGTGGTGGCTACCGCGACGAGACCGGCGGAGGCCACTGGAACGATCACCCGAACCACCAGGTCCTGGATCGCCTCGACGTCGTTGACCAATCGGGACAGCAGATCACCGCCGTGGCGGCCTACCCAGGTCGACTGGGTCAGCGCACGCCAAGTGTCGAGCCGCAGCACCGTCTGCAGCCGCAACGCAAGATCATGGCTGTCGAGCCGTTCGGTGTATCGGAGGACGCCCTTGCCGATGCCGAACGCTCGGACAGCCACGATGGCCACCATCAGATAGAGGATGGGCGGCCGCTCGGCGGCGCGGGACAACAACCAGGCGGCGGTGCCCAACAAAGCGATACCGGCTCCGCTGGCCAGTGCGCCAAGCAAGACGGCGCGCATCAGCTGCCGGGGCCGCGAGACGACCAGCGCGGTCCCCGGAGTGCGGCAGTGGGGCTCGTTCATAGTTGGCCGGCCGAGTGGCTCAGCTGGGCAGGGGCCAGCTCGACGATGCGATCGGCCGCGGCCAGCACGGCGGGCCGATGGCTCACCAGCAGAGTACCGATTCGCAGCCTCCGCAGTTCGGCGATCACGGTCAGCTCGGTCGCGGCGTCGAGACCGGCGGTCGGCTCGTCGAGGATGAGCAGCTGACCACCGCCGCAGTCGATGCGGAGCAGCGCCCGGGCCAGTGCGACTCGGCGGATCTCACCAGCGGAGAGCCCTTCACCGCCCGCCACCAGCGTTCGGTCGAGGTCTAGTTGCTTGGCGCCAGCCCGATCGAGTGCCGACCGAACTCGCGCGGTCGGGGCGTCCGGCGCACCCAGTCGTACGTTGTCGGCGATGGTCCCGGCCAGCAAAGCGGGCTGCTGTGGCACCCACGCCAGCACCGCGCGCCAAGCATCCTGATCCAGCTCGCTCAGCGGTACGCCACCGATCAGCACCCGTCCCGTGGTCGGCGGGACAAAGCTGAGCAGCACCGCCAGCAGACTGGACTTGCCGACCCCACTCGGACCGCCTATCGCCACCATCTCGCCTGGTCCCAGTAGCAGACTCGTCTCGGTGAGACCTGGTTCGGTGGCTCCCGGATAGGTCACCGACACCTGTTCCACCTCGATCACCGCTGCGCCGAGGTCGGGGACCGGGCGGCTACCGGTCACCAGCGGAGCGGCGTCGATCAGCGCGAACGCCCGCTCGGTTGCCGCCACCCCGTCGGCCGAGTCGTGGTAGTGCACGCCGACCTGACGCAGCGGCAGATAGACCTCGGGGGCCAGGATCAGCACAAAGAGACCGATGAACAGGGTCAGCTGGCCGTCTACCACCCGCAACCCGATGCCCACCGCCACGATCGCCACGGACAAGGTGGCCAGCAGCTCGAGCACCAGTGCGGACAGGAAGGAGACGCGCAGGGTGGCCATGGTCTCGCGTCGGTGCGCCTCCCCGGTTCTACGCAGCCCCTCGGCCTGCGCCTTGGCCCGGCCGAACACCTGCAAGGTGGGCAGCCCCGCAACCAGGTCCGCGAAGTGGTGAGCGAGACGCTCCTGGATCGCGGCGCGCTTGCGTACCCGTGCCTGGGTCAGCCAGCCGACCAGGACCATGAAAAGTGGGATCAACGGCACGGTCAGCGCGACAACCAGCGCGGACACCCAATCGGTGGTCAGGATGGCGATCCCGATCACCAGCGGCACTGTTGCGGCCAGCACCAGCTGGGGCAGATAACGGGCGAAGTAGCCGTCCAAGGCGTCCAGACCCTGGGTCAGCACCGACACCAGCCCCGCGCCATCCAGCTCGGCCGGTCCCCGACTCCGCAGCCGAGCGGCCAGGATCTCGGTCCGCAACTGTGACTTCACCGCCGCGGCGGACCGTTGGGCGAGCACAGCGTTCAGCCAGGTCAGCAGTCCTCGAGCGAGGAACACCCCAGCCAGCGGCAGCCAGGTCGCGCCGACCGCAGCAAGGTCCCGGTGTTCGAACGTGCCGGCGATGGCCGTCGCCAACAGCCACGCCTGAGCGACGATTAGCAGCGCAGTCAACGTCCCGGCTGCGACCCCGGCGACGAGATAGGCCCGAGTGGCACGCGCCCGCCGCAACAGCCTCGGGTCGACCGCCCCCCGGGCCGAACTTTCGGTCACCTGTCCACCCGTGGCGTGGACAGGTAACCGGAAATTCCGATCGGTGCGGCGTGCGGCATGCGGCATAGCGGGCAAGGTCTCAGCTCTTCGCGGGTTCCGGCAGCACCACGTCGTCGGCGATGTGCTGCACCGAGATCCGCTTGCGGAAGACCCAATAGGTCCAGGCCTGGTACGCGATCACGACCGGCGTCAGGATCACCGCGGCCCAGGTCATGATCGTCAAGGTGTACGGCGTGGAGGATGCGTTGGCGATCGTCAGGCTGTTCTCCGGGTTGGGATGACTGGGCATCACGTTGGGGAACAGCGCAAGGAACACCGCGGCCACGAAGAACGCGATCGCCGCCGCGGTGCCGACAAAGGCCCAGCCCTCGCGCCCAGCCCGGTTGGCCAGCAGCCCGCCGACCAGACCGACGGCGGCCACCGCGCTGGCGATCACCGAGAACACGTCGCCGTGAGCCAGGTTCAGCCAGATCAACAGCACCACCGCCAGCCCGGCCGCCACCAGCCCGACCTTCGCCGCCAGCGCGTTCGCCCGTTCCCGGATGACCCCGTCCGACTTCAGGGCCAGGAAGATCGCCCCGTGGGTCAAGAAGATCGAGCACGTGACCAGGCCGAAGAGCAGCGCGAACGGGTTGAGCAGGTTGAAGAAGCCGCCGACGTACTCATGATCGGCATCCAACGGCACCCCTCGCACGATGTTGCCGAAGGCCACGCCCCAGAGCAGCGCCGGCACGAAGGAGCCGACGATGATGCAGCGGTCCCAGCGCCGTCGCCAGGCCAGCTCGTTGCGCTTGCCGCGGTAGTCGAAGGCAACGTTGCGGACGATCAGCGCGAGCAGGATCAGCAGCAATGGAAGGTAGAAGCCGCTGAACAAGGTGGCGTACCACTCCGGAAAGGCCGCGAAGGTCGCGCCGCCGGCGACCAGCAGCCAGACCTCGTTGCCATCCCATACCGGGCCGATGGTGTTGATCACGACCCGGCGCTCCCGGTCGTCCTTGCCCAGGATCGGCACCAGCATGCCGACGCCGAAGTCGAACCCCTCCAGCACGAAGTAGCCGATCCACAGCACGGCGATCAGCGCGAACCAGACGGTGGACAATTCCATCTCGCGTTCCTCTCTCTCAGCTCGCTGGGCCCAAAGCCGGAGCCATCAGTAGCTGAAGACCAGTGGGGCGTCAGAGTCGTCGTCGGTCTGCTCGCGGGTGCTGACATCCGGCAGCCCCAGTCGCAGGTACTTCAGCATCAGCTTCACCTCGACGACCGCCAGCACCCCGTACAGCGCGGTGAACACCAGCAACGACGTCAGTACGCTGCCTGCCCCGACAGTGGGCGAGACTCCTGCGGCGGTCTTGAGCAGCCCGAACACCACCCACGGCTGCCGGCCGGTCTCGGTGAAGATCCAGCCGAACGAGTTGGCGAACAACGGCAACAGCGGCAGGGCTACCAGCACAGTTGGCCACCAGAACGAGGTCAGTCGCCGCTCGCCGCGAACACACAGCAGCAACAGCGCGCCGATGGCCATGGCTGCCATGCCGAGCCCGATCATCACGCGGAACGACCAGTACGTGAGGGGGATGTACGGGTAGTAGGTGCCCGGTCCGAACTGCTGTGTGTACTCCTGCTGGAGCTGGTTGATGCCGACGACCTTGCCGTCGAAGTCCCCGGTGGCCAGGAACGAGAGCAGCCCGGGGACGGTGACCGACCACAGCTCCCGCTTGCCGTCGGGAGTGCCCACGGTGACGATCGAGAAGCCGGCCGGCTTCTCGGTCTCGTAGAGCGCTTCGGCGGCGGCCATCTTCATCGGCTGCACCTCGAACATCACCTTCGACTGCTGATCGCCGCTGATCACCGTGCCGAGTCCGGCGATGATCAGCACGATCGCGCCGACCTTCACTGCGGTCTTGAAGGCGGGTCGGTCCGCAGGGATCACCGTGGTCTTGCCCTGGATCGCGGCCTGGAAGACCGGTCCGTGCTCGGGCTCGCGGGCGTCGAGAGACTTCCGCTCGGCCCTGTCCATCCGATAGAGGTGCCAGCCCGCGACCGCGGCGATGAACGCCCCGCCAACCATGAAGCAGCCGGTGATCTGGTGTGGCATGGTGACCAGGACCACCGGGTTGGTCAGCACCGCCCAGAAGTCGGTCAGTTCGGCACGCCCGCGGCCGTCGTTGAAGGTGTAGCCGAGCGGGTTCTGCATGAAGGAGTTGGCCGCCAGGATGAAGTACGCGCTGGCGATGGTGCCGATGGCGGCGAGCCAGATCGTCATCAAGTGGATCTTCTTGGGCAGTCGGTCCCAGCCGAAGATCCACAGGCCGAGGAAGGTCGACTCGAGGAAGAAGGCGAGCAGGCCCTCCAGAGCCAGCGGAGCGCCGAAGATGTCACCGACGAACCGGGAGTAGGCGCTCCAATTCATCCCGAACTGGAATTCCTGCACGATCCCGGTGGCCACACCCATCGCAAAGTTGATCAAGAACAGCTTGCCGAAGAATTTGGTGAGCTTGAGGTACTTCTCCTTCTCGGTGACCACCCAGGCGGTCTGGAATCCGGCCACCAGGCTGGCCATCGAGATCGTCACGGGGACGAAGAAGAAGTGGTAGACGGTGGTGATGGCGAACTGCCATCGGGCCAGGCTCACTTCGTCCATCGATGTTTCTCCCTCGGGGGGTCAAGGTCTGGTGGGGTCGAGGTGCGGGCGACCACGCCCACGGTCGCAGCCTACTACGCATCGTCGTACGTCCTCGTGTAGTACTTATTTCCGTAGTAGTACGAGTAGACTCGAACCGTGAATGCTCTCGGAGACCTCGAACGTCGAGTGATGGAGGAGCTGTGGGGCGCCCGCCGGCCGTTGACGGTCCGCGAGGTGCACACGGCGATCGCCACCGAGCGCGTGATCGCCTACACCACGGTGATGACGGTGCTCGACCGGCTGGCGAAGAAGGGCCTGGCTGACCGCGAGCAGGATGGTCGCGCCTTTCGGTACGCGGCCGCGCACACCCGGGAGCAATTGGTGGCGGAGGTCATGCATACCGCCCTGGCTGATGGCGGGACGGACCGTTCGGCTGCTCTGGTCGCCTTCGTCGACCGGGTCAGCGACGACGAGGCGGCTGCGCTGCGGGCGGCGTTGGCGAGGCTGGAGTCGCGATGAGCGCACTCCCGCCGCTCCTGGTGGCGGGGATTTTGGCGCTCGGGGCTGTGGTGCTGGTGGGACCAGGGCCCGCCTGGGTGGCGCGCTGGGGATTCTTGTATCGGGTGCCGAGGGCTGCCGTCGTGCTCTGGCAGGCCGGCGCGGTGGCCGCCTTGATCAGTATCTTCGGGGTCGCCTGGCTATTGAGCGCCGCGACGTGGTCGCAGGAGTCGTCGGTCGCCTGGTGGGACTGGGCCGTGACGGGAACCGTGGTGCTGTTCGCCGGTCTGGTTGCTGGTCGCCTGGTGTGGGCATTGGTCGGTGTGATCGCCTCCACGGGGGCTCGCCGTCGACGGCACCGTGACCTCGTCGACCTGCTCGCCTCGAAGACCTCTGCTGACGTCGCTGGGCGGTTGTCCGAGTTGCGAGTGCTCGCCGAGGCCCGGCCGCTGGCGTACTGCCTGCCGGGCTTGTGGCAGCCGCGAGTGGTGCTCAGCGCCGGCACCCTGGCGGTGCTCTCGCCGATGGAAATCGCTGCGGTGCTCGCTCATGAGAAGTCACATCTCCACGCCCGTCATGACCTGGTGTTGGCGACCTTCGATGCGGTGCATCAGGCGTTTCCCCATGCCATCCGCAGTGACCTGCCGGCTCAGCAGGCGCGGCTGCTGGTGGAGATGCTGGCTGATGACGCTGCCGTGCGGGCTGTCGGACCAGAACCGCTGGCCCGCGCTCTGGTGGCACTCGCGGAGTCCGTCGTGCCGACCGAGGCTCTCGGTGCGGCCGAGGGGAGCACCTGTCTCCGGATCGAGCGGCTGACGCATCCGGCATCAGCTCTGTTGGCCGCCGCTGTCTATGGGCTGGCCGTCATCGTGGTGGCCGCACCACTGCTTGCCCTGGTGATCTAGCTCCCTGGCGGCATCTCACAGCACGGCGCGGATGTCTGCCTCGAGATCGGCGGGTACGACGGTCGGCTCGTAGCGGGCCACGGGATCGCCGGCGCGATTCAGCAGAAACTTGGTGAAGTTCCATTGGATGTCCTCGCCGGTCGCGCCGTCGGCCTCGGTACGCAGCCAGGAGTACAGCGGGTGGGCATGCTCGCCATTGACGTCGATCTTGGTGAACATCGGAAAGGTCACGCCGTAGTTGAGCTGGCAGAACTCGGCGGTCTCGGCGTCGGAGTCGAACTCCTGGTGGGCGAACTGATCGCAGGGGAAGCCCAGGACGATCAATCCCTGGTCCTTCAGGTCGTCGTAGAGCTGCTCCAGACCGGCGAACTGCGGGGTCAGTCCGCATTTGGACGCGGTGTTCACCACGAGCACCACCTTGCCCGCGTACGCGGCCAAGGGCTGCTCCTGGCCGGTGATGGTGCGAGCCTCGAAATCACTGAGTGTGGTCATTGTCTTCTCCTGGTTCTCCGGAGCCGGCCTCAGCTGATCTGAGCCGGCCTTGGACCAGTTTGACTGCCACCGGCAAGCCAGATTTGCATCTGCCGACGAGTTAGGTCAGCCTAACCATCACCGTCGAACTGATCTTGGGGGTCAGCATGCATCGTCGTCAATTTCTCGCCGCCCTGGCCGGTCTCGCCGTCGCCGGCGGGGTAGCCAGCTGCGCCAATCCGGCAAATCAACCTGGTGCCGAGGAGGGTACGCCCTCGGCAGCGCCCGATGCAGCATTCCCGGCCACGGTGAAGCACCGGTACGGGACCACCGAGGTGCCGGCTGCGCCGAAGCGGATCGTGTGCCTGGGGCAGACCGACCATGACCCGACGGTGGCGCTCGGTTACACGCCGATCGCCCTCGCCGGATTCGTGGACAGCACCTACACACCGGTGCGGCCCTGGAACAAGCAGGCATTCGGCACCACGCCGCCGGTGCTGAACATGCTCGAGATCGAATTCGAGAAGGTTGCCGCGCTCGAACCGGACCTGATCCTCGCGGTGATGAGCGGCACCACCAAGGGCGACTACGCCAAGCTCAGCGCGATGGCGCCGACGGTGGCACAGCCGGCGGACTACGAGGACTGGGCAGTCCCGCTAAGCCCCACACCGAGCTGATCGGGGCCGCTTTGGGCAAGCCGGACGAGGCGACGAAGCTGGTGGCCGACCTCGAAGCGGCCTTCACCGAGACACGGAAGCAGAACCCGATCCTGGACGGGAAGCACGCGGCCTGCGCCGAGCTCTGGGGTGCCGACTTCAGCATCCTGGGTGCCAGCGCGCCACGCACCCAGTTCCTGATCGATCTCGGGATGTCCATGCCGGACTCCTTGGCCAAGCTGGTCGGCAAGAAGTACAACGCCCCGCTCAGCAGTGAGAAGGTCGACCTGATCGACGAGTTGGACGTGGTGATCTGGACCACCGAGTACACCGACACGAAGGCGCTGCTGGAGAACAAGCTGGTCCGGGATCTGCGGACGACCAAGGAAGGCCGCTACGTGCTTGCGCCCAACGGCGGCAATGACGACCTGCTCTACTCGATGGACTGGGGCAGCATCCTCAGCTATCGCTGGGCTCTGGAGAACGCGACGCCACGCATCGTCAAGGCGCTCGACGGGGATCTCGCCACGGACCCGAACGCCTGATTGACGGCTGGGCGACGACGGTGCCGAGTCGACCGGCGAATCTCTGCTGAGGCACTCTACGATGAGCACCGACCAGAGCCCTCCGCCCCAGCCGCGGGCCGGCCGGTCGATCCATTGAGACCCAGTGAGAGAAGGAACCCGTGACCCTCCCCACCGATCAGGCGCCATATCAGGACTCGTCACTGCCGGCGGAGGAGCGGGTCGAGGATCTGCTCAGCCGGATGACGTTGGCGGAGAAGGTCGGTCAGATGCTGCAGCTGGATGCCCGCGCCGGCGTGGTCGACCTGATCCAGGACAAGCACGTCGGCTCGATCCTGCACGCCTCGCCGGCTCGGGTGTTGGAGGCCATCGATCTGCAGACCCAGACCCGGCTCGGGATCCCGCTGCTGACCGCCGACGACTGCATCCACGGGCATTCGTTCTGGCCCGGCGCGACGATCTTCGGCAGCCAGCTGGCGATGGCCTGCTCCTGGGACACCGAGCTGATCGAGCGGGCTGCCCGGGTGACCGCGATCGAGGTGGCCGCGACCGGCATCCACTGGACGTTCTCACCGGTGCTCTGCATCGGCCGGGATCTGCGCTGGGGTCGGGTCGACGAGACGTTCGGCGAGGACCCGTACCTGATCGGCGAGTTCGCCATGGCCATGGTCCGCGGCTATCAAGGTGAGGGGCTGGACGATCCGACCGGCATCCTGGCCTGTGCCAAGCACTTCGCCGGCTATTCCGAGACCCAGGGCGGGCGGGACGCCAGCGAGGCCGACCTCAGCCGGCGGAAGCTGATCTCCTGGTTCCTGCCGCCATTCGAGCGGGCTGCCCGGGAAGGCTGCCGTACGTTCATGCTCGGCTACCAGTCGATGGATGGGGTGCCGATCACCCAGAACGACTGGCTGCTGAACGAGGTGCTCAAGGGCGAATGGGGTTTCACCGGCACGTTGATCACCGACTGGGACAACGTCGGCCGGATGGTCTGGGAGCAGAAGGTCTGCGCAGACCACGCCGAGGCGGCGGCCGTAGCGGTCAAGGCCGGCAACGACCTGGTGATGACCACCCCGCAGTTCTTCGAGGGCGCGCAAGAGGCGGTTGCCGACGGTCGACTCGACGAGGCGGACATCGACGCTGCCGTACGCCGGATCTTGCGGCTCAAATTCGATCTCGGGCTGTTCGAGAACCCGCGGCCGCCGTCGGCCGAGCGCCAGCAGGAGGTGATCGGCTGTGCCGAGCACACCGCGGCCAACCTGGAGTTGGCGCGGGCTTCACTGGTGCTGCTCCGCAACGACGGCACGCTGCCGCTGGATGACCGCCCCCGGAAGATCGCGGTGATCGGTCCCAATGCCGACGACCCGCAGGCGATGCTCGGAGACTGGGCCGGCAACTCCGGACAGGTCGACTGGATGCCGGACGGACATCCGCGGGAACTGGTGGAGACCGTCCTCGACGGCTTCCGCGCGGTCTGCGCCGACGCCGGTGAGGGCTGGGAGGTCGGGTACGCGCGCGGCTGCGAGATCGAGTCCCTGGTGCCGGATCCGGCCGGCGACACACTGCCGGACGGGCAGCCCCGCCCCTGGATCTTCGCCTCCCCGCCGGCCGATCCCGAGCACCTCGCCGAGGCGTCGGCGCTGGCCTCCTCGTCCGACGTCGCCGTCGTGGTGCTGGGGGACACGGTCGCGTTGACCGGCGAGGGCTGCTCGACGGCGACGTTGGAGCTGCAGGGCGGCCAGATCGCCTTGCTCGAGGCTCTTGTCGCGACCGACACTCCGGTAGTGCTGGTGTTGGTCCAGGGCAAGCCTTCGACGTTGCCCGACTCGGCGTTCGAGGCGGCGGCGATCATCGAGGCGTTCAACCCCGGCATGAAGGGCGGGCGGGCCATCGCCGAACTGGTGCTCGGCCAGATCGAGCCGTCCGGCCGGCTGCCGATCACCTTCGCCCGGCACGCAGGCCAGCTGCCGGTCTACTACAACCAGATCCGCGGCCAGCACGGCGATCGGTACGCCGACCTCACCCAGGAGCCGCTGTTCGTCTTCGGCGAGGGCCTGTCGTACACCAATGTCGACTACTCCGACCTCGTCGTGTCGACTCCGGAACTGGGAGCCGACGAGGTGATTCGCGCCCAGGTGAGCTTGACCAACACCGGTGACCGGCCGGCGACCGAGACCGTGCAGATCTACGTCAGTGACCTGGTCAGCAGCGTCACCTGGGCGGAGAAGGAGCTCAAGGGCTTCCGCCGGGTCACAGTGGCTCCGGGCGAGACGGTCACCGTCGGACTCGAACTGCCGGCCGCTGCGTGCACCCTGGTCACCCCGGATCTGCGCCGAATGGTGGAGCCAGGGGAGTTCGACTTCTGTGTTGGTCCGAACTCGCGGGACCTGCTCCGGGCTCGGTTCCGGATCACCGGCTGACCAGGAAGATCCAGGTGAGCGACCCTCACTTCTAGCCATTCATCCACGGATCTAGGCGTTGGGCCGCCGACTCTGCGGCGCCCCCCGGTGGACGCGCTCATCACTGCGCCCCTCCTGCCGCGCCGACGGCCCAACGCAGGCCTCATCCAGCTCCCGATCGAGACCGCTTCCGGTCCTACCCAATGCCAGATTCTCCCAAACCCATCTCCATCGTTGCCCGACCGCGGGACGGGTCTCAACTCGTCGAGTCGAGGCGGCGTGTGCGGCGAGGCACCGACGCGGGTGGAGACCAAGATCACCGCTCAGCGGCGCCCGCGGAAGAGTTTTTCAGGGCACCATGGACAGTGGTCCAGGTGCTGGACCCCGGACGAGGGAGCTGTACCCGGCGAGCGACAAGACGGCCTTCGAGGAGTCTGTCGTGGCCTGGTTCGTGCTCGTGCTCGCCGGAATGCTGGAGGCCGTCTGGGCGACGGCTCTCGGCAAATCCGAGGGCTTCAGTCGGCTGGTGCCGACCATCATCTTCTTCATCGCTCTTGGCTTCAGCATGGTCGGTCTCGGCTATGCGATGCGGACCTTGCCGGTCGGCACCGCGTACGCCGTCTGGGTTGGCATCGGGGCCGCGCTGACCGTCACCTACGCCATGATCACCGGCGATGAGACTGCCTCAGTGCTCAAGGTCTTGCTGCTGGCCGGGATCGTTGGCTGCGTGATCGGGCTCAAACTGCTCCACTGAGGTCAACCGATGAGCGGCCCGATCGACGTATCCGGGCCGCGGAAGACGCCGCCGCAGCCTGAATCGATCGTCGGTCACACCGGCACTGCCAGCCGGTCAGCGCTGTCGGGATTGCCTCTCGATGGCGCTGACCAGCCGATCAACCGCTTCGGGTGGCGCGAGGTCGAGGCGCAGGCCCGGCTCGATGAGTTCGAGCTCGGACAGCACCGGATTGCCGTCTGCGTCGGGCAGCAGGTCCACCCGCGCGTAGCTCACCGGCTCGGGTGCGGCAACGAGGGCGCGGTGGGCGAGATCGAGTTCGGCACCGGAGGCAACGGTCGGTTCGGTGCGATTCGGCAGCGCGTGCTCGTGGTCGAGGCGGAGCCGCGGTGCCCGGCGGAACGCGTGCGAGAAACTCCCGGCTAGGAAGACCAGGGAGATCTCGCCCAACGTGTCGACTCCTGCCAGGTATGGCTGGACCAGCGCCGTCCGGCCTGAGCTGGTGATCCGCCGCATGGCGGCCGCGACAGCGGTGCCAGTCGTGCAGCGGTAGGTGTCCTGCGCACTGGCGCTTATCGCGGGCTTGACCACCACGTCATCCAGCGGACCGAGCCGGCTGAGATCGGGCTCGGCGTCGGGGGATAGGTAGATCGTCGGGACCACTGGCACCCCCAGCTGGGCGAGGTCTCGCAGGTAGCGCTTGTCGGCGTTCCACTCGACCACGGAACGACTGTTGATCAGCGTTGGAACGTGAGCCAGCCAACCAGCGAACTGGTCCCAACGATGGTGGTAGTCCCACACGCTGCGCAACAGCACGAGGTCGAAATCTGTCCAACTGATGTCCGGATCGTCCCAGACGCACGCCTCGGCATCGAGACCGCGAGCGCACAGGCCAGCGAGGATCCGTTGGCCGTCGGAATCCAGGTGGGGGAGTGCGCGGTAGGTCGCCAGTGCCACCCGGGGCGTGTTGCGATGGCGCACGGCTTGACCCTAGCTCCTCGTAACGCGGACACCTCCATCGAAGTCCCCGGGTGGCCTACCAGAGTCACCAGGATGAGAACTGAACCGATCCTCGTCGGCCTGGTGATGCACGCATCCAGACGCCGCTGACTGGCGTGCTGACTAGGAGACACGGCACTAGACTGAGCCGGTGGATCAAGACCGCGGCCCGAGTTCGAGACCGGAACGGGTCCGCCGCGCGCTGCTGCCCCACAACGCACCCAACCTGCTCTATGGAGCGATCGTGGCAGGGTCGGTGCTGGCCGTGTCCAGCGCGCATGCCGCAGACAGCGCCCACGTCGCCGCGGCGACGGCGCTGGTGACCGCGATCTACTGGCTGGCCCACGTCTATGTCGACGCGGTCGGTGGCCGGCTCCGCGATCTCGAACAACCGATGCACCGGCGAATCGTGCCTGCCATGGGACATTCCCGTGATCTGCTGGCCGGGGCGCTACCGCCGATCCTCGTCTTCCTCGGGGCCAAGTTCCTCGGTGCCGACGTCCAGACCGCCGCTCAGATCGCCTTGTGGTTCACCGTCGGCCTGCTGGTGTTGGCCGGGGCCGGTGCCGCCTATCTTGCCGGGGTGCGCGGTTGGATGCTGGTCGCGGAGTCGTTGATCGCGGGTAGCTTCGGCATGCTGGTGATCCTGCTCAAGTACCTGCTGCACTGATCCGGCTCGAGTCCACCTGTGACCAGCACGGCTGGAACGATCATGTGTCCGGCTCCGTTCGGCGCCAGGTCGCACCGGTCTCCCGGACGTACTGCTCGAGCGCGGCGTCGAGGGTGGGGAAGAAGTGCGCAGGATCGATCGTCCGGGTCAGCCCGTAGCGTTCGATCTTCTCCCTGACCGGGTCCTTGAGCTCGGCGAAGACCAGCGACACGGACCGCTCGTTCAGCCAGGCGTCCAACTCCTCGAGCATGTCGGCGGCTGTCGTGTCGACATCGGTGACCGGCTCGGCGGCGATCACGATCCAGCGCAGGTCGCATGATCGGTCGTGCAGGCCCCGGATCGCCTCGGAGAACATCCGCGCGTTGGCGAAGATCAACGGAGCGTCGAAGCGGTAGACGATCAGCCCCGGCAGCACGGCTGCGTTCGGATATCGCGTCAGGTCGTGCAGACCGGCCCGGTCCGGTGTCTTGCCGAGCTCGGCCTGATACGGCCACCAGGTGCGCCGGAACACGTTGAGGATCGACAGCGCGACCGCGATCACAATGCCGGGCAGCACCCCGAGGAAGGCCACCCCCAGCAAGGCGATCACCGACAGCGCGAACTCCATCCGGCGCTGCTGCCACAGGCGTCGGGTCGCAGGCAGGTCGGCCAGGGAGAACGCAGCCGCGATGACGATCGCGCCCAGCGTCGGTTGCGGCACGTACTGCATCAGCGACGTCGCGAACACGAGCAGCACGGTGATCACCGCCGCACCGACCAGACCGGTGACCTGGGAACGCGACCCCGCCTGCTCGGCGACGGCGGTCCGCGAGCCACTGGTACTGACCGGAAAGCCCTGGAAGAAGCCGGCGGCGATGTTGGCGGCTCCGATGCCGACCATCTCCTGGTTGCCCTGGACCCGTTCGCCCCGACGGGCGGCGAACGCCGATGCCGTCGACATCGTGTCGGCCAGCGCGACCACGGCGATGGCGACGGCACCCAGCATCAGCACGGGGAGGTCGGACCAGCGCACGATCGGCAGGGTGAACGGTGGAAAGCCCTGGGGCAGCACGCCGATCGTGTCGACGCCACGCCCGCCGAGATCGAAGATGTTGACCGCGATCGCGGTGAGCACGACCACGATCAGCACGCTGGGCAGCTTGGGCAGCAGCCGGTTCAGCAGCAGGATGCCCGCGAGCGAGGCCAGCCCGATGATCGCGGCGGTGACGTTCGCGGCATCCTGGACGATGCCGGTCAGGACCGCCCCCACTTCCCGCAGCAGACCCTCGGCGTCGATGGAGAAGCCGAGCAGCTTCGGCAGCTGACTGATGACGATTGTCAGAGCCAGGCCGTTCATGTATCCGATCTGAGTCGGTTTGGACAGCAGATCGGCGATGAAGCCGAACTTGGCCAGGCCGGCGACGACCATGATCACCCCGACCAAGATCGCCAGCACTGAGGACAACGCGATGGCCCGGGCCGGGTCGCCGTCGGCCAGCAGCAGGGGAACGATGGTGGCCGCGATCATCGAGCCCAGCGCCGAGTCGGGACCGAGCACCAGCACCTTCGACGGTCCGAAGATCGCGTAGCCGATCAGGCAGAGGATCGAGGTGTAGAGCCCGGTGACCGGCGGCAGATTGGCCAGTTCGGCGTACGCCATGCCTTGCGGGACGAGCAGTGCAGAGAGCACCAGTCCGGACACGATGTCCTTGCCCAGCCACTCGCGTCGGTAGCCCCGGAGCACGGCGATGCCCGGCACGAGTGCCTGCCAGCTCGGCGGCGCAGCTCGGTCGTCCCCGCTCATGTCCGCAGCCTAGGGACAGCGGGCGGCCGGACGGATCACCCGCGACGGGTGACGAAATCTGCGCCGCGCAGCCACGGATGGAAAGCCTCCTCTCGCGCGCCGATCCCGGCGCGACACGCGGCTCAGGGTCCGAGGAGAGTCAAATTCCCATCACGAATAAATGGTGAGGCGGATGGGTGAGGCGGCGGCCGGGTCGCGGTTGTTTTCGGCACACCGAAACCGTAGGGTTTCGGTGTGCCGAAACCTCTTCGGATCCAACTCGCCCTCTGGTCAGCACTCCTCGTCGTGCTGCTGGCCGGCTGTTCGCCGACGTCGGCGGGCGCGGGCGGCCAGGGGTCGAAGCCGAAGGTGCTGACGACGTTCACGGTGCTGGCCGACATCGCGAGGAACGTGGGCGGGCAATACGTGGCGGTGGAATCGCTGACCAAGGTGGGTGCGGAGATCCACGGGTATGAGCCGACGCCGGGTGATGTGCGTCGGGCGGCGGACGCGGCGCTGATCTTGGACAACGGGTTGAATCTCGAGTCGTGGTTCGCACAGTTCGTCGAACGCGTCGAGGTTCCCCATGTGGTGGTGTCGGACGGTGTCGAGGTCATGGATATCGCTTCGGACGCCTACGCCGGGAAGCCGAACCCGCATGCGTGGATGAGCCCGTTGAACGTGAAGATCTATGTCGACAACATCGTTGCGGCGTTCAGTCAGCTGGACCCCGACCATGCGGAGGCATTCGCCGCGAACGGACGCGCCTACCAGGCACAACTGCAGACCGTCCACGACAAGCTCCTGGCGGAGCTGTCCGCGTTGCCGGAGGCCAAGCGAGCACTGGTCACCTGCGAGGGAGCGTTCTCCTACCTGGCTCGCGATGCCGGGCTGACCGAGCGATATATCTGGCCGGTCAACGCCGAGCAGCAGGCCACCCCGCAGCAGATCGCTGCGGTCATCGACGACGTTCGGACCGCCCAGGTCCCGGCGGTGTTCTGTGAATCGACGGTGTCGGACAAGCCGATGCGGCAGGTGGTCGCGGCGACCGGCGCGGCGTTCGGTGGGGTGCTCTACGTGGACTCGCTGTCGGAGGCCGACGGCCCGGTCCCGACGTATCTGGATCTGCTCCGGTACGACACCGACCTCATCATCAAGGGCCTGACCGGGGGAGAGCAATGATCACCGGGAGCCAGGGGACCGCCGGGATCCAGGTCGACGATGTCACCGTCCGTTTCGGTGACGTGACCGCCCTGGACGGAGTCTCGCTGCGCGTTCCCGCCGGCCGGGTGACCGGGCTGGTCGGGATGAACGGTGCCGGCAAGTCGACCCTGTTCAAGTCGATCATGGGCATGATCCGGCTGGACCAGGGTCGGATCCTGCTGGACGGCGCCGATCCCGCGACCGCTCGCCGTCGCGGGCAGCTGAGCTACGTGCCGCAGAGCGAGGCCGTCGACTGGACGTTCCCGATCAGTGTCGGCGAGGTGGTGATGATGGGCCGCTACGGATCCATGGGTCCTGCTCGCCGTGCGACGGCCACCGATCACGTCGCCGTCCAGCGCGCCCTGGAGCGGGTGGAGCTGAGCGGGTACGCCCATCGCCAGATCGGGCAGTTGTCCGGTGGCCAGCGCAGACGCGCCTTCGTGGCCCGTGGGCTGGCCCAGGGCGCCCACATCCTGCTGCTGGACGAGCCGTTCGCCGGTGTCGACAAGCGCTCCGAGGCCACCATCGTGGCGTTGCTCCGTAGCCTGGCCGAGGAGGGCTACACCGTGCTGGTCTCGACCCACGACCTGCACGCCCTTCCGCAACTGGCCGACGAGGCGATCCTGCTGCTGCGGCGGGTGGTTTACCACGGACCGGTCCATGACGCGCTTCAGCCGCAGCAGTTGGCCCGTGCCTTCGGGCTGGAGTTGCCCGATCACAGCGGCGCGGCATGAGTCCGCTCGACTGGATCCTGGAGCCGCTGCGCTACGACTTCATGATCAACGCCTTGGTCGCCACCGTGGTCGCTGCCGTCGTCTGCGGGCTGCTGTCCTGCTGGCTCGTCCTGGTCGGCTGGTCGCTGATCGGGGACGCGGTCTCCCACGCGGTGTTGCCCGGTGTGGTGCTCGCGTATGTGGTCGGAGCGCCGTTCGCCCTCGGCGCCCTGGTCTTCGGATTCCTTGCCGTCGGGTTGATCGGCGTGCTCCGCGATACCAGCCGGGTCAAGGAGGACGCCGCGATCGGGATCGTGTTCACGACGCTGTTCGCGTTCGGTCTGGTACTGATCTCGATCACACCCAGCCAGACCGACCTCAACCACATCATCTTCGGCAATGTCTTGGGGGTGTCGACCAGCGACCTGGTGCAGGTCTTGATCCTGGCGGCCGTTGCGTTCGTCGTGGTGCTGATCAAGCGTCGTGATCTCACCCTGTACGCCTTCGATCCCGCCCATGCGTACGCGATCGGGCTCAATCCCCGGCTGATCGGCGCCCTGCTGTTGGGACTGCTCGCGCTCACTGCCGTTGTGGCGCTGCAGGTGGTCGGGGTGGTCCTGGTCGTCGCCCTGCTCATCATCCCCGGTGCCACTGCTCAGCTGCTCACCGATCGGTTCGGCCGGATGCTGATCATCGCGCCGGCCGCAGCCATACTTGCCTCCGTGGCCGGCATCTACCTCAGCTACTGGCTCGACGCCTCGCCCGGTGGTCTCGTCGTGGTCGTGCAAGGCCTGATGTTCGCCGGCGTCTACCTGGCCAGCCCGCGGCACGGCCTGATCAGCCGCCGACTGCAGCGGCGGCGAGCCGGCGCGCTGGCCACCGGGGCCTGACAAGCGGCAATCTGACACCCGGCGAGCTGGAAATCCAGGTCTGACACGACGAGTCCGACAAGAGGAATCTGACGGGAGGAAGCTGATGGAGGCCAGAGTCATCGAGACCTACCTCAAGGCGGTCTTCAACGCCGGAGAATGGTCCACCGAGCCGGTCACCACCGGGTTGCTGGCGGCCAAGCTCGGTCTTGCCCCGTCCTCGGTTTCCGAGGCGGTCCGCAAACTCACCGAGCGCGGGCTGCTCGCGCATGCCCGCTACGGCGCGATCAGCCTGACCCCCGAGGGCGAGCATGTTGCCCTCGGCATGGTCCGGAAGCATCGGCTGATCGAGACCTTCCTTGTCGACTACCTCGGCTACAGCTGGGACGAGGTCCATGACGAGGCCGAGACTCTCGAACACGCGGTCTCGGACATCTTCATCGATCGGCTCGACGCCCGGCTCGGACACCCCCGGGTCGACCCCCACGGCGATCCGATCCCAGCCGCCGACCGGGCCTTCGACGACCAACCCGATGTCCGGCTCGACACCCTGCCGGCCGGCACCCGGATCCGTATCGATCGGGTCAGCGACGAGGACCCCAACCTGCTCCGCCAGCTGACCGAATCCGGCATCGCGATCGGTCAACTCGTCATGGTCGAATCCGCCGCCGAACCCGAGCACGTCACCATCCGCCGCGGCGATCACTCCCTGACCGTTCCCAACTCGACAGCGCACATCATCCGCGTCACACCGATCACTGCCAGGGGTCTTCCGGCAGGGGCCGCGGGGCCGAAGCCGCCAGATTAGTTCGTGATGGGAATTTGACTCTCTCATCCAGTTCGGACACGGCGTGTCGCGCCAGTCGGGGAGTGCGGCAGGAGGTTTTCCGTCACTCTCTTCACAAGCCCAGCCGGTCGATCGGCCGGAGCGTGTCCAGATCGGCGGACTGGATCGCCTGATCGGAGAGCAGGTAGACGGCGTCGCCGATGACCAGGGAGCGGTTGGCCATGCCGTCCTTCTCGGCTACGGAAACCTTGCCGCGCTCGTCGAGGCCCTTGCCGGTCGCCCGCAGGAGCACCACACCGTTGAACGCAGCCTTGTCCTCTCCGTACAGGTAGATCGGCGCGATGACCAGCTTGCGCGGCTGCCAGTACAGGAAGGCCTTGGGGTCGAACTCGGCCGCCGCCTCCCCGGCACCGTAGGTCTGCACGGCGATCCGGCGTGGAGCTGCCGCATTGCTGATGTCGAACAAGGAGAACTGCACACCAGGTCCAGCACCGGCGGTGCCGCCGCTCTGCCCGACGCCGAGCAGCAGATTCTTGCCGACCGGATGCAGGTAGCCCGAGTAGCCAGGGATCTTCAACTCGCCCAAGACCTTGGGCGCTGCGGGATCGCCGAGATCGAGGACATAGAGCGGATCGGTCTGCCGGAACGTGACGACGTACCCGCGGTCGGCGATGAACCGCACCGCCCGGATCGACTCGTTGTCTTGCCGGCCCAGTCCGCCGACCTGTCCCAGCTGGCGCAGCGCACCGTCCCGCTCCTGCAGAGTGGTGACCATGCCCTCGGTCACCTCACGGGCGCCGACCCACCCGCGGCGTTCGGTGATAGTGCTCGCGACCCGCAGGACGCCGTCGTACTCCGACATCGCGTACTGATTGAGCAGCGTCCCTGGGACCTCACCCGATCCGGTGTAGCTGCTGGCGCCGGACGGCGCGGTGACGAATTTGTGGATGCTCGTCGTCGCCGGCGAGCCGTCGCGACTCCACTCCGTGGTCGAGACGTAGGTCGAGGTGCTGCTCGCGTAGATCTGCTCGCCGCCGGCGATCACGCCGACCGAGCGACGGGTCTGCAGGGCGGAGCCCATGTCGAACGTGGACACCGCGACGGTGTCGATGCCGGAGAACTTCTCCGGCCGAGCCAGATCGGGGCAGGCGACCAGCAGCCCTTTGCCGACCTGGGCGCCTCGGCCGTCCGTCAGCACATACGAGGGGATCCAGTCATCGATCGTGGAGCGCGCCACGGCGGACCTCAGTGCTTCCTCGGACTTCTTGGAGACGCGACCGTCGCGTCGATACGTCGGTGACGGGATGTCGACGTCCGGCGATGCGATGGTCACCATGCGTACCTGGGTGCCGACCAGGCGCGCGTCGATCACCCGGCCGTCGACGGTCAAAGTGGCGATCAGCTCGGGTCCGCTGAGATCGGAGATGTCGTAGATGGTCGCGGTGGCCCGGGTGATCCACGAATCGGACCTGGTGGACGGAGCCTCGCCGAACACCAGCAGTCGGTCGCCGGACAGGAACACGTTCTGCGCCAGCTCACCGGGCAGGGTCTTGCGCAGGGTCAGTTTGCCGCCCACCGTGCTGATCAGATGGACGCGGCCCTGGGCAACGGCCACGATGCGGCGGCCGTCGGTCTTGACGATGTCGGGCTCGTCGACGCCGGCCTCTTGGATGTTCGTCTCCGAGTACTCCGCGCCACCCGCCGTGGACTCGCCGGCCCCGGCCGAGTCGCGAGCCTCCGCCGCTCCCGGCGTGTCCCTCGCCGTGCCCGAGGTCAACACCAGGCCTCCGCCGCTGGCCTGCTCGATCAGATAGTCGGGAGCGTGGTCCTTGAAGTACCGCAGGGCCGTGTCACAGGTGTCGAACGGGGTCAGCACCCCGGTCAAGGCGGCGGCCGCGCCCGCCCCACCGGATCCCGCTTCTGATCCGCCGGATGCGGCGCTCCCGCCGCCGGTCGGGAGACTGCCGATGACTCTGGGCAGCCCGATGGCCACGGCGCTGATCAGCACGGCCGCGGCGACCAGGGCCGGGACGGCGATCCGAGCAGGTGATCTCTTGACCCGGCGAATCCCCGCTTCGTGATCCTCGGGAAGCTCATCGATCTGGCGGCGTACCGCCTCGGCAGCCTCCCGGGCTCGGGAGTCAAAGTCAGTCATGAATCCTCCAGACGCAAGTGACGTGCGGCTGCAGCGCGGCCCCGGCTCAGGTGGGTCTTCACGGTGCCTTCGCTGCAGTCCAGGACTGCTGCGATCTCGCGCACGCTGTAGTCGGCGAAGTAGTAGAGCGCGACCGCCTGCGCCTGCCGCGGCGGCAGGCGACGAACGGCCTGCCAGAACGCCTCGTCGCCTTCATCGAGTTCGATGGTGGTCTGGGTCCGTTTGGCCAGGCGGACCAGTGCTTTCGCCTCGACCAGTCGCCGCCGCACCACCGACGCAGCACGGTTGCAGGCGACTCGGCGCACCCAGGCGCCGGGTGAGTCGCAGCCAGAGACCGTACGCCAGTGCCGGAAGGCGGCCGTGAACGCGTCCTGGGTGACGTCCTCGGCCACCGACAGGCTGCCGGTGAGCACGAACGCCAGACCGAGCACCTGCCGGCGCTCATTGCGATAGAAGTCGTCGAACAGGAGCGGCTCGTCCGACACCTCGACCGGGTTGGGGACGGCCGCCAGTAGCGGCCGCCCCGGCGCTGATCCGGAAGCGTCGCTCGTCGTCGCTGCTCCTTGGCTGTCCATCACTGAGTCACTCGCGCCAGGAGGCTCTTCGGTTGACATGACGCCCCGATTATCTCGGCAGACTTTGCCGAGGGCGGGGACTCAGCCGGTGGTGCGGGTCCAAGTGCCTGTCTCGACCGACTCCAGCATGGCGTCGACCAGGTCCGCGGCGATCACGGCGTCGTGGATGGTCGCGCCGACCGGGCCACCGGTGAGGATCGAGCGGACCAGCCGGCCGGCCTCGATGACCTTGAGGTCGTCGTAGCTCATCGCGATGGCACCGGCGGGTTGGTAGTGACCGAACTCGCCGGATTCGACGCCCACGAACTCGGTCCGATAGAACGCGTTCTCGTACCCCTGCCCGAGGCTGGTCTGCAGCTCGCCCATCCGGCGGAAGTCCCAGGCGAGCGAGCCCCGGTCGCCGTGGATCTCGATGCCGTAGTTGCACTGCTCGCCGATCGCGGTTCGGCAGGACTCCAGCACGCCGCGTGCGCCATCCTGGAAGCGGAGCAGCACCGCCAGATAGTCCTCGTTCTCGACCGGGCCGTGCTCGCCGGAGCCCCGGGATCCGTGGCCGGTGGCCACACCGGAGGGGAGCGGCCGGGTGGGGATGAAGATCGCGGTGTCGGCGAAGACCTGCTCGACCTCGCCGACCACGTAGCGGGCCAGATCGATCCCGTGGCTGACCAGGTCGCCGGCCACGCCAGATCCGGACCATTCGTTCTGGTAGCGCCAGGTGAGCGCGCCCTCGGGATGGGCGGCGTAGTCGGCGAGCAGGCGAATCCGGACCTGGCGGATGGTGCCCAGCTCGCCATCGGCGATCAGCTGCCGGGCCCGCTCGACGGCGGGCGCGTTGCGATAGTTGAACCCGGCCGCGGACTGTACGCCGTGTGCGGTGACCGCGGCGGCGATCTGTCTGGTCTCGGCGCTGTTGCGGCCGGCCGGCTTCTCCACCCACAGGTGCTTGCCGTGTTCGGCGACCGCGACCGACACATCACGGTGGATGAAGTTGGGGCCGGTCACACTGATCACGTCGATGTCGTCGCGGGCGACCAGCTCGCGCCAGTCGGCGTGGACGTCGCGGAAGCCGAACGCCTGAGCCGCTGCTGCCAGCCGGTCGTCGGAGGCATTGTCGGCCACCGCGACCAGTTCGGGGGCGCCGGCCAGCGTTGGGTAGTGCTGGGCCAGCCTGGCGTACGCCCGCGCATGCACTCGCCCCATCCAGCCGAAGCCGATGACGCCGACGCGGAGCCGTTCGGGGGATGCAATAGAAGCGGTCACAGTAAGGCCTCTCTCATCGAGCATCGAGTCGTTCAAGATCCTAATGTCCGGACAAAATCTAGCAGGTGGTTGAGGAGGAGAGTTGGCGCCATGAGAATTCTCGTGCTGCCCCACCCCGTCCTGGACGTCGAGGTCGAGGTCGAGGTCGACTGAGCGTGGCAACTCGTCAGGCGCTACGTTTGGCCTCGGGTGAACAGCCGAGAGGGGAAATCCGGATGGCAGCACTCAAGCCAGGCGACGTGCTGGTGGCCGTCGTCACCAAGGTCACCAGCGGCCTGATCGTGGTCACGGCTCAGGGCATGCGTGGCATCATCCCCGGTTCCGTGGGGACCGGGGTCAAGGTCGGTGACCGGCTGAAGATCCGCGTCGTCGACCTCAAGAGCGATGGCAAGGAATTCATCGCGGCCCGCCTTGGCGTTGCGTGAGTCTGCGCCCTCCGGATCGAGATCACTCCGGATCCGCCGAATCACCTGGCGACGGGATCGGAGGCTGACAGTTGCTCGAGCTCGGCGGTCGTCGGTGAGCCTTCCCAGTCGCCGGCGGTCATGCAGGCGAAGGCGCCGGTCCGGACGGCACAGTGCAGCCGGGACTCAGCGTCTTGGTCGGTGAGCAGCCGGGCGAGGTAGCCGGCTACGAAGGCATCGCCTGCCCCGACGGTGTCCATCACGGGCACCGAGACAGCAGGGACGACGTACTCAACCCCATCGACCAGTGCCGCGCAACCGCGGGCGCCGAGCTTGATGACCACCTGCGTCGGTCCCACGTCGGCGATGGCACGGGCAAGACCGAGCGGTTCGTCGATCCCTGGGTGGATGAGCTGAGCCTCGTCATCACTGGCGAAGACGATGGTCGATCTCGCCGCGAGCGCGTGGAACAGCTCTGTGACGTCGGTGCTTCCGACCAGCCGGGACCGGTAGTTGACGTCGAACGAGATCGGTATGCCTGCAGCCTCGGCGATCGAGACCGCGCGCCAGGTGGCGTCCCGCGCAGACGCTGACAGCAGCGGGGTGATCCCGGTGATGTGCAGCACGCCGGCCTGTTGGATCACCTCGGTCGGCAGATCGGCGGGGGACAGCCGGCTGCCCGCGCTTCCGCTGCGGTAATACCAGACGTTGGTCGCGAGCGCGCTTCGGTGTTCCTTGATCATCAGACCGGTCGGCGCCTCGGGATCGACGATCGCGTGAACGGCGACGTCTTCGCCGCGGATGGTCCGTTCGACGCGTTCGCCGAGCGAGTCGGCGCCGCGACGGCCGATCCAGCATGCGGGTACGCCGAGCCGCCGGGTGGCAATCGCCACGTTGCTCTCGGCACCGCCGATGCCGATCCGGGCGCCGGAGGCGTAGCTGAGTGGACCAGGTTCGAGACTGGTGAACAACGCCATGGTCTCGCCGAAGGTGACCAACGGGCGTACGGACTCGCGCTGTCCGGCGATCATGGACGAACGCCGCCCTCGAAGAGATCCCGGATGATCGAGCAGCGCCGAGTGATCTCGTCGAACTCGTGAGCGCGGATGAGGTTGCGTGGTGCGATCCAGCCGCTGCCCAGGGCGGCGACGACGCGGACCTTGGCGTACGCCGCGGCGCTGTCGGGGTCGACTCCGCCGCTGGGCATGAACAGCATGTCGGGAAACGGTGCGCTGAGTGCGGCGACGAAGTCGGGACCACCGAGCTGCTTGGCAGGGAAGATCTTGACCAGACGCAGTCCGACCTTCCGCGCGAGTTGCAGCTCCGAGGCGGTGGCCACGCCGGGGACCGCGAGCAGCCCGACTGCTCGAGCTCGCTCGACGACGGCTTCGTCGAGTCCGGGGCTGACGATGAACCGGGCTCCGGCGGCGGCTGCCGCGGTGGCCTGGTCAGGCTCGAGAACGGTGCCCGCGCCGACGGTGACGCCCGGGGTCGCAGCGACCCGCCGGATCGCCCCCAAGGCGCCATCCGTACGCAAGGTGATCTCGACGGTGGACACACCGCCGGCCAGGAGGGCGGTGACAAGGGGCTCGGCGTCTCCCGGGTCATCGATCTCGACGACGGGCACGACTCCCGTCGGGGTCGTGGTGATCCTGGTCATGGCCGAATCTCTTTCAAACCACCTGCACGCGCCACCGCATCGGCGAGTTCCAAGCCGGCACCTGCATACAGATTGAAGGCGATCGGGATGCCGTGCTCCTTGGCCCACGTCACCTCGTCGTCGTAACGGGCGACGGTGGCTACCTTTCCGGTGAAGCCGCTCTCCTGCAGACACTGCTGTGCGGTGATGTTGGCGCCGTGCTCGGGCATCGCCAGGATCGCCGTCTTCACCGAGTCGCTGCGGGTCAGCCGCTTCCAGAAGTCGAGGTCGGTGGCGTCACCCTCGACCACGTGACGGCCTTCCTTCAGCTGCTGCTGGACGCGCGGCCCGTCGTAGTCGACGCCGACCACGCGCAGGCCGTAGTCATCCCGCAGCCGATCGTACGCAGCAATGCCGACTCGTCCGATGCCGATGACGACGACCTCGGCGTCACCGGCATCCGCCGGCCGCTCCTCGGGATGCAGCTTCTCCGGGTCGCGGCGCGGGAACCGCGCGGCGAACCGTTCCACCATCATGTGACCGCGGCCATTGAGCAGGGCCGCGAAGACGAAGCTGATCGCCACCGCTATCGAGATCTCCACCAGCCAGGTCTGTTCGAGCATGCCGGCGCCGACCCCGACCGAAACCACGATCAGTCCGAACTCGGAGAAGTTGGTCAGACTCAGACCGCCGAGCAGAGCAGTTCGGCCGCGCAGCCGCATCAGCCACAGCAGCGCCACATAGCCGACGGCCTTCAGTGGGAGCAGCACCACGACCATGAAGATCGCGATGGCCAGGATCGGCAGATCAGGCAGGCCGGTCAGACCGATCGAAACGAAGAAGCCGACGAGCAGCAGTTCCTTGAGGTGGAACAGCGAGCGCGCCAGCTCGGAGGAGGACGGGTGCGAGGCGAGCAGGATGCCCATGATCAGTGCACCGAGATCGCCCTTCATGCCAACCGCCGTGAACAGCGCGTAGCCGGGCACCAGCGCCATCACGATGCCGAACAGCGACTGCATCTCGCCGTGGCCGAATCGTCCCCAGATCTTCCGCAGCACCCGCGACAACGGCCAGAGCAGCACCAGGATCCCGGCCCACGGACTGGGCAGGTGGCCGCTGGTCGCAGTGAGGAAGACCACCGCGACGATGTCCTGGATGACCAGGATGCCGATCGCGACGCGTCCGTAGAGCGAGTGCGTCTCACCCCGTTCCTCCAGCACCTTGATCACGAACACGGTGCTGGAGAACGACAAAGCGAAAGCCAACAGCACGAACGTACGCAGATCCTGGCTGGCCAGCATCGGCATGCCGACCAGTGCCGCCAGCCAGAGCAACGCGGTGCCGAGCACGACACTGAGCAGGAGGTGTAACGACGCGGTCAGCCAGACCTCGCGCCGGATCAGCGTGCGCAGATCGAGTTTCAGGCCGATGCCGAACAGCAGAATGGTCACGCCGAGGTCGGCGATCACCTCGATCTCGGGGAGATGCTCGACGTGCATCCAGTTGAGCACGAAGCCAGCTGCCAGGAAGCCGACCAGCGGTGGCAGCCGCACCACAACCGCGAGCAGTCCGAGCACGAGCGTCACGACGAGGTACGTTGCGATGACGGTCACGGGACGAGACTGTCAGATGGTTCTTTACCGAGAGTAACGATCCCATCACCATCGTCACCCTGGTGAACGGGTAAGGACCTTCGTACGGGCAAACGACTTGTCGAGAAGGAGGTTGGGCACCGAATCCGGCACGGATCAGGTGCTGAACCTCCTTCTCGCGGGCCAGACCCAGCACCGCACCACTATTGACTTTCTTCAGAAAGTTAGCATCGTCGCTCCTGAAGGAGGCTGAGATGGCGCGGGTGCACTATGCGTGGGTGGTGGCCGGTGCCGCGTTCGCGACGTTGGTCGCGGCAGCGGCGTTCCGGGCCGCGCCGGGGCCGCTGATGGTGCCGCTCCACGAGGATGCGGGCTGGTCGATCGTCACCATGTCCGCGGCGGTGAGCGTGAATCTGGTGCTGTACGGGTTGACTGCACCATTCGCGGCCGCCCTGATGGAGCGATTCGGGTTGCGCCGGGTCGTGGCGGCCGGGTTGCTGCTGATCGCGGCCGGCGCAGGCTTGTCGGTGCTGGCGACCGCCGCCTGGCAGTTGGTGTTCACCTGGGGCGTGTTGATCGGTCTGGGCACCGGCTCGATGGCACTCGTCTTCGCTGCCACGATCGCGAACGCCTGGTTCGTGAAACGCCGTGGCTTGGTGATGGGCATCCTCACCGCGGGCGGCGCCGCTGGACAGCTGGTCTTCCTGCCTCTGGTTGCCTACCTGGCCGAAACCATCAGCTGGGTCGTGGCCTCACTGGTGATCACCGCCGCCGCCTTGGTCGCGATTCCGCTCGCGGTGGCTCTGTTGCGGGATCGGCCCGCCGACCTCGGTCTCGCCCCGTACGGCGGAGATCGGGTGATCCCTGCCGTGCCGGCTACCGGCAACGCTGCGGCGCTGGCGGTCGGCGCACTGGGGAGAGCGGTACGTACCAAGGCGTTCTGGGCGCTCGCCGGTGCGTTCGCGATCTGTGGTGCGACGACGAACGGCCTGATCGGCATCCACTTCATTCCCTCCGCCCATGATCACGGCATGGCCACCACCACCGCCGCCGGGCTGTTGATGGTCGTCGGAGTCTTCGACATCGTCGGCACCGTCGCGTCAGGCTGGCTGACCGACCGGATCGATCCGCGGATCCTGCTGCTGGCCTACTACGCCTTCCGTGGTGTCGGGCTGCTGCTGTTGCCCTGGCTGCTGGCCGAAACCGTGCATCCGTCGATGGTGTTGTTCATCGTCGTCTACGGCCTGGACTGGGTGGCGACAGTGCCGCCGACCGCCGCGCTGTGCCGGCGGATCTTCGGCAGCGAGGGCACCATCGTGTTCGGCTGGGTATTCGCCTCCCACCAGCTCGGCGCCGCGGGAGCCGCGCTCGCTGCCGGGGTGGTGCGCGACACCTTCGGCAGTTATACGTACGCCTGGTTCGGGGGTGCTGCACTCTGCCTGATCGCGGCGCTGCTGTCGATCGCGTTGCGCCGGCTGCCCGAGCAGCCGCCCGACCCCGCCGACGTGGCCCGGGACAAGCAGTTGGCCGCGGAATCGGCTGCGGATCTGACTCCGTGAACTGTGGCAGCCCAGCGCCCAGCGAGTCGGGCAAGGAGAGAGGGGAATGGGCAGATGCCGCTGCGTTCGGACTGGTCCGCTGAGAACTGCCCGATAGCGCGCTCGTTGGAGATCCTGGGCGACCCCTGGACGATGCTCGTTCTCCGGCAGGCGCTGTCCGGCGTACGACGTTTCGAGCAGTTCCGTGATCAGCTCGGCATCGCCGACAACGTGCTCAGCAAACGCCTCAACAACCTGGTCGATGCTGGGCTGTTGCGCCGTGTGCCCTACCAGGACAGCGGTCGCACCCGTCAGGAGTATGTCCTCACCGAGGCCGGGGCTGACACCTTCCCTGTCGTGATCGCCTTGGCCCAGTGGGGCGAACGGCATCGGCCGCACCCAGATCCCGGCGTGCGGATGGACATCATCCACCGATCGTGCGGTCAGCAGACGACGACCACCGACTATTGCAGCCACTGCGGCGAACGACTCACCATCGACACCACCACCTGGCGTAAGTCCTGGCGAGAACCACAGGATCTCGAGCTCGTCGGCGCGGGGGCGGGGGAGTGAGGAATCAGGAGCTGATCAGGCGCCTAGGTTGGCCGGCGCGGGGCTGACCCCGATCGGTGCTCACTCCCCGTAGCGGCGTACGACTTTCCAGGTGGTGCCGGAGTTGATGTTCGGGTCGAGGTTCACGTCGTCGGTCTCGATCACCTCTCCGAGTTCGTTCTGCCAGGTCACAGCCGTGCTCGACGATACGTACCTGGTGTTGCCCTCGCGGCTGTTCGGGTCTTCCACCGCGGTCACCGCACCCAACTCGTGGCGCCAGGCCTCTTGCGCCGACACCCCGGCATGGCCGGTCGCAGCCGGCGGCGGCGCCATCATGGCGTTGAAGGCCGCTTGCGCGTTGCCCGCCTGGGTGTGGCGCAGATCGGCGGCCGCCTGGCCCACCGCAGCGATACCTGCCTGCTCGGCCTGGAACGCCGCCCAACGCATGCTTGCCTGTTGCGCTGCGAACTGCGCCGCGTTCGTCTGGCCGACCTGATTGATCGCCGCGTTCCAGGCTGGGTTTGGCAGAGTGCCGTCCATGATCGCGTAGAGGGTGGCCCGCAACTCGTCATACCGCTGCATGGTCGCGCTGAGCACCATGACCAGCAGGCCGTGGTTGGTGATGGTCGAGAACACCGCCTGGTTGCTCACCGTGTAGTGGAAGCCGAGAATCTCCAGCCGCCGTGGTGTGCCCCTCGTTGGAGCGTCCGCCACGGCGTACAGTCCGGTGTAGCTCACGCCGGGCGTGATCGACTCCGGCCCCACGTGCAAGCGCTGCGCCCAGTCGGGCAACGGATAGATCTCGAACCGGGTCGGCTGTCCGGCCTCGGGCCCCAACAGCTGCGGCAGCACGGCACCGAGCAGGCGGTCGGGGGAGTCCGGCGGCAGATAGGTGCGGCCGTGCCCGTTCGGCTGACCTGGCGCGCCGCCCGGCCAAGTGAAGTCGAACCGTGGCCAGCCCTGCACCATCGCGACTTGATCGGGATCGGTCACCTGGAACCAGTGGTGTTCCGGCGACTCGTTGTGCTGCGGCACCCACGTCACGTTGCCCTGCGCCGTCCAGCCCGGCGGATGCCTGAGACCGAGCACCGGCAACCCCAGCTGCGGATCGTGCAGCGCCCAGCTCGTCCAGTCCGACGTGTCCATTCCCTGGCCTCTCTGGTCCGTGACACGCACGGTACGCCGTTTCGAGCAGCGGGGCGTGGCTTATTGCGTCCGGCGTCCCAGATAACCGACTTCGGTCTTGCCATCCGGTGTCCTCATGGGCAGCCTGAGCGCTGCTGGGGCCAGGCACCTTCCGTCGATGGCGACGGACCGGGCGGCAGCAAGGAAGGACCATCCATGAGAAGGAAGCACGGAATCGGCCTGCTCGCCGCCGTGGCGGTGGCCGCGATAGCGACGTCCGTCGGTGGCCAGTTCGGTGCCCAGGCCGCCGAACCGGTCGCGGCCCAGGGCGGCTCTGACGCTGCGGCTGCCACACTGGGCGCCACCGCGGTCGCCAAGCATCACCCGCAGAAGCCGGCGAAGAAGCCGCTGGCAGGGCTGCGGATCCTGATGTCGAACGACGACTCCATGCAAGCCGCCCGCGCGAACGGCAAGGACGGTATCGGCCTCTACGACATGCGCAAGTCGCTGTGCGCGGCCGGGGCGGACGTCGTCGTGATCGCTCCCTGGGGATACATGAGCGGTGCGGGTGGCGCAGTCACCAACAGCGGCCAGTTCACTGCCGAGCAGCGCACCGCACTGCCCGCTGGGTATGAGGACGACTGCGCCTCGGCGCCCTCGGGTGGAGCCGTGTTCGGGTTGTGCCGAGACACGGGTTGTACGCCGGACTCGCTCAGCGCTACCCCGGCCGACACCGTCAAATTCGCCCTGCACGGTGGGTTGAAGGCGCTGGTCGGCTGGAAGAAGGCCCCCGATCTGGTGGTGACCGGCATCAACTCCGGCCCGAACGTGAGTGCGTCGATCAATGACTCCGGCACCGTCGGCTCGGCGATCGCCGGGATCGACAATGAAGTCCCGGCCATCGCCTTCTCGGGTCATGTCGAGCCGGTCTCGGACACGGTGACGCGCCCGACCTATGTCGCGGCCGCCGACTTCGGCGCTCGGCTGATCGCTCAACTGCGCGCCAAGCGGCTGCTCACCGACGCCTACGTGCTCAACGTCAACTACCCCGATGTCACCAACGGCCAACGGCCTGGCAAGCCGGTCTGGACGCGGGTTGGTCTGGGGACTTTCGGCGTGCACGCCTATAGCCCGACGGCGTCAGGCTCGCGGACCTTCACCATCGGCTGGGCGGTCTGCCCCGCGGAGCACTGCATCGACGAGCCGCGCCGGGACGCCGACAGCACCGCCCTGTTCGCGGGCAAGATCACGCTCACCGCGCTCACCCGGGACCGCACCCTGCAGACCGGCGAGGACCACCGGCTGCGCGCGCTGGTCAAGAGCGGGCAGTTGATGCGCTGACCTCACCCGGCTCCGCATCGGACGCGGGCCCCGTCGTGGGTCGTCTTTGGCCCGCGGGCGCAGGACGTACCCCGCTGCTCCGCTCGAGTTGCGGTCGTCTTTGGCCCGCGGGCGCGAGACGTACGGGCCTGCTGGCTGATCTGCGGTCGTGTGTGGCCCGGGGGCGCGAACCGCACTCCGGGCACGCCTCCGTGCCGATCGTCTTTGGCCCGCGGGCGCAGGACGTACCGCTGCTCCGCTCGAGTTGCGGTCGTCTTTGGCCCGCGGGCGCGAGACGTACGGGCCTGCTGGCTGATCTGCGGTCGTGTGTGGCCCGGGGGCGCGAACCGCACTCCGGGCACGCCTCCGTGCCGATCGTCTTTGGCCCGCGGGCGCAGGACGTACCGCTGCTCCGCTCGAGTTGCGGTCGTCTTTGGCCCGCGGGCGCGAGACGTACGGGCCTGCTGGCTGATCTGCGGTCGTGTGTGGCCCGGGGGCGCGAACCGCACTCCGGGCACGCCTCCGTGCCGATGGTCTCTGGTCCGGGGCGCCAGACGTACGGGCCGTCCGGCTGATCACCGTCCATCTGTGGCATCCCAGGGGCGCCAGTCGTACTGCCGTTCCGCTCAGCTTCGGTTGTCTGTGGCCCGGCGGCGTCGAACGGACCCGCGTGGAAGATGAGATCCCGGCATCCGGGCGACGACCGGATGGTTTACGCGGCGAAGCATCCCGAACTCGCCACTCGGCAAGGGGGCTCCCGCCATTGAGTGGCGAGTAGTGGTCGTTTCAGCGCGGTGAAGCTCGTACCTCCCATGCCAGTGTCGTCGGACAAGGCCCATGCATCAGTGCGGCTCATGCTTCGTAGTGCACGGTTCTCGGGGCGTGGCCGGTACCACCGCCTTTTCGCTCGCCCCACCGGATCAGCGCTAGCGCCCAGGCGAGGCTCAAGATCGTGGCCAAGGTGAACGCCATCCATACCGGCAACCGGTTGAGGGTGACGGCCAAGACGAAACAGAACAGCGCAAAACCGTCCAAGCCGGGCACGATCCCGCGAAGTAGCCCGATCACCCCGGTTCTGCCGTGCTGCGCCGCAGCGAAGGCGCAGACCACACTCAGCGCGATGGGGAACGGGGCCAGCACTCCTGACAGGTTCGGACCTGCCACCTCGGCCGACCAGGTGACCGTGAGCACGAGGGCAGCTGTCGCCATAGCCCGCGCGGGCAGATCCCACCACGGCAGGCGGGTCGCGGTGAGAAGGTCATCTGGCTGCCGACGCAGCACGTATTGCACACCGTGCAGCGCAAGAACCGCCACAAGCAGCGCCAGCCAGGCCGGCACCGTAACAGCTGCAAGGCCGAGGTCGGTGAGCAGCACCAGTGCCCAGGCGATCATCATCGCCACCCACCACGGCACGCGATCCACCGTCATGATGAGCGCGAGCGCGAACACCGCCAGAGCGACGTTGGCGAGCGTCGACGCTGCAGCCGCTTGCGCAGCGAATGCCGGGCCATGCTCCAGGCAGATGATCAGCAGGATCGGTCCCGCAACGATCGGAATGGTGACGAGGATCCCGCCGAGCCGCGGACCCCACCGGCGGGTAGCCAGCGAAGACAGGACGACCAATGTCGGAGCGAGCAGCAACTTCAACGCCAGAAGCACACTCGCAGTCTGACGGCTCGAGCACCGACGGCGTGCAGAGGCAGTTGTCTTGGTCGCCCACACAACGTTGGTTGGGGCGGGCTGGCGAGCCGACTGAGCCATTTGTTCGTGATGGGAATTTGACTCTCAATCGGCAGGTCTCGGCGTGTCGCGTCTCAGCCGGAGTGCGACGGGAGGCTTTCCGGCAATCCGTCGCGCGTCGCCATGGTCGAGAATGGGCGTCGCCGTGGTCGAGAGTGGGGGAGCATGTCGTTGCTGTACTGGACCGCTGATCAGCTGACCGCGGTCGATGCTGCTCTCGACGCCGCGCGAGGTGGAGTGCCGACGATTCTTCTCCTGGAGGGTGCGGCCGGCACGGGGAAGTCGAGTCTGCTGGATGAGCTCGTCGACCGGGCCGTCGGTTTCGTGGTCGCGACCTCGGACGGCATTGAGAGCAACGCGGTGCCGATCCCGTACGGGGTGCTCCGAGACTGGGGCATCGAGCTCACCGACGGGATGCTCGGCGAGGACGCCGCGGCACGAGCCACCAGTGAACTGGCGGCTGCTCTCGACTGGCTCGGGACCGATGGTCCGGTGCTCTGGCGACTGGACGACGTGCAGTGGGCCGACCCGGAGTCGGTCGAGGCACTGCGGTCGTTGCTCCGGCGGCTGGTCGGCACACCGCTGCTGCTGGCACTAGGTCGGCGGACGCCCGCGCTGCCGGGCTCGCCGGACATCGAGGATCTGGTACGTCCGCGTTCCCGGCAGATCAGTCTACGGCTCGACGGGCTTGCGGCCGAGGACGCGATCCAGCTGATCGGCTCAGCTCATCCTGACCTCGCCGCTGGTGCGGCACTGGAGCTGTGGCGGCACACCGGCGGGAATCCGCTCTATCTTTCGTCGCTGCTCACCGAGTTCGACAGCGATGAGCTCGACGGTCTGCGCGGTGAGCTGCCGGCCCCGCGGGCGTTCACCACCGCCGTGGAACGCAAACTCGCCAGGCTCTCGACGCGTGCCGGCGACGTCCTCGGGGCGACGGTGGTGCTGGGTGCAGGCTGGTCGGCCGTCTCCGACGTCGCCGAGGTCGCGGAGCAGCAGGCTCCCTTCGAAGCGGTCCAAGAGCTCGTCGATGCCGATCTCGTCCACGTACGGCTGACCGGGCAGCTGTCGGTGCGTCCCGCACATGCCCTCGTCGGCGCCGCCGTACGCCAGCTGATGTCGTTGCCAAGTCGCCGCGAGCTCCATCGTCGGGCGGCCGGGGTCTTCACCGGTGTCGATGCCCTCGACCATCGGGTGGCCGCGGCCGAGAGCTACGACGACGCGCTCGCGCAGGAGGCATCGCGACACGCTGCGGCGCTGTACGAGCAATGGGCCTATCGCCAGTCCGCGCACTACTTTCGGGTGGCCCGAGACCTGACGCCGGACCCCGCCGAACGGCAAGCCTTGGACTTGGAGAGCCAGTGGTGCGATGTGCTGGCAACGCAAGCCGGCGGGGCCGACCGGGTGGCCGCCGAGGTCGTCGGCCAGGATGCTGCTGCCACCAGCGTGGCCGCCCTGCACCTGGTCCGGGGCGATCAGATCGGCGCCGCGACGCAGCGGCTGAACCAGCTTGCCGCCGATGCCCTTCAGCAGGCGACACCCATCACCCGCTACCGCATCCACCTGCTGACCGCGTACACCCGGCTGGTGGGTGGTCAGAGTACGGCGCGGGTGACTGAGGCACTCGACGCGGTCGACCAGACCGGGGTGAGCGACCCGGCTCTCGCCCCGATGGCGTCGCCGACCCGGGGCTTCGTGGCCGCACGACTGCACGGGGACAGCGCGGCCATCCCGACGGCTCTGGCCCAGCTCCCCGACAACCCGATGGACGTCCCCGACCAGATGCTGGGGCTGCTCGGGTGGCGTGCTGTCTACCGGTTGCACTCGCTGCAGGTGCGCGAGGCCGCCCGCGACTTCGAGGCGATGATCGACCGGTCGATCGGTCAGCGGGACAGCTCACCGCTGCAGTCTCAGCTCGTCCTGGCGCGCTGGTACACCGGGGACTGGGGCTTGGCGAACGTCGCCCAAGGACTCTCGACCAGCACCAGTCCCTTGCGGCACTGGAGTCCCGACATCGGTGGCGCGCTGCTGAGCTCGGTCTGGGGTCGGTTCGACGACGCAGACGCGCAGCTGAGCAAGGCGATCGCGGCGGTGCGACGAGCACCCTGGCCGGAGGGACGCCTGCAGCTGATGGTCGCGCGCGTCGCTCGCGTCCACGCGGCTGGTCGACCACCGGGGGAGGTCGCGGCACTGGCGGCCGACTACCACGACCTGGCCCAGCTGGTGGAGGTCATGTCCGGTGCCGATGGCTCGATCTTGCTGCACGCCGGTCTGCTCGCCCACTGGTCGGGCCGCCCGGTGCTCGCCCGGCACTGCGCAGACCTGATGGAAGACGCGTACCAGCCATCCCGCTCCCACCGGGCGCTGATCGGATGGCTCCGCGGACTGCTGGCGCTGGAAGCCCAGGAAGCGCAGGCTGTCGAGCTGCTGCAAACCGCGGCCGCCGACGACCACCAGGAGCTCCCGCTCTACCGAGCTCACAGCTGGGCCGACCTGGCTGAGGCGCTGCCCCCGTCGAGGAGGTCCGAGGCGCAGCAGGCCCGCCAGCGGGCACTGGAGATCTACTGCGCACTCGGGGCATCACCGTACGAAGAGCGCCTCGCTCCGTTGGTGGCAGCACCGGGCCCGGGGGAGACCTCGCTGCCGACCCAGACCTCGGCGTACCTCCCGACGCTGACCGACCGCGAACGTGACGTTTTGGCGCTGCTCACCAAGGGACTGAGCTATCAGCAGATCGCGGGTCAGCTGTTCGTCACCAGGAGCGCGGTCGCCTACCACCTCTCCAACCTGTACGCGAAGTTCGGGGTGCGGTCCCGCCACGACCTCACGGCGTACGTGCTGGCTCATCCAGCAGCTCTTCGAGCCAGTTGAAGACCCGATTCTCGGTGAGCAGGCGACCGAGCGGCTGGCAGTGATGATCAGCGCCCTCGGAGGCATGGAACGAGATCGTCTCGGCATGGGCGACCAGCTGGGCGAGCTGCTGTGACTGACCGGGCCAGAAACGCTCGTGATCGGGGGCGGTGATCAGCAGCGGCGTCCGGATCTGCGCGGCGAGCTCGGCATCGAGGCGGTATTCCATGACGGTGCGGTAGAGGTCGTACCAGTCGGTGTGCTGATACGGACGACTGCGCCAGGCCAGCGTACGTCCCAGGCTCGGGATCTTCGTCGCCAGTCGCATGTCCCGGTCGAACTTGTCCCGGTTTCCCTCCCGGAGCATCCGCACCATCCCGCCGCTGAGCGGCCGGGTCCAGCTGGCGGACACGTCCACCACACCCGGGTCGACGACGGCGCCGACCAGCCGGTGCTCGAAGGCCAGCGCGCGGGGCAGCCAGTAGCCCGCCTGGCTGACGCCGAACCCGGTGAGACGCGTCGGGTCGACATCGTCGCGCGCGATGAGAGCGTCGACCACCGGCGTGAGGACGGCCTCCCAGTCGGGTCGGAAGTGGGTGAGCTGTTCGAACAGCATCGACTGCTGCCCCGGACCGTCGTAGACGAGGACGTTCCAGCCACGGTCCAAGGCACCGGCGGTCGGTGTCCACAGATCACTGATGGAGCCGTCGCTCCCGTTGGTGATGATCAAGGTCGGGCGGCGGTCGCCGCTCGCGTCGGGACGGAGCAGGTAGCCCGGCAGACAGCCGTCCTCGTACGGGATGTCGAGGCGGAGATGCGCTCCCCGCGAGCAGTCGATGAAGGCATCCCAGGCATCCCGATGGGAACGGAAGGCGGCAAGGAGCTCGGGCTCTGCGTTGGTGGTGGACAGCCCGTCGACGACGCACGCCCAGTAGGTCGCGGCCCGCAGATAGCCGGAACGTGCACTGACGAGATGGCCGCCGGCCTTCGCGCTGTCTGCTTCGCGCCGAACGGTCTGCGCCGTCAGCGCCCATTGGGGCGCCCAGTCCGAGCTGTGTCGGATCCGGCCGATGGTGGCCAGCACCTCACCGATCTCGCTGGCACCGTGGACGGCGCGACCGAGCACTCCGCGGGTGGCGAAGTCCAGATTCTCGTCGGCGAAGAACCCCTTCTCGAGCAGGTGGTTTCCGTGGGTTGCGGTGATGATCATCGTGTCGCTCCCTGGCTTCTTTCTCTTCGTTGGCTTCTTCTCTTCGTGGTATGCCTGGCACTGCTGGTCGGTCGGTGCATCAGGCACTGGCCGCATAGATCGCTCCGGCACCGAAGCCCGCGACACCGTCGATGACGATCTTGACCAGCAGCGGGACGTCTTCGGTGCTCTCGTTGAGCCACCAGGTGGTCAGCGGCGAAGCGAGGTTGGACGCGTTGCCGAACACCGTGCCGAGGATCGCCTCCACCTCGCCGCCGGTGGAGCTGGCGTTCTTGTAGCTGTACATGCCACCGAGCACGCCGTTGGCACCGGCGGCGAGCATGCTCACGATCGGCCCGTAGTACTGCGAGAGCGGATCGGGTGAGGCGGGTGCCTCGTTGTAGTACTGGATGACGTTCGGGTCCGGGGTCGGTGCGGCGGCCTTGGCCTTGGCGGCGATCTTGAACAACGGGGTGACGACCGAGCTGAAGATCGCCCCGGGCAGCAGCCCGGGCAGATTGGTGTCGGTGGGAAACCCGTTCCAGACCAGGTTGTCGTCGCGGCCCGGGATCAGCAGCAGCGTCTCCAGGATCGGGCAGATGATGTCGAAGTAGTCGATGATCCCGGGCTGTTGCCCCCGCGGGCCGTCCTTCTTCGCCGCGACCAGCTCGAAGTCGCCGCCGACGTCGGCGACCGTCCAGATGAACTGGGCGATGGCCCCGGTGGTGTAGCAGAACTTGTCGCCGCTGTCGGAGGTGGCAGTCGCGGTCTCGCTGTCGGGGGAGAACACCGGGTTCAGCCCGGTCAAGGTCCGCACCAGGGTAAGCGGGAACGCCGCGACCAGGCTGACCAGCCGGTTGAGGCTGATGGTCGGGTCGAAGCCGAGCTCGTCGAGGATGAGCTTGAGGATCGGGCTGATCGAGGTCAGTGACCACTGGTACTTCAGATAGCGGTCGAGAATGTTCAGCACGGCCTTGACGAAGTCCAGCACGGTGTCGGCGATCGCGTCGCACAGCTGCAGTGCCTTCACCGCAGCGGCGTTGATGTCGCTGAACCAGTCCGACACCTTGGCCTCGGTGAGTGCGCCGCGACTGTTCAAGTCCTTCAGCGAGGTCCAGATGGTGTTGGCGATGTCGTACGCCAGGTCGACACTGTCGGTGAACGCGTTGGTCAGGTCTTGCAGCACGGCGTCGAAGTCACCGCTGAGGTTCGGGCCAGGATCCTGCGGCAGGTGCTGCATCAGCTTGTCGTACAGCCACTTGCCGGGACAGTCGTTGACCACCTTGGACATCCAGCCGACGGTCTTGCCCAGGTCGTTCATCGCGCTCGCGCTGCCGGTGTCCGATGGTGGTGTGGACAGCGGCTGGGAGGAGCCGAAGGTGGCGTCCTCCACCGCGTCGGCGAGTTCGGTGATCCAGCCGGTGACCGCGGCTTCCTGGGTGGCGAACCAGCCGTCGACCTGCTTCTCGATCCCGTTCACGATGCCGATCAGCTGGTCGGGACCGTCGCCGAGGAGATTGCCGATGGTGGTGGCGTTCTTCCCGACCCCGGTCAGCATCCCGAGGATCTCCCGCTTGAGCCAGTTCACCGCCTTGACGATGTCGGCGCCTAAGGTGGTGAACCAGCCGCCGATCACGTGGAACGCGTCGCGCATGTCGTTGATCGCATACGTGGCCAGGTCGGCGACATCGGTGGCCAGATCCACGACCCACTGCTTCAGGTCGTCGGCCCATCGGACGACCGCCGAGGTGACCTTGGCCAAGGCATGCCGCAGGGCGTGGCCGATGGAGCGGAAGAAGCTGCCGAGGGAACCGGCCACCACCGTCGAGCCGTACGCGGTCGCGTCGCGGGAGGTCGAGGCCGTCAGCTTCTTGCCGCGTCGTTCGAGCTTGTAGGCCTTGATCGCTCCGGCTGCCGGCGGGGCTCCGTTGCCGGCCGTGACCGCGGCACCTAGCCCGGTGACCAGCGAACCCGCGGTGCTCGGATCCAGCCCGGGAAGCAGCTTGCTGCCGTCGGAGTTGGTCGCACCGGTCAGCGTGGTGGCGTCCATGGTGCCGAGATCGTTCAAGGCCGCGCTGCCGGCCAGGAAGTTGCGTACGTCGTAGTCGCCGATCACGTTCAGCACCGACCCACTGGGCTGACCGTTGCCGTCCAGCGCCTGCGCGGTCAAGGCGGCGGTGTCCATCTCCTCGGCCGGCACGCTGACGATGATCTGGCCGCTCAGGTCACCGGTCAGGGTGACCGGGGTCCCCGGCATCGCGATGGTGCTGCCGATGTCTTGCCACAGCCCGACCGGACGGTCGGTGGTGAGCTGGGCCTGCCCGTACTGGACTGCCATCCCGTTGCTGTCCTGGACGTTGATGGTCACCCGATAGGCGGTGATCGCCGAGGCGACGACGTCGTTCTGCCGCACCTGGGTCTGGGTCCAGCCGCCGGCGTCGAGGCTCAGCACACTGAGGGTCTCGTCGGCGCCGACGCCGAACAGGGTGGCCTGGGTGGGGTCGGTCGGCACTCCGTAGACCGCGATCAGCCCGGGCTTGGCGCTGCCGGGGATGCCGTTGGCGATCGGCAGTGGGTCGGCGAAGGCCCCGGGCGCGGTCTGCTGGATGGTCTGCAGGACGCCGTTGCTGTCGAGCAGGTTCACGGTGTACTGGTCGTTCTGCAGCCAGACCGCCACGGTGCTGGCCCCGGCCTCAGGCGCGTCGGCGACCCGGGTGAAGTTGCCCTGCTCGTCGCAGAAGAACGCTCCCTCGCCGACGGTCGGGACGTTGCCCTGGAAGGCGTAGCCCGGCAGACCGGTGGTGCTGGTCGGTGTCGTCCACGCCCACATCAGCTCGGTGACCCCGGCCGCGCCCGCGGTGGTCATCGGCACCGCCGGAAAGGTCTCGCCCTGCTGCTGGTAGACCGACAGCGTCCCGTCGGCCTGCAGCACCAGGGCATAGCCGACTGTGTCGCTGGCATTTGTGTCGTACAGGATCAGGTAGTCCTGCACCGGTGAGCTCGTCGTGTCGAGGTCGGCCAGGTCCTGCGCCACGATCGGCTCGGACGGGTCACCGGTGGTGATCCAGGCGACCAGGCTGGTGGTGGTTCCGGCGACGGCGGTGCTGTAGAAGTACGGCACGCCTTCGCGGGAGACGCCGCCCTTCATCGGCCCGGGACTCGGCGGGTACGTGTCGTCGTCGAGGGGCGCGATGAAGCCCTCGTCCCAGCTGGTCGCGTCGTCCAGCCAGGTCAACCAGTACGGGGATTCGGACCAGTTGTCCTCCGGGTCGGGATCACCCCACAGCAGTGCGTACACGTTGGCGCCGTCCGCGGCGACCGCCACGGAGGTGACCGAGGTCAGAGTCTGCTGCAGGTCGAAGTCGGCATAGGCCCAACCGGTGGCCTGGGTCGGGTCCCGGTGCAGGTGGTGCAGGCTGCCGCCGGACAGCACCAGCGCTTCGACCGTCTTGCTGAAGGGGTTGAAGAACGGCAGCACCTCGTCGTCGACCCCGATCAGCACGTCATCGGTGGCGAACACGTCGTCGGACAGCTCGCTCGTCGCGGTGATCGCGTACGGGCCCGGCTGAGTAGGCGGGGTGTCGGCAGCGGCACGTTTGGGTTTGGCGGTGGGTTTGGCGGCATACGCCGTCCAGGAGGTCAACGGCGAGGTATCGAGGTAGGTGCCGACCCCCAGACCGAGCAGCCCGGCCAGCAGGGCCCGCCGCCCAAAGGCTCCGGGGCGCCGAAACGCAGATTCTGCTGCGGCAGCAGGGTCTTCGGCGGGTACGAGTTCTGCGCTCATCGCTGCGGTCCTTTCGAGAGTTGGGGTCCTTTCGAGAGACTGAGGGTGGCCCGACCGATCAGGTGACCGGCGCGAGCGACGACGGAATAGGTGCCCACCTCGGGCGCGGTCACCGTGGTGGCACGAGGGGAGGTGTGGGAGGCGGTCCCGCCCCGGACCACCACGGCCACGCCGGCGGGGGCCGGACCGAGATCTGTGCCGAACGCGTCGACCGTCCGGATGGTGTATCGGACACTGCGGCCGGGCCGGCTGGTCGCGGTGGGTGGGTCGAGCTCGAGGCGAACGCCTGGGCCGCGGCGGACGAACACCACCGACCCGTAGCCGCCACCGCCCAGACCCGTGGCGACGACACCGGGCAGCGAGACGCGCTGCGGAGTGAGCACGCTGGTGGCCTCCGGCTTCTGACCACCGGTGCCGATCGCGCCGAACGACCCGTCGCCCCACGCGTACACCTCGTGCTTGTCGGTCAGCGCGAGTCCGTGGCGGTGACCTGCGCGGATCTGTGTCACCTGGCCTCGTACGCCCGACAGCTTCACCACCACCGGGCTCAGCTGGTGCGCGCTGTCGCCAGTGGCGAGCTGGCCTAGATCGTTGGCGCCCCAACCCAGGATCACTCCGCGACGGGTCAGGGCAAGCGTGTGGTCCTCGCCGGCGACGATCGTGCGGACCTGCCCCCAACGGGCCGGGAGCGCCATCTTCTTGCCGAGCGGCAGACCGGCGACGTCGACACCGAACATCAGCACGTCACCGTCCGAGGTCAGCACCACGAGGTGCCGCAGCCCTGCGTCGACCGCCGATACCGGTTCGCTCACCTGGCGGGCGTGGATCGGCTTCAGCACGTCGCGCCCAACAGGTACCGAGCCCTTCTGGGCGAGCTGGCCCTGGCCGTTGCGACCCCAGGTCAGCAGTCGGCCACCTGGGGTGATCGCGGCGGAGATCCCGTCGCCGGCGGCCACCTTCCTCACGGTCTCGGCCCGCACCACCTTCGGCGATAGTCGGTCGTCCCGGTCGCCGGTGCCGAGCTGACCACGGTGGTTGCGACCCCAGGTGATCAGGTGCCCACGGGTTGTGACGACCACGACGTGGTCGGTGCCGGCGGCGATGGCGGCAGCCCGATGACCCTCCGGCAGCCTCACCTGTTGAGGGGTACGTCGTGGGCGACGGCTGCCGTCACCCAGCTGGCCATGCTCGTTGCTGCCCCAGGTCAACACCCGACCCGACTCGGTCAGCGCAATAGTGAAGTTCGCCCCACCCTGCAGATCCACGATGCCGGCCGGCAAACGAGCCGGCCGAGGGGAGTAGACCCTGGCCGCGTGGTTGACACCGAGCTCTCCGGTGTTGTTGTAGCCCCAGACGTACGCGTACGTTGCCTGCTTCTCTTTCGACATCTCCGCTCCAGTCCTCGTCCCGCCAGATCCGACCGCCGAAGACTCCGCGCGGTCAGCTTCAGCCTGGAACAGCTGTCGAGAAAGGACCCTGGTCAGAATGACCAGGTTTGCTGGGGATCGCCTACCTTCGACTCGAGCCGTTGACCGAGCATGAGCGGGATATCGTGCGCCGCGTCGACGCCGGTGAAAGAAGAAGGATGGGAAGCGATGAGCACCACGACTCCATGGGAGCAGGTCAGAGAAGAATCCCTGGCAACCATGACTCACACCGAGCGCGCCGAGTACGACGCCGCGACCGTCGACGCTGAAGCCCGCTTGCAGCTTGCCGAGCTGGTGTACCACGCCCGCACTACGGCCGGGCTTTCCCAGACCGAGCTGGCTCGGCGGGCCGGTACCCGCCAAGCTGTCATCTCCGCGATCGAGAATGGGGCCCAGGCGCCCGGCGGTGTCATGCTCGCCCGCATCGCCCGCGCCCTCGGTGGGACCCTCGGCATCAACATCGCCGCCTGAGACAAGCTGGCCAGATCGAGACCACTGGCACCAGCTTGGTGTCCGGTCTCAGACAACCTGTCATTGACCAGAGGCCACGCTATCGGACGGATTGCTCGAGGCGCGGAGTCGCGATGTTGAGCTGGCGGGACGTGCGCAGGGCGTCATCCAAGACCGCGCGGGGTTCTGCCACGTTCGGGTCGGTGTGTGCCGCGAGGCTTGCCCGTGCGATGGGAAGCACAAGGGTGGCCAACGCGAACGCAGTGCCGGTCAAGCGAGGTAGCCGATAGGGGAGCATCGCCTCGGGGTGCCGACGCAGATCGACGCCCCGTTCCTTGAGGACCGGTAGCAACTCGCGGCTTGTCAGGAATGCCTCTCGGAGCGCCCGGCGATCTCCGATCATGTTTGCCAGCCCTCCGCTCTTCAGCGCCTGAGAGAACATGCCGGCGTCCGAAGCGAAGTGCAGCCACAGCCAGCCGCGCATGTCGGCCTCCTCCTTGATGCGCAGACCTGCTTGCTGGAAAGCCGCTCGCACCGTCAGCTCCCGTCGACTGGGTGACGCCCCTGTGGTGCCGAGGATGACCGATCGGAGTAGGCCACCGTGGAGGACGCCATCGTCTGTGAAGCCTCCGCCGGCCTGCGGGAAACCGAATATCACCTGGTTGGCAGGGATCGGGGCGACCGCGGCGAGGGGTTCGTCCCAGACGTTGCCGAAAACCAGCACGGTGGCCGCGCCGACTCGCGGGGCCAGGTAGGCCGCTGCCTCCCTCAGCTGATGATGCCCAACGCTGAGCACGACCAGGTCGAACTCGTTTTCCAGCTCGACGGACTCTCGCAGGCGCGTCTTGAACGTGCTGGCAGTTCGTTGGCCTCGTAGGGCGCGACGCGTGTCGATAAGGTCTGTCTGCACGCTCTCGCCGTACTCGGCGGCGCGGCCCGGGCGGACCAAGAACTCGACATCGTGCCCAGCTTCCTGGAAGGCCTGGCCATAGATCGTCGCAATGACGCCGCGACCGAACATGAGAATCCGCACTGTCGCACCCATCCGACAGTCTGGAGACTATCTCCACTTACTGACGATATGGAGATAGTCTCCGATTGTCAAGAGGGGTGCTGATGACCGAGGAGAAGGCATTGCGAGCCGATGCTCGCCGCAATCGGGACGCGATCATCGCGGCTGCTCGTGCGGTGTTCGAGCACGATGAGCAGCTGCGATTTGACGACTTCGCGGCGCGGGCTGGGGTAGGGGTGGGGACTCTCTACCGGCATTTCCCCACCAGGGAGGCGTTGGCGGCGGCGGTCTACCAGGGCGAGGTGGCCGCCCTCTGCGGGCAAGCCCTCGACTCGACGCGACCACCTGGCGAAAGCCTCAACGCGTTCCTACGGGGGTTCGTGGACTACATGGTCGAGCACGCAGCGCTCGCGCGCACCCTGGCCGCCGTTGTTGACCCCGCGACCCAAGCCGAGGGCGGCAGTGAGCTCGAGCGTACGGTCGCCGACTTGATGACCCGCGCGGCCGCTGACGGCGCCATCCGTGACGACGTCGCCCCAGGTGCTGTGATGATCGCGCTACACGGCATCGGATCTGCCACCGACCGTCCCGGGTGGGCGTCGGAATCACGCGCAGTCGCGGACCTGATCATTCGAGGTCTGGAGAGACGCTGACGGGGGAGAGCGGGCTCGGCCTGCGCGTCCAGGAACACCGATCCAAGCGCGACTCGTGTGCTTCTGGCATCGTCAGCTTGACGACCGGCCTACGACATACTTCAGGAGTGTTGCTTCAGGCCGTGCAGGTGTTGCATCGCAGCGGGCACTGGTGTTCAGGCGTGCGCTCTGGCTCTGACGCCGTGACCTACGACGTGCAGCTGCTGCAGCAGTGGCGGGTCCGGGTCGCCCTGACCATGATCGCTGCTATCTGCTGGTTGACGAAGGCGTCCAACTCACTCGACCCGTCTCGTTCACGGGTGCGCTCGCTGGCGGCTGGTATATCGACCTCGTCCGCGTCGAGGCGTTGTCCAACGACGAAACTCACGGCCCACGACCACTTCATGGATCTGGTGGTGCCAGCCCCGTAGCGGGTCATCGTGCGTAGCGCGTTGAGCGATCCCCGAGCGCCGCCAATATCTGTTGACCGCCTGCGCGAGTCGTCGCTAGCGTCGCTCACCATGTCCGGGCACCTTGAAGAGCAGGGCCCTACTTCTCTCCTGGGAAGACCATGCGGCGGGGAACCGCCGATGCCGCTCGGAGAAGTCCGCTGATGCTCCAGCCTCTACGCCACGGCTTGTTCAAGTGGTACTGGATCGGTCAAACGCTCAGTGCAGTCGGTGACGGCATCTTCTTTGCGACGCTGAGCATTCTCATCCTCCAACGACGCGACAATCCTGCCGATCTAGGACTGGTGCTCGGTGCGCAGAGTCTCGCCTTTGCGGTCTCCGTGCTGGCCGGCGGGGTCGTCGCCGACCGCTTCAAGCGGTCGAACGTCATGGCCGCCGCGGACCTCATCCGACTTGTCGCCGTCGCCGGATTCATGCTCCTCCCGATCCAGGCACACCTAGGTCTGTTAGTCCTCTGCGGGGTGCTGATGGGTGGCGGTCAGGCCCTGTTCGCACCGGCGCAACGCGCACTCATCCCGGCGTTGGTGCCAAACGAAGTCATCCAGTCCGCGAACGCGTTGATCACCACCAGCTCACGCACCGCCGGCATTGTTGGTCCGGCCATCGGCGGTGTGGTTGTGACAGCTCTGAGCGTCGAGTGGGCCTTCGCGATCGATCTCGCCACGTTCGCCGTGAGTGTCGTGACGCTGCTTGTCGTCTCCCGCAACCTGGGCTCCGATACCCGGTCCAGGCCGTCAGCATCGTTTATGGATGAGACGCTGGCCGGCCTCCGAGTCGTCTGGCAGCACCGCTGGGTTCTTGTCATCATCGCGCAGCGATCCCGAGCGAAGCGCTAGCTCGCGTCGCTTCACTCGACTACCTCGGTCAACTCGGGCTTGACCCAGTCGGCCTAGCAGCAACGCCCTTCGCCGTCAGAAGATTCGGACTCGAGCCGGTGCTCGTTGCATCGGGGATCGGACTGGTTGTGACCACGATCCTTCCATTCGCCGTTAAGGGCGTTCGTCGATTCGAGGACCCAAGAGCCGATCCTGAAGATGCGGTCGATTCGGCAAGAGAGCGACGTTCGTAGGAGGTCGGTTGTCCGAGGTCTTACCGCTGGCGCTGGAAGGACCGCCTCGCCATGGCGAGGTTGAGGTTATGGATCTCGTCGACGACGACTAGGAGCCGGCGAAGTTGCGCTGGCCCTTGAACGCCCGAGGGACGCGGACCGGAGGGAGCGACTCGAAGCGCTGAGACCAGCCATCAGCCTGGTCGACTGTTACCAGACTCGCGCGCCAGCGATGAGACAGATCCGCGAATGCGTCAGGTTCAGTGAGCCTGCGACGACCCAGCTGAGACAGGACAAACCGAGCCCCGCATCAGGAGGCAGGGGAAGCGGTGCAACACACACTACTTGACATAATGTTGCTTATCGGACAAGAGCTGTAGTGGAGGCGCGCCTGCATTCTCCAGCGTTGGACGAGCGTCAGAGTGTGCGCTGGGCCCTCGTCAGGTTTTCGCGCAGCTCGTCAGCGGTTTGTCGAACGACATAGGCAGGACGATCACGTTCCACCCGCCAGGACTCGGCAAGCGGCCCAATGTTCACGGTGTCGAAACCCAGCTGATCGTAGAAGTCGGTGACGAAGGCTGTCGCGCCCGAATCGTCGCTGGCGGTGGCCAGGGCTCGCCGCCGTGGATCGCCCGCCGGGTACCCATCGCTGGTGATGTCCTTGGCCATGATGTGGTTGAACGCCTTCGCGACCTTCGAGGTCGGCAGGTGCTGCTGCAGCAAACCACTGGTCGTGGTCTCCCCACGATCGAGGGCCTCGATGTGACCGTCGCGCTCCCAGTAGTAGTTGTTGGCGTCGAGCACGATCTTGCCGGCCAACGGCTCCACCGGGACGTCGCGGTAGGCGCGGAGCGGCACCGCGACGATGGCGACGTCCGCGGCGGCCGCTGCCTCTGAAGCCGTGGCCGCGCGAGCTCTTGGGCCTAGCTCGCCGATCAAGTCGCGCAGGGTCTCTGGTCTTCGCGAGTTCGCAATCACGACGTCGTATCCGAGTCCGACAGCCGCCCGGGCAACCTGTCGACCGATATTGCCTGCTCCGATGATGCCGAGTGTCGTCATACTGGCCGCAACGTCCCGGCGGCGCCGATATTCCGCCGTCGCCTTGGTTCGGACGCTGAACGCATCGCCTCAGTCCTTCACCGCCGCGACGATGACGAAGTTCGGAAGTCGTGTGTGCGCCTCGATGCCCTGAATCGTGCTCTCGTGCGCAACCACTGCGTCGAGACGTGGCTCGCACACCTCGGCAATGCGACATCCCAAGGCGATGACCTCATTGATGTATATCGAAATACTGTTCTGTCCGGTAGTGGCCGAGAGAGCTCCGGGTCGGCAGGAGCTCTTCGAACGCGGGGTGATGAACTGAAAACACCAGGCGGCCACCAGGTCTCAGGGACTCAACACACGACGCCAGCGCCGCTTTCCAGTCCGGGATCGACAGGAGGACCGGTCAGGCCCGGGTCGGGCTGATATATCACTTTCATGAGGTGGCTATCTCTCGTAGTGGTAGCGGCACGCCGCGACCCGCACCTCGTCATCGACAACCTTGTAGACCAGACGGTGCTCGTCGTTGATCCGGCGAGACCAATAGCCCTGAAAACCGTGCTTCAGCGGCTCTGGCTTGCCGATGCCCTCATTGCCGTTTCGCATGACGTCCCGGATCAGCTGGTTGATCCGGTTGAGGAGCTTGCGGTCCTGCCGCTGCCACCACAGATAATCGTCCCAGCCCCGAGTGCTGAAGACGACCTTCACTCCATCAGCTCCCGCTCCACACCTTTCCCAGACTCGAGCTCGTCGATGGATGCGAGCAGGCGTCGCGCGTTGGCTGGGCTGCGCAGCAGGTACGCCGTTTCCTTGAGGGACTCATAGTCGTCCAGTGACACGATGACCGCAGGCTCGTGCCCGGCCCGTGTGATGACGACCTCCTCGCGGTCGTTGACGACCGCGTCGAGCACCTCGGCGTACTTTGCGCGAGACTCCGTGTAGCTCATAGTCTTCATGACCACCTCCGTACAGAAAACTGTACGTCATGGTGGATCGCTGAGCAAGTGATGTGAGACTCGTCGCGTGCTGCCTCCGCTTGTCATTGAGGGACTCGCCAACGTTCGCGACCTCGGCGGCCTGCAGCGCCAAGACGGTTCGGTGACACCGACCGGGGTGTTCATCCGTGCCGAGATGCTCGATCGCTTGAGCGCGTCAGCATGGGGGAACTCCGAACTCACGGTGTGCGCACCGTCATCGATCTGCGACGACCATGCGAGTACACCGGAGACGTACCAGACGACATCCGACTTGTGCGCGTGGACTTGGACGGTGACGAACGGGATTTCTGGGATCCGATTGAGTTGAATGGTCGGTGGGGAACCCCTCTCTACTACCTCGCGCACATCCGGGATCTTCCGCACCGGCTTGCCGAGGTGCTGAGGGCAATCGCAACTGCCGACGATGGCGCAGTTCTCTTCCACTGCGGAGCCGGGTGGGACCGAACCGGACTCGTCGCAGCGGTCCTTCTGCGCGTTCTCGACGTCACCGATGACGCCGCTACCGCCGACTATCTGGTGTCCTTCGCGAATGCCGATGCGATGGCGAGACTTCACGGACGATCGTTCGATGTCGAGGAGCGCCACGAGGTTCTGGCCCGATTTGGTCACACCGCAGAGTCGGCGTTTCGTAGCATGTACGGCGACCTCGAACTCGACGAGTGGTTCGGTATCTCGGGTATTGACGACGAAACACGTGTCGTGATCGATACTTGGCGAGGGTCAGTAACAAGAAGCCGTTCAGCGCCGACCAGGACGTGCTGACAAACCCAGCAAGCTGACTGACGGCCACCTCGGCGTGGTCCAGGCTCGCTGTGGTCATGGTGTGCGAGCCTGCCGCAATGAACCTCCGCTCGGCGCGACAGATGACATCGATCTTTCTCATCCGCGCTGACCGGATGCTGCTCCTGTATCGGGTCGGGTCGTCTGCTGTTCGAGACTCGTGGGTCGGTATCGGTGGCCACGTTGACCCCGACGAGATTCGCGAACCAACCCAGGCTGCGCTCCGTGAACTGGAGGAGGAAGTCGGCCTGTCCCCTGATCAGATCCGCGATCTCACGCTGCGGTACGTCTCACTCCGAGACAACGGTGAGGAGCTTCGGATCACCTACTACTTCACTGCCACGTCCCACCAGATGTCCCCGATCCCGACGAATGCACAGAGGGCGAGCTCCGCTGGTTCCAGATCGCCCCCGACATGGCGGACCTACCTACCCATGCCACCGACCACGTCCGTCGCACTGAAGCATTGGCTCTCGCGAGGTAGACACGACAATCTCCTGCGGTCGATCGTCATGGCATCCGACGGGCCTCACGTCCTTCCGCTCGCGGGAGAGTGAGCTACTCGCCCCGTATTCACCACCCGTATTCAGAGGACGACCTACTCACCGAGCCGAGACTCAGCATCGACGGCCTACCGTGGGTTCATGTACCTGGAGAACCTCGTCTTCGACGCCGTCGATCCACAGCGACTAGGCCGGTTCTGGGAAGCCGTGGTCGGTGGCGAGCGGCTCACCGACGAGCCCGGCGGGTTCGAGACCCGGCTCACCGTCGAGGGCGGTCCGGTGCTGGACCTGTGCTTCCAGCGCGTCGCGGAGCCGCCATCGAAGCTGCCGAGGCTCCATCCGGACCTTTACGGCGGCCATCGCCAGCAGGAGGAGGTCGATCGGCTCATCGGTCTGGGTGCTCGGCCCCTCGACATCGGCCAGGGCGACGTGCCCTGGGTGGTGCTCGCTGATCCGGAGGGCAATCCCTGCTGTGTGATGGAGGACCGGGCGGCGTACGTCGACACCGGCCCAATCGCGGCACTCCCCCTCGATTCCGCCGACCCAGACAGCGACGTCGGGTTCTGGTCCTGGCTGACCGGCTGGATCGAGGCACCCGGCGCGGGTCTGCCGTCGCTGCGCCATCCATCGCGGCGGGGGCCGCTGCTCGAGCTGTGCCCTGAGCGACGCCCCAAGGACTCCCCGAAGAACCGGCTACACCTCGACGTCCGGCTCGAGCCGGAAGAGGATCCGGACGGGATTGCCGTGGCCATCGCCCAGCGCGGAGGCCGAGAACTCCCCCGCGATCGTGACGACCTGCCATGGCGGATCTATGCCGATCCCTCGGGCAACGAGTTCTGCGTGCTGCCTGCTCGAAGCTGAGCTCTCAGTCGAAGGCCGACCAACAGATGTCGCTACGCAGACGCTGGTCGTCCAGCACCAGTTCCCGGATCTCATCGGGAAGCTGATCGCGCTGCCACTGGCACTCGAGCCGACCGGCGACGCCGGCCTCACCTGGTGGAGCAACAGCGCGTACGGCCTTGATCGCATAGGCGGCCGCACCAAGATCGTGTGCGGCAACGTGGGCCACGGCGCCGGCCTGTCCGGCGGCATACGCCGCGAACCGTGCTGCTCCCCTCTTGTCACGCGCCGCGCCCATGGCGTGACCGCCGGCGGCGCGGGACTCCATCATCGTGACCTCGCCACGAACCCAGGCGCGGATGTGGTCGATCGCCTGCCGTGGTCGCGGATCACCAGGATGAGCGGACTCGAACAGCTCCAGCACATGCTCCGCGCAGGACGCCGCCCAGAGCGCCAGCAACCGGTGGTCGGAGTCCGTCAAGGTGCCGCCACGACGGATCGTGATGAACCGGGGATCCCGCACGTCAGGGAGGATCATGACAACGACGACGCGTCTTCCGCAGCTCGCGCGCCGATGCCGACTTCACCTACGGCCATGTCCAACGACTGTAACCCTGTGCCAGCGCGGTGTTCGGTCCGGGCAGGTCCCCACTGCCCGGACCGAACGCCCCCCATCAGGTGGATCAGTTGCACCATCCCGGCGCCCGGCCGACGTTGGTGACATAGCGCGCAGCCACCCAACGGCCGTCGGTCAGGTAGTACCACTTCTTGTTGCCGTCGACGCTCTTCCCGTTGAGCTTGCAGATGATGTCAACGCCAGCACCCTTGCCGAGAGTGCCGGCCGACGCAGCAGCGGTGGTCGGAGCGACGCGCTTGGTGAGCGTGGTGGTCGTACGGCCGACGAAGCGCTCGTCGTTGCCGCACCAGCGTGGCGCCGGTCCGACGTTCTCGACGTACCGAGCCGACACCCACTCCCCCAGCGTCGGTGGCAACGCGTACCAGATGTTGTTGCCGTCGACCGAGGTGCCACGCACCTTGCAGACGATCGGGAAGACCTTGCCCTTGGCAATCGAGCCCTTGGCCGCCGACGCAGTTGTCGGTAGCGCTCGGACCGTCAAGCCGCCATTGGCAGTCGCCCTTCCGTCATAGGAGTCCGCCGCCGCGGCCGATGCCGCACCGAGCGTAGATCCGGCCAGCACGACGCCGAGTACCCCTCCGGCGATCCTGACAGTTCGACCAGACATGGTGATCAACCTCCTTCGGTGGATAGAAGTAACTCCTTTACGCTCCGAGTGCCGAAAAGGTTGCTTTGATACCTACTGATCAGTAGCGCTCACCCCGACCGGCGTGCCATGGCACCCTTGAGTTCGACTTCGAGCCCGTCCAGGAAGTAGCGCAGACTCCGCTCGACGACGCGGTCGAGGCTGAAGTCGTACGTGGTGTGGACCAGCCGATGGAGATGCGGATAGCCGGCCTCGGTGACGATGGCCCGCAGAGCCGGCAACTGCTCGTCCATCCACTCGTCGGCGTTCAGCCCGGTCGCCGCGGTGGCCGCTGTCTCGGTCTCGAGGTTGCTCGCCATCCCATGGATCAGGCCGAACAGGGCCAGGTGGATGTCGAACCGCGTGGACAGGTCCAGCTCGTATCCGTTCAGTGCCGACAGCACCCACTCGGTCCAGCCGATGCCGCCGGGCACGATCGGCGGACGAGCGAGCGACAGTGTGGCGGCCAGCCAGGGATGCCGGCGGAACAGCTGCCATAGCCCGCGGCCCGCGGCCTCCAGACACTCCCGCCAACCGGCGTCACCTCGCTCGGGCGGCTGCCACTGGGCGAGCGCTGCATCGAGCATCTTCGTCCGCAGATCGTCCTTGTCGCTCACGTACCGATAGAGCGACATCGGCGCCAGGTCCAGTTCGACGGCCAGCCGGCGCATCGACACGCCGTCCATGCCCTCGGTGTCGGCGATGGCGATCGCCGTCGCGACCACCACCTGGGTACGCAAGGGTGCCCGGCTGGTCGCTCGGGGCTTGGGCCGCCGCACCACAACGCCAACCCCGGGCAGGGTCTCGGCGAGCCCGGCCTCCCGCAGACCGGCATGGACGCGGGTGGCGGTCGCGATCGCCACGTGCCAGTCGCGACTGATCCGGCGGGCTGACGGCAGCAGATCTCCCGGCGCCAGCTCGCCAGAATCGATCCGCGCGCGGAGCTCGGCAACGATCCGCTCAGACGCGGAAACAGGCATCGGCTGACCTCCAGTGTCCTAGTACGGAAGCAGTACAGTCCGGCAGGATTGCCTCTGTACGCCGTACTTTCACTGTATGGCAAATATCTTGATCAGCGGGGCCGGGATCGCCGGCCCAAGTGTGGCGTTCTGGCTCGCCGGCTCCGGTCACCGGGTCGTCGTGGTCGAGCGGTCCGCCGATCTGCGACTCGGCGGACAAGCAGTGGACCTGCGCGGCGCCGGCCGGACCGTGATCGAGCGGATGGGTCTGCTGCCCGCCATCCGGACGTTGGCACTCCGGCAACGGGGCATGTCCTGGGTCGATGGTCGCGGCCGGGTACGGGCCCGGATGGGGGTCGACGCGTTCGACGGCGAAGGTTTCATCTCCGAACTGGAGATCCTGCGTGGCGACATCGCCAGTGTGCTGTTCGACGCCACGCGCGACGCGGTGGAGTATGTCTTCGACGACACCATCACCGAACTCGCCCAGGATGCCGACGGTGTCGATGTGGCCTTTGCCCGGACGCAGCGGCAGCGGTTCGATCTCGTCATCGGCGCCGACGGGCTGGGTTCGGTGGTGCGGAACCTGGCATTCGGCGACGGCAAAAGGTCGCTGGGCTGCCTCATCTCCTGGTTCACCGCGCCGGACCCTGGCGATCTTGACGGCTGGTATGAGATGTATCTGGCCGGGAGCGGTCGGAACGCCTCGATCAGACCAGGCCGAGTCGCCGGCGAAGCCAAAGCCTCGCTGGGCCTGCGGATGCCGCGTGGGATGGCCGTGCCGACCAGCCGTCAGGAGCAGAAGGAACTGTTGGCGCGGCAGTTCGACGGAGTCGGCTGGCGGGTTCCGCAACTCATGTCAGCCATGGAGAACGCCACCGATTTCGCCTCGGCCGAGCTCGGCCAGATCCATCTGCCGAGCTGGTCACAGGGACGAGTGGCACTGATCGGCGACGCCGCCGCGAGCCCGAGCCCGCTGACCGGTCTCGGCACCAGCGTGGCGCTGGTCCAGGCATACGTCCTGGCCGGCGAGCTGCTCACCGCCAACGGGGATCACCGCCGGGCCTTCGCCCGCTACGATCAGGTGTGCCGGCCGTACGTGACCAGCGCCCAGGAGCTGCCACCCGGCGGCGCTGCGGGATTCGCCCCGAGGAGCGAGCTGGCAATTCGACTGCAGACGCTGGGCATGCGGTATGCGACCCGATGGCCGATGCGGCCGATGCTGGAGAAGCAGTTCAGCAAGGCGGCCGATCTGGCGCTCCCCGACTACCCGGCCGTGCCTGAGAGCTGATGGGCTCGGGGTAGCCTCCCACCGTTGACAGCGGATCTGGAGGAACACTTGATGGCGACCTACACACATGGTCATCACGAATCGGTCTTGCGGTCCCACCGCTCGCGGACAGCGCAGACCTCGGCGGCTTACCTGCTGCCGCTCCTGAAGCCGACCGATCAGCTGCTCGACGTCGGCGCCGGACCCGGCACCATCACCGCGGACCTTGCCGGACTGGTCGCCAAGGTCACCGCGACCGAGATCGGTCCCGATGAGTTGGAGCTTGCCCGGGCCACTGCTGCGGATCGGAACGTCGTGAACATCGACTTCCGGGTCGCCGATGTCCATGCGCTCGAGTTCGACGACGCGACCTTCGACGTGACCCACGCGCACCAAGTGCTGCAGCATGTCGTCGACCCGGTGCAGGCGTTCCGCGAGTTGGCTCGGGTGACCAAGCCCGGAGGCATCGTGGCCGTTCGCGACAGCGACTACAGCGCGTTCTGCTGGTGGCCCGCTCTCCCGGAACTCGATACCTGGCTCGATCTCTATCGGACGGCGGCCCGGGAGAACGGCGGCGAGCCGGATGCCGGACGCCGGCTGCTCTCCTGGGCTCATGCTGCCGGGCTGATTGATGTCGTTGCCACGTCGAGCACCTGGTGCTATGCCACGCCCGAGTCTCGAGCTGGCTGGGGAGGGATGTGGGCCGACCGGATCATCAACTCGGCGATCGCCCGACAGCTCATCGAGTCGGGCCATGCCACGTCCGCCGAGCTCCAGGCGATCAGCAAGGCCTGGAACCAGTGGGCAGCCGACGATGACGGCTGGATCTCGATCTTGCACAGTGAGGTCGTCTGCCGCATCAGCTGACCCACCGCCCGAGCAGGCGCCACCTTGGCTAGAGGGCACTCGTCACATCGGTTTGGCTGAAGTCATCGCCCGTGAACAACAGTGGCGCGCCCTGAGCCGATTTGCTCGGCACAGGGCGCCACCCCCCGGTCCCCCATCTCTTGGTCGGCAGCCAACTGGGCTCCTGGCACCGGTCGCCAGCAGTGGGCTGCCGCCCGACTAGTCGGTGGCCAGTCCGGCGATGCCGTAGTTCATCGTCACCCGCTCGGTGTCGACCGAGGTCAGGGTGCCGTTGGTGTGGATCCGGAACGACTGGACCGAGCCGTCGCCCAGCCGAACCTCCAGATAGCGGCCGTCCGGCGTGACAGCAGCATCGGTGGGACCGGCGCCGGTGGATCCAGCGATCGCCTTCACCAAGGTGAGCGAGCCGTTGCGGTGAACTCGATAGCTGGAGATGGAGTTGCTGGCCGCATTCACCACCCAGGCATAGTGCCCAGAGACCACCACCCAGCAGGCCGCCGCCTGGGTGTTGCCGAGGGCTTTGGTGACCGCACGGAAACGTGGCGCCACTCGATAGGACGACGCGGACCCGGACGCGGCCTCGGAGACCACCAGCGTGCCGTGCCGGTCGAAGTCGAAGCCATACGGCACCATGCCGGCGGATGAGTGCGCGTGCGCGCGGCTCGCATAGCCGCGGCGGACAGTGAACGTGTCGATCGCGTTCGTGCCCCTCTCGGTCACCACCAGGCTCCTGCCGTCGGGGCTGAATTGGACCTGCGCGGCATCGGTCATGCCGCCGCCCTTCGGATGAGTCAGGTGTCGGGTCGAGCCAGGCAGCTTGCGCAGCTCGCCCGACGGCGTATAGCGAAAGCCGGCGATGGCGTCGCTGTCATGGTTCAGGACATAGCCGATCCCGTGGTGCACGGTCACGCTGACCGGATGCTCTCCCCCGCTGGAGATCCGGTCGCGAAGACGCAGGCTGCCGCCCTTGGTGCTCAGCACCGAGACGCTGTCATCACCCCCATTCACCACGAACAGCAGCGAGCCTTCCCGGGTGACGCCGCCCTGGGAGGCGAGTGAGGCACCCGTACCGCGGCCGCCGGTCGCCACCGTGCCATGGGCTCGCAAGGTGCCGTTCGCGGTTCGATCGAAGACGGCAATCGCATTGCCGTTGGCGTTGTTGGTGGCCTGATAGACGTGACCCGCGACCGGAGCTTGGCTCGCCTGTGCCGTCCCGCTCAGTCCGAGCGTGGCACCGAGTGCCACCGCGGCGACCAGTGACCGGCCGAGCAACCGCTGAGTCTTGGTGATCATGCTGAGATCCCTTCGAGAGTTGGAGAATTGGTGACCACTTGACGGTAGGGCGGCAGCGACACCGAAGTCAGCGCACGTAAGAACCTCGTCACAACCTGGTGAGATGCCCGTAAGGACCGCCGATCTCCGCGGCACAACGTCACCATCTCGTAAGCCCGGCCCGTGGTGTCGGCCGATCGCGACGCTCTAGCGTGGACGAGTGGCTCGAGTCCTGGTCGTCGACGACGACCGCACCGTACGCGAGGTCGTCGTGTCCTATCTGCGGGCCGGCGGTCACGCTGTCATCGAGGCGGCCGACGGAGAGCTCGCCCTGGCGGCGGCCCGCGACGATCCTGTCGACCTGGTCGTCCTCGACCTGATGCTGCCTGGCATCGACGGTCTCGAGGCATGTCGTCGGCTGCGGGCTCGCTCTGACGTGCCGATCATCATGCTCACCGCCCTCGGCAGTGAGACGGACCGCGTGATCGGGCTGGAACGCGGTGCCGACGACTACGTCACCAAGCCCTTCAGCCCTCGCGAGCTCGTGCTGCGAGTGGAGTCGGTGCTGCGCCGGGTGGGTGAGCGGCGGCATCCGGCAGCGGTCGTCGTCGACGGGGATCTGCTCGTCGATCCTGCCCAGCATCTCGCCACGTTGTCAGGGGATGCGCTCCAGCTGACCGTACGCGAGTTCGACCTGCTGCGGTTCATGGCTGCCAACCCCGGCGTCGCATACTCGCGGGAGGACCTGCTGCGTGAGGTCTGGGGCTGGTCGTTCGGCGATCAGTCGACCGTGACCGTGCACGTTCGTCGACTGCGGGAGAAGCTGGAGCGGGACCCGACCCGGCCCACTCGACTCGTGACCGTGTGGGGTGTCGGTTACCGCTGGGATCCACAGGTGCGCGCCGATGCCTGATCAGGTGGCGATCGGGCTGATCGCCATCGGCTGGGCCGGCGCGATGGGTGCCCTTGGCCTGGCCCTGGCCTATCTCACGCGGCGACGCTCGCTGCGCTGGTCATCGGCGTTGGTGGCCATCGTGGCGGTCGCCGCGGTGGTGGCCGGGGTGATCGGCACCGCCAACGCGATGTTCCTCTCCGCCCACGACTTCGGTGTCGTCCTCCTGGTCTGTCTGGTGGCCGGCGTGGTGGCGATCGGGGTGGCCGCCGCCGTCGCGTCGCTGGTCCTGCGCAGCTCCCGCAGGTTGACGCGCGGCGCCCGCGAGTTCGGGGAGACCGGGGAGTACGAGGACACAGTCGACGGACCGGCGGAGTTCCAGGAGCTGTCGGCCGAGCTCTCGCGGGCGAGTAGCCGGTTGAGTGAGTCCCGTCAGCGCGAACGCCGCCTGGAGACCTCGCGTCGTGAGTTGGTCGCGTGGGTGTCGCACGACCTCCGCAGTCCGTTGGCTGGGCTGCGTGCCATGACCGAGGCACTCGAAGATGGCATGGTCGACGATCCGAACCGCTACCACGCCCAGATGCGAGCCGAGGTGGATCGGATGGTTCGGATGGTCGACGACCTGTTCGAGCTGTCCCGAATCCATGCCGGTGTCCTGCAGCTCTCGCTGCAGCGAGTCTCTCTGGCCGACGTCGTGTCGGAGGCCATCGCGGGCGCCGACCCGGTCGCCCGGACTGTCGGCGTCCGGCTGGGAGGTTCGGTTGCTCAGGACGTCATCGTGCATGCCGACCCCGCGGGGCTGTCCCGGGTCGTGGCGAACCTGGTCACCAATGCCATCCGTCATACCCCTGCCGACGGGATCGTCTCCATCACCGGACGGCAGCTGGAGGATGCGATCGAGCTGTCCGTCAGCGATGGCTGCGGTGGCATCCCGGACAGTGATCTGCCAAGAGTCTTCGACCTGGCCTGGCGAGGAAGCGCAGCCCGGACCCCGTCGACCGGAGACCTCAACGGCACCGGTGCCGGTCTCGGCCTGGCCATCGTGAAGGGGATCGTCGAGGCACATCATGGCGACGTCCAGGTCCACAATGAGCCGCCCGGCTGCCGCTTCCTGGTGACCCTGCCCAGGGTCTGGCAGGCGAGCTGAGCAGCTGGACACAGACTACGGTGGCGGTGGCGACCAGCAGGGGTCGCCGGAACTACCATGCATGCGGCCAGGAGCCGATCACCGATGGATTGTCATGAAGGAGTAGCCAGTGACCGAGACCATGTGGGCCTATCGGATGAGCGGCCCGCGCGAGCTCGAGCGGATCACCGCCAGCCGCTTGTCGGAGTCGGATCTGCAGGCCGGTGACATCTTGGTCGAGATCGAGGTGGGCGGGATCTGTGGCAGCGACCTGTCCTACTTCAACGGCGGACTCCCGCGCCGACCGCTGCCTGTCGACGATCCGACCGGAATCCCGGTCGGTGGTTCGTTGCACGAGATCGTGGGTCTGGTCCGAGCGAGCCGGGATCCCAGCCGTCGGGTCGGTTCCCGCGTCGTCGGCTGGGCCACCACTCACCAGGGATTGGCCGAACTGACGGTCACGCCGGGCACCTCGGTGATCGAGTACGGGCCCGAGTGGTCACCCCGCGAAGCCGTCGCCCTGCAGTCGTTGGCCTGCGTGATCTACGCCTTGGACCGGATCTCCGCTGACTTCACCGGGCGCACCGTCGCGGTGATCGGCCTCGGCCCGATCGGTGTGCTGTTCAGCCATGTCGCCAAGTCCCGCGGCGCTGCGCAGGTGATCGGTGTCGATCAGGTCGATCGGAGTGATCTTGCCTCGGCCTTCGGCGTCGACGAGTTCGTCTGGTCGAGGGCGGAGCGTTGGGCCGCCCGGATCGGCGATGACGCTCGTCCGGATGTGGTCATCGAGGCGGTGGGGCACAACACCGAGACCCTGGTGGACGCCATCGAGGCGGCTGCGCCCAAGGGGGTCGTCTTCTACTTCGGGGTCCCTGACCAGGCGTACTACGCCTTCCCGATGGACCGGTTCTTCCGCAAGCATCTGACGTTGATCGGCGGTGTCACCGGAGACCGATCGGGATCGCTGACGAAGGCCGAGGAGTATGCGCGTGCGTATCCAGGGCTGTTCGGCAGCTATCTGACCCACCACTTCCCCATCGCTGAAGCGCAACGGGCATACGAGCATGCCGTCCGGCCGGCGCCGGGGCAGCTCAAGATCACGATCGGGTTCGATCAATGAGTTTCACACGACCCGCTGAGTGACAAATCTGCGGCTCAAACCGCTCGCGTCGGCGTGTCGCGGCCTCCGTCATCGTTGAGCCATGGGTTTGTCCCGTGGATCGGCCGGACGGGGGAACCGACGGTGACGGTGGCGTCTCGCTCGTCGTCGATGACGACCTCGACCTCGAAGCCGGCCTGTCGCATCTCCCCTGCCGTGATGACTGCCTGGTCTCGACCGGTCTCGATCAGCAGATGTCCGCCGGCACGCAACCAGGACGGCGCTTCGGCAATGATCCGGCGATGGACGTCGGCTCCGTCACCGCCACCGTCCAGGGCCTGGTGCGGCTCATGGTCACGAGCCTCGCGCGGCATCAGGGTGATGGCCTCGGTCGGCACATACGGGGCGTTGGCCACGATCACGTCGACTCGCCCGTGAAGCGCTGCAGGCAAGGGATCGTAGAGATCACCGATCAGTGCCACCGCCGAGTCAGTCAGGTTCTGTCGGGCGTAGCCGACGGCAACCGGGTCGATGTCCGCCGCATACAACTCCCGGATCTGGCCAGAGCGCTGCAGCACGGCGGCCACCGCCGCGACACCGCAGCACAACTCGACGACCACGGCCTTGCCCCCAGACTGAGCCAGGTCGTCGAGTCGGGCCAGCGCCTGCTCGGCCAGCAGTTCGGTGCGCACTCGCGGCACGAACACGCCGGGCCCGACCGCGATCCGCAAGCCAGCGAAGGCAACCCAACCCAGCAAGGGCTCCAGAGGTGCGCCCGCCGCCCGTGCGGACACCAGTCGTTCCAGCCCAACCGCATCATCCCTGGCAGCCTCGAGCAGCAAAGTCGCCTCGTCCTCGGCGTAGACGCAGCCGGCCGCGCGGAGTCGAGCCACCACCTCACTCAGGTCCAGCCCGACCGATTCAGAGGTCATGTGGCGGTAGTTCGATCTTGCATCGCGGTCCTGCAGCCGCTGCCAGCCGTCGGTCCGCGGTCACCAACGGTGACTCGCTGAACTCCGCGAGTGTGACGTATGCGGCGTCGTACGGAGTGAGGTTGTGCCGCAACTCCCAGCATCGTGGGAGCAGTGTGCGGAGCCTGGCCACCTGGAGAGGCAGTGCCATCAAGTCTTCCATCGCGGCAGCAGCCCGCCTCGCCGTCAGCTCACCGCGTTGTTCAAGGCGGCGGACCGCCGAGGCAACCTCGAGATAGAGGAGATCAGGCACCGCCGTCTTGTCCTTGTCCTTCAGAAGTCGGGACCTGGCCCAGGCACCGCTGCGATTCTCATCGACGAGGGCAGCGATCACCACACTGGCGTCAGCGACTATCACGGTCGTCTCTCACCAGGTCCGCTGCCGCTGCGAGCGAGATCGTGCCGCCGGTCCGGTCATCGGCCCGCCTGAGCACCTCGGCCATCGTCGGCACGCGGGCGTCCTCGACGAGCTTGGTCAGCAGATACTCCTGAAGGGACTGGTGGGCCTCGGCAGCACGACGACGAAGAACCCGATGGGTCTCCTCGGGAACGTCCTTGATCTGCACGCTCGGCATGGCGCCATTATGGCGCTGGAAGCGTCGAATCGCAAGTGCATGGGTGGCCGTCACCGTCGAGCACCCGGACGACCGACCTCACGGCCACGATCCTGTGCGAGGCTGGCTTCGTGCCCAAGCCAGGAGTGGTGGACAACGCCGTCTACGTGGACGGATATCGGGTCGACTCCCCGCCGACCCTGGAGCAGACCTACGACCTGCAGAAACGTCGGGGCGGACTCGCCTGGATCGGGCTGTATCGGCCGAGCGAGACGATGATCCAGTCAGTGGCGCAAGAGTTCGACCTGCACTATCTGATGGTCGAGGACGCGATCGCCGCCCATCAGCGCCCGAAGCTGGAGCGCTACGGCACGACGCTGTTCACCGTGCTGCGCCCGGCCCGCTATCTCGATGACGAGGAAGAGGTCGAGTTCGGCGAACTGCACGTGATCACCGGTCCCGGCTTCGTGGTCACCATCCGGCACGCGGAGCGGCCCGATCTGGCCTGGGTGCGTCAGCGGCTGGAGAAGCACCCCGGTCTGCTCAGCCAGGGACCGGAGGCGATCCTCTACAGCATCATCGACCAGGTCGTCGACGACTACTCCCCCGTCGTCGCCGGCCTGGAGAACGACATCGACGAGATCGAGAAGCAGCTGTTCGACGGCGATCCCGATGTCTCGCAGCGCATCTACCTGCTGATGAGCGAGGTGATGGACTTCCAGCGGGCGGTGAAACCGCTGGTCGCCATGATGGACAACCTCGCCCGGGGCTTCGAGAAGTATCGGGTCGACATCGAGCTGCAACGCAACCTGCGCGACGTCCAAGATCACGTGCTGCGGATCGTCGACCAGGTGGACGGCTTCCGGACGCTGCTGCAGAACGCCTTGAGCGTGGACGCCACCCTGACCGCACAGCGGCAGAGCGAGGAGACCAAGCGACTGACCGAGACGAGTCTGGAACAGGGCGAGCAGATGAAACGGGTCTCGTCCTGGGCTGCGATCCTGTTCGCTCCCTCGCTGATCGGCGGCATCTACGGGATGAACTTCGTGCACATCCCTGAGCTCGACTGGCGCTTCGGCTATCCGATGGCGCTGGGCATGATGCTCGCCCTCGCGGTGATCTTGTACACGGTGTTCCGCCGGAAGGGCTGGCTATAGCAGATCCAGTGAGTCCGTTCGCGACGCCGACGTACGTTCACCGGCTACGTCGTCTTCCCGCTCACGAACTCGTGGTGAGCTCCTCGGCCACCACGGTCATCCTCTCCAGCCATGGACCGCCGAAGGCGGTGCTCATCGCGACGTCGGCGGCATCGCGCCCGACGCCGATCAGCACCCGGCCCTTGCGCGGCATGTTGTTGCGCGGATCGAATGTGTACCACCGGTCGCCCAGCCAGACCTGCATCCAGGCCGCGAAGTCCATCTCCTGCTCCCGGTGCGCGACCTCGATCTCGGGCAGATAGCCGAACACGTACCGAGCCGGGATGTTCAGCGCTCGACAGAATGAGACCGCGAGGTGAGTGAAGTCGCGGCAGACCCCGTATCCGGATTGGTGCACATCCACCGCAGTGCTCCACGGACCGCTGCTGCCGTACTGGAACGTCAGGTACTGGTTCACGTAGCCGCAGATCGCCTGCACCCGACCGTAACCGGACGGTAGTCCGCCGAAGCGCGACCAGGCCTCGTTGGCCAGCACATCCGGCAGGCAGAACCGGCTCGGCAGCGTGTAGACCAAGACCTCATCGGGCAGGTCATGCGGCGGGATCTCCGGGGCGCCGGTGTCGATCTCCTCGGTCGCATCGGGGACCTCGGCCGTCGCTCGATAGGTGATCTCGGATCGACCGGCCGGCAGCATCAAGCGACGGCAGCGGTTTCCATAGAGGTCACGGTAGGAAGTGGTCGGCGTCGCTGGATCGAGCAGCCATTCCTCGTCGGTGATGGTGGCGATCTCACCCAGCACCGGCTCGACCTGGAACACGGCGTGCACCGGGATCTGGGAGTGCTGGATGAAGGTGCAGCCCAGCTGGAGGCGTCGCGTGCCCATGGTTCCCCTTCAGTAGTCTGCTTGCTCATGGCGTCCGACATTCCCGACATCAGCCTCAACAACGGCATAAGCATCCCGCAAGTGGGCCTCGGGGTTTTCCAGATCCCACCGGATCAGACCCGAGCAGCCACGGCTCTCGCGATCGAACTCGGCTACCGGCACATCGACACCGCGCAGCTGTATGGGAACGAGGCCGGCGTCGGCGAGGCGGTGCGCGAATCAGGCATCGACCGATCGGAGTTCTTCGTCACCAGCAAGCTGAACAACGGCGCGCACGCGTACGCCGATGCGCTGGCTGCCTTCGACCAGACACTGGCCACGTTGGACATCGGCTACCTCGACCTGTTCTTGATCCACTGGCCGCTGCCCACGATCGGTGACTTCGTCGAGACCTGGCGGGCGATGGAGGAGATCTATCGCGGCGGGAAGGTCCGGGCCATCGGTGTCTCGAACTTCCAGACCCACCACCTCGACCGGATCCTGACCGAATGCACCATCGTGCCGGCCGTCAACCAGATCGAAGTGAACCCGCATCTGACCAACGAGAAGGTGCGCAGCTACGACGTCGAGCACGGGATTGCCACCGAGGCGTGGTCGCCGATCGCCCGCGGTCGGGTGCTGGACGAGCCGGCGATCGTCGCGATCGCGCAACGGGTCGGCCGGAGCCCGGCTCAGGTGACGCTCCGCTGGCATGTGCAGCGTGGCGACATCATCTTCCCGAAGTCGGTGCATGCGGTACGCCTCCGCGAGAACCTCGAGTTGTTCGACTTCGAGCTGACCGATGACGATCTGGCGGCGATCAGCGCGCTGAACCGGGACCAGCGCACCGGTCCCGATCCGGACGCTTTCGCTCGGCTACCCTCCTGAGCTCCCCCTCCTGAGCTCCCCGAGTCAGCCGGCGATCCGACCCTGCACGAACCTGGCGCGGTCGGCGGCCTCCCGACCGGCGTCCCAGCCGCGCCGGTCATAGGTCTTCCGTGAGTTCAGCTGCGTCGTGTGCGGGAAGAGCTCCTCATACCGGGCATCGACCGCCTCCTCCTGACGGCGCAGCACCGGCACCAACTCCGACCCGTACGAGGCGGTCGCCTCCGCGTCCGCTTCGGTCAGCCGCTCACCGATCCGCACCGCGTACGCGGTGAGAAAGGAACGCCGGAATCGTGGCGAACGGTCGAACGAGCCGGTCCGGTTGGCTCCGGCCTCAGCCATTGCTCGGGTCGCTTGGATCAGCAGGGACACGAACAGCAGCTCCACCTGGTCCACGTCCACCGGCGTGCCCACCACGGTGGCCATGGCGTAGTCGTCCCCCATCCAGACCACCTTGGACCGGTTGGCGTGCCCCACTTCCGAGAGCAGATGGACCTTTTCCACCAGATACGGATTGTCGATCAGGATCCGGCGGCTGATCACCTCGACCGATTCCTCCGCGCCGGCATGCAGCAGTGCCTCGTCGATCGCATGCCGGGTCATCATGGACTGCGCCTTGGCGGTCAGTGCCTCCGCTTCGGCCGCGAACTGGGTGGACTCGGCCTTGGCCAGCAGCGCGCGGATCGTGGTCAGCACCTTGTCCCGGTTGGCTCCGGGCGCCCCTTGCGCGGTCGAACGGTTCGGAGGGTTCGGCCGGGTCGAACGAGTCGTCCGGGGTGGCGGCTCGGCGGATTGTCCCCACGCCGACGGCGGCGGCAGCGTACGGGCAAGAGGTGGCAGGCTCTGGATCCGGGCGAGCAGTCGGATCACAGTTGTCCACGCCACCAGCGCCGACGCGCCTGCCACCAGCAACTGGTCGACCGCCACCCACTCGGACCCCGTCGACTCGGATTCAGCCGACTTCGACCCGGTCGACTCCCACTGTGTCGACTCCCACGGTGTCGACTCCCACGGTGTCGACTCCCACAGAGCTGGCTCCGACTGGGCTGGCTCCGACTGGGCCGGCTCCGCGTTGGTCGACCAGTTGATGATCCCAGCCGCCCGTGCCCGATCGCGAGCGGCGCCGAGCTGCTCGTGCCACGACGACGGCGCCAACTCGAGCCGGCCGGAACGGTGCAGGTGGACCACCGACAGGTCGGCCGCCAGTGCCCCCGCCCACTTGTCCAACCGGGCGGCGACGTGTATCAGGTCCCGCGGCTGCCAACCGCGCTCCCAGAGCGGCCCGGCCGCCTGGAGCAGTGCTCCACTCGCCAGTTCGTCGAGTCGGAGCAGCACCTCCGATGGCTGACCGCGGAGCTCCCTGGTCATGGCGCTGGTCAGACCGTCGGCGCTCAGGTCCATGTTGGCCCAAGACAGCAGCCGATCCAGGAGCGCCCGAGCCTGCTGGCAGGTCGTCGGTGGTGACGGTGGGATCTGCTGGTGCTGCCGGGCATGGGTGGCCGGCCAGGCGCTGTTGCGATCGTGGAAGCTGTCGTCCTCGAACTCGTCCTCCTCGTCGAAGGCGTCGCCGAAACGACGCAGCAGGTCATCGAGCAGCTCCGACTCGGAGCGGTTCTGGTGTGGTGGTGTCGGGCCTCGGCGGGCCCGCGCCTTCTGCTTGGCTGCCCGTCGCTGGCGGTTGTTGCGTCCCATGCCGAACACCCTGACATCAGCCACTGACACTCCACTACGGGCACACGGCCCTGTGACAGATGAGGCGGATGTGGTGCTCGGCTCAGGCGTGGGGTCACCGAGTCCACTCCGGGATGAAGGCCGGGGCGGCAACGCCGGCGCCGGTCAGCAGGTCACAACGCACCAGCTGCGTGCCGAGCCGGCGGAGCGGGCACTCCGGCAAGACGGTGTGACTCGCCTCACCGGCGGTCGATGTCGTCCACGCGGAGAGACTCGTCTCGGCACTGCCACCGCCGGGATCCGGTCGAATCGCAGTGCTCGCCATGGCCATGCCGGCTCCGCTACCGGCGATGGCCACTGCCGTCGAGAGTGCTGCGAGAACCGTTGCGGCCATCCTCCGGCCGATCGTCCTGGTGATCATGGTGGGCTCCTCGCGCTCGTCATGGTTGGTTCCACTGCGAGCGTGCTCTCGGCCGGCACTCGGGTTCATCAGGTGCGACCCCTCAGATTCCGGGACGGACTCCTCAAATCCGTGTCCGACCGTTCCCATCAGGGGCTGTACCGCAGGACGATGAGACCACCGGGACATCGAGAGACAGTCGCCGAGACGGGAGCAGGCATGGTGCAGACGTACTCGGCTGTCGTCGGGCGGGAAGCAGAGCTGATCCGTCTGCACCAGGTGATCGACGCCGCCGACAGCGGGCGAGCCTCGGCGCTGGTCATCACCGGTGCCCACGGGGTGGGCAAGACCGAGCTCTGCCTGGCGGCGATGAGCGTGCGTGACCCCTCGCGCATCCATCGCCTGCTCGTCGCCTGTCCGCCGACGGAGACGCTGGCCACCGAGCTCGCACCGGTGCGCACCGGACTGCGCCGCACGTCGGTTCCACCCGCGCTGACCAGAACCTGCCTGAGCCGGATGGACGCCGGCGACCCCATCCGAGCGATCGACGAATGGGTGGACGAGGTCACCGCCGACTCGACCCTGGTCGTGGTCGTCGACGACCTGCAGTGGGCGGACGGCAGCCTGCGCGACTTGATCGCCTACCTGCTGGCCGGGCCGGCGGACCGCCGGCTGGCGATCCTGATCACTGCGACGGTCTCCGGGCTGGCTGAAGGCGATCCCCTGCACCGCTGGCTCACCGACGCGCTGCGGATCCACCAGGTTGCCCGCCTTCGCCTCATCGGGCTCAGCAGAGCCGCCACCGAGACCCAACTGGGCAACCTGCTCGGCAGTCGTCCGCACCAGAGCCTGGTGGACGAGGTGCATGCGGCGGGCGGTGGCAACCCGTACTTCACCCAATTGCTCGCCCAGGGACTGTCACCATCTGATCGGCATGTGCCGACCGACACACCTCCGGACCTCGTGTCCGCCGTCATGGGTCGCTGGCATGGCTGTGGCTCGCCAACCAGGTTCTTGACCTGCCTGCTGGCCGTCGCTGCCACGCCGCTGACGGCGATCGACCTGGCCGAACTCACCGCTGACCTCGATCATCTGGTCGAGGTGGAACCCGCACTGTTCGAGGCACAGAACGCGGGGCTGGTCGTCGCCGACGACGATGGGCGGTACTGGTTCCGGCACCCACTGCAGGCAGAGATCATCCAGCGACCGGTCCTGGTCGAGGACCAGCACATGTGGCACGCAGCGCTGGCCCGGCTCGGCGAACGTCGGTTCGCCGGCCGCGAGCCCACCGTGCAGGAAGCAGTCGATCAGGCGATCCGACACGATCGGGCGGGATCGGCCGCCGTCGCGTACGCCTGGGCCATGCGGGCGTACGAGCTCGGCTCCGCACCGACGGCGGACCGGAAGGAGCCAGGGCCGGCCGGCCTGCGCCGCGTGCTGCGACGGGCGATCGAGCTCCGTCCGACCGTTGCCGGCGCCGCCGAGAGCCTGAGCGAGTTGTGGCGACGGCAGCGTGGACTGGCAGCTGACGCCGGTGCCTACGCGGAGGAACTGGAGGCCGTGGAGGCACTGATCGCACTGACCGGGGCCGAGCGGCACCCCCTGGAGCTCAGCGAACTGCTGGTGCGCCGGATGCTTCTGAGGGCGTCGCTGGCAGTCGCCTTCCTCTCCGTCGAAGAGATGGAGCGCGCCGTCGAGCTCGCCAGAGCTGAGCCGTCCTCCTGGCAGCTTGCCCTGGCAGAGGCCGAGCTCGCCCACGCCGCCTTCTGGCGCGGTGATGCTCGCGCAGCGGAGCTGGCACCGGTCGCCTTGGACGATGCGCGGGCCGCCGGGCACCCTGGTGCGTTGAGCCTTGCGCTGACCGTCAACGCGATCCTCGCCATCGACGACAATCCTCGGCAGGCACAGCGCCTGGCAGCCGAAGGAGTCGCGGCCGCCGTCGCGGCACGGGACTGGTGGGCCTACGTGCACGCGGTGATGTGGGAGAGCAACGCGCAGTCCGACGCCTATGGCCCGGGTGAGGCGGCCTATCTGGACCAGCGGCGTCTGGAGCTGATCGCGCTGGACGCGCCCATGACGTACATCGTGCAGATCGCCGCGGTCGAGGCCGATACCCGTCTGGAGGCCGGGGATTGGCAGCGATGCCAGCAGCTGATGCGCGAGGTCGTGGTCTGCGATCCAGGCCCCTTCGCCGACATGCGAGTCCGGGTGTGTCTGGCCCGGCTGGCCGCCTACCGGGGTCGGGCGGACGAAGCACTCGCGCACGTTGAACGTGCCCGGGAGCTGATGGCCAGGCAGGCGGTGTTCGCCAACCTGGACCTCGACGTCACCTGGGTCACCGCGCTGCTCGCTGCCGGCCGGGCCAGAGAGGCATACGAAGCGGCGGTCGCGGCGGCCGAGGCCGAAGGCATCCCGGTGAACCTGGCCGAGCGCCTGCTCCCGCTGGCCGCCCGCGGACTCGCCGATCTGGCTGAAGCCGAGCGTGATCGCGACCAGGATCCCGCCGAGGTGCTGATGCTGCTGGACGGCCTGCGCACGCGCTTTCCCACGGTCCTCGACTGCGGGTTGTCCTCGAGCACGATCGGACGCGCTCGGCTGGCGGCCATGCAGGACTGGTACGCGGTCGAAGCCGCGCGGGCGCGGCGGGAGGACGAGCCCGCCGGCTGGGCTGCACTGCGCATCGCCTGCGGTCCGGCTCGACTGCCGTGGCTGGAGGTGTACGCGTGTTGGCGGGCCGCGGAAGGCTATCTCGGCCTCGGTGCACCGGGGCGGGCCGAGGGCACCCGCCAACTCCGGGCCGGGTACGAGCTGGGTCGCCGGCTCGGCGCCGAGTCATTGCTTGCCGAGTTCGAGAACCTGGCCCAACTCGCGCAGCTGCGATTGGTGCCGGCCGAGCAGCGCCTCGAGGTCGACGCCTCGTTGCTGCGCGGTCTGACCCCTCGTGAGCGGGAGGTCCTCGATCTGCTCTGCCACGGTCTGACGTACGCCGACATCGCCTCGACTCTGGTGATCAGCGAGAAGACGGTGTCGTCGCACGTATCCAACCTGCTGCGCAAGACCAGGACCACCAACCGGGTCGAGCTCGCCCAGCTCGCCGGCCGGGTGGCACGTGCTGCGGGCAGCTGAGGTGCCTACCTGGGCAGCCGGACGGTCGCGAACCGGAGGAAGAACTGGACCAGGGGGCCGATCGCCAGGGCATAGAGCACCGTGCCGATGCCGACGGTCCCGCCCAACAACACCCCGACGATCAACACCATGATCTCGATCGAGACCCGGACCAGCCGCAGACTCCGGCCGGTCCGGGCCGAGAGCCCGGTCATCAGCCCGTCCCGCGGACCTGGCCCGAGTTGACTGCCGATATAGATGGCGCCGGCCATCCCGTTCAGCACCACCGCGCTCACCATCATCAGCACCCGGACCAGCAAGTCATCGGGCGTGACGATGAGCCACAGGCCCAGGTCTGCGGCGAGCCCGATCACGATCACGTTGCTGACGGTGCCGAGACCGGGCTTCTGCCGCAGCGGGATCCAGAGCAGCAAGACCACTGCGCCGACGACGATCGTCACGGTGCCGAAGCTGAGCGATAGATAGTGGGTCAGCCCCTGGTGCAGCACGTCCCAGGGGTCCAACCCGAGGTTGGCTCGGACCAGCATGGCCATCGAGATTCCGTAGAGCACCAGCCCACCGAGCAGCTGCGGCAGCCGGCGCCCCAGTCGGCCGGCTCGGAGCTGAGCGAGCGGGCCGAGCGTGGTCAGGCCACTGTGGTCAGTGGTGCCGGGATCCGTGGCGGAGGGGTCGGTGGTGGAGCTCACCGGAACATGGTGCGGCCCGCCACGGTCGGGACCACAGAGCCACCCGTCAGAAAGTGGCTCTTCCATGGCAGGCCAGTCTGGTCAAAGTGGCTTTTCTGGCCGAGGATGACGGACATGGTCGTCGCCTCCCGGGTCAGTGCTCAGCAGCTGTCTCGACTGCTCGGCACCCAGCCGCTCAGCCATCCGCGGTATGAGGATCTGGCTGCCCGGATCCGGATGCTGCTGGTCGATGGTCGGCTCGCGGCGAGCACCAGACTGCCCAGCGAGCGGAGCCTAGCCGATGCCTTGGGACTGAGCAGGACCACGGTCGCCTCGGCGTACGCGAGACTCCGCGACGCCGGGTTCGTCGACGCCCGCCGCGGATCGGGCCATGTGACGTCCGTGCACGCGACTTTGCCGAGCACCATGGTCGCCTCTCCGATCCCGGACGGCGTCATCGGATTCACCTTCGCGGCTGGCGCAGCACCGCCGGAGGTAGCAGCGGCGTACGGCCGGGCTGGCGAGCGGATCGGGCCGCTGCTGACCGGATCCGGCTATCTGCCGGAAGGACTGCCGGAGTTGCGCGCTCGGATCGCCGATCGGTACGCGGCGCGCGGGCTGCCCACCAGTCCTGACCAGATCGTCGTCACCTCGGGCGCGGTGGCCGCTTTCAACACCGTTCTCCGGACGCTGCTCAACACGGGCGACCGGGTGCTGTGCGAGTCGCCGACCTATCCAGGTGCGGTAGACGCGACCCAGCGGGCCGGTGGCCGTCTCGTTCCGCTGCCGCTGGTCGATGGTGGCTGGGACCTGACTCGGCTGGAGATGATCATTCGGCAGAGTGCGCCGCGGTTGGCCTACCTGATGCCGGATTACCAGAATCCGACCGGCGCGCTGATGGCCGGAGCCGACCGAGCAGCGTTGGCGCGGCTGCTGCACCGCTACGGGGTCACGCCGGTGATCGACGAGACCACGGCCGAGCTGCGGCTGACCGGGCCCGAGGAGGCGCCGTACGCGGCTCACAGCTCGGAGGCGATCACGATCGGATCCGCCAGCAAGGCCTATTGGGGTGGGCTGCGGATCGGCTGGATCCGCGCGCCGCGTGATCTGGTCCGGCCATTGATCGAGCAGCGGGCCATCCTGGACCTCGCCTCCCCCGTCTTCGAGCAGCTGGTGCTGGCCGAGGTGCTGCGAGATCCTGAGTCGGTGCTGGCCGGCCAGCGTCAGCGACTGCTGGTCCAGCGGGACCGACTCGCAGCAGTGGTCGCCGCCCGCTTTCCCCAGTGGCGGCTGCAGGTCCCGGCGGGCGGGCTCGTGCTCTGGGCCGAACTGCCGACCGAGAGTTCGACCCGGCTTGCCATGGCTGCCGAGCGCCACGGCCTGCTGCTCACCCCGGGACCTCGCTTCTTCGTCGGTGGTGGCGGGGAGCGTCAGCTGCGTCTCCCCTACACCCAGCCGCCGCCGCTGGCCGACCAAGCGGTCGATCGCCTGGCTGCTGCCTGGGCCGATCAGCTCACCGCCGGCCGCCCGGCCAGCTCGTGGCTCACCCTGACGGCGTAGCGGCGGCCTTCTTCGCGGCCTTCACCGCCCGCTTGGTCTCGCGTACCCGTTGGAGCGACTCCTGGTCGACGATGTCGGCGACGGACCTGAAGACTCCCTCCTCGCCGAACGCGCCCGCGGCATCCCGCCAGCCCGGTGGGGTCACTCCGCGCCGCTTGCCCAGCACGGCGGTGAAGATGGTCGCCTTCTCCGCGCCGAACCCGGGCAGCGACATCAATGCGCGCTTGACCTCGGCACCGGTGCCGGCGTCTGCCCAGACGTTCTCGGCCCGGCCGTCATAGGAGTCGACCAGCACCCGGCACACCTGGTGGACCCGCTTGCCCATCGACCCAGGGAACCTGTGGATGGCAGGTTTGGCCGCGCACAAGGCGACGAACTCGTCCTCGGGCATGCTCGCGATCGCGGTGACGTCGAAACTGCCGCCCATCCGCTCGGCGATCACCGCCGGACCGCTGAACGCTTTCTCCATCGCGACCTGCTGATCCAAGACCATGCCGATCAGCAGGGCATTCAGATCGGAGTCGAGCAGCGCATCGGCGTCGGGGTCGCCCGTCAGGTAGGTAGCCACCCCTGCATTCTGGCTCACCCGCCTACTGGCCAACCACCCTGGCCACTGCGCAGAGCGGACCGATAACCTTCGGTAAACAAGAGAACGCACCGACCCCCGTCGACCCACAGACCCTAGGGACCTCCGCCATGCGCATCCGTGAGATTCTCCAGACCAAGGGTTCCGCGGTGATCACCATCACCCCGGACGCCTCCGTACGCGATCTTGTCGTCCTCCTGAAGGAGCACAATCTCGGCGCTGTCGTCGTCTCGACCGACGGCGCTGCCCTGGACGGGATCGTCTCCGAGCGTGACATCGTCCGCGCACTCGCCGTCGACGCCGCGGTGCTATCCGCGTCGGTCAGCGATGTGATGACCGCAGGGGTCCGCACCTGTCAGCTGAATGACTCGGTCGAGTCGCTGATGAGCACCATGACCGATCACCGCATCCGGCACCTGCCGGTGGTCGACGACGACGGCAACCTCAGCGGCATCATCAGCATCGGCGACGTGGTGAAATCGACCATCACGCAGCTCGAGTTCGAGCGTGACCAGTTGCAGGGCTACGTCAGCGGCTGATCGAGCCCGCCGAATCCGCGAGCCTCTCCGCTCGAACCAGCACTGCCGCTGACGGGGTCACCTTCCCCGACAGGTAGGTGTTGAGCCGGGTCCGAGAGGTCCCGATCCGTCGCGCGAACGTGCCCTGATCGAGCCCCGACTTGTCCACCAGCTCCGACATCCTGGACGCCACGATTCGTCGATCGCGCTCGACTGAATCCTCTCGGGCGTGTTCGACGGCAAGACGCATCGCCGCCACCACGCCCGGGTCTTGCGCCAGTTCGAGCACCTCGGCCAGCGTCTCAGCCACATCGCCGTACGGGTCGGCTCGGACCGCGGCGATGATGCGACGCCATTCGGCTAAAGACCCTCGGTCCACAGCGGCGAGCAAGCCCTCGAACCCCCAGTTCTCGACCGGATCCACTGGTTCAGCGTCGATATTGCGAAACTTGACTGCCATGCCTCAGCCCTCCCCGTCGGCGATGGTCAGCATGCGTGCGGCGACCTCCGCACACTGCGTGCGAACGGCCTTCCAGTCGTCCCAGGGCGGTTGGACGCCCTTGTACCTCGGAAGCTGCGCAATCGAGCGACTGTCGGCCGGGCGCGGGTCGCCCAATTGTCGAGCAACCTGGGAGGCCACCCGATCAGCGGCCTCCGAAGCCGATCCGCGAAGATCGGCATAGTAGGCGTCGATCCGAGACAGGATCCTGGCAGCCTCGGACGTGCCCAGGTGGGCGCTGAGGGCCGCGACATCGAGGTAGTCCCGCATCTGGTTGCGGCGGACCACGAGAAATGCCTTGATGCGCAGGCATTCCGATTCGGTGGGAACCCTGACGGACGGGTCTCCTCCAACGACCGCCGCTCCGGATCGCGAGGCCGATTCATGATCAATGTGTATCAGATCTGACACGACAGCTCGAGTCAGCCCAGCCGCTAGCCGAGCACATTGCCCTCGTGGTCTACCGATGTCTACCGATCGGGATTCCGCGAGATCGTCAATAGTCTTCGGCACATCGTCGGCCATCCACTACTGCGAGGCGCGCTCGCCACCGAAGTGTTCGCCACTGTCCTGGCCATGCCGATCTCATTGTTTCCCGTCGTTTACAAGGCACGATTCGGAGGCGACCCCGGAATGCTGGGTCTGTTCTTTACTGCGGTAGCTACCGGAAGAATCACTGCGGGTTCATCTCAGCTCAGGGGCACGATCGTTCAACTCGCGACCTCGGACGCCAATCGCGGGCGCGTCTCTTCGGTGGGAGTTCGTCATCGGCGCCTGTGGTCCCGATTGGTAACCTTGAGCGGCGGGATCGTCGTCGGCCTCATTTCCGCGCCACTTGCCTCGTCTCCGGCGGACTGCTCTGCATGATCGGCACCAGCATCATCGCGGTCCGTAACACCGCGGTACGCAACTTCACCGCCCGCATACAGGCCGACTGGCCGTGGCGACCAACGATTTAAGCAGCCATACTTTCCGCTACTCAATAGCGGAAAGTCGCCCCGACGGCGAACTCTGGCTGCTCCCCGCAGGTTGGCCAGGTACATTTCCAGCCGGTCCTCTACCAACAGACTAACGGGGCCGCCCTGCACTCCTCGGGGGTGCTTGGCGTTGGCCAACATAGACCATGAAAGCCACAAGCCCATGTAGCAGAACCATCGTTGCCGTGGAGAAGAATCCTTGCCTCAAAGCGTTTCGCGCGCTCACCTCACCAAGTATCGGTTCGAAGGAGAAGATGACACTAAAGCACGCAAACCAGCAGATGGCAAGGTAGACGATTCCCCATGTCGGCTTCAAGTTCCGTAGTGCAGTCATATAGAGGCTAACCCGCCCTACTGTGAGTGGTGGCAGACCAAGCGCAAAGGCGGGCGTTATGTAGTAGCCCCAGCCCGACAGCACAGGCAGCCCTCCCACCAATGCGAAGAATAGCAGAATGCCTACGATAGGGGTCAAAATCAAGCATGATAGTGTAGTTTTCCGTAGGACTTGGCTGCCCAAATCTAGCGATCCTTGGTCGCTAAGTGTTTGAGTCTTGAGCCGACTTTTCAGGTCGCGATTCTGGCGTCGTTGATGTAGTCGGTGATGGCGTTGTCGAGGACGCGGAGGGCTTGTCGGACTTCGAGTGGGGCGGGTGGCTGGTTAGCGGCCAGCAATGGTCGTAGTAGCCGGTTGTGGACTTTGCTGTAGAAGATCGCGAAGCGTTGTCCGTCGTCGGTCAGGGTGTAGGTGTTGGAGTGCGGCAGCCGCTCGATCAGCCCTTTCAGCCGGAGTCGGCGCAGGTCGTAGCAGCATTGGGCGCGGCTGTAGTCGGCGTCGAGCAGGGATTCGACCAGGGGTCGCAGGGTTTTGTTCGACAGGCCGCCGATCAGGTGGGCGGTGACGGCGAGGGCGCCGGCCAGGGCTTGGACCCGAGGGTCGCCGAACCTCAAGGCTGGGGCCCTCCGACCGTCGGTGACCGACGGTTGCGCGATCCGCTCAAAGGCTGGACTCGCGAGGACGCAGCCCCGACCGACATGTTCATGATCCAACAGTCGGCGGTTCACGTCACGGGCTTTGGCCTGCAATTCGGGCAGGTGGACCAGGCGCCGTTTCACGCCGAGATCGGTCGAGTCGTTGACCACGGTCTCGATCCGCAAAGCGCGGCCTTCTTTGAAGTACTCCTTGACCCGGGAGTGCTTGTAACCGGCGTTGATGGTCACATCAACACCGCGGGTGACGACCCGGGTAGCGAAGACGCCGGTCGTCGAGGGCAGGATCTTCCTGCCGAAGATCAGCTCGAGACGCTCGGGCCGGCCCAGATCCAAATTGTCGGCCGCGAGCGCTTCGAAGAACGCACGGCCGTTACGGGGCTGGTCGAACACGATCGTGCGGGAGACCTCGATCTGCCGCATCGACAACTCCCACCAATACCCGTGGGCCCGGTCCTGGTCGGTCAGCGGCACTGGGAGCCGGTCCAGCCAACGATCGAAAAATGCCTGGATCTGCACCGGACCGAGGTGGTCGCAGATCGTCTGCAACCCGATTGGATCGGTGCAGGTGGCGAATCCGTTCGCCAAGGCGGTCCAGCCGATCCCCGCCTTGTCGGCTTGTCGCTTCGCCCATTCGTGGCCGTTCAACCACACCTTGATCGGGTACGGGAAGTAGGAGCCGATCTTGACAAACGCCGGTCCGAACTCGTCGTCCCAGACATAGAAGTAGTAGCAGGTCACCCGGCGTTCGGCCCGGCTCCAGCCGAAGTGCGGGGCGCCGCCACCGTGGGCCGGGGTCGTGGTGCACGAGGCCACCCATTGGAACTCCTGCGCCCAGCCGATCGCGGCTACCCCCGGCCGGCCTGTCTTGGCCTGCCGGGCCAGATACGGGGCCATCTTCTCGATCTTGCGGTCACCTTTACGAAACGTGACCATCGCGATCTTGTTGTTGTCGGCGAACGAGCGCACCGAGGCCCGGAACTGGTCACCGATCCGACCCACCACCGCCGGTGAGGGGATCGGGAACCCCCGCGACGCGAGGAACGACACCACCTGCCCGCCGACCTGTAAATTCGGCACGTACCCGTTGAGATAGATCCGGTCCAGACACGACACATCAAGATCGACATGCCCGGCCAAGAGATCTGAGGTCCTCACCGCACGACTGGTCATCACGCACCCCCTGCGACCAGGCTGGACCCACCAACCCCGACACCGCTACCGCCCAGACCAGATCAACCCGCCGACCCGACCACCAACCTCGACGGTCCGAGGCGGAGCCTCGTTAGACTTCCGCCGCTTGGATTGTTATGTCGAAAGTGGCTTTCGCGCACACCGCCGCCCCCGCAAGGCATGAGAAGTCTTTAAGGGATCGCCCATAGGCCCGCCCTGTCCGAGAAACCCCTGACGCCCAGTTGCCACAGAAGTATATTACCTCATGGTTTGGAGCCTGGTCATGATCGCCCGAAAAGCGAGGGGTTCCGCTCTTGTTCAGGTCGTAGTGGACGCGACCGTCGATCGCTGGCGTACCCTTGCACAAGGGATTCGAACCATGGATCGTCAGAGTACCCGACAGTCTGGTCGCTGTCTTTCCATTCAGATCTCCAACATCTGCCGCCGACGGATCTGCATTCTTCTTGGCGAGCAACTTGTGCTTCTTATTGTATGCCTTCGTATCGCCAGTGTACCGCCCCAGTGGATAGATGGTCGATGCGGTCTTGGTGAATCCTACCGTGCGGTCGATGGAAACTCGGGACTTGTTTACGTTGGCATATATGTCAGCACTGAACCCTCGGTTATCGCCGCCATAGTAGGCATACTTCTTGTTAGTCGTGATCTTGCAGAATGTTGGGCCAGGGACGTACTTGGCCGCGATGAACGCTCGGTAAGAGAGGCCCGCCTCCACGCTCGGCTGCTCGGCGAATCCGACTAGGTCTTTGTTCGCAGCTGCCGTGGCGACGAAAGGCTCATTGATTCCATGGCCGAGAGCTTCAGAATCAGCTGGACGAGTGGTGACGCCGTATCGAAAAGGCGCCAGAGACGCGCTATTGCCGATCTTTACCTGCTGAGTGCCGTCCACCTGGAAGCTGTGGTGCCGCGGTCCGGGAATATCCCGGTCCACGATGTCTTGGTCGTCTTAGCGACGACTTTGCCATCCACTCGCACCGTCCAAGTCATCGCGGCATTCGGCGTCCACCAGGCCATACTGATCGTATTGACATCAACGGCCCATTGCAGGGGCATCCGGCCAGTGACCCCATCCGCGGGGCGTCCGTCCAGCCTCGTTACTGTGCGATTGATGATCTTGCCGTCCTTGTTGACGGTATAGGCAACCTCTGGGGCTTTGACCTCGGTTGCAGCCGATGTGTTGGTCACGCGACGACCAGGGGGTTGGGTCTGTGCCCCCAACTCGAGCGCCACTGGATCCCATTTGCGGATGGCGACCACCTCTCCGGGGCCTGCCTGCACCGTGGTCGTTGGTATCGGACCGTCAAACTTCACCTCCAGCTTGCCAGAGCCAATCGGAGGAGACGCGTAGGCAGCCTCGCATACCGCCAAGGAGGCGATCCCCGCGGCGAGCATTGACGTCAGGAGCCGAGAGCGTCGACGAATTTTCACGCCATGGACACTAAAGGGATCCACCCCGCCTGTCTAGGAATCCGTTCGGGCCAGTCCAGTATCTGGATTGCCGAGTAGAAGTACCCCGACCGCTCGCACCCTCCGGCAACCTCAGACTGGATGCGGCCACGGATGCGTTCCGTTCGATCTTTTGGCGCCCGCTGATCGGCTCGGTTCCCGGCGGCGCGCAGCCGGGTCGGATCGGGCACGTTACTGCCTCGGCCCTTGGACAGTCCGGACACCTGCACCGGAGCCGATCTGCATGCCGACTACATATTGATCATGTGCCCCCCGATGCCGTGGGCGACCTCCTTGAGCACCTCGGACAGGGTCGGGTGGGCGTGGACGGCGCGGGCGACCTCGTCGGCGGTGAGGTCCCACTGCTGGGCCAGCACCATCTCCGGCAGCAGCTCGGTGACCTCCGGGCCGATCATGTGCAGGCCGAGGATCTCCCCGTACTTGGCGTCGGCGACGAGCTTGGCGAAGCCGATCGCCTCGCCCATCCCGTGCGCCTTGCCGTTGGCGGTGAACGGGAACTTGGCCGTCTTGACCTCGTACCCGCGATCCTTGGCCTGCTGCTCGGTGTAGCCGAACGAGCCGATCTGCGGCTGGCAGTAGGTGGCCCGCGGGATCATGTCGTAGTTGACCGGCATCGTCTCCGCGCCGGCGATCGTCTCGGCCGCCACCACGCCTTGGGCCTCGGCAGCGTGCGCGAGCATCATCTTCGCGGTGCAGTCGCCGATCGCGTAGAGGCCCGGCACATTGGTGCGCATGTAGTCGTCGATCGCGATGGCGCCACGCTCGGTCAGCTCGACGCCGGTGTTCTCCAACCCGTAGCCGGTGGTGCGCGGGGCGAAGCCGATCGCCTGCAGCACCTTGTCGGCCTCCAGCACCTGCGAGTCGCCGCCCTTTGCCGGGGACACGGTGACCTTGACCTTGGCCCCGGAGTCGTCGATGGTCTCGACCTTGGTGCCGGTCAGGACCTTCACGCCGAGCTTCTTGTACGCCTTGGCGAGTTCGGCGCTGACCTCGGGCTCCTCCAGCGGGACCATTCGGTCCAAGAACTCCACGATCGTCACGTCCACGCCGTAGTTGGCGAGCACGTACGCGAACTCGACACCGATCGCGCCGGCACCGGCGATGATGATCGAGCCGGGCAACTCCTCGGTCATGATCAGCTCTTCGTAGGTGACCACCCGGTCGCTGAGCGTGGTGCCGGGTAGCAGCCGGGTGGTGGCGCCGGCGGCGATGATGCAGTTGTCGAAGGTGACGGTCTGAGTGCCCTTCGGGCCCTCGACGCTGAACGTGTGAGCGTCGGTGAAGGTGGCCCACCCGTCGTATTCGGTGACCTTGTTCTTCTTCATCAAGAAGTGCACGCCCTTGGCCATCCGGTCGGCCGTCGAGCGGCTGCGCTTCCACGCCACGCCGAAGTCGAAGGTCGCGTTCCCGTTGATCCCGAAGGTCTTCGCCTGATGGTTGAAGATGTGGGCGATCTCCGCGTTGCGCAACAGGGACTTGGTCGGGATGCAGCCGACGTTGTTGCAAACCCCGCCCCAGTACTTGAGCTCGATGATGGCGGTCCTCAGGCCGAGCTGGGCGGCTCGAACGGCAGCGACGTACCCGCCAGGTCCGGCACCGAGCACGACGACGTCATAGTGGTCACTCATGGGCGTTACTCTAGACAGGTAGGTCAGCGGGAAGACGATGCGCCCGACATAGCGCGGCGCAGTCCGGCGCGACCGGGCGAACGCGACGAACGAGCGGTCCTGAGCGCCGGGCGAGCAGCGCCATGTCACTGTGTCCAACGTGACACGCCACGAATACCATGATCATCTCATATATGAGTTATCGTCGTGTCTCGTGACTGAAACCTCCTTGGACCGCATCGGCTCACTGATCCGCGACGCACGCAAGCACCGCGGCCTGACCCAGACGCAGCTGGCCTCCGTCCTGGGCACCAGTCAGAGTGCCGTGCACCGGATCGAGGCCGGCAACCAGAACCTCAGCCTGGAGATGGTCAACCGGATCGCTGCTGCCCTTGATTCCCCGCTCATCTCGGTCGGCCCGAGCGGGCCCGTCCATCTGCGCGTGCGGGGTGGCGCCAAGCTCTCCGGCAGCATCGAGGTCCGCTCCTCCAAGAACGCCGCGGTCGCCTTGCTCTGCGCCAGTCTGCTGAACCGCGGCCGGACGGTCTTCCGCGGCATCGCCCGGATCGAGGAGGTCAACCGGATCCTCGAGGTGCTGACCAGCGTCGGTGTCCAGGCCACCTGGCTGAACGGCGGTGCCGACCTGGAGCTGGTCCGGCCGGCCGAGCTCGATCTCAACGCGATGAAGGTCGACGCAGCTCGCCGTACCCGCAGCGTGATCATGTTCCTGGGCCCGCTGCTGCACAGCTTCGACGACTTCCAGCTGCCGTACGCCGGCGGCTGCGACCTGGGCGCTCGCACCATCGAGCCGCACCTCCAGGTGCTGCGTCGCTTCGGCCTGGAAGTGATCGCGACCGACGGCTTCTATCGCTGCACCGTGGACACCGAGGTCGAGCCGACCCGGCCGATCACGCTGACCGAGCGCGGCGACACGGTCACCGAGAACGCGCTGCTGGCCGCTGCGCTGTCGCCCGGTGAGACGGTGCTGCGCAATGCCAGCCCGAACTACATGGTCCAGGACCTGTGTGTCTTCCTCACCCACCTGGGTGTGGAGATCGACGGCATCGGCACCACCACGTTGCGGATCCGCGGCGTACACCAGATCAACACCGACGTCGAGTTCTCCCCCTCCGAGGACCCGATCGAGGCGATGAGCCTGCTGACCGCGGCTATCGTCACCGAGTCCGAGGTGACGATCCAGCGCGTCCCGATCGAGTTTCTCGAGATCGAGCTCGCGATCCTGGAGGAGATGGGCCTCGACTTCACTCTGAGTGACGAGTACGTGGCTGCGAACGGGCACACCCGGTTGGTCGACCTCACCGTCCGCCCGTCCAAGCTGAAGTCACCGATCGACAAGATCCACCCGATGCCGTTCCCGGGCTTGAACATCGACAACCTGCCGTTCTTCGCGGTGATCGCGGCCACGGCCGAGGGCAAGACGGTCATCCACGACTGGGTGTACGACAACCGGGCCATCTACATGACGGAGCTCAACAAGCTCGGCGCTCGGGTCCAGCTGCTCGACCCGTACCGGATCATCGTCGAGGGCCCGACGCGCTGGCGTGGCCAGCAGGTCGTCTGCCCGCCTGCGCTCCGACCGGCTGTCTGCATCTTGATCTGCATGCTCGCCGCGCGGGGCGAGTCGATGCTGCGGGACGTGTACGTGATCAACCGCGGTTACGAGGACCTGGCCAACCGACTGAACGCACTCGGCGCCAATATCGAGGTCTTCCGGGACTGAACCCGACCGCGGGCTTGGACCCGACGCCGAGGGACGATCAAGACTAGGGATTTTCCCTAGGGTGCGAACCCCCAGGACCCCATTACGTTGAGGCCCCGCACGTGAGGGACACAGCAGGTGTCTGCACATCGTCCTGGGGGTCAGCAATGTCACACATCGATCGCGACCAGCCGTCCGATCCGCCCGAGCACGCCGATCCTGGCCAGGACGCCGCGGTGCTGAGGCGACGCCAACTGCTTCGCCACAGCGCGCTGCTGGTGGGTGTCGCCGGGGTCGGCACGGCGATCGCAGCGGCGCCGAAACAGGCCGCCGCTGCCGACGGTGACAACCTGCTGCTGGGCGAGAACAACGCTGCGACGTCGACGACCAACGTGTCGATCAACCAGCCGGTCGGCAGCAACAACCCGACGCTCGCCCTGCGCAACGGCAGCGGTCCGTCGCTGAGTCTGCAGCCGCTGGCCGCCGACTTCCCTGGTGCCATGGAGCTCGGCGAGATCGCCAACACCGAGCTCGGGCCCATCATCGGCGTGGACTCCGAGCTCGGCCTGGCCACGACCTACCTGGCGACCGGGATCGATCTGGCGGACCTGCCGACGCCCTATCCGCTGCCGGTGCCGGTGCGGCTGCTGGACACCCGCACCGCCGGCGGACGAGCCCGTGTGCTGCGGACTTCCAGCGGTGCCTGGGACTCCACGTTCCGGCTCAAGTCCGGCGCCTGGATCGACGTCGAGGCTGTCGTGGTCACCGGCGAGTACGAGACTCCCGGTGCCTGGGTCAACATCGTCTCGGTGTCCTCGCAGGCCAACGGCAATCTCGCGGTCTACCCGCCGGGTGCCTATCCGGGAACCTCGACCCTGAACTTCACCAAAGGCGTGACGCTCGCGAACGGTGCCTTCGTCGGGACCGGCATCGTGGCCGGTCGCTATGCCATCCGGATCCGGGCGAGCAAGCCCACTCACGTGGTGCTCGACCTCACCGGTCTGGTGATCAAGGGCACCGCGCCCACACCCACCGCGGGCAAGGCGTCCGGACAGGCGAAGAAGCGGTCGTCCAACGCGAAGCTGAAGCGCCGCCTGCGATCCAGCCTCGCCGAGCGTCTGCGCAGCAACCTGGAACGCTGAGAAGGACAAGCCGACATGGCACGGGGGGCGGCTGGTCGGTGGCATCCGATCTGGCGGTCGGTGCTGCGCCGCTGGAGCCCCTGGCTGCTGCGGCTGGTGCTGATCCTCGCGCTCGTGGTCGGCCTGGGCGTCGGGAGTCCGCTGTCCCTGCCCCAGCTGGCCAGGGAGGCACGGGCCGATAGCCCGCAGCCGGTGTCCGGTGCCTTCAGCCTGGGCGGCGGACTGAGCGGGTCGGTCGACGAGCGCACCGGTCAGTTCTCGATCTCGGTGCCACTGGTATCGGTGCAAAGCGTCGGAGACACCAGCATCCAGTTCACCCTCAGCTGGGTGCAGTCCCGGGCCTCCGCCGGGGTGGACCGGATGGGCATGGGCGGCGGCTGGTCGCTCGGCTCGTCCTTCGTCGACGCCAACGGCGGCGTCACCGTCTATCCCGCGAGCGGCGGTCGCTACGAGCTGGAGACCGACAACCTGGACCAGTTCCCGTCCGGCCTGACGAACTACGTGCTGCAAGACCTCACCTTCGAGGTGGTCGACGACGATCCGCCGCCCACCTTGCCGGCGCGCGCTGGCGTACCCGATCCGGTGGCGTACGCGTACACGCTCAACTACGACGACGGCAAGGTCGACTACTTCGATGCGAACGGCAACCTCGTGGTGCGTGCCGACCGGTTCGGCAACCGGACCGACATCAGCTACGAGCAGGCGGGCACGTCGCCGAACGGCGACCTGCAGTGGCAGCCGACCGCCATCATCGACGGATACGGCTTGGCGTACACCTTCGACTATGGCAGCAACGATGCGGGAGTCGCCCAGCTCACCGTCTCCTCCCCCGAACGGTCGGACGGCAAGACCGCGCAGACGGTGGTCCTGTTCGGCGGGGCCGGCGGCGTGTCGTCGATCACCGACCCGGTAGGTCGGGAGACGAACTTCGGCTACCAAGAGGTCAACGGTGTCCAGCTGGTCGACCTGGTCGAAGGCCCGACCGGTGCCCAGACCCAGGTCAGCTACGAGTCGTACACCTTCCCTGCGGTCGGCGATCCGGTCGTCACCGTCGTGGTGGCGGACACGCTCTCCGTCCTCGCGTCGGATGGCGTCACCCAGCTGAGTCCGGAGCGCTCCTTCGACCTCGACCCGGACGGCAACACCGATCAGCACAACTACGCCGGCAACGGCAGCGGCACCAGCTACCTGAGCGCCAGCGAGGACCTGCTGTTCGCCTCCGGTGATCCGTCCTACACCTACACGACCGAGATCAGCACTGCGGCCACCTCGACGCTGTCGACCTACGACTCGGCGCACCGGCTGATCGAGCGGACCGTGCAGCTGATCGCGGACTCCGGCGATCCGGTCGTCGTCCAGGACCAGCTGCTGTGCTACCCCGACCTGGTCGACATCGGCCAGGGTGTCGTCCCACCCGCCAACTACACCAACCCGACCAACATCCGGCTGGCCCACTACTCCAGCAGCGGGCCGAACGGTCCGCAGGGCCCGGCCACCGCCGACGGCCCAGACCAGTCGGAGTGGTGTGCCGATCCGACCTCCGACAGCGACTCCGACGGCGGCAGCCGGGTGGTGACTTCCAGCCACCAGTTCGACTCCCACGGCCGGATGCAGCAGGTCACCGACGAGTCCGGGGTGACCACCACAACCACGTACGATCCGGCCTTCGGGCTGCCCACCACCGTGGTGACCGCGCAGGGCAGCACGGTGCTGCGCCGGGTCGAGGCCACCCTGACCGACGACGACAAGTCGATCCACACCGTCACCCAGTCCGATGCCGACGGCAGCGGGAAGCTGTCGGCCCGGAGCACCCGGACCTACACCTACGACGACGCCGGCCGACCCCAGTCGCAGACCATCGCGTGGGCCGCCGGCGCAGCCCCACCGGACAACGGCGGCGGACCGGCGTCGACCACCACCTCGTACACGAGCACCTTCGATGGTCCCGTCCGGACCATCGAGATGACCTCCGGCGTCGGTACCCCGGAGGCGACCACGACCTCGACCGACATCGATCTGGTCTCCGGACAGGTCGTACGGTCGGTCGACGGTGCCGGGCGGGTGACGACCACGACGTACGACGAGGCCAACCGCACGCTCAGCGTCACGCCGCCCACCGGGATGACGACCAAGACGAGCTACCAGAACGCCGAGGACGCCGGCAGCGGGTTCGCGTCCAAGACCGTGACCCGGGCCGACGGCCACGTCACCACGACCACGTACGACGCACTGAGCCGGGTCGCCACCGTCACGGACAACATCAAGAACGGAGCCTTCGTCGCCGACTCCGGCACCCGCACCGTGTCGACGCTGAGCTACAGCACCGACGGCTCGACCATCACCGCCACGGACAAGCTGGGCCGGACGACGACCACCACCTCGGACGCCGTCGGCCGGGTGGTGAGCCAGGTCGGCCCGACGGGGGTCACCTCCACCACCACCTACAACGACGTCGACAACACCACCACCGAGCGGGTGTATGCGGTCGGCGCGAGCACGCCTTCGGAGATCACCGGCACCGCGCGTGACGAGTTGAACCGCGTCGTCTCCTCGCGCACCACCTACCCCGTGACCTCACGGACCAACCTGGTCGACCCCGCTCGGCTGACCAGCTACGACGGTCTCGGCCGGATCACCTCGCTGACCACGAACGACATGACCGCGGTGCCCGACTTCGCCGGTGCCGGCGGGGTGCCGGTGACCACGACCATCAGCCCGGCCAAGACCGCGCGGAACTCCGCCACGCCGGTGTTGGCCACCGACACCACCCGGCTCAGCGGGGACATCACCAAACGCAGCCTCGCGTACACCAGCGGCGACCAGCAGGCCGCGTCGGCGCCCCAGGTGGTCGTCGACGCGGTCGGCAACACCACCACCGAGACCGACGGCCTGGGTCAGCAGACCGGCTACCAGTACGCGGGTGACGGCCGACCCATCCAGCGCACCGATCCCGATGGCACAGTCAGCACCCGCACCTACGACTCGAGCACCGGGCAGCTCACGAAGATCAGCTCGACCGCCAAGGACGGCACCGCGGTCACCACGACGTACACCTACGTACCGGCCGGGCAGGTGGGAGCCGGCCTGGTCAAGACCGCGACCAACGAGTCCGGCACCATCACCTACGGCTACGACGCCGATCGCAACCGGACCTCGGTGGGCTATCCCGACGGTTCGTCGGTCAGCTACGACTATGCCGACAACGGCCAGTTGCAGACCATGACCGACATCACCGGCGCGGTCACCACCTACGCCTACAACGACGACGGCACGATGAAGTCGGCGACTCAGGTACGCGGCAGCGCGACCTTGGCGTCGGTGAGCTACGGGTACGACGCGCTGCGCCGGGTGAAGACGATCACCCGGGGAAACGGCCTGGTCACCACGCACACCTACACCCCGAACAATCTGCTCGCGACCCAGACGACGGTCGACAAGAACGCCAACCAGATCGAGGCGCACAGCTACTCCTACGACAACCACCACAACCTGACCAAGCGCACCGACACCACCGCGAAGCCCAGCTCGTGCGTGGTGCTGTGCACGACGGGGGCGTCCACGTACGGCACCTACACCACCACCTACGGCTACGACGCCTACGACCGCCTCACCGGATCGGCGGTCTACTCCGGCACGACGACCACCGGTACGCCGGTCACCAAGCTCGACTACGCCCTCGACGTGTCGGGCAACATCACCACCACGACCCGGACCACGAACCTGGCGACCGGGACCCGCAAGACCCTCACCGTTCAGACGACCACCAACACCTTTGACGACGCCTCGCAACTGACCGGGCAGAGGGTGGGCAGCGCCACGACGCAGCAGGCTCACGATCCGCAGGGCCGGGTGACGACCTCGCTGTCGGGCAGCACCACCACCTACCGACCGGACGGGCTGCCCGCCACCGTCGCCGTCGGGGGTGCCACCACGACCTTCAGCTATTGGCCGGACGGCACCCGCAGCCGGGCGGTCACCACCGGTGGCTCCGCCGGCACGACCACGGTCGACTACCACTACGGAGTCGACCGAACGCTGGTCAACGACACGACCACGCAGGCCGGGACGAGCTCGAACACAGGTGTGGCCAGTGCGTCCTACCTGGTGACCGGCGGTCGCGAGGCGCGCACCATCCTGCCCAGCACGACGGCAGGCGGGGCAGCTGTAGCCGGCGCGCAGGCTGAGCCCCAAAGCAAGAAGACTCAGAGCAAGAAGACTCAGAGCGCGCAGACCACGGCAAAGTCGAAGAGCAAGAAAAGCAAGAAGAAGAGCAAGGCAGCAAAGCCGAAGTCCAAGAAGAAGGCGACAGCAAAGCCGAAGACGACAAAGCCAAAGGCAGACGCCACCACGTCGGCACCCGCGGCCCCGGTCAGCGCGGCGCCGGTGACCACTGGCAGCGGCGTCGGCTATCTGCTCCGCGACCGGCACAGCTCGGTCACTGCGGTGGTCGACAGCACCGGCGCGGTGACCAACACGTACGCGTACAGCGACTGGGGCGCGCCCGCCCTACTGGATGGTCGAGTCGGCAGCGTGAGCGGTGCCGCCGCGGGCATTGCGCCGGGCACGACCAATCCGCTGCAGTATGCGGGCGCCGCCGCGCACGCCATGTACACCGACAGCGGGCTAGGCACGATGATGCTGCCTGCTCGGTTCTATGACCCCAACCAGGCTCGGTTCACCTCGCGTGACGTAGCGGACGCGCACAACCTCTATCTCGGGTTCGACGGCAACCCGATCATGAACCTGGATCCCACCGGCCAGGATGCGGCCACCGACACCATCCTCGACATCCTGTACGTCGGCATCTTCTTGGTCTCCGCCATCCTCAGCGGTGGCGCCGCGGTGGCAGCCTGGGGCGCTGCCGCGGCGGCCACCGAGCTCACCGCGGCGCTGATCGTACCGGTGGTTGCCTCGGTCGTGGCCACGGCGGCGAACGTGGCCGGGATGGCGGTCAGTCTCACCCGGTTCGCCGACGACGAGGAACCCGCGGGCAAGAAGTTCCTCACCGACGACCAGCGCAACAACTTGAGCAACATCTCCACCATCCTCGGCTCTGTCGCCGGGGTGGCCGGCGGTGTCGCGGACTTCGCCGCCACCGGTGCCGAGGCCGCAGCGGACGCCGCGGGATCGGCCGACACGATGCTCGCCGATACCGACTTCGACGAGCCCAGCCTTGACGCCGATGACGATTCTGTGCCGTCGAACAGTCGCTCCTTCGAGGCTGACGAAGCCGCCTCCGAGGGTGACGAGCCGACGAATCTGACCAATACCAAATCGACGACTCCCAGCAACGCGGCACCTGACGAGGAGCGGCTTCCGACCATCGCTGACTCCGAGAGCAAGGCCAAGCCGGCGACCGACACGCTCAAGAAGGCGCGAACCGGCAGCAACGTCACCGAGGCCGCGGCCTCGGTCAGCAAGACCGTGTTCGACCAGATCGAGAAGAGCGACAGCGCACTGGCTCAGGTACGCCCCAAGAAGCCGGAGGAGAGCGAGGTCGAGACGACCCACAGGTGGCGCGGGGAGGACGACTCCAAGGGCAAGGGGAGGGACACGGTGTCTCAGCTGATGACCCGGAACCGGTCCGGCTCCCACCGCTTCAACAACGCCAGCAGCGCGAGCGATGACTGACGGCGACGACGAGTGACATTCGCGAGAGGGAGTTATCAGATGACCAACCACGGATCACGGGCGGCGCGGTGGCGCTTGACAGTCATTGCCGTGCTGACAGCGGTGTTGCTTGCGTTCACCCCCGGGACGGGTTGGGCCGATCCGACGGCCGAGCCGTCGCCCGGCCAGTCCCAGCAGACCTCGGCGGGCACCGATGCGACGTCCGAGACAGGGAAATCCAAAGCGGGGAAATCCAAGACCAAGCCGAAGAAGGCGACCAAGGCAAGCAAGAAGGCAGCCAAGAAGACCAAGGCCAAGTCGAAGAAGAGGTCCAAGGCGACCCCAAAGCCCGGCCCGACCACGAAGCCGAAGGTAGGTGCGCAGGGTCCGCAGGCGGCTGGCGACGACCTGTCGACGGTGATGCCGCATGCCTTGCGCGACCAGATCACCGGGGACTTCCTCGACCGAGGCTACGACCAGTGGATGCGGGCGGAGGGCGCCGCGCTCAACATCTACGACTCCCCGTCGCGCGGCTCGGGTTTGCTGCAGTCGGTGCCGCTGGACCTGTCGACACCCAACGGAACCCAGTGGAGCATGTGGGCCCCGTACGGCAACTTCGACAATCAGCAGTGCGCCACCTGCTTCCAGGCCCTGGACAATGCGTGGCACCTGGCGACCATCCTGCTCGCCTACGACGAGGCCGACGGCATCCTCTGGATCACCGGCACGAAGGGCACCTACCTCGGCGGCGATCCGGACAGGTATCGCAACATCCTCTACGGGGTGGCGCCGGACGGATCCTGTGCCAGCGAGTCCTGCGCCGGGATAGTGATCGACCTGCCGGCGGAGTGGCAGGACGCGAACGGCATCTACTTCCGAGCTGTCGGAGCAACCGCCCTCGAAGCGACCAACGTCAACGGCATCGCGACGGTGGCAGTAGGCCTGTCCGACTACGGGGTCCAGGTGTACCAGCCCGGCCCGGTCGAGAACCCAGCCTGGGCTCTGGCCGGTTCCTACACCAGCATGGGGATCAACGGGATGGACCAGACCCCGACGACGGCGATGGCCCTGGATCAGAGCGGGCTGCTGGTGATGGGGATCTCCAACTACGGCAACGACGGCTACTTCGCGCAGATCACCAACGGCACTCACGGGACCACGATCACCGACCTCGGCCGGTGGACCAAGCAGGGCGCCACCGACTCGAATGGGGGAACCTGGATCAATCCGATCTCGGCAGCGATCGGCCAACGTCCCGACGGCAGCAAGGTCGCGGTCTTCGGCCTGACCGACGGCAAGCTCTACGTGACGACGACCACGCCACCGCCGAACACAGGATCCAACGCCGTGACCCTGGTGGCGACCAGCCCGTCACTCGGCGGCGGCATCACGGCGATCACCCCGTTGCCACGGCTCGACGGCACCGGGACGACCGACTACGCCACCGCCGTTCAGGGCGCCAACATCGGCGTTGGCACCGGCCTGTTCCTGACCGATCCCGGCGGCTCGGGGGCGACCCTGCTGCGTCAGCCCATCGGTATCGACGCCAACAACAACGAGTTGTACGCGCTGCCCTGCTGGTGCGACTTCCAGACCTGGTTCCCCGGCTACAAGCAGGGCCGATTCACGATCCAGAACACCTTGTCCGAGCCGATCTCGGTGCAACTGCAGACCAGCGAGGACTCCGAGCAGGGCTGCTGGTTCGCCCCGGCCTGGCCCGAGACGTTCGACCAGGACGCCTCGGCGGAGTTCCCGACCTCGTCCGCAGTCACGGTGGCGGCGGGACAGACCACCGGCCTCTACACGATGGGGGCCTACACCTCAGGTCCGGATGCCGGCTGCTCGGGGGTGGCCGCCAGCACCGGTAGTCCCAGCGAGGACCCATCCGCCGCCTGGCGGGCGTACTTGGTGATCACCCCGGTCAATCGCCCGGCCGAGACCCGGATGGTGAACCTGCACCTCAATCCCGACGGCTGGACCGTCGACGTCAGCGACCAGCAGGGCGGCTCCCTGACGGTCACCCCGACCAACATCAACAGCACGCTGCAGGGCCAGGTGCCGATCTTCGGTGCCTGGCAGCTTGCGGTCAGTGATCCCGGCGCACCGACCGCCACAGGAACGGCACCGACGTTGACCGGATATCAGCTGACCCCGACCGGGACCGCCGCTGCTCCGACGGTCTACCGACTGGATGTCGGGCCCACCACCTGGACGGTGCCGGGCCTGTCGTCCTCGGGCGCCAACAAACGGGCGCAGGCGTTGCTGCCCCCGCTCCAGATCCAAGGTCGGACCGGCTCCACGGCTGCCTGGGTCAATGTCGGACAGCTGATTCCCCCTGGGGCTCTGAACGTCTCCGGTTCGACCCTCACTGTTCCTGGTGCCTCCTTCTACTGGGAGAACGTCCAGGGTGGACCGACGTACACCCAGTTCCAGGTCCTCACCGGCGGCGCCGACGGGCTGACCTCACCGACCGTAGATCTCACCACGCTGGCGTTCTGCTACACCGGCGTGAAGCCCGGTGGTCCCTGCCAGACCACGGTGCCGAGCATCACCGGACTCGGGTTCTCCGGCTCGTCGTCGAGCAGTCCGAAGGTCGTGGCCAACGGACTCGATCAGGCCCTGCTCAGCCCGACGCTCACGCCTCGAAGCGGCACGATCACCAGCAACGATGATGCGTACAACAAGATCTTCTACCGGCAGAGCAGCAGCACCGGCCCGTTGGTCACCAACCTCTACCGGCAGGACGTGACCTGTTCGGACTGCTACAGCGGCTTCGTCGGGGTCCAGCCGTCGGCCGGTGCCTACCTGAACACCGGTGGCTCGTACGGCGCCAAGCGCGGCCTGCGTGACGCCGGCACCCCGGCCGACTACGTCAGCACGACAGGATCCGGTTCGCAGAGCCCCACCATTGCTGGGATGATCAGGTTGTCGGGCACGAGCTCCAACACCATGACGATCACCGGCTACACCCTCGCCATCGGAGCGGCGACTTCGAGTGACCTGACCGACGGGTTCCAGCTGTCCGGCTGTGCCGGGGAGGGCAACAGCAGCGGCACCTGCACGATCGCGCCGACCAGCACCGCCAGAGCTGCGCTCTATGCGGTCGGCGGGCCGTACGTGAACACCGCGACCGACACCGGGCTGCGGATCGGGGCGTTGTTCAGCAACCAGGCCCAGAATGCCGTCGAAGACCTGCCGCTGACCTGGCAGAACACGGCACCCAAGCTGGACCAGCCGGCAGCGTTGACCGGGATCAACTCCAACTACCTGTGGAAGCTGCTGAGCGCCAAGGCCCTGCACACCGCCCACGGCGACACCTGGGTCATCACCCACGGCACCCTGGTCAGCCAGACCATGTGTGTGAACAGCTCCTGCAACAGCAGCTAGCGCGCTCGCACAGCAGCTAGCGGAAGGGGGCGGCTAGTGATCGGAGACTTGGCTGCGGTGAGCCCGCCTGACGAGGGCTCACCGCAGCCGCGTGACCTCGAACGTGCGAGTGGGCGCGGCGATCTCGTCCTGCGCGGCGACGAGCTGGAGCTCGGACTCGCCGGAGTCGACGGTTGCTTTGAGCACCCCGTAGACGGTGGCGGCTGTCTGGCCAATGGCCTCGGCGACCGAGTCCGTACGCAGCAGGTGCGCCAGGAAAGTGGCCGTGGTCAGGTCGCCGGCGCCGGTGAAGGTCTGCGGCAGCAGCGGGGTGGTCACCGACCAGGCGCCCTCCCCCGTCACCGCGATCATGTCGATGGTGCCCTCCTGGGCGGCGTCGTGCACCACGGAGGTGACCAGCACGGTCTGCGGACCCATCGCCCGCGCCGCATCGGCGGCAGCCAGCACCTCCGGCACCGTGGAGGTGGATCGGCCGGTGAGGAACTCCAGCTCGAACTGGTTGGGGGTGATGAGCTGCGCGGCCGGCACCACAGCGTCCCGCATGAACTCCGGGATGCCCGGCCGGACATAGAAGTCGCGATCCACATCGCCCATCACCGGGTCGCAGCAATAGATCGCCCTCGGGTTGCGAGACCGCACCAACGCGACCGCATCAAGGATCACCTTGCCGACGTCCTCGCCGCCCTGATAGCCCGACAGCACCGCGTCGACCCGATCCAGCGCCCCCCGCTCATCGATGCCGCGGATCACCTCGGCGACGTCGCCTGCCGCCAGCAACGGACCGCGCCAGCCCGGATAGCCGGTGTGGTTGGAGAAATGCACGGTGAGCACCGGATACACTTCGACACCCAGCCGCATCAGCGGGAAGGTCGCGGCGCTGTTGCCGACGTGGCCATAGGCGACCGAGGACTGGATGGACAGGATCGTCGTCACGGTGGGATCTTAAAGGGTTCCTGTGGGTGGTTCCGCCCTGTTCGGCGGGCCCCCTAGAGTTGACCCATGTCAGCCGGCGTCGAGGACAGCAGCGCTGTTGCGCACGACCCCGCCGGCGCCACCGCCGCCGGTACGGCCGAGGCTGGCCCGGCGCCCACGGACAGGGAGGTGCCTACCGTCGACACGGCGGCCACCAACGGCGAGAAGCCTGGCGATGGCGTGAAACCCGGCAAGCACCACCACCACGTGCTCATCGAGCCGGATGAGGATCGCTGGGCGTGGCGTCGCCGGATCCGGCAGAACCCGGCCCGGCTGCGGGTCTATCGGATCGGCGTGGCGATCGCCGGTCTGCTGCTGATCTGTCTGGGCATCATCACCGGTCCGTTACCGGGTCCGGGCGGCATCCCGCTGGTCCTGCTGGGGTTGGCGACCTGGTCGAGCGAGTTCGAGTGGGCCTACCGGTTGCGGCTTCGCTTCAAGGCCGAGATCAAGAAGTACGGCGGCTGGCCCACCGGCAAGAAGGTCGCCTTCTGGGTTGCCTTCTCGGCGGTGTGCGGGAGCCTCGGATACGCCTATCTGCTTGCCCTGGGCATCCCGTTCTGGATGCCCGAGGTGGGAGCATCGCTGCTGGAGCATCTGCCCGGAGTCCAGGCTCGCTGACGACCCCCTGTCCGCGGAGCAGCCGGGACCACTAGCCTGTCCGCAGACCCGCTCAAGGAAGAAGGGGAACACACATGAACTCGAGTTCTCGTCCCGCCCTCCACGTCAACAGCAAGCTGCTCTCCTCTGGGGCGATCCTGCTGTGCGTCGGAGGTGTGGTGCTGATGGCAGGGGCAGCGTTGTCAGCGACAGCGTTGGCACAGGCAGCAAAGGACTGGATCAGCCAGCTGGAGGAGTCCCCGTCGGAGATGGCACAACGCCGCCTGCATCAGTTCAAGGTGGCGGCCGAGGCCGGCAGCAAGGCCTGGCGCGACCAGACCGACTGACCCCCGTACGCGAGTTGGCCGGTCTGCCCGCCAATCCGACGCGAACGTGCTGGAATGAAATCATGCGGGCCGATGAGTACTCGTACTTCGACGCCGAGTTCCTCGCCTTCGCCCACCGCGGCGGGGCGCACTACCAGCCGAACATCGGCCGCGAGAACAGCCTGTATGCCTTCGATCAGGCGGTGCAGCTCGGTTATCGCTATCTGGAGACCGACGTCCACCTGACTCTCGACGGTGTGCTGGTCGCCTTCCATGACGAGCACCTCGATCGGGTCACCGACGCAGCCGGGCTGATCGCCGAACTGCCGTACGAAGTGGTCAGCCGCGCCCGGATCGGGGGCATCGATCCCATCCCGACCTTGGCCGAGCTGCTCGAGGCGTTCCCCGCGGCACGGTTCAACATCGACGCCAAGTCACCGCGTGCGATCGAGACGCTGGCTCGCACCATCGCCGACCACGATGCGTACGACCGGGTCTGTGTCAGCTCCTTCGGCATCCGTCGGCTCCATCAGCTTCGTCGGCTGATCGGGAAGCGGACAGCGTCGGCAGCGTCGTCGCTGGGCATCGCGGTCAACTGCTTCGTCCCATGGCTGACCGCCGTGCTCGACTCCCCCGCCCCGGTGCTGCAGATGCCGGTGGACCGGCGCGTGTTCGGCATCCGGCTGCAACTGTTGACCGACCGGCTGCTGCGTACCGCGCACCGACATGGCAAACAGGTGCACATCTGGACCATCGATGACGAGCCCGAGCTCGAGCGGCTGATCGACGCCGGGGTGGATGGGATCTTCACCGACCGACCCGACACTCTCAAGTCCGTGCTGCAGGGTCGCGGCCGGTGGAGCGAGGCGACCTCATGAGCATGCCCGCGGGACCGGAGGGTTTCATCGTCCCGCCGCCGGCCAAGCCCAGACGTGCAGTCATCTCCTGGGCCCTGTGGGACTGGGGGTCGTCGGCCTACTCGACGATCGTGGTCACCTTCGTCTTCGCTCCCTATCTGGCCAACAGCGTCGGCGGACCTGAGGCGGCCTTCGGGCTCTCCGGTGCCACCTGGCTGGCCATCGCCACCACCGTGGCCGGGGTGCTGATCGCCGGGCTCGCCCCGGTCACCGGGCAGCGGGCCGATGCGGGAGGGCACCGGAGGCGCAATCTCGGGATCTACAGCGCACTCGTCATCGTGTCCACCCTCGGGCTGTACTTCGTCAAGGACGACGCCGCGTACCTCTGGCTCGGCTTGATCTTGATGGCCGCCGGCTCGGTGTTCATGGAGTTCGCGTACGTGTCCTACAACGCGATGCTGCATCAGGTGTCCACCCCGGCGACGATCGGGCGGGTCTCCGGTCTCGGCTGGGGCAGCGGCTATCTGGGCGGCATCGTGGTGCTGCTGGCGGCGTTCGTGCTGTTCATCTCCCCCGAGGTCGGCCTGTTCGGGGTGACCTCCGAGGACGGGCTGCGCTATCGAGTGCTGGCGCTGATCGTCGCCATCTGGTTCACCATCTTCGCGATCCCGGTGCTGTTGACGGTGCCCGAGGTGCCGCCGACCGAGGTCGGCAAGGCCAGCTTCGTGGCGTCGTACAAGAAGCTGATCGCCGACGTACGGACGCTGTATCGCTCCGACCGGCAGGTGGTCTGGTTCCTGCTGGCCAGCGCGGTCTATCGCGACGGATTGGCAGCCGTGTTCAGCTTCGGCGCCGTGCTGGCGGTGTCGGTCTATGGACTCTCTGCTTCCGAGGTGGTGATGTTCGGCGTCGCGGCCAACGTCGTCGCCGCGGCCGGTGCCTTCAGCGGCGGTGTGCTGGAGGATCGGGTCGGGCCGAAACGGATCATCCTGCTCTCGCTGACCGGTCTGGTGGTCTCGGCCACGGTATTGCTGTTCGCTTCCGGTCCGACGATGTTCTGGATCTTCGGTCTGGCGCTGTGCCTGTGGGTCGGGCCGGCCCAGGCCAGTTCACGGTCCTTCCTGGCGCGCCTCGCACGTCCGCAGCAGGAGGGCCAACTGTTCGGCCTGTACGCCACCACGGGTCGGGCGGTGTCCTTCCTCGCGCCGGGGCTCTTCGCCCTCTTCTCGGGTGTTTTCTCCTCGGATCGGATGGGTATCGTCGGGATAGCACTGGTGTTGCTCGTCGGCGCCGTGTGGCTTGGCTTCGTGCAACCGCCGTCCGATCGGCGAACCACAGATTCGGCGGAGGTTGCCTGACGTAGGCTGGAACATTCCGCCTGCTTCGCGAGTTGAGCCTGAAGTGGAAGGCCCGTCATCGGGTGGGCAAGCCGTCAGGAGGAAGACATGGCAGATCGTTCTTTGCGAGGCACCGGACTGGGTGCGAAGAGCTTCGAAGACGAGGCAGGTGTCGAGTTCGCGGCGCGACGCGAGGTCGGCTTCGACTGCCCGCGTCAGCATCACTTCAGTCTGACCTTCGCCGCTGAGGCCGAGGTGCCGGCCGTGTGGGAGTGCCCGCGCTGCGGCGCCGAGTCACTGCGCTCCGACGGTTACCGGGCCGAGGCCAAGGAAGAGAAGCCGGCCCGTACCCACTGGGACATGCTTCGTGAGCGGCGCAGCATCGCCGAGCTGGAGGATCTGCTGGCGGAGCGACTGGATCTGCTGCGGTCCGGCGAGCTCGGTCCGAACTACGCCGGAATGAACTCGCGCAAGAGCGCCTGAGCGGCTGGGCAGCGCCTGGGGCTTCGGGCGCACGAAGAAGGTGAGCGCCGGAGCGCTGAGCTGGCAGAGCGTCGTCAGGGCTCCGGCTGCTCCTCGATCTCACCGGCGATGATGACCGGCCCGGAGGACGGCGGCTGATTGCGACCGTCGTTGCTCCGGCGACCGCCCGGGTCGGCGCCGGAGGAGGCCGGGTCATTCGGCACCGTCTTCCCTTCGACAGATTCGCCCTCGATCACGGTCTCGCCTTGGATGATGGTGCCGTCCTGACGGATCAGCACAGTCGACAAGCCCAGCTTGTTCATCCGCCGGGCGATGAAGAAGGCCAGCACCTTGCGGGCCAGCGGACGAGTGAACGGCAGCAGGAACAGCAGTCCGAAGACGTCGGTGATGAATCCGGGCATCACGAGCAGGACACCGCCGACCAACACCAACGCGGTATCGGCGAGTTCGCCGGTGGGCATCCGGCCACTGGCGAACGCGCTGTTCAGCGCGGTCCAGGCTCTGCTGCCCTCACGTCTGACCAGCCAAGCTCCGAGCATGGCCTCGCCCACCAGGATCGCCAGCGTCCACCACACGCCGATGACATGGCCGACCTGGACCAACAGATAGATCTCCGCGAAGGGCAGCGCGACCATGGCGGCCAGCACCAGCGGAAGGATCCATCCGCTCCGGCGACGCTGTGGGCCAGAGGGGGATGATGCCGACGGATAGGACATGATCAGGGCAACTCGTGGTGATTCTTGCCGATTCGTGCCTTGTTCTTTCCGGGACGAGCATGGGCCGCCAGGTCGCGGAGCTGGCCGGAGCGGTGCTTCATGCCCCACCAGGTGGTGCGGAGCAGTGCCTCGGCGACGATCTTCTGACTCATCTTGGACTGACCGTACTCCCGCTCGACAAAGGTGATCGGGACCTCGACCACCCGATAGCCAGCCTTCAACGAGCGCCAGGCCAGGTCGATCTGGAAGCAGTAGCCGGCCGAGGCGATCCGATCCAACTCGATGCCGCGCAGTGTGTCGGCACGAAACGCGTTGAAGCCTCCGGTCGCATCCTTGAGTGGAATGCCGAGCATCATCCGGGTCCACAGGCTGCCGCTCTTGGAGATCAGCTCCCGCGACTTCGGCCAGTTGACGATCTTGCCACCGGGAACCCAACGGGACCCCTTGACCATGTCGGCGTCGCGCAGGGCGTCCAACAGCAACGGAAGCTGCTCGGGCTGATGCGAGCCGTCGGCATCGAGTTCGACGATCACCCCGTAACCACGCTCCAACCCCCAGGCGAAACCGGCCAGGTAGGCCGCCCCGAGGCCCTCCTTGCCCAGCCGGTGCAGGACCTGGATGTGATCGTCGGTCGCGGCGAGTTCGTCGGCCCGCCGCCCGGTGCCGTCCGGTGAGTTGTCGTCGGCGATCAGGATGTGCGCCTCCGGCACGGCGGCGCGTAGCCGCGAGGTGATCATGTCGATGTTCTCCCGCTCGTTGTAGGTCGGGATGACCACCAGGACACGACCGAGATCGTCACTCATCTTCGTACTGCCTCCGGATCGACGACTGTCGGTGAGGGTTCATCCTGCCGTACCGGAATGCCTGCCTCCGGTAGGCGACCTGGGCGCGCCCGGGTGCTGAGACCAAGCCCGGTGACCGCACCTAGGAGACAGGCGAGTACGGCTGCCAGGGCCAGGCCGCGATCGATCCAGGGTGCGGCAATGACAGCTGGGGTGAGTCCGGTGCGCAGCGGCATCGGCACCACCATGGACGCAGCCGTGAACTCGTCGGTGCGGTGCACGATGGTGCCGTCGCGATCGATGAACCCCGACACGCTGTTGGTGGTTGCCACCGCGATCTCCCGCCGCGTCTCCATCGCCCGGGCACGGGTGATGGCGAACTGCTGCTCGATCTGCCCGGTGCCGCCGTAGGTGGCGTTGTTGCTCTGCACGGTCAGCAGCTGCGCGCCATTGGTCACGGTCGAATAGACCGTCGAGTCGTACGCGAGCTCGAAGCACATCACGTCGCCGATCTTGACCGTACGTCCGTCCAGCGGGACCGTCAGCACCCCGGGGGTCGTGCCAGGCACGGACTGTGGTCCGACCGCCTTCAGGACCGGCACCAGTGGCAGCAGCTGAGCACGGAACGGGATCCACTCGCCGAACGGCACCAGATTCTGCTTGTTGTAGCGGGCCAGCACCCCTGCCACCGGGTCCCACCACAGCGCAGAGGTCTGCCGCTCGTCGGGACCCGGCCCTTCCATCACTGCTCCGACCAGGATCGGGCGCCCGGCGATCATGGCCCCGGCCTGGACAGTCCGTTCGGTGACCGGATCTATCCGCGGGTCGATATCGGTGGAGTTCTCCGGCCACAGGATGAAGTCGGGCATGGGAGTCTGACCGAGTCTGGCCTTCACCATCAGGTTGATGGTTTCACTGAGGTGGTTGTTGGTCACCGATCGCATCCGGCCGAGAGCCTCGATCCCCTTGCCCGGCACGTTGCCCTGCACGATGCCCACCTGAAGGGTTCGGGATTCCTCGGGGCTTGGGGTGGGAGTCAGCGGGATGAAGGGCAGCGCAGTGCCGAGCAGCAGCAACACTGCGGCCGCCACGCCGTACGGCAGAAGTGTCCGGACAACGTGCCGCGGGCTCGATTGTCTTGGGCTCGAGCGGCGGTTGCGCAGGATCGTGATGACGTACGCGATCAACTGGGCGAGCAACGCGACCAGGAAGGAGACACCGGCTACGCCGATCAGCGGCAGAAAGCCCGCCAATGGGGTGTCGACCACAGTGTAGGCAAGGCGGACCCAGCCGAAGCCGCCGAACGGCATCCGGGAGTAGAGGAACTCGATCAGCGACCAGCACAGGGCGGCAGCCAGCGGCCACCACCTCAAGGGTGAGGTCAGGTAGAGGGTGAGACCCAGCAGCCCGAAGAACAGCGCCTCGAACGCGATCAGGAGCACCGCAACCCAGATCCCGAGCACATGGATCCAGTTGATCGAGATGGCGAGCAGGCCTAGTCCGTAGAGGTAGCCGAGCGCGAAGGCGCGTCGGCGAGGCTTACTGGTGCTGCTGCTATCGATGCTGATGGGTGTCGGGGTGGAGGTGCCGGCGCGGACCAGCAGCGTGAAGGCAGGCAGAGTGATGATCAGCAGCCACCAGAGCCCGTACGGTTCCCACGCCAGCCCCGTCAGTACGCCGGCAAGGAGAGCCAGTCCAGCGCGCAGCCAACGGCTGTGGCGATACGCGATGAACACGCTGCGAGCGTACCGGCAATATCGAGCGTTTCCGGGCCATCGAGCTACCCCGTGGTCGTCCAACCATCGAGCACCAAGGGCTGACCTGCGTCGAGGGCGGTGAGCGCCTTCTGGACGTACGGGATGACGTCGGGCGGCAGCTGGCCGGGATCAGCCCACACCAGCTCGCTGCACTTGGTGGGCTCGCCGATGGCTGGATCGCCCGTCCAACTCGGCACGATGAAGAACAGGTCCAGATACTCGTGATCGGTGGACGACTCAGCCGCTCGGTGAACAACGACACCGAGTCGACACGCTGCCGGATCGACCGCGATCGTCAGTTCCTCGGCCAGTTCTCGCGTCAGCGCACTCGTGACGTCTTCGCCACCCTCGATACGACCGGCCGGCAGGCTGAGCTCACCGTCGTGATAGCCCGATCCGGCACGACGCATCAGCAAGATACGCCCGCTCGCCTGCACAACGCCGTACACCGCCACAGCGGTGCGGAACCGATCAGCTGGCACCGACGTACCGTAGCCGACGATCACGAGCCCGATCGATGATCCTCGATCCTCATGGGTCAGCAAGCTGAATGCCAGCTGGGTCGGCAGTGGCTAGTGGTGTGTCTTGTAAATAGGTTGCTGTTTGGTTGGTAGCATTCGGGTATGCCTCGCCCTCCCGCCCCAGCCCTGTCGATGACCGCAGCACAACGGGAGGTGCTGATCAGGATTGCCCGCTCATCGACGACCGCGCACCGGGAGGTGATGCGGGCCCAGGTGCTGCTCGACGCCGCCGACGGCATCGCGAACGCCGAGATCGCCCGACGGCATCGGGTCAGCATCCCCACCGTGCGGGCCTGGCGGGCCGCGTTCACCAGCGACGGCCTCACCGGCTGGGGCACGGTGAAGAAGGGCCGGGGTCGTAAACCGGTGATCAGTGAGGCCACGATCGCTGAGATCGTGGAGCTGACCACCCACACCACCCCGCCCGGGGCCACCCACTGGTCGTGCCGCACGATGGCGAAACGGGTCGGGGTCTCACCGGCCACAGTGCAGCGGGTCTGGTCCGAGCTCGGGTTGAAGCCGCACCTGGTCGAGACGTTCAAGGTCAGCAACGACCCGCGGTTCACCGAGAAACTGATCGACGTCGTGGGCTTGTACCTGGATCCGCCGGAGAAGGCGATCGTGCTGTGCATGGACGAGAAGTCGTCGGTGCAGGCATTGGACCGCACCCAGGCGTCGCTGCCGATCAAACCGGGCCGGGCCGCGACGATGACGCATGACTACAAGCGCAACGGCACCACCAACTTGTTCGCCGCCTTGGACGTGCTGACCGGCACCGTGATCGGCCGATGCCTGCCCAGGCACCGGCACGAGGAGTTCTTGACCTTTCTCAAGACCATCGACGCCGAGGTCCCCCAAGGACTGCAGATCCACCTGATCCTGGACAACTACTCCACCCACAAGCACGCCGACGTCAAGGCCTGGCTGAAACGCCACCAACGGTTCCACCTGCACGTCATCCCGACCTCATCATCATGGCTGAACCAGGTCGAACGCTGGTTCCGCGAGCTGACCGACAAGAACCTGCGCCGCGGCATCTTCGCCAGCGTCCCCGACCTGATCGCCAGCATCCAGGCCTACATCGACGCCAGCAACGCCGACCCCCAACCCTACAAATGGACCGCCACCGCCGAGTCCATCCTCGCCAAAGTCACCCGCGCCCGCACCACCCTCAACCAACAAGCAAGCTAAAACCGAGACACACCACTAGTGACACCCCACTAAGGTGGACCTGCGACTGGCGTGGCCGGATGTGACCGGCGAGGAGCAACAGAGCGACATCGACCGCCTGGGTGTCCGTGAGGCTTGACCGACGGAGACATGCGAATGCGCTACGGGATGAATCCACACCAGTCCGCCGAGATCGTCGCGGGTCCTGGGCCACGGATCCTCAACGGGGAACCATCGATGATCAACTATCTGGATGCGCTCAATGCGTTCCAACTCGTATGCGAGGTCGACCAAGCGACCGGCAGACCTGCTGCCGCCTCTTTCAAACACGTGTCACCGGCGGGCGCCGCACTGGCTGGCCGGATCGATCCGGTCGCGGCCAGGACCTGGCGGATCGGATCGGTCGAAGAAGACACCCTGCTGTCCGCCTATGTGCGGGCCCGTGATGCCGATCCGAAATCTTCCTTCGGTGACGTCGCAGCCTTTTCCCGGCCGGTTGATCGCGTCACCGCAGAACTGTTGAGCACGGTGATCTGCGACGCCGTGATTGCGCCCGGCTACGAGCCGGGCACGATCGGGATTCTGGCTGCGAAGCGTGGCGGTCGGTTCCTGATGTTCGAGGCCGATCCCACCAGGTTGCCTCCTGCAGCGGAGCGACGAGATGTGCTTGGCGTGACGATCGAGCAGGACCGCGACACGGTGCCTGTGGAGACCGTGCTCCCTGACAGCGGCTGGCTCGCCGGAACGGCGAGGGAGGATGCGTTGCTGGGCCTCGTGACGGTGCGCTATACGCAATCGAACTCGGTCGCGTTCGTCCGCGATGGCATGGCGATCGGTGTCGGCGCTGGTCAGCAGAACCGGGTCGATTGCGTACGTCTGGCTGGGGTGAAGGCAAAGATCTGGTGGCTGCGCCGACACCGGTTCGTCGATGGATTGCCGATGGTGGAGGAGATGAGTCGGCAGGATCGGCTGAACTGGCAGATCCGGTTTGCCGCTGCCGAGATGACCGTCGCACAAGTGCAGGAGTTCGAGGCTCTGTTCGGTGCGGAGGCCAGATCTGCATACGACGATCCGACATGGCGAAGCGATTGGGTATCGAAGTTGTCGGGGATCACGATGACTTCTGACGGCTACCTTCCGTTCCGCGACAACGTCGAGCATGCCGCCGCATTCGGGGTCGAGACCATCGTGGAGCCGGGCGGCTCTGCGCGTACGAGCGAGATCGCCGCCAGCGCCGCAGCCCACGGCATCGACCACGTCGAGACCGGACTACGACTCTTCCACCACTGACTCAGCGCTCCACAGAGTCAGTCAGCTGATCGCCCGATCGGTGACCTCTGGTCTGTATTGGTTACTGTGCCCGGATGATTCGAGTCGTTCGTTATGACCCGTCGTGGCCACGTCGGTTCGATGCGCTCATGAACCGGCCTGGATCCGTCGGAGGGCGGTGTTAGGCCGCGACGGGGTTGTCGGTGCCGTGGGTTGAATCGTAGTGCGCTTGCTCGTATTCGACGGGTGGGACGTCTCCGATCGAGGAGTGCAGCCGGTCATGGTTGTACCAGTGCACCCAGGAGGCGGTGGCGATCTCCACGTCGCGCCAGTGCCGCCAGACCGGCTGCTCGTGGTCGATGACCTCGGTCTTGAACAGCCCGATCGTCGACTCCATCAACGCGTTGTCCAACGCGTCGCCGACGGTGCCGATCGAGCCGGCGATCCCGGCCTCCCGCAGCGCCTCGCTGAACGCCAGCGACGTGTACTGGCTGCCGGCGTCGCAGTGGTGCACGAGCCCGTCGCCGGTGAAGTCGAAGCTGGTCCGGCGGCGGGTGAACAGGGCCTGTTCCAACGCCGAGGTCACCAGCGGGGTCTCCTTGTGGGTGGTGACTCTCCAGCCGAGGATGCGGCGGGAGAACACGTCGGTGAGGAACGACACGTAGCAGAACCCGTGCGGGGTCCACACGTAGGTGAAGTCCGCGACCCACCATTGGTCGGGCCGGGTGGGCCAGTTCCAGCGCCGCTTCACGTGATCGGGATGACGGGGTGCCTTGGCGTCTCGACGGGTCGTCACCGTCGACCGCTTCCCTCGTCTCACCCCGGTGATACCGGCGATCTTCATCAGCCGCTCGATCTGGTCCCGACCCAGCAGCAGGCCCTTGCGGCGGGCCGTCTTCCACAGCTTCCGACGGCCGTACAAGCCCCGGTTCTCCTTCCACAGTTGATACAGCTGGTGGGCGGCGTAGGCGTCGGCCAGGTCGGCCTCGGTGGGCCCGAAGCCGCGGTCGCGGTAGGCGTAGTAAGTGCTCGGGGCGATCGAGATGTCGTGCTCGGACAGCACGGCACAGATCGGCTCGACCCCGAAGCGGTCACGATGGGTCTCGATGTAGTCGACTACGACCCGAGTTTGCGGTCGAGCTCCGCCTGGGCGAAAAACGCTGAGGCGGTCTTCAAGATCTCGTTCGCCCGCCGCAGCTGCGCGTTCTCCCGCCGCAGCCGGGCCAGCTCCGCATCAGCAGGCTCGGCCGCCGCCGCGGGCAGCTTCCCGGCCTCGCCGAGATCGCGGCGGATCCAGTTCCGCAGCGTCTCAGCCTTGATGCCTAACAGCTCGCCCACCTCGACGCGGGCCTGTCGTTGGGAGACATCCCCAGCAGCGATCCGGTCGGCATACATCCGGACCGCCCGATCCTGGGTCTCTTGGTCGTACTTCTTCGGTGCAGGCATGATCCCTTCCTTGGTAGATCATGCCCTCCACGAAATCCAGGCCGATTCACTCAAGAAGGAGTACGGCCAAGCCCTTGCCAGGGCTGGCGTCGAGGTCGTCGCCATCGAACACGTCGGCAGCACCGCTGTGCCGGGGCTGGCTGCCAAGCCGGTCATCGACTGCGACATCGTGGTGGCAACTGACCAAGTCGTGCCGGCCTCCGAGGTGCTGATTGGGCTGGGCTTCCAGCCCCTGGGAGAGCTCGGCATCCCTCGGCGCTGGGCTTTCCAGGAACCTCCGCGGCTCGCCGGAACCAACACGTATGTCATCGTGGATGGCTCGCTGTCGCTACGAAATCACATCCGGCTTCGAGACACGCTGAGGAACAATACCGAGCTGCGCGACCGCTACGGCGCGGTCAAGCTCGCCGTTGGCGCCGCTGCCGGCAGCATTGAGGAGTACGGCCGAGGCAAGAATGCGGTGATCCAAGAGATCCTGGCGACCGCAGGCCTGACCGAGTGCGAGCGCAGGGTCATCGACGCCGCCCAAATACCGCCCCGCGAAGATATGCCCCGATAGACGGACTGTATCTGCTAGCTCACTCCCTTCCATACGACGCATCGGGGTATTCCTCACCGGGTTGAGAAATCTAGTGCGAAGCTCAAAGCGGACCGGAATCCACTGGCGTCTGCTCGAAATCACCGATGCCGGCGTAGCAGTCCCGAAGGCTCGGCCCGCTGATCCACGGGCTGCGGCCGGACGATAGCCGCCATCAGCTCCCCCAGCGGCGTACAAGCCCAAGGTGTCATTCGCAGTACTCCAGCGTGGGATTGCTACGTCACAAGTCCCATTTGTCACTTCTAGTCACACCCGTAACTCTGTCAACAATGAGCGAATCAAGCGGCTCGTGTCCCTGTGCTTCGTGGTTCGCCGAAAGAGAGAAGCCGTCCTCGAGAAGGAGCAACGACAGGTCAAACGGCAGGTTTCGGATGTAACTGCTCCTTTTCGATGGGGACGGCTCAGGCCTTGCGCTCGAACGTATGCCCGATTAGAATGGGAACATGTATTCGACCAGCGAGGAGCGGGTGGACAGTCATCCCCTGCACGCCGCGGTCGATACGGTCCGCACCTCGCTCGAGCATTTGATCAAGCTGATCGACGACGGCGCCCACACCGACCTGGGCGCGTTCGGTCTGGTCGACACCCTGCAGCAGTGGGAGACCCTGCGTAACACCATGCCCGTCATCGATCGGGCATTGATCCAGCACGGCACCGAACAAGGCCACCCCGGGGTGCTGTCGGAACGCACGATGGTCGGGGTGTTGAAGAACGGACTCCGTCTGTCGGCCGGGGAAGCGGTGCGGCGGGTCAAAGCTGCTGAACACCTCGCTGACCGGACCTCGATGGTCGGGGAACCCCTGCCGGCGATCCGGGAACACCTGTCGCAGGCACAGCGCGATGGTGCCGTGACACCCGAACAAGTGTCATTGATCGATCAGACGTTGCGGAAAGTCGCGCATTGCGACCCGGAGCGGATCACCATGGGAGAAGAACTGCTGGTCGAACAAGCCGGCAAGCTCGGGTTCAAGGACCTGACCCTGTTCGCGGCGAAACTCGCCGAGGCGATCGACCCTGACGGGATCCTGCCCTGCGACGAGAAAGCACAACACGACCGCCGGTATTTCCGGGTGCGGCAGCGCGGGGACGGGTGCTGGGCCGGCGAGTTCGTGCTCACCGGCAAGGCGGGGCAGAAACTCGCCACCCTCCTCAGCTCGTTGACCAAACCCCAAACCGGGAGCGTACGGCCCGACAACGCGGACGGCAGCCCCGGCAAGAAGCAGGTCTTGAAGGACGAGCGGACCGTTGGGCAACGCAAACACGACGCCTTCGAGGCCCTGCTCGATGCCCTACTCCGAGGCCAGGACGTGCCCGCCTCGGGTGGCACCCCGGCGACGGTGTTGATCAACATCAGCTGGGAGGAGTTCTGCCGCGAGTTCGGTATGGGCAGCTACGCCGACGGTTCGCCGGTGTCGGCGCGGACGGCACGAGACTTGGCCGATCAAGCCGACATCGCCTGGTGCGTGAAGACCCCGAAAGGCGCGGTGCTGGACTTGTACCGGTCCCGGCGGATCGCCTCACTGGCACAAACGTTGGCGTTGTATGCCCGAGATTCTGGCTGCTCCTTCCCTGGCTGTGATGTCGCACCCCAATGGTGTGAACGGCACCACGTGGTCGCTTGGCAAGACGGCGGCAACACCAATATCGGAAATCTCACGTTGGTATGTTCGTTTCATCATCACCACTTCGCGAAACACGGCTGGCGATGCCAAATCAATGCTGACGGGCTCCCCGAATGGATCCCGCCGAAGTGGATGGATCCGTTGCAGCGGCCGATCCTCAACCACCGCATCACCATCAACAACTGGGATCCCCAAGAACCTCTCAACCTCGACACCGCCGTCGTGGAGGATCCGGCAGCAGGCAAGAAGCCGCCAGGAACAAAACCAGCCGGACCGCCGGAATGACGACCAGCATGGTGACCAATACAGCAACCGCCGCAGGAACGACCCTGCGGCGGCATGCGGCCGTCCCAATCCGCCCTGTTCGAGGACTCGGTCCCGAACGTGTCCGTCCGAGCGTGTCCCTCCGAGCGAGCCAGTGCTCAGGTAGCCGTGAGGGACCACATCCGGACCGGCCGGCGTTTCATCCCGGGACCCGCCCTGTCCGACACGCCATCTTCGGCTGCTTACGGGGGCCTGCTGCCGATGGCGATCTCTACCCATTGACACCCCGGCCGAGGAGTGGCCAGGACGTACGGCCCTACTTACTCCGGCGACGCGCTGCCAGAGTCGGCTGCAACAGCTCACTTGGGGGCTACTCGGTCGTTCGTACCCACCGTGGTCTTACTAGAGTGGATAGACCGTCCTCGGTGCCGAGGTGCAACTCGGCACCTGAGACTCCGAACCAGCAGAGGAGACATCCGCCGACATGGCCACGCAGTACCAGCTCCCGACCCTCGATGACCTTGCCCGGCTGGCCGAGCCACATGAGCTTGCCATCACCATCTATGTGGCCACGTCCCCGTACGTGAGCGAGCGCACCACCAGTCAGGTCACGGCCAAGAGCTTGTTCGACTCCTGCATCACCAAGGTGCGTGAAGCCGGGGTACGGCATGCGGCCGAGACCGCACTGCGGCAGCAGTGGGAGTCGGTGATCAACGGTGAGTTGTGGTCACGGCTGTCGAACTCGCTGGCCATCTTCATCTCCGAGGACTCCGCAGAGGTCTACGTGCTGCCCAACGCACTGGAGAACCAGCAGCAGGTGGCGCGCTACTTCGATCTCGGACAGCTGGTCCGGGCGGTCACCTCACCGCAGCAGGCGTACGCCCTGACCTTGTCCTCGAACGGCTGGAATCTGTGGCACGCGACCGCGACCACCCGGGCCACCGAACTCGAGCTCAACGGCGATCACCCCATCGACGCCGCGGACGCGAACAACCGGACCACCATCCGCGGCCCGAAGCCCGGTAACCGGCTCTCCGGCGATGCGGGACGCAAGACGCTGCTCGAGACCTACGCCAAGCGGGTCGCCGACGCCGTCGACCACGAGCTCTATCGGCTCGATCCGCACTCGGAGGCGCCTCTGTTCCTGTTCGCCACCGACCCCCTGCTCGACCTCTACCACGCTGCAGACAAGCGCCGGCAGGTCGTGTCCGTGCCCGGGGCACCCGATGAGCTCAAGGACTTCCAGATCGACGAGGAGATCCGCGGCAAGCTGACCACGCTGAATGCCGAGCGGGTCAACGCACGGCTGGACAAGATCGGTAATGACCTGTCAGCCGGCTTGGTGTTGACCGATCTCGGCGACATCGGCCGGGCCGCGGTCACCGGAGCCGTCGACGTCTTCGTCTACGACTTCGTCGTCGACATCGTGGGACGCCTCGACAACACCACCGGTGAGGTGCGCTACGCCGACGAGGGAGCCGCAGACGCGTACGACGTCTTGTCCCGGATCGCCATGGCCGTGTTGGCCAGCGGCGGAGAGGTGATCGCCGTTCGCCGTGACGAGGTCAGCACCGGCATCTGGAACGGGACCGCCGTCGCCCACTTGCGCTATCCACTGGCCTGATCGACGCGTCGAGAATCGTCCCGACCGGTCAAGGCTCAGGAGATCTCGGGACGGTTCTCGTACGCGGTCGACAGCACCGTGGTGGTGTGGGTCGAGCACTTCGCCTCGGCTCGGATCCTGGCCAGCAGCGCCTCCAGGTGGGCCATCGTCTCGACCTGCACCTTCAGCAGATAGCTCGGCTCGCCGGCCACCGAATAGCAGGAGATGATCTCCTCGATCCCGGCCAGCCGCTCCGGTGCATCGTCGGCCTGGCTGGGGTCGAAGGGCTTGATCGCCACGAACGCTGTGACGAAGTGACCGAGCCTGGCGGAGTCCAGGACCGCCCGATAGCCCTTGATGACCCCTCGCTGTTCGAGCCGGCGTACCCGCTGCTGGGCAGCGGAGGTGGACAGCCCGGTCTCCTTGCCGATGTCGGTATAGGACATGCGGCCGTCGCGGGCAAGAAGCGAAAGAATGCGCCGGTCCAAGGCTTCCATGGCCGTATCGTGCCAGGATCCTTCCCGTGGGATCGCAAAGATTGCTGCTTTTGGATACGGCGTCGCTCTACTTCCGGGCGTTCTTCGGCGTGCCGGACTCGTTTCGGGCCCCGGATGGCACCCCGGTCAACGCCGTACGGGGACTGCTGGACTTCATCGCTCGGCTGGTCGAGACCTACCGGCCGACGCATCTGGCGTGCTGCTGGGACAACGACTGGCGGCCGGCCTGGCGGGTCGAACTGATCCCCAGCTACAAGGCACACCGGGTCGCTGGAGCCGGCGATGCGGTCGTTGAGCAGATGGCCATCTCCGACAGCACCGAAGGTGAGCAGGCGCCGGACGACCTCGCGGTGCAGGTGCCGGTGATCCGTGAGGTGCTCGCCGCCCTCGGACTGGCGGTGGTCGGGAAGAACGGCTATGAGGCCGACGACGTGATCGGCACCCTCGCCGCCACCGCCATGATGCCGGTGGAGGTCGTGACCGGTGACCGCGACCTGTTCCAAGTGGTGGACGATACGCGCGCGGTCCGAGTGCTCTACATCGCCCGCGGCGTCGGCAAGCACGAGCGGGTCGACGATGCCTGGGTCAAGGCCAAGTACGGCATTCCGGCCGCGCACTACGTGGACTTCGCCGTGCTCCGCGGCGATCCTTCCGACGGGCTGCCTGGCGTGGCGGGCATCGGTGAGAAGACCGCCGCCTCGTTGATCAACTCCTACGGCGGTCTGTCCGAGATCATCGCCGCCGCCAGTGAGCCGTCGACCAAGGTCAGCCCGAGCGTACGGTCCAAGCTCGGCAAGGCGATCGACTATCTGGCCGTGGCACCGACGGTGGTGGCCGTCGCCAGTGACCTGGAGCTGCCAGTCACCGTGGACGACCTCGCCCTGCCGACCGAACCGGCCAGCCCGGCTGCGTTCACGGCGCTGGTCGACCGGTACGGTCTCGGCGGCAGCGCGGAACGGGTCGTGAAGAGTCTTGCCGCCCAACGCTGATCTTGGCCGACTGCGGGACGCGCACACTGCGCCGTACGCGGTCGAGCTGCCGTCCTCGATCGGCTCAGCCTCAGCTGACCCGGCTTCGGTGATCCTGGCGTATGCCGCCTGGCACCCGATGGTGCTCTGGGGAACCTGGCTCGACAGCGAGGTGCTCATCGGAGTGGATCCGGTGGTCGAGCTGGGCGGTCTCGACGCCGACCAGTGCTGGGAGCCGCTCTCGGTCCTGCCAGGACCCCAGAGCGGTTCCCAGGGGATCGGTTCCGCGGGGAGCGGCTTCGAAGGGATCGGCGGCGGCTGGGTCACGGTGCTCGGCTACGATCCCGGCACCTCGTGGCTGGCCTTCTATGACTCGTTGCTGCGCCGCCGCGCCGATGGGACGTGGGTCTTCGAGTCGCTCGGTCTGCCCGGTCGGGAGCAGGTAGCGGCCGCACACCTGGAGCAGGCCCGCGCCGCGGTCTGTGCCAAGACCTGGCTGCCCGGAGCCGGCGCTGGGATCGGGCCGCTCTCCCCCATCAACAAGCACGAGCAAGAACCTCGAGACCAGCACACTCGAGATCAGCAGGTTGCCCTGCATCATCTGGCCGGTGTGGAACGGGTGATCGGCCGGATCCGGGCCGGTGAGGTCTACCAGCTCAACCTGTGCACCCGGCTGCGGGCCGAACTGCTCGAACCTCCGCTGGAGCTGTTCGTCCGCACCGCAGGCACGCTGCGACCAAGCTATGGCGCACAGTTGCCGACCGGCTCGGACACCGCGGTCGTCAGCCTCAGCCCAGAGCGATTCTTGACCGTACGCGACGGATTGGTGACCACGTCACCGATCAAGGGCACCACCAAGCGGACAGAGGATCCCGACGGCTCCCAGCTGCGATCATCGACCAAGGACGCCGCCGAGAACATCATGATCACCGACCTGATGCGCAATGACCTGTCCCGGGTCTGCGAGCCGGGCAGCGTGACCGTGACCGGGTTGCTGGAAGTAGAGCCCCACCCCGGTGTCTGGCATCTGGTGTCGACCGTGCAAGGCCGGCTCCCCCTTGGCGCCTCGGTGAGCCAGCTGCTGGCGGCGACATTCCCGCCCGGATCGGTCACCGGCGCCCCCAAATCCAGCGCCAGGGCGGCGATCGCGGCCGAGGAGCCGCATCCACGTGGGGCCTATACCGGGTCGGCCGGCCTGATCACCGCCGACGGCCGGGCAGAGCTGAGCGTGCTGATCCGGACATTCGAGGTCACCGGAAACCGAGTCGAGCTCGGGGTCGGTGGCGGGATCACCGTGGACAGCGTCCCGGTCCGCGAGTGGCAGGAGTGCCTGCACAAGGCCGAGCCGCTGGCTCGGGCCGCCGGCAGCAACCTCAGCGGCTGGCTGAGCGACCTGCCACCACCGATACCGATCGACCTTTCCGACGCGGGCGTCTTCGAGACGATCCTGGTGCAGCATGGCCGGCCGCTACGACTGGCCGACCATCTGGCTCGACTAGCTCGCTCGGTCCGAGAGCTCTACGGGGCTGCGCTGCCGGACGAGATCGGGAGCCAGGCTCTGCAGACGGCCGCCACCATGGGCGACAGCCCGCGAGCCGCTCTGCGAATCCGAGTGCAGTCACAACACACTCACCTCGACGTCGAGGTGAGCGCCCAGCCACTCGGGCCACGGCTACGGCGCAGTGAGTTGACCTTTGCCAACCGGTCCGCCGTCTCGTGGCGGCACAAATGGAGCCGACGTGACCAGCTGCAAGCAGCCGAGAGGCAGACAGCACCTGCGCTCCCCTACTTCCTCGACACGGACGGTCAGGTGGCGGAGACCAGCCGAGGAAACCTCTTCGTCCAGGGCGCTGACGGCAGGTGGCGTACTCCCCCGGCAAGCGATCACCTGCTGCCCGGCGTGACTCGCTGCGCCCTGCTCGATGCGCTGTCCGACCGCCGGGTCCCCTGCTTGATCTCGCCGATCAGCCGCGAGGATCTGGGGGCGGCAAGAGCTGTGGTGTGGACCAGCGGTCTGAGCGGAGTGGTGGCGGTCAGTGGGCTGGACGGTCGAGCACTGGCTTCCGCGAGCCCTGCCGAGACCTGGTCGCAGTGGCTCGGCTATGCCTGACGACCTCCTGCCAACCCGGCCCGAGCTGAGCCGAAAAGCGCGCTGAACCGGAGCGGGCTGAGTCGGAATGGGGCTCCGCCGAAGCAGGGTTGGTCAGCGGCGCCCAGTGGTCGCCACGTCCCGACGATCGATCACCGAGCGTGCCGCGGTGAGGAAGCCGTCGGCGTACGGCTCCGGAAAGTCCCCGAGGTAGTAGACCCGGGTGAGCTGCCGCTCGGGTGCCAACGGGTCGCTGCCGAGCAGCCGATCGCACACCTCGGCAAGGTTGCTCAGGTCCTCCTGCAACACGTACGCGGCCCTTGCTGCGGGCGCATCGACGAGCAACTGCTCCGGGGTACGCCCCACCGAGACGATCGCGAACGGCTTGTCGGAGCGCAGATAGTCCGAGACCACCGCTGAGACATCGGAGATCATCGCGTCCGAGACGTTGAAGCAGTCCTCGATCGTCATGGCCTGCTCGGCAGCCTCGCCCCAGAGATGCTCACGCCCGGTTGCGGCCTTGTCCGCAGCCAACAGGCGACCGATCTCTTCGATCATCTCCGTGCAGTCGCGATAGCGGTAGTTGAACGGATGCGCCCGGAACACGACCCGGGCGCCTCGATCCAGCAGCGCCTGGACGATCTGGCGACCGATCGGCAACGAGAACACCCGACTGTCGGAGAACGGACCCTGCCACGTCGGGGCATACAGCACCGTCGGTGATGCCAGCTGGCCGATCGGCCCGGCGGCCGGAGTGATCACCTCGACCTGCGGCCGGCCCACCACCCGGAACTTCTCCTGCGGGATGGTGACTCCGTGCCGGGCATAACGGTCGATCCCGGCTTGACCGGCGGCGAAGAGCAGATCGTAGATGGCGTGCACCGGGTTGAAGCAGGCAGGCTTCTCTGAATCACCATGGTTGAGCCACACGTGAGTGAGTTCTCTTCGCTCCACCAGGTGACTGTTCCTGGCCGCGTTGTTGACATAGAACGCCGTGGTCAAAGTAGGAACCACGATCTCCTCGACGCTGCGCAGCGTGGGTCGGAAGATGATCGGCACCTTGACGCCGGCGGCGGCCGTCACGTCGGCGATTGCGCGCAACATCGGTACGGTGCGCGTCACGAAGATGTAGCGATGGCCGATCCGCTCGAAGTAGGGCAGCCACATGCCGACCTGGTACGCCGCGCCCACCGTGGAGGAGAAGTACACGACGAACTCCGGGCCGTACGCGCGCAACGCTGCCGGGAACCGTTCGTCGGCGTCGACGACGAGGCGGGCCCGACGCAGCGCTCGAGCGAGTCCGTCGGCAAACACCACAAGAGCGACCAGCGCGACCAAGCCTCCGAGGAGCGCAGGCAAACCGAACGCCGCGGCCAGCAGCGCCACCACCAGAGCCAGGCTGCCACACCAGGTCACGACGACGCGGGGGAATCGCTCGGCGACCTCCGCCTCCACCTCGGGGAAGTCGTGTACCTCCAGACCGATCCGACCCCAACAGCGGGAGATGAAGCTCTCCCCAACCAGTGCGATGGACAGCAGCAGTACCGTCACCGTCACCAGGGCCAAGTTGGCCGATCGGGTGTGTTCGACCACCAAGAGCAACATCAGCAGCACGGCCCGGGTGACCCCGAGCCGACCCAGCAACCGGCTCCAGCGCATCCGGTCCGCCAGGTCCCGCCGGGAGGCAGTGGCCCCCACCAGCAGCCCGAGCAGCCCGACCGTCACCGCGACCGCCACCGAACCGGCCGCGAGCGCGATCAGCAGCGCGAGCAGCGCCAACCCGGTGCCGGTGAGATTGAGCACGATCGACTCGAGAACACGACGATAGTCCGCGAGCCGGCTGCGCAGTCCCTGCCGTGTCTCTTCGTCTTCGTCGCCGGCGCCGCCGTCACCATCGGCTGGCTCCGGTTCAGCGACATCCCGGCCCTCTTCGTCATCCGCGTCCAGCCCGGCCGCTCGGTGGCTGGCCACGTCACGTACGGCGTCGACGAAGGCGTTGGCGTAGGTCTCGGCCGGGAAGTCACCGAGATAGTCGGATCGAATGGCATTGCGCTCGGCGGCCATCGGGTCGGCGCCCAGCATCTGGTCCAGTGTCTCGTCCAGGTCGGCCAGATCGCGTCGCACCACGTAGGAGGCGCGCGACACCGGGTATTCAACGCGAAACTCCGCCGGCTCGGACGGCACTGCGATCATCGCGAACGGCTTGCCGGAGAACAGATAGTCCGACACCACGCTGGACACATCGGTGACCATCGCGTCGGAGACGTTCATGCAGTCGAGGATCCCCAGGTCCTTCTCGGCCGCCTGGCCCCATCGATGGCCACGCCGGGTCCGGCTGGCATCGGCAGCCAGCAGATCCTGGATCCGCCCGATCGTGGCGGCGTCAGCCGGGTCCTCGTAGCTGAACGGGTGCGGCCGGAAGATCACCGTGGCGCCCCGGGCCAGCAGCGCGGAGACGATCTGCTCACCCGACGGCAGGGAGTAGAGCATCGTCTCCTCGACGTGTCCCTTCCAGGTCGGCGCGTACAGCACCACCGGCGCGCTCACCTCGCTGATGGACCGCTCGACCCGCTGCACGTCCTCGGCCTGCGGCCGGCCGACCACCCGGAACTTCTCCATCGGGATATGTACGCCGTGGTCGCCGTAGCGACGCGTCGCCGCCGGCCCAGCGGCGAACACCTGGTCGTACATGGCGTGCGTGGGGTTGTAGGACGGTGGTTTGTCCGAGTCGCCGTGCCCCAGATAGACGTGCGTGAGATGGTGATAGCGGACGAAGGCCCCGTTGCCGGAAGAGGCGTTGACATAGAAGGCGGCCCGCAGCGACGGCACGATCATCGCGTCGAGGTCCGCGATCCGACGCGACTCGATCACCGGCACGTCGGTCAGCTCGGCAAGCACCTCGGCCGGCACCCGGTCACGGGTGACGATGACGAATCGGCGACCGGCACGCTGCAGGTAAGGCAGCCACATGGTGATCTGGTACGACGCATCGTCGGGTCGGGAGGTGTAGACCACGAACTCGGGTGCGTACGCCGCCAGCGAGGCCGGGATGAGCTGCCGCTGCCGCCGGGAGGCCAGGATCCGGTTGCGACCGGTCAGCGCCAGGACGACCGCCGGGATCAATGCCAGCAGCGCGACCAGCAACCAGCCCCCCACCGCGACCCCGAACAGGGCGAACACCAATCCCAGCAGGGTGGCCGCCAGGCTCGCGGCGACCGTCGGCACGGCGAGATCACGGACCGGCACGTCGTCGGGTACGCCGGGCAGATGAGCGACGAAGCGCACCCGGTGATTGGCGGCCCGCCGCAGCTGCGGCTCGCTGACGATCACCGCGATCAGCAACGCGGCCGCCAGGCCGGCGCTCACCCGCGCAGCACCCGAGGAAGATGCGGAAGCAACCGCAACGGCCATCCCAGCGACCAGCAGAGTCCTCGGCACCATGGCGAGCCCGAGCGGTCGCGAACGACTGTCTGCGTCCTCTCGAAGCCGGCCAACGACCCGCAGCACGGCAGCCAGCAGGCCGATCAGCAGGAGCACCAGTCCAAGGGGCCGCGAGCCCAGTAACACCGACCCGGCGCCGAGCACGGCGGCAGCGGTGGCTGCGAGATCGACCACGAGATCGCGGACGATCAGTCGATACACATTGGTCTCGTTGGGGTCAGCCATTGATCTGGGTGGATCCTCGCGGTCGGCGTCACTGGCCCAGGCGGGCGGGCACGAGTCTAGAGCTGGTTGGCAGACATGGCTTCAGAACAGGCCGACGGTGGCCGGAGTATTCGTCTCCGGTTGATAGCGTGCCAGGACCCGTTTCGTGTACAGGAGTTCAGGTGAAAGTTGTCAGCGTGGTCGGCGCACGCCCTCAGTTCGTGAAGCTGGCTCCGATAGCCCATGCACTCCAGGCCGCGGGCCACGAGCACATGATCGTGCACACCGGTCAGCACTATGACCCGAACCTGTCCGACGTGTTCTTCAGCGGGCTGGGCATCCCCGAGTCAAACATCCACCTCGGGATCGGGTCGGGAAGCCATGGCGTCCAGACCGGGGCGATGCTGACCGCTCTCGACCCGGTGCTGGAGTCCGCCGACCCCGATTGGGTCCTTGTCTACGGTGACACCAACTCGACGATCGCCGCGACGCTTTCGGCGGTCAAGCAGCATTTGCCGGTGGCCCATCTGGAGGCCGGGCTGCGGTCCTTCAACCGGCGGATGCCCGAGGAGCACAACCGCGTCCTCACCGACCACGCCGCCGATCTGCTGCTGGCGCCATCGGACGTTGCCATGCGCCACCTCGCCGATGAGGGCCTGAGCGATCGGGCTCGGTTGGTCGGCGATGTCATGGTGGACGTGTGCCTGCAGATCCGTGATGCGGTGCTGGCCAGCGAGCAGCCTGCATCCACCACCTCGCATCCGATCGGTGGGCCGTATCTGCTCGCCACCTTGCACCGTCCGGACAACACCGACGACCCGGCACGGCTGGCAGCCCTGATCGAATCGCTGGCTGCGCTTCCCCTACCGGTGCTGCTGCTGGCCCATCCCCGACTGGTGACCCGAGCGACGGCGGCGGGGATCTCGCTCACGCAGGGGTCGATCACCCAGTCATCGCCGCTGCCGTATCGCGAGCTGGTCACCGCCGTGCTCGGCAGTGTCGGGGTCATCACCGATTCGGGCGGCCTGCAGAAGGAGGCATTCCTGCTCCGTCGCCCGTGTACCACGCTGCGCACCGAGACCGAGTGGGTGGAGACCGTCGAACTCGGCTGGAACGTGCTGCTGCCCGATCCACACCTGCTCGATCCGCAGAAGTGGATCCAGCTGCCGCAGCGCCGGTGCGTCGAGACCGAAGCAGCACCGTACGGCTCCGGGCACGCGGCAGCAGCGGTCGTCGAATGCCTGGCGGGAGAGATCCGCCGCTGAGGCCCGGCGTCACGACTGCAGGAAGCCCCCCAACAACTCGGCACTACGGCGTCCGTCATGGGTCACTCGGACGAAGTCGTGGGCCTCTCGGCCGATCTCCCGTGCTCGGTCGCGGTCGTCGAGCAGTTGCTCGATCGCCGCTCGGACCCCGGTGGGTTCGGTATTGACCAGCGGCGGAGTCCCGCCCAGGGCCGTCAGCACCGTCGGTGTCAGATGGACAACGACCGGCTTGCCGGCCGCCATCGCCTCGCAGGCGAGGGTTCCGTACGAGCCGATCGCCACCTGGTCGACGACGATGTCAGCGGCCTGCACCTGGTCGCGCATCGTCGTCCACGGCACGCCCTCGACCAGGCGCAGTTCGATCACCCCTCGAGCGTCCATTTCCTCCAAGTCCGGCAGGAACAGGTCGGTGCCCTTCGTCCATCGTTTCGACGGAGCGTGCAGGACGACGGGTCGTTGTCGCTCGAACACGGGCACCTCGCAGCTCCAGGCGTCCACGTCGACGACCAACGGGATCCACGTCGCCTTGGGCACGTCGTCGAGGAGGTCCGGGGTCGTCACGAAGATCGGTAAGTCCACCTGGGCGACGATGTCGGCATTGTGCTGTACGGCGCGGATACGCGCCTCCAGCAGATCGTCCGAGGCGTTGTTGAAGTGGGAGTAGGGCAACCTCTCCAGGTGGCGCTTGGGGTCCCGGATCTCGGATCCGTGGCACAGCAGCGCTGTCTTGATGCCGGCCCGGGTCAGCGCCGGGAGGTCGCCGCTGATGTCCGTGCCGTTCAGCTGACCCAGGATCGGCAGAAACGCGTCGGAGATGAGATGCGTGTACCGCGACAAGACCCTGCGCGCGAGATCGAGCTGGACCTCGAGATCTGTCAGACTCCGCGCCGACAGGTAGATGTCCGAGGGATAGCCGAACCCGGTTCCCGCGGTCCTGGTGATCACCTCGGCCGAGACCTGCTCGTTCCGCTCGGTCACCGCCTGAGCCAGGGCTGCGAGCTGGCCGGCATAGTTGCCCATCCCCATCCCGAGCTTGATCTTGGTGTTGCCCATCCGACGCCACGGCACGTCCTCGCCGGTGACGGCATGTCGCTCGTGGCGGGTATTGAGCAGACGCGGCGGGTCCTTGACCTCGGTGACGTCCCAGTCGAGGTCGGTTCGCGGACGCGGATCCAGACCACTGACCTTCCGGTAGAGCTTCAGCAGTCCTTCCGCCTGGTGCTCCCACGACAGATCGACCAGCATCTCCTCGGTGATGCCTGTGCGCCTCGCCTCTCGATCGGCGAGCGCAGCCCGAACGGCGGTGGCGAACGACTCAGGCTGACCGGCCTCGAAGACACTGCCGATCCCGTGCTCTCGTACGTAGGCGCTGAGGGTCTTGACGTCGCTGACCACCACGGGGAGCCCGGCATGGATGTACTCGGCGAGCTTGGTCGGCAGGGACAGCTCGTAGTTGATCGTCTTCGCCGAGCAGATGATGCCTAGATCGGCGGACGAAAGATAGTCCGCCACGTCCTGCGGATCCACATAGGGAACCGCATGAACTCGGTCGGCGACCTGGACTCGATCCGCACGACGCAACAGCTTGGTCAGGGCCGGATTGTTCAGGTTGGCCACGATCACAAGGTGGACCTCGGGCAGCAGCGGCAAGGCATCGATCGCCGTGTCGAGCCCGCGCTGGGCCTGGATGTAGCCGGAGTAGACCAACAGCGGGGTCTCCGCCGGCAGGTCTGCAGCGGTGCGGACCGAGACTGCGGAATCCCGGCCGATCGCCTCGCGGACCGGGGTGTTCCGGACGACCAGGGGCCGAGTGGCCAACTGATGATCACGCTGGATGATCTCGGCGATCTCGGGCGAGACGGTGACGACCGCGTCGGCTCGGTGGATGTACTCGCGCTCGAGTTCCGGATAGGCGCTGGCCATCCTCGGGGTCGGCCAATCGACACCGGCGACGTACTCGTGCGCGTCGTAGATCCAGCTCACCGGATGTCCTCGGCGACGCAGCCGAGCGGCGGCGATCGCACCGGTGTTGAGCATGGTGATGTCGTTGACGTGGATCACATCAGGTCGGAACCGTTCGATGTACGGCCCGAAAGCCAGGTCGAGGTCGAGGAGGTTCGGCTGGTCGTGCCGCCAGTCACCGACAGGCGCGGCCGGATCCGGTCGGCGGGCGAGATCCCAGGCGGCAGCGTCTTCTTTCGCCCGATGTGAAAGCCGGTCGAGGTACGAGACGCCGCGCAGTCCGAAGCGCGCCGCCGACGCCAGCGGCGTGCCGCGCTGCCCCAGCAGACTGATCTGTTCCGAGCGCAATCGCTGCCGCGACTCGAAGGTCGCCTCCCAGGCCTCGCGGCCCTTGCTCATCGACGAGCCCGGCTGCAGCAGGCGGGTGCCCGTCTTGCGGCGGGCGTTCTCGGCGCGTGCCAGGTCATTCCCGACCGGGACTCGGATCACCTGCACCGCGCCGATGCGTGAGCGCTGCACCTTGCCCGTGGGTGAGCGGCCGATCAGGCAGACTTCCCAGCCATCGCGGGCGGCCGACAGCGCGACCTTCTGGACTCGGGAGTCTCCGGTGATGGCGTTCGCAACGATGACGGCCAGCCGGGGAGGACGTGAAGGCACGAGAGCATTCCCAACGATCTGCGGATAAGACGGAGTGGTGCGGCGTGACATCGCGCTAGCTGCTTCGCCGGGGAACCAGTCGACGGACCTTACCCGCGCCGCGAGCCAGACGCGAGGCCAGCCGGTAGGTGGTGGACGACTCCACGTTGCCCAGCCGCTTCCTCAAAGCGTTCCGCTCCGTCTTGAGCGCATTCCGCTCGGCCTTGACCGTAGCGATTTCTTCCAGTAGCTGTTCGGACTCCCCGCGAGCCCGCTCGGCTGCTCGCTGACGGTCCTGTGCCTCCCCGAGCTCGGCCAATAGCTCGCGTTCGCGGGCTCGCTGGCCGAGGTTTTCCAGCACGCTCTCGGCGAGGAACCGGGCCAGCACGCCTCGCTGCTCACCGTCGGGACCTGGCGCCGGCTCGAGCTCGCGCGCCAGGTACGGCTGCGGCAGCAACAGTTCGTCGCTGCGACGGGCTACCACAGCCACGGTCGGCTGGCGCATCCCCGATGCGATCACCGCCTCGATGATCTGCAGCCTGGAACTCAGCAGGGCATGGACAACCCGGCCAATCGGCAACCGGGCGGCCTCGGTCGGCACGAGAAGCACCACGGTCGTGCCTTCCGGAAGATCGGCGGGCACAACGTCTGCAAACCGTCCGCCAGCGGAGGCGCTCAGGAGCAGCAAGTCGCCCGCAGCCGGCTCGACCTCCGCGCCGGCGGGGTGCAGCCGAATGCCCGGCGTCTGGGTCAGTGGCAGCGCATACCCTCGCTGGTGCACGGTGCCGTCGCCGACGTGGTGCAGGATGAGCTCTCTGATCAGCATCAAGACGTCCTATCGAAGACGTGGAAACCGGCGCCGTTGTTGCGGAAGGCATAGGCGACGAACCCGCGGTGGACGAAGCCGTCCGACGTGAGCAGGTCGAGATAGCGCTGACGTGCCCGGCTCACCTGGTAGTCACCCCACTGACGGTCGGCCACCAAGTCGTGGTCCGCGAGGATCAGGCGCCCACGCGAACGAACCAGCATCCCCAAGTTGCGTACGGATGCGGCCCAGATGTGGTCCTCCATGATGTGGAAGAGCACATCAACGCTGATCACCACGTCGTACAAGTAGCCGGGCGTCCACTCATCGAGCCGACTCAGGCGGTAGCGGTCGCGACCGTCCGCCCGTGCCCGACCGACACACGTCGCCAGTGCCTGCTCCGAGGTGTCGATGCCGTCGACCTGATGCCCGAACGAGGCGAGAGTTCGAGTGAGCCAACCCGTGCCGCACCCGGCATCAAGGATGCGCACCGGTGCCGCGGGTCGAGCGAAGGTGCCGATGAGATCGATCAGCCGTCCGACGCGCAGCGAGTTCAGCATCGCGTTCGCGGTATCGTCATACGCGATGTCCCCGCCGGCGTAGCCGTGCTCGAGCCGTCGGTGCCGCTCGTTCCAGAAGGCGATCGACTGGTCGATCCCCAGCGAACTCGCCGAGTTGCTCATCCTCCGAAGGCCTCCGTCAGCACGCGGGCGGACATCCTTCCGTCGTGGTGGGTGCGAGCAAACTCAGTGCCGCACGCCGCCAGCCGACTATAGTGCTCCCGATTCTCGACCACGGACACCATGATGTCCTCGAGCGTGGCCGGAGTCGCCTCCACGATCGGTGACCGAGGCTTCATCCGGCGTCTCACGCCCTCCGGCAGGTGTGCCACCACCAACCGGCCCGCGGCCATCGCTTGCCCGGCCAGCACGCCAGGGTTGCCCATCACCACCTGGTCGACGAGGACGTCCACCTCGGCGACCATCGACGGGATCATCATCGAGGGCAGATCATGTAGCCGCCGGTAGCGGATGAGCTTGCGCCTATGGAGGTCGCGCAACACCGGATCGATGCACTCCGAGCCTTTGAGGGCAGAATTGGACGGCGCGTGGGCGACCACAGGTCGCGACTCGGTGAGCGCTGGTCTGGTCGGAGCGAACGAGGCAGGACCGACCACCCCCGGCAGCCACACGGCATTCGGCACATGGTCCACCAGATCCGGTGTGGACACCAGGATCGGGCCGTCGAAGTCCATGAAGGCCTCATGCACTCGCTCGGTGACTTGCTCGAGTTGCGCAGTGAGGTCCTCGTTCTCCCTACGGTAGAACGGCGACCACGGGGTCAGCCGCAGGTGATGCGCCGGTCGGCGGACCTCGGACCCGTGGAAGAGCAGCGCCACGCGCCGCCCGGTTGCCCGCAGCGCCTCGACGTCCTCTCGCCCGCGGCGGGGATCCCAGGCACTCACCGACTCGCTTGCGTCGGCGACGGCGAGCAGAGGCCGCATCGCCTCGATCAGCACGTCGGTGGAGTCGGCGAGCAGCTCAACGGCCAAGCTGACCCGAGTGGCCGGATCCGCCCACTGCACGGCTGTCAGTGGCAGATCCGCCTGGAAGGCCAACCGCGAGCTGGCTGGCGCCACGTGAACGTTGCGCGCCGTCCAGCCGGAAGCGTGCTCGCGGACCGATCTGGCCCACTCATACCCTTGACCGGCGTAGTTGGCCGGCCCTATCACGAGCCGGCGCTCAGCCGTCGCCGGGACGCGACGGCGGGTTCCGGCCAGGGAAGCGACCGCCTTCGCGCCGCGGCGGCTCATCGAACCCGTGCGGACGTCGAGGTCACCGCGCTCGTCGCGATCGCCCAGGGCCAGCCATGGCTCGCCCACGGCCGGCGTACGGCCGCTCACCGTCACCGTCGAGACCGCGCTGGCGGCTGGCCCAAGCCCGGCATCGGCCACGCTGAGTGAGACGTCGAACGGTGGTGGGTGCAGCACCCGGTCCGGGGTCTCCCCACGTTCGAGCAGCCGTGCGACCCGGATGGCCGAGTCCAGCGAGTTGGTCGCGATCAGGTCGTCGTGCACGTTCAGCGCCTGCCACGCCGCCAACTGGGTCATCCGGTCGACGGCGGCCAGCACCACCGGTCCTGGTGCCTCGGCCAGGCGGGCCAGCAGCATCTCCGCGATCTGCTCCACGTGCCGCCGGGCAACGGTAGCCAGGCTTCCGGCAGGCACCTTCTCGGCCGGAACGAGTGCGATGTGTTCGTCGTCCGGTGCCACCACCACTGTCAATGCCAACGTGTGCTGAGCAGGGGCGGCATGTATCCGAGCCACCGTGCCTGCGTCCGGGAGGGACGAGGACAGGTGCAGCAGCCACACCCGATCGGCGGGTCTCGATGGGACGTCGGTCATGGCCTCAACGCCGCGAAGACGTCGGCAAGGGCGGGACGTAGGTGCGCCTCACGACTGCGTCGCGCGCCGTACTCGGCCGCCGCCGCGAAGTGCCGTTCGCCCTGAGCCATGTCATCGAGGGCCTCGAGCATGGCGGCGGACAGCGCGCGCTCGGAATAGTCGCGGGCATCGTGCCAGCGCGGGTAGCCGTCCAGAATGCGCCGAGCATCATGCTGGGCATCCAGCATGGAGACGATCGGCAGCCCGGTCGCGACGTATTCGTAGACCTTTCCTGACGTCACCATGGCCGATCCTTCCTTCAAGAAGACCAGCACGTCGGCCTCCGCGTACACCTGTGTGATCTGGTGCTTGGGGGTGCGACCAGTCAGTATCAGGCCATCACGGGCGTACTCATCGGCAATGGCGGTCTGCTCGGCCGTCAGGTGGCCACCGTGGCCGAACGAACCGACCACCCGGAGCTCGGCGTCGGAGAGCTCAGCCGAGCGATGTCGAGCGATGCGCCAGGCCTCGGCCAGCAGCCGCAGTGGAAATGTCGAACTCACGGTGCCCACGTAGGTGTACACCAGGCGAGAGCCTGGCCGACGGTCGCGGTGGATCTGGTCGATATCCAGAAACCGCGGATCCCAACCGTTCTCCACGACCGCGATCCGGTCGGCGTACTGCGGAAACCGCTCGCGATGCCACTGTGCGATCGGCTCGTTCACGAACCACATCCGTAGTGCGCGGGAGAGGGCGAACTCAAGCCAAGGCAGGGTCTGGTCAGCCAACGGAGCGGGCTCGCCGGTATAGACGTTGAGCAGCCAGCTATCCCGATCATCGAGCACGAACGGGATGCCGTAGTCGACGCTCAGCCGTAGCGGCACGGTGTAGTCGACGTAGGGGTTTCCGGTCGCGATCACCAGGTCGATGGGGTCCACCTCGTGGATCCGGGCGGCCGCTGCCTCGGCACGGGGCTGCCAAGTCGAGTAGACCAGTTCAGGGAACGACTGAGTCTGGTCGTCGCGAACTCTGGCAGCCCACCGCTTCGGCCTTCGGATGCGCGCGTTCGGCCACCGATTCAGCAGGGGGTCGCGCTCCAGCGGGTCCATGGCCACCCGGACCACCCGCACACTGTCGGCCACGTCGTCCAGCAGGGTGCGGTCACCGCCGATGATGAGATCGAAGGTGTCCAGGTCGGCTGTCAACACCGTCACTCTGTGGCCGGCCCGGACGAGCTCCGCCACCGTTGCCAGCGGTCGATAGACCCCGGGACCCTGGTGTGGTGCGAAGGCCCACGCCACGTACAGCACATGCCGCGGCTCGTGGAACCGCTGATCCATCGATGCCCTCTCGCCGTGGAACCCGCCAAGTTGTGTTCTCAAACTAACCGTCGCACCAGCGGGATCTGCCGAAGCAGGATAGCAAGTACGAAACTGACGACCAGCACCAATCCGAGACGCCCGAGCAGTTCGACGACACTGCCCGCGGCCGGGGTTCCACCGACGAACGGAAGGTCGTAGGAGACCGTGAGGACGGCAAGATGGAGCGCGAACACCCCAAGCGTGACCTGGCCCAGAAGTTGCCCGAGCTCGGCCGGACGACCGCGGACAGTCCAGCCCAGCGCCCGACCCCGCCGCAACACCGCCTGACCCACGAGGAACACCAACGCCGCGTAGAGCTGGACTCCGAGCGAGTAGTAGCCGCCGAACAACCCGCTGAACCACCAGGGCACATCCGGACGCCGGAACATCCACACGATTGCTGCCGTGATCGCCACGCAGGCCAGCACGGCGATCACCACCGCGATCCGGTGCAACACGATTCCCCGTAGTCCCCAGCCCAGCAGATAGACGCCGACGTAGGGGAGCCACCAGGTCCACGGAGACTCGATCCAGACGACCGGCGCGTCACGAATGGTGACGGTGAGCGGGCTGAGGGCGGACATGGAGACCGCGATCGCCGCTCCGATCAGCACCGCTCGACGGCTGGACCGAGCGATCCAAGCCACCAACACCGGTGTCACCACAGCCAGACCGAGCACGATCCAGAAGAAGTACAAGGCGGTGAACAGCTGGCCGCGCAAGGTGAGTCTGACCGCCGATTGCCAGGGCACCTCGTGGCCTAGATAGAGCACCCGGAAACCCCAATAGAAGAGGTGCCAGAACACGATCGCAGGCACCAGCCGCAACGCACGTCGGCGCAAGAAGTCGCCGTCACCGCGATAGCGTGAGGGCGCCAGGAGCAGCGCACCGCTGAGCATCACGAAGATCGGCACCGTGAAGTTGAAGCCGCGGTTCAACAGGATGGCCAACATGCCGACCGTCGTCGACCGTGCGTCGGGCCGGATCGCCGTGGCACCCGTCACGTGGATGGTCACCACACCACAGATGGCGAACACACGCATCCAGGAGACCCAATCGATCCGTCCTGACTCAATGGCGATCGAGAAGAAGCGGCGCGCCGTCGGCCGGGCTGCCGGCTGCGGCGCTGGCTCGTCGGTTCCGGAGCCGTAGGTCTCGGGGTCGTCACTCATCGAGGCACATGCTAATGGCCGACATCCGAACGAAGGCCGTGCAACTAGACTGCCCAAGGCACGGGGGACACCGACACCGGCGACGAGGGGGCGTGGATGTACGAGGGCCTGCGGGTCGCAGTTGTCGTACCAGCCTTCCGGGAACGCGAGCACATCGCTCACGTCATCACCACCATGCCCGCCACCGTCGACCACATCGTGGTGGTGGACGATGCGAGTCCGGACGACACTTTCGAGGTGGCCGTGGCGGTGAATGACGCACGCACCGAAGTGCTGCGGCACGAGCGCAACAAAGGGGTCGGCGGCTCCATCGTCACCGGTCACCGACGGGCTCTCGAGCTAGGTGCCGACATCTGCGTGGTGATGGCCGGTGATGGCCAGATGGACCCCGAGCAACTCCCCCGGCTGCTGACACCGCTGGCGGAGCAGGGATACGCCTTCGCGAAGGCCAACCGCTTCTACTCCGCGACAAGCTACACCGGCATGCCGACCCACCGTGTCGTGGGCAATCTGGTGTTGACGTTCCTCACCAAGGCCGCCTCTGGCTACTGGAATCTGGTGGACCCGCAGAACGGCTATACGGCGATCACTCGGGACTGCCTGGAGCGACTCCCGTTGGACCGGCTGGCCGAGCGCTACGAGTTCGAGAACGACCAGCTGATCTGGCTGAACATCCTCGACGCGCGCGCGATCGACGTCCCCATTCCGGCCCGTTACGGCCGCGAGGTGTCCAGCATCAAACTGCACGCCGTCGTACCTCGGCTCCTGCTCCTGCTCTTCCGTGGCTTCTGGCGCAGGGTTTGGCACAAATACGTTCTCTGGTCGTTCTCTCCCGTCGCGTTGATGTTGTTCGCCGGCAGCCTGCTCGTGCTGCTCGGCACCGTGGTCGGCGTCTGGGCGATGCTGGCCAGCGTGGGACCGTCCGAGGCGAGCACCGGCACGTGGCTGTTGGCGGTCGCACCGACGCTGGTGGGCATCCAGCTGCTGGTGCAGTCGCTCGTGCTGGATATCCAGGCGACCCCGAAGTGAGCCGCCTCGGTGTTGTCCGCGCCCATCGCCAACTGCTCGCCTTTCTGATCGTCGGTCTGGCGAGTGCCGCGATCGACGCCGGGGTGTTCCTACTGCTGAATCGGCTGGGAGTGCCTCCCGCGCCCGCGTCGGCGGCGAGCTTCTGTGCGGCCTTCGCCGTCAACTACCGAGGCAACCGCGACCTCGTCTTCAGCGCCGGGCGAATCCCCGGGGCGCTGCGCCGCTACGTCATGCTGGTGATCGGCAATCTGGGCGTGAGCGCCGGTGGGGTCGCTGGGCTCGTCGTCATCGGTGCCCCGCCGGTCGTCGCCAAGCTGAGCACCATGGTCCTCGTCGCGGCGATCAACTTCCTGCTGCTCCGTCGGTGGGTCTTTGCGACTCGATCGCCGGATCGTGCGCGGAGCTTCCCTGGGCACTCGGCGCGGCAAGCTCCCGATCAGCCCGGAGAGCAGGCTGCTGCCCCTTCTGCGGTTCCCCCGCCGGGTGAGGCTGCGGTCGCCCAGCTTCCGGATCATCGGGTGAGTCCGGTTGCCGAGCCACCCTCGACGCGAGACTGGACATGAGCAGCGCGACCGAGACGGCGTAGCAGACCAGGCCCGGCATCGCGTAGCGGAACGCGGTCGGTGTGCCGTTGGTGATTCCGTAGAGCGCGGTGCCGGCGACCGCACCGATGAGCAAGTGGGTCTCGGCCCGCCGCCAGAAGACCACGCTGGACACGATGCTCAGCGTGATCAGCACGAGCAGCGCGCGATCCGACTGGGCAAAGAACACCAAGTCGGTACGTAGGATCTTCCAGGCCAACCTCGGTGTGCCGAGCAGCGCCTCGGTCAGGTTGTCCGCACCGGTCTTGGCCTTGAACTGGTCCAGCTGGGAGAACGTGGGGAACAACCTGGTCTGCAGCACCTGGGTGGCCAACGCGGTGATGGCGACCGAAAGCGCCGGCACCGCCCACCTGTTGCTGCGGCGCCGCAGGAGCAGTGCCGCCAGCCAGGCGACGACGAGCGAACCGGCCACGATGAACGTGGCCTGGCGGGTGAACGCCGAGATGACGGTCAGCACAACCATCCAGGCAACAGGTCCCGACCCTGGACGCCGCACGTACCGCCACGCAGCGACCAGGGTCAACGCCCCCCAGAGCGCCGACAGCGACTCGGTCAGCATCGCCGAGCCGTAGAACATGATCTGCGAACTGCACATGATCAGCACGACCGAACTGATCCCAGCCACGGGACCGTAACGGCGGGAGAGCGCCCACGCCAGGACCGCCATCACAGCAGCGAGCGCCAGACCCGGAACGACGACCAGCCCATCGATCCCCCAGAGCTTCACGAAGGGAACGGAGAGCGCAGGCAATACCACGCGCGGCTGCACCAGGCCCCAACCAAACAGCAACGAGACACCCGGCGACGCCCAGCCCGACTGGGCACTGAGTTCTGCCACCTGGCGCGCGGCCTCGCTCTGGCTTTCTCCACCGAACCACAACGCCATGGCGGCGTAGTACCGCGAGTCCGGTGCGAACAGCGGCTTCACCGCGACGGTCGAAACGTACGTCACGACGAAGGTGACGGCCACAACCACCCCCGCCAGGACCGTTTCCTTCGACGAGTGCGGGCGAGTCGGCTGCTCCTGCACCTGCGCCCCCGGCGAGACGTCGACCTCAGGCGGGACTCGGAACATCGATCTCCTCGCGGGACGCTGGGCACGCAGCCTGGCTAGGAGCACAGGTCCAGCGTTGCTGGTGTGAGGCTAGCCTGCTGCAAGGTGACGAACACAGCACACCATCGTGCCTTGCCGACGGCACTCCGAATAGTAGGGTGACCGCCGTAGTCAGCCCCAGACCTTGCCCGGATGCCCGTAGGAGAAGCCTGCATGACCGTACCCACCCCCATCCCGGCCGCGAAGCCGGTCATCGATGAGACCGATATCGAAGCAGCCGTTCGGGTGCTGCGCTCCGGCATGGTGGTGCAGGGCCCCGAGGTGAAGGCCTTCGAGGACGAGTTCGCGCCGGTCGCGAACGCGGCGCACTGCGTCGCGGTCAACTCCGGCACCTCGGCGCTGCATCTCGCGTTGCTGGCACTCGGCATCGGCCCGGGTGATGAGGTGATCGTGCCGTCGTTCACCTTCGCGGCCACCGCCAACGCGGTCCGCCTGGTCGGCGCCGATCCGGTCTTCGTCGACATCCAGCGGGACACCTTCAACATCGATCCGGCTGCGGTCGAGGCGGCGATCGGCCCGCGTACGGCCGCGATCATGCCGGTGCACCTCTACGGCCTTCCTGCGGACTTGCCCCGACTGACCGCCATCGCCGAACAGCACGGTCTCGCCATCGTCGAAGACGCGGCGCAGGCGCACGGCGCGGCGATCGACGGCCGTCAGGTCGGTGCCTGGGGGCAGGCCGGCTGCTTCAGCTTCTACCCCACCAAGAACATGCATTCGCTCGAGGGCGGCATGGTCAGCACCAACGATGCCGAGTTCGCCCGCCAGGTCCGGCTGCTGCGCAATCAGGGCATGGAGCAGCGCTATGCCAACGAGATCGTCGGCACCAACACCCGGTTGACCGATGTCGCCGCGGCCATCGGCCGGACTCAGCTCAGCAGGCTGCACGGCTGGACCGAGCAGCGTCGCAGCAATGCCGCGGCCCTCGACGCCGGTCTGTCCGGTATCACCGGGGTCACCGTCCCACCGGTGCCGGACGGCCTGCGCCACGTCTATCACCAGTACACGATCCGAGTCGTCGAGCGCGATGCGGTGTCGGCCAAGCTCGCCGCGCTCGGCATCGGGAACGCGGTCTACTACCCCACGCCGGTCCACCGGCTGCGCCCGTTCCTGGTCGACGGGGCCGCTGACCCGCGCTGGCAGTTGCCGGAGACCGAACGGGCCGCCGCCGAGGCGCTGTCCTTGCCGGTGCATCCTGCGCTGAGCGACAGCGACATCCAGCGGATCATCGACGGCGTGGCCGTCGTGGAAGCCTCGGCGGTAGCGAGCGCCTCGTGAGCAGAGCAGTTCTGCGGGCAGGCATGATCGGGCTTGGCTCGATGGGTCGCAATCACGCGCGGGTGCTCGGGCAGCTTCCCGGCGTCGAGCTGGTCGGGATCGCCGATCCGATGCTGGAGGGCCGTACCACCTCCACCGCCCCCATCGTCGGGACCGTCGACGAGCTGATAGAGCTCGGCCTGGACTATGCCGTGGTCGCCTGCCCCACCGGACTGCACGAGGAGGTCGGCCTGCAGCTCGCCGACGCGGGTGTCTGTGCCCTGATCGAGAAGCCTCTGGCGCACTCCGACGAGGCGGCTCGCCGGCTGGCCGAGGCGTTTGCCACCAAGGGACTGATCGCCGGCGTCGGCCACATCGAGCGTTACAACCCGGCGCTACGCAACCTCAAGGCCCGGCTGGCCGCCGGCGATCTGGGCGAGGTCTATCAAGTCATCACCCGGCGCCAGGGACCCTTCCCCGCGCGGATCGCCGATGTCGGTGTGGTGAAGGACCTGGCCACCCATGACATCGACCTCACCGGCTGGGTGACCCAGCAGGACTACGTGTCGGTGGCCGCCCAGACCTCGCGCCGCAGCGGTCGGGCGCATGAGGATCTGGTCGCCGTGGTGGCCGAGCTGTCCGACGGCACCCCGGTCAACCACCTGGTCAACTGGCTGACCCCGTTCAAGGAGCGGCAGACCGTGGTGACCGGCGAACGGGGCGCGTTCGTCGCCGACACCTTGACCGCCGATCTGACCTTCTACGCGAACGGGGCGGTGAGCAGCGAATGGGAGGCGGTGCGCAACTTCCGGGGAGTCGCCGAGGGCGACATGACCAGGTATGCCATCTCCCGCCGTGAGCCCCTGATGGTCGAACACGAGCACTTCCGCGACGCGTTGCTGGGTCTCAGCGACGACATCGTGACCTTGGCGGAGGGGCTGCGTACGGTGGAGATCTCGACTGCGATCTTGGCGGCGGCCGACCAGGGCGTGACGATCTCCATCAAACGCTGACCCGGCCGTGACAGTAGACAGCGCGGTCTCCCCGACCGTTCCCGACGCCACTGATGCCGCAGGCGTCCCAGACGTCTCGGTGATCATCCCCGTCTACAACACCCTCCCCTACCTTCGCCCGTGTGTGCAGTCGGTGCTGACCCAGAGCATCGGGGCCGACCGCCTGGAGATCATTGCGGTGGACGACGGTTCCACCGATGGGAGCGGCGAGCTCCTGGACGAGTTCGCGGCCTCGCATCCTGGAACGCTGCGGGTGATCCACCAAGAGGACAACTCAGGCGGACCGGCCGCGCCGTGCAATCGTGGCCTGGAGTGCGCCACCGGACGGTGGGTCTTCTTCCTCGGCGCCGACGACTACCTGTCGCCGACCGCGTTGGAGCGGCTGGTGAGCCGGGGGGACGAATGGCAGTCCGACGTGATCTTCGGCACGATGCAGGGTGAGAACGGCCGATTCGTGGATCAACGCATCTACCGCCGGACTGCCAAGGACGTCGACCTCGGCGGCTCGGCGCTGTGCTACTCGTTGTCCAACACCAAGCTCTTCCGTCGCGCGCTGCTGGAGCAGCACCAGATCCGGTACGCGCTCGATCTCCGGGTCGGCAGCGATCAGCCGTTCACGGTCGAGGCCCTCGCTCAGGCGTCGCGGATCTCGGTGCTGACCGACCAGGTGTACTACTACGCGGTGAAGCGTGACGACGCGACCAACATCACCTACTCCACGCCGTGGCACACCCGGCTGGCCGATGTCACCGCGATCATCGAGCACATCGCAGCCGTGCTGCCGCCAGGCCCCGTCCGCGATGCCATCTTGACCCGCCATTTCACGATGGAGCTGGGCAAGCTGGTGCGACTGGATCTTCCGGGTCTTCCGGCGGCGGACCAGCGCCAGCTCAGCTCCGGGATCCAGCAGCTGGTCACGCAGTTCTGGACGCCGGGGCTGCAGCAGCGGATGGGGGTTCTCGCCCGTCTTCGCATCGAACTGGTCGCCTCCGATCAGCTCGACCTGCTGCAGCGGGTGCTCGACTACCACGCGGCCTGCGCCGACCGGGGTGACTCGCCACCGCTGGTGCTCCGCGCCGGAACGGCCTACGTCTGGTATCCGGGGTTCGACCAGCCGACGACGGACCCAAGCTGGTATCAACTGCACTCGGAGAATCTGAGCAAGCGACTCCGAACAGCAGCCCAGGTGTCCCGAGCCGCATTCTCGGGGCACTCCCTACGCCTCGAAGGACGGCTCGGGGTCACCGCCGACAGCGGCCCCTTCGCTCGTCTCGTGCTGCGGCCGACACCACCTGGCGCCAAGCCGGCGCCGGTTCGCCGCCTGCTCGACGCAGGGTTCACCGATCCCACCGCTGAGACCACCGCCGGCTGGTCGTCGCTGGAGCTCAGCACCGAACGGGCCGGTGACCGCGCAAGTTTCCGCACCGTCCTCGATCTCTCCGCGGTGCTGAAGTCACTCGGGGACAGCGCACAGGACCACTCGGTCGAGGTCCAGCTCCTGGTCGGCCAGCATCGCTACGACGTGCCGGCGATCGCGGAGATCGCCGGCGATCTGACCTCCGAGGCAGTGATCGGCCCGATCCATCGGTCGACCGCGGCCCGGCTCCACTCCGTTGGCTCGCTGGACCCGCTGATCCTCACCGTGTGTCGACGGCCGGTGTCTCGAGCCGTCAAAGCTGTGGTACGTCGAGCTCTCTCGAAAGGAACGAAGTGATGCAGATCTGCGTCGTGGCGCTGGGCAAGATCGGGCTCCCGCTGGCCGTCCAGTTCGCCCGGAAGGGCCACCGGGTCTACGGCGCCGACGTCGACGCGCGGACTGTGGACGTGGTCAACCAAGGCGTGCCGCCGTTCCCGAACGAGGCGGGCCTGGAGGAAGCCCTGGCGGAGGTGGTGACCGCGGGACTCCTGACGGCCACGACGGACACCACGGCGGCGGTCGCCGACAGCGATGCCGTGGTCGTCGTCGTACCCCTGTTCGTGGACTCCGAGGCGGTGCCGGACTTCGGCTGGATGGACGCGGCCACACGTGCCATCGGCGCCGGGCTGCGACCGGGCACCCTGGTCAGCTATGAGACCACCCTGCCGGTCGGCACCACGCGAACCCGCTGGGCCCCGATGCTGGCCGAGACGTCCGGGCTGACGCCCGGGGAGGACTTCCACCTCGCCTTCAGCCCGGAGCGGGTGCTGACCGGGCGGGTCTTCGCCGATCTGCGCAAATACCCCAAGTTGGTCGGCGGCATCGACGAGGGCTCCGGGTGGCACGCCGAGGAGTTCTATCGGGCCGTGCTGGACTTCGACGAACGTGACGATCTCCCTCAGCCCAACGGCGTGTGGAACCTCGGGTCCGCCGAGGCTGCAGAGATGGCCAAGCTCGCCGAGACGACCTATCGCGATGTGAACATCGGGCTGGCCAATCAGTTCGCCCGGTACGCCGACACTGTCGGCGTCGACGTGCTGAAGGTCATCGAGGCCTGCAACTCCCAGCCCTACAGTCACATCCATCGCCCGGGAATCGCCGTCGGCGGCCACTGCATCCCGATCTATCCGCAGATCTACCTCTGGAACGATCCGGCGGCCACCGTCGTCCGGGCCGCTCGCGAGGCGAACACCGGGATGCCCCACTACGCCGTGGACCTGCTGGCCGCGGCACGCGGCGACCTGACCGATCTCTCGGTGCTGGTGCTGGGTGCGGCCTACCGCGGCGGCGTCAAGGAGGCTGCGTTCTCCGGGGTGTTCCCGATCGTGGCGGAGCTGCAGCGGCGCGGTGCCCGCTCCTATGTCAGCGACCCGCTCTACACACCCGAGGAACTCGAGGCGCTCGGGCTTCCCGCCCACCGCGGCGAGCCGGTCGAAGCTGCCGTCATCCAGGCCGACCACCGCGAGTACGCCACCTTGTCCCCGGAGGATCTGCCGGGGGTCACGGTGCTGGTCGACGGCCGTCGGGTCACCGATCCGCTGCGCTGGCAAGGGAAGACCAGGCTGGTCATCGGCGGCTGACCTTCGGGTGCGACAACTCTAGGCCTCGACGAGTTCGACGTCCCCCTCAGCGGTGCGCCGCTCGCGATAGTGGTCCCCGGTCTTCGGGCAGACCCACTCATCGCCTTCGGCGACCAGTCGAAGACCGGCTTTGCCGACCCAGCCGATCCGACGCGCCGGCACCCCGACCACGAGGGCGAAGTCCGGCACGTCCTTGGTGACGACCGCGCCGGCCGCCACCATCGCCCAGCGACCGATCCGCACCGGCGCCACGCAGACACTACGGGCGCCGAGCGCGGCGCCGGTTTCGACCACGACCCCGACCGCCTCCCAGTCCGCGCCGCCCTTGCGGCGGCCGTCCGGCTCGATCGCACGGGGATACTCGTCGTTGGTCAAGACCACCGCCGGACCGACGAACACCCCGTCGGCGAGCTGCGCCGGCTCGTAGACCAAGGCGTAGTTCTGCACCTTCACATTGCTGCCGAGCCGGACGCCGGTGCCGATGTAGGCCCCACGACCGATGATGCAGCCCGCCCCGAGCTCGGCGTCCTCCCGGATCTGGGCGAGCTCCCACACCGTCGTGCCGTCGCCCAGCCGGGCCGAATCGGCCACCTGGGCGCTGTCCTTGACTACCGCGCTCATCTGCGTCCTCCCTGGTCGAAGAAGGCGTCGACGACCCGGGCGGTCGCTCGGCCATCGTTCAATGAGTTGAATCTCGTGTTGCAGTCCCGGCGAGCCTCGGCGAACTCCGCCGAGACGGCTTCGAGTTCGCGCACCGCCGCGATCACCTCGTCGGTGGTCTGCAGCATCGGCCCCGGAGCGGTGGGTGCGAAGTCGAACAAGGCGGTGCGCGAGGCGAGGTAGTCCTCCAGATCGGGGACGAAGAAGAGCATCGGCTTGTCCGTGATCAGCCAGTCGAACCGGAGCGACGAGTAGTCGAGGATGGCGGCGTCCGCGGCGATCGTGAGGTCGTTGATCTCTGGATATCGGGTGACATCGATGATCCTCGCCGAGTGTCGCGACTGCGGCGAACTGTCCCGCAGGTTGTAGTTGTGGCCCCGCAACAAGACCACGTAGTCGTCTCCGAGCGCGGCGCTGAGCCGGTCGAGGTCGAGCTCATCGAACAACCGGGCGGCCCAGGCGCCGGTCGCATCGGACTCTCGCCAGGTCGGCGCGTAGAGCAGCACGGTCTTGTCCGCCGGCACTGCGAGGCGCTGCAGCACCCGCTCCCGGGTGCCTGCGGCCGGAGCCACCAGCGCGTCGTCGCGGGGATATCCGGTGACGAGCACCTCACCGGCGTACCGATACTCACGGCGGTAGATCTCCTCGCAGAAGTCCGCCGGGACCACGATCGAGGTCCATGCCTCGTTGCGTCGTCGACACTCGAACTCGATCAGTTGCTCGGTGAAGTCCTTGGTGCGCCAGAAGGAGATGCCCATCGACTTGAACGGATAGCCGTGGAAGGTCTGCAGGAACCGCTGGTAGTCGCGCCGGTCGAAGAACCGGTCGAAGTCGATGTTGTTGCACAGATAGCGGGATCGGCCGATCGCCTCGTACCAGGCCCGGCTGCCGATGATCACCGGCCGCGCGCCGGCCGGGAGCTCGACGGAGTAATCGGAGACCCCCCAGACGAGTTCCAGTGGCGTCTCTCGTCGCCACAGCTCCTGGTGGATCGCCAGCTGGCTGTCGGTGGCGAACTCTCCCCGATAGCACTGAAAGAGCACCTGGTCGGCCGGCTCGAAAGTGGTCTGCCGATACCACTGGCCGAGCCGTCGCTGGCTGACCCGACCTCGCTCCTCGACGGCCAGCGGGGGCCGCACCGTGAGCACCAGGCGGGTGCTGCGCGTGCGACGAGCCACTGTCAGATGGTGCGAGCTGGTCAGCTGGTCGTCCGGCAGGTCGAGCAGCAGATCGTCGCCGGCGCGGACCCAGATCTCGTGACCAGGCCCGAGCCGGTCGCCAACCTCCCGGGCGTCGCCGTGCAGCTCGTCGTCGATCACGGCCTCGTCGGCCCCCGGATTCTCCGTGATCAAGGCGCCCGACCTGCCCGGCCGGGCATCCGGGTTCTCGGAGTCGTCGACCTCGTCGTGCTGCGGCTCGCCGAAGGTGACTGTCGGGAGCGCACTCTGCGCCGCGCGACGTCCGGGAATCGCGATGCCATAGACGCCGCTGACCAGTGGTCGAGGCTCGGCTGCGTTCCAATAGTGAATCCGAGTGGGGAAAGTCAGCCGCCAGCGCTGCGGACCGAGCGGCTCGACCGTGCCCGCTCGGACGGTGGCGGCGTCGCCGCGGAGTTCGGCTTGCCGCAGCGCGGCCGCATTCAAGCCGGCGGTCTGCACCTCCAGCGACAGTCGGTCGGCGTCCAGGTGGACTGCGGTCGCCTGGACGCTCCGGCCGGGTCGGGCTGCCTGCACGAGTCCGCGCGGCGTCCGCTGCCAGAGCAGCCGGCCTCGGCGGTCGGCGACCGTCCGTCCGGTCACCGCCTCGACCGGCCACATCACTCGATGCTGTTCCCCGGATTCGGTGACGACACGCAGTTCCCAGGAACCCTTTCCCGCCGGCGGCGTGAGGCGGAAGCCGTACTGACCGGCAGCATCCCGCTGCAGCGGCGTGGTCACGCAGACGCTGCGGTTCTCCTTCTCCAGGAGCACGGCACGCGTCGGCGGGCTGGGCAGCGGTTGCAGCACGGACAGCGACCCGACGAGTTCGCCGGTCTGGGTGACCTCGAGTCGGTTGGCGCGGATCGGCCCGTGCTGGACCGTGAGCACGAACCCGTCGCTGCTGTCGAGCAGCGGGACGACGCGGGTGTCGTCGAGCGGGCTGATGGTCGGTGACGACGGCATCCGGTCGCCGATGCCGGTGCGGACCAGCTGAAGGACCGGACCCTCCCGGACCACCCCGTCGGCCTCGATCCGGACCCGTAGCTGCCAGCGCGAGGGACCGGCGGTCACGATCCTCGACACCGGCACCGTGAGGACGAAGCCACCTTGGTCATACCGGTGGTTCGGCTGGTTCGCCCAGGCCGTGGCTGCGGGTGTCTCGCGCCGGCGGTGGGTCAGTTCGAGTTCTCCGGAGCCGTCCAGGCGGCGGAGCACGAAGCGCAGGTCCGGCTTCAGCTCGGTGAGATCGACACCGCCGATGAAGGCCCAGCCGTCGATCTGGAGCGAGCGGTCGGCCTGCCAGTGAATGCCGCGCACCACCGCCTGGTACGCCGACTGGTGGTCGCTGTACTCATACATCTCCGGTCGCAGCGCGAGATCGCGGCCGAAATCGAGATCGGCGAAGATCCGCCCGCCGACCACCGTCGAGGCGGCCTGCATGCTGTTGAGTCGGGTGAACTCCAGCAGTCGGTCCACCTCGTCCCAGCGACCGGCTGCCACCAGTGCCACCGAGATCTTGCGACTGGGCCGGGCATGTCGCAGCGCCGCATCGTCGAAGTGGGCCAAGAAGGCGGCAGCCGCCCGCTGCAGCACCGCTCGGTAGTCGTCGTCGGCGGCCAGAGCGTAGGGGATGAAGACGGGGAGGTCGGTGTCGGCGACCCGGCCCAGCCAGGCTGCCCGGACCTCGGAGGACGCCTCGCGCATCACCACGTCCAGGGCTTGCTGCTTGACTCTGAGCCGGTCTTCGAGATTGGAGGCCAGATGCTTCTGCTGGCCGATCGAGGTCGCGTTCTCCCGGATCCGCCAGTTGTAGGTGAAGGTCGTCAGCACGTCGAAGGCGTGGGCCCGCAGATACGCGGTGACCATCGGCACGTGGTCCTCGTAGGCTGTGCCTTCCTCGAACGGGCCGATCTTGGTGCGCCAGAACTCGGTTCGGAACATCCGGTTGCAGGCGATGACGTCCTGCATCGCGTCGGGGAACTGGTCGATGGTGACTCGGAGCCGTTCGACCTGGTGCACGTTCTTGGTCCAGGACGGGACCGACCGGTGACCGTGCCGCATCCGTCGGACGGCGCCGATCGCGAAGTCGGAACCGGTGCGGGACAGTGTCCGCACCATCTGTTGGTACGCGTCCGGAGGCACCGTGTCGTCGGCGTCCAGGAAGGTGAGATATGGCGCGCGGGCGGCGGTGATGCCCGCGTTGCGGGCCGCCCCCAGCCCGGCGTTCGCCTGCCGGACGATCACGATCCGCCGGTCGCGGGCCGCGTACTCGGCCATGATCGCGGCCGAGCCGTCAGTGGAGCCGTCGTCGACCAGGATGATCTGCATTCGTTGCAGCGTCTGCGCCAGCACGCTGTCGAGGCACTCGCCCAGATAGTCCTCGACGTTGTATACGGGTACGACGACGCTCAGCACCGGCTCGGTGCGGGGCAGTATCCGACCCAGCGGGCTGTCGCGGATCACACGCACCAGTGGACCCGGCAGCCAGGCGCTGAAGCGCTGGAACGCGCGGCGGACTCTCTTCCGCGTGCTAGCCACTGCCGCTGCCTACCTCCTGTGCCCAGCGCTGGTCGATGAGCCCGCCACAGTGTATAGACCCCCGGTGCCGAAACAGCTTGAGGAGCGGCGACGCGCCCGAGGCTCATGAACCCTGCCGCATCGGTCGCGTCGTAGTCTGCGAATGTGTACTACATCGAGCTTCTCGCCGAGGCGCACCGGCGGCTGTCCCCGGCCACCTACCTCGAGATCGGGGTACGCGACGGTCGCAGCCTCGCGCTGGCTCGCACCCGGTCGGTAGCTATCGATCCGGACTTCGCCATCAAGGCCGAACTGAACTGCGACGTCACGCTCTTCCGCACGACCAGCGACGAGTACTTCGCCCGGCCGGATCCGCTGGCGCCCACCGATGGGCGACCGTTCGAGCTCGCCTTCATCGACGGCCTGCACCTGTTCGAATACGTGCTGCGCGACTTCATCAACGCCGAACGCCATGCCAGTCCCCGAGGCGTGATCTTCTTCGACGACATCCTCCCGCGCACCGTGGACGAGGCTGCCCGCCGCAAGCACACCCTTGCCTGGACCGGAGATGTCTATCCGATCGTCGAGGTGCTCACGCGTTACCGCCCTGACCTGACGGTGCTCCCCATCGACGTCCGGCCCACTGGTCTGCTGTTGGTCACCGGGCTCGATCCGACCAGCACGACGCTGCTGGAGCACTACGACGAGATCGTCGCCGAGTACGTGCATCCCGATCCGCAGCCGGTTCCGGACCAGCTGCTGGATCGGTTGGCAACCGTCGACCCCGATCGGGTCCTGGCGTCGAGCCTGTGGGAGATCCTGGCCGGCGCGAGCCCCGAGGACGGGCCGGCCGAGGTACGCAGCCGGCTTGCGGCGGCCTTGGGCTCCGAGCTCGGCGCGGCCTGGGGCTTGCGGCCGGCGGCAGCGGCGGCTACCGCCGGCGGGTGAGTCGGCGATAGCCGGCTCTGGCGATCTCCAACCGGGCGACCCGGCCGACCGCGGGCTCCAGGAACGCCGGCATCCGGCGACGAAGGCGCGCCGCCCAGTGCCGGGTATCGATCTGAGCCGTGGCGGACCGGCTCGAGGAGGGCCCTGCCGCCGGGGCCGGTCTCTTCTTCTTCGGCTGCTTCAGCACCGACATCTGGCCGGTGTGGGCGATTCGCAGCCGGAGCCCGGTCGCGGCTGGTGGGGCAGCGTCGAAGGCGGTCGACAGGCCACGGTTTCCCTGCAGACCGGACAGCCAGCACTCGATTGCCGATCCCGCGGGATCGGCAATCAGCACTGCCGGCAACGAGAAGCCATCCTGCAGCACCCGGCCCGGCACGCGGGTGGGCTGATCGACATGCAACTCGGTCGCGCTCAATCGCAGGCGGGTGCCCTGGACGGTCTCCTCGAGCTGTGCATCGTCAACCCGGAAGCGACGAAACAGTGAGTGCCGGGTGGCGTCGACGTCCAGCACCAGACCCGCTGAATCCTTTCCACCGACCCGTCCGGCTGAATCCTTCCCACCGACCCGCCCGGCTGAATCCTTCCCACCAACCCGCCCCGCTGGTTCCTTCCCACCGACCCGCCCCGGGGCTATTCGCTTGCAGGCCAGGAGTCGACCGCCCAGCACGGCCCCGCCCGGTGACGGTGCGTCGAGTCGCGCCCTGATGCTTCGCTGGCGGTCATCCACCGCCGAGAGCCAGATCTCCCAGAGACCACGATCCAGCCACTCCCCCGCGGCGGCTGTCGCCGGATCGAGCCCGGCCGCGGCGGCGAAGGTTCCGTTGGGTGAGACTTCTCCGCTGGTCGGCAGCCAGAACTGCTGGCCGCTCGAAGGCTGGCAGATCTCGACCGTCACCTCCGTCGCCCTGAAGTCCGCCGGTAGTGAACCGGACACCTCGAAGGCCAGCGCTCCTGCCGACCAGGTGCCGGTGACCGAGTCGATGGCCGGTCGAGGCGACGAGTCGGTGGCAGCATCCACGGGCTGGAGCACGGCGAGGCATGGATAGCTCGCCACTACCGCCGTCGGACCCTCACCACTGGTTGCCTCCATCAGACACAGCCTCGTGTCTGCAGCTGCGAGGTTCAGACCATCGGCCGCTATCCCGTCGTGCCGGAAGCTGCAGCCGTATTGCGGCCCGCGGACGGTGTAGGTGCGCCCGGCCACCGCACCGGCATCGTGCCGCTCACCGGCGGCGACCAGCGACTCCAAGGCACGAGGCGGCAGCAGCAGGGGCGCCTCGATGGTCGGCAGCACCAGCACCCAACGGGTCTCGACTCTCGCCCGAGCCTCCTGGACGCCGGCGGCCAGCCCTTCGGCATCCGCGGCCACAGCGACCGTGACGTTGGGTCGACGTGTCGCCAGCGCCTCCAGTCGCGGTCTGATCGTGCTCGACTCGACCACCACGTACGTCACACCGAAATCGTCATAGGGCAGCGACTGCGCATCGATCGAGCGGATCAATGCCGACAGCGACTCGGTCACGGCGACTGGGACGATGACCGTCAGGCGGGGTGACATGACCACATGCTCGCATCCCATCCGGGCGGAACTCAGTAGCCGTCCAGCCAGCGTCGTAGCCGGTCGCCGTCCCGGGCCAGATCGACTGTGAAACCGGCGGAGAAGGCCGACCCGCTCCAGCCGACGGCCGGCTGCTTCTCATCGGCATCACACCAGATCACCTCGAGCCGGTGACCCAGCACCGAGGCGATCATGTACTCGTTGCGGGCGGTATAGGACTCCGAGGACAAGATGAGCAGGTCCCGCGGACCCTGGCACAGCGCTGAGGTGAACATCGCGCTGCCGGCCAGACCCGCGATCCGCTGCGCATGGTGGAACATCGCTACCTGCTCGGGCAGGTCGTGATCCTCTGGGAATACCACGGTGTAGCCGTGCTCCCGGGCGAGATCTTCGACTTCGGCGATGTTGTGGCAGACCCGTTTGTAGCTCGGTCGGCGGCTGCAGAAGATCCGGTCCGGACGGTCCCGGTCGCCGGTTTGGGCGAGCAGACTGTCGTGGACCCGCGCCCAGGTCTCGGCGATGCGAGCGTCCATGAAGTCGGGGTTCGACAGCATCGGGGTGGCCGCGAGAAGGGTGTCGGCTCGCACCGGTCCACGGACGGCGACTACCTGGTCGACCCCCGCCGCGGCGAAGATCGCCTGCTGGAAGGGTGAGATCGTCTGCTGCTCGCCCCGCAGCAGGATCAGGCCCTGGACCTCTGGGTACGCCTGCTGGGCGGCGGGAAGTGCCCAGAGCCTGGAAAGCTGCTCGGTCATGGTGTGGCCGAAGTGATCTGGCCACTCCGAGTCCAGATAGAAGTAGGCGCCGGGCAGCGGTCGGACCTCGGCTCGTGCGGCCGCGCCCTTGAGCCGGGCGAAATCCTGGGCCACCTCCTGGAGGAAGCGGTTCTGCAGCCGCGGCCCGTAGTAGTGCCGATAGGTGTCGGGCAGCAGCACCCCACCTGACACCGCGACCTGGTGGGGATAGCAGGACACCGAGCGGTACGCCCGCAGCGCCATCGGCGGATTGTCGAACACCGGCCGAAAGCGTTTGTCGTAGTCGTGCAGGTTGACCTCGAGGGTGGCCGCCGAGGTCAACGGCGCCGCCGGAAGCGTCGTGATCACCGTGCCCAACTCGGGTCGAGCCTGCAGGATCGTGCCGATCTGGCGCTCTCGGGTCTTCGGCAGCGCCTCGGTCCGCTTGCCCAGGACCAGGGTCGCACCGTCCAACTGCACCGACCGCAGCGCGGCTGCCAACTGGAGGTCGTCCTGCGCCTGCCGACCAACGGGCTTCTCCTCAGGCCGGGGCACGTCCAGCAGACCGGCGACGTAGCACCACAGTCCCTGCGTACGGTCGGTGTCGGTGCCTGCGGTCAAGGCATCCGCCACCAGATAGCGTCCCCCGGATCGCACGTGCCAGAAGCAGCGTCGCCACCGGGTCACCTGCTCGGCACCAGCGCCCGTCAGATCGACCAGCACGTCGAACGGACCGGCCGCGGTCAGCTGGGTGTGCGACTCCTCCAGGGACTGCTCCGACATCAGCACTGTGACTCCCAGGTCGGGCCACGACTCGGCCAGCAGCGACGCCAGCTCAAGGCCCCCGGGCTCGGTCACCACCGCACAGCGGCGCGCCTTGGTGTCTCGTAGGCATCTGTCCAGTTGTCGCAACATCGGCAGTGGCGGGATCTGCTCCTGACCCGGGCGGCCTTTCGCGACAGCCGTCAGGGTCGGCGGCCGGTGAGCCGCAGGCTTGGCCGGTGGCTCCGGCGCGCCGCGCAGCAGCCGTCCGGCCACTCGACGCAACCGTCTCAGCCCACGACGTATCACCGCTGCAGGCTATGCGATGGGTCGGCTTCGGTGCGACACCGCCGCCTGCGACACCGCCGCAACAGCCGTCTGCCCATGTCGCAGGCTAGAGTCGCCGGGGTGAGTCGCCTGCGTAATGTCGCTGTCATCCTCGCCGGCGGGACCGGCACCCGAGTTGGCCTCAGCATCCCCAAGCAGCTGATCAAGATCGCCGGAAAGCCGATCATCGAGCACACGATCGCCGCGATGCAGGCGTCGCCGCTGATCGACGAGATCGTGGTGATGATGACCCCGGGCTATCTCGACGAAGTCCGGGCGATCGTCAAGAAGGGCGGCTACGGAAAGGTGGGCCAGATCCTCGAGGGGGCCGACTGGCCGAACGCCACCCGGAACGACACCACCGCGCTGGCGTTGCAGGCGCTCGGGGAGGTGGACTGCAACGTGCTGCTGCACGATGCCGTCCGACCGCTGGTCTCACAGACGATCATCACCGCGAACGTCGAGGCGCTGCAGACCTACCAGGCCGTCGACACCGCGATCCCCTCGGCGGACACGGTGATCCAGGTGGATGCCGTGCCGGCCGCTGGCGAGGACCCGCGGATGACCGATGTGCTTCCTCGGCACCTGCTCCGCCGCGGACAGACCCCGCAGTCGTTTCGTCTCTCGACCATCCGGGCTGCGTACGCGAAGGCCACCGAGGACCCCGACTTCACCGCCACCGACGACTGCACGGTCGTGCTGCGCTATCTGCCGGACGTGCCGATCGCGGTCGTGTCCGGTCACGAGCGGAACATGAAAGTGACCGAGCCGATCGACGTGTACATCGCCGACAAGCTCTTCCAGCTCACCTCGGCCGATCATCCGGCGCCGCTCAGCGAGGAGGAGTATCACGCGCGGCTGGACGGCAAGACCTTCGTCGTCTTCGGCGGCTCGTACGGCATCGGCGGCGACATCGCCGATCTGGCCAAGACGTACGGGGCAACGGTCAAGACCTTCTCCCGATCCTCCACCAACACCCATGTGCAGCGACGTGAGGATGTCGTCGCCGCGTGCCGGCAGGTGCTGGCCGAGACCGGACGGGTCGACTTCGTCGTCAACACCGCCGGTGTGCTCCCGCGTGGTGAGCTCGCCGAGTCCACCGAGGAGACGATCTACGCCGCCACCGAGGTCAACTATCTGGCTCCGATCTTCATCGCCCAGGAGTTCTATCCGCACCTGGCCGAGACCAAAGGGTCGCTGCTGCTGTTCACCTCGTCCTCCTACACCCGTGGCCGTTCCGGCTACTCCCTCTACTCCTCGGCGAAGGCCGCGGTGGTCAACCTGACCCAGGCGCTGGCCGACGAGTGGGCCGGCTCCGGGGTGCGGGTCAACTGCGTCAACCCGGAGCGGACCGGCACCCCGATGCGGACCAAGGCCTTCGGCGACGAGCCGCCGGGCACGCTGCTGTCGTCGCCGGAGGTGGCCAAGCAGTCGCTGGACGTGCTGCTGTCCGGTCAGACCGGCCACATCATCGACATCCGACGCGAAGACGGGCCGGCCGCGCTGGCGAACGGGTGACGGCGTCGCCGATGCTCGGCGCGGTCGGCTGACCTCCGCTGTCAGCCTCACTCCGCCCGTTCGGGATCAGATCGTGATGTCGGCGTACACCAGGTTGTGGTCCGAGGCGCGGGTGGCATCGGGATTCTTCATCAGGTTCACCCAGCGATCCGCGCTGCCCCTGCCGCCCTTCACCATCACCACGTCCAGGTGGGAGCCCAGTCCGCTGGAGTGCTTCGTCAGCCTCGTCTTGAACTCGTTGACCGTCGTGTACGCGACATTGGTGCGACTCGCCGACGCCTTGGTGTCGTAGAAGCCTCCGGCGACCAACGCGTCGTGGCCGGAATAGCCCGACCGGTCGTTCTGCCAGGTGTTGATGTCAGCCCCCAGAACCACCGGGTAGTTCTTGGTGTTGACCTTGTTCACCAAGGTCACGATCGACCTCGCCTGGTTGCCCCGGAGCTGGTCGTACCTCGCACCGGTCTTCTTGTTGGAGCTGTGCCGCTCGTCCAAGTGCGCCGAGACTGCCCAGAACTGCTGTCCGGTGGAACGGTCCTGCAGCAAAGCGTAGTTGCCCCGCCGCCGCTTGCTCTCGCTGTCGCCCGACAGGATCGGCAGCGCGAAGGAGCAGGACGAGTGGTAGCTGTCCTTGCCGGTGTACTCCGGGCAGTCACTGAGCAGCTTGAAGCGCTTGTTGTCATAGAGGATCCGGGTGCCCTGAGTGCCCGACGGCAGGTTCCAGTTCACGTACGACGTTGTGCGCACCATCGTGTAGTCGTACTTCGAGCCGCCCTGCTTCTTGAGCTGGTCGACCAAAGTGGTGGTCTGCCGGCCGACGTTCCCGATCGGTGCGTTCACGCCGTCCGCACGCCCGGGTGAGGTCTCCTGCAGCAGCACCACACCGGCACCGGTGCTGAGGATGTCCGTGGCGACATCGTCGACCCGATTGAGCCAACTGCGCGAGCCCTTGCCCAGCTGCGCGGTGAGGAGGTTGAAGGTCGCCACCCGCACTCCGGTGCCCTTGCTGGTGGTGCTGCTGGCGTTGCTGCTCTTGGCGGACTTGCTCCCGGCGACGGGTTCCTTGGGCATCACGATCTGCAGCTTCGGATAGGCCTTGGTGTAGGTCTTCTTGCCCACCTTGTTGACCGCGGTGAAGCGGTAGTAGAGGTAGTTGGCCGAGCCGAGCGGCGCGCCGGCGCTCTTCGCCTGAGCCGCAGACATCGTCCACGACCGCGACTTGGCCGAGATCTTGAATTTCCTTGCGTGCCGGCCCGACTTCGGCAGCGAGGACTTGGCGGACTTGCTGAAGGAGCTCAGCGCGGTCTCCAGCACGAAGTAGTCGGTCCTCTTTCCGGCACTCTTCCAACGGAAGGTCACCGTCCCCGGGCCTGCCCCGGGGGTCGCTGTGACTTTGGTGACGGCCGACGGTTTCTTGCTGGCGGCTTCCGCGACCGACGGGTTGGACAGCAGCCCCGCGACGAGCAGGAGAGCAGCAGACAGCGCGACAAGACGGAGGAAACGCATGAAACTCCTCGTGGTGGGGAAACTCGCGGCCGAAGCCGCTGTACGTCGATTTCCCCGAGGTGCGCATGCGCACAACGAGTCGGAACACTAGCCGACTCGCCAATCCAGTGCCAAATGTTACGAACCAGAGACGAGTTCGTCCTGCAGACCTCCTACGAGGTCAGAGCTTGATATCGGCGTACACCAGGTTGTGGTCCGAAGGCCGACGGGAGTCGGGGTTCTTCAGCTTGTTCACCCAGCGATCGGCTCCGCCTTTGCCGCCCTTCACCATCACCACGTCCAGGTGCGACCCGACACCGTGGCTGTTCGGCTTCAGGGTCCGATCGAAGCGGTTGGAGGTCGTGTACGCGGGATTGACCCGGATCCGTGCGGCCGCGGTGTCGTAGAAGCCGCCGGCGATCATGGCAGCGTGGCCCGCGTACCCGGCTTTGTCGTTCTGCCAGGTGTTGGTGTCGGCGCCGAAGACCACCGGATACTTCTTCTTGTTCACCTTCGTCACCAGCCGCAGCACCGCCCTGGCCTGCTGGCCCCGCAGCGCGTTGTATCTGGCCGCGGCGGTCTTGTTGGAGCTGTGCCGCTCGTCGAAATGCGCCGACACCGCCCAGAACTTCTTTCCGGTCGCCCGGCTCTTCAGCAAGGCATAGCCGCCCCGACGACGCTTGTTCTCGCCGTCGGTGGACAGCATCGGCAGCTTGAACGAACAGGAGGCGTTGTAGGTCTTCTTGCCGGTCTTCTCCGGGCACGAGCTGACCAGCTTGTAGCGCTTGTTGTCATACAGCACCCGCCCACCCTGAGTGCCCCGCGGCAGGCCGGTCTTCACGTACAAGGTGGTGCGTGCCATCCGGTAGTCATGCTTCTTGCCGCCACGCTTCGCCAGGTGAGCGAGCAGCGTCGTGGTCTGCCGGCCGACCTTCGCGGTGGAGCCGCCCTTGCCGTCGGCACGACCAGGTGAGACCTCCTGCAACAGCACGACCCCGGCCTTGCTGCTGAGGATCTCCTTGGCCACGTCGTCCACCCGATGCAGCCAGTTGCGCTTGTCCTTGGTGGCCTTGACCGTCCGTACGTTGTACGTCGCGACCCGGATCTTGGTGCCCTTCTTGCGCGATGTCCCCACTGCCTGCGGCAGCACCGCCTGCAGGTGTGGATAGGCCTTGACGACATTCTTCTTGCCCACCCGGTTGACCGCGAAGAGGCGGTAGTAGAGATGGTTGGCCGAGCCCAGGGGCGCGCCGGCCCTGCTGGCCTGGCCCCGCGACATCGTCCACGAACGCACCTTCGCGGAGAGCTTGAACGTCCTGGCCTGGCGACCCGACGTGGGGAGCTTCGACTTGGGCGACTTGCTGAACGACGTCAGCCCGGTCTCCAGCAGGAAGTAGTCGGTGTTCTTGCCCGCACTCTTCCAGCGGAAGACCACCGTCCCTGGAGTCGAGCCCGGTCTGGCGGTGAGGCTGGTGATCGCCGAAGGTGTTCTGTTCGCCGCCGACGCTGGCGGCGGGGTGGACAGCAGGCCGATCGCAAACAATGGCCCGATGCTCAAGGCGATCAGACGACGGCAACGCATGGGACTCCTCTATCGGTGTGCTGCGATCGATACCGGATCGCAACGGCACCAGCTCAGATCGTGATGTCGGCGTAGACCAGGTTGTGATCGGACGGGCGATCCGGATCGGGATTCTGCATCAGGTTCACCCAGCGATCGGCGCCGCCCTTGCCGCCCTTCACCATCACCACGTCCAGGTGTGAACCGAAGCCGCTGGAGTTCGGCTTCAGCGTCGTCGCGAAGCCGTTGGATGTCGTGTACTCGGGATTGATGCGAGTAGCTGCGGCCAACGCATCGGCGAAACCGCCGGCGATCATCGCGTCGTGCCCGGAATAGCCCGACTTGTCGCTCTGCCAGGTGTTGATGTCGGCGCCGAAGATCACCGGGTAACCCGCGGTGTTGACCTTGTTGATCAGCGCCAGCAACGACCTGGCCTGAGCACCGCGCAGCGCGTCGTACTTGGGTCCGGTGGTCTTGCTGGTGCTGTGCCGCTCGTCGAAATGCGCCGACACTGCCCAGAACTTCTGTCCGGTGGAACGGTTCTGCAGCAGGGCGTAGCCGCCGCGGCGACGCTTCTTCTCACCGTCCGATGACAGAATCGGCAGCTTGAACGAGCAGGAGGCGTTGTAGGTCTTCTTGCCGGTCTTCTCCGGGCACGAGCTGAGCAGCTTGTAGCGCTTGTTGTCGTAGAGAATCCGGCCACCCTGCGTGCCTCGGGGAAGCCCCGACTTCAGGTACGAGGTGGTGCGTACCATCCGGTAGTCGTAGCTCTTGCCCCCCTGCTTCTTCAGGTGGTCGACCAAGGTCGTGGTCTGCCGACCGACCTTCGCGGTGGAGCCGCCCTTGCCGTCGGCCCGGCCGGGCGAGATCTCCTGCAGCAGCACGACGCCTGCACGGGTGCTCAGGATGTCCGCCGCCACATCGTCGACCCGCTTCAGCCAGTTCCGCTTGTCCTTGGTGGCCTTGACCGTCCGTACGTTGAAGGTCGCGACCCGCATGTCGGTGCCCTTGCCGCTCGCGCCGGCGGGGAGTCCTGAGGGCATCACTGCCTGCAGCTTCGAATAGGCCGTGGTGTAGGTCTTCGAGCCGTCCACGTTGACGGCGAAGAAGCGGTAGTAGAGGTAGTTCGCCGAGCCCAAGGGCGCGCCTGCGGTGGCGGCGTCCGCTTTCGACATGGTCCACGATCGGACCTTGGCCGAGATCTTGAACGTCGCGGCATGGCGACCCGACCTCGGCAGCGACGAGCTGCTCGACTTGCTGAATGCCGTCAAACCGGTTTCGACCAGGAAGTAGTCGGTGTTCTTGCCCGCGCTTTGCCACTCGAAGACCACGGTGCCCGGGCTCGATCCCGGGCCGGCGGTGACGTCGGTGACGGCCGATGGCGCGGTGCTCGCCGCCTCCGCCACCGGCGGGGCGGACAACAGACCCACCGCAAGCAAAGGACCAGCGGACAGGGCGACGAGACGGCGACAACGCATGAGACTCCTCCATCGGACCGCGGTCACGTCGCGGTCAAGCGGTTCTCCGAGATGTGCGGGAGCACGATGAGGCCGCACACTAGTCGACCCGCCGATCGAGATACAACTGTTACGAATGTGTTAGGTGATACTCAGGTTGAGCCTGAGTTGAGACTTTGCCGCAATCTACGCGGATGATCCGACCCCGAACGTCGTGACCTGAGCGTCAGAATTCTCTGCCTGCACTGCAACCTCGGCTACCGGCCGGCGCGTATGTTGGACGTCACCATCCCGTCCCCACCAGACCGACCCTCTCCTGCACCGGAAGGATGGATCCGCACGATGGCCGCTCAATCGGCCCTCGGAACACACCTCGCGCGCTGGTGGTTCACGATGGGGCTCGTCGGGGTGTTCCTGCTGGCGTTCGGCGTCAGGCTCGGCGCCGTGGTGCGCGGAGCGGGTCTGCACGGGCTTGGCAACTACGACGATGGCGTTCACTTCGCCGCCGCTCTCGGCTTGGTCAACGGGCTGTTGCCGTACCGAGACTTCTTGCTGCTGCACCCACCCGGTGTGGCCATCGTGCTGGCTACCTTTGCAGCCCTCTCCTGGCTGATCGGCGAACCCGACGCGGTTGCTGTGGCTCGGCTTTCCTGGATGCTGCTGGGCGGTGTCAACGCCGTGTTGTGCGGGCTGGTCCTCCGTCCGGTCAACCGGATCGCCGGGCTGGTCGCCGCGCTGTGCTACGCGCTCGCGCTCGGCGCCGTCTATGTCGAGCACACGATGCTGCTGGAGGCACCCGCGACCACGGTGCTGCTGGCCGCGCTGGTCGTCACCCGGCTGCTGGGCGGAGGCGACGGCATCCGCGTCCAGCACTACGTCGTCGCCGGGCTGCTGCTCGGCTTTTCCCCGCTGCTGAAGATGTGGGGGATCGTCCCATTGCTGGTCGTCGTGGTCACGATCTGGCTACGGCGCGGGCGACGTCCTGGGCTGATCACGCTCGGCACGGCCGCGGCCACCTGCGCGGCGGTCTGTCTGCCGTTCTTCGTGGCGGCGCCGGCCCAGATGTGGCAGATGGTCGTCGTGGCTCAGCTCGGACGCCGGCGCGTGCGAGAGTCACCCGCCGAACGACTGACCGATGTGCTGGGGCTCCGGGGCTGGGCACCGGACCGCACCCAGTGGAGTGGCCTGCTGGCCGTCGTGGTGGTGCTGTTGACGGTGTGCGTGGTGCTGTGCCTCGTGCGAGCCGAGCTCCGGGTGATCGCAGCCTTGCTCCTCACCCACGGGGCGCTCGCCATGACAACGCCGATGTGGTTCCTCCACTACGCCGGCCTGACGGCCGCTCCGATCGCCTTGGCAGTTGGGGGCGCGCTGACGGTCCGGCTGGGCTGGTGTGGACAGCTTCAGCGTCGATCCGCTGCCCGATTCCTGTCGGCAGCGCTGATCGGGCTTGCCATGGTCAGCATGCTTGCCTTGGCCTACCCGCTGCGTGAACACACGCTGGGCGGCAAGAAGTTCCCGGCCGCCGAACTCGCACCGACGGCCGGCCAGCTGGCCGGCTGCGTGGCCACCGACTGGCCGATGGCGCTGCTCCAACTGAACCTGCTGCAGCGTCAGATCGACCGTGACTGTCGTTTCGTGGTCGACCTCGGTGGCTACAGCTACTACCTCACCGACAGCGCGTACCACGACCAGATGCGACGCAAGAACGAGGACTGGCAGGTGCTCGCGCTGGCCTACTACCGTTCCGCCGACGCGGTGCTCCCGGTGCGGTTCTCGGTCAAGAGCGGCTTCAGCGAGGAGACGGCACGGACGGTCAAGAGTTGGCCGGTGATCGTCAAGGCCGGCAGGTACGCGATCCGCCAGCCCCTGCCGCAGGGACTCCGCTAGCGCAGGCTCTCGCTCGTCTAGCTCATGGTCGCGCCGAAGGCGAGCCCGAGCAGATAGGTGGCCGCTGCTGCCCCGTAGCCGATGCACAACTGGCGCAGCGCACGCTTTCCCGGCGAGGCACCGGACAGTACGCCGACGATCGCGCCGGTGCTCAGCAGCGCGAGGCCGACCAGCACTGCCGCGATCACGATCGCGACCAGACCCGAGGCACCCAGCAGGTACGGCAGCACCGGGATCAAGGCACCGGAGGCGAAGAAGCAGAAGCTCGACAGCGCCGCGCCCCACGCATTCCCGACGGCTTCGTGCGGGTCGAGGCCTCCGGCCGCAGGCGAGTCCGCATCCAGCTCGAGAGTCCTCAGCACCTGGTTGGCATGGGCTTCGGCCTGCTCGGCATTCATCCCCCTGGCCCGGTACACGAGCGCGAGTTCGTTGGCCTGCAGATCGAGATGTGGCAGGGCCTTCTGCGCTGCGGCGTCGGGCCGGGTCGACTGCAACAGCTCCCGCTGGGAGCGGACCGAGACGTACTCGCCGGCACCCATCGACAACGCACCCGCAAGCAGTCCCGCTACGCCGGCGAAGAGCACGGTCTGGTTCGACACCCCAGTGGCGCCGATGCCCAGCACGAGCGCCAGATTGGACACCAGTCCGTCGTTGGCGCCGAACACCGCGGCCCGGAAGGATCCCGACAGCTGCTCGCGGCCACGGGCGGCGAGTCCGCGCAGCACCTCGCCGTGGATCCGTTCGTCGGCCGCCATCTGCTCGGTGGCGTCCGCATCGTCGACGTAAGGGCTGCGGCCCTCGGCGCGCTGCATCAAGGCGAGCACGAACACGGTGCCGAAGTGGCCGGCGAGAAAGACCATCAGCCTGGTCCACAGGCTGGCCCGGGGTGCCGGTTCGGCCGCTGCACCCAGTAAGGCAAGCCAGTGCGCCTCATGCCGTTTCTCGGCGTCGGCCAAACCGAAGAGGATCTGCTGCTCGGCTCCGTGCTTGCGTTCGCCCAAGGCCCGATAGACGGCCGCCTCGGCTCGCTCGTCGGCCAGATACTGCCGCCAGCGACGGATCTGCCGCCGAGTCGGCGGTGTGGCCTGGGGAGCGTTCACCCCTTGGTCAGCCTGCCCTTCGCCGCCGACAGCACGCCACCCACCTTGCGTCGGATCCGCCTGCTCAAACGGCGCTCGGCGATGGCCTCCTGCACCTCACGACGACCTTCTCGGCGCCCCCGCTTGAGAGCGAGTCGAGCCCGGGTCGCCGTATGGTCCTGCGCGATGGCGGCGGCATCGCTGTAGAGCTGCTCGTAGCCGGCCGAGATCTCGTCGAACACTGCCGCGCTGTCGGAGGTCGGGACGGCTGCCTCGGCGTTGGCCTCCAGAGCAGCCCACGTCTGCTCGGCGAGGTCGACCAGGGCCGGCGGAAGATCCCGATCACCCCAGTCCTGCCCATGGCGGCGCAGACTCGGCTCGATGAAGGCGTCGATCTCGGCTGCGGCGGCCGGGGTCAGCAAGGATGCCGGCAAGGACAACCCGTCGAAGACGTGCCCGATCGACGACCTCCAGTCGGCGAGCAGACCGGCGTAGCTCACGAAGACCCGCGCCTGTGACCGGGTTTCGCGTTCGAGGGTGAGGTTCTGATTGATCCAGCCGCACAGGTTCCTGATGTCGAACTGCCGCTCGGACAGGGCCGGTCGCCGAGCGCCATAGTAGGTCGAGCGGCTGCCGACCACCTCGCTCGGGTGCCGGATCATGGTCACGTAGCCGATCGACACCCCGAGCTCCTGTGCCGTCTCCGACCACAGGGACGGTGCCCACGCCGCACGCGGATCCTTGACCATCACCAGATCGTTGCCGCTGAACTGCTCGCTCAGCCAGCTACGCAGGCTGGTGCGTGCCTTCTCGTCCAAAGCCTTGGCCACCAGGTGCGCAGCATTGGGCTGCCCGTCCGTCAACTCGATCCCGGCTCGCTTGGTCAACCGGTTGTGGAACTTCACCGGCCACCAGGACTCGTAGAAGCCACGCGGATTCGACGCGTTCGCCTTCAGCACGGGCAGGGGCACGTGGAAGCCCAAACGGGCGAAGACCCCGGCGATCGTGCTGGTCCCGCTTCGGCCAGCGCCGGTGACCAGGATCAATCGCTTCGTACTGGTGTTGCTCGTCGCCGCAGACATGGAGCCCTTCAACGTGGCCGGACGGAGGACACGATCAAACTAGCCCATTGCCGACCTGAGGCCGGCTACTGGGCGGCCCGTGTCGAGCGGCACGATGGACATGCACGCGGGCGTGCTCGACAGCGGCCGGAAGGTCGTCGTACAGATGCTTCTCGTGCGCCAGCGCCTCAAGTGCCCCCGTGCGGCTCACCAACGTCAGGTGCTGCGGACGGACACCCTTCAGCAGCACCGTGATGCCCCGCCGTTCCAACGTCCGTACCACGTCGCCGATCACCCGAGCTCCGGTGGCGTCCATGATCTGGATCTGGGACAGTCGCAGGATCACCACCTCGACGTGATCGATGGCGAGCACGCGGTCGAGCAGCCGTTCGGCCACCCCGAAGAACAGCGCCCCGTCCAGTCGGAAGACGGCGATCCGTGCGTCCGCGGGGTCGGCGGGTCCGGCGATCTCCTCGCGGTGAACGCCGCTGGATCGAGCCAGCGTCCGGAGCGCGAAGAGGGCAGCGACGCCGATGCCGATGCCGACCGCCACGATCAGGTCGAACGAGACCGTGATCACGGCGGTGAGCACGAAGGTCGCAGCCCCGGATCGGCTGGAGGACAGCACGCTGCGGACCGCTTCGCCGGGCACCATCCGGGTGGCAGTCACCATCAGCACGCCCGCGAGCGCGGACAACGGGATCTGCGAGACCACCCCCGTGCCGACATAGACCACGGCCAGCAACACCAAGCCGTGCGTGACGGCCGCCAGCCTGCTGCGGCCGCCGGACTTCAGGTTGACCGCGGTCCGAGCGATCGCACCAGTGGCCGGCATGCCACCGAAGAGCCCGGCAGCGACCGAGGCCAGTCCCTGGCCGACCAGCTCACGGTCGGCGTCGTACGGGCCGGTGTCGGAGATCGAGGCGGCGACCCGCGCCGACAGCAGCGACTCGATCGCCGCGAGGGCGGCCACCGTCAGGGCCGCACCCGACAGGTTCATGACCAGCACTGGATCCACCGGTGGCATCGACGGTGCCGGCAAGGAGTCCGGAAGCGTGCCGATTCGCGCGATCGGGGCATGCACCAGCGTGGCGGCCACCGTGACGATGACGATGGCGATCATCGAGCCGGGCAGCTTCGGATGCAGTCGCGGTGCACCGACCATGATCAGGGCAATCAGCAACACCGCGCCGATGGTCCAGAACACCTCCGGCGTCGAAGCCTGTCCGATCGACTTGATCGCCGCCACCACGGCGTTCTCGCCATGTGGAGACGGCACACCGACCGCGGCAGGCACCTGCTGCAGAAAGATGATCACAGCGATGCCAAGGGTGAAGCCCTCGATCACCGGCCAGGGAATGTAGCTGACCGTGCGACCGAGTTTGAGCACTCCGAGGAGCAGGACGAGTATCCCGGCCATGATCGACACCAAGGCGATCGCACCGGCTCCGTGAGTGGCGACGATCGGTCCGAGGACGACCACCATCGCTCCGGTCGGACCCGAGACCTGAATGTGGGAACCGCCGAAGACCGCGGCCACGATGCCGGCCACAACGGCCGTGACCAGGCCGGCCTCGGCGCCGGCACCGCTGCTGATCCCGAAGGCCAGCGCGAGCGGCAGTGCAACGATTCCGACGGTGACGCCGGCGAGCAGATCACCACGCCAGGTGTGCGGCAGGCGGCGATAGTCGCGCCGTCCGGGCAACAGCGGCATCAGATAGGACCGAACGCTCGCCACCGCGTTCGCTGGTCTCATCGCGTTCACCACGTTCACCGGCGAGCTCCGGCTGCGGTGGTCGGAAGCGCTTCGGCCAGCGCCAGTTGGGCGGTATTGGTCACCAAGATCTGACCGAGCAACTCCCGCGCAGTGACGAGCAGGTCGGCGACCTGCGGGTAGGCGAGCCGGTAGTACACCTGGCTTCCCCGCCGCTCGGCGACGACGAGATGGTTGCGTCGCAGCACACCCAGGTGCTGGGACAGGTGCGAGGGCTCCAAACCGGTCTCCGCCAACAGCGTCGTCACGGCCACCTCGTCAGCGTCTGCTGCCAACACCTCGAGCACTCTGATCCGCAGCGGATGGGCCAGCCCCTTGAAGAGATTGGCCTTCACCTCGTACAGGGGCCGCTCCCCTACCCAATCGCCCGGCACGGCCAGCACTCCCCACTGCTTGATGATTTGATGGAATCATCATATCGTCGCGAGCGCGGGTGAGCGACCGCGACTCCATCAGAAATCGACCGCACCCGAAGCCGACGATAGCTGCCACACATCAAGACGATCTGACCACCGGTGCATTCCTACCGTGCCCAACTGGAGGCCGAGAGCGAAGCACGTCTTCGACGTACCGTCGCGAGCGGCCGCTGGAGCGCAGTGAGTGATGACGCGGTCGTCAAAACTCTTCGTGGGTGGCGGGATCCAGGCCGAAGAGGCGACCGTCGGGACGACCGAGAGCGGTGATCTCGGTCATCTCGTCGTCGGTCAGATCGAAGCCGAACAGGTCGAGGTTCTCATATTGCCGCTCCGGCGAGGACGACTTCGGGATCGGCACGACGCCGAGCTGCAGGTGCCAGCGCAGGATCACCTGAGCGCGCGACACTCCGTACCGCTCGCCGATCGCACCGAGCAAGGGGTGAGACAACAGATCCCCGGCTCGGCCGATCGGGCACCACGCCTGCGTCACGATGCCCCGGTCGGCGTTGTAGGCACGCTGCTCGGCCTGGGGAAAGAATGGATGCAGTTCGACCTGGTTGACCGCGGGTGACACACCCGTCTCCTCGATCAGCCGGTCGATGTGGGAAGACAGGAAGTTGCTGACCCCGATGGCCCGGACGAGGCCGCGATCGCGCGCGGTGATCAGCGCCTGCCAGGCTTCGACGTAGCGATCCAGGCGCGGCAGCGGCCAGTGGATCAGGTAGAGATCCAGATAGTCCAGTCCGGTCCGGAACAGACTCTCCTCGATCGTGGCCAGCGCCTCATCGTAGGCATGATGTCGGCCCGGCAGCTTCGAGGTGACAATGATCTCCTCACGCGGCACCGAGGACCGACGTACGGCCCGCCCGACCGTGCCCTCGTTCTCGTAGTTCACCGCCGAGTCGATCAGTCGGTAGCCCAGCTCGAACGCCTGGATCAAAGCCTCGACGCCGGCATAGCCCTGGATCCCGCCAGTGCCGAAGCCGATCGCCGGCAGCGTGATCTCGGCACCAAACACCATCGGCACCTGCGACATGGAAGACCTCCTCGGAGCAGTGACAAGATCATCTTCGCCCACCCCGGGAGCGGATCGCGGCGGCGTCCACCGTCGGAGAGCTCGCCCGGCGGATGATTCGATGTGCTGCCAAGGGGCGCGTGATGAGGTCGCAGAAGCACCTGGCACGATCAGCCAGGTGAGTGATGAACCGTCCGTCCGTTGCGCCCAGGGGGAGGCACGGGGGGTCTGGCGGGACACCCACGGTCATCCACATCCGCGCTCGGCCGCATTCCTGGGCCTGCCGTTCGCCGAACCCCCGATCGGTGCACATCGATTCGGCGCGCCGGTCCCGGCTGGGCCCTGGCAGGGCGTGCGGGACGCCACCTCGTACGGCCCGACACCGCAACGGCGTGACTTCGGTCTGGTGACCGCCATCCCCGAACCCTCCATTCCCGGCGACTCCACCTTGAACGTCAACGTGTTCACCCCGGCACCGGGGCAGCCGTCGGCTCGGCTGCCGGTGCTGGTCTGGATTCACGGCGGCGGCTTCGAGGCCGGATCACCAGCCAGTCCTTGGTATGACGGCCGCGCCTTCAACCGGGACGGCGTTGTCACGGTCACCCTCTCCTACCGACTGGGATTCGACGGTTTCGGCTGGATCCCCGATGCACCGCACAATCGCGGTCTGCTCGACCAGATCGAGGCGCTGCGCTGGGTGCGGCGCAACATCACCGAGTTCGGCGGTGACCCCGACAACGTCTGCATCGCGGGTCAGTCCGCCGGCGGCGGCTCGGTCTGGGCCCTGCTCGTCACCGAGCAGGCTCGAGGCTTGTTCGGTGCGGCGATCAGCCAGTCCGGGCCGCTGGAGGTCCAGTCCACCGAGACCGCGGCCGCCCATGGTCGAGCACTGGCCGAGCTCGCGGGTGTGCCGTGGACCAAGGCTGGGCTCGCAGCCCTCAGCGAGGACCAGATCCTCGATCTGCAGGCCAGGATCGGGCACCGACCCCCACCGCGCAACCTGGCCGATGCTCTCCAGGGCATTGCCCAAGGCGGCATAGAGGGCACGCTCGCCTACCAGCCATACCTGGACGGCGACCTGATTCCGCACCACATCACCGCGGCACTGGCGGCGGGCACCAGTTCTGACATTCCGCTGATCGCCGGGGCCACCAGCCACGAGTTCACTGCCCTCGGCCAGCAGTACGCACCGCTGTTGGCCGATCACGACCTCAAACCACTGCTGCGGACGTCGCCGTACGGTTCGCTGGTGGAGACCGTGGCAGCCGGCTGCGGTGAGTTGCCAGGCGGTCCCGCGGCTCTCGTCGGGCAGACGCTGACCGAGCTCGTCTTTCGCGTCCCGCTGGTCAGGTGGGCGGAACTGCGCGGGTCAGCACCGACCTGGCTCTACGACTTCCGCCTCCGCCATCCCGAGACCGGGCTGGCCAGTCACTGCGCGGAGCTGCCGTATGTCTGGGATCTGCTCGATGCACCTCGGGTCGGGCAGACCTGCGGAGTGGATCCGCCCCAGGAGCTTGCCGATCTGATGCATCGATCCTGGGTGAGCTTCGTCCATGATCATCAGGCGCCCTGGCCGGCTTGGCGGCCCGAACGGCTCGCGGCCATCGCCGACCGCGTGCCGAGCCTCGGCCCGGCCTACCAGCTGGAATACGACATCATGAGACTGCTCCCGTGATCGGGCCATCGGCCCCGGCCGGAACCCCACCACCAGTCCAGCATCACTGACAGTTAAGGACGATGACGTGCCCAAGCCGCAGCTGCAGACCTTGACCGCGCCAGACGGGACGGTCTTCCGAGATCTCGACCATGATCAGCAGATGGCGCCGTTCGAGGATCCTCGGCGCTCCCCCGCCGAACGCGCCGATGACCTCGTCGGTCGGCTCTCGGTCGAGGAGAAGGTCGGGCTGTTCTTCCACGACATCATCGAGGTGGGACCCGGCGGCACGCTGATGGAGGGCGACGGCGCAATGGCTCGCTCCTCCACTCGCGAGGTCGTGATCGACAAGCTGATCAACCACGTCAATGTGCACGCCATGCCGTCGCCGCGGGAGTCAGCACAGTGGTCGAACGCGCTGCAACAGCTGGCGGCCACCACGCCGCACTCGATCCCGGTGACCGTCAGCAGCGACCCCCGCCATTCCTTCTCCGAGAACCGCGGTGCCGCGTTCGCCGCCGGCGCCATGTCGGCCTGGCCGGAGCCGCTCGGCCTCGCCGCGCTGCGGGATCCCGAGCGCGTACGAGAGTTCGCCGACATCGCCCGCCAGGAGTATGTGGCCGTCGGTATCCGCTCCAGCCTGCACCCGCAGATCGATCTCGGCACCGAGCCCCGCTGGGGACGCCAGTTCCACACCTTCGGCAACGACAGCAGCTTCGTCGCCGAGGTGGCGGCCGCCTACATCGAGGGCTTCCAGCTGGACCGCGAACTCGGTCCGACCTCGGTCGCCACGATGACCAAGCACTTCCCCGACGGTGGTCCGCAGCTCGATGGCGAGGACCCGCACTTCCCGTACGGGCGCGAGCAGGTCTACCCCGGCGGACGGTTCGAGGAGCATCTGGTGCCGTTCCGGCGCGCCATCGAGGTCGGCACCTCGGCCCTGATGCCCTACTACGGCATGCCGATCGGGCTGGAGCTGGACGGCGAGCCGATCGAGGAAGTCGGGTTCGGCTTCAACCGGCAGATCCTCACCGGTCTGCTGCGCGAGCAGCTGGGCTATACCGGGGTCATCTGCACCGACTGGGGTCTGGTGACCCGGCTGGTGGCCATGGGCAAGCCCCTGCCCGCCCGGGCCTGGGGCGTCGAGCACCTGTCGCCGCTGGAGCGGGTGGCCAAGGCGGTCAACGCCGGCGCCGACCAGTTCGGTGGCGAGGCGCTCACCGGGCTGCTGACCCAGGCCGTGCAGCAAGGCCTGGTCAGCGAGCAGCGGCTCGATGAGTCGGTACGTCGGCTGCTGCTGGTGAAACTCCAGCTCGGGCTGTTCGACGACCCCTTCGTCGACGAGGACGCGGCTGGGGAGATCGTCGGCCGCGAGGACTTCCGCGCTGCCGGTCACCGGGCGCAGGCGGAATGTCTGGTGCTGCTGCGCAACGAGCCGATCGGCGATGCGCCGGCACTGCCACTGCGGTCGGGGCTGAAGGTGTACGTCGAGGGCGTCGCGGACGAGGAGGCGGCCCGGCTCGGTGAGGTCGTCGCCGACCCGGCTGAGGCCGATGTCGCGGTGGTCCGACTGCCGGCCCCGTTCTCCCCGCGCGACGATCTGTTCCTGGAGGAGTTCTTCCACCAGGGCACGCTGGACTACCGGCCCGGGCGGCTCGCCTTGCTGCGCGAGATCGCAGCGGTGACCCCGTTGATCATCGACGCCAACCTGGAGCGGCCGGCCATCCTGACCCCGTTCACCGAGTTCGCCACGGCGATCCTCACCAGCGTCGGTGCCAGCGACGCAGCGCTGGCCGACGTGCTGACCGGGGCGGTCCCGCCGCAGGGCAGCCTGCCCTTCGAAGTGCCCCGATCCGCCGCTGCCGTCCGCGCATCCCAGTCCGACGTGCCCAACGACACCGAGGATCCGGTGTTCGAGCACGGTGCCGGGCTGCGCTATGGCTGAGTTGGGCTGTGTTGGTCGTCACTCACTGTGCGGCTGCGCTCCCAGGACTCCGTCTTCCCTTCTCGCTCGCAAGACGAAGAACATGTCTTGCTCCCTCGTCGGTCCAGACGGAGCCCTCGCTCCGCCTCACGGCCGCTCGCGACGGAAGCGGATCGGGAAACGGATCGGTCCGGTGTTGCCCGAGACCGGCAGCCACTCCCCCGGTCCGTCCGGTTCGGCGTCCGGCATCCGGCGGGCCAGCAACGGCAAAGCGACCGACATGTCGGTACGGGCGACGAAGTGGCCGAGGCAGTGGTGCATCCCGCCGCCGAAGCCGGAGTGCACAGGGCGGTTCTCGGCCAGCAGGTCGATATCGGGAGCATTGCCGGCCATCGCCGGATCCGTGCCGACAGCGTGCGAGAGCACCTGGACGATCCCGCCCCTGGGAATGTGCAGGCCGTTCAGGTCGACGTCCTCCACCGCCTCGCGGGTGACCCAGGTGACCGTCGGGTTCACCCGCATGATCTCCTCGACCGCCCGTGATCCGAGCTCGGGACGGGCGGCGAGGAGCGCCCACTGGTCCGGCTGGGCAAGCAGGCTCTGCAGCGCGAGACCGAGCTGATTGCGGGTCGTCTCCATCCCGGCGAAGGCCAGGAAGACCAGGGCGACACTGAGCTCGCGCCGCGTGAGCGCGTCGTCGTCCGCATGGGCTCGGATGAGGGTCGTCACCAAATCCTCGCGGGGATGCTCGGCACGGTCCGCGATGACCTGGTCGATGTAACCGGTGAGCCCCTCGAGCGCGGCCTCGATGCGTGGCAGATCGTGCCGTACGTTGATGCCGAACGACTTCCCGAGATCGTCGGCCCAGTGAGCGACCTGCGACCACTCGGCGTCTGGCAGGCCCAGCAGCAGACACAGGATGCGTGCTGCGTACGGCTCGGCGAACTCGGAGACGAACTCGACTCGTCCGCGAGCGGCGAAGCCGTCGATCAGCGTGTTCGCGAGCGCTTGGAACTGCGGCCGCATCGCCTCGATCGTCCTGCTGCGGAAGGCCGGCCCGAGCAGTTTCCGCAGTCTCAGGTGATCGGTGCCCTCCAGGCTCAGCAAGGTCTCGCCCCACCACTGTTGCCACGGCCCGTCGTGGATCCCGTTTTGCTCGGGCCAGCGGGCGGTGCCCTGCTGGAAACGTCGGTCCTTCAGCAGCGCGGTGCCCTGGTCGTAGCGCAGCACGGCCCACCCGTAGGGAGTCTCGGCGAACCAGTCCCGCCCGCGGGCGTCGTGCACGACATCGGAGTTGACGTCGAAGGTCGGGTCGGCGAGATCGAGGAAAGGCGCAGTCCCGCTCACACGGGTGAGTCTATGACGTTCGGATCGACGGCTCTCCCACGACGGGGGTCGTCGGCAGCCATCAGACCCGATGCAACAGAAGTGACTTCCAAACTATTAAGATGAGGTCAATCGACCCGGTTCCGACACAGATTCTCGTTACTCTTGGCGGCATTCCTGCACATTTGAGGGTCGCTCGGTTGGCACAACGACCCGCGGCCCGACCCGGTGGAGTCACATGGATGACCTGAACGAGCGCATCATCGCGATGCTGCGACAGAACGGCAGGACCACGTTCACGCAGATCGCCGCCAAGGTCGGTGCGAGTCGCGAGGTGGTCACAGACCGAGTACGGATGCTCACCGACAGCGGGCGGCTTCGTATCGTCGCCGGGGTCCATCCACTGGTCGTCGGGCTGTCCATCTCGGCGCATCTGTCGGTGTGGGTCACCGGTCCCGCACGTCCGGTGATCGAACAACTGGAGCAGTTCGACTCGTTGAGCTTCATCTCCGAGACCACCGGAGCCTTCCAGATCTCGGCGGAGACCTGGTTGCGTGACAGCAGGGAACTGAGAGATCAGGTGATCTCCATTCGGGCGATCCCCGGCGTGGTGGATGTCCAGGTGCTCGTCTTCGACCGGATCCTCTGCAGCTTCTTCGGGGACATGACTCCCGACACCGAGAAGCTCGCGCTGGATCGCATCGATCTGCAACTGCTCGATGTGCTGCAGAAGGATGGACGGGCTCCGCTCAGCGAGCTCGCGGCCCGGGTACAGCTCTCGCCGAGTGCCTGCCGACTCCGCGTCCTGAAGCTCATCGAGTCGGGCGTGATGAAGATCGGCGCGATCGATCAGCACACCGGCTCACCGGTCGATCTGCTGTTCGGGTTCGGCATCAAGGTCCTGGACGACGTACGCGCGACGAACGAGATCCTGAGCTCGGGTGTGGGTGTGGAGTTCCTCGCGCAGACGCTCGGCCGCTACGACCTCAAGGCAACCATCAGCTTCAGCGCGGTGAATCGCTTCCACCGGCTGATGCACCGGCTGCGCGAGGACCGGGCCATCGCGACCTCGGCGACCTGGCTGCATACCCGCATCGTGCGCGAACGCTACGAGCGGGAACTCATCGTCCCGTGACCTGATGCAGGCTTTGCCGGCGCCTGATCACGAGACGATGGCGCGTCGTGCTGAGTTCCCAGACTGCGCTAACTGGTCGCCGGGGTCACGTCCGTGTACTGCGGAGCGAACCGCACGCCGATCCAGGCGGAGAGGGTCAAGACACCGAAGAACCCGACGACCGACCAGAAGTTGCCGCCGGTCACGATCAGCAGGGTCGAAGCGATCGCCGGCGAGAGGCCACCCCACACTGCGGCGCCGACGCCGTACGAGAGCGACATCGAGGTGTAGCGCGACTGTGGGCGGAACATCTGCGCCATCAGAGTCGACAGCGGTGCCCAGGCACCACTCAGGGTCACCCGGATCAGGATGACGAACAACCAGATCAGGGCGACGTTCTTCGCCTGGATCGAGAGCACGAGCGGAATGATGACGACGAACGACGAGATCGTGCCGATGTACATCACCAGTTTCACGCCGATCTTGTCGCCGAGGTACGCGATCGGCAGGGTGACGATGGCCTCGACCAGGGAGGCGATCGTCATGGCGCCGAGGATGATGGCGGGATCGAGGCCGATCTCCGGGGTGTCGGCGTAGTTCTGGACGAATGTCGTGGCGATCACGTACCCGCCTGAGGACATCGCGATGATGCAGAAGCCGAGCAGGATCGGACCCAGGTTGTTCTTCAGCGCGAACAGCAGCGGCGCGGACTGCTCGTGTCCTTCGACGTTCTCCTCGAACACCGGAGTCTCTTCGACCCGGTAGCGGATCCAGAAGCCGACGCCGATCAGCACGATGCTGAAGAGGAAGGGAATCCGCCAGCCCCAGGACAGCAGCACGTCCTCGCCCATCGAGGCGAGGATCCAGAACATGCCGGAAGCCAGCAGTGCGCCGAGCGGGTTGCCGAGCTGGGTGAAGCCGCCGTAGAAGGTCTTCCACTTGGGCGGTGCGCTCTCGACCGCCATCAGGCTCGCGCCACCCCATTCGCCGCCGACGGCCAGGCCCTGCACGATGCGACACAGGATCAACAGGACGGGACCCCACATGCCGATAGTCGCGTACCCGGGGAGAATGCCGACGAGGGTGGTGGCGACGCCCATCATCAGAAGGGTGATGGTCAGGGCGGGCTTACGTCCGAGCTTGTCGCCGATATGTCCGAAGATGATCCCGCCGAGCGGGCGCATGAAGAACGCCACTGCGTACGTGCCGAACGAGGCCAGCGTGGCGAGCTTCGGATCCAGATCCGCGGGGAAGAACACGTGCGGGAACACGATCGCCGCGGCGGTGGCGTAGACGTAGAAGTCGTACCACTCGATCGAGGTGCCCACGAGGGCGGCGAATCCGCCCCTCAGAGCCCGGCGGTGGGAAGTTGGTGCGGCGGGTGCTGCGGCAGACATGAAAGCTCCTCTACTCAAGGAAGGCACGACTGTCCACGAGAGTCGTTGGGCTGAACCTTAGAGCAGGATGAGAGGGAGCAAGCCGCAGCGACGCGCCGGTCGGCCCTCGCCTGGCTGACGACTTGTGCCTTTCTGACACGATTCTGCAGCGGATCAGGCCAACCTCGGGTGCTGCACGACTCTCTTGCGAGCGCTCGGCCGCTGACGACGCGACTTAAGGAATCTCACAGCCTAAGCGCGTGGCAGGTTGCTCAAGGTTCTCGTCGGCGTCGACCCGTTCGACTGGCTCGATACGCTGGGTAGGTGATCGATCGTGGCCCTGACTTCGATGGAGTCCGGATCGGACGCCCGGCAACCGGCGCGCTGATCGACGCCGGCTACCGCACGATCGGCGACCTGCCCAAGGACCTCACCGAGCTACGGCATCTCCACGGTGTCGGGCCAAGCGCGATCAGACGACTTACCGAGGCGCGCAGCCAGCAGTCATAGCGGATCGGTGCCGATCCCCGGTCGCTATCTGACTACTGCGCGATGAAGGCCAGAATGTCGGCACGATCTGGTCGTCGTCGCCGTGAGCGATCAGGATCGGCACCTCCAGCGACCGGAGGTCGTCGGTCTGTAGTAGAGCTCGATTTCCTCGGACGTGGTGAAGTACGGCATCTCTTCCTCGCTCTCGAGCTGGGCGGGCGGGTCAGGACACGAACCGCTGGACGAAGGCGAGCGCCGTTTCGGCGACCTCTTGCCAGCCGTGGTCGATCGTCAGCGAGTGCCCGCGGCCGGGAACCTCGACGATCTCGGTGATGCCCGGGTTCTTGGACTGTTGCTTGTACGTGGCGCGGGTGATGGCCAGCGGGACGGTGTTGTCCTCTGCGCCGGCGATGACCAGCAGCGGACCTCGGTTCGGGTTCTTGACATCGACCGTGACCTCGTTGTGGAACGGGTTGAAGTTCGCGACCGCGGCCTGGAACAGCGGTACGCCGGAGGCCGGAACATGATGCTCGTCGTACAGTCGGCGTGCCTCGTCCTCCTCGAGGTTGTTGGCCCAGCCATAGGCGAACTGCGCGAACGTCAGCGCGATCGCCTTGCCTAAGTTCGTCGGGTTGCCCAGCACCGGCGCCGCAGACTTCAGCGACGACGCCGGAAGCGGCAGAACGCCACGGAAGGGCGCGTTGTCGATCGTCACCGTCGCAGCCGAGGCACCTTCGCCGGCGATCTTCTGCGCGATCAGGCCGCCGAACGAGTGGCCGATGACGGCGGGCTTGGTGACCAACTCCGAGATCGCGGCCAGGTAGTGATCGGTCACCTGCTGCACCATCTTGTGGGCAAAGACGTCCGGGTCCTCGCGAGCCGCCTCTACTGTTGGCGGGTCGTCCGGCCAGCCGGGCGCGATGGTGGCGTACCCAGCCTGCTCGAACAGCGAGCGCCAGGGTGCCCAACTGCTCGACAGCAACCACAGACCGTGGACGAAGACGACGACTGGACGTCCGCCGGCATTCGCCGCTTCGATCTCCGACTTTTCCCACTCTGCGATCTCGGACGCGATCTCGGACACGAGCGCTCTCCCTCCGGGCGATTGCACCTTGTGGCACGTCTCGACGCTACGCGGAGCCCTTCGGCGCCGTCGTCGGCAGATTGCGCACAGAATCGCGTGAACCGCGCACCCTGTCCTGCGCAGCCAACTCGCGGAACTCGCGCGGGGAGTTGCCACAGACGGATCGGAAGACGCGGGCAAAGGACGAATAGTCCGAGAAGCCGCTGCGTTGGGCTACTTCGGCCAGCGTCATTCCCGGTCGCTGCGCGCTGATCAGCCCGCGGGCGTGGGCAATTCGACCAGCCCGGATGTAGTCCCCCAAGCTCACGCTCTGTTGCCGGAGAAGCACATAGAGATAACGCAGCGAGATCGCATGCGCTCGCGCGATCATCGAAGCAGTCAGTTCGGGATCAAGAAGATGAAGGTCGATGAAGAGCACGACCCGCTCCCCCAGGGTCAGCGCCAGCGCCGGCCGCAACCTCGTCTCGTCCGCCGACACCGTTGCGATGAGAACGCGCATCATCTCGATCACCACGGGCCGCAGCGCCGAGAGCCCCTGATCCTCGGACAACGCACGGTTCGCGATCTCGGAGAAGAAGCGGGAGATCGGGCCGAAGACCGGATCGTCCGCGTCGAGCACGATCGCGGTGGCGCGTTCCACGGCTGACGGCGAGAAGCCGAGCTCGTTGGCATCAATGCTGATCGTGCGCTGAAGCGAGACCCAGTCCTGCTGTGTGGTGAACCGCGACCTGGTGCTGCTCAACACCGCGTCGCCCGGACGCGGTTCAGCGAAGCGCCCGTCCTGCCCCAGCACCACGTGCGCACCCCGTTCGAGATGCAGCGTCACCAGTTCCGGCACCGCACTGTCTGTCACCGGCCCCCGCCGGACGACCCCCGACGCTCCTTCCACATGAAACCCCTCCACGGTGCCGAACGGTGTGTCCGAACGATCGAAGTCGGCTCGCAGCCGCCCGGCCCGCGTCAGCTCCAATGCCAGTGGGAAGGGATATTGCGCGAATGCCCCGGTCAGCGTTGCCGCCCGATCCCGCTCCTGCACCCCATCGAGGCTGAAGGTCCGCATCCGCCCTCCTGGAAACGCCCAAGCACCCCGTGAACCCCTCTTAGGAGAGCATCCCGCGGTCCCACGCGCAAGAGGCTCTCTCCGGTGCCTGATCGGATCAGATCCAAACAGGTCAGGATTCGAGAAGCGAGACGTCCTGGCTCGAAACTAGAGTCCGACCCATCGGCGAAAACGTCTCGCAGGGTGCCAGCCGAAGGACGGCGGCGGCCTGCACTCCCCATCCGAAGAGGTCTCGATGAACACCCGAACAGATGCACCCGCCATCCCTGCCGACGCCAGCGACGGCGACGGCGACGGGCAGCCGTACACGGTGGACTTCACCGACGTCGCCATTACCGGTCTGGAGTCGTCGCCATTCGCGGCCGCACTCGCCGGCCTGCGGGCGAATGAGGCCCGCTATTTCAAGAACAAGTACGACCATGTCTTCACCGTGCTGCCCGCGACCCAGGGCAAGGCCACCCTCGACTGGGTGAACGCGATCCTCAAGGAAGAACGCGGCATCACCATCTCTTCGCGGCCGCTCGAGACGACCGACTTCCAGGTCGAGAACATCCGGATCGCGTACGTCTTCTACGAAAGCGGTCTGTCGATCAACGTCATGTACACGATGGACAATCTCGGCAAGCGGGCTGTCGGCTTCAAGCTCTCAGAAGGAATGGATGTGCCCGAGGAGCTTGCGTCCCGGTTCAAGTTCGCCAGGCAGAAATCGAAGCTCGCCGGAGTGATCCGCGGCTCCTACTTCGCCTTCAAGAACGATCACTGAAAACCGCCCGACGCCGTCGATGAGTATGTGTGTCAGGCGCGTTCGGAGCACAGCACCCGTGGTTCAGTGCAGTCGGCTGCCCGGCGCGCTGTTCGGCGTGGCAGATCTCGGCTCCCTGCCCACTCAATAGGTGTCGAATGCGACATCGACCGATGACGCGCCGCGCAACGGGGCGATCTGCTCAGCCTCGCCCTTCAGCGACTTCCTTTTCGCGGCCGGCAGCGAGTCGAAGGTCTTGATGCTGATGGTCAGGCTGCGCCCGCTCTTTCGTGGACGCCAAGTGCCGGCAATCTGTCCGTCCACGAGAATCGTGCCGGGGTCGCCAACCGGCCTCCATACGTCTCGGTGATATCTCTTGTCGACCAACGTCTCTCGGTCATGCAACTGCGGCAGCTCGGCCGGCTTCAGCTCGACCAGGAGCAGCACGTCCAGCGCCAGCACGCCCGGCGCGGGATGCGCTAGTTGCTGGCCGCTATCTCACGGACACGCTTGGCAGCAGCAGAGAGCAGCTTCGCCATCTCGTCGGCCAGGTCTGCGGTCACGTCTTCAAGGTAACCGGACATGGTTACAAGTGGTGTCAGAGTCTGGGGCAAGCTCTCGGCCAGTTCCTCTAGCGCACCGATCTCAACTTTGATGCCGGAGACTTCGCCGACGATGCTGCGGTGAATCCGAACCGGATTCCCGGCGCCGATTATTTCGTACTCGTGGCTTTGGTCGTCAGGTGTGCTGCTGCACCACGTCGGGCAGGGCCAGAGCTGGCTGAGCGTGTCGTCTGCGTCAGTGTGTCGCGCGGTCATCGGTCGGGTGTTCCTTTCAGGACTAGTGCACGTGTGGTGCACGTTCGTCACCATCTCCGAACCGAAACCGTCTCTGACTAGGCTAAAGACTAGTCGGGCTGACAGGATTTGAACCTGCGACCCCTACACCCCCAGTGTAGTGCGCTACCAAGCTGCGCCACAGCCCGCTGCGGTCGTCCGTCCTGACCCGACCACGACGGGGAACTCTACTATGCCGATGCTCCGAGGGCGGAATTCAGCCACACCGTGGGCTCGCCCCCAGAGATCGTGTGAACAAAGGCGGCGACTACGACGCACAGATTCACACGTTGTTCGGTTAGCGACGCGCCGCACCCATCAGCGCGGCCAGGCCCAGCACGCTGCGCGGCGCGTACGGGAGCCGCCAGAGTCCACCATGCACGGCGGCGTACGCCTCGTCCTGCCAGGGCTCTGGGTGCCGGGGTCCCCCGCCGGTGTGCAGGTCGTGGACCAGCAGGGCGGCCATCAACACGTTGGAGGTCGATGGCTCGAAGACCTCGACGCCGAACCGGTGCGCCCCGGCGTACGCGGCGGCCAGCGCGCGGTTCTTCACCACCGAGCGGGTGCGGGTCGGTGGTGCGACGTTCATCGAGACCAGCACACCGTCGCGCCGCGCGACGGTCGCGCGCCACCGCTGCAGCCGCTTGGCCAGCGCATAGTTGGGACCCTGCTGCGCGACCAGGCTGTCGCTGATCCCCGGGTCAGCTCCCGGCACGTACGCCCGTCGCAGCAGGCGCCCGCCGCTCAGGGTCCGCAGCGGTCGCCCCAGGATCTTGGCCGTCTTCGAGCGCTGCTCGTAAGCCGCCGTCGACTGCCGTACGGCATCGCCGGGCACCGCGAACACATCGGTCGGCGTGGCCAGGAACCCCAGCGCCGTGTCCGGTCGCTCCGCTACCAGCCGTGTGCTCAAGACATCGACGGCGGTCGATACCCGGACGTTCACGGCGCCGTCGGCATACACGTAGTTGCCCACGACCAGTTGGTCGTGGCCTGCGACGTCGGCCAGCCATGCGGCGACCGTCGGCGCGTCGGCCAGCAGGTCCGCGCCCGCTGACTCCGAGTCGGCTTCCGCCTTCGCCGACGGCAGCACCAGCTGACCGGCAGACTTCCGAGCCGCGCCGAGCACTCGGCTCCAGATCGCCGGCCGCGGCAGATCCACCGCGGCCACTCGCGCACCCCAGCGCAGCAAGGGGATCAGCGGCCCCATTTCCGCACCGGCGCCGAGCACCGCCACCGTCCGGCCTTCGAGCCGCAGCCACTCAGGATGGTCGAGCACCGCTCCCACAGCCTCGGCGACTGTCGGCTCTGCCACCCCAGCCTCGACCCAACGATCGACCTGTCTGCGCAGTTCGTCACCCCTCAGACGCGCGCCCCGATACGGAACCGACAGCTCGGTCTCCGGCTCAGCGCTCCCCCGCACCTGGGCAATCTCGGGCAGCCGCGACGCCTCCCAATCCGCCAGTGGAACCTCGCCGTCGACGGACTTCACCATCAACTGCCCACGAAGGGCGTCCAGCCCGGCGCGAGCCATCCCGACCGCGGCATCCGGCGAGCCGACACCGGCCTCGACCAACCGCCGGAAGTGCAGCAGATAGTTGCTCCGCCAGCCCGGCTCCTGCCGCGCGGCGCGCGCTCCCGCCGGATCGACATTCTGCAGTGCCGCCGCTACGACCGCTCGTCCGACGGCCGTCGTGCTGCGCCGTCCGTCCGTGCCACGCGGAAACACCACGCCATGACCTGGATGGGACACCGCCGTCTCCCCCGAGCCGGTGCCGTCCCCCGCGCCGCCAGCGGCGCCGGCCGGTTCATCCGCAGGCTCAGCGTGACTGCTTGCCACGCTTCTCCCGCGCCCGGACCTGCAGATGCACCGGCGTACCCGTGAAGTCGAACTCCTCCCGCAACCGACGCTCGACGAAGCGCAGATAGCCGTCCTCGATCTGGCCGGAAGTGAACAGGATGAAGGTCGGCGGTCCGGCGTGCGCCTGGGTGCCGAACAGGATCCGCGGCTGCTTGCCGCCTCGCACCGGATGCGGGTGGGCAGCAACGATCCGGCCGAGGAACGCGTTGAGCTTCCCGGTCGAGATGCGCTTCTCCCAGTTGCCGAGCGCCTCGTCGATCACCGGTCGCAGCCGGTCGACGTGCCGACCGGTCTGGGCCGAGAGGTTGACCCGCGCCGCCCAAGCGAATTGGACCAGATCTCGCTCGATCTCGCGGGTCAGATAGCGACGGCGCTCGTCGTCGGTGAGATCCCACTTGTTGAACGCGATCACCAGTGCCCGGCCGGCCTCCTCGACGGAGCTGAGAATCCGCAGGTCCTGCTCAGTGACCGGCTCACTCGCGTCGATCACCACGACGCACACCTCGGCGCGCTCGATGGCGCCGTGGGTACGCAGGCTGGCGTAGTACTCGTGCCCGGACGCCTCCTTGACCCGGCGCCGGATCCCGGCCGTATCGATGAACCGATAGACGGTGCCCCCGACCTCGACCAGTTCGTCCACCGGATCGACCGTGGTGCCGGCGGCATTGTCGACCACGACCCGCTGCCGCCCGGCGAGGGTGTTCAGCAAGCTCGACTTGCCCACATTGGGCTTGCCGACGATCGCCACCCGCCGCGGTCCGCCGATCTCGTCATCCCGCTCCCTCGGCGCGTTCGGCAAGGCATCCAGGATCGCGTCGAGCAGATCGCCACTGCCTCGGCCGTGCAACGCCGAGACCGCGTACGGCTCCCCCAGGCCCAGATTCCACATCGCGGCAGCCTCGGCCTCGGTCCGTGGATCGTCGACCTTGTTCGCCGCCAGTACGACCGGCTTCTTGCTGCGCCGGAGCACCCTGACCACGGCCTCGTCCTCGTCGAGGATCCCGACGGTGGCATCGACGACGAACAGCACCGCATCGGCGGTCTCGATAGCCATCTCGGCCTGCTCGGCGATCTGGGCGGCCATCCCGACCGCGTCGGAGACCCAGCCCCCGGTGTCGACCACCGTGAACTGGCGGCCGTTCCACAGCGCGTCATAGCTCACCCGGTCCCGGGTCACCCCAGGGATGTCCTGGACGACGGCTTCGCGGCGCCCGATGATCCGGTTCACCAGGGTGGACTTGCCGACATTGGGTCGCCCGACTACTGCGACGACCGGCCAGGTCTCGCGCGGATCCTCGTCGGCGAATCGGGAGACGGTCATCGCGGTGCGACCGCCGGGATATGCCCCACCGACACTCGACGGGCCAGGCCGACGATCACGTCGATCACCTCGGGCAGGCTCAGGTGGGTGGAGTCGACCACGACCACGCCGTCCGCAGCCTCGGTGAACGCGGCGACCGTTGAATCGTCCCGGTCGCGGCGGATCACCTGGTCGGTCACCTCGGCGCTGGTCGCTTTCTCCCCCAGCTCGGCCTGCCGACGGGCCACCCGGGCCGCCGGATCCGCGACCAGCAACACCCGGACCGGTGCCTCCGGGGCGACCACCGTGGTGATGTCCCGACCCTCCGCGACGATTCCTTTCCGGGTCCCGCCGATGATGGCTCGCTGCCGGGCGATGAGGTTTGCCCGGACCGCCAGATTGGTGGCGACCGAGCTGACCGCCGCCGAGACCGCTGGCTCTCGGATCGCCTCGGTGACATCGGTGCCGTTGATGGCGATTGCCGGATCCGACGGCTCCAGAGTGCTGGCGATGTCGGCGGCTTCGATCAGGGCGGCGACCGCGTCGGCGTCGCCGGTATCGACACCGGAGTCGAGCACCAGCCTGGTGGCCGCGCGATACATCGCACCGGTGTCCAGGTAGGCCAGCCCGAGCTTCTTCGCAACCCCACGAGCGGTGCTCGACTTGCCCGACCCACTGGGTCCGTCGATGGCGATCACCAACCGCTCGGCCTCAGGTGCGGGGCGGCGAGGCGCCTTTGCGGGCTCAATCTCGTCAGACACCCGGTCAGACTACTGTGTTTGTCGTCACTCGCTCTGCAGCGGAGCCGCTCGCGACGGGAGCCGACGGAAGGGCATGGACGGTCAGGGCTGGACGAACCAGCCGCGACCTGCCATCCGTGCCGCCAGTCCGGCCGCTGCGTCGGGAGCGACCGCCAACGCCAGATAGCCGACCTGCCGGTTCTGGTCGTGGTCGATCGACACGTCCTCGACGTTGACGCCGAGCTCGTCCACGTCGGCGAAGAGCTTCGCCAACGCGCCCGGCGTGTCGGGGATCTCGACCACCACCTGTTGGTACGCGACCGCAGGCGCACCGTGCTTGCCCGGGATCCGGCGGGTGCCGGTGACCGCACGGGCCAGTCGATCGCGCAGCGCTCGAGTATCGCGGTGCCCGTCGGACCGGATGGCCGCACCATCCTCGATCGCACCGATCAGCTGACCGAGATCGTCTCGAACCTGCCGAAGCTCGGACAGCACAGCCGCTGAGTTGGCCGTCAGAATCTGCTCCCACAGTCCCGGGTCGCTGCCGGCGACCCGGGTCACATCGCGTAAACCGGGACCGGCCAATGCCAGATCCTGCTCACCCATGGTGGTCAGATGACCAGCGGTCAACACCGACATCAGATGCGGCAGGTGCGAGACCCGGGCCACCGCGGCGTCATGCTCGTCCACGTCCATGATCACCGTCCGCGCATCGCACGCTCGCGCGAGCCGGGTGACCGCGTCGATCGCCGCCGGGTCTGAGCGTCGATGCGGCGTGATCACCCAGGTGCGGTCGGCGAAAAGGTCGGCCCGCGCCGCGGTGGGTCCGGAGTGCTGGGTGCCGGCCATCGGGTGCGAGCCGACATAGCGATGCAGCTCACGGTGTCCCCACAGGGTGTCGAGCACCTCCGCCTTGACCGACCCGACATCGGTGACGGTGGCGTACGGATAGGTCTCCAGCGCGGTACGCACCACGCCGGCCAACGCTCGGGGCGGCACCGCCACGACCACCAGTTCCACGGCCGACGCAGACGGAGTCTCCACCGATCCGGCACCCAGCGTCTCGGCGACCCGGGCATGGCTGACCTTGGCATCACGCAGGTGGACCGCCCAGCCCTGCTGGGTGAGCGCGGATCCGATCGAGGCTCCGATCAACCCGACCCCGATCACCACCACCCGCGAACGCTCCTCCGCAGACTGGTTGGCGTTCACCCGCCGTCGGGCCCGGGCTCGGCCTCAGGCTCAGCGATGCCGACCAACTCAGGTGCCGCGGTCAACAGCTCGGTCAGCCAGGCCCCCTTCACCCGGCGGAATTTGCGGGGCAGCGGCCGGGTCCGATCCAGGATCGCGACCTCCAACGCCCCTGCGCCCAGCTCTCGTGGGGTCGCGTTGGGCCCGCCGTCGCTGGACAGCGCCCGTACCGCCAGCTGGACGGCGGCGGCGAGATCCAGGTCCCGCCGGTAGCCGCGTCGCACCGCCTCGGTGATCGCCTCGGCCGACCCGCCCATCACGGCGTACGCGTCCTCATCGGCGACCGAACCGTCGTAGGTGAGCCGGTAGATCTGGTCGAGTTCCGGCGTCGCCCCCAGCTCGGCGACCACGATCTCCACCTCGTACGGCTTCTCCCCACCGGAGGAGAAGATCGTGCCCAGCAGTTGTGCGTACGCGTTCGCCAGGCCGCGTCCGGTGACATCGGTGCGGTCATAGCTGTAGCCGCGCAGATCGGCGTAGCGGATGCCGGCGGTCCGCAAGTTCTCGAACTCGTTGTAACGTCCGACCGCCGCGAAGCCGATCCGGTCGTAGATCTCGCTGACCTTATGCAACGCCTGGGAGCGGTTCTCCGCGACGAACACGATGCCGTCGGCATAGCGCAGCACCACCACCGAACGGCCCCGGGCGATTCCCTTGCGGGCGAAGTCCGCCCGATCCTTCATCTGCTGCTCAGGAGCAACGTAGAACGGCATGCTCACAGCAGCGGCGCTCCTGGTCCGTCGGGCCGCCGCATCCGGGCGGCGATGACCTGATCCACGATCGCTGCGACCGCGTCGTCGCTCGCCCGGGTCACCCCGTCTGCGGTCGCGGTCATCACGATCGGGAAGATCCGCCGGGTGAGATCGGGGCCGCCCGTGGCCGAGTCGTCATCGGAGGCGTCGTACAGCGCCTGGATCACGGCGGTGGCGGCCTCGGTCGCCGTCAGATCGGGCCGATAGAGCTTCTTCAGCGAGCCGCGAGCGAACACCGAGCCGGAGCCCACCGAGAAGAAGGCCTGCTCCTCGTAGCGTCCGCCGGTGGCGTCGTAGGAGAAGATCCGGCCTTCCTGCCGCGCCAGATCCCAGCCGGCGAACAGCGGCACCACGACGAAGCCCTGCAAGGCCATGCCCAGGTTCTGCCGGATCATGGTGGCAAGCCGATTCGCCTTGCCGACCAGCGACAGCGGGGCACCTTCGATCTTCTCGTAGTGCTCGAGTTCCAGCTGGAACAGCCGCACCATCTCCACGGCCAGACCGGCCGAGCCGGCGATCCCGATGATCGAGTACTCGTCGGCCGGGTAGACCTTCTCGATATCGCGCTGGGCGATCATGTTGCCCATCGTGGCTCGCCGGTCGCCGGCGACGACCACACCGCCGGGAAAGGTCGCGGCGACGATCGTCGTGCCGTGCGGCGCCAGATCAGCCACCGAGGCACCAGGGCTCTCGGCGCGGGCCCCGGGCAGCACGTTCGGCGCGACGGCCGCAGCGAAGTCGGTGAAGGAGGACGTGCCGGCCTGCAGGAAGGCCGGCGGCAGCGCGGTCAGTCGTTCGGTCACTGCCCGCCCTTCTGCACGAACGACCGCACGAACTCCTCGGCGTTGTTCTCCAGCACCGAGTCGATCTCGTCCAGCAGCGAGTCGACGTCTGCGTCGAGCTCGGCCTTGTGGGCGCTGTCGGCCGGTGCCAGTTCCTCGGCGGCCTCGGTCTCTGTGTGCCGGGACCTGCTCTTGTGTTCTGACTCAGGCATCTGTGCACCTCCTACACCTTGGGCTGATGTCATGACCAGCCTATCCGTGTCAGTCGTCACTCGCGGTGAGGCCGCGCTCCCAAGACTCCGTCTTCGCTCCTCGTTCGCAAACGGAAGAACGTGTTTGCTCTCTCGTCGCTCCAGACGGAGCCCTCGCTCCGCCTCACGGCCGCTCGCGGTGTGGTCGTCGCTCGCGGTGAGGCCGCGCTCCCAAGACTCCGTCTTCGCTCCTCGTTCGCAAACGGAAGAACGTGTTTGCTCTCTCGTCGCTCCAGACGGAGCCGTCGCTCCGCCTCACGGCCGCTCGCGGTGTGGTCGTCGCTCGCTGTGAGGCCGCGCTCCCAAGACTCCGTCTTCGCTCCTCGTTCGCAAACGGAAGAACGTGTTTGCTCTCTCGTCGCTCCAGACGGAGCCCTCGCTCCGCCTCACGGCCGCTCGCGACGGGGCTCCAGGTTCTCGAACAGCGCCACGACATCATCGCTGGCGTCGATCACCGGGCCGACCTGGGCTTTGGTGCCCTTCAACGGATCCAGCAAGGGCAACCTCTGCAGGGCGGGTTTGCCGGGCACATCGAAGATCACCGAGTCCCAGGACGCGGCGACCACCGCAGGACCGTACTTCTCCATCACCCGCCCCCGGAAATAGGCCCTGGTGTCGGTGGGCGGCGCCAGCCGGGCCTGCTCGATCTCCTCGCCGGTGAGCAGCTGACGCATCCGACCCTTGCGGACCAGGGCAGCGAACAGGCTGCGCTGGGGATCCACGTCGCAATACTGCAGGTCGATCAGCGCCAGCTTCGGCGATGCCCAGCCGAGCCCGTCCCGATTGCGGTACGACTCCATCAGCTGCAGCTTCGCCACCCAGTCGAGCTGATCGGCCAGCTCCGTCGGGTCGCGGCGCAGTGTGTCGAGGACCTCCTGCCAGCGGGTGAAGATGTCCTTCGCCTCGATCCGGGCTGACTCCCCCAGCTCGCCCGCGTGCCGCTCATAGCAGGCCCGGGCCGCGTCCAGATAGACCTCTTGCAGGTCCATCGCCGTCACCCGACGGCCGTCGACCAACCGCAGCAGCTGCCGGCAGGTCGGGTCATGGCTGACGGCTCGCATGGTCATCACCGGCTGGTCGACCCGTACGGTGGGCGGCACGAGCCCGGCCTCGATCGCCCGGAGCACCCAGGACGCCGTGCCGACCTTCAGGTAGGTGGAGATCTCCGACAGGTTCGCGTCACCGGTGATCACGTGCAGCCGTCGGTGCAAGGTGGCGTCGGCGTGCGGCTCGTCGCGGGTATTGATGATCGGCCGGTTGAGCGTAGTCTCCAGCCCCACCTCGGCCTCGAAGAAGTCGGCCCGCTGGCTGATCTGGAACCCGGGTCGCTGGCTCGCCTGGCCCAGACCGACCCGGCCGGCACCGGTGAACACCTGCCGGGAGACCAGGAAGCCGGTGAACTGGGTCACCACCCGGTCGAACGGGGTGCTGCGCTCCAGCAGATAGTTCTCGTGAGTGCCGTAGGAGGCGCCCTTGCCGTCGGTGTTGTTCTTGTAGAGGCGCACCGAGCAGCCGAGGTTGCGACTGGCCTGGGCGGCAGCGATCGCCATCACCACATCACCGGCCTTGTCGTAGCGCACCGCGTCGAGCGCGCTGGTCACCTCCGGGCCGGAATACTCCGGGTGGGCATGGTCCACATAGAGCCGGGCTCCGTTGGTCAAGATCAGATTGGCCATGCCGAGGTCGTCGTCGGTCAACTGGTCGGGGTGCGCCTGAGCGCGGTTGATCTCGTAGCCGCGGATATCGCGCAGCGGTGTCTCGGTCTCGTAGTCCCAGCCGGCCTGCCGGGTGGTGGTCGTCCAGCCGTAGCCCTTGACGACATGGTTCGACAACTGCATCGGGTGCAGCTCTTCACCCACCGGCTGCCCGAGCGCCGAGATCCCGTACTCCGTCTCGATCCCCATCACCCGGAGGGCTGGGGGGAGTTCTGGGGACGCGAGCTGACTCATGAGGTCAGCCTAATGGTGGCCGCTGACCCGCGGATCGGGGTGAACCGGTTCACTCCCGCCGCTGGGCCCGCAGTAGTGTTCTGCGACGTGAGGTACCTGCCCGCGCTCGTGGTCGACGTGGTGGCGATCATCGCGTTCGCCATTCTCGGTCGGCGCAGCCACGACGAGGCCGGGAATCTGCTCGGGGTGCTGGGCACCGCCTGGCCGTTCCTTGCCGGTGCGCTGATCGGACACGCCGTCTGTTGGGGCGTCGTCGCGCTGCGCGGCGATCAGGCCGGCTGGCGTCCTGGGGTCGTCGTCTGGGCCAGCACGCTGGTGCTCGGCATGCTGCTGCGACTGGCTTCCGGGTCGGGCGCCGCCTGGCCGTTCGTCCTGGTCGCCGGCATCGTGCTCGCCGCCCTCCTGCTCGGCTGGCGTGGGGTCTTCCGGCTGGTGCAGCGTGCCCGCACGAATGCAACGGTGTAGGGCGCCCGCCGGTCAGCCAAGCGGAAGCAGGAGCAGTGCTGCGCCGCCCGCCTGCTGAATTGTTGCGCCCGCGCCGACTTCTCCTACCTTGCTCCAGGAAGAGTTCCGCACAGTGCCGGACGAATCGACTTCGCCCACCTTCGACCACGACGAATTGCGAATTGTTCCGGAGGTATCGACTTCTCCTACCTTGCTCCACGAAGAGTTCCGCACGGTGCCGGACGAATCAACCTCGCCCACCTTTGACCAGGAAGAGTTCCGCACCGTGCCGGACGAATCAACTTCGCCCACTTTGCTCCAGGAGGAGTCCCGGACGTCGGCCATGGCAATAGCTCCTAACTTCCGCTGACGGCGCGACGGATCTTCGACACCTTGCCCTTGTACGCGAGCACCTGGAATCCGTTCGCGGAAATGAAATTGTATTGGCTGAGCCAGACGTGGAGATTGCTCCCAGTACCCACTGGTTCCAAGGCAACCGACAAGATCCCGCCGTTGAAGGGGATGCTCAGATCACCGGCGGCATCGAACAGGGCCACACCGCCGCCGATTGCTCGGGAGATGTTCGAGGCCGCTGCGTCCGGCGGTAGCGGGCTCTCGAGGTCGTACTGTTTGCGAATCTGTAGCTGCACCACTACGAGAATGACGACGATAATCGCCACAATGAGGCCGATGACCAGCTTGTAGTCCACGGGACTTCTTTACTCCTAGGTTCGTACGACAACGCCCACGCTGGAACTCCAGGTCGTCGAGCAGACGGATTGGACAGTTCGTCCCGATCGTTACGCTGCGGGCAACGAATCGAGCCGATTCCGTACAAGTACGGTAGCCGTAAGAGTTGTCGTCGGCAAAACTCTGTCAACTGTTCAGGGGACAAGTCCAAGAGCCCGCGGCAGGCCGCAAAAAGCTTCCCGCACCTACTGTTACAGATACTGACCGGTGTTGCTGACCGTGTCGATGGAACGCCCGGGCTGGGTGCCCTTCTTCGAACTGATCAGGGTCCGGATGAAGACGATCCGTTCCCCCTTTTTGCCGCTGATCTTGGCCCAGTCGTCGGGGTTGGTGGTGTTCGGCAGGTCCTCGTTCTCCCCGAACTCATCCAGGCAGGCCTGCATCAGATGGCCGATCCGCACACCTTTCACGCCAGTGTCGAGATAGTCCTTGATCGCGGACTTCTTTGCCCGATCGACGATGTTTTGGATCATCGCTCCGGAGTTGAAGTCCTTGAAGTAGAGGATCTCCTTGTCGCCGCCGGCGTAGGTGACCTCGAGGAACTGGTTCTCGTCGGTCTCCTCATACATCCGCTCGACGGTGCGCTCGATCATGCCGCGCACGGTGGCGGCGCTGTCGCCGGCGAACTCGTCCAGGTCCTCGGGATGGATCGGCAGCTCTGCGGTCAGGTACTTGCTGAAGATCTCCCGGGCCGCCTCGGCATCCGGCCGCTCGATCTTGATCTTGACGTCCAGCCGGCCGGGTCGCAGGATCGCCGGATCGATCATGTCCTCCCGGTTGGAGGCGCCGATCACGATCACGTTGTCCAGGCCCTCGACGCCGTCGATCTCGCTCAGCAGCTGCGGCACGATGGTGTTCTCCACGTCAGAGGACACCCCGGAGCCACGGACCCGGAACAGCGAGTCCATCTCGTCGAAGAAGACGATCACCGGCATCCCGTCGGTCGCCTTCTCCCGAGCCCGCTGGAACACAAGCCGGATGTGCCGCTCGGTCTCGCCGACGTACTTGTTCAGCAGCTCGGGGCCTTTGATGTTGAGGAAGAAGCTGCGTCCCTCCCGGCCTGTCCGCTCGCTGACCTTCTGCGCCAGTGAGTTGGCCACGGCCTTGGCGATCAGCGTCTTGCCGCAGCCGGGCGGACCGTAGAGCAGGATGCCCTTGGGCGGCTTGAGTTGGTGCTCGGCAAACAGCTCCTTGTGCAGGAACGGCAGCTCCACCGCGTCGCGGATCGCCTCGATCTGGGGGCCCAGCCCGCCGATCACCGAATAGTCGAGGTCAGGCACCTCTTCCAGCACCAGCTCCTCGACGTCCAGCTTGGGCACCCGTTCGAATGCGAACCCGACCCGGCGGTCGACGAGCAAAGAGTCACCGGAACGGATCGGCCGGTCACCACCACGCAGCTGGGCCGCGAGCCGGACCACCTGCTCCTCGTCGCCGTGTCCGATCACCAGCGCCCGCTCGCCGTCCTCGAGGACTTCCTTGAGCAGCACGATCTCGCCGACGTCGGTGAACTCCTGCACCCCGACGACGTTGAGCGCCTCGTTGATGACCAACTCACGACCCGGTTCGAGGCCGCTCAGATCAACGTCGGGGCTGACACTGACCCGCATCTTGCGGCCTGAGGTGTAGATGTCGGCAGTGCCGTCGGGACCCTCCGCCACGAAGACGCCGAAGCTGGCGGGCGGCTGGGCGAGCCGGTCGACCTCCGCCTTCAAGGCGATGATCTGTTCCCTGGCGTCGCGCAGCGTCGCGGCGAGCCGTTCGTTGTTCGCAGCTGTGGTCCGTGCCTCGGAACGGGCATCGGCCAGGCGTCGCTCCAGGACAGCAATGTCGTGTGGATAGCTGGCTGCACGGTCACGCATCCGGTCGAGCTCCTCGCGCAGGATCGCCAGGGTCGACTCACGGTCATCGGGACGGTCGGTCGATGTCATCTGAACACCTCCTAGGTCTTCGACCCTACCCGCGGTCACCTCGTGGACCGGTGTAATCGTCGCCATACGCGCCGGGCGCCGGTCGTCTTCTGCGTGCCGGGGCGACCACCCCGGGCGCCAGCCGGCGGGCGATCACCAGGAATCCGGTGTGTCCGACCATCGCGTGCTGCGGCCGTACGGCCAGTCCTTCGGCGTGCCAGCCGCGCACCAGGGACTCTGTCGCCTCGGGCTCGGTGAAGCCGGTGTGCACTCGGATCGTCTCCACCATCCGCGCCAGCTGGGTGGTGGTGGCGACGTACGCGCACAGCACCCCGCCCGGCACCAACGCCTCGGCTGCGACCTCGACGCACTCCCAGGGGGCGAGCATGTCGAGGACGATCCGGTCGATGTCGCCCGGCGGGTCGGACTGGAGGCCCTCGACCAGATCCTGGACGCGCAGGTCCCAGCCCGGATGCGGTCGCCCGAGGAAGTTCTCCACGTTCTTGCGCGCGATGGCCGCAAAGTCGGCGCGTCTCTCGTAGGAGATCAGCCGGCCGGTCGGCCCGATCGCCCGCAACAGCGACAGAGTCAGCGCCCCCGAGCCGACGCCGGCCTCGATCACCCGGGCGCCGGGAAAGATGTCCGCCCCGCCGACGATCTGTGCCGCGTCCTTCGGATAGACCACCGCCGCACCCCGGGGCATGGTGACGGTCCATTCGGCCAGCAGCGGCCGCAGCGCCAAGTAGGGCGTGCCGCCCGCGGAGTGCACCACCACCCCGTCCGGTCCGCCGATCAGGTCATCGTGGGCGATCCCGCCCTTGGTGGTGTGGAAGGCACCGCCGACCACCAGCAGGATCGAGTGTCGCCGTCCCTTGGCATCGGAAAGGGTGACCCGTTCCCCCGCCCGCAGGGGCCCGGTGCCGACACCCGCGTAATTCCGTGGATCCAGCTCAGACACGGGCGAGCCCCCATACGCCCAGCTGCCAGCCAGGGCCGAAGGAGTTGGCCGGCGCCTCCACTCCCGGGGCTGCGAACAGATGCTCGTCGGACTGGCTCATCGGCAACAGCACACGGTCGCCGGCCGCCTGGCGTTGCAGGCTGGCCATGCCGTGTGCCTGGTCCGCTTCGCCGCTGCTCGCCTGATAGGTGCGTTCGAGGTTCGCGACCGTGCCGGCGCTGGCCGGCGGCGGAGCATCGAGGTAGGGCTGCAGCCAGGCCAGCCCCGTCGAGGTCCAGGCCTTCCGATCGAGCACGATCAGATCGGCGCCGGGGTCAGTGGTCGAGTCGACGGTGCGGAGCCGGACACTGAGCCCTCCGGTGTCCTCCAGCCGAGTCCGGATCTGGGTGGCGATGTCGCGGCCATCGGGCATGGTGGCGTCGTAGCCGAGGGTCAGCTGAATGCGGTTCGACCAGGTGACCTTCGGCTTTGCGCTGCCGCCGACCGGAAAGGCGCTGATGTGGTTCGGAATCCCGTTCGGCACCACCGAGTCCAGGGTGCGATCGCCCTGCAGAGCGACGGCGACCGCACTGCGCAAGGCGGGAGTGCGCCGATGCCGCGAGGTCGGCGACCAGGCGAGCATCAGCACCCGTGTGCCCGTCTGGGTCTGCATCCGATAGCCGTCTTCGGTCGTGTTCTGCTCGTTGGCGGCGGCCTGGCGGCTGTAGCGGGTGATGGCGGCCGAACTGAGCCCGCGCCAGACCACGTCCGCGGTGCGCTTCTTCATCGCATCCTCGAGCGCAGCGGAGTCGGCGACGGTGCGATAGAGAACGGCATCCGAGCGCGGCGGCGTACGGCCGACATAGGTCTGGTTCCGCTCCAGCAGCAGCTCGTTGTCGGCGAAACTGGCGACCGCGAACGCTCCCGAGCCGACGATCGGCTGGTCGTTGGCTCGCACCTCATCGGCGTTGTAGACCTGCTCGTCGACGATGGAGGCAGCCGGGGAAGCCAGGCCCCAGGCGAACTGGTTGTCCACCTGGCTCAAGACGAAGCGAACCGTGAGTGGGTCGGGGGTCTCGATCCGCCGCAGCGTGGACAGCAACGACGCCGAGGATCCGCGGACATCCAGCCGCAGCGCGCGCTGGATGCTGAACTTCACGTCGCTGGAGGTCAGCTCGTGACCGTTGTGGAACCGCAGATTCTGATTCAGCGTGCAGGTCATCACGGTCGGCGCGGTCCATGCACAGTCCTTGGCCGCGTCCGGCTTGAGCGCCCACTGGCCTGGCTCGGTGGTCATCAGCCGCTGGAAGACATTGAGCGAGAGCACGACCGAGGCAGGATCGGTGACCGCGGCCGGATCGGCTTGGCGGATCGGGTCGGTCGACAACACCATCAGCGGTCGGCTGGTCGGTGAACTCTGCGACGGTCCCGGCTCCGGGTTGTCGTTGGTGCAGCCGGCCGCCAGGGCCAGCACTGCGACGGTGAGGGCAGCCAGCCCGGCCCGCAGTCGGCTACCGAGCACGGGTCACCGTCGCGTAGATCGTGGTCAGTGAGGCAAGATCGAGGCCGACCAGCGAAGGCACGATGACGCGATCGGGCGCCGGCGGAATGTCGACGATGTTCGGGATGCCGACCACCACCGACCCCGCGGCGTTGCCGGCCCGGGCACCGGTGATCGAGTCCTCCAGCACCACGCAGTCCTCGGGCTCGACACCCAGCAGAGCGCAGGCCCGCTGGTAGGGCTCCGGGTGCGGCTTGCCCCTGGTCACCTCGTCGCCACCCACCGAGACAGCGAACGTACCGGCCGGCAGCCGTTCGAGCACGGCATCCAGCAGCACACGATAGGAAGCCGAGACCAGAGCGCAGGGCATGCCCGTTGCGCGGAGTTCCGCCAGCAGTTCCAGTGCGCCGGGCCGCCAGGCCAACTCGTCACTGCTCGTGACAGCTGCCACCACGCGATCCAGGATCCGACTCACCATCCAGGCTGGCTCCAGATCCGTCCGGCCGATGGTCTCGAGCATGTAGATCGCGGCCTCGATCAGATCACTGCCGACCAATCGCTCGGCATGCTCCATCGACCAGGGCGCGCCCAGTTCGCCTTCGATGACCGCGAACTCGGCAGCGATCCACAGCGGCTCGGTGTCTGCCAGGGTGCCGTCGAAGTCCCAGAGCACCGCCTGCGGGGCAAGGGCAGGCTCGGCGAGACCGGTTTCTGGGGTGAGCGTCGGGGTGGCGTCGTTCATGGCCCGGCTATTCTCGCAGCCCCGAGCAACCCGCCACGCCACCTCGGACGTTCACCTCCTTGAGCTTTGAGTTAGTTCATGACGGGAATTTGACTGTCAACGTGGAGATCTCGGCGTGTCGCGGGGGTTCGAGCCCGATGAGCGGCCGATTTCCGTCGTGGTTCCGTTGTCCACAGGCTGACCCGCACCCCAGGGAGCGTCATCCACAGATCTCAACTCACCCCGGACGAAACAGGCCCGACATCAACGGTGAGAGTCAAATTCCCATCACAAACAAATCTCTCTGGGTGCAGGGTCGCCCCCGCGCTCGGGTCAGTCCTCCGGCTCATACCCCAGATTCGGCGCCAGCCACTTCTCCGCCTGCCGCAGGCTCCATCCCTTGCGAGCCGCATAGTCCTCGACCTGGTCGCGCCCGAGCCGGCCGACCACGAAGTACTGCGACTGCGGATGCGAGAAGTACCAACCGCTGACCGACGCACCCGGCCACATGGCCATCGACTCGGTCAGTTCGATGCCGGTCTGCGTCTCCACGTCCAGCAGGTCCCAGATCGCCTGCTTCTCGGTGTGATCCGGGCATGCGGGGTATCCGGGAGCCGGCCGGATACCGCGGTAAGCCTCGGCGATCAGCTCGTCGTTGGTGAGCTGCTCGTCCGCGGCGTAACCCCACAGGTCGTGCCGGACCACCGCATGCATCCGCTCCGCGAAGGCCTCTGCCAAGCGATCGGCGACCGACTCCAGCAGAATCGCGGAGTAGTCGTCGAGTTCGGCCTTGAACTGCATGATCTTCTCTGCGGCGCCGATCCCGGCGGTCACTGCGAATCCCCCGATGTAGTCGGGCAGTCCGGTCTCTTTCGGTGCGATGAAATCAGCCAGTGACTTGTTAGGGATACCGTGGCGATGTTGCCCCTGCTGTCGTAGGTGGTGCAGCACGGTCCGGATCTCGTGGCGGTGCTCGTCGGTGTAGATCTCGATGTCGTCACCGACGGCATTGGCCGGGAAGAGGCCGACCACACCCTGCGGTCGCAACCACCCCTGATCGATGATCCGGTCCAGCATCGTGTTCGCGTCCTCGAACAGTCTCCGCGCGGCCTCCCCGCTCGCCGGGTTGTGCAGGATGTCCGGGAAGCTTCCCTTCATCTCCCAGGCGTTGAAGAACGGCTGCCAGTCGATGTACTCGCGCAACACCTCCACCGGATAGTCGCGGAACGTGCGAGTGTACGAACGGGCGTGTCCGCCGCAATGCGGCTCCGTGCACACGTCCTTGGCCTGCTGCAGCAGGAATTCCTTGGCCTGCTGCAGCAGGAATCTCGGCCGCGGCGGCTGATAGCCCCCCCAGTCGATCGGAGTCCGGGCATCGAGCGCCTGCTGATAGGTCAGCAGCGGACGGTCGTTCTTCTTGGCCGCATGACGTCTGCGGATCGCCTCGTAGTCCGCCGCCACCTCGGCGAGCAATTGCTCCCGGCGTTCGCCGTCCGACAGCAGCGCCGCCGCCGTGGGCACCGAGCGGGAGGCGTCCTTCACCCACACCACCGGGTGGGAGTATTTCGGCTCCACCTTCACCGCGGTATGTGCGCGCGAGGTGGTCGCGCCGCCCAACAGCAGCGGGATGGTGAAGCCTTGGCGCTCCATCTCGGAGGCCACACTGACCATCTCGTCCAGCGACGGAGTGATCAGCCCGGACAGGCCGATGATGTCGGCACCGACCTCGCGAGCGGTGTCCAGGATCTTCTGGCCGGGCACCATCACTCCGAGGTCGATCACCTCGTAGTTGTTGCACTGCAGCACCACTCCGACGATGTTCTTGCCGATGTCGTGCACATCGCCCTTGACCGTGGCCATCACGATCCTGCCGTTCGAGGTCGCCGCGTCGCCGGGCTTCCTCTCCGCCTCGATGAACGGGATCAGGTGTGCGACCGCCTTCTTCATCACCCGGGCCGACTTCACCACCTGAGGAAGGAACATCTTGCCGGCGCCGAAGAGATCGCCGACCACGCCCATGCCGTCCATCAGCGGGCCCTCGATCACCTCCAGCGGACGCTTGCCCTCGGCGGCGAGTTCGACCCGCATCTGTTCGGTGTCGTCGACGATGAAGTCGTCGATCCCCTTCACCAGGGCGTGCGTGATCCGCTCTCGTACCGGTGCGTCTCGCCACGCCAGGGCCGCGGCGTCGTCGACCTTCTCCGAGGCCCGGTTGTGTGCCTCGGCGATCTCCAACAGCCGTTCGGTGGCATCCGCGCGGCGGTTCAGGATCACGTCCTCGATCCGGTCACGCAGCTCCGGCTCGATCTCGTCGTAGACCACCAGCGCCCCGGCGTTCACGATTCCCATGTCCATGCCCGCGGCGATCGCGTGGTAGAGGAAGACCGAATGGATCGCCTCCCGCACCGGGTTGTTGCCGCGGAAGCTGAAGGACACGTTCGAGACACCGCCGGAGACCAGCGCGCCCGGCAGGTTCTGCTTGATCCAGCGAGTCGCCTCGATGAAGTCGACGCCGTAGTTCGCGTGCTCCTCGATCCCGGTCGCGACGGCGAAGATGTTCGGGTCGAAGATGATGTCCTCGGCCGGGAAGCCCACCTCGTCGATCAGGATCCGGTAGGCACGCTCGCAGATCTGCTTGCGACGTTCCAGGTTGTCCGCCTGGCCGTCCTCGTCGAAGGCCATCACCACGATCGCCGCGCCGTACTTGCGGCACAGCCGCGCATGTTCGACGAAGGACTCCACCCCCTCCTTCATCGAGATCGAATTGACGATCGGCTTGCCCTGTACGCAACGCAACCCGGCCTCGATCACCTCCCACTTGGAGGAGTCGATCATCATCGGGACCCGACAGATGTCCGGCTCGGAGGCGATCAGCTTGGTGAAGCGATCCATCGCGGCGATGCCGTCGATCATCCCCTCGTCCATGTTGACGTCGATGACCTGCGCGCCCACCTCGACCTGCTGCCGGGCCACGGCCAGCGCGGTCGGATAGTCACCGGCCTTGATCAGCTTGCGAAAGCGCGCCGACCCGGTGATGTTGGTCCGCTCCCCCACATTCACGAAGAGCGACTGATCGGTGATGTTCACCGGTTCCAGCCCGGACAGGCGCAGCGCCGGTGCGACCTCGATCGGCTCGCGGGGCGCCAGCCCGGCCACCTGCCGTTCGAGTTCGGCGATGTGCTCCGGGGTGGTGCCACAGCAGCCGCCCGCCACATTGATCAGCTTGTCGTGTGCGAAGGCGCCGACGACGGCACCCATCTGTTCGGGGGTCTCGTCGTACTCGCCGAAGGCGTTCGGCAGGCCCGCGTTCGGGTAGCAGAAGGTGAAGCAGTCCGCGACCCGGGCCAGCTCGGCGACATAGGGGCGCATGTCGGCGGCACCGAGCGCGCAGTTGAAGCCCACAGCGAGCGGCCGGGCGTGCCGGATGCTGTTCCAGAAGGCCTCGGTGACCTGACCGGACAGGGTGCGCCCGGAGGCATCGGTGATGGTCCCCGAGATGAACACCGGCCAGCGGCGCCCGCGCTCCTCGAAGAGCGTCTCCAGGGCGAAGATCGCGGCCTTGGCGTTCAGGGTGTCAAAGATGGTCTCCACCAGCAACAGGTCGCTGCCGCCGTCGACCAGCCCGCGGGCCTGCTCCAGATAGGCCTCCACCAGCTCCTGGTAGTCGATGTTCCGGGCCCCTGGATCATTCACGTCCGGCGAGATCGACGCGGTGCGATTGGTCGGGCCGAGTGCGCCGGCCACGAACCGCGGATGCCCCGGAGTCGCATAGGCGTCGCAGGCTGCGCGGGCCAGTTGCGCCGAGACGAGGTTCAACTCGTAGCTCAGCTCCTCCATCCCGTAGTCGGCCATCGAGATGCGCTGGGCGCTGAAGGTGTTCGTCTCGATGATGTCGGCGCCGGCCTCCAGATAGGAGTCGTGGATGGAGCGGATCACCTCTGGCTGGGTGATCGAGAGCAGGTCGTTGTTGCCGGTCAGATCCTGCGGCCAGTCCGCGAACCGCTCGCCGCGGAATTCCGCCTCGGACAGACCCTTGCGCTGGATGTAGACACCCATCGAGCCGTCCAGCAGCAACACTCGCCGGCGCATCAGCGCAGTGAGCTCATCGGTGGCGTCGGGGCGGGCCGGGAACGTCGGTCGGTCGACCGGGGCGGCTGCCCCCTCCTCACGCAGGTCGGACACCTGGCGAGGATAGTCCTCACCCCCGGCGTGGAAGCCGGATTCTCGACCGGTGGCGCCGTCTACAGTGTCAGATATGGGCAAGCAGGGTCCGATATCGACAAGCAGGGTCAGGCATGAGCGAACAGTTGAGCGCTAGTCTGCGCGAGCTGCGGGATCCGGTGGTCGTGGCCGCGTTCAGCGGCTGGAACGACGCCGGCAACGCCGCCAGCGCGGCCATCGAGCACCTGTCCGACGCCTATCAGGCGGAGCTGGTGATCGAGCTCGACCCCGACGACTTCTACGACTACCAGGTGAACCGGCCGGAGACCTCGATCACCGAGGACGGCGAGCGGGTGATCACCTGGCCCACTACCCGGATCAAGATCGCGCAACTCGCCGGCGGCCGGGACCTGATCCTGGTGGACGGGATCGAGCCGAACCTGCGGTGGCGGCAGTTCTGCGCACTGCTCACCTCCGCGCTGCGCTCGGCGAACCCCTCCATGGTGATCCTGCTGGGTGCGCTGCTGGCCGACACGCCGCACACTCGGCCGGTGCCGGTGACCTGTACGACCCGCGACCCGGAGCTGATGGACAGGTACGGGATCACCGAGTCCAGCTACGAAGGCCCGACCGGCATCGTGGGGGTGCTGTCGGACCTGCTGCCCAAGGCCGGGCTGTCGACTTTGTCGGTGTGGGCGGCGATCCCGCACTACGTGGCGCATCCACCCTGCCCGAAGGCGACGCTGGCCATCTTGTCGCAGCTGGAGCGAGTGCTCGATGTTCCGCTGGATCTCGGGGAGCTGCCAGAGTTGGCGCGCGCCTGGGAGCGGGGCGTGGACGAGTTGGCCGCCGACGACTCCGAGGTCGCGGAGTACGTGTCACAGCTCGAGGAGCAGACCGACGCCGCCGAGCTGCCCGAGGCCAGCGGCGACGCCATCGCCGCCGAGTTCGAGCGCTATCTCAAGCGCCGCCAGGGGAACTAGGGGGACTAGGACGCGAGCGGGAAGACGACGGGCCCGGCGTGCGGAGGAGCGATGAGTGAAGCCGACGTTCTTTCAGGCTTCACGAAGAGTGACGACGTAGCCGGTGAATGCCCGTCGTCGTCGCGAGCGGACTCATGAACTTGCGTCCGCCATCTGACGCAGGGCGTTGACCATGGCATCGGGATCGTCGGCGCCGAAGACCGCCGAGCCGGCCACGAAGGAGTCCGCCCCGGCGGCCGCGCAGCGCTCGATGGTCTCCACCGACACACCGCCGTCGACCTGCAGCCAGATGTCGCCGCCGGTAGCGTCAAGCAGCGCCCGCGTGCGCTCGATCTTGGGCAGGCACAGATCGAGAAAGCGCTGGCCGCCGAAACCGGGCTCGACCGTCATGATCAGCACCATGTCCAGCTCGGGCAGCAGCTCGGCGTACGGCTCGATCGGGGTCGCCGGCTTGAGCGCCATCCCGGCCCGCGCTCCCCTGGCCCGCAGCTCCCGCGCCAGCCGGATCGGGGCATGAGCCGCCTCCACGTGAAAGGTCACCGACTCCGCGCCCTGCTCGGCGTACGTGGGTGCCCACCGATCGGGATCTTCGATCATGAGATGGAGATCGAGCAGCTTGTCGGTGATCTTGCGGAGCGACTCCAGCACCGGCAGGCCGATGGTCAGGTTCGGGACGAAGTGATAGTCCATCACGTCCACATGCAGGGCATCCGCACTCGGGATGGTCTCGATCGAGGTCTGCAGGTTGGCGAAGTCTGCCGACAGCAGACTGGGCATGATCCGGTTGGGCACGACAGTGAGGGTAGTGGTCAGCGGCTCCCATAGTGACGTCGGGCGATCACGAGTCCTCGCTCAGGTGGCTGATCAAGGCGACGATGAAGCGCTCGCATTCTTCGATCTGAGCGAGTTCGACGTATTCGTCAGGGGCGTGCGCCTGGGCGATGTCGCCCGGCCCACACACCACGGTGTCCACCCCGATGGAGGCGAACTGCCCGGCCTCGGTGCCATAGGTGACCTTGTCGTCGCTCGCTTCCGCGCCAAGCCGGCCCGCGAGCGCCGCAGCCTCCGAGTCCGGGCCGTTCTCCAGACCGGGAACCGCCGCGGCGACGCTGACCTCGACCTTGGCCGAAGGTTGCTCGGCCTGCATCGCGACCTCGATCTCGGCTGCCTTCGCCCGGATCTGCGCGAGCACGTCCTTGGGGTCGACGGCCGCGATGGTCCGATAGTCCAGTTGCAGTTGGCACAGCGACGGCACAGTATTGCTGGCGATCCCACCATGGATCACGTTCACGCCCGCGGTGGTGTACGGGACCAGGTAGCCCTCGTCATACGGGCCTTCGGCGCGCCATTGCTCGGCGAGGCCGTGCATGAAGGTGATCAGCGTGGCCGCATGGTGGATGGCGTTGCAGCCCTGCGGCGTCAGCGAGGAGTGCGCCGCCACGCCGTGGAAGGCGACGTCGATGACGTTCGACGATTTGTGCGCGCGGATCACCCGCATGCTGGTCGGCTCACCGACGAAGCACAGCCGCGGCGCGATCCCGAGCTCGGTGATCTCGCGGACGATCGCATCACCGCCCAGACAGCCCAACTCCTCGTCGTAGGTCAAAGCGATATGGACCGGCTGGCTCAGCCGGGCGGCGACCAGCTGCGGGAGCTGATCGATCACCACGGCGATGAAGGACTTCATGTCGGCGGTGCCGCGGCCGTAGAGCCGACCGTCGCGGATCTCGGGGACGAACGGGTCACTGGACCAGGGCTGACCGTCGACCGGTACGACGTCGGTATGGCCGGAGAGCACCACCCCGCCGGTCCGGGTGCCGTCGGCGGCCGGGACCGTCGCGACCAGATTGGCCTTCTGCCCGTCCGGGGTGGGGAAGATCGAGGGCTCGATCCCATGGCGGCGCAGCTCGTCGGCCACAACCTCGATCAGCGTCAGATTCGAGTCCCGACTTGTCGTGTCAAGACAGACCAGACGTTCGATCCAGGGCAACGATGCGGGAGTCACGGCTTATCTTGACACGCCGACAATGCCGCTCAGCGATGTGCGGACGACACGCCCAGCACCGTGGTCACCGGGTGCGGCGCAGATAGGCGGCGAACATCGCGTCTGTGCCATGCCGATGCGGCCACAGCTGCAGGAAGGGACCGGTGAAGGCGTCCTCACCGAGCTCGGGTAGCAAGGTCGCCGCCGGGATCACCTCGAGATCGGCGCGCTCGGCCATCACCTCGGCGACCACATCGGTGGTCTCTCGGCGGTGCGGCGAACAGGTCACGTACGCAACAGCTCCCCCAGGCGCCACGGAGTCCACCGCCGTTTGCAGCAGTCGGATCTGCAGCCGATGCAGTTCCTCGACATCGGCGGGTTGGCGGCGCCAGCGTGACTCCGGCCGCCGCCGAAGCGCCCCGAGACCACTGCACGGCACATCGGCCAGCACCCGGTCGAACGCTGCGGGCCGCCAGGCGGGGCGGATCCCGTCGGCCACCAGCACGGCCGGTGGACTCGGATAGGCGCGCATTCCCTGCGCTACCAGGCGGGCCCGATGGGGTGCGAGTTCGGCCGCCGCCAGCCGTGCCGGTTGCTCGCCCGCCAGGCCTGCGAGCAACGCGGCCTTGCCGCCGGGTCCGGCGCACAGATCCAGCCACCAGCCGGTCGGTGCCGTGGTCAGTGGTGCTCTCGCCAACCCCCAGGCGGCCAGCTGCGAGCCTTCGTCCTGGACACCTGCGGTGCCGTCTCGGACCTGGCTGAGCTCCGCCGGGTTGCCGGACCAACGAGCCGCGTACGGACTCCAGCGGCCCGGTTCGGCACCCACATCGATCAGTTCCCCGACGCTCGCCAGACCCGGCCGGACCACCAGGGTCACCGGCGCGGAGATGTTGTTGGCCTGCAACGCCGGCTCCAACTCGTCGGCGGGCAGCAGGTCGGCATAGGCGGCCACGATCCACGGTGGGTGGGCCGTGCGCAGGGCAAGCGCGTCGGGCTCCTCGAGGCCGGCGGCCAGCGCGGAGAGCCATTGGTGGTAGCTCTGGCCGGCGATCTTGCGCAGCACCGCATTGACCAGGCCGGTGACCCGTTCACCGACGGTCGCGGCCGCCAACTCGACCGTGGCGGCCACCGCCGCGTGCGACGGAACTCGCATGTTCAGCAGCTGATGGGTGCCCAGCCGCAGCAGGTCGCGGACCGCAGGCTGCAGTGTGCCGAGCGGCCGGGCAGCCGCCGCCTCGATGATCGTGTCGTACGTTCTCTCCAGTCGGCAGGCACCGGCCAGCAACTCGGTGGCGAAGGCCGCGTCCCGACCGATGAGCTGGCGTTGGGCGAGCAGCGGCGGGAGGACCAGGTTGGCGTACGCATCCTCGCCATGCACCTTGCGCAGCGCGTCGAAAGCCGCGCGCCGGGCCGGGTCGGGGCTACGACGGGACCTGGACCGGGGGCGCGGTCGGGGATGTCGGCGGTCGGGCACTGCTCAGCCGCCGAGTGCTTCGCCGGGCACGAAGGCCACGCCGCGGGCCCAGTCGGCGGCATTCATCGGCTTCTTGCCGGGCGGCTGAACCTCGCCGAGCAGCAGCCCGGTGCCGTCGGCGGCAGTCACCGTGACCGACCGCTTGGTGATCGTCAGTTCCCCCGGCGCGCCACGCTGACCGTCGATCGGCGTGCCGGAGTTGATCTTCAACCGATCCCCGCGGAAGGTGGTCCAGGCGCCAGGCGCGGGCGTGCAGCCCCGTACGACACGATCGATCTCCGCCGCGGACCGGCTCCAGTGAATCCGCGCATCATCGACAGTGATCTTGGGCGCGAGGGTGATGCCCTCGGTCGGCTGCTCGACGGCGGTCAGAGTGTGGTCGGCGATTCCGTCGAGAGTGCGCACCAGCAGATCGGCACCGCTGACCGACAGCCGGGCCAGCAACTCTCCGGAGGTGTCTGTCGGCGCGATCGGCTCGGTCATCTGCAGGAAGGTCGGCCCGGCGTCCAGGGCGGCGACGATCCGGAAGGTGGTCGCGCCGGTCACCTCGTTCCCCGCCAGCACGGCATGCTGGACCGGCGCCGCTCCGCGCCACGCCGGAAGCAGCGAGAAGTGCAGGTTCACGAAGCCGTACGGCACCAGGTCCAGCAGGCTCTGCGGCAGCAGCGCTCCGTACGCCACCACCGGGCAGCAGTCCGGTGCGATCTCCCGGAATCGCGCCAGAAAGTCCGGGTCGCTTGGCTTGACCGGCTTGAGAGTCTCGATGCCCAGCTCCGCGGCCCGCGCCGCGACCGGGCTCGGCGCCAGCTGCTTGCCTCGACCGCTGGGCGCATCCGGCCGAGTCAGGACAGCCACCACCTCGTGGTCGGACGCCAGCAATGCCTCCAAGCTCGGCAGGGCTACCTCGGGGGTACCGGCGAAGACGATGCGCACCGGCCGGAGTGTAGTCGCGAGCCGGCTGAGCAGCTGCCGTTCGGTCCCTACAACGCCGTCGGGTCGACCCGGATCCGCAAGGCGCCCTCGCTCTTGCGCGCGCTGCGCACTCCGCTGGCCTGTTTGACGGCGGTCACCAAGGCGGCTCCGGTCCGCAGCGGCGTACGCAGGGTCAGCCGCTCGATCGGCTCATCTGCCTCGGCTCCGTTCCGCCCTCCGGCGCCGCCCGAAACATTGACCGGAACCGGCCCGAGGACCTCGTACGGCTCCGGCGGACGCAGCAGGTCCAGCATCTCGGTGAGCGGAGCCGTCGCGCCCTCGACGGTGACCACCTTCGCGGCCGGCGGAAAATGAGCCTCGGCCCGCTCCGCCAGCTCGCGGGCGGCGAATCCGCCTGGATCGAGTCGGACCAACGCCTGTAGCGCCCGGGCCGAGCTGTCGCCCGCCGCGATCACAGACCCTCCGTCCACGCCGGGACGTACCAGTGCCACTACGGCGAGCCAGCGCCGCAATGCCTCCTCCGACGCCCGTAGATCTGCCCGCAGCAAGAGCAGCGCCGTGTCCAACAGCACCGCCCCGGCATATCCGCCTTCCGCTCTCGGCTCGGCACCGGGTGTGGCCACCACCAGCGCTGGGGTCCCAGGCACATCGGCAAGCACATGTTGCCCGCTCGACTGTCGGATCACCGTGTTGGGGAAGGCCCGGCCGAGCTCTTCAGCCGTGCGTTCCGAGCCGACCACGGGCGCGCGCAGCGATCGGCTGCCGCAGATCGTGCACTCCCAATCAGGGTGCAGCAGCCCGCACCACGAGCAGGCGAGATCACCTCCGTGCTGGTGCCCTGACGGACCCTGAAGCCACAGCGGACCGTGGCAGCGGCCACAGCGAGCAGGCTCGCGACACTCCTGACAGACCAGCGCCACCAGGTATCCCGCCCGTGGCACCTGCACCAGCACAGGCCCCTGCGGCAGAGTCCCCCGGATCAGCTCGAACACCTCGTGCGGCAGCCTGGCGCTCCGGGCCGCGGGATCACGAGCCAGTGCTCGATCGGTGTCGACCGCCACTCGGACTCGCGGCGCGGTATGTCGGGTCTGCGTCCGATCGGCACCGAGGACCCGCAGCCAGCCCTGCTGGGCCCACTGCTCGGTCTCGCAGCTGCGGGCATAGCCCGCGAACAGGACGGCGCTGCGCTGCTGGGCAGCACGCAATGCCAACACGGTCCGGGTATGCGGATAGGGCGCTCGCGGCTCCGCCAGCAGATCGTCGCCGTCGTCCCACAGCGCCACCAGCCCCAGATCGCGCACCGGTGCGTACGCCGCAGCCCGGTTCCCGATCACCACCCGTACGTCCCCGCGCAGCGCCGCAAGGAACGCTCGATAGCGGGCGGCTGGACCGGCTTCGGAGGTCAGCACCACGAACCCCGTTCGGCCCAGCCAGCGGGTGCACGCGGCCCGCAGCCGGGTGAGGTCGCGCTGATCCGGCACCACGAGCACCGCACTTCGTCCGCCATCGGCCACCGCCCGGGCCGCGGCTGCGAACCCGTCAGCCCAATCCCCGCTGTGGTCAGCGGCTGGAATCACCTGCCAGTACGCCCGTGGCCGGCTCCCGGTCCGCAGCACAGCCAGCAACTCGAGCCCCGTCGGATAGCACCGCAAGGCGCTGGCCATCTCCTCGCTCAGCTCCGGCAACGGAGGCCTGACGACCGGGTCCGCCTTCTCCGTTGCCGCGTGCCGGGGCGGCACCGCCAACCGCACGACGTCGGCGAAGCAGCCGGCATAGTGATCGGCCACGGTGCGGATCAGCGCCGCGATCTCCGGGGTCAGCACCGGCTCGGGCGAGATCACCTTGGAGATCGGGCTCAGCTCGCGGTCACTGTCGCTGCTTGCCAGCCGCTCCAGCACGAACCCGTCTCGTAGTCGGCCAGCGAACCGCACCCGCACCCGGGCTCCGGGCACGGCCACGTCGTCGTCGGCCGGCGCCACCCGATAGTCGAACGGCCGATCCAGGTGCGCCAAGGACACGTCGACAGCGACCCGCGCCACAGGGAGGGTCGGAGTCGAGGTCTCGGGCACCTGCCGATGATCGCAGCCGGCGCCGACAATCCCCACTTCGCACCAACTGGTGCTACTGCGCACCAGGTGGGCGGGGTGCGAAGTTGCATCAGCTGGTGCGCAGTGGGGATTGGGGTGGTGTGACCTGCGGTCGCCGGTCCGGCTGGCGCCGCCGGGTCAGAGATGTACGCGGCTCTGACGGGATGCTGAGTCGGTTTGCGCCGCGGGGCCACCGACGACCACCAGTTGCGCGTGCACGGCGTACGTTTCGCGCCGCCGGGCCACGGACGGTCGCTGAGCGGGCGTGTGCGGCGTACGTTTCGCGCCGCCGGGCCACAAACGGCCGTCGACCAGGCGCGCACGGCGTACCTCTCGCGTCGCGGGACCACAGATCAGCGCCGGGAGCGGCGACTTCTGGCTCTGTCCGGTGGGATCGCTGATCGAGAAGGAGGCAAGGCACCTGTTCACGGCCGAATCAGGTGCCAAACCTCCTTCTCGCGAGGACCTGCGTGCGCCGAGCGGGCAGGCCGAACGGGACTTGCCTGCACCCGCCTCCACCAACGACCGCCGAGATCCCGCATCGACTCCGCACCAATCTGGTGCTACTCCGCACCCCGCCCGCCTGGTGCGCAGTAGCACCTGTTGGTGCGAAGTCGGATGAGAGGGCGCGCTGTGAGAGGGCGCGCTGTGACTCACACCGAAATGTGCGAAGTCGGGATGAGAGGGGCGCTGAGGATGTGATGCGATAGCGGGCGTGTCGAAAGCGACGGATGGTGCGGAGGCGTACGAGCATGCCGAAGCCGGTGAGGACCGCCTGCTGCTCATCACATTGGCAGCTGCGATGGTGTCAACCGGGCAACCGACGTACGAGGTGGAGGAAGATCTCATGGCCGTCGGCCGACATCTCGGGTATCCCCAGGTGCAGCCGGCGGTGGCGCCGACCGGCATCACCTTGGCGCTCGGCCCCGGGAGATCCGCCACGGTCGAGACCGTGAGCGGTCCGCTACGGCTCGATCAGTCGGCGGAGGCCCGCTGGATCCGGCAGCAACTGCTCAACGACGAGATCGACCGCGGCCAAGCGCTGAGCCGCCTCGGCGCGCTGCGGGGCCGCCCCGAGCGATATCCGAACTGGCTATCAGCCCCGGCCTGGGTGGTCGCCTCGATCGGGATCGGTCTCATCCTGCAACCTGGGGTGGCCAACATCATCGTGACCGCCATCGGGTCACTGGTCGTTCTCGGCCTCAGTAGGCTGAGCGGTCGCAGCCGCGCCCTCGCGACGCTGCTGCCGAGCGTCGCAGCCTTCGCCGTCGGCTGTCTGGTCTTCGGCGCGGCATCCGCCGGGCTGCTGGAGGGAGCACTTCGTACGCTGCTGCCACCGCTGGCCATCCTGCTGCCCGGCGCGACCCTGGTGACCGGACTGTCCGAGATCGCCGCCGGCGCGATGGTGGCCGGCGTGTCTCGGGTCGGTCACGGTGTGGTCCAGTTGTTGCTCTTCGCCCTGGGCATCCTGGCGGCGGCCGCTGCCTGGCAGGCGCCAGAGTCGGCGCTGAGCAACATCAGGGTGGATGAGCTCGGCTGGTGGGCGACGCCGCTGGGGCTGCTGTTGGTCTGTGTCGGAGTGTGCCTGACCGAAAGCGTCCGGATGGCATATGTGCCCTGGGTGCTGCTGGTGGTGGTCACCGCCTTCGGTGCCCAGCTGCTCGGCCAGCAGGTCTCCGGAGCGGCCCTCGGCGGCTTCCTCGGCGGCCTGGCAGCCAGCTTTGCGGCCACTGTCGTCGAGTTGCTGCGCCCGCAGCTGCCGCGGCTGGTGCTCTTCCTGCCGGCGTTCTGGATGCTGGTGCCCGGCAGCCTCGGTCTGCTCTCGGTGACCGAGCTGGCCTTCGGCCCGACCGGCTCGCCATCGGCCGGCTTCGGGGTCGTCGAACTGGTCGCAGCGATCGCCCTCGGCCTGCTGGTCGGCTCGGTGCTCGCCCGATCGCTGCGTACCGCGATCCACCGCTGATCCGAGGGCCCAGATCCACCGCTGATCCGAGGACCCAGAGCGACCAGGTGCGGTAGCTGTTCTGTGTCAGTGTCAGGCCGTAGCCTCGTCTGGTGAGCAAGTCTTCACCCGATCCCGACGGCCTGATTCTGCCGGTCAAAGCCCTGCGCGACCTCGCTGCCTCCGCGGTGCGGAACACCGATCCGGAGACCCTGACATTTGCGCTGCCCGGGCAGGACGATCAGGTCAGCCAGCGGCACGCTCGGACGGCGATCGACCTCGCTCTTCGAGTCGGCGAGGCACTGCTGGTCATGGGCGCGTCCGCCGCGGATGTGACCGCGTCCACGCTGCGGCTGCTGACCGCCTACGGAGTGACCTCGGCTCACGTCGACATCACCTTCACCTCGATCACGGTCTCGGTGCACCGGGGTCTCAACGAGGACCCGTTGACCGTCCTGCGCGTCATCCGGCAGCGCGGCATGGATCATTCGCGGCTGCAGAATGTCCAGCAGCTGGTGGACCGAGTCACCCGAGCGCCCGCCGAGAGGCGGCCATCAGTCGATCAGGCCCGCGAGGAGCTGGTCGGGGTGCTGCGCGCGCCTCAGCCCTATCACGATTGGGTCGGAGTAATGGGTGGCTCGTTGCTGGCTGTCGGCATCGTCATCTCCCTCGGCGGCAGTCTGGCGACCATGGTGCTGGCCGCCATCTCGGCGGCCGTGGTCGCCGGAGCCGCGGGAGCTCTCGGCAGAGCAGGCTTTCCCACGTTCTTCGTCCAGGTGATCAGCGCAGCCATCCCCACCTTGCTCGCTCTCGGGGTCGCCTGGCTTCAGTCCCAGGGGATGGCCGACTGGGTTGACACACCCTCGCTCGTCGTCGTTTCGGGGATCGTGGTGCTGCTGGCGGGAATGACCGTCGTCGGCGCCGCCCAAGACGCTTTGGACGGCTATTACGTCACTGCCTCAGCACGAGGACTGGAGGTCGTCGTGGTCACCATGGGGATCGCCGTCGGCATCGGCCTGATCCTCACCGTCGCTTCGCTGGCAGGGCTTCCGCTGACCATTTCGACCCAGGTCACGACATTCACCGCGGTCGGCTTCAGTGCACTCGCCGCGCTGCTTGCCGGTGTGGGCTTCTCACTCTCGGCCCGTGCCAGCCCCAGGACTGTGCTGGTGGCAGCTGTCGTCACTCCCGTTGTCTACCTGGCATATCTGCCGATCATGCTGCTCGAGTTGCCGGTCGGCTTCGCTGTTGCCGGCCCGGCCGTCCTTGCCGGGGTGCTCGGCTACGTCGCGCAGCGGCTGCTTCGAGTCCCGGAACAAGCCGTGACGACAGCAGCGATCGTGATGCTGCTGCCCGGCCTGGCGGTCTTCCGCGGTGTCGACTCGTTGATCTCTCTCGGTGTCGGAGGCACTGGTCTGGCCGACCTGCTGAGTGCGGTGGGCACCGGTCTGGGCTTGGCGGCCGGAGCGTCCGTCGGGGGTTTCGTCGCCCGGAAGGTAGCCGGTCTCGACCGGGTGTCTCGCCGGGTGTTCCAGGGTCGGCAGCGCACCGACCGCGTCGAATAGTGATTGCGGCCGATTTGCTCAGCCGCGAACCGCAGCCGCCAAGGCCGATGCCCGGTCGGTCTTCTCCCAGGTGATCTCCGGCAGCTCACGGCCGAAATGCCCGTACGCCGCGGTCTGGGCGTAGATCGGCCGCTTCAGGTCCAGATCGGCGATGATCGCGGCCGGTCGCAAGTCGAAGACCGACAGCACCGCGTCCTGGATCTGGCTGACGGGCACCTGCTCACTGCCGAAGCACTCCACATAGAAGCCCACCGGATGGGCCTTCCCGATCGCGTACGCGACCTGCACCTCGCAGCGACGCGCCAAACCGGCGGCGACCACATTCTTGGCGACCCAGCGCATCGCGTACGCCGCAGAGCGGTCCACCTTGGACGGGTCCTTGCCGGAGAACGCGCCGCCACCGTGCCGGGCCATCCCGCCGTAGGTGTCGACGATGATCTTGCGGCCGGTCAGCCCAGCGTCGCCCATCGGCCCGCCGATCTCGAACCGGCCGGTCGGATTCACCAGCAGTTGGTGGCCGCGGGCGTCGATGTCGAAGCGGTCGAGAACCGGCTGCACCACGTGCTTGCAGATGTCCGGCGTGAGCAGGGTGTCCAGATCGATGTCGGCGGCGTGCTGGGTGGACAACACGACGGTGTCCAGCCGCGCCGGACGCTCTCCGTCGTACTCGATCGTGACCTGGGTCTTGCCGTCCGGCCGCAGATAGGGGATGACACCCTCCTTGCGCACCGCCGCGAGCTGCTCGGCCAGTCGGTGGGCGAGGTCGATCGGGAGCGGCATCAAGGAGTCGGTCTCGGTGCAGGCATAGCCGAACATCAGGCCTTGGTCGCCGGCACCCTGGTGGTCCCGCTCGTCGCTCGATTCCCCGGTCCGGGTCTCGAACGCCTCGTCCACGCCCTGGGCGATGTCCGGCGACTGCTGGCCGATCGCGACCGAGACACCGCAGGACGCCCCGTCGAAGCCCTTGGTGGACGAGTCGTAGCCGATGTCGAGAATCCGCCGGCGCACGATCGAGGGGATCTCGGCGTATGCCTCGGTGGTCACCTCACCGGCGACCACGACCAAGCCGGTGGTCACCAAGGTCTCGACCGCGACCCGGCTGCTCGGATCCTGCCGCAGCAGCTCGTCCAGGACGGAGTCGCTGATCTGATCGGCGATCTTGTCCGGGTGGCCCTCGGTCACCGACTCGGAGGTGAAAAGACGTGCTGCCATGGTTGTGCCCCTCAAAAACACTCGGGTATCTGGCCGCCGGTGCGACACCGGCTCAGGGCAACCTTACCTGCGGGAGCGTTGCCCTAGGGCACAGTCCCAAATGAGGTGCGCCAGATAGTCCTTGCTGCCCGCCCAGGGCCCGTCGGCACCTGCACCGGTCAGCAGCACGATCTCGTTGTCCGGGCGACCGAACGCCTTGTGCTCCCCCACCTCGTTCAGCACCAGGACGTCACACCCCTTGCGAGCCAGCTTCGCCCGCCCCAGGTCCAGCAGCGAGCTGTCAGCGGTGGGCGTCTCGGCTGCGAAGCCGATCAGCACCTGAGCCGGATCGGTCCGGGCGCGGACCAGGCTCGCGAGCACATCGGTGGTCTGGACGAGATCCAGGCGGAGACCACCGTCTCCGTCCTTCTTGATCTTGGTATCGCTCCGGGCGCTCGGCGTGAAGTCAGCAGGCGCCGCCGCCATCACGACCAGGTCCGCGGCTGCCGCCTGCTCGGTCATCGCCGCCGCCAGGTCCGCCGTGGAGACCACTCGGTGCACCGTGACGCCCGGTGGCGCGGGCAGTGTGACGTTGGCGGCCACCAAGTCCACCTGCGCACCTCGGAGCGTGGCCGCTCGCGCGAGCGCCCAGCCCATCAAACCCGAGGAGCGATTGCCGAGGAAGCGGACCGGGTCGAGGTGCTCCCGGGTTCCGCCGGCACTGACCACCACCCGCAGACCGGCCAGATCCCGCTCGGCACCCCGGCCGACGATCGAGGGATCGATCAGGACTGCCTCGGCGACGGCCTCCAGCTCGGCCGGATCCGGCAATCGACCCGGTCCAGAGTCCGGCCCGGTGAGTCGGCCGTTGTCCGGGTCGATGACCAGACAGCCTCGCGACCGCAAGGTCGCGACATTGGCCTGGGTCGCCGGATGCAGCCACATCTCGGTGTGCATGGCCGGCGCGAAGACCACCGGGCAGTGCGCGGTCAACAGCGTGGAGGTGAGCAGATCATCAGCACGGCCGGTCGCAGCGCGGGCCAGCAGGTCCGCGGTCGCCGGGGCGACGAAGACCAGATCGGCCTGTTGGCCGAGCCGGACGTGCGGCACCTGATGCACGTCGTCGAAGACCGAGGTGTGCACCGGCTTGCCGGACAGGGCCGCCCAGGTACCAAGGCCCACGAACTCCAGCGCCGCCGCAGTTGGGATGACGGTGACGTCATGTCCCTCGGCCTGCAGCCGCCGCAGCAGCTCGCAAGCCTTGTAGGCAGCGATGCCGCCGGCGACGCCGAGGACGACGCGACTCATCTGGTTGCGCGGGCTCTGGCTGAGGATCAGGCCGGGTTGTCGTACGACGTGGTGTCCACCTCGGCCGCCGCGGCCTCGTCGGCGTCACCCTCGATGCAGGTCAGTACTCCGGCGTTCACCTCACGCAGCGCGATGGACAACGGCTTCTCCTGCACGCCGGTCTCCACCAGCGGGCCGACGTGATCGAGCAGGCCCTCGCCGAGCTGGGAGTAGTACGCGTTGATCTGACGAGCCCGCTTGGCGGCGAACAGCACCAGCCGGTACTTGGAGTCGGAGTGGGTGAGAAGCTCGTCGATCGGGGGGTTGGTGATCCCCTCGGCAACCACGTTTCCAGACAAGAGCAAACCTTCGATTCCGATTGTGCACAATGCGCTGCCGGCCCTTGGTGGGCACGGCGCAGCCGTCCGTACGAACTACAGACCCAGTAATACTACCAACTCCGCCACCGCACCGGTGACGTCGTGATTGACGATCGTGGTGTCGAACTCCGATTCGGCGGCCAGTTCCTCGGTGGCGGTCCGCAGCCGTCGCTCCCGCTCTTCGGCGGTCTCGGTCCCCCGGTCCACCAACCGGCGGACCAGTTCCGCCCACGACGGCGGGGCCAAGAACACCAGATGCGCCTCCGGCCAGCGCTCCCGGACCTGCCTCGCACCTTGCAGGTCGATCTCCAGCACCGCCTCGTGGCCCGCGGCAATGGCAGCCGTCACCGGTCCGCGCGGCGTGCCGTAGCGATGCCGGCCGTGCACGACCGCCCACTCCAGCAGGTCGTCGTCGGCCACCAGCCGGTCGAACTCGGCCTCGGAGATGAACAGGTAGTGCACTCCGTCGATCTCGCCGGGGCGCGGCGGCCGGGTCGTCACCGAGACCGAGACGAACACCTCGGGATGCTGACGCCGCAACTCGGCGACCACGGTGCCCTTGCCGACGGCAGTCGGGCCGGACACCACGGTGAGGCCAGGGTGTCGTCTGCGGTCGCGACTCACTTGGTCCGCGGCGCGAACTCGGCCACCAAGGCCGCGGCCTGGTGACGGCCGAGGCCCCGCAACCGCCGGTTCGGGGCGATGTCGAATTTGTCCATCGCCCGATCGGCACGCACCGCGCCGACTCGCGGGAGCGCCTTGAGGATGTCGACGACCTTGGCGTGCGCGATCACGTCGTCGGTCTCGGCTGTGGCGAGCACCTCGGCCAGGGTCAGCTCACCGGTCCGCAGGGCCTGCTTCACGGCTGCGCGCCGCCGCCGGGCCTCCGTGGCCGCATACCGGGCCTGCTGCCGCTGCTCGTCACTCAGCGGGGGAATCGTCACACTAGGTCCTTCGAAAAGCCAGCCAGCAGGGTAGCCACGGGTGCAGCTGCGAATCCGTGGTTGAACCAGTGAACTTACCCCACCGGCACTGTCGTCATCATCTGGGTCAGCATCTGTTCGGCCTTCGCCCGGATCGCGGCCGGGTCCGGGCCGGCAGCCATCAGCTCGCGGCTTGCCGCGGGCAGCACATAGCGCAGGGCGTCGCCGAAGACCTCGGCCAGGTCCCTGGCGCCCGCGCCCTGGGCGCCGATGCCCGGGGAGAGCAACGAGCCGTGCACCTGCGACAGATCCACTCCGGTCCGGCCGATGGTGGCGCCGACGACGAGTCCGACGTTGCCGTACTCCTTCCCGGCGTTGGCCGACGCGGCAGCGTCGACGATCTCCTCCGCGACCAGCAGGCCCGAGGCCGCCCGGGCATGCTGGACCTGGCGCCCTTCCGGGTTGGAGGTGAGCGCCAGCACGTACACCCCGCGGTCGGAGGCCTCGGCCAGTTCGATGGTCCCGGACAGTGATCCGAAGCCCAGGTAGGGGCTGACGGTGATCGCGTCCGCGGCCAGCGGTGCGCCGTCGGCCAGATAGGCGGCTGCGTACGCATCCATGGTCGAGCCGATGTCGCCACGCTTGACGTCCAGCAGGGACAGCGCACCGGCGTCGCGCAGGTCGGCGAGCACCCGCTCCAGGACGGCGATGCCGGCCGCGCCGTGCAGCTCGAAGAACGCCGACTGCGGTTTGAACACCGGCACCAGATCGCCGAGCGCGGCCACCATGGTCCGGGCGCACCGTTCCAGGCCGGACGCGTCGACCGGCAGGCCCCACGCGCTCAACAGCGACGGGTGCGGGTCGATCCCGGCGCACAGCGGCCCTCGCTCGGCCACCAGGCTGGCCAGACGTTCTCCATAACCGGTCACAGTGGACCCCTTTCCAGCCGAGTTGGCTCGTGTGCGGCGAAGCGGGCATTGAGGCCGGTGACCAGCCCGGGCCCGCCATAGATGAAGCCGGTATAGACCTGGATCAGCCGTGCCCCGGCGTCCAGCAGCGCCAGACCGTCGTCCGGGGTCAGCACCCCGCCGACGCCGATGATCGGCAGCTCCGTGCGCGCTGCCAGGAAGCCGACGACCTCGCGCGCTCGGCTGGTCAACGGTGCCCCGGACAGGCCCCCGGCCTCGGCGGCGCGTGCGGCATCGGTCGGATCGATCCCGGCCCGCGACAGGGTGGTGTTGGTGGCGATCAGGCCTGCGGCGCCGGAGCCCTCCACCACCTCGACGGCCTCCTCCAACGCCTCGTTGGTGAGGTCGGGGGCCAGTTTCACGAACACCGGCACCGGGATTCGATCCGCGTCCGGCGTATCGCTCGGCCCGGCCAGCACCCGGGCCTCGGCGGTCAGCGCGCCCAGCAACTCGGCAAGACTGTCCGCGTCCTGCAAGGCGCGCAGCCCGGGCGTGTTCGGGCTGGACACGTTCACCGCGACATAATCGGCGTACGGGGCGAGCAGCCGCAGCGAGGCCAGATAGTCCGCGGTCGCGGACTCCAGCGGAGTGACCTTGGTCTTGCCGATCGAGATCCCCAACGGGATGCCGACCCGGCCGTTCCCGCGACGTACGCCGAGCCCGTCGAGACGCTGCGCGAGGGCCTGGGCGCCGTCGTTGTTGAAGCCCATCCGATTGATGATCGCCCGGCTGTTCGGCAGCCGGAAAAGTCGCGGCCGGTCGTTGCCCGGCTGGGCCTGAGCGGTCACCGTGCCCAACTCGGCGAACCCGAAGCCGAGCGCCGACCAGGCCCGGACCGCGAGGCCGTTCTTGTCGAGGCCGGCGGCCACCCCCACCGGTGAGGCAAAGTCGATGCCCGCCACGGTGACGCCTTGCTGCTGCCGAGCCAGCCCGGCACGCAGACCGGCCCGCAGCGGGGTCAGCCGGCCCATCGCCGCCAGCGCCCGCAGGGTCTGCTCGTGCACCCGCTCGGCATCGCCGCCGTACGCCCGGAACAGCACCGGGCGGACGAGTCGGGAGTAGAGCACGGTTCAGTTGCCCGGCTGAGTCAGATCAGGAGCGGTCAGATCGGTGTCGAGGTCGGTGGTCCAGGACTGCAGCGATCGGACCCTGACGTGGCCCGAGCGGATCGCCTCGATGCCCTGCACCGCGGCCGCCAGTCCTTGCACGGTCGTCATGCAGGGGACGTTGCGCAGCACGGCGGCGGTGCGGATCTCGTACCCGTCGAAGCGGGGTCGACCGTCCGGACTGAGCCCGTGCGGGGTGTTGAAGATCAGATCGACCTCGCCGTCCAGGATCGCCTGCACGATCGTCTTCTCGCCATCCGGACCCGGTCCGGCACTGTGCTTGCGCACCGTGCGGACCTTCATCCCGTGCCGACGCAGCATCGAGGCGGTGCCCGTCGTCGCAAGGATCTCGAAGCCCAGGTCGGCCAGTCGCTTCACCGGGAAGATCACGAACCGCTTGTCCCGGTTGGCGACCGAGACGAACACCGTCCCCCGGCTGGGCAGCGGCCCGAAGGCTGCTACCTGGCTCTTGGCGAACGCCGTGCCGAAGCCGACGTCGAGTCCCATCACCTCTCCGGTGGACTTCATCTCCGGGCCGAGCACCGTGTCGACCGAGATCCCCTCGACGGTACGGAACCGGTTGAAGGGCATCACCGCCTCCTTGACCGCGATCGGTCCGGTGTGGGTCTCGGTGGCGCCGTCCCCGGTACGCCGCAGCAGCCCTTCCATGCGCAACTCGGCGATGCCGGCGCCCAGCATCAGCCGGGAGGCCGCCTTGGCCAGTGGTGTGGCGGTCGCCTTCGACACGAACGGAACCGTACGGGAGGCGCGCGGATTGGCCTCCAGCACGTACAGGGTGTCTCCGGCGAGCGCGAACTGGATGTTGATCAGGCCCCGGACGCCCACCCCGTCGGCAATGGCCCGGGTGGAGTGCCGGATCCGGTCGATCACCTCGGCGCCGAGCGTGATCGGCGGCAGGGCGCAGGCGGAGTCGCCGGAGTGGATCCCGGCCTCTTCGATGTGCTCCATCACCCCGCCCAGATAGAGCTCGGAGCCGTCGTAGAGGGCGTCGACGTCGATCTCCACGGTGTCGTCGAGGAACTGGTCGACCAGCACCGGATGCTCCGGCGACACCTGGGTGGCCCGGTCGATGTAGGAGGCCAGCGTGGCCTCGTCGTAGACGATCTCCATGCCGCGACCGCCGAGGACGTACGACGGCCGTACCAGCACCGGGTAGCCGATCTGCAGCGCGATCTCTCGGGCCTCGACGAAGGAGCGCGCCAGACCGTGCTTGGGCGCCGGCAGATTCGCCTCCCGAAGCACCTGGCCGAACGCACCCCGTTCCTCGGCCAGGTGGATCGCCTCGGGGCTGGTGCCGACGATCGGCACTCCCGCGTCCTTGAGCGCCTGCGCCAACCGCAGCGGGGTCTGACCGCCGAGCTGCACGATGACCCCGGCCACCGGCCCGGCGGCCAGCTCGGCGTGATAGATCTCGAGCACGTCCTCCAGCGTCAGCGGCTCGAAATAGAGCCGGTCGGCGGTGTCGTAGTCGGTCGAGACGGTCTCGGGGTTGCAGTTGACCATGATCGTCTCGTAGCCCGCGCCGTTGTTGTCCGGAGCAGTCGACAAGGCCATCGCCGCATGAACGCAGGAGTAGTCGAACTCGATCCCCTGCCCGATCCGGTTCGGCCCGCTGCCCAGGATCAGCACCGCCGGCCGGGTCCGCGGCTCGACCTCGGTCTCGTCGTCGTAGGAGCTGTAGTGGTACGGCGTCTTGGCGGCGAACTCCGCGGCGCAGGTGTCGACGGTCTTGTACACCGGCCGGATCCCCAGGGCATGTCGGACACCGCGAACCACGTCCTCGCGCAGATTGCGCAGGGCCGCGAGCTGAGCGTCGGAGAAGCCGTGCCGCTTGGCGGTGCGGATCAGCATCGGGGTCAGCTCCGCGGCCCCCCTGATCTGTTCGGCGATCTCGGTGAGCAGCACCAGCTGGTCGACGAACCACGGGTCGATCTTCGTCGCCTCGTGCACCTGTGCGGGGGTGGCCCCGGCGCGCAGCGCCTGCAGGACGACCTGTAGTCGACCGTCATGCGGTCTGCTGGCCCGGGCCAGCAGTCCCTCGACGTCGGCCGGCGACACTGGGCCGGTCCACTCGAACGGAGCCTTGGGATCCTCCAGGCTGCGCAGCGCCTTGCCCAGCGCCTCGGTGAAGTTGCGGCCGATGCCCATCGCCTCGCCCACGCTCTTCATGTGCGTGGTCAAGGTGTCTTCGGCAGTGGGGAACTTCTCGAACGCGAACCGCGGCACCTTGACGATCACGTAGTCCAGCGTCGGCTCGAAGCTGGCCGGTGTCTCTTGGGTGATGTCGTTGGGGATCTCGTCCAATGTGTAGCCGATCGCCACCTTGGCGGCGATCTTGGCGATCGGAAAGCCGGTCGCCTTGGACGCCAGCGCGGAGCTGCGGGAGACGCGCGGGTTCATCTCGATCACGATCATCCGCCCGTTTGCTGGATCGATCGCGAACTGGATGTTGCAGCCACCGGTGTCCACCCCGACGGCGCGGATGATGCCGATGGCGACGTCGCGCATCCGCTGGTATTCGCGATCGGTCAGCGTCATCGCCGGCGCGACGGTGATCGAGTCGCCGGTGTGCACCCCCATCGGGTCGAAGTTCTCGATCGAGCAGACGATGACCACATTGTCCGCGCGGTCGCGCATCACCTCGAGTTCGTACTCCTTCCAGCCGAGGATCGACTCCTCGATCAGCACCTCGGTGGTCGGGCTCGCCGCGAGACCCGCTCCGGCGATCCGCCGTAGCCCGTCCTCGTCGTGGGCGAAGCCGGAGCCGACGCCGCCCATGGTGAAGCTGGGACGGACGACGAGTGGATAGCCGAGCTCGTCGGCCGCGGCCAGCACGTCGTCCATCGAGTGGCAGATGATGCTGCGAGCCACCCCGACGTCGGGTGTGGTCGGATCCTCCGACAGCTCCAGGCCCTCCACGATCGCCTTGAACTGCTCGCGGTTCTCGCCGCGCTGGATGGCCTCGATCGAGGCGCCGATCAGCTCGACGCCGTATTTCTCCAGGATCCCGTTCTCGTGCAGGGCGACCGCGGCATTGAGCGCGGTCTGGCCGCCCAGGGTGGCCAGCAGCGCGTCCGGGCGCTCCTTGGCGATCACCTGCTCGACGAACTCGGGGGTGATCGGCTCGATGTAGGTGGCGTCGGCAAACTCCGGATCGGTCATGATCGTCGCCGGGTTGGAGTTGACCAGGATCACCCGGAACCCCTCGGCCCGCAGCACCCGGCAGGCCTGGGTGCCGGAATAGTCGAACTCACAGGCCTGGCCGATCACGATCGGGCCCGAGCCGATCACCAGGATGGACTCGATGTCGGTCCGCTTCGGCATCAGGCCTCCCCTCCTTCGCCGTGGCTCGTTCGTTGTGACATCAGCTCGACGAAGCGGTCGAACAGGTAGCTGGCGTCGTGCGGGCCAGCGGCGGCCTCTGGGTGGTATTGCACCGAGAACGCCTTCAGCCGGCCGTCCGGCTCGCGCAGCTCCAGACCCTCGACCACGTCGTCGTTGAGTCCGACGTGGGAGACGGTGGCGATCCCGTACGGCGTGTCGGTCGGCTTGCCGAGCGGAGCGTCCACGGCGAAGCCGTGGTTGTGCGCGGTGATTTCGACCCGGCGGGTGGTCAGGTCCATCACCGGCTGATTGATGCCGCGATGCCCGTACGTCAGCTTGTAGGTGCCGAACCCGAGCGCGCGACCGAACAGCTGGTTGCCGAAGCAGATGCCGAAGTAGGGCAGATCGTTGGCCAACACCTCGCGCAACACCTCGACCGGGCCGTGGGCGGCCTCAGGGTCACCCGGGCCGTTGGAGAAGAACACGCCGTCCGGGTTGCGGGCGGCGATGTCGTCGTAGGTTGCCGTGGCGGGCAGCACGTGCGTCTCGATCCCCCGTTCTGCCATCCGGTACGGCGTCATCGACTTGATGCCGAGATCGACAGCGACCACGGTCAGCCGCTTGTCGCCCCTGGCCTCAATCACGTACGGGTCGACGGTGGTGACCTCGTCCGCCAGGTGGGCGCCGAGCATCGGTGGCTGCTCGAGCACCCGGGCCAGCAGCGCATCGGGATCGGTCTCGACGCTGGACACCCCGACCCGCATCGCGCCGCGCTCCCTCAGGTGGCGGGTCAACGCGCGAGTGTCGACGTCGCACATCCCGACGATCCCCTGCGCGGCGAGTTCGTCGGCCAGGCTGCGGCGGGAGCGCCAGTTGGACGGGATCCGGGCGGCGTCGCGGATCACGTAACCGGCGACCCAGATCCGGCCCGACTCGTCGTCCTCGTCGTTCCAGCCGGTGTTGCCGATGTGTGGTGCGGTCGCGACCACCACCTGGCGGGCGTAGCTGGGATCGGTGAGCGTCTCCTGGTAGCCCGACATGGCGGTGGCGAACACCGCCTCGCCGAAGGTCTCGCCGATCGCGCCGAAAGCGTGGCCACGGAACGTCCTCCCGTCTTCGAGAACAAGAATCGCTGGAGAGACTTGTCGGCTGTTCGATGGCACGGGAGAGCCCACTGAGTGCATGACCGTCCTTTCCTGCCTCACGGGACAGGTCTTAAAGGGCAGGGTTTGACCGCAAACGAGACTATCAGCCCCGGAACACCTTCCCTCGCCGATCACCGGAACACGTGACAACGATCACCCATATTTAGTTGCGCTATGCATTGCATTGCTCTAATGTTTGTATGACGCAAGCAAAGAGGCTGCCGTCGATCCCTGCTGCTTGCGTAGGAGACATACGTGACTGCCACTGTCGATCCCGCTCGGTCCGCTGAGCCCGGGGCCATGACGCATCGCCAGATCCTCGAGGCCATGACCGGCCTGCTGGCCGCCCTCTTCACCGCCCTGCTGTCCTCCACCATCGTGGCGGTCGCACTGCCGACGATCATCGGAGAGCTGCACGGCACTCAGCGCCAGTACACCTGGGTGATCACCGCGGCGTTGCTGGCCACCACCGTGTCCACCCCGATCTGGGGCAAGCTGGCCGACCTGTTCGACAAAAAGCTGCTGGTGCAGATCTCGATCGTGATCTTCGTCGCCGGCTCGGTGGCGGCCGGCCTGGCACCCAACGTGCCGTTCCTGCTCGCGATGCGCGTCGTGCAGGGCCTGGGCATGGGCGGACTCACCGCCTTGGTCCAGGCGATCATGGGCTCGATCATCGCGCCGCGTGAGCGGGGCCGGTACGCCGGCTACATGGGTTCGGTGATGGCGGTCAGCACGGTCTCCGGACCACTCCTGGGCGGGCTGCTGGTCGACACCGCCCTCGGCTGGCGCTCCACCTTCTTCGTCTGCGTTCCGCTGGCGGTGGTCGCCCTGATCGTGATCCAGCGCACCTTGCGAGTTCCCGACATCCGCCGTCAGCCCCGGATCGACTACCTCGGCGCCATCCTGCTGGCCGCAGCGACCAGCCTGCCGATGCTGTGGGTGACCTTCGCCGGTGCCGACTATGCCTGGTGGAGCTGGCAGACTGCAGCCCTCCTCGGCGCCACCGCGGTGCTCGTCGTGCTGACGGTCGTCTGGGAGCTGAGAGCCCCGGAACCACTGGTCCCATTGCGGCTGCTGGCGCACCGCACCGCGATCTTGGCGATCGTGGCCAGCGTCGCTGTCGGCATCGCGTTGTTCGGCGGGACGACCTTTCTGGGCCAGTACTTCCAGTTCGCCCGCGGTTACAGCCCCACTCACGCAGGTCTGCTGACCATCCCGCTGATGGCGTTCATGCTGCTCTCCTCGACCGTGATCGGCCAGATCGTCAGCCGGACCGGCCGTTGGAAGGTGTTCCTGGTCAGCGGAGCCGCGGTGCTGGTCGCCGGACTGGTGCTGCTGGGCACGATCGACCACGCCACCCCGTTGTGGCTGCTCGGCATCGCCATGTCACTGATGGGCCTGGGGGTCGGCGCCATGATGCAGAATCTGGTGCTCGCCGTGCAGAACACCGTCGACATCCGTGACATCGGCGCCACGTCGGCCAGCGTCGCGTTCTTCCGCTCGCTCGGCGGCGCCCTCGGAGTCGCCGTGCTCGGCGCGATGCTGGCCGACCGGGTGGAGACCCTGATCGTGCAGGGGCTGGCAGCACTCGGCATCGATGGAGGCCAAGCCGGTGGGCTTGGTGATCTGGACCTGTCGAAGCTGCCCGGCCCGGTGCTGCAGGTCGTTCGGGCCGCCTACGGCGATGCCACCGGACTGATCTTCCTGATCGCCGCGGGTGCCGCAGTCGTCTCGCTGCTCGCGACGATCTTCATTCGCGAGGTGCCCCTGCGGATGACGGTGACCTTGCGGACCGAGAGCCCGAAGTCCTGATCGCCCGGAGTCCTGATCGCCCCGAAGCCCTGATCGTCAGTGGGGCTCCCGCCTGGGGCTCAGCTCGATGATTTGGTGGCGACGACCGTGCCGAGCACACCGTTGAGGAATGCCGGTGAGTCATCGGTCGACAGCTGCGCCACCAGACCGACCGCCTCGGAGACCGCTACCGCGTCCGGCACGGTGGTGTGGTCGATCTCATAGACCGCGATCCGCATCAGATTGCGGTCGACGCGCGGCAGCCGTGCCAGCGACCAACCGGCAGCCAGCGCCTCGGCGATCCGCCCGTCGATCGTGTCCTGGTGTGAGTTCACTCCGCGCACCAGCTCCCGGGTGTAGTCCCGAACCGGTGGCTCGGCGTCGGCGGCGCGCTCGGCCAGCGTGACCAACGGGTCCGTCTCGCGTAGCTCAGCCTCGAACAAGACGTCGAGAGCTCGCTTGCGGGCCTTGGTCTGGGTGCTGCTGTTTCTGACTCCTCCCGCCGCCCCGCCGTTCTTCATCTTTCCCGCCGCCCCGCCGTTCTTGACTTTTCCCGCCGTCCCGCCGTTCTTGACTTTTCCCGCCGCCCCGCCCGGGGGGGTCGTGCGCGCGGTCATCAGGCGCCGACGCGGCCGAGGTACTCGCCGGTGCGGGTGTCGACCTTGACCTTCTCGCCGGTGGTCAGGAACAGCGGGACCTGGATCTGCAGTCCGGTCTCCACGGTGGCGGGCTTGGTGCCACCGGTGCTCCGATCGCCCTGCAGCCCGGGCTCGGTGTAGGTGACCTCCAGCTCCACGGAGGCCGGGAGATCGAGGTAGAGCGGGTTCTCCTCGTGCAGCGCGACCGTTGCGGTCTGCCCCTCGAGGAGGTAGTTCTTCGCGTCGCCCACGGTCTCGTCGGCGATGCTCAGCTGGTCGTAGGTGGTGACATCCATGAAGACGAAGCCGGAACCGTCGTGGTAGAGGTACTGCATCTCGCGGCGGTCCACGTTGGCGGTGTCGACCTTGGTGTCGGAGTTGAAGGTCTTGTCGACGACCTTGCCCGAGAGCACGTGCTTGAGCTTGGTCCGCACGACAGTGTTGCCCTTGCCCGGCTTGTGGTGCTGGAACCAGACCACCGACCACAGCTGGCCGTCCAGGTCCAGCACCATCCCGTTCTTCAGATCATTCGTCGACGCCACGTCGTGCCCTTCGCATTTGCTCTCGTCCGTGCGGCCTGACCAGGCCAGCGCAAGAGTCTAGTCGCTCAGGGCCACAGGTGCGCGACGATCGCGCTGGCGCCGAAGGCGATCGCCAAGAACAGCACCGAACGGCCGACCAGCACCGTCACCGTATAGACCCAGGTCGGCATCTTGGTAGCCGGCACGATGAACTGCACGGCCAGCAGGGGTGGCAGCCCGGTGGCCGACGACAAGAAGACGATCAGCGGTCCCCAGCGACTATGCCCGATGAGTTCCAGCAGCCGGTTGGACCAACGCTGGTAGGCCAGCCGGATCCGCCCGGGATGCTTCCCGTGCGCCTTCCTGGCTGCCCGCTCCCGGCTTCGCTCCAGCTGGCGTTGCAGGAATGGCAGCTTCGTCCCGTGCCGGAGTACGAACAGCAGCACCACCTTGCCGATCGTCTGGCCGACGGCTGCACCGATGGCCGCCGTCACCTCCGCGGTGACCCCGAGCGCCTGGGTCGCGAGCAGATAGACCTCGGAGTTGAACACCGGCACGATCGAGGAGAGCACGCCATACCCGAGCGAGGCGAAGAACTCTGTCACCAGCCGCCAGTTCATGCGAGCTCGCTCATGACGGCTCGCTCATGCCGGCTCAGCAGATGTCTGCGTAGGCCGCCTCCAGCAGTTCCGGGGCCGGCCCGGCCAGGATCGCCGGACGAGCCAGTCCATGGAGCACGACGAACCTCAAGGTCGTGCCCCGCGACTTCTTGTCCACTGCCATCAACGCTCGGAGTGCCTCGAAGGTGCCTGCTCGGTAGCTCGTCGGCAGTTGCAGAGACGCCAGGATGGAGCGGTGCCGCTCAGCCAGGGCGTCGTCGATCAGGCCGGCGTGTCGGGCCAGCTCGGCGACGAAGACCATCCCCGTGCTGATGGCCTCGCCGTGGCGCCAGCGATAGCGCTCGTGCTGTTCGATGGCATGTCCGAAGGTGTGCCCATAGTTGAGTGCCTCCCGACCGATCCTGGTGCCCACCGAAGTAGCCTCACGCAGATCGGCTGAGACGACGCCGGCCTTCACCTGGACAGCTCGGCGGACCAGCTCCGCGATGACCTCGCCGGCCGGGTCCGGCGCCACCGCCGGGTCGGCTTCGATCAGCGAGAGGATCTCGGGATCGGCGATGAATCCACACTTGACCACCTCGGCCAGACCGGACCGCAGTTCGGGCAGCGGCAGGCTGGTCAGCGTGTCGAGGTCACACAGGACCCCGGCGGGCTCGTGGAAGGCGCCGACCAGGTTCTTGCCCTCAGGAGTGTTGATACCGGTCTTGCCACCGACGGCCGCGTCGACCATGGCGAGCAGGGAGGTCGGCACGGCGACATACCGCACGCCGCGCAGCCAGGTCGCCGCGACGAAGCCGGCCAGGTCGGTGGTCGCCCCGCCACCCAAGCCGACGATCGCGTCGGACCGGGTGAATCCGGCGGTGCCGAGCACCGACCAGCAGCGCGCCGCAACCTGGGCGGTCTTGGCCGCCTCGCCGTCGGGGACGTCGATGCGCACCGGTTCGATCCCGGACACGTCCAAGGCGTGCACGATCCGCTCTGCCGCCTCGATCATGGTCGGCGGGTGCAGCACGGCGGCCCGGCGCGCGTCCTCGCCCACCAAACCAGGGATCCGGTCGTGCAGTCGGTGGCCGATGATGACCTGGTACGGGCGTTCGGCCGCGACCTCGACAACCTGATCCCGACTCATCCGCCCAGCCTTTCCAAGATCCTGCCGACGACCTCGTCCGCAGTGTGGTCATCAGTGGCGACCGAGCTGGTGGCGACCTCCGCGTAGAGCGGGGCGCGCAGGTTCAGGAGTTGGATCAGCCGGCCTCGGACATTCCCGAAGCCCACGGGTCGCGCGGCAGTCAGCCCGACCCGTTCGGCGGCCGTCCCCGCGGACACCTGCAGCCAGAACACCTGCCGTCCCCGCAGTGCCGCGCGAACCGATTCCGAGAGCACTGCCCCGCTGCCGAGGGACAGGACCGCGGGGCGCTCGAGCAACTCGATCGTGGTGCTCTCCTCGATGGCCCGGAAGGCGGCCTCACCATCGTCGATGAAGATGTCCGGGACCGACTTTCCGGCGCGCTGGGCGATCACGGCGTCCACATCGAGGTGCTCGCGGCCCAACTCGGCCGCCAACAGCCGGCCGACCGTCGACGTACCGGAGCCGGATGCGCCCACCAGCACGATCGCCTGATCTTCGATTGCGCGCGCGGTGTCGGTCAACGCCCCACCTGCAGGCCGCGGGCGGCGACGTCGGCCAGGTAAGCCTCGAAGTTGCGGCGGGTCTCGGCCACCGAGTCGCCACCGAACTTCTCGATCGCGGCGTCGGCCAGCACCAGGGCGACCATCGCCTCGGCCACCACACCCGCCGCCGGGACGGCGCAGACGTCGGAGCGCTGATGGTGCGCCACGGCCGCCTCGCCGGTGGCCGTGTCGATGGTGCGCAACGCCCGAGGCACGGTCGCGATCGGCTTCATCGCCGCCCGGACCCGCAGCACTGCCCCGGTGCTCATGCCGCCCTCGGTGCCTCCGGCGCGGTGCGACGCCCGTTCGATGCCGTCGTCGCCGTGCACGATCTCGTCATGCGCCAGGCTGCCCCTGGTGCGGGCCAACTCGAAGCCGTCGCCGACCTCGACTCCCTTGATCGCCTGGATGCCCATCAGCGCCCCGGCCAGCCGCGCGTCCAGCCGACGGTCCCAGTGCACGTGCGAGCCGAGTCCGGGCGGCAGTCCCCAGACCACGACCTCGACCACCCCGCCGAGGGTGTCGCCCTCGGACTGGGCGGCCTCGACCTCGGCGTACATCTGCGCGGAGACATCCCGGTCGAAGCAACGCAGCGGATCCCCGTCGATGATCGCCAGGTCGTCCAACCTCGGCAGCACCCCGCCGGCCGGGGCGGCGACCGAGCCGAGTTCGACGACGTGGCTGAGCAGCGTGACCCCGTACGCCTGCTGCAGGAAGCCGGTGGCGACCCGGCCGAGCGCAACCCGAGCCGCGGTCTCCCGCGCGCTGGCCCGCTCCAGGATCGGCCGAGCCTCGTCGAAGTCGTACTTCTGCATGCCCGCCAGATCAGCGTGCCCCGGACGCGGCCGGGTGAGCGGAGCGTTGCGGGCTCGGCCCTCGAGCAGCGCCGGATCCACCGGATCGGCCGACATCACGGTCTCCCACTTGGGCCACTCGGTGTTCCCGACCTGGATGGCTACTGGTCCACCCTGCGTCTCCCCATGGCGTACGCCGCCGAGGATGGTCACCTGATCTGCCTCGAACTTCATCCGCGCACCGCGTCCGAAACCGAGCCGACGGCGCGCAAGCGCGTCTGCAATGTCGCCGCTGGTCACCTGTACGTGCGCGGGCAATCCCTCCAGGATCGCGACCAGCGCCGGACCGTGCGACTCACCTGCCGTCAGCCATCTGAGCATGCGGGCCAGTTTTCCACGCACGCGCTCAGCCCGCCGCAACCGTCCACCCCACCCACGGATCTGCTCGGGTTTGTCGGCTTCGCTCTATCTGCAGATCGAGCAGATCCCACAAGATCGAGCAGATCCCGGGGTTAGGCGGGAGTCAGGCCGGGGAGTTGGCAGCGAGGGCGGTGCGGCCTGCGTCGTACAGCACCTCGGCGGGGACGGTGGAGCCGGTCATCAGCTCGACCTGCAGGACAGCTTGATGCACCAGCAGATCCAGCCCGCTCAGCACGATCCGATCCTGCGCGGCACCCGCCTGGGCGAGCACGGTAGGCCACGGGTCATAGATCACGTCGAACACCGCGGCATTGACGGCGACCCACTCCGGAGCCCGGTCGTCGACGGCGCCTGCGGCCGCGGTCGAGATCAGCAGATCGCTGGCCACCGCCGGATCTGTCCAGGGCTGCACGGTCAGCTGCACCCCCAAGTAATCGGCCAACGAGATCAGCGGCAGGGCCTTGGCCGGGGTGCGGGCCACCACGGTGATCCGGCGGACCCCGAGCCGAGCGAGCGATACGACGGTCGACCGTGCCGTCGCTCCGGTGCCCAGGATCACTGCGCTCTGCACGCCGTGCAGACCGGCCGCGGTCAACGCGTTCACCAGTCCGCCGACGTCTGTGTTGTAGACCCGTCGCGCCCCGTCGTCCTCGAACACCAGCGTGTTGGCGGCCATCGCGAGTCGGGCGATCTCGTCCACCTCACCGAGCTCGAGCGCAGCCTCCTTCAACGGCATGGTCATCGACAATCCACGCCAGCTGGGGTCACAGCCGGCCACGAATCCGGCAAGCTGATCGGCCACCAGCTCATGCCGCCCGTACTCCCAGTCAAGTCCGAGATGCGCGTACGCCGCGTGATGCAGAGCCGGCGAGAGCGAATGGGCGATCGGCGAGCCGGCAACCGCGCAGCGTCGCTGTGCTCCCGCTGGGACACCGTCAACTGTCACAACGGCCCTGCTTCGCCTGGCACCACGCCTGGAACTCCTTCACGTATTTGTTGTGCTCGGCCAGCGTCTTGGCGAATTTGGTCTCGCCGGTGTCGTAGTTCACCGTGACCCAGTACATCCAGTCGCCATCGGCCGGGTTCGCTGCCGACTCCAAGGCCGCCTTGCCGGGCGCGTTGATCGGCCCCGGCGGCAGGCCCTTCACCTTGTAGGTGTTGTACGGCGAGTTGCTCGCCCGATCTTTCGGCGTGGTGGTGTTGGTCTTCAGGTTCTCGGCATAGATGACCGTCGAGTCCAAGCCGAGCGGCTCGCCCTTGTCGAGGCGGTTGTAGATGACTCGGGCCGCCTTCGCCCGGTCGCCCTCACCGCGCACCTCCGCCTCCAAGATGGAGGCCACGATCACCAGATCCCGGGGCGAACGTTTCAGCTTCTTCGCCTGGCTGGTGAGCTTGACCTCCTTGGCGACATCCTTGAAACGCCCGGACATCTGCTTCAGCACCGAGGCCGCGGTCGCCTGCTCGGTGAGCTCATAGGTGTCGGGGAACAGGAAACCCTCGGGCTTGTTCTTCGCGTACGACGGCAGGCCCAGCTTCTTCGGATTGGCGAGCGCCTTCTCGTACGACGCTCGCTTGATCTTGGTGGTCTTGACCAGCGTGTCGACTTGGGCGGTCAGCCGCAGCCCCTCCGGCACCGTGAACTGGGACCGGATCCGGGACTCCCCCGGGTTGATGAGCAGGGTGAGGGCGTCGATCGCCGACATCTCGGTCTGCATCAAGTACTTGCCCGGCTGGATGCTGGTCGAGCGCTCTTCGGTCTTGACCGCCTGGTCCCAGGCTGCGGCGGACTGGATCACCTTGTTGTCGACCAGGATGCCGCCGATCTGGTTGACCGTGGCGCCCTCGGGAATGGTGACGGTGATCTGATCCTTGCCCGGACCGGGGTAGTCGGCGACCTCGCCCCAGCTCGCGAGGAAGCCGCTGGCTCGGTCGTAGACGAAGTAGCCGCCGAAGGCCAGCACGGCAACCGCGATGAGAACGGCTAGGCAGCCCTTCCCCTTGTGCACGAACTCGCGGGCCGGGCTCGGCTTGAGATCCGGGTCCAGCATGGATGTCACGCGGCGTACTCCTCGGTGCTCGACTCAGTGCCCCTGCCAGTCGGGCGCGTCCGCGCCCGATAGTAACTCGCCTGGTGGAATACCTCGGTGACGTTCGCTGTCCAGCGCGTGTTCCAAGATCCCGGCGGCGGCCGCGGCATCGATCCGACTCCGCTGCTTCTTGGCCGATCGACCGCTCTCCCGCAGCCGCTGGGCGGCCGTCACGGTGGTCAGCCGCTCGTCGAACAGCCGCACCGGCAGCGGTCGTACGGCGGCAACGAGCTCGCTGACCTGAGTACGGACGGTAGCCGCAGCCGGTCCCTCACCACCGGAGAGCGACCGCGGCAGCCCGACCACGATCTCGATCGGCTCGTACTCGGCGACCAGGCCCACGATCCGGGAGACCGCCCCCGCGCCGGCCGGCACCGCCTCCACCGGGTACGCGAGCGTGCCCGCCGGATCGCACGCCGCGACCCCGATCCTGGCCTGTCCCCAGTCCAAAGCGAGCCGCGCCCCCGGCCGGAACCCGGTCACAAGTCACCTCGTGTCATGTGCGCAGCGCGACCATAGTTATTGCGTGGCGATGGCGCCGATGGCGTACTCGACGTCGGTGAACGCCTGGTCGATGCCGGCGGCATTCGTGCCGCCGCCCTGCGCCAGGTCATCCTTCCCGCCGCCACGTCCACCCAGCGCCTGTGCCGCGATCCTGACCAGCTCGCCCGCCTTGGCGCCACGATGCCGCGCGCCCTCCGTGGTGGCGATGACCACCGCAGGCTTCTCCTTCGTGCCACCGATCACGGCGATCACCGACGCCGTGCTCGCCACCCGGTTGCGGACCTCCTGCACCAGGTTGCGCAGATCGTTGCCGGTCACACCGTCGGCCCGGTGCTTGATGTAGCCGATCCCCCACATGTCGTGGGAGGTCGCGACGATCGCATCGACCCCGGCCAGCAGGTTCTTCGACTTCAGCGCCGCGATCTCCCGCTCGGCGTCCTTCAGCTGCGCGACCATCCGCGAGACTCGGTCGGCGACCTGATCGGGCTGCACCTTCAAGGTGTCGGCCAGACCCATCACCAGCGACCGTTCCTTCGCCAGATGCTGGAATGCCTCCATGCCGACGAACGCTTCGACCCGGCGGATGCCCGAGCCGACGCTCGACTCCGCGTTCAAGGCCAGCAGCCCTACCTGAGCCGACTGTGCGACGTGGGTGCCGGCGCACAGCTCACGAGACCAACCCTCGCCCATGTCGACGACCCGGACGATCTCGCCGTACACCTCGCCGAACAGGCCGATCGCGCCGGAGGACCGCGCCTCGGCGAGCGGCATCAGCGTCGCCGAGACGCCGAGATCGGCCCGAATCGCCTCGTTGCACAACTGTTCGATCCGAGCCCGCTGGTCGTCGCTGACGGCATGGTTCCAGCGGAAGTCGAGCCGCATATAACCCGGCCGGTTGAACGAGCCCGCCTGCAGCGCGGTCGGGCCGAGGATCTCGTGCAGCGCCTCGTGAATGACGTGGGTCGCCGAGTGCGCCTGGCAGGCACCCAGCCGCCAGTCGGAATCGACGATGGCCTGCACGGTCTGGCCGGTCCGCAACTCGCCCTCGCCGATCTTCACCTTGTGCACCACCAGACCCTTGACCGGTCGCTGCACGTCGAAGACCTGCAGCCGCAGGCCGTCGGCGGTGACGATCTCGCCGTGGTCGCCGGACTGACCGCCCGACTCGGCATAGAACGGGGTCTCGGTCAGCACGATCTCGACCTGGTCGCCCGGCAGCGCGACCTCGGTCAGCTCGCCGTCGGCAACGATGCCGCGGACCGCGCTCTCCTGGGTGAGAGTGTCGAACCCCGTGAACGGGGTCTCGCCGGCAGCCCGGAGCCGCGCGTACACCTCGGTGTTGACGCCGCTCCCCTTCTTGGCGCGCGCGTCGGCCTTGGCCCGGTCCCGCTGCTCCTGCATCAGCCGCCGGAACCCCGCCTCGTCGACCTCCAGACCCTGCTCGCCCGCCATCTCCAGGGTGAGCTCGATCGGGAAGCCGTAGGTGTCGTGCAACTGGAAAGCGCGGTCGCCGGAGAGGGTGGACTGGTGGTGCGACCGCGCGTCGGTGACCGCCAGGTCGAACAGGTGGGTGCCCTGGCTGAGGGTGCCGCGGAACGCCTCCTCCTCCGCATACGCGATATCGGAGATCCGCGCGAAGTCGGTCTCGAGTTCCGGGTAGGAGCCCTTCATCGCGTCCTTGCTGACCGGGAACAACTCCGCGAAACTCGGTGCGTCCACCCCGAGCAGCCGCATCGAGCGGACCACCCGGCGCAGCAGCCGGCGCAGCACGTAGCCGCGCGCCTCGTTGCCGGGGGTCACCCCGTCACCGATCAGCATCAGACTCGACCGGACGTGATCGGCCACCACCCGAAGCCGTACGTCGTCGTCGTGGTTCGCGCCGTACCGATTACCGGCCAGTTCCGCAGCACGGGCGATGACCGGATAGACCTCGTCGATCTCGTACAGGTTGTCCACGCCCTGCAGCAGGTACGCCACCCGCTCCAGACCCATGCCGGTGTCGATGTTCGGTCGCGGCAGCGGCCCGACCACATCGAAGTCCTCCTTGGCGCGGACCGCCGACAGCTCCTCCTGCATGAAGACGAGGTTCCAGATCTCCAGGAACCGGTCCTCGTCGACGATCGGCCCGCCGTCCGGCCCGTACTCCGAGCCGCGGTCGATATAGATCTCGCTGCACGGACCACCCGGGCCGGGAATGCCCATATGCCAGTAGTTGTCCTTCAGCCCGCGCCGCTGGATCCGATAGTCCGGCAGTCCGGCGATGTTGGACCACAGCGCCGCCGCCTCGTCGTCGGAGTGCAGCACGGTGACCCAGACCTTCTCCGGATCGAAGCCGAGGCCGCCGGCGACCTGCGAGGTGGTGACCAGATCCCAGGCGTACTTGATCGCCTCGGCCTTGAAGTAGTCGCCGAAGGAGAAGTTGCCGTTCATCTGGAAGAACGTGCCGTGCCGGGTGGTCTTGCCGACCTCCTCGATGTCGAGGGTGCGGACGCATTTCTGCACGCTGGTGGCACGGGCGTACGGCGCCGGCTCGGCCCCGGTGAAGTAGGGCTTGAACGGGACCATGCCGGCGTTGACGAACAGCAGGGTTGGGTCGTTGTAGAGCAGCGGCGCCGACGGCACCACCTCATGGCCGCGCGCGGAGAAGAAATCCAGGAAGCGGCGCCGGATCTCGGCGGTTTGCATGTGTGTCCTCAAAGCTGATCTCGACCCGGGTCGGAGTCGAGGGTGAACCGGTCGGTGGGCTACTGGGTCAGGCCGAGCGTCTCGCGGAGTTCCGCCTCACGCTCGGCCGTGGCAGCTCGGACCCGGGCCACGAAGGCCTTGGCCTCTCCGCCGGCGTCGACGACCGTGTGTTGCACCTTCTCCACCAGTGCCTCGGGACTGTGCCGGGCGATGTAGTCGCGGGCCTTGACCACCACATAGATCGTGACCCCAGCCCCCACGGCGAACCAGAAAACGCGTCCGAACAATGCTCAGCCCTTCCTCTGCTCCAGCTCGGCAGAACTGCCGTTCCGACCGCTGAAGCCTGCCTTGATCCCGTACGCCAGCGCACGCACCTTGATGATCGGCGTGCCGACCGCGTGGGTGACCAGGCTGCTGACCTGCGCCGCGTTCTCCGACACCGACGCCGCGTTCTTGCTCAGCGTGGCGACCTCCTCGGTCACCTCGCCGATCCGGCCGATCTCGCTGTTGGTGGTGCGCACGGTGTCCTGCAGCTCGGTCAGGATCGGGACCGACTCCTCGCCGAGATCATGGACCTGGGACCGGAGCTCCTCCAGCACCCGGCCCAGCTTCCACAACGGGATGGCCAGCATCCCCACCAGCGCGACGAAGGCGATGGCGGCGATCAGGCCGGCGATGCCTCCAAGGGTCATGGGGAGATTCCTTTGCGTGCGGGAGCGGACCAGAGTGCGGACCGATAGAGAACCCTACCCCTTGCCCCGCCCGAGCAGTTGCTCTATTCGTGCCAGCCGGGTCGCCAGCGCAGCCTCGCCACCGTGGTCGGTGGGCTGGTAGTAGCGGGCCTCCGCCAGCTCCTCCGGCAGATACGTCTGCCGAGCGATGCCATGCGGATGGTCGTGCGCGTACTGGTAGCCCTTGCCGTGGCCGTACGCCTTCGCGCCGGAATAGTGCGCGTCCCGCAGATGCGGCGGCACGAGTCCGATCTTCCCGGCATGCACATCGGACAGGGCGGCGTCGATCGCGGTGATCACCGCATTCGACTTGGGTGCCAACGCCAGCGCGATCACCGCCTGAGCGAGGTTGATCCGGCCCTCCGGCATCCCGATGAACGCGACCGCATCAGCGGCGGCGACCGCCGTCAGCAGGGCGGTCGGATCGGCCAGCCCGATGTCCTCGCTGGCCAGGATCACCAGCCGGCGGGCGATGAAGCGTGGATCCTCCCCCGCCGCGATCATCCGGGCCAGATAGTGCAGGGAAGCCTGCACGTCGGAGCCGCGGATGGACTTGATGAAGGCGCTGATCACGTCGTAGTGCTGGTCGCCGTCGCGGTCATAGCGGATGGCCGCCTTGTCGACGGCCTGCTCCACGATGTCGGTGGTGATCTCGGCGGAGTCCACGGCCGCCGCACCCGCCGCCGACTCCTCCAGATAGGTGAGCGCGCGCCGGGCATCGCCGCCGGCCAGCCGCAGGATGGTCGCCCTGGCCTGGTCAGTCAGAGTGAACGCGTCGCGCAGACCGCGCCGGTCGACCAGGGCACGATCGAGCAGCCGGGAGATGTCGTCGTCGGTGAGCGGCTTGAGGGTGAGCAGCAGCGAGCGGGACAGCAGCGGCGAGATGACCGAGAAGCTCGGGTTCTCCGTGGTCGCCGCGATCAAGGTGACCAGCCGGTTCTCCACCGCCGGCAGCAGCACGTCCTGCTGGGTCTTGGAGAAGCGGTGCACCTCGTCGACGAACAGCACGGTCTGCCGGCCGACCCGCAGGTCGCGTCGGGACTGGTCGAGGACCGCCCGGACCTCCTTCACGCCAGCGGTGACCGCAGAGATCTCGACGAACTTGGAGTCGGTCTGGCGGGAGACGACCGCGGCGATGGTGGTCTTGCCGACGCCCGGTGGTCCCCACAGGAACACCGACATCGGCTCCCCGGCAGCCAGCCTGCGGAGCGGCGAGCCGGGGGCCAGCAGATGTTGCTGCCCGACGATCTCGTCCAGGGTGCGCGGCCGCATCCGGACCGCCAGTGGCAGGCCGCTCAGATCGTCCTCGGCGTCATCTCCGCGGCGCGCGTCGGCCAAGCTGCCGCCCGTCGTCGGCTGTGTCGCAGGTGCGCCGACCAGCCCACCGAACAGATCCTCACTCATGGCGGGGCCAGCATAGGCTCATGCACGACCACGACATTTCTTCGTGATGGGAATTTGACTCTCATTGGCAAGACCCCGGCGTGTCGCGCCCGACTCGGGGTGCGACAGGCCGTTTTCCGTCAGCAACCGGGATAGCGTCAGCACGTTCCCGGGACTAGAGAAAGCTGTTGCACGTGAAGACCACAAGCACCGTCGGCGACGGCCTGCGAGCACTGTTCGCCAGCGAGACCCGGATCGCGTTGGTGATCGCGACCGTGTTGGTCGGTGCCGGTGCCGCGTTCGGACTGGCGTTCTTCCTGTCCGCTGAGATGCGAACCTTCGCCGATGTGACGCCGTTCGCCCAGCTCACCGTCTCGGTGCTGACGCCGTTCGCTGCCGCGGTGCTGACCTTCGACCTGCGGGACCGAGACGGCGACTACCGATCGCGGACGGCCGAGCCGCTGCGTACCCGTTGGATCGCTGCCGGCATCTACGGCCTGGTCATGGGCGTGTATGTCGCCGTGATCTCCGGCGTCGCGGTGATGGTTGCCCAAGGGTCTCAGCCGCTGGCCGATCCCTGGGCCGGCGCGGTGCCGACGGCCATCGGCAGTGTGCTGGTGCAACTCATCCCGGTCGGCGTCGGCTGCGCCGCCGGATTGCTGGTTCCCCGACTCTTCCTCGCCGCGCTGAGCACCATCGTCGTGCCGATCAGTGTCACCGTCTTGCTCGGCTTCCTTGCCCCCCGTGGCACCGCGGACTGGCTTACCCCACTGGGGGCGGCCGGGCACCTCGTACCTGGCCCGATGACCATCCTCAACTGGGCGCAACTGGTGATCACCGCGGGCTTGTGGGTCGTGCTGCCGAACGTGATCGGCCGTCGCCTGCTCATGCGCCGCGCAAGTCGGGTGTGATCCCTCAGCGGGTGACGCGGCCGTTGAGCGGCCCGAGGATTCCACGCCCCAGCACCCAGGCGACCAGATAGCAGCCGAGCAGCAGGACCGACATCAACAGGCCGAACCGCAGTAGGAACGGGTTGCCGAGCGGATCGGCGAGCCGCTCCAGCACCACCGCGATCAGTCCGTTCGGATCGGTGATCACGTCCCAGGAGTTGAAGCGGGGAAAGCGCCCCAGATAGACGCCGAGTGCGCTGAGCACCAGGGATCCCACCGCCACGACCCAGCCGACCACGCGCCCGGACCGCGCCTCCACGACGTGATGCACGATCAGCAGCGAGGCCAACCCGAGGATCAGCCCGGTGGCGGCGAAGGTGCCGATCAGCGCGGCATCGAACCACAACGGCGCGCCGTCCCGACGTCCGAGATGGATGAAGTCGGTGAGGATGTACGGCGCATTGGGCAGGAACAGCAGCCAAGCTCCACCGAGCGCCCACAGCAGCGGGCGGGGACCGCGCCGATGATGCACAGCCGCAAGACAGGTCGCGAGCACGAACGGAATCCAGGCGAGGAAGAGATTCCACTGCAGGAAGGCGAAGGCCGGCTGACCCGCTCGATCGGCCCGCACGACAAGCAGGCCCACCCCGACGAGGGACAGCACGGCGAGCGCGAACCCGGTCCCGACCAGCCAGGTCACCGGTCGCGACCGCCAGTCCGATGACCGAGTTCTATGCTCCGCGACCAGGTCCGACATACCCGAACGATAGTCGAGCGCCGGTCAGTCGACGAAGATCTGGTCAGCCGAGGCGATTCCGGAGGTATTCGACAGGGGCCGGGATGACTGGACTGGAGACGCCTGGAGTCCGATCCCCGAGTCTGCCCGAACTGCACTGGCACCTCAAGGCACCAAAGTCAGGACGCCGGTTTGGCGTCCACACCGGCCTCCTTGCGCTGCGCGGCAGTGATCGGGGCCGGTGCGTCGGTCAGCGGGTCCACGCCACCGCCCGACTTCGGGAACGCGATCACGTCGCGGATCGAGTCGCTGCCCGAGAGCAGCGCACAGATCCGGTCCCAGCCGAAGGCGATGCCACCGTGCGGCGGCGCCCCGAACTGGAAGGCGTCCAGCAGGAAGCCGAACTTGCTCTGCGCCTCCTCCGCGGACAGCCCCATCACCGCGAACACCCGCTCCTGGATGTCGCGGCGGTGGATACGGATCGAGCCCCCGCCGATCTCGTTGCCGTTGCAGACCAGGTCGTACGCGTACGCCAAGGCCGAGCCCGGATCGGTGTCGAAGGTGTCCAGCGACTCCGGCTTCGGTGAGGTGAACGCATGGTGCACCGCGGTCCAGGCACCCGAGCCGACCGCCACGTCACCGGCGGCGACCGCCTCGCTGGCCGGCTCGAACAGTGGCGCGTCGACCACCCAGACGAACGACCACTGGCTCTGGTCGATCAGCCCGCAGCGGCGACCGATCTCCAGCCGGGTCGCGCCCAGCAGCGCCTGAGCTCCCCGCCGTGCCCCGGCGGCGAAGAACACGCAGTCGCCGGGCTGGGCGCTGACGGCGGCGGCGAGCCCAGCGCGCTCGGTCTCGGAGATGTTCTTGGCCACCGGGCCGCCGAGGGTGCCGTCCTCGGCGTACGTGACATACGCCAGACCTCGGTGCCCGCGTTGCTTGGCGAACTCCTGCCACGCGTCGAAGGTCCGCCGCGGTTGCGAGGCACCACCAGGCATCACGACCGCTCCCACATAGTCGGCCTGGAACACCCGGAACTGCGTCTCGGCAAAGAAGCCGGTCAGGTCGGTGATCTCGGTCTCGAACCGCAGGTCCGGCTTGTCGGTGCCATAGCGCTCCATCGCGTCGGCATAGGTGATCCGCGAGAACGGGGTCGTCACCTGATAGCCGATCAGCGCCCAGATGGCGGTGGCCAACGCCTCGCCGAGCTCGATGATGTCGTCCTGGTCGACGAAGCTCATCTCGATGTCGAGCTGGGTGAACTCCGGCTGCCGGTCGGCGCGGAAGTCCTCGTCGCGGTAGCAGCGGGCGATCTGGAAGTAGCGCTCCATCCCCGCCACCATCAGCAGCTGCTTGAACAGCTGCGGGCTCTGCGGCAGCGCATACCAGCTGCCCGGCTTCAGCCGGGCCGGCACCAGGAAATCACGCGCACCCTCAGGCGTGGACCGAGTCAGCGTCGGCGTCTCGATCTCGATGAAGTCCCGGTCAAGCAGCACCGAACGAGCCGCCTGGTTGACCTTGCTGCGCAGCCGGATCGCCGCGGCGGGGGCGGGTCGACGCAGGTCCAGATAGCGATACTTCAGCCGGGCTTCCTCGCCGACCGTGACCCGCTCGTCGATCTGGAACGGCAGCGGCGCGGAGGGGTTCAGCACCTCGATCGAGGTGGCCGCGACCTCGATCTCACCGGTCGGCAGGTCCGGGTTGGCGTTGCCCTCGGGCCGCAGCTCGACCACGCCGTTGACCGCGATGCAGTACTCGTTGCGCAGGTCGTGCGCGCCCCCGGCCGCCAGGATCTCGTCGCGGATCACCACCTGAGCGACACCTGTGGCGTCCCGCAGATCCACGAACGCCACCCCACCGTGATCTCGGCGGCGGGCTACCCAGCCGGCAAGGACAACGGACTGACCGGCGTCGGCGGCACGCAGGGTGCCGGCGCCGTGGGTGCGGATCACGGAACGATTCCTCCTCGGACGCTGCCGATACGCGGTCGCGTACGGCTGGTCGATCCTACGGGCTCCCGCCGGCTCAGGGACGAAATGCCGATCCGCGGCTGTCCAGCGCGCCCGGCTCGATCGGCAGCCGACCCGCTTTGACGGCGGCTACGAACGCGGCATGGTCGGCCTCGGTCTGGTCGGCGTACGCGGCAGCAAACCGGCACATCGCCCGTTCGATGTCGTCTCCCTTGCCGAAGTAGCCGGCGATCATCGACGCACCGCTGGTCCGGGCGTGGCCCTTGGCGAGCAGATGACCGACTATGCCGGCATAGTCGGTGAGCGCGGCCGCGTCGATGGCATCGAGTGCGATGGTGCCCTTCATGTTGCGGAACTGGCGGACGTAGTACTGATGCTCCCCCACCGTGGTCCAACCGAGCAGCGGGTCGCTGACGGTCTGCAGCGCCTGCTGATACTCCACCACGCGCTGGCCCTGGTGGGCGTGCCAGGCGGACTCGCCGTGCACATACGGCGCCAGCACCGACCGGCGAGCCTGTTTCAGTTGCAGGAACACCATGTCGTCGGGACTGCTGCCCTGCAACAGCACCACGTACGCGCGTAGGCCGACGCTCCCGACGCCGACCACCTTGTGGGCGATGTCGACGATCGTGTAGCCGCCGACCACCCGCTGCCAGTGGGTGGCGAGGGTGCCCAGATAGTCGTCCAAGGCGATCCCGATCGCCTCTTCCTCCGAGCGCATGATGTGGGTGATCAACGGCGGCTCCTCGACGATCTGCCGCAGCCCGGCGTGCTCGCGGGTGAATCGTGGCAGCGCCCGGTCAGAGGTCCGCTGCCGGGCGCGTCTCGCGGATCGAGCTATCTCGGCACGCAATGACTTCTCGGTCGCGGTCTCCCGCAGCCGCTCCACGTCCAGCCGGTTGTAGGAGCGCATCAGCAGCGGCTGGTCGGCGAGATAGCGAACCTCGTCCCGGTACGCCCGCACACAGGAGGCGACCGAGTCGGCGCATTGGCGCTCACTGCTGCCGTTTTCCCGGCCCGCCACCCAGATGCTCGCGACCAGGCGCCGCAGGTCCCACTCCCAGCTGCCCGGGTGAGCCTCGTCGAAGTCGTTGAGGTCGATCACCAACTCGCCCTCGGGCGAGGCGTAGAAACCGAAGTTGCCCAGGTGAGCGTCGCCGCAGATCACCGGTGTGATGCCGGTGGCCGGCAACTTGGCCACGTCCTCGGCCATCACCACCGCGCTGCCGCGCAGGAACCCGTACGGCGAGCCGACCATCCGCGCCACCCGGATCGGGATCAGCCAATCGAGCCGACCCTGATGGGACTGCTGGATCAGGGCTACCGGATCGGGCCGGTCGCTGCGCACCTCCCAGTGCCCGAGCGAGGATCGGGGAACCTTCTTGCGCAGCGACTTGCCAAGGGCATATCGCTCCTTGCGGGAGCTCGGCCACCGGCGCAAGGAGCCGAAGGCCGCGCTGTCAGCTTCGGCGAGCACCGTGTGCCCGGTCCGCGGCATCGTCACGGCATGAGCCTGCCAGTTCGGCTGTGACACCCGCCAGCGCGGCGCGCCGGAGTGACAAACCCGCGGCTCAAACGCTGCCACGCGCGCGACACGCCGTATCAGCGCAACTGAGCCTCCCGTCTGTCACGCCTGGCGCTCGTCAGGCCGGCCCACGCACCGTCGGCTTCAAGTCGACGCCCTCGGGCTCCCAACGCCCCGGATCGACCGGCAGTTGCTCGCCGGTGCGGATGTCCTTCACCTCGCTGTGCGGTGGGACGCCAAACCACACGTACGGGATCCGACGGCGGTCGGCGTAACGGATCTGCTTGCCGTACTTGTCCGCCTTCGGCGCGACCTCCGTTGCGATGCCGCGGGAGCGCAGCCGCTCGGCCACTGCGATCGCGTCGTCACGGGACTCCTCGTTGTCCACTGCGATCAGCACCACCGTGGGCACCGGCCGTGAGGCGGTCAGCAGACCACGGGAGAACAGCGGGGCGAGCAGCCGGGTGACCCCGATCGAGAGCCCGACGCCCGGGTAGGTGGTCTTTCCGTCGGAAGCCAGGGAGTCGTACCGGCCGCCGGAGGACACCGAGCCCCACTTCTCGAAGCCGACCAGTTCGGTCTCGTACACAGTGCCGGTGTAGTAGTCCAGGCCGCGGGCGATCTTGAGGTCGGCGACCAGCCGGCCCGGCACGTGCCGGTGGGCTGTCTCGACCACGGCGGCCAGCAGCGCCAGGCCTTCGTCCAGCTCTGGGTCTGTGACGCCGAGGGCCCGAACCTGGTCGACAAAGGAGGCATCGGCTGTGGAGATATCCGCAAGGCCGACGCACGCCTGGGCCTGGGCATCGGAAAGTCCTTGCTCGATCAGCAGCTCGATGACCTTGTCGGGGCCGATCTTGTCCAGCTTGTCGACCTGCCGCAGCACAGCGGCGGTGTCGGTGATGCCAAGCCCGGCATAGAAACCCTGAGCCAGCCGCCGGTTGTTGACCCGCATCAGGACTGGTGGCAGCCCCAGGTCCGTATGCAACCGCTCGAGCGCCTGCAACGTGACCAGCGGCAGTTCCACGTCGTGGTGTGCGGCCAGGGTGGTGTTGTCGACGATGTCGATGTCGGCCTGGGTGAACTCGCGGAACCGGCCCTCCTGCGGTCGCTCCCCGCGCCAGACCTTCTGGATCTGATAGCGCCGGAACGGGAACTGCAGCTGGTGGGCGTTCTCCAACACATACCGTGCGAACGGTACCGTCAGATCGAAGTGCAATCCGAGTTCGGCCTTGGCGTCCTCGGCAGCGTGGAGCCGCTGGACGACGTAGACCTCCTTGTCGATCTCACCCTGCTTGGCCAGCCGGTCCAGCGGCTCGACCGCCCGGGTCTCGATCGACGCGAACCCGTGCAATTCGAAGGTCTCCCGCAGCCGATCCAGCACGTACTGCTCGATGATGCGTTGCTCAGGGGTGTATTCGGGGAAACCGGACAGCGGACGGGGTCGACTCACGGGGCTCGATCCTAGTGGTGCCCAAGAAGGCCGCTACAGCGTCAGTGCCAGCCGGGTGCAGATTTCGATAATCTGCCACACACCATCTTCCTCACGCGATTTACCCGCCGGATCCGCCGCCTGTGTGGCAGATTCTCGAACTTCAAGTCCCGTCGGTGAGGTCTAACGGTTTCCGTCAGCCGCCGAGACGGAGTTCTCATCGATTGGGATTCGTCAGTCGGGCCAGGCGATGGCGTCGAACTGGGCGCGGAGCCGGCGCCCGCGCACCGGATTCACCGACTCAACCCAGCCGACGCGACCGGCCAGGTGGTCACGAAAGTTCGGCAGTCCAGCTCGGTTGGCGACTGCCGGGCCGTGCATGACCGCGTCATGCAGCACCGCTCGCAGTTGGTCGTGGTACGCCCGCGGCACCGACAGCTGCTGGTTGGTGACCAGACCGGTGATCTCGTGCCGCTCACCGGTGTGTCGAACCCGAGTCTTGCTGGTGTTGAGCACGAAACCTTCGTTGCGGACGATCTCGCCGATGACACCGACCAGCCGAGGTACGCCGATCCCGTTCCCCAAACTGCCCGAGAAGGTCAGGTCGTCGGCATAGCGGGTGTAGGTGAGTCCGAGCCTGTCGGCCAGCCCAGCGAGCCGGCGGTCCAATCCGTGAGCTGCCAGATTCGCCAGCGCCGGCGAGGTGGGCGAACCTTGCGGCAGGTGCCGAACTCGCAATTCAGCACGTTGCCGGTGCCGCACTGTGCTGTCACCACCTGCCGGCATCGCCGCCAGGACGTGGGCCGGAGTCTGATGGGTGCACAAGGCCGCGAGCGTCCAGGCCACCGGTTCGGGATAGCCCATCACGCGAAACAGCCCGTTGACTCGGGCGGCGGTGATGGAGGTGAAGAAGGTACGCAGGTCGAGGCAGATGACGACGTCCGCGCCAACATGTGCCCGGGCATTGCTGGGCGCGCTGCGACCGGGTACGAATCCGTGCGCTGCCGGATGTACCGGCACCCACACCAGGATGCGATCGAGCACCCGGCGCAGCACCGCTCGCAGCAACGGAGTCGGGGATTCGAGCAGCCGGGGCGCTGCCCCGGGTCTCGGCCGCCAGGTGTGCCGGTAGAGGTGCAGCGGTCCAGACCGCGTCGCGCGTTGCCGGCCCTGGGTGTCAGCTGCCCAGATCAACTGCTCCAAAGGCAGTTCCAGGAGCAGGGCGAGTCCGCCCAGATCGTCGATCTCAGGCACCGGCCAGTGGCGCAGCCCCATCGTCCCGGTGACCATCGGAATGTGCTGGAGCCGGACGGCGCGACCCTGTCGGCGGGCTCGGGCGAGAGAGTGGACCAACGAGGTTCCGGTCCGCAGGAATCCGGTCAGCTCGTGAGGCCGATCGATCGGGGCCCGCGGATAGGCCGCCAACACCTCGGTGACCACCTTCGGGATCCAGCGATGCCGGCGACCGAGTGCGTGGCCAAGCGCGCTGGTCAGCGCCGCCTTGTCCCACTCGGCTGCGGCGAGCAGTGCCCAGGCGAGCCCGCGGGCGATCCCCTCATCCGGGTCGATGCGCATGACCACCCCCAACCAGCCCGACTCCCCCGGTCAGCCTGACACTCCCCATCAGCCTGACACTCCCCGTCAGCCTGACACTCCCGGTCAGGCTGACTTTCTCCCCGGCACGGCTGAAGTGTGGTGGCGCCGGGCGACCTGTCTTGCCTGAGCGGGTGCGTTCCTGCGCGAAGCGCAGCGGGGCACCTGCGGACCTGCGGCAGGGTGAACGTGCTGTCACCGGAGGGAGCCTCGGGCGCCGATCCGCCGAAGCGGCTCGGATTCTCGCGAGGCGCCACCACACTCCATTCATTCTCCTGGGTGGTTTAGCCTCCCCTCCGGGCGGGATTCCCCTCGCCCGCACCAGACTTCACCGACGAGGTTTCACGGAAGGGACACAGTGAACGAGACTGCGAATATTGCGCTGGGCATCGATATCGGTGGCACCGGCATCAAGGGAGCCTTGGTCGATCTCGAGACCGGAGCGTTGGTCAGCGACCGGTTCCGGCTTGACACCCCGCGTCCGGCGCTGCCGGCCGCGGTTGCCGACACCGTCGTAGCCGTCGCGGCGCACTTCGACTTCGCTGGTCCGGTCGGCGTGGCGTTTCCCGGTGTCGTCCTCGACGGCGTCGTGCACACGGCGGCCAACCTGCATCCGGATTGGATCGGTGCCTCACTCGCGGAGCTGGTCGGATCCCGACTGTCGGGGCCGAGCGTCTTCCTCAACGACGCCGATGCGGCCGGCCTGGCCGAGGCGCGGTTCGGCGCGGCAAAGGGTGTCTCAGGTGTGGTGCTGCTGGTCACTCTCGGCACTGGTATCGGCACCGCGATGATCAGCGACGGCCAACTGGTGCCGAACTCCGAGTTCGGCCATCTCGAGCTCGACGGACTCGACGCCGAGACGTACGCGGCAGCCTCCGCCCGCAAGCGCAACAACCACACCTGGGAGGAATGGGCCGGCCACGCGGAGCACTACTTGAAGTATCTCGAGGGGCTGGTCTGGCCGAAGCTGTTCGTGCTCGGCGGCGGGATCACCAAGAACCCAGAACTCTGGCTGCACTATCTCAAGCCACGCACGCCGATCGTGCTCGCCACCAACATCAACAACGCCGGCATCATCGGTGCCGCCGCTGCGGCCGCTCAGACCCAGCAAGCCGGCTGACGCCAGGTCTCGGCACCCACTCCGAGCCCAGAGAAAGCCAGAGCCCGGAGACGCCTCGAGCGCCGGTCCGCAGACCGGCGCTCGAGGTGTCGTAGACCCTGTCGGGTCGAACGGCTCAGCTCAGATCGCGCGAACCCGATCGGCCTGCGGACCCTTGGGACCCTGCGTGGTCTCGAACTCGACCCGCTGACCCTCATCGAGGCTGCGGTAGCCGCTGCCGTCGATCGCGCTGTAATGCACGAAGACGTCAGCACCGCCACCGTCGACTGCGATGAAGCCGTAGCCCTTCTCGCCGTTGAACCACTTCACAGTTCCCTGCGCCATGTTTGTTCACCTTCCGTCTGGAGACTCCGACCTTCGCGAGGCTCCCGCTGTCGGACGACGGACTAGCCAACGCCCACGCAACTTCCCAGGGGCGTAGCACGGGCCACGGCTCAAGAACTGCAACAGCGCCGCCTAGTCTGCCACAGCAACGCTGCACTTGCGGACGTACCGTCAGCCGTGGTGAGCCAATACTTCGAGCAACACGACCGCGATGCCGAGGGTGAACTCGGCGAAGAGGACGATCAAACGCTGGCCCAGCCGAAGCGGGACCCGTCTGGCGGCGAGGTAGCCGATGGCGATCAGCGACACGATCAGCGCGATCGTCGAAGCGCGAAGTGCCCGAGGCACGTCCCAGACGCCCAGGGCGGACAACGCGACGAAGATCAGCGGGAGGACGATCACCCCGAGCGCCCGGGTCGAGACGGACACCATGTGAGCCAACTCGGCTCGGTCCGGCAGTTGCGGGTGGACGGCGATATGAGCCACGAGATCGGCGACGAAGACGGCCAGCAAGGCGCCTGCGTGGAATCAGCCATTTCCGCAGCCTCTCACGAGATCGGCGGCGTGCTTTGGCGCTGCGTACCAGCGGTTCCTTGTGGACGGCCCTACGATGACCGCAAGTCGAGAGACGGCCGACCGACGGCCGGATGGAGGGGTTCATGGCGAAGATCAGCCGGCGTACGGCGCTGCTGGGACTGGGCGGTGCCGGTGTGGCCGGCATCGGCGCACTGAGCTTCGGATTGGCCAACCATCGCAAGGCCCCCGCCGCGACCGAACCACCACCGCCGCCTTCGCCGGCACCGAGCACCCCGACGCCGACGCCGACCCCCACGCCCAAGGTCGACACCAGGCCACGCTGGCCGCTGACCGGGGTGCTGCTGAAAGACCCCGAGAAGGCTCACCATGCCGCGGTCGCGGTCAAGGTGCCCGACAACAAGTACGAGCATCCGCAGCAAGGCATCGACAAGGCCGACATCGTGTTCGTCGAGTTGGAGGGCTACCTGGACGCCCAGGGGCACAGCGGCACCCGGCTGGTCCCGGTCTATCACTCCAAGGACGCGGAGACCGTGATGCCGGTGCGCTCGATCCGGCCGGTGGACATCCCGTTGCTGAGCCCGATGGACGCCATCATCGGCAACACCGGCGCCGCCAGGTGGGTGATCAACTACGTCAAGCACTACCGCAAGCACGTCGAGGGGATGCTCTCGTACATGGCCACCCGGGGCACCGGGTCGTACGGGACCGATCCGTCACGCGTCTACACCTACCAGGGCCAGACCTACTACGACCGAGCGACGGTCTGCCACCCGGCGGTGCTGCGCAAGCAAACCAAGCGGTTCCGCAAGGGCCCACAGCAGCAATACTTCCCCTGGGCGTCGTCGGCTGCCGAAGTCAGCACCACCAAGGGCAAGAAGGCCACCAAGATCAAGGTGCCGTACAAGGGCGACGACTACTTCATGTCCTACAGCTACGACGCCAAGACCAAGCGCTACAAGCGGAGCATGCCGTGGGGTCCGCACGTGATGGCCAACGGCACCCGGATCTCGGTCGACAACGTCTTGGTGATCAAGGCCAACTCCCACTTCGGCAAGATCTTCCGAGGAGGTGGGCATGACGAGCCGTTGCACGACATCATCAACAAAAAGGGCACGTTCTACTACGCGAACCGCGGCAAGTACGTGACCGGTATCTGGAAGAAGGGCGGCGTCGCCGAGCCGTTCAGCTTCACCCTCGCCGACGGCACCCCGCTCAAGATGGCCACCGGTCAGACCTTCGTGGAACTGCCCGACGACAAGGCCAAGGTCCGCATCGGCGGCTGATCGGGGCACGGACGTGGCCGTGGGTACGGAGATCGGCGTTTCTGGGTTCTGTCGCTCGGTGGGTCTGGCCTCCGAGTACGACTACAAGCGTCGATGCGTGGCGACCGGCAAGATCATGTATCACGCCCACATCGGGCTGAACACCTGGGACGCGACGCTGCGGGCGCTGGCGCACGTGGTCGGTGAGCTGGCCGCGAGCGGACACGTGCTGGATCGGTTCGGTCTCTGTCTCGACCGGGCGATGAGTCTGCCCGAGGCCCGCCGGGACTCGATCCCACGGGAGACCGGACCCGTCCTGAGCAGTGACGAGTGGCGGGCGGTCGGCGAGCAGTCCTTGTCCCAGCCGCACCTGGGCGACTTCATGATCGGTACGGCGGCATCCGAGGAGAACTGCCGCCACGCGCTGGCCCACGGGGTCACCACCGTCGGCAACCTCGGCCAGTTCTTCACCTTCGACATCCCGGGTGGCGGCGATGACGTCGAGGTGACCACCGCGACCGTCGGAGCGCTGCAGCAGATGGCCGCAGCTCGGGATCGCGGTGCGGTCGTGCACTCCTATCTCGACGACGGCCCGGCGATGCAGCTCAAGCACTACGCGAACTACCTCGGCTGGGCGGCTCTGGAGTCGCACATCATCGAAGGAATGCTCGGCGCCCGGCTCGGCCACTGTTTCGGCGGTCTGGTTCCACAGCCGGCCGCCCGGGCATTGATCGCGCTCGCCATGCCTCAGCTGCACGAGCCGGATGCGGTCGGTTCGATGATCTACGGGAACACCGTGGACTACACCAAGGACCGGGTGCACAACGAGGCGGTCCTGTCCAGCTATCTGCTGGTCGACATCGCCACCCAGCTACGACGGCCGACCGGCCACGCCATCAATCCGGTCCCGTTGACCGAGAACCTCCGCATCCCGGATGCCACCGACATCCTCGAAGTCCACCAGTTGGGTCGCGAGATCGAGCGTGAAGCCCGCCGGAGCGCAGATCTCTTCGCCTGGGAGCGGCTGGAAGCACAGGCGTACGAGGGAGTTCGGTATGCCCACGAGTGGGCCCGACGGGCGCTCGGCGTGCTCGAGGAGGACGGCGTCGACGTCCGGCGTGCGTACGATGTCCTCCTCGCGCTGCGTCGGATGGACGTCCGCACGCTGGAGGCGCGGATCGACCTGCGGCCACCGAAGGGTCTCGGCGACCTCGAGCCGTGGAAGGCGCAGACCTCGCGTTCGATGCTCGCCACGATCATGCGCGACACGTCCGTACGGCTCGACGGGGTCCGGATCGTCGTCGCCAGCCTCGACGTCCACGACCTGATCCGGGACGTACTCGTCAAAGTCTTGATGTCCCTTGGCGCTGAGGTGATCCTGCTGCCCGGTGACTCGCATCCCGCGGCAGTCATCGCCGCCGCCGAGGCCGAGAACGCGGACACGGTGATCGTCTCGACCTACAACGGTGGCGCGCTCCGGCAGGCCCGGGCGATCGCCGATGCCGTCCACGAGCGCGACTACGACGGGCAGATCTTCATGGGTGGCGTCTTGAACGAGGAGACCGGTGGCGAGGTCCCGGTCGATGTCAGCGAGCAGGTCCGAGCGCTCGGCATTCGCACCGTGGACGACATCGCCGGACTGCCCGGGCTCATCCAACCTGTCAGCTAGCAGCCGCGGTCAAGCGGCCGCCACGTTGCAGGCCAACTCCACGAAATAGGCATGGATCCGGGCGTCGCCGGCGACCTCGGGATGAAAAGCGGTTGCGAGCAGACTGCCTTGGCGCACGGCGACGACGTGCTCGGAGCCGTCGGCCCGCGGCACCGTGGCCAGCACCTCGATCTCGGGTCCGTACGCCACCACTTCAGGCGCCCGGATGAAGACTGCCCGGAAAGGCTCGCCCGCCGGCCAGCCGCCGGTCAGATCGGCCTCGAACGACTCCGTCTGCCGGCCGAAGGCATTGCGCCGGACCGTGACGTTCAGGCCGCCGAAGGTCTGCTGATCGGGCGGCGCATCCGCCAGCCGGTTGGCGAGCATGATCATCCCGGCGCAGCTGCCGTAGGCGGGCAGCCCAGCCCGGATCGCGGCGACCAGCGGGTCACGCAGCTCGAAGATCCGGGACAGCTTGTCGATCGTGGTCGACTCCCCGCCCGGGATCACGATGCCCGCCAGGCCGGTCAGCTCCTCGGGTCGCCGGACGGCCCGCGGCTCGGCACCACAAGCAACCAGCATGGCTGCGTGCTCACGTACGTCTCCTTGCAGGGCGAGGACTCCGATGACTGGTCGCGCGGTCACCAGTGCCAGGCCAGCCGACGTACCGCAGGAGAAGTGCCGAACATGGCCGCCAGAATAGCTGCCGCGGCACCCGCGCAGGCCACGGCGCAGTGCTGATGAGCATTCCCGTGCAGGTAACTCTGACCGCATCCGAGCAACCACGAGATCGCCGACGAATCCAGTCAGAGCTCCCATAGAGAGGCGATAGGCAAACCGACGAGGTTCTCGCCGAACCGCACGCCCTGGTCCGCGGTGCCGAGCACAACCCCGCCCAGAAACCTATCGCCCAGTCGATCGGCGAGCCGCCGCAGGCCACGGAAGTGCTCAGGCATGTAGGTCTGCTTCGCCTTCACCTCGAGGCCGAGGATCCGACCGTCGTCGAGCTCAAGGAGAACGTCCACCTCCAAACCCGACGTCTCGCGGTAGTGGAAGACAGAGAACCTGGTGTCGCTCCAGGTCTGCTGCTTGCGCAGCTCGGAGACCACGAAACCCTCCAACAGATGACCCAGTAGTTCGCCACCGCCGACGAGTGCGGCGGCGCGAGCGGGCGTGACCCCCGAGAGGTGCATGGCGAGCGCCGAATCGGTGATGATGCCCTTGGCCTTCCCGGTCTGGCGAGTCGTGAGATTTCCTGGCCACGGTCGAATCCTCTCGACGAGGTAGAGCGTCTCCACGAGGTCAAGGTAAGCGGACATGGTCGTCTCGGGGACATTGGCGTCCCGCGAGAGCCGGGCGCGAACCAGCTCGCCGGCTTGGTTCGCCGCGACCAGACGGAGGACACTTGCTAAGCGGTTGCCGTCAACGAGGCGTCGGACATCGCGGGCATCTCGCTGGACGATGCGGTCTACGTAGCCGTCGAACCAGGCCGTACGCAGTCGCGGTGATCGGCGGAAGACCTCCGGATACCCACCCGCTGCTAGACGGTTCGCGTAGTCCTCACGCGAAACTGTCGAGCGGACGTCGAAGGGATCCACGCCGGCAACGAAGCGGGTCACGAAGTCGTCAAGGCGACCGTTGATCTCTCCCTGGCTCAGGGTCCGCAGCGGCAGTGTGACGGCTCGGCCCGCGAGGGAGTCAGGCGTCCGCTCGAGCCGTAGCAGATCAGCCGACCCAGTGAGCAGGAACCTGCCCGGGGTGCGATGGCGGTCAATGGACGCCTTGATCGGCAGCAGCAACTCGGGGGCGCGCTGGATCTCGTCAATAACGAGCATCCCGTCGGGGAGCTGGTTCACGAAGGCCTGCGGGTCGTTCTGCGCGGCGGCCCGCAGAACGTCGTCGTCCAGCGTGAGATAGCGCGCTGCGCGTTCCGAGCCCTCGACGAGCATCGTGGCGAGCGTGCTCTTGCCCACCTGCCGCGCGCCCTCAACGACGACAACAGGGAAGGATTCGACCAGCTCCTTCGCCCACGGAAGTGCATGGCGGGGAAGAATGTCGTTCGAAGTCACAGCACTATGACACCCCGCAAGTCGCTGTTCTGCAAGCTCTAAGTCGCTGTTCCGCAGAACCTAAGTCGCTGTTCTACCAGGCCGCCGACAACCAGCAGATCGTCTTCGCGGTCGCGGACGTGCTCGGACCGAGGCATCACGTGCCGACTATCGCCTCGCCCTTACCGGTCAGACCGGAACGCATCGATCCTGCCTCTGACCAGGACCTTCGCGCCTACCAGCCGCGCTCGGCCAACCGGTGCGGCTCGGGCACATCCTCCACATTGATACCGACCATCGCCTCGCCGAGCCCACGGGAGACCTTGGCGATCACATCCGGGTCGTCGTAGAAGGTGGTCGCCTTGACGATCGCCGCCGCCCGCTCCGCCGGGTTGCCGGACTTGAAGATGCCGGACCCGACAAAGACGCCCTCGGCGCCCAGCTGCATCATCATCGCCGCGTCCGCCGGGGTGGCGATGCCGCCGGCAGTGAACAGCACCACCGGCAGCTTGCCTGCGGTGGCAACCTCGCGGACCAGCTCGTACGGGGCCTGCAACTCCTTGGCGGCCACGTACAGCTCGTCGGCCGGCAGCGTGGTCAGCCGGCGGATCTCGTCGCGGATCTGACGCATGTGGGTGGTCGCGTTGGAGACGTCGCCGGTGCCGGCCTCGCCCTTGGAGCGGATCATCGCCGCCCCCTCGGTGATCCGGCGCAGCGCCTCACCGAGGTTGGTCGCGCCGCAGACGAACGGCACCGTGAACGCCCACTTGTCGATGTGATGCGCGTAGTCGGCCGGGGTCAGCACCTCCGACTCGTCGATGTAGTCGACGCCCAAGGACTGCAGCACCTGCGCCTCGACGAAGTGCCCGATCCGAGCCTTGGCCATCACCGGGATCGACACGGCGGCGATGATGCCGTCGATCAGATCCGGGTCGCTCATCCGAGCGACCCCGCCCTGGGCACGGATGTCAGCCGGGACCCGCTCAAGCGCCATCACCGCCACTGCCCCGGCGTCCTCGGCGATCTTGGCCTGCTCGGCGGTGACCACGTCCATGATCACCCCGCCTTTGAGCATCTCCGCCATCCCGCGCTTGACCCGCGAGGTTCCCGTCACCTGTTCCGTCATCAGTTGTCTTCTCTCTCGTTCTCACATCGTTGCTCTCACCGCGAGCGAACGCGAATCTACTCGACCATTGTGGTCCTGCAAGGGCGGTCCCGCTGGGCTGTGTCGAACGGCGCCCGCCGCGGACCGGTGCGGTATCACATCCGGCGGCTCAGACTCCTTCCTCGTGTGGAGGAAACCCCGTCACGCGCAGGTGGAGTCGGTGTCAGCACCCGATTGCTACGGCTACCGGCGCCGGCGTACTCGCTCGCCACGCTCGTGCTGCTCGTCAGCACCATCGTGCTGCTCGATCTGGGGACGAACCTGTCCGCTGGCGCCGACACCGCATCCGGACTCGGCGCGCCCTTGAGCGACGCCGACCGGGAGACGTTCGCAGTCGCCTGGCTGACCTGGCGTGCGGTCGCTGCCGTCGCCATCGTCGTCTTCCTGTTCGGCCTCGCAGCGGGGGTGTATTCGCTGGTCGGCGCTCGACGCAGCGGACTGGTGCCGGTCTCCGGCCACCGCCTGGCGATCTACCTGGTTTTGCCGACCGGCCTGGTGATCGCGGTCGCGACGATGATCATCACCGGAGGTGGCCGCAATCCCGACATCCCGGTGCCATTGCTCGCGCACCGTACCCGTACCGTTTTGTTCACCGGGCTGGTCGCCGCGATTCCGTGGGTCGCTCTGTCCTGGCTGTGCCAGGACCGCTGCCGGCCCTACCGGTTGCGGCCGTGGGGACGAGACACTGGGATCCTCGGTTTCGGCGAGTTGACCCGGCTCTGGCAACGCATCGTCGCCTGCCTCGGCGCCTTTGCCGTCGCAGTGGCGGCAGCCGTGTTGACCGCCGGCGCGCTGCGCTTCGCCTTCCTCGCCGCGCGCCCGCAGTGCGCGCCTGGCTATGAGCCACCTGCCGACACGGTGCCGGCAGGCTGCGTATCCGACTTCCCGGCCATCAACGTGCTGTTGTACGGGGCGGCTTTCGCGGTGGTCGGGCTGGCGATCGCCGTACCTCTGATCGCCTCCTGGCGCAGCGCGGCTTCGGAGTGGGTCGACGACCAGCGACCGTCGGATGTGCCCGAACACGACGAGACCTGGACGAAGGAGAAGGACCGGCTGACCGTACTGCTCCATCTCGACACGCCCGTGCTGCGCAACCCGCTGACCCTGCTCAGCGTCTTCACGCCACTGATCACCAGCGTGCTTGCCGCGTTCCTGCCGCAGCTCGGCGGCTGATCCGGCCGCAACACCGTCGATCCTCTACCCGTGATCGCGTTAGCGTGACCCTTATGTCTCCGGCAGCCGGATCCCGTCGCGACCTGCTCATCGACACGGCCCTCGAGGTGATCGTCGAGTACGGCGTCGCGGGCACCACCCATCGCCGGATCGCTGCGGCGGCTGGGGTGCCTCTCGGCTCGACCACCTACTACTTCGCCGATCTGCATGACCTGCTGGGCGCGGCCTTCGGGCGCTTCGCCGATGAGATCTCCGAACGGTTCGAGACCCGGCTGGCCCGGGCGCGAACGGTGGCCGAGGCGATCACCGAGGTCACCGGCTTCATGCTGGACGACTTCCAGGAGCCGCGCGATCTGGCGCTGAGTTATGAACTCTACGCGTACGCGATCCGCCGTCCGGCGGTCAAGTGCTTCGTCGAAGCCTGGTTCGCCCGCAGTCAGCAGGCACTGGCCCGGTTCTTCGATCCGGTGACCGCACGGCTGGTCGACACCTTCATCGAGGGCGTCTTCACCTATCGCGGACTGGCGCGAGAGTCGAGCGACGCCGACGAGATCCGCCAGGCCCTGAGCCGGCTGATCGGCATCGACCCCAGCGGATCACGGGAATAGCCGGCCCCAGGTGGAGCCTTGTACATACGTACACGAAACTGTACGATCGTACAAGTAGTCAACGCTGACGCCCCACCAACACTCAGCAACGAGGTTCTTCCATCATGTCCGCGCTGCGCCACGAGCGCATCGATCTTCCTGTTCTTCCGCTCGACACGTCTGCTCTGAGCTCCCATGCCCGGCACCTCCGCACCTGGCGGAACGCCATGTTCGCTCTCTTCGCGGCCGGCGGCTTCGCACTGGCCGCCTGGGTCTCCCGCACGCCGGCCGTCCGCGACAGTCTGGACGCCTCCACCGCGGCGATGGGCTGGCTGATCTTCGCGATGGCCGGCGGCGCCGTCATCGGGCTTCTCTCGGCCGGCCCGGCGATCACTCGACTCGGTGCCGGTCCGGTAATCCGTACCGGATTGATCACCGCGGCCGCTGGTCTGAGCGTCATCGCCGTCGGCACGATGCTGGGCACCGCCCCCATCGCGTTCGCGGGACTGGTGCTCTTCGGCTTGGGCTTCGGCAGCGGCGAGGTGGCGATGAACGTCGCCGGCGCGGCCAACGAGCGTGCACTCGGACGCACCGTGATGCCGACCTTCCATGCGATGTACAGCCTGGGAACCCTTGCCGGCGCCGCGCTCGGGGTGCTTGCCGCACATCTGGGACTTCCGGTCGGCCTGCACTTGATCCTGGCCGCGCTGATCGTGCCGATTGTCGCCATCCCGACCGTACGGCTGCTGCCGATCGGGATCGGCCGAGTAGGCCAGGGACAGCCGAAGCTGACCACCGCCGAGCGACTTGCGGTCTGGGCCGATCCACGGACCCTGCTGATCGGCCTGATGGTGCTCGGCATGGGCTTCGCCGAAGGAGCGGCCGAGGACTGGCTGCCCCTCGCCACGGTCGACGGCTACGGCGTCAGTGAGACCATCGGCGCGGCCCTGTTCGGCATCTTCGTCGTGACCATGACCGTCGGCCGGCTGACCGGGGCGGCATTGATCGACCGCTTCGGTCGGGTCGCCACGTTGCGTACGTCAGCGTCGGTGGCTGCCGTCGGGTTGCTGGTCACGATCTTCGGACCCAGCGCGGTGACCGCTGCGGTGGGTATCGCATTGTGGGGTCTTGGCACCTCACTCGGACTACCGGTCGGCATGTCGGCTGCCGCCGATGACCCCCGGACCGCGGCGTCCCGGGTCAGCGCAGCCGCGACTGTTGGCTATGCGGCGTTCCTGATCGGTCCGCCGGCGCTGGCCTTCCTCGGCGAGCACATCGGTCTCCTGCACGCCTTCGTCGCGGTGCTGGCGATGGTTGTCGTGGCCGGCATCGTCGCTCCGGCCGCCCGTCCGCTGACCGTCAGCTCGACCAGGGTTCGTTCCTGACGAGGGTCAGCTCAGGTGAGGGTCAGTCCGTCGAGCGATGAGCGTCGCTGAGCGCGTACGAGGCCCCGGCGGATACGGCCGAAACGGCCAGCACAGCCGGCCAGGCACCGATTCTCTTGGCCAGCGGGTGTGAGGCGCCGAAACCCCCGAGGTAGAGCGCGCTCAGCACGACGGTGATCAGCGGGCCGCGCTTGGCCAGCCAGGTGCGGCCCGCATACGCTCCACAGGCACCGAGCAACACCCCACCGAGCGGCCGGATGCCGGACTCGCGAGCCACCAGGTAGCCGCCGACCAGGCCGAGCGCGGCAAGCGGAGCGGTCTGGACATCAGCAGCTGGCTTGAGATTCATAGCGGGGAGCCTACGGCTCAAGACGCGGATAGCCTCTGCGGATTCCATGCGTCTGGCACCGGCGGGCGCGAGCAGTACGGCGTCGTGGTGCTCGCACTGCCACGGGTCAGAAGGTGCACATCACCGGTCCCGCTGTCGCCAGGGCGAACTGCTGGCGCGCGACGCAGCCTTCTGGACGACGTTCCTGTCGGTCGGCACGATTCTCGCGATCGCCCCTCCACTCGGGACACCTGCAACCCGACCGATCTGCGTCCATCTCGCTGGGCTGGGGTCGCGTCTTGGACATTCTCGCCGAAAATCAACGACACCGACGCTCCTGTCATGATGGCTCCTTGTGGAGGAAGCGCTTCGTCAGGCATTCGAGTTGATCCGGTCCTGGCTCGTGGACTGGCAGGCTGCTTGGGAGTTCCTTGCTGCCACCGGAACCCTGGCAGCGGTCTGGGTCGCGGTGCACGTCGCACGCACCGAACGCGGGGACCGGATCCAGTCGGACAAGGATCGCGCGGCGATCGAGAACGCGTACCGCGACGCGGTCGACTTCGAGAGCAGGATGCTCCGACAGCAATATGCGGCGACCGCCGGCGTCTTCGTTCAGGCTGTGGCCGGGCCACCCGGTACCGGCGTGTCCGCCGTCTCGTTCCTCGCGGAACTGACCAACCACGGGAACACGCCACTCTTCGAGGTCGAGGTCATCGAGCGCATCCCCAAGGATGTCGACCGGAACTCTGTCGTTGACTGGCGAATCGGCAACGCTCGGCACGGACGTGTGCCGATGCAAGGTGAAAGGGGCGGTTTCGACCTCAAGGGCGGTCGCCTCGTCGTGACAACCGGATCCCACACGAGAGCCGCGTTGCAGCCGGGTGCGACCATGACGGTCCACCTCGAGAACACCACCGTAACCGGGGTATTCTCCGACGACGTCGGATTCCAGTTCTACGACATCCAGGGCCGGCGATGGGTCCGGTTCTTCAGGTCGGAGCTCACCGAGACCACGCCCCAGCGGCCCGGTACGCTCGCGCCAGTCGGAACTGACCGCTGAGGACCCGCACAACCTGGGGGTGGATGCTGTCAGCGTCACTCGGCACCCCTCGCGTTCTCGCGCTCGCCAACGTGCCAGGCTCACCCGCCGGTGATGCGAATGTCTGCGCCGTTGGTGTAGGACGCCTCGTCGGACAGCAGGTAGGCCACCGCGCCGGCGATCTCCTCGGGCTGCGCGGCCCGCCGCATCGGCAGTCCCGGCGCCCGTTCCACCGGTGCATTCGGTCTGCCGGCGGCAGCGTGGATCTCGGTGAACGTGGTTCCTGGCGACACCGTGTTGACCCGGATGCCGTCGGCTGCGAACTCCTTGGCCGCGCCGACGGTCAGCAAGTTCAGGGCAGCCTTGCTCATTGCGTACGGGATGTAGGTGCTCGGCGCACCGGAGGTCGCCGCGCCCGAAGAGATATTGACGATCGATCCGCCGCCGTGGTCGCGGAAGTGGGCGATGGCAGCCCTGGTGGTCGCCAGCGGAGCCAGCACATTGATCCGGAAGACAAGCTCGCTCTCCTGGGTCGTGGTCTCGAGGAACGGTCCGATCCGCCCCGTGATGCCTGCGTTGTTGACCAAACCAGTGAGGCGACCGAGACCGGCCACCGCGTCCGCGACGATGCTTGCGGCACGCTCGAGATCCGCTACATCTGCCTGCAGAACCACCACCACATCGGCACCCAACTCACGACACTCCGCGGCGACGGCCTCCGCGTCTTGGCGGCGCTCGCGGAAGGTCAGCGCGAGATCATGCCCGGCCACCGCGAGCCGGTGGGCGATGGCCGCGCCGATCCCCCGGCTGCCGCCGGTGAGGAGAGTGGCTGGACGTTCGGTGCTCGGCATTCGGCCAGGTTAACGGCGTCCTGGCTTTCGATGTCGCCGCAGGACTACAGTCACCGGGCATGGCGATCGTCTATCCCAAGGCGCGACTCACGCCGAGCAAGCTCGAACTGATCACCGGTTGGCTCGACGCCCAGAGCTGGGGCGGGACGGGCGAGGTGACCGTTCTCGGCGCCTATCGGTTCGATGATCCCGACGGCGAGGTGGGATTCGAGGGGCACCTCGTCAGTCGTGACGACGTCGCCCTGCACGTGCCACTCACCTACCGCGGCGCACCACTCGACGAACTGAACGCCGTTCTGGTCGGTCAACTGCAGCACTCCGTTCTCGGCGAACGGTTCGTCTACGACGCAGGCACCGATCCCGTCGGCATCGGCTGTCTCGTCCGGGCGCTGCGCGGCGAGCAGGAACAGGCGCGCTACGAACTGCGCGTCGGCGATGAGATCGTCGGCGAGCGCGAACCGAATCTGACGATCCAGCTCGCGGAGGGCCGAGCTGCCGAGTCCCCGATCGGTTGCGTGGTCATCCCGCTCGTCGATGGGACTCAACTGCGGATTGCGCAGGTTCTCGATGCCGACGAACCGGCTGGCCGGGCTCGCCTGATCGCCAACTGGGCCGGCGGCTCCGGAGTGATCGCCGGCCTCTCCTGACCGAGGTTGTCCTGACCCAGGCCGCGACCATGAAGGTCAGCCACTCACCTACGTCGTGATGTGCTCTAGATCACATCGACTTTCCCGATATCTTCCGAGAAGTCGCGACATCACCCGTGATCTGCCTCGTCCTTATCTGTGAGCGGCCGAGATCGCGGGTGATTCAGGGGGCATCATCCGCATCAAACCGCCAGGGGATGCGCCCTCCGCCGTCCAACCGGACAGCGGAACAGCCGGTGGTGAGTGAACCAGCACGTCATCACTCACCACCGGCTCGTGGCGGCCACGGGGACGAGCTCAAATTGATGTCCGTGATGTGATGCAGCCATGGTTGCCTCGCCCTCACCTACACCCAGCATCCAGGACCGGTTCTTCGCGGATGTCCCCTGTTTCGGCTGCGGACCGGGGAACGCGAAAGGCCTCCAGCTGAAGAGCTTCGAGGGTCCCGACGACACCGTACGGGCGGTCTTCCAGCCCTGGCCGGAGCACGACAACGGACTCGGCTTCCTCAACGGCGGGATCATCGCCACCCTGCTCGACTGCCACAGCGCCGCCGCGGTCGTGCTCGGCGCACAACAGCGTGGCCTGGTCCCCGATGGCACCTTGCAGTACGTCACCGCGGGGATCGATGTCTCCTACCGACGACCCTCACCACTGCACGAGCCAGCCGAGTTGGTGGCCCGCCTGGTCTCGGCCGACGATCAGCAGATCGCCGTCGACGCCGAGCTGTGGTGGCAGGACAAGCTCCGTGCCACCGCCAGCTCGACCTGGAAGCGTTGGCGCCCGCGCCCGGCCTCCGGGCATTGACGCGCGGGCTGCATCACCGGCAGTCCGGGTCGGCACCCTTCGATCAGACAACGGTGGATCAACGACCCGGGGCTCAACGACGAGCGCGCTGCTCGATCGGGTCCGGAATCGGCACCGCGTCCAGCAATGCCTGGGTGTACGGCTGACTCGGCCGGCCCAGGACCTGCTCGGCCCGGCCCCACTCGACCACCCGACCGTCGCGCAGCACCAGCACCTCGTCACTGACGCTGTTGACGACGGCCAGATCATGGCTGATGAACACGCAGGCAAACCCGAGCTCAGTCCGCAGCCGGACGAACTCGGCGAGCACAGCCGCCTGCACCGACACGTCCAATGCACTGGTCGGCTCGTCGGCGACGAGCAGCCGAGGTCGCAGCGCCAGCGCCCTGGCAAGCGCGACGCGCTGTCGCTGACCACCGGACAGCTCGTGGGGCCGCCGCTCGGCATACCAGCTGGGCAGCGACACACTCTGCAACAGCTCGGCAACCCGCAGACGCAGACTCCGTCCGGTGCTGACCCGGTGCACCTGCAGCGGCTCAGCCACGCTGTCGCCCACGCTGAGCCGTGGGTCCAGCGTCCCGGCCGGGTCCTGCGGCACCACGCCGATCTGGCGCCGTAGCCGCCGCAGCTCCGACCTGCTCGCTGCCCCGACATCGGTACCGTCGACTTCGATCGAGCCGCTGCTCGGACGGAGCAGTCCCAACGCCGCGCGACCGAGGGTGGACTTGCCCGATCCGGACTCACCGACGACACCCAGGATCCGGCCCGCGGCCAAGGTGACCGAGACCTCGTGCAGTGCCCGGAACGCTGGACGGCCCAACCGACCGGGATAGTCGACGCTGGCCTGGCGGAACACCAACGCCGGTGGCGTGTCCGTCCCTGCGTCCGTGCCGAGCCCCGACTCCAACGCAGGCGAGGACTCCAACTCGGCCGATCGTTCCGTCACGCGTAGTCGAGGCACCGCGGCCAGCAGCTCACGGGTGTAGTCGGTGAACGGCGCGCTGAAGAGCGACACCACCTCACCTCGTTCGACCATCCGACCATTCCGCATCACCAGCACCCGGTCGGCCAGGTCGGCCACCACACCCATGTTGTGGGTGATCAGCAGCACGGCCATGCCAAGCCGGTCCCGCAACTCGCCGAGCAGCGTCAAGATCTCGGCCTGCACGCTGACATCCAGGGCGGTGGTCGGCTCGTCGGCGATCAGCAGCACCGGCTCGTTCGCCAGCGCCAGGGCGATCACCACCCGCTGCTTCTGCCCCCCGGACAGCTGATGCGGATAGGCGTCCACCCGATGCTCCGGCTCGGGGATGCCGACCAGCTCCAACAGCTCGACCGCCCGCCGCCGAGCGTCGCGCCGAGTGATCCGACGGTGCGCACGCAACGCCTCGGACAGCTGCCAGCCGATCGTCTTGACCGGATTGAGCGCGGTCTGCGGCTCCTGGAACACCATCGAAGCCAGCTGCCCGCGCAATCCGGACCAGGCATCTTTGGAGACTCCGCCGGCGGCGAGCAGGTTTGGCCGCTCATGCGCCGGTCGGGCCACCGGGTCGTCGGTGAGCTGGACCGAGCCCTGGGCGGTGGCCGAGTCCGGCAACAGACCAAGCGTGGCGTACGCGGTGACCGTCTTGCCGGACCCGGACTCCCCCACCAGGGCGAGGATCTCGCCGCGCTCGATGGAGAACGAGACCGATTCGACGGCAAGTCGCTCCCCGAACTGCACGGTCAGCTCGCTGATCCGCAGTACGGCATCGGGACGTACGGGACGAGGTCCCGGCGGTTCGAGCTCGGTGATCAGCTCAGTCATAGATCCTCACTCCTTCGGCCCACACCCGGGCTCGCTCGGCCGGAGCCTCGTCCGACAGCACCCCGGGGGCATAGCGGACGTTGTGCAGCACGCCGCTGAACGGATGACTGCCGGCCCGCCGATGAAGCTCCCAGTCGACCGGTCCGCCACGGTCGGCCCCGACACTGATGCCGGTGAACGGAGCCATTCCGACCAGCTGCGGCAGATCGGCCAGACCGGTCACCACCGCTCCGTCGGTGAGCAGCGCCTCCAGTCGAAAGCCGGGCAGGGCGCGCAGCAGCACGAGCAGTTCGTTCTCCCCCGGCGCCAGGTTGATCGGAGAGGTCCGATGCACCACGCCGTACGCGTTCACGCCGAACCAGGCGATCGGCTCGCCCTGTTCGTCGGTGTCGACGACCAGCAGGTAGCCACCGCCCTGGTCGCCGTGCGCCACGAGCACGCCGGCATCACCAGCAGCCACTCGGAAGGACGCGGTGATGGCGACATCGCGATGCTGGACCAGCTGGGCAGATCGCCAACGCTCGACCGTTCCAGCGAACGGCAGCAGGTCGATCGTCCCGGCGAACCGGTCGTCGTCGGGACGCCGCAGACTCGATGCGGGGCCGTGGTCGTCGAGCGGGAACACCCGGTTGCGCCAGGCCGCCCGCTCCCAAGCCGTCGCGAGTTCCGTGACCACCTCGGGATGCGAGTCGGCCACATTCTGTGTCTCGGTCGGATCGGCCTCGGTGTCGTAGAGCTGCCACTCGGTGTCGTCGAACGGGGTGCCGGGACGGTGCTCGGTGACGATCTTCCAATGACCCCGCTGGTACGCCCGCCGCCCGCCGGTCTCGGTGTACTGGTCGTCGTGCTGCTGGTCCGCACCAGGGTCCCGGAGCAGTCCTGCCGCGCTCACGCCGTCGATCTGTGGTGCCGCAAGCCCGTGTCGGGCGGCCAGTGGCGCCACGCCGATCAGGTCGAGCAGGGTCGGAGTCACATCCGTGACATGCGCATACTGCCGTCGGATCCCGTCCTCGTCCGCCCCGCGCAGTCCGCCGTCGGGCCAGTGCACGATCAGCGGCACCCGGATCCCGCCGGCGAAGGTGTGGCCCTTGTACAGCCGGAACGGGGTGTTCGACGCCTGGCCCCAGCCGCGCGGATAGTGCACCGTCGTCTGAGGTCCCCCGATCAGTGCCAGCTCGCGATCGACGTCGCGCTGCCAGTCGTCGGGCAGCTCGGCGATGTGGGCGAACTGGCTGTAGTAGCTGCGGGTGCCTTCCGGGCCTCCTTCGGCGGTGGCGCCGTTGTCGGAGGTGACCACGATGATGGTGTTGTCGAGTTCGCCACGTCGTTCGAGGTGCTCGATCAACCGCCCGGTGCTGGCATCGACCGCCTGCACCGCGCCGGCGTACACCTGCATGTAGCGCGCGAACCGCCGCCGCTGGTCTTCGTCCAGGCTGTCCCAGGGCGGCACGTCCAAGGCCGTCTCGCGATTGCTCGGTGGCAGCACGGTGCCCGCGTCGAACAGACCGAGCTCGAGCTGCCGCCGGAACCGGTCCAGCCGGATCTGGTCCCAGCCGACGTCGTAGACGTGATCGTAGTCAGCGATGTCGGCCGCCTTCGCCTGCACCGGACCATGCACCGCGGCGTGGGCCAGATAGAGGAAGAACGGCTTGTCCGCGTCCGCCGCCCGCAACGTGCTGATCATCTCGATCGCACGCTCGGTCAGGTCATCAGTCAGGTAGTAGTCCGCGGGGAACTCCTGCACCGGATAGGGCGAGTTGTCCCACACCAGCCGGTGCGGAGCGTGCAACGAGGTGAAGCCCTCCAGCGCGCCGAAGTAGCGGTCGAACCCACGCTGGCACGGCCAGGACGCCTTGCTGGCTCCGTCGTGCTGCAGCCGATCGCCGGTCAGGTGCCACTTGCCGAGCGCGAAGGTGGCATAGCCACGTTCGCGCAGGGTCTCGGCGAGCGTCGGCGCGTTGTCGGGCAGCGTAAAGGTGTACGCGGGATAGCCCGGGTCGGAGTTGGCCGGGAAGGCGAAGCCCGCCTTGTGCGGGTTGAGCCCGGTCAGCAGCGCCGCCCGGCTGGGTGAGCACAGCGGCGTGGTGTGGTAGTTGGTGAACCGCACTCCGTCGGCCGCGAGGCGGTCCAGGTGCGGGGTCGCGATCTCGCTGCCGTACGGGCCGAGATCGGCGTACCCGAGGTCGTCGACCACGATCACGATGACGTTGGGACTGCCCTGGGGCGCGGTCCGCTCGGCCGGCCAGGCCGGCACCGACTCGGAGATGGTGCGTCCGATCCGGCCCGGAAAGCCGGCGTACGCGTCCTGCCCGTTGTCGCCGGCGGACGAGCTGGCAGACAAGTCGGTCATCGGGTCACCCGCCTTGCCGCGCCCAGCCCCTGAGCGATCAGCTGCAGGCTCAGCACCAAGATCACCACCGGGATCAGCGGGCCCAGCACGAAGCCGAGATTGCTGTCCACGTAGTCGATGCCCTCGGCGATCAGTGACCCGAGCGAGGGTTGCGGCGGTCGGACGCCGATGCCGAGGAAGCTCATCGCGGACTCGACGAACACCGCCAAGGACGGCGACAGCGCCAACTGCACACCGAGCGGCTCGACCGCGTTGGGCAGCACGTGCCGCCGAAGCACCCAGCCGTGCGTGGCACCGATGGCCTCGGCAGTCTCCACGTACGGCAGCGCGCGCACCTTGAGGATCGAGCTGCGCAGCAGCCGGGCGAAGATCGGCGTCTCCAGCACCGCGATGACGACGATCACCGTCGGCGCGCCGGGGCCGATGACGGCGGTCAGTCCGATGGCGAAGATCAGCGTCGGAAAGGCCAGCAACACATCGAACACGCGCTGCAGAGCGACGTCGACCGCACCGATCACCGTGCCCAGCAGTGCCGCGAGCGTGCCGAGCAGAGCTCCGATCGGCACCGCGACGAATACGATCAGCAGATCGGTCCGGATCCCGTACAAGGTGCGAGAGAAGACATCCCGATTGACGTGGTCGGTGCCGAACAGGTGCGCGGCACTCGGCGTGAGCAGATTCGCGCCGGCGATCTGCTCGTTCGGCGGGTAGGGCGCCAGGATCGGTGCCAGCACTCCGGCCAGCACCAGGGCGCCGAGCAGGATCAGCCCGACCAGCCCACGACCGTGGACGAGACCGCGACGGTCTCCACCTGCCGCACCGTGCTGACCCGTACCACCACTTCTGACACGGGAACCAGCGCCGACCGCGTAGGGCAGACCTCCGGTCACCTCGGTGACCGGAGCAGGCTGACCCAGGCCGCTCGATGGATCGAGCTCCGGCAGCTGCTGGGTGACACTCATGTCAGGCCTCCGATCCGGATCCGTGGGTCGAGGTAGGCGTGCACCACATCGGTGCCCAGCTGGATCACGACGAACACCGCGACCGAGAGCAGCAACAGCACCTGCACCACCGGGTAGTCGCGACGATCGATGGCCTGCGCCGCCAGCTGGCCGAGCCCCGGCCAGCTGAACACCGCCTCGACCAGCACCGCACCGCCGAGCAGTGCACCCGCCTGCAGGCCGAGGACCGTCAAATAGGGCGGCAACGCAGCCGGTAGCGCGTGTGCCACCAACAGTCGGCGTGAGCTGATGCCGGCCGCCCGGGCCGTCGTCAGATACGGCGCAGCCAGCTCGCTCCGCAGACTCTCGGCGAGGAATCTGGTGAGTCCCGCGGAGGCCGGCAAGGCGAGGCAGATCGCCGGCAGGATCAGATACTGCACAGTGATGTCCGGCTCGGCGAGGAAGCCGTTCGGTGGCACGCCACCGGTCGGCAGGATCGGCAGCAGCAGCCCGAACACCACCACCAAGATGACCCCGGTGACGAAGGTCGGCAGCGCGAGCGCCACTGTGTTGAAACCGGTCAGCGCCGCATCGAGGGTCCTGGACGGCACCCCGACCCATACCAGCGCAGTCACCACGCTGCCGGCGATCGCGAGCAACAGCGCCGCACCCGTGAGCCAGAGGGTGTTCGCCAGCCCGGCGCTCACCAGGTCCGCGATCTGCCCGCCGATCAGGTAGGACCGACCCAGATCGAAGGTCAGCACGTGCCCGATCCAGGTCAGGTATTGACCGATCAGCGGCTGATCGAGACCGAGTTCGTGGTTGATCGCCGCGATGGTCTCCGGAGAGGCATCAGGCCCGGCCAGCGTGCTGGCCGGATCGCCGGGCACCAACCGCAGCAGGGCAAAGATCAACACCGAGGCCACGAGCAGCACCGCGATCGCCGACGGCAGCCGGTGCAGAAGGTAACGGCCCATGATCAGCCGGCCAGCCAGGCATCGGTCAGCAACAGCTCGGACCGCTTCGTGTAGCCGGCGCCCTGCAGCTTCGCGCTCGTCGCCCATTGCTCCCAGTAGATGGCGATCTCGGCCAGGAAGCTGGCATCCAGCAGTTCCTGCGACACCTTCCGGTAAGCCGCCACCGCTTCCGCCGACGAGCCGTCGGCCACCGTCCAGGCACGGTCGGCCGCCTCGGTGTAGGTCTTCGAGGAGTAGTGCGAGGCGTTCTTGTGCGCATTGAACGGGTACGCGCTCACGGTGAGTGTCGACGGGGTGTACTGCGCCCACGAGTGGGTCGCGATCCACAGACCCTTGAACTGCGCTCCGATCAGCTGCTTGACGAACTGCGCACCGTCGACCGGGTCCAGCTCGATCGGGATGCCGATCTCACCCAGATTCGCCTGCACGATGGCCGCCAGCGCATCCTGAATGGGTGTCGGGTTGTAGGTCAGCGGCAGCTTCGCGATCGGACCGACCTCGGCGATCAGCTGCTTGGCCTTGGCCACATCGCGGCTGTAGGTGCTGTTGGCCGCCTCGTCGAAGGCCGAGGAGTACTTCGGCCACGGCAGACTCGCGGTGTAGCCGGCGCCGCGCAACACCTCCGCGACCACCCGGTCCTTGTCGAGCGCGTACGCGATCGCCTGCCGCACCCGGACGTCGTCGAGCGGCTTGACGGCCACATTGGAGCCGACATAGAGCTGCTTCTCCGCGCCCTCCAGCCGGATCTTGGTGAAGTCGTCCGACGAGGTGAGATTCTCCACGTCGAGGCTGCTCAGCCCGTTGGCGTAGGAGATCTGACCCGACTTCAGCGCCGACAGCAGGGCCTTGGCATCAGTGATGACCTTCACCTCCACCGCGTCGGCGTACGGCCGCTCCGGCACCCAGTAGGCGTCGTTGCGGACGAAGCTGATCGAGGTGCCGGGCTTCCAGCCGGTGACCTTGAACGGTCCGGTGCCCACGAACTCCGCCCCCGTACGCAGCTGGTCGATGCTCTCGGAGTCCAGGATGGGGACGGTGTCGAGCAGGTCGAAGATGTTGCCCAGCGGATGGGCGAAGCCCAGCGTGATGCGATGGGAGTCGGAGGTGTCGAAGGAGGTGATCGCCGCCGCGGTGCTGCGCAGCTGCGCGGTCCACAGCGGGTCGGCGTAGGTCTTGACCGAGAACTCCACGTCCTTGCTGGTGAACGGGCGACCCGAGTGGAACTTCACGTCGTCGCGCAGCTCGAGGCTGAGCGACTTGCCGTCCTTCGCCAGCTGCCAGGACTTCGCCAGGCTCGCAGTGGGCTCCACCTTGTCGTTGGGGTAGCGAATGAGGAAGTCGTACGCCAACCCGATGATGGTGGTGATGCCGGTGTTGGAGTTGGTCAAGAAGTTGCCCGGGATCACGTCGGCGCCGATGCCGGCCTGGATCGTCCCGCCGCGCTGCGGAGTGCTGGTGTCGGTCGCGGAGTTCGCCTGGCTGACGGCGGACTCGCAGCCCGCGGCGCCGAACAGCGTTGCCCCGACACCGAGGGCGGTCAGGCCCTGCAGCAAGGTGCGACGACTGATCGTCTGGGAGCGGGTCGAGCTGGGGGTCGACATGAATCGGCCTTTCGAGTGAAGAAGTCCTGGTGGGCTGGGTCGTCAGCTGAGCGAACTGAAGTGTGAGGCGTCGCCCTTGCGAGATGTGGAGTGCACGCCGTCGACGCTGAGCGGCACATCGCCGGCCAGCGTGATGCGATGCAGGACGCGCTTCTGGTCGCCGTAGTCGGCCACCCCGTAGTGCTGCGTGGCCCGGTTGTCCCAGATCGCCAGATCACCCGGCGACCAGTTCCAACGGACCGTGTTCTCCAGTCGGGTCACGTGCCGCTGAATGAGGTTGAAGATGTCGATCGAGTCGTGGGTGTTCAGTCCGACCAGGCGCTTGATGAAGTGGCCGGCCAGCAGGGTCCGCTCTCCGGTCTCCGGATGCACCCGCACCAGCGGATGCTCGGTCTCGAACACCTGGGACGCGAACTCGTCGCGATAGGCCTGTTCCTGCACATCGATGCCGCCGATGCGCTTCTCGTCGCGCTCGGCCACGTAGTCGTACAGATTGGTATGCACGGCCCACAGCCGGTCGACCAGCGCCTTGAGCGCCGGTGAGAGCCGCTCGTACGCGGTCGCGGTGTTGGCCCAGGTGGTGGTGCCACCGTAGGCGGGCAGTTGCACGGCGCGGAGCACGCTGATGGCCGGGATCCGGTCGACGAAGGTGACATCGGTGTGCCAGCTGTTGGCCTTGCCGTGGTCGGAGTTGATCGGCAGCACGGCATGCTCGTTGCCACGGACGGTCGGATGGGGTGCGGTCGGCTGACCGAGCAGGCCGGCGAACTCGTACTGGCCGGCGTCATCGAGCTGATCCTGGCCGGAGAAGAAGATCACCTTGTGCTTCAGCAGGGCGCGGCGGATCTCCGCCACGGTTCTGGCATCGAGATCGCCACCGAGTCGAACACCGCCGATCCGGGCACCGATCGACTCGGTCACCTTGTGCACGGTGATCGTGGCGTAGTCGTCGCCGGCCAGGTCGAGAGCGGTGTGCTCGGCGGTTGGGCGGTCCTGGGTGATGGTCATGAGTGGTCCTTTCGGGACAAGTGGGAGGTGGAACGGGCAGTGCATGCAGCTGAAGCAGTCACGGAGTGCGTGAGCGCGCTCGAAGGTCTTGCGTGTGGATGGATGTGCCGCGCCGGTGGTCACAAGTCGGCGGCGAGGATGGCCTGATCAGTCGCCGTCGGAGCAGGTCGCTGTCAGCGGACCTCGCTGTGCGGGCGGTCGCTGCGAGGAGCAGCAGTCACTGTCAAAGACAGTGACGACACCGGGGCTGCCCAGCCGACCGACACATTCGGGTCGTTATTTCCCTGGTTTCCATGGGGATACACTAGGAAATATCGGAAAAGCTCTCAAGTCGCGCCCGAATAGTGAGATGAGGCGCCACATGATGGGACCCACCCGGGCGCTGCCACGGACCTGGACCGGACAACGCCCGTGCAGTCGGGAATCTCCCTGGCGATGCCCCTTTCGCCACGGCAAACTCTTGCAGAAGCGAAATTCCGGAGAAGCGAGTTCCGGAGTAGCGAACGTGACGACCGCAGGCCGCAGAGGGGAACCGCCATCATGGCCCGACCGAGGTCGATCCCTCCAGCACCCAGCGAGCAGCCGAAGGCCCGTGCATGGCACTGATCGGTCGCGATAGCGAGCTGGCCCTGGTGCGCCGAGCGATCGCTCGATCCCATGGTGTGCTCATCTGCGGGCCTGCTGGCGTCGGCAAGTCTGCCGTGGCGGCAGAGGCCGCCGGGCGGCTGGCTCAGCCGCCGGTGGCTCGGATCGTGGCGACCGCGGCTGGACGCTCGGTCCCCTTCGGCGCGCTCGCCCCGATCCTCGACGATGCCGTGATCGGCGGCCACGCGACGGCGGTGGCCGCGATCGTCACCCGGCGCTTCGCCGGCAGCGCCCGGCCACCGGTGTTGCTGGTCGATGATCTGCAGGAGATCGATGAGCCGTCGGCGTCGGTGCTGTTGTCCCTGGTGGCCAACGGATCGATCAGGCTGCTGGGCACCCTCCGCGACGGCACGAAGCCGCCCGACGCGGTCACCGCCTTGTGGAAAGAGAACCTGGTCACCCGCATCGACCTGCCGCCGCTCACCAGATCCCAGGTCGCTCAGCTGTTCACGGACCTGCTCGGTGGCCCGGTCGCCTCACCGACGGTCGAGGTGCTGTACGAATTGAGCTCAGGCAACGCCCTGCACCTGGTCGAACTCGCTCGATTCGGCCGCCGGCAGCGCCGCTTCACGCAGCGCTCCGGGCGGTGGTGGTGGATCGGCGAGAACCACGACGTGCCGCCCCGGCTGGCCGAATTGCTGCTGGGTCGCGTCCAGGCGCTCTCTGCCTCCGGGCAGGCGGCCGCCGAGGTGCTCGCACTGGGCGATCCGCTGCCGTACGAGACCCTCGACGAGGTCGCCGAACCCGGTGCGTTGGACGAACTCGAGCGCACCGGACTGGTCACCGTCAGTGAGGATCCGGGCGGCGTGTTGCGGATCCGCTTCGCCCACCCGCTGCTGCAGAGCGTGACCGAGGCCAGTCTGACCACGGCCCGCCGGCGTACGCTGTCGGAGCGGTTGCGGGCGGCACCGGTCGATCATGTCGACATCGTCCGGCAGGCCGGCTGGGAGCTCGCCTGCGGGAGTCGTCCTCGAGCCGACATCTTGTTGGCAGCGGCCGATGCGGTCCTGCTGACCGATTCGGCGCTGGCGGAGCGGATGGCCAGGCGGGCCGTGGAGGCAGGAGCCGGTTCGGTCGGATTGGCCACCCTCAGCCACATCTTGTCCGAACGGGGTGACATCGCTGCTGCCCGGGCGGCCCTCGACGATGCGGCAGCGCAGATCAGCGACGATGAGCAGCGGTTCGCGGTGGACGGCGAAGACCTCAGCCAACAGCTCTGGTCGATGCGTGATGTCGCCGGTGCTCGGCAGGTGGTCGAGCGGATGCGGGCTACGTTGCCGCTCAGCTACCGCGAGCAGGTCGACTCGATCGACGCGCTTGCCCTGCTGTATTCGGGCCGGACCAACGAGGCGATCCGTCTCGCGCGGTGCGTGCTCGACCACGAGCCTGGACTCAGCACCGAGATCCGCGCCCTGACGGCCCTGGTGGGCGGACTCTGTTTCGCCGATCAGGGCCCAGCGGCGATGGAGGTCGCCGAACGACTCGACCGCATGGCCGCCAGGGCACAGCTGAGCTCCACCAGAAGAGGGCTCATCCAGGCGTTGCTCGCGATCACTCGGCTGCTGCATGGTCACCACCGACCCGCGCCGCCACGTCCCAGCGGGGCATTCGGCCGCTGGCCGGTGGCCGTGGGTCATGACCTGGGCAGGGAACGCTCGACCGAAACGGTGTCCGGGGACGAGGATGCGGGCTGGCCGCTGCTGGTCGGGATCGGTCGGCACTTCGCCGGCGATCTGCAGGGAGCTGTCGCCCCGCTGCAGGAGGCCGTGGTGCAGCAGCTGGCCGGGGAGGGTGTCTTCCGCTCCGAGGCGATCGCGGAGCTGATCGTGGTGCTGAGCGAGCTGGGCCGCCGAGACGAGGCCCAGGCGCTGCTGGACGGTACGCCGCCGGATGGGATCGCGATCGTGCCAGGCCTGCTGGACTGGGCGCGAGCGGCGGTGGCGGGTGCGAACTGGCTGCGAGCGGACGCGACGAGCCTGGCGATCGCAGCAGCCGATGCGGCCACCCGCCAGGGCGCAGTGCTGATGGCCTGGTCGTTCGTGACCGACGCCGGACGCTGGGGTGATCCCAAGCTGGCCGCCGCGGCCCTCGACGAGCTCGGCCTGACACCTAGTTCACCTGCCGCACGGGCCCGGGCCGCGGATGTGGTCGCTCGCGCGAGCGGAGACCCGGCCGCCCTGGCGGCTGCCGCCGCTCAGCAGCTGAGCGTCGGTTTCCTGCGGCACGCCGCAGAGCTGGCGGCGCTCGCCCGGGCCGCCGGCGGCAACCGCGATGTCATCCGAGCGGTTGCTGCCGTGGAGGCCGGCCTCGAGCGAGCCGCCGTGCCTGGTACGGGCGGGGGGCGTCCCGTCCGGCACGTCCAGCTGACCCACCGGGAAGCCGAGGTGGCTCACCTGGCCGCGGACGGCAGGTCGGACAAGGAGATCGCCACCTTGCTGACCCTGTCGATCCGGACCGTGCAGAGCCACCTCGCCGCGGCCTATCGCAAGCTCGGCGTCGGCTCCCGGGCGGACCTCGGCCCGCTGCTTCCCGGCTAGGGGTTTCGCTGATCAGCGGATCCCTAGGTGCCTGACACCGCCGTGCACCGGCGGTCGCCGGTCACTTCCTGGGGATCGGGATCTCTTCCACCGTCCAGTGCAGATAGACCTCGTACTGGCCGGCCTTGCCGCCGTCGACGGGCACGGTGATCCGATACTTGGCACCCTTGAACGTCTTCACCTCGGGCGGGTTCGCGAAGAACTCCTCGTAGCCGAGACTGGCCGTGTTCTGGCCGATGTAGTCGTCCTTGAAGGGTTCCTTCAGCAGCCTCGCCATGGAGCTGATGAACCGGTCCCCGATCTTGCCCAACGCGCTGCGGACGATGCCCACGACCGGAAAGATGATCGAGGCGACCTGGATGGAGTCGTTGATGGCCGTCTCCACCTTCTTGCGTGCCTCGGCGCTCTGACCGCCGTCCTCCTCCCACATGACGAGCTGAACCTGGAGCTCACCGGGATTCGCCCCGGTCCAGATCTCCTCGCCGTAGCCGATCCAGTCCCCACCGTCGATGTCGGACGCCGCTTCCCCGCCCACCAGAATGGCCTTCGCCTCGCCCTTGACCATGGTCGGGTCGACCACGGTGGCGATCAGATAGGGCTCGCTGGAGGGGCCGCCGACCTGGTCGGTCTTGGCCCGCGCGATGCAGAAGACGCCGGCCACGATCAGATGGGCCCGGTAGGCCTTCTGCCCTTCCAGCTGGACGTCATCCGCGACCAACCGCAGGGTGCCTGCGGAATAGCGACGGCCGTACGTGCCGCTCGTCAGGGCCACGTCGGTGAGGGCCGTGCCCAGCACCTTGGCCCCGCCGTAGCGCTCCCAGCCCCGTTGCAGCAGATCGGCGCTGACCAGCCGTTTCACCGACACCGGCGCACCGGGGTTCTCGCCGAGCCGGGTCGCGTACGCTCGTACGCTGCCCGGTCCGGCGACCGTACGCAGACTCGTCATGATCGTCTCCTCACTCGTTCGGTGTCGCTCACTGCAGCCCGACCAGGACCGGGATCAACCCGGTGCCGGACTCCAGCGAACCGAGAGCTTTTCCGACGACAGCACCGAGAGCACGGGACGACTCGCCGACCCGCATTGCGTGTCCGGGTGTGGCCGAGGTGGTGAGCAGATCGCCCGCCTGGATCGGCGCGGAACTCGCGTCCGCGTAGCAGTACACCTTGCCGGCCAGAGCGATCGGCGCCCGATCGTGCTCGGTCTGCCGCCGGTCGAGCACCAGCGCCGGTTGGAAGGTGCCGGCTCCAGAGACGATCCCGGCGACCCTGGTGTCGTACGGCCGGTCACCGGCCACCAGTGTGCCCGAGGCCGAGATGACCATCACGGTGCCGGGCTCGGCAGGGCCGTCGACGTCGAACATCTCGGCGGCATCGGCGTTGGCGAGCAGGATGTCGCCGGCGCCCGCATCGAGCTTGATCGACTCTCGCTGCTGCGCGTTGTAGAGCGAGATCCGGGCCGGCCGGTTCTTCTGTCCCAGGCCCATCACCGACTCGTTGGCGCGGCCGAGCAGCTCCAGCAGCGGCTGACCGTCGGCGCCGAGCACCGACACGGTGCCATTGCTGCCATTGCCGCCGACCCGGACCGAGGCGTCCGCGCCGTTGAGGGTGACCCGAGCCTTCTCGTCGCCGCCGTTGGCGATCAGCCGTCCGGCGGTCCCCTCCCCACCTGCGCTGATCCGGGCCGATTTGCCCACGATCTCCAGCGTGTTGGTCTTGGCACCGGGCTGGCCGGTCCGGATCGCATTGTCCTTGCCGCTCACCTCGATGATCGGCCCCGGACCGTTGCTGCCGTCGGTCAGCTGCAGGTAGGCCGCCACCCCGGTGTCACCCATCAAGACCTTCAACTCGTCGCCGAAGGGGTTGATGTTGAGCGGATTGCGCCGATCACTGTTGTAGACCGACAGCGCGCCGACCAGTGACATCCCGTTGTCTCCGATGGTCGTGCTCAGGTCGTCCTTGGCCCGTGCGACCCGCAGCAGCCCGTTGCGTCCGCCCTGACCCCCGATCTTGAGCTCGGCGTCATTGCGACGGGTGTTGGTGCCGACGGCGACATTGACCATGGACTGGTTCGCCGCGTCGTTGACGCGCAGTTCGCCGTTGGTCCCGTTCCCGCCGATGGTGGTCTTGTCGACCATGATGTGATCCTCTCCGTGCACGCCGCAGCGTGCGGCGTTGTCATGCTTCGAGGATCCGGTCAGCACGCGGCCGCGACATCCGTCGTGACTACGGAGTTCGGCGGAATCGACTACGGAGATCTCGCCGCGCCTTTTCGAGGAGGTCAACGGTCGGAATCAAGCACCGCCGCGCTGGCCGGCCCGGTCGCAACCGACGAAGATGGTGGCGGTGCGCTGCGCCAGGTGCCCAGGATCGACCCGAGGATGATCAACGGGAAGCCGATCAGCAGTCCGGTGGTGATCGGCTCGTCCAGGACGAGCGCGCCGAGCGTGATCGCCACGGCCGGATTCACGTAGGTGATCAAGGTCATCCGTGCCGGTCCGGACTCGGCGATCAGCGCGAACATGACCATGAAGGCCGCTGCCGTGCAGACCACCGCGAGCACCGCCACCGAGCCGATCGCCGCCGGCGTGGCGGTGCTCGGCCGCAGCACGAAGGCGAACGGCGCGTAGACCACCGATGCGAGGATCAACGAGGCGGTGATCACTCCGATGGCGGGCAGGGTGTGCAGCTTCTGGGCGATGATGATGGGCCCGATCGCGTAGCCGATCACCACCACCAGGATCTGCAGGATCGCGATCAGGTCGCCGACCTGGATGTCCAGCCCCACCAGCAGCGCGACCCCGATGAAGCCGATCACCAGGCCAGTGACACGCCGAGCGCCGAGCCGGTCGTGTCCGGTGACGGTCAAGATGATCGCAGCGACGATCGGGACCATGGCGACCAGCAGCCCGGTGGTCGAGCTGTTCAGTCGGGTCTCGACGTGGCCGAGCAGCACCCAGGGTGCGACGATCTCCACCCCGGTGTAGATCAGCAGCCAGCGCCAGTGGCTGAGCAACGGCCGGAGCGCGCGAGCCCGCAGGGCGAAAGGCAGCAGCACCAGGCCGCCGATCGCCGTCCGGCCGAAGGCGACCACGACCGGGTCGAACTCGGCGACGGCGATCCGGATCAGCAGGTAGGGGACGCCCCAGAAAAGGCTCAACGTCCCGAACAGCAGCCACCCTCGTCTCGTCACCTGACCGGACGGTACACCGGCCCTCCGACAGCACCGCCTCGAAGCAACAGGATGGACGCGACGGGGCGAGTCCGGGCTACTCCCCGGGCAACGGTGGCAGCTGGATCCCGCGGTGGATCTCGTACGCGATCGCCCGGCCCGGCGCGTTCGGATCGTCCACGATCGGCCGATCGGCCATGAACAGCCGGATCACGTTCGCGAGCTCATCCGGGTGGGTGTAGTTGATCGCGTGCGCGGCTTCGTCGATCACCACCATCAGCACCCGGTTCTCGATCTGCGCGGCGATCTCGGCCAGCCGGGTCGGTCCGGGCATCAGCGGGTCGCGCTGTCCCACCACTACGAGTGTCGGCACCCGCACCGCCAGAATCCGCTCCAGGGTGGGGAAACCGGTGAGCGTACGGAACAGATCGACGGTGCTGCGGACCCCGAACCGGAGATAGTCCGGCACCACCACCGGCAGCAGTCGGACCGGCTCCCGCAGGCCGTCGCGACTGATCTGCCTCATCGCCTTCGGCAGCGGCTGGTTGTGCACGCCGCCGGCCGGCGACACCAGCACCACCCGGTCCAGCCGATCCGGGTGGCGGTAGGCGAAGGCACAGGAGACCGCACAGCCCATCGAGTTGCCCACCAGCGTGGCCTTGTCGACGCCCCGGTCGTCCAGGAAGGCCGCGAGCGCATCGGCCAGCTCGTCGATCCCCAGCGCCGGCGACGGACGACCGCTGCGACCGAAGCCGGGCAGGTCGGGCACGTAGGTGTGGAACTCCTCGGCCAGTCGCTCCGCCGTGGGCACCAGGTATCGACCAGAGAGACCGAATCCGGGCACGTGCACCATCACCGGCCGGTCGGATGATTCGGGGGACTCGCGATAGAAGACCGGGATGCCGCCGAGTTCGGTCCGGCGCTCGATCAGCTTTCCAGGCACGCGAGCATCATGCCATTCCTGGTCTGCCGTCCAAGCCCGGTCACGACTCGAGGCTGGTCCAGTCTCGTCCGAACCACCGGCGTACGCGCGAGGTGCCGAACTCCGCCTTGTCCCTGGCGAGCTGGGCTGAGGGGTCATCGAACGTGCCGTACGGCGGCCGGCCCGACACGAACGTCACCTGCACCCGCGCCACCTCCTCGGCCCCGAACTCCAGATAGCAGATGCCGGTGCCGTCGTACGTCGACGACGTCTGCGCATCCCGAGCGCGCGCGATCAACGTGTCGGCGACGACGTCGGCCTGCCGCTCGGAGAAGACGCCCGCCTTCGGAGTGCCCACACTGGTCACGTCACCGACCGCGTACACGTCCTCGTAACGAGTCTGCAGCGTGAGGGGATCGACCGGGATCCAGCCGTCGACACACATCCCTGACTCCGCCACGACCGCGGGCACCTGGTGCTTGGGCACGCCGAGGAACAGGTGGAAGGCGATCTCGTCGCCGGCTGCGGTCACCGCGACCTTCCGGTCCGGATCGAGTCGCGTGATCAGGGTGCTCGGGTGCCAGGAGATGCCGCGTTCGGCGAAGGCCGCCAAGATCGCCTGCGAGGCCGCCGGTGAGGGCGGGATCGGGGCTCCGAGCGGCATCACCAGGGCGATCTCGCTGCGGTCCCGCAGCCCGCGCTCGGCGAGGAAATCGTGCATCAACAGCGCGGTCTCACTCGGTGCCGGCGGACATTTGAACGGCGTCGAGGTCACCCCGATGATCACCCGCCCGCCGGGGAAGTCCTGCAGTATCTGGCGGAGCCTGAAGGCAGCGTCGGGGGTATAGAACTCGTACCCGGCTTCGAGTAGTCCCGGCGTCGCCTCGGGATGCAGGTCAGCGCCGAGAGCGACCACCAGCACGTCACCGTCGAAGCCGCCGGCATCGGTCTCGACCCGCTTGGCGACCGGGTCGATCGCCCGGATCGTCGTCGACACGAACCGTACGCCGGGCTTGACCACGTCTGCGTAGGAGTGCCGGACCGCCTGCTCGGTGGTTCGGCCGAACATCACATCCAGCTTGGAGAAGCCGAACACGAACCCGTCTGCCTGGTCGATCAGCGTGACCTCGACGTCGTCACCCAGCTCTTCGGACAGCCGGGCGGACAATTGCAGACCGCCGAATCCAGCTCCCAGGATGAGCACTCGCATGATCGGTACCTCTGCTTCGGATTCGCTCGGGATTGTCGGTCTCGCTCGAACTATAGATAGCGCGGAACCGACAAGATCGAGCAGATCCCCATTCGCAGCTCGGGACGAGGCCGGGGTTGATCGCGGTCCCGGCAGGGCCCTCAGCAGAGTTGCTCGATCAACGCCTCGACCCGGCGGCGGATCTCGTCGCGGATGGGTCGGACTCGGTCGAGGCTCTGGCCCGCCGGATCGGCGAGGACCCAGTCCTCGTAGCGCTTGCCCGGATAGTAGGGACAGGCGTCGCCGCAGCCCATGGTGATCACCACGTCGGAGGATTGGACCACGTCGGCGGTAAGGACCTTGGGCTGCCCGGCAGTGATGTCGATGCCTACCTCGGCCATGGCGGCGATGGCGACCGGGTTGATCTGGTCGGCCGGCGCAGAGCCGGCGGAGCGAACCTCGATCTGGTCCCCGGCCAGGTGGCGGAGAAAGCCGGCGGCCATCTGAGATCGGCCGGCATTGTGTACGCAGACGAACAGCACCGACGGCTTGCGGTTCGAGTCAGGCATGGCGGGTGGTGCCTTTCGATGGTGAGGAGTTCTGGTCGGGATAGCAGCGTCGGACCCGCAACGCGACGTACACGAGTGCGACGAGGACCGGGACCTCGATCAGCGGCCCGACCACACCGGCCAGGGCCTGACCCGAAGTCACGCCGAAGGTGGCGATCGCGACCGCGATGGCGAGTTCGAAGTTGTTGCCGGCCGCGGTGAAGGCCAGCGTCGTGGTCTTCGGGTAGCCGAGATCCAGCAGCCGGCCGATGATCATGCCGCTGGTGAAGGTGAGCCCGAAGTAGATCAGCAGCGGAGCAGCGATCCGGGCCACCTCCAACGGTTGCTCGGTGATGGTGTGGCCTTGCAGGGCGAACAGGACCACGATGGTGAACAACAGGCCGTAGAGGGCGAACGGTCCGATCCTGGGCAGCAGGCGGCTCTCGTACCATTCCCGGCCCTTGGCCCGCTCCCCGATCGTCCGGGTCAGGTAGCCCGCAGCGAGCGGGATGCCGAGGAAGATCAGCACGCTGCCGGTGATGGTCGCGACCGAGAACGCCGCGCTGGTGGTGGGCAGACCGAGCCAGCTCGGGAGGAGCTGCAGATAGAACCAGCCCAGGGCACCGAAGGCGATCACCTGGAAGATCGAGTTGATCGCCACCAGCACCGCGGCCGCCTCTCGATCGCCGCAGGCCAGGTCGTTCCAGATCAGCACCATCGCGATGCAGCGGGCCAGACCGACGATGATCAGACCGGTCCGGTATGCCGGGAGATCGGGAAGGAAGAGCCAGGCGAGGGCGAACATCAGCGCCGGCCCGATCAACCAGTTCAAGATCAGCGAGGTGATCATCAGCCGACGATCGGTGAGCACGTGCCCGGTGTCGCTGTAGCGAACCCTCGCCAGGACCGGATACATCATCACCAGCAGCCCGATCGCGATCGGCACCGAAACCGATCCGATCGCCACCGCATCCAACGCTGCTGCCAGGCCGGGCACAAGCCGGCCCAGGGCCAGTCCGAGTGCCATGGCGGCCAGGATCCAGAGCGGCAGCCAGCGATCGAGCACCGGCAATCGCGCCAGCACCGCTCCTGGGCCGGCCGTCGAGGCCGACTCTGCGGCTGTCGTTGCCCTCATCATGCCGCTCACTTCGCGGAGTCCCTCTTCAATTCCGCGCAGTTCAGCGGCAGCCGCAACTGGACGGCAGAGCCGGGTCGGCGAGAGCGGGATCCTGCTGGCAGCAGTCGGTCTTCGTCTCCGGTCCGCAACAGGAACTGGCCTCCGTTGCCGTACAACAACTTGTCTCGCTCCCCCGCTCCTGTCCGGCAGTCACCGTGGCGTCCGGCGACTGCCCGGCGACGGGCTTGGTCGCGCGGACGACGGCAGAGTGCAGCTGATCGGCGACCGGGTGGGTGAACTCGACGGTGGCGTCCGCGAAACCGGCCGCGGCGAGACCGTCCAGATACTCCTGTCGGGAGAGGGCGCCGGCGATGCAGCCGACGTACTCCCCTCGCTCCGCCCGCTGCTCGACGGTGAGGTGGTCCTCGGCGACCACATCGGAGATCCCGATCCGACCACCCGGCACCAGGACCCGGAACATCTCGGCCAGCACTGCCGGCTTGTCGGTCGACAGGTTGATCACGCAGTTCGAGATCACCACGTCCACCGCGGCATCGGCCAGCGGGATGTCCTCGATGGTGCCTTGCCGGAACTCCACGTTCGTGGCACCCGCCTTGGCAGCATTGGCCCGCGCCAGGTCGAGCATCTCTTGGGTCATGTCGACCCCGTACGCGTACCCCGACGGACCGACCCGCTTGGCCGAGAGCAGCACATCGATCCCGCCGCCCGAACCCAGGTCCAGCACCCGTTCGCCTTCGTGAAGATCCGCGACCGCAATCGGGTTTCCGCAGCCCAGGCTTGCCGCGACGGCCGCGACCGGGAGCGTGTCTCGGTCCAGCTGGTCATAGCGCGACGAACCGAACCGTTCCTCCAGCTCCAATGTCGTCGTTGCCGCCGAACCGCAGCAGCCCTGCTGACCGGCAGTCACCAGAGCGGCCGCCGCTGCGTAACGCTGCCGTACCTGCTCTCGGAGATCTGTCGTCATCACACTCGCCCACCTCTTCGTCATAGATCGATGAATATCAATGTAAAGAGTGTAGGCACTACACATCGACGTTTGTCAATGGGTGACGTAGAGTGACGGCATGAGTGTTGCGGCCTCTCCTTCGACGACTGTCTTGCCGGTGCTGACCGAGTGCTGCTCACCGGTCGTCGGGCAGGTCATCACCCCGCAGGCCGCGGAGACCGTGGCGGCCAAGCTCAAGGCCCTCGGAGACCCGACACGACTGCGGCTGGTGTCGCTGGTCGCTGCCCACGAGGGTCAGGAAGCCTGCGTCTGTGACCTGACCGAGCCAGTCAGCCTGTCTCAGCCGACCGTCTCCCACCACCTGAAGATCCTCGTGGAAGCGGGCATCCTGACCCGGGAGCAGCGCGGCAAGTGGGCCTACTATCGCCTGATCCCCGATACCCTCGCCGATCTGGCCCGGCTCATCACCCCATGAGCGCAACGGCATGAACACCGTCGCATCGGTGACGCCGCTGACCATCGAACACTGGCCGCAGGTCGAAGGCATCTATGCCGCCGGGGTCGTCGAGCACTCGGTCTATGTGGCTCCGGCCGCCCAGGGTCGTGGTGTCGGCCGGCTGCTTTTGCAGACGCTGATCGTCACCACCGAAACCGCCGGGATCTGGACCATCCAGTCCGGCGTCTTTCCCGAGAACGTCGCCAGTCTGCGCCTGCACGTGGCGGTCGGGTTCGAGGTCGTCGGCATCCGACGCCGGCTCGGCAAGATGACCTACGGGCCCCTTGCGGGACAGTGGCGCGACGTGATCCTGATCGAACGCCGCAGCCGAACCGTAGGGACAGGCTGACCGCCAACTCTCGCGCCGGCACCGGTTGCGTGTGGTTCATCGGCTGATCCGGGTCGCCGCCACACGCTTCGCTTGGCCCCGCAGGTTTGCTCGGGTTTGTCGGTGCTGCTCGGGTTTGTCGGTGATGCTCGATCTGCAGATAGAGCGAAGCCGACAAGATCGAGCAAGACGGTGAATGGGCCAGATGCCGGAACCTCATTTGTCACATCCGCACCTTCCTTACCAGGTTGAGAAATCAGCGACTCGATGTCCGCGCTCTCGCAGTTCGCCGAGAAGGAGGAGTGGTCCTCGAGAAGGCGCAATTACAGGCCAAACGGGCGAATTGACCTGTAATTGCTCCTTCTCGACGAACCCGGCCCACACCTTGTTTTCAAACATGAACCCGAATTGAATGTGAACACGTATTTGACCATGCCGGAGCAGGCGGGCAGCGCGCCGCTGCAAACCGCGCTCGAGGTGACCGACGATAGCCCATGGGGTGCATAGCGAACCGCAGCAGAGCGCTCGGCCGCGGTTGAGGCGGCGCGGCCCGCGCGTGGCCGGAGTCGACCCGAATCGACTGCCATACCGATGTCTAGACCGGCAACTCCTGGATCCCCCAGGGCGACCCGTAGTCGACCAGCAGGTCCAGGAACGGGCGGTGCGGCAGGGCTTCGGGACCGAGCACGCCGACGCCGCTCCAGCGACCGTCGGCCAGCAGTTCCAGGGCGACGCAGGGGTTGACGGCGGTCTGCCAGACGACGGCCTGGTGGCCGTACTCCTGCATCGACCATTCGTTGTCGACCACGTGATAGAGGTACGTCGACCGGGGCTGACCGTCCTTACCCATCCCCCGCACCCACAGCCCGGCGCAGGTCTTACCGGTCATCACGTCGCCCAGGGTTGCCGGATCGGGCAGGCAGGCTGCCACCACATCGCGCGGCGACACCTCGACTCCCTTCACCCGGACCGGTGCGGTGGAGTCCAGCCCGAGCTTGTGCAAGGTCTTCAGCACGTCGATGAACTCGTCGCCGAGCCCGTACTTGAAGGTCACCCGCTTGGCCTTGGTCCAGCGCGGGATCAGCAGCACCTCCTCGTGCTCGACGTTCACACACTCGACCGGCCCGATCCCCTCCGGGAAGTCGAACACCTCCGGCTCGGAGAACGGCGGCGTGGTGAACCAGCCTCGCCCCTCCTCGTAGATCACCGGCGGGTTCAGGCACTCCTCGATCGTGGTCCAGATGGAGAACGACGGCGCAAAGTCGTAGCCGGCCACCGCCAGGTTCGCGCCGTCGCGCACCCCTGCTTCATCGATCGAGGAGAACAGCTCGTCCTCGGCATAGCGGGCGAACACATCCGCCAGCCCCGGCTCGATGCCGATCCCGCACAGGGCGAGCAGGCCCGCCTTCTGCCACGCCTCCGCTTTCGCGAACTGGTCGTCACCGAGCTTGACCCCGGTCAGCTCGTACGGCCGCTCGGGGTGCGGATGCGACAGGCTCATCGCCATGTCGAGATAGGTGACACCGGCCTCGAAGCACGCGTCGAAGATCGGCATTACGAATCGAGGATCGACGGCGTTGAGCACATGACTGGCGCCGGACTCGCGGATCAGCGCCGCCACGGAGCTGACATTCGACGCGTCCACACTGGGCGCGGCGACGAAGCGGTCGTCGTACGGCGCCGTCGCCCTGGCCGCCCGAGCCGGGTCGTAGTCGGCGACCACGACACGCTCGAAGAAGGAGCGCCGGGCCAGGATCGACACCGCCGCCGAGCCGACGCCGCCCGCACCGATGATCAAGATCTTCACGACAACCCTCCGTCCACACTGCGCGGATAGGTCTCGGGCTCGTCCGGCACCAGGACCGGGGTGTCCCGGTTCAGGCTCTCACCGGCGAAGTACGGCTTGGCCTCGGCGAAGAACGACCAGACGACCATCAGCACCGCACCGATGGCCAGCGCGCCGACCCCGACCACGAAGGTGCCGCCGATCCCGAAGATCGTCGAATAGCCGTAGTCGACATCCCACATGTCGATGGCCGACTGGACGAACGCGTACGTCAGCAGCACCGCGCCGATCAGCGGGAAGATGCCCCGCAGGAACAGGTTGCGAGTCGAAGAGGTCAGCGAGGAGCGGAAGTACCAGACACAGGCGAACCCGGTGATGCCGTAGTAGAAGGCGATCGCCAGACCCAAGGACGCGATCGAGTCGGCCAGGATGTTCTCACTGACGAAGGTCATCCCGACGTAGTAGACGCTGGCCACCACCCCCATCATCAAGGTGGAGAACGACGGGGTGTTGAACTGCGGATGCACGGTCTTGAACCGCTTCGGCAGCGCCCGGTAGGTCGCCATCGACAGTGTGCCGCGCGCGGTGGGCAGGATGGTCGTCTGGGTCGAGGAGACCGCCGACACCATCACCGCGATCACCAGCACGATCGCCATCGGACCCATCACCACGTCCTTCAGCGCCAGGAAGACGTCCTCGGCATTGGCCTCGTTGCCCAGCCCGATGCCCTCGTCGCCGACCCCCGCGTACGCCATCGCGGCGACCGTCACCCCGACATAGGTGACCAGCAGGATGGTGGTCGAGATGATCGCCGCCTGGCCAGGGATGCGCTTGGGGTCCTTGGTCTCCTCGTTCAGCGCCAGGCAGGTGTCCCAGCCCCAATAGATGAACAGGGCCAGCAGCACCGCCTCGATGAAACCGGAGTAGTCCTCGAACGCGAACGGGTTGAACCACTGCCAGGAGAAGTGCTCCTCGGCGGGCGCTTGGCCGGTGCTGATCCGGTAGATCACGTAGATCACGAACAGGACCAGCGCCAGATACTGCAGACCCAGCAGCACCACCTGCAGTCGCTCGCCGATCTCCAGGCCGCGATAGCTGACCCAGCACATCAACGCGATGAACACCACGCCGGTCGCGGTCACCACAGCCGTGTTCTCTGCCAACTCCTCCTGGCCGAGGATCAGCCAGAAGTAGATGCCGCCGATCTGGGCGAGATTGGCCAGCACCACCATGCCGGCCACGGCCACGCCCCAGCCACCCATCCAGCCGACCCGCGGACCGAAGGCTTTGGCCGCCCAGGTGAACGTGGTGCCGCAGTCCGGGACCTCTCGATTGAGCTCTTGGTAGGCGGCAGCGATGAACAGCATCGGGATGAACGCGATGATGAAGGCGATCGGTGCCTGGCCGCCCACCGCCATCACGACCCAGCCGAGAGTGGCGACCAGGGAGTAGACCGGGGCCGTCGAGGCAAGCCCGATCACCACCGAGCCGGCCAAGCCGAGAGTCCCGACGGCCAGCCCTTTGCCGCCCGTCGCAGGAGCGGTATCTGTGCTCATGAGGGGAAGGTAAGCCCCCGGCAGATCGACGTCAATGGTGTCGTAGATCCGCCGATGGAGTGAATATCTTGCTGCGTTCCGGAGCAATTCATCAAGCTCTGTCGGCCAGGATCACCGCCCAGAGACCACTGTCAGTGGTCTCTGGGACGCTGCTGGTTCTTGCATCCCGCGACGGAAGGAACATCATGACCAGCACAGCGACCAAGCGGATCCTGCAGCCCTCGGGCGTGCCGGCAGCGCCCTACCCTCAGGGGCTCGAGGTCACCGGCGCTCAGCGACTCGTCTTCGTCTCCGGTCAGGTCGGCACCGACGATGAAGGCCAGTGGCTGGACGGCGTGCAGGCCCAGACCCGAGAGGTGATCGGCCGGGTCACGGCGGTCCTCGCCGAGGCCGACCTCACCCTGGACGACATCGTCAAGCTCACCATCTACCTGACCGATCCGGCAGACTTCGGTGGCTTCATGTCCGTTGCGGCCGAGCTGATGCCACAACCGCAGTCGGCGATCACCGCCTTGGTGGTGCCGTTCCTCTCCGCGCCCGAGCAGAAGGTGGAGGTCGAGGCGATCGCGGCCGGCTGAGCGTGGTTGAGCGCGATCCGTCGGGCTGGCACCATCGCCCCCATGACTACCGCCTGCCCTGATCCCGATCTCCTGCTCCCACCAGAGGTCCTCGACGACTGGCGTGGCAGGATCGCCGAGATGGCCGGCGAGCCAGTTGCCGAGCTCTTCGCCGGCGCCATGGTCAGGACGCTGGCCCGGACGGTTCAGGTGCTCGACGACGGCACCGTGTTCGTGATCACCGGCGACATCCCCGCCATGTGGCTGAGGGACTCGGCCACCCAGATGCTGCCGTACCTGCGGATCGCCGGCGACTCCCCCGACGGGGCGCTGGCCGATCTGCTGGTCGGGATCGTGCGTCGCCAACTGTTATATCTGCGTCACGACCCGTACGCGAACGCCTTCAATCTGGAAGCCAGTGGTCGCTGCCACGAGCCACGCGACCTGGCCGACGACCCCTGGCTGTGGGAGCGCAAGTACGAGATCGACTCGCTCTGCTTCCCGTTCCTGCTGGCCCATCAGGTGTGGGCGGCGACCGGGCGCAGAGATCATCTCGACGAGACCTTCGTGGCCGCCGCGCGAGCAGCGGTGACCATCCTGGAGATCGAGACCGACCATGAGCAGCGCTCGGACTATCGGTTCGTCCGGCCCGATACCGTGCCGATCGATACCCTCACCCGCGACGGACGTGGCACGCCGGTCGGCCCGACCGGCATGACCTGGGCCGGCTTCCGTCCCAGTGACGACGCGTGCCTGTACGGCTACAACATCCCCGGCAACCTGATGGCGATCCACTGCCTGCGACTGTTGCCGGAACTGTTGCCCGCCGAGCAGGCCGGACTGGCCGCCGAGGCAACCGCGCTGGCGGACCGGCTGGCCGCCGGCGTGGCTGCGTACGGAGTGATCGAGCATCCGACGCACGGGCAGATCTGGGCGTACGAGGTCGACGGGCTGGGCAACCGACTGCTGATGGATGACGCCAACATGCCCAGCCTGCTGTCGCTGCCGCTGGTGGCCGGCATCGCGGTCGACGACCCGCTCTACCGGCGCACCCGAGACTTCGTGCTGTCTGCGGACAACCCGTTCTTCTATCGTGGATCGGTGGCGACCGGCGTCGGCAGTCCACATACTCCGCCGCGCTACGTGTGGCCGATCGCGCTCGCCGTCGAGGGGCTCACCGCCGGCTCGCTCGATCGGGCCCTGGAACTGGTGCACTTGATCGAGTCCACCACCGCAGGCACCGGACACGTCCACGAAGGTTTCGACGTCGACGACGACACCCGGTTCACCCGCCCGTGGTTCAGCTGGGCGGATTCGATGTTCTGCGCATTGGCCATGAGCCTGGTGTGATGCTGAGCCAGCCTGATGAACGGGGCGGCCCATGGTGTCGACGACACCATGAGCCGCGATCGCCGAGCTGTCGAGCAGCCCCAGCGCAGCGATTACCAGAGCAGCGGCTGCTTGCGGACGACCGGCAGTGATCGCCAGCGGTTGCCTAAGCCCAGGACTCGGTCCGACCCGGTGGCGAGCAGCGCAACCGCGGTGATGCAGTAGAACAGGTGCTGGTCGATGAACGGGTTGTTCGCCAGCGGAAGCTGGCTGAGATAGATGCCGCCGAACACACCGAGCACCGCGACGGTGGCGAGCCGACTGGCGAAGCCGAAGACCAGGGCGATGCCCCCGCCGGCCAGACCCAGCACGAAGAGCGCATCGATCCACCAGGTCCCGGACACGGCTTGGAAGGCGCCGGAGAACCAGCCCTCCCTGCTGGACAGATAGCCCTTGGTGGCTGAGGCGCCGCTCAACAGCGAGCGCTCGCTGGGCGTGTTCAGCCCGAACCCGAACAGCTTGTCCAGGAACGCCCAGGTGAGGACCAGGCCGAGGGTGATCCGCAGCACGCCGAGCGAGATCGGCAGCCGGCGCAGCGCTGGTTCAGGCGTGATCGGCTCGGGGGTGCCGGAGACGTCAGGGGCCGCGACCGCGGCCGAGTCGGTGCCGGCATCGGTGCCTGGCTGAGTCTGGGTTGTCGAGGATGGGGACACGACAGCCTCCTATGTAGTTGAAAGATCAGACATTTCAGAGGTTAGCCTTACCTTAATACGGAACGCAACGGTGATGTAGGTCACACGGTCAGGAGACCGTCGGCCACCGCTCCGCGCCACCAGGCGTAGTCATGCCCACCGTTATGGACCTGCACCGAGACCTCCGCGCCGCGCGCCCGCAGCAGCCGCGCCAAGGCCAGGTTGGGTCGGCGCAGGCTCCATTCCTGGCGACCGAACTGGACACAGAACCGCGAGCCGACCAGCGTCTGGTCACCGAGCGCGCCACGCAGGTCGTCCTGCCACAACGAGGCCGACTGCGCCACCACTGCGCCGATCGCGTCCGGATGCGAGATCCCCGCACTCAGTGCCACCAGACCGCCGAGGCTCTGGCCCATCACGATCACCTCCTGGCGCGCCGCCCGCACCCCGAACCGCTCCCGTACCCAGGGCAGCAGCACGTCGGCCAGATAGCCGCCGATGCCGGTCGACGGATCGAGATCGCGCCAACGCTGGTCCCGGCTGCCGGAGTCGATCATGATTGCCAACGTCGGCGGCAGCAGCCCATCGGCGGTCAGGTTCCGCAATGTGTTGGGGAGGTCCTGGGTGCTCTCCCCCGGCAGGCCGTTCCACACGTCGCCGTCGAAGGCCAGGATCACCGGGGTGTCTGCCGCCACCTCGCAAACCGGTCGATGCACCCACAATCGGCGATCCTGCGGGCCGCTCATCACCTCGACCGAGCTCGTCACCTGCTCGTCGTCGGACGTGGACGCCCGAGGTGCCAGCCACTGCTGCGCCGGCGCTCCCGGCAGTTCGACCACCGATTGCGTGACCCCGGCGCGGTTGCGGCAGGTGACCGGATTCCCCGGATCGTGACGACCCCGTCCGAGTGCCTGTCGAAGCCGCACCGGGTCGCCCGCTGCCCACAGGGTCGGCTCGTCCCGACGCCTGGGCAGGAAGGCGTACGAGGCCCGCCAGTCCGGATCCATCCGGTACGCCAGCCACCACACGTCCGTGCCCTCGACCCGCCGCATCAGGCTGTCACCCAGGGCCCACTCGTCGATCATCCGATTGATGAACAGCAGCACCTCGTCCGCGTACGCGTCTCGCCACAGGAACGTCACGGTCAGCGCCGTACCGGCCCCGGCGGTAACGACCGGCCGCCGCTGGTGCCGACGCCAGAACTCCTCGACCACCACGCCGGACTTCTCCGGCACCACGGCCGACAGTTGCGCGCCCAGCTCCTCGATCGCCGGTGAGCTGATCAGCGGGGCCGGATAGGGCCGGGGCAGCTTCGGCGGGGTACGTCTCACCACTGTGGTCACAGGCTAACTTTAGGTAAGCCGAACCTTAGTCTGACGACGTGTCCGATTCCTTCACCGACGAGACGCAGGTCGCGATCATCGGGGCCGGTCCCGCCGGCCTGATCCTCGCCCGGCTGCTGCAGCTGCAGGGTGTCTCCTCGGTGGTGTTGGAGCGTCAATCACGCGCCCACGTGGAGGCCCGGGTGCGGGCCGGGATCCTGGAACAGCCGACGGTCGATCTGCTGCGCGAGATCGGCGCCACCTGGCGACTGGATCGCGAGGCGGAGTTCCATCGCGGCTTCTACGTCCGCTTGGATCAGCGGACCAATCATCTCGACTTCCATGCGTTGCTGGGTCGTAACAGCTGCGTGTACGGACAGGCCGAACTGGTCAAGGACCTGATCGCCGACCACCTGGCCGCCGACCGTCGGCTGCTCTTCGAGGTCTCCGACGTTGCACTCGCCGGCTTCGACGTTCCGCAGGGACTCGACGGTCTGCAGGGATCCGACGATCTGCCGGGGCAGCCGAGTGTGACCTTCACCCACGACGGCCGACGCCAGACGCTGCACTGCGTGGTGATCGCCGGCTGCGACGGCGCCCACGGGGTCTGCCGACCCGCTGTCCGCGAGGCGGCCGGGCGAGCCGGCCAACCGATCACCGTGCTCGAGCGGCACTACCCCGCCGCGTGGCTGGGAATCCTGGCCCGTAGCACGCCGCCGACACCGGAGGGGATGTATTGCGTCCATCCCGACGGGATGTCGCTGCACAGCATGCGCGGCCCACGGCTGAGCCGCCAGTATCTGCAGGTGCCCGCCAACAGCGTGCTCGACGACTGGCCGGACGAGCGGATCTGGGCCGAGCTGACCCGACGCAGCCTCAGCACCGACCATCCGCCGCTGGAGACCGGTCAGATCCTCGAGCGAACGCTGGTGCCCTTACGGGCCACGGTGCTGGAGCGGTTTCAGCACGGCCGACTCGCCCTGGCCGGCGACGCGGCACACACCGTGCCGCCGACGGGCGCGAAGGGCCTGAATCTCGCGGTCGCCGATGTCGTGGTGCTGGCCCGGGCGATCACCGCTCTGCTGGCCGGCACCCCCGAGCCGTACGAGAGCTACACCGCAACCGCATGGCCACGGGTCTGGCAGGCCGTCGCCTTCTCGACCGCGATGACGACCATGCTGCACCGGCTCGACGACGATCCGTTCGAGTGGGAGCTGCGGCGGGCGCGGATGACCGCCCTGCTGACCTCGACCGACGAGCAGCGCGCCCATGGAGAGCTCTACCTGGGACTGCCGTTCGCCACCGACTGGCGCTGGACCGGTTCGGCATCGAGCTCGATGCCGAACGTCTCGCGATAGATGCCAAGCAGTTCGGCCTCCTCCTCGATCCATCGCTCGCTGACCAGCTGACGCTCACCGCCAGCTGGACCGGCACAGGTGATCTTGAGTCGGCGGCCGGCCAGGGTGATCCGTTGACCCTCACGCGTCACCGTGCACACCAGCGAACCGGTGAACCGTGCCACCGGCGACGTCGAGTGCCACCACGCCATGCCGGCGAAGTCACTGAGCGGACGACAACGAGTCTCCAACAGATAGCGGACCGGTACGCCGTCCGGGTCGCGTACCACCGCCTCCGCCTCCGGACCGTCCAGCCCGGTCACCAGCCGCTCCACCGGACCACAGATGGCGTCGCCACCAAAGCCGGCATCGACCAGCCAACGCTCCCCCGCCAAAGTGGAGCTGGTCGGTGCTGAGACGACCGGTGCGGAGACGATCAGCGCCAGGTGGCCCAGTGGCAGCCCATACTTCTCGTCCGCCCCGCGCACCCGGCCCGCGTGCCAAGCGACCCGCCAGCCCAGACGTTGCAGCAGCCAGCCCAGGGCCGAGTTGAGCTCGTAGCAGATGCCGCCACGGCGTCGCGTCACGATCTTGGCCAAGGTCACCACGGGATCGACCGACGCCGGCTCGCCGGCGTGCAGCGCCAGATTCTCGAACGGAACCATCGCTTGATGGGCCGCCACCAGCGCGGCCAGCCGCTCTCCGGCCGACTCCGCCGGCTCTGGTCCCCAATCCTCGGGAGCGCCGGACAAGCCGATCCGGCGCAGATAGCAGTCTTCCATCGGCACCATCCTTCCCAGCCTCGGTCCCCCAGCCTCGGTCCCCCAGTTTCGATCACTCGGTCTCGATCACTCGGTCTCGATCCGTGGCTGTGATTAGTCTCGCGTCGGCTTGACTAGTTAGTCTGACCTTTCTGAGGATAGCCTTACCTCGAACCTCGGAGGGGGACAAGAGTGACGACCAGGGAAACATCGAGTCTGGGCAAGCAGATCCGGCTCAATCGGCTCTTCAATGCCAGCAGCGGCCGGTCCTTCATCGTGCCGATGGATCACTCGGTGGCGATCGGCCCGCTCGGTCCGGCCGGTCACACCGACGCCGTGGTCGCCGAGCTCGGCGGCTCCGGAGTCAACGCGGTCGTGCTGCACAAAGGCCGGGTACGAACGGTGGCGCCCCGCCGCTTCACCGAGCTGGCACTGGTCGTGCACCTGTCGGCGAGCACCGATTTCGCCCCTGACACCACGGCGAAGGTGCTGGTCGGCGAGGTGGCCGAGGCGTTGCGGATCGGAGCCGATGCGGTCAGCGTGCACATCAACGTCGGCTCGCCGACCGAGGCCCGCCAGCTGGCCGATCTCGCCCACGTCGCGGCGGAGTGCGATCGGTTGGGCATGCCGCTGCTCGCCATGATGTACGCGCGAGGTCCCGCGTTCGAGCCGTCCGGCACCTTCGCCGGTCAGGGCGGCAGCACCGCCGTGCTCAGCCACCTGGCCGCGGTGGCCACCGACCTCGGCGCCGACCTCGTCAAGCTGCCCTGGGCCGGTTCGGTCGCCGCGATGCGCGAGGTCGTGGCCAGCAGCCCGCTCCCGGTCTACGTGGCCGGCGGCGAGCCCAAGGGATCGCTGGCCGATGTCGCCGCCTTCACCTCAGCCGTCCTCGACAGTGGCGTCGCCGGACTCACCTTCGGCAGGACCGTCTTCGCGGCCCCCTCGCCGCGGGCAGCGGCGCGCAGCATCGCGCGCCTGGTCCATCAGCCACCGACACATCTTGTCGCCGTCGAAAGCGAGCGTCCGCAGTGGACAGCCTGATCGTCACCGATACCGTCGTACCCCTTCCTGCCAGCCCCGCCCACCGCAAGGCCGACGGTTCTCTACCCACCCCCCGTCCCAGGGCCGGCCACTTCGCCTGGATCGACATCCGCGGGCTAGCCGAGGGCGAACGGAATGCCTATCTCCAGGCCGCGCTCCATCACCGGGTGGATGGGATCGTGAGCGACGATCCGGCCGTGCTCGCCGACCTGCCGCCCACCGTGCGTCGAGTGCTCGTCGTCGACAGCGCCGCCGACCAGGTGAAGCCGGGTGCCGCGGATGTGGTCATCGGCGAGGGCACACCGGCAAGCGCCGAGGATGCCGAAGGCGGCGTTCACGTCGTGGTGTCCGATGCGCCGACCCTGACCGTCGCCTGCCAGCTGGTGCGCGAGGTCGACTGGACGCTGCTGACCTTCACCGATCCGACCAAGATCCCGCTGGAGATCGTCATCGCGGCAGCGGAGAACAGCACCGGTCGGACGGTGACCGTGGTCAACGACATCACCGATGCCGGCATCGTCGCACTGGTTCTGGAGCATGGTTCCGATGGCGTGCTGCTCAAGCCGCGCTCGGCCTCCGACATCGCCACCCTGCAGGGGCTGATCGACGGCACCGCCGACCACCTCGAGCTGGTCGAGCTGATCGTGGACAGCATCGAGCACATCGGCATCGGCGAACGGGCCTGCATCGACACCTGCTCGTTGCTGGAGCCGGACGAGGGCGTCCTGGTCGGCTCCTTCTCGACCGGACTGTTCCTGTCCTGCAGCGAGACCCACCCACTACCGTACATGCCGACCCGGCCGTTCCGCTGGAACGCGGCGGCCGTGCATTCCTATGTGCTGGGCCCGGACAACCGCACCAGGTACGTGAGCGAGCTGCGGGCCGGCATGCCGGTGCTGGCGGTGCGCTCCGACGGCTCCGTCCGCGAGGTGCGCATCGGTCGGGTGAAGATCGAGCGGCGCCCGTTGATCAGCATCAACGCCTTCACCCCCGATGGGCGATTGATCAACCTGATCGCGCAGGACGACTGGCACGTCCGACTGCTCGGACCAGGCGGCTCGGTCAACAACGTGACCGAGCTGACCAGGGGCGACCGGCTGACCGGCTATGCACCGTCGGCCTCTCGCCACGTAGGGCTGCCGATCACCGAGTTCTGTGACGAGCGCTGAGTGCTGTGATGCAAAGCACGGAGACCCTCCTCACCACTGACCCGCCGCGCCCCCATTCGGCAACGCGGGCGACCGGCTCCGTCAGGTGCTGGCGGACCGGTCGCCCGACGTCGGACCGGTGCTCGGCTCACCTGGCCGCCATCTCGACGCACCGCAGCTGCTCGATCTCGTGGACGCCTGGAGCTCGCTGGTGCGAGCCCGGGTGGCTGCGGCCGGTGCCTGGCGCCCCAGTTCTCGAGCCCACCACCCCACCTCCGAGGGCACCGAACTGGTCCGCCGTCCGGTCGCGGTGCCGGTCACGGCCGACCTCGACTCGATCGTCGCGATCCTGGCGGTGATCGACTCCGGTCATCCACTGGTTCCCGACAGCCGGCGCGAGCTGGTGATCGGCACCGCCGACGCGATCGTCGTCACCCCCGCGGAGTTGCGGGCAGCCGAGCCGTCGGATGCGGCTCGAGGGGGTGATGGGGTGGGAGGAAACTCAGCACCGCCCCGTCCGGAGGTCGCGCCCGACGACCCTGCGGTGATCGTCTTCACCTCCGGTTCCACCGGCAAGCCCAAGGCGGTCGTGCATTCGCACGCGTTCTGGCTCAACCAGATCACCGAGGCACGGCTGGCCTTCGCGCTGACGCCGAGCGATCGCGTCGCCCAGGTGCTGCCGGTCAGCTACGGCGCCGGTCTCGACGTGCTGTTCATGGCGCTGCTGAACGGTGCCGCGCTCAGCTACTACGATCCGCGGCAGCTGGGCCTGCGCGGCATGATCGAGTGGCTGACCATCGAACGGGCCACCACCCTGCACTGCACGCCGGCACTGCTGCGCTCGCTGCTGGCCGATCTGCCGCCCGCCGGAAGCGTGCCGGGCAGTCTGCGCCGGGATCTGGCGCTCAGCGGCTTCCGGCTGGTCACCACCTGCGGCGAGCAGGCCTTCGGCAGTGATGTCGAATCGCTGCGCCGCCACATCGGCCCGGACACGGTCTTCATGAACTGGTCGGGCTCGTCGGAGACCGGGCATCTCGCCTTCTTCCGGATCGGCCCCGGCGATCAGGTGCCGAACGGTCCGCTGCCGACCGGTGTGCCGGCCGCGAACAAGCTCGTCCAGATCCGTCGCGCCGACGGTTCCACCGCCGATGACGGCGAACCGGGTCTGCTGGAAGTGGAGTCACGCTATCTGTTCAGCGGCTATCTCGCCGATCCGGAGCTGACCGCGAGCAAGCTCGCCGCCGGACCGGACGGCTATCGGGTGTTCAGCATGGGTGACCGAGCCCAGCTGACCGACGGGGTGCTGCAGTTGCTCGGCCGAAGCGACGCCGCGGTGAAGATCCGCGGCTATCTGGTGGAGCCGTCGGAGGTCGAGGCAGCCCTGCGCTCGGTCGACGGTGTCGCCGATGCAGCCGTGCTGGTGGTCAGCACTCCGCGCACCGAGCGGGGTGGCGCGGGCTATGCCCCGCCGGACATGCGGCTGGCCGCGTACGTCTCGCTCGACCCCAGTCGCCCGACCCTGTCGACCGCGGGACTGCGAGGGGCGCTGCGCGACCGGCTGCCGGACTGGATGCAGCCCCAGACGATCACCCTGGTGGCCGAACTGCCGCGCAATGAGCGCGGCAAGATCGACCGGGCCGCATTGCCGGCTCCAGCAGTCCGTGCCGGGGCCGAGTTGGAATCTCCGCGGGGCGCCACCGAGCGGCAGCTGGCCGCGTTGTGGGCCCGGCTGGTCGGCATTCCGGCGGTGGGGCGTGAGCAGACGCTGGTGGAGCTCGGCGCCGACTCGCTGATCGTCGAGCAGATGCTGACCACGGCCGAGGAACTGTTCGGGGTCGATCTGCTCACCAGCGATCTGACCGAGCACGCCTCGGTGGCGGCTTTCGCACGCCTGGTCGAGGATCGCGTACGAGGTCGTTCGCCGGTGTCTGTCACCGGGCTGAGTCTGCTCCGGCCGTCCGCTCAGGACGCAGACCCGCGCGATCCGACCGTCTTCTGCCTTGCCGGCGCCGGCGGGCACGGCAGCCTCTTCGCCCATCTCGCCGGACTGCTCGACGCCACCGGTGCGGTCTACGCCATCCAGGCTCGTGGGCTCGAAGGCGGCGGTCGCCCGGAGCTCAGCGTCGCAGCGATGGTGCGCCGCATCCTGGCCCTGATCACCGAGACCGCTCCGTACGGCCCACTTGCGCTGGTCGGGCATTCGCTCGGTGGTCTGCTGGCCACCGAAGCGGGCACCCGGCTGCGAGCGCAAGGCCGGGAGGTGATCCTGGTCGCGGCGCTGGACAGTGTGCTGCCGGCGAAGGCCGTCCCCGCCGCAGCCCGGCCCGGTCGCGCCCCTCGTGGACTCACAAACCCGGGTCCGGCCCGGACGCCCACGCCGGCGAAGCGACCACCAGGGCTGTGGCGGTCGCGGGCCCAAGTGGCCCGAGTGGCACTCGGGCATCGCTATCCCATCGGGGTGCACAAGCAAGTGCACTACGAACTGGCCGCGCGGATCAGCAAGGGCTATCGGCCGGTGCGGTTCGACGGACCCGGAATCGTGGTGACCATCCAGGAGAACACCGACCAGCCACAGTGGTGGGACCAGATCCTGCCCGACCGCCGCACGATGACGCTGCCCTGTGACCATCTCGGGGTGCTGAAGCCGCCGTACGTGCAGCAGACCGCTGCTTTGATCAACACCGTATTGACCACGACCAGGACGCCTTCACCTCAATGATTCACTCTCAACCGATGATCGACGCGAACCGATGATCGACACAGGGACCATCGCCACCCTGTCACGCCGAGTGGCGAAGAGACTGCGCAAGCCGCCGGTCGGCTGGGTCCGTTTCGGCAGTCTGCGCCGGACCGAGCCGGTCAGCCGGCTGTACGGCTGGGACCGGGGCCGACCGATCGACCGCTACTACATCGAGACCTTCCTGACCGCCCACGGATCGCTGATCACCGGTGCGGTGCTGGAGATCGGTGAGCGGGTCTACACCGAGCGGTTCGGGCGCGGCGTCACCCGCGCCGACATGCTGCATGTCGACCAGGTCGACGGGGCCACCTATGTCGCCGATCTCACCGACGCGGCGGTGGTGCCCAGCGACAGCTACGACTGCGTGATCTTGACCCAGACCCTGCACCTGATCTTCGACATGAGTGCCGCGCTGCAGACGATTCGGCGGATCTTGAAGCCGGGCGGTGTGCTGCTGTGCACCGTCCCCGGCATCAGCCAGGTCGCCGACGGGGACTGGAACAAGACCTGGTACTGGTCGTTGACTCCGCGCGCCGCAGAACGGCTGTTGAGTGCTCACTTCCCACCGGAAGCCATCGACGTGCAAGCCTTCGGAAACGTCCTGTCAGCCACCGCATTCCTGCAGGGTCTGGCCGATCGCGAGCTCCGGCCGAAGGAACTGGCTGTCGCCGACCCCGAGTATCCGGTCATCGTCACCGTCGTGGCCCGCAAGGACGATGTCGCCCAGTAACGATGCAACTCAGTAAGGTGTCGCAGGCCGTGCGCCACCGGCTCTATCAACCCGTTCGGCGACGTGTCCGCAGGTGCCTGCCCCGGGGCGGCATCTTGATGTATCACCGGATCTGCCAGGAGTCCTGCGACCCCTGGGCCATCACGGTTGCGCCCACCGATTTCGCCGATCAGATGGCGGTGCTGGCCGAGGCCCGCGCGGTGGTGGATCTCGCCGCATTCAGCGGCTCAGCTGCGTACACTCGCAGCGGCGCTCAGCTGGCCGTGACGTTCGACGACGGGTACGTCGACAACCTCGAGACTGCCTTGCCCATCTTGGAGCGCTATGAGATCCCGGCCACGATGTTCGTCGTCGGGAACGCGATTGGCAGGCGGCGGGAATTCTGGTGGGACGCGCTGCAGCGGGCGATCCTGGAGAGCGGCCCGTTGCCCTCGGAGCTGGCGTTCGAGTTCGGCACCGGACCGCACGTCTACCCGGGTGGCCGCCGAGCCGGCCGAGCCGGTCGACCACGGCTGGCGTGCGGACGAGTCCTCGGGCCGAACACCGCGACAGCGACTGTTCAGCCAGCTTTGGGGCGCGATCGTCGTCCTCGAACCCGCCGAGCAGGACGCAGCCGTCGATCATCTGCTGAGTTGGGCCGGACAGTCGCTCACCCCTCCGCCTGAACGGCTGCCGGTCGACGCGGAGCAGTTCGCTGCACTCGCCTGCCATCCGCTCGTCACGATCGGCAACCACACTCTCGACCATGCGTCACTGCCCGACCTGCAGCACGAGCAACAGCGCCCGCAGGTGATCAGCGGTCACCGGCGCGTCCAGGAGCTGACCGGTCGGTCCTCGGACCGGTTCTCCTATCCCTTCGGTCGATACGCGGAGCCGACTCGCGCCGTGCTGCAGGAGCTCGGCATCGCTATGGCCTGCACGAGTGTTCCGGAACCTGCGGTTGCCGGCGATGACCCGCTCGCCCTGCCACGGCTGCACGCGACGGCGATGGACGGGGATCAGTTCGCTCGTTGGCTCCGCGAGGAGCACCGGCTGCTCAGGTGAGGGATAGCGGATCGAAAGGTGCGCCGATGTAGCTTCGTTTCGATCGAAGCTACATCCAGGCACCTCTCGAGGCTGAGACAGAGACTGCCAGTATTGCCTGATGAACCGAAGGGTTTTTCCGGGTCGGGAGCTGGGTCGCCCTGCTGATCGGCAGTCTCACGGCGGTTACCGCGGCGGTCGTGGTGGTGACCGGTGCGCTTGCGTTGACCGGACGTGTGACGTACCCGGTCGATGTCGGTCTGGGACCGTTCTCGATTCAGGACGGGGTGTCCGTGCCGGTCGGTTTCGCGGCGGACGTGTGCCAGAAGGCCAGCGTCTGGGAACAGGCTGACCCCAGTGACTGTCTGCGGTTCTTCATGCACGCGGATAGCGCGCCGGGCAATAGTGGAGTCCACGTTCAAGATGCGGATGTCCAACCCATTTCGGCGACATTGACGGGGACGGTTGAGTTGGCCACGACGGGCGGGTGGAGTCCACTCGTCGCAATATCGGTTGCTCGCAACGCCGTCGGTTTGGCGGTGGTCAGCGCCGTGCTGATGTTGATCTGGCGGCTACTCGCGAACGCAGCGGCGGGAGACTTCTTCAGTGTTCGCGCCGTGCGGTATGTGCGTGGCATCGGGTGGTTGCTGATCGTCGGGTGCGTCCTCGAGGCGATACTTGGACTTCTCGCGACCGCGGCTCAGCACGGGTACTCGATACAGCAATTCGGCACCGGGGCCCACCTGGCCTTGCGGGCCGATGGCGGCTTCGACTTCTTGCAACTCGCTCTCGGAGGACTGGTCCTCCTCCTCGCCGAACTCTTCCGCCGCGGCGCGATCATCGAAACCGAGCACAGGCCGTCTGATGCCCATCGTGATCCGGCTCGATCCTGAAACGGGCAGGGCCAAGCACGCTGCTCAGGTGAGCTGGGCCAGTAGGTCAGCGGAGCGGGCGGAGTCGACCTTGCGGGCGAAGTGGGCGCCGCTGGCCCGGATCGCGGGCAGGTCGGCCGCGGTCAGCCAGGCAGGTGACCAGGCGTCGTCGGACCAGCGGAGATAGTGCAGCCCATGCAGGTCCACCTGCTCCCCCGCCGCCGGGTCGAGATCGAAACGCTGCGATACCCGATCACCGTACGGCGAGTCTGCGAGCAGCGTAGGCACGATCAGCTCGTCGGGACAGTGCGCGAACCGCAGTGCCGCCAGCAGCTCGCGATGGTGCCCGGCCGCGGCCAGCAGGTACGCCAGACACTCCCCGGTCAACGACCACCATTGCGCACCCTGCCGGATCGGTGGCAGGCCGCTTGGCCAACGCCGCGGCAGCCGACCGCCCAGCCCGGCCAGTAGGCGCGAGTCGTTGAACCACCAACGGCCCAGCTTCTCGGCCTGATAACCACCAGCTGGGGAAACCGTGCGATCAATCCGCAGATACTCCACGCTGGGGTCGAGCAGCTCGAGATCAGTGACCGGCCGCACCAGGTGACAGGAGCCGCTCAGCAGTGTGGCTCTCGACACCGGACCCTCGGCCAGGGCCTGCCGCGCCGCACCGAAGGTCGCCTTGACCACAGAGAGCCCGCCCCAACGCACCGCAACCCGGTCGGCCACCCAGCGGACCTCACCGGCCAGCGATCCGAGCCGATGAGCGACCACCGTCTGGAACGGCGCGAGCTCCACCTGGGCGTCGACGTGGACGTATACCCGCCGAGACGACCCGACCAGCTCGCCCAAGATTCGGGCGAGCTGGTCGGGATCGCGGTGGGCCAGAACGAGGAAGACGCTCGACACGGCCCGCTGCTCAGCGGCTCGCGATCAGGCGAGTCACAGTCAGGCGCGTCACAGTCAGGCGATGGTGATCGTGATCACGCCGGTGTAGGTGCCGCCGCGCGCCCAGCTAGGCACGCTGAGGCTCAGGTCAGCTCCCACGGTGGCGGTGCCGGTGCCCTGTCCAGCAGCGGCGGAAGCCAGTTCCTTCGGCGCCTCCAACCCGGTTCCTGGGCGAACCCGGGAGCCGGCCTTCACGGTCTGGCCATCGGCTGTCGCAGTGACCTTCGGCCGCCACCCCAGCTGCTTGCCGTCGATCGTGTTGCTGCCGCTGGTCAGGTCGGTGACCTGCCCCGTCAGGCTCCAGCCCGGGTTGGCCGCCCGCAGATCGGTCACCTTGACCTCGGGCAAGGCCCCACTCGCCCGATAGGTCGACAGGTCCGAGGAGAGCTTGGCCGCACCGAGATCGGCCTTGTCGCCGCCCACGGTCAGCGCCAGGCCGCCGGTGGCCGGCAGTGAGACGCTCACGTCCACCGAACCGGTCTGCGAGCCCGGATCCGTCGGATCGGTGGGCTCGGTCGTCGGGCTGGTCGGATCAGTGGTCGGGCTGGTCGGATCGGTGGTCGGAGTCGTCGGGTCCGGGGTCGGGGTGCTCGGATCCGGGGTCGGGCTGGTCGGATCGGTGGTCGGATCCGGAGTGCTGCCGACCTCGGCCGTGATCTTCCAGATCTGGTCGGACCAGTTCGTGCCACCCTGGCTCTTGTCGACCACATAGGCGGTTCCATCCACCACGGTGACGTGGTTGGGCTGGTTGCCGACCTCGAGGTCGCCGACCTGCTTCATCGTCTCGGCGTCGATCACCACGACCTTGTTGCTGTGGAACTCGACCACATAGACCAGATCGTTCTTGGCGTCGTAGGCAGCGTTCAAGGTGCCTGCCGGCGTCCTGATCGATGCCAACTCCGCGCCGGTCGCCAGGTCGATCACATCGACCCCGGTCGGGTCGTACTGGTTGGCGATATAGGCCCGGTTGCGCTTGGTGTCGACCGCGATGCCACTGGTCCCGGCGCCGTTGGTGTCGATGGTACGCACGCTGCCGGCGCTGGTGTCGATCACGTAGATGTCGCCGGTCAGCAGGTCGGTGCTGTACAGCACGGCGTCATCGCCACCACCGACCAGCTCCAGGCTCATCGGCCGACTGTCCGCGCCGGTGCTGATGGTGCCCACCCGGGCGTAGGTGTTGGTGTCGAAGACCGCAATGCCGTCGACGAAATTGGCGCTCACGTATGCGCGGTCGGCCTCCTCGTCGACCACGACGTCCCTCGAGTGGTTGACGTTGCCGAGATCGGCATGCACCCGCGCACCGGTCTCCTGGGAGTAGACGGCCACGCCGTTCTCCCGGGTCACCGTGGTCCAGACCGTGTTGTGCTCGTCGTCCACCGCCACGCCGTAGATGGCCTCCCGACGCGGGGTGCCGTCGTTGATCATCGGCGCGTCGTAGCTGGCCAGCACCGACAGGTTGCCCGGATCGACCTTCAGCAGTGCGGAGTCCTGGATCGGCGGGAAGCCGGCAGATGTCGTCACCCAGAGCACGTTGTTCCGCTCCGAGTACGCGGACTGGTAGTGACCCCAGCCCGCACCCTTGCCGGTCACCTCGAACTCCACGGTCCGATCCGCCGCGCTCGCGGTGAGCGCGCCGCCCACCAGGAGTGCGCCGGCTGCCAGCCCGATCACCGGGGCCAACAGTCGGCTCCGCTTGAAACCATGACGTGCTCGCACGCCGTCCCCCTTCGATTCACGGTTGGTTGGAACGCGAGCCCTACATCGCCCGCGCCGGGTGATTTAGGCAAGCCTCACCAATACTTTGTCTGACATTAGCGGGACTGGGTTTGAGATGCCAGCCCAGCCGGAATGTGAGACTGAGCGGTCTCCGGCACGTCGCGGGAACGCCGGGTCAATGCCCGGAACAGTGGCGCGGTCACGGCGGTGGTGACGAGCGCCAGCCCGCACAGCATCGCGTACGCGAACGGGCTGATCAGCCCGGCCTGGTAGCCCACCGAGGCAATGGCAATCTCGGTGACCCCGCGGCAGTTCAGCAGCACGCCCCAGCCCGGCGGAGGATCGCCGCGGCCACCGGTGCAGCAGCCCGTACGAGAAGCCGGACGCCAGCTTGGAACCGAAGGCCGCGACCGTCAGCACGGCGACGGAGAGCAGTCCACCCCAACTCGCCTGGACGGCGAGCGCCTGCAGCGGGACCGACATCGCGGCGTTGACGAAGAAGGCCGGCAGCAACACATCGATCACCGTGGCGAACGTGCGCTGAGAGGACACGTCGGCCAGCGCGGCGGGGAAACAGAAGCCGGCGATGACAGCACCGATCGCCGGGTGGAAACCCAGCAGCTGGGTGGCCGCGGCGCCGGTCAGGGCCGCCACCACCATGATGATCACGAGTGGTCCGCCGTGCTCGAGCGATGGACGGCGTACGACGATCCGCGGCAGCACGAGCGTGACGACCACCAGGAGGGCCAGCCCGATCACAAAGAACGGGATCGAGATCGCGGTGGAGTGCGTGATGATCACCATCGCGGTGACCAGGATCCAGGCGAGGCCATCGGTGACGATGGCGATGCGCAATGAGGTCCGCGCGACCGGCAACGAGGCGATGCCCAGGTCCTTGATGATCGTCACCAGGACGGGTACTGCCGTCACCCCCAAACACACGCCGACGAAGAGCCAGCCATAGGGACCTGGGTGGAGAGGATTTCCTAGCCGCGCAGCGAGCGGCCAGGCAGCCAGCGCACAGATCACGATCGGCAGCACGACCGCGGGCGCCAGCCGCCAGCCGGACGACGCCTCGCCCGACGCGGCGAAGCCACGCAGCTCGGCGCCCACCGAGAACATCAACAACAGCAGTCCCGCCGTGCCCACCGCCTCCAACAGCGACCGGGAGGCCGGCGAGACCAGGATCGTCCGAACAGCCACCGGGCAGGCGGCGACCACCGTACCCACCGTGATCCCCAGCAGGATCGGACCGAGCACGCGTGGCTGGCCGATCCTGTTGAACAGGTGGCCGGCCGCCAGCGCGCCGATCACCACCACGACCAACAGGATCAAACCGTGCAGGGCCTCACCGAGCGGCATCGGATCGCCGCCTCAGATCATGTGCTTCGGGTGCACCCGCGCAGGAAGCAGCCGAAGCGCGGACATCCGGAACGCCATCTCCTTGAGGTTCTCGGCCGGCTCGGAGTAGAGATCCTCCAGGGCGGCCGCACCCAGGTTGTGCGGCCCGACGACGCGATAGCAGGACTGGTTGAAGCTGCCGAACCACAGCTGCACGAACAGCTTCGGGTCGAGGATCAGCTTCCGCATCGGAATCAGGCAGCCGATCTCTCGGGCGAGCGCGTCCAGGTACAGCACCTGTGACGGGGTCGCCTCGGTGGCCCTGGGGCTCAGGACCGTCCAGTGCTCCTCCCAGGCCTTCTCCACCGCGATGGCCTCGTCGAGGTTGTCGGGCAGCTGCAGTTTGCCGCTGCAGACGCGGGCGAAGTAGCGAGCCTGCATCTCCGCCACGATCGGGATCCCGCCGGAGAAGGGCCGGACGAAGCCGATGAAGGCCGCGGTGCCCTGATGATCGGGATGCAGGAAATGCCGGTACAGGTGACGGACGTTGTCCTCGTTGACCCGGAGATCACCGATGTTGATGTCTCGGTGGTAGCCGGTGCACAACACGACGGTGTCGAACTCGGCGGCGGTTCCGTCGGCGAAGAAGACCTTGTTGTCCTCAGACCGCTCGATGCCGGAGTCGTTCAGCACCACCTGGCCGGAGACGATGCTGGGAATGAAGCTCACGTTCTTGCAGAAGATGCCCCGCTGCGACCAGCTGCCGTCCGGGTGGGAGCGACGGTTCCAGGTCCGGACCAGCTCCCAGTTGTCCTTGTCATGCAGGGTTGCCACGTCGAGCTTCAGGGGCACGAACGGCTCGCCGAGCGGATTCACGGTGGGCTCGAGCTCGCCGCCGCGCAGCTTGCGTCGCAGCACCTTCGCCGCCCCGACCGCCGTCGCCCCGATGCCGTAGACCACCGAGGTGATGGCGAAGGCCGCCTTCGCGATCCGGCTCCGGCCCCAGAAGGTCTCCAGCGGCAACGGGTAATCGGTGGCGCGGCCGAGCATCTCGTAGTGGTGGGAGCGGACGGTGCCGTGATCGGTCGTCCGGGTGCCGGTCACTCTCGGCAGCAGGTAGGTGTACGAGCGGATGGCCAGTGTGCAGGCCTCCGCGGCTTCGCCGACCTCGCGTACGATGTCGGCGCCGGACTCCGCAAGGCCGACGACCAGCACCCGCTTGCCCCGGAACCGCTCGCTGTTGCGGTATTCGGCGGAGTGCACGATCTCGCTGCCGAAGCCCTCCAGGCCAGGAATGTCCCGGTTCGGGGTCTTGAACGGCCCGGAGCAGATGGCGACCGCGTCGAACTCCTCGGTCGTCTCGACGCCGTCGCGGCGGGCGGTGACGCTCCAACCGTCCGTACGCCGCTTGATGTCGGTGACCAGACTGTCGAACCGGATCCGGTCGGCCAGGCCGAAGCGCTCGGCGTACTCCCGGAGATAGGCGAGATACTGCTCCCGGGAATAGAACACCCGGCCACCGGTGAACGGATGGTCCGAGTAGGCCATCAGCTTCATCGAGATGGTCAGCATCAGATTGTCGAAGGCTTTCGCCTGATCACTGTCTCCGGGGTGACGGACCCAGATCCCGCCGAGGTCGGGGTTCTTGTCGAAACAGACGACCTCGTGACCTTCGTCCAGCAACTGCTTGATGGTGGTCAGGCCGCACGGACCCGCACCCACCACGCAGATTCTCTTCGTCACCCGCCCGCCGTCGCCGGCACTCTTCTTGACTCGCACAGCGTCCCCGGCTTTCTTCTCGTCCCGCGCAGCGTCCCCGGCGTTCATCCAACCTCGCCCATGCTCAGAATGTCTGACCTTTCTTAGGTTAGGCTAGCCCTAGTGACTGCGGTTCCGTCAAACTTGAGACGATCCTGATCAGTCGAGGGAGCGCCGCAGCACAGCAGGAGATCGATGGTCATCAGCACCGCCCGACGGCGGCCGCGGCTGGGCATGATCGGCTCAGTCTTGGTCACCGCGCTCGCCGTCGCCGCCATCGCGGTCTTGATCATGCGAGTCCTGCAGGTGCCGGCGCCGTCAGACACCGCACCGAAGGAGACCTCGATGCCCGGGTTGATCTGGAGCGAGGAGTTCGATGGCCCGGCCGGGCAAGGGGTCAACCGATCCCGCTGGCAGGTGGCCGAGGGCGCCGGTGGCTGGGGCAACAACGAACTGCAGAACTACACCGATGATCCGGCGAACCTGGCCCTGAACGGCGAGGGGCATCTGGCGATCACCGGACAGCGCCAGCAGACCAGAGACGAACAGGGACGCGACTCGGCGTACACGTCGGCTCGGATCACCAGCATTCCCACAGCTCCGGATGGCCGCATCGAGGCGCGGATCAACGTGCCGTCCGGTCCAGGACTGTGGTCGGCGTTCTGGACCCTCGGCAAGAACCACGACAAGGTCGGCTGGCCCACCTCCGGCGAGATCGACATCATGGAGACGATGAACGACACCGCCGAGGTGCACGCCAACGCGCACGCGGCGACCACCGACGGCAGCGGGCAGGAGATCGGTCGCTGGCAGAAGCTGCAGACGACTCGGCCCGACGCACCCGTGTCCGGCAGCTGGCACACGTACTCGTTGGAACGCAAGGACGATGAACTCCGCTTCCTGCTCGACGGTGTCGAGTTCCATCGGATTCGCGCCGACCAGCTGACCGAGGGCCAGAGTTGGCCGTTCGACCAGTCGCAACAGCTGCTGCTCAACCTCGCCATCGGTGGCGACTGGCCTGGGTCCCCGACCACCTCGACACCCTTCCCCGCCACCATGCTGGTCGACTACGTCCGGGTGTACGACACCAGCGTGCTCGACTGGTGAGCATGAGGGGCAATCACGTCCGGCACCCGAATCGAAGCCTGGTCGCGTTGTCCAGGACAGCGAATGATTCAGCTAATCATGAATACACGAATTGATGTACTGTCTGAGGGGTGATGGTCTCCTCGCACACCGATGCGCTGTCGCGCTTCGGCCACGCCCTGTCCGACCCGACCCGGACCCGCGTCCTGCTCGCTCTCCGTAACGGCCCGGCCTATCCGGCCGACCTGGCCGAGGTAGCCGGGGTGACGCGACAGGCGATGTCGAATCATCTTGCCTGTCTGCGCGGCTGTGGGCTGGTCGTTGCGCGACCCGAGGGCCGCCGCACCCGCTATGAGCTCACCGATCCCCGTATCGGTCGTGCGCTCGGTGAACTGTTGGACCTCGTCCTGGTCGTCGATCCGGCCTGCTGTGGCGGCGAGGCCGGACCATCGATCACCAGCCGACGGGAGATGGTGCGGTGACGCTGCTGTCGCTCGGCCCCTCGCCGGCCCGACAGGCCGTGCTGTCTCGTCGGATCCGTCTGTTCGTGGCCGCGACGATCACCTACAACGTGATCGAGGCCGTGGTCGCGTTGACCGCAGGGGCGAAGGCGTCCTCGTCGGCACTGATCGGGTTCGGACTGGACTCGATCATCGAGGTGTCATCAGCCGCGGCGGTCGCCTGGCAGTTCGCCGCCCGCGACCCACATGCCCGGGAGAAGCTCACTCTCAAGATCATCGCCTGTTCGTTCTTCGGCCTTGCGACCTTCGTGACCGTCGACGCGGTCCGTGCTCTCGCCGGAGCTGGCGAGGCCGATCACTCCACCGTCGGGATCGGCCTGGCGGCGGTCAGTCTCGCGGTCATGCCGCTGCTCTCCAGGGCTCAGCGTCGTGCCGGACGTGAGCTCGGATCCGCGTCTGCTGTCGCCGACTCCAAGCAGACCTTGCTCTGCACCTACCTGTCGGCCGCGCTCTTGATTGGCCTTGGTCTCAACGCCTGGCTCGGCTGGTCCTGGGCCGATCCCGTTGCCGCTCTGGTCTCGCCGCAGTCGCAGTCAAGGAAGGATTGAGCGCCTGGCGCGGCGACGCCTGCTGCACCACACCCAGCACCGCCCTTCGTCCGGCCCAGGATCACTCCTGCGAACCCGGCTGCGCCTGCTGCCGACATTGAGTTCTGATCGGCCCGCTGGGTGAGAAGACGGGGCGCGTGGCGCCCTTGCGCACGCATCCTTGACCTGACAAACTCTGATTCGTGGCCTAGACCGGTCTAGTCAACTAGTTCGCGCGCAGCCACCCAGCCCGGGAACAGAAGGAGGACGCACACGATGAGCGCATTGAGGATCGGCCTGTTGGGTTGTGGCCGGATCGGACGGGTCCATGCCGACTCCGTGACGGTGCACCCACGCGCCGAGCTGGCTCGGGTGTTCGACCCGTTCGAGGCGGCCGCGACCGAGGTGGCCGCCCAGTTCGGCTCGACCTGGACGACCGAGGCCGACGCAATCCTGGACGATCCCAGCATCGACGCCGTGATCGTCGCCTCCCCCACGCCGACCCATGTCGACCTGCTCACCCGGGCGCTGCGCGCCGGCAAGGCCGTGCTCTGCGAGAAGCCGATCGATCTCGACCTGGCTCGGGTCGACGCCTGTCGCGCCGAGATCGGCGAGCTGTCCGAGCGGGTGATGGTGGGCTTCAACCGCCGGTTCGACCCGTCCTTCGCCGACATCCGTGGTCGGGTCGCAGCCGGCGAGATCGGCGGTCTCGAGCAGTTGGTCATCATCAGCCGGGATCCCGCGCCGCCGCCTGCTGCGTACGTGGCGACCTCCGGCGGGCTGTTCCGCGACATGACGATCCACGACTTCGACATGGCGCGCTTCTTCCTCGGCGAAGTCGTCTCGGTGACCGCCATCGCCGCCAACCTGATCTCGCCGGAGATCGCCGAGGCCGGCGACATCGACGGGGCGGTCGTGGTGCTGCGCGGCGCGACCGGCGCGCTGTGCTCGATCACCAATTCCCGCCGCTGCGCGTTCGGCTACGACCAGCGACTGGAGGCCTTCGGCGAGCTCGGCATGCTCACCGCCGCGAACCAGCTGCCGACCAGCGTCCGGTTCTCCGGCGCGCAGCACACCGAGGTCGCGGCGCCGTACTTCAACTTCTTCCTCGACCGCTATACGCCCGCCTACCGCGCCGAGCTGGACCACTTCGTCACCGCGGTCGAGACCGGTACGGTCCCCTCCCCCGGCTTCGGCGACGGCCGGGCGGCTTTGGTGCTGGCCGGTGCCGCCAACGAGAGTCTGCGCACCGGCGCCACCGTCGCGGTCACGGCATGAGTGTCCGGTGGGGAATGCTGTCGACCTCGGGTATCGGCCGGGTGGCGGCGACCGCCCTGGCCGACGTGCCCGAGGCCGAGTTCGCGGCGATCGCCGGTCGCGACGCGGACCGGGCTGCCGCGTACGCCGCCGAGCTGGGCATTCCGCGTAGCTTCGGCAGCTATGACGAGCTGCTGGCCGACCCGGAGATCGACGCCGTCTATGTGCCGCTGCCGATCGCGCTGCACGCTGAGTGGACGATCAAGGCCCTGCAGGCCGGCAAGCATGTGCTGTGCGAGAAGCCCTTCGCCCCCACGGTCGCCGAGGTCGAGGCGTGCTTCGATGTTGCTGAGGCCGCCGAGCGGCTGTGCATCGAGGGCCTGATGTGGCGGCATCACCCGCAGACGCTGCTGGCCCAACAGCTGATCGCCGACGGGGCGATCGGGAAGCTGGCGTACATCCGCGCAGCGCTGACCGTCGACGTGCCACCCGGTGACATCCGCCGAACGAGCGCGCTCGGTGGTGGTGCGGTGCTCGACCTGGGCTGCTATTGCCTGAGCGCCATCCGGCTGTTCGGCGGTGAACCAGTGCGGGTCAGCGCCGCGCAGGTGCTCGACCCAGCCGAGGGCGCGGACGGCGGTGACCTGCGGCTCGCCGCGACGCTGACGTTGGCCGACAATGTGCTGGCCCAGTTCGACGTCGCGCTGGACTATCCGCGGCGCGATGAGCTGGAGTTGATCGGCACCGGCGGCAAGATCACGATCCCTGACCCGTGGCTGTGCCGGCGGGGCTATCTGGAGCTGGAACGCGACGGGGTCACGGAGCGGCTCGCCGTCGACCCGACCGGGGCGGCCGGGCTGACCGAGCCTGGTGACGACAACCTGGACGCCTACCGGATCGAGCTGGCCACCGCGACCGCGCTGATCGCCGACGGTGGAACACCCGCGTTTGGACGCGAAGACGCGATCGGCCAGGCGGCGGCGATCGAGGCGGTACGCAAGGCCGCCCGCACCGGAGCTCCCACGGACCTCACCGAACTCCGCGACCCCGAGAGGCTCCGCCCGTGACCGAGTCAGCAGCGCGCCCAGCACCGCAGGAACCGTTGCGCGTCGCGATCGTCGGCTGCGGCAATGTCGCGCTCAACTTCCATCTGCCGGCGTACCAGGCGTTGCCGGACACGTACGAGATCGTCGGGCTGGCCGATCCCACTCCGGACCGGCTCGCACTGGGTCAGCAACTCGCCGGTTTGCCCGATGACCAGGTGCATCTCGATGCCGCCGAGCTGCTGGCTCGGGCCGACGTCGACGTGATCGACGTCTGCACCCCCCAGCACCTGCATCGTGACCTGGTGATTGCCGCCGCGCAGGCCGGCAAACACGTGCTGTGTGAGAAGCCGATCGCGGCCGTGCCGGCCGATGCAGCGGCGATGGTCGCTGCGGCCGAGCAGGCCGGCACGATCCTGGCTGTCGTTCACAACTACCTGTTCTTCCCCGAGATCGTCGCGCTCACCCAGCTGATCGCGGCCGGCGAGCTGGGCGAGATCCGTACGGTCACCGTCGACATGCTCGGCGTCGTCGACTCCCCCGGCGCCGCTGGGTACGCCCCACGCTGGCGGCACAATCCGGCGGCTTCCGGCGGCGGGGTGCTGATGGACATGCTGCATGGGGTCTACCTCGCCGAGCACCTGCTCGGGGCCCCCTTCGACGCGGTCTCCGCCGCGGTGGACACCGCCACCGACGGCGACGCGGTCGAGGGACTCGCCAGCTGCCGGCTCGAAGCCCGGCGCCGGATCGGCCTGGTGAACATCGGCTGGGGCCTGGGTCAGGGCGGCATCGCCGTGAACGGCAGCAAGGGCCGGGCCATCGCGCATTACCGCGCCGACGGCACCATGCCGTGGGCCCCGTTCGAGACCCTGACCGTCACCACCGCCGAGGGCACTCGGGTGGTGGAGTTGCCAGCCGGTCAGGAGCTCGTGCCGCTGGTCGCCGACGCGATGCGCGACACCGTCGCCGACCTGGCCGAGGCCATCACCGGTGACCGAGCTCCGGCCGCCACAGGGGCCACGGCGCTGCGCATCCTGGAGTCGACCGTCGCGGCGTACGCGTCTGCTGCGCTCCGCCGGACCGTCGATCTGCCGCTGCCGGCCGATGGTCCGTTGCACAACCGTGGCGTGGTCGGTCTGTCGGAGGTCGACCTGCCTACAGAATCCCCCGTCCGTGCCCGCGGCCTCTTCGGCCTGACTCCGATCGGAGCCTGATCATGCAGCTCGGTCTGCTCACCGACTCCCTGTCCACCCTGTCCCGCCTCGAAGCACTCGATCTGGCGGTGGAGCTCGGCATCGAGACTGTTGAGATCGGTCTCGGCGGTGCGCACGGCGGCTGGTCGCCAGCCCCACACGCCGATCTGGTGGAACTGCTCGACGATCCGGCTGCACGCCGCCGGCTGCAGTCCGACATCACCGACCGCGGACTCCGGCTCGAAGCTCTCAACGCTGCCGGCAACCCGCTGCATCCGGTTCTCGGAGAACGCGACGACGCGGTGCTTCGGGGTGCATGCGGATTGCCGAGGATCTGGGCGTCGACACCGTGGTCACCATGTCCGGGCTGCCCGCCGCGCCGGGAGACTCGTTCCCGGCCTGGATCACGACCGTCTGGCCGCCGGAGAACCTGCACCTGCTGGACCACCAGTGGAGTGTCGCGATCGACTACTGGGGCGACTTGGCCGCCGAGGCGGAGCGGCGCGGCATCAAGATCGCCATTGAGATGCACGCCAACCAGCTCGTCTACAGCGTGCCGGGTCTGCTGCGGCTGCGGGAGGCAGTCGGGCCGACGGTGGGCGTGAACTTCGATCCCAGCCACCTGTTCTGGATGGGGGCCGATCCGTTGGCCGCCATCGAGGCACTGAGCGGCACGATCCACCATGTCCACGCCAAGGACACCCGGATCGAAGAGCGGGCCGCGGTCCGCTCGCGACTGGAAACCGTCCCGAACGATCGGATCGACGAACGCGCTTGGAACTACGTGGCGGTCGGCACGGGACACCCAGACGGTCCTGCGTTCTGGCGCCGGTTCGCCGACGCGCTGCGTACGGCCGGCTATGACGGCGTGCTGTCGATCGAGAACGAGGACTACTCGCTCTCCCAGCCGGACTCGGTGGCGATCGCCGCCCGGACCCTCACCGAAGCGCTGCAGCCGTAGACCAACACCGATCGTCCGAAGCCGCGACCGATCCCGGCCAGGCCGCAGCCAATTCCCTCAACCGCTGCCATGGCCGAGTCACGCTGGAGCCCACCTGGACAGTCTCACACTCGAAACACACCTCGACTCGGCTCAGGGTGGTTCAGGTGGTCGGCTGCGGTAGTGGTGTCCGGTGGGGGTGATGATCTCGACGGTGTGAGTGTCGGTGTCGATGATCTGGACGGTCCAGCCGGGCAGTTCGCGGATGTAGTTACCGCGTTCACACACCCCTCGCCCGTTCGTGGCGGTGGCGGCACCGCCGTCGGCGTGACGGTGGATATGGTCGAGATGCCGGATCGGCGCCCCACAATAGGGATCCCGACACACCTTGTCGCGGCAGCGGATCAGATGGGCTAGCCAACTGGCGAACGTACGACGTCGTTTGTCCGCATCCACGATCAACTGGCCACCATCACCGGTGGGGCGGGTGAACAACCTGCGCCACCAACACCGGGCCTCGGCGTCTTTGATCAGGTCACGGATCAGATCAGCTGGGAGTAAGTCCTGGCCGATGAGTTCGGCGGGTCGCGGATCCTTCGGGTCCAGAAGTGCGCCGAGGGGCATGATCACCCCGACTTCGAACCCGGTGTCCTCCGCCTTCTCCTGCCCGGTCAACCGGGCAACCAGGGTGTCGGCCATGATCTGCCCCCGCGACCGCTTGTCCCCGGCCGCTTTCGCGGTCTTCGCCGCCGCGTCCAACGCGGCATAGCAGGCAACACCCTGCTCCACCGGCAACAATCCGGTGAGCAGACTCATCGTGTCCGGTGCCGGCCGCAACGTCACCCGCCGATCTTTCCGCGCCTTCTTCGCCCGTTCCGTCGCAGCGGCCGGATCCGCCTCATAGGCGAGTCGTTTCGCCGCCGCTTCGGCCTGTTTCGCACCCATGGAGCCGAGGTCCTTGCCCGCCAACTCGGCATCCAACCGGGCCCTCGTGGCCCGATCCAGATGGGATAACTGGCCGACGATCAACCTTGTGGTCCAACCACCGATCTCACCCGTGGCCAGCAGATCCAGGGTGTGGGGCATGTCCAGCACCAGGTCCCGGGCGACATGCAACCGGCGCGATCCCTCGGTGGGGGACACTTTGCAGGCAAGGGCGATTTGGTCGGCGATCCCGCTGCCGATCTTCCGTGGATGCACACCCAACCGCATCTGCTCGGTGGACTGGGACTGGGCGAAGGCGACCATCTCCACCGCTTTGACCGCCTCCAGACTGGCTTGGAGACGTTCACACACCGCGATCCGGTCAATCCGGGCCGCATCCGACACCAAACCCTGATCCACACCCCGTGCGGACACCAGGCTGTGTAACCAGTCCAACGTCTCATCCAACCGGACCGTCACATCATCAGCCGCGGCAGCCGTCGGCGCCGTTGGCGCGTCCTCGGCGGCAGCAGTGTCGTCGGGCGCGGCAGTGTCGGGCAGGTCGATCCGCTCGACCGCCTCCAACACCGCCGCTGTACTCATACCAAGGACGGTAGAGCAACCCACTGACACTTTCGGCTCTACGTTCGACCAAAATGCCTCATCCGGCCTGAGAATTCGCTATGAGATTCGACTCCGTGCGGGCTGCTGTGCAGATCCGGCCACGAGTTCCCTGCCGGCCCGCGCATCTGACGCCCACGGGCCACCAACGTTCGCGAACCAAGCGGTAGCGGCATACGGCTTGCGCCCACGGGCCACCAACGACCACGGCCCAGGCGCGGACCGGGTACGTCTCGCGCCTACGGGCCACCAACGACCGCGAACCAGGCGTCACCCGCGTACGGCTTGCGCCCAGGGGCCACAAACGACCGCGAACCAAGCGCCCACCACGTACGACTGACGCCACCGGTCGACGAACTCAGCGCAATGCCCCAGCCGTAGCCTCGTACGCCTTCCGGCCCAGGAATCTGAGCCCCTCGACGCTGGGCGCCGCCCGGCCGGCCCGTAACAAGGGTCCGGTCAGCGAGATCAGACTGCGCCCGGCCGCCACCGCCCCAACCCGGGCCGGCGGCTCAGGCCAGAGCAGCGCACGCAGGTCAGCCTCCGCAATCGGCCGCCGACCGGTGCGCAGCGCGTGCTCAGCAGCGATCCGCACATGGGTGGCACGCTGCTCATCGACGAACAAGGCGCTGACCTGCCCGGCATGGATGCGATAGCGATAGCCGATCATGGGCAGATTGCCGAGCCTGCCGTACTCGGACAGCTCACACCACATCCGATAGTCCTCGGCATGGGCGCACGAGGGATCGAATCGCACCCCGCTGGCGACCAGTCGGTCCCGGCGGATCAGCACCGAGGCTCCGCAGTGACAGCTGCCGAAAACCAGCCGCTGCCGGCAGGCCCGGTCGCTGCGCGGCATCCGTACCCGGAACGAGGCATCGCCGTAGGCCTCGTAGTCCGTCCCGAGCACCAGCAGCTCCGGGTCTCGCTCCATCGCCGTCAGCTGGGCAACCAACCGACCCACGGGCATCTCGTCATCGGCGTCCAGCCGCGCCAAGAAGCTCCCACGTGCCTCGTCGAGTCCCCGGTTGAGCGCCCCGACCAGGCCCAGATTCGACTGCTGTACCACTCGGAGCCGCGGATCGTCGAACCCAGCCAGCACACGCCCAGTCTCGTCTGTGGAGCCGTCATCGATGACCAGGATCTCCAGATCGTCGATCCCCTGCTGCTGCACGCTGACCAAGGTGTCGCGAAGGTAGGGACCAGCGTTGTACGCCGGGATCAGCACCGTGACCAGCGGGTCCCCTGCCGACGGGATCACTGCCGGCTGACCTCCAATGGCTCCTCGGTCCGGGCGGCGGCCTCGGCGCGGAATCGCCGTACGCTCCCGATCAGTGGCCCGACCATCACCAGACAGGACAGCACTTGGACCACCAGATAGGCCAGCCCGATACCGGCAAGCCCGAGTGGCTCGACCCACAGCGCCGTGAGACCGACCAACAGGATGGCACTACCGACCTGCACCCAGACGAGCAGCGCGAGCTTGCGCTCGACCTTCGCCAGCACCGTGTAGCAGGCCGTGAAGGCGGTCAGCGTCACCGTCAAACCCATCGCCCGGAGCAACGGGACCGACTCCGTCCCGTAGTCCTTGCCGACCAGGTGCAGCAGCCAGGGCGCCAGGAAGGCCAGGAACAGCCCACCCGCGACGGCGATCGGCACCACCAGACGGACGAACCGGCGCAGCAGCGAGAGCACCTCGTCCGGGCGGGCAGCAGCCTCGGCGACGAACGGACCGACCACCGCGCCCAACACCGTGAAGAACGCCGCCACCAGCACCCAGGACAGATTGAAGTGCGCCGTCTGCTCCGCGCCACGCTGAGACAGCACGAGCAGCGGAATGACCAGACCCGGAACTGAGGCGATGACCACGATCCCGTAGTTCGAGGCGAAATAGGACCACAGCTCACGGTGCGGCGGCAGATCGTCGCGGAACTCTGCGGTCAGCCGCGGCAGCCGGGTCTGGACGACGACCAGCACCACGACCACGGCCAATGCCGACACCACGACCCAGGACGCCGCGAGCGCGAACCCACCCGCCGCCACCACGACCAGCAACAGTGTGACGATCTTGAGCGCCGCGTGGCCGGTGTTCTTCACCGCCGCCCACCGCGCGACGCCCAGGCTCGTCAAGACATTGTCCTGGAGCGCGAAGGCGGCCTGGACGACCACGAAGCCGACGAACACCGGCGGCTGCCACGGCTCGCTGAACATGTCCTCGACCGGCCCCACCAGACAGAACCCGACCCCCAGCAAGACCGCGAACCCTGCGGTGATCAGCTGCGCCTTGACCAGATAGCCGCCGGCCCGCCGGCCCGAGATGGGCAGGAAGCGCTCCAGCATCGGACCCAGACTGAGGTTGGCGATCGTGCCCAGCGTCACCATGGTGGAGATGATCGCCGAGGCCTGGCCGACCTGCTCGGCCGACATCAGTCGCGCCGCGATGGCCCAATAGGCGACCCCGAGCAATCCCGCGATCCCGACCGACGCGGTCATCGACAGCGAATTGATCTCGAATGACCAGCGGGATAGCCAGCCCGCATCGGGCCGCTGAGGTCTTCGTATCAGCGCCATTGCAGCACCCGGGTGTAGGCGCCGGGCAGACCGGCCAGTACGGCGGCGGCGGCGGCCAGCCGCAGCTCGCCGATCCGGGCCAGCCGGGCGATCTCGCGTGATCGGATCCGGCCCCGGACGGTGGTCACCGCGGCGCAGGTCAGATCGTCGGGACCATGGGAGGTGGCCGAGCGCAAAGCCATGTTCGCGATCGGCAGCAGCACCTGCCGGTAGTGGTGCACCAGCAGATCGTCGGCGAAGTCCTCGGTGTCGCCGCGCGCCGCGAACAACCGGTCCAGTTGCTCGCTGACCCGCAGCAGATCGAGGGTATGCTCGCCGAACCGGTTGGAGATCGAGCTGGGCACGTCGCGATAGCGATAGAGCGGCCGATTCACCACCGCCACCCGCTGCGCCTCCAAAGCCAGCTTGAGCACCGGCACGAAGTCCTCGTACGCCTGGCCGACCGGGAACGGGTCGTTGCCGAACAGCTTCGTCCGGAAGATCTTGTTGCAGGCGTACGCCCGCAGCCGGCCGCGGAGCAGTTCCCGGGCGATGTCGGGCCCGGGGCAGACCCGGCGCCAGTACGTGTCCTCGACCACCCCGAGGTCGGTGCCGTCCGGGGCGACCCGGCGGGTGCGGCAGATCGCGAAGTCGGCCTCGGCCGCGCTGACCGCCTGAAACAGGTCCGCGAGGAAGGTCGGCTCAGCGGTGTCGTCGCTGTCCAGAAACCAGACGTACTCCCCTCCGGCCAGCGCCAGCCCGCTGTTGCGAGCCGCGCCCAGACCGGCGTTAGCCGGATGCACGACCACCTCGTACGGCAGGCTCAGCCGCTCCGCGGCGGCGACGGCGATCTCCATCGACTCGTCGCCCCCTGCGTCGTCGACCAGGATCACCTGGCTGGCGACCATGGTCTGCTCGGCCACCGACTGCAGGCAGGCTTCGATCGTGCCGGCGACGCGATAGACCGGCACCACCACCGAGACCGATCCGGTCAGCGGTTCACGACCGGTCTGCCCTCGGGGTCCCACCCGATCGGCCAGCCGGGCCCGATGTACTGGAACACCATCGTCTGCCCGTCGGACCGGACCAACCGCCAGGTCGGTCGTACCAACAGCTCGCTCGTCAGTCGCTCCATCGCTCCCGGGGGAAAGGTCTGGTAATAGTCGTTCCACGCGTACATCGCCTCGCTGACCATGAGGTAGACCGGGACGTAGGCCCCGGCGGTGACAGCGGCCTCCAGGGCCTTGAAATCGGCTTCGTCGCTGAAGTCCGTCCCGGACACCGACGAGAACCACAACCACTCGTCGTAGTTCCACAGCTGCCCGCGGAACTGCACGTCGTTCGCCGTCGAGCGGACCGGCCAGTTCGGGATCACCGGTCGGGTGAACGCGGGCGGCTGCACCTGGCCCAGCAGCTCACCACCGATCTGTACGTCGGCGGGAGCCATCTTGTTCACCCACCAGGCGCCGTAGTAGGCCTGCCCGGCAGTGAGGGTGACCAGCACCAGCCAGGTGACCGCCCCGACCCAGGCCGCCTGCAGCCGCCGGGTGAGTGGCACCGCGATCAGCACCGACGCCGGGATGACCGAGTACAGATAGACCCGCAGAATCACCTCGCCGCCGTACGACTGACCCAGCACGAAGCCGAAGCCGGCGAACAGCATCACGGCCAGCGCGCCGTGGCTGCCCAGCCCGGTGATCACCGATCGCAGCCGACCCTTGCCCGTGCTGCGCCAGTGCTTGACCGCCCGCCGATAGATTCCCAGCCAGGCGAATGCCGCGCTCAGCCAGATCAGCACCGCGCAGGCCCGGGCCGACCACGAGGTGAGCTGCTGGCCCGCGCTGGTCGCCGTCGTGGCCACCGTGACATTCTCGGCCGAGAAGCCGGTGAACAGACCGTAGCTGGCGATCACGTCCATCCTCGGCAGCAGATAGCCGACCGCAGCGATGATCAGCACGCTGGCCAGCCACAGTGGCGCCTTACGCAGCACCACCAGGACGCAGACCACCGCCAGGATCCAGTACGGGGTCAGCTGATGGGTGGCGAGCAGCGGCAGGAACAGCGCCACGATCAGCCAGGCCGCCGCCCGGCGTGACCGGGAGATCGGCAGCAGCACCAGGATCGCGCCGGCCAGCACGATGGCGATGGCCTGCGGGGCGAAGTAGTCCTGGCCGACCCAGGTGGCGACCACGACCAGCCAGCCGGCCACCGCCGCGGTGCCGATCAGATCCCGCTGTTCGGTGTGCTTGTGCTGTCGGGTGCTCTTGTCGCCATGGCCGGGGATCTCGCGTACGGCACGGCTGGTCACCAGCAGGCCGGCGGCCAGCAGCGCCGAGGCCAGGGTGATCACCGGAGTGATCCACTGCGCCGCCATGATCGGGCTCAGGCCGGACTGGAAGGTCAGCCACCCGGATCCGGCGAACATGCCGGGCCATTGCAGGTAGATGTCGGTGCTGCCCTCGAACCTGGCTGTGCCGCGCAGCAGCAGATCGACGACGCCGAGATGCTTGTAGGTCCAGTTGTAGATCGGCACCTCGGCGGCCAGGCTCGGGGTCAACCGCAGGACCACCACGGCGACCAGGACCGCTGCCCACAGCGCAGCGGCGCGGGCCGCGGCCATCGCCTGGTCGACGCCTTCTCCGCGGGGCATCCGGACGGCCAGCACCAAGGTGGCGAGCATGCCGGCCAGCGCCGCCCAGAACCACGGTGAGCCGGCCGCCAGCAGCCCGAAGACGCTGGACTCGGCGGTACGCAGGGCCGGCAGCGCCAGTCCCCAGGCCACGACCGTGCCGAGCGCGAAACCCAGCGGCAGCGCGGCGGCACGGACCGCGGCCCCCGCATCGATCGGCTCCATCGGACCGGAGATGGTCCGCGGGCGACGCCGACTGGTGACCAGCCCGTACGCCAGCTGACCCACCGCACCGGCGATGGTCACGGCAACGACGAGCAGGGCGAGTGCGGTGGCCGGGCGCGAGGTCAGTTGATAGTTCCAGGCCAGCAGGGTGCCACCGGTGACGAGCACGGCCAGGCTGACCGGGATGACCAGGCTGAACCGCACCAACGCCGGCAGGCGCAGCGAGCCGGCCACCAGCGCTCCGGGACCGAGCAGCCAGAACGCCGTCTGCATCTCGGCTCGTAGTCCCGGCAGTACGCCGCCGATCAGATAGCCGAGTCCGAGCAGCGCGGCCAGCACCAACAGGGCCGGCCAAGCACGCGACTCGACTGTGTGAACTGGGGTTGGAGGGATGCCAGGCTCGACGCGACCGGCGCTGGCGGGCAGCACCTTCGGCAGGTTGACCACCGTGTCGTCGGCATCGGTCGGCGGAGTCAGCACATCGGTCATGATGGCGCACTCCCTCCCGGGGCGGGTGGTGGGAAGGATGACGCCGCGGGTCGCGGGAAGGATGAGGTCGCGGGTGGTGGGAAGGACGACGCCGCGGGTGGCGCGAAGGACGACGCCGCGGGTTGATGGGACGAGACGCAACGCGCTCGCAGATAGCGGAACGGCCCGGCGAGATAGCCGCGAAGCTCGGCGCGGGTCAGCTCGGCCGGGAAGCTGTCCGATTTGCCCCGGTTCTTCACCGAACCCGGGTCGAGCAGCAAGACCAGCGCCGGCGCCAGCCGGACCAGCACGGCGGCCGCGGACCGGGGGCCGGACACCAGCTGCTTGGTGATCACCGCTGCCATCCCGGCGCCGTAGGCGAACAGCTGGCTGATGAGCTCCGGGTAGCTGCCCCGATGGTGATGCCTGATCACCGCAGCCGGCTGATAGACGATCGAGCTGCCGGCGGTGAAGACGCGCCGGAAGATGTCGAGGTCCTCACCACCCAGTGACTCGCTGCCGGCACCCAGGGCGACGTCGAAGCCGCCGAGCCGTCGCAACAGATCGGTCCGGAAGGCCATGTTGTTGCCGGAGCCGAACTCGCCGCCACTGCACGGGAATGCGACACCCCTGGGTCCGGGGCGGCCAAGACTGGATTCGGCGCCTTCGCCCTTGGCGGACCATACGAGTCGCTCGCCTCCCTTGCCGAAGCCCCCGTACTCCTCGAACCAGCGCGCCGTGTCGGAGTCGGTCTCCGCCGGCTCGACCAGCCCGGTGACGCAGCCCACTGCCGTAGCCGCGGGCTCCCTGAACACCGCAAGCAGCTGGGACGCCCAGTCCGGATCGGCGATCGCGTCGTCATCGGTGAACGCGATGACCCGCCCCCGGGCGACGGCCAGCCCGGCATTGCGTGCCGCAGACAGGCCACGCTGAGGCTGGTCGACGAGCACGATCTGCTCGGCCTGGTGCGCCAGCCGCTGCCGCGCCAGGCCGACCGCCGGATCGTTGTCGACCACGATCAGCTCGACGGCGGTGTCCGGTTCCCAGCGCTGCGCCAGCAACGAGGCCACGGTCGCCTCCAGGTGCTCGCTGCGCCCCAGCGTGCACACCACCAGGCTCACATCCGGCCCCGGCGTGCTCGACTCTGCCGCCCCTTCCGGAGTTTCGGGCATTGGTCCCCCTCTCAGGTGGACCAATGACCAGAAGTTCTGCCGGGAAGGCGTACGAGGGGCGGTGAGGTAGCCGAGTCCGGTGGCCAAGGTGCCGATCACGATCATCAGCGCGCGGCTCAGCCCGCCGGGGGCGGCGTACGGAAGTCCCTTCAACTCGCGCAGCACGGCGCCGGCCAGCACGCGCAGCTGGCGGCGCTCGGCGGACAGGCCGGCCTGCTTGCCGGTCCGCGCGACCAGGGCCGCCTTGGAACGCCCTTCGTGCCAGCAGCGCCGGACGAAATAGCGCACGGTACGACGGGCCGGCGGCACGTGGTGGCGAACCCGCGCTTTGGTGTCGCGGATGACGAGCGCGTCGGGGCGTCGGCTCCGGATCCGGATGAACAGCTCGGTCTCCTCGCAGCCGACCGGCAGCGTGCCGATCCGGCCGAGACCGGGATCGAATCCGCCCACCTCCTCGAGGACTGCACGACGGACGGCCATGTTGGCGCCGATCGGATTGCGGACCGGCTGGCCGTGCGCGGGCAGCCCGCGATAGTCGCAGCCGATCACCCAGCCGAACTCGGCCGGGAACCAACGCGGCAGGCGCTCGCCGTCCAACTCGGGTTCCACCGCGCCGGCGACGCCGATGGCCTCCAGATCGACGAGCCGGGCCCGGATCGCCGCCGCCCAGCCCGGCTGGGGGACCGCGTCGTCGTCGAGAAAGGCCAGCACGTCGGTGTCGAGGGCCTCGGCTCCGGTGCTGCGCGCCCCGGAGAGCCCGCGGTCATAGGTGTTCTCGAGAATCCGGAGGTGGCCGGATTCGGCCCGGAGCCGCGTGGCCAGCGCCGGATTGTAGTCCACCACCACGACGAGCTCGTCGCCCGGCCTCAACTGCCGGCCGGCAGCGGTCAGGCAGTCACGTAGCAGATCCAGGCGCTCGAAGGTGTACGCACAGACCACGACGCCGAGGCTCGGCGTCGCGTCTCCGCGGGTCGCCCCGCTCACTCCTTCGACAACCCCACTCACTCCTCCGGCAATCTCAGTCACTCCTTCGAGAACCCCGTCACGCCGCCGACGCGGTGTCGTCGGGGTCGTCGGCCTCCTGCTGCCAGGCACGCGTCGGCCGCTGGTGGGCGGCGAACTCCTCGACCTGGGCCTGGCCGGCGACGGGGCGCCGCCATTCGGTCCAGATGGTGCGCAGCACCCGCAGACCGTCGGCGATGGCGCGCAGGTTCGAGCCGCCATGGATCCGGTTGAGCTCGTGGCTGGGCACCTCGCGCACGGTCAGCCCGGCACGAGCGACCCGGCAGTTGAGCACCGTCTCGATCTCGAACCCGTCGCCCCAGACCATGTCACCCGGCTCGGTGCCGGGGCAGCTCCAGCTTGGGCAGGACATCGCGCCAGAACGCGTTGTAGCCATAGCAGAGGTCGGTGAATCGGGCCCGGAACATCAGGTTGGTCAGCATGGTGAGCCCGCGGTTGCCGAGTCCGCGGAACACGGTCAGATCATCGCTGCCGCCGGCGCGGAGCGCTCGACTGCCCTTGGCGAAGTCGGCACCGTCGGCCAGCGCCTGGACGAACTCATCGATCTCGCGCCAGTCGGCCGAGCCGTCGGCGTCGAACATGACGATCACGTCACCCGTGGCGCGGGCAAAGCCGCAGACCAGGGCGTTGCCCTTGCCCTTGCGGGTCTGGTCGACCAGCTCGGCCCACGGCGCAACCCGGCGCACGGTGGACACCGTGTCGTCGCTCGATCCGCCGTCCACGATGACCACCTGGTGATATGCCCGGAGTCGCGGCAGCACGATCTCCAGATTCCGAGCCTCGTTGTATGCCGGCACCACCACGGTCACCCGCGGCTGCTGCGGCCGATGCTCTCCCATCTCAAGAACCCCCCGGCTCATATGTCTGATCTTGCTTAGGCGAGGCTTACTTTAGTCGGAATCGCGTCCAGCACCAAAGCCAAGCCGGTGGGCGGAAGCCTGAGCCGGCGGCGGGCGGGACGGGCAGAATCGAGGCCGCTCAGCCCACCTGGGCCGCGCGAACCACGATGTCGGTGCGGGCATCAGGGGCAGAGCTGATCGACCACAAGGTCAACTCGCGAGCTTGGCCACCCGTCACGGGTGTCCCACTGACCGGATGGGCGACGGTCTCGACTCGGTAGGTCGTGGTGGCGCCATCGGGTTGACGCAGCACGATGACCTCGCCCGGCTGCAGTTCGCCCAGTCGGGCGAACGGCGCCTCCGGCTGATCGCCCACCGCCACCAGGACCGGCGACCGATCGCTGCCCGGCCAGCGCCCGACGCCTGCGGTGAGGACCGCCGGCCCGAGCCCGTCGAGCACCCGCCAGTCTGCCGCGCCGTCCGCGGTCGGCAGCGCAATGGTCGGGGTCGCGGTCCGGGCACCTGCGTCAACCAGCCCATCGGCCCGCTGGGCCAGCCAATGCGCTCTGGCCGCCCGGTCCTCGCTCACGGCCTGGACGACCACGGCGACCGCCATCACGATCAATGCCACGGCCACGCCCACCAGCGATGGGCGCCAGCCGGTCCGGCGGGGCGCGCGTGGCGGCTGCTTGCGATGCAGGATCGCCGCCACCAGGCCATATCCGATCCGCCCCGCCAACACCATGACCAAGGCAAGGACGATCGCAGCCACCGCGATCAGTCCCCAGGAGCGATCGGACACCACCGTGGTGACGGTCTGGTCCGGGCCGACACCGTAGGGGCGCAGCCAGACGGTGGTCGGGGTGAGGACGGGACCGGGCAGTACGACCTGGGTCTCGACGCTGCCGTGGTCGCCGGCGGGCAGCGCCGGCACATCGAGCTGTCCGACCAGGCGCGGCGTGGCCCGATCTGCGGAGAACGCCCAGATCTCGGCGGAGCCTCCGCTGACCCCCGACTCCCCGAGATTGGCGACGCCTACCTGCAGGGTGAACCGGGTCTCCCAGCCGAAGAAGCGGCCGAGCACCGCGGCGACGCCGGAAGGGCTCTCGAAACGCGCGGCGAGTGACAGCTGGCCGTCCTCGACCGGTCCGATCGGATCGTCATTGCCGGCAACCGGACCGGTGTCCTCGCCTGCCTCATCCGCTGCGGAGCCGGCGCCCAGCTCAATCGACGCCTGGGCGGTATCACTGCTCTGCAGACTGCGGGCGAGCACCACGCAAGGGCATGATCCGGGGGGCTCACCGACGAGGATCATCCCACTGCCCGAACCATCCTCCTCCACCGTCACCTGTCCGGCGCCGCTCAGGTCGCAGGAGGTCGAGCTCGTCTCGGGTGTTGAGGCCGAGCACAGCTCGAGCTGCACCGGGCCTGGTGAGAAGCCGGACAGGTCGACGTTCAGCCACTCGCCGACGACGCCGGTCCCACTGGCCAGCACCACGCTGGGCGTCGCCGCGTACGCAGGCCGCGGCACCAGCAGTCCGACGAGTGTCAAGAGCGCGACCAGCACGCATCCCACCACGCCAACAGCTCGCACGCTCAGGGTCCGGACAAGACTCACGGGCCGGACACCGACTCCTTCTTGACTTGATCATTCCCGGTGTTCTCACCCGCGCGCTCCGCCGCGTTCTCACCCGCGCGCTCCGCCGCGACGCGTTCGGCGACCAGCGCCTCGATCCGGTCCTGCTGGTTGCGCCGTCGCCACCACCAGACCACCACAGCAGCAACGACGACCGCCAGCGCGATCACCAGTAGCCAGGGGATGGCCACCAGCCCAGCGCTGCTCGACGCGACGATGGTGGTGTCGGCACGCAGGGCGAGATTCGCCCGCACGAAGCCCGCAGCGAAGACCGGGCTCAGTTCGGGCCCTGGAATCGCGTCATTGCCCTCCGCATCGCTGCTCACTCGAATGGTGCTGCCGGGCAGCAGCTCCGGCAGCGCCGGTCCCGCGCTGCGCGCCAATTGCAGACCGATCGGGCCGTTGACCACGATCTGCGGAGTCGAGGTGACCCGGATATTGCCGGTGTTGGTGACGTCGTACGAAACCGCCACCCGGCCGTCCCAGGGTCGCCAGAACGACCCGGTCCAGCCCACCGAAAGGTTGTCGATCTGCAGTTGCTGGGTGGTGTCGCCCTTCACTCGCAGATAGATGCGGGAGCCGATCCTCGACTCCACCAGGATCTTCTCGCCCTTGCTGTTGGTCTGCTCGGTGACCAGGGAGGAGATCACCGCACCGACATGGTCGCCGGGCGATGCGTTGTCGGGCACGACGACCTCGAACGGGACGATCACGTCCTTGCCCGGCTTCACAGTCACCTCGTCGGCCGACATCGTCACCCAGGTGCCGACATCGGTCGGCTTCTCCGCCGAGGGCAAGAGCGCGAATTGGCCGCTGGTGGTGGAGAACGCGTCGGTGGCATAGAGCCGCAGGGTCAGCGACTTGTCACCCAGGTTCTCGATCCGTACGTAGTCCTTCACCACCGCGCCCGGAGCCAGGTCGTAGACGTGATGTGGCCGGGTCGACGGACCGTTCTTGCCCGACGGCTGCATCTGCCAGGTCGGACCGGCCGCGTTGGCGGGGACGATGCCGCACACGAGCAGCGCCCAGGCCGCCAGGACCGTGACAAGGAGGCAGCGCAGCAGCAGCCGGCCGGCCGCGCCACCGGAGGAGATGATCATGCAACTTCCCTGCTCTGATACGGCGTACGCGAGGGCACTCCCCTCGTTGGGAGCGCCCTCGCGTTCATTTGTTGAGTCGGACACCAGGTTGATCGGACACCTGGGTCGATCGGGTCAGGTGATACCGGATCAGCTGACGGTGATGGTCACCACCGAGACGTAGTCACCAGGAGTGGTCGCAGCCGGCGCCTTCAACTGCAGGTCAGCCTCGAAGGTCGCCGACCCCTGTCCGGCGCCCGCCGCAGCGGAGGCCAGCGTGGTGCCGCCGGTGAATCCAACTCCGGGAGCGACTCCGGCGCCCAGGCTCAACGTCTGACCTGCCGATGCGCTCACCACGCGGGTCTTCCCGATGCCCAGGTACTTGCCGTCCAGGGTCAGGCCCTCGCTCGCCGAGAAGTTGCTCGCCGTGGCAGTCAGGCTCCAGCCCGGGTTGCTGTTGCGCGTGTCGGCCACGGTGACGGCCGGCAACGTGCCGGAGGCGTCCAGCGAGGAGAGGTCCGAACTCAGCTTTGCCTGACCGAGGTCGAGCTTGTTGGACGCCACGTTGACCGCCAGGCCACCGGTGACCGGGATGTCCACACTCACGTCGATGTCAGCCTTGCTGCTGGGCTCGGCCGGCGTGGTGGGATCGGGATCTGGTGCGGTCGTGGTCGGGTCAGGATCCGGCGTCGTTGTGGTGGGATCCGGATCCGGTGTGGTGGTGGTCGGATCCGGTGTCGGCGTCGTTGTGGTGGGATCAGGATCGGGTGTCGAGGCGGCTACGACTCCGAGCGTCAGCGGCACGCCCCGCCCCTGGTCCTGCACGCCGAGGCTCCCGCTGAGCAGGTTGACTGTGTAGCTGCCACCGACCGCCTTCGGTGCGGCGCCGACCGAGTTGGCCGCGGTGGGCAGCGTGATGGTCCGCGTGAAAGTGCCGTCCGCATCGGCCACGAAGACGTCCCAGATGTCAGCGGCCAGCACCGTACCGGTTTGCGGGTGCTTGATCTCCTGACCGGGCTTGTGCTGATGGGCGCCGGCATCGAACTTCACGGCGATGACCGAGCCTGCGTCACCGGCGATGTTCGTCCAGTTCGTGCCGGTGATGGTGAAACTGCTGCCGATCACCGCCGTCTCCGGTGCGTCCACGGTGGCACCGGAGGCATGCGTATAGGTCTTCGCGCTGGCCGGGTTCAGCATCGAGCCAGCGGCAAGAGCCCCTGCGGCAGCCATCACGGCTGCCCGCCGCCACCAGCGGCGACGTACAAGGGACGTCGAATTCATGAGTCCTCCAGAAATACGTGCGCCCCCGAGGGTCGCACGGTCGTTGGAACGCATTCATCATACAAAGGCAAGCCTTACCTGTCGCGTAGCATGACTCTCTGATGAGACAGATCACGACGATGAGACAGATCACGACGCGCAGCGCAGCACTCACCCTCCTGGTGTCGATGCTGCTGCTCGTCACGCCGGCCAGCGGGATGGCGGAGACAGGATCGGTACGGATCGCCGTACGCCAGTCCGCAGTCGCTCCGGGCGACCACCCACTCACCGTGGTGATCGAAGCTCCCTCGGTCGATCCGGGAGCGGCTGTCACAGTAACGGGCAGCGGCTACGTCAAGCCCGCCGGGCAGGACGGCTCCGTCGTCACCATCCGGGTGATCGGCTCGGACGGCGTCGCACTGCGGCCCGGTGCCGGCCGCGTACCACTGCGCAACCCGGAGACCGGGGCGCTCCTGGATGGCGGGCTGGGCGACTGGGCCGTGGTGAAGGCCGATCCCAGCGGGACCTTCCGGACCACCTTTCGGCTCCCCAATGGTCGCGACTCGGCGCCCCGCTTCGATGCCCAGCAGACCTATTCGCTTCAGGTGATCACCGGCACAGCCGGTGCGAACGACCTGGTCTCCTCGATCGGCTCGGCGTCCGGGACCGGCGATACCCGGTTGATTGCCGGCCGGAGCGACTCGCTCGTAGCTCCGGCGCCCCTTCCACGAGCCGAGGCGACCGCTCCCCCGCAGCCTGCCTGGCGCACCGCACTGTTGCCCGCGGCTGCCCTCCTGGCGGCCGCTGTCATCGCCCTCGTGCTGGCTCGCCGCCGAGATCCGCGAGTGCAGCCGGGATCGAGTGGTGCGCAACTGTAGCTTCAGCTCGGCGAAGCTACATCCACGCACCTCTCAATCCCGAGACAACGCTCAATCCCGAGACAACGCGCAATCCCGAGACATCACGTGCGCAACTCAGGAATCCGACACCGCTGATCGCTGCTCCGACTAGGATCGTCATACCCCCCTGCACGACCCAGACCCGGCACTGCGATCCAGACCAGCACTGTGATCCAGACAAGCACTGTGAGGACCAGCCATGACGGCGACAACGAGTAGCGAGCATGTCCGTGGCTAGATCGAAGTCCGCCGAGCTCGCGCTGTGGCTGGAGCGGCAGATCACCACCGGCGTCTGGCCGATCAACTCCCAGATCCCGACCGAGGGCGAGATCGCCACCGAGCATCGGGTCGGCCGCTCGACGGTTCGCGAAGCGACGCGGTCCCTGGTCAACCTCGGCATGCTGGAGAGCCTCGTCGGTCGAGGCACCTTCGTACGCTCCAAGAGCCCGGTCAACTCGCTGCTCGCCAGCTATCTCGGCCAGCAGCCGCTGGAGCAGGTGCTCGAGCTACGGAGCGCGCTGGAGGCGGAGGCTGCCGCGCTGGCTGCGAGCAGGCGCACCGAGGAGCAGTTGGCCGCGTTGCAGCACGCCGTCGAACTCGCTCAGGTCAGCCCCCAACCTCGCAGGCGGACCAGCCAGTCACCCGGGGAGTTCCATGCGGACGTATTCGCGGCCGCTCAGGCGCCCCTGCTCAGTGACCTCTACCGCAGTGTGCTGGTGATCATCCGGGGCGCACTCGACAGCGGTCGGCTGCAGCCGATGGCCGCCGAGGCCAGCGTCGCCGACCACCAGCAGATCCTCAGCGCCATCAAGTCCGGCGACCCGGCCGAAGCGCGAGCCGCTGCCGCCGCCCACGTCGATCGAGACGTCACGCTGCGTTAGTCGGTGTTGGTCGTCACTCGCTGTTCGCGACGGGTCCGAGAGTTTCAGCGGGCCTGAGTTTGCACCGGTCTATCGCCGTCTAGCGCCCCTTCCATTGGCGGTGCAGCAGCCAGATCAGGTACGCGCCACCGAGGGTGCCGGTGACCACACCTACCGGTAGTTGGGTCGGGGCGAACATCCGCTGTGCCACCAGGTCGCTCAGCTGTACGACGACGGCACCCATCAAGGCGGCGATCGGCAGCGACATCACTCCCCTGCCGAGCAACCGGAGTCCGAGCTGCGGGGCGGCGAGAGCGACGAAGGCCACCGGGCCGGCGATGGCCGTGGCGGTGGCCACCAGCGCGACGCCGACCGCGACCAGGATCAGCCGGGAGCGCTCGACCCCGACCCCGAGCCCGCCCGCGAGGTCGTCGCCCAGCGACAGCGTGGTCAGCGTGCGCTGCAGGGAGAACGCCAGCCCGACGACGGCCACGGTCGGTCCACCGATCAGCAGCACGGTCGGCCAGGACGACTGGTTCAACGACCCAGCGAGCCATTGCACGGCATTCTGCGCCGCACTGAGCGAGGAACGGACGATCAGGATCGAGTTGGCCGCCTGCAGGCTCGCCGCCACCCCGATACCCACCAGCACCAGGCGAAGGCTGGAGCTGCCGCCGCGATAGCTGAACCCGTACACCACCGCCGCCGACGCCATCCCACCGATCATCGCGCCGGCCCCGACCTGAGCCGGAGCGGCGGAGAACACGATGATCTGGATCAGCGCGCCGGTGGCCGCACCGTTGGTGAAGCCGATCACGTCGGGGGAGCCGAGTGGGTTGCGCGTCAGGGTCTGGAAGATGCCACCGGACACTCCGAGCGCGGCACCGACGATGATCGCCGCCGCGATCCGTGGCAACCGCTGATGCTGGACGAAGTAGTTGGCCAGCGGATCCGGGTTCATTCCCCGGGCTGCCTGCCACGAGCCCGCCACGCTGAGTGGATAGTCCCCGACCGTGACTGCGACGGCGCCGAGGATCCCCATCACGGCCACCAGCACAAGCCCGACCAGGACGGCTTTCCGGCGTCGCTGCCGCCGCCCCAGGGTTGCCACCGCATGGGCCCCATCGTCTCGCCGTCCAGCGCGGCCGGCACGGCCTGGACCACCAGATCCGCCGCCGGTCCGAACAGCGATCGGCGCGCTCACAGATGCACCAGCCGATGCCTGCGGACCAACAAGACGAAGACCGGCCCGCCGATCAGTGCGGTCACCAACCCGACCTGCAGCTCATCGCGGACCAACACCCGACCCAGTACGTCGGCCGCCAGCAAGAGGGTCGGTGCCACGACGAGACTGAGTCTGGTCAGCCACACCTGATCGGGGCCGGTGAACGTCCGGACCAGATGCGGCACGGCCAGCCCGACGAAAGCGATCGGCCCCGCCGCGGCGGTCGCCGCACCCGCCAAGATGGTGATCACGACCGCGGTGAGCAGCCGGATCCGCCGCACCGACAGCCCGAGTGAGTGAGCGACATCATCGCCCAGCGCCAGCGTGTTCAGCGATCGGCCGAGGACGAGCGCCAGCACACAGCCCAGCAGCAGGAACGGCGTGGTCGCGCCGAACACCGGCCACCCGCGACCGTCCAGGGTGCCCGCCGCCCAGAACCGGAACTCGTCGACGGCACGCTGATCGAGCAGGATCACCGTCTGTACGAGCGAGGCGATGGTCGCCGACACGGCGATCCCGGCCAGCGCCAGGCGCACCGGCGTGGCGACGGTCGAGCCGGTCGCCCCGAGGAGATAGACCAGCACCGACGCGGCGGCGGCGCCGATGAAGGCGAACCACAGATAGAACCAGATCCCGACGAAACCGGTCACCGCCACGGCGATCACCACGGCCAGGCTGGCGCCGGCATTCACCCCGAGGATGCCCGGATCAGCCAGCGGGTTGCGGGTGATCGCCTGCATCAAGGCTCCCGCCACGCCGAGCGCCGCACCGACGGTCAGCCCGAGCAGTGTCCGCGGCAAGCGAAGGTCGTTGATGATGTCGGAGGCGTACGAGCCGTCGGAATGGCCCAACAGTCGCAGCACCTCACTCGGAGGCAGCCGGGCCGATCCGATCAGCAGCGAACTGACGACCACCGCGACCAGTGCGACGCAGCAGATCAGCAGCCCGGTCCGCAGCCGGCCCGCCGAGCCAGTCCCGCTGCGCGCCTCGGCCGGTGGGTCCTGGGTCGTGGTCAGGGGGTCAGCCGAGACCACCGCGTCGCCACCACGCCGTGAGACCACCGACGAGAGCCGCCAGTCCGACCGCGCCACCACCGACACCGATCGCCTGGGCCACGCTCAGCCCGGCACCGGTCACCACTGTGGTCACCGGTGCCGGCGTCACGATGGCGGCGTCATCGCTATTCGCCTTCTTGGTCTTCGGTGCCTCGCTGGCCTTCTTGGTCTTCGGTGCCTTACTGGCTTTCTGCTCGACTGACTGACTGGCCGGCTGGCTTGACTCTGGCTGCGACTCCTGATTCGCCGCGACAATGGTGAACTCCGGGCTCCGCAGCGTGAAACCATTGATACCGCCGCCACTGCCCTCGATCTCCTCCGAGGCGAGGAACCGCAGCGTGTGCGCCCCTTCCTCGAGATCCTTCGGCAGCCGGAAGCTGCCGACAGTGCTGCCGGAGCCGATCTTCTTTTTGTAGACGACGCAGGCACCATGGATCGCGGCCTCACCGCACACTTCGCCGTCGTCGATCTTGATGTTGACTGTCTCGCCAGTCGGGAAGCCACGCAAGGTGAAGCTGATCTTGTCGCCGGGACTCAGCGAGCTTGGACTCACCTCCGCGCTGGTGCCCGGGGTATCGGCGCCCGGACCGCCGGGCGGCACGGCGCTAGCAGGGGCGGCAAGCAGCAGCGCCAGTGCGAAACCAACACCGACCGCGGCGGCCACTTTCCGGCGTACCGCGGATCGGATCATGAGTCGTTCCTTCCGACGTCACTGTGCGCGCCGTCAGGACGCAGCACCGCGATTCCGGCCACGATGAGGATCAGGCCGATGACCAGGACGACAGGACGACTGCCACCGGTAGCTGCCAGCTTCCCCGACGTGCTGTTCGTCGAGGATGAGTTGTTCGACGTGTTGCTGGAAGTCGCAGTCGAGTTGGTAGAAGTGGTGGACGAAGGCGAGCTATTGCTACTGCTACCGGTCACCACGAAATCCAGCTTGAGCGTCCGTTGGACGTCGCCGTCCTTCGAAGACCCGGTCAGCAGCCGCAGGGAGTGGGCACCGGCGGTGAGAGCAGGCTTTGTCTGGCTGGCTGTCGGCACCTTCACGACCACGTCGAAACTTCCATCGTTGCCGACGTTGATGAGCTGCCAGACGCCTCTCGGACCCTTGGGACTGACAGGATCAATATTCCCGTCGTCGATCTTGATGGCGATCACCGAACCTGAAGTGCCGTCCTGCACGCAATAGCCGGTGCCGACGAGCCTCAGGTTGCCGCCGAGCGGCGCTGCGGGCTTGCCACCAGAGGTGCTCTCGCCGGTCAGCTTGGCGGTGGTGTCGTCCGAACATGTAGCGGCTGCCGTCACCCTCGGAGCTGTCGGATTCACCTGCGGCAACATCCTGATCTCGGCGGGCTTCTCCGCATCCGACTCCGGACTGGTCTCAGCGGATTTCGTCGGCTCCAGCGTCGGACTGGTCTCGGCGGACTTCGTCGGTGACGGAGCTGTCTCCGTGCCGGACACGACCTCGAATGAGACCTCAACCGAACGAGTCTGGTCTCCATCGAGCAGCTTGCCGGTCAGCAGCCGGACCGAGCCCTTCGAGCCGGCGGCCCAGGTCTTGGTGGCATTCGCGGTCGTGGGAAACTCGACGGTCGTGGTGAAGGAACCGTCCGAGCCAACCCGTACGACGGCGAAGATGTTGCCTGCGAGTTGGTTCTGGGTGACGGGATCAGCGATCGGAGTCGTCCGTTGGATGTCCCCGTCGTCGAGCTTGACCGCAATCACCGATCCACCACCGGACGGCGCGACCCAGCCGGTGCCACTGATGGTGATACCTTCGCCCACAGCCACCTGATTTGGCCCCGACACCGTTGCCTCGTCGGCAGCCTCACCCGTCTCCGCGGCGGCCGGGAGCGCCACGCCCCCCAAAACCGCAACCGTCAGCGCCGCGATCAAGATCACGAACCGCGTCAGTCTGTTGATCATCGTTGTTCCTCCACCAGTGCGCGGTCGACGTCCGCCACGATCTTGTTCATCAGCAGGGGACCACCTGTCGAGGTCCACAGCGACCCGTCGACCAGGATGATCTGATCGTCCTTGTAGGCCTTCAAGGACGTGAACCCAGGTGCATCCTCGGCCTCGGACAGCGCCTTCTTCGCCGCTTCGAGGTCGACGCCGCCCTCGGCGTTCCGGTTGTCCACCGATGAGCCGCCGAGGGTGCCGAAGAACATCCAGTCGGCATCGATCTCGGCCAGGTTCTCCCGGGACACCGGCTCACTGTGGCCGCGGCCGTCCTTGTCCTGGTTCTTGGGCCGCTTCAGGCCCAGATCCAACAAGGCCCGGCCAGGTGGCAGCTCGTTCAGGATCAGCGCGGCAGACGAGCCCTGCCAACGCACGATCGAGAAGGTCTCACCCTGGTACTTGCCGAGACCCTTCTTCACTGTCGAGACCTTGGCGTCGTAGTCGGCCAGCACCTGCTTGGCCTCGTCCTGCTTGTTCACCACCTTCGCCAGGGTCTTGAAGGTGTAACGCCAGTCACCGCCCGCATAACCGACGAAGGCCGTCGGGGCGATGGCCCGCAACGCCTCGATCACCGGCGGGTTGTTGTTGATCGAGGTGCCGTCCACCACGATCAGATCCGGCTTGGCCTTGCCGATGGCCTCGAAGTTGGGCTCCGCGATCCCACCGAGCAGCGGGATCTCGCCGGCTTCGGCAGACAGATAGCCCGGCACCTTCGACTGGCCGCGACCGCTCACCGTGCCGATCGGTGTGATGCCCAACGCCAGCAGCCCATCCAGGGTCGGTTCGCTGAGCGCGACGATCCGCTGCGGTTCCACCGGCACGGTGATCTCGGTTTCCTCTGCGTCCTTCACGACCCTGGTCTCACCCGATGCGGCCGGCGCCTGTGCCGATGACCAGGCGCAGCCGCCCAGCAGCACGAGCAGCGCCAGCGACAAGGCGACCGCGGACGAGCGGAGAGACATATGTGGTACTCCTGAAAATGATGTTTCGGCAGAGCTGAGTGGTGGTTCGGCAGGGCGGGCTGGCCACCTAGGCTAGGTAAGCCTAACTTTTGTCTGATTTCCGGCCAACTCCACGTCTCAGCGCTCGTCGCGCCGGTTGTCGGCCCGCGTCTCACTGATTGGCACCCTCACGGATCCATATCCTAGAGTGGCGATGTTAGCTGAACCTAACTATGGTCAGACTTTTGGGGGTGTGACATCTCTGACAATCAGGTGGGCACAGGTCCTTCGACCGGTACAGCACTGGTGACAGGGGCGGCCGGCGGGATCGGCCGGGCGCTGACGACCGCATTGGTACGCGATGGCTACGCCGTCGGCGCGCTCGATGCCGATGCTGCGGGCCTGGACGAGCTGCTGACCGCATACCCGCTCGCCGACCGGGCCCGGGTGCTCCCGCTCGTCGCCGACGTACGCCGACGATCTGAGGTCGAGGCAGCGATCGAGAAGCTGGCCGTCAGCTTCGGGGAGCCGAACGCCGTGGCCCTCTGCTCCGGTGTGCTGCGGCCGGCCCGGCTGGAAGCAACCGACGAGGCGGACTGGGCCTGGCACCTGGCGGTCAACGCCACCGGCACGTTCCATCTGCTGCAGTCCGTCGCACCGCGCCTGACGACCGGATCCTCGATCGTGCTGATCGGATCCAACGCCGCCTCGGTGCCGCGGGTCGGCATGGCCGCGTACGCCGCCTCCAAGGCCGCCGCCGAGACCCTCGTCCGCTGCGCCGGCCTGGAGTTGGCCACGCGGGGGATCCGCTGCAATGTGATCGAGCCGGGCTCGACCGACACCAAGATGCAGCGGGACCTGTGGCCGGATCCCGCAATCGGGCAGGCGATCGCCGTCGACGGCGACCCGGCCGGCTTCCGAGTCGGGATCCCACTCGGTCGGATCGCGGATCCGGCCGATGTCGCCGAGGTGGCGGCATTTCTGCTGTCCGACCGCGCCCGGCACGTCACCTTGCAGACCGTCCGGGTCGACGGAGGTGCCAGCCTGTGACCGCGACCGTGCCGTTCGCCACCGAACCGTTCGCCGAGAGGCTCGAACCCGCTGTCCAGCCTGCGATCCCCCCGGGGATGCCGCTGGTCTTCGGCAGCACCGACCGTCTGCTGCAGGGTCGCACCACCGATCGACACTGGTGGTCGGCACGCAGCAACGACACCGCGTACGCGGATCGGATCATCGCGGACCTGCAAGCCGAAAGTCGGCCTGACCCTGGTGCCTCACCGGCCACCGCCATCGGCACCCTGAGCTTCCGACCGGACGCACCGGCACTGTTCTTCCCACTTGCCGCAGCCGACCGCGCCCAGTCCGTGCCGGCCCGGCTGCCGATGCGCAGATCGCCGGTCCAGCTGCTCGGCGCCCGTGAGCTCCCCGATCCTGGCGGCTACCTGGAGAACGTGAACCAGGCCATCGCTCGACTGCGAGGCGGCCAGAACGCCGCCAAGGTGGTGCTCGGCCGCTGGCTGGATCTCGAGACCGCCACCCCGCTGGACCCGCTGGCGGTGCTCGGCTCGCTCGCCACGACCTCCCGCGGCGCCGTCCGGTTGTTCGCCGTCCCCGCGCCGGCCGTGCCCGAGGGCGACAGCGAGCCGGCGATCCTGCTGGGTGCCAGCCCCGAGCTGCTGGTCTCCCGGCGAGGGCGCCTGGTGCGCTCCACGCCGATGGCCGGGTCCGTCCCCCGCAGCAGCGATCCCGCGACCGATGCCTTGCGTGCGCACGCACTGCTCGATTCGGTGAAGGACGGTGACGAGCATCGCTACGTCGCCGATGCGGTGGCGGCTGCCTTGCGCCCGCTGTGTGACGGACTGGTGGTCGACGGGCCGAAACTGATGCGCACCGACACCGTCTGGCACCTGGCCACCGAGATCCATGGTCGCTTGTCCGACCCGAATCTCGACCTGAGCGCCCTGCACCTCGCGCAGCTGCTGCAACCCACCCCAGCGGTCGGTGGCACTCCCACCGATTGGGCGCTGGACGTCATCGCCGAGCTGGAGGGTGCGCGCAGCTGCGTCGCGGGTGCGGTCGGCTGGGTCGATGCGGCCGGTGACGGCTCGTACGCGGTCGGCATCCGCTCGGGGCTGCTGAGCGGCCGTCGGTTACGGCTGTTCGCGGGCGCCGGGATCGTGGCCGCCTCCGATCCGGAGTCGGAGTTGATGGAGACCGAGGCCAAGCTCGCCACCATGCTCGGCGGGCTGGGCCTGAGCACTGCTGCAGTGAAAGGAATGATCCGGTGACCAGGAGTCCTCTCCGACCAGTCGTCGGCTGGCCCGCCGAGTTCGCCGAGCGCTATCGCGCTGCCGGCTACTGGACCGACGAGACCTTCGACGCCTTTCTGGCCGAGCGGGTCCGGCGGTTTGCCGACCGCATCGCGGTCGTGGGCGTCGGCGCCGCACACCCGCGGGAACGGGTCGCACTCAGCTATGCCGAGCTCGATGCGGCCGTCGGCCAACTGGCTGGGCTGCTGGCCGCGGCTGGAGTCGAGCGGCGCGACCGGGTCGTGCTGCAGCTGCCGAACTGCGTCGAATATGTCGTCGCGGTGTTCGCCGCCTTCCGGCTGGGGGCGCTGCCCGTGTTCGCACTGCCGGCCCACCGGGAGCGGGAGATCGGCCAGTTCGCGCGGATCAGCGACGCAGCCGCGTACGTGTTCGCCGGAAAGGGCTGGGGCTTCGACTATGCGGCTCTCGCCGAGCGGGTGGCGGCTGACCTCCAAGCGAATGGTCACCAACCGCCGGCCGCGGTCGATCTGTCCAGCTGGAATCTCACCGGTCCGGGTCCGTATCCCAGCATCGTGACTGCGCCAGCGGTCGAGGCGACCGACATCGCCTTCCTGCAGATGTCCGGCGGGACCACCGGGGTGCCCAAGCTGGTGCCGCGCACGCACGCCGACTATCTCTACTCGGTGCGTGCCTCGGCCGACATCTGCGATCTGGACGAGACCACCGTGATGCTGGTCGCGCTGCCTGCCGCACACAACTTCCCGATGAGCTCCCCCGGCCTGCTCGGCGTGCTCGACCGGGGCGGCACCGTGGTGCTGGCGCCCGACCCGAGCCCGCGGACCTGCTTCGGCATGATCGAGTCCGAGCGGGTGACCCTCACCTCCTTGGTGCCGCCGTTGGCACAGTCCTGGCTGGCCAGTGCCGCTCGGGGGCTGCGACACGATCTGTCCAGCCTCGAGGTGGTCCAGGTCGGCGGTGCCCGGCTGGCCGACAGCGTTGCCCGGCGGATCGCTCCCGAGCTCGGCTGCTCGCTGCAGCAGGTGTACGGGATGGCCGAGGGTCTGGTCTGCTACACCCGCGCCGACGATCCGGACGAATTGGTCACCACCAGTCAGGGTCGGCCGATCAGCTCCGATGACGAGTTGCGGATCGACCCCGAGACCGGCGAGCTGGCGACCCGCGGGCCGTACACGATCCGTGGCTACTACGGCGCCGACGAGGTGCATGTCGACCACTTCACCGACGACGGCTTCTATCGAACCGGCGATGTGGTCCGTCAGCTGCCCAGCGGGCATCTGCAGGTGACCGGCCGGATCAAGGACCAGATCAACCGGGGCGGCGACAAGATCGCCATCGACGAGGTCGAGGACCTGCTGCTGCAATACGACGGCATTCACGACGCCGCCATCGTCTCGGTGCCCGACGCCTATCTCGGCGAACGGGTCTGTGCCTATGTGGTGCCGAAGGCACCCAGTTCGGAGAGCGGGCCAGGGGCAACCGATCGAGAGCCCACCCTGGCCGAGATCCGCGCCTTCCTGACCGCCGCCGGACTCGCCCCCTACAAGCAGCCCGACGAGCTGCGCATCGTCGCCGCGTTCCCGGCCACCGCGCCCGGCAAGGTCAACCGCCGCCGGCTGCGTGCCTCGCTCGCTGCCTCGGTACCCGCCACTCAGTGACACCCCGCCATCCCCCAAGCACCCTCACTCCCGAAAGCCCGCCATGCCGCTCCCCCGCACTCCCATTCCCAGCACGATCTCCTACCAGACCCCGCCGCTGCCTGCCACCAGCCGTGGACCCTGGACCCTGGACCGCGATCGCGTCGCCCTGCTGGTGCACGACATGCAGGGCTACTTCCTGCGGGCCTACGAGCCCGCATGCCCGGCGCTGCTCCAGGCTCGTACCCAGCTTGCCGAGCTGCTGCGGGTAGCCCGGGTCGCTCGCGTACCGATCGTCTACACCGCCCAGCCCGGCGACCAGCCGGCCTCGACCCGGGGTCTGCTGACCCCGATCTGGGGACCGGGCATCGGCGGCAGTGACGAGGACGCCGCGGTAGTTGCCGATCTCGCCCCCGAGCCGGACGACCGGGTCCTGGTCAAGCACCGTTACAGCGCCTTCGTCGGCACCGATCTCGGCGACTGGCTGACCGACGTCGGCCGCGATCAGCTGCTGGTCACCGGGGTGTATGCCCACATCGGGGTGCTCGCCACCGCCACCGACGCGCTGATGCGGGACGTCGAGCCGTTCGTCGCCGGCGACGCGGTGGTCGACTTCTCCCCCGCCGACCATGAGCGAGCGCTGGTGCAGCTGGCCAGCGTCGGCGCCGCGGTGATCGACAGCGCGACGGCGCTCGCCGCCTTGGCCCCGCCCGCGACTGCCACCGCGGACGACTCCTGGCAGGACTGGCTGGCAGGCCGGCTGGGCACGCTGCTGGGCAGCGAGTCGCTCGGCCAGCAGCTGGTGGCGCAGCCCGAGCTCGATCTGTTCGAGGCCGGACTTGACTCCTTGCGCTGCTTCGAGCTGATCGACGATCTGGCCGCGGTGGGGGTCGACGTGGACTTCTCGGTGCTGGCGTCGGAGGGAACCTCGGCCTATTTGCTCAGCCAGCTCGAGCAGGCCCGTCCGGCCGCCTGAGATGCCGACCCACCAGCCCAGTCTCGGCCAGGCCAGTCCCGACCAGCCCGGTCTCGACCGGCCCTGGCTTCCGCTGACCGCGGCGCAGCTCGGCGTCTACTTCCTGCACCAGCTCCGACCCGGGCTGCCGGTGTGTACCACCGCGGAGTTGATCACGCTGCCTGCCGGGATCGAGACCGACCGGCTGGTCGCCGCATTGCAGGCCGCCTATCGAGAGAACGAACAGCTCCGGGTGCGGCTGCGGACCGGTGCGACCGGGCCCGAGCAACAGGTCACCGATGTGCTGCCGCCGGTCGCGATCGTGGAGGTCGCCGATCGAGCAGCCGCCGACGACTGGATCGAGCATGCCCTCGCCACGCCGTTCGATCTCGAAGCCGGTGAGGTGGTGCGGACCGCGATCTTGTGCGTAGCCGGTGAACCACGGTGGTGGCTGCACGCGACGCACCATGTCGGGCTCGACGGATACGGGTTCATTCGGCTGGCGGGCCGAGTCGGTGAGCACTATCGCGGCGCGGCCAGGCCGGCACCGCCGGTGAGCGTTGCAGAGCTGGTCGCCGAGGATCAGGCCCGGCGCGAGCCGGACGCGCTGGTCACCGAGCAGTCGTTCTGGGCCGACCGGCTGGCCGAGGCGGAGGGCTCCAGCAGCCTCGCCGGCCGGACGGCGGACGCCACCACCCCCGTACACCGGGCTGCGGTTGCCCTGCCGACCGAGACCCAGGATGCGTTGGTCGCGGCAGCGGGCAGATTCGGCGTGGCCTGGACCGACCTCGCCACCGCGGCGTTCGCCGTCTATCTGGGACGGCTGGCACCCGGCGACCCCGACCACGTTCGGCTCGGGGTGCCATTCATGGACCGGTTCGTTCCGGGCCGCGGTGCCTGGCTGACGGCGAAAACGGTCTGTACGGCGATGAACGTGCTCCCGGTCAGCGTGCCGATCTCCGACGGCGCTGTCGGCGATCTGGTCGCGGCGACAGCCGCGGAGCTAGCCGCGATCCGTGAGCACGTGACCGTGCGGCACGAGGATCTGGCCCGCGACCTGCGGCACCGATTCGGGCTGGGCACTGCGCTGTTCGGTCCGCAAGTGAACCTGCTGCCCTTCAGCACCGCGGTGAACTTCGGCATCGGCACCGGCGCGGTCCGCAATCTGACCGCCGGACCGGTCGAGGACATGACCTGGACCATCCGCGGCGCCGTCGGCCGCGGTCAGCCGGTCTGGCTGGAGATCGCCGGCAACCCGGCGCTGTACGAGGCCGACGAAGTTGCAGCGAGTGCGGGCCGGCTGCTCGCCTGGTTGGCGACATTCGCGACCGCGGCCGGCGATCAACCCCTATCGGCCCTCCCGCTGCTCAGCGTGGCCGAACGACGGCAGGTGGTCGAGGCCTTCAACGCCACCGAGCGCCCCGACCTGCTCGCGTCGGCCCGGACCCTGCCCGACGCGTTCGCTGCGCAGACCGCCGCCAGCCCCGATGCGGTGGCCTTGGTCGATGGCGACCGGAGCTGGACCTACGCCGAACTGGGCGACGCGGCACAGCGGCTGCGGGCCGAACTCCGCCGTCGCGGATTGCCGGCCGGGGCGGCCGTCGGGGTCGCGCTCCCCCGGGACGCCCGGCTCTATGTCGCCGTGCACGGCATCGTCGCGGCCGGGTCGCCGTACGTCCCGTTGGACCCGGAGCAGCCCGCCGCCCGGGCGGCGGAGATCGTCGCCGACGCCGAGATCGGCATCGTGGTCAGCGCTGCTGACTGCTCGTCCGAGATCCCCGCCGGGCTGACGGTGATCGACCTCGACCAACTGCTGGCCGATGACCCGCCGGTGGTGGCGCCTGCGCCGGATACGGGCCCGCAATTGGACGACCCCGCGTACGTCATCTTCACCTCCGGCTCGACCGGGCGGCCGAAGGGCGTGGTGGTCACCCATCGGGCGATCGCCAACCGACTGGCCTGGATACAGGAGCTGTATCCACTCCGACCCGGCGACCGGGTGCTGCACAAGACCCCCTACACCTTCGACGTCTCGGTCTGGGAGCTGTTCTGGCCGCTCCAGGTCGGCGCGACCGTGGTCATCGCGCCGCCGGGCGCCCACCGCGATCCACGTGCGCTGGCCGAGCTGATCACCGAGCACCAGGTCGACACCCTGCATTTCGTGCCGTCCATGCTCGCCGCCTTCGTCGGGGACCCGGTCAGCGTCGAGCGGCTTCAGCTCGCAGGCTCGCCGGTGCGGCAGCTGTTCTGCAGCGGCGAGGCGCTCCCCCGGGATCTGGTCGAGCAGGCTGCCCAAGTGTTCGGTGCCTGGGTGATCAACCTGTACGGCCCGACCGAGGCAGCCGTCGACGTCACCGGATGGGACACCGCCCCGGGCGAGACCGAGGTGCCGATCGGCCGGCCGCTGGCCAATGTGCGCTGCTATGTCCTCGACCGTTGGGGCGGACCGGTGCCGGTCGGCACGATCGGGCATCTCTATCTGGCCGGGATCCAGCTCGCCCGCGGCTACGCCGGGCGGCCTGATCTCACCGCGGCGGCGTTCGTCCCTGACCCTTTCGTTGACGGTGAGCTCATGTACGCCACCGGCGATCTGGCCCGCTGGCGGGCCGACGGCGCGCTCTGCTACGAGGGCCGGGCCGATGCGCAGGTCAAGATCGCCGGGCAGCGGGTCGAGCCGGGCGAGGTGGAGGCAGTGCTGCGGGCCGCTCCGGGAGTGGACTCGGCCGCAGTACTCGCGGTGACCGGTCCGGCCGGGCTACGGCTGGCGGCGTACGTGATCTTGCCCCCTCCGGTGGACGACAGCTGGCGGATCGAGCTGGCGGCCTGGCTGAGCAGTCGACTGCCCAGTCACCTGGTGCCCAGCATCCTGCAGCGGGTCGACACGCTGCCGCTCACCAGCAGCGGCAAGCTCGATCGCCGGGCGCTCCTGGCGACCGGCAGTGCGGACGATGCCTCCGTCGAGGTCGCGCTGCCGGCCGGCTGGCTCGAGGAGCAGATCGCCGCCACCATGTCCTCGGTGCTCGAAACGGGAATCGGCCCGGATGACGACTTCTTCGATGCCGGCGGCAGTTCGCTGCTGGCAGTCCGGCTGCTCGGTGAGCTGGAGAGCCTGGCCGGTCGTCAACTCGCCTTGGCCGACATCTTCACCGCCCCCACTCCACGGCGGATGGCGCGGCGGTTCCTGGGTGCACCGTCGACCGCGGCCGATGATCTTGCCCCGGTGTTGACGCTGCGCCCTGGCGAACCCGGTGTCACACCGCTGATCACCCTGCCGCCGGCCGGCGGCCTGGGCTGGTGCTACGCCGGACTGCTCCGGCACCTGCCACCGTCCGTCCCGGTGTACGCGCTGCAGGCTGATGTGGGAGCGGAGGCCGAGGACGCGCCGACTGACCTGGACGCCCTCGCTCAGCGCTATCTCGACCGGATCCGCCCGCTCGTCGGCGAGGGCGGCTGTCATCTGCTCGGCTGGTCGCTGGGTGGCATGGCGGCGCACGCAGTGGCCGAGCGTGCGAGTCGCTCCGGCGTACCGATCGGTGCGGTGATCATGGTCGACGCCTATCCAGGTGAGCAGTGGCGGCAGCTGCCGGAGCCGACCGAGCAGGACGGTCTGCTGGCCCTGGTCCGGATGGGTGGCGTCGAACACCTCCTGGCCGAGCATGCCGTCCTCGATCTGGCGATGGTACAGACGTTGCTGAGCCGCGAGGGCAGCGCCTTGGCTGGGCTGTCGGATCAGGTTCGCGAGGCGGTGATCGGGAACGCGCTGGTCGGTGCCCGACTGGTCCGGGCCTCGACCCATCACCGACTCGATCGGGACGTGTGCCTGGTGGTCGCCGGGGCGCCCCGGCCGGAGACCTGGCTCGATCCAGCCGGCTGGGAGCCGCATGTGGGCGGCATCATCGATCAGGTCGTGTTGAATGGTGCGCACCATCAACTGCTGCGGGAGCCGATGATCGCCGAACTCGGTGAGCTGACCAGCAAGATCATCGCGGGCTGGCGGTGATCGGGTCTGCCAGCTGGCTGGTTGAGCGCAGTGCCGCCGTACTGGCCGGGGCCGACGAGCCGCTTGCCACTCTCCCCCAGGAGCAACGCGCTCGAGTGGAGAGATTGCGTCGAGCCCAGGATCGCGACGACTTCGTCGCGGCCCGCCAGCTGACCCAGCGACTGGTGGCGCAGGTGACTGGCCGCGCGGCAAGCGAGGTGCGGTTCACGCAAAGCTGCCATCAGTGCGGCGGTCCGCACGGGCGTCCCATGGTCGACTCTGCCGAGTTGCATCTCTCCTGGTCACACGCCGGTGGCTGGGTAGGGAGTGTCGTCGGCGATCGGCCGTGCGGGATCGACCTGGAGCCGGCCACCGACCGTCCCCCCTTGTTCGACGTACTCACCGCCACCGAGCAGCAGGAAGTCCAGTCCCTCCCGGAAAGTCAGCAATCGAGCGCCTTCCTCCGGCTCTGGGTACGCAAAGAGGCGCTCCTCAAGGCCGCCGGCACCGGCCTGTCCGAGCCCGCCGCCCTCGCCCAGCTCGACGTACGCACGAGCTTCGTGATCTACCACGAACGCGAGTGGCAGCTGACCGACCTGGGGGTCAAAGGGGGGAAGCACGAGGTGGTGGCCGCGATGGCTGAGGAGCGATTTCGATAATCAGCCACACAGCCGATTCCTCACGCGATTTACCCACCGGATTCGCCGCTTGTGTGGCAGATTCTCGAAATCTGCTCACAGAAGACCGGGATGAGATACTTGGGCTGGAGTCCGCGTCGACGCGACACAGTTTCCCAGCCCGTCAGGGGGTGACGCGCGATGCCGATACGAGACCCACTGCATGTGCTGCAGTTCGGCCCGATGTGGATGCTGAGCGCGATCACCGGCACCGAGTCCTTCGCCGCGATCGATCGCGAAGTCTTCGCCGAGATCCTGGACAACGTCATCCACCGCACCCCGGCTGAGGCCAGGGAGGTGTTGCAGACTGTCGCGGATGCCGGACCTGACCTGTTCCTCGACTTCGAGTTGGATGATCGGCCCTTGGTCTCAGGCATTCGCCACATTGCCGAAGTCTTGTCCGCCGGCGACTCGGACTTCGCGGCCGACTACAAGCTCGCCCTGTTGCGGATCGGCATCGGCATCGCCAAGGCCCGCGGGCCGTACGGGCGGCAAGTCAGCGCGGAGAACGAGCAGCAACTGCTGCTGGTCGCGGAACTGTTGTGTTAGTTGGTGCTCGCCGCCACTCGGCTGCTCACCATTACTATGCTGCGCGTGACGCCGCCGCGGATTGCTGTCCGGTCCGAACGACTGCCAGCAGCATTGTGGCGGATGGCGATAGCGGCGGGCTTGGCCTTCTATCTTGACGCTGCGACCCTGCTGTCGGTCGCGATCTCGCTGCCGATCTGGCGGGACCATTTCAGTCTCAGCGTCTGGCAGGTCGGACTGCTCACCGGCGGACTGGCGTTCGCGGTCGCCGTCGGTGCATTGATCGGCGGCTGGCTCGGCGACCGGTACGGCCGTGGTCTGGTGTTCACCTATGACCTGGTGGTGTTCGTCCTCGGCACCCTGGTGATCATCACCGCACCCAACGGGATCCTCCTGACCGTCGGCGTCATCATCGTCGGGCTCGCGGCCGGCGCTGATGTCCCGACCGCGCTGGCAGTGATCGCCGACAACGCACCGGATCACGCCCGGGGCCGACTCACCGCTGTCACCCAGGTGCTGTGGATCGGCGCTGTGCTGACCACGTACGCGGTCGGTTTCGCCGTGTCGACCCTCGGCCTGCTCGGCACCCGGATCCTGATCGGGCACGTCGTGCTGCTGGCCGTCCTGACCCTCGGGCTACGGCTCGCCCTGACCATCCCTGGTCGCCCTGGCCTCGAGCCGTCCACCCACCACCCGAAGTCCAAGACACCGGCCCGCGCGCTGCTGGCAGCCGGGACGTTGCTCCCCCTCCTGTTGACGGGGACCTTCTTCCTGTTCTGGAACATCGCCTCCAGCACGTTGGGCAACTACGGTCCGTACATCTTGCGAACCGCGACCGGTCTCAGCCAGACCCAAGCCACCGGACTGGCGCTGGTTGCCTTCCCGCCTGCCCTCGTCATCTCGGTGATCTTCGTCCGGCTCGCCGACACCGTTTGGCGGGATCGCCTGTTCCCGTGGCGATGATCATCCAGATCTCCGCGTTCGCCGTCGGCGCGCTCACCGGCGGCACCGTCCTGGCGGGCATGGTCCTGCTGGTCTTCCTGTACAGCCTGTCCAACGTCTTCGCTGGCGAAGCCGTCTACAAGGTGTGGAGCCAACTCCTGCTGCCCGCGCACGTCCGTGCCACCGGGATCGGACTGACGTACGCGGTGGCACGTGCTGCCGCCGCTGCATTCATGCTGGTCGTGCCCGCCATCGTCGCCGCGCACCCAGCCTGGCTGCTGGGCCTGTTGTGCGGCTGCGCGCTGGTGTCCGGCCTGACCGGACTCGTCATCATCCGGCACCGTCCGTTCGCCCACCTGCTGCGCCCGACCCAATCCACCACCTGACGTCTCACTTGCAGCGGCGCTCGTAGGCGAGTCGATCCGCCAACACGGCAGCCAAGTCGTCCATCGCCGCAACATGGGCACTGTCGCCGTCCGTCTGGCGGATCACCGGGCCTTGATCGGAGCTGATCGCCACCGCATAGCCATCGAGCAGTCCCATCTGCCGAGTGATCCGGCCCTGCCGAAGCCAGCCGCCCTTGAAGGACCTCGCACCGACGGTGCCGAGTCCCCAACGGTGTTGTTTGATCGGCCGCATCGTCTTCAGCAGGTACGCGCTCGCCCGCTTCGAGACGACCTTTCCCTGCTGCAGCGCGGCCATGAACCGGACCTGCTCGCGCGGGGTCCAGGCCATCGTGCCCTCCAGCGAGTCCGGGGCCACGGTGCGCCGGTCGCCGATCGAGCGCAGCACCGCGGTCATCGCCCGTCCCGGACTGCCCGGGATCTGCCGGCGCAAGGCGGCGACCGCATCGCCGTCCGAGCGCTCTAGGGCTGCGGCGATCAGTCGACGGTTGGTCCCGCTCACCGCATCCGGATCGCCATCCGCGGTGGTGGCCAGGAACGCCGCGACCACCAGCACCTTCGACGTCGACCACGCTTGCGAGCCTGAGACCTCACCCTCGACGGTGACCTGCCCCGGATGGTCCAGCGGCGCGAACGCGAACGCCCGGCCATGCTTGCCCTCGAGCGACAGTCGTTTCGGTACGTGAGCGGAGCATGACGGACTGGGCACAGCGCTCTCCGGCCCAGCGGATGTGGGCGCCGCGGGTGTCGGGCTCGTGCTCGGCGCCACCCGAGGACTCGACGTCGGACCAGAGCTCGCCTGTGGACCCGGCGTTAGCTGCGAAGCGGCGGGAGCCGGTGCGCCGACCTCGGACGGCTGCCCGCAGCCCGCGACTCCGACCAACACTGCGGCCAGCACCAGCACCGGTCTCCGCAACACGGACCGACCCTACGTGACCACCGCCGAACGCTCGCGATCGAACGTCGCGCGGTCTCGGACTGAACACTGCTCGGATCGCATACTGAACGATCGGTCGGCGAAACTTCATGACAGCGCTATGGTCTGGCGGTGCCTGCCCCGGACTCGCCGAACTCGTCCGCCAAGAGCAGAACAGCCGCAGGTCTCACCACCGCCGTGATCCTCACTCTCGCGCTGCAGAGCGCGGTGCCGCCATTCGCCACCGACATGTACACCCCCGCCTTCCCGCGGGTGACCGAGAGCCTGCAGACGCAAGCCTCGTTGGTCGGGCTGACGCTCACCGCATTCTTCCTGGGCAACGGCCTCGGGCAGTTGCTCGGCGGTCCGGTCTCCGACCAGCGCGGTCGCCGGCTGCCGATGATCATCGGCGGTCTGATCTGCACGATCGGCGGCATCGGCTGTGCGCTCGCCCCGACGATCGGGGTGCTGATCGTCGCCCGCGTGGTCCAGGGGTTCGGTGGTGGTGTGGCCTCGGTGGTCGCCCGAGCGGTGCTGGTGGACCTGGCCCGCGGGGATGCCCTGGCCAAGATGATGTCGATCATGATGGCGCTCGGAGGACTGGCGCCGATGATCGCCCCGGTCTTCGGCGGGGCGGTATTGACCCTGGGCGGCACCTGGCGGACGGTGTTCTGGTGCCTGGTCGGCATCGGACTGCTGATGATGATCACCGCGATCGCCTTCGTGCCGGAGTCACTGCCACCCGAACGTCGTCGTCCCGGTGGGCTTCGTCCGTTCGTCAGCGGCATCGCCGTGGTGCTGCGGATCCGGCTGTTCGTCGTCTATCTGCTGGTCGACCTTTCTCCGGTTTCGGGATGTTCGCCTACATCGCCAACTCCTCGTACGTGCTGCAGGTGCAGAAGGGCATGCAGCCGATGACCTTCGCGGTGTTCTTCGCCGTCACCGCGTCGGGCCAGGTGCTGATGTCGTTGGTCAACGCCCGGCTGGTCGGCCGTTTCCGACCCAACTCACTGATCGGTTTCGGCATGACTCTCTCGGTCGCCTCGGTGCTCGCACTCGCCGTCGGCGTGTTCTTCCTCGGCACCCCGCTGGTGCTGACCTGCGTCGGCTTCATGGTCTTGATGGCCGCCCAGGCATTCGTGTTCGGCAACTCCGCCGCCATCGCTGCCAGTCAGGCCACGCATGTCGCCGGCGCTGCCTCGGCCATGCTGGGCGTCGCGATGGCCGTGGCCGGTGCTCTCTCGGCACCTTTGGCCACCGCCGGCGGCGGTGCGACGGCCGTGCCGATGGTCGTCGTCATGGTGATCGGCATCGGCGGCTCGGTGATCTGCCTGGTTCTCGGCAGGCGTGGGGAACTCCGCGGCTCCGCCGTTCGTCCGTAGACTCGCCCGAGACGTCAGCGACGAAAGAGGTTCACCGGTGCCGAAGACTCCCCCTAGCGGCAGAGGCGACAGCGGTAAAGGCGACAGCCGACGACAAGCCCGAGAGCGCGCCCGCCTAGAGGCCGCCAAACAGCAGCGCCAACGCCGCATCAGGCAGGCCATCGTCATTGCCGTGGTGGCCGTGGTCGCCATCGGCATCGTCGTGAGCGCCGTGCTGCTGGGCCAGGCAGGGCGTGCCGAGCGGGTGCCAACGGCCTCGACGAACGTCACCGTCGGCGGGGCCTCCGTGCCGTTCGACATCGACGGTTCCGCGGTGCAGGTCGGCAAGTCCGACGCCAAGGTCACCTTGGACCTGTGGGTGGACTACTCCTGCCCGCACTGCCAGGAGTTCGAGGCCGACAGCAACGACGTGCTCACTCAGAAGGTCGCGGCCGGCACGCTCAAGGTGCGCTACCACAACATCCAGATCGTGACCGCATACGGCACCCAGGCCGGCAGCGCCGGCGCCTGCGTCGCCACCTACGCACCCGATCAGTGGTGGGCATTCAATGCGGCGCTGTATGCCAACCACAGCTCCGAGACCGACGCCTGGAAGGGACCGGAGCTGGCCGACTTCGCAAGCCAGCAAGGGATCACCAACAACGACGCGCTGACCTGTATCCGCGACCAGCGCTATACCTCCTGGATCACCGACAACACTGGCGCGGCCGGGCAGGCCGGTGTGACCGGGACACCGACGCTGTTCTTCAACGGGGAGAAGACCGAGACGATCAGCGGCGCAGCGCTCGGGGCCAAGATCGACGAGCTGGCGCAGTGAGCCGGCCGCGGCCGGGTGCCTCCTCGACCCTGGCGCTCAGCCGCCGCTGGGCGCAGCTGGTGGTCGTCGGCTCGGCGATCGGCTTCCTGGCCTCGATGATCTTGACCATCGACCGGATCAAGCTGCTCACCGATCCGGCGACGAATCTGGTCTGCGACATCAGCCCGTTCGTCACCTGCGGGCCGGTGATGGCGTCTCGAGCCGGTGCGCTGCTCGGCTTCCCCAACCCGTTGCTCGGCATCGCCGGTTTCGCCCTGGCCGGCACCACCGGGATGGTCGTCCTCGCCGGCGGTCAGTTGGCCCGCTGGTATCTGGCCTGCTTCCAGGTCGGCACGCTGCTGGCGGTCGTCTTCATCACCTGGCTGCAGACCCAGAGCCTGTACGTGATCGGTGCCCTGTGCATCTGGTGCATGTGCGTCTGGGTGGTCACCATTCCGATCTTCGTGGTGACGGCCGGTCAGACGCTCAGCAAGGGTGTGTTCGGTCCCGGGCTACGCCGCGCCGGCGAGGCGATCGCGAACTGGCAGGTCGCGATCGTGGTGATCTGGTATCTGGTGGTCGTCACCGCGATCGCCCTGCGGTTCTATCGCGAGTTCGCCCTGACGTGGTTCGGCATCGCCCTCTGAAACTCAACTGACACCGAGCTGAGCGACGTCGCCGAATCACTTCGTCGAAGAACTCGTACGGCTCGCGATGCCGATGATGCCGACACCGATCACGGTGACGACGGCGCAGGCGAGGAAGATGCCGCGTTGCCCGAGCGCGGTGAGGGAGCCGACGGCGATGATCGGGCCGGCCACGATGTTGCCGATCCTGCGGGTGTTCATGTAGAGGCCGGTCGACAGCCCCGGCCGCGGGATCATCTGCTGGAACAAGGTGAGGCCGACCCCGCCGATCCCGGCGAAGCACCAGGCGTTCAGCGGCTGCAAGGCGATCAGCATGACCGGTCCGGTGACGAACGCCAGGCCGAGGTAGTAGGCGATGCCGGCGAGGCTGCTGGTGACGATCAGACCGAGGCTGGAGAACCGCTCGGTGAGTCGTCCGATGAGGATCAACGCGGGGACTTCCAGCGCGGCGGCCACGCCGAGGGCGATGCCGCCCCAGATCACCTCCAGGTGCAGGGTCTGAGTGACGTACACCGTCAGAATCGTCATGCCGGTGCCGTTGGTGGCCTGCAGCAACACGAATGCGGCGGTGATCAGCACGATCCCCGCTCGGCCGACGGGCGACTCGTCGCGGATCGGCGTGGCGGCGGCCGGCCGGTCATTGCCGCCGGCCCGGTCAGCCCGCCGCTGCCTGATCATGATCATGGTGGTGGTGATGTTCAGCACCGCGACTGCGCCGATGGCCAGCAGGATGGCGCGATTGCCCAACCAGCCGATGATGAAGGTGGCCAACGGCGGCCCGGCGACCCAGGCGACGGACACGATCGCGCGCGTGTTGACCACATCAGCCGGTCGCGCGCCGGAGTGGCGCAGATGGGCATAGAGCATCGAGCTGCCCACGCCCGCGGGGCCGCCGATCACGAACAGGGCGACCGTGGCCAGCGGCAGCGAGGTGACAGCCGCGAGCACGGCAGCCAGCACCAGCGTCAGCACCCCACAAGCCAGCATCGGGCCGAGGTAGTCGTGCTTCTTGTCCGCGTACGCCGGGAACAGCAACGAGGCCACGAAGCCGCTGGTGTTGTAGATCGCGAGGACCCAGCCGACCTCGGTGGTCGTCGCGCCTTACAGGTCGACCAGGATCAGTGCCAGCGCAGGGCTGAGAAAGGCCAACTGCAGACCCCACAGCAGTGCCGAGGTTGGCACCAGCAGCCGTCTCATCGGATTCCTTCGTCTCGGGTGCGACCACCACGAAGGCCGAGAGTCTCGACAGCGGTCGGCAATACGGTAGGCGACCGACCAACTGCCAGCCAGGACCTGCCAGTGCCTGGCTCAGGTTGGCGGCCAAGGGACTGGGCAGGAGCCTCCTGAGGAATCAGCTGAAAACGTGCGACCCGCCGGTGTCTCCTAACCGGGTTTGGCTGCCGAGAAATGGCAGGCTAAGGGACGCATGGGGCTCGTGTTATCGATGTGACGAACGTTCGAGCCCAGACACGACTCGAGCGGAGCAGCGAACGATGCCAAAACGGCTTATCGGCCTGATGGTTGCCTTTGTCCTGGCCTTCACCCTCGGTGCGACAGCTTCCGGCCCCGCCTGGGCCGCACCGAATCCTCCTTCCAACAGCGACTCCGCCAAGAGCGCTGCGACCACCGCCAAGGAACAGGCGGCTGCGAAGAAGAAGGCGGCGAAGCAGGCGGCGGCGGCCAAGGCAGCCGCCGCCAAAGCAAAGGCCGACGCGGTAGCGAAAGCACGGGCCAAGGAGAGGGCCCGACTCAAGGCGATCCTGGAGTCGGGTCCGAAGGCAGTCGCCGCCGAGCGCGCCGCGGCCGCCGCCCGAGCCAATGCACGCGTGGCCAAGGCCAGAGTCACCGCGACCTCGCGGGCCGCTGTGGCCGCCAAGGCTCGGGCGAATGCCGCCGCCAAGGCATCAGTGAAAGCGAAGACACGCGCGGCAGTAGTCGCCAAGAGCAAGGCGAGCAAGAAGGAGAAGGCTGCGGCCAAGGCGTCGGCGAAGGCCGCCGCCACAGCGGCCAAGTCTGCTGCCAAAGCCAGCGCCGCGGCCTCCAAGGCGTACGTCAGCGCGTCCAAGGCTTACGCCAAGGCCCAGACCAGAGCGACTGCGAGAACCCAGGCGGCGAAGACGGCGCGGCTGGTCTACGTCGGCTACGCCAAGCAGCGGGCGCAGATCCTCGCCGCGACCGCAAAGACGGCCAAGGCCAGGTCGACCGCGGCCGGCAAGACCGCCGCCGTGGCGAAGGCCCGCTACAAGGCAGCCGCCAAAGTGACCGCAGCGGCGCGCAAGAAGCTGGTCGCGGCCAATAAGGCTGCCGCGCCGTATCGCAAGAAGGTGACGGCCGCAGCTGCCTCGGCTACCGTCGCGAAGGCTCAGTACACCGCCGCGAAGGCCGCCTCGAAGGCTGCGAAGGCGGAGTTGAAGGCTGCGAACAAGGCCGTCAAGAAGGCCAAGAAGAAGAATCGGCCGGCCGCCGTCGCTCGGCAGCAGGCAGCGGCCAAGCGTGTCGCAGCGACGAGTGCCGCCCAGGCGTCGGCCAAGGCTCGCACGGCCGCCGCAGGCAAGGTCTACGTGGCCGCTGTCAACGCGGCTCGTCCCGCCAATGCAGCTGCCGCGGCCGCAACCCGCAGCTATCAGGCCGCGGCCAAGAAGTCGGCGGCTGCTCGGACCGCCGCGGTCCGCACCGGAGCGACCGCCAAGGCAGCCAAGCGCGCCGCGGACAAGGCCGCCAAGACGGCGTCGGGAGCGAAGAAGGCGGCCGGCCCGAACGCCAGCTGGTCCCCCAAGGACTTCATGGTGTTCAACAATCCGAGGGGCAGCAAGGCGAAGCGATACCGGATCATCACGGCCTTCAACAAGGCGGTGGACTCGGTGCCGGCCGGTGGCCAGATCCGGATGGCGATGTACCTGTTCGACATCAAGAGCGTCGCGAACAGCCTGATCAAGGCCGACAAGCGCGGCGTGAGCGTGCAGATCATCATCGACGGCGAGGAGTCCAACAAGTGGATCCGCAAGGTGAAGCGCGCGCTCGGCAAGAACAAGAAGAGCCGGTCGTTCGTGGCCACCTGCAAGCACAGCTGCCTGTCCAACTCCCAGGCCGTCATCCACGCCAAGTTCTACACCTTCTCGGTGGCCGGGCAGCGCAAGTACGTCTCGATCCTCAGCTCGGCGAACCCCTACACCGGCAACACCTCGCTGAGCTGGAACAACGCCCATGCCATCGTCGGTGACAAGATCATCTTCGATTCGCTGAACCAGTACTTCACCGACATGCTCAGGGACAAGCCGAACCGCAAGTACTGGCGGTCCACCACCAGCGGCAAGTACACGATCTGGATGTATCCCCAGACGCCCAAGAAAGAGAACGACATCGTCTGGATGAACGCCTTGAACCAGGTCAAGTGCAAGACCTCGAAGGGCTACGGGACCTCCGACGGTCGGACCATGATCCGGCTGGCCAACTGGGGCTGGTCGAGTCAGCGGATCGACATCGCCAAGAAGCTGGTCGAGCTCAAGGGCAAGGGCTGCAACGTCCAGGTGATGATCAACCGCGGCCGGATCACCAAACCGGTGATGCAGGCCTTGCTGAAGAAGACCAAGTACGGGAAGACCCCCATCTACGACGCCTGGCGCGATGGTGACAACGACGGCTTCGCGAGCCTGTACGTGCACCACAAGATGATGACCATCAACGGCCGGATGGGTAAGAGGGACGTCAAGATCACCTGGACCGGCTCGCAGAACTTCACCGGGCCGGGGACGTACACCAACACCGACATCGTGCTGCGGATCCTCGACTCCAAGGTCACGAAGGCGTACGAGGAGAACTTCGCCTACATCCGCGGGCGCTACACCCGCAAGGTCTCGCGGATGCCGTGGTCGGTCGGTCGCGTCAACAAGGCCTTGGAATGATGGGCCAGTCCTAGTCCTGGACTTCTTGGACTGAGCTGTGATCGAGGAGTCAGCGCGGAGCCGTAAAGCTCTGCGCCGGCTTGTCTTTCAGGTACGCCTCCATCGCCGGCTTCCAGATGTCCTGACCGGCATCGCCACCGCCCGAGCCCTCCAGGGCTCGGCCGGTGGACGGCACGGTGTAGCCCTTCAGCCCGTTGTAGCGATAGCCCGCACCGCCCTTGACAAAGGGAGCGCGGGTGTTGTCGATGCTGATCATCGCGACGCCGGCGACCTGTGGTGTGTAGCCGGCGAACCAGACCGCCGCGTTGCTGTCGATGGTGCCGGTCTTGCCGGCCTGCGGCCGGCCGTCGGCGGTCAGCGCCCGGCGACCGGTGCCCTTGGTCATCACCGAGGACAGCAGCGAGCTCATCGCGTTGGCCACGTCCTCGGTGATCACCCGCTGACAGTTCGCACTCGGCACCTCTCGCTTGTCCCCGCTGCGGTTGGTGATCGACTCCAGGATGATCGGGTCGCAGTGAATGCCACCCGAGGCGAAGGTCGCGTACGCCTCCGCCAGTGACAGCGGGCTCACCTCGACCGTGCCCAGAGTGAACGACGGCTTGTCGTCGTACGAACTGATCGGCGCGTCCGCGGTCGAGGACTCCACGCCGAGCTTCTCGGCCATCCGCACCACGTCACACATGCCGACCTCCAAGGCGAGCTGCACGAAGTAGGTGTTCACCGAGAACTGCGCGGCCCGGTACATGTCCATCGAGCCGTTGACGCCGGTAGAGTTGCTGACCCGCCAGGGTCCCACCTGCGCCGGGCCGTCACAGGTGGCGAAGGTGCGCCCGGTGAAGTCCATCCTGGCGGCCGCGTTGTAGCGCTTGGAGAGCGGAATCCCCTTCTCCAGGGCAGCCGCCGCGGTGAATGCCTTGAAGGTCGAGCCGGCCTGGAAGCCCTGCGCGCCGCCCATCGACGGCGGCACCGAATAGTTCCAGTAGGTCTCGCCCTTCTTGGCACTGTCCCCCATCACGGGCCGGCTCTGTGCCATCGCCACGATCAGCCCGGTGCCGGGTTCGATCATGTTCATCGTCGAGATCACCGGATCGGTGGGACCGACCACGCTGCTGACCGCCCGCTGGATCTTGTCCTGGGTCGCCGGATCGATCTTGGTCTTGATCACCAGCCCGCCGCGCTTGATCGCCTGCTGACGCTCCTCGACCGTCTTCCCGAGACTCGGCGTCTGCTCCAGCGAGCGATACACGTAGTCGCACAGGAACGGGTAGTCGGTGCCCTGACAGCCGCTGGAGAACGGCACCACCCGTTTGGGGTGGAACTTGGTCTTGGTGGCCTTGGCCAGCTGGGCCGGTGAGATGACCTTCAGCTCCGCCATCCGGTTCAGCACGACGTTCCGCCGCTTGATCGCTGCGTCGGGATGCTGGACCGGGTTGTAGGCCGTCGGGTTCTGCACCATTCCCGCAAGCATGGCCGCCTGCGGCAGCGTCAGCTTGGCGGCCGAGGTGCCGAAGTAGTGCCGGGCGGCGACCTCGATCCCGTACGCCCCGTCGCCGAAGTAGGCGATGTTCAGATAGCGCTCCAAGATCTCGTCCTTGGACAGCGTCTTCTCCACCGAGATCGCGTACCGCAGCTCCTTGATCTTGCGACCGTAGCTGTCGTCCTGCGCAGCCTGCACGCCGGCGTCGTCGCCTGCCTTCTTGGCCTCCTCGATCTGGACCATCTTCACGTACTGCTGAGTCAACGTGGAGCCGCCCTGCGTGACGCCGCCCGCCAGCAGATTGGTGGCCAGCGCGCGCAGGGTGCCGACTGCGTCGAGCGGCCCATGCTCATAGAAGCGGTGATCCTCGATCGAGATGATCGCCTGTTGCATCACCGGTGCGATCTTGGTGAGCGGGACGTAGACGCGATTCTCCTCGAAGAAGTACGCCAGCACGTCGCCGTTCGCATCCAACACCTCGGAGCGCTGACTCTGGGCGGGCTGGTCGAAGGCGGCCGGCAGGTCGTCGAGGCTGCCCTCGGCAGCCTTGCCGGTGGCGACCGCCATGCCGACCGCAGGCAGCACCACCCCGGCGGCCAGCACGCCGCACAAGGCGCTGACGATGATGAACATCACCGCGGCCTGCGTGCGACGAGTGTGCGTGCGGCGAGTCCGGCCGGCCGGGGTCCCAGCGGCAGGTGTGTCAGTGGCAGGTGTGTCAGCGGAATCTTGCAACGTGAAATCGGGCATCACCAAGGACAACTCCCGCTGGAAACCGGCCGTTCCCCGACGACCGGGGTGAATCTGCTCACAGGTGAGCTTGCTCACGCGTGGCTCCGATCACGTGAGTCTGCTCGCGAGTGACTCTGCTCACAGGGGCACTCATCCGCGCCGCACCCTCTGGCGCGATCGGCGCATCTACCCTAAGGTCGATCCCGACACAGATGTCGGGATTTGGCGAAAGGACGCTATGGTCGACCTCAGCACGCCGACCGCCCGAGGCGGGTACGCCAAGGGTGACGCGCGCCGCGAGCACATCCTCGAGGTCGCCACCGAGATCTTCGGGACCCAGGGCTTCCGGGCCGCCACCATGCTGCAGATCGCGGCTGCCTGCGACATCTCCCGTACCGGCCTGCTGCACCATTTTCCGACCAAGGAGAGCCTGCTCGAGGCCGTGCTGGCGCACCGTGACGCCACCAGCGGCGAGCAGCCGGAACCGAACGACTCCGATCCCCGCGCCCGGCTCCGCCGAATCCTCGCCGTCGTCGAGCACAACGCCACCCAGCCCCGGATCGTCAACCTCTTCTCGGTGCTGTCGGCCGAGGCGGGCGAGCGAAGCCACCCCGCCCATGACTATTTCGTGCAGCGCTACGACCACCTCCGTGCAGAGCTGCAGGAGGCCTGTCGTACCTTGGCAGCGACCGATCAGCTTGCTCCTGGGGTTGATCCACACGCGCTGGCTGTCGAGATCATTGCGCTGATGGACGGCCTCCAGGTCCAGTGGGTGCTGGCGCCGGAGGACATCGATATGGTCGCGATCCTGCGGCACCGGCTGAACGACGCCCTCGCCATCCCGCTCGACGCCTGAACCACAACCTCTGAACCACAACCCCTGAACCGCGACCAGCGACACCGAACAACCAACGAAGGAGCAAGGTGACCCAGCAGATCCAAAGCGCCAGCGACGAGGCCGTACGCGAACGCGTCGAGTCCCTCCTGGCCGAGATGACCGTGGCGGAGAAGGCGGGTCAACTGACCCAGTACTTCTACATGGGCTTCATGCGCGACCAGGCCAAGGACGGGGCGCCGAGCCAGCCGGAGATGGTCGAGGCGGCGATGACGCGGAGCGGGGTCGGCTCGCTGCTGTTCTTGATGGATCCGGCCGAGATCAACCGGCTGCAGCGGATGACCATCGAGGGCAACCGGCTCGGCATTCCGGCCCTGGTCGGCTTCGACGTCATCCACGGCTTCCGGACCGTGCTGCCGGTGCCGCTCGCGATGGCTGCCTCGTGGGACCCGGCGGTGATCGAGCAGGGACAGGCCGTGGCCGGCCGGGAGGCTCGTGCGGTCGGCATCCACTGGGCGTTCTCACCGATGGTCGACATCGCCCGCGACCCGCGCTGGGGCCGCATCATCGAGGGCGCCGGTGAGGATCCGTACCTCGGTGGGAAGGTCGCCGCCGCTCAGGTCCGTGGATTCCAGGGCTCCGATCTGAGCTCCCCCGACAACGTCATCGCCGGTCCCAAGCATTTCGCCGGCTACGGCGCCGCGCTCGGTGGCCGCGACTACGACGAGTCCAACATCTCCGATGCCGAGCTCTGGAACATCTACTTCCCGCCGTTCAAGGCCGCGATCGACGCCGGGGCCGCGAACATCATGAGCGCCTACATGGACCTCAACGGGGTGCCCGCGGCCGGCAACCGCTGGCTGCTGACCGAAGTGCTCCGCGACAGCCTCGGCTTCGAGGGTTTCGTGGTCAGCGACGCCCAGGCGGTGCACGACCTGTTCACCCACCACTTCGCCGCTGACCTCGCCGACGCCGGTGCCCGCGCGCTGAACGCCGGGAACGACATGGAGATGACCTTCGTCGACCCCGCGTTCGACCACCTGGTCGCCGCGGTCGAGGACGGGCGGGTCTCCATCGAGACCCTGGACACCTCGGTCCGCCGGGTGCTGACGGCCAAGGTCCGGCTCGGCCTGTTCGAGAACCCGTACGTCGACGAGGCCCGGGCTGCCGAGGTGTTGGTCGATCCGGCACACCGACAGGTCGCCAAGACCGCCGCTCAGCGCTCTGCAGTGCTGCTGCGCAACGAGGGCGAGCTGCTGCCGCTGGCGGCCGACGAGCTGTCTTCCGTCGCGGTGATCGGACCGCTGGCTGACTCGCCCCGCGACACGCTCGGACCGTGGATCTTCGACTACGACCTGGCCGAGACCGTCACCATCCTGGACGGGATCAAGGCCCGCGCCGGCGAAGGCATCGACGTCCAGTACGCGCCCGGTATCCGGCCGGCGTTTCGGACGTTCCCGTCCATGTTCGACGCCTGGCCGAACAACACCCCCGAGGATCCGGCCGACTTCGACGACGACGCCGAGCTCGCCAAGGCTGTCGAGCTGGCCCGTGCCAGCGATGTCGCCGTGCTCGTCGCGGGCGAGTGGCAGAACATGATCGGCGAGGGTGCCTCCCGCTCGTCTCTGGAACTCCCCGGCCGTCAGCTGGAGCTCATCCAGGCCGTCGTCGCCACCGGCACGCCGGTCGTGCTGCTGGTGATGAACGGTCGTCCGCTCGACCTGCGTTGGCCGGCCGAGAACGTACCGGCGATCCTCGACATCTGGTATCCGGGCAGCCAGGGCGGCAAGGCCGTCGCCGCACTGCTGTTCGGCGACGACTCCCCCGGCGGCAAGTTGCCGTTCACCTGGCCACGGACCGGCGGCCAGGTGCCGATCATCTACAACTACACCCGCAGCCACAAGCCGAACGACCAGTGGCGCCGCTACTGGGATGAGGAGAGCACCCCGCTGTACGCGTTCGGCCACGGCCTCAGCTACGGCTCCTTCTCCTACAGCGCACCGACCCTGAGCAGCGAGTCGATCGCGGTCGGCGAGACTCTCACCGTCTCGGTGACGGTCGCCAACGAGGGCTCTCGCGCCGCCGATGAGGTCGTGCAGCTCTACATCCACCAGCGGTACGGCACCTCGTCCCGCCCGGTGCGTGAACTGAAGGGCTTCCAGCGGGTGCCGGTCGAGGCCGGCGCGTCGGCGACGGTCGAGTTCACCCTCGGCCCCGACGAGCTCTCCTACTGGAGCGCTGTGACCCGCGACTGGGTGCAGGACGCCACCACCTTCGACCTCGGTGTCGGCGGCGACTCCAGTGTCGAGTTGAGCTCGAGGTTCACCGTCACCGCGTAGCCCAGATCATTCGGACGGCCCGGTCATCCTGAGCCAGCCCCGGCTCAGGGTGCCGGTGCCGTCCGCTGATCCAGCGCCCGGACGGCGATCCCGAGCATCGCCAGCACCACTCCGATACCGATGGCGAAGGTGGCGACGCCGTATGCCACCACGGAGGTGAACAGCGACGCCCGCAGGAAAGACGCCTGCATCGCGGTGTTGCGTGCCGGATCGTCCTTTTCCAACTCGGCGTAGGTCTTGCCGCCGGTGGCCTCCAGAGCGTGATGGTCGATGACCTGCGCCATACAGAACGCCGAGATCGGCCCGTCGACCGTCGCACCGGCCGCGCAGGAGGCGTCGTCGGAGACGGTGATCCGCTCGGCAGCAAGATTCTTGGTGATCACTGCCCAGGTCGTGATGCCGGCAATGATCACCACGGCAGACGCGATCATGAACAGGATGGCGATGATCTTGGGTGCACCCTTCATGACTTCCTCCAGTTCAGTGGGCAACAGCTTGAGATCTTTGACCCTAGAGACTCTCGGCTGACTCGCACCCCTGATGTACCCAGGAAGACCCAGACTTAACGTCGTCGACAGACACCGTTCATATTCGGGATCCAGTCGCCGCACTTGGTTCATCCATCCGGCAGGTTTGTCCCGGCATACTGGCTTCTTGACCAGACGCCGCACCCTCACGCTGGCCGCCCTGCTGATGGCGGCCAGCGTGATCAGCGTCGCGGTGCTGACGCTCCCCCAGTTGCGGCACAGCGATAGTCCGACCACGCCGCCCAGCCCGACCCCGGCCACCTCACCATCAGGGAGCCCGGCTCCGGCTCCGGCCCCGACGCCGACACCGTCCGCCACGACCGGGCCACCGCCAGGCAGCGTGCACACAGCGGATGCCTACCGGGCACACTACGGCGGCTCGTACGCCGGTTGGGATGCGCTGATCAAGGCCGGCCGGAAGCTCCCGAAGGCCGGCGCCGAATGCCGTTCAGCCTGGCAGCAGGCTCGTCGTGATCCGGCGCTCGACTGGGACAAGGCGGGCTATCTATGCCTGAACCGGCTGGTCGGCAAGGGTTTCAAGCCGCAAGGCATCAGCGGCACCGGAGCCGTCCAGGGCTACCGGATCGGCGACCGGCCGGCGGCGCGGCGCAACATCGTGATGGTCAGCTCCTACTCCGTCGCCGCGCAGCCGAAACTGCGGTTTCCGAACAGTCCCGGCCGGACCGAGGCGACAAGACTCACGGTGATCGACCTCGACCGTTCGCGCTACAACACCGTCGAGTTGGTCAAGCCGTCGGGCGACGACTCGCTCGTGGCGCTGGGCTCCCATGGCAGCGGACTGGCGTGGGTCGGGCAGTATCTGTACTCCTCCAGCCGAACCGCCTTGTGGATGTACAACGCCGACGACCTGATGGAGATCGACGGCCACTTCGTGCTGCCCGCCGTGGCCCGCTGGAGCGTCGCGGGCCAGGGCGGCTTGTCCAGTCTCGGGCTGGACCGCGCCAAGCGCCGGACCAGTCTGATCAGCATCACCTACAGCGAAACCGGAACCGCCTGGACACACACCTTCCCCCTCGACGCCTCTGGTCAGCTGCGCCAGAGCAAGCGGCGGGCCGTGGACGAACTGAGTTTGACCAGCTCCTTCGGACCCGGTCCCAGTCCGATCTACAGCACGGCGTCATCGGTCGTGCCCGGCACCAACTACCAAGGCATCGGCGCGATCGGTCGCCACCGGATCGCCAACTCCTCTTCGCTGATGCTCGACAGCCGCCGGCACGGTGACAACGTGGTGATCCTGAGGAAGGGCGCCATGCTCGCCCGGTTCTCCATGCCGAAGGAGAATCTCGAATCGCTCTACATCGACCTCCGACGCCGCCGCTACGTGACGATCACCGAACACGGAGAGCAGTTCCTCTTCTGGCTGCCGGTGGATCACCTGCTCGAGAGGTCGAAACGTTAGTCACGAGGCGTTCCGCCGTCGGTAGGCCGTGGGCGGCATTCCCGCGTACGCACGGAATCGCGAGGAGAAGTAGAGGGGATCCTCGAAGCCGACCGTACGAGCGATCTCGGCCACGGTACGCGGCGTCAGGTCGAGCAGCTGACCAGCAAGCCGCATCCGCTGACGTTCCAGATAGCGCATCGGCGAGATCCCGACCTGCTGGGTGAACAGATGCGCGAACCGGGACGGGGACAATCCGGCACGGCGCGCCAGGTCGGCCACGGTGATCGGTTGGGCAAGACGACCGGCCATGTCCTCCATCGCCGCGAGCACGCGTGGATCGAGCAGCCCGGCGCTGGGATCCGAGGTGGTGCACCACAGCAATGCCGCCTCGACCGCGTTCACCGCAAACATCGTGGCCTGCCGCAACTCGCTGCGACCGAAGATGTCGGCCGCCTCCAGCGCCTCCCGGATCCGTCGTCGGGTCTCGCCGCTGGTCTGCACCCGGAGGATGCCGGGCAACGGCTGTGGCCAGTCCAGCCAGCCCAGCCACTCCGTCCGGGGGTGGAAGTGGACGAACTGCAGCGACCAGCTGCCCGGTCCGCCGCTGCGTACGGCGGCCGTGCCGTAGTCGTGTGGCACACCGGGCCGGATGATCGCCACATCGCCGGGCTCGCTGATCAGATCTGCGCCGTCGACAGCCGCCACTCGGCCAGCGCCGGCAACCGTGTTCAGCAGCAGCCAGTCCGTGGTGCCGCGAGGTCGCCAGACGTCGTAGCGATCGTCGGCGGTGAACGCCCCGGCAAGCACCGGGTCGACCGTCGGGTTCGGCTGCGTGCGGCGGCTCACAGCAGCATCTTCCATGTTCTCGACCGGGTTGGCCATGCCATTCGGACGGTCCGAGGTCGAGAATCGTGATCATGAGCCAGCTGTTGATCGCACCCGACACCGACCTCGCCCAGCGCTATGCCGAAACCGGGGTGCTGCTGCTGCGCCAGGTTCTCACCCCCGAGGAGGTCAATCGGATCCGCGAGGCGTTCACCAGGCAGATCGAGACCGACCGCTCGTTCGGCTTCAACGACGGGCTCCCGACTGACGACATCCTCGCGCGCTATCCCCGGATCGTGCATCCGCACCGTCGACCAGACTCCGAGGTCGGCCAACTGGCGATGGCGATGATGCTGGACGAGCGCATCCTCGACGTGGTCACCGAGCTGATCGGACCCGCACTGGCGGCCCAGTCGATGTTCTATTTCAAGCCGCCGACGGCTCGTGGCCAGGCGCTGCACCAGGACAACTTCTATCTGCGCGCGCATCCGGAGACCTGTATCGCAGCCTGGGTGGCCATCGATGACTGCGACGCGCAGAACGGGGGGCTCGCAGTCGTGCCGGGCTCGCACCTGCTGGAGGTGCTCTGCCCCGAGGACGCCGATCCGGAGACCTCTTTCACCACCATCACCGTGCACGTGCCCGAGGGTGTGGAGGTCGTGCAGACCGAGATGAAAGCCGGCGACGTGCTGTTCTTCCACGGCAGCGTGGTGCACGGATCACGGCCGAACAGCACTACAGATCGCTTCCGACGCTCGCTGATCTTCCACTACATCCCCGAGGCCAGCCAGGAGGTGTCGACCTTCTTCCAGCCACTGGTCCGCCCCGACGGCACCGAGGTCGAGATCGACGCCGCTGCCGATGGTGGCCCATGTGGTGAGAGCTGGGCTGCCGTCGGCGGGCACTGAACCCGACAGTCCTATGCGCGCACATTTCCTAGCAATGCACTAGGTGTACTAGACTTAGCACATGTCCGGCCGCACGACCTCGATTCGGGAGTTGTTCAGCTTCCCGAACCCCGTGAACGACCACGCCGCCCGGGTGGTGGCTGCCGGGGTCGCCGCCCTCGCCTTGATCACGCTCGCCACCGGCTGGCTCTGGCTGATCGTGCTGCTCGCGGTCGGTTTCGCGGCCCGAGTGCTGAGCGGACCGCGCTTCAGCCTGCTCGGCCGGCTCGCCACCCAGCTCATCGCACCGCGGCTCGGTCCGGCTCACCTGGTGCCCGGGCCGCCCAAACGGTTCGCGCAGGCCATCGGCCTGACCCTGACAACCGCGGCGGCGATCGCCGGGCTGGTCTTCGGTGCCCACGCCCTCGCCCTCGGTCTGGTGGCCGTGCTGCTGGTCTTCGCCACGCTGGAGTCGGTGTTCGGCTTCTGCGCCGGCTGCTGGCTGTTCGGGCTGCTGATGAAGACCGGTCTGATCCCCGCCGACACCTGCGCGGAGTGCACCAATATCTGGGCTCGCTACGGCGACCCAGCCCGACTCTGACCGACCACGATCCGACGGCTACTCAGCGTAGAGCTGCAACTCCCGGCCAAACCGGTCGGCCATCGCCACCAGCCGATCCAGGTCCGGATCGCGCAGGATGACCATGCCGTCGGAAAGCAGCGTCGCCCGCCAGTCCCGGCGATGAGCTCCGATCGGCAACAGATCCAGTACGCAGATGCTGTCGCCATGCTCGGCCAGCAGGTGGTCCAAGCCCTCGACCCGGGTGATGTGCCCCGCTCCCTGTGCACGCTTGAAGATGCTCACCGCGTTGTACGGCCGCGACACTTCCGCCGCCTGCCCGGTGAGCACCGCCGACGCCCAGAGCCGGAACAGGTCGGCGTCGCAGGCGTAGTTCATCACGTCGACCGTCCGCGCCCCCGGAGCCCGCGCGCCGATCTCGCCGAACACCACCTCGCCGTCGGCCTTGCGATACCACTCCATGTGGGTGAACCCGGCGGCGAAGCCCAGGGCGGCGATCACCTGGTGCCCCATCTCGATGCCACCGGCCAGCTCGGGCCGGTGGAGATCGCGCAGCACCATCGTCTGTGGGCTGATCCACTCGTACGACCGTGCCTGCAACGGCCGCGGGCGATACCAGGACACGTTCTCGTACAGGATGCTCCCGGCGCCGCAGATCGTGTCGTAGGTGAACTCCTCGGCTTCGATGAACTCCTCGACGCTGACCACCTCGACGTGGCCGATCATCGGCAGCACGTCCTCCAACTCGGCCGGTGAGTCCACCCGATAGGTGTCCGCCGACCCAGCGCCGGCGATCGGTTTGACGATCAACGGGTAGCCGATCTCCTCGGCGGCGGCATAGATCCCGGCGATCGTGGAGGTGCTGGCGTGCCGTGGCGTACGGATGCCGGCCGCATCCAGCACCTGCTTCATCAACTCCTTGTCCCGGAACGGCAGTGTCTGCTCCACCGTCATGCCCGGTAGCCCGAGCGTCTCCCGGATCCGCGCGGCAAGCACCATGTACGGCTCCCACAGGCACTCGACCTGGTCGATCCGGACATGCCTGGACAGGCCTTGCAGCGCCGCCAGCACCGCGCCCTCGTCGGCCAGGGATACGTGCTCATAGTGGGCCAGCGCCGCCTTCGCCTCATCGGGAAGCACGTTGACCGGCTGGTCTCCGACACCGATCACCGTCGCCCCGACCTCGGCCAGCGCACGGGTGAAGTACGCCATCTCCAGCGGGAAGCCGGGTGAGATCATCACCACATTCGGCACCATCAGCTCCTTTCGGCGCTCATCGGCTGGTCGGTGTTCACTGGCTGGTCATTGGCTCTCGACGAGCTCGACCCGAGCCGTCGAGATGATCGTGTCGAGCGCCTCCTGCACCACGGCGGTGTCGGGGTGCCGGACCGTGATGAATCCTTCGCCCTCGTACGAGGTGCTGGCCGGCTGGCCGGGCTGCGGCAGCCTGGAGTCGACGACCAGGTGACCGAGCTGTTGCTGCAGCCGGTCGATCCCGTGCACCGCTCGGACCTGCCCGTGACCCATGCCGCGCAGATAAGCGGTGCCGCTGGCGTACTGCCGCTCCCGAGGTTGGAAGGTGCCTTTGAGCATCAGCTCGGCCCACGTCGCATAGAAGTCGAAGTCGTAGCTGAAGCCGATCATGGACGCCAACTGCGCACCCGGTGGCCGGGCACCTACCTCGGAGATCGCCACCGAGCCGTCGGGCCGCTCGAACCACTCCATGTGCGAGAACGCGTCGGTCACGCCCAACGCACGCAAGGCCGCGGGCCCGGCGGTCCGAATGCCGGCGTACTCGGGCCCGGAGACGTCCCTGGGCAGCAACACCGTCCACTGCACCCAGGGTGTCCGCAGCACTTCCAGTGGCGGCGGGCGATAGTCCGAGATCGACGCCCAGATGGTCTCGCCGCCCAGCGTGACGGAGTCGAAGGTGTGCTCGCGGCCGGTCAGGAACTCCTCGAGCAGCCAAACCTCTTCCTGATCCTGCCGGGCAGCGACGAGCCAGGACTCGAAGTCGGCGTCATTGTCGAGCCGGAAGGTGGCCTTCGCCCCGGCCCCGTCCGGTGGCTTGGCGACCATCGGGTAGCCGACCAGGTCCCGGAAGGCGAGCGCCTCTGCTGTGTGCCGGATCAGCTGATGCCGAGCGCACGGCACTCCTGCGGCAGTCAGCACCTCCTTCATCTGCGACTTGTCCCGGACGTTGGTCGCGACCCGTTTGGACATCCCCTTGATGCCGAGCACGGCGCGTGCCTGCGCCAACGGGACCTGCAGCTGCTCCAACGCCCCGATCAATCGCTCGACCGGGCCGAACTGCGCCGACAGACCACGGACCGCATCGACGATCTGCTCGGGATCGAGCGCATCAGCGATCTGCCAATGGCCCACCAGCGCCTCCCGCAGCGCAGGTGACAGGCGATCGGCCGGCTCGGTCGTGATCACCGCGAGTCGGACTCCGGGCACCCCGGCCGCCGACAGCACGAACCGGGAGGTGGCTTCCAGCAGATACGGCGCGACGAACGCGGCGACGACCATGCAGACAACCTAGCGAATCGCCGTGTCGGAGCGACAGGGTCGCAGTCGCCCGGATTACTGTCGAGCCAGAACGAAGGAGTCTCCATGAGCAGCACGCAGACCTCATCTGCCCCGCTGAACTCACCTGGCCGGGTGATCACCGCGAGCATGGTCGGCACCACGATCGAGTTCTACGACTTCTATGTCTATGCGACCGCCGCGGTCCTGGTGTTCCCCCAGTTGTTCTTCAAGACCGGAAATCCGACCACCGCCCTGCTCGCGTCGTTCGCGGTGTTCGGCGCCGCGATGGTGGCTCGGCCGATCGGCGCAGTCTTCTTCGGTCATCTCGGCGACCGGCGCGGTCGCAAGACGACCCTGGTGATCAGCCTGCTGGTGATGGGCATCGCGACCTTCCTGATCGGTTGCCTGCCCACCTACAGCTCAGCCGGCGTGCTGGCCCCGTTCCTGCTGCTCGTGCTGCGGCTCACCCAGGGTTTCGCGCTCGGCGGTGAGTGGTCGGGCGCCGCCCTGGTGGCCACCGAGAACGCGCCGGCCGGGAAACGCGCCTGGTATGGCACCTTCCCGCAACTGGGGGCCCCTCTCGGTTTCATCATCGCCAACGGGATCTTCCTGATCATCAACTTCGCCCTGCCGCATCCCGACAACCCGCTGCAAAGGTCAGCTGCCTTCTTGACCTGGGGTTGGCGGGTGCCGTTCCTGTTCTCCGCCGTCATGGTGGCGGTCGGCCTGTGGGTGCGGCTGAGGCTGGTCGAGTCATCGGCGTTCCGGGCCGCTGAGGAGCATGGCGCGATCCGCAAGGTGCCGATCGGCACCACCTTCCGCTTTCACTGGCGTCAGGTGATCCTGGGCACTTTCATCATGCTGGCGACGTACGTGCTGTTCTACCTGATGTCGAGCTTCACGCTCACCTTTGGCACGGCCAAGACCGACGCGAGTCCAGGTGGGCTGGGCTTCACGTACACCGACTTCGTGATGATGCAGATCCTCGGCGTCGTCTTCTTCGGTCTGTTCACCCTGCTGTCCGGTCCGATCGCCGACCAGATCGGGCGACGGAAGCTGCTGATCTGGACCACGGCGGCGATCATCGGGTTCGGCTTGAGCTTCCCGCTGTTCCTGCATCCCCGGGCCGATCTGCTCTTCACCGGTGCGATGACGCAGGCGTTCTTGATCTTCGGTTTCACGCTGATGGGCATCACCTTCGGCCCGATGGGCGCGCTGCTGCCGGAGCTGTTCCCGACCAACGTGCGCTACACCGGCTCGGCCGTCGCCTACAACGTGGCCAGCATTCTCGGCGCCGCCCTCGCGCCGATCATCGCCGTGGCCCTGTGGGCAAGAGCCGGCGGCAGTATCTGGCCGGTCGGCATCTACCTGGCCGGAGCTGGGGTGCTGACTCTGATCGCGTTGCTGCTCAGCCACGAGACCAAGGACACCGACTACACCGCCGCCTCCGCGGGCGACGCCTTCGCGGCGCGGGCCCAGAATGAGTCCGCGCCGCTGTAGCGGTCTTCTGATCAGCGGCCCCGTTGGCCGAGTCCGGATGGATCAGCTCCGGTGTCGATTCAAATCCGGTGTCGATCAGACACCGTGGTTGGCCACCATCCGGCCCTGCGGATCGACCTGGGCGCGGATCTGCTGCAACCGCTGCCATGCCTGGTGTCCGTACGCCGCCGACACCTCCACGACGTTGTCGTCGAAGTTGAGATAGCGGCCACCGGTGCCCCACGGCGCCAGGGCCTCGACCGCGCGGGTGGCATCGGCCAGACCGATCGCGGCCGCCTCCGGGAATGGTGCGATCGCCACGAAGAAGCCGAGGTAGGTCCCCGGCAATGTCGCCACTGCTGCGTCCGCCGGGCGAGCGAGCGCCCCACCGAGGTGCCTGATCTCCGCCGCCAGCACGCTGCTGCCCGAATCGGGGCCGGCGACCGCCAGCAGCGCGTCGATGGTCTCGGGCTCGAGTTCGCTGAGCATGATCGAGTTCGACACACTCGGCGTGGGGCCCTCCGGATCCAGGTGGATCCGGGTCATCGCCGTGAGCGGGACCCGAGCGAAGGTGTCCAGCTCCGGCGCGAGTGCCCGCAACGGAGCCAGGATCTCGGCGGCCCGCTCGTCGGACTCGAGCACCGCGCCGTCGATCACCACCAGCTTGCGGCCGGAGAGGAACGGCGGCAGCTCCGGCAGCGGGGGGAAGCTCATCAGCCGGCAGGCTGTCGTCGCCGACTCCGGCGCGGTACGCGTCCACTGGGCCCAGGCCCGGGCCACCTCCGCTGCCCGCTCCCCGGGCCACAGCAGCATGCCGGCGTAGGCATCGGCGATCGGCAGCAGCTCGAATTCCAGCGCGGTGACGATGCCGAAGCTGCCGCCACCACCCTTCAGCGCCCAGAACAGGTCCGGCTCGTTCTCGGCGTCCGCGCGGACCAGTCGGCCGTCGGCGAGGACGATCTCGACCGCGGTCAGGTGATGGGCGGCCAGGCCGTGCTGGCGGGCGTACCAGGACAGCCCTCCGCCGAGCGTGTAGCCGGCCACGGCGACGTCGGGTGAGGAACCGTGCCGGGCCGCGAGTCCGTACGCGGCAGCCGCCTCGACCACCGGCTGCCACAAGGTGCCGCCGAGGACCCGGGCGATCCGCCGGTCGGCGTCGATGGTCACCCCGGTCAGCTCATGCAGCCGGATCAGCATGACGTCGGACAGGTCGGCGGCGGCGAACGGGCTGGCCCCGTGGCCGCTGCTCTGCGGCGCGATCCGCAGCCGGGCGTCGATGGCGGCGAGCACGGCCTCGACCACCTCCGCCGCCGTACGAGGCACCGCTACCGCCGCGGGCCGCTGGTCGACCTGCACCGCCCACGGCGTACGGGCCTGGTCGTAGCCGGGATCACCGGGCAGATGGATCGGGCAGCTGGTGCGTGTGAAGTCGATGGTCATCGACGTTTCCCCCTTATGAGATGTGATGGATTGACTCGTGGTGGATTGAGCTGTCATGGATGAACCGGTGATGGGCTGAACGGTGATGGTCATGCCCGGCTGATCCAGCCGACTGACCTCGGTGACGGTGATCATCGGGCGGATGCCGTGTTCGGCAAGCCGGTCTGCCAGCACCTCCGAGGCATCGTCGAACAGCCGCCGGTCGGTGGTGCGGACCCGAAGCTCGACCAGATCTGCGGGCGCCAGTCCGGCGTCGGCCAGAGCCTGCTCGAGGTTCTCCAGCGCCAGGGCCAGCTGAGCGACGTGGTCGCCCTCGTGCAGCAGCAGACCGTCGGCGCCCACCGACCCCTGCGAGGGGATCTGTGTGATCGTCATGGCACCACCGTGCCGTTCGGCACTGACAACAGACCATCCCTGTTGTGAAGGGACTTTCACACCTGCAGACCTGGGATGGAGGCGACCCACAGATGTCTGGGATTCCCAACCAACGCCACGGGGCCGAGAATGAAAGACATGACGGGGGCACTGCTGGTCGAACGGGTCCGTCGTGACCTGGAGGTCGTGGCGCAGGGCGGCCTCGATCTGGACACGTACCTGGCCGAGTCGCTGGCCTCTCTGCAGCGGGTGGTACCGGTCGATGCCGTCTGTCTTGCGACGGTCGACCCCAGCACCCGGATCCTCACCAGCACCCGGAAGTACGGGGACCTGCGGGGCCGGGACGAGCGGGACCACGACTGGGGCCTGATCGAGTACGGAGTGGCCGAGGAGACTGCCTTCGTCCGGATGGACGACGCCGGCGTTCGAGCTGTGGGCATGGACCAGGTCACCGGTGGCGCGGTCGAGACCTCGACCCGGATCGGTGAACTCATCAAGCCGCACTACGGGTACGGTGACGAGCTGCGCACGCTATTGGTGGACCGGGATCACCTGTGGGGTGCGGTGGCGATGTTCCGTGCCACCGACTCTCGCCCGTTCGATGCGGACGAGGTCGATTTCCTGGCGTCGCTGTCGCCGGTGCTCGGCCAGGGTGTCCGGACGGGCCTGCTGGCCTCGCTGGCGGCCTCCGCGCCGATCGACTCACCGGCGGGCCCTGCGGTGGTGATCATCGGTGACGACGACAGCGTCGTCCAGGTGAATGCGGGAGCTGATCGCTGGCTCGCCGAGCTCGTCCAGGGCAGCGCGGGTGCCGCGGCATCCGGCATCGTCGGCTCACTCGTGGGCGCCGCGCGCCGGTTTGCCCGGGGCGAGGCCTGCCAGCCCCCGCGAGCCCGGGTGCGGACCACCAGCGGCATGTGGCTGGTGCTACACGCGACTCCGCTCAGCCCGCGCAACGGCTCCACCGGAGAGGTGGTAGTCACCATCGAGGAGGCCCGCCCTCCGGAGATCGTGCCGCTGGTGGTGGCAGCCTTCGGTCTCACCGCCCGGGAACGAGACGTCACCGCCTTGGTGCTGCAGGGCCTGGACACCAAGGAGATCGGCGCCATGCTGCACCTGTCGGCCTGGACGATCCAGGACCACCTGAAGTCGATCTTCGAAAAGGCGTCCGTACGCAGTCGACGCGAGTTGATCGCCCGAATCTACTTCGACCAGTACGTGCCGCGGATGGGCCGCGAGGTCGGCCCCAGCGGCTGGTTCGCCGGCTGACCGACCCGCTCAGCTGATCCGGAACACCCGCGCGGTCAGTCCAACGCCGTGCGGCTGGATCGTCAACCGGTCCGCCTCCCAGGTCAGCGACCAGTCCGGCAGCGAAGCCGGGTAGACCGTCGAGATCGGGGCCTTCGGTCCGAGGTCGAGCGTCACCGGATCGTGCCCGCCCGGCTGGGTGAACCAGACGTACAGATAGCTGGCATGGGGTGCCCGCAGCCCGAGCATCACGACGGGATCCTGGCTGGTCGGCAGCCCCACCGGCCAGAACGGCACCGCCTGTCCGAGGTCGACCCGCAGTCCCTCGTACGCCTGCACGCCCTCCCGCACCAGTCCGAGCTCCGCCTCACTCATCCGGTTCAGGTGGCCGGACAGATAGACCCGTCCGGCCAGTCCGGTGATCATGCAGAAGGCGATCTCCTCCGGCGTCATACCGGGCTGGGGATAGGCCCAGTTGCCGGCCTGCTCCGGTGTGACCGATGCCGGCGCCGCCGCGGCGATCGGCACGTACAGCGCCGGATCCATCTGATCCGAGGTCGACTGCAGCTCGAGCAGCGACAGCAGCGCATAGTCCATCCGCATCGCACCGGACGAGCAGTTCTCGATCACCACCTCGGGATGGCGGTCGCGTACCCCACGCAGCCAGTCCAGCTGGGCCCGATTCTGCTGCAGCAGTCCGTCGCCGACGCTGAAGGCGTCCCGGTCGGTGCCGGCACCGGGAGTCACGTTGTAGTCGAGCTTGAAGAATCGGACACCATAACCCTCGACCAGACGGTCAATGACCTCATCCAGGTGGGCGCGGGCCGCCGGATGGCGGAGATCCAGGAAGTAGCGGTCGTGCTCGACGATCCTGACCCCGTACCGCTGGAGGAATGCCTCGTCCGGCAACCGGTTCGCGGCGGGACTGTGCACGCCGATCACCTCGGGCTCCACCCACAGGCCCGGCAGCATGCCTCGGCTGCGGATGTGATCGAGTACGCGCTGCAGGCCGCCGTCCGGGAAGCGCACGGTCGAGGGCTGCCAGTCCCCCACACTCGGCCACCAGTTGCCGCCGTCGTCATACCAGCCGGCGTCGATGCAGAAGTACTCCGCGCCGGTCCGGGCTGCGGCGTCGATCAGCGGTAGCAGCTTCTCGGTGGTCGGATCACCCATCAAGGCATTCATGTAGTCGTTGAAGATCACCGGCAGGTCGGGCCGGACCAGCGGTCTGCGGATCGCGCGACGGTGCTCGGTCAAGGCTGCTACGGCGCCCTGCCAACCGGCCCTGGAGACCGTGATCGAGGCCGGCACGGTGGTGAACCGATCATCCGGAGCGAGTCGCAGCACCCATTGATGATCGAGATCATCGGGTCCGGAGAGGATCACCGCGACCTCGTCGAGTCCGATCCAGCGGCTGTCGACTTCCCAGCACCAGGCGCCGTTGTGCTCGATCTGCCAGCCGATCGCGCGTCCGGTGGCCAGATTGTCGATCACGGCCGTCGGCAACTGCTGACCCGTCGACCAGGTCGAGGTGCTGACCGCGGCAACCGAGCTGCGTGACTCGATGTCCCAGTCCGGCCGGCCGATCCGGCCCAGGCCCTCGTCGGCGCGGAGCCGGGTCTGGGTCCACCGGCTCTCGGCACACCAGCTGTTCCGAGCCGAATGCAGCACCAGGTCATCCAGTCGCTCGCCGTCGTCGAGCACGCAACCGAGCGCCAGCGAGCTGAGCAGCTGGATCAGGTGGACGGATTGGGAGGTGTTGTGGACCGTGGTTGTGGTCTGAAAGCCCGCCACGCCGGCGTACGCGGTCAACGTGGTGCTGACCTGCAGCCCGGTGACCTCGTCGCGCTGGTCGATGATCAAGGTCTCGGCGATGTCGCCGGTCTCGGTTCGATGGCCGAGGTAGCGCAGCCGGTCACCCACGGCGGTGCTGGTGAACCGGGTATTGGTCAGCATCCGTCCCTGACCCAGCACCAGCAACTCGACCAGCGGCTGCCGCGCCGGCGTCGTGCGCTCGTGGCCGGCGACATCGAGGCTGTCGATGGTCACCGGGCGGTCCGCATCGATGCCGACGATGAGATCGATCAAGCCGTTGCCCCAGCGGATGCGTTCCATGATCACCGAACCTATCGCCGAGATCGCCGAACCCAGCTGGACACACCCTTGCCACCCCGCCAACAGATAGAGGACCATGCATTTCTGCGGGGGTCGCATTGGGTGTGCCCCGGGAAGGACTCCGATTGTGACCGCCGTACGTCGTCGCCCGCTGTTCCGTCGGTCCGCAGCCGCGCTGGTGGCCACCCTGGCAGTCACCGCCGGCACGGCCCTCCTAGAGCAGCCGGCGGAGGCGCATCCGAAACCACCACATTCGACATCACCGGGCCACCACAAAGTGTCGGGGTATGTCGCGCTCGGCGACTCATATGCCTCGGGTGAGGGTCTGGCGCCCTTCGTGGAGGGCACGGACGGCCCCGGCGAGTGCCACCGCTCGGCGAGCCAGAGCTACCCGGTCCGGTTGACCGACTCGAGGAAGCGTGCTTTCGACGACCTGACGTCCGTGGCGTGCTCCGGTGCGGTCATCGCGGATCTGGTGGCGACTCGACCCAACACCACCAGGGCTCCCCAGCTGGCGGCGCTGAACCGCAAGACCGAGACCGTCACGCTCACCATAGGCGGCAACGACGCCGGCTTTCGGCTGATCTTCGGAGACTGCGTCTACACCCCCGCCCCAGAGCTCGCACCGGTGGTGCCAGGCAGCCCGGGCTGTGCGGCCCGCGACGACCTGGTCGTCAGCACTCGGATCGCCGCGCTCACCGGCGGCCGGAATGCGCCGGACCTGCCGGACGTCTATCCGCTCCCCGATGCACTCCGCGCCATCGCCGCCGCCGCGCCGCGCGCCAAGATCTACGTCACCGGCTATCCGAAGATCTTCGGCGCCAAGATCACCAACCCACTGGGCTGCCAGGTCAGCGATCAGGCACCGCTGTTCGTCACCGCGAGCGACGCCGCCTGGGTCCGTAGCAAGGCCATGCAGCTCAACAAGGGCATCGCCTCGGCCGTGACCAAGGCGCGACGCACTGGTGTGAACGCCCACTACGTCGACGTCGCCGGTACCTTCCGCGGTCACAACCTGTGCGACAGGAAGTCCCCGTGGCTGAACGGGGTCGTGCTCAACCCGACCAACCCGCCCTCGTTCTCGCAAGCGTCCTTCCACCCCACCGCGCGCGGTCAGCAGGCCTTCGCCCACTCGCTGCCGACCAAGTCCCGCCGCTAGCCCAGTCCCCACTGACCACGCGTGGTCACCCCAGGACAAGCCTGTCGCCGGTTGGTGCCGCGAGAGTGTGCCGCGGGCTGTCGGGACCGAAATACCCGTACTCGGTCTGCACGACCACCACTTTGTCGGCGTAAGCGGACATGATCAGCACCGGCACCAGTTCCCCGCTCTCGAGCCGGAGATCCCATCGCTCACTCAGGCACGACAGTCCACGGTGCTCCAGAACCTCGATCGCGTCACCCATCGTGCAGGCCGCCGCCAGCGGATAGCCGAAGAGCGTCCGGGGAACAACGGCAGGGTCGGCCCCGTCAAGGTAACCGACCAACTCGCCGTCGCTCGCCCGATAGTGCGGGATCCAGGTGCTTGGAATCACCGGTCAAGTAGACCGTCCGGGGCCGGAACACTGCCACCGGATTTTCTGCCTGCCGTCCGACGAGAGCTCTTCCGCGAGAAGTGGTCGGATCTCAGATCCACCATCCCGCCGACGTAGTGTCCGACCGCACCAGCTGTAACGCTTGCTGCCGCCCAAGCGAAGAATGTTCGTGATGACGGAATCGGCCAGATCGGCCAGCCAGCCGCGGGACGTGTCGAGGATCGCCACCGAGCCCGAGGAGTTCGAGCGCTTCTATCGTGAGCATCTCGATCTCGTACGGGCGTACTTGGCTCGCCGGGTGGACGATCCTTTCGATGTCGCGGATCTGACGGCGGACATCTTCCTCCGTGCCATCGCCGGCTCGCAGACCTACCGCCGAGACCTCGGCCCGCCGCGGGCATGGCTGATTGGGATCGCCCGCAACACTCTTGGCGACCATCGACGCTCCCGCGCCCGAGGCGCTGCCGCAGTCCAGCGGCTCGGTGCGCGCCGCATGCTCGATGCCGACGCAACCGAGCGGATAGTCGAACGCGTTGCGGCCGAATCCGAGGCGAGGGCGCTGCTCGCCGCGATCGCCGAGCTACCCGCTTCCCTCCAGAGCGTCGTCGAACTCATCGCCGTAGACGACCTGTCCCCTGCCGAAGCCGCGCGGGTGCTCGGCATCAGCCCGGGCGCAGCCCGCGTCCGCTATCACCGCGCTCGCGGAGCGCGGAATACCCGCGGACATCACCTATCTGCCGGCGGGCAAGCAGTGTGCCCCCAATCGGTACACGGCCGTCTCCGGTCCCGGACTGATGCTCGGCGTCGGGCAGAACATGTTCGAGGTCACGATCCCGGCGGGGGCCGTCGGCAAAGGCGACACATTCGTCATGTCGGCATCGGTGGTGCCGATTGAGAACGGAGTGACCGCCTCGGTGGAATTCGACATCGCCCATGGACCCGTGAAGCCCTGCCGAGTCGTCGACGCATCGTAAGAGTTTGGCTGGACAGAGTGCTTGCCCTAGTTGCTGGCTCATCCCCGACATCGGGGGTTGAGCCAGCAACTTGATCAACTCAGGCGCTTGCCTGGCCCTCGGCAGCGGCCGCCTCGGCTTGGAGCCGTAGGCGCTTCTTCTCGCTGCGCCGTTCGACCAGCGAATAGAGCACCGGCACCAGCAGCAGAGTCAAGACCGTGGACGAGACCAGGCCACCGATCACCACGATCGCCAGCGACTGGCTGATGAACGCGCCGCCACCGGTCAGACCTAGCGACATCGGCACCAGCGCGAAGATCGTCGCGCAGGCGGTCATGATGATCGGTCTCAACCGCAACCGGGCGCCGTCGGTGATCGCCGTCTTCAGAGGCTCACCTCGGTCGCGATATTGGTTGATCAGGTCGATCAGCACGATCGCGTTGGTGACCACGATGCCGATCAGCATCAACAGGCCGACCATGGCGGGTACGCCTAGCGGGGTGTCGGTGATCAGCAAGGCGGCGATCGCGCCGGTCGCCGCGAACGGGATCGACACCATCAAGATCAACGGCTGGGCCAGACTGCGGAAGGTCCCGACCATGATCAAGAACACCAGCGCGATCGCGACCAGCATGGCCAAACCGAGTTGCGTGAAGGCCTCTTGCTGATCTGTCGCCGCGCCACCCAACTCCGCCGACACTCCCGACGGCAGATCATTCAGGCCGGCGAGTGTGCTGGTCACCTGAGTCGTCAGCGCACCGAGATCGGAGCCTGTCGGCGTCGCGGTGATGGTGACCGAAGGGTCGCCCTTGATCTGGACGACGGTGGTCGGTGCGAGCACCTTCTTCACCTCGGCGACGTGCTTCACACGGACTGCTCCGGCCCGGAGATCGGCGAGGTCCTTCTGATCCTCGGCCAGCGCCTTCTGATCGTCGGCGATCGACTCCTGCTCGTCGCTCAACTGCTGCGACTTCTGGCGCTGTTCGGCCGTCTCAGACTGCTGATCGCGCATCTGGTCGAGTTGCTCGTCGAGTTGGTCGATGCCGGAGTTGGACTGCTTGACAGCGGATTTGAGTTGGGTGATGCCGGCCTCGGCTTGACTGACGCCAGCAGTCGCTCCGGCCAATTGGCTCTGCCATATCTGCATGTCCTGGGCATACTTCAACTGTTGTTGCGTCACCAGCTGAGGCGGCGTGCTGGGATCAGGTATCGGCAGTTCCGGTTGCTGCTTCTTGATCTTAGCCAGGCTTTGCTCCGCCTTCTTGAGTCCCTTTCGTGCGTCGCTCAGCTGATCCTCGGCCTTGTTCCGTGCCTTCACCGCATCCGCACGCTGATCCCGAAGCTTGTCCAGCGCCTCCTGGGATGCATCATCAGCCTTGGCCTGCTGTTCATCGCTCATCGCCTTCTGCCGGTCGCCGAGTGCCTCCTGGCGGTCAGACAGCGCATCGGAGCGCTTCTCCAGCTCGTCCGAGGCCTTCTCCTGCGCCTTCTGCTGCTGGATCTGAGTGACGGGCAACAGCAGATTGCCGACATCCTTGGCGCTCGGGTCGGTGGCGCTCTGGGTCCGGATCCACACCTCATGCTGCTCGCCGGACAACGTGATGTCGCCAACCTTGGTGCCGCGCAGCGCGCTTGCGATCGCCTGACCGATCTCGGCTTGGGTGAAGCCGAGATCCGCCGCGGCCTTGCTGTCGATCTGCACTTCCAGCAGCTGACGCTCCTCGGCCAGGTTGCTGGTGACATCGGACAAGCCGGGGATCTTGCTGAGGGCGGCCTGCACCTGCTCAGCTCCCTTGCGCAGATCCTTGGTGTTCTCGCCCTTGACCGTCACGGTGATGTTGTTGTTCGTAGACCCGTTCTGAGCCTGAGTGACGGTGACCTTGCCTGCCCCCTTGCCGAGCTCGGCAAGCCGAGACTCCAGGTCCGGCTTCACTTGGTCCGCCGTCGCACCCTCGACCAGCTGCACGGTGATTTCCGCGGTGCTCGCACCCGTACCCACCGGTGAATAGATGCTGCCGCCGATCGTGACCAGATAGCTCTTCACGTGTGGATCGTCGGCCAGCACCGCCTCGACCTTCTTCGCGGCCGCACTCATCGTCGTCAGCCGCGTACCGGCGGGCAGTTCCTGCTGCAGGGTGAGCACGGTCTGATCGCTGACCGAGCCGATGAAGTCGGTCTTCAGCAGCGTCGTGGCGCCCATGGTGCCGACGAACACCAGCATTGCTGCAGCCAATGTCATCACCGGGTGGCGAAGTCCCCAGCCGAGCACCGGCAGGTACGCCTTCTGCAGGCGGGTGACCTTCGTCTCGTCGTCGGTGTGCTCAGTGGTGGTGCTGAAGTCGGTCTCCTCGTGGCCGGGCACCGCAGCCAGAGCAGTCCCGTCAGGCCCTACCGCGACCGCAGGTTCGCCTGCGGCCCCGGTGGCAGCACCCGCCGTTGCTGCCGCTGCCGCGGCTGCGGCAGCTGCCGCAGCCTTCTTCTTCCGCTTACCGCCACGCAGGAACCAGTACGCCAGCACCGGCACCACGGTCATGGACACCAGCAGCGACGCGCCCAGAGCGACAGCTACCGTGATCGCGAAGGGGCGGAACAGTTCGCCGGTGACGCCGGAGACGATAGCGACCGGAAGGAACACGGCGATGGTCGTCGCGGTCGACGCGGTGACCGCGCCGGCTACCTCCTTCACCGAAGCCACGATGTCCGCCGGGGTCAGCGCAGCATGGCCGGTGTCACGGCGTTTGATGTTCTCCAGCACCACGATCGAGTCGTCGACGACACGCCCGACCGCCACCGTCAGCGCCGCCAACGTGAAGATGTTCAGCGAATAGCCGCCCACCTGCAGCCCGATCAGGGCGATCAGCAGGGACAGCGGGATCGAGATCGCGGTGATCAGGGTCGAGCGAAGCGACCACAGGAACAGCAGGATCACGATCACCGCGAACAGCAGACCGAGCGCGCCTTCGACGGTGAGGTCATGGATCGACTGCTCGATCAGCGGAGCTTGATCGAAGACCGTGGAGAACTTCGCGTTGTGACCGATCGACTTCTCCAGGCCCGGGGTCGCATCGGCCACCGCGTGCGAGATCGCCACCGCGTCCGCATCGGAGTCCTTCAGCACCGACACCGATAGCGCCGGTCGGCCATCGGCACGGGCCAGCGAGGACGATGAGATCGACTCGATCTCGACGTCGGCGATCGCGGACAGCTTGATCGGCTTCTTGCTGGTTGGAATGGCCAGCGCCTTCACCTGCTTGACCGTGTCGGTGGAGGTGCCGACCTGCACCGCCATCTCCAACGTGTTGTCGTACGCCGTGCCGGCCGGGATCACCGTCAGCTGGGACTGCACCGTCTGGGTGACGGCCTGGGCGGTCAGGTCATGCTCGGTCAGGTCATCGGGGCGCAACGTGATGGTCAGCTGCGTCGTGCTCTCGCCGGTGACGTCGACCTGGCGGACGCCTTCGATCGCGCTCAGTTCGGGCACCGCGACGTTCTCCACCAAGCGGCCGGACTCGGCCAGCGGTAGGTCGGTCGAGACAGCCAGCAGCAGCACCGGGATGTCGTCGGTGCTACCGGTGACGACGTTGGTGTCCACATCGGTCGGCAGTGTGGACACCGAGTCCACGGCGTTGCGGATATTGCTGACGAGCTTGTCGTTGTCCAGCCCGTACTCCCACTGGACGCTGATCGTCGCCATCCCGTTGCTCGAGGTCGACGTCACGTCGGTGACCCCCGACACACCGCTCACCGCACGCTCGATCGGGGTGGAGACGTTCTCGGCGACAATCTGCGGAGTCGCGCCCGGGTAGGTCGCCGTCACGATCGCGGTCGGGATCTGCGTCGAGGGCAGCAACTCCTGCTTCAGCGACCTGGTGGCCAGCACCCCGAAGATGACGATCGCAATGGTGATCAGGCCGATGATGAGCCGATTGGCCAGACTGAGCCGGGTCAGGGACGTCACGAGATCACCATACGTCGGTCACAGCGAATCGTTAGCATCAGCCATATAATCAGGGCAACCCAGGGAAAACCCTGATCACGCCGTAAGAGGGACTGCAGATGACGACCAGCGCCGACGGTGATCGAGTCGCCCTGCTCACCCGGCTCGACCAGTTACACGCCTCATTCGATCGCCGAGCCGTCTCGTCGCTTGCCGAGCCGTTGATGTCGACTCCCTTGACCATGCAGCAGCTCAAGGTGCTCACGCTGATCGCCGCCGAGCGCGACCGGGCGACGGGACACGGCCTTGCCGAGACCTTGGGCGTGTCGGTAGCGACGATGTCGGGACTGGTCGACCGGCTGGTCGAGCACGGCATGGTCCGCCGCTCCGATGACCCCGACGATCGGCGCATTCGCCGACTCAGCGTCACTGATGCCGGCTCGTCCACGCTGCGCAGTCTGATCAGCTCCGGAAACCGGATGCCGCCGCAGGTGCTCGATCGGCTCTCCGACGACGACCTCCGTGCCCTGGTCCAGGGATTGGTGGCTTTGGACCGGGCGATGGCTGAGCTCAGCCAGCAGGCTAAATGAGGATCTTCTAACGTACGGTCGAGGTACGTGACAAATCCCGAGTCGGAAGTCAGGCTGGGTGTCGACTCGACGAACGATAGGTGAACACCACATGTCCCGGCGCTTTCCCCTCCGCCTTGGCGGCTGGCTGACCGCGGTGCTACTCGCTGTGGGGCTGTTGCTGGTCGGCCCGGTGCCGACCGCCAACGCCACGAGCAAGCCCACCTCGATCACGCTGACCCCGACTGCGGATCCGGCTCGCTCGCAGACCTTCACCTGGCGGATGACCAAGAACCGCTCCGGTCAGCAGGTCCAGGTCAAGGCGCCCAACGGCAAGGTCGCGAGCGTCTCCGCCACGTACAAGATGCGTGTCCAGAAGAAGTACGCCGGCATCAACGCGTACGCGTTCACCGCGACCGCGACCAAACTCAGTCCCGCCACGCGCTACACGTACCGGATCGTGACCTCGGGCGGCTCAACGGCGTGGAAGTCCTTCACCACCGCCAGGGCGAGCCTGGATCGCAGCTGGACGTTCCTGGCCTTCGGCGACACTCAAGTGGAGAACACGGGCGTACCGGAGAACATCATCGACACGGCGGTGGCCAAGAACTCGTCGGCGCCGTTGCTGTTGCACGCCGGCGACGTGGTCAACAAGCCGAACAGCATCACCCAGTGGCGCCAGTTCATGGCCGCCACCTATCCGACCCGGACCACCAAGAACTGGCTCATCTCGATTGGCAACCACGAGCAGTGCGTGCTGCTGAAGAAGTGCAGTTCGGGCAGCGGACAGGCCTTCCGCAGCTACTACACCTGGCCGCGCAACGGGGTCGCCAAGCAGGGTGCCACCTGGTACTACACCGACCATCAAGGCGTTCGGTTCATCGTCTTGGACACCTTCGACGGTGATCTCAAACGGCAGGCCGCGTTCCTGGAGACCGCGTTGAAGAGCAACAAGCAGCGCTGGACGGTGGTGCTCCAGCACGCCGGCCCGTTCGCCTCGCGACCGGATCGCAACAACAGCAAGATCCGCAGCGCTCTGCTGCCGCTCTACAACAAGTACAACGTCGACCTCGTCCTCTCCGGCCACGACCACTCCTATGACCGCGGCTACTACGGCTCGAACAAGAACTCGACCGTGTACGCGGTGTCGGTTTCCGGCAAGAAGTTCTACGACGCTTCTGCCAAGGACTGGAACCGCGGCGGGGCGACGCGGGTCGCCGGGGCGGTCCAGACCGCGACGTACCAGACGGTCACCGTCAGCAAGGATTCGCTGGTCTACCGCGCGGTCGTCGGTTACAAGGGCAAGGGATCGTCCACCTCGAAGAAAGTCGGCCAGGTCCTTGACCAGGTGACGATCACCAAGAACGCGGCCGGGAAGTCCAAGAAGGTGCGCTGACCAGGCTCACTCGAACCGGCTGGGGTCGCCGGCGCCGACCCGGAGCACCTCCGGCGCCCCAGTGGAAAAGTCAACCACCGTGGTCGGCACCTCGCCACAGTCACCGGAATCCAGCACGGCGTCGACCAGGTGGTCCAGCCGGTCCTTGATCTCCCAGCCCTGGGTCATCGGCTCCTCGTCGCCGGGCAGCAGCAACGTGCTGGACAGCAGCGGCTCACCCATGGCCTCGACCAGGGCGCGGGTGGTCTTGTGGTCAGGGATCCGCACGCCGACCGTCCGCTTCTTCGGGTGGAGCATCCGGCGCGGCACCTCCCGGGTGGCCGGCAGGATGAAGGTGTACGGCCCAGGCGTCGCTCCTCGGATCGCCCGGAACACAGCAGTGTCGAGATGGACGAACTGGCCCAGCTGAGCGAAATCGCTGCAGACCAGGGTGAAGTGATGGTGCTTGTCCAAGTCGCGGATGCTGCGGATGCGCTCGATCCCGTCGGCATTGCCCAGCTGGATGCCGAGAGCGAAGCACGAGTCCGTTGGATAGGCGACCAATGCGTCGTCGTGGAGCAGATCGACCACCTTGGCGATGGTCCGCGGCTGAGGGTTGTCGGGATGGACATCGAAATAGCGCGCCATCTTCGGGAGCCTAGCGGCTTCTCAGCCGTGCGCGACGCCGCGGACGAACACGATTCCCGACGTCGGTGTCGGATAGGTTTGACAGCATGGTTTCCAAGGTCGCACTGCTCACTGCCGGTGGATTCGCACCATGCCTGTCCTCGGCCATCGGCGGGCTGATCCAGCGCTACACCGCGCTCGCCCCCGACATCGAGATCATCGCCTATCGATACGGCTATCAGGGTCTGCTGTCCGGCGACTACCTCACCGTGACGCCCGAGGTTCGCGCCCACGCCGATGTCCTGCACCGGTTCGGCGGCTCCCCGATCGGCAACTCGCGGGTCAAGCTGACCAACGCCAAGGATCTGGTCAAACGTGGCCTGGTCGCCGAGGGCGTCGACCCGCTGAAGGCGGCCGCCGACCGCTTGACCGCGGATGGTGTGGACGTGCTGCACACCATCGGCGGGGACGACACCAACACCACTGCCGCCGATCTCGCGGCGTACCTGCATGAGAACGGCTACGAGTTGACCGTCGTCGGCCTGCCGAAGACCATCGACAACGACGTGATCCCGATCCGCCAGTCACTCGGTGCCTGGACCGCGGCCGAGCAGGGCGCGCGGTTCGCCCAGAACATCATCGGCGAGCACAACTCCGGCTCCCGGATGCTGATCGTGCACGAGGTGATGGGCCGGCACTGCGGCTGGCTGACCGCCGCGACCGCGCGGGCGTACCGGGCCTGGCTCGACACCCAGGAGTGGGTGCCAGGCATCGGGCTCTCCCGGGACGCCTGGGACGTACACGGCGTGTACGTGCCGGAGGCACACCTCGATCTGGCCGCCGAGTCGGATCGGCTGGCACGAGTGATGGACGAGATCGGCTCGGTGAACCTCTTCATTTCCGAGGGCGCGGGTCTGGACACCATCGTCGCTGAGTTGGAGGAGTCCGGCGAGGAGGTCGTTCGTGATCCGTTTGGACACGTGAAGATCGACAAGCTCAACCCCGGCGCCTGGTTCGCCAAGAAGTTCGCCGAGCGGCTGGGCGCGGAGAAGGTGATGGTGCAGAAGTCGGGCTACTTCTCGCGCGCGGCCAGGGCCAACTTGGCCGATCTCGAACTGATCCGCTCGATGACCGAGTTGGCTGTCGACTGCGCGCTGCGCGGCGAGGCAGGGGTGATCGGGCACGACGAGGAGCAGGGCGACGTGCTGCGGGCCATCGAGTTCTCCCGGATCAAGGGCGGCAAGCCCTTCGACATCGACGAGCCGTGGTTCGTCGAGTTGCTGGCCGGCATCGGCCAGCCGGTCACCGAGAAGATCGCCGCCCACTGAGAAGTCGGCCGAGCGCGCCGACGATCCAGGCGAGCACCGCCCCCAGCCCCAGACCGGTGGCGGTGCCGGTCAGCCAGCCAACCCCGAGGCCGAGTCGAACCGAGCGCGCCGCCGTTTCCTCGGTCACCATCGGCGGTCCCTCCTCGGCTGGCTTGGGCGGGGTGATGGCGAACCGGACCCGGCTCTCATCCAGGTCGATGAAGGCCGGTTCCTCGCAGGTCGCGATCCAGGCGGCGACGATCAAGATCAGCTGAGCGAAGAGGTTGAAGAAGAGCATCAGCGCGATCACCGGCCCGAAGACGGCAACGGCCGTGTTCCCCGAGATGGCGCCGATGATCAATGCCGTGCCGTACTGCAGGACGAACAGTCCGATGGCACCGAACAGTGCCCCGATCCTGATGTAGCGCCAGCCCTCTCGCTGCCGCGGGACGACCAGGTAGATGTAGCAGAAGGTCAGCCAGCCGGCGACCAGCGACAGGAACGGCGCGAGGATGCGCAGCATCGCCGAGGTGAACCAGGTGTCGCCGAACCCCAGCCAGGTGGCGATCTGCTGGGCGAGGTTGGTGGAGATGGTGGCCAGGCCGAAGGTGATGCCGATGGCCAGCAGCAGGCCGGCCATTCGGACCAGATTGACCGCCACCTTGATCACGTACGGGGTGGTGTCCCGCTCGGCATCGAAGTCGATCCGCCATTGGGCGTCGATGGCATTGCGGAGGTGGCCCATCCAAGCCGCGCCGCTGTAAAGGCCGGTGATCAGTCCCACGCTCCCGATCGAGGTGTAGTTCTGCAGCGTGCTCAGCACGAAAGACTCGATCCGAGCCAAGGACTCCGAGTCCACCCCGTGGAGCTGGTCGGTGACCAGCTCGGACACTTTGGTGATCAGGTCCGGTCGCAGCTCGACCAGGAAGAAGCCGAGGATCGAGAAGGCGACCATCAGCACCGGCACGATCGCCAGCACCGAGAAGTACGCGACGCCGGCGCCGAACTGAAAACCGAAGCGACCGTTGTAGCGCTGGATGGCCCGTTGGATGTGGGCGATCCACCCGATCTGCAGGATCCGTTGAACTCGGGTCTGGACCGGCTGGGCACGCGAGCGTAGCCGCTCGGTCCGCTCCCGGACCCGATCCGTCACCGTCACGCTGGCAACCTACCGAAGTCCGACCCCCGATCGGCGTTGACACGGGCGAGCAGGCGTCGTTGGCTGGAGGCATGACTCGCCTGACCGCAGCCGAGATCGCCACCGGTCTCGAGGACCTACCCAACTGGACGCTGAGCGATGACCAGACCTCGATCTCGACGTCGTTCGAACTGGCCGACTTCGTCGCGGCCCTCGATCTGGTCAACCAGATCGGCCACGAGGCCGAACAGCGCAATCATCATCCCGACATCGACATCCGCTGGAACACCGTGACCCTGGTGCTGTCCACCCATTCCGCGGGCGGACTGACTCACAAGGACCTGGAGTTGGCCCGTCAGATCAACGAGCTAATGGGACTCGAGGAGGAGTAGCCGACCCTTGGGCACACCGACTTGGCCGCACTCGATCCCGTCCCCGATCGCTTGGATCCCTCATGGATGAGGGCGGCTCACCCGCCGAGTGGAGAGCCGTCCTGTTCTGGGATTTCGACGGCACGTTGGCGGTTCGCGAAGGGCGCTGGTCCGGCGCGCTCGTCGATGCAGTACGCCGAGTAGACCCACACATCCTTCTCCACGCCGACCAGTTGCGACCACTGTTGCAGAACGGGTTCCCATGGCATCAACCCGACGTCGTCGTCGAGGTCACCACATCAGCCGCCTGGTGGGCGCGACTCCGACCAGTGGTCATGAACGCCTACCTGGCCGCCGGGATCACCCAGCAGGTCGCCAACGCTGCCGCCGACCTGCTGCCGGCGACGTACTACCGCCCCGATGCGTGGTGCGTACTCCCCGACGCCGCGAGTGCACTGGAACGCGCGCAACGCGGCGGCTACCGCAATGTCATTGTGAGCAATCACGCTCCGGAGTTGCCCGAACTCGTGCGTGACCTCGGATTGTCGCGGCCGGTGGAGCTGACCATCACCAGCGCTGCGATCGGCGCAGAGAAGCCCAACCCGCTCATCTTCAGACGCGCCATTGATCTCGCCCGTGCTTGGGTGGACCGCTCCTGGATGATCGGCGACAATCCAGTGGCCGACATCGCTGGAGCCGAAGCCGTGGGATTGCGCGCGGCCTTGGTCACGCCCACACGTCCGGAGTCTGCCACCAGGGGGCTGCTGACAACGGTCGAGCTGATCGTCGCGTCAAACAGACACTTCTAGCGCGAAGGAAGTCACGTGCCGATGGTCATTTGCGCGAGAAGGGCCTGATCCAACGTGTTCCGAAAACCACATCGAACGGGCAGTCGGCTGGTCGGCTGGAGCCTCGGCTTCGTCGCGGCGCTGGTCGCGTCGGGTTGCTCTGCCCAGCCCTCGGAAGAGACATCCACTCCGTCACAGAGTCCGCTCGCGACAAGGGCTGTTGGACCGTCCGGGTCACCCGAAATGGCGAGTCTGCCGAGGCCGGAGTCATCGTCACTTAACGACTTGTGGCGGCGATACCGTTCGGCATGGACTACACCGATCTCCCTCTCGCGGACTGCCAGCAAGGAAGCGAGGGTGAGTTGCTGCTGTTCGCACTGGACCGGGTCCATAAACAGTTCGCCTGGAAGACGGGCGGACTGGATGCGGAGCAGCTTGGCCGTCGACATCCGCCGTCCACCATGACACTCGCCGGGCTGATCAAACACCTGGCATTGGTCGAGCTGACCTGGACTGCCCGCGCCCTTGGCGAAAGCCCCGGGCCACCAGCGGACGAAGTGGACAGGTCTGCCGACCCGGAGTGGGAGTGGCGTACCGCCGTGACTGATGGACCGGAGGTGCTCTATGACCTTTGGTATCGAACGGCGGCTCGCACCCGGCAAATCTGGGGACAGATCGTGGCCGACGATCGTCTCGACGCCACGGTCCCGTGGGGCAGCGACGACTACGTGGTCAACCTACGCCGAGTGCTCGTGGACATTCTCGAGGAGAATCTGCTGCACACCGGGCATGCGTCGATGCTTCGCGAGGCCGTCGACGGACTGATCGGCAACGACCCACCGTAGATAGGGTCCGACCTTATGGATGACCCAGTTCAGAAGTCGACCAGCTCCACGCTGTCGGCCCGCAGCACCGACTCCTGATCGAAGGCTTTCTCGTAGATGTCGCGGATCTCCTCGATCATGACCGTGCTCGGCCCGGCGTCGGCGATCGGGTAGAGCAGAACGATCACCTTGGACTGCTCCTTGACGATCCGGCCACTGGAGTCGCGGAACTGCCCGGAGGCGTCGTACTGGGTGAGACCGTCGGGGAACCGCGGCGTCACCACTCGGTCGACGAATGCCTTGAACTGTCGGTCTGTGACATCGGGGCCTGGCTTCTCAGTACCGAAGAAGAGTTCCGTACGAGCAAAGCGCTCGCCGATCGGCGGTGCGCTGGTCGGGGCGATGGTCGGGACAGCGGTACCGGCCGGAGCGAGAGCCGTCATGGTCGGCTCGGGTCGCACACGTGACGAGTCGTCGGCGGCCGCGATGACGGCCGTCCCGGCCAGACCAGTGGCGACAAGGGCCGCGGTGGCCATGCCGATGGCCGCGCGATGGCCGGCGCGGGTGCGTGGTTGAGGGGTACTGGTGGGCATGGTGAGTGCTCCTGGTGTATTGGGTGGCGGGTGAGTCAGGTGGCTCGAGTTCAGGGTCCGCTAGAAGCCGCCGACCGGCATCAGTAGCCGCTACCGAGATCTGACTCCGGACGTGCTGAGAGGCGGTTCTCATCCCAGGACGCTGACTCGCAGCGAGAACGTGGCCCTCGGCCCGAGTTATCCCCAATGACGGAGATGATCCTTCAGCTAACAACCATTCGGGGACTTGTCCGGCACGGGTTCCATCAAGGCGCGGTGCTCCACCGACCAGGCCAAATGCCGCTCGCTCGTCTCCAGGAAGCCCTCGGCGACCCAGGTGCGCTGCGGCTCCACACCCCGCGCGGCCAGGCTGCGCAGCTCGTCAGCCGTCGCGCGCCGACGAGCCAGGATCGTGTCCACGATTGCGGGTGGGTCGATCCCGTATGCGTCGAGGAAGACCCGGATGCGCATGCGACGATCGGGCGGTGTGTCGAAACCGTGCCAGCGCACGCTGTCCTCGTCACCGCGAAACGGCGCAAGGTAGTCCAGCGCGTACGCGATGTCGTCAAGGGCGGGAGCAGGTCGCGCGAGATCCCAGTCGATGAGGCCGACTGCCTGGCCGTCGCGCCACACCATGTTCCAAGGCCCGGGGTCGCCGTGGCATACCGTGCCGGAGGGGTCTGCGGCCGGCGGGAACGCCCAAACCGCGTCTGCCGGCGGAGTCCACGACCAGGTGGCCTCATGAACCTGCCGCAGCAGTCGCGCAGCCGAGCGCAGCCCCTCGTCTGTTGCCTGCAGCCGCCAGGCGTCCGCGCCCGAGACACCGGGCACGAAGCGCACCGTCTCGACACCGATCGCGGCGCCGTCCGACGCGGGTGCCGTGGTGTCCAGGGCGACGGGCTCGGGGACGACGAATCCGGCGGCGTGCAGGTGCCGGAGCAGGTCGTGCACCGTTGCGGTCCACGGATAGGCCGGGCGGCGGACCAGCCCGCCGTCGATCCGGACCCGGTCGCTCGTCACGACCTCCCGCCGGCGTCCACCAGTGCCTGACATGTCTCAGTCCGTCGTTCCGGATGCCGCGCGCTTCAGCCCCAGCACGTCGACGAACTGCTCTGTACGGACCATCACCTCATCCAACCAGAGCCCCTGGTCTGGCCCGCCCGACGATCACCTTGCGGCACTCCGGCACCGACCCGACCAGCTCCCCCATCCGCTCGTCGAACGGCAGCGCATGGAGCAGGACGAACCTCATCGCCGGATCGTAACGACGAATGCCACTCAGTGTCCGGTGCTGGCGTAGTGCCGGATCTGGCTCCGCCAGCAGCCATAGGACGCAGCAAAGAGCAGGACGCCGACCAGCGGGGCAAGGATCGCGAGCCACGGCAGCAGCAGCTCATCGGTCCGTCCGAGCAGCATCGTGGCAGGAAAGTAGGCGATGAAGGCCAGCGGGAAGACGAAGGTCAGCCCGAGCTGCACGGACACCGGAAAGATCTTGAGCGGATAGCCGCCGAGGGTCGACAGCAGCTGATCGATCGCGTCGGACAGCGCGTACGTCGTGGTCTGCCGGAAAGCGAGCGCCGAAGCCGCAAGATGCATGGCCGCCTCGACCAGCGCGGCGCCGAGAAGAGCGAGCACGAGATAGGCCAGCGCCGGAGCAGTCCAAGCCACGTCGACGTGAGTGGCACCGACGACGATGAGGGCAATGCCGCAGACCAGGTCGCCCAGGACCGTCAGACTGAATCTCCTGGTCAGCAGCTGGATGAGCGGATTCACCGGCCTAGTGAGATAGCGGTCGAACTCGCCTTCGCGGACGACCTCGGTGATGCGACCCATCAGTTGGGCGAAACCGAAGGTGAAGACGCCATGGGCACCCAGCCGGAGCCCGTACAGCAGCGCCAGCTCGGCCAGACCCCAGCCGCCGATGTCGCCGAAGCGGTCGACAACCACCCAGACGAACGCGAACCCGGCACCCTGATAGGCGATCGCCCCGATCAACTCGATGATCAGGTTGGCCCGGTACTGGCCCTGGGCGCGCATCGACGCGACGAGCAGAACCCGATACATCCGGACTTGACGGCGGAGTCGCTTGAGCACCTGGATCAGCCGCCCTGGACGACGACGCGATTGAGAACTCGACCCCAGCTGAGCCGAAGCGCGACGCCCAGGACAACCGCCCAGGCGGCGGCGATGCCGAGCGCCTGCCACATCGCTGAGCCCTGAAGCACACCCAGGTAGATGGCGACCGGGCTGAAGGTCGTGGCCTGGAACGGAAACAGTCCCGCGACGACCCGCAGCCAGTCAGGCATGAACCACAGCGGCACCAAAGAGCCAGACAGGAATCGAGAGACCAAGGTGAACGACAAGTAGATGCCGGTCACCTCCAACGACCAGAAGGAGGTCATGTCGAGCAGCAGCACCAGCTGCACCGAGATGACGGTGGCCAACACCAGCGCGACCAGGTAGGCCACCAACGCACCTGCCGAGGCCGGTGCCACGACACCTCCGAATGCCATGGCGATCAGCAGTGCGGCCAGGGCAAACGGTAGGCATCCGGCGATGGTGCCGACCCGGCCCATGGTGACCTGCCAGAGCAGATCAAGTGGTCGCGCGAGGTCGGTGCCGATGCGGCCCTCACGGACGCGTTGCTGCAGCGAATAGACCCCCCAGTGGTTCAGTGCCCAGAACTGCGCCGTGGACAAGGTCACGTAAGCAAGCTGGACGGGTAGCGAGATCTCCCCCACCCCACCGGACCCATCGACGACCGAGTCGCCGGCATACACCCAGGTCCACACCATCTGCAGCGCGAAGATCTGCACCAGCAGTACGCCGGCCGAGATCAGCAATCCAGATCGGTACACCCATAGACTGCGACCAGCCAGAACTGCGATCACGACGCTGGCACGAAACCGTGACCGCCAACTGACCCGGCCGGTCCGTACGACAGTGCCTCTCATGCGACATCGGGACCGGATGCGTCGCCAGCGGCATAGATCTGCCGCAGCACACCCTCGAGGTCGGGATCGACGATAGACAGGTCGGAGACCTCGTAGTCCGCCAGCACGGCGCCGACGACGGCAGCGACCGGCTGCTGGTCGGGGTTTGAAGCGCAGCCATACCTTGCCGTCCTCGACGCGGGCAACGTCGGTGCCGAGCACCGTCAAGTCGCGAGCCTGGGTGGGATCGCTGGGCTGGACGACGACGTCCCGATACGGGGCGTACCGGGTCTTCAAGGTGGCGAGATCGCCGTCGTAGACGACCTGACCGTGGTCGATCAGGATCAGGCGAGTGGCCAGTCGTTCGAGGTCATCGAGGTCATGGGTGGTCAAGATGATCGTCGTCCGCCGCGCGCTGTTGAGCTCGGCGAGAAAGGCCCGGATCGCCTCCTTGGCCAGCACGTCCAGTCCGATGGTCGGCTCGTCGAGATAGAGCACGGCCGGCTCGTACAGCATGGCCGCAGCCAGATCTGCTCGCATCCGCTGACCCAGCGACAACTGGCGTACCGGTGTCGCCAGGAACTCAGCCATCCCGAGCAGCTCGGTGAACATCGCCAGATTGGCGTCGAACATCGCGGCCGGGACCTCGTAGAGCTCCTTCACCAGCCGAAACGACTCGATCACCGGCAGGTCCCACCACAGCTGTGAGCGTTGGCCGAACACGACCCCGATCTGGCGTGCGTTGCGCTCCCGGTCCTGCCACGGAGTCAGCCCGGCGATCTCGACTGTCCCGGACGTCGGAACCATGATCCCGGTCAGCATCTTGATCGTGGTCGACTTCCCGGCGCCGTTCGGACCGAGGTAGCCGACCAGTTCGCCGGGCTCGATGTCGAACGACACATCCTCGACCGCCGACACCACACTGTGTTGTCGAGTGAGCAAGGTGCGCAACCCACCCAGCGGGCCCTCGAACCGACGCGGTCTGCGGAACTCCTTGCTCAGGTTCCGCACCCGGATCACTGCTTCATCCGACATGGTCGAGGAGGCTAGCGATGGGCACCGACAGGCGTCGGCTCATTTTCGCGCCGTCAACCCTGGTACAGCCAGACCCAGTTGCCGTCCGGATCTGTCACCGCGCTGGACCTGGGCATGTCCTCCTGCTCGGCCGGAGCGACCGCCTCGACACCGCCGGCCCGCAACGCGCGCCGATGTGCCCCGTCGAGATCGGGAACGAGGAAGCCGATCGTGCTGGGTCCTGGACGGTCGAAGCTGGACTCGTCGAGGAAGAACAGCAAGAAGAACCCTGGCTGCCCGTAGTCACCGAACTGGTACGCGCTGTCGTCCCTGTCGCGGGTGTGGCGGACGACCCGTTGCACCAAACCGAAGGCTTCCTCGTAGAAGCGCTCAGCTCGCGCCTTGTCGCTCACGCCGAGCTTGATCTGCACCGGCGTGATGGTCGTGGCGATCGTAGGCATCCGGATCCCTTCGGTGGCGTAGGCGGAGCATTGAGCGATCTGACGGTCGAGGTGATGGCGCTGCCTGATCAGCCGGTCGTTCTGATCGGCGAGCAGCGCGCGGGCCTGGACGGAGTCGGGGTCGGCGACGACGGTCCTGGCAGCGGCGAGCGAGACACCGAGCCACCGCAGGTCGGCGATCAGACGAGCCGTGGTCAACTGGTCCGGCGAATATCGCCGGTAGCCGGTCCGGGGGTCCACGTGGGCCGGCGCCAGCAGCCCGATCGCGTCATAGTGCCGCAGGGTGTGCTCGCTGAGCCCGGACAGCTTCGCGAAGGCTCCCACGGGGACAAGATCGTCGTTCACCCTTCGAGCATGGGGCTTCGGGTAGCTCGAAGGTCAAGGGCTGAACATCAAAGGGACATGAGTGAGCCGGTCCGGGCTTCGCTTTCGCGCTGAAGAGGCCGGCGCTCAAGTGTCGTCGCTTCATTGATGCTGGCCGGTCTCGGAAGCACGGATTGCACGCAACGGGCGTTTTATCCGGCGCGACCCGAGAGCAGATCCATGAGCGCTTCTGCTTCTTCCGCGCACGCGGCACACGCGCTCAGGTGCACTTGCATCGAGACATCCCGGTATGTCGGATCTTGGCGGAGTCGTTCGACGTAGATGTCCAGTTGGTCGAAGCACTCGTCGCAGGACAGATAGGGGCTGGTGTCCAGGAGCAAGCTGTCGAGGATCGCCGCCGGTAGGTTCACGCTGGGATCGGTCATGATGCGCTCCGGGTGGATGATCCGTCGAGGTAGCCGGCAATGATCAGGCCGGTGCGTAGTCGTTGTCGCGCGTCGTGCAGGGTCTTGTACAAGGCGTTGCGGTTGGTTCCGAGTCGTTCGGCCAGTACGTCGATGGGCACCTGCTCCACCAGGAGCGCGAGGGTGACCCGGCGTTGGTGCGGGGTCAGCCCACTAGCCACGAGGTCCCGAACAGCCCGCGACAGGTCGTTGGCCTGCACAATCGCCTCAGGAGAAGAGCCCGGATCGAACGAGTCCAGCGTGTCGGGAAGAGCCACCTCGCGGTGCCTCCAGGCCTGCCTACGCACGGCGACACCGGCGTGTAGGAGACCGAACTTGTAGACCCACGTGCTGAACCGACTGCGCCCCTCGAAGGTGTCGAGCTTGGCGAGAACTGCGATCAACGCGTCGTCTGCTGCCTGCTGAGCGAGATCCTCCAAGTCGCCCTCCCCGGCACCTGGCAGTTGATGACGCAGGCGCCAGACCTGATGCCTGGTGGAACGGACCAGCAGGTCGTGGAGATTCCGTTGAGCGACATGTCTTGACGGCCCACTGCCGTTGAGCTCGCTCACCCAAGACTCCTCCGGAGCCAGGTCTTCGAGCTCCGGAGTGGTCGGGTTCACGATGGCCATGATCCCATCCCGCTTGGCTCGATCGGGAAGGGCGCCAGAATCCTGGCGGCGAGATCGGGCGCGCATCCGTAGCTGGCTGGCTATGCCTGGGGCGCCCTGATCAAACTTCATGACTTCTTGGTGTCGCACTGCCAGGAGTCCTTACCCCAGATCAATCACCAAATCGAGGTAAGACCTGGATAGCGCGGTGGCACCAACTCAATGACGGGGCGTTCCCACACAGATCACCCCGATTCGCGGCGCACCATCGCATCCGAAAGGAACGTCATGTCCACCAGCACCTCGACCAGGCCCGCAGGCATCAGCCTGCTCACGAACGGGTCTGGCGCTGACCGCGCATTCTTCTTGCTGCGCACTGTCTTCGTCATTGCTCCGATCGCGTTCGGCCTCGACAAGTTCTTCGACATCCTGACCGAGTGGGACGGCTACCTCGCGCCCTGGATCAACAACATCGTGCCCGGCAACGCCCACCAGGCGATGCTGGTGGTCGGTGTGATCGAGATCGTCGCGGGCCTGGCCGTCGCCATCGCCCCCAGGTTCGGCGCGCTGCTGGTCGCTGCCTGGCTGGGCGGGATCATCCTGAACCTCGTCACGATGGGCGAGTTCTACGACGTCGCCCTGCGTGACTTCGGGCTCCTGGTCAGCGCTCTCGCGCTCGCCGCTCTCGCGTTCGACCGTGACCGGCCGGCAGCATGAGTCGCAACGGCAGGTCTCCCGGGCGCGCACCGGGCCTGCTCGAGAGGAATGGCTTCCGTCCCGTGGTCACCAACAACCGTCCCGCAGTCGATCTCGCAGCCGCCGAGCAAGCAGCCGGGCTGCTGCTGAATGCGCTGGGGTTGGATCTGGCCGATGAGAATCTCGCCGAGACGCCACGTCGGATGGCACACGCTCTGATCGAGATGACCAACGGCCCGAACTTCGAGCTCACCACCTTCCCCAACGACGAGGGTTACGACGAACTGGTCCTGGTCCAGAACATCGCCATGCAGTCGGTCTGCGAGCATCACATGCTCCCCTTCGTCGGAGTCGCTCACGTCGGCTACCTTCCCGGTTCGCGCATCCTCGGTCTCTCGAAGTTCGCTCGCATGGTCGAGCTGCACGCCCGCCGCCCCCAGACCCAGGAACGACTGACCAAGCGCATCGCCGACCACCTCCAAGCCGAGCTGGATCCGAAGGGTGTCGGCGTGGTCATCGAGGCCGAGCACACCTGCATGAGCCTGCGCGGGGCCCGTAACCCCCGTGCCCGCACCACCACCTCCGCGATGTTCGGCAGACTGCGCGACGAGCCTCGTAGCCGCGCCGAGTTCCTCGCCCTCACCAGGAGTCAACGATGAGCACACGACCAAGGTGAGGCATCCGAGCAACCCGAAGGTCGAGGGACCAACTGACGACAGGACCGCGAGTGAGCTATCCGCGGACCACGCGCACGCAAGTGCGCACTCGTCAAACGCAGGCCACACCGTGCTCGGCGAGCAGCAGGACCAGTGAGTTGTGACCGCGCTCAACGTCCCAGACGATCGCTTCAAGTCCCGCAGTCAGCGCACCTCGAATGTTCTCTGCGTTGTCATCGATGAACAGGATGGTCGATGGTTCAGCGCCGATGCGACGGGCTGCCTCGGCGAAGAAGGCCGGGTCGGGTTTGGCGACGCCAAGGTCGTAGGAGTAGCAGCTGATGTCGAAGATCTCGTCATACCGGAGCTCAGTGCGCATGTGATCTCCCCGATGCTGCTCCTGGTTCGTGCCCAGGTGCACCCCATACCCGTTGCGACGCAATGACTCCACGATTGCGAACGACTCCTCGACTCGCTCGATGCGTTGCCACACATCGCGGTAGACAGCCTCGACGGGCTCGCTGACACCGAACTCGACAAGCGTGGTCGCAAGCATCGACAGGTAGTCACCATCCCCCGCCAAGGTAGGGATCTCGTCCTTCCACGTACGGTGGAGGAACTCCTGCACCCGACCGCCGAGGTAAGGCTCCATGGCGGCGTACCAACCACCCGGGAGGATCTGCAGCACCCCGTCCGCGTCAAAGAGGACGTGCCGGATCGCCGACCTGGCGACGGAACGCTCGGAGCCGGAAGTCGTCGGGGCCGACACGACTCCGTCGGATAGCGATGTCACAGCCCGATCATCATCCACGGCGGTCGAGAGCGATCAACAATGGCCGGATCTCGACCGGCTGCAGGTTCATCGGATCGAGATCGCCCAGCTGAATCCACGTGGGCTCGTAGGTGTTGGCCAACGAAAATGCGTTCCCGCTCCGGTCCGCCGAGTCGCATACCGGCAGACGTATTCACGGTAGTCAGGTAGTAGTGAGCAACACGATCGGGATGCTCGACGGTCCATAGCTTCCGGTCTATCTGGCCCACGAGACCGGTCTCCTCCTGAAGCTCACGAAGAGCTGAATCAGCCGGCTGCTCATTCGGCTCGACACCGCCGCCAGGCAGGACGCAGTAGCGGCGGCTCTCCTTGACACGACGTATCACGAGAAGCGTCTGTTCGGGGCCTAGGACGACATTGGCAGCGCGGTCCCGGGCTCTCGACATAGCGAAGACTCTAGGCCGAGCTCCGATGCCTGCCTCGACGTAGTTTGTCGTAGCAACGGCCGATCCGCCACCCCCGTGGACTTTCCTGGCAGCGACCAGTGTCGTCCTCGCGCTCATGATGGGCTACGCGATCTGGATGAGGGTCAGCCACCGGTGGCGACCGCCGGTCGAGGATCCACGCTGACCGGGATTGGGTGGCGCCGGAGATCGAATCTCATAGCGAATTCTCAGGCCGGATGAGGCATTTTGGTCGAACGTAGAGCCGAAAGTGTCAGTGGGTTGCTCTACCGTTTCGGATATGAGCACAGCAGCGGTGATGGAGGCAATCGGACAGACCGACCTGCCCGACACTGCTGCTGGCGCAGCTGCCGCTGCCGATACGCCGGCCGCTCCTGACGATGTGACGGTCCGGTTGGATGAGACGTTGGACTGGTTACACAGTCTCGTCTCGGCGCGTGGCGTGGATCAGGGTTTGGTGTCGGATGCGGCTCGGATTGACCGGATCGCGGTGTGTGAACGTCTCCAAGCCAGTCTGGAGGCGGTCAAAGCGGTGGAGATGGTCGCGTTCGCCCAGTCCCAGTCGGCGGAGCAGATGCGGTTGGGTGTGCATCCACGGAAGATCGGCGGCGGGATCGCCGACCAAATCGCCCTTGCCTGCAAAGTGTCCCCCACCGAGGGATCGCGCCGGTTGCATGTCGCCCGGGACCTGGTGCTGGACATGCCCCACACCCTGGATCTGCTCGCGACCGGTGAGATCGGTGGTTGGACCACAAGGTTGATCGTCGGCCAGTTATCCCATCTGGATCGGGCCACGAGGGCCCGGTTGGATGCCGAGTTGGCGGGCAAGGACCTCGGCTCCATGGGTGCGAAACAGGCCGAAGCGGCGGCGAAACGACTCGCCTATGAGGCGGATCCGGCCGCTGCGACGGAACGGGCGAAGAAGGCGCGGAAAGATCGGCGGGTGACGTTGCGGCCGGCACCGGACACGATGAGTCTGCTCACCGGATTGTTGCCGGTGGAGCAGGGTGTTGCCTGCTATGCCGCGTTGGACGCGGCGGCGAAGACCGCGAAAGCGGCCGGGGACACCCGGTCCAGGGGGCAGATCATGGCCGACACCCTGGTTGCCCGGTTGACCGGGCAGGAGAAGGCGGAGGACACCGGATTCGAAGTCGGGGTGATCATGCCCCTCGGCGCACTTCTGGACCCGGGCGATCAGCGACCCGCCGAACTCATCGGCCAGGACTTACTCCCAGCTGATCTGATCCGTGACCTGATCAAAGACGCCGAGGCCCGGTGTTGGTGGCGCAGGTTGTTCACCCGCCCCACCGGTGATGGTGGCCAGTTGATCGTGGATGCGGACAAACGGCGTCGTACGTTCGCCAGTTGGCTAGTCCATCTGATCCGCTGCCGCGACAAGGTGTGTCAGGATCCCTATTGTGGGGCGCCGATCCGGCATCTCGACCATATCCACCGTCACGCCGACGGCGGTGCCGCCACCGCCACGAACGGGCGAGGGGTGTGTGAACGCGGTAACTACATCCGCGAACTGCCCGGCTGGACCGTCCAGATCATCGACACCGACACTCACACCGTCGAGATCATCACCCCCACCGGACACCACTACCGCAGCCGACCACCTGAACCACCCTGAGCTGACTCGAGGGATTGGGGTCAGCGGAGTTCAGCCAGCCCGGTCTTCATCAGCGCCCGCGCAACCTGTTCGTGGGACTGCTCGGTGTTCTCGTCACGTGGCATGTCGCCGCGGGGGCCGTTGAAAAGCAGCCCGACATCAACGCATCGGCCATGATGGCGCCGCGCCGTGTGACAGATCGCGTCGCGGAGTTCCTCGGTGAGGAATTTTCCTCCCGTCATGGCGAAGTCCGCCGGCAAGCCGTATTCGGTGATGATGCCGGGGTCCGAAAGGAACACATTCTGTGACGTCACCAGTCGCAATGCGGTTGGCTTGCCGCGGCGAAGGTGATCGATCTCCTCGGCGATTGCTTCGAAATTCGTACGCCAACCTCGGGCAACCGCCCGAAGACACTGAGCTCCGTCTCGTCCGCCGCAGGTTCCCGCCGCCACTGCGTCGAGAGTTCCTCGCTCGTCCAGATCATTCACCCCGGTCTCGATCACGATGATGTCGGCCCCTGCGATCGCGGTGCGGACACCCCGATCATGGCGCAAGCTCGCGAGCGTCGTGCCTGAGGTGCCGCCGTTCACTGTGAGGTTAGTCAAGACCACGCGATGCCCCGACCGCTGGTTCAGTTTGTCCGCATACCGTCCGACGAAGGTCTTGCAGTTGCCGCAGTGGCCCCCGTAGGCCCAAGAGTCGCCCAACGCCACATAGGAGTGCGGCTTCTTCACCCGCGGTTGAGGCGAGAACGAACCGCTGACGGTTGCCTGGGCCGACGGGGCGGCAGACACCGTTCCGCTTCCTGCGCAGGCCGTCAATGCGACGACAACAACGATCATCGCCACCAAGAGGACTCGCGACCGATTCCGAGTTGCGTCCTGTGACATGGCGAACCCTCCCGAATTGGTCGTTGTCGAACTGATGCGCTATCGACACTGTTCCGTCTGCGAATTTAGGATTGATCGACGATCTTCGGTATGCCAAGAAGTTGTGGGTTGACAAGGGGGCTGCTCGGATGAAGCCGTCGGCGGGACGAGCAATAGCCGCCGTCGCGGAGCTCTCGGCACATCCTGATATCGCTCCGGAATTCAGCAGCAACATCGCCTCAGCGATCCGCGCTGCGATCCCGTTCGATGGTTGGTGCCTGTTCGGAGTCGACCCGCTGACCGGACTGCGTACGGTCCAGTTCGGGCAGAACGGGACCGAGGGCACCGCGTGGATGGCTCAGAACGAGGCCGTCATGCACGACGTGAACAACTACCGCGACCTCGCCGCGGCAGCGTACCCGGCGGGTTGGCTGTCCCGGTCCCACCAGGCCGCTCGGACAAGCCCGCGGCTCAACGAGATCCTTCTACCGCAGGGCTACTCCTCCGAGTTGCGGCTCGTGCTGAAGTCGCGAGGACTCGTCTGGGGGGCACTGGTCCTCTTCCGCAGCAAGCCCGGCCCGGGCTTTACCGACGACGACGCCGCCGAGATCTGCCACCTTGGCGAGCCGCTTGCCCAGGCGATTCGAACCTACACAGCTCGCAGCACGCTGACCCCTGGTGCCACACTCCCCGCTGGAGTGATCAATGTCGACGCGGCCGACAGGTTGAGCGTGTCGTCGGAGGCTCAGACCTGGATTGATGACCTCGTGCCGGGCGGCGATGACGAGACCTATGCCCGCGACGTTACCCGTGTGGTGTTCGAGGCGGCTCATGCGCTGCGCCGTGGGCGGGGCAAGGATGCCGTGTGCACCGTCCGTACGGTCAGCGGCCGCTGGATGCGGCTCGAGGCCATTGCTCAACCGGATGATTCCGACAATGTCACCGTCGTTCTGCACGACGCGACCGCGAGCCAACGCGCCGGAGCACTCGCCGCCTACTTCCAGTTGACCGGACGCGAGAGACAGGTCGTCGATCAGTTGTATGCAGGCAGGGCTGCCAACCAGATCGGCCGGAAGTTGGGCATCTCCACCTTTACCGTCAACGAACACCTGCGCGCCATCTACCGCAAGAGCGGCTCGCGTAGTAGGCAAGAACTGCTCGCGCGGCTTAACTGAGCCGTGCGTGGGGCTAGGTTGTCACGATGGTGGCCGTCGAGGACTCCTCGCTGTTGGCAGGGCGCGTCGCGTTCCGAATGGCGACGGCGGGCTACTTCGCGCTGATGATCTGGCAGGCGTTCACGCTCCCGGATGCTGTGCCTGGACAGTTGAGCCTCGGTGGCGAGGTCACTCGATGGGGCACTCGGACCCGGCATGTCGTCCTCGGTCTGCTCGTCGGCCTCCTCGTCGTCGTGGCCTTCACTCTGGTGCCACGCATCGGCCTCCGACGGGCCGCACTGCTCAACATTCCGCACAAGGACTACTGGACACGGGCCGAGAATCTGCCGGCCGCCCAGCAGTTGCTGCGCAACGACCTCGGCTGGCTCGGGGCATTCACGCTTGTTTTCGTGGGTTATGCGATGTGGACGGTAGGCGCCGTGGCAACGGCCGAGCCGCCACACCCGTGGACTTTCCTGGTCGCAACCGGTGTCTTCCTCGCGCTCATGATCGGCTACGCGATCTGGATGAGGGTCGGGCCGCGATGGTGGCCACCGGTCCATCGGCCGTACTGACCTGGTGCTGCCCTGGCCCACCTGGCCCCTACCTGGCCCTGGCCCGGGTCTCATTGCCGTCCACGGATGGAAATTGCCGACCCAGCACCTTGCGCCTACCGACCAACTGATCAGCCGGCAGCGACCGACTCCCCCACGTACGCCGCGAGATGCTGTCCGGTCAAGGTCGACTGAGCAGCGACGAGATCAGCAGGCGTGCCCTCGAAGACGATCCGGCCTCCGTCGTGGCCGGCACCTGGGCCTAGGTCGATGATCCAGTCGGCATGAGCCATCACGGCCTGATGGTGCTCGATCACGATCACCGACTTGCCGGCGTCGACCAGCCGGTCGAGCAGACCGAGCAGCTGCTCCACGTCAGCCAGGTGCAGGCCGGTGGTCGGCTCGTCCAGGATGTAGACCCCGCCCTTCTCCCCCATGTGCGTCGCCAGCTTCAGCCGCTGCCGCTCGCCGCCGGACAAGGTCGTGAGCGGCTGGCCCAAGGTGAGATAGCCGAGGCCGACGTCGACGAACCGCTCCAGGATCTTGTGCGCGGCCGGCGTACGGGCGTCGCCGGAACCGAAGAACGCCTCGGCGTCGGCAGCCGACATGGCGAGCACCTCACTGATGTCTCGCCCGCCCAGCGTGTATTCCAGCACCGAGGCGTCGAACCGCTTGCCCTCGCACACCTCGCACGTGGTGGCCACCCCGGCCATCATCGCCAGGTCGGTGTAGATCACCCCGGCGCCGTTGCAGTTGGGGCAGGCGCCCTCGGAGTTCGGGCTGAACAGCGCCGGCTTCACACCATTGGCTTTGGCGAACGCCTTGCGGATCGGGTCCAGCAGACCGGTGTACGTCGCGGGATTGCTGCGCCGCGACCCCTTGATTCCGGTCTGGTCGATGGTCACCACACCCTCGCGCCCAGCGACCGAGCCATTGATCAGCGAGCTCTTGCCCGACCCCGCCACGCCGGTGAGCACCACCAGCACACCGAGCGGGATGTCGACGTCCACGTTGCGCAGGTTGTGCGTGTCGGCCCCACGGACCTCCAATGCGCCATTCGCCGTCCGCACCGATGGCTTCAACCGTGCCCGATCATCAAGATGCCGCCCCGTGAGAGTGCTGCTGCGCCGCAACTCGTCCACGGTGCCCTCGAAGACGACCTCGCCACCTCCGGCACCCGCCCTCGGCCCGAGATCGACGACATGGTCGGCGATGGCGATCGCCTCCGGCTTGTGCTCGACGACCAGCACCGTGTTGCCCTTGTCCCGCAGCTGTAGCAGCAGCTCGTTCATCCGCTGGATGTCATGCGGGTGCAGACCGATGGTCGGCTCGTCGAACACGTACGTGACGTCGGTCAACGATGAGCCGAGGTGCCGGATCATCCTGGTGCGCTGCGCCTCGCCACCCGAGAGTGTGCCGGCGGGCCGCTCGAGACTCAGATAGCCCAGCCCGATCTCGACGAACGAGTCCAAGGTGCCGCGCAGGTTGGCCAGCAACGGCGCCACCGACGGGTCATCCAACTCGCGGACCCAGGCGGCCAGATCGCTGATCTGCATCGCGCAGGCATCGGCGATGCTGATCCCTTTGATCTTCGACGAGCGGGCCCCTTCGTTCAGACGGGTGCCACCGCACTCCGGGCAGGTGGCGAAGGTGACCGCCCGCTCCACGAAGGCCCGGATGTGCGGCTGCATGGCGTCGACGTCCTTGGACAGGAACGACTTCTGGATCCGCGGGATCAAGCCCTCGTAGTTGACGTTGATGCCCTCGACCTTGATCTTGGTCGGCTCCTTGTAGAGCAGGGCCGCCAACTCGCGTTGGGTGAAGTCCTTGATCGGCTTGTCGGCGTCGAAAAACCCGCAGCCCCGAAAGATTCGTCCATACCAGCCGTCCATCGTGTAGCCGGGGATGGTCAACGCGCCCTCGCTGATCGACTTGTTCGCGTCGTAGAGCGCAGTCAGGTCGAAATCGGTCACCGCGCCGGTGCCCTCACAGCGGGCGCACATGCCACCGGTGATGCTGAAGCTGCGCCGCTCCTTGGTCGTCACCCCGCCCTTCTCCAGCGTCACCGCACCGGCGCCGCTGACCGAGGCCACATTGAACGAGAACGCCTGGGACGACCCGATGTGTGGCTGGCCGAGTCGGCTGAACAGGATCCGCAGCATCGCGTTGGCGTCGGTCGCGGTGCCGACGGTCGAGCGGATGTTGGCGCCCATCCGCTCCTGGTCCACGATGATCGCGGTGGTGAGCCCGTCAAGGACGTCCACATCCGGCCGGCCCAAACTCGGCATGAAACCCTGGACGAAGGTGCTGTAGGTCTCGTTGATCAGCCGCTGCGACTCGGCGGCAATGGTGCCGAAGACCAGCGAGCTCTTGCCCGACCCGGACACGCCGGTAAAGACACTCAACCGACGCTTCGGCAGGTCGACACTGACGTCTTTGAGGTTGTTGACCCGCGCCCCGATCACTCGGATCAGGTCGTGGCTGTCGGCGGGGTGGGGCATCGGCTCTCCTGCTCGGTTCTGTCTGAGGTCGGTCTGCGCTCAGGCCAGCTGGTTGATACGGATCATGTTGCCCGCGGGATCCCGGAAGGCGCAGTCGCGGACGCCCCACGGCTGGTCGATCGGCTCCTGGACCACCTCGGCGCCGCCGGCCTGCAACCGATCGAAGGTGCCGTCCAGGTCGTCGGTGGCCAGGGTGATCGAGGTATAGGTGCCCTTCGCGATCAGCTCCAAGATGGTACGCCGTTCGTCGTCGGTGATACCGGGATCGGCGGCCGGCGGATGCAGCACGATCGAGGTCTGCGGCTGGTTCGGAGGCCCGACCGTGATCCAGCGCATGCCGGAGTAGCCGACGTCATTGCGCACCTCGAAGCCGAGGGTGTCGCGGTAGAACGCGAGCGCCGCCTCCGAGTCGGTCTGCGGCAGGAAGGCATTGAGAATGGTGATGGTCATGTCGATCACGCTAGTCGCGTGCCTCCGTGGCGGCTTCTCGATTCCTGATCGGTCTGGTCACCTGTTTGGCATGGCAGGACGGCAGCTCGCCGGCGGACTCGACGTGCTGCTCCCGATAGACGCTGGGCGGGACCCCGACCAGCTCGGCGAACCGGGTGCTGAACGTGCCCAGGGACTGGCAGCCCACCGCGAAGCAGACATCGGTCACACTCAGGTCCCCGCGGCGCAGCAGCGCCATCGCCCGCTCGATCCGGCGGGTCATCAGATACGCGTACGGCGACTCCCCGTACGCGGCCTTGAACTGCCTGCTCAGGTGGCCGGCCGACATGTGGGCGCCACGAGCGAGTGCCTCGACATCCAGCGGCTGCGCATACTCCCGGTCGATCCGATCCCGGACCCGTCGCAGCCGAACGAGGTCCCGCAGCCGCTGTTCCTCGGCCGGCGTGCTGTTCACCTTGGCGATAGTGCCACACGACGCCGACAGCGCCATTCCAGTCAATGTTGCTCCAGCCACCGTCAATGCCACACGCCTCAGGTTGATCTCAGGCGATGCGGTCTAGCCTGCCCGCCATGCCCGCCTTTGCGCCGTCGAGACGATCTGCCCCCATGACGACCGCCGGCGCGTTTGGCTGGTTGCTGGTCATCCTGCTGCTCGCCGGGTGCGGCGCCGGGACTACTCGCACTCCCCCTGCCGACAGGTCACCAGGCCAGGCGGCCACCGCGCCTGTCATGTCAGGCAGTCCCGGCGCGTCGGCGAGCAACCCGCAGTCTGCGGGCAAGCTACTGGTGATCGTCGAGGAGAATCGCAGCACCGCTGACGTCACGGCGCACATGCCGTACCTGACCGCCGCCGCGGCCCGCTACGGGAGCGCCACGCAGTACCACGCGCTGGCGCATCCCTCTCTGCCCAACTACCTCGTGATCGCCGGCGGCTCCCTCTTCGGCGTTACGGACGACCGCGATCCCTCCGCCCACCCGCTGAGCGGACCCTCGGTCTTCGGCCAACTCTTGGCCGCAGGCCACACCACCAAGACGTACGCCGAAGCCATGCAGGGAACCTGCGCGACCGAGAATCAAGGACGCTATGCCGTCCGCCACAATCCGTGGACCTATTTCACCGACCCGGCGGAACGAACAGCATGCGCAAAATTCGACGTACCGGCTGGCACCACCACATCTGGCCCATTGGTCGATGACGTCAAGGCCGGGCAATTGCCGACCTTCAGCCTGGTGATACCGGATATCTGCAACGACGGTCATGATTGCTCCGCGGCAACCGCGGACCGTTGGTTGCAGGACTGGTTGCCGGTCATCGAAAGCGGGCCCGATTTCACCGACGGGAACCTGACCATCGTGGTCACCTGGGACGAGGATGACGGATCTGACGGCAACCGGGTGGCATTCGTCGTCGTCAATCCCCAACTGACGGGCCGCGTCGTGGACACCAAACTCGACCACTACGCGCTGTCGGCCACCATCAGCGCCCTCGGCGGACAGCCGCCGCTGCGTGAGTCCAGGGGCGCTCCCGACCTGCTCCGCGTCTTCGGCCTGGCCTGATCTGTCGATAGACGACTATTACTCGTCGGCGTCGAGTCGATAGCCGAGACCCCGTACGGTGTGCAAGGTCGAGAGACCGAACGGCGCGTCGATCTTGCGCCGTAGATAGCCGATGTAGACCTCGACGATGTTGTCACTGCCCTCGAAGGCGGAGTCCCAGACGTTGTCGAGAATCTCCGCCTTGCTCACGACGTCGCCGGCGTTGCGCATCAAGAAGTGCAGCAGCCCGAACTCGCGCGCGGTCAAGGAGATCGGGGTGCCGTCGCGTTCCACCGCCCGACGTCCCGGGTCCATCGCCAGAGTCCCGACGGTGATCAGCACGGGTCGCGCCGGGGCGCCACGCCGGATCAAGGCCCGCAGCCGGGCGACCAGGATCATGAAGCTGAACGGCTTGGTGAGGTAGTCGTCCGCGCCCAGGTCGAACGCGTCGGTCTGGTCGTAGTCGCCGTCCTTGGCGGTCAGCATCAGCACCGGCGTCCAGACCTTCCGCGCTCTGAGCTTCTTCAGCACGTCGTAGCCGTTCAACCCGGGAAGCATGATGTCCAGCACGATCGCGTCGTAGCTGTTCTCGGTCGCGGCCCACAGACCGATGACTCCGTCGGAGACGATGTCGGCCTCGAAGCCCTCGGCGCGAAGCCCGTCCTTCACCACCGCCGCGAGCCGCTGCTCGTCTTCCACCAGGAGGATCTTCACGTTCGCCTCTCACCAGCTCAGCCCAGGTCGATCCAGGTCGACGGTCATTGTCGATGATCGTTGCTGAACCAAAGCTGAGTTGCCGGCGGCTCCTGACCTGTTGCTGAGCGACCGCTGGGAGCCGACTGCGATCTCAGCGCAGTCTCAGCGCGTGTCCCAGACCATCCGGTCATGGAGAGCGCGACCTGGATGATCAACAGGCCGAGCCCGGGCACGAGCCGCAGGACGGCAACGTGGATCATCGTCATGGTCACCGTGGCCACCACGGCGTTCGCAGTGCGGCTGACACCGGTGCTCGCCGGTGGCGGGCTCTTCGGCCGCGGGAACTACGACGACGGGGTCTACTACACCGCCGCCGCCGGATTCGTGCACGGACTGATGCCCTACCGGGACTTCCTGCTCCTGCACCCACCCGGCATCGTGCTCGCGCTCGCACCATTCGCTGCCTTGGCCGATCTGGTGGGCGAACCGACGGCGTTCGCTGTCGCCCGGATCGGATTCATGATCATCGGCTCGGCCAATGCCGTGCTGGTCGCGGTCGCACTGCGCCGTCTCGGGCTGGCCGCCGCGATGGTCGGCGGGCTCACGTACGCGGTGTTCTTTCCAGCTGTCTACGTGGAGCACACCACGCTCCTGGAACCGTTGGCCACCGGTTTCCTGCTCGGTGCGGTGAGCTTGATCGGGTCCGCTCCCAGGTCCCATGCGGTGGAGATCCCATCCGGCGCGAGGGCGTTCCGCTCGGCTCACACCGGGCTGTTGCGCATGATCATGGCCGGCGTGCTGCTCGGTGTGGCGACCGCGATCAAGGTGTGGGGTGTGGTGCCTGCGGTCGCCATGATCGCCTGGGTCTTGGCTACCTCGGTTGGCGCCGAGCGCTCGCGACGACCGCCGGGTACGCGGCCGGTGCCACCGCGATCTGTCTGCCGTTCTTCGTGGCGGCCCCACGGCAGATGTGGCGACTGGTCCTGCTTGCTCAGCTCGGCCGCCCGCGGGTGGCCGGCGGCTGGCTCGAGCGGGTGCACGATATCGCCGGGCTGACTCCATTCGGCTCCATCGCGACCGGATGGTTGGTCCTGGCCGGAGCTGTCCTCCTGTTCGGCAGCCTGGCGGCCTGGCAGTCTCGGGAAGGCCGCGTCGGTGTGCTGTTGTTCGGCGTCACAGTGGCGCTGCTGCTCACTACTCCCTCCTGGTTCCTCCACTACGCGGCCCTGAGCGCGGCACCGACAGCACTCGTCCTGGGCGCGGCCGCGGGCTGGTTGAGCGTGCGAATCAGGCGGCCAATCACCGCGATCATCGCCGGGACCGTAGCCATCGGATTGATTGCTGCCTACGGCAGCCTCGTACTCGCCCGCCCGTTCGGTCGTCCGTTTCCGGCGGCCCAATTGCAACCGGCGGTGGCCGTCTCGAAGACCTGCGTGACCACCGACGATCCGATCAGCTTGATCGAACTCGACGTACTCCGGCGCAACCTGCGCCGCAACTGTCCGCTCATGGTCGACCTCGGCGGCTACAACTACGCCCTTCAGGTCGGCACTCCGCGGTTTCACAGCCGTGCCAAGAGTCCGAAGTGGCAGAACCTGGCTCTGGACTACCTGACCAGCGGAGATACGACCGTCCTCGGCATTCGGTTCCGCCAGGGCTATGGCTACAGCAGGACCACCGCGGCCCGGGTCAGGTCCTGGCCGGTGGTGGCAAGGGCCGACGGGCTCGCTGTCCGCAGACCCATCCCGATGGACCTGAACCGCTGAGCTGGGTGGAAGGAAACGATCATGGCAGGGCTCACTTCGACAACCAGACACCGCTGGCTGTACGGAGCCGCGCTCGGGTTTCCCGCGTTCATCCTGCTGACCTGGTGGGTGCACCACATCGACGGACCCGCAGGTATCGACGAGGCGGTGCTCGCGGCAACTGTTCAAGGACGTACGAGACCGCTCACAATCGTGGCGACCGTCAGCACCGGTCTCGGCTCGACCGTTGGCGTGATCATCGCTGCAATCCTGGCGGCACTGCTTTTGCTGTGGCGGACCCGCCGGCTGCTGCTGTCGTTGATCTTGACGATCACTGTCGTGGAGACAGCTGCCGTCGTCTTCTTGACCAAGGAACTGGTCGCTCGTGACCGTCCGCCCACCGATTGGTTGATCGGAGCACCGGCCGGCGATCCCGCGTTTCCCTCCGGCCACACGACGAATGGCTCAGTCGTCTACGTCCTGAGCGCGATCTATCTGGCCACCACACTGACGCACCGCTGGTCTCGGGCGCTTCTGGTTGCGGCCGGCATCCTGATCGGAATCGCGATCGGCCTCAGCCGGATCTATCTCGGCTACCACTGGGCGACCGATGTCCTGGGCGGCTGGCTGCTGGCAATCGCCGTCTGTGGGACTGCCACCTATGTCGCTTGTCGACTTCAACGGATCGACCGCGCCGTCGGCTACGGTGCTGGGGTGGCGTATCAGCGGGCGCCCCGGTGAGCCGTCCCCACGGTCCCACCACAACACCCTCGAGCAGGCTGCGACGGTGGATCGTGGCTGTCGGCAGTCGCATCGGGGTGCGGGCTCGATCAGTGCTGGTGGCTGTCGTCGTGGTGTGCGTGGCCCTCCTCATCGGCGAGTCGGCTCTGGTCTGGATGCTGCAGTCGAACTTGGAGCAGACCGCCGAGGCCAACGCCCAGGCCCGCGCCTCGGAGATCGTCACCCAGCTCACCACTGACGGCCTCGCCGCGACCCGGGAAGAGATCGCCGACCGGACCCGCCACAACTCGGTGGTCCAGATCCTCGACGACCGAGGAAACGTACTCGTCGCCTCCAGCGCGGACGTCTCACGCCAACCGCTGTCGCCCCAGCGTCCGGCGCCCGGCGCGTACGAGTCGGTCGAGACCGACCACCTCAGCGCCGGGAGCGACGGCGAGTGGAAGGTCGTGACGACGGCGGTCCGCCTCGATTCGACCCTTTACTACGTGCAGTCCGCGGTCCCGGTCGGGGAACAGCACGAGACCATCGAGATCGTCGCCATGTTCTTGTTGGCCGGCACCCCGCTGCTGCTCGGCGCCGTCGCCCTCGCGGTCTGGCTGCTCGTCGGTCGTGCGCTGCGCTCGGTGGAGCAGATCCGTGGCACGGTTGCCGAGATCGATGCGCAGCGGCTCGCGCAGCGCGTCACCGTACCACCGACCCGCGACGAGATCGCGGCCCTCGCCACCACCATGAACACGATGCTCGATCGGCTCGAAGCCTCCGACCGGGCCCAACGCGCCTTCGTCTCCGATGCCAGTCATGAGCTGAGAAGCCCGGTGGCCACCTTGAGTACGGCCGGGGAACTCGCTGCGACGGCAGATCCAGCCCGAAGAGCTGCCTTGCTGGCAACCATGAACACCGAGATCGCCCGGCTGCGTGGTCTGGTGGAGGACCTGATGACCTTGGCCCGGGCAGATGCCCGCGATCTCGGGATCCCCCGGGCCGAGGTCGACCTCGACGATCTCGTGGCCGACGAGGCCCGACGGCTACGACTCACCAACAGCGTCGTGGTGACCGCCGCGATCGAGCCTGTCCGGGTGCTCGGCGACCAACGACGACTCGAGCAGGCACTCCGCAACCTCATCGACAACGCGGCCCGGCACGCCTCGACCACGGTCCGGCTGACCCTGACCTCCACCGCAACCGAGGCGATCATCTGGGTCGACGACGATGGACCCGGTATCCCTGTCGCCGACCGTGATCGGATCTTCGATCGGTTCGTCCGCCTCGACGAAGCCCGGAGCCGCGATCAGGGCGGCAGCGGTCTCGGACTGGCGATCACCCGCACGACCCTGCGCGCTCACGACGGCGATGCGTCCGTCGTGGACAGCCCCGACGACTGGTGCCGATTCGAGATCCGACTCCCCTTGGTCACAGAGTCGCTCGATCACTCGGCTGGACCCCGAGGCTGCGGGAACTGATCCCAGCCAAAGAGTCAGGGAACGAACCGGTAGCCGACCCCGGGCTCGGTGAAGAAGTGCCGAGGATGCTGCGGATCGGTTTCGAGCTTGCGACGCAACTGGGCCATGTAGACCCGGAGATAGTGACTCTGATTCTCGTACGAGGGTCCCCAGATCTCCCGCAACAGCTGATGCTGCCGGACGAGTGAGCCTGGCCGCCGAGTGAGTGCCTCCACCAGCCGCCATTCGGTCGGCGTGAGATGGATCGGCTCACCATTGCGCAGGGCGATGTGCTCGGTCAGATCGAGGCGCAACGTGTCCGTCGTGACGATCACAGCCTCGTCCTCCGTCTGGGGGTCGACGGCAGCGTGCCGGAGTGCGGCCCGGATCCTGGCCATCAACTCCTCCACGCCGAAAGGCTTCGTGACGTAGTCGTCGGCGCCGAGATCCAGCGCTTCGACCTTGTCCTCCGACGAGTGCCTGGCCGACAGCACGATGACCGGCACGGTGTTGGTGGCGCGAAGTCGGCGCAGCACACTGACTCCGTCGAGATCAGGCAGACCGAGATCCAGCACGAGCAGGTCCGGCTCGTCCTCGGCTACCACCTGCAGCGCCGTCCGGCCATCGCGCGCGACAATCACCTCGTAGCCACGGGCCCGCAGGTTGATCCGCAAGGTCCGGACCAACGCCGGATCGTCATCGACCACCAAGACTCGAGTCATAGGTTGTCCTCGGCGGGTGGTGGGTTGGGGCCAGCCGAGGGAAGGTCGATGATCACGGTGAGCCCACCGCCGGGAGTCTCCTCCGCGGTCACGGTGCCCCCCATGGCTTCGGCCAGACCGCGGGCGACGGCCAAGCCGAGCCCCACCCCACCACCTGCGGGCACGTCCCCGAGGCGCTGGAACGGCTCGAAGATCGCGTCCAGCGCCTCCGCCGGCACGCCGGGGCCACGGTCGACGATCCGCAACGTCGCTCGCAGCTCCCCGCTGGGCGTGGTCCAACTGGAGCCGGTGATCGTGATCGGGGACGCGGGCCCGTACTTGAGGGCGTTCTCGACCACGTTGGCGATCACCCGGTCGAGCAGCCCGGGGTCGGCGAGAGCCGGCGGGAGATCATCCGGACCGCTGACAGCAATGCCGTCGGCACCGGCGATGTTGGCCAGGGTCCACTCGGCAGCCGACAACAGATCCACCTCGGTGGTGAGCGCGGTGACCAACTGGGTCTGCAGGCGACTCATGTCGAGCAGGTTGGCGACCAGCGCATCGAGCCGGTCGGCGGACTCCTCCACGGTCGCCAGCAACTCCTCGCGATCGTGCGGTGACCAGGCGATCGCAGTGTTGCGAAGGCTGGAGGTGGCCGCCTTGATGGCCGCCAGCGGGCTCCGCAGATCATGCGAGACGGCGGCAAGCAGTGCCGTCTTGGTGCGGTTGCCCTCGTCCAGCAGCCGGACCCGCACCGACTCCTGCTCGGCCCGCCGGCGCTCCTCCAGCACGGCGAAGTGCGCGGCGTACGCGGTCAGCAGCCGTTGATCCGTCGCATTCAGCGGTCTGCCGTGCAGCATGAGTTGCAGGTTCGGCCCTGCCGCGACACGACTGCTCTCGACAGTGCTTCCCGGCTCGCCCCAGACCGCCACGGTTTCCTCAACTGCGTTCTCCTCGACCGCGTTCTCCCCAACCAACGGGTCACCGGCCGTGCGAATCAGCCGCGCGCCGGTCATACCGAGCGCCTCTCCGGTCTGTCGCAGCAGTTCCTCCGGATCGTCACCGGATTGGAGCAGGCTGTGGGCCAGGACGGCCAGGGTATTGGCCTCCATCCTGGCTTCCTGCGCCTCCTGAGTGCGTCGGGCCGACCGGTCGACCACCGATGCCACCGCCACCCCGACCAGCACGAAGAGCACGATCGCGAAGGCGTTCTCCGGATCGGCGATGGTGAACGTACGGGTCGGTGGTACGAACAAGAAGTTGAGCGCGAGACTGCTCAGCACCGCGGCGATCACGGACGGCCACATCCCGCCCAGCAGGGCCGTGCCGACGACGAGGGTCAGCAGCAGCATCGACTCGGTCGGCAGCCCGTGGAGATCAGACGTGGCCAGCAGCGCCAGAGACACGACCACGGTGCCCACGACGGCCAGCAGATAGCCGGCGACCTGCCGGCGGCGACTGAGTGTGCGTCGGCTGCGTCGCTGCCGGCCGGCTCGGCGAGCGTAGTCGTGGGTGACGACGTGCACATCGATCTCCCCCGAACCGGCGATCACCTCCTCCCCCACGCCAGGCTGCAGGAGAGCGGAGATCCGGCTGCGTCGACTCGCGCCGATCAGCACCTGGGTGGCGTTCACACCCCGAGCCACGTCCAGCAGACCGGTGGCGGAGTCGTGCGCCACCACGGCCTGGAACTCGCCGCCCAGTTCCTCGGCGGCCACCCGAAGCCGCTCCAAGGCGGCCGGAGACACCGCGGCCAATCCGTCCTGACGACTGACATAGACCGCCAGCCACTCGCCACCCGCGCTGCGCGACGCGATCCGCGCTGCCCGGCGCATCAAGGCGATGGACTCGGGACCGCCGGAGATCCCGACCACTACCCGCTCGCGGGCCGGCCAGGTGCCGGTGATGTGGTGCCGTCCGCGATAGCGCTCCAGACCGGCATCGACCCGGTCGGCCAGCCAGAGCAGGGCCAGTTCCCGGAGCGCGGTGAGATTGCCCTCCCGAAAGTAGTTCGACAAGGCCGCGTCGATCTTGTCCGCCGGGTAGACGTTGCCATGGGCCAGCCGTCGTCGCAGGGCTTCGGGGCTCATGTCGACCAGCTCGATGCTGTCGGCTGACCGGACCACGCGGTCGGGTACGGTCTCGCGCTGCCGGACTCCGGTGATCGAGGTGACCACGTCGTTCAGCGACTCCAGATGCTGGATGTTGACGGTCGTGATCACGTCTATTCCCGCGGCCAGAATCGTCTCGACGTCCTGCCACCGCTTGGGGTTCCTCCGCTGCTCCGAACTCGCGTCCACAGCATTGGTGTGGGCGAGCTCGTCCACCAACGCCACCTTCGGCCGCCGAGCGAGGACCGCCTCCAGGTCGAGCTCGTCGACCAGCAACCCGCCATGGTCGACCTGTCGACGCGGCAGCACTTCCAACCCGTCCAATGCCGCCGCAGTCTTGGCCCGACTGTGCGTCTCGACGAAGGCGACCACCACATCCGTGCCTCGTTCGGCGCGCCGCTGACCCTCCTGAAGCATGGCGAAGGTCTTCCCGACGCCCGGCGCCGCGCCGAGGTAGACCCGCAGAATGCCGCGCTCCACGCCGCCAGTGTGCCCGACCGCAGCCACCTGCACTCAGCCCGATCTCTGCAACGCGAGGTTGAGCTCGACGACATTGACTCGAGGCTCTCCCAGGAACCCCAGGGACCGGCCGAGGACCTGTCGTTCGACCAGCTGACGTACCTCATCGACCGGCAGGTCTCGGACCCGTGCGACCCGGTCGACCTGGAGGCGCGCGTACGCCGGTGAGATGTAGGGGTCCAGTCCCGACCCTGAGCTGGTCACCGCGTCAGGGGGAACCGCACTCGGCGAGACTCCGTCCCGTACGGCGATCTGTTGCCGACGCTGCTCGATGAGCCCAGCCAGCTCACCGTCATTGGGACCCGCGTTGCTGCCGCCACTGGCCAGCGGGTCATGGTCGCCGGCAGAGGGCCGGGGTTGGAACCACCCGTCACCGGAGAAGGACTGAGCAATCAACGAGGATCCGACCACCTGACCGTTGTCGGTGAGCAGGGAGCCGTGAGCCTGGTGCTGCAGCCCGAGCTGGCCTATCGCGAGAATCAGCAGCGGGTAGCCAACGCCGAGCAGCACGGTGAGCACCAGCAGGCAACGCATCGCCGTACCGAGCTGACGGAGGACTTGAAGCATGTCGACCTTCCTCACCATCTCAGAGCGCCAGCGCCGGGATGAGTGATCCCACGCCGACGAGCACCAGGTCGATGAGCTTGATACCGAGGAACGGGGCGATGATCCCGCCGAGTCCGTAGATCACCAGATTGCGACGGAGCAGCGCCGACGCGCTCGCCGGTCGATAGCGCACACCACGCATGGCAAGCGGGATCAGTGCCACGATGATCAGCGCGTTGAAGATCACCGCCGACAAGATCGCCGACTCCGGTGAGTGCAGCCGCATGATGTCGAGCGCCGCCAGACCGGGATAGGTGGCGACGAAGAGGGCGGGGAGGATGGCGAAGTACTTGGCGATGTCGTTGGCCACCGAGAAGGTCGTCAAGGCCCCGCGGGTGATCAACAGCTGTTTGCCGATCTGCACCACGTCGATCAGCTTGGTCGGATCGGAGTCGAGATCGACCATGTTGCCGGCCTCCTTGGCCGCCGAGGTCCCGGTGTTCATGGCCACTCCGACGTCGGCCGCCGCCAACGCCGGCGCATCGTTGGTGCCGTCCCCGGTCATCGCCACCATCCGGCCACCGGACTGCTCGGCTCTGATCAACCGCAGCTTGTCCTCCGGGGTCGCCTCCGCCAAGAAATCGTCCACCCCGGCCGCGGTGGCGATCGCCTCGGCTGTGGCCGGATTGTCGCCGGTGATCATCACGGTCTTGATCCCCATGGCCCGAAGCTGTCCGAACCGCTCCGCGATGCCCGGTTTGACCACATCCTCGAGCTGGATGACTCCCAGCAGCCGGCCGACTCCGCCGCGCCGTTCGGCGACCACCAACGGCGTACCGCCTGACCTAGCGATCGAGGTGATCGTCTCCGTCATGGGCCCGGCCCCATCGGACTCCGACCAGGCAGCCACCGCCGAGCCGGCGCCCTTGCGAAGCTGGTGGGAGTCGGCCAGGTCGACCCCGGACATCCGGGTCTGGGCGGTGAACTCGACGGCCACGCTGCCCGGGGGCTCGGTGTCGTCCGCGGCTCCCCGCTCATGCGCCAACGCGACGATCGAGCGTCCCTCCGGAGTGAGATCGGCCAGACTGGCCAGCCGAGCAGCGTCCCGCAGTTCCGCCGCCGTGACACCGGGCGCGGGCAGGAACTCGGTCGCTCGCCGGTTGCCCAGAGTGATGGTGCCGGTCTTGTCCAACAGCAACGTGGCAATGTCACCGGCCGCCTCGACGGCACGGCCGGACAGGGCGATCACGTTCGCCCGCACCAGTCGATCCATGCCGGCGATGCCGATGGCGCTGAGCAGGGCGCCGATCGTGGTGGGGATCAGACACACCAGGAGCGCGATCAACACCACCATCGACAGTCGCTCGCCCGCGTACGCCGCCATCGGGGCCAAGGTCGCGACGGCCAGCAGGAAGATGATCGTCAACGACGACAGCAGGATCGACAGCGCCACCTCGTTGGGGGTCTTGCGTCGCGACGAACCCTCGACCAGGGCGATCATCTTGTCCAGGAAGGACTCGCCCGGGGCAGCGGTGATCTTGACCGTGATCTGGTCGGACAACACCGTGGTTCCGCCGGTGACGGCTGATCGGTCGCCACCGGCCTCGCGGATGACCGGCGCCGACTCGCCGGTGATCGCAGACTCATCGACGCTGGCCACGCCTTCGATCACGTCACCGTCGCCTGGAATGATCTGGCCTGCCGCGACCACCACCCGGTCCCCAGGCAGCAGGTGGCTGCTGGGCACCACCACCGTGGTACCGGCGGAGGTCAGCAGCCGGGCCTCGGTCTCGGTACGCGCCTTCCGCAGGGTGTCCGCCTGCGCCTTGCCTCGGCCCTCGGCCACCGACTCGGCCAGGTTGCCGAACAGCACCGTCAGCCACAACCAGCAGGCCACCGCGACGCTCAACGAACCTGGCTGTACGACCGTGGCGATCGTGCAGGCGACGGCACCGACCCAGACCACGAACATCACCGGGTTGTGCCACAGATGACGAGGATCCAGCTTTCGCAGCGCGCCCGGCAGTGCGGCACGCACCTGCGGCACGGTGAGTGCGGACGGCTGTGCCCGGCCGACGGCAGCCGTCATGACAACGCCTCCGCAATGGGTCCCAGCGCGAGCGCCGGGAAGAAGGTCAGACCGGAGACGAGCACGATCACTCCCACGAGCAGCGAGACGAACAGGGGTGTGTGGGTCGGCAGCGTGCCCTCGGATCTGGCCACCGACGGTGGGCCGGCGAGCCGACCGGCGAGAGCGATGACGGCGATCATCGGTACGAAACGGCCCAGCGCCATCACCGCGGCGAGGGTGAGCTGGAAGAAGGTCGACGTCACCGTGAGTCCGGCGAAGGCGCTGCCGTTGTTGTTGGCCGCCGAGGCGTAGGCGTAGAACACCTCGGAGAAGCCGTGCGGGCCGGAGTTGGCCATCGCGCCCAGGGTGCTCGGCACGGCCATCGCGATGCCGAGCCCGAGCAGCACCAGGGCGGGCGAGCTGAGCACGTACCCGGCGACCCAGGTCATCTCCCGCGCGCCGATCTTCTTGCCCAGCAACTCAGGAGTCCGACCCACCATCAGTCCTGCGATGAAGACCGCCACGATGGCCGCGATCAGGATGCCGTACAGGCCGGAGCCCACACCCCCTGGAGACACCTCGCCGAGCACCATGTTCAGCAAGACGATGCCGCCGCCGGCCGCGGTCATCGAGTCGTGCATGGCGTTCACCGCACCTGTCGAGGTTCCAGTGGTGGCGGTCGCGAACAAGGCGCTCGACCAGATTCCGAACTGGGTCTCCTTGCCTTCCATCGCCGCTCCGGCCGCCGCGGGCACCGAACCCGATCCGGTCAGCTCCGCCCAGGTCGCGAGCGCCAGCGCGGATCCCCAGAGCACCGCCATCGCCGCCAGCAACGCGGTCCCTTGTCGCCGGTCGCCGAGCATCGTCCCGGCCGTCCTGGTCAACGACACCGGAATGACCATCAGCGCGGCGATCTCGATCAGGTTCGACACCGGCGTCGGGTTCTCGTACGGGTGAGCGGAGTTGGCGTTGAAGAAGCCTCCCCCGTTGGTGCCGAGCAGCTTGATCGATTCCTGGCTCGCCACCGGACCACCCGGCAGCGCCTGCCTACCACCGGCGATCGTGCTGATCACCCGATCCGGATCCAGGTTCTGGATCACCCCGCAGACCAGCAGCAAGATCGCCACGACAACGCTCAGCGGCAGCAGCAGTCGCAGCACGATCCTGGTCAGATCCACCCAGAAGTTGCCGAGTGCGGTGGTCTGCCGAGCGGCGAGACCACGCAGCAGCGCCGCAGCCACCGCGATGCCGACCGCCGCCGAGACGAAGTTCTGCACCGTCAGCCCGGCTGCCTGCGCGGTATAGCCGAGCGTCGACTCACCGGCATAGGACTGCCAGTTCGTGTTGGTCACGAAACTGACTGCCGTGTTGATCGCCATCGGCAGCGACATCCCCGCCATTCCGCGGCTGAACGGCAGCAGCGGCTGCCAGCTCAAGATCGCGACCAGCAGCAGGATCGACACGAGCGAGAACGCCAGCACGGCTGTCGCGTAGCTCCGGGCGTTCTGCTCGCCGTCCGGGTTCACTCCGAAGAGGCGATAGAGCCCGCGCTCGAGCCGGGTATGCCGAGTCGGGGTCAAGACCGCGGCCAGATAGTCACCCAACGGCACGTACGCCAGGGCGAGCAGCACGATCAGGGCGGCGATGGTCAACAGCCCCGAAGCGGTGTCGCTCATCGCCCCATCGCCTCCTGACGCACGACAGCCCCGACATGATCGGCCAGCACCGCGGCCACTTGGCGTTGCTGATGAGTCGGACGTGCCACATGCGTCGCAGCGACCAGCCGGAATCCCCCGGTCTGTCCCTGCCCGCCGCCGGCCGGGAGCCAGATCTCGGTGTCGGTCGGCAACCCGGACCGGTCGACATCGACCGGCTGGCCACGACGCGTCAGCGATCCGTCCGGCTGCAGCACTGGAGCATCGACGTCCGCATGTGGCGCGTAGTCGGCCTGGTCCAGGTCGAGCAGGTCGACCAACTGCTTCTCGACGTGCTCGATCACGGTGCGGGACGGCGCCGCCCCGACCAACGAGCCGGTCGTCTGCACGATTCCGTCGAGATAGCCGTGCTGCTCGCTGGCGCGGGCCTGCTGGCGACGTCCCCACAAGGCCAGCTCCGTCACCGCCGCACCGATCACCAGCAGCAGCACGGTGGTCTGGACATCGGCCGCACTGTGGATGGCGAACGTCCCGTACGGCTGGGTCAAGAAGACGTCGAAGCCGGCCGCGCTCACCACCGCCGCCGACAGACCCGCAGCCCGCGAACCCAGCGATGCGACCGCGACCACGATCAGCACCAACACCAGCGCGGCGTTGGTGTTGGCCAGCTCCGCGCGTAGCGACGACAACAGCAGGCACACCGCCAGCGGCACCAGGATCCCGATGGCGATCAGTGCCGTCGTGGTCAGGGCTCGTTCCTTGGTCCTCACACCACCCAGGCAACCGCCGCGCCGGCTGGCGAGCACCGATCTTGACGCGATCTTTACGGGTCTTGACGCAACTTTGACTGGTCCGCGGCCATCGCGTGCCCCGCTTGATCGGACGGCGGCGTCGAGGATGCGAATCGCCTCGTGATGAGCTGGTCGAGGCGTTGCCAGGCGGGGCTGTCGATGCCCAGGTGTCCGATGAGGATGTCGATCGTCTCCGGCGGCACCTTGTCGAAGTCGGGGAGGTCGGAGACGAGCGTCATGCGCCGTGCCAGCTGTGCCGCCGCGTCGGCGAGCTGATCGAGTCGAGGATCATCGGGCTCCCAGTCGATGGCTTCGTCGTAGCCGCGGAGCACCGCGACATACTCGGCATCGTCCAGCAGGGCCGTGCGTGCGGGAAGGAGGATGGCTCGAGTGATGTCCGGGACGACAGCGTAACCAAGGATCCAGCCGTCGCGGATCGTGTCCTCGTGGCGTTCGGACAGACCGATGGCGCGGAGCCGATTCATGTACTCGACCGCCTCGGGCGGAAGGCAGAGCCGATCGGGCTGGTCGAGGTGGCGTAGCCGGGTCCGGCGTTGTCGGAGTTGGCGGATGTGATCGCGCAGTTCGGTGTCGATCCGGTCGATCTGTTCGGCAACGGTCCCGGCATCGGCGGTCAGTACGTCATTGATACGGGCCAACGGCACCCCGGCCTGGGCAAGCGTGACGATGCGGGTCAGGTCGATGATCGCCTGCGCGTCGTAGCGCCGGTATCCGGAGGCGTCTCGTACTGGTTCGGGCAGCAATCCCTTGGCATGGTAGACGCGAACGGCCTTGGTCGATACGCCGACGTAGTTGGCGAGCTGCCCGATCGTCAACATCCCTCATTGTCGCACTTGACCTTGCCCCTGGGGCAAGGTCGCACGCTGACTTCATGACCGATCACGACTTCGATGAAGCCACCCTTCGCGCGCTCTCCGACGAGGGCAACGAGACAGCGCTGGACCGGCTCGCGGACCTCGCCGATGCCCGCAGTGACGTAGCCGCACTGTCCGAGCTGCTCGACGAAGGCAGCGAGTACGCCGGACGTCTGCTGACCCGCCGCGCCGTGGCGAACCGCGACCTGCGTGAGCTGCAACGGCTCTCCGACGCCGGCAGTCCGGACGCCGGAACGGAACTGGAGCGACTCCTCGGTGGAGGACGCCAGTCGTGACGGTGCCCGCGAGAAGCTCTACTCGGTCACAGGGTCGCGGTCTCGATCAGCGACCGGTGAGGAAAGAGATCGCCTCGGTGAGACCGAGTGTGGTCAGCGCCGGGTCATGCCGCGGTCCGATATCGCGCATGAACGCGTGCTCGCCACCTGCATAGATGTGCAGTTCGAGGTGCTCCAGTCCGGCGGCGTACAGCCCGCTGATCGTGTCGAGACGGGCCTGGGCGGGCACGTGAGGGTCGTTGCTGCCGAAGATGATCAGCATCCGCCCACGGATCGCCCCGGCCGCAGCCAGCGAGCCGGGGTCATCGGCGCCGAGCGATCCGTTGTGCAGGCCGGTCGGATAGCAGCAGACGGTCGCCGCCACCCGATCATCGAACGCCGCCCGGAACGCCAGATGTCCGCCAAGGCAGAACCCGACGACATCGATCTCGTCGATGTCCGGGCGGGCGTCCAGATAGTCCAGCATCGCACGACAGTCAGCATCGAACTGCGCCGTGGTGGTGTGCGCAGCCGCGTCCAGTCCAGCCTTCTTGCCGGCATCGTCGAACTCGAGTGCGACCCCGGCGAGTTCGCGGGGATAGATCTCGGGCAAACACACCAAGAACCCGGCCGCAGCGAGCTGGCGGGCTGTCCGCAGACTTGATTCGGTCAACTGGAAGATGTCGGTGTAGTAGAGCAAGGCTTGTCGGCGTCGGGGACCGACCGGCTCGATGACAATGGCCTGGATGTCTCCGTCCGGTCCAGGTACGGCGATGCGCTGTTCGACAGTCTTCACGGTCGCAACACTAACGACCAGGGCCCGCTAAGCGATTCCCGCTCGCCGGGCGGCATCGAGCAGTACGCCGGCGGCGACCTCGAGGCCCTCGATCCGGCCCAGCGAGACGTCCTCGTGCTCGATGTTCACCCACATGTCCCGGTCGACGGCATACAGCGCCGACAGCCAGGTCGACCAGTAGACGGCGTCGTGACCGCGGCCCAGGGCCACGAAGTCCCAGGCGGCCTCCTTCGGCCACTCGTTGGCCCACTCGTCGCCACCCAGGTTGGTACGCGGCTCGTCCGGCGACAGCCGGCGGAACCGGTTGTCCAGCACGCCGTAGACGGCGGCCGCGGGGTTGATCTTGACGTCCTTGGCGGCGGCGTGGAAGACCAGCGGACCGAGGTCCTGCACCACCGCGACCGGGTCCATCCACTGCCAGAACAGATGTGAGGCATCCAGCTCGACGCCGATATGGGTGGCGCCGGTGCGCTCCACCAGCTCACGGATCCCGGCGGGGTTGAACACGATGTTCTGCGGATGCAGTTCCAACGCGACCTTGACGCCGTGATCGGCCGCAAGCCGGTCGGTCTCCCGCCAGAACTCTTCGGCCACCGTCCACTGATAGTCCAGCACGTCCAGCGCAGCGGAGTTCCAAGCATTGACGATCCAGTTCGGCCGGGTCGCGCCCGGCTCACCGCCTGGCAGCCCGGACATGGTGACCACGCGGGTCTGTCCTAGCCGGGCCGCCAGCCGGATCGAGCGGCGTACGTCCTCGGCGTGCTTCTCCCCCACCGTCGGGTTGGGATGCAGCGGGTTGCCGTTGCAGTTCAGCCCGGCGATCTCCACCCCGGTGCCCTCGAACAGCCCCAGGAACTCGTCCCGCGCGTCGTCGGAGAACAGGATGTCGTCAAAGGTCGGGATGTGCGTGGCCGGCAGGAAGCCACCGGAGTTCAGCTCGATCCCGGTCAGTCCCAGGCCGCCGATGATCTTCAGCGCCTCGGGCAGCGTACGGTCGTGCAGGATTGCGTTGTAGACGCCGAACTTCATCGAGAGATCTCCTCAGCTTGAGTGGAAACGGTGACCGCGGCACCGGCACGACCGGCAGACTCGGCGACGGCAGCGAGGACTTCCATGTTGTGCACACCTTCGGCGAACGAGGCGCAGCGCGGCAGGGACTGCTCCTCGGGCAGCCCTGCCACTTCCTCCAGGAACGCCCGCGCCTGATACGCGAACCCGTCGTTCTGGCCGAGACCGACCCCTGGAGCGTCCATCGGCAACCCACCCGCGACGTAGGGGTGATCCGGGCCGATGAGCACGGTCCGATAGCCGTTGGTCCCGGCTGCGCTGCCCTCGTCGAGCATCAGCTGGAACTCGGCCGGGCGCTCCTGCGCCCACGAGGCCGCGCCTCGATCGCCGAAGACCTCGAGCACCAGACCGTTCGGATGTCCGGCTGCCACTCGAGATGCCTGGACCACTCCGGCGGCGCCGTTAGCGAAGGAGGCACTGAACGCGGCATAGTCGTCGTTCTCCACCGGCTCGTACGTGTCGCTCACCGCGACCTTGCCGTGACCGACCACTGCCTCCAAGGGGACGGGACGCTCGGTGATCGTGGTGGCAAACCGGCCCCCGCTGACCTCGACGATGTCGTCGGCCAAGAACTCGGCCAGGTACGCAGCATGGCTCCCGATGTCGGCCAGCGCCCCAGACCCTGGCTGACCTCTGAACCGCCAGCTGATCGGCCCCTGCGGGTCACAGGCGTAGTCGCACCAATAGCGGACGTCGACGTGCAAGACCTTGCCGAGCGTGCCGTTCCGGATCAGCTCACGCAATGCGGCCACACCCGGCGCCCGACGGTAGGTGAAGCCGATCCGCGCCACCGTGCTGGCCGCGTCCGCGGCGCCCACCATCGCCCGTGCGTCCTCCAGCGTGTCGCTCAGCGGCTTCTCGCAGAGCACATGCTTGCCGGCGGCCAGCAGCCCCTCGACCATCTCGCGGTGCAGTCGGTTGGCAACGACCACGCTGACCACGTCGACAGCAGGGTTCTCGGCGACCGCCTGCCAGCTGGTGACTGCTCGCTCATAGCCGAACCGACGCGCCGCAAGGTCGCCCAGTTCGGCATTGGCATCGGCAATGGAGACGTACCGCAGCGGCGGCAGCGTCGAGGCATAAAGCGTGGGGGCGATCCGATAGGCGGCGGCATGAGCCCGACCCGCCATACCAGCGCCAATGACTGCGACACCCAGAGTCATCGGGCAACCTCTCACTTCAAAGCGATGTGATGGAACTCACTAGAGCGTTCTAGGAAGGCGTCTTAAACGATAGGGATCAAGCGACGTCCATGTCAAGACATGCCAAGGGGTGGCGGACAGGTGCTCTGCCGGAGCCGCAACTCCGGCTCCAGGATGATCTCCCGATCCTCGATGCGGCGTTGCTTGATCCGGTCAATGGTCCGCTCCACTGCGAGACGAGCCAGCTCTCCGGGCTCCTGGCGGACACTGGTCAGCCCGACCGGGGACAGCATGGCCAGCTGACTGTCGTCCCAACCGATGACTGAGATGTCGCCAGGCACGGAGATCCCTTGTTGGGCGAGTACGCCCATGGCGGCGATCGCCGTGTCGTCGTTGTACGCGATCAGTGCAGTCGGGAGGTCATCCTCGTTGGCCAGCAGCCGTAGCGCAGCGCGTTGACCATCGAGCTGTGCCTGTCCGCCGGGCACGAGGCGCATCGTGCCCGCCAGGCCCCGCTCGGTCATTGCTGCCACGAACGCCTGCCGGCGGGCCACACCGATCACCGTCTCACCGCCGTCGAGATGAGCGATCCGCCGATGTCCCAGGGATGCCAGATGCTCCACGGCAATCGCCATTGCGGTCTCATCGGAGGTGCGGACGATGTCGACCCGAGGGTGATCGACGTGCCAGCCGACGACCACCACCGGCAGTTCACCGGCCAGCAGCGGTTGCTCCGTCGGTGGCCCGAGCATGATCAGACCGTCGAACCGGAAGTCCTGCAGCGACGCCAATGCGGTGGCCTCATCACGGCCAGGGGTGACGGCGCTCAAGATCAGGTTGTGATCGTGTTCGGCTGCGGCGGCGTACAGACCCTCCAGCAGATCGAAGTGGAAGGTCCCCACGCCGACCCCGAACATCACCCCGATGAGCTTGGACTTCTGACCACCCAGGGACCGCGCGCGGACGTCTGGTCGATAGCCGAGCTCCCGGGCGGTGGCCAGCACCCGCTCGCGGGTCGCCGCGCTCGCCCCAGGTGCGTCGCGCATCACGATCGAGGCCAGGGCGCGTGACACCCCAGCCTCGGCCGCCACGTCCTCGAGCGTGACTCGCCCGCTGCGTCTCGCCACCGCCACCTGACCAGTCTGCAGGGTCAGCCCGGGAAGTGCCCTCAGCGCGTGAAATGTTCGGTGATCAGTGCCTGAGCCTTCTCCCGCTGCCGGGTGTTGACCCCGTCGCGGTCGTCTTCCCAGCCGAACACACAGGAGGAGATGACCCCGTCGAAGCCGACCGAGGCCAAGGCCGCGAAGACCTCCTCGTACGGCACCTCGCCGCGCCCCATCTCCATGTGCTGGTGCACCCGCACCGGGTTGCCCGGCGGGTTGGTGATGTAGCGCAGACCGTTGTTGCTGGTGTGGTCCCACGCGTCGGCCAGGTGCACATAACGGGTCTTCTCCGCCGCGCACTGGATGATCTCGGTCGCCGAATGTCCCTGATGGAAGGCGTGCGGCGTGCAGTAGAGGAAGCCGATCCAGTCCTTGTTCAGACCGCGGATCAGCTCGATCGCCTCGATGCCGTCCTCGATGAAGTCGTCGGGGTGCGGCTCCAGGATCAGCTCCACTCCCTCCCGCTCGAAGATCGGCAGCAACTCGTCCATCGACTTGAGGAACTGCGCCTCGGCATGCTCGGCCGCCTCAGGTCGCCCGTTGAACTCGGAGTTCATCACGTTGACGCCGAGGTCCACGGTGATCTGGATGGCACGTTTCCAGGCGCGTACGGCGGCCTGGCGTTCGTCCTCCCCCGGCCCCGACCAACGCTGCACCGGCAGCACGGACGCGATCCCGACGCCGGCGTCCGCGGCGACCTTCTTGAGTTTGCGCACCCCTGCGTCGTCGATCCGCGGGTGCTTGAAGAACGGGACGAAGTCAGCCTTCGGCGAGATCTCCATCCACTCGTAGCCCATCCGGGCCACGTGATCGGGCAGCTCGTAGACGGTGCTGGTCGAGTAGTACATCTGCGGATCGAGCGCGAGCTTCATCGGGCGGCCTCCGGGCGGGTCTGGAGTTGGACTTCGACTTTGCCGTCGACGGTCAGGGCCTGGACACCGGCCTCGCAGACCGCGACCGCGGCGTAGCCGTCCCAGGCACCGGGTCCGTCGATCGTGCCCTGGCCGGCGGCGTCCACCCAGCGCTGCAGCTCGACGGCGTACGCCTGCCCGAACCGCTCGACGAAGCCTGGGGTGATCCGGCCTCCCCAGCGGCCGTCGGTCGACTTGACCTGCAGGTTCTGGTCCAGACCGATCAGCGCGCTGCCGGACTCGCCGACCACCTCGGTACGCACCTCGTACGCGACCCCGGTGCGCACGTAGATCTCGTCGGTGACGATCCGTCCGGAGGTCATCTCGAAGATCACCAGCATCGGGTCGTTGGTGCCCTCGGGAGCCGTGGACGTGGCCACGCCCTTGATCACCTGCACGGAGGCGATCTCCTCGCCCAGCAGGAATCTGGCGACGTCGACCTCGTGCACCACCGAGTCCCTGATCATGAACTCGGAGTTGAAGTGCGGCGGCACGGCCGGGTTGCGGTGGGTGCAGTGCACCATCAACGGGTTGCCGAGGCCACCGTCGACGATCAGCTCCCGCAGTGCGGCGTACTCCGCGTCGAACCGGCGCATGAACCCGACCTGGATCAGCTGCTTGCCGAGTGCGGCCTCTTTGGCGACGATCGCGTACGCGGAGTCGACATCGGTGGTCAACGGCTTCTCGCACAGCACGGGCTTGCCCGCATCGAGGCAGGCGTTCACCTGCTCGGCATGGGTGTTGCCGGGCGTGGCCAGCAAGACCGCGTCGACCTCTGGGTCCTTGATCGCCTCGATCGGATCGGCCACCACCCGAGCGCCGATCCGAGCGGCCACCTCTTCGGCCTTGGCCTGTACGAAGTCGTTCACGACCGTGACTTGAACGCCGCGGATGCGGCTGGTCAACAACTCGGTATGGAACGAGCCCATCAGGCCGAGGCCCAAGACGGCGACACGCAGGTCAGTCAATTTCACAGCTTCCTTTTCTGTTGAGAATGATCTGGATCTCAGCGTTGGAGTTCGTGGCTGAGTTCGGTGAGTTCGTCGCCGCCGGCCATTTGGCGGGTGAGTTCGTCGAGGCCGACGTCGGAGCGTTTGCGGTCGAGGACGGCTTGGCCGAGTTTCAAGATGATGAAGTGGTCACTGACCAGGTAGGCGTGGTGTGGGTTGTGGGTGATGAATACCACCCCCAACCCGGCATCCCGGGCGGCCGCCGTGTATTTCAGCACGACCCCGGACTGTTTCACGCCGAGGGCGGCGGTCGGCTCGTCCAGGATCAGGACGCGGGCGCCGAAGTAGACGGCCCTAGCGATGGCCACGCATTGGCGTTGGCCGCCGGACAGGGTGCCGATGGGTTGGTCGATGTCTTTGACCACGATCCCCATCTTCCGGAGCTCTTGGTCGGCGATCTGTTTCATCTCCTTGACCCGCATCCCGGCCAGCGGGAACTTGGAGGTGACGAGTTCGGAGCCGAGGAAGAAGTTCCGCCACACCTCCATGAGTCCGACCACGGCGAGGTCTTGGTAGACGGTGGCGATGCCTTGGCCGAGGGCTTCGCGGGGGGAGGCGAAGGTGGTCGGGTTGCCGTGCACGAGCATGGTGCCCTCGTTGTGCGGGTGCAGCCCGGCGATGATCTTGATCAACGTCGATTTCCCGGCCCCGTTGTCACCGAGCACACCGGTCACCTCCCCGGCCCTCACGGTCATGTTGATGCCCTTCAACGCCCGGATCGCCCCATACGTTTTCCCGACATCAACCATCTCCACCAACGCCTCACCCTTGTGCAGCTCCGGATCGGCATGCTCACGCAAACTATCGGTCATGGGTCAGCCGACCTTTCGGGTGGTGGAGAGTCTCTTCACATACAGGTTCACCATCACCGCGAGCAGCAGCATCACGCCGAGGAACGCGCGGAACCAGTTCGGATCCCACCCGGCGTACACGATGCCCAACTGGGTCATGCCGAAGATGAACGCGCCGATCGCGACGCCGATCGCGTTCCCGTAGCCGCCGGTGAGCAGGGTGCCGCCGACGACGGCGGCGATGATGTAGATGAACTCGTTGCCGACCCCGTTGCCGGCCTGCAACGTGTTGAACCGGTACAAGGTGTGCATGCCGACGAACCAGCCAAGGAAGGAGACGGCCATGAACAGGCCGACCTTCACCCGGATCACCGGCACACCCACCGCCCGCGCGCTCGCGGCGTTCCCGCCGACCGCGTAGATCCAGTTGCCGATCTTCGTCCGGTTCAAAATCCAGGAGGACAAGGCGACGAACAAGAACCACCAGATCACCGTGTTCCACACCGTGACCGGGCCGATCTTGAACGACCCCGCAAAAATCGTCGACAAGACGGCGTAGCCGTCCATCTGGGAGATGTTCGGGCTGGACACCGCGCCGGATACGAGTTTGGTGACACCCAGGTTCGCGCCCTGCAACACGAAGAACGAACCGAGGGTGATCAAAAAGCTCGGGATGCCGGTGCGCATCACCATGTAGCCGTTGAAGAACCCGATCCCCAGACAGAACACCAACGACACCACCGCGCCCACGATCAAATTGATGCCCAGGTAGTAACAGAACAAGGCGTTGAACAAGCCCGCCGAGGTGACGATCACACCCGCCGACAGATCGAACTCACCACCGATCATCAACATGCCGACCGCGACCGCGACAATCCCGATCGTCGACGCCGCATACAACACCGTGAACAACGACTCCGCCGACCGAAACGACGGCGCCACCACCAAAAAGAAGATCAAGATGACCACCGCAGCCACCGCGGCACCCACCTCAGGACGAGCAAGAAGACGATTCGACCAACCCAACTTCACCCGGTTCGACGCCTCCGACGGCGCACCCACCGGCGCCGACTTCACAGACTGACTCATAGCGCTCCAATCTCCATTGAAAGAACCAAGAGAGGCGGCCGGCCCCCGTCGGGGGCCGGCCACGATCCGGCTACCGAGTGTTGTTCTTTGCGAACGGCAGGATGGCGTCGATGTTGTCCTTGTCGACGAACGACGGGCCGGTCAGGACCGCCTTGCCACCACCGATGTCGTTACCGTTCTTGATGTAGAGGTAGAGCGACGACACGGCCAGATAGCCCTGCAGATACGGTTGCTGATCGATCGAGAACTCGATCTTGCCATCCTTGATCGCCTGCGCCGCATCGACATTCAGATCGAATGTGATCAGTTTCGCCTTGCTGGAGGACTGTTCCATCGACTTGAGTGCGTCCAGAGCGATCGGCGCGCCCAGCGTGACGATGTAGTCGATCGACGGATCCTGCTGCAGCTTCGCCTGCAGGCTGGCCACCACCGCGGAGTCGTCGGCGCCGTTGACCTGGATGTTCTCGGTGCCCGGCACCTTGGCCTTCACACCAGCGCAGCGTGCTTCCAGAGCGACCGATCCGGCGGCTTGGATGACGCACAACGGGTGCTTGCCGCCGGCCTTGGCGATCCGTTCGCCGGCGGTCTGGCCGGCCAGCGTCTCATCGGAGCCGAAGTACATCAACGCACCCAGCTTCTGGTAGTCGTCGATGCCCGAGTTGAAGCCCACCAACGGAATGCCCGCGTTGGTAGCCGACTTCACCGCACCAGCCAGTGCGTCCGGGGTGACCAGCGTGGTGGCGATCCCGTCGACCTTCGAGTCCACCGCAGCCTGGATCAGCTGAGCCTGCTTGTCGGCTTGCGGATCGTTGGAGTACTTCAGTTCGGAGCCCGTGTCCTTGGCCGCCTGCTCTGCACCCGCTCGAATCTTGTCCCAGAACGTGTCGCCGGGGGTCTCGTGGGTGACCATGGCGATCGTGTAGCCGGAATTGCCGCCCCCACCACCACTGCCATCATTCGATTCCGTCTGTGGAGCACCGCCACCACTGCATGCAGCGAGGGTCAGCGCCAAGGCGGCCGCAGTGCCAACCGCCAGCACACCGAGTTTGCGAGGGATCATCAGCGATTCCTTTCACGTCCGAGCACGCTGCTCGTGACAACCGGTCGGCAGTTGCAGGGCCAACCAGGCCGATTCCGCATCCGCCATGCTGTGTCTTGAATCACTGGCGCTCACCAGTGATGAGACACAATCAACACCCGCCGTCGGAGTTTGTCAATACATACGGCCAATGTCTCGGGAAGATCGCGACAGAGCCTGGTACTGGCAGGCCCTTCCTCCGCCTCGACCGCTACCCGTACCGTCGGTTCATGAGCAATCGCAGCGAGGTGCGCGAGTTCCTCGCCGCCCGGCGCGCCCGGATCACCCCAGCGCAGGCCGGGTTGCCTTCCTGGGGTGGCACTCGGCGGGTGCCTGGCTTGCGCCGGGAGGAGGTGGCGCTGTTAGCCGGAGTGAGCGTCGACTACTACACCCGACTGGAGCGCGGCGACCTCGCCGGCGTATCCGAGGCCGTGTTGGACGCCATCGCCGGAGCGCTGCAGCTCGACGAGGCCGAGCGCACGCACCTGCACAATCTGGCGCGGACCGCCCAGACCGGCCCGCGCCGAGCCAGCCGAGCCGGCCGAAACGCGGCCACCCGCCCCGAGGTCCGTCCGGAGATCCGCCGCGTTCTGGAGGCGCTGACCGAGGCGCCCGCCTATCTGCGCAACGGACGCCGGGATCTCCTGGCCGCCAACCAGCTCGGCCAGGCGCTCTATGCCGACCTGTTCCTCGACCCGAGCAGACCACCCAACCTGGGCCGTTACGTCTTCTGCGACGCGCGATCACGCACCTTCTTCCCGAACTGGCCGACCGTCGCTCGAGACATGGTCGCAGCGCTGCGGATCGAAGCCGGCAAGAACCCGTACGACCGCGAGGTGAGCGATCTCGTCGGTGAGCTGAGCACGCGCAGCGACGAGTTCGCCACGCTGTGGGCGGCGCAGCAGGTTCGCTTCCACCGAAGTGGACGCAAGTCATTCCAGCACCCGATCGTGGGCGAGCTGGACCTGAGCTTCGAGGCGTTGGAGCTGCCCGCCGATCCAGGCCTGTCGCTGGTCGTCTACACCGCCGACCCTGGAAGCTCCGCGGAGGATGGGCTGCTCTTGCTGATGTCCTGGGCGGCGACACAAGAAGCAGCCCGGCCGCGAACTGGCACCTGACGAGAGTCTCGTGCCCGGAGATTCCGGGTCGCTAGCCAAGCCGGGCGCGCAAGTACGGGTTGGTGGCTCGCTCATGAGCCATCGTGGTCTGCGGACCGTGGCCGGGCAGCACGGCCGCACTGTCCGGGAGCGGCAGCACCTTGTCCTTCAGTGACCGGAGCATCGCGACTTGGTCGCCACCCGGCAGATCGGTGCGTCCGATCGAGCCTGCGAAGAGCACATCACCGCTGAAGACGACCTGGTCGATCTCGGTGTCGGCACCGAGCGAGGTCAAGGGATAGTCGGAGCGATACATCACCGAGCCGGCGGTGTGACCCGGCGCATGAATCGCGTCGAGAGTGACTCCGGCGATCTCCAGCACCGATCCATCGACGAGTTCTCGTACGTCGTCCGGCTCGGCGAAGGTTGACGTCCCGCCCGTGAGCTGGGCGAGCAGGTGATGAGTCTCGGCGCCCATCGCGCGCAGCGGGTCGGTCAGCAGAGCGCGGTCATCGGGGTGGATCCAACAGGTCGCGTCATAGCTCCCGCACACCGGCGCGACGGCGAACATGTGGTCGAGATGGCCATGGGTGAGCACCACTGCGACCGGTTTGAGCCGATGCTCGGCGACCAGCTCGCGTACGCCGTCCGCCGCACCGACCCCCGGATCGAGGATCAGACACTCCGCCCCTGGCTGGGTCGCGACCACGTAACAGTTGGTCTGCCAAGGGCCTGCCGGAAAGGACGCGATGAACACACGGCTGAGACTAACGACCGCCGATCGAACGCCGGAAGAAGTGGCTTCGCGATACAGATGTGACCAAGCTCATGTCTATCGGGCAGGATGGACCTCATGAGTGACGAAGGCGCCCCCGCCACTCCCGCACCAGGGCCCGCCTCCTTTGGCCGAGTCGACCCCGACGGGACGGTGTACGTCTGCACCCAAGCCGGCGAACGTGCCGTCGGCCAGGTGCCCGATGTGCCTCCCGACGAAGCTCTGGCATTCTTCACTCGCCGCTACGAGGCGTTGGACTTGGAGGTCTCCCTGCTGGAGACCCGGGTCGCCTCCGGTGCGCTGTCCCCCGACGACGCGATGTCATCGATCAAGACGGTCCGGGGCAGCGTCGCCGACGCTCATGCCGTCGGCGACCTGGATGGCCTCTCCGCTCGCCTCGACGCCCTGGTGCCGAGAGTCGCCGAGCAGCGTGCCGCACGCAAGGCCGAGCGGGCGAAGGCGACGGCCCAGGCCAAAGAGGCCAAGGAGCGTTTCGTCGCCGAGGCCGAGAAGCTGGCTCTCAGCAACGACTGGCGCGGCGGGGTCAACCGGTTCCGAGACCTGCTGGAGGATTGGAAAGCGCTCCCCCGGCTCGATCGAGCGACAGATGACGAACTGTGGCACCGATTCTCCAGCGCCCGCACCACCTACACTCGCCAGCGCAAGGCGCAGTTCGCCCGGGAGGCTGAACAGCGCGACGTCGCCCGCCGGGCCAAGGAGAAGCTGGTCGCCGAGGCCGAGGCGCTGCAGAACTCCACCGACTGGGCCCAGACCACGACGGCGTACCGAGATCTGATGTCCCGCTGGCGGGCTGCCGGCTCGGCACCCAAGGGTGTCGACGACGAGCTGTGGAAGCGATTCCGCGGCGCCCAGGATGTGTTCTTCGCCGCCAAGCAGGCCGTGCAGTCGGAGCAGGACACTGAGTTTCGGGCCAATGGCGCCGCCAAGCAGGAACTGCTCAGCGAGGCCGAGGCGCTGGTGCCGGTCCGCGACCTGGCCGCAGCCAAGGCGGCCTACCGGGACATCCTCGACCGCTGGTCGGCGATCGGCAAGGTGCCACGCGAGATGATCCGGCCGCTCGACAGCCGGCTGCGCGCCGTCGAGACCGCGATCCGGCACGCCGAGGACGACCAATGGCGACGGACCAACCCCGAGGCACGCGCCCGGGCCGAGGACACCGCCGCCAAGCTCGAGGCCCAGATCGCCCAGCTCGAGGAGAAGGCCGCCAAGGCGGAAGCTCGAGGCGATGCCAAGGCCGCCCGCGACGCCCATTCGTCAGCGGACACCTACCGTCAGTGGCTGGAGCAGGCCCTCAAGGCAGCCGACGACTTCAGCGGCTGAGCCTCACTGCCGGATGCGGTAGACGTCGAAGACACCCGGCACCTGGCGAACGCCGCGGAGCACGTGGTCCAGGTGGGTCGGGTCGGCGGTCTCGAAGGTGAAGCGGGCCTTGCAGATCTTGTCCTTGGTGGTGTTCAGCGCCGCGGACAAGATGTTGACGTGCTGATCCGACAGCGCGCGGGTGATGTCGGAGAGCAGCCGGTTGCGGTCCAGCGCCTCGACCTGGATCGCGACCAAGAAGGAGCTCTGCGCGGTCGGCGGCGCCCAGCCGACGCCGATGATCCGCTCGGCGTGCTCAGTGCGCAGATGATCGGCATTGACACAATCGCTGCGGTGCACCGACACGCCTGCGCCCCGGGTGATGAAGCCGATGATGTCGTCGCCGGGCACCGGCGTACAGCACTTGGCCAGCTTGACCAGCAGATCGGTGTCGCCGTCGATCTCGATCCCGGAGTCCGAGGCCGACCGTTTGCGCCGCCGCCGGCCGGTGACGACCTGGTCTTCGTTGATCTCGTCGGCAGTGGCGTCCTGGCCGCCCTCGGCCTCGATCAGCCGGTTGATCACCGCCTGCGAGCCGACGGTGCCCTCGCCGACCGCGGCGTAGAGCCCCGGCACGTCGCGGAGCTTGAAGTAGTCCGCGACCGCGGTCAGGTGCTCCACGGTGAGCAGCCGCTGCAGCGGCAGCCCGGCCTTCCGCAACTGCTTGGCGATCGCTTCCTTGCCGTTCTCGATCGACTCCTCACGGCGCGTGCGGGTGAAGTAGTGCCGGATCTTGTTCCGCGCGCGTGGGCTCTTGGCGAACTCCAGCCAGTCTCGCTTCGGTCCGGCATCGGGGCTCTTGGTGGTGAGGATCTCGACGACATCGCCGTTGGAGAGCTGCGACTCCAACGCGACCAGCCGACCGTTCACCCGGGCGCCGATGGTCCGGTGTCCCACTTCCGTGTGGATCGCGTACGCGAAGTCGACCGGGGTCGCGCCCTGCGGCAGCGCGTGGATATCGCCGTTGGGCGTGAAGGTATAGACCTGGGAAGAGTTGATCTCGAACCGCAGCGAGTCGAGGAACTCGCCCGGATCGGTGGTCTCTCGCTGCCAGTCGAGCAGCAGGCGCACCCAGGTCAGGTCGTCGCTGCTGCCGGTGGCGGTCTCGGCCAAGGCCTTGCCGCCTTCCTTGTACTTCCAGTGCGCCGCCACGCCGAACTCGGCGCGCTTGTGCATCTCCTCGGTGCGGATCTGCAACTCCACCGGCTTGCCCTGCGGGCCCAGTACGGTCGTGTGCAACGACTGGTACATGTTGAACTTGGGCATGGCGATGTAGTCCTTGAACCGGCCCGGCAGCGGGTTCCAGCGGACGTGCATCACCCCCAGCGCCGCATAGCAGTCCCTGGTGCTGTCGACCAGGATCCGCAGACCCACCAGGTCGAAGATGTCGGCGAAGTCGCGGCGCCGGACCACCATCTTCTGATAGATCGAGTAGTAGTGCTTCGGCCGCCCGGTGACGGTCGCCCGGATCTTGGCCGCTCGCAGGTCGGCGTTGACCTGCTCGATCACCTGGGAGAGGAACTCGTCCCGGCGCGGTGCGGCCTCAGCCACCATCCGGACGATCTCGTCGTACACCTTGGGCTGCATGGTCGCGAAGGACAGGTCCTCCAACTCCCACTTGATCGCGTTCATGCCCAGCCGGTGAGCCAACGGGGCGAAGATCTCCAGGGTCTCCGAGGCGATCCGATATTGCTTGTCCGGCCTCAGGTAGTGCAAGGTGCGCATATTGTGCAGCCGGTCGGCCAGCTTGATCACCAACACCCGGATGTCGCGCGACATCGCGATGATCATCTTGCGGATGGTCTCGGACTTGGCCGACTCGCCGTACTTGACCTTGTCGAGCTTGGTGCAGCCGTCGACCAGCAGAGCGACCTTGTCGCCGAAGTCGTGGGTCAGGGCCTCCAGCGTGTACGCGGTGTCCTCGACAGTGTCGTGCAGCAATGCGGCGCACAGTGTCGTCTCGGTCATCCCGAGCTCGGCCAGGATCGTGGTCACCGCCAGCGGATGGGTGATGAAGGCATCACCGCTCTTGCGGGTCTGGCCACGGTGATAACGCTCGGCGGTCCGGTACGCCCGCTCGATCAGCGCCAGGTCAGCCTTCGGATGGTTGGCCCTGATCACCTTGAACAGCGGATCGAGCACCGGTGCCTGCGCCTTGCCGGCCCCGAACCGGGCGATGCGCTGCCGCATCCGCACCCGGGGCTGCTCCGATTCCGGGACGACTCGAACCACCGGAGTGGGCGGCGGAGCGGCGCTCGCCGGCGACCCCGGTGACAGAGTCTCCGCCGGCTCAGGGCGCACCCCAGCGCGCCCCGTCGTCCCGCTCGACGGTCGCGTCACGGTCCCAGGCTCAATCGTCACCCCTGCGCACCCTTCAGCCGAAGTGCAGCAAGTCTAGGACAGCGCCTCGCAGTCGGGTTACCGGTCGGTCCTGATCACCAGTTGCTGCGACCCGAACGGCGCCGGCTCGGGGGCTGCGGCTCCGAGCCGGCGACCTCGGCGACGGCATGCCGGACCACCACGACCTGGTCGCCGGTCTCCAGCTTGGCCACGGTCGGGTCGTAGAACCGGCGCAGCGTCTTGTTGCGCACGACAGCGATGACTGCCTCGCCTTTGACGTCGTCCGGCGCCCGGCCGACCTCATCGGGGCGCACCTGGCGCTCCCCGACCTCCAGGCCCTCCTTGCTGGACAGCAGGTCCTCGATCACCGTGCCCAGGTTCGGGCTGACCGCAGAGAGACCCAGCAGACGTCCCACGGCCTCGGAGGAGGTCACCACGGCGTTGGCGCCGGACTGGCGCACCAACGAGGCGTTGTCGTCCTCGCGGACCGCGACCACCACATGCGCGCTCGGATTGAGCTGGCGTACGGTCAAAGTCACCAGGATCGCGGAGTCGTCGCGGTCCAACGTGATGATCACCTCGCGCGCCTTGATGATCTCGGCGCGACGCAACACGTCGCGGCGGGTGGCGTCGCCCTCGATGGCGGCGAAACCACGCAGGTTGGCGTCGACGACGGCGCTCGGCTTGGGATCGATGACCACGATCTGCGCCGGGTTGGCGCCGTTGCTCTGCAGCGTGTCGACGGCGCTGCGGCCCTTGGTGCCGTAGCCGACGACGACCACGTGGTTGCGCATGTGATTCCTCCAGTAGCTGTCGCGCAGGATCCGGCGGCCCTCGTTGGCCAGCACCTCCAAGGTGGTGCCGACCAACAGGACCAGGAACAGGATGCGCATCGGGGTGACCAGCACCGCGTTCAGGATCCGGGCCTGCGGCGTGACCGGGGTGATGTCGCCGTATCCGGTGGTGGTGATCGTGACGGTCGCGTAGTAGATCGCGTCCACGAAGGACACCGCGCCGTCATGGGTGTCGGTGTAGGAGCCGCGGTCGAAATAGACCAACGCCACGATGAAGACCAACAGACTCAGCGCCAGCACACCTCGGCGAGCCAGTTCGCGAGCCGGCGTCGAGGAGCGCGACGGCAGGCTCACCAGGGTCTGGTGAGTCCATGATGGGTGAGCCCGACTCCGGGACCGCCCGAAGCCACGCAACATGCTCATGCCCGGGTCATCATGACGCGCCGAAGGTGAGGACCGACGTCACCGGGCCGAAGCCCAGCCGGGTCAGCCGCTCCCGCCCACCGAGCTCGCTCAACTCGAGCAGCAAGGTGATGCCGACCAACTGCCCGCCGAGCCGGCCCACCAGCTCGGCCGCGGCAGCAGCGGTGCCGCCGGTGGCCAGGACGTCATCGACGATCAACACCCGGGCGCTGGGACCGAAAGCGTCGGCGTGCACGGCCAGGGTCGTGCTGCCGTACTCCAGGTCATAGGTGACCGACTCCACCGGCCGCGGCAGCTTGTCCGGCTTGCGCGCGGGCACGAATCCGGCCCCCAGCGCCAACGCGATCGCCGGGCCGAAAATGAAGCCACGAGCCTCCAGGCCGACCACGATGTCGACATCCCGCGGGCCGGCCGCCACCATCTGCTCGACGGCCGCGGCCAGACCGCCGGGGTGTGCGATCAGTGGGGTGATATCGCGGAATCTGACCCCTGGTGTGGGGTAGTCCGCCACCTCGGCGATCAGCCCGGCCAGGTCGGTGCCAGGCGACGTGTCGCTCATCGGGTCCGCCCTCTCGGCTACTTCTTCCGTTGACTGCGAGGCTTGTGTTGTGGCTGAGGCCGCCCTGACGCGCCCTCGCTGGTCGGTCGGGGAGGCCGGCTGACAGCTGGCGGTGGACTCGTCGAGATGGTGATCCGGGGCTTCTCCAGACTAGGCTCAGCGACGTCCTCCTCGGCCGAGTCGGCCGGCGGGTCGTACGACGGCAGATCTTCCGCGTCTTCCGCATCGGCAACCGCGACCGGCGCTGCCGAGTTGGCCCTCGCGCCGGCGCCTGCCTTCGCCTCGGTCTTGGCGCGCCGGGCCAGCACCCGCTTGGTCAGCTTCTGCATCTCCGGCTCGCGCTCCTTGAACTGCGCCAGCAGCGGGGTGGCGATGAAGATCGAGGAGTACGCACCGGAGATCATGCCGACGAACAACGCCAGGGCCAGGTCCTTCAACGGACCCTCGCCCAGGATGAAGGCGCCGGCGAACAACAGCGCCGCGACCGGGAGCACACCGATGATGGTGGTGTTGATCGAGCGGACCAGCACCTGGTTGACCGCCAGGTTGGCTGCCTCGGAGTAGGTCTGGCGTGCCGACGAGGTCAGATCGCGGACGTTCTCCCGCACCTTGTCGAACACCACCACGGTGTCGTAGAGGGAGTAGCCGAGGATGGTCAGCACCCCGATCACGGTGGCCGGGGTGACGGTAAACCCCACCAGCGCGTAAATGCCGATGGTGAGCACCAGGTCGTGCAGCAGCGCGACCAGGGCCGCGATCGACATCTTCCAGTTCCGGAAGTACGCCCAGATCACCAAGGTGACGAGCAGCAGGAACACGCCGAGGGCGATCAGCGCTCGATCGGTGATCTGACCACCCCACGATGCGCCGATCAGGCTGTAGGCGACCTCGTCGGTCGACACACCTGCTTCCTCGGCGATCGCGGCGCGCACCTTCGGCACCTCGGCAACCGGGTCGAGAGTACGGGTCTGGATCCGGACCTGGTTGCTGCCGATCGTGGTGACCGACGCCTCGGTCAGATCCGGCACTCCGGAGTTGGTCACGGCGTCGGTGAACTGGCTCACCGTCTGGTCGGTGACGGTGGCCTGCGCCTGGAAGTCGGCACCGCCCTCGAACTCGATGCCCCACTGCATGCCGCGGACACCGATGGAGGCGATCGAGACGATCATCAGGATCGCCGAGATCACGTACCACCGACGACGCTTGGCGACGAAGTTGTAGGAGACCTCGCCGGTGTAGAGCTTGTGGCCGAACTGGCTGAGCTTCGACATCTACGCCTCCTTCCCCGCGGTCGCCGGGACGCCGGTCTTGGCCGCCGCTCGCCGGCTGCGCATCCCCGGCAGGACGCTGACCCCGAGATGATCGGGTGACAGGCCCGACAGCCGGTGTCCCTGACCGAAGAACTCGGTCCGACCCAGCAGCGACATCAGCGGCTTGGTGAAGAAGAACACCACCGCAACGTCGATGATCGTGGTGAGCCCCAGGGTGAAGGCGAAGCCCTTGATCGAGCCGATGGCCAGGATGAACAAGATGATGGCGGACAGCATCGAGACCGCATCGGCGATCAAGATGGTCTGCCGGGCGCGTACCCAGCCGGTCTCGATGGCGGTACGCAGACTTCGGCCATCGCGGACCTCGTCTCGGATCCGTTCGAAGTAGATGACGAACGAGTCCGCCGTGACCCCGATCGCCACGATGGCGCCCGCGATGCCGGGCAGGTTCAGCGCGAAGCCGACCGAGCCGCCGAGCAGCACCACCGCCGCGTACGTGATCGCCGCCGCGACCACGAGCGAGGACACCACGACGATGCCGAGACCGCGGTAGTAGAGGAAGCAGAATCCGACCACGAGGATCAGCCCGACGATGCCGGCGATGATGCCGGCGTGCAGCTGTTCTCCGCCCAAGGTGGCCGAGACGTTGGAGACCTCCGAGACCTCGAACGACAGCGGCAGCGCACCGTACTTCAAGATGTTCGCCAGCTCGGTCGCCGACTGCTGGTTGAAGCTGCCGGAGATCTCGGCCCGACCACCGGGGATCGACGAGCTCACCGAAGGCGCCGAGATGACTTCGGAGTCCAGCACGATGGCGAACTGGTTCTCCGGCGGCTGCCGGGTCGCCAGGGTCCCGGTCACAGCCGCGAAGGTGGCGCCACCCTCGCTGTTGAACTCGAGGTTGACCACCCACTGCACCTGGTTCTGCGGCACTCCGGCCGACGCGGTGGTGAGCTTGGTGCCCTCGATCAGGGTCGGACCGAGCAAATACTTCTCGGTCTGCTCCCGATTGCAGGCGATCAGCGGCTGATCGGAGACGTCAGGATAGGCATCGGCCTGATCGCAGGTGAAGGCGGCGAAGTCGCTCTGGTCGGCCTCCGAGGGTTGCCACTCGATGGCTTTGTCCGGCGGCGTGCCCTTTCCTGGCTCGCTCGGCCGGGGTGTGCTCGGTGCCGGGGGCGCGGTCGGCAGCTGAGGGGCCGGGCGCCGGTCACCGGAGGGGCTGGCGCTCGGCTCCTGGCTGGGCTCCCCGCTCGGGTTGGCCGAGGGTTCCTGGGTAGCCGGTGGCGTGACAGCCTCGGCGCCGTACACAGCCCGGAAGCGAAGCACAGCGGTCTGACCCACCAGGCGGACCAGTTCGTCCTGCTGCACGTTCGGCACCGCGACCACGATCTGCCGGTCGCCGGACGTGGTGACCTCGGTCTCGCCGACGCCGAGGCTGTCGACGCGGGACTGGATGATGGTCCGGGCCAGTTGCAGGCTGTTGGGATCGACTTTGCCGGTGCCGTCGGTGTTCTGAGCAGTCAGGGTGATCGTGGTGCCACCCTGCAGGTCCAGACCCAGCTTCGGTGTCCAGTTGTTCGTGACTGCCATCAGCCCGTAGAGGGCCGCGACGATCACGCCGAAAATGATGAGAGTGCGACCGGGGTGGCCGCCGCGGTTCGCCACCAGGCGTCAGTCCTTCTTGGGATCGTTCCCGAACGGGTCGATGGGCTCATTCGGCTCCGAGGGCTCGCCGTACGGGTCCTCGTGTGCTTCCTCGACGGACTCGATCGGCTCACTGAACTCATCACCCGGCTGGATGATGCGAGCGATCGCCTGCTTGAGTACGGTGAGCTCGACGCCGGGGGCGGTCGAGATGACCGCCTGCTTCTCGGCTACCGAGACGACGGTGCCGAAGATCCCGCTGCCGAGCAGCACCTGGGTGCCCGGCTGGATCTCGGTCATCGTCTTCTGCTGCGCCTGCTGCCGCTTCTTCTGCGGCCGCAGCAGCAAGAAGTAGAAGGCGACCACCATCAAGGCGATCATCAGGATCGTGCTCAGGGGTGAACTTCCCATGACTCCAACAATCGGGTTCTCAGCAACGGCGACGCGGACGCGCCGACGGGTCGACACATCCGCCGACCGCCGTACTCTACCTAATCGGACGCAAGATCTTGCTTTTGACGATTCGCCGCGCCGCGCGGAGCCTGGGTCGCCGCCCGACGGGAGCGCGTACGCCGAGAAGGAGCGGCCTGCATCGAAAAGGAGCAGTTACACCTCATCCGGGCCGATTTGCCTGTAACTGCGCCTTTTCGATGAAACCGGCCACCTCAGAACAGGCTTGGGCCGTCGACCGCGGTGCCGGCGTCGGGTGGTCGCAGTCCCAGGTGCTCCCACGCGGCGCGGGTGGCGACCCGTCCGCGGGGCGTACGCATCATGAAACCTTCGCGCACCAGGAAGGGCTCGGCCACCTCTTCCACGGTCTCGGTCTCTTCGCCCACCGAGATCGCCAGCGTCGACAGACCGACCGGTCCGCCGCCGAATCGGCGGCACAGCGCCTCCAGCACGCCTCGGTCGAGTCGGTCGAGTCCGATGGCGTCCACCTCGAACAGCTCCAGCGCTTGCCGGGCCAGGTCGCGGGTGATCCTGCCGTCCGCGCGGACCTGGGCGAAGTCACGGACTCGGCGCAGCAGTCGGTTCGCGATTCGGGGCGTGCCACGTGATCGCCGGGCAATCTCCGCCGCGCCGTCGTCGGACAGCTCCGCCCCGAGCACGCCGGCCGAACGGCGCACGATGTGCTCCAGCGCGGCGGCGTCGTAGAACTCCAGCTGCGCGGTGAAGCCGAATCGATCTCGCAGCGGTCCCGGCAGCAGGCCGGCCCGGGTGGTGGCACCGACCAGGGTGAAACGTGGGATCTCGATCGGGATGGCGGTGGCCCCGGGGCCCTTGCCGACGACCACGTCGACTCGGAAGTCCTCCATCGCCAGATAGAGCATCTCCTCGGCCGGCCGGGACATCCGGTGGATCTCGTCGAGGAAGAACACCTCGCCCTCGCTCAGCCCCGACAGGATCGCGGCCAGATCCCCGGCGTGTTGGATGGCCGGGCCGCTGGAGATTCGGATCGGAGCCGACATCTCGGCGGCGATGATCATCGCCAGGGTGGTCTTGCCCAGCCCGGGCGGGCCGGACAGCAGGACGTGATCCGGCACAGCACCACGTTGGCGGGCCGCAGTCAACAGCAGGCCGAGCTGCTCGCTCACCCGTGGCTGGCCACGAAACGCCGCCAACTCGTGCGGTCGCAGTGCGCTCTCGGCCGCTCGTTCGTCGGCCTGAGCGTCGGGCCGAACCAGGGCCTCCAACTCCTCGGTGGTGAGCCGTCCGGGGTCGCTCACCGGCGCGCCAATGCCTGCAGGGCCGCGCGCATCAGCTGCGGCACGCCGACCCCGGACTCACCGGCCAGCGGCTCCACCTCGTCGCAGGCGGCCTCCGCGTCCCGGGTCGACCAGCCGAGTCCCTGCAGACCCTGGCTGACCTGATCACGCCAACCAGCCGCGGCCGGTGCAGGACCATCGGCCGTCGGCACGGTCGGCTCACTGACCAGCCCCAAAGCGTTGATCTTGTCCTTCAGCTCGATCACCAGCCGCTGCGCACCCTTGCGCCCGATGCCTGGCACCTTGCACAGTTGCACCAGGTTCTCGGTCGCGATCGCCGAGCGCAGCTCATCGGGGCTGAGCACGGCCAGTGCCGCCTGGGCCAGTTTCGGTCCGACCCCGGTGGCGGTCTGCAAGAGCTCGAACAGCTCCCGCTCGTCGACCGTGGCGAACCCGTACAGGGTCAGGGAGTCTTCGCGGACCACCAGCGACGTGGCGATCGTGGCCGTCTCCCCTAACCGCAGTCCGGCGGTCGTGTTCGGGCTGCACAGCGTCAGCACGCCGAGACCGCCCACCTCGATCACCACTGCCGTGGGACCGAGCTGGATCACGGTGCCTCTCAACTGGGCGATCATCGGCTGCGTACCTCAGGTCGGGGCGGGCTGGCGGGAAGACTAGGACGTTGATTGCGACGCGCCCGATCGACGGCCTCCTGCAGCCGATTCTGCGCGCCGCCCCGCCAGACATGACAGATCGCCAGCGCCAGCGCGTCGGCAGCGTCGGCAGGCTTGGGGGTGCTCTCCAGCCGCAGGATCCGGGTCACCATGCCGCCCACCTGGTCTTTGTCGGCTCGACCGGAGCCGGTGATCGCGGCCTTCACCTCGCTCGGGGTGTGCAACGCCACCGGACAGCCCCGGCGGGCGGCTGCCAGCATCGCCACCCCGGCAGCCTGGGCGGTGCCCATCACCGTCTGCACATTGTGCTGGGCGAAGACCCGCTCGACCGCGACCGCATCGGGCCGGTGCTCGGCGATCCAGGCATCGATCTCCGTCTCGATCCGCAGCAGTCGACGTGACAGGTCCAGATCGGCCGGCGTCCGGATCACACCGACGGCGACAAGGCTGGGCGGCCGGCCGGGCTGCCCGTCGACCACCCCGAGACCGCACCGGGTCAGACCGGGATCGATGCCGAGCACCCGCATGCAGAGACCTCTCGAATCGAAGCGAACAGACGTTCGTACGTTACGCGAACCGCCCGCTCGAGCCTCCGACCGACACGCCAGAATCCCGGGTCAGCCGAGAGAGGCCATGACCTCGTCGGAGGCGTCGAAGTTGCTGTAGACGTTCTGCACGTCGTCGGAGTCCTCGAGCGCATCGATGATCTTGAACAACTTCTCGACGGTCGGGGCGTCGACCTCCTGGGTGAAGTCCGGCACGAACGACACCTCGGCGGACTCGTAGTCCAGACCAGCGGCCTGCACCGCTTCTCTGACACGGACCGTGTCGGCCGGATCGGAGATGACCTCGAAGTTGTCCCCGAGATCGTTGACCTCTTCCGGGTCGGCGTCCAGGGTCGCCTCCAGGAGGTCGTCCTCGCTGATCGTCTTGCCACCTTCTTGGACCTTCGGCACCACGACCACGCCCTTGCGGCTGAACATCCGCTGGGTGGAGCCCACATCGGCCATGGTGCCGCCGTTGCGCGTCACCGCGACCCGGACATCGGAGGCAGACCGGTTGCGGTTGTCGGTCAGGCACTCGATCAGCAGCGCGATGCCCGCCGGGCCGTACGCCTCGTAGAACAGCGTCTGATAGTCCGCACCGCCGCCCTCGGCACCCGAGCCGCGCTTGACCGCCCGGTCGATGTTGTCGTTGGGGACAGAGCTCTTCTTCGCCTTCTGGATGGCGTCATAGAGGGTGGGGTTGCCGGCCGGGTCTCCCCCGCCGAGCCGCGCCGCCACCTCTACGTTCTTGATCAGCTTGGCGAAGAGCTTGCCGCGGCGAGCGTCGATCACCGCCTTCTTGTGCTTGGTGGTCGCCCACTTGGAATGTCCCGACATGGTGAATAACCCTAGTCCTTCTTCAGCTACGCCAGATCCTGCGCCGCCGGGGGCGACCACCCGCCGTCGGCTCTTCGCTCTGCTGCCAGATGCGCCGCCACCGAGCATCCGGCAGCTCCGCGCCCGATCCGCCGGCACCGCGGCTGACCTGCCACCAGGTGGTGGCATCCTCGTCGATCAGGTCCGCGACCGCCCGATGGATCCGCGCGGTGTAGACCTCACCGGACTCCGCCGGCTGGGCCGTGATCGGCGCACCGTACCTGACGGCGACCCGCGGTCGTCCCTTGCGCGGCCAGGTCGTGCCCTGCGGCATCGCGGTGAAGGCGCCCCGGATGCCGATCGGCACCACCGGCACCGAAAGCTGGGCGGCAACGCTCGCGACTTCGGGGCTGAATGGCTGCAGCACGCCGTCGCGGGTGCGGCCGCCTTCGGGGAAGACCAGCACGTTCCAACCCGATGCCAGCACGGACGCCAGCGGACTCACGTCGAAGCGGGTCTGACCGTCGCGGCTGGGCTCGGCCTCCGGCAGTTGGAACGTGTTGAACCCCAGCGCTGCCGCCCCGGCCTTCCACCAGGTGTGGAAGAAGGCGTCGGAGGTCAGCGCCACCGCGGTACGCGCGCGCCAGGCGGCCGGCAAGGTCGCGAGCACCGAACCCACGTCGAGATGCGAGGAATGGTTGGCCACCAGCAGCGTCGGGCCGCCGAGTCCCGTCAGGTTCTCGGTGCCATAGCTCTCCAGACCGACCTCGGCCTTGATCAGGGGCCGCAACACGCCCGCCTGTGCGGTGTCGCGGACCGCCACCACGAGCGGGGTACGAGCCCAGCCGGTCGGCAGCGGCGGCGCATCCTCGGCGCCCTTGACCGTGCCGATGGCGGTGTCCAGCGCGGACTTGGCCACGTCGACGGTGAGGTGCCATTGCCAGCCGCGGGCCAGGATCTGGAGGTCGCTGGCGGCCTCGGCCAGTCGTCCCGCCGGCCGACGCCGCGGGCCGGCGCCGGCCCAGGGGGCCAGCTCCCGACTCACTGGACGTCCACCGCCAGCCGAGGCGGGGTGTGCAGATAGCTGATCTGCGGCGTCCGTCCGACCGTCGAGGAGACGATCTCCAGCGCATCGGCGAGCGTCGAGGCCGCCCGGAAACCGAGCCGTTCGGCGTTGGCCCGATCGGCGCCGACCCACACGACATCTGAGAGCCCCTGCGTCGCCCGGGCGATCTCGTACCAGCGATGCACCGGGTGCAGACCATGGAAGGCATGACTGGTCCGATAGAGATGGATGTACCAAGGATCGGTCGCGAACTTCTTCTCGAAGTCCGCACTGATCTGCGCCGGGTCGGTGGTGACGCTCAGCACCTCGGCGAAGAAGTCCACGTACGAAGGGTGATAGAGCGGGGAGAAGTCACTGCCCAGCGGATGGAACAAGATCACCGCTCCCCCGTCCCGAACCACCGGTGTACCGGTGTGGGAACCCAGGGTGGCAGCCAGACCGGACCACGCCGCGACCACCGGGTTGATCGGCGAATCCACGCTGTACGGGCTCAGGCTGGGCACCCCGATGATGGCGACGTCGGCCTGACCCGGGACGCTGACCTGCTGTTGGGCCAGCGCAGCGGCACTGCTGGCAGCTCCAACAGCCGCCGGGTCGCCGCCCTGGATACCGATCGGGTGCCAGGGGGCGGCCAGCCGACCGAGGATCCGGCGACGCAGCTTGGCCGAGGTGACCGCTGCCGTGCCACGGCGGAGGGCGAACCAGCGGGCCTGGTCCTTCACGCTCCACTCCCACTCCCGCTTGGCGAGGAAGCTGAGCGGCTCGGGAAACACGTCGGCGTCCAGCACCGCCTCGACACTGAACACCGGAATCTTGGCCGCCACCAGTTCAGCCGCCTGGGCGGTCAGTCCGGGAGCAGCGTCGGCTGCCCCGAGTCCGGCCAGCGTGCTCGCCGCGCCGAGACCGGTGAGCACCCCGGCCGCGCCGTTGCCGCCGCGCGAGTTGACCAGCCGGACATGCACAACGAGATCGGAGTCGACGACCCGTTGGTTCAGCGCGACGCTGAGCTCTCCGACGGTGCCGATCTCGGCCAGCGCCTCGGTGTCCTCGGCGTCATGGTTGGTCAGCAGCCCATCGGCGAGGAAGGAGCGCAGCACCCGTTCGCCGACCAGCTGGCGCAGCTCGGCGACACTCTGCCGGCGGTTCAGACCGATGGCGGCGATCAGCGCGACATCGTCCACACCGGCAGCGGCTGCCCGGCTGAGCACGGCTTCGATGATCTTGGCCCGGAGGTCGGGCGCCGTCATGGCCGGCACCGGGGTGGTGTTGTCACCGAAGGTGATGGTCAGCCGCATACCGGGACGCAGCCGAGCGCTCAGCGGTTCGGAGCCAACCGGGTTGTCGAGTGCGGCGGCGATCGCCTCGGCGACCGGGACGGCAGGCAGCGAGTCGGCCGGGTAGATCACCCGGGCACCGAGCGGCAGCCGCTCCAGCCGGAAGGTGTCGCCGGAAGCGACCAGGACCGGTGGGGTCCGTTCATCGACGTCGAGGACGAATCCGGGGCGGGCCATCTAGCGTGCTCCTGTCGCTGGCTTTGAATGTTGCGGGGTTGCCGGGATCATCGTGCCTGCGTCTGTCATCGAGGTAGGGCCCAGCGTGGTGTCGTAGGAGCGATCTTCCACTCCACCGTTGTCCATTGGTTGGCCGCCGCGGCCCGCATCAACGCGATGTCCGGGCTGACCGCAACTGCGTTCCCGACCGCGGACAGCATCGGCAGGTCGGAGTGGGAATCCGCGTAGGCGAAGCTGCGACTCAGGTCGATGTCGTGCAGCGCGGCGTAGTGGGTGAGCCAGGCGGCCCGGGACTCCCCGACCAGCGGCGGACCGGTCAGGAAACCGGTGCAGCGGCCCTGATCGTCGGTCGCCAGGTCGGCGGCCACCACCACGTCGAAGAGCGGATGGAGCGGCCTGGTCAGCGGCCGGACCACGCCGGTGATCAACACCGTGGTGTGGCCGGCGGCCCGGTGCTCCCGGATCCGGCGGCCGGCATCCGGCGACAGCCGGCTGAGGATGGTCGGTGCAAGCTGGGTATCGACGAACTCCTCGAGCGCCTCCAGGTCGGCACCGGCGTACCGGCGGTAGACCGCGCGCAGGAAGGTGCCCCGGTCGCGCCGCTCGGCGCGCAGGTAGGCGGGCAGCCGCTGCAGCACCTGGCCGAGCTCAGCGACCTGGCGTGGCGTCGACATCTCCGGCAGCCGAGCCCACAGGTACTGCTCGATCACGTTGGTGGACATGATGGTGCCGTCCAGGTCGAAGACCGCGAGGGCACTGGCGCCGGCCTTGTTCTTGCTCAGATCCTTCATCGTGGTCGGCCGGTTACCACGCCGCCGGCGCAGCGCATCCATCCGGCGGACCGTGGTGGTGATGGACGGGCAGTGCACGTCCTTGATGTAGGTGTCCCAGTCGTAGACCGCGGTGTCGAAAGCGAAGATCGGCTGGTCGTCGGGATGCAGCGACTCGGTCAGTGCCAAGGTGTTGTCGTCGACGAAGTGCAGCTCGGACTGGGCGTACTCGTTGTAGAGCGACAGATACCGACGCAGGAAGTCGAGTCGCCCGCGGGTCCGGTCCAGGTCCAGCGCGAGCTTGCGGGTCCGTGCCGAGCGCGGAGCCTTGTCCAGCAGCCGATCGGCCAGCTTGTGGGCACGCTCGGAGGTGGACAGCAGTCGCTCCACCGACGCCGCCCCCGGAAAGTGCCACTGCGGCAGCTTGGCGGCCCCTCGCGGGCCACCCTCCAGCGGGTGCTCCAGGAAATACTCCCGGATCCGCTCGTACAGGCCTTGGAAGGTCAGCGGGTTCCGGGCACCGGAGTTGACGTGATAGAACTCCGGCTCGCCGATCCTGGGATGAGTGGCACAGACGGCCAGGATCGCGTTGACCACGTGATCACAGGGCACGATGTCCACCACTGCGTCCGGCGAAGCCGGGAACTCGGGCAGCTCGCCCCGCCCGTACGCCAGGATCAGTGGCTCGGCCATCTTGAAGCCCTCGATCCACCCCGGGTACGGGTGCAGCCAGGAGGACTCGACGATGGCCGGCCGGACCACCGACACCTCGATGTTGGCGCCGACCTCGGCGACCACCCGCTCGCCCAGCGCCTTGGTGAAGGTGTAGACGTCGGTCCAACCCAACGACCGGGCACGCTCGGTGCCGGCCTTGACCAGCTCGGCCTGCACCCATTCCTGGCGCCGCCGCTCGGTGTCGGCGGCCGTGGTCAGATAGCCGGCCTGCCGATGCTCGCGCTCGGCCTGCTTGCGCAGCTTCGTGAGCTGCTCGGAGGTTCGCGACTCGGCCTCGATCAGATCCCGCATCGCCAGCCCGGCCTTGGTCTCGGCCTCGTAGTCGATCGAGTGAACGTGCGGCGCCTCGGGAATCGCCCCGCGCCGACGACCGGCGGTGTACGCGGTCGAGATGTGCACGTAGTGCGGGACCTTGACCAGATTGCCCGAGTCGTCGGAGCAGGCTTCGATCATCCGATCCATCAGCGCCTGGGTGCCGACCACGTTGGTGGTGAAGGCCTGGTCGATGGGTGGGTCGAAGGAGACGTCGCCGGCGCAGTGCACCACGACGTCGATGTCGTTCGGCAGTGGCGGCACGTTCGGCAGATCGCCCTCGATCACGTCGATCCGGCTGTCCAGCAGCGCCTCGGGACCGCCGGCCGCCTCCCGCGCAGAACGGAAGATCTCCTTCTTGACCACGGTGATCATCCGGTCCCGGGCACCGGCAGATCGCTTGCGACGCACCAGGACGGCCGGCGTGGTGTCGGGCAGGTCGGTGAGGATCTTCCACAGCAACTGCTCCCCGATGAAGCCGGTGACACCGGTCATCAGGATCTTCTTGCCGGCCAGCAGATCGCGCAGCCGCCCGTCGAGCAGCGGTCGGTCGGAGCGCTGCTGTGCGGCCACACTGCGCCGGAACGTGTCAGCCGGGGACACAACACTCATCGTGAACTGGCCTCCCTGGCTGAACTCGCGGCGAGCTCGAGCGCATCGGTCAAGGTGAAGTTGCCGACGTACAGTGCCGTACCGATGATGGCGCCCTCAACGCCCTCGTCGACCAGCGCTGCAAGCGCGGCGATGTCGCTGAGGGACGATATCCCACCACTGGCCACAACCGGCGCATTCGTGCGGGCACAGACCTGCCGCAACAACGTGGTGTTGGGTCCGGAGAGCATGCCGTCGGAGGCGACATCGGTGACCACATAGCGGGCACACCCGGCCGCGTCGAGCCGGTCGAGGGTCTCCCAGAGATCGCCGCCCTCCCGGGTCCAGCCGCGGGCTGCGAGCCGGGAGCCGCGGACGTCGAGCCCGATGGCGACCCGCTCGCCATACGCCGCGATCACCTCGGCGCACCACTCCGGCCGCTCCAAGGCGGCGGTGCCGATGTTGACTCGGGTGCAGCCGGTCGCCAGGGCCCGCTCCAGCGAGGCGTCGTCGCGGATCCCGCCGGACAACTCCACCTGCAGGTCCATCGCGGCGGTGACCTCGGCGATGACCTCGGCGTTGCTGCCGCGACCGAAGGCCGCGTCGAGGTCCACCAGGTGAATCCACTCCGCGCCGGCGTCCTGCCAGCGCCGGGCAGCGGCCCGCGGGTCGCCGAACACCCGCTCCGAACCGGCCACCCCCTGCACCAGTTGGACGGCCTGTCCGCCGGCCACATCCACCGCCGGGAGCAACTGCAACCGGTCTCCACCACGTGCGTTCACGCGGAAGACCCTATCGCCGGACGGCGACAGTTCCGATTTCTCGCGAAACCCTGGCGTTCAGCAGGCGGCGCTGGCGAGTCCGTGCTGCCGGCGGGCGACGCTGGTCACGGTGCCGAGGAAACGTCGAGAGTGAGCGCCGGTGTCCGGTGTGTACCAGCTCGGTTCGATGTCACACACCAGCAGTTCGACTCCCGTACCGGCCAGCACCACCGGCAGCGTATGGACCACGGTGGAGGGAAAACTGACGACCACTGAGCCCACCTCCCCGGCTCGCAGGAAGAGCTCGAGCGGCCGGTCTGGGATCGCCACCCGCAATCCCAGGGCAGCGATCCTCGCCAGCTTGGCAGGTGACTCCTTGCGATGCGCGAGATAACGGTCGGCGCGATGCCGGACAGCGAGGGAGGCGACCGCCACCACATAGTCGCCCTCGGCCACCACGCCGGTCTCGACCAGGGAGGTGCCGATGAGGTCCGCGCCGAGCTTGAGCACCGGCTTCGGATACTGCGAACGCAGCCAGCCATAGTCGTTGGTGATGACCTGGGCCTGGGTGAGCTCGACCGGTAGACAGCTGAACACGGTGAGCCGGCAGCCGGAGCTGGGCTCCAGCCGGCGACGCAGGGAGTCTGCGATCTGGTCCCGGGCAAAGCGTGCGATGTGCCGCTTCTGCTCCGTCGTCGCCACCTGGTGCCAACGTCGCAGATGCTCCCCGGCGACCCACTGCCGGGCCAACTCCAAGGTCGCTGTGCCGTCGTCGACGAACGTGACCTCACTCGGCTTGACGAGGCTGACCACCACCTGCATCACGCCGGAGAACGGATCGCCCAACACGAGCCGGTCGGCGCCGGCCAGATCGCCGGCGAGCGCACGTACGGTGCGGGCAATTGCCGCGCCCCCGGACCGTGGCTCGTGCCAAGAGACCGTCAGCCCGGCGCTGCGCGCCACCTGCGCCATCGTGCGCAACTGCCACCGGCTGGTCTCGTTCGCCGGCGCCAGCACCAGGACCGACGGCCGTGCCCGAGCCCAGTGTGCCCACTCCACCACGTTCAGCAGCTGTGCCGGGCTCTCCACCAAGGCGACGGTCTTCACGCTCAACTTGCGCCGACCAGGATCGGTTCGGTCGGCTGGACCTCGTCGGCAGTCTGTACCCGGCGCAGCTTCTTCATGGCCACCAGTTCGCCGTCATAGATCCGCTTCACCCCGTCGCCGAGGGAGTCGGTGATCGTCCGAATGTCGCGGACCAGCCGCTGCAGCCCCGGCGGCTCGACCGAGGCAGCCTGGTCGGAGCCCCACATCGCCCGGTCCAACGTGATGTGCCGCTCGACGAACGTGGCCCCGAGGGCGACCGCTGCCAGGGTGGTCTGCAGTCCCACCTCGTGCCCCGAATAGCCGATCGGCACATTCGGGAAGTCGGCCTGCAGCGTGTGGATCATCCGCAGGTTGAGCTCCAGCGGCTTGGCCGGATAGGTGCTCGTGGCATGGCAGAGCACGATGTTGTCGCTGCCCAGCACCTCGACGGCGTGCCGGATCTGGCGCGGCGTCGACATGCCGGTGGAGAGGATGATCGTCCGTCCGGTGGCCCGCAGCCGACGCAGCAGCTCGTCGTCGGTCAGCGATGCCGAGGCGACCTTGTGTGCCGGCACGTCGAACTGTTCGAGGAAGTCGACCGACTCGACATCCCACGGCGAGGCGAACCAGGCGATGGCACGCGAGCGTGCGTACGCGTCGATTGCCGCGTATTCGTCGGCACCGAACTCGACCCGATGCCGGTAGTCGATATAACGCATCCGGCCCCACGGCGTGTCTCGCTCGAGGTCCCATTGATCTCGCGGCGTGCAGATCTCGGGGGTTCGCTTCTGGAACTTCACCGCATCACAGCCGGCGGCGGCAGCCTGGTCGATCAGCGCGAACGCGTTGCTGAGCTCTCCATTGTGGTTGATGCCGATCTCACCGGTGACATAGACCGGATGGCCGGCGCCGATGATCTTGTCCCCGATGGTGCGGGTGGGGATCTGCAGCGTCGTCATGGGCGCATTGGGGATGATGCTCATGCTCGCACGCTAGGTCGATAACCTTGCTGAACGGCCGATGTCGCCTGAACAGGTGACCAACAAGAGTCGACGGACCACGTCACCGGGTCATCGGGTCACCGACCAAGGCTTTCCAAGCCCGCCGAGCTTCTCCGGGTTCAGCATGATCAAGACCTGCTCGACGACTTGATCCACGACCACCAGCTGAACGGCAGCCATCAGCTGCTCGCCGGCCCAGGCCCGCCAGCCCGGTACGCCGTTGATGAGTGCCGGTTCCAGCTGGAGCCCTGGGGCCGCCTTCTGTGTGATCCCCACCAGCAGCCGGGCTGCCGCGTCCGCACCCTGCACGGGCCGCCGGGCCGCTCGCACCTTGCCTCCGCCGTCGGAGAGCACCACCACGTCCGGCGCCATCAGATCCATCAGTCCTTGGATGTCGCCGCCGATCACCGCCGCGGTGAAGCGCTCGCGTACCTGCTCCGCCAACTCATCGTCGGGCTCGAAGCGAGGTCTGCGAGCCTCAACGTGCTGCCGGGCTCGATGCGCGGTCTGGCGGACCGCGGCCGGCGTCATGTCCAACGAGTCGGCGATCTCGGCGTGGTCATAGCCGAAGACCTCTCGCAGCAAGAACACCGCGCGTTCCTTGGGACCCAACGACTCCAGCACGACCAGCAGCGCCAGTGACACCGACTCCGCGAGCACGATGTCGTCGGCCACGTCGGGTGCGGTGAGCAGCGGCTCCGGCAGCCACGGTCCGACGTAGTCCTCACGTCGCCGAGCCAGGGTACGCAGCCTGTTCAGCGACAGCCGGGTCGCGATCTGCGCCAGGTAGGCCTTCGGGCTGCTGACTTCGACGTCCGCCGGCCGTCCCGTCCACCGCAGGTAGGTCTCCTGCACCACGTCCTCCGCGTCGGCGACGCTGGCCAGCAGCTCGTACGCGACGGTGAACAGCAACGACCGGTGCTCGTCGAACAGCTCGTCGTCGGACGCGGTCGCCGTCGGATCAGCCACGGTTCGACGGTAGCTGACAGCTCGCCGAGAACCCTTGGGAGACCAGTCCCAGTGACGCATTGAACCGAGAGCGCTGGTTCTCGACCGAGATCATCATGGTCAGCTCGATCAGCGCCTTGTCGCCAAGCGCTTCCCGCAGCCGTACGACCATCTCGTCGGTCGCCGCGCTCGGGGTCGCGGTCGACGCAATCGCGTACTCGATCACCTGCTTTTCCAGCGGGCTCAGGTTGTCGGCTTCGCGCCAGCGCGGCACGGCAGCGAGCTTGGCGAGATCGAGGTCCTCCCCGTTGGCCTTGAAGAACCCGAAGTCCACGCACCAGGAGCAGCCGATCTCGATCGCCACCGCCATCTCCGCCAACGAGGTCAGCAGCGGGTCCAGGCTGTCGAACTTCGCCACCCGGCGCTCGTGAAACAGGGTCGCCCACAAGACCTTGCGGTTGGCGGCCATGGCGAAACCGTTGTCAGCCGCTTGGCCGTAGAGCCGGTTGCTGAGCCAGTTGATCAGCCGTCCGGTCAGTCCGGGTGGCTGGTCGATGGGCACCCTGGCCAGCAGCCGCCGAGCGTCGAGCTCGGTGCCGGGCCCTGGGGCGACAGAGAGGAAACGAGGAGTGTCATGTGAGGTCGTCATGCTCACGAGACACCGCCCGGCCCTGGCGTGTGACACCGCTCAGCGTTGAGCCCGTCGTCGCAGGCGGCGCGCCCGGCGCAGCAGCACCGGTGGCAGGAGATCTCGGATGATCTTCCCGCCCGGGTCACGGCGCACCATCCCAGGCACCGGCGTACTGCGCAGATAGCGTGCAGTGCTGGCGAAATAGGCCGAGTCCCACACCGCTCGTGACGGCCGTTCCCCCGACGCCAGCAGCTTCTCCACCCGATCGCCGATGAGCTCGGCCGCCGTGCCCGGTCGATCGAAGAAGTAGCTGTCCAGCCACGGTTGAGCCGGCGTCCCGAGTTGATCGTCGATCAGCTCATCGAAGGTACGCAGCAGCCCGCTGGGCAGGAACACCTGGTTGCCGTAGCGCTCGTGCACCCCGAGATCCAGGATGAGCCCGACCCGGCAGCCCGCGCCGACCGCTTCCAGGCACGCCGTCGAGGACACGGTCAGCAGCAGGTCCACCTGTGGAAGCGCCTCGCTGATCGGCGTGTAGTCGATCCGGAAGTTCGGCGGGCGCTCGATCCCGGCCAGCAGGTCCTCGGGATGGTGCTTCATGGTGTGGAAGGTGTCCTCGTCCGGGCGGTGTCGCGGCTTGAGCAGCACCTCCCGGTCGGGATGGGCGTACGCGTAGTCGATCAGCCGCGTGTAGACGTACCGTCGTTCGCCGGCTTGCCTGGGGACCGTCGGCTGGTCGGCAAAGAGCACCTGCCGGATCGGTCGGCCATGCGGGGGCTTCAGCGATGACGTCAAGATCGGCAGCCCCGACAGCAGCAGATTGTCGGCGGCGAGCCCTAGCTGGCCTGCGACGCCTAGGAAGTATTCGAGGTCGGCCACGCAGTTGACGGCGACGACATCCGAGCCCGATCGGTCGAGATAGCCGGCGGCGATCTTCTCGATGACGACACCCACCCAGCCCGTGACCAGCACCGGCCCCGGTTCGCCGTCGGCCGCTCGCTCGCTCAGTTCGGCTGCCAGGTCGACGGTGAACCGCAGGGTGGACGGCCCCGAGAGCGCGCAGACCACCACCTCGCTGGCCAATGCCCGGCTGACCAGCTCGGTCCAGCTGCAAGACTCGACGGCTTCGAACCCGGCGGCAGCGATCTGACCCGGTGAGAGCGCGGAACGGACGTCAGGCACCAGGACGGTGCAGTCGATTCCTCGAGCCGTCAGCTCCCCGCGGATGCCGGCCAGCCATTTGAGCTGGGAGTCGAAAGCGGCGACCAGGAGAGCTTTGCGAAGCACCCGGCGAGGCTAGGCCGAGGCATTGAACAGCTCGTGAACATCAAGCTCCCGGACGACCATCTCCTGGCTCAACGGGGCGAACAAATGCGGAAAGGAGTACGTCGTGCCCTCCTCGACCACCGGTCGTGCCCGCCCGGGATCCAGCTCGAGCACGATGAGCTCCTCGGGTTCGAAGCGGCCGAAATAGCGCTCGATCACCGCCTCGACCTGTTCGCGATAGGCCAGGTGCACGAAGCCCTCGGCCTCATAGCTGGTGCCGTGGCTGGACCACGGGTAGGAGCCGGCCCGCCGCGCTTCGTCCCAAACGATCCGCTGAGTGGTGTGATACAGCGGCTGGCTGATCGGCGGGCGCGCGCCCAACAGTCCCAGTTCCACGAGTCGGGCGCGAAGTGTGTCGGCGTCGGTGAACTGGATGGCGGTCAGCCCCAGCTCGGTGGCCGCCACACAGTTCGCCGGGTTGTCGTCGACGAAGATCGCGGTCGACGCGTCGACGCCGAACCGGTCGAGCAACAGGTTGTAGAGCCGCGGATCCGGCTTGATGATCCCTTCCCGACCGGACACCACGATGGCTTCCAACCGCTTCAGGATGCCGAACCTGCGTTGTGCCATAGGAAAGGTTTCGTCCGACCAGTTGGTCAGTCCGAGCAGGCGGACTCCGCCCCGCGCGAGTTCGGCGAGCACCGCGGAGGTGCCCGGCACGGGCCCGGTCAGGGCTCGGTCGAAATAGCGTCGATAGGCGGTGATCGTCTCGGCATACTGCGGCCAGTTGCGGGCCACTTCAGCCTCGCCTTCGGCGAATCGGCGTCCCTCGTCGTTGCGACGGTTCCAGTTGGCGAAGTCGACGTCCCGCATCAGCTGGCGGGCCTCATCGACATCGACCTCTGCCTTGAAGGCTCGTACGGGATCCCAGGACAGCACCACACCGCCCAGGTCGAAGATCGCCGTACGCCGGGTCACAGCCGTGCGATCCAGTTCCTGATCAGCCGGCCACCCGCGACCCCGGACTTCTCCGGATGGAACTGGGTGGACCACAGCGGCCCCTGCTCGACGGCGGCCACGAACCGGTCACCGCCGTGCTCGGCCCAGGTGATCCGCCGGTCCTCGGTCTCCGGGAGCTCGCGGACGCCGTACGAGTGCACGAAGTAGAACCGCTCGGACTCGATGCCGGCGAACAACTCGCTGCCGGGCGCCGGCTCCACGGTGTTCCAGCCCATGTGGGGCAGCCGATCAGCGTGCAGCAGCTCCACGGTGCCCGGCCAGATGCCGCAGCCGTCGGCGTTCACGCCGTGCTCGATCCCGTTGCCGAACAGCACCTGGTGACCGACGCAAATAGCCAGCACCGGCTTGTCTGCGGCGACTCGTTCCGCGATGAGCCTTGGTCCGCCGACCTCGACCAGACCTGCCATGCAGGCGGCAAAGGCACCAACACCGGGCACCACCAGGCCGTCCGCGGCGGCGGCCAACGCCGGGTCGGAGGTCACGGTGACCCGCGCACCCGCCTTGGCGACGGCCCGCTCAGCGGAGCGGATGTTGCCCGATCCGTAGTCGAGCACCACGATATTCGGGGTCCCCACCTAGAGAGCCCCCTTGGTGCTCGGCACGCCGTCCACCCGGGGATCGAGCGCGATCGCATCCCGCAGCGCTCGAGCGACGGCCTTGAACTGGGCCTCGACGATGTGGTGCGGGTCGCGACCCGACAGCACGCGTACGTGCAGACAGATGTGCGCGTGGAACGCGAGGGTCTCCAGCACGTGCCGGGTCAACGAGCCTGCGTACGGGACGCCGCCCTGTCCAGACGGAAACGGACCGCCGCCGATCAGTGCATACTCCTGACCGGGCGGTTCCCCGGTGTGCACGCAGTACGGCCGACCGGACACATCGACCACAGCCTGAGCCAGCGCCTCGTCCAGCGGCACCAGAGCGTCGGCGAACCGGCGGATCCCCCGTTTGTCGCCGAGGGCCTCCCGGATCGCCTGACCGAGCACGATCGCGGTGTCCTCGACGACGTGATGGGCGTCGATGTGCACGTCGCCGACGCTCTCCACCGTCAGGTCGAGCAGACCATGCTTGGCCAGCGCGGTGAGCATGTGGTCGTAGAAGCCGACCCCGGTGCTGATGCTGGACCGGCCGGAGCCGTCGAGGTCGAGGCTCACCTTGACGCTCGACTCCGAGGTGGCCCGCTCGATCGTGGCCGTGCGGCTCCCCGCCTGCTCCGAGCTCACAGCAATCGTCCCTTCTCGGTCCCCAGCACCGACGTCAAGGCGGCCTTGAACGCCGCCATCTCCTCGTCGGTCCCGGCCGAGACACGCAACCAGCCTTCCGGACCGACGACCCGGATCAGCACACCTTTGTCAAGAAGAGCCTGCCAGACGGCCTGGCGATCGGCGAACCGGCCGAACAGCACGAAGTTGGCGTCGGAGTCGGCGGCCTGCAGGCCCTGGTCCGCCAACCAGGCGGCGAGGGCGTCCCGATTGGCCCTGAGCTTGTCGACCGCCGCGAGCAGTTCGTCGGCGTTCGCCAGCGCGACGCGGGCGACAGCCTGGGTGACCGCTGAGAGGTGATAGGGCAGCCGCACGACTCGGAGGGCATCGACGAATTCGCGTGAGGCGGCCAGATAGCCCAGCCGCCCGCCGGCGAAGGCAAAGGCCTTGGACATCGTCCTGGTCACCGCGAGCCGCGGATAGTCCGGCAGCAGTTCAAGCGCGCTCGGTGTGCCCGGCCGAACGAACTCGTAGTAGGCCTCATCGACCACCACCACGCCCGGCGCGGCGTCGACGATGGCGCGGATGGTGTCGAGGTCGACCGCCGTACCCGACGGGTTGTTCGGGCTGGCGATCAAGATGACGTCGGGGCGTTGCTCGGTGACAGCCTGCACCGCCGTGACGGGATCGATGGTGAAGTCATCGCGGCGCGGGAAGGTCGTCCAGCCGGTGTGGCTGTCGCGGGCGTACTCCGGATACATCGAATAGGTGGGGGCGAAGCTCAACACCGTGCGGCCCGGGCCGCCGAAGGCCATCAGCACATGCAGCATCACCTCGTTGCTGCCGTTGGCCGCCCACACCTGGTCTGCGGTCAGCCCGTGTCCGAGATAGGCGGCCAGGTCGGCGCGGAGTTCGACAGCGTCCCGCTCCGGGTAACGGTTCATGCTCTTGGCTGCGGCAGCCGCGGCGGCGCCGATCTCCGCAGCAACCTTGTCGCTGGGCGGGTAGGGGTTCTCGTTGACATTCAGGCAGTAGGGCACGTCCAGCTGCGGCGCGCCGTACGGGACCTCCCCGACCAGCTCGGGACGGACCGGCAGTCCGCTCATCGGCGAAGATCGATCATCCGTAGCACCCTGCGATTCTAGGGAGACCCTCTGACAACCGACCGGTTATCCAACCGACAAGATGGCAAGCTGGGCCCAGCGATCTGGGCCTCTTGGTCCGGCCACGACGCATCTGGCATACTTGACGGTGACTGGGGCGCTGAGCCTCAGGAAGTGAGCCCGAGACCCGGCCGGACGACCGTGGCGCTCGGGCTTCGCGCATCTCAGATCTCTCGCACCGCGCTCACGATTGGTCGCACCCGCTGCCGCCAGTGGCCGCCCTTCGCCCAGCACCAGGCGATCGCGTCGGGCAGGATCAGCAGTGGCTCCTGGTGTCGGGTGACGTGGGCGTAGCTGATCCGATCACGTAGGTCGCCCGTACTCGTGAGGTCCAGGAGTGTTTGGCGGTCCCAGCTCAGCAGTGTCTCGTCGCGGTCGAACAACACCCTCGTCTGCACGTCCCGCGGAACATCGTCCAGGAGCGCCCGAAAGCACCGCACACGCCGGTCGCGCTCTGTCCCGATGCGCCCCGCGTCGTAGAGCGCGACTCGAAGTTCGAGACTCTGGAACCTGACGATCGTGTCGGCGATCGCTCGTTTGCGGGACTCCTTCTCGTCCTTCATGTGCAGGCTTCGCTGTCCGGGCAGAAGTAGACCGTCGAGTTCCCTCTTCGCGATCCGCAACTGGTCATAGCTGCCGATGGCGGCTGCGACCAGATACCCCTTGGCCTTCGTCTCGTCGACGTAGATGTGCGTACTCACGGCCAGATCCCTGTCGAAGTACCAGGAGGCGGGGTCACTGGCGCAGGATTCGCTGTTGTTTCGGGCGCCAACGCCTTCTTTGACGACTTGATCGGGACGGTCGCAGGCGGGACGAGGAGTCCGACCAGGGTGTAGACATTGACCTCGGTAGCGCCAGTCGGTGCGAGCGGGGCGGTCTTGATCCGCTTACGAATGCTGACGAGACCCAACTGCTCGAGTGTCTTTATCCCGCGCTCGGCAGTGTCTGCACTCCAGCCATACCAATCTGGCACTCGCTCGGACGCCAGTTCGAATCCTGGCTTTTCGTGCAGAGACACAAGCAGCATCGCGAGCGCCGGAGTGTCCAGCTTCTCGTACCAACCTTCGGTCCAGAACCGATGGCTGAGCTTGAGAAAACGATCAGCGTGGCCGTCTGGTCTGGTGTACGACGTCCCCGATCCGTCGGGCCGCAGCAGGGTGATAGTGATGTTGCGCGCCTTCCCCGTGCGCTGCCGAGTGATGAGGTTTCGCTGCTCGAGGCGACTTAGGATCTTGGTGGCCGCGGAGGACGCGGATGCGCGGTCGGCGGTCTTGGTGGCGTCGAACACACGCGCCCAGACCGCGAGGGGCAGCGTTGTGCTCCAGCCATCTTCTCCTGCCCCGCTGCTTATGATCGCGTGCGCGAACAGCAGCGCTAGGAGCCCGCGACGATCGCCCTTGCGGATGAACTCGCTCAGCGGGCCAGCGCGGTTGGCCAAACTCTTGTCGGGGTTCTGAACAAAGTCCCTCAGCAGCGGGGTGAACTCGCGCCCAGAACGCTTCAGGAGGTAGGCACGAGTCGCCGCCTCGTCAGCCGGCGCCTCGTCCTCGACGGAAGTGCTGGCGCCAGGATCGGGGTAGGTCGGCTGGTCCATGCCTCAAGAATCAGGTGTCGCAGCGCGATTTTCAAGCGGACCGTCATCCTCAAGATTGACGGCACAGCGGGTGCTTTGGGTAAGCCCTGTGAACTCCATGCGATCTCCAATGGCACAACTATGTAATAACTCCGGTCAACTTCCGGATGAGCGACCACTTCCAATCGGGGCGCGGGTTGACACCAAGCGCACCAGCTGGGTGGTCACGGACGATCGGCCTCGAATCCGCGCCCGGTAACCGTCCATCGACGTGGAAGGCTCACGCGCCGCCTCTAGGACCTGGCACCCAGGTCGCGATCGGACGCGCCAGAACCCTGATTGCGCCCTCGCGATCAGCCAGCCGGGACTGCAGGGTGTCGCGAGCCAGATCTGGCGGCAACAGCTCGGAGAACTTCAGCTGTTCCAGCGCCCGGTCGCTGACGAAAGGCCGGAGACCCGCAAGGTCGCTCACCCGAGCTTGCACCTCGTGCACGGTCCGTCGCAGGTCATGAGCACCGACACTGCTGCGCAGCCCTATTTGGCGGTTGTCGTACACGTAGTCGTCATCGACCAGCGTTGGGTCGACCGACTCCAATGCAGCAACCAGGATCGCGTTCGCTCGGCCACCGGCCCAGGTCCACCACCGAGTGCGACCGGCGTCAGTGACAACCAGCGTGCTGTCCGCATCAACCCGGTTCAGGTACTCCGCGTGCACCGCCGGCAGGTGCTCAATCGCCCGGCGCGACAGCCGTGTTCGGGTCGGCAGAGCACCGAGCAGCACTCGCCGCTGGGCATCGACGAACTCGTGTGTCTGCGGCTGCCCGACGCTGATCCAGCGAGCGGCGCCAGACACGTCGGCCGGCTCGACGTGCGCGCGCCGCCTGGCCCAGTCGATCGCGGTCACCAGCCACCCCCGCCCGGCCAGTGCGAGCACGCGAGGTCCAGTCACCTTGCGGACGAGTACGAAGGGGTCAACCTGACCGATCTCGGTTCGGCCGTGCACGATTGTGAACTGCGGCGAGGACGTGAAGACCGACAGCAACTCGAGGAAATGCCGGCGACCGAACTGCTTCTCCGCTTCAGGGCCGACGAACACCATCGGGCCGTCGACATCGAGGTGACCGGTCTGGACCATCCAATCGGTGATCAACTCCCGATCGACATCTGACCCGAGCGCAAGTCCGCCTAACGGCTGCCACCACGAGCCCCGTGGGAGAGCCCGCTTCTGTAGCGCCAGCGCCACGAGTTGCTGGGCCAGCACATGCCGTGGCAACGGAGGCGGCACTACTGGCTCGACAAAGCCCTCCTCCCAGAGCAGCGCCAGCGCCGTCGTCTGCACGAGTTCATCGTCTGTCACGGCCAGGAACAGCAGGTTGCGACTGCTGCCGGGTCGGCGCCCGGTGCGCCCGAGCCGTTGCAGGAAGGATGCGACGGTCTGCGGAGTGCCGACCTGGATCACCCGATCAAGATCACCGACATCGATCCCCAGCTCCAGGGTTGAGGTCGACACGATGACGCAGTCCCGGGCCTCGGCGAACGCTTGCTCCGCCCGACGCCGCTCGTCAGAACTCAAGGAGGAATGCGACACGTACGTCTCGGTGCCGAGCCGACGCAGCTGGTTCGCCAGCACCTCGACATTCGCTCGTGTCTCGGCAAAGACCAGCCGCTTCTCCCCCGTGTGCAGTGCAAAGATGACCTTCGCCGCATTCACCAGGGACGCCACATAGTCGATCTCGATCGACGGTTCGACCACGCTGCCCTCGTTCGACCGGTTGCCGATCTCCAGACTGATCACCTGGCCTACTCCGCGATCCGCTGACGTCGAGCCTTGGAACCAAGACAACAGCTCTGTAGCGTTGCCAACGGTCGCCGACAGGCCGATCCGTTGCAACCGGCGGCCCGCGATCTCGCTCACGCGGGCAAGCACCGCGAGGAGGTGCCAGCCCCGGTCGTCGCCGGCGAAGGCATGAATCTCGTCCACTACGACTGCGCGGACATCTGACAGTAAGGATCGAGGATCGGTGACCGCTGAGACGAGCATCGACTCCAGCGACTCCGGCGTTGTCAGCAGCACATCGGGATGTTCGATCGTCAACCGGCGGCGCACCGACTGCTTGGTGTCGCCGTGGCGAACGGCTGCTGTTCGGCCCAGCCAGCCCGCGTACGCGGACAGTCGCGGCTCAAGGTTGTTGAGGAGGGCCCGCAGCGGGCACACGTAGAGCACAGATGTGCCCCGCCAGTCATCAGCCGCCATCCGGGTGAGGAGTGGGAACAAAGCGGCCTCGGTCTTCCCGCCGGCGGTCGGAGCCAGCAACAGGGCGTCCTGTCCTGCCACGATGGGCTCGATCGCCTGGGACTGCAATGGCCGCAAGCTCGTCCAGCCAAGGGTGTTGACGATGTGGTGCTGCACCACCGGATGCAACACCTGAAAAGGATCAGCTGCTTCGCGACCGTCCGTCATCAAAACTCGAGATCGATATCGTCCGGTCCTTGAGCCCCGCGAGCTCGCGGGGAGCTCGCCGTCGCACGCTCGGTCGCGGTCAGTTCTGCGTCGGTGACGGTCAACCGGTAGTGCTGCCGTGGGTCGAAGTCCTCGAACTGATCAACGCGGTCCAGCACATCTCCGACGAGCTTCTTGAGGAAGACTCGTGGGGCAACGCCGATACTGCCGCCTAGCGAGCCGGCCACCGCATCAGCCAGCACACCCAGGTATGCATCGTCGACAAGAGCGCGGACCCGATCTGCGTGATCGCTACCCTCTGCGTAAAGATCTCGGACCCGAACTCCCAGCTCCACCAGGGATCCCCGGGTGAATCCGGCCAGCCGGATCTGCACTGCTCTGGGGTTGTCGAAGCGTCGCTCAGCAGTGAAGTCGGCGTGCAGGCGCTGCGCCAACGGCGGCAGCCGAGACAGCCCGGACGGTCCCTCGAAGAAGGCTGGGGTGCCGGTGATCATCAGGTACAGACCTGGGTAGCGGCCGGCGTCCATCTCGTCGATCAGCTGCCGTAGCGCGTTCAGTGCCTTGTCCCGCACATCCCCGCGCACCCGCTGCAGCGTCTCTACCTCATCGAGCACGACCACCAACCCGGGATGCCCAGCGTCCCTCAGTACCAGGAGCAGTCCCTGCAAAGCACCCATCGCACCGAAGTGATCGAGGTCGCCGCGAATCCCGGCAGATCGCTTTGCGGCGGCGGCCACATGTGGCTGACCGCCGAGCCAGGCGATTAGCGAGTCCGCGGTCGACTGGTCACCGCCCGACACGGCGGCCCGATAGGCCCGCAGCGCCTGCGCGAACGCGGGTGTGGTGTTTCGCACCGCAGTGAGCCGTTGCTCCAGCACTCGGTCGACCGAGGCAACTGAGCCCTCACCGCTCTCCTCGACGTCCGACTCCACGGTAAACAGCCAGGAGTCGAGCACAGAACGGAACGCGCTCGGCGGTACCGACAAGGTCCGCAACGACTCCACAATGCGGCGGTAGACCGTCTCCAGCCGGTGCAGCGGCGTCTCGGTCTCCGAGATCTGCACCTCCGCCGCGGCGAAGCCTCGCCGCAACGCCAGTTCGCTCAGATAGCGAGCGAAGAATGTCTTGCCCGATCCGTACTCACCGCGCACGGCCTTGAAGACCGAGCCGCCGCCAGCGACTGTGGTCAGCTCATCGCTGAGCGTGGACTCGAATGGCCGCAGGCCAACCGCGAGCAGATCCAGTCCTTGCGCAGGCACAGTGCCTCGACGCAGCGCATCCAGCACCTCCCGTCGGCGGCGCGGCGACACGGGCCCAGGGTCGGTCACAGCGTTACCCCGAACTGTTCCACCGCGAGCTCAAGATCCAGGATCACCGCGCCCGTCGCCGGTTCACGCGCGATCACGGCGTAACCCTCGATATTGAGCAGCTTGCGGATCTGCTCCAGGGCCCCTGGCAGCCTGGCCGGTGCGACCTCGAGAACGAGCGCGCACTGCTGCGACGCCAGACGGTGCTGTGGTGCGGTCAGGAGCCTCGTGAGCACTCGGCTCACCTGCTCGTCAGTGATCGCCAGCCGCCCGACCACCTGCTTCTGCGCTCGATACGCCGACGAGTGCAGCAGCCTTGTCACCCAGTCCGGTCTCGGCAGCGGCGACGAATCCGCCAGCTCGTCATCAAACAGGGTCGGAGGATCGACGTTCGGTGATCCAGTTGACTGGGGGGCATGAGCGGCCCCGACAGGCTCGGACCACCATGCAGGTTGCTGGGACGGGGCCAGACGCACCCCGGGATCCTGGGCCCGTTCGATCGGGACCATGATCAACACCGGTATCACGACCTCGGCAGGCGCTGCTCCCCCGTGGTAGCCGGCCTTCATCGGCCCGTACCGTAGCCGTTCGGACACGGCCAGCACCGCGCGATGGTCCGCGCTCAGTACGCGTGACCCCTCGATCATCACCTCGTCGGCATGCACCGGCTCTTCGGCGTTCCGATAGCGGGTCGTGCTGCTGCCGGGGTGGGCCCGCTGCTGACCGAGACGACGCTCGACAACGTGTCCATGGTCGGAGGCGATCACCACGGTCCGGCCCGCTTCGCGGGCCCGGTCCAGCAGGGGCCGCAGGTGCTTGACGGCGTCCACGCTCCAGTGGGTGCCCGCCGGGTCGCTCCGATCCAGGGCGTCGTCGATGGTGTTGAGCACCGCGCTGACCAGACGGGTGCCGGGATCGTCGATGGCGTGCCGCACTCGATCCGCCAAAGAGTGGCCGAGCCTGGCCACCTCCAAGTCGCGCTTATGGAACAGCGGCGATCCGGTCAGGCCGTGAGCACGGGTCAGCTCCTCGTAGCCTCGCGTCTCACGATCCTGTGGACCCGCGACCAGCTCACCGGACAACAGCGACGTCCGGCTCACCTCGGTGACACTCGGCAACACCGCCAACGCGGCGGCTCGGCGAGGGCTCCCGTCGTCCAGCCGCTCCGCCCAGACGGCAGTCGGATTGTCCAGTAGGTCGGTGAACACCTCGGTGGCCACCCCGGTGCTCAGACCATCGAGCACCAGCAGCAGCACCAACTCCGTGCGAGCGAGCGGGAAGACCACCTCCGGCAGTACGTGCTCCAGCAGGTAGACCCGGCTGCCGTCGTGCTCCAGGTAGCCGTCCTCGGCTCCTTCCTCGTCCCGCACGCCGTTCGCCAGGGACTGGGCGAACTCGAGGTCATGTCGATCCCGGACGGCACGAACGAGTCCCAGTAGGCCTTCCAGCACCGTTCCCAATGCCGGATCGTCCACCCCGCCGGCGGCGTCATTGACCGCGGCGTCGACCCACCCGTCGGTATCCGCCTGGCGTCGGCTGAGCGCTGCCAGCGTGTCGTTGACCGAGGTGTCCGACGACTCGACGACCTGCAACCAGCGTGCCAGTCGGACCGATGCCTGGAACACCGGCAGCCGTGGGTCCACCCTCGCCAGCACGTGCCCGAGGACCGCCTGCCAGGCGTGCTCGATCTCCTCGGCAGCTGCCACCGGCGCCCGCAAGCCGTCAGCCAGTCGATGCAGCCTCCGCTGTAGGCCCGTTCGCAACAGGTCGGATCGCTCGGCCAAGCCTTCTGCTCCGGCGACGCGGATCAACCCGTCCGCGGCCGCTATGGTCCGATCGGCATCGGGCCTCGTGCGGTCGTCGGTGAGCAGCGTGGCGGTGACCGTCTCCGCCTGCGGACCGATCAACCGCATAGCCTGCTCGACGGCACCGTCCCCGATGCCACCGAGATGACCTGAAAGCCGCGCAACAGCCACCTCGGCTTCATGGCGGTGGCGGGTCTCGGCGTGCAGGAACCCGACTACCAGACCCAGCGGTACGAGATCGCCGGGCCGACCATCTCGAAAGAGCCGGCGGACCGCCGGGGCTGCCTCACCGGCAGCGTCCGCAATCCAGTCCACGATTGCGTCCGCCAAGGCGTCGCCACCGGCCTCGCGCAGCTCACCGAGACCACGGGTGGCGTCGGCTCTGGTCGTCCATCCCAGCACGGAAACCAGATCGAGTGCAGAGGCATCGAGACCCAGCACGGTCCGGGCCACGGAACCGAAGGCGTGATCGCGGGTGAGCATCCCGGCGGGCGCGGCCGGCCACCCCTGGGCCGGCATCAGTTCCAGCAGTCCCTGGGCAATCCCCTGCTGAGCGGGAATCGACGTCAGTCGTACGTCGACAGCGACGGCGCCGAAGCGCTGCCGGACGGCCTGCCACGGGTCCGGGCTGCGCAGCCGCTGCCCGATCAGATGAGCCAGAACTCCCGCGCCGAGATCATCCTCGCCGCGGTCGGTGACCAGCACCGACCAGCGATCGGGACGCCAGCCCAGCAAGACCTCCCGCGCGGCCAGGGCCGACTCGGCGTAGCTGACCTCAACCGGTCGTCCACGATGCTCGGTGATCAACCGATCCTCGCCTGCCAGCCGGCCGCGGATGCCGAGCACACCGTCCCGGCTGCCGTAGCGCTGGCCGAGGACGTAGTCGATCATGGCGTGCACCATGGCCGGCGAGACAACGGTGGCATGGGAGGACCGGGCGACGGTGGTCATTCCTCGACGTGCCATTCCACGATGATCGCCCTGCCCGGGTGTGCGTCCCGGACAGCCTGCAGCTCCGAGACGACAGCGACCGGGCTGTCCCCGGCAGCGAGGGTTCGGCGGCCAGCCGAAGGGTGGGTCCGCCGCTGCTGCTCCTGATCCTGGCGCCGCACGGGAGAATCCGGAAGAGTCGGTGGGGTCAGCCAAGTGAACAGGGCCGTCTCCGCCCGTTCGAGCGCGCCCACGATGCCGACCACCATCTCGTCGGACTCCAGGCTGCGTCGCACGTCCTCCAGGATGTCAGCGGCCTGCTCTGCTCGGGGACCCTCGCCGCGTTGAGCGTCCTGCAGCGGCCGCAACCGTTCCCAACGGAACTGGCCGAGCGCGGAGGCAACGGCGCCGGCAGTAGACATGGACCGGGCCAAGGCGGTCTCGTTGCCGACATCGGCCACGGCGAGCCGACGGATGAGGTCGACCCCGTCGAGGTGACGCAGCACCTGCGTGAGCTCGGCCGCGGACTTGGCGGTGGCCAGGCGCTGACCGGCGCCACCGGCATCAAGATCAACACGTCCGTACGCCCGCTCCACTGCCGGAACCAGATCCTGCACCGCCTGATAGCGAGCCTGCACCGCCTCCTTGACCCGCTGCGCCAGATCAGCCACGGCCTGGGGAGTGAGGTGCCGCCCCCCGGTGGTACCGAACAGCCGCCCGGCCCGATCGTTAGCCACCGACCAGTCCGTCGGCTCCGGCATGGCCTGCTCTCGCATCTCCATCTCCGGACGGAGAGCGCCCGGCGCAGGTGCCGGAATAGGCGCTCCGTACGCGAACCAGGCGCGCCGCCGCAGTGCCGCCCAGGCCAGCACGATGAGGTGCTTGACCTCGGATCGGAGCCCGTTGGGCGGGGTCATGCTCTCGATCCAGCGCTCGACCTCTCCTACGGTCACAGGCCCAGTGGCGTTGCCTCGTCGGCCCAGCTCGCGCTCGAACTCCGCCGCCCACGGCTGCAGTCGGTCGTCGCCGAACACGAAGTGGGTCTCGGCGGCGTGACCGACCCCAAGCGGATTGGCCACCCGGCGGACGGCAGCGATATCGCCCTGCAGCGGCACCCGCCGGTCGGGATCGGCCATCGCACGCTCGACGTGCTCGTAGACGGCCTTCAGATCGCGGGGCCGAACCTCGATGTCGGATGGCTGGAAGCGTGGATGCGCCGGATAAGTCGCGTCGAACGCCTGCTCCAGCAGATTGGCGAAAGCCGCGGCCAGAGTGACACCGACCGGGCGCTGCGGATCGAAGCCGCGATCCAGTGAGGTGAGCACCCGCTCGTGCGCGTCATCGATGACGTCGCCGGACCGAGTCGGGGCTGCTGCCTCGTACGCCACCTGGATGGCTCGCTCGACCGTGTGCCGCAGCGTGGTGCGGGAGGACTCCAGAATCGCCCGCGCCTGCACGCGGTCGGTCTCACTCAGATGATCTGCGTGGGAGGTCCACCGGTCACCGCTGCCGTCCAGCAGCCAGTTCAAGATCACCAGACGACGAACATCGCGCATCCGCTCCTCGGTGAAGAAGCGAGGCAGCCACACGATGGTCTGCGCATGGCGCTCGCGGGAGATCAGCGAGTCCAACCGCTCGGAGTCCTCCAACCAGGAGTGGCCCGCCTCGTCGAACGGGTGGTCGATGATCACCCGCCAGGTGTTCGGCCGGTTCTGGAACTGCTCGTCGGAGAGCCAACCAGGATCACGCACGTTGCCGAACACGAGGTCCACGTCACGGCGGGATCCTCGCCAGACAATCTGGTGGACATACGCGCCCCGGACGTCTTCTGGGCCAAGCTCGATCCCGAGCCCGCTCGCCACCATCGACTTGATCAGCTCCCGGCGGCGGCCCTCGTTGTCCTCCCCCTTGGCCTTCTCGACGATCGACTCGTAGTCGACGTCGGACAGCTGCATCCGGATCACCGGGTTGCGGACGTCACTGTCCAGGTGGATCTCGGGCACCTGCCGGGCCCAGTCGCGGACGCGGCTGGTCACCATAGTGGCCTCGTTGCCAGGCAGCGGGCTGACGATCGAGCCGTGGTTGAGGGAGGCGAGTCTGGAGGCCGTCAGCCCCTTCAGCGCGGGCACGTTCGGTGCGACCGCCGACAGCAGCAGAGTCCTGGCCAGCCGTTGGTTGGCCACCAGGCCGGCCGGGAGTGGCTCGCGACCGTCCAATTGCCCCTCGGTCAGCTCGTACGGCTCACGCAGCAGCGGCTCCAACTTGTCGGCATACAAGGTGTTGGCCGAGCGGAACAGCGCCGCCACCTTCTGATCCAGCGGCTGCGCGCCCTGCACCACGTACGGGAACGTGTCTCCCACCGGAATGACGTCGTCGACGGTGAGTGTGTCGCGCCGATCCACCAGCATCTGTTGCATGACCTTGAGCGCGGTCCGCTCCCGCTGCATGACGCTGGCCAGCGATCGCAAGGTGGAGACCAGCGCTGGCGAGAAAGGGTAAGTCTGTCGGAACGCGGCTTCGTCAGCGCCGCGGTGCTGCTCGTCGGTGTTGATGCCGTCCAGCAGCACGTCCCAGACACCCGCTCGGTGACTGATGCGACCGAACGCCTCGTCCAAGATGCGGCGCCCCTCGTCGTTCTTGGGTCGCAGCAGCCTCTGCTGGGCGACGTAGGGCAGGTTGTCGTCGCCCAGTGCGATCTGGGCGAAGCGGCCCTCCTGGTGACGAAAGGCCCGATCCAGCGCATCCTGCTCGGCTCCGCTGGCGCCGGCGTCGGCGAACCAACGGCGAAGGTCCATCTGCCGAGCAACGAAGGAGACGAGCGGGATGGGTCGGTGTCCGATCCCGGACTCGACCAGCTTGGTGATCTTCTGCGACTCACGCCGGAAGAACTCCCGATCTTGGACGGCGAAGGCCAGCCACAGCACCAGCTCGTCAAGGAAGAGGACCACGGCGTCGTAGCCCAGTGCCTGAGCGTGTGCGGCGATCGCGGCCAGGCCGGTGTCCAGGTCGACGTAGCGAGCCTGCCGGACGTAGGACTGGTAGAACCGCTCGACCAGAGCCGACACCAGCGACTGCCGTTGCGGGGACTCGGGACTGGCAGCACGCGCCTGGGCGTAGCTGTCGGCGTTCCAGGTGCCGGAGCCGAGCAGCGCCGACCACTCGTCGACACCGTCGCCAACGCTGTCCGTTCCGTTCAGCTGGGCGAAGAACTCTTGGTCACCCAAGACGTCGCGCATTCGCTCGGCATCGGCCAGCAGCCCGTCGGACTGGTGCAGGCTGGGAAGCGGCGCGGTCGGGTGCAGGGCTCGGATCTGCCGCAGGTAGCCACCGAAGAGCGCGTCCTCCAAGGACTCCGCTCCCAGCAGATGGAAGGCCAGCGGCAGGATCGTCCTGTCACGCAGCACCGGGTCGACCGAGCCGATCGCTGGTTGCAGCTCGAGCTTGGCGCGGGCCACGGGGTCCTGGCGCAGCACGGCGTGCAGTACGGCCATGAAGTGGCTCTTGCCGGAGCCGAACGAGCCGGTCAGGAAGGCGCCGCGGCTGATCCGGCTGGTGACCGCATCTGCCACCAGGGCCAGCGCGCGCTCGAAGGCGTCGGCGAGGGCCGGGGTGACCACGTAGTTGTCCACCGCAGCCACTGCGTGGCCGGCGCCGACGCTGTCGGTCAGCCGAAGCACGTAGTCCTCTGCACCCGCATGCTCGGGGATGTCGATGACGTCACGCAGCAGCGCGCTCACGTGCGTGCCCTCCTTCCTCGGGTGGCTGGCTTCGGTCGCCAGTCGGCCAGCTGCTCCGGCGACCGCCCGACCTGGCGAGACCGCTCGGCCAGCTGCTCGCGGCAGAACGCGGCCAGGCTGACACCGTAGGTGGGATCGACCTCGGCATGCCACTGCTCCACCCACGGCTGCAGCTCCGCCAGGCCAGCGACCAACGGAATCAGGCGCTCATCGGTCCAGCCTTCCTCCTCGCGCTCGGCGATGATCATGGCGAGGGCCAGCGCCTGCTCGGCATGGTCCCAACCCGCCCAGCCCAACAACAGGGTGGAATCGGTACTGCGGCCAGCGTCGGGGTAGAGGATGAACCGCTCCTTCGGCACGTCCAGCTTGCCGCGAGCCTGCCACCAGATGCTTGACCTGAAGTCCTGCTCCTCGAACGGCCGCGGCAAAGCCGCTGGGCGAGGAAATTCGTCTCCGTCCTCCATTTGACTGTTGACAATCTCGCGCCAAGAATCACTCTTTCGAAGACCGCCCTCTGTCATCCGATAAGCCGCCAAAAAGGGGACAGCTTCTCCTGTCAGCAAGTTGGACAAGAACGGCACGATCGACACATCTGGGCGGCGCTCCAGCATACATATTGCACGCACGAGCAATTCTTCCCGCGACACCATATCTGCGAGCTGAGCGATTGAGATTGGTCGCGGATGCGAGCCTTCCGAAAACCAAAATCGGCGTGACTCAAGTTCAGAAAGAATCCAATCTCTAAGCGATTGGTCATATCGAGAGTTCCAGTCGTCCCATGTTGACCAACGCCGCTTATATTCGGGACGCTCGAGAAGGCCGAGCAGGTCGTCGCTGCCGAGCATTTCAATCCTTCGCTCGACCAATGCGCGATAGCTCGGAGACCAGCCAGATGGCAACTCAGTATGTGGAACTATGCCATGTTCCGCAAACCACGTAGGAATTTCGCCAGCCTTGGATACGCCCCGAGCCAATGCGATTTCGAAGGCCCTCTGGCCGGGCAGAATTTTGGGTGGAAACTCGCACCACATCTGCATCGAGGCCGATTGGAAGACTCCCACGACGCCATATACGTACCAGTCCAGCTCCTCTTGCAATGAGATCATGTGCGCCAGACTTGAACTGTATTTGTTGCTAGCGTCACTCCGGAGTTTTAGCGGGCTCGTCATCAGCGGATCAAGGTCACGAGTTTCAAGCACAAGTTCCTGAATCCTTCTGGCCAGACTATAGGGAAGGTCCTCCGGAATCGGAATCTCGGCCACGTTGCTGACGTTGAACTGGTATGTGCGCCTCCAGACATCGCCGGCCGCCCCGCCCTTGGGTTTGCACCTTTGACGCAACCAAAAGCATGCCAATGAAGAATTCAAGAAGCCGCAGAGGCCTTGAACTTCCTCGTCGGTCATCGAGTCTGGCAGTGCAATGCAAGGAGCAGTCCTACCATAAACGGAGTCATCGGAACGGATGACGAAATGATTGTGCGTCGCTACTTCAGCATAGGCAATCACCCTTTGCGATAACAGGCGACGCTCGTTCATCTGCGAATATTCCCACCAATGCAAGCCAATATCTACCTGGTAACCACTCTGGGCTCGACGATTCATCAGGCTCGCCTTTAGTGGCCAAAGAGCCTTCCTGGCTTGATCGTCAATCGCCGGCTTTCCATCGCTGCCATATGGACAGATAGCATCCATCCCGCCTATGGCCCGCCAATCGCGCAGATCTCCCCCTGCGCAGAACCTACGGCGAGATCCTTCGCCGATCCCGAGTCGTTGTAGAACATGCCCGCCACGGAGGTAAGCATCGTCCTCGCGGGTCACGGCCATAAACCCTACGTCCCTTGTAACGTCGCGAAGTCGGCGGGGACCCGTTTCCAGTTTGGACATAAGCTTGGGAACCGCGCCGCCAGCAAGTATCCATGGGTGCCTCGAAAGCTCTGAGGGGTCGCGGTCGCCTACGGTTATCCAGTCATCCTCATATCCAGGCTCCTCCACGCGCTCCACAATTCGCAGCCAGTGCGCGCTGCCTCCAACACGAGCCGTAGCCCTGGTCTCGCGCAGTCCTTTTCCCGTAAGAACCCGAATAACTCGACCATCCTGGGGCTCGTTCCGACCAACGATGGTTACAGTTGGCGTGCCATCGGCGTTGTGTCCAGGAATCCATGCGCCTTCGGTATCGATAACGCGCACGAGGCGGACTCTTGGTAGATACTCCTCAACCAACCTGTCTCCGAACTCTCGCTTCATGAAAGAGTTGGAGGCGATCATGCCCACCCAGCCCGACGGTCGATTATCTGTGCGAGCGACTGCAAGTTGGAAGAAGCGCTCAACAAAAGGGACCGTCAACGCGTAGTTTGCCTTACAGCTCAAGTACCTCCGTTTGTACTCTCGCTTGAGCACTGGATCCTTTACCGGTATGTATGGGGGATTACCAACGACCGCATCATATCTACTGGGTGCTAGGACGCTTCTTAATTCGTACGCGTCTTCTGTTGAGTAGGAAACTTGACTCGCCAGCAGATCAGGATCCGCACCGTCGAACGGTAACGGAGAATCGCTAGCTCCAAAGAGTAGCGAGTCGCCGGTGTAGACGTGGTAGTCGAAGTGCGGGGCGTGCTCCAGGGACCTGAGACCGCAGGCTCGCAAGGCTTCGACCGTGAGTCGGAAGCGGGCAATGGCCACTGCGAACGGGTTGAGGTCTACGCCGTAAACCGACTTGAGGGCCAGGTTCACGCGGGCTTGCAGCTCCATCCCGGGCGCCGCCTTGTCCCACCGATCGAGCAGCCGTCGGAAGGCGCCAAGCAGGAAGTGGCCGGAGCCGCAGGTCGGGTCGATCAGTCGGAAGCCTTCGAGCGGGCGCTCGGCAAGAGCCGGGTCCATGGTCTGGTCGAGGATGAACTCCTCCACGAACTCCGGCGTCTGCAGCAGGGCGTAGGTCTTCTTCGCATGATCGGACAGATCCTGGTACAGATCACCAAGGAACCGGGTGGTCAACTGCTCGTCTGTGAAGTCGTACAGCAGGGCGCCGTCCTCGGTGCGCTGCCGCCAGAAGGCGATCAGGTCCGAGCACGCCTGACCCGATGGTGACACCAGCCAGAGCCCGGAGTGCTCGTCGACCAACCCAGCCGTTGCCGGTCGCTTGGCCAGATGAGCGGTCGCCTGGTCCAACCACTCCCGGTCGCTGTCGTCTGGGTGCTCCCGGAAGTAGGCGAGTTGGGCGTCCAGTGCCTCCTGCCGGCGAGTTGGCGGACCGGCGATCCAGACCGGGGAGAGCAGGCCGTTGTCCTCGCAGAACCGGACGAACACCGTAGTCAGCACCCAAGCCACCGCGGCCTGGGTGATCTGGTCGTCCCGCCAGGAGGTCCAAGCACTGGCGGTGCGGTCGGCGTCGACCTGGCGGCGGTGTCGGGCCTGCCAGTCCGCCTTGATCACCGGCAGCTGCTCGAGTCGCCCGCGGATGTCGTCCTCCAGGACGAGCACCTGCTTCTTCAGGTCGGCGACCAGGGCTGCGGCGTTGATCACGCGGATGCTCCTTCCTGGACAGGCTCAGCAATGGCGGCGTACTGGGCATCGACCCAGCTGGAGTCGACGGGCACGAACTGTCCCGGGGCGGCCAACGGCACCGGTTTGTGATCCAGCAGGGCGCCCTGGTTGGCGTGCAGCTGTGGAACGACCAGCCAGACGGCTCGTGAGCGGCGGGTCCCGAGGTCCGTCCACCGGCTCAGCCGGTTGACCGCGCCGTAGCGGGCCAACGGCTCTGCGTCAGCGAGCACCACCGGACCCGGTCCGGCATCTTCCAGCGTTGCCTGGATGCGCTCTTCCAGCAGCGGCAGGCTGCGCTCGACCAACGCCTTGATGCCCTGTGCGTCTCGGCTGCCCGATGGCTGGGCGTCAGCGGCCCGGACCCGGGCCCAGGGCAGTCCGACCTGGTCGGCCTGCTGGTGCATGATCGCGATCAGCTCCGCCGAGATGTTGATCAAGCGAGCCGAGTAGGTGGTCTCGAGCACGGTGGGCAGCTTGAGCAGGGCCCGGGCTGGGACGCCGAGTGCGAGGAACGAGCGGCGGGCGAGACTGTCGGCCAGCCGTTGGCCGATCGCACCCAGGGCGGAGACCGGGGTTGGCTCCGGTGCGATGTCGGTGACTTGACGCGAGGGCAGGCCAGTTGTGCCGTGGTCGGCGCGCGGCGCCCGATAGACCCGCTCCCGGTCGTCGTAGCGCAACCCCAGTCCTGAGTCAGCGATCAGTTGATCCAGCCGAGGCCGCTCCGGCAGCGGTCGCAGCGCCGGGAACCGCACGCGGACTCGATCCCGGATCTCGGTCGGCGGCAATGCCTGACCGGCCGCCAAGGAGCCGAGAGCGTGGGCGATGGCTCGGGGCAACGGCAGCCCTCGGTGGTGGAGCTCACCAGTGCCGGAGAGCGCGGCAGCGGTCGAAGTGGCAGCAGCAAGCCCTGCCAGACGGGTCGACCCCCGCAGCGCGACTGGCAGCTGGTCAACTCCACCAGCGGCCCTGCTCAGCTCCTCGTTCACGCGAATAGCGGCCAGGACGGCGATGGTCGGGTCGGCCGGGCTGGCGTCTCGAAGCAGCCGGTCCGCTTCCTCCCCGAGTTGGCCTGCAAGGTCAAGGAGGCTGGCCTCGCGGGCAACCAAGAGAGGTGACGGGTCACGGCGCCGAACCACATACTCTACTGTCCGCTCATCGGCCCGAGACAGAGCCCGACGTCGATCGACGGCGATGCGGAGCACGCCTGCCGCGATGCGTTCGGAGTCGGAGGGCTCGTTCGCCGGGTCGGTCACCATCAAGGCGAGCAGGTGCCTGGTCAGCTCATCCGCTGTGGCGACGCCGCCCAGCACGTCCAGTCGAGCATCCACCTCCGCACCCAGCCGGGTCAGCAAGGTCAAGGTGGTCTCATCCGCCGCCCACAGATCGTGGAGCTCGGCCACCACCTGCGTAACACGAGCGGCGGTGACCGGTTCAGGCAGCAGAGCCCCCAGCTGAGCCTGGGTCGCGAACGCATCGGCCTGGCCGGTCACCCCCAGCATCATCGACGCCAGGGCGGTTCGGATCCGGGCCCTGCGTGCGTGGGTCGGCGCGAGCAGCATCTCGGCCAGGTCGTACGGAACCGGCAGCGTGCTCTGCTGCCACGACCCCCCATCGCGACGACCGCGCACCGGCCCGAGCCGGGCCCGCCAGCGCGACACCGCCTCCTTGATCTGGTCACGCGTGGCGCGCGCCACCCCTGGCAGCCGATTCAGCCGTACCGGATCCACAGCGACCAGCTCGCCAACCGTGGTCACACCCAATGGCTCCAGTGCCGACAATGCCCGAGCGGACAGCCCGGACCCGGTCAAGGATGTCTCCAGGGTCGCAGCGCCGACCAGCTCGTCGGCGTTGTCGGGGGCGGTGGTGTGGGACTGACCGAACACCTGCTGCCAGCCGGCGAGCAGCTCGGCCGCCGTGTGCTGCCGGTCAGCGACCCGGCGAGCCAGAGCCCGCTGGAAGAACGACAGCATCTCGTGCGCCACAGCCGGGTCGAAGCGATCCAGCCGGAGCGTCACCTCGGCGTCGATGACCGCCGGATCCGACAGACCGTCGCCGTACTGCGGTGGCTGCCCGGTAGCCATCTCCAGCAGTACGGCAGCGGCTGCGTACCGCTCGGCCGCCGAGTCGTACCGGTCCCGACCGTCGGCTCCCAGGAACGGATCCAGGTACGGCGGCGTTCCCGCCCGCAGCGCCGAGGCGGCAGCGCGCGACAGGGAGAAGTCGAACAGCACCAGATGCGCGGCGCGGTCTTCTCGAGTGGCCCGGATCTCGCGGACCCCGAGATTGCTGGGCTTGATGTCACGGTGGTCGACGCCGGCCCGGTCGAGAGCAATCAGGGCCTCCAGAATGTCGGTGCCCCAACGCTCCAAGAGGTCGAGCGACATCCGGCCGCGGGCGCTCAGCGCGTGGGCCAGCGTCTGCTCACCCGCGCTCTCCAGCAGCAGGGCAGTCCGGCCGCCCACGATCAGTGGTCCCTCGACCAGTGAGACCAGGCGAGGGCTGCGGAGACCAGTCAGCACCTCGGCCTCGTCGTGCAGCCGCTGCCGTGCCGCGTCGTCGACGGCCACTTTCAGCACCCGCTCGCTGTCGGCATGCGCCAGGTCGCGGACCAGCAGGCCTACTGCGGTGGAGCCGGTGCCGAGCCGGCGGATCAGCCGGAACCGCCCGTCCATGATGGCGTCGGGTGGCGCCTCCAGTGGATCGACCACCGGTTCGTGCTCGGTCTCGACCCGCTCGGCCTCACTCAGCTCGGCCAGGAAGGCGGTCACGTCCGCGGTCCGCTCGCTGACCGCCGGCCGGGTCGCATGCAGGATGGCCCGGCGCAAGGTAGACGACACCTGCGGCAGCTCGGGAGCGAGATCGAGGCCCGACTGCTCGCGGAGCCGATCCCGAAGCGTCGACGCGGACGTCGCAGCCGGCTGGCCGGCCAGCAGATAGAAGGCGAGGGCGCCCAGGCCGAAAACATCGACCCGGACGCGGTCCACGCCGGCGGCCAAGGCGCCCTCCGGTGCGGCGAAAGGTCCCAGACCACCAGCGTCGTCGCCGATGAGTTTGCTCGGATCGAAGAGGGCTGTAACGCCGCCGGCGGACGATGCCGTCTGGTCGGTAAACGGCACCTGGCCGGCGCTCTGCCAGTCGCGAACCTGGACGGTGACAGCGCTGCCCTGCTCACGCACCCAGACCGCGCCGGGGCGGATGCCGCGGTGCACAACCCGGTTGCCGTGGGCGTACTGGAGGGTCTCGCCCACCTGGCGGATGATGGCGAGCTGGGTAGTCAAAGGGATGCCGTCCGGTCGGTCGGCCAGCCAAAGGTCGAGTCGCTGCCAGGACTCGTCGAGTGGGTAGACCAGGCCGACACCCAAGTCGGCTTCGACCAGGTCCTGCGGGGCCAGCAGGCCCTCGTGGTTCAGCCGTCGCATCACGGTGAACTCGTGCTCGGCGATGCGCCGGATCCGGCGGCGCTCGTCGTCACTGGCTCCCGGGGCGGCGATCTGGAAGCGGATCCGGGCGCGCTCCCGCTGAGTGAAGCGGTGGAAGGCATCCCAGTCCTGCCAGCCGTCGCCTTCACCGACCGGCTCGCCTTCGATCACCCAGGATCCGGCTTCGCGCTCGCGCCGGGGCACCAGCCCGATGCGTGCCATCAACTCGGCCACGATGCGCTCGTGAATGGCGACGCCGGGTCGAGCCGGCTCCAGCAGCAGGTCGGAGATCCCCGGCAGGCGGGTGGTTCGCGCCTGCCCGTCGAGCCCGTAGAGACCGAGCGCGCTCGCTTCCGACAGTTCGCACCGTAGACCTGGGTGGTGCAGGAACACGGCCTCCTGGATGAACGGAACGACCTCGCGTACCGGGGGTGCGTTTTGCACCCTCTTCTCGCGGACCCAACTCCGAAACTCGTCTTGGAGCTTGCTCGCCAAATACTGCGCCTTGCGGCGCGCCAGCTTGAGCGGAGAGTCTTCGGCGCGATGACCGTCGCGCAACCAGCGGTGGTCGTCTCCGCGCAGCCGACCCGAGTAGTACTTGAGTTCGACCAGGTGCAGTCGCCGTCGTCCGAGCACCAGCAGATCGACCTCATGCCAGCGACCGTGAGAGTCGCGGAACTCGAAGTTCGACCAGGCTCGGAAGGGCGGCTGACTCGGCAGCAGGTCCTTGACGTAGCGCACGCCCTCGGTCTCGTGGGTGAACTGCGACGGCGACACCTCGACCCACCGAGGGTCAGCCGCTGGTGTCATGCCGTTCCCTCCGTGCTTTCTTTCAGGCTCCGCTCTGAGGCGATTCACCTTAGCCGTTGGTCAGGGGACAGCTACAGCCGAGGAAGCACCCGGACGCCAGGTGGATAGGTGGCCGCGTCAGCCGTCCGATCCAGGTAACGTGCGTTCGTGCCTGACGACCCTGACAACTCGCCTCGCTGAGGACGACCACGACTCGTGTTTCCTGGTTTCGGCACTCTCGTCAATGTCATCACGGTGATCGTCGGCTCGAGCATCGGTCTGCTGCTCGGTCACCGGTTGCCGCAGCGTACGCGGGACACGGTCACCGACGCTCTCGGTCTGGTCACGCTGCTGATCGGCGCGCTATCAGCCATTGAGGTGACCTCCGCCGCATTGTCGGATGCCGTCGGCAGCAGTGCGCCGGTGTTGATCGTGCTCGGCTCGCTGCTGATCGGTGGCATCGCCGGGTCGCTGATCGATATCGAGCGCCGACTGGAGGGCTTCGGGGTCTGGCTGCAGTTCCGGTTCAAGGCGAAGGGATCTCAGGCACGCTTCGTGGAGGCGTTCGTGTCGTCCTCGCTGGTGTTCTGCGTCGGGCCGCTGACGATCCTGGGCTCGCTCTCTGACGGGCTGGGTCTGGGCACGGATCAGCTGTTGCTGAAGGCCACCTTGGACGGCTTCGCCTCGATCGCCTTCGCCGCTTCGCTCGGCGTCGGCGTGATGGCATCGGCTCTGGCCGTCGGCGTCATTCAGGGATCACTCACCCTGGTCGGCGTGCTCGTTGGTGACTTCCTCCCCGATCCGCATCTGGCCGCCATCACGGCGACCGGCGGGCTGTTGCTGGTCGGGGTCGGCATCCGACTGTTGCAGCTCAAAGCGATTCCGGTCGGCAATCTGCTCCCGGCACTGGTGGTCGCTCCCCTGCTCGTCCAACTGGTGGTGGTGCTGCGGTGAGTGAGCACGAGCTGAGCCTGAGGAAGGCCTATCCGGCGGTGCTACGGGCCGCCATCGGACTCGGCATCTATGCCGGCGTCTTCGGCGCGACCTTCGGTGCCGTCTCGGTCAGCAGCGGGCTCAGCCTCGGCCAGACGATGATCCTGAGTCTGGTGATGTTCTCCGGAGCGTCTCAGTTCGCCTTCGTCGGCGTCGCCGCCGCTGGCTCTGTTTGGGCCGCGATCCCGGCCGCGCTGCTGCTCGGCGTACGGAATGCCTTCTACGGCGTACCGATCTCGGAGATCTTGTCGCCACGCGGCTGGCGCCGGCTGGTCACCGCCCACTTCGTCATCGACGAGACCACGGCGATGGCAATCGCCCAGGTCGAACCCCGCGCCAAGCGGTACGCGTTCTGGTCCACGGGTCTGATCCTGTGCGCGTGCTGGCAGACCGGCTCGCTGACCGGCGCGTTGGTCGGGACGGCGATCGACCCGGCCAGGTTCGGTCTCGATGCGGCCGCACCGGCGGTCTTCCTGGCACTGCTCTGGCCGGCCCTGAAGACCCGTTCCGGGAAGATCGTGGCGACGCTCGGCGGACTCGTCGCGTTCCTGCTGATCCCGGTGGCACCGGCCGGCGTACCCGTCATCGCAGCAGCCGGAGTAGCCATCGCGGCCGGTCTGGTCACCAAGCCCAAGCCGAAGGAGGCCAGCGCATGACCGCCCTGATCGTGGCCCTGGTGATCGCCTCCATCGGCTCCTACCTGCTCAAACTGGCCGGCGTCTCGCTGCCGGAGTCGGTGCTGGCCAATCCCACTGTGCAGCGGATCGCCGGCTTCCTGCCCGTCGCCATGCTGACCGCGCTGGTCGTGGCTGGGCTGGCCGATGGGGACGGAGACCGTCACTGGAATCTCGAGTGGCCGGTGCTGGGCGGCTTCGCCGCGGCGATCGTGGCGCTGCTGCTCCGCGCCGGCGTACTGATTGTGTTCGTGGTCGCTGTTACCATGACGGCACTGTTGCGCTTACTGGTCCCCTAAGGTGGTCGCTATGAAGGTCGTCGTGCTGGGAGCAGGAAACGGCGGTCTCGCGGTCGCCTACGAATGGGCCCGCAACGGGCATGAGGTGGCGATCTACTCCCAGCCCGACTACGCCGACCAGATCTCCCCCATCGGCGATCGAGGCGGCATCACCAGCGAAGGCGTGCTGACCGGATTCGCCGAGATCGCCACCGCGACCACCGACATCGGCGAGGCGATGTCGGGCGCCGAACTGGTGTTCGTCGTCGGTCCGGCGTATGCCACGTCTGCGCTGGCTGCCGACGCTGCGCCTCATCTGCACGCAGGCATGACCGTGGTCGTGTGTCCCGGATCCTGCCTGGGCAGCCTCGCCTTCAAGCGAGCCGCCGGTCTGGATCTCTACGACGAGACCATCCTGGTCGGCGAGACGAGCACCTTGCCCTACGCCGTGCGCATCACCGGCCCGGCTCAGATCCACATCTTCCATCGTTTCGACACCGGGCTGTTCGCCGCCGCAGCGCCCCGATCGGCCACACCTCGCCTGCTGGAAACCCTGCGGCCGGTCTGGCCCCATACCCTCGAAGCGGCCAGCGTCTTCCAGACCGCGCTGCAAAACGGCAACCCGGTGATCCATCCAGCGGTCACCTTGCTCAATGCGGCGCTCATCGACCGCACCGGAGGCGACTTCAACTTCTACGAGGATGGCGTGACCACCTCGACCGGGCGCTTGATGGAAGCCGTGGACGCCGAGCGAATCGCCATCGCCGAGACGCTCGGGGTGACGATCCTGTCGGAACCCGCGATCGGGGTGATACAGGGCTACATGACCGAGGAGAACTACACCACGGGCTATTCGACAGCTCCCGGCTTCTTGGGGATCAAGGCCCAGAGCTCGCTCGACAACCGCTATCTGACCGAGGACGTCGGCTATTCGATGGTTCTCTTCAGCGACCTCGCCCGGTCCCTCGGGGTGCCCACCCCCGTGATGGACGCGGTGGTGCAGATCGCCTCCGTCGTCCTCGCACGGGACTTCCGGGCCGAGGCCGCCCGGACGATGCAAGGACTCGGCCTGGCCGACCTCAGCCGCGAAGAGCTCGGCCGCTACTGAACGAGCCATGGCCAAGCGGAGTAGACAACAAACGCATGGCGGCACGCCGGCGACGACCGCGCTGACCCAGGCCGGCATCGCCTTCACCCTGCACCCGTACGAGCATCACGACGACAACACCCACTTCGGCGACGAAGCCGTCGCGGCGCTGGACAGCGATCCGAATCGGGTCTTCAAGACCCTGGTCGCCGACATCGGCGGGCACCTCGTGGTCGCCGTCGTCCCGGTCGCCAAGCAACTCGATCTCAAGGCATTGGCCGCGGTCTTCGGCGTCAAGAAGGCGACGATGGCCGATCCGGCCGTCGCCGCTCGGAGCAGCGGCTATGTGGTCGGCGGCATCTCTCCCATCGGTCAGCGCACTCCGCTGCCGACGGTGGTCGACTCCTCCGCAGACGACTTCCCGACCATCCACGTCTCCGCCGGTCGGCGAGGGTTGCAGGTCGAGCTCGCCGCGGCAGATCTGTGCGCAGTCACGAAAGCGCGGTCAGCCCGGATCGCCCACTGATCCTTACAGGACACGCCCTAGCCGGTGGTTTCCCAGAGGTGGGTGGCCCAGGTGGTGTGGCCGAGGGTGAGGGTGCCTTGGTTGGTGGTGATCGTGATCCAGCCTTCGGGTGATCGCCACAGGTAGGTGCCTGGTTCGGGTTGTTTGGACCGCCAGTTCCCGATCGTTTTGGCCCGGTGTTCACATCGGGCGAGGGGTCCGAGGGTGTGCATGCCGGTTTGTCCGGGTGGCCCGTTGTGGAGGTAGGCGGGGGTGTGATCGAGATCGGTACGGCCGGTGGTCGGTGAGTGCGGGAACACCGACCGGGGATGCCGAATCTGCATGGCACGACGCAGCCGGAGCGGCGTCTCATATCCGTCGGCGGCGGCGGTCTCGGCCGGATCGATGACGGGATACACCGTGAGGTGGGCTTCGTGTTGGACCAGGAACCGTTGCAGTTGTTCGATCAGGATCGGTCCCCAGTCGGTCCGCACCACCCCGTGACCATCCCGCAGGGTCTGCTCGGACAAGTGGACGTGCAATACCACGGTGGGTGCGCTGGCGGCGAGTTCGGTTCGGGTCAAGGGTCGCCAACCGGGTGGCCGGAACGCCTCCGGTAATGGTGGTCGCACTGGGCCGGTCCGTGCCGGGCCGGTCGGGTCGGTGTCGCTGGTGTCGGGATCATCGGGATCGCTGCGTCGCGGGTTGTCGTGACCGGTGGTGTTCTGGTCGCCTGCTGTGGTGGCGCCTGTCCAGTCGCGACTGGTCTGCTTGGTGCTGGGGCGATGCCCGCCGGTTGGAGGGGTGTCGTTGCTGTCGGGATCACTTTGGCCGGCATTGTTCGGTCCGGTGTCGCCTGGACCACGGTCACTTCGCCTGGGGTCTGCTTGGCCGGAATCGGCGCCACTGCTCGGCTGGTCGACCGCGGGGGTGTCGTCGCTGGCACTGTCACGGCCGGCACTGTCACGGCTGGCACTGTCACGGCTGGCACTGTCGCGGCTGGCATCACCGTCACTGGTGCCGTCGTGCTGATGCTGAAACCAGGCCAGGTCGTTCGGATCGGGCGGCGGATCCGTCGGCCAATAGTCAGGCTCGCCGCCGTCGCCGGGTCCGGGCTGGTCGGGGCGGGGTTGGGTCCACCACTCATCCTCACCAAAGGAGGGTTGATGATAGTTGCCGTGTTGGGCGGTCTCCCAGCCTGCAGCGGGAAGGTCATCCGCCCACGGATCAGTGTCGTCGGCGGCATACGCAGCAACTTGTTCCCACGGCTCCCGGTGCGGGTCCGGATCGGTCGCGTGCCGAGCCAACAGGTCCAGCACCCGGGCGGGATGCGCGATCCAACCCATCGCCTTCGACATGCGTACTTGGAGCGGATCCTCATCACCCTCGTCGGCTAAGCATTCCGCGACACGTTGATGCAACGCGAGCAGCATCGCCACATCCCCGGCCTCACCTCGGGCGATCAGGGTGCGGAGCCCGTCTTCGGATTGAGTGGCCCGGACCTCCTTCTTCGCCGCGATCACCTTCTCCCGCTCCCGATAACTCTTCTCGTCGACTTCGAGCATGGTCGCGTCCAACGCTTTCAGGAACCTCTGCCACGGCAACTGGGTGACCCAGCCGGCGGTCTGCTCATCCACCATCCCCACGATCGCGATCGACAGGTGGGCGGTCAGATTCGCGACCTTCCGGGCCTGCCACGCATGGATCTCACCCGCTTGGACGCGTTCCCACAACCTGGGGAGTCGGTGCCGGACCGTCAAGGCATCAGACATCCAAGACCGGGCGGAGGCGGTCGAGGTGCCGTACGGGCCGATCAATCCCTCAGGGGCGAACTCCGCGACCGGCGGTGTCCCGACCGGCCCGATCCTGACGAGTCGTTCGACCAACACCCCACCCTCGAGATGATCCACCTCCGAATGCGCGTCAGCCCAGGCGGCGGCCACCACAAGCTTGCGGCAACCCCATCGTTTCGACTGCTGCTCGGCCCGGGCGGCGAGGTCGGCCAGGGCGCGCCGGTCCCCGAGCGCCGCCTCCAACCGGTCTTCGAACATGTCACCCATTCTAGTCGAACAGGTGTGCGATGACTAGTGTTTGAGCCCACGTTTTTCCTGTCCACACGAGGAAAAGTGATCATCTCTGTGGCCCGTGGGTGCGAGACGTACCCGCGGCTCGCCTGGCTCGCGTCCATGTGTGGCCCGCGGGCGCGAACCGCACCGGCCGCACGCCTGACTCGCGGCTATCTGTGGCCCCTGGGTGCTGAACGTACCGTCCGCACGCCTGAACCCGGTCGTGTGTGGCCCGGGGGCGCGAAACGTGCCCGCCGCCCGCCTGCCCCGCGATCATGTGTGGCCCGCCGGCGCGAAACGTACCGGCTGCCCGCCTGACCGGGGTCGTTGTCCCCCTCGCATCCCTGAGCTGCTCACGTCGACTCAGCCGGGAAAGGCGGCCGGCACCGCGACTCGAACGACATTGGCCCTAGCCCGGAGCACCGACAAAGCGCCTGCGCTCAGACTTTGCCGCCCGCTGACACCTCCGCCGATTTGCGGTTGCGGCGCCGCCAGGGCAGCAACGGGGTCGGCTCCTCGGTGTCCTTGCCGAGCGAGGAAGCCAACAGCACTGGCGTGACCGCGCACAACGGCCACAGCAACAGGCTCGCCTTGGCCCGGATAGTGAGCGCGATCGGTACCGATCCACCAGGCTGGGCGTCGGCCAGCCGCGGTACGAATTCACCGGGCCCCAGTTTGTAGCCCACGAACCAGCACAGCAGTCCGGCCCCGATGGCACCTAGCACGACCACGATCACCAACGGCCAGCCGAGCTCGCGGAGCAGCCGATAGCCGATGATGCCCAGCCCGACGCCGATCAGCACACCCAGTAGACAGAACCAGGCATCCCCGGCGAAGAACTGGGTCAACTGTCGTTCGGTGACCGAAGCTCGGCCCTCCGAATCGAGCTGATAGGCGGGTAGCGGCACGATCAGCCACCACAGCACCCCCGCCGCCGCACCGAGCGCCGCCGCCAAGGCCAGGAACCCGGCGACGTGACGGCCGAAGCGCGGCGACTCAGACACCGGAGGTCTCAAGCCGCCCACTGGCCGCCAGGCATGACGGCCCGAGCAATGCCTTCAGATCGGCCATCAGCGGCTGCGACGGTGTGACCCGAAGCTGGTTGTCCAGTCGCATCAGGATCGTCTTATCGGGCTTGACCAGCTTCAGCCGCACCTCGGTGGTGCCGGGATGGGACCTCAGCACGTCCGACAGTTGCTGCACCACCGGCGGCGTACACCGCACGGCCGGCAGCGAGATGACCACCGGGCCCGAGGGCGCCTCGGTCACATCGGGCAGGGTCAGCTCCTGGGCGTTCAGCGACACTGAGTCGTCGTCGGATTTCACCCGGCCCTTGACCCGCACCACCACGTCGGTGGCGAGCACCGTGGAGACCAGCTCGTACGCCTTCGGGAACAGCAGCACCTCGATCGATGCCTCGAGATCCTCGACCGAGACGATCGCCCAGATGTCACCGCGCTTGGTGGTCTTGCGGGTGATCGAGGTGATCATCCCGGCGATTGTCACCATGCCCTCACGCGGTCCGTCGTCGCTCATCAGCTCGCCGATGCCGATGTCGCGCTCGGCCACCAGGATGTGTTCCAGACCCTGCAGCGGGTGGTCGCTGACGTACAGCCCGAGCATCTCGCGTTCGAAGGCGAGCTTGGTCCGCTTGTCCCAGTCGGGCAGGTCAGGCACGGTGCTCAGCGGCATCGCGGCGACGTCGTCCTCGTCGCCGAAGCCGGCGCCGAACAGGTCGTCCTGACCGTGCGCGGAGTTGCGTTTCAGATCCAGGACACCGTCCACCGCGTTCTCGTAGACGGTCATCAGCGCTCGGCGGCTGTGCCCCATCGAGTCGAAGGCGCCCGCCTTGATCAGCGACTCGATGACTCGCTTGTTGCAGACTGGCAGCGGCACCGCGTCCAGGAAGCCGTAGAAGTCGGCCGCCTTGCCCGCCTCGGTACGAGCAGAGACGATCCCGTCGACCACGTTGTGGCCGACGTTGCGGATGGCGGTCAACCCGAAGCGGATGTCCTTCCCAACCGGGGTGAAGTTGGCGGCGGACTCGTTGACGTCCGGCGGCAGCACTTGGATGCCCATCCGGCGGCACTCACCGAGATAGAGCGCCATCTTGTCCTTGTCGTCGGCCACCGAGGTGAGCAGCGCGGCCATGAACTCACCCGGGAAGTTGGCCTTCAGATAGGCGGTCCAGTAGGAAACCAGTCCGTACGCCGCCGTGTGCGCCTTGTTGAACGCGTAGTCGGAGAAGGGCACCAGGATGTCCCACAGCGCCTTGATCGCGGCGTCGGCGTAGCCGTTCTCCTTCATCCCGTTGGAGAAGGGGATGAACTCCGCGTCCAGGATCTCCTTCTTCTTCTTGCCCATCGCGCGGCGCAGCAGGTCGGCTTGGCCGAGGCTGTAGCCGGCCACCTTCTGCGCGATCGCCATCACCTGCTCCTGATAGACGATCAGGCCGTAGGTGGTGCCCAGGATCTCCGCGAGCGGCTCCTCGAGCTCCGGATGGATCGGGGTGATGTCCTGGCGCTTGTTCTTGCGCAACGCATAGTTCGTGTGGCTGTCGGCACCCATCGGACCGGGTCGGTAGAGCGCCAGCACAGCCGAGATGTCCTCGAAGTGGTCCGGCCGCATCAGCTTCAGCAGCGAGCGCATCGGCCCGCCGTCGAGCTGGAACACACCCAACGTGTCGCCCCGGCCCAGCAACTCGTACGTCGCCGGGTCGTTGAGCTCCAGATCCTCCAAGACGAGGTCGAAGTCCCGGTTGAGCTTGACGTTCTTCACCGCGTCGTCGAGCACGGTGAGGTTCCGCAGCCCGAGGAAGTCCATCTTGATCAGGCCCAGAGACTCACACGTCGGATAGTCGAGCTGGGTGATGATCGCGCCGTCCTGCTCGCGGCGCATGATCGGGATGATGTCGATCAGCGGCTCGCTGGACATGATCACGCCCGCGGCGTGCACGCCCCACTGTCGCTTCAGGCCCTCCAGACCGCGCGCGGTCTCGACGACCTTGGCGACCTCTTGGTCGCTCTCGACGAGGGCGCGGAACTCGCCGCCCTCGTTGTAGCGCTTGTGCTCAGGATCGAACAGCCCGCTGAGCGGAACGTCCTTGCCCATCACCGGCGGCGGCATCGCCTTGGTGATCCGCTCCCCGACCGCGAACGGGTAGCCGAGCACCCGGGAGGCGTCCTTGACGGCCTGCTTGGCCTTGATCGTGCCGTACGTGACGATCTGGCTGACCCGGTCGTCGCCGTACTTTTCGGTGACGTAGCGAATCACCTCGCCCCGCCGACGCTCGTCGAAGTCGATGTCGAAGTCGGGCATCGAGACGCGGTCGGGGTTGAGGAACCGCTCGAAGATCAGACCGTGGTCAAGCGGGTTAAGATCCGTGATCCGCATCGCGTACGCCGCCATCGACCCGGCACCCGAGCCACGGCCGGGACCGACCCGGATGCCGTTCTCCTTGGCCCAGTTGATGAAGTCGGCGACGACGAGGAAGTAGCCGGCGAAGCCCATCGAGATGATGACGCCGGTCTCGAACTCGGCCTGCTTGCGGACCTCGTCGGGGATGCCGAGCGGGAACCGGCGGCGCAGCCCGGTCTCGACCTCCTTGACGAACCAGGACTCCTCGTTCTCCCCCGGCGGGCAGGGATAGCGCGGCATGTAGGTGCCGGCGCCCTCGGTGAAGGAGATGTCGCAGCGCTCGGCGATCTCCAGCGTGGTGTCACACGCTTGCGGCAGCTCGGCGAACAACGCCCGCATCTCAGCCGGCGACTTCAGGTAGTAGCCGTCGCCGTCGAATTTGAACCGGTTGGTGTCGGCCATCGTGGAGCCGGACTGGACGCAGAGCAGCACCTCGTGCGCCGAGGCATCGGCTTGATGGGCATAGTGCAGATCGTTGGTAGCCACCAACGGCAACTGCAGATCCTTGGCGATCCTGAGCAGGTCGGCGCGGACCCGGTTCTCGATGGACAGCCCGTGATCCATCAGCTCGACGTAGTAGTTGTCCTTGCCGAAGATGTCGCGGAACTCCGCCGCGCTGGCGACCGCGTCGTCGTACTTGCCCAACCGGAGGTAGGTCTGGACCTCGCCCGAGGGGCAGCCAGTCGTCGCCAGCAACCCGTCGTGGTAGGTCTTCAGGAGCTCGCGGTCCATCCGCGGCTTGTAGAAGTAGCCCTCGAGCGAGGCGCGCGAGCCCATCCGGAACAGGTTGTGCATGCCGCCGGTGCTCTCCGCCCACAGCGTCATGTGGGTGAACGCACCACCGCCGGAGACGTCGTCCCCGCCGCCGTCGCCCCAGCGGACCCGCTTCCGCTCGGACCGGTGCGTCTTGGGGGTGACGTAGGCCTCGATGCCGACGATCGGCTTGACGTTGGACTTCTTCGAGGCCTTGTAGAACTCGTACGCCCCGAACAGGTTGCCGTGGTCGGTGACCGCGATCGCCGGCATCCCCATCCGCTCGCAGCCGGCGAACAGATCGCTGACGCGGGCCGCTCCGTCCAGCATCGAGTACTCGGAGTGAACGTGGAGATGGACGAAGCTATCCGACATGAACCCCTACGACCTCCACCTCGTCACCCAACCAGCAGGGGCCCAGATTAGTCCTCCGATCTGACAGACTCCGCCAGACTCACCGAGTCTCGGTCACCCGTCTCCCCGCTGATGTCGTCGACGGCAGTGACCACCTCATCGAGGGTGGCGATGCGCATTGACTCGGCGGCGAACTCTGGGTGGAAGTCGGTCCTCGAGGTCACGTACCAGGTCGTCCCAGAAGAGCAGGTCGTCCCAGAAGACGCTTGTGCCGGTCACTGTGGTCACTTCCCTTCCTCAGCGAAGATCGATGGTTCCGCGAACAGCCTGGCCAACGCTGGCTTGTGCTGGACCGGCCTGTCGAGGATCGTCTGGGACTACGACGGCTGGAAAGCGCTGCGTGACCAGGACAAGAAGGTCCCTCCTGCAGAGTGACCCAGCGCAGGTGTGTTCACTCGAGCTCACTCGAAGAGGTGGCGGTGATCCTCGGACCAGGCGATGCGGGCCCACAGTTCGTCCAGATATCCGTCATTCACCCAACTCAGCTGAGGCTCGATCCCTGCCAAAGCCAGCGTCCGTACTCGGTCGACGTCCCGACGTTGAACCGCGATGACCGCGTCCGTCATGCCTGCCGTCTCGATCCCGTACTCGTCACAGAAGACTTTGACACGGCCCGCACGGTCGGGCGACTGGCCGAAACCGTGCCATCGCGCGGGCACCTCGTCGCTGCGGAAGGGCGCGAGATACTCCAGCGCGTAGGCGACGTCTTCTTGTCTCGGTCCAGGGTGGCAGAAGTCCCAGTCGAACAGGCCCGCGGCCTCACCCTCTCGCCACACCATGTTCCATGGTCCAGGACCGCCATGGCAGATGACCTCGAACGGCTGAAGGGGCGAGACAGCCCAGACGGCGCCGACCGGTGGTTCCCAGCCGAGGGAGGCATCGTGGATCCGGCGCAGCAACCGAGCTGCCGACCGCAGCCCGGTCTCCGTTGCCTGGAAAGGCCAGCAGGACGGGCCAGCTGCACCCGCGAGGAAGGAGACTTCCTCGTACTCAGCTGTGAGCGCCATTGGAGCCGGAACCTCGTGCACTCCGCTCGCACGAAGGTGCCGGAGCAGTTCGTGCACGGTCGCCGTCCACGGGTGCGCGGGCCTTCGTACTCGCCCATCGCTGATCCCAACTGTCCGCGACACGGACTCATTCGACCACAGCACTGAACCGCATCAGGTGGTAGCGAGCGGTCCGGTGGAGTTGGTGGGCGCGAAGGAACGACCTGCTGACGTCGGGCAGGATCGCGGTATGTCCACGACAGTGATCAGCGAGCTTCAGCACGATGACTACCCCGGTCGTGGGCTTGTCCTTGCCCGTACTCCCGCCAATGGCGTGTGCGTCGTCTACTTCATCACCGGACGCAGCAGAGCGAGCCGCGACCGTGCCTTGGTCCGTGCGGGTGATTCGGTCTACGCACGGTCTCGTAGCGCCGGCGCGCATGACCCGCTTCGGCACTATCGGGCTGTCGCTGTCGGATCGAAGTGGTGTGTGATCGGGAACGGAGACCAGGTAGACGCCGTCGTCGCCAACTTGGAGTCAGTAGGCCCCTCAGAGGCTGTGCAAGGTATCGAGTACGAGCCCGATCCACCACTGCGCACTCCTCGGATCACCTTGGTTGCGCCACGCCAGACCGGGTCACCGCTGTACGTCAGCGCAGCACGAGCAAGCATTCTCGATCCAGAGGTGACGCACCTCAGCTGTCTGACGGTCAGCGACCTGCCGGAGGGCTGCGGAGTGTTGACAACGACCTACTACGGGATTGGTTCGGAGATTGATACCAGCCGACCACCGCTTGAGTTCTCGACCGACGTTGGCTCGGCCTCAGAGTTGCTGACCGCCGTGTGGGAATCCCTTCCCGCCGATCTGCGCGTCGCGGCGATAGCAGTCCAGCCGACGAGTCGCGATCCACTCGCGTTGCCAGCGCGGATGGCCTGACCTTAGTTCCTTGTGCCTGACGGCAACCGCTACATTCAGTTGAGTGGTAGCAGCGGGCGGTTCTGTAGCAGCAGGTTCGGCCGGCGAGGACGCGAGCGCCTGGACGCGACTCGCCAACGACTACGAACGAGGCCGGGCCCGCGAAGACTCGCTCGCGGTAGATGATCAGCTATGGCCGATCGACAGCTCGTGTCTCATCTGAGGACGGCGCTGCACAACCTCGAGGGCGAAGCAATCGCCATCGGCGCGGCCGTTGGCGACCAAATGGAGCTTGTTTGTCGAGGCAGCTTCAATAGCGCTCCGGTCCACGAACGAACCGTGTTCTACGGCGCGTCAGTGACCAAGCAGATCATCGGAGCAGCCGCGGCACGGGCAGTGCTCCGAGGCGTCGTGAACATCGACGATCCGCTCGCTCAGTGGCTACCGAGTCTCCCTCCGTCAATGGAGGCGATCCGACTGGACCACCTCGTCCACCACACCTCCGGCCTTCCCGATCTCGCCGAACCCACGCTGGGTGTACCTGGCAGCAATGCCGAGCTCCTCGAGCGCTTCCACCAGCTCGATGCGCTGAAGTTCGCACCTGGAACGAGGTTCGCCTACAACAACGCCGGCTACGTCGTACTCGCCGAGGCCCTCGCTCAGAGCCTCGGCCAGCCCATTGACGAGATCGCAGGCGAGCTCGTGATGCCCTTGGGCCTGTCGGACACACGGTTCGGCGGGCCTATTGTCCAGCTGCAGGGCAGGCCCGACCCGCCGGGAACCGTCGGCGACGGCGGGCTGTGGACATCCATCCATGACCTGACCCTGTGGCTGCAGGCCTGCAACGAAGGCGCGCTTGGTGCCGAAACCCACCAACTCGCCGAGCAAGGGACGACGTTGGCGATGGATCGCCAGTGGACTACGCCTGGGGCGTCCGAGTAGCTCCGTCGGCGGCAGGCCGAGTCATCACCCACGGCGGTAGCTGGGACATGTGGTTGGCCAAGACCGTTCGGATTCCGGAGCGTCACGTTGCCGTTGCCATCCTGAGCGTTGGCTCTACCGAACTCGAGATCAGTCGCACTGGCACCGACCTCGCCGCCGCAATCGCTTCGCGATAGGCGGCCCGCTCGACGCGAAGTGTTTGGCTGATCAGGAGCAGCGCTGATGGCTGTCAGACTCCTGTCATGAACTCGTCCCGATCGCCATTTCTGCTGATAGGAGCCACCTGCGCCGCGCTGGTGGTCGCGGGCATCGTCGTCTATCGCACCGCGCCGCCAATATCCTCCACCTTCGGGTGGTTCGCCTATTCGCTGCCCTCAGAGAAGCTCTCGACCTCTAGATCTGCGCTCTCGGCTCAAAGGGTGACCGGACTTGTCATGGCCGTCGCGGGTGGGATCGGCGCGTCAGCGACAGTCGGATACGTCCTCGGACTCCGGAACAGTGGGATACAAGCCTGAGGTCCTCGGCAAGGTAGCGGTGACGCGGTTCATCCTCGGATCGCGGTGAATCGCAGTTCGAGACGTTCCCGCGGGAACGTCTCGTACGCGTCAACTCAGAGCCCGCCTCCGGATTGGCCTCCTGCCAAGTTCGCCACAGTGCCGTATAGGCACCGTCGGCTTCCGAAAGCTCCTGGTGGCTGCCGAGTTCGGTGATGCGGCCGCCGCCCATCACGGCCAGCACGATCTGCCGACCGCTCCCTATCGCCGCACCCGGCCACACGGCGGAGCTACTCACCGTCAGCGGACTCCTCCGGTCGGAATTTGAACAATCCGAGTCGCGGCGCATCGAGTTCCAGTCGCTGGTTCAGGTCCTGGAAGGATGCGCGCATGATGGGTATGACTGCCGGGATGCCCGTCTGGTTCACGAACCTCGAGATGATGGCGGGTGCCACGTCGGCCAACGACTGCTTGGAGGCGAACACTCCCAGAGCGTCGACGACAAGTCGCCCGCCGGGGCCCGTCGCCTCCGCTATGACGCGGATGCGTAGTCGACCGACTCCACCGTTGGCCACCGCGTCGCCCGCCATGCAGCGTTGAAGGCCTCCACCTGAGCGGGGCTGGCGGAGCATGCGTCGTCGAAGCCCTTCTTGCCGGTCCGGCGTAGCCACTCGTTGACGTCGCTCCAGGCCCAAAGCGGCCCGCTCACTACTGTGTGAGGGTTGGGGAACGGGTTCACCACGTCATGGGACTGGACCCAACTGCTGACTGCTTGTCGGGTCTTGTCACAACGGGTGGCGATGCCTGACTGATTGACAAGGTCGAGTTCCATTCGCTCGATGTCGACGCCCCGCCGCTTCAAGTCGAGCGCCAGTTCCTCCGCGGCGTTCTGGAAGTCGTCCGTGATGAGGCTGGTCATGACGAAGTGCAAGCCGCTATGGCTGCCGACGTTGACGCCGTGATCCGACAGCGCCTCCTCCAGTGTTTCGTCGATCGGTCGGGTGATATAGGTGACGTCGTATGTGTTCATCGGGCTCTCCTTGCTTCAATACTGGCAGGAGGTTGACAGATGTCAACCTCCTGCCATGGGTTCCGCTACGAGCCGAACTTCGGGCACCTGGACAACATCTTGCGCACCCGGCGAGCCTCGTTGGTTGGAGACTTCGGCGTGCCCGACACCGAGAAGGTGCCGTGGTCAGGCTGTACACACGGACAGAAGAGCTTCACGCCGTGTCCCAACGCCTTGACCCGCCAACCCTGATCCATGGCCTCCAACACGACCCCGGACACCTCAGGCTTAAGCCGCTTGCGAACCGCCGTCCGGTCCAGCTCTTCGCCTGTTCCCATCAGGACTCCCAGCACGTTCCGCGAGGGCACAGGCACGTGTGCTGGGCACGGTTGGTCAGGTGCATGCGCGGACGCTATCAACTCGCTCGGACATCGCCGCGCTGTCAAATCCGAGGTGATGGACCGTGGTATGTCCGAAGCCGACTGGGCCGGTCATCAGCACCTGCGCCGTGGTAGAAGGCTTTCACCAGTGGTCGAAGAAACGATGACGCGGATTGCCATGGAGCGCCTACCGCAGCGCATGGTGGCGAACAGTTCTGAGGAGTTGGTGACCTGGATGCCAGTGGCACCGACCGCAGGGTCGGCGTGGAATCGCGGGATGCCGGCGGGAACACTTGAGCGCATGAGTTGGATGGCGCCAGAGCCGGATCCTGTCGACGAGCCGTTCGCGGGCGACGAACGGTCCATCCTCGACGGCTTCTTGGAGGCGCAGCGCTACCAGTTTCTCCGTCGCTGCGCTGGGTTGGACCCGCGTCCGCCTCAGCGAAGCAGCTGCCGCTCCTTCCGCTCTCTCGCTGATGAGCCTTATGCAGCACTTGACCAACGTCGAGCGCCACTGGATTCGCAACCGCTTCGGCGGTCGCAACCTACCCATGGCGTACAACGACGCCTTCGCCCCCGCCGACCCAGCCAACGCCCCGTCCGTGTATCAGCGACTGCGCGAGGAATGGACGGCATCTCGGGCCACCCTGGCTGCGCTCGACCTCGAGGCTGTCTACGTCCATCCGCACCACGGACCGATGTCGCTCCGCTGGCTGTACATCCATCTGATCCGCGAGTACGCCGGTCACATCGGGCACGCCGACCTCCTCCGCCAGAGCATCGACGGCAAGACGTTCAGCTGAACTCACAAGAGGCCTGACATCCCGCTGACACTGGTCGCGGCACACAGCATTCCGCTGCTCATCGACTGGTGCGTTGTTGCTGCTCCGCGTCACGTGAAGCAGCCGCGACGCACCAGTGAGTACGCAATCACTCCTGCATGAAACGTACGCCATCTCGTCTCCAGCGTCTGGGACGGTCAAGTCGATGTCGATGACGGGTTTCGCGACCAAGCTGCGCACCGCCGTCGAACCCGTATGGACGAGTCTCACAACCTGGTCCGGAACGGTTGACTCAATAGGCCGTCTCAACTCGGCGTAGTGGTCTTTCCAGAAATCCTGGTGTTGCTGCAATGATCCGGGCGTGGTCTGGCGATGCACGACCCGCTGCGACTGCCGGTCTGCGTTCGCCCGAGGCAGATACGGCCGCCAGAGCGGATGGGTGACCACGACATCAAATTCCACACCATCGACGTACGAGACGTTCCCGCGGGAACGTCTCGTACGCTTCGGCTCCGGTCATGCAAGCCCGCGAAACCGGTCATGGTCGACTGCCGCGGATCTCAGTTGACGCTCACACGATGATTAGCCCATCACTCGACACGTGCACGTCCCTGGAGGAGACGCTGATGACCGGCCGGCTTGTGTTGCTCTGCGGGAAGTCCTTCTCAGGCAAGAGCACGGTAGCCGCGTCTCTCGCCGACCACCTCCCTGGTTCGGTCGTGAGCTTGGACGCGATCAACGAAGAGCGCGGACTCCATGGGGGCGATGGAATCCCGCTTTCGGAGTGGGCGCGAACCAACGAGCTGGCCAAGCAACAAGCTTTGGCGCGGCTGCACAAAGACGAGACGGTCATCGTCGACGACACCAGCTCGCCTCGATTCCTGCGTGACGGATGGCGATCGCTCTGCTCCTCAATAGGGGCGCCGATAGCCCTCGTATTCGTCGACACCTCGCAAGAGGTGACTCGTCAGCGGCTCATCGACAATCGAGTCACCCGGCATCGCGGCGACGTCACCGACGAGGTGATGGCGGCCCACCAGGAGAGCTTTGAGCCACCGGATGAAGACGAGCAGGCCGTACTACTAGCGACGGGGTCAGGCCCCACCGATCTCGACGGACTTTGCACGACGCTGCGAGGCCTCCTCAATCAAGCCGGTTGAGCGATTCCCTATTGGCCCCCCTGCCACGTTCGCCACAGTGCCGCATAGGCACCGTCGGCTTCCGAAAGCTCCTGGTGGCTGCCGAGTTCGGTGATGCGGCCGTCGTCCATCACGGCGATACGGTCGGCGTCTCGGGCGGTATGCAGTCGGTGCGCCACGGCAATCACGGTCCGGCCTTTGACCGTTGCGGCGAGCGCACGTTCGGTGTGCCGTGCGGCGTTCGGATCGAGCAGGGCCGTGGCCTCGTCGAGGACGAGGGTGTGCGGATTCGCGAGCAGCACCCGGGCCAGGGCGATGTGCTGCGCCTGGGCACCGCTGAGCGGATGATCGGCGAGGTCGGTGTCCAGCGTGTCCGGCAGCTCATCGACCCAGTCCGCGCCGACGACGCGAAGGGCAGCACGGAGGTCGTCGTCACTGGCGTCCGGGGCGGCGATGGCGAGGTTGTCGCGGAGCGGGTCGGCGAAGACGTGATGCTCCTGGGTGACGAGGAGGACGTGCTCGCGGAGTCGCTCCGGTGGGAGATCCGCGATGACCGCACCGCCGACGGTGACCGAGCCCTCGCGAGGTCGATCGATGCCTGCGATGAGCCGACCGAGAGTGGTCTTGCCGGCCCCGGATGCTCCGACCACAGCAAGCTGCTCGCCAGGCTCGACGTCGAGGCTGACTCCGTGCAAGACGTCGGTGTCGTCATAGGCGTAGCAGACGTCGGCGACGACGATTCGCTCATCGACGGGTGTCGCAGTCTCGGCGATGACGGGCCGGGTCTGGGAAGCCAGACCTTCGACGCGGGCAAAGGAGGCGAGGCTGCTTTGCAGCGTCTCGACCCAGAGCAAGATGGTGTCAATGGGTGAGCTGAGCTGGCGGAGATAGAGGGTCGCGGCGACCACGGTGCCGAGGCTGATGACCTGGTCCAGATGGAGCAGACCGCCCACACAGAACACGGCGCCGACAGCGAGCGCGCTCGACGTGTCGACGGTCGGGAAGAACACCGTTCGCAGTCGCAGCGTCTTGAGCATGGCCGTACGTGCCACAGAGACGGCGTCGGTACACGCGTCGTTGCGACGTTGCTGCAGTCCGAGCGCCTCGACGGTGCGGGCCCCCGCCGCCGTGGTGGCCAGCACATCGGCGACCTCCGCGTTGGCCGCGCTCTCGGCCAGGTACGCCGGACGGGCGCGACGCAGGTACCAGCGCAGCACCAGGGGAATCGCCAGCAGCGCGACCACCGAGACCAGGCCGAGCAGCGGTGACAGCAGGAAGACAGCGATGAGGATGATCAGCGCCTGGATGAGCGCGAACAGCACCTCCGGGGCAGCGTCGCGGAGCACGAAGGCAACCAGCCCGGCATCCGTGGTGGCACGAGCCGTCAGATCACCGGCGCCTGCCCGTTCCACCGTCCGGGCCGGCAGCCGCATCAGCCGGTCGGTCAACTGCTCCCGGAGTCGGGCGGAGGTACGCTCGCCGAAGCGGTAGCCCAGATAGCGGGCGACGTAGCCGATCGCGAACTGCGCGACGGCAGCTACGACGACCAGCAGACCCCACCGGTCGATCGCGGCTACGCCGCTGCCGGCTTGGACCTCGTTGACGATTTGCCCGACCAGCCATGGGGCCAGCAGACCTGCCGCAGCGGCAGCGCAGCTGGTGACGACAACCGCGGCGAACGCAACTCGGTCTGCCCTGACCAGTCGGCCGGCTGCCCGGCGTACGTCGGCTGGCTCCGCGATCGGCAGCGACTGGGCGGTCACGACGGATCGTCTCCGGCCGCCCCAGCGCCCTTCGGGGCTTCACCGCGAAAGACGAGGGCGGCATAGGCCGGTTCGTCACGCAGCAGGGTGGTGTGGGTTCCGCTGGCGACCAGTCGATCGCCGGCCAGCAGGTGCACCTGATCGGCTTCGGCCAAGATCAGCGCCGACGTCGAGGTGACCACCGTCGTACGCCCCTGGCGCGCTCGGGCCAGTCGCTTGACGATGCTGGCTTCGGTGGCCGCGTCGACAGCAGAGGTCGGGTCGACAGCCAGCAGGACCGTCGGATCGGACAGGACCGCTCGAGCCAGCCGTACGCGTTGTCGTTGGCCGCCGGACAGATTGCCTCCACCCGAGTCGATCCTCGACGTCAGACCGTCCGACAGACTCTGGAGCACGTCGTCTGCCGCGGCGATGTGGAGAGCCTGCCGCACCTCACTCTCGTTGACGGGGTGCCGTCCCGCCACCACGTCGGCAAGCGATCCGGCGAACAGGTCTGCATCGTTGTCGGCGACCAGTAGGTGTTCCCGGAGCCTCGTCGGATCCACCTCGTCGATCGACTGTCCGTTCCACAGTGCACCTGGGCGGAAGCCGCCGAGCCGGTCCACCAGCGCCACGGCATCTGCTTGTCGTGCGGTGGCGATGGCCGTGAACATGCCAGCTGGTGCTGCTACTCCGGAGACCGAGTCGATGAGGTCCCCGTCAGTCGGCAGTGCGGCCTTCCTCACCTCGTCGTTCCGCTGAAGCGACAAGAAGTCGGTCACACGCCGGCCAGCGACCAGAGCACGGCTGATGTCGACCGCACCCTCGATGAGGAACGACACCGGAACCACCAAGACCGCGGCGTACCCAAAGACCGCCACCAACTGACCAACGGAGATCGCTCCCTCGGCGGCCAGCCGGGCGGCCAACCACACCACGACCGCTACGAAAGCGTCGGCAGTCCCAGCCCGAGTGCTTGGATCAAGCTGGTGACGCGGCCGACTCGGTAGCCCTGACGTTGTAGCTCTTGGGACTCCTGACGGAAACGTCGGGCGTACGTCTCCTTGCCGCCAAGCCCGTTCAGGACGGATAGGCCACCGATGATGTCGATGATCCGACCTGTCAACGTGCCCTGCTGGCTCCGATATGCCGTGCCGGTGTTCTGCAGCCGTCCCATCGCCGGTCCCAGGATCAGCGCAAGGATCGGCACGCCGATCAGGACCACCACGGCCAGGAGCGCCGAAACCCGGAACAGCAGCACCGCGATCGCGCCATAGGCCAGCACGGCACCCACGCCCGGTCCCGTGACCGTCAGGCTGCGTCCGATCGTCCAGACGTCGCCGATCCCGATGGTCACGACCTCCCCGGCCCGACTCCGCTGATTCAGCGTGGCACCGAGCCGTACGGCTTGAGCGGTCACCACCGAGACTGTCCGGAACGCGGCGTCCATCCGGACTTGCGACATCGTGCGATGGCGCCAGATCCCCAGCCCAGCCAGCACCGCACCCGAGACGACGAGCGCCGTCGACCAGGCGAGCACGACCCGACGGTCGGCGTCGACCAGCGCATCGACAGCTTGGGAGAGGAGGTACGGCGGCACGACCAGACCCACCGTCCACGCAGTGCCCAAGAACGCGCCCAGCGCGACTCTCCGGCGCTGCTGCCACACGAGCCATGCCAAGTACGACCAGGGCCCCCGAGTCGGCGGAACCGAGCGCGTGGCCGCGGCGAAACTCGTCATGCGACAGCCAAGCACACGGCCGAGCACCTACGGAATCTGATGTCTCGCAGGGACGAGACTGATCACATGCAGCCAGCGCTCACCGGCCAGATCGTCGTCATCCTCACCGTCAACGACGCAGATCGCAGCGCCGCGTGGTACGGGCGACTCCTTGGTGCCGCGGAGTCCAGTCGCTACAGCTCCGGAGACGGCCCGCTCCAGGTGGTAGTCGAGGAGCCTGCCACCGGGATGCAACTGTGTCTGTTGAGCCGACCCGGGAATCGATCCGACCGCTTCGACGAACGGCGGATCGGATTGGATCACGTGGAGTTTCTGGTGGCTACCCGTGCGGCCCTCGACGATTGGGCCGAGCACCTCGACCAGCTCGGAGTCGTGCACTCCGGCATCAAGGAACCCCGGTACGGTTCAGCGGCCATGGTCACTCTACGAGATCCCGACAACATCCAACTGGAGTTCTATTGGCCAGGCTCCTGAGCGCTGCTCCCGCCAGCATCGAGGCTGCGCCAGTAGATCAATCCGTCAAGCTGATCGTGCGCGAGGGGGATACGACCGACTACTTGAAAGCCGGCCCTCTCATAGATTCGACGAGAGGGATTGTCCTCGTTGACGAGGTTGAACATCATGGCCGAGTAGCCAAGTCGACGCGCCTCCGCCAACGAGTGGAGAACAAGACCGGTCCCGATGCCCTGGCCCCGAACGCTACGGCTGACCAAGTAGCCGCATTGTGCGATGTGGCCAGCCATAGCGGGGAAATTGCTTCTCAGAAAGTATCCGCCGAGAGTCGCGCCGTGGCGGCGGGCCGCATACACCCGCCGTCGGCGTATCCATCCCTCGTTGAACAGGTCGTGCAACTCGTCGTCATCCGAAGGAGTGGCGCCGCCGCTGGCGACGACATCGCAATAGACCTCGAACAGCATGGCGATGTCGGAGGGATCAGCTTCGGCGACACTCGTGGAATCAGCGAAGAGGTTGGTCACGATTCAGTCGACCACAGACAAGCGGCTCCCGTCTCCGGCGCGTTCGGATGATGGTCGGTAATCGGATATGACCGAGCCTGGGAGTTCACAACGATGTGATCGGAACTCGTGCGACGGACGCCCGGCACGAGACAAACAAGGCACTGGGAGTCTCGGTGCCGGAGTTCCGGAGATCGACAACCGCTACCGATCGCTGAGATTGACGAAGGGATCGGTCAGTAGATCCAGGTGTCCGACGTGACAGGCGGTTTCCTCGATCATGTGCACCATCACCCAGCGGAGTGTCACAGGGACCTTTCCGAATGAAGGACGAGGTGCTCTGACCTCCAAACTGGGAAGTCGATCGGCCACCTTGCGACTGCGATTGCAGGCGGCGCGATACAGGTCGGCGATTTCCTCGACGGAATCGTCGGCAGCGGATTCGAGGTCCCAATCTGACTGGGCAGCCGGAGCCGACCCCCACGGCTCCGGCAACTCGCCAGCCCCCACGCGCGCCGTGAACCAGTGGTCCTCCATGTGCGCCAGATGCTTGACGACGCCACCCGCTGTGAGCTTCGTTGCTGGCAGGATCCTTGTTCGGGCCTGTTCGTCCGACAGGATCGTGAGCCGGGATAACGCTCGATGCCGGTACAGGTCGAGGAACTGGCTGAGGGTCGTGCGCTCATCTGCATCAAGGTCTGGATACCGCTCGACCTCGATATCGGACATCTGTCTGATTCCTTCCGATCCCCTCCGGTGCCCTCGGCACCGAGGGACCTCCTGCAGCCTGGCCCACCTCTGGCCGCCGCGGCAACCTCGGACTGCACGGAAACAGCGAGTCCTGGGTGTGCGCCATCGTTGCGGTGCCATGAGTCTCTTCCCTGGTCAAGGGTGGATTCTGGTGGGAAGCCGCACCATCAGCTCGTTCCCTCTCCGCCATGGCGACTGGATGGTGGACGAGGTCCACGTGGGGCCGAGCGGACCGAGAATACGTCTGTGGCATCCCATGGGCCACAGACAATCGGCGGTTGAGCGTGTCGGCCGCATTTCTCGTGCCCACGGGGCGCAAACGATCGGCGGCTGAACGCCCCCGGAGTACATCCTGCGCCCGTGGGCCGCAAAACGACTGCCGTGACGTGCACCGAAGGACGAAGCGCTACGAGAGGTCAGCGCTGGCTCGGCGGGCCAGAAATGCCGTCAAGGCATCCCGAAACTCCGCTCGGCCGGGCGCGGTGGCGTGGTCGGCGCCGTCGATCGTCACCAACTCCAGCTGCGGCATGATCTCCTCGAGCCGAAGGAAGTCTTCGACGTACGGATCGCTGGTGCCCACGATGCCGAGTGTCGGCACTGTGACGGCTCGCATCGCGGTCTCGGTGACCACTTGTGCCGGCGTCGACCTGCGCAGTGCCGCCAACGCGAGCCGGTCGTGGCCCTCCAGCTGACGTACGGCGAGCGCGTGCAGCTCTTCCTCGGTCGGCAACGGGCGGTCGTCCGGCCAAAGCCGGAGGATGGCGGAGCGGGGAAGGCCCTGCTCCATCTCGGCTGCCTCAGTGTCGACGCGTCGCTGATCGCGTTTGGTCCAGTTCCGCCGGCCGCAGGCACCGCCGAGCACCGCGGTCCGGAATCGCTCGGGATGTCTGGTCAGCAGCTGGGCCACCGTGTGTGCACCCATCGAATAGCCGACGATGTGGGCTCGGTCGATGGCGAGGTGATCCAGCAGTCGCGGAACGTCGTCGCCGAGCTCGGCACCGTACGCAGCTGGGTCGTGCGGCTTGTCACTCGACCCATGTCCCCGGGCATCCAGGGCGATGGTGCGGTAGGTACGCGCGAGGGCGGGAAACACCCCGGTGTCCATCCACTGCCCACGGATATCGCTGGTGTACCCGTGCAGCAGCATCACCGGCTCCCCTTCTCCCTGCTCGGCGTAGTGGAGCGACACCCCGGCTGCGTCGAGGTAGCCGTCGCGGATCGCTGTGTTCATCTGTCCTTCCACGTTCGGAGCGGTAGTTCGCGGTCACATCTGTCGATCCGTAGGCCTGGGTGGTGGTGCCGAGGCCATTGAACACCGCATTGCCGACGACAGGCCTCATGAGAACCTTCAGCTGACCGACAAGACGCTGAAAGGGTCCCGCATGACTCGTCCGATCCTCGTCATCGAGCACACGGCTGTCGACCCGCCGGGCCGAGTGGGCACCTGGTTGCGCGACGAAGGACTTGAGCTCGAGGTGATCCGGCCGTACGCCGGCGAGGCCCAGCCGAACGATCTGTCCCGCTACGCCGGGCTGCTGGTGCTGGGTGGTGACGTCGGGGCGTACGACGACGAAGTCGCACCGTGGCTGCCGGCCACCCGGGCGCTGCTCGCCCACGCGGTCGACGAGCAACTGCCGACGCTGGCGATCTGCCTCGGCCATCAGCTGCTGGCGGTAGCGGCGGGTGGTCGAGTGTCGCGCTCACCGGGCGGTCAGCAGGGCGGCACGCCGGCCGTCGGGCTGCAGGCAGCGGCTGCCTCGGATCCGCTGTTCCGCGAGATAGCCGAGGACGCGGTCGCCGCGCACTGGAACAACGACATCGTCGTCGACCTGCCGCCTGGCGCTGTCGAACTAGCCAGAACACCATCCGGCGTCCAGGCGATGCGGCTGGGTGATCAGGTCTGGGGTGTGCAGTTCCACCCGGAGGTCGACGCCGACACCGTACGGCTGTGGGCCGTCGCCGATGTCGACAACGGCACCCTGACTGCTGAGCGCGCGGCGGAATGGCTCGCCGAGCTGGAGGAGAACGACGCCGTGCTGCAATCGACCTGGCGACCGGTCATCCGCCGGTTCGCGGCGCTGCTGAGCTGAAGGCCAGACTGCTCGCCGGGTGGCGGTGCGCCAGCACGATCAGACCTGCCGTGCCGAACGCACCCAGCACTGCGGAGATGTAGAACACCTGGGGCACGCCAACCAGCGCCGAGCCGAGCCCGCCGATCGCTCCACCGAGTCCACCGCTCAGCATGATCGAGCTCATGAACACCGACGAGGCAAGACCAACACCGTACGGATAGAGCTGCTGCGCCACCGTCACCCCGAGCCCGGCGATTGCCGCCCACAGCGCGGACATCAGCAGCTGGCCCACGAACAGGCCGAGTACGTGCTCACTGGTCGCGTACGCGATGTTGGCGGCGACTCCGAACGCAGCACCGATCGTCACCACCCGGATCGGGCCGATCCGATCGGCGAGCCAGGCGAAGTACGGCATCAGCGCCAGCTCCACCAGCGGCTGGATGGCGATCACCGCGCCGCGGACCGTATCGGAGGTGCCGAGGTCATCAGCCATGTAGAGGGGCAGGAACGCGAACTTGATCGTGTCGCTGTTCATCACCAGCACACAGCAGGCGACGAACCCGAACAGCGGCGCCAGCGACCCACGTTTCACGGCAGCCAGACCCAGACCCGGCGTGTCAACCGCCCGACCGGACACCTCGACGACCAACCGGGGCACCCGCTGCACGCCCAGCGGCAGGATCTGGCCGACGGTCAGCAACGCGGTGGCCAGCAACAACGGCCGCAGCCCGTACACCGCACCGAACCAGCTGCCCAGGATCGGACCGACGATCCAGCCGACGGTGAAGGCCATCCGGACCGCCGCGATCACCCGGTCGGCCGCCGGACTCCCCTGCCGGGTCAGGTCGTCGCGGACCGCCGCGAACAGCAGCCCCATCGACGCCCCGGAAAGACTCAGTGCCACAGCGCCGATCGCGAACGGCATCCACACCTGGGTGGCCAGGCACATCAGCAGCCAGCCGAGACCGCCGATTACGCCGCACACCCGATAAAGCGTCAGGCGATCCGGCTGCCGATCGGACAGATTGCCGAGGAGGTAGCCGGCCACCGGCGCGATGAAGTTGACCAGGTAGTAGAGGCCGGCCACGGGCACCGACGCGCCGAGATCACCGACCAGGAACAGCGTGAGCTGCGGAGTGGTCGCCGAGACCCCGATCCCGGACAGCAGCAACGCCAGGAACGCCGACCGCAGGAACCGGCTACGCCAGATGATCACCAGAGCGGAGCTTTCCTCCGAGGTCGCTGGTCTCCGCCACAACACGCTCGGGTCCCGCCTCCATCTCTTTCTGAAACGATCAAGCCCGAAGTAGCGTACGTCCTCCCAGTCGGCTTGGCGTAACCTCCTGCTCGTGGTGGCGATCGGGGACTGGCCGGCCCGATGACCTTTCCCCCGCTCACCGGCTTCCGGATCGGCGTCACCTCGGACCGCCGCTCCGACGACCTGATCGCTGCCCTGGAGCGACGCGGTGCAACCGTCATGCACGCCCCGTCGCTCAAGATCGCCCCGAATGACGAGGACACCGCACTCGCCGAGGAGACCCAGGCGGTGATCGAGTCCCGACCCGAGGTGGTACTTGTCACGACCGGATACGGCATGCGGCGCTGGTTCGAGGTCGCTGACGCAGCCGGACTGGGAGCCGAGCTCACCGATGCGCTCGAGTCGGCCAAGATCTTGGCGCGCGGCCCGAAGTCCGTCGGCGAAGTCCGTGCGGCTGGCCTGGAGGAGCTGGCAGTCAGTGCCAACGACACCACCGCGGCACTGATCGACGCGGTCGAGCAGCACTCCTTGACCGGGCTACGCACGGTGATCCAGCTGCATGCCTACACCGACCGAGCCCAGTTGGCCCGACTCCGCGGCCTGAGCGCTCGGCTGTGGACGGTCACCCCGTACCGCTGGGTGCAACCCGCCGGCTCCGACCGGCTGCAGAAGCTGATCGACGCCGCGTGCGATCGGCAGTTGGACGCGATCACCTTCACCAGCGCTCCCGGGGCCGAGGCGACGCTGGCCGCCGCCAAGTCGATGGGCCGGCTGGGCGAGCTGATCGCCGCACTGAACGACGACGTCCTAGCCGCGACGGTCGGCCCGGTGTCCGCCGGCCCACTACGCCACGCCGGTGCCCAGGTCCTGACCCCGGATCGCTATCGGCTCGGCGCCCTGATCCGGCTGGTCACCGAGGAACTGGGCGAACGCCGAGTGATCCGCTGGCGCACCGACGATGTCGAACTGGAACTGCGCGGCAAGGTGGTCGTCGTGGCCGGCAAGGCAGTGGTGCTCAGCCGCAACTCCTTGGCCCTGTTCAAACTGCTGGCGCACGACGGCGCGCTGGTCAGCCGTCAGGAACTGTTGCGCTCGCTGCCCGACGGCGCCGACGATCACGCGCTCGAGGTGGCAATGAGCCGGCTCCGGCAGGCCCTGGGCGTGCCTGGCCTGATCGCCACCATCGTGAAACGCGGCTACCGGCTGAACGCCGTACGCCTCTAGTGCTTCGCCTCTGATGCTTCGCGCCCGCGGCCGCGGCAGCGCGGCTATGGTTTAGGGCATGGGTCGACGCGACGCCCTGGCGATCCCGCCGGGCGCTGATCCCGGACGCCTGAGCCGGCACCTCAATGCGCTGCATGACAGCTTCGTGAGCTCGGGCGCAATCGACCCCGCCCTCCGTGCCGTCGTCTCGGACTCCTGGCGGCGCAGCGTCCGCAGTGGGGTGGATCCTGAGCACTCGCTGGCCCGCCTACCGCTGGACGACGCCCGACTGGCCGACGCCCGCGCCCTGCATCCACTGGCCATCGCGATGCCGGTGATCCGGCGGCTGCTGGTCGAAGACGCCGCCGAGGCCGGTCTGCTGGTGGCGGTCAGCGACGCCGCCGGGCAACTGCTCTGGGTGGAGGGTGACCCGGTGCTGCGAGCCCGGGCAGAACAGATGAACTTCCTGCCCGGGGCGGACTGGAGTGAGAACTCCGCAGGCACCAACGCGCCCGGCACGGCACTCGCCCTGGGCCGCCCGGTGCAGATCTTCGGACCGGAGCACCTGCTCCGGCCCGTCACGCCCTGGAGCTGCTCGGCGGCACCGATCCGTGAGCCCGACACCGGTGCGATCCTCGGGGTGCTGGACCTGACCGGCGGGCCGGAGGTCGCCGGACCGCAGACCCTCGCGCTGGTCCGAGCCACCGTCGCAGCCGTGGAGGCGGAGCTGCGGATCAGCCGGTTGGTCTCCCCGTCTGTCGCAGCGGCCGGCGCACGCGACAGTTCGTCGACCCTGCCGCGGCTGGAGGTGCTCGGCCGCCGTTCGGCACTCTTCTCCTACCCGGGCACGACCACGGAGCTGAGTCTGCGGCACAGCGAGATCATGCTGCTCCTGGCCACCTCGGCCGACGGTCTGTCCAGTGCCGAGCTCGGGGTCGCGCTGAGCGATGACGACCAGGCCATGGTCACCATCCGAGCAGAGTTGTCCCGGCTGCGCTCGCAGTTGGGCCCCTTCCCCCTGCACTCACGGCCCTATCGACTCCCCCGGCTCTCCACCGATGTCGATGATCTTCGCGCGGACCTTGCGGCGGGTCGGCTACGCCAAGCGGTGGCACGCTACCGCGGACCCGTGCTGCCGGCCTCCCGCGCCCCCGGAGTGGAGCAACTCCGCGAGGATCTGCATCGGCAGCTTCGCGGCAGGCTGCTTGCCGGCGACGATCCTGATGCGCTGCTGGCGTTCGCCGACACGCCCTATGGGCGGGAGGACTTCGACGTCTGGTCACGTGCCCTCGCCGTCTTGTCACCGTCGTCGTCGCGACTGCCGGAAGTGACCGAGCACCTGGTCAAACTCGATCTGGGCCTGCGGTAAACACCTTCTTCGCCGGAGTTCAGCCAAGTCTTAAGTCTGTGTGGCCTGCGTCACGATTTTCGCAACCGTGCTGCAACGTAGGGCGACCTAACGTGCGAGATGAACGACCAATCGGTCGCTCTCGACCCGACAAGGAAGTCACAGATGAGCGTCTACGCAGCACCGAACACCGAGGGCTCTGTCGTCAGCTACAAGTCCCGCTACGACAATTGGATCGGCGGCGAGTGGGTCCCGCCGGTCAAGGGTCAGTACTTCGAGAACCCGTCGCCGGTCACCGGCAAGACCTTCTGCGAGATAGCCAGAGGCACCGCCGAGGACATCGAGCTCGCCCTCGACGCCGCCCATGCGGCTGCCCCGGCCTGGGGCAAGACCGCGCCGAACGAGCGAGCCAACATCTTGAACAAGATCGCCGACCGGATCGAGGCGAACCTGGAGATGCTCGCCGTCGGCGAGACCTGGGACAACGGCAAGGCCGTACGCGAGACGCTGGCCGCCGATCTCCCGCTGGCCGTGGACCACTTCCGCTACTTCGCCGGGGTGCTGAGAGCCCAGGAAGGTCACATCTCCCAGATCGACGAGGACACCGTCGCCTACCACTTCCATGAGCCGCTGGGCGTGGTCGGTCAGATCATCCCGTGGAACTTCCCGATCCTGATGGCGACCTGGAAGCTGGCCCCGGCGCTGGCCGCCGGCAACGCGGTCGTCCTGAAGCCCGCCGAGCAGACCCCGGCGTCGATCATGCTGCTGATCGAGCTGATCGCCGACCTGCTGCCGCCCGGCGTGCTGAACGTCGTCAACGGATTCGGGGTCGAGGCCGGCAAGCCGCTCGCCTCGTCCAGCCGGATCCGCAAGATCGCGTTCACCGGCGAGACCACCACCGGCCGGCTGATCATGCAGTACGCCAGCCAGAACCTCATCCCGGTCACCCTCGAGCTCGGCGGCAAGAGCCCGAACATCTTCTTCGACGATGTCAGCGCCAAGGAGGATGCCTTCTACGACAAGTGTCTCGAGGGATTCGCGATGTTCGCCCTCAATCAGGGTGAGGTCTGCACCTGCCCGAGCCGGGCGCTGATCCAGAACTCGATCATCGACTCGTTCCTGCCCGCCGCCACCGAGCGGACCAAGAACATCCTGCAGGGCAACCCGCTGGACACCGAGACGATGATGGGTGCCCAGGCCAGCAACGACCAGCTGGAGAAGATCCTGTCCTACATCCAGATCGGCGCCGAGGAGGGCGCCAGGATCATCACCGGTGGTGAGCGGGTCGACCTCGGCGGCGACCTGTCCGGCGGCTACTACGTGGCGCCGACGATCTTCCAGGGTCACAACAAGATGCGAATCTTCCAGGAGGAGATCTTCGGCCCCGTGGTCGCAGTCACCGGATTCGACGATTACGACGACGCCATCGAGATCGCCAACGACACCTTGTACGGGCTCGGGGCCGGGGTCTGGTCCCGCGACATCAACACCGCCTACCGGGCCGGTCGCGACATCCAGGCCGGCCGGGTCTGGACCAACTGCTACCACGCCTACCCGGCGCATGCGGCCTTCGGCGGCTACAAGGGCTCGGGCATCGGTCGGGAGAACCACGCGATGATGCTCGACCACTATCAGCAGACGAAGAACCTGTTGGTGTCCTACTCACCCAACGCGCTGGGCTTCTTCTGATGGGCGGGCACTGATGGGTGGGCCGATGGACTGGGCGACGACGTGAACGCCAGGCGCGTCGACGTCTCGGCGGAGGCGGCGGAGATGATCCGCCGCCTCACTGCCGAGCACGGTCCGGTGATGTTCCACCAGTCCGGCGGCTGCTGCGACGGATCCTCCCCGATGTGCTATCCGAAGGGCGACTTCTGGACCAGCGACGCGGACGCGTTCCTCGGCACCATCGACGTCGGGCTGGACGAGCCGGTCGAGGTGTGGATGAGCGCGTCCCAGTTCGCTTACTGGCGGCACACCCACCTCACGATCGACATCGTCCCCGGCCGGGGTGCCGGCTTCTCACTCGAGGGCCCGACCGGCTTCCGGTTCCTGATCAGGTCCCGGCTGTTCACCGACGACGAGTACGCCGAACTGGGCGAAACCCGGCCTGAGGTCGGGGTGCAGTGAGCTTGTCAGCTACCCGATCTCCTGGAACTCCATGAAGAGACCCCAGATCGGATCACACAGTTCGACCTGGGTGAGCAGGATGCTGATCCGGCCATCCGGATCGACGAGGAAGTCGGTGCCCTGGCCGCCGGACCAGCCGTACCGCCCGGCATGCGGACCGGCGAGTTGGACGCAGACGCCGAAGCCCCAGCCCATCCCGTCCCAGAATCCGGGGAGGAAGCTGTCCGGGGTCTTCACACTCGCCGGGACCTGGTCGGTGGTCATCGCCCGGACATGCTCAACCGACAGCAGACGCCGGCCATCGACCACCCCACCATCGACGAGCAGCCGCAGGAATCGGTAGTAGTCACCTACGGTCGACACCAACTCGGCATGGTCGACGTCGAAGGGGGGTGGCCCGGCATAGAAGCCCCCGCCGGCCGGCTCGGTCTCGACCAATCCGGTGTCGTCGAACCGATAGGCAGGCGATAGCCGATCCGTCTTCTCGGTCGGCACCCCAGAACGCGGTGTCGGTCATCCCGAGTGGCTCGAACAGATCGTCGCGGAGGTGGTCCCCGGTCGGTCGACCGGTGATCCGCGAGATCAAGATGCCCAAGATCCCGAAGGAGTGGTGATAGCGCCAGCCCTCGCCCGGCTGGAAGGCCAGCGGCAGCTCGGTCAGCCGGCTCAACCACTCGCCGGCGCCGCAGCTGACCGGTTCCGCCCCGGCCTCGGTACCGTTCTCCGCCATCGCACGCTGCAGCGGCGACAGGGCCCACTCCATCCCGTACCCGCTGGTGTTGGTCAGCAGGTGTCGCAGCGTGATCGGCCGCGCAGCTGGCACGGTCTCGGACAGCTCGGCGGTTGGCGAGGTCAGCACCCGCCGGTTCGCCAGCTCGGGCAGCCAGGTGTCCACAGGATCATCGAGTCCGAGCTGTCCCGACTCGACCAGACGCAGCGCCGCCACGGTGGTGATGGCCTTGGTCATTGATTGGATCCTCATGATCGCGTCGGCCTGGATGGCTGGACCACCGACGACAGCCGACCCCACGGTCACCACCTCAGGGTCACCGTCCGGACCGCAGATCAGCGCCACTGCACCAGGAATCGTGTCGGCCTCGACGTGACGGGCGAGCAGTGTCTTCAGTTGTGCGCTCATACCATCAGCCTGTCACGCACCGGCGTCTCGCAGAACAGTGCGAATCGCGTCGATGCCGAGCTCGAGCTCGGCGAAACTGGTGCTCAGCGGTGACAGACCGATGCGGATGCCATTCGGAGCACGGAAGTCAGGGATCACACCACGCTGCCAGAGCTGGGCGCAGACCTCCCGGAACCGGGGGTGCTCGATCGTGACATGTGAGCCGCGGCAGTCCGGATCCCGTGGGCTCGCCAAGGTCACGCCCAGCGATGCCAGTCGCTCGTCCACCAGTTCCACCGCGTACTCGGTGAGCACGATCGACTTGGCCCGGATGGCGTCGATGCCGGCGTCAGCAATCAGCTCCAGCATCAGCTTCAGTGGCTGCATGGCGACGATCGGCGGCGTACCGGTGAGAAATCTGCGGATGCCGTCCGCCGGCCGGTAGTCAGGGCCCATCGCGAAGGGGTCGTCCGCGCCCATCCATCCCCAGATCGGCTGCTGCAGCCTGGACTGCAGGTCGGCTCGGACGTAACAGAACGCGGGTGATCCCGGTCCACCGTTGAGGTACTTGTACGTGCAGCCAACCGCCAGATCCACCTGCCAGTCGTCCAGCCGCAGCGGCACCGATCCGACCGAGTGGCAGACGTCCCACAGAATCAGCGCCCCGGCCCGGTGCGCCATTGTGGTGATCGCCGCGGCGTCGGCCAGGAAACCCGAGCGGTACGCCACATGGCTCAACACCACGAGCGCGGTCCGATCGGTCAGCACCTCCGCCAGTTCGGCCGGCCGAACCCCACCAGTTCGGTCCGGTTCCAGCCAGCGCAGGGTAAGGCCTCGTTCCGCAGCGATGCCCTGCAGGATGAACCGGTCGGTGGGAAAGTTCTCTCGATCCACGACGATCTCGGTGCGGCTCGGATCGGCGTCGACGGCCGCCCGGATCAGCTTGTACAGCAGCACAGACGTGGAGTCACCGATCACTGTCTGCCCCCGCCCAGCACCGAGCACGACCTCCCCCAGCCGATCGCCCAGCACCGTCGGTTCATCCATCCAGCTCTCGTCCCAGGCCCGGATCAGCCGCCCGCTCCAGACCTCGTTGACGAACTCGGTCAGCCGATCGGACGCGCCGATCACCGGGCGTCCCAGCGAATTGCCGTCCAGATAGGCGACCACGCCGTCCTCGGCACCGGCGAAGTGCCGACGGAACCTGCCCAGCGGATCGGCCGCGTCCAACTCCCCCGCGTCCAACTCCCTAGGCGTCCGGCTCAGCTCACTCACCAGGCGACTCCTTCCAGCTCATCGGCCAGCTCATCAGCCCGGCATCGTCGTACGGTGGCGAACCAGTCCACGATCTCGCTCGTCGATCGCGGTGGCTCCTGCGGACTCCAGGTCAGCCAACCGGGCACTTGGTCCGCCGTCGCGATGGCCTCCATGATCGCTTCGACACCCAGCCCGGCATCGACGAGCCCCTGGAGCTCGTCAAGATCAAGACCCGGTGGCCGGGATCCATTGCCCAGATCGGTGCCGTAGCGGACCTGTCCGCCGGCGCGATGGAAGCGGGCCAGGTTGTCGACGGCGACAGCGTACGACTCCTCGTCGCCGAGCTGGATCGCCAGTGAACTGATCATGACCACGCCACGGCTCAGGGCAGCCACCAGCTCATCCGAGAGTCGCTCGGTCCACGGCGTGTGAGCCAGCACATCCATCCCGGCGGCCAGCGCTCGAAGCGTCTGCCCTTCCCCTTCCGCATGGGCGACTACCGGCTTGCCCCACCGGTGGGCGGTCGCCACCACCGCGGCCAGCTCCTGATCGCCGAGCAGCGGCATCCCGCTGTGCAGCACGACTTTGATCAGGTCCACGCTGTCGGCCAGTGCCTCCACCACGGCCACCCCTGTCCGGGCCGAGTCGATCGCCACCACCCCGCCCGGCGGCGCCCAGGAACGACCGAACGGATAACCATCCGGAGCAGTCAGGAACGGCCCGGTGACCCGCACCCGCAGCCCACCGGGCCCCCGGCGGCGCCACTCCTTAGCCCGATCCAGGTTCCAGCCCAGGTCATCCACCGCGCTGAGCACGGACCCGCCGACTGCATCCGTGTCCACCAGTCCCAGGTGCACATGATGATCACGCAGCCCAGCCAGCAGCATCAGGTGCCGATCTCGGTGCGCACCGCGTACAGCTCGGGGAAGAACGTCAGATCCAAAGCCTTGCGAAGGAAGCCGACACCGGACGAGCCACCGGTGCCGGTCTTGAACCCGATGGTGCGCTGCACCGTACGCAGGTGCCGGAACCGCCAGAGCTGGAAGTTGTCCTCGACATCGACCAGGCTCTCGCAGGCCTCGTACAGGCCCCACGGCGCCTCGGTCGACTCGTAGATCCGCCGGAAGATCGGCACCAGTGCCGGCTGGAAGCGCCAGGGCTCGCGATGGTCGCGAGTCAGGATCTCCTCGGGCACCGGATAGCCGGAGCGGGCCAGCAACCCGAGGAATGCGTCATACAGCGTGGGCTCCTCCAGCAGCTTGGTCAGCAGCGCATGCGCCTCCGGATCGGCAACGAACAGCTCCAGCATCCGGGCGTTCTTGTTGCCGAGCACGAACTCGATGGCCCGGTACTGGAAGGACTGGAAGCCCGAGGCGTTCGCGAGCGAGTCACGGAACTCGGCGTACTCGCGCGGCGTCAAGGTGGCCAGCACGGACCATTGCTCGATCAGGGTGCGTTGGATGTTCTTCACCCGGGCCAGGCACTTCAGGGCATGCTCGAGGTGGTCGTCGACCAGGTCCTGCCTCGCAGCCCGGAGCTCGTGCAGCGCCAGCTTCAGCCATAGCTCGCTGGTCTGGTGCTGGACGATGAACAACAGCTCGTCGTGGTGTTCCGGCGAACTCCGCGGGTGCTGCGCATGCAGCAGTCGATCAAGATCGAGATAGCCGCCGTACGTCAACGCATCCCGCAAATCGGTCCGAATCGAGTCCTCGAGCTCACGCACCGATTGGCGGGCATCCTCGGAATCGGTCATATCTGAAGTATCACCCGCCGTCGATCCCAGCTTCGCGAGCCCGCAGGATCGCCCCCGCACGGTCGGCGACACAGAGCTTGGTGAAGATCGAGGACAGGTGGTTGGACACGGTCTTCGGCGACAGCCCCAGTCGGGCGGCGATAGCGGCATTGCCGAGATTGCCCGCCAGCAGCACCAGAATCTCCCGCTCGCGGGCGGTCAGCTCGGGAAACGGATCGCTGACCCGCGGCGGCGCGGAGAAGAACCGCAGCACCCGCTGCGCTACCCCGGGCGAGAAGATCGCCTCACCCGCGGCGACCGCCTGAATGGCCCGTGCGATCTCTTCCTGCTCTGCTCCTTTCACCACATAGCCGCGGGCACCGGCCCGCATTGCGGTGAACACCGAGTCCTCGTCGTCGAACATGGTCAGCACCAGCACGGCCACCTCGGGGGCCAGTCGGCTGATCTCACGGGTGGCTGCGAACCCGTCGACCTCCGGCATCTGCAGGTCCAGGATGGCGACGTCCGGCCGGTGCAGCACCGTCTCCTTCACCGCGTCCCGGCCGTCGGCGGCCACGGCCACCACCTCGATGTCGGGCAGCGATGCCAGCAGCGCCGTCAGCCCGGCCCGGACCACCGGATGGTCGTCGGCCACGATCACCCGCAACCCGCTCACGTCGTCGCTCCCATCGGAGTCGCTCCCATCGGACTTGCCGCAAAAGGAATCGTCGCGCGGACCGATCCACCGTCCGGGGTCGGGCCCGCATCGAACGTGCCACCCAGCTCGACCGCCCGCTCCCGCATCGACTGCAGACCGACGCCCGGCCGCCAGGGACCATTCGGCGGCCCGTCGTCGGTGATGCTCAGCTGCAGACCGTCGACACATTGCAGACAGACGACGGCAGCAGCCGCGCCGGAATGACGAGCGATGTTGGTCAGCGCCTCGGTCGCGATCCGGTACGCGGCCACCTCCACCGCCGCAGGCAGCGGCGGGATCTCGACCGGCACCTCCACCTGAACCTGAACCGGCGCACCGTCGGAGCGCCAGCTCAGTTGGTCGGCGCGTTGGCGCAGGGCATCGACCAGGCCGAGCTCGTCGAGAGCCGGCGGCCGCAGGTCGTCGACCACCCGCCGCACGTCGGCCAACGCAGTACGGGTGTCGCGGCGCAGCGAGGCCAGCAGCTCGGTGACCCGATCGGCGTCGCCGACGTGGTTGGCGGCCGCATCGGCGGCGAACGCGATCCCGGTCAGGGTTGGGCCCAGGCCGTCGTGCAGTTCCCGACGCAACCGCCGCCGCTCCTCCTCCCGAGCCTCGACGATCCGCTCGCGCGACTGCTGCAGCTTGGCCGACACAGTGATCGCATGGACAGCCACCGCCAGCGGCGCGGCCAGCAACGTGAGCACCCGGTGATCCGCCTCGGCGAGCCGGCGCTCGCCGGGTCGCAGACCGACCTCGAGCTCGGCTATCACCTCGCCGTCGAAACTCAACTCGGTCACCTCCACCCGGGCCGGCCGGTCTCCGTCCGCCGCCAGCGACCGCCCCTGGTGCAGCAGCGCCGCGTACGGCAGCTTGAGCGCCTGCCGGATCGACGTCACGACCCCGGCTATCCCGGCCGATGCGCTGGTCAGCTGCACCCCGAGCCGGGAGACGACCCGGGCGGGATCGGCCCGATCGCCGTACATGGCCCGATCCACCACCCGCTGCAGCCGGGGCAGCAGCGGGGCCGCCACCAGCACCAGCAACACGGTCACCGCCGCCGATCGGCCGAGCTGCGCGGCGACCAACCGATCCAGCAGGGCGACCAGGACCGCGTACGCCAGCAACACCCCGAGGGTGAGCAGCAACCAGCTGACCGTGCGGGAGGCGACCAGCCGGATGTCGAGCAGCCGATACCGCACGATCGCGACGGTGACGGCGATCGGGATCAGCGGGATGGCCAGCAGCACCTCGATCGGCGCGCCGCTGACCAGCGACCACACCAGATTCGCCGCGATCACCAGCACGAGGGCGACCATCAGCCAGAGCAGTTGACGACGTACCTGCTCGGAGCCGCGCCGATAGCGGACGATCAGCGCCAGCAGGGCCGCGAGATAGGCGCCGGCAGTACGCAGGTCGGCGACTCGCCAGAGCGCACCGAGCTGGTCGTAGGCGGCCAGCGTGAGATACCCGTTCGGGAAGCCCTCCTCGGCCGGCTCGGGCGCTGCGCCCATCTGCAGCGCAAACAGCGGCGCGCTGACCACCACGAGGATCACCACCACCCGCCAGCCGGGTGCCACCGGACGACCGTCCGGAAACAACAGCAGCGCGAGTGGGATGGTCAGCCCGATCGCCCACGGCCAGCTGTAGAGGAACAGCGTGACCAGCAGCCGCAGCACCGGCTCCGACGTACCAGACTGGATCCCGAGGTCACCGACCGATAGAGCCGATGTCGCCACCGCCTGCAGCAGCGCACCGACGGCAAACAGCCAGCCGATCGGGTTGCCCGGTCGGTGCCAGGCGAGGATGCCGCCGCAGACCCCGAAACTCAGCGCCATCATCCCGTTGGTGATCATGAACGACTCGAGCACGAGCGCCCACGACCAGCCCAGCCAGGCCGCAAGACTCCAGGCGACCGCGACCAGCGCGACCGTCGATCCCGCCAGCGCTGCGGCGAGCACCCGTGTCCAGCCCATGGCGACCAGTGTCCTGCCGCAGACCTCCCGGCGTCACGGGAGATCTTCCCGGGTCGACCGGGCAACTTCCCGAGCCGGCGCTCCACGCGACCCATGCGATCGGGTACGCCCCGGCCGCAACCTGGTCTCGTCGGCCGAAGTGGCCGATCCGTACCGACCAGGAGGTCATCTCATGCCCACTACCGTCTATCGCACCGGACTCGTCGTCCTCGGTGTCTTCGCCCTCGCCGACCTGGCGTCGCCACTGCTCACCGACGGGCAGACCCCGCCGATGTCGATCGCCCTGATCGGCTCCGCGCTCGGTCTGCTCAGTCTGATCCTGATCGCGCTGGCCTGGCGCGGCCGACTGGCCGCCGCCATCGGAGCGATCGTGCTCCGGCTGCTGTCGGCGCTGACCGCCGTCCCGGCCTTCCTGTTCGACGGCGTGCCCACCATCGCCAAGGTGCTCGCCGGCATCGCCATCGCCCTGGCCGTGATCGGCAGCACGCTGGTGCTCGTCGGCTACCGGCGGCCCGTTGCGGCGGTGACCGCATGACTCTGCGCCGTTGGGGATGCATCCTTGCCATGCTGCTCGCACCGTGGGGTTTCGCGATCACCAATCTCTGCTACGCGCTGGCAATCCGTGGCGGCGGCAGCGACAACACCGGGGCCGAGGCGATCGCCCTGTTCGGTGCTCATCCATCCCTGGTCCGGGTCGGGCTCACCGCCGGGATGATCGGCTGCATCCTGATCATCCCGGCCGTCAGCGGCCTGTTCCGGCTCGCCCCACACAGTCGAACGGTGCTGATCGGCGGTTCGCTGATGATCGCCGGGTACGTCTGCTACTTCGGTGTCCTGCATGCCGATTTCCGCACCTTGGCGATGGCCGAGCACAGCGGCGATCCCGCCCTGTTCGCCTCCGTCATCGACGCCGGGCAAGCAGATCTCACGACCTTGTGGGTGTTCCTGTTGTTCGTGCTCGGCAATCTGATCGGCACCAGCATCGTGGCCGTCGGGCTGCTGCGAACTCGAGGGGTGCCGCGGTTGGCTGCCATCGGAATCCTGTGCTGGCCGCCACTCCACCTGATCGGGCTGATCTTCTTCGGCAACGAGATCCCGCAGGTGCTCGGCGCGGTGTTGCAGGCCCTCGGCTTCCTGGGGTGCGCGCTCACCCTGGCCCGGCTCGAGAGCTACTCGGGCGCCACAGCTACGGCGTAGGGTGAAGTGAACCGACTCGAGAGAGGTGAGATGAGATGACGTTCAACACCTACCTGTTCTTCAGCGGTGGCACCTGCGCCGAGGCATTCGAGCAGTACGCGACGGTGTTCGGCGGCGAGGTCACGATCATGCGCAACAGTGATGTGCCGGCGGAGCAGCGAATGCCGGGTGCCCCGGACGAGGCTGTGATGCACGCCGCGCTCAAGGTCGGCGACGCTCTCCTGATGGGTTCCGACGACCCGAGCGGCGATGGTGGGCCCAAGGTGGGCTTCAACGTCTCCTACACCGCCCCCGACTCGGAGACCGCCGGGCGGGTCTTCGCCGCGCTGAGTGAGGGTGGCGACGTCACGATGCCGATGCAGGCGACCTTCTGGGCTCCGGCCTTCGGCATGGTCACCGACCGGTTCGGAGTGCCGTGGATGGTCGACTGCTACCAAGCGGAGAGTTAGTCGCCCACGACCGTCCCCCACGGCTTAGGATAGGCGAACCTGAGTCGAGGGGGACGACATGTCGATGACCACACTGGCCGACGAACTCAACGGGCTCAACCGTCGCGACCTTCTTGCCGCCGGTTTGGCGGTCTCGATCGCTACCCTGGCCGGATGCGCAGGTTCGGCCGCCGACTCGGCACCCTCCCCCTCGGCAACCGCTCACACGGTGACCGACTTCCTGGGCGAGACCACGATCCCCGTCCAGTCGCAGCGGGTCGTCGCCGACTCGGTGAGCATCTACGCCCACCTGTTCGCCCTCGGCATCACCCCGGTGGCAGCGGCGTTGCCCGGCGGTATCAGCACCTCCTACTTCGCTCCGAAGAACGATCCGATCCGCAACGTGGTCGCCGACGACGGCTGGACGATCGACCTGGAGAAGGCGCTGGCGCTCGACCCCGATCTCGTCGTCGCGGTAGGCGCGGACTACAACACCGACAATTGCCAGCGCTACCGAGCGGCAGTATCGACGTACTGCTTCGAGGAGGGTTACCGCGACATCGACGAGGTCAAGCGCAACTTCCTCGCCCTCGGCGCCGCCCTGGGCCGATCTGACCAGGCGTTGGACGCGATCGCGGACTACGACGCCAAGGTGGCCGACGCCAAGGAGCGGTTGGCCCCGAAACTCGGTGAGATCGGACAGGTTGGGGTGGTCCGATTCGACTCCGGCGGCTTCATCGGGATCCGGCGGGACGACATCCACAACGCCGTGTTCTACTCCCTCGGATTGTCCGAACCTGAGTGGCCGCCTGCCGGAGAGAGTGGCTACGTCGAGCTCAGTCTGGAGTCCCTCGAGGTGCTGAATGGGGCCCAGACCCTCTTCGTGACCACCGACGATGATGTCGACATCGACGAGACGAAGGTGTTCAGCTCCAAGATCTGGCGGCAGGTGAAGCCTGTCGCTGCCGAGCGTGCCTTCTTCGTCGGCGCATGGAACGGCAGCGACCTGCTGCAGCTGAATCGAATGGTCGACGACGTGGTCGCCGCCGTCAGTTGACGGCGAGCGATGAGACTGCCTGCCGAGAGCCCAGCGGCGTGGACCGAACGGCATCGCGCCACCCTCTTCCCCGACCATCTCGCCACACTCGACCATCTCGCTGGAGGGGACCGCCCCGCGCACGTTCTCCGCACCACCGATGAACTGGTTGCCGGGACTCTGGTTCAGGCGGTCGACGACCTCACGACCGGCGGCACCCCGCTCGCCGCCGCCGGGATGCAGTTGGCCAGCAGCTATGCCGGGCTGATGTCGTGGTGGATCGGCGTTGCACTCCTCGGCGCCGATGCCGCCATGGTCGTCTCGCCCAATGCGGTGTCGTACTGGTGCCACCCCGGCGACTATCCGGATGCGCTGGAGATCGCCAATCCGATCGGTGCTGTGGTGCCGCCAGGTCATCGGTGGAGCGACCACTCCGGCGTCCGCGTCGCGCCACCCCGGCAGGTGGCTGAGGCCGCGGCTCACTCCGCGATCGTCGCGGCAACACCGCTGGTGGAGCAGCTGCACGAGCTGACCAGGGCCGGGCGGGTCGGGTTGTGGCACGAGGTGGCCGACTCCTTCGCCGGGGCCGCCGTCTATCAGCAGGACATCCGGGTCGGCAGGTCGGATCTGCAGACCATCGACGACGCGCTCGCTCTGCCCGGCGCGCCGTGGCGCCGCCGGCCCAGCCTGCGACTGCACTCTGTTCCAGGCGGGGCTGTCTGCATCCTCCACAAGGCCGGCTGCTGCCTCGCGTACACCACGCAGAGCAGTGTCGACACCGAGTTCGATGAGGATCACCAGGCCTTCGAAACCGCATTCCCGCCCGAGCGCGGACAGCCGGGCTACTGCGTCAGTTGCAAGTTCCGCAGTATCGAGGAGGTCACGAGGATGCAGTTGTGGTGGCGGGCGCGCGAGGCAGGCGTCACTTCGTCTGGGTCGCCAGCACCTTGAGCCGGTCCAGATTGTTGGAGAACCGGTTCTGGTCGATCACCGTCGCGGAGTACTGCCAGAAGGTGTAATACGGCCAGCCGCCGGGGAGCTTGCCCGGCCCGGTGGTCGGGGTCCAGCGCGCCACCCAGAGTGGATTGGTCTTGCTGAACTTCTTGCTGTTGCCGGTGCACTTGGACCACCAGTCAGCGGTGGTGTAGATCACCACGTCCCGCTTGGTCAGCTTCTTGTACCGCTTCACGAAGGACGTGATCCAGGAGACCATCTTCTTCTTCGACAGGCCGTAGCAGATGTTCTTGCCGTACGGGTTGTACTCGATGTCGAGCACCCCGGGCAGCGTCTTGCCGTCCTTGGTCCACTTGCCGCCGTGCTTGACGAAATACTCCGCCTGCTTCTTGCCGCTCTTCCCGCCAGGATTCGCGAAGTGATAGGCGCCGGCGAACATGCCGGCCGCCTTCGCGCCACCGAACTGCGAGGTGAAGTACGGGTTGCGATAGCTGCTGCCCTCCGTCGCCTTCACGAACACGAAGCTGCGGTTCACCTTGGTGAAGCTGACCCAGTCGACCACGCCTTGATAGCTGGCGACGTCGATGCCGACCACGCCGGTCATCGGCACCAGGTCGCCTGCCTTGGTGACCGTGGAGAAGCTGGAAACTCGGCTGTCGCCGCCAGTCGCCACGTGTTTGTCCACCGAGCGCTGGACGCCCCCGCGCCAGCCCATCGTCGCGTTCCCGGACTCGACGCCCGCCTTCCTCGCCGTCGCGTTGGGCGTCGTCGGGTCCGCGCCCGGACTCGCGTTGGCGAGCACGGGCGCGGACACCGAGCCGATGAGCGCGACCACGCTGCTGATGGCCAGCACCCGCACGAATCGGGCTGAGGTTGAGGCTGAGGATGACATCGAATCTCCAGAGGGCGACACGGCAACGACACACCAGGCGCGCTCAGCCTAAGCAGACCTCAAGTGTCACGTCAGCCCCGTGGGTGCATTTGTGTCACATTCCGCACCAATACCCTCAGGGTCAGGATGAGAGTCAGATCCCGCTACTTCGTCACCTTCAGCTTGATGACCTTGCTCGTCGACGTCTTGGCCACACCGTTGCCGACGTACGTCGCCTTGATCTTGTGAGTGCCCTTCTTCAGCTTCGGCAGGGTGATCTTGATGGTGCCCTTGGCCGAGGCCTTCAAAGTCGCGCTCTTGATCACCTTCTTGCCGTTGTAGACCTTCACCGCACCGGTCGGACCAGGCGTGGCGACTGACTTCACCTGCACGGTGGCAACGGCCTTCTTGCTCTTCTTGATCTTGGTCTTGTTCAGCTTCAGCGAGCTGGTCGAAGCGGCCTTGGCAACAGCCAGATTGCCACTGGACATGCTCCGGATGACGTCACCGGCCTTGAGGCTGCCGGTGAGGAAGCGCAGGGAGTGCGTGCCCGGGGCGAACGCCGGGGTCGAGTTGGCCGCCGTCGGCAGGGTGATGGTGGTCGAGAACGATCCATCCGTGCCGGCCTGGATGATCGCCCAGACCGTCTTGTTTGCATGTGGGCCGGAGCCGATGTGTGAATAGGCGCCGTCATCGATCTTGACCGCGATCGTGGAGCCGGACGAGCCGTCGCCGACCGTCCAGCCGGTGCCCGAGATGGCCACCTTGCCACCCACCGTGAGGCCGGTGCTCTGCACCGTCAGCGTCGGTTCGTCAGCCGCCCGCGCGGCCGGCGAGGTGGCGACGAGCGCGCCGCCGATCAGAGCCAGAGTCGTCAGAAGCCATAGGACAGGTCGCCAAGAGCGTGTGAGATTCATCGGACAATGGTAAGGCAACACTTACCACGCCGAGAACGAGATAGACCTCACACCATCATCGGACGGGCAGTCGGCGGGATCGGCCGCGGCAGCTTGGTCGAGCCGGAGAGGTATGCGTCCACACCGGCCGCACACGCCCGGCCCTCGGCGATGGCCCACACGATCAGGGACTGACCGCGACCGGCATCGCCGCAGGCGAAGACGCCGTCCACGTTCGTGGCGTAGTCGTGATCGCGTGCCACGTTGCCGCGTTGGTCCAGCGCCAGCTCGAGCTGACTGATCACCGTGTCGCGCTCCGGGCCGACGAAGCCCATCGCCAGCAGCACCAACTCGGCCTCGAGCTCCTGGTCGGTGCCCTCAACCGGGACGAGCTTGCCCTGCTCGAACCGGACCTCCGACAGCCGCAGCTTGGCGACGTTCCCGTCCTCGTCGCCGACGAACTCCGACGTCGACACCGAATAGACCCGCTCCCCTGCCTCCTCGTGCGCCGAGGAGACCCGATAGATCATCGGGTAGGTCGGCCAGGGTTGATGCGCGGGCCGAGCGTCGGGTGGGGTCGGCAGGATCTCCAGCTGGGTCACCGACTTGGCGCCCTGCCGGATCGAGGTGCCAAGGCAGTCCGCGCCGGTGTCACCGCCGCCGATGATGACCACGTTCTTGCCGGTGGCCGTGATCTGGTCCGGCACCTCGATGCCGCGGGCGACCCGGTTGGCCTGCGGCAGGAACTCCATCGCCTGGTGGATGCCACGCAGCTCGCGGCCCGGCACCGGCAGGTCCCGGGGAATGGTCGAGCCGGTCGCGATCACCACCGCGTCATAGCGTTGCTTGAGCTGCTGACCGGTGATCTTCACCCCGATCTCGACATTGCAGCGGAAGTTGGTGCCTTCGTCCTTCATCTGCCGGATCCGCCGGTCCAGCACGGACTTCTCCATCTTGAACTCCGGGATGCCGAACCGCAGCAGCCCGCCGGGTTCCTCGGCCCGCTCGAACACCGCAACCGTGTGTCCGCTCCGGGTCAGCTGCTGGGCGCAGGCCAATCCGGCCGGCCCGGACCCGACGACGGCCACCGTCTTGCCGGTGTGCCAGTCCGGCGGCTGCGGTTGCACCCGACGCTCGTCCCAGGCACGGTCGATGATGGAGACCTCGACGTTCTTGATCGTCACCGGGTCCCGGTTGATCCCCACCACGCAGGCGGTCTCACACGGTGCCGGGCACAGCCGGCCGGTGAACTCCGGGAAGTTGTTGGTGGCGTGCAGCCGCTCCAACGCCTGGTCCCAGTCGCTGCGCCAGACCAGGTCGTTCCACTCCGGGATCAGGTTGCCCAACGGGCAGCCGGTATGGCAGAACGGGATGCCGCAGTCCATGCAGCGACCCGCTTGCTCGGAGATGATCGGCAGCAGCGCCCGCCCGGGCGAACCGGGGTAGACCTCTTTCCAGTCGCGGATCCGCTCGGCGGCGGGACGCCGCTCGGCGACCAGCCGGGGAGTCTTCATGAAGCCTTTGGGATCAGCCATGTGCGGCCTCCATCATGCGAGAGGTGGTGGTGGCCTCGTCGAGCCCTTCGGACTCGGCCCGGGCCCGTGCCGCCAGCACCCGGGCGTAGTCGCGCGGCAGCACCTTGGTGAAACGGCCCTTGGCGACATCCCAGTCGTCCAGCAGTCGCTGGCCGACCGGCGACTCGGTCTCCTCGACGTGCCTGGTGACCAGCTCGTGGATGACCTCCAGATCGGCCTCGCTCGGCTCATGCGGATCGACCAGCTCGGTGTTCAGCCGGCCCCGGTCGAGATCGAGGAAGTACGCGATGCCGCCCGACATGCCGGCGGCGATGTTGCGTCCGGTCGGACCGAGCACCAGGGCCAGCCCGCCGGTCATGTATTCACAGCCGTGATCGCCGAGACCTTCGACGACCGCGGTGGCACCGGAGTTGCGGACACAGAACCGCTCCCCCACCTGCCCACGCAGGAAGATCTCTCCCGACGTCGCGCCGTAGCCGATCACATTGCCGGCGATGATGTTGTCCTCGGCGACGAAGCCGGCGTCCCGATCGGGGCGGACGACGATCCGGCCACCCGACAATCCCTTCGCCAGGTAGTCGTTGCTGTCCCCTTCCAGCCGCAGTGTGATCCCCGCCGGCAGGAAGGCGCCGAAGCTCTGCCCGGCCGAACCGACCAAAGTGATGTCGATCGTGCCGTCCGGCAGTCCCTCACCGCGGGTCGCCTTGGTCACCTCGTGGCCGAGGATGGTTCCCAGGGTCCGGTGCACGTTCCGCACCGGCAAGGAGGCCCGGACCGGCTCGCCCGACTCCAGCGCGGGCCGGCAGATCCGGATCAGCTCTTGATCCAGGGCCGCCTCGAGGCCGTGGTCCTGCTTTGTGGTGTTGAGCCGCGACTCACCTTCGGCCAGCTCGGGGGTGTACAGGACGGGCGCCAGGTCCAGGCCGTGGGCCTTCCAGTGCCGGCGCGCATCGGTGCTGTCCAGCACCTCGGAGTGCCCCACCGCCTCCGCGATCGACCGGAAGCCCAACGCAGCCAGGTGCTCGCGTACCTCCTCGGCGATGAACTCGAAGAAGTTGACCACGAACTCCGGCTTGCCGGAGAACTTCGCCCGCAGCTCCTGGTTCTGGGTGGCGACGCCCACCGGGCAGGTGTCCAGGTGGCAGACCCGCATCATGATGCAGCCACTGACCACCAGCGGGGCGGTCGCGAAGCCGAACTCCTCCGCACCCAGCAGGGCGCCGATCACCACATCGCGACCGGTCTTCAGCTGGCCGTCGACCTGCACCACGATCCGGTCCCGCAGTCCGTTCAGCAGCAGCGTCTGCTGGGTCTCGGCCAGGCCGAGTTCCCACGGTCCGCCGGCGTGCTTCAGCGAGGTCAGTGGTGCCGCGCCGGTGCCGCCGTCGTGGCCGGAGATCAGCACCACATCGGCCTTGGCCTTGGAGACTCCCGCCGCGACCGTGCCGACACCGACCTCGGCGACCAGTTTGACGTGGATCCGGGCGGACGGGTTGGCGCACTTCAAGTCGTGGATCAGCTGCTTGAGATCCTCGATCGAATAGATGTCGTGGTGCGGCGGCGGCGAGATCAGCCCGACGCCGGGGGTCGAGTGCCGGGTCTTGGCCACCCACGGGTAGACCTTCTGGCCGGGCAGCTGACCACCCTCGCCCGGCTTGGCGCCCTGGGCCATCTTGATCTGGATGTCGTCGGCGTTGGTCAGATAGTCGCTGGTCACCCCGAACCGACCCGAGGCCACCTGCTTGATCGCACTGCGCCGCTCCGGGTCGTAGAGCCGGTCGGAGTCCTCCCCGCCCTCACCGGTATTGGACTTGCCGCCGATCCGGTTCATCGCGATGGCCAGTGTCTGGTGCGCCTCAAGACTGATCGAGCCGTACGACATCGCGCCGGTGGAGAAGCGCTTGACGATCTCGCTGACCGGCTCGACCTCCTCGATCGGAATCGGCTCCCGATCGGAGGCGAATTTGAGCAGCCCGCGCAGCGTCATCAGCCGCTCGGCCTGCTCGTCGATGTGTCGGGTGTACTGCTTGAAGATGTCGTAGCGGCCCGACCGGGTGGAGTGCTGCAACCGGAACACCGTCTCCGGGTCGAACAGGTGCGGCTCACCCTCACGCCGCCACTGGTACTCCCCACCGACCGGCAGTTGCCGGTGTGCCAGCGGGATGCCGTCGGCCGGATAGGCGCGCAGGTGCCGCTGCTTGATCTCCTCGGCCAGCTCGGTCAGCCCGATGCCGCCCAGCTTGGAGGTGGTGCCGGTGAAATAACGGTCGACCAGTCCCTTCGACAGGCCGAGTGCCTCGAAGATCTGCGCACCGGTATACGAGGCGACGGTCGAGATGCCCATCTTGGACATCACCTTCAGCACGCCCTTGCCGAGCGCCTTGACCAGGTGGGCGACCGCCTTCTCCGGCTCGACGGAGGTGTAGACGCCGTGCCGGGCCAGGTCCTCCACGCTTTCGATCGCCAGGTACGGGTTCACTCCGGCGGCGCCGTAGCCGATCAGCAGCGCGACGTGGTGCACCTCACGGACATCGCCGGCCTCGACCACCAGACCGACCTGGGATCGGGTCTTCTCCCGGACCAGGTGGTGGTGCACCGCGGCAGTCAGCAGCAACGACGGGATCGGCGCCAGCTCGGCGTTGGAGTGCCGGTCCGAGAGCACGATGATCCGGGCGCCGTTGGCGATGGCCTCCGAGACCTCCGCGCAGACCTCGTCCAGCGCGGCGGCCAGCGATTCGGCACCGCCGTTGACGACATAGCGGCCGCGGACCACATGGCTCGCGTACCCCGGCAGGTCCCCGTGCCGGTTGATCTTGACGATCTTGGCCAACGCGTCGTTGTCCAGCACCGGGAACGGCAGCACCAGCCGCCGGCAGGACGCCGGCCCCGGGGTCAGCAGATTCTGCTCCGGCCCGATGGTGTTGTAGAGCGAGGTCACCAGTTCTTCGCGGATCGCATCCAGCGGCGGGTTGGTCACCTGGGCGAACAGTTGGGCGAAGTAGTCGAACAGCAGTCGCGGCTTCTCGCTCAACGCGGCGATCGGGCTGTCGGTGCCCATCGACCCGATCGGCTCCGCCCCGGCGGTGGCCATCGGTGCCAGGATGAGCCGCAGCTCCTCCTCGGTGTAACCGAACATCTGCTGGCGCCGGACCACCGAGGAGTGGGTGTGCACCACGTGCTCCAGCTCGGGGAGCTCATTGAGCAGCAGCCGACCCGCGGCCAGCCACTCGCCGTACGGGTGCTCCGCGGCTAGCCGGTCCTTGATCTCGTCGTTGGAGATCAGCCGGTGCTCGGCCAGATCGGCCAGGAACATCCGGCCCGGCTGCAGTCGGCCCTTCTCCACGATCTTCTCGGCGGGGATGTCCAGCACCCCGGCCTCGGAGGCGAGCACCACCAGACCGTCGTCGGTCACCCAATAGCGACCCGGTCGCAGGCCGTTGCGGTCCAGCACCGCCCCGATCTGGGTGCCGTCGGTGAACACCACACCGGCCGGGCCGTCCCACGGCTCCATCAGGCAGGAGTGGAAGGCGTAGAAGTCCCTCCGCTTGGCATCCATCAGGTCGTTGTTCTCCCAGGCCTCCGGGATCATCATCAGCATCGCGTGCGGCAGTGACCTACCGCCCAGGTGCAGCAGCTCGACCACCTCGTCGAAGGAGGCCGAGTCGGAGCCGTCCGGGTCGCAGATCGGGAACAGCCGATTCAGGTCGCCGGGGATCAGGTCGCTACGCAGCAGCGTCTCCCGGGCCCGCATCCAGTTGCGGTTGCCCATCGCGGTGTTGATCTCGCCGTTGTGGGCGATCATCCGGAACGGGTGCGCCAGTTCCCAGGCCGGGAAGGTGTTGGTGGAGAACCGCGAGTGGACCACGGCCAGCGCGCTGGCCATCCGCTCGTCGAGCAACTCCCCGAAGACCGCGTCCAACTGCTCAGTGGTCAGCATCCCCTTGTAGACCAGGGTACGCGCCGACAGCGAGGCGAAGTAGACCCCCACCTCGTGCTGCGCGCGACGGCGGACAGCGTAGGCGAGCCGGTCCAACGCGATCCCGGTCACCGAGCGGTCGGCCGCGGCCAGGAAGAGCTGCTCGAATCGTGGCTTGTTCGCCCGGGTCAGCTCCGACAACGAACTGTCGTCGTTGGGCACCGCCCGCCAGCCCAGCACCTCGAGGTTCTCCTCGGCGGCGATGGCCCCGATCCGCCGCTTCGCGAGCGCGGCGCCCTCGGCATCGCGCGGCAGGAAGGCCATGCCCACCGCGTACGCGCTCTGCTCCGGCAGATGGAAGCCGGTCACGGCCCGCAGGAAGGCATCCGGCACCTGGATCAAGATGCCGGCACCGTCACCGGTCAGCGGATCGGCACCGGTGGCGCCCCGGTGGTCGAGGTTGCGCAGTGCCTCCAGGCCCTGGGCGACGATGCTGTGACTAGGGACGCCGCTGAGGGTGGCGACGAACGCGACACCGCAGGCGTCGTGCTCGTACGCGGGGTCGTAGAGGCCGCGCTTGGCAGCGGCAGTGAATGCCTGAGCGAACTGGACCGGGTTCTGGCGGGTGCCAGGGGCGACAGTCATGACAGACTCCTGTCGTCGAAGCCAGCGGGGGGTTGGCTGGTCGGCATTCGGCGTGCCACAGTTTGTGAGGACGTCAGTGTCCGCTGGGCGATGACGCAAGCCAGGCAGGGCACCTGCGTCGGAACGAGACTTCCGTTCGGGGGCATAGCGTACCGTCTCGGCGACGATGCTTTGACCACCTAGTATCTCCGACGCTACGGCTCCAGTTCGGCGGTGTCCGGTGTGCGGAGCCAGGTGGTGACCATCGAGCTCACCATCGCCACCGTCCGGTCGAGTTGTTCCGGGGACCGCAACTGGACGCCGAACGTCGCCTCGATGGTCGCGGCATTGGTGACCTGGAACAGGGCGAGCGCGGTGATGTGCAGGTGCAGATCGAGTCCGGCGACGTCCCGGACGATGTCACCGCCGGCCCGGCCGCGAGTCAGGATGTCGTCCATCAGCTTGATCACGGGCAGGTTGGTGCTTGCCTGTTCGGTCGAGCGGCGCAGGTGGATGCCGTCGAGCGCATTCTCTGCCGAGACCAGCCGACCGACCTCGGGGTGCGCGGCATGCCAGCGCACGGTGTGCTCGATCAGCCTGGCGATCGCCTCCAGCGGATCCAGACTGGAGAAGTCCAGTTGGCGCTCTCCCGCCCTGGCTTGCGCGTACGCGCGCTCCAGCACGGCGGTGAAGAGCCCGTCCTTGTCCCCGAAGTAGTAGTAGATCATCCGCTTCGTGGTAGAGCTGCGAGCGGCGATCTCGTCCACCCGGGCGCCGTGGTAGCCGATCCGAGCGAACTCATCGGTGGCGACATCCAGCAGTTCGGCACGAGCATTGCTGGAGGTGGACTTTCGCCGACCTCCAGGTTGCTCGGTCGAGTTGGGCTCGGATGCAGACCCGTTCTCGACTGCTCGCTGCGCGGTTGACACAGATCAACCCTAACTGCCCCGCGGACCTCGGGGCTTGGTGGTCGTGCCCGGCGAACTGGGACTACCGGCGATCGTTCCGCTCCGCGCGTTTGCTCACGACGACCAAGAAGAGATTGCCTACGCCGGCGAGCAGGCCGATCACCATGAAGAACCAACCGAAGGAGGAGGCCATTCCGCTGGTCGAATTCGTCACCATGTACCAGCCCATGAAGACCAGCACCACCGACAGCACGAACCCCGGCAGTGGCTTGGTAGTTGCGCGCATTGTTATTCCTTGGGCCGGGTTCTCGAGCTACGGTCCACAGTCGGTCTGACTGAGGGTGAACAGAACTGGGGGTAAGAACGGAACTGCGAACTGGATTTGGGTGGGCGGCAAACCGACCCACCCAAATCCAGTGTATTGGACCTAACGAGGCTCCGCCTCGGACCGTCGAGGTTGGTGGTCGGGTCGGCGGGTTGATCTGGTCTGGGCGGTAGCGGTGTCGGGGTTGGTGGGTCCAGCCTGGTCGCAGGGGGTGCGTGATGACCAGTCGTGCGGTGAGGTTGGCTGGACCGGCTCCCAGTGCCGCTGACCGACCAGGACCGGGCCCACGGGTATTGGTGGGAGTTGTCGATGCGGCAGATCGAGGTCTCCCGCACGATCGTGTTCGACCAGCCCCGTAACGGCCGTGCGTTCTTCGAAGCGCTCGCGGCCGACAATTTGGATCTGGGCCGGCCCGAGCGTCTCGAGCTGATCTTCGGCAGGAAGATCCTGCCCTCGACGACCGGCGTCTTCGCTACCCGGGTCGTCACCCGCGGTGTTGATGTGACCATCAACGCCGGTTACAAGCACTCCCGGGTCAAGGAGTACTTCAAAGAAGGCCGCGCTTTGCGGATCGAGACCGTGGTCAACGACTCGACCGATCTCGGCGTGAAACGGCGCCTGGTCCACCTGCCCGAATTGCAGGCCAAAGCCCGTGACGTGAACCGCCGACTGTTGGATCATGAACATGTCGGTCGGGGCTGCGTCCTCGCGAGTCCAGCCTTTGAGCGGATCGCGCAACCGTCGGTCACCGACGGTCGGAGGGCCCCAGCCTTGAGGTTCGGCGACCCTCGGGTCCAAGCCCTGGCCGGCGCCCTCGCCGTCACCGCCCACCTGATCGGCGGCCTGTCGAACAAAACCCTGCGACCCCTGGTCGAACAACTCTACGGCCAGCCCTACAGCCGCGCCCAATGCTGCTACGACCTGCGCCGACTCCGGCTGAAAGGGCTGATCGAGCGGCTGCCGCACTCCAACACCTACACCCTGACCGACGACGGACAACGCTTCGCGATCTTCTACAGCAAAGTCCACAACCGGCTACTACGACCATTGCTGGCCGCTAACCAGCCACCCGCCCCACTCGAAGTCCGACAAGCCCTCCGCGTCCTCGACAACGCCATCACCGACTACATCAACGACGCCAGAATCGCGACCTGAAAAGTCGGCTCAAGACTCAAACACTTAGCGACCAAGGATCGCTAGCTGGACTAGGCGCTCACCTTGGCCGACTTGGCCTCCGCAATCGCCTGGTCCCGCAGGGCCATGTACTCAGCCTTCGGCAGTGGCTTGCTCCCCGGGATATCGAGATCCTCGGCCCGGAAACGGTAGGTCTCCGGCGAGAAGAACGCCCCGAGGCAGGCAATGACGCACAGCGCCAGGGTGATGGTGCCGACGGTGAAGATCACGTGGCCGTGGCTCGATCCCGGTCCGGCGACCAGCGGGAACACCAACACCATGGCCGACGATGCGACCGTGCCCATGTTCTGCGAGATCGCCATGCCGCTGACCCGGTTCTTGGCCGGGAACTGCTCCGGGTAGAAGGCCGGGAACACCGCGTTGTAGCCCTGGTAGACAGCACCCCACATCACCAGCGAGAAGATGATGGCCAACGGGACGCTGTGAGTGCTGATGGCCCACAAGTAGCCGTACGACATCAGGCCGCAAGCGATCGTGGACACCATCAAGCACGGCCGGCGGCCGATCTTGTCGGACAGGTTGCCGACGACCGGGATGACGATCACCGCGACCAGGTTGCCGAGCAACGGGATCCACAGGTAGACGTCAGCGTGGAAACCGATCCCGTAGTCCTTGTTGGTGGCGTAGGTGGCACCGAAGATCGCGGTGGTGACCGCAACGATGTTGGTCAGTGCCATGCAGAAGACGCGGATCATCGATCCCCTGCTGTCGCGCCAAGCGGCTGCGACCGGCGACCCTTGATCGCCTTCCGGGTTGTCAGCCGCCGTGTGGGTCTCATCGACCCGCTTCCGGATGAAGTAGCCGGCAACCACGACGAACGCACTCAGGGCGAAGGGGATCCGCCAACCCCAGCTGTGGAACGCCTCCTCGGACAGGAAGTGAGCCAACGGCAGGAAGACAGCGGCGGCCAGGATCTGGCCGAACTGGGTGCCCTGCAGGGTGAAGCTGCCCAGGTAGCCACGCCGACCGAGCGGCGCGTGCTCCATGATCATCGAACTGGCACCCGAGATCTCGCCGGCGACGGCGAAGCCCTGGACCAGGCGCAGCACCATCAGCAAGCTCGGGGCCACGATGCCCACCTGCTGATAGGTCGGGAGCACGGCAACTGCCATGGTCGAGAAGCCCATCAGCAGCATACAAAGCACGAGCACGTTCTTGCGGCCGTGCTTGTCACCCCAGGCGCCGAGGACGAACGCGCCGATCGGGCGAGCGACGTAACCCACCGCATAGGTGCCCAGAGCGCCGATGATCGCCATCTGGGGATCGCTCTTGTCGAACATGATCAACGGAAAGATCAGGGCTGCCGCTTGGGCATAAATGAAGAAGTCGTAATACTCGAGGGCGCTGCCAATCCAGCCGCTGGCCGCGGCCTTCTTTGACTGCCCACTATGGCTTTGGGTTTCTGTAGACATAGAAACACCTCTCAGTTATGTGGCCGATACGGCCAATTGATCACACCGCCATTGACGGATCAAGGAGAGTCACCGCACCAGATGGTCTCCTTTTGGTGCTGCCAAGCGGCCAGCCCTGCGTCAGAGGCGGAGCCGGAGCACCAGGTGGGGTCAGCTGATCACCTCCCGGACCCGAGCGTGCATGCGGGCACGGTCAGGCGTCACACCGGTGAACAACTCGAACGCCCGGTAGGCCTGTTCGGCGGCCATCCCGGCACCATCCACCGTCCGGCACCCGGCCTTGCGGGCCCGGACCAAGAGCTCTGTGGCGAGTGGAAAATAGACAATCTCCGATACCCAAAGGTCTGGCCGGAGCAGTTGATCCGGCACCGGGCACCCGGGATGGGTTGCCATCCCGATCGGCGTTGCGTTGATCACGCCCTCGGCACTGCTCAGCGCGGCGGCCAGATCATGGCCGACCTCGACTCGGTCGGCGCCGAACAGATTGGCCATTCGGACCACCAGCTCGACGGCCCGATCCACCTCGAGATCGAAGATGGTCAGCTTGGGCGCGCCCAGGTCCAAGGTGGCGTACGCGACGGCGGCTCCCGCCCCGCCCGCGCCTAGCTGCACGATCGGGCGCTTGCCGGCCTCCGGCAGGGCGTCGAGGAACGGTGCCTGATATCCGCACCAGTCGGTGTTGTGGCCAACGGCTCGGCCGTCCCGCAGGACCACGGTGTTGACCGCTCCCAAGGCGGTGGCCCGATCCGAGAGCCCGTCCAGATGCGGGATGATCGACTGCTTGAACGGATGTGTGACGTTGAAGCCGGAGAATCCGGACTGCATCGCCCAGGCAAGGACCGACGGCAGATCGGCCGCGGTGATGCCCCAGTCGAGAGCATCCAAGATGTCGTAGGAAACCCAGAGCCCCTGTGCCGCGCCCTCGGCTTCATGCAAACCCGGAGTACGCGAGGCTTTGATCCCCTGACCGAGCAGGAACAGCCGATGGCTGATCGGGCGTCCGACGGCCCACCGCGACATGTCGGCTTCGTCGGGCGTGACTCCGATCGAGCTGACTGAGCTATGACTCATGGCCGCCTTCCTTGCCCGCTGAGCGTTCGTTCGAGGTAGTGCCGCGCCGTCTCCAGGCACCGCCGAGCATGGCCTTCTGCGCCCAGGGTCCGCTCAGCGTCGGCATTCGGCAGCTCGATCGAGTAGGTCACGCACGGCATCCGCGCCAACATCGCGGCCGGGTCGGTACCGCCCTCGCCCAGGTAGCTGCGGCCCTCCCGGATGATCCGGGTCATCTCGTCCCGTTCTGTCGGGATCTCACCCGGGGCATCGCAGATCTGGATCACCGAGAACAGTCCGGCGGGGATCTCGTCCAGATCCGCCAAGCGCTCCCGGGACCGATGGAAGTGATGCAGATCGACCATCAGCCGAGCATTGGGCTCGTTCACCTCGGCGATCAGATCCAAGGCCTGGTGCATCGTCGTGATGGACGCGATCGGCACCCACTCCAGGTTGACCGTCAGGTCGTACTGAGCCGCCAGCCGGCACAGTCGACCGAACGCGTCCACCGCGTACCGCCGGTCCGGTGTCCAGACACTGCTGATCAGATGCCGGGCGCCGAGCTCGGCCCCGATCGCCAGATCAGGTTCGTAGCTCGCCGGATCGACCCCGTCCGCGATCCGGGCCAACTCGATGTCGTGCAGTGGCAACCCGGTCTCGGCCAGCGCCCGTACCGTCTGCCGAAGCAGGTCGTCGCTGCGCGACAGGCTGTAGTCATGACCGGGCAGCCCATCACAGAGCAACCGCGGGCTGGCGTAGTCGTAGCCCGTGCGATGGGCGATCCGGATCAACTCCGGTGTCGGGGTGTCGATGAGCGTCAGATGCCCGAGCGAATAGCGCTGCGCGCCGCCATTGGCGCTGGAGCCTGTCATGTCGATCGGCCTCAGGAGGTTGCGGCGTGATGGATGCCAGCACCTGGGGAGTAGATGTCCATGATGTTCCAGTGCCCCGAGGTCGGCGTCGGCACATTGATCATCGGCACGTCGATGACCACCGGTCGGTTCCGGGCGATCGCGTCGGCCAGCGCCGGCTTGAACTCGGCGGCGCTGGTGAGGCTGATCCCATCCACCCCGTACGCCCGGGCGATCGCTCCGAAGTCGGTCTCCACCGGGCCGTCGGCGTTTTCGAAGACGGTGCCGTAGGTGGTGTCGAAGTGCGCCTTCTCCAGGCCCGCGATGGTGCCGAAGGCGTTGTTGTTCATCACCACCCAGACGACGGCGATGCCCTTCTCCCGCGCGGTGTAGAGCAGACTCGGGTTGGCGCCGAAGCCACCGTCGCCGACCAGCGAGACGACCACCCGCTCCGGAGCGGCCAGCTTCGCGCCGAGCGCCGCTGGGGCGCCGAAGCCCATGGTGGCGAAGCCGCCGGGGGTGAACACCGACCCGGGGGTCAAGATATCCATCTGCTGGGCCATGCCGTTCTTGTTCCAGCCGACGTCGGTGGTGATGATGGCGTCCCGCGGCAGCACCTCACGCGCCTCGGCCAGGATCCGCTCCGGCCGCATCGGCCAGGCATCGCTGGCCACGGCCGCGGCGTTGCCCGCGGCGAACTCGTCGTGGTTGCGCTTGATCTCGGCCAGCAGCTCCGGCCGTTGTACCCCGGTGGGGGCCAGCTTGCGTGCGGCGGTGACAAGGGCGGCCAGAGCGGGCTTGAGGTCGGCGACCGCGCCGATCTCCAGCGGATAGTTGCGGCCCAACTCGGCGGGATCGATGTCGATCTGCATCAGCTTCGTGTCGGGAATCTGGAAGGTGTACTTCTCCTCCCAGGACGAGCTGTCCGCCTCGGCGAAGCGGGTGCCCAGCGCCAGGATCCAGTCCGCGTTGCGGGTGGCCTCGTTGACGAACTCGGTGCCCCAGAAACCGGTCATGCCGAGCACGCACGGGTTGTCGTCGGCGACCACGCCCTTGCCCATCAGGCTGTGGGTGACCGGGAGCTGGAGATGGTCGACCAGCTCGGCCAGCTCATCGGTGGCATCGGCCAGCACGACGCCGCCGCCGACGTGCAGCAGTGGCCGCTCGGCCGCGAGCAGGTTGCCGACGATCCGTTCCGCCGTAGCCGGGTCGAGCGAGGGCTTGACCAGCTCCTGGGTGTTGGCCATCACCTTGTCGAAGGTGGCGACGTCGACCTCACGGGAGAAGATGTCCATCGGTACGTCGACCAGCACCGGGCCCGGTCGGCCGCTTTCGGCCAGGATGAAGGCCTTGTCCAAGATCTCGGCGATCAGGTGCGGGGACTCGACCCGCCAGACCCGCTTCACGAACGGCCGGTAGATCTCGGACTGCGCACCGTCGGCGTGCAGGTTCACCTCCTGGTGGGGGTGCTTGCCGTAGTAGTGCGACGGGATGTCACCGGCGATCACCACCATCGGCACCGAGTCCAGGGCGGCGTTGGCCACCCCGGTAGCGGCGTTGGTCAGTCCCGGGCCGAGATGGGAAAGCACGACCGAGGCCTTCTTGGACGCGCGGGCGTACCCGTCGGCCGCATGCGAGGCCAGCTGTTCGTGCCGGGTGTTGACGAACTCGATCTGATCGGACTTCGACAAGGCGGCCAAAACCGCGATGTTGGTGTGCCCGCAGAGACCGAAGATGTGTTTGACGCCGCGGTGCTCCAGGTAGCGGACGAGCTGGTGCGAGACGAGGTCTGTGGTCATCGATGACTCCAATTCAGGCATTCGGTTCGAGGTCACGGTGCTTGATGCCGGTGTAGTTGTACGGGATCTGCGGCGGCATCGGGCCCTTGATCCGGCCGCCTTGCTGGGTCTGTTCCCAGGCGTGGGCGAGGATCCCGACCGAGCGGGAGAGGATGAAGATGCCGCGGCCGAGGGCAGGCTCGAAGCCGAGCTCGGAATAGATGACCGCGGTGGCACCGTCGATGTTCATCGGCACCCGGCGGCTCCGGCCGGCGCTGATCGAGTCCTCCACCGCCCGGCCGATGGCGGCGAAGCGACCGCTCACCGCACCGGCGGCGGCCTGGTCGTCGACCAGCCCGAGCAGCCGCGGAGCGCGCGGGTCGAGCGGGTGGAACCGGTGGCCGAAGCCCGGTGCGTACCGGATGCCCCGCTCCTTCCAACCTGCCCAGACCTCGGTGGCGAGGCGTACCGTCTGGTCATGATCGAGGGTGGCGCCCTCGCCGTAGCCGGCCTTGACGAGCGCCTGGTCGATCTCTGCGTACAGCTCCATGCACTGCTGACCCGCGCCGCCGTGCACATCGTCCAGCACGTTGATCGCCGAGGCCATCGCACCGTTCAGCGGCAACCCGCAGGTCACCGACATCCGGCTGATCGAGATCGACGGAGCCTGCGGACCGTGATCCACCGAAGCGACCAGCGCCGCCTCCAGCAAGGCGCCCTGCTCGGCGGTCGGCACCTCGCCGCGCAGCATCAGCCAGATCATCTGCGGGAAGCTGAGCCGGCCGATCAGCTGCTCGATCGGAAACCCGCGCACCCCGATGTAGCCGGGGTGGATGTCGATGATGTCGGTGCTCCACCAGCGCTCGGCGGCCTCGACCAGGGCATCGTCGCCCAGGGGATCGCTCACTGCTCGAGCGCGGCGTCGTAGAAGTCGCCGAAGAGCTCTTCGTCGCTCGGCTTGTCCTCCGGGATCGGTCGCGCCACCCAGGTGGTGTTCAGGTAGTGCTTCAGGTGCACGTTCTCGGAGGTGACGTTGCCGCCCCATGTGCCGCAGCCCATCGAGGAGGTCATCGGCATGCCGTTGTTGAAGGCACCCGCGTTCGCCTTGGACTGCGGCTGGCGGACCATGATCCGCGACACCGGAGCGGCCAGGCCGAGCCGGTGGATGTGGTCGTCGTCGTGGGTGTAGATGCCGCAGGAGTGGCCCTTGCCGCCGACCTCGTAGACCGCCCGCATCGCGTCCAGTGCGTTCTCGAACTCGCCCTCGTAGCGGTGCACGGTGAGCAGCGTGGTCAGCTTCTCCCGGGAGAACGGGTGGTCGTCGCCGATGCCGTCGCCCTTCACGAAGATGAAGGTGGTCGACTCGGGCACCTCGAAGCCGGCCGCCGCGGCGAGCTTGGCCGGGGCGATCGCCACCGTGTCAGGCAGCCGGTGTGCCTCGTCGTCCCACATCACCCGCTCCAGTGCGTTCCGCTCATCGCCCTCGGCCAGGTAGCCGCCCTCGCTCTGCAGCGACTCGATCATCTGGTCCCAGATGGACTCGTGGATGATCAGGTTGCCGTCGGCCGAGCAGCCGGAGCCGAAGTCGGAGGTCTTGGAGATCCGGCTGTTCCGAGCCGCGATGTCGACATCCGCGGTCTCGTCGATGATCATCGTCGAGTTGCCCGCACCGACCCCGTAGGCCGGGGTGCCCGAGCTGTACGCCGCCCGCACCATCGGCTGGCCGCCGGTGGCGATCACCAGGTCGCTGGCCGCCATCAGCGCCTGCGACATGGCGACGCTGGGCTGGGTGATGCACTGCAGGATGTCGGCGGGCGCACCCTCGGCCTCCAGCGCCTCGCGCATCAGCCGGACGGTTTCGAAGGTGGTCTTCTTGGACCGCGGATGCGGGGAGAAGATCACCACGTCGCGCGCCTTGATCGCGTAGATGGCGTTGCCGGCCGGGGTCAGGTCGGGGTTGGTGGTCGGCACGATGCAGCCGATCAGGCCGACCGGCTTGCCGTACTTGACCAGACCCTTGGCCTCGTCTTCCTCGATGATGCCGACGCTCGGCTGGCGCAGCGCATCGCGCAGCACGCCACGGATCTTCATCCGCTTGCCCATCCGGCTGACCGGATCGCCCAGCCCGGACTCCTCGATGCCCTCGGCGACCAGCCGGGTGAAGGTGGTCTTGTTCGCCACGGCCCAGGCGATCGCCTGACACAATCGGTCGACCCGTGCCTGGTCGTAGGTCTCGATGATCTGCTGCGCAGCTCGCGCCTTGGCAATGAGCTCAGCCAGCTCCACCTCCTGCTCGGGGCGTAGCGGTTTCGGCTGGCTCGGCGCTGCTGCCATGACATCTCCAGGGTCGGTTTCGGTGGTTTCGGGGATCAGTATGCAGGAGTTCGACCCGTTTGTGAACCATCTAGTTAGTTCAATTTTCTGGAGTCGATCCGCTGCCGTCCGGGTGGGCTCGGACGAGGGCTACGCGGTCTTGGCCTGCTCCAGTTGAGCGATGACGAACTCCAGCGCCAGGGTGTAGCCCTGCACGCCGAAACCGGCCATCACGCCGACCGCGATGTCGGAGAGGTACGAGTGATGGCGGAAGGCCTCACGCTTGTGCACGTTGGAGATGTGCACCTCGCAGAACGGGATCGAGACCCCGGCGAAGGCGTCCCGGATCGCCACGCTGGTGTGGGTGTAGGCGCCCGGATTGATCACCACGAACTGGGTGCCGTCGGTGCGTGCGGCGTGGATGCGATCCACGATGGCGCCCTCGTGATTGCTCTGGAAGCAGTCCACCCGGTGACCCGCGGCCTCGCCCTGGGCGACCGCGGCCGCCTCGACATCGGCCAGCGTCGCGGCACCATAGATGCCCGGCTCACGGGTCCCGAGCAGGTTCAGATTGGGGCCATTGACGAGCAGGATGGACATGAGCGGCTCCTTCGAGGTGCGAACGTTCGGCCGTGATTGTGTCAGGAGGCGGCGAGATCGGCCAACGCACCCGCCACCTGCGCGCGTGTCGGCTGGGCGCCCGTGACCGGGTGGCCGATCCCACGCAGCAGGATGAAGCGCCAGCCATTGCGGTATTTCTTGTCGCGCTCCAGGGCCCAGGCGAGTTGGTCGACCGTGAAGGTCGCCTGCACCGGCAGCCCCAACGCCTGCAGGACCGCCCGGTGCGATTCGACCTCGGTCTCGTCCAGCCACCCCAGGCGATGAGACAGGTGGGCCGCCGCCATCAGGCCCAGACCGAGCGCACCGGGCTGGGCCGGGGCCGCCGCGGCGAAGGCGCGGGCGAAGGTGTGCCCGTAATTCAGCTGGGCTCGAGCACCTTGCTCACGCTCGTCGGAGGTGACGATGTCGGCCTTGATCTCGACGCTGCGGCGTACCGCTCGAGTCACGGCGATCCGCTCGCGGGCGACCAGGTCGGCACCATATTCGATCAGGAACTTCAGCAGCTCGCGGTCAGCCAGGAGTGCATGTTTGGCGATCTCCGCCAGACCGGCCGAGTAGTCAGCCCCGTCCCGGGCAGCGGCCAGCTCCACATCGGAGACCACCAGGACCGGCTGATGAAGCAGACCCAGCAGATTGCTGCCCTCGGGCAGGTCCAGGGAGCACTTGCCGCCGACCGCCGAGTCAGCCTGCGCTTCCAACGTGGTGGGGACCAGCGCCAACGGCATGCCACGGTTGTAGGTCGCAGCCAGGAAGCCGACCACGTCGCAGATCTCCTCGCCGCCGACACCAAGCAGCAGATCACCCCGATGGACGGCCAGCTCGGCCAGGCGGCTCGCCAGCTCGCCGAGCGTCGCGAGGCTCTTGACCGGTGTCTGGCTGCTTCCAGCTGGGACGGTGAGCTGATGGACCACCAGCTCTCGGTCTGCGACCGCGACGGCGAGCTGCTCGCCGACCGCGTGGGCCTCGGCACCTGAGATGACCACGATCCGCCGGGCCTCGGGCAGTCTCGGCAGCAGTCGGCCCACCTGGCGGATCAGCCCGTGGCCCACGTGCACGCGGTAGGAGCCTCCGGGCGGGGCGACCAGGACGCCGCGACTGCCGTCGAGCTCGGTTGTTCCGGTCAGCTGGGAGACGATCTCCAGCGCGATGTCCTCGACCCGGCGACCGGTGGTCAGCGAGGTCAGGGTGGCGACCGAGGCATAGACGGCCAGGCGTGAGGCGTACAGCTCCGGCAGGTCTGGTCGTCCGAGCAGCGGACGGTAGCGATCACCGCGCGCCCGGGCCAGCGCCTCGTCGAGGTCCACGTGCAGGTAGACCACGGTGTGGCCGCGAAGCAGTTCGCGGGTGGTCGTCGAGCCGCAGGCGCCACCCCCGAGGGACAACACACATGCCGGTCCATCGAGGAGGTCCGCGATGGTCTGCTCCTCGACCTGGCGGAACCCGGTCTCCCCCACTTCGGCGAAGAGTTCCGGGACGGTACGCCGCTGCTCGTGTTCGATGACCAGATCACTGTCGACGAACGGCAGGCCCAGCCGCTCGGCAAGCAACCGTCCGATGGTCGTCTTTCCGGCGCCCATGAAGCCAATCAGGACGATCACGGGGTCGGAGTCTACTGGCGCTAGCGCGCGTGGACCGCCTCATCCCGCGGCACCTGCCTCTGCCAGTTCCCCGCACTGAGCCACGACGAGGTCTTGACACTGGTCGACAAGCGGCAACTGTCGGGTCGAGGTCGGAGTGCTGTGCGAGGCCCAGGGACTGTGATCGAGCAGTGAGGCGGGCCGAACCGATCAGTACTGGATGGTCAGGCCGCCGTCGACCACGATCACCTGACCGGTGATGTACGACGCGCCGGGACCGGACAGGAAGACCACGGCACCGGCGATCTCGGCGGGATCGCCGAAACGGCCGAGGACGGTGCGCTCGCGGACCCAGCGCTGCCACTCCGGGGTGGCGAACATCGGCGCATTGACCTCGGTGCCGAAAGCCCCTGGGGCGACGGCGTTGACCCGGATGCCGTGCTCCCCCAGGTCGGCTGCCATCGCTCGGGTCAACCCCTCCAGACCAGCCTTCGCGGCTGCATAGCCGACGTCGCCGCGATGACCGAGGATGCCGCCGACCACCGAGGTCACATTGACGATCGCCCCGCCGCGTACGCCGTCGGCGACCATCCGGGCCGCGACCAAGCGGCTGAGCGCGTACGCCGCGGTCAGGTCGATGTCGACCAGCCGTCGGAAGTCGGCGACCGGCAGGTCGAGGGCGCCGCGCCGGTCCCGCTGACCGACATTGTTGACCAGGATGTCGATCGATCCGAGCGACTCCACCGCCTCCGGGCTCACGGTGCCGGCATCGAACACTGCCGGTTCCGCGGCCAGACCTTCGGCGACCAGCGCGGCCACCACAGATCCGGTCCGCTCGGGGTCCCGGCCGTTGATCAGCACCCGCGCACCGGCTCGACCAAGTCCGCGGCACATCTCCAGGCCGAGACCCCGATTGCCGCCGGTGACCAGGGCAGTCTTCCCGGCCAACTCATCGGACACGGTCACGGCGACTTTTCATCCGCGCTCTCGGCAGTCCCCGCTCTCTCGGTGCTCTCGGCGTCCACCCCACTACTGGCGCCGGCGGGGTCAGCCGCCTGGTCGGCGTCACCATCGATGCCAGACTCCTCGCTCGGCTCGGGTCCTTCCACCACCAGCTCCCGGCCAGGTCGGTTCTTCACCAGCCACAGCAACCACAAGAGTGCGACCACGAAGACGATCAACGAGGTGTAGTTGTTCAGCCGGAAGCCGCCGATCTCGTTCACCGAGTCGATTCGCAACGCCTCGATCCAGAACCGGCCGGCGGTGTAGAGCACCACATAGAGGGCGAACACCTTGCCGTGCCCGAGCTTCCACTTCCGGTCGGCCCAGATCAACACCCCGGCCACCCCGAGGTTCCACAGCAGTTCGTACAGGAACGTCGGATGGAAGGTGGCGTAGTCCTCATAGCCGGACGGGCGGTACTGCTCATCGATCTCCAGCCCCCAGGGCAGGGTGGTCGGCCGGCCGAACAGCTCCTGGTTGAACCAGTTGCCGAGCCGGCCGATGGCCTGCGCGACAGCCAGCCCTGGCGCGACGGCGTCCAGCAGCGCCGGAAACCGCACCTGTCGACGGCGCGCCACGAAATAGCCGCCGAGGACGCCCAGCGCCACCGCGCCCCAGATCCCGAGTCCGCCGTTCCAGATCTTCAAAGCGTCGAGCGGATCTCGCCCGGGCCCGAAGTAGAGCTGGTAGTCGGTGATCACGTGGTAGATCCGGGCACCGACGATGCCGCACGGGATCCCGACCGCGATCACCAGCTCGAGCGTGTCCGGGCTGCCACCCCGAGCCCGCCAGCGGCGACTCGCGATCATCCCGCCGACGATGATGCCGGCGATGATGCACAACGCGTACGCACGGATCGGGACGCCGAAGACGTGCCAGATGCCCGTGTCGGGGCTGGGGATGAAGAGGGGTAGGTACGCACCGGTCACTGCTGCGCGGCCTCCAATCGAAGAGTCAGGCCATCAAAGGGTCGGCCCATCACAGGGTCGGGCCAGTGGGTGGGTGGTCGAGTGCGAACCTACTGCGCGGTTGCCAGACCAGCCAGCCGCACAACGCCGCCAAGCCGAGATCACGGATGATCTCGAAGGTGTAGTGGGTGTCGCCCGGCGCCACCGGACCACCGCCACCGAAGCAGCCGCAGTCGATGCTCATCCCCCGGGCCGCCACCGAGATCACGGCGGCGGTGAAGACCAGCGCCAATACCCCGGAGACCGCCGCCACAGGCCGGGTGAACAGGCCGGCGATCAGCAACAGGCCGAGGCCCACCTCGACGAACGGCAACACCCAGCCGAGCACCTGGGCCGCCGCCGGAGGCAGCAGCTGATAGGCCTGCGCGGCGGCTACCGAGGACTGCAGATCGATCACCTTCAGCGCACCCGCCGCCAAGAGCGTGACGCCCACGATCAACCTGGCCAGGGTCGAGATCCAGGGCACCAGCGCGGCGAAGCGCGGCGACTGGGCCCGGGGCGCGATCATCCGGAGTGGTGTCGGACACCGGCCGCGAGGTCGTCGACCACGGCGCGCAGACCCGACAGGTCGTCGGGCGTGCCGGCGGCTTCGGCGGCGAGCAGCGTGGCGACCAGTGCCGAGCCGACGATCGCCGCATCCGCGTAGCGGGTGATCTCGCGGGCCTGGGCGCCGGTGGACACGCCGAGTCCGACACCCACCATGGCACCGGGGTCGGCCTGCCGGATGCGCTCCACCAGGGTGGGCGCGGCCGAGGAGGTCTGCGCCCGAGCACCAGTGACACCCATCACGGCGGTCGCGTACACCCAGCCCCGGCAGGCGGCGAGGGTGCTGGCGATCCGCTCGTCGGTCGACGACGGTGAGAGCAGGAAGATCCGGTCGAGTCCGTGAGCGTCGGAGGCGGCGAGCCAGGCCTCGGCCTCGTCCGGAGTCAGGTCCGGCGTGATCACCCCAGATCCCCCGGCGGCAGCCAGGTCGCGGGAGAAGGCGTCGGGACCGTACTGCTCGATCAGATTCCAGTACGTCATCACCACGGCCTGGGTGCCGGTGGAGGCGACCGCCTCGACGGCGGCGAAGGTGTCCTTGGTCCGGACCCCACGGGCCAGCGCCCGGGTGCCGGCGCGCTGGATGGTGACACCATCCATCATCGGATCGCTGTACGGCAGCCCGACCTCGACCAGGTCGACGCCCGGGCGGTCGCTGTTCGGGCCATCGCCGCAGAGCGCTTTGACGGCTGCCAGGGAGGTCGCGACGTCCGGATAGCCCACGTGCAGGAAGCCCACCAAAGCGCCACGCCCGGACGCCTTGATGTCGGCGAACAGCCGACCGGAGCGGCCGAGGTCGAAGCTCATCGGGTCTCCCCCGCGGTGCTCGGCGTGCCGGAGGTGTCGATGTTGAACCACCTGATCGCCGTGTCCACGTCTTTGTCGCCACGGCCGGACAGGCTGACCAGGATCAGGGGCGGCGTGCCATCGGCCCGGAGCGGCAGCCGCTTGCCCAGCTTGATCGCCCCCGCCAGCGCATGAGCCGACTCGATCGCCGGCAGGATCCCCTCAGTGCGGGTCAGCAGCGCCAGAGCTTCCATCGCCTCGGCATCGGTGATCGCCTCGTAGTGCGCCCGGCCGGTGTAGGCCAGCCAGGAGTGCTCGGGGCCGACCCCGGGATAGTCCAGACCAGCTGAGATGGAGTGCGACTCCTTGGTCTGGCCGTCGTCGTCCTGCAACACGTAGGTCCGCATCCCGTGCAGCACGCCGACCGAGCCGGCCGAGATGGTGGCGGCATGCTTGCCGGTCTCCACCCCGTCGCCGCCGGCCTCGAAGCCGTACAGGGCGACCTCGGCGTCGGGAATGAAGTCGGCGAAGATGCCGAGCGCATTGGAGCCGCCGCCGACGCAGGCCGCGACCGCGTCCGGCAGCCGGTCGTAGCGGTCCAACAACTGGGCACGGGCCTCGGTCGAGATGATCCGCTGGAACTCCCGAACCAGCAGCGGGAACGGGTGCGGGCCGGCGACGGTGCCGATCAGATAGTGGGTGTGGTCGACGGTGGAGACCCAGTCCCGCATCGCGTCGTTCATCGCGTCCTTGAGCGTCTGCGAACCGGACTCGACCGCGATCACGTCCGCGCCGAGCAGCCGCATCCGGGCGACGTTGAGCGCCTGCCGCTCGGTGTCGACGCGGCCCATGTAGACGGTGCACTCCAGCCCGAACAGCGCCGCGGCGGTCGCGGTCGCGACCCCGTGCTGACCGGCACCGGTCTCGGCGATCACCCGGGTCTTGCCCATCCGCTTGGTCAACAGCGCCTGCCCGAGCACGTTGTTGATCTTGTGGGAACCGGTGTGGTTGAGATCCTCCCGTTTCAGCACGATGGTCGGCGCGACGCCCGACTCCCCCACGGCGTGCGCGGCGAACCGGGGCGCCTCGGTGATGGGGCTCGGCCGACCGGTGTAGTCGGTGAGCAGCTTGGTCAGCTCCGCGGCGAAGGCCGGGTCGGCCTGGGCGGCATGGAACTCCGCCTCCAGCTGTCGCAGGGCGGCGTAGAGCGCTTCGGGGACGAACTTGCCGCCGAACTGGTCGAAATGACCGGTCGAGTCGGGCAGGACCTGGGTAACCACGGGTCGATTCCTATCATTGCCGGACGGCGGCGGCGAAACCTCAAGACTTGTGCAGGGCCGGGTGGGCGCCGGCCGCGACGAGATCTGCGACCCCGGCCCGGGGGTCCCGGCCGGTGACCAGGGCCTCGCCGACCAGCACCACGTCGGCGCCGTGGCGGGCGAGCTCGATGACATCGTGCGGACCGCGTACGCCTGACTCGGCGATCCGGACCACGCCGTCGGGAATCAGCGGCGCCAGCCTTGCGAAGGTGAGCGGGTCCACCTCGAGGGTCGCCAGGTTGCGGGCGTTCACTCCGATCACATCGGCGCCGGCGTCGAGCGCCCGGCGCACCTCGTCGGCGGTGTGTGCCTCCACCAACGGGGTCATCCCGATCGAGCGGGCTCGTTCGATCAGCGACGTCAGCTCGGCGTCATTGAGCGCGGCCACGATCAGCAGCACCAGGTCGGCGCCGGCCGCGCGCGCCTCGAACAACTGGTAGGAGGTGACGATGAAGTCCTTGCGAAGCACCGGCACCGCCACCGCGCATCGGACGCTGACCAGATCGTCCAGCGAGCCGCTGAACCGGCGCTGCTCGGTGAGCACCGAGATCGCTGCCGCGCCACCGGCCTCGTACTCCGCGGCCAGCGCGGCGGGATCGTCGATCGTGGCCAGAGCGCCCTTGCTGGGGCTGGAGCGCTTCACCTCGGCGATCACGGCGACACCCGGGCCGCGGAAACGCGGCATCGGGTCGATGGCCGGGTCGACGATCTTGACCCGGTCCTTCAACCGATCCAGGCTCGTGGTGGCCTGGCGGAGTGCGAGGTCCTCACGGACCCCAGCGATGATCTCGTCGAGTGCGCTCACTACTTCTCCCGCCTAGTAGGCGCCTTTGCCCATCTTCTGTAGGGCCACGGTGGCAATGATGGCAATCAGGAACAACGCCGCGGAGACGGCCACGATCGGCACGCTCAGCATCATCATGCCGATCGCACAGACGATGAAGCCGACCAGCGCGATCATGCTGCCTGCCCACGCGGCGGGCGTCCTGCCGTGGTGGACGTGCTTGGTGTAGGGAGCAGGCTTGTAGTCGTGGATGTCGTAGAACTCGGCAACCTTGTCGGCCATCAGGTCATCACTCCCGCTTCGATTGGTCGGTGGTGTCCATTGTGACGCTTTCCTCGCCGGTACGCACGTCGGGGTCCGCGGTGGGGTCTCGCCCCGCGTCCAGATCCTTCCAGGCCTGCGCCGGATCGTCGGCCAACTCGGCCTTCGCGGTGTCCGTGGCAGTGTCCGTGCCGGATCGGTCGAAGCGAGAGACTCGGGCCGACCACCCCGGTGCGCCCAGCCAGAGCAGCACCGCACCGATCAACACCAGCAGCCCGGCGGCGGCGTACACCCAGGGCCAGGCAGTGGTGCTGAGTGCGAACTGGTCGGTCAGGCTGACCTGCCGGACCCGGGTCCGTACGGCGTCCGCGTCGGGGGCGCTCTGCAGGGCACCGGTCACGATCATCCCGATGCCGGCCGCGGCCAGCAGCGCGGCGAGCACCTGGCGACCCTTCGCCCGCAGCACCAACAACAACAGCACCCCGCACAGGGTGACCGCGGCGAGCGCCTGGCACAGCCCGCCGGTGGCATCGGAGCCGCTGAAGGCGACCGCCGCCCCGTCGCCGCTGGCCCGCCACCAGGGCTGAGCGCCGGCCACGAAGCCGATCCCGGCACCGACCAGCAGCATCGCCATGGTCGCTCCCCGACTTGCGGGGATGCCCCGGTGACGAATACTCACGTCGCCCATGCTCAGGTACCCATGCTCAGACAACGGGGCAGAAGGACTGCGCGACGGCGATCGCCCGCACCACCGCGGCGGCCTTGTTCTGCGACTCCTGATCCTCGGTCGGCGGGTGCGAGTCGGCGACGATGCCGCCACCCGCCTGGATGTAGGCGGTGCCGTCGCGGAGCAGCGCGGTGCGGATGGCGATCGCGGCATCGGCGTCCCCGGCCAGATCGAGATAGCCGACCACGCCGCCGTACAAGCCGCGGCGGGACACCTCCAGCTCGTCGATGATCTCCATCGCGCGCACCTTGGGTGCGCCGGACAGGGTGCCGGCCGGGAACGCGGCCAGCACCGCATCGAGCGCGGTGCGACCGGGTGCGAGCCGGCCGGTCACCGTGGACTCCAGATGCATGATGTGGCTGTAACGGCGTACGTCCATGAACTCCACCACCTCGACCGTGCCGGGCTGACAGACCCGACCGAGGTCGTTGCGTCCCAGATCCACCAGCATCACATGCTCGGCCCGCTCCTTCGGATCCGAGAGCAGCTCGGCTTCCAGCGCGGTGTCCTCGGCCGGGGTGGCACCCCGGGGTTTCGAGCCGGCGATCGGGTGGGTGAGGACGGCGTCCTCCTTGACCGTCACCAGGGCCTCGGGTGAGGAGCCGACGATGTCGAAGCCGTCGAGCCGCAGCAGATACATGTACGGGCTCGGGTTGGTCAGCCGCAGCATCCGGTAGACGTCCAGCGCGTCGGCGTCGGTGTCGACCTCGAACCTTTGGCTGACCACGATCTGGAACGCCTCACCGGCCTTGATCTCCTCCACGGCCGAGGAGACAGCCGCCTGGAACTCCTCCGGAGTCCGCTGCCGGCGTACCGTCAGCGCTGGTGCCGGGCTGACCGACACCGGTGCCGGCTCGGTGGGTTGCGCGATCGCGGCGGTGAGCGCGTCGACTCGGGCCACCGCATCGGCGTACGCGTCGTCCACCCGCTCGTCGCTGCCGTCGAAGTTGACTGCGTTGGCGATCAGCCAGACCTGCTGATCGAGATGGTCGAGCACGACCAGGTCGCCGACCACCAGCATCACCAGTTCGGGGATGCCCAGATCGTCCGGGTTGCTGTCCGGCAGCCGCTCGATCCGACGGATCACGTCGTAGCCCAGATAGCCCACCAGCCCCGAGGTCAGCGGCGGCAGCGCCGGATCGCGCGGGGTGTGCAGTCTGCGCAGGGTCTCGGCGACGGCTTGCAGCGGATCGCCACCGCTGGGCATGCCGGCCGGCACTCGACCGGTCCAGGTCGCCGCCCCGTCGGTCTCGGTCAGGGTCGCGACCGCGTTGACACCGATGAAGGAGTAGCGCGACCAGACGCCCTGCTCGGCGGACTCCAGCAAGAAGGTGCCCGGACGGTCACCGGCGAGCTTGCGATACAGCCCGGTCGCGGTCTCGGTGTCCAGCAGCAGCCGGCGGCGTACGGAGATGACCCGGCGATCCGGTGCCAGCGCCCGGAACTCCTCCAGACTCGGCTCGATCACACCGGTCGGGGTGCTCTGGTTCGAGTTACTCATGCGGCCACCTCGAGGACGCGGGCGTCGAAGCAGGTGCGGTCGCCGGTATGGCAGGCCGCACCCTCCTGGTCGACCGACACGAGCAGGGTGTCGCCGTCGCAGTCGAGCCGGACCTCCTTGACCCACTGCCGGTGGCCACTCGTCTCGCCCTTCACCCAGTACTCCCCCCGGCTGCGGGACCAATAGGTGGCCCGGCCGGTGGTCAGCGTACGGTGCAGCGCCTCGTCGTCCATCCAGCCGACCATCAACACCTCGTGGGTGTCCCACTGCTGGACGACCGCCGTCACCAGACCCGCCGCATCGCGCTTCAGCAGAGCGGCGATACGCGGGTCGAGAGAGGTCGATTCAAGGTCAGGCGTCGGGCCGGGAACAGTCACGACACGTATTCTTCCCGACGGCTGGTGGGAAGCCACCAGAGTGACCACGCAGGCGACAATTCGGCCAATGAGCACATTCGCGCTCGTACGTCTACCATGTCCTCCCGTGACCTTCGCCAAATCGGAGCGTGCCGCTCTTTGCGACCTCTTCGATGTACGCGGCCCTGCCGCGCCGACTCTGTGCGAGGGCTGGCTGACCCACGATCTGGCCGCACATCTGTGGATTCGTGAAACCGACCCGATCGGTGCCTCCGGGATCGTGGCCAAGCCGCTGTCCGGGCTGCTCGACCGGCGGATGGCCGGCGTCAAGCAACGCTGGGAGTTCTCCGAGTTGGTCGACCGGATCCGCAACGGCCCCGGCCGCTTCTCGGTGTTCGCCCTGCCCGGAGTGGACGAACCGGCCAACACGACCGAATTCTTCATCCACCACGAGGATGTCCGCCGGGCCGGGGACGAGCCGCTGCCGCCGCGGGAGCTGGCGACCGAAGTCGAGGACTGGATCTGGAAGCGGCTGAAGCTGATGGCCCGGGCCTTCTTCCGGCGGGCCCAGGTCGGCGTGGTGCTGGAGCGGTCCGATCAGACGGGCGAGGAGCCGGAGACCATCCGGGCCGTCTCCGGAGCCAGCATCGTCACGATCATCGGGAAGCCCAGCGAACTGCTGCTGTTTGCCAGCGGCCGGGTCACCGCCGCCGACGTCCGGCTGGTCGGCGAACCCGAGGCGCTCGATCTGCTGCACAGCGCCGATCTCCGAATCTAGCCAGCAGCCGGTCACCGAAGGAAGCACCGACACGAAACGTGTGCGCTCTAGTCGTCCACACCTCGAGCGACCAAGGCGTCACCCATCCGCTGGGCGTGTCGTAGGGCCCGGACCAGCAACGGCACGGCAAAGGCCCGCGGACTCAGCGTCTTGCCCCGGGCTCGTTGGGCGTCGCGGATCTGCTCGGCCAGACCGAGCACCACCGGCACAGCACGAATGCTGAGCGCGATCAACAAGCCGACTCGCTCTGGGTTCACCCCGAAACGTCGAAACGGGCCCAGCGCAGCCACGACGACGTCACTGAGGTCGGTTGTCGTGGTGGTCAGCGTGACCAGGCCGGCTGCCAGCACCAGCAGCCCGATGGTGACCACCACCGAGACCGCCAACTGCCAGCTGCCAAACACCAACTGCGCTACCCCAATGGCAGCCAGCATCCACCACAACGGACGCAGCTGGCGAAGGGCGAAGCGCAGGTCAATCCTGGCCAGCGGATACAGACCGCAGACCAGGACGAGCAGTACGCATCGGGCCCACCAGGGAATCAGCTGGGTCACCAGGGCAAGCGCAACCAGACCGATGAGCTTCGTCGCAGCCGGTGCTCGATGCAGCATTGAGCCACCCGGCAGATAGAGCCCGAGCAGACTCATCCGCCGGTCCGCATCAGCTGCTGGTAGCGGTCGATCGCCTGGTCGGGCGGCGCATCGGCGACGATCCGCCCTTCCTCGAACACCAGGACGCGATCAAAGCCGGCCAGCAGGTCGAGGTGGTGGGTGAGCAACACCACCTGCTCCCCCAGGCCCGCGACCAGGGTCATGATCTGCCGGGCATTCCGCAAGTCGAGCAGCGTGGTCGGCTCGTCCATCACGACCAGCGCCGGCTCGGTGACCAGCACCGATGCCAACGCCAGCAGCTGCTTCTGGCCACCGGACAGCAGATGGGCCGGGTGGTCGGCGTGCTCGGCCAGCCCGAACCGAGCCAGCGTCTCCGCCACGCGAGCACGCAGCGCGGTCCCGCGGAGATCTCGGCGGCGCAGGCTGAAGGCGACGTCCTCGGCGACGGTCGGCATCACGATCTGTGCGTCCGGATCGGTGAAGCAGAAGCCGACCAGCTGGCGTACCCGTTTGCCGTCCCGGCGGGTGTCGTGACCGGCGATCCGTACGCTGCCGTGGTCCGGCAGGATCAGGCCGTTCAGCAGCCGGGCGAAGGTCGACTTCCCCGACCCGTTGGCCCCGATCACGCCGATCCGGTGTTCGTCCAGCCGGACCGTGATGTCGTGCAGCACCGGTCGTCGTCGCCCGGCGTAGGTGTGGCTGACGCCCTCGACCTCGATCAGGGGCACGATTCCACCGCCATTGCCACCCCCTGCCCGCCGCCGACCGCGATAGCGGCCAAGCCCAGGACTCCGGGCCGCGGGGTACGCACCAGTTGGCTGAACAGCCGGGTCAGGAGCACGGCACCGGATGCCCCCCACGGGTGGCCGAGCGCCAGCGCACCGCCCTGTACGCAGATCCGCTCCGGGTCAAGACTCAAGTCGTCACAACACGCCAGGACCTGGCCGGCGAACGCCTCGTTGAACTCGATCACCCCGACATCGTCGAGGCTCAGGGCGAGCTGATCGAGCACGGCTCGTACGGCGGGCACGATCCCCAGGCCCGGGGTCCGCGGATCCACCCCGGTCGTCTTCGAGGCCAGGATGCGGAGGCCCGGAAGTCCGCGACGGCGACGCTCTGTCTCGCTCATCAGCGCCACGACCGCGGCGCCGTCGTTGACCCCGCAGGAGTTCCCGACGGTCGCCGTGCCCTCGGGACCAAAAATCGGTCGCATCCGCGCCAGCCGTGCCAGACTCATCCGTGGCCGCGGCCGCTCGTCCTGAGCCAACCCGGCAACTGGCACGAGCTCGCCGTCGTAGGTCCCGGCGGCCTGTGCGGCGACCGCCAGCCGGTGCGAGCGGAGTGCGTACGCGTCCTGCCGCTCCCGCGACACCCCGCGCAGCCGGGCGACGTGGTCGGCGGCGTCCCCCATCTCCGGATCACCCAGCTCCGGCGGCGCGAACGGTGCACGACCAGGGCGCGGGGACGTGGAGGCAGACTCGACCCCGCCGGCCAGGATCACCGGTCTCGACGATTGGGTGGCTGAGACCAGCGCGGCCCCCACGGCGACCGCGGCCAGCCCACTGCCGCACTGGCGATCCACGGTCAGGCCGGGGACCGCGAGCCCCAATCCGGCCTGCAAGGCGGCGAATCTCGCCAGGTCGCCGCCTGGCCCGGTGCAGTTGCCGAGCACCACATCCGCCACGTCGTCGGGTGCGATCCCGGCGTCGGCCACAACGGCCGGCAGCACCGCGGCCGCGAGATCGGCGGCAGTGCTGGTTGCCAGCCCGTGCCCGGCCGTGCCGGTCGGGGTTCGGCGGGCGGCGACGATCGCGACGTCATTCATCGCCATCATGACTGGGCGATCCTGGCTCGGTCGAGCTTGCCGGCGGCGGTGGTCGGGAACCGATCCAGTACCGACCAGGCTCGTGGCCGATGGCTGGGCGCCAGCTCGCGACGCGCCACCACGGGCAGACTCTGTGCGTCGGTCGGATCGGTGCAGACCGCGACCAGCACAGTGCCGAGGCGGGGATGTGGTCGGCCGACCACCAGGACCTCGCCACGCGCGTACGGCCGCAGTGCGGCCTCCACGTCGGCCAGCACCACCGTGACGCCGGCGGTGGTGATCGCGTCGGCACGACCCGACACGGTGATCCGTCCGTCCGGCTGGATCGAGCCACGGTCGCCGACGCTCATCCAGAGCTCACCGTCGCGCTCCATCGTGCAAAGCACCGGTTCGGCGCTGTCCTCCCGCAGGCACAGCCACGGCGAGGTCACCCACAGCTCGCCATCGATCGTCGCTGCTCGCACCTCAGGGAAGAGGGTGAGGGACTCGGCATCTCGACCCCACGCGACGAAGGACAGCTGAGCCGCTCCGTAGTAATGGTGCACCTGATGACCGACGGCTTCAGCGGCCTCGGCCAGTCCCTTCGGGAGCCGGTCGCCGGCCACCACGAAGACCACTCGATGATCGTCGCCAGCCTGCTCGTCGAGCAGTCGGTGCAGGACCGCCGGGGTGCAGAACACGTGGCTGGCCGATCCGAGATCGTCGACCAGGGGCGCGCCGGTGTGGTCCGCCAGGCAGATCGCGTACGCGTTCATGCTGGCCTCGGCCGGCCCCGGCACCCAGACGCTGCTCTCTGCCGAGAGGCCGCACAGGCCCGCCACCACGGGAAAGCTGTCCACCCAGGACGCGGCCGTACGCACCACCCAGCGGGGGCGACCGGAGGTGCCGGCAGTCGCGAGCCGGATGGTGCCCTCGGCCGCGTATGCGGCTCGGAGTTGGGCAGGAGTGATCACGGAAGCGCCCGCTCCGAGAGTCGGCACGGCGTCACGGACGGGATCGTACGTCACAATCGCTCGGCGTCCGCGCCGTGCGGACTGCTCAAGACCCACCACGAGAAGGAGGTTTGGCACCTGATCTCGGCCTTTTCGGGTGCCAAACCTCCTTCTCGTGAGCCGACTACGCGACCTGGATCGCTCCGGTCAGCCGAATGTCGGCCGAGGAGGCACCGACGCCGATCTCGACCTCACCAGCGGGGGTGGCCCAGTCGTGGGTCTCGACGTCGAAGTACGACACCTTGCGGCGCGGCACCGACAGCGACACCCGCTCGGACTCGCCCGGGGCCAGCTTGACCTTGGCGAACGCCGCCAGCTGCCGAGCCGGGGTGGGCACCGGAGCCGGCAGCTCGCCGACGTAGACCTGGACGACCTCCGAGCCTTCCCGGCCACCGGTGTTGGTCACCGATACCGACACCGTCGCCACATCGTCGCCGTCGGCCGCCTCGACCGCCAGGTCGGAGAAGTCGAAGCTGGTGTAGCCCAGGCCGTGACCGAACGGGTACGACGGCGCCGGACCGTCCGCGGTCACCGCGCGATAGCCGACGAAGACGCCCTCGGTGTAGTGCACCTGTCCGTCCACGCCCGGGTAGGTGCGCGGGTCCGCGGCCGGCGTGTCCGCCAGGCTCGCCGGGATGGTCAGCGGCAGCCGACCACCGGGCTCGACCTCGCCGGTCAGCACCCGAGCGAGCGCCTCACCCTGCGCCTGGCCGGGGAACCATGCCTGCAGCAGCGCGGCCGGCTCCTGACCCCAGCGGGTGACATCCACCGGCGCGCCGGTCATCAGCACCACGACCGTCCGGGGATTCGCAGCCAGCACGGCCTTGATCAGGTCGTCCTGGCCACTGGGCAGACCCATGTGCGGCCGGTCATCGGCCTCCGCCTCGTAGGTGCGCACGACGACCACGGCCACATCCGACTTGGCCGCGAGCTCGGCGGCCTCGGTCACCTCCGGTGAGTACACCCCGGCCGGCGGCACCCAGCCGAGCCGGAACCGGGCGCCGAGCAGGAAGCCCTGCGACGGATGGTTGGCGGCGTAGTCCAGCCGGATCGGATACTCCTTGCCGGCCTCGAGCTCGAGGGTGAGCTCCTCCACGGTCGGGTTCTCGGCGGCGTCGCCACCCCAGCCGTATGGCTTTGGTTCAGCCGGCTCGGCCGCCTCGACCTCGGTCGCCACCGCCAGGTTGCCGCTGGAGGAGACCGCCTTGCCGTCGATCGAGAACGCGTACGAGCCGAGGGAGGTGATGGCGAACTGGTAGGTGCCAGTGGTCGGCACGACCAACGAGCCGGTCCAGCGCGCCGAGATCTGCGCGTTCAGGTCGCCGGGCAGCTTGTCGTACCGCGGCGACGCAGCGTTGAAGCCCGGGAAGTTGTGGAAGCCCATGTTGAGCTCGACCTGGCCGTCGTTGCGCACCAGGAACGGGTCGCCGCCGAAGTCGGGGTTCGTCCAGAACTCGGCCCGCAGTCCGCGCTCACCCTCCGGGGTGCGGAAGAAGCTCGACGGGATCGCATCCGGCCCCGGCAGCAGGGCGCCCGGGGTCACCGGGTCCGAGCCGTACGCCACCGTGATCTCGACATCCTCGCCGAGCGCTGCGGCCAGGCCGTCCAGCGGCGAGGTGCCCTTGGTGGCGCGCACCATCGAGCTGCCGCCACCCTGAGCGCCGACGCCGTCGACATCCGGTCCGATCAGCGCAACGCTCCGGACCTCGCCGAGCGGCAGCAGTCCGTCGTTGCGGAGCAGCACCGTGCCGGCCTCGGCGACCCGACGGGCCACCTCGTGGTGGTCGTCGACGGCGAACTCGGCGATCCCGACCGGGTTCTCGAGCTGACCCATGCCGATCAGCGGCCGCAAGATCCGGCGCACCTTGTCGTCGATCACCGACTCAGCGACCTCACCGTTGCGCACTGCCTCGAGCAGCTTCGAGCCCCAGAAGCCCTCGTTCGGCTGCTCCTGGTCGAGCCCGGCGTTGGCGGCGTCCGCGGTGCTGTGGTTGGCGCCGTAGTCGCTCATGATCCAGCCCTGGAAGCCGAAGGTGTTCCGCAGCAGATCGGTGAGCAGGGTCGGGTTCTCGCAGGCGAAAGCGCCGTTGACCCGGTTGAACGAGCCCATCATCGAGGCGACCTCGGCCTCGCTGATCAGCGCCTCGAACGGCGGCAGATAGAGCTCGCGCATGGTCCGCTCGTCGATGACGGCGTCGACGCTGCTGCGATGGTCTTCCTGATTGTTGATCGCATAGTGCTTGGCACACGCCTGCACACCCTGCGCCTGGACGCCACGCACCATCTCGACACCGATCGCGCCGGCCAGCAGCGGATCCTCGCCGTAGGACTCGAAGGTACGTCCGCCGACCGGCACCCGGGCGAGTCCACGGCCGGGCCGAGCGACACGTTGTGGTCGGTCGCCCGGCACTCGATGCCGACGACCGCGCCGTACTCGTGGGCGACCGAGGGATCCAGGTCGCAGCAAGTGCGATCGGGGCCGGCAGCGCCGTTGCCTTGCCCTCGTGCACGTCACCCTTGTTGATCCGTACGCCGGCGGGGCCGTCGGCCATCTGCAGCCCCGGCAGACCGAGGCGCTCGAGCGGACCGGAATAGAACCCGTAGTTCCAGTTCAGGTCACCGGTGGCGAAGGCGACCTTCTCCTCCAGGGTCATGTCGGCCAGCAGGCCTTCGACGCGCTCCTCGACCTCGGGGGTCGCCCACGAGGGCGAAGCCGAGGTGGTGTCGTCGGGATGTGCGGTTTCTACCATGTGTGACACTCCGTTGGGGTCGGTGGGTGGGTTGATGTGCGCGTGGGTCGGATGGGTGGGCGGGGTCGGATGGACGCGGACGGTTGTCCGCGTCCGGAGTATCTAGCGAAAACCGAACCGCGTCAATGTTTCGTCTCGCCCGGGTCGTCTATCCCGGCAAGGATCGCCAGGACGAGCGGCAGATCAACTGCCACAGGCCGGTGAGCTGACCGGTGATGTCCACCGAGTGGTCCAGTGCCCATTGCACCTGCAAACCGTCCGCGGCGGCGATCAACAGGTCGACGGCAGCCCCGACATCGACGGCCGGGCCCATCTCGCCGTGCTCCTGGGCGTTCACGATCGAGGTGACGAGCATCCCGCGTACCCAGTCGTAGCGCCGCAGGAAGAACTCTCGGGACGGATGTCCGTGAATGGTCGCCTCGGCCGAATACTCCACGTACAGCTGCACCAGCCCGGGGACCTCGGCGTTGTGGGCGATGAGGGCCAGGAAGCCCTCGAAGCTCGGGTTCGGCAGATAGTACGTCTCGTTGTCGCGTTCGTCCCTGGCTCGCAGCACCGCCTCGTACAGCTCCTCGCGGGACCCGAAGTAGTGCATCAGCCCGGCCTGGCTCAGCCCGACCCGGCGGGCGATCTCGCGGCTGGACGCCTTGCGGCAGCCATTCTGGGCGATGACCTCGAGGGCCACGGCGAGGATCTCCTCGCGTCGGGCCACGCCCTTGGCGTACGGCCCTCGGTCCCGACCCGTCACACTTGGACCGACTGTCGATCGCGTGGCTGCTGGTCCGGCAGGATGCCCGGCAGTGCCTGGTGTACGCCCCGCGCGACCAGGGCCGCGGCGACGGCCTTGATCAGGTCGCCAGGCAGGAAGACGACCGACACGGTCGCCGCCTTGGCCAGCGGCAAGTGCCCGATGATCGACATGCCGACGATGCCGAACGCATACAGCACAACGATGCCGCCGAGCACGTTCACCGCGATCCCGCGGGGCAGCGACCTGGCCGCGTCGAAGCGCTCGGTCAGCCAGCCGATCACGAAGGCCGCGAACGGGAAACCGATCAAGAACCCGGCGCTGGGGCTGACGAAGACACCCAGCCCGCCACGGCCACCGGCCAGCAGCGGCAGCCCCAGCGCCACCAGCACCAGGAACACCACGACTGCGGCGGTGCCCCGCCACTTGCCGAGCACGGCGCCAGCCAGCATCACGCCGAGCGTCTGCAAGGTGATCGGCACCAGCACACCCGGAACCGCGATAGCGGGCACCAGGCCCAGCGCAGCGATGATCCCGACGAAGACGGCGATCAAGGCCAGGCCGGTGGCGGAGAACGGTCGGTTCGGCGTCACCTGTGGAATCGTACGGTAAGCGAGCGCTGATGCTCGCAAGCAGCAGGTTACGCCGGGACCTTCGTGGCCGGATCACCGTCTGCGGCGGCCCGCAGCTGAGGCACGTAGCGATCGAGAACGTACGGCAGGCTGAGCGGTGTCACCATGTTGAAGGCGGCGTCATAGATCTCATCGCCCTGCGGCGTGATGTAGATGTCGCGTCCCTCGACGTTGGCCTTGGTCGAGGTCCAGACCTTGCCAAGGGAGGAATCGACCTGTTGCTCGGTGTCCAGCCAGATGACGACATCGAGATCGTCCAGATCCACCGCCCGCTCGGCACTGAGCGACCAGCCGTACGCGTTCTTCGGCCGGCCCTCCAGCAGAGCCGACGGGAAGTCGAACCCGAGTTGCTGAAGCAGTCGGCCACGCGGATCCTCGGGCCCGAAGACGTACACGCCCTCATACGGGGACACGATCGCCCCGGTGCCACCGGAGAACTCCTCGCCGGCCTTGGCGATCTTGTCCCGGACCCGGTCGACGAGCGCCTGACCCGCCGCAGGCTTGCCGACCGCCGCGGCCACGGTGAGAGTCGCCTCGTCCCACGGCACGCCGTAGTCGACATAGTCGCCCGGCTGCGCCGCCACCGGAGCCAGCTTGGACAGCAGGTCGTATTCCTTCTTGGTGATGCCGGAGTAGACGGCGATGATCAGGTCGGGTTCGAGCGCGGCCACCTTCTCCACCGGGACACCGTCGCTGGAGTTGTCCAGGACCGTCGGCAGCGGCGCACCGCCCAGCGCCTCGGTAGCCCAGGGGAACACCCCACCCGGAGCCTCGTACCACTGCGAGGTCGCAACCGGCACGATCCCCAGCGCCAGCAGCGCGTCCTGCTCCACCAGGCCCACGACCACGATCCGCTTGGGTGCGGCGGTGACGGTGGTCGTCCCGTACTTGTGCGTCAAGGTGACCGGGAAAGCGGCTTCCTGGTCGGGGGCTGCGTTGCTGCCGGGGGCCCCATCGGATGGGGTTGTTGCCGCACAGGACAGCAGCCATGGCCCGGCGGCCAGGATCGACAGCCCACGTACCACGTCGCGACGACTGATTCGTGGGTCACGCTGATTCATCTGATACCTCCCAAGTCAGGTGAGGCTAACTTAAGGGTCCAGACCGCCCGCCCGTCAAGGCTCCTCAGCCGAGCTTGGTCAAGATCAGCTCGCGAACTTTCCCAGCGTCGGCTTGACCTCGCATCTGCTTCATCACCGCGCCGATCAGGGCGCCGGCGGCCTGCACCTTGCCGGCCCGGATCTTGTCGGCGACATCCGGATTGGCCGCGATCGCCGCATCCACCGCCGCGCCCAGCGCCGAGTCGTCGGAGACCACCGCCAGGCCACGCTTCTCGACCACCTCCGCCGGTGAGCCCTCACCGGCCAGCACGCCCTCGATCACCTGCCGGGCGAGCTTGTCGTTGACCGTCTTGGCATCGACCAGTTGCTGCACCTCGGCCACCTGCTGCGGCGTGATCCCGGCGTCGGCCAGCTCCACGCCGGCGTCGTTGGCATGCCGGGAGATCTCGGTCAACCACCACTTGCGCGCGCTCTGCGGTGAGGCACCGGCGGCGACCGTCTGCTCGATCAGGTCGACCGCGCCGGCGCTGACCACGTCACGCAGCTCCAGCTCGGAGAAACCCCACTCGGCGCTGAGCCGCTTCAACCGCTCGGCCGGCGGCTCCGGCAGCGTGGCCCGCAGCTCCTCCACCCACTCCCGACTCGGCGCCACCGGCACGAGATCGGGCTCCGGGAAATAGCGGTAGTCCTCTGCCGTCTCCTTGCTCCGGCCGGCCGTGGTCGCGCCCGTGTCCTCGTGCCAGTGCCGGGTCTCCTGGGTGACCGTGCCGCCATCGTCCAGCACCGCGGCCTGCCGGGTGATCTCGTACCGGATCGCCCGTTCGACGCTGCGCAGCGAGTTGACGTTCTTGGTCTCGGTCCGGGTCCCGTACGGCGCATCGGTGCCCGGGCGCAGCGACACGTTGGCGTCGCAGCGCAGTGACCCTTGCTCCATCCGGACGTCGGAGACGCCGAGCGCGCGCAGCAGATCCCGCAGCATGCTCACGTACGCCCGCGCGACCTGCGGGGCCTTCTCCCCTGCCCCTTCGATCGGCTTGGTGACGATCTCGATCAGCGGCACGCCGGAGCGGTTGTAGTCCAGCAGTGAGTGGTCGGCGCCATGGATCCGTCCGGTAGCACCGCCCACGTGCAGCGACTTGCCGGTGTCCTCCTCCATGTGGGCACGCTCGATATCGACCCGATAGGTCTCGACTGTGCCGTCCGAACCGGGGACCTCGACCTCGCACCAGCCGTTGTAGGCGATCGGCTCGTCGTACTGGGAGATCTGGTAGTTCTTCGGCATGTCCGGGTAGAAGTAGTTCTTCCGGGCGAACCGGCACCACTCGGCGATCGAGCAGTTCAGTGCCAGCCCGATCCGGATCGCCGACTCGATCGCCTTGGCGTTCACCACCGGCAGTGAGCCCGGCAGCCCCAGGCAGACCGGGCAGGTCTGGGTGTTCGGCTCAGCACCGAACGCCGTCGAGCAGCCGCAGAACATCTTCGACGCGGTGTTGAGCTCGACGTGCACCTCGAGCCCGAGAACCGGGTCGTAGCGCTCCAGGGCTTCGTCGAAGTCGACGACCCGAGCCTGCGAGACATGGGCGCTCATCGTGCGATCTCCTTGATCTGGCTCAGGAGCGGTCCGCCCCAACGGTCGACGAGGGTGCGCTCCAGCGCAGCGCCAACCCGGTAGAGCCGGTCGTCGGCCAGCGGTGGCGCCATCACCTGGAACCCGACCGGAAGACCATCTTCCGGCGCCAGTCCGACCGGGAAGGAAGCCGAGGCGTTGCCGGCCAGGTTGGACGGGATCGTGCACAGATCGTTCATGTACATGGCCAGCGGGTCGTCCACCTTCTCCCCCAGCGGGAACGCCGTCACCGGCGTGGACGGTGAGACCAGCACGTCGGCCTGCTCGAAGGCACCGGCGAAGTCCCGGCTGATCAGGGTCCGGACCTTCTGCGCCGAGCCGTAGTAGGCGTCGTAGTAGCCGCTGGACAGCGCGTAGGTGCCGATCATGATCCGGCGCTTCACCTCCGCGCCGAAGCCGGCCTCGCGGGTCAGCGCCATCACCTGCTCGGCGCTGCGGCTGCCGTCGTCGCCGACCCGCAGCCCGAACCGCATCGCGTCGAACTTGGCCAGGTTGGAGGACACCTCGCTCGGCATGATCAGGTAGTAGGCGCCGAGCGCGTACGTGAAGTGTGGGCAGGAGACCTCGACGATCTCCGCACCCTGCGCGGCCAGGATCTCCAGGCCCTCACGGAAGCGCTGCTCGACCCCGGGCGCATAGCCCTCGCCGCCCAGCTCCTTCACCACGCCGATCTTCATCCCGGAGACGTCGCCGGAGCGGGCGGCCTCAACCACCGGTGGGACGGGTGCGTCGATCGAGGTGGAGTCGTAGGGGTCGTGCCCGGCGATCACCTGGTGCAGCAGAGCCGCGTCCAGCACGTTCCGGGCGCACGGTCCCGGCTGGTCCAGCGAGGACGCCATCGCGACCACGCCATAGCGGGAGGTGCCGCCATACGTCGGCTTCACGCCGACAGTGCCGGTGACCGAGGCTGGCTGCCGGATCGATCCCCCGGTGTCGGTGCCGATCGCCAGCGGCGCCTCGAAGGCGGCCAGTGCCGCGGCCGAGCCGCCGCCGGAGCCACCCGGGATCCGGCTGGTGTCCCAGGGGTTGCGGGTCGGACCGTACGCGGAGTTCTCGGTGGAGGAACCCATCGCGAACTCGTCCAGGTTCGTCTTGCCAAGGATGACGATGTCGGCATCCAGCAGCCGCTTGGTGACGGTCGCGTCGTACGGAGGGATCCAGCCCTCGAGGATCTTCGAGCCGCAGGTCGTCGGCGCGCCTCGGTAAGCCAGGATGTCCTTGAGCGCGAGCGGTACGCCGGCCAGCGGGCCAAGCTGTTCCCCGCCGGCGATCCGGTGGTCGATGATCGCCGCCTGCTCGAGGGCGCGCTCGGCATCCACGTACAGGAACGCGTTGATGGTGCCGTCGACGGCTTCGATCTGGTCGAGGTGTGCCTGGGTCACGGCGACCGAGGTGGTCTCGCCGTTGGCGATCGCGGCAGCCAGTTCCGCGGCGGTGCTGTGGATCACCCCGGTGCCGTTGGTCTCTTCAGCCATTGGTCAGGCCTCCTCTCCGAGGATCCGCGGGACCCGGAAGCGGTCCTGCTCGGCCGCCGGGGCCCCGGCCAGCACCTCGTCGACCGGCAACGACGGGCGCACGACGTCCTCGCGGAACACATTGGTGAGCGGCAGCGCATGTGAGGTCGGCGGGATGTCGGCGGTCGCCACATCGGACACACTCGCCACCGACTCCAAGATCACGTCCAGCTGCGGCGCCAGATGGGCCAGCTCATCGTCGGTCAGCTCGATCCGGGCCAGCCTTGCCAGGGCGGCCACGTCGTCAGGACTCAGTGCCACGGGTCAGTTCTCTTCTCGTTTGCGTTGGATCCCGCCGGGAGGGAATCAGGACATCCCCGTCCAGGCATCTAGAGGTGAAGCCGGTCAGCCATCCTAGGCGGTCGCTGCTCTCGCCTTCGGCACCGTCAGAGCGGCAGGTAGTGGACGCCGTCCTTCCCTGTGTCGGTCGGTTCTCACCGGAGCCCGGTGTCTGGCCCGCCCACGTGCTCCACAGTTGCGCGTAGACCCCAGCGGAATCTCGCAGGCGGTTCGGCGGACCCGACTCGACGATGCGGCCGCCGTCCATCACCACCACCCGATCCGCGGTCTCGGCGATATCGAGCCGGTGCACGATGGCGAGCACCGTCCGTCGGTCACCGGCAACGGATCGTTCGACAGCCAGTGCCGTCGTCGGGTCGAGCAGCGAGGTCGCCTCGTCCAGGATCATCACCGGTGGGTCAGCGGCGAGAATACGAGCAATGGCAATCTGCTGAGCACGCGCCGGTGACAGCGACAAGCCATCGACACCGAGCTGGGTGTCGAGGCCCTCCTGGAGACATGCGAGCCACGGCCCGGCGCCCACGGCTTGGAGCGCCGCGACGATGTCCGAGTCGGTCAGCTGCTGCCGAGACAGCCCGATGTTGTCGCGCAGGCTGCCGGTGAAGACGTGGTGCTCCTGGGTCACCAAGGCGACTTTCGCCCGGAGCTCGGGCAGCGGAATGGTGGAGACCTCGACCCCACCCAACGTCACCGAACCCCGACCGGGGGCGGCGATGCCGCTGAGAAGCCTCGCCAAGGTGGACTTCCCCGATCCCGAGGCACCGACGACGGCAACGGACTCCCCGGCCGGGATCGTCAGATCCAGCTGATCGAGCACGTCGTGCCCACCGTCATAGGAGAAGGCGACCTCGTCACACCGCAGGTCTGTCCCCCGATCTGTCCCCCGCGGCGGCATCGAGTGCTGTGCCTCAGCATCCCGGTCGCGCAGGTCGAGTCCGGTCACGCGGGCGGCGGACACGACGCCGGTGAGCACCCCGCCGAGGGTCTGGACGAGCCGGTTGACCGGTGCCGGCCAGGACAGGCTGTAGAGCACCGCGGTGGTGAGCGTCCCGATGTCGATCCAGCCCTGCGAGCGGGCGAACACACCGAGCAGCAGGGTGGGCACCAGCGGCCAGTTGTAGGCCACCTCCAAAGCGAAGAACAGCCGCAGCCGAAGGCCGAGTGTGTATCGCTGAGCCTCCGACACCAGCTGGAATCGGTCTGCCAGATCGTCAAGACGAGCGTTCTCGAGCCGCAGCGTGCGTACCAGCCGTACGCAGTCCACCGTCTCCAGCACCGACGCGTTCAGCCGGCTGTCCACCGAACCGGCGTAGAGGTACGCGGCCGGCGCTCGCCGGAGAAATCGCCGAGACGCCCAGACGATCAGCGGCAGCCCCAGCAAGGTCGGCACCGTCAACAACGGTGAGTTGAGCACCATGCCCAGCAGGATCGTGATCGAGGTGATGGCCGCCAGCAGCACTTGCGGCACATCGTTGCGCAACGTGTCCCCGACAACGTTCGAATCCTGGGTCAGGCGCGTCGTCAGGTCACCGGAACTCGCTCGCTCAATGCGACCCAAGGGCAACGACAGGGCATCGCGGACGGCCTTCTCACGGAGCTTGGCTGTCATTCGCTGTCCGACGATCACCTCCCAACGCGCAGCCAGGTAGGTGAAGATCGCCTGCAGCCCGACCACTCCGACGATCAGCAGGAGCAGTCCCCGGACTCCGTCGGTCGGCATCGACTCAGCAGAGGAGACCAGCGACCCGAGCAGCCTCGGCAGCGTCTGCGTCGCGACGGCAGCCACCACCGTGAAGACGATCAGCAGCACCACCAAACCCACCGAGCCGCGGAGCTGCGTTCGCCACAGCCTGCCGACCTCACCAAGTGGGGCGACCGGCAGGTCGCGATCGTTGCCCTCGAGCTCGGCGAAATAGGCTTGGGCTTGAGCGGCACGCTGCCGGTGCGTTCCTCGATCGGTCGCCAACTGATCGAGGGCCTCAGCCACCTCCCAGGTCTCGGCGGACCTGTCCAGGGCTATCGGATCAGCCATGGCCCACGGCTCCACGAACGAGAGCACCGTAGCCAGGGATGGCCCGCAGCTCCTCGTGCTTGCCAGCACGCCAGCCGTCGTCGTAGACGAACACCACAGACTGGCAGCGCGCCAGCCACAGCGGCGACGAAGTGATCACGATTGTCGTGAGACCCTCCCGGAGTCGGGCGACTCGCTCGGCGATTCGATCCTCGGTAACACTGTCCACAGCCGACGTCGGCTCCTCCAGCACGACGGTCGGAGCGCCCGAGAGCAGTGTGCGAGCCAGCGCGAGGCGCTGTCGCTGCCCCCCGGAGTATTCGCGTGCTCGTTCGGTGACCCGAGTCGCCCAACCGTCCGGTGCGGCCTCGAAGATGTCTTCGGCAGCGGCCGCCCACAAGGCCCGTTCAGCGGCCACTCGGGTACTGGTTCCGGTGGGGTCGAGTGTCGAGCGCAGCGTCCCGCTGAACATCGACACCGCCGCCGGCATCACGACGAGGTCATCGGACAGCCCGAGGACGAAGGGGTCCGCACCGTGCACGCTCGCGAACACGAGTCCCGTCAGCTCTCCGCGGCGGAACGTCAGGCCGCCGAGCGCCAGCTCTGCCTGTGCACCCGACTCGTGAACCTCCAGCTCCCGCGCCTCCAACTTTCGCGGTGTCTCCGAATCCGGAGCGGCAGAAGAACTGCTCGCACCCGATGCGTGGGCCGCTCGGACAACGCGTGCTACCCGAGCAGCGGCGACCTGAGCTCGCACGAGCACCTGTCCGAACCCGAACAGCGTGTCGATCGGCCAGGTCAGGAACGTCGCATAGCCGAAGAGCGCGATCAAGGCGCCCACCGACAGCGATCCGGCCAGCACCATCTCCACCCCGAGCCAGGCCAGGGCGCTCAACAGCACACCTGCGGCCAGGACACTGCTCATCCGGATGAGTGCCTGCCAACGGCCGGCGGCCTCACCGGCTTCGCGGGTCAATGTGGACTGATCACGATAGGCATCCTCGAACGAGGACTCACCGCCGACGCCACGCAGCACCCGGACACCGGCGGCGATGTCACTGGCGATGGCGGTGAGACGCCCGGTCGCCGCACGTTCCGCGGCTTGCCTGCGTGTCGTCGGTCGCAGCAGGGGGCGGACCGCGAAGTACATGAAGGGTGCCGCGATGACCACCAGCAGTCCCAAGGGCACCGAGGCCCGAAGGACGACGATGGTGACAGTGACGTACGCCACCGCGGCACCGAGCGCGTGCGCGGTGCCGCCCGCCAAGCCTGCTAGCGTCCCCGCGTCACTCGTCGCACCCGTGACGATGTCGCCACGCACCTTCTGGTCGACCTCGTCCGGGTCGTGTTTCGTCGCGGCACGGACCAGGATCTCGTCCACATGGAACCGCATGATCAAGCGATTGCGCTGGGTGTAGACACCCATCACCGTGCCGAAGAAGCCTCCCACCAGCACGGCCAGGAACAGCAGCCCGGCTGCCGCCAACAATCCAGGGTCCGTCCAGCCCGCAGCCGAGCGGTCGATGGCCAGGCCCACCAAACGCGGCCCGACCGAGCCTGGGATGAACCACAGGACCGCCAGCAGTCCGGCGACGAGGATGACCGGCAGTTGGCGTCGCAGCAACTCCCGGATCAAACCCCAGGGCGACAGCTTCGGCTTCCGGCCCAGGGCAGCCCACAGGGCATCGCCGTCCTGGGGTGGGTAGTCGATCACGGTTGGATGTCTATAACACCAGGGCCAGGCGCAACAAGGTGATAACTCATCCCCGATGTCGGGGACAAGCCTTCACCTCGTCGGCGACAACAGGAGTTCAGAGGGGGCGAATCACGAACCCCGTCTTGAGTTTGGGGGTGAAAAAGGTCGATTTGGGCGGCATCAGCAGCCCCTCACGGGCGGTGCGCTCGATCTCGGCGACGCTGACCGGACGGATCAGCACGGCGCAGGCGGCGCGGCCCTCGTCCACCGCGGCCAGGGTCTCGGCGAGACCATGCTGGTAGGTCACGGGCACCTCGCCCAGCGTGTGTTCCAGCCAGGCGCCGTCCAGTGAGCGGACCTCGTGGAATGCGCCGGGAATCGGGTCCAGTCGATAGGTCCGGTCCGGGGTGTAGAGCACCAGGAAGCCCTCGGTCTGCATCGCGGCGAGCGTCTGCGGGGTCGGCCGGTCCATCTCGGTCAGGGTGAAGGTGTCGCTGAACTCGCTGTAGAGCCGGTCGTACAGCCGGTGGATCGCGGCAACACTGAGCTGATCGGCCACCAACTCGCTGACGAACGTCAGGGTCTCCTCGGCCGGCGTGTCGGTCCGTCCCGTGGCGGCGCGCACCTCGTCACGATAGATCCGGCTGATGCCGTAGCGATGATGCCCGTCGGCGATCAGCACGTCGTCGGCACCGACCGCAGCGGCGATCGCGGCGATCCGATCGGGATCGGTGACCCGCTCGACCCGATGCCGTACGCCGTCCTCGATCACCTCGCCGATCAGCTCGCCCGGCTCGGCGAGCAGTTCAGCGAGTCCGGCGCTGAGCGAGAGTCCCCAGACCGGTGACAGGTTGGCCCGGGTGGCCCGGGTCAGATCCAGTCGGTCGGTGGAAGCCTTGGGCGTGGTGCGCTCGTGCGGCAACACCCCACCCGCGCCCGCGTCGACGACCTCCAGGCCGCCGAGCACACCGACGATCTCGCGGGGGCTGCCGGTCTCGTCGGTGAAGCTCAGCCGGTAGAGCGTGAAGCTCGGCTCGTCGTCGCCGACCAGGACTCCCCCGGCGCACCAGTCTGCGAGAGTCGCCGCCGCCACCTCGTACCGGTCGTCTCCCCCGCGCGGCACATCGACGTGGGTGACGTTGTGCTCGTCGAGCGCCAGGTAGTGATCGAGATCGGCGTCGGACAACACGTCGTACGGCGGTGCGATCAGGGACGCAAGCTGGTCGGTGTCGGCGTAGCGGAGGGCGGCAAAGGGGCGGAAGCGAGGCACGGGCCTAAGCCTGTCATGCGACACTGCAGGGTCCGAAACATCCTGGTAACCAGGGATGGGAGAGGATAGGCAGCGTGTACCTGATGCGGGTGTCCCTCCCCGACCGGCCCGGCTCGCTGGGCCTGGTCGCCAGTGCCGTGGGCAGCGTCGGCGGTGACATCAACGCGGTCGAGATCGTCGAGAAGGGCGACGGCGTGGTGGTGGACGACTTCATCGTCGATCTGCCGCCCGACCGGCTGCCCGAGACGATGATCGCCGCCTGCCAGCACCTGGACGACGTACGCGTGGAGTGGATCTCGCGCTATCCCGAGGGCGGCGGGCTGCAGTCCGACCTGGAGGCGCTCGAGCGGATGACCGCCGATCCGGCCAACGCGGCCGAGACGCTGGTGTCGCTGAGCCCCGTGGTCTTCCGCTCACACTGGTCGGTGTTGCTCGACGTGGCCGGCGATCGGGTGTCCACGCTTCGGGCGACCACGCTGGCACCTGAGTTCCACACCGCCAATGCCGGACCGCTCACCCCGTTCGAGACGACGCACCGCTGCGATCTGGCGGCCGGTTGGCTGCCCGGCTGGGCCGAGTCGACGGCGGTCGTGGTGCCCCTGACGCGCGACCGGGTGATCGTCATCGGCCGGCACGGCGGGCCGCCGTTCCTCGACTCCGAGATCGCCCGGCTGCACCACCTGGCCGAACTGATCAAGTAGCCGTTCACCAAGTCGTCACTTCCCAGGGGACCTTCGACCCACCGAGGTTCCCCATTGACCCTTGGAGTGAGTCTTGGTTTTCGGCGATCCTGGCCATGAGATCGAGTGCGATGGCCAAGGAGGCGAGTGTGATGGCCAAGTCAGTCAGCAAGAAGGCGTCGGCCGGTAAGAAGTCGGCTGCCACCAAGAAGGCGTCGGGCAAGAAGGCGCTGGTGGTGTACGAGTCGATGTTCGGCAATACCGAGAAGGTCGCGCATGCCATTGGCGAAGGCCTTTCCGCGTCGCTGGAGGTCGAGGTCGTCGAGGTGAGCGAGGCCCCGGTAGAGCCGGGTCCGGACGTGACCCTGGTCGTCGCGGGCGGTCCGACACACGCCTTCGGGATGACTCGCGAAGAGACTCGGGCCGATGCCATCGAGCTCGGCGCGGAACACGGCGCCCGAGAGTTCGGGCTTCGGGAGTGGATCGACCGGCTCCCTGCCCGCCATGGCGGTCCCAGCCTGGCTACCTTCGACACCCGCTCCTTGGGCAGGCGTCGGATGCCTGGGTCGGCCGCGCGGGCAGCTGCCCGCGCCGCGCGTCGGCATGGCTACGACGAGGCTGCGCCGGCCGAGAGCTTCTTCGTCGCCGACACGGACGGACCGCTGGTCCCCGGTGAACTCGAGCGGGCGACCGATTGGGGCCGCGACCTGATCGCCCTGGTCAAGGTCACCGCCAAGGAGACCCGCCACTGATTGATCGGTAGCCCCGATCGGTCGGTAGCCTGCCCCGATGACCTGGGGTGTGCTGCTGGCGTGGCTGACCTCGGTCGCGTTCGGCGTCGTCTCGGCGATTGTGCCGGTGGTGAACGCCGAGCTCTACGTGCTCGCCTCCCAGGTCACGCTGGAGGTCGGCGTGGTGCCGATCGCCGTGGGCGTCGGCATCGGCCAGACCATCGGCAAGTGCCTGCTCTTCTACGGCGTCCGGCGAGGCCGCCAGTTCCGCTTCGTCCAGGAGCATCGAGAGAAGGTCCGAGCCCAGCCACGTGGTCGAGTGCGCCAGGCGTTGCACGAGGCCATCCAGTTCCTGCTCCGCCTGGTCGGCACGAAACGCTGGGGTCTGCCGATCACCTTCGTCGCCGCCGTGGCCGGCATCCCACCGTTGTACGCCGTCGCGCTGTTGGCCGGCGCGACCCGCATGAAGCTGCTCTATTTCGCGCCAGTGGTGCTGGTGGGCCGGATCACCCGGTTCCTGCTGGTGGCGTACGGGGTGAACCTGCTCCCGTTCTGGCCGTGAGCTTCAGATGAGCCCGTCGAAACGGGCTGCGGTAGTGTCGGCGGCATCATGAGCCAGGTGATCAAGCGAGGTAGCGGGAACCGCTAGGTCCCGCCTCCCTCCTCGATACCCGGACCGTCCGGTCCGGTTCCGCCCGCCCCGAAGTGTTCGGGAGCGGCGGCGTACGTGGTGTGGGTCCACGCTGGGCCGGCGATCACGTCCCGCCCGACTCCAACGAGCCCCTCGAGGTGATCATGATGTCTGCTCTCTCCACCCGTTCCCACCCAGGCGACGTCGTCGTACGTTGCCGTGATCTGACCAAGCATTTCCGGTACCACGAGCAGCAACCCGGCCTCGCCGGAACGGTGCGGGCCCTTCTCCGCCGCCGTCACCGCACGCGGGTCGCGGTCGAAGGGCTGGATCTGGACCTGGCGCCGGGTGAGGTCTGCGGTCTGCTCGGTCGCAACGGCGCCGGCAAGACGACCACGATCAAGATGCTCTGCGGTTTGATCCAGCCGACCGCCGGGGAACTCAGCGTGCTCGGTGAGCGCCCGTCGCGCCGCTCGTTCACCTTCCTGCGCCAGATCTCGGTGATCTTCGGCCAGAAGAGCATGCTGTGGTGGGACCTCCCGGCCTACGACTCGCTGCTGCTGCACCGGCGGATGTACGACCTGAGCCGCAGTGAGTTCGACCTCGCGGTCGGGCAGCTCAGCGAACTGCTCGAGCTCGGCGACCTGCTGAGCATTCCTGTCCGCCGGCTCTCACTCGGGCAGCGGATGCGCTGCGAGCTGGCCCTGGCGCTGTTGCATTCACCTCGGCTGCTCTTCGCCGACGAGCCGACCATCGGGCTGGATGTCTTGGGCAAGCGCGTCATCCGCGACTTCCTGGCCCGGGTCAATGTCGAACTCGGCACCAGCATCGTGCTGACCAGCCATGACATGGACGATGTCGCGGCCCTGTGCCCGAGAGTGGTGCTGATCGACCACGGAACCAAGCGCTACGACGGTGATCTGACCGGGCTGGCCCGCTCGGTGCGGCCCGCCAAGCAGATGATGGTGACGTTCACGGCGGAGCCGCAACTACCCGATCCGCTGCCACCTGGCGTAACGGTGGTTGGCCGGCCTGCCCCGGATGTGCTGCAGCTCGACATCGACCGGGAGTGGCTGGCTGAGGTTCTCACCGCGGTGTCCGGGTGGGGTCCGGTGGTCGACCTGGAAGTGACCGACGCCGACCTCGACGAGGTGATGGTCAGCGTGTTCGACGGTTTCCCCGAGCAGCGGTCGCCCGGCGAAAGCCGCTCGGCATGATCGCCCGGACGGCGCGCACCTTCGGGGCTCTGGTGTCGCGCGACATCCAGATCACCTTGACCTACCGTGCGTGGTTGTTCTGGCTGCTGTTGGGCAATCTCCCGGTGCCGGTGATCTCGTTGCTGGTCTGGCAGGGCGCTGCGGCACTCGGCGCGGAGCTGTCGGTCGAACAGGACTACCTGGTGACCTACTTCGTCCTGGTCGCACTGGTCAGCATGCTGACCAGCAGCTGGTCGGCCGGATTCCTGGCCGATAGCATCCGGCTCGGCGATCTTGCCTCGTGGCTGGTCCGTCCGTGCTCCACCCACCTGAACGGGATCGCCAACAACGTGGCGGAGAAGATCGCCAAGCTCGTCTTGATGGTGCCGATGGTCGCCGTCCTCGCGCTGCTCATGCATCGCCAGATCAGCCTGCCCACCGACCCACTGCGTTGGCTCGGCTTCGGGGTGGCGATCGTGCTGGGCTCGGTGATCATGTTCGCCCTCGACGTCCTGATCGGCAGCTTGGCCTTCTGGGTCGACGAGGTGTCGGGGGTGCTCCGAGCGAAGAGTCTGGTCGCCGGCGTGCTGTCCGGGGCGGTCCTGCCGCTCGCCCTCATGCCTGCCGTGCTTCAGCCGGCGCTCGCGGTCCAGCCGTTCCGGTACGTCGTGTCGTTCCCGCTGGAGGTCCTCCTCCTGCCGACGATTCCCGGATCGGGCTTTGCGCTCGCGACCGGCTGGGCCGCGGCGCTCAGCGCGACGGCCGCCGTGGTCTGGCGGATCGGGCTCCGCGGCTATCAGGCGGCAGGAGCATGAGGACCCTACGACGACATCTGCTCGTGTGGTGGCAGGTGACGGTCCAGGCGATCCGCCGAGATCTGCAGTTCCGGTCGCAGGCGGCCACGACCCTTCTCACCAGCATCGTCGAGCTGGGCCTGGCGCTGGTGCCGGTGTTGATCCTCGCCTCGGTCGCCGGGACGGCGAGCGGTTGGTCCGCGCCCTTGGCCCTGGCTGTCAGCGGTGCGTACGGGATCTCGGCCGCTGTCTTGGACTGCTTCGTCGGCCCCAACTGCGCCCGCATGGACCGCTACATTCGCGAGGGCGAGCTGGACCTGCTGCTGATGCGGCCGGTCAGGACCGGTTTCCTCGCCGCGGTGCGCTGGGTTGCGCCATCCGAACTCGCCGCTATGGTGCCCAGTGCCGGGCTCCTGGTGATTGGCCTGCGGCTCGCCGACGTCCAGCCGGACACCGCGTCCGTCGCCCTGGCCGTCGGTTGGGCCCTTGTCGGGGTGGTCGCGTTCGCTCTTCTGTGGCTGAACCTGTCGTACTCGGCGTTCTGGATGGATGGCTCTGAACCGGTCCCCTTCGTCGTGCTGTCGCTGCGAACCGCGGGCCGGTACCCGCGGTCGTACTTCCCCCAGCCGGCGCGGGTCGTGCTGGCCACCGCGATCCCTGCCGGGCTGCTGGGAGCCGTGCCTGTCGAGGCCTTGCTGGGAGACGGCTCGGTGGGCCTGCTCGCGGTCGCGGCCCTTGGGCTGCTCGGCGCGGGCGGATTGACTGCGCTGCACTGGTCGATCGCCCTGCGGCGCTACTCGGGAGCAAGCACCTGAACGCAGATCGGGTGACGAGAAGGAGCTTTGGCACCCGTTTCGGCCGGAATCGGGTACCAAAACTCCTTCTCGCCGAGCGAGAATGCCGAAGCTAGCTCTGATCGCCGAGCCCGAAGCCGATGTTGCCGGTCATCAGGTAGTAGACGTACCAGCCGAGCAGAAAGCAGGCCAATAGAGCGCCGAACAGTGCCAGGCTGACCCAGATCCGCATCCGCCGCTTGGACTTGGTGGTCGGCACCATCTCCGGACCCCACTCGCCCAGGTTGGGCTGCACCCGCGGTGGCGTACCCGCGTTCAGGTTCAAGTTGGAGAAGACCTTCGGCACCCGACCAGGGTAGTCGGCAGTCAGGCACGGGAGACTCGGCCGTGTGTGATTGGCCGCATCAGTCCAGGTCCGCCCACACTCTCGCAGCGTTCTGCCTGGCCCATGCAGCAAACGATGCCAGGTCAGGATCCTCCCCCTGAGTCGCGTAGATGGCGGCGTCCCGCTCGGCGCGCTGCCGCCGAGCCGCGCGGCGCAGGAGCTTGCTGAGGACGGCCTCACGGCCCTGCCCGGATCGCTCGACTTCCTGATCGAGGAAGCTGACGGCATCCTCGGGAAGACGGACGGTGATCTGGACACTCATACCAAGTGCATACCAATGTGGTGGGCAATTGGGAATAGGTTCATGACGATTCGCCCGTTACAGCGATGTCAGCCGCCGCGTCCGGCCCGTCGGTCAGCAAGACGCCGAATGCCTCGGCACCCCGCAGAATCGGGACCTTGAGGGCTACCGCCTTGTCGTACTTCGAGCCGGGTGACTCCCCTACCACCACGAACGAGGTCTTTTTGGACACAGACCCAGCGACCTTGCCACCACGCGAGGTGATCGCCTCGCCGGCCGAGTCGCGAGTGAAACCCTCCAGGGACCCAGTGACCACGATCGACAAGCCCGCCAGCGACTGATCGGTCTGCTCGGGCTGCTCATCTCGCATCACGGCTCCCGCCGCCTGCCACTTCCGTACGATCTCGCGGTGCCAGTCGACGGCAAACCAATCCTTGATCGCGGTGACCAGAGTCGGGCCGATGCCCTCGACCTCGGCCAACTGCTCCTCGGTCGCGCCTGCCAATGCCTCGATCGAACCGAACGCCCGGGCCACATCGGGGGCGACGCCCTTGCCGATGTGACGAATGGACAGCGCGACCAGGAACTTGTCCAACGGTCGATGCTTCGCCTCCTCCAGATTGGCCAGCAGTTTCGCGCCATTCGCACTCAGCGCACCGGCTTTGGTGCGGAACAGGTCCGTGGTGAGCAGCTTCTCCTCGGTCAGGTCGAAGAGATCACCCTCGTCCGCCATCAGCCCGGCTTCCAGCAAAGCCATCGCCGCCTGGTATCCCAGCACCTCGATATCCAGCGCCTGCCGGCTGGCCAGGTGGAACAGTCGCTCGCGCAACTGCGCGGGGCAGGATCGGGTGTTCGGACAGCGCAGGTCAGCGTCGCCCTCCTTCTCGGGTCGTAGCTCGGAGCCGCACTCCGGGCAGTGCGTCGGCATCACGAACTCGCGTACGACGTCCTCGTCGCGCAGCTCCATCACCGGACCGACGATCTCTGGGATCACGTCGCCTGCCTTGCGCAGCACCACCGTGTCACCGATCAGCACGCCCTTGCGCTTCACCTCGCTCGCGTTGTGCAGGGTCGCCATCCCCACCGTCGAACCGGACACGAACACCGGCTCCATCACCCCGTACGGAGTCACTCGCCCGGTGCGGCCGACATTGACCCGGATGTCGAGCAGTTTGGTGGTGACCTCCTCCGGCGGGTACTTGTACGCGATCGCCCAGCGCGGTGCCCGCGAGGTCGAGCCGAGCTGGTCTTGGACCGAGCGCTCGTCGAGCTTGATCACCACGCCGTCGATCTCGTGCACCACGGAGTGGCGATGCTCGCCGTAGTAGCCGATGAACTCCCACACCGCATCCAGGTCGGGGCACAGCTTGCGCTGCGGGCTGACCGGCAGACCCCAGGCTTCCAATGCCTCGTACGCCGTCGACAAACGGTCCAGCCGAACTCCCTCGACGATGCCGAGACCGTGGCAGATGAAGCCGAGATGGCGAGACGCAGTGATCTTCGCGTCCTTCTGGCGAAGTGAGCCGGCCGCGGCGTTGCGCGGGTTGGCGAACGGCGCCTTGCCGTCGGCGACCAGCGACTCGTTGAGTCTGGCGAAGTCCTCCACCGCGAAGAACACCTCGCCACGGACCTCCACAGTGCCGGGTATCGGGTGTTCGTCGGTCTCGCTCAGCCGGCGCGGGATCGAGTCGATGGTGGCGACGTTGGGCGTGACGTCCTCGCCGAACCGTCCGTCGCCGCGGGTTGCCGCCCTGGTCAGACGGCCGTTCTCATACAACAGGTCGATCGCCAGGCCGTCCACCTTGAGCTCGCACAGATAGCCCGACCGCAAGATCTGCTCCTCGCCCAGCTCCCGGACCGCCCGCTGTGCCCACCGGTCCAGTTCCTCCCGGTTGAACACGTTGTCCAGGCTGAGCAGCCGCATCGGATGCTCGACGGCCGCAAAGGTCGTGGCCGGCGGGCCACCCACCTGCTGCGTCGGTGAGTCTGGGGTCCGCAGCGAGGGATAGGCGTCCTCGATCTCGTTCAGCTCGCGCATCAGCGCGTCGAACTCGCCGTCGGAGATCGTCGGGGCATCCAGCACGTGATAACGCCAGCGCGCCTCGTCCAGCAGCTCGGTCAACTCGGCATGACGCTGCTGAGCCGCGCTGTCCGGCTCGGCCTGCTGTGCGGTATCGGTGGGGTGTGGGGCGTCCGTCACGACTGGAACTCTATTGCCGCCCACCGACAGGCTCAGTCTCGCCAGGAGTCTCCATGGACCTCGCGCGCCCCAGGAATGTCGAACGGACCCAGCACCTGGATCGGTCGCTGGCCCGCGGCGAACACCTCACGGGATGGCATTGCCAGAGGCGGGTGCTCCGGGCCGTTCGCCGCCATCGCATTCAGCTCGGACTCCGCCAGGGCGAACACCACCTTGGTGATGCCCGACCAATAGATCGCCCCGGCACACATCGCGCAGGGCTCCGTACTGCTGTAGATGGCATAGCCGGCCAGGTTCGGCCCGATGGTCCGGCTGGCCAACCGGACCAGATTCGTCTCCGCATGCCCGGTGGCGTCGGAATCCGTCATGACGGTGTTCTGCGCACTCAGCACCACCGTGCCACTCGGGTCGGAGAGCACGGCGCCGAACGGGTGGTTGCCGGCCTGCCTCGCCAGACGTGCCTGCTCGATCGCTAGATCGAGTCTTGGATGGCTGCTCACTTGATCCCCTCTCTTGCCGCCCGCACTCGCGCCACTTGCCGACGGCTTTTCACTCTGCTGCCGCAGCTTCGCATGCTGCACCAGCGCCGGGTGCCGCTCTTGCTGAGGTCCAAGAACAACCAGCCACAGTGACCGTCGTCGCCCGGGCAACGTCGAACCCGGGCAAGTCGTTCGGAAACCGCAAGGTCAACAGCGGATCGGGCGATCGGCCAGACCACCTGATCGAGGGGTCCACGGTCCGGCCAGCACCAATCGAGTCCACCCGAAACGGCGCCCAGGGATGCCTGACGGAGCGTCTGAAGGTACGCCTCCCGGATGACATCGAGCGCCGGAGCCGGGACGCGATCGCCGTCGGCGGCCGTCGAGAACGCCCGGTAGACCGCCTCGCGCAGTCCTCGGGCGTCGGCCAGCACCATGTCGGCAGCGACGGGATCGTCAGCTGCCGCTGTCTCCAACGCCGTCGCTTGCCCGGTCGTCAACACACCCGCCCAAACGGCCCACCGGACCAGTTGCCGGTAGTCGGCGACATAGTCGCGCCCTTGCTCTCCAGGCGGCGGCCGCCGTGGGCCAACCGTGTTGGCGAAATCCAAGCAGGCACTGCCGCCGACTAAAGCCGGCCACCCCGACGTCCGCACAGCACCCATCGCTCTCGCACCATCGCCTTCTCCCGTCGAGCCCTGATACTATCACCGTTCAATACCATCAAACTAGTTTATGCCGGTATGTCACCTAGTCACCGAGAGTAGCTATGACCCCGAGCAACAGAGGCAGTGGCCAAGTCACCGCGATACCACCGGCAGCCCCGAGCCCAAAGCGGACGTTTGCCGGCATCTTTGTCACCGTTTGGGCGAACTTCACCGCATTCGGCGTGGCCGTGCCGGTGATCCCCACGCTCGTCACCCAGACGATCGGCGGCTCTGCCACGCTTGTCGGTGCCGCCTTCGCGACGGCGGCAGTCCTGGCCCTGGTCTTCCGACCGGTCGCAGGTCGACTCGCCCAGCGGCACGGCCCTCGCCGCGTGATGATGCTGGGTTCGCTGCTGGCCGCGCTGGCCGCCGCGGCGTACGCCTTGCCGTTCGGCGAAGCTGGACTCTTGTCGGTACGGATCGCCATCGGAACCGCTGAGGCACTCGTGATGACCGCCGGCGCAGTCTGGACGGTCTCGCTCGCTCCAGTTTCACGTCGCGGACGGATCATCGGCATCTACGGCCTGTCCATGTGGGGCGGGCTCGCGGCCGGTCCGATCCTGGGCGAACTCGCCTATCGGCTGGGCTCGTATTCGCTGGTCTGGGCAACAGCCGCCGCTTTGTCAATCTCGGCGTCCATCGTGTTGGCGGCACTCCCGAAAGGCGAGCGCAGCGACAGCCCCGTATCGGCCCGGTTGCTGCCGCCCGCCGCGATCTTGCCTGGACTCGCACTGGCCGCCGGCGGCTTCGGGTACGCGGCCGTCACCAGCTTCGGCGCGTTGGCGATGGCCAGCCGAGGGATCGACGGTGGCTCCATCCTGCTGAGTCTGTTCAGCGCCGCGTACGTGTTGGTTCGCTTGCTCGCCGGTGGGCTTTCCGACCGGTTCGGTCCGGTTCCGCTCATCCTGGCCGCAGCCACACTCGAAGCGACCGGTCTGACGCTGATCGCGCTGGCGCCGAACTGGGGTCTGGCCGCGGCAGGGGCCGTCATCGCCGGGGGTGGGTTCACCCTCCTCTACCCATCCCTGGCCATCATCGCCGTTGCCACCGCGCCCGAATCCGAACGTGGCGCGACCCTCGGTGCGGTCAGCTCGTTCTTCGATCTGTCGATCGGAGTGGCCGGCTTGGCCGGCGGCGCACTCGCGGCGGTGAGCTACTCAGCTGTCTTCGGCCTCTCCGCGGTCCTCGCTCTGACCGCGATCGCCGCTGCCATTGCCGCACTGCGACGATCACGATCGCGGGATGACAGCCGAGACCGGTCGCTCGCCGACCGCTCGCAGGCCGCTATTCGGTCCGGTCAGGGTCGCTCGCGAGAGCGTCCTCGACCCGCCGGACCTTCGCGTGCAGCATGTCGGTGTGCCCGGGGCGGATATCGGCCTTCAGCACGAGTGATACGCGTGCGGCATCCGCGGCGATCGCCTCGGTTGCGCGTTTGACGACATCCATCACCTCGTCCCATTCGCCTTCGATGGTGGTGAACATGGACGTCGTCTCGTTGGGGAGTCCCGATTCACGGACCACGCGGACGGCTTTGGCGACGGCATCGCCCACACTGGCGTCGCCGCCGGTGGGAGCGACGGAGAAGGCGACCAACATGGACACCAACCTACGGCCAGCTGACCGGGCGCGCGCTGATGGGCCATAGTCGGTAGGCTCGAGCACCGTGCGCGTACTCGTCTCTGGCGGAGCCGGCTATATCGGCTCCCACACCGTCCTGACCCTCATCAAGGCGGGCCACGACGTGATCGTGGTCGACAACTTCTCCAACAGCAAACCAACCGTCATCGCGCGGCTCGAGGCGCTGTCGGGCCGGCATATCCCGGTGCACGCGTTCGACCTGACCGATGTCGACAAAACCGAGCATCTCTTCTCGACCGAGGAGATCGACGCGGTCATCCACTTCGCCGGACTCAAGGCTGTCGGCGAGAGCGTCGAGCGGCCGCTCGACTACTACAGCAACAACCTCGGCTCGACGTTCTCCCTGGTCCGCGCGATGCAGCGGCACCAGGTACGGCTGCTGGTGTTCTCGTCCTCGGCGACCGTGTACGGCACCGACCAGGCCGGCGCCACAGAAGACCGACCCACCTTCGCGACCAACCCGTACGGGTGGACCAAGGTGATGCAGGAACAGATCCTGAGCGACATCGCCCGCGCCGATCCGTCGCTGCGGTTCGCGCTGCTGCGCTATTTCAACCCCGTGGGTGCGCACCCGTCGGGCACGATCGGCGAGGACCCGCAGGGTATCCCCAACAACCTGATGCCGTTCATCGCCCAGGTCGCGGTCGGCAAGCGCGAGAGGCTGAGCGTCTTCGGCGACGACTACGACACCCCCGACGGCACCGGTCAACGTGACTACATCCACGTCGAGGATCTCGCTGCCGGCCACGTCGCCGCGTTGGAGGCACTAAGGCGTACGTCCGAGCCGGTCAACATCTGGAACCTCGGCTCCGGGCGCCCGACCAGTGTGCTCGAGTTGCTGCACGCGTTCGAGAAGGCCGTGGGCCATCAGCTGCCGTACGAGGTGGTGGAGCGCCGCGCGGGTGATGTGGCGACCTCGTACGCCGACCCGTCGAAGGCGAACGCGGAGCTTGACTGGTCGACCACCAAAACCATCGAGGAGATGTGCGCCGACACTTGGCGCTGGCAGTCGCAGAACCCCAACGGCTACCCGTCCTGACCCATCCCTCCTCCTGATCCAGCGCCGCGGCGGCCGTCCGCAGGTCAGCGACCAGCGCTGCGTACGCCTCTTCACGCTCAGCACCGTCGGTCGTCCGCAGGACGGCAGAAGGGTGCGCGGTCGCCAACAGCGTGCGCGGTTGGCCGTCGATCTCAGCCTCGACCAGCCGCCCGCGATCCCTGGTGAGCCGAAAGCCATTGCCGAGCAGCGACTTTGCGTAGCGTCTTGAGGTCGGCGTCCTGCGGCACCCACTCTTGCGCACTCATCGGTCGATCCGTACCCACTTCGGATAGGGCTCACGCGGCTCGGCAGTCAGTCGTAGATGCCTTCGGCGACGATCGAAGCTGCCGAGCGCACGGTACGCAGGGCGCGCAGGCCGCCGGCTCGGCTGAACCCAGCGAGTCCGCAGGCTGGCGTGATCACCGTGTGCGCAGAGATCTCGGGGGCCAGGCCCAGGCGGCGAATCGGCCCGAGAGTGGCGGCGGCGACCTGGTCCGGGTTGGGCTGAACCGCCGCCGGATCGGCCGTGGGCAGCGCCCCGGCGAACAGCCAGAGGCCCTGTTCCATCGCAGCACCGAGCGCATCCCAGTCGCGGGTGCCGAGCAGACCGAGATCGACGGCAACTCCCGCCGCTCCTGCCTTGGCGAGCAGTCCGATCGGTAGCTCGGGTGCACACGAGTGCACGATCACCGGGGTCTTGCCGAGACGCTCGACCAACCTCGTGTACGCGGTGCTGACCTCGGGGACATCGATCGCCCGATGCCTGCTCAGCCCGCTGGCGGTGGCAATCCCACCGGCCAGCACAGCTGGAAGCAACGGCTCGTCGAGCTGGACGATCAGCGCGACCGCCGGCAGCCGCCGGGCCAGCTCGCCTGCCAGATCGGCCAGGCCCTGCTCGAGCGACTGTGCGATATCGCGCCGTGCGCCGGAGTCCGCCAACACCTTGTCGCCCCGCGGATGCTCCAAGCTCGCCGCCAGTGTCCACGGTCCGGCGACCGCGATCTTGAGCGGCCCCTCGTATCCCTGGGCGATCTCCTCCAGCTGATCCAGATCGGACCGCAGGGTAGCGATCGCGCGACGATGATCACGCGCGGAGGTGTCGGTAAGTCGCCATCCGACCGAGGTGAGCTCCACACCGAGCCCGGTCAACACGGCCGTGCCCCGCCCGATCAGCGCGGCATGCGGCCCGCGGGCCGGAAGCTCCGGCAGATACGGAAGATCCGGACATTCGGCGAACGTGATCTTGAGTGCGTCCGCCAGGTCCGTGCCGGGCCAGGAGCCGATGCCGCTCGAGACCACCCCTTCGATGGCGATCATCGGCTGGTCGCGACTGTGCTGATCATGACGCCGTCCCGGCGATGGTCGCGCTGCCGATCACCCGAGACCCGCGATACGCCACCAGCGCCTGGCCCGCGGCGACACCGGCGACCGGCTCATCCAGCCGAGCGACAACCCGCTCGTCCTCGTAGCTGATCACGGCTGGGACCGCCTCACCATGGGCGCGTACCTGCACCTGACCCCGCCACGATGCGCTGATCGGCCGGTCCGTCCAGGTCGGCCGGATGCCCGCGATCTCTCGTACCAGCAGAGAATCCCTGGGCCCGACGGTGATCGTGTTGGTGACCGGCGAGATATCGAGGACATAGCGCGGCTTGCCGTCGGCTGCCGGTCGGCCGATCTTGAGACCCTTCCGCTGCCCGACCGTGTAGTGGTGGGTCCCGTCGTGCCGGCCGATGGTCACGCCGGTCTCGTCGGCGATGACGCCTGGCCGGGTGCCGAGCCTGCGATCCAGGAACCCGGCAGTGTCGCCGTCGGCGATGAAGCAGATGTCGTGGCTGTCCGGCTTGTCGGCGACTGCGAGCCCGCGCCGGTCAGCCTCGGCTCGGACCGCCGACTTCAGCGAATCGCCCAGCGGAAACAGCGAGTGCTGCAGCTGATCCTGGGTGAGCACGCCGAGCACGTACGACTGGTCCTTCCCGGTGTCCACCGCGCGGTGCATCTCGATCCCCTCAGGCCCCTCGACGAGACGGGCGTAGTGACCGGTGCAGACCTTGTCGAAGCCGAGCGCCATGCCCCGTTGCAGCACGGCGGCGAACTTGATCTTCTCGTTGCAGCGCAGGCAGGGGTTCGGCGTACGCCCGGCGGCGTACTCGGCTACGAAGTCATCGACCACATCAGCCGCGAACTCGTCACTCAGGTCCCAGACATAGAACGGGATGCCCAGCACGTCAGCTGCCCGCCGCGCATCGTGCGCGTCCTCCTTGGAGCAGCAGCCTCGAGCGCCGGTCCGATACGACTGCGGGTTCTTACTCAGCGCCAGGTGGACTCCGGTGACCTCGTGTCCCGCATCGACCGCCCGCGCCGCGGCCACGGCGGAGTCGACCCCGCCGGACATCGCCGCCAACACCCGCATGGACTCCACCTCCCTTCTGCTCTGGCCTAGGCCCGTCCTGCCAGCCGCCCAGTCTTCCACGGCCACCCAGGTCGACACCCTCACTCATGGATGATGAAATCCCCGACGTCGGGGATTTCATCATCCATAAGTGGCCCGCGACGGTGTTCGATTCCCCAGAACCGCCGCGGTTCGGCGTGCCAGACACGCGCTCTTCGGGATGCATCGACGACGATGGAGTGCGTGACTGAGCTGGGGAGCGATATCGACGTTGCCCTGGCGGCGGCTGCGGCAGGTGCTGCTGCGGTGCGGGCCGCCTATGGCGTGGGTGCCGACCAGGAGACTCAGGAGAGAGTGGTCCAGTTGGTCGCGCCCCACTTCGATGCGCTTTCGGCCACGACCAGTGACTGATCGGATCCTCACCGCACGGTATGCCGGCAACTGGCTCAATCCCTCGTCGAGAAGTAGTTTCTGGTTACAAATCCGGTCTGACTAGGACCGTTACCTACTTCTCGCGAGGGTTGGCGACCCGCCACAAGATACGACCGAGGTCAGCGGGTGGCGGCGGAGAAGGCGCGAGCGCGGGCGAGAACTTCGGGGAGGGCACGGGCCACGGCACCAATGTCGGCCACCGTCGAGGTGTGACCGAGAGAGAAGCGCAGGGCCGAACGGGCTTGGGCTTCGGTACGCCCGATTGCCAGCAGGACATAGGACGCTTGCGACACTCCGGCACTACAGGCTGAGCCGGCCGAGCAGTCGATGCCGGCCGCATCCAGCAGCAGGAGCAAGGCGTCGGAGGTGCAGCCCGGCAGTTCGACGTTCAGCAGCCCGGGCAGCCGCTTCTCCGACTCAGCCGGCCCGTGCACAACGGCATCCGGCGCGGCCGCCAGCACAGCGTCGATCAAGCCGGCCCGCAGACTCTCCAATCGCGCCCGCTCAGCGTCACGATGCGCCACAGCCACCTGCAGAGCGGCCGCAAACCCGGCGACACCGGCGGCGTCCAGCGTCCCGGAACGGACATCGCGCTCCTGACCGCCACCGTGCAACTGCGGCGCCAGTCCGACCTCACGACGAGCAAGCAAAGCACCCACTCCGACCGGGCCGCCCAGCTTGTGCCCGGTGACCGTCATCAGGTCCAGACCGCTCTCGGCGAAATCGACCGGAAGATGGCCCACCGCCTGCACGGCATCGCTGTGCGCCAGCGCCCCCACCCGGTGAGCCAGTTCAGCGACCCTCGCCACCGGCTGGGCCGCGCCGATCTCATTGTTGGCCCACATCACCGAGGCGATCGCCGTTCGAGAGTCGATCGCTGCGGCCAGTTCGGACAGATCCACCACGCCCGATGGCGTGACTCCGACCTCAACCAGTTCCGCGCCCTCAGTCGAAGCCGAGGCCAGCCAGCGGGCCGAATCCAGCACCGCATGATGCTCGATCGCGCTCACCACAACCCGGTTCCTGCCCTGCAGCCGTCCCAGCGCGTACGCGCCCTTGACTGCGAGGTTGTCTGCCTCGGTGCCGCCGGAGGTGAAGATCACCTCGCTCGGTCGGGCGCCGAGCAACTCGGCGATCAGCTCGCGGGACTCCTCGACGACCCGGCGGGTGGCTCGCCCGGAGGCGTGCAGCGATGACGGGTTCCCCACCAGTGCCAGCTGGGCGGCAACAGCCTCGATTGCCGCTGGCAACACGGGCGTGGTGGCGGCGTGATCGAGATAGGTACGTGTGGTCACTGTGTCTGCTGTCCTTTGCGTGCTCGGAACTGTTCGGTCACCGCGGGCAGGACGACCTGCAGATCACCCACCACACCGAGATCGGCCAGCGTGAAGATCGGCGTCTCGGGATCCTTGTTGACCACCACGATGGACTTGGAGGTCTGCATTCCGGCGCGATGCTGAATGGCACCGGAGATGCCGGGCGCGACATTCAGCTGCGGGGACACGCCACGACCTCGACGTCGTCTCCGCTGCCGGCGAGTTGGAGAGACTGCTCGACGGCCCTTCATGCCCGCACTCCTTCGCGACGGACCTGGGCCGTCGAGAACATATTACTCACGAGTAACTTACTGCGCTCCCGTCCAGACCGTTGGGGGCAGTGCACAATGTAGGCGCCAGACCCAGGAGGGCAGCGTCGCCCTGCGACCCGACGGCACGACCCTGCCGTGCGGATCTCACCGTCCAGAACCCAGAACTCACCGCCAGAACTCAGAGGTGCAGCGAGCGATATGAGCCCCACCCCGGCAATCCTGCCACCCCCCGCGGACTCGTCCCGGCTGGGTGCCCGCTTGCTCGGAGACGGCGCGCGCTTCGGCCTTTGGGCACCCCGGGCAAGCCGGGTCGAACTGGTCCTGATCGGGGACGACAAGAAGCAGACCAACCACGACCTGCACCGCGGGCATGACGGTGTGTGGACCCGGCACCTCAGCGGGGTGACGGCCGGCCAGCGGTACGGCTACCGCGTGCACGGCGACTGGGCCCCGCACTCCGGCGCGCGGTTCAACCCGGCCAAGCTGCTCCTCGATCCGTACGCCCGGGCCATCACGGGCGGGGTCGACTACCGCGGGCCGATCCTGGACCACACCGACGAGTCCGACTATGAGCCTGATCAACGCGACTCCTTCAACGCCGTGCCGCTCGGTGTGGTCGTCGCCGACACCCCGCCGCCGACCGCGCTGGCCGCCCCGATCCCGATGGCGGACACCGTCCTCTACGAGTTGCACGTCAAGGGCTTCACCCGGCTGCACCCGGCGGTCCCCGAGCACCTGCGCGGCACCTATGCCGGACTGGCCTATCCCGCCGTCATCGAGCACCTCAAGGAGCTCGGAGTCACCTCGGTGGAGCTGCTGCCGGTGCACCAGTTCGTCTCCGAACCGTTCCTGATCAAGCGCGGCCTGTCGAACTACTGGGGCTACAACACCCTCGGCTTCTTCGCACCGCACTCTGCGTACGGATCGGTCGGCACCCTCGGCCAGCAGGTCACTGAGTTCAAGGAGATGGTCTCGGCCTTCCATGAGGCCGGCCTCGAAGTCATCCTGGACGTGGTCTACAACCACACCGGCGAAGGCGGCCACGAGGGCCCGACCCTGTCCTTCCGCGGCATCGACCACTCCGGCTACTACCGGCTGGCCGGCGATCTGCGCACCGATTACGACGTCACCGGCTGCGGCAACTCGGTCGATACCTCCCAGCCCGGAGTGCTCCAACTGGTGGCCGACTCGCTGCGCTACTGGGTCTCCGAGATGGGGGTGGACGGCTTTCGCTTCGACCTGGTGACGACGCTGATCCGCGACGAGCACCACCAGGTCGACCTGCGCCACCAGTTCCAGCAACTGCTGCGCACCGACCCGGTGCTCAGCCAGGCCAAGATCATCGCCGAGCCGTGGGACCTGGGTCCGTACGGTTATCAGGTGGGCGCGTTCGGGCGGCCCTGGAGCGAGTGGAACGACAAATTCCGCAACTACGTCCGCGACTTCTGGCGCGAGAACACCCACGGCATCGCCGAGATGGGCAAACGACTCTCCGGCTCCCCCGACATCTTCAACCACCACGGGCGTTGCACCACCGCCAGCATCAACTTCATCACCGCCCACGACGGCTTCACGCTGCGTGACCTGGTCACCTACAACGTCAAGCACAACGGGGCGAACGGCGAGTCGAACCGGGACGGCACCGACGACAACCGGTCCTGGAACTGCGGGGTCGAAGGTGACACCGACGATCCGGTGATCAACGCACTGCGGCACCGCCAGGCCGGCAACATGCTCGCGACCATGATCTTGTCCACCGGCGTGCCGATGATCACCGCCGGCGACGAGCAGGGCCGCACCCAGTTGGGCAACAACAACGCCTACTGCCAGGATTCGCCGCTGGCGTGGCTGCACTGGGACACAGGCGACGAGTGGGCAGACCTGTTCGACCTCACCCGCCGGTTGCTGAGACTCCGAGCCGAGCACCGGGTCTTCCGGCGGTCTCGCTACCGGCATGGCGAGCCCGTGCTGGACAGCGCCGGCAACCCCACCGGCCGCAAGAACCTGGCCTGGTTCGGCGGCGGGGAGCACGAGATGACCCATGAGGACTGGCATGACCCGCACCGCGCGACGCTCGGCATGTATCTGGCCGACGACGAGACCGACCGCGAGGCCGACGACGCCTTCTTGATCTGGCTGCACCGCGGCTCCGAGCCGGTGCAGGTCACCCTGCCCGAAGGAGACTGGGCCACCACCTACACCGTGGTGGCTCACACCGGCCGATATGACGAGCTACTGGACGACAAGATCCCGGCGGGCAGCCGCCTGTGGATCCCCGGCCGCAGCGTCGTCGTTCTCCAGGTCGACTGAGGAGATAGTCCTCCGGGTCGACTGACGATAGGCTGGGCTCGTGACAGACGCAGCGGCGACCCAAACCCCCGCCCCCTCTGATTCAGCCCACCCCACCTCCCCCGGTGATTCGGCCCACCCCACCTCCCCCGGTGCGCCGTCCGGCCTCGGCGCCGAGATCCGCCGCATTCCGGTGACGAAGGTGTCGCCGGTGATCGAGGGCGGCGCCTATCCGGCCAAGGCCGTGGTCGGCGAGGAGTTCGAGATCCGCGCCACGGTCTTCCGCGAGGGCCACGACGCCGTCAACGCCTCCGTGATCGTGACCAACCCGTCCGGAGTCGAGACCGAGGTCCGGATGGAGCCGACCACCCCCCTCGGCTTCGACTGGTGGCATACGTACGTGACCCTCGAGACCGAGGGTGCGTGGACCTTCCGAGTCGAGGGCTGGAGCGACCCCTGGGAGACCTGGGTGCACAACGCCGAGATCAAGATCCCGGCCGGCATCGACGTCTCCTTGATGATCACCGAGGGCACCGCACTGTTCCATGGTGCCGCCCTGCGGGCCCGCGAGGCCGACGACCACGAGACCGCCGCCATCCTGTCCGGCGCGGCCGACGGACTCGCGGCGCCGCATCAGGTCGAGGACCGTCTGCACGTCGCGTTGGCGCCCGAGGTTCGCGCCGCCATGGTGACCTACGGACCGCGCGAGCTGGTCTCCCCCACCCCGGACTATCCGATCTTCGTCGACCGTCGGAAGGCGCTCTTCTCCTCGTGGTACGAGTTCTTCCCGCGCTCGGAGGGTGCTTACCGCAAGGAGAACGGCGAGTGGGTGTCCGGCACCTTCGACACCTCGCACAGCCGGCTCGAGGCGGCAGCTGCCATGGGCTTCGATGTGGTCTACCTGCCGCCCATCCACCCGATCGGCACCGCATTCCGCAAGGGTGCCAACAACACTTTGCAGCCGGGCCCCCATGACCCCGGGTCGCCGTGGGCGATCGGCAACGTCGAGGGCGGCCACGACGCGATCCACCCGGACCTCGGCGACTTCGACGCCTTCGACCGGTTCGTCGCCCGAGCCAACGAGCTGGGCGTGGAGATCGCGCTCGATCTGGCGCTGAACGCCTCACCCGACCATCCCTGGGTGAAGGAACATCCGGAATGGTTCAGCAAGCGGGCCGACGGCTCGATCGCGTACGCGGAGAATCCGCCGAAGAAGTATCAAGACATCTACAACTTCAATTTCGACAACGACCGGGACGGCATCCGCGCCGCCTGGCTGGAGGTCGTGCGACTGTGGATGTCACACGGCGTGCGAATCTTCCGAGTGGACAATCCACACACCAAGCCGGTCGAGTTCTGGGCCTGGCTGTTCGCCGAGGTGCGCAAGACCGATCCGGACGTGCTGTTCCTGGCCGAGGCGTTCACCAAGCCATCGATGATGCACATGCTCGGCAAGATCGGCTTCCACCAGAGCTACACCTACTTCACCTGGCGCAACGAGAAGTGGGAGATCGAGGAGTACCTGCGCGAGCTCACCACCGAGACCGACGCGTTCTTCCGGCCGAACTTCTTCGTCAACACCCCCGACATCTTGCCGACCTTCCTGCAATGGGGCGGCAAGCCGGCTTTCACCATCCGCGCCGTGCTGGCAGCGACCCTGTCACCGACGTGGGGCGTCTACGCCGGCTACGAGCTGTTCGAGAACGAGGTGCTGGCCCGTGGCCGCGAGGAGTATCTGAACTCGGAGAAGTTCGAATACCGGCCACGTGACTGGGCCGGCGCGGAGGCCAGTGGGGAGAACCTCAATCTGCTGCTCGGCAGGCTCAACCAGATCCGTCGCGAGCACCCGGCGCTGCAGCAGCTGCGAGATCTCACCTTCCATCACGCGCCGCACAGTCACGTGCTGGCCTTCTCCAAGAAGTCCGGCGACGACGTGGTGCTCACCATCTGCAGTCTCGACCCGACGGCGATCGTGGAGTCCGAGATCATCCTCGACATGGAGGCGCTCGGGATGAGCCCGGGCGATGTGTTCCTGGTCCACGATGAGATCACCGGCCAGTCCTGGCGCTGGGGGCAGCGCGCCTTCGTCCGACTCACCTTCGACGACCCGGCGCACGTGCTCACGGTCGTGAAGCAGGGCGGATCGCCGTACCGGCGGGGCTGATGGATCCCGAGAGCGCCGACCAGCTGCTCCGCCACCTGGCGCAGGCACGCTGGTTCGCCGGCAAAGGACGCCGGGCCGAGATCGGCTCGGTGACACCGCTGCCCTGGCTCACCGACAGCTCCACCTGGCCGGCGGTCCGGGTGGAGATCGTCCGGGTCGACTACCCGCCTGCCGAGGATCCCCCCACCCACGACTTGCAGCCGTCCGAGGATTCGCCGCCGACCCAGGACTCGCAGCCGGCCGCGGCTGGGACCCAGCCGTGGCCCTACGAGCTCTATCAGCTGATGGTCGCCTATCACCGAGCTCCGGTGCCAGGTCTGCTGCACGCCGAACTCGGCCGACGCACGGTAGCCGAGCTGGGACCGGTGATCGGCTACGACGCCACCCAGGACCCGGCGGCCTGTGCGCTGCTGTGGCAGATGCTCCTCGACGGACATCAGACCCGGTATCGAGACAGTGAGATCTCCTTTCACCGCACGGACATCTCGGAACTGGCGCCGGACGCGGTCGCCCAGCCGTTCACCGGCCAGCAATCCAATACCTCGGTGATGTTCGGCGATCAGGCGATGATCAAGTTCTTCCGCCGGATCGAGCTGGGAGCCAATCTCGATATCGAGGTGCACGATGCCCTCGGCCGGGCCGGCGTACGCGATGTCGCCCGGCTCTACGGCTGGATTCATGCTCACTGGCTGCAGGACGGGACGCCGGTGGAGGCCGACCTGGCAATGGCGGTGGAGAAGCTCGCGTCCGCCGAGGACGGCTGGGGGCTGGCCCTGGACTCCCTGCGGACCGCCGGTGACTTCAGCGAGGACGCCGCAGCCCTGGGCACCGCGCTGGCGCAGATCCACCACGCCCTGCGCGGAGCGTTCCCGACCGCCGAGATCGACGGCCGGACGACCGAGTCGCTGATGCGCACCCGGCTCACTGTCGCCGCCGACGTGGCGCCGGTGCTCACCGAGCTCACGCCCGGGCTGGAGTCCGCCTTCGCCCAGCTCGGGGCAACCACCCTCGCGACGCAGCGCGTACACGGCGACTTCCATCTCGGCCAGACGCTGAAGACCCCGCACGGGTGGCGGATCATCGACTTCGAGGGCGAGCCGGCCAAGTCGATGGCGGAGCGGGTCGCGCTGGATTCCCCCTGGCGAGACGTGGCCGGCATGCTGCGATCGTTCGACTACGCCGCCGCGACCGTGCCCGGTCCCGGCGCGGCACGCTGGCTCGCCTCCGCACGGGAGGCGTTCCTGACCGCGTACGCTGGCGGACTGCCCGGCCTGGACGAACAGGCGATCCTGCGGGCGTACGAAGCGGACAAAGCGGTCTACGAGCTCGTCTACGAGGTGCGCAACCGTCCCGACTGGACAGCGATCCCCCTAGGTGCGATCCGCACCATCGCTAATGAAGGAGACCACGATGGCATTCGACCCCGGCGGTGAGCTGACCGGTTGGGACCTGACCGGGTTCCATCAGGGGCATGACACCGAGGCCTGGCGCCGGCTCGGTGCGCACGAGATCACGGTGACCGATTCCGAGCGGGGCGAGATCTCGGGCACCCGGTTCTCGGTCTGGGCGCCGAATGCCCAGGCGGTGCGGCTGGCGGGCGACTTCAACTACTGGAACGACGAGTCCTCGCCGATGCAGCTGGTGCCGGGTTCCGGGGTCTGGTCGCTGTTCGTCGAGGGCGTCGGGACCGGCACGCTCTACAAGTTCGAGGTGCTCGGGGCCGATGGTGTCTGGCGGCTGAAGGCGGATCCGTTCGCCCGGTTCTGCGAGGCGCCGCCGCACAACGCCTCGATCGTGTACGAGTCCCAGTACGAGTGGGGCGACGACCAGTGGCTGTGGTTCCGGGGCCAGAAGAAGCAGTACGAGGAGCCGGTCAGCATCTACGAGGTGCATCTGGGCTCGTGGCGCAAGGGCCTCACCTATGTCGAGCTCGCTCGGCAGCTGGTGGAGTACGTGTCCTGGCAGGGCTACACCCACGTCGAGCTGATGCCGGTCGCCGAGCACCCGTTCGACGGGTCCTGGGGCTATCACGTCACCGGCTACTACGCGCCGATCTCCCGGTTCGGCTCCCCCGACGAGTTCCGCTACCTGGTCGACGAGCTGCACAAGGCCGGCATCGGGGTGCTGGTCGACTGGGTCCCGGGTCACTTCGCCACCGATCCGTGGGCGCTGCAGCGCTTCGACGGCACTGCCCTGTTCGAGCACGAGGATCCGCGGCTGGGCTGGCATCCCGACTGGGGCTCCTACATCTTCAACTTCGGCCGCAACGAGGTGAAGAGCTTCCTGGTCTCCAACGCCTACTACTGGCTGGACGAGTTCCACATCGACGGGTTGCGGATCGACGCGGTCGCCTCGATGCTCTATCTGGACTACTCCCGCGAAGCCGGCCAGTGGGTGCCGAACAAGTTCGGCGGCAACGAGAACCTCGAGGCCGTCGAGCTGTTGCAGACGGTGAACGCGCACAACTACCGGCGCAAGCCCGGGATCATGATGGTCGCCGAAGAGTCGACCTCATGGCCCGGAGTCACCCGAGCGGTCGACGACGGCGGCCTGGGATTCGGCTTCAAATGGAACATGGGCTGGATGAACGACTCGCTCCGCTACTACGGGCGAGACCCGCTCTACCGGCAGTATCACCACCACGAGATGACGTTCGCGATGGCGTACGCGTACTCGGAGAACTTCGTGCTGCCGATCAGCCACGACGAGGTCGTGCACGGCAAGGGCTCGATGTTCGAACGGGCGCCGCAGGACGAGTGGCGCAAGTTCGGCACGATGCGGGCGTTCTATGCCTTCATGTGGGCGCATCCGGGCAAGAAGCTGCTCTTCATGGGCACCGAGTTCGGCCAGCGGCGGGAGTTCGCCGAGACCCGCAGTCTCGACTGGGACGAGAGCGCCCACTGGGGTCACCGCGGTGTGCAGCGCCTGGTCAAGGACCTGAACACCGTCTACAAGGCGCATCCGGCGCTGTATGCCCTGGACACGGATCCGGCCGGCTTCCGGTGGATCAACGCCGACGACGCCGGCGGGAACGTGTTCTCCTGGGTGCGCTTCGACGGCGACGGCCAGATGATCGCCTGCATCACCAACTTCTCCGCCGACCCCCGGCCGGACTATCGCGTCGGGCTGCCGGCCGAAGGGGCCTGGGTGGAGATCATGAACACCGATGCCGCGGTCTATGACGGCACCGGCAAGATCGGCAACCTCGGCCAGGTGATCGCCCATCCGGTGCCCTCCAACGGGTTCCCGGCGTCGGCCAATGTGACCATCCCGCCGCTCGGTGCGGTGTGGCTGCTGTTCCAGCCGACCCCGACCGAGGAGTCCGACGAGCCGGAGAAGGTCGAGGCCGGTACGCGGGCAGCGGCCAAGCAGGCTTCGCCGAGAAGGCGCGAGCCCGCGGCCGTGGAGCCGGCCGAGGAGGAACTGGCCGGGGAGGAACTGGCCGACACCGGAGACGAAGGGTCGGCGACACCCGCGAAGAAGACGCCGGCCAGGAAGTCTCCTGCCAAGAAGACTCCTGCCAAGGCGGCGGCGCGGAAGACCAGCTCGGCCGCGGCGGCGAAGAAGGCGACCACCAAGAAGACTCCTGCCAAGTCGACCGCTACGAAGAAGACGACCACTCGGAAGTCTGCGGCGAAGAAGACCACCCCACCGCCGGAGGCGTGAAGTCCGGTTCAGCCGTCGCAGTCCGTGAGGTCGCAGTTCGCTATGTTGGCCCGGTCGTGAGCAACAACTCCGGCCCCGGCGCGTCATCGTTCGAGTTCGTCATGTCGCCGGCCGGCCTGGAGCCCGTCTCCCGGCCGGATATCAGACCAGGGTCGTGCCTCAGAACGCTCGGGCCTCAGTGCCGCCGGCACGTTGAACTGTGGACCGCAGAAGCTGAGCGATTCTGCCGGGATGTCCCGGCAGAATCGCTCAGCTTGTTCCCGGGAACCCCAAGTTCGCTGGGGGTCCTGGAGTCGGAGTCCGCGAGGTGGCGGTGGTGAGCGATCCGGTACGGCTGAGCGACGGCGGCGCCGGTATCGCCGTCCTCAACTGGGATGCTGGACTGGATCTGGCGACCCTGCAGTCTGCGGCGACGGCGATCACCGAGCAGGCGCTGGCCAGCGGAGTCCGCCGGATCGAGGTGGCGGTGCCAGCTGCCGACCAATGGGCTCGCCGGGCGTTCGTCCGCTCAGGTTTCCGGCTCGAAGGGGTGCGGCGTGCCGTCATCTCGCGATCGGACGGGAGCTATGACGATCTGATGCTCTATGCCCGGCTGGCCGAGGACCTGGTCGGTGGCCCACACGGCTTCTCCAGCGTGATGAACACGGTGCTGCCCAGGAAACGGCTGATCGCCCACGTACTGATCCGCGACGAGTTCGGGCGGATCCTGTTGTGCGACACCGCGTTCAAGACCGACTGGGAGCTACCCGGCGGCATCGTGGAGCCGGGCGAGCCGCCCCGCACCGGCGCCATCCGCGAGGTCCGTGAGGAACTCGGAGTCGATCGCGCGGTGGGCCGGCTGTTGGTCGCCGACTGGATGCCGCCCTACCTCGGCTGGGAAGACGCCGTCGAGCTCATCTTCGACGGCGGCATCGTGACCGAGACCCAACTGGCCACCTTCTCCCTGCAACCCAACGAGATCAAGCGAGTCGAACTCGTCACCCTGGACCAAGCCGCCGGCCTGGTGACGCCCCTCTCCCACCGCCGGCTGAGTGTGGCGATGGAGCTGACCAGCAGGCCCGCCGGTTTCGAGACCGCGTACCTCGAGGATGGGCGCCCTACATAGGCGGTCGAGCTACTTCGGGTGCGAGAGGCGCCAGATCTCGCCACCTCGGGACGGCAATTTCCATCCATGGGCGACTTTCCCTTGATCGGAGGGCCCGCGCCGCCGGCAACTTCCATCCGTGGACGCCAATTGCCCATCGGCCCGCCGGGGGAGCATTCGAGAAGTAGTTTCTGGTGCCAAATCGTGCGGTGACTAGGACCGTTACCTACTTCTCGTGATGGCCGTCCAGCTCCATAGTCAGGATGGTGCCGATACTGGCCATCGCCGGATCGTGCTCGCGTGTGTTCGTGACCCGCCGGGCCAAAGACATACGCCACCTCCTCCAGATCAGGCGCTCTTGCGGGCCACCAGGATGCCCAGGGTCGCGTACCCGATCAGCAGGTGCAGCGGAGCGACCGCGGCAGCCACAGACGGACCGAAGATCATCAGCGTCGGGATGGTGACCACGGCCCAGCTCTCGGCGATCATCGGCCAGAAGCGAGCAGCGCCGGTCCAGCGGCCGGCAACGGCGATCCGGATGCCGATGAAGAACATGCCGAGCATCGAGAAGGGCCAGAAGGCATCCAACAAGGCCCAGCCGGGCTGGGTCAGGTCGCTGACTCCGACCCCGTCGGCAATCGTCGAGCCGATGGCCAGCGTCAACAATCCGGTCTCGATCAGGATCGCCGCCTTGGCCACCTTGCCACTGCCCAAGGCGTTGGTCCGCCACAACACCCGCAGCAGGGCGAGCACGCCGAGCTGGAAGAGACCGGAGCCGAGCGAGTACGCCGCCTCGCCGGCCGCGGTCTGCGGGTCGAGCCCGATCACCGCGATCGCCGCCGCCCAGGCCACCGCGCCGACGCTGAGCAGCGCGCCGTGCTTGAGGAAGGGCCGAGCAGCGACAGCGCCTGGGGCCGGCACGTCGACCACCAGGTCGGAGCGAGCCGGAGCGGGTGTCTGGGACAGGGTCATGATGATGCCTCCGAATGTCGGGGCCGACTCTGCTGCCGGCCCGATGAGGTGAAGACTGCTGGGCCGCTCGACCCGGCGCCCAGGGTGCGGAGTCACCTTCGTGCCGGGCGGAAATGTCCCGTCCGATCGGGACGCGCGTCCCCTGACCGCGGGACGCGGCGGCGGCAATAATCGCCAGATGCGCACGCTTGGACCCTGGCCCGCCGTCTGGCTGACGCTGGCGGTCGGCTGTGCGCTCGCCACCGTGGTCGCCACAATCCTGGTGCTACGCGCCGGCGGCGGTCTGGAGCTGATCAGCCCGACCGCACCACTCGGCGCGATCATGACCGGCTGCGGTGCCGTGGTGCTGTCGCGCCGCCCGGGTCACCGGGTCGGCTACGTCCTGGTCGGTTTCGGCCTGCTGTGGGCGGTCGACGGTCTGCTGGAGGCGTGGTACGCCGTCGGGATCACCGCGCCGTACGGCACTCCCCCGGACGACGTGCTGCCAGGCACCGGATTCGCGTACTGGTTCGTGGCCAGGGCCGGCGCCTTCCTGCTGATGGGATTGCCGCTGCTGCTCGTCCTCTATCCGACGGGCCGATTGATCACCGGTCGTTGGCGCATCCTCGCCGTCGGGACGGTGGTCGCGTCGGCGCTGCTGCCGGTGACACTGATGCTCACCCCCGCCAGCGTGTTGGAGCTGGGTATGCCCGCACCGCCGATCCCGGACCCGGATCTGCTGAGCGTGCCGATCCCGGCCTCCGTCGGGTTTCCGCTGCTGGTGATCACCCGGCTGATCACCATCGCGGCAGTGTCTCCGGCGCTGCTGCTCGCCGTCGTACGGCACCGCCGCGCAGTCGGTGTGGAGCGCCGCCAACTCCGTTGGCTGCTGTGGGCGGGGATCGTCTGCCTCTTCCTGACCATCATCGGCGTTCTGGCACCGGCCAGCGTGCTGGCGAGCGGTGCCCTGTTCGTCGCCGTGGCGGTGACGTCGATCTCGGTCGTGATCGGCATCTGCGAGCCTGATCGCTACGACGTCGACGGTCTCGTCGCCGACACCGTTGCCTGGGGCGCGGTCGCGGGCATCGTCATCGGGGTCGACCTGGTGGTCGTCACAGCCGTCAGTCGGCTGTTCGGCGATCAACTGAACCAGCGCGACGTCACGATCACGGTCCTGCCGCTGGCGATGCTGCTCTATATCCCGCTGCGTAACCTGATCTGGGCACGAGTGCGACGCCTGATCCTGGGCCGGCGGAGTGATCGCTATCAGGTGGTCTCCGACCTCGCCGCTCGACTGGAGACCTCGGGCTCGGTGGCAGATCAGCTGCCCGCCCTGATCGCCGCCGTGGCCGACTCGTTCAAGCTCCCGTACGTCGCCGTGGAGGTGCTGCAGCCCGATGGCGGCCGGCTGATGGCCGAGCACGGCGAACGCCCGGAGCGGGTCACCGAGCTGCCGATCGCCTATTCCGAGCAGAGCGTGGGCCGGCTGCTGCTGGCCGACCGCGGCGGGCTGCGCGGGCTGCTCACCCGCGCCGACCAGGCGCTGCTGCTCGATGTCGTCCGCCAAGCCGCGATCGCTGTCCGGCTGGCGACCCTGGCAACCGAGCTGCAGGCGAGCCGGGAACGGCTGGTGCTGGCTCGGGAAGAGGATCGCCGGCGGATCCGGCGCGACCTGCACGACGGTCTCGGCCCGCTGCTCGGCGGGGTCGGGCTGCGGCTGGCGGCCGCCTCGCAGGCGGTTGATCCCGATCCGGTGCGGGCCAAGGAGTTGATCGCAACCTCCCGGACGGATCTGTCCGCGGCGGTGACCGAGGTACGTCGGTTGGTCCACGGGCTTCGGCCGCCCGCGCTGGACGATCTCGGTCTGCTCGCGGCCGTCGAGCAGCAGGCTGACCTGCTCCGTTCCGAGGGACTGCGGGTCGAGGTCGAGGCGACGGGGTTGGAGGACCTGCCGGCCGCCGTGGAGGTGGCGGCGTACAGGATCATCGCCGAGAGTCTCACCAACATCACCCGGCACGCCCAGGCATCGTCGGCCCGGGTCCGTCTCGTCGCCGGGCCGGACCGGCTGATCGTCGAGGTCAGCGACGACGGGATCGGGATATCGTCGGCGCGAACCGCCGGCGTGGGTTTGCTCTCACTGCGGGAGCGGGCTGGGGAGCTCGGTGGCAGCACCGCCGTCACCTGCCCACCTGAGGGCGGAACCAAGATCTGCGTCGAGTTGCCCATCGGAGGGATGCCGTGACTGGCGAGACGATCACCGTGCTCATCGCCGACGATCATCCGGTCTATCGCGACGGTCTCGCCTCCTTGCTGGAGCCGCTGCCAGGCATTGAGGTCGTCGCCCGGGCCGCGGACGGCATCGAAGCCGTCGAGCAAGCCCGCGTCACCCAACCCGATGTGGTGATCATGGACCTGCAGATGCCTCGGCTGAACGGCATCGAGGCGACTCGCCAGGTGCTGGCCGAGCTGCCCCACACCGGCGTACTGGTGATCACCATGGGCGAGGACGAGTCCACGGTGTTCACCGCCGTCACCGCCGGGGCTCGCGGCTATCTGCTCAAGGGTGCCGATGCCGAGGAGGTGATCCAGGCTATCCGCACCGTGCACAACGGCGGGGTGGTCTTCGGCGCCTCGCTGGCGCAACGGATCGCCCGGGTCTTCGCCACCGGACCGAGCGCGAGGGCACCGGAGGCCTTTCCCCAGCTGAGCGATCGGGAGCGCGAGATCTTGGACCTGGTAGCGGCCGGGCTGTCCAACCCCGATATCGCCGCGCGCCTCTATCTGTCTCCGAAGACCGTACGCAACAACGTCTCGGCGATCTTGGCCAAGCTCCAGGCCCGGGATCGCTCGGCGGCGATCATCCGAGCCCGTGAGGCCGGACTCGGTCGGGCATCTTCCTGACCGATCGATAACCTGGCGCGGCCGGGGTCCTTGCGACCGACAACCTGGATGACGACACGATTGGAGTGCCGATGAGCACCGACGAGCCCACCCAATGGCAGCGAATGGTCGCGGGGCGGTCATACCGATCCACCGACCCCGAGCTAACCGAGGCACGCGCGGCGACCAAGCGCATCCTGCACGAGTACAACACCACGCATCCCGATGACGAGGCCACCCGGGACAGGCTGTTGCGCGGGCTGCTGAAGTCTGCCGGCGAGATGATCTGGATCGAGCCGCCGTTCCGCTGCGACTACGGCAACCAGATCACCTTCGGCAACGGCATCTTCGCCAACTACGACCTGTCGATCCTCGACTGTGCCCCGGTGACGATTGGCGACATGGTGCTGTTCGGGCCGCGGGTCACCATCGCGACCGCGAGCCATCCGATCGACTTCGTGCAACGAACCGGAGACATGTACGAGTACGCCGAGCCCATCACGATCGAGGAGGGCGCCTGGCTCGGCGCCCATGTGGTGGTTGGCCCCGGGGTGACCATCGGAGCCCGTTCGGTGATCGGTGCCGGCAGCATTGTGACCCGCGACATCCCCCCGGACGTGGTGGCGGCCGGCGTACCGTGCAAGGTGGTCCGGGAGATCACCGAGCAGGACCGAGACGCGTATCTGGCGGCCTACGGCACCGCTGGCTGATCCCTATGTCCTCCTCGACGAGCCAAGACTCCACCGCCGACGACCGGCCGCTGGTGATCCTGCAGCCCGCCCCGCAGCGGAGCGAACGGATCTTCACCGCGTCGGCTCGGATGGAGCTGGAGTCGTCGTTCCGAGTGGTGGATCTGGAAGACGACGATGATCCGGCATCGTTCGAGGCGGCCCTGCCCGAGGCGTTCGCGATCATCGGCCAACCCGAGCTGCCTGCCGCACGGCTCGCCCGGGCCACCAGACTGCGAGCGATCTGCAATGTCGAGGGGAACTTCTTCCCCAATGTCGACTACCCGGCGGCCTTCGCCCGGGGCATCCACGTGCTGGGCTGCGGACCGGCGTACGCGCAGGCCGTCGCCGAGTTCGCCCTCGGCCTGGCGCTCGACCTGTGCCGCGGGATCAGTCGCGAAGACCGGGCGTTCCGATCCGGCACCGAGCGGTATGTCTCGGCCGGCAACACGGACGCGATCTTGTTGCGTGGTGCGCGGGTCGGGTTGATCGGGTACGGGAATCTCGGCCGCGCGTTGCGGCCGCTGCTGGACGCATTCGACGTCGACCTGCGGGTGTACGACCCGTGGCTGCCGGACCGAGCGCTGGCCGATTGGGGTCTGGTGCCGGCGTCGCTGGAGGAACTGCTGCGCCGCAGTCAGGTGGTGTTCATGCTGGCCACGGTGACCGCTGACAGTGAGCACCTGCTCGGTGCCGGCGAGCTGGCCATGCTGTCCGACAACGCTCGGCTGGTGCTGGTCAGCCGCGCGGCAGTCGTGGACTATGACGCGTTGTGGGCCGAGCAGGTCGCCGGCCGAATCTTGGCCGGGGTTGATGTCTGGCCTCTGGAGCCGGTGCCCGCCGACGATCCGTACCGACGGCTCGACAACCTGGTCTTCTCCGGCCACCGCGCCGGCGGGATCCCCCAGGCGTTCCAGCAGATCGGCGACATGGTGGTCGACGATCTGCGCCAACTCGCCCGCGGACTACCACCCGTTCGGATGCAGGCCGCCGCGCCGGAGCTGGTCGGCCGCTATCGCAACCGGCCGGTGACCTGAACTCCCCGCTACCCAAGGGAGGTGAGAAAACAGCCGCCTCACTGGGGGAAGTGCGGGAAACTCACCTCTCGCTGGGACATCGGGGTCAGCTCACCGGCGTGTCGCCACGTTGAGGGGCGAGTTCTCCGCGCTTCCGTAAAATCCGGGCGCATGGAGATCCTGCGCTCGATCGGCCTGTTCGTCCTCGCTGCCATCGCCGAGATCGGCGGTGCCTGGCTGGTCTGGCAGGGCGTCCGCGAGCATCGCGGCTGGATCTGGATCGGCGCCGGAGTGATCGCCCTGGGTCTCTACGGCTTCGTCGCCACCCTTCAACCGGACGCGCACTTCGGCCGCATCCTGGCCGCGTACGGCGGGGTCTTCGTCGCCGGCTCCCTCGTCTGGGGCATGGTGGCCGACGGTTTCCGCCCCGACCGCTGGGACATTGCGGGCGCCTTGGTCTGCCTGGTCGGCGTGGCACTGATCATGTACGCCCCACGCTCCGCGAACTGACTCTCGCCCGCGCTTCTCCCCACACATACCGCCCTTCCGTTCACCGACTAGGAGCAGTTACAGGTCAAACCCGCCGATTCACCTGCAACTGCGCCTTTTCGATGGGCCTGTGGATAACTCCCCAGGAGGGGTTGACGGGTGCGACGCTCCCGTGCATGAGCAGCTTCTCAGTCGAGCGCAGCAGTTGCCGGCCGGCCGCATCCATCGCCGAGTGGATCCGTCGCGGTGTCCCCCGGGGGACGCTGGTGGGGCCGGGGTTCGAACCGACCACCTACGGCTACCGCCGCGGCGGCGCGCTGCCCACAACCGCGCAACGCATCACCGATGTCGTCGCCGGGCTGCCCGAGGGTGCCTGGATCGCCGGTTGGGCGGCGGCGTACGTGCATGGTGTCGACAGGCTCGACGGTTTGGACGATCACACCATGGCCAAGCTGCCGATCCCAGTGCTGCTGCCACCTGGCCAACGACGCCGGACGACGAGCGGCATCAGCTATCGACAGAGCACCCTGATCCCGCGCGGCGAGGTGTTCGAGGGCATCCCGGTGACCACGGCATTGCGCACCGCCCTTGATCTGGCCTTGCTGGCGCCCGACCTCACCGAGGCAGTCGTCGCGCTCGACGCGATCCTCGCGGCACGGATGCTCACCTATGACCGGCTCCAGCGAGCAGGGGCGAAGCTGCCTCCCCGGCGCGGAGCGCGGCAAGCCAGAGCTGCCATCGGGCTGGCACGGGCCGGGACTCGAAGCAGCTGGGAGTCCCGGCTGAGGATGTTCGCCGGCCAGCAGCTCGGACTGGTCGATCTCGAGGTGAACCGGCCGGTCTTCGATCCCGAGGGGCGATTGCTGGGCATCCCGGATCTGCTCGATCTCGAGGCTGGGCTGGCGATGGAGTACGACGGTGCAACATGGCGAGCGGAGCGAACCGCCGGCCATCGCGATCGGGCCCAGCATCGGGAGGACAACGAGCGCGAGGAGCGGCTCGAACGCGCCGGGCTGGTGGTGGTCCGTGTCGAGAAGGATGATCTGACCCACTATCAGCGCAAGCTCACCGAGCGAATCAGTGCGGCACAGGAGGACGGGCTACGCCGGGACCGCACACGAGACCGCTGGACCATCGACAAACCCGAAGGATGGCTCGGCCTACCCGCCTGACCCGGATTCGCCCTCGAAAAGGAGATGCCTGCGCCGAAAAGGAGCAGTTACACCCAAATCGTGCGAAATCACCTGTAACTGCGCCTTTTCGAGGGACGCGGGCTCGGCATCACGTACCCAAGCGGACGTGAGCTGGGGCCAGCAGGCGAACACCCCTCAGAACAGGGCGGTCATCAGGTCCCGGCGCGCCTTGAGCACCCGGGGGTCGGCGTTGCCGAGGGTCTCGAAGAGCTCGAGCAGCCGGACACGTACCTGGTCGCGCTCGGCACCCGTACGGGTCTTGACCTGTCCGATCAAGCGGGCGAAGGCGTCTTCGACGCGGCCGGAGGTGAGCTCCAGGTCGGCGGCGTCCAGGTGAACCGCAACAGGTGCCGTGGGGCTCGAAGCGGCCAACATGACCACCTGTGCGTCGAGCGCGGACGCCCGAGCCAGCAGCCCGGCCTGCGCCTTGCCCACCTTGGCCTCGGTGTCGCTCGGGTTCGCCTGGAGCAGCTTGTCGAACTCCTCGACAGCCCCGGCGAAATCACCCCGTTCGAGTGCCGCATCCGCTTCGGCGAATCGCGGATCGGGCCCGACCTCTTCCTCACCTCCAGCAGCGACCCCGTCGCCAGCCCCACCGACTGGTTCAGCACGCCCGACGATGCCGTTGGTGACCGCGGCCTGGAGCACCGAGTCGATCACCTGAGACACCTGATCACCCGGGATCGCGCCTTCGAACAACGGTGCCAGTTGGCCCCCGATCAGAGCGATCACCGTCGGCAGCGCCCGCAGGCCGAGGGCCTGCACGATCTGCGGTGCCGTATCGGCGTTCAACCGGGCCAGCAGGAACTTGCCACCCGATGAGTTGGCAAGCGAGATCAGGGCATCGGAGAGCTCCTGGGTCGCCGGCGTGCCCCGGCCCGCGGAGTAGATCTCCACGATCACCGGGTGCTGCATCGACGGGCGGATCGCCTGGGTCTCGAAAGTCTGCTCGGTCAGCTCCACCACATACGAACCGCCGTCCCTGGACCCGCCTGCGCCAGACCCGAGCCCCGCACTCGCAGGACGCCCGGACGAAGCGGACTGCTTGGCCTTCTGCGCAAGCTGGGAGAGATCGACGGCACCATGACGACTGAAGCTGGACGTGCTCATGGGGGCCATCTTTCCAAAGGTCGCAAGGGCGGTGACACCAGCCGACCAGTCATGGGCAGAATGACCCCTATGGCTCATCCCCGCGCCGGCCAGCCGGCCCTCCCTGAAGACCTGATCGACGTCGACGCCGTCCTGGGCGCCTACTACGACCTGGTACCCGATCCCGACAATCCTGACCAGCAGGTCAGCTTCGGCACCTCCGGCCATCGTGGCTCCAGCCTCGACACCGCGTTCAACGAGAACCACATCGCCGCCACCACCCAGGCAATCGTGGAATATCGCGCTGGTCAGGGCATTACCGGGCCGCTCTACATCGGCAAGGACACCCACGCGCTGTCCCTGCCGGCGTGGAAGACCGCCATCGAGGTGCTGGTCGCCAACGGAGTCAGCGTGCTGTCGGAGGCCCAGACCGACTACACCCCGACCCCGGCGGTGTCGCGGGCGATCGTGGTGCACAACGCCACCAGGTCCAGCAGCGATCCCGAGGCCGACGGCATCGTGGTGACTCCCTCCCACAACCCGCCTCGGGACGGCGGCTTCAAGTACAACCCCCCGCACGGCGGCCCGGCCGACACCGATGCCACCTCCTGGATCGCAGCCCGGGCCAACCAGCTGCTCGCCGACATGTCCGGTGTGCAGCGGATCCCGTTCGAGCGCGCCTATCCGGAGGTGACCCGGTTCGACTATCTCGGCAACTACTGCAACGACCTGGTCAACGCCCTCAACCTGGATGCCATCCGGGAGGCGGGCGTGCACATCGGGGCCGATCCCCTCGGCGGCGCCAGCGTGCAGTACTGGGCCTACATTGCCGAACACCTCGGGATGGATCTGACCGTGGTCAACCCGCGCGTCGACCCGCAGTGGTCGTTCATGACCCTGGACACCGACGGCAAGATCCGGATGGACTGCTCCTCACCGAACGCGATGGCCAGCCTGATCAAGAACAAGGACGCGTACGACATCGCCACCGGCAACGACGCCGACGCCGACCGGCACGGCATCGTCACCCCCGATGCCGGGCTGATGAACCCCAACCACTATCTGGCGGTAGCGATCCAGTACTTGTACGCCCACCGCGACGGCTGGAACCCGGCCGCCGGCATCGGCAAGACCCTGGTCTCCTCCTCGATGATCAACCGGGTGGCCACCGACCTCGGCCGACAGCTGATCGAGGTGCCGGTCGGCTTCAAGTGGTTCGTGCCCGGTCTGCGCACCGGCGAGATCGGTTTCGGTGGCGAGGAGTCCGCGGGCGCCTCGTTCCTCACCCTGCAGGGCACGACCTGGACCACTGACAAGGACGGCATCCTGCTCGCCCTGCTGGCCAGCGAGATCAAGGCCGTGACCGGCGAGTCACCCAGCGAGCACTACGCGGAGCTGACCGCCCGGCACGGATCGCCCGCGTACGCCCGGGTCGACGCCCCGGCCAACCGGGAGCAGAAGGCCAAGCTGGCCAAGCTCGATCCGTCGGCGGTCACCGCCACCGAGTTGGCCGGCGAGCCGATCACCGCCAAGCTCACCAACGCCCCCGGCAACGGTGCCCCGATCGGCGGACTGAAGGTCACCACGGAGTCCGCCTGGTTCGCTGCCCGGCCGTCGGGCACCGAGGATGTCTACAAGATCTATGCCGAGTCGTTCCGCGGCGCCGATCACCTCGCCGAGGTGCAGCAGGCAGCCCGCGAGGTCGTCTCGGCAGCCCTTGGGTGAACTGTTCTCCGAGCGTGAGTAACGCCTCCGGGCGAGCGAGATGAACTGTTCGTGAATCCGCCGCCCGGGGGCCGTTCCAGGTGGATTTGACCGGTTTCGGAACCCCACGATGGTCGCGTGACCGAAGCTCTTTTCATCCTGGTGGTGGTCATCGTGACCGCCCTGGCATTCGACTTCACCAACGGCTTCCACGACACCGGAAACGCGATGGCCACCTCCATCGCCACCGGTGCGCTGAAGCCCAAGGCAGCCGTTGCCCTCTCCGCCATCCTGAACCTGGTCGGGGCCTTCCTCTCGATCGAGGTCGCCTTGACCGTCAGTAACAAGGTCGTCTCCATCCAAGACAGCAGCGGCGTCCCGATCGAGGCTCTGATGGGGACACCGATCCTCACCATCGTCTTCGCGGGCCTGGTCGGCGGCATCTTGTGGAACCTCACCACCTGGCTGCTGGGCCTGCCCTCCTCCTCCTCGCACGCCTTGTTCGGCGGCCTGATCGGGTCGGCCATCGCCTCCCTCGGCCTCAGCGGCGTCAAGTGGGATGGCGTGATCACCTCGATTCTCATCCCGGCCTTCTTCGCCCCGCTGGTCGCCGGCCTCGTCGCCGGCATCGGCACCTGGACCGTCTACCGGCTGGTGGCCAAGATCCCGGAGAGCCGGCGCGACGCTGGTTTCCGCTGGGGCCAGATCGGCTCCGCTTCGCTGGTCTCACTGGCGCACGGCACCAATGACGCACAGAAGACCATGGGCGTCATCACCCTGGCGTTGATCGCGTACGGCAGTTGGACCGACACCCACGCCATTCCGTTCTGGGTGAAGGCGGCGTGTGCCTTCGCGATCGCGGCCGGCACCTACATCGGTGGCTGGCGAGTGATCCGCACCCTCGGCAAGGGCCTGGTGGAGATCCACTCCCCGCAGGGCATGGCCGCCGAGACCGCCTCTGCCGCGATCATCCTGTCCTCCAGCCACCTGGGCATGGCGCTCTCGACCACCCACGTGGCGACCGGTTCGATCCTGGGCTCCGGGGTCGGCAAGCGAGGTGCCGAGGTCCGCTGGGGTGTCGCCGGCCGGATGGTGGTCGCCTGGGTGACCACCCTGCCCGCAGCAGCCATCGTGGGCGCCCTCTGCTGGTATCTCGCCAGCGTCATCGGCGGCGCAGTCGGCATCGGCGTCGTGTTCGCCATCCTGGTCGCCGCGGCGGCGTGGATGTTCAGCCGCTCGCGCCGGACCGCGATCAACCCAAACAACGTCAACGCCGAGTGGGAGGGCGGCCTGGCTGTCACCGAGCAGCAGGATGTCGCTCAGGAGACCGCCAAGGTTCCCGCCGGCGCGGAGAGGAACTGACCCATGGACATCGTCATGAAGACCGTCAACGCTCTGTGGCAGGTCATCGCCGTCGGGCTCCTGCTCGGTGCCGGCCTGCCCGCCCTGTTCTCCCTCGGCATGCGGTCGTTGGAACGCGGCCGAGTGCCGGCTCCGGCAGGTGTCACCACGGCCAGCGCTGACGGCACCGTCGCCAGCACCAGCGGCAAGATCGGCGCGGGGATCTGCTTCGCCGTCACCATCCTGGCCGTGCTGTTCGGCATCGTGGTGATCATCTTCGGCAAGCAGCTCTTCCACTGAACGAGCCGACTAAACTCACCCAGATGGCGTTACCTGGCTTCCTCGGCTCGATCGTGACGTGGCTGCGCGCCGGCTATCCCGAAGGGATCCCGGAAAGCGACTACATCCCACTGCTGGCCGTCCTTGCCCGGCGGCTCAGCAATGACGAGGTCCAGCAGGTGGCCCGGGAGCTCATCGCGGCTGGTGAGCTTCCGGTCGACCACATCGACATCGGCGCTGTGATCATCAAATTCACCGATGAACTCCCCCGCGATGAGGACGTCGACCGTGTCCGCGACAAGCTCATCGCGCACGGCTGGCCACTGACTGAACAGCCTCGAGAGAGCTGACCGAACGGTCTCGTTAGATTTGCACGCACCTCGCGCTCGATGAGCATATTTTTGGCAGCCGATTCTTTCTGAACTGATTCTTGGAAACGTGTACGTGACGCGCGGAATCCTGCTCTACTTCCACTGGAACCAAGCCCGTTTCCCATGAGCCATGAGGAGAGCCATGAGGCGTCTACGGACTCGATCGAAACTCGGTGCCACAGTCGCGGCGGCAGTGACCGCCGTCGCACTGATCGGCACCATGGGTGGCCTGCCGCCGACGGCAGCAGCCGACCCAGCACCTGCCACAACCGGCGGTCCAGGCACCGTCGACAGCGAAGCCGGCGGTCCGGTGAAGGCCGCGGTCAGTGGCACCGCACCCAAGGCATTCAAGACCTACCAGTTGAAGGGCGGCTATGTCGCGGGCGGCATCAGCCTCCGTAACCGCGGCTCCGGCAAGATCAAGATCAGCGGCATCCCGAGCGGCTCCAAGATCAAGGGCGCCTACCTGCTCTGGTCGGTGCTCGGCAAGAGCGAGGGTTCGGCGTTCAAGAAGGGCACCTTTGCCGGCAAGAAGATCACCGGCACCAAGGTCGGCTCCGGCGACGGGCCGTGCTGGCCGGACGGACCCAAGGGGTACGCGTACCGCGCCAATGTCACCAAGAAGGTCAAGGGCAACGGGACGTTCAAGCTCAAGGGCTTCGCCTCCGGCATCAAGAACGCGGCCGATCCCTGGGTGACCAGCAAGGCTCCGCTGGCCGAAGGTGCCTCGCTCGTTGTGGTGTACGAGAAGTCCACCTACCCGCTCACGAAGGTGGTCCTGTCCAACGGCTACGCGATGGTCACCAACGACACGGCCACCACGACAGTGCCGTTCGGCTTCGCGGCCACCAACCCGGTCGGCGCGGTGAAGACCACCTTCATCGGCGGCGACGGGCAGTTGGCCGGTGAGCCGGCGAGCACCGTCAACGGGGTCCCGATCGCCGCCGCCGACTGGGACGGCACCGACGGCCCGACGCCCCGCTACTCCCAGGGCAATCTCTGGGACACCGACACCGTGAACCTGGTCAACGTGGTCAAGCCCGGTAACACCTCGGCTCAGATCACCGTCTCCGGTGGTCCCGACTGCCTGGCCTGGGTCGGCCAAGCCTTCTCGATCGGGGTCAAGGGCACGGCCGACACCGACGGCGACAAGCTGCTCGACGGCTGGGAGGCCAACGGCTACGACTACAACGGTGACGGCGTCATCGATGTGAATCTGCCTGCGATGGGTGCCAACCCGCTCCGCAAGGACCTGTTCGTCGAGATGGACTACATGAGCGACGCGCTGCTGCCTGCGGCCGCTGATCTCAACCGGATCGTGAACGTGTTCGCCACTGCGCCGCAGGCCAAGAACCCGAACGGTCAGACCGGCATCAGGCTGCACCTGGACGCCGGAGCTGCCCGCGGTGCCGCCTACAACCTGGGTGGTGGCAACCCGGTGCCCTTCGACTTCGACCTGAACCCGGTCGTGCCGCAGTTCAAGGCCATCAAGGCCTCCAACTTCGACTCCACGGCACGGGCGAAGATCTTCTACTACATGATCTGGGGCAACGGCTACGACGGCGGCACCAGCAGTGGCAATGCCTTTGCCATCCCGAGTGACAGCTTCCTGGTCTCGCTGGGACGCTGGCCCAGCGGCGGCACCCCGGATCAGCGGGTCGGCACCTTCGTGCACGAGTTCGGTCACGCACTCGGCCAGAAGCACGGCGGCAACGATCACTCCAACTACAAGCCCAACTACCTGAGTGTGATGAACTACTCGTTCCAGCTCGGCGGTGTGATGCGCACCAATGGCACGAGGTACTTCGGCTACTCATCGTTCAAGCTGCCCAGCCTGAATGAGACGAACCTGAACGAGAAGAAGGGGCTGCGCAGCAAGCTGGCCAAGCCCTACCGCACCCAGTGGGTCTGCCCCAACTACACGTTCAAGATCGGCGGTCGCTCCGACAAGAACCTGGACTGGACGTGCAACGGCAAGCTGGCCAAGAAGGTGAAGGCCGACATCAATGGTGACGGCTATCTGTCGACGCTCGGCACCTACAACAACTGGGGCAACATCGTCTACGGCGGCGGCGCCGTCGGTGGCGGCCCAGCGGTGATGAGCAATTCGATGAAGATCATGCCGGAGCTGACCCTCGAAGAGCACGAGGAGCATCAGCATCGCTGAGCCCAGGTGACTGGGAACGCAGCATCGGCGGTGGTCGTTCTCCCTTGTGGAGGGCGGCCACCGCCCCGTTTCTGAAGGTCCTGTTCGACAGGCCTGTTCGGAAGGTAGGGATCATGATCACCATCCGCTCTGCCGCTCGTCCCCTCGCGTTGCTGCTGCTGGTCACCGCCCTGGCGGCGTGCCAGTCCGGCACCGACTCGGCGCCGGCCGCCTCACCGGCACCCTCGCAAGTCGCGAGTCCCAATCCGACCCAGGAGCTCACCCTGGAGGAGGCCGAGGCGATGCACCCGCCGGCACCGACCGCGGTCAAGGCCGAAGTCACCGCCGACAAGTCGGTGCGGATCACTTGGCAAACCCCGCCGGCGCCCACCGTCACACCGCGCTTCAGCGAGAAGATCGTCGAATACCGGATCCATCGCCGCGGGCCGGGCGAACTCGAGATGCGCCAGATCGGCACCAGCAAGACCCTCGAGTTCGTCGACAAGACTCCCGGCAAGGGGGACTTCGCCTACGTGGTGACCGCGGTCCACGAGAACAACGTCGAGAGCACGGCTTCCGATCCGGCCGCCGAGGTCAAGATCTAGAACGTCACCGTCTAGAAACGGGCCGTCTCGGTGTAGGTGCCCCATTCCTCGCGGAGCACGTCGCAGATCTCGCCCAAGGTTGCTTCGGCCCGGGCCGCGGCCAGCATGGGCAGGACCAGATTCTCATCGGATGTCTGAGCCGCCCGGCGCAGCTCGGCCAGAGTCTGAGCGACCAGGGTGTCATCCCGGGCCGCCCGCCGGTCGGCGAGCACGGCGCGCTGGGCAAGCTCGACCTCGTGGCTGACCCGCAGGATCTCGACCTCGCCCGACACGGTCGCGGTATGGACGTTGACCCCGACGATCCGCTTGTCACCCTTCTCCAGCATCGTCTGGTACGTGAATGCGGCGTCGGCGATCTCGGAGGTGAACCAGCCGTCCTCGATCCCGCGCAGCAGCCCGGCGGTCACCGGTCCGATCGGATGGGCGGCTTCCTCTCCCCCGCCCAACTCGATGATCTGCGCGAAGATTCGCTCGGCGGCCGCCTCGATCTCATCGGTGAGCGCCTCGACATACCACGACCCGCCCAACGGATCGGCGACATTGGTCACCCCGGTCTCGGCGGCCAACACCTGCTGGGTGCGCAGCGCGATCTCGGCCGACGACTCGGTCGGCAGGGCGAGCGTCTCGTCCAGCGCGTTGGTGTGCAGCGAGTTGGTGCCGCCGAGCACGGCGGCCAGTGCTTCCACAGCGGTCCGTACGACGTTGTTGTAGGGCTGTTGGGCGGTCAGCGAGACGCCGGCGGTCTGGGTGTGGAACCGCAGCCACTGAGCCTTGGCCGTGGTCGCGCCGAACCGGTCGCGCATCCAGCGCGCCCAGATCCGCCGCGCAGCCCGGAACTTGGCGATCTCCTCGAAGAAATCGATGTGGGCATCGAAGAAGAAGCTCAGCCCGGGTGCGAACGCCTCGACATCCAGCCCTCGGGACAGCCCCAACTCGACATAGCCGAAGCCGTCGGCCAGCGTGAACGCAAGCTCCTGCGCGGCCGTCGAGCCTGCTTCGCGAATGTGATAGCCCGACACGCTCAACGGCTTGTACGCCGGCACCTCGGCCAGGCAGAACTCCATCAGATCGCCGATCAGCCGCAGGTGCGGCTCCGGCGCGAACAGCCACTCCTTCTGAGCGATGTACTCCTTGTAGATGTCGGTCTGCAAGGTGCCGTTGAGCTGACCGATCGGCACCCCTTGGCGCTCCGCTGCGACCAGATACATGCAGAAGATCGGCACCGCCGGTCCGGAGATCGTCATCGACGTGGTCACCGAGCCGAGGTCGATGCCGTCGAACAGCACGTCCATGTCGGCGGCCGAATCGATCGCCACCCCGCAGTGCCCGACCTCGCCCAGGCTGCGCGGGTCGTCGGAATCACGCCCCATCAAGGTCGGCATGTCGAAGGCGACACTCAGTCCGCCGCCGCCCGCATCCAGGATCATCCGATAGCGCTCGTTGGTCTGCTGGGCGTTGCCGAAGCCGGCGAACTGCCGGATCGTCCACTCGCGGCCGCGATAGCCGGTCGGATACAGCCCCCGGGTGTACGGGAACTCCCCCGGCCAGCCGATCCGCGGCATTCGCGGATCTGCGTCCTCGTCGACCGGCCCGTAGACCGGGTCCACCTCGGCGCCGGACAGGGTGGTGAAGTCGGCCGACCGGATCCGCCCGGCGCGCTCGGCGGCGGCGTATGCGGCCCGCCAACGTTCCCGGCCTGAAGCTGCGGGTGGCTCGGAACTCTGCATCATCGAAACCTCCACCCAAATACTAGGACATCCTAGTAAATAGCGTTGCCCACCTCGTTCACCACCTCGTCATGCAAGCTCCGTACGGTCTCGCGAGTGAGGCCACATGTCGTCGCCGTGATCCCTGCCCGCGGCGGATCCAAGGGCGTGCCGGGCAAGAATCTGCGCCGCGTGGGCGGTGTGTCCCTGGTGGCGCGCGCCCTCGCGGCGTGTCTGGCGGCCGACCGGATCGACGCCGTGCACGTCTCCACCGATTCGGCAGAGATCGCCGCAGAGGCCCGGGCGGCCGGTGCCGGAGTGATCGAACGACCGGCCGAGCTGGCGGGCGACCAGGCCAGCTCGGAGTCGGCCCTGTGTCACGCGCTCGACACACTGGCCGGCCAGGGCATCGAGGTCGGGGTGTTGGTCTTCGTCCAGTGCACCAGTCCGTTCATCCGATCGGCCGACCTGGACGCCGCCGTCGGCATGGTGGCTTCCGGTGCGGCAGACTCGGTCTTCGCCGCGGTCGACAGCCACGCCTTCCTCTGGCGACCGACCGGCGACACGGTCGTCGGGGTCAACCACGACGTGGCTCGACGGCTGCGCCGCCAGGACCGGGCACCCGAGTTCCGGGAGACCGGCGCCTTCTACGCATTTCGGGCCGACCTGTTCACCCAGGTCCGCCATCGCTTCTTCGGCCGGACGAAGGTCGTCCTGGTCCCGGAGCTGACCACACTGGAGATCGACACCGAGGCCGACCTCGAACAGGCCCGTGCCCTCGCGCCCCTCCTCGATCCACGGCCGCCCGCGCTCCCGGTCGCGGCAATCGCCACCGACTTCGACGGCGTGCACACCGACGACCGGGTGCTAGTGGACCAGGACGGAGTCGAGACGGTGCGGGTCTCCCGTTCCGACGGGCTGGGCATCTCGCTGCTCCGTCAGGCCGGCATCGGCTTCGTGATCGTGTCCAAGGAGCGCAACCCGGTGGTCGGGGCCCGGGCAGCCAAACTCGGCGTGGACGTGCTGCAGGGCATCGACAACAAGGCGCACGCACTCGGGGTCTGGCTGACCGAGCGAGGGCTGGACGCCCGCGAGATCGCCTACGTCGGCAACGACCTCAATGACCTTCCGGTGATGGCCTCGGTCGGCTGGCCGATCGCCGTGGCCGACGCCCATCCGCTGGTACGCCGAGCGGCACGGCTGGTGCTCGAACGCAACGGCGGAGCTGGAGCGGTCCGCGAGGTCTGCGATCTGGTGTTGGCGTCTCAGCCAACCCGCTGAGCCCCGGGTCGGGTCCGCCGCAGCACCCAGGACGGCACCGCCAGACGCGCGACGGAGCGAGCGGTGGCCAGGTTCGGCGGCGGACCTGAGGGGCGCGGCAAACCAGCCGTTCGCCGCCTCGCAACCAGGTCCTTGAGCCGCTCGACCAGGTCGTCCTCCGCGGCCGGGTGGAAATAGTTGTCGACCAGCCACCTCGGATCGGGGGTGAAGGCGCGACCGGCCCGAAGATCTGCCAGGGTGCCCAGACAGCCCGAACCCTCGAAGACCGAATTGATCATCGCTGTGTTGACACCGAAGTCGGTCAGCACGACGACCGGCAGTCCCCGGTCGATCGCCTCCAACGCCGCGGTCGAGGAGACGGTGATCAGACTCCGCGCGGTGCTCAGTGCGCGGTGCATGGGCCCGGCGACGAGCCGTACCGAGTCCGCGCGCACCGCACCGCGAGCCGCCAGATCACGCCACAACTCGGCGTACCCGTGGACTTCGTGGTGAGTCTGCCGCTCACCGGGAAGCGCCCGGACCTTGACCACCGCCGAACCGGCCGGGATCAGCTCGCTGAGGGCGAGCAGGATCGCCTCCCGATCGGTCGGCCGTCGCGGCACCTTGGCCTGGGCTGCGAACACCACGTCGCGACGCGGCCCCGAAACGGGGTCGGCAGGCCCGGTGAGAAACGGGAACCGGCCCAGCGCGACCCTCATTCCCGGAGCCCGAGTCGTCGCGAGCGCCGCGAACTCCGTCCGCTCCCGGCGGCTGTGCGCCACGATCAGGTCACAGCCCCGACGGAACTCGATCGCCTTCTCCGACGCCGGCACGGCGATGCCCGGCAGCCCGGTCACCAGCACCGGCCGACGACGTCGCCGACACGCCGGCAGCCCAGCCAGCACCTGGACGGTCGGCCCGGTGCAGGCCAGCAGCAGCACATCGGGCGGATCCCGCACCAGCGAGGCATGCAAGGCGGCCAGCGACACCGGGGGCACCTCGACCCCGGCGGCATCGAACGTCTGCGCTCTCGACGGCGAGATCGGAGACTTCACCACGGCCTGTCGCCGGTCCCACTGAGCGGGCAGCCGATCGAGGGTCGCGGCGCTCCACTTCAGATAGGAGTCGGCGTCGGCGACCGCCAAGACGCGCACCGGTCAGAAGTCGCCGGCGGCTGCCCGCGGCGGAGCGAGCAGCTGGGTCAGCTCGTCACACTGCTCGTCGGTCAACGATGACAACGCGAACTGGGCCGAGACGATCGCATCGGTCGCCTGTTGCAGCACCTGGCGACCCTCAGGCGTGATCGAGGCGAGCACCGCGCGACCGTCCTCAGGATGCGGCGTGCGCTGGATCAGTCCGGCGCTCTCCAGCCGCTTGACCAGCGGGGTGACCGAGGTGGCGTGCACCTGGAGTCGCTCGCCGATCTTGCCCAGCGGCAACGCTCCACGCCGGGAGAAGGAGAGCAGCACCAGCACCTCGTACCGTGCGAAGGTCAGTCCGAGCGGACGCAACAGCTCATCCAACTCGGTCAGCACCAACTGGTGCACCCGCATCAACGAGGTCACCGCCCGCATCCGGGGGGTCTCCTCCCAGCGCAGTCCCCAGAGCCGGGACGCCTCCTGGATCGGGTCGAACGGCAGCCGATGGCGTTCGGTGCTAGTCGTCACGTGCCGTCGTCCTTCGTGGAATTCACCGTGGTCGGCCCGGTGCCGAGCCCAGCCTCATGGATCACCCGCTGGATCAGCCGCTCCCGCTCATCGATCTCGGGCACCCACTTGATTTCACGGAGCCCCTGGTCCTGCGCAGCGGACTCAAAGACGAAGTGACCGTAGCCCAGGATCCGCCCGATGAATGGCCGATCCACGGTGATGTCCAGGATCCGGGTCAACGGCATGCTCGCACGCACCTGGCTGATGGTTCCGTAGACCCGATAGACCTTCTGATTGGTGACCACGAATCGGTCGCGATACTGGTCGGCCAGCCGCCACAACGCCTGGGCCACCACCCCGAGCGGCAGCAGCATGGCCACCCAGAAGAACCAGGAGGTGAAGACGAACGAACTCGCCAAGAACCACAGACCGATGCAGAGCCGAGTGATCGGCCAGATGCCGGCAGCCCAGTGCCGGACCACCTCGTCGCGCATCAGCTCGCCGTCTTCGACCAGTACGTATCGCTCGACCCGGGGGTCGAGCCACTCCATCGGCCCGGCCACGGCTAGCCGGCGAGTGCGTTGAAGAAGGTGATGATGGAGTTGACGGCGTTACCCACGGCCGATGCGGCACCGCGAACGGCGGCCGCCGCCCCCTCTGGCTGATTCACCAGGTAGAAGAGCACGAAACCGATCACCAGGACCGTCAGCAGTCGCTTGATCCACTTCATGTGCGTCACCTCCCCGGTTGCTCGCGCATAGCCACAGCACGAGGGTGCCGGGCGCTATGGATATGTCTACCGTACGCTCAGCCGCCTCTCATGCACTCCTCTCGCGCCACGCCGGGACAGACCTCATGCTGTAGTTGAGCCTGAGGGCGTCGAGACCAGCAGCCTGTCAGCGGCCGTGTATGCATCGAGGCGGCCGTTCGCCACCGCCGTTGCCAGCGCATCCAGCCCGTCCCTGCCCTGGGTCGGCACGGCGGCTCGCAACCGCGCCAGCACCAAGGACTCGACCTCGCGCCGGGCTCTGGCCAGCCGTCGTCTGGCGGTCAGACCTGATGCCGCTGCCTGGGCGAAGAACCGATCCAGCTCAGCCAGCAACTCGATGATCCCGGTGCCGTCCACCGCGACGATGCTGACCACCGGCGGCTTCCAGTCCGCCGGCGTGCGCTGCGTCAAGGCCACCATGTTCCGCAACTCACGTACCACGGCGTGTGCTCCGTCGCGATCGGCCTTGTTCACCACGAACACGTCACCGATCTCCAAGACCCCGGCCTTGGCCGCCTGGACGCCGTCCCCCATCCCAGGTGCCAGCAGGACCAGGGTGACGTCGACCTGCTCGGCCACTTCGACCTCCGACTGGCCGACACCGACGGTCTCGACCAGGACGAGATCGAAGCCGGCCGCGTCCAGCACCCGGATCGCCTGCGGCGCGGCGACGGCGAGACCGCCGAGGTGACCACGGGTCGCCATCGACCGGATGAACACCCCGTCGTCCAGGGCGTGCTGCTGCATCCGTACCCGGTCGCCCAGCAGCGCTCCGCCGGAAAACGGCGAACTGGGGTCGACGGCGAGCACCGCTACCCGCTGTCCGCGTTGACGGAGCTCGGTGACCAGCGCCGCGACCGTGGTCGACTTGCCCACTCCTGGTGCTCCGGTGAGTCCGATCACCCGTGCGCGACCCGTGTCGGGGGCCAGCGTGGCCATCAGAGCCGGCAACTCCGGCGCCTGGTTCTCCACCAGGCTGATCAGCCGGCCGATTGCCCGCGGCCGCCCTGTCCGCGCCTCCCCGATCAGCTGGTCGAGGCGACCAGTCTCGCTCGGCCTACTCATGCAGCGGTCAGGATCAGGGCGTCGCCCTGTCCGCCGCCACCACACAGGGCGGCGACCGCGCGACCGCTGCCCCGGCGCTGCAACTCGTACGCCAGATGCAGCAGCAGTCGGGCCCCGGAGGCACCGATCGGGTGGCCGAGCGCGATGGCTCCACCGTGCGGGTTCACCCGCTCATCGATCTCGCTCTCGCTCAGTCCGAGAGAGCGCGCACTGGCGATCCCGACCGCCGCGAATGCTTCGTTGATCTCGATCAGATCCAGGTCGGAGACCCTGAGCCCGGCTTTGCCGAGGGCGGTCTCGATGGCGTGTGCCGGCTGCAGCTGGAGCGAGGAGTCGGGCCCCGCCACCTGGGCGTACGCGCCGATCCGCGCCAGCACGGGCAGCCCGAGCCGCTCGGCAGCGTCGGCCGAGGCGACCACCATGGCCGCGGCCCCGTCGGAGATCGGGCTCGACGAGGCCGCGGTGATGATGCCGTCTTTGCTGAAGGCCGGTCGCAGGCCGGCCAGACTCTCAGCCGTCACACCGGACCGGATGCCCTCGTCGGCGCCCACCACCACCGGCTCACCGCGCCGCTGCGGGACCTGCACCGGAACGATCTCCTCGGCCAGCAGCCCGACGGCGGCCTCGGCACGACGGTGGGAGCGGGCCGCGAAAGCATCGGAATCGGCCCGGCTCACCTGTTGGTCGCCGGTGTTGCAGGCCTCGGTCAGCAGGCCCATCGACTGATCGGTGAACGCATCCCAGAGTCCGTCGTAGGCCATGTGGTCCCGCAGCGTGACATCGCCGTAGGTGAAGCCGGACCTCGATCCAGGCAGCAGATGAGGCGCCCGGGTCATCGACTCCATCCCACCGGCCACCACGATCTCGGCCTCCCCGGCCCGGATCAGCTGGTCGGCCTGCGCCACCGCAGCCAGCCCGGACAGACAGACCTTGTTGACGGTGATCGACGGCACCGACATCGGGATGCCACCGCGGACCGCCGCCTGGCGAGCCGGCAGTTGGCCGGCACCGGCCTGCAGCACCTGACCGAGCACCACCGCGTCGACCTGTTCACCGGCCACGCCGGCCCGCTGCAGTGCAGCCTCGATCGCCACTCCACCGAGCTCGGTGGCCGGCAAAGACGCGAGACCGCCCAACAGCTTGCCGAAAGGCGTCCGCGCACCTCCCACGATCACTGATCCAGCTGCCATCTCGCACTCCTCGTCCGTTCGCCCATGGACAGTCTGGCACCGAGTCCGGATGGCCCGGCGGGCGCGTCGACAACCCCGACCACGCCATGAGCGTCGTCCGAAGAAAGGCTTGGAAGCTGCCATATGATGCAGCCAGGACCGGCGCCGAGGGCCCCGGAATCAGCACTGCGGGTTTCCGCAAGCTCATCGAGTCGGTCCAGGCGGCGTCAGCCGGCGATCAAACGGAGGCACCACATTCATGACGTCCTCGGATAACACCGGGCTCGGACTCTTCGACGACACTGCCAGCGCCGCAGGGAACTTCCCGCTGGCGCTGCGCGGCTACGACCGAACCGCGGTCGACGACTACGTACGTGCACTCGAAGCCTCCATGGTCGGAGTGCGGCAACGCGCCCAGGAGTTGGAGGAGCGAGTCGAAGAGCTCGAGCGCCAGCTGGAGGAAAGCCGGCACAACAACGAGGTCGACTATTCCAACCTGGGCGGCCGAGCGTCCGAGATCCTGCGGCTGGCTGAGGAGCAGGCCCGGGAGGTGCTGGATCGAGCGGCCACAGACTCCGAGCGGCTGCGCGAGGATGCCCGCCGGGAGGCCGAGGCAACCCGGGCGCGGGCCAGCCGGGAGGGCGACGAGCTCAAATCCGGCGGTCTCGCCGAGATCGACCGGGTGCGGGCCAGGCTGGAGGCCGACGGGGCGAACCAGCTCGACCGCGCCAAGGCCGAGGCGGAGGCACTGCTCGCTGCCGGGCGGCGCCAGGCCGAGTCGCTGCGCCGCGAGGCCGAGCACGACGCCCAGGCGATCCGGCAGCAGACCTACCTCGACACCGAGGAACTGCGCCGGGCTGTGGAGCGTGAGATCGCCGATATCCGGCAGGAGATCGCCGTCGAGCGCGAGGACGCGCTGACCGAGCTGCGCCGGGCGCAGGAGGAGGCATCGGCGCAGACTTCGGCGCTGCTGTCCGAGGCGACCCTCTATCACGAGGAGTCGGCGGCGCGGCTGGAGGCGAACATCGCCGACGCGACCCGGATCCGCGAGGACGCCCTGAAGGAGGCCGAGCGGCTCAAGCTGACCTCGATCAAGGAGGCCGAGGACCGTCTGGCGTCGGCCCAGTCCCAGGCCACCGCGATCAGCGAACGCACCCACGCCGAGTTCGCCTGGCGCAAGGAACAGCTGCGACGGGAGACCGAGCTGCTGAGCCAGCGCAAGCAAGCGGTGCTGGCCCAGCTGGCCAGTCTGTCCGCGCTCGCGCACGAGACGGCGACCGCGTTTCCGGAGCCGAGCGGGTTCGATGACCTCGACTCCGAGGCTGAGACGGAGTCCGAGCCCGAGGAGCAGCCCTCCGACGCAGATCTGCTCGGGAGCAACTCCGGACCCAGCGAGGACCAAGTCGATCCTGACGCCACCGTGCTCATCTCCGCCGAGGAGATGGCCGAGGCCACCGATGGCTCCACCCGCTAGACCCGTACCAGAGCGTCACCTCAGCACCCGTTTCCCAGCAGCAACTCCGCATCGCATCAGCAGCACTGCAACAGCAAGACAGACAGGATCTCCGCCGTGGCGTACTCAGCCGCATCCCTTCCCTCCAGCGACTTCCCCATCCTGCGTCGCGGCTATGACCGCGAGGCCGTCGACGGTTTCGTTCGCGCTATCCAGGCTCAGGTCGCTGAGCTGGAGACCCAGACCCAGCGACTGATCAACGAGAACGGTCAGCTGCGCCATGACCTGGCCGATGCCGAGCATCGAGCCCATCCCGACTTCAACAACCTCGGCGGTCGCGCGCAGGAGATCTTGAGGGTCGCCGAGGAGCAGGCTGGGGATCTCACCGCCCAGGCCCAGCGGGAGGCCGACCGGCTGCTGGAGCAGACTGACGCCGACATCCAGACCCAGCGCGAGCGGGCGCACAACGAGCTGACCGCGGTACGGGACCAGACTCTCAGTGACCTCGACGCGCTGCGGCGCCAGGCAGAGGCTGATGCGGCCGCGATCTACGAACACGCGCGGATCGATTCCGATCAGCTGGTCTCCGCGGCCCGAGTCGAGGCGCAGGCACTGCTGGCTGAGAACGAGCGGCTGAGCGCTGCCCGGCTGGAGACGGCGCGAGTCGAGGCGCAGCAGTTGCGCGCGGCGGCCGCGGCCGATGCTGCCACCACCCGACAGCAGACTGCCGCGGAGCGCGACCGCGCCCTCACCGAGCTGAAGGCCGTACAGGACGAGGCGCAGGCTCGAATCGAAGCGCTGCTCGCCGAGTCCAGCCAACTGCAGACCGAGGCTGCCGCGCACCTCACCGACCAGACCGAGGCCGCTGCTCGGCTCCGCTCGGAGACTCTTGCCGAGGCCGAGCAGGTCAAATTGCGAGCCTTGGCCGAGGCGGAGGACATCGTGGGCCGAGCCCAAGCTCAGGCCGCCACGATCGACGAGCGGGCCCGGCAGGAGTTCGCCTGGCGGCGTCGGCAGATGCGTCGCGAGCAGGATCTGCTCGACCGCCGCAAGCAGGCCATGCTCAGCCAGCTCACCTCGCTCAGCGCGCTCGCGGCCGAGACCGCGCAGAGCCTGCCCGAGGTGCCCGACCTCGAGCTCAGCGATCTGGAGGAGACCCGGGTCAATCCGACTGTCACCCTGGAGCCGGACCTCGCCGCCGGCGACGAGACCGTGGAGATCACCGACCTCGCGTCGGCCAACAAGAAGTAGCGCTCCTAGAACAGCCGCTCGGTCGGGTCGTCCGTGCCGCGCAGCACGTCGTAGTCGACTGTGACACAGGCGATGCCCCGGTCACCGGCCAGCACCTTGGCCTGAGGCTTGATCTGCTGCGCGGCGAACATGCCCGTCACCGTGCCGAGCAGCGGATCGCGATTCAGCAGCTCGAGATAGCGGGTCAGCTGCTCGACACCGTCGATCTCACCTCGGCGCTTGACCTCCACCGCGACGTACCCGCCGTGCTGATCCCGGCAGAGCAGATCGACCGGGCCGATCGCGGTCGGGTACTCGCGGCGGACCAAGGTCCAGCCCTTGCCGAGGGTCTCCGGCTGCGCGGCAAGCAGCTCCTGCAGATGCGCCTCGACGCCGTCCTTCTGCAGCCCGGGGTCCACGCCGAGGTCGTGGCTGGAGTCGTGCAGCACCTCGGCCAGTGAGATGAGCAGCGTGTCCCCGTCTCGGCCCTTCACCTCCCACACCTCGACCAGGCTCTCCCCGGCGGGTCCCGTTCCGGCCGGTCCGGTCTCGCCCGGTCGTACGGTCAGTGTGCACGGCGGGCTCATCCAGTTCAGCGGCTTGTAGGCGCGGTCGTCGGCGTGGATGGACACCGAGCCATCAGCCTTGACCAGGATCAGTCGGGTGGCCATCGGCAGGTGGGCCGTCAGCCGCCCGGCATAGTCGACTTGGCAGCGAGCGATCAGCAAACGCACCCGGTCAACCTACCGGTCATTGTCGGCTGGGCGTTGCGCGTTCTGGGAGACTCGGACGCATGGCCCGGCGACCCAACAAGCACCTGCGACCACCGCGCCCCCTGAGCACCGGCCACGCTCGCGCGGAGCAGCGCGGCGACGGTCGCTGGATCGTACGGAATGTGCCGGGCGCCTCGGCGACCAAGACCTACCGCTGCCCAGGATGCTCCCAGACCATTCCCACGGGTACGCCGCACGTGGTCGTCTGGCCCTCCGAGCCGACCGGGTGGGCATCGGACTCCCCCGTCGAAGAGCGCCGTCACTGGCATTCCGGCTGCTGGAGCCGGCGGCGATGAACTCGCGGTCGGTGGTCGATCGAGACGCGCTGCACTACACCGAGATCGGCAGCAGCGGGCCCCGGACCCTGTTCCTGCACGGGCTGTTCGGCCAAGGCAAGAACTGGACCTCGATCGCGAAGAACCTGGCCGACCGCGCGCGAGTGATCATGGTCGACCTGCCCAACCACGGTCGATCGGGCTGGACCGAGTCGCTGACCTATACCGAGATGGCGAACGCCATCACCGACGTGCTCACCGCGGACAGCGATGAGCCGCTGAACGTGATCGGTCACTCGATGGGCGGCAAGGTCGCGATGGCCATGGCACTGCTGCGGCCGGACCTGGTGGAACGGCTTGTGGTGGCCGACATCGCGCCGGTGCGCTACGAGCGGATCAGCGGTTTCGCCGACTACGTGATGGGCATGCGCTCGATCGACCTCAGTCGGGTGCATACGCGAGGTGAGGCCGACCATGCCTTACAGCCGTACGTGCCCGACGCCGTGGTCCGCGCCTTCCTGCTGCAGAATCTCCGCCGCGACCCCAGCAGCGAGACGGGCTGGCGTTGGCAGATGAACCTCTCGCTGCTCGGCGGCAAGCTGGCCGACCTTGGTGATTGGCCGGACCTGCATGCTGCGCCGTACGACGGCCCGGTGCTGTGGATCGCCGGTGGTCGGTCGGACTACATCCGTCCTGAGTACGCCCCGGCGATGCGCACGCTGTTCCCACGTACCCAACTGATCACCATCAAGAACGCCGGCCACTGGGTGCACAGCGAACAGCCGGAGATCTTCGTCGCAGCCCTGAGGCGGTTTCTCCGGCTCGGTCCAACGGCGTAGATTGAGACCGTCACGAAGGAACTGGCACCATGTCGGATGTGATCCTCGTCGTCAGCACGGTGGTGGGCCAGCTGTTCGCACTGATCCCGCTGCAGCCGACCTCGTCCTCGCACAACGGCGGATTCCCGCTTTCAGTGCTGGCGGCCTTCTGGGCTCTTGGGTTGCTGGCCGTCGTCGCCAAGTTCGCCACCAGCAAGCCACGCAACCGGCGTCGTCCGCCCCACCGCTGACCCGCCCACCGCTGATTCGGTGGATCGGTCAGACCTTGGTCACCTTGACGATCTCGGACGGGTTGTTCGGACGACCCCCGCCCGCCGGGTTGGAGCCGTCCTGGCCCTCGGCGGCCATCCGCTCGAGGATGCCGATCCCGGACGGATCGACCTTGCCGAAGATCGTGTAGTTGGGCGTCTTGTCCAAGGCTGTGGAGTCTCGGTAGACCAGGAAGAACTGGGAGCCGTTCGTGTTGGGTCCACCATTGGCCATCGCGATGACCGCCTTGGTGTAGGACTCCGTGCCGTCCAACTCATCGGCAAATGTGTAGCCGGGGCCACCCGTGCCCATACCGGTCGGGTCACCGCACTGGAACAAGAACATGCCCGAGTCGACCAGTCGATGGCACTTGGTGCGATCGAAGAACCCCTGGTCGGCCAGCGACTCGAAGGAATGGACCGTGCAGGGTGCCCGAACCGGATCCAGCGTGATCCGGACGGTCCCCTCGGTCATCTCCAGGTCGTAGCTGACAGTGCCACTGGTCGTCACCCCGGTCGGACTCGGCGGTCGGACCGATCTGGCCGCATCGCCGGACGGCTCGTACTCACACTGCTCGGTGGCCGCCGCTCCCGACTCGCTGCCGGCCGTCGGGCTCGCTCCGCTGTCGGTGCTCGCCGACTCGCCGGTCGGCGACGCGCTCGGCCGCAGCGGGTCGTTCTCCGGGATGGTGCCGCAGGCGGCCAGGGTCAGCATGAGCAGGGTCATCGTCGAGAGCAGCCGCCGTACGCGCACAGGTTCACCCTGCCGCACCGAAGCCGTCCGACCCAGCGGCCACGCCGAGTTCGGCCCAAGCGGCCCGGTCGCGAACAGCCAGTGGCGACCAGCACAGCGACTAACATCGCTGGGGTGGTTCACCTCACCCGCATCTACACCCGCACCGGGGACGGCGGCCAGACCCGGCTGGTCGACATGTCATTGACCGAAAAGACCGATCCACGCGTGGCGGCGTACGGGGATGTCGACGAGGCCAACTCCCAGCTCGGGGTGGTGTTGACCACCCCTCAGCTGCCGGAGCCGATGCGCACCTTGCTGAGTCGCGTCCAGAACGAGCTGTTCGATGTCGGTGCCGATCTCGGCAATCCGCTGCAGGACTCGTATCGTCATGAGCCGTTGCGGGTGACACAGGACTACGTCGACCGGCTCGAGGCGGCCTGCGATCAATTCGGCGACCCGCTCCCGGCGCTCCGCTCCTTCGTGCTGCCGGGCGGCTCACCGGCCGCGGCACACCTGCATGTGGCCCGGACGATCGTCCGCCGGGCCGAACGGACGGCGTGGACCGCGGTCGAACGATGCGGGACCGAGGTGCCAGGCGGGCTCAACCTGCTGGCCCTCACCTATCTGAACCGGCTGTCCGATCTGCTGTTCATCCTGGCCCGAGCTGCCAATACTGCGGACGGCACCGACGGGGAAGTGCTCTGGGTCCCCGGTGGCGACCGGAGTTCGGAGCAGGGCGCAGCTCACTGACGCGGCGACGCGTGCGCAGTCGCGGTCAGGCGGTAGTTTCCCAGAGTTGGGTGGCCCAGTCGGTGTGGCCGAGGGTGAGGGTGCCTTGGTTGGTGGTGATCATGATCCAGCCTTGGGGTGATTGCCACAGGTAGGTGCCCGGTTCGGGTTGTTTGGACCGCCAGTTCCCGATCGTTTTGGCCCTGGACTTCCCCCCGTTTGACGGACACCTGACCTGAGGTGGCCACTGGTCACCAGGGAGGATGTCGTTGTGCCTGCTCCTCACCCGCCTGAGTTCCGCCGTCGTGCGGTCGAGCTTGCTCGTGAGCGGTCCAAGCCAGTTGCTGAGTTGGCGAAAGATCTGGGAATTTCCGAATCGTGTCTGCGTCGCTGGATGGAGCAGTCCGAGACCGACGCTGCCGGTGGTAGCGAGACGGCGTTGACCAGTCGGGAGAAGAAGGAGCTGGTCGAGCTGCGCCGGGATAAACGGCGCCTGGAGATGGAAGTCGAGATCTTGAAAAGGGCGGCCGCCTATTTTGCCCAGGAGAATGTTCTCCCAAAATAGTGTACGGGCTGGTCCATGAAATGGCCGATGACGGGATTGATGTCGCGGTGGCTTGCCGGGTGCTGAATGTGTCGCGGTCGGGATACTACGACTGGCGCGGCCGGCCTGCATCGGCACGGGAACAGGAGAACACGCTGCTGTTGAAGCTGATCGAGGAGATCCATGCCGATGAGGACATGAAGACGTACGGGGCGCCGCGGGTGCACGCCGAGCTGGTCTTGGGGCACGACCTGCAGGTGAACCAGAAGCGGGTCGCCCGGCTGATGCGCCAGGCCGGCATCCAGGGCCTGTACCGGCGGCGTCGGTCGTGGACCACGATCCGGGACCCGCACGCCATCCCCGCCAAGGACCTCGTCAACCGCCGGTTCACGGTGGACGGTCCGAACCGGTTGTGGCTGACCGACATCACCGAGCACCCGACGGTGGAGGGCAAGGTGTACTGCGCCGCGGTCATGGACGCCTGGTCCCGCCGGGTCCTGGGCTGGTCCATCGACGACAACATGCGGAAGGAGCTCGTGGTCGACGCGCTCGGGATGGCGGTGCTGCGGCGCAACCCGATGGACGTCGACAATAACACGATCATGCATTCCGATCACGGGTCGCAATTCACATCGTGGGCATTCAGTCAGAAAGTCTATGATGCCGGGCTGGTGCCGTCGATGGGCAGTGTGGGCGACTGCTACGACAATGCGATGATGGAGTCCTTCTGGGAGAGAATGCAACTCGAGCTGCTCGATTCGCAGGTATGGTTCACCCGGGACGAGCTTGCCAACGCGATGTTTCGATGGATAGAATCATGGTATAATCGGAGACGTCGGCATTCGAGTATTGGAATGCTGTCGCCGATAGAGTTTGAAACCCGTTCCACAGGGTCAGACCGTCCGGGCTGACCCTCAACCCCGAGTGTCCGTGGAACAGGGGGAACCTCAGCCCGGTGTTCACATCGGGCGAGGGGGCCGAGGGTGTGCATGCCGGTTTGTCCGGGTGGCCCGTTGTGGAGGTAGGCGGGGGTGTGATCGAGATCGGTACGGCCAGTGGTGGGTGAGTGCGGGAACACCGATCGGGGATGCCGAATCTGCATGGCACGACGCAGCCGGAGCGGCGTCTCATATCCGTCGGCGGACGCGGTCTCGGCCGGATCCACGACGGGATACACCGTGAGGTGGGCTTCGTGCTGGACCAGGAACCGTTGCAGTTGCTCGATCAGGATCGGTCCCCAGTCGGTCCGCACCACCCCGTGACCATCCCGCAGGGTCTGTTCACTGAGGTGGACGTGCAACACGACCGTGGGTGCGCACGCGGCCAACTGGGCCGGGGTCAAGGGTCGCCAACCGGGTGGCCGGAACGCCTCCGGTAATGGTGGTCGCACTGGGCCGGTCCGTGCCGGGCCGGTCCGCGCCTCACCTGTGGTAGTCGAGGTGGTCTCGGTGTCGCTGGTGTCGGGATCATCGGGATCGCTGCGTCGCGGGTTGTCGTGACCGGTGGTGTTCTGGTCGCCTGCCGTTGTGGCGCCTGTCCAGTCGCGACTGGTCTGCTTGGTGCTGGGGCGATGCCCGCCGGTTGGAGGGGTGCCGAGGCTGCCGGGATCACTTTGGCCGGCATTGTTCGGTCCGGTGTCGCCTGGACCACCGTCACTTCGACTGGGGTCTGCTTGGCCGGAATCGGCGCCACTGCTCGGCTGGTCGACCGCGGGGGTGTCGTCGCTGGCACTGTCACGGCCGGCACTGTCACGGCTGGCACTGTCACGGCTGGCACTGTCGCGGCCGGCATCACCGTCACTGGTGCCGTCGTGCTGGTGCTGAAACCAGGCCAGGTCGTCGGGATCGGGCGGCGGATCCGCCGGCCAATAGTCAGGCTCGCCGTCGGGGCCGGGTCCGGGCTGGTCGGGGCGGGGTTGGGTCCACCACTCATCCTCATCAAAGGAGGGTTGATGATAGTTGCCGTGTTGGGCGGTCTCCCAGCCTGCAGCGGGTAGGTCATCCGCCCACGGATCAGTGTCGTCGGCGGCGTGCGCAGCAGTCTGTTCCCACGGATCCCGGTGCGGGTCCGGATCGGTCGCGTGCCGAGCCAACAGGTCCAGGACCCGGGCGGGATGCGCGATCCAACCCATCGCCTTCGACATCCGCACCGGCAACGGGTCCTCATCACCCTCGTCGGCTAAACATTCCGCGACACGTTGATGCAGGGCGAGGAGCATCGCCACATCCCCGGCCTCACCCCGGGCGATCAGGGTGCGGAGCCCGTCTTCGGATTGGGTGGCGCGAACCTCACGTTTCGCGGCGATGATCTTCTCCCGCTCCCGATAGGAGGTTTCATCCACCTCGAGCATGGTGGCATCCAAGTTCTTCAGGAACGTCTGCCACGGCAACTGGGTGACCCAGCCGGCGGTCTGCTCATCCACCATCCCCACGATCGCGATCGACAGGTGGGCGGTCAGGTTCGCGATCTTCCGGGCCTGCCACGCATGGATCTCACCCGCCTGGACGCGTTCCCACAACCTGGGGAGTCGGTGCCGGACCGTCAAGGCATCAGACATCCAAGACCGGGCGGAGCCGGTCGAGGTGCCGAACGGGCCGATCAATCCCTCAGGGGCGAACTCCGCGACCGGCGGTGTCCCGACCGGGCCGATCTTGACGAGCCGTTCGACCAACACCCCACCCTCGAGATGATCCACCTCCGAATGCGCGTCGGCCCACGCGGCGGCCACCACAAGCTTGCGACAACCCCACCGTTTCGACTGCTGCTCGGCCCGGGCGGCGAGGTCGGCCAGGGCGCGCCGGTCCCCCAGCGCCGCCTCCAACCGATCCTCGAACATGTCACCCATTCTAGTCGAACAGGTGTGCGATGACTAGTGTTTGAGCCCATGTTTTTCCTGTCCACACACGGGAAACACTTGTCATCCGCCTGGGCAAGTCGGCGGGTTCCCGTGGGATGCTGGATCCGCTCGCGGTCGTCTGTGGCCCGTGGGTGCGAAACGTACCGGCGGCCCGCCTGGCACGCGATCGTTTGTGGCCCGCGGGCGCGAAACGTACCCACAGCCCGCATGTGTCGCGATCGTCTGTGGCCCCGGGGTCGCGAAACGTACCCGCGCCCCGCCGGTCGTCGTCGCGAGTGGGCCCAACAGATGAGACCCATCAGATGCAGATGACGCCGGTCTCGACCTGGTGGCGGAAGTTCCAGTCATCCCGGGTGGCGGTCTTGTACGACCAGTAGCACCAGCCCAGGGCGCCGGCATAACCCTCGAGCTGGGCATCGACGTAGCGGCGAGCGAGATCGGCGGGTGACTCCGCCCGGCCAGTCAGTGCCCTCGGATCCATCCCGGCGCTCCACTCGCCGACCAGGACCGGCTGATGTCGCTGCAGCCGCGCGATCAGCTTCGCCCGCCGCCGGGCCTTGACGAGGTGCTGCTCGTAGGTCTTGCGGGTGTCCCACGGATAGAACGCCTGGTAGAAGTGGCAGTCCAGGACGACGGGGAAGTCGGGACTTGATCGCAGCGAGCCAGAGGTGAGCAAGGGCACGAATCCGTCCGAGAACACCACATGGGTTCCGGGGCGCAGCACTTCGGTCAACCGTCGGTATGCCCGGTGGTGGAACTCCCACAGCCGCCAGATCCGCAGATCCATCGGCTCGTTCAGCATTTCGATCCCCCACAGCGCGGCATGTCCGGCATAGCGCTCGGCCAGCCCGATCAGCGCCTCGAGACTGTCTTCCCGGTGCGCCGCCAGCCGGTAGAACGATCGAGGGCCGACCAGACCGCTGTGATCGCGACCGTTCTGCGACCCGGTCGCGCCATGCAGATCGAGCAGCACCTTCAGTCCGTATGTCTGCGCCCAGTCCATCGCCGCATCCAGCAGGTCCACCGAGGAGAGGTACGGCGGTGCCTCCCGGACCGCCCAATGCCCGACCGGCAGCCGGACCAGATCCAGCCCGTGCTCGGCGATCCAGGCGAAGTCAGCCTCGGTGATGAAGGTCTCCCGATGCCGCCGGATGATCTCGCGCCCGCCAGGGATCTGCACCAGGGTGTGTTCGTCGACCGCGTTGCTGTCGGCGAACAGGCCCGGAGTCATCCAGGGTTCGACGACGAGCCAACCACCCAGGTTGACGCCCCTGAACTGATCGGACCTTCGCTGCTGCACCCGGCAAGTATGGCCCGCTTCACCGGCGGCGACGAACGAGCGGTCTCGAGCGCCGCGCGAGCAGTGCCATGGACACAGCTACTAGCGTGGATGCCGTGACGACGCCGGTCCGAGGTGAGCAGCCGGCCGTCGAGGAACTCATCCTCGGACCCCGTCCGAACCGCCCAGTCCCTCGGTGGCTGCTGATGGTGGCCTCGATCATGGCTGTCCTGCTGATCTGTGGCTTCGCGGTCTGGCGGTTCTGGCCGCAGCCGGGACCGCCGCTCAGCCTCGCCCAGCTCCAGGACGCGTACGCCGGCATGGTCCGCGGAGACGGCGTCAACGACGCTTCCGTGCTGACTCGCCGAGGTAGCAACCAGGACGCCGTCACGGTCAGCCCAACAGACTGCACGGCCTTGGTGGAGACCATCATGATCAATCGCCTGCCCGCCGCAGCTCTCGACGGCGTCGGCACCTACTGGCTGGAGGGCACCTGGTCGATCGCCCTGTTCACGCTGCGTTTCGACGACTCCTCAGCGGCGCAGGCCGAACTGACTCGCGCCGCGACCGCCTTGGACACCTGTGCTGGCGAGCGAGTCAGCCTGGCCGCCAATCCGACCAGCGGCGGCGAGAACGGCAGCGCCACGCTCTGGCAAGCAGTCGTCGGGCACACGTCCGAGCAGACCACCAGCACGGGGCTCAGCTACACCTTGGCGATGCCTGACGGCTTGATGATCGGCCAGCTGATGACCTACCGCAACACCGTCAGTTGGCAGTTTCGCTACGCCGCGGGTGTGACCACGTACGCCAGCGACCCCGCCGATCGACTGATCCAGTCACTTCAGAACCAGCTCGATGCGGTCGCTGCCACCGCGTCCCGCTGAGCGACCGCCAAGCCGGCGACCAGTGCTCTCCAGCGCTAGATCCGCGGTGGTCGTGGTGGTGCGGCCTCCAGCCAACTCAAGAAGCCGGTCAGCGACTCAGCGCTCATCGCGATCTCCCAAGGCTGACCGGTTCCGTTCCCGGGGCCCTGTTCCTCCAGTTCGACGATCCGTTGCCCGGTGTAGAGCGCGACTGCCTCGACCGGATCTGGCTCCCGGTCGTTGAGCACCCGCACCTCGTTGCGCAGAAAGGACTTTCTGGGCTTGCTGGAGTAGGAGAAGAACCGGAACCACTCCAGCATCTCGGCGTTGTACCGGGCCATGCCCAACGCCCAGCCCGCACCCGGAGTCGAACGATTCAACCGCACGCTGCACTCGAACAGGCCACCTTCGCGAGCCAGCCAGCGCCGGCGCAGTGGCAGCGCAGCCAGGGCCGCCGCTGCCAGCGCAGCGAGCAGCACCAGCAGACACCCGACCAGCAACCATTCATGCATCGCGAATCGACACTAGCTCTGAAGGGCTGCGAGAAGGTTGCGAGAGCGAGCAGCTACAGCCGCAGCTTCTCGGCTGCCCGAATCTGAGCGCTCGCCCAGGCGAAGTGCTGCCGAGTGTCCTCGTCGTCCTCGCCGGCATCGAGCCGTGCCCGCGCCTCGGCCAGTTCCTTCTCGGCCTCGCGTAGGCTCACCTCGGTCGCCGTCGCCGCATACTCGCTCAGGATCGAGACGCGTCCGTGCGCCACCGAGATGAACCCACCGTCGACCGCGAAGATCTCACGGGTGGCGTCCGGACAATAGACCTGGATCGCACCCGCGACCAAGATCGCCAGCACCGGCTCATGGCCAGGCAGGATCCCCATGTCGCCGTCGGTGGTCTTCGCGATGATGTTGGTCGCTTCACCCGACCACACCACGCGCGTCGCCGAGACGACCTCGACATGCAACGGATCTGCCACGAGGCTCAGGCCCCCTTCTGCAACTCAGACCAGCGCTTCTCCACGTCATCCAGCGTGCCGACGTTGAAGAAGGCCTGCTCGGCAATGTGGTCCACCTTGCCCGACACGATCATGTCGAAGGACTCGACCGTCTCGCTGACCGACACCGACGAGCCGGGGATGTTGGTGAACTTCTCCGCCATGTAGGTGTTCTGGGACAAGAACTGCTGGAGCCGACGGGCCCGGTTCACGATGATCTTGTCCTCTTCGGACAGCTCGTCGACACCGAGGATGGCGATGATGTCCTGCAGGTCCTTGTTCCGCTGCAGGATCTGCTTCACCTCGACGGCCACGTCGTAATGCTTCTGCCCGATGAACTGGGCGTCCAGGATCCGCGAGGTGGAGGTCAGCGGGTCCACGGCGGGATACAGACCGCGGGAAGCGATCTCGCGGGAGAGCTCGGTGGTCGCGTCCAAGTGCGCGAAGGTGGTCGCCGGGGCCGGGTCGGTGTAGTCGTCGGCCGGCACATAGATAGCCTGCATCGAGGTGATCGAGTGGCCGCGGGTCGAGGTGATCCGCTCCTGCAGCTGACCCATCTCATCGGCCAGGTTCGGCTGGTAGCCCACGGCCGAGGGCATCCGACCGAGCAGGGTGGAGACCTCCGAACCGGCCTGGGTGAACCGGAAGATGTTGTCGATGAACAACAGCACGTCCTGGTTCTGGACGTCGCGGAAGTACTCGGCCATGGTCAGCGCCGACAGCGCGACCCGCAGCCGGGTGCCCGGCGGCTCGTCCATCTGGCCGAAGACCAGCGCCGTGTCCTTGAACACGCCGGCCTCGATCATCTCGTTGATCAGGTCGTTGCCCTCACGGGTGCGCTCCCCCACACCGGCGAACACCGAGGTGCCACCGAAGTTGTGCGCGATGCGGTAGATCATCTCTTGGATCAACACGGTCTTGCCGACACCGGCACCGCCGAACAGGCCGATCTTGCCGCCGGTCACGTACGGGGTGAGCAGGTCGAGCACCTTGATGCCGGTCTCCAGCATCTCGGTCTTCGGCTCGAGCTGGTCGAACCGCGGCGGATCCCGATGGATCGGCCAGCGCTCGGTGATCTCCACCGTCGCCGGATCAGCGTCCAGCACCTCACCGGTCACGTTCCACACGTGGCCCTTGGTGACGTCACCCACCGGGACGCTGATCGGGGCGCCGGTGTCGCGCACCTCGGCGCCTCGCTGCATGCCGTCGGTCGGCTTCAGGGCGATAGCACGGACCAGGTTGTCGCCGATCTGGAGGGCGACCTCCATCGTCATGGTCCGGGTCACGCCGCCGACGGTGGTGTCCACCAGCAGGGCGTTGTAGATGTCCGGCATCTGATCGACCGGGAACTCCACGTCGACGACCGGGCCGATCACCCGGGAGACGCGACCGATCCCGCCGGCCGGAGCCTCGGTGCTGATCTCTTCTACAACTGCGGTCATGATCCCTCGTTACCTCGTGTGGCTCTGTCGTGTCTGTCTGGTGCTAGTTCGCGTTGGTGCTAGTCCGCGTTCGCGGTTGCTTCGGCCAAGGCGGCTGCGCCGCCGACGATCTCGCTGATCTCCTGGGTGATCTCGGCCTGCCGCGCCTGGTTCGCCTCGCGGGTCAGCTTCTCGATCAACTGCTGGGCGTTGTCGGTGGCCGCCTTCATCGCCCGCTGCCGGCTGGCGAGCTCGGAGGCCGCCGACTGCAGCAGGCAGGAGTACACCCGCGCCGCCACATACAGCGGCAACAACTCGTCCAGCACCGTCTCGGCATCGGGCTCGAACTCGTACAACGGGTGCAGGTCCGGATGTGCCGTCTGCTCCGAGCTCCGCTCCACCGCCAACGGCAGCAGCCGGATCACGGTCGGCTCCTGGCGCAGCATGGAGATGAAACGGGTGTAGACGATATGGATCTCGTCGACGCCGCCTTCCTCGGTCGGCTTCAGGAACGAGTCGATCAGCGCGTCGGCGATGTCCCGAGCGTGCTCGTAGGTGGGCGAGTCGGAGAAACCCTCCCAGCGCCGGTGGATTTCGAACCGGCGGAAGCTGGCGAACGCGATCGCCTTGCGTCCGGCCAGGAACCGCTGCACCCGCAAGCCGTTGCGCTCCAGCAGTTCGCGCAACTGCATGGCCCGCTTCAGCACCGACGACGAGTACGCGCCCGCCAGGCCCCGGTCTGAGGTGATCACCAGGATCGCCGCCGCCTGTGGGTCGGCGACCTGATTGGTCAGCGGATGGTCGATCTCGGGCGCGTCCGTGGCGACCGCCGAGACCGCCCGAGTGAGCTCCCGGGCGTACGGTCCCGCTTCCCGCGCACGCTGCTGGGCCTTGCCGATCCGGGAGGACGCGATCAACTCCATCGCCCGCGTCACCTTCTTCGTGGTGGTGACCGCGGTGCGGCGCTGACGCAGCTCCCTGAGGCTCGCTGGCATCGGTGTGTTCCTCCCTGGTGACCGTCAGCGCTTCTGCGCGACGATCTTCTCCTGGCTGACGTCCTCAGCATCGAGCGGCTCGTACTTCTCCAGACCGGGAAGCAGCTTGCCCTCCGATGTCTGGAAGCCCTGCTTGAACTCCCCGATCTGCCTACGCAACTCGGTGGCAGTGTCGTCGTCGAAGACCTTCGTCTCCCGGATGTTGGCCAAGGCGCTGCCGTGATGACGCAGGTAGTCCAGCATCTCGCGCTCGAACCGGAGCACATCGATGACCGGCACCTCGTCCATCAGACCCTGCAGACCGGCCCAGACCGAGACGACCTGCTCCTCCACCGGATACGGCGAGTACTGCGGCTGACGCAGCAGCTCGGTGAGCCGGCTGCCCCGATCCAGCTGACGCCTGGTGGTGGCGTCCAGGTCCGAGGCGAACATGGCGAACGCCTGCATGTCGCGGAACTGCGCCAACTCCAGCTTCAGCGAGCCGGCCACCGTCTTCATCGCCTTGATCTGCGCGGCACCGCCGACCCGGGACACCGAGATGCCGACATCGATGGCCGGACGCTGGTTGGCGTTGAACAGGTCCGATTGCAAGAAGATCTGGCCGTCGGTGATCGAGATGACGTTCGTCGGGATGTAGGCCGAGACGTCGTTGGCCTTGGTCTCGATGATCGGCAGCCCGGTCATCGAGCCGGCACCCAGCTCGTTGGACAGCTTGGCGCAGCGCTCCAGCAGGCGGCTGTGCAGATAGAACACGTCACCGGGGTAGGCCTCACGACCCGGCGGGCGGCGCAGCAGCAGCGACATCGCGCGGTAGGCCTCGGCCTGCTTGGTCAGGTCGTCGAAGACGATCAGCACGTGCTTGCCCTGGTACATCCAGTGCTGCCCGATGGCCGAGCCGGCATACGGAGCGATGTACTTGTAGCCGGCCGGATCGGACGCCGGCGAGTGCACGATGGTCGTGTACGCCAGCGCGCCGGCCTCTTCCAGCGCACCCCGGATGGAGGCGATGGTCGAGCCCTTCTGGCCGATCGCGACGTAGATGCAGCGCACCTGCTGCTCCGGATCGCCGGACTCCCAGGCCGCCTTCTGGTTCATGATCGTGTCGATCGCGATGGCGGTCTTGCCGGTCTTGCGGTCGCCGATGATCAACTGCCGCTGACCGCGACCGATCGGGATCATGGCGTCGATCGCCTTGATCCCAGTCTGCAGCGGCTGACGGACCTCCTGCCGCTCCATCACGCCGGCTGCCTGCAATTCCAGCGGCCGCCGCTCGTCGATATCGGTGATCTCGCCAAGACCGTCGATCGGCTCGCCCATCGCGTTGACCGTACGGCCCAAGTACCCGTCGCCGACCGGAACCGAGAGGATCTCACCGGTGCCGCGCACCGGCTGCCCCTCCTCGATGCCTTCGGACTCGCCGAGCACCACGACGCCGATCTCGCGCACATCGAGGTTCAACGCGATGCCGAGGGTGCCGTTCTCGAACTGGAGCAGCTCGTTGGCCTTGGCCGAGGGCAGGCCCTCGACCCGCGCGATGCCGTCACCGGAGGTGACGACGGTGCCGACTTCCTCGCGGGTCGCGGTCTCCGGCTGGTAGTTCTGGACGAATCTGTCCAGTGCCTCCCGGATCTCCTCCGGTCGAATCGTCAGTTCCGCCATCGTTTCCTCATCCGATCGTGATCAATTCAAGTTCTGGTTGATGTCTGGGCTAAGCGAAGAGCTTGCGCGCCTCGGCCAGCCGGCCGGCCACGGTGCCCTCGATGACCTCGGTGCCGAGCTCGACTCGAACCCCGCCCAGCAGGTCCGGCTCGACGATGATCTGCAATGACACGCTGCGCCCGACCTGGTGGGACAGTCCGGCCCGCAGTCGCTGCAGCTGTTCCTCGGTCAGCGGCCTGGCCACCCGCACGACCGCAATCACGCGTTCCCGCTGCGCGGCCGCGAGATTGATGTAGCTCTCCAGCGTGTGACTGTACGACCGGTCACGAGCCACCACAGCACGCTTGGCCAGCACGACGGTCGCCAATGTCGCCCTGCCCTCGAGCAGGTCGCCGACCAGCCGCTCCCTGATGGGGCGGTCGATGGACCGCTCGCTCAAGGCGTTTCGCAGACTGGCATCGGAGTCCACCAACCGCGAGAACCGGAACAACTCGTCCTCGGTCTCGTCCAGGTGGCCGGCCCGATCGGCCAACAGCAGTTGCGCTCGCACACCTTGACGCTCCAGCGCCGCCGCGAACGTGCTGCCACTGCTCCAGCGCCGCCGGGTGGCCTCAGCGACCAGGCTCACGCAGGCATCGGACACCTTGCCGTCAAACAGACCGTGGACAAAGGCGGCCTTGGCGGTGTCCGGCGTGCTCGGATCGGTCACCACGCGACGCAGGGTCGGCAAGGTGTCCAGGACATCGACGACCGCGAACAGCTCGTGGGCGAGTTGGTCGCTGAGCTCGGTCTCGTCCAGCAGGGCGTCCAGGACGCCCAGCCGGTCCTCCAACGTCACAGCCATCAGGTGCCGGCCGGAGTGCTGGCGCTGTCGGACTCGAGGTCGGCCAGAAATCGGTCGACCGTACGACGGGCGCGCTCGTCATCGGCCAAGGACTCCCCGACGATCCGGCCCGCCAGCGTGGTGGCCAGGCCACCGATCTCGCTGCGCAGCTGGATCATCACCTGGGCCCGCTCCGCCTCCAGCTGCGACTCGGCAGCCTGACGGATGCGAGCCGCCTCGGACTGCGCCTGTTCGCGCAACTCGGCGATGATCTGGGTGCCCTGGGTCTTGGCCTCCTCGCGGATCTTGGCCGCTTCGGAGCGGGCCTCGGCCAGCTGCGCCTGATACTGCTGCAGCGCCGCCTGAGCCTCTGCCTGCGCTTTCTCGGCCTTCTCCATACCGCCCTGGATCGCAGCGGTCCGCTCCGCGTAGGTCTCCTCGAACCGAGGGACCACGAACTTCCAGATGATCACCGTGAGGATGATCACGAACACGACCCCGGCCACGATCTCCACGGGGTCGGGGAGCAGCGGGTTGGTCGCGTACGGGATGAGAAGCGAAGTCATGGCAGTCAGCAGATCACAGCCCGCCGAAGACGAAGGCCAGCGCGATACCGATGATCGCGAGGGCCTCGGTCACGGCGAAGCCGATCCAGGCGGTGCCCATCATGGCGCCGCGGGCCTCGGGCTGCCGGGCGGTGCCCTGGATGACGGAGGCGAAGATCAGACCCACGCCGATACCCGGGCCGATGGCGGCGAGGCCGTAGCCGACAATGCCGAGCGAGCCGGTGAGCTCCAGTGGAGACATGAACAACATTCCTTTCGGTATTCCGCTGGGGTTTCAGCCGAATCTTGGTTGGACGAACTCTGGTCGATGGATGAACTGGCTCAGTGTTCCTCGGCCAGCGAGGAGGACAGATACACCGCAGTCAACACGGTGAAGATGAAGGCCTGCAGGCACTGGACGAACAACTCCAGGCCGAAGATTGCCATGCTGAATACCAGCGAGACTCCGCCGGCGACGTTGTTGACGATGCTGCCACCGTGCAGCAGCAAATACTCGCCGCCCAGCACGAAGACCAACACCAGCAAGTGGCCGGCGAACATGTTGGCGAAAAGTCGCAACGCCAGCGTGATCGGCCGAACGATGATGTTGGAGAAGAACTCCAGCGGGATGATCAGCCACCACATGAAGACCGGAACACCCGAGGGCAGCGTGGCCCGGCGGAGGTAACCGAAGAAGCCGTGCTTGCCGATGCCGACCGCGTTGTAGACAATCCACACCATCCCGGCCAAACCGTAGGCCCAGCCAGAATGCGAGGTGGTCGGCAAAAGGGTCAGCGGGAAGATGCCCCACAGATTGTTGATCAGGATGAACGAGAAAAGCGCGATCAACCACGGCAGGAATCGGCGGTAGTCGTGCCCGATGTTGTCCCGAGCGATCGAGTTGCGGACGAAGAAGTACGCCGTCTCCCCGAGATACTGCCCTTTGCTCGGCACCAGCTTGTTCTTGCGGGCCATGCTGACCCAGAAGATCAGCACCAGCAGCGTGGCGACGATCGCCATCAACATGTATTTGTCGAACCACGCCAGCCACGGGACGTCCGGGAAAAGCGGTGGCACATTGAAGTCGTCCGCGCTCGGCGGATGGTAGCCCTCGCCGCCGGTCTCCAGCGGCAGCAGCCCCAAGGTCAGCAGGCTCAACGCGCTCCCTCTCCAATCGTGGCCTTGGATGTCTTGTCAGTGGTCTCGGTGGTCCGTCCGAACCGCCGGATGATCGTGTACGCCGCAGCGGCGGCGCCCAACACGATTCCGACGGGCAGCAGGAACCCGGTGCCAAGCAGGTGGTCGGCCAGCCAGCCGAGCCCGCCATACAGCGCGACGCCAGCCAGGAGATAGGACAGCACGCGCATGCCCTGGTCCATCCCAACTGCATGGCTGTGCACGTGTCCCTCCTCCTGCGCCTTGCGCTCCCGCTCCATGGCGAGAGCCACGCTAGCAGCCCGTTGTGACGGTCTGAGTGGTCGGACACGTCGCGTCGGCGACATATTCGACGGCCCGTCGGTGACGCTGGTCACTGGGCACCGTCCTCGGTCGACGGTGGCACGTACTCGGTGTCGTAGACGCCGATCCGCAGTCGGCTGAACACCCAGATCTCGACCGCGATCCAGCCCGCCACCACCGCGATCGTGGTGACGAAGATCGCCATCGGCCACAGCGCGGGGAAAGCCTCCCGATGCCTGCTGTAGACCAACAGCACCAGGCCGAGGATGACGACTCGTCCGGTGTAGCTCGCCATCGAGACCGCGAGCAGAGTACGCGCCCCGGCATCGGCGAACGCGACCATGATCAGCTGACCGACCCCGTAGAAGAAGAGCACCATCGCCGCGGCCAGCGCTGCTGACGCGAGACCACGGGTGCCGTCCAGCACGGTGAACAGCACCAGCGACAGCACCGCGGCGCCGACCCCGCCGACCAAGCCGCCGAGAAGCAGCTTGCGAGCGCGGATCACATGGATGCTGGGTCCGTTCATGGTCACCTCGTCGGCCGGATCCTGCGCAGCGTCACTCCCGCCCACCCTGCCGTCGGCAGGCCGGGCCGAGAGCCCGTTCGTGGTCGTCATGGGGGCGTCGTCGTCCTTCGTCATCAGGCAGCGCGCGGCACGGGATGCGTACCGCAGAAGCGGGCGAGAAAGTGTCCGTGAAAACTACCATGAAGCGGCGTGATCGCGCCCAGGGCAGTTGGCCCCTGGAACAACACGACTGTTGGGCCCTAGATTAATTCTGAGCTCTCTGCTAAATGAACATTTAGTGAACGGGCGGTCGTTGGGTGCGGCGTAGACCGCGGATTGGACGCCCGAGCGTGGCCAGCAGCAGCACCACCGCGATCAGCAGCACGACCGCGACCACCTGCCACTGCCGGTCGGTGCGCACCAGGCCGAGCACACTCACCCCGAAAGACACCAGCGCCGACCAGACATACATCAACAGCACAGCTCGGCGCTGGCTGTGACCGCGCTCCAGCAGTCGGTGGTGCAAGTGCTGCTTGTCCGGCAGGAACCACCAGCGGCCGGCGTACGTGCGGCGGATGAACGCCATGCTGAGATCCAGGAACGGCAGGGCGAGAATCGCCAGCGGCAGCACCAGGGGCAGCACCAACGGCACCAATCCGCTCTGCCCGTCGCCGAGTTGGGAGGGATCCAGTTGGCCGGTCAGGCTGACTGTCGACGTCGCTAGCAGCAACCCCAGCAACATGGCGCCGGAGTCACCCATGAACATCCTGGCCGGGAAAAAGTTATGTGGCAGAAAGCCCAGACACGCGCCGGCGATCGCCACCGTGATCAGGCTCGAGGTCGTGGCGCGGGTGAGGTCCTGGTCGACGGTCAACACATAGCTATAGGCGAAGAAGGCCAAGGCGCCGATCCCGACCACCCCGGTCGCCAGCCCGTCCAGTCCGTCGACGAAATTGACCGCATTCGAGCACAGCACGATGAAGAACACGGTGATGGCGACCGAGGCGCCATAGTCGAGCGAGACCAGCTGCCCCGGGATCGGGATCCAGAACATCCGTACGCCGAGCGCCACCACGATCCCGGCCGCCAGGATCTGACCGGCGAATTTGGTGTACGCCGGCAGGTCGTAGAGGTCGTCCAGCACTCCGACCGCGCAGATCACCGCGGCCGCGATCAGCACGGCGCGTGAATCCTGCTGGACCAGGGTCAGCCGACCCAGGAAGGGCAGCTGCCAGGCCAACACGATCGCGGAGAAGACACCGAGCAGCATCGCCACGCCGCCGAAGTACGGCATGGCCACGGTGTGCACGTCTCGGTCACGCACCTCGGCCAAAGCGCCGGTACGCAAGGCGATTCGGCGACAGAGTCCACTGGCCAGGAAAGTCACCGCGGCGGCGACCAGCATCACCAGCAGGTACTCCCGCACGCCCTAGTCCTTCGGATCCGCAGGATCGGCCGCGCTGCGGGCGGGGTCGTCCTCAGCATCGCCAGTCTCGACCTCGGCCGAGTCGGTCTCGACCGGCGCAACCTCAGCTGGTTCGTCCTCGACTTCCCCAAGATCCATGTCCGCGACCTCGACCACGCCGTCCTCGGTCGGGTCCGGTTCGGGTGAGAACGGGTCCTCCTCCTCGTCGTCCTCGACCAGGTCTTCGATCTCCGGCAGTATCTCGGCCAGCACCGCTCGGGTCAGCGCACCCCGCCGCAGGATCTGTCCATGATCGGCCTGGGTGAAGTCGACGATCGTCGACGCCGGCTGACCGTCGTCTCCCAGTCGGCCGCCATCGAGGTAGACGCTCACGTTCGCGCCGAGCTGGCCGAGCGCGTCGTCACAGGTCAGGGAGGGCGGCAGTCCGCTGATATTGGCACTGCTCACCGCCATCGGACCGGTTCGACGCAGCAGATCTTGGGCAATCGGACTGTCGGGAACCCGCAACGCGATCGTGTTGGCTACGATCACCGACCCCAGCCGCAGCGTGGGCTGCGGGCGGCAGATGATCGTCAACGGCCCCGGCCAATGCTTCCTGATCAGATCGTTGGCCGCGTCCGGAATCTCAACAGCAAGCGCCCGCAGCAGGCTGCCATCCGAGATCAGCACGGTCACCGGAACCTCGGCATCCTGAACTCTCAGCGCCCGCAAGTGGCTGACAGCGTCGTCGTTGAACGCGTCGACGCCAACGCCGTAGACGGTGTCGGTCGGGAACGCCACCGCCTCGCCGGCTTGCACGGCCGCGTCGGCCGAGAGCAGCGCCTGCTCATACTCACTCTCGCTGACCCCGGATACCTGGAGGACCAGTTCCTCGTCGGAGGTCACCATGCCGCGAGTCCGAGGTTCGCCTTGGGCGACAGGTCAGCGCCGACGTGATTGTCCACGTAGTCCCACGCTGCCAGTGCGATCATCGCCCCGTTGTCCGTTGCCCACTTCACCGGGGGCAGGCACAACCGCACCTGGTGTTCGGCGCACACCGCCGCCATCCGCTCTCTCAGTGGTGGGCTCGCCGCGACTCCTCCGACGACGATCAGGCTGGAACTCTTCCGGAGCTCCAGGGCGCGAGAGACTTTCGACGTCAAGACATCGAGGACCGCGTCGACGAACGATGCCGCGACGTCGTCCTGATCAAGCTGCTCGGAGCGTTCGACGAGCATTCGCACCGCGGTCTTCAGCCCGGAGAACGAGAAATCGAGCCCGTTGTTGACCATGGGCCTGGGCAGATCGAAGCGCGCCGACCCGGACGCCGCCATCTTGTCCACGATGGGCCCGCCGGGGTATCCCTTGCCGAGCAGTCTCGCCGTTTTGTCATAGGCCTCACCGACCGAATCATCGCGGGTCGACCCCAGCAACTCGATCGACCGTGGCGACGTCATATGAGCGAGCAGGGTGTGACCTCCCGACACCAACAAGATCATGGCCGGGTATTCGACCCGGGTCTCCTCGAGATCCGCACTCCGCACGTGCCCGCGCAGATGATTGACGCCGATGATCGGCAGCCCCCAACCCCTGGCCAAGGCTCGAGCGGTGTCGACCCCGACAATCAGCGAGCCGATCAGACCGGGACCACGGGTCACCGCTATGGCTTTGAGGTCCGCGTGACTCACATCTGCGGCCTTCATCGCCAACTCGACGGTCGGTAGCACGGCGCGCAGATGCTCTCTGCTCGCCAACTGGGGATAGACCCCGCCGTACACGGAATGAAGTTCGGCCTGGGAACTGATGATGTTGGACAATACCTGGCCATCTCGGCCGACGACCCCGACCGAGGTGTCATCACAGGAGGACTCGATCCCCAAAATGAGATCACTCACCACGTAGTACCTCCAAGATGGTTTCCGCCGGGATGGCGCCTTCCCGCTCGACCACCGGTGGATCAGGTCGGCAATTCACCAGAGTTGAGGCAACACTCGAACGAGATCCGCCATCAACCACGATGTCCGGCTCGCCGGACAGGGTTGGCAAAATCTCATCCACCGACTGCAGCACAGCACTACCGCTGGCATTGGCGCTGGTGCACAAAAGAGGCCCCACTCTGCGTATCAGCCAGCGAAGCTCTCGATCCGCCGGGATCCGGACGGCAACCTCGATTCGTCCCTGCAGCCACGTCGGCCGAGGAAGGCTGACATCAAAACCCAGCGCGAGCGTCAGCGGACCCGGCATGTAGTCGGAATCGATCAGTCGCACCGCCGCGGGCGACAAGGCGGCACCGAGCCCCCGAATATCCGAGATCGAATCCACCAGAAACGGGAGGTTCTTGTCGTACGCGCGTCCTTTGAGATCGAAGATGCGTGCGCCGGCCGCCGCTATCGAAGGCAGCGCGGCCAACCCGTACACGGTGTCGGTCGGGACGAGCGCAACGCCGCCGGACTCGAGAACTTCCGCAACCTGCGCATAACTCTGGTTGGTCGGCAATACTCGTATCACTCCTTCACACCTCCGTTCCCTTCTTCACACCTGCGTAGTCGCCAGCCTGAAGGGGCAGGGTTGCCGGTGCCTGATGACCCAAGAACATGGCGGCCGCTGTCGACAAGATGGCGGGTGCCTCCTCAGCGTGAGCGCGAGAGAGAGCCAACCGCAAGAAGAGACTCGCCGCACGCTTCTCGCTCAGCCGCTCTGCCGCCAGCCGGGCCTGCTGATGGAGTCGGAAGATCAAGAATGAATGAACCCCAACAGCGGCAATGGCAACCGAGAATGCGGGAATGACGATCGCAATTGGAGCTTCGAAATGAATAGAAGCCGTCAGCACGATCACCAAGAACAGCAGTGCAGCGATGGGCAGCGACCAGAAGCCATGGCGATACTGCTTTTCGGCGATTCGCTGCCAACTCGCGGACTCCTCCTTCATTCCCTCCATCAGGTCGTTCCACTCCATCCCGATGCTCTCCGCCGGCAACGCCGACCCTTCGAGCAGCGCACGGATATCGCGCATAGCTTCAGCTTCGGTCAGGCGACCATCACGGCGGCGTGCCAGTACGAGGTCCAGGGCAGTCTCATCGACGAAGAAGCTCTCGCGGGCCCGCCGTACCAACTCTTCGAGCTCACTCATTGTCACTCATATCGAAATGCCATGGACGGAAGCGAATCGAGGGTGGCGCGGATGTCATCTTCGGCTATGTCGCCCGGCCGAAGCACATCCAATCCTCCAGACTTCCCGACGCGAATTACTGTCGAGTGTTGCGCGGAGAATCCAGAATCATCTCCTTGAATAGCGATCCAGCCGCTTTTGCGACTCAGCGTTGCGTCCGGGTGGATCAACTGCATAGCAGCGACAAAATCGCGAACCTCGTGACCGGCCTGGTCCCGTACGGCGACACTGGTCACCCCGTAGGCGTGCAACCCGGCAAGCTCACGCTCCAGAATCGAGTCAGGAATCCTCACTCCGATCGTGGCATCCGAAGATCCGACTGCGGAATAGGCGAAGTCTCGACCGGGGCCGGTCGGGTTCGAGGGACAAACAACCGTGAGTGGACCTGGGGTATATTTCTCCAGCAAGCTCACGACCGCCATACTCATGCGGACATGCTGCTTCGCGTGAGCGATCGATCGGAATGCGACCGAGACCGGCCAGTTCGTCGGGCGGGATAACATGGCGTTGATCTGGTCACGGGTTTCCTTGCTCCAGGGCACCATAGCCACGGAGTAACAGGTGTCGCTGGGCGCCAAGACGAAGCCACCCTGGTCGACCAATTTCACTCGGATGAGCTCCAAGTCACGGCTACGCAGTGCGCCTGACCGCGTGAGATCGCTAGTGGTTATCGTCCGCTCCAAGCCGCCCATTATCCGGACTCCCAAAACAGCTGAGAGTCGTGGCTCCATTCCTTGCCGGCACCGGCTTGCCAGGCTGCCAGCAGGTGCCTCGCATCTGAGGAGACCTCGGCTGCAAGCTTCTCGAGCTGGTCAGAAAGCCGAACCCGCGACCCGATGGCGCGAACGACGACCCGGCTCGTACTGGCGCCAAGAAGCTCCGGCTCTGGGATCAGCGTTCCTACGGGGTTGTCCGAAGTGAAAATGAGGCCGCCATGTCCGCCGCTCGCGGTGCGATGCGCGCCGACGACAAGGATCTCCTTCTCACCGGGGAGATCGAAGCTGTCCCGCGCCGCCGCGGCGGTGAGCTGATAGGTGTCGACGGTGTGAAACTGCGAGCCGACGGCGTAGCCGAGTGCCTGGGAATACGAGAGGCCCGAGCGAATGGTCGTGACCCGGCCCGGCCCGCGGTTCGCCAGTATCAACTGGAGTTCGGCGGCGCCCCAGCCTGCGGCCCGCAACGTGCTGCCGACGAGTCCGTCGACACCGTCGTAGCTTGCGTCAGTCTGATGGACGTCCTGCTCGACCACGCAACGCTGACCATCCCAGAGCGCACAGCTGTAGCGCTGCCCCGTTGTCTCGATCGCGAGCACCTTCATGACATCACCGCGAGCGTCCCGAATTCCATCGCCTCGAGGACTTTGATCCAACGATCGGAGGCTGAGCTGAGCCGCAGTTCGCGAGCCTCTTCCTCGACCAGCGGCACGATCTCAATATGCAAATGATCAGGGAATCTGGCGCGAAGCATGCTTCCCCATTCTACAATTGTGACCGAATCCTCCATGTAATCGACGACGCCTAGGTCCATGAATTCTTTCAGGTCTGCCAATCGATAGAGATCACAGTGGATCAATCGCAGGCGGCCACCATCGTAAAGATTCGCGAGAATGAAGGTCGGGCTGTTGGGAATGGCGCTTTCCCCGATCGCCGCGGCGATATCCTGCACGATGGCGGTCTTACCGGATCCCAGCGGACCTTCGAGCAACACGACATCACCTGGCACCAGTTGGGCGGCCAGGAACTGCGCGTAACGGGTCGTGTCCTGCCGGGTGTGCGCCGTGAGGACGCGTTTCATCCCCCGCGTGCCCAGGCGATCGCCGAGATCGTCTTCCAACTCGGGTTCGGCGCTCACTCGTCCCATCCTGCCAGAGTGCGACCGTTCCGGACGGCGGTGACAAACCGAGGTCGACCGGTCAAATCGGTGCGGTCGCGGATCTGCGCGAAGTGCTCGCTGTCGAGCACGACCTGCGGCGCACTCTCCGCCTGCACCTCGGCATGCTCGAAGGTCAACACACCTCCGGGCCGGAGGAGCCGGGCGGCGACCTTGGTCACGATCCTGATGGCATCCAGTCCGTCCATTCCGGAGAACAGCGCCAGACTCGGATCGTGGTCGCGAGCCTCCACCGCGACGGAGTCGTATGCCTCCAAGGGGACGTACGGCGGGTTCGCGGTCACCACATCGACGGTGCCGTCGAGCTCCGACAGCGCGTCAGCCATATCGGCCTGCACCAGCCGTACCTCAGTGCCGGCCAGATTCTGCTCGGCCCATGACAAGGCGTCGGCGGACAACTCGACGGCATAGATCTCAGCTGCGGGGACCTCTTTGGCCAAGGACAGCGCGATGGCTCCGGAGCCGGTGCACAGATCCACGGCCAACTGAGGTCGAGCCGAGTCGGCTTGGCGCGATCGGAGCTCGGCGCACGCCCACGCCATCATGGTCTCGGTCTCCGGCCGCGGAATGAAGACGCCCGGTCCGACGCGGAGTTCCACGTTGCCGAAGTACGACACACCCGTCAGGTGCTGGAGTGGAATCCGTTCCGCCCGCCGGGCGACCAGCAGGTCGTACGTCTGCACGTCGGCGGGCTCGACCTCGCGGCGGCTCCACCACAGGCCCGGGTCCTCACCCAGGACATGGGACAACAACAGCCGCGCGTCATTCTCCGGGCTGGGTACACCGGCGGCGCGCAACTGCTCGGCGGCGTGCTTCACCAGCTCCCGGGCGGTCGGCTTCTCACCCACGCTCGGCCGGTGCCACAGCACGATCAGACACCTCCGCCTGCCAGTCGTTCAGCAGTGTCGGCCTGCTGCAAGGCGTCGACCACGGCTTGCAGGTCACCGTTCAGCACCTGGTCGAGGTTGTAGGCCTTGTAGCCGATCCGGTGGTCGGCGATCCGGTTCTCCGGGTAGTTGTAGGTCCTGATCCGTTCCGAGCGGTCGACCGTACGCACCTGCGACCTGCGCGCAGCGGATGCCTCCTGGGCTGCCGCCTCCTCAGCCGCAGCCGTCAGCCGCGCCCGCAGCATCCGCATCGCTTGCTCGCGGTTCTGCAATTGTGACCGCTCGTTCTGGCAGGAGACCACGATGCCGCTTGGCAGATGGGTGATCCGGACTGCCGAATCGGTGGTGTTCACCCCCTGGCCGCCTGGACCCGAGGAACGGTAGACGTCGATCCGCAGGTCGTTCTCGTCGATCTCGACGCCCTCGGACTCCTCGATCTCCGGCATCACCAACACGCCCGCGGCGGAGGTGTGGACGCGGCCCTGCGACTCGGTCACCGGCACCCGCTGCACCCGGTGCACGCCGCCTTCGAACTTCAGCACTCCGTACGGCATCTGATCCGGCTCGCCCACCGACGACGCCTTGATGGCGACCGTGACGGACTTGAAGCCCCCCAGATCGGTCTCCTGGGCGTCGAGCACCTCGATCTTCCAGCCACGGATGGCGGCGTATCGGGTGTACATGTTCAACAGGTCGCCGGCGAACAGTGCGGACTCCTCGCCGCCCTCGCCGGACTTGATCTCCAGCAGCGCGTCGGAGGAGTCGTTGGGGTCACGCGGCGCGAGCAGTCGGGTGAGCCGCTCGGTGACCGGGCCGAGCCGGGTCTCCAGCTCGGCTGCCTCCTCGGCAAACGACTCGTCCTCCAACGCCAGTTCGCGAGCCGCGGTGAGGTCGTCGGTCAGCGACTCGTACTCGGTGAGGGCCTTGATGATCGGGGTCAGCTCGGCATAGCGGCGGCCGACCTTGCGGGCTCGAGCGAGATCAGCGTGCACGGCCGGATCGGCCAACGCCTTCTCCAGCTCGGCGAACTCTGCCTGCAAGCCCCTTGCCGACTCGAACTCGGACACGCGATCTCCTCTCCATCATCCGTCCCGGAACAAACGAACGCTCCCGGATCGAGTGATCCGGGAGCGTTGTGAGGTGCTACTTCTTCTTGGCTGCGGGCTGCTTCTTCGCGTACCGCTTCTCGAAGCGAGCGACCCGACCACCGGTGTCGAGGATCTTCTGCTTGCCGGTGTAGAACGGGTGGCAGGCCGAGCACACGTCGGCACGGATGATGCCGTCGGGCGAGGTGCTGCGGGTGGTGAACGTGTTGCCGCAGGTACAGGTCACCTGGGTCTCCACATACCGCGGATGAATGTCTGGCTTCATGGGTGTCTCCTCATTCGTCGCACCGGGTCGCCGCGTCGGCCGACGGGCGTGAACCGGCACAAGGATCTAGTCTGCCGCAGGCGGGCCCGCGGCAGCAAACCGTCCAACACTGCTCGGCTCGGGTTTACTCCCCCCGCTGGGGGATGGACTTGGTGATGGCCAGCAGGAACTCGTGGTTGCTGCCGGTCTTGCGGAGCCGGTCCAGCAGCATCTCCAGACCCTGCAGATTCTCCCCGCCCGACAGCACCCGGCGGAGTTTCCAGATGATGTTCAACTCCTCGCGGCTCATCAGCAACTCTTCGCGGCGAGTGCTGGAGGCGTCCACGTCGATGGCCGGGAAGATCCGCTTGTCGGCGAACTCGCGACGCAGCCGGAGCTCCATGTTGCCGGTGCCCTTGAACTCCTCGAAGATCACCTCGTCCATCTTCGAGCCGGTCTCGATCAAGGCGGTGGCCAAGATGGTGAGCGAGCCGCCATGCTCGATGTTGCGGGCCGCGCCGAAGAACTTCTTCGGCGGGTAGAGCGCCGCGGAGTCCACGCCGCCGGACAGGATCCGCCCGCTGGCGGGAGCGGCGATGTTGTACGCCCGGCTGAGGCGGGTGATGCCATCCAGCAGCACGACGACGTCGTGGCCCATCTCGACCAGGCGCTTGGCCCGCTCGATCGCCAATTCGGCGACGGTGGTGTGGTCGTCGGCCGGTCGGTCGAAGGTCGAGGAGATGACCTCGCCCTTGACGGTCCGCTGGAAGTCGGTGACCTCCTCGGGCCGCTCGTCGACCAGCACGACCATCAGGTGGACTTCCGGATTGTTGGTCGCGATCGCGTTCGCGATGGTCTGCATGGCCATCGTCTTGCCGGCCTTGGGCGGCGACACGATCAGACCGCGCTGACCCTTGCCGATCGGCGACAGCAGATCGATGATCCGGCCCATCAGCTGGTTCGGGGTGGTCTCCAGCTTCAGCCGCTCCTGCGGATAGAGCGGGGTCAGCTTCCCGAACTCCGGCCGGTTGCGTGCCTCCTCCGGCGGCCGACCGTTGATCGAGTCGACCCGGACCAGCGGGTTGAACTTCTCCTTGCGCTCGCCGTCCCGCGGGGTACGGATGGCGCCGGAGACGATGTCACCCTTGCGCAGTCCGAGCTTCTTCACCATCGACAGCGACACGTACGCGTCGTCCGAGCCCGGCAGGTAGCCCGAGGTCCGCACGAAGGCATAGTTGTCGAGGACGTCGAGGATGCCGTTGATCGGTGCGAGGACGTCGTCCTCGGCGACGACCGGCTCGGACTCGTAGCGGTCCATGCCGCCGCCGCGATTGTTGCGGCGGTTCTGGCGGTCGCGACTGCGACGCCGTCGGCTCCGCCGACCGCCACCGTCGTCGTCATCGCGGTTGTTGTCGTTGCCGCGATTGTCGTTGGCCCGGTTGTCGTTGCCACGGTTGTCACCGGTGCGGCTCTGCCGGTTCTGCTGGTCGCGGTTCTGCTGATCCCGACCTTGCTGGTCTCTGCTCTGCTGATCCCGGCCGGCACCGTTGCGATCGTTGCCGCCCCGGTTGTCGGTGCGGCTCTCGTTGCCCCGATTGTCGTTGGCCCGGCCGTCACCACCCTGGGTCTCATTGCCCCGAGTCTCATTGGCCCGGCTCTCCGCGGGGCTGGTGTCGGCAGGCCGGTTGTCCGTCGAGACCGCCTCGCGGTTGTCCTGCCGCTGCCGGCCAGAGGTCCCGCCACCGGTCGCGCGCTCGGCTTCGCGGTTCTGAGGCTCGCGGTTCTGAGGCTCGCGGTTCTGAGGCTCGCCTGCCTGCTCCGTACGCGGCTGCTCAGTTGCCTGCTGCGTCCGCTGCCCGCGGCTCTCGGCGGTGCGCTGGATGGCCTCGCCGACCGCGTCGATCGTCGGCTGATTGTCGTTGGCCGGCTGGCTGGCCCGCGGAGCCCGCTTGCGCCGAGCCCCGTTGGTCGCCGTCGCGTCCTTGGCGCCGGCCCCGTCCTTGGAGCCGCCAGCCGCGCCCGCACCATCACCGGTCTGGGCGGCGCGGATGGCGTCGATCAGCTGGCCCTTCCGCAGGCCGGAGGTCTTCACCCCCAGGCCTTGGGCTACTTGCTTCAATTCCGGCAGCACCATCGCATCAAGCCCGGTGCCCTTGCGCCGACGGCGCTCCCCGGACTCTGCGGCGGGGGCTGCCTGCGCTTCGGCGATATCTGTCACAGGTGTCCTTTCGGAGTGGGCGATCCGCGCCCAGTCCAGTCACGATCGAGCCGGCTGCGGTGGGTTCGCTGAACTCCGGCTCGGGGTCTTCGTCAGGTCCACTCGCCACCATTGTGTTTGGCAGTTCGAAGTGTTGGCGAAGAACTCGCCGCGCCGGACCTGTCGGCGCTACAACCGAAACCGTACTGGCTCATCGCATGGGTTCGCGATGCGGCTCACCGTTCGGTTACTGACAAGATTAGCACTACTGGTTACCCAATCACGTCGGCTACCCGAGCACCGCTGCCTACGCGCCCTCGTCGAACCCGGAAACCGTCCGCACCGGGCACCCAGCCGGCGGTCTCGGCAGCGTCCAGCTCCGTCTTCGTGCCGAGTATGAGCACCGTTGGCCCGGCTCCACTGATCACCGCGGCCAGGCCGTTGCTGCGCAACTGGGTCAGCAGCTCCAACGACTTCGGCATCGCCGGCCGTCGGTACTCCTGATGCAGCCAGTCTCGGGTGGCCTCCCACAACAACTCGGGTCGCCCGCCGATGGCCTCCACCAGTAGGGCGGCCCGCGCGGCATTGGCCGCCGCGTCCACGTGCGGCACCCGCTCGGGCAGCAGAGCCCGGGCCGCCTTGGTAGCGACCGCCACCGACGGTGTGAACGACGCCAGGGCCAGCTCGTCTGCCACCGGGGCGTTCACCACGGCCACCCCGTCGCGTCCCTCGTAGGCGAGCACGAACCCGCCGTAGATGGCCGCCGCGACGTTGTCCGGATGCCCTTCGATCGCGGTGGCGTGTCGCAACGTCCATTCCCGATCCGGCTCCAGACCGGCCAGCCCGCGCGCCGCGACCAGTCCGGCCACGATGGCAGCGGAGGAGGACCCCAGGCCACGCCCGTGCGGGATCGTGTTGTGGCAGGTCAGGCCCAGACCGGACACCGCGGCGCCGAGGTCGGCAAGACCGAGCAGCGCCGAGCGGATGATCAGATGCGACTCATCACGCGGCACCTGGTCCGCGCCTTCACCGGTGACCTCGAGATGATAGCCACTCAGCTCCGTACGCACGGTGACGCGCTCGTACCAGTCGAGGGACAGTCCGAAGCAGTCGAACCCTGGACCGAGGTTCGCGCTGGTCGCCGGCACCTCGACGACGACCTCGCGCCCAGCCGGGAGGCTCATCCAGCCAGACCGCAGGCGGCCGCGACCTTGGTCAGCTCTGCAGCCACCACCTCGGCCTGGATCGAGCGCCCCGAAAGAGCGGTGTCGATGTCCTTGAGCCCATGGCCGGTCACGGTGATCACGATCTGCTGCCCGGGATCGACCTCGCCACGTTGGCTCAGCTGTCGCAGTCCGGCTACACCGGCGGCCGAGGCTGGCTCCACGAAGACCCCTTCCCGAGAGGCCAGGAAACCCTGTGCCGCGAGGATCTCCTGATCGGTGACGGCACCGAAACGGCCACCGGACTCCTCTTTGGCGGCGATCGCCAGCGTGGTCGAGGCCGGATCTCCGATCCGGATCGCGGTCGCCACGGTCTCCGGGTTCGGCACCGGATGGCCCAGCACCAGCGGCGCCGCGCCGGCAGCCTGGAAGGCCCACATCCGGGGTCGTCTGGTCGCCTGTCCGGCCGTGGCGTACTCCACGTAGCCGCGCCAGTAGGCCGAGATGTTGCCGCCGTTGCCGACCGGCAACACATGGAGGTCCGGTGCATTACCGAGATCGTCGACGACCTCGAAAGCTGCCGTCTTCTGCCCCTCGATCCGCACCGGATTGACGGAGTTGACCAGCGCCACCGGATAGCTGTCGGCGAGTGCGCGGGCCAGCCGGAGGCAATCGTCGAAATTGCCCTCGACCTGCACCACCTGCGCGCCGTGCATGATCGCCTGAGCCAGTTTCCCGGCCGCGATCCGACCCGCCGGCAACAACACGATCGGTTTCAGTCCGCCGCGGGAGGCGTACGCCGCCGCCGACGCCGACGTGTTGCCGGTGGAGGCACAGACCACGGCTCGGGCACCCTCACCGGCCGCCACACTCACGGCCACAGTCATGCCGCGGTCCTTGAACGAGCCGGTCGGATTGGCGCCCTCGACCTTGAGCCAGACCTCACAGCTGAGCTCGGCGGACAGCACGTTCGCCCGGACGAGCGGGGTGGTGCCCTCACCGAGGGTGACCACCGGGGTCGAGTCGGTCACCGGCAGCCACGACCGATACCGGTCGATCACACCCTGTCGCGGTGCAGCCCGGTGGGCCACCATTGACATCGTCATCCCTCCCCTTCTACCCGCATCACACTGGCCACCTCGCGTACCGCCTCGAGCGAGCGCAGCGCCCGGACCGTCGCCGAGAGCGCCGCGTCCCGAGCCCGGTGGGTGACGATCACCAGTTGGGCGTCGGAGCCGCGCCCCTGCTGCCGTACAGTCTGGATCGAGACGCCGTGCTCGGCGAAACAGGTCGCGATGCTGGCCAGCACACCGGTGACATCGGCCACCTCGAGGGAGATGTGGTAGCGAGTCACCACATCGTCGATCGGGCTCACCGGACGCGCCGCATAGCTGGACTCCCCCGGGCCCGCTGCACCCCGGACCCGGTTGCGGGCCACCGTCACCAGGTCTCCGAGCACCGCGCTGGCGGTGGGCGAGCCACCGGCTCCTGGCCCGTAGAACATCAGCCGACCAGCTGAACGAGACTCCACGAACACCGCGTTGTAGGCACCGCCGACCGAGGCCAGCGGATGACTGCGCGGGATCATCGCCGGGTGCACGCGCACCGAGACCCGGCGCTGACCGTTATCGCCCTCGGCGTCGGACAGTTCGCAGATGGCCAACAGCTTGACTACCGAGCCGATTGCCCGGGCCGAGGCGATGTCGGACGTGGTGACCTCGGAGATCCCCTCCCGATAGACATCGGCGGCGGTGACCCGGCTGTGGAACGCGAGGCTGGCCAGGATCGCAGCTTTCGCGGCGGCATCGAAACCCTCGACATCAGCGGTCGGATCGGCCTCGGCATAGCCCAGCGTCTGCGCGTCGGCGAGGGTCTCGGAGAAGCCGGCGCCCTCGGTGTCCATCTTGTCCAGGATGTAGTTGGTGGTGCCGTTCACTATCCCGATCACCGAGGTGATCTCGTCTCCGACCAACGACTCGCGTAGTGGGCGCACGATCGGGATCGCGCCCGCCACCGCGGCCTCGAAATAGAGGTCGACGCCGGCCTGCTCGGCGGCAGCGAACAGTGTGCCGCCGTCCTCGGCCAGCAACGCCTTGTTGGCGGTCACGACCGAGGCACCGTGCTGCAGCGCGCTCAAGATCAGCGATCGGGCCGGCTCGATTCCGCCGATCACCTCGATCACCAGGTCCACGTCAGAACGCGCTACCAGCGCCGCCGCATCGGTGGTGAACAGAGCCGGGTCGATCCCCTCGCGCGTCCGGTTCAGCCGGCGCACGGCGATGCCGACCAGCTCCAGCCGCCTGCCGATCCGGGCATGCAGGTCGTCGGCGGAGTCGGTGAGCAGCCGGGCCACCTCCGAGCCCACGGTGCCGCACCCCAGCAGCGCGACCCGCAGCGGTGGCATCGGCTGCCCGTCCGACTGTGGGCGCGCGGCCGGCTCGGTGGTCGTCGTCACTTCTGCCTCACGTCGTTCGTCTGCCCCTGCATCGTTCCTGAAGTGCTCTGTGTTGTTCCTGAAGTGCCCTGCGTTGTTCGTGAAGGGCTCTGTGTCGCCCCGGGGGTGGTCCCGGAGCCGCTGGCCGACGGCCAACGGCAGTTCATTCTTCCCCATCGCAGCACTGCGGTGCTAACTCTCGCGCTCAACCCACGTCCAGCCGCAGGATGTCGTCCAGCGTCTCGCGACGCAGCAGGGTCTGGATCCGGCCGTCGGCCACCGCGATCACCGGCGGTCGGGGCACGTGGTTGTAGTTGCTGGCCATCGAGCGGCTGTAGGCGCCGCTGGCCGGCACGGCGACGAGGTCGCCCGGGGTGACGTCAGCCGGGAGAAACTCGTCGCGCACCAGGATGTCCCCGCCCTCGCAATGCTTGCCCACCACCCGGGAGATGGCCGGTCCGGCGGCGGAACGGCGGGAAGCCAGGGTGGCCGAGTACTCCGCCGCATACAACGCCGTGCGGATGTTGTCGCTCATCCCACCATCCACCGCGACATAGGTTCGGACCGCGCCACCGTCGAGTTCGACCCGTTTCACGGTGCCGACCTCATACAATGCGAAGGCGCTGGGGCCGCTGATCGCCCGTCCGGGCTCGATCGACAAGTGCGGAACGGCGACACCGTGCGCCGCGCACTCGACCTCGACGATCCGTCGCATGGCCTCAGCCAGCTCCGCCGGAGTCGCCGGGGTGTCGGCACTGGTGTAGGCGATGCCGAAGCCGCCGCCCAGGTCCATCTCGGGTGGTTCCACGCCGGTGCGGGCCGCGAACTCGGCATGCAGACCCAGAGTCCGCCGCGCGGCGACGGCGAAGCCCTCGGCGTCGAAGATCTGCGAGCCGATGTGGGAGTGGATGCCGATGAGCTCCAGCTCGGATGCCGCGTGCACCTGCAGCAACGCGTCGAGAGCGTTGCCGGAGGCGATCGAGAAGCCGAACTTCTGATCCTCGTGGGCGGTGGCGATGTAGGCGTGGGTGTGCGCCTCGACGCCGGTGGTGACCCGGACCATCAGTCGCGGGCGCTCGCCCCGGTCGCGAGTGCGGACCAACCGGATGAGGCGGGCGATCTCGTCGAAGGAGTCGGCGATGATCCGGCCGACTCCGGCGTCCAGGGCCAGTTCGATCTCGGTGTCGCTCTTGTTGTTGCCGTGCAGGCCGATCCTCGCTGGGTCGACGCCGGCCCGCAGAGCCACCGCGAGTTCCCCGCCGCTGCAGGTGTCGACACCGAGCCCCTCGTCGGCGACCCAGCGGGCAACCGCGGTGCACAGGAACGACTTGCCTGCGTAATAGACATCCCAACCGGCGAACGCAGCCGCGAACTCACGGGCGCGGTGCCGCAGATCGTCCTCGTCGACCACATACACCGGGGTGCCGACCTGCTCGGCAATCTCGGTCACGGTGAGCCCGGCCACCGTCAACACACCGTCGGCGTTCTTGGCCACGTTCCGGCTCCACAACGGGGCCAGCAGTGCGTTGACGTCGGCGGGAACGTCCAGCCAGCCCGGAGCATGGGTCAAGACGTCGGCGTGGATGGAACCCGCCACATGCATGTGGGTCACCCGCTCACTCTGCCAGAGCGGTCTGTCGCGAGCCCTTCAATGCCAGCACCTGGACCGAGCGCCCGGCTGTCCTCGAAACGGCCCGGAACGATTGGGCGGCCCGCGCCGACCGCTGGTACAGTCTCCTTCGGCCCAAAAACGCCGGGGCCCCCGTAGCTCAGGGGATAGAGCACCGCCCTCCGGAGGCGGGAGCGCAGGTTCGAATCCTGCCGGGGGCGCAGATCATCTGACCTAGTCAGAGCGCATTTCGAGCAAGATCGCCTGCCGGTCATGCAACATACGTGCAACAGCCTTCCGCCTTAGCGGAGAGGTCAGGCACCAGATGCCAACCACCACCATCACCCACAGGTCGACAGATGAACTGCTCACCTGCCCATGCTGCGGCGCATCACGTGCCGTACGCCGAGCCACCATGCGCTACCTGTCCCGGGTCGCCGGAGACGCCTACTACGCCGAGCTGCACCGCATCGTCACCGGGAACAAGCGATGACCACGCCGCCACCCAGCTACTTGCTGCTACTTGCCGACCTGTTCAAGCAGGCTGAGGCTGCGGGCTGGGGCATCGCCAGCGGTGCTTCGTTCGAGGCGTTCCCCGGCTTGGAGGATGCCGCGGCCGACTACATCCAGAGCCTGCTCGACCAGGCCGCCGACGACTGACTGTCAGACCCGGGCAGTACAACCAGATCGGGCCCCGTCGGTGCTGGAACCACCGGCCGGAGCCCTTGGACCAAACCCCTACAAGGAAGGGAACCGATCCCATGTCCATCATGAACGAACCGATCACCGCTCACACCGCACCTGACTGTCCAACGTGGTGTGAGGTCGAACCGTCCGAGCACTTTGCCGAGTCATCGACCGTGGCGTACCAGCACTACCGGAACAAGACTCTCGAGTTCCTCGACGGTGATGTGATCCTGTGCCCGTTCACCTACCAGCCGCTCGACGGGAGCCCGTCAGCAGGTGGAGTCGAGATCGGCAGCATGTCCGAATGCCGGCTCTCGCTGGCAGAGGCCAGAGGGCTCCTGTCCGAGCTGGCCCACGTGATCGAGCTGGTCGAGCAGGGTGAGTCACTATGACCCGCGACGATCGAGGATGCGCGGAAGCACTCGCGCAGCAGCTCACGACAGAGGTCAGGGTCGCGATAAAGGCATCCGGCATGTCTCAACGCGACATCGCCGACAGAACCGGAATTGCGCTCCGTACACTCAGCCGTCGGCTCAGGCACATAGGCAGAACGTTCTCCGTCCCCGAGATCGCGGCGATAGGTGACATCCTCGGCTTCACCATCGTCGACATCGCCGAGCGTGCCGAGCAGCAACCAGCAGCAGCCGTCGGATGTCAGAGTCCGGCGGCAGCTGCTGTCTGACCCCAGGGGGTACCACCGAGCGAGGGTCCAGCCCTAACCGCCGGTGAGGGGTCTGAACCATGCGGAGGGTTCAAACAATCCGGCCTGTGTCCAGGAACAAATTTCAGGTTGGCGGACTGCGAGTCACCTCACCGGCGGTTAGGCGGTGGGGCCGGGTCGGGGTGCCCCCCCTACCCCCTGATGGGCAGAAGCGAGCCCCACGACTTGTGGTGTCGTGGGGCTCGCTCGTGGCTGGCGCTGGGCGGAGTTCTGTGCACGCAGCATCTATGTTGTGCTGTTCCGTCCATCGGCTCGTATCAGCCCGAGTGACGTTGACGCCAGCTGTCTGTGGTGGCGCGACCGTTAGGCCACGCCGAATGGATGTCGTTGATGGTCATTCGTTGTTGGGTTGCTGACTGCGAGTCTGAGCGTGCGGGACAGCAGCGGCGCGAGTTCGTGTGCCTCAGCTCTGCTGAGTGCCACCAGCGTTGCGGCGTCGCTCGTGCGGGTCACGCTGATCGTGTCGTCGTCGTTGTTGTAGTGCACGGTGAGCGTGGTTCCGCGTTGGCTGAAGTTCATCAGGCGGGGTTCGTCACTGTCAGCTTCGCGATCCGGTTCGGCTTGACCACGTTCTGCCCGAACCGCCAGGTGCAGCGCAGTGCGATGCTGTCGGATCCGAAGTAGAAGTGTTCGCTGACCGCGACTTGGACGTCGCCGACGGCGGTGACGATGGCGGCCTGGTCGAGCACCATCAGGTTGCCTGATGGCAACGCGGCTGTGGTGAGAACCGGGACGTTGAGCAGGAACTTCGGCGCGGCTGCGGTGCCGGCGCCGAGCAGGTTGTCGTTGCGGTCGGTGCCGGTCTTGAACTTCGACAGTCGGGCCCAGGCGTCGGGGGCGGCGATGATGTGGCTGGGCGTGCCGCCGTTGGTTTCGATGGTGGCGAACGCGTCGACCAGGATGTCGAGGTCGCCGGCGATGGCGCCGCCGTTGACGATGCCGGCGATGTTGAGCAGCCCGGCGGGTGGGTTGACGGCGGGGGCGGTCGGTGCGGCTTGGGCGACGTAGGCCTGGTTGCCTTTCTTGGTCACGGCCCGGGCGACGGAGGCGGCGAGCATGGTCTCGGCGTCGTCTTGGTTGAACTGCTCGCGGGACAGTCGGATCAGCTGGGCGACCTTGCCGGTGTAGACGACGGCTTCGGCGAGGTCGGGGTTGGCTTCGGGGATGCTGTCGCCTTCGGCGACGATGGTGGCCGCGGCGTCGTCGACGTAGGGGACACGGACCGACGGGGCGTCACCTTCGACTTCGCCGGCGACGGTGGAGGTGAGCAGGACGAGCGCGTCGGGAACGGCTTCGGCGGCTGGCACGTAGCGGATGTCGGGCGCCCATGCGCGGGCGGATGTGGTGGTGGTTTCGGTGGCCATGAGTGCTCCTCAGGAGGGTGTGCAGGCACCGCTGGACGCGGTGAGTGGGATGGTGGGGAGCCTCTGGCTTCGTCCCGTGGTTGCCCTCCTGGGGCTGCCTGTCAGGACTGGGTGGGCGCCTGGCCCGGGCCGGTGCTGACAGGGTCAGTCTACCGGCCCGGGCGGGCTGCTTGCTCAGTTGTGGCGGAAGGCTTTCGTCCAGGCATCCCGGCTGTCGTCGCCCGATCCGCGGCCTTGTGACAGGTCGGGGCGCGGGGTCCGGCGGGCTGCTGCGAGCCCGACGGTCTCGCGTGCGGTCCGGGCGGCTGCGATCGCTTTCTCGGGGTCGACGCGACCCTGATCGTCGAGCAGGTCGGCCAAAGCGGTGCCGGCTGTCCACAGGCCTGCAGGGACGCGCAGGACGTCGCTGACGGCCCGTTCCGCTTCGGCTCGTTGCAGCGTCTCGACCAGGCTGCGGAGCTGGTCCCGTTCGGCCTCGGTCTCACGGAGCCGCACCCGGTACCGGGCTGCCTCCCGGCCGGCCTTGCTGGTGTCGTCCCGGTCGTCGGCGAGGCTCTCATCGAGCTGGGCCGCATCCGCCGCGGGAGCCGGTTCAGTGGTGGGGTCCGGTCGGCCTACCGGATCGGCCGCGGTGGTTTCAGTGGTCTGCTCACTCATTGGTCTGGTTCTCCTTGACGATTGGGGTGGTGAGGCTCAGCTCCCGCGCCAGGGCGGCGAACTGGAGGTGTGGACAGTGGTTGACGGACTCGCCGACACCGTGGACGCTGCACCGGAACCGGCGCAGCTCACTGGCCGGGTTGATCCGGGCGACGATCTCCCGGTCGCCGATGGTGATCACGGGCGGCCCGTACAGTCCCGTGCCGATCACCTTGACCTCGAGCCGGGCGGTCACGACTGGTCCTCGGTCGGGGTGACCCGCTCGATGAGCCCGGTAGCGATGGCGTCGATGTAGGCCGCCAACACGGGGATGTCGGCGTCGGTGCGGGTCAACATGCCCGCCGTGATCGAGGTCAGGGCCGACAGCATCGCCGCCGGGTTGCCGTTGACGGTCAACACGGCCAGCCCGTCCCGGTCACCGAGCACATAGGCCTTCAGGTAGGCGACCGCGTCGAGCGCGTCACCAGTGTTGAACGGATGCATAGGTCAGGTCTCCTTGATAGTGGTGGTTTGGGCTGGTCGGCCTGGCCGGCGTTTCGGTGGGGTGCGGTCGATGCCGGCCCAGACGCCGAACTTCTCGTCGCCCGCCTCGGCTGCGTTGTGGCATTGCTCGCGCACTGGGCAGCCGGTGCACCAGTCGGCGGCGAGGGCACGGATGTCGGGGTCGTCGGACAGCCAGACGTCGTGTGCTCCGTAGTCGCCGCAGGGTGGTCGGCGTCCGTCGGCTGCGAGCTGGACGAGCGCGAGCGTCAGCTGTTCACGGGCGGTTGTCATGCTGACCTCCGACCCGCGACCCAGCAGCGATTGCAGACCCCGCGGTGGTGAGTTGCGTCTGGCAGTGGGGACAAGGGGTCTGGATGTGACCGGACGGACCGGTCGAGCCGGCCGAACCGGACGCGTTGCCCCTCAAGACGGCCGGTTCGGCCACTTCGACCGGTCCGTCCGGTTTGTCTAAGGGGTGCAGTCGCATCCGACCGGCAACCGACCAGACCGAGATCCGGGTGTACCCGCGACGTCGTTCACCGCCCGGCTCGCGACTGCTGTTGATCTTGTACTTGGTCAACATCCGACCGAGTCGCTGCATCGTCAACGGCTTGTCGAACGGTGAGAAGTCGCCCCAGACATCCGGGTGCGCCCTCGCTAGCGCGTCGATGAGCACCGGGGTGGGCACGAACGATTCCCCCGACGGCCAGACCTCCATCACGTGCCGCAGCAGAAGGACGTGCGGCGCCTCCCGCACCATGCCGTCCTCCTTGTCGGCGAGGAACTGCGCGACGTCGGCCACAGCCATCTTGTCCACCGTGGTCGGCCACCTGCCGCCAGCGATCTCCGCCACCCGGCGCAGCGGCGTCCACTTCTCCCGGAACCGCCCGGTGACCCCCTCGGGCAGTGGCGGCCGGACAGTGCGGATGTCGTCCGCGGCAGAGGTCATCCACTCGGCCAGCCGTACCCCGAGTTGCTCGGCGTCGGCCTCGATCATCTCCCAGTCGGACTCCTCTGCCCGCCCATGCACGTCGGGAAGCAACAACACGCGGAGGATGCGGGACTGGGTGTCCTCTGGCAGCCGCGGACTGTTGCCGGCTAGGGCCACAGGGGCGAAGGTCGGCATCTCCTTCTCCACCCATTCCCCACCCTTCCCGGGCACCAGAACCGGGCGGGTCGCCCCCCGCTTATAGCCGGAGTTGAGCACCGCTAACAAGTCGTTCGTGCCTTCCCGGTCGGGGTTGAGCGACCGGTCGGCCTCATCAATCAGGACGGTCCGAATGCCTCGGTCGAGCATCCGGGCGAGCAGGGCAGCCGACGACAGCACCGCGGCCTGTACGGGCTTGTGACACAGCCGCTGGAGGTGCTCCAGGCAGGTGGTCTTGCCCGACCCGGGGACCGGGCTGTCGATCTGCAACCTGGGGGTGGTGAAGAAGGAGTTCAGTGCGTGCGTGTGCGCGGCCCACAACGCGAGCAGATCAAGGTCGTCGTCGGAGACAGTGCAGATATACCGACCGAGGTGCTCGCGCACCTCGTCGAGAATCACCTTCTCCTTGCCCCACGGATCGAAGGACACCATTACGCCACCTCCGCAAGCACAGTGGCGATCAGCTCAGGCACGTCCTCAGCGACACCGACCTCGGCTCGGGCCCGGCAGGCTTGAGCGGCCTCGGTGAGGTCCCACCAGCGCCGCTGGAGATCGTTCTCGGATGCCCGTCCAGGCCAGTCGACGCCCGGGCGGTGCCGGGCCGCCTCCAGCTGCTCAGCGCGCTTCAGCCACCACAGACGGGTAGCGTCCGTCATCGCGCCCTGCAGGATCCGCACGGCCAGATGATCGGTGTCGATGCTCATGACGCATCACCACCGAGCGGCAGGCGGAAGTACGTCGGCGCCGACTCCCCTGGCTCGGGCAGCGGTGTCAACCGGCACAGCACCAACTCGGCCCGCTGGCCGCGTTGCACAGCCCGCTTCAGCGCCTTCTGCGAACTGTGCAGCGACAAGTAGATCCGGCGGGCGTAACGCAGCTCACCATCCGGCTGCTCGGTGACCACGACGACCGCGTACGCCTCGCACGCAGCCCGCACCGCATCGTAGAATGCACTTGTCGTCGTGCTGATCGACAGTGAATCCGCCTGTGCCGGGCGGATTCTGTCGTTTCCGGGGCTCACGCGGCCGAGCCGTTCGGGATCGGCTTGAGCATCGCATCCACGTCGTTGAGGTCGACCCGGATGAGTCGACCCGAGCGGTACGCGGGAAGGGCGCCGGTAGCGATGCGGCGCCGGATCGTTTTCGGGCTACAGGGCACGTAGTCGGCGGCTTCTGCGATGGACGCGAGCCGTCGGGTGAGGGATCTGGGCATGGCAACTCTTTCGGAGTTGCACTCGGATGCCCATCCAGTGCGAGTGGTCTAGCGGCCCGCCGCTTGGCCCTTCATGTGGTCAGCAATGAACATAGCAGGTCGTGCAGCACCTATCGGGTAGCCGAGAACATGTCGTTCCTTGCAGCGACTTCGGCGCCATCAGGATGGTTGACGCACCTCATCCAGGGTTGCAGCTCACCGATCTGCGGTTCGGGCAGGTAGAAGTCGCGTACGAAGTGGTCGGGCATTCCCCTCAGCCACCGTTCTCCGTGAGGGGTCTGGCCCGTGCCCCACTCCTCGAGATGGTCGAGAAAAGTGGACAGCAGATTATCCTCGAGTCCTTGATCTGTGAGCGTGGACAGGAGATGTTCCCGCATCCAACCTCGTAGATTGAGCTGGTCGCTTGGGAGCCATTTGATCCGCGCAGCGAACAGCACGCCGCCGTCAACGGACACCGCCTGAGCCAGCATCGGGCTGCCGTTCTTGTGCGGTTTGGTGCATCGCCATATGGCCTGTCGAGCCGGAGGGTTGGCTTGCAACGATGCCTGATGTGCGGCGAGCTCGGCTGTAAGTCGCCTCCTCCCGAGCACCCACTCGCGAACATGTGCGGTGTCGCTCCTCACTTGGTCACCACCATCGCTGAGAGCCGGCGGGCGATCTCCTGGTCGCGGTCCTGCGCCACATGCTGGTAGCGGATCGCCATCGCCGGGGTGGAGTGCCCGAGCCGGCCCATCAGCTCGGCCAGCGTGGCTCCGGTCTGGGCGGCCATCACCGCACCCGTGTGTCGAAGGTCGTGGAATCGGAGATCGGGCCTGCCAGATGCTTTCCTGGCTGCGTCCCAGGTCTTGAAGAACGTGCCGTGCGCCAGCTGCTGCCCGGACTGCGCGGCCGGGAACACGAGCCCCTCACGACCCCAGCCGGCGAACCGGTCAACGTGGGCTCGGATGACCGGGATCAGGTGCGGCGGGATCGCGATGTCCCGGACGCCTGCGTCTGACTTCGGCGGGCCGACGACAACCTGGCCGTTGACGACCTGCGCGGAGCGGCGAACCTTCACCTTGCCGTTCTTCAGGTCAAGGTCAGAGCGGCGCAGCTCGACCAGCTCACCCCAGCGCATCGCGCACCAGGAGGCGAGCAGGACCATGCAGCCGTACCGTTCTGGGAGCGCGGCCACGATCGCGTCGAGATCGGCGGCCGAGGCTGGTTGGATCTTGTGCTCACGCTTGGTCTGCCCTGCACCGCGGATCACGCACGGGTTGGACGAGATCAGCCCATCGGTGACCGCTGTCCCGAGGATGGTCCGCAGCAGCGCGTAGGCGTGTGCTCGACGGGTCGGGTGGTCGAGGTCGAGTGTCGCGTGCCAGGTCCGTACAGTCAGCGGTGTGATGCCTTTGAGCGGCAGCGGCCCGAGGTCGGGCAGGATCTTCTGGTCGAGCAGCCGCTGGTAGAGGTCGCGGGTCCGTGGCTTCAGGGTGCGGTTGGCCAGCCACGGCTCGGCGTACGCGGCGAGCGTCTCGGCGCGCTGCAAGGTCGCTCTCGACTTTGGTGGTGACCACTTGCCGGCGTCGATCAGCTGCCGTTCCGTCACGAGCCATCCCCTGGCGTCTGTCATCGTCTGGAACGTTGTTGAGGCGTTGTGGACGGCGATGTCCGGACCCTGGTAGGAGGCCTGGAACCGGCCAGACGGGAGCTTTCGGACTCTTCCCCAGCCCTCTCGCTGCTTTCTCGGCTTGGTCTTTGTGGCCATCCTGTCGGACTCCTGTCGTGGATTCGCGTGCAACAATGTGCAATATGAGTGTACAGTCTTGACCATGGGTGACCACCGAAGGCCACACGGCCAGAAGAGTGAATCACCTAGTCGGACAGCAGTAATCCCTGGTCAATCGCGGGAGGCACCAGCACCGTTGCAGACAGGTTCGAATCCTGCCGGGGGCGCAGTGTAAAACCCCTAGTCAGAGTTACTTTCTGACCAGGGGTTTTTCGTTTGCTCGGTGGCCTCGGAGGACAAGAGCCTCAACGAGAGTCCTCTGTCTCATCAAGTGCCGTCGTCATTCGACGGATCTTCGGGCTTCAGTGGCCAAGACCGATCAGAGTCCATTCTGATGGTGGGTTCACACAATCAAACTGGCGCCTCATCGCTCGCGCGATCCGATGCAGAGCCAGTACCGGCGGCGACTCCAGGCTGCCGCCGCAGCTGAAGCAACCGAAAGTCGCCACTCGATTTCGGAGTACGGCCGACTCGGCATCGAGAGGCGAGGTCTGGTTGCTTCGCCGCTCGTGAAGCAACGATTTCTCGCCTCTCGGTGAAGGGCGCATTATCGAGTGGCGACTTCTGGTTGCTTCGACGTCAGCTCGCCTTCAAGTAGGCGTCCAGGGCATCTCGGAGCACCTGGCTCCACCGGCGACATCACCCACGTGGTGCCTGGGCCTGCAGGACAGCAAGATCGTCAGCGTTGAGCATCCCGTGGCCAGCTGCGGAAACGACCTGGTCCCAGGTGCCGGGGAGGTACGCGTCATACGCGCCCTCAGGCACCCGGCCGAGCGTGTAGCTGCGCGCCAGGAGGTCGCCCATCATCTGCTCGTGCGTGATCTCGCCCAGCACATGCAGCGCAATCACCTCGCGTGGGGACGGATCGAGCACCGCCTCACGTCGCTTCGCGATGCGACTCACCGTCGCCTGGCTGACACCAACCTCCGCGGCCACCGCCGACTGAGTGCCGTGCTGGTCCAGCAGGTCGATCACGCGTCGATCACGCGCGACATCGGCAAGGATCGAGAAAGCTAGCGCCTTGGCAGGCGAGATCCCGAGTTCGGAAGCAGAGAGCCGTCGTGTGACAGTCACCACAGCCTCCTTTCATTCGTGCATGAATAACATAGTCGATGCCGCCAGACTCGCCAAGGTGGGATGATGGGCGACATGGCCGTCGAAGCGTTGGTGCGCAGACCAGCGACCTGGGATGAGTACCAGGCGCTGGGCGAGGACGTCCGGGCCGAGTACATCGACGGAGAGATCGTCATGACACCGTTTCCGACGATTGGCCATCAGCGCGCCTCCCGTCGCCTGGCGAACCTCCTGGAGTCAGTGCTACCGGAGGGTTTCGATGTTGTCGAGGCCTGCGGCTGGAAACCGGGCAAGGACGAATTCGGTCCGGATGTGATGGTCTTCCCGCTCGCCGAGGCCACTTCCGACGTCCGCTTCACCGGCACCCCGGTGCTGTGCATCGAGGTGGTCTCAGGCAACCGTGGCAATGACTATGTGACCAAGGTGGCCAAGTACGCCATGGCCGGGCTCGTGCACTACTGGATCCTCGACCCGGCCGGCACGCTTGATGTGCTGACCCTGGACGAGACCGGTCACTACCGGCTGGAGACCGAGGTGCTCGTCGACAAGCCGCAGGACGTGTCGTTCGGGATCGCCGAGGTTCACATCGACCTGGCCATCATTCTGCGGTGAGGCCAGCGGCTGTGTCCGCAACCGCCGTCCCCGCCACTTCGGGCTAGTCTGCTCCGGTGTCAAGCGCCGAACCCACGCCCGCCGCGGACAGCTCCCGGGAGAGATCGGGACTGGTCGGCTGGTGGCAGGCCCGCCGCAGCGGCCGAACAGTCGTCATCGCCTGGCTGGTGACGCGGCTGCTGATGCTCGTCGTGATGACCATCCTCGACACCACGAACAAGACCCGCCCGGTCACCGGTGACGTCCTCTACTACCAGCGCAAGATCGTCGGGCTGTTCGAGGTCGGCCTGCCGGGCACGATGATGGAGTACCCGACGCCGGTGGTGTGGATCCTCACGCTCCCGTACGGTGCCGGGTTCGGCAGCCAGGTCGGCTACGTGGTCGCGTTCGTCATCTTGATGCTGGCCCTCGACGCCGCCTTCACGTACGCGCTCTGGCGCAGCGCCGGCCGGCGGCACGACCTGGCCGTCGACTTCTGGATCGCGTTCGTCTTCCTGGTCGGACCGCTCAGCTACGGGCGGTTCGACATCATCCCGGCCGTACTGGCCGGCGGGGCTTTGCTGGCCGCGCGCACCCGGCCCTGGATAGCCGGCGCGCTGATCGGGCTCGGGGCGGCGATCAAGCTCTGGCCGGCGCTGCTCATCCCGGCACTGATGGCGGACAAGCAGCGGCGCAAACCGACCGCGATCGGCTTCGTCGTGGTCGGCTTCGGCCTGGCGTTGGTCAGCCTGATCGCCGGCGGGATGACCCGGCTGTTCTCGCCCCTGACCTGGCAGTCCGACCGAGGCCTGCAGATCGAGTCGGTCTGGGCCAGCCCGTTGATGCTGGTCCGGATGGTCGACCCGCAGGGCTGGCTGGTGGAGATCTCGAAGTACCAGGCGTTCGAGATCTTCGGTCCCGGCGTCGGTGTGTGGCAGACGGCGAGCAACATTGCCACCGTGGCCGGCCTGGTGACCATCGTGCTGCTGTGGGTCCGCGCCTTCCGGGTGCGCGGCGGTGTCTCACCGGTCGCCGTTGCCCTGGTGGTGCTCGCGACGGTCGCGATGATGATCATCACCAACAAGACCCTCAGCCCCCAGTACCTGCTCTGGCTGGGCGGCCCGGTCGCCGCGCTGCTGCTGCTCCGGACCCAGGCAGCCACCCCTGGGCTGCGCCGCTGGATCGTCCGGCTCGCAGTGGCCGCGCTCGTGCTCGCCGGGCTCACCCAGCTGGTCTACCCGCTGCTGTACGACAGCTATCTGAACCTCACCGGGCCGGTCGGGCTGGTGGTCGCCACCCTGGTGACCACCGTCCGCAACCTCGGTCTGCTCGGCTACACCGTCGCCACGGTGTTCCTGGCCTGGCGGACTACTTCATCGTCCCCTGCGACACCGAGCCCTGCAGCTGACGCTGGAAGATGATGTAGACGACCAGCACCGGCGTCACCGTGATCACCACGGCCGCGAACAGCGCGCCGAAGTCGACCGCGTAGCCGGCCTGCGAGGCGAACGCCGCCATCCCCTGGCTCAGCACGTAGTTGTCGACGTTGGTGTTGATCGCTACCGGGATGAGGAACTGGTTCCACAGCCCGAGGAAGTTGAAGATCGCCACCGAGGCGAAGCCGTTCCGGGCCATCGGCAGCATCACCAGGAAGAAGGTGGCCCACTCCCCCGCCCCGTCCAGGTACGCGGCCTCGGAGATCTCGTACGGTAGCGCCTTGAAGAAGGCGAACAGGAAGAACACCGTGAACGGCAGCGCGAACGCGACGTACGTCAGCGTCAGCCCGGGCAGCGTGTTCAGCAGGCCCAGGTTCTTCAGGGTGAAGAACAGCGGCACGATGGCCAGGAAGATCGGGAAGGTCAGACCGGCCAGCATCAGGTAGTAGATGACCTTGCTGCCGGGAAACTGGAACCGGGCCAGCCCGTACGCACACATCGACCCGAGCACCATCACGATCACCAGCGCCGAGCCGACGACCAGGACCGTGTTGAAGAAGTAGTTCCCGATGCCGGCCGTGGTCCAGGCGTTGACGTAGTTCTGCAGATGCAGACCCTGTGGCAGCGAGAACGGTGAGGAGAAGATCTCCCGGGTGGTCTTGAACGAGGTGACCAGCGTCCAGAGCATGGGGCCGATGACAATGACCGACCAGAGGACCAGGACCGCGTGGGTGATCCCGAGGAACGCCTTCTCCCCTGACGAGGTGGTCTGCTGCCGCAGCTCGGTCGACTCCTCGGACGCCGATCCGACCGGCGAGGTCACAGTGTTCATCGGCGGCCGTCATCCTTCCCGCCAAGCAGCCGGCTCACAGCGAAGACCAGTGCCGCGAACAGCAAGGTCACACCGGCAAGTACCACGCCCATCGCGCAGGCTAGTCCGAACTGGCCCTTGGTGAAGGCAGTGGTGAACAGCTGCTGCGCCATCACCAGGGTCGAGTTGTTGGGCCCGCCACCGGGGTTCAGCGCGGCCATGTAGACGAAGGCGTCCAAGGCGAGGATGCCGAGATAGATCCACGCCGTCTGGACGTTGTCGCGGATCAGTGGCAGCGTGATGGAGATGGCGATCCGGAACCGTCCGGCGCCGTCGATCCGGGCCGCCTCGAAGGTCTCGGCCGGCACGTCCTTGATGGCGGCCACGAACAACACCATGTAGAAGCCGACCATGCTCCACACGATCACGAAGATGGTGGCTGCCATCGCCGTCCGCTCGTCGCCGAGCCAGGGGAAGGACTCGAACATCTCGAACCCCAGCGCGGTCAGGATGCCGTTCAGCAGCCCGTTGCTGGGATCGTAGATCTGGCTCCACATGATGCCGATCACGATGGCCGGGATCACGTACGGGAAGAACGAGACGGTCCGGTAGAACCCGGATGCCTTCAGACCTCTGGTCTGGCCGCGCATGCTGCCGCCGACGGTGATGAGAGAGGCGAGCGCGAAGCTGAGGGTGAGCGTGACGACGGGCAGCACGATCGCCAGCACGATGTTGTTGCGCAGCGACTTCAAGAAGATGTCGTCAGTGAACACCCGCTCGAAGTTGCGCAGTCCGATGAAGTTCTGGGTCGGGCTGAACCCCGACCAGTCGGTCAGCGAGTAGTAGACAGCCTGGGCGAAGGGCGAGACGACGAAGACCAGGTAGATCACCAGCGGCAGGCCGAGGAAGACGGCCATGAAGCTGGCCTTGTCGAACGTCCACCGGCCGGCACGCCGGCGCCGGGCGGAGACGAGGTCCCCGCCCGGCACCGGCTGGGTGGCCGTTGTGGTCACTTGATCTCGATCTTCTTGACCGAGTCGTCACTGGCGACCTTGTCGGTGATCTGCTGCAGACCCTTGGTGAGGTCCGCCACCGACGACTTGCCGTCGAGGAAGGTGTTCCACAGCACGAGCTGGTCCGAGTTCATGCCGTAGTACTCGACGAACTGCCAGCTGAAGATGTCGTTCCCCGCGGCGCTCAGCATGTCGGTCTGCGACACCAGTGCGGTGGAACCGAAGCCGTCCGGCGGCACGGTGCCCTTGACCACGGTCGGAGCGAGCTTGGTCTTGGCGAAGTTCGTCGCCGCGTCCTTCGACAGCATCACCCGCAGCAGCTCCTTGCCACCGGCCACGTTCTTGCCCTGCGTCGGGACCACGTACGGCTCGCCGGCGGTGCTGTGCAGCGCCGTGAACGGCATCGCGCTGGAGGAGCTGACCGTCGGCTCGGGCGAGCCGGTCATCTCGAAGCCCTCCTTCGTCTGGTCCTTCATCTCGTTCTCGATCCAGGAGCCGGACGGGTAGAGCAGCGCGTCCTCGTCGTTGCTCCACTGCGCCTGCGCCGCGGTGAACTGGGTACCCGACCCACCCGGCTTGAACATGCCCGCATCGATGATCTTCTTCATCGCGGTGAACACCTCCTGGACGGCCTGCTGGGACCAGCAGTCCGGCTTGAGGTTCTCCAGCGACAGACGCACCTCGTCGCCGCCCTGCTTGATGGCCGAGCTGATGGCCAGTGTCTGGTAGTAGGTAGCCGCCTCCTTACCCCAGACGAACAGGTACTTCTTCTTCTCCTTGGCCTTGGTGCCGAGCTCGTACGCCTCGTCCCAGGTCTTGGGCGGGGTCCAGCCGTTCTCCTCGAACAGGGATGCCGAGTACCACAGCGCGTACACCGTGAGCGCGTAGTTGATCGCGGCCAGCTTGCCGTCGAAGGTGCCTGGCTCCAGCACACCGCCGAACAGGGTGTCGCGGATCTTGGTGCCTTCTACGTTCGGGGCGTCGACCACCGAGGTGAGGTCCTCGAGCTGGTCGATGATCGTGCTGATACCGATCGCCCCGGCGCCGGAGTTGTCGATCAGGTCCGGCGGGTCTCCAGCCACGAACCGCGGCTGCAGCTCCTGGGCGATCTTGGTCGACGGTGAGACCTTGACGGTGACGCCTGGGTGCAGCTGCTCCATCTGGTTGGCGGCGAACTCGACGTAGTCGATGCCGTAGCCACCGTTGAAGATGACCGCATCGACCGTGCTGTTGGCCGCCACACCGAACGGGTTCTCCGCCGAGACCGCTCCGGTCTCGGTGCTGCTAGGTGTCTCGCTGCCACCGCTCGCTGCGCAAGAGGCAAGCGTGCCGGCCAGCGGAGCCACCGCAGCGGCGGCCAGTGCGAACTTCAGGAACTGTCGCCTTTGCAGCGGGGTCTTGTCGACTGTCATCGAGATGTGCCTTTCGTCACCGGGTGCATCGCGCGCCCATGGATTGTGGACTCCGGAGGGAGATGATGACGGGTTGCGAGCCGGGCTCGCGGGTGACAATCACCTAAGCACATGTTTTGCGATTTTGCAGTATCTGAGCCAAAAGTTGCACAAAAATGCAACCTGGTGGTGATCCAACGCCACTCGTCTTGGACGGTCGAGGTCCGTGGCTTGGTCGGCTGGTTCGAACGGACGACCTTTCACGCCCAGGTCGGCCGGCATCCGTTGACGGCGTGGTGCTCGAACACCGGGACCACCCTTTCTGCAGTGCCCGGCCGCTGGAACGGAGTGGGGAGTGGCTGCCCCTCCGGCCGAAGAAGAGCAAGCTTCTGCTCTGCCTCGTCCAGCTCAGCACCGCGCAACAGGTCCGAGGCGGGGGCCCTTACGTGACCAGGCCCCCGCGCGTGCTTGGAGCCGGCTGTGGAGGTCGGACCAGCTGACATCGGTCGATACCGCCATCGTGACTGCCGCCGCGGCATCTGTGGCCGCGCCCTTCGGATTCCAAGTAGTCCAGTGCAGTGCACTCAGCCATGACGGAACCTCTTGGCCCTCAAGGTCTCCCAACGCCACAGAAGCGATGGCCTTAGCGCCTTCACGGGCGAACTCCAGTTCGTGTAGGCATGCACCGGAGGCGAGGTACCCGGCGAGAGTAGGGCCAGGACGCCCGTGCCTTCGTGATGCCCGCCTCGATCTCGTGAATCCACTCCGTAGCAGGACGGATGTCCTCGACATCCATCCACAAGCGGATGCCTGTCGCCTGCAGCGCCTCAACGAGCGGAGCAATCTTTCCCCGTTGTCTCGCGCGTAGGACACGAATACGACATCGCGCTCGTCTACACCGATGACGCCGGCCGGACCCTCTGTATCAGTCAAGCCACGCTCCCGCAGAACTCATTCACACGCGGACCTCAGACCCTCTCCCCTGGTGCGTCGAGACCACAAGACTGAATCTTGCCGGACCGATCACGTCTGCAGGCTCTCGATCAGCACTCGCAGGTCGATCTGCTCCTGAAGGTAGATCGGCGGCGCGTCGACGACCAGGTCATCGACGCTCTTGTCGTCGGGGCCGTACCTGCCGCGCCAGACCAGCTGTTCGGTCCGGTCCAGATCGAGCAGGTCGGGCTCCCCGATGATCGGCGCGTCGGCGTACATCACCATGCTATTCCAACATTAACTAATCTGCTAGATTGACATTAGTAATCATGCTGAATCGACATCAGATCGGCAGGTGGATCGGTTGGTCGACGAGTCCGGGTACGTCCCACGCCACGTCGACCGAGCACTCGATCGTCTGCTGGAAGAGCTGCCGGCGGTGATGCTGACCGGCCCGCGAGGCTGTGGCAAGACCACGACAGCCCTGCGGCGAGCGCGTTCGGTGCTGCGGCTCGACCTGCCCGGGCAGGCGGCGGCATTCCGAGGCTCTCCGGATGCCGTCCTGGCGACCTTCCCGACACCTGTGCTGATCGATGAGTGGCAGTCCGAGCCGGCATCGATGGGGGCGGTGAAGCGTGCGGTCGACGGCGGGCGGGGCGCCGGACGCTTCCTGCTCACCGGCAGTGTTCGTGCCCGGCTGGGTTCGGCGGGGTGGCCGGGAACGGGACGCGTCGTACCGCTGTCGATGTACGGCCTCACCGTCGCGGAGCTGGAACGGCGCGACCAGGACGACGACGTCGTCGGGCGGCTGTTCGGCGAAGGGGAGCTCTCGACCACCAGACTCGACCCCGCCCCGACGCTGGTCGACTACGTCGACCACGCTGTCCGAGGTGGTTTCCCCGACACTGTCGGGCTCGGCGACTTCGCCCGGTCCCACTGGTACGAGGGCTACATCGACCAGCTGACTCGCCATGATGTGCCCGAGCTGGCCGACGTCCGCAACACGTCGGGATTGGCGCGCCTGCTGCGGGCGGTGGCGCTGAACACCGCCGGACCGCCGGACATGTCCACACTGGCCGGGGCTGCCGGCCTGGACCACCGCACCGCCAGGACCTACCTTGACCTGCTCGAAGACCTGCGCATCATCGAGCGCACTCCGGCCTGGGCCAGCAACCGTCTCAGCCGGCTGGTGAAGCTGCCGAAGCACTTCATCGTCGATCCGGGGATGGCGGCTCACCTCACGGGCGATGACCGCACCGGCGTGTTGCGGAACGGCGATCGGCTCGGACGGCTGGTGGAGACCTTCGTCGTCGCCCAGCTCAGGCCATTGCTGAGGCTGGCCTCGCCGGCGGTCGGCACCTTCCACCTGCGGGACGCGAACCAGACTCACGAAGTCGATCTCGTCCTCGAATCGGCCTCCGGACAGATCGTCGCGATCGAGATCAAGGCTGCTGACGCCGTGACTGCCCGCGACGCCAGACACCTGGTCTGGCTGCGCGACCGCCTCGGACCGGCATTCCATCGTGGCGTCGTCATGCACACGGGTGCGACCACCTACCCTGTCGGCGACCGGATCTGGGCGATGCCGATAGCCGCGATCTGGTCGTGATCGAGCCCGTCGATCGGGTCGAAGGTGCCCGTCACGCTTGGAGCTGGCTAGATCTCGATGTCGGGCGGCGGCGATGGTGACGTGATCGGTGCCGAGCGCGCTCACGGTGCCGCTGATCGGCGACCGCGCGGCCCCGAGCTCGCCGAGCCGGCGTTCGAGGCCGGTGCCCAGGATCGGCGGTTCCGGAGTCAGCAGCGGGACCGCCTGCTTGAGGTTCTTCACGGCCAGCGTTGCCCGGGCCTGCTCGTCGTGGTTGAGGAACGGGACGAGGAGAGCGGTGTCAAACGACACCACCCTCCGAGGGCCGCACTCAGACTGACGTCGCTCCACTCACCGGCATCCCTGGCCGAACCGAGGGCCGCGTATCGGGGCAGCCCGATCCGCTCCGACTCCGGCGTGTGCAGCGTCTCGCTCGCCGTGATCGCGCTCGGCACTCGCTCGAGATGGGCGGTCGCCTACCGATCCGCTGCCGAGGATCGAGCCGACGCGCGCTCGCAGTGAGAGTCCCGGCGGCGATGAGCCGCCGCATTCACCCGAAATTTGTCTGTCGGAGCATTTAACTTTCCCTCAACTCTTGCTAGCGTCCTGATCCCGGGCTCGCCGACCCCCTTCCGATGGCGGCCCGATGACGGGAAGGCAGGCCACCGTGAGAATCGACGTCGACGACTGGGACATGAGCCACATGCAGACCCATCTGCAGGCCGCCGCCGACCTAGAGGCATGGACGATCCCGTTCTACCTCTCGGCGATGTTCTCGATCTGCAACCAGGACGATGACGCGTACAAGCTGATCCAGTCGGTGGCCAACCAGGAGATGCTGCATCTGCAGCTGGTGGGCAACATCGCCAACGCCTTCGGCTACAGCCCGGAGATTAGGCCGGAGGCCTTCGCCTATCAGGGCACCACCGTCCCGCACCTGGACTTCTCTCTCGACCCGAGCAACCCAGCCAAGGACTTCACCCCGTACAGCGCCGAGATCGGCCCGCTCGACGAGCAGCGGATCAACGCGATGTGCCTGATCGAGTACCCGGAATGGGACACCGGGGGTGAGCCCGACCTGCGCGACGACGTCAGCGAGTACGGCAGCATCGGCGAGTTCTACGACGCCCTCATGCACGGGGCCAAGCAGCTCAAGTCGCAGATCAAGGGCGGTGTCAACCAGGTCTACTGGTTCGGGCAGTTCTACCCCAAGATGCCGCCGATGCAGGTCGACGACGACGGCACCACCGGCTTCGAGGAGGTGGAGGTGCTGATGGAGGTGATCCGAGACCAAGGGGAGGCCGCCAAGGCGTTCGACGAGATCGCCGCCCCGTTCCGCAACACCTACGACGATCCCGAGCCGGCCGCCAGTCACTACCAGAAGTTCGTCTCGATCCGCAACTCCGGGCTGCCGGAGACCTACTCGGTCAAGGACCCTTCGGCCTACACGCCCGACGATCTGGTGTGCCGCCAGAAACTGATCGACGACTTCGCCGGCTTCACCGGCCAGATCACCGATCTGCTGGCCGGCCGGGCTCAGGAGCTCCCCCTGATGGAGATCGTCGGGCAAGACATCCTGGCCTGCTGGCAGAGTGGCGTCACACCGCAGTTCACCAAGACATCCGACGCCAGGAGCCAGCTCGGTCCACAACAGCCTGCCTGATCCCAGAATCCCGGTCGCGTCGGGATCGCGTCCCGTGACTTCGGGACGCGGTGGAGTCAGGCTTGCGATCACGACCACGACCGTACGAGTCGGCGAGCGGGTTTCGAGGACGCGACCGAGCGCGCCAGGCCGGGCGGGTAATCCCGGTGGCCGTGCTGGAGCCGGCTTAGCTTTGGTCTGGCGGGTCTCCCACTGGATACCCGACGGCCAACCGCTCGCGCTGGCCGAGGCGGTGCTCGCCCATCTCGACGACACCCAGCCCAGCCCTGACCCGTACGGGGTGTCGTCAGCTGCACCCTCTCGCCGCACCTGCACCCTTTCCTCGCGATGGCCGCGCTGATCTCGCGTTTGGGACCTGTCACCCTGGGGTTGTGACGAGTGAGTAGTCCGGAGGCTGCGGACCCACTCAGGACGTACGGAAGACTTCGGCCCGTCCTCCCTCTCCGGGCGGACTTTCGCCCCTAGGAGGGCGGGTTCTCCCTGCCTAGCGTGGAAGGTGGACTTGGGGCCGCTGCGTCGGCGCGGAGACCCCGCGAGAGGTGGGGAGATGGAGACTCGACGCCACTCAGCGCCACATCTGGGAAACCCGCTACCGGCGGCGGGAGAGCCCCTCGACCGTGTGCCGGTGATCAAACCGAGAGTCGCTGGCGCGACCCGGATCTGCATCGGCGCCGTCGGCCTGCTGGCAGCCGTCGCCGCTGTCGAGCATGGGATCGGCGAGATCGCGCAGGGCTCTCGAGCATCGGGCTCGGTGGTCTTCACGTCCTGGCCGGACTCGCCGGCGTTCGCCTCGCTCGGCGGCGAGCCGGCGATGTCGCTGGTGCCCAACCTCGCCGCGTCGGGCGTCCTCACCATCATCGTCGGGTGCATCCTCGGCGTATTCGCGGTCGGCTTCTCGCATCGTCGGCACGCCGGGCTGATCCTGGCGGGAGTCTCGGTGCTGCTGCTCCTTGTCGGCGGAGGCTTCGGGCCGCCGCTGCTGGGACTCATCCTCGCGCTGACGACTGCGCGCGCGGCTGCCCGCGCTCGCCCACCGGGCCGCGTCCGCCGCCGGCTCAGCCGAGCGTGGCGACCGCTGCTGGTGATCACCGTGCTGGCGCTTCTGGGTCTGTTCCCCGGCATGGTCGTGCTGTACTGGCTTGCCGAGGTCGAAAGCGGCGGCCTGGTCGCGGTGCTGACGATGCTGGCATTCGGCGGCTTGGCTTTGACGATGCTGGCCGCCCTCACCCACGACCGGCTGCACCCGACAGCCAGGTGAAGCGATGGAAACCGACAGCTCCGCGAGCCAGCCGTCGGCACGCCTGAGCTTCTGGGTGGCCCTGCTGACGGCCGTGTCGGCGGCGATCGCGCTGGCCGTGGCGGTGACGACGCTGCCGCGCTCTGGGCCGTACTGCCAGACCGGATGCGTCGTGACCTACCCATACACCGACGCCGGGGCGTTCGTCCCCCGCGACTACCTGTGGCTGTACCCGGGGTTGCTGGTGACCGCGCTCGCAGTGGTGCTGGCCGGCTGCCTGCACGACTGGGTCCCGCCGCGGCGCCGCACGCTGAGCCGGGTGGGCGCCATGTTCGTCATGATCGCGGCGGGGATCCTGGTGATCGACTATGCCGTTCAGCTGACCGTCCTGCAGCCCGCGTTGCTAGCTGGCCAGACCGAGGGCCTGTCCGCCTGGTCGTCCTACCACCCGTACGGGCTGTTCATCGCGTTGGAGAACGCCGGCTACGCGACCCTGAACGTCGGCTTCGGGTTCCTCGGTGCCGCCTGGGCCAGCGGCCTCGTATCGCGGGCGGCGCGCATGGCGGGATGGGTCTTCCTCGGCGGGGCAGCCATGACCGCGGCCGCCCTGGTCTACTACCCGATCCGCTACGGCAGCCAGCTCGACTACCGATTCGAGGTGGCCGCGATCGCGATCTCCTGGCTTGTCTTGATCATCGCCCCAGCCATGCTGGCCTGGGCCTTCGCGCATCGCGGCGTCGGCGCTCCGCAGGCCGGCGTCCCAGCAGCTCGGCCAACCGGCCGGTGACGCCGACCGTGCTCGACCCGAGGCTAGGGCCGAGATCAGTACGCGCCGTGGGCGACGCGGATCGGGATCGCGATCACCGTCGGCCCGAGTTCTCGGCCCGACCATCCGTTGTGACCTGCGCAGACGGCCTCGGAACTGCCGGCCTTGACCTCTGCCCGACCGATCAACCGGACCTGCTCCGCGGTCGGCGCCAGGTACTCGTTCAGGATCTCCAACGCGACCACGCGACCATCGAGTCCGGCCAGGCTCACCTCGCTGGGCGGAATGAGGAGAGTGATTTCACCGCCATCGGCCTGGTATTCCACGATCAGCGGACGGTGGCCCGGTCCGTCGGGATACTCCAGCCGGGCCAGATGATGACACTCGACCACCAACCACTCCTCGGGCGCGGAATCGGTCCCCGCGACCCGTACGCGATCTCCGCGCAGCCGCGAGTGATCACCGTCACCGCCAGGCATCGACCCCTCCTCACCAATCGCCTTCTGAATCAGCCTCTGCCGGGCGGCGGGCTTTCGAGCAGCCGTTTAGTCGAACACCACCGCCGCGGGACTGCCGATCGTGATCTCACCCTCGCTGCGCTTCGGCCGGTTCATGTCGATCATCCGAACAGCGCGCGCAGCGCACCGAAGACGATGAATGCCGGCCAGACCAGCGCCTTCAAGACGGCGGCCAGGTACTGGACGAACGAGTGTGCCTGCGCCCAGAAGAACACGATCGCGCCGATCACGCCGAGCAGGTAGATGGCGCCACCGGCACCGCCGTTGACCGACGGCTGAACCTGCTGACGCCGGGACGTATCCGTGTGGTTGGTGGACATGACGCCCCTTCCTCAATGCCATCTCTCGGTACGGCCATCCTGGGTCACCGACCACACCCCAAATAGGGCCACACTGCCCGGCTGGAGCCGACCAAGGTCGCACCCTCGAGGCCGTTCACATCACCCGGCCAGTCGAGTCCGACGAAGGTCACCTTGACCTGGGACGTTGGCCCCTGGCCTGACCGGCCGGTTGCGATGCGATCGAATCGCCAACGACCTGGGCTGGGTGCTGGGAGGGCGCGATGAACGAGTTCCTCTGGCTGCAGGTCTTCTGGTCGGTCTGCGTCGTCGTGGCCGTCGCGGCCCCGGTATTGGCCAGTCGCAGCAGACTGGCCCGGTATGCGGGGCGGGCTGCCGTCGGGCTGCTGATGCTCCTCGGTGGTGCGCTCTTCAACGCCGTCAACCTCGCGACCGGCGGGGACTACGCCAGGCTGTTCGGCTGGTTCGTGACCGTCTACGTCCTCGTCATCGTTCCCCCGTTGGTGCTGCTGCTCCGTGCGGAGCGGCGCGCGGTGGCCGTGGCCACGACTCCGGCGGTGGTCTCAAACGGACCGAACGACCACGCCGCTCGGGACCTCGGGACCTGACCAGATCGACCACGGCGAACAAGAGTAGGGATCAGAGCCCACTTCAGCCTTCAGAGGAGGGTCCGGGAACTGGATGGCGGTCGTGATGAACGCCGACGGCAGCAGCCCGGTCGCGGCCGATGTGCAAGCCGGCGCCCGCTCAGAGCTGTCCCTGCCGATCACCGCCGGCGTTGGAGCCGGCGCGCTGGTGGCGCTGGCCGGCGGGCTTACCATGCTCGTGATCGGCGCCGCCGGCCTGGGGCGTCGGTCCAACGCGGCGCCAATGGCCCAGACCCCTGTCGCGGGGGCGGTGCAAGCGGGCGCCCCAGGCTATCCCGCCCGGTTGACCGGGCACCTCGACGGCAGCCTGTCGCGCTGGCTCTGGCTGGTCAAGTGGGTGCTGATCATCCCGCATGTGATCGTGCTGGCCTTCTTGTTCGTCGCGTTCGCGGTGACGACGCTCGTGGCCTGGTTCGCGATCTTGATCACCGCCCGCTATCCGCGCAGCCTGTTCTCGTTCAACGTCGGCGTGCTCGGCTGGGCTTGGCGAGTTGGGTTCTACTCACACTCCGCCTTGGGGACCGATCAGTATCCACCGTTCACCCTTGACCGCACTGACTACCCGGCCGACTTCGACGTCGAGTATCCCGAGCGGCACTCCCGCGGCCTGGTCTTGATCAAGTCCTGGCTGCTGGCGATCCCGCAGCTGCTGGTCGTCGCCCTCATCACCGGCAACAGCTGGTACTGGGTGACCGCTGGCGAATTCGGTGCTACCGATGTGCGCCGCATCGGCGGGATCTCCCTACTCGGCATCCTCATCCTGGTCGCCGGGGTGGTTCTGCTGTTCACCCGACGCTATCCGGCGACGATCTTCGACCTGCTGATGGGCGCCAACCGGTGGATCTACCGGGTGATCACCTATGTGGCGCTAATGCGAGACGAGTATCCGCCGTTCCGGCTCGACCAGGGACCCGACGAGCCCCAGCCGGCCCGCATTGCCGCGGTCGCGACCCCAGACGCCGGCACCGCGGACGGGTGAGTTCGGCAGCAGAGCGCCGACGGTCTCCGCCAAGGTCTCCAACTCGAGATCGTCGTGTCTACGCCTTCACCCACACGGACACGTGCGCGGCGCTGTCGGCGGTCAGGTCCGCGCGATCCCAGCCCGCCCAACGGTGTTTGAGCCTCATGCCCGCCAGCCGTGCCATCAGGTCCAGCTCCGCCGGCCAGGCGTACCGGAAGGGGATCAAGCGGAACCGGCCGGTGCCGTCGGCGGAGACCGTCATATGGTTCGAGCTGAACTCCTGGGTCACCACGTCGTCCTGGTCGAAGCCGACCTACCCGGCGCCCTCGCCAGCAGGCGACACGGCGAACGGAACGATGTCCTGCCCTGGTGGCAGCCGACGCAGATCGGGCAGCCCGACCTCGATCAAGAACAGCCCACCCGGCCGCAGGTGGGCGGCCGCGTTGACGAACACGTCGACCTGCCCGTCCTGGGTGGTCACGTTGCTGATCGTGTTGAACACCAGGTAGACCAGCGAGAACTCACCCGGCACCCGGGTCGAGGTCATGTCGCCGATCGTGACGTCGACCGAAGCGCCGCCGGTCTTGCCTTCGATCCGCGCCGCCATCGCCTTGCTCAGCTCGATCCCGCACACCGGCACCCCACGCGCGGCCAGCGGGGCGGCGATCCGCCCGGTCCCGACCGCGAACTCCAGCACCCGCCCGCCGCCGGCCAGATCCTCGAGCACGTCGACGGCGGCGGCTGCCGGCTCCGGCGCGTTGGCGCCGCCAGGCGCGTCGTAGGTCGCGGCGACGCTCTCCCCGAACCAGCCGTCGGCGGGATCGTCGGGCACGCAGGGCTCCACCGGGCTCATCGTCTCATTGTTCATGGATGGCAGCAGCCAGGCGGAGACCAGATGGCCGCGTGCCAGGTGCGGTGGTCACCGAGACCATGCCCACCGAAGCCCTGGTCAAGACCGCGGGAACGCAAGATTCCCAAACCGGAGGGTCGTGGGTGAACGAGCGCAGGAGCGTGCCGATCGTCGGCGGCGCCCGGATCCCGCCGAACAGCCTCGGCATGCCGCCGTGCCGCAGCACGCTCGGGTCGTCGATGCTGTCCGCGCCGGCCACCATCCCGCGACCACCCCGGCCGACCTCACCGCCGCGTTCGCAAAGTCCACGCTCAGATGCTCACCGAGCAGGTCATACAGACCCGCGGTCTCGCGCAGCAGCAAGGCCGGCGTCAAGCCGGCACAGCCGTCCGACGGCCGCTCGGTCCGGTTCGAACTGGACGCTTCGTCATGCATGAAGTCTGAAGCAATATCGCCGCAGCAGGCACGTCCTGCGGGATGATGGAGTCGTGGGATCGCTCATCTTGGGCGCCGATGTCGGCGGTACGTCCACCCGCGTCGCTATTGCGAGCCTCAGCGGGGAGGTGCTCGGCCTGGCAGCCGGCCCTGCTGGCAACCCGAACAGCGTGGGTCTGCAGACCTCGGCTGGCCGAATCCGCACGGTCGTGGAGCAGTGCCTGAGCCAGACCGAGGTCGACCGGACCACGATCGGCGCAGCGGTGGTCGGACTGGCTGGCGGCGCCCGCGGCGACCAGGCCTTCGTCGCCTCGCTGCTGCCGGAGGGCATGAGCATCGGCGTCCGCCTGGTGTCCGACCTGAGCGTGGCCTTCTCCTCGGCCACCGCAGAGCGAGAGGGGTACGTGCTGGTCGCCGGCACTGGCGCGGTCGCCGGCCGGATCCTCGACGGTGACCTGCGGGAGCGCCGGGATGGCTGGGGCTGGCTGCTCGGTGACGAGGGCTCTGGCTTCTGGCTCGGCCGGGAGGCCGTCCGGGCCACCGTCCGGCAGCTGCAGGCCGACGTCACCGGGCTCGGTCCACTTACGCACGCGGTGGTCGAGGCAGCGGGGACCGGCCTCGACCCGGTCGCGCTCGTCCAGCTCTGCTACACCCAGCCGCCGATCTGGTTGGCGGGCTTCGCGGAGCTGGTGAGCCGCCATGCCGACGACCCGGTCGCTACTGCGATCGCCGGGCGCGCTGCCGAGCACCTGGTCGAGACGCTGCTGGACCTCGACCTCGACCCGACCCTCCCGGTCGTGCTCGCGGGATCGGTGGCGACCCGGCCGGGCCCGGTCCGGTCGGCGCTCACCGACCGGCTCGCCGAGTCGCTGAGCCGACCGCCACTGACCGCCGAGACCGGCGTGGTCGGGGCGCTGTGGCTGGCTGCCCGGCAGCTGGGCTGCGTCGAACCAGAAATCCATACCCGACTTGCCAGGACGACGCGCCTGACCAGCGCGTCGCTGGTATGACAATGTCGGTAACCTAGGCAACGACGCGGGCGGGATCGACCCTCGCCCAGCAGACCGCGACGGAAGAAGGCGATTGTGGCCCCCGTGCCCGACCCATCCAGCCACTCCAAGGCAGCCACCGACGCCATAGCTGAGGAGTTCGGCGCGAATGACTGGCTGCTGGAGGAGATGTACGAGCAGTATGTCTCGGACCCCACCTCGGTGGACCCGAGCTGGGCGAAGTACTTCGAGACTCATCGGCTTGGCGCTGGACCAAACGGCGCCGGCGGAGCCGGTGCTGGCCAGACCACCCGGTCCGCGGCGACTCCTGCCGCTACCCGAAGTGCGCCGACGGTGAGGTCCACCCCAGCCGCGGCACCGAGCCAGCAAGCCCCGGCCACGGCGTCGAGCTCACCCACCCCAGCGTCTAGACCCGCCTCGAGCTCGACAGCGACCAGGCAACCGGCTCCGGCCCGTCGGCCAGCGACCGTCGAGCAGCCCACCACCAACAAGAACGCCCGCCCAAGCGCACCAGGTAAGCGCGGCGGCGTACCGGCCGACCCGCCGAACCCGTCGAACCGGCCGACGGTGGACCTGGAGGAGCCGGTCAAGACCGTGCTCCGCGGCACCCCGGCGCGGACCGCGAAGAACATGGAAGTCTCGCTGTCGGTGCCGACGGCCACCAGCGTCCGTTCGCTGCCGGTCAAGCTGTTGATCGATCAGCGGGTCGTGATCAACAACCACCTCCGGCGAGCCCGCGGCGGCAAGGTGAGCTTCACGCACTTGATCGGCTTCGCGATGGTGCAGGCGCTGAAGACCCATCCGGAGATGAACAACGGCTACGAGGTCGTCGACGGCAAGCCGAACATGATCGTGCCGCGACACATCAACCTCGGGCTGGCCATCGATCTGCCGAAGTCCGATGGCACCCGGCAACTGCTCGTGCCCAGCATCAAGAGTTGCGAAAGTCTCGACTTCGCCCAGTTCTGGGCCGCGTACGAGGATGTCGTCCGCAAGGCGCGCGCCGGCAAACTGGCGGTCGAGGACTTCGCCGGCACCACCATCACGCTGACCAACCCGGGCACCATCGGCACCAATCACTCGGTCCCCCGGCTGATGTCCGGCCAGGGCGCGATCATCGGGGTCGGCTCGATGGACTACCCGCCGGAGTTCCAAGGCTCCGATCCCGACAAGCTGTCCCAGATGAGTGTCTCCAAGGTCATGACGCTCACCTCGACCTATGACCACCGCGTCATCCAAGGAGCCCAGTCGGGGCAGTATCTGGCCCGGTTGCACGCGTTGCTGCTCGGCGAGGACGGCTTCTACGACGACATCTTCGGCGCGTTGCGGATCCCGTACGAGCCGATCCGCTGGGCACAGGACATCAGCGCCGACCATGAGGATCAGGTCCCCAAAGAGGCCCGGATCATGGAGATGATCAACGCCTACCGGGTCCGTGGACACCTGATGGCCGACACCGATCCACTGGAGTATCGGCAGCGGGCCCATCACGACCTCGATGTGCAGTCCCACGCCTTGACCCTGTGGGACCTGGACCGCGAGTTCGCGACCGGCTCGTTCGCCGGCGGCCGCGGGTTGATGAAGATGCGCCAGATCCTCGGCATCCTGCGCGACTCCTACTGCCGCACCATCGGCATCGAGTACATGCATATCCAGGAGCCGGCCCAGCGCAAGTGGATCCAGGACCGGGTGGAGCGCCGGCATGAGTCACTGCCTCGCGAGGAGCACCTGCGGATCCTCGACAAGCTGAACGAGGCCGAGATCTTCGAGACCTTCCTGCAGACCAAGTTCGTCGGTCAGAAGCGCTTCTCCTTGGAGGGCGGCGAGTCGACCATCGTGGTGATCGACGAGGTCTGCGAGCAGGCTGCGAACCACGGGCTGGAGGAGGTCTGCATCGGCATGCCGCACCGCGGCCGGCTGAATGTGCTGGCCAACGTCGTCGGCAAGAGCTACGCGCAGATCTTCCGCGAGTTCGAGGGCAACATCGATCCGCGTACCGTCCAGGGCTCGGGTGACGTCAAGTACCACCTGGGTGCGGAGGGTGAGTTCACGGCTCTCAGTGGCGCGACGATCAAGACGTCGGTGGCCGCCAACCCGAGCCACCTCGAAGCGGTGAACCCGGTGCTGGAGGGCATCGCCCGGGCCAAGCAGGACATCCTCGACCGGGGTGGCGAGTTCCCGGTGTTGCCGGTGCTGCTGCACGGTGACGCGGCCTTCGCCGGCCAGGGCGTGGTGGCCGAGACGCTCAATCTGTCTCAGCTGCGTGGCTATCGCACCGGCGGCACGATCCACGTGATCGTGAACAACCAGGTCGGCTTCACGACCTCGCCCACCGAGTCCCGCTCGTCGATGTACTGCACCGACGTGGCCCGGATGGTGCAGGCGCCGATCTTCCACGTCAACGGCGACGACCCGGAGGCCTGCACGCGGGTGGCTCGGCTCGCGTTCGCCTTCCGGCAGGAGTTCAACAAGGACGTCGTGCTCGACATCGTGTGCTATCGCCGCCGCGGTCACAACGAGGGCGACGACCCGAGCTTCACCCAGCCGCTGATGTATGACCTGATCGAGAAGAAGCGGTCGACCCGCAAGCTCTACACCGAGGCGCTGATCGGTCGTGGCGACATCACGATCGAGGATGCCGAGGATGTCATGTCCCGGTTCCAACAGCGACTGGAGAGCGTCTTCCGCGAGGTTCGTGACGCCACGCGCACACCGCCGGTCGAGGAGCACCAACTCGTGCCGGCGTACCCGAGCAAGGAGGCGGCCGGCCATGGCACGGCAGTGACCCCGGAGGTCTTGAAGAGGATCGCCGACGCCCACCTCACCTTCCCGGAAGGCTTCACCGTCCATCCGAAGGTGATGCCGCAGCTGCAACGCCGGGCGACTGCCATCACTCAGGGCAACATCGACTGGGGCACCGCCGAGATCCTGGCGTTCGGCTCGCTGCTGCTCGAAGGGCGTACCGTCCGGCTCACCGGCCAGGACAGCCGTCGCGGAACCTTCGTTTCCCGGTTCGCCAGTGTGGTCGATCGCAAGACCGGCGAGGCGTACGTCCCGCTCAAGCATCTCGACGATGACCAGGGTAAGTTCCACGTCTTCGACTCCTTGCTCAGCGAGTACGCGGCGATGGGATTCGAGTACGGCTATTCGGTCGCCCGGCCCGATGCGCTGGTGCTGTGGGAGGCCCAGTTCGGCGACTTCGCCAACGGGGCGCAAACCATCATCGACGAGTTCATCTCGTCCGGTCAGGCCAAGTGGACTCAGAAGTCGGGTGTCACACTGCTGCTGCCGCACGGTTACGAAGGCCAGGGCCCGGACCACAGCTCAGCCCGGATCGAGCGCTATCTGCAGCTGGCCGCCGAAGACTCGATGGCCGTGGCCCAGCCCTCCACGCCGGCCAGCCACTTCCACCTGTTGCGCCAGCACGCCATCGGTGAGCGGCACCGCCCGCTGGTGATCATGACCCCGAAGTCGATGCTGCGGAACAAGCTGGCAGTCTCCCAGCCGGAGGACTTCACCGATGGCAACTGGTGCCCGGTGCTGTCCGATCCGTACATCATCGATGCCGAGGCCGTCCGCCGAGTGATCCTGTGCTCGGGCAAGGTGCGCTGGGACCTGGTCAACAAGCGAGCCCAGTTGGATCGGTGGGACACCGCCATCCTGCCGCTCGAGCGGCTCTATCCACTCCCGGCCGCGGAGATCGTCGCCGAGTTGCGGGCTATGCCGAACGCCGGATCCGATCTGCTCTGGGTGCAGGACGAGCCGGTCAACCAGGGGGCCTGGCCGTTCATGGCCCTGAACCTGGTCTCGGCGTTGGGAACCGTGGATCCCGATCGGCAGTGGACCGTGACGCCGCACACCCGGCCCGCCTCCTCGGCGCCGTCGGTGGGCTCGGCGAAGGTGCACGAGGCCCAGCAGCGTGAGTTGCTGGAGTCCGCTTTCGCCTGATTCTGCGCTGCGCTGAGTCGGATCTGCTGGGCTAAATCGAGGGCCGGATGTATTTCACCGATCGTGGGATCGAGGAGTTGGAGTCGCGCCGGGGTGAGGAGGATGTCACCCTGGCCTGGCTCAGCGAGCAACTGCGGATCTTCGTCGACGTCCACCCCGAGTACGAGGCGGCCGTCGATCAACTGGCTACCTGGCTCGCTCGCCTGGACGACGACGAGGACTGAGCCCGCCTGCACGTAGTCGGGCGTCGCGCGTCGGGCAGGTCCTGGGCGGGCTTTTGTGGCCCGCGGGCGCGATCCGTACGGGTGCCCTGCGCCGTTCGTGATCGTTGTTGGCCCGCGGGCGCGATCCGTACGGGCCTCCCTCCTGCTCCGCGGCCATCTCTGGCCCGCGGGCGCGAAACGTGTGCATCCCCCGCTACTGCGGCTGCTACCTGTGGCAGGGGCGCGAGATGTGCTCTGTGCAAGCCCAGCGGCCGATCGGCTGTGGCCCGAAGGTGCTCAAGGTTCGCGGTTCGCGCTCGGCCGTCCGTCATTTGTGGCCCGGCGGCGCCACACGTCCGGGCCTTCCGCCTGGTCCGCGGTCGTCTTTGGCCCGCAGGCGCGAGACGTACGTCGGATGCGTACCGCGGTGCACCTCCCCTCGTGCAGCGGCGTATGGCGTCTGGAGTTCATTGTTCGGACGAGGCTCGAGTGCCGCATACTCGCCGCATGTCGCGACTCAAGAGACTCCGGAAGTATCTTCGTCGGGCTCGACGACGGCATGACTGCCTCCATATCGTCCGACGGATCAATAAGGCCGACCAGATCGACGGCTACGTCGTAGGCGTCGGCAAGTCTTGGGTCTTGCTGTCGGTGGAGGACAGTGGCTCACCTGCAGGGTTCATTGCGCTCCGCCTGCCCGACATTCGGCGGATCTGCCCAGATCCGAGTAGGCGATAGGCTCACAGCAGCGTCGCGTGCTGGTGGCAGTCCGTGTCAGGCATGGAGGCGCCGAAACCGAGGGAGTTGACGATGCACTCGTCGTACCCTTCGTTCTCGCGTGACTGAGCGAGAGACGACCAGGCTGATCGCCTGGGCTACCGAACTGCGCCGAGCGCACGTACGCCTTCGCCAGGCGCTGGCTGTCGTGCGGGATGGGCTGCACGGCGGTCAGCAGGATCCCCTGCTGGGCCGTGAGTTGCTGCTGTACTGCCATGGTTTCTGCACCGCGTTGGACCGACACCACCAAGGCGAGGACCGCAGACTGTTTCCCGCGATCGAGGCGGCCTACCCGGACCTCGCACCGGTGCTACGCAGGCTCGAGCAGGACCACACGATGATCGCCAACCTTCTCGACGGCCTGCGTACTGCTTCGGCCAGCACTTCAGACGCGGAGGAGCTGGAACAGCACCTCGACGGGATAGCCGCGATCATGGAGAGCCACTTCCGCTACGAGGAACGGCAGTTGCTCACCGTGCTTGAGACCCTCCAACTCGATGCCGCCGTGGCTGAAGTGCTGGGACCGCTCTGATGCCTGAAGCCGACTACCGAGAGGTGCCTAGGTGTAGCTTCCGACGAACGAAACTACATCTGCGCACCTTTCAACCCCTCACCGGCGATAGGTAAGCAGATCGCACCGCAAGGTGCGTCGGGCCGCGATGGGCTTACGTCACGTCAAAGGCAGTATGCGGGCGCTCAGATCACCCAGTTCACCCAGCGTGACGTGGCAGGTCTGCTCGGGAGTCCGGCTTCCGGCCAGCCAACAGTCAGTGCCAACTCACGGTCCTGCGGCAGCGGACTCAACCAGTAGGTCGCCTCATGATCGAACGCGTCCTCACCGCTGGAGGTCTCTTCTCGCATGGGCTGCAGTGGCTGGGGACGACCGTCGGCCTCGACGGACAGCAGGCATCTTGACCGCCGACCAGCCGCGCTGCTGTCGTGGTAGCCGACGCCATAGTCCGAGCGCCGCGCAGCTGCTTCAGCCTGGACGCCCCAAGCCCGCAGCACCAGTTGGAAAAGCAGCCCCGACGGATAGCCGAAGATGCACCGCAGGCCTACCGCGATTCCTGGCGCCCGCCCGATGACAACTGGGCCATGGACCACAACACCCAGACTCTCCGGTGGATCGTCCAGTCGGCGCCGGCGTCTCATGGCTCCAGGACGATCTTGCCAAAGAGGTCGCCGGATGCCATCGCCGCCAGACCGTCGGCGGCCTCGGCGAGCGGGAGTACGCGGTCGATGATCGGACGGATCCCGGTGTTGGCCACCAGGTGCAGCACCGCCTCGAGCTCCGAGCGGGTGCCCATGGTGCTGCCGATCACCTGGAGCGGCTTGAAGAAGATCTTCGTCAGCTCGGCCGAACGAAGATCCGCCCCAGAGGTGGTGCCGACGGTCACCAGCCGACCGCCCGGTCGCAGCGAGTTGATCGAGTGCGACCAGGTGGCGGCGCCCACGCTGTCGACGACGGCATCGACCTTCTCCGGCAGCCGCTCCCCCGCCGCAAACCCACGATGAGCGCCCAACGCCACGGCCCGCTCCACTCGCTCGGGGCTGCGCGAGGTCACCCAGACGCGCAGACCGGTTGCCCGGCCGATCATGATCGCCGCCGTCGACACGCCTCCCCCGGCACCTTGCACCAGGACCGAGTCCCCGGGCCGCAGTGCACCGGAGGTGAACAATGCCCGGTACGCGGTCAGCCAGGCCGTGGGCAGACACGCCGCTTCGGCGAACGACAGTCCGGTCGGCTTGTCGACCAGATTGCGAGCCGGCGCCCGTACCAGCTCGGCGAGCGTTCCGGGATAGCGCTCCGACAACAGCGAACGGCGAGGATCCAGTGTCTCGTCCTCCCCGGCGTACCCAGGGTCATTGATCACGGCATAGACGACCACCTCACGGCCGTCCTCGGTCACCCCAGCCGCATCGCAGCCCAGGATCATCGGCAGCCGTTCGGCCGGCAGGCCGACACCTCGCAACGACCAGACATCGTGGTGGTTGAGTGCCGCGGCCTTGACCCGCACCGTGACCCAGTCCGTCGGCACCGCGGGCGGGTCGATCTCACCTACCTCGAGGGCATTCAGTGGCTTTTCGAGATCTGCGGTGACCGCATAGGCAGCGAGCATGGGTGCCAGGGTAGTGACAGTCGCTACGCTGCCCCTCATGACCGCTGAGCAGTCCTCTCAACCCGACGTCGAAGCCGTTGCCACGGCGTACGCCGATCTCACCGGCCAGCCCGCCACAGGCATCTGGGCGGCCCCCGGACGGGTGAACCTGATCGGTGAGCACACGGACTACAACGACGGGTACGTGATGCCGTTCGCGCTGCCCCACCGGGTCACCATCGCGGCCGGGCCGCGTACGGATGGCACCTGGCGGGTCCGCACTCTCAACGGCGATCTGACCGAGACGTTCAGCCGCGCCGAGCTAGTTCCCGGCATGACCGGTTGGCAGGCATACCTTGCCGGAGTTGTGTGGGCTTTGGAAGAGGCCGGCCATTCGATCGGCGGTGCCGATCTGGTGTTGACCTCGAACGTGCCGATGGGTGCCGGGCTGTCTTCCTCCGCCGCGCTGGAGTGCGCGACCCTGGCCGCTCTCGCCGGCCTCGACGATCTAGCCATCGAGCCGATGGAGCGGGCCAAGCTCGCCCGCCGTGCCGAGAACGCCTTCGTCGGCGCCCCGACCGGCCAGATGGACCAGGCCGCCTCCACCTTGTGCGAGGCCGGTCATGCGCTCTTCTTCGACTGCCGCACCTTCGACGTCGACCAGGTACCACTTGATCTCGCCGCAGCTGGCCTCGAGCTGCTCGTGCTGGACACCCGCACGCCGCACGCCCTGGTCGACAGCGAGTACGCCGCCCGCCGCGCCAGCTGCGAGGAGGCGGCAAAGCTCCTCGGGGTGACCGCGCTGCGGGACGTCACCGACCTCGATGCCGCTCTAGCCAGGCTGGAGGATCCGGTGATGCGCAGCCGGGTTCGCCACGTCGTCACCGAGAACCAGCGTGTGCTGACCGCTGCCGAACGACTGAAAGCGCGGGACTATCTCGGACTGGCGCCGTTGCTGGACGCCTCCCACGCCTCGATGCGCGACGACTTCGAGATCACCGTGCCGACGGTGGATCTTGCCGTCGAGACGGCGAAGCAGGCCGGCGCCTACGGGGCCCGGATGACCGGCGGCGGCTTCGGCGGCTGCATCATCGCACTGCTCGACATCGGTCGCGCCGATGACGTTGCCCGAGCGATCGGCGCCGCCTTCGCGGCCGCCGGCTATCGCACACCGGCCCACTTCGTCGGCATCCCCTCCGCAGGAGCGCGCCAACTGTCCTGACCCCGCCGAGGGAGCGCTCGCACCCCGGCAGGCACCTCACGAGGCGATCAATTTGCTTCGCCGATCGATATTTCGATCCGGTTCCAGTCATCCCCGTTTCGACAGTTTCATGCGCATTTCGTGGCAGGATGCATAAGAATCCGGTGAACATCTGCATACACCGAAGTTTCTTCGTGCCACCAACTTCTGGAGGACATCTCGTCATGCGCACCATCACCAAGTTGGCACTCGTCTCGGCGAGCATCGCGGCCACGCTGTTGTCGGCCTGCGGCTCGGACTCGTTGAGCGGCGGCGGCACCCCGGGATCGCCCACCGCCGAAGTCAGCGCCAACACAGATCTGAACGCCAAGCTGCCGGAGAACATCCGCAGTTCCGGGAAGCTCAACATCGGCACCGATGCCAGCTATGCCCCCAACCAGTTCACCGAGGGCAAGAAGATCGTGGGCAGTGAAGTCGACCTGTTCAACGCCGTGGCGAAGAAGCTGGGCGTCACCGCCGAATGGGAGAACGCCAAATTCGGCACCATCATCCCCGGTATCACCAGCGGCAAGTACGACCTCGGAGTGTCCTCGTTCACCATCAACGACGAGCGCCGCAAACAGGTCTTGATGGTCAGCTACTTCAACGCCGGGACCCAGTGGGCCACCCAGGCGGGCAATCCGAAGGGCATCGATCCGAACAACCCGTGTGGGAAGAACATCGCCGTCCAGGCCGACACCGTGCAGGACCAGAACGACCTGCCGGCGCGGCAGAAGAAGTGCGGCAGTAACCCGATGAAGATCCAGAAGTACGCCGGCCAGGACACCGTCACCGCTGCCGTGGTGACCGGCAAAGCCGACGCCATGCTGGCCGACTCGCCCGTGACGGCGTACGCGGTGTCGCAGTCCGGCGGCAAGCTGGAGCTGCTCGGCGAGGTCTACGACGCCGCCCCGTACGGAGTGGTCGTGGCCAAGGACAACAAGCAGCTGGCCGACGTCGTCGCCGAGGCGCTGACCGAGATGAAGAGCGACGGCAGCTACCTGGAGATCCTCAAGGCCTGGGGCACCGAGGGCGGCGCGATCGACACCTTCGAAGTCAAATGAGCGAGTCGCCGGTCGAGTCGACAGACTCAGCCGACCAGGAGCGGCCGGGCATCATCCACGCGGTGCCCGTCCGCCACCCCGGGCGGTATGTGGCGATCGCGGTCATCGCCGTGCTGGCGCTGATGTTCCTGCACATGGTCTTGACCAATCCGGCGTTCAACTGGCCGTTCGTCTTCGAGGCGATGAACCAGTCCGTGGTGATCGAGGGCTTCATCAAGGGCACCTTGATGTGCACCGTGCTGGCCATGTTGTTCGGGGTGATCGGCGGCGTGATCCTGGCCGTGATGCGGCTGTCGACCAACCCGGTGCTGCGTGCGGTCTCGTGGGCGTACACCTGGTTCTTCCGAGCCATTCCCCGGCTCGTGCTGCTGACCATCATGGGGGTGCTCGGGATCTTGTTTCCGCTCGCCAGCGGCGGTCTGTCCTTCGGTGTGCCCTTCGACTGGGTGATCATCGACTGGCTCGGGTTGTCGGGTGACTGGCGGTTCTACAGCGTGGACGCGAACACGCTGTTCTCCGGCTTCATCGGGGCGATCGTCGGTCTGGCTGCCTCGGAGGCGGCGTACATGGCCGAGATCGCCCGAGCCGGGATCAACAGCGTCGACAAGGGGCAGATGGAGGCCGCGCAGGCGGTCGGCATGAGCCGCAGCCTGGCCATGCGCCGGATCGTCCTGCCCCAGGCGATGCGGGTGATCGTGCCGCCGACGGGCAACGAGACCATCGCCATGTTGAAGGACACCTCGCTGCTGATCGCTCTTCCGCTGTCGACTGAGATGTTCTTCCAGCTCTCCCAGATCGGCGCCCGGACCTTCCAGCTCTTCCCGGTGTTCGTGGCCGCGACCCTCTACTACCTGATCGCGACGAGCATCTTGATGATCGGTCAGACCTATCTGGAACGGCACTTCGGGCGTGGGTTCGGCACCACGGTGCAGCCCAAGGCGGCGGCCGGATTGCAGATCGGAGCGGCGAAGTGAGCGCGGCGCAGGAGCACGGCGAACAGCGGCACCAGGACCGGCATCTGGTCAAAGCCGTCAACGTGATCAAGCACTTCGGGCACAACGAGGTCTTGAAGGGGGTCGACCTCACCGTCGACCGCGGCGAGGTGGTCTGCCTGCTGGGGCCGAGTGGTTCTGGGAAGACCACGTTCCTGCGACTGATCAACCAGATGGAGACCCTGACCGGGGGCCGGATCTGGGTCGATGGTGAGCTGATCGGCATCGAGGAGCGCAAGGGCAAGCTGCACGTCCGCAAGGACTCCGACATCGCCCGGCAGCGGTCCCGGATCGGGATGGTCTTCCAGCGGTTCAACCTGTTCCCGCACATGACCGCACTGGGAAATGTGGTCGAGGCCCCGACCAAGGTCAAGAAGATCAGCAAAGCGGCGGCAACCGCCGAGGCCATGGCTCTACTGGAGATGGTCGGACTGGCCGACCGAGCACGGTACTACCCGAGTCAGCTGTCCGGCGGCCAGCAACAGCGGGTGGCGATCGCCCGGGCGCTGGCCATGAAACCGGATCTGATGCTGTTCGACGAGCCGACCTCCGCGCTCGATCCCGAACTGGTCGGCGAGGTGTTGACCGTGATGCGGGAACTCGCCGCCGGCGGTACGACGATGATCGTGGTGACCCACGAGATGGGCTTCGCCCGGGAGGCGGCCGACCGAGTGGTGTTCATGGACGCCGGCGTCGTGGTGGAAGAGGGCAACCCGAACGAAGTGCTCCTCAATCCACGGCACGAGCGCACCAAGACGTTCCTGAGGCGGGTCAAGGACGAGCACCAGGCCGAGGTCGCCCACGAGGTGGAGACCGTACGCGCGCTTCAGGAGGGGGAGCTCCAGTAGGCGGGCGGCTTTTGAGCGGTGCAAAACGCGGGGACTACTGCTCCTGGCCCACGAACGCCCGGGTCGAGGTGGGAAGCAGCAGGCAGACGATGACGGTCAGCGACACCGCACCGAGCAAGAGGGCGAACCAGGTCGTCTGCCCACCGCGGAAGCTCCAAGCGATCGGCAGCTGGATCAGTTGGGTGGCGATCGCGGGTGCCCGGCTCCAGCGGCGGCCCCGCCACACCCCCCTGGCAACCATCACCAGCAGCCCTGCATAGGCCAGCAATATGATCGCGGCACCACTGCCGACCACTGCTCGGGAGGCCCGGGTGGCAACGAGTTCCATTACGCCGTAGACCGCAGACGCCGCCCCTATCACAACCAACAGGGCTGCGGCTAGGGTTAACGCCGGGAGATAAGACGATTTCATGGCCGGAGACACGAGGTCAGCGTACGACCAGTCGGCTCACAGCCTGCAGCACCTGAGAGCAGACGAAATGTGAGCCAACCAACGCCGAAGACACCTTGTGCCGACGCCGATTGCCTGAAAGTCTGGTCTCCGTTACCGAGGCGGCCAGTGTAGACGACTCGAGATTGCTGTTGTAACGCGGGTCCTCCCCCCAGGACCTCGCAAAAGAAGGAGTGAGTGGGAACATGGATTGGCGCCACCACGCGGCCTGCCTGGACGAGGATCCGGAGCTGTTCTTCCCGATCGGGAACACCGGACCTGCTCTGCTCCAGATCGAGGAGGCCAAGCAGGTCTGTCGTCGCTGCGACGTCAAGGATGCCTGCTTGCAGTGGGCCATCGAGGCCGGCCAGGACCATGGGGTCTGGGGCGGCATGAGCGAGGATGAGCGTCGCGCTCTCAAGCGTCGCGCCGCCCGCGCCCGCATCCGTACGGCCTGACGGACCTCACGGACACGGCTGGACACCTCGACGTCCGGTCGCAGCTCTACCGCTTCTTCGTTCGCAACGGCACCTCGACTACGGCCCGAGTCCCCGCACCATGGGGATTGGGTCCCAGACGGAACTCCCCGTCCATGTCTTTGACCAGCGTGTTCACAATCGACAGTCCGAGGCTCGGTGACAGCCGCCAGTTGAAGTTCTCGGGCAGTCCGACCCCGTCGTCGGCGATCTCCACCCGGAGTCGGCCATCGCGGACACCCGGCGTCATCCGTACCTCGCCCTTGCTGGTGGTCCCGTCGGCGGCGACCAGACCGTGCTCGACGGCGTTTTGGCACAGCTCGGTGATCACCATCGACAGGTTGGTCGCGAGGTCGGCCGACACCTCCCCGAAGCTGCCCACCCGCACCGCGCGTACGCCTTCCCGGGTCGCAGCCACATCGACCGCCATCCGGAGCAACCGGTCGGCCACCTTGTCGAAGTCGACGACCTCATCGAAGGCCTGAGAGAGAGTCTCGTGCACGATGGCGATCGCGGCGACCCGAGACATCGCGTCGTTGAGCGCAAGCTTGGCCTCGGGCGCTGACATCCGGCGCGCCTGCATCCGGAGCAGGGCCGCCACGGTCTGCAGGTTGTTCTTCACGCGGTGATGGATCTCGCGGATGGTCGCGTCCTTGGTGATGAGCTCGCGCTCCTTGCTGCGCAGGTCGGAGACGTCCCGGCAAAGCACGATCGCCCCATGCCGCGCGCCGTCGCGGGTCAACGGGACCGACCGCAGCAGCAGGTGCGCGTCACCGGCGACCGCCTCAGCGCGCCGCGCCACCCGACCCGCCAGCAACGACTCCAGCGAATGGTCGATCGGCCGATCAGGGTCCGGCATCAGCGCGGCCGTCAGCTCGGCGAGATTCTCGTCGATCAGGTCACCGATCAGTCCGAGCCGACGATAGGCGCTGAGCCCGTTGGGACTGGCGTACTCCACGTTTCCGCTGAGGTCGAGGCGGATGAACCCGTCTCCGACCCGCGGGTTGATGGTCTGGTCGGACAGATCCGTCGCGATCGGAAAGTCGCCGATCGCGACCATCTGGGCCAGATCGAACGCGCTGTCGAGGTAGGAGTTCTCGAGCATGCTCGGGCTGCGGACGCCGAGCTGGTTGGTGTGCTGCTCGACGACCCCGATCACCCGGTCCTCGAATCGAACTGGGATCGCGTGCACGTCGACCGGGATGCCCGCGCTCAGCTTGTTAGCGCTGGTCTGGGTGATCTCACCGCTCAGGAATGCCTCGGAGACCAGGTGCTCCGGGGAGTACGCGATCAGGTCCCCGACCACGTCCTCCAGCAACGCGGTCGGTCCGGTCGTCGGCCTGATCTGCGCGACGGCCCAGAAGACGTTCTCGTCGTGGTCGGGCACCCACAGCACCAGATCGGAGAAGGCAAGGTCAGCCAGCAGCTGCCACTCCGACAGCACCTGCTTCAAGCGACGGTGGTCGTGCTCGGAGAGCGCCGTGTGCTCGGCGATGATCTCCGACATCGAAGGCATGGGTATGGGAGCCTCTCGCAAAGGTAGACGGCGGTGAGCGCCTGGCAACGATCCGAATGTGAAGAATCAGGCTACGTGCCAGATCGGGCCAATCGTCCATGAGCAGAGTTACCGGCACGTTTCAGCCGGCGCTGGTGAGCCGTGGCAAGATGGACGGCTGTGTGCCTCTGCCGAGGCAAACCTGATCCATCATCATCGACAGGAGTGAACCATGGGAAAGACCGGTCGGAAGCGTCGTGCACGCCGCAAGAAGGGCGCCAACCACGGCAAGCGCCCCAACGCGTAATAGCTAGCGCAGCGCAGCCGGCGCGGCCGGGAGTGCAGGAGTGATCTGGGGCGACACGCTTCTCCGTCGGTCCAGATCGCGACGAACGAGCGGCCTAAAGCGCCGGCGAGCAGCGCAATTGATACAGCGCCGGCGAGCAGCGCAATTGATACAGCGCCGGCGAGCAGCGCAATTGATACAGTTCAGCCCAGTTCGTGTCTCGCGACGCTGATCTGCATCATCACTTTGGCTTTGAGATGCGCGGGGGCCTGGTCACCGCCGCAGCAGCGGGATACCAGGGTCTTCACGGCCAATTCGACGTCGAACTTCTCCAGGCACGGTTCGCAGGCCGCGAGGTGCTCGCGGATCTCATCGCCGCTGGCGTCGTCCAACTCGTGATCCAAGAACTCGTAGACCCGTTGCAGCGTCTGCCAGCACTCGTCGTTGCTCAGCTCTCGCTCGCTCACCGTCGGCTCCCCTCGTGCACTGTCAGGCCGCGGTCTCGCGCGTACTCAGCCAGCAGGTTCCGCAGCTGGTTGCGGCCGCGGTTGAGCCGAGACATCACGGTCCCGATCGGGGTGCCCATGATCTCGGCGATCTCCTTGTAGGAGAAGCCTTCGACGTCGGCCAGGAACACGGCCAGCCGGAAGTCCGGCGCCAGCTGCTGCAGTGCCTCTTTCACATCGGAGTCGGGCAGGTGCTCCAGGGCGACCGTCTCGGCCGACTTCAGGCCCGACGAGGTGTGCGACTCGGCTCGCGCCAGCTGCCAGTCGTCGACGTTCTCGCCGTCGGCGATCTGCGGCTGCCGCTGCTTCTTGCGATACGAGTTGATGTAGGTGTTGGTCAGGATCCGGTAGAGCCACGCCTTGAGGTTGGTGCCCGGCGTGAACTGGTGGAAGGACGCGTACGCCTTCGCGAACGTCTCCTGCACCACATCCTCGGCGTCCGAGGGGTTTCGGGTCATCCGCAGTGCGGCGGCATAGAGCTGATCGATGAACGGCAGCGCCTCGGCCTCGAACCGAGCGTGCCGTTCCTCAGCTGTCTCGGTGGCCAGATCGACGGGTTGGTCGTGCGGCTCGCTGGCGCTCGTAGTGCTCTCTGGGTGCTCGCCGGCGCTCGTGGGGCTCGAACTAGTCGGAAGGATCATCACGTACGAGCGTACCGGCGCGTCGCTCATGGCGAGCGTCGGCGTCTCCGGACGCTCACAGGTGACTGCGTTCACACCGAATCCAACGCGATAGGAACGCACTTATTCCCGCCTGTGCGTTCCTCAGCCACACCGGGTGCTGTGAGCACGATTTCTGTCGAGCTAACCGTGAGCTAACCGGAACTCGTGAGGCTTGCTCGACAGAAGTTTGGGTTCCCAGCTTGAGCGCGGGCTGGCTCAGCCGGAGCGGGCCGAACTCACCGTCTCGACCAGTCGGAGGGCGCTCGCCACGACCAGCGAGCGTACGTCGGCGGGTCGGAACTCCGCTCGGGCGAGCGTCTTGAACGAGTGATCCGCGCCCGGCACCGGCACCACCTCAATTCCCGATCCGCTGGCCGCACCCGCCGTTGCCAGGACCGACGTCAGCTCCTCGGCGCTGCCGAAGGTGTCGCGAGTGCCCTGCAGCACCAGGCGGGGCACGGTCGGGGCCAGCAGTTCGGCCAGCCTGGACTTCTCCGGGCGGCCGGGCAGGTGCAGCGGGAACGCCAGACAGAGCACGCCGACAGCACCCAACGCCTCCGCCGTGCGGCAAGCAACCCGTGCCCCGGCGCTACGACCCCCGACTATCAGAGCCAGGCCGGCCAGCCCGGGCCGCTGCACCAGCTCTTCGACAGCGGCCAACCATGCGATGTCGAGACGCTGCGGCGGAGTCGCCACCTTCCGCCCGGCCAGGCGCCACGGTTGCTCGAACCGGGCCACACTGATCCCGTGGGCAGGCAGCGCCCCCGCCAGCAGGGCGAGATCCATCGCCGTGACCCCACCGCCGGCACCGTGCCCAAGCGCCACCGCCGCCCGCGGGCTCGCGGCGAGATCAAGGTGCCAGCGCCCGGGCCCCTCGGGCGTCTCGACCTCGTACGCGGTCGTTCCGGCCGCCGGGCTCACAGCGGCCGGGCTCACAGCAGAGTTCCCTGGATCGGGTCCGCAGCCGAGGAGTCGTCGCCTGCTGCGTCCTCGGCTGCCAGCGGCAGGAGCAGGCTCGGGTCGTTGTTGCTCACCGAGTTGACCGAGGTCGACACCGCGTACGCCTCCAGTGCCGCAGGTTCGGTCACCTGCAACAGTTCCAGCGCGGCCTCCGGCGCGGTCAGTCTCGGATCGAGCCAGGCGTCCCAGGAGGCGCGCGGCACCACCATCGGCATTCGATCGTGAATGTGGCCGACGGCGTCGGTGGCTACGGTCGTGATCACCGAGCAGGTCCGCAGCCAGGCCGAATCGTCGGCGCGGTCCTTGCTCGGGTCTCGCCAGATCTCGTAGATGCCGGCCATCACCAGCAGGCTGCCGTCGGCGCGATGGATGAAGAACGGCTGCTTCTTGCCCCGGCCTGCCCTACCGGTGCGCCCGGCTGGACTCCCGAGGAGCTGATCGGTCGCTTCCGGGCTGTACCACTCATAGAAGCCGTCCGCCGGAAGCAGGCACCGGCGACTCGCGAAGGCTCGCCTGAACGAGGGCTTCTCGGCCACCGTCTCGACCCGAGCATTGATCAGCCGTGCGCCACCCTTGGCGTCCTTCGCCCACGACGGCACCAGTCCCCACACCAACGGGCTCAACCGACGTGTGATGTGGTCATCGACCTTCGATCGCCGCTCCAGCACCGCCGGCACCGCCACGGTCGGCGCGACGTTGTAGTCCGGCCCAGGCAGATCGCCGAGGATCTCTTCGATGTCGAACTCGTCGACCAGCGTCTCCGGCCGACTGGTCGAGGCATAGCGACCGCACATGCTTTAGAACCTACCGGCGCGGGTTGGGGCAGATCACGAGGTTGGAGAAGAAGGCTTCGGTGCCGATGTCGACGAACAGACCGATGTCGCCGGTGCGCACCGCAGCCTTCGGTTCGCTGACGGTGAGTGCGGTCACGCCGTTGACGGTGGCGATCACGGCGTCCGTCGTGACCGAGAGACGGAGCGTGATCCATTCTCCGGGGCCGATGTCGAGCCCGGTCTCGTAGCGACCGTCGGGATAGACCTCGCGCAGCCGGTCGAACGGCCACTCGGGGTAGGCGAAATACTGGACGGCGCGCTGATCGCGGGGTGCCGGCGGACTGACCTTGGCGCCGTTGAGCGGGCGCAGGTAGACGCTCTCGAAGCTGTCGCGCCCAGGACTGACCCGGTACGCGAGACCGGCGAACGCGCGGGCATCGGACATCCAGATGCCGTTGAGCCGGCTCCAGATCTCGACCTGGATGGTGCCAGTGGTGAAGTCGGCGGGAATGATCAGGAAGGTCGGCTGGTCGATGTAGTCGACACCGGGCCGGCCGTGCAGGCTGATCTCATCCAGCAGTTCGACCCGGACCGCAGCACGGCCGTCGATCTCGGCGGGCCGGGCGGTGACACCGTGGGGTATGGCCCCGGCGGGCACCTCGGTGAGGTGGTAGCTGATCGTGGGCTCGCGAGTCATGTACGCGTCCTTTCCGGTTCCAGCCGCGTCTGGAGTCTTCGCAGCGCGGCAGTCATCGTGTGGATGTCTTCCCCGCCGACCGCCCGAGCCACAGCCTCATCGCACACCGCGGACGCCGAAGCCAGCGCCTGCTGACCGGACTCGGTCAAGGCGATCAGCGACGAGCGACGATTGGCGGGGTTCGATCGCCTGGCGGCCAATCCGTCTCGTTCGAGTCGGTCGACCAGCTTGCTCGCCGCCCCGACGGTGATGCCGATGTCGTCACTGAGGTCCTGCACGCGGGCCTGGCCGTCGTGACGGCCCAGCACCCGGAGCGCGAACAGCTGACCGAGCTGGATCTGACCCTGCCGAGCCAGCTCCTGGTCCACCGCATTCCACAGGCTCACCTCGTAGCGCACCAAGGCGTCGAAGAAGTCCATTCCCAGCTCCCTAACCCACCACCGACATCATCACGAGGAACTATATTCCTAAGAATATACAGCGATTTGACGAAGGTCGATGTTGGCCTGCCACCCTGGGCACGGTAGGAATGGGTCATGACGTTGCTTCGTTCCGCTGCTCGCACGATGCTGGCCTCCTACTTCATCGTCAGCGGGGTGAAGGCTGTCCGCAATCCAGAGGCGCTGGTCCCGGCGGCCGAGCCGTTGGTCGACACGGTCGTCCCCCAGGTGCAGCGGTTCGCGCCGGAACAGGTCGGCGAGCTGGTGCCGACGGACGCCAAGACCTGGATCCGCATCAATGGAGTCCTCGAGCTCGCCGGCGGCCTCGCTCTCGCCACCGGCAAGGGCCGTCGCCTGGGTGCCAGCCTGCTGGCGCTCTCTCTGGTGCCCACGACGATCGGCAAGTACCCGTTCTGGCGACACAGCGACCCCGCCGAGCGAGCCGCCGCCAAGGAGCATTTCCTGAAGAACGTCAGCCTGCTGGGTGGTGTGCTGATCGCCTCCCGCGACACCGAGGGCAAACCGAGCCTCGGCTGGCGCGCCAACCAGACCAGACAACAGTTGACAGCCGATACCAAGAAGGCGCAGCGGAAGGTGGGCAAGGAGACCAAGCAGCTCACTGACGCAGCGCTGGCTGAGGGCGCGCTGCTGGTGGGCGCGGTCGTCGGCGGTTCCCAGAAGGCTCGCAAACAGCTCACCGCCACCGGCAAGAGCGCGACCAAGCAGGCCGTCGTGGCCAAGGACGCGGCTGCCAAGGCGGCGCGACAGGCGCAGCAGGATGCCGCCAAGCGGGCCCGGCAGGCTCAGCACGAGGCGAGCCGGCTCGCCAAGGCGGCCGGGAAAGAGGTCAGCAAGCAGTCGGCAGCAGCCAAGAAGGCCGCGGCCGAGTTCGCCGAGAACATCCAGCTGGGCGAGAACTGAGCCCGGTGTCGGCGATTCACTCGGCGAATTCACTCCGGTGACCAGCCAGTCCCCGCGTAGACTCCCCGGCTGTGTCGACCACCGCTGAGACCGTGACCGTCGCCCCTCCCGGCCCGTGGCCCGCCCCGATGGCGCCGGTGCCCATCCGCGCCACCGTACGGGTGCCGGGATCGAAGTCGCAGACCAACCGAGCCCTGGTGCTGGCGGCGCTGTCCGACGGCCCGTCCACCATCGTCAACGGCCTGGACGCCCGCGACACCCGGCTGATGCGCGACGGCCTTCGCGCGCTGGGAGTCCAGATCGAGGAGTCCGGCGACAGCTGGCGAATCACCCCGCCGGGGGCCTTCACCGGCGGCACGGTCGACTGCGGCCTGGCCGGCACCGTGATGCGATTCCTGCCCCCGCTGGCTGCCCTGGCCGACTCCCCTGTCGCCTTCGACGGCGACGAGCAGGCGTACGCGCGACCGATGGGGCCGCTGCTCGACGGTCTGGCCGCGCTCGGGGTGACCGTGTCCGGCGAGTCGCTCCCCTTCACGGTGACCGGGACCAGTGCGCTGGCGGGCGGTGTGGTGACCATCGACGCCTCGACCTCCAGCCAGTACGTCTCCGGGCTGCTGCTGATCGGCGCCCGGCTCGCCGACGGGCTCGACCTGCGGCATGCCGGCGAGTCGTTGCCATCGCGGCCGCACATCGCCATGACCGTGGAGATGCTGCGTGCCCGCGGCGTGCAGATCGACGACAGCGAGACCGATCGCTGGGTGGTGAGCCCGGGACCGATCGCGGCCGCGGATGTCATCATCGAGCCGGATCTGTCGAATGCGGCCCCGTTCCTCGCGGCCGCCGCCATCACCGGTGGTGCGGTGACGGTGCCGCACTGGCCCTCGGAGAGCAATCAGCCGGGCATGCGGCTGCCGCACATCCTGCAGCAGTTCGGCGCCGATGTGACCTACGACGAAGACGGGTCGATCATCGTCGAGGGCACCGACGAGATCGACAACATCGAGATCGATCTGCGCGACGTGAGCGAGCTGACCCCGGTAGTGGCCGCGCTTGCGGCGCTGGCCGCTGACACCAGCCATCTCAACGGGGTCGGGCACATCCGTGGGCACGAGACCGATCGGCTCACGGCGATCGCCACCGAGCTGGAGTCGCTGGGTGCCCGAGTGCGGGTGCATCACGACGGGCTGGTGATCCATCCCCGGCTGTTGGGTGGCGGCACCTGGCACACCTACGCGGATCATCGAATGGCGCACGCCGGGGCCTTGCTCGGGCTGGTGGTCGCCGACATCGTGCTCGATGACGTCGCCTGCACCGACAAGACGATGCCCGAGTTCGTCGCCCTGTGGGAGCAGATGCTGGCCGACTCGGTCGCCGCATCCACCGCGGAGATCTCCGCTGAGTCTGCCGAGTTGGCCTGATGGCCCGGATTCGCTGACCGCCACGTGACGCAGCCCGGCCTTTACACAGACGAGCACGCCGCCTTCGAGCGGCCTCAGCGGCGGACCAGGCCGCGGACCAAGGACCGACCCGACTACTCCGATGCCGAGATCGGGCTGGTGATCACTGTCGACCGGGGCCGCTATCGACTGCTGGTCAACGGGCGCGAGGTGGTGGCCACCAAGGCCCGTCAACTGGGCCGCAAGGGCGTCATCGTCGGCGACGAGGTGCGGGTGGTCGGCGACACCAGCGGTGCCGAGGGCACCCTGGCCCGGATCGTCGAGGTCGAGCCGCGGCGTACCGTGCTGCGCCGCACTGCGGATGACGACGATCCCTACGAGCGGCCGATCGTGGCCAATGCCGATCAGCTGGTGATCGTGACGGCGCTGGCCGACCCGCCGCCGCGGACCGGCATGATCGACCGGATCCTGGTGGCCGGCTTCGACGCCGGGCTGAAACCGCTGCTGTGCCTGACCAAGGCCGACCTGGCGCCGCCCGACGAGCTGCTGGCGCAGTACGGCCCGCTGGATGTCGCCATTCAGGTGACCCGACCCGGCGCAGACCTCAGCAGTCTGCGCGTGGCGTTGGCCGGGCATCGCAGCGTCTTCGTCGGCCACTCGGGGGTCGGCAAATCCACCCTGGTCAATGCCTTGATTCCTGGCGCGCTGCGGGCCATCGGCTCGGTCAACGAGGTCACCGGACGTGGTCGACACACCTCCACCTCCGCCATTGCGCTCCGGCTGCCGCCCGATCCAGCGATCAGCGGGGACCCGGGCTGGGTGATCGACACTCCGGGCGTACGGTCCTTCGGGCTGAGTCACGTGACCCCGCAGCGGATCGTGGCCGCCTTCGACGACCTCGCCGCCTTGGTCGCCGACTGCCCTCGTGGCTGCACCCACACCGGCAGCGAGCCGGAATGCGCCCTCGACGAAGCCGTCGGCCGAGGAGAGCTGTCTGAGGTGCGGCTGGAGTCGTTCCGCCGAATGATCGAGTCGGACCAGTAGCGTACGACCCATGTCCGGCCCCACTTCCCCTTCGACCTCCTCAGCTTCGACCGCGAGCGCGCCGACCGACCCTGCATTCCGCAATCTCACCGACGATCTGCGGCTGGCCCACCTGCTCGCCGACGATGCCGACTCGATCACCACCAACCGGTTCAAAGCCCTCGACCTGCACGTGGTGTCGAAGCCGGATCTGACCCCGGTGACCGACGCCGACACCGCGGTGGAGGAGGCGCTGCGGCGTACGTTGTCCCGTGCGCGGCCCCGCGACGCGGTGCACGGGGAGGAATTGCCGGACACCGGATGGGGTCCGCGGCGCTGGGTGATCGACCCGATCGACGGCACCAAGAACTTCGTGCGGGGCGTGCCGGTGTGGGCCACGCTGATCGCGCTGATGATCAACGACGAGGTGGCGGTGGGCGTGGTCTCCGCGCCGGCCCTGGGCCGGCGCTGGTGGGCCAGCCTGGGCGGCGGCGCGTACGCCGGCAAATCGCTGATGTCGGCGACACCTTGCCGGGTCTCGGACGTGGCGACGATCGAGGACTCCTCGCTCAGCTACTCGTCGGTCTCCGGCTGGGTGGAGTCCGGGCGGGGGCAGCCGTTCGTCGACCTGATGCGGCGCTGCTGGCGGACCCGTGCGTTCGGCGACTTCTGGTCCTACATGCTGCTGGCCGAGGGAGCGGTCGACATCGCGTGCGAACCCGAACTGGCGCTGCATGACATGGCGGCCTGCTCGATCGTGGTCACCGAGGCCGGCGGTCAGTTCACCGACCTGACGGGGGTGCCCGGTCCTCGTGGCGGGAATGCGGTGGCGACCAACGGCCGACTGCATCAGGCGGTGCTGGAGCAACTCGCGTCGCCGGTCGAGGATCACGACGCACCGGATGCCGACGACTGAGATGTGACGGCTGCGACTGGGCGCCGCAGACGCGGGGACCGGCCAGTGCAGAATGACGCCATGCAGCTCACCCACACCTTTGATCTGCCGGCGCCGATAGATCAGGTCTTCGACGTCTTCGGCCAGCTGGACTTGCTGGCTCCGTGCTTCCCAGGAGCCACGGTGTGGGGGCGCGACATCGAGGTCTACCACGGTGCCGTCAAGATCAAGTTCGGTCCGTTCCCGCTGGTCTTCGAGGGCACGGCGCGGGTGGTCCGGATCGATGTCGCGGATCGTCGGATGGTGGTCAAGGCCAATGCCCGCGATCGGCGTGGCGTCGCCGCCGGCGCGGCGCGGGTCACGGCCACCTTCCGGCCCGTGGGAACAGACGCGACCGCCGTGCAGGTGCTCACCGAGCTCGACCTGACCGGCCGACCGGCGCAGCTCGGCAGCGGGGTCATCACCTCGGTCAGCGACCGGCTGAAGGACCAGTTCGTCAGCTGTATCGGCGCCAAACTGGCCGCCGGACTGACCAATGAGCAGTCTGGGGCGGCAGCTGACGCGGTGACAGCGGACGGGAGCGAGATCGTGGGATCCACGGCGGACGTGGATCCTGCTGTGTCCTCGACGCGGGCCGGTTCGGAGCGGCCGACGTACGCATATTCACCGCCACCGGAGTCTGCCCCACACCTGCAGGTGCTGCCCGACGTGGTCCGCACCTGGCTGCCCTGGCTGGCCGGCGCGGTCGGTGGAGTGGCGCTGCTGGTGTTCGTGGTGCGCCGGCTCCGGCATCGCTGAGCATGTCGGAGCGAACGCGGTACGAGGCGAACGTATGCGTGTTGCTGCACCGCGCGGGGCGCTGGCTGCTGGCGGTTCGCTCACCGGGCGTCGCGTACGCGCCGGGTCAGGTCGGGCTGATCGGTGGCCACGTCGAGCCGGTGGTCGGCCCGGATGTGTTCGAAACCACCGCTCGCCGGGAGGTCGCCGAGGAGACCGGACTGGACCTGGCCGGAGTCGACCTGCACTACCTGTCCAGCGAGCTCTATCTCGGTGACGCCGGGCAGCCAGTGCTCACCGTGACGTACATGGGTGAGCTCGCCGACGGCATCGAGCCTCGGGTCGCCGCGCCGGACGAATTGAGCGCAGTCGGCTGGTGGTCACTGGCCGAGCTCAGCACGGTGGAGAACTGCGCGCCATGGGTGCCCCCGCTGATCGCCGACGCCGAGCGTCTGCTCAGGCGGCGATGACGCGCAGCCGTACGGTCTCGGGCAGGTCGCGCAGCTTCGCCTCGGTCTCCTCGGGCAACGCGCCCCCGACCTCGGTGATCACATAACCGAGCAGTCCCTTGGTGGACAAGGTCTGGCCCTCGATGTTGACATTGCTGTCGGCCAGCACCCCGTTGACCGTGGCCAGCACCCCCGGCACATTGTGGTGTACGTGCAAGATGCGGGTCCGATCGCCCACCTCGGTGGCCACCGGCGGCAGGTTGACCGACATCGTCGTGTTGCCGGCGCCGACATACTCCCGGAGCTTGCCGGCCACGAACCGGCCGATGTCCTCCTGCGCCTCCTGGGTGGAGCCACCGATGTGCGGGGTGAGGATCACGTTCGGGATGTTCTGCAGGCAGGACTCGAACGGGTCGCCGACGACCTTCGGCTCCTCCGGGAACACATCCACCGCGGCACCGGCGATGTGCCCGCTGAGCAGGTGGTCCCGCAGCGCCTCGTGGTCGACGATCATGCCGCGGCACAGGTTGAGGAACAGACTGCGCGGTCGCATCATGGCAAACTGCGCTCGGCCGAACATGCCGGCGTTGCCCGGCCGCCCGTCGACGTGCAGCGAGACGGTCTCTGCCTCGGCCAACAGCTCCTCCAAGCTGTGGCAGCGACGGGCGTTGCCGAGCGCCAGCTTGTCGGCGATGTCGTAGAACAGCACCCGCATGCCGAGGGCCTCGGCCACCACCGACAGCTGACTGCCGATGTTGCCGTAGCCGACGATGCCGAGTGTCCGGCCACGGACCTCATGGGCGCCCTTGGCGGACTTGTCCCACACCCCGTCGTGCATCATCGCGTTCTTGTCGGTCAGGTGCCGAGCCATGGAGATGATCTCGGCGACGGCCAGCTCGACGACGCTGCGGGTATTGGAGAAGGGCGCGTTGAAGACCGCGATCCCCCGCTCCGAGGCGGCGCCGAGGTCGATCTGGTTGGTGCCGATGCAGAAGGCACCCACGGCAAGCAGATCCGGTGCGGCGGCGAGAATCTCGTCCGTGACCGTGGTCTTGGAGCGGATGCCGAGCAGCTGGACCCCATCCAAGGCGGAGATCAGCTCGTCGGAATCGAGCGCGCCCTTGGTGGTACGCACCTCGATCCCACGCTCGCCGAGCAGCCGTACGGCCTCGGGGTGGATGTTCTCCAGCAGCAGCGCTCTCATGGTCCCTCGTTCGGGTAGGTCATCGTCCGCGGGCGTCGTTGTCGCGCAGTCTCCAGCGGTCCAGTGTAGGAACACCGATCCGAGCCGCCACAGCCTGTCTCAACCGATCAGGCGGGTGAAGCCGTCACTCCAGCCCGGCGAGCTCGCGGTAGCAGTGCAGCCCGCCACGGGTCTGCGCGGCGGTGAGCGCGGCGAAGCAGGCGTCCACCACCAGATCGGCGGTGATCTCGAGCAGTCGGTTGAGCAGTCCCACAGCGGCCGGCGGGTCGCTCGGCTGCGGACGGCGGCCAGAGGACAAGGCGAAGAAGGTGTCACCGTCCGTCATGCCGTGCGCCGGGCGTACCGCTCGTGCCAGGCCGTCGTGGGCGATCGCGGCGAGCTTGCCGGCTTGTGCCTTGGTCAGACTCAGATCGGTGAGCACCGTTCCGATGGTGGTGTTGAACGGTCGTCCGGCTCGGCCCCTGGCGGCTGACAGCGCCACCCGACCCACGGTGTCCGGGCTGTCCAGCGCCCCCGCCCGATCCGACCACAGCCGACCGGAGGCCGGGTCCACCCCGGAGCCAGCGGCGTTCAGCACGAGCGCGACGCCGACCCGAGCGACCGGCGTGTCATCGCCAAGCGTCACGGCCGCCTCGGCGTAGCCAAAGCCACCTTTGAGGCCTCCGGCCAGTGCGCCCGTGCCCGCACCGACACAGCCGATCGCGGGATCGGAGACTCGGCGGTTCCGTCCGGTGCCGGCCAGTGCCTTCTTCGCCGACTCGTACGCGCGCGCACCGAACTCCGCGGTCGGACGATGGGCGAAGACCCCACCACGACCCAGGTCGAAGATCACGGCCGCAGGCACGATCGGCACGACCTCGCCGGCGTTCGGCCCGACCGGAAAGCCACGCCCGTCAGCGGCCAGGGCGGCCATCACTCCGTCGGCAGCGGCCAGCCCGTACGCGCTGCCGCCACAGAGCACCACCGCATCGACCTGCTCGACCAGCGCCCGCGGATCCAGCAGATCGGTCTCCCTAGTGCCCGGCGCGCCGCCGCGGACGTCGACTCCACCGGTGGCTCCGTCAGCACTGAGGACGACCGTGGTGCCGGTCAGCCAGCCCTCTCCGTCAGCCGTGTGATGCCCGACCGCGAGTCCATCGATCATGGCTCGATCATGGCACCGGCTAGGACACGAGCGGGAAGACGATGCGCCCGGCGTGCGAAGGAGCGATGAGTGAAGGCGCGTCTTTTTGCCTTCGCGAAGAGTGACGACGTAGCCGGTGAACGCGCGTCGTCGTCGCGAGTGGACTCATGAACTAGGTCGCGAACCGGGTGCCGCTGTACGACCCGGCGTACGTCGTGGAGCCGACCAGCTTGGTGCCGTTGCTGCGATAGAGCCGCAATTTCCCGTTCGACAGCCGGACGACCAGATCGCTGTGCTTGTCGCCGTTGACGTCCCCGACCGCGGTGATCGACGACACCTTGTCGAAGCCGGTGCCGATCACCTTCGAGGCCGCGAAGCCGCCGCTCTTGGTCCCCAGATGCACGCTGAGCTTGCTGCCGGACCGGGTGATCACGTCCATCCGCCCGTCGCCGTTGAAGTCCCCGGCCCCACGCAGCCAGTCTCGGCCCGCCCACGACCCGGCGACCGACGAGGTGGACCTGATGCCTGTCTTGCCGTTGCCATGGAGCAGCGTGGCCTTGCCTTTGCTGTCGATCCCCATCAGGTCGGGGAACCGGTCGCCGTTCACATCCCCCACACCAGTGAGACTGACGTGACTGGAGGCAACACCAAGATCCGTGCCGGTGTCGAAGCTGCCGTACGTGGTGCCGCGGTAGAGCAGCAGCCGACCGCGCGAGTTCCGGGCGACCACGTCGGCGTACCCGTCGCCGTTCCAGTCGCCGGCGTTGACGACGTGACTGAATGTCCCGTACCCGGAGTCGATGACCTCCCCGGCACCGAGCGAGCCGGCGCTGATCGGGTGGCGGCGCAGGCTGCTGCCGACGATCAGCAGCAGGTCCGCCTTGCTGGTCGACCGGTAGCTGTGCGGGAACACCGCGTACTTGGCGCCCGGCTTGATGGTCACGGGCGTCGGCGTCGGCGTCGTGGGCTGCGGCTTCGCGGTCGAGGAAGTGCCGTTCACGGTGAAGTAGTTCGACCGCATCCCGAACTTGCCCTTGAATGTGGTGCCGCCGACGGTCACCGACCGCTTGCTGCCGGTGATCTTGATCGTGGTGACCCGGCCACCCCACTTCCCATAGCCGTCGCGCTTGGTGATCTGCACCTTCTTCGCCGTGCCGACTCCGAATGCCTGGCCGAGCTTGGCGGCGGAGATCGTCTTGCTCCAGGTCTGGTTCTTGATCACGCCGTCGTACGGGTCCTTCTGGGCGATCTGGTAGCTGTAGTCACCCGTGGTGATCTGGCCCCCGTTGGAGGAGGTGAACTGGGTGTACGCAGGCTTGCCGGCGAAGCTCATGATCACGTGCGCGGTGGCCGTGACCGCCGCATCTCCGTTGCCGGTCTCGTTGTCCATGCCGCGATAGACCTGGCAGCTGGTCGTGTCGCAGATGTCATAGCCGGAGGCCGAGGAGCGTTCCCGCAGGAACGCGCCGTAGGTCCGAGCCGCCACCGCCTGTGCCCGCACCGCGTCGCGATGCCACGAGGTGGGCATCTCCGAGGGCACCACGGCGCGTACGTAGTTCTCCATCGCCACGGTGTTCACGGTCCGGCCGCTGCTGCCGCGCTTGATCAGCGACAGGCTGCCGCGGTAGCCGCGAGTCGACCCGTTGGGCATGATCAGTCGCAGGCTGCCGCTGCTGCTGGTCACCTTCCAGGTGCCCGTGCCCAGGCCGGTGCTCTTGGTCTTCCAGCTGCCGCCGGACGACTTGTGCTGCAGCTTGTAGCCCGAGCCGGACCGGCTGATCCGCCAGTCGTGGTACGCCGACCCGGTCGGCAGGGTGTAGCTCTTCGAACCGTCGCTGACCTTGGCCCCGGCGGCCGGCTTGAAGCCCAGGCGGCCGTCGTTGTCGCCGGTGACCCAGACCCGGATGGTGCCGTCACTGGGCAGCTTTGTCCGTTTGGTCTTCGGGTAGTAGAACGCCAGGATCTGCTGCCAGCTCAGCCCCTTGCTGGCGGCACCGTAGGCGCCGTACTGGCTCATCCCCCAGCCATGACCGAATCCGGCGCCGTCGATCCGGAAGCTGCCGGACCGAGGCCCGGTCGCCGGATCGGCGGCGGCTGTGGTCGGCGCGGCCAGAAACGCGGTCGCCGCCACGGCGAGGGCCAGGCCCATCACAACCAGGTGACGGGCCCTGCCCCGGAGACCAGTGAGCGTGTGCGTGCGGTCGTCGGATCTCCCAGCAGGCATGGCCATCCACTTCGTCGGAAACAAGTGGCCCACAGCCTGCGATAGGTCAAGGACAACACGCCAGTGTTACCAAAGAAAAAGCTGTGACTCATGTGAAAATTGGGGTGAAGTCTCACGCACTCCTTCACCCCAATTGCTTCCCCGCCGGTCAGCCGCCGAGACTGACCTCCGCGTGCTTGGCCGCCGAGGCGTAGCAGGCGTCGACGACCTTGGCCCGGACCAGGGCCTCGGCGCCGTCGTGCTCGGTGGGAGCGTCCCCGCGGACAATCGCCAGGAACTGCAGCACCGTCTCGAGGTGACCGCCGTCCGGCGGAACGACCGGGGTCAGCACGGCCGGCACGCCGTCCTTCTCGGTCCAGATGCCGAGCTTGCGGTACGGATCACCGGGCTCGCCGCCCCACTCGATGGCCGCGCCGCCCTCGGACCCGTACAGCGTGACGTAGCACTGGTCGTAGGGGATCCACTGCGCCCAGCTGGACTCCAGCAGCAGCGTGCCGCCACCGTCCAGCCGCAGGAAGGCCGTGGCCAGATCCTCGACGTCGAAGTCGTCGGCGGTCACCTCGGTCTTGCGACCCAGCCCGTACGCCGACGCACCCTTGCCACGCGGACCGAACTCTGCGTACGTCGCCGCCGTCGCGGTGGTGACGTCCGGCTCGCCGAGGAGGTGCAGCGCCATGTCCAGCATGTGCACACCGATGTCCATCATCGGGCCACCGCCGGACTTGGCCTGCCGGGTGAACCAGCTGCCCATGCCCGGGATGCCCTCACGCCGCAACCAGCCCGCCTTGGCGTAGTAGATGTCGCCGAGCAGACCCGCGTCCACGATCTGCTTGAGCACCTGTACGTCACCCCGGCGGCGGTGGTTGAACGACACCTCCAACACCCGGGAGTTCCGTCGTGCCGCATCCACCATGGTCTGCGCCTTGTCGGCGTTCTCGGCCATCGGCTTCTCGCTGAGCACATGGATGCCGGCATCAAGAGCGGCCACCGCGATCGGTGCATGCAACGCGGTCGGCGTGGCGATGCTCAGCACGTCGACGCAGTTGGCAGCGACCAGGTCCGCCCAGTCGGCAAACCGATATTCGGGCGCGATGCCGTATTTGTCACCGAGCAGCGCCAGCTGGTCCGCCTCCATGCCGGCCAGGGCGACCAGCTCCACATCGGCCTGGGAGGAGTAGGCATCCATGTGCTGGCGGCCGGCCCAGCCGAGACCGACGACACCGGCCCGCAATGAGGTCTCGCTTCTCATGCCGACACCTCCGCAGCCAGCTGTGCGCCCTGATTGGCCAGCTGCGCACCCTGGAAGAAGGGCGGCCGCATGTCCGCAGGAGCCGGGGCGACGAAGTCGGCGGTCCGCGCCGGAGCTGCCCAGAGAACTCCGTTGGCGAGCACCCGCTTGATATCGGGATGGTGGTAGACCGGATAGTCCTGGTCACCGGGCGAGAAGTAGAAGACCCGACCCTTGCCGCGCCGCCAGGTACAGCCGGAGCGGAACACCTCGCCGCCGGTGAAGGTGGAGAGGAAGATCTGCTCGTCCGGCTGCGGGATGTCGAAGTACTCCCCGTACATCTCCTGCCCGTCGATCACGATCGGCTGCGGCACACCCTCGGTGATCGGGTGCCCAGGGGCTACGGTCCAGACCAGTTCGGTGTCGCCCGAGTCGCGCCAGGCCAGCGAGCACGAGGTGCCCATCAGCTTGATGAAGATCTTGGAGAAGTGCGCCGAGTGCAGCGGCAGCAGACCCATGCCGCCGAGCACCCGCTGATAGACCCGCTCGACCACTGCATCGTCGACACCACCGTGGGTGGCATGACCCCACCAGGTCAGCACGTCGGTGTTGTTCAACACCTCCTCCGTGAGCCCGTGCTCGGGCTGGTCCTGGGTGGCGGTCCGCACCTGGACCCGATCGCCCAGCAATTCGGTCAGGCCGGCGGCGATGGCCCCGTGCATCCCGTCGGGATACAGCCGCGCCATAGCGTCGCGGTCTCGCTCGCTGTTCTCGTGGTAGTTCTCGCCCCAGACGGTGACGCGGATCGGTGCCGCGTGAGAGTTAGAAGATGTCACGATCGGACATTCTGCCAAGTTCACCGGCGGCTCCGCGAGTCTTAGCTGAGATCACGGATGAGTGGATTTGCACCGCTCAACGCTCGATAGGGTACGGCTCCGCGCCTTCGACCTCACCGAGCGCACCACCAGGAGGAGTTATCGCTCCGCAAGACGTCGGCTGTTGCGTTGGCGTGGACGGAGCTTTCTGATCGGTCAGTGCGCCGTGACCGCCGGGTTGGCCTGGTGGATGGCGGAGCTGATCCTCGGCCATCCCACACCGTTCTTCGCACCGGTTGCGGCGATCATCGTCTTGAACGTCACCTACGGGAACCGCATGCGCCGGGGCGTCGAGGTCGCCATCGGCGTCGCCGTGGGTGTGCTGGTCGGCGACATCTTCGTGACAGCCTTCGGAGCCGGCGTCTGGCAGATCGTGGTGGTGTCGGCGGTGGCGATGTCGTTGGCGACATTGGTCGGCGCGGGTCCGCTGATGATGATCCAGGCAGCAGTCCAGTCGATCATCGTGACCACCCTGATGCCCGAGCCCGGCCAGGCACTCGGTCGGTGGCTGGACGCTGTCGTGGGCTGTGCGCTGGCACTGGCGGTCGCGACCGTGGCACCAAGCGCCCCGGTGCGACGACCAGGCCTGCTGGCCGCCGTACTGTTGCAGGAGATGGCGGCCACCCTGCGTGCGGCCGCCACCGCGTTGCGGGAGTCCGATTCAAAGGCCGCCGACGAGGTGCTGGAACGGGCACGGGCGGAGGCCGACCAGCTCGATCTGATCCAAGAGGCGGCCTCGGAGGGCCTCGCGGTGGTCCGGCACAGCCCGTTCCGGCGTAGCCAGCTCGGCGCGGCCCTGGCGTACGCCGAACTGACCGAGCCGTTGGATCGCGCCAGCCGCAATCTGCGGGTGCTCGCCCGGCGCAGTCTCGTTGCCGTCTGGCATGGAGATCAGGTGCCCACCGCCTATCTGGATCTCCTCGAGACGACCGCGAGCCAGGCGGAGCGGGTGGCACTCGATCTGCATGAGGGCAAGCTGCCGGTCGCCGCGCGCAAGGGCCTGATCGCCGCGGCGCAGGAGTCGGCGCAACTCGAGGTAACCGGTGGCATCAATGCCATTGTGATCTTGGCACAGGCACGCTCGATGCTGGTCGATCTGCTCGAGCTGACCGGTTTGGAGTACGCCGACGCGCGTGAACTGGCGCGTGACATCCGCTGAGAGCGATACCGATCTCAGTGGAGAGCTAGACGCCGATATCGGCCCTTCGGCCCGCCCGTTTGTCGCACCAGACCTCACCGTCGGCATAGACCACACCGTCGGCGAACCGGCCCTCGACTCGACCTCCGTCGAACTGCTCGTGATAGAGCCGCGCATACAGGCCGCCGCGTGCCAGCAACTCGTCATGGGTGCCCTCCTCGACCAGCACTCCGTCCTCCAGTCCGAAGATCACGTCGGCGTTGCGGATGGTCGACAGGCGGTGCGCGATGGCGATGGTGGTGCGGCCCTGGGTGGCCCGCTCCAACGCCTGCTGAACGAGCCGCTCGGTCTCGGTGTCCAGCGCCGAGGTCGCCTCGTCGAGGATCAGCACCCGCGGGTTCATCAGCAGCACCCGGGCGATGGCTAGCCGCTGCTTCTCACCACCCGAGAGCCGATAGCCGCGCTCGCCGGCCACCGTGTCGTAGCCGGCATCGAAGCTCATGATCCGGTCGTGGATGTTGGCGTCCCGAGCGGCCTGCTCGACCTCGGCCCGCGTTGCGCCCTCCTTCGCGTACGCGATGTTGTCGTACAACGTGCCGTGGAACAGGTAGGGCTCCTGGGTGACCATGCCCACCGACTGGGCGAGCGACTCGAAGGTCGCGTCGCGTACGTCGAGACCGTCGATGCGGATCGCGCCGAGATCGACGTCGTAGAACCGCGGCACCAGATAGGTCGTGGTGGTCTTGCCCGAGCCGGACGGGCCGACGATCGCCGCCAGCTGACCGGGCTCGATCTGCAGCGAGATGCCGGCCAGAGTCCAGGTGCGCGCCGGGGCTTCTTCCGCCCCCGGCTCCCCTGGCTCATCGATCTCGTCCAACGCCGCTATTCCGAACCGCGGGCCGACCCGATCACCGCTCAGGCTCCGCGGCTCCGGATAGCGGAACCAGACATCGTCGAACTCCACCCGTCCCCCGTGCCGGGTGCGCGCCAGCGGGCGGGCATCCGGGCGCTCGGTGATGGCGGGCTCCAAGTCGAAGTACTCGAAGATGCGGCGGAACAACGCCAGTGAGGTCTGGACATCAAGGGTGACCCGCATCAACTGGATCAACGGCATCTGCAGTCGGGCCTGCAGCGTGGTGAAGGCGACCAGGGTGCCGGCGGTGAGCACCTCTCCCCCAGCGATCCGGCCGGTCATCAGATAGGCAGCAACCAGATAGATCAGTGCCGGAGTGACGGCAAAAAAGGTCTGCACCAAAGCGAAGAAGGTCCGCCCGGTCATCGCCGCTTCGATCTGCAGCCGGGTCTGGTTGTGGTTCTCCCGACGATAGCGCTCGGTCTCCGCCTGTCCTCGACCGAACACCTTGGCCAGCAGAATCCCGGACACCGAGAGCGACTCCTCGGTGATCGCAGTCATCTCCGACAGCGATTCCTGGGTACGCCGGGCGATCCGTTGTCGTCGGCGACCGACCCGGACTTGCACGATCAGGAACAGCGGCATCACGATCAAGGTCAGCAGCGTCAGCTGCCAGGACAGCAACACCATCGCCACGAACGCGGCGATCACCGTCACCGAGTTCTGCAGGATCGTGGTGGCGGTGTCGGTCAGCACGGTTCGTACGCCGCTGACGTCGTTGGCCAGCCGCGACTGGATCGCCCCGGTCTTGGTGCCGGTGAAGAAGGCGAGCTCCATCTTCTGCAGATGCTCGAACAGGTCGCTGCGCAGATCCGCCATGGCGGAGTTGCCGATCTTGCTGGTCAGGTAGTTCTGGCCGATGCCGAGCAGCGCGGTGACAACGGGGATGGCGACCAAGCCGGCGAACAGCCACCACATCAGGCCGAGGTTCACCGGACCACCATCGACCGGGAACAGGGCATCGTCGAAGACTGCCCGGGTCAGGAACGGGGCCAGTGAGGTCAGTCCGGCCGAGACCAGCACGACCACTGCAACCAAGGCCATCGACCGCTTGTACGGCGCCAACTGCCGCGCGATGCGGCGAAGCACGTCATCGGCTCCCGTTTGGGGTGGGGCCGTAGCTGTCGTGACGGTCATGAGCCGAGGCTACGTGTCTTCGTCACTCGCTGCGCTCGTCGCCGACAGCTCACCGCCGTGTACGGCAGCCGCCATGCCCAATCCGATGACGATCGCGGTCAGGTGTCCGAGGGAGGTGAAGTCAGGCCAGATCGCCAGCATGCCGCAGGTTGCGACGAGACAGCCGAGCGCGTACCAAACCCGCCAGCGATGTGGCACCCAGGCCGCAAGCAGCCCGATGGCTGCCGCCAAGCCGTATGAGACGCCGACGTCTGGTTTGACGGTGATGGAGAACCGCGCAATGTGACGGTAGAGCGCCGTGATCTCCATCGACATCACGAACAAGGTCGCCCCGACATGACCGAACACCCAGATGGCGATCAGTGCCGTGCGACCGAGCCAACGCTGCACGATGCCGAACACGAAGATCACCACCGGCACCAACAGCAGCTGAGTGAGCGGCGAGACCACGAACGCGCTCGCGAACAGCACCTCCAAGGGATGGGAGCGCATGTTGTTCAGGTTCGTGCTGACATTCTGGATGAGCTCGCGTACCTCGGAGCGCGGGTGCGCGGCGATCCAGGTGCTCGCGATGATGACGATCAGGCCGTAGATGATCCCGACGTCCCTGCCACGCCAGAAGTCCGACACGATCCTTCGTACGCCATGACGCTCCTGCTGCACCCTCGCATTGTCGTCCGAGTGTGGCTGCGTGGCAGCAGCGGACAGTACGTGACGCAGGTCTCAGCGCAGGATTTGGGTCTTCCCCGACCGTGACGTAGTCTTCTATCTCGCGACGCGGGGTGGAGCAGCTCGGTAGCTCGCTGGGCTCATAACCCAGAGGTCACAGGTTCAAATCCTGTCCCCGCTACGAGAAAGGCCCTCTGACTAGGTGAAATACTGGTCAGAGGGCTTTCGTCTTTCTCGGACCGCCCTTTGTCGCCACGGCTAGCTCAAGGCCCAGGACATCATCGAGTACCTCCCGGTGAACAGCCTCGTACCACGAGCGAAGTCAGACTGGTCGTCACTTCGACACGAGTATGAAGGAGCAACGTCCGCGAGCAGAAACCCTCCCGACTTCAAGAAGTGGCTCACCGCTACCTACAACGTGTCCTTCCGCGACGAAGACATCCTGAGGGCTACCAGAGACCTCACCAGGGTCCCCGACGAGATCGAACGACTCGCGACCAAGATCAGCGAACTCGGTGACCGACCGCCTCTCATCTGATCTGACGGCACGCCAGCTATGGTGCTGGGACGAAGAACCGGTAGGTCAGGCTCCTGCAAACCGTTGCGGCGCGTACCCCACGTCCCCGCCCGGGCGAGTTGGAGTTCACTCGCCGACCGACCGCCGGGCCGGTTTCTCGCCCGCGCGCAGAGCACCGGCTTGGAGGGGCCCGCAGGGGCGACGACCATAAGTGTGGATACGTCGCCAGCACGTCTCACCTAACGGCCCTAACCGTCGCCGACGTCCCTTCGCCCGGCGCGAAGCTAGCCAGCACCCAGGCTTCCCTCCTGTGCGTTTTGAGCGTTTGCGAGTATCCTGAGACGATGGCAGGGGTGATCGCGCACGATGAGGCCCAACGCCTGCGTTGGGCTATAGACCACGCGCTCGGCACTCCCTCCGGCGACAACAAGACAGCCCCGGACCCGGCGAGGACGGCACTGTTCCGTGTTCTGGAGGTGCTGGAGTCGAGCAGTGGTGCCGTCGTCCTTCCCGCGGACGCGTTCGTGAGCACTCAGCAGGCAGCCGACCTGCTCGGCGTCAGCCGGATGACGGTGGTGCGGCTGATCGACCGTGGTGAACTCCTCGCCGAGGGCGGCGGGGTCCACCGCCGGATCGCGGCGGCCGCTCTGGAGGGCTACCGCACCGAGAGCACAGCCCGACGACGAGCTGCGATGCACGAGCTGGCTCAAGACGTCACGGAGGACACGCCGGCCGACCGAGTGATCAGCACGCGGTGAGTGGCCCGGCCGCCGTCCTCGACGCGTGTGTGCTGGTCCCGATCCGGCTCGCGACGACGCTGCTGTGGTTCGCCGAGGCCGGTCTGTTCCAACCGCTGTGGTCGGATCAGATCCTCGACGAGGTCGAGCGCAACCTTCTCAAGCTCGGCGTCGACCCAACCCGGGCCGCACGTCGGGTCGGCAACATGCGGACCGCCTTCGGCGCCGAGGCCCTCGTCGACGGGTTCGAGGACCTGATCGACCAGATGACCTGCGACCCCAAGGACCGTCACGTGCTCGCCGCCGCCGTGCACGACCACGCGGACGCGCTGGTCACGTTCAATCTGAAGGACTTCCCCGCCGATGCCACGACCCCCGCACGGGATCGAGATCCTCCACCCCGACATGTTCCTGCTCCAACTGCTCAATGAGTGGCCTGCAGACGTCGTTAGCGTGCTGCAAGCCGGGGTCCAGGGCCACTGCAGGGGATGATGGTGACGGGACGCGTTTCCGGACCGTGCAAGCCCCCGTGCAGCTGACCGCCTACGACTTGCCCTTGCCCGCTGTCGCCCGCGGTCTAGCCGGTCGAAGGGGCCAAGATGCCACTGGAGGCAACGCCGCCGGAAGCACCGGCCGGCGCGGGAGGAGGTGCGGTCTCGCCGGGCCGCCGAGTGAATCCGGCGGCGGGTGGCGTGTTGTAGCTCTCCCCGCCCTTGGACCTGTTCCAGCTCGCCGAGACTGCTACCAGGTTGTCCGGGTCGCTGGCGATCCGCGCGCGAACCTCAGCCGTCGACCGGTGACCGATCGTCAGCCAGTGACGCGACAAGGGGGTCCGGTGATCCACGTCGAAGCCTCCTGCGCGGATGGCGGCGCAGAGGACGTCGACTGCTGCCTGCCGGGCGGCCGAGTTGGTGCTGATCGTCGATCCCGTGCGCGAGGCACGACGAATGCCTGCTGCCGCCGTCATGAACGCGTCGAACGCCGGCCGCGGCACGTACTTCGGCATGCCCGCGATCCGCTCGTCGCTGGCGTCCTCACTCCCGATCCGAATCTCGTACAGCGAGTCGAGGTAGTCCTCGATCGCGTCTTCACCCGAGACCCAGCCAACAGCCAGCCGTCGCACGATCCCCTCGATCCGGGACAGGTCACGGGCAACGATCGTCCTGGTGACAGTCGGCCAGCTCACCATCTCCATGTAGTAGGCGTTCCGCCGTGCCTCGCCCGCCGGCAGGCCGTTGAACTCCGTGACGTGGGCGGCCAGCCCCGACCCTGAAGTGGCCCCGAGGGACGCGGCCGCGGCGAGGTCTTCGTTGATCACTTGGCGCAACATCGTGTTGATCCTGGAGACGTCTTCAGGCGTCACCGGTTTCCCGATGCGTTGCATCCGTTCGACTTTGGCGACGAGCCGGTTGAGTTGTTCACGGACCGGCAGAGGTGCCGTTGCTGCACTGGCGGCGGCCGCGGGAGCAGCAGGCAGAACGATGCGCTGGACGACAACGCGCAGACCGGTGCCGGCTACGAGGGCGCGACCCTCGTAGTTGTGACCACCAGCCGAGGTCGTCGCGGTTGCGACCACGCTGCCATCTGCGGGACCTCCCGCGGGCATCGGGCCGCCCGAAGACTGCTCACGGGGCTCCCCGCGGATCGCCCCGCCGATCCGCCGTGCCAGACCGGCGATCCAGCCGACGACGCGGTCGATGGCGGAGTCGATGACGGTCTGCACGCGGGTCATCACATTGCGTACAGGGGTGGCGATCTCACCGAGTCCGATCAGACGGGCGAGGAAGCCGAGGACGACGGGTACGGCCCGGCCGAGGGCATTCTCGACGGCGTTGACGGCGTTGCCGATGCTGCCTGAGGCGATGGCGGCGATCGAGTCGAAGATCGAGTTGGCCAAAGCGCCGAGCTGTTGGGCGCGTTCGAGGAAGAACTGGATGGTGTTGTACACGGCGATGATGGCCTGGATGACCGCGCCGGCCGGGTTGAACATCGAGATGAGCCGGGTGATCGCGGCACCGACAACGCTGTTGGTGACCCATTCACGGATGCCTCCGAGGACGGTGTCGACCAACCCGGAGGTGAACTGGGCGATCCGGCCGGTGAGCGCGCCGATGCCGTGCTCGGCGACGTCGCGGACAACGCCGGCGCCTCGTTCCAGCAGACCCATCGCCCGCTCACCGATCAGCCGGGCGATCCGGCCGCGGATGTTGGCCCAGGTGAGGCCGAGGAACTCCATGGCCATGCCGAGGATGCCGCGGAGGTCGAACTGAGCGGGCAGCCGGATGATCCCGCCGAGGGAACCGGTCAGCCAGCCGATCAGGCCATTGCGTAGATGGGTGCCGATGTTGGACAGGAACGCGCCCAGTCCACCGCGGACGGCGGCGACCAGGTTGCCGGCGAAGCCGACCGGGTCCCGGAGGATCTGGTTGAACACGTCCCCGGCGCGCCGGATGACCCCCATCACCTGGCTACCGAGGCCACCGGTCATCGTCATCACACCCTCGAACACGAACTCGGCGACCTTGGTCACCGCACCGACGGCGAAGTCGCGCAGCCGGGCCAGCGGTGGGCCGAAGAGGCCCGAGATCTTGTTCCAAGCGCCCTCGGGATCCAGCAGGTCGGCTGCGGACAGCGCGTCCCAGGCCCGGGTGAACAGGCCCCGGATGAGCTCCCAGGTCAGCCCTAGTCTCGGGACTTCTTGCTCGAACCAGGCGCCGGCCCGATCGATCGCTCCGGACTCCTGCAACTGCTGGCGCAGGGCGTCACCGCGCGGCATCAGGCCAAGGAAGCCATTGACGATGGCGACGGCCGACCGCGGCACCGGAGTGCCCGCGACGACGTCACGGCCCAGCACTGTGCACAACAGCTCATAGCCAGGCATCCGTCGCGCCCACCCAGCGACCGTCTGCAGCGCTGAGTCGCGGACCCCGCCAGCGACGCTGGCGATACCGCCGACCGCGTCATCCAGCAGCCCTCGTTGCACGAAGGGCAACCTTCGCCACAAGGCGGCGACTGGTGTCGAGCCGGACGCGGTCGGTTCTGCGTCGGCGACTGTTTGTCCCTGCTCGGCCACCGACATCGACGCGGTCTCCGGTGCAGATCCGTTGAACCCGGCTGATCCGGAGCCGACTCCCGGCAGCTGCCGATTCGCCACCGTCGGTACGGCCGCGGCTCCTCGCAAAGCGCGTGACACCGCCGCCAGACTCTGCGGTCGCGTCGAGGCCGGCGCCACCGCCCGCACAGTCGGCCGGGCCGCTCCCACCAGACCCGCGACCGCCTGGTTCCCAGCCAACCGCTGCAACCGCAGGCTCCAGTGATCGCTGGAACTGCCGCCCGACCTGATCGGCTGCACCTGCGCGACGACCCTGGTGGGTTCTGCTGCGATGTGCTCCGACATGGCGGTCAGGCGGGTTAGGCGACGCTAATTATTGCGATCACCGGTACATTTTGACGAATGGGCATCGTGGAGGCAAGCGGTCCGTGAGCATCCCTTCGGGCAACGCTGCCTGCGCCTTAGGGCAGCGCGGATGGTCAGGTTCACGAAGAGGCGGCCGGCAAAGGCCGACCGCGGCTGGACCGCCGACCGCTGGGAGCGCTCGGCGTCGAGGCACTCGGGTACGCCCTGCTCCGGCCCCAGTGATCGCATCGGCGAATGACCGCGAGTCGCGCGTACGGCCTATGCATCTGGTGCCTCAGCCACAGATGACCGCGGGCCGGGCCGCTCGATCTTGGCCGAGGCGCCCAAAGCTGATCGGTGCGGGACCGCCCGGATCAATATGGGCCAGACTCAAGGGCATGCATGCTCAACCCGCATCTGATTGACGAGACGTTCATCAGTCAACCAGCAACTGCCGTACAGCCAGAGACATGAGAGCGAGAAACAGATGACCGACGAGGACTTGGTGATCCCCGATGGCTCGGACGACGAATCGAGCAGCGCCACGGTCGAGGATTTGCTCGCTGAGCTCAACGCAGGTCGCACGGTCGTAGGTGGTTCCGCGCTGCATCGCGTCATGCACCGGGCCGCGCAGGACGCGCTGCGGATCACTGCCGAGCTCAACGGCAGCTACCACGATGGAGCGAGTGTGCGTGCACTACTGGCTCAGCTGACCGGCAGGCCCCTCGACGACTCTGTCACCTTGTTCCCGCCCTTCCACACCGACTTCGGGCGCAACACGACCATCGGGCGGAACGTCTTCATCAACATGGGCTGCAAGTTCCAGGATCAAGGTGGACTGACCATCCACGACGGGGCGCTGATCGGACACAACGTGGTCATTGCGACGTTGAATCACCCGCTCGATCCCGCTCATCGCGCAGATGTCATACCTGCGCCGGTCGTCATCGGCAAGGGCGCGTGGATCGGCTCGAACGCCACGATCCTGCCCGGGGTGACCATTGGCGACGGCGCTGTCGTCGCCGCAGCATCAGTGGTCACCAAGGACGTGCCAGCCGGGACCGTGGTCGTCGGCTCTCCGGCCCGCGTACGCCGGATGGTCGACGGCTCGTAGCCCGGTCCGTTGCCACAAACGCGGTCGACGCATGCATTTCCGTAACGTCTGTCGCCCGCGGGCCACGAACGATCACTGAGCCCGCGTGGTCCGGGTAGGTCTTGCGCCCACGGGCCAGAGACGACCGCGGGCCGCACGGAAGCTGGGAATGTCTCGGGCCGCGGGGACACAGACGACCGCAGTGCCGCGCACGTCGCGCGCGTTCAGCCCTGTGACGCCGCCGCCGCAGGATGAATCGTCGACTCGTGCATCGCCGAGCCGATCCACCGAACGATCGAGCCGGGGCCGGCGAGCTGCAGAGTGCCCGGCTGCTCCGGCAACCGGTCGCCGAGCCGAGTGAGGCTGTCGAGGCAGCGATTGCTACCCAGGACCGCAGGGCCGACCCGGGCGGCCGGTGAGAGGTCGAGATCCTCGACCAGCAAGGGCTGGCCGGCGTAGGTCGCCCGCGTCGAGACGAACAGGCTGCCGCCTGCCTCACCGGAGCGACCGAAGACGAGCGACTCCCGCAGGGTGGCCGAGGTGTTGCGCTCGAGCACAAGAGTGGTCGAGCGCAGCACCTCCGCGCCCGTGGCGACGACGAAGGGCTCGCCGAGCCAGGTCAGCTGCGCACCATCGGCCAGCTGTACGTGGGCGTCCCAGCGCGCCGACCCGCCACGCATGTCGTAAGCCACGGTGCCAGCGACCTCGAGGACCTCCAATGCGAGGTCGCCGCGCACGTCGATCTCGATGCGTACGTGATCACCGGAAAGCAGCAGCGCCTGGGTCGCCACCAGCGCGACCCGGATCGTGCGCGGATCATTGGTACGCAGTCTCCGGGCCGCCAGCGGTCCGTGGCTCAGCCGGCACCCGGCCGGCGTCACCGCGATGCGAGTGACCTGCGTGCGGCTGGCCCCAGTGAGCCCGGGCTCAGTGGACTCAGTGCGCGTGGACTCAGTGCGCGTGGACGTGACCATCGCTCGCCGCGTGAATGTGACTCGTGCCGTCGGCGTGGGTGTGGGGTGCCATCGGCCCAGGGTCGGTCGGAATGTGCGCACCAGCGCGATGCAGAACGAGCATCGAACGTACCCAGTCGGCGAGGGCGGCAACAGAACCTGGATCGGTCCGGGAGAGCGCGAGAACCGGTCGACCATCCCGGGCCGCCGAGGCGTCGGCCACCATCTGCTCGACATCGACGCCGACATACGGAGCCAGGTCCGTCTTGTTGACGACGAGCAGATCCGCTCGGGCGATGCCCGGTCCACCCTTGCGGGCCACGTCGCCGCCGCCGGCTACGTCGAGGACGAAGAGCTGCGCGTCGACCAGGGCCGGCGAGAACGTGGCCGTGAGGTTGTCGCCGCCGGACTCGACGAGCACGACATCCAGCGGCGTCCCCACGCCGGCGTAGTCCACCTCGAGGGTCTCCACCGCGATCAGGTTCGGGGTCACATCGTCCCGGATCGCGGTGTGCGGGCAGGCGCCGGTCTCGACGGCACGGATCCGGTCCTCGGCCAGGATGCCCTCCGACCGCAGGAAACGGGCGTCCTCGTCGGTGTAGATGTCATTGGTGATCACCCCGAGCTCGAACTCGGCCGACAGGGCTCGGCACAGGGTCGCGATCAGCGAGCTCTTGCCGGTGCCGACCGGACCGGCCACCCCCAGCCGCAGCGAGCGGGTCGATCCTGGCGTGGAAGGAGTGTTGTCGGACGGAGTCTGGTCAGGCATGGAACAACCTCATTCTCTGGGTGGCATGGGCTTCGGCGTAGCAGTCGACCATGGGTGCGCCGCACGCCGGGATCTCCTCGCCATCGGTCAGGTTCACCACGGCCGCGACGACCTCCTCCATAGCGGGATGCAGATCCATCAGCCAGCCCGCCGCGTCCGCCGGACCGACCGGCAAGAGTTTGAGCGAGGCGGCCACGACCGTCTGTGCATCGTCGTACGCGACCAGTCTCACCACCTGCGCCGCGCTGAGGCCGGTCACCGCACCGATCACCCCGAGAACGACCGGCCGGGCCAGTTCGGCATCGCGCGGCAGGTGGTCGAGCACCGCGGGCCAGATCCGCTCGGCCAAGCGCAGATAACCGCGGCCGATCCGTTCCGAGGCGGCCCGCAGCGCGCGGCTTGGAGTCCGGGCGGCCCAGTGCGGTACGACGGTGAGCGGATCGCCGCCGGTCAGCGCCAGCTGGCGGGCGACGACGGCAGCACCGGCCTCGACCCGTACGACGGTCTGCAGCCGACTACGCGCGTACGCCGCCACCTCGCCCAGTGCCCGACCGTCGCCCGGTCTCGCGCACCCCAATCCAGCACGGACCGCAGCCTCCAGCCCCGCCGACTGAGTGTGGCCGCCGGTGGGCAGCCTGGCATCGGCGAGCATCAGCGCCACCAACTCCGGCGAGCTCCCTGCGTGTGTCACGATCCCCGGCGCCAAGGCTTCAGAACATCGAGTACAGCTGGGCCAGGGGCAGCCGGTCGGCGGGAGCCGGCTCGATCAGCTCCCCGTCGACGGTGATCGCGAACGTCTCCGCGTCGATCACGATCTCCGGCAACGCGCTGTTGTTGCGCATGTCGGCCTTCCCGACAGCTCGGGTGGGCTGGACCGGCAGCAACGTACGACGCAGTCCGAGACGCTCGGTGATGCCGTCGTCGAGCGCCGCGGGCGCGACCCAGGACACCGACCGGTCGGCGCCGGTGGTGTCGGCGAACGAGGGCCGCATCAACACCGGCTGCGGAGTCGGGATGGAGGCATTCGGGTCGCCCAGCGCCGCCCAGGCGATCGCGCCGCCCTTGATCACCGCCGACGGGCGTACCCCGAAGAACTTCGGCTCCCACAGGGTCAGATCGGCGAGCTTGCCCGCCTCGACCGAGCCGACGGTGTGGTCGATGCCGTGGGCGATGGCCGGGTTGATGGTGTACTTCGCGACATACCGGCGGGCCCGCTCGTTGTCGGCCGGCAGCGACTCCCCCGTCACGACTCCGCCCAATCGGCCGCGACGTGCCTTCATCACATGGGCGACCTGCCAGGTGCGGGTGATGACCTCGCCGATCCGGCCCATCGCCTGCGCATCGGAGGAGGTGATCGAGATGGCGCCCAAGTCGTGCAGAACGTCCTCGGCCGCGATCGTGGTCGCGCGGATGCGAGACTCGGCAAACGCCAGATCCTCGGGCACGTCGGGCGACAGATGGTGGCAGACCATCAGCATGTCGAGGTGCTCGGCGACGGTGTTGACCGTGTGCGGCAGCGTCGGGTTGGTCGAGCCGGGCAGCACGTTGGGATCCGCGGCGAGGGTGAGGATGTCCGGCGCATGGCCGCCACCGGCGCCTTCGATGTGGAACGCGCTGATCGACCGGCCCGCGATCGCGCGCCGCGTCGACTCGACGTACCCGGCCTCGTTCAGCGAGTCCGAGTGCAGCGCTACTTGGAGCCCCCACTCCCCTGCCGCGGTGAGGGCCGCGTCGACCGCCGCTGGAGTCGACCCCCAGTCCTCGTGCACCTTGTAGCCACCGGCGCCGGCGAGCGCCTGCTCGGCCAGTGCCTCGGTGGAGACGGTGTTTCCCTTGGCGAGCAGCAGGACATTGACCGGCAGCGGATCGAGCGCCCGGTGGATGTTGGCGAGATGCCAGGCACCGGGGGTGACGGTGGTCGCCTTGGAACCCTCCGACGGTCCGGTGCCGCCGCCGATCACGGTGGTGATCCCGGTGGCCAGCGCTTCGTGGACCTGTGAGGGCGAGAGCAGATGGACGTGCGAGTCGATCGCGCCCGCGGTCAAGATCTTGCCCTCGCCGGCGATGACATCGGTGGCCGGCCCGATGGGCAGCTCCGGATGGACGCCGTCGGCGATGTCGGGATTGCCGGCCCGGCCGAGCGCCACGATCCGGCCGTCCCGGATGCCGACATCGGCCTTCACGATGCCCCACCAGTCCAGCACCAGCGCATTGGTGACGACCGTGTCCAGGGCTCCGTCGGCGCGGGTCGTCATGCCCTGGGCCATCGACTCCCGGATCGACTTCCCGCCGCCGAAGACGACCTCCTCGCCGCCGACGGTCAGGTCGCGTTCGATCTCGATCCACAGATCGGTGTCACCCAGGCGGATCTGGTCGCCGGCGGTCGCGCCGTACAGGGCGGCGTACGCAGCGCGAGTGATCTGGACCATCAGAGCTGGACCTCCGCGGGAGTCTTGCCGGGCTGGATCCCTGGCACGCGACGCGCGCCCGCGAGGGCCACGGCGACGACCTCACGGGAGGCGCCGGGCTCGAACCGTCGCGACGTACCGGCGGGTATGTCGAGCCGGAAGCCCCGAGCCGCCTCCCGGTCGAAGGCCAGGGCTGCATTCGCATCCGGCAGATGCAGGTGCGAGCCGACCTGGATGGGTCGGTCCCCGATGTTCTCGATCACCAGGACGATCATGTCCCGGCCCTGATTGAGGACCACCTCTCCCTCACCGGTCCGCACGCCACCGGGGATGTCGGCCGGTTCGATACCGGCACCGACCGGGTCATGGATCGTGACCAGCTTGCGGCCGTCGGGGAACGTCGCCTCGACCTGGACCTCGGCCAGCATGCCCGCGACACCGTCCATCACATCGCCAGGGCCGAGCACCTCGCGGCCTTCCTCCATCAGGTCGGCGACCAGGGCACCCTCGCGAGCCCGCTCGATCACCCAGGTCGAGAGCAGGGCGACGGCCTCCGGGTAGTTGAGACGGACACCGCGCGCGAGCCGATCACGGGCCACCATGCCGGCGACCGACAGCAGCAGCTTCTCGGTCTCCGCGGGGGTGAGATGCACGTTGATGCTCCTGTCCGACGACCTGGACCGCCGGGCGGCCTCGCTGTGACGCGATGATAGGCAGCTTCGATTACGCCGATGTGACGCTTGCGACGGTCGCACCTGGTCAGGGTTACCCCATCTCAGCGAACGTCAGCAGCGTGATGCTCGGGCGATGGTCACGCACCCACGGCGCGCCGGCGAGCCTCCGCATCGCTGGATTGGCCCAGACACCTCGCCCCGGTGGCAGCAGCACGTCACGGACCGAAGCGACGCCGGGAATGACGTCGGTCAGGCGGGCGGCCTCGGAGACCGTCTGGGCATGCGGCATGGGCGGGGCGACATACCGATCGGAGAGCTTGACCTTGCCCTTGACCGTCATCGTGCTGAACCAGGCCGGGATGGCGTCATAGACCAAGCGCCCACCGGGGAAGCGCGCGGCCAGGTCGGCGATGAGCGCGTGCACCTCGTCCTTGGGCAGATACATGAACAGTCCCTCGGCGGTGATCAGCGCCGGGCCGGCGGCGACCTCCTCCAGCCACGTGTCGTCCAGGGCCGACCGTCCGATCCGAGTGATCGCCTGCTCCTCGGGAAGCAGCCGTCGCTGCGCGTCGACGACCTCGGGCAGATCGACGGAATACCACGCCACGTCTGGCCGGCCCAACCGCCAGTACGTCGTCTGCAGCCCCTCACCGAGTGCGACCACTGGCCCGCGAGGGTGCCCGGCGAGGAAGTCGGCGATCACCGTGTCGAAAGCCAGCGCGCGGAGCGGATGGGACTGACTCAGCTTCCCGAAGCGCTGGAAGTCCTCGCCGGAGTCCTGGAGAGTCCGATACAGGCGGACCGCCTCCGGATCGACCAGATACGAGCCGGGTCGCATCGCCTCCTCGGCTCGGTTCCGCAGTGTCCACAGGGTGGTCTCCGGCACACCGCTCAGGTCCACACCAGCCATCTCCGCTCCTGAGGTTAGGTATACCTAACTCTATCGCTGTGCCGGCCGACTAGCCACCGACTAACCATGCTCAGCCAGTGCCCGTGACAAACGCGTGGCTCAACGGCCGTTCGTGGCGCGACACGCCACTCAGCCGGCATTGAGCCACGAGGATGTCACTCGTCGCCCTTTCATCGGCTGACGCCACTATGTCCAGCCCCAGTGGCGCCGCTGGGCGTCGATGGCCCAGATGTTGATCCTGTCCAGGGCAGCGGTCTCGGGCAGCGGCGTGCCGCCCTCGTCAAGCAGCCTGCGTACCCGGACCTCCACAGCGGCGATCTCGGACGACACCTCCGCGCGAGGCACCTCACCGCGTTTGACGGCCAGGACGCGTGCTCGCTGCTCGGACGGCAACGGCAGGGTGAGTGTGCCGGTCGCGGCGATCTCCAGTCCCTGGTAGGCCAGCCGCAGCGCATGGCTGCCGTACTTGACGTCCCAGCCATACCTCTCGATCAGTTCAGGCCGGTTGGGCACGTTGCGCTTCGATTGGCCGAGCATCCGCTCGTGCTGAGACTGCATATAGCCGAGAAACCTCTCGACAGCTTGCTGGGACAAGAACGCCGAACGCATCGCCCGCAACTCCTCGCCGAGCGGAGTCACCACGATCAGCGACTCCTCGGGCGCGAACAGCGGCAGCATCACCGTCGGGTTGCCCTTGATCGCCAGCAGCAAATACTTCCGCAGGGAGTAGAGGATCAGATCCGTATCACCGTGCCCGCTGCGCGCGCCTTCGGGCTGAGTACGCCAGACGTAGTCGTCACGGTGCTCCTCGACACCCAGGACGTACGACGGGGGTTCGATGTAGACGCCCATCTCGTCATGGTCGTCGGTGCCTTCGATGGCGATGCCGTGTACGCCGCTGCCGACGACCGACCGCAGGATCTCGCCGCCGAGCGCGACCGCCGGATCGCCGTACTCCACGTTGGGTGCGTCGCTCATGGCGTCACCCTCCCATCCATCAGGAGAGTCCGGCGAGCCGATATGCGACCAACTGCCGGCGCAGCGACATTGAGACGCGCATCCGCCGATCAGAAGACGACGGTCCACCCCTCCCGTGCCTCGGCCTGGGTGTAGGCGACACCGTGGACCTTCAATCCGTCGGGATCGAGCAGCGTGATCAAGCCACCCTTGTTGCCGAGCGCTGCCGGCGGCCGCATCTCGACCTGCAGGACCGCTCCGGCCACGAGGCTGACCGCGGGCAGCGGGGACTTGTTCTTGAGCCGATCGGCCAGCGTCCAGCCGGCCAAGGAGATGTCGGTGTCGCTGCTATTGAGCAGGGTCACCACCTCGCGCTCCGGTGCCGGGCCTACCGGGTTGACGAGGGCTCCGACGATGCGTACCCGGCCGTCGCCAGCTCCGCCGGGCAGCTCGGCGATCCGATGCCCGGTCACGTCATCGGTGTGCCAGGCCTGGGACTGGAAGGCCAGGAAGAGGCCGACCCATTGATTCTCGCCGGGGAAGTGGATCAGCAGGCCGCCGTCCTGCCAGACGCCGTCGTCGCGAACGTACTGGCCGTCGTTGCCCTGGTTCATGTGGACGTCGTGCACCCCGTTGCCCGGCCGGAAGCCGAACACCTTGTCGGGGACGCCCTGCTCCGGACCCCATCGCTCGCCGAAGGCATAGATCCGCGCGCTGGGGTCGGCGATCGCTCGTCCGACGAAATGGTCGATCCGGTCCGAGAGATCGTTGTCCGGCCCAGGGACGCTCGACGGCAAGGTCCGCATCGCCGCCCGGTCGACCACGTTCTGGCGGATGTAGTCCAACGCCACCCCGCCCGGTGTGCTGGGCACGAGATGGAAGCCGTCGGCGAACTCGGCCAGCGCCGACAGCATCGGATGGGCAAGGTCCTCGACCACCAGATACAGCAGATCAGGCGGCGTCTGCGACGAACGTACGTTGACCGCCACCCGGTAACTGGTGCCGGCCGCCGCAACCCGAACCTGATAGTGCGGCGTGTCCAGATCAGTCTCCACACTCCGGTCGACCGCCTGCCCGACCAGGACTCCATAGCTCTTCAGGGGCATCGCGACCTCCGGTTATGTCGAGCAGATGTCATCAGGAGGGCGCTCCGCAGCGCTGCGATACACCCCGATCAGCGCATGCGTCGGTGTTTGCCGAGCAACCACTGCCAGACATCGGGGCTGTTGAAGGCGAGGTCCCAGCTGTTGTGGGCTGAGGTGTTGAGATACCCGCTGTCCCCCGGGGACTCGTAGCTGACCTCGGTATAGCGCAGGTCGCGATGACCGAGTTCCCGAAGAAGCCTGACGTTGATCCGCGAGCCGTCGACCGGAGACACCGTGTCCTGGGCGGCGTGGAAGAACCACAGTGGCGTCTTCAGCGCGGGTCGCAGCTTGGCTCTGGTCGCCCGACCGGACATCCACTCGACCGTGCCTGCTTCCCGACCGCTCGGCAGCACCGTGCCCGCGAAGAGATCCGGCTCGTCGAGCAGGAGCGCCAGCCCGCCCTCGGCGCCGCGGGAGAGTCCGACCACATACACGCGGTCCGGATCCACCCCGGGATTGCGACGGATCACGTCGCGCACCAGGGCAGCCAGCAGGCGTCGCCGGTTGCGGGTCTGCCAGTGAATGCCGCCACCTTTGCCGGTCGCCTCGTCATAGCTGTCGTACGCGTCGAACACGGCCGGTGCTTGTGGCGCCACGACGTAGGCGTCCTCATGCTCGAGTACGCCGGTGGCGCCGCGGCTGGAGAGCACCTGGGCGAGATTGTCGGTTCCCACTTGGCCCGAGCCGTGCAGGAACAGCACGAGGGGCGCCCGGCGATGCCGCCGTGCCGGCCGGCGCAGTCGATAGTGCAGGACGTTCTTGCCGGAGCCTCCTGCGGAAGTCACCCCCGTGGCGAAACCGTGGAGATCCAGCTCCACGAGGGACTCCGCGGCTGCGCTGACATCCCAGCGGGACTCGTCGAGAAGGCCACCGTCCGCACGCACCACGGCCGCCGTCCGCTCGACCGTCACGACCAGGGATGCACCGAGCGGCTCGGGCGTCTGCGTGGCCTGCACCCGTGGGCGCTGCACGATCGTGCCGTCCGCCGCGTACTCGCGGAACAGCATCGGCTCGGTGTTGCCGGCGGTGAATCGGTACGGCTGTGGCAGCTTCTCGTCCAGACCCGCCAGCTCGAAGACGACATAGCGGCCGCCCGTGGTCTCGCCGACGGAAGCGCTGTCCCGGGTGTAGGCGCGAGTAATCGCCAGTGGCGTCGGGTTCGTATCCCCGACTTGGACGGTCAGCGAGAAGGATCTGGCCAAGTCCCGGCACCCGAGCAAGGTGACGCCTGTGTCGAGACAGACGGTCGTGATGCGGCTGCCGACCGGGGTGATGCGGGCGAGCAACCTCGACCCTTTCGCCGGCGACGGCCGGTGCTTGTGAACGGGCGTGGCTTCCGCCACCTGTTGCCCACCTCCGATCATCGTCGCTGCCGCCAGACCGGCTGCTCCGGTGACCAGAAACGCTCGTCGGCTGGGCTCCATCGTCCGTCCTCCGGATCATTGGGTTCGGGTCCGGGCACGCTATCAGCCCTGCAACACCCGCTGAGGCCACGGGAGCAGGTCGAGGTCACGTGGACCCGCCTCGATCAGCTCGACGATCTCGGCTTCGCCCGCCGGCCGACCGGCCCAGGCGTCGACCCTGATCATCCGGCCGCACTGGCGCCACGTTTCGTGGACGTGTCCGAGCGTGTGCCGGCAACTGGTTTGCGAGCGAAGGAGCGACGGAAATCGTCCTCTCGGTGCCGCTGAGGCGCGCGACACGCCGAGTGTGTGCCCGTGAGAGTCAAATTCCCATCACGAACAAATGTCGACCGAGATTGAAAGGTGCGCAGATGCAGCTTCAGTTCGCTGAAGCTACATCTGCGCACCTCTCGATCGGGCCAACGCGGGCATCGGCTTGGATGACGGTAGGAAACTCACGAAAGGGTCCTCCCATGACCGAATCCCCGAATATTCCCGACTACACGAGACTGTTCCGGCTCGACGGTCGCAAGGTGGTCGTGGTGGGTGGCGGGAGTGGGCTCGGTCGGGCCGCGAGCATCGCGCTGGCTCAGTACGGGGCGAAACTGGTGGTCGCCGACGTGAACGCCCAAGGCGTCGCCGACACCGTCGCCCAGATCGAGTCAGTGGGCCTGACCGCCGAGTCCGCGGTGGTCGACGTGACCAACAGCCAGGCGGTCAACGATCTCGCCACCGCCCATCCGGACACCGAGGTGCTGGTGGCCACGCCCGGCATCAATGTCCGCAAGCAGGTGCTGAACACCACCGATGACGAGTTCGACCGGGTCATCGACGTCAGTCTCAAGGGCACCTACCGACTGGCCAAAGCCTTCGGCCCTTTGATGGCCGCGCGAGGCAAGGGCAGCATCATCAACTTCTCCAGCTTCCGGGCTGTGGTCGTCGAGCCCGGCCAGGGTCTGTACGCGGCAGCCAAGGCCGGTGTGCTGCAACTGACCAAGGTGCTGGCGGCTGAGCTCGGACCCTCCGGCGTCCGGGTGAACGCGCTCGCCCCGGGCCCGTTCGAGACGCCACTGACCGAGCAGATCAAGTCCGATCCGGCCTGGCACGGCGCCTATGCCGACAAGACAGCCCTCAAGCGCTGGGCGACCCCGGACGAGATCGTCGGCGCCATCGTGTTCCTCGCCTCCGATGCCTCCACCTTCGTCACCGGCACCCTGCAACTGGTCGAGGGCGGCTGGATCGCGGTCGACGGCCGCTTCGCGCCCAAGGTGTAGTCACTCCGAGGTCACTCGCCCACGCCCGCAGTGACACCGGCCGGCACACCATGCGGATCCACCCAAGGAACATCCGGACCGGCCTTCTCGATCCGGACCAACAGACTCTGCGCGGTGGCGCCCTGGGCAAGTCGCGAGGTGCCGACATCGCGGGCCAGCACGTTCGGGTTGCCGTGCAATTCGGGACTCCCAGGAACGCTCGGATCAGCAGGCGTATACCAAGCGCCGGTGGCCAGCAGGGCCACGCCGGGCATCACATCGGCGCTGAGCCGAGCACCGGCGTACAGCTCTCCGCGCTCGTTCCAGACCCGGATCAGGTCGCCGTCCTGGATGCCACGGATCTCCGCATCCCGAAGGTTCATGGTGCAGGGCTCTCGGCCGGCGATCTTGGAGTCGATACTGACCGCACCCATGTCGAGCTGGCTGTGCAGTCGGGTAGCCGGCTGAGGTGACAGCAGGTGCAGCAGCACGGTTGCCGGCGCGGTCGAGCCCAGCCACTCGTACGGTTCGAGCCAGCTGGGATGGCCGGGGCAGTCGTCATACCCGAAGGAAGCGATGGTCTCGGAGAAGATCTCGATTCGGCCGGACGGCGTCGACAACGGATGGCTTACAGGATCGTGCCGGAACTCCGCGAACGGCGGGATCGACTCCCCCACAGGAAACTCGAAGAACCCAGCCGCCCAGAACGTGTCGAAGTCGGGCATCGCGCAGCCATGCTCCGCCGCCGAGGATCGAGCTTTGTCATACATCCACCGCAGCGCCTCCGCATCGTCGCGCCCATCGGTGTACTCCTGCCATACCCCGAGCCGCTTGGCCAGATCGGCCAGGATCACCCGGTCGTTGCGGGCCTGTCCCTGCGGATCGATGCTGCGTTTCATCGCGACCACGAACCGCTCCTTGGAGCCGGCGGCGATGTCGTCGCGTTCGAGCGTGGTGGTCGCCGGCAGCACGATGTCGGCCATCCGCGCCGTCGGAGTCCACCACGAGTCGTGCACGACGACGGTCCCCGGCCGCTGCCAAGCCTCGGCCAACCGATTGAGATCTTGGTGATGGTGGAACGGATTGCCCCCGGCCCAGTAGATGAGATCGATCTTCGGATACGTATAGCTCGCACCGTTGAACTCATAGCCCTCGCCCGGATGTAGCAGCATGTCGGTCAGCCGAGCCGCCGGCACGTCGCTGTCGATCGGATTCGGCCGTGCCTGGAAGGCCGGGGTGCCGAAGGACCGCGCCACGCTGCCGACGCCGCCGGTGGACCCGTACCCGAAGCCGAATCCGCCGCCCGGCAGTCCGATCTGACCAAGGGCAGCGGCAAGCGCGATGATCGCCCAGTACGGCTGCTCGCCGTGATCGGCCCGCTGCAGCGCCCAGGTCCCGGTGATCAAGGTACGGCCGTGGCTGATCCGCTGGACCAGGGACTCGATGGTCTCGACGAGGCGACCGATCACGGCCAGGATGAGCGCAGTGTCGGTGTTGGGCCGGATCGGCAGCCAACTCACGGCAGAGTGCTCCGGGGCGTCGCTGCGGACCGGGTTGACGTTGATCAGCTGGGTGCCGGAGGCCAGCACGGACTCCAGCCCGAGACGGGCGCTGTGCGCGCCGACCCCACCCGATTCCAACTGGACGTTCTTGGCTGGGAAGCCGCCGAACATCAGCAGGGTGTCGGTGTGCTCGGCGAGCTCGGTCCAAGTCGAGGCATGCTTCTCCACCATCCTGGCATCCCCGAGGACGTGCGGCAGGATCCCGTCGGCCGCGCCGTAGCTGTAGTTGGAGACCTGTCCTGTGTAGCCGCCGGTGCAAGCCAGGAAGTGCTTGAGCTGGGTCTTGGCGTGATGCAGCCGTCCCGCACTCGACCAGCCGTACGAGCCGCCGAAGATGGCCGCCGGGCCGCTCTCCCGGTAGACCCGCCGCAACGTGTCCGCCACCAGATCGAGGGCTTCGTCCCAGTCGATCTCGACGAACGGATCCGCACCGCGCCGCCCCGGACGACCCTCCAGCCAGGTCTTTCGCACCGCCGGCCTGGTGACCCGATTGGTGGCATGGACCACGCCCGGGATCGAGGTCAGCAGGGGTGACGGGTCCGGGTCTGCCTCGAACGGCTCGGCACCGATCAACCGGCCCGCCTCAACCCGGGGCCGGTACGCACCCCAGTGCGCGCTGTGGATCGGCCGTCGAGGACTCATCGCTCGTGCCCTCCTCCCTCTCGGATCGTAGCCATCCCGGCAGTTCATCCGGTACGCGTCCGGTGCAGGCGGCCTCAACACAATCCCGCAGGCTGCGCAGGTGCATGCCGCGACCCAGTCCGGCAGCCCCATAGTGCGCATACTTGCCCGAGTTGGTGGCGATGGTGCGTGCGGCCGGTGGGATGAGCGGCTCCTTGATGAAGCACCAACAGGTGTCGTTGATGACCGAGCCACCGAACTGCTCGATGGCCTGTACGTGACCGGCAGCCCGAGCCTGCGCGTAGACCTCGCGTCCGCAGGTGACGATCATCGGCACCTGCGGATCCTTGCCCCGGCCGGCAACCAGCCCGGCGAGGGTGGCCAGCTCGGTCAGCGAGAAGTGCGGATTGCCGAGCGACACCAGGTCGATCTCGGGCTCGGTCGAGCTGTTGAGCTCGAGCCAGGTCTCCCGCAAGGCGGTTGCGTTCACGACGAACCGCTGCGCCGGGGGCACCCCACCGGTGGCCTGCTCCAGGGTCCTCGCCTCCGGTGTCACACCGACCAGGTGGAACATCGCCGCCGCCGAGGTCGTCGCGAAGGCCGCGCCGAAGGCCTTCAGATCATCACGGGAGACCGGATACGTCTCGAGGCCGCAGACCACCGGGATGTCGTTGGGCGCGAGCTTGCCGACGTGATAGCCCAGGGTCGGGAAGAGGGCATCGTCGATCTGCTCGAGCGGCTCGAGCTCGATGACCACGGTGGCGCGCCGTTCGGCGTCGAGATGCGCTCCGGCCAACGGAGCCCGACCGGTGATCGCGATCAGGATGTCCAGATAGTCCGGGTATTTCATGGTGCGCGCCCCGATGACCGAGTTCGCGAACTGCACCACATTCGACTCGGCGGTCGCGATCTGCTGGCCGAACTGCGCGAAGCCGGCCGACAGATAGGGCGCGCAGGTGTATGTCGGCCGCACCCCCATCTGCACGTACGCATCGGCCAGTTGCTCCGACGGATCGCCCATCGTCGCCGGCACGCCAAGGTCTCGCCAGTGGTGACGATCCACGCAGATGGCGTTCATCGTCGTCGGCACTCGCACCTGCGCGCCAAGATCGCGGAGCGCGACCGCGTACGCCAGGCTGCCCGGCCCTTGGTAGAACACCCCGTCAACGTGCGCCGACTCGACGTCGATCAGTTCGGTCGCGCCCTCCAGTTCGGCGGCCCGCAGCACGATCCGCATCGCTACCTGGGCCGCTTCGCCGAAGTCCCCGTCGAGCAACTGTTGATCCAGTTCGGAGAGTCGCACCGCTGAGTCGATCTGCTCCGCCGCGACCGTCTCGGAACCCGACTGGCCGGGGTCAACCCAGGTGTCAAGGTGGATCGCACCATCGACGACGCTCGCCGCCCCCAACGAGCGCAAGACCGAAAAGTCCACCGGGTCGAGGCGGACGACCGGGATGGTCCGATCGAACAGCTCGCTGGCGATGACCACACCGAGGGTCAGGATCGACTCCCGCTGGCTGAACACCAGAGCCGCCGGCGCGGTCCCGCCGAGCAACATCTCGAAGATCGCGCCGCTCCCGCTGCACGAGCCACGGCCGCTCGGTAGGGCCAGGATCTTCCCGCTGACGCACTGGCCGTGGAGCGGGTGATGCGTGTCGATGACGACGCCGGAGACCGGATCGACACCGCCCCAGAAGCTCAGCGGGACCTCACTGGACAAGACCTCGCCGGTGGCCGATCCCGAGACCAGACACTCGCCGAGCAGACTGCCCAACGTCCCGTCCGGATGGTGCTGGATCTCCGCTCGGGTCACGGGAGCCCAGATTACCTCCGGCCATCAGCACACCAGGCCAACGCCGACCCTCGGCTCCGGCCGAGGAGACCTAGTCGTCAGCCGACCGCGCCATCGAAAGGTGTAGACCAATCGGTAGAGTTGCGACCATGAGCAGCGCGCCGGTCAAAGTGCCTCGGTACTACACGGTGAAGACCCAGATCGCCGAGCTCATCGACGGCGCGGCGCCGGGGACCGCGCTGCCCACCGAACGCGAACTGGCGGTGCGGTTCGACACCTCCCGCACCACGGTGCGCCAGGCGCTGGCAGAGCTGGTGGTCGACGGTCGGCTGGAACGTACGCAGGGCAGCGGCACCTTCGTGGCCGAGCCGAAGATCGTGCAGGTCCGCCAACTCAACTCCTATACCGAGGATCTGCGTCAGCAGGGCCGCAACCCGTCCAGCACCGTGCTGTCGGTGACCAGGGAGCGGGCTTCGGAGACCGTCGCGGCGAATCTGGCTCTGCAGCCCGGCGACGCGGTCCACCGTATCGAGCGACTGCGCGGCGTCGGCGGCGAGCCGTTGGCCCACGAGGTGGCGTGGCTGCCCGGTTCGCTCCCCCGGCTACGGCAAGAGCTCGAGCGACGCGGCTCGCTCTACCAGACCATGCGTGAGGTGTACGGAATCGAGCTCAGCCGCGCCGAAGACACCGTCGAGACCGCATTGGCCGGGCCGCTGGAGGCGCAGCTGCTGTCGGTCGACGTCGGGCTGCCGATGCTGCTCATCCATCGCACCGCCTACGACGCAGCCGGAAGACCAATCGAGTGGACCCGATCGGTCTTCCGCGGCGACCGTTTTCGCTTCGTCGCCGTCAGCTCCTTGGACTCATGACGGCCGCCCTGCGGCCTGCGTACTCCCGGAAATCCCGGTGAAGCCGCTCTACCTTGGAATGCTCAGTTGGACACGCCGGCCGAAGAGGAACCGAACCCGTCACCGGTTTCCGGTCTGCCCGCCTGCTGCTTCCAGGTCGCCTGCCAGACCACCGGCAGCTGGTCCGGACCGGAGGACCGGTACAGATAGACCCGGCCGCCGTGCACCCCGGGCGCGCCGATGGCGAGACCGGACTGCGGCGAAGCGATGCTGGTGCCGAAGGCCGCCCCGGTCGCGGGCGTCGGTGCGGTGAGCAACTGATACTGCCCGGTGAACGAGAACGGGAAATCGTCGTCTGGTGTCGGTTCGTTCACGCCGATGGCCGTCACGCTGCCGGCCCGCCCATGACCGCCGATCGTGTCGCCCGGTGCGCCGACCAACACATCCTGAGGCACCCACGCGGTGTCGTCGACGTAGAACCCCAGTTCCGACAGCGTCGCGCCGAACTGCGCGCCGGCTCGGGGCGCGCCCGGCACTCCGTCGCGACCCGCCACGATCTCGACCGGCTGGAAGCCGGGATTGTCCGCCCAGCTGCCGTAGTAGTAGCGGACCACGGCTCCGGCGCCGGCCGCACCGTTCACCGCCTGCCCGGGCACCCCGACCCAGCGCCTGGTCAGCGCGGCACCGAAGTGGTTGCCGGCCGTCGGCTCACCGGCGATTCCCGGGCTCGCCTGGGTCAGCAGGGTGGCCTTCTGCGGCTTGCCGCCGCCGGGGAAGTAGGACTCGAGTACGGCACCGGCGCCGGCCTTCCCCGCAACCGTCCGGCCCGGCGCGCCCACGGCATAACTGCCGACGACCGACGCCCCGAGCTGATCACCGGTGCCCGGTGAGCCGGGGATGCCCTTCGTCGCCAGGGTCACCTGCCGCGGGTGGGTCAGTTTGCCGCGCACGTACGGCAGATCGACGAACGCGCCGGCGTTCTTGTGCCCGGACACCTCCTTGCCCGGCGCACCGATGCGCAGCACGTAGGCGTGGTCGCCCAGATAGCCCTCGGTTCCCAGCGCGGCCCCGAAACGAGCCCCGGTCGAGGCCGCACCCGGCACGCCCTTCGAGACTTGGGTGAGCAGCTTCCCGAACCTCAGCCCCTTCCTGGAGCCGTAGAACAGCGCCACCCCGCCGGCGTCCTTGTGACCGTTGACGTCGAGACCTGGCACACCGACGGCGACGTCCTCGTACTCGTCGGCGTTGAAATAGCCGCGGACGACGCTGGTCCCGAAGCCGTCGTGGGCGTGCGCCTTCGGCAGTTTCAACGCTTGTGGTTGGTGGGTGAGCAGACAGCTGTAGCGCACCTCGACCACCCCGGCGCCACGCTTCTTGCCGATCGCCTCGCCCGGCACCCCGATGACACCATCGAGTTGCGACGAGGCCTCACACCTCGGCTTCGCCGCGGCCGACGGCAGCAGGGCCGCTGGACCGGCCGCCGCCACGGCGAGCGGCAGACTGAGGGCCACACCCCAAGTGACCATGAACGGACTGGACGAGTTCGTGCCATGACATTTCCCCCTCGTGGCTCGGATTACCTGGACCGTAGGTCCGCATAGCCGGCCTGAGGCAGGACAAATGTCAGGGATCGGCCTCAGGGAGTCAGCATGGCCACCACGTCGGCCGCCGACAGCCCGTCCCGTAGGTGTCCGACGCCGACGCCGGCATTGACCGACTGCTCGGCGGGATCGTCACGAGTGATCGCAGCCCGCAACTCGGCTCCGGCCAGTTCTTCATCGAACGGCGGAGGCTGGTCGTGCCAGCGGGCCGTGAACCGATTGGCGAGCACTCGCTCAGGAATGTCCGGTGGCCACGAATAGCCGAGCGCACGGTCGAACACCCTGGTCAGGACCGTGTCGGATCCCGTGGCGGCCAACAACGCCTGCCGCGCACCGGGGGTGGTGAGCGCCTCGGTCGTCAGCAGGAAGGCGGTGCCGACCCAGACCGCAGCCGCACCCAAGGCCCGCACCCGACGTACGTCCTCGGCGTCCGAGATCGCGCCCGCGGCCAGCACCGGGCGATCGGTCACCGAAAGCACACTGACCAAGAGCTCATCACGCGAGGACAGTGGCCGACCATGACCGCCCCCCTCCAGCCCACGCGCCACGAGCACGTCGACGCCCGCATCGTGTGCCACGCGGGCCTCAGCCACGTCGGCGACCTGGGTGACCGTCGGAATCCCTGCCGCCCGAGCCCTGGCAACCCAGTCGAAGTCGGAGCCGAAGGACACCGACAGCAGCGCCGGCCGCGCGTCGATCGCGACGTCGAACATCTCGGGGTTGCCGCGGGCGACCCAGTCGACCATGCCGATGCCGACCCGGGCACCGGCCGGCACCAGAGCCAGTTCTCGCTGGAGTGCCTCAGCGGTTCCCGAGGATCCCATGCCGATCATCCCCAGGCCGCCGGCGGCCGAGACCGCTGCCGCGAGCCGCCCGCCGGCAGCTCCGCCCATCGGGGCGTTGACCACGGGCACGCGAAGGCCCAGCTGCGCTTTCCAGTCGTCCTGCACTCTTCGACCCCACTCGATTCAGTTCGTCGGTTCAGTCCTTCGACCAGTGCGCGTACGGATGCGTGAACAGCTCCGCATTGGTGTAGCGGTGATCTGACGTCACGTTCTCACCCGCCCAGACCGGAACCTCCCACGGCGTGTCCTCCGCGGGCACCTCGAGCTCGGCCATGACCAGCCCGGCATTGGCGCCGGCGAACTCGTCGACGATCCAACCCGACCACTCGCCACCGAGCTCGTGGCGGGTCTTGGCGATGGCGACTCCGTCCGCAGGCATCGCCAGCAGCGCCCGCGCATCATCGGCGGGGATCTCGTACTCGTACTCCGGCCGTCCGATGCCGACCTGCTTGCCCTTGATCGTCAGATAGCCGGTGGTGTCGTCCACCAGCCGCACCCGGATCGCCATGCCCGGCTTGGTGCAGAGATAGGCCTGGCTGAGTGAGCTGCTGGCCGTCACCGCAGCCCGCCATTCCTCGCTTCGGACCACCAGCTTGTGCTCGAACTCAGTGCCCATGACGCAGCAGCGTACGCGTCAGTCGCTCGCCGCCTTGACCACCAGCACCGGCATCGGCGCGTCCAACAGCACCCGCTGGACGGTCGAACCGAGCAGCAGCTTGCCGACCGCGCTCCGCCGCCTGGAGCCGATCACCAGCAGCGACGCATCGATCTCGCTGGCCAGATCCACCAGTGCCCCGGCGACGCTGTGCCCCTCGGCGGCGGTGTGCACCTCGAGCGCGAGATCCGGATGATCGGCAAGGGCCTCGCGCACCCTGGCCTCGATCCCCGGTATCTCTGTGGACCGGTCCTCCAGACCCGGGACGATGTGCAGCACGGCCAGCGGCTCACCGTGCAACGCCGCCTCGGCCGCAGCCCTGCGCAGCGCCTCCTTGCCCTGGTCGGTGTCGCTGTGTGCGACGGCAACGGTCATCTCGTCCTCCTGGTCACCGGCGTGGCCCGACGCTAGCACGGGGACCCAGGTGTATCGATCCAGACAGGCTCGGTATTGTGCTGATGCCGAAGCAAAGGAGCTTTTTCACATGGCGGTCCCCAGAGTCATCCGTACAGTCGTCGGCGTCACGATCGTCGTGGGCTTGGTCATCGCCGCTGGGATCAACGCCAACCGCTCGGGTTCCGGCACCGACGTACGGACGAAGCTGACCGTGATCGCGCCCGCCGCACCTGGCGGTGGCTGGGACCTGGTGGCACGCGAAGCGCAGCAGGCCCTGCGCGCGGACGGCATCGTCAACAGCGTCACGGTGAACAACATCCCGGGTGCCGGCGGCACGATCGGCTTGACCACCGTCGCGCAGATGGAGGGCGAGGCCTCCATCATGATGGTCACCGGCACGGTGATGATGGGTGGCATCACCCGCAACGACTCCCCGACCAAGCTCGACGAGCTCACCCCGATCGCCAGACTGGCGCAGGACTTCGAAGTCATCGCCGTCCCGAAGAACTCCCCCTTCCAGACACTGGACGACTTCTTCGCGGCCTGGCGTGAGAATCCCCGTGGCCTCTCGATCGGCGGCGGATCCGCAGGCGGCATCGACCACATGGTCGCTGCGCAGCTCGCCAGGGCGGCGAAGGTCGACCCGGCAGATCTGAAGTACGCCGCCTACGCCGGCGGCGGCGAGCTGACCATCAACCTGCTCTCCACCGCGCCCGGCACGGTCGAGGTCGGCATCAGCGGCTACAACGATTTCCGGGACCTGCTGATCAACGGCAGCCTGCGGGCGCTGGCCGTGGTCGCGCCCGAGCGGATCGAAGGACTCGATGCGCCCACCATGATCGAACTCGGCCACGACGGTGTCGACGTCGTCAACTGGCGTGGGCTGGTGGCACCCGGTGGACTCACCAAGGAGCAGCAGGCTGAGTTGATCGCCATCGTCGAGGAGATGGTCAAGACCGAGAGCTGGCAGGCCGCGGTCGAACGCAACCGCTGGCAGGAATGGCTGCTGACCGGAGACGAGTTCGGCGAATTCCTCACCACCGAACAGAAACGAATAGACAAGATCCTGACAGATCTGGGGCTGGCATGAGCGACACCACCGAGACCACTGCTCACCGCGGCTTCTGGGCCGGTCGCGCAGCACTGCTGATGCCGGCGGTCCTGGTCGGCATCGCCGTCTTCCTCGGCATCGGCGTCGCCCAGATGGAAGTCGCCGGCAGTGAGGAGCTGTTCGGCCCCAAGGCGTTCCCCCTGATCACCATCGCACTGCTGCTGGTGGTCGCCGTGCTGCTGACGATCAGCATCATCCGCAACCCCGAGGAGCCGAGGCCCGACGGCGAGAACCCCTCCAGCAACTGGCGCTCCGTGGGCATCGTCGTCGGCACCTTGGTGCTCTTCATCGCCCTGCTGGAGACCGCCGGGTGGATCATCGCCGCCGCGCTGTTGTTCGCGGGCGTGGCCGTGGGCCTGGGCAGCCGTCGGTACGGGCTGTTGATCTGCGTCGGCTTCATCATCTCCTCACTCGTCCAACTGGTCTTCGTCGGACTGCTTGGGCTGTCACTTCCACCCGGCGTCTTCGGGCTGTTCTGAGAGGACCGGAACATGGATCAGTTGATGAACCTGCTCGGCGGCTTCGGCGATGTGCTGACCCCGATCAACCTGCTCTATGTGGTGCTCGGTGCCGTGATGGGCACCGCGGTCGGCGTGCTGCCGGGCCTCGGCTCCGCGATGGCGGTCGCCCTGCTGCTGCCGCTGACGTTCACGCTGGATCCGCTGGCGGCACTGATCATGTTCGCCGGTGTGTACTTCGGCGGCCTGTTCGGAGACTCGATCGCCGGCATCTTGATGAACACCCCGGGCAACTCGACAGCGATCGCCGGAGCCTTCGAGGGGCATCGGATGGCCAAGGCGGGCCGCGCCCCGCAGGCTCTGGCGACGTCGGCGATCGGCGCCTTCACCGGCGGCATCCTGGCCACGATCCTGGTCGTGTTCTTCGCCCCCACCCTGGCCGAGATGGCCACCAAGTTCGGACCCGGCGAGTACTTCGCGCTGGCCGTCTTCGCCTTCGTCGCCACCTCGGCCGTGGTCTCGGACTCCGCCATCAAAGGCCTGGCCACGCTGGCCATCGGTCTCGCCGTGGCCACCATCGGCATCGATCAGGTCAGCGGAGCCCAGCGGTTCACCTTCGGGGTGATGGAGCTCTTCGACGGCGTCAGCATCGTGGTGCTGACCGTCGCGCTGCTCGCCCTCGGCGAGGTGATCTACGTCGCCTCTCGCGTCGGACGACCGGAGGACCGCAGCCTGATCGCCTCCAAGGGCAGGCCATTCCTGAGCCGCGCCGAGTTCAAAGAGGCGCTTCCGGCCTGGCTGCGCGGCACCGCATTCGGCGTACCGTTCGGCGTGATCCCCGCCGGTGGCGCAGAGGTCCCCACCTTCCTGGCGTACGGCACCGAGCGCAAGCTGGACCGCCGCCGACCCAATCCGATGTTCGGCAAGGGCGCGATCCGCGGGGTCGCCGGACCGGAGGCTGCGGGGAACGCCACCGCCGGGACCGCGATGGGCGCGCTGCTCGCACTCGGTCTGCCGACCTCGGCCACCGCAGCCGTGCTGCTGGCCGCGTTCCAGCAGTACGGCATGCAGCCCGGACCGCTGTTGTTCGAGCGCAGCGGCCCGCTCGTCTGGGCGCTGTTGGCGAGCCTGTTCATCGGCATGATCGTGCTGTTGATCTTGAACCTGCCGTTCGCCCCGCTCTGGGCGCGGCTGCTGAACATCCCGAAGCCCTACCTCTATGCAGGCATCTCGGTGCTGGCCTGCTTCGGTGTGTACGCCTCCACCGGATCGCTGGTCGACCAGATGCTGCTGCTGGGTCTGGGTCTGTTGGCCTTCGCGATGCGGCGGTTCGACTTCCCGCTCGCGCCCGTGCTGATCGCGGTCATCCTCGGACCGTTGGCCGAGAGCTCGCTGCGGGAGGCGATGAACAACTCTGAGAACAATCCGCTCACGCTGATCAGCACCCCGATCACGATTACTCTGTACATCCTGTTGGTCTTCGCCATCGTCTGGAGTGCGGTCACCAAACTCCGGGCTCGCAGCGGCGAGGACTTGGTCAAGTAGCCCAGCCGGATGTCAGTCCCTCCGGCTGGAAGATCGCTATCCGGGATGGACTGGACGGGGGCCGCGGCCCGTGATCACTTCCCTGCCCGCCTGGGCACGCCGACTGCTTGCGGCCTTGCTCGGTCTGGCGATGATCGTCGGCGCGTTGGCTGCCACGGCTGATCCGGCTGCGGCTCAGCCCAGTTCCCCAGGTCGCTATCTGGTCCTCAGCTCGTCGGACTCGGTGGAACAGCCGGTGGCCAAGGCCGAGCAACTCGGCGGAGACGTGCTGCACACCTTCGAGCATGTCACCGACGGGTTCAGCGCTGAACTGACGCCATCCCAGGCGACGAAGTTGGAAGCCGATCCCTCGGTGGACGAGGTGATCCCGGTGAAGCGGTATCAGATGGCTGCGCAGGGCAACGCGGCAGCGACGCAGTCGGCCGCGCCGTGGGGGCTGGACCGGATCGATCAGCGCAAGCTTCCGTTGAACACCGAGTACTCCTACACCAGCACCGGGTCCGGGAGCACCGTGTTCGTGCTCGACTCGGGCGTCCGGCTGACTCATACCCAGTTCCAGGGCCGCGCGGTGAGCGGCTGGGACTTCGTCGACAACGACGCCAACGCCAGCGACTGCTTCGGCCACGGCACTCACGTGGCCGGCACTCTCGCCGGGAGTACGTACGGGGTCGCCAAGGGCGCTCGGCTGGTATCGGTCCGGGTCCTCGACTGCGGCGGTGGCGGCTGGCCCGACGACCTGATCGCCGGCCTCGACTGGGCGGTGGCGCACAAGCCCAGCACCGGACCGGCACTGGTCAACATGAGCCTCGGTTTCAAGATCGCGGACACTCAGGACCAGGACGCAGCCGACCTGGTCGACGCGGCGGTGAACAGGGCGGTCGACAAAGGACTCTCCGTCGTGGTCGCCGCCGGCAACTACGGCGAGGAGGGGCTGTCCTCGTGCGACTTCAGCCCGGCGCGGGCGGAGCGGGCCATCACCGTCGCGGCCAGCAAGAGCTCCGATGTCCGGGCGGAGTTCAGCAACCTGGGCAGTTGCGTCGACCTGTATGCCCCCGGTGCGAGCATCCGATCCGCGTCGAACGACTCGAACACGGCGACCGAGACTCTCAGCGGGACCTCGATGGCCGCGCCGCACGTGAGTGGAGCGATCGCCCGGATGCTGCAGGACAACCCGCTCGCTGCCCCTGACTGGCTCACCGACGAGATCATCGGTCGCTCGACCCCTGACGTCATCGGCGGTGCCGAGGCCGCCGGCACGCCGAACAGGCTGCTGTACCTGACACCGCCCTCACTGCTGGCCAGCGCGCCGACCAAGCTGACTGTGAGCAAGAGCCTGGCCGTCAAATCCATCACGACCCGTTGGGCACCGCCCAGCAGCAACGGCGGATCGGCGATCACCGGCTATCGGGTGATCCGCACCGGCAGCGCCGACCGCCTCGGCAGGCGGGTCGCCGTCACCGAGTTGCCCGCCACCGCCCGCAGCCACACCATCACCAGCATGAGTGCAGGTGGATCGTACGTGGTACGGGTGCTGGCCCTCACCGAAGACGGTCCTGGGGCAGGCGCGGCGGCCACCGTCAGGATGTACGCCAAGCCCGGCAAGCCAGGCATCAAGAAGGCATCCTCCGGGACCAAGAAGAGCAAGGGCATCTCGGTGACCGCGCGCTGGAAGAGGCCGACCAGCGGCGGCCCCGTGGCCAGCTATCAGGTCAAGGCGGACCGGGTCGGCAGCAGCAAGGACAAGACCGTGCAGGTCAAGACCGGTGTCTACCAGGTCAAGATCACCGGACTGGCCAAGAACAAGAAATACCAGATCACCGTGCGGGCGGTGAACGCCGAGGGCACCGGCGCTTGGTCGAAGAAGTCGAACACCGTCAAGGCGAAGTGATCCGCTCCGGTCAGCGGACAGCGACGAGTTCGCGCTCCCGGACACAACGACCGGTTCCGGCACACCAGGTGCTGTAGCCGCCGTCGAGGTTGACCGCCTCGAACCCGAGCTGGGTGAGCATCCGGACGGCGACATTCCCTCGCTGACCGACGCCACAGTAGACCAGCAGCGCCCGGTCAGGAAGCTCCGCGAGTCGGGACCGTAGGTCGTCGACCGGCACATGGAGGGCGCCGGGCAGATGACCGGCGGCATACTCAGCGGCGGAGCGGACGTCGATCAGCGCCGCCCCGGCGGCCACCTCGGCCTCGACCTCATGCCACTGCCGGGTCTTGATCACGCCGCTGCGCAGGTTGTCGGCGATGAAGCCGAGCATGGTGACCGGATCCTTCGCCGATCCGTACTGTGGTGCGTAGGCCAGATCGAGGTCGGCCAGTTCGCTGGCCCGCAGCTGGCCGCGGGCGGCAGTGGCGATGACGTCGATGCGCCGTGCAACTTCTTCACCGCCGACTCCCTGGGCACCCAGAATCGCGTCGCTCTCCGGATCGACCAGCAGCTTCAGGCTGAGCTGGTCGGCCCCTGGGTAGTAGCCGGCGTGCGACATCGGATGGGTGTGGATGATCCGAACGTCCCGGCCGCTGGCCCGCAGGCGCTTCTCGCTCCAGCCCGTGACCGCCGCGGTCAGACCGAACACACCCACCACCGCGGTGCCCCAGACCGGAGCAGCGGAGACCGCGCGACCGGTGATGACGTCGGCGACCAGCCGGCCCTCCCGGTTGGCCGGTCCCGCGAGGGGCACCAGGGTGGTCTCACCACTGACCGCGCAGACCTTCTCCGCCACGTCGCCGACGGCGAAGATCACCGGGTCACTGGTGCGCTGCTGCGCGTCGACCACGATGCCGCCGCGCTCGCCGACCCGCAGACCCGCTGCTCGCGCGAGAGCGGACTCCGGTCGTACGCCCAACGCGGCCACCACCAAGTCGCCCGGCACCCTGGTGCCGTCCGACAGCAGCACGTCGTTGCCGCCGATCTCGGTCACGCAGACGCCGGTGCGTGCCGTAACGCCGTGCCGCTCCAGCTGGGTCTGGACGAGCGCAGCCAATTCGGGATCGAGCGGGGTCAGCACCTGCTCGGCCAGTTCGACGACGGTGACCGACAGTCCTCGCCGGGCCAGGTTCTCGGCGACCTCGAGGCCGACGAACCCGGCCCCGATCACCACAGCCGATGTCGGCTCACTCTGCAGGTCGGCCATCAGCTGGTCGAGATCGTCGAGATCGCGCAGCGACCGGGCCCGCTCGCTACCGGGCGCCTGCAGCCGGATCGGGGCGGCACCGGTGGCCAGCACTGCGGCGTCGTACGCGATCGTGGTCGTGCTCCCGGTGATCAGGTCATGGACCGTCGCGATGCGCGCCGACCGATCGATCGCGGTCACCTCGTGCCGGACCAGCACCTCGATCCCGAACCGGTGACCGAGCGACTCGGGGGTCTGCAGCACGAGCTGCTCCCGGTCGGCGATCACGCCACTCAGGTGGTAGGGCAGACCGCAGTTGGCGAAGGACACATAACCGCCGCGCTCGACCACCACGATCCGAGCAGACTCGTCGTTGCGACGCAGCCGGGTGGCGGCCGACATGCCGGCCGCCACTCCCCCGACGATCAGATAGGTCGGAGTCATCGTCACCGACCCCGGCCCAACAGCGACGACAGCCAACTGCCACCGGAAGCCGCGGCCGTCCGGTCGCACGTGCACCACTGCCCGGACGGCACCTGCCGCTTCACCTGGTCAACGTGCTGACCGCACCCTGCCCAGGTCGTCTTGCCGCAGCTCCTGCACCGCACCGCTCGACACATCTGTCGCCCACTCCTCCGACTCGCCTCATGGTCATATACCCCCCGGGGTATCTTGCCTCGGGACTATACCCCCTGGGGTATCCTGTCGCAAAAGCGAGAGCGCGCCAGTGAGGTTGCGGCAGATCGAAAGGTGCGTGGATGCTCTTTCAGCTCGCCGAAGCTACATCTGCGCACCTCTCGATCTCCGAACCCGGCGCACATCAGGAGGACAGGCGATGAAACTGCCAGCGGAATCGGTGCAGCCGACCGTCAACCGGCTACGCCGCGCCCAAGGCCAGCTGGCCGCGGTGATCCGGATGCTCGAGGAGGGTCAGGAGTGCGAGAACGTGGTGACCCAGCTCGCGGCCGTGAGCAAGGCGCTCGACCGGGCCGGGTTCACCCTCGTCGCCACCGGCTTGAAGCAGTGCGTGGCCGCCGGCGACGAGGTGGACAGCGCCAAGCTGGAGAAGGTCTTCCTTTCCCTGGCCTAGCGTCCCTGACCTGGCGCCGCACTGGCCATCCGGGAGTCGGATCCCGAAACGACAACGTCCCGGGCGCTCAACTGAGCACCCGGGACGAGGAAGCGGTTCAGGCGTCGAGGCCCAAGCCCCGGCGTCCGATCTCGTTCAACTGGTCCACCGAGTAGCGGTTCGACCAGGAGGCCTCGTAGTTCTCCTCCGGGAAGTCGTACGGGCTGTTGCCGGCCAGGAACGCCTCGCGCACCTTGGTCTGGTAGTTGACGTTCTTGGTGCACAGCGGCGCAGCCGGGATGTACATGACATTGCCCCAGCCCTGCTGGTCGGTCACCGGCGCCACCGAGTGGATCATGTCGCAGTGCCACCACACCGAGTCGCCGGGCACCACGTCAGGGATCGAGGACACGGCCTCGAGCAACACCTCGTGATAGCGCTGGTTGACCGGGAAGGTCCGGTTGATCGCCACCCCGCACATCTCGTCATCCGCCACATCGTCCAACAGCGGCCGCAGCATCAGGTACGCCATTGCCTTCGGGATCGGCACGGTGTGCAGCACGCCCTGGTCGTTGTCCATCTCCGACAGCGCGGTCCAGCCCTGGAAGGTGCGGAACGCCGAGCACATGGTCGAGCCCGGGTACTGGTGGGCATCGGTACGGTAAGCGGCATTCCATGGGTCGTACGCAGCGACGTCACCGCTGAACAGGTGCCGGAAGTGCTGCTGATAGCCCTCGGTCATCCACAGATCCAAGGTGCCGGGATCCAGGTGGGTGCCCAGGCCGCCGGAGTTGGCGCCCGGCGGGCGGCGACGGATCCGGTCCGGGTAGAGCGTGTCCACCTCGGGCTCGAACCACTGACGCCCTTCGCTCTCGGCAATCCACTGGGAGTTGAGGAACAGTTGCACGGTAGCCATCCGGGGATGGGTCCGAGCTTCCATCTGAGCGCTCGACCAGTAGATGGGATAGATCTCCGGCTTGCTCATCTCGGCACCGAGGCTGCCGAAGAAGTCGTCCGCAGGCCCGGAGTAGTTCTCGAAGAACTTGTTGGAGTCGACGTACTCGACGATGTCGCCGTCCCAACGCTCGGCCTCGGCCCGCTCGAAGTGGCCCCGGATCACCGCGCAGCCGCGGCGCTTCAGCAGCGCCAGCTGTGCCTCCGACACGGTGCCGGCAGCGATATCGGCGTAGTCGATGACCGGCCAGACCTCCTCGCCACGCTCCCGAGCGGCCTTGATATCGGCGACCTCGGCGGCCAGGAAAGTCTCGATCTCGGCGATGACCTCGGCCACCGTACGGCCGGACTCCTCGATCCGTGCGCGAATGGCGGACTTGATCTCGGCGATCGCGGCCGGGATGTCATCGGGAATCGTCTCCCAGTGCGGCAGTCCGGTGATCGGTGAGATCGCGCCCGAGGCAATGGCGGTGGGGGTCATCTTCGTCCTCCTGAAGATTTGGTCATGTAGCTTTTGTAAGTGTCCCTAACTACTGGATGGGTCAACTGTACGGACTAGGGACGCTAAAGTGCAAGGGCTCCTAACAACTTTCTTGACGATGATCGGAGACGCACGTGGTGCAGTCCGAGAGCGGCCCGCGACGGCCCTCGCTGAGCGTGGTCCGGGAGCTCACCGACCGGCACGTCGTCGATCAGCTGCTGACCACGCCCGAGCTCACCCGAGCCGAGCTGGCAGCCCGGACCGCGATCTCCAAGCCGACGATCTCGGAGTCCGTTCGCCGGCTCACCGAGGCCGGAGTGCTCGCCGAGGCCGGCCAACAGCTCGGCCGCCGCGGGCCGGCCGGCACCTTCTATCGGCTGCGGTCCGACGTGGGCGTGGCCGTGGTCGGCTCGGCCGGGCCCGACGGGGTGCTGATCGAACTGCTGGACCTGCACGGCGATCACCTGGGTCGGTCCCACCACTCCGTGGTGGTCCCGGCGACCCGGTCCACGCTGGAGCCCTTGCTGGCCGAGGCGACCGCCGAGGCCCTGGTGGGTGCGCCCGGGCCGGTGCTTGCCGCAACCCTCAGCGTGGCCGGGCCGGTGGATCGCGCCACCGGCCGGCTGGTCCGGCTGCCCGATTCACCGTTCCTGGTCGATGCCCTGGATCCGGTGCCACTGCTCACTCCCCTGCTCGGGCTCTCCCCCGTGGTGAACAACGACGTCGATTGGGCAGCCCTGGCCGAACGGTCCGTGGGCAGCATGCAGGGACTGGACGACTTCGCGTACGTGTTCCTCGGGCCCGGCCTCGGCGGCGCGGTGGTCAGCGGCGGCGCGGTGCTGCTCGGTGGCCGCGGTCTGGCCGGCGAGATCGCCCACGTACGCACGATTGGCGCGGGCGGACAGGCTCGGCGGCTGGTCGAAGTGTTCGCCGATCTCGGATTGCGGCGGCCGGGCAGCGCCGCGCTCGACGTCGAGCGACTCCAGCTGGTGCTGGACGGGACGACTGGGGAGGATCGAGCCAGCCGTCAGGTGATCATCACGGCACTGGCCGGGGTGATCGCCTCGATCGGCGCGGTCCTCAATCCGCAGGCGGTGGTGGTCGGCGGCCCCTGGGCGGACCACCCGGCTCTGGCCGAGCGGCTGCCTGATGCTGTCGATGAGTTGGCGGCCGTGTCCACCGAGGTCCGGTTCGCCGATCTGGGTGCCGACGCCCCGCATCTCGGCGCCCGACAGGCGGCAGTGGCGGCAGCTCAGGAAGCGCTCACCAGCCGGCTGATCTCCACCGGCGCCTGATCCCGGCCGGCAGCCGATCGCGAGATCGCACGTGGTTCCGGGGCTGATCTTTGGTTGAGTAGCTTCTCGTGGGATTCACCAAGGCCGAGTTGAAGTCGTACGAAGGTGCCAGCGTGCCCGACCTCGTGGGTCCGGGCCTGAAGCTGTTGTTCGTCGGGATCAACCCAGGGCTGTGGACCGCGGCGACCCAGACCCACTTCGCGCACCCCGGGAATCGGTTCTATCCGGCGCTGCGACTGGCCGGGATCGTGGACCGAGAGATCAGTCGAGCCGACGGGATGACCGATGACGATCGTGCCTATCTGATCTCCCGCGGCATCGGCAACACCAACCTGGTGACCCGGGCCACGGTTCGCGCCGACGAGCTGAGCGCCGCGGAGCTCCGGGCAGGACGGCTCCGGCTCGAGGCCTTCGTCGCCAAGCACCGGCCGGCCGTGGTCGCCATCGCCGGCATCACCGCGTACCGGACCGCGTTCGGCCGGCCGAAGGCGAAGCTCGGCGAACAGCCGGAGGCCATCGGGGATGCCCGACTGTGGGTGGTGCCCAACCCGAGCGGTCTGAACGCGCATGCGACGATCGCCAGCCTGGCCAGCGCGTACGCCGAACCGGCCCGCGTGGCCGGACTGGACCTGACCCCGTCCGTCGGCTGATCCCTGCCGGCAGTCTGGTTCGATCAGCCCGCGACCCTCACCCCGACGCCTCGGCGATGGCGTCCTTGACCGCCTTGGCGGCCCAATCGCCTTCGCTGAGCTGCCTGGCGCGTGTCTTGACGAGCTTCCTTTGCTCGGCCGGAAACAACTTGTGCAAGATCCCGCTGGCCTCCAGCAGCGCGATCAGCGCGACCGTGCGCTCGGTCGGGGTCAATCCGTCGATGAGCGCCGACTTCAGCCGGGCACGGACCTCCTGCTGGGGACCTGAGTCCCGGGTCAGATATCGCCGGAGCCCCAGCACCTCCGTACGGTTCTCGACCAGGACACCTTGCTGGACCAGCCTGGCCAACCGCCGATCTCGCAATCCCCTCGAGATCGGCCGCCAGGACACGGTGCTGACCAGGTTCTTCACCTTCTGGCCCTCCTTCGCCAGCAGCTTCGCCAGCACGGCGTCCAGATCCGGATCGTCGGTAGGACGGCCGTTGATGACGGTGACCTTGCCCCGCTCCAGCCAACCCGCCTCGGCCGGCGCGACCGAGATGCGCTCCGCCAGCGCGAGCTCGACCAGCAAGGCAGCAGCGAGCGCCGTATCGAGGTTCATCTTGGCGCCAACGGTCCTGCCCGAGGTGTCGTCGAGGGCCACGAGTAGGAGTTCGTCCGCAAGAGCCACGGCTTCGACGCTACCGTGGCGCCATGCCCGACTCTGCCGAGCCGCTCAGCCGGCCCTATCCGATCCACCAGCACCGCCTGGACAATGGATTGCGAGTGATCTCCAGCCCAGACCAGGTGGCGCCGTCTGTCGCGGTCAACCTCTGGTACGACGTGGGGTCCAGGCACGAGCTCCCGGGCCGGACTGGCTTCGCTCATCTCTTCGAACACGTGATGTTCCAAGGATCGCGGCACGTGCCTTCCGGTCAGCACATCGGGCTGCTGCAGGCTGCGGGTGCCTCCGTCAACGCCACCACCTGGTTCGATCGCACCAACTACTTCGAGACCCTGCCGACCGGTGGTCTCGATCTTGCACTGTGGCTGGAGGCCGACCGGCTCGGCACACTGCTCGACGCTCTCACCCAAGAGAACCTGGACAATCAGCGCGAGGTGGTGAAGGAGGAGAAGCGGCAGCGCTACGACAACGTGCCGTACGGCGATGCCATGCAGCATCTGATCGAGCTGACCTTCCCGGCCGATCATCCGTACGGGCACACCGTGATCGGCTCGATGGATGACCTCAACGCGGCGACCGTGGAGGATGTCCGAGCGTTCTTCGCGACGCATTACCTGCCCAACAACGCGGTGCTGTCGATCGTCGGCGATTGCGAGGTGGAGACTGCCTTCGCCAAAGCAGAAACCTACTTCGGGGGGATCCCGGCGGGTCCGAAGCCGCCGACGCCCAACGAGGATCCGCTGCCGGCCTTGACCGGACTGCCTCGAACGGAGCTGTCCGCCGACGTACCGGCCGACGCGGTCTATCTCACTTGGCGACTGCCCGCTGCCGGAACGCCGGTCTTCGACGCGATCGACCTCGGGATGACCGTGCTCGGGCTCGGTCAGACCTCGCGTCTGCATCGTCGGCTGGTACGCCGGGACGAGCTGGCCGAATCCGCCTCGGCCAGCGGCATGGGGCTGATCGGCGGCACCTCGTTGGGTTATGCGTACGCCCGGGCCCGGGAGGGAGTCGAGATCGAGAAGGTCCGCGACGTGCTGTTGGAGGAGATCCAGCGGGTGCTGGCCGACGGGATCACTGCCACCGAGTTGCGCCGGGCCAAGGCACAGTTCGAACGGCACTGGCTGCACGAACTGGCCAGGATCGACTCGCGTGCCGACGCCTTCGGTGAGTTCGCCACGCTGCACGGGGATCCGCATCTGGTCAACCAGCGTCTGAACCAGGTCGATGCGATCACCACCGAGGATGTCCGCACCGCGCTGCGCTCTGCCCTCGACCCCGAGCACCGCTCGATCCTGATCTACCGCAAGGAGCAAGCATGACTGTGTTGGACGATCACACTCCGTCGAATGGTCACAGTGGGCGCTCGACCCCACCAGCGGTCACGCCGCCGGGACCGTGGAGCTTCCCGCAGGTTGCGCGGCACACGCTCGGCAACGGGATCGAGGTGCACGCCTATCACCTGCCGGGGCAGCAGATCGTGGCCGCGCATCTGGTGCTGCCCACTCCGCTCAGTGCCGAGCCGGCCGACCGCGAGGGCGTGGCCACCATCACCACCCGATGCCTCGATGAGGGCACGCGGCGCCACGCCGGTGAGGAGTTCGCCGAACTGCTGGAGACCGAGGGGGCTGGCTTCGGCATCGAGGTCGGCTTGTCCGGGCTGCAGGCCGTCCTCGATGTGCCGGTCCGGCGGCTGGAGCGTGCCTTCTCGTTGTTCGCCGAGGCCGTCACCGAGCCGGCATTGGCTGCCGAGGACGTCACCCGGCATGTCCAGTTGCGGCTGGCCGAGATCGAGCAGGCCAGGGTGAACTCCGCTGCCCGGGCCACACACGAGTTCCGGCGCGCGGTGTTCGCTGCCGACTCCCGAGCTGCCCGGATGACCGGCGGCGAACCGGACACCGTGGCGCGGGTGATGGCTGAGGATGCGGCCGGCTTCCACGCCTCCTGGTTCGGCCCCGTCGGCACGTCGCTGATCATCGCCGCCGATCTGACCGGCATCGACATCGCCGACGTCGCCGAACGCGCCTTCGGCAACTGGCGCAACGACGACCAGCGGGTCGCCACCCATGAGCCGGTGGGTCCGGCGCCGCGGACTGCTGTGCTGATCGATCGGCCGGGCGCCGTGCAGGCCGATCTGCGGCTCGGCTCCTATGCGACCGACCGCGCCGATCCTCGCTGGGCCGACCTGACCGTCGCGGGCTATGCGATGGGCGGCGCCTTCCTCTCCCGGCTCAACAAGGTGCTGCGGGAGGAGCGCGGCTACACCTACGGGGTGCGGCTGGGCTTCAACCCGCTACGCGCCGGCGGCTCGTACGCGGTGCAGGGCTCGTTCCGCACGGAGGTGCTGGTCGACGCGGTCCGCGAGGCCCGCGAACTGCTGGACGTCAGCAGCCGGCCCTTCGACGCGACCGAGGTGGCCGAGGCCGTCGCCTACTACGCCGGCGTCTCACCGCTGCGGTTCGCCACCGCCGACGGAGTGGCCGCGCAGGCCGCCACGCAAGTGCTGGCCGGGCTCGGACCCGACTACCTCGACCAGAGTCTGGCGGCGCTGCGCGCCGTCACACCCGACTCGGCCACCAGCGCGTACGCCGACGTGGTGGACCCAGCGACGGCCAGTCTGGTCGTGGTCGGCGCCGCCGACCAGCTGGCCGAGCCACTGCGGGCCCTCGGCTACGACGACCTGGTGGTCATCGAGAGCTGACTCAGCGACCCATCGCCTTCAGGGCTCGCTCGGTGGCGGCCTTCGCCTTCTCGATCTCGGTCTGATACTTGCCGAGGTCACCGGAGGTCAGCGCCTTCTGCGCCGCCTCGAAGGCGGTCTCCGCTTCGTCCAGCGCCTCGATGGCCGCCGGATTGTCCGGTTCGGTCGGTGTCGACGGTGACTGCGAACCGGACGGCTTGGGCGTCGGCGAAGCGCTCGGGTCGGTCTCCTCGCCGGTGTTGGCACCGGAGTCGCCGGCGAAGACCTGGTCGAGTGCCTCCTGCAGCGTGTCGCCGATGCCGACCTGCTGCCCGAAGCGAGCCATCACGAACCGCAGCACCGGATAGGCGCCCGTGCTCCCCTGCCGCTGGGTGTAGACCGGCTGCACATAGAGCAGGCCGCCACCGACCGGCAAGGTGAGCAGGTTGCCGTACGCCGCCTGCGCGGTGCCCTGCTGGTACGGCCGCAGCCGTTCGGCAACCCTCTCGTTGGTCACCATCGCGTTCGCCGTCTGACCAGGCCCGTCGATCTGGGTGGTGTCCGACATCTGCAGCACCCGCAACTGGCCGTAGTCAGGACTGGAGGCATCCGCGTTGACCGCCATGTACGCCGCCAGGTTCGAACGACCACGCGGCACGTACACGCTGGTCAGTGAGAAGATCGGGTCCGCGTCGCCGGGCCACTTGATGGACAGGTAGTACGGGGTCTCCTTGACGTTGCTGTTCGGCCCGGCCACCGGGTCGTTCGGCACCTCCCACAGACCCGACTGCAGGTACCAGTTGTACGGGTCGGTCATGTGGTAGCGCGCGAAGATGCTCCGCTGCACCTTGAACATGTCCTGCGGGTAGCGCAGGTGCGCCTCCAGGTCCGCGCTGATGTCGCTCTTGGGCAGTACGGTCCCGGGAAAGGCCTTTTCCCAGGTCTTCAGCACCGGGTCGTCCTCATCCCAGGCATAGAGCTTGACCGTTCCGTCGTAGGCATCCACCACGGCCTTCACCGAGTTGCGGATGTAGTTGATGTTGGTGTCCGGCTGGGCGACCACATTGGTGCCCTGCGCAGCAGTCTGCGAGTCGGAGGTCACCTGGTTGAGCGCGACCCGCTGGCTGTAGGGGTAGGAGTTGGAGGTCGTGTAGCCGTCGACGATCCAGACGATCCGGCCGTCGACCACCGCTGGATACGGGTCGCCGTCCGCCTTCAGCCAGGGCGCTGCCTTCTGCACCCGGTCCCGGGGCGTCCGGTCGTAGATGATCTTGGAGTCGGAGTTCACCCGATCCGACAGCAGGATGTTCACGTCGGCGAACTTCGCCGCGTACAGCGCTCGGTGCCACCAACTGCCGACCGGCACCCCGCCCCTGCCCTCGTAGGTGTTGGTGGTCGGGCCGCCCAGATCGCCACCACCCGGTGTGTCGAGCTCGATCGGCGTGCTGCCCTCCGGCGCGCCCACGATCGAGTAATCCGTCTGGATCTCACCGAAGTAGACCCGCGGCTCGACCTGCTTGATCTTGCCCTGCGGCGGGATGTCTCGCACGATCCACTCCGGCTCACCGCCGGCCTGCCGCTTGTTGCCGTACGCCGCCACCACGCCATAGCCGTGGGTGTAGACGGTCTTCAGGTTGTTCCAGTTCTTGCCCTCGATGCCGTCGACATCCATCTCCCGCACTGCGACCACCGCATCGGTCTCGGCGCCTTCGATGGTGTAGCGGTCCACATCCAGGGTGGGCGCGAACTTGTAGTAGCCACGCACCTGCTGTAACTGCTCGTACGCCGGGCTGATCACCGCCGGGTCGATCAGCCGGATGCCCGGCAGCGCCTCGGCATCGTGCCGCAGCTGTCCTGCGGTCGCGGTCGTCTTGGCCGAGTAGTCGGTCACCTCGGCGTTGTCGACCGCGTACGCCGCCCTGGTCGCGGCGATGTTGTGCGCGATGTACTCCCGCTCCTTGTCCGGCTCGTCGGGCCGGACGCTGAAGTACTGCACCGCGCCGGGATAGACGATGCCCAGCACGATCGAGGACAGGACCAACAGCGTCAGACCGATCACCGGGATGACCCACCGGCGCAGCACCGCGTTCGCGAAGAACAGCAGCGCACAGACCGCGGCGATCACCGAGAGGATCAGCTTGGCGTTCGCGGTCGCGTTGTCGGCGGTGTAGTTGATACCGGTGAACGAGTCACCGCCCAGGGTGGTGTTGGCGATGATCAGGCCGTAGCGGTCGAACCAGTAGCCGACGCCCTTCACCAGCACAGCCAGGCCGACCAGGATCGACAGGTGGGCCTGGGCCGCGGCACTGCCGCCTCGCGCAGGACCGGTGAACCGCAGTCCGCCGGTGATGTAGTGCACCACGGCGGCGATCACGGCGCTGAAGGCCAAGCCGGCGAACAGGAAGGAGGCGATGAAGCGCCACCAGGGATAGGCAAAGACGAAGAACCCGATGTCCAGTCCGAACTTCGGATCCGTGATGCCGAACGGAGTCTGATTCCGCCAGGCCAGATAGGCGTCCACCTGACCCGCCGCAGCGCCACCGGCGAACAGTCCGACGACGATGGCGATCGCGACCACCACCCAGATCGACCGGGCGTCCAACAACTCCCGATAGCGTTCCAGCAGCGGGCTGGTCGCCGGACCGACCCGGGTCTTGCTGCGCAGCCGGTACGCGAGGATCGCGTTCCCACCGACCAGCACGGCCATCAGCAGACCGAACACCACGAACAGCCCGGTCCGGGTCATCAGCATGGTGGTGAAGACGGTGCCGAACTCGAGAGACTGATACCACAGCCAGTCGGTCCAGAAGCTGGTGAAGATCGCGAAGGCCACCACCAAGATGGCGGCGACGATCAAAGTGGGCAGGATCGCGCTACGTCGTTGGGCGATCCGTGGCGTGCTCACGTGAGTTCTCTCCTGTAGTCCATGCACATGGGCTGCGCGTGGGCATGTCGTGTCGGGGGTGCAATCAGCGTATGCGAGTGTCGAAAGTGCCTACTCGGCAGTAACTCCCGAGCAGTCTGACAGGTTCCTGACAGGTCCAGCGGGTTGCGGTCGATCAGTTCTCGCATCGGCTGACTCGCTCCTCGCCACCGGGGACGTCCAGCACCCGGAGCTCGCCGATTGCCTGGCTGAGGGTGGAGACCTTGATCACCGTCAGGTCCGTGCGCACGCCGGCCAGGTCAGCACAGTTGGCACTGGGCACCAGAAAGACGGTGGCGCCGTCCTTCTGTGCCGAGGCGAGCTTCTGTCGAGCCCCGCCGATCGCGCCCACCTCACCGGCCGGGGTGATGGTCCCGGTGCCGGCCACATTCCGGTCATCGAGCAGGTCACCGGCGGTCACCTTGTCGTAGATGCCGAGAGCGAAGATCATGCCCGCACTCGGGCCACCGATCTGCTGCCCGAGATCGAAGGTGATCCGCGGAGCGTACGAGTAGCCGGTGCCCAAGCTGATCCCGACCACTGCCACGCCTGGCTCGGTCGCCGAATCGCCGGCAACGACCTGCACGGTGATCGGGATCCGATCCCGCGTCACCGCGAAATCGATCGTCTCCTTCGGTCGATGAGTGCGGATCTGTGCACTGACTGCATCCGGGTCAGCCGTCGCGATGCCGTCCACCGCCGTGATCAGGTCACCTGGGCGGAGCTTGTCGTACGCCGGCCCGCCGATGGTGACCGAGGCCACCACCGGCAGCTGCTGCACCGGCTGCCCCGCGGCCCGCAGCGCCGCGACGACGGCCGCGTCCTGGGAGTCGTCCATGAGCTGGGTCTCGGCCTGCTTGACTTCCTCGGCGCTCTGGTTCGGGGGGAAGACCGAATCGCGGGGCAAGGTGGCTCGGCCGGGCAACCAGAAGGCGGCCATGGCCTCCGGCAGGGTGAGTCGGGAGTCGGCGCTGGTGCCGGAGACGATCGTCAGATCCAGCTCGCCCGAGGTGGGAAACGTCTGCACACCCTCGATCGAGATCATCGGGTGGCCGTCGACCTCGCCCAGCACATTGGCCGTGCCGCCTGGACTCCAAGCGACGAAGGGCACCGGCAGGATCGCCATCGGGATGGCCAAGGCCACGAACAGCAAGGCCGACACCAATGCCGTCCACGTCTGACGGGTCATGATGACCCAGTCATCCGGAGCGGGGTCATCGGGGGCGGGGGCACAGTAGTCTCGGTCGTGGCGAGAGTCTCGGTCGTGGCGAGCACGGTCATGGCAGGCCCACCCACGACACAGCGCCGGATGTCAGGTGCTGCTCTTTCCAGATCGGCACTGTTGACTTCAGGTCGTCGATCAGCGCCCGGCACGCGTCGATGGCCGGTCCTCGGTGCACGGCGCCGGTTGCCACGACGACAGCAAGATCGCCCACCTCGAGGTGACCGATCCGGTGCTCGACCGCGACTGCCCGCACGTCGTAGGCGGCCGCGACCCGCTCGGCCGAGGCGTGCAGGGCGGCCGTGGCAGTCGGATGCTGGGTGTAGTCGAGCGAGGCCACCTCATCGCCGGAGTCCTGCTCCCGCACCACACCGATGAACACCGCAATGCCACCGGTCGCGCGGTCGCTGACCAGCGCGAGCAACCGGTCCACGCTCAGTGGACGCTCGCTGATCTCGGCCAATCGGACTCGCGACGACATGCGGAGAACCTTAGCCCGCGACACTGACAGCCCCGTGAACCTCGAGTGCCCGGGCGCGCGCCCGTTGGACGGTGATCGCTTGTGGCGCCAGGTCCGGACACGCCACAGGTACGGACACCGATGGTCGTTCGTGGCCCGGCGGCGCCATACGCACAGCCTTCGCGACGGCCCGCGATCGTCCTTGGCCCCGTGGCCCCAAACGTACGAACCCTGCGCTCGCCCCGCGGTCGTCCTTGGCCCCGCGGCGCCAAACGTACGAACCCTGCGCTCGCCCCGTGGTCGTTCGTGGCCCCGCGGCGCCAAACGTACGGACCCCGCGCTCGGCCCGCGATCATTGGTGGCCCGCCGGCGCCATACGCACAGCCTTCACGCTCGGCCCGCGATCGTCCTTGACCCCGCGGCCCCAAACGTACGGACCCTGCGCTCGGCCCGCGATCATTGGTGGCCCGACGGCGCAAACCGACCCAGCATCCCGTTGGAGCCGCGTACATCTCTGACCCGGCGGCGCCAGCCGGACCGACGACCGCAGGTCACACCACCCCGATCCCGACTCCGCACCATTTGATTCGACTTCGCACCATTTCGCGTCCGACTTCGCACCAGCTCCCTCGACTGCGCACCAGGTGCACCCCATGCGCAGTCGCCCGAAATGGTGCGAAGTCGCATCAGGCCTTGACACGACACAACCGTGGCCCGAAGTCGGACAGCCCGAAGTCGGATCGGGCCGAATCGAGAATGGTGCGGACTTGAGGTAGCTGGTGCGAAGTCGGGATCAGCCAGACACGAGAGACGAGCCCAATTCGCTCTCGGCTGATCGCACCCGGTACGACGGCAAACGCGCGTACGGTTGGAACCGAGGCAGTAGTGCACGATCTCACCGTGAGGCGACAGGAGCAGCATGGCCGACGAACGGACTCCAGACGAGTCTGATCCCGACGACCGCACGTCCGGATCGGACCCCGACGAATATCGACTCGGCGGCGGCGGACAGGGCGGCAGTGGGCAGGGCCCTGCCGGCGGCTCGGGCTCGGGTGGATCGGCCGGGTTCGGCGGTGGTCAGCCCGCGAACCCGTTCGAGGCGTTCATGAACTCGTTCAGCAGCGGCGACATGAACCAGCTGATGGCGCAACTGCAGAACGCGTTCTCGATGCTCGGTGGTGGCGGATCACTGTTCAACCAGCCCGCGACGGCCGGCGACTCCGGCGTCAACTGGGAGGTGACCAAGGACACCGCCCGCAAGACGGTCGCCTCGCTCGGTGCCGACCCGAGTCCGGGATTCGGCCAGCAGCACGAGATCGGCCAGGCCGCCTCGATCGCCGAGACCTGGCTGGACGCCGCGACGGACTTTCCTCGGGTCAGCACCGTGGTGGCGGCTTGGAGCCGGGCGGAATGGATCGAGAACACCATGCCGGTGTGGAGGCGACTGGTCGAGCCGGTCGCCAGCCACATCGCCGACGCGATGGAAGGTGCACTCCGCTTCGGCGACGATGCCGAGGCCAGCGCCGCCATTCCCGGGTTGGCTGGGATGGAACAGATGCTCCGCCCGATGCTGCGCACCTCCGGCGCGAGCATGTTCGGCCTACAGCTCGGTCAGGGTCTGGGTCAGTTGGCCAGCGAGGTGGTCGGCGCGACCGATATCGGGCTGCCGCTCAGCGAGCCCGGTCATGTCGCGCTGCTGCCGACCAACATCGCCAAGTTCGGCGAGGGCCTGGAGCAGACCTCGACCGACGTCACCCTCTATTTGGCGCTCCGCGAATGCGCCCGGCAGCGGCTGTTCGCCTCAGCCGGTTGGCTCCGCGAGCAGATGCTGGCGCAGGTCGAGAGGTATGCCCGCGGCATCACGATCGACACCTCCGCGCTGGAGGAGGCAGTGGGACAGATCGATCCGGACAACCTGGCAGAGCTGTCTGCCAAGCTCGAGGGCGGGCTGTTCGAGCCACACAAGACGCCTGAACAGTTGGCCACGCTGGAGCGGCTGGAGACCATGCTCGCGCTGGTCGAGGGCTGGGTCGACGATGTGGTCACCGTTGCGACCGCGCCGTGGATGCCGAGCGCCGGCGCGCTGGCGGAGACCGTACGCCGGCAGCGCGCGACCGGCGGCCCAGCGGAAGCGACCTTTGCGACCCTGGTCGGGCTGGAGTTGCGACCACGCCGGATGCGGGACGCCGCCAACCTCTGGGCCGCACTGCGTGCCGCCCGCGGGATCGAGGGCCGCGACGCGGTCTGGAGCCATCCCGACCTGCTGCCGACCTCCGCTGACCTGGACGACCCGATCGGGTTCGTGCAACGCGGATCTGAGGCCACCAGCGAGGACGAGGACTTCGACGCCGCGTTGGCCCGGCTGCTGGATTCGGCCGAGCAGAATGGCGACGACGACGCATCCCCGGAGGATCCCAAGCAGGGTTAGCGGCATTTGAGACCGGGTGCCGCCTCCTCGGACGGAATCAGCGCCCGTGGGTGGAAAATTGCCGGCGCTGGACGAGTAATTCCTGGTGGTTAGATCTGGGCTACGCGGCACTAGGACCTGGTGAGTCGTACGGGGATGCCGTGATCGTGCGCGATACCCACTGTTTGCCGCCGCGGTAACGAACCATCGCCCGCCCAGTATCGGGTCGACACTCGCGGCTGCTCGGCGTGTGTGCCGCCCTGCGATGGGTATTCCATCCCGACCTCGCTCAGCGAGTGCTCCCGACCGTATCCGGCCAGGATCTCTTCGACCGCCGCCAGCTCCTTCGCCGGCCAGTAGAGCTGGGTGACGGAGTGCCAGACGACCGTCAGCATCATCGGATCCATCTCCGGCTCTCCACTGAGCTGCCGCGCCAGCCAATCCGCGGCAGAGGCACGATCCACGGTTGGCGGCCGGGTGGTGGCGAGCTCCAGGGCACCTGCCAGCCGAGCGTGCCGGTGCAGGTCGAACGGCCAGACGAACGAGGTGAGCCGCAGTCGGCCCTCGGCGCTCGTCGGATCCACCGGATCGAGATCACAGCCGCGGGCCGCGACGATCTCGATGCCGTCCGGGGTGGGCATCATTCCTTCCACGGCGTCCGGCAGCTGGACTGGGGAATCCTCCGGTCCCCAGACCCAACCGACGCCGCTGATCCGGAACTGGGCAATGAGCTGGTTGAGGCCGGCGCTCGCGCCCAACTCCAGGAGCCGGAACCGACGACAGCCGGTGGCCTCTGCCAGGTCGGCCAGCCCGGCCAACAGGGCGACGGAGCGGCCCACCTCGTTGGTCTGCGGCGCAATCGCCAGCGCGTCGCGCAACTCGGGGATGTGAGCGGCGATCACCTCGCGCAGCACGGGCCACGCTTCCGCCGCTGGCGCCGTGCCGCCGAGGCAGGGATAGTACGGCTCCAGTTCCGGTGCCCGATGGGTCAGCACCAGTCGGAAGATGCCGGCGAGCAACCGGAGCTGGATCACCGCCCCGGCGGGCGCGTCCACGTAGCCCCGGACCACTTCCCGCGTCGGACCACCCGACTCCAGGTCGTCGGCCAGCCCGCGCATCGCGTACCCGTACAGATGAGTCTGCTCGCCTGCATGCGCACGAAACCGAGCGGCCAGTGTGTGGTCCGCCAACCCCGCCATCCGACCCCCTGCCGTTGTGAACCCTCGCTGCACGCCCTTGATGGAAGTGTCGCTCACACCACAAGCGGCGCGCGTCGGGCAGAGGAGTCAGGCCTGACTCGACCGACAGAGGCAACGGTCAAGGAAGCAGCAGAGCACTGTCGCCGAACTCGTGCCAGCGATAACCCAGGGACACGGCGGCGTCGTAGGCCCGCTGGGTGAGCTCAGCGCCGGCGACCGCCTCGACCAGCAGCAGATGCGACGCCTGTGGGTCATGCCACCCGGTCACCAGCCCGGTGACGATCTGTGGCGGATCGCTCGGGGTGACCACCCGTTCGGTCCAGCCGCGGCGCGGCACCAACCGACCCTCGTCGACGGCCGATTCCAGCGCCCGAGTGACCGTGGTCCCGACCGCGACCACCCGACCGCCACCGGCTCTGGCCGCGTTGACCAGGCGCGCGGTCGCTGATGGCACCTCGAACCGCTCGGGCTGCGGCGCTTCCCCGGCCTCTTGCGAGGAGAGACCGGTGTGCAGCGTGATCGGCGCCACGGTGATACCGCGCGACACCAGGTCGGTGACCAGCCCGGTCGTGAACGGCCGCCCGGCGGACGGCATCTCCGCGCTGCCCGGGACGGTCGCGAACACCGACTGGTAGTCCGCCAGCGGATAGCGCTGGTCGAGATAGCCGTACGCGATCGGCCGACCCGTAGCCGCCAGGTGAGCGCGGACATCGCCGCTGGAGGCCGCTCGCCAGAGCCGGTTGCCGATGCCGGTCGGCGAGGAGCCCGGATGCGGATAGGGCTCGATCAACCTGAGGGCAATCCCTCCGCTGACGAATCGCTGACCGGCCACTGCATCCAGCACCGACAGCCGCGCGTCCGGCGCGGTCCGCACCTCCAGCACCCAGCTGCCGTCATCGAGCACGGTGGCCAGGTGCAACACCACGGGTCCGCCGATACCCACGGCATCGATCTCACCGGCGATGGTGGCGGAGTTGTTGATCACGACCACATCACCGGGGCGCAGATAGTGCGGCAGTTCGGCGAACCGGGCGTGCTCGATCGAGGTCGGCCCGGCGACGAGCATCCGGATCGTGTCCCGGCGACCGCCCCGGGCCTCGGGCGGCGCTGGAGCGAAGGCGTCTGCGGGTGGGGTGAAGATCGTGCTCGGGGTCTCGGTCAGCGTCGTTGGCATCTCACACCTCCAGCGGCGAGAGCTCGGCCGCTCGGTAGCGGCCGGACGGCGGTCGACGTCGCACGATCTCCAAGAAGGCCGGCACCGCCGTCTCTGGCAGCGGTCGATCAGAAATATCCTCGCCCGGGAACGCAGCCTGGTGCATCTCGGTCCGCAGGTCGCCGGGATCGACCGCGTACGTGTCCAGGCCCTCCTCCGCACCGAGCGTCAGGGTCAGGTGGTCGAGGGCGGCCTTGCCGGCGGCGTACGCACCCCAAGTCGGGTAGTGCTCGACCGCCGCATCGGAGGACAACGAGATCACCACCCCGTCGCTCTTCTTCAGCCACGGCAGCAATGCACGGCTGAGGGCCGCAGGTGCACCGGCGTTCACCGTCCAGGCATGCGCCAGGTCGCGCTCGCTCACCTCACGCAACGGCCGCAACGGGACTGGGCCGAGTGTGCTGGCGTTGTGGATCAGCAGATCGAGGGCACTGAGCGCCTCGACCTCGCCGATCAGCGTACGTCGGTGCTCGGCATCGGCGATGTCGCCGGGGATGGTGATGACACGTGGGCCGACCACGGCGCGCAGCGCGACCAGCCGGTCGGCTCGCCGTGCGTCGGTGATCACCGTCCAATCCCGCGCCGCGAACGCGGTCACCAGTGCCCGGCCGAGCCCAGCCGAGCCGCCCGTGATCAGTGCAACAGACATGTCCTGCTCCATTCGAGTTCGGGAACTCTCCTTGCCGGCACTTGCCTGCCGGACCTTCTCCTGCCATTCTTCAAGTTCAAGTGAACTTGAGTTCAAGGCCTTGGCGGCAGAAACTTTCTGACGTGGTTCCAGGGAGGTCGTGCTGACAGGGAGGTCGTGATGAGAGGGAGGTCGGATGGACACGCATGACGTGTTGACCATCAGTCAGGTGGTCGAACGCAGCGGATTCGCCGCGTCGGCGCTGCGCTACTACGAGTCACAGGGCCTGATCGAGGCGACCCGCAGCGGCGGCGGCCAGCGACGCTTCGAGCGCAGCGTGCTACGCAGGCTGGCGTTCATCCGCGCGGCCAGCAACGTCGGGCTCACCCTGGAGGAGATCAGGGCCGAACTCGACCAGCTGCCACACGGACGGACGCCGACCAAGGAGGACTGGCAGCGGATCACTCGGCACTGGCGGGTTCGGCTGAACGAGCAGATCACCGCGCTCGAGCGGCTACGCGACGGCTTGGACTCCTGCATCGGCTGCGGCTGCCTGTCTCTCAGGCGATGCGCGATCTCGAACCCGCGCGACGTGGCGGCTCGGTCCAGCGATGCCCCGGGTGCGGTCTATCTGCCTGCTGCGTTGCGCCGCCCGCATCGGCTGTGACCTGCTGCCCGACTCAGTCGATCTCGTCCCCAGCCACATCGGCTGGAGCTGCACCCCCGGCCGCCTGATAGCCCTCGAGATAGCCACGAGCCCGATCGGCCTGTGGATACGCCGAGACCAGGGACCAGAAACGGGCGGAGTGCGTCGGCTCCACGAGGTGAACGAGTTCGTGCAGGAGCACATAGTCCACGACCCAGGACGGCATCGGTCGGAGCCGCTCGGAGAGCCTGATGGTCCGGCTGCTCGGCGTACAGGATCCCCAGCGGTGCTGCTGATTGGCGACCCAGGTGACCGAGGACGGCTCCGGCCGATCGCCGAGGACAGGCGCCAGATACGCCGCCGCCAGCTCCGTCGCTCGTGCGGCCAGCTCGGCATCCCCTCGCGGACCGCGCGAACGCGCCTCTTTGGCCAGCACTCGCCGGACCATCTGGTCGACCCACTTCCGCTCCTCCCCCGCCGACATCCGGCCGGGGATCAGCACGACGATCGTGTCCAACTCGCGGTAGGCGGTCACCGTCCGTTTCCGCCGGCTGCTGCGCCGTACCTCGACTTTGGGCCGGACCTCCGCTTCGGGCGACGGCTCAGCCTGCTCCCCCACGCTCCACCTCCGTCTGTCGGGCATGCCCGAACACAGTCCACACGTTGTCCACCGTTCGCCAGCCCTGTCCACAGTGTTGTCCACAATCGGTGGACGATCGGGCCCGTCCATCTGAGACGCCCCGATTGACGACGACCCGATTGGCCGTTACGGTCGGTCCACGAAACCTCCAGATGGTCGGACCGCTCGCAGGGGAAGGCAAGCGGAAGCCGATGTTCCTGGAGGTTTCGCCTTTACCGGCCCCCTGCCTCCGACTCTCGGGACCATCCGTGTCGTAAAGTAACCGCGACCGAGGGGCTGAGGACGACAACCATCCTGGTTGTCCCCGACCACCGAACGCCCTGCCCCACAAGCAAGGAGACATCCATGGCGGAGACCTACAGCGGTGAGTTCTACTGCGTGAAGTGCAAGGAGAAGCGTGAGGCGTCCGGCGAGGTCCGGGTCAACGACAAGGGCACCCGGATGGCCAAGGCCGTCTGCCCGGTCTGCGGCACCAACCTCAACCGCATCCTCGGCCGGGCCTGATCGCCGCTCCTGAACCCATCTCCGCCGGGTCCAGGAGGCCGATCTCGGTGGGCGGCCGGGTCACACCCGGCAGCCCGCCGGCGGAGAAGCGTGGCCCACAGATTGGTCCTGTGGATAACGCCCGATGAGTGGTCGCCGTTCTTCACACTGGCCGCATGCAGACCTCATTCGCCACAACGCCACCCACTGCTGCGTCATCGACCAGATGGCTCACCGACACCGACCGCGTCCGATTGCTGCCGCAGTTCACCGTGCTCCGTCGTGATGAGCACGAGATCCAACTCGGTTTCGACAGCGCCGAAGCAGCCGTCCTGGTAGATCCCGAAGGATCGTTGTCCGCGTTGCTGGCGGTGATGGACGGGCGATATCGACGTGCCGATCTGGCGAGCCTCGCGCCCCAGCTCGGAATCGCCGTAGCCGAGTTCGAGTCATTGCTGGCGGCGCTGACCGCCGCTGGTCTCATGGAGTTGCCGGATCTGCCGGACCAGTCGGAGTGCACGGTGCGACTCATCGGGCTCGGACCGGTGGGTACGCGGCTCGGCGAGCATCTCCTGCGCGCCGGACTCGGTCGGCTGCTGCTGGTCGACCCCGACCGCGAACTGCGCTGGGCTCGCTGGCCCGGCGATCGCGACCGAGTGCAGCGAACCGAGCACTGGTCAGAGCCGCGCATCGACGAAGCCGACCTGAGCGTCATCGTGGCTTCGAGCCTGGAAATCGACCGCGCCATCAGCAGCACGCTCACCCGAACCGACCACCCGCACCTGGTCGTTCGTCCGCGTGCCCGAGGAGCCGTGGTCGGCCCCTTGGTCATCCCTGGGCGGACGAGTTGCCTGCATTGTGGGGACCTGGCCCGGACCCGTACCGATCCGGCCTGGCCGCGGATGCTCGCGCAGCTCTGCCGGATCGGCGGCGCTTGGGACCCGCTGGCCGCCGACTGGGCAGCTGCGCTGGCTGCCACTCAGGTGCTCGGACACCTGGCCGGACATCAGGTGGCGAGTGCAGCGGCGACCCTGGAGCTCGGTCCGGTGGATTGGCAGTGGCACCGCCGGGTCTGGCCCGCCGATCCCGCCTGCGGTTGTTGCTGGTCAGCCGGGTGACGGCTGAGGCCGATTGCCGTGGGGACTCCGCCGATGAGGGGCAGAATGGTGACTGATCGCCACTCGGTCAACGATCACCAGCCGGTCCCCGACCATCACTCAAGTCACCGACCAGCCAACTGTCCAGATCCGATTCAGGAGCGTGCCCGCCGACCATGAGCGACACCGACGACTCGCTCGCGCGATCCACGTTTCGGCGCGGGGCACGACTCGCCTCCCTGCCGTTGGGATTCGCCGGCCGGGCGACGCTCGGACTCGGCAAGCGACTGGGTGGATCCTCACCGGAGGCGGTCAACGCCGAACTCCAGGAACGCGCCGCAGAGCAGTTGTTCAAGGTGCTCGGTGAGTTGAAGGGCGGCGCGATGAAGTTCGGCCAGACCCTCAGCCTGTTCGAGGCGGTGTTGCCCGAGGATGTGGCCGGGCCGTACCGCGAGCATTTGACCCGGCTCCAGGACTCAGCTCCCCCGATGCCGACGTCCCGGGTGCACGCGGTGCTAGCTCGCGAGTTCGGGGCGCGCTGGCGGTCCGAGCTGATCGAGCTGGACCCGCGGCCGGCCGCGGCTGCCTCGATCGGTCAGGTCCATCGCGGGGTATGGCGGGACGGCCGCCAGGTGGCGGTGAAGGTCCAGTATCCCGGCGCCGACCAGGCGCTGCGTTCCGATCTGCGCCAGCTCGGCCGGCTGTCGAAGGTGATCGCGCCGCTGGCCGGCGGCATGGATGTCAAGCCGCTGGTCGAGGAGATGACCGAGCGGATCAGCGAGGAACTCGACTATCTGCTGGAGGCCGAGCACCAGCAGCAGGCCGCCGCAGGATTCGTCGGGCATCCCGAGTTCGTGGTTCCTGCCGTGCTCGCCGCGACGCCGCGAGTGCTGGTCAGTGAGTGGATCGAGGGGCGTCCGCTGTCGACGGTACGCGACGACCCGGCGGAGCAGCGCAACGCGATCGGGCTCACCTACGTACGCTTCCTGTTCGCGGGGCCGGCGACCGTCGGGCTGCTGCATGCCGACCCGCACCCCGGCAATTTCAAGGTGCTGCCCGACGGCCGGCTGGGCGTCGTCGACTTCGGTCTGGTCGCCCGGATGCCGGCGGGTTTGCCGGAGGCGGTCGGCCGAATCCTGCGGATCGCCGAACTGGGCGATGCCGAGCAGGTCCACCAAGGGCTCAAGGCGGAAGGGTTCGTCGGCGACGATGTCAGCGCCCACGACCTGATGGAATACCTGGCGCCGTTCGTCGAGCCGGCCGCGGTGGAGGAGTTCCAGTTCTCCCGGGAGTGGATGCGTGATCAGTTCCGCCGGGTGCGAGATGTCCAGGGTGCCGGCGGTGTGGGACTTCGGATCAACCTGCCACCCAGCTATCTGCTGATCCACCGCGTCTGGCTCGGTGGCCTCGCGGTGCTGTCGCAACTCGGCGTCAAGGCTGCCTTCGGCAAGGTTCTCGAGGAGTTCCTGCCCGCCTACGCCCGCTGAGGAGCGCCCACTGAGGGTCTGGCTACCAGAGGGCCCGGCCGAGCCACAACCGCACGGCATGGAAGAGCCGGCCCGGCAGGCCTGGGGATCCAGGCTCGCCGGGACCGGCATCCTCTCTCATGATGCCTGCTCCGCCGGGACACTCACGCGGCGACCGGCTCAGGCAGCGGGTGCTTCCGCGGCCGCCCCCGCGGCCGCTTGCGGGCCACGACGACGCCGCCGATGAACAGCTCGCCGCCCCAGACGCCCCACGGCTCGCGCCGTTCCAAGGCTCCGGCCAGGCACTCCGGCCGCAGCGGGCAGTCCTGGCACTGTGCCTTCGCTGCCTCGACGTCGCCGGGTGACTCGGCGAACCACAGGTCGGGGTCGCCCAGTCGGCAGGGCAGGGTCTGCGTCTCCAGCGCCGAGGGACCCGTCCCCAGGAGCGTGGTGGCGCTCTTCAGGTCTCGTGCTGTCTTGTTCATGTTCGGCCAACTGTCTGCTCGTTCTTGGCCGGGAAACACGAAGGCCGTGAATCCCGGTTTGTCTGGGAGTCACGGCCCTGAGGTCGTCGTCGGTGTCAGTTCACCGGCGGACTGTCAGGTGGCGGTCCCAAACGGGTCGGAAAGGTGGTGAAATCGATGCCTGTCTTGGCGGCCAAGCTGTGGGCCCACGAAACGCCCCGACCCAGGTCCTTGACCTCATAGAGGCGCACTCCACCCGTGGAGTGCGAGCGGACCGTGGGCAGCAGCGGGTGGGTGACGGCGGACTGCACGGCAGGACGCACCGCGGCGGCAGGGGTGACGCGCATGAGGGCGCCTTCGACCGCACTGACGGTGCATTCGAGCGTCTTCATTGTCATCACCACCTTCTCGGACTGGAATCTGCAGCGTGCACGCTGAAGACCAGCGGCACGACGTTCAGATTAGGTCACTGACAAGAGCATCCGCAATCGGTTTTACGTACATGTTCGCCAGAAGTTTTTTCTTACCTGGTGGATGCGTTCGCGGGCACGCCCGAGGAGCCGACTCCGGCAGCCGATCGACCCCGGCGGATCAGGTCTCCGCAGCCAGGATGGCGAGCACCTGATCGCCGTACTTGCCCAGCTTCGCCTGGCCGAGTCCCGGGATCTTGAGCAGTGCTGCGTCTGAGGTCGGGCGGGCCTCGGCGATCGCTATCAAGGTGGCATCGGTGAAGACGCAGAACGCCGGCACCTTCTCCTCCGCCGAGGTCTGCTTGCGCCACTCCTTCAGCAGGGTCAAGGTCCGCTCGTCGTAGGTGGCCGGGCAGTCGGCGTGGCGGCCGAGCTTGCGCTCGGCGGCGTCGTGCAGCGCATGACCGCAGGTCCGGCAGTGGGCCGCGAGCACGGTGCCCTTCCGACGCTGGCGCTGGTCGCCCGCGGCGCTCGGCGCCGCACCGCCGCGATAGTGCGCGGGCAACAGCGGATCCAGGAACCGCGACGGTTTGCGCGTCGCCTGCCCCCCGCCGCGGGTCCGCGACCACGACACGTGCAGGTGCTCTCGCGCCCGGGTGAGCCCGACATAGAGCAGCCGGCGTTCCTCGGCGACCTCGTCCGGCCGGGTGGCGAGCACGAACGGCAGCGATCCCTCCTGGATGCCGAACAGCGCCACCGCATCCCACTCCAGGCCCTTGGCCGAGTGCAAGGTGGAGACCGTCACTCCTTGCGCCGAGGGCACGTGCTGCGCCTGGGCGCGCCGCTCCAACTCCTCGACCACCACCGGGAGACCGATCGGCTCCGCGCTGGCCGCCGCGAGGTCCTCGGCGACCGCGACCAGCGCGGCCAACGATTCCCAGCGCTCGCGTACCGCGCCGGCGCCGCTCGGCGGCTGCTCGGTCCAGCCGAGCGCGCCCAGGGTGGCCTGCACCTCGGCCACCGCGTCCGCCGGACGGTCCCCGTCCAGCTCGGTGATCGCTCGTGCCTGGGTCCGCAGGGCGTGCAGCGCCTGTCGCACCTCGGCGCGCTCGTAGAAGCGCTCACCCCCGCGCACCAGGTACGGGATGTTCCGCTCGGCCAGAGCCTGCTCCATGACGGGTGACTGTGCGTTGATGCGGAACAGCACGGCCATCTCGCGGTAGTCCACCCCGCGCGCCGCGAGCCCGGCCAGCCAGTCGGCGATCTCGGCGGCCTCGTCTGCCTCGTTCTGGGACTCCTGCAGCAATGGCTCCGGACCGGGTGGTCGCTGTGCCTGAAGCTCCACCGCATCGATCCCGCCGCCGGCCGTCGGACCACGACCCGCGCGCATCACCGCGTTCGCGGCACCGACCACCTGAGGCGTGGAGCGATAGTCACGAACCAGCCGGACCACCGTCGCGTTCGGATGCCGACGAGCGAAGCCGGTGAGGAAATCGGCGCGGGCACCAGCGAAGGAGTGGATGGTCTGGGCAGGATCGCCGACCACGCACAGCTCCGACCGGTTGCCACGCCAGAGCTCCAACAGGCGATGCTGCAGCGGTGAGACGTCCTGGTATTCGTCGACCACCAGGTGCCGATAGGTCCGCTGCACCTGATCGCGGATGTCGTCGTGCTCGGCCAGCAGCGCGGCGGTGCACAGCAGGATGTCCTCGAAGTCGATCCGGCCTCGCTGCCGCTTCAACTCCTCATAGCCGGTGAAGATCCGCGCCACCGTCTCCGGGTCGATGCCGGACACCGTCCGGTCCAGCGGCGCGGCCACCCGGGCGTAGTCCTCCGGTGTGGTGTTGCTGACCTTGGCCCAGGAGATCTCACCGAGCAGGTCGCGCAGCCGGGCCGTGTCGACCCGGACTCGCAGCCGGCCGGCCGCCTCGGCGACCAGGGACATCCGGTTGTCCAGCACCGACGGCAGCTCACCACCGTACGCCTTCGGCCAGAAGTACTGCGCCTGTCGCAAGGCCGCCGAATGGAACGTACGCGCCTGCACCCCGCGGGCGCCCAGCTGCTGCAAGCGGCCGCGCATCTCCCCCGCCGCCCGGGTGGTGAACGTCACCGCGAGCACGGCCGTCGGCGAGTAGGCCCCCACGGCCACCCCGTACGCGATCCGGTGCGTGATGGCCCTGGTCTTGCCAGTGCCCGCGCCGGCGATCACCGCCACCGGACCATGCAGGGCGGTCGCGACCGCCCGCTGCTCCGGATCGAGCGCAGCCAAGAGCAGTTCCGGATCGCCGCCGATCCGCGGCGGCGCGATCGAGGCGGTAGACATGGGAGCAACTCTAGGCTCGGCCACCGACGGGGTCTTCGTCGCTCACTGCGAGGCTGCGCTCCCAAGACTCCGTCTTCCTCTTGGGGTGTGTGACATGTTTGGCCCGCGGGCGCAAGGCATGCCGAAGTTCCGCTCGATCCGCGATCGTCCTTGGCCCGCGGGCGCGAACCGTACCCCGGGGCACGCTCGCGGCGGATCAGCGGAGCGCCAGCACCATCTCGTGCTCCAGCAGGCTGGGCTGGTGCGGCAGCGGTTCCGTCACGCCGGTACGGACGAATCCGCACCGTGCATACAGCCGAGCGGCGCCGTCGTTGGTCTCCACCACATGCAACCGAACCCGGCTTGCCCCGTCTGCCCTGGCCTGTGCCACGACGGCCTCGACAAGCTGCTCGCCGACACCGCAGCGCCGGGCTTCCGCGACGACGAACATCGCCACCAGGTTCACCGTCCCGGGCTCCCCCGGATCGGTGAACCCGGTCGCCGTCCCGATCACCTCGCCATCCGCGTTCCCCGCCAGGAACTGAGCGGAATCGCCGATCCGTGCCTTCCATTGCTCGGGCAGGAAGGCGATCTCGCGCTCATAGGTCGAGGCAAAGGCAAGTGGCGCATCACGCAGCGCCCGCAACCGAATCGCACGCGAGCGTTCCCAGTCGGCTTCGACGCTGCGACGCACCACTACCGCATCCACGCTGCTTAGTGTGTCCCCCGTGGGACCCGCTCGGCCAGGGGATTACTTCCCGGAGTATGTGATCAGGACCGCAGTCACAAGCGGAATGCCAGGCCTCCCTGACAGGTTTGAGTCACCATGGCACAGGTGACGATGTACACCACACAGTGGTGTGGCTACTGCTATCGGCTGAAGGCGCAGCTCAGGCACGCCGACATCGCCTATGACGAAGTGGACATCGCGCGCCACCCCGAGGCGGCTGACCTGGTGGCCTCGATCAACGACGGCAATCAGACCGTGCCCACCCTGGTCTTCGCCGACGGCTCCGCACTGACCAACCCGAGTGTCGCCCAGGTGCAGGACCGGCTGGCCGTCCTCAGCTCGTGAGTCTCCCCTTGTGATGGCCGACTCGACCGCAACGTCCAGTGGAATGACCGGGATCGCCGGGATCACGACCGTCGTCTTCGACATCGACGGCACCCTGCTCGACTCGGCGGCCGGCATCCTGGCCGGCTTCCGACGGGCCCTGGTCGCGGGCGGTGTCGCAACACCCGCGGAAGCCGACCTCCGGATCCATCTCGGTCCGCCGCTACTGGACTTCCTGGTGACCGCAGGCGTGGCTCAGGACCGTCTTGCAGAGGCTGCACAGGCGTACCACGACTTCTATCTCACTGATGGGATCTGGCAGGCAAGCCCGTACGCGGGGATCACTCCGCTGCTCGACCGACTGGTCGCCTCCGGCTATCGGCTGGCCACCGCATCGGCGAAGCGATCGGCGACTGCCGAGGCCATTGTCACCGCACACGGTCTGGCGCCCTACTTCGCGGTGATCGGCGGCACCAGCCAGACCAGGCTCACCAAGGCTGACACCCTCGGGTATGTGCTGGCCGAGCTCAATGCCGAGCCGGGCGAGACGATCATGATCGGCGACCGGCACCACGACATCGAGGGAGCGCACGCCCACGGGATCCGGGCGATCGGCGTGCGCTGGGGCTACGGCGTGGGCGACGAGCTGGTGCGCGCCAGGGCTGACTGGCTCGCCGACGACGTCGCTGACCTGGTTCGACTGCTCGGGGCGTGAGGCTCAGCGCACCCGAGCGGTGATCACCAGATACTCCCAGTCCATGACCAGCGGTGCACCGTCGCCGAGATCGAATCGCCGACCGAGCGCATCGAGATCGCGATCCAGCGCCGCGACCCGGTCCGGTTGATCGGCCAGCGCTCGGTTTGCCGCGGTGGTCGGCCCGTAGTTGGTCGTGAAGTAGTCCCGGAAATCCGCCGCCTGATCCACCGTTCCGCCTCCTGACCCGCCGCACCGCTGCCCTGACCCTCCGGAGCACACGAGAGAATCTGCCAGAGGCAGATCCGCCCACAGCAGCACGGTCTTCGCCGCCAGGTCCGATCCGGGCACGGTGGTGACCATGAGCGAAACAGCCACCACACCCTTCGACGAGCAACTGCTCAGTCGACTGCTGCACCAGCGCATCATCGTCCTCGGCGCCGAGGTCGACGACCCGATCGCCAACCGCATCTGCGCCCAGCTGCTGCTGTTGTCGGCCGAGGATCCGCGCGCCGACATCAGTCTCTACATCAACTCCCCCGGCGGCTCGGTCTCCGCGGGCTTGGCGATCATGGACACCATGCGGCTGATCCCCAACGAGGTCAGCACGCTGGCCATGGGCTTGGCCGCGAGCATGGGACAGTTCCTGCTGACCGCCGGCACGCCGGGCAAGCGGTACGCGCTCCCGCACGCGCGGGTGCTGCTCCACCAAGGTTCCGCCGGGATCGGCGGCACCGCGGTCGACATCGAGATCCAGGCACAGAACCTGGAGCACACCCGCGACACGGTGCTCGGGCTGATCGCCGAGCACAGCGGGCAACCGATCGAGCGGATCGAGCAGGACTCGCTGCGCGACCGTTGGTTCACCGCCGAGGAGGCCAGAGCGTACGGCCTGGTCGATCACGTGGTGAGCACGCTGGACGACATCCGGCCGGAGGGCCGGCGCGCAGTGGGGCTGGCCCGATGAGCAGCTACACCATCCCCAATGTGGTCGAGAAGCGGCCGACCGGAGAGCGTGCGCTGGACATCTACAGCCGGCTGCTGTCGGACCGGATCGTCTATCTCGGCACCGAGTTGGACGACGGTGTGGCGAACGTGATCGTCGCCCAGCTGCTCCACCTGGAGTCGGAGGACGCCGAGCGGGAGATCAACCTGTACATCAACTCCCCTGGTGGCTCGATGACCGCGATGCTGGCCATCTACGACACCCTGCAGTTCATCCACGCACCGGTGGCGACCACCTGTGTCGGTCAGGCCGCCTCTGCTGCGGCGGTGCTGCTGGCGGCCGGCTCGCCCGGTCGGCGCTCGATCCTGCCGCATGGCCGGGTGCTGCTCCATCAGCCCTCGGCCGAGGGGCGCGGGACCTTGCCGGACCTGGTGCTGCACGCCCGTGAGGTGATGCGGATCCGGGCTCAGATGGAAGAGGTGCTGTCCCTTCACACCGGTCAGTCCGTCCAGCGGCTCAGAGCCGACACCGACCGGGACAAGATCTTCACCGCCGAGGAGGCAGTCGCGTACGGGATCGTGGATGCGGTGATCGGGAGCCGGAAGCTGCTGGCCTGAGTTGCCGTGTTCAGCCAAGTCGTCGGGTCAAGCAGGCTTCGTCGCACCCGAGGACATCGCGTCCGTCTCCTCGTCGGGGTCATCCTCCTCGGCCTCGTCCGCATCCCGGCGCGAGACCACGACATCGGCGATGCCGCGGATGTAGGGCAGCTCGGGATGGGGCAAGGCGGCCTGCACCAGCGACGGCAGTCGCAACGTTGCCCGGCGGGCCTGGCTCGCGTGCCATTCCCGCCGGGCTCGGGCCCGCTCCTCGACGTCGAGCTGAGCCAGCACCTGGTCGATGGCGGCCAGGATCGAGCCGCGCAGCAACCAGGAGGATTCCGCCCCGCCCGGCTGCACCGTGATCAGCTCGGCCAGGATCGCTTTCGTCTCCCGGAGCACGTCCAAGGTGTGATCGAGCCGACGTTCGACCTCCTCCTCCCGGCTGCTCGCCTCGGCCACCACCAGACTGCCGAAACCGGTCACGCTGTCGGCGAGGTCGTCGAGCACGACGGCAAAGGCCTCGCGCAGCTCCGCCCCGTACGGATCCTCCGGTGTCTCCCCGCTGGGCACTTCGGTGCGCATCACCGTGAACAGCGCCCGGACCGCCAGCAGGCACCCGTCCAGCGAGGCGAGCCCACTGGCCAGGACCGGCTCCAGGTCGGCGAACCCGATCGCCCGCGGGTTGAGCCGGCGGCTGTCCTTGAGTCTCGTCACGGCCGCCGTCGCCTGATCGACCCGGCGGCCGGCGACGTCGAGTGCATGGGTCCACCCGGCTACCTGGCCTCGGGTGATCGGCCCGGCGCGCAGCGCCTCGGCGGACTGCCGCAGCGGCGCGCTGATCGCTGCCGCTACGGCCCGGATCGAGTCGCCCGCCGGGCGGATCGGCATCGGTGGCGGATAGAGCAGATTGAGGGTGATGCCGACGCCGGCCCCGATCAGGGTGTTGAGCACCCGGGTCTCGGCGGCGATCTCGGGATTGCTGACGGCAAGGATGAGCATCGCGCTGATCGGCATCTCGATCGCCTGCTCGCCGAGTCGGAGGACCTTGCTCAGCACCAGCGAAACGGCCACGGCGGCGCCCAGGCTCCACCAGGTCAGCCCGATCCAGTTCGACAACAGGGTCGCCACCAGAACTCCGCCCAGCACCGCGCCGACCCGGACGATGCCCATCCGCAGTGTCGAGTACGCCGACGCCTGCATCACCAGCAGTGCTGTCAGTGCACCGGTGATATCGGTGTTGCTGCCGGTGATCAGCCAGGTCATCAGATAGCCGAGCACCGCGCCGGAGGTCAACCGGACCGTCGTGACGATGGTGGGCACCAACCGGTACGGCACATCACGCCACCGGTCGGGATGGGTCGGCCACGCGAATCTGGTCAGTCGACGCAGCCCTCGCCGGATCCGGCCCCGCACCCTGTCTCGGAGGGTGGCCGGCGCCTTCGTCTGACTCACCGGGTGATCAGGCGGCGAGCGCGACCGGACCGGATGGCCGAGAGGCCGACCGGCTGAGCCGGCGCCCCACCGACCGAACAATCTCGACCAACGGCAGGCCCAGCGCACCGCCGACCGCGGCCAGCATCTCCGAGGACGGCTCTTTGCGGCCGCGCTCAAGCTCGGACAGATACTGCACCGAGATGCCCGCTCGATCCGCTACGTCACGCTGGGTTTCGCCGCGCTCGGCCCGAGTCTCACGGAGCACCTGCCCCACCAACTCGCGCCACAGCGGATCACGCTCGACCGCAGGGGTCGGAGTCTTCGGCGTACGCCCGCGAAACGCCACCACGTCACCCATGGAGCGACCGTACCCGATCAAGACCCCAGCGGTGTCCGGGTGTCGTTTCGCCTGCAGCGAAGCGACCACCCAGCTTCGGGCCGCACCGAACATCGACGAGGACCGCGGACAGCAGAGATCGATACCTGATCCAGCTGTGACCCGCCTGCGGCAGTGCGAAATGAGGTAATCCTCACAACCAAGTTTCAGATCACCTCAAGATCGAGCCCAAGCCCGCGTCGAGACCTCTGGATCGCCTCAAGATCACGAGATCCTTCACGCGTGGTCAATAAAGCTGGGCTATGTTCTTCACCGGCAAGTGACGCCGCAAGCGCTCTGGGGGAATGAGCGCGGCGGCGTTTTCGTATCTCGGGGGAGATTTTCATGAGTTCTGAGCGCCATATTGTCGCGCTTGTTCCCGCTTACAATGAAGAAGAAAGCATCGCCGCCACCATTGAGGCAGTCCTCAATCAGGAGCGAGTGCCGGACAAGATCGTGATCATCCCAAACGGATGCAGCGATCGGACAGCGGACATCGCACGTACCTTTCCGGTCACCGTGATGGAGTTGCCGCGGCTGGAGCACAAGAAGTCCGAGGCCCTCAACCGGGCCTGGCTGCAGTACGCGCAGGACGCGGATGTGGTCATCTGTCTGGACGCTGACACCGTCTTGCCGCCCAACGCCATCGGCGACTGGGAGCAGGAGTTCGTCTACGACTGGGCTCGTCATGGATCACAAGCAGTGACTGCGTTCGCCGGGACCGGATCGTCTCCCGCGCCGTTGCGCAGCCGCGACATCCGCGAGCTGCCACTGGGTGGATCGTCGAGCAAGTTCACCATGTTGGGCAAAGACTTCCTGACCCGCCTGCAGCGAGCCGAGTTCTCCCGTTGGACCGATACCGCGCTGCGCCGTGGCTGGACGTCGGTGCTCGCCGGAACCGGCGCTGCGATCTCCGGGGAAGCCCTCCGCCAGGTCGCGGCGATGGACGATCGAGAAGGTCCCTGGATCTACAGCAGTCAGGTCGAGGACTTCGAGCTCACCTACCGCATCCGCCAGCTGGGCTACCGATGCCAGGTCTCGCCCACGGTCCGCGCCTACACCGACGCCATGAAGACGGTCAAGGCTCTGTGGGGTCAGCGGATGAAGTGGCAGGTCGGCACGATCGAGGATCTGCTCAAGATCGGCGTCAATCGGCTCACCGTGATGGACTGGTTCCAACAGCTCTCCGGGATGTTCTCGGCGTTCGCTCGCTACCTCTGGGTCGCGGTGATCTTGACGCTGTGCCTGGTCGGCCACTTGAGGTTCCAGTGGCTGTGGTGGGTCGCCGTTCCGCTGTTCTTCGTTGTGCTGCAGGTGAAACACGCCCACCGGATCCCGCACCGGGACCGCGTTGACGTGCTCTACGCCTTCTTGATCATCCCGTCCGAAGCCTTCGCGTGGTTGCGAGCCGGCTGGTTCACGGCCGCCTGGATCCAGGCCCCCGTCGACCTGATCCGGGGGCGACACAAGGACCGTTGGGGGCTGCAGTACCGCGCCGAAGCATTCCGGCGCGGACTGGTCGGCAAGCTCCGGCTGGCCGGGATCCGAGTTGTCGCCGCCTCTGGCATTGCCACTGTGGCTCTGTTGTCGATCGGCAACCTGGTGCCGGCCTCTGGACTGCCGACGGTCGAGGCCATCGCCCGAACAGGCACCGGCGCCATCAACCACTCCGGACCGGCAACCTGCCGCGGGTATGTCGCGTTGACCTACGACGACGGCCCGACTCAGTACACGGCGGCGACCTCCGACCTGCTGCGACGCTACGGGCTGCACGCCGCCTTCTTCCTGACCGGCGAGCACACCGAGCTGAACCCGGACGCCGTGCGTGCCCTGGCTGCCGACGGTCAGATGATCGGCAACCACACCGTCACCCATCCGCATCTGACAGATCTGCCGATCTCCCAGGCAAAGCAGGAGATCCTCGACAACGCCGACCTCATCGAGGCAGTCACCGGTCAGCGACCCACCCTGTTCCGCCCACCGTACGGCGACACCAACGACAAGCTGAGCGCCTTCGCCCTTCGAAATGGCATGCCCGAGACGCTGTGGACGCTCGACACCAACGACTGGATCGGCAAGACCCCGTCCCAGGTCGACGACGAGATCGGCAAGGCCAAGGACGGGGACATCATCTTGATGCACGACGACGAGGACACCGACATCAAGACCGTTGCCTTGATCGCCAGCACCTTGCGGCGCCTCGACCTGTGCACGGGACGCATCGTTCCTGACAGTGCAAGCCACCACATCCCACTGCTGGACAAGTCCCATTCCGTCAAGGTGGTGCCCTGGTGACCGGATCACATATCGAATCACATATTGACCAACCCAAGACCGGACATATTCCTCGACGCGATATCCAAGGTCTGCGAGCCATCGCCGTCGCTGCGGTCATCGCAAATCACCTGCTTGGCTTTCCTCAGGGCGGCTTTATCGGCGTCGACGTGTTCTTCGTCGTCTCCGGCTTCTTGATCACCGGAATGCTGCATCGCGAGCATCTCAGGAACGGGCGGATATCCTTCGCATCGTTCTATCGTCGGCGGATTCGCCGGATCGTGCCGATGTCGACGCTGGTGCTGATCGTCACGGTCGCCGCCGGCTACCTGCTGTACCTGAGCGCCCAGGCTCGCAGCGTCCTGGTCGATGCCGGCTGGGCCCTGGCGTTTGCCGCGAACTGGCACCTCGCCCTGGAGGGCACGGACTACTGGAACATGGGCAGCGTCGTCTCCCCGCTCCAGCACTACTGGTCCCTCGCGGTCGAGGAGCAGTTCTACCTGGTCTGGCCCTGGCTGCTGGTCATCGTCCCCGGCCTCCGGCTCCGTAGCCGGGCGCTGTTCATCACGATGGCCGTCGTCACCGGCGGCTCGTTGCTGTGGTCGCTGTGGGAGACAGCGCAGCACCCGACGTGGGCCTACTTCGACACCTTCTCCCGTGCGTGGGAGCTCGGCATCGGCGCGTTGCTGGCCATCGCGGCTCGCCGCCTCGCCTCGCTGCCCGACCGCCTGCGGCCGTGGCTGGCGTGGACCGGCCTTGCCATGATCATCGTCAGTCTGGTCGTCGTCACCGAGAACCACTTCCCCGCACCGTGGGGGCTGCTGCCGGTCGCCGGGACGGCGCTGGTGATCATCGCCGGCACCGGGAGCGACCAGCGGCTGCTGGCTCCACTGACGAACCGGGTGTCGGGCTACGTCGGCGACATCTCGTACTCGCTCTATCTGTGGCACTTCCCGGTGATCATCTTGTTGGCGCTGGTGATGCCGAGCGGGCTGCTGTATCAGCTGACTGCACTGACGCTGATCGTCGGCTTGTCGATCGCCTCGTACCATCTGGTGGAGAACCCGATCCGCCAATCCTCCTGGCTGGAGCCCAAGACAGCTACACCGTGGGAGAAGCACGGCCCACGGTTTGTGCGCTCCAACTCCGGTGAATGGGTGCCGGCCCATCTCCTCGAGGTGACTTCCCGTCAGAACCGTGGCCTGAAGGCCGGTGTCGCCGCGCTGGCGCTGAGTCTCGGGCTCACCGCCACGGCGGTCTTGCTGCCGCTGGGAGCGGGCGCCGAAGTGACTCAGCCAACCGCGTCCGTCGGCGGCCAGCAGGCAGCGGCTGCGACCGGCCAAGCCGTGTCCGCCGCCGTGACGGCGAAGCAGTTCCCACAGCTCAACCCGTCGGTGGACAGCCTCGATACCCAGGCCTGGCTCAACTCGGTGGCAGACCAAGGCTGTCTGAGCTGGGACACCGAGCCCAGCGAGACCGGACCGGACACCTTGAAGTCGTGTGACGCCGGGAATCCTGCCGCCGAGAAGCGGGTGGTTCTGCTCGGCGACTCCTACGCCGCGGCCTGGATGCCGGCGGTGAAGAAGGCCTACATCGCCCAGAACTGGTACGTGCAGGTGGTGACCAAGCAGCAATGCCCCACCGCCTCGGTGTCGGTCACCTTGGTCGGTGGCGACGCCTATCCCGAATGCGACCGGCACCGCGAGTGGACCTTGGAGATGATCAGACAGACCAAACCTGATCTGGTGATCCTCGCCGACGCGGAAGACACACCGGAGCGGCTGGCCGACCACGCGACCGGTGCTGCCGCCGATGCCGAGATCACCCGCGGTCTGACGGACACCCTGGCCGCCATCACCCCTAATGTCGGCAAGACCGTTGTCCTGGCCCCGCCGCCGGCCGGCAAGACCCTGCAGGGGTGCGTCACCCGGATCTCTCATCCGGCCGACTGCACGAGCACGATCAGCGCCGGCTGGACCCACTTTTCCGAGGCACTGCACTCTGCCGCGGCCCAGGGCAACGCCCAGTACGTCGACACCCATCTGTGGTTCTGCACCGAAGACGGACGATGCCCCGGTTTCATCGGGACGACTCCTGTTCGCGTGGACGACGTCCATCTGACCACCACCGAAGCCGCCGCGTTGGCACCACTGCTGGCCGAGGCCATTCACTGAACATCACTCACCGACAACAAGGAATCTCATCATGAACCAGCTACTCGAGATCGGCACCTGGGTGCTGACCGGAATCGGCGCCATCTTCGTCACCTTCGGCCTGGTCGACCTGTTCCGTCCGATGCCCAAACAGCGTCCCTGAGACCGTCCATCCGCAGCGGCCGAGCTGACCGTCTGATCAGCTACGACAGCGCGAAACCAAGCAGGACAAGGAAGCCGAATATGTGTGGAATCGTGGGGTATGTCGGCCCCCAGGTCGCCGCGGAGGTCGTGGTCAACGGCCTGCGCCGACTGGAGTACCGCGGCTATGACTCGGCAGGCGTCGCCGTTGTCGACGACGGTCGGATCTCGCTGGCGAAGAAGGCCGGCAAGATCCTCAATCTGGAGAAGCTCCTCGCCGAGGAGCCACTGCCCGACTGCGGTCTGGGTATCGGACACACGCGTTGGGCCACCCACGGCGGCCCGACCGACCGAAACGCCCATCCGCATACGTCCGACGACGGGCGAGTGGCACTGGTGCACAACGGCATCATCGAGAACTTCGCGGTCCTGCGCCGCGAGCTCGAGGAAGCCGGCGTCTGCCTACGCTCGCAGACCGACACCGAGATCGTCGCCCAGTTGCTTGGGCGCGAGCTGGCGGCCGAGGGCGTCACCCTGGCCCAAGCCATGCGCGCCGTCTGTGCCCGTCTGGATGGTGCCTTCACCCTGGTCGCGGTGGATGCCCAGTCTCCCGACCGGGTGGTGGCGGCACGGCGCAACTCACCGCTCGTGGTCGGTGTCGGTGAGGGTGAGAACTTCCTGGCCTCCGATGTCGCGGCCTTCATCGAACACACCCGGGAGGCGATCGAGCTCGGGCAAGATCAGATCGTTGAGATCACCGCGGATCGCGTACGGGTCACCGATTTCCAGGGCGGGGAGGCGTCGGTCCGGCCCTTCCACGTCGACTGGGATCTACAGGCTGCCGAGAAGGGTGGCTACGACTGGTTCATGCGGAAAGAGATCTACGAGCAGCCGAAGGCGGTCGCCGACACGCTGCTCGGCAGACATGGTGCCGACGGGCAGCTGAAGCTGGATGAGATCAGGATCTCCGAGTCCGAGCTGCGCGCGATCGACAAGATCGTGATCATCGCCTGCGGCACAGCGAGCTATGCGGGCCTGGTCGCCAAGTACGCGATCGAGCACTGGACCAGGGTGCCGTGCGAGGTCGAGTTGGCCAGCGAGTTCCGCTACCGCGACCCGATCGTCGGACCCACCACGCTCGTTGTCGCGATCTCGCAGTCCGGTGAGACCGCCGACACATTGATGGCGATCCGGCATGCCCGGGAGCAGAAGGCCAAGGTGCTGGCCATCTGCAACACCAACGGCTCCACCATCCCGCGGGAATCCGATGCGGTGATCTACACCCACGCCGGGCCCGAGATCGGTGTCGCCTCGACCAAGGGCTTCTTGACCCAGCTGGTGGCCTGCTATCTGCTGGGGCTCTATCTGGCGCAGGTGCGCGGCACCAGATTCGGCGACGAGATCGGTTCCTTGGCGGCAGAGCTGGACAAGATGCCGGCAGCCATCAGCGCCGTGCTGGCCGACGCCGACCAGGTGCAGGCGCTGGCCGCCGAGTTCGTCGACGCACCGTCGGTGCTGTTCCTCGGTCGGCACGTCGGCTATCCCGTCGCGCTGGAAGGAGCGTTGAAGCTCAAGGAGCTGGCCTACATCCATGCCGAAGGCTTTGCTGCGGGTGAGCTCAAGCACGGGCCGATCGCTCTGGTCGAAGACCAGCTCCCGGTGTTCGTCGTCGTTCCGCCCCAGGGAAGGGACCTGCTGCACGAGAAGGTGGTCTCCAACATCATGGAGATCCGAGCACGCGGGGCGCGCACCATCGTGCTGGCCGAACAGGGCGATACGAGCGTCGCGCCGTACGCCGATGTGATGATCAGTCTGCCGAAGGTGTCGACCCTGCTGCAGCCAATACTGGCCATCGTGCCGCTGCAGATCTTCGCGTGCGAGCTGGCAACCCGCAAAGGTCACGACGTCGATCAGCCCCGAAATCTCGCCAAGTCTGTGACGGTGGAGTAGCCCGTCGGCGGCGGCCGCTCGACCGCTGCTGTTGGCGGGATGAAGGGCGTGATGGTGGACCGCGCCGACGTTGTCAGTGCTGCCTCCTAGGCTCGGGCCACCATGAGTCTTCAGTTGCATCGTGCGGAGCGGTCGGATCGGCTGGTCGCCGGATTGGCCGACCTGCTCACCGACCCGCTGCCTGATCCGTTCGCCAGCGAGTTGGTCGCGGTGCCGACTCGCGGGGTGGAACGCTGGCTCGCCCAGCAGGTGTCGAACCGGCTGGGAGTGTGTGCGGGGGTGGAGTTCCCCTCGGTACGCCGACTGGTGGCCGACGCCTTGGGCTCGGTCACCGGGATCGAGCCCGACGAGGACCCGTGGCAGCCGGCTCTGGCGGTCTGGCCCATCCTGACGATCCTCGATGCGGCCCACGACGAGGCCTGGGCCGAGCTGCTGTGGAGCCATCTCCGCGGGGGCTCGTCCGAGGAGACGCGCGGCGGACGCCGTTGGCTCACGGCCCGCCGCGCCGCGACCCTGTTCGCCCGCTACGCCTCCGAACGGCCCGAGCTCCTGGCACGCTGGCGGCAGGGCGAGGATGTCGACTCGGCCGGCCGGCCGCTGGCCGCGGATCGGGCCTGGCAAGCCGAGCTGTGGCGTCGGCTACGCAGCGAGCTGGAGATTCCGTCCCCTGCGGAGCGGTTGCCCGGCGCGCTCGCCCGGATCGCGGCCGATCCCGCCGCGGTCGACCTGCCCGACCGGCTCTCGGTGTTCGGCCTCACCGGTCTGGACCGCACCCAGCACCAGGTCCTCCTCGCGCTGGCCGCCCGGCGCGACGTGCATCTGTGGCTGAACCACCCGTCGCCCGCGCTCTGGAACGTGCTCGCTGCCCGGCCACCCGCCCCGCTGGGGAGGCGCGCCGACGACACGAGCCTGAGCGCGGTCCGGCATCGCCTGCTCGGCTATCTGGGCCGAGACTCCCGGGAGCTGCAACTGGTGCTGGCCGCTGCCCAGCCCGTGGATCGGCCGCTGCCCGGACCGGCCGACCCTGAGCACGACGACTCGGATCCCCCCGACTCGCCGCCGTTCGACTCACCGCAAGCCAAGCCGGTCACCCTCCTCCGCCAACTGCAGCGGGACATCTCCGCCAACTCCGCTCCCCGACTCAGCGCCGATCGACCGCTGCTGACCACAGCCGACCGCAGCGTCCAGGTGCATGCGGCGCACGGGCCGGACCGGCAGGTCGAGGTGCTTCGGGAGCTGTTGGTCGGGCTGCTCGACGACGATCCGACGCTGGAGCCCCGCGACATCGTGGTGCTCTGTCCCGACATCGAGCGGTTCGCTCCGCTGGTCTCGGCGGCCTTCGGCCTCGCCGACGAGGACGGAGACACGGTGCATCCCGGGCATCGGATCCGGGTTCGGCTGGCCGACCGGGCCCTGCGTCGGGTCAATCCGCTGCTGGAGGTGCTCAGCACCGTCCTTGCCCTGGCCGGCGGCCGGGTCGCGGCCTCGACCGTGCTCGACCTGTCCACCCAGCCGGCCGTCGCACGACGTTTCTCCTTCACCGGTGAGGATCTCGACCGCCTCACTCAGCTCGTCTCGGCCAGCGGCGTGCGCTGGGGGCTCGACGCTGCCCACCGCAAGCCGTACGGACTGGGACACCTCGGGCAGAACACCTGGGCGGCGGGCCTGGATCGACTGTTGCTCGGGATCGCGATGGACGGTGAGGACAACCACTTCATCGGCACCGCCCTGCCGCTGGACGAGGTCGACTCCTCCGACGTCGAGTTGATCGGCCGGCTCGCGGAGCTGATGAACCGGCTCGGCACCGCGCTCGACGCGTTCGATGCGGATCACCCGTTGCACGAGTGGCTGGAGCTCACCCGGCAGACCATCGACGCGCTCACCGACACCACGGCACGCGACAGCTGGCAGACCGGTCACGCCTACCGGATCCTCTCCTCGCTCGGCAGCGCCGAGCTGGCCGCCGACACCGTGCTCAGCCGAGCCGAGTTCCAGGCATTGCTGGCCGACCGGCTGGGCGGCCGGGCCGGACGGGCGAATTTCCGGACCGGCACCTTGACGGTCTGCACCATGTATCCGATGCGCTCGGTTCCCCATCGAGTCGTCTGCCTGCTCGGCATGGATGACCTCAGCTTTCCGCGCCGGTCTCGTGACGACGGCGACGACCTTCTCAACGGCGATCCATGGGTCGGCGATCGGGACCGGCGCAGCGAGGATCGGCAACTGCTGCTGGACGCAATCATGAGCGCCACCGAGCACCTGATCGTGCTCTACACCGGTGCTGATCCCCGCACCGGGGTGTCGCGGCCACCCGCGGTGCCGATCGGTGAGCTGCTGGACGCGGTCGATCTGACCGTACGGACCGAGGACGGATCCGTGCCACAGGACCTGGTCGTGCACCGGCATCCTCTGCAACCGTTCGACGCCGCGAACTTCGCCACCTCAGCACAGTCTGGCGACTCCGCGGATCGTCCCTTCAGCTTCGATTTGGCCGCACTCCGCGGGGCACGTGCCGCGGCCGCCGAACGCAGCAGCGGGCCCGCGGTCTATCCCACCGAGCCGCTGCCGGATCGCGAGCCGACCACCCGGGTGGAGCTGGCTGACCTGGTGCGATTCCTGAGTCATCCAGTGAAGGCCCTGCTGCGCGAGCGCGGCGGGCTGCCGACCTGGGAGGAGTCCGATCCGGTCACCGATCAGCTGCCGGTGGAACTCGATGGCCTGGCTTCGTGGCAGATCGGCAACCGCCTGCTGACCCAGCTGTTACGCGGCGCCGATCCCGACCAGCTCCGCGGCGCGGAATGGCGGCGCGGCACGCTGCCGCCACGGGCTCTCGGTGACCGGGTGCTGGACCGGCTGATGAGATTGGCGCTCGAGATCGCCGATCGGGCTCGTCCTTGGTCGTCCGGAGAATCCACCAGCCACGACATCGCCATCGAGCTGGGCGAGCGGCTGCTGACCGGTACGGTCGCGCCGGTGCATGGGCCAACGCTGCTGTCGGTCGGTTTCTCCTGGCTCAGTGCCCGGCAGCGGCTGGCCGCCTTCAGTCAGCTATTGGCGCTGACCGCCGCTCACCCCGGCACGCCCTGGCAGGCCGTCACCATCGGCCGTGGCGGCACGTCAGTGCTGGGACCGGTGGATCCAGGGTGGGCGGCACTGGTGCTGGACGACCAGCTCGACCTGTATGAGACCGGTCTGCGCGAGCCCCTCCCCTTTGCCCCGCGAGCGTCCGCCGAGTACGCCCGACTACGTTCGCGCGACTTCCAGGTCAGCCCCGCCGACTCGCCTGCCGCGAAGCAGTGGGATCAAGATCGCGACTCCGCGTACGAGCGGTTCTTCGGGCCCGGTGTCACACTCGCCCAACTGCTCGACATTGCGTCGGTGACCCGGGAGGAGCGCGGCACGCTGGCCGAGCCGAGCCGGTTCGGCACCCTGGCCCGCCGGGTCTTCCACCCCATGCTCAGCGCGGAGGAGCTGCGATGACCCGCGACTGGACCGGGCAGCAGGATCGCCCAACCACACCTCCCTCGACGCCCCCCGAGATTGCGCCGATCTCCCTCGAGACCACCCGGAGCATGGCCGAGATCGCCCCCGCCGTGTCCACCATCCCAGCTGAGTCGGCACCGGACACCTTTGAGATCTGCGGCCCGTTGCCCACCGGGACGACCGTGCTGGAGGCCAGCGCGGGCACCGGCAAGACCTACACCATCGCTGCCCTGGTGGCGCGCTATGTCGCCGAAGGGCTGGCCGAGCTTCCGCAGCTGATGGTGGTCACCTTCGGCCGGATGGCCACCGACGAGCTCCGGGTCCGGGTCCGCGAACGGCTGGTCGGGCTGGAGACCCAGCTGGCCGCGGCGCTGGAGCTCACCCCGCCCGGGCTGACGGTGCCGGAGCCGGACGACGTCGCCAGTCTGCTGATCCAGGTCGATCCCGCCGAGCAGACCGCCCGCCACGACCGCGTCAGCCGGGCGCTGGCCGACTTCGACACCGCCACCATCGCCACCACCCACGAGTTCTGCCAGCGGATGCTCGACGATCTCGGGGTGCTGGGCGACCCGGAGCCGGACGCGGTGTTCGTCGAGCACCTCGCCGAGCTGACCGAGGAGGTGGCGCGGGACGTCTACCTGCGTCGCTATGCAGCCGCGCCGACGAGCACGCTGACCTACGCCGATGCCGTCCGGCTGGCCGACGACGTGGTCCGGGCCGGACCGATCCGGCTTGTCCCTGGGCTGGGCGCGGGAGCCCGTGCCGACGAACGGGTGGAGTTCGCCCACGAGGTCATCGCCGAGGTCCGGCGCCGGAAGGCACGAGCTCGCTATCGGACCTATGACGACATGCTGACCCGGCTGCAGGCGGCGCTGGCCGACGAGCAGCACGGCGCACTGGCCGCCGAGCGGCTGCGAGAACGTTTCCATGTCGTGCTGGTCGACGAGTTCCAAGACACCGACCCCATCCAGTGGGACATCCTGCGGCGAGCCTTCCACGGTCATCGCACGCTGGTGGTGATCGGCGATCCGAAGCAGGCGATCTATGCCTTCCGGGGTGCGGATGTGAACAGCTATCTGCAAGTCGCCCGCGAGGCATCGCAGGTCGCCACCCTGGGCACCTGCTATCGCAGCGACCGGGCACTGCTGGACGGTCTCGACCTGATCATGGGCGGCGCGAGTCTCGGCGACCCCAAGATCGTCGTCCGGCCGGTGGGCAGCGCCCATCCGGTACGACGGCTGACCGGCGCCGGCGCTCCGGTCCGCGTCCGGGTGTTGCCGCGCAAACTCGAGGGTCAGGAGTATGTGCAGCGACTCCGGGACCGGGTGGCCAAAGATCTGGTTGCCGAGATCTCCCAGTTGCTCGGCTCAGGAGCCCAACTGCAGCTGGCTGGTGCCGCGTCCCGGCCGATCGGCGCCAGCGACCTGGCGGTCCTGGTGCGACGCAATGTCGCCGGCGAGCAGATCCGCGATGCCTTGGCCGCCGCCGGCATCCCGGCGGTGCTGCACGGCTCTGATTCGGTGTTCTCCTCGGCGGCTGCCAGGGACTGGCTGCGCCTGTTGCAGGCCCTGGAACAGCCGCGCCAGCAGCTGGTCCGCGAGGCCAGCCTGACCAGCCTGGTCGGTTGGACGTTTCCCCGATTGGCTCGAGCCGACGAGACGGCGCTGGCAGATCTGTCGTACGACTTCCGCCGTTGGAGCCGCACCCTGGCGCACCGCGGGGTCGCCGCCCTGCTGGAGGCGCTCGGCGCCGACACCGACCTGAGCGGGCGGGTGCTGAGCCAGCCGGACGGCGAACGGCTGCTCACCGATCTGCGGCACATCGCCCAGCGCCTGCACGCGGTGATGTCCGGTCAGCAGCTCGGCGCGGCGGGGCTTCGGGAATGGCTGGCCGAGGCCATCGACGCCGCGGCCACCGACGACGTCACCGAAGGACTGCGCCGGCTCGCGACCGATGCTGCAGCCGTGCAGATCCTCACCCTGCATCGCAGCAAGGGCCTGCAGTTCCCGATCGTCTACCTGCCGGAGGCGTGGGACTGCTTCGTGCCCTCGGACGATCGGGGGTCGGTGCTGCGCCTGCACGAGCAGGATGAGCATGAGCGGGGCGAGGAGGTGCTGGACGTCGGTGGTCGGTATGCCGCCGGCCGGTCCGAGCGACTCCGGCAAGCGCTCGCGGAGGAAGCAGGCGAGCACCTGCGGCTCTACTACGTCGGTCTCACCCGCGCCCAGTGTCAGGTGGTGACCTGGTGGGCCGACTCGCGCAACACCCCGACCTCGGCGCTGCACCGCTATTGGGCCCGCAGCCGTCGCAGTGGTGATGTCGAGCCTGACTATCCGGTCGACCTGGGCCCGGCTGACTGGCCGCTGCCGCGCAGCACGACTCCAGGGGATGCCTCCGCCAAGTTGTTGAGTGTCGAGCAGGTGGCAGCCCTCGGCGCCACGCCCCAGTTGAGGGCGAGCAAGAGCCCCGCGGCCCTGGACATACGCCACTTCACGCGCGAACTCGACACCCACTGGCGCCGTACCTCCTACTCGGCGCTGACTGCTGCCGCCCACGGTCTGCCGTCATCGCCGGGCGTCACCAGCGAACCAGAGCTGCTCAAAGAGGACGACGAAAATCTGCTCGGCCCTGACCAGACCACCGGACACGCCGAGCTTGCGCCAGCCCCGGACCCTGCGGACACCCTGCCTTCTCCGATGGGTCAGCTGCCGGCCGGTGCCGACTTCGGCACAGCCGTGCACGGGGTGCTGGAGGTGCTCGATCCGACCGGTGACGACCTGGCGGCTGCCACCCTGGCCGCCACCACCGAGGCGCTGGCCGGGCTGCCGCATGGCGCGCTGAGTCCGGAGCAACTGGCCGAGGCGCTGCTGCCCTGTCTCCAGACGCCGCTCGGACCGCTCGCCGACGACCTCACGCTTGCCGAGCTGAGTCCGCACGACCGGCTCAGCGAACTGGTCTTCGAACTGCCGCTGGCCGGCGGTGACCGGCCGCGCGCAGACGTACGGCTGGCCGACCTGGCACCGCTGCTGGCCAGACACCTGCCGGCCGATGATCCGCTGACCGGCTACCCCGAGCTGCTGACCCATCCGCCGCTGGCGGAGGAGTCGTTGCGGGGCTATCTCACCGGCAGCATCGACGCGGTGCTGCGGGTCGGTCCCGCCGAAAGCCGTCGCTATCTGGTAGTCGACTACAAGACGAACTGGCTCGGGCGCGGTGGGCCGGGCGAGTTGACCGTCGCCGACTACTCGCCGGCCTCGATGGCGGCCGCCATGACGGCGGCGCACTATCCCCTGCAGGCGCTGCTCTACCAGGTGGCACTGCACCGGCTGCTGCGCTGGCGCCAGCCGGGCTATGACCCCGAGACTCATCTCGGCGGAGTGCTCTATCTGTTCCTGCGGGGTATGGCGGGCCCTGCCACGCCACGGATCGACGACGTGCCGTACGGGGTGTTCAGCTGGCAGCCTCCTGCGGCCCTGATCACCGAGTTGTCCGAGCTGCTGGATCGAGGTGTGGAATGACAGCGTTCAGCACCGAGATCGCGGTGGCCAGCCGGGCTGCGGGACTGCTCGCCACGTTCAATACCGCAGGGGTGCTCGACCTGGCCGACGTACACGTGGCCACCGCCGTCACACGGATCAGCGGCGAGCCCGACGAACGGGTGGCTCTGGCTCTGGCTCTCGCGGTGCGCGCACTGCGGCTCGGCTCGGTCTGCATCGACCTGACCACGGTCGCGCACGAGGTCTTCGAGGCGGCCGAAGAGGGTTTGGACGTCGCCGAGCTGCCGTGGCCGGACCCGGACGACTGGTCGGCGCAGGTCAGCCGGAGTCCGGCCGTCGCCGACGGGGCCGAGGCAGCCGACGGGCGTCCACTGCGACTGGTCTCGGGAAAGCTCTATCTGGAGCGCTATTGGCGACAGGAAGAGTCGGTACGTCGCCAGTTGGTCGACCGCCGCGCCGCGCCACCACCGGAGGTCGACGTCGACCGGCTGGCTGTCGCGTTGGATCGGTTGTTCGACCGAGGTGGTCTGGGTCCGGAGGAGGAAGACCTGCAACGGCGGGCCGCCGAGGTCTGCGCGCATCAGTGGGTGACCGTGCTGGCCGGCGGGCCCGGCACCGGAAAGACCACCACGGTTGCGAAGGTGTTGGCGATGCTGGCCGACCAGCCTGGTCGGCAGCCACGGATCGCCTTGGCGGCACCGACCGGCAAGGCGGCGGCCCGTTTGACCGAGGCGCTTTCGCAGGCCCGGCGTCAGCTGGCGCCGGAGGACGCAGCCCGAGTCGCCGAGCTGAGCGCGCTCACCCTGCACCGGCTGCTCGGCTGGCTGCCCAGCACCCGCGGTCGGTTCCGTCACCACGCCGGCAACCGGCTGCCGTACGACGTGGTTGTGGTCGACGAGATGTCGATGGTGTCGCTGACCATGATGGCCCGGCTGCTGGAGGCCGTTCGTCCTGACGCTCGGCTGGTGTTGGTCGGCGATCCCGACCAGCTCTCCTCGGTGGAGGCCGGTGCCGTGCTGGCCGACATCACCGGTGCGCTCGGCGTCGACGCGCTTGGGGTTGACGGGGGTGGGGTTGATGCTGGCCGGACCGACGGCGGACGGCGCAGTGTGGTCCGGCTCCAGCGCACCTGGCGGTATGGCGGCGCGATCGAGGATCTGGCCCGCGCGGTCCGGGAGAGCGACGAGGACGCGGCCATCGAGGTGCTGCGCCGCGGCGCCGACGATGTGGTGTTCACCGAGACCGACCTCGCCCATCCCCGCCCGGCCGGCATCGAGCCATTGGCAGCGGCCGTCGGCGCGGCGGGCAAGGAACTGCGGGATGCCGCCATGGCCGGCGATGTCACCGGCGCCCTGATCGCACTCGACCGGCATCGCCTGCTGTGCGCCCATCGGCACGGCCCGTACGGGGTGTCCCGCTGGAGCCAGGAGGCAGAACGCTGGCTGGCCGAGGCCGTGCCCGGCTACGGCGAGGACGGCGAGTGGTATCTGGGGCGGCCGCTGCTGATCACCGTGAACGACTACGACCTCAACCTGTTCAACGGCGACACCGGCGTCGTGGTGGCGACCGTCGGTGGTGTGCGTGCCGCGTTCGGGCGTGGCTCAGAGCCGATGCTGATCTCACCGGTCCGGCTGGATGCCGTCCAGACCACCCATGCGATGACCGTGCACCGCGCCCAAGGCAGCCAGTTCGACATCGTCTCGTTCGTGCTGCCACCGCCGGACTCCCCCTTGCTGACGCGGGAGTTGCTCTACACCGCCGTCACCCGAGCCAGCCACCGCGTGCAGGTCTTCGGCACCGAAGAGGCCGTACGCCGCGCCGTCCGCCGCCCGGCAAACCGAGCCAGCGGACTCCGCGGTCGGTTGAGTTGAGCGAGAAGCGGCTTGCCCGAGGAGAGTGACACGCCGAATCGCTCATACGATGACGAGATCGCAGTAGGCCGTGCAGTCGCACCACACTACCGATGGAAATAGGAATGTGGATTTCAGAAGACGGTAGAATAAATATCATTGCACTCCCAGAACCAACTGATATGGCCCTGATGGACCATTTAGACTCAGAGACCTAACACATTGACATCAGGCGCGCGTGGCGCGCCAGCCTAGCGCAACCAGATGCTACGATCCGAAACGTGCGGACCGCGGGCCACAAAGGCACGCTTACTGCCGAAATGATCGCGAGGAGGGGTGGCGTAGCAGTATGGGAGATTACAGTTTGTCGGATGAACCGACGGAAGTTCTCGTCTCGATCGAGGAGGCACTTCCCGGCATGCGGATCGTGGATCTGCCCGAGGGTCAAAGCTGGCTGGGAGCGCTCATGTTTATCAAGACACATGGCGCGGAGGGTGGCGGATGGTCCATGAGACGCACCGAAGGTCTCTCTAGTGAAGAACTGCTCGGCATCGTCAGTATTTCAGCAGAAATGTTGCTCGAGAAAATACAATACGAAAGCGAGGATCGATGACTGTGGCAGACGACGAGAGGCTGGGACCACATCCCATTGGTGACGTTTTTCCAGGCGTGGCCTTGGCACCGCTGCCCGACGACTGCGTGCTCGAGACCCTGTTCGTGTTCTCGAAGTTGCGTTTCAATGACGGCACCACTGCGTGGCAGTGAAGATCGCCCGGGATCACCAACCATGAGGAACTTCTCGGAGCGCTCATCATGCAGGTGGAGACGCTCAAGGCGGATTTGCTCGACGACTGGGAATGAAGGTCAACCCCGCCGCCTTGCAACCTCAATGAGGTTGCACTATTCGGCCTGAATATGCTGCCGAACTAGAAAGGGGACGTATTGATGGTCATCCTGCGACTGCGTTCTCTCGAGAGTCTAGGCTCAACGGACGAAAGCGATAAACCGAGTTCACATTTCCCCGAGAGGCAAGTATGTTCAGAAACACTCCGCGTCCAAAATGAGTCCTTCAGATGCACATCTCGCGCTCATTCGTCGACTTCGGGCAGCACCACAGCGGACACGGTCGCACCAAGCTCTCCTGGCCTGCTTGGAAAGACTGGCCAGTGGGGGACCAACAGATGGGCAGTTGGTTGAGATTTATGACGCTTGGACCGTGCCGGTAGCAGACGGGTTCTGCGTAGTCTACGCGCGTCCGTTCGGGAAGATGGTGGGGGTGCGCGTGCTTCGAACCAGCTCCGCTGACTACCCGCTCTTTCTCAACGCGGATGGCAGCGTAGATGTAAACGATGCAGAGGACTTCGGTAGCGCCGTCGCGGACTACGTGATAGCCGAGCCGCTCGGATCAAGAGCCCGGTCGCTGAAATACGACCGAGAGGGCGTTGGTTGGTGGGGCGAGCCACCGATACCGCCAATAGGCCACGACTGAAGCAGTTTCAGATCACCGCGTGCCGCGACGGGGAGAGGACCGGAGAGGACCCAGGGCTTGTTCAAAGTCGTGGTTGCGGCGTGGTGTCGGGTTGACACGCCATGGGTGAGGTATAAGCCGGGCGGGCACGGTGGATACCGGGATCGTGGTGGGTGCTTGACGTCCACTGCCGATCGATCGGAGTCCTGCCGTGCCCGCACCCGTATCTTCTCTCATCCCGGCCGCTGATGCGCTGCGCGCCCATCAGGTCGAACCCGGTCACGGTGTTCCGGTCGAGGTGTGGGAGGTGTTGTCGATCATCACCGATCCGCGGGGCCGGCGGGGCCGCCGGTATGAGCTGGCCACCGTGCTGGTGGTCGCGTTGGCCGCGGTGGTCGGCGGATCACGGAGTCTGGCTTCGATCGCCGGATGGGCAGCGGATCTGCCCACCTGGCATTGGCCACGGTTGGGGATCACCCGGCGGCCGCCGAGCCTGTCGACGATCCGCCGGGTGCTGTTGCGGGTCGACCCGGAGGTGGTGGACGCGGTCCTGCACGCCTGGCTGGCCACGCTGACACCGGTCTCGTCGCGGTGGCGGGCGGTCGCGGTGGATGGCAAGACCTGCCGCGGCGCCCGCGGTGTGGATGGGTCGAGGGTGCATCTGTTCTCGATCGTCGACCATGCCACCGGGGTGCCGTTGGGGCAGGTCAACGCCGGCGGGAAAGATCATGAGATCGCCGCGTTCGCGGCGGTGTTGGACCGGATCAACCTCAACGGCGTCATCGTCACCGCCGATGCTCTCCACACGCAACGTGGCCATGCCCACTATCTGCACCGGCACGGCGGCCGGTACGTCTTCGTGGTGAAACGGAACCAGCCCACCTTGTACGACCAGCTCGCCGGGCTCCCGTGGAGCAAGGTGCCGGTCGCTCATCGTGTGGTGGAGAAAGGGCATGGGCGACGGGAGTCCCGTACCCTGCAGCTGACCGGTGTCCGGGCCGGGATCGGGTTCCCGCACGCCCGGCTCGTCGGCCGGATCGTGCGGAACCGGACCGAGACCGCCACCGGCGAGACCACGCAGGAGATCGTCTATGTGGTCACCAGTCTCGGCTGGTCAGACATCGCCCCGGCCGACCTCGCGACCTTGGTCCGTGGTCATTGGAGCATCGAGAACAAGGTGCATTGGGTGCGTGATCTCACCTTCGACGAGGACCACTCCACCGTGCGCACCGGCACCCTGCCCCAGCTGATGGCAACCCTGCGCAACACTGCGATCGGACTCCTCCGACTCCGCGGGAAACACACCAACATCGCCGCCGCGACCCGCAGCCTCGGTCGCCAAACCGGCCAACTGCTCGACCTGATCGATCACGCCCAGGTCACACCAGTCACAACAGAATCAACTTTGAATTGACCCTGGGAGAGGACCGCCTCGCCGTCGCCTCGTTGTGGTCGAAGGCGTACCGGCCGGACGAACGGACACACGCTGACTGACGCCCATCTCGACTTGGCCGGCCTGGCTGAGGCCGACGCTCTTCTCGCCGAGCTGGACGTGGACTGGTCCGACGGCGAGTTCTCCAACCAGGTGAAGGAGCGGTTCACCGCCGAGCGGGACGGGGTGCATTCGCTGGAGACGCCGGGTGGCTGGTCGTTCACCATGGTGCCCGCCGGGCTTGCCGTTGTGCGGAACCTGATGCAGGAGCAGGTCGCGGTGCATGCGCGAGACCGCAGCAGATACGGCAACTGGTCCGACGCTGGCACCGGCGCCGGCAAGACAGTGTCGGCGATGCTGGGGGTCGTTTTCCCGGTGTGACCGTCGCGCGACTGCCAGGCGGTTGCGTTACTGAAACCATGTTCGTATTCGCCAAGGTGCGCTTCGACGGCAGGACTACTTCGTGGATATGGAAGTCGCCCGGGATCACCAACCAGGAGGAACTTCTCGGTGCGCTCATCATGAGGTAGAGACGCTCAAGGCGGAGATGCTGGAGTATTGGGAGTGAGGTCAACGCAGCTTTTCCCTAGGCAGCCAAACCGCCGACGCTTTCTCCAATTGATACCTCGGAGCTATGGTATAGAGGATGAGGATACGCTTCAGACCATCGATAGAAAGCTGGGGCGGTTCAACAAGATTCAGATCTGCACTCCGGTCGGGTCGGATGGTCGATGGTCCTGCGACACCATCAGCGTGTGGAGCTTAAACCAGCCGACTTCATCGTTTAAGCGTCGATGATCAGCGAGGTATCTGTGATATCTGGCGAAAGCTTGAAGGACAGCCAACCAAATGGGGCTCTGACAGCTACGTCGAATACGATGAGCGAGGCGTGCAGAGACAACAAGATCACTACCTTCTCCTTGGTCGATGCGTTTGGCTGTCAGGAGCCAGTGGCGGAGAAGTGCTGGTAGTCCTTCGGACTCGTCCAGTCGCCGCCCCACTCCCAGCCGACATCGCGGAAGGCGCGCACGACAACGGAGTCGGCGGTGATGAGACCTTTCACCGTCGCTCGACGGGCTCCGGGTCTGGCGTACGGCTGCCCCGCCTTCGGTGACACCCCCGCCTGCGTGACGTACGGGTTCTGGACCGGGTTGAGGTCGATGGCCGCACCGAAGGAGTGCTGTGACCAGCGATCGGTGCCGGCCACGGTTCTGCAGTTGAAGCCGGACGAGTTGTTGGCGGCCATGGACTTCTCGTCGTCTCCCCCGTACTCGCTGACCAGCACCATTCGCTGGATCGGGAACCGCGCCGCGTAGAGCTTTCGGAAGACGGCGACGACGTCGTCCGCGTGCTCGGCGGCGATCACCAGCTCGCCGGATCGCACTCGGCCGTCGAAGTCCCAGTAACTGAGGCGCAGATAGCGAAGGTCCGCCAGCGGCACCGGGCACCCGGGACGGTGGCTGGTGGCCATCCGGGCGCGGATCTCGTCGGTGATGGGGCTGACCGAGGACTTGAAGGCTGGTGACGCGGGCGACGCCCGGGGCGGTTCGTCCGCCAGCCCGGTCCCGCGACGCAGCTTCCGCCACGCCGCCGTCGCCTCGGCCGCGGCACGTCCGTTCTGGAAGCGCGGCAGCCCCCCGGCTGCCGGGATCACGGCCGGTCGCCAGCTGTCGGCGACGACCCGGCCGTCGCGGACGGTGAGGTCGAGCAGCCCGGTCGCTCCGTTGCGTCCGTGGTACCAGATGAAGTTGCCCAGCCCGTACGACACATATGTGGAGCCGAGCCAGCCCGCACCCTGCAACCGGTGGCTGTGGGTGCCCACCACGGCAGCGGCTCCGGCGCCCGCGAGCGCTTTGGCCAACGCCTGCTGCCTGGTGGTGGCCTTGGTCGAGTTCTCCTCGCCCCAGTGGAGATAGACCACCACCGCAGCTCCCTCGGCCGCCGCCCGGTCAACGGCACGCACCAAGGCCGACCTGCCTGGCCCGCGAGCAGCCGCCAACCCCGGCGTGCTCGCACCTGCCTGCCAGTGCGGCGCCGTGCTCTCCAGGAAGGAGTCGTCGGCGGCGAAGAAGGCGAACTGCTGTCCCCGCAGGGTGACGCGATACGGCGTGAGTGCCTCGGCACGATCGCGGCCTACGCCGAGAACGGGAATCGGGGCGGTTGCCTTGACCCGGAGCGTGTCGGCCAGTCCTTGGGCACCGAAGTCGACTCCGTGGTTGTTCGCGACCGAGACGGCGTCGACGCCAGCCGCGTGTAGTGCCTCGAGCGCCGACGGCCCGGTTCGGAAGTGGTAGCGATTGTCGGCGTCCTCCAACTCCTTGGGATCGCGCGTGCCTCTGTTCGTGAGGGCGGCCTCCAGGTTCACCATGGTGAAGTCCGCGGCCGCGGTCGCTGCCTTGATCGGGTCGAGACCCGTCTCTGGTTCGTCGAGGAACTCGCGAAGGTCATCCTCGAACATCACGTCACCCCCGAACGCCAGCCTCACCGTCCTCGACGCAGGAGGTTCTGAAGACGGTTGGGATCGATCGCCCCGAGCCGACTCTTGAGCTGGACTCATCGCAGCCTCCACGGTGTCGCCAGGTGGGCTTGGCGAGGAACGAGCAATCGCAGGGCCACGAGCGCGATCAACGCAGCCCATCAGCAGAAGCAGGCCCACCAGATTCGCGGCGACGACCGCCGAGCGCGTCCGGTACTTGGCCGTGTGGAACGTCATAGGCCGCCGCTCCGTTCACTCCGAGCGCGAATGACCCTACAGATTTCAACGAATCACCAGTTCACATGGTTCCGAGTCCTCCGGCCGCCCGATGCCGAGCGATGACGCGCACGTCGGAGCAATAGCCCAAGGTCTGGCGTGTCGCCACGACTCGACCTAGCGTGGAAACACCGCTACCCCATCTCGGCAGGAGACGTCGATGACGACGCACCGAAGGAAGCTGATCCGCTGGGCAGTTCTGATCGTGTCCGGCCTCGCCCTGCTCGTACCGACCGCTGCACCGGCCGACGCCAAGCCCCGTGGTCACCGCTCTCCAGCCGTGATCGCGCTGCCGAACGGGTTCCTGCCCGAGGGCATCACCATCGACCAGCGCGGCCGTGACCGCGGCACCGCCTACTTCGGCTCTCGTGCGGACGGCGACATCTACGCCGCGAATCTGCGGACCGGCAAGGGACGCGTCATCAGCCAGGGCCCCGGCACACCATCAGTCGGGCTGAAGACGGATCACCACGGATTGCTCTACGTCTCGGGCGGTGCCTCCGGCACAGCGCGGGTGGTCGACATCCGCAGCGGGCGGATCCTGGCCGAGTATCAGCTGACCGACGCAACCGCCACGTTCGTCAACGACGTGGTGTTGACCAAGCATGACGCCTGGTTCACCGACTCGCAGCAGGCCCAGCTCTACGCGGTGCCGCTCGCCAGGAAGGGGCGACCGGCGCCGGCCTCGGCCGTCCGTACGGTGCCGCTCACCGGCGACTGGCAGCAAATGGCCGGGTTCAACGCCAACGGCATCGAGATCAGCCCAGACGGCCGCTCGCTGCTGGTCGTGCAGTCCGGCACCGGATTCCTGTTCCGGGTCGATCCGCGCACCGGCCACGCGAAGCGGGTCGAGCTCGGCGGCGCACTGCTGACCAACGGCGACGGTCTGCTGGTGGAAGGCCGCACCCTCTATGCGGTGCAGAACCAGTTCAACCAGGTCGCGGTCGTGCGCCTCGACCGCGCGGGCCGGTCGGGTCGGTTGGTGACCACCGTGACGGATCCGCGGTTCGACATTCCGACGACGATCGCCTCGTACGGCAAGCACCTGTATCTCCCCAACGCCCGCTTCACGACGCCGCCGACGCCGGAGACCCCGTACACGGCGGTGCGGATCAAGCGCCCCTGAATCGGGTGGTCTGTGGGGAGCCGTCAGCGTAGGGGCATGCTGCTGCCGCGGACGATCAACTGCGGGACCAGCACGGCCTCGCGGGCTTCAGTTCGGCCGTGATCGAGCCGCTCGACGGCGGCCGAGACGGCCCAGCGGCCGAGTTGATCCACGTCCTGCCGGACGCTGGTCAGGTCGATCCGGCGGAGCCTGGCCAAGGCGGAGTCGTCGTAGCCGGTGATGGATAGGTCGTCGGGCACCCGTACGCCCGCGGCATCGAACTCCTCGATGGCGCCCACCGCGCAGCTGTCGTTGAAGGCCACGACCGCGGTCGGCAAAGGTCCCGTACGCAGCAATTCCTGCGCCCCTCGTCGGCCACCTTCCTCAACGAGACCACCACCGACGATCGTCGCCCGGTCGAGCAGGCCGTGCCGCCGCATGCTCTCCTCGAATCCTGCCCTGCGCTCGCCGGAGATGACCCCGCTGCCACCGTCGATATGAGCGATCCGGCGGTGTCCCGACTCCACCAGGTGATCGACGACAAGCCCGGTCCCGGCGCGATCGGAGCAACGCACAACGTCGGCCTCGGGGATGCCGAGCGTCCTGCCGACCGAGATGACCGGTGTGCCGTCCAGCAGTGCGCGGACCGCCTCTCCGTCGAGTTCCGAGCCGACCAGCACCAGCGCCTCGCACCGGAATTCCACGGCGGCCTCGATCGCCCGTTCTTCCGAGTGCCTGGCAGTCCAGGGAGTCAACACGATCTGGTAATGATCCTGCTCAGCGTCCGCGATGATCGCATCGACGATCTCGGCATGGATCCAGTTGTGCAGATCCGCGACCACACCCAACTGGCGCGTACGCCGCAACGCAAGCATGCTGGCCGTCCGGTTGGGCCGATAGCCGAGGCGATCCGCGGCCGCGAACACGCGCCGCCGGCTCTCCTCACTGGCCCCCGGCGAACCTCGGAAGACAATCGACACCAGCGCTTTCGACACACCCGCCTCACGGGCGACATCGCGCATCGTCGGGCGCGGGTCGGCCCGCTCCGCCGTCGACACGGGTCCTCCTCAGATCAGGTCGGGCTGGCCCTCGAGCCAGGCATCGATCATCCGGGAGGCGATCGAACTGGCGCCCGGCAGTCGGACCTCTCCGGCTGCCACGGCGTCGCGGACCTCGGCGCGGGTCATCCAGGCCGCGTGCTCGAGCTCGTCGGCGTCGACGCAGATCTCGGTCGAGAGAGCCCGAGCGAAGAAGCCGAGCATCAGGGAACGCGGGAACGGCCAGGGCTGGCTGCCGAAATAGCGAGTCTCCCCGACCTCGATGTCGGCCTCTTCGGCGATCTCTCGATGGATCGTCTGCTCCGCCGACTCACCGGTCTCGACGAATCCAGCAAGCACCGAGATCCGGTTGCCCCAGGACGGTTGGCCGCCCAGCAGCAGCCGGTCGCGGTCATCGAGCACGCCGACGATCACCGCCGGATCGGTCCGCGGGAAGTCGTCGATACCGCAGATGTCGCAGTGCCGGGCGAAGCCGCCGTTGATCGCCAGCGTCTCGCTGCCGCACCGACCGCAGAACTGCGCCGTACGGTGCCAGTTGCACACCGCCGCCGCCGTGGCGGCGATGTCGCGCTCGCTGTCGCTGAGCTGGAACCCGACTTCGCGGAAGTCGTGCACCTCGCCCTCGGTGAGAGCCTCGACCACGAACACCGGGCATCCGTTGAGCATCCCCAGCAACCGGTGCCGCTGATCGTCGTATTCGACGAACGGCTTGGTCATCCGCAGCTTGCTGCCGCCCACATTGGTGGTGAAACGCGACTTGTTGTCGATCTTCAGCAGCCTGGCCTCGCTGTCCCGCCACAGGTTCGCCACCCACTCCGGCGAGGTGCGGTGGTGATCGACGCGGTCGAGGTCGCTGGCCATGGCCCAGTTGAGCACCAGCACAGCCTACGACCCAGGGTCGGAAATCAGCTGCTCGATCTCGGTTCGACCCGCCAGACGCTCCGGTCGCACGATCGTGTCGGTCGCCACCAGATAGAAGACCGCGTCGATCCGCGCCGGCGGCAGCCCCCAAACCTCCGCCCACGCCTGCCGATAGATCGCCAGCTGCAGCGGATCGGCCGCCTCGGCGTACCCGGTCTTCCAGTCCACGATCTGAAAGTCGTACGGGCGCTCGCCCTCCCTGGTCACGTCGCCCTCCCCCCGCAGGTCGTAGACGGCGTCGATCCGCCCCCGCACCAGCGTGCCGCCGACCGCCAGGGTGACCGGCGCCTCCACCGCATAGGGCACCCGGGTGCCGTATGCGCCGGCCACGAAGGCGTCGCAGAGCTCGCGCAGCCCTGCCTCGTCCACGGTCGTGGTGTCGGCCCGGTCTGCCAGCTCGTCCGGATCGAGGAGCGGCTGCTGCCCCAGATGCCCGGTGCCGATCGCGGCGCCGAAGTACTGCTCGACCCACTGGTGGAACCGGGTGCCAGCGCGGGCTGCTCGAGACGGCGGCCGGGGCATCGGTCGGGCCAGTTCGGCCGCCAGACCAGGTGAGTCGTGCTCCAGCCTCAGCAGCGTGGTGGCGGCAAGGGTCTCGGGCAACGCGACCACGGTGCTCTCCGACCGGGCGGCCGCGAGCTCAGTCAGCAGCCGCTCGAGATCGTCGTCCCACCGCGCGGTGATCTCCAGTCCGTCCAGCAGAAGCTCCGCACCCGATCCGGTCGGGCGGTCATAGCTGCCGGTCTCCGCGCGGCGCCGGCGCGCGGCCTGCACCGCCTCAGCGGCGTCGGAGCGATGCCGCCACGCCTCCGGGTCGTAGGGCGCCGGCCATGCCACCGGGGCAGCCGCGGTGACCAGCGGGTTGGCGTCAGCGGTCGGCGGCGCCTCGGCCAGCACCTGGCCCTGCCGCTCCGCCTCGGCCAGGATCGCGCTGAGATAGCTGGAGGTGATCCGCGGCCGAACCCCGTCGACCCGCCAGGTGTGTCCGGTGCCGACCAACAGCCGGCGGGCCCGAGTCGCCGCCACGTACGCGAGTCGGTCCTCGGCCAGCAGCTGCTCCCGTTTGAGCGCCTCCTTGTACGACTGAACGGCGGTGTTGCTGGTCTCCCCCAGCTGCGGGATGGACTGGGCGTCACCGCGCAGATCGGCGGGCAGCACCCCAGGATTGGTCAGCCAGTTGTCGGTGACCCGGTCGCTGGGGAAGATGCCCTTCATCAAGGCGGGCAGGAACACCACGTCCCACTCCAGGCCCTTCGCCTTGTGCACGGTCAGCAGCTTCACGGCCTCCCGGTCCGACGGCACCGCCTGCTCCAGCCCAGCACCGGTGTCGATCTCGGCCTGGAGATAGGCGAGCAGCCCGGCCAGTGACGCATCGCCGTCGACATCCACGTACGCGCCGACCGCGTCATAGAACGCGCCCAGCTGATCGCGACGGTTGGTGCGGTCCAGCACCGGGGTGGCCATCAGCTCGACCTCCAAGCCGAGCGTGCTGATCACCCGGCGGCACAGGTCCAGCACCGGCTCCCCGGTGTGCCGGCGCAACGCAGCAAGCTCGGCGGCAAACTGGCCACACCGTTCGAGCGCCTCGGGCGAGTACGGCAGCTCCCCCGGGCTCTCCACCGCGTCCAGCAGGCTGATCAGCTCGGTTGGATCGACATCGGCGACCGCACCCTCCAGGTCGCGCAGCACGTCGTCGGCGACCGCGTCATCGTCGGTGACCTGACCGACCTGGGCCAGCTCGCGAGCCCGGCGACCGAGCAGGGCCAGATCCCGCGGTCCGATCCGCCACCGCGGGCCGGTGAGCAGCCGGACCAGGTCCGGGTTGGCGGTGACGTCGTGCAGCACGCGCAGTGTGGAGGTCACGTCCATCACCTCGGGCAGGGTGAGCAGCCCGCCGAGCCCGACGATCTCCACCGGCACGTCCCGAGCGGTCAGCTCGGCATAGAACGGGGCGATGTCGGCGTTGCGCCGGGCGAGCAGGGCGATGTCGGCCCAGTGCGCCGCCGTGCCGTCGGTGCGGGCCGCGATCACCTGGTCGGCGACCCAGCTGACCTCCTCCGGCCAGGTCTCGAAGGTCGCCGCCCGGACCTGACCCGGCGAGGTGCCGTCCGGCGCGACCAGGAACCCCATCCCGTGCGTTCCCCCGCTCGAACCCGCCGGATCCACGGTCCCCTCGCGCAGCGTCGTCTCGCGCAGCGGGCGGCTGAGGACGTTCGCCACGTCGAGGATGGTCTGCCCGCTGCGCCGATTGACCGTCAGGGCGAACCGGGCGGCCGGGCGCCCGGTCGAGGTCTTGAACTGGTCGGCGAAGGAGGTGATGTTGCTGGCCGCCGCGCCCCGCCAGCCATAGATCGCCTGGAACGGGTCGCCGACCGCAGTCACCGGATGTCCCATGCCTTCGTGTGGCGTGTATCCCGAGAAGAGACCGCGCAACATCTTCGCCTGAGCGGCGGACGTGTCCTGGTATTCATCCAGCAGCACGACCCGGTAGGTCGAACGGGCCAGCTCCGAGACCGCGGGCACCTCCTGGGCGAGCCGAGCGGCGATCGCCATCTGATCGGCGAACTCGACCACGCCCAGCCGCTGCTTGAGCTGCTGATAGGCGACCACCAGACTGGCCAGCTCCAGCCGCTCCTGCGCAGCGGCGGCAGCCTTCTTCACGTCGGCATAGACATTGCCGTAGCGGTTCAGCGGTGCCGAGGCCAGCTCCAGCAGGTGAGCGTGCGCGTGCGGATCGAGCTCGCCGGTCGAGACCAGATGCTGCTGCAGGTCGGCATCCAGCCGCAGCACCCGCTCGGTGACCGAGGCCGGCCGCAGCCGGGAGATGTGCTCGAACGGACCGGCGGCCTCGCGTACGACCCGGGACGCCAGCCGATAGCGCGTCGCCCCGGTGATCATGGTCGGGTCCGTCTCGTAGCCCAGCCGCAGGCCGTGCTCGGAGACCAGCCGGGCGGCGAACGCGTCGTAGGTCATGATCACCTGCTCGCCACCGGCGTCCACGCCCTCGGCCGGCACCACTCCGGCGCGCTCCAGCGCCGAGCGGACCCGCAGCGACAGCTCCGCGGCCGCCTTTCGGGTGAAGGTGAGACCGAGCACCTCCTCAGGTCGGACCTGTCCGGTGCCGACCAGCCAGACGACCCGGGCCGCCATCACGGTCGTCTTGCCCGAGCCGGCCCCGGCAATGATCACGCCAGGTTCCAGCGGGGCGGTGATCGCCGCCAACTGCTGATCCGAGAAGGCGATCTGCAGGGCCTCACTCAGCTCGCCCGGATCGTTGAAGACCGCCGTGCCGCGGTCGGGCAGCGGCAGGTTGACCACGCTCACGAGACCACCTGCCGTCCCGTCGGCACGGCCGGACAGCTCGCGGCGAACGAGCACCAGCGGCAGCCGGGACCCACCCGGGCGACGAACCGCTCCTGGCGTACCAGGTGGGCGGCCACCGCCAGCCGGCGATGCACCCAGGTCGGCTGCTGGTCGATCCCGGCCGGCAGGTCGCCCGGATCAGGCCCGTCGTCGGGACGCTCGGTCGGCCAACCGACGTCGTCCAGCGCCGCCTGATGAAACGAACGCGGCAGACCACCGCTGTCGCCCAGCCGGAGATACACCAGCTCGGCACCGCCCGGCCGAGCACCCGGTCCGGCCAGATCGTCGAAGGCACCGGCCGCGACTGCCAGCTGGTAGATCCCCATCTGGTCCTGCACGGCCACGTCGGCGGCCTGCGGAGCGGACCGGGAGGTCTTGAAGTCGACGATCCGGATCCGGCCGTCTGAGTCTCGCTCGACCCGGTCCGCGCTGCCGGTGAGCAGGACCTGATCCGAGCCCAGGTCGATCAGGACGCGGAACCTGACCTCGGTGCCGAGCAAGGTGAGCTGCGGACGCGCGGACTGCCAGCTGACGAACCGATCGAGGGCCGCCTCGGCCTCGGCGCGCTCCACCGTGGACAGCCACTTGGCGTCGAAGCTCAACTGATCCCACACCTGTTCCAGGTGCCCCACCAGCTCACTGCTCGGTACGTCGGCGCGGGCCCCGTGATCGGCCAGCACATGGATCACCGAGCCGAAGGTCGCCGCGGTATTGCGGGCCGGGTCCGCCTGGCCCTTACGCGACAGGAACCACTGGCGGGGGCAGCCCAGCAGTCCGGCGAGCTGGCTGCCGGACAGGGCGATCGGCGCGTCCGGCGCGGTCACCGGCTCCAGCGTCGCGAGGTCGGAGAGCTCGCGCATCCCCCACCACCGGACCGGGTCGGCCGCCGGCACCAGCTGCCGTCCACGCTCGTCGACCACATCCGCGACCCGGGCCAGCCGCGCGGCGGCCTCCTCCCGCAGCGCCGGTGGCGACTCGGGATCGGCACAGGTACGCCGCAGCTCAGCCACCAGCGCGGCCAAGGTCAGGGGTCGTCGGGGCCGGCCATGGACCGACTCCACCCGAACCCCCAACTCGGCCAGGAACCGCGACGGCTGGTCCCCTTCGCCTTCGGTCCCCGCGACCGCAGTGACGATCAGCCGACGCCGGGCCCGCGTCGCCGCGACGTAGAACAACCGGCGCTCCTCGGCGATCCGTGAAGCCGTCGGCTCGATCTCGTCGAGCCCATGAGGGCTGAGCCGGTCCGGCTCCAGCAGCGAGCCACGACGCCGGATGTCGGGCCAGCTGCCTTCCTGAACCCCGGCGATGACCACCAGATCCCATTCCAGGCCCTTGGCCCGGTGCGCGGTCAGCAGCCGCACGGCGCCACCTCGCAGATCAGCCTCGCGGAGTGTGTCGGCGGGGATCTGCTGTCCCTCGACCTCGGCCAGAAAGCCGGTCACTCCGCGCAGTCCGGCTACCTCCTCGGAGCGATGGGCGATGTCGAACAGCGCGCAGATCGAGTCGAGGTCCCGATTGGCCCGCCGACCCGACTCACCACCCAGCGACGCCTGCTCGCGGAGCCGGTCCGGCCATCGCGTACCGGTCCACAGCACCCAGAGGGCCTCCTCCGCGGTGCCACCTGCGGTGATACAGCGTTCGCACCGCTGCAACAGCTCAGCCAGAGCGGCCGCGCCGCGGAGCTCGGGGCGGTCCGCTCCCTCGGCTCGCAGGTCGGCGATCAGCTCGGGCTCCTGCAGCGCAGCGGCGATCAGCTGATTCGACGGCCGGGGCAGTGCGCTTCCCGCCAGTTCGGACCGCTCGGCCTGGCGCAGAGCCCGGCCGAGTCGACGTACCGCCATCGCATCCAGTCCGCCCAATGGGGTGGTGAGCAGCAACTGTCCCTCGTCGGGGTCGATCTGCCGGCCGTTCGCCGCGATCTTCAGCGCCAGCAGCAGCGGACTGACCGCTGGGTCGATGGCTAGTGGGATCTCGTCTCCGGCCACCTCGACCGGCACCCCGGCCGCGGTCAGCGCCCGGCTGAGCCCGGGGATCATCGCCCGGCCCGCGCGCACCAGCACCGCCATCGACTCCCACGGCACCCCCTCGCGCAGATGCGCGGCCCGCAGCAGCTCGGCGATCTGATCGGCCTCGGCGCCGGGCGAGTCGTAGGTGTAGGCCTCTACTCGCCCGTACGGCAGTCCCGTCGCCGAGCGCGGCGACCGAAAGGACTTGCGGAGGTCAGCGGGGAGCGCGCCGGGGAGTGCCAGCCGGTCGGCGACGCCCCGGCTGGCGGCCAGCAGCGCGGGTCCGAACCGGCGGGTCTCCCCCAGCGCCAGCACAGGTGCCGGCGCGCCCTCCTTGGTGCGGAATCGATGCGGGAACTCGGTGATGCCCCGCGACTGAGCGCCCCGGAACGCATACACCGACTGATCCGGATCGCCGGCGACGACCAGATTGCGACCGTCGCCGGCGATCACCTGCAGCAGCCGCACCTGAGCCGGGTCGGTGTCTTGGAACTCGTCGACGAACACCTCGTCGATCTCGCTGCGCAGCTTGGCGGCCACCTCCGGGTCGGACAGCAGGATACGACTGCGGTGCACCAGTTCGGCGTAGTCGATCACCTGCTCGGCGTCGAGCACGTCCAGGTATTCCTCGAAGAACTCGCCCACCGCGATCCACTCGACCCGATCCGCCGCCGCACCGGCGTCGACCACGTCCTCGGGATCCATCCCCAGCTGGCGGGCCTTGGCCACCACCGAGCGCACCTCGGAGGCGAAGGCCCGGGTGCCGAACGCCCGGTCCAGGCTGTCCGGCCACGCGACGCGCCGGGTCTCCCGGGTGCCGGCCAGGGTCTCGCGAATCCGGAACTCCTGCTCCGGCGCGGTGAGCAGTCGCAGCGGGTGCGCCAGCGGATCAGCACCGGGGCCCGGGTCTGTGCCGCCATTCTCGGACCAGACGCCCGTGTCGGAGAAGCGGCGGACCAGCGCATAGCAGAAGGCGTGGAAGGTGAGCACCATCGGTGTCACCACCGTGCGGCCCTGCCGAGCCGCGATCCGGGTGCGCAGGTCGGCAGCGGCCTTGCGAGAGAAGGTCAACACCAGCACCCGGTCGGGGGTCATGCCCCGGTTCGCGATCCGATCGACCACCGACTCGACCAGCGTGGTGGTCTTCCCCGTCCCCGGCCCGGCGAGCACCAGCAGCGGACCACCGGGATGGTCCACCACCGCCCGCTGGAACGGATCCAGCACGGGGGCAGCCAGCGGCTCCCGCCGAGGTCGGACGAGCGTGTACATGATTTGGGTCAGGCGCCTTCGAGGTCGTACGGATCGATGCTCAGATTCCACCACTCGCCACTGACAGTGTTGTCGACGACTCGCTGTTCAGCCGCGCCCTGCCCCAGCTCCCCACTCCGGACCCGACCCCCACTTCGCACCAGCTGATGCGACTGCGCACCACGCCCGCCTGATGCGCAGTCGACCTAGATGGTGCGGAGTCGAATCTGGGGCCGACCTAAATGGTGCGGAGTCGAATCTGGGGTCAACGCCCAGCCGGCAGCCAAACCTCGGCTCACAGCACCTCGCGGTCGCCGCGGACGGCCGACAGCACGACGATCGCGGCGGCGGCCAGCAAGGCGGTGCCCAGCACCAGTTCACCCAGCTCGGCGAACCCGTTCACGGCCGAGAACGTCTGGGGGCGCCGGATCAAGACGTCGGCAGCGACCACGGTGACGGTGAGCAGCGGATAGCCCAGCGCCAGCAGCACCCGGGTCGACCGGCCGATCCGGCGGCCGGTGGTGTTGGCCCAGTCCGACGCAGTCAGGAAGTCCCAGGTGACACCGAACAGCACGAAGGCCACGCCGCTGCTGCCCACCAGCGCCGCCACCGGGTCGGCGATCACCGAGCGCATCGAGAGCACGATTGCCAGGGTGAGCACGGCGGCCAGCCCCAGCGCCCGATCGCGCGACAGGCGTCGGGTCACCAGCAACCAGCCGGTCACGACCACGATCCCCGCCGTCACCACGCTGACCAACGCGTCGGGATCCACCCAGAAGGCCCAGCGATAGCCGGTGAGGAGCCGGAAGGAAAGGGCGAAGAACATCACGCCCGTGCTCCCCAGTACGAGCGCGAGGCCCGGTCGTCGGCGTCGAGCCTGCCACAGGCCGACGACCACCAGGATCACACCCAGCAGCACCCGGAACCCGTCCAACAGCCGGTCTATCCACGGCGTCGTGTCGACGCTCTCCGGCGCGTACGAGGGGTTCAGGCTCACCACGATCTGGAAGCCGAAGATGAGGACGTAGACCGGGATCATCAACGCGATCGTGGCGGCGCCCACTCCGATCGAGATACGACTGAGGTCCTCGGGCAGTTCAGCGACGGAGACGTCGCGAAGTGGCGTCAGCCGCGAGACCAGCCACCCCAAGCCGACAAACCCCGCAACCAGCACGACGGCCGGCACCAGGGCGCGCCAGCCACTGTTGGCCACGTCGAAGTCGCTCAGCCGCCTCACTTCCTGCGCCAGCCGCAGCACCACCACCGCCCCGAGCACCACGTACGGCCAGCTGCCCGCGGCCAGTCGCTGGGTCGTTCTGGTCGCGGCCATGGTCACACCGACTGCGATCTCGGCTACCGCCGCGCCAGCGGCGATCACGGCCGGTAGCACGATGAAGGTCAGCAGGCTCATGGTCTGGTCCAAGAAGACCGGTGCCATCCGATAGCCCAGCCGACGGCTCGTCTCGGCGAGGGCGAGCGTGCAGAGCGCGAGCACCAGACCGATCAGCCCCAGGACGAGCGGGAACTCCCACCAGGCCGGCTCCCGACGTCGCCCGATGACCGTCAACACCACGACGACCAGCACCGTGAGTCCAGCCGCTATGACCGGCGATCGGGCAATCGTCGACGTGTGGACAGCCGACCCCACGACGGTCGCAGACGACCAGATCCCGAGCAGCAGGGCGAGCGCCACCAGCCCGATCATCTTCATCCACCAGGGACCATGGATGGCCGCCACCGTGAACAGGGCGAGGCAGAAGCCCAACAGGAAGGTCAGCAGCCAGACGACCCCGTCGGGCACGCTACTGGTGACCGAGTTGGGCACACTCAGCGACGACCAGGATCGGATCGGCGCCGATACCAGAGCCACCACCCCGGCGAGCACGAACAGCACGCAGCCCACGGCCACCACCGCTCGCAGCCCGTACGGCCACTGCCCGTCGTCTCGGAGCCGACCCTCCCGGACCCGGGCCACCAGCCCTTGGTCGAGGACGGTTCGGACCGCGTCGCGCACCCGGCTCACGGCTCGGAGCTCCAGGTCGTGAACGCCCAGCCCGCGACGTCGAAGACGATCACGCCGTGGCGATAGGGCGCCGCCATGTACGCCACACTTGCCAGCGTCCGTTTCGGGGTGTCGACCCGCCTTCGCAGGGACAGCTCGCGGTCGCGGAACTCGGCGCTGGAGGTGCCCCAGCCGACCATCGTGTCGCCCACCACGGTCACCGCCGCATACGCCGGCAGCCGTTGCTGAACGACCCCATGCTTGTCGATCGCCAGGGTGTCCAGCCTGGTGGCAGCCAGCAACAGATCACCGAAAGGCTGCAGCGCATCCAGCGTGCCGGTCTGCGGGAGCAACCAGCGATGCCGGCCCGAGGTGATGTCCAGGGCGTCCAGGGTCCCCTCGTGACGTACTACGACGAGGTCACCGAAGACCGCGCCGAGAGTGCCCGAGACCTCACTGGTCCACAGTCGCTCACCGCTGTCCGCGGCGAAGGCGGTGGTGGTCCCACCTTGGTCCAAAGCAACGACGACGCGCGAGTCGGCGACCAATGGTGCGCTCAGCTGTTCGGCGATCTGGGCATGCCAGATCTCGGCTCCGGTGAGGACGTCGACCACCCGTACGCCGCCCGCCACGTCCCCGATCGCGACCCGTCGGTCGTCGACCCGGATCGCCGGACGAAAGGCCACGTCGTCCAGCGCGACGGTCCACAGCCGTACGCCGGTGTCGGTATAGCCCACCGCCTCCCGCCGGCTCGTGGTCACGACCACGACCTTGCCGAAACCAGCGAGACTCAGCACGGTGCCGCCGGGGTGCATCCGCCACAGCGTCGTCCAGGAGTCGATGGTCCGTGGCGTCGTCGCGACCAGGTCGTCGCTGCTGGTGGGGCGAATGAGCAGCCCCGAGGCAGTCACCACCGAGGGCAGCAGCCCAGGTGAACCGGTCATCTGGCCCGGTCCCAAGGTGGGATCGGCCGAACGAAGCTCGAAGTCGCGTCGTCGCCAGGTCGTGGGATCGGTCCATTCCCAGGTCTCGTCGACGGTCTGCACACCAACGGTCGGGGCACCGGACGACGCCGCGACGGAGGTGGTCCGGGTCGCACCGTCGACGGTCTCCTCCGAGACGATCCCTCGGCCCTGACACCACAGCTTGGCCACTTCCCGCTTGGTCACCTGCCGCGGGGTCCCGCGCGGCCCCGATGTCACTGACTCCACGATCGTCCCGGAGACCCGCAGACAGCCCGGCTCGGCGGCCTCCGCCCGGAGGTCGCTGCGATAGGCGCGGGGGCCGACCTTGCCCTCGCTCGACCAACTGGCTCCGGCAGAGACATCTGCCGGCAGTTCGACCAGTCCCGGTGTGTAGACGTCGGCGGCCGCGGCATCGGAGTCGGCGATCAGCGTCACTGCCTGGTCGACCTGATAGACCCGAACCCGCTGCGGCTCGCCCATGCTGCCGATCTTGGTGCCGGTAGTCCGCCAGAGCCGGATCCGATCGAGTCGATCGAACCCGACGACCCCGCCCACCTTGGCGCCCAGCGTGAAGTCCAAGCCGTTGTGCACCAGATCCCCGGTCCGCCGAGACGACTCCTCGACGAGCTTGCCGGTCACTGTGCGGTCGCCCGTCGTGGTCGTCTGCACCCGATAGCTGACCGCTCCATCATCTGGCAGATAACCCGATGCCGTGGTCCGGCCACCTCCTGCGCCGCCCTGGTCGGCAACGAAGAGAGCACCCGCCACCAACACGGTGACCAGGCTCACCACGAGCAACGGCAGCCAACGCGGTCGATGTCTGCTCGGCAGGTCAGGCGGGTGAGTTCTGGTGCCGCTCTGCACGTTCGGCCCCGCTGGCGGATCCCAGCCCGGGTCGACGCCCCCGTACGGGCCGCCCTCGCTCGGCTGCTCCGGCGCCGGCATCGTGGACCAGTCCTGCACGGGGTACGGCGACCATCGCTCCCCGTCGCCGCCGGCTCCCGGCGGACCACCCCACGTCGACATGGTCGCCATTCAAGCCGACGCCAGGGTCCTGCCACGGACCCCACGCGTGGGCGAGCGGCACAACCGTGGCTCAGACCGGCGTGGACCTAACACGGCAAATTCACCTCAGGGATAAACAGACACAACTGTCGGTTTCTGCTAGCGTAGGGCAATGGCCACTCCCGAGATCTCAGTCCAGCTCTACTCGATCCACGCCGCCCTCGATGCCGACCTCGACGGCTCCCTCGCCAAGCTCGCCGACATCGGCCTGCAGACGGTCGAGGCCTTCGACTTCGTGCGCCGGGCGGATGCCTTGAAGGAATCCTTCGAGCGGTACGGGCTGAGCTCGCCCACCGCCCACGCCATCTTGATCGAGGACGAGGGCGTCGCCACCCCCGACGGTCTGCTCACCGTGCCGCCGGCGGAGGAGACCTTCGCCGCCGCCAATGTGCTCGGCGTGCAAACCGTCATCGACCCCTTCGTCGCACCGGAGCGCTGGACGACCCTGGCGGATGTGCAGCGCAACGCCGATCGGCTGAATGCCCGCGCCGAGCAGGCGAAGGCCTACGGCCTCAAGGTCGGCTACCACAACCACGACCACGAGCTGACCACCAAGATCGACGACCGCCCCGTCCTCGAGGTATTCGCCGAACTGCTCGATCCGGCCGTCCAGCTCGAGGTCGACCTCTACTGGGCCAACGCCGGCGGCGCCGACATCGTCGAGCTGCTGCGCCGCCTCGGCGATCGGGTCGTCGCGGTGCACGTCAAGGACGGCCCGATGCGTCCCGGGATCAGCGCCCGCGAGCTGCCGAAGGATCAGCAGCCGGCCGGCCAGGGCGACGTGCCGCTGGCCGCGGTGCTCACCGCCGACGACCTGACGATCCCGTACGCGGTGCTGGAGTTCGACCACTACGAGGGCGATGTCTTCGACGGCCTGGCCCAGGGTTACGCCTGGCTCCAGAAGACTCTGGCCTGACCTCGCGCAGCGCAGCCGGCGCGACCGGGAGTGCAGGAGCGGATCGAGTCGAGACATGCCTTTCGTCTCGGCTTGATCCGCGACGAACGAGCGGTCCTGAGCGCCGGCGAGCAGCGCAATAGAGCTCGCGCAGCGCAGCCGGCGCAATAGAAAGAGCTAGTGCAGCGCAGCCGGCGCGCTCAGCTGCCCGCGATTGCGGGCGGCCGGGTGCGCCGTCGGTGTCTTGTTTCGCTGCCAGACAAGGGAAATTCATTCGCGGCATGGAGTTCTGCGAACTCGTGACGGCGGTGTCTCCGCCCCACTAGGGTGACGCCAACGGCTCGCGCCCAGTCGGGGGACATGGTGGCAGTCGGCCGTTCTTGGGGGATCATGAAGCGCCCGGCCGCAGTCCTGACCACGCTCCTGCTCGCGATCGGGCTGCTCGCGGCGCCACCGCCATCGACAGTGTCCGCAGCTCCGCGCGACATCGACAACTCGTCTCTGGAGTCGGTGCGGGACGCCTATCTGACCTGGCTACGGCCGGCGTTGAGTGCGCCGTGGACCTGGGACGGCGACCCGAGCAAGTGCGTATCGGGCTCACCCTCGCCCCAGAATCAACCGGCGGAGGCAGCTGGGGCCTTCTCTCCAGGGGGCCGAGCCGCGACGCTCGAGGCGATCAACTACTACCGGGAGATGGCCGGCTTGCAGCCGGTGACGGAGTACGCTCCCGGCTCTCACCTGGCTCAGCAGGCCGCGTTGATCATGCACGCCAACAACCTGCTCACACACACCCCCACATCGAGCCTGGCCTGCTACAGCAAGGACGGCGAGATCGGCGCAGGCACCTCCAACCTCTATCTCGGGCGGGTTGGAGCACGCGCCGCAGACGGGTTCGTGGACGATCCGGGAGCCAACAACGTCCTGGTCGGCCATCGGCGCTGGGTGCTGTATCCACCACTGTCGGGGGTGGGCATCGGGTCAACCGACAAGTCCACCAGCCTTGTCGTCTTCGACAGCGGAAGCCAGAACAACAACCCGCGCCCCAGTGGTGGCACGCCATGGCCGTCAGCCGGCTACGTCCCCTGGGAGACGATGCCCACCAGTGGGCGCTGGTCCTACGGCGCACCCCGGGGGACGAACTTCTCCAATGCCACCATCACCATGACGAAGAACGGCAGCCCGTGGCCAGTGCAGGTGACTCGGTCAAATGAGCTGTACGGCGATCCCGCCGTGGTGTGGACCGGGGGTCCGATCACGGAACCGGCTGGCGATACGGTCGACACCTATGACATCACCGTCGCTGGGATACCCGGTGGCCCGATCAACTACCAGGTCAAGACGTTCCGGGCTGCGGTAGCTCGAGTCGGCACCGTCACAGTGGCTGGTGATCCCAGCGTCGGCAACACCCTCACCGCCACGGCAAACGACCCGCAACCTTCGGATGCGTACGTGAGCTATGCCTGGTATGCCGATGGCGACCAGGTCGGCAGCGCACGAACTTACTCGGTCGCAGCCAGCGACGTCGGAAAGCAGCTGGTGGTCAAGGCGACGGCAGCGCTGGCAGGCTGGGCAAACGGCACCACGAGTTCGAGCGCGCTCACCGTCAAGCCAGGTGTCCTCAAGCCCCAAGGCGTTGGCATCGATGGAACGCCCGTGGTGGGACAGTCCCTCAGCTTCGTCAAGGGAAACTGGGGAACCGGACTCTCCCCCACCTTCAGCCTGCAGTGGCTCCGCAATGACGAGGCGATCCCGGGAGCCGTCAGTTCCCCGTACCTCATCACCGCAGCCGACCTCGGTACGAACATCGCGCTCCGGGTCACCGGCATGGTGCCGGGCTACACATCGGCGACCGTGACCACTGGATCCGTCGGACCGGTCACGGCTCCCGTGACACCCACTCCGACGCCGACGCCCCCGACGCCGACACCAACGTCCCCGTCCCCTACCCCGACGACGCCCACCCCCACGACGCCCGCCCCGACCCCGACAACACCGACAACACCGACGACGCCGCCCTCACCGCCGAAGAAGTTCACCAACGTCCCGACGCCCACCATCTCCGGCACGGCACAAGTGGGCAAGATCCTCACTGCCAAGCCAGGCAGCTGGTCACCAGCGCCGAGCAGCTTCCAGTACCAGTGGTATCGCAACGGGAAGGCGATCACGGGTGCCACTGGACGGACCTACACGCTCGCCCCGGCCATCAAGGGCGGCACCGTCACGGTCCGGGTCACCGCCGCACGGACGGGCTATGCCACGACCACCTCGAAGCCCTCGAAGACGACCAAGAAGGTGAAGGTTGGCACGATCACCGCAGTGAAACCCAAGATCTCCGGCACTGTCCGGATCGGCCATACCCTCACTGCGGTGCCCGGCAAATGGAAGCCCACGACGACGAGGTTCGCCTATCAGTGGTACCGGAACGGATCGAAGATCAAGAAGGCGACCAAGGTGAACTATCTACTCGGCTCCACCGACAAGGGCAAGAAGATCTCGGTGAAGGTGACCGGGAAGGCGACCGGTTACACAACCAAGGCCAAGACGTCGTCCAAGACCGGCAAGGTGAGTGCCTAACGGGACCTGCGATCGCCTGCGGCCCCGTCGGCGCCACGTCCAGTCTGGCGCCGACGGTGTCGGTCAGGAGTTCCTGACGACGCTGGTCAGTCCACGTGGTCGACTTCGGCACCGCGGACGCCGAGCATGAACAAGATGACGTCGAGCCGGGGCACCGAGACGGTGGTGTGCGCCCGCGCCCGGACGGCCGGCTTGGCGTTGAACGCGATGCCCAGACCGGAGGCGGCCAGCATGTCGAGGTCGTTGGCGCCATCGCCGACGGCTACCGCCTGGGAGGGCAGGATCCCTTCTACGGCGGCGATCTCCCGGAGCAACTCGGCCTTGCGGGCACGGTCCACCACAGGTCCGACGACCTCGCCCGTGAGGCGACCGTCGACGATCTCCAATGTGTTGGCATAGGCGTGGTCAAGCCCGAGATCGGCCTTGAGCCGGTCGGTGAAGGCGGTGAACCCACCCGAGACGACGGCCACCGAGAAGCCCATCCGCTGCAGCGTGGACACGAAGGTCCGGGCACCGGGCGTCAGCCTGATCCGAGCAGCAGCTCGGTCCAGGGCTGCGACCTCCAGCCCAGCCAGCCGGCGTACCCGCTCGCGGAGCGACGTCTCGAAGTCCAGTTCGCCGGCCATCGCCGCCGTCGTCACGGCCTCGACCTCGGCTCGGCAGCCCGCCTCGTCCGCCAGCAGCTCGATCACCTCGTCGGCGATCAACGTCGAGTCGACATCCATCACCACCAGCCGCTTGGCCCGCCGCTCCAGGCCGTTGACCTGCACGGCGACATCGATGTGGTGCTCACGTGCGACCGACACGAGCGCGGTACGCATCGCGTCGGGATCATCGACGATCACCACCAGGTCGTACGCGGTCACCGGCTGGGTCGCCAGCCGAACGATCCGGTCGATGTTGCCGCCGGTGTCGGAGATCGCGTCGGCCACGGCCGACAGCGCAATCGGCGTCAACGGCTGGCCCAGCACGGTCACCGCGTGCCGGCGCCGGGACGCACGCTGGGAGGTCGCCTCGACTCGCTCGAAGTCGACCTTCATCTCGTTGCGGAAACCCCAGTACAAGATGTCGCGCAGCAACGCGTCGGAGGCACTCTCCAGCCGAACCAGCACATCGAGGGTGAGCCGCTCCCGGACGACCAGTTGCTCCATGTCCTCCAGCTCCGCCCCCGCTCGGGCGAGCAGACCGAGCAGCTCGCTGGTGAGCCGCGGCCGATCCCGGCCCGATGCCCTGATCAGCAGCGGCAGTTGTATCTCACTCATCTCAGCCCATCGCCCAGGCCAGCAGTTCGCTCGGCTGCCGCCCGGTCACCCGCAAGGCGGCTGATCCGACGACCCGCAGGGTGTCACCCTCCCCGAGCACCCCGACGCCCTCCACCAAGATCTCACCGCTCGCCACGAACAGGTGCACATAGGCCGCCTCAGGCAAGACCCGGGTCGCCCCAGCGGCCAGGCGGGTGATCCACAGTGTGCTCGTCGCCGCCCCGATCGACACCGCGGCGTCGCGCTCCGATCCAGAGGCCGCCGGCACCCAGTCGGTCGCCAGAGCAGCGGGCTCGATGTCGCGCTGCGCATAGGACGGCGCACCCCCCGGCGCATCAGGCCGGATCCAGCTCTGCACGAACCGAACCGGCACTCGCGGGCTGGCCCGATCCACCCGATAGGCGTCGTTGCGCTCGGCATGGACGACGCCCGAGCCGGCGCTCAGCCGCTGCACCAGACCTGGGTAGACGATCCCCGACTCCCCCGTTGAGTCCTCGTGCAGCAGCGAGCCGGACAGCACCCAGGTGACGATCTCGGTGTCTCGGTGGGGGTGATCATCGAAGCCGCGTCCACTCAGCAACGACTCCTCGTTGTGCGCCAGCAGTCGTCCGAACCCAATGTTGGATGGATCGTAGTGCTGCCCGAAAGAGAAGGCGTGCCGGGTGGTGATGCCTTCGACCTCGGTCAGAAACCGTTCGCCGGCTCGTTGGATACGCGACACCGGGCTGGATCTGGTCATGGGCGGAGTCTCTCGGGAGTGCGCACCACAGCCTCACGATAGTGAAGGCCGCCAACGGCAGCGCCTCATGTCCACCCGATCGCCCACCAGCACCGCTCCCTCCGCCCGCAGCCGTGCCAGCGCGGTCGCCTCCAGCCCACGTGCCGGACGGCCATCGGCCCGGACGACCCGCCACCAGGGCACCCCAGCCCCTTGGGTGGACATCACCCGGCCGACCAGCCGCGGCCCGCCGACACCGACGTACTCCGCCAGGTCTCCATAGCTGGCGACCTGACCCGCGGGGATCCGTTCGACGGCGCTCAGCACGGCCTCGACGTAGGCCTCATCCATCAGCGACACGCCCGGACGGGAGCTCTCGCGGGACCCTGCTGAACACACGTACCCAGGCATCCACGCTGACCAGCCTAGGAATAGCGTCGAAGAGGATCGCCACGGGCATTGCTCCCGGCAACGTAGGAACTCGGTTGGGTTTCTCCGACCGCGGATGTGTGGTTGGCTAGGTGTGCTGTTGCAAGTCTGTGCCGTGGTAAGTGCTACGCCCCCAGATTCTTGCGTGGGCGTTCGGCACCGCTGGCGTCCGAGCAGCACTCGGGGCCGTGAGGTGCGGCTCCGGCGCTTGATGCTAGGAGTGTTTTCATGGCGCAGGGAACCGTCAAGTGGTTCAATGCCGAAAAGGGCTACGGATTCATCGCCGTGGACGGCGGCGGTCCGGATGTGTTCGTCCACTACAGCGCGATCGAGTCGACCGGCTTCCGGACGCTCGATGAGGGCCAGCGAGTGGAGTTCCAGACCACCCAGGGGCCGAAGGGCCCGCAGGCCGACCAGGTGCACACCATCTGATCTTTGCCACACCACACCAAAGCCCCCGTACGCGATCCGTACGGGGGCTTTGTGTTGCTACCGTCTCCCGCTCAGTACGCCGGCTGGGAGGGGTCGATCTGGCTGACCCAAGCGCTGACTCCGCCACCGACATGCACCGCGTCGGCCAGGCCGGCCCCGTGCACGATCGCCAGGCACTCGGCTGACCGGGTGCCAGCCTTGCAGTAGAGCACGACCTGCTTGTCCTGCGGCAGCGCGCTGAGCGCCGACCCGTTCTGGAACTCACCCTTGGGGACGAGCACCGAGCCGGGGATGGCGTTGATCTCCCGCTCGACCTGCTCGCGTACGTCGATCAGCACGAAGTCGCGCTCGCCGGCCTCTCGTTCCTTCAACCACTGCTCCAACTGCGCCACCGCGATGGTGTGACCGGCGACCGCCTCGGCGGCCTCGTCGGTCAGCGCGCCGCAGAAGGCGTCGTAGTCGATCAACTCGGTGATCGGCTCCCCCGCCGGGTCCCGGCGCAGATTGAGGGTCTTGTAGCTCATCTCCAGCGCGTCGTAGACCATCAGCCGGCCGATCAGCGGCTCACCGATCCCGGTCAGCAGCTTGATCGCCTCGGTCACCATGATCGAGCCGATCGAAGCGCACAGCACACCGAGCACACCGCCCTCGGCGCAGGAGGGAACCATGCCCGGTGGCGGCGGCTCGGGATAGAGATCGCGGTACTGCGGACCATGATCGGCCCAGAACACGCTGACCTGACCCTCGAAGCGGAAGATCGATCCCCAGACGTACGGCTTGTGGGACAGCACCGCCGCGTCGTTGACCAGATAGCGGGTGGCGAAGTTGTCGGTCCCGTCCAGGATCAGGTCGTACTGGGCGAAGATCTCCATCACGTTGTCGTTGTCCAACCGGACATCGTGCAGGACCACGTTCACCAGCGGATTGACCTCGGCGATCGACTCCTTGGCCGACAGCGCCTTGGACTTGCCGATGTCGGACTGACCGTGAATGACCTGGCGCTGCAGATTCGACTCGTCGACGGTGTCGAACTCGACGATGCCGAGCGTGCCGACCCCGGCCGCGGCCAGATAGAGCAATGCCGGGCTGCCGAGGCCACCTGCCCCGATCACCAGCACCCGAGCGTTCTTCAGCCGCTTCTGCCCGATCATGCCGACCTCGGGAATGATCAGATGCCTGCTGTATCGGCGTACTTCCTCCGGAGTCAACGACTCCGCGGGTTCCACCAGCGGCGGTAATGCCACAACTTCCTCCAAGTTCGTCATCGGACGCTTGATCCTCACATCACGAACGCCAACGGTTCGGTCACTATTCCGGCATCCGGACCGCCGGTCTGACCGGGCGGAACTCCGCCCGGTTACGCTGGCGAACTGCTCCTGCATTCGGCGAGAGGCTCCGATCATGACCTTGCCCGTTGGTCGCGAGTCACCGCGGCCAGGCGGCGGTCAATCCCTGCGCGATGATCGTTGGCCGGACATCTTCGCGTCCGGATTCCTGATCGCCACCGTGGTCAACCTGGCAGTCACCTTGATCCCTCGTTGGCATCGCTTCTTCAGCCGCCAGTACGACGTGGTCTCGATGCTCACCATCCCGATCGTCCCCGGTCTGGGGTACACCGCGCTGTTGCTGGTGATGGCGGTCGCGCTGCGTCGTCGACTGCGGGTCGCCTGGTGGCTGATGGTGATCTGGTGGCTGCTGCTGCCCGAGCTCGGCCGGCTGGTCTCGGTGATCACCGGCGAGCCGAGCATCACATCGTGGCAGTACGTGGTCCAGATCATCGGTCTGCTGCTGATGGGCGCGGTGACCGTGCTCGCCTTCCGGGCCAGACAGCAGTTCACCGCGCGCCGGGTCCCTGGCAACGCGGTCGCCGCGCTGGTCGTCTTCCTGCTCGGTGGCGTGGTCATGCTGGCGATCGGCACCGGGCTGACGCTGCGCTTCGGCAACACCAAGGATCCCTTCGCCGCCGCGGTCCACGTGTTCGGCTCGATGCTCGGCGATGTCGGCCGGCTGCCGACCGCCGACCACATCCACTCCCCGCTGTGGGTGCGGTTCATCGTCGGCCTGATCGGGGCGGCCGTCGTGCTGGGCGCGGCCTATCTGCTCTTCCGGCCACCTCGGAATCTGCACTTCCTCAGCGCCGCCGACGAGGCCCGGGTACGCACGCTGCTCCGCGACTACGGCGACAACGACTCCCTCGGCTACTTCGCCACCCGGCGGGACAAGTCCGTGGTCTGGGACACCAGCGATGCGGCGACCGCGCGAGCCGGGATCTCCTACCGCGCCATCGGCTCGGTCAGCCTGGCCAGCGGCAACCCGGTCGGCGACCCGGAACGGTGGACCGAGGCGATCGAGGCCTGGCGCATCCATGCCCGCTCGGTCGGTCTGTCGCTGGCGGTGATGGGGGCGGGCGAGGAGGGCGCTGCGGCGTACGAGGAGTCCGGGCTGACCGCCTGGGAGATCGGCGACGAGGCGATCCTCGACGTACGCTCCTTCTCGCTGAACGGTCCTGGGATGAAGCCGGTACGCCAGTCGGTCTCCCGCTTGCAGCGTCGGGGCTACACCACGCGCGTGCTGCGGCACAGTGAGCTCAGTGCCGCGGACTTCGATACCCTGAGCACCGACGCCGCCTCCTGGCGGGGCGACGGCGGCGACGAGCGCGGCTTCTCGATGGCACTCGGCAGGCTCGCCGACCCACTGGACGACGAGTGCGTCATGGTCCAGGCACACGACGCCGACGGCCGGCTGCGGGGCTTCTTGAGCTTCGTGCCCTGGGGACACAACGGGCTGTCGCTGGATCTGATGCGCCGCGACCCCAGCGCCGACAACGGCCTGGTCGAGTTGATGGTGTCCGCGCTGGCCGACCGCTCCGCCCAGTTCGGCGTATCCCGCGTCTCGCTCAACTTCGCCATGTTCCGGGAAGCCTTCGAACGCGGCTCCGAGATCGGGGCAGGGCCGATCGCCAAACTCTGGCGACAGGCGCTGCAGGTGGCCAGCAAGAACTGGCAGTTGGAGTCGCTCTATCGGTCCAACGCCAAATACCTGCCGCAGTGGCAGCCGCGCTTCATCTGCTTCGAGTACACCTCCGATCTGCCTCGGGTCGGCACCGCGACCGGCAGTGCCGAGGGCTTCCTCACCCGTCCGAGTCTGGGCTCGCTGCTGCGGCGCCGGCAAGACACCCCCGAGGCCTTGGACACCGGCAGCGAAGGCTATGCCGACGAGGTCCTGGCTCTGATGCCGCCGCAACGCGATCTGCTCGCCGAGGCACTGTCCACGGCGAGGCTGCCGGAGCAGATGCGGATCCGCCGCGACAAGGCGCTGCGGCTGAAAGGTCGCGGCATCGAGCCGTACCCGGTCGCTGCCCCGCGGACCCACACCCTCGCCGAGGTCCGGGCCCTTGTCGATGCCCGTGCACGCGCCGGCGAGCTTGCCCCGGACACCTGGACCGGGCAGATCGTCTCGGTGACCGGCCGGGTGCTGCTCAAGCGCAAGCACGGCGGCATCGGTTTTGCGACCCTGCGCGACGGATCGGGCGACCTGCAGGTGTTGGTCTCCCGTCGCGATGTGGGCCCTGACCTGTTCGACCTGTGGCTACATGACATCGACCTCGGCGACCACGTCTCGGTGACCGGTGAGGTGATCACCAGCAAGACCGGCGAGCTGTCCATCGCGGCGACCTCGCTGCTGCTGTCCAGCAAGTCGCTGCGCCCGCTGCCGGACAAGCACAAGGGCCTCACCGATCCCGAGGCTCGGGTACGGATGCGCTATGTCGACTTGATCATCCGACCCGAGGCCCGCGAGACCGCGTACGCCCGCGCGACCGTGGTGCGCAGCATCCGCGACTCGCTGGCCAGGCGTGGCTTCACCGAGGTGGAGACCCCGATCCTGCAGCTGATCCACGGCGGCGCGAACGCCAGGCCGTTCGAGACCCACATCAACGCCTACGACCTCGACCTCTATCTGCGGATCGCCACCGAGCTGCATCTGAAGCGGCTGATCGTCGGCGGGATGGAGAGGGTGTTCGAGCTGGGCCGCCAGTTCCGCAACGAAGGTGCCGACTTCAAGCACAACCCCGAGTTCACCTCGATGGAGGTCTATCAGACCTATGGCGACTACAACTCGATGCGCATCCTGACCCAGGAGATCATCCAGGAGGCCGCGACCGCGGTCTACGGCTCGCCGATCGCGCGCCGGCCGGACGGACCGGACGGCACCATCGTCGAGTACGACCTGTCCGGCGATTGGCCGGTGAAGACGATCTGCCAGGCCGTCTCGGAGAAGCTGGGTGAGGAGGTCAGCGCCGACACCCCGCACGCGACGCTGCTGCGGCACGCCGAGCGGATCGGCCTCGAGTTGGATGCCGACATCGGCTGGGGGCCACTGCTGGAGGAGATCTACGGCGAGCTCTGCGAGGCGACCACCACGACGCCGGTCTTCTACACCGACTTCCCCAAGGAGAACGCGCCGCTCACCCGGACCCATCGGGTCGATCCGCGGCTGGCCGAGAAGTGGGACCTGGTGATCTTCGCCGCCGAGCAGGGCACCGCGTACTCGGAGCTGGTCGACCCGATGGACCAGCGGGAGCGGCTCGTCGCCCAGTCGCTGCTGGCCGCGGCCGGGGATCCGGAGGCCATGCAGGTCGACGAGGACTTCCTGGAGGCGCTGGAATATGGCATGCCGCCCACCGGCGGCATGGGCATGGGCGTCGACCGGCTGGTGATGAACCTGACCGGGCTCAGCATCCGCGACACGATCCTGTTCCCGCTGGTCCGCCCGAACCGCTGACATGAGCTCGGAGAGCATCCGGGTCCGGGTCGCCGGGCGGGAGCTGTCGGTGGTGAACCTGGACAAGGTCTTGTATCCCGCCGTGGGCTACACCAAGGCCGAGGTGATCAGCTACTACTCCCAGCTGGCCGAGGTGCTGCTGCCCTACCTCGCCGACCGGGCGCTCACCCGGGTCCGGTTTCCCGACGGGGTAGCCGGTCCGAGCTTCTATGAGAAGAACGCTCCGGCCGGTACCCCAGACTGGGTGCGCACCGAGCGCATTCTGACCAGCGATGGACCCGTCGACTACGTGGTCGCCGACGAGCCGGCCACCATCGTCTGGCTCGCCAACCTGGCTGCGCTGGAGCTGCACGCCCCGCAGTGGCGGATCGCCACCCTCGATCCCTCCAGCCGGCGGCAGGGCGCGCTGGAGCGGGGCGAGCCGCTCGCCGACCGGATCGTCATCGATCTCGATCCAGGCGAGGGGATGAGCATCGTGGAGACGGCCCGAGCCGCGTTGATCGCCGCTGAACGGCTCGCCGCCGACGGCATGGTGCCGGTTCCCCAGACCTCAGGCAGCAAGGGCATCCAGATCTATGCGGCGATCGCACCGACGCCGAGTCGGCAGGCGTGGGCGTACACGAAGCGACTGAACGTCGAACTGCACCGACGACAACCGGACTTCTTCGTCTCCACCATGTCGATCGCCGAGCGCGCGGGTCGGATCTATCTGGACTACAACCAGAATCTGGCAGCACGCAACACCATCGCGCCGTACTCATTGCGTGGCCGGCAACAACCCAGCGTCGCCACCCCGCTGACCTGGGACGAAGTCGCCGGCGTGACCACCGCCGATGGGCTACGGTTCAGCCCCGAGGACGTACTCCACCGGGTCGCCGAGCATGGCGACCTGGCGGCCGACCTGCTCCATCCCGACCGGCCCGAACTGCCCTCCGCCGCCGAAGAACCCGAGCGACTTTGAAGAGGCACGCCGAGTCGGATCCCCAGGATTGACAGAATGTATTGACATATAAGGCGAGGATTGCCTACCGTACTGCGTGGCTGGTGATCCGGCACCTTGGTTCGCCCGAGAGCCTGCCGCCACGTCCACCTAGCAGGAGAGACACATGACCATCATTGCCGCCGTGACTCAGGATCGCGAGGGTCGGCTTGCCCTCGTCGAGGGTCTCAAGGAGGCCAGGCAGTTCGGCGACGCCCTGGTCGCGATCAACCTCGGCATCACTCCCGTGCACCTGGAGAACTTCGACACCGAGGGCGTACAGGTCACCGTCGTGGATCACCCGGCCCGGGACAAGGACACGCCTTCTGATGTCATCCTCGACGAGATCGAGAAGCAGCAGGCCACCCGCCTGATCATCGGCGTCAAGCGGCGTACGCCGGTCGGCAAGGCGCTTCTCGGCAGCTTCAGCCAGCATCTTCTGCTGCACGCGCCGATCCCGGTGCTCGCCGTCAAGCTCCCCGAGGACGAGCTGCCCTCGAGCGCGCTGGATCACATCCCACCGAAGCTGCGCAGCACCCAGGGCTGAACGGCCCGACCGCGAGCTCCGAGGTCCTGCTGCCCGACTTTCTGGTTTCGGACCGATCTCCGGCGGTTCGGGGCACTAGCATGCGCCAGTGAGCACCGAAGCCGGCAGCGGAAAGAAGAGTCCCACCCGGATGCCCCGCGACCAGCGGCGCGCCCAGTTGCTCGACGCTGCCAACGAGGTGTTCACCTCGAAGGGCTACCACGCGGCTGCGATGGACGACATCGCCGACGCGGCCGGCGTGTCCAAGCCGGTGCTCTATCAGCACTTCGGTTCCAAGCTGGATCTCTATCTGGCCCTGCTGGATGCCAGCTGCGACCGACTGCTCGAGGTGGTCGAGGAGGCCCTGGCGTCCACCGAGGACAACGCTGACCGGGTGGTCGCGACCATGGGCGCCTTCTACCAGTTCGTGTCCGCCGCCAGCGGCGAGTTCCGGTTCGTCTTCGAGTCCGATCTGACCGGCGACGGCCAGGTCCAACAGCGGCTGTGGAAGGTCAACAACGACATCGCCGACGCCATCGCCGTGGTGATCGCCGATGACACCGGGCTGCCGCACGAGCAGTCCAAGGTGCTTGCCATCTCATTGGTCGGGATCGCCCAGGTGAGTGCGCGCTACTGGGTGTCTGGTGGAACCAGCCGGATCGCGTTGGAGGAAGCCACCCAGCTGGTCAGCAACCTCGCGTGGCGCGGCATCAGCGGCTTCCCGCACCGGGACAGCCCACACCACAACGAGCCAGCCGAGCGAAAGCCAGAGGAGAAGAAACACTGATGACCGGTCATCTACTCGTCCGCCGTCCGTCGCCGGCGCTGGCCGCCGGCGAGCTCACGCATATCGAGCGTGTTCCGGCGGATCCGGCGCTGGCACTGCAGCAGTGGCAGGGGTACGTCGATGCGTTCGCCAGCCGCGGCTGGACGGTCCACGAGATCGACCCGGCCGATGAGCACCCCGATGGCGTGTTCGTCGAGGACACCGTGGTGATGTTCGACGACCTCGCGGTGATCACCTCACCCGGGACCGCTTCGCGCCGCGGCGAGACCGCGACGACGGAGCAGGCGCTCGGCGCGCTGCCCGCCGAGCTGGGCATCCAGGTGAGCCGGATCCTCGAGCCCGGCCACCTCGACGGCGGCGACGTGCTGAAGATCGGCCGTACGGCCTATGTCGGCGCGACCACCCGGACCGATGCCGCCGGGATCGCCCAGCTCGCCGGCTTGTTGGAGCCCCGTGGCTGGCAGGTCGTCGCGGTGCCGGTGACGAAGGTGCTGCACCTGAAGTCGGGCGTCACCGCACTGCCGGACGGCACGGTGATCGGCTATCCCCCGCTGATCGACGACACCACGATCTTTCCTGAGTTCCTCCCCGCACCCGAGGAGCACGGCACCGCCGTGGTCGACCTCGGCGACGGCGCGATCGTGATGTCGTCCGACGCCCCGCGCAGCGCCGAACTGTACGCCGCACGGGGACTGGACGTGGTCACCGTGCCGATCACCGAGTTCGAGAAGCTCGAGGGCTGTGTGACCTGCCTGTCGGTCCGAATCCGCCGGTCCTGATCACGCCGATCCGACCACCACAGCCCGTCCTGACCACAACCCGACGACTAGCCCACCGACTCGTGCCCGCGAGGCAGGACCAGCACGGGAACCGGTGAGTGCCGGATCAGCTTGGTGGCGCGGGACCCGAGGAACACTCGGGCGATCGGGCCGACAGTCGACGAGCCGAGCACCAGCAACTCGTTGCGCTCCCACTCGATGCTGGACAACGAGTCGGCCCAACTGGAGCTGGCGGCGATCACGGCCTCGGTGTCATCGCCGATGACCCCGTCGGCTCGCAGCTCGCGCTGGGCATGGGTGGCCTGCTGCAGCCAGGAGTCGAGCACCGAGTCCTCGGCGGAGATCCCGACCTCCGGCGGATACATGGTCGCGCCGCGCACCCCGAAGCTCGCCACGCGGGTACGCGCGCCGACCCGCCGGCCGAGCGCCACTGCCGCCCCGACCACCTTCACCGATTCCTCGGCATCGGAGAAGGCACAGGTGACCCGGCTGAACCCGTCGGCGGCCACCGATCGATAGCCTCGAGGGCTCAATGCCAACGGGACCGGGGACGCATGCAGCAACTTGTCGGTAGTGGAGCCGACGACGATCCGGCCGACCGCCCCGTCGGTTGACGACCCGAGCACCAGCACCGAGGCAGCGCAGTCCTCGGCCGCCTCCAGCAGTGCGGCCGTGATGGACCGGCCCGGCAGCGCGCAGTAGGAGATGTCGACCTCGACGCTCGTGTCGGTCAGATACTCCCGGGCCTTCGCCTCGGCGTGCTCGCCCAGCAGCCGGGCGTACTCGCCGAACTCGGCATCGACTTTCGCCAGCGACGGGGTGGACCACTGCCGCGGCACCACCGTCACCACCCTCATCGGCTGCCCGAGCGCGTACGCGAACTGCACCCCGAGATCGAGCGAGCCACGTCCTCCCTTGTGCGGGACGTACCCGACTAGCACGGTCATGCGTGGAGCCTCTCGGGAGTGCAGGAGCGGTTCCTGGTCATTCGTCTACCTCGTCGTCGACCTTCTCACCGGCGAGCAGCCGGCCCAGCACCGAGTGCTTGCGGCCGTACATCATGTAGAAGGTCAAGAACACCCCGACCCATAGTGCGAAGACGAGCCAGGTGATCGGCTTCAGGCTGATCAGGATGTAGCCGCAGACCACGATCGACAGGATCGGGGTGACCGGGAAGCCAGGCACCTTGAAGCCACGTGGCAGATCAGGCTGCCGGTAGCGCAGGATCATCACGCCGAGCGACACCACAATGAAGGCGGTCAAGGTGCCGATCGAGACCAGGTCGATCAGGTAGTCGAGCGGCACGAACGCGGCCAGGACGGACACCACGGCCGCCACGATGATGGTGTTGTTCACCGGGGTCTGGGTCTGCGGGCTGACCTTGGAGAAGACCTTCGGCAGCATCCCGTCGCGGCCCATCGCGAACAGGATCCGGGTCTGGCCGTACATCGTGACCAAGGTGACGGAGAAGATCGAGATCACCGCTCCCAAGGCCAGGATCGTCCCCCAGATGTTGTTGCCGGTGATGATCTCCAAGATCTTCGACAGGCCCGCCTCCGACTGGCCCTTGAAGTCGGTCCAGGGCTGCGCACCGATCGCCGAGATCGCCACCAGCAGATAGATCGCGATCACGGTGAACAGCGCGCCGATCAGCGCGCGCGGCATGGTCTTCTGCGGATCCTTCACCTCATCGCCGGCCGTCGACACCGCGTCCAGTCCGATGAAGGAGAAGAAGATGGTGCCGGCCGCGGCCGCGACGCCCGCAGCTCCGAAGGGAGCGAAGTCGGCGAAGTGGTTGGAGTCGAACGCGGTGAACGCAATGATCGAGAACATCACCAGCACCGAGAGCTTGATCACCACCATGACCGCGTTCACCTTGGCCGATTCGCTGGCTCCCCGGATCAGCAGGACCATGCACAGGAAGACCAGGACCACGGCCGGCAGGTTGATCAGACCGGTCGGCGCCGTCGGATCCTCGGCGAAGGGGGCATACAGGATGGCCTGCGGCAACGACACACCGGTGATGTTGTGCAGCGCCTCGTTCAGGTAGCCACTCCAACCCACCGCGACCGCCGCCGTCGAGACGCCGTACTCGAGCAGCAGGCAGGCGGCCACCCCCATCGCCACGATCTCGCCCAAAGTGGCGTACGCGTAGGAGTAGGTCGATCCCGAGACGGGCACGGCGGAGGCCATCTCGGCGTAGCAGATGGCTGCCAGACCCGCGGCTATCCCGGCGAGGATGAAGGAGAGGATCACCGCCGGCCCGGCCTCCGGCACCGCCTGTCCCAGCACGAAGAAGATGCCGGTGCCGACGGTGGCGCCGACACCGAACATGGTCAACTGGAAGGTGCCGATAGTTCGGTTCAGCTGTGGACCGTGCCGGTCCCCGACCGGCTTTCGTCGAAACAGCGAGTTCGCCTCGGCGGATGCTGGTGAAACGCTCATACGTCTCCGATCACTGGTGGCGTCCGGACGATCCGCGCCTAAGGGCAGTCTGGCTTAACGAATGCTGAATGTGCAGTAGCTGTTCATTGCTTTTCACACAACATTTCGATGGTCGGAACACGAAGCGCAGTCCAGGTGGCCGGTGTCCCGGACTCAGCGTGACAAACCGGTGGCTCAATCGCCGTGGCCCGGCGTGTCGCTGCCCTGCCGACCATTGAGCCGCGCAGATGTCACCAGAGCCTCCCGCGACCCCAGCGGACGAGTAGATTAGCCAAGCCACCGCTGACCTCCTGAGAGGCCCCGCCATGAGTTCACCATCACCCCTGACGCCCCCGGATCAGGTCGCCACCCTGACGCTGACCGCGCCCGAGGCACCCAAGCCGGTCGTCGCCACCCAGGCCCCGGCGATCGCCCCGCAGGTCGACCCGACGCAGGTCCCCGCGCTGGACGCTCGGGTGGACGGGTTCCTGGATGCGCTGACCAACGCCCAAACCCGGTCGCCGGAGTTCAGTGCCCAGGCGGAGAACGTCCGGACCATGGGCGACCAGGAGATCCGGCGGGCGGCCGAGACGTCCAACCGGCTGCTGAACACCCCGGTCAAGGCGCTGAAGGAAGGCGGCATCGCCGAGGGCTCCAAGGTCGGCACCACGCTGCTGCAGCTACGGCGTACGGTCGAGGACCTTGACCCGAGCCAGGCCACCGGCACGCGCAAGCTGCTCGGCTTCCTGCCGTTCGGTGACAAGGTCGTCGACTACTTCCGCAAGTATCAGGACTCCCAGACGCACCTGAACGGCATCCTGCACAGCCTGCGCAACGGCCAGGACGAACTCGCCAAGGACAACGCCGCGCTCAACATGGAGAAGCAGAATCTGTGGGCGACCATGGGGCGGCTCAACCAGTACGTCTACGTGGCCGAGCGGTTGGACGCGCGGCTGACCGAACAGATCACGGCGCTCGAGCTGTCCGACCCGGATCGGGCCCGGGCACTACAGCAGGATGTGCTGTTCTATGTCCGGCAGAAGCACCAGGACCTGCTCACCCAACTCGCCGTCTCGATCCAGAGCTACCTGGCGATCGACATCATCATCAAGAACAACATCGAGTTGATCAAGGGCGTCGACCGAGCGTCGACCACCACCGTCTCGGCGCTGCGGACCGCGGTGATCGTGGCCCAGGCGCTGGGCAACCAGAAGCTGGTACTCGATCAGATCACCGCGTTGAACACCACCACCTCGGACCTGATCCAGCGGACCTCGGAGATGATGCGGGACAACTCCGCCGCCATCCAGCAGCAGGCCGCCTCGGCGACCATCGGCCTCCCCCAGCTGCAGGCTGCGTTCGCGAACATCTATGCCACGATGGACTCGATCGACAACTTCAAGCTGCAGGCGCTCGACAGCATGCAGACGACGATCTCCACCTTGGAGTCGGAGGTGAGCAAGTCGCGGGAGTACCTCGACCGCGTCAACAATGCCGATCGGCGGCTGGCTTCCGGCGCCCTCGATATCGAGGGCGGCGCCCCGGGTGGGCTCCGCTGATCTGACTGACCTGACCCGAGCAGCAGACCCCTGGGCTTCGACCGATATGGGATTCAAGGACTGGGTGGCCAAGGTCACCGGACGGCTTGATCCGGAGCCGGTGGCCGCGATGAGCGTCGCACCGGCCGTGCCGACCGAGCACGACATCATGAATGCGCTGGACCGGGCCGATGCCATGGTCTCCGGAGGTGTGGTGCCGGCTCCGGTGCAGTCGCGGGTCAAGCGGGTGACCGCGACCGTACGCCAGACGATGCCACGACTGCGCAATCTCGGCCTGGGCAGCCCGGAGGCGTACTCGGTGATGGCGACCGCCACCGACTATCTGCCGGAGGCGATCAACGGCTACCTCCGGCTGCCCCGCGAATGGGCAGATTCCCGCCCGGTCGAGAATGGCAAGAGTTCCCTGCTGGTGCTGATCGATCAGCTCGACCTGCTCGGCTCCACGATGGACAAGATCTTCGACGCCGTCGTCCGGGTGGACGCGGCCGCACTGATCGCCCATGGCCGGTTCCTGCAGGAGAAGTTCGGTCATCCCGACAACACCCCGACGAGACCGCCGATGATGAACCCGCCCTCGAACACCCCACGCAGCAGTCTGGATCTGCCATGAGTTGGCTGGACCTGAGTCGTCTGGACCCGAACGCGCCGGGACGGTTCCCGGGCGTCGGTTCCGTCCCCACGGAGCCGCCGAATACGGAGCGACCCACTACGGAACCCCCGGTCACCCGGACACCGAGCACGACGTCTGGGCCACCAGCGCCGCCGGGGGCCGAACCAGCGACACCCACGACTGCCGCCGCCACACCAGAGAGCGCGGTCCCCGAAGCGGAGCCCGAGCCGGAGAAGACCCTGGACGAGTTGCTGGCCGAGCTCGACGCACTGATCGGGCTCCACGAGGTGAAGGCGGAGATCCATCGCCAGGTCGCGGTGCTGCGGGTCGAAGGACTGCGGACCAAGGCCGGGCTGAAATCGGCCACCATCACCCGGCATCTGGTCTTCGTCGGCAACCCGGGCACCGGCAAGACCACGGTCGCACGCCTGGTCGGCGGCATCTATCGGGCCCTCGGCCTGCTCACCAAGGGTCAGCTGGTCGAAGTCGACCGCTCCGAGCTGGTGGCCGGCTACCTGGGCCAGACCGCGATCAAGACCGCTGAGGTGGTGGCCAGCGCGGCCGGCGGGGTGCTGTTCATCGACGAGGCGTACTCCTTGGCCGGCGACCAGTACGGCACCGAGGCGGTCGACACGCTGGTCAAGGAGATGGAGGACCGACGCGACGATCTGGTGTTGATCGTGGCCGGCTACCCCGATCCGATGGTCGTCTTCATCGCCCAGAACCCCGGTTTGGCCAGTCGGTTCCGGACCACCATCGAGTTCGCCGACTACACCTCCGACGAGCTGCTCGCCATCTTCAAGTCGACGGCGGCGAAGGCCGACTACGACCTGCCCGAGGCGACCCAGGAGCGGTTCACCGCGATCCTGGCTGCGACGCCGCGCGGTCCGTCCTTCGGCAACGGACGGTTCGCGCGGAACCTGCTGGAGGGTGCCGTCGGCCGGCACGCCTGGCGGTTGCGCGACATCCCCGAGCCGACGGTGACACAGCTCCGCGAGCTGTTGCCCGAGGACGTGGGTCCGGAGCCGAACCCACTGGATGTCGGCGAATTGGCGCCACTGCTGGGCCCGCCGCCAGAACCACTGTCAGACCCAGCTGACATGGTGTCCGGACAACCCACCGAGGTCGACGACAGCGAGGAGACCACATGACGCAGCCGTCCGCGGCCGCCGCCACCGCGCCAGTCGCCGCCCCCGGGGTGCCGAGCCTCGCGGTCCCGGTGGCTTCAGCGCTGCCCGCGCCTTCTGTGCCCAGATCCAAGCCGCGTGACACGCCGCGCGAGCTGCGCCGCCTGACCACCGCGGTGATCACGCTCAGCCTGGTGTTCGGGCTGCTGGGCCTGAGTCTGTTCACCTTGCTCACCTGGTCGATGCAGCGGGCGTCGGGAGCCACCGCGCAGACGATCCGGATCCAGCAGATCCAGACCAATCTGCAACGGGCGGACGCCAATGCGACCAATGCCTTCCTGGTCGGTGGTTTGGAGCCGGCGGACCAACGAGCCGCGTACGAGGAAGCCATCACCACTGCTTCCCGGCTGATCGCCGAGGCCGCCGACGCGGAGCCGGCGGACCAGGCCGCGTTGGCGGCACTGAACGTGGAACTGGTCGACTACACCGAGAACATCGAGCTCGCCCGCGCCAACAACCGGCAGGGCTTTCCGATCGGCGCGCAGTATCTGCGGCTCGCCAGCAGCGGACTGCGGGCTGACGCGTTGCCGATCCTGCAGAACCTGGTCGATGCCAACGCCCTGCGCGCCAGCAGTCAGATGAAGGTGACCATCGCGATCCCGATCGCCATCATCGAGCTGGTGCTGCTCGGTGGCCTGGTCTGGGGCCAGGTCTGGCTCGCCAAGCGTTTCAGACGACGCTTCAACGTCCCGTTGGCGATCAGCACCGGCATCGGCGTGGTGAGCATCATCGTGACCACGGTGCTCATCTCCTGGTCGGCGGCCAGCCTGGCGGGTGTCCGCGACGGCAACTTCGCCGACGTCCGTGCCGCCTCCAACGCCCGGGTCGCTGCCAACGACGCGAAGTCCAACGAGAGCCTGACCCTGATTGCCCGCGGCAGCGGTGGGGCGTTCCAGGAAGCGTGGCAGGCCTCTGCGGACTCGGTGGCGGCGGATATCACCCGCTTCCGGGACCTGGGCTCGCTGTGGCAGCCCTACGTCGACGTCCACACCGAGATCCGGGCGCTGGATGACGGCGGGCAGTGGGACAAGGCGGTGCAGCTTGCGACGTCGAAGTCCAACACCACCTTCGACGCCTTCGACCAAGCGGTCGCCCGACAGGTCGATGGCTCCGGCGCCGCCACCACCGCTGGGCTGGCCCGGTTGATGCCGTGGATGATCGTCGGCGCGCTGCTCGCCGCGGCGGCCGGGGTCACGATGGCGGCTCTGGGCCGCCGAGGGGTGCAGCAGCGGCTGAAGGAGTACCGATGAGACGCCGTACTGTCCCCGCGCTGCTCGCCGCACTCACCGGTTTGCTCGCCATGCTGGCAGGCTGCGGGCTGAGCTACGACCCGACCCCGCTGCCGTCGGCGCCGAGTCCCTCCGCGGCGCCCACCACCCAGAGCAGCGCCGCGCCGCAGTGCGACAACGCGCTCGCCTCCTACGACGCCAGCGACACCGCCGGCGCGGCGGTGAAAAGGATCCAGAAACGTGGTCGGATCATCGTCGGCGTCTCGGCCGACACCTATCTGCTGGGTTCACGCAATCCGTTCAACGGCAAGATCGAGGGCTTCGACATCGACATCGCCAAGGCGGTGGCGAAGGGCATCCTCGGCGACCAGAACGCCTACGAGCTGAAGGTGATCACCGCCGCACAGCGGATCCCGGCCCTGCAGGACCGCAGTGTCGACATGGTGGCCCGCAACATGACGATCACCTGCGACCGCTGGACCCAGATCGCCTTCTCCACTGAGTACTACCGATCGGGTCAAAAGGTCCTGGTGCGGCGGGGCGCCAAGGCCACCACCCTGGCTGATCTGGCTGGTCAACGGGTCTGTGCGCCGAACGGCACCTCGAGCATGACGAATCTGGTCAAGCTGCAGCCGAAGGCGACCGCGGTCGGCTCGGACAACCACACCGGCTGCCTGGTGCTGTTCCAAAGCGGCCAGGTCGACGCCATCACCGGCGACGACACGGTGCTCGCCGGTCTGGCCGCCCAGGACCCGTACGCGGTGGTACCCGATCAGAAGGCCTTCACCGCCGAGCCGTACGGCTTGGGATTCAACAAATCCGATGTGGATCTGGTCCGCTTCGTCAACGGGGTGCTGGCCGAGGTCCGCAGCGACGGCGAGTGGACCAGGATCTACGACCGGTGGCTGGCCGAGGCGCTCGGACCGGCCCCGGCACCGCCCAAGGCCGTGTACGGCAGGTCCCGATGATCGCCTCCGGCAGGGTCTCGTGACCGTCGGATCGGCCCAGGCACCCGAGGCCCCGGGCCGGATGGGGGTCGCCGCGGAGCCGGCGGCCCTGTTGAGCTATCTCGAACTGCTAGGTCGGTGGCGCGACGCGCGACGCGCCGAGCTGAACGAGCTGGACCGAGCGGCGCTGTCGTCGGCGACGGGCACGGCGGCAACGGCCGACATCGCCTTGTCGCTGGCCTTGTGGAAGGCGGTCGCCGACCGCTACGAACAGCTGCTGGTGGTCTGGGACTCGGGCCGGGTCGGGGTCAGTGAGCGGGAGAAGCTGTCGGCGATGATCTGGGGCCGCCTCGATGCTGCGTACGCCAACAGCGGCCTGTCGGTCTCACTGCCCGAGGCCTGCCGACTGTCCGATGCGTTGGTCAGCCAACTACGGGTCCGACTCGGCCTGGACATCTCCGCGCTGGAGACCACCCAGCGGATCGCCGAGTTGCGGGCGCAGCTGGAGCGAATCCGCGACCAGATCTCCCTGGAGCCCGCAGGGGTCCGGCAGCAGGAGGCTGCCACGACCCAGTCAAAGCTGGCTCGGCGACTGAAGGAGATCACCGAGAAGGCCGGCCGCGGTGGCGACGTCGGCGGGCTGCTGCCGGCGTTGGAGATCGACGCGGCCCGGTTCGAGCGGGACCTGATCGTCGGTGCGGCCAAGCGGCGGGAGGCTCGGGCCGAGGTCGAGCAGGTCCGTCGGTTGCGTGCTGGGTTGGAAGCTCGGGAGGAACGGCTGCGAGCGCTCGCGAGCGAGGCGGTCGCCACCGTCGACCCGGCACCCCGCTATGCGGTGCCCGATGTCGAGGCGCTGGGGCCGGTGCCCAACACGATGGACCGGCTGGCCGACTATCGACGTCGGCTGGAACTGGTCGACCGAGCACTGACGCTGGCCGACGAGGCGTACTCGAATGCACTGCGACAGCACAGCGACCTGCTGGCCAGAATGGACGCCTATCACCTGAAGGCCACCGCCACCGGGGTTGCCGACCAGCCGTCGGTCGCGAACGCGTACGGCCTGGCCACCGCGGCACTCGCCGAGCGCCCGACGAAGATGGCGTTGGCCGCCCAGCTGGTGAGCCTCTATCAGACCTATCTGCAGACGATGACAGCCTCGTGAGGAGACAGCGATGAGGTGCACACAACCGGGCTGCACCGGCTCGATCGTCGACGGCTACTGCGACATCTGCGGTTCCCCTGGGGCGGCGCCGGGCGGCTCGACGGTGTCCGGCACGGGCGGCGCGGCAGTGTCCGCGGTGTCGGTGCCGACCGGTCAGCTCTCGGGCGCCTGCCGCCAACCGGGCTGCACCGGCTCGATCATCGACGGCTACTGCGACGTCTGCGGCTCCCCTGGGGCCGTCTCCGGCGGGGGCAGCCCGGGCGACGCCGCCGGTGGGCTGCCCGGCGAGGAGCAGGGCGCACCCGTCTCCACCATCACCCGCGGCTCCAGCCGGCTCGGCTCCGCCGCGATCGGCTCGCAGCGGGCCACCGGCAGCGGCTCGACGATCACCAAGCGCGTGGGGGGCGGATCCCGGCGACTTCGTTCGGCCCGGCTCGGCGCCGGGCTCACCCAGGTGCCGCCCACCCCGCAGATCGACGCGGCCAAGGCCATCATGGCCAACCCGGTGGTCCCGGAGAACAAGCGCGTCTGCCCGTCCTGCGGCTCCCCGGTCGGCCGCGGTCGTGATGGCCAACCCGGGCGGACCGAGGGCTTCTGCCCGAAGTGCGGCGCGCAGTTCTCCTTCACCCCCAAGCTGAAGGCGGGTGACCTGGTCGCGAACCAGTACCAGGTCGCCGGCTGCCTGGCGCACGGCGGGCTGGGCTGGATCTACCTGGCCAAGGACAAGAACGTGTCCGACCGCTGGGTGGTGCTCAAGGGCCTGCTGAACACCGGCGACGCCGACGCCCTGGCCGTGGCACTGATCGAGAAGCAGTTCCTGGCCCAGGTCGAGCACCCGCTGATCGTGGAGATCTACAACTTCGTCAGCCACGACGGCGCCGGCTACATCGTGATGGAGTACGTCGGCGGCATCTCGCTGAAGGACATCCTCAAGGATCGGATGCGCGCGGCCGGCGGCAGCTACAACCCGTTGCCGGTGGACCAGGCGCTGGCGTACATCCTCGAGGTGCTGCCGGCCTTCCAGTATCTGCACGACCTCGGGCTGGTCTATTGCGACTTCAAGCCCGACAACCTGATCCAGGTCGGTGACGCGGTCAAGCTGATCGATCTCGGCGGGGTTCGTCGGCTCGACGACGACGAGTCCGCGATCTACGGCACGATCGGCTACCAGGCGCCCGAGGTGCCACAGGTCGGCACCAGTGTCGCCTCCGACATCTACACCATCGGCCGGACGCTGCTGGTGCTGATGGCGGAGTTCCGCGGCTATCAGAGCACGTACGTCGCCAAGCTGCCGCCGGCTGAGGACATCCCCGCCTTCGCCGCGCACGACTCGCTCTATCGGCTGGTCGCCAAGATGTGCGCCCCCGATCCGGCCGATCGGTTCGCCTCGGTCGACGAGCTGCGGGTGCAGCTGCTCGGCGTGCTGCGTGAGGTGGTCGCCGAGAAGCAGAGCGGCACCGCGCTGACCTCGGCGGCATCGGTGCTGTTCGAGGCACCGGTGGTGGTCAGCGACGCCCTGGCCTGGGACCAGCTGCCGGCGTTGCGCGTGGACACCACCGACAGCCAGTACGCATGGCTGTCCAACGTCAGCGCCGACGACCCGAAGGAGCGGCTGGCCGAGCTCAAGCATCCGCCGGCCGTCACCCCGGAGGTCCAGCTGGCCCGCGCCCGGGCGGCTCTGCAGGCCGGCTGGGCGAAGTCCGTGAACGAGGTCGTCAACCAGATGCTGACCCTCGACCCCTGGGAGTGGCGCGCGGTCTGGATGAGCGGCCTGCTGGCGCTGCAGCAGCAGGACTTCAAGGGCGCCCAGTCGGCGTTCAACGCCGTGTACGGCCAGGTGCCCGGTGAGCTCGCGCCGAAGCTGGCGCTGGCCCTGTCCTGTGAGCTGGGCGGCGAGCCGGACCTGGCCGAGCGGCTGTACAAGATCTGCGCCTCGACCGACGCCAACTACGTGGCCCCGGCGGCGTTCGGGCTGGCCCGGGTGCGCGCGGCCCGCGACGACGTGGTCGGTGCGGTGCAGGCGCTGGATCTGGTGCCGTCGACGTCGCGCAACTATCCCGAGTCCAGGCGGCAGCGAGCCGAGCTGCTCTATGAGGCGGCGGACGGGTTGCCGATGCTGGCGCAGGCGATGGACAGCATCGAGCGAGTCCGGATGGACCCGGTCGAGCGAGCCGAGCTGGGCGCCAAGATCTTGACCCGAGCCCTGGCGGCCGTGACCGCCCAGGGTGCGAACCGGCGACTGCTGATCGGCAGTATCCCGGCCGATGAGCCCGAGCTGCGCGATGGGCTGGAGGCCACCTATCGGACCCTGGCAGCGGCCGCCACCGACGATCGGGAACGCTATGCCCTGGTGGACCAGGCCAACGACGTCCGTCGCTGGACCCTGACCTGACAGAGCCGATCTGACAGAGCCGACCTGACTGAGCTGACCCGGAGAGCGAGTGCGAGTGACGACTGACGCGACGGCCAACGCCGAGTCCGGCCACTGCCCCAGCTGCGGCGCGGCGGTGGCGCCGACGGCGCGCTTCTGTGAGGCGTGTGGCGCGCCGCTGGCTCCGACGGAGGACGCGACGGAGGAGGCGGCCGCCGAACTGCCGATCGAGCTGACTGCCTCGGTTCCGTCCTGGCAGCGACACGCCGGGCCAGCGAACCTCGGAGGGCCGATAGCGACAGCTCCCCGGCCCTGTCTGAACTGCGGCGGGATCGTGGATGCCGACGGCTACTGCGAGACGTGCGGCACGAAGGCACCCAGTGAGCGGGACCACTACGTCGAGCAGCCGGCCACGTGGGTGGCCGCGTGCTGCGATCGTGGCATCCGGCACTCGCGTAACGAGGATGCGGTCGCCGTGGCCGCCAGCGCCGAGCCGGGCCAGCGAGCGGTGCTGGTGGTCTGCGACGGCGTGTCCACCGCCGACGACTCCGATGTGGCCAGCCTGGCGGCGGCGCGGGCAGCTCGTGACGTGCTGGTCGGCTCCCGCCCAGCGGGGCTCGGGGTGCGTGAGAGCCAGGTGGCCGCCCTCGAGGCGGCGCTCGTCAAGGCCGCCGAGAAGGCCAACGCGGCGGTTCTGGCGACCACCGCCGAGGATGCATCCAACCCTGCGTCGTGCACGTATGTGGCTGCGGTGGTCGAGGGCGACCTGTGCGTGGTCGGAAACATCGGTGACAGCCGTGCGTACTGGATCCCCGATCCCGGCGCCGGCGACCCCATCCAGCTCACCGTCGACGACTCGGTGGCGCAACTGCGGATCGCGGCCGGCGTGCCTCGAGAAGTGGCTGAGGAAGGTCCGCAAGCTCACGCCATCCTCAAGTGGCTCGGCCGAGACACGCCTGACTTCCGCCCGACCACCAGCTCGACGCAGCTGACCGGCCCCGGCTGGGTCCTGGTCTGCTCCGACGGTCTGTGGAACTACGCCTCCAAGGCCACCGAGCTGCAGGCCCTGATCACCCAGCTCAGCGCCACCGCCGGCTCCGACCCGCTCCCGTTGGCCGAGGCCATGGTCCGCTGGGCCTGCGACCAGGGTGGTCGCGACAACATCTCGGTGGCCCTGGCCCGACACGCGCCCGTCGAAGCCACGAGTTAGGTGTGAGCGGCCTCAGGGAGTCAGAACCACCAAGCGCTGATCGAGCAGTTCGGCGATGGCGTATTTGACGCCCTCGCGGCCCTGGCCGCTGTCCTTCACGCCTCCGTAGGGCATGTGGTCGGCCCGGAAGGACCGCGTGATGTTGATCAGCACGCTGCCTGCCTCGGCCGACTTCGCGAAGCTGAGCGCGGCGCCGAGGTCACGGGTGAACAGGGCCGTGTTGAGACCGAAGCGGGCCGAGTTGACCCGATCGGCGTGACCCCTGGGCTGAGTTCCTCGAACTGGACCGTCTCCGACGGCAATCGGCGCGCTTCCTCGGCGGCGATCCGCAGGGTGGTCGCAGCCCGGGCTACCTCTCCCCTGGCCGCTGCGATCGGCCTGCACGGCCTGCTCGGGACTGGCGACCGCCACGGTGGCGACCAGCTCACCGTCGTACGGATCGTGCACCTCGAACTCGTCGATCCCGTCGATCCACCCGCCGGCGACGAAGAGCTGCTGCCTACGCATCCCGTGCTCCTGAGGTGTCGGTGCACCGCGCCAGCACGGCCTGGGTGAACTCGGCCGTGGTCGCCTGGCCGCCGAGATCTCGAGTCCGTACGCCGGCCGCGAGTGCCGACTCGAAGGCGGCCGTCAGCCGATCGGCGCCCTCGGTCTCGCCGAGATGTTGCAGCATCATCGCCGCCGCCCACAGTTGACCCACGGGATTGGCGATGCCCTGCCCGGCGATGTCGGGCGCGGAGCCATGGACGGGCTCGAACATCGAGGGATGATCTTTCGGCGGGTTGATGTTGGCGCTCGGTGCGACACCGATCGAACCGGCCGCCGCAGCAGCCAGGTCGGAGATGATGTCGCCGAACAGGTTGGAGGCGACGATCACGTCCAGGCTGCGAGGCTTCAAGACCACCCGGGCCGCCAACGCGTCGATCAGCATCTTGTCGACCTCGAGACCGGCGGCAGTCGCGACCTCGGCCACCACCTCGTCCCAGAACAGCATCGTGTGGATGATGCCGTTGGACTTGGTGGCCGAGGTGAGCAGACCTCGACGCGCCTTGGCCTGGGCCACCGCATATTCGGCGATCCGGACCACGCCTCGCCTGGTGAAGACGGCCTCCTGGACGGCCATCTCCTCCGGCCGGCCGCGATAGAGCCGGCCACCGACCTCGGAGTACTCACCCTCGACGTTTTCCCGCACGATCACCATGTCCAGCCCGTCCGCGTCACGCAGCGGCGAGGAGACGCCGGGCAGAATCCGTACCGGCCGGAGATTGACATACTGCAAGAACTCACGGCGGATCGGGATCAGCAGTCCCCACAGTGTCACGTCGTCCGGGATGTCCGGCGCGCCGACCGCACCGAGCAGGATCGCGTCGCCGTCCGCCAGCTGCTCGAGCCCGTCCACCGGCATCATCCGGCCATGGGACCGGTAGTAGTCCGAGCCCCAGTCCCGGTCCCGCCACGCAATGCTGAAGCCACACGCCTCAGCCACGGCGTCGACGCAGACGGTCGCGGCCGACATCACCTCCTGACCGATGCCGTCACCTGCGATGACATCGACCTGGTAATGCCGGCCGGCGCTCATCGAGAGGTCCCCTGCGTGGCCGGCTCGCGGTCGAGCAGCGCAGCCGTACGCTCGGCGACCCGGTCCGCAGAGAGACCGTGCTTCTCCAGCAGGAACTCGTTGCTGGCCGATTCGCCCCAGACATCGTCGAGGCCGAATCGGACCACCCGGGCGCCGGCACCGGCACCGGCACTTGCCAGCGTCTCGGCGACCAGGCCGCCGAGGCCACCTGCGACGGTGTGCTCCTCGACCGTGACCACCAGCGGCGTACCGCCGACGGCAGCAACCAGTCCCTCGGCGTCGAATGGCTTCAGTGAGGGTGCGTGGATCACGGTCGCGGCGATGCCGGACTCGGCCAACTGGTTCGCCGCCTCGACGACCCGGGCGGTCTGGCCGCCGGTGGACACGAAGACCACCGCGGGATCCGGACCACCATCGTTGACCACCTGGATAGCGCCCGGGACGAAGACATAGTCCGCACCGAACAGATCGGGCACCGCGTCGCGTACCAGCCGGAAGTAGACCGGGCCGTCGAAGGCCTGCGCCCAATCCATCATCGACCGCAGCTCGGCCTCGTCCGCCGGGGCAAGCACCGTCATGTCGGGCATGGCCCGCATGATCGCGAGATCCTGGACATCGAGGTGGGTCTTGCCCACGGCGCCGATCAGCAGTCCGGAATAGGAGCCCACGATCTTGACGTTGGCGTGGCTCTGCGCCACCAGCATCCGGATCGGGTCGAGCGCGCGGTGGGTGAAGAACACCGTGAACGACGACGTCCAGGGCACGAAACCGGTCGCTGCCAGCCCAGCCGCGGCGCCGACCAGGTTCTGCTCCGCGATGCCCATCTGGAAGAACCGATCCGGGTGCGCCTTGGCGAATTTGTCGGCCTTCGTCGAGTTGCCGAGGTCGCCGTCCAGCACGACCGTCCGCGGATCGGCATCGCCGAGCTCGACCAGCTTGGTGCCCCAGACGTCTCTCATCGCCGTGCCGCTCATGCCTGCGCTCCGTTCCCTGAATTCACCGAGGTCACCGCGTACGAATCCAGCAGCTCGATCTCCTCCGGCTCCAGCTCCTGACGCGCCCGCTCGAAGTCCTCGGCGGACGGCACGATGCTGTGCCAGGTGTGTACGCCCTCGGCGAGCGAGAGCCCCTTGCCCTTCACGGTGTGCGCCAGCAGCACGGTCGGGCGGCCGGCAGGATCGCCGGAGCGGGCGAGCGCGAACGCGGCGGCGATCTGGTCGTAGTCGTGACCGTCGATCTCGATGACCCGCCAGCCGAACGCCTGGAAGACTGCGGACAGGTCCACGCCGTACCACGGATCGCGGCGATCTCCGCGGTCGGTGAGCGTCGTCTCCGCTGTGGAGGGCAGTCCGAACTGCTGCAGCCCGTTGCGGTCGACGATCGCCGTCAGATTGGCGAGCTTGTAGCGGGCTGCCGCCTGCACAGCCTCCCAGACCATGCCCTCCTGGATCTCACCGTCGCCCATCAGCACGAAGGTGTGGCTGTCGCGACCGGCCAGCCGAGCACCCAGCGCCATGCCGACACCGAGGCTGAGGCCCTGACCGAGCGACCCGGTTGAGGCATCGAGGCCGGGCAGCCGGGTGACGTCCGGGTGACCCTGCAGTCGGGAATCGCCCTTGTCGAAGGTCGCCAACTCCTCGATGGGCAGGAAGCCACGCAGGGCCAGCACCGCGTACAGCCCGATCGCCGCGTGGCCCTTGGAGAGCACGAACCAGTCCCGATCGACCCAGTCCGGTTCCTCGACCCGGATCCGCAGCTCCCGGAAGTACAGACTCACCAAGATGTCCATCATCGACAGCGGTCCGCCGATATGACCCGCCTTGTTGGTCGTCACGGTCTTGACGACCTCCCAGCGGGCTCGCCTGGCCAGACCTGGCAGGTCACGGACTTCCACGCCCGCGGGATCGCTCACTGTGGTCACGAGTTTCCTCACCTACTCCATACAGCTACGCCATTTATGTCCTTATGTTATATCAAATTCCGTACCGGAGCTAGACCCGCTGACGGGCGTCCTTGCTCACTCCCGGCTTGTCCCGAAAGGGGATCGACACGAGTGCGCGAGAGACCCCCGCGTGGGCGGCAGCGTCCTCCATCGTGGGCCGCCGTGCCGTACGCGGGGACTCTTGCGCAGGTCCAGACATATATGCATACTCGGCCCGAAGTGGAGGCTGGCGCGCGCTAGTTTCGGGGTCGAGAAGGGACCTGAATGGGCATCGAGATCACCAAGCCGCTCGGATCGGACGTGGTTCGGGTGGGCTTGATCGGAGCTGGCCGGATCGGCAGCTCCCACGCGCAGCTGAATGCCGAGCGAGCGCCAGGCGCCCAGCTGGTCGCTGTGGCCGACCCGCGTCCGGCTGCGGCTGCCGAACTGGCGGCACCGTTCGGAGCCCGCCCGTTCGCTGATCCGGCCGAGCTGATCGCGATCGCCGCCGCGGACGAGGCGCGAGTGGCCCTGCAGATCGCGCTGGCCTGCATCGAGTCTGTCCAGCAGCATGCCGCAGTCGCCCTTGACCCGGTGGGCGGAGTGCAGGAGGTGGCGCGCTGATGACCACTCCGTTCACTCTCGCGGTCTGCTCCGAGATGGTGTTCACCGATCGGCCGCTGATCGAGCGGGTCCGGCGCATCGACGATCTCGGCTTCGCCGCTGAGATCTGGGACTGGACCACCAAGGACCTGACGGCACTGGCCGCGACCGGGGCCATGTTCACCTCGATGACCGGCTACATCCGTGGTGACCTGATCACTCCCGACGGCACTGACGAGCTGCTGCGCACCGCCGAGGAGTCGATCAAGGCGGCCGCGACGTTGGGCGCACCGCGGCTGAACCTGCACGGCACAGGACTCGACGGACGCGGACTTCCGGTGCTGCCGGCCGAGGTGGTGACGCCGCCGATGTGGTTTGCGGCCGAGGCCACACTGAGCCGCATCGCCGCCCTCGGAGAGCGCGAGGGAATCGTGTTCTGCTTGGAGAATCTCAACACCGCCGTCGACCATCCCGGTACGCCGTTCGCCAAGGCGGCCGACACGTTGGCCTTGGTCGAGGCCGTCGACAGCCCGCATCTGCGGCTGATGCTGGACCTTTATCACGCCCAGATCGGCGAGGGGAACCTGATCGAGCTGATCCGTCGCTGTGGCGACGCGATCGGGGAGATCCAGGTCGCCGATGTGCCCGGTCGCTGTGAGCCCGGCACCGGTGAGATCAACTATCCGGCGATCGCCCGCGCGCTGGCGGATCTGGGCTACACCGGCACCGTCGGGTTGGAGGCGTTCGCATCGGCTGACTCCGAGCTGGCCTTGGAGCGCTTCCGTACCGCCTTCACCCTCTGACTTCCCGCGCGTCAGCTCGCCAGGTGAGCGGTCGGCTCCGTCCGGACCGGGAAGTTCACCGAACTGGCGATGAAGCAGTTCTCGTGTGCCTCGTGGTGCAACGAGTTCGCCGCTGCGATCATCGATTCCTCGGCGACAGCCACCGTCGGGCGGAGAACGACCTCGGTGAACCGGCCGCCGTCACCGATCTGCTCCATCACGCCCACGGCCTCGTCACGATAGGCGGTCACCACAACGCCGTGGATCGCGCACAGATGCAGATAGCTCAGCAGGTGGCAGTCCGAAAGCGCCGCGACCAGCAGCAGTTCCGGGTTCCAGCGTGTCGGATCACCTCGGAACACCGGATCAGCCGACGCCGGCAGCATCGGCCGGCCCTCGGCCGCCAAGTCGTGATCGCGACCGTACGCCCGGTAGTGAGACGTGCCCTCACCGCGGTTGCCGGTCCAGGTCGTGGTGATCGCGTACGTGTGGCTCGGCGCCATCCGTCACCAACCGACGACGTCGAGCACCTCGACCGACGTCCGACGATCGGACAGGTTCGTCGGAGCAGCCAGGCTCGTCGGAGCAGCCAGAGCCGTTGGCACAGTCAGCGGAGCAGGGGCCGCGACGTCATAGGCCACCGGCGTCGGCGCGTCATAGCCGAACCAGCGATCGCGAGCAGGCAGCAGTTCCGGGATCCGCGCCAGCGAGACGATCAGCTGATCCCGGGCCAGCCGGTTGCCCAGCTGCCGGGTTGCCGACATCCAATCATCGTGCAACATCAGCGATTCGATCCGGCGCAGGTCCACCATCAGCTGCCGGCGGCGGGCCATCAGCCACAGCTCGGCGTGCGCCCGCTCCCATTCGGGTGTGTGCTCCGGCCGGCCGAATCGGATCGACAATCCGCGACCCAGCCGGATCAGCCAGGCCCGGCTGCGCGCGAACCGGAGCAGGAGCGCCAGCGTGAGCAGTGTCCCGAGCACGACCGCCTCACCGATCATCTCCATCCGACTCACCGCCTCCTTGCGTACCCGAGCCACCCACTACAACCACTGTCGCCCCGCGGTCGCCAGCACGCAAGAGCCGTGGGCCACCAACCGCAGGGCGAGGTGACATCATCGGTGGGTGGCGAACCGTATTCGGCTTGGCGTGATCCTGCTGCTCCTCCTCGGAGTGACCGCGGCCTGTGGAGCTCCCGCCAAGCAGCCTGCCCTGGACGGCACCAATTGGAACCTGACCGCCTGGGCCGAGCCGGAGCCGATCCCTGCCGGCGTGGCCATCACTGCAGAGTTCGCCGACGGACGGGTCGCGGGCACCTCGGGTGTCAACCGCTACAACGGCGCTGTCGAGTCCAGCGCGGACGGCTCGTTCGCCATCGACCGGCCGGTCTCGACCATGATGGCCGGTCCCGAGGACGCGATGAAGGCCGAGGCCAGCTATCTGCGCCGGCTCGAGGAAGCGACCTCGTACGCCATCGACGGCGACACCCTGGTGCTCACCGACGCCGACGGCCAGCCCTCGTTGACCTTCACCCGCGCCTGATCCCTCCGTTCCCAGAGATCACGCGGCCGCCAACGGCGGATGCAGATCCTTGACGGTGAATCCCTGCCGGCGCCGGACCACCAGCACCGACAACGCGTGTGTGACGACGACGATCGCCAGCAAGACGGCGGCATCTCGGGCTAGGTGCGTCAGCTCGCCGCCGGAGATCACCACCCGGAATCCGTCGATCAGGTAGGTCATCGGCATGAACGGCGACAGCGCCGCGAAGAAGCCCGGCAACAGCGGTGTCGGATAGGTGCCGCCGGTGGAGGCAAGCTGGAGAATCAGCAGCACCAGCAGCAGCGGTGAACCGGCCTCGCCCAGCGCGGTTCGCAGCAGGTGCGCGATCGCGGAGAAACAGCAGGCTGCCAGCACCAACAATGCCAGGAACAAGAATGGATGGACCGGGTTCAAGCCGAGCAGCACCCAGACGACACCAGCCATCAGCAGACCACCGACAACCGCGATCCCGCCGACCGGCAACCAGCCGGTCAGCGCCAGCCGGACCGGAGAAGCCCGCCCGGCGAGCGCCCGGCCGGTGATCGGTCGGACCACCAGGAAGACCGAGATACCGAAGACCCACAGTGCAATGGCAAAGAACATCGGGGCAAGGCCTCGCCCGTAGTAGATGGCCGGGTTGAGCACCTGCATGCTCACGTCTGCCGGTGCGGCCAGCACCTGAACCGCGTCCCGCTGCTGGTCTCCGCTCAGTGCCGGAAGTCGTTTGACCCCCGCTGCCAGCCCGGTCTCCAGCTTGGTGGCGCCGTCCTGGAGCTTGGTCAGTCCGGTGTCCAGCTGCGCAGCTCCGCGGTCGAGATCCTTGGCCCCATCGGCCAGGCTGGACGCGCCCGCGCTGAGTTTCGTGGCCCCGTCGCTCGCAGACTCGATGCCTTGCGCCAGCGAGTTCGCGCCGGTGGACGCCTTCGCCACCCCCGCCGCGACACTGGCCGCTCCGGTCGCGACCTCGTGCGCCCCGGTGTTGAGCTTGACCACGTTGTCCCGGGCGCCCTTCACCTTGTCGGTCAACGCATTGCTCTGCAGCCTGTCATTGATGGCGTTGGCCCGGTCCACCGCCGTGTCGACGTGTGAGGCCACCGAGTCGGCTCTCTTCTCGGCCGTCGCCAGGGCCGACTTCGCCCGTTTGACGGCCGGGTCGTCCGCCAGGTCCGGATTCGCCCTGACCGCGTCATCCAGTGCCTTCGATACCGTGGCCAGATCACTGCTGATGGTCTGGTTGCCTGATCCGACCGCATCACCGATCGAGTTCAGGGTCTTGTTCAGCTCGGCCGCATCGCTCTTCACCTTCGGCAACACATCGAGGACGTCATCGAGCACCGGGGTGACTCGATCGTTCAGCTGCTGGGTGCCGTCGGCGACCTGGTCGGCACCGGAGCGCAGCTTCTTCGTACCGGTCTTCAGCTCGCTCAGGCCGGACGAGAGCGAAGAGGCGCCGGTCTCGGCGTTCTCCAGCCCGGTGGCCAGTGTGGATGCGCCCGTCGCCAACTGCCGGGCACCGGCGGCAGCCTTGGTTGTCCCGGCATGCAGCGCGCTGGCACCCTGCTGAGCGCTGGTCAGGCCCTTGGCCAGCTCGGCAGCCCCGCGCTGGGCGTCGACCATACCGTCGCGGATCTTGGTCAGGTTGGCGAAGACCGCGTTGAAGTAGGCCACCTCGGCGGCCTCGTTGACGGCTCGGGCGATCGAGTTCTGCGCGCTGCCGGTGATGCTGCCGACCACGAAACCGTTCGCGTCGTTGCGGTAGAGCATCACCTTGGCGCGCTGCGGGTCGTCACCGGCGCCGCTGACCAGGCTGGTCGAGAAGTCCGCCGGGACGCTGATCACCAGGTAGTAGTCGCCGTCACGCAGCCCCTGCTGGGCGGTTGGCTCGTCCACGTCGTGATACTGGAACGCAGCACCCTTCTTGAGCTCGGAGACGAAGTCCGCACCAGCCGCAATGGTCTCGTTCTGGAAAGTGGTCGGTACGTCGGCATTGACGACCGCGACGGGCAGCTGGGACAGCCGACCGTACGGATCCCAGTTGGCACTCAGATAGATGGCGCCGTAGAGCGTCGGCACCAGCATCACGAAGATCAACGCGGCCCGTGGCAACGGGCCGCGGAAGCGACGCAGTTCGAATCGGGCCAGACGCGAGGCGGGCACCGGCAGCGGCATGGTTTGCTCCTCAGTTCGCCACGGCGGTGGCCGCTGCGGCAGAAGGCTCGGGCTTCGGTAGCCGGTGGATGGAGGTTCCGGACGGCAGCTTGCTCGACTCGAGGACAGTGACGACGACGAAGGTGCCGGCTGCGACGAGCGCCTCCAGGCCGGCCATCAACACAGCGCATTCCTCCTCGTCCAGCCCTCGATGGGCACTGTCCAAGAAGACGACTTCGGCGGGACGCATAGTGGCCAGCGCCACCGCCAGCCTGGTGTAGTCGAGAGCGGTGAGCTGACGTACCTCGGCCGAACGGGGGAACTCGACCTGCAACGCCGCACAGGCCGCCTCGAACCGAGTGCCAGCCTTGGCCAGGGGCACCGCATCGATCAGCGACCGCTCGGTGATCGATTCCGCGACGGTGAGTCGGGGTTCCAGCGTGACCAGGTCGTCGACCAGGGCCAGCGAGGTACGGTCGCGCAACAGCCGATTCTGGGTCACGGGATCGTAGCCCGCCACGCGCACCCATCCGGACCAGCCGCGCATTCGGCCGGCAAGAGTGAGCAGGAGTGCCGACCGACCCGAGCCCGAGCGACCGACGATCGCCGCCAGTCGCCCCCGAGGAAAAGCAAGGTCCACGTGCTGATAGACCGGCCCTTCGTGCGTCGCCAGCGACAGGTCGCGGGTTTCGATATAGGTAGTGTCATCGTACGAAGCTCTCGCCATTCGCGCAGCGTACGCATCCTCGTCCGGCTGTCGCGATCCCGTGATCAAGATACTGTGGCATTTCGTCGCTAGCAGTGACACAGCGTCGCTATCAGTGACACAGCATCGTCGTCAGCGAGGCAGTAGATGCCTGAGCGAGGAGGAGATCGGACATGGCGCAGTTCACCGCCGCCGTCTACCAGAACGAGTTCCTGCCCGATGGCGGCACCGACGTCAACGGGATCGTCACGATCACCTGCACCGGGGCCGGTGAGGCCGGCCGCGGTGGTGGTGGCCAGGCGGGCGAGATCATCATCGTCGACACCTCCGGCTCGATGGGCCGGACCAAGCTCGAGGCGGCCAAGGTGGCCGCCGCTGCCGCGCTCGACCAGATCCTCGACGGGACCTGGTTCGCCGTCGTGGCCGGCACCCATGCCGCCTATCTGGCCTATCCGCCGGCCCGCAGCGGCGCCGGCATGGTGCAGATGAACCCGCAGACCAGGCACGAGGCGCAGCAGGCCGTCCGTGGTTTCCGCTCCGATGGCGGCACCGCGATGGGCACCTGGCTGCTGCTCGCCGGTCGGCTGTTCGACTCGATCCCGATGCTCGCCCAGAAGCACGCCATCCTGCTCACCGACGGTGAGAACCACAACGAGTCCCCCGACCAGCTGACCAGCTCGATCGCCGCCGTCACCGGGAGGTTCCAGTGCGACTGCCGCGGAGTAGGCGTCGATTGGCAGGTCGCCGAGGTACGCCGGATCGCCCAGGCGCTGCTCGGCACCGTCGACATCATTCCGCGGCCGGAGCAGCTGGCCACGGTGTTCGCCGAGTTGATGCGCAGTGCGATGAGCCGCGGTGTCGCCGATGCCCAACTGCGGGTGTGGGCACCCCAAGGCGCGCAGGTGCAGTTCGTCCGTCAGGTCTCACCGACCGTGGAAGACCTCACCAACCGACGGGTGGAGGTCAATCCCCTGACGGGTGGCTATCCGACCGGCGCCTGGTCGGATGAGTCGCGGGACTACCACATCAGCATCCGGCTCTCGCCCAAGGCGATCGGCCAGGAGCAGTTGGCCGCCCGCGTCCAGCTCGCCGTCGGCGGCGAAGTGCTGGCCCAGGGCCTGGTCAAGGCGAAGTGGTCCGACGACGAGGGCCTGACCACCAGGATCAACCCGGAGGTCGCGCACTACACCGGTCAGACCGAGCTGGCCCAGGCGATCCAGGACGGCCTCGCCGCCAAAGCGGCCGGCGATGAGGAGGGCGCCACCACCAAGCTTGGCCGCGCCGTACAGTTGGCTGCACAGACGGGCAACGAGGAGGCCACGACCAGACTGCGCAAGGTGGTCGACATCACCGACATCGAGACCGGTACGGTGCGGCTCAAGCGCAGTGTCGACAAGGCCGACGAGATGGCCCTGGACACCGCATCGACCAAGACCACCCGAGTTCGCCACTGACCCCGCGAGCCCGACCAGAGGAGGACCCCATGACGTCGGTCTGCCCGGCCGGACACGACTCCACCGCCGACGACTACTGCGACGTCTGCGGCGCACCGATCGACGCCGCCGCCGTCAATCCCCCGTCGTCCAACCCGTTGTCGTCCGATCTGTTGTCGTCCCGAACCGGTGCGACACCTCACCTGAAGCCGGCTCCCGGCGCCTCATCCACCGGTGGTGGCCAGCGCTGCCCGCACTGCGGGACCGAGAACGTCGCCGAAGCGCTGTTCTGTGAGAGCTGCGGCTACGACTTCACCACCGGGAGCATGCCGCGGCCGATCGCAGCCCCTGACGTACCGGCCGAGTCGAGCACCGCGCCGGCACCAGCAGCCAGCAGCTCGTCCCCAGTCTCAGCCGCGTTCACCTGGGTGGCCGAGCTGTGGATCGATCCGGCGTGGTACGAGGCGCAGGACAGTCCGGATCCGCTGCCCTCCCCCGGGTTGCCGGACACCATTCCGCTGCGCGGCAACTCGATTCTGGTCGGCCGCGTCTCGCGGACCCGCAACATCCACCCCGATGTGGACTGCGGTTCGGACTCCGGCGTCAGTCGCCGCCAGGCACAGCTGACCACGGATGGCCGGCGCTGGTTCGTCGAAGACCTGGAATCGGCCAACGGGACGTTCATCGGCTCGGCCAGCGGCGCCCTGCCCGACGACCCGATCCCGGCCGGTGTGAAGCGCGAGCTCGACCCCGATGATCGGATCTATCTGGGGGCCTGGACCCGCCTGGTGATCCGCGAGGCGACCGAGGACGAGATCGCCGGTCTGGGCTAGATTCCAACCGCACAGTGTTGGATTCCAACGGCACGGTGTTGGCAAGACAGACGAGTTGGCAAGACAGACGAGTTGGCAAGACAAACGAGTTCGACAAGGAGTTCCGTGGAGATCAAGGTCGGCATCAAGCAGGTCAGCCGCGAGATCGTGGTGGAGTCCAACCAGACCACCGCCGAGGTCGAGAAGGCCGTAGCCAAGGCGATCGACCGCAACGAGGTCCTGACGCTGACCGACACGCATGGCCGCAGGGTGCTGATCGCCGGTGGCAGCATCGGCTACGTCGACATCGGCGAGGAGAGCGCCCGTCGGGTGGGCTTCGGCTCGGGCTAGGCCTGCGTACTGAGTGGTCGTGCTAGGCCTTGAGGCCGAGTTCGGCCATCCGCTTGGTGTGATTGGCGACCAGCCGGGAGAACATCCGGCTGATCGCGGCCAGGTCCAGGCCGGGTCGGTCCACCGTGCCGGTCAGCAGGCTGGTCAACGCATCCCGGTCGGCAGCGACCCGCTGCGCCTGGCTCAGCGCCTCGCCAACCAGGCGGCGTCCCCACAGCGACAGTCGGCCGGCAAGCTTCGGGTCGTGCTCCATGCCCAGCCGGACCTGGGCGACGATGTAGGCCTGCAGGCCCTCGTCGGCCAGCACCTCATTGACCAGATTGCGGGTGTCGGCATCGACGAAGGCCGCGATCTCGCGATAAAAATCCGCCGCGATGCCGTCGCCGACGAACGCCTTGACCAGGCCCTCGTACCAGTCCTTGGGCTTGGTATAGGCGTGAAAGGCGTCGAACGGCGCGTGGAAAGGCGCCATGGCCGCCATCACGTCGACACCCATCGTCGCCAGTTGTGCTGACACCGACTTGAAGTGGTCGATCTGGCGGGCGGCGACGGTGGCGAGCTCGACCTTGTCAGCCAGCGTCGGCGCGGCCTGGGCGTCCTCGGCCATTCGCTCGAACGCGGTCAGTGCCCCGTACGCGAGGATGCCCAGCAGATCTATCGCACCTTCGCGGTAGCCGTCATCACTGGTTGGCACGGAGCTCATGCTGTCAGGGTATCGGTGCTGCGCGGCGTCGTGACCGGGGCGCGATAGGATGATCGTTGGCGCACTTGTCTATGCGACGCGCGGACTGAGACATCCGCCAGCGCGCACCGACCGCGTCACACGAACTCTGTCACACGAAAGTACGAGATCCTGACTACCGAGACTACGACCACAGCCCTCGCCGACCCGGCACCGGTCGAATCCCCAGCAGCCGAACAGGCGACGTTTGGCAGCATCGGTGTGCTACCTGACATCGTGGCCGCCCTGGCCCAGGTGGGCATCGTCCACCCCTTCCCGATCCAGCAGATGTCGATCCCCATCGCGCTGACTGGCACCGACATGATCGGCCAGGCCCGGACGGGCACCGGCAAGACACTCGCGTTCGGCATCACCGCGCTGCAGCGGATCGTCGTGCCCAGCGAGCGTGACTTCGAGCTGCAGGCCAAGCCCGGCGCCCCGCAGGCGCTGATCGTCACCCCGACCCGCGAGCTCGCCCTGCAGGTCAGCAAGGACCTGACCACGGCGTCGTCGATCCGCAAGGCTCGAGTGCTCACGGTGTACGGCGGAGTCGGTTACGAGCCGCAGCTGGATGCACTGGCGGCTGGCGTCGAGGTCGTCGTCGGCACACCCGGCCGCCTGCTCGACCTGGCCGACCGCGGCTCGCTGGACCTGTCCCACATCAAGGTGCTCGTGTTGGACGAGGCCGACGAGATGCTGGATCTGGGCTTCCTGCCCGACGTCGAGCGGATCCTGGCCAAGACCCCTGAGCTGCGCCAGACGATGCTGTTCTCCGCCACCATGCCGTCGGCCATCGTGGCACTGGCCCGGCATCACCTGCGCCATCCGGTGAACATCCGAGCCGAGTCCTCCGACGATACGACGACGGTCCCGACCACGGCGCAGTTCGTCTACCAGGTCCACGACCTCGACAAGCCGGAGATCGTGTCCCGCGTCCTGCAGGCGGAGAACCGCAACCGGGTGATGGTGTTCTGCCGCACCAAGCGAGCGGCCCAGCGCCTCGCCGACGACTTGGCCGAGCGCGGCTTCTCGGTCACGGCGATTCACGGCGACTTGAGCCAGGTGCTCCGCGAGAAGGCGCTGAAGAAGTTCCGTTCCGGCGCGGTCAATGTCCTGGTCGCCACCGATGTCGCGGCCCGTGGCATCGATGTCGAGGGGGTCACCCATGTGATCAACTACGAGTGCCCGGACGACGACAAGACCTACGTGCACCGCATCGGGCGTACCGGTCGGGCCGGCGCCTCCGGCGTCGCGATCACCTTCGTGGACTGGGCCGATGTGACCCGGTGGAAGGTGATCAACAACACCCTCGACCTGCCGTTCGCCGAACCCGAAGAGACCTACTCGACCTCGGACCACCTCTATCACGACCTCGGGATCGATCGCACGGTCACCGGCCGTCTGGTGCCGTTGCCGGCGCGTGAGCGCCCCGCCCGCGACCGTGATCAGGATGTCGAGGTCGATGACGCGGCCGCCGATGCCGAGCGCGAGAAGCGGCGCTGCGAGCGGCCCAAGCGGCAGCGGACCCGCCGCCGGCTGCGCAACGGCGTACCGGTGGAGGGCACCGAGGAGGCCGGCGCAAGCGAAACCGGCGTGAGCGAGTCCACCGACACGACACCCGAGGCCGTCGCTGACGCGCCGGTCGATGGCGCGCCGGTCGATGGCGCGCCGGCCGATGGCGACGCACCCACCAAGCGCCGCAGGCGCCGTCGCCGTAACAAGTCCGCCGCCACGGAGTAATCGCGGCCAGGAAGCCGACGAGAAGGAGATTTGGCACCTGATTTGGCCGAAATCAGGTGCCGATACTCCTTCTCGTGACGATCCATCAGCAGTAGTAGTCGTAGCCATACCAATCGGAGGGCTCGTCGAGGGTCCAGCGGTCCCGAGTACGGTCTCGGCGGAGTCCGTCGGCGCGGGCGGTGGCGATCCGTCCGATGAGTTGGCGTCGGTAGGTGGTGAGATCGCGCTTCTCGGCACGTACGACGATGAGCCCGGCACGTTCCAGCCGTTCCTCGCGGGCGTTGTCCTCACGGTGCTGATCACGGTCGCGGTGTCCTTCGGCGCGGTCTGATCGCCAGGTGCCGCCGTCATACTCGAGTGCCAGGCCGGCATCGACGTCGAGCAGATCAGGGATACCGAGGAGATAGCCCTGGTGGTCGAAGACTGCTCGGTTGGGTTGCAGATCGAGCAAGCCGAGTTCGAGAACGGCGAGCATCCGGAGCCGGGATTCCCAGGTGCTACGGACCCCGATACGGGCCAGGTCGACGGCCTGGCGGGCTTGGCTGGAGCCACGATGGCCGGCAATACGTCCGAGGTTGCGCTGGAGGTGTTCAGGCTTGAGTCGGCGAGTGCGGAGGATGGCGTCCAGGGCGGCGACGGCTTCGGTCAGGTCGGGCGCTTCGCGGGCCAGGTCGTACGCGGTCCGCAGCAGCATCGTGACCGGTATGCCCTCGATGACGTCGCCGCGGATTTGTCGGATGCTCTGCCGATAGCGGATTTCAGGAGTGCTTCGGCGGCGAGATCCCGGTGGCAAGAGCACTGGCACGGGTAGGGGTTTCATTGTGAGGTGGTCGAGCCCGTCGAGGGCGTCGATGCCATGCGCGTACGCGGCCGCCCAGCCAGCGATCAGCGCACCCGATGGCATCACAGACTGGGCATCGCGGATGCGCTGGGCCGAGTTGACCACAGCGCCCTCGCCATCTCGCTGCCCACTGGTGGCACGGTAGTAGCCGGGCGTTGCCCGGTCGTACCGCTGGCCTCTCAGCGTGCCCCGGCCGATCTCGCGGCGGGCCCAATCGGCCCTGGATCGGCTCACCCGGGTCTGTGCCCACTCCTCGGCAAATCTGCTCATGCCGGGCAGCGTCGCACCCAGTCAAGGCCCGTGGATGGTTATCCACAGGGGAATCGAGAAGGAGTATTGGCATCTGATTTCGACCAAATCACGTGCCAAATCTCCTTCTCACGCGTCCAAGTAATCAGCCTCGGGCGGCCAACAACGACTCCGCGACCTCGCGATAGGCGAGGGCGCCCTTGCTGGTGCGCGCGGTCGTCAGAATCGAGCGCCCGGCGGCGGGGGCTTCGGCGAAGCGGACGGACTTCGGGATCGGCGGCTCGATGACCGGTACGCCGTAGTCCGCTCCGATCCGCTCCAACACAAGTCGCCCGTGACTGGTCCGGCTGTCGTACAAGGTCGGCAGCACGCCGATCACCTTCAGCCGCCGGTTGGTCATTCGCTTGACGTCGTGGATCGTGTCCAGCAGTTGACCGACCCCACGATGGCTCAGCGTCTCGCACTGCAGCGGGATCAGCACCCCGTCGGCCGCGGTCAGCGCGACGGTGGTGAGCACCCCGAGCGATGGTGGGCAGTCCAGCAGGATCACGTCGTAGGACTTCAGCAGCGGCGCCAACGCGGTCTTCAGCAGCCGCTCCCGGCCGGTACGCATGAGCAGCGCCTGTTCGGCCGTGGCCAACTCGATGGTGGCGGGCAGCAGATCCACCCCATCCTCGGTGGACAGCAGCACCGCGGCGGCCTTCAGTTCCCCCAGCAGCACCTGGTGCACCGAGCGCTCCAGGCTCTCCGGGTCGATACCCAACGAGAACGTCAAGCAGGCCTGCGGGTCGAGGTCGACCAGCAGCACCTTCAGCCCTTGGGCAGCGAAGGCCGCGCCCAAGGAGCCGACCGTGGTCGTCTTGGCCACGCCGCCCTTCTGGTTGGCCACCGCCACGACCCAGGCCTTCTGCGGGCTCATCTCAGATCACGCACGGCCATCAAGTTGCGCAGGGCCGCGTACGTCTCGGGGTCGGTGGTGTTCACGCCCAAGTCGTGATCGACCTTGCCGGTGCCGTGATAGTCGCTGGATCCGGTGCCGAGCACTCCGAGTCGCTGCACCAACGCTCGCAATCCGGCGCGGGTCGCCTCGTCGTGGTCTTGGTGATCGACCTCGATGCCCTCCAGGCCGTGCTCGGCGACCAGCTGCTCCAACACCTCCACCGGCAGCACCTGCTCCCTGCCCCGGCCCCAGGGATGGGCGATGACCGCTACGCCGCCGGCGTTGTGCACCAGGTCGATGCCCTTGGCCACATCGATGGTGTAGCGCTCCACATGCGCCGGACCGCCGTCGGCGAGGAAGCGATCGAACGCCTCCTTGCGATCCTTGACATGCCCGGCGGCGATCAGCGCGTCGGCAATGTGCGGCCGCCCCACCGAAGGGCTGCTGCCGACGAAGGAGAGCACTGACTCCTCGGTGACCGGCACCCCGAGCTCGGCCAGCTTGGCCAGCACCGGCCGCAACCGGCTGCTGCGCCCATCCCGCACCAGTGCCATCTCCGCGCCCAAGCTCGCATCGGCGGGGTCGGCCCCGTACGCCAGTAGATGGACGCTCTGCCCGCCCCGTGAACAGGACAGTTCCATCCCGGGCACCACCTCGATACCCAGCCGTTGACCCGCTGCCAGCGCCTCGGGCAGGCCGTCGAAGGTGTCGTGGTCGGTCAGGGCGACCGCTGCCAGTCCGGTGGCTGCGGCTGCGGCCACCAGCTCGGCCGGCGAGTCCGTGCCGTCGGAGACGGCGGAATGGGTGTGCAGATCGATCCTCATGCGCGGGACAGCAATCCGCGAGCCACCCTTAGTCCCACGGATGTCTTGGCCAGCTCCGGTTTGCCGTCACAGATCGAACGCAGTGTCTTGATCGACTCCGGCACTCCAGGGGTCTCCTTCTCCCACAAGTTGATCCGCTGTTTGGTCGAGCCCGAGGTCGCGATCGACATCGCCTCGGCGGTCAGGTCGGACTGGACCGCGTGCAGGTCGTCGCGGAGCGCAGCCCGGGCCATGATCTCCCAGCGATCCGTCCGTGGCAGCTCGATGATCCGAGCCAGCAGTCGGTCCAGACCCAGTCGCTGACCGAGACTGAAGTGCACGCTGGCCACCGTGTCGGCGTCGACATGCATCTGAGCAGCAGTCGGCACGATCGTCAACGCCGCGAACAGGTACGGCTGCGTTGCCACTCGACGAGCCAGCTTCTCCGGCACGCCCTTGGCCAGGTAGCCCTTCAACGCCTTGCTGTACGCATCCGCGTCCCGGCCCGACAGCAGCTCCGGCAGCACCTCGGCGAGATCGGCGACCGGCTCGGCGTAGAAGTCGACGCAGGCGCTGATGTCGATCGGCCGCCGGCGGTTGTTCACCAGCCAGCGAGTTGCGCGTTCGACCAGCGTCCGGATCTCCAGGCGAAGCTCCGTCTGCACCTCGGCGCTGATCTGGAAGTCCAGCCCTTCCAGCTCGAGCTCCAGTTCCGGGGCGGAGAAGATGGTCCGGGCCGCGACGTTGGCCCGGATCAGATCCGCCACACCCGCCCCGGTCTCCGACGACAGCCGATAGAGGGTGGTGTTGCCGGCCTTGTTGACGAAGTCGTTGACCAACATCGTGGTGATGATCTCCCGGCTCAGCCGGTGGCCACGGATCTGGTCGTCGTAGCGCTCACGCAGCGGCGTCGGGAAATAGTCCACCAGCCGGTCGGCCAGATCGGGATCATCGGGCAGGTCGGAGCTGAGCACATCCCGGGCCAGCATGATCTTGGTGTACGACATCAGGGTGCACAGCTCGGGTGAGGTGAGCCCCCGATGCTCGCGCCGGCGCTCCGCCATCTCCTCGCTGGTGGGCAGAAACTCGATCGCCCGGTCGAGGACGCCGCGCTCGACCAGTCGCTCCATCCAGTCCTCGTGCACACCGGCCATCGACGCCGACTGGTAGACCGCATTGGCCAGCGCCAGGTTCTGGTCGTAGTTGTGCTCCAGCACCAGCTCGGCCACCTCATCGGTCATCGAGGCCAGTAGCTCGTCTCGGTCCGGCATGGTCAGCCGCCCGGCGTTCACCTCACCGGTCAACAAGATCTTGATGTTGACCTCGTGGTCGGAGGTGTCGACGCCGGCGGAGTTGTCGATGAAGTCGGTGTTGATCCGACCACCCTTACCGGATCGGCCGCCCCGCAAGGCGTACTCGATCCGGCCCAGCTGAGTGAGCCCGAGGTTGCCGCCCTCCCCGACCGCCCGGGCGCGTATCTCGGAGCCGTTGACCCGCAGGCCGTCGTTGGCCTTGTCGCCCACTTGGGCATGGCTCTCGGCGGTGGCCTTGACGTAGGTGCCGATGCCGCCGTTCCACAGCAGATCCACCGGTGCCCGCAGGCACGCGCTGATCAGCTCGGCCGGCGACAACTCCACGACCGACTCGGCGATGCCAAGCGCCTTACGCATCTGCGGCGTGATCCCGATCGACTTCAGCGTCCGGGGAAACACCCCACCACCCACGGAGATCAACGAGGTGTCATAGTCGCCCCAGCTCGATCGGCCCAACTCGGACAACCGCTTGCGCTCGGCGAAGCTCGCGACGGGATCGGGATTGGGATCGATCAGCACGTGTCGATGATCGAAGGCGGCGACCAGCTTGGTGTGCTCGCTGCGCAGCATGCCGTTGCCGAACACGTCGCCGGACATGTCGCCGATGCCCACGCAGGTGAAGTCCTGGGTCTGCGGGTCGATGCCCAGCTCGCGGAAGTGCCGCTGGACCGAGACCCAGGCGCCACGCGCGGTGATGCCCATGCCCTTGTGGTCATAGCCGGCCGAGCCGCCGGAGGCGAAGGCGTCGCCGAGCCAGAACCCGTACTCCAAGGAGATCGCATTGGCGATGTCGGAGAAGCTCGCGGTGCCCTTGTCCGCCGCCACCACCAGATAGGGATCGTCGCTGTCGTAGCGGATCACGTGCTGCGGCGGCACCACCTCGCCGCCGACGATGTTGTCGGTGATGTCCAGCAGGCTGGAGATGAACAACTGATAGCAGGCCTTGCCCTCGGCCAGCCAGGCTTCCCGATCGAGGCTCGGATCCGGCAGATGCTTGCAATAGAAGCCACCCTTGGCGCCCACCGGGACGATCACGGTGTTCTTCACCATCTGCGCCTTGACCAGGCCGAGCACCTCGGTCCGGAAGTCCTCGGCACGATCGGACCAGCGCAGGCCGCCGCGCGCCACCGCACCGAAGCGCAGATGCACGCCTTCCACCCGCGGCGAATAGACGAAGATCTCGTACGCCGGCCGTGGCTGCGGCAGGTCCGCGATCTTGCGCGGCAACAGCTTGAACGCCACCGTGTCTCGGCCGGGCTGATAGAAGCTGGTCCGGATCACTGCGTCGATGATGCCCAGATACGAGCGGATGATCTTGTCGTGGTCGAGGCTGGCCACCGAGTCCAGGGCGAGCTTGATCTTGTCCCGGATGTCTTCGACCTCCTCGGCCCGGTCGGCCCTGCTCAACTCGAGTTCGGGGTTGAACTTGGTCTCGAACAGTTCCACCAGCAGCCGGGCGATCTCGACGTTGGCGGTCAGTGACTGGGCGACGTAGGTCTGCGAATAGGTGGACCCGGTCTGGCGCAAGTAGCGGCCGATGGCCCGAAGGAGCGCGACCTGCCGCCAGCCCAGATCGGCGCCCATCACCAGCGAGTTGAACCGGTCGGGCTCGCTGCGGCCGCTGTACGAGGCAGCGAACGCATCCATGAACTGCTCCCGGGCCGCGGTGTCCCAGCGCTTCTCCACCGCTGCCCGACCACCGGGGACGACGACCCCGAAGTCGTAGACGAAGCCTCGCTTGTGCTCCCCGAACACCAATTCGTACGGCCGCTCGTCCACCACGTCGACGCCGAGCAGCGACAGATGCGGCATGATCTTGGACAGCGACAGCGTCTGGGACCAGCGGAAGATCTTGAACCGCAGGTCGGCGTCGTCATCCGCGCGATCCGGCCGATACATCGCCATCGCCATGTCCTCGGGTCCGGACAGGTCGATGATCGCGGTGAGGTCCATGATCCCCTGCTGGGGCCGGTAGTCCTCCTTGTAGCCCTCCGGCAGCCCTTTCACCCGCTCCGCCAGCAGATCGGGATTGCGCGCGCCGGGCAGCAGCTCGGCGAACTCGTCGTCCCAGGACCGAGTGGCCAGGGTCAGCTCCCGCTCCAGCGCCCGGACGTCGACCTCACCCGAGGCGGTGCCCCGGGGCATGCCCACCACGAAATGCAGGCGGGCCAGCACCGACTCGGTGACCCGGGCGGTGAACTCGATCGAGGAGCCGCCGAGCCCGTTCACCAAGATGTCCTGCATCTTGTTCCGCACCGCGGTGGTGTAGCGGTCCCGGGGCAGATAGACGATGCAGGACAGATAGCGGCCGTACGGATCGCGCCGGACGAACAGCCTGACCTGCCGGCGTTCCTTGAGATGCGCGACCTTCTCGATCGTGGGCGCCAGCTCCGCGATCGGGCTCTGGAACAGCTCGTCGCGCGGGAAGGTCTCCAGCACGTCCATGACTGCCTTGCCGCCGTGGCTGGACTCGTCGTACTGCGAGCGGCGCAGCACCTCCCGCGCCTTCTGTCGCAGCAGCGGGATCCGGGTCACCGACTCCGAATAGGCGGTCGAGGCGAACAGGCCGAGGAATCGGCGCTCGCCGACGACGTTGCCGGCCGCGTCGAACAGCCGGATGCCGAGGTAGTCCAGATAGGAGGGCCGATGCACCCGGGACTTGTAGCTGTCCTTGGTGATCACCAGCAGCAGCGGATGGTCGTCGCGGGGCAGCGCATGGAAGGTCGAGGCCTCGTCGGCGTCGCCCCGCAGGATGCCGAGACCGGTGGCGGGCACCGCGACGTAGCTGGCCGGGGTCCCGGTCTCGGGGTCGGCCGGCTGATAGCGGTATTCCCGGTAGCCGAGGAAGGTGAAGTGACTGTTGGTGAGCCAGCTGAGCAGTTCCGCGGCGACCTCACCCTCCGTGCGCCGGCCGGCGGGCAGTTCACCGTACGTCAGCAGGGCCACCGTCTCCCCTGCCCGTTGCTGCATCTTGGCCCAGTCCTCCACGGCATCCTCGACGAGCTGCAGCACCTCCCGCAGGCCTTGCTCCAGCGCCTCGGTCAACCGCTCGGGGTGGCCTTGACCGCTGGGCGGGGTGATCTCCAGGTGCATCCAGGACTCGGCGACCACGTCTGTCGGCTGGTCCGTGGTGCCGCGCCGAGGCTCGCCCGACGCCGCCTGCTCCGCGGTCAGGATGCCGTGCAGCGCGCCGCTGAGGTCACGATCGACCAAGAACTGGGGGTGGAAGACCTCGCGGATGCTCCAGCCCTGCCGGAGCACCTCCATGGTCACCGAGTCGACCAGGAACGGCCGGTCGTCGGTGACGATCTGAACCACGGTGGCGCCACCGCAGGTCCAGCCGTCGTCGGACTGGCTGGGCGTTCGGATGGCGATCGTCGCCCGGGCTGCGGGACGGTTCTCGGCCAGCCGGTAGTGGCTGCGAACCATGCCCAGCAGGTCGTCCACGCTGCGCTCGGCGACGTCGAGCGCGTCGACGTGTCGGAAGTAGTGGCGCAGGAAGGTCTGCACCGACTCGGCGTCGTAGCCGAGCTCTCGCGCCAGGGCGGCGCCACGTTCGGCCACCTCGTTGATCTTTTCGGCTTTGTCGCGTTCGAGTTCGAGCTCGAATGTCGTCACCGCTGCTGCCCGTCCTTCGGATCTGTGGCACGTCTGTGTGCCTGTCACATTCGACCATAAGCCTGCCCGAGCCGGCGCGTGCCATGATGGCGCACATGGACATCAGGTCACGTGTCGAGTTCACCGCTGGAGTCGAGGAGGTCTTCGCGATGATGACCGACCGCGCCTACCTGGAGGAGGTGTGCAAGGCCACCCACGCCCGCTCGCATGAGGCGACCGTGACTGGCACCACGACGCACACCATCCGCAGGCTGCCCGCCCCGGCTGCTGCGGCCAAGTTCACCGGTCCGGAGCTCACCGTCTCGGAGAAGATCGACTGGGGGCCCGCGGACGCGGCCGGCCACCGGACCGGCCGGGTGTCGATGAGCGTGCCCGGTCAGCCGGTCACCATGCAGGGCATCGTCGTGCTGTCGGCCGACGGGCCCGGCACCGTTGCCGAGCTGACCGGCGTGCTCAAGGTGGCCATCCCGATCCTGGGCAAGAAGCTCGAGCAGGCCGCCGCCCCAGCCGTGCTGGCCGGGTTCCGGACTCAGCAGAAGGTCGGCGACGCCTGGCTGGTGAGGTAGGCGTCGACGCGGCGAACCGCTTGGATATACATATCCCGTGACGAGTCGCCAGCGTCACCGCTCGGCCCTTCGGCAATCCCTGTGCGGGGCGTTGGGTGTGATTGCGCTGGCCAGCACGGTCATCGCCTACGGCCAGATCAGCTATTTCCTGGTCGAGCAGGCCGGTCCGGTCATGCTCTACGTGTGCATCACCGCGACCGCACTTGTCTACCTCGGCACGGGGTTGGTGGCGTGGGCCCGCCGCCCGGGGAACCGCTGCGGCCTGATCATGGTGCTTACCGGGCTTAGCTGGTTCCTGTCCGCCGCCGGCAACCTCACCTCGACCCCGGTGGCCGCGATCGGCACGGCGGCGGCCACCAGCCCGCTGGTGTTCATCGTGTGGCTGCTGCACGTCTTCCCCTCCGGACGGATCCGCTCGCGGCTGTCGCAGGTCACGGTGATCGGCGGCTTCATCGTCGCGCTGGTCCTCCAGGCGCCGCTGTACCTGTTCGAGGTCGACGGCCCCTACCCCGTGTCGCTGGCGGTGGCCGACCGTCCCGACCTGGTGGCGTTGGGCGGCACGGTGCAGTCGCTGGCCGGGATGCTGGTCATGCTCAGCACCGCCTGGGTGTTGCTGGCACGGATCCGCCGGGCACCCGCACAGCAGCGCGTGGTGCTGGCCACCCTGTACGCCTACGGGATCGTCGCCGTCCTGTCGGTTCCGCTGGGGGCCAATGTGCTGGCTCCGTTGCTCGCGCTCTCGGCCGAGGGTCTGGTGGCCTTTCAGCTCTCTTTGCTGGCCGGCCTGCCGATCGTCTTCTTGTGGGCGATGCTGCAGGGCGTCTTCGCCCGAACGGGCGAGGTGACCGAGCTCGGCGAATGGATCGGGGACACCGCCGACGACCCGGCCGACGACACGGCAGTGGCACCGGTGCTCGCGGCTCTGCGCCGCGCCCTGGGCGATCCGTCGGTCGAACTGGGTCGTTGGTCGGGCTCGGCCTATCTGGACGCCGCGGGCAACCCGATCCGCCCACCGAGGCCCGACGCGGACCGGGCAAGTGTCGAGATCGGCCTTGGTTCGCGTCGAGTGGGCGTGATCACCTACGACGCCGACCTGAACCCCGACCCTGAGCCGGTGCGCGCGGCAGGTGCCATCGCGGCCGTCGCGCTCGAGAACGCCCGGCTCACCGCCGAGCTGCGCGCCAACCAGTCGGCGTTGCAGCTGTCTCGGGAACGTCTGGTCGAGGCCGGCGACCGCGCACGTCGCCGGCTTGCCCAGAATCTGCACGACGGGCTGCAGGTGGAGCTGGTCCTTCTGGCGCTCCAGGCACAGGAGTTGGCCGAGCTGGAGCAGCGCCCGGCCGATCTGCCGGAGGCCGCCGAGCGTCTCCGGGAGCGAATCGACGGCGCCGCGCGGGAGCTGCGCGAGCTGGTCCACGACGTGATGCCGGCCCCGCTGATGGAGCGCGGCCTGATCCCGGCCGTGGTGGATCTGGCGGACCGGATGCCGCTGCCCACCAGCGTGGCCGTCTCGGATCGCACGATGACCCTGCCACCGACCGTCGAGAGCACCGCGTACTTCGTGATCGCCGAGGCGCTCTCCAACGCGGTGAAGCATGCACAGGCCACCCGGCTCGACGTCCGGGTGGATCGCGAGGGCAACCGGCTGATCATCGTCGTCATCGACGACGGGGTCGGCGGCGCCGTCGCCGGCACGGGCGCCGGGCTGTCCGGCATCGCCAATCGAGTCGACGTGCTGGGCGGTCGGCTGACCGTCGAGAGCCCGCCGGGTGCTGGCACCCGGCTGAGAGTGGAGCTGCCATGCGGATCGTGATCGGGGAGGACGAGGCCCTGCTGCGCGCTGGGCTGCAGCACATCCTGGAGGCCGCCGGCCTCTCGGTGGTGGGCACCGCATCAGACGCTGAGGATCTGGTCCGGATCTGCCTCGAGCTGGCGCCGGACCTGGTGGTGACCGACATCAGGATGCCGCCGACGCACACCGACGAGGGCCTGCGCGCCGCGCTGGAGATCAGGCGCCGGCTCCCTCAGGTCGGCATCGTCGTGCTGTCTCAGCACTTGCAGCGGCAGTACGCGCTGGAGCTGCTGGCGGACCAGACAGCCGGCACCGGATACCTGCTGAAACAGCGGATCGCCGACGTCAAGACATTCGTCGAGGACCTGAGGCGGGTCGGCTCCGGGGGCATCGTGCTCGATCCCGAGGTCGTCGCCTTGATGGTGGCCCGGGCTCGGGTCGAGAGCCCGGAGCTCGACCGGCTCACGCCGCGGCAGCGTGATGTGCTGGCGTTGCTGGCGCAGGGCAGGTCGAACACCGCGATCGCCCGACAGCTGGGCATCTCGCTGCGAGCGGTGGTCCAGCACACCTCTCACATCTATGACGCCCTCGACCTGTCCGAGAGCGACGACGGGCATCGTCGGGTGCTGGCCGCGCTGCGCTTCCTGTCCCAGGACTGACGACAATCTCTCTGACCACTACCTCCAGAGGAATGCGCCGGACGTACCCCGGTGCACGAGGACGTCGTACGTAGGTCAATGGCGCCGGAACGCAGGTAAGGCCACGGTGGAGTCGGACAGGGGGGTTCCACCATGACTCGTACGCGCCGACGCTCCATCAGTGCCTGGATAGCCGCACTCCTCGGACTGATGCTGGTGATCACACTGGTGCCGGCCGCGGAGGCGAAGCCGGACCGGAAGCCCAGGCCGAAACCGAGTCCCACGGTCAGCGCCCCGGCACCCGCGCCGGCGCTCACCTGCCCGAATCCGAACCCGGACCTGGACTACCTGTGCGCGAAGGGCCCGACCTACAACATCCCGGCACTGACCGACCTGAACGGCTGGAACGACGACCATCCCGAGCACTTCGCCAACATCCGCTACGGCGACCTTAACGGCGACGGGGCTGACGAGATGGTTGCTCGGGGCGCCACCGGCATCCAGGTCTACCGCTTCGATGCCGCTCTCGGTCAGTGGAGCCAGATCAAGATCGACCCGATCCTCTCCGACGCCGACGGCTGGAACAAGCAGGCGTACTGGTCGACCCTGCAGGTCGGCGACGTCACTGGCGACGGGAAGGCGGAGGTGGTGATCCGCGGACCGAAGGGCATCATCGCCTACCGCTACGTCCCCGGGGCCACCAGAGATGTCGCGAGCTGGGAGCAGCTGGCCGGTAACCCGCCATTGAGCGACCCGACCAAGGACAACGACCCGGACAACTACCTGACGATGAAGCTGGTGCCGCTGGGTTCCCCGGAAGGCTCCACCAAGAAGAACGTGCTGTACCGGCTGAAGACCGGTGTGGTCTTGTTCCGGTGGGTCGAGGGCGTCTGGGAGCAGTCGTCGCTCAACGCATCGTTCAATGACGAGGCGGGCTACACCAACGCGGCCTACTACAGCACGATCCACGAGTACGACACCAAGACCTTGATCGCCCGGTCACCCCACGGAGTGGTGACCTACACCTTCGATGGCACCGAGTCGAGAGCCGATGGTTGGGGGGCCTGGTACTTCGGTACCGAACCTGGGCAGGCCGGGCCCTTCAACGGCAACCCGTACGACAATTCCGAGTTCTACTCCACGGTCAAGCCGATCCGTGGCCTGTCCGCCGCAGCCTCTGTGGCCGGCAGGGTCCCCGGAGGCCTGGTGATCCAGACCTTGCAGCCCGACAACACCTGGCAGACATCGCCGACGCTCAACATCGGCGCAGACAGCATGTGGAGCCAGGCCCAGCATTGGGGCACTTTCCGGGTCGCCGACGTCGACGGGGACGGCCGGGAGGACGTGCTGGCCCGCAGCAGCACCGGTCTCCAGGTCTGGAGCTTCGACCCCGACACCAATGCCTGGTCGACCTGGTCGTCCGGGGTGCCGGCGCTCACCGACGACCTGTGGAGCAACCCGTCCCGCTTCTCGACGATCGACACGCCTCGGCTCGACCCTGCCTCCACCGCGCACGCGCTCGTCGCCCGCGGTACGCACGGCGTCCGCACCTGGAGGCTCGACCCGGCGAGCAAGACATTCGCCCGCTACCGCCCGTACGGGAACTTCCCCACCTTGGATCAGCCCGCTCTCGTCGCTGCCCAACAACTGCTTGAACTCGCGATACCGGTGCGCAACACCTATATGTCGGCCAACATCGACAACACCGCACTTCAGCTGAAGCAATACATGGACGACCTGGTAGCCAGGTGCAACGGGCAGCCGATCAGCGAGAATCCCAATCGCTATGAGACCTGTACGCCGCCGAACGGGAGCGGAGTCTCCGTTGACAGTTGGACGACGACGAGCAATCAGCTGATCAGTGAGTTGTATTGGGCGAGCCAGGCAGTCACTCACTTCGACCACCTCTCCGATCTGAAGAACGCCCTGTTCGTCGACGAGAATTCCGAGTTCCCCTCGATCGTGGACGACCTCAAGCTGGGTCAGGCGCAGAGCATCCGAGCTCCGGCACCATCGAAGCCGGGCCCTGATCTGCTCGGCCTGTTCGAGGGCGTCGCCGACCTGGCAGCGCCGGTCATGGCCCTCATACCGGGCGGGGAAGGGGGGAGCATCTTGCTGGAGTTGACCGCTGCCGCGCTGGCGATCACCGCTTCGACGACGCCCGAGTCGGATCCGGACGACCATTCCGTGAACGACGAGTTCACGCCTACCTACAACGAAGTTCAGAAAACCATCGCCACCAACCAGCAGCACATGCAGGATGCCATCAACAACCACAAGCACCACGTGCTCGCGGACTATGGCCTGCTGTCCACCGTCGGACACCAAGTCAGTGCTCAGGTGTGGATCCTCGATCAGGATGGGCTGTTGAGCGTGTCACGGTACGCCTTCACCCGCTGGGTCTACAACAAGTTCCTGCCCGCGCTCTGGGATCGCTGGCAGGTCAGCAAGTGCATGGACCTCACGACCGTTGCCGTGCGCGATCGAGATCGGGTGGACTGGTTCAACTGGGGGTGCGCGTCAGCGCAACCTGGCGAACGACCGCCCATTTACGTCGGCGAGATCCAGAACAAGTGGGTCAATGAGACGCTAGTCGAGTCTTGGTATCCGACGTTGCCGGGTGAGCCACCGAACGAACTCGAGATCGACTTCACCTCCTGGGATGGCTATCACAGCCGTGGCCGACCGTGCACCGGTCCCGACAATGCCCTCTTCTCTCTCAAACCGGATTCGTGGGGAGCGTACGGCTATAGCTGCGATTTCCGCAACAACTACCTCACCGGCCCCTACTTTATGACGACCTACATCCTCCGTACGCCGGTCAGCAAGGAGTGCAGCTATGACGGTGTCGGCACCGGACGCTGGGAGTACGGCGACTGCACACTCGGCATCGGCCTCGACGAGCTCAACAGCTGGGGTTTTGCCACCCGAACCTGCGACTACTGGCGCAACACCTACCAGAACGGGTCCCACGACGGGGAGGAGTGCTTCAATGCCCAGCCCGCGTCGGGTGTAACGGTCGCCTCGGCCATACTGCGGGGCTCCAATTCGGGTCAAGTCAGTGCCAGCTTCACAGACACGATCCCCAAGGGATTCGACCTCCGCCGCGCCAAGGTCGAGTTGTTCAAGGTGCTGCACGAGGAAGGCGGTTCCGGCGGGCTCGTCAACACGTCGAAGGGCGAGGACGTATTCCCACAGACCGTACGGCTGAAGAAGGCAAGCAAGAAGAAGGCAGAGTTCACGATCCGCGGGAAACCATCGATCAAGGGCACCCTGAAGGTCCGCGGTGACCAACTCGCGGTGCAACTCAAGATCACCGGCTCGAAGTTCGACGAAGCGCAGCGCTGTGCTACTCAGTCATCGACGCATCTGAACACCCACATCCTGGTCACCGACAAGCGGGGTCGCTATGTCCAGATCTATGGCTCCGCGCCATGGACCTGTGTCAAGGACAAGAAGGATCGGCTCGTCCGGCTCGAATACGGGACGACCGCGTCGACCAAGCGCACGCGGTGACGTCGGAGCACGAAGGAGCAGTGATGACGGGCAGAGTCGCACCCGCATTGGTGATCATCCTGGCCTTGCTGGCCGGCTGCACCGGCGGAGCCGGCCCCATCGGGCCGGACCCGGTCGGCACCCTGCCGGAGGCAGCCCGGACGATCATGGCCAAGCCGGAATACAGCGGCGCCCGCTGACTCTATCGAGTCAGCGACCCGGAGACCGGTGAGGTGCTGCTGGCCAACCGGCCCGACGAGCTGGTCTTCACCGGGTCGACGGCCAAGGAGTTCACCATCGGCTCCGCGTACGCGACTCTGGGGCCGGACAGGGTGATCACCACCCCGGTCTATGCCCTGGGCAAACGGACGCGGGACCGACTCGCCGGGACGCTGGTCCTGGTCGCCTCCGGCGATCTTGCCCTGGGTGGCCGGGGTGCGATGCAGGGCCGAGTGGATCAGGCGTTCACCGCCACCACGATCGATCACGTCTACGGTGACATCGCACCGACGGCGGCCCTGGTGAAAGACGACCCGCTGGCCGGGCTGGACAGCCTCGCCCAGCAGGTCGCCAGCTCCGGCATCAAACGGATCGACGGCGACGTGGTGATCGACACGCGGCTATGGCAGACGTTCGACGGCCAGGAAGGGCCGGTGCCGCCGATCTTCGTCAACGACAACATCCTCGACCTCACCGTGACCGGCGGCTCGTCGCCGGGTCGGCCGGCGACGGTGCGGATGCGACCGCAGACCGCAGCCTTCACCGTGCGGTCCGCGGTGAAGACCGCGCCCGCGGACGCGGCCGGTGAGTTGGTGGTCACCCCCGACCCGCGGCATCCGGAACGGCTGACCGTCTCGGGCACCATCGGGGTGGGTGCCTCCCAGGTGACGATCCACCGCATTCCGGATGCCGCGACCTGGGCCAGGAGCCTGTTCATCGAGGCGCTCCGGCGCGCCGGCGTGACCGTCTCCGCCCCGACAGTCGCGCGCAACAGCACCTCCGGACTGCCGGGTCGTCCCGGCCAGCCCACCCGCTACCCGGACGACCGGAAGGTGGCGACGCTGACCTCGCCGCCGCTGGAACGGTTCGGCACGATGATCCTGCTGACCAGCTATGACACCGGGGCGAACGCGGTGCTGTGCCTGCTCGCGGCCGGGCGCGGCTCGACCGACTGCACCGATGGGCTCAAGAGCATCCGCGAACAGGTCGACGCCGCCGAGCTCGACTCGGACAACGTGCTGCTGTTCGACGGACAGGGCGCCGATCCCGCCTCCACCACCCCGACCCAGATGGCAGCCTGGATGACCTGGGTCCGGACCCAGCCCTGGGGCGACGCCCTGGTCGCCGGCCAGCCCGTGCTGGGCGAGTCGGGGACGATGGCGCTGTCAGGGCACGACAGCCCGGCCCGCGGCAAGATCGCGGCCAAGACCGGCACCAGCCTGGCCGTCGACCCGGCCACCGGCCGCGCGTACGCCAAGGTGCAGAGCCTCGCCGGCTATCTGACGACCAACTCCGGTCGGACGCTCGTGCTCGCGCTGTCGATGAGCGGCGGGACCTATCCCGACGTGCCGACCGCGCTGACGGGCGCCGGGGACGACGTGAATGCCGTAGCCGCGGCCTTCCAGCAGGCAATCCCCTGATCTGACCGGCTTCGGGGATCAGACCGCCTTGGACTCGGCCGCCGCCTCACGCCGCTTCTTGGCCGCCTCGACCGAGGCCCGCAGCGCGGCGACCAGGTCGACGACCTCGGCCTGCTCCTGCACCTCCGGCTCGGCCTCCAGCGGTACGCCCTCCGCCTTGGACTGCACCAGCGCCTCCAGCGCCTCCCGGTAGGAGTCGTGGTACTCCTCCGGCTCGAAATCGCCCGACAGAGCATCGATGAACGACTGCGCCATGGTGACCTCGGCGTCGGACACTGTGACCTCCGACGGCGGGGCGGCGAAGGACCCGTCGCGCAGTTCGTCGGGCCAGAGCATGGTGTGCATCAGCAGCACGTCGTCCTTGGACCGGATCAACGCCAACGACTCCCTGGAGCGCAGCGCGACCTTCACCACGGCGGACTTGCCGGTCTTCGTCAACGCGTCCCGCAGCAACACGTACGGCTTGATGCCCGGACCATCGGCCTGCAGGAAGTACGTCTTGGCGAAGTAGGTGGGATCCACCTCCTCCTCGGCGACGAACTGCACCACCTCGACCGCCTTGGTGGTGCTCAGCGGCAGGTCGTCGAAGTCCTCGGAGGTGAGGATGACCAGCCGGCCATCGGGCAGCTCGTAGCCCTTGGCGATCTCCGCATACGGGATCTCCTTGCCGCACTTCTCGCAGACCCGCTTGTACTTGATCCGGCCGCCATCGGTGGGATGAACCTGGCGGAAGCTGATGTCCTTCTCCTCCGTCGCCGAGTAGAGCTTGATCGGGATGGTGACCAGCCCGAACGAGATCGCGCCTTTCCAGATGGACCGTGGCATGGCACGAGTCTGCCAACACTTTCGAGATCATCGCTACTTCCGGCGCAACCAGCGCTACTTCCAGGCGTCGGGGAGTGGACCGAGACTCTGAGTGCCTTGGTTGGTGCACAGGAAGTAGTACCCGTGAGGCGAGCGCCACAGGAACACGCCGGGATGGGGTGCCTGGACCGTCCACAAGCCATGGGTCCTGGCGTTGTGCTCGCCGCGGAGCAGGGGTCCGAGGTTCCGTGGACCCGTTTGGCCAGGAGTGCCATCCCACCGGTACGGGTTCGTATGATCCAGATCCAGGTGAGAGTTCGTTGAGCTCGACCAAGGGAACACCGAGGCGACATGCCGGAGCCGGACCGCATCTCGGACACCCTTGGGGATCTCGTACGCGTCCACGGCTGGCAGGTGATCGGGATCGAGCACGGGCCGCACGCTGATCGAACAGGCATGGGTAGCCAAGAATTCGCGGAGTTGGCTCGCGAGCATCGGCCCGTAGTCGGCGTGATCGACGCGGACCACGCCGTCGCCGGTAGCGAGGGTCTGGTCGGTCAGATACACGTTCAAGGCGACTCTGGGCCGAGCCGCGCGGAGCCCCTGCTCGGTCAGCAGCTCGGAGAGTCCGGGCAGGTTGAGCCGGAGCCCGGATCGATCCTCAGCTCCGCAATGGGGGCATGGCGAGGCCTTGTTGGGACTGTCACCCTCTGGTTCGGCTGACCTGCCTGGTTCAGATGACCAGTCTGATTCGGATGACCACCCGGGCGGGAACAGGCTCGATTCCGGAGGTGGGGCCGGTCGCCGTCGCCACCGCGACCCGGAATCGGCATCCGGCATTGGATCCGGCGGCTCGGCGTACTCCTCAGCCGTCCAGGCCGGCGGCTCATCCTCACCGAGCAGACTGTCCTGGACCGGCTCAGCGGTCGGTTCCGACCCCCTCGTTCCCTCGCTGGCAGCCTGAGCCTGACTCCCTCCACCGGCCGGCGCGCTGTCTGCGGGCGTGCTGTCTGTTGGCGTGTTGTTGCTTGTCTCAGCGTGGGCACTGTCATGGGCGTGGCGTAGCAACATCTGCAACACCAGCGCAGGTTGCGCCAGCAGCCCGAACGCGGTCGCGCGCCGCGCATCGGCCAATTCGGTGTTGCCCTCCATCGCCAAGATCTCGGCCAGTCGCTCGACCAACGCGTAGACCATGACCAGATCGCCTTGGTCAGCCCGCGCGATCAGCGTGTTGATCCCGTCTTCGGATCGGCACAAAGCCACATACCGAGCCTGCTTCGCCTTCACCCGCTGCCGCTCGGCCAGCTCGGGATCGGCCCGTTTGATCGCGGCATCCAACTGGGTCAGCAGCCGCGACCACGGCAGACCCGCCGCTTTCGCCGCGATCTCGGCATCCACCCGCAACGCCGCAGCCAAGGACAGCTGGCGGCAGGCGACGGCGATCTTGCGGGCCTGCCAGACCGGGATCCACAACGCCATCACCGCGCGGAACAGCTTCGGGAAGCGGTGCACCAGATCGGCGACATCGAGCAGGAACGCTCGCGCGGTCGGCGGTGCCAACTCCCGCAAGGACGCATACTCCAACGCGGCGAACTCATCCACCAACGGCGTCCCGTCCGAGCCCGCGCGCCGCCCGACCCCACCGGCCGGTCCGGTCGCCATCGGATCGGTCGGGTCCACGCAGTGAAGCTCCAGCCACTCCATCACATCCCGGACGGTGCCGACCTCATCAGATCGCATCCGCTGCTCCCGAGCCCGGATCCGATCAGCCAGGACCCGGCCCGGGGTCCGGCCAACGCCAGACCCCGCACCATCACCCTGACCGCGATCGAACATACAAGCGAGTCTAGAGACCACCACTGACACTCCCCAGCGCCTCGCGGCGAAATCGCGCCCGATGCGTTCGCCGAGAAGGAGCAACCCACCTCGACAAGGAGCAGTTACAGGTCAAACGTGCGATTTCACCTGTAGCTACGCCTTCTCGATGAGCAAAGATGCATCTGCGCCTTCTCGACGAAGCCAGCGTTCCCCGAGTTCAGCCGTGGACCGACGTAGCGCCCAGGGTGTAGCGGAAGGCGATGGTGACGTACGGCAGCTCGAAGGACTGGCGGCCGGCCAGCTCCGGGTGGGTGTCGAGGAGCGAAATCACGTCAGCAAGCGCGGTCTCCCGTTCCCAGGGATCCAGCACTGCGAAATAGCTGCGCGAGCGGACGAGATCCAGCAGCGACTCCCTCGTATGAGGCTGCCGCCAGGAGTGCCCGCGGATCTCGGGGCGGCCGAACGGAGCGACAACCTCGGGGGTCGCAGCCTCGATACTGCCGGTGTAGTGATCACCGTCGGCATGCATCGCGATCCCGAGCTCGCGGACCCAGCCGACCCGCTCATCGCGGTAGTTCCAGATCAGGCCAAGCTGGCCGCCGGGCCGAAGCGCTCGCGCGACCTCGGCACACGCGGCCGGAACGTCGACCCAATGCCAGGCCTGGGCGACGGTGACCGCATCCGCCCATCCGTCCGGTACGCCGATCGCCTCGGCGGTACCGATCCTGGCATCGACGCCGGGCAGACTACGACGGAGCTGGGCCAGCATCTGAGGCGACGGGTCGACCGCCACCACCGTGCGACCGGGGCGGACCAGCGTGGCGGTGAACTTGCCGGTGCCAGCCCCGACATCGACGACCTGGCGGGCATCGGCCGGGACGAGCCAGTCGGAGAGCTGCTGCGGATATCCGGGCCGAACGGCCGCGTAGACGTCGGCAACGGCGTCGAAGGAGGCAGCGCGTCGGCTCAACTCAGGGTCGACCACGACCATCACCCCTCCACGTCCGTCGCGAGGGAATCCAGTTCCTCCGGCGCATACCAGAGCAGGTCGTAGCTGTCCTGTAGATCGGCAACCGCAGCGACCGCCAACGCGGCACCGAGATCTAGGCCGCCAACCTCCTGCCGGGCGGCCCGGACAGCGTCAGCTGCCGACGCCTCGTCGGCGAACAACGACCGGACGTCGGCCCACCGCACCTGGGGCACGGATACTGCACCGAGGTCGTCGGTGCCGACCAGCTCCAGGTCGACCGCCAGCACCAAGCGAGTGGACGAGTCGCCGTCGAGCAGCAGTGCCGCCGCTCCCGCGTGGTTGAGCGCGACGTAGCCGGCTTCCTCGTCGTCCAGTCGAGTCTCGCCCAGCCAACGGCGCAGCGCTGGTCCGTCGGCGTACCCCACCAGCTCCGAGGCTGACCCGCTCGACCGCAGCTCCCGGGCGGCAGCCAGAGTGAGCGGGACGAAGACACTCATGCTTCCTCACCCGTCGTCTTCGCGGACGTCGTCTTCGCGGGCGCCTTCTTGGCAGTCGTCTTCTTTGCCGTCGTCGTCTTCTTCGCGGTCGTCGCCTTCTTGGCAGGTGTCTTCTTGGCAGGTGTCTTCTTGGCCGCCGGCGCCTTCGTCTCGGCCGTCGAATCGGACTCGACCACCGGCTCCTTCGTCGGCAGCTTTCTCGCGGTGGAGGTGGTGGGCGCCCGGACAGTCCGCTTGGCCGCCGGCACCTTGGTGGCACTGGTGCCCAGTTCCACCGCGCGGGAGGCCAGGTTGCGCATGGCCGCCCGCCGCTGGCCGCTGGTCCGTCGGGCCTCCTGACGTGCGGCGGCCTTCGAGGCAGCTGCCTTCCGAGCGGCCGCCGACGCCTTGCGGGTGGGCTGTCGCTGGCTGCGTGCGCGGACCGTCGTGTCCAGCAGCTCATCCACCGCGTCATCGAGGCACTGCGCGAGTACATCGAGATCGGACACGGCATCGCGGTCGGCAGTCAGACCCAGGAACACCTGACCGTCATAGGAGGTGACGCCGATCGCGAGCAGGTGACCTCCCTCCAGGGGCAGCACGGGATAGCTGGCGACCAGCCGCTCCCCTGCCGAGTACAGGGTCAGCTGCGGCCCCGGCACATTCGTGACCAGCACGTCGTGCTGTCGGCGCAGCACGTCGTTGGACACCCGTACCCCGAGCGCATGCAACGTCGCCGGCGCGAAACCGGCGATGTCGGACAGCGTCCGGGCATCCACCGCCCGCCCGGTCTCCTTGTGCGCCTGGGTGGCGAAGGCGACTTGATGCAGCCGCATCAGGGCGTTCGGCTCGCCGATCGGCAACGGCTGTACGTGCGGAGCCACCCGGCTGCCGAGCGATGTCGGCTCGCCGTCGTCTTCTGTGACACTCATCGGCACGAGAGCCGTGAGCTCGCGGCCGGTGGGCACCGATTCGCCCCGCGTCAACAGCCAGGACCGCAGCGCGCCGGTGACAACCGCCAGGATGACGTCGTTGATGGTGTGGTTGTGCTCGTCCCGAACGGCCTTGAGGTCAGCGAGGGGAACCGACACCAGCGCTACTCGGCGTTGTTCGGAGACGAACCCCGACAGCGGCGAACTGGATCGGGGTCGACTACCCAGCAGCGCGTTCTCGATCAGCCCGACCACCGTCGATCCGACACCGCCCATCGCCTCGCCGACGGCGACCGCCACACCCAACGCGCCGGTCGCCACGCCTTGCAGGTTCTGCCAGGCCAGCAAAGGGTCTTGAGCGCTCTCCCACAACGCTCCGGCAACCAGCTCGGCCGCGCCGGGCTCGGGCAGGGGCCGCCATTCGGTGGTCTCGAACTCGAAACCGGGATCGACGCGTGCGTCCAGCAGGACCTGCCCGATGTCGACGTTGTCCACGCCGTCCACCAGGGTCAGGTGGGTCTTCGCGACGACCGCGAACCGGTTGCCTTCGAGGCCCTCGACGACGTACATCTCCCACAGCGGCCGGGAGCGATCCATCCGTCGGGCTACGACCCGGCCGACGAACTCGCGGAGCTGCTCCATGGTTCCAGGCCGCGGCAGCGCCGATCGGCGTACGTGGAAAGTGAGGTCGAAGCTCTCGTCATCCACCCAGACCGGGGCCGCCAGCCGGGCCGGCACGTCGCGGACCCGCTGTCGATAGCGAGGCACGTACGCGATCCGGTCTCCGATCAGGGCGATCAGTCGCTCGTAATCGAGTCCGTCGGGCTCGGCTTCGAAGATGTCCACGGTCGCGACGTGCGCCGGCGCGTGCGCGGTGTCCAGCACGAGCAGCGACACTTCCAGCGGCGTCAGTCGCTGTGGCATCGCGTTACCTCCATCGCGGTCACTCAGGGAAAGTGAAACCGCACGCCAACCCTACCGAGGCCCACCAGTTGGGTCGTGCCGCCCAGCAGGGCCGGACTCGAGCGACGATGTGCGTACATTGGCACAAGATCTTGTTCATACATTAGGGATTAGCTGCAACAAAGCCCTAGCATGGCCGCATGAGTCAGCCAAGCGTCGCGCGCGAGCTGGACATCAGGTTGGAGCGAAATTCCCCGGTACCGCTCTACTATCAGCTTGCCCGGTCGATCGAGCAGGCGATCACCTCTGGCGAGCTCGCCCCTGGCGACCGGCTGGAGAACGAGCTTTCGCTGACCACCCGGCTGGGGTTGTCGCGACCCACTGCCCGACAGGCGATCCAGGAGCTGGTCAACAAGGGCCTGCTGGTCCGGAAGCGGGGTGTCGGGACCCAGGTCGTACGGTCGCAGTTCAGCCGGGATGAGCGGTTGACCAGCCTCAACTCCGACCTCGTCCAGGCCGGCAAGGTGCCGAGCACCCAGTTGCTCAGCTACTCCGTCGGCCCGTTGGACCCCGACGTGGCCAGCGCCTTGGATGCCTCCGACATCACCGAGCAGGAGTTCATCAAGGTCCGCCGGCTGCGGCTGGCCGACGATGTCCCGCTGGCGATCCTGACCAATTATCTGCCGGCCAGCTTCGAATTGACCCGGGAGATCTTGGAGCAGCGCAGCCTGTACGCCACGCTGCAGTCACTCGGCGTGAACCTCAAGATCGCGCACCAGCGGATCTCGGCCCGGCTGATGACCGACGAGGAGGCGGAGCTGCTGGACGAGGATGCGCCCTGTGCTTGCCTCACTGTCGACCGGATCACCTATGACGACACCGGCCGGTTCGTTGAGTTCGGGCGCCACGTCTACCGCGCCGCGCAATACAGCATCCAGTCCAATCTGATGGTCTGATCCGCCGGAAACGCGGAAGCCTGGCTCAGGATCGACCGGATATCAGGTGCTCGTGGAGGCGCCGTAGCTCAGGGAAGCTGGGCACCTCGACCGCTGGTGCTTTAGGGCCCACATAGATCGGGTGCATGCCGGCGGCGGCTGCCGCAGCGACGTCGAACTCATGGGAGTCGCCGACGTAGACACAGTGCGTGGAGGCGACGCCGAAGCTATCGGCTGCCGCGGTACGTGGCGACCGCCTCGGCGACTGCTCCAGATCGCCCATATCGCTCGCACAGCGCCGCGACTCGGGACTGGTCTAGTCCCACACTCGTGTCGCCAGCCGCCCAGACCCGATAGAAGGCCGTCCGAGCCGCCACCGAAGCGGCATGGAACTCCTCAGCCGGCACGTCGTCGAAACAGGCGCTGCGCAGCACCTCCACGGCGGTTCGGTCCGCAGAGTCGTAGTCCGTCAAGGTGCCGTCGAAGTCGAACAACCACGCGGCTGCCGCATGGTGGATCTCGGTGAGCATGACCATTGCTAGCACTCCGGGGCGGCGCGGTCACCCCCGACCTGAAGTTGTCCCCAGATCGCCGAGTTATCCACACGTGAGATTTCCTCTTCTTGACCCTCGGCTCGCAAGCTGATCGGACCCGAGACCGAGGAGTTCGCTGTGTCCATCTCTGCCGCTGGCGTTCCCGCTGCATCTCTCGCCGCTGCACCTCTCGCCGCTGCCCTGCTGAGGCGGGCCGTCGACGGCCGGCCACCCGCGGAGCAGTGGTCCGGAGTCGGCGCCGCACGGCCGATCACGCCACCTGACCAGCCGCCGTTGCGACTGGTCGAGGCAGTCGAGGAGGCCGACTCCGATTCCTATCTTCCCGCCCCAGCGCGTGCCTCGGTGCCGATCACCGTCGATCCGACACCGGCGGGTGTCGAGCCCGATCGAGCCGCTGAGCTCACCAAACAGGCGCAGACCTGGGCGCCGTGGTTTGCCCAGCTGCTCGCCGAGGCCATCGACGGTCGGCGCCCCATGGAGTCGCTCGGCCGCTGGCTGGACGAGTGGGCACTCGCCGAGGTGAGCCGGCATGCCCGCCTGCAGCGGCGCGAACGCACCCGTCGCCAGACCACGTCACCGTTGCCCTTGGCGACCGTCAGCTCGTTGCGGGCCCAGTTCACCCACCGCCGGGTGCTGGAGGTCGCGGTGCACGTACGTCGCGGCCGACGGTCACTGGCCTGGGCCTTCCAACTCATCTGTGTCGGAGAGCGCTGGCGCTGCACCGCGGTGTCCCTCGGCCCGGCGGTCACCTGAACGCCGGGCCGGCTGCAGAATCAGTTGACGCCGGGCCGCCCGTGGCACATCTTGAACTTCTTGCCAGAGCCGCAGGGGCACGGCGCATTGCGACCAACGCCGTCGTACTCACTCTTGACCTTGGCCTGGGTGGTGGTCGCCACCGAGCCGTCCTCGCCCGGCGCCGAATACGTCATCCGCCGGGCGTTGCCGGATCCCCCGTTGCTGGAGCCGCTGAGCCCCTTGGCCGAGATCTTCGGTCGGGTGAACGCCGTCTCCTGCTCCGGTTCCGGAGCCGGCTCCGGCGTCAGCTCGAGTTCGAGCTCATCGAGATCCGGCTGACCGACGGTGTGCACCTCGACGCCTGGCCCATCCGGATCCGGTCCGCTCTCGACCAGGGGAGCCCCGACCCGGGTCGGCCGACCAGCACCGTCGGTGACCACACCGACCCTCGCAGCCGGCTGCTCGGTGACCTGCACCTCGAGATGGAAGACGAAGCCGACGACTTCCTCCATGAAGGCTTCCATCATCTGGTTGAACATGTCGCCGCCCTCACGCTGGTATTCCACCAGCGGGTCGCGCTGCGCCATGGCCCGCAGGCCGATGCCCTCGCGGAGATAGTCCATCTCGTACAGATGCTCGCGCCACTTGCGATCCAGCACGGTGAGCAGCACCCGACGCTCCAGTTCGCGCATCACGTCGGCGCCGAGCTGTTCCTCGCGCCGGTCGTACGCGGCCTCGGCGTCGGCGATGAACGCCTCCTCCAGCTCGTCGCGCTCCAGGTCCTCCCGCTCGGCATAATCCGACAACGACAGACCGACCGGATACAGCGTCTTCATCTGGGTCCACAGCTGCTCGAGGTCCCAGTCCTCGGCGAAGCCTTCGGTCGCGGTGCGGACGTACTGCCGGACCACGGTGTCCACCGTCGAGCGGAGCTGCTGCTCGACATCGGCACCCTCCAGCACCTTGCGCCGGTCGCCGTAGATGGCATGGCGCTGCCGGTTCATCACGTCGTCGTACTTGAGGATGTTCTTGCGGATCTCGAAGTTCTGGGACTCGACCTGCGCCTGTGCGCTGGCGATCGAAGCCGAGACGCGCTTGTTCTCGATCGGCTGATCGTCGGGCACCTTGAGTGCCTGCAGCACCCACTCGACGATGTCGGACTTGAACAGTCGCATCAGGTCGTCGCCCAGCGACAGATAGAACCGGCTTTCCCCCGGGTCGCCCTGACGGCCGGACCGACCGCGCAGCTGGTTGTCGATCCGCCGCGACTCGTGCCGCTCGGAGCCGACCACATAGAGCCCACCGGCCGCCACGACCTCGTCATGCTCGCTGGCGGTCTCCTCCTCGAGCGCAGTCAGGATCTCCGGGTAGTCCCGTTCGTACTGCTCGGAGTGCTCCACCGGATCGATGCCGGAGTTGCGCAGCCTCGCATCTGCCATGAACTCAGCGTTGCCGCCGAGGATGATGTCGGTGCCACGACCCGCCATGTTGGTGGCGACCGTGACCGCGCCCTTGCGTCCCGCCAGCGCGACGATCGCCGCTTCCCGCTCGTGCTGCTTGGCGTTCAGCACCTCGTGCTTGACCCCGGACTGCTTGAGCATCTTGGACAAGATCTCGGATTTCGCCACCGACGCGGTGCCGATCAGCACCGGCTGCCCGTTCTCGTGCCGCTCGGCCACGTCCTCCACGATCGCGGCGAACTTGGCCTCCTCGGTGCGATAGATGAGGTCCTTCTCGTCGGTGCGGATCATCGGCATGTTGGTCGGGATCGGCACCACACCGAGGCCGTAGATCTTCTGGAACTCAGCGGCCTCGGTCATCGCCGTGCCCGTCATGCCGGAGAGCTTGTCGTACATCCGGAAGTAGTTCTGCAGGGTGATCGTGGCCAGGGTCTGGTATTCCTCGCGGATCTGCACCTTCTCCTTGGCCTCGATCGCCTGATGCAGGCCCTCGTTGTAGCGCCGGCCGACCAGCGTGCGTCCGGTGTGCTCGTCGACGATCAGGATCTCGCCATCCATGTTGACGTAGTCGCGATCGAGCTTGAACAGTTCCTTGGCCTTGATCGCATTGTTCAGGTACGAGATGAGCGGGGTGTTCGCCGACTCGTACAGGTTGTCGATGCCGAGCCGGTCCTCGACCACGTCGATGCCTGCCTCCAGGATGGAGACGGTCTTCTTTTTCTCGTCGACCTCGTAGTGCTGGTCGCGCTTCAACCGATCAACGATCTTGGCGAAGGTCGGATACCACTCGTGGGAGTCCTCGGCCGGGCCGGAGATGATCAGCGGTGTCCGGGCTTCGTCGATCAGGATGGAGTCGACCTCGTCGACGATGGCGAAGTGGTGACCGCGTTGCACACAGTCGTCGAGGGTCAGTGCCATGTTGTCGCGCAGATAGTCGAAGCCGAACTCGTTGTTGGTCCCGTACGTGATGTCGGCGTGGTAGGCCCGACGGCGTGCCGCCGGATCCATCTGCGAGAGGATCGCCCCGACCTCGAGTCCCAGGAAGTGATGGACGCGGCCCATCCACTCGGACTGGAACTTGGCCAGATAGTCGTTGACCGTGACCACGTGGACGCCACCGCCGCCGAGCGCGTTCAGATACGACGGCAACAGCGCGACCTGGGTCTTGCCCTCACCGGTCTTCATCTCGGCGATGTTGCCCAGGTGCAGAGCCGCACCGCCCATCAGCTGGACGTCGTAGTGTCGCTTGCCGAGCACCCGCCTGGTCGCCTCCCGGACGGTGGCGAAGGCCTCCGGCAGCAGTGAGTCCAGACTCTCGCCGTTCTCGTGGCGCTGCTTGAAATCGGCTGTCTGACCGATGAGCTCGTCGTCGTCCATCGCGACGAAGTCGTCCTCGATCGAGTTCACCTGGTTGGCGGTCTGCTTCAGCTGCTTGAGGATGCGGCCTTCCCCGAAGCGCAGCAGTCTGTCCATCAAAGCCACGTGATCTGGTCCCTTGCTTGATCGGCACCGAGTGCACCCCGTCTGGGTGCGCCCGGTCTGGGCGGGCCGATGCGCTGCTGGCTGTCAGGCCCCCGCATCGGACGCGCCCCCTATCGTAGGCCGTTCCTGTTGCGCCGCCGCGAGTCGCGGGCCCAGATCACCGCAGGGAGAGACGACGACGTCGTTCAGTCCGAGCCAGCCGGCCATCACGGTGAGTTCCCCCGCCAACGCCTCACTGACCTCGGCCGGATCCGCACCCTCCTCCAGCCAGGCCGAGTTGACCCGCAGCACGCCGCTGGCACGGTCGGCCTTCAGGTCCACCCGGGCCACCATCGCCTCGTCCAACAGGAACGGATAGACGTAGTAGCCGTGCACCCTGCGTTCCGCCGGCACGTAGATCTCGATCCGATAGCGGAAGTGGAACAACCGCTCCAGCCGCTGCCGTTCGAAGACCATCGAGTCGAACGGGCTGAGCAATGCCCGGGCCTCGATCCGACGTGGGATCCGCGCGTTGTGCCACAGATGGACGCCGCCCTTGTCCGTCCAGCCGGGGACCGCAACCGGAAGCAACTCCCCTGACTCAGCCAGTGCGGCGATCGCGACCCGGGCCCGACCCGCCGGGATCCGGAAGTAGTCGCCGAGACACCGCGTGGTGCCGATGCCCAGCGCCTGAGCGGCGCGGCGGATCAGGATGACATCGGCCTCCTCCTGGCTCGGGGTCGGTTGCGCCAGAATCTGCGCCGGGAGCACCCGCTCAGGCAGGTCGTAGAGCCGCTCGAACTGACGATTGCGACCGGCCGCGGTGATCTCGCCGGACCAGAACAGCCACTCCAGGCAGGTCTTCACCGAGGACCAGTTCCAGCCCCAGTGGTCCGTCCGCCGCTCCTCCTCGTACTCGATCTGCCGCGCCGTCAACGGTCCCTGATCGGCGATCTCCGCACGCACGGCGTCGACCAGGCCCGGCTGCTCGGCCCGGATCCGCTTCATTCGGCCCCAGGCGTCCTCGGCCGCTGCAGCCATCCGCCAACGCAGCGCCGGCTGCAGCCGGACGTCGATCAGGCTCGCCTCGTGACCCCAGTATTCGAAGAGACGGCGTGGTGGTCGCTGGGCTGCCCGGTGCAGCAACTCGGTGTCATACGGACCCAGCCGCGAGAACAGCGGCAGATAGTGGGCACGGGCGACGATGTTGATCGAGTCGATCTGAAACTGGGCCAGCCGGTCGACGGTGGCCTGGACGTCGCGCATGGTGGGCCGGGTCGGCTGCGGCCGACCGAAGCCCTGGGCGGCCAGGGCGACCCGGCGAGCCTGGGCCAGGGTCAAGCGCTCACGAGGCCTGCGTACGGCAGTAGTGACACTCACCTCAGGAACGTATCGGGAGGCACTGACAGTCCTTCGCCGCTTATGGTTTGCGATCGGACGCCTTTGGAGCGGTGAGCCGGTAGACCGCGAGTGCCACGATCATGAGGGCCACGGGCGGGATGAGCGCGCTCCCCGTCGCGTAGCCGAGCCCGATCAGCGTGCCCCAGAAGAGCACAAGCAGGGAGGCGATGATCGCGGCCGTTCGGGACGTCTTGTGAATCTTGCTCGGCGATCCATGAGAGGTGTCGCTCCTTCGCGAAAAGTAGTTCCTGGTGTCCGTTTCGGCGGCTCGTGGCACCACACGCTACTTCTCGATGAGCGGCTGGGCTCGTAGACCACGAGCGCGTGCCCGCAGGCGACTCGGCGGCCCTCTTCACAGAGTCCCCGGAGACGCGTATCGTTCGCCTGAACGATTAGTGCGCAAGGCTGAGATCCGCCCTCCGGAGGCCCATGTGAACCATGCGATCAACCGCCGCCAGCTCCTCGGGGGCATGCTCGGCGGTGCCACGCTGCTCGGGCTCTCGGCCTGCGGGGCACCACCTTTGACCGTGCCGGAACAGGCAGCCACCGGCCCCGCGCGACGCGGTGGCACGATGCGCATCGCGCGTCCGGCGGCGACCGCCGCGGAGACCCTCGATCCGGCCAGCTCGCTGTCGGCCTACGAGTACCTGGGCGCGATCTACAACCGAGTCGTGAAGCTCGATCGCAACGGCCAGACCGTCCCCGACCTGGCCACCGACTGGTCCACGAACGCCGACGCAACCGTGTGGGACTTCAAGCTTCGCTCCGGCGTCCACTTCCACGACGGGCGCCGGCTGACCGCCCAGGACGTCCGCTACACCTTTGCGCACATCCTCGACCCGGACACCGCCTCGCCGCAGGCCGGCCCGCTCGAGCTGATCCGCTCGATCGACGCCGTCGACGCGACGAGCGTCCGGTTCCGGCTCCGCTCCCCCAACGCCGAGTTCCCCTCGCTGCTGACCGCCTACCAGTGCTATGTGATCCCGGACGGCTCGGCCAAGGAGATCGGGCGCACCGGCATCGGCACCGGGCCATTCGTCCTGGAGAGCTTCACTCCGGCGGGCCCCGGCCAGGTCCGAGCCAACGAGGACTACTTCGACGGTCGCGCGACCCTTGACCGGATCGAGTTCTATTCCATCCAGGACACCTCGGCGCGGGTCAACGCCTTGTTGTCCCGGCAGGTCGATCTGCTGGCCCAGACCAACCTCGACAATCCGACCGCCAGGGTCGTCGCCAACTCCGCCGGCACCACCATCGCCCGGGTCCAGAACGCGCAGTGGTACACGATCCCGATGCTGTTCACCAGCAAAGAGTTCGCCGATCCGCAGATGCGGCAGGCGATGAAGCTCGCGTACGACCCGAATGCTGTCTTGTCGACAGCATTGCAAGGCACCGGCGCCCCTGGCTGGGACAACCCAGTGCCGCCGCAGCTGAAGGACTGGACCGACCATGAGCGCGAGTACGATCCGGACAAAGCCAAGGCCATCTTGAAGAAGCTCGGCCGGGAGGACTTCAGCACTCGGATCTACACCTCTGCCTACGAGCCGAATCTCACCCCGATCGCGACCGCGTACGCCGACCAGGTCAAGCAGGCCGGCATCACGCTGAAGATTACCAACGCAGCGGCCGACTCCTACTACTCCCAGATCTGGATGTCCAAGCCGCTGATGGTCAGCTATTGGTTCACCGGACGACCGGTCGACCAACTGCTGAACCAGATCTTCCGCAGCGGATCGTCCTACAACGAGTCCGCGTGGTCGAACAAGCAGTTCGACCAGCTGCTGGACGCGGCCCGGGCGGACACCAACGACGCCAGCCGTCGACTGAAATACCAGGACGCGCAACGGCTGATCCAGGCCGATGGTGCCGACCAGACGCCGGTGTTCGGCGATCGACTCGTCGGACTCTCCGAGACTGTCGTCAACTACGACGAGTACGGCTTCGAATTCGACTACCTGGCCATCGGCCTCAAGGAGGGCTGAGTCGTGCTCCGACTGATCGGCATCCGGTTGGCCACCGGCGTCGTCACCTTGTTCCTGGCGGCCTTCTTCGTCTTCTTCGCCGTTCAAGCGCTCCCCGGCGACGTGGCGCAGCAACTGCTCGGCCAGAACGCGACACCCGAGGCCGTCGCCACCCTGCGCGCCCAGCTCGGTCTCGACACGAACGTCTGGGTGCGCTTCTTCCAGTGGCTCGGCCACGCGATCACCGGCGACTTCGGCACCTCACTGGTCTCTGGAGAGCCCGTCTCGGCAGAGATCTGGGCCGCTTTCTCACACACCCTGCTGATCGCGGTGCCCGCCATCGTCGTCGGGATCACGCTGTCAGTGCTGCACGGCATCTTGGCCGGCGCTCGACGTGGCACCGCGATCGACTCCTCGATCTCGGTGCTCTCGCTGATCATGATGAGCATCCCGGAGTTCGTGGTCGCCACGTTGCTGATCTTGCTGTTGGCGATCATCGTGCCGATCTTTCCCGCAGTCGTCCTCGAAGGCCCGGACGCGACGTTGGGCGACCTGCTGCCGGCCGTGCCACTGCCGGCCGTCACCTTGATCATCGCGATGGCGGCCTACATCATCCGGGCCATGCGCTCGTCGACGATCGACGGGCTCACCACCGAGTACGCCACCACGGCGACACTCAAAGGCGTGCCGCACAAGCAGGTGCTGTGGCGACACGTCACGCCCACCGCGCTGTTGCCCGTACTGCCGGTGATCTCGATCAATGTGGCCTGGCTGCTCGGCGGTGTCGTCGTCGTCGAGTCGGTGTTCAACTATCCCGGGTTGGGCAAGCTGATGATCGACTCGGTCTCGACTCGAGATCTGCCGGTGTTACAGGCCATCGCGGTGCTCAGCGCACTGGTCTACGTCATGGTCAACCTCATCGCGGATCTGCTGGCCCTGGCTGTCGATCCGCGGCAGCGCACCCTCCACCAGCCCCGGCTGCGCCGCGAGACCAAGGAGGTTGCGGCATGATCCGGTTCCGCGAGCTCACGACCGGCACTCGCGTCGGTCTGCTCATCATCGCCGTGACCGTGGTGGTCTCGATCCTGGCTCCGCTGATCACCCCGTACGATCCGATCGCGACCGACGCCCAGAACTCGCTGGCCGGTGCCAGTTGGCAGCACTGGCTGGGCACCGATCAGTACGGCCGCGACGTGCTCTCCCGCACCATCGAGGGCGGCCGCTTCGCGCTGCTCGTGTCCGTGCTCGCCACCACCGTTGCTGTCGCCATCGGCACCCTGATCGGCGCGATCGCGGCCTACTACGGCCGGTGGGTGGACGGGGCCATCACCCGAGTGCTGGATGCCGTGCTGGCCGTGCCGGCTGTGCTGGCACTGCTGCTCATCGTCTCCGTCTTCGGCAACAGCCTGTGGGTGTTGGTGCTGGCGATCTCGGTCGTCTACATCCCCGCCGTTGCCCGCGTCGTCCGTGGCGCCACCTTCCCGGTGCTCACCGCCGGCTACGTCACCGCTGCTCGGGCTCGCGGTGAGCGCTCGCTGGCAGTGGTCACCCGGGAGGTGCTGCCCAACATCCTCGACACCGTGCTGGTCGAGTTCGCGATGCGCGCCTCCTGGGTCGTGCTGCTCGTCTCGACGCTGTCCTTCCTCGGCTTCGGCGTGAACCCGCCGACACCTGACTGGGGTCTGATGATCCAAGAGAACAGATCGGCCCTGACCGTCGCCCCGGCCGGGACGCTGGCCCCGATCGTGGCCTTGTCGCTGCTGGTGGTCGGTCTCAACCTCGCGGCCGACGGTCTCGGCAAATACCTCGGTGTCGACCGCGCCCGGCGAGGAGTGCTCTGATGACGACCAGCTTGATCACGAGCGACGTGGTAGCCGATGTGGTGGACCTGACGATCTCGTACGCGGCGGGCGACCGACGAGTGACCGTCGCCGACGGCATCAGCTTCACCCTGGAACGCGGTCGGACTCTCGGACTCGTCGGCGAGTCCGGCAGTGGCAAGTCCACCGTCGCCAGGACTCTGCTCGGACACCTACGAGACGGCTCCCGGATCGACACCGGACAGGTGCACATCTTCGACACCGACGTGTTCACCTTGCCGGCCGCCCAGCTGCGACAGCTCCGCGGCGGCACCGTGGCGCTGGTCGCCCAGAACGCCGGCCATGCGCTCACCCCCTCGATGCGGATCGGTGAGCAGATCCGGGAAGCCTTGCAGGTGCATGACCTCCCAGCGGGTCCGGATCGGATCATCGAGCTCTTTCGACTGGTCCGGCTGCCCTTCCCGGACACCATCGGCGGTCGCTATCCGCACCAACTGTCCGGCGGTCAGCAGCAGCGGGTGGCGATCGCCATGGCGGTCGCCACCAACCCGAAGATCCTGGTGCTGGATGAGCCCACCACCGCGCTCGACGTGATCACCCAGGCCGCGGTGCTCGCCCTGGTGAACGACCTGCGCGCGCAGCTGGGCATGGCGGTCCTGATCGTCAGCCACGACCTCGGGGTCGTGTCTGCGGTGGCCGACGACGTCTTGGTGATGCGCAACGGGCGCGAGGTAGAGCACGGCCCGACCGGGCAAGTGCTGGGCGCGCCGACGCAGGCCTATACGCGGGAGCTGATCGAGGCGGCCCCCAGGATCGAGGGTGTCGATGTCCCCACACCCCGGGTGACCGAGGGCGACACCGTCCTGCTCTGCCGCGATGTGGACATCCGCTACCCGCATGCGCCTCGGCTGGCGGTGAGCGGCTTCAATCTGGAGGTCCGTCGCGGTGAGACGGTCGCCGTGGTCGGTGAGTCGGGCAGCGGCAAGTCGACGGTGGCCACGGCGCTGGCCGGGCTGGCGTTGGTGGAGAACGGGGAGGCGGCCCTCTGGTCCTCCGATGGCGCCCGAAACGATCTCCTCGGCTCGGCCGCCAAGCGTCCGGTCGATGTCCGCCGCTCGGTGCAGATGATCTTCCAGAACGCCGATCTCGCCCTCAACCCACGACGCAGTGTCGGCGACTCGATCGCCCGTCCGTTGCAGGTCTTCGGCCGGGTCAGCAGTCGCTCAGCAAGCCGAGACAGGGTGGCCACGCTGCTCACCGAGGTCGGGCTCGGTCCCGACTTCGCCGATCGCGTGCCGGCCCAGCTTTCCGGTGGCCAACGTCAGCGGGTCGGCATCGCCCGCGCGCTGGCGGCCGAGCCCAGCCTGCTGATCGCGGACGAGATCACCACCGCGTTGGATGTGTCGGTACAGGCTGCGGTGCTCGAGCTACTGGAGGAACTGCGCGACCAGCATGCGCTGGCGTGCCTGTTCATCAGCCACGACCTCGCGGTGGTGCGCAGCATCGCCGATCGGATCGTGGTGATGAAGGACGGTCTGATGGTGGAGACGGCGCCGACCGCCGCTCTCTTCGACAACCCCCGGCATCCGTACACCCGGACGCTGCTGGACGCTGTCGTCGAGCCGGGGCACGCAGATCTCCCGAGCAGCGACGCCGACACTCGGGTGATCACCATCGATCCGTCCGCCGTCCTGGTCGATGTGGGGGGCGGTCACCGGGTCCGCAACGATGAAGGAGCTCTCCTCCACCCATGACGGGGCTGACTGTCGTGGACATCGACCAGACGGCGATCCACGTCCGCGACCTGTGGATTCCGATGCAGGACGGCGTACGTCTGCATGCGCGAGTCTGGCTGCCGACGGACGCCGAGACCCGTCCGGTGCCGGCGTTGCTCGAATATCTGCCGTACCGACTGGACGACTGGACCTCGGTCCGGGACAGCGAGCGCCACCCGTACTACGCAGCCAACGGGTACGCGTCGGTCCGGGTAGACATCCGCGGCACCGGCAGCTCGCAGGGGCTGTTCGAGGATGAGTACTCCCCCGCCGAGCTCGACGACGGGGAGGCGGTGATCGCCTGGCTGGCGGCGCAACCCTGGTGCACCGGTGGGGTCGGCATGTTCGGCATCTCCTGGGGTGGGTTCAACGCCCTGCAGCTTGCCGAGCGCGCGCCGACTGCGCTCAAGGCGATCGTCACCGTCTGCTCCACCGATGATCGGTACGACAACGATGTGCACTACGTCGGCGGCGCCGTGCTCGCGATCGACATGGCCGGCTGGGCCGGCACGATGCTCGCTTTCGCGTCGCGCCCGCCACGACCGGAGGTGGTCGGCGACGGCTGGGTGGAGCAGTGGCGCGATCGACTCGAACACCAGCGGCCGCTGGCGCCCATCTGGATAGGCCACCAAGAGCGCGATGACTACTGGCGCCGAGGCAGCGCCTGCGAGAACTACGCAGGGATCCGCGCGGCAGTGCTGGCGGTCGGCGGCTGGGCAGATCCCTACCGAGACGCAGTGCTCCGATTGGTCGCCAACCTGGACGCACCCGTCAAAGGCATCATCGGGCCCTGGTCCCACCACTACCCCGATCGCGGCCGCGCCCCGGGACCAGGCATCGACTTCCTCGGCGAGACGCTGCGCTGGTGGGACCGTTGGCTCAAGGGCCTCGACACCGGCGTGGAGGATGACCCCGATCTGCGCGTGTGGATCACCGAATCAGCACCGCCCGAGCCGTACGTCGCGACCCAGGCAGGTCGGTGGGTCGGCGTCAGCCGGCTCGACGAGCCGGACCAGCACCAGTTGGATCTTGGCAATGGCCGCGTCCTCATCCACTCACCGTGGGCGACCGGACAGGACGGGGGACGGTTCTTCGCGTTCGGCAACCTGGCCGACCTGCCCCCGGACCAGCGGGCGGAGGACGGTCGATCAGTCTGCATCGATCGGCCGGTATGCGACACGCCGATCGACCTGCTCGGCCGAGCAGTCGCACAGCTGCGGCTGCGCTCGACGCACGACCGGGGGCACGTCATCGTTCGACTCTGCGACGTGGCACCCGATGGCTCGTCGACCCTGGTCAGCCGAGGCGTGCTGAATCTGCTCAAGCGGGAGGGAATGGACGTCGTCACACCCCTGGTGCCGGGTGAGGACGTCGAGGTCGAGGTGCCGCTGGTCGGTGCCGGATACCGGTTCCTGCCCGGACACCGGATCAGGATCGCCCTGAGCAACCATTACTGGCCGTGGGTCTGGCCGCACGCCGTCGATGACACCCTGGACGTCGACCTCGGCCACAGTCGGATCGCGTTGCCGCTGGTCGCCGGCGGCGCGCAGACCGTGGCGTTCGGCACCCCGTTCCACGCAAGGCCGATCACCATCGTCGCGCCCGAGGGCGCCCCGCCGACTCGCCCGGCACGGACGGTGAGCCACGATCTCGCCACCTTGACGACCACCCTCGACGTCGATCCCGACTATGGCGGCACCCGCCAATATCCCGACGGACTGACGTTCCTGGAGTCAGCCCGTGAGGTGTACTCGATCCAAGAGCACTGCCCTACGTCGCCGCGGACCGAGTCCCATTGGCAGGTGCGAATGGCCCGAGCCGAGTGGGTCGCCGAGATCGAGACCCGATCGGTGATCAGCAGCGACGCAGATACGTTCTCTCTCGTGAACACCGTGCGCGCCGTGGCCGAATGCGATGGGATCCGCGAGACAGTCTTCGATCACACGTTCTATGACACGAGGCCCAGGACCTCGGCGTGAGGCGGCGGCGGCTGCCGCCGGACGAACGGCGTCGCCAGATCGTCGAGGCCGCCCGCTCAGTGATCGTTCGCCAGGGTCTGGCAACCACCTCGCTGCGTGACATCGCCGCGGAAGCGAAGGTGTCGATGGGCACGGTCACCTACCACTTCGACAGCATCGACGAGATTCTCGGTGCGGTGGTGGTCACCGAGTCGGAGCGCTTCTACGCCGATGTGGTCGAAGCCGCGGACTCCGAACCGGACCCCTGGCGCGCACTGGAACTGCTCGTCAATCCGCTGTTCGGAGACACCGACGATGTGCACGCGCACTGGCGGATCTGGTCGGACTACTGGGCGGCCATCGTGCGCCGACCGGAGATGACCCAGGCGTACGCCGAACGGATCCGGCACTGGGAGAAGTGCTGCGCCCGCCTGATCGAACGCGGCGTGGCCACGGGCGCTTTTCGGCCTGCAGACGCCCGTGGCACCGCGCTCAAGCTCGCCGCCTTTGCCAACGGGCTCGGCACTCAGCTCCTCCAAGAGGCACGCGATCTCACCGCGCCCGCTGCCCACACCTACCTGTCCGAGTACATTGAGCTGCTGCTCTCGCCCCGGTGATCAGCCGACTGCGACGACGGCCGACTCCAGCCGGATCACGCCGTAGTCGTACGCCTTGCGCCGATAGACCACGGCCGGAGCCTCACCGTGCTCGAGATCCATGTACAGGTAGAAATCGTGGCCGACCAGCTCCATCTCGTGCAGCGCCTGGTCCAGCGTGATCGGGATCGCGGCGTGCACCTTCTCCCGGACCACCAGCGGACCGTCGCCATGCACTTCCATGCCTGCCACATTGCGCACCTCGGCACCGTTGATGTGCGCTTCCTCCACCGGCACCTCCGGCAGCTCGGCAGCGGCTTCGTGCAACGCGCGGGGCCGCCGCGAGCCTCGGTGCACCCGCTTGCGATCGGCCGCCTTGCGCAGCTGAGCCATCATCTTGTCCAGCGCCAGGTCGAAGGCCGCGTTCTTGTCTTCCGCTGCAGCCTCGGCACGAACCACCGGACCCTTGGTCCGGAGCGTGATCTCGACCCTGCTGGCTTGGTCGTGCTGCCGTCGGTTGCGTTCCGCCGAGACCTCCACCTCGACCCGGATCACTCGATCATCGAGCTTTTCGGTCCTGGTGATCTTGTCCTCGACATAGTCGCGGAACGCGTCCGACACCGAGCAGTGCCGGCTCTTGACGACAACATCCATGTCAGCCTCCAGCATGAGTAGCGACTGGGCCGCCAATCGACGACCCGTACCAGTGACGCTAGTCCCCGACCGCCCCATTCGCCACGGTGGATCGGGGATGTTGGGCAGGTTCTCAGTACCCGGACAACATCCGGACAGTGGCCGAGACGGTGGCGGCACCCAGCACCTCGTAGCCGGCCGCTGTCAAGCAGCGGACTGCCTCGGTGAGACTCGCGCCGGTGGTCACCAGGTCGTCCACGACCACCACCGCCGGGCCGTCCGGTCGCCAGCGCAGGCTGTCGACGCCGCTCCGAAGCCGCAGACCGCCGCGCAGGTTCGCCGCCCGCTGGGCTGCGTCCAGCTCCGCCTGATCGGCCAGTCCCCGGCGCTGCGCCAAGAGCCCCGCCGACCGAACCAGGCGCTGTCCGGCCAACGTCCGCGCCGCCCGCCCGGCCAATGCGGCAGTCGCGTCGAAGCCCCGTTCGCGGACCGCGGCGGCAGCCGAGGGCATCGGCACCAGCACGATCGGCTCGTGGGGCGGCACCTCCCGGGCCGCCAGCAGGTCGGCCACCGACGCAGCCAGCCGATCGCCGAGCAACGGAGTCAGCATCAACGCCTGGTCCTCCTTGTGCGCATGCAGCAGGCCACGGTGCACGGCGTCGTACGTACTGGCGGTGGCCGTCATCGGGAAGCCCGGCGGTGCCGGCGTCGGCGCGGTCAGCCGGGTCGGCTGCGCCAGTACGTGCCCGCGGCAGCTCGGGCAGGCGCCCCACCACGGCTGCCGGCAGCCCGGGCAACTGGCACCGAGCAGCAGGTCAGCGGTGGCTGACCACCACCTGTCTGCTCGATCGCCCAGCGCGCGCTCGCCCACCGCGCAAGTCTGACACCGCATGAATGCCGGCCCCACGTCAGCCGGGGGTGGCCACCGCGCTCACCCGGTCGAGCAACGTCACCCACTGAGTGCTGCCGTCCCGCCAGCTCTGGCCGCTGCGATCGAGCACCACCGTTGTCTGGCTCGGCAGCGCGACCGTGACGCTCACCGCATCCCATGAGCTCGGCTCACCGACGGCAGTGATGACCGAGGCATCTTGACTCACCCGGTAGACGGTCATCGGCGCATCCGAGGTCGCGCCGGCGAGCACGACGAGAGTCGTCGCATCCGACCACGCCACGTCGCGCAGCAGACTGAGGTTCGGGGTGGTGGAGCGGGAGACGTCGAGAGGCAGCCACCCGTCGAGCCGGATCCGCTCGCCTCGGATGATCCGTGCCAGGCCGAGCTCGGTACGACCGTTGACCTCCCGGATCAGCGCCATCCGAACCCCGTCGGGACTGATCGCGAAGGACCGGATCACGCCACGACGCAGGATCAAGGAGTCGATCTCGACCACCTTGCCATCCCGATCGACCCAGAGCCGTTGCCGACCATCAGATCGCCCGACCGCCCAGAGCTCGGCGAATCGGGTGAACTCCGGATCCAACAGCCCAGACACACCTGACAGCACCGTGCGCACGGATCCCCCTGCCGTCTCGGCACGGCGCAGTGCCTCGCCACCGTTGGTGACCGCTGCGACGTCGGAGGCTGTCGGCGAAACCGCCAACCCGGTGACGGGCCACCGACCCCTCCCCAGCGGGCCAGGCACCCGGGCGCCGTCCGCCCGGTCCGCGATCGGCGAGATGGCCTGCACCTGGTCGTTGCGGGCCACGTAGAGCGCGTCGACCGTGCCCGGCGGGACCGGGGCGAACGCCTGGAAGTTCGCATCGAGGGTCACCTCGTAGGAGGTGTTCGGATCAGCACCAGGGATGGCGTACGGACGCTGGCCGACGGTGAACGTGACGCCCTGGATGCCGATCGGCATCAGCGTGTAAAGCACCTGGGCGGCCATCAGCGTGCGCTGTCCGTCGTTGAGCGCGAGGACGTTGTCACTCAGCGCGACCTCGGCCACCCCGTTGGTGATGGTCACCGCATCGACGCTGAGCGCCGTGCCTGCCGGAATGGAGCTGCTGACCGCCGGGCCGAGCCAGTCCGAGGGACCGTTCAGCAGCGCTCGCATCAGCACCGACGCGATGCCGGCCTGGTTGCGCAGGTTGGGCAGATAGATGGGATTCGGCACCAGGGAGCTGCCGTTGCCGATGAAGTAGCGGTTGTACGGCTGATAGAAGGACGCGAACGCGAACTCGGCGACCATCAGCCCGGCGGGTGGGGTGCTGACCCGCCACTCGCCGCCTTCCTTGACCATGCCGAAGTTGACTCGCCACTGCTTGTCCTGGGCCGTGTAGGTGCGGTCGTGACCCAGCGAGCCGACCAGCCGGCCATCCAGGATCACGGTGTTCCCGGCCGTCTGCAGTGAACCCGAATAGATCCAGACCCCCGACTCCGGCGCCCACTTCTCCGCTGCCGCCTTGGTGAGGAACTGCCGCGCCACCGCATAGTTCGGCTGGAAGTTCGAGGTGGCCCGCAGGAATCCCTGCACGATCTGCTTGGGGTCATCGCCGGCGGTCGGCGGCGCCACGTCGACGTTGAGACAGTTCTGGCACTCCGGAGGCTGGCCCTCGACCTTCTCCACCGGACCGGTGGTCGGCACACTGACACAGCCGGCGAGCAGTGCCAACGCCGCGAACAGCGCGATCACGAGCCGGCGACAACTCATCGCTGCGCTCCGGCGGCATCGGACGGCGACGGAGACACTGGGGACGGCGGCACCGGCGACGGCGCTGCAGGCGGCGGGGATGCAGGCGATGACCCAGCCGCGACCGGACCGCTGCCGAGCTTCGTTGGATCGGACCGCTGGGCCTCGGAGTCGACCGCCGGTGCCGGGTCGAGCGCCGGGACAGGCTTTCCGATGCCGTCGGCGAGCGTGGACAGCACCAGATCGCGCGGCACCAACGGCAGCGGCGACGACTCGATCACGCCTCCCGCCCGTCGCGGCACCGTGAGCCGGAACTGTGCCCCCATCCCTGGCCGGCCCCAGGCAGTCAGCCAGCCGCGGTGCAGGTTCGCGTCCTCCATCGAGATCGCCAACCCCAGACCGGTGCCGCCGACCGTCCGCGCCCGGGCCGGGTCGCCGCGCCAGAAGCGGTGGAAGACCAGCTTGGCCTGAGCGGCCTCGAAGCCGAAGCCGTGATCGCGCACGGCCACGGCGATGGCATGGTCGTCGGCGACGACGAGGATGTCGATCGGCCGGCCTTCGCCGTGCTCGATCGCGTTCACCACCAGATTGCGCAGCACCCGCTCGATTCGGCGGGCATCCACCTCAGCCACCGCCGGCTCGGGTGCGTGCACGCGGATCTGCGAACCGCTGGTCTCTGCCAGCTGGGCAGTGCCGTCGAGCACCCGGGTCACGATGTCCCGCAGATCCACCTCGCTCACCGAGAGCACCGCAGCCCCGGCATCGAACCTGGAGATCTCCAGCAGGTCGGTCAGCAGTGCCTCGAACCTGTCCAGCTCGGTCTGCAACAGCTCCGCGGAGCGAGCTGCGATCGGATCGAAGTCGTCGCGTGCCTCGTACAGCACCTCGGCCGCCATCCGTACGGTGGTCAAAGGCGTGCGGAGCTCGTGGGAGACGTCGGAGACGAACCGCTGTTGAACCCGGGACAGCTCCTCCAGCTGGCTGATCTGTTTCTGCAGCTCCGAGGCCATGTAGTTCATCGAGGTCGCCAGCCGCGCCAGGTCGTCGCGGCCACGCACCTTCATCCGGTCATCGAGATTGCCGGAGGCGAGACTCTCCGCGGCCCGCCGGGCCGCCCGGATCGGCACCACGACCTGCCGGGCGACCAGGGCCGCGATGAAGGTCAGCAACACGACCAGGATCGCGCCGGTGGTGATCACCGCCGTCTGCAGCACGCCGAGGATGTTGACCTGCTGGGTGAGCGGGAAGATGAAATAGATCTCGTACCGTCCGGTGCCGGGCAGGGTCAGGCCCGATCCGGCGGCGATCCCGGGCACGGGCTCGGTGTCGTCGCGGTAGATGACCTCGGTCGGTGCCATCAGCAGGTCGTCGCTGGTCGCGACCTGGGCGCGGAGGTTGTCCGGCACGCTGGTCGCCGCGACGTCGCCGGCGGTGGTGGTCTGCCCGCCGGAGATGATGATCACGTCGTACTGGTCACTGCCACCGGATCGGTTCGCGAACCGCAGCGCGAGCTCGGTGAGCTTCTTGTCCGGATTGGGATCCCCGGTGAGATCCGCGGAGTTCAGTTGCTGCTGGGCAGCGTCCAGGGCCTGACGAGCCTCGATGCCCACCGATTCTCGTTTGGCCTCCATCACGCCGAGGCTCGCCTGCCGCATCAGCAGGAACCCGCCGAGCACCAAGACGATGACCGAGGCGCCGAAGACCGAAGAGATCACCCGCAGCGGCAGCGACTGCCACCACCACTCCACCGGCAGTCGCCACCAGGCCCGGGAGGCTCCGGTCCCAGCTCCGGAGTCGGCGCCGGTCAGCGCCCGGCGCATCGACGATCGGCCTCGATCATGTCTGCTCGCCCGCCTTGTAGCCGATGCCACGGACCGTCACCACGATCTCCGGGTGCTCGGGATCACGCTCGATCTTCGAGCGCAACCGCTGCACGTGGACGTTGACCAGCCGGGTGTCGGCGGCGTGTCGGTAGCCCCAGACCTGCTCGAGCAGCACCTCCCGGCTGAACACCTGCCACGGCTTGCGAGCGAGGGCGAGCAGCAGGTCGAACTCGAGCGGCGTCAACTGGATGGCAGCGCCGTTGCGCTTGACGGTATGGCCATCGACGTTGATCACTAGGTCGCCGATTCGCAGCGTCTCTTGATCGACCTCTTCCGGCGAGCGGCGCAGTCGGGTCTTGATCCGCGCGATCAGTTCCTTGGCCTTGAACGGCTTGGCGACGTAGTCGTCGGCTCCGGCCTCCAGACCGGCGACGACATCGATCGTGTCGGACTTCGCGGTCAGCATGACGATGGGCACCAGCGACTCGGCCCGCAGCTCGCGGCAGATCGCGACGCCGTCCTTACCGGGCAGCATCAGATCCAGCAGCACCAGATCCGGCCGCGCGTCGTGATAGGCCTCGACAGCCTTGTCCCCGTGAGCGCACCAGATCGGCTCGAATCCCTCGTTGCGGAGCACCAGCGAGAGCATCTCCGCCAACGCGGCGTCGTCGTCGACCACCAGCACCCGGCCTCGGTCGGCCCGGGACTCCTGGATCCGGTCGGAGTCACGGGCACCGTGCTGGTCAGTCGATATCGAAGCGTCCGACACGCGCAATCCCTTCGCTCAAACCGACCGCGGGCCACCTCGCCCGACACAGCCGGCGCCGCCATCCTATGCGAGGTCACCAGGTCACAGCCTGATATCGGCGCGACACGTCGCTGCCGGTACGCCAGGTGGCTCGTAGCTCAGTTCAGCTCGGGATCATCGGCCCAGGTGGCGAAGAAGGCAAGCTCGTTCGGTTGGCGGCGCAGCACCCGGCGCCACAGGCCCAGGGGATGCCGACCGAACACATCGTCGTACGTCGCGGGCACCACGTGCCACATCCGGCGGGCGATCTCCCCCACGAGCTGACCTGGCGACCAGCCGGCATAGCCGGCGAAGATCCGCAGGTCCGCGTACGCCCCGGAGACGATCTCGATCGGGGTGTCGAGATGCAGCAGACCGACCCGGTCGAACAACGGTCGCCACCCCGGCGGCTCCTCGGCTTGCGCGACCACGCTCGCCAGGCAGATCGCTCCGTTGGGTGAGACCGGTCCGCCGTGGAAGAGCACCCTTGGCTCGGAGACGATGTCCACCCACGACGGCAGCACCGACTCCAAGGTGGTCTGCGAGATCGCGTTCAAGATCACCCCGAGCGAGCCGTCGGCGTCGCTGTCCAAGACCAGCACCACGGTCTGGTCGAAGACACCGTCGCTCAGGCCGGCGCTGGCAATGAGCAGGTCACCCGGTTGCGGATCGCGGTCACTCACGGAGCCATCCCACGATCCTCAGGCCACGACCTCGGTGTCGACGGGCAGTTCCGCCGGTCCGCCCGCAGCTATCCGCACCGCCTCGGCGACCCGTCGATGCACGTCGGCATGGAACACGCTCGGGGTGATGTAGGTGGCGTTCAGCTCAGCGGGACTCACCACGGAGGCGAGCGCACGGGCCGCGGCGATCAGCATCACGTCGGTGATATTGGTCGACCGAGCGTCGAGCAGTCCGCGGAACACCCCCGGGAACGCGAGCACGTTGTTGATCTGGTTGGGGAAGTCGGAGCGACCGGTCGCCACCACTTCGGCGTACCGCTGCGCCTCGGCCGGATCGATCTCCGGCTCGGGGTTGGCCAGCGCGAACACGATCGCCCGGTCGGCCATCGTCGCCACGTCCTCGGCGTCGATCACCCGCGGCGCGGACACACCGATGAACACGTCAGCCCCGGCCAGGCTCTCCTTCAGCGAACACTGGAGATTCTCCGGGTTGGTGTGCTCGGCGACCCACTGCAGCTGCCCGGTGATGCCGGGCCGGGTTCTGCTGACGACTCCGTCGATGTCGGCGACCACGACGTGGCCCACCCCCGCGGCCAGCAGCAGCATCAAGATCGCCGTACCGGCCGCGCCGGCGCCCGAGAGCACCACCCGGATCGCGGCGATGTCCTTCTCCACCACCCGCAGCGCGTTGTAGAGGGCGGCGAGGACGACGATGGCGGTGCCGTGCTGGTCGTCGTGGAAGACGGGAATGTCCAGTTGCTCACGCAGTCGGGCCTCGATCTCGAAGCAGCGCGGAGCGGAGATGTCCTCCAGGTTGATGCCGGCGAAGCCGGGGGCGATCGCCTTCACCACCGTGACGATCTCGTCACTGTCCTGGGTGTCCAGGCACAACGGCCACGCGTCGATGCCGCCGAACCGCTTGAACAGCGCCGCCTTGCCCTCCATCACCGGCATCGCCGCCTCCGGGCCGATGTTGCCCAGCCCCAGCACCGCCGAGCCGTCGGTCACGACGGCGACCGTGTTGCGTTTGATGGTCAGCCGCCGCGCGTCCTCGGGGTTCTTGGCGATCGCCAGGCAGACCCGGGCCACACCAGGGGTGTAGATCATCGACAGGTCGTCCCGGTTGCGGATCGGCAGCTTGGGCTTCATCTCGATCTTGCCGCCGAGGTGCATCAAGAACGTCCGGTCGGACACCTTGCCGATCACCACGCCCGGCACGGCGCGCATCGCCTCGACCAGTTCGTCCGCGTGGTCGGTGTCGCGGGCGGCGCAGGTGACGTCGATCTGCAACCGCTCGTGACCCGAGGCGGTCACGTCGAGGGCGCTGACCGCACCACCGGCGTGCTCGACGGCAGTGGTGAGCTGACCCACCGCGGCTCCGCCGGCCGGGACCTCCAATCGGACGGTGATCGAGTAGGAGACCGACGGTGCTGCACTCATGCCGGGAGTCTTTCACGCAACCAGGACACCTGCGAGCCAGGCATCATGTGTCACATGGACCTCCCGGATTCAGCAGATAGCCGCACCGAAGCGACCGAGGCTTTGACACGCCGAGCCCGCGCCGAGGCGACGTACGAGCGCCTGTTCGGGCCTCGCGACCGGGCAGCGCAGGAGAACGACCCCGAGCTGATGGAGATCCTTCGGGGCTTCATCTTCGGCGACGTCTTCGACACCGGCGAGCTCGACGATCAAACCCGCGAGTTGATCACCGTGACCGTCCTCGGCTGCCTGCAGACGCTGCCGCAGCTGCGGTCCCACACGGCAGCAGCGCTGAAGGTGGGCGTTCCTCCCGTGCAGATCAGGGAGGCTATCTATCAGCTGGCTCCGTTCATCGGCTTCCCCCGCACGCTCAACGCGATCAACACCGTGAATGAGGCATTCCTCGACCGTGGCATCACGCTGCCACTGGCGGACGAGGGCACCGTGTCCGATGCCGATCGCTACTCGCGAGGTCTCGCCGAGCAGGCGCCGCTGTACGGAAACGAGATCAAGGACAACCTCGCCGATCTGCCACACCCGTTCGACGAAGCACTGCCGCGATTCCTGACCGAGTTCTGCTTCGGAGACTTCTACACCCGCGGCGGGCTCTCCCTCGCTCAACGGGAGTTGCTGGTGCTCTGCGCTCTCGCGACGATCGGCGACACTTCAGCCCAATTGGGCCCGCACGGACGAGCCTGCCTCCAGGTCGGCAACTCCAAAGCCGTCGTCGTCGCCGCGCTCGTCCACTGCTTCCCCTATATCGGCTTTCCCCGAGCGGTGGCCGCCGTCCGTGCGGTCAACGACCTCACCTAGTAGTCCGCACGCAGCCCAGGGCCAGTCCTATTCGGCGGCCTTCCATGTCTGGTTGATGCGGATGTGATTGCCCGCTGGATCACGGAAGGCGCAGTCGCGGGTGCCCCAGGGCTGGTCCATGGGTTCCTGCAGCACTTCCGCGCCGCTGGCCTGCCCGCGCTCGAAGGCAGCGTCGAGGTCGGCAGCGAAGAACACGTAGGGCCCGGGGCCCGAGCCCTTCGCGACGAGGCGATGCAGCGCGTCTCCGTCGTCGGGCGAGCGTCCGGCGCCCGGGTCGGAGAGCACCAGCGCGACTCCCGGCTGGCCAGGCTTGCCGACCGTGACCCAGCGGTGGCCGTCCGAGGCAACGTCGTTCAAGAGCTCGAGCCCGAGCGCGTCGCGATAGAACCCGATCGCGGCGTCCACGTCGTCGACGGTGATCGGGCAGTACATGAGTGCGATGTCTGTCATGACTGCCACGCTACGGAGCGGGCCCGCTGGGCGCTTCTCCGATCCTGCTCGCTTCGGCCACGGACTCTCAGACGAACCTGGTCGGCCGGGTCAAGATCTTCGCCATACACGCCGGCATCGCCTCGGCGGCCTCGTGCGGGCGCGCTCGGTAGGCGCTCGGGGTCTCCCCGACCAGCCGGGTGAACGTCGAGCTGAACGAGCCGAGCGAGGTCGCACCGACGGCCATGCAGGCGTCCGTCACACTCATTCCGCCCCGCAACAGCGCCATCGCCCGCTCGACCCGCCGCGTCATCAGATAGGCGTACGGAGTCTCGCCGTAGGCCTCGCGGAACTCCCGAGAGAAGTGCGCGGGCGACATGAAGGCCTTCGCCGCCATCGTGGGCACGTCGAGCGGCTCGGCGTAGGCGCGATCCATCAGGTCACGGGCCCGGCGCAGATGCGCAAGCGTCCGCGGAGACTGGGCGGGTTGAGAAGCTTGGGAGGATCGCGGAGCCGATGCCACCTGGCCACGCTACCTATCCGCCGGCCCGCTCAGCCAGCCAGCGGACCGGATCGCCGCGATCGATCACCACACCGAGCAGGTCGGGGAACACGTCCGGGGTGCAGGCGAAGGCGGGGATGCCGATCTCGGCCAGCAGCGCGGCCCGATCATGGTCGTACGCCGGGGCGCCGGCGTCGGACAGGGCCAGCAGCACCACGACGCGGACCCCGGCCCGATGCAAGGCGGCCAGCCGACGCATCAGATCCTCGCCGTCACCGCCCTCGTACAGGTCGGTGATCAGCAGGAAGACCGTCTCGGTGGGTCGGGTGATCAGCTCGGCGCAGTAGGCGACCGCCCGATTGATGTCGGTGCCACCGCCCAACTGGCAGCCGAACAGCACGTCCACCGGGTCGTCCACCAGCTCGGTCAGATCGACCACTTCGGTGTCGAAGGCGACCAGGGAGGTCTTGAGCGTCCGCAGTGACCCCAGCACGGCCGCGAACACCGACGCATAGACCACCGACTCCGCCATCGACGACGACTGGTCGATCGCCACCACCACGTCGCAGGCCAGCGACTTGGTGCTGCGGGCATGACCGACCAGCCGCTCGGGCACGATGGTGCGCTGCTCCGGCAAGTAGTGATCGAGATTGCGGCCGATGGTGGCCAGCCAGTCGATGTCGGCGGTGCGTGGTCGGCGAGTGCGCGCGGCCCGGTTCACCGCTCCACCGACCGCCGATCGGGTGCGCTCGGTGATCCTCCGCTCGATCTCGGCCACCACCTCGGCGACCACGGCGCGCGCCGTCTCCCGGGTGGTCTCCGGCATCACCGAGTTGAGTCCGACCAGGGTCGCCACCAGATGGACGTCGGGCTGCACGGTGCTGAGCAGCTCGGGCTCCAGCAGCAGCGAGGTCAGGTTGAGCCGGTCGATGGCGTCGCGCTGCATCACCTGCACGACACTGGTCGGAAAGTAGGTGCGGATATCGCCCAGCCAACGGGCCACCTGGGGTGCGGAGGCACCCAGACCGGCAGTCCGGTCGCCGGCTCCGGGACCGTCCGGACGCCGGGGTGGCTGCTCGTACAGGGCAGCGAGGGTGGCATCCATCTCCGCCTCCTCCTCGCCCAGCTCCACGCCGAGCCCCTGGTCGGCAGGCTCGCCGAGCAGCAGCCGCCAGCGGGTCAGCCGCTCCTCGGACTCGTCGACGGAGCTCACGAGGCGACGCCCAGCAAGCGGTCGACCGTGGCCAGAGCGGGTGCAGCCAGCGTGAGGTCATAGGACTCCGCGGGCGCCGTTCGGGGTCGGCTGGACCGAGCGGCCGCGATGCGCTCGGCGATCAGCCGCCGCTCGGGCGCGGTAAAGGTGCTGAAGGTACGCCGGACCAGCGGCAGCACGTCGGTGAACTCGTCGTCGGTGAGGTCGGCCACCCAGCCGTCCACCAGACTGCGCAGCTCGACGTCGTGGATCAGCAGCAGCGCCCCGTCGGCGAAGAAGCCGTCCACCCAGGCCGCCTTGTCGCTTGCGCTGCTCCCGTACGAGAGCGCCCGGTGCACCCGCTGTGGTCCGTCGGCGATCCGGCCGGCGTCGAACAGCACCCGTACTACCCGGCCGGCGACCTCGGTCGGTACGTCGGAGCGATCGAGCAGTCCGGCAAGGGTGTCCAGCCAGTCGGCCCGGAGATCGCGCTCATCCGGGCCGGCATCCTGCTGATCCGCCCCCCGGACCCGATCAACCCCCCGAACCCGATCGACACAGAGCAGCCCGATGCCGTGGTTCACCCGGTCCATCCGCTGCCGCATCTCCCGGGCCGCATCGGGATCGAGTCCGGTGACCGCCGGCAGCAGCCCGGCACAGATCCGCACCACCATGGTCACCGCGACTGCACCCAGGGCCGTGGTGTCGGTGCCGCGCACGTCGCCGTACCGGTGGGCACGGGCCAGCGCGGGCAGCGCCTCCATCAAGTGCACGACGTCGGCGTCCAGCGCCGACCGCTGGGCGAGCGCCTCGAGCAACCGATCCAGGCCGTCGGGCAGCTCGGCCAGCAACGCGCGCTCCACGGCCGCGGTGAGCGCGACCAGGCTGCCTGAGTCGGTGACGTCGGCCAGCTTCGCGGTGGCCGCGGTCAGCACGGTCGTCCCCCAGACTGCGGCCTCGATCACCGACAGCGTCAGTTCGGGTCGCCACGAGGTCTGCCAGGTCTCTCGGAACGTCCCCCGGCCCGCGATCTCGCTCTCGGCCGGACGGGCCCAGCCGAGATCGAGCACCCGCAGTCGGTGGAACAACACGGAGCGCTGCTGGTCGAGCGTCTTGCGCAGATCCAGATCGTGCAGTTTGGGCACCGGCTCCCGTTTCAGCCGGAGCCGACGACAGGACGCGGCCAGGTCGGCCTCCAGCGGGACGGTCGGCACTCCCGGATCGACGTGCCCGATCGTCTGACCCACCACGAGCTCGTCGGTGACAAAGCGGAGGGCGGTCTCGTCGCCGTCGCAGAGCACGGCCAGCGTGGCGTCGCTCACCTCGGCCAGCCCGGCGAGCGGTCGGCGGCGCAGGCTGGCCAGGGTCTCGGCCAACCGGACCGCCTCGATCACGGCTGCACTGGAGACCGGCAGATCCCGCGTACGCAAGGCGCCGGCCACCCTGGTCAGCCAGCGGGCAACGGGCTGGTCGGGCGCACTCCACAGGTGGTGGTACCAACCGGGCGAGGAGATCCCGGCGCCGTAGCCGCTGGCGTACGAGAGTCGCTGGTGGGTCCACGGCACCCAGGTCGTGGTGATCTTGGTCTTGGGCATGCCGCGGAGGGTGGCGTTGTCGGCGGTGGCCGGCGGCAGCGGCCAGGTGAGGACGGGCGCATGCCAGGCGCCGCAGACCACGGCGATCCTTTGTCGACCGGCTCTGACGGCCGACCGAATGGTCTTGCGCATGTACGCCTCCCGCCGGGCCTCGACCACTGCCTCGCGGGGGTCGGTCTCCGGTAGTGCCGTACGCAGTTCGGCCATCGCCTCCAGCAGCGCCGGGAACGGCGAGGACCCGTCCAGCCGCGACTCGACCACGTCGTCCCACCAACGCTCGGCATCGTCGTAGCCGGCCGCGGCGGCGAGGGCGGCGAGCGGGTCGCGGCGGACGACCCGGCGGGGTTGCGTTCGCTCGTCGGGGCCGTCGGAGCCAGGGCCGTCGGAGTCAGTGCCGTCGGAGTAGAGATCGTCGGGATCGTCGGTGGTGAGCAGGTCGGGACTCGGTGGCTCGTCACCGCCGGAGGCCAGCATGTTCGCGGCGGGCAGATCGCAGAAACCGACCGGGATCTCGTGCCGTAGCGACCAGGTCAGCGCCTGCCACTCCGGGGAGAAGACGGCGAACGGCCAGAACGCGGCACGCTTCGGCTCAGTCGGCGCGTACGCCAGGATCGCGATCGGTGGCCGCATGGCCGGCGACGCGGCCCAGCCGACCAGCGGGTCGGCATCCGCGGGTCCCTCGATCAGCACCTGGTCGGGTCCGAAGTCGTCCAGAGCGGCCAGCAGCGAGCGCGCCGAACCCGGGCCGTGATGGCGGATGCCGAGCACACCCAGCTCGACCCCCACCGACGCCACCACGTTCAGCTCACCTCGCGGCAGGCGCTGTAGAACTCCGCCCAGCCCGTCCGGTTCCGGGCGACCACCTCCAGATACTCCGTCCAGGCGACCTTGTCGGAGACCGGATCTTTGACCACGGCGCCGACCAGTGCGGCGGCCACGTCGGAGGGCTGCAGGACACCGGTGCCGAAGTGGGCAGCCAGCGCCAGACCGCTGGTGATCACCGAGATCGCTTCCGCCGCCGACAGGGTGCTCGACGGCGACTTCACCGCGGTCCGCCCGTCGGCCGTTACCCCGGAGCGCAACTCGCGGAACACGGTGACCACCCGGCGGATCTCGTCCTCGGCGGCCGGCACGTCGGGCAACTCGAGGGTGTCGGCCAGATCGGCGACCCGGGTGGTGACGATCCGTACCTCGTCCTCCACGTCGGCCGGCAGCGGCAGCACCACGGTGTTGAAGCGCCGCCGCAGCGCCGAGGACAGATCGTTCACCCCCCGGTCCCGATCGTTGGCGGTGGCGATCACGTTGAAGCCCTTGACCGCCTGGACCTCCCGGCCCAGTTCGGGAATCGGCAGCGTCTTCTCCGACAGCACGGTGATCAGCGCATCCTGCACGTCACTCGGGATCCGGGTCAGCTCCTCGATCCGGGCGAGTCGACCGGACTCCATCGCCGTCATCACCGGCGAAGGCACCAGAGCACCCGGCGTCGGGCCTTCGGCGAGCAACTTGGCATAGTTCCAGCCGTAGCGGATCGCCTCCTCCGGCGTGCCCGAGGTGCCCTGCACCAGCAGTGTCGAGCTGCCGGAGATCGCTGCGGCCAGGTGCTCCGACACCCACGACTTCGCGGTGCCGGGAACGCCGAGCAGCAACAGCGCCCGATCGGTCGCCAGGGTCGCGACGGCCACCTCCATCAGCCGGCGGGCGCCGATGTACTTCGCGGAGATCTCCGTGCCGTCCGGCAACGTGCCACCCATCAGATAGGTGACCACCGCCCATGGCGACAGGCGCCAGCGGGGCGGCCGGGGCTTGTCGTCCACGGCCTCCAGTGCGACCAGCTCGGCGGCGTACGCCTCCTCGGCGTGCGGCCTCAGCCGTTCCTCGGCGAGGAGCATGGGATCAGACATGAGGGATCTCCGCCCTGGTGAAGCCGGTGTGGCCCGGGTGATCGTGAGTCTCGCCGGTGAAGGCGTGGTCGATGGCAGCGCGAGCGTACGCGGCTAGCTCGAGTGCGACGAACCGGTCGCGGATCGTCCGCCGACGAGCCGGGGAAGAGTCCGGCACCAGCAGGTAATACTCCCCCGCCTTGGCGATGCTCGGATAGAGCGCAGTCGGCAGTGCAACACCTAGTCGGCCGGCGTACGTCCGCTTCGGCGGCACCTCGCCCTCGCCGCCGAGCACGGCATACGCCGCCGAGACCAGCTCGGGTCCCCACGGTCGCGGTGCGGTGAAGATCGCTTCCGGATCGAGCAACACGTCCTGCGCAGTCACGACCGTCGTTGTGCTGATCGCCGGCGGCTGAGGCGGACGTTCCGCGTCGTCGGCGAGCCGGCGCCACTCCGTGTTCTCCCGCAGGAACCACCGCCCGCGGGGTCCGAGCGCGGCACCGAGGGCTGCCCGGTCGTACGCAGTGGTGCGGGCTGCGAGCCGCGCCAGTCGGGTCCAGTGGATCGGGTGGACCGTACGCCCGTGTGCGGCGCAGGCGGTCAGCCAGCAGGAGACCAGCGCCGGATCCGGACTGCGGAGCAGGTCAGCGAGCAATCGATCAGCAGCGACGGGGGCCTCGGGGCGGTCCTGGGCCGGCGCGCTGTCGCCGGGCATCGCTGTCTTTGATCCCGGAGTGGCAACCCCCGCCGCGATGATCGTCGGCATACCGAGGAGCGCCACCACCCTGTGCCGAGCCGCTTGCCGCAGCACGGCGGTCGTCGGATCGGTGTCGGCGAGGCCGTCGGACACCCGCCGGTCGGTGCCGAGCAGCGCAGTCGTGACCAGTTCGGCCCAGTGCGCGGGGTCGGCCGGGATCGTTGTGCTCATCCGGCCAGCGCCGTCTCATAGCGCCGGCCCAACCGATCGGGCAGCACCGCCAGCGGCACCAGGCCGCGGCCGTCGTACTCCCCCATCACCTGCAGCGGTTCACCACCGGCTTGGGCGACCAACGGCCAGGCGTCCCCGCCGAGGTCGACCAGCGGCACTGTTGCCCCGGAAGCGTCCCGCAGCAGCCATTGATCACCGGGGTGGCGCGGTGGCACCGGCACCCCAGCCACCACCACCGGCAGTCGACTTGCCCATGGATCGGCAGCCAACAACTCGGCCAGTTGGACCCGCACCGCCGCCAGGTCGTCACCACCCCAGACCCGGTTCAGCACGGCCAGCGGCCCCGAATCGTCGTCAACGGGAGACAGGTCGGGATCCGGCAGCGGTGGCTCGAGCAGCACCCGGTGCTGGCCCGCTCCGGGATAGAAACGGGCCTCGCACGCGTAGACGTGGCCGGGTCGGACCGAGGTGTCCAGGTCGCGCCCCGGCGGCGCGAAGGTCAGCCACATCGCCCACCGGCCCGTGCCGAGCCCGCGTAGCCACACCCGCCGAGTGGTCAGCTGGAACTCGACGGTGTCCACTGCCGCGATGGCCCACCAACGGTCGACGATGGGCGAGCGAGCGCGCACACCCTCCTTGCTGACCGGGTAACCGATCCGGGACCGGACGGTCGCGGCCAAGTCCTCGGGCAGTTCGTCGAGTCGGCGATGAGCCTCGGCGAGCAGATACAGGCCACCCAGCACATGCAGCGCGCGGGTCGGCCATTCGGCACTGACGAGATCGGCGGGCAGGCTGCGCAAGATGCCGGCCACCCCAGGGGCCTGGGCATCGACCATCCGAGCCGCGATCGCATCGAAATGTCCGTACCCGGCCCGCGGCAGGTTCGCCAGTCCGGTCCGGACCTGGTCAGCGAGCCAGATCTGCAACTCGACCATGCCGGCGTCGACCTTCTCCCGCCGGGCCTCGGCCCGTTTGGCGGCGGCCGCCGGGTCGACCGGACCCTCCCTGGCCGGAGTCGCCCCACTCTCCATCGTGGGCGGCTCGGCGAACGGCCGGCGGTCTGCGATCCGCGTCACCCAGTCCGGCTCCTCGATCACGCTGAGCTGCCCGTTGGAGGCGAGATCGGCCAGTCCGCGGGCATGCTTACACGGTCGCTGCCGACTCGGGCAGCTGCAGGCTGTCGTCGTCGTGGGACGCTCGGCGGAGACCACCACCGCGTACGGCTGGGCGGCACTTCCCTGGCACCGTCCCCAGGCCACCCGCGCCGACCGCCCGAGGCTCACCCAGCGCAGCCCGCGGACCAACCGCGCCGCCTCGCCCGTCATCCCCGCCGCCACATCGGCCACCCTAGACACCTGAGCCGACAGTGCCGTAGTCACGCGGCGGCCGGGTGCCCGGAGGTGTGCGCCCGGAGATGTGTGCGGTCATCCGTGGCTCGCGGGCGCGAAACGTACTCCGGATACGCCGCTCGGGTCGTCCCGAAGCAACAAGGTGCAGGATTATCCCCGACTACGGGGATAATCCCGCACCTTATGTCGGTCCGGCGGCTCCAGGACCGCGAACTAGGCGTCGCCGCCCGCGTTGCCGGTGGTGCCGGCGTTCACGTCGAGCAGGCGATAGCGCTCCGCAGCCTCCTTGGGTGCGCTGGCCGGCACCTCGCCGGCGGCGGCCAGCTCTTGCAGAGCCCGGACCACCATCGAGTGGACGTCGATGTGGAAGAACCGGCGTGCCGCCGCCCGGGTGTCGGAGAACCCGTAGGAGTCGGCGCCCAGCGTGGCGAACCGGTTCGGCAGATACTGCCGGATGCCGTCGGGAACGGCAGAGACATAGTCCGTCGAGGCCACGATCGGCCCCTGCGCATCCGCGAGCTTGCGGGTCACGTACGGCACCTGGGCCTGCTCGTCGGGATACAGGAAGTTGTGCTTCTCCACCGCCAGCCCGTCGCGCCGCAGCTCGTTCCAGGAGGTGACCGACCAGACATCGGCGCTCACTCCCCACTCCGAGCCGAGGACCATCGCCGCCTCCTGGGCCCAGCGCACCGAGACGCCGGAGCCCAGCAACTGGACCTTGGGACCGTTCTCGCCGCCGCTGCTGATCTTGTGGATGCCCTTCAAGATGCCCTCGACGTCGACGTCCGCCGGCTCGGCCGGCTGCGAGATCGGCTCGTTGTAGACGGTCAGGTAATACATCCAGTTGCGGTCCTCGGAGTCCGAGCCGTACATCTGCTCCAGGCCCGCCTCGACGATGTGGGCGATCTCGTATCCGAACGCCGGATCGTAGATCTTCATCGCCGGGTTGGTCGACGCCAGGATCGGCGAGTGCCCGTCGGCGTGCTGCAGACCTTCACCGGTGAGCGTGGTCCGACCGGCGGTGGCACCCACGATGAAGCCGCGGGCCATCTGGTCCATCGCCGCCCACATCGCATCACCGGTGCGCTGGAACCCGAACATCGAATAGAAGATGTAGACCGGGATCATCGGCTCGCCGTGGGTGGCATAGCTGGTGCCCGCCGCGGTGAACGCCGCGAACGAACCCGCCTCGTTGATGCCGGTGTGCAGCAGCTGCCCGTGCATCGACTCCTTGTAAGCCAGGAACAGCTCGCGGTCGACCGCGGTGTAGTTCTGGCCCTTCGGGTTGTAGATCATCGCCGTCGGGAAGAACGAGTCCATGCCGAAGGTGCGAGCCTCATCGGGAATGATGGGCACCACCCGCTGGCCGAAGCCCTTGTCCCGCATCAGGTCACGGAGCAACCTGACGAAGGCCATGGTGGTGGCTGCCTGCTGCTTGCCTGAGCCCTTCTTGGCGACGGCGTACAGCTTGGTGTCCGGCAGCGAGACCGACTTGGGACTGTTGCGCCGCTCCGGCACCCAGCCACCCAGGGCCCGCCGCCGCTCCAGCATGTACTGGATCTCCTCCGAATCCGGGCCGGGGGTGTAGTAGGGCACGTTGTACGGATCGGCCTCGATCTGCGCGTCGCTGATCGGGATGTGCATCTGATCCCGGAACGCCTTCAGGTCGTCGACCTTCAGCTTCTTCATCTGGTGGGTGGCGTTGCGGGCCTCGAAGTTGTGGCCGAGGCCGTAGCCCTTCACCGTCTTCGCCAGCACAACGGTCGGCCTGCCGTTGTGCACCGTCGCGGCGTGGTAGGCCGCATACACCTTCCGGTAGTCGTGGCCACCGCGCTTCATGTTCCAGATCTGCGCGTCGGTCATGTCCTTGACCATCAGCTTGGTGGCTCGGCTCCGGCCGAAGAAGTGCTCCCGGATGTAGCCACCGGACTCACCCTTGTAGGTCTGGTAGTCACCGTCGGGTGTCTCGTTCATGATCTTGACCAGATCACCGGTGGTGTCGGCGGCGAGCAGCGGATCCCATTCCCGGCCCCACATCACCTTGATGACGTCCCAACCGGCACCGCGGAAGAAGGCCTCCAGCTCCTGGACGATCTTGCCGTTGCCCCGCACCGGACCATCCAGTCGCTGCAGGTTGCAGTTGATCACGAAGGTGAGGTTGTCCAGGCCGTCGTTGGCAGCCAACTGCAGCAGTCCGCGCGACTCGGGCTCGTCCATCTCGCCATCGCCGAGGAACGCCCAGACGTGCTGGCTCGAGGTGTCCTTGATGCCCCGGGCCCGCAGATAGCGGTTGAACTGCGCCTGGTAGATGGCGTTCATCGGGCCGATGCCCATCGACACCGTCGGGAACTGCCAGAACCCCGGCATCAGCCGCGGGTGCGGGTACGACGACAGCCCGTGCGGTGCCTTGGACTTCTCCTGCCGGAACCCGTTGAGGTCTTCCTCCGACAGCCTGCCTTCCAGGTACGCCCGCGCATACATGCCCGGCGAGGCGTGGCCCTGGAAGAACACCTGGTCCCCGCCGCCGGGGTGGTCGGGACCGCGGAAGAAGTGGTTCAGGCCGACCTCGTAGAGGGTGGCGGCACCGGCGTAGGTGGAGATGTGCCCGCCGACGGCGATGTCGGGTCGCTGCGCGCGGTGCACCAACACCGCCGCGTTCCAGCGGATCAGGCTGCGGTAGCGCCGCTCGATCTCCTCGTTGCCGGCGAACTCAGGCTCGTCCTCGACCGAGATGGTGTTCACGTAGTCCGTCACCAGGCTGTCGCCGGCAGTGGCGGCCCGTCCGGCTCGAGCGTTCAGCTCGTCCAGGATCTGCCGCGCACGCTCCCGTCCGCGAGCCTTGACCAGATCGTCATAGGACTCCACCCATTCGGCGGTCTCCTCCGGATCAACGTCGTTGCGCTTGTCCACGGTCGCGCTCATCCTTTCCTGGTTAGTCACCCGGGTCACGGGCAGTCGTTTCGGGCCGGCTCGGCACACGGTGGTGGGCGTCCTGTCCGGTACGGACCTAGCCCGAGCCTAGCGTCGCCCCTCCAGGGGCGAACACGCCACCGTCTGCGACGGGCACTTTGAGATGATCGGTCGATGACGATCGACGGCGACCGGACGACCCCGTACGGCCATGAGCTCGACCCGGATCTTCACCAGGAGCTTCGGGGCGAGGTGCCGCCGGAGGCACTCGCCTGGGTCGAGCAGGCGGTCGGCGCGCCGGTCGTCGCCCAGCGGGCACTGGAGGGCGGGATGTCCTCGGCGGTGCACCTGCTCACCACCGGTGCGGGCCCGGGGCTCGAGCAAGTGGTCTTACGTCGGTACGTGCTCGACTGGGTGGTGATCGAGGAGCCCCACATCCCGGGCAACGAGGCGCTCGCCCTGCGACTGGTCGGCGACACAAGTCCCACCAGTGCCAAGGGCGCAGGCATCCCGGCGCCGCGACTGATCGCCAGCGACCCCGACGGATCGCAACTCGGTGTGCCGGCGACCTTGATGACCGCGCTGCCCGGCTCGTTGGTCTGGGATCCGCCCGAGCGCACTCCCTGGCTCCGAGCGCTGGCCGAACTGGCGGTGCGGATTCATGCGCTGCCGGCTCCGAGCGACCTCGCCGACTGGGCACCGTACGAGCCGTACGCCCGGACACCGCCTTCCTGGAGCAAGCATCCGGACGCCTGGCTGACCGCGTACGAGCTCTGGGACGGCCCGCCGCCACCCAGCGAGCGGGTGCTGGTGCACCGGGACTTCCACCCGGGCAACGTGTTGTGGACCGACGGGGTGATCACCGGCGTCATCGACTGGGTGTCGACCTGCGCCGGACCGCCCGAGGAGGACATCGGCCACTGCCGGGTCAATCTGGCCATGCATCACGGTCAGGACTGCGCCGACGGGTTTCTGGCGATCTGGCAGGAACTCACCGGGAAGCGTGACTACCACCCGTATTGGGACCTGACCAACGTCGTCTCCTTCGACCACAGCCAGGTCGAGCCGCGGCTGGACGCCTTCGTCGCCGCCGCGGCCGCCCGTCTTTGAGCTAGGACCGACCGGCCTGCCCGGCCACAGCCTCGGCGACCGCCGGCGCGACCCGAGCGTCGAACACGCTCGGCACGATGTAGCTCGGATTGAGTTCCTCGGCGGACACGCAGTTGGCGATGGCTTCCGCGGCCGCCACCAGCATCGCAGTGGTGATATCCGCCGCGGCGGCATCGAGCAGTCCGCGGAACAGGCCCGGGAACGCCAGCACGTTGTTGATCTGGTTCGGGAAGTCGCTACGGCCGGTGGCGACTACCGCGGCGTGCTTGGCCGCCTCGGTCGGATGGACCTCCGGGTCCGGATTGGCCAGCGCCAGCACGATCGCACCGGGGGCCATGGTGGCCACCTCGTCGGCACCGAACAGGTTCGGCCCCGAGACGCCGATGAACACGTCGGCGCCGACCAGCGCCTCCTCCAGCGTGCCCGAGAAGCCCTCCTCATTGGTGTGCTCGGCGATCCAGGTCCGGTGCTCGTCGGTGTAGGTCTCGCCCCGATGGATGGCGCCGGCCCGAGCCACCGCGACGATGTGCGCCGCGCCCTGGGCCTGGAGCAGCTGGATGATCGCGTGACCGGCCGCACCGACGCCGGAGACGACGATCTTGACGTCGGAGATGCTCTTGTCCACGACCCGGAGCGCGTTGATCAACGCGGCGAGCACCACGATCGCGGTGCCGTGTTGATCGTCGTGGAAGACCGGGATGTCCAGTTCGTCGCGAAGCCGCCGCTCGATCTCGAAGCACCGCGGCGCGGAGATGTCCTCCAGGTTCACGCCGCCATAGACCGGGGCCAACGCCTTGACGATGGAGATGATCTCCTCGGTGTCGGTGGTGTCCAGGCAGACCGGCCAGGCGTCGACGCCGGCAAACTGCTTGAACAGGGCCGCCTTCCCCTCCATCACCGGCAGCGCCGCGGCCGGGCCGATGTCACCGAGGCCGAGCACCGCGGTGCCGTCGGTGACCACCGCCACCGTGTTGCGCTTGATCGTCAGCCGGCGGGCGTCCTCGGGATTCTTGTGGATGGCCAGGCAGACCCGGGCGACACCGGGGGTGTAGGCCCTCGAGAGGTCGTCGCGGTTCTTGAGCGGGACCTTGGGCTCGACGGACAGCTTGCCGCCGAGGTGCAGCAGAAAGGTCCGGTCGCTGACCTTGCGGACGGTCATGCCGGGGCGCGCGTTGATCACCTCGGTGATCTGGTCGGCGTGCGCCTCGTTCACCGTGTTGCAGGTGACGTCGACGACGATCGCGTCGTGGCTGGACTCGACGATGTCCAGGGCCGTGACGGCAGCGCCGGTCGCCGCGACCGCGGAGGCGAGATCGGTGGTGGAGCCTGCCGCGGAGTTGACTGCGACGCGGAGGGTGATCGAATAGCCGGGACTCGGAGTGCTGCTGGCCATGGCGGTGGGGGTCTCCTAACGGTGTGTGGACGGATCGTACTTCCGCCGGGCCGCGGGTATTACCAGCGCCTCAACTGGTGTGATCAGCATCTCGCCGATTCGTGAGCCATACTCAGCGGTGATGACCAGCTACACCGTGAACGCCTCCATCCTGCTGACCGACCTGCCCCTGCTCCAGCGACCGGCTGCGGTCGCCGCGGCCGGCTTCACCGCCGTGGAGTTCTGGTGGCCGTTCGCCGTCGCCGTGCCCACCGACCCGGAGATCGACGCCTTCGTCGCCGCGATCTCCGACGCCGGGGTCCAGCTCTCCGGACTCAACTTCTTCGCCGGGAACATGCCCGCCGGCGATCGTGGCCTGGTCAGCTGGGTCGGCCGCGAGTCCGAGTTCCGCGACAATGTCGAGGTGGTCGCCGGCATCGGCGAGCGGCTGGGCTGTCGCGGCTTCAACGCCCTGTACGGACTGCGCACCGATGGGGTCGCGCCCGAAGCCGCCGACGACTTGGCGGTGGAGAACCTAAGACGGGCCGCGGATCGGATCGCGCGGCTCGGCGGCACGGTCTTCCTGGAGCCGGTGTCAGGGGCACCCGCGTACCCGGTGAAGACCGCGGCTGACGCCCTCGGGGTGATCGAGGACGTCGGCGCGGACAATCTGAAGCTGCTGGCCGACTTCTACCATCTGGCCACCAACGGCGACGACGTCGCAGCCGTGATCGCGGACCACGCCGCCGAGTTCGGCCACGTCCAGATCGCCGACGCCCCGGGTCGCGGCCAGCCCGGCACCGGTCGGTTGCCGCTGGCCGACTGGCTGGCGGCAGCGACTGCCGGTGGCTACGACGGCTATGTCGGCCTGGAGTATTCCGACACCTCCGACAACCCCTTCGGCTGGCTGCCGCGAACGGAGCGCGCCTGACATGACCAAACCCACCATTGCCTTCATCGGCCTGGGCATCATGGGTGCCCCGATGGCCGCGAATCTGGTCAAGGCCGGGTACGTCGTCACCGGCTACAACCGCAGCCCGGGCAAGATCGATGCCCTGGTCGCTCGCGGCGGCCACGCCGCCGACTCGATCGCCGATGCCGTGACGGGTGCGGAGGTGATCATCACCATGGTGCCCGACTCTCCCGATGTCGAGGCCGTCGTGGGCGGCCCTGACGGGATCTTCGCTCATGCCCAGCCTGACGCAATCTGGATCGACTGCTCCACGATCAGGCCCGACGTGGCCGCCGCGCTGGCCGAACAGGCTGCCGCTCACCAGATCCAGGCCATCGACGCGCCTGTCTCGGGAGGCGAGGCAGGCGCTGTCGAGGGCACCTTGTCGATCATGGTCGGTGGCGACGGCACGGTCGTGGAGTCGGTACGCCCGGTGCTGGAAGCGGTCGGTCGGACCATCGTGCACGTCGGCCCGGCCGGATCCGGTCAGACCGTGAAGGCCGCCAACCAGCTGATCGTCGCCGGCACGATCGAGTTGGTGGCCGAGGCGCTGGTGTTCCTGGAGGCACACCAGGTCGACACCACCGCGGCAATCGAGGTCCTGGCCGGCGGTCTGGCCGGCAATCGCATCCTCGACCGCAAGGCGGCCTCGATGGTGGCGCGTAGCTTCGAGCCGGGATTCCGGGTCGATCTGCACCACAAGGACCTCGGCATCATCCTCGCCGCCGCCCGCGAAGCAGGCGTCGCCATCCCGCTTGGCGCCCAGACCGCACAGCTGATGCAGGCGCTGCGTCAGCTGGGACACGGCGGTCTGGACCACTCCGCGCTGCTGTTGCTGGTCGAACAGCTGTCCGGCCGAGCCGCCAAGGACTGAGCCAGGTCAGCTCACGTTGTGCCGTAGGTAGGCGGGATCCTGCAGCCCCAGGATCGTCTCGACCATCCGGGCCGCACGCGCCGACTCGCGGACCTGGTGCATACGCAGGATCCGAGCGCCGTGCAGCGCGCACACAGTCGCGGCAGCCAAGGATGCCTCCAGCCGCTCGCCCCGTTCGAGCCCGACCGCCTCGCCGACGAAGTCCTTGTTCGAGACGGCCGCCAGCAGCGGGAGACCGAGATCGGCGATCTCGGTCAGCCGCCGGGTGATCTCCAGCGAGTGCCGGGTGTTCTTGTTCAGATCGTGCCCGGGATCGATCACGATCCGCTCCTCGGGTACGCCGTGCGCCAGCGCCAACTCGATCCGGGATGCGAGGAAGTCACGGATCTCCGTGACCACATCGTCGTACGTCGGCCGGTGCAAGTGCTGACCAGGCGGGGCCGCACTATGGGTGATGACCAGGCTGGCCGTGGATCCGGCCACCACCTCGGCGAGCTCGGGGTCATGGAGGCCACTGGTGTCATTGATCACGCCCGCCCCGGCCTCGATGGAAGCCTGCGCCACGCTCGGCCGGACGGTGTCCACCGAGACGACCACGCCATCCGCGGCGAGCGCCGCCACCACCGGCACGACCCGGTCCAGTTCGACAGCGGCCGACACCTTCGGCACGTCCGGGGAGAACGGCACTCCGCCGACGTCGATCCAGCCGGCGCCCTCGGCCACGGCGCGGCGACCGGCCTCGACCGCGCGGTCGAGTGCGTAGGTCGCGCCTCGGTCGTAGAAGGAGTCAGGGGTCCGATTGACGATCCCCATGATCACGATCTGATGAGCGAAGTCGAACTCGCGTCCGCCGATGCAGCGGACCGGCAGCCGGATCGGCGGCAGATAGGTCACCGGCTCAGTCTGCCAACCTGCGCGCTGCCGTCTCTGGAGCGGGATCCTCGCTGGACTCGCGCCGCCCGACGTACGCCAACACCGCCGGCTCGCTGGTCGTGAGCCGATCCATCTCCTCGCCACCGTCGCAACGACACAGTGAGATCACCAGGGTCGAGCTCACCGGCGGGGTGCGACCGGCCACTCGCCAGGTGCCACCGGACGACTCCCAGCGCAGCAGCTGATCGAGATCGCTCACCCGCCGACCCGCACGGTCAGCAGCACCGCGGCATCCTGCAACGCGGCCAGGCCGTGCCGTCGCGGCGGGATGGCGATCAGGTCGCCGGCCGCGAGCTCCCAGGATTCGCTGCCCGCAGTGAGCCGCACCCGCCCGAACAGCACCTGCAAGGTCGCCTCGCCGGGACTCTCGTGCTCGGCAAGCTCCTGCTCGGCAATCAGCGCGATCACCGTCTGCCGCAGTTCATGCTCGTGGCCGCCGTAGACCGTGCGCGCGGCCCGGCCGCTGTGGCCGTCGTACGCCTGGGCAAGCAACTGCTCAGCGATCTCCAGCACCGAGACTGCATCCATCATGTTCTCCTCAATTCAGTGTCCTGCTGATCCAGGGGGTCTTCCTCATCCAGCGGGCGCCAACTGGACCACACATCGATCGGGTTCGGCGAAGGGCACCAGCCGCTCGGCGGTGATCGGTGCCTGCCACGCCGCGAGGACGCCCTGCGCCATGCCGAGGTGGACCTGGCAGACGACCGCTGGGTGCTGCTGCGCGAGCTCGAGGAACGGGCAGTGTCGCAATGCGATCTGCTCGCTGTCAGCCGGCTGCTCCGGAGCGAAGCCGAGGTCGGCCATCAGCTCGACGAGTCGCTGGACCGGTTCCTCAGGCTGCGTACGCTCCGCGCCGAGCTGGGTCCCCCAGGCTCGCCCGGCGTCCGCGGCCCAAGCGGCAGCACCCGGATGCGCGGCCAGGTCGGCGAGCAGCACCTCGGCGAGCAGCCGGTAGTGGCGAGGTCCGCCGGGATCCATGCCGGGCACGGCGCGAAACAGCTGCGCGGGCCGGCCCGGTCCGCTGGGCGGCGCCTCGACGCGTGCCACCTGGCCGCGTTGGATCAACCCGCCCAGATGGAAGCGGACCGTGTTCGGGTGGACGCCGAGTCCTTCGGCGATCTCGGCGATCCGTAGCGGACGACCCGCGGTCCGGAGCTCGGCGAGCACCTCGTTCGCAGGATGCTGCCCACCGGCAGCAGGACCTTCCATACCTCAGGACTTTACACAGCGTCGACTTGTGATAATTCCCACATCACCGGCCCCTGCGGTGTTGCACTGAGATGCCGGGAAGACGGTTTGCCGTTCGGTGTGAGAAATTACTGCCCACCCCGACCACCGAGGAGCAGCATGTCAGGACTGGATGAGAAGGTGCAGGACGTCTACGAGGAAGTGCTGCAGCGCAACCCTGGGGAGCTGGAGTTCCACCAGGCCGCGCACGAGGTGCTGGACAGCCTGAGCCCGGTCATCGCCAAGCATCCGGAATACACGGATGCAGCGATCATCCGCCGGATGTGCGAGCCGGAGCGCCAGATCATCTTCCGGGTGCCGTGGGTCGACGACGCCGGCACCGTGCAGATCAACCGGGGATTCCGGGTGGAGTTCAACTCCGCCCTCGGCCCGTACAAGGGCGGTCTGCGTTTCCACCCCTCGGTCTACCTGGGCATCATCAAATTCCTCGGCTTCGAGCAGACGTACAAGAACGCCCTCACCGGGATGCCGATCGGCGGCGGCAAGGGTGGCTCGGATTTCGATCCCAAGGGCCGCTCCGATGGCGAGGTGATGCGCTTCTGTCAGGCCTTCATGACTGAGCTCTATCGGCACATCGGCGAGTACACCGACGTCCCCGCGGGCGACATCGGCGTCGGTGGCCGCGAGATCGGCTATCTCTTCGGCCAGTACAAGCGGATCACCAACCGCTACGAGTCCGGAGCGCTCACCGGCAAAGGCCTGACCTGGGGCGGATCCCAGGTCCGGCAGGAGGCCACCGGCTATGGCACCGTCTTCTTCACCGCGGAGATGCTGGCCGCTCGAGGCCAAGATCTCGAGGGCCGGCAAGTCATCGTCTCCGGGTCGGGCAACGTCGCCATCTACGCCATCGAGAAGGTGCACCAACTCGGCGGCACCGTGATCGCCTGCTCGGACTCCAGCGGATTCGTCGTTGACGAAAAGGGCATCGACCTCGATCTGCTCAAACAGATCAAGCTCGCGCAGCGGGGCCGCATCTCCGAGTACGCCGACCTGCGCGGTTGTTCCGCTCGCCACGTCAGGGGCGAGTCGATCTGGCAACTGCCCTGCGACATCGCTCTGCCGTGCGCCACCCAGAACGAGCTCCACCAGAAGGACGCCAAGCAGCTCGTCGCCAACGGCTGTCTGGTCGTCGCCGAGGGTGCCAACATGCCGTGCACCCCGAAGGCCGTTCGGCTGCTGACTGACGCCGGCGTGGCCTTCGCCCCGGGCAAGGCAGCGAACGCCGGCGGCGTGGCGACCAGCGCCTTGGAGATGCAGCAGAACGCGTCGCGTGATTCGTGGTCGTTCGATCACACCGAGCGCCGGCTTGCCGACATCATGCGCGGCATCCACACCCGCTGCCTGGAGACCGCCGACAAGTACGGCACCCCGGGCAACTACGTGGCCGGTGCCAACATCGCCGCGTTCACGCAGGTCGCCGATGCCATGCTCGCCCTGGGTCTGATCTGACACGGGGTCTGATCTGACGCTGAGTTTGATCTGACGCTGAGTCTGGGCTGTCGCTGGGTCGTTGGCCGGATGACCTAGAGTTTGCACAATCACGCATTGGAGAAACTCAGGGCAGGAGCAGCATCATGTCGTCAACCACCGCCGTACCCGGGCCGTCAGCGGCCGAGGAACGGATGCTGGACGTGCGACCGCTGCGCAAGCCCGACAAGCATCCCGCGATCTTCGCGGAGTACGACGCGCTGCCGGCTGGCGGCTCGTTCGTGCTGGTCAACGACCATGACCCCAAGCACCTGCGCGACGAGTTCGAGCTCGATCATCCCGGCAGTCATGGCTGGGAGTACCTGCGCCAGGAGCCACGCGACTGGCGGATCAAGATCACGAAGCTGACTGCGGCACCACTGCCCCGAGTGCTGGTGGACACCACCGGGCTGTGCACCGACCAGGTTGACCCGGATGCCAGCGGTGCGGTCTGGAAGCTCCAGGTCCGGCGCCGCGATCTCGACTCGAACGTGATCGCGTTGCCACCGGACGGCCGGATCGAGGCCCACGATGGTCCAGATCTCGACGTACTCGTCCACGTGCTGGCCGGATCCGGTCGACTCGGCACCGAGACCGGAGAGATCGCCCTCGCTGCCGGGGCGCTGTTGCTGCTGCCGCGGCGATCCCGGCGTTCGTTCACGGCGGGGCCCGATGGACTCCGCTACCTCACCGTTCACCAGCGTCGTCAAGCCTTGCTGCTGCAGCCGACAAGGTCAGCCTCGAGCCGATGAGCCCCCCGTCCGACAGCGCGTCCCTGCCGCAAGCTGGGCGCGACGACCAGGATGTGTCCGGTCACTGGCTCCTGGCCCGGTTGGGCAAGCGGGTGTTGCGGCCCGGCGGGATCGAGCTCACCAGAGCGCTGCTCACTGCGGCCGAGGTGACCGATGCCGATGTCGTCGAGTTCGCTCCGGGCCTGGGACGCACGGCCGGCGAGATCATCGATCGTCGGCCACGCAGCTACACCGGCGTGGAGAAGGACCCGGTCGCGGCCAGGACTGCCGACCCGGTCGTCGAAGGTCATGGTGAGATCCGGATCGCCGATGCCGCCGACAGCGGGCTGCCCTCCCGAAGCGTCGATGTCGTCGTGGGCGAGGCGATGCTGACCATGCAGACAGATCGAGCGAAGGCGGCGATCATCGCCGAGGCGGCACGACTGCTCCGGCCCGGCGGCCGTTATGCGATCCACGAGCTGGCCCTCACTCCCGACGACTTGCCGGACGACGTCAAGACCACCGTGCGACGACAGCTCGCCCGGTCGATCAAGGTCAACGCTCGGCCGCTGACTCTCGTCGAGTGGCGGCTGCTGCTTGCCGCACACGGCCTGGTCGTCGACCAGGTCGACACCGCCCCGATGGCTCTCCTCGAACCACGCCGGCTGATCTCCGACGAGGGTGTGCTCGGTGCCGCACGGTTCGTCGGCAGGCTGCTCGCTCGCCCGGATGCCCGTCACCGGGTCCTGACCATGCGTCGGACCTTCCGGAAGTACCGTCAGCATCTGACGGCCATCGCCATCGTGGCCCGCAAGCCCGACCCCACCGAGGACGCCTGATGCCACCGACTTCCGAACCCGGGATTCACGTACGACGGGCGTATGACCCACCGATGCCGACGGATGGCTACCGCGTGCTGGTCGATCGGCTCTGGCCACGGGGACTGAGCAAGGAGCGGGCGCACCTCGATGAGTGGTGCAAGCAGGTGGCGCCCTCGACAGAACTGCGCAAGTGGTACGGCCACGACCCGGAGAAGTACGCCGAGTTCGCCAAGCGCTATCGCGCCGAGCTGGCCGACCCGGAGCGTGCCGAGGCGCTGGATCACCTCCGCGAACGTGCTCGTCAAGGACCCCTGACCCTGATCACCGCCGCCAAGCGCAGCGACATCAGTGAGGCAACGGTGCTGGCTGACCTGCTCAGCTGACCGCCACGCGTGGCGGTTCCGAGACCGCGACCCTCGGCCCTCGTACCCTGCAGGGAAATGAGTACGCCGTCTGATGATCAGTGGCCCCGGCTGCCCGGCCGTCCGTCGAAGCCTGATGCTGCGGACCCAGAACCGGCAGATCCCGAGCCTGCAGATCCCGAGCCCCGGGATCCAGGGCCGGCCGACGACGATCGTCGGGCGGATGCGGTTCACCCCGAGTTCCGCCCGGCTGTCTCCGAGGTCAGCTACACCCATCACACGATCACCTATGGCCAGTCATCGACGAGTCGCTCGACCAGAGCGGTCGGCTGGATCTTCGTCGCGGTCGGGGTGGTCTGCCTGCTGGCCATGGGTATCCCGGCACTTGCGCTCGCGACCAAACCGCTGCGGACGGGCTGGAGCGCAGCCGAGGCGACCGTCATCGCGGTGCGGGTCGAGGGTTCTGGAGAGGACCAGCTCTATACCGCGGTCCTGGAGTATCAGACCCGATCGGGGGCGCAGCAGTGCGAGCTCCAGTCCGCGCTCCGCAGCACCTTTCCCAAGGGGCTCGCGCTACCGGTGCGCTACAACCGCGCGGAGCCGAGTCTGTGTCGCTACAGTCCGACCGACGTGCCGGGCTGGGTCGGCTGGATGCTCGGCGGCGTGGGAGTCGGATTCCTGCTGATCTTCGGCGGGGTTGGCGTCGGCGTCCTCCGTTCACAAGCCGCCCGTGGCTGAGCCCGCCAGGTCCGACTGACCCTGCACCGAAGTGCCCTGGTTGATGCCCCATCGGGCAGGCTCCGGGCCGCTGAGCAGGCATAGGCTGGCGGGCGTTGGCGGCGACGTACGCCCCTCGGGGTCCAGACCGGTGACGAGGGGACGGACCCATGGAACGAGAACTACTCGACAACATCGATCACTCCGTTCAGACCCGGCCGTCGTCCCCGACTCCCGAGGTCGCGGCGCCGCTGCCTGGACTGCTCGCGCTGCAGCGGCTCGCCGGCAACCGCGCCGTCTCGGCCATGATCGCCCGACGAACCGCGGAACCGGCAGCTGAGGAATCAGCGGCGACCACGGAGCCCGACACCTCGCTGCAGCGGCTCGCCACCAGGACCGGACTCAAGACGGCGCACGCCCAGAAGGTTCTCTACAACCACCTCAAAGGCGACCCACCGTTCAAGCCGCAGCGGGGCAATTTCGGGCAGGTCTCCTGGTTCGCCGGATCGGGCAACCCGTACGTCGGTGGCCAGGCGCAGTCGTACGACGTCACGGTCGACGTCGTCATCAATCCAGACCCGGCCAAGCTGGACAAGGACTACTTCCAGACCTTCAAACGCGAGTACGTGCAATCGACACGGGCCAACCTCCACAACACGAGCACCCATCACGACTTTTGGGTCGCCCTCGGAAAGCGGCTCGAGCGCGGTGGCGCCCAGGAGGTCCCGATCGACCAGAGCGAGGTCAGCAGGCAGGGCGGCGGCACCTTCGTCGTCGTCGGCGGGAGCGCCAGAGAGTCGATCACCTTGGCCAACCCAGTGAAGCTGGCCACCGACCTCGGCGGCAGTCAGACGATGACCAACTCGCTCGCGGCGCGGGAGAACCAGCGAGCGGCAACGTTCGCGGTCACTCTGCGAGCACCGGCTGCTCAAGCAGCGAATGCCCAGCCGCAGCAGGCGCTGGCGACGGTCGTCTCGCAGCCTCAGGCGGTGACCAGAGCGGTGGCGCAGGTCGCTGCCGTGACCATGGCAGACAGGCTTGCGGGTCCGAAGGTCGACATCACCTTCACGTTGACCTATCCGAGCTATCAGGTCGCTCGCCGGCAGGCCAAGCTGCTCGCGACCGCCGTCGGCGACGGCCGGCTCAATGCCTACCGTGTCACCATCACCGGTGGCGCCGGCTGGTCGGCGAGCGCGACGAAGTCCTACCGCGCCTAGCAGACCAGCCCCGAGCCAGCGGGGTCTGCTCAGCGGATCGCCACGCTCGACTCAGCCGTCAGCGCGAAGAAGGTCAGCGACTCCTGCAGGTAGAGCTCGATCTTCTCGCTGTCATGGGACAGGTAGCCGATCGAGAGATCCTGCCCGAGGTGCAATTCGTAGTCCCCGCCGCGGGTCGAGACCAGCAGCGCCCCGTCCAGGGCAGGCGCCCAGATGATCTCGCCGCCCGGCAGCAGCCGCGCGAGGTGATCGCGGATCGGATAGCCGTGCTCGGTGCTCTCGGCCACGGTGGTGTAGAGATCGGCCGACAACAGCAGACTGTACGGCCCGTCGACGCCGGCCAGCCGTAGCGCGCTGAGCGCCCGAGCCACCGCGTCCGGCGCCTCTTCGGGAACTGTCGGCAAGGTCACCGGCGGGTTCGAACTGCCTGGCTCGATACCGCCGATACCGGCCTCTTCGAGTCCGTGGAAGACGGCGCGGTCCTCGACGAAGGCGATCTGTTTCGCCGCATCCTTGACCGGCTGCCAGTCCGAGTCCTTGGACCCCCGCTCCACGTCATCCACCGCGGCCCGGGTAACGGCGAACGGCACCCGCAGCTCGATGATCGACTGGACCTCGCGCTGGCGGGCCAGCACGCCCTCGGCCGGGCTGGTGAGCGGCCGCAGATGACCGGTGCCGACGGCGGACAAGGTCGTCCCGGCGGGGCCAACGACGTCGACCACACGCCGCCCGGCCAAGTGTCGGGTGAAGGTCCGTCGAGCTTCCTCCTCGATCTCCGCCCAGGCGGCATCGGTGATCGGCGCGAGTTCGCGATGCAGGTTGTTCACGAGGTGCTCCTTTTCAGGCTGCCGATGCCCAGTGAGCCATCGACTGCTGCGGGGTCGGACGGTGACGTGGGTACGGGTTCCGACGGCGGATCGACCGGTGATCCCGTTGGGGGGTCCTCCAAGAAGTCTGCCGTAGGCACGAAGAACAGGTTGCCGGTCAGTGCAGTGGAGAAGTCCAGGATCCGATCATGGTTGCCTGGCGGATTGCCGAGGAACATGTGGCGCAACATCTGCTCGATCACGTGAGGAGTCGCCGCGTACCCGATGAAATAGGTGCCGAACTCGGCCGTGCCAACGGCGCCGAAGGGCATGTTGTCGCGCACGATGTCGTGCTCGGTGCCGTCGGCATCGACGATGGTGTTCAGCGCCACGTGGGAGTTGGTGGCCTTCTCCGCGTCGGGGATCTCGATATCGCTCAGCTTGCGCCGACCGATCACCCGTTCCTGCTCCTCGACCGGCAGCGCATCCCAGGTGGTCAGATTGTGCACGTACTTCTGCACGATCACATAGCTGCCGCCGGCGTATGCCGGATCCTCGTCCCCGATCCGGACGGCGGCTACGGCGTCGTCGCCGGCCGGGTTCTCGGTCCCGTCCACGAACCCGAGCAGGTCACGCTCGTCGAAGTAACGAAAGCCGTGCACCTCGTCGACCACGTCGGCCCGATCAGCAAGCCGGATCATCACCTGCCGGGCGAGCTCGAAACACAGATCCATCCGTACGGCCCGCAAATGGAACAGCAGGTCACCCGGCGTCGACACCGCGGTGTGCACCGGGCCGACCAGCTCGCGGAAAGGGTGCAGCCCGACCGGCCGGGGCAGGTCGTAGAGCCGATCCCACAGCCCCGCACCGATGCCGGCGACACAACTCAATCCCTTCTCCGGGTGACGGAAGCCGACCGAGCGAGTCAGTCCGCCCAGGTCGGCCAGCAGTTCCCGAACGTCGTCCTCGGCGCCGGGATGGACCGTGAGCACCAGGAAGATCGCGGCCTTCGCCGGTGGGGCCAGCACCAACTGCGACTGACCGTACGTCGGGATCGTCACCTCGGACACGACTTCGATCTTGCCAGCCGTCACCGACAGCTGCGGCATCCGGGTCTCCGAGAGGGCGGCGATCCGGATGAAGACGGCGTAACACAGCACAGAACCTCGTGCAGTGATCACTGCACGAGGTTCTGACAGGGAAATCTGCGGGGTGGAGGTGGCGGGAATCGAACCCGCGTCCTCGAGCGATGAGCCAGGGCTTCTCCGGGCGCAGCTGATGGTTTCGTTCTTCTCGGCCCCTGCACTCGCATCAGCACGTTGCAGACAGGCCCAGTCTCAGTTCATGTTCCGGCTAGGTCCTGGGACCACTCCTAGCTGGTAAGCCTCCTTGATGAGGCCAGGATCCGGGACGGAGGCACGCCCGGGCTGACCCTTCGATCACTGATCAGGCAGCGAGAGCGAAGTCAGTGCGCTGTTCAGACTTGGCACTTATTGGTTTCCAAGGGACATTAACGAGTTGACCTTGGTTTCTCGGCCCGCTTCTCCTGGGTCTACCGACCCAAGTCGAAACCGATCACCCCCTGTTGAGTTGTACCGCTCTACTCTACCCGGTACGCCGCAGCGCTGCATCCGATTACCCGGGCAGCCGACCGCGTACGCCGGATCCTCTCTCTTTGGCGGGCGCCTCTACCAGCAGCTAGCGTTCCGAGAGGGCCTCGATCTTGACGACCTTCTTGACCGGGTTGGTCCAGTCGTCGCCTTGCAGCGCCTTCGCACCGCCGACCACGGTGAGCACCACCCAGCCGATGAAGGCGATACCGATGAGGAAGTTGAAGATCCCGAAATCGGTCACCCCCTGCAGGATCAACAGCACGATCCAGCTCGCCAGCGCCACCAGTTGGAAGTTGAAGGCCTTGGCCGCCTCCTTCCGCGGGTAGCTCTCCTGCGGGCTCAACGCGAAGATCAGCAACGGACCGAAGATCGAGGTCAGCAAGGCCGAGAAGTGCGCGAACCCGGCGATCCCGCGGCCGGCCTGCTGCTTGGCCTGCGGCGGCACCAGCGGCCGGTACGCCGGATGCATCCCCAGCGCCTGGGACGAGGCGGGAACCTGCACCAGGCCATAGAAGGCCCCGTTCAGCTCCTTGCGGGTGCTGGCCCCGAGGACCTGACCGATGCGGTGATCGAACTCCTCGGAGGTGATGCGGCCGTCCGCGTACGCCTCCTGGAGCCAGTGCTCGGCTCGATCGCGTTGTTCGTCGGTGACCGGAAGGCTAAGACTCGGATGCTCGTAGATCGCGCTCATGACAGCCATGCTGCTCGTCCGCGCCATCGCGTTCCATCGGGCACTCCCCTCACCTGACCCCGGTTCGCGGATCCATCCTCTAGGTTGGGTGCCCATGACCGCTGATAAGCCAGAAGTTGACTTCTATGAGGGCGAGCCGCCCACCGACCTGGAGATCACCGACCTCGTCGTCGGCGACGGAGCCGAGGCCCGCGCCGGTGACCGGGTGCTGGTGCACTACGTCGGTGTCGCGCACAGCACGGGCGAGGAGTTCGACGCCTCCTACAACCGTGGCGCTCCGCTGGACTTCCCGCTCGGCGCCGGCCGGGTCATCAAGGGCTGGGACGACGGCGTCGCCGGGATGAAGGTCGGTGGCCGCCGCCAGCTGGTGATCCCGCCGCACCTCGGATACGGCAACCGCGGCGCCGGGGGCGTGATCAAGCCGGGCGAGACGCTGATCTTCGTCGTCGATCTGGTCGCCGTCGCCTGATCAATCCCCACCTGATCGATCCCGGTTGACCAGAGTCAGTCGGTCACCTCACCAGCTGCCGCCGCCACCGCCACCACCGCCACCGCCGGAGAACCCGCCACCGGAGAACGAGCTACCGCCGCCGAACCCGGTGCCGTCGGCGCCCGACGATGGCGCGGGTGCGGCGGCAGTGGTCAGGCTGCTGGTGAGGAAGCCGGCATTGAACGCCGACAGACCGTAGTAGTTGCCGACGTACCAGTACGGCGCCTCGTCGGGAATCCGGCCCATCGCCACCAGGTCGGCACAGATCTTCGCCCAGCGATCTGCCAGGTCGAACGCGATCGCCCACGGTAGGTACTTCGAGAAGATGTCCTCGCCCTCCTCGAACCGGATCTGGTTGGCCTCGGCCGTCGCCAGATAGGTCTTGAAGCCCTCGACCTGATCGCAGACCGCCCGGCCATCGGCGGTCCGGCGGCCACGACCGAGCTTGATGCGGATCACTGCGAAGGTCACCAGGATCGGCAGCAGCGGCACGAGCAAGAGCATCATGACCGCGCCCAGTGCGAACGCCGAGAAGACCGGGACCGCGACCACGAGGCAGCCGAGCCCGCCGGCAGCCGCCGCCGAGGGCTGCTTGCGATACCAGCCCCGACTCGCCACCTGACTGCGTACCGCCTTGTCCATCGCGTCGTGCGCCTTGGCCAGGCTGCCCTGCTTCGACAGGTCCACCTGCGTTCCGGGCCCACCGCCACCGAACACCCCGTCCAGCAGGATGACCTCGTGCGGCGCCGACGCCCTGCCCGGATCGCGCAGCGTCACCTGGAAGTCCTTCTTGCCGCTGCTCTGCACCGTCAGCGCTCCGCGGACCGCGAGGTCGATGATCGTTGCCGCAGTCTCACGGGTGTTGAGCTTGCCATCGACCAGCAGGCCGCCCTCGGCGACCGGGATCGGCGGCGGCGTGAAAGCCACCGGGATGGGCAGATCGGGATCGCTCGGCACGACCGGGACCTCGTGACCCGGCAGCGGCACGGTGCCGGGCGGCAGGCCGGCGTACCGCTCGTCTCGACCGTGCTTGCGCCACCAGCGCACGCCGAAGATCGGCGAGCCCACCAGGGTCACCAGACTCAGACCGCCAACGGCCGCCAGTCCGGCCTTCTCCCCCGCGGTCAGCTTGCTGCCGTCCGGCTCCAGATGGGGCGCGTTGTCGCTGACCAGGCCGGATTTGATCTTGACGCCGATGGTCACTCCCTGTCGCGCGGGGAGGTTGGCCTGGGTGAACTCCGCGACCCCATCGGCGGCGGCCTTGGCCGAGCTGCAGCCCTCCTTGCTGCCCACCGGGCCGGCGAAGCAGCTGACATCTTGTGCCCCACCAGGCACCTTCGCACTGATCGCCACGTCCTTCATCGGGGCCGGCCAGTCCGATCCGGTGGCATCCCAGTAGAGCTCGTCGTAGCTGCCCGACGTACGCATCGCACCCTTCACCGTGTAGGTGATCACGTACGTCGCAGTAGGAGACGTGATGGTCTCGTCGGGGTCACCGATCCGGATCCGCAACTGCTCCCCGCGGCCGTCGTCGGTCTTGTAGGTGTTCTCGCTGTACTGGGTGGCCACACCGGGGTCCGGACTGGTCACTGACTCGATATCGACCGTGTAGACGGCGTCGTCCTCGTCGCTGTACTTCTCCCGAGTGACGAAGTAGCGGTCGATCCCGTGCCGGCCGGAGTTCGAACCGAATCGATAGACGAGGGTCTCCTTGGCGTGCAGCACGCCGTCGGCGCCCATCGTGTACTCGATGCTGAACTTGTCGATCTGGTCGTCTTCGGCAGCATGTGCCGACGGCGGGGCGGCCAGGGTGAAGCCGAGGGCGAGCAGCAGACCGGCAACCGCCAGCAGCGCCGCCCGGATCGCTTTGAGTTGCGCGCTCATCCTCGCCCCCTTCTGGTCCGGGTCGCGAGTGCCCGCTGGGCCTCGCGGTCGGCCTCCCGCTTGGCGATCGTCTGGCGCTTGTCGTACTCCCGCTTGCCGGTGGCGACGGCGAGCTCGACCTTGGCGTACCCGTCGTTGAAGTAGATGCTCAGCGGCACCAGCGTGGAACCCTTGGTCTCCAGCTCACGGGCGATCTTGTCGATCTCGCGGCGGTGCAGCAGCAGTTTGCGGGTGCGGCGAGCCGTGTGGTTGGTCCAGGTGCCGTGGCTGTACTCGGGGATGTGTGCGGCGCGCAGCCACACTTCGCCGTCGTCCACGGTGGCGAACGCGTCAGCGAGGGTCGCCCGGCCCTCCCGCAGCGACTTCACCTCGGTGCCGCTCAGTGCCAGCCCCGCCTCGTACGTGTCGCCGATGTGGAAGTCATGCCGAGCCTTGCGGTTCTGCGCGACGACCTTGCGCCCCTTCTCCTTGACCATGCCCTCCATCCTCCCCCATCCCGGGGATCGTTCCCGATCGGATTTCTGGTTACTGGTCCACCGCTGACGGGGACCAGTAACCAGAATCGGGTCAGAACCAGGTCATCGGGTTGCGGAGGCTGCCGTCCAGCCAGACCATCAGGTGCAGGTGGCAGCCGGTCGAATAGCCGGTGGTGCCCACGTAGCCGATCACCTCGCCCTTGCTGACATGGTTGCCTACGCCGACGGTGTAGCGGATGGCGTGGTTGTAGGCGGTGGTGACGTAGCGGCCGTCCACCCTGCCGTGGTCGATGATCAGCCGGTTGCCGTAGCCCGCGTTGTAGTACTTCTCGACGACCTTGCCGCTGTACGGGGCGCGGATCGGGGTGCCGCAGCCGGCGCCGAAGTCGGTGCCGTCGTGCAGCTTCCAGTAGTGCAGGACCGGGTGGAAACGCATTCCGTACGGCGAAGTGATCGGCGCATTGACCGGGTAGGAGAACCCGTGGCTGGCGCTCGAGGTCGAACCGCCCGAGCTGTGGGAGCTGGAGGACGAATCGTCTCGTGACGACCTCGAGGACCGGTTGTCCCGGTTGGAGCTGCCGGAGCTCTCCTCCGCTGCCGACGCAGCCGCCGCGACCTTCTGTGCCGCCCGTTGCTTGGCACGCTCCCGCCTGGCCTCGGCCGTGCGCCGCGCCCGCTCCGCCGCTGCGGCCTTGGCCGCCGCGACTCTGGCAGCCCGTTCAGCGGCGGCCTTGCGCGCCGCCGCAGCCTTGGCTCGGGCGATCCGGGCGGAGATCCGCTGCTCCACGTTTGCCCGCTCCCGCGTCAGCTGGGCGTAGTCGCTCTTGTCCCGGGCCACCTGGGCCGCCGCCTGCGACTCCGCAGCCTGGCGCTGGGACAGCAGCGAGGCAACCGAGGCCTGCTGCTGGGTGGCCTGCGCCTCCAGCCGCCGCTTGACCACCAGATTGTCGGCCGCCCGCTTCCGGTCCGCCGCGATCTCCTTCTCGATTGCCGCCTGCTTGGCCTTCTCCGCATCCAGCTTGGCTTGCAGGATCTCGGTCCGCTTGATCGTCGCCGCGCTGGTGTCGAACATGGTGGTCGACCACTGCAGACGCGTCTGCAGATCGGCGGTGCTGCTGCTCTCCACCAGGACGGCGATCGGCAACAGGTTGGTCTGCCGCTGGTACTGATCGCGGACGATCTGTCCGGCCAGCTTCTTCTCCGCATCCAGCTTCTTCTGGTTCGCGGCGACCGCCGCCTTGGCCTTCGCCAACCGCTTCTTGGCGAGCTTCAGCTTGGCCGCCATGGCGATGTCGAGACGCTCGGCTGCGCCCAACTCGACCCGGGTCTGAGCCAGTGCAGCCTGCGCCGCGGCCAGCTGGGATTCGGCCGCGCTGACCGCGTTGGCGGCAGCATTGAGGGCTTGGGAGGACTCGTTCAGATCGTGCTTCTTGGCCGCCTGCTGAGCCCGCACCTGATCGCGCCGATCGGTGAGGTCGTCCGCCTTGGCCGACGGCACCAGCAAGGTGAGCGCCAGCGTCGAGGCGATACCGACGACCGCCACCAACCGCAGACTGTGCCGAGTGGCCCGGCGCAGCCGCGTTGTCAGGTCCGACCAGCGCACCAGCGCACGCCGGGCAGGCGTCGGTGTTCGGTCGATGGCGAAGCAGTCGTCATGCTCTGGTGCTTCGCTGCCCTCCGGAACGTCCAGGTGGACGTAGGGAAGATCCGGTGTCACAGCTCAATCCCCAATCGCGTGTCTTGGTCGACCCCGAACCCTCTGGTTCGAGACCCTCAAGGTGCAATTGAGGTTGAGATTTTCCTTATTACACCCTGAGGTACTTACGAGTCGTTATCAGCGTCGGGATGATAGACAGCGCGAGGCCGACGACCGCAACCCCCAAGACGGCCAAAAGGGTCTCCTTCCACCCAATCCACGGTAAAGACTGAATAGAGACTTCAGCTTTACGCATGATGACCAAGTAAACGCCTGTGACGAGAGTGGCGGATGCGAGCATCACGCCGATGAGCGCGGAGATGATGGCTTCAAAAAGGAAGGGCAACGTGATATAGAGGTTGCTCGCTCCGACCAGGCGCATGATGCCGATCTCTCGACGCCGCGCGAAGGCGGCCAACCGGATCGTGTTGCCGATCTGCAACGCCGCCGCGAGCAGCAGCAGCGCCGAGGCGACGATCGTCCCCCATTGCAACAGGTTCAGCCAGGAGAAGAACGGGTCGAGGTACTGCCGTAGGTCCTGGACCTTCTGCACACCCTTGAGGCCGGAGACCGCGCTCACCACCCCCTGGTACTCCTCCGGGTTCTTGAGCTTGACCCGGAACGACTCCTGCATCTCCTCGACGGTGAGCGAGTCCTGGATGGGGTTGCCCTCGTACGCCTTCTGGAACTCCGCCCAGGCCTCCTGCTTGCTCTCGAAATAGACCCCGCCCGGCGCTACCTCCGGGTTGGCCTCGAGCGTCTGGCGGACAGCGTCCTTCTCCACCTCGGTGGCGCCCTGGCCCGGTGTGCAGTTCTCACCGCCGACCTGCGGGGTGCAGAAGAAGATCGAGATCTCGATCTTGTCGTACCAGCGGCCCTTCATCAGGCCCACCTGCTGGTTGGCGAGCAGACCGGCACCGAACAGCGACAACGACACCCACATGGTCATCACCACCGCCAAGGTCATGGTGAGGTTCTGCCGCAGTCCGGCGAAGGTCTCGGAGAAGATGTGGCGGAAACGCATGCTGGGTCCTGGGTCTCAGAGGTCGGAAAGATAGCCGGGGAAGGATCCGACGAAGGTCACTGGTAGCCGTACACGCCGCGGCTCTGGTCACGGACGACGAGCCCGTCCTCGAGCTCGATCACCCGCTTGCGCATCTGATCGACGATCGTCGAGTCGTGGGTCGCCATCAACACCGTCGTCTCGGCTCGGTTGATCCGGTCGAGCAGCTTCATGATCCCAACGCTGGTCGCAGGATCGAGGTTCCCGGTGGGCTCGTCGGCGATCAGGATCTTGGGCCGGTTGACGAACGCCCGGGCGATCGCGACCCGCTGCTGTTCGCCGCCGCTCAGCTCGTCCGGAAGCCGGCCGCCCTTGCCCTCCAGGCCCACCAACTCCAACACCTCGGGCACCACCCGCTTGATGGTGGACGACGGCTTGCCGATCACCTGCAGCGCGAAGGCCACGTTCTCGGCGACCGTCTTGTTCGGCAGCAGCCGAAAGTCCTGGAAGACGGTGCCGATCTGCCGGCGCAAGGCAGGGATCTTCCAGCTGTGCAGCTTGTTGAGTTCCCGGCCGGCGACGATCACCTTGCCCTTGCTCGGCCGCTGCTCGCGCAGGATCAGCCGCAGGAAGGTCGACTTGCCCGATCCGGATGGACCGACGAGGAAGACGAACTCCCCCTTCTCGATGTCGACCGACACCTGCGAAAGGGCAGCACGACGCTGTCGGTCGTAGGTCTTGCTCACATTGTCGAAACGAATCACGTCATGCCTCGGCCGGGTAGACGACAGGAGCCGGGCACTGAACCCGGCAATAGGCCATCGTCGAGTGTAGGTCAGGCAGCCGTGATCCCCGGGATTTGCGAATCCGACTCAGTCGGGGACGAGTTCGATCCACCCGCGTACGTCGTCGGCGGTCTCGACCGCCGCCAGGTCGGGATGGTCCTCGGCAACGTGCGCCAGGATGAGCGCGATCACCTCGTGATCGGTCGCACCCCGGGCCGTGAACCCGCACTCACACCGCACTTGTCGGATCATGGGCGGAGCCTCTCGGGATGTTCTCTCCGTCTCCATGTGTTCCGGTCTAGCACTTTCCAGCCGGTCACGACAGCTGTCCGACCGGAGGTCGTCACCCGAGATCGAGGTGGCAGAGTGCATGACATGGTCGGCGTCCAGGTGCAGCTGTGCGGGACGTTCGTGGTCGAGCTCGACGGACACAGCGTCGGTCAGGACTTTCCGAGTCGGCAGGCCCGCATGCTGTTCGCCTATCTCGTCTTGCATCGGGATCACCCGGTGCCCCGGGACGTGCTGATCGACGCTCTCTGGGGCGATTCCCCGCCGCCGGCGGCAGCCGGCGCCCTGACGGTGCTGATCTCCAAGCTGCGTACGGCGGTCGGCGCCGAGCTGATCCGCGGCCGAACCGAACTCGCGGTCGTGCTGCCCGAACCGGCTTACGTCGACGTCGAACACGCGCTGGCGGCCTTGCACACAGCAGAGTCAGCAGTGGCCGCCCAGCAGTGGAACCGCGCCTGGTATCCCGCGCTGGCCGCCCTCTTCGTCGCCCGTCGGACGATGCTGCCCGAGGCGAGTTCTGAGTGGCTCGACGGCTGGCGTCGGCGGCTCGCCGATGTGCGGCTGCGGGCACTGGAGTGCTACGCCAACGCCTGCCTGGGGATCGGCGGCGCCGAGCTGCCGGCGGCCGCGCGTTCGGCTCAGGAGCTGGTCGAGCTGGCGCCGCTGCGCGAGACTGGCCACCTGCTGCTGATGCGGGCGCTTGCTGCCGGCGGGAATTCCGCCGAGGCACTGGCCGCGTACGAGCGGCTCCGGGTGCTGCTCCGCGACGAGCTCGGCACGCTACCCACACCGACGATCCAGGCGTATCACCGCGAGTTGCTGGCCTGACGCGCCGGGCATCGGGCTCGCCAAGGTCCAGCCAACCTCTGACCAGGGTCCGCTGATCAGGCTGATTGCGTTCCCTGGGTCGAGCAGCGGGCTCGCCCACGTCCTGAGGAGTAACCCAATGAGCACCGACACCGTCGACGATGCTGAGCTGAACCAGATCCTCGGCCGCTTCGTCACCGACCTGGGCGCCACCGCGGCCGCCGGCAATATCGTGATCGGCGACCGCCTCGGTCTGTATCGCGCGCCGGCTGAGGCCGGCCCGCTGACCGCCGCCGAGCTCGCCGACTACACCGGCACCGTCGAGCGCTACGTCCGCGAGTGGTTGCGTGGCCAGGCCGCAGGGCAACTCGTGAGCTATCGACCCGACACCGACCAATACTCGATGACACCAGCTCAGGCACTCGCCTTCGCCGATCCCAACGGACTCGTGCTGCCCGGCGCGTTCCAGCTGGCGCTCGGCTGTTTCGACGACCGGTCGGCGATCATCGAGCGCTTCCGCTCCGGCGAGGGATTCGCCTGGGGCGACCACGGTGCCGACGTCTCCGTCGGCTGCGAACGCTTCTTCCGTCCCGGGTATGTCGCGAACCTGGTCAGCACCTGGCTGCCTGCAGTCGATGGAGTGACCGAACGACTGCAGCAAGGCATCGCCGTTGCCGATGTGGGCTGTGGGCTGGGCTCATCCACCCGGATCCTGGCCGAGACCTACCCGGTCTCCACCGTGATCGGGTACGACAACGATCCCGCCTCCATCGTCCTGGCCGACAAGCTGACCGCAGAGGCCGGGCTCAGCGACCGGGTCGAGTTCTCGATCGCCTCCGCCGCCGACTTCCCGGGCCGCGGCCTCGGGCTGGTGACGACCTTCGATTGCCTGCACGACATGGGCGATCCGCTCGCCGCGGCCCGGCACATCCGCCACGCACTCAGCGACGACGGAGTGTGGCTGATCGTCGAGCCGTACGCCGGTGACACGGTCTCCGACAACCTGAACCCGGTCGGCCGGCTGTACTACTCGTTTTCGACCTTCCTCTGCGTGCCGCACGCGATCGCCGAGGGCGCCGCCGACGCGCTGGGCAACCAGGCCGGCGAACGGCCGATCGCGGACCTGATCGAGCAGGCCGGCTTCGCCGGCTTCCGCCGGGTAACCGAGACGCCGTTCAATATCGTCTACGAGGCCCGGCCATGATCGCCGATCCGATCGGCAAGTTCACACTGACGAACCGCCGGGCGCTGGTCACCGGCGCATCGTCCGGCCTGGGCGCCCGGATCGCGGCGACATTGAGCGCGGCGGGCGCCGAGCTCGTCCTCACCGGTCGCATACAACAGCGGCTGCAGGAGGTGGCCGCCGGGCTGTCCGGTCCCGCCACCATCGTGCCCGGCGATCTACACCACCCCGGTTTTCGAGTGTCATTGATCGATCAGATCCGAGCCCGGCACGAAGACCTCCACATCCTGGTCAACTGCGCTGGCACCTGCGACAACGGCCCACTGGAGTCACAGGCACTGTCCGACGTCACCGACATCATCGACCTCGATCTCGTGGTCGCGATCGACCTGTGCCGACTGGCAGCACCACTGCTGGTCGGCCGGCCAGGCGCCTCGGTGATCAACATCGCCTCGATCTTCGGCCAGATCAGCTCTGGTGGCGGGATGGCGGGCTACCACGCGGCCAAGGGCGGGCTGATCACCTTCACCCGGCATCTCGCCGAGCAGTGGGGCGAGCGCGGGGTGCGGGTGAACGCGATTGCCCCGGGGTTCTTTCCCACGCCGCTGACCGGCGAGTTGGCCGACCCCGATCAGCGTCGGCGGATCGTGGCTCGGACGCTGCTGAAGCGCACACCCACCCTCGACGAACTGGAGGGACCCGTGCTGTTCCTGGCTTCCGACGCCGCGAGCTATGTCACCGGGCACATACTCACCGTCGACGGTGGTTGGACGGCATGCTGAATCACCGGGTCGGGTGGGACGGGACGAGATCATGCTGATAGGCGTACGCCGTCGCCGCGGCCCGGGAGCTGACGTGCAGCTTGACGAAGATGTTGCTCAGGTGACGGGCGACGGTCTTCTCGCTGAGGAACAGCTCGGACGCGATCGCCCGATTGGTCATTCCGGTCGCGACGAGCCGAAGCACCTCCACCTCGCGACCGGTCAGCGGTCCCGCCGGGGCGGCTCGCGCCGATAGCCGGCGGACTCGCTCGAGGTCCGGCATCGCTCCCAGGCGATCGAACACCCACCCCGCCGCCTCGAGCTCCATCTCGGCCGAGGCACGATCCCCGAGGATTCGGTGGGCTTCAGCCATCAGAACCCGCACTCGGGCGGACTCGTACGGCGCATCCAACTCCCGCCATGCTGCCCAGGCTCCGCGCAGTGTGCGGAGTCCGGCGGAGCCGTCGCGCTCGGCCAGGGAGCAGGCGCCCGCGGCCTGTGCCCCCATGGCCACGAGCCAGGGAGCCGAAGACGCCCGAGCGGCACTCACCAGCTCGGTCGCGGCCTCTCTGGCAGCGTCGAGTCGGCCGACCTCGAGCATGATCTCGACATAACCCGGCAGGAGGCGGCAGCGATCGAGGTCGTTGGCGGCCTGGTCGAGCGCCGTGCGGACGGCTGTGGCGGCATCGTCAGCGCGGCCCTGCCTCAGCCAGAGCAGGGCCAAGCCGGGTTGTGGATCGGCGATCCAGCGGCTGGCCTCGAGAAAGCAGCACTCTGCCTGCTCGTACTCGCCACGCAGCCGGTGCAGCTCGCCCAGCCGATAGCTGGCCTCGCCCGCCGCCGGATGTCCGCTCAACAGCGAACAGGCAGTCTCGGCCTCACCGACGGCATCGGCCCAGTCACCGCCAAGCTGCATCAGGTGCGCCCGGTGCACCAAGCAGGAGCCGCGGAACGCGACCAGGCCGGGCTGATCATCGCACCACCGGTCGAGCGCGACGGTCCACTGCCGCGCCCGGTGCAGGTCGAAGGCAGCTTCACACGCCTCGATCACCGCGCAGTAGACGATGCCACCTGCCTCGGGTGTCACCACCTTGGTGGTGACCGCCAGCATCGCCTCGTCGAGCTTCGTCATCGCCTCACGGACCCGGCCGAGCGAGGCCAATGCCTCGCCCTGGCCGAGTTGGCCGATCGCGATCAGGTCCGGTTCGGCGAATCGTCGACCGAGCTCGGTGATCTCGGTATGCGTCTGGAGCGCAGACCGCGGCTGGCCGCCGGCGAGCTCGCTGAGCGCGCTGATGATCATCAGGAAGCCACGCTCGGGAAGCGGTTCGGAGCCGACCTCCCGCAGCAGCCTGTCGGCCCGCGCCGACCACGCGCGACAGGGAACATCCTGTCCCCGAAGCAGGAGTTGCAGGCTCAGCCAGGCCGCGCGGCGAGCTGCCGGTCGTGGCTGTCCGATCCGCAACCACGCCTCGTAGCAACGAGCGGCGTAGTCGTCGGCAGCGGCGTCGCGACCGGTCAGCCGGGCAACGACCGCAAGCAGGTCGAGATCGGCGGCCTCCAGCGGCGAGATCTCATCCGCGCGACTCAGGCAGGCGAAGGCGTCGGACCAGACCCGGCGGCGGTAGGCGGCCCGCCCTTGCTCGCGCAGCTCCGTGCTGCCGACTGTCGCATCAGCCATCTCCCTCTCACTGTCCCACGGCCCGACGCTGTCAAGGCCGCCCCGGACGTGGGCAGAATCATCCAACTTCGCAGGCTGCGACTTTCTGCGGAAGTCCGCGCAAGCGAGCCGCGCCTAGCCTCATCGCAACCCGAGAGGAGATCGCGATGAGTGTCACCACATCCGGTGCCGAGCCGGTGCGGACCAGCCTGCTCGCCGGCCTGCCCGTGCAGGAGCGGGCCGTCGGCGCGGCCGGCATCGACACGGCCGTGCTGAGCGGCGGAGACGGCCCGCCCATGGTGCTGCTGCACGGTCCAGGCGAGTTTGCCGGCATCTGGTCGCCGGTGCTGAACGAGCTGGTGCACAGCTATCTGGTAATCGCACCTGACCTACCCGGTCACGGCGCCTCTGCTGCCCCCACCGCCGGCATGACCCGCGGCTGGGTCAACCGCTGGCTCGATGAGCTCATCTCAGCCACCTGCGCCGAGCCGCCCGTGCTGGTCGGTCGCGTGGTCGGTGGAGCGATCGGGGCCGCCTACGCAGCCGCTCATCCCGACCGGCTGAGCCAGCTCGTCCTCGTCGACACGATCGGCCTCGAGACCTTCGACCCCGAGCCGCGATTCGGCCTGGCGATGCACCGCTTCCTGGCCAATCCGTCGATGGCCACCTACGAGCGATTCATGGACTTCTGTGCCTTCGACCTCGATACCGCCAAGAGCCGGCTCGGCCATCGCTGGAGCTCGTACGCCAAGTACGCCGTGGACCGTGCCGAGGACCCGGGCGTCCAGTCCGCCATCGGAGGCATGATCGGGCTGTACGCACCACCGATGGCGCCCGACCTGTTGGCCACGATCACCGTGCCGACGAGCATGATCTGGGGACGCGAGGACGCAGCCACCACACTGGCGGTCGCCGAGCGGGCGTCCGCCAGGTATGGATGGCCGCTGCACGTGATCGACGGAGCCGGAGACGATCCGGCCCTCGATCGACCGGCAGAGTTCATCGGCACGCTGCTCGAGGCCATCGGCCGGGGTGACGGTCATGACGGACACTGACTTCGACGTCATCGTCATCGGTGCCCGCTGCGCGGGTTCGCCGACCGCGATGCTGCTGGCCAGACAGGGTTGCCGGGTGCTGCTCGTAGACCGGGCCAGTTTTCCGAGCGATACGTTGTCGACCCATCTGCTGCACCCGCCCGGGGTGAGCGCCCTGCGTCGCTGGGGACTGCTCGACGAGGTGATCGCCACCGGCTGCCCGGCCATCGACACCTACCGGTTCGACTTCGGAGACTTCACGCTGTCCGGATCGCCGGGCACAACCGGCAGCCCGGTCGCCTTCGCTCCACGCCGCACCGTGCTCGACCAGATCCTCCTCAGTGCTGCTGGTCAGGCCGGGGTCGACGTACGGCTGGGCTTCAACGTGACCGAGATCGCGGTCGAGGACGGGCGCGTGGTCGGGGTCCGCAGCCAGCGCGACGGACGCCTGGTCACCGAACGAGCAGCAATCGTCGTCGGTGCCGACGGGCTGCGGTCGACGTTGGCGTCGGTGGTCCGGCCGCACGCCTACCAGGAGAAGCCTCGGCTGCTGGCCGGCTACTACAGCTACTGGCACGGGTTGGGGATGAGCGGGCGGTTCGAGACATACGTCCGGCCCGAGCGTGCGTTCGCCGCTTGGCCGACCAACGACGAGCTGACCGTGGTCATCGGCGGCTGGCCGTTCGCCGAGTTCGAGACCAACCGTACCGACGCCGAACGCCACTACCTGGCGATGTTCGACCTGGCGCCCGACTTCGCCGAACGCCTGCGATCTGCCCGTCGGGTGAGTCGGGTAGTCGGCACCGCCGTACCCAACTACTTCCGCACACCGTACGGCCCAGGCTGGGCGCTGGTCGGGGACGCCGGCTACAACAAGGACTTCATCACGGCCCAGGGTATGCAGGACGCCTTCCGCGACGCCGAACTGTGCGCCACGGCTATCGTCGACGGGCTCGGCGGCCGACAGTCCATGCCAGCTGCCATGGCCGGCTATCACACCGCACGAGATCTGGCGGTGGCCGGCATCTATGAGCTCACGACCGAGCTCGCGACCTTGGAGCCCCCATCGCCGCAGATGCAGAAGTTGCTGCTTTCCTTGCATGAGAGCAGGGCCGGCATGGATCTGTTCGCCCGGGTGAATGCTGGAGCCACCCCGCCACACGAGCTCTTCAGCCTTGCTGGATAGTGAGCGGGTCCTCGTCTGCGGCGGCATTGCCGGCTTTGCCGCCGCCATCGCGCTGCACCGCCGCAGGATCGCCGTCACCGTCTACGAGCGGCGGCTCGAGCGTGCCGACGACCGATCAGATGTCACGGACCGCCCGACTGCCGCCGTGGCTGCTGAACCTCGTCGCACCGGTGGTGGGCCCGCGCCGCTACCGACAGACCTATCTCCCGCTGCGAAACGCAGCCTTGAGCTAGACCTTCTCGGTCATCCGCCAGCGGATGCCGGACTCGATGAAGCCGTCCAGCTCGCCGTCGAAGACTGCGTCGGGCGAGGAGACCTCGAAGTCGGTCCGCAGATCCTTGACCATCTGATACGGGTGCAGCACGTAGGAGCGCATCTGCGAACCCCAGCTGTTGCCACCGTCGCCCTTCAGGGCGTTCATCTCGGCCTCGCGGTCGCGGCGCGCCTTCTCCAACAGCCTGGCCTGCAGGACCCGCAGGGCGGCCGCCTTGTTCTGCAGCTGTGACTTCTCGTTCTGGCAGGACACCACGATGCCGGTCGGCAGATGGGTGATCCGGACCGCCGAGTCGGTGGTGTTCACGCTCTGCCCGCCCGGGCCCGAGGAGCGGAACACGTCGATCCGGATGTCGGCCTCGGGAATGTCGATGTGGTCGGCTTCCTCGGTCACCGGCAGCACTTCGACCCCGGCGAAGGAAGTCTGCCGCCGACCCTGGTTGTCGAACGGGGAGATCCGCACCAGCCGGTGGGTGCCCTGCTCGACCGAGAGCGTGCCGTACGCGTACGGCGCCTTCACCTGGAAGGTCGCGGACTTGATGCCCGCCTCCTCCGCGTACGAGGTGTCGTAGACCTCGGCCGGGTAACCGTGCCGCTCCGCCCAACGCAGATACATCCGCAACAGCATGGCCGCGAAGTCGGCGGCGTCGACGCCACCCGCCTCGGAGCGGATGGTGACCAGCGCCTCGCGCGGATCGTACTCGCCGGAGAGCAGCGTCCGTACCTCCAGCGACTCGACCGCGTGCTGCAGCGACGACAGCTCGGCCTCCGCCTCGGCCAGCGAGGCGGCGTCGGATTCCTCGGTGGCCAGCTCGATCAGCACGCTGAGGTCATCCAGCCGGGACCGCAGGTCGGCCACCCGATCGATCTCGGACTGCAGGGCCGAGAGCCGGGAGGTGATCCGCTGGGCGTTGTCGACGTCGTCCCACAGGTCCGGGGCGGCGACCTGCTCCGACAGTTCGGCGATCTCCACCTTCTTGGCCGCGGGGTCGACGACGGCCTCGATCGAGGTCAGTGCCTTGTCGAGGGCGGAGAGTTCTGCAGGGTAATCCGGTCCAGCCACAATCGACCACTCTACTTGGCGCGGGCTGCTGGGCCGATCTGCTCGGGTTTGTCGGATCTGCTCGGGCTGCAGATCGAGCAGATCCGACAAGATCGAGCAGATCCGAGCGGCTTTGTTGCAGATCAGGCGTAGACCAGCCGGCCCTCGACCAACGCGGCGCGCCGGCCTGCCAGTGCCGCGATCTCATCGGCGTCGTGGCTGACCAGCAGGACCGGGATCGGATAGGCGCCGATGTCGGCGAAGGCGGCCTGCAAAAGCCGGACCCGGGTGCCTACCTCGACGGCTGAGAGTGGCTCGTCCAGCAGCACCGCGGCCTCGGGCCCGCCGAGGCCGAACCCGACGATGGCCCTCGCCATCGACACCCGCTGGCGCTCCCCTGCCGACAGTTCTTGAGGACGGCTGTCCGCGAGGGGCGTCGCCAACTCGAACAGATCCATCATCATCGCCACTCGACGGGCGCCGACATGCCGCCGACGCTTGTCCTTGGGCAGGCCGTACGCGATATTGGCCGCCACGTTGTGGTTCCGGTCCAGGACCGCGTCCTGCTGAACCACCATCAGATTGCGGTGGTCGGTCTCGACCAGTACGTCGTCGTCGGTGAGGGTGACATCGCTGAGCTGAACCGAGCCGGCATCCGGGTCGATCGTCCCGGCGAGGATCCCCACCAGCGTGGTCTTGCCGGAGGCCGACGGTCCCGAGACGCCGAGCACCTGACCAGGGCCGACCGTCAAGTTGACCTCGCGGAGGACCGGGCGATCCTCGTACGCCTTCGATATCCCACTGGCCTCGAGCGCACCACCAGGCCGCGGCAGTCGGCGTCGCCCAATCAGGAGACGTGCTCCGGGGTATCGGCCAGTTCTTCGATGCGGACGAAGACGTCTTCTCCCCGCGCCCGGCGCTGCGGCCAGTCATGCACCCAGATGATGGCGAACGCCACCAGCGAGGCCGCCAACGCGATCACCGGGCCAAGGGTGAAGAGCCAGACACCGATGAAGCCGAGGACGTCGATGCCAAGAACGGCCAAGGCCGCAGGACGACTCAGCGTGCCGTGACGTGCCCGCCAGGCCGCGTACACGATCCACGGGACCATCGCAAGCAACAAGAACACCCAGGAGAAGGCCGAAGTGAGCCCGGCGCCCTCGATCAGCCGGATCATGCCGGCCATGCTCACCAGGCCCGTCAACGCGCCCAGACCGGTCAGAAGGTTCTTGTCCATCACCCTGCATCCCTTCCCCCGCGGGGCAATCGGCCACCGTCGAAGATCGTGATCCAAACGTAGCCGAGAAAACCCCGTCGACCGGGGAGCAGTGCCGCGTCGTCGCGGAATCTGTGCCGCCTCTCAGGCTCTCGGGTCACCTGTGATTGATTCGCGCCCCGACCACGTGCGACACGCCAATCGGAGGCGCATATCGGCTGGGTCGGGGCTCATATATCACACGGATTCGTCTCGATTCCACCGATTCGCCGACAGACGGTACTGGCGAAAGTGGACCTCGCCGTACACGACGTCCCCGTCCGGCTCGAAGCCGAAGCGGGCGACGACTTGAGCCGGGTTGCGACTGTAGGGCAACGCGATCAGCACGTCAGTCAGACCGAGCTCGTCGAAGCCAACAGCCAGCGCGCGTCGCGCCACGGTCTCCCCGTACCCCCAGAACTCGGGCGCGAGGACCAGCGCGAAGTCGGCGCCATTCTCCTCGGCCTGGAAGCCGCCCCAGCCCGCGAAGCTCCCGTCGATCAGGATCGCCCAGGGTCCGTAACCGTGGCTGTCCCACTGCGCGTCCTTGGCCGCTACCCAGGCTGCCGCGCTCTTGGTGGTGAACGGCTCCCCGGTCAGCGGCATGTGACGAGCGTTGCGTGGCTCGTTGAGCAGCTCGACCACAGCATCGGTACTGACCTCCGGGAGGCGTACGAACGTGATCCCGGGTTCCGTCACAGAAGGTATGGTAAGGGCTGGGACGGCGCACGGGCGGCCGAAGTTGGCCTGCTGAGCCACAGACCACTACATTGGTCCGCTGTTCTCGGTATCGGCCGAGGGCCTCGGGAGCATAGCTCAGCTGGTTAGAGCACCTGCCTTACAAGCAGGTGGTCGGGGGTTCGAGTCCCTCTGCTCCCACCCTTGTCAGACGGCAGATCGGCCCTCGTGCATGGTGCGCGAGAGCCGACGTGCAGCAGCAGAGTGCAGCAGCGATTGCCTATTCGGGGTGCTCGAAGTCGAGCCAGGAGCCCAATCGGGCGAGCGAAGCGCGTTGAGCGAGGCGGTCCGCAGCACTCTGAGTGCCTGGTGACTGGTCCAGTCGCTCGGGCACTGCTTGCAGCACCGACCGAGCGCGCAGCATCGCGGGGCCGCGCGGCTGAGCCCTGATCCACCGAGCCTTATCGGATCGTGGATTCTGGCTGATTTTGTCGGCTGATTCTTGGTCTGTCCGGGAATGGGCGTGACGGTGTCGCCGGTCTGCTCGGCATTTCCACTGTCGGTGTCCTTGGTCGGGCCCGGAACGGGCGGATGGTCAGGCGACCCGGGCGAGGGGTGGTCCGGTCGCCCCGTTGAACATGGTGTGCCAGGCGTCGGCCCAGGCCCAGTCGCGGGGTAGGTGCAGGATCATCGTGCGGGCGGTGGTGGCGATCCGGGCGGGCAGATTGATCAGCCGGGCACGAAGAGTGGCCCAGCGGGCTCGGGCATGCTTCTTGCCGGCGAGGACACCGATCGTCCGGGCCAGGTTGAACGCGATCACCGCATGCGCAAGCCAGGCCGCGTTCGCGCCGTACTTCCCGCTGGGTAGGTGCGCCAGGGGCCCGTCTTTGAGCTCGGCGATGACCTGCTCGATGATCGCGTGGTCACGATGCCGCTCGTCGGCCGCGATGGTGGTCAGGGTGGAGTTGGTGATGAACGCGTGGTGGCGGTGCGCGGCGAACAGCTCACCCTGCACGGTGCCGTCCGAGCCGGTCGGCTGGAGTCGCTTCACTCGGCGCACGACCAGTCGGCAGGGCACCTGCTGGGCCTTCTTCTTGCTGGAGAACGCGACGAAGTCGATCTCGGCGACCTCGGCATCTGAGACCCAGTAGCCGCCGCCGGGGGCGGTGTCATCGGTTTCCCAGACCGCTTTCGGATACTTGATCGGAATCCATGCGCTCTCAGGGATCCGGGTGATCGCGGCCTGCACGGCCGTGTTCTTCCGGGCCGTGACCGAGAACCACATCCGCGCTGTGATCATCGCGGCGACCAGATCGTGACGGTAGAACGCGGCATCGGCGCGGCCCATCAGCCGACCACTCACCCCGGCCTGCCGGGCCGTCGCCGCGGCGCGGGTCAGCATCCGCGCCGACCCCTTCCCTGACGCGGTGTTGCCCTTCCGCAGTGACGACGCGACGATCACCGGTGCCGTCAACGGGGTCGAGCAGACTGCGAGCATCGCGTTCAACCCGAACACCTTGGAGTAGCCGTAGGCGGCGGCCTGCTTGGCGTAGCCGTGGACCTCACGGATCGTGTCGTCCACGTCGAGGAACGCGATCCCGTCCCGGTCGCTTCCACCGCGGATCAGGTCCGGCACCCGGGCCGTGAGCCCGGCCAGCAACCGGGAGTTGACCGCATCGAGCTGCTAGACGTGTCCGTGGGTGAACGAACGCAGATAGGTGCCGTACGTGGACGGGGCCCGGGTCCCGCCGAGCAACCTTGGCATCCCACCATGGCGCACCACGTTCAAGTCGTCGATGCTGTCCGCCCCGGTCAACATCCCCGCGATCACCCCAGCCGACTTCACCACCGGGTTCGGGCAGTCCACACTCACATGCTCACCGAGCAGCTCATGCAGACCCGCTGACTCACCCAACAGCAGCGCCGGCACCAAACCGGCGCAACCCACCAGATTCGGATCATCGAAAACCGGCCGAACGGTATGGCATGCTTTCACCTACGAGATGTCCCCTCTGACTTGCTCGAATGACGGCGTCGTAACCACCATTCTCCCTGGTCAGGGGGACATTCTCGGCCACAGGACACGCCCCCAAAGCCACCAAATTTCATGATCATCGGTGGATCAGGGCTGAGCCGGCGGCCTGCGTCTCCTCGCTGCGCTGCGGGCCTCGCCCGCCAGCCCGGCCGCTATTCGAACCGAGAGTGACGTCTGGCGACGCCTCACATTCATCGGACCGGCAACCTCAGGGACCTCATCAGCACTGGGTAACAAGTGCTTGATAGCGTTCCCTTACCACGCACCCGCTTGAATCTCGTTCCATGGAGTCGACGTTGATCGAATGCGAGCCCGCCACTGACGCAAATCCGATAGCACAGGGTGACGTATTCGAATGGAAAACCCCCAGATTCGGTCACTCGCTTGGAATCATAGTCACGGCTGACTGTGACATTGCGTGGAACAAATTTGGCGCGTTCCTTACCTATGTTCCCATACTTCCTCTTCACGACTATTTGAGAACAGACTACCTATCAGGGCAATGCAGATCGGCGGCTACGAAGTTGTTGCGTCAGATCGCGCTCCAGATCGAGGAAATCCGAGAGCGGTCTCGTCCGGAATTCTCGAGACAAATTGAGGCAGGAACGCTCGAGCGGTGGCTCCTAGACTCCGCGACTGACGATATAATACAGGCGCTGAACGCTCCGGAATCACGAGCGATGGCGAAGCTTCGGGACACAATTGAGAATTGGCGAGAACTGCAAAGCGCGCCCTCAAAGGAGACCGCTTTCGAGCAGCAGGTCGACCTGCTCATCCGCTCCACAAGCACAACCGAAAGCGCGATCAACAAGAGAATCCATGATCACGTCCAAAGATTGCCAGGGGACCGGCTCTACCTAACAGCCGTAGGCGGAAGGGATGAGGCTGGGTTCGTCGTCATGATTCGCAACTTACGCGAGATCGCCGAGGACGAAATCGCAATTAAGGCAACTCAGCAAGCAAGGCCCTCAAAGCGGATCGCACGCCTGAGTTCTCCATATCGATATCGACTGACTCAGCAACTGGGCGACGTATTCGCGGCGATTGGTCTTCCCGAAGAATACGAGCGCCGTCGAGATGAACTGTTGCTTCAGTCTTACAAGTTGAAGGAGTCTGCGAAATGAATATTGTTCTTACGCAAGGGACGTTACAAAGGCTCCTCGTTGAAGACTGGCCAATTGATACCGACCTTCGGGTTCTTCCGGACACCTTGACCGACTCAGTTGGCGTTTGGACAGACGAGTCGTCACTGTTCCTATACTCCACCTTTGACGACAACTCGGACCAACTCATTGTCGCCCCGAATCTCGATCTTACTGCGGTGCCCAAGGAGGCATACTCGGCTATGTGGCAGCGAGTGAGTTCAATGGCGCTCCTCGCTCGCGAGAGGAAGCTGCAAATCCCCCGCGCATGGGGCCAGTACCGCAATAAGAACAAGGTCGCGTTCGCTGCTGTGCCTCACAACTTCGGCGCATACCGCTGGAACGCCGAGATACATCCTGAGGGCACTAACGATCTCGTATTATGGTCGCTGGAGATTGACAAAACCACGCTGCTTGACGGATTCGCACCTCCGAGTGGGGTTTGGCGCGACCTGCGACGAGAATGGATGCGCCACCGGCAACTAAGTCAAGATGAGCTTGCGCCGGAGGCTCAGTCGAAAATTGGGCTAACCAGTTCGATTGAACTCGATGCCGCAACGTTTGGTGCGGTAACTGGCGGCGCCTCGTACGACGACTGGTTGACAAGGCTTACGAAAAAGCAAAAAGAATTTGTCGACTCGCCGTCGTCGCCTTCAGTCAAACTCCGTGGCCCCGCCGGCAGTGGCAAGACGCTTACTCTTGAATTGAAGCTGCTTACGGAACTGTATAGGGGTAGGTTGAATCAAGCTTCCGATCGTCGCTACCTATTTGCAACCCATAGTTGGTCAGTGGCCGAGCAGGTCTCAGAGGCGCTGCAGCGCCTGGACACGAGCGGTTCTCTGTCCGAAGTCGACGTTTTCCCTCTCTTGACTATCGCGGAGGTTGTTGCCGGAGCAACGTTCGCGGAATTCGACATTCTGGGTGAGGACAGCCAGTCTGGTAAAGTGCAGCAATTGGAACTCATCGATGAGATCGTTGAAGACATCCTTACCGGAGATTGGCTGGCTTTCGAGTCCCGAGTATCCGGTTGGATTAAATCTGCGATGCAGGCCGCGCAGGGCTCGCCTGAGCGAAATAGGCTGAACTGGGATCTCATGATCGAGTTCGGGACCGTTCTCTCCGCTACTGGCATCCTTCCCGGGATAGCCGCCCGCGAACGCTATCGAGCTATACCTCGTGGACCCTGGATGATGCCGATTCACAGCGACGCGGATCGGGATTTCGTCCTATTAGTCTATACTCGTCTCGTAGCGACGCTGAGATCGCAAGGCAAACTCACTTCGGATCAGGTCATAACTGATCTACTAAACTACCTGGAAACCTTTGCGTGGAATATTCGCCGCCGCGACGAGGGCTATGACCAAGTGTTCGTTGACGAATTGCACCTGTTCACCGAACAGGAGCGACTTGCTCTACAATACCTGACCCGGGATCCCGACGCCTATCCAACACTATTCATGGCTTTGGATCCACGACAGTCGCCAACTGAGTTGTACACGAACGTTGACTCCTCACAGATCAGCCGAGGAAGTACTGCGCGCCTTGACCTCGAGTTGGGTAGGGTAAATTCGGTCGAACTCACGACAGTTCACCGGTTCAGCCCGCAAATCTTAGCCCTGGTACAGCACATCAATAACAGTTACCCGGTTATGGATCTTGGCGAAGAATGGGAACTAGATCTCTCACACGTCAGCACCACTTCGCCCTCTGGCCCCGTCCCTAGTCTGTTGATGGCAGAAGATGTGTCAACACAACGTCGCGATATCGACAGACTACTGCTAAACAATAGTGGTCAGCGCACGGCGATAATTGTCACAGATCCAGACGACCTGTACGACTATCTCGGATATCTCAATCTACCGCCGAATGTCAGGATGGTCGTTATCGATAACCGCGACGCCGTGGAGAATCTGAGGTATGCGAAGCGAGCCGTTGTCCTCACCGCGGCCGAGTATGTCGCCGGCCTTCAGTTTGACAACGTGATCGTGGTCATCGGCGAAGCTGGTGCCGCAATCTCAAGCGGCAGGAGTAGTCACCGTCTCCGACGTCAGATTTCGAGTCTTTACGTTGCAATAACTCGTGCAACACGCACGGTCGCCATTTCTGCCCTGGTAGCAAGCGGTAAGGCGCCCGACGTCATCGAAGGAGCGGTCAGAGCCGGGGTCGTGAGGCAGTCGTAACCTCTCCGGCGTGCGCCACGCACCCGGTCTCGGGCCCACGCGGGCTGTGCGCTTGTGAGTGACAGGTCGAGTGACAGTTCCATCGGCATGCACCGTACGACCGTGCATGCCCATGGATGGCTCTCGGCGTAGGCCGGCCTCGCGACGCCACCCGGCCCCGGATGGCATGGAAGCGGTCGCTATGGACATGGCCAACTGTCTCGGATCATCGTGTAACTCCCAATGCGGCTCTATGCGCCCAAGCGAGGCGCAGGCAGCCCTTGGCGGCGACTCCAACCCGGCTGTCATCACAGAACTGATCGACGTTGTGTTGGTTAAATTCGAAACCGCGTTGCCGACCCTCGGTCACGACGACACCCTCCGAGTTCTTCTCGACAAAACTAGGAAGCTCGGATGCAAGCCGCTCCCTTTCCCCCACTGCGACAGCGAGCAGGCTCGGCCATAGGGAGAGCGGGTCAATGCCGAGCCCAAGAAGACTGACGCGAAGATCTCCGTCGTCTGCAAGGCGACGGAGGGTCGAAAGTGGAGCAGCTCCGTAGTCGACCGGCGCGCCGGAGTGGCCGTCCGCTTCCCCCATTCCGAGCAGTTCCTCGCAGAACTCTCGCGCGAAGCACTTCCACAGGCTGGCTTCTCCTGCCGCGTCCATTACATGCTCACTCGAAGGCTGCAACTGTCCGCCAAAGACGTGCTTGAAGGCACCGTCTGAGGCGACCGCCTTTTCATCGCGCGCATGCAGGGCGAAGCTTGTGCGACCGTCGGGTTCATTAATGAGCAGCAACCAAGTGAGCGCTGGCACACTGACTCTGCGCGATAAGTCAAACGGATCACCTATTGATTCCCTAAGCGATGTCGGAATGCCTGCCCGGTGTATCGAGAACTCGTGCGCGAGCGATTCGCAAACGTCAAGCATTTCGAAGAAGCTTGCGAGACCCAATTCAAGGTGCACTGTTCCTTCTTGAGCAACTTCAAAGTCTCGCAGATCGTAGCTCAGTCCGTCCCAAAAGAGCGTCGGCCTCAATGATGGGAAGTGTCCGATCGCACCCGAATACGTACGGATTCCCTTACGAACCAGCGAAGGTGGTATCAGACTGGCGGAACCAATCGAATCACCACTTGTTCGCGTTTCCCGACGTGAGGGGCTGTAATGAATGATCACATCGTCAAGCAAGACGGGCGCGGGAAGCGTCCATTCCGGCGCAGTCAGACAAGGCGTTCCACCGATGTGCAACCTGCTCTCGTAATCGAGCTCAGCCAGTCCAACTAGTTCTGCCCGATTGCGGACAAGTGCTAGACGTTCGGTTTGGAAACGATCCTCTGACTTTAGAGCGCGCTCTCGTCGAAAGGCTGGTAGTGCCACAAACACGGCTACCACTCCGGCAATAGCGGCTACAACTGCAAGAATGATGCCTACCGTCGCAGACGTCCACACTTCGTTACGCCCCCAAACTCTCACGGACCATCGGCGGCATTGACCGTCTAACCACGCCGGTGGGCGGTACTCAATCAAAGGGACTTGGAGACTATCCTTCGGACGGACTGCATGTCATCGTCTCGGCTTCACTCGTTGTGCTTGTGGGCGCCTGACACGCAGGCCTGACGACCATGCGCAAGCGATAGCACGGCTTCACCCGAGTATTGACAAGTCTAGCGTTCTAGCCATGCCGGCACGGCGCGTGGCTCAGGCGAGGCTAGGTTGGCTGTGCTTCTGGGTTCCGATCTGGCGGCAGGTTGCCAGGCAACCGTTCCACTTCGGGGTACCTCTAGCTTGTGACCCAACCCCAGCAGAGGCGATGCTGCGATAGTCGCGCCCAGCGCCCGCCCATGCGGCCAGCATGTCCTCGCGCGCCTCTGGTGTCGGGTGTCCGCTACGATCGCAGTGCGACTTGTAATACGGCGCCGAACGGCGTCCTGACTTCTCAGTTTGCAGCAGTGCAGTGCAGCAGCACGCTCGGTGAAGTGTGGCGGTCGCCGATCCTGGGCTGTGCCGAAGCCTCGTGGCCGACACCGAGGGGGCGGTCGGGACTTCCTTACAAGCAGGTGGTCGGGGGTTCGAGTCCCTCTGCTCCCACCGATGGGTCGTTGTCCAAACTGATGACGCCCTCCCTCCGGTCACCAACTGACTGCGCGGCTCCGGGTGAGCATACATACCCTGAGGTCATGGGCCACAACCTGCCAAAGGTGATCATCACGACGACGGCCTCGATCGACGGCCGCATCACGCTCAGCCGCGATGCTCGGCTCATCCAGCCGGAGGCCGCCCGACGCTGGGCGACGATGAAACCGGACGGCGCGGACGAACTCCTCGGGTCGCGCCGGGCCGAGCACGGCGCCACGGTGACCATCGAGGGCAGTGGCAGCTTTGTCGATGACGACGGCCCACCCATCGTGCTGCCGAACCCCGAGCTCCCGGAATCGGAGCTACGGCGCGACGTCATTCCTCGGCGCACGCCGCTGTGGTTTGTCGTGGCCGACAGCCGAGGCCGGGTGGACTGGTCGTTCACCGGCGACGACACCACGTCCCTGCTGATCCTCGTGTGCGACGCGACTCCGCTGGGATATCTACAACTCCTACGCGACAAGGGCATTAGCTACCTGAACGCCGGGCGCGAGCAGGTTGACCTCGAAGAAGGACTGGCCAAGATCGCCGCGACTCTGGGTGCCCACACGGTGGTTGCCGACTCCGGCGGCACGTTCAACGCCGCCCTGCTCAGGGCGGGCCTCGTCGACGAGATCGATGTCGTCATCCTGCCGGGTCTCATCGGCGGCACCGGGACACCCTCGATCATGGACGGCAACCCGCTGGGCAGCACGGGACTGCCGATCCGCACTGAACTCATCGACGCTCAGATCACCCCCACAGGAATGGTCCGCACCCGCTATCGCGTGATCAACGAGTCCGGACCCAAGGCCGAACAGCGCGTCTGAATCAGCGAGATGTGGTGGCGAGCCGATAGGCGCGGGACGCACGGTACGCCGCTCCTGCCGTGCGTCAGTTTCGACGCATATCCCCAGATCAGGCGGCAAGCTGGTCGATGAAACCCAGGATCTGTTCCTGAAGAGCCGGAAATGCTCCATCGAGTGGGGGCTCTGACAGGACCGCTGCGCGGAGTTCCTCGAGTGTGGCGTCTACCGTCGCTGGCGCACGGCGAAGGCCCCACGATGCGAACTCGGCGGCGAGATCCTCGCCGGTGATCTCGCCATGCCGATACTTTCCGTTGACAGCCAGCGCCATCCGACCGTCGTTCGGCAGATGAGCCTGCGGCACGACGTCGTACGCGGGTGCGATCGTCACCTCACCGTCAGCAAGGTGGAGCAGACCGAGATTCTTGGTGTGCAGGTCCAGATTGCCGATCCCGGCCGCGAACACGACCATCCGGGCAAGACGCCGCAGGTCGGCTTCCGAAGCATGGGTCTTCAGGGCGTCGGCAACGCGCCGGAGACTGACCACACCGCCGATCTCCTGATATTTCTGGTTGCCGCCGGCGCCAAGCACTTGGCTGAGGTCCTCTTGGTGGACCCGCTCACCACCGATCCGGTCGTAGCGCTCGATGACAAGCGTTGGCAGACCGACGAACTGCTCGATCGACGTCGCGAAGTCGGCCAGGCCGAGACGGCGAGCAAGTCGCGAGCCGTACTCCTCGTCGTAGATCACGGTCGCCTTGTCGCCACCAAGCCGCGGCTTGAGGATGTGAGTCGTCGGGTAGCCACCGAGAGCCTGTGCCCAGCCGGTCGGTGTGCGGACAAGGACGATCTTCGGCTGCACACCGCCGAGCGACGACTTGCCCAGCTGCGGGTCGTTGGCCAGCGGAGACCCGATCGGATCCTCCAACAGGGCGCGGATCTCAGCCCCGGTCACCGTACGCGTGGCGGGTGTCTTGGGCTCGGTCGGATCGTCGAGGTCCCAGATCTGGAGGGCACCGGCCACATCACGACCGTAGCGAGCCAGAAAGGCCGGTGTGTCATCGCGCCGCAGGCCGCCTTGGGCGAGTAGGTAGTCGTACTGATCGCCCTCGGGCAGCAACTCGGCGAACCAGTTGCGCCGCCGGGCGACCCGATCACGTCGCTGCGCCGGTGTCAGAGGGATCGCTACTGACAGCACCTGGCTGTTCGCGCCGAACCGTTCGATCCCCTCCTCCGTCGGGCAGAAGTCGAACGTACGCGCATCCCTCTCAAGCCGTCCAACGATCGTGCCGTACAGCTCAACTGCGAGGCGCATCGTCGCCCTCCCAAGTCGCGGCGAACTCCAGACCGGTGACGCGGGCGATGCTCAGCAGCCGGCGGATGTAGATGGTTGCCTTGCCTGATTCGATCTCACTGATTGTGCTCTGCGGTACGTCCAGCTCCGCTGCCAGTTGCCTTTGGGTCAGGCCGCGGGCGAGGCGGGCCTGTTGCACGGCAAGCCCGAAGTCGGCGGGCGATCGCAGCCGCGCCGTATGTCTCGTCATGACAACCCCTACTCGTATCGTGATTTCACGATACAGCACCACGATCGGAAAATTCCGATAGTCGAGCGCCGGGTCTGATTCACAGAGATCGGCGCCGGCAGCCGTTCGCGTCTGACGCAACACGGAGGTCTCTGGAAGCGATTCGGCCGTGACAGGGTCAGCGCACCCGGCAGATGTGTATCACAAGCGCCCTCAGATCTGTATCGCAGAACATGCGGGATTTGTACAGTAGGGACGGGCAGGCCCCCGACGACGTATCAGAGCTGACGGGACGCAAGCTGGCCTGATGGGGTCCCGGACGGGTGTCAACGGCCAGGAGATCCTGCCCATTGGCGGCCATGAGATCTGCCCGCCGGTGGCCAGCAGAAGTGCCCGGTGATGGCCAGATGATCTGCCCACCTGTGGCGGGTCTGGCCATCGACGCGGTTAGTGCAGGGGCATCACTCCTTTGCCGTTGAGGGCTTGGGTGAGGCGGATCGAGTCGCCGCTGGTTTGGCAGATGTGGGCGTGATGGAGGAGTCGGTCGACGGTGGCGGTGGCCAGGGTTTTGGGCATCAGCTCGTCGAAGCCGGCCGGGTGGAGGTTCGACGACAACGCGATCGAGCGTTTCTCGTAGGCGGCGTCGACGATCCGGTAGAGCCCTTCGGCGGCGTCGTGGGACACCGGGAGTAGCCCGATGTCATCGATGATCACGAGTTCGGCCCGCAGGATCCGGGCGACGGCTTTGGTGACGGTGTCGTCGGCGCGGTGGGCGGCGACGAGACCGCCGAGGTGTTCCAGGGTGAACCAGGCCACGGCTCGGCCGGTTTCGATGACGGCTTGGCCGAGGGCTTCGAGGAAGAACGTCTTGCCGGTGCCGGACGGTCCGCAGACCACCAGGTTCTCCCGCCGGTGCACCCATTCCAGGGTTTGCAGTGCCTGCTGGGTCGGTGCCGGGATGGAGGAGATCGCCGGGTTCCAGGCGGCGAAGGTCTTCCCGGTGGGGAACCCGGCGGCTTTCCGGCGATGCGCCAGCATCGACCGGCTCCGGCCGGCGACCTCTTCGACCAGGAGGGCTTTGACGATCTCGACCGGTTCCCAGCGTTGCGCTTTGGCGGTGGCGAACAGCTCCGGCGCCAGCCCGCGGGCATACGGCATCTTCAGCTGCCGCATCAGCTGCTCCACCTCGACCGGCAGCGCCGGTGCGGATGCCGCGGTCATCGGGACTCCTCGCCGTCGACGCCGGCTGGGGGCTGCTGGTTGGTGATCTTGGCCCAGCCGGCGGTGCCCTGGGACAGCGACCGGGTCTCGGTGGCCCGGCGAGTCTGCAGGTGAGCGGACTGTTGGGCGTTCAGGATGGAGGACAGGTCTTTCCAGCCGAACCGGCCGTTCACCGCCGCATGCCCCAAGGCCCAGTCGACCCGGGCATTGCCGGCGACCTTGGCCATGGTGACCGCGGCGTCCATCTTGGCCCGGATCCGTTGCACCCCGGACGCGGCTGCCTCGGCCAGCCACACGTGCGCACCGTCGCCGATGGCCAGGAACGCCTGCTCCGCCTCAGTGCGTGGCCGCACGGTGTACCGGCCGGGCTGCTTGGTCGCCGGCCCACCGAAATGATCATCATCGATCTGCGGGGACCCGGGGGTGGCGCGGATGTGGCGGGCCACCTCGACCGGCCCGGACCGGCCGTGATGCACGATCACGATCCGCTCGGCGGCGCCGACGCCGGTGACGCGGACCCACACCTGTTCACCGAGCAGCTGCTGCGGCACCGAGTACTGGCCGTGGTCGAAGGCCACCATCGGGGTGTTGGTCGGCACCCGGCGTGCCAGCCCGAACACCACCGTGTGTGGCTCGATCGGCACCCGGTGCAGCCGGGTCTGTTCCTCGGTCAGCATCTCGGCCGGTGCCCGCCGGGTCACCCGATGCGGGCGGCCGTTCACCACCGTCATGAACTCTTCGCAGGCCTGCTCGAGCTCGGCGAAGGACCCGTAGTCGTCGCGCAGGTTGACCTCGGTCGGAACCAGGTCGGCCTTGCTGACCTTGACTGCCGCCTCGACCCCGCCTTTCGACGCCGGATCGGCCGGCTCACAGGTCAACACGGTGGCCCCGTAGTGCCGGCCGAACGACACCGCTTTCCGGTTACGCACCGGCACCCCGGCAATGTGCTCGACGGTCACCGTCTTCTCGTTGTCGGTCAACACATACGTCGGGACCCCGCCCAGCAGCCGGAACGTCCGATCCAGCGCGGCAATCACCGACGGCTGCGTCTTGTCCCGCAACGCGATCACCACCCGGAACCGTGACCACGCCAACCAGGCCACGAACAACACTGTCTTGACCGCACCACTGCGACCGGAGACAACGGGACCGTCGCCGAAGTCGTACTGGAGCCACAGCCCCGGCTCGGTGACCCAGGGCCGATGCACCCGGGCGTGGCCCAACCGGTAGGCCTTCTTCACCTCTGCGACCGCCCGCCGAGTGGAGCGGTCCGACCCAGCAAACCCCGCCGCCACCAGCTTCTCGTGCACCTTGTCGGCACGGACCTTGCCCTGCGAAGCCTCCACCCACTCCTCGATCTTGTCCAGATACTCATCGGTGACCTGGGCCCGGCGGGCCGGTGCCCCGACAGGCCGGCCCGCGTCCCGGGCCGCGACATGCGCCGCAACGGTGTGATGCGAGCAGCCGACCAACTCCGCGGCCGCCCGCAACGACCCTGTCAGATCGAAAGCAGCAAGAATTTCCATGATCTCTCCGTCAGACTTCAACTGGCCCCTCCTCGGACCTCGACGTTCGACTCGACACCGAACATCGAACCGAGGAGGAGCCACGACCCGGCTCAACCAGGCCGAAGCGAATAGAAGACGTGGGCAGATCTCACGGCCACCGATGGGCAGTTCTCCTGGCCATCAGCGGGCAGTTTCGTGGCCGCCTATGGGCACTTTTTCATGACCGCCGACAGACGGGATTCGGGCAGGATTCGAGAAGTACGTCGCCCACGGCCTCGCATAGCCTCGTGGTCATGACGAGCGCGACATCGGCACCAGACCGCAAACTGATCCACTGCGAGGGACCGGTGGAGCGGATCGGCGACCGAGCGATTCTGAGGCTGCCCATCGAGGCAAGCGCCGCACTGCCATCGCGGGGTCAGGCGGCCGTCCGAGCACGACTGAATGGACATGACTTCGAGACGGTGATCGAGCCCGATGGGCGACGTGGCCATTGGCTCGCCATCGACGACGGCCTGTGGGAGGCGTTGGCACTCAGCGACGGTCAGCGGTTGGCGCTGGAGCTGGAGCCGACCAAGGACTGGCCCGAGCCCGATCTGCCGACGGACTTCCAGACCGCACTCGCCGATGCACCGGACCTCTCGGAAACCTGGCAGAGCATCACCACGATGGCGCGCTGGGAATGGGTCCGCTGGATCAACGCCACCAAGAACCCGCAGACCCGGCAGCGACGCGTCGACGTCGGCATCTCGAAGCTGCGGTCCGGAAAGCGCCGACCGTGCTGCTTCGACCTCGCCTCCTGCACCGACCCGGACCTTTCGAAGAGCGGCAAGCTCGTCGACATCGGCTGACGTGCTCGTGGCCCGGGGCGGGCCGGCAGTTCAGTGCCGCCTCTTCTGGTCCCCGCCCGCGGGGTCGCCCTGGCGTTTCAGCACCGGCGGCTGCGTGTTCTGGTAGCCGAGGGCGTATCCGCCGTCGGTTCGAGCCGCGAGCAGACCGGCGCGCTTGTCCCGCTCGCCGTCCCGCCAGTCCTGCCAGCCCGTGGTATGGGCGATGACCGCGGGTTGAGTGTTCGCTGCGCCACTGTCGGCCTGTCTCGCACCACCGACGTACGCGGCGAAGCCGAGCGCCGCAACCCGGCCGACAGGTATCGCCCCCTGCAGGTTCGCCAGGTTCGCTCGCGCGTGCTGGGCGCCGCTCCAGTAGTCCCGATACGCGGCGTCGGCGGCCTCCGGACCACCCGGTGCCGCGACGTTGCCCGGGGCGTAGGTCTCCCCCTGCCAGTAGTCCGTAGCGCCCTCGGCACCGGCCGTGGTCGCCGGCGCCGGGGTGCCCTGCGCGTTGGCGATGGCGTGCTGGACACCCGCGCGATAGTCCGCACAGCCCTCGGCGCCGGCACTGTGGCCGACCCAGGCGGCGGCCAGCGGATTCGTCCGGGCGAAGTCGACACCCTGCCAGTAGTCGCCGAACGCCGCCGTCGTCGCGGCACTGCCGTTCGTGGGGCCGACCCCACGAGCGGAGATCCGTGAGTGGGAGACACCGTCGCGGTACTCCGCGTGCGCAGCCGCCTCGACCGGCGGCACCGGCGTCGCGCCGAGATCGGCACGGCCCGCGGCCAGCCCGGTCCCGAATCCCCGGTGGCCGGCGATCCTCGCGGTCTCGGCGAGGCCGCCGGCGTCGGGCTCGCCTCGAGCGGCCCGGGCCTGCGCGGCGCCCTGGGCGTGGAAATAGCCGCTGACGAAGCCGCCCTCGCTTCGCACCGGTGGCGCATCGAGCGCTGCCGCCCCCGCCGTCATCCCGTCGACGCAGTCCTGCCATCCGAGCTGGTGACCGGCCCGGGCGGCATCGGCAGGCCCTCCCGACTTCCGTGCCTCGACGCCCTCACGGTAGTCGGCGAATCCCTCACGCAATCCGCCTCCGGCGGGAGCGCCTCCCTCCAATGTACCGAGATCAGTCCGCGCGCGGTCGTAGCCATCGCGGTAGTCGGCCAGCCCGGCCCGCAGAGGAGCATCAGCGGTCGGGTCGGTCGCCGGTGCGGGATGAGTCCGGGCATAGGCGACACCGCCCCAGTACGCCGTCCAGGCCTTGACGGCACCGATCGCGGTGCCGTCCGGGGCGTCGCCCGACCCGGCGGTCCGCGCCTTGGTGACCCCGGCCAGCACGTCTGCGTGGCCGCGCGCCGCAGCCGGTGCCGGTGGCTGGCCCGACTCGAGGTCCTGACTGGCCAGCGCGACACCACCCAGGTAGCCCTGGTGGCCGCTGGCCGTCAGGACGTCCTCGGTGCCGGCACCGACGGGCGCTGCGTCGCCTCGGCGCGCCGCACCGATGCCCTGCGCATGCAGGTAGCCGACCTGGAATCCGCCGTCGATTCGAGTTGGCGCGGTGAGCACGGCCGGGTCGCCCGCTGCCAGCCCCTCGCCGCAGGCCTGCCAGCCGCGCGCGAACGCACCCCGGGCGGGCTCGTCTCCGGACCCGTTCACCCGGGCCTCGGTGCCGGCCTTGTAGTCGGTGAAGGCCAGGGCCGCGCCACCGCCTGGTGGTGGCGTCCCGACGAGCGCCGGCAGGTCCTGGCCCGCCTGGGACTCACCAGCCCGATAGTCCGTCACTCCTGCCGTGCCCGCGGAGCTGGTCCCGGCGTACGGGGTCGTCGGCGGGTTCCCCCGAGCGAAGTCGACGCCCTCCCAATACTCGGTCCAAGCGGTCGTCGCGGCCTGGCGGCCGGGTCCGGGCGGATTCTCCCGCTGCCCCGTCCTGGCCAGCGCGACGCCTGCAGAGAACTCCTCGAAGCCGCGCGCGGTCGCCGGCCGTTTCGACTTCTCGGCCGCCAGGTCGCTGCGGGCTGCGGCAAGCCCGACCTGGTACTCGTCATAACCGGCTACGGTCTGTGCCTGTTCGGTCGTGGTGGGCACCTGCCGCAGCTCTCCGGCGGCCGCGCCGGCCTCGCCGCGGCCATGCAGGTAGCCGCTCGCGAATCCGCCGTCAGTCCTGGTCGGGGCCGTCTTGCTGACCAGCGAGGCGCGACCTTCCGCCATCCCGGCGGTGCAGTCGTCCAGCCCGCGTGCATGGCCGGCCCGCGCGGGGTCGGCCGGCTCACCGGCCTTGGCGGCCTCGACCCCGGCGCGATAGTCCTCGAACCCCTCCCGCGCCCCTCCGCCCGCCGGTGGCGCGCCCGTCAGGGAGCCGAAGTCCTTGGCGGCCAACTCCACTCCACTGCGATAGTCGTGAGCACCACCGGCAACGACCGCCTCGCCGCCGGCGTACGCCGTCGCCGCCGGACTCGTCCGGCCGAAGTCCACCCCCTTCCAGTAGCCGGCGAGCGCGGCCGTGCGCACCGGCGTCGCCTCGGGCAGCACGGCCGCGCGAGCGTTCGCCTGACCGAACGCCGCCGCCTCGAGCACGTCGGTGTGGCCGCGGGCGTCGCCGAGCTCGAGCGGCATTGTCACCTTCAGGTTCGCCCAGACTGCCTTCACCCCGCGCCAGTACGCCTGGTGTCCGGCTACCTGAGCCAGGCCACCGGCCGGGACGGTTGCCTCCGGGTTCTTCCGGCCGTGTTCGACGCCCACCCAATAGTCGTTGTGTCCGTCGACCTGGGCCAGACTGGTGGTCGGCGCGACCGCCTTGGCGTTCTTCTTGGCGTGCTCCACCCCCGCCCAGAAGTCCTTGTGCCCCTCGATCTCGGCCCGGTTGCCGACCGGCGGGGTGGCCAGCGGCTGCAGCTTGCCCTTGCCGGCGCCAGTCCAGAACTCCTGGTGCGCGTTGACCGTGGCCGGAGGATCCGTAGGTGGTGCCGTGAGCGCATTCTTCCGGCCGAACTCGATGCCGGCGGTGAAGTCGGCATAACCCATCCGATAGCCGCGACCGAATCTGTTGGCGCTGGGTGGGCCGGCCCGCGAGGCAGTGACCCCCTCGTTGTAGTGCTGGTGCCCGGCGACGTAGACGATGTTGGGACTGCTCGCAGCGGTTCCGGTACGCGCTTCTTCGATCCCCCGCCAGCGCATCGGCATCACATGCGAACGGGCCGGGCTCGGCGGTGGATTCTTCGCACCGCCCGGTGGGAGCGTCCCACCCCGCACCGACTCGCCTGACCCCTTGAAGACCGGGAGATGGGTCCAGGACGCCGTCTTGCCCTGCGGGTATTCGAGAGCCCGCGTGGTCGGTTTCGCGAAGGTCATCGGGCTCGGGATGGAGATGGAGAGACTGCCGGTGATGCCGCCCGGCTTGGCTTTCGGGGCGGTGCTGACCTCGCCCTTGCCGTCGATCAGCTCCTCCCAGGACGCATCCAGGTGCGACGCGTAGCTGAACGTCGTTGCTGTGGCCGGGATCCCCGCGGCCGCCGCCAAGCCGACGTTGGCTCCGAGCCGGTAGCGCAGCCGCGCCGCGGAGTCGGTGCTGTAGCCGATCGTGACCACGTACTGGTACCACGACCCAGTGGCCGCGGCCTTGACCCACTGCTCGATGCCCTTGTTGTGATCGGAGTTGGTGGGCTTTTGCGGGAAGGCGGTCAGGTTCTCGTCCGCGTGCGCCGCGGTCGGCGCCCCGGGGCCACCGAGGTTGTCATTGAGCAGGTGGCCCTGGCAGTACGCCGCGCCCACGGTCGCCGCGTTGAACATCGCCGTGTAGTCGTAGGGGCGGAAGCCCGCCTTCGCTGAGGGACCAGACCCGTACTGGTACTTCGGCCCGACGACGGCGTCCGCCTTGGTGCCCTGGCCGGTTGAGTGCACCGGATCCCATTTCGCAAAGTTCGTCAGCCAGCGTTGCACCATCGGAAGTGGCTCTCGCGAGGTCTCGGCGTCGCGCCGGCTCGTGGGGTCCGGACTCTCGCTGCGCAGGCCCGCACCCTTCGGGCTCTCCTCGACCTGCTCCGATGGCCTCCGCGCCGGCGCGCCGCCCCGCTCGGTCAGCAGCGAGACGACCGCACGGTTGCCGGCCAGACGCTGCAGCGCGAGCAGGCGCGCGTCACCAGCGGTGGTCGGCGCGCCTGCGGTGGGAGCCGGGGAGCTCTCCGGCTCTGCCCGGCGAGCGGCACGCTGCAGCGCCATGCCGATCATGAAGCGCCCCGGAGCCGGACCCGGTTCCATGGCGCAACTATGTCGGGCCGGTGCATCTCTCGACAGAGTGGTTCGGGTCACCGATCCTGACCGTTCGGGCAGTCATGACTGCCCGAACAGACCAGGCGGTACGTCAGGCGTCGATGAGGGCGAGCAGCGGCGAGAGGTCGCGGGCCTGTGCCCGCTCGTTGACCACCTTCCAGCGCACGGTGCTGTCGGCGTCCAGCAGGAACGAGCCTCGCAGAGCGTGGCCGTTCTCGGCGTCGAACACCCCGTACGCGCGGGCGATCGCCCCATGCGGCCAGTGGTCGGTGAGCAGCTCGAAGCTCAGGCCCTCGGCGTCGGCGTACGCGCGCTGGGTGAACATCGCGTCGCAGGAGATGCCCAGCACGCGAATGCCGAGATCAGCGAAACGCTGCTCCTGCTCGCGGAGCTCGCGGAACTCTCCGGTGCAGATGGAGCTGAAGGCGAAGGGGAAGAACACCAGCAGCGCCGGCGCCCCGACGAGATCGTCGAGACCGACCGCCTGGCCATGCTGATTGCGGCTCTCGAACCCGGGGGCGGCCTCACCGACCGCCGGCCCAGCCAAGCCAGCCAACCCGCTCACCGCCGGGACCCGCGCGGCCGTACCAGCTTGTGCGCGGCCCAATCCGGCGACACGTTGGCCGAGGTGGTCAGCGCGAGTCCGGCGGTCACCGCGGCCTCGGAGATGTCGGAGTTGTCGACGTAGCCGGAGCGCCCGACCTTGGGGGTGAGCAGCCACAGCACCCCGGAGGCGCTCAGGTCGACGACCGCGTCGACGAGGCCGTCCACCAGATCACCGTCATCGTCGCGCCACCACAGCAGCACCCCGTCGACGGCGTCCATCGCCTCTTCGATGAGTTCGCCGTCGATGGTGTCCTCGACCTCGATGCGCAGATCGTCATCGACGTCCTCGTCCCAGCCCAGTTCCTGGATCACCTGACCCGTCGTCAGACCAAGCCTCTCCCCCACCGCGCTCCTCGAGTCGGCAGGTCCTGCGGTCGCGCTCACTGTCCAGCCTCCAGCTTCGTGCGTACGGGTCCGTCGTATCGCCGGTCGGCGGACCCGTTCCTTGTGGTACGAAAGCCTGCCATGGCCCGGTCGCGGGCGGAACCCCACAACTGTCGCAGCTGGGTCACGGTCGTGGTTGGCGCAGGGCGGTCACGGCCTCGCTCACCGACTGTGTATTGCCGGCGATGTAGTAGGTGCTGCCGTGGAGTTCCACGATTTCGGCGGCACCGCCGACGGCCAGCACCAGGGCAACACCTGGCCACCAGTCCCATGGACCCAAACCCGACTGGAAGAACAGCCCGATCCGGCCGGTGGCGACCCCCCCGAGATCGACGGACGCGGACCCGAGGACCCGTACGGTGGCAGCCTTGCCGACGACCGACCGCCAGTCGGCCAGTTGCTGCTCATCCGACATCCGGGGCGGATGGAAATAGCTCGACACCGACACCTCGGCCAGCGGCCGATCGGTCAACCGAGCCAGCGGCACGCCGTTCAGCGTGGTCGGCCGGTCCCGGCCACCGACCCATAGCTCGTCGCGAGCCGGATAGTAGACCGCACCCGCGAGCGAACCCGACTCGTCGGTCAGCCCGACCGCCGAACACCAGTAGGGCAGCCCGGACAAGAAGTTGTAGGTGCCGTCGACCGGGTCGATGTACCAGGTGCGCTTCCCCGAGCGAGATGCGCCCTCCTCGCCCACCAAACCGTCGTCGGGTCGCCATTCGGCCAACCGGCGCACCACCAGCTCTTCTGCCGCATGGTCGGCCGCGGACACCACATCGGAGATCGAGGTCTTGTAGTGCGTGTCGAGCCCCTCGGCCAACATCGTCGCCGCCAGCGTGCCGGCTTCCTTCACCAGGCTCGCCGCGACATCGGAATCGGCCACAGGCACGGAGGTATCCACAGGCGCGAGAGTAGTCGTCCTCATCCCCGCGCAGCGCACCAGGACAGCAGCTGGTCGACCGGCCAGGTGTTGATGACCCGCTCCGGCTCCAGTCCCAGTGCCTCAGCCCGCTCACATCCGTACGCCATGAACTCCAGCTGGCCCGGCGCGTGCGCATCGGTGTCGATGGAGAACAGACAGCCCATGTCGATCGCGAGCTGCAGCAACCGGGTCGGCGGGTCGCGGCGTTCGGGTCGGGAATTGATCTCGACCGCTACCCCGAACGCGCGGCAGGCCTCGAACACGACCTCGGCGTCGAAGCTGGACTCGGGCCGGATGCCGCGTTCACCGGTGATCAGCCGGCCGGTGCAGTGACCCAGGATGTTGGTCCGAGGGTTCGCGATCCCCGCCACCATCCGGTGCGTCATGGTCTCTGAGTCGGAGCGCAGTTTGGAGTGCACACTGGCCACCACGACGTCCAGCTCGGCAAGCAATGCATCGTCTTGATCAAGTCCGCCATCTTCCAGGATGTCGACCTCGATCCCTTGCAGGACACGGAAAGGGGCCATCGCAGCAGCCAGGTCACGAGTCACCGCCTGCTGCTGACGGAGCCGCTCGGCAGTCAGTCCGCGGGCCACGGTGAGCCGCGGTGAGTGATCGGTGATGGCGCAGTAGTCATAGCCCAGGGAGCGTGCAGTGATCATCATCTCCTCGAGCGGACTGCCCCCGTCGGACCAGGTGGAATGGACGTGCAGGTCGCCCTTGATCATGGCTCGCAACCGCTCGCCGCCGACCACCAGCGGCTGCTTCTCATCCCGCAGCTGTTGCAGATAGTCCGGCACCCGGCCGGCGCACGCCTGGCTGATCACCAAGGCGGTCTTCGGCCCGATGCCAGGCAGCTTCTTCCAGTCGTCGGCTTCGGCATGCCGCGCTCGCTCCGCAGGATCCAGCTCGGCCACGATGTCGGCGGCTCGGCGATAGGCCTTCACCCGATGTGTGTCGGAACGGGTACGTTCCAGCAGGAAGCCGATCTCGCGGAGGGCATCGACGGGATTCATCGGGCGCTCACCGGCGTTGTCTCCTCGGTCGCGCTTTGAGTGGCACCGTCGGCATGGCCGGAGCCTCCATGACCCGCTCGCCCCGATCGATCACAGGTGGGAACCTACCGGTTCCCGCATCGGTGTCACGGTGCTCCCACAGCTGCCGGAAACTCGCGATCTCGTCGTGGCTACGGCCGATGAAGTTCCACCACATGACGATCTCCTCGACGAACGGCTCGCCACCGAGCAGCAGCATGCGTACGCCTTCGGCTCCCGCCGTCAGCCCGAGCCTGTCCCGACCCGAGCCGAGGTAGACCAGCTGGTCGGTCCGGGCGATCGCGCCTGCACCACCGATCAGCTCCCCCGCAATGACGAAGACGCCGTGCTCATGATCGGGGTCGACCGCCAACTCCACCTCGGCCCCCGGATCGAGGGTCAGATCGGCGCCGACGAGTGGGCTGAAGCTGATCGCCGAGGACCCTACGCCGTCCACCTCGCCGACCAGCACCCGACCCCTAACCCCGGGGCGATCCAGCCTGGGCAGGTCGACGTACCGGTCGAAGCGCGGCGGTTGATCGCGGACCGCATCGGGCAGCGCCACCCAGAGCTGCAGGCCGTGCAGCGTCGGCGGTTTGTCGGATTGGGAGATCTCGCTGTGCACGATGCCGTGGCCGGCGGTCATGATGTTGAGCGTGCCGGGCGAGACCAGCGCCTGAGTGCCCAGACTGTCGCGATGCTCGATCTCGCCCTCGATCAGCCAGCTCACCGTCTGAAGTCCGGTGTGCGGATGGGCATAGACCTGCATGCCGGGAGAGTCGCGGACGTCTTCGGGACCGTAGTGATCCAGAAAGCACCAGGCGCCGATCATCCGGATGTCGCGGTCGGGCAGCGCCCGGGCCACCAGCGTGGTCTTGCCGAGCCAGACCTTGCGAGCGGTGATCACCAGCTCCTCCGGCCCGCTCGGTAGCGCGGAACGGCAGACGTATTCCTCAGGCTTCGCCTCGAGAACGCTCACATCCGCTCCTCCCTTGGTCACTGCCACGGCACTCACCCAACATCTTCCACTCTGCGCAGGCTGGGACCAGCCCGAAGTGGAGATTGAGGACATTTGAACGCTTCTACGTACTTACGTACTCTCGTGGTATGTCTACTGAAAGCCTCGCAGAGCTGGAGCGGCGAGTCGCGTCCTTGGAAGAGGCGGTCGATCGGCTGATGGCGCGGCCTTCGCCGCCGTCCACCGACCCCGAGTTGGGCGATGGCTTCTGGGCGCTGCACGGGCTGGAGGAACGCGGTTTCGAGGGCGTGATGATGGTGGGCAGCGTGCCCGTGCCGGAGGCCGGGCCCGTCGCCTGGCAGACCGGCCTGACCGCAGATGCCCTGCTCGACCTCGATTGGTCTGAGCTGGCGCCGACCATCGACGCGTTGTCGCATCCAGCCCGGCTCACCATCCTGCGACTTGTGCTGAGTGGTGTGTGCACCACGTCGGCCTTGCTGGAGCAGGAGTCGTTGGGCACCACCGGACAACTGCATCATCACCTACGCCAACTGGTCGCAGCAGGCTGGCTGACGCTGGTGAAACGGGGGCGCTATCTGGTGCCGGCGCACCGGGTGGTCCCGCTGCTGGTCGTGATTCTGGCGGCGAACCGATGAGCGCCGCCGCGGAACGCCTCCCCACCAGAACAACAGCACTGATCCTGCTGATCAGCCTGATCATCAGTGTGGGTATCGGGCTGCTGGCGGGGCCGGAGCGACAGCAGTTGAGCGAAGTGAGCTCTGGCGACGCCGAGCTCGCCCAGCGCGTGCGCACCGCGGCCGGTGACGGGGCCGGTGACGGGGCCGGACTGCGCTCGGTGGTGGTGGCGGAGGTGACGTCGACCTCGGTCCGGTGGGCCGGCCTCGGCAACGCCGACGCAGGGCGACGGCCCGGTGTCGCGCCGACGGATCAGACCATCTACGAGCTGGGGTCGGTCACCAAGACCTTCACCGGTGCCCTGTTCGCCGACGCCATCAAGCGGCGCGAGGTGCGTCCCGAGGACACTTTGGAGAAGCACCTGCCCGAGCTTCGCAGCACGGCGGCCGGCAAGGTCACCTTGGCCTCACTCGCCCAGCATCGGTCGGGCCTGCCGAGACTGGGAGCTACCGCCGAAGCGGCCGTGTTCAGCGCCATGCTGAACGAGAACGCGTACGCCACCAGCACCACCGAACGGGTGATCGCCGACGCCGCGACCGCACCGGTGACCCCGGAGCAGCCGCCGACCTATTCCAATCTCGGGGTCTCGCTGCTCGGCACGGCGCTGGTCCGTGCGGCTGGTCTGCCGGACTATCCGACCCTGGTCGCAGACCGGATCACCGGTCCGCTGGGGATGACCGGCACCACGCTGGCCGGAGACTATCCGGAGCTACCCGAGGGAGCCGTCCCCGGCTTCACCGCGAATGGCCTGTGTACGCCGCGCTGGGTTGGAACGGGCTATCTGCCGATGGGATCGTCGACCTTCACCACGCTCGACGACCTCGCTATCTGGGCTCAGGCGCAGCTCACCGACCGAGCGCCCGGAGTCGACGCGCTGCAACCGACCGCGGACTTCGACGACCGCACCCGGATCGGCTGGACCTGGTTCGTCACGCCGGGTCCAGAGGGCACCACCGACACCTGGCACAACGGCGGCACCGCGGGGTTCCGCTCGATGCTGATCCTCGATCGGGCGAATGATCGAGCGGTCGTGATGATGGGCAACTCCGACGTCGATCTCGACCCGATCGCCGCGTCCTTGATGCACAACACGCCACCGCCCACAGCCGAGCGGCCGGTGATCGCCCAGGTGTTGGCCGCCCTGCCAGTCGTCCTCGCGCTGCTCTTCGGCATCACTGCCCTGCGCCGGGCTCTCCAGGGCATAGCGTTGCTCCCGGCGATCGGTGCCCTGCTGACCGGCGTGTTCGGGCTGTTGCTGTTGTGGAGCTCCGGGCCTTGGGCGGCGGTCGGCGGCTGGCTGTGGGGCATTGCGCTCGCACCGGTGCTGGCAGCCGCCGCGATCCTCGCGGCGCGGGCCCGCACACTGTCATTCCTGCCCGAGCGGCGGGTCTGGCTGGCCTGGCTCGAGCTGGTGATCGGTGCCGCACTGGTCGGACTGGGAATTGCGCTCTGGTGACCCACCGTAGGCTCAGCCCTATGGCCGCGGCGAAGGGACTCAACGGGTCCCGGCCAGCCGCGGCGAAAACCCGGGCGGCGATCGCCAAGCGGCTCGCGGCCCAGGCATCGGGGATGACGACGGCAACCATCGCCGAGATGGACGCCAAACACGACTGGTTCCGCGACCTCGACGCCGAGCACCGGTCTTGGATCACCCTGGTCGCCGGAGCCGGCATCAACGGCTTCGTTTCCTGGTTCGCCGATGCCGAGCCGGACAGCCCCGCACCGTCCGAGGTGTTCGGCTCGGCACCTCGGGAACTCGCTCGGCGGATCAGCCTGCATCAGACCGTCGAACTGGTACGCACCACCATCGACGTGGTCGAGACCCAGATCGACGAGGTGATGCCGCGGGCCGATCGGGCCATCCTGCACACCGCCATCGTCGCGTACAGCCGCGAGGTGGCGTTCGCCGCGGCGGAGATCTATGCCCGAGCAGCCGAACTCCGCGGCACCTGGGACGCCCGGTTGGAGGCCTCGGTGGTGGACGCGGTGCTACGCGGTGAGACCGATGACGCGGTCTTGTCCCGTGCCTCCACGCTCGGCTGGACCTCGACCCAGGGTGTCGTCGTGGTCGTCGGTGGCGCGCCCGACCCAGCGGCCCCCAACACCGTCGCCGCCGAACTCGAGGCCATCCGGGACCAGGCGGCAATCGCCGGCCTCGACATGCTCGGGGCAGTGCAGAGTGACCGGATGATCGTCGTCCTCGGCGGGTCCGCCTTGCAGCAGACAGAGTGGACATTGGGTGTCGTCGGCCGGTTCGCGGACTCGTTCGCCGACGGCCCGGTGGTGGTCGGTCCCCCGGTCGACCACCTGATCGAGACCGGGGTGAGCGCCCGTGAGGCACTGTCGGGCTATCGCGCAGTGGCCGGCTGGCCGGAGGCGCCGCGTCCGGTGAGCGTCCACGACCTGCTGCCGGAGCGGGCGCTGAACGGCGATGGACACGCGCGCCGCGCACTGGCTCGCGAACTCTACGACCCACTCCGAGACGCCGGCGGCGGGCTGTTGGAGACCTTGGTGGTGTTCCTCGACCAGGGCTCGTCGGTGGAGGCAGCGGCCCGGACCTTGTTCGTTCACGCCAACACGGTCCGCTACCGCTTACGCCGGGTACATGAGGTCACCGGCTACAGCCCCACACATCCGCGTGAGGCGTACGCACTGCGTCTGTCCTTGACCTTGGGGAGACTGCTGAGTCGTCGGGTGCGTGCCGAGGAGACGAGCACGGAATAGTCACCCGGCCTGTGACAGGACCGAACAAGGCGCGTCGCGGTGACGTCTTTTGTCAGATTCCTACAAACACCTCGTCCCAGTTTCGTCGTGTCCATGCACGACGCACGCCGCCAAGTCAGGGAATAGTCAAAGGTGTGTTGGCCATAGTGGCGCCAGGTCAGGGCGCGCAGACCCCAGGATTCCTCAGCCCCTGGTTGACCGAGCAGTCCTTCGCTGACCGGCTGGACGCCCTCGCGGCCGTCGCCGAGCTCGATCTGCGCCACTACGGGACGGAGGCCGACGCCGACACCATTCGCGACACGGCGGTGGCTCAACCGCTGCTGGTGGTAGCCGGGATCCTCGCTGCCGAGCAGCTCTTCGTCGGCGCGGACCGTGGATTCGGCCCGGCCGGGATCGCCGCCGGGCACTCCGTCGGCGAGATCACTGCGGCCGCCGGGGTCGGCGTGCTGAGCAGTGAGGACGCCATGGTGTTCGTCCGCGAGCGCGGGCGCGGCATGGCCGAGGCGGCCGCCGGCACCCCGACCTCGATGACTGCGGTGATCGGCGGCAAGGTCGACGAGGTGCTGGCCGCGATCGAGGCTCAGGGGCTGACGCCCGCCAACAACAATGGCAGCGGCCAGATCGTGGCCGCCGGCACCGTCGAACAGCTCGCCGCGTTGGCCGAGCACCCCCCGACCCGAGCCCGGCTCATCCCGCTGAGTGTTGCCGGCGCCTTCCACACCGTGCACATGGCACCCGCCGTCGACCGGCTGCGCGAGCTCGCCGCCACGATGACCACCCATGGTCCGAGCACCACGCTGCTGTCCAATGCCGACGGACAGGCGGTCGCCGACGGCACCGAGGTCCTGCGCCGGCTGGTGAGCCAGGTCGCCTCGCCCGTCCGCTGGGACCTGTGCTTGGCCACCATGGCCGAGCTCGGCGTCACCGGACTGCTCGAACTGCCACCGGCCGGCACGCTGACCGGCATCGCCAAGCGCAACCTCAGGGGAGTCGAGCTGTTCGCCCTGAACACCCCCGATCAGCTGCCGGCAGCCCAGGAGTTCGTCGCCCGGCATGGCGCCGCCTGATGCAGGATCGGACGTCGTACTGCCATGATCATCCCTGAGCCCCACCACCTGGGGACGCCCCCAAGATCTGGGCTGACCATTCCCGGTCCGTCCACCGTTCAACACCCCGAGGAGCTTTGAGCCCATGCCCACCACCGAAGAGGTCCGCGCAGACCTGGCCGAGATCGTCAACGAGGTCGCGGGTGTCCCGACCGACGACGTCCAGCTCGACAAGTCCTTCACCGACGATCTCGATGTCGATTCGCTGTCCATGGTCGAGATCATCTACGCCGCTGAGGAGAAGTTCAGCGTGAGCATTCCCGACGAGGAGGCCAAGAACCTCAAGACGGTCGGGGACGCGGTCGCCTACATCGAGCGCGCTGCCTCCTGAACGTGGCGGGCCGCGCCTTCTTGAGCGCGGCCCTCACCGCTTCCCTGCCACCAGATCACGCTGACAACAAGACCAGCCTGACTACAGACCACGCTGAAGCACGGCCACGCTGCCCCACCGGAAGGTCCAACTCATGAGCCCGACCCCCATCGTCGTCACCGGACTGGGCGCGACCACCCCGCTCGGCGGGGACGTCGCCAGCACCTGGGAGGGGCTGCTCGCCGGTCGCTCCGGCATCAGCCGGATCGAACAGGACTGGGCCGCCGACCTGTCGGTGCAGATCGCTGCCCAGGCTGCCGTCGATCCCACCACCGTGCTGGAGCGTGTCGAGGCGCGTCGGCTGGACCGCTCTGCCCAATTGGGCGTGGTGGCAGCCATGGAGGCCTGGCGCGATGCCGGCTTCGGACTGAAGGAGGAGAACCCGGTCGACCGGGAACGCCTCGGAGTCGCGATCGCCACCGGCATCGGTGGCCTGCAGACGCTGCTCGGCAACTGGGACGTCCAGAAGGCGAAGGGCGCGCGCCGGGTGTCGCCGCTGGCCATCCCGATGCTGATGGCCAATGCGACTGCCGGCAACGTGAGCCTGCGGATCGGCGCCCAGGCCGGCGCACACGCGCCGGTCTCGGCCTGTGCCTCCAGCAACGAGGCGATCGCGCACGGTATCGACATGATCCGGCTGGGTCGGGCTGATGTCGTCGTAGTCGGCGGCACCGAAGGTGTGATCCACCCGATGCCGATCGCTTGCTTCGCGCAGATGCAGGCGATGAGCCGACGCAATGACGACCCCGAGCGGGCGTCCCGACCGTGGGACAAGGGCCGCGATGGCTTCGTCCTCGGCGAAGGCGCCGCCGTGATGGTGATCGAGACCCTCGATCATGCCCAGGCGCGCGGCGCCCGGATCTATGGCGAGTTGGCCGGCGCCGGCATCACCTCCGATGCCCACGACATGGTGCAGCCCGACCCCAGTGGCAAGTCGCAGGCCCGGGCCATGACCAACGCGCTACGCGAGTCCGGCCTCACTGCCGCCGACATCAAGCACGTCAATGCCCACGCCACCTCCACCCCGCAAGGCGATGTCACCGAGGCGCTGTCCATCCGGATGGCACTCGGCGATGACACGAAGGCGATCGTGACCGGCACCAAGTCGATGACTGGTCACCTGCTGGGGGGTGCCGGTGCGTTGGAGTCGCTGGCGACGCTGCTGGCGCTGCATTACCGGACCGTCCCGCCGACCATCAATCTGGACGACCCGGAGCCTGACCTGGGCATCGACATCGCCAGCACCATACGTGAGTTGCCGGCCGGTGACCTGGCAGGGATCAACAACTCCTTCGGCTTCGGCGGCCACAACGTGGCGGTGACCTTCACCAACCGCTACATCACCAGCTGATCCGCAAAATTAGTTCATGACGGGAATTTGACTCTCAACGCCGCGACACGCCGATAAGGACCGCTCCGTAGGGTTTGAGAGGCAGGTTTCCGTCAAACCACCTTGTGCAGCCAGCGCACCGGTGCACCCTCGCCGGCGTACCGGAACGGCTCCAACTCGGCATCCCAGGGGCGGCCCAGGAGTTCGTTCAGCGCGTCGACCAGGTCCTGTTGACCCAGGCCGGCCATCAGCATCGCGTGCTTGATCCGCTCCTCCGGCACGACGACGTCGCCGTGCAGTCCGATCTGGGTGTGCATCACCCCAAGGCTGGGGGTGTAGGCGTACCGGTGAGCCTCGACACCGGGGCTGGCCTCCTCGGTCGCCTCGAAGCGGATGCGCTGCCAGCCCTTGAGTGTCGAGGTCAGACGTGCGGCCGTGCCCGAAGGGCCCGTCCAGGCATACTCCGTCCGGTACGCGGCACGCTCGGCCGGCTGCGGGATCCAGTCCAGGCGTACGGGCGTGCCGAAAACACCACCGACACCCCACTCGATATGTGGGCACAGTGCCGACGGTGCGGCGTGGATGTACAGCACTCCACGGGTTGTGCTCATCGATCCTCCAGTGACGCGGGCGAGGGCTGTCTTCCCCAACATCCTCACGACACGCCGTCCAGCGGATCGAGCACCATTCTGCCTCAGGAGTCACACCAGAACCAAGGGGCAATCGGCCCGAAGATCGCCGAACCCGGCGCCGCACCACTTCCTGTTCCGACTTCGCACCATTTCCGCCGACTCCGCACCATTTCCGCCGACTCCGCACCATTTCCGTTGCGACTTCGCACCAACTGCTGCTACCGCGCACCAAGCCTGCCTGGTGCGCAGTGACAGCAAATGGTGCGAAGTCGAGGCTGGCGGTCAAGCAGACGGCTTGCCAGGCCCGCCACTAGGTCCACCGCCACTAGATCCACCGCCACCAGGTAGGCCACCCGCCCCGCCGCCGGGGCCACCGCCGCCTTGGGGAGCGCTGCCGCCGGTCGGCTCGGTCGCGGTGTCGATCGGGACGGACAAGGTGGCGACATAGCCGTCGGCCACCGAGCCGGTGACGGTCGCGAGTTGATGCACCCCCGCATCGTCACCGAAGACGTTGTCGTTCTCGAGGCTCACATCGGCGAGATTGGTCACCGATTGTTCATAGCCCTCGGTGGCATACACGACGTCCAGCACATCCTTCGGCAGCGCGAGCTGGGAGGTGGAGATCGCCTTCGTCGAGTCGGTGATCGAGTCCTGATCGGGATACACCTCGAAATGCACATGCGGCCACCGGCCCGAATAGCAGGCGGGAAAGATGCTGGTGAACCGGACCTTGCCGTCGGCGTCGGCGATCTGCACACCGCGCAGATAGTTCTCGTTCTCCAAGCCCGAGGAGTACATCGAGTAGCGACCTTCCCGGTCGCAGTGCCAGGCATAGACGGCGACGCCGGCGTACGGGGCGTTGTCCTTTGCCATGTCCAGGATGGTCAGCTCGAACTCGAACGGCACGCCCTCCGCGGTTGCCGACCCGGTGCCGAAGCTGGAGCGGATGTCCTGCCGGACGATGCCGGACTGCTCCAGCACGTCCGGACCGTTGGACCCGTCACCCGGATAGGGTCCGGCGGTCTCGTCCGGGATCTCGGTCACTGCGCCACTGGCAGCGCTTGCGCCGCTTGCGTCACTGGATGAGGTCGTATCGACCCCGCAGGCGGCCAGCACGGCGACACCGGCACCGAGACCGAACACCTTCAGCATGCGGCGTCGGGAGAAGAGCGTGCCAACATCGAAGCTCAGACCCTGGTCGACCACCTCGTCGTCGGGTCGCGGCAGAAGACGGCCCTGGTACGCGGGTCCGGCGGGGGTGTGATCAGGCAGTGGCTGGTTCATCGGGGCCTCTCGATTGGTCTGTGCACGTGATCCTGCCCAATGGGACTGTGTTGGAGTCCGCCCGCTCCTGTGTGCCGACTGTGCTTTTCCCATGCCGGCTGGAACCGGTGCCGATCTCGGGATCCTCCATATAGTGGCGAGATGACCATTGCGCCCTACGGATCCTGGCCCTCGATCGTGACCACCGACCTCGTCACCTCGGGCACGGTCGGGCTGAGCGCACCCCTGCTCGACGGTGACACGCTCTACTGGCTGGAGTCCCGGCCCAGCGAAGGCGGTCGAGTCGGCCTGTGGCGCTGCCACAGAGACCACCCGGCCGAGTTGGTCGTGCCTGCGCCGTACAACGTGCGCACCGGCGTCCACGAGTACGGCGGCGGCGCGTACGCGGTTCGGGACGGGGTCGTCGTCTTCTCCGACCTGACCGACAACCGGCTCTACCGTCTTGTCGATGGCCGGCCGGTCGCACTGACGCAGAGCTCGGACCACCGGTACGCCGACGTACGGGTCCATCCCGATCGGCACCTGGTGCTCGCCGTCCGTGAGGACCACACCGGAGGCGGCGAGCCGGTCAACACCATCGTCGCCCTCGATCTCGACGGGAGTGGCGACGGAGCGGTGCTCTGCTCCGGCGCCGACTTCTATGCCGATCCCGAGCTGTCCGCCGACGGCGAGCTGGCCTGGACGGAGTGGAACCACCCGGCGATGCCGTGGGATGCCACCCGCATCCGCAGAGGCCGACTCATCGACCGGCCCGCGCTCGCGCTGACCGAGATCAGCGAGGTCGCCGGCGGCGACCACGAGTCGGCCGTACACCCACGCTGGGCACCAGACGGCGAACTGATCTTCATCTCCGACCGGACCGGCTGGTGGAACCTGTACGCCGTTCGCGACCAGGAAACGACCCCACTGTGGCCGGAGGACGCGGAGTTCGCCACCCCGCAGTGGGTCTTCGGTGACCAGCCGTACGCGGTTCTCGACTCCCGCCGGCTGCTCGCCACGCACGTGAGCAACGGCGTCACCTCGATCCAATTGCTGGACCGAGACTCGAACACACTGCGACCGATCCTGGAAGACGGGCTTTACGGATCGGTGGCCGCCGGTGGCGGCCTGGCTGCCGCGATCATCGAGGACGCCGACCGGCCGGCCCGGCTGGCGGTGGCCGACCTGACTACCGCCACGTGGACCGATGTCCGGCGGGCCAGTGACCAGGCGCTCCCGACGCCGTGGGTATCGATCCCCCGGGCAGTCAGCTGGCCGAGCACCCTCGACGATGTCCCTGGTGAGGTGCACGGCTGGTACTACCCGCCGACCAATCCGGAGTGGCGGGCGCCGGACGGTGATCGGCCGCCGCTGATCACCCTCTCGCACGGCGGGCCGACGGGTTTCTCCGACAACGGTTTCAACATCGGTCTGCAGTACTGGACGTCGCGCGGGTTCGCGGTGCTGGATGTGAACTACCGCGGTTCGACCGGCTACGGCCGGTCCTATCGTGATGCGCTGCGGGGCCGGTGGGGCGTGGTCGACGTCGCCGACTGCGCCGACGGTGCGGCGGCGCTGGCTGCCCAGGGATTGGCGGATCCGCAGCGACTCATCGTGCGTGGTGGCAGCGCCGGCGGCTACACGACGCTGCAGGCGCTCACCACGACGGACGTCTTCACGGCCGGCATCAGCTTCTACGGGGTGGCCGATCCGGAGGCACTGGCCCGCGACACGCACAAGTTCGAGTCTCGGTATCTCGACGGACTGATCGGACCATACCCGGAGGCCATCGAGATCTACCGCGAGCGCTCCCCCATCCTGCACGTCGACCGGCTGTCGGTGCCGCTGCTGCTGCTCCAGGGGTCCGAGGACGCGGTCGTGCCGCCCAATCAGGCCGAGACCATGGCCGCCGCCGTCCGGGCCAAGGATCTCCCAGTCGCCATGATCATCTTCGAAGGCGAGGGCCACGGCTTCCGTCGGGCCGATTCGATCAAGGCCGCGCTCGAAGCCCAGCTGTTCTTCCTGGGCAAGGTGTTCGGCTTCACGCCGGCCGACGATCTGCCCGTGATCGAGATCGACAACCTCTGATCAGCACGCGATCAGCGGGCCGAGACCGGCCAATAGTCGTTCGGATCCAGCCGGTTGCCGAAGATCGCCTGGCCGACGCGTACGGTCGTCGCCCCGTAGCTGATGGCCAGCTCGTAGTCGCCCGACATGCCCATCGACAGTTCCCGCCACCACTCCGGATGGTCATGGCTGTCCTGCAGGCGAGCCTGCAGCTCCCGCATCCGGGCGAAGCAGGCGCCGACCAGGGCGGCGTCGTCGGAGAACACCGCCAGCGTCATCAGCCCGCGGACTCGTAGCGTCTGGAACTGCTCGAGCTCGCGGGCAAAGCCCGGCACGTCCTCAGGCGCCAGACCGAACTTCGACTCCTCGCCCGAGGAGTTCACCTGGACGAACACGTCCAGAGTCCGGTCCAGCATGTGCAGGCGCCGGTTCAGGGCCTCGGCCACCCGCAGCGAGTCGAGCGCATGGAACTCGTCCGCCACCGCGGCGACCTGCCTGGCCTTGTTGGTCTGCAGGTGGCCGATGACAGCCCAGCGCAGGTCGGGCACATCGGCGAACACCTCGGCCTTGGCGACCGCCTCCTGGACCTTGTTCTCGCCGAAGAGCCGGACTCCGGCGTCGTACGCCTCCCGGATCGCCGACGGCGGTTTGGTCTTGCTCACCGGCAGCAGCCGTACCTGTGACGGGTCCCGTCCCGCGGCGACGCAGGCCTCATCGACACGTCGGCGTACCTCGGCCAGGTTCTCGGCGATCCCCACCTGCCCCACCCTAGGGCCAGCGGGCACCCAGCGAGATCATCCCGAGGGCGGCCAGGATGGCGAAGGCCAGCCCGAACCCGGCATACCGCGAGGTGACCTCCTTGTCCACCTTCTCCTTGCCGACCGAGCTGCCGATGTCGGAGTAGACCTCTTTCAGCTGACCGGCGCTCTCGGCGGTGTACGCCTGGCCGCCGGAGATCTTGGCGACCCGTTGCAGTTCGACGCGGTCCACGGGCACCGGTTCCCGCCGGTTGTTGACCTCGATGTAGCCGTCCTCGGTGCCATAAGCGATCGTGTAGATCGGCACATTCTGATCCCGGGCAGCACGCGCCGCCTGGTCGGACGGCCTACCGACCTGGGTCTTGCCGTCACTGAGCAGCACGATCCGTGCCGGTACGTCGGCATTCGGATCGGTCGGATCGGGCGGCACCTGCGACAACGCCGCCAGCGAGGTATAGATGCCCTCGCCGATGGCAGTCGACGGCTGCGGCTGGAGCGCGTCGATGGCGGCGGTGACCGCACCCCGGTCGAGCGTCGGCGGGACCAGGGTGGTCGCGGTGCCGGCGAAGGAGACCAGGGAGACGTTGAACTTCGGCGGCAGCGACGTGACGAACTGTGAGGCGGCGGCCTTGGCAGCCTCCAGTCTGGTGGGCTGCACGTCCGTCGCCTCCATCGACAGCGAGACGTCGATCGTGACCACGACCGTGGCCCGTTCGCGCGGCACCGACACCTGATCCTTCGGCTTGGCGAAGGCCAGAGTGAGCGTCAGCAGACTGAGGATCGACAAGCCGACCGCGACATGACGCACCCAGACCCGGTCTTTCGGGATGACCAGATCGAACATCGTCCGGCCCATCGTCCGCCGCCTGCTGGCCCGGCGCCGCGACAGCAGCAGATAGCCGCCAATCAGCGCCGGGATGATCAGCAGCAGCCACAGCCTGTTGGGCGCCAGAAACTGCAACATGGGAATCAGGGCCATTTCGCCCCCAGGGAGATCGCTCCGAGGGCGGCGAGCACGGCGAAGGCCAGACCGTAGCCCGCGAACCGCGAGGTCACTTCGCGCTCCGCCTTCTCATAGCCCACCTCGGAGCCGATGTTGGCGTACACCGTCTTGAGCTGGTCGACGGTCGCGGCGGCGAAATACTGCCCGTTGGTCAGCGCGGCGATCTGTTTCATCAGCTCGTGGTCGACCGGAACCGCCTGTCGCTCGTCGTCGAGATCGACGTAGCCGTTCTCCGTCCCGTACGCGATCGTGTAGATCGGCACCTTCGCCTTGCGTGCCTCCGCCGCACCCTGCATCGGTGCCCGCCCGGCGGTGTTCGATCCGTCGCTGAGCAGCACGATCGCCCCCGGAGCGACGGAGTCCGGCTTCTTGGGGTCCTTCGGCGCCTGCTGCAGTGCCCGGAGCGCGGTGTAGATGCCCTCGCCGATCGCCGTGCCGTCCTGCAGCTGGATGCTGTTGATCGCATTCTCGACCGTGTTGTGCGCCAGGGTCGGCGGCACCAGGATCGAGGCGTTGCCGGCCATCGAGACGATCGACACGTTGTACTTCTCCGGCAGCTTCTCGACGAACTCGATCGCGGCGGTCTTGGCCGCCGCCAGTCGGTTCGGTGCGACATCGGTGGCCTGCATCGACTGCGACGCGTCGATGACGATGACCACGGTGGCCCGCTCTCGCGGCACGTCGATCACGGTGCTCGGTCGGGCGAAAGCCGCGGTCAGCGTGATCAGACTGAGCAGCGACAGCGCCACCGCGAGATGCCGCCGCCATTGCGACTGCTTGGGCACCACCACATCGAGCATCGAGGTATTGGTGAAACGCATCCCCCGCCGGTTCTTGCGCCGGGTCGCCCAGATGTACGCGCCGACCAACAGGGGGATGACCAGCAGGATCAGCAGCCGGTCAGGCGAGAGGAAGGTCAGCAGTGGCATCATGGCGAGCTGCTGAGGAAGCAGCTGCGGGATCACTTCGTCACTCCTTGCGGCGGCGCATGCAACATGCTGGCGACGCGACGGTAGGCCAGCACGAAGCGGGCGATGTCGGCCACCCAGTCACGGTCGGTACGGAGCTGGATGTGCCCCACACCAGCACGACGAAGCGCGATCCTGATTCGTTCCCGCTGGGCGGCCGAGGCGGCGTCCATCCGGGCCCTGGCCGCCGGATCGGCGGTGTTGACGTACCGCTCGAAACTGGTCTCCGGATCGCGGATCAACATGTCCCCGACGTCGGGGAACTCGATCTCCCGCGTGTCGACCACCTCGACGGCGAGCACCTGGTTGCGGACGCCGAGCCGGCGCATCGGGCGCTCCCACTCGGGCTCGACATTCGGGTCGAGCTCGTGGTCACCGGGGGTGAGGAAGTCCGAGACGACCACGCGCAGTCCACGCCGACGCTGCGTCCGGGACAGCTGCTCGACCGCGGCGGCCAGACTCATCGGACCGCTGGCGTGATCGGGCACGAACGGCTCGGTCAGCATCTTGCGCAGGATCCCGTAGAGCGCCGACCGCCCTGCCACCGCCGGCAGCCGCCGGATCTGGTCGGGCCGCATGATGTAGCCGCCGAACCGATCGCCTACTCGTTGGCTGAGGAAGCCGATGGTCGCGACCGCCGCGATGCCGAGGTCCCGCTTGGTGACCCCCTCGGTGCCCCAGTTCATCGACGGGGTGACGTCCAGCAGCGCCCACACTTCCAGCTCGCGATCGGAGATGGTGTCGCGGACATGGGGTGCACTGGTCCGCGCGGTCACCGCCCAGTCGATCCGGCGTACGTCGTCCTGGCCGGGCTGATAGAGCCGCGCCTCGTTGGTCTCCGATCCCGGGCCGGGCAACAGACCCAGATGATCACCGTGCAGAAAGCCCTCCAGGCGCCGGACGATCGCTAGCTCGAGCCGCCGCAGTGCCGCCTCGGGGGCGAGCTTGTTCAGCGGGATCGTGGGCTGCGTCGGCGTGCCCAGGACCGACGAGGCAGCTCCGTACGCCTCCTCCGGCGGCGCGGCGAACACGACCGGCGCGCCTGCGGGTGGGGGGAAACTCGGCGGACCAGTAGGTGGCGGAAAACTCGGCGGCCCGGTGGGTGGGGGGAAACTCGACATCGCGACCTCAGCTGAAGTCCGGCTGCGCCACCTGCCGCTGCGGGGGGCGATGGCCGCCCGGCTGGGCGGACTGCCCGTTCCAGACGGGGGTGGGCGGCGGCACCATGGCGATGATCCGCTCGATCACCTGGGCCGGCTGGATGTTGTCGGCGATGGCGTCGAAACCGAGCACGATGCGGTGCGCCATCACATCCTTGGCGACCGCCTGCACGTCCGTCGGCAGCACATAGTCGCGACCATGGATCAGCGCCAGCGCGCGGGCAGCAGCGACCAGGCCGAGCGTCGCCCGTGGGCTGCAGCCGAGCTGGATGACCGAGGTCAGGTCCGGCAGGTTGAACTCGGCCGGCGTCCGCGTGGCCAGGACGAGCCGGACGATGTACTCCGCCACGAGGTTGTGGACGAACACCTCCGAGGCCTGCTTCTGCAGCTCGATGATCCGCTGCGGGTCCAGCACCGGCCGTGAGGTCGGCGGCCGCACGCTCATTCGGCGGAGGATCTCGAACTCCTCGTTGCCGCGCGGATACGGCACGTCGACCATCAGCAGGAACCGGTCGCGCTGAGCCTCCGGCAGCGGATAGACGCCTTCGGACTCGATCGGGTTCTGGGTGGCGATCACGATGAACGGCTCAGCCATCGGATAGGTCACCCCGCCGATCGAGACCTGCTTCTCCGCCATCAGTTCGAGCATGGCGGCCTGCACCTTCGCCGGAGCACGGTTGACCTCGTCGGCCAGCACGAAGTTCACGAAAACCGGGCCCAGCTCGACGTCGAACCCCTCCTGGCTGGCCTTGTAGATCCGAGTGCCGACGATGTCGGACGGCACCAGGTCAGGAGTGAACTGGATCCGGGCGAAATCGCCGCCGACCACGGTCGCAAACGAACGCACCGCGAGCGTCTTGGCCACGCCGGGGACGCCCTCCAGAAGGATGTGCCCCTTGGCCAGCAGCCCAACCATGAGCTGCTCGACCATGTGCTCCTGACCGACGATCACCCGCTGCACCTGGGCGATCGCTTCACCCAGCAAGCGGGCGGCCTGCTGGTTCGGGTTCTGCGGGGAAGGTTGGGTCGGCGCTGCGGAGGAACCCACCGGGGTCCCTGGACCGTGCGACGGACTGCTCACTGATCGAACTCCTGGTTTCTCACGGGGGCGGACGGTGGGTGGGGAATCCAACACGTGCCGACTGCGGATCAGTGCCCCATTCTCGCAGACCACACCAAGCGCCTCTCGGAATCGGTGCGAGGGCGTACCAGGATCGGCTTGGCGGGGTACCAGGATCGGCCGGGCTGCATACCCGGATCGGCTCGCCAGAGTCGCCACCGGTCCCGCATAGACTCGGCGAGCATGATTTCTGTCGAGCCATCCTCATGAGTTCAGGTTTGCTCGACAGAAGTTCGCCAAGACCGACAGAGGAGCGATGTCCACCCCACCAGCCGACCCTGACTGGGTGCCGGTCAGCCCGCTGCTCCCCGACGATCCGCCACGCGTAGGTGAGTTCTGGCTCGACGCCCGGATCGGTGCGGCGCAGTCCGGAGTCGCCTACACCGCGCACTCCGATGCGAGCGCCGACCTCCGGTCGGACGGTGCGAACGCCGACCTCCGGTCGGACACCGACGACCGCAGCGCAATGGTCATCGTGTTGTCGCAGGGTGCCGCGGCCGATGCCGCAGCCCGCGATCGGCTGGCCGGGGTCGTCAACGACATGCACATCGACACGGTGCTGGCGCGCGGCGGACATGGTCAGGACTTCGGTCGGCTGGGCCGCAAGTACGTCGGCGACGACGACGATCCCAACGCCCCGGCCGAAGGGTTGCTCGCCCCATGGGTGGCACTCGCGTACGACGGTTCTCCCGCGGCAGCCTCCGAAGCGGCCCGGATCCTGGACGAGGTGCAACTAGCGACCCTCCCCCCGCAAGGGATGCCGAGCGGCCCGGACTACCAGCACTACTGGCAGGACCGGATCAGGCCCGGACTGGTACGGCTGTGGCCGCTCCCCTGGCCGGGGCGCCACGATCGAGCGGGCTGGGTCACGATCCTGGTCTCCTGGCTGCTGATGCTGCTGCTGGCCGCGCTCGCGGTGCTGATCGCGATCCTGATCTTTCGCAACCAGCCGCCGCAGACTCCACCGACGCCCACCGGCGGCTCCGGCAGTCCGCCGCCGATGTCTCAATCCGGTTCACCGCCGCCGCAGTCGGGATCGCCGTCCGGCGGCCAGTCCGGATCGCCATCAGGCAGCGAGTCCGGATCGAACTCCCCGTCGCAGTCGGGATCCGGTTCCGCTTCCCCTTCCCCATCCGGTAGTCAGTCCGGTGGTGGCGGCGGCACCCCTGCCCCCTCCGGGTCGCCCGGGGCCAACACGCCGACCTCCCGCCTCTAGAGTGCGAGCGGCCGGGATCGGCAGCCGGCTCAAAGGGCCGATCCAGCAAGCACGACCATTCGCCCATCCAGCAAGCACGACCATTCAAGGCGTTGTCAGCAGGACGTGACAGGATTCTTTGATGCGGATCCCCAAGCTGATCGCGACCGACCTGGACGGGACGTTCCTGTCCCCGGACGAGTCCGTCAGCCAGCTCAACTCCGAGGCTGTCCTGGCCGCTCAGGAGGCTGGGATCACGGTGCTCTTCGCCACCGGCCGCCCGGTGCGCTGGCTGGAGGTGATCCGTGGTCTGCCCGGAGCGCACCCCACCGTGATCGCCAGCAATGGTGCAGCCCTCTACGATGCGCACGCCGACACGATTCTCGACCGGGTCTGCATCCGTGCCCAGGATGCTCTGGATGCCGTCGAACGCATCCGTACCGTCGTGCACGACGTCAGCTTCGCCTTCGAGTCCGGGACCAAGTTCGGCCACGAGCCGCACTACCTGACCTGGCAACCCAGCGACAGCGGCGATCCCGACATCTTCGCCGGCCCGCTGGAGGTGATCATCCACGAGGATCTGGTGAAGGTGCTCGTCCAGTCCCAGAGCCTGCACTCCGATGAGCTCCTGGCCCGCGTCGACTCGGTGATCGCCGGCCGGCTCTCGGCGACACACTCCTCTGCCCGCGGCTACGGCCTGGTGGAGGTCAGCGCCCGAGGCGTCGACAAGGGCGCCATGCTGGCCCGCGTCTGCGCTCGGATGGACATCGACCCGTCGGACGTCGCCGCGTTCGGCGACATGCCCAACGACATCTCCATGCTCAACTGGGTCGGACAGCCGTACGTGGTCGCGAATGCTCATCCCACGCTGTTGGCTCGCGGCTTCACCAGGGTGCCGCCGAATTCCGAATCCGGTGTCGGACAGACGATCCGCCGGCTGTTGGGCTGACGTGGTGACTGCTGGGGTCCGCCGACTCGGGTACGGCGCGCTGATCTGCCTGCCGCCCGTCCTGATCGCGCTCGACGTCGGCGCGTCGACCTTCCCGGGTGGCACCACGATTCCCTGGCATCCGGTGATGGTGGACCTCGACGTCTATCGGCTGGCCGGACAGGTGCTGCTGGACGGCGGCAACTTCTATCAACTGCCCGGCCCACTGCAGTTTCTCTATCCACCGTTCGCCGCACTGCTGGCCGTGCCGCTCGCGGTGCTGCCGCTCGCGCTGGTCCAGGTCGCGTGGACGGTCGCCGGGGCCTTGATGATCGTCGCGGTGCTGCACCGGTGGGGTCAGACCGGCTGGCGGCTGAGCCTGTGGTCGGCTGCGGTCGCGTACGCGGTGCTGCCGGTCAGCCAGACCTTCGCATTCGGCCAACTCGGCATCCTGCTGGTCGCCTTGGTCGCGCTGGATCTCGCACCAGGCCCTCGCGTGCTTCCGGGAAAGCGGCTGCTGCCTGAGGGGGTGCTGACCGGGGTGGCCGCCGCGTTGAAGCTCACCCCGATGATCTTCGTCCTCTATCTGCTGGCCGTCCGACGCTGGCGAGCGGCGCTGACCGCCACGATCTCCGCCGGTGCGTGCACCGTCCTGGCAGCGGTCATCCTGCCTGGTGCCTCACTGGACTTCTGGGGGCGCCTGGCCCATGGCGACACGGGCCTCGGCGGCAGCCTGATCTACTACACCAACCAGTCCGTGTACGCCGACTTCGCCCGGGTCTTCCGGCTGGCGCCGCTGGGCACGGCCCTGGGACTGGCCGCCTGCGCCGTGGTGGTAGTCCTGGGGGTCTGGGCGGCCGCGGTCTGGCATCGTGCCGGCGAGGTCAGATTCGCGGTCGCGCTCTGCGGCGTGGCCAGCCTGCTCGCTTCGCCGGTGTCCTGGCTGCACCACTTCGTCTGGATCGTGCCGTTGGCCTTCAGCCTGGTCGAGCTGACCCGACAACGGATGACGAAATCCCCGATGTCGGGGCCTACATCATCCATAAGAGAGGCATCATCCATGAGCAGGGCCAAGCCGGTGCTGCCGACCTGGCTGATCGTCCTCGGCTGGCTGTTCGTCGGCTGGGTGGTCGTCTCGCCCTACCGACGACTGCCCAACGGCGGCGACCTGGAGCTGCAGTGGACCGCCGGTCAGCACCTGCTGGCCGCGGTGACGGCCATCCTGGGCATCGCGCTGCTGATCGCCGCGATCGTGGTGGGGCGTCAGATCAGGCCGGATCAGGCCCCGGCCGCCTTCGACAAGTAGCCTGCGGTGCCAGAAATTGACGGATCGGAACCAGAAGCTACTTGTCGTGAGCGGTTCGTATTCAGAAGTAGCGGACCCCGGTGAAGTTGACCCGCAGGGTGTAGAGGGACGTGGTCGCGGTCACGTACAGCTGGTTGTACTGCCGGCCACCGAAGCAGAGGTTGGACACGATCTCGGGGAACAGCAGCTTGCCGCTGAGCGTGCCGTCCGGTTCGTAGCAGTGCAGTCCGTCATGAGCCGCCCCCCAGAGCCGGCCGCGGGTGTCGAGCCTGATCCCGTCATAGCCGGTCGGCTCGGCCGCAAACACGGCGCCACCACTGACGCGAGCCCCGTCGACGTCGAAGACCCGGATGTGGTGTTCATCGGTGTCGGTCACGTACAGCTTGGTGAAGTCAGCGCTGAAGGCGAGGCCGTTGGGCTGGGTGAAGTCGTCGACGACCACCGAGAGCACCCCATCGGGACCGAGCCGATAGACATAGCGCCCACCCATCTCCTCCGCCGCGGCATGGCCTTCGTAGTCGGTCATGATCCCGTAGCTCGGGTCGGTGAACCAGACCGCACCATCGGCGGCCACCACCACATCGTTGGGGCTGTTCAGCCGCTTGCCCTCGTAGCTGTCGGCCAGCACGACCTTCGAGCCGTCGTGCTCGGTCCTGGAAACCCGACGGCCACCGTGCTCACAGGCGATGAACCGAGACTCGGCATCCGTGGTGCGCCCGTTGGTGAAACCGACCCTGGGCTCGAACTCAGCCGTCTCCCCGGTGACCTCGTCGTAGCGCAGCACCCGGTCGTTGGGGATGTCGCTGAACAGCACGAACCGTCCGGCTGCGTGGTACGCCGGTCCCTCCAGCCAGCGACCCTGGGCGAAGACCCTGGTCATCCACCGGTCGCCACCCGTGCCGGCGAACCGGTCATCCAGGGTTACGAACTGGGCTGGGAGCGTCTCGGGCTGGTAGCTGCGTCGCACGAGCGACACGTTAACGCCTTCGCCCGAGCAACGGTGAAAGTGTGAGTTACCAAAAAGATGTGCGTGAGATCCGAATATCCGGCACGGCTGACACCCGGGTCCCCTAGGTTGTCCTGCCAGTGCGTCCGACAAGTCGAGTTGACGCCGCTATCCCCGTAGGAGCCCACTGATGCGCCCCGTTCCCCGTCGGCTCGTGGCTGTGGTTTCGGCCATGGCCCTGTCCGCCGGCCTGCTCAGCGTCGCCACCGGACCGCCCGCCGAGGCCGCCAACCCCACACAGCCAGTCAGCACCGCTGAGGCTGCGGGTCCCGCCAAGGCACCCAAGACAGCCAAGACCTCCAAGATCGAGAAGCGGCGCAGCAAGGCGGTGAAGACACCCAAGCTCAAGTGGCGCAAGTGCGGCGGAGCCAAGTGCGCGACGGTGAAGGTGCCGCTCGACTACGACAAGCCGCACGGCCAGAAGATCAAGCTCGCGGTGCTGAAACGACCGGCAAAGAACCAGAAGACGAAGATCGGCACCCTGTTCGTGAACCCTGGCGGCCCGGGCGGCTCCCAATGTCGCTTCTTTTAGGGTTGGGGTGGTTTGAGGGGGTGGAGGACGATGGTGTGGGTGACGGTGCGGACTGGTGCGGCGTTGCTCTTGCGGCGTTCGTAGCGGTGGGAGCCGCCGCGTTTACGGGCGCGGGGTGCGGTGCGGCCGTCGCGGGTGGGGATCAGGTTGGCGGGTTTGGTCAGTTGCGTGGCGAGGTGGGCCAGGGCGCGGGTCAGGTCGGCTGGGGGGAGAGAGCCGCCCGGGTCGTGGAGTCCTGGGCGGCTTGGAAGGCGCGTTTGAAGCTGATCCGGCCGGGGTCGAGCCCGGCGGGTGTGGCGTAGCCGATCAGGTCGCGGATCGCCTGGTAGACGCACAGCATGGCCCAGAATTCTTGCTCGACCATGATGGGGGTCTTGGAGCGGAGCAGCACTTCGGGGCCGCCGCGGATGGTGGTCTTCAGGTCGGCGATACCGGTCTCGGCCTGCCAGCGGGCGTGGTAGAGCTGGGCCAGCTCGATCGCCGGGTACGCCTGCGCGTCGAGCAGGGTGGTGGCCAGCGCGAACAGTTCGGAGGTCTCGACCCCGTGGGTGTCGGTGGTGGTCACCGAGTACTCGACCACCCGGACCGGGATCGGGTCGCCGTCCTTCTTGGAGGGCGGGTTCAGCTGGGACAGGTAGGTGCCGTCGTCCAGCACCTGCCGCACTGGCAGAGTGAACGATGCCGACATCCGCCAGCACAGCTGCGCGCCGGTCCCGGCGGCCGCCTGCCACAGCTTCCAGGAGGCGAAGTTCCGGTCGGCCAGCACCAGCATCCCGCTGTCGAGCGCGGGCAGCAGATCGACGGCCAGGGTCTGCTCGCCGGTGCTGGACGGCCCATGGGCGGCGGCCAGCAGCACCCGGGTTCCGGACTCGGCCAGCACCAGCGCCCGCAGCTGCGGATACGGATTCTGCGACCTGCTGCCGTTGCCACCACGGCCGAAGAACCCCTCGTTCGCCGCCGTGTCCGGCACATCCAGGGTGAACCCGTCGACCGTCACCACCCGCAGCCCGGCATGAAAGACCCCGGGCGTCACAGGCGTCCCCGCCGGCACCGTCGTCCGCGCAAACAACAGCTTGAACGGCTCCGCGCCCAGCTTCGCCTTCGCCTTCGTGATCGATCCCGTTCCCGGAGCCTGCCAGTCTCCCCAGCCGCCACCCGTCAACGCCTGCGCATCGGCCAGCCTCGACAGCACCAACCCGTACCCCGACCGCATGAACAGCCAGCACGCCAGCGTGAATACCATCATCAACCGAGCCGGCAGCCGCCGATACCGGACCTCCCGCACCCCTGCCGCCTCGATCACCTCATCCAGCACCGCCGCCGGGAACGACCGTGCCAGCACCCCGATCGAGACCCGATCAGGCAACCGCTCCTCCGCCGACCTCACCTCACGCGTCACACCAGCCACAAACAGAGACTACACCCATGTAACTCTAAAGAAGCGACATTGGGGCGGCTCCGGCACGGCGATGGCCTATTACGCGAAGGAATATCTGAGCCCAGAGGTGCTGAAACGATTCGATGTCGTCGGCATCGACCCCCGAGGCGTCGCCGAAAGCCAGAACGTGCGATGCTTCCCGTCTCAGAAGAAGAACGCCTCGGTGCTCAACAAGATCTACTCCGTCTCTTTCCCGTACGGGGCCGCGGAGGAGAAGTCGCTGCGTGCGGCCTACGACAAGCACGCCAAGGCCTGCTCGACCACCGGGAAACCGATGACCGGCGCCATCTCCACGGCCCAGGTGGCCCGCGACATGGACCTGCTGCGGCGTGCCGTGGGCGACAAGAAGCTCACCTACTTCGGCGTCTCGTACGGCAGCTACCTGGGCCAGGTGTACGCCAACCTCTACCCGGATCGAGTCCGTGCGATCGCCATCGACGGCATCCTCGACTCGGTGGCATGGGCCGGGACAAAGAACACCGAAAGCACCCCGATCGGGATCCGGCTCAAGTCGGCTGAGGGCTCGAGCAAAGCGCTGCACCAGGCGCTGGTGCTGTGCGGAGCGGCCGGGCCGACCAAATGTCGGTTCTCCGCGGGCGACCCGGTCGCGAACTTCGAAACGATCGCTCAGCGGCTGCGCGAGGCTCCGCTGAAGATCACCCTCGACGAGGACGAGAGCGTCACGCTGACGTACGCCGACTTCGTCGGATTCAACCTGAGCATGCTCTATTCCCAGGAGTACGGCCCGGAGGCCATCACCGACTTCGCGGCTTACCTGTGGGACATCCTCTATCCGCCTGCGGACGGCACGACGGCCACGAAGCGCCGGACCGCGGCCCGGGCCATCGTGAAGCTGCACAAGACCCTCGAGAACCGCCAGCAAGCAAGCAGGTCGAAGGCCCCCTACGCGGCTCCGTACGACAACAGCTTGGACGCCTTCGCCACCATCGTCTGCACCGATTCCCGGAACAGCAAGAACCTGGCAGCCTTCGGAAAGCTCGGCAACGAGGCGGACAAGAAGGCGCCGTACTTCGGGCGGCTCTGGCTGTGGAACCAGGGCAGCTGTGCCAGCAAGAACTGGACTGCGAAGGACGAGGATGCCTATCGCGGTCCGTTCAACAAGCACACCAGCTCACCGGTGCTGGTCGTGGGCAACTACTGGGATCCGGCGACCAACTACGCCGGCGCCGTCTCCACCTCGAATCGGCTGCCGAACAGTCGGCTGCTCTCGTCCAACTCATGGGGTCACACCGCGCTGCTCAGCTCCGGCTGTGTCAACAAGGCCGTGTACAGCTACCTGCTGAGCAAGAAGCTGCCGGCCAAGGGCACGGTCTGTGTCAGTGACTACCAGCCCTTCAGCGAGGTGCTCTCGGACGGATCCACCGCGGCACAGACCAAGGTGCTGAGCAAGCCCTCGATCGCTGTCCCGCCGGTGACGCCTCACCTGCGCTGAGCACTGACTGACCGAGGCGCGAGCTGACCGAAGTCTGACGAGGGTCCCGAGATCACTGGTCTCGGGACCCTCGTTCGTCTCCCGGCCGGAGGACCTTTGCCTCGTGTGTGGTGGCATCCGGCGATCTAGCGTGAAATCAGGTCCAGTTTGACCAAGATCACGTAGGAGACGTGCCCGATGAGCACCCTGACGCGACCCGCGCCAGCAGAATTCGACCCTTCCCTCGACACCCCGATCGCCGCCTGGGATGGCTTCGCCCCCGGCCCGTGGCAGCACGAGATCAACCTCCGGGACTTCATCCAGCGCAACTACACGCCGTACGAGGGTGCGGCCGATTTCCTCACCGGGCCGACCCAGCGGACCACCGACCTATGGGCGCGTTTGACCGAGCTGTTCCCGGAGGAGCGGGCGAAGGGCGTCTACGACATCGACGCCCGCACTCCGGCGTCGATCACCTCGCATGCACCGGGCTACATCGATCGGGAGCACGAGATCATCGTCGGGCTGCAGACCGATGCCCCGCTGAAGCGGGCGATCATGCCGTACGGCGGCTGGCGGATGGTCGAGGATGCCCTGCACACGTACGGCTACCCGGTGGATCCGACGCTCAAGAAGACCTTCACCACCTATCGCAAGACGCACAACGCCGGCGTCTTCGACGTCTATCCGCCGGCCGTTCGGGCCGCACGCCGGTCCAAGATCATCACCGGACTGCCGGATGCGTACGGCCGCGGCCGGATCATCGGCGACTACCGGCGCGTCGCGCTCTACGGCGTCGATGCACTGATCGCCGCCAAGCAGGCCGACCGGGCCGCGCTCGATGCCGAGCGCAGCGTCGAGGATGTGATCCGGGATCGTGAGGAACTCGCCGAGCAGGTTCGTGCGCTCGCTGAGCTGAAGGAGATGGCGGCTGCGTACGGCTTCGACATCTCGGGACCGGCCTTCACCGCCCGCGAGGCAGTGCAATGGCTCTATTTCGCCTATCTGGCGGCGGTCAAGGAGCAGAACGGCGCGGCCATGTCGCTGGGCCGGACGTCGACCTTCATCGACGTCTATCTGCAGCGCGATCTCGCCCTGGACCTGATCACCGAGACTGAGGCGCAGGAGCTGATCGACGACCTGGTGATCAAGCTGCGGATCGTGCGCTTCCTGCGGACGCCCGACTACGACGCGTTGTTCTCCGGCGACCCGACCTGGGTGACCGAGTCGATCGGCGGGATGGGCGCCGACGGCCGCACCCTGGTGACCAAGACGTCGATGCGGATGCTGCAGACCCTCTACAACCTGGGTCCGGCACCTGAGCCGAACCTGACAGTGCTGTGGAGCGACCGGCTGCCCGCCGGGTTCAAGCGGTTCTGCGCCAAGGTGTCGATCGACACGTCCGCGATCCAGTACGAGTCCGACGCGTTGATCAGTGAGCAGTGCGGCGACGACGCGGCGATCGCCTGCTGTGTGTCGGCGATGACCGTCGGCAAGCAGATGCAGTTCTTCGGCGCCCGGGTGAACCTGGCCAAGACGCTGCTCTATGCGATCAACGGCGGCCGGGACGAGATCACCGGCGTCCAGGTTGCTCCCCCGTCGACGGCAGTCGCAGACGGGGTCTTGGACTACGCCGAGGTCGACACCAGATTCGACGCGCTGATGGACTGGCTGGCCGAGACCTATGTCGACGCGCTGAACTGCGTGCACTACATGCACGACAAGTACGCCTACGAGCGACTCGAGATGGCATTGCACGACAGCACGATCCTGCGCACCATGGCCTGCGGCATCGCCGGGCTGAGCGTGGTCGTCGACTCGCTGTCGGCGATCAAGTACGCGCGGGTCACCCTGGTGCGCGGCGAGCACGGACTGGTCGTCGACTATCTGACCGAGGGCGAGTTCCCGACCTTCGGCAACGACGACGACCGGGTGGACTCGATCGCGGCCGATATCGTCCGCAGGTTCATGCAGAAGGTACGCCGGCAGCAGACGTACCGTGGCGCCACGCACACCCAGTCGGTGCTGACGATCACCTCCAACGTGGTCTACGGCAAGGCGACCGGCAACACCCCGGACGGTCGACGCCTCGGCGAGCCGTTCGCGCCGGGAGCGAACCCGATGAACGGACGGGACCGGCACGGAATGCTCGCGAGTGCGCTGAGCGTGGCCAAGCTCCCGTACGACCAGGCGCAGGACGGCATCTCGCTGACTGCCACGGTCGTGCCCTCCGGTCTGGGCCGGACCGCCGACGAGCAGGTCGGCAACCTGGCCGGGCTGCTGGATGCGTACATGGTCTCCGACGGTTTCCACATCAACATCAACGTGCTCAACCGGGAGACGTTGGTGGATGCAATGCAGCACCCGGACCGCTATCCGCAGCTGACCATCCGGGTGTCGGGCTATGCCGTCAACTTCGTCCGACTGACTCGCGAGCAGCAGCTGGATGTGCTCTCGCGGACCTTCCACGACGGGGTCTGAGGCTGGGCGATGACGATCTATCTGGGTCTTCCGAGTGTCTCGGTGCCTGCATCAGCGGAGCAGACACCGAACGCTCGGTCGCGGCGGCTGGCCGCGGTCCGTGACGGGATGCTCGGCAGCGTGCACTCCTGGGAACTCGTCACGGCCGTGGACGGCCCCGGCACTCGGCTGACGATCTTCCTGGCGGGTTGCGCGCTGCGTTGCCGGTATTGCCACAACCCGGACACCTGGAGCATCCGGCACGGTCGAGACACCCCGCTCGAGGAGGTGCTCGCGCTGATCGATCGGTACCAGAAGATCATGCGCGTCACCGGTGGCGGCGTCACCCTGTCCGGCGGCGAGCCGCTGCTGCAGCACGCTTTCGTCCGGCGCATCTTCCGGCGCTGTGCCGAACAAGGCATCCACACCGCACTGGACACGTCTGGCTTCTTGGGTTCCTGGGCCTGCGATGACCTGCTGAGCGACACGTCGCTGGTGCTGCTGGATGTGAAGTCCGGCCTGCCGGACGTCTATCGCACGGTCACCCGGCGTGAGCTCGAGCCCACGCTCGAGTTCGGCCGACGGCTGGCTCGGCTCGACCTACCGATGTGGATCCGGTTCGTGCTCGTGCCCGGTCTGACCGACGGCTGGGAGAACGTCGAGGCGGCGGCCGAGTATGCGGCGTCGTTGCAGCGCTTGGGGTCTGGTGGCGCAGTGGCGCGGGTGGAGGTGCTCGGATTCCACCAGCTCGGGCGGGACAAATGGCACGAGCTGGGTGAGTCGTATCCGTTGGAGGACACGCAACCGCCGAGTGCAGAGTTGCTGGAAAGGGTTCGTGAACAGTTCCGGTCGCGCGGGTTGACCGTCCGGTGAGTTCGGCGCCGGTGCGGCGAGCGGCTACCATCTCGGGGTCAGTGCGCAGGGGGCGGTAGCTCAGCAGGTCAGAGCAGGGGACTCATAATCCCTGGGTCGCGGGTTCGAGCCCCGCCCGCCCTACCCCACTCCGACCAGGAGAAACACGTCGCGGACTGGTGATTCGGACTCGGGATCGTCCAGGACCACCGAGTCGAGGGATTGGCCGCGCTGCCCGCCACCACGAAACGCGATTGCTGTGGCCAGTGGGAGAGGCAAGCAGTCGCATACCCAGTGAGCGGCTTCTCCGGTCAGCGATTGTTCATGCGTAGTGCCGCGACCGCGCTGACCGTGGCGTGGCCTCGCCATTCCAGGACGGCAGCGTCGGAATAGCTGGCGAAGCCCGCCGGCCACCCGCCGTCAGGAAGTTGTGCTCGTTCGAGTCGATCCAGATCGTCTGAGACTGCGTGGGGATCGAGCAGGCTGCGGAGCGGGCGTCCGGGTTCGGGCGCGTAGTGGAGGAGGTGCAGTCTCTCGCCCTCTGCTCCGCCGATGACCGGGAGTGCTCCGTCTCTCGGCACGAATCGGCTCAGGTGGCCGAGCAGTTCGTGTGCTTCCGGGTAGGTATCGGAGGCGATGTCGAGAAGTTGCAGCGCGAAGGACAGGACGTAGGCGAACGGTGCCTCGTCTGTCCGGCGGATCGACTCGAAGCAGTACCGAGTTGCCGTCGTCAGCCACGGGTGGTCCCGCACCTCGTCATCGAAGCACGCGACACGATGTGCCTCGGCCGCTACCGCAGCGGTGATCTGAAGCGATGACTCGGCAGGGTTCGCGCTCGCCCAGAACGGCGCGCAGGCGACGGGGTTGCTGATCGGCCGTGCGAACGGCAGCCCGCCATCAGGGAGCGTCACCGAGTTGAGCCAGTCAAGAAGTGCGACCGCGTGCGGCGAGGTCAGCGGATCGGCGGCGGCAAGCGCCTCGAATGCGTGCAACGCGCCGCCGGGCTGGCTTTCCGGCGCGCGGAGGTCGGGCTCAAGCCCCCACCCGTAACCTCCATCAGCGTTCCGATAGGAATCGAGTCCGCGGATGATCGCATGCCGCGCGGCATCGCTGTTTCCGATGATTGCCTCGAAGCGTCGCCGGTCGAGGATGCGCGCGTGAGAAGTCATGAAAGCGGTCGCACGGTCCAGGTTGATGCTCATGACCGTCAGCCTCCCAAGTCGAGGCCGCAGTTGTCTTGGACGAATCGGCCAGCGCGCCGACGCCACAGGACGTGAGCGTCAGCAAGTCAGGCTGCGCGGGCGAGCCCGGAGGGCGTCCTTCCGGTGAGTCGCCGGCTCTCACGGGCGAAATGGGCCTGATCGACGTAACCCGCGGTCGCGGCGGCATCGCTCAACGATGTACCTGTTCGCACCAAGTGAGCAGCACGCTGGAAGCGGTGGATCTGCATCAGCGTCTTCGGCCCGTAGCCGAACAGCGCGTTGCTGAGCCGACGCAACGACCGTTCCGACAGATCGTGGCGGACCGCCGTCTCGCGCACAGTCAACCCATCGCGTGCTGCCCGGTCCAGCGATGCCGCGAGGCGCAGAGTGGCATGATCCGGGTCCGCCCTGGCCCACAAGGCAACAAAGACCTGCTCGAGTGCAGCGGGCACGTCATCCTCAAACGGACGGGCAACCGCGCTGGGCACGATGACGAACTCCGACAACTCCACCCGCTGATTGGTCAGCTCGTGGGCGGGCGCACCGAGCAGCGAGCAGGCGACACCAGGGGCAAGCCGAAGCCCCCATGTCACCTCGCCGGGCCGGGTCTCGACGACCATACTTCGCGTGTCAGCACCCGCGACGACCAGACGACCTTGGAACCACATCAAGTCCATCACCCCGTCGGGGGCAATATGGTGCTCCCGGCCAGGCGACAACGCGCGCCACAACACCGCGCTCGTCCGAGCACCTCGCCGTGTCGCATAACCGGTCAGGTCGCTACACCTCCGCCCTGATGCCATCGTAAGTCAGGCCCCACGCTGCTTGCGGCCCCCGAAGTTTCCACCCTGTCGGCTATCGCCTCGTCTGAACTGTCACACGTCCTTGTGGGGGCGGCCCGCTGACAGGAGCTGGCCGGGCATCGACGTAGGACCGACGCCAGATACGAAGTCAGGAAAGAGCCGTCTTCATCTCTGCTGAAGGGCACCGTGCAGGAAGCACAGGCGCACATCGCGTCGGCCGCCGGAGAGGACTGAACTGCTGTCGAATAGCAGCCTCAGCCAGCGCGCGACCCACAAGCCCGGCCGCGGCGCCCGATGCCGCTGAGCGTACGTCTCACGCCACCGGGCCAAGAACGACGACAGACCACGCGGGAAACGTGCACGTTTCGCGCCGCCGGGCCAAGGACGACCGTAGGGCGCACCCCCAGTCAGGCGCTCCTCGCGCAGGTTCCTGAGGCGGTACGGCGGAGGGCGCGGCCGGGCAAGGCATCGGTACGAGCGCCGTCGGCGATCACCGGCGTACCGTTCACCAGCACCCAGTCGATCCCTTCGGCCTGCTGGCGTGGCTGCTCGAAGGTAGCGGCGTCTCGGACCCGATCGGGATCGAAGACCACCAGATCGGCGTGATAGCCGACCCGCACCAGGCCACGATCGACCAGCTTCAGTCGCGCTGCCGGCCGGCCGGTGAGATGGTGCACGCAGTCGGCCAGTCCGAGCAGGCCCAGCTCGCGGACGTAGTGCCCGAGATACCGCGGAAAGGTCCCCCACGCGCGGGGGTGCGGCTTCTCGGCGACCAGGATGGCGTCCGAGCCACCGCAGTGCACCCGGTGCTGCATGATCGCCCGCACGTTCTCCTCGTGACCGACATGCTGCAGGATCGTGGTGGCCAGCCTGTCGCGTAACAGCAGTTCGGCATAGACATCACTGGCTGCCCGGCCTTGCCGCTCAGCGAGGACGGCGATCGTCTGACCCATCGCATCGGCGAGCGCGGGCTCACCGACACCGCTGATCTCGATCGTCGACCAGTCCACCGGGCAGCCGTGGCAACCCTCGCTGCCGGTGACCTCCAGAGCATGGGCGATCCGGGCCCGCTCACCCGGATCGGCCAACCGGTGCATGATCATCGGCGGTCCGGCGGCGGTGGCCCAGCGCGGCAGCAGCGCGACCAGTGAGGTGGAGCCCGGCAGATACGGATAGCTGTCCAGCGTGATGTCCAGGCCATCGTCCAGCGCCGAGTCGATCATGGTCAGCAACTCGGCGGCTCGGCCACGGTTCTCGGCGAAGTTGAGCGTGGCATGGGTCAGATGGAGTGGACAGCGGGAGGCCCGGGCGACCTCGATCATCTCCCCGTACGCGGCCAGTGCGCCGTGTCCGTACGAGCGGTGGTGCGGCGCGTAGTACCCACCGGCCTCGGCGACCACGCGGCACAACGCGATCAGTTCGTCGTCGCCGGCGTACATGCTCGGTGGGTAGGTCAGTCCGCTGCTCATCCCCACCGCACCGTCGGCCAGTCCTTCCCGGACGACCGCCATCATCTGCGTCAGTTCGGCAGGCGTGGCCGGTCTGTCCTCCGGTCCCATCACGAGCAGTCGAACCGTGCCCTGCGGCACCAGATAGGCGGCGTGACAAGGGATCCCACGATCCAGGGCATCGAGGTAGTCGGCCACGCTTGCCCAGCCGAACGGCAGCTCAGGCTCGCCGTTCCAACCGGCCAACTGCTGCCGCAAGACGGCGAGCGACGCCTCGTCGACGGGCGCGTACGACAACCCGTCCTGACCGAGCACCTCACAGGTCACCCCTTGGCTGACCTTGGCCAGATGATCATGGTCGGCCAGGATCGCCAGATCCGAATGGGCGTGCAGATCGATGAACCCCGGCGCAACGACCCGACCCGTGGCACTCAGTCGGCGCTGAGCGGCTCGTCCCGAACCGGGTGGCGCGATCTCGACGATCCGATCTCCCTCGACCAGCACATCGCCCGGTCGTCCCGGCGCTCCAGTGCCGTCGAGGATGAGGGCGTCGGTGATCACCAGGTCGGCGGACATCCCTGCCTCAGAAGAAGGTCCGGACGAAGTCGACCACCACCGGATCAGCGGCGTCGGGATCGTCGATGACCGGAATGACCCGCCACTTGTCGAAAGCCGTGCACGGATGGCTCAGTCCGAGTCGCACCACGTCGCCGATCTCTACCGGAGCCGGCCGATCGCGATCCCAGCGCAGATAGCCGTGCTGGTCGTTCAGCGCGGTGACCTGGACGCCACTCAGCGGCACCGGATCGCGATCGGCGGTCAGCCGCAGCTGCACCTGCGGCAGGTCGAGGTCGTACGGCAGATCCCGTTTGCCAGCATCGACGAGCGCCAGACCCGGCTCCGGTTGGCTGCTCACCCGCACCCAGCCGTGCAGGGCGCTGACCAGTCCCGGCCCCGCGGTCCGGGGATGTTCGCCCAGGGGGCTGAGATGGCGGTAGTGCCCGTCGTCGTGAGTCAGATAGGCCCCCGAGCGCAACACGACCTGAACGCCGTCAGCGACCAGCGGGCCGAGCACGTCGGCCACGTCGTCGAAGTAGGCGCTGCCACCGGCGCTGACGATCGGGGGCACGCCGTCGGGATACAGACCCTCGGCGCTGATCCGTTCGTGGGCCTCACGCAGCGTAGACAAGAACCCGCGCACCGCCGCCAGGCTGTCGGCATCGCTGTCGGCCGCGAGCACACCCTCGTAGCCGCCGACACCGGCGAGCCGCAGATAGGGCGAGGCGGACAGTTGCCGAGCAATATCGAGGGCGATCTCCGGGTCGCGGGCCCCGGTGCGACCGCCCGCCCCGCCGACCTCGACGAGGACGTCGATCGGCCGATAGTCCGGACCCGCGACCGGCGCGTACGCCGCCAGCGCTTCCTCCATCAAAGCGACAGTCCGCGAATGGTCGGCCCAACAGATCACCTGGGCCGCCGGATCCCGGCTGAGCTCGGCGACGATCCAGCGCAGGGCCGACGGCACGATGATCTCGTTGGCCACCAGCACCCGAGACACCCCGTACGCCCGAGCGACCGCGAGCTGGGCGACATTGGCGAGGGTGATCGCCCACGACCCCGCGTCGAGTTGCGCCGCCCACAACTGCGGCGCCATGGTCGTCTTCCCGTGCGGCGCCAGCGCGAGCCCGCGCTCGGCGCACCAGTCGGCGAAAATCGCCAGGTTGTGCCGCAACCCAGGTTCGGACAAGGTCAGCAACGGCGTCGGAAACTGGCTCAGCGGCAGTCTCATCGCTCCAGCTTCCGCACCTGACCGGCCCCACAGCCGTGGCGGGATTCCCTTGTCCAGTTGGGCCAACGGCTGTTCGGTGAGCGCATCCAAAGCCACCTGGTCGAACGTGGCGGCTGCCGTCGAGATCTCCATTGGGGCAGACTACGCACACCATGACGAAGACAGCCATCACCACCACCGAAGCGCCGGCTCCGGCGCACACCTTCTCCCAGGGTGTCCGGCGCGGCCCGATCCTCCAGGTCTCCGGTCAAGGGCCGGTCGACGCCGCCACCAACACCTATCTCCATCCCGGCGACGTCGCCGCCCAGACCACGCTGACCCTGACGAACGTCGAGGCCATCCTGACCGCCGGCGGTGCGACGTTCGAGGACGTGATCATGCTGCGCGTCTACCTCACCAGCCGGGATGACTTCGCGACGATGAACGAGGCGTACGGCGCGTTCCTCGCGGATCGTTGCCAGGTGCTGCCGGCGCGGACCACCGTCTTCACCGGCTTGCCACGGGAGGAGATGCTGGTCGAGATCGATGCCCTCGCGGTGGTCGGCGGCTGATCATGGTCACGGTGCGGTGAAGCGTACCGTCGCCTTGCCGTCACGAACCGTGATCGTCCCGGTCCAGCCGTCGTCGGCATCGGTGAAGTCGAGCACGGTGTTGTCGCCGCTGCCGCTCTCCTTGGTGATCTCAAAATGCGGTGACAGGTGCGACCGATAGAACGTGACCACCTCGGTGGCGCCAGGGCTGGCGAACGTGAACGAAGCGCCCGACGCCGGATCCTTCAGACCGGTCAACTTCGTATCTTCCGGGAACCGGAAGAAGAACGGCAGATGACTGACCCCGAGGTCGTTGCCGGTGAGCACCTGCTCCTCCTTCGGCGCGACGAAGGTAGCGCGCGTGCTCTCGGCGCCGATCGCCAGCGTGCCCTGCCAGCCGTCACTGTCGGTGAAGGTGAGGGTGGTCGTGGCGCCGTCGGTGACCTCATCGGTCACGGTGAAATGACCGGCCGGCAGCGCTGCCCGATAGAACGGCAGCGTCGTGGTCGGGTCTGGGGTCCTCAAAGTGAACGAAGCACCAGTCGGCGGATCCTGCAGGTTCTCGATCGTCGAGCCGGGCGGGAACCGGAGGAAGAACGGCACGTGGCGGATGCCGAGATCAGCTGGGGTCAGCATGCTCGCCTCCTCACTCTGCCCGTCCGAGGGACTCGGACTCCCGGTCGCCACGGCGCCGAAGGTGACGACGGTGTCAGAGGTCTCGGCGACGACCGTGCCGCCGAAGCCGCTTCCGGACCAGGTCAAGGTGTCGCTGACATCGGTCTCGATCGCGTAGCCCGCCTCCGGCAGCGCGGTGCGATAGAAGGCGACCACCTCGGTTGGGGTCGGGGCGCTGAGGATGACCGTGCCGGGGAAGGAGGTGGAGACCGCGGCGCCCTCGGGAAAGGTGAACCCGGCCGGCACCTCGATCTGGCGGCCGTCGACCTCGACCAGTTCTGTGTCGGCGGCGCTGGTGGTCGACGAGGTCGACGAGACGGGCGGCGCGCTTTGCGGATCGACGGGGACGGTCGCATTGCCGCAGGCCGTCAACATCGCCAGAGCCACGGCGGCGGAGCCGCCGATCGCGACGGTCCACCGTCGAGATCGGCGCGGTGTCAAGGTGGTCGAGGTAGGCATCAAAGTCGTCCTTCGGTTGGGCGGGCCCGGTATCCGGGTCGCTGTCCAGCCTGTCGAGTCGTGGGAGGTCGCACACGTCGGAAGTTCCGCTGTCAGACAAAGTGCTGTCGGCAAGTTAGCCGACTCGCGGTTCGCACCCGGTCTTCGGCATGCTGTCGGGCATGACTGTGCTGGGGCGAGGCGTGCTTGCGGTGCTCACCGCCGTACGGTTGCTGCAGTTGGTCTCCTGGCCGGTCGCTATGGCCACCGCCGGCACCAGCTGGCTGACGCGTCCCTGGCTGGCCGGGCTCGCGTACGGGATTGCGGCGGTCGGCACCATCGTCACCCTCAGCCGGCTGTGGCTGATCCGCCGTCAACCGCCGATGCGTTGGAGTGTTGCCCTGTGGTGGACGGACGCGGTGCCGGCGACCGTCGCTTTGATCCTTGGTGGGCTGGCTACCGCACCGGGGCATGGCGCGGACTACAACCACCCGACGGTGGCGCTGGCGATCGGCACAGCCGCGACCCTGGCCCTGGCGTTGCCGGCCCGGCAGAGTCTGACGGCGGCAGCCGCCTTGCTGGTTGCCTACCTGGTGGGCATCACGAGCACCCTCATGCTCGGACCGGTTGTCATCACCGCGGTGGCCGCCAATGCGGCTGCTCTGGTCGGGGTGCCGATCGCGCTGGTGGTGCTGGCCAGGACGCTCAGGGCCGCCGACCGGCGCACGGCGGCTGCCGAGACGGAACTGGCCGAAGCCCGGGCCGCGTTGGTGGCGGCCGACCGGCGGGAGAACGAGCGATCGCGGCAGTATCGGCTGCTCCACGACACGGTGCTGTCCACGCTGAGTGCCCTCTCCCGCGGCACCTTGCAGCCGGAGCAGCCCGAGGTACGCCAGCGGCTGGTCACCGACGCCGACTATCTGCGCGGGCTGATCGCCACCAGTGGCAGCGCCGCCGGCATGCGCCTGGTCGGCGACCTTGCTGCTTTGCGCCGCGATCACACCGCCGCTGGGCTGCGGATCCATCAACATCTCGCCGATGTGCCCGACCTGTTGCCCGAGGAGGTCTGCGTGGCGATCTCGGCCGCCATCCGCGAGGCGCTCAACAACGTCGCCCGACACAGCGGCACGAGCGAGGCGTGGGTGACGATCACCGGCGGCCCGGCCGAGCAGCCGGGTTCGGTGAGCGTGTTGATCACCGACCAGGGTCAAGGGTTCGACCCGGCCGGCGTCCGACCCGGCATCGGCCTGAGCCAGTCGATCACCGCCCGGCTGGCTGAGGTCGGCGGAAGCGCCGACGTGGACAGTGAACCTGGCCAGGGCACCACGGTCGAGCTGAGGTGGCCGCGATGAGTCGCGCCATCGATAACTCGGCCGGTCGGCAGCCCGGGACCGGGACGGTGATCACGGTGGCCGCGATCGACGACGACCGGATGCTGCTCGGCGGACTGACGGCCTGGCTCGGGCCGGTCGACGACCTCGAGCTGGTGCTCACCTGTGGCACCGTCGCCGACTACGAGCAGGCGCTGGCGGCCGACATCGCGGTGCCTGATGTGGTGCTGCTGGATCTGAACCTGCGCGACCTCACGGACCCGGTCGACAATGTCCAGCGGGTGCTGGCCTCAGGCGCGCTGGTGATCATGGTCTCGACCATTCCCGATGCCGACGGGGTGTTGGCCACGCTGGAGGCCGGCGCCGCGGGCTATCTCACCAAGGACCAGGATCTGGAGGCGCTGCTGGCCGCGATCCGCGAGGTCGCCGCCGGCGGTTCGGCGCTGAGTCCGGAGTTGGCGTTCATGATCAGCCGGGACAGCCGCCCGCAGCGGCCGCAGCTGTCGCCACAGGAGCGCACTGTGCTGACCGCGTACGCCTCGGGCGCCACCCTCGCGGCAGCTGCGCGTCGGGCCGGGGTCGCGTACGGCACTGCTCGGGAGTATCTGGAGCGGGTCAAGCGCAAGTACGCCGACGCTGGTCGACCGACCTACACCAAGCTCGACCTGGCCGATCGGGTCCGCGAGGATCGGCTCGAGCTGGATGGTCTGGGCGAGTGAGCTGCCGGTGGTTGGCTCGGCACTTCAGCCGGTCCGGCGCTGCTGTTCGGCCAGCCGGTCGGTCTCCTGGCTGACCAGTTCGGCGACATCCGGCTCGGTCGGGAACAGCACCCGTTCCAGCGGGATCTCACTGATCTTCTCGTCCTGCTTGGGTTTGCCCTTCGCGGCCGGCCGGCTCACACCGGTCACCAGCTCACCGGCGACCCGCAGGAACTCGTCAGCCGCGTGTGGTCCGAGCTGATCGCCGAGGCAGTGCCGGCGATAGGCGTGGCGCTGCTCGGCCAGCGGGTCGGTCCCCAGCAGATCGCTCAACGCACTGTCGAGCGTGGAGAGGTCCTTCTCGATCAGGTACGCCACCCGGGCCATCGGGAACTCGGCTCGGAAGTCCTCACCAGAGGCCCGCATCGCGACCATGGCGAACGGCTTGCCGGACGCGAGATTGTCGGAGGCGACCGAGGAGACATCGGTGATCAGCCCGTCGGCATTGTTGAGGCAGTCGGCGATCTCCCAGTCGCGCTCGGCCTGCTCGCCCCAGACGTGGTGGCGACCGGTGCTGCGCTGGTCGCCGGCCAACAGCTGCTGGATGCGCCGGATCAGCCCGGCATCGGCCGGATCGGCGTAGCTCAACGGGTGCGGCCGGAAGATCACCGTCACCCCGCGGTCCAGCAGCGCGGCAACGATCCGCTCCCCCAGCCCCAGTGAGGAGTAGTCGGTCGTCGGCCGGCCACCCCGCCACGTCGGCGCATAGAGCACCGTGCGCGGCGCGTCGGCGGGCAGTGGCTCGTCGCGGACCTCGATCCGCTCCACCTGCGGCCGGCCAACCTTCAGCAGCCGGTCGGGCGGAATCTCCACGCCGTGGGCGGCATACCGCTCCACGCCCTGCTGTCCACAGACCAACACTTTGTCATACGTGGCGTGCCGAGGACTGAAGTTGGCCTGCTTGTCGGAGTCGCCGTGGTTGAGCCAGATGTGGGTGAGCTTGCGGAACTTCTGGAAATGCAGATTGGCCCGACTGCCCTGGACATAGAACGCCGCCTTCATCGACGGCACCACGAGGGTGCTGAGATCGCCCAGTTCGCTGGTGGTCCGCGGCACGATCACTGGCGCGGTGGTCAACGCGGTGATCGTCGGCACAGTCGCGGCCTCGCGGGTGATCACCACGAACGGCCTGCCCAGTCGTTCGAGATACGGCAGCCACATCCCCAGCTGATAGCGGGCCCCGTGCAGGCCGCCGTAGTAGACCACGAATGCGGGCTGGTGCCTCTTGAGCGCTTTTGGCAGCGCAGTCAGTGCCTGGCGGGTCATCTTGGTGGCCCGGCCGGCGTACCCGATGAGGATCAGCGCCGCCGCCAGCTCCAGGGTCGCGACGCCGAGATAGCACCAGCCAGGCAGTCCGACGATCGCCAACGCGCTGCCGGCGGTGATCGTGGCGAGCGAGCCGGCCACCAGCCTGTTCGGCGCGTACGGCGGCGCCGGCACCGGTTGGACACCTGGCAGGTTGACCGCGATCTGTTGAGTCTTGGCGAGCAACGCCTTGATCGTCGGCTCCGCCAGCACCGCGGCCATCGCGATCCCGGTGGCTGTCCACACCCAAACTGCCTGGTCGGGTCGACGGGCCAGGTAGCCGCCGGCGATCGCGACCAGCAGCACCAACCGCGGTCCGGTGTGCATGGTCAGCAGTTCGCCGTGTCGAGCCACTTCTCGCCGCAGCAGCCAGCCGGTGCCGATGACCCCGGCCACGGCAAGCAGGCCACCGAGCATCCGCAGCACGATCGGGTCCGCGACCAGCAACAGCACGGCCCCGACCACGGCCCCGAGGGCGACGGCGTTGCCGACCAGCAGGTCGATGATCTTGGACTGGTTCGCACCCACGGCGGCTGACCAACCCTTGATGTTGAGCACGCCGCGTCGCGAGGTGGTCGAAGACGCACTACCTCGTGTCGGCTCCATGCCGAGAAAGGTAACCGCGTCGACCCCCGGAGCCCTGCCGTACGCGCCGGGAAGGCCACTCTTCGAGTTATGGATAGGAAAATCCCCGACATCGGGGATTTTCCTATCCATAGTTGCCGGTGAGCCTGTCTGCCAGCTGATGCAGCCAGGCGGCGACGCCGGTCGGCCCGTCCAGCACGAGATCGGCGTGCTCGGTGAGAGCGTCCTCCTCGTGGGAGGCCGAACAGATCAGCAATCCCCTGATCCCTTCGGTACGAAGCTGCTCCACGGCCTCGAAGGCCGGCAGATCTCCGAGGTCGTCGCCGGCGAAGATCACCGTCTGTGCGTCCTTCTCGGCGACGATGGCGCGCATCGCGTCGCCCTTGTCGATCCCTGTCGCGCGGATCTCCCAGACGTTCTTACCGGGCTCCACGGTGAGTCCACAGCGGAGCGCGAGCTCGCGGATCGGCTCAGCGAGGCGGTCGAAGGCGCTGGCCGGATCGGCCAGCCCACGGGTGTGGACGGCGACCGCCCGACCCTTGTCCTCGATCCGGGAGCCGGCCAGGCCGAGCCCGGCCAGCAGTCCTGGCAGTTCCTCGTTGACCTGCGCGATGCCGGGCGGCGCCGGCGGCAGATCGTAGTGATCGCCGTCGGCGTCCCACCGTTCCACGCCGTACTGGCCCAGGACCGTCATCGACCGCAGGCCCTCGGCCTCGCCGAAGCCACCGAGGCGGACCGCCGTCCGGACCGGCCGCCCGGTGATCACCACGATCGAGCCGAGCAACGAGCCGAGTCTCGACAAGGCGGACAGCGCATCCGGATCGACGTGTGCCAGCGCAGGGTCGTCGACGATCGGGGCGAGTGTGCCGTCGAAGTCGAGAGCCAACATGGTCTGATCTGGATGAGCCAGCACAACCTGCAAAGCTGCGCGCCCCGCTTCGGAGATCGGTTGGGTGTCACTCACGAACACGAGCCTGACAGATCGCCATGGATGGATGCCATCGAGGCCCAAAGTCGAGATTCCGGACGAATTGGTCCACAGGTCGAATGCGGACTGGCGTACGGTCGAGTCATGGTCATAGCGCAGGCACATACCAGCGAGGCGAGTCCCGATGGCGCGGCAGCGGAGACCATGGAGTCCCCGCAGCCGCCACCTCGGACCAAGGCATCCTTTGTCGTGGTCGCCAACCGGCTACCGGTCGACCGCATCGAGAATCCCGATGGCAGTGTCGACTGGCGCACCTCTCCGGGCGGGCTGGTGACTGCTTTCGAGCCGGTGATGCGGCGCCATCAGGGAGCCTGGGTCGGCTGGCCCGGCTCACCGGACGACGAGATCGAGCCGTTCGTGAACAACGGTCTGCAGCTCGAGCCGGTGCATCTGTCGACCCAGGACGTCGAGCGCTACTACGAGGGGTTCTCGAACGCGACACTGTGGCCGCTGTATCACGACGTGATCGTCCCCGCGACCTATCACCGGGAGTGGTGGGACAGCTATCGAGTGGTCAACCGGCGGTTCGCGGAGGCAGCAGCCGATATCGCAGAGCAGGGCGGGGTGGTCTGGGTGCAGGACTACCAGCTGCAACTGGTGCCGCAGATGCTCCGCGAGCTTCGTCCGGATCTGCGGATCGGCTTCTTCATGCACATCCCCTTCCCACCCACCGAGTTGTTCCAGCAGTTGCCCTGGCGTCGGCAGATCCTCCAGGGCCTGCTCGGGGCGGATCTGGTCGGATTCCAGATCCCCGGCGGGGCGCAGAACTTCGTCCGGCTCGTCCGGCAGCGGTTCGGCTACGAGACCCACCGGGACCGGATCCAGACACCCGACGGCCGAACCGTGCTCGCTCGGGCGTACCCGATCTCCATCGACTCCGCCGGCATGCACGAGCTCGCCATGTCGGAGGCAACCGCCGAGCGGGCCCGGGCGATCCGCGCCGATCTCGGCAATCCGTCGACGATCTTCCTCGGCGTGGACCGGCTGGACTACACCAAGGGCATGCCCGAACGGATCCGCGCCTTCAGCGAGTTGGTGGCCGAAGGGGTCGTCGATCCCGAGGACGCCGTCTTCCTGCAGGTCGCCACCCCGTCCCGGGAGCGGGTCGATCAGTATCGCCTGCTGCGCGACGACATCGACCGGTTGGTCGGCCGGATCAACGGCGACATCGGCCGCATCGGGCGGCCACCGATCATCTACCTGCACAACTCCTATCCGCGCGAGGAGATGGCCGCGATGTATCGTGCGGCCGACGTCATGGTGGTCACTCCGCTCCGGGACGGCATGAACCTGGTCGCCAAGGAGTACGTGGCCTGTCGCAGCGGCGACACCGGCGCCCTGGTGTTGAGCGAGTTCACCGGTGCTGCGCGAGAGCTCCGGCAGGCCTACCTGGTGAACCCGCATGACATCGACGGCCTGAAGTCGACCATGGCGATGGCGGCCACGGACACGATTCGCAACAAGTCACGCCGGATGCGGATCATGCGGCGCCAGGTGTTCGAGCACGACATCGATCACTGGGCCAGCCAGTTCCTGAACGATCTCGGCACTTTGCTCCCCCGGTTGGACTCGAACCAACAACCTGCCGGTTAACAGCCGGCTGCTCTGCCAATTGAGCTACAGGGGATCGCGTGGTGACGCGGCTACGTACCTTAGCAGGAGATCAGCGTTCGTCGTACTCGTGACGAACCTCGGCCAGTGTCGCGTCGGCCAGCTCCCGGATACCCGGAGTTCGCCAGGTGACGCCGCGGGTCAGGGTGGTGTGCCACGTGATTGATGATGGCGTATCCGCGAGATCGCGGCGGCCGTTGATGATCACGCCTCGGTCGCTCCCGGGCGTCGCGGGAACGAAGCGCTCGAACACGATGCTCGCCTGGACGCGCTCCTGGAACACCGCCGGCACCCGGGCTGGATCGGGCAGCGCGACGGCTCCACGCTTGCCGGAATAGGTCTGCCAGCGCAGTTGCGCGGTCTCGACATTCCAACCGCCGCGTTCGATCTCGTGCCAGCCCACGTGCCGCCACGCGTCCTCTGTTCGTACGGACACCGCGGCCGGACTCAGCACGACCACGCCGGGCTCGGGACCCACGCCGACGGCGTGGGTCCAAGCGAGGATCCGTGCCGGCCGCCCTGGCACCTCAGACAGGGTCTCACGCCAACTCGCGTACACCGCCGGGTCCAGGCCACGGGTCTTGCTCCACCACTGTCGCACGATGCCATTCAACCAATGGGGATTCAGTCCAGCTCGTCCAGGGAGCCGGTCAAAAGCTGCTCGAGAGTCAGACCGGCCTTCCCCAGACTCGACTGCGTCACCCCTGACATGTCCGCACGCTCCTGCGCCAGGCTGGGCATCGACTGCCAGGATCGACAAAAGCGTGCGCGTGCACCCTTCCAGAGTTCGACCGGCACGTCTGGCGCATCCATGTCGCCTGCATCCAGCAGGTAGCTCTCGCCCTCTCGCTTTCCGTCAGACACTCCGCCTCCTCACCGAACACGCAGTCCAGCTATCAACCCCAAGCCGGCCGCGAAGGCGCGCCGTCAATGACTTCCCGGCGTCGCATTGAAGGTGACATTCGGCGGAGCCAGGACTCGCCGCCACCTCCAAAACCGTATCATGAACTTCTCTCCGATCCAAAGAAAGTTGATGACTGCAATTCCCAGCAAGACAATCCAGAAGGGATGGGAAACCAGTGCCGCCGATGGCCCGTGAAGATCTCCTGGAATCCTTCCCGACCTGATGAACAACGTCAGCACAAGCGCCACGAAAGAGATCAACAGGCTGGACAGTATGCTCACCAGCGAGGCCAAGGTCGAGAAATAGCCACGGGCCCGTTCACCAAATCCCATGATGGCCCACAGCGCCAGGGGCAACGCAAAGATCAGCGATCCAGGATCAATCCCGCCAAGCGGCGATTCCTCCCCCGTCGGCGGGGTCGAACCATCCCAGGTCGCACCGAAGATCCACACAATGGCCAGCACCGCGCTCGCCAGGATCCACGCCTTCCCCAGGCTTCCCGGAAGCTTCTCGAAGAACCGGACATACAAGAATGGAGATCGTGCGGCGCTGTGCTGAAAACTCCGCGTGTACAGGTGAGCGTACGACTGACCACTTGGCTTTGGGCACCGAAAGTACGGCCGTGAGGATTGGTAGATCTTTTGAGGCTCGAGCACCGGGATCGGCTTCATCGACGTGTGGTCGTGGAACCACGTCTCCCCGATGTAATAGCCATCTGGGGCCTCGATCTCCAAGTGGTAGCTCGCACACTTCTTGGTGCGAGAGACATCGATGAACAGTGAGTTCGGGTCCAACCCCGACCATTCACGGACGGCTGCGCTCACCTTCTCGCGGAGGCCGGCCGTTTCGACCCCCTGAGCCGGCGTCGAGGACAGTCGTTCCTCGTAGCTGATCTGGAATATCACGTGCCGATCCCGGGGGATCGCCGCCTCGACAACGATCGCGTATGCCACCTGAGCACGGGTGACAAACGAGCACAGGAGCGTCAGATGATCCCTGGACTCAACGTGCAGCTTCCTGGTGATGAATGTCGTCAATCTCGCAGTCTCCGCCGCCGCTTCGTTCTGATCGAGCACCTCCGAGCTGATCGCGCGAGATATCAGCAAAGTCTGGATCTCAGCATAGATCCTCCGCTGCTCTCCGGTTTGCGGCTGCCGAACCGCGGAGCCCAGCAGCGCAAAGATGCAAAGACCGGTCAGCACCAGATATTCTCCATGCGGAAGAGTTGGCAGCAATTGGCCGGAGGCATCGCGAATCTCGAGATTGCTGATGAGCTGACCCTTGTTGAAACGAACCACCGGGACCAAGCGGGTAGCATAAAGCTGGTCGCCGCCGACCGCCTCGATCGTGTGGTCATCTTCAGCCGGCTCTGGCAGAAACTCGACGGTACTCGATCGAACGACCCGGTCACTGCGCAGACGTACGTTCTCAGCGATCCGCGCCCGGGTGACAATAGGGTCTTGGCATGACACCCAACGGCATGATGACGAGGTTGATCAACAGCCCGACGGCAAGAAGTGCCATTCCCAGTATCAGGCTCGAGATACGCCTTCGGCGGGCAACTCCAGCAGCCCCCTTGTCCCTAGCTGCAATCAGCATTGGCCAACAACACTTCCCCTGAGTCATCGGTCATCGACGCGAAAGTGCATTGTATGACGACCTACCCGGCCAGCAGGTCCCGAGCCGCTTGGGGGCAGACCTCACGCAGTCGCTGCAGCGCTCGTTGCTCGGCCCGGCGTACCCGGTTGGAGGTCATCTGGAGCTCTCGAGCCACCTGGGCGTAGGTCAACGGCTCACCGGCGAAACCGACCAGCAGCTCCATCACCCGACGGTCCAGTCCGTGCAGCACCCGAAGCAGTTCAGCAGCACCCTCACCAGCCAGCACGCGTTCCAGGTCCTTGTCCTCGTCGGGAAGGTCGCCGACCTCGTGCAGCGCTTGCGGATGCTCGTGAGCCAGCAGCCGTTCCGTCCAGTCCTGCGGGCGGCCGAGTGCTGAGGCAAGCTCCTGCGCAGACGGCACCCGGCCCAGCTCCTGGGTGAGCAATGCCTCGATGCCACGCGCTTGACGCAGTTGCACGGCACGACTCGCCGGAAGGTTCATCGTGCCGAGCAGCCGAGCACTGGCCGCGTTCACGAAGGCTCGGATCCACTGCAATGCATAGGTCGCAAACCGGCAGCCGCGACTCACATCGAATCTGTCGACGGCGATCAGCAGGCCGAGGCAGCCCTCCTGGAAGAGGTCGGCCTCGGGCAGCCCGGCCCGAGCGCTGGCCGGCAGCACAACCATCGCTACCAAACGCAGATTGGACTGCACGTAACGGAATCGGGCCTCCTCCCCCGCTGCGACCAACCAGCGCAGTTCCTCGGCGGTAGCGCCGTGAGGCTTCAAGCCACGGAACAGTGCATCGGCGGCGAGCACCCCGGCTTCGATCTGCCGGGCCAGTTGCACCTCCTCCTCGGGGGTCAGCAAGGGCGCATCAAGTGCCGGGCTGGCCAGGAGTGCCGAGTCGTCCATGCCCACCAGCCTGGGTTGCCGGACATCCGAACAGGAAGCACAGCGTCGGACTTATCCCCAGTCTGTGGAAAACTTCTCGTCAGTCAGCCCCTGGATCAGTCGGCTCCTGGATCAGTCGGCCGCGCGCAGGCTCCGCGCATGCAACTCGCTACGGCGAGCCTCCAGCACGACGAGTTCGGCGAACATCTGGTTGTATGCCGTCCCGTTCTCCACGGGGTTGGTCCGCTGCAGCTTCGACTTCAACTCGGCGACCTGACGCATCACCGTCAGCAGCCGCAGCTTCGCGACGTTCGCCTGGACGTAGTGCTCGCTCACCTGTCCGTGCAGCGACAGCGGCTCCACCGCCAGCGAGGCCACCAGGGAGGTGAGCAGTTCGTGCGGCACGGCGGTCGCCATCTGGTGCACCCAGGCCGCCCCGTCCAGCTGCTGTCCACCCGCGGCGTCCCGTGCCCCCGGCAGCGAGCGGAACACGGCCGCGTACGCCCGATGGGTGAAGTCGGTGTCAGCCAGACCCAGCCAGTCCGGTCCGAACAGCAGCGGCGCCTGCAGCAGCAGCTTGGTGGTCTCCCGCTCCGTTGCAAGCTGCCGGTCCTGGGGATCGGGCAGCCACCGACGCTCGGGGGCCGCCTGCCGCTGGGCGTCGGACTCAGTCGGACCGGGCTGACTCGCCGGTCCGCTCCCCCGTTCCCCGGCGTTGGCCCGCGAGTCCGCTCCCCCCGGACCGCCGGTACGCGTTCGCCGCGAGGCGGCGCGCATCACCTCCTGGCGAACCTCGTCGACGTCCATCCCGAGCATGCCGGCCAGCTCACGGACGTAGCCACCGACCAGACCACTGTCGCGGATGCTGCTGACCAGGGGTGCCGCCTCCCGCAGCGCTGACAACCGGCCGTCGGCCCGATCGAGGTCGTGCCGAGTCAAGATGTTCGCCATCACGAACCGATAGAGCGGCACCCGCCGCGCCACCAGCTCGCGTACCGCCGCGTCGCCGTGCTGCAATCGCAGGTCACACGGATCGAGGCCGGTCGGCTCGACCGCCACATAGGTCTGAGCGACGAAGTTCTGATCCCCGCCGAACACCTTCAACGCGGCTGCCTGGCCGGCCGCATCGCCGTCGAAGGTGAAGATCACCTCGCCGTGGAAGGCATCATGGTCGCCCATCAACCGCCGCAACAGCCGCGCATGATCATCTCCGAAGGCGGTGCCACACGAGGCGACTGCCGTGTCGACGCCGGCCAGGTGTGCCGCCATCACGTCGGTGTAGCCCTCGACCACCACCGCCTGGGACTTCTTCCCGATCGGTTGCCGAGCCAGATCCAGCCCGTAGAGCACATGAGACTTCTTGTAGAGCGCCGTCTCGGGGGTGTTCAGATACTTCGCCGGCATCCGGTCGTCATCCTTCAGCCGCCGGGCACCGAAGCCCAGCACCTGCTTGCCGGAGTCGCGGATCGGCCACAGCAATCGGCCCTGGAAGCAGTCCCAGCCGGCCTCGCGGATCAAGCCACCGGCCACCAGCTCGGCGTCGGAGAAGCCACGGCCGTTCAGGTGCCGGCGCAGCGCCTTGCCGTCCTGCGGCGCATAGCCAACCCCGAAGTGCTCCGCGGCGGACCGATCGAAGCCCCGCTCCAGCAGGAAATCCCGTCCGATCGACGCCTCGGCCGAGGACAGCTGCTCAGCATAGAACTCCGCGGCCGCCTGGTGTGCCTCCATCAGACGCAGTCGTCGGCCACGCTCCGGCGCGGCAGGTCCGCCGTCGGTGTAGCGCAGCTGGACGCCGACCCGATCGGCCAGCCGCTCGACGGTCTCGGTGAACGACAGGTTGTCGATCTTCTGCACGAAGCTGATGACATCGCCGCCCTCACCACAGCCGAAGCAGTAGTAGAAGCCGCGCGACGGGGTGACCTGAAAGCTGGGGGTCTTCTCGTCGTGGAACGGGCACAGGCCCTTCAATGTCCCACTGCCGGCGTTGCGCAAGGCGACATAGGAGCCCACGACCTCATCGATCCGGGCACGCTCACGGACGGTCGCGATGTCCTCGTCGTTGATCCGTCCCGGCACGGGTGCAGTCTAGGCGTGTCCTGACGCGCGTCTTGACGCGCTCAGTCGACGGCGGTCACCAGATACAGCACGGCATGATCAGGGTCGATGTTGACCGGCATCAGCCCGGCATGCGCGAGCGCAGCCCCGCTGAGCTCGACGCCCAGCTCACCGTCCGGCACCAGCCGGGGCCGCTCGCCGGCATCGAGCGCCGCGTACGCATCGCCCGCCGGCACCCGCAGACCCCACCAGGCCGGCGGGCGACCCCGGTGCGGCAGCAGCTCGACGACCGGCGTCACCCGATAGCGGCGATCCGGGTCCAACCCTGGCAGCCTGATCCGACCCACCGAGACGACCTCGGAGCGGGCCACCGATACCACCGAGAAGATCGCACTGCCCCGATCGGGCGCAATCACCCCGTGGATGTTCACACTCGCGTCGGGGAAGTCGACCCGCACCAGGTCGCCGGCCAGCAGCAGCCCGCGGTGCTCCTTGTAGAACGCGATCCATGCCTGCAGCTCGGCCAACTCCATCGCAGATGCCTCGGACAGATCCCACTCGATGCCGAGGTGGCCGAACACCGCGGTCGCGGCCCGGAAGTCCAGGTCATGCACCCGCCCGGTGGTGTGCGACTCACCGGAGGCGATGTGGGCGCCCATCAGCTCCGGCGGAATCAGCTGGGTGGTCCAGCGATGCATCTCCTGCCGCTCGAGCGGGTCGATGCAGTCCGACACCCAGACGCGTTCGGTACGCTCCAGCACACCCAGGTCGACCCGCGCACCGCCGGAGGAGCACGACTCGATCTCCAGCCCGGGGAAAGCGGTCTTGATCTCGTCGAGCAGCCGGTAGAACGCCAGCGTCTGCTCATGCACGCCCGGCTGACCGGACGGCTGCGTGCCTGCGTCGACCAGGTCGCGGTTGTGATCCCACTTGATGTAGTCGATGTCGTACTCGTTCAAGATCGCGAAGATCGCGTCCCGGATGTAGGCGTAGCACTCCGGGATTCCCAGATTGATGACCTGCTGGAAGCGCGACTCGACCGGCAGCCGATCTCCGGTCGCCATCACCCACTCCGGATGGGCACGTGCTGCGTCGGAGTCGATGTTGATCATCTCGGGCTCGAACCAGAGCCCGAACTCCATGCCCAGCGCCTTGACCTTGTCCACGATCGGATGCAGACCTTCCGGCCAGACGTCGGGCGAGACGGTCCAGTCCCCAAGTCCGGAATGGTCATCGCGGCGCGAGCCGAACCAGCCGTCGTCCAGTACGTAGCGTTCGACACCCAGCGCAGCCGCCCGCTCGGCGAGGTCGCTCAGCCGTTCCAGGTCGTGGTCGAAGTAGACGGCCTCCCAGACATTGATCGTCACCGGTCGGCCGGCACCAGGATGGCCGGGCCGGGCCCGCAGGAACCGATGGAACCGGCGCGCCACCTCGTCCAGTCCCGCTCCGTAGGACCCGTACAACCACGGTGAGCCGTACGACTCCCCAGGCTGCAGCACCACCTCACCGGGGAGCAGCAACTCACCACCACCCAACACCTGCTCACCGGTCGACAGCCGCTCGGCGTAGTGCACGTGGTTCCCGCTCCAGCCGGTGTGCACCGCCCAGATCTCGCCACGCTGGAAGGAGAAGCCAGGGGTGCCGGCATGGAGCACGGTCGCCGCATCGGCGCCGGTGCGGCCCTTGCGATTCTCCCGCAGATGAATGCCGACCTGCAGCGGGCTGCGCTGGGCGACCCGCTCCTTGCCCCACCGTCCGCACATGTCCAACAGCTCGCGGGCGACCGGCGGCACCGGCAGGGCTGGGGTCAGACTCTGCACCTCGTACGGCGCGCTGCCGCCGTTGGTGACCCTGGCCCGCACCCGCAGCAGACCACCCGCGGTGACGCCAAGAGTGATCGCGAGGGTCAGACCGGCTGCCTCGTCGAGGGCCTCGACCTCGAATTCACTCGGACCATGCAGGCTGATCAGCGAGCCGTCGGTATCGGTCGCGGTGTCGACGATCACGGTGTCGATCGGTGCACCGTCGATCCGCAGCGACGTCGTGGTGAACTTCGGCGACCAGTCCCGACCACTCCGGGAACCGACCAGTCCCGGCCGACCGAGCCAGCCCGTCCAATGCTCCGGGAGCACGGCCAGCCGCACCGAGTCGTCGATGATGTTGGGTGCTCCCGGGTACGCGCTTGCCCGCGCCACCGCGGCGGCATCGGCACTGGTCAGGTCGCCGAGATCGGCTCCCCAATGCAGGATCGACGGGAGCCGTCCATGGCGGAGATCCACCAAGACCGACATTCCCTCGCAACGCTGCAGGACATAGGCATTCACGGGCATGGGTCGCTGACCACCCTTTCTGTCGAAGCCGACCTTCTGAATAGGCGAATGGGCTGAAGAAGCGACTGAGCGCTCGGTGACCAGCTGGCCGCCGAGCGCTCAGTCGTGAGAATGATGCTCTGTCGTGGAGGTTTGACCGCTAGGTCTTCGACCCCGACAGCGCGATGCCCTCCACGATCTGCTTCTGGGCGATGACGAAGATGATCAGGAACGGCACCGCCGCGAGTGAGGTGGCAGCCATCAGGCCGCCCCAGTCGGCGGAGTAGGCACCCTTGAACGTGTTCACCCACAGCGGCAGAGTGAACAGGTTGTCGCTGTTGATGAAGATCAACGGTGCAAAGAAGTCGTTCCAGCGGCCCAGGAAGATGAAGATGCCCAGGGCAACCATCGGGGTCCGCAGCAACGGCAGGATCATCGTCACGAAGATCTTGACCCGGCCGGCCCCGTCGATCGCGGCGGCCTCTTCCAACTCCAACGGGATGCCCCGCACGTACTGGCGGAGCATGAACACCCCGAACGCGTTGAACAATGCCGGTGGCACGATCAGCGCGAGGTGGGTGTCGATCCAGCCCAGCTGTCCCAAGATGATGTACAGCGGGATCACGGTCAGCTGGAACGGCACCATCAACATCGCCAGGAACACCGCGAACAACGCATTGTTGCCGGGGAACTTCATCCGGGCGAACGCGTAGGCGGCCATGGCGCAGGTGACCAGCGAGATCACCGTCACCAAGGTGGCGATGTAGAAGCTGTTGAAGAACGAGGAGAAGAACCCACCCGCAGCGAACGCGGTGTCGTAGTTCGTCATCGTCGGCGACATCGGCAACAGCTTCGGCGGCTGCATGAAGATCTCATCCAGCGGCTTGAACGAGGAGAAGATCATCCACAGGAAGGGGATACCCATCCCGAGCGAGCCGATGATCAGGATCAGGTGCAGGATGATGCGACTCACTCGAACCGGCTTGCGGTTCTTCTTCAGCGCCTCACGCTCATTGGCGAGCTTCTCCGCAGCCTTCATCTTGAGGTCGGTCTGTTGTTGAATGCTCATTCTGTGTAGTACACCCACCTCTTCTGGGCGATCATCTGCAGACCGGTGACCGCGAGCAGGATAAGGAACAGCACCATCGCCAGCGCCGCGCTACGCCCGAAGTTGAGCTCACGGAACGCGATCTGCACGATCTCGTACACGATGGTGCGGGCCGCCGCCGGGGCGGTCGTGTCGTAGAAGAAGTAGATGTAGTCGAACACCTGGAACGATCCGATGATGCTGGTGATCGACAAGAACAAGATCGTCGGCGACAACAACGGGATGGTGATCTTCCGCAGCTTCTGCCACGGCGACGCCCCATCGATGTCGGCCGCCTCATACAACGCCCGCGGCACGTTCTCCAGCCCGGCCATGAACATCACCAACTGGTAGCCCAAGGCCTGCCAGATGGAGACGAACGCGATCGTCGGGATCATCGTCCGCGGATCCTGCAGCCAGTCCGGCGGGGTGATGCCGAAGTTGGCCAGGAAGGAGTTGATCGGCGAGAGCTCCGGGTTGAGCAGTAGCAGCCAGATGGCCGAGACGGCGACCGTGGAGGTGACCTGCGGGGCGAAGAAGAATGTCCGATAGACGTTCTTCATCCGCATCGTGGTCTGCAACAACACCGCGGCGAAGAACCCCGACACCAACAGACCCGGCACCTGCAGGATCGTGAACCACAACGTATTCTTCATCGACGTCTGCATCTGCGGATCGGTGAACACCCAGGCGAAGTTCGACAACCCAGCAAACGACTTGTTGCCGAAACCATCCCAGTTGAGGAACGCCAACACCACGGCGAAGATCAGCGGACCGATCATGAACACCAGCAGACCGATCAACTGCGGCGCCAAGAACCCGTACGCCAACGCACCTTCACGCAGCCGGCGTTTCTTCGCCGCCTCCGCGTGCGAGCCACCACCAGAACCAGTGGTGGCCACACGCGTATCAGTTGCCGAACTCATACTCAGCTACCCGCGTTGATGAAGGCGGCGGTCTTCTTGGCAAACTCCTTCGAATCCGCACCGCCCTTGATGATGGCGTCGATCGTGGGCTGCAAGTTGGTCGCCACTTTGGCGTTGGTGGCGATCGCCAAGGGAATCGTGTAGCCCACGGCGGCCACCTCGTTGAAATACTTGCCGTTCGGCGGGATGTTGTCCTCCAAGACGATGTCCTCCAGACCGGTGACCGACGGCACCGCGTTGCCGCCACCGGCAAGTCGGAACTTCTGGCCATCGGCATTGACGAAACGACCGAGGAACTTCAACGAGGCGTCCACGTCCTTGGCGCCGGTCTGCACTGACATGGCCGCGACCGCCACCTGGACCGGCATGACCGTCTTGCCGTCCTCCGACGGATATGGGGCCATGTCGTAGTCGAGGTTCTTCAGCTTCTTCAAGTTCGGCAGGATCCAACGGCCCTTGGTCACCATGGCCATCTGACCGGCGTAGAAGAGCTGCTCGGCACCCTGGCCCTTCGGCAGCGAGCCGCCGTAGGTGATGGTGTTCTCCTTGAAGTGATCGAACAGCCAGGCCAGGACCTCCTGCGCCTTGGGATCGGTGTCCCAGACGCACTTGCCGGTGTCGGGATCGAACGCGGTGCCGCCGAAGGTGGTGATCATGCTGGCGAAGTCACCCCAGCCGGCCTCGACCACGATGCCGCGCTTGCCGGTGGCCTTGATCTTGGTCAGCATGTCGTCGAACGCCGCCTGGTTCCAGGTGCCCGCCGCGATGGCGGCGCCCGGATCGGTGGTGACCCCCGCCTCCTGCAGCATCTTCTTGTTGTACCAAACGACGATCGGGTTGCAGTCCACCGGCAACCCGTAGAGCTTGCCGTCCTCGCCCTTGCACCACGGCAGCAGACCTGGATGGAAGGAATCCACCTTGACCGGTGAGTCCGCGCTGCCGAGGAACTCGTCCAGCGCGACCGCCTTGCCGCTGCCGATCAGCGTCGACATCATCGTGTCCTGCACATAGAAGGCGTCCGGCGCGGCGCCACCGGCCAACTGAGTCATCAGCTTCGGCTGATAGTCACCGACCACCTGCTGCCAGGTGACCTGCACCCCGTACTGCTTGGTGTAGTCGGCGGAGAACTCCTTGAAGCGGACGGCCTCGCCGGGGTTGGCCCAGTTGGCCCAGGTGATCGGGCCGCCACCCTCCTTGCCGCCCTCGCCGCCACCGCCCGAACCCGAGCCGGAGCCGGAGCCACAGCCAGCCAGCAGTGTGCCAGCACCGGCGACACCAAGGCCCGCCAGCGCGGTCGTACCGAGGAAGCTCCGCCGCGATACTGCCCGGCCGAGCGCGTCCTTGACCTCTGTCATGCATTCCTCCTTGTATGTGGCCTCTTTGCGGCTACCCGACAGCCAGAGGACCCCTGTATGCGGATGATCCTGCCCACCTCGCAACCGGTTGTCAACGAACCACTCGCGACAGTCGGCCTATTGTGATCATTGGGCAGCAGACCACGCGGGACCCGAGTCCGGCAAGGGTTCTGCCGAAACGTTATAAGGATCGAGGTACGGGGCTCGTTGAATCACGGATGATCAGCTCCACGCTCAGCCGCTCGGTTGCCGGCAGCTGAGCCTCGGTATCCGGGCTGCTGAGCCCCAGCATCCCGAGCAGCGCCTGCGCCGCCCGGACCCCCTGGGCGTAAGCGTGCTGATCGACGGTGGTCAGGTCCCACAGGTGTGCCATCGGATGATCATCGAAACCGGCTACGGAGATGTCCTGGGGACAGTGCACGCCACCGCGGCGCAGGGACGCGATCAATCCGAAGGCCAGTTCGTCGGAGTGGCAGAACACTGCGCTCGGCAGCGAGTCCGGTGACGCCAGCAGATCCTTCCCGATCTGCTCGCCGTCGGCAGAGCGGCAGTCGCCGGGCCGCAACTGACGGACCGTGTCCGGATCGAGACCCGAGTCCGCGACGCCAGCCAGGAACCCCGCCGACCGCTGTTCCCAGATGCTGGCGTCGACCTTGCCCAGCATCCGCCCGTCCACCATGGCCAGGGCACTGTGCCCGAGTCCGGTCAAGTGCGCGGCAACCAGTCGCCCGCCCTCCCAGTGATCGACGAACACCCCGGGGGCCGTCGCCAGCGGCCCTCCGTGCGCGGCCACGGGAACCAGGGCCCTGCCACCGTCCTCAGGGATGCTCGTGGTGCCGGCGAACAACAAGGCATCGCGGGAGCGCCCAGCCCCCAGCTGACGGAAGAGTCGCGCGAACTGCTCGGAGTCGATCTGCAGAAAATCGGAGTCGATGTCGAGATTGATCAGCTCGATCCGGAAGCCGGCATTGCTGAGCACATCGCTCGCGCCCGAGGCGACCTCGCTGAAGTACCAGGATCGCAAGCTCGGCAGGACGATCCCGACCGTGCGGGTCGAACCGGTCGCCAGGGCCATGCCCAGCTCCGATGCCGAATACTCCAGTTCCTCGGCGGCGGCCAGGATCCTGGCACGGGTCTCGGCCCCCACACCGTCCATGCCTCGCAACGCCCTGGACACGGTGCCCTTGTTCACCCCGGCTTTGCGCGCGACATCGTTGATCGTGACGCGCCGCTTCTTCGGGGGGCTCGTCGCCACGTACCACGTCGTCGCGCCGATGGACACGCGAGGAGTATAGAAGTGCGCCTCCTCGCCAGGCATCCGAGATACCGCCAGTACCTTCCCTCAGGCGCGGGCGTTCACCTCGTAGGAGGTGTTGATGGACTCGAAGAAGTTGACCAGCTCGAGGGTGTCGTTGGCCGCCGCCATCCACTTGGCCGGGTTGGCGACGCCGTACACCGGCTCGAAGCCGAGCTCCTCGAATCGCCGGTCGGCCAGGTATTTGACGTAGGTGTTGATGTAGTCCGCGTTCAGCCCGAGAATCCCGTTCGGCAACAGATCCCGGTTGTACGCCTCCTCCATCGCGACCGCGTCGATGATCATGTCCTGGATCTCCGCTGCGAACTCCTCCGTCGCGATGTCGGGATTCTCCTCCAGCACGGTCAAGATGAGGTTGATGCCGAACTTGAGGTGCAGACTCTCGTCCCGCACGATCCAGTCGATCAGCGAGCCGAAGTTGCGCAGCAGATTCCGCTGCCGGAACGACAGCGCCACCATGAAGCCGGAGTAGAACCAGATCCCCTCCAGAATCACGTTGTAGGCAACGAGATTCCGGACGAAGTCCTGCTTGCCTGCCACGGTGGAGATGTCGAGGGTCTGCTCGGTCATCCGCTTGATGTAGCGGACCTCGAACTCCTCCTTCGCCGCCATCGAGGGCACCGTGACATGCGATTCGTAGGCCGCCGCCCGGTCAATCGGGAAGGTCTCCAACACATACTCGAATGCCATGCAGTGGTTGGCCTCCTCCCACATCTGCTTGGCGAGATAGAGGTGGCATTCCGCAGCATTGACGTACGGGTAGACCCCGAAGGCGAGAGCCTTGTTGACCAACAACTCATTCGGGTTGAAATAGCTCATCAGGTGGGTGAGGGCGTGCCGCTCGTCCGGGCTCATCCGGGCGAAGTCGGACAGATCCTCGCCCAGCTGGACCTCGTGCGGGAACCAGGTGTTGGCCACGGCCTGGTTGTAGAGGTCGTAGGCCCAGGGATAGGTGACCGGCTTGAGCAGCAGGCCTTCCTGGATGCCGGTGCCGAGGATGCGAGGGTTGGGGTTGGTGGTGCTGGTCATGATCAGATTCCTCTTCGAAGTTCGGTGACATTCGTGGGGGTCAAAAGGCCAAAACGCTGCGACACGCCGACATCCGCCCGCTGAGCCGCAGGTTCGTCACGACTCACTGGCACGAGTCACATTGCAGGCGCTCTTGGGGGTCGGTAGGGCAGGTGTCGACGAGATCGAGCGCCGGAATGACCGGCGCGGCGGTCACCGTCGGGACTGCGGGCGCAGGCGTGACTGCGGGCGCGGGCGTGATGGCCGGCGCAGGTGTGATGGCCGGCGCAGGCGCCGGCCGGCGGGCGGCGCCGAAGCCGCGACGACCCGGTCCACCGCTGCCGGAGGTCGGCCGCAGCTCCGCTGCCTTGTTCACCTTGACCGTGGCCTGCTCAGCCTGGTGCCGCGGCTTCATGTGCAGGTAATAGGTGGTCTTCACCCCGAGGTCCCAAGCCGCCTGGTAGAGGTCGACCATGGTCGAGATGTCCCGGTCGGCCAGGTAGATGTTGCGGCTGATCGCCTGGTCGATCCACTTCTGCGCCCGCGCCGCGACGTGCAGGAACGCGTACGGGGACAGTTGGAAGGAGGTCCGGTAGATCGCCGCCAGTTCCTCTGGGATCCCGTCTATCTCAGACAGATCGCCCTGGTGACGCAGCAGATCCTCGCGGACCTGCTCCCACAGCCCGCGTGCCTTCAGATCGGCGACCAGATTGCGGTTCACCTCGAGGAACTTGCCGGCCGAGGTGGAGCGGCTGAAGATCTGGCTGAACTGGGGGTCGATGCCGGGCGTGGTGCCGGCAACGAGACCAATCGAGGCGGTCGGAGCGATCGCCAGCAGGGTGGCGTTGCGCATGCCACCTGCCACCTTGCTACGCAGCGCCTCCCAGTTCATCCGGGCGGTCTTGTCCACGGTCAACGGTGTGCCACGATCGGCGGCCAGCACCTCGAGAGTGTCGATCGGCACCATGCCCTTCGACCAGCGGGAACCGGCAAAGTTCGGATAGCTGCCGCGCTCCCTGGCCAGGTCGGCGCTGGCGTCGATGGCGTGGAAGCTGACGAACTCCATCAGCTCGTCGATCAGGTCGTAGGCGGCCTCGCTCTCGTAGCTGAGACCGAGCCGCTCGACGATGTCGGTGAAGCCCATCACGCCCAGGCCGACTGCACGGTTCTGGTCATTGGAGTGCTCCGACTCCGGCACCGAGGAGATGGTGATGTCGATCAGGTTGTCGAGCTGACGTACCGCGGAGCGGGCCGAGGCACGGAGCCGGTCCCAGTCGAGCTGAAGCAAGCCGTCGACCTCGACCAGATGCCGGGAGAGGTTGATGGAGGCCAGGTTGCAGACGGCGACGTTCTCCCGATCCTGTGGCAGGCAGACCTCGGTGCACAGGTTGGACAGGTGAATCGTCCCGGTGTTGTTGTTCAGGGCCCGGGTGTTGATCGTGTCCTTCCAGATCAGCCACGGGTGCGAGGTGGTCTGCAGCGAGATCAGGATCGACTGGAACTGCTCGCGCGCCCTCATCTTCTTGAAACGGTGGATGGTGCCGGCCTCGGCCATCGCGACGTACTCGGCGTAGCGAGTGGAGAACGCGGAGCCGTAGAGCTCGACCAGGTCGGGGGTCTCCAGCGGATCGAAGAGATACCAGTCGGCATCGTCACGGACCCGCTTCATGAACTCGTCGGAGATCCACACCGCGGTGTTGGCGGTCCGGGTACGCCGGTAGGGGTCACCGGAGTTCTGCCGCAGGTCGAGGAACTGGGCGAAGTCGAGGTGCCAGTTCTCCAGGTAGAAGCACAGTGCGCCGAACTTCTTGCCGCCCCGGGAGACCGCCCGCAGCGTCGAGTCGATGGTGTGCATGAACGGGATCGGTCCGGTCGAGGTCGTGTTGTTGGACCGGATCGGCGAGCCCTCGCTGCGCAGCTTGGTGACCGACAGCCCGATGCCACCGGTGCCTTTGGTGAGCCACATGACATCGCGAACCGACTTCGCGATGTGCTCGATCTCGTCCTCCATCTGCATCACGAAGCAGTTGGAGAGCTGGGCGTACGAGGTGCCGGCGTTGACCAGGGTCGAGCCCGCCGCGAGGTAGTCCAGCCGCGACATCTTGTCGTAGAAGCCGAGCGCAGCTTCGGTGGGATCGTCCTCGTTGAGCGCCAGACCCATGGAGACCCGCATCCAGAAGAACTGCGGCACCTCGAGCGAGCGCTTCTTGCCGGTGCTGGTCGCCTGGTCGGTCAGCATGTAGCGGGTCCGCATGGTCTGCACGCCGATGTAGCGCAACAGGTCGTCGCGGGTGGGATCCAGGGCCGCGGCAAGTCGGTCCAGATCGAACAGCTCGGCCAGTCGGGAGTCGAGCATGCCGCGGTTCACGGCCTGCTCGATGTAGCCGCCGAAGTAGTCCCGATGCAGCAGCGCGATCGTCTCCTCGACCGCCTCGCCGAACAGGTCGTGGGTCTGGCCGAACACCTGCTTGTAGAGGGTTTTCACCAGCAGCCGGGCGGCGATCGTGTCGTACGCCGGGTCGTCCTTCACGTTCTGCAGCGCGACCTGGATGACCGCCTCGTCCAGCTGCTCGGTGGTGATCTGGTCGAACAGCACGATCTCCAGCTCCGAGCAGATCTGGGTGGTCCGCTCGATCGCCTCCTCCAACCCGCGGGCGGCCGCTGAGATCGACTCCGCGATCTCATAGCCGTCGTACGGCTCCAGGGAGCCGTCACGCTTGCGGACCCGGATGGTGGCGGCAGTGGATGTGGTCATGAGATCCCCTCGTTCCAGACGCAGTGAGTTGCCCGCGATCAAGCGAGAGGTACGGCGAACCGGGCCTGACCCTGAGGGGTCGGCGGCCGAGGTCGTCGCTGGCCCTCCCACGAGGCCACGGACGCACGCCCGTGGAGTCGGTCCACGAGCGATAGCGGGCAGGTCTTCGGACTTGCGAGCTGCGCGTACGCGCCCGATCGGACGAGCACGCGGGGCCTACTGACCGTCGCTTCCCGGGATCACTCCCAGTGCTGATGACGGCGGTCGTTCTCGCTCACCGCTGCGGGGCAGTTCCGGTCTCACACCGGATTCCCTCTTACGACGACCACTCTGGCTGAGCGGCCGAACCAGCTACGTCGACCACCATATCTGGTGATTGCCCGTTTGTAACTACCCAGATGTAGTTTCTTGAGATCCGCACGACACTCTTCTGATATTGATTGGCCAGCCAGTCACATGACTGGCACACTAGTCATATGTACTTCAGCGAACCTTTCGGCGGAGTCGTGCCAGGAGCCCGAGGGGCCGTCCTTGCCGCTTTGATGCGCACCGGCACCCCGATGACCGGACGGCAGATCCATGGCCTGCTCGCGGACCGATATAGCTTGTGGACCGTTCAGCAGGCCCTCAAGGAGAGCGCCCAACTGGGTTTGACCAGCACCGCCGTGGTTGGTCGAGCGGGCGTGCATTCGATCAACGAAGACCATGTCGCGATAGTCGCGCTGCGCAGGTTGCTGAGCCCGATCGACAACCTCGCCGATGTCGTGCGCGATGCCTGCGAGGACGATATCCAGGCGGTGATCCTCTTCGGCTCTGTAGCTCGTGGCGAGGCGCAGCCCGCAAGCGACGTCGACCTGGCCGTCATCGCTCCACCAACCTGGGACGGGAGAATCCGACTAGAGGATGCCGTGAGGTCGCGACTCGGCAACGAGTGCGACATCATCCACCTGAGCATGGAGCAGTTCCTCGCGCAGCCCACCCGTCGTGAGCCGGTGGTAGCCGAGATCCTCCGTGATGGGATTGCCCTCCTCGGCGAAGTCCCACGTGCCGACCTGCGGAGTGCCTCATGACGGGAGAGCACCGGGCGTATGCGAGGAATTTCCTGACCAAAGCCGAGGACTACCTCGCCTCCGCCGAGGACAACCTCACCATGGAACGCCCGACTCCAGCCGCCGGAGACGCCATCCACGCTGGAATCAGCGCCAAGGACGCGACCGTCACGGCACTGACTGGGATGACAAGCAAGGGGCAGAACCACGCCACCGCCGCAAAGGAACTCAGGCAGGCGCTCGGACGTCGCAACGACGCGAGTGCCGCCGAACGTGCCTTACGCGAGTTGCTGTCATCCAAGGCAGAAGTCGAGTACGGAACGACGCTGATCACCCTCGTGAAAGCGGAGGCTTTGGTCCGCCGAGCGCGAACCCTCGTTGAACTCGCGAGGCAGATCACGCTTCTGGGCCACTGAGACCTGGAGCCCTCTTCAGATCCGGCTGATGGCTTCGAGGTCGAGGGTGATGGGTGTGCCGCAGGCGGCCACGTGGACTGCCCCGGTGTAGTCGCCCTGTCGGTCATAGAGCCCGAGATCGTTGAGCGTGTAGATCGACAAGGTCGTGGCGCCAACTGCCACGTGGCTCATCGGTTCACCACCCTCCGCTCGACGCCCTCGACTCCACGGCCAAGTCGCCGGCCGCCTCCAATTCCCGGGCCATTCGCGACCTATGGATGATGTCATCCCCGATGTCGGGGATGGCATCATCCATAACTCTTACGTCCGCCCATCCGGGCAACTCAACTCGCTGGTGGCAGCCGATCGGGGTCCCAGCCAAGCTCGGCGATGGCCCGGTCGAAGGCGTAGCGATCGGTCATCCCGGCCACGTAGGCGACCGCGGCCCGCACCCGGTCGTCGGCCGGAACGTCGAACGCGGCCGGCGACGGCATCCGGTCGGGCTGCTCGACATAGAACTCCACCAAGGCCCGGAGCACCTCGACCACCGCCCGCGACTGCGCCAGGGAGGCTGGACGGACATAGATCCGCTCGTAGTTGAACGCCCGCAAGACGGCGAGCGCCGAGGCCTCGGCAGGTTCCATGCCGACCTCGCCATAGCGGTCGACCGCGTGGATGGCGGCCCTGATGAAGGTCCGCAACTGGTCCCGACGGGTGCGACCACAGATCTCCGCGACCTCGGCCGGGATGTCGGCCTCGGCCACGATCCCGGCATGGACGGCGTCCTCGAGATCGTGCGCGCAGTAGGCGATCCGGTCGGCCCAGCTGACGATCTCCCCTTCGATGGTGCTCGGCGCGGGCCGGGACCAGGAGTGGTTGCGGATCCCGTCGAGCGTCTCCAGGCACAGGTTCAACGGGGCGAGCACGACATCGGCTCCCCACGGCCCATGGTCATACCCCTCCGGGATGAACGCGTCGAACGCCTCCTCGCTCGCATGTCCACCGGGACCGTGACCACAATCGTGACCGAGCGCGATCGCGTCGACGAGAGCGACGTTAGCGCCGATCCCCCGGGCGATCGAGGTCGCGACCTGGGCTACTTCGATGGCGTGGGTGAGCCGAGTCCGCTGGTGGTCGCGTGGGTAGACGACCACCTGAGTCTTGCCGGCAAGCCGCCGGAAAGCAGTCGAGTGGACGATCCGGTCCCGGTCTCGCTCGAAACAGGTGCGTTCCGGATCGGGAGACTCCGGGCGTGCCCGGGTGCCGGCGCCGCGGCCACGCGTCGCCTCCGGACGAAGGAGCAGGTCCTCCCACTCCTCTCGCCGCTCGCGGGGGAGCACCGGACCGGGACCGGTCAGCGCATGGGAGGTGGCATGGGCACGGACCAGGTGCGTACCCGCGTGTCCCTGCATCGTGGCCGCCCACTGCTGGGCACGCTCGGAGATATCTCGTTCGCCGGGGCGCTGCTCAGCCACCGGACACCCCGATCTCGGCATCAGCCAGCTCCAGATCGACCGCCAGCGGATCGTCCAGCCAGTGCTCGGGCAGCGCGACCTTGGCCCGTGGAGAGCCTTGCCGACCGCGCGGCAGTCCCAGCTCGCCGACCGGAAATGCCGCCGCCGGGTCCAGCAGAGCCAAGGTGTCATCGAGCTCGTCGAAGCCCGCCACCAGCCCCAGCGCGCGACGGACTTCACCACCGACCGGGAAACCCTTGAGATACCAGGCCATGTGCTTGCGCATCTCGCGCAGCCCATGGTGTTCGTCGCTGTAGCCCACCAGCAGCTCAGCGTGCCGTCTGATCATGGAGGCCACCTCGCCCAAGGTCGGCAACGTCTTGGAGGCGAAGCCGGCAAAGGCATCGACGAGGTCACGGAACAGCCATGGCCGCCCCAGGCAGCCGCGCCCGATCACCACTCCGTCGGCTCCGGTCTGCCGCACCATCTCCAGCGCGTCCGCAGCCTCCCAGATGTCGCCATTGCCCAGCACCGGGATCGACACGCTCTGCTTCAGCGCGGCGATCGCCGCCCAATCGGCCTCACCCGCATAGGCCTGCTGCACCGTCCGACCATGCAGCGCGATCGCCGCGCAACCCGCCTGCTCGGCGATCCGGCCGGCGTCGAGATAGGTCTGGTGATCATCGTCGATGCCGATCCGGGTCTTCATCGTCACCGGGACGCCATGCGGGCTGGCCGCCGCAACCACCGAGGTCAGGATCGACTCCAGCCAACGCCGCTTGTAGGGCAGGGCCCCTCCCCCGCCCTTGCGGGTCACCTTCGGCACCGGGCAACCGAAGTTGAGGTCGACATGGTCGACCTCATGCTCGGTGATCAAGATCTCGGTCGCCCGGCCCATGATCGCCGGGTCGACGCCGTACAGCTGGACCGAACGGACCTTCTCCCCGGGATCGAACTGCAGCATGCCCAGCGACTTGCGGTCCCCCTCGACAATCCCCCGGCTGGTGATCATCTCGCAGACGAACAGCCCGGCCTGACCACCCGCAGGCACCGCCCCGGCCTCCGCCTGCTCCCGGCACAACTGCCGGTACGCCGCATTCGTCACCCCCGCCATCGGCGCCAGAATCACCGGCGTATCGACCGCCAACGAACCCAGCCGCAACCCGAATCCGCCTGCCGCACGCTCCGAAAGCGCCACACCACCATCAGTCCACCCGCCCACCACCGTCACATCCGAACGAGCCGCACCACCATTCAGGCCCCCCAAGACCGCCGAGCGCGACGCCGCAGGATCGGGTGCGGCCGACAAGGTCACCGAGGATCTGGCGACATCCACACCCGGCTGCTGATCTTGGTCACTCAACCCAACGTTGACCGCCAAGCGAGGACTTTCCGGGAGAGGAGCGCTGGCGTGGCGGGTCTGGCGGGAGCCCGAGCTTGCGAGGGCGGATGGTAGCCAGCGCTCCTCTCCCGGTGGGTCCTCGCGAACCCGACCACCACCAATCGACGACACCGGGACCAAGATCAGCAGCCCAGCAGCCGAGTCGCCAGATACTCCGTGACTTTGTCCAGGCTGACCCGCTCCTGCGACATCGTGTCGCGCTCGCGGATCGTCACCGCATTGTCGTCCAACGTGTCGAAGTCGACCGTGACGCAGAACGGCGTACCGATCTCGTCCTGCCGGCGATAGCGGCGTCCGATCGCCTGGGCATCGTCGAAGTCGACGTTCCAGTGCTTGCGCAGCTCCTTGGCCAGGTCCTTCGCCTTGGGCGACAACGCCTCGTTCCGGGACAGCGGCAGCACGGCGACCTTGACCGGCGCCAGCCGCGGATCGAGCTTGAGCACGGTCCGCTTGTCCACCCCGCCCTTGGTGTTGGGCGCCTCGTCCTCGGTGTACGCCTCGATCAGGAACGCCATCAGCGAACGCGTCAGACCTGCGGCGGGCTCGATCACGTACGGCACGAAGCGGTTGTTGTTGGCCTGGTCGAAGAACGACAGGTCGGTGCCGGAGTGCTCGGAATGGGTCGTGAGGTCGAAGTCGGTCCGGTTGGCGATGCCCTCGAGCTCGCCCCACTCACTGCCGGCGAACTGGAAGCGGTATTCGATGTCGACGGTCCGCTTGGAGTAGTGCGACAGCTTCTCCTGCGCGTGCTCGTAGAGGCGCAGGTTGTCTCGGGAGATGCCCAGGTCGACGTACCAGTTGGTGCGCTCGTCGATCCAGTACTGGTGCCATTCCTCGTCGGTGCCGGGCACGACGAAGAACTCCATCTCCATCTGCTCGAACTCGCGGGTCCGGAAGATGAAGTTGCCCGGGGTGATCTCGTTGCGGAAGGACTTGCCGACCTGCCCGATGCCGAACGGCGGTTTCTTGCGCGAGACCTGGACGACGTTGCCGAAGTTGACGAAGATGCCCTGCGCGGTCTCCGGCCGCAGGTAGTGCAGCCCGGTCTCGTCCTCGATCACGCCGAGGAAGGTCTTCAGCAGGCCGTTGAACAGGCGCGGCTCGGTGTATTCCCCGCGAGTGCCACAGTTGGGGCACGGGATCTCGGTCAGCGCGATGGCGTCTGGATCGGGCAGTCCCTTGCGCTCGGCGAACTCCTCCTGCAGATGGTCCGCGCGATAGCGGCGGTGACACTTCAGGCATTCCACCAGCGGGTCGGCGAAGGCGGTCAGGTGGCCGGAGGCTTCCCAGACCTGCTTGGGCAGGATGATCGAGGAGTCGATGCCGACGACGTCGTCGCGGCCGGTGACGACGGATTTCCACCACTGCCGCTTGATGTTCTCCTTCAACTCCACGCCGAAGGGGCCGTAGTCCCAGGCCGACCGCGTGCCGCCGTAGATCTCGCCGGCGGGGAACACGAACCCCCGCCGCTTGCAGAGGCTGATGACGTTGTCGAGTCGGCTGGTCGCTGCCACGGGAACTTCGCTCCTGAGTATCTGTCCATCAACCCTCCCCGGCTGGGAGGGCGCGACGGTCCAGCCTAGCCGCCCAGATCTTGGTCCGCCGCCGAGTTCTTGACGCCGTGTGCTTGGTCACCCGAGGGATTCCTGGCGGGGCTAGCCTGGGCTCAACACAGTGGAGGGTCCACATGCGCACAGGGGCGGCAGCGGCCGGGAGTGCGATCTTCTTCGCCGTGACGCCAGGGGTGGTTGCCGGCGTGATCCCGTTCGCGCTGACCGGGTGGCACTCGCAGCCCCTATGGTGGCCGATCCGGCTCGTCGGCGCGGTGCTCACTGTCGCCGGCGCGATACTTCTGGTGCACGCCTTCGTACGCTTCGTCATCGAGGGCCGCGGCACGCCCGCGCCCGTGGCGCCGACCGAGCGGCTGGTGATCGGCGGTGCGTACCGTTACGTGCGCAACCCCATGTACGTCGCGGTCCTGGCCACCATCCTCGGGCAAGGTCTGGTGCTCGGCCGGCCAGTGTTGTTCGGGTACGCGCTGGTGGTGGCGATCGCGGTGGTCGGATTCGTCCTCGGCTACGAGCAGCCCACCCTGAGGGAGCGGTACGGCCAGGAGTATGAGGAATATCTGCGTGCGGTGCCCGGCTGGATCCCTCGGCTCACCCCGTGGCGGGGATCGTCATCGCCGAACTCCGATCAGCGTCGATAGACATCCCTGCGGTGGCCCAACGTGACGACCACGATGACGAGAAGCCCATCATCACAGGTGTAGATGATCCGGTAGTCGCCGACCCTGACCCGGTATGCGGGACGTCCGGCCAACCGGTGTGAGTTAGGTGGCCGGGGATCTGCTGCCAACAGTCCGATCGCCGCTTGGATCCGATCGCGATCGGCATGAGCGATCCTCCGCAAGGCGCGTATGGCAGCCGGCCGGACCTGAACCTCGTACGTCGGCATGGGCTCAGCTCCAGCCGAGATCCGCCTTGACCTGGGCCCACGGCAGATTCGGACCTTCCTCGGCCATCGCGGCATCAAAGGCAGCCACGTCGTTCGCCTCTTCCAGGGCATCCAGCGCCCGGTGATAGAACTCGGGACTTACCACCACCGCGACGACTCGACCGCGGCGCTCCAGGAGCACCGCCTCGGTCACGCTGCGCTCCACCACCCCGGGTAGCTGCGCTCGCGCCTCGGTCACGCTGATCGTCGACATACCTCAACTGTACGTTTGAACTCATGACTTGTACAGATGAAGAGCGGCAATGCACTGGCGAGCGGATCGAGAAGTAGTGTGCGGTCCCGAAATCGCAGTTTTTGGCACAGCAAACTACTTCTCGATCGCCTGATTCCCACCGAATTCGCCGCCCGAGTCGATGGGACCATGGATGCATGAGATTCGAATCATCGACCCAGATCGACGCGCCACCGGCGCGGGTGTTCGAGGTCTTCAGCGATGTGGAGCGCTGGCCGGAATGGACTGCCTCGGTGACGTCGGTCGAGCGGCTCGACACCGGTCCACTGCGAGTCGGCTCCAAAGCCCGGATCAGGCAGCCGAAGCTGCCCGCGGCGGTCTGGGAGGTCACCGAACTCGTCGACGGCAGCCACTTCATCTGGGTTGCCAAGGCCCCCGGTGTGACGACCGTCGGTGGACACTATGTCGAGGCATCCGGCGACGGGTCGCGAGCGATCTCCCGACTCGACCAGAACGGTCCCGGCGGCTGGTTGATCGGCACACTCACCAAGGGCCTGACGAATCGCTACCTGACCATGGAGACTGCGGGCTTGAAAGCCCAGGCCGAATCATCCACCTGAGACCGATGACCTCGTGATCGTCCCGGGCACCGCGCTCGCCCAGGCGATTCGTGACCCATCGCGACAAGCCCGGCTCTCCCGCCTGCTCCGGCAGCCTCCCAAGTCCTGACTCGAAGTCGCTCGGGTTTGAGGTTGTCGCTCCATCTCCAGATAGCGCGACAACACGGAACCCGAGCGACTTCTGACCTTGCTTACAAGCGAGGATCGACCGGCTCCGACTCGAGCGCCAGGACGGCGAAGACGCATTCGTGCACGCGCCAGAGCGGCTCGCCGCGAGCGACCCGATCCAGCGCCTCCAGGCCCAGCGCATACTCGCGCAGGGCCATCGACCGCTTGTGCCCCAGCCGGCGATCCCGCAGCCGGCTCAGGTTGGCGGGCTCGGTGTAGTCGGGACCGTAGATGATCCGCAGATACTCCCGGCCGCGGACCTTGAGCCCAGGCTGCAGCACACCCGACTTGGTCCGGACTAGGTTGGATAGCGGCTTGACCACCATCCCCTCGCCTCCGGCGTCGGTCAGCTCGGTCCACCAGTCGATCCCCGCCTGCAGGCTCGTCTCATCGGTCAGGTCGACCACCAGCCGGCGGGTCTGGGCGATCAGCTCCGGGTCGGCCTCGACCAGCCGATCGGCCAGACTCAGGTGCCACGAATGCGGCTGATCGTGGTAGGCCCGGCCCTCGCCGGCCAGCAGCTGGAACGGCGCCAGCCGTACCCCAGTCAGACCGTCGGTCGGCCAGCAATAACGCTGGTACGCCGCGCGGAACAGCTCCGCGTTGGCCAACCGGGACTCGGTGCGACCGAGCAGTTCGCCGACCCCGACCCCACGCGCTTGTGCCTGCGCCAGGGCCTCCACCGCCACAGGCAGAGCCGCACCAGCGGCGGCACCGACGGCGGCGTACTGGCTGCGCAGCAGATCTCCCGCCTTGGCACTCCACGGCAGCAGTTCCGCGTCGAACAACAGCCAGCCGGTGTCCAACTCGTCGAACAGACCGGCTCGTTCCGCCGCCGTACGCAGTCTCTCCACCAGCTCAGCGGTCAGTTCGGGTGAGAAGAAGGACCGTCCGGTACGCGTCCACACCGCACCCAGGGCATCATCGGGCGCGCCGAACCGAGCCCGGGCAGCCGCCAGATCGCGACAGACCAGCGCCACCGCCCGCGAGCCCATGTGCTTCTCTTCGCAGATCACCGCCGGTACGCCATCGGTTCGATAGGCATCGAACGCCTGCGCAGGATGCTCGAGCAGTCCAGGCTCGCTCGAAGTGGCGACTGGACTCATCGTGGGCGGCAGATAGATCAGCCACCGCGGATCGATGGCGAACCGGCTCATCACCTCCAGCGCAGCCGCGGCATTCTCGGCGCGGACTCCGATCCGGTCGAGATAGCCGGTGTGCAGCACCCGCGAGCCGGTCACATCGGTGAGATCCAACACCTCCGGATCACGCCCCGCTCCGATTGCCGCCGGAGCGCTGCTCGCCAACGGCCGGGCCGGCTCGTAGTAGACCTCGCCCGCGTCGACGGCCACCAGTTCGCGCTCCGGATAGCGCAGCGCGGTCAACCGGCCACCGAACACGCAGCCTGTGTCCAGACAGATGGTGTTGTTCACCCACTCCGCGTCCGGGGTCGGCGTGTGGCCATAGACGACCATCGCCGCACCTCGATAGTCCCGAGCCCAGGGCAACCGGACCGGGAGCCCGTACTCGTCGGTCTCCCCGGTGGTGTCGCCGTACAGACAGAAGGAGCGGACCCGGCCCGACGCCCGGCCCTGATATCGCTCGATCAGACCGGCATGGGCGACCACCAACTGGCCGTCATCCAGCACATAGTGGCTGATCAAGGAGTCCACGAACCGCTCCACCTCGGCCCGGAACTCCGGCGGCTCGGCATCGAGCTGAGCCAACGTCTCGGCCAGTCCGTGGCTGACCTGCACCTTCCGGCCGCGGAGGGCCCGCAGCAGCTTGGCCTCGTGGTTGCCGGAAACGCACAGCGCATCGCCGGCCGCGACCATGCCCATCGCCAGCCGAAGCACCCCGGGCGAGTCAGGACCCCGATCCACCAGATCACCGACGAAGATCACCCGCCGGTCCGGGTGGTGCGCCCCGATCGCCCGCCCTTGGCCGTCGCGCCCGATCACATAGCCCAGCTCGATCAGCAACGTCTCCAGCTCAGCCCGGCAGCCGTGTACGTCGCCGATCACATCGAACGGGCCATGATCGTCGCGCCGGTCGGTGTAGAGCCGGCTGCGAACGATCACCGACTGCTCGATCTCGGCCGGGTCGGTCAGCCGATGGACGGTTCGGAAACCCTCCTTCTCCAGGCCGCGCAGGCTACGCCGCAGCTGGTCATGCTGGCGCCGGATCACGTGCTCACCGAACGGCCGGTCGGCTCGACTCCGATTGCGGTCCCGGCACACCGCCGGCGGCACGTCCAGCACGATCGCCACCGGGAGCACATCGTGCTCCTTGGCCAGGGCGACCAGCGCCTTGCGCCCTTCCGGCTGCACATTGGTCGCGTCGACCACCGCCAGCCGGCCCTCACGCAGCCGGATCCCGACGATGGTGTGCAGCAGTTCGAAGGCGGGCTTGGTCGCCGCCTGATCGTTCTCGTCGTCGGCCACCAGTCCGCGGCAGACATCGGAGGAGACCACTTCGGTGGCCTTGAAGTGCCGCGCGGCGAAGGTGGACTTCCCCGACCCGGACACCCCGATCAGCACCACCAGGCTCAGTTCGGGAATCGCCAGTTGATGCGCTCTTTGCTCAGACATGGTCCTCACCTACCCCGACGTTGGGTGCGGCAGCGCGACTCAGAATCGCCATTTGGGTCGGCGAGCCCACCTCGGGATCGACCGGTCCGACGGGCAGCAGCCGGACCTCATACCCGTACGTCGCCGCGACCCGCTCCGACCAGGCAGCGAACTCGGCGCGGCCCCATTCGAAGCGGTGATCGCGATGCCGATACTCCCCCGCCGGCAAGGATTCGTAGCGCACGTTGTAGTCGGCATTGGGGGTGGTGACGATCACGGTGTCCGGTGCCGCCGTGCCGAACACACAGCGTTCCAGCGCAGGCAGCCGGGACTCGTCAAGGTGCTCGATCACCTCCATCAGGATCGCCGCATCCAGCTCGGCCAGCCGCTGATCGGCGTACGTCAGCGAGCCATGCAACAGCGAGATCCGAGCCTGTTGTCGTTCGTTCATCCGGTCCAGTCGGATCCGCCGGGCGGCGAATTCCAGGCTCCGCGAAGAGACATCGACCGCGGTCACGTGTTCGATCGAGCGGTCGGCCAGCAATGCCGGCAGTAGCGCTCCTTCACCGCAGCCGAGATCACCGACCCGACGTGCTCCCGAAGCATGCACCGCCGCGAGGACGGCGCCGCGGCGCTGCTCGGCGAGGCTCGGCATCCTTTCCGGCACCGGCTCCGTAACCTCGACGTCGTCGGGATCAAGATCGTCGACCTCGGCCAGCCGCCCGAGCGCGGTCCGAGTCAGCGAGCCACGGTGCCGCAGATAGCGCTTGGTGATCAGTGCCTTCTCCGGGTGCCCGGCCAGCCAACCCTCCCCGGCCCGGATCAGCTTGTCGATCTCGTCGGTGCTCACCCAGTAGTGCTTGGCGTCGTCGAGCACGGGCAGCAGCACGTACAGGTGGTTGAGCGCATCTGCCAACCGCAGCCGACCGGTCAACCGCAACGACAGATAGCGGGAGTCGCCCCATTCCGGCACGGTCGGATCGAGCGGGATCGGGGTGGCCGCCACGGTCCAGCCGAGCGGTTCGAAGATCCGCAACGCCAGTCCCACGCCACCCCGACACGGCAGCGCCGGCAAGACGATCTCCAGCTCCAGCGAGGTCGCGGCCAACTCCGGACGACTATCGCAGCGGCCCGTCATCGCCGTTCGAAAGACCTTGGTCAACGCGGTGCTGAGCAGCGACGACGCGGCGTACGGGCGGTCGTTGACATACTGCGCCAGTGATTGCGGCCCCGGTCGCGAGCGCGACCCACCGCGGACCAGACCGATCGGGTCGACCTCCAGCAACAAGGCAGCGGTGCAGCGTTCGGGGCTGGCTTCGGGATAGCAGACGTACGCCGTCCCGACCGACAACGCGAACGACTGCAGCTTGTCGGGATGCTTGTGCAGCAGGAATCCCAGGTCGGAAGCAGGCCCGAGCCCGGTAGCGCCGACGCTGATGGTGATGATCACAGCAGGGCCGGATCCTCGTACGCCGATGGCTCGTCGAACGCCTCCGACAGCAGTGGCACGACGACCAACTTGGACTCATAGCCCTGCAGCGCCCGCCGGTAGGATCCGACATCACGCCACCGGGTGACCAGCACCCACAGCTCCTCGTCGTCCAGATTGCGCTCCAAGTCCGCGGCCAGGAAACCCTTCCTGGCCTGGAACACCTCGAGCGCAGCAGCGGCGCGGTCGCGGAAGCCCTCGACGTCGTGGACACGGAAGCGGGTGATCACCAACACCCGCGACAGAGTACGGGGCCACCCTGGTCTGCGACGATGGAATTCCGGGTGAGCACGATGCGGCGTGCGGTCGTCATGGCACGTGTGGACCTCCCGTTCCGGTGCCGACGATCCTGAGGCGGCGGGTGTACGGAGCGGGGCCTGCGACCGTTGCCAGCAGCGTGGCGCTGAGCGGTCCCTGTCGCAGCGGCGCGAAGGTGACCGTGACCGCGAGGCGGCCGTCGGCCGGGATCACGGTCGAGACGGCGGGCCAACGGAAGCCGTTCGTCCTCGCCGATGGGATCGTGACCGAGACCCCATCATCCGGCGATGGATTGACGATGCTGACCGTCTTGGTCGCGGTGCGTCCGAGCGGCAGCCCCTTGAAGTCCAGCTCGGCAGGCTCGAACTCGATCAGCGGAGCACCGGACCCGAGCAACGGCACCTCGACGGGGTCACCGCCGGTCACGCTGACCACCAGGGTCTCCCGCCGGGGCCCAACACTGGTCGGCCGGAACCGGATCGGCATCCCCACCGACTCGCCGGCCTCGAGGGTCGTGTTCAGCGCGAACCGATGGAACACCGAACCCGACGGCGTACCGGGCGTGGTGATCTTCGCTCGGCCGGCACCGCGGTTGGTCAGCGTGATCGGGTCGGTGGCCCGGCCGCGGAGGGGTACGGACCCGAACGTGAGCGAGCCGGGCACCGCCACGATCGCCGGCCACGGACCGGTTCCGGCGCCGATGCCGATGACATTCACCTGCGTCTTCTCGCCGTCGACGGTCAACGTCAACGCTTCCCGGGCGGGCAGCACCGACACCGGAGTGAAGCGAATCGGGATGTCGATGAAGTCGCCCGGGGCCAGCCGAGTGGCACGGACCGGGAACCAGGCCAGCACCGACCCGCCTGGCGAACCGCTCACGGCGACGGTGGCAGCCGTCCGGCCGAGGTTGACCACGGTGCAGATCTCGGTCTCGCCGTGCCCGATCGGCACCTTCGCGAAGGTGACCGATTCGGGAAGCACGGCGATGTCCCTCGACGGGTACGCCACTGCGGTGAAGGTCCGGCCTTCGACGAACTGTCGGCCGGGGATCCCACAGATCCACGGGATCCGATTGCGGCGGTGGTCGGGGATGATGAAGCCGTCGGGGGTGATCGGATCGCTCAAGTTGGGGTCCGGAACGGCCACCTCGAAGTGGAGATGCTGCCCATGGGCACAGCCGACATCGCCTTCGATGCCCAGCGGGGCACCCGCGGCCACCGGGCCGTCGAGCACCAGTCCGGCCGCGGTGGCGCTGCCCTGGCGCAAGTGGGTGTACTTGGTCCATTCGCCGTTCGGATGCTCCAGCCACACGTGGTTGTTGTCACACGGGTTGCCATCCGGCCGGTTCTGGTTGAACTGGTCGACGAGCCTGCGGACGATTCCGTCTGCCGCGGCGGCGATCCGATAGACCCCGTCGTCTCGACCCATCCCGACCAGGTCGTAGCGGGTCGGCGGGTAGTGGGATCCGGCGTCGCCGTTCACCCGGACGCGGGTGCCGTTGACGTATGGAACGCGGTAGACACCACGCGCGCGTCGTGACGCTTGCGAGGTCATGAGATCGCATCCGGGGGGATGTTCTGGTTGATGTGGAAGGTGTTGTCCGGGTCATAGCGGCGCTTGACCTCGACCAGTCGGGCGAAGTTGTCGCGGTAGCTGGCGCGCACCCGGTCCAGGCCCTCGTCATCCATCATCATGTTGACATAGCCGCCGCCGACCGAATGCGGATGAAGGGCGTCGTGGTAGTCGCGGGCCCAGCTCGCCACCGACGCGAGCTTGGCCGGGTCCGGATCGACCCCGACGATCACCTGGGCATACTTCGCCTGCCGATGGGCGTACGCGGTCGCGCCAGCTGGCACGCGTCCGGCGGCACCGCTGACCGGATAGAGATGCATCGTCGACTGCGGCGACGGCAATTCGGTTCCGTGTTCCAGGTGCACCGCGATCGCCTCGTCGGTCAGCTCGTCGACGAAGTCGGTCCGCCAATACCACTGCAGCCCGGCCGGGAAGAGCGGATCGAAGATCGACTGCAGCGCCGGCCATGGCACCTCGCCGACCCCGTCCAGCAGCGGGTCGAGGTCTCGCAACGGCGCCAGCAGCTGTCTCGCCTCGGCCAGCGGACCATTGTGGCACCACATGATCGCCGCAACCGTGCGTCCGCGCAGGTCCGCCGGGAAGTCGTCCACGGCCGGCACGCTGAGAAACCCGAACCAGCCGTTCAAGCTCTCCGATGCGGAGTCGAGCAGCTCGTCCCAGGCCCGCAGCACCTCCGCGCCGCGGGCGGCATCGAAGAACATCGGTCCCGCGGCGACGGTTCGTACCGGATGGGCACCGAAGGTGAAGGAGGTGACGACCCCGAAGTTGCCACCGCCGCCGCGGACCGCCCAGAACAGGTCGGGGCGACGATCGGCATCGGCAGTGACCAGCGTGCCGTCGGACAAGACCACGTCGACGGCCAGCAGGGAGTCGATGGTGAGTCCGAACTGCCGGCTGAGGTAGCCGATGCCGCCGCCCAGGGTGAGACCGCCGACACCGGTGGAGGAGATGAAGCCACTCGGCACCGCCAGCCCGAACGGGTGCGTGGCGTGGTCGACGTCGCCCCAGACGGCTCCGCCGTCGACCCGCACCAGGCGTTCAGCTGGGTCGACGTGGACCGACCGCATCGGGGTGAGGTCGACGACCAGGGCGTCGTCCCACACCCCGAGACCGCCGGCGTTGTGGCCGCCGCCGCGGACGGCGATGGTGAGGTCGGCGGCACGTGCGGCCCTGACGGCGGCCATCACGTCCGCGGCGTCGACGCACCGGGCGACGAGTCGGGGGTACCGGTCGATCGCGCCGTTGTAGACCGCGCGGGCGGCGTCGTAGCCCGCGTCCCCGGGCTCGATCAACTCGCCGCGAAACCCCGGGATCTCGACCCGGGACGCGGCGTTCGGCGATGTGTGAGTGGTCAGGTCTGTCGTCATGTCCATGACGCTAGGAACCGACCGACCTCACCGGTATCGGGAGGGCACCCCCCAAGATGGCCCGGCGCCACCCAGGTTTTGGCCGGCCCGTGTCGATTCCGAGCCGGCGGGCGACGGCGGCAGCGTCCGCGCGCGAGGTGACGCCCAGCTTGCCGAACACCGCGCCGAGATGGTGCTCGACGGTCTTCGGCGAGAGTACAAGGCGCCGAGCGATGTCGGAGTTGGACATGCCCCGCTCCAGCAGCCGGAGCACCTCGAGCTGCCGGTCGGTCAAGCCCGCCGGATTGACGCGGGTGCTGCGCGCCCGTCCTCGCGGGACACTCGCCACACCGAGCTCGCGCAGCCGCGCCCGTGCGAACGGAAGCACCCCCACGGCACCGATCCGGTCCAGCAGCTCGATGGCGTCGGTGACATCGCCGGCATCGTCCGAGCCGAGCAACGCGAGCGCCTGCTGGTACGGCTCGCCGAGCATCGCCCAGACTGCGCCGGCCTCGCGTGCCCGACCCGCTACCGCGAGCGCGTACGGCTCGGCCAGCCGATCCGGCACGGCGTCGAGCACCCCGGCGCGCCAGCGCCACTCAGCCAGCTCACTGAACTCCCACGGCGTGCCGCGTCGCAGCGCCAGCCGGTACGTGTCGCGAGTCGCCTCGTCCATCGCTGCCCCGTCGCCGTGCAGCCATGCCCACTCGGCGCGGAGGCTCGCCATCGGCCGCAGCCGCTGCAGCTCGTCCGTCGCCTGGGCGACACGCCAGCCCTCGGCCAGCAGCGCGACCGGATCGTCGACATCACACCGTACGGCGATGGCCGCGCGCACGAACAATGACGGTGCACGATTGGCGTTGGGCGCCTGTTCCACCAACGTCGCCGCCAACGCCAGCTCGCCGCGCGCCAGCGCCAGCAGGGCGCGGGTGACCTGGAGATAGTCGATGTAGATCGACATCTCTCGCTCCCGGGCCAACGCCATCGCCTGCTCGACCAACTCCATCGCGTCGGGGATCCGGTGGTTGGTCATGCAGCGCCAGGTGGCGTTGGTGAGCGCGCGACATGCCGTGTCGTCGTGGCCGAGCGCAGCCGCATATCGGGCCGTCTGCTTCAACTGCTCCAACCCCGCGTCGAGATCGCGCTGAGCCACTGCGCTGGCGATGTTGACCTGGGCGTGGGTGAGGGTCTCGACGTCGCCGACCGCCTGCGCGATCACCGCTGCACGCTCGCCCTGTCGGATGGCCTCGTCGTCGCGCTGGGCGAGCATCGCGAGCTGGGACTGAATGCTGAGCGCCATGGCGAGCTCACGGCACGGGGGATCGTCTCCGATCGCAGCTACGAGCACCGCGACGGCCTCATCCGCCGCAGCCTCGGCACCGGCTCGGTCGCCATAGACCCACCGCACCCGCGCGAGCCAGCCCAGCGTGTGGCCGACCCGGCGCGGATCGCCCAGCTCACGCCGAATGGCCAGCGCACGTTCGCGAGCACGCACCGCAGGCTCCTGCCTCCCGGCCCGATACGACTCGGTCGAATAGTCCTCGAGCACATCGGCCAATACGCGCGGAGCCAGCATCGTCGCGTGCGCCAGCACCTGACCCAGCAGGTCGGCCGCTTCCCGGTGGGAGTTCGACGCGGCGGCGCTCGTCGCGGCGGCGAGACCGTGCCGGATCACCGCGGCCGCGTCGCCGGCCCGCCAGGCATGGTGGGCAAGTCGGGCATCGGGCGCATCGGCAGCAACCAGCTCGCGCAGCACCGCACGGTTGTGCTCGGTGCGTTGCTGCCCGGACAGCGACTCCTCGATGGCTCGCCGGGCGAGCTCGTGCCGGAAGCTGATGCCCTCGCGCGTGACGACCAGCAGTCCGTACCTCTCACCCGCCGCGACATCGGCGGCCCCTTCGAGGCATGCCTCGACCAGCCACTGCTCCGCCCGGCCGGGCACGACGCTCACCAACTCGGCTGTGGCTCGGGCGCCGGAGGGAAGCCGAGCGAACCGACCGAGCACCGATTCCCGGACGCTGGCCGGCACCCGGCTGGTCCCCGCCGTCAGCGCCTCGGTGACGAAGAACGGGTTGCCTCCGGTGACGCGGTGCACCGCTTCCGCGTCGACTCCGGGTGCCGCAAGTCGACGTACCGCGGCCAAGCTGAGCGGCGCCAGGCCGATCCGCCGGCAGTGCGAAGGTGGCGCGGCGGCCAAGGTGCGGTGCAGCGGGTGATCGGCGGGCAACTCGTCGTCGCGGAACGTCAACAGCAGCAGCAACCGCATTTCCGACACCCGCCGTGCGAGATAGGTCAGCACGTCCAGTGTCGCCTGGTCGGCCCAGTGGACGTCGTCGATGACACAGATGGTCGGTTCGCTCCGCAAGGCGTCGTACAGGGCTCGGCCGGGATGATCGCCCAGCTCGACACGATCACCGCGCGTGGCCAGGCCGTCGACGAGTTCGCGGACCGCACCCAGCGGGGGTGCGGCGGCGAGGTCGTCGCAACGGCCGAGCAGCACCCGGCGGTCCGAGTCCAATCCGGCGCAGTAAGCGCGGATCAGGCTGGTCTTTCCGATCCCGGCCTCCCCGTGCACGAGCACCAGCCGGCCACCGCCACGGTCCAAGACGTCCGTGGCCGCGGCGAGTTCGGATCTCGCGCCGGAGCGTTCCAGCAGACCCGGCTGATCCGTATCGACCATCCAGCCTCCCGCAGCCGATGCAACGCGGGGTTCTCCCCTGTCGGTGGCCCTTATCCGTTACTGCGGATTTGACAGTACCTCTGAATACCCCCGCAAAGCCTCCTACCGCAGTAGTAGACTTCTGCCATGCCTCGTGGAAACCCATCGCGCAAGCTTGCGATCAGCGTCGAATCTGGTGTCGCCCGGCAGGTGGAGACCGCGGCCGCCGAGGATGGCGTGAGCGTGTCCGCCTGGATGACCGAGGCCGCGCGTCGAGCGCTACGGATCCGCGATGGCCTCGCCGCCGTGGCTGAGTGGGAACGGGAGCACGGCGAACTCACCGATGAGGAGATGGCCGCCGCCCGAGCACGGATCGCCGGAGCTTCGACGTTGCGCGCCTCGGCGTAAACCGCGGTGCATGCCGAATGAGCACCGTGTACGACGCCGCCGCCCTGATCGCGGCCGAATCGAACAACCGACGCATCTGGGCCGAACACCGAGCCCGCCTTGAGTTGGGGATCGAGCCGATCACCACGGCGCCAGTCGTTGCTCAGGTCAGCCGGTCACCACGCGAGGTCCAACTTCGGCGATTTCTTCGTGGCTGCCGGCTGGTCGCCCTTACTCCCGACGACGCGCATCGGATCGGCATACTCCTCGCCGCGACCGGCACTTCCGATGTCATCGATGCCCACGTAGCGCTTGTCGCCTCGGACGAGCGGGCCGACATCTGGACGTCCGATCCCGAGGACCTACGCAGCCTGGCGCGGCACACCGATCACCCGGCAGGGATCCAGCAGGTCTGACCACCTGGCGGGAGGTCGTCGGCTACTGCTGTTCCAGCTCGACCAGGAACTCGACCTGGCCGGAGTCCTCGACCTTGACGAACCCGAGGTTCGGCGCCTGGATGCCCCAGTCGGCGAAGGTGACGTCGATCGAACCGGAGGCCCGGACCGAGTCGCCGGCCCGCACGACCTCGATGGTGGCGGTCACGGGACGGGACGCACCGGCCAGTTCCAGGTTCCCGGTGGCCTTGACCTTGACCGCTTTGGCACCGATCTCGGGCAGCTCGACAGGCTTGGTCAGCGTGAAGGTCGCCGTGGGGTGCTCGTCGGTTTGCATCGCGTTCGAACGGAAGTAGGTGTCTCGTCGGTCCGTGTCGGTGGCTACCGAGGCGACATCCACCTCGATCTCAGCAGCGGTGAGCTCGTTGCCGGCGATCTCGATCGTGCCGCTCACCTTGTCGGTCCGGCCGACCACCGTGACGTCTTGTCCGTTGAGCACCTCATCCACCCGGTAGCCGGCCTCCGACCCGTCGGAGACCTCCCAGGTTCCGTCGTCGTCACTGGCCGCGCTCGCGCTCGGAGTGTCGGCCGCACTCGGCGATCCTGAGGCATCGGCACTGCCGGTTGGTGAGGCCGTCGGTGAACTGGTCACCGAGAGCGGCGGCGGCGCCGCGGATTGGGTCCGCGCATAGATGATCGGGCCGATGATCGCGGCCAGGATCACGACGACGACGCCGGACAGGACAGCGATCAGGATGCGCTTCTTCTTGGACGGGGGCACCGAAACTCCTCGGGGGTGGGCGACGGCTGGTCACCAGAGCGGGGAGGGAAGGGGGGTCTTCGTCCTCAATGGTTGATCGTTCATCTATTTACTTTTCACTCGACACCAACGGCTTGCCTTGTCCACCGGTTCCCCATGTGACGCACGCCACGGCGTCAGTTGTCACTCGTTGCTCGGCCACTCGCGACGGGACCCACTACATCAACCTTCATCTCGCCGATACACCGACGTAACGACCGCCTCCTACGTTCGACGTCAACCAAGCACCGATGCCGAGGCATCGAGAGGAACAGACCAGCACCAACGTCACCAGCCAGCCGAGAACGAGCCAGCCGAGAGTGAGGCGGAATGTTCGAGTACGTGGATCCGTTCGTCGGCTCCGGCGCGTCCGATCTGCCTTCTCCGCACGGGCTGGCCGCAACCTGGTGGTCGCCGAAACCCCAGATCGGCAACACCCACCCGAGCGCGACGTACCCCTTCGGGATGGTGTCGGCCGGTGCCTACTCGGGGGCCTATCCGACTGGCTACGGCCTGTACGAGCTGAACACCGAAGGCGTGCCACCGCGCATGTACGAGGAGCTGATCGCCTCCGGGTTCACCCACTTTCACCAATCAGGCACCGGGGCGATCCGCAAGTACTACAACTACTTCCGCGTGACGCCGATGCTGGAGCCGCTCGACGCCCTGGGCAGCACCTGGCAACTGCTCGACGAGGTCGCCGAGCCCGGCTACTACGCGGCCACGCTGTCCTCGGGGATCCGCTGCGAGGTGACCGTCGGCCCACGCAGCGCGGTGCACCGCTACACCTTTCCCGAGCATCACGACGCCCGGATCGTCATCGACCTGTCCCTCGGTGGCCTGCAGATCCCGTACGGCGCCACAGTCCCGCTGCGGGCATTGCTCGAGACGGTCGGACCGGGGGCGGCTCAGGCCGAGGTGGTGCTCGAGGGCGCACCCCTCGCGGTCCGGATGGAATGCGACAGCCCGGGCTTCCACCAACTGCTCTGGTACGACCGGCGGCTGGTCCCGGGCGGCACCCGGCTCGACTTCGACCGCATCCGACCCACCACATTGCGTCCGTTCGGCCTGATGTGGCGTGGTCCGACCCAAGCCGGCCAGGTCGTGGAGCTACGGTTCGGTTTCTCCCTCCGTGGTGTCGGGCAGGCGACCGAGAATCTCCGCACCGACTGCGGCACCGGGGCGTACCGCTTCGACGCCCGCCGGTCCGACACCGCCGCCGTCTGGCGAGAACATCTCGACACGGTCGCCGTCGACACCGGCTCCGACAGTCGGCGGAGAGTTTTCTCGACCGCGCTCTACCACTCGCTGATCAAGCCCTGCTTTGCCTCCGGCGAGAGCCCGTTCTGGCCGTCGGACGGGCCCTTCGTGTTCGACATCTGCACGATGTGGGACATCTACCGGACTCAGCTACCGCTGATCACCGCGCTCTTCCCGGAGCGCGCCGTCGAACTGGCCAACGCCTTGCTCAGCATCTGCGAGGAGGAGGGCAATCTCCCGATCGGCTATCGGATGGCCAAAGGGGCAGATCGGTTCTCTCGCCAGGGCAGCGCGCTCGCGCACACGTTCCTCGCCGATCTCTGTCAGCTGGGGATGCCTGGCATCGACTGGGAGTGGGCCCTCTGCCACCTCGATGCCGACCTCCGCCGGTCGTACGGCGAGGAGTACCTGCTGCACGGGATCACGCACCCGGTGACCCACACCTTGGATCTCTCCGTCGGCTATCGCAGCACCGCGGTGGTCGCCCGCCACCTCGGCGACAACCGGCATGCCGAACAGCTCGAAGCTCTGGCGACTCGCTGGGTGAATGCGTACGACCCGGCGACCGGACTCTTGGTCGACTCGACCTTCTACGAGGGCGGTCGCTGGAACTACTCCTTCCGTCTGCTGCCCGACATGGCGACCCGGATCGGGCTGGCCGGCGGGGATGAGCGCTTCGTGTCCTTGCTGGACGCGTTCTTCGGGTACGGCGCCGATCCGGTCAAGCCGCCCGGTGAGCGGCCCGGACTCGAGGAGCTGGCCGCAGGCTCGGCCCTCAACCGGTTCGAGGGACTCAACAACGAGCCGGACCTGGAAGCACCGTGGGCCTATCACTACGCCGGTCGGCCGGACCGGACCGCAGAAGTCGTGCACGCCGCAGTCAACAACCAGTTCGGTCTGGGTCGCGGCGGGCTTCCCGGCAACGACGACTCCGGCGGCCTCAGTTCCTGGTATGTGTGGGCCAGCCTCGGCCTGTTCCCGATCGCCGGCCAGAGCCGCTATCTGCTCAACGCCCCCTCCTTCTCCGAGGCACGGCTGACGATCGGCGGCCGAGATCTGGAGATCGAGACGATCGGCTTCGTCGAGCCCGAACCGGAGGGTCCGGCCTCCTACGTCCAGTCGGCGAGCTTTAACGGCCAGCCGCTGGCCCGGTCCTGGCTGTCCGCCCAAGAGCTGCACGCCGGTGGCCGGCTGGTCGTCACCCTCGGCCCCGAGCCCAGCGGCTGGGGTCACGACCACCGACCCGACGCCCTTCGATCCAACACCCGTCAAGCCAGCCCCGAGATGTTGTCCAGCACCGCCCTCTGAGTGGAGGTAACACCATGAAGCACCAGACCCCCCGTCGACTCGTCATCGTCGTCCGCGCCGACCCGGTGATCTGTGGTCACTCCGGTGAGGCACGCAACCTGGCGGAGGCCGCCCTGGCCCGCGGCTTCACCGAGGTGCGCATCATCAGCTGGCCGATCCCCAAGCTGATCGAGTCGGGCCTGCCGCTGAAGCCGTTGGACGGCATCGCGCCCTACAGCGACGGCATCATCGTCGAGCGGCCCGAGCCGGTCGGTGACTACAAGGTGCCCGACGGACGCTATCTCGCCGGCCTGACCGGACGTCTGGTCGAGCTCTTCACCGACGGCGTACCAACGCTGGCGATGTCGCTCTATCTCAGCCCGCACACGGTGGCAGTCACCGATGCCGTCCGCGCAGCCGAGGCGACCGGGCTGCCGGTGAACGTCACGACCATCGCCGAGGCCGTCGGTTCCGACATCACCAACGTGGTGCGCTCCTGCGTCGAGGAGAACCGCTTCGGCGCGGCCGCGCATGTGCTGTCGTCATACCTGAGCTCAGACGTACCGGTGGCCGTGTCGGAGTACACCCGGCAGTTGATCATCGAGTCGGCCGCCGCCATCGACGCCCGGCACGGCACCCGCTTCGCCATGCAGTGCGCCGAGCGGGTCGACATCTCCTATCCGGCGATCGACACCACCGAGTTCCTCGATCCCGACCCGATCGAGGTGGAGGCGACGCTCGCCCGGCGCGGACTGCGGACCGGCGAGTATGTGCTGTTCTTGTCCCGATTGGCGCGCGCCAAGGGAGTGGACGATCTGATCGACGGTTTCGCGGCCAGCCAGCAGTGCGCGGGCCTCCGACTGGTGATCGCCGGCAACGGTCCCGAGGCTCGCCTGCTGCAGGAGTACGCCGCTGATTCCCCAGCGGCAGACCGGATCAGCTTCCTCGACGATGTGACTGACGCCGAGCGGTCGCCGCTGATGGCCGGCTGCGCGGCGTTTGTGCTGCCGACCAAGCCGCGACCGGAGTTCACCGAGACCTTCGGCATCGCCCTGGTGGAGAAGATGCTGTCCGGCGGCGGACCCGTCATCACCACCGAGACCGGCGGCGTCGGCGAGGCGGTCGGCGACACGGCCCTGATCGTGCCGACCGACGCTCCCGACGCGATCGCGGCCGCCCTGGACACCGCGATGCTGATGTCTGAGGGCGAGCGCCAGGAACTGGCTCGGCGGGCACGTGACTACGCGATGCAGTTCGACCGGGCATTCGTCCTGGACCGACTGCTCTGTCGTGTGGAGCAGCCGAGGCTGGCAGAGATCACCGCTGCCTGAATCAGGACGCGCCTCAGAACCTGGTGGCCGCCATCGCGATCACCAGGCCGACCATCACACCGCGCAACACCTTGCCGCTGGTGCTCACCACGGGCCAGGACAGATAGGCGATCCAGAGGAAGAAGAGGAGCACGAGTGCCAGCGCCGGCAACGCGATCGGCAATGGTGCGAACAGACCGAGAGCGACCAGCAGCACGGTGGCCAACGGCAGCAGGGGCTTGGGCATGCTGCTGAGCCGCACGAGCGCGGGTCGACTCGCCTGCTCGATCTGCCGGCGAGTGCTGCTGGGTTCGGCCATCCCTCAATCCTATGAGCCTGCGGAGTGCGTCGCCCGTGATCGCCCGTGATCGCCCGCCGGCGTGCCCGGGAGCGCCCGCCCGCCGGCATGCCCGCACCAGTCCAACCCCCACTTCGCATCTCTAGTTGCACTCCGCACCACATCCATCGCCCCCGATTCGACTCCGCACCATTTAGTTGCACTCCGCACCACGTCTACGCGGTGCGGAGTCGCATCAAATGGTGCGAAGTGGGGAATGGGGTGGCCCCCGCGTACGTTCGTGGCCCGTGGGCGCAGGACGTACCCGGACCAGGCGCACCGCGCGTACGTTCGTGGCCCGTGGGCGCAGGACGTACCCGGACCAGGCTCACCCCGCGTACGTTTCTGGCCCGTGGGCGCAAGACGTACCCGGACCAGGCGCACCCCGCGTACGTTTCTGGCCCGTGGGCGCCGAACGTCCACCAGCCACGCTCAACAGACCATCGATTTGAAAACCATTCTCACTTAGGCTGATAATGGTTGCCATGTTGAACATCCCGCGCGCGCTCGGCGCTGCTGCCCTCGGTTGCACTCTCCTCCTTGCAGCGGCTTGCGGCAGCACTGCTGAGGAGCCGAAATCGGCCGAGCCTGGTCAGCTGAAGGTCGTCACGGCGTTTTATCCCCTGCAGTTCGTCGCCGAGCGCGTCGCGGGTCAACATGCCACCGTCGAGAGCCTCACCGCACCCGGTGCCGAGCCGCACGACGTCGAGCTGACTCCCATGCAGGTCGCCTCCGTCTCCGATGCCAGCGCGGTCGTCTACATCAAGGGCTTCCAGCCAGCCGTGGACGAGGCGGTGGCGCAGAGCGGCAACCAGCAGGTGCTCGACACCACCTCCGTCGTGCCGCTCCAGACGCAGGCCGAGGAGCATGACCACGAGCACGCCGACGACTCCCCCGCTGACGAGCACGCCGAGGAAGAGGGCGACGAGCACGGCGACGAAGAGCACGAGCACGGTGGTCTCGATCCGCATGTCTGGCTCAACCCGGTGAACATGGTCAAGATCACCGACGCCGTCGTCGCCCAGCTGTCCGGGATCGACCCGGATCATGCCTCCGACTACGCGGCGAACGGCAAGACTCTGGTCGGTGAGCTCAACACGCTGGACACCTCGTACGCGGAAGGGCTCAAGACCTGCGACCGCCGCGAGTTCATCACCAGCCATGCCGCGTTCGGCTACCTCGCCGAGCAGTACAAGCTGACCCAGATCGGCATCAGCGGTCTGTCGCCGGACGCCGAACCGTCGCCGGCTCGGATCGCTGCAGTGCAGCAGGAGGCGAAAGAGCACGGGATCACCACCATCTTCTACGAGACCCTGGTCTCCCCTGCCGTCGCCAAGTCGATCGCGGGTGACCTCGGACTGAAGACCGACGTTCTCGATCCAATCGAGGCGATTACTCCGGAATCGGCCGGAGACAACTACATTGCCGTCATGCAAAGCAATCTGACCGCGCTGGAGAAAGCGAACGGATGCCACTGAGCTCCCCCGCCGACAGCAAGTCGACCGGGTCTGGCGCGAGCGCCGACCCGGTCTTGCGGGTTGAGGACCTCTCGGTCTTCCTCGGTGGGCTGCCGGTGCTGCGCGGGATCTCGATGTCGGTCCGTGCCGGCGAAGCAGTCGCGCTGCTCGGCGGCAACGGTTCCGGCAAGTCAACCCTGGTCCGAGCTGCACTGGGGCTGTTGCCGGTCGAGCGCGGCTCGATCAGCCTGTTCGGCAGCCCACTGGGCACGTTCCGTCGCTGGTCGCGCATCGGCTACGTGCCGCAGCGCTCCACCGCGCCCGCCAGCGGCGCCACCGTCGCCGAGGTCGTCTCCTCCGGTCGGCTGGCGTTGCGCAAGCCCTTCATCCCCCGTTCGGCGAAGGACAAGCGAGCCGTGCACGACGCGCTGGAGCTGGTCGGCATGGGCGGACGGGCCAAATCCGACGTACGCGAGCTGTCCGGCGGGCAGCAGCAGCGGGTGCTGATCGCCCGCGCCCTGGCCGGCGAACCGGAGCTGCTGGTCCTCGACGAGCCGACCGCCGGCGTCGACCTCGAGCATCAGCATGTGCTGGCCGACGTGATCTCGGCCCGGGTCAACGCCGGTCTGGCAGTGGTCGTGGTGTTGCACGAGGTCGGCCCGTTGACTCCGCTGATCGATCGTGGCGTGCTGTTGCGGGAGGGCCGAGTGATCGCCCAGGGCCCGTTGGCTGAGCTCCAGCACACGACCGGTCAGCTGCTGGCCCACCGCCGGACCGGCCACGAGCACGTCGACCCGGAGCCCGAGGGCTGGCTCGAAGGGACGGTTGACCACTGATGGAGATCCTGGCCTATCCGTTCATGCAGCGCGCGTTGCTCGCGGCGCTCCTCACCGGGATCATCGCGCCGGCCATCGGCATCTATATCGTGCAGCGCCGGCTCAGTCTGCTGGGCGACGGACTCGGTCACGTGGCGATCGCCGGCGTGGGGCTGGCCCTGATGACCGGCCAGGCACCGATCCCGTGGGCCGTCGCGGTCTGTGTCGCGGGTGCGGTGGTCGTGGAGATCCTCCGACAGCAGGGCAAGGCGACCGGCGATGTCGGTCTGGCCATCCTGTTCTACGGCGGGCTGGCCGCCGGCGTGCTCATGTCCGGCATCGCCGGACAAGGCGCCGCCGCGCTCTCGCAGTATCTGTTCGGATCGCTGACCACGGTCACCGCCGCCGATCTGGCCGTGATCGGCGTGCTGGCCGTCCTCGTCTTGGTCCCGACTCTCGGACTCGCGCCCCAGGTGTTCGCCGTCAGCACCGACGAGGAGTTCGCCCGCACCCAAGGCTTGCGCGTCCGGCTCTACAACATCCTCATCGTGGTCCTCGCCGCCGTCACGGTGACTCTCGCGATGCGTACGGTCGGTCTGCTGCTGGTGAGCGCACTGATGGTGGTTCCGGTGGCTGCCGCGCAGAATCTGGTCCGCGGCTTCTATGCAGCGTTGATCACGGCGATGGTGGTCGGGGTCAGCGTCACCGTCGGCGGCGCGATGGGCTCGTTCTATCTGGACACGCCGCCCGGCGCGCTGATCGTGGTCCTCGCCATCGTGGTGTTCGTCCTCAGCTGGCCGTACTCGGCACTGATCTCAAAGCGACGTAGAGTGGCACCCGTGCTACCGGAGCTGGTTGACGACGAGACCCTGCTGCCACACGTTGCGGTGCCCGAGGCCCATCCCCACAAACACGGCCCCGACTGCGAGCATCCGGCGATCCGGCACGGTGACCACACCGACTACGTGCACGAGGGCCATCGACACGCCCAGCACGGCGACCACTACGACGAGCACTGATGGTCACTCAACACGCAGCGACCCCACAGCGCCGTACCCGTCAGCGGGCGGCCGTCCAGGAAGTGCTGGGCGAGCTGCACGAGTTCCGCACCGCCCAGCAGATCCACGACGAGCTACGCAAGCGTGGCGACAGCATCGGCCTGACCACCGTCTATCGGACGCTGCAGTCACTGGCCGAGGCCGGCGAACTGGATGCGCTGCGCACGGCCGAGGGCGAGACTGCCTATCGTCGTTGCTCCGACGGTCATCACCATCACCTGGTGTGCCGCACCTGCGGCCGTACGGTCGAGGTGTCCGGTCCGGCCGTGGAGCGTTGGGCGAACGCCGTCGCCACCGAGCACGGATTCCGCGACGTCAGCCACGACCTGGAGATCTTCGGCACCTGCAGCAACTGCTGACTTCGGGACGACGCACTTCAGCGGCAGGTCGCCGCCTTCATCTTCACCGGCACCTCGCGCACCTTCGGCGTGTGCGACACCCGCACCGTCGCGCTGTCCTCCGCGCTGCCGGTGAACACCGCCTTCACGGTCACCGATGAATCGGCAGGAATCGTGATCGGGACCGTCCCGACCGGCCGCCCGTACATCGTGCCGTGCGCGGCCGGACGCCGAATGTCGGCACCGGTCGCGTCGGCAACGGTGTTCTTCTTGTAGTTGGCGCTGGTTCCCCACACCACCGGTTTGCCGTCGATGGTGACCGACTTCAGCTTGCCTCCGACCGGGCCGTAGACCTGCACGAGCTGACGGTCACCGCCCGGTGGGATGTGCTTCTGGTGAGCCCGGACATACTCCGGCAATGCATCGATCTGGTCCTTGGGCAGTGTGTTGACCACCGTCGCCGTCACCGTGTGCGTCGGCGTCGCCTCGCAGGTGTTCGTCGAGACCTTGATCTGCTCGTCCATGTAGTAGCTCATCTTCGAGGTGGAGTCCGCCTTGTTGTAGACGCCGAGCACAGTGGCCGACTCGTTGTCGGCAGGCAGCATGGTCCCCACCGGTGTCGTCAGCAGCACGGACTGCTCTTCGGTCCTGGCGCTCCACACCTTGAGCCGCTGCTCGGCCACGATCGGCTTCAGCTGCGCGAGATAGGCCCGCGGGTCTCCCTTCCCGCTCGTGACAGCGCTGAAGATCGTCTGGGCGGCGGAGGCAAACACCTTGTCCTGGGTCTCGCCGTCGGGATACTTCGCATAGACCTCCGACAGCAGATATGGCACCGCATTGCCCGGCGTGAGGGTCGTTTCGTCCGCGAGCTTGATGGGGCCGGTGACATTCAGCAGATAGGCGAGGGCAACCGGGTCGAAGGAGATCACGCCGTCGACCTGCCCGCCGAACCGGTCCTGCCACATCGCGGTGGCCATCTTCGCCGTGGTCGGGAAGTCCGGGGTCATGGTGAGGTTGGCGACGAATTTGATCGAGCGCTCGGTGTAGATCTTGTCCCAATCGGAGTTTCGCTTGCCGTGCGGGACATACGGCGCCTTCTTGTAGGGATGCGGGAAGCTCGCCGAACTGGCCTGCCGGCCCAGGGTGATCTTGCCGTCATCGACCACCAGCATGGCCATCGAGGCCGGGTTGCCGCCGCTGGCGCGCTCCTCGGCGTTGTTCTGGAAGATCAGCAGATAGTGCCTGGTGCCTTCTCCGCCGAGGATTCCAGGGAGCAGGGGCAGCGTGGCACTCAGCTCCTGGCTGATCGGCGCAAGCTCGCTCAGCTGATCCTGCAGCTTCTCGACGGGCGCGCTCAGCTGCGGTACGACCCGCGTGGTGTCGATGTCGGCTGCCGCGGTGTTGGCCGCCTGGATCGCCTCGTTGACCTCGGTCGTCACCGGAGCCAGCCGCTTGATGGGCTCGATGTCGATCCGGCCGTTCTTGGGCTTCAGGTTGTCGATGCCCACTCCGTTGGCACCGGTCGCCAACGGCCCGACCCCGTCACGAACCAGGGCATCGACCAGCTCGGTCGTCTGCCGGAACGCTTTCAGGTTGGGGCCGATCCACCAGACATGCTCATAAGCGGCCCAGACGGGTCCACCCGTCTTGCTCGCGGCCTCGTCAGCGCTGGCGCGGAGCGGCGCATAGAGGGCCGGCAGATCCTGGTCCGCTTTGCCCAGCGCCGACCGGAACACCTGCAGCTGGTCTTGGGCCTGCTCCATCGACTTCTTGGCCGCCAGGGCCTGCCGACCGACGTACGCGGTGAGCCCGGCAGCAATGAGGATGCCGAGCACGATGAGCAGGATGACGACCCGCCGGCGCCGACGCGGCGCGGCGGCCTTGGGCACAACAGAACCAGACATCTCGGCCACGAGACTGTGGCGTCCTTTCCCCCGAAAAGTACGACGAGAACGGCTCAAGGGTAGGTGAACGTTCCCGGTGCTCGTGTCGAATTCAGCCGATCCACAGTCGAAATGGAGTCGATCTTGAGAATCCGGTCAGGTCACCTGGTTGGGCCCTGTCACCTGGTTGGGCCCTGTCACTTGGTTGGCCCTGTCACTTGGTTGGGCACCGCACCGCCGTAGCGCCGGTCGCGGTCGGCATACAGCTCGATCGCCCGCCACAGGTCCCGCCGGTCGAAGTCCGGCCAGAGCCGGTCGAGGAACACCAGCTCCGCGTACGCCGACTGCCACAGTAGGAAGTTCGAGGTGCGCTGCTCACCGGATGAGCGGACGAACAGGTCCACATCAGGGATGCCCGGCTCGTCCAGGAACTGGCGGAACCGGGCCTCGGTGATCTTGCTCGGATCCAGCCGGCCGGCCGCGGCGAGCTCGGCGATCTTGCGGGTGGCGTCCACGATCTCGGCCCGGCCGCCGTAGTTCACGCAGAACTGCAGGGTCAGCACGTCGTTGTCGATGGTGCGCCGCTCGGCCTCCTCCAGCTCGCTGATCACGCTGCGCCACAGTCGCGGTCGCCGACCCGCCCAGCGGACCCGAACCCCCATCGCATCCATCTGGTCGCGCCGGCGCCGGATCACGTCTCGGTTGAACCCCATCAGCCACCGCACCTCATCCGGGGTCCGGCTCCAGTTCTCGGTGGAGAACGCGTACGCCGACAGGTATTTCACCCCGATCTCGATGGCGCCCTCGATCACGTCGAACAGCGACGCCTCCCCCATCGCATGGCCCTCGGTGCGCGGCAGGTTGCGTGCCTTCGCCCAACGGCCGTTGCCGTCCATCACGATCGCCACGTGCTGCGGCACCTTCTTGGCCGGGATCAGCGGCGGCCGAGCCCCGCTCGGATGCGGCGTGGGCGGAGCCGGCGGTTGCGACCGGGCGCGTCGAGTGGGTTCCTTGGCCATGATGGGGACAATAGCGAGGTGCCCACCTACCGTGACGAAGCCGTCGTGCTCCGCACCCACAAGCTGGGTGAGGCCGACCGGATCATCACGATGCTCAGCCGCGGTCGGGGCAAGGTGCGCGCGGTCGCCAAGGGAGTACGGCGGACCTCGTCGAAGTTCGGTGCCCGGCTGGAGCCGTTCTCCCACATCGACCTGCAGTTCGCCGAGGGGCGAACGCTGGATGTGGTCACCCAGGTCGTCTCCCTGCACGCGTTCGGCGAGCCGCTGACCGGCGACTATCCCGCCTACACCGCCGGCCAGGCAATGCTGGAGACCGCGGACCGGCTGGTGCCCGAGGTCGGCGAGCCCGCCATCCAGCAGTATCAGTTGCTGGTCGGGGCATTGCGAGCATTGGGCGAGGGCACCTCTGACGGCCCGCGACCGGCCACGATGATCTTGGATTCCTATCTGCTGCGCGCGTTGGCGATCGCCGGCTATGCGCCCTCGTTCAGTCACTGCGCCCGATGTGGCGTGGTCGGTCCGCACCAGGCGTTCTCCCCCGCCACCGGCGGCGCAGTATGCGAACGCTGCCGTCCGGCAGGCTCGGCTCGCCCGTCGCCGGCGACCTTCGAGCTGCTGGGTGCCTTGCTCGAGGGCCGCTGGACCGTAACCCGCGATGTCGCGGCCGCCACCGCCAAGGAGGCGAGCAGCCTGACCTCGGCATACCTGATCTGGCACCTCGATCGGGGACTGCGCTCCCTCGTACACGTCGAGCGATGACCGCCGCCATGGATACGGAGCGGTGACGACCCCCATGGATCTGCGGAGGAATGACTGTGTCGCGGCTGTTGAGACTTGCCCTCCTCCTGGTCGTCGTCGTGTCCCTGGCGCTGGCCTCGTTGGCGATCGCGACGTCCACCAACTCCACCACGGTGCCGCCGGATCCCAGCGCCAAGCCGCCGGCGCCCGGCCAGTCCACCCCGCGCCAATCAACTCCGGGGCAATCCACCCAGACGCCGCTGACGATCGGCGGCACGCGCGGCGTCGGAGACCCATACTTTCCCGACTACGGCAGCGGCGGCTACGACGCGGTCAAGTACGCGGTCGACGTCGATTTCGATCCGAACGACGGGACGCTCACCGGACGTACCGTCATCACGGCCCGGGCCACCGCGCGGCTGAACAGCTTCTATCTGGATCTCGCGTTGCCGGCAAGCAAGGTGCTGGTCAACGACGCCGTAGCGACGTTTGCGCTGGAGGGCTTCCAGGACCTGCGGATCACGCCGTCCGCACCGGTGAAGGCCGGCCGAGAGTTCAGCGTGACCGTGGAGTACGCCGGCACACCGGGTTCGCTGCCGCAGCCTGGCTTCGATGAATCGCCCTGGCGGACCGGCAAGGACGAGTGGCTGGTCGCCGGTGAGCCCGAGGCATCGGCCTGGTGGTATCCGGCCAACGACCACCCCTCCGATCCGGCCTTGCTCGACGTCTCGATCCGGGTGCCACGGACCTATCAGGCGATCAGCGTCGGCCGGCTGGTCAGCCGGGACACCGGCGACGAGGCCGAGTTCGACACCTGGCGATGGCAGACCAGTCAGCCGGCGCCGACGTACGCGACGTTCCTGGCGATCGGTCGCTACAGCATCCGGGAGGGCGAGGCGGACGGTCGACCATCCTTCTACGCGGTCAGTGAGCAGATCGCGCAGCAGGATCGCGAGCGGATCTTCGTCGCACTCGAACGCACCCCGACGGCGATCCGGGAGCTGGAAGCGTTCGCCGGCCCGTACCCGTACACCGAGATCGGCGGGATCGTGCCCGCGATCGACCTCTGGTTCGCTGGGCTGGAAACCGCCACCCGGCCGGTCTACCACCGGGGCGCCTTGCTCGACGAGGAGTACAGCGACGAGTTGCTGGTGCACGAACTGGCGCACATGTGGTTCGGCGACCACGTCACGTTGCTGCAGTGGAACGACATCTTCACCAACGAGGCCTTCGCGTCGTGGGCTCACTGGGAGGTGGTCGCCCGGCGCGGTGACCGTTCCACCGACGCACAGCTGGACCGCACCTATCGTGCGACCAAACGTGATCAGGAGTTCTGGCGAGCGACGATGATCGACCCCGGCAAGGAGGAACTGTTCAATACGGTGTACGTCCGCGGCCCGATGACACTGGCCGCCCTCGACAACGTGATGGGCGACGCCGCCTTCGACACTTTGATCCGTAGCTGGGCCCAGCAGAAGAGCGGACCGCGCAGCCTCGAGGACTTCATGGCGACTGCGCAGGCCCACACCACCATCGACCTCGGCCCGTTCTTCCAGGAGTGGCTCTCCGACCCCGACGCGCCCGCCCGCACCAAGGCCAACGGCTTCAGCTGATCACGCGGTTCACGGCGGAGGTGACCGCCTTCAGGGAGGCGGTGACGATGTTGGCGTCCATACCCACCCCCCACAGCACCTGGGCGTTCTCGCCGTCCCCGACCTCACACTCCACGTACGCGGCAGCCAAGGCATCGCCGCCGGACGAGAGCGCGTGCTCGGCGTAGTCCAGCACCCGGACGTGATAGCCCAGCGACGAGATCGCATCGACGAACGCCGATACCGGGCCGTTGCCCTCGCCACTGATGTTCCGAGCCCGGCCGCGGTCGACCACGCTCGCGCTCACCTCGTACGTCCGGCCGGCGCCACTGGCACTGGACACCTCGACCAGCTGCAGCGGCTGGTCCGGCGCCAGGTAGGCCTGCTGGAACACCTCCCAGAGCGCATCGGCGCTCACCTCACCACCGCCGGCGTCGGTGTACGCCTGGACGACCCGGGAGAACTCGATCTGCAGCCGCCGTGGCAGATCCAGCTTGTGCTCGGTCTTCATGATGTAGGCGACCCCGCCCTTGCCGGACTGGCTGTTCACCCGGATCACGGCCTCGTAGGTCCGGCCCACGTCATGTGGATCGATCGGCAGGTAGGGCGCCTCCCACTCCAGCTCCGCGACGGGGATGCCTCGCTCGGCGGCCTGCCGGTCCAAATCCTCCAGTCCCTTCTTGATGGCGTCCTGGTGGGAGCCGGAGAAGGCGGTGTAGACCAGATCCCCCGCGTACGGGTGGCGCGGGTGGACCGGCAGGTTGGTGCAGTACTCCACCGTGCGACGGATCTCGTCGATGTCGGAGAAGTCGATCTGTGGATCGATGCCCTGGGAGAACAGGTTCATCCCCAGGGTGACCAGGTCGACGTTGCCGGTCCGCTCGCCGTGACCGAACAGGCAGCCCTCGACCCGGTCGGCCCCGGCCATCATGGCCAGCTCGGTGGCAGCGACGGCGGTGCCGCGGTCGTTGTGCGGGTGCAGGGAGATGGCCACGTGCTCGCGGTTGTGGACCTGGCGTCCGAACCACTCGATCAGATCGGCATACGTGTTCGGTGTGGCCATCTCCACCGTGGCCGGCAGGTTCAGGATGATCTCGCGGCCCGCGCCGGGCTGCCAGACGTCCATCACCGCATTGCAGACCTCGACGGCGAACTCCGGCTCGGTGCCGGTGAAGATCTCCGGCGAGTACTGGTAGCCGAACTCGACGTCGCCCAGGTGCTGCTCGGCATACTTCATCACCAGCTCGGTGCCGCGGGTGGCGATCGCCAGACACTCGGCCTTGTCCACCCGGAAGACAACGCGACGGAACAGCGGCGCTGTCGCGTTGTACAGGTGAATGGTGGCTGTCTTGGCACCGACCAGCGACTCCGCGGTTCGCTCGATCAGGTCCTCCCGAGCCTGGGTCAACACCGACACCGTCACGTCGTCGGGGATCTTGTCACCCTCGATCAGCTGCCGGACGAAGTCGAAGTCGGTCTGACTGGCCGACGGGAAGCCGATCTCGATCTCCTTGTAGCCCATCTTGACCAGCAACTCGAACATCTTGTGCTTGCGCGACGGGGTCATCGGGTCGATCAGGGCCTGATTGCCGTCCCGCAGATCAGTGCTCAGCCATCGTGGGGCTCGCTCGATCCGCTTGCTCGGCCAGGTGCGGTCGGGCAGGTCGACGCCGGAGAATGCGCGGTAGCGCTGGAAGGGCATCGGGCTCGGCTGCTGGGTCGGCACAGCCTGTACGCGAGTGCCGAAGGAGTTGGTGGGGCTACTGCTGGTCATGCTGTCCTCGCTGTGAGTGCTGGTTGCCGGGCCGGACGCACGACAAACTCCGCAGCGAGGGCGCCGGCCCTAGTGGGCCCTGCTGCGGCAGCGAAGGAGGAGCAGCGCGAAGGCGCGCTCGGTGCCAGCCATGCGGTAACCATAACCCAGCATGCGAACCCTTGTCGATGCGTCGCGCCCGGCGAGTCTCAGCGGGACCACTCATAGCTGTGTTCCGGACGCCCGTGGGTTCCGTAGCGCAACGAGAGTGTGACCAGCTGCTCGTCCACCAGATCGGCCAGATAGCGCTGCGCGGTGGCGCGCGAGACCCCCACCTCCTCCGCGACGGCGATCGCGGTCATCGGTCCTTGGTGCGTACGCAGCAGCGCCGCGACCGCCTGCGCGGTGATGGTCGAGCGTCCCTTGGGCATTCGGGTGAGTGGCCGAGAACGAAGCAGCGCAGTCAGGTCATCGATCTCGGCCTGGGTGGCGGGACGATCAGCGCGCACCGCGGCCTCGTGGAATCGGCTGTAGTCGGCGATCCGTTCCAGCAGCTGAGACATCGCGAACGGCTTCACGATGTAGCCGACCGCTCCCCGGGCAAGGGCACGTCGCACCCGCTCCCAGGAATCGGCCGCGGTCACCATCAGCACCGAGGCGTCGCTCGCTCCCACCAGGTCTGCGCCGCTGCCGTCGGGCAGGTACTCGTCGGCGAGCACCAGATCGACCGACCGGGTCGCCAGCAGTTCCCGGGCCTCGGCCAATGTCCTGGCCTTGCCGACGACCTGGCACCCGCGTACCCGCTCCAGCGCCGCCGCATGCATCGCGGCGACCCGGAAGTCGTCGTCCACCACCAACACCCGCAGCAACTCACTCATCCGCGCACCGCCACCTGCCGTAGTGCCCCGCGCAGCCGCGCGCCGAAGGTCGCCCCGTGATCATCCCCGCGCCCCGCGAGCAGTTCCACCTCGCCGCCGTGGTGCCGCGCCGTGGTGCGAGCCAGTGCCAAGCCGAGCCCATGGGCCTCGCGATCGCGTCCCTTCGTCGTCCAGCCTCCGGCAAAGACCTCCACCTCTCGTCCGGGCGGCACACCGTCGCCGCTGTCGATCACATGAACCACCAGGTCGTCACCATCGCCCAGCAGGGACACATCGACCCAGGCCGGGCGCCGCCGCCCACCGGCGGCCGCCCGGATCGCGTTGTCGAGCAGATTCCCTACCACGGTGATGGTGTCCAGCGGGCTGATCAGCGATCCTTCCACCCAGGTGGCCTCGGCGATCCGCAACTCCACGCCCAACTCCGATGCGGTCGCGCCTTTGGCCTCCAAGATCCCGTTCAGGTACGGGTCCTCGACCCCGCGGCTCCACGACTCGGCACCGGTCAGCTGCGCCAGGTAGTCCGCCGCCTCGTCGACGTGACCGAGGTGCAACAGCCCTGCCAGGACGTGCAACCGGTTGGTGTACTCGTGCGCTTGGGCTCGCAATGCGTCAGTCAGCCCGCGGGTCGCCTCCAGCTCACGGCCGAGGTCGTCGAGGTCGGTACGGTCGGCGATCACCAGCACAACCCCGAGGTCATGACCCTGGCGTTCCACCGTGATCCGGCGGACCAGCAGGATCCGGCCATTCATGACCAGCAGTCGGCCGGCCTCAGGCCAGTCCCGTCCGGCCGGACCCAGCAGCGCGACCAGCGCCGTCGGCAGCCCCGATTCGACGACCGGCCTCCCGACCCGCACCTCGGCTCCGAGATGCTGCTGGACAACCTCGTTGGCCAACCGCACCAGTCCCGTGGCGTCGACCGCGACCACGCCCTCCAATGCCCCGCCAAGGACGGCGGCGTGCTCGCGCAACAGGTCGGCCATCTCCTCCAGTTCCAGACCATGGGTGATCAGGTGGAGCCGGCGGGTCTGCCAGACGGTGACGAGCAGGCTCGCGGCTACGGCGACGGCCCCGACGCCGAGCATCACCAAACCAAGACCTCGCTGCAGCTCACTCACCGCGCTCACCGGGATGCCGACCGAGATCGAGCCCACGACCCGACCGGCCTGGTCGCGCAGCGGCACCTTGCCTCGTGCCGACCAGCCGAGGGTGCCCTGCTCGAGTCCGTCGGTGTCCTGCCCCGAAAGCGGCACCGAGGGGTCGGTGCTGACGACCTGACCGATGAGCTCGCTGTTCGGGTGACTGTAGCGGCGGCCACGGTCGTCGGTCACGACCACATACAACGCCTCGGTGCGCTTGCGCAGCTGCTCGGCGGCGACCTGGACCGGTCCGTCCGGGTCCGGCGGTCCGGCAATCACCCAGCCGGCATAACGGGGATCGCTGGCAGCGGCGCGGGCGATAGCCAGTGCGTTGTCCTCACCCTGCTCCTCGATGATCTGACGGGCAGCGATCAGCGAGCCGGCGAGCGAGGCGATGATCGCCGCAGCCACCACGGTGAAGAACACCGCCGATACCTGGCCTCGCCAGGTCAGCAGGCGAGATCTCCTCCGCCGGGTCGGTGCTTCCACGAAGCTGATCGTAGAACCCGATGGCCAGTGCGCAGAATGCGCAGAATGCGATCTAGCGCGCACAATCCGACATGCGCGCACAAGTCTGGACCTGAACCGAGCGCCGTACCTATCGTTCCGATTTGGCACTATGCCGCCCGGATACCAACGCCGCACCGGAGACAAGGGAGATCTGAATGCTCGCCATTTGGGGACTGTCGATCGTCGTCATCTTCCTCGTCTTGATCATGAGCAAGAAGGTCACCCCCTTCACCTCCTTGGTGCTCACTCCTGTCGTGATCGCGATCTTCGCCGGCTTCGCCGCCCAGATCGGGGTCTTCGCGCTGGAAGGCGTCCAGGGCGTGGCGACCACGGCGATCATGCTGTTGTTCGCCATCTTGTACTTCGGCCTGATGCTGACCGCAGGTCTCTTCGACCCTCTGGTGCATTTCATCCTCCGGGTCGCCAAGGGCGATCCGCTGCGGGTGCTGGTCGGTACGGCGATCCTGGCTGCCGCGATCTCGGTCGACGGCGATGGCTCGACCACGACCATGATCGTCTGCTCGGCGATGATCCCGGTCTACAAGAAGCTCGGCATGAAGATGATGGACCTGGCGGTGATCATCATCATGGCGAACTCCGTGATGAACCTGCTGCCCTGGGGCGGACCGACCGCACGCATCATCGCCGCACTGAAGGTGGACGAGGGCGAACTGCTGCGCCGGCTGCTGCCCGGCATGATCATCGCGATCCTCTGGGTCATCGTGGTCGCCTTCCTGCGTGGCCTCTCCGAGCGCAAGCGGCTCGGCATCGTGGAGCTGACGCCGGAGGAGATCAAGAACCTGCACGTGAACGAGGTGACCGGCGGCGATCACGCCGAGGGGGACAAGCTGAAGCGGCCGAAGATGATCTGGGCCAACCTCGCCCTCACCTCTGTGGTGATGATCCTCTTGGTCTTCGGCGGCATGGCGTTCATTCCCAAGCTCCCGGCTCCGATCATCTTCGAGGTCGCCTTCGCCATCGCGCTGCTGCTCAACTATCCGAGGCTGAAGGACCAGCGGCAGATCATCGAGGAGCACGGCGCGAACGTCATGCACGTGATCACGATGGTGCTCGCTGCCGGCGTCTTCATGGGCATCCTGAACGGCTCGGGGATGTCGGAGGCGATGGGCGTCTGGCTCGCCGACGTGGTGCCGTCGTCGATGGGCAATCACTGGGCACTGGTGACCGCGCTCGCCTCGGCCCCGGGCACCTTCATGCTGAGCAACGACGCCTTCTATCTGGGTGTGCTGCCGGTCCTCGCCCAGACCGGCGCGAACTACGGGTTCACTGCGATGGACATCGGCGTCGCCTCCACCGCTGGGCAGGCATTCCACCTGCTCTCGCCCCTGGTGGGCTTCATCTATCTGCTGCTCCATCTCACCGGGGTCGAGATGGGCGCCTGGCAACGAACCGCGGCGAAATGGTCCATCGGCACCTTCATCATCTTCCTGGTCTCGATGGCGGTCTTCGGCGGCGTACGGCTCTGACACCGCAGTTTTTGTGCCCTGGTCCCCCTCCGGCGTGGCCCAAGGCACAAAATCGGTGGCGCCGGCGCGGTGAGCGGGTCACCCTGGAGACATGTCTGCTCCTGCCATCCAGTCCCGGACCGAGGCTCATCAGTTGCGCGTGGTCCGCGTCGACCCCCAGGACCGGACGGCAGTCACCGCTTCGGTCGACCTGCTCAATGCCGCCCAGCGCATCGACGACCCCGGCGACCATCCAGCCATTCCCGAACTGGTCGCCGGCTGGTTGGAGTTCGGCTGGGACCTCGAGCCCGATGAGCGCTATCTGGCGTACGCAGCCCACTGCGACGAGCCGGTCGGAATTCTGGATGTCGCGCTGCCGACCCGCGACAACCGTCACCTGATCTGGGGAAACATCGTCGTCCATCCGGGCCACCGAAGGCATGGCCACGGCTCGGAGCTGCTCGCCGGGCTGGTCCGGCGAGCGGAGACCGAGCACCGAGACACCCTCTGGTTGGGCACCGGAGAGGACGACCTGGGCGCTCGCACCTTCCTCGAGCACCACGGCTTCCACTACGCCAGTCACGATGCACGACGCAGGCAGGTGCTGGCCGACGTCGACCAGGACGCTGTCGCCCGGCTGCACGCCCAGGCGAGCGAGGCAGCCGAGGACTACGTTCTCGAACGGCTCGTCCCGCCGGTCCCCGACGAGGTGCTGGAACAGCTGGTCGAGGTCACCGCGGCGATCAACGACGCCCCGATGGGCGACCTCACCTTCGAGGACGAGGTCTTCGACCTGGCCCGGCTGCAGGACATCGAGACGGCCCGCGTCGGCCGCGGTGACCGGATCTATCGGATCGCAGCCCGGCACCGCCGAACCGGCGTGATCGGCGGCCACACCTTGGTCGGGCTCCACCCGCTCGATCCGACCCATGCCCACCAGGGAGACACCGCCGTACACCGGGATCATCGGGGGCACCGGCTCGGGCTGCTGCTCAAGATCGAGATGATGCGTTGGCTGGCCGAGGCCGAGCCGCAGATCACCGAGATCACGACCTGGAACCACGCCGACAATCGCTACATGATCGACGTCAACGAGGCCATCGGCTATCGGCTGTCCCGGGTGTTCGCGGCGTACGAACGATCCCTGTCAGACCGGTCGTGAGGTGGCGCCGCTCTGGCGGATCACTGGACGGCCGACGTCAACCGCATCACGTTGTCCACCCATCGCTTCGTGAGCGGCCGCTGCTTCCACTCTGCCAAGGTCAACTCGTGGGACAGTGAACGGTACTCGTCCTCGACCTCGCGCATCCGGGCCACGAACGACTCACCGATGCACATCATCGACACCTCGAAATCGAGGTTGAACGAGCGGATGTCCATGTTGCTGGAGCCGATGACCGCCGTGTTGTCGTCGACCGACATGTGCTTGGCATGCAGGACGGCCGGATACGGATATTGGAAGATCCGCACGCCCGCCTCGAGCAGGAACCGGTAGTAGGAGTTCTGAGCGTGCGACACCATGAACTGCTCGCCCACTGCGCTGACGAACAGCTCCACCGCGACGCCGCGCTGGGCCGCGGTCGTGATCGCGTACAGCAATGACTCGTCGGGCACGAAGTACGGGCTGGTGATCGACAGCCGCCGCTGGGCGCCGTAGATCAAGGTGTTGAACAGCCGCAGGTTGTTCTCGTCGGGGAAGCCGGGGCCACTCGGCACGATCTGACACGTGAGATCGCCGAGGTCGTCGGGGAAGTCCACCGGCTGGACGTAGTCGCGAAGGATCTCCTTGGACTCGATGAACCAGTCCGAGGCGAAGACGAGGTTCAGCGTCTGGACGACCGGTCCTTCGACCCGGGTGGTGAGCTCGTGCCAATGGCGACCGGCGGCCTCGTGCTTCTTCTTGTGATAGCTGGAGTCGATCATGTTCTGGGACCCGACGAACCCGGCCCGCCCGTCGACCACGACGATCTTGCGGTGGTTCCGCAGGTCCGGTCGCCGCCACTCCCCCTTCAGGGGTTGGATCGGCAGCATCGGCCGCCACTCGATACCGGCCTGATCGAACTCGGCCAGGAGCTGCTTGTGACCAGGCAGTCCGAAGGTCGACATGTGGTCGAAGAGCACGCGGACCTTCACGCCGCGCCCGGCCACCTCGAACAACGCAGCGAAGAAGTCCTTGGTGGTCTCGTCGCGGCACATCATGAAGTACTCGACGTGCACGAACCGCTCGGCGGTGCGTACCAGGTCGGCCTTCGCCTGGATCGATTCCTCGTAGTTGCTGAACAGCTGAGCGCGGTTGTGCTGCATGCTCGGCAGCCAGGCGAGGGTGCGATTCAACGTCATCGCCGTATCCAGCCAACCGGGCCGGTCCGGAGATGGCGGCAGCGCAGGCATCCCCGTCAAGCGGGACCGGATCAGATCGCCGGTGACCCGCTGTTCCTCCCGTCGCTTCTCCGGTACGTACGGACTGCCGATCAGCAAGAACAGCAACAGGCCGATGCCCGGCAGGAAGAAGATCAGCAGCAGCCAGGCCATGGCCGAGGACGGTCGGCGCCGCTCGGGCACCAGGCCGAGAGCGACCACATTGATCGCGAAGATCACGACAGCTGAGGTGATCGTGATCCAGAGCGGGGTCACAGCCCGGTCCTCGCGGTCACGCGGCCGGAGTCCACGGCAGCTCTCAGGGCCTGGTAATCGCGCTCGTTCTGGTCGGCATAGGCGGCGGAGAAGTCCGCGATCGCCCGGTCGAACACGTCACCGTTGCCGAGATAGGCAGCGATGGCGATGCGATCGCCGGATCGCGCATGAGCGCGGGCCAGAGTCGAGCCGCAGACCCGGGAGTACGCCGTCATCACCGCGGGCGCCATGTTGTCGACATCGGCGGAGCCCTTCCAGTCCCGCAGCTGACGGACGTAGAAGTCGCGCACCTGACCATCGAGTCCGTTCACCCGCTGCCAGCCGAGGAAGATGTCGCTGGCGGCCTGCATCAGTCGCTGACCAGCGACCACCCGCTGTCCATGGTTCTGGTACCGGCTCTTCCCCACGAAGCGCTCCAGCACCGACTCCTGTGCCTCCTTCGCCTGCAGGAACAGAGGATCCTGGTCATCCCTCCCGCGGAGCAGCAGGATCCAGGCCCGGGTGCCGACGCTGCCGACGCCGACCACCTTCCGGGCGAGGTGGACGAGCTCGAACTCCTCCAGCAGATGCCGTCGATCGGTCTCCAGCGTTCGGCGATAGGACCTGATCAGGCCGCGGATCTCCGCTTCGACCTCGTCGCGCTGCCGCCTTTCCGGCAGCAGTTCCTCGATCGGCACGACCAGCGGCGGGTCTGACGTGATCCGCCGCTCGCCGTCCAGGTCATGGGTGAGCTTGGCGAACGCCTGCATGCTGTCCCGAGTCCTGGCCTTGGCCACCGTGGCCTTGGCCTTGGCCAGATGCTTCCTGCTCAGGTCGGCCTTCATCTGCTCGAACAGCTGGGTGACCTCGACGTGGGTGTACCACAGCTCGAGGTTCCTCATCTCGGCGGCCTGCCTCATCCGCACCCGATACTCCGCGGCTCCGGCGAGCACGATCTCTCGTCGCTGCGCCTCGCTGAATCCCCGGTCCCGGCCGGCGATCTCGAAGCTCGCGCCGAGCCGCTTCACGTCCCACTCCCACGGTCCGGGGAGCGTCTCGTCGAAGTCGTTGATGTCGAACATCAGCTGGCGTTCCGGTGAGGCGAACACGCCGAAGTTCGACAGGTGCGCGTCGCCGCAGACCTGGACGTTCAACCCCGAGCGAGCGGTGGCCGCCAGGTCGGCGGCCATGATCAGCGCCGCACCGCGGTAGAAGGTGAACGGTGACACCAGCATCCGGCCGTAGCGGATCGGCACCAGCTCCGGCACTCGCGTGGCCGCCTGCTGCTCGAGCAGCGCCACCGGGTCGGGCCGGTGGTCGGCCGGGACCCACCGCCCATGGCTCGAGCGCGGCACCTCGTTCCGGGCCGCCTTCCCCCGAGCCGTACGCTCCTCGGGCGTCAGATGCGCCATCGTGCGACCGGCCGGCCTGGCCGCTGCCGCGCCATCGACGGTGCCAACGCTCATCCTCGATGCTCCTCACCTCAATGTGTGAAGACACCTTGGCACTGCCGGCGCTGCGCCGCCAGCAGAAACGTCGATGGTCGCCCGAGTCCAGGTGAGCTTTCACCCCCGGAGGGCGAGGTGACGGCCGCTTCTCGATGGCAGTCGGGGTGGTCAACAACGACCGTAGGTCCCGCGGGTGGTGCGGACGTCTTGCGCTGCGGGGCCACAGACGACCACGCGGACGGCCGGCTAGAAGCCGAGTCGGTTGAGGTGCTTGGCGTCGCGCTGCCACTCCTTGAGCACCTTGACCTTCAGGTCCAGGTAGACCGGGGTGCCGAGCAGCGCTTCGATCTGCTGTCGCGAGGCGGCACCGATCTCACGGAGACGGCTGCCACGGTGGCCGATCACGATGCCCTTCTGGGAATCCCGCTCGACGATCATGGTCGCGTACACGTCGAGCAGCGGCTTGTTCTCCGGTCGCCCTTCGCGCAGACCCATCTCCTCGACCTGCACGGTGATGGAGTGCGGCAGCTCGTCGCGGACGCCTTCCAGCGCCGCCTCGCGGATCAGCTCGGCGACCAGGGTCTCCTCCGGCTCGTCGGTGATCTCGCCGTCCGGATAGAGCATCGGGCCCTCGGGCAGCAGCGCCACCAGCTCATCGGCGAGCACGTCCAACTGCTCGCCCTGGGTCGCCGACACCGGCACGATCGAACTCCAGGAAACCCCGAGAGTCTCCTCCAGAGCGGCGATCGCCAACAGGTGCTGCGCCATCCGATCCGGGCTGACCAGGTCGGACTTGGTGGCGATCGCGACCAGCTTGGGCCGTTTCGGCAGGGCGGCGATCTCCCCCACCAGATAGGTGTCGCCGGGGCCGATCTTCTGGCTGGCAGGCAGACAGACGCCCACCACATCGACCTCGGTCCAGGTGCCGCGGACCAGGTCGTTCAACCGCTCGCCCAGCAGAGTACGAGGCTTGTGCAGCCCGGGTGTGTCGATCAACACCAGCTGTGCATCCGGCCGATGCACGATGCCGCGAATGGCGTGCCGCGTGGTCTGCGGCTTGGACGAGGCGATCGCGACCTTGCGGCCCACCAGCGCATTGGTGAGCGTGGACTTGCCCGCATTGGGCCGACCGACGAAGCACGCGAAGCCCGATCGGAATCCTTCCTGCGGCGTGGGCGACAAGACGCCGTCGGTCACATCTGGATCCGCTCGACGACGGCACCGGCGGGATCGGTGAGCCAGACCACGATCTGCTCCCCGCCGAGGTCGGCGATCGCCGCCCGGTCGGTCTCAGCCAGAGCCCAGGCACCGTTCAGCGCGACCGCCTCCAGTCCAGCGACACCGGATGAGACCGCCATCGCCACGGCCACCTGAACGGCGGACAGCTGGAGGCTGGGCAGCGCAACGCTGGTGGCGGCATACGTACGCCCGTCGGTGTCGCGTACGCAAGCGCCTTGGGCGGCGTTGGTCCGCGCCCGGGCAGCGCGCGCCAAGGTGATGATCTTGCGATCCTCGGGGTCGAGTACCTCGCGATCGTCAGGGTGATGTCCGGTCATGGGCGGAGCCTCTCGGGAGTGCAGGAGCGGTTTTGCGTGACATGCTTTTCGTCACGCAAAACCGCGACGAACGAGCGAGATCTCGCGGAGCCCAGGACCGCGGAGCGCGGAGCGCGACAATTCAACACAGCTCATGATGCCCTTGCCTGGCGATCCGACGCCAGTCCGGTCGCCGCGTCCACGCCGGCCTCTTCCGCCGAGTTCCTTTCGGCGTCGTCCTCGGTCTCGTCGTCATTCTCGGCTATCCGGGACACGAGCACCGACCCGACCTTGTTGCGTCGCCCGGTCGCGCGCTCGGCGACGAGTTGCAGTCCGCCGTAGCTCACGGTGGCACCGGCGATCGGCACCTTGTTCAGCAGCTTGGCCATCAGGCCGCCGACCGTCTCGACGTCCTCGTCCTCGAGCTCGAGTCCGAAGAGGTCGCCGAGATCATCGACCGACAGCCGGGACGAGACCCGAAAGCGGCCACCGGCCAGCTGGATGACGTCGCTGTTCTCCTCGTCGTACTCGTCGGTGATCTCCCCGACGATCTCCTCGAGGATGTCCTCGATGCTCACCATCCCGGCGGTGCCACCGAACTCGTCGATCAGGATCACCAGATGTACGCGCTTGGCCTGCATCTCCTTCAGCAACTGGTCGACCGGCTTGGAGTCCGGGCACCACAGCGGCTTGCGCATCATCGATTCGACCCGCTCGGTGGTCTGCGAGTCCGGGAAGTCGTAGACCCGCTTGATCACGTCCTTGAGGTAGAGGACGCCGACCACGTCGTCGAGCCCGTCCTTGATCACCGGAATCCGACTGAACCCCGAGCGGAGGGCGAGTGAGACAGCCTGCCGCAGGGTCTTGTAGTGCTCGATGTAGACCATGTCGGTCCGCGGCACCATCACCTCGCGAGCGATCGTGTCGCTGAGATCGAAGACGGAGTGGATCATTTCCCGTTCGCCGGACTCGATCAGCTCACTGCGCTCGGCCAGATCGACCAGCTCTCGCAGCTCCGCCTCGGTCGCGAACGGTCCCTCCTCGAAACCCTTGCCCGGGGTGAGCGCATTGCCGAGCAGGATCAGCAGCCGGGGCAGCGGGCCGAGCACCTTGGTCAGCAGCATCAGCGGCCCGGCCACTCCACAGGCCACGCGGTCATGGTTCTGCTGCCCGACCGTGCGTGGCGCCACACCCCACAGCACGTACGAGACCACGATCATCGGACCGGCCGTGATCAGGATCCGTTCCCAGGTCGCGTCGAAGATCCCGAACACCACCAGCGCGACCAGCACGATCACCGAGATCTCACAGACCGTTCGGATGAACAGCGCGGTGTTGAGGAATCGCGGTGGGTCCTCGGCGATCTGTCGGACCCGTCGCGCTCCCGGACGGCCTTCCTCGACCAGCCAGTCGGCACGGGCCCGGGTGATCGCTGACAGCGCGGCATCGGCGGCCGCCATCAGTCCGGCCAGCATCGCCAGCACGAGCGCGATGCTCAGCTGGATCCAGTCGGCCTGGTTCACCGGACTCGCGTCCCCCGGCTGCTGCGCTGAGCACGCTCCGCAGCCCAATCCTCGAGCAGTTCATCCTTCAGGGCGAACATCTCGATCCGTTCCTCAGCGGTGGCGTGGTCGTAGCCGAGCAGGTGCAGCAGACCGTGCACCAGCAGATACTCGGCCTCGGCATCCGGCGTACGACCGTGCTCGGCCGCCTGCCGGGCAGTCACCGCGGGACACAGCACGATGTCGCCCAGCAGACCCTCCGGCGGATCCTCGTCTTCGGCCGGCGGCCGGAGCTCGTCCATCGGGAAGGACAAGACATCGGTCGGCCCCGGCTCGTCCATGTACTTCTCGTGGTACGCGCTCATGGTGTCCTCGTCGACCAGGACAATGGACAGCTCGGCCTGCGGATGGATCCGCAGTCGCTCCAGCGCGAAGTCGGCCAGCCGGAGCAGGCCGGTACTGTCGGCCTCCAAACCGGACTCGTTGTTGATCTCTACGGTCACTTGGGGTTTCGTTCCTAACGAGTTCTCGGCGGCACGGGGGCGTCGGTGGCCTCGAACCTGTCGTACGCGGCGACGATGCGGCCGACCAGCTTGTGCCGGACCACGTCGTGGTTGGTCAGGTGGCAGAACGCGATGTCGTCCACATTGTCCAGGATGCCCTGCACCACGCGCAGCCCGCTCCGCGTGCCGCCGGGCAGATCCACCTGGGTGATGTCGCCGGTGACCACGATCTTGGACCCGAAGCCCAACCTGGTCAGGAACATCTTCATCTGCTCCATCGAGGTGTTCTGCGCCTCGTCGAGGATGATGAACGCATCGTTAAGGCTCCTTCCCCGCATATATGCAAGCGGCGCCACCTCGATGGTGCCCGCGGTCAGCAGCTTGGGAACCGACTCCGGGTCGAGCATGTCGTGCAGCGCGTCGTAGAGCGGCCGCAGATAGGGGTCGATCTTTTCGTTCAGGGTGCCGGGCAGGAAGCCGAGCCGCTCGCCCGCCTCGACGGCGGGTCGGGTCAGGATGATCCGGTTGACGTCCTTGTTCTGCAACGCCTGGACCGCCTTGGCGACCGCCAGGTAGGTCTTGCCGGTGCCGGCCGGGCCGATGCCGAAGACGACGGTGTGCTTGTCGATCGCGTCGACGTACCGCTTCTGGTTGAGGGTCTTGGGCCGGATCGTCTTGCCCCGCGAGGACAAGATGTTGTGGGTCAGCACATCGGCCGGCCGGGCTTCCTCCGCCGCGTTCATCATCGAGCAGATCCGCTCCACTCCGTCGGGCGTCAGACCCTGGCCGGTGCGCAGCACGGTCACCATCTCGTTGAGCACATCGGCAGCCAGAGTGACCGCGGTGTGGGTGCCGGTGAGGGTGACCTCGTTGCCTCGAACATGGATGTCTGCGTCGAGCTCGCGCTCCAGAATCCGGAGGAACTCATCGCGCGGCCCGAGCACATTGACCATGTCGATCGAGGAGGGAACGCTGATCCGACGCACGACGGCCGCCTGCTCGGCTGTGATGCGCGCGGGTCCACTCCGCGTGGGCGCCGATGGTGCGGGTCTTTCTTGACTGGTCAGGGAGTCCACCTCGGGCAGGGATCGTTGTACTAGCCCATCCTAGTGAACCTCGCCGACAGCCCCAAGACGATATCTGCGCCCGCTGCGCCACCGCGTGCCGGACCCGGGAACAAGTCGTGTCAGACCTCGGGGCGATGATCGGTGAATGCAGCAGCTGACCCGTCGCCAGGCCCGACGGATCGCCGTCCGGGCCCAGCTTCTCGATGCGCCCCGGCCTACCGACCTGTTGACGGTCGTCCGGCACCTGACCGGGCTCCAGGTGGATCTGACGGCCGCCGTGGCTCCGAACGCCGGCCTGGTGCTGTGGTCGCGTCTCGGCTCCCGCCGGTTCGCCGCAGACGACCTCGACGAGGTGCTCGGCGACGGTTCGCTGGTGGAGCGTGGCGCCCGGCTCCGCCCCGTGGAGGACGTCGCGCTCTACCGGGCCGAGATGGCGGTCTGGCGCAGCGCCGACCCGCTGGATGACTGGCGGTCGGAGTCGCAGACCTGGCTGGCGGCCAACGAGACGGCCCGGGAGGACATCCTGAACGAACTCCGCTGCGAGGGGCCGCTACCGGCCCAGGCCATTCCGGACACCTGCGATCTCCCGTGGCGCTCGTCCGGATGGACCAACGGCAAGAACGTGATGAAGATGCTGGAGATCATGGAGGCCCGCGGCGAGGTCGCGGTCGCGTCCAGGGAGGGCCGGGTGCGGCACTGGGATCTGGCCGAACGGGTCTGGCCCGACGATCCGGATCTGGCGCCCGGTCTGGATGAGGCGTTGGCCGAGCAGGGGCGACGGCGGCTTCGCGCGCTGGGTCTGGAGCGACCGATCGCATCTCAGGTAGCGAGCCCGGACGCCGTCGAGGTCGAGATCACCGGCGTCCGGGGGACCTGGCACGCAGACCCGGTCCAACTCGCGCGGCTCGACGAGCCGTTCCGAGGACGTTGCGCGCTGCTCTCGCCGCTGGACTTGCTGGTGTTCGACCGCGTCCGGCTGGCCGAGGTGTTCGAGTTCGACTATCTGCTGGAGATGTACAAGCCTGCGGCCAAACGGCGCTGGGGCTACTGGGCGATGCCGATCCTGGCCGGCGACCGGCTGGTCGGAAAGCTGGACGCGACTGCCGATCGCGAGGCCGGCGCGCTGCGGGTGCACGCTGTCCACCAGGACGACGGCTTCACCGCAGTCACGGCCGCTGCCGTCGACCGCGAGCTCCGCGACCTGGGCCGCTATCTGGGTCTGGACGTCGTCGAGGACTAGCGCCAGCCGGGGTGGCGGCGATACCCAGTTCGGATCAGACCCGCCCGCGTCATCGCGTCACTCGCCCGCGAGCAGCGCCAGGTTCGGCTCCAACACATCCAAGAACTCCAGGTGCGCGTGCGGGGAGGCGTACGAGAGCTCGTTGTTGACCGCCACCACGTGGCCGGCCTTGACCGCCGGGAGCTGGGACCAGATCGGGTCCTTGCGGAGTGCCGCCAGCTCCTTGTCCGGATCGGAGTCGGTCTCCACCGCGATCATCAGCAGGTCGACGTCCGACAGCTCGGGAATCTTCTCGGCGGAGATCTCCGTCCACTCCTTGCCGACCGCCTTGGGCGGCTTGATGCCGACCTCGGCGAAGATCTGTCCGATCAGATTGTCCGGCTCGGAGCCGATGAACTCACCATTGCCGCCCGGATAGTAGTAGCCGTACGCCACCGTCGGCGCCTCGCCGAGCGCAGCGACCTTGGCCTTCACCTCGCCGGTCCGGGTGTTCACCTGCTGGAGGAAGTCCTCGGCCACCTGCTCCTTGCCGAACGCCGCGGCCACAGCCTTGAAGTCATCCCGCCAGTCGCCGTCGAAGCCGTCGTAGGTGAACGTCGGCGCGATCGCCGCCAGCTTCGCGCCGTCCGGCCCGCCCTCGTACCCAAGACCGTTGATGATGACGTCGGGCTCGGCCGCGGCGATCTTCTCGTACTCGAACTCGGGGAAGTTGACCAACGGCTCGATGCCCTGCAGCGGCTCCTGCGGGAAGAAGTCGGGGAATCCGATCGAGCCCTCTCGGATCGATTGCACCGGCGCCAATGGGAGACCGAGGGTGATCGCGTAGTCCAGGTCGCTGGTGTACATCCCGAACGCCCGCTGAATATCCCCGGGGATCTGCACGGTCTTGCCCGCTGGATCGGTGACCGTTCGCGCGCTGGCCGAACTCTCGGCTGCCGGAGTCGCGGGTCCGGCCGATGAATCAGCCGGCGAACCGGTCCGTGGCGGCTACCAAGGCGGCCGTGATGCCTCGCTCGGAGTAGGCGTGGCCGGCATCGTCGATCAGGCAGAACTCCGCCGTTGGCCAGGCCCAGTGCAGGTCCCAGGCGGTGACCGCCGGGGTGGCCACGTCATAGCGACCCTGCACGATCACCCCGGGGATATCACGCAACCTACCGGCATCGGCGATCAGCTGCCCTTCTGCGAACCAGCCACCGTGGACGAAATAGTGGTTTTCGATCCGGGCGAAGGCGAGCGCATAGGACGGCTCGGCGAACGACGCGATCAGCTCCTCATCGGGTAGCAACGTGATGGTCGCCGCTTCCCAGGTCGACCACGCCACGGCTGCCGGGCCGTGCACGGCTGGGTCTGGGTCGAAGAGCAGGTCGTGGTAGGCGGCGATGGCGTCGCCACGGAAGTCCCGACCGCCCAGCGGGCCGAGGAAGGTCTCGTACCGGTCCGGAAACAGCTGCCCAGCACCGCCGTTGTAGTAGAAGTCCAGCTCGGAGCGGCGCAGGGTGAAGATGCCGCGCAGCACCAGCTCGGTGACCCGCTCCGGGTGCGATTCCGCGTACGCCAGTGCCAGCGCACTCCCCCAGGAGCCGCCGAATACCTGCCAGCGCTCGATCCCCCGCGCCTCCCGCAGCCGCTCCAGATCGGCGACCAGGTGCCAGGTGGTGTTGGTCGACAGGTCGCCGGTCTCGCTGGCATGTGGTCGGCTTCGCCCGCAACCGCGCTGATCGAGCAGCACGATCCGATAGCGAGCCGGGTCGAAGAGCCGCCGCACCCCCGGATTGCTGCCGCCACCCGGGCCACCATGCAGGAAGACCACCGGCTTGCCCGCGGGCGATCCGCACTCCTCCCAGTAGATCTGCTGACCATCGCCGACATCGAGCAGACCGCTCGCGTACGGCTCGATCGGCGGATACCCCGCCCTCATCTACGCAGCCGGTCCCGGGCCGGTCAGAGGAAGGTGATGATGTGGACGGCGGCCTCCTCGGCGCTCGCTCCGGCGCCGTCGATGCCGACGTCAGCGCCCAGGAGCTCGGAGTCGACGTCCTCGCCGCTGCCGCCGTTGGGATCGACCAGGCGGCCTGCGCGACGGTCACCGACCTCGCCGTCGTCGACATAGTCGCCGGCCTCCTCGCGCTGCCAGACCTCCGGCTCCTCCTCCGCCAGCCGTTGGTCCAAGGTCTCGTGCTCGCCGTAACGAGACAAGCTGGAGGGCCGCTCCGGCGGGCTGTAACCCTCATCGAGGACATCGTCGATCCCACGGTCGTCCAGGGTGTCCTCGGGCTGCAGCTGGTTGAGCTGCTCGGACTCCTCGGGCACCTCTTCCCACATCTCGTTCATGCCCCCAGCCTGCCACGTCTGCGTCGCGGAAGCTCAGGCCCATGGTCCCGGCTTATGATCGTCGCCCGTGAGTTCCACCACGACATCACCCTCCCGGTCCACCGCCCGGTACGCCGCCGAGCTGCACGGCAACTACGACATCGTGGTCGCCGTCTTCTGCGGCCTGCTGCTGATCTCCAACGTCGGCGCCACCAAGGCCATCGCCTTCACCACTCCCACCGCGTGGCCCGGCATGATCGTCACCGACGGCGGGGCCTTCCTGTTCCCCCTCACCTATGTGCTCGGCGACGTGCTCGCCGAGGTGTACGGCATGCGCAAGGCCCGTCGGGCGATCCTGATCGGCTTCGTGCTGGCCGGCATCGCCTCGCTGTGCTTCTGGCTGGTCAGCATCACCCCGCCGGCACCGGGCTGGGACAACCAGGACGCCTGGGCCGCGGTCCTCGGCTTCGTGCCGCGGATCGTGCTGGCCAGCCTGCTGGGCTATCTGGCCGGCCAGTTCCTGAACGCGTACGTGCTGGTCAAGATCAAACAGCGCACCCGGGAGGGCAAGCTGTGGGCGCGGCTGATCGGCTCCACCCTGGTCGGTGAGGCGGCCGACACGCTCGTGTTCTGCCTGGTCGCCTTCGGCGGCATCCTGACCGGTGGCGTGCTGGCCAACTATGTGATCACCGGCTACATCTACAAGGTGCTGGTCGAGGTGATCATGCTGCCGGTCACCTACCTGGTGATCCGGCAGGTGAAGAAGCGTGAGCCGGGCTATCTGGTGGTCCCCGACGACACCGACAAAGACCGGCCCGCGTAGTAGCGGCCGAGCGTCTCGGCCTTCAGCTCTGCATAAGTCCCGTCACCGATGCTGGACCGGATCCGGTCCACCAGCGAGATCACGAACCGCTCGTTGTGGATCGTGCACAGCGTGGCCGCGAGCATCTCCTTGGCCTTGAAGAGATGGTGCAGGTAGGCCCGCGTGTAGTTGGCGCAGGTGTAGCAGTCGCACTCGGGGTCGATCGGCTCGAACGCCCGCCGCGATGTGGCCGCGCTGACGTTGTAGCGGCCGTCGCGGGAGTAGACGGCCGAGTTGCGCGCCACTCGGGACGGCGAGACGCAATCGAAGGTGTCGGCACCGTTCTCCACGCAGGTGAACAGGTCGTCGGGCTCGGAGATGCCCAGCATGTGCCGGGGCTTGTTCTCCGGCAGCTCCGAGCTCACCCAGCCGGTGATGGTGCCCAGGTTCTCCTTCTCCAGGGCGCCACCGATGCCGAATCCGTCGAAGGTCTGCCCGTCCACCTCGAGCTCTGCCAGCCCCCGGGCCGCCCGGCGGCGCAAATCCTCGTACTGAGCGCCTTGCACCACCCCGAACAACGCCTGGTAGGGCCGACCGACCCGTTCCTCGGTCAGCCGGCGATGCTCGCGAAGGCAGCGGATGGCCCAGGCGTGGGTGCGCTCGACCGAGCTCTCCTGATAGCCGCGGGTGTTCATCAAGGTGGTCAGCTCGTCGAAGGCGAAGATGATGTCGGCGCCCAGCTGATGCTGGACCTGCATCGACACCTCCGGGGTGAACCGGTGGCGGCTGCCGTCCAGATGCGAGGTGAAGGTGACGCCGTCGTCGTCCACGCGGGCGAGCCGGCTCTTGCCCTCGGCGACCACCTCGTCGCTGCGCAGGCCGGTGGTGTCCATCGCCAGCACCTTCTTGAAACCGACCCCGAGGCTCATCACCTGGAAGCCGCCGCTGTCGGTGTAGGTCGGGCCCGGCCAGTTCATGAACCGGCCCAGACCACCGGCCTCTTCGATCAGTTCCGAGCCGGGCTGCAGATAGAGGTGGTAGGCGTTAGCCAACACCGCCTGGGCGCCCAGCTGGGCGACACTCTCCGGCAGCACCGTCTTCACCGTCGCCTTGGTGCCGACCACCACGAACGCCGGCGTCTCGATCACGCCGTGCGGGGTGGTGATTCGGCCGGTGCGCCCGAGCGCGTCGGGGAGCCGGTCACCGATCTCGAAACCGAATCCCCTGGCCTGCTGTCGTTGGTCAAGCACGCGGGAAGTCTGCCAGTTTGGAATTCTTCGTGGCGGGAATTTGACTCTCAATGGCGCTGACGCGGCGTGTCACCGGCGTGTCGCGGCATTGAGAGTCCGATTTTCGTCAGTTTCGCAGCATCACACTCGCTCGACGCTGGCGGACACCCCTCGCACGGCGAGAAGGTGCTCGATGTCGTCGGGGTTGCTGGTCAGAACCAGGTCGCCGGGACGAACGACCAGGGCGAGGTGGGCGTCGGCAATGTCAGCCGTGCGACTCAGGCCGAGAAGTTCGCCGATCCTGCGGGATTCCTCGTCGTCGATCTCCCCGATGGCGATGCCGCGGAGTACACGGGCGAGTCTGGCTTGCCGCGTACCCGAACGCCAGACCTGTGCTACCACCGCGACGCTCGACACCACCCGGATTCGGTGCTGCTGAGCGACCCGCAGTCGTGCGCCAATACGCGCGTCGCCCCGATCGGTTCTGATCAGCGCACCGGCGTCGAGAACGAGTGCCATCAGGCGCTGGGAGGCGCTGCGACACCGAGCGAGCGCGCCGCAGCTTCGAGATCAGCGGGGCTGAAAGGCCCGTCCTCTGCCTCCCACTGGTCCAGTGCGGCACCGAGCATCTCGTTTCGGAGCTGGTCGCCGGCGGCGTTGCTGAGCCAGCGCGACACGCTGACCCCCGACCGCGACGCCGCCGCCCGCACCGCGTGACCCAACTCGGGATCAAATGTCACCGAAAGCCTGTCCACCGCCATGCATACAATCGTAATACACACGATCATATGCGACCTGTGAATAGAGATTCGTCCGACGCGTCAGCCGAAGATTTCATGGAGGTGGACGGCAAAGCCGGGGACCACGTCCTCGCCGGACAGCATCGCGTCTGCGCCGCGGAGCAAGGTCACGGCGTCTCCCGGCCTGTGCACGATGACCACTTCTGTCTCCGGCTCGACCACCCATACCAGCCGGACTCCGGCGTCCAGCCACATCAGTGCCTTCCGGGTGACGTCAGCGAGCCGGTCGGACGGTGATGCGACTTCGACAACAAGGTCGGGCACGATCGGCGAGAAGGTGCGGTCCGGCGGGCCTGACAGTCGATCGATCGACGTGAAGGCGAAATCGGGGGCCCGAACTGTGTCTGGGTTGCGTCGAAGGAGGTATCCGGTCTCGGCGCCGGTGATCCGACCCAACCCGTTGACCAGGATGTGGTGGCCAACGTAGGCAGCGATCCTGCCGGCGACCGAACCATGCCTTTCTCCAGCAGGCGGCATGGTGGTCAGTTCCCCCTCGATGAGTTCGTGACGCAAGCCGTCGTCGGGCAACTCGGCTAGTTGCCCGACCGTCAGCAGGTGCGGCCCTCCCGACGTGGCGATCGACATGGGCCCACGATACGCCCCGACCCGGTGCCGGTTTCCCGGCGCAACTCACGATCGACTTGGGAGCTGCCCGCCATCCGGTACCAGTCCCTCATCGACTGGTGCGCTGGGGTGGCTTCATGTCAATCGAAGCAACCCTTGCGCACCAGTGAGTGAGCGCTCACTTCATCAGCGCCCACCACCCAGTCAGCGCAGCAGCAGGCCCGCGCAGGCGACGACACCCGCGGTCGAGGTGCGCAGCACGTGCGGGGTGAGCAGGGTCGGCCGGCCACCGGCACTACTCAGGATCTCCAGCTCCTCGGCTGAGATGCCACCCTCGGGTCCGACCACCAGCAGCACCTCGCCCGACCTCGGCAGCTCGATCTCGGCCAGCGGCGTCGCCGCCGACTCGTGCAACAACAGCGCAAGGTCGGCGGCTGCCACCCGGGCCGCCAATCCCGCGGTGGAGACCAGGTCGCCCACGACTGGTGTCCACAGCCGCCGCGACTGCTTGGCCGCCTCCCGCGCGGTCGAGCGCCAGCGAGCCAAACCCTTGGCGCCTCGCTCCCCGGTCCACCGGACGATCGACCGGGATGCTTGCCAGGGCACGATCTCGCTGACCCCGACCTCGGTCAGCAACTCGACCGCCAGTTCGCCCCGATCGCCCTTGGCCAGCGCCTGAGCCACCACCAACCGGAGCGCCGGCGGTTCCTCGACCAGCTGCGAGGCGACCTCGACCGTGATGCTCTGCTTGCTCACCGCCACCACCGGACCCACGATCCCGCGCCCCGCGCCGTCACTCAGCTGGACCTGCTCACCGACCCGGATCCGGCGCACCATAGCGGCATGCCGCCCCTCGGGACCGTCCAGCAGGACGGTTGCCCCGACGCCGGGCAGCGGATCAGCGAGCTCGGCGTGGAAGACCGGGTCGCTCACTGACCGGCGAACGCATCCCGCAGCCGGCCGAAGAAGCCCTGGCTGTGCTTTTGCACCGCTCCCTCGATCGTCGTCTCCTCGCGCAGCTCGGCAAGCTCACGGAGCAACCGGCGCTGCTCGGTATCGAGTCTGGTCGGCGTCTGCACCAACAAGGTGACACCCAGCTGCCCGCGACCGTGCGAACGCAGCCGTGGCACACCCTTGCCGTCCAGGGCGACCCTGGTGCCGGACTGCGTACCCGCCGGAATGACGACCGTGGCGGTCGTGTCCTCGGCATCGGCGCTCTCGAGGTCGGCCTCCAGCGTCGCGATCTCGACCTCGGTGCCGAGGGCAGCGGCCGTCATCGGGATCCTGAGCACCATCTCCAGGTTGTCCCCGTCGCGCCTGAAGATCTCATGCGGCAAGACGTCGAGCTCGACATACAGGTCGCCGGCCGGACCGCCGCCAGGCCCGACCTCGCCGTGCGCGGCGAGATGGATCCGGTTTCCGGAGCTGACGCCCGGCGGGATCTTGACGTTGATCGTGCGGTTCGACCGGATCCGGCCGTCGCCGGCGCACTCCAGGCAGGGATCGGGGATCACCGTGCCGTAGCCGTGGCAGGTCGGGCAGGGGCTGGTGGTGCGGATATCGCCGATGAAGGACCGCTGCACGTGGGTGACCTCACCCTGCCCGTGACAGGTGCTGCACTTGACCGGCTTCGAGCCCTCCTGCGCACCCGAGCCGTTGCACCGCGGGCAGAGCACCGCCGTGTCGACCCGCAGCGGCTTGGTGGTGCCGAAAGCTGCCTCGGCCAGCTCCAGATCCAACCGGACCAGCGCATCCTGCCCGCGCCGGACCCGGGACCGCGGCCCGCGGGCGGCCTGCTGACCGAACATGGCATCGACCAGATTGGTGAAGTCGAAGCCTCCGGCACCGAAGCCACCGTTGAAGCCGCCACCCATGCCACCGCCGAGCGGGTCGCCGCCGCGGTCGTACAGGTCGCGCTTCTTCGCATCACCGAGCACCTCATAGGCTTCGGCGACCTTCTTGAACTGCTCCCCCGCGTCCGGCTCGGTGGCGACATCAGGGTGCAGCTTCATCGCCTTCCGGCGATACGCCTTCTTGATCTGCTCGGGGGTCGCATCGCGGGGCACCCCGAGGATCTCGTAGTAGTCGGTGCTCATCGTGTCCATGTTCTCTGCGGTGGATTCTCTTGGGTGGGGTTCTCTGCGGAGCGGTACATCAGCCTTCGGCCAGGAAACGGCCGACGTAACGGGCCACGGCTCTGACCGAGGCGATGGTCGAGGGGTAGTCCATGCGGGTCGGCCCGACGATGCCGAGCGTCGCCCAACTGTCTGCGGCGGTGCCATACCCGCTGGCGACCAGCGAGGTGGACCGCAGCTCGGCGTACGGGTTCTCACGGCCGATCCGGACCGTCACGACATCGGTCGAGGTCGCTTCACCGAGTAGCTTGAGCAGCACGACCTGCTCCTCGAGCGCCTCCAGCACCGGCCGTACCGTGGTCTCGAACTCGTCGCCGAAGCGGGTCAGATTGGGCATCCCGCCGACCACGACCCGACTGGACGCATCGTTACCGAGCATGTCGAGGAGCGTGGCGATGCAACTGCGGCCGAGCGGCGAGAGCGCCTCCGGCAGCTCGGTCAGCAGGCCGCCGAGCCGAGCGGCCGCCTGGGCCGAACTGTGTCCCACCGCTGCCGCGTTCAGCAGCGACCGAAGCCTGGTCAGCTCGTCGTCGGTGTGCTCGTTCTCCACGACCCGCTGCTCGATCCGGCCGGTCGAGGTGATCAAGATGACCAGCAGCCGCTGACTGGACAGCGAGACCAGCTCGACGTGACGGACCTCGGAGTGACTCAGCGTCGGATACTGCACGATGGCAACCTGCTGGGTCACCTGGGCGAGCAGTCGTACGGTCCGGTGCAGGATGTCGTCGAGATCCACGGCACCGGACAAGAAGGTGTGGATGGCCCGTTGCTCGGCCAGGGAGAGCGGCTTGACCGAGCCGAGCCGGTCGACGAACAGCCGGTAGCCCTTGTCGGTGGGGATCCGCCCCGCGCTGGTGTGCGGCTGGGTGATGTAGCCCTCTTCCTCCAGCGCCGCCATGTCGTTGCGAACCGTCGCCGGGGAGACGCCGAGGTTGTGCCGCTCGACCAACGCCTTGGAGCCAACCGGTTCCTGGCTGGAGACGTAGTCGGTGACGATCGCGCGCAGCACCTGCAGCTTGCGTTCGTCCACGCTCACCCTCGCCCTCCCCTCCAGGTCCCGGCTTGGTCAACTTACGGGGCCGCCTTTGGCACTCAGGCAGACCGAGTGCCAGTCTAGTCCCATGACGGTATTGCCCGATCCATCCAGCGCTGGACCTTTCCGCCCGGTGGCTGACCACACGTACGTCGCCACCGCGGGCTTCAGCCTCGACGGCGAGACCGGCGAGATCAATGTGGGACTCGTGGTCGGCAGTGAGGCGGCCCTGCTGGTCGATGCCGGCGGGACGGCCGAGCAGGGGCGACTGCTGCAGCAGGCAGCCGCGGAGATCACCGAGCTGCCACTGACCACCGTGGTGTTGACGCATGCGCATGCCGACCATGCTCACGGCCTGGCCGGCATCGAGACAGCAACCTCGATCGCGCACGAGTCGACTCGGGATCGGCTGGCGCTCGATCCGGCGACGCCGACGCTCCCCAGCCGTGCTGTATCGGTAGCGGCGGCCATCGATCTCGGCGGCGGCGTACGGGTGGAGGCGGTGCATCTGGGCCGGGGGCACACCGACGGGGATCTGATCGTCGTGGTGCCGGATGTCCAGGTGGTGTTCGCCGGCGATCTGGTCGAGTCCGCGGGGCCGCCGCAGTACGGCCCGGACTCCTATCCCCACGAGTGGCCGGCGACCTTGGACGGCCTGGTCGGGATCACCCTCGATCACAGTGTCATCGTCCCCGGTCACGGGCCGGTGATGACCCGCGATGATGTGTTCGAGCAGCGCAGCCGGGTCGCTGCCGTGTCGGGCGAGATCACCCGCTTGGGCAGCCTCGGAGTGAGCGTCGAGGATGCCGAGGACCGCACCGAGTGGGCGTTGCCGTTTGCCGCCGTGCGCGAGGGATATGCCGTCGGGGTCAAACAGGCAAGGGCAGCTGCCCCGGTCCGGCAGCTGCCCCTGGTCTAGGAGGGGTGTCGTTCCAGAGCTGCTCGGGCTGCAGGGGGCCATGCCGTAGCGCCGTAGGGTGGGCCTCTGCTCGGCGGGAGCACTCGGTATCGTCCCAGCCGGGAGACTGGGCAGGGGCGAGCGGAGGCGCGATGGGCAGGGTGACGGTCAAGACGATCGCCCAGGCGGTCGGCGTCTCGCCGTCGACGGTGTCCAATGCCTACAACCGACCCGACCAGCTGTCGGCCGAGCTGCGAACCAGGATCCTGACCGTCGCCGCGAACCTCGGCTATGCCGGTCCGGACGCTGCCGCGCGAATGCTGCGCAGCGGCCGAGCCGAAGCGGTCGGCGTGCTGCTCACCGAGCGATTGTCCTATGCGTTCTCCGACCCGTACGCCATCGGCTTCCTCACCGCCCTGACTGCGGTGCTCGAGCGCTATCAGACGAGCCTGGTGCTGATGCCCATCGGCTATGAGGCGCCGCACGCCGGTGGTCTCCGCACCCCTGATGTCACGGCCGTTCGACAGGCCCACGTCGACGCGATCGCCACCCTCTGCCTCGAAGCGGCACATCCAGCGATCGAGCTCGCCAAGGCGCGCGGCATCCGGATCATCGGCACCGATATCGACCCAGATCCGAACTCGAGCTGGGTCGCCATCGATGACGTGGAAGCGGGCGCGCTGGTCGGCAGGCATCTGACTGAGCTGGGCCACCTGCGGGTCGGGGTGATCGCCGACACCGGCTATCCGTCGGGCACCGTGTCCACCGGGCTGAGCATCGACGACATCAGCTGCACAGTCTGCAATGCCCGGCTGCGCGGTCTGGCCGGCACCGTGGATGAGCTGATGATCGTGTCAGGGGGGCACAACACGCGCGAGTCGGGGGCCGCTGCCGGTGGGGCGTTGCTCGATGATCCGAAGCAACCGACCGCGATCGTGGGTCTGAGCGATGTGGTTGCCATCGGGGTGCTGCAGGCCGTCGAAGCCCGTGGGCTGCGGGTTCCCGACGACGTGTCCGTCTCGGGGTTCGACGATGTCCCGGCAGCCGCCGAAATGGGACTGACGACGGTACGCCAGCCGATCTGGGAGAAGGGTCGTCGGGTCGGCGAGCTTCTGCTGGACAAGGACTTGGAGCCACGTCAGGTCCTGTTGCCGATCGAGCTGGTGATCCGGGGCAGCACGGCCGCGCCTCGGCGCCCGAGGTAGGCCAGCACGCAACTACCTGCGCGCCAATCCGCGGCAACACCGCGGCAAACGCCTACTCTGCGACGGTGCCGCCTCAGGATCGATCCCGTACGCAGAACCGTCCCCAGCAGCCCGTGAACCGCTATGACGGCGATGTGCTGGCAGCCGGCTGGCAACAGAAGTCGAAGAAGGTCGTGCCCGAGATCGCGCTGGAACGGGGCATGGTGCTGGAGGACGCGACGACCGGCTTCTGTGGCGCCGTGACCCGTTGGGAGAACGGTCTGGTCGTGCTGGAGGGGCGTGGCGACAAGCGGCGCAGCTTCCCGATCGGCTACGGATTCCTGCTGGAAGGCAAGCCGGTGGCGGTGAAGGCACCGCCCCGGGCTGCTGGTCGTGCTGGTGCGGTCACAGGGCGCACTGCATCCGGTTCGGTCGCCGGGCCGGCCGAGAAGGCGAAGGTCGCCCTGCCCAGCCGGATCTATGTCGAGGGCCGGCACGATGCGGAGCTGGTCGAGAAGATCTGGGGCGACGACCTGCGCCACGTCGGTGTGGTGGTCGAGTTCATGGACGGCATCGACGACCTGCACGACATCGTCTCCGACTTCCGTCCGGAGAAGGGACGGCGGCTGGGCGTGCTCGCCGACCACCTGGTGCCGGGCAGCAAGGAGTCCCGAATCGCCGCCGGTGTCGCGAAAGGGCCGTACGGTTCGTTCGTGCTGGTGGCCGGGCATCCGTTCATCGACATCTGGCAAGCGGTGAAACCGGCCAAAGTCGGGTTGCAGTCCTGGCCGCACGTGCCCCGCGGCACCGACATCAAACACGGCACCTGTGCCGCGCTCGGCTGGCCGCACCGCGACCAGGCCGATATCGCCCGTGCCTGGCAACGGATCCTCGCCACCGTGACCAGTTGGAACGATCTGGAACGCGGGCTGCTGACCCCGGTCGAGCAGCTGATCGACTTCGTCACCCAGGATCACATCCACTGACAACGTCAGACGTCGACGATCTCCGACTCCGCGGGAACCCAAGCCTCGCCGCCTGACGACCGACGGAAGACGATCGGCAGGCCGACGGCGGCATCCCACCGGACCGAGTCGGTGGCCTGCACATGCACATGCGGCTCGGTGCTGTTGCCGGAGTTGCCACACTCCCCGATCTGCTGACCGACGGTCACCACATCCCCGAGCCCGACGCGGACCGTGCCGGCGCGCAGGTGAGCAAGCAACACGTACGGACCATCGGGCCCGACCCGCAGCACTACGTGGTTGCCGGCGATGGCCCCGACACCCGCCCGGACCCGTGCTGCCTGACCGAGCGCGTACGGCACCAGGGCGAGCTGCGAGCGTCGCGCCTCATGATCGACCTTCACCGTCATGGGCGAGGACGACCGTGCCCGCGACCGGTGCCAGGATCGCAGCGCCGAAGCCACGGAAGATCTCCGGTGGTTCGGCCGACAGCAGCGTCCGCCAGCTGCGGACAGCAGACCGCCCACGATCGTCGACGGCGACGAAGTCGATCGCGTAGGTCACGCCGAATCGATGCGTGCCATGGCTCGGCACCCGCCGTGCCGGACTGTTGCGTGCCTGCCAGCGTCCACGGAAAGGGAACTCGATCGGCACAGGGGCCGACGGGCTCGCCGCACTCCTGGTCACCGGTTCACGATGACCGGCTCGCACATCGCGAGCGCCTCGGTGAGCAGCGGTGCCGTGATGATCACACCGAGCCCCAGCAGCGCGCAATAGGCGGCGTCGATCCGCAGGCTCAGACGCCCCAGGCGTTCTTCGGTCAGCGCGCTCATGCCGGTTCCTGATAGATGCCGAGCACGTTGCCGAACGGATCACCGAACAGCGCGATGGTCTCAGTGCTGTGCCCCAGCGGCGCCACGATCACGCCACCGGCATCGACGATCCGGGTCACGGTCGCAACCGCATCGTCGACCATGATGTAGATCCTGATTCCGTCCTCATCCTGCGGCGAGCGGCCGGTGACGAAGGCGCCGCTCACCTCGCCGCCGTCATCGAAGGCGACCGCGCCATCTCCTCGCTCACGAATGCGCCAGTCGAACACGGTGGCATAGAAGTCGGCCGAGACCCTCGAGTCTTCGGCAGGTATCTGCAGGTAGCAGACGCGTGGGGTCGGCATAGGCACCTCCGTGCTTCCAGAGACTCGTGTGTCGGTGGCAACGACACTACGCGTCGGCAGATCTCAGCCGCCGACCGCGACCAGCCCGGTCTGGTACGCGATCACCACCAACTGGGCCCGGTCACGGGCACCGAGCTTGGACAGCATGCGACTGACGTAGGTGCGCGCGGTGGCCGGGCTGATGTGGATCTCGGCGGCGATCTCCGCGTTCGACAGACCACGGCCGACGCCGGCGAGCACCTCGCGTTCCCGACTGGTCAACTCGGCGATCCGGTGGTCGTCGACCGGGCCACAGGTCCCGGCGACGATGCCGATCATCACCTTCCGGGTCACCGACGCCGACAGCAACACATCGCCGGCGGCGACGGCGCGGATCCCGTCGCGCAGCTCACCGGGCTCTGCGTCCTTCAGCAGATAGCCGGCCGCGCCGGCCCGGATGGCGGCAAAGATCTCGTCATCGCCGTCGAAGGTGGTGAGCATGACGATCGCCACCCGGGCCAGCTCCGGGGTCCGGGCGATCCGGCGGGTCGCAGCGATCCCGTCCAGTCGTGGCATCCGGATGTCCATCAGCACGACGTCCGGCTTCGTGCGGGCAACGACCGCCAAGGCGTCCCGACCGTCCACCGCCTCGCCGACCACCTGGATATCGTCACTATTGGCCAGCAGCGCGCGCAGCCCGCTGCGGACCAGTCCCTGATCGTCGACCAGCACGACGGTGATCATCACGGCCGCCCTTGATCAGCCTGCCGGCTCGGCAGCACGGCACACACGGTGACACCGCCTTCCGGCCCGGAGCCGGCGACGCTGAGTTGACCATCGCAGCTCTCAGCTCGCTCACGCATCCCCCGAATTCCGTTGCCGGCAACCAGCTCAGCGGCCGAGGTGACCCCGCGGCCGTCGTCGGCGATCGTCACGATCAGTCGATCGCCCCGCGATCGGAGCTCGATGCCGACCGCGGTCGCATCGGCATGCCGGATCACGTTCGTGAGCGCCTCTTGCACGATCCGATAGACGGTCAGACCCACCTCATCCGACACCTCGATCTCATCCCCACGCAGCGTCGCCTGGAGGCCGCTGCCGCGGGCCAGCTCGACCAGCGTCGGGAGCCCGTCCAGACCGACCGCCGTTCGGTCGGTCGAGTCGAGTGACCGGAGCCGGGTGACCGTGTCCCGCAGCTCGGCCATCGCCTGCCGGCTGACCGAGCGGATCTCGCCCACCGCCTGTTGCGCGGCGGGGATCCGCTCGGGCAACGACTCGGTTGCGACCGCCGATTGCAGGGACACCACGGCCAACGCATGTCCGAGGGTGTCGTGCAGGTCCCGCGCGAGCACCAACCGCTCCTCCGCTCGAAGCTGTTCGGCCCGGTGCTGCTGCTCCAGCCGAGTCTGTCGCTCGCGTTCTCGTTGCGAGGCCTGCAGCAACCGGCGGGATCGGGTTCCGTCGCCGAGCGCCAACGACGCTCCCATCAGCGCGACCACCGGTGGCACCTCATAACCGAGCAGTTCCCCGGCGGCACGCCCCTCGGCGACCTGGAAGTAGACCGCCAGCCCGACCAGGACCAGCGAGACGACGACGCCGATCCGGACCCGTCCGGCCTCGGCGACCGAGAACAACGCCGCCGCCATTGGCAGCGCCAACCCGATCGGCGGATAGTCCAGCGTGTAGTAGACGCAGATGCCCAGGAAGGTGACCAACAGCACCGGTACGGGATGGCGCCGACGCCACAGCAGCACGACACCGAAGCCCAGCGCAAACACGTACGCCGGCCAGCTCGCGCTCCCGACCGCCAATGGGCTGGTGAGAACGGCCGCAGACACTGCCATCGCCACCAGATAGCCGAGCAGCGTGTCGACGAGCATCGGCGACAGCCGGATCCACCGACGCCGGGTCGGCTCTGCAGCAGCGGCCATTCGCTCACTGTAGGTGGGCCGATCCGGCTGCGCTGACAGGTGATCCCCGACCCCGACCCTGACCTCGGTACGTCCAAAGGCGACATCGGCCGTCGCCTCCGGGGAGTGGGCGTCGCAGCAGCCGATTTCTAGCGTTTCTGCTGCTGAATCTCCACCCACGAAGGATCTGTTCCCGTGTCTGCTCGCCTGTCCCGTCGTACCCTGCTCGCCGGTCTCGCAGCCCTTCCGGCGACCGCGTTGCTCGGTTGCTCCCAGGACCGGACGACCGCGGCACCAATCAGCACCGTCGACACTCTCGACTTCGCCAATCAGTTGCGCATCCCGCCGCTCGCCACGTCGGTGGTCCGCGACGGGATTCGGCTGTTCGAGCTGAACGTCACGGGCTCCTCGGCCGAGTTCCTCCCAGGTCTTTCGACACCGACACTGGCGTACGACGACGGTCGATCCGCGGCGCGCTATCTCGGACCGACGCTGCGGGCTCGGCGCGGGGAGCGGGTCCGGGTTCGCATCAACAACCGACTGCCGGAGACGACCACCGTCCATTGGCACGGCATGCATCTGCCGGCGACGCAGGATGGCGGCCCGCACCAGGCGATTCCTGCAGGTGGCGAATGGGCGCCGGAGTGGCTGATCGACCAGCCGGCTGCGACCTTGTGGTACCACCCTCATCCGCACGGTCAGACGGAGCGGCAGGTCAACCAGGGCCTGGCCGGGCTGTTCTACGTCACGGATGAGGCGAGCCCCGAGCTGCCGTCACGCTACGGGATCGATGACATCCCGGTGATCTTGCAGGATCGACGCTTCGAGGTGACCGGCCGGTTCGATCTCGGCGGCCGGTCGGTGACCGGCTACGTCGGCGACACCATCCTGGTCAACGGCACCCACAATCCGCACCTCCCGGTGTCCACCGAGCGGGTCCGGCTCCGCATCCTGAACGGGTCGAGCGCCAGGATCTATCACCTGGCACTGTCCGATGATCACGAGTTCACCGTGGTGGCCACCGATGGCGGGTTCCTTCCGCGGCCCGCCCGAATGCGGAGGCTGCTGCTCTCCCCCGGAGAACGAGCCGAGATCGTCGTCGAGCTGCGACCCGGCGAGCGACGAGTCCTGCGATCACTGCCGTGGGATCTCGGGATGATCGCTCCGCTCACCGACGGCTCCGGCGGCAATGATCGGCTCGACCTGTTGCAGTTGCGGGCCGATCCACAGCTCACGACCAACCCGACGGTGCCTCACAGACTGACGACGGTGTCCGCGCTGAGCATCGCGGAGGTCGCCGAGCGTCGCGAGATCGTTCTCGAGGGCCGCACCATCAACGGCCGGCCGATGGAGTTGGGCCGGATCGATGCGGTGATCGCCGCCGGCAGCACGGAGTTGTGGACCGTACGGAACGCCCACAACCAGCCGCACAACTTCCACGTCCACGGGGTGTCGTTCCAGATCGTGCCCGGCGAGGCGAGCGGGCCCGATCCGGCGCTCGGCGGGAAGGACACCGTGCTCCTCGGTGCCGAGCAGACGGTCACCTTGGCGATCCGGTTCCCGTCGTTCAGCGACCCGCTGACTCCGTACATGTACCACTGCCATCTGCTCTGGCACGAGGACGAGGGAATGATGGCGCAGTTCACCGTCGTCGATGCCGACCAGGTCGCGAGCGCGCCGCGAAGTCTTCCGCGCGCCCATGACCACAACTGACCCTGACCAACCCACATCGAATCGACAGGAGAACCATGTCCGACAGTTCCCCGCCGCCGGCCCCGGCGCGCGGACCGCGTACCGGCATCACCATCGCCATGATCCCGCTCGGCGCCATCGCGGGCTCGGTCGTCGCCCTGCTGCTCGAGATCGTCGTCGGTCTGATCGCCGGAGCCGTGTTCAGTGCCGAGCGCCCGTCGCCCTTCTCCTGGCGGTTCCTGGCCGCGCTGCCGAGCACCGGCGCACTGGTCGGCGCCGTGCTGCTGCCGATCCTGTACGTCCGGAGCCGCCGACCGTGATCAACAGGCCGAGTACGCCGTCGCGGTTCGGTTGGCAACCAGCATCTCGGAGCAGTGCTAGCTGCAGAGTTGGATCGACCCTCAACTGCCACTGGCACGGATCCCGTGGAGCTGATGGTGGAGACCTTGCATCCTCGCGTCCAAAGCAGCGGCGATGTCCGCGGCTTCCTTGAGCTCGGCAAGCAGCTGAGCGGGCACCGAGCCGTCGTACTTGTAGTAGATCTTGTGCTCCAGGCTGGCCCAGAAGTCCATCGCGATGGTGCGGAACTGGATCTCGACCGGGACATTGATCTTTCCGGTCGAGAGGAACACCGGTACGCAGACGATCGCATGCAGACTCTGGTAACCGTTGGGCTTCGGCTCGGCGACGTAGTCCTTCACCGTTTGCAGGACGATGTCCTCCTGCTGGGTGAGCAGATCGAAGAGCCGGTAGACGTCATCGGTGAAGCTGCAGGTGACTCGCAGGCCGGCGATATCGGTGATCTGCGCCCGGATCGCGGCCAGATCACGTGGGATCCCCCGTCGATCGACCTTGGCCATGATGCTGTCGGCGGACTTGACCCGGCTGGAGACGTGCTCGATCGGGTTGTAGTCGTGCATCGTCTCGAACTCGTCCCGCAGGATCTCGATCTTGGTGTCGATCTCGCGGAGCGCGAACTCGTACTCGAGGATGAAACGCTGCAGTTGACTCTGCATACCGCGCAACTGATCAGGCGTGATCGTGCGCAGCGCCTCGGGGATCTGGTCGGCCGGCTGCCCAGTGGTCATCGACATCCTTCACGCTAACTCATCGCTGGGCTGCCTGGCCGGATGCGTCAGGCAGCGTACGAGCGGATCTTGTCGGCCTCGGTGGTGAGCGTGTCGGTGGCCACGAGGTCTGAGGCACCAGTGGTCAGCAGCTGGGACCAGTCGCCCACGGTCTCGGTCAGCGTGCCGTTGTCGATCAGTTTGGCCTGGAGGTCCGTCGTGGCCTGCTGATAGAGCGTCTTCCACTCGGCGTTGGCCAGGAAGGCGGTCGACAACGGATTCTCCTTGGTCTTCGACCCACGTCCCTCCGGCATCCCGCTGGGCCGCTGTCCTGCCGGCATACCGCCGCCCCGACCACCGTCGGCTCGGCCGCCCCCGCCGCCGGGTGAGGAACCGAAGGCCAGGTTGTGGTCCCAGGCGACCACCGTGAACTTCTTGGTGGCCGAGTCCCAGAGCAGGTACGAGTTGTTGCCGGGTCCGTCGATGTCGTCGAAGTTGTCGATCAGGTCCTCGAACGCGAGGTAGCTGGCGAAGGAGTCGACGTCCAGCAGGGTCGGGAGCTTCTTGGCGATCTCGGCGGCCGTACCGTTGTTCACCAGGTCGAGCAACTCGATCAGCGGTGCGTAGGTCTCCTCGCCGGCCTCGACCTCGAACGAACTGGTGTAGTCACCGTCCTCGCCACGCCAGGACCAGTCGCCGTCGGCTTCGGATTTGTAGAGCACGCTGTCAGCGCCGGCCTCGGGGAAGTTCTGCTCGACCCAGGTGTCGTCGAGATTCTGGACGGTGAGACGAAGCTTCTCGTCGCTGCCGTTGACCGAGAACCGCGTGCTGATCGCCTCCTCCGACGCCAGGCCGGCGTCGCTCAGCAGATCCAGCGCGACGGCCTCGTTGATCGCCGTCTCGCTGGAGTTCGACCGAACGGTGAAGTCGCTGTAGCCGTCGGCATTCTGACCGTCGACGTACTTGTCCAGGCGGATCCGCAACGGCAGCTCCTGAGCCGGGGTGTCGACCGTGATGTTGCGCAGCGACGAGTTCCCCTTCAACTTGATCCCGACATCGTCGAAGGTCTCACCGTCGATGGTGACCGTCGCTTTGATCCACTCCTTGTCGCCCTGGTCGAGATAGGTCTGGATCATCTCCCTCAGCGTGGCCTCGTCGACCTCGACACTGATCGTGTGCAGCTTGCTCTCGTCGAGGACGTTGTCGGTCACGCCGGCCGTCACCGAGTTGCTGGTTGCGGCAATGTCGGCCAGCGAGCATCCGCTCAGGAACAGGGCGAGGGACAAGGTGGCGGCAGCGATTCCGGTGCGAAGTCGAGGCATGGAACGATGGTGACGAAGTGCCATAGCGATCCGATGATGGTTACCTGTGAGAAGCCTGTACATGTCGCTACCTGTCGGTGCTTGACCTACCGCCAGGCTCAACCATGGGCGGCGTCCCACCACGCGAGCACCCGCGTGCCGTAGAAGGTGAGCCACTTGGAGGGCTCGCCGGGCGGCACGTCCACCTCGAACCACACCCGCCCGGGGTGACGTCGTTCCTGCAGCCAGGTGCCATCGGGTCGGCGGGCCCTTCGGATCGCCTCGACCGACTCCGCCAGCCGAGGATCCGGTGCTCGATTGTCGTGCAGTGCCGCGTCCCGGAAGTAGTCCACCGCCTTCAAGACGCTGTAGAACCAGCGGAACGGATAGGCGAACCCGGTCACCCACGGGCCGACGAGCTCTCCGTCAGCCAGCCGGCGCATCAGCCGACGCTCCAGCAGATACGCCTCACCGGTCCGCCGAACCCCGCACACCGTGTCATCGCCGATCGCCGTCTCGTAGTAGAGCAGGCCTTTCAGCGAGTTGAGGGTGGAATGGAAGGACGACCGGGTCGAGCCCTCGACCCACTCGCAGTTCCATCCCCCGTCGGCGAGTTGGTGGTCACCGAACCACTGCGCGATACCGGAGACATCGGCGCCCAGCCACGCGCCGTTCGCCAGCGTGTAGCCGTTGATGCAGCAATCCACCTCACCGCCCCAATAGGGCAGGCCGTCGTACTCCCAACGGCTGTTCGCTGCCAACTGCTCCGCGGTCCCGGCCAGCACCCGCGCGTCGAGACCCCAGTCGCGCAGGGTGTTCAGCGACCAGGTGGTGGCGGTCCACGGCTGCCCCGCGCCCTCACCCGACTCCGGTCCCCCGAAATCGAAGTCCGCCGGGAAGAACGCGCCTCCCGCCCATTGGGCGTCTGGATCCTGGTGCGCCAGCAGTCGCCGACCGAAGCCCTCCGTGGCGATCCGAGCGCGAGTCGCCTCCCACACCTCGCGCGGCGCACCGGCCAGATCACGCTCGACCTGCCAGCGCAGAGTCGCGTCTGAATCCAGCAACCAGTTGAGAAGACCCTCTGGAGCCGTCATCCGAGCAGGCTATCGACTTATCGACGGGTCGGCATCCGCTTGCGTATGGGTTCTGGGCGGCCTATAGTCCACGTGGACTAATCAATACGGATCATTTGGTCCAGACCATGGGTGGGACTGCCGATGAAGGATGCCGTCGACCGGCTGACTCCGCTGGGAGTCATGGTGCTCGCACTGTTGCGCGAGGGCGACATGCACCCGTACGAGATGCTGCGACTGATGCGCCAGCGGCACCACGATCGCCTGGTCGCCATCACCAACGGCACGATGTATCACACCGTGGGGCGGCTGGAGAAGGTCGGACTGCTCGGCGAGGTCGGTGTCGACCGCGATGGCAACCGACCCGAGCGCACCACGTACACCCTCACCGAAGCCGGCCGCGCGATCGTCAGTGAGTGGGTACGTCGCGAACTCGTCCGCATCGACCGCCCAGCCGAGTTCCGGGTGGCGCTGGCCGAGGCCCACAACCTGGACCGGCTCGAGGTCGCGGAGCTCTTGCGCCGTCGCCGCGACGCGCTCGCCGAGGCCCACCAGCTGTATCGCACCGGTCGCGACAAGTCTCGCGCCCTCGGGACACCCGAGCAGTTCCTGATCGAGGTGGAGCGCTCGGAGTTGCTGCTGGAGGCCGAGTTGCACTGGATCGACACCCTGATCGACCGCCTCGAGCGGCACACCCTGCCGTGGGGTGTCGCCGAGATCCCCGACTCACATCGCCACCACCGAGAACGAGAGGCCATCCGGCCATGACCGACCCCACCACCACAACCCCGACCACCGCAACCACACACAAGAACCCCTGGCCGGCGCTGTGGGCGCTGGTCATCGGCTTCTTCATGATCTTGGTCGACACGACGATCGTCTCGGTGGCGAATCCGGCCATCAAGGCCGCGCTCGACCCGAACACCAACAATCTCGACAACGTGGTCTGGGTCACCAGCGCCTATCTGCTCAGCTATGCCGTGCCATTGTTGATCACCGGCCGGCTCGGCGACCGGTTCGGACCGAAGAACATCTATCTCATCGGTCTCGCCATCTTCACCCTTGCCTCGCTCGGCTGCGGGTTGTCTGCCTCGCTCGGCGCGCTGGTCGCGATGCGCGCGGTCCAAGGTCTCGGTGCCTCGCTGATGACCCCGCAGACGATGGCTGTCATCACCCGCACCTTTCCACCGAACCGACGCGGCGCCGCCATGGGACTCTGGGGCGCGACGGCCGGAGTGGCGACACTGGTCGGCCCGCTCGCGGGCGGTCTGCTGGTGGACGGCTTCGGCTGGGAGTGGATCTTCTTCGTCAATCTTCCGGTCGGCGTGATCGGCTTCGTGCTGGCCTGGATCCTCGTGCCCAAGCTGCCGACCCATCCGCATCGCTTCGACGTCCTCGGCGTCCTGCTCAGCGCGCTCGCCCTGTTCCTCATCGTCTTCGGCCTGCAAGAGGGCGAGGCCTACGACTGGGGCACGATCTGGGGTCCGATCACTGTCTGGGGCATGATCATCGCCGGGGTCGTCGTCCTGGTGCTGTTCGTCTGGGCACAGTCTCGGACCAAGCGGGAGCCGCTCGTGCCGCTGGAGCTGTTCGGTGACAGGAACTTCTCGATCTCGAACCTGGCGATCGCGACCGTGGGTTTCACCGTCACCAGCATGTCGCTGCCGTTGATGTTCTTCATCCAGCTCGCCATCGGACTCACGCCGACTCGCGCTGCCCTGCTGATGATCCCGATGGCGGTGATCTCGGGGGTGCTCGCCCCCTTCGCCGGCCGGCTGCTCGATCGGACAGATCCACGATTCCTGCTCGTGCCGGGGCTGCTGCTCACTTCGCTCTCGCTGTTCTGGTACGCGTGGCTGATGAAACCCGACACGCCCGTGTGGATGTTCCTGTTGCCGTCGGCCCTGATGGGCCTGGGCAACGCCGGAATGTGGGGTCCGCTGGCGACCATCGCCACCCGGAACCTGCCGCCGCGACAGGCCGGCGCCGGGGCCGGCATCTACAACACCACCCGCACCATGGGCTCCGTCATCGGCTCCGCGGCGATCGCCGCCTTCATGCAGAGCCGGCTGGTGGCGAACCTGCCGGGAGCCGCAGAGCACAGCGGCGGCTTCGGCCAAGGTGCCCTCCCCGCATTCGTGGTCGACGGATTCTCCACCGCAATGTCCCAAGCGGTGTTGCTGCCGGCCTGCGTGCTGCTGATCGGCGTCGTGGCCGTGCTGTTCCTCCGCCGCCCGAAAGCTTCATCGACAGCGAACTGGCACGCCGCTCACGCCGCTCAGGGTGGTTCGGGTGGTCGACTGCGATAGTGGTGTCCGGTCGGAGTGGTGACCGCTTTTGGCCCGCGGGCGTCACACGTACGGGCGTTATGCGTCACGGCCGGTCGTTCGTGGCCCGCGGGCGCGAACCGTACTCCCGGCACGCCCAGCCGCCGATCGTCTGCGGCCCACAGGCGCAAGACGTACTTCCGGTCCACTCGACTTGCGGCCGCCTGCGGCCCGGCGGCGCCAAACACGCTCGTCTTGAGGCTCGGGCTGGGTCTTCGGGCATTGATGCAGCCACATCCCAGCCGTGAACCAGCCACCGCACCCGAGAGTTCGCCCTGAGATTCGGATGATCAGATCCATCGCGAACTCGAGGCGGACGCATCCCACAACCGCTGACGCTCCTCACATGAGCGCTTCGACAGCACTCGCCAGCTCCGAGGGGGAACGGCGGCCGTCCAACTCGACACCCGCACCCTGTCGTAGCAATGGCTCGATCTCGACCAGGTACTTGCGAATCTCGGCCTGTTGTTCTGCCGAACGACCGTACGGGTTGCTCGTCCGAGTCCCCACCCGCTCAATCAGCACTTCGACCGGAGCGCTGAGCAACACGACATGCTCGAACCGGTCATAGAAACGGCCTTGGTTCTCGACGGTCCCCGATACCACCACATCGTGGTGACTAGCCAGAAGATCACTCATCCGCAGCTCGTCCCAACGAGCGTCCAGTAACTTCCAGCCGTCGTAGTCCGTATCCACGGTCAGATGCCCACGCCGACGCAACTCTTCGAGCAGCGTCGACTTCCCAGCGCCAGACATGCCGGTGATGAGGATGCGAGCCACTCACTCCACCTCTGCCATGACCGTCACACTGGAACCCACGCTGGACACAGTCTCACATCCACCACGCGGCTTCGCCGGGCTTGGCGCGGCTCAGGGTGGTTGGGGTGGTCGGCTGCGGTAGTGGTGCCCGGTCGGGGTGACGATCTCCACGGTGTGGGTGTTGGTGTCGACGACTCGGACTGTCCAGCCGGGCATCTCGCGGATGTAGTTGCCGCGTTCACACACCCCACGTCCGTTGGTCGCGGTGCTGGGTCCGCCGTCGGTGTGACGGTGGATGTGGTCGAGGTGCCGGATCGGCGCCCCACAGAAGGGGTCGCGGCAGACTTGGTCGCGGCAGCGGATCAGATGGGCAAGCCAACTGCTGAACCGACGCTTGCGCTTGTCCGCGTCGACGATCAACTGGCCGCCATCGGGGGTGGGTCGGGTGAACAACCGGCGCCACCAGCACCTCGCCTCGGCATCTTTGATCAACTGACGGATCAGGTCGGCAGGGAGCACGTCGGTGCCGATGATCTCGGCGGGTCGTGGATCGTTCGGATCGAGCAGGGTGCCCAGCGGCATGATCACCCCGACCTCGAAGCCGGTGTCGTCGGCGGCTTCTTGGCCGGTCAACCGGGCGACCAGGGTGTCGGCCATGATCTGACCCCGCGACCGTTGATCACCAGCCGCTTTCGCCGATTTGGCGGCGGCATCCAGGGCGGCGTAGCAGGCGACCCCTTGCTCCACCGGCAGCAGGCCGGTGAGCAGACTCATCGTGTCCGGCGCCGGCCGCAACGTCACCCGGCGGTCCTTGCGTGCTTTCCTCGCTCGTTCGGTCGCGGCGACCGGATCCGCCTGATAGGCGAGTCGCTTCGCCGTGGTTTCGGCTCGCCGGGATCCCATCGACCCCAACTCCTTGCCCGCCAACTCAGCATCCAACCTGCTCCGGGTGGCCCGATCGAGATGCGAGAACTGGCCGACGATCAGGCGGGCCGTCCAGCCGCCGATCTCCCCGACAGCGAGCAGGTCCAGCAGGAGGGGCATATCGAGCACCAGATCCCGGGCGACATGCAACCTGCGGGATCCCTCCGACGGCGACACTTTGCACGCCAACGCGATCTGCTCACCGATCCCGGCACCGATCTTGCTCGGATGCACCCCAAGACGCAGCTGCTCAGCCGACTGGGACTGCGCGAAGGCGACCATCTCCACCGCCTTCACCGCCTCCAGACTCGCCTGCAAGCGTTCACACACCGCGATCCGATCAATCCGCGCCGCATCCCCGGCCAGACCCTGATCCATACCCCGGGCCGACACCAGGCCGTGCAGCCAGTCCAACGTCTCATCCAACCGAACCGTCACACCATCAGCCGCCGCCGCAGTCGTTGGCGTGTCCTCGGTGGCAGCGGCATCGTCGGGCGCAGCAGTATCGTCAGGCGCAGCAGTGTCGGGCAGGTCGATCCCCTCGACCGCCTCCAACACCGCCGCTGCACTCATACCCATGACGGTAGAGCAGACCACTGACAATTTCGGCTCTATGTTCGACTCAAACGCCTCATCTGACCTGAGGATTCGCTATGAGATTCGACTCCGCGAGACCTGCTGTACAGATCCGGCCACGGCCTCCCTGCCGGCCCGCGCATCTGACGCCCACGGGCCACCAACGTTCGCGAGTCAGGTGTCGCCCACCTACGTCTTGCGCCCACGGTCCACAAACGACCACAAACCAGGCGGGCGCCGCGTACGTCTTGCGCCCACGGGCCACAAACGACCGCGGGCCAGGCGGGCGCCGCGTACGTCTTGCGCCCACGGGCCACAAACCACCGCGAACCAAGCGTGCAACGCGTACGCCTTGCGCCCACGGGCCACAAACCACCGCGAACCAGGCGGCACCCGGGTACGTTTCGCGCCCACGGGCCACAAACGACCGCGAACCAGGCGGCACCCGGGTACGTTTCGCGCCCACGGGCCACAAACGACCGCGAACCAGGCAAGGCAAAGGCAGAGTCAGTCCACCAACTCGCGTACGACGGCATCGGCCAGCAGCCGCCCAGTCAGCGTCAATTTGAGCCGATCGTCAGCCACTGTCACCAGCCCACGCACGCCGAGATCACCAACCCGTCCCCGGCCGCGTGCCGAAAGGCGATCCAGCGGCATCCCCTCCGCCAGCCGGATCTCCAGCAGCACCTGCTCCAGCCGGCGGTCGTCAGCGGTCAAGATCTCCCGCGCCTGGGCCGGGGACTCCCCTGCCCCCAGCCGAGTCGCGTACGCGGCCGGATGCTTGACGTTCCACCACCGGGTGCCGCCGACATGGCTGTGGGCGCCGGGTCCGATGCCCCACCAGTGATCACCACGCCAGTAGCCCAGGTTGTGCCGGCAGACCGCGTCGGCCCGGGCCGCCCAGTTCGACACCTCGTACGCGTGAAAACCCTCGCCAGTCAACACTTCCTCAGCCAACAGGTACTTGTCGGCGAGGTCGTCGTCATCCGGCAACGGCAGCTCACCACGCCGCACCCGGGCCGCCAGCTTGGTGCCCTCCTCCACCACCAGGGCGTACGCGCTCACGTGGTCAGGATCGGCGCCGAGCGCCACGTCCAGACTGTGCCGCCAGTCGGTCAGTGTCTCCCCCGGTGTGCCGTAGATCAGATCCAGGCTGACCTGGTCGAAGCCCGCGGCCCGCGCCTCCGCCACCGCGGCGATCGGCCGGCCCGGCGAGTGCACCCGGTCCAAGGTGGCGAGCACGTGCGAGACGGCGGACTGCATGCCATACGAGATCCGCGTAAACCCGCCCGCCCGCAGTTCCGCCAGGGAGGCCGGCGTGACCGACTCGGGATTCGCCTCGGTGGTCACCTCGGCGTCGGTGGCCAGCCCGAACACGACGCGGATCCGGGCGAGCAGCTTGACCAGGTCCGAGGCCGCCAGCAGCGTCGGCGTCCCGCCACCGACGAACACGGTCGACACTTCGGGTGCGTACGACCCCAGCACTCGTGCCGCGAGATCGATCTCGGCCAGTGCCGCATCGAGGTACGCATCACCCGTCTCACCGAGATCTGACGAGACCTGCAGCTCTGCCACGGCGGAGCCGGTTCTCAGTTCACTCGGCGTATAGGTGTTGAAGTCGCAATAGCCGCAGCGCGTTCGGCAGAACGGCACGTGCAGATAGATGCCCAGCGGCCGGTCCCCGACCTCCAGCAGCGACGCTCCGGGAAGCGCTCCGTTGACGGGCGCCGGGTCACCGGGAGGCAGTGCAGAGGGCATGACGACTCAGAATAGGTGAGCCTCAGGGCAGCAGCACGATCTTGCCGCGAGTGTGCCCGGACAACACCGCCGCGTACCCCTCCGCAGCCCGCTCCAGCGGGAACGTCTGGACCTTGATCACCACCCGACTCTCCGCGAGCAGCCGAGCCGACTCGGCGAGCGCCGCCGCCTTGTCGATCTCCCCTCCGCCGGTGACCCGTGCCCCGGCATCCCCAGCGGAGAAATTGGCGATCGAGACCACCTGGGCCGGGTCACTCACCAGACCGGTGAGATCAGCGATCGGCGTCTTGCCGGCCACATCGAAAACCGCATCGAGCCTCGAATAGCCGGCATCGGCAAGCCGCGCCGCCAGCCCATCGCCGTACGTGATCGGGATGGCGCCGATCTCACGCAGATAGTCGGCGTTCCGTTCGCTGGCGCTGCCGAGCACCGTCGCGCCCCGAGCCTTGGCGATCTGCACCGCCACCGCACCGACCCCACCGGAGGCTCCATCGATCAACACGGTCGACCCCGGACCGACGCCAAGCAGCTCCAGACCGCGCGTAGCCGTCTCGACCACTGTGCCCGCGGCACCCGCCACACCCCAGTCGAGCGAAGCCGGCTTCGGTGCCCAACTGGTCAGCACGGCATGCTCCGCCTGAGTCTGGCGACCCAACCCGAAGACGTCGTCGCCGATCGCGACGCCGGTCACACCATCACCGATCTCGTCGACCACACCGGCGCCGTCCAGCCCCAAGCCGATCGGCTGGGCGAGTGGCCGACCGCCGGACGTCAGACCACGCAGCACCTTTCCGTCGAACGGGTTGATGCTCGCCGCGCCGACCTTGATCCGGATCTCTCCCGGCCCGGCGTGCGGCTCGGGCACGTCGTCGATCCTCAGCTGCTCTGGTCCGCCGTACGCATGGATCCGCAATGCCCGCATGTCGTCCTCCCGGTTGGCTCCTCGCAGGGCCAAACTAACCCTCAGCATCGAACTGTGCCACGGCATCGAACTGTGCCACGATCCGAAGGAGTTCTGATGGGGGCTGAGCACGACCAGCGCCGACCGGCACCGGACGTTCTTCGGCCACCCCTGGGGGCTGGCCAACCTCGCCGGTGTCGAGATGTGGGAGCGATTCAGCTTCTACGGGATGCAGGCGATCCTCGTCTACTACCTCTACTACTCCCTCACCGACGGAGGGCTCGGCCTGCCCGAACCGACGGCGACCTCCATCGTCGGCGCGTACGGCGGCTTGGTCTATCTGAGCGCCATCCTCGGCGCCTGGGTCGCCGACCGACTGTTCGGCGCCGAGCGGACCCTCACCTACGCCGCCACGCTGATCATGATCGGGCACATCGCGCTGGCCGTCTTCCCCGGCATCACCGGCGTCGGGATCGGTCTGATCTGTGTTGCGGTCGGGTCAGGCACCCTGAAGGCGACCACGAGCTCGGTGTTGGGCGATATGTACGCACCGACCGACGCCCGTCGCGATGGCGGGTTCTCGATCTACTACATGGGAGTGAATCTGGGTGCCTTCTTCGGGCCGCTGCTGACCAGCGCGGCGTGGGGTTGGAAGGGCTTCCACTGGGGCTTCGGGCTCGCGGCGATCGGCATGGCGCTCGGTCTCGCCCAGTATCTGCTGATGCGCCGCTCCACCCTCGGCGATGCGGGACACGAGGTGACCAACCCGCTCGATCGCGCCGGCCGGGTCCGCTATGGTCTGATTGCCTTGGGCGTACTCGCGGTGATCGTGATTCTGGCGCTGGTCGGGGTGATCACGGCGGCCCGACTGTCCGGCATTGTCGTCATGATCACGTTCGCCGCCGCCATCGCCCTCTTCGCGATCATGCTCACCAGCAAGAACATCGACACCGTGGAACGCCATCGGGTGCAGTCGTTCATCCCGATGTTCATCGCCTCGGCGATCTTCTGGTCGTTGTTCCAACAGCAGTTCACCGTGGTGGCGCTCTACGCCGACCAGCGCCTCGATCTGAACGTGTTCGGCATGACGCTGCCGCCGAGCGTCGTGCAGTCGATCAATCCCGTCTTCATCATCATCTTCGCCGGCGTGTTCGCCGGGATGTGGACCAAGCTCGGAGACCGGCAGCCGAGCACCCCGGTCAAGTTCGCACTCGGCACCATCATCATGGGCGTCGCGTTCCTGCTCTTCCTGCCGTACGCCGACGGGGGCCCAGGCAGCACTCCGCTGCTGTGGATGGTGCTGATCCTGTTCTTCTTCACGATGGCCGAGTTGTGTCTGTCACCGGTCGGCCAGTCGCTGTCCACCAAGCTGGCACCGAAGGCGTTCCACACCCAGATGATCGCGCTGTTCTTCTTGTCCATCGCGGTCGGCACCGCCGGCGCCGGCTCGTTGGCCGAGTTCTATGACTCGTCCAACGAGGTGCCGTACTTCGCCTTCCTCGGCGGCGCTTCGATCGTGGTCGGCGTGGCCCTGCTGGTCTTCCGGAAGGCGATCTCGCGGCTGATGGAGGGGGTGCACTGAGCGGCTGGCAACAGCTAGTCGCAAGTCGCGAGGAGAGCGAAACCGCCGTCCCGCCGCTGACCATGTTGGAAACCCTCGACAAGGATCTCGCCCGAACGCAGCCGCGGACCGGTAGAGCGCGACTCGGTAGAAACCAGGAACTTGCGCGGTCCCTCTGAGCCGAGGCGCATGGACTGTACGGCCACACCGCAGTTGGGCAACTTCACGGCATTGGTCTTGACGATGTAACGACCGGCCGAGTCCGATGGCCGGCGGATCTTCACCTTGGTGGACGAGTCGACGACCTTGCCGGATGCGCTGACCACCGCCCAGACCTGGGGACTACCATCCCGCCCGTCCTTACCATTGGTCCCGTCCTTGCCGGGTTGGCCCAATTTGCCGTCAACCCCATCTTTGCCGGGTTGGCCGTCTTTCCCGTTGGTTCCGTCGATACCGTTGGTCCCGTCCTTACCGTTGGTCCCGTCCGTGCCATTGGTCCCGTCCGTGCCATTGGTCCCATTCGTTCCGGGGTCTCCCTGGTCGCCCTTCTCTCCCTTCTCGCCCGTCCTGCCAGTTGGTCCCTGCTGCATCACCACGATGGGCTCCGAGCCTTCGGACGCACACTCCTCCTTGGTGGCACCGACCTTGACGGTGGCCGTGTCCTTCGCGACGCACAGGATGATCGCACCAGATTGGACTGGGAGGTCAGCGGGATTGTTCATACATGGCTTCGTTGTCGTGCCGAAGAACAGGGCGGCTGGAGTTGGTTGAAGAAAACCGACAACGCCGGCAGGCAGGAACCACAATGCAGACGGGCTTGGTGCGCAGATCTGCCGGCTGACTATCCTTTCGGTGCGAATGAGGTGGATTGAGCGGTCTGGTTGCTTGTCCTCCTTCTGATCATCCTCGTTCTGGTTCGTCACTTCGCCGTCCGCCAAGAACGAGGTGAAGTCACCCGTCTCTCCAAGGACCCATCCGCTCATCAGCCCTTCTGGATTGATGCGCTCGATCTGCTCCCGCGGCAACCACGACGCCGAGAACAACTGGATCACAAGAAGCACCCCTATCGTCACCCCCACCAGTGCCAGCCCGGCGATCACGCCAACCATGACTGCGAGTCTCTGCTTTTCCTGAAGGACTAGGCTAAGCAGGACAAGGACCACAAACAGGACCGCAACCAATACGAGTCCGATTGGCAGAAACACCATGCCGAGCAAGACTGCCGTGGGGAACATGACCCAGCCGATCCACCGGTGACGTCTCGTGCTTGCCCGGCCCGGGCCCGCCAGGAAGAAGAGACCCATGGCCACGACGCTGAGGATCGCCAGGGGCTGCAAGGTCGAGACAATGAGTGCGACCCCCAAGTCGCCCAATGTCTGGTGTCGCACGACCTCGAGCATGATCGTCGGATCGAAGCCGGCGAAGGCGACCAACCTCACGAATGCCCAGAGTGTCAAGATGATGCCTGCGACAGAGGCAACGATCGAGAATGACCCCGACACGAACTGCACCACATCACTGAGTTCACCTCGGAGCGCATCCCCTACCCGAGCCCACCACGTGGGTCGCGAGGCGCTATCCGGGGACCGATTGATCGTTGACACCCTTTGTCCGTCCTTGGACTGGCTCAGACACCCACGCCCTGAACAGGTCAGCACCGCCAGATCGATTGGGTTCTGGACCGGTGGTTCGATCTCGCGCGGCAACGCCAATCGCGTCCAACAGTGACGACTTGTCAACATCGGCGGTCGCGATACTGTCGTCAAGCAGCGACGCCAGCGACGCGAAACTCGGAGCCTCGATCCGCAGTTCCCAGACCGGGTCTTCCGTCGAGTTGACCGGTTGCATTAGGACCGCGACGAGTCCCCGCTCTGCGATCTTCGGCAGCACCTTCTGCAACTCCGAACCGAAGGACGACTGTTTCGCCGCCGCCACCTGCCATCTGAGTACCGCCACGGCCGCTGGCTGGATAGTTGCCCCACCCGACGTCCTTGACCGAGTTCCCTTAGCCTCAGCCATGCTCGTCACCCGTCCGGTCTGATCTCTTCATGGGTACGGCTGTCCCGAGTTGGCGGCCTGGTTCCGGCTCGCAATGTCGGCGGAGAGCACCGTAGCGGAGGTCTTGTCGTCTGCTGCGAGCGTCGGCTTTGGTGAGCGCATGGCTGTCATTCGCCCGAGCAGATCGAACCAGAAGGGTGCACCGAGTGAGATCAGCGCGGCCGTGAGGATCCACCCCAAGATGCGAAGCGCCCAAACCGCGTCGCCGGACGATTCTTCACCCCACCCGATCGGGATACCCAACTGGGACAGCTGATCGGCCTTGTCAGCGACCGATTCGATGGTCTCTGCCAATGTCTCGTCAGTGCCTGTGGTCGTCGATTGGCCAGACCCCTCGGCGGCGGCAACGACCGCCGTACGAGTTGCGCTGTTGCGCCACAACTCTTGTGCTACATGCGGAACGGATGCGTTGAGAGCTCCGCAGAGAACCAGGCCCAGGACGAAGAGCCAGACAGCACTGCGTTTGCGGTAGCGCGATGACAGACCCGCCATCGCCTCGTCGAACCATCGTTCCAGTCCCGCTCGGAATGCCACAGCGTCATTCCCGACACTTTCTTCCAACACAGCCACCCGTTTGCCCAGCGGCCCGGTCAGCTGGGCACCTCCCCGCAGCTGCTCCTCGACCGCTTCAGCAAACGACTTGGCCGACATGTAGGCCGGTCGAACCTGCCCTCGTGCCGCGACGGCTCCCTGGTAGACCGATGTCTCCTTAAACGAGTCCCAGGCCCGGGCCGCGGAATCATCAAGCTTCGGCGCCCCTACGGTCTGCACCAGATGCGTGAGGGCACGCTTCACCCCTCCCTCCCCTGGACTGCCCGCGAGGAAGGACTTGAGTGCCGCCTCGAGATCTTTTGACCGAGAGTTCAGTAGCCGGCGTACAAGTTCCAGAAAAGCCGATGCTGCCGTCGCCAACACAAACAGCAGGAATGCTATGCCAATGCCCGTTTCCAGCACCTGTGAACTCAGCATCAGCTTGTCCTAACCGTCGAAGAACGGTGATACGGAGAGCACCATATCGAGCTTCGAGCCACTTATTCAATAGTTATTCTTGGCGATCTCGACGCCCGTCGAGATCGCCGACAAGACGACCTCCGCGAGGTCTGCATTATTGCATAGGGCGACTACCCTATTCTGAACGGAGTAGCGCTGTGACAGTGAAGAAATCTGCCGGTTTGCTGCCGCCGAGACATCCTCAACCTCAACGCGAGTGACAGCGATCTGACAGCGGTCAGTCGTACGGTCTGCTCATGAGTGATGCCGAGACCTACGCCGAGCGGCTGTTCGCCGCGAGCATGAGCACGTACGAGACGTTCGGCGTGTACGCCGGGCTGCGGCTGGGCTGGTTCGCGGCACTGGCCGACGAGTCGCTGACCAGCACTGAGCTCGCCGAGCGCACCAGCACCCAGGAGCGCTACTGCCGGGAGTTCTGCGAGTTCATGGCCAGCCTGGGGACACTGACCGTCACCACCGGCTCACCGACGAGCCGACGGTTCGCACTGCCGCCCGGACCGGCGGAGGTGCTGCTGGACGAGCAGAGCCTCAACTATCTCGGGCCGCTGGGGCGGATGGCGGTCGCGGCGGGCCGCCGGATCGACGATCTGCTGGACGCCTACCGAACCGGCGGCGGGGTCAGTTGGGCCGACCTGGGCAACGATGCTCGCGAATCTCAGGCGGCTTTGAACCGTCCCTGGTTCACCCGGCGCCTCGGACCAGCGCTGGCCGACGTGCCGGACCTGCACGCTGAGCTCGGCCGGGCGGGCGCCCGGATCGCCGATGTCGGCTGCGGGGGTGGCTGGTCGGCTCTCGCCCTGGCCCGCGCCTATCCCGACGCCACCGTGATCGGACTCGACGTCGACGAGCCGTCGATCAGCGCCGCCCGGTCCGCCGCCGAGGCGGAGGGACTGGCCGACCGAGTCAGCTTCGTGCTGGCCAACGGCGCGACCCTGACCGAGCTCGGACCGTTCGACGCGGCCTTCGCCTTCGAGTGCCTGCACGACATGCCGCGACCGGTGGAGGTGCTGACGGCGATCCGGGACGCGGTGCGACCGGGCGGACCGGTGGTGATCATGGACGAGGCCGTCGACGACGAGTTCCGCGCACCGGCCGGCGAGATCGACCAGTGCATGTATGCCTTCAGCCTGTTCATCTGCCTGCCGGACGGCCTGTCATCGTCTCCCTCGGCAGGCACGGGCACCGTGATGCGGCCATCGACGCTGGCGGACTATGCCCGGCACGCCGGCTTCAGCGCAGTGACGGTGCTGCCGATCAGCGACTTCGGGTTCTTCCGGTTCTATCGGCTGAGCTGAGTTGAGTCGGGAGGAGCAGCGAGAGCGTGCAGGGCGAAGTCGATGACCTGCTCGTCGCGCAGCCCGCGGCCGTCGGTCAACCGGTCGCGTGCCGCCGCTCCCAGCTCCTCACTCAGGCGCCGAGCGGTCACCGTCAACAGCGCCGCGTCGTCGCCGTATCCGGCCGCGCCGCGCTCGGTGACCAGCAGTGCGGCGGCCAGGACGAGGGCATCCGCCCGTTGGTCGGCACGCAGGACCTGCACCACGTTGCGCAGCGTCGTCCACTGGTGAGTCAGGTCGCCGCGCAGCCGCCAGTGCCGGATCACCTCGGCGAACAGTCGGCGAGCGACATCGAGCCGGCCGGACCGGTGTGCGGCGGAGGCTGCGGAGACGAGCGTGACCCCGGTCAGATACTCGTCACCGGAGGCGCGGGCCCGTCCCAGGGCATCGTCCAGCACGCCGTACGCCCGAGACGGGTCGTCGGACAGCAGCAGTTCGCCCTCGACATATCTGGCCCAGTCCGCGACACTCGCCCGACCGGCGCGCTCGGCGGCGACGCGCAACTGCACCACCTCGCCGAGCGGCACCGTGCCCCCGCCGTAGCGCCGCGCAAGCAGCGCGGTGCACTCCATCATCTGCGCCGTCCCGACCACCTCGGGATGTGCGGTCACCAGCTCGGTCACCCGATCCCGGCACTCCAGCACGGTCGACAGCTCGCCGGCGAACAAGGCCACGTCGGCCCGGACCGCCAACCCGTACGCCAGGCAGGATGCGTCGGCACCGGCCAGCACGATCGCCTCGTCGGCCAATGCGGCCGCACGCGGCAGGTGGCTGGTGAAACGGGCGCCCGCGGCCGCAACCGCCACCACCCAGGGGTCCCGGGGTGGATCCGGATGGGCCAGAACGAGTTCCGCCCAGCCGACCGCCTCGCCGAGCAAGGCATGCTCGACGAGCAGCACAGCGCCGCCGGCGATCCGGGACACCAGCTCGGGTCGATGCTCCACAGCCCAGCCGAAAGCGGCTCGCAGCTCGTCCACCGCCGCCAGCAAGCGCCGAACCTCTCGAGGGTGACCCGGGCCGTACAGCTCGGCTCGTCCGGCAACCGCCCGGTCGGCATACAACGTCGCGTGCGCGGCATGGACAGCCTCCTCGTCAGGCCGAGCGGCGAGCCGCGTCCGGCCGTACTCGCGGACGGTTTCCAGCAGCTGCAGCCGACCGGTGGCCGGCGCGCGGGCGACCATCGACGAGTCGACCAGGGTGGCCAGCGACCAGCCCGGATCACTGGTCTCGCCGAGCCGGGTGAGCAGGTCGGTCGCGTCGCCGAGGGAGAACTCTCCGGCGAACACGCTCACCGCCTCGAAGACCCGCTGCGCCTCGGGCGCCAGCCGGAGGTACGACCAGTCGATCAACGCGGCGAGGCTCCGGTGCCGTGGATCGCCGCCCGGACCCCCACGCAACACGGATTGATGCCACGACCAGCGCTCCAGCAGCTCGGCCGGGCTGATCACATCGACTCGGCTGGCCGCCAGCTCGACGGCCAATGGCAGCCCATCCAGCCGGCGACACAACTCCTCCACCACATCGTCGGCCGTGGCGAAGTCGGGCTGCCGCCGACGTGCCCGGCGGCGGAACAGCTCGGCCGCCGCCCCTGGCGCCAGTGGGCCCAAGCGCAGCACATGCTCGGCCGAGAGCCGCAGCGCCACGCGGGACGTGGCCAGCACCCGCAGGCCCGGACATTCCGCCAGCAGCCGATCGACCAGGTCGGCGATCTCGACGGCCAGGTGCTCACAGTTGTCCAGCACCAGCAGCACCTCCTGGGCGCGGAACCGGTCGAACAGCTGTGACCGTGGTCCGGCCCGGCCGACCGGCAGTTGCAGCACGGTGCAGATCGCCGCCGCCAGGTCGTCACCTGGCTCCAGTCGGGCGAGCTCGCTCACCACCACCCCGTCGGCGTACCCGTCGGCAACCTGGCGTGCGACCCGGTTCGCCAGGGTCGTCTTGCCGATACCACCAGGACCCAGGACGGTGACCAATCGCGCGGTCGCCAGCAGCGCGGCGAGAGCACGCTCATCCGCGCCCCGACCGAGCACCTCCGTGACCGGCGGCAGACCGATCGTCCGCGGTGACGAACCGGTTCGCAGCAGCGCACGCTGCGCCGCGGCTGCTCCAGGAGACGGCTCCAAGCCGAGGTCGTCGCGGAGCCTCCGACGCAGGTCGGCGTAGACGGCCAACGCCTCACCGGTGCGGCCGGAAACGTCGAGACACCGCATCAGCAGCACGACGGGACGCTCGTCGTACGGGCGATCGACGATCAGCACCGTCAGCCGTTCCTGCGCCGTGCTGGGCTGGCCCGCCGCCAGTTCGGCCTCGGCCAGGTCGGCGACCGCGCCGGCCCTCAGCTCGGTCAGCGCCACAGCCTCCTCGCGGACGAAGCCCTCGTCGGCCAACAGACCGTACGCGTCGCCGCGCCAGAGACCGAGCGCCTCGATCAGCACCGCGACTCGATCCTCGGCGACAGCGGTGGCTCGTGCCCGGGACAACAGGCCACGGAAGGCCGACGCGTCGAGGGACTCCGCGGTCACGCGCAGGGCGTACCCCTCCGGATGAGTGAGCACCTCCGGTCCCCCACCCGCACCCCGGATGGCTCGCCGCAGGCGGGAGATCAAGGTCTGTACCGCGTTGCCCAGGTGATCGGGGAGGTCGTCGCCCCAGACGATGCCGGCCAACCGGTCGGCCGAAGACACCCCACCGGCATGGGCGGCCAACGCGGCCAGCAGCCGGCGTACGCGGGGCGCCAGCACGACGGTTGTCCCGTCGGCAGCGAGCAACTCGACCGGACCGAGGACACAGACCCTGGCCGGCACCGCAGTACTACTTCTTGTCGGCCTTGGTGGGCTCAGCGGTGGACAGCGCGGCGACGAAGGCCTCCTGGGGGACCTCGACGCGGCCGACCATCTTCATCCGCTTCTTGCCCTCCTTCTGCTTCTCGATCAGCTTGCGCTTGCGGGTGATGTCGCCGCCGTAGCACTTGGCGAGCACGTCCTTGCGGATGGCGCGAATGGTCTCCCGCGCGATCACCCGGGAGCCGATCGCGGCCTGCACGGGCACCTCGAACTGCTGCCGCGGAATCAGCTCCTTGAGCTTGCCGACCATCAGCAGCCCATAGGAGTACGCCTTGTCCTTGTGCACGATCGCGGAGAACGCATCGACCGGGTCGCCGTGCAGCAGGATGTCGACCTTGACCAGGTCGGCCTGCTCCTCTCCGGAGGGCTCGTAGTCGAGGCTGGCGTACCCCTTGGTCCGCGACTTCAGCGCGTCGAAGAAGTCGAAGACGATCTCGGCCAGCGGCAGGGTGTAGCGGATCTCGACCCGGTCCTCGGACAGATAGTCGAGGCCTTGCTGGATGCCCCGCCGGTTCTGGCACAGCTCGAGGATGGTGCCGATGTACTCCGCCGGGCTGAGGATCGTTGCCTTCACCGTGGGCTCGTAGACGGCGGCGATCTTGCCGTCGGTCGGGTATTCGCTCGGGTTGGTGACGGTCAGCTCGCGGCCGTCCTCCATCTGCAGCCGGTAGACCACGTTCGGCGCGGTGGAGATCAGGTCGAGGTTGAACTCCCGCTCCAGCCGCTCCCGAACGATCTCCATGTGCAGCAGTCCGAGGAATCCGATCCGGAATCCGAAGCCCAGCGCCCCGGACGTCTCGGGCTCGTAGACCAGCGCAGCGTCGTTGAGCTGCAGCTTGTCCAGCGCCTCGCGCAGATCGGGATAGTCGGCGCCGTCGATCGGGTAGAGCCCGGCGTAGACCATCGGGTTCGGGTGCCGATAGCCGCCGAGATCGCGAGTGGCCGGCTTGGCGGCCGAGGTGACCGTGTCACCCACCCGGGACTGCCGGACCTCCTTCACCCCCGTGATCAGATAGCCCACCTCGCCGACCCCGAGCGCCCCGGCCTTGGTGGGCTCCGGGGAGATGACTCCGACCTCGAGGGTCTCGTGGGTGGCCTTGGTCGACATCATCAGCACCCGCTCGCGGTGCGACAGCTCGCCGTCGACCACACGCACGTAGGTGACCACGCCGCGGTAGGTGTCGTACACGGAGTCGAAGATCAGCGCCCGGGCAGGGGCGTCAGCGTTGCCCTCCGGCGGCGGGATCTGGGCGACGATCTCGTCCAGCAGGTCGGCCACGCCCTCGCCGGTCTTCGCGCTGACCTTGAGCACGTCGGACGGGTCGCAGCCGATGATGTGAGCCAGTTCGGCGGCGTACTTCTCCGGTTGCGCGCTCGGCAGATCGATCTTGTTGAGCACCGGGATGATGTGCAGGTCGGCGTCGATGGCCAGATAGAGGTTGGCCAGCGTCTGCGCCTCGATCCCCTGCGCCGCGTCGACCAGCAAGATGGCGCCCTCGCAGGCGGCCAGCGACCGCGACACCTCGTAGGTGAAGTCGACGTGGCCAGGGGTGTCGATCATGTTCAGGATGTAGGTGTTGTCGTCCCCAGGTGGCTGCCAGGGCATCCGGACGGCTTGGGACTTGATGGTGATGCCGCGCTCGCGTTCGATGTCCATCCGGTCCAGATACTGCGCGCGCATGGAGCGGGCGTCGACCACCCCGGTCAGCTGAAGCATCCGGTCGGCCAACGTGGACTTGCCGTGGTCGATGTGAGCGATGATGCAGAAGTTGCGGATGATCGCCGGGTCGGTCCGTCCGGGCTGAGGTGCGCCGGTACGGCCGCGGCCGGGCGAGATCGAGGTCACGAGGTTGGTCTCCAGGTCCATCGGATGGGTCAGACGGGTCAAGCGCCCATCATTCCATCCCGCGCCGCCCTAGCGCCCGTATGCCTCCGTTACCTCACTGAGCGGGCAGGACGTGATCGGCGACCTTGTCGGTGCTGAGGCACAGCGAACACACGACATCGTCGTGGGTCGCGCAGGCCACCATGTCGGGACGCTCGAACTCCTGTCGGCAGACGTGGCAGGTGAGGATCGCATCGGACGGGTTGCCGTCCGCGTCGTACATCGGCAGGTCGATGCCGTCATCGGTGCGACGCAGGTAGTAACGGCCCTGCGTTGCCACTGCGATGATCGGCGGCAGCACGAAGGCGAGACCGATGGCGACCAGCGGCGAGTACGGCTGGATGGTGGCACCCAGCAGACCGAAGAACACCGCGATGGACACCCCGGCGGAGACCAGCATGGACACGAAGCCGACCGGGTTGATCGCATACAGCATGCCGCGCCGGAACTCCGGTTTCTTCGGCGACAGCTTCAGCACGTACTTGTTGATCGCGATGTCGGTGGCCACCACCACGATCCAAGACATGCCGCAGTTGGCGTAGAAGCCGAGGATCGTGTTGAGGAAGTCGAACATGTTCGCCTCCATCAAGATCAACGCCAGCAGCAGGTTGAAGGCGAGGAACACGACCCGGCCCGGGTAGCGCTTGGTGATCCGGGTGTAGGAGTTCGTCCAGGCCAGCGAGCCGGAGTAGGCGTTGGTGACATTGATCTTGACCTGGCTGATCACGACCAGCACCACCGCCAGACCCAGTGCCACCGGCGCCGGCAGGAAGTCGCGGTAGATCTCCAGGAACTGGTGCACCGGCTCGTTCGCCACCGTCGCCCCGTCGGCCACGTTCGCGATGATGTAGACGGCCAGAAAGAGACCGATGACCTGCTTGATCGCGCCGAAGATCACCCAGCCCGGGCCTGCCAGCACCATCGCAGTCCACCAGCGTCGCTTGTTCTCCGCAGTCCGTGGCGGCATGAAGCGGAGGTAGTCGATCTGCTCGGCGATCTGGGCGATCAGCGACAGACACACGCCCGCGGCCAGCATGACCGAGCCGAGGCTGGTCGCGCCATTGCCCTTCTCACCCTCGTAGGCAAAGAAGGTCTCGATCGACGCCGGGTGGGAGATCAGCAGGTACGCGAACGGCAGCACCATCAATACCAGCCACAGCGGAGTGGTCCACAACTGCAGCTTCGAGAGCACCTTCATCCCATAGATCACCAGCGGGAAGATGATGATCGTCGAGACCGCGTACCCGGCCCACAGCGGCACTCCGAGACCGAGGTAGAGGCCCTGGGCCATGATCGAGCCTTCGAGCGCGAAGAAGATGAAGGTGAACGTCGCGAAGATGACGTTGGTGACGACCGAACCGTAGTAGCCGAAGCCGGCGCCTCGAGTGATCAGGTCGAGGTCCAGGTTGTAGCGCGCCGCGTAGTAGGCCAGCGGGAACGACGTCAGGAAGATCACCACGGCGAAAACGGCGATCCCCCACAGCGCGTTCGTGGTGCCGTACGCCATCCCGATGTTGGCGCCGATGGCGAAGTCGGCGAGGTACGCGATGCCGCCCAACGCCGAGATCGCCACCACGCCCGGCGTCCAGCGGCGGTAGTGCCGCGGAGCGAAGCGGAGTGTGTAGTCCTCCAACGTCTCCTTGGTCGCCTCCTTGCCGACCAGGACATGATGCTGGTGGATGGTCTCGGGCGCATCGGTGATGACGCTGGAGACGACGGCTGCGTCGGCCGTGATCTCGGACATGGCGGGCTCCTCCCGAACCGCTGGGCTGCGGTCCTCGGCGCCATCCTCAAGCGGCCCGATCTCCAACCGGTGTCGAATTAGTTCCGATCACGTTTCAGGGTTCTCTCAACAAATCCGCGGAGCTGCAGAGGCTGACCCAACGACGATTTTGGCCGCTCCGACGTGGCTGCTAGAGTTGGCGGTCGCGCCCACACGCGGGTGCCTTTGAGTCAACACACACGAGAGATCTTCCGAGGCTAACCCCGTGGCGAATATCAAGTCCCAGATCAAGCGGATCAACACCAACGAGAAGGCGCGTCAGCGCAACAAGGCGGTCAAGTCCTCGCTGCGCACGCACACTCGTCGGTTCCGCGAGGCTGCTGCCGCAGGCGACGTCGAGAAGGCGCAGGAGTACGCCCGGGCCGCCAACCGCGCGCTGGACAAGGCCGCGTCCAAGGGCGTCATCCACAAGAACCAGGCGGCAAACCGCAAGTCGGCCATCGCTGCCCAGGCTGCCAAGCTGGGCTGACCCGCCGCGGCAAGTCCGTATCACGTCCCGATCACCTCTGGTGGTCGGGACGTTCTGCGTCACCAGAAAAGCGACCTAGCCTGGGGGCGGAGTCATCACCAGGGGGTGACCGCCTATGTCGAGAGCGAAGCTCAACCCGGCGCGCGACTCCACGCTGGGTGACCCGGACCCGATCGAGTCGACCACACAGGGCCGACTCGTCGCCGTCGACAACCTCAAGGCCCTGCTGGTCGCTTGGGTGATCGGTGGGCACACGCTGGCCGGCTACGCGGCCATCGGCGGCTGGCCGTATGACGAGGTCCAGGAGGGCACGCTGCCGCCGATCCTCGAGTTCGTGCTGTCGGTGCTGCTCGGTCCAGGCGCGCTGTTCGCGATGGGGACCTTCTTCTTCATCTCCGGACTGTTTGCACCACGAGCCATCGCCAAGGCCGGCCCCGGCGAATACGCAATCAGTCGGCTGATCCGGCTCGGGATTCCCTGGCTCGTCTTCATGTTGCTCATCTGGCCGTTCTTCATGTGGCTCGCCTATCTCTCGGCCGGCTACCACCTCACCTTCTGGCAGGCGTTCCTCGGTCGGACGCCCTTCCTGGACTCCGGACCGATCTGGTTCATCCAGGTGCTGATGTACACCTCACTCGGCTACGCGCTGTGGCATCGACTCGGTTGGGGCTCTCGGCTGACACCGACCGTCGTCCGAGGACGGCACCTGGTGCTCCTGGGGATCCTTGTTGCCGCCAGCTCGTTCGTGCTCAGACTCGAGTTCCCGGCCCGCAGCCAGCAGATCCTCGACCTCCACCTTTGGCAGTGGCCGCAGCTGATCTGCATGTTCGCGCTCGGTGCCATGGTCGCCAACCAGGGCTGGGCGGCCACCGTTCCGGCGTCGCTCGCTCGGCGATGCTGGATCGTCGTCGCCGCCACGTTCATCCTGGCACCCATCGCTGTCTGGGCTCTCGGCATCACCAGCTTCGTGCAGGCGGAGCCGACATTCCTCGGCGGCTGGCGCTTGCAGGCGGTCTCGTTCGATGTCGTCGAAGCGACCTTGGTCGTCGCCGGGTCCGTCGGGATGTTGTGGCTCGCCCAGCGTCACCTCACGTGGCAGACCCCGTTGGCTCGGCGGATCGCCCGGGCGGCGTACGCGGCGTTCATGCTCCAGGTGCCGGTACTGCTCTCGTTGGAGATCGCCGCTCGACCGTTGCCGGTGCCGATCACGGTGAAGGCCGCCGCGGTCGGCATCCTCGCGATCGTCTGCTCCTTCGGTCTCGGCTCGGTCCTCGTCTCGCACACTCCCCTGGGCCGACTCGTCTGAGCCACGTCGATGACCGAGATATCCCTCGCGCTCCGCCCATGACCAATCAGCATTGGCGGCCCGACATCCTCGACGGCTACGAGGCCACCGACCTGCCGCTGCCTGGGGTTGCACCGGCGCCTGGCGAGCCCACGACTGACCCACTGGTCGCCACCCTCGTGCGGCGGCTGCCTGCGTCAGCGGCGCGGGCAGCGGTGCTGTATCTGCCTGGCTGGAACGACTACTTCTTCCTCACCCACCTGGCCGATCGCCTGGCAGAGCTGGGATACGACTTCTTCACCATCGATCTGCGGCGCTGCGGGAGGAGTCTGCGCACCGGACAACTACGCGGCTATATCGAGGATCTCGACGACTACGACGACGAACTCAGCCAGGCCGCCAATATCATCAGCGCTGACCACGACCGGCTGACCGTCTTCGGCCAATCCGCCGGCGGGCTGGTTGCCGCGCTCTGGGCAGCCCGCCGGCCCGAGCAGGTCCACGCGCTCGTCCTGACCTCACCGTGGCTGGATCTGCACCGCCCGGTTGCGGTGGCAGCGGCTGCCACCCGGCTCGTCGACCTGGCCGCCACGCGGATCCCGACTCGCGCGCTCCGCCTGCCAGACGCCGAGCTGTCGATCCGCAGCGTGCATCGCAGCTTCGGCGGCGAGTGGGACTACGACCTGAGCCTCAAGGCATCACCGTCGCCACCGCTCCGGCTGGGCTGGCTCCGCGCGATGCGCGCCGGTCATGCCCGCGTCGCGGCCGGGCTCGGGCTGCCCATGCCGGTGCTCGCACTGCTGGCCGCCCGGCATACGATCGCCCGCCGGTGGCGCGCGGACCTGCGGACCGTCGACACCGTGATCGACGTCGACCATGTCGCCCGCCGCGCCCTCCAGCTCGGCGACCACGTGACAGTGGTCCGGCTGCCGGGCGCCATGCACGATCTCCTGCTCTCCGGTGCAGACGTCCGAGAGCGCGCCCTGGCCGAGATCACGCACTGGTGCGCAATCCACGGATGAGCCGGAATCGGGGCGACGGCCCGAGGATCTCGTCGTTGCCACAGATCAGGAGCGACGGCTGTTGGCGACGGCGAGGACGAGCTGTTCCAGGGCGAACTCGGCATCATCCGCCGCACCCTTCACCGCGGCGTCGGCGGTCGCCACCGCTTGCAGTGCTCGCGCGAGTCCGCGCTGATCCCAGCCGCGGGCCTGGGACCGCATGGACTTCAGTTTCCACGGCGGCACGCCGACCTCGCGCGCCAGGTCACCTTCGCGCATCCCGGAGGGGGCCCCGATCAGCTTGCCCAGACCACGTACGCCGGAGGCAAATGCGCTGGTCACCAGCACCGGCGCGACCCCGGTGGAGAGTGCCCATCGCAGCTGTTCCATCGCCACCCCTGTCCGGCCGGACAGAGTCGCATCGGCCACGGCGAAGCTGGTCACCTCTGCGCGGCCACCGAAGTAGCGGCGGACCTGAGCCGCCGTGATCGCACCGTGCTCGCTGTCGGCGAGCAGTTGGGAGACCGCGGCCGCCAGCGCCCGCAAGTCGTGACCGACAGCCTCGACCAGCAGTTGCGGCGACTCCGGATCGGCGGAACCACCGAGCTGGCGGATCTCGCGGCTGACGAACTGTGGCAACTCCCAGGTCTTGATCGCCGGACAATCGACCAGCTCGGGTCTGATGGCTTTGATCGCATCGACCAGCTTCTTGTTCCGGGCCGCACCCGAGTGCACCAGGATCAGTCCGAGGTCGGCGTCGACAGCCTTCGCCAACCCAGAGACCTGCGCCACGAGATCGCCGGGCAGCTCGGCGAGATCGTCCAACACGACCGCGCGCTTGGCCGAGAACAATGACGGGCCGGTCAGCTCGGCCAGCCGGCCGGCATCGAGCTGCAGTCCGGAGGCTCGGTCGATCTCGACCTCGGGACACTCCTCGCGTGCCCGATCGAGGACCGCGGAGACGGCCCGCTCGGCCAGCAGCCGCTCAGGACCGAGCACGAGCGTCACGGCCCCGTACGGGGACATCGGCGCAGAACTGCGTTTCGGGCTCACCACACGCTCAGCATGCCAGTCGGTCACGACACTCGCAGATTGCCCGTGACCTACGGCGATTCCGGGGGTCGCGTTGGTATACATGCCCCAAGTTCCAACACCGAAGGGACAGGCATCCCGTCATGACCACCGACGCTCCCGTGGAGCAGCCGTTCACCGGTCAGACCCGCGAGTTGAACCGTCTCATCCGGGTGCAGCCTGGCACCGTGCTAGTCGTGTTCCCTCCCGGGGAGCGCCCGAAGGTGCGCCACCCGGGCGAGACGGTGCTGCCTACCTGGAATCCTTTCCAGTACGCATCTCTTGCCCTGCCGGTGACGACTGGTGTCGTGCCGCTGACTATGACGATCAACGAGCTCACCACACTGGACCATCACACGATCGATCAGGTGACGCTGAAGATCATGGTGCAGCTGGCCGACGTCGAGGAGTTCGCGGCGGTGGCCGATCTTGCGGCGGAGTTCGGCGACACCTTCGGCACCTATCTGCTGCAGCAACTGCAATCCAAGATCGAGAGCAGCGTACGAGGCGCCTTCCGGATGAACCGGCTGGCCGATCTCCGCCGACACACCGTTGCCGCGGTGCTGGAGGATCGCTGGATCCCGGTGTCCTTCGCGAACGGCACCTTGATTCGCCGCGGGTTGACCGTCATCGACGTCGCCTGGCCCGAGACTGCCGAGACCACCGCCCCGACCCGTACGGAGCCGCGCCCGGACAGCAGCCGATCCACCGCGAGTCCACGTAGCAGTCTTCCGGCTCAGCCCCGGTCGGCCGCGTCCAGCGCCGACCCCGTGTCCGAACAGCTCGAGCTGTCGCTTGACGCGCGGTTGCGCCGAGTCTGGCGGTCCGGCTCGATGGCGCCGCTGATCGGCATCTCCGGGGCCACCGTCGGCGCCGAGGCGACCGTCGTGGCGGTCTGCAACAGACCGCCTGCCGAGCACGAGCTGGTCCGACTGCGCGGTGCATTCACCGAGCTGTACGGCGAACGTTCCACCTGTCTGGTGGTCAGCGACGCACGAGACTACGAGAATCTCATCGCCAGTTGGTTGGAACAGGTCGACGACGACAACGTGGTGCTCCGCAACGTCGAGTCGCTCCGCGACGGGGACCTGCTGCGGATCACGCTCGACCGGCCGCTGGCCAGCCCCGAGCAGGCGCACCCGGGCCGGCCGAGCCAGACCGGGTCCGAGGTCGAGGCGTTGCGGCGACTGCTCCCCCATCGGCACCTCGAGCTCATCAGCGACTGAGGACACCGGCGATGAGCAGCACACTCAGCTTCGACGCCCACGACCTGCCGGATATCGACTACACCGGCCGGACGCCCGACAATCGGAAGCACAGCGATCCCCGCGGCGCCCTGCGCTGGGCCTATCTGCCGATGGTCATCACCTTGTCGGTGAACGCGATCTTCTTCGTCGCCTGGTGGGTGCCGGAGTTCGCTCGCTTCCCCGGCCACGAGTGGCTCTACAACCAGCTCACCCCACTGGCCTCGGCATCGCTCACCAGCCAAGGGCAGCCCGTCTCGGCCGTGCAGGCCACCCGAGGGTCCGTGATCGCGACCTTCCTGCTGGTGGCCTCACTGCCGCTGCCGGCACTTTTCCGGGCGCGCTCCTGGCAGCTGCGGCTCGCCGTGCCCGCCCTGCTGGGCTATGTCGGCGCCATGGGTCTGCTGATCAACTTCCTCAGCCTGCTGGCGCGGCGCCAGCTGCCAGCGACCTTCATCGGCCTGCTGCTGATCGCGGCCTGGGTCACCGCCATCGGGATCACCATCCGCCGGTTGTTCTGGGTGAACACCGACGACCTGCCTCGCCGGCCGACGAAGGTGCTGTGGATCGTGGTGCTCGTCGCGCTGCTGCATCCGCTGGCGATCGCGATCGGTCGGCGGGTCTTCGCGCCTGAGTTGCGTACCGCCGTCTCCGAACTGCAGACCAGCGGCCAGGACGCGCTGCTGAACGCGGCTTTGATCGCTCCGGCGACGATCCCGATCTATCTCAGCGGCGTCGCGGTCGTGCTGGTCGCCTGGGCCTGGTACATGATGGTGCCGCCGTGGCAACCGATCCGCACACCGTGGAAGCGTCCGTCATCCAGCTCGGAGTCACCGGGTGTGCTCGGGCCACGACTGGTGCTCCTCGCGGTCAGCGTGGTGTTCCTGGCGCTCACCGGAGCGACTGCCTCGTACGCCGGTCAGGCCCGCGCGCAGCAGATCGAGGTCGGCAGCCCGGCAGCCGATCTCGCCCTGACCTGCGCGTCGTGGGAGCAGCAGCTCAGCAACAAGCCGACGCAGACGGTCGCCTTCTCGGGCACCAGCTGCAACACCGTGACCGCATTCAGCGGATTCGCCCAGGTCGGCCAGCACACACTGAAGCAGAAGCTCTCCCCGCTGCGCGCCGAGACCCCCGATGAGGCGGCCATCTCCGGGCGGGTGGTCGGCGCGCAGTACGGCGCGGTCGTGGTCGTCGCCAGCACTGACGGCAAGGGCTTCCAAGCCGGACCTGACCAACTCCAAGGCATCCGGATCGCCGACGGACAGCGCCTGTGGACCTTCCGCTGCGACGACGACGGCGGTCTGCGCCTGCGGTTCGCCGAGGCTGACGGTGGCGACGACCCAGCAACGGGACGAGTCACCGACCTGGCCGAACCGCCATCGGTCGTCGCGGCCTGCAGTAACGGCACCGTGAGCCTCGATCCCCAGACAGGCAAGGAACTCACGCGCTAGTGGTTCTCGCCTCGTCAGAGGGTGGGGTCTATGTCACACGCAGCGAAGTTTGCGTGTCGTCCAGACGGGGTACGACCTCCAGCGAATACCGGGGAATCGTTCTCCGGAGCCACCAACAGAGGGAGGACCCGATGGGATTCGGTGACAAGGTTCGCAACAAGGCCGAGGACATCGCCGGTCAGGCGAAGGAGAAGGTCGGCGATGCCACCGACAACGAGCGGCTGCAGGCCGAGGGCCAGCGTGAGCAGGCGGCTGCCCAAGCCAAGCAGGCCGGAGAGCACATCAAGGACGCCGCTCAGGACGCCGGCGACGCCCTGAGGCGGGACGACGACGCGGCTCGCTGACTCGATTCGAGTGCGGTGCTGCCGGGCGTACCTTTGGCCGGCGGCACCGCTTCAGCGGCGTTCCAGCAAGTCCAGCATCGACAGGGACCAGCGATGGACCTGGTCGAGTCGCGCCGCGAAGGCCGGGTTGACCTGCGCAGTGCCGGTGTACCAGAGATCGAAGGCCACCTGCCTGATGGCGATGAACTCGTCCAGATCGGCGACGTCGATGTCCCGCCGCGAGCGATAGCCGCCCAGGAGGGCATCTCGGTACGCCGGATAGTCGGGACGCTCTCGCAACTCCCAGAGAGCCACCGCGAGCTCGTACGGGCGTGGCCCGATTCCGCAGTCATCGAAATCGATCAGCTTGACCTGACGCCGAGCGAACAGGGCGTTGCCAAGGTGCAGGTCGGCATGAATCAGCCCGACGTCACCAGCTTGCTCCAACAGGGTCGAGGCCCGACGCCCCACGCCTTCGAACCGGACCCGGACCTCGGCCGGGAGCAGTTCCCAACAGCGTCCGGCCGTGATGTTGCCGTACACCATGACCGATCCGAAGAAGGTCTCCTGATCCCATCGCATCCGGATGAACTCTGCCGGCAACGTCCACGCATCAGCCTGCTCATGCAACTGGGCCATGGCCTCGCCGAGACGGCGCAGATGCACCGGACGCGGGGACGACTCGTGGATGCGGCCGTCCATCCAGCGGAGCACGGAGCAGGTCCGGGTCGCTCCGTCCGCGGATGCCTCGACGGTCGCTGAGCCGTCGAGTGCGTCGAGCGGTTGAGGGACGGCAAGCTCAGTGTCGGCCCGGATCGCACGAAGCCAGGCCAGCTCGGAGCGAATAGCTGCAGCGGAATCGACACCCCGGCCATGTCGCTGCGGCCGGTGGACCCGGATGAGATGGCGACCTGCCGCGCTGTCGTGGCGATAGGTGGTGTTCTCGCCGTGCGACACGAACTCGAGCCGCCCAGCCGGCAACGGATACTGCTCGATCGCAGCCACAGCTACGCGGCGCAACTGCGCCAGCTGGGCTCGGCGAGTCATCATCCGATCAGGTTGTCGCATCAGAGTTGATCGTGACAACAGCTTTACGTGGACTATCTGGCGTTGATCGTGGTGACCGCGCCGAGCTGGCCGTCACGCTCGGTGATCGCGACGCTGCCTTGCTGGTCGGTGCGCAGCACGCTCATCCCCAGGCCGGTGGCCAGCCGCACCGTGCTCGGCGCCGGATGCCCGTACAAGTTGTCCTTCCCGGCACTGGCGATCGCCACTCTCGCACCGGTCGCGGCGAAGAACCTCGGATCCTGCCGACTCGAGCCGTGATGTGGCAGCTTCAACACGTCCGCGTGCAGATCGACACCGGTCGCCAGGATCCGCGCCTGCCCGGCCGGTTCCACATCCCCGGTCAACAACACCGTCAGTCCAGCGACGCCGACTCGCAGCACCAGACTCGCATCGTTCTCCGCGCCGGACTCCGCCGACTCCCCGACCTCGGCAGTCTCCCCCGACACCGCGCCCACTGGTCCCAGCACCTGCCACCAGACCTCGCCCGCTCTGCCGGTCTCCCCCAATGCCGGCGACCGGAGCGCAACGCCCGCCGCCAGGGTCAGCTCACGAACCTCCGCAGCCTCCGCAACCGGAGACGCATGAGGGCTCACCCACACCTGACCCACCGGCACCCGACCCACCACCCCCGACAGCCCGCCGACATGGTCGGCATGGAAGTGGGTCAACACCACCACCGGAACCGAACGGATCCGCAGCTCAGCCAGACAGCGTCGGATCACAGCCGGGTCCGGCCCGACATCCACCACCACCGCCTGCCGCGGGCCGGCCCGCAGGAACAGACCGTCGCCCTGCCCCACATCGCAGGCAACGATCCGCCAGTCCCGCGGCGGCCAGCCCGGTCGTACCGGGCCGGTCAGCATCGATGCCACCAGCAGCACCGAGGCGCCGACCGCCAGCCAGCGATGCTGGGCCAGCAGCCGTACCGACATGCCCAGCACGATCGCCGCCAGCGCGAGAACTCCCAGCGCGATCGGGGTCGCTGGCCACTTCCAAGCGGCCCCCGGCAACGCCGCACCCGCGTGGGCGACCCAGATGATCAGCTGGGCACACCACGAGGCACCCCATCCCGCGATCCCGGCCAGCCAGGGACTCACCAGCGACAGCCCTGCCGCGGCGAACCCCAGCACCGTTGCCGGACCGACGAACGGTCCGGCCAGCGCGTTCGCCAGCAGGCCGGACACACTCACCGCACCCGAGATGGCTGCCACCACCGGCAACGTGGCCAAATGCGCCGCCAACGGCACCGCGATCGCCTCCGCCAATGGCCGCGGACACCAGGTCGCCACCGCCGCCCAGGCAGACGCCCACCACACGATGCCGGCACTGGCCAGCACCGACAGCGCGAACCCGATCGTCCGAGCCAGGAACGGATCCACCAGCACCAAGAGCAACACCGCCACCGCCAGATGCCGCAGTGAGGTTCCCCCTGTTCCACGGACACTCGGGGTTGAGGGTCAGCCCGGACGGTCTGACCCTGTGGAACGGGTTTCAAACTCTATCGGCGACAGCATTCCAATACTCGAATGCCGACGTCTCCGATTATACCATGATTCTATCCATCGAAACATCGCGTTGGCAAGCTCGTCCCGGGTGAACCATACCTGCGAATCGAGCAGCTCGAGTTGCATTCTCTCCCAGAAGGACTCCATCATCGCATTGTCGTAGCAGTCGCCCACACTGCCCATCGACGGCACCAGCCCGGCATCATAGACTTTCTGACTGAATGCCCACGATGTGAATTGCGACCCGTGATCGGAATGCATGATCGTGTTATTGTCGACGTCCATCGGGTTGCGCCGCAGCACCGCCATCCCGAGCGCGTCGACCACGAGCTCCTTCCGCATGTTGTCGTCGATGGACCAGCCCAGGACCCGGCGGGACCAGGCGTCCATGACCGCGGCGCAGTACACCTTGCCCTCCACCGTCGGGTGCTCGGTGATGTCGGTCAGCCACAACCGGTTCGGACCGTCCACCGTGAACCGGCGGTTGACGAGGTCCTTGGCGGGGATGGCGTGCGGGTCCCGGATCGTGGTCCACGACCGACGCCGCCGGTACAGGCCCTGGATGCCGGCCTGGCGCATCAGCCGGGCGACCCGCTTCTGGTTCACCTGCAGGTCGTGCCCCAAGACCAGCTCGGCGTGCACCCGCGGCGCCCCGTACGTCTTCATGTCCTCATCGGCATGGATCTCCTCGATCAGCTTCAACAGCAGCGTGTTCTCCTGTTCCCGTGCCGATGCAGGCCGGCCGCGCCAGTCGTAGTATCCCGACCGCGACACATTCAGCACCCGGCAAGCCACCGCGACATCAATCCCGTCATCGGCCATTTCATGGACCAGCCCGTACACTATTTTGGGAGAACATTCTCCTGGGCAAAATAGGCGGCCGCCCTTTTCAAGATCTCGACTTCCATCTCCAGGCGCCGTTTATCCCGGCGCAGCTCGACCAGCTCCTTCTTCTCCCGACTGGTCAACGCCGTCTCGCTACCACCGGCAGCGTCGGTCTCGGACTGCTCCATCCAGCGACGCAGACACGATTCGGAAATTCCCAGATCTTTCGCCAACTCAGCAACTGGCTTGGACCGCTCACGAGCAAGCTCGACCGCACGACGGCGGAACTCAGGCGGGTGAGGAGCAGGCACAACGACATCCTCCCTGGTGACCAGTGGCCACCTCAGGTCAGGTGTCCGTCAAACGGGGGGAAGTCCAGCAGACCCTTGCGCCCGCCACCAGCACCCAGCGCGGCCAAGGTCACCAGGCCCATCGCCGCCGCGCGCAGCACACTCGGCTCAGTCCGGCACAGCGCCACGAACACGACTACCCCGGCCAATCCCACGACCCGCAACCAGCGACCCCGCACACCGAGCCACTTGGCACCAAACAGCACAAACGCCAACAGCAGCGAGAGATTGGCACCCGAGACAGCAGTCAAATGAGTCAGACCGGTGGTCTGAAAGCTCTGCCGCAGGTCGTCGGTGATCGCCGAGGTGTCGCCGAGCACCAGCGCCGGCACCAGAGCACGCGGCTCCGCCGGACGGCCGGCCACGGCTGCCCGGAGTCCGGTGCGCACCCGCTCGACCAGTAGCAGGGAGCGACCGGGCGGGGCGCGGATGTCCGGTCCGGCGCGGACCCGGAGCACGGCCGCGACATCGGAGCCTCGCTCTGTGGTCTCCAGCCGGCCGGTCACCCGCACGGTGCTCCCCACGATCACCCGCCGCCAGGCCCCGACCGTCTTGTCCCCGCTGACGATGATGAGCAACGGAGTCCGAACCTGCCACGTCTGGCCACGTCCGGAGACCTCGCTGGCACGCACCCTGACAGTTGCGTAGTCACCGAACTGTCCCGTACGGACCTGCGGATCAGTGCGCACCACCGCGTCGACGGTCACCACGGCCCGAGTCGGCGCCAGATCCGCAACGGGCCCCGATCCCACCCGCCAGGCAGCGAGCGTGCCCACCGTGACCGTGCCGACCAGCGCCACCGCGACCGCACCGGCGATCAGCACGCGGCGCCGGACCGCGAAGACCATGAGCACGACTACGCCAACCAGTACACCGAGCAGGACGAGAGCAGACCAGCGATCAGCGCTCGAGAGACTCGTGCCGAACCAGGCACCGGCCCAGGCTGCCGCAGCGATCGGGACCAGACGGAGATCATGGGCCGGGCTGTCTGCGTTGGTCGGAGGCGACATGGTCAGACTCGACACAGCGGCGCCAGCTTGGCGTATGTCTTCGGACCCACACCGGAGATCTCTTGCAGCTCCTCGACCCGGCTGAAGCGGCCGTTCTCCGTGCGCCAGGCGATGATCTTGCCCGCCATCACCGGGCCGACACCGGGTAGCTCCTCCAGTTGGGCCTGGGTGGCCGTGTTCAGGTTCACCGGCTGCGGACCGGCGGCGCCGCCCGACGAGCCACTCGATCCAGTCGTGCCGCTCGAACCACCGCCGCTCGTACCGTCACGCACTTCGCCGTTGGGTTTACCCTTCGTGCCCACCACGATCTGCTGGCCGTCCGACACGGGCTGGGCGAGGTTAAGTTCGCCAGGATCGGCCTTCCCGGTCAGCCCACCTGCCTTTTGCAGTGCGTCCTGGACTCTGCTCCCGGTGGCCAGCTTGACGACACCGGGCTTCTTCACCGCTCCTAGCACGTGCACGAACAACTCGGCGGTGTTCGCCGAGGGGGCAGGATCGCTCGGAGCGCTGGACGCGGATGCTGTCGGCCCCGCCGTGGGCGGGGTGACCGCGACGGCGACCGGTCTCGCCCGCAGCACCGCCCACCCAGCCAGCAGGATGCCGAGCACCACGATCGCGGCCACGATGATCACATGCGGTCGACGAAACGACCCGAAGACGCTCACCACGGCGGCACCGGCCCGATCGGCTCTCGTGCTCGGCGATGACGTGGTCCGGGGAACCCGCCTGGGCGGGATCGGGGTTTCGTCAGCCTCGGCCGCTGGCCCCGGGCCGTTCTCCTGCAGCAGCCGTTGGAGCCGCTGCTCCACCACTCGGGCGGTGTCAGGGTCTATCCGCTCGCGACGCACCATGCCCGGACACTAAGGACGTCGACACCATCTCGTACGGGCCGATCACAGACCTGTGGACGAGGCTCGAGGTCGCCTTTCAGCTTGTGGATAAGGGGTCAGGTCCGCGGCGACACCACCAGGCCGACCGTTCCCGGCCCGCAGTGCACACCGAGCACCGCGCTGACCTCTGACACGGTGACAGCCCCCGGAACCAGCGCAGTGTGCCCGGTCAGTGCCCGAGCAAGCCGATCCGCGGCCGATCGATTGTCCAGGTGCACCGCCGCGACATCCGCGCCAACACCCTCCAACTCGTCCAGCACGCTCATCGCCAACTGCTCGAGCCTGCCGAGCGCTCGCGACATGGTCCGTACCCGCTCGAACGGCGCGATCTTGCCGTCGGTCACCGTCAAGAGGGGCTTCACCGCCAGCGCTGAGCCGAGCATCGCCTGCGCGGCACCGATCCGTCCACCCCGCCGCAGGTAGTCCAGATTCTCCACACAGAACCAGGTCGACGCCGCAGCCGCTCGACGTCGAGCCGTCTCCGCCACCTCATCCGGTGATCCGCCGGCACGAGCCACCCGGGCAGCCTCCAAGGCAGCAAAGCCGCACGCCGGCGCGACCGTCCTCGAATCCACCACGATCACCGGCACCGATGCTGACCGCGCCGCCGTCATGGCCGCATCGCACGTACCGGAGATCCCCGCGCTCAGGTGCACCGAGACGATCGCCGAAGCACCGGCAGCCGCAACAGACTCGTACGCGCTGGTGAACGCCTCGGGTGCCGGCCGCGAGGTCGACACCGAGCGGCCCTCCCGTAGCGCGGCCGCAACCGCACCGGGCGTGATCGATCCGTGGTCCGGACGAAAGGACTCGGGTCGGCTCCTGCCGTCGACGATCACCTGGAGCGGGACGACCACCAGCCCCGCCTCGTTTGCGGCCGATGGCACCAAAGACGACGTAGAGTCTGTGACCACCGCTACGCCGGACATGGCGCAACCCTAGGCCAGCGGAGCGGTATCAGTCAGGCACGGACACGAGGAGACACAGGCATGGCCGTCCGGACCCGGCGCGTCTGGCGCGTGTCGCCGACGACTCTCACCGTGGTCTGGATCTTTGTCGTGGCCGCCGGCGTTGGCGTCCCCTTGTTGGCGGTCCTGGCCTGGCTCCGGGCCGACGAACCGTTCATTGCCGTCTTTCTCGTGCTGCTCGGTGCCGGAGCAGTGATCTACGGCTGGCGGTTCGGCCTGCATCCGCGCCTCGTCGCCAGCCCCAACGGCATCGAGGTCGTCAACCCGGGTCGTCCGGCCCACATCGACTGGAACGAGCTGACCGTCATCGCTCCTGGCGAGAACGGGCTGATCCTCGGCACCGAAGACATCCGCAGCGAGGCCTGGTGCATCCAGAAGTCCAGGTCGGCCGCCCGGAAAGGGCGAAGCACCCGGGCGGACGCCGTCGTCGCCGAACTCGAGCAGCTGCAGGACCGCTTCGATCCGCCGCTGGAGGACGAGCAGACCGGCATCACGATCCGCCGGGGACGACAGGCCGATCTCGACCTGCTGACCTCGATCGAGCGCGCCGCCAGCGAAGCCGCGCTGAAGCACATCTTCGATCCGGCGAAGCACCCGTACCCCACCGACGAGGTCCGGCGCCGCTGGCGCCGACTGCTCCGCGATCGGCGGACGCACATCCGCATCCTGGAGGAGTACGGCAAACCGGCTGGTCTGGTGGTCTGGGACGGCGACGGTCATCTGCGGCAGCTGGCAGTTCCCCCGCAGTACGCCCATCAGGGGCACGGTTCCCTGCTGCTGCAGTACGCCACCGAGGAGCTGATGTTCGGCGGCGCGCCTGAACTCTCGCTGTGGGTGCTCGAAGACAATCTCGCGGCGCGAGGGTTCTATCGCAGTCGTGGGTGGCGTGACACCGAGGAGCGTTCGGAGAGCGAGTATCCACCGCATCCGTCTCAGATCAAGATGGTGCACACGAATCCCAAGGCGCCGAGGCGAAGCGCGTGAGCCACCAGTCGCAGACCGCCCGGACCGGGCGGCCCGGCGGGACGTGGGATGCACCGCCGCGGGTGCGTGCCGGTCAGGGGCTGCTGGTCGTTCTCGGGCTCCTCTCGCTGATCCCGGCAGCCGTGGCCACCGGCCTGCGGACTTTCCCACCGACCGACGCGCTCCCTGCCCTGCTGGCGTCCTTCGTCCCGTACGGGCTGGTGTTCTGGCTGCCCGCCGCATTGTTCCTGACCATCGCAGCAGTACGCGCTCGTCGTAGTCGCGCGTTCGCCAGAGTGAGCCTGCTGCTGCTCGCACTGGTCACGATCGTCGGCCTGCTTGCCTCAGCAGCCTGGGAAGTGCCCGCGTTCATCCCCAACGGCGGCGCGACGAGCACGGAATCCGTGACCGTGGTCAGTCTGAATGTCCGGCACGGCGGTGCCGATCCCGAGGCGACAGCTGCCGGCACCGTCAGCGCTGATGTGGTGATGTTCGTCGAGGCGACCCCCGATTGGGTGCAGTCACTCCCGGAGAGCTTTGGTCATGAGTTTCCGCACGCCGTCGGGGCGCCGCTGCAGTACGACAACGGATCCGTGATCTTCTCGCGCTATCCCATCACGTCGTCGGAGGCGCTGCCCGCCAGCTCGTTCCAGCAGTGGTCGGCGATCGTCGACACGCCACAGCTGGGCCCGCTGCGAATGGTCTCGGTGCATCCGTGCAACCCCTACTGCGGACCCGGGCTGTGGACCGCCGAGCACACCGAGCTGCGCAACTGGCTGGAGCGGCAAGATGACCTGGCGACCGTCGTAGCCGGCGACTTCAATGCCGTCGACGACCACGGGCCGATGCGCACCCTCTATGCCGAAGGGTGGCGCAGCGCCGCCGATCTGGCCGGCGCCGGGTTCATCCGGACCTATCCAGCCAACCGACGGATTCCACCGCTGATCGGCATCGACCATGTGCTGCTCAACAGCAAGCTCACCGCGACGTCATTCGAGACCTTCAATGTGCCCGGCACTGATCACCTCGGCGTCCGTGCCGTGATCGCCGGCAGCGGTTAACGCACGAGCCAGCCGCGCGCCCCTCAGCTCAGACCAGTCATCAACGGTGAGCGCAGCGAGTGTCGCGGGCGGGAAACGGGTCGAGACCACCGACGAGGCAGAGGGGTCCGCCGCTGTCTGTTCGACCAGTTCCCACAGCACACTGGGGATCCCTGGCGCGTGACCGACCACGAGCACGCAATGGACCCTGTCCGGCAGCGTCTCGATCAACTCGACGATGCTGTCGCTGCCCGCGTTGTACAGGCTGTCGACGACCTCGACCACCGGATCTCCTGTCAGCGCCAGGCCGCCAAGGGTCTCCCGAGTGCGTACGGCCGGCGAGCACAGCACCTGATCGACCGTCCAGCCCTCGGCGCGGATCGCGTCACCTACCGCCTTGGCCTGCTCACGCCCGCGCTCCGTCAGCCGCCGATCCCGGTCCCGAAACCCAGGCCGGGTCGTCTCGGCCTCGGCATGTCGCAGCAGGAGCAAAGTGCGCGTCACAAGACAAACTTACTGAACCAACGCCGTCACGAGCGCCAGCGAGGGACGAATCACGCAGGCACGATCGAGACCAGCTTGGGCGCGCGGATGATCACCTTGGCGATGTCCCGGCCGGCCAGGCTGCGTACGACGCCGTCCGCCGACAGGGCCAGCTCCTTCAACTCGCCGTCGGAGATGTCGGGCGACACCTCCAACCTGGCGCGGACCTTGCCCTGCACCTGGACAACGCAGGTGACCGCTTCGGTGATCAGCAGCGACGGATCCACGATCGGCCACGACGCATCGGCCACCGAAGGAGCGTGCCCCAGGGCCTCCCACATCTCTTCCGCGATGTAGGGCGCCACCAGACTCAGCACGATGGTGACCACCTCGGCCGCCTCACGCACGGCGGGATCCGCGGGACCGGCACCAGTGTCGACGACCTTGCGGGCAGCGTTCACCAGCTCCATCACCCGGGCCACCATCACATTGAAGCGTTGCCCGGCCAGGCAGTCGTCGATCTCGGTCAGCAGCTTGTGCGTGGTCGACCGCAGCGCAGCGTCGCCGCCGGCAAAGTCGACACCGGGCAACGAGGTCACCTCACTGGCCAGCCGGTACGCGCGCTGCAGGAACTTCGCCGACCCTCCCGGTGACACGTCGGCCCAATCGATGTCGTCCTCCGGCGGGCCGGCGAACACCACAGTCAGCCGGACCGCGTCGACGCCGTACAGGTCGATCTGCTCGCCCAGGTCGACCCCGTTGCCCAGCGACTTGCTCATCGACTTGCCCTGGTTGATCACCTGGCCCTGGTTCAACAGCCGGCGCATCGGCTCGTCGAAGTCGACCATGCCCATGTCGTGCAGCACCTTGGTGAAGAACCGCATGTACAGCAGATGCAGGATCGCGTGCTCGACGCCGCCGACGTACTGCGCCACCGGCATCCAGCGGCGTACGTCCTCGGGATCGAACGGGCCCTCGACATCGCCCGGCGAGCAATAGCGGAAGAAGTACCAGGAGGAGTCGACGAAGGTGTCCATCGTGTCGGTGTCCCGGGTCGCCGGGCCGCCGCAGGACGGGCAGTCGACGTTCACCCACTCGGTTGCCGACGCCAACGGGGAGATCCCCTTCGGCGCCAGTGCCGCTCCGGTCAGCGGCGGCAACTCGACCGGCAGCTGATCGTCCGGTACGGCCACCTCACCGCACGAGACACAGTGGACGATCGGGATCGGCGCGCCCCAATAGCGCTGCCGGCTCAGCAGCCAGTCGCGCAGGCGGTAGGTGACCGCACCCTTGCCGACCCCGGCCTCCTCCAGCTGGCCGATGATGGTCGACACCCCGGTCGCCTTGTCGGTCAACCCGTCCAATGGGCCCGAGTTGATATACGTACCGTCGCCGGGCGTCGCGATCCCGGAGTCCGCCGGATCCGGCTCGCCGGTCGAGACAACCTCGACCACCGGCAGATCGTACGTCCGGGCGAAGTCCAGGTCGCGCTGATCATGCGCCGGAACGGCCATCACCGCGCCGGTGCCGTAGTCGGCCAGCACGTAGTCGGCGGCGTACACCGGGATCCGCTCGTTGTTCACCGGATTGGTCGCATAGACGCCCAGGAACACCCCGGTCTTCGGCCGGTCAGTCGACTGACGCTCGATCTCGGTCTCCAGCTTCACCCGCTCCAGGTAGGCCTCGAACTCCGCCCGCTGACCGTCCGCGACGATGGCCGACGCCAGTTCGCCCTCCGGAGCGACCACGAAGAAGGTGGCGCCATACAGGGTGTCGGGACGCGTGGTGAACACCGTTACCGGCTCGTCGACACCGTCGATCTCGAAGTCGACGTAGGCCCCCTCGGACCGGCCGATCCAGTTGCGCTGCATGGCCAGCACCCGCTCCGGCCAGCCGCCCTCCAGGTCGGCCATGTCGTCCAGCAGCCGTTGCGCGTACTCGGTGGTCTTGAAATACCACTGGGTCAACTGCCGCTTGGTGACCGTCGCACCGCACCGCTCGCAGGCTCCGTTGACCACCTGCTCGTTGGCCAGCACCGTCTGATCGACCGGACACCAGTTCACATAGCTGCCCTTGCGGTACGCCAGCCCCCGCTCCCGGAACCGCAGGAACAGCCACTGGGTCCAGCGGTAGTACTCGGGATCGGAGGTGTGCAGCCGACGGCTCCAGTCGAAGCTCAGCCCGTAGCGCTTGAAGGAGGTCGCCTGGGTCTCGATGTTGCGATCGGTCCACTCGGCCGGGTGGGTGTCGTTCTTGATCGCGGCGTTCTCCGCCGGCAGCCCGAAGGAGTCCCAGCCGATCGGGTGCAGCACGTCGTAGCCGCGCAGCTTCAGGTGCCGGGCCACGATGTCGCCCATCACGAAGGCCTCGGCATGGCCCATGTGCAGATCGCCCGACGGGTACGGGAACATGTCCAGCACATAGCGCCGCTCACGGCTGCCGTCGTCGGCCGGCACGAACGTCTGCTCGGCGGCCCAATACTCCTGCCAACGCTGCTGCGCGGCGACCGGGTCGTAACGCCGTGCTTCCGTGACTGGCTCTACCACGCTCTGCTCCGTCATCTCTCTCCTCGTACGTCGTGCTCCCCCGCCCTGGGGTCATCGGGCATGAAAAAACCCCTCCGGCCGACTTTCGGCGTGAGGGGCTGCCGCGCAGAACTGCGACTGCGCGGCTAGGTAAGGAGCACTCGGCGATGCATGCCCTCACCTTAGCGCAGGGTGTGCTTCCCGCGCCGCTACGTTTCAGCCGGCTCCTTGGCTTCGGCCACCTTCTTCGGACGAGCGGGCAACATCAGACACACGGCGATGGCGACGACGGTGAAGCCGACGGCCCACCAGAAGGCGATGTCGAAGCCGTACGCCAGGTCGGCCAACCCGGTCGCGCCGGACGTCGCCCGCTCCAGAATCACGGCCAGGATCGCCGTACCGAAGGCACCGCCGAGCTGTTGCGCAAGCCGGGTGATGATGCTCGCATGCGGCACCTCGTCGCGCTCGAGCCCGAGATAGGCGACGGACATGACCGGGATCATCACCGCGCCCTGGCCGAGGCCGCGGACGAGCAGCACGCTCATCAGCCACCACTGATTGGTGCCGGCACCGGCGAGGGCGAACGGGATGGTCGCCAGCCCCATCACCAGGAAGCCACCGATGGCGACCACCCGAGCACCAATGGAGTCGGTGAGCCGACCGGCCAGCGTCCGGCTGAGCAGCGCACCAACGCCTTGCGGAATCAGCAACAAGGCCGCGGTCAGGGCATCGGTCCCCCGGACGACCTGGAAGAACAACGGCAGCAGCAGCATCGCGCCATACAGCGAGGCACCGGAGAGGAACAGCACCGCCGACGAGGACGCCACCGGGCGACGCTTCAGCAGACCCAGATCCACCAGAGCAGCAGCCGGGCGGCGCAGCTGGGTGAGAGCGAACAAGGTCAGCAGCACCAGTCCCAGGGCCACGGGCAGCCAGACCTGCATCGAGCCCAGCCCACCGACCCGACTGACGTTGGACAACCCGTACAAGATCCCGACGAGCGCCGGCGAGATCAACGCGAGCCCGGTCCAATCCAGCACCGACTTGCCGCGTGGCTCGTCGGCAGGCAGCACCTTCCAGGCGAGCAGGAAGCCGATCAGGCACAGCGGCACGTTCACCCAGAACAGCCACCGCCAATCCAGCCAGGTCAAGATGAGGCCGCCGATGGTCGGCCCGAGAATCGGCCCCAGCGCGGCAGGCAGGCTGACCACGGCCATCAGCCGGCCGAGTCCGACGCCACCTGGCACCTGCTGGATCGCCAGCGTCGCCATCAGCGGCATCATCAGACCGCCGCCGAGCCCCTGCACCACTCGGAAGGCGATCAGGCTGGGGGCATCCCAGGCGAGGCTGCAGGCGATCGAGGCCAGGCCGAAGACGGTCAGCGCGACCAACCACAGCCGTTTGCCGCCGAATCGCGCCTGTGCCCAGCCGACCACCGGAATGGCTACCGCGAGCGCGAGCAGATAGCCCGTCACGACCCACTGAATCGTGCTGACCGACACCTGCAGCTCGATCGCGAGAGTCTTGAGCGCGATGCTCATGATCGTGCTGTCGAAGATCACCGCCAGACCGCCGACCAACAGCACGAGCGCTGTCACCACCGCCTGCCGAGGAACGGCAGGCGCCGACGTCGTAGACATCATTCACTTCCTTAAGAGACGCATCTGTATCTAATTGAGAGGGTACGTCGCCGTGTTAAGATACGCAAGTGGATCTTACGGAGGATGCTCGTCATGACGGCGTACGTCGTCGCCGAGGAGCCGCCCTGGAGGAAGCGATCCTCGAAGCGGCCTGGCAGCAGCTGATCGACGGCGGCTACGGCAGCTTCACCATCGACGCCATCGCCGAACGCGCCGGCACCAGCAGATCCGTTCTCTATCGCCGCTGGACCGACCGTAACGACCTGCTCGAGGCCGCCCTCGGCTACGGTCTGCGACGCGATCGGGTCACGGCGCCGGACACCGGTAGCCTGCGCGGCGATGTGCTCGAGGTGCTACGTCGCTCGAACGCCACGCGTGCCCCCCTCGCCCCGCTGATGAGTGTGTTCGTCGGCAGCTATTTCGCCGAGTCCGGCCGCAGCTTCGCCGACCTGCGACAGAAGGCGTTCGGCGAGCAGCCCCGCGGCGCGATGGACGAGATCTTGGATCGCGCCGTGGCCCGCGGCGAGATCGACCCGGACCGGCTGACCCCGCGGGTCCGAACCGTCGCCTTCGACCTGATCCGGCACGAGTTGCTGATGACCCTGGAGCCGGTCCAGGACGCCACCATCATCGCGATCGTGGATGAGATCTTCCTGCCGCTCGTAAGCCCGTAAAGGGACTTCTGGCCCGCGCGTCTTGGGCCTGCTGTCCTTGACCCGAGCGCACGCCTACCATCAGCATTTGACGTCAGTGGCCGTTCCCAACCACGAGGACGTTAACAGCGCATGAACCCTATCCGCCGACGACCCCATATCGACTACGAGTTGGATGCGGGCGGTCGCCGCTCGTTGTGGCAGACCCTTCCCACGCTCACCCCCGGTCTCGGCGTGCTGCGACACTACGAACGCCGCTGGCTCCGGCTGGACGGTTTCGCCGGCATCGCCGTCGTCGCCTACATGGTGCCGCAGGTGATGGCGTACACGGCCATCGTCAACGTCCCACCTGTGGTCGGCCTGTGGACTGCCCTCGCCGCCTGCGTGGTCTACGCGATCATCGGCGGATCGCGGGTGCTGTCGGTGGGGCCGGAGTCGACGGTGGCGCTGATGGCCGGCGCCGCCATCGCGCCGCTGGCCGGCGGCGACCCGGAGCGCGCCATCGTGCTCAGCTCCGCGCTGTGTCTGGTGGTCGCCGGCTGGTGCCTGCTCGCCCGGCTCTTCCGGCTCGGCATCATCGCCGATCTGCTGTCCCAGCCGCTGCTGGTCGGCTATCTGGCCGGCGGTGCCGTGCTGATGGTCGTCGGCCAGCTCGGCCGCGTGACCGGCACCGACGTCGAGGGCGAGACCATCGTCGCCCAGCTGCGGTCCTTCTTCTCTGTGGTGGGCGACACCCACTTGCCTACCCTCGCCGTGGCGGCCGGCACGCTGACCCTGTTGCTGGCAATCGTGATCCTGCGGCCGCGTTGGCCTGGGCCGCTCATCGCGGTCGCCGCGGCCACCATCGCCGCGGTGGTGCTCGATCTGCCGGCGTACGGCGTTGCGGAGACCGGACCGGTGCCGGTCGGCCTGCCGCTGCCGCACCTGCCGATCATCAGCTGGGCGGACCTGCAGACCCTGCTACTGGCTGGTCTCGGCGTCGCGGTGGTCGCCTACAGCGACAACACCCTGATCGGCCGGGCCTTCAAGCCCAAGACCGAGCCCGGCGAGAAGTCGGTGCCCGACGTCGATCCCCAGCAGGAGCTGGTCGCGATGAGCGGTGTCCACGTCGCTGCCGGGCTGTTCGGCGGCTTCCCGATGTCATCGTCGGGCTCGCGGACCGCACTGGCCATCGCCTCGGGCGCCAGAACTCAGGTCTATTCCCTGGTTGCCGCCGTCTGCATCATCGCCGTGCTGTTCTTTGCCGGCCCGCTGCTGGAGCCTCTGCCGTCGGCCGCCCTGGGCGCGGTGGTCATCTACGCGGCCAGCAAGCTGGTCTCCATCCCCGACATCAAGCGACTGGCCAGGTTCCGTACCTCCGAGCTGGTGCTGGCCATCGTCGCCTGCCTCGGCACCGTGCTGATCGGCATCCTGGCCGGCGTGGGGATCGCCATCGCATTGTCGATCCTGGAGATGGTGCAGCGACTGGCTCGCCCGCACGAAGGTGTGCTCGGTCGGGTCGAAGGCATAGCCGGCATGCACGACGTCGACGACTACGACCAGGCCACCACGCTGCCCGGGTTGGTGGTCTACCGCTACGACGCGCCGCTGTTCTTCATCAACGTGGGCGATCTGCGCCGCCGGGCCCTGCTGGCCGTGGAGAAGGAGAACGAGGGCGACCCTGACCATCCGGTCCGCTGGTTCATCCTCAACGCCGAGGCGAACGTGGAGATCGACATCTCTGCCACCGACGGGTTGAAGGCACTCCACGACGACCTGTCGGAGCGTGGTATCCGGTTCGGTCTGGCCCGAGTCAAGCAGGATCTCCGGACTCCGCTGGAGCGGGCCGGGCTGGTCGAGCTGATCGGCGAGGACATGATGTTCCCGACGCTGCCCGTCATGGAGAAGGCGTACCTGACCTGGGCGGCCGAGCAAGCCGTACGGGAGCAGACGGCCCTGGAACACCAGGCCGTCCCGGGAGCCGACGAGCCCGCTGGCACGCCACCAGCCAGGCCCGTCGACACCAACGAGTCGGACCGGTAGACCCCGCGCTACTTCCCGTCGTTGCCGGCTTTGGCTCCAGCGCCGGCACGGGCTCGACCCGAACGCGCGGGCTTCGGCGCTGCCGCAGGCGCGGCTCCCGCACCATCGGCATCCGATGCCCCGCCGGCGTCGCCGTTGGTCGCGGCCGGAGCGGACACCGAAGTCGACTCAGCCGGCGCCTGCGCACCGGGCAGCGCCGAGGGACGGTACACGCGGTAGCCGACCTCAGCCTCGTAGCCGTGCACCTCCGGAGTGTCGAGGCGCGCCATGAACTCGAGCACGTCCTCGGTGATCACCTGGCCGGGCACCAGCACCGGGAATCCGGGCGGGTACGGGGTGACGAAGGTGGCCGAGACCAGCTTCTCGCCCGCCGCGACCCGCTTCTCGACATCGGCCTGCAGCACGTACTCGCACGAGCCGTCGACATAGGTCCCGAAGAAGGCCTTGCGCATATCGCCCTCGGGGGTCTGGGGGTCGGAGTAGCTACGGAACGCCTCGTGGAAGCCGCCGAAGTTGGGCAGCGGCGCCGACGCGGTGGTGAGTCGAGTCACCGCGCGGCGGTAGGCATCGAACTCCCAGGGGCTCATCTCGTCGAACTTGCGCTCCAGATCCCGGGCGATCGCGACCAGCGCCTCGATCAGGTACGCGACCGAGCTGCGCGAGGTGCCGATATTGGTCATGAAGAGCACCGTGTTGCGCGAGGTCTTGTTGATCTGGATGCCGAACCGGTCCATCAACTGCTGGCTCTTGAAGGTGGCGCCGTCGATGCCGGTGGCCGCGATGAAGAGCGTGATCCGGGACGGGTCCAACACGAACTCGTCGTGATCCCAGGCGTTGATCATGTTCCGCAGACCACTCCGCAGCGGCTGCGCGATGCCGGACGGACGGTAGACCTCCGGGATCAGATCCGCCGTGGAGAGGCACCGCATGTATTTGCTGAGCAGCGGATGGTGGTCGATCGCATCGCGCAACCGCATCGCGAACTCGAGCTGCTTCTGCACCAGCTCGTAACCCTCCAGCGCCGCCTGCCGACGGCCGATGTCCAGCGAGGCCAGGATCTGGTAGTTCGGCGACGTGGAGGTGTGCGCCATGTACGCCTCATGGAAGGCCTCGGAGACCTTGCCGCTGAAGTCCTGGTCGAACACATGGATCATCGACCCCTGCCGCAGCGAGGTGAGCGTCTTGTGGGTCGACTGCGTGGCATACACCCGCACGCGAGCACGATCGGGATCGGGCAGCAGTCGGGTGTTCAACAGGGTCTCGTCGTCGGCGTCGTCGCCGAGCGCCGCGGACTGCTGCTCGAAGCGCGCCCGCAACTCGGGACTGCGCAGATCATCGACGAGCCGCTCCGCCGAGTACATGGCCGTCCGGGTGCGATACACGGGGTGGAAGCGGCCGAACGCGAACCACGCCTCGTCCCAGAGGAAGATCAGGTCGGGCTTGATGGCGAGGCACTCCTCCATCACCCGCTGCACGTCGTAGAGGATCCCGTCGAAGGTGCAGTTGGTGAGCATCAACATCTTGACCCGGTCGAGCTTGCCCGCCCGCCTCAGGTCCAGCAGCTTGCCCTTGATCTCCGACAGCGGCACCGCTCCATACATTGCGTATTCGTTGAGCGGGTACGCGTCGAGGTAGCTGACCTGCGCACCGGCGAGCATCAGTCCGTAGTGATGCGACTGGTGACAGTTGCGGTCGACGAGCACGATGTCGTTGGGCGCCACATTGGCCTGGCCGACGATCTTGTTCGCGGTCGAGGTGCCATTGGTGACGAAGTACGACCGCGCCGAGCCGAACGCCTCCGACGCCAGCTGTTGGGCATCACGCAGCGGTCCGGTCGGCTCCAGCAGCGAGTCGAGCCCGCCGCCCGTGGCCGAGGTCTCGGCGAGAAAGATGTTGAGGCCGTAGAAGTCGACCATGTCTTTGATCCAGTGCGAGGTGACCACCGACTTGCCCTGGCCGATCGGCAGTGCGTGGAACGAGCCGGTGGGTCGATGCGCATAGGAGCGCAGCGCGTCGAAGAACGGCGTGCGATAGCGGTGCGCCACCCCATCGAGGATGCTGAGATGCAACTCCAGCAGCCCCTCCCGAGCATGGAAGACCCGACGGAAGTTCGGGCTGAGACTGCCGGCAACCTCTTCGACAGCGACCTCGGTCATCAGGTAGAGGTCGATCTCGGGGCGGATCCTGGCCAGTTCGTTGGCCAGGATCTCCGCTCGCTCGTGCGGCGAGTGCCGGTCCAGGCGCTCGCGTACGGATGGATCCAGGAACTGCGCGAGCCGGCTCAGATCGTTGGCCGAGGCATGGCCGAACCGGCGCCGGATGACACAGGCCTGGATCGTCGGGTTGATCCACATTGCGACGACAGCCTCTTCGCCGCTGCCGACCACGACGATGTCGTAGATGAACTCGTCATCCGGCCGGCGCCAACGGCGCAGGTCTTCGCGGAGCGCGCGCTCCTGCTCCACGGTCATCCGCTCGACGACCAGTACCTCGAAGTAGCGCTGACGCCCGCTCCCGGCCTCGTTCTGCTCGGCGCCCACGGGATCCGACACTGCGTCGGTGGAGGTGCGGACCTCCGTGGCGCCATAGGAATAGTCCGCGCTGAGCATCCGCTTGACCTGGGCCACCGCCCGCGCGAACTCGACCGGGCCACCGGTCCGGAAGAGCTCCTGGATCCGCAGGAACCCATCCTTGCCCGGGTAGGCCCAGTAGCGCTCGATGGTCGCCAGCAGGTCGAGGTCCTTCTCGATCGCGGCGGTCATGGCCGCGGCACGGGCCGGATCGACCGATCTCACGCGTCGATCGGCTTCCTCCTCGACCTGTGACCACGCATCGAGGCGTGCCTGCCACCAGGCGTTGTATGCCTGTGCCGAGAAATCCGACATCTTGACCTCCGTGTCGTGCCGTGCTAACGCCGCTGGCAGCACACCGGGGCCATGTTTGCACACTATGTTTCTGCGGGCCGTTCGACCCTGGACAAACACCGCCTCGTAGGCTTAGTAGACGGTGTAGCCGCCGTCCATCACCAGCACCGAGCCGGTCATGAACGCCGACGCCTCCGAGGCCAGGAACACCACGGCCGGCGCCAACTCCTGCGGCAGCGCAAACCGCTGCTGCGGAGCGTCGTCGAGCCAACGGGCCTTGAACTCAGGTCGGTCGACCGGCGCCATCTCGGTCTTGATGTAGCCGGGTGCCAGCGCGTTGACCCGGATGTCGTACGGCGCCCACTCGGCGGCCAACGACTTGGTGAGTTGATGCACCGCCGCCTTCGATGCGTTGTATGCCGGCTGCCACTGCGGTCGGTTGACGATGATCGCCGAGATCGATCCGATGTTGACGATGGCGCCGCCACCGTGGTCCTTGAAGTGCCGCGCCGCCGCGCGGGACACCTGCCACAGCGCCTTGACGTTGAGATCGAAGACGTCGTCCCACTCGCTGTCCGGCACCTCCAACGCCGGCCGGTGATAGCAGATCCCGGCGTTGTTGACCACGATGTCGAGACCGCCGAGCGCATCGACCGCGTGCTGCACGACATCGTTCGCGGAGGTGGTGACGTCACCGACGAGAGCGACGGTCTCGAGTCCGGCGTCGCCGAGCGTCTGCTGAGCCGCCTGATTTGCCTCCGCACTACGGGACGCGAAGGCGACCGAGGCGCCTGCTTCGGCCAGCCCCTGGGTCAAGGCGAACCCGATGCCGCGGTTGCCGCCGGTCACCAGAGCCTTCTTGCCGGCCAGCGAGAACGTGTCGAGGACACCAGTCATGGTCGAGAACCTATCGGGCCCCGGCCGTCTACGCTGCCCGGCATGCGGCGGTGGAGTAGCGACGATCTGCGGCGGGCGACGCTTCGGCGCCAGTTCCCCGAGTCCACCAGCGTGCTCGACTTGATGGCCGATCTGGCGCCGATTCAATCCCAGGTGCCGCGGGCGCCGTTCCTGACCATGGCCTCGCGCCGCCCGGGCACCACGGACGCGGAGCTGGTCACCCTGTTCGAGGCGCACCAGCTGATCAAGGCCAGCACCCTGCGCGGCACGGTGTTCACCAGCGATCTCCAGCAGTTCGCCTGGTCGCAGCGGATCGCGCGAGAAGGTCGACAACAACTGCTGGCTGCGCTGACGAAGGTGCCGGTCGAGCACGTCGGTGAGCTGCTGACCGCGGTCGAGGAGCAGGCCGCGGACTGGCGAGCTTGGGAGGATCTGCTCGACCATGCCCGCGGGCTGATGACCGCGGGCCCGCCCGAACTGGCCTCCCGGGTCGATCAGGTCAGGTTCTTGCTGTGGGGTCAGGCCGGGCTGATCCGCCGACCGCCCGATGCGGCGTGGCACAAACGCACTGACGTGCTCCGCCGCGCGGCTCGGGTGGCGCTGCCGGAGCTGCCGACCGTCGGGTTCGACGAGTCGGTGGTCGCGATGGTGGGGCAGCACCTCAGGGCGTACGGGCCGGTGACCAAGGACGACAGCTGCTTCTATCTGGGTATCCGCAAGACCCCGCTCAACCAAGCCTTGGCCGCCTTGGGCGACCGAGTGCTGGTCGGCGAGGGACCGGACGGCCGGCTGATGTGCGACTGGGCCGATGATCTCTCTGAGTCGACTGGTGATCCGGAGGCTGCCAGTGGGGTGCGGCTGCTCGCGGACTTCGACGGCTGCCTGCTGGGCTATGCCGGCCCGGGGCGGCTGCGCTTCTGCACCCCCGAACAGTTGGCGTTGGTCTGGAATGCAAAGAACGCGGTCTGCGCCCCGACCGTGCTGCATGACGGTCGAATCGTAGCCCGCTGGAAGACTGTCGGAACCGGACGCCGCGTCCGGATCGAGGTGACGATGCTGCCACCGCATCGGCCACTGCGCGAGGCAGCGTTCGACGACGCGGTTGCCGCCCTCGCAGCCGTGCTGGATCTTGAGATTCACGCGGTCCGGGTCACCTGATGTGAGACGTCCGTCTGGTCGCGTTGGTCGGCATCGGTGACGGCAGGCACACTCATCCCGTGGAGCATGACGGCAACGGCTGGGTTCGTTGCGATCTGGGTCACCGGCACTGGGGACGCTACGGCGCGGCCGGGCTGTTGCTCGTCGACCGGCGAACGCCCGCCGGCGAGCCACTCGTGTTGCTGCAACACCGCGCGGCGTGGACGGCCAACGGGGACACCTGGGGCATTCCCGGCGGCGCCCGCGATTCCCATGAGACTCCTGCCGAGGGCGCCCTTCGCGAGGCCCACGAAGAGACCGGGATCGGCTCGGCAGCCGTCCGGATCCGGATCGGCGGCGAGCTGCTCGACGACCACGGGAGCTGGTCCTATACGACCGTGCTCGCCGAGCTGGCGGCACCGGTGACCCTGGTGCCGCAGGAGGAGTCCGCAGAACTGCGCTGGGTGCCCGTGCCGGAGGTGGCTTCGCTGGACCTGCATCCAGGTTTCGCCAAGACCTGGCCGATCCTCCGCCAGCGGCTGGCTGCGCCGACCTAGCAATCGCGGTCAGCTCGGATCGCCCACTGATCTAGGCAGTGGTTTCCCAGAGGTGGGTGGCCCAGTCGGTGTGGCCGAGGGTGAGGGTGCCTTGGTTGGTGGTGATCATGATCCAGCCTTGGGGTGATTGCCACAGGTAGGTGCCTGGTTCGGGTTGTTTCGACCGCCAGTTCCCGATCGTTTTGGCCCGGTGTTCACATCGGGCGAGGGGTCCGAGGGTGTGCATGCCGGTTTGTCCGGGTGGCCCGTTGTGGAGGTAGGCGGGGGTGTGATCGAGATCGGTACGTCCGGTGGTGGGTGAGTGCGGGAACACCGATCGGGGATGCCGAATCTGCATGGCACGACGCAGCCGGAGCGGCGTCTCATATCCGTCGGCGGACGCGGTCTCGGCCGGATCCACGACGGGATACACCGTGAGGTGGGCTTCGTGCTGGACCAGGAACCGTTGCAGTTGTTCGATCAGGATCGGTCCCCAGTCGGTCCGCACCACCCCGTGACCATCCCGCAGGGTCTGCTCACTGAGGTGGACGTGCAACACCACCGTGGGCGCGCACGCGGCCAACTGGGCCGGGGTCAAGGGTCGCCAACCGGGTGGCCGGAACCCCTCCGGTAGCGGTGGTCGCACTGGGCCGGTCCGTGCCGGGCCGGTCGGGTCGGTGTCGCTGGTGTCGGGATCATCGGGATCGCTGCGTCGCGGGTTGTCGTGACCGGTGGTGTTCTGGTCGCCTGCCGTTGTGGCGCCCGTCCAGTCGCGACTGGTCTGCTTGGTGCTAGGGCGATCCCCGCCGTTCGGACTGGTGCCGACGCTGCCGGGACCACTTTGGCCGGCATTGTTCGGTCCGGTGTCGCCTGGACCACCGCCACTTCGACTGGGGTCTGCTTGGCCGGAATCGGCGCCACTGCTCGGCTGGTCGACCGCGGGGGTGTCGTCGCTGGCACTGTCACGGCCGGCACTGTCACGGCTGGCACTGTCACGGCTGGCACTGTCGCGGCCGGCATCACCGTCACTGGTGCCGTCGTGCTGGTGCTGAAACCAGGCCAGGTCGTCGGGATCGGGCGGCGGATCCGCCGGCCAATAGTCAGGCTCGCCGTCGGGGCCGGGTCCGGGCTGGCCGGGGCGGGGTTGGGTCCACCACTCATCCTCATCAAAGGCGGGCTGATGATAGTTGCCGTGTTGGGCGGTCTCCCAGCCTGCAGCCGGAAGGTCATCCGCCCACGGATCAGTGTCGTCGGCGGCGTGCGCAGCAGTCTGTTCCCACGGATCCCGGTGCGGGTCCGGATCGGTCGCGTGCCGAGCCAACAGGTCCAGGACCCGGGCGGGATGCGCGATCCAACCCATCGCCTTCGACATCCGCACCGGCAACGGGTCCTCATCACCCTCGTCGGCTAAGCATTCCGCGACACGTTGATGCAGGGCGAGGAGCATCGCCACATCCCCGGCCTCACCCCGAGCAATCAGGGTGCGGAGCCCGTCTTCGGATTGGGTGGCGCGAACCTCACGTTTCGCGGCGATGATCTTCTCCCGCTCCCGATAGGAGGTTTCATCCACCTCGAGCATGGTGGCATCCAAGTTCTTCAGGAACGTCTGCCACGGCAACTGGGTGACCCAGCCGGCGGTCTGCTCATCCACCATCCCCACGATCGCGATCGACAGGTGGGCGGTCAGATTCGCGACCTTCCGGGCCTGCCACGCATGGATCTCACCCGCCTGGACGCGTTCCCACAACCTGGGGAGTCGGTGCCGGACCGTCAAGGCATCAGACATCCAAGACCGGGCGGAGCCGGTCGAGGTGCCGAACGGGCCGATCAATCCCTCAGGGGCGAACTCCGCCACCGGCGGTGTCCCGACCGGCCCGATCTTGACGAGCCGTTCGACCAACACCCCACCCTCGAGATGATCCACCTCCGAATGCGCATCGGCCCACGCGGCGGCGACCACAAGCTTGCGACACCCCCACCGTTTCGACTGCTGCTCGGCCCGGGCGGCGAGGTCGGCCAGGACGCGCCGGTCCCCGAGCGCCGCCTCCAACCGATCCTCGAACATGTCACCCATTCTAGTCGAACAAGTGTACGATGACTAGTGTTTGAGCCCACGTTTTTCCTGTCCACACACGGAAAACACTTGTCATCCGCCTGGGCAAGTCGGCGGGTTCCCGTGGGATGCTGGATCCGCTCGCGGTCGTCTGTGGCCCGTGGGTGCGAAACGTACCGGCGGCCCGCCTGGCACGCGATCGTTTGTGGCCCGCGGGCGCGAAACGTACCCACAGCCCGCATGTGTCGCGATCGTCTGTGGCCCCGGGGTCGCGAAACGTGCCCGCTGCACGCCTGCCCCGCGATCATGTGTGGCCCGCCGGCGCGAAACGTACCGGCGGCCCGACTGGCTCGCGTCCATATGTGGCCCGGGGGCGCGAAACGTGCCCGCCGCCCGCCTGCCCCGCGATCAGCTATGGCCCGGCGGCGCAGGACGTACGCGCGGCCCGACTGGCTCGCGTCCATGTGTGGCCCGGGGGCGCGAAACGTTCCCGCCGCCCGCCTGCCCCGCGATCAGCTATGGCCCGGCGGCGCAGGACGTACGCGCGGCCCGCGGCGGGTCACCGCCCGCAGCATCACCAGTCGATCGACGGCGCTCCCGGCGGCCACGGGCGAGCTCGGTTTCCAGCGCGTCGAGGGGCTGCCGCCACTGGTCTCCGAACCGGTTGAACTGATCGAACCAGGCTGCCGCGTCGGCGAGTCGTTCGGCATCGATCCGATACAGGCGCGACGTGCCCACAGCTCGCATCTGCAGCAGCCCGGACTCGCGTAGCACTTTCAGGTGCTGGGAACATCCGGGCTGCGACAGCCCGAGTTCGTCGCGCAGGGCGTCGGCGATCACGCCGGCCGCCACCTCTGTGTCGGCGATGATCTCGAGGATGCGCCGGCGTACGGGCTCGCCCAGTGCGTCGAGCGCCTGCACGTCAGTGCGACTCCCCCGACTCGCCGCGATAGAAGGCACCCGTGTTGCGCCCCGCCGCCCGAGCCGCATCCTCGTCGGCACCGCCGGCGATGTCGGCCTCGGCCCAACCCTCGGCACTGCCGGTGACGAAGACCTTGCCGGCCTCAGAAATCGACCAGGCCTCGAACTCGGCTGGATCGAGCTGGGCCGCACCGGCCAGATGCAACCCGAGCCCGATCAGGCTGAGGTCCCATCCCACGCCGGTCGCGCCCGGACCGTATTGCCGCCAGAAATCATGGTCGCTGTGCTGGGTGTGCCGCAGTTCCACCTGCGTCCCGTCGGCGACCTCGCAGAGTTCGACAGCCAGCCAGCTGATCGCACCCATCGCCTCCCAGGTGACCTGAAACTCCCGCGGCGGATCGCAGCTGCGGACCTCTCCACCGGCATTGCCTTCCAGCTGGTAGCGGCCCCCGACGGCCAGTTCACCGCTGATCGGCAGGAACCAGCGCGGCAGCCGTTCGGGGTTGGTCAGCGCGTCCCAGACATCGTCGACGGCCGCGCCACGGTAGGTCCGGCGGGCAGTGACGACGCGGGCCGGCTGGCCGCTGACCTCGGTGGGGACGACGCGACGCTCGATCGCACCGACCAGCGCGATCGGATCCTCGGTGGGTGTGGTCATGAGTGAAACCTCTCGGGAGTGCAGGAGTTGGTTTCAGGTCACTATATTCGTTATGACTTATATAAGCAAGACCTGAATAAGACGCCGCTGAAATCGGACCGGAACCGCAGGAAACAGAGCTGTCACATGCCAGCCGAAGGTGTCACCCGCTCGTAACCTGCAGCGACCTCGGCGCAACACAGGGCTAGCAGAGTTGGCACAACCGCGCGTGTTCACGGATCCGGGCGCGCACACTCCAGTTGTCCAGCCACAACCCCTCATGTCCAGCTCCAACTCCTCTCACCGAAAGTCACAAGCATGAGTCCACTCGAACTGAATTCGGGCGATACCGCCTGGATGCTGACCTCGGCGGCTCTGGTGCTCTTGATGACACCAGGCCTTGCGCTCTTCTACGGCGGCATGGTCCGCGCCAAGAGCGTCCTCAACATGATGATGATGAGCTTCGGCGCCATGGCCATCATCGCCATCCTCTGGGTCCTGTACGGCTACTCGTTCGCCTTCGGCAACGACGTCGGCGCGGGCCTGCTCGGCAACCCCGGCGAGTTCCTCGGCCTCAAGGGCCTGATGGCGGAGACCGACGCCAGCTACCCGACAATGGCCTTCGTCGCCTTCCAGGCCATGTTCGCCATCATCACGGTGGCCCTGATCTCGGGTGCCATCGCCGACCGCGCCAAGTTCTCCACCTGGATGATCTTCGCCGCCCTCTGGGCGACGATCGTCTACTTCCCGATCGCGCACTGGGTCTTCGACTTCACGTTGACCGATGACAACGACGTGGTCACCCACACCGGAGGCTGGATCGCCAACAACCTGGCGGCGATCGACTTCGCCGGTGGCACCGCGGTGCACATCAACGCCGGCGCCGCCGGCCTGGCGCTGGCCCTGGTGTTGGGCAAGCGGATCGGATTCAAGAAGGACCCGATGCGGCCGCACAACCTGCCGCTGGTGATGCTCGGCGCCGGTCTGCTGTGGTTCGGCTGGTTCGGCTTCAACGCCGGTTCCGCGGTCTCGGCCGGCAACACCGCCTCGGTGGCGTTCGTCAACACCCTGGTCGCCACCGCCGCAGCGTCCTTGGCCTGGCTGATCACCGAGAAGATCCGTGACGGCCACGCCACCTCGCTGGGTGCCGCCTCAGGCATCGTGGCCGGTCTGGTCGCGATCACCCCCTCGTGCTCATCGGTCAGCCCGATCGGCGCGATCATCCTCGGTCTGGTCGCCGGTGTGCTCTGTGCCCTGGCCATCGGCCTGAAGTACAAGCTCGGTTACGACGACTCGCTCGACGTGGTCGGCGTGCATCTCGTCGGCGGTCTCTGGGGCACGATCGCCATCGGCTTCTTCGCCACGGCAGCGGCTCCCGCCGGGGTCGACGGCCTGTTCTACGGCGGCGGCTTCGACCAGCTGTGGCGCCAGGCAGTGGGCGCGTTCGCGGTGCTGATCGTCTCGTTCGTGGTCACGTACCTGATCGGACTGATCCTGGAGAAGACCATCGGCTTCCGCGTCGACTCTGACGACGAGCAGCGCGGTGTGGATCAGACCGAGCACGCTGAGACCGGCTACGACCTGACGCCGATCGGCGCCCTCGGCCGCGGTCTGTCCTTCGGTGGCGCGCACACTGGTGGTGCCACCGCACCCAAGAATCAGGAGGTGAAGGCATGAAGCTCGTGACCGCGATCATCAAGCCCCACATGCTCGACGAAGTGAAGACCGCCCTGGAGTCGTTCGGGGTCGAGGGAATGACCGTCAGCGAAGCCCAAGGCTTCGGTCGCCAGCGGGGCCACACCGAGGTCTACCGGGGCGCTGAGTACACCGTGGACCTGGTGCCGAAGGTAAGACTTGAGGTGCTCGTCGAGGACGAGGATGCCAAGGACATCATCGATGTCCTGGTGAAGAGCGCCCGGACCGGCCGTATCGGTGACGGCAAGGTCTGGTCCGTACCTGTGGACGAGATCGTCCGCGTGCGTACGGGAGAGCGCGGGCTGGACGCGCTCTGAAGCGCGATCTGACCTCGGAGCGCCTCAACGCCGCGATCCGGTCCTCGTGGTCCGCCACGTCAGGGCCGGATCGTCGGCGTTGTCTGACCGAGTGCGTCGAGGACGCTCTCGCAGAGCTGTACACCGATGCCGGCGGTCCGCAGACCGGCGTCGCCCTGGCCGCGGTCGGCAGCCTCGCCCGCCGTGAGCTCGGTCCCCGCTCCGACCTCGATCTGGTGCTGCTGCACGACGGCACCGACCGAGTACGGGTCAGCGCCCTGGCCGAGCGGCTCTGGTATCCGCTGTGGGACAGCTCGGTGCGCCTGGACCACTCCGTCCGTACGCCGGCCGAGTGTGCCGAAGTCGCGTCCCGGGAGCTGAGTGCCGGCGTCGGCCTGCTCGATCTGCGGCTGGTAGCCGGCGACGGCGAGCTCACCCGTGCCGCCAGATCGACCTTGTTGACCAGCTGGCGGGGCAACGCCCGCAAGAGACTGCCCGAGTTGCTGACTGCGGTCGAGGAACGACACGAGACCTTCGGCGATGCCGCGTACCTGTTGGAACCTGACCTCAAGGAGGCCCGTGGGGGTTTCCGGGACATGACCATGCTGCGGGCCCTGGCCGCGACCTGGTTGACCGATCGTCCGCATGCCGGCGTCAGGGAGCCGTACGAGCGGTTGCTCGATGTCCGGGACGCACTGCACCTGAGCTCGGGCCGAGCCCTGGATCGGCTGCTGGTCAACGAGGTCGGGGACGTGGCTGACCGACTCGAGTACGCCGACCCCGACGAGCTGCACCGCACCGTCAGCATGGCCGCCCGGCGCATCGGGCACGCCCTCGACCTGACCTGCCGAGCCGCCCGCCAGGTGCTGCCGGTGCGTCGCGCGATCAGCTTCGTCCGCCGGGAGCGGCGACCTGAATATGTCCAAGCGCCGCACGGCCTGATCATCCACAGCGGCGAGATCGGGTTGGATCGGAACACCCGCCCGGACACCCCTTTGCTCGACCTGCGCGCCGCTGCCCTGGCGGCGCAGCGCGGACTGGTGCTCTCCCCGATCACCGCGGACAATCTCGGCGAACACGCACCGGCCATCGCGACCCCTTGGTCGGCATCAGCCCGGGAGTCCTTTGTGGAGTTGTTGTCCTGCGGCACAGTGTTGCTGCCGGTCTGGGAGTCGCTGGAGCTGGCCGGTTGTGTCGTTCGCTGGATCCCCGCTTGGCAAGGCATCAGCGCCCAGCCCCAGCACAACCCGATCCACCGGCATACAGTCGACCGGCATTCGGTGCAGTGCGTGGCTGAGGCGCAGCCGCATCTCACCAGGGTGGATCGTCCCGACCTCCTGCTGGTGGCCTGTCTGCTCCATGACATCGGAAAGCTGCCCGGAGCCGGCGCCCGGCACCCAGTCGTCGGGGCGCCGATCGCACGGGAGATCTCGGCAGCGCTGGGCTTCGACGAGGCAGATGTCGCGCTGGTCGAGCGGCTGGTCCGTGAGCACCTCACCCTCGCCGAGTTGGCCACCAAACGCGACCACCGCGACCCGGCCACCGTCGACGCGCTGATCGCGGCGGTGGACGGGCGGCTGGAGACCCTGCACCTGCTGCGCTGTCTGACCGAGGCCGATGCCCGGGCCGCCGGGCCTGCGGCTTGGTCCCCCTGGCGGGCACAACTGGTCAACGCGTTGGCCGACAGCGTGGAGTCACAGCTGGTCGGAGATCAGCCACAGACTCCGACCGACCTGGTGGATCTGGGTCTGGCACGCTCGGTCAGCCTGGACGGGCGACCACGGGTGCAACTGGAGTCCAAGCCGGGTGGCCTTCAGGTGGTGGTCGCCGCCACCGACCGGATCGGCCTGTTCGCCGAGACCGCCGGCCTGTTGGCCGCGCACTCGGTATCGGTCCGCTCCGCTGCCCTGCACACGATCACGACCGGGCTGCTCCAACCTGTCGCGATCGCCACCTGGCGGGTCGACAGCCAGCATCCCGGCGACCTGCCCCACCCGACCCTGCTCAGCCAGGAGCTGAGCCGGCTCCAGGACGGTGACTCCACCATGCTCGAGCGGGTACGGATCCGTGAGTCGCGGGCGTCCCGACGACCACGGGCGGCGCGGCCCTTCATCGGCGTCATCCCGGACGCCAGCGCCAGCGCCGCGGTGATCGAGGTCCGGACCGGTGACCGAAGTGGGCTGCTGTTCGCCCTCGCCAATTCACTCAGCGAGCTCCGACTCTCCATCCGGTCGGCGCATGTCAGCACGCTGGCGGGCCAGGCCATCGACACCTTCTACCTGACCGAGGCAGACGGCTCGCTGCCATCGACCGATCGGGTTCAAGCAGCCCTGACAGCTCTCACCAACGGCGCGTAGCACCGAGCGAGCGCAGCCTCACAGCGAGCGACGACTGGCACCGATCAAGGCGTCGACCTCGGCCGTGTTCGGCGGCTGGGCGCCACGCCGAGAACAGACGATGGAGGCTGCGGCCGCACCGCGGACCAAGGCCGAATGCAGATCCAACTCACGATTGACGTACCCGTCCAAGAATCCGGCCATGAAGGTATCGCCGGCGCCGACGGTGTCGACCAGTTTGGTCGGGAAACCGGCCGCGTGCGTCCGATTTCCCCCCGCGTCGATAGCGGCCACGCCGTCCGGGCCGAGGGTGACCACGCCGAGGCTGGCACCGTACTGCGCCACCCACTCGCCCAGCAGATCCAATGGGTCGGCTCCGGGCGACGTGGCCTGGGCGAGGAAGGCGATGTCCTCGTCGCTGGCCTTGAGAATGCCCTTGCGCTGGCCGACGATCCGCAGCCAGGGCCGCACCCTCGCCCAGTACTCCTCCGGATCGGTGATGACGGTCGGTCGGACGTTGATGTCGTAGGAGATCCCCGACGGCACGCCGTGCGCCCAGGCGAGCAGCACATCGCTACCGGGACTGACGACACAGGCGAGCGAGGCGATGTGCAGCCAGTCGTCCGACGTCAGGTTCGGCAGGTCAGCCTCCTGCCAACCGAAGTTCGCGGTGTCGGTGAAGTGGAAGGTGTAGCTCGCCTTGCCCTCCGCGTCCAGGCTGACCACCGCCAGTGACGTCGCCTGCGAAGACTCGGTGGCCAGGTCGAGCGACACCCCGGAGGTCTCGATGTGGCCGCGGAGCTGCTTACCGAAGGAGTCGCGAGACAAGCGACCGAGGAAGTGCACGTCGGCGCCAAGGTCACCGAGGGCGACCGCGCTGTTCATCGGCCCGCCGGCGGACGTGGCGGCCCACGTCGAGCTGACATAGCCTTCGTTCTGGCCGCCAGCCTGGATCAGGTCGATGAGGGTCTCTCCGCACACGACGAATCGCTTTGTCATGCGGGCCAAACTAGCGGAGATGACCTCCCGTCCGGCACCGGGCTCCCCTCACCATCCCGACGCGATGCGCAACTGGTCGGCGATCTGGTCGAGGTACCGCGGTGGGATGGCGTTGTTGCTGATCTGCTTGCACAGCTCCAGCAGGCCGTAGTCCGGCGCCACCTGCTCGAGACGGTCGATGCAACAGTTGAGCAACGCTCCGTTCCCGTCCAGCCAACCTGCCCAGCCGAGCATGGCCAGCGGCGCCGGCTCGTACGGCCAGACGCTGATGGCGACCACCCGACGCCACAACGCCACGTACGCCTCGGCGTCCTGGCGCGTCATCATCGCCCAGACCTCGTCGCGGACGCCGATGTCGCGAACCAGCACTGCGATCTCCACTGCCTCAGCGTCGGTCGGCCCGTCGGCGGACAGCACCCGGTCGACCAGTTGTCGCACCCGTCGCCGTCGGCGGCGCCGACTCAGCTGGTCGACCTTGCCGGCACATTCCTCCGCGGCCGCGGTGAGCCGGTCCCGCTCAGCCGCCGGCGGTCCTGCGGTGAGTGCCATGATGTCGTCGCGGGTGCCGGTCGCGGATATCCCGGCCATCACCGCCTCGACCGCCAGCGGATGGGCCTCGATGTCATAGGCCTGGCCTTCGGCTGGGCAGCAGTCCCCGTCACAGCACACCGACCACCACCGGTCGCCCGACACTGCCAAGACATCGACCAGATCGAACGGGATCACGTCGGCCAGGCCGCGCATCACATCCCGGACGCTCTCGTCGGCGCTGTAGCCGACGAGCACTATTGCGCGGGTGTCCACCTGATCGGCGACCAACTCGAACTGGTCGATCAGCGCCTCCAGATCAGCGGTCGCGGCCAGATCCACCCGGGCCGTCACCACCACCCGGCGTTGGCGGACGAACGCGGCCACCAAGGACTCAGCGGGGTGGAACCCCAGCAGATAGGGAATCAAGCCCAGGATGTCACCTGGCTCACGAATCCGGAGGACGGTCGGCGCCGCACTCGCGGTGCGGGAAGAAGAAGTACGTCGTGTCATACCCAGACATAAAGGATGCCGGCCGGATTCGACCGGGCAGTCAGGCAATCTGTGGACAGCGCTTCCTGGCCCGACTGACCTGTGGACAACCCAGGTAGCGTGACGGGGGTGAGCGAGTCGACCGGGCCTGGCATGGGCCGTCCGAGCGGACCGGACTTCGCCGGTCCCCCAGTGCCCGGCGCCGGATCCCCGTCCGCCGGGTCCGGCTGGTCGCCTCGGCAGCCATCGGCCGAGCCGCCCCCATCAGCGCCTCGGCCCCCGAGACCACCACGCAGTCGACTGCCTGCTGTGCTCACGGCGATGGCGATCGCCGTGGTCGGACTCGTCGTCGTGCTGGCCAGCGTCTGGGCCGTGCACCAGGATGCCCGGCAAGCCGCAGCGCCGCAGCCGGTGCCGAGCCCGCCGGCGACCGCCAGCCCGTCGCCGGCCAGGCAGATCGAGTTCACCAGCGACACCGGCAGTGGGGTCTTACGGATCGTGCGCCACAGCTGGGACCCGGCAGGCTCGACGGCCGACGGCAAGTCGCTGCTCACCCTGGAGATCGCGGTGAGCTGCACCAGCGGCACCCTGCGGTACGGCCCCGACTCCTTCGAGGCATTCGATCAGCATGGCGGGCTGTTCGAGTCCACGTACGACCCGGACTCCTCGACCGCGCTGGAGCTGATCCGGCTTTCGGCCGGAGAGGAGGTCAGCGGCACCGTCACGTTCGAGATCCCACGCGGTGAGGTGACGTTGCTGTTGAGCGATGATCTGTCCCGACCGGTCACGGCGCTCAAAGTGCCCGACTGACCGCCCGCATCGCTCTATCCTGTCCGGGTGCCTGACCTCGAAGAGCTGGTCGTCCGCGGTTGGGAGGTCCTTCGCCTGACCTCGGACAGCCTGGTGGTGGAGTTGGTGCCGGCGCTCGGCGGCACTGTCACCTCGCTACGCCGCCGCGCCGACGATCTCGAGCTGCTCTGGCAGACTCCGTGGGGACTGCGTCGCCGGCAGGCGATCGAGCTGCCCGGCTCGACGGAGGTGACCAGGTACACCAACTCTCCCGGCGGCTGGCATCCGGTCTTCCCGAACGGCGGTGACGGCACCTCGGTCCACGGAGCCGAGTGGGGTTTCGACGGTGAGGCGCGGGTGACCTGGCTGGACTGGCGATTGACCGGTGACTCGCTGGTCCTGCAAGGCCGGCTCACCCGCTCGCCGTTCGAGCTGACCCGGGAGGTCACGCTGCGCGACGATCAGGTCACCGTTGCCGACACCGTGGTCAACGTGGGTGCGGAGCACATCGATGTGATGTGGGGTCAGCAGATCGCCTTCGGCGCCGGCCTGCTCGGACCGGACACCGTCGTGCACTCCGGCTGCACCACCGTCCGTCCGGACGGCCGGCTCGCCACCTCGGCCTCGTACGACGACCTGCTGCCCTGGCCGCGCGCGTACGGGCGGCACGGCTTGGTGAACCTGCGCGGCATCGGCGACGGCCCGGAGACCAGGATGGCCTATCTGTGCGACTTCGCCGATGCCTCGATCCGCGTCCAGCGGCCCAGCGCCGGCCTCTCCGTCGAACTGCAGTGGGACGAGTTCAGCTGGCCGCACGTCTGGTACGAACTGGAGACCGGCGCCCGAAAAGGGTTTCCCTGGTATGGCACCGGTCGATATCTCGCCTTCACTCCATGCTCGAGCTGGCCGGCACACGGTCTGCACGATGCTCGGCGCGTCTCATCGACCCTGATGCGCATCCACGAGGGAGGCGAACGGACCTCCTATCTGAGGGTACGAGTGCAGTCCACAGGCTGACCGGTTCGCACCGACTCGTACGCGGCCAGCACCACCGCCAGGCTGCGCGTCCCAGCGACTCCATCCGGCACCGCGACCGCCTCACCGGCGACAACCCGCAGGAATGCGTCGAGCAGCAGCGCGTCCAGCTCCGGCCCGTAGCCGATCCAGGCGGCGTTGCCGGTCGAGTTCAGGTGACCGCCGATCCGGCCGGCGAACGGGTCCAGGTCCACGATGCCGCCCGTGCCGGTCACCCGCAGCGTCAGCCCACCCCAGGTCGCGAAGCCGTCGGGCCGGGACCAGCTCGCATCGATCACCACCGGCACGTCGCGGCCGCCGAGCTCCAGCCGCAGAGCCGCCAACCCGACGGTCTCGACCGCGACCTCGGGATGCAGCAGCCGGTTCGCCACCGCATAGACGCTGCGGACCCGACTGTCCGGCCACAGACAGTCCACCAGGTCGAGCACATGCACCAGGTGATCGGTCAGGGCACCACCGCCCGCGGCTGCGGGATCGACGAACCAGGCTCGCTCGCCGTGCGGGATGCGACCGTTGTTGGTGCCGGCGATGCTGACGATCTCCCCCAGCGGTCCGGCGGCCAGCTGTCGGAGCTCGGCGACCGCCGGGGAGAAGCGCACCGGGTGGGCGATCATGAGCTGTACGCCGGCCGCCGCGCACGCGGTGGTCATCGCCTGGGCATCGGCCAGCGTGGTGGCGATCGGCTTCTCGCACAGCACGTGTGCTCCGGCGGCAGCGGCCAGTTCGACCAGCGGGCGATGCGCGGCGTTCTCCGCGCAGATGATCACCGCATCAGGGCGAGCGGCGAGCAGGGCGGCATAGTCGGCCTCGTAAGCCACCCCGAGCGCGTCGGCCAGCTCCGCGCCGCCGGACTCGCCGGGGCGCCGTGCATGGTCGGGGTCGGTGGCCAGCACTTCGACTCCAGGTATCACCGCCAGCAGCCGGGCGTACGACGCGGCGTGCAGATGCGCGAAGGACATCACCCCGACCCTCATCGCGCCACCTCCGTACCGGCCACCGGTTCCGCCTGTCCACTGACCAGCGAGCATTGCGCGGCCTCGGCGATCCGGATCGCGGCCAGCCCGTCGCGGGCGCCGACCCGTGGCAGGGGTCCGCCACGCAAAGCGGCCAAGAATTCCCCCAGCTCGGTTTGGAAGGGACTCTCGTACGCCATCGCGGGCAACAGTCCACGGCCTGTACCGGCAACCGGCTGATCGCCGAAGTCGGTCTGCAGCAGAGGGTGCTCAGCCGAATCATGCGTCAGCACCCCACCGGTGCCTGCGATGTCGAAGGTGGTCCGAAACCTCGTGCCCGGTCGAGCCCAGGTGCCACACACGTTGCTCAGCGCGCCGCTTCGATGCGCGAGCAGCACCTGGACACTGCGCACACCGCCGGCCATCGACTCCTGTGCGTACGCGGTAGCGACCTCGCCGGCAGTCCAGCGAGCGAAGTCCAGATCGTGCAGGCACTGATCCAGCACGATCCCGCCGGACTGCGCGTCATCGTGGAACCAGGCTGCCGTTGGTGCCGACCCGGTCCTGGTGAACCGCTGCACCGCAACCTCCCCGATCGCGCCGGCGGAGACTGCCGCCCGGGCGGCGGCGTACTCGCTGAAGTAGCGCACCACATGACCGGGATACAGCGGCAGATCAGCGGCTTCGAACGCCTCGATCACCCGCTCCGCCTCGGCTGCGGTCCGCGCCAAGGGCTTCTCGCAGACGACCGGCAGCCCGGCGTGCAACGCGGCCAGCGCGAGGTCGCCGTGCGTCGGTGTCGGGGTCGCGATGTCGACGACATCGGCGCAGCCGAGCAGTTCCGACAAGGTTGCGACCTCGGTGCCACCGAGCTCGGCGATCAGCCCGGCTGCGCCCGCGTGGGAGAAGACCGAGACCTCGACCCCGAGCGAGCGCCACGCCGACAGGTGCTCACGAGCGATCCCACCAGCGCCGATCAGGCCGATCCACAGACTCATAGGGAGGAATCTGCCGCATCACCTCTCTCAGGCGGCGACCAGCCCCGGTCGCGCACTGCGCTCGGCCAGATCCCGAGCGAGCGCCAGCTGCCTGGTGAGCCGGGTCGCCTCGCCGGCGTAGCCCGCTGCCGGGTGCATCGTCGCCGGGTGAGTGGCCCGCTGGTCCAACGCTGCTGCGACCTGCCAGGCCCGTCCGACGACTCGCAGAGCCCTGGTGCCGGCGGTGACCACTGCAGGGCCACCAGCGCGCCGGTAGCCCTGCAGCAGATAGTCACGCAGACAGACCTCGCTGGCACTCCCCCATGGTGCTCGCGATCCCCCGGTCAATTCCGCGACTGTCTCCACCGCTCCGGCCAGGTCCCACCCTGGATCGCCCAGCCCTGCGATGCTCAGATCCACGAACCGCACCCGGACCTCGGGCGTGCGCTGCACCAGCACCCGGTCCGCGCTCAACTCACCGTGGATCCAACGATCAGCAGTCCAGCGGTCGGCGACCCGGTCGACAGTGCGCCGCAGTGCTCGGTCGCTGCTCAGGGTCCGCAGCACGAATGCACGGGCGCTGGCAGCCGGCAACTGGCGCATCGAGCGTGGCAGCCGCTCCGGATCCAACACCCAGGGCCGCGGCGCGGCAGGCGCCTGTGCGCCGGCCGGGATGCCGCACCGGTGCAGCGCCGCCACCGCCGAACCCCAAGCCTGACAGACATCGGCCAGCTCAGCCATCGTCCCGCGCAGCTCCGACAGCCGCGCACCCGGCAGCGCCAGCACCCAGTCGACGTCATCACTGCCCGACACCGATTCTGGCACCAGTCCAGAGCCGGAGAGCCCGCGCAGGCAGACCGGCTCGCGCTGGGCCGCACCGGTCCAGCCAAGCCCGTGCCGGGCGTACGCGATCGTCCGTCCGTGCAGCATCAGGCGGGAGCCCTCGACCACCACTGCACCGGCAGCGACCTCAAAGCTGGTGATCAGGCCGGCCACCACGGCGCTCCGGATCAGGTCGGCGCTGCCCTGTGCTGCGGGTCTCGCTTCGGTGATGATCATGGCTCTCGTCCGGTTCTCCCCCGGTCCGGTCGGTCCGGACCCCGTTACCTCCCAAGAGCCCTCATCGAAGGGGCAGATACGGGTTCTGCGGACCCATCGGTGTGCTCTGTGTGACAGCGCGCTTGCCCGGCTGGGGCACTCTGGAGACATGAGCCAGCCGTACGCCAGTGCTCCCGCCCGCCGGACGAGCCCGTCGCCGGGCGCGGCGGTCGTGGTGATGACGGTCCTGCTGGCTGCACTCTGGCTGCTGGAGATCGCCGATCAGGTGACCGGTGAGCAACTCGACTACTACGGCATCCGCGCCCGCGAGCTCGACGGCCTGCCCGGGATTCTCACCTCACCGTTTCTACACGCCGGGTTCGACCATCTGGCCAGCAACTCGCTGCCGTTCTGGGTGCTCGGCTTCTTGGTGCTGCTCGGCGGACTGGCCCGCTGGCTGATCACCACGACGATCACCGTGATCAGTGCCGGACTCACCGCTTGGCTGCTCACCCCGGCCGACACGATCATCGTCGGGGCCAGCGGTTTGATCTTCGGCTGGCTCACGTACCTGTTGGCTCGCGGCATCTGGTCCCGTTCGGCCGGTCAAATCCTGGTCGCGATCGGGGTGCTCGTGGTCTACGGCGGACTGATCTGGGGGGTGCTGCCGAGCCAGGCGGGCGTGTCGTGGCAGGCCCATCTCGGCGGTGCCGTCGGCGGGGTGCTGGCGGCCTGGTTGCTGCATCGGCGGTCGAGCCGGTCGGCGCCGCCCTCGTACGCGGCCCAACCGCGCACCTGGTCTCAGTAGTCCAGCTGGAGATCATCGGCCAACTGAGCGCTGGCCTCCTCGAGCGCGACCCGGGCAGCCGTGAGCCGCTCCGGGTCTGGTGTGGTCCCGGCGGTATCGGCGAAGAAGTGCTCGAGCTGGCGTGCTCGTTCGGAGACCCCGGCGAATCCGAAGGTCCCTGCCGACCCGGCGAGTTGATGGGCGGTTCGCTCCGCGACCCCCCAGCCGGCTCGATCCAGCCCGTGCTCGCCGGCCCGTTCCAAGGCGGCGCGAAGCTGTTCGATCCGCACCTGATTGGTCCGCCGAGCCTGGCCGGCGATCGTGGCCAGCAGCCGGGAGATCGGCTCCTTCGGCCCTGACTCCGGTGACCGGGACTCTGTCTCACTCACTGTTCCACCCGGCGATCCGGTTGATCTCATCGGCGAGTGACATCGGATCGAATGGCTTGTTGATCACTCCGAGCAGATTGGGTAGCCGGCCCAGCTGGTCGGTGGCCAGCGGCGTCTTGGCGGTCAGGAAGATCACCGGCAGCTCACGGGTCGTGGGATCGAGGCGTAGCAGCGCCGCCGTGCTGGGTCCGTCCAAGGACGGCATCATGACATCCAACAGCACGAGGTCGAGCCGCTGCTGGCACGCCACTCGACGCGCCTCCTCGCCATTGCGCGCGGTGCTCACCTGCCAGCCGGCGACCGACTCCAAGGCGATCTTGGCTACCTCGCGAATCATGTCGTCGTCATCGACGACAAGCACTTTGCGAGAGCTCACCAGACCATCCTCATCGTCGCCGATACCGGGCGCAGCCCGGCACCCGGTTCTGATCGTTGCTCCATCGTAATCATCGCCGGAGGCTGCTAGCGTCACCGGTCATGGCGGAGCCCGCGGTATCGGAGAGGTTCCAGCCGCCCCGCACAGTGCTGATCGCGACCGTGCTCGCGCTCATCCTGGTGGCTTTGGTGCTGGCCAGCGGTCTGCCGCAGCCGGTCCGTCGGGCAACTTCCGGCGTCGCGCTGCTGATCAGCTGCAGCAGTCTGGCGACCGTGTGTCTGGTGCGTTCGCGTCGGTCTCAGACCGGCCGGCGGCAAGCCTGGGCTCTGTTCGGCGCGGCGGCCGGGGCCGCCGCCTTGGGCAATGCGTGGCTCACGGTGGTCGATCTCGCCGGCCTGATCGAGCTCTCGCAGGTCGGCGACGCGCTGATCCTGGCCTCGGTCGCGCTCATCCTGGTGGGTCTGCTCGCGTACCCATTCGGACCGCGACACCTCTACGACTTCGTGCGGCTGCTGCTGGATACCATCGTGCTCGGCGGCTCGATCCTGCTGATCTTGAGCAACACCGTGCTGCCCAGGGTCGCGGAGCATCCGACCTCGGGCACCATCGCGCTGGTCCTGGCGCCGGTCATCGACATCATCATGGCCACCGTGATCTGGTTGCTGGTGCTTCGCGCCCGGCCCGCTGACCGGATCGGGCTCGCCCTGACCGCAGCTGGTTTCGTGCTGTTCTCCCTCTCCGAGATCGCTGCGGCGATCGGCCGTTCCCACGGCGCCTTCTCCTTCGGCAGCGTCACCGACATCGGCTGGATCACCGGCTATGCGCTGCTGACGATCGCCATCATGTGGTCGCCGTCGACCTTCCCCACGCCACCGGATGTCGACAGCATCGACCGTTCCCCCGTGGTGAGGTCCCTGGTCATCTTCGCGGTCTTCATGGTTGCAGGCTGGCTGTCCCTCAACACGATGTCTCGCGGCACCGACCCGCTGACCGTGCTCGTCCTGCTCGCCACCGTGACCGTGGCCATCCTGGTGCGCCAGATGCTGCTGCTGGCAGACAATGACCGGCTGCGAGCACGGTTGGAGCAGCGGGTCGCCGAACGGAGCACCGAGCTCGCCGAGGTCACCCAGCGCACCGACCTGATGGTGAACTCCGTCGAGGACGGGGTCTACGGCGTCGACAGCCTGGGACGGGTCACCTTCATGAACCCGGCCGGCGACCGGCTGCTCGGCACGCGCCGCAACGAGCTCCTCGGCCTGCCCGCACATCAGCGCTTTCACTCACATCCGCCCGGCGACTGCTATCTGCGTGCCATCCTGCACACCGGGGTCGCGATCACCGGCATCGAGGACTCGTACTGGACCACTGACGGCCGACAGGTGCCGGTCGAAGTGAGTGCGAGCCCGATGACCGACAGTCGCGGGGTTCGAGGGGTGGTGGTCGTGTTCCGCGACATCACCCGCCGCCGTGAGGTGGATCAGCTCAAGAACGAGTTCGTCTCGATGGTGAGTCATGAGCTGAAGACCCCGCTGACCGCCATCCGCGGGTCGTTGGGACTGCTGGCCGGCGGAGCGCTGGGTGAGTTGACCCCGCCGGCGACGCGGATGGTCGAGATCGCGGTGGAGAGCAGTGAGCGGCTCACTCGGCTGATCAACGAGATCCTCGACATGGAACGGATCGAGGCCGGCTCGCTGCCCATGGAGATCGGCTCGCACGCCAGCGCTGACCTGCTCGGAGCGGCGCACGACCAGGTCCAGGTGCTGGCCGCCGATGCCGAAGTCGGGGTGCTGATCGAACGCGCTGAGGGCACCGTGCTTGCTGATGCCGATCGGGTCGTGCAGACCCTGATCAACCTGGTCGGCAACGCGATCAAGTTCTCTCCGCCCGGCAGCCAGGTGGTGATGGAGGCCGCACCGGAGGATCGGATGGTGGCCTTCCGGGTGATCGACCAGGGTCGAGGCATCCCCGCCGATCGACTGAACCTCATCTTCGAACGGTTCGAACAGGTCGACTCCTCCGATGCCCGAGACAAAGGCGGCACCGGTCTCGGCTTGGCGATCAGCCGGAGCATCGTCCACCGCCTGGGCGGCCGCATCTGGGCCGAGAACAATCCTGATCGTGGCTCGACGTTCACCTTCACCCTGCCCGCCGACTCCGACGGGCAAGTCGAAGACGGGCGGTGAACACCCCACCCCCGTTGGGTGATGGATGACCCCATTCGGATGATGTAGAACCCGTGTCCGACTACGGTAGTGGCCATGGTGACGGGTCAGGAGCGGACGGCGGTGGTGATCGAGGACGATGTCGACGTCCGCAACCTGTTGGCCGCCATTCTCAACGAGGCCGGGTTCCACGCCGTTCCTGCGGCCACCGGCATCGAGGGCATCAACGCCGTACGTCAGCACCAACCCATCCTCACCACGCTCGACGTGAGCCTGCCGGGCATCGATGGCTTCGAGGTCGCTCGCCGGATCAGGAGCTTCTCCGACACGTACGTGATCATGTTGTCGGCCCGCAATGAAGAGATCGACACACTGATGGGCTTGGATGCCGGCGCGGACGACTATCTGACCAAGCCATTCCGGCCGCGCGAGCTGCGAGCGCGGATCGAAGCCATGATGCGCCGACGCAAGACCATGTGGAGCCGCCACCCCAGCCGACCGGAAGGCGACGTCAACAACGCAACTCCGCTCGTGGTGGCCGCCACCCCGGCGCCGACACCGGACACGACCGCCGCGGACTCCACCGGCTGGTTGACGCACAACGGCTTGCGGATCAACGGCGACATGTGGCTGTGCGACCTTGACGGTGCGCCGGTGGAACTGACCCGCAGTGAGTTCGATCTGCTGTTGACCTTGATGGCGGGAAAACGTCGGGTGATCAGCAAAGACACGTTGGCTCTGGAGCTACGTGGCGAAACCTCGGGCGCCTATGTCTCCGACTCGGATCGGCGGGCGGTCGAGGTGCATATGGCGAACCTGCGCCGCAAGCTCAGCGACAATGCCACCTCACCGCGCTACATCGAGACGGTCCGTGGCGTGGGCTATCGGATCGCGGAGCCGCGAGTCCGCTAGGCGAGCACCGGCTTACTGCGCCGCCCGCTCCAGATCCGCGCGGAAGCTCGTCGCAGCGTGCTCGACCGACGACATCAGTGCGTGCCGCTGCATGGCTGAACTGAGATCCAATTGAGACCGCAACTCAGCGAGGCTGGCAGTGAGCGGGTTCTTGCCAAGCATCAGACTGCTCGACTCCAGACTCAGGATCGCGACCCGGGCGCCTTCCATGTCGCTGTCCGCAAGACAGCGACGGATCGCGTCGAGTCGCCCGTCCAGCAGTTGCAGATAGTCGGTGACGAACTGCTTCATGGCGTCCTGACCGGGATCCAGGGCCACGAATCGGTCATCGGCCGCCGCCGGAGCCGGCGCGGGCAGTCCCCCGACTGACCCGACCGGCTCCGCGGCTGGCAGCGTCTCGCCCGTCCCCCCGGGCTGCGCTGTCGCCGGACAGCCGACCGCGTCTGCAGCGCACAAGGCGGCGACGTGATGAGTCAGCACGACTGTCCCTTCTTCTGCCCGGATCCCCATCCGGGTTGTGGACCGCCCCCACGGCCCTGCAAGAGAGCATCGATGATCCGCCTCATCAGGTGCCGCGCGGTGCCCGAAGAGCGGCTCAAGATTTCCTCAGGATTGTCCGCCCTGACACAATCTCGGGGTGGACCAGTCGTCTGAGGACACAGCCAACTCTGCTTCGGCAAACCCTGTCCTGGGCAGATCGCAACGGCTCGATCGGCTGCCGTTCAGCCGACAGCACGGCAAGCTGCTCGTCGGCTCGGGTATCGGCTGGGCGCTGGATGCCATGGACATCGGCCTGGTGTCCTTCGTGCTGGCTGCCCTGGCCACCCAGTGGTCTCTCTCGCCCGGCGAGCTCTCCGCGATCGCCTCGATCGGCTTCGTCGGGATGGCGATCGGCGCCAGCCTCGGCGGGCTGCTCGCCGACCGGATCGGTCGCCGCCAGGTCTTCGCTTTGACCCTGCTGGTGTATGGATTGGCCACCGGTGCCTCGGCGCTGGCCACCGGCGTGGGCATGCTGCTGATGCTGCGGTTCCTGGTCGGTCTCGGGCTGGGCGCCGAACTGCCGGTGGCCTCCACCCTGGTCAGCGAATATGCACCAGCCAGGATCCGCGGTCGAGTCGTCGTCGCCTTGGAGGCGTTCTGGGCCCTCGGCTGGCTGGCCGCGGCGGTGATCGGCTACCTGGTGGTGCCCTCCTCGGCCGACGGGTGGCGATGGGCGTTTGCGTTGGGTGTGGTCCCGGCGGCGTACGCGCTGGTGGTCCGCTGGGGATTGCCGGAGTCGGTGCGGTTCCTGGAGCGCCGTGGCCGAGACGCCGATGCCGAAGCGGCGGTCCGCCGGTTCGAGAGCTCGGCCGGAGTTCCGGCGCCGAGTCCTATCGATCAGCTCGCGGCTGTCCAGGTCTCCGCCGGCCAGAATCCGATCGGCCAGGGCACGAACGGCCAGAGTGCGAGCGCGCCGCCGTCGTGGCTGGCGCTGTGGTCGCCGGCCTATCGACGCCGGACGCTCGCCTTGTGGCTGACCTGGTTCGGCACCAACTTCTCCTACTACGGCGCGTTCATCTGGCTCCCGACGCTGCTGGTGGCCTCGGGTTTCACGCTGGTGAAGTCATTCGAGTTCACGCTGATCATCACGCTGGCTCAGCTGCCCGGCTATGCGCTCTCCGCGATCCTGATCGAGCGCTGGGGCCGCCGACCGACGCTGGCGCTCTTTCTGGCCGGCTCGGCCCTGAGCGCCGTCGCTTTCGGCCTGGCCGGCTCCGTACCGGCCGTGCTCGCCACCGGGATGGCCCTGTCGTTCTGCAATCTCGGCGCCTGGGGCGCGCTGTATGCGGTGACCCCCGAGGTCTATCCGACACAGCTGCGGGCCACCGGTGCCGGCAGCGCGGCCGCCTTCGGCCGGCTCGCCTCGATCATCGCGCCCCTGCTGGTGCCGTTGCTGAGCACGACCACTGGTCTCACCGGGCTGTTCGCGATTTTCGCGCTGGCCTTCGCCATCGCCGCCGTCGCCGCACTGGCACTGCCGGAGTTGCGCGGCCGGGCATTGGAAGACTGACGACTCAGAGCCATCTTGAAGGAGCCGATAGTCGCCACTCGATTTGACGTATCTGGCGGGTAGCGGTTGAGCGGCGACTTCCGGCTGTTTCGCGGCAATTGAAACAACGAGTTCTCGCCTCTCGACGTGGGACTTCATATCGAGTGGCGACTTTCAGCTGCTTCACCGCGCCAGCAGGGTGGCCACACACAAAGCGGCTGAGGTGTCGTCCGTTTCAGTGGGGTGTTGTCGTTTTCTGCAGGGTGTTGTCCGTTTCGCTGAACCTCTGGTGGGCTCGGGTCTGGTCAGTCAGGGTAGGCGCATGCCAGCCCGTCGCAAGCCCTTGCCGCAGGAGTTGACGACAGGCGCGTTCGGACCCGGTCGGGCTGCGGCCGCAGGCATCAAACCAGGTGCTCTGCGTGGGCCGGGCGTCCAACGGATCGGGCGGGGACTGTTCCTGGCCGCCAGCTGTGACCCGACGTACCAGACGCTGGTTGCGGCCTATTTGACGGTGCTTCCGTCGGGTGTGACTGCCGTCGACGGGGTGAGTGCGCTGCGGCTGTGGGGTGTCGAGGTCGGCACAGAGCGACCGTACCGGTATGTGACGACTGCCAAGCATCACTCGGTGCGCGGCGAGGTACGGGTCCGTCGGACGAGTCAGGGGTTGCCGCCTTGTCAGCACCAGGTGCTGCTGCCGTTGCCGGCACTGGTCGCAGCCCGACATGATCTGGATCTGGTGAGTCTGGTGGTCGCCGGAGATTGGCTGATCCGAGCGCGGCATGCGACGCTGAGCGAGGTGCAGGCTGCGCTGGCGGCCGCCGAGGGGCGGGACTGTTGCCGGGCTCGTCGCGCCGCCGAGCTTGTTCGTGCGGGGAGTGAGTCGCCACGCGAGACCCGGCTCCGGCTGCTCATGGTGTTGGCCGGGTTGCCTGAGCCGGAGTGCAATGTCGAGCTCGGTGATGAGCGTGGCTTCATCGCGCGGGTCGACCTCTATCTCAGAACCTGGCGGGTAGCCGGGGAGTATGAGGGCGATCAGCATCGCACCGATCCCGACACCTATGCGAGGGATCTGCGACGGTACGAGCGCCTCGTCGCGTTCGGGGTGGTTCCGGTGCGTGTCGCGAAGGCGCATCTGAAGCGTCCGCGCGACGTCGTCATGCGGATCTTCGAGGCATTGGTATCTCGCGGATACGACGGTCCGCCCCCGATATTCGGTCCCGAGTGGTGCGAGGCATTCGAGCCACGGCGCCGGTCCCCCACGTCCTGACACCCGAAAGTCACCACTCGATTCGGTGCCGCTCACCGAGAGGCGAGGATTGGTCCTTTCCCGGGCCGCGAAGCAGCCGATAGTCGCCATTCGAAACAGGACCACATATCGACTGGCGACTTATGGCTCCATCAAACCGACGGATCCGGATGTCGCCGCTTGTGGCTGGTGGTCATCGCCAAGGATGAGCCCGATAGTGGCCGCACAACCATCGGATCCGCCCTCTTGCTCGAGAGGCTCATCTTTGAGAGGAGGACCAGCATGCCCAAGACCATCAAGTACGCGATCGCAACCCTCATCGTTGCGGCATCATCGCTCATCCCGCTCGCCGCAGAGGCCACGAAGACCGTCGGTGGCTGATACAGCCGACGACGGGAGGGCACGCCAGGTGCCGAGTCGGCGGACTCCGAGTCGGGCCGCATCGCGGCAGCTCCGCCGGCGCCGGCACCAGCAACTCGTGAACCGAATCCACTTCGGATCGGGATTCTCGGTTTGAAAATGACCGAGGAGCACGGACAAAAGTTCGTGGTCTATCGAACCCGTGGCCCCCTACGCTGACACGAGCAGCGGACGAAATCGGGGGAGATCATGAGTCCAGTGCAGCAGCGATACCACGGCATGTACGACCCGCTTGCGGCGTACAACGCCCGGGCGCTCGAGCCCGGCAAAGCGATTCGGACCTCGGACAGCAGCGCATCGTCAACGCTGTACATCGCCGACAGCATCCTTGTCGAGGGCGCTCCGGAGAGCGACGAGATCACCGACTTCCAAGCTTGGCTTCTGGAGAACAAGCACATCCTTGCGGTCCCTGACCGTCGAAATGTTGCCGTCTTCAACACTCGGGTCAGGGACGAGCGCACAACGCCCTGGGTCACCCCGATGACGTTGGCTCCGGCCCCCGGACATGCCGTCACGATCGACTCCTGGACGCTGATCCAGCAATACCGCGCGGCGGTGCAGCGTGGCGAAGGCGACGATCACAAGCGGGCGACACCTGAGCGGGATCCTGCTGCCGATGCTCCAGCGGCGGCTGAACGCGAGATGCCAGAACGTACCGAATGCGGGGAGCGGCCGATCCTGGCGCCGACAAGGGTGGGCTTGGATCACCTGATGGGGGCGAGTATCCTCGGCCAGTCGATGACCGTCGGCGGCACCAAGACGATCGGCGTGACCAAGACCATCGGCGTCACGAAAACGATCGGCGTCGGGTTCAGCGATGAATACGCGATCCCAGGCCTCGGTGGACGGACGCCTGTGTCCTACGTCGGTGCCGATCCACTCCGGAGTGGGCGGAAGGACGCACCGGTTGTCGCCCTGTTCGACACCGGTATCGGCAAGCACCGTTGGCTGGAGCAGGGAGTCACCGTCGTCGGATCGAACCCCGGATCGGTCTGCGCGGAGGACACCGGCATCTGTCACGATCAACTCGAAGGCCGACTGGACGACTTCGCCGGACACGGCACCTTCATCGCCGGCCTGCTCCGGCAGACCTGTCCAGATGCCAGTCTGATCATGTTCCCGGTGATGGATTCCAGCGGGTACGTGCCGGAGTCGGCCATGATCACCGCCTTCGAAGAACTCGCCGCCATGCGGATCAAGGGCACTGCGGTCGACGCGATCTCGATGTCGTTCGGCTACTACCACGAGGAAGAGGACAAGTCGAAGACGGCGTCGCTCTACAACACCTTGAAGAACCTCTCGACCGAGAAGGACCGGCGTGGCAGGACCGTAGTCATGGTCGCTTCCGCCGGCAACGACGCCACCGACCGGCCACTGCTGCCCGCGGCCTTCGCCGACGACGTCGACAACCTGACGAGCGTGGGTGCCCGCAACCCGAACGACACCGTGGCCCTGTTCAGCAACGCCGGCGCTTGGGTCAAGACCTATTGGACGGGCTCCCAACTGATGAGCACCCTGCCGGAGACGTTCACCAAAGGCGGCATCCAGCCCACGGCGCGCACCGAGTGGGATCAGCGCCAGCGTGAGTCGCTGGACCTCGATGACTTCAGTTCGGGGTTTGCGACCTGGTCTGGAACCTCGTTCGCAGCGCCTGCCTTCCTCGGCCGTTGCCTGCAGGTCCACCTGGATGAGCCGGGCTCCGAACTAGCGAACGTCGTACGCGATGTCGCCGAAAAACACAGTCATTGAGCCGATCCCAGCCTCGGTTCTCGCCCGCGCACAGGACTATCAGCATCGCGCCGCCATCGAGAACAGCTCGGGCCATGTGGCGCGCGGACACCGTCTGGCCACCGCCGGCTGGGCGCTGCTGAAGCTCCCTGACGTTCACAGCGAAGCGATCTGTGAGCCAGTTCGGTGCCGCCTGGCAACTAGGATGCTGGCCACCATGGCGAAGGCCGCCGTCGAGATGAGCGGTATCGAAGTCGCATTGGCCACCATGGAACGCTCCCTGGACTGGTCGACCTGCCTCGCCGACCAGGAATTGACTGCGCTGATGCTCAGCCAGAAGGCCCTCATCCTGTTTCGTGGCGGGCGACTCGAGGAAGCCGAGCAGACGTTCGCCGACGCCCTCGACCTGATGCGCGAAGGCGACCGCGATGCCATCCGAGTGCTCCTCAATCGCGGCGCGCTCTTCGTGGAGATGGGCGTGATCGGCCGTGCTCGTCTGGATCTGGCGACGGCGGTTCAGCTCTCCCGCCCGCTCGGCGATACCCAGTTCCAGCACATCGCCCTGCATAACCTGGGCTGCCTGGAGTTCACCTCCGGCGATCTACCAACGGCCCTGCGGCTGATGCAGGAAGCGCTCGAGGTCGACAGCCAGACGCTGGAAGGGCTCACCCATCTCGATCGGTCCCGGGTGCTGCTGGCGGCGGGACTCCCCGATGAAGCTGACGCCGCACTGGCCCAGGCGGGCGAGCTTTTCCGGCGGGATCGGTGCTGGCAGGACCTGGCCGAGGTGGATCTGACCCGAGCAGAGGTGGCGCTGCTGACCGGCCGGGTCGCCGAGGCGCGGCTGTTGGCGGGCCGGGCGCGGGATCGCTTCCGGCGGCACGGGAACGACCGCTGGCGACGCAACGCCGAGTTGGTGCTGCTGCACGCCGACCAGGCTGCCGGGCGGCCACCGGCCCGGCTGCTCCCGCCGACGCGGCGACTGGCGGCCGAGTTCGCCGCGGCCGACTTCGGCCAGCAGGCGCGGAGCACGCTGCTGCTGGCGGCCGAACTCGAACTCGAGCGGCACCAGACCGATGCGGCCGACATTCTGCTCGACCAGATCGGCACAGTCGGCAGGACCGAGCCGATCGCCGTCCGGCTGCATCATCGCCTGGTTCGGGCGGTCAGCTTGGAACGGCACGATCGGCTGCCGGCGGCACGCCGCTCGCTCGCTCAAGGGTTGCGAGAACTCGCCGCCTATCAGGCCCAGTTCGGCGGCATCGACCTGCAAAGCGCGAGCGCAATTCACGGTCGCAGGCTGGTGGAGCACGACGTCGACCTCGCGATCCGCTCCGGCCGCGCCGTCGCCGTGCTGGCCGCCGTCGAACGGTCGCGAGCCGTCACCAGCCGAATTCAACCGGTCACCCCGCCGGCCGACGAGGCCACCGCCGGGCTGCTCACCGCGCTGCGGCGCGCCGCCGAGACGGCTGCCGACGACGTGCAAGCCGGCGCCCGACCACTGTCGGCGACAGGGACGCGGAGGGCTCCGGCGTCGCCGGCCCTGCGGCAGGTCGCCGACCTACAAGCACAACTGCGTACCCGCTCCTGGTTGAACAGCGGCAGCCGCGCCTGGCAGCCGCCGGCACCGGTCCGTGACCTGCGCGCCGCGGCCGCCACGGACGGTTGTCATCTGGTCACCGTCATCGAGCACCGCGGGCACATCGGCTCCGTCACCATCACCGAGGGCGGCCGGATGCGACTGCGGGAACTCGCCGACGCGGAAACCGTCCGTGGCTGGCAGCGCCGGCTGGCTGCCGACCTGGACGTGCTGGCCAATGCCGGGCTGCCCGAGGCGATGAAAGCAGCCGTCAGGCGTTCCCTGCGGCACAGCGCAGCCGAGCTCGGCCGGCTGCTCGGTCCAGCGATCGTCGACGACGACCGGCCGGTGGTGCTCAGTTCACCCGGCAGCCTGCTGACACTGCCCTGGTCGCTGCTGCCGCCGTTGGCCGGACGCCCGCTGACTGTGGCTCCCTCGCTCAGTGGCTGGCTCCGCGGGCGTACCAGATTGGCCGGCGCCGCCCCCGCGGATCGCTGGTCGATGACGGCCGTGGCAGGACCAGGGCTGGCCCGCGCCCAGGAAGAGGCCGCCGACGTGGCCGCCAGCTGGTCGGCCGGTGCCGACGTACGCCAGCTGCCGGGGGCGACGCCCGCCGAGCTGCTGGAGGCGATGGCGACCAGCCGACTCGTCCACGTCGCCGCCCACGGCGTCCACCGGAGCGAGAACCCGATGTTCTCGTCGCTGTCCCTGACCTCCGGACCGCTGTTCGCCTACGAGCTGGACCAGCGCCCGCAGCTGCCCGAGCACGTCGTGTTGTCGGCTTGCGATGCCGGACAAAGCACTGTGCGAGCCACCGAGACCTTGGGCCTGACCAGCGTTCTGCTCCAGCTGGGCACGGCCAGCGTGGTCGCCGGAGTCGCCCGCGTGCACGACGACACCGCCGCCAAGATCATGACCGGCTACCACCGCCACCTGGTTCGGGGGGCAAATGCGGCCGAGGCGTTGTGCGCCGCCGCGGCCGGAGTCGAGGAGCCGAGTCCGTTCGTCTGCTTCGGCACGGCCTGGCGCGCCTGACCGGTCTGAACTCAGCTGCCGGGCTCAGTCGTTGCGTGGCACGACCACCAGCGGACAGTGCGTCCAGCGCACCGCCGTACGGGAGACCGAGTCGGTCCAGCCGCGTCTGCGCTGCGGGTGGCGAGGGCTGCCGACGACCAGCTGACTGGCCCGCCGGGATGCCTCGATGATGGCGTTGTCCGGCTCCCCGACCAGCACGTCCACATCGATGGTGAGCTCGGGGTAGTCCTGCTTCCAGCCGGCCAACAACTCGTGCACGGCCCGACGCGACAGCTCGGGCTCGCCGAGCGCCGACGGCGCCACGACATGCGTCGCCACCAGGGGCGCCTGCCAGCGGGCGGCCTCCTCGCAGGCGTAGGCGAGGACCTCGTTTGCCTCGGTCGTCGCATCGAGCGCGACGATCACCGGTCGGCTGGTCCACGGCGGCGGGGTCCAGCCGGCCGGCACCACGACCAGCGGTCGGCGCACTGAGGCCACCAGCTGCGCCGCGAGACTGCCGAGAATGCTGTGCTCGGGCCGGTCGGTCCGGCGCCGGCCCACGACCAGCATCGCGGCATCGTCCTCGATCTCCTTCAGCAGGACAGCCGGCGAGAGCTGGTCCAGCACCGTATGGACCTCCACGCTCGGGGCGATCCGCAACTGAGACTGAACCCGGGCCAGCTGCCACGCCGACGACGCCGTTGTCGCCGGCGGGCACACCGCATGGCAGAGCGTCAGGCTGAGACCGCGCAACTCAGCTGCCTTGGCCCCGAACCTCGCCGCCGCCAGCGATTCCGGCGAGGAGTCGACGCCGACCGCGATGGTCCGCGGTCGTCCCGATTCCATCTCACCCTCCTCCGGCATTCGCTGGCTACTTCGACCGTGCCAGCAGGCCCATCGGTGTCCCGAGAGGCGATCGACCAGGACCCTCAGGACTTAGGTCCCGACAGCCGGAGCCGTGGTGCGAGGATGGCACCCATGAACGCACCGCACGCGGCGCTGGTGCTGCCCTATGACGGCCGCCAGCCGACCATTCACGCCGATGCCTGGCTCGCGCCCACCGCGACCGTGATCGGCGACGCAACGATCGAGTCCACGGCCAGTGTGTTCTACGGCGCGGTGGTCCGAGCCGATATGGACAAGGTCACGCTCGGCGCCGGCAGCAACCTGCAGGACAACGTCGTGGTGCACACCGACTACGGTTTTCCTACCTGGATCGGGTCCGGCGTGTCGGTCGGACACGCCGCCGTGGTGCACGGCTGCACCGTCGAGGATGACTGCCTGATCGGGATGAACGCCACCATCCTGAACGGCGCGCGGGTCGGCGCCGGCTCCCTCGTGGCGGCCGGCACCGTGGTGCTGGAGGGCACCGTCATCCCGCCGCGGTCCTTGGTGGCCGGGGTCCCCGGCAAGGTCCGTCGCCAGCTCAGCGACACCGAGTTCGACCGGGTGGTCGCCAACGCCCAGATCTATCTGGAGTTGGCTGCCCAGCACCGGCTTGTCACGGGCTGAATCAGCAACACTTGTCCCCAGTGATAGGCAGGCGGGTATGGAGTACACCCATCTCGGCCGCACCGGCCTGACAGTCTCCCGTCTCTGCCTGGGCACGATGAACTTCGGCCCGCAGACCTCCGAGCCCGATGCCCACGCGATCATGGACACCGCGCACCAGCTCGGAATCAACTTCTTCGACACCGCGAACGCGTACGGCGGCACCGACCACCGGGGGCACACCGAGGAGATCATCGGCCGCTGGTTCGCCTCCGGCGGAGGTCGCCGCGAGCGCACCGTGCTGGCCACCAAGCTGTACGGCGACATGGATCCCTGGCCGAACAACGGGAAGCTGTCCGCACTCAACATCCGCCGGGCGTTGGACGCCAGCCTGCGGCGGCTGCAGACGGACTACATCGACCTCTACCAGTTCCATCACATCGACCGTGGCACCCCCTGGGAGGAGATCTGGCAGGCCATCGAGGTCGCGGTCCAGCAGGGCAAGATCCTGTACACCGGCAGCAGCAACTTCGCCGGCTGGCACATCGCGCAGGCCCAGGAGGCCGCTCGGTCCCGGCACTACCTCGGTCTGGTCAGCGAGCAGTCGCTCTACAATCTGATGGCCCGCACCATCGAACTGGAGGTGCTGCCGGCCGCCGAGCACTATGGCTTGGGCGTCATTCCTTGGTCTCCGTTGCACGGCGGTCTGCTCGGCGGCGTCATCCGTCAGCAGGACCAAGGGGTACGCCGGCTCGAGGGTCGTGCCGCGGAGACGCTGGAACAGCATCGCAGCCAGGTGCAGGCGTACGAGGACCTGGCCGCCGAACTGGGTGCGCCGCCCGGTGAACTCGCTCTGGCGTGGTTGCTGACCCGTCCCGCCGTGACCGCACCGATCATCGGCCCGCGGGTCGCCGACCAGCTGCACAGCGCAGTTCGGGCGACCGAACTGTCGCTGGACTCAGGAACGCTGGATCGGCTGGACGAGATCTTTCCCGGTCGGCGTACCGCCCCGGAGGACTACGCCTGGTGAGTTAGCCAGTCCCAGCAGGGATCGGATCTCGTCGGCGCCGAAGGCCGCCGACGAGAGCGAGTCGCCGCCAAGGACAGCGTCGAAGACCGCGCTCTTGCGCTCCTTCAGCGCCATCACCTTCTCCTCGATCGTGCCTTGGGCCACCAGCCGGTAGACCATCACCGGTCTGGTCTGGCCCAGCCGGTGCGCCCGATCCACGGCCTGCTGTTCCACCGCCGGGTTCCACCACGGATCGAGCACGAAGCAGTAGTCGGCTTCGGTCAGGTTGAGCCCGAACCCGCCGGCCCGGAGGCTGATCAAGAACACGTCCGCCTCACCGGCTCGGAACTCCTCGATCACCGACTGTCGATCGGCGGTGCCCCCGTCGAGGTAGACCGTCCGGAGGCCGGCCTCGGCAAGACGTGCCTCGACCCGCCGCAGATAGCTGGTGAACTGACTGAAGACGAGGGCGCGATGTCCCTCGCCGACCACCTCCCTCAGCAGCTCGAGCAGCAGTTCGGTCTTGCTGGCCGTCGCTCCGACATGCGACTCGTCGACCAGCACCGGGTCGAGGGCTAGCTGCCGCAACAAGGTGAGAGAGCGCAGGATGGTGAATCGGTTGTCGTCCAAGTCGTCGAGCAGGCCGAGCACCTTCTGTCGCTCCCGCTGCAGATGGGTCTGATAGATCCGCGCATGCTTGGGCTGCAGCGGCACCTGGAGCACCTGCTCCTGCTTCGGCGGCAGCTCACCGGCCACCAGATCCTTCGTCCGTCGCAGCACCAGCGGCGCGATCCGTCGTCGCAGCTGGGCAAGTCGCAGGCTGCTGCCATCCCGCTCGATCGGGCGGAGGTAATAGTCGCTGAACCGCTCAGCGCTCGGAAACAGGCCCGGAGCGGTGAGCGACAGCATCGACCACAGATCCAGCAGACTGTTCTCCACCGGGGTGCCGGTGATCGCCAGCTTCAGCCGGGCCGGGACCAGGCGGGCGGCCTGATAGGTCTTGGAACGGTGGTTCTTCACGAACTGCGCCTCGTCCAGGATCAGACCGCTCCACTGCTGCGCGGCATAGGCCTGGTGGTCGATGCGCAGCAGGGCGTACGAGGTCACCACGATGTCCGCATCCGCAAGATCCTCGATCAGCGGCCGCCCGCTCTTGCCTCGCGACCGGGTCACGGTGCGGACCGTCAAACCCGGCACGAACGAGGCCGCCTCGCCCGCCCAGGTGGTCACCACGCTGGTCGGAGCGACCACCAGGAACGGTGCTGCATCCGGCTCGCACTCCCGGGCGTACGCGATCATCGCCAGAGTCTGGACGGTCTTGCCCAGACCCATGTCGTCGGCGAGGATGCCGCCGAGCCGATGCCGCCACAGGCTCACCAACCAGCCGTAGCCGTCCCGCTGGTACGGCCGCAGGTCCGCCCGCAGACCGGCCGGCTCTACGACGTCCGCGGAGGCATCGGGCACCGCCAGCGCGCGCACCGTCTGCTGCCACGCCTCGGCCTGGCCCATCACCACCGCCACCTGCGTGAGCTCGTCCCAGAGCGCGGTCTGGAACCGATTGATCCGCAACTGGGAGCCGTCTCCGTCCCGCTCCTGCAGCAGCTGGGCTTCCTCGATCAGCTCGCGCAGCCGATCCAGCACCGGACTGTCCAGCGACACATAGACCCCGGTCTCCAGGACCAGGAACTCCGCACCCGTGCTGAGCGCCACGAACAGCTGGTCGAAGGGCACCGGCTCGCCGTCGATCCGCACCAGGACGTGCAGGTCGAACCAGTCGCTGGCCTCCGTCGCCGCGGTCGAGACGGTGATCTCGGGATCGCTCGTGGCCGGACGATAGTCCACGACCTCCCCGTCAGTCTCGACCACCACGCCTTGTTCGATCAGCCGCGGCAACACATCGTGGACGAACTGCGCAGCGTGCGACCCGCCCAACAGCGCATGGGCAGCAGGCCGTCGGGGAACATCCGGGTCTGCGAGCTGCGGGAGCTCGCCGTAGGGCAGGTCCAGGCCAGCCAACAGGTCGTGCTCGGCAACCGGGTCGCGCAGCCCGTGGCTCACGACCGGGGACTCATCGATCCCGAACCGCTGTTCCGACTCCCCCGCACCGTCTTGTTCGGACCGGCGGTAACGCACCGTCCAGTCGAGCCGCACTCGATGCTCCGGCCGGAAGCCCACCCGCAGGAGAAGCTCGGGCACCGGCACCGCGGGCAGCACCAGGGACGGATCATCGGAGATGACCGGCACCGCCCGACGAAGAGCCGGCAGATAGTCGGCGAGGAACCGGTCGCGATCCTCCGGCGGGATCTGGATCGTCGCCTGCTGCTGTGCAAGTCGATGCAGTTCGGTAGGCAACGGACGAGCCAGCCGAGCCAGCACCAGATCGCGCGGGCCCTCGGGTGTCGCCGGTGCCGCGAGCCAGTAGGCGCCGTGGGCCGGATTGCCCAGCAGCCCGAAAGCCTGGCTGCTCTCCGACACCTCGAACAGCTCGCTGGGCCGCAGCACCTCAGGCGGCAGCCCCACCGATCCCCGCAGGCCGCCGTCGGCAGTCGCCGTCAGCTCCAAGCGAACTGCGACCCGCTCGGTCAGCACCATCGGTTGGCCGCCCTTCTCCCCGACCAGCGTCAGACCTGCCCGGCCGGCGCTGGCCAGCGGCCACCAGATCATGGTGGAGGCATCGTCGAGGGCCAGCCAGGCGCTCCGCGGGCTGCTGAAGCGCGCCGCCGATCCGGCTGCCGCCCGCAACTGCAGCAACAGTTCACGTACGTCGTCGGACCAGGCGTCCGACGGATAGTCCAGGTCAGACCACGAGGCTCCCGAATAGACCCACCGGTCCCGGTTGCCGCGACGGACCGGGCGCATCAGCAGCCGGGGTGCCGACTGAAACTCTCCGTAGACCCGGCCGGCGTCGACGGCCAACTCCAGGCCGATCTCGGCCGGAGCCAGGCTGGGCGCCGGAGCCTCCCGCACCATCCGGGTGACCGCCTGTTCCCATTCCGGCCGCGCCGCCTGGGCCGCCGTGGCAAGTGTCGCCCGCGCGACGATCAGCACCGCCGCGGCGTGCTTGCAGTCCCGAACCACCGGACAGGTGCAGGTGGACCGATGACCGGTGTGCTCACCGGTGTCGACCAACTGGATCCGGACCTGATAGCGACGCCGCCCGCCACCCAGCACCTGACCGGTGACAGCGAGTTGCTTCGCATCGACCCGGACATCGGCGACGTTGCCGTTGTTGGCATAGACCATCCCGCGAGCGAACGCCTCATGCCCGACCATGGCAATGATCGCGTCGCTGGAGAGCAGTCGGGCCCACATGCCGCGAAGGCTAGCTCTCGCTACCGACAGTGCTAGTCGTCAGTCGTTAAACATCACGATTTCGTAACGAACCGGGAGGTTCGGGCACCAGTTCTGGCGGATTCCTGAAGGCGGGCTATGCAACGCATCGCCGTTCGATCAACCCCCGATCAGGCGACAGAGGGGCAGATTGACTGCGCGAGAAGCACCCGGAGTATGGGTCTGTTGCACATCGGAGGGCTTGGCGCCGTCGCGATCTCCGGCCCGACGGGTGTGGCACGCTTAACTGTCGATAAAAAGTCGGGGCCCGGGAGCACTCGCACCCGGAGGGGGAACGAATGAGGGGTAACGCAGTGAAACGTCTATGGATGGCGCTGGTCACCGCGATCTGCGGGATCGGGTTGCTGAGCGTCTATCTGGTGCCGACCGCAGAGGCGGTGCCTTTCACACCCAAGACGGGTGTCACCTTCAACAACGCCGCCGGCAACAAGACTGCGGAACGGCGCATCCAGACCAGGCTCGACAAGACGATCGTCGCCACCCCGAAGGGCGCGACGATCACCATGGGGATGTACCTGTTCAGCGAGAAGTCCACCGCGGACCGGCTGATCGCCGCCCACAAGCGCGGCGTGAACGTGCGGTTCCTGATCGACAACGGCGCGTGGGACACCTCACAGATCAAGCGGCTGCGCAAGGCGTTCGGCACCAGCACGAGTGGCCGCAGCTTCGTGGTCAAGTGCAATCGCGGCGCCTGCATGTCGGACTACCCGTACGGCACCATCCACGTGAAGTACTACCTGTTCTCCCAGTCCGGCACCGCCAAGAACGTCTCCATCATCAGTTCGGCCAACCCGCACCGGGTGAACATCTACAACAGCTTCAACAACTCCCACATCATCGCCAACAACCAGGTGATCTACGACCGGCTGATGACGTACTTCAGCGACATGATCAAGAACAAGCAGGACCACAAGTACGGCAACGGGAAGAACACGACCTCGGGCCCGTACACCTTGTACTTCTACCCGCAGCGCACGGCTAGTGGTGGTGAGGTCATCCAGTACCTGGATGTGCTGAAGACCGTGAGGTGCAAGACCGCGAAGAACATGGGCAGCAAGGGCCGCACGGTCGTCCGGATGTCCATGTGGGGCTTCACCAACCCGCGGATGGACGTGGCCAAGCAGCTCTGGTCGCTGCACAACAAGGGCTGCAAGGTCGATGTCACGCTCAACCGTGGCCGGGCCAGCCGGACGATCATGCGGCAGTTGCTGAAGAAGTCGAAGAGCCACGGCCAGATGGTTGTCGAGGACGCGTGGAAGGACAAGAACCGCAACGACTATGCGGAGCAGTACACCCACCACAAGGCCATGATCGTCAACGGCTACGTCGAGGGTACGAACCAGCGCGTGGTGTGGACCGGCTCGCAGAACCTGACCAGCAACGGGTCGCTGTACAACGACGACATGGTGTTGCGGGTGCTTGGCAGCACCAACTACTTCGCCTACAGCAAGAACTTCAGCTACATCCAGAAGAAGTCCAAGCGACTGCGTTCCACGCCCCCGCCGATCATCCTGAAGAGCAAGCGCAGCGATGACGGGATCTCCTTGAACTCCGGTGGTGACTACGCCTCGCAGCGCGCCGAGATGGAGGACGGCGGCTAGTCGGCCAACCCGCTGCTCAAGGCAGCGCCCGGTGACCTCGTCACCGGGCGCTGTTTGCGTTCAGGAGATCAGGGGCGGCTCGGTCTTGGCACGCACTTCCTCGAGCCCGACGCCGGGAGCCAGTTCGACGACAACCAGCTCGCCACCATCACCAGGAATGTCGATCACCGCGAGATCGGTGATGATCCGCTGCACGACTCCCCGCCCCGTCAACGGCAGCGAGCAGGAGTCGACGATCTTGTAGGAGCCGTCCTTGGCGACGTGCTCCATCAAGACGACCACCTTCTTCGCACCGTGCACGAGGTCCATGGCCCCGCCCATGCCTTTGATCATCTTGCCCGGGATCATCCAGTTGGCGATGTCACCGGTTCGCGAGACCTGCATCGCACCGAGGATGGCGGCGTCGATCTTGCCGCCCCGGATCATGCCGAAGGACATCGCGGAGTCGAAGAACGAGGCGCCCTTGCGGAGGGTGACCGTCTCCTTGCCCGCGTTGATGAGGTCGGGATCCTCCTCGCCCTCGTACGGGTAGGGACCGACGCCCAGGATGCCGTTCTCGCTCTGCAGCACCAGCTCGACGTCGTCGGGCACGAAGTTGGGCACCAGCGTCGGCAGCCCGATGCCCAGATTGACATAGTCGCCGTCGCGCAGCTCAGCGGCGGCCCGGGCCGCCATCTCCTCCCGCGTCCAGCTCATCGGCCGACTCCTTCCGGCCGGGGACGCACCGTACGACGCTCGATCCGTTTCGCGGCCACCTGCTCGGTGGTCAGCGGGACCACTCGGTGCACGAAGACACCAGGTGTGTGGATCTGGTTGGGATCCAGTTCACCGGGCTCGACCAGTTCCTCCACCTCGGCGACGGTGATCCGCCCGCACATGGCCGCCAGCGGGTTGAAGTTGCGAGCCGAGTCACGGAACACCAGGTTGCCGTGCCGATCCCCTCGCCAAGCCCGGACGAGCCCGAAGTCGGCAATGATCGCCCGCTCCAGCACGAACTCCTTCGGCCCTTCGGGAGTGTCGAAGGACTGCGTCTGTTTGGCTGGAGAGGCGACCGCGACCGCCCCGCTGCTGTCGTACCGCCAGGGCAACCCGCCCTCGGCGACCTGGGTCCCCACGCCACTGGCCGTGAAGAAGGCCGGGATGCCCGAGCCGCCGGCCCGCATCCGCTCCGCCAAGGTCCCCTGCGGGGTGAGTTCCACCTCGAGCTCACCCGACAGGTACTGGCGGGCGAACTCCCGGTTCTCCCCCACATAGCTGGCAACCACTCGCCGCAGCCGGCCAGCACCGAGCAACAGCCCGAGTCCCCAGTCGTCGACTCCGGCGTTGTTGGAGACCACCTCGAGATCCCCGACTCCGGCCTCGAAGAGTGCATTGATCAATACCGAAGGGATGCCGCACAGACCGAAGCCACCGACGGCCAGTCGGGCTCCAGGCCTGACATCGGCCACGGCCTCCTCGGCGGAACCGACCACCTTGTCCACAACCCGCCTCCCCTCCTGCCGCGACGACGCGGCTGGCTCTGCTGGACAACCTACCCACGTGCGGGCAGGGCCCGGTTCCAGCGTTCCTTCACAGGGTGCTCGACCACCATCTCCGGAGCCCGCGAGACCAGCAGCCAGGCCGGCAGAATGACGATGCACAGCACCGGCAGCAGCGTGACCTGACCGGTGATGGCCACCGCCACGAAGAGGGAAACCCAGCCGTCCCGTGCGACCGCGAGCACCGCACCCAGAACGCCGCAGGCCACGGCGAGCGCGACCGGCACGTCCGGCAGCAGTTGATGACCCAACAGTCCGAACGCGACCCCGATGAACACCGCCGGGAAGATACGACCACCGCGGAAGCCGGAGGCCGCCGCCACGACCAGCGCCGCGAGCTTGATCAGCCCGAACACGACCAGCGCACCCACCGACCAGTCGTCGAGGTGAGCCAACAGCTCACCGGTCTGGTGCAGCCCCTTGAACAAGGTGATCTCACCCCCCACAGCACCGAGCAGGCCGAGCAGGATGCCACCGAAGGTGGCGTACACCAACGGGTTGCGCAGCCGGTGAAAGAACGTATGCAGCGGAGGCAGGGCCACCACCCCCACCAAGGTGATCGCCAAACTCCCCGCCGCGATCAGCGCACCGGTCACCAGGTCGATCGCTCGCGGACCGCCGTACGCGGGCAGCGAGAAGGCGAAGGAGGGCTGGTCCAGCATCACCATGGTGATCGAGCCGGCACCCGCGGCGACCAGGGGCAGGAACAGCTTGTCCCACAGCGCACCGCCGCCCGGGGTGCCGGCCACGACCCCGGTGAAGATCAGCGCTGCGGCCACCGGGGTGCCGAACAACGCGCCGATCGTCGCCGCCGTGGCCATCGCCATCACCAGCGCCGGGGGCACCCTCGGCGCCAGCCGAACGACCAGGGCGATGGACAGCGCGGCGTTGATCGCGATGATCGGATTCTCCGGGCCGAGGCTGACGCCACCGGCCAGGGTCAAGATCACCGCCAGCGCGAGACTCGGGAGCGCGCTGAGCGGCAACGGATCGGCTACCAGTTCGGTGGTCGCCGAGTCACGACCACCATGACCGGGCAGCTTCCACACCACCAGACCGACGGCTGCCCCGGTCAGCGTCAGGATCGCAAAGATCCACCAGCGGGAGCCGTCCGAGATCCCGAGAGCCTCCGGCGCGGCGTGCCAGAGGGCGTGCTCGATGACCTCGGCGACCTCATCGAGGGCCCACAGGACGCCCGCCGACAACACACCGACCAGCAGCGCGGGGATGGCCAGCAGCAACAGCTGGCGTGGACTTGGCGCTGGTGGCGCCGGCGGCGTGGTCTCCGTCACGACGTGATCCTAAAGCCGCGCTCGGCGCCGCCGACCACAGTTGAACCGTGGCACGCGGATGAGCACCAGCCCAGGTATGTTGACGCCATGATCGGGTCTGGGACGAGTCGTCCACCGTTTCCGGTGACGCTCGACAACTGGCAGTCGGAGGGCCAGCTCAACTGGACCTTCCAGCACATGGCCGAGATCTTTCCCACCGTCCCGATCCGCCGTGCACCCGGTCATGCGCCGCAGCTGCCACGGATCGCGTACGAGCCGGACATCTTGCCGGTGACCACCTCCGACGGTAGCGTCATGTCGCTGCACACCGTGATGGCCAGCACCGACACCGACGGCTGGATGGTCATTCACGATCATCCGAGCTGGGGTGCCCAGGTGATGGTGGAGCGTTATCCCAGCGGGATGGATCCGTCCACGGTGCACCTGATGATGTCGGTGACCAAGTCGGTCGTCGGGATCGTGGTCGGCGCCTTGGCCGCCCAGGGCGTGATCGCCACCGAGGCCCCGCTCACCCACTATGTGCCGGAGTTGCAGGAGTCCGGCTATGCCGGCGCCACCGTACGGCACCTGCTCGACATGCGTTCCGGAATCCGTTTCTCCGAGGAGTATCTGGACCCGATGGCCGAGGTTCGGGTGCTCGAGCAGGCGTTCGGCTGGGCGCCGCGGCTCAACCCGGACGTGCCCAGCACCTTACGCACGTTCCTGCTCAGCCTGCACTCTGATCGCCCGCATGGCGGTCCGTTCGACTATCGCAGCTGCGAGTCCGACGTGCTCGGCTGGGTCGTCGAGGCTGCCACCGGCCGGCGCTTCGCCGACGTGGCCTCCGAACTGGTCTGGTCGAGGATCGGCGCAGAGTTCGACGCCAACATCGGCATCGACTCCGAAGGCAGCGGCATGTTCGACGGCGGCATGTCGGCCACCCTCGGCGATCTCGGCCGGTTCGGTCTGATGATCCTGCGCAACGGCACCTCGCTGACCGGCGAGCAGGTCGTCCCGTCCTGGTGGATCGAGGACAGCTTCCTCGGCGACCTCGACTCGGTGCGGGCCTTCGCCGACTCCCCCGGCGACAACCGGATGCCCGGTGGCTTCTATCGCAACCAGTTCTGGATCCCCGATGCCCGCCGCCCGGTGCTGCTGTGTCTCGGCATCCACGGCCAGATGATCTACGTCAATCGGCAGGCTCGGGTGGTGGCCGCGAAGCTCTCCAGCTGGCCCACCCCGCAGCATGCCTGGAAGCTGTTCTCGACTGTTGCCGCGTTCGACGCGATCAGCGCCGACCTCGCGGGGCTCTAGGCCTCGCGGATTCCAAAGGAGGAACACCGCCATGACCGCCCATCCACTCGATCCACTCACCGAGGACGAGTTCCGCTCCACCGCAGCCGTGCTCCGCCGAGAGAGGGGTGTCGACCAGAGCTGGCGATTCGCCTCGATCGAGCTCGCCGAGCCGCCCAAGTCCGAGGTCAAGGCGTGGACCGTCGGGGACCCGATCGCGCGGAAGTCGCTGTCGGTGGTCTGGGAGAAGGCCAGCAACGACGTGTACGAGGCGGTCGTCGACCTGATCGCCGATCAGCTGGTTTCCTGGACCCACATCCCCGACGTGACGCCGAACTTCACCGTCGACGAGTACCACGACATCGATCACGCGCTGCACGAGCACGAGGGCGTCGCCGCGGCGCTGGCCGCACGCGGGATCACCGATCTGTCGCTGGTGCTGTTCGACGTCTGGACCTACGGCAAGCAGGTGATGCCCGAGCAGTGGCGTGACCGCCGCCTCGGCTGGTGCGACATCTGGGTGCGGGCCACCCCGGAAGGCAATCCGTACGGACATCCGGTGTCCGGGCTGAAGATCATCGTCGACATGAACACCAACGAGGTGCTCGACATCGAGGACCACCACGATTTCGGATTCCCGGACGTGCAGGCCGAGTACGACCCGGCCGTCAACGGTATCGCCGAGCGCACCGATCTCAAGACCCTGGAGATCACCCAGCCCGAGGGCGTCTCGTTCTCCCTGGACGGCAACGAACTGCGCTGGCAGAACTGGACCATGCGGCTGGGCTTCAACTACCGCGAGGGTCCGGTCATCTACCAGGTGAGCTTCGACGATCCGATCAGCGGCACCACCCGCGACATCGCGTATCGGATGTCGTTCGCCGAGATGGTGGTCCCCTACCGGGACGCCAGCTACGACCACTACCGCCGGACCGCGTTCGACATCGGCGAATGGGGTCTCGGCTATATGACGACCTCGCTGGAGCTGGGCTGCGACTGTCTGGGCGAGATCGTCTACGCCGACGCCGTGGTGCCGGACTCCGCCGGTCAGCCGCAGGTGATCAAGCAGGCGATCTGTCTGCACGAGGAGGACAACGCCGTGCTGTGGAAGCACGTCGACGCCGAGACCGGCGCGCAGGTCCGCCGGATGCGTCGGATGGTCGTCTCCGCGCACGCCACGGTCGCCAACTACGAATACCTGATCTACTGGCGGTTCTATCAGGACGGCAACATCGAATGTGAGGTGCGGGCCACCGGCCTGATGGTCACCACCCCGATGGCCAGCGAGGGCGACTCGTCGGCCTGGGGAACCACGGTGGATGCACGGACGTACGCGCCGTTCCACCAGCATTTCCTGATCGCCAAGCTGGATCTGGACATCGACGGCGAGGAGAACACCGTCCTCGAGGTCGACTCGTTCGCCGAGCCGATCACCGCGGCGAACCCCTACGGACTGAACCTCACCACCAAGGCGACCACGATCTCCTCGGAGAGTGAGTCGGGCCGCGACTACAACTGGGAGACCCAGCGGGCCTGGAAGGTGGTCAACCCGGGCAAGAGGAACCGGCACGGCAGCAACACCGCGTACAAGCTCGTGCCGGGCGCGGCCTTCCCGGCGATGATCGACAAGGCCTCGCCGGTCTACGAGCGTGCGTCGGTGATCGGGCACACGCTCTGGGTCACCGCACAGGACGACCGGGAGCGCTGGCCGGCCGGTGACTATCCCACCCAGTCCGAGTCCGATCTGACCGCAGGTGCCGAGCCGCACGCCCAGGGGATCCGGCGCTGGACCGAAGACGATGAGTCACTGGTGAACACCGACGTGGTGCTGTGGTACGTGTTCGGCATCCACCACATCACCCGCGTCGAGGACTGGCCGATCATGCCGGCGGACACCATCTCCTTCTGGCTCAAGCCGTTCGGCTTCTTCGACGCCAATCCGGCGTTGGACGCCCCCAGCACCAAGGGCGCCCACTGCGCCCCTGAATCCTCTTGCCATTCCCACTGATCGTCTACTCGTCAAACTCCGCCATCCCCCACCACCCCCATCCCAACGCAGAATGAGGACAGATGACCGACACTGAGATCGCCCACAGCAACGACGCCCAGTACGGCCCGACCGACGTCGGACCGTTGAGTCATCCACTTCGCAACATCTCCGAGGTGCGGCACTTCTTCCGCACCAACGAGGTGCCGATCTATTTCGTCGGCGCCACCCCGTTCAACCTGCTCGGCCTGGACCGCTGGGTCCGCAACTTCACCTACATCACCTACTACGACGGCTGGGACGGCGCGCACCCCCGGGTCTTCACGCCGCGGCGCAAGCCCTACATCGAGTTCGAGTCCGGCGAGGAGATCAACAACTGGCTGCTCTCCAACGCGGAGGTGCTGGCCTTCATCAACAGCCGGCGGGCCCCCGGGGTGCGACCGAAGATCGCGATGGTCTTCTTCGACGAGGAGACCGAACGGATCTGCTCCGAACTCGGCTATGACCTGATCCTGCCGAAGGCAGCGCTGCGCGAGTATCTGGACTCCAAGCTCGTCACCACCCGGCTCGGCAACGATGTCGGCGCCCCCAGCGTGCCCAACATCTTGACCACCGTCACCGACTACGACGATCTGGTCGCGCAGGCCACCGAGGCCGGCCTGGGCACCGATCTGGTCGTGCAGACCGCGTACGGCGACTCCGGCAAGACCACCTTCTTCATCGACGACGAGACCGGCTGGAAGAAGAACGCCAAGGAGATCGTCGACCAAGAGGTCAAGGTGATGAAGCGGATCAACAACCGCCCGATCGCCGTCGAGGCCGTGATCACGCGCAAGGGCACCATCGTCGGGCCGTTCATGACCGAGCTGACCGGTCATCGGGAGCTCACCCCCTACCGGGGTGGCTGGTGTGGCAACGAGATGTTCCCCGGCGTGCTCGACGACGACCTGCGCCGGCGGGCCGGTGACCTGGTTCGCCGGCTCGGCGACCGGCTCGGCCAAGAGGGCTACCGGGGCTTCTTCGAGGTCGATGTGCTGGTCGACATCGAGGACAACGAGTGCTACCTCGGTGAGTTGAACCCACGGATCAGCGGGGCCTCCGCGATCACCAATGTGACTGCCGGCTCGTACGCCGATGTGCCGCTGTTCTGCTTCCATCTGCTGGAGTACTCCGGGGTCGACTTCGAGCTCGACATCGACGAGATCAACGAGCGGTGGCGCGAGCTGGCCGCGGCCGACCTGTGGAGCCAGATGGTGATCAAGGAGACCTCGCCGGTGGTGGAGCTGATCACCGCCGACGCGCCGACCGGTCAGTACACCATCGACCGTTCCGGCTCGCTGGTGTTCAAGCGGGCCGCGCTGGACTGGCACCAGTTGCAGAACGAGCAGGAGGCGTTCTTCCTGCGGATCTACGGCGCCGGCGACTATCGCTGGAAGGGCGCCGATCTCGGTGTCATCGTCACCAAGGGTCGGCTGCAGCACTCCGTCGGCGACGGCCCGTTCTCACTGACCATCCGGGCCAAGCACCTGATCAACGCGATCCGCGGTCAGTACTCCGGCGTGCCCCTGCGGGAGGCCAACCCGCCCGCCCCGCCGAGCGCGTCCAACAGCGCGATCAAGTAGGCCGAAGTCGGGTCGAGCGTCGGCTCACAACCAGCCGGCGCTCGCCGCGACGGCGACCAGGATGGATGCCGCGCCGATACTCAGGCCGACCACCCGATTGGTGAGTTGAGCGCCATCGAACGGTCGCACCGGGAGCATGATCGAAGCGAACAATGCCACCGCCGCCATGGCAACGACCCGAGCCAACGGCACGGCCGAGATGACCGTGAGGGCAGTGAACGCGACGGCGATGATCCCGGCGGTCATCGCCGGGGCCCACACCACCCGTCGTGGTTGCTCCACCGCACTGTCGGCGAGTCCAGGGTAGGGCGCCAGCGTCAGCCCGAAAGGCACGGCGACGAGACCGATCACTGCTGCCGAGGCGGATCCGACCTGACGCGGGCTGTCCCCGGCGGCGCGGACCATCAACTGGCGAACGGCGATCGGCAGCAGGACCAGCGATCCGACCACGGGGAGGAGCAGTGCGGACTCACCCCAGGTCGGAGCCCACTGAACTGGACCTGCGGCAAGGACGACGATCGAGGCACCCAGTGCCACCGCCAACCCGATCGGTCGGCCGACGAGCTTCGCCAGGCGACCAGGTACGCGATCGGCCCGGTGAAGTCGGAGGGTCACCGTCTCGAGCACGCGGTCCAGGCCAAGGCTCCAAGCTGCTCGCAGCGCCACCAAAATGATCATGGAAAAGAGGAACCCACTGGTGGTCCGCTGCGCGGTGGACGCATAGCTCCAGTCCGGCGGCAAGGGCTTCGAGATATCGAGACCCGAAGAGTAGACGGCATCGTCGACGACGAAATCCGCCGGAGCACTACGCAGCGACCGATCCAGCCGGGCCGCCGTACCGAGCGCATGTTGGGACGACACCAGGCTGAGGAGCCCTGACCGGGCTTCTGCCACGCCCAGATTGTGCCAGCCGATGCCGTAGGTCGGCGCGGTGGCGACAACCTGTCGCAAGAGCGAACGCGCCCTGGCATCGTCTCCCGCCTTGCCGACCAGTACGGCGAGATTGTTGGCGGACACGAAAGAGGTCGAATCAGCCGTCAGGGCGGCCTCGTACGCCGGGATCGCCGCACCGGCGTCTCCGGCCAGATCATGGCTGAAGGCGAGGGTGTCAAGGAAGATCGGGTTGCTCGGATCCCGGCTCAGTGCCGCCTCGGCCGACTTGATCGCCTCGTCGTGGCGTCCGATACGCGACAGTGCCAGTGCCAGATTGCTCTCCTGCGCGCCCCGGAGCAGAGCCATCGGTGCATCGCCTTCCGCATCCACGACGACCTCGGTCAACGTGGTATCAGTGCGTTCGTTGGCTGCCTGCACCGAGCGTGAGAGGTGGTCGACGGCGTCACGGTCTCGTCCTTCGGCCAGCGCGGCTGCTCCGAGTTGAGCCTCGGCATAGAAGCGGACCGCCTGATCATCGCCCCGTGCCTCCGCGCTCTCATCGTGTGAGGACGCAGCCTGGTCGAGCGCCAGCATCAGGTCAGTCAGTGTGCGCTGGGCGGCGCCGCTGTCGCCACCCGCTTGCTGAGCCGCGGAGAGCTGAAGATCGAGCACGGCACTCGGGAAGATCAGGTCCAGACTCCAGGCAGTGGAGTCCTTGTCGGTGTCGGATCGCTGCCACGCCGCCGCGGCCTCGTTGAACTCGTCGACAGCTGCCCGCCACTCCCCGCGGAGATACGCGATCTCGCCGGCCCGCTGGTGCGCCAGGTACGAGTCCGGCTTCGCCGCAAGCCAATCGTCCACGACCTGCCGCGCCCCGCTCAGGTCACCAGCCCAGCGAAAGAGATCCTGAGCATCGTTCGGCGAACTGACCGGGCTCGTCGTCACGTAGTCGCATGGCGAGTCACCGCCGGAGCGCAGTGGCGTCTTGAACGACGTCGGTGCCCAGGTCCCGGCCTCCCCAGCGCGGCCGAGTAGGAGCAATGCATTCTGACCGGCTTGCTCCAAGCAGCGTCCATCGGTCAGATGGCTGTTCCGACTCTGCGGAATGAAGGCGACGTCATAGGTATCGGCTCCGCCCTCGGGCTGATAGCTCGCATCCCACACATAGGTAGCCATGGTTTGCAACCGGCCGTAGCCGGGCAGTCGATGAACGGAATTGCTGACTTCCCGTCCGTCCTGATAGACCACTTCGGTCGATAGCAGTGTGAGCACGCCCTGCCAGTCACCAGCGGCCTGCCGGACGCGGACCTGTTGAGTCACGACGTTCGCCAAAGGCAACGCATCGGCCGGCAACTGAGCGAATGCCGCTGCCGCTTCGTCGTGACGGTCCAGGTCCGACAGAGCCCGCGCCTCACCGACGAGAAGCCCAGGATCATCGGACATAGCGCGGGCCTGTTGATAGAGCCGGAGCGCGTCCCGCCGCCATTGACGGGCCTGGAAGGGACGCAGTCCGTTCTTCTCGGCGGAGTCCGCACGGTCCAGCAGCAGATCCGCCTCTCCGGCGTAGCCCAATGGCGATCTCGGGAACTGACGCTGCAATGTGTGCAGATCCTCGAGCGCCCCCGACATCCGCTCCTGCGGACGCAGGTCGGAACGTAGATAGGCTTCGTACGCGCGGCCGGCACGGTCCTGCGCCCTCAGCCACAGCGGCGTCGGGTCGTCTGGGCAGAGTTGCTGCGCACGCTCGACCTCGGCACTGATCGCGGCGTCTCGTGCGTTGTAGCCGAGCGTGACCAGATGCAGCAACTGAAGCTGGAGGTCGCAGGTCGGATGGACCTCGAGCGCGCGCCTCAGCACGCTGTAGGCGAGCGCGCCACCCGCCTTCATGTAGTCGAAACCGGAACGGGTCTCGGCATTGGCCGCTCCCGTCACTGCCAGCGCGGCAAGGTCGAGCACCAGACCCGGATCCTCGGCGACGACCGACGCCTTCAGGTTCGATGCGACCGTGGCGTCCAGGTCCGGGTACTCGTACGGGTACGGAAGTTCCTCGGAGTCGTTCTGGTACTGATCCATGGCCGTGCTCGCCAACCCGGGCAGCCACCCCTCGAGCCCGAGCTCGGTACCCAGCTCCAGCAGCTGCGTCTCCAGTGCATCCGAGTCAACAGGCCCGCAGAACACGGCCCGATCGGTGTGCAACGGGAACGACCGGACCGCACTCTGTAGCTTCGACCCAGGGCGTTGTGGTTCCGGTGCCGCTTCCGCCGAACTCGTGGTCACATACTGGCGATCGACGCGCCAGGCCAGCACCGAGATCGCGAAGGTACTGCCGAGGATCAAGAACGTGGCCAACGAGACGAAGACGGCGCGGATCACCAACGGCCTCTTTCCAACCCGTGCGCGTCGGTAGGAGACCCTGTGACGCTGCGATTATTACGTGCCTCCGATCTAACACTCTTTCGTCGGCCGTCGCAGCAAATTCCACTAGGTGCCGGGTCGTCAGACCGGAATCAAGGTGTACTTGGTTTCCAGGTACTCCTCGATGCCCTCCACCGAGCCCTCGCGGCCCAGACCGGAGGCCTTGACACCGCCGAACGGCGCCGCCGCATTGGAGACCAGACCGGTGTTGAGCGCCATCATGCCCGTCTCCAGCGAGTCGATCAGCCGGTGTCCCCGGGCGAGATCCCGGGTGTAGGCGTACGACATCAGCCCGTACTCGGTGTCGTTGGCCATCGCGACGGCCTCGTCCTCGGTCTCGAAGGTGCTGACACCCAGCACCGGGCCGAAGATCTCCTCCTTCAGCAGCCGGGTCCCGGGCTGCACATCGCGCAGCACGGTCGGGGCGTAGAAGAAGCCGGGACGCTCGATCCGGTTGCCGCCCACGGTGACGCTGGCGCCGTTGCTGAGGGCGTCCGCGACCAGCTCGTTGGTGCTGTCCACCGCGCCGCCGTCGATCAGCGGGCCGATGGTGACGCCCTCGTCCAAGCCGTTGCCGACCTTCATCTCCTGCACCCGAGCCGTCACCTTGGCGACGAACTCGTCGGACACGCTGGCGTGCACGATGAACCGGTTGGCCGCCGTGCAGGCCTGACCGATATTGCGGAATTTGGCCGTCATCGCGCCTGTGACAGCGGCATCGATGTCGGCATCCTCGAAGACCAGGAACGGCGCGTTGCCGCCGAGCTCCATCGAGGTCTTCAGCACGTTCGGCGCCGCATCGGCCAGCAACCGGACACCGACCGGGGTCGAGCCGGTGAAGGACAGCTTGCGCAGCCGCGGATCGGCGAGCAGCGGCTTGGTGATCGAGGAGGCGCTGGACGAGGTGATCACGTTGACCACCCCGGCCGGTACGCCGCACTCGATCATCACCTGGGCCAGCAGCAGCGTGGTCAGCGGCGTGTTGGTCGCCGGCTTGACGATCACCGGGCAGCCGGCGGCCAGCGCCGGGCCGATCTTGCGGGTGGCCATGGCCAGCGGGAAGTTCCACGGCGTGATCAGGTACGCCGGGCCGACGGGGCGCTTGGACACGACCATCCGGCCGGTGCCTTCCGGGTTCGACCCGTAGCGGCCGTTGATCCGGACCGCCTCCTCGCTGAACCAGCGCAGGAACTCCGCGCCGTAGGTGACCTCGCCGTACGCCTCGGCCAGCGGCTTGCCCATCTCGATCGTCATCAACCGAGCGAAATCGTCCTTGCGCCGCGTCACCTCGTCGAAGGCACGCCGCAGGATCTCACCGCGTTGCCGTGGCGCGGTCGCCGCCCACGCAGGCCCGGCCGCGCAGGCCGCGTCCAAGGCAGCGACGGCGTCGGACGGCGCGGCGTCGGCGATCGTGGCGATCTCCTCACCGGTGGCCGGGTTGAGCACCGGGATGGTCCACCCGGTGCTGCCTGCGGTCCATTCGCCGTTGATCAGCAGACCGGTCGGCAGGTCGGCAGGCAGCAGCTGGGCGGGGGTCAAAGTCTGTGTCACGTCGATGACCTTTCAGTTCGTGGCGAGGGCGGCGAGCATGATGTCCAGGCCCTCGGCCAGCAGGTGGTCGGGGATGGACAGCGGCGGCAGCAGTCGGATGATGTTGCCGTAGGTGCCGCATGTTAAGACAATAACGCCCTGCTGGTGAGCAGCCTTCGCGGTCGCGGCCGCCAGGGGTGCGTCCGGCTCGCCCGTGGTCGGGTCGACCAGCTCGATGGCGAGCATGGCGCCGCGACCGCGTACGTCGCCGATCCGCGGATCACGCGACTGGGCCGCGGTGAGGCGCTCCAGGGCGATCGCCTCGATCTGCTGGGCCCGCTCGATCAGACCGCCCTGCTCGTAGGCATCCATGGTCGCCAGGGCCGCCACGCAGGCGATCGGATTGCCGGCGTACGTGCCGCCGAGTCCACCGGGATGAGCCGCATCCATGATCTCGGCGCGACCGGTCACCGCCGAGAGCGGCAGGCCACCGGCGATCCCCTTGGCAGTGGTGATCAGGTCCGGGACGATGCCCTCGTGCTCGCAAGCGAACATGGCGCCGGTCCGGGCAAAACCGGTCTGCACCTCGTCGGCGATGAACACCACACCATTGGCCTTGGACCAGGCGACGAGTTCCGGCAGGAATCCTGGTGCCGGGACGACGAAGCCGCCCTCGCCCTGGATCGGCTCGATGACGATCGCGGCCAGGTTGTCCGCGCCGATCTGCTTTTCGATCTGGGTCAGGGCGATCTTGGCCGCCTCCGGACCGCTCAGCCCGTCGCGGTAGGGGTAGGACATCGGCGCGCGATAGATCTCGCCGGCGAACGGGCCGAAGCCGCTCTTGTAGGGCATCGACTTCGCGGTCATCGCCATGGTCAGGTTGGTGCGCCCGTGATACGCGTGGTCGAACACGACCACGGCCTGCTTCTTGGTGGCGATCCGGGCGATCTTGACCGCGTTCTCCACCGCCTCGGCTCCTGAGGTGAACAGCGCGCTGCGCTTGGCGTGATCGCCGGGCGTCAGCCGGTTGAGCCGCTCGGCCACCTCCACGTACGACTCGTAGCCGCTGATCATGAAACAGGTGTGGGTGAACTTGGCGGCCTGGTCAGCAACCGCAGCGGCCACCGCCGGATCCGCGTTGCCGATGGTCGTCACGGCGATGCCGGTACCCAGGTCGATCAGTGAGTTCCCGTCGACGTCGACCACGACTCCGCCACCGGCCGCCGCGACGTACGCGGGCATCATGACGGCGATGCCTGGGGCGACCGCGGCCGACTTCCGGGCCTGCAGCTCCTGGGTCTTGGGGCCCGGGAGCGAGGTGACCAGGCGGCGCTCCTGCGGCAGGGCCGGACCACCGGTGAGGGCGTGGGACAAGACGGTCATAAGCGTGGCTCCTTGGTGGGGATCTCTCTGGTGTGATCTCGGGGTATGCCCACCACCGTATGCCGCCAAACCGTGCCACTATGGTGGATCGAGCGCCACTTTGGCAGTTTGGCGACTACGGTGGTCTCGTGGCGATCCGACTCAGCGACCTGCTCTCCGATTCTGCCCTCGGCCTGCAACTGCTCACGGGCCAGGCTGGCGCCGAGATCGGCTGGGCACACAGCTCAGATCTGATGGACCCGACCCCGTTCCTGGAGATCGACAATCTGCTGCTCACCACCGGCACCCAGTTCGGCGGCGAGACGTCGCCGGCCGGGTACGCCGCGTACGTCGATCGTTTGGTCACCGTCGGCGTGACCGCCCTCGGTTTCGGCACCGAGGTGGTGCGCACCACGCCGGAACCGTTGATCACCGCGTGTGCGGAGCGCGGACTGCCACTGGTGGAGGTCCCCTATCGGACGCCGTTCATCGCCTTGGCCCGCCGGGTCGCCGACGCCCTGGCCGAGCAGGACCATGCTCGCGATCTGTGGGCACTGGAGACACAGCGGGCGCTGGCCCTCGCAGCATTGTCGGCGAACCGGATCGCCGCCGTGCTGGAGGAGCTCAGCCGGCGGCTCAGGGCCGGTGTCTTGTTGCTGGACGCTCATGGCGAGGTGCTGTCCGAGCATGGACCGCACCGGCTGGCCGGTGCTGAGCTCTCGGCCGTGCAGGGCGAGGCTCGCCGCTTGCTGCAGCGCCGATTGCGGTCGGGTTCCGCGCTGGACCTGCCTGGTCCGTCGGACCACCCCGAGTCCGTACGCCGGACCGTCACGATGCAGACCCTGGGCCGCCGACACGAGCTGCGTGGCGTGTTGGCCGTCTCCCTGGCCGAGCGGCCTGACACGGCCGCGACGGCGGTGATCACCAATGCGGTGGCGCTGGCCGAGTTCGCGGTGGAAGATGCAGCCCGGCGCGAGGAGTCCACCCTGGCCCTCAACGCTCAGCTGTTCCAGCTGGCCCTGGCCGGGCATGTCGACGCCGCTGCCGACGTGTTGGTCGCCGCCGGACGGCAGCTTCCGGAGGGGCCGGTGCGGCTGCTGCTCACTCCATTGCGGACCGATACCGACGCCGGCGAGCTGGAGCACGCGCTGTCGGTACGCATGGCTCGGGCGCAACGCTCGGTGCTGGCCACCCGCTGGCACGGGCGGTTCGCCGTCGTGATCGGTGATGCCATGGCCGATCTGGCGGCGGCGGTGATCACCGCCCGGCAGACACCGGTCGTGATGTCCCGCCCGGTCGGCTGGCCGGACCTGATCGCCGCGCTGCACGAGACCCGCGAGGCCCTCGACGCGGCCCCACCGACCGCGCAGGTGATCGAACTGGAGACCAGCGCCATCCTCGGCCTGCTCTCTCGAGATGAGATCGAGACCCTGGCGCAGGAGCGGCTCGCTCCCCTGCTGGCCGCGCCCGACGGAGCAGATCTGCGGCGCGTCCTGGAGACCTGGCTACGACACAATGCCGCCTGGGACCCGGCAGCCCGCGAACTGGGCATGCATCGGCACACCCTGAAGGCCCAGGTGAAGCGAGCCGGCAGCCTGGTCCGGCTCGACCTGGACACCTTCGAGGCCAAGGCAGAGCTCTGGGCCCTGCTGACCGCCGCACCTGCCTGACGGGTCACCGGGCGGCGGGTAGCGGGGCCCTTGCGATCGTCTGTGGCCCGCCGGCGCAAGACGTACGCGGTTCACCCTCGGCTCACGCCCATCCGTGGCCTGCGGGCGCCAAACGCACACCATGGTCCGGTCAATAGACGGTGACCGCTGGATACCTCCGCGAGCAGAATCACTCTCACGTTCCAGATGCCACGCCTGCGCCAGGCGAGACTCTGAGAACGCGAGGGAAATTTGACCGGTCCAGCAGTTCCCACGGCTCTGCTCATCTCGAGGCAGAACGAGTGGCCGCCACCTTGTCCAGCGCCGCCTGGGTGAAGACCGACAGACCGAGTTCAGCCCGGAAGCCGTGGATCTCCTTGACGTCCAGCCGGATCAAGAACTCCACGATGTCTTCCGAGATGGACTGGCCGGGCACCAGGACCGGGAAGCCGGGCGGGTACGGGACCACGAAGGTGGTCGAGACCAGCCGGCGGCCCTGTCGCAGCAGCTCGTGGGCTTTGCCGAGGGGGACGTACTCCTTCTCGCTCTCGTGATAGCCGGCGTAGAAGGCGGTGCGGATGTCGCCGTCGGCTGAGGTCGGTGTGGCACGGAAAGCGGGGTCGAAGTCGCTGAAGTCGGGCAGGTGCGGCAGGTTGGTGGTCATCGAGCTGATCTTGTTGAGCTGCAGTTGCAACTCCGCCCGGCTGGCCAGCTTGTGCTGGCGCTCGAGCTCGATCGCGGTGCTGCGGAGCGCCTCGAGCAGATAGTGGACGGCCGACCAGGTGATACCGATGGTGAAGATCAACAGCACGCTGTTGATGGAGGTCTTGTTGATCTGGATGCCGTAGCGCTCCATCAAGATGTCTTCGCGGAACTCGTAGCCGTTCAGGCCTGTGCCGCCGATGTAGAGCGTCACCCGGGTCGGGTCGAGGACGAACTCCGCTTCCTGCCAGGCTTCGTTCCACCGGTTGACCTGGGTCTCCGATGGCCCGGCCTCCGGGCGATGGCGGAACTCCGCCGGCACCAGATCGACCTCGTCCAAGATGGTGAACCAACGCCGGATCTGGCGATCGGAGCGGACCCGCTGCCGGAAAGCGAGCGCCATCTTGTACGCCTGCCGCACCATCTCGAAGCCTTCGATGTCGACCTGTCGACGGGCCAGGTCGAGCGAAGCCAGCAGCTGCTGGTTCGGCGAGGTCGAGGTATGGGTCAAGAACGCCTCGCCGAATGCCTCCGCCGACTGCCGGTTGAACTCCTGGTCCCGGACGTGGATCATCGACGCCTGGCGCAGCGCCGACAGCGACTTGTGGGTGGAGTGGGTCGAATACACCCGGACCCGAGTCTTGGCGGGATCGGGCAGCAGCCGATGGTCGGCCCATTCCTCCCGCGGAATACCGGCCATCTCGGCCTTCCACTGCGCGTACTCGGCGACGTAGCGCGGGCTGGCCAGTTTGCTCGCCAGCCGCTCGGCGGTGACCATCGCCGTCCGCTGCCTGACCCAGGGCACCGCCACTGCGAACGCGTACCACGCCTCGTCCCACAAGAAGCAGAGATCGGGCTTGATCGCCAGCAGCTCCTCCATCACCCGCTGCGGGTTGTAGACGATTCCGTCGAAGGTGCAGTTGGTCAGCAGCACCATCCGGACCTTGTGCAACCGGCCGGCGGCCTCCAGGTCCAGCAGTGTCTGCTTGATCACCTTCAGCGGCACCCCGCCGTAGATCGAATACTGCTCCAGCGGATAGGCGTCCAGATAGACCGGGTTCGCCCCCGCCAGCATCAGGCCGTAGTGGTGCGACTTGTGACAGTTGCGGTCGATCAACACGATGTCACCCGGCTCGGTCAGCGACTGGACCACGATCTTGTTCGCGGTCGAGGTGCCGTTGGTGACGAAGTAGGTCCGGTCGCTGTTCCAGGTGTCCGCCGCCTTGTCCATCGCCTCCTTCAACGCGCCGTGCGGATCCAGCAGCGAGTCCAGCCCGCCGGACGTCGAGGAGGTCTCGGCCATGAAGATGTTGCGGCCGTAGAACTCGCCCATGTCGCGCAGCGAGCGGGAGTTGAAGATGCTCGCGCCCCGGGCCACCGGCAGCGCATGGAACTGGCCGACCGGTGACTCCGCGAACGCGCGCACCGCGTCGAAGTAGGGAGTGCGATAGCGGGAACGGATGCCGGCGATCACGGTGGAGTGCAGATCGGTGACGTCGTTGAGCCGATAGAATGTCCGGTCGTACACGCCGGGCGCCTCCTCGGCACCGGCCACGATCGACTCGTCGGTCAGCAGATAGAGGTCGATCCGGGGCCGCAGCTCACGGATCCATTGGCCGCACTCCACCCAGTCGTAGGTACGGTCCTTGACCACCGGGATCTCGTCGACCCCGAGCAGCCGGGTCATCAGCGGCGAGCGCTCCCGCGATCGCATCGGCAGATCCTGGCGGATGATCGCCGCCTGGACCTCCCCGTTCAGGGCGACCGCCGTCAAAACGTCCTCGACGCTGGTGCAGCGCAGGATCCCGTACTGGATCTCGTCGCCCGGCTGACGCAGCGCCCGCAGCTGGCCCTCCAGACCTTCGGGAGAGGTCGCAGGCGAGTCGTCGGCCAGCATCACAGTGTAGAACTGCTGCTGCGAGGCCCGGGCGATCAGCTCCTGCTCCTCCAACGGCTCATCGTCGTCGAACAGCGCCGCCCGGTCGCCATACTCCTCCAGCAGCCGGGCCGCGAGTGCGGCCTGCTCGGCCAACTCGGCGGTGTCCATGACATCGAGGTGCTCCCGGAGCCGGTTCAGCCGCTCCAGTCCGGGGTAGAGCCAGAAACCCTCGTACGCCGCCAGCCGGTCCAGCTGACGACGTACCCGGTCCTCTTCCAGCGTGGTGTCCAGACCGGCATGGTGGACGGCGGCGAGCTGCTTGGTCGCATCATCGAGCAGATGCCAGACGTCGATGCGCTGCGAGGAGGGATTCGCCATCGCCGCCAGGGCGGAGACCTTGAGGCGAGGCGGGCGCTGACTGTAGGCGGGCATGAAACTCCGAATCGGTCGGTGGGTCGAGACGGGTGAATCGGTGGAGTGGGATCGCGGCGGGGTGGAATCGGTGGGGTCGACGGCCGGTCCGCCACGACGGCCAGATCCTACTCAGTCGACCTATGACGAGACTGTCTGTGCTCAGGATCGCCGGACCGGTCGCAGGCGGGTTCAGACTGTGCTGGGGCTCACCGATCAGCGGGTCAGGGCGAGTTCAGCCCCGGCCAGCCAGGGCAGCCGGCCGACCTTGTCGATATCGAAGCCCTTGCCCCAGATGACCGCGCCATCGTCGGGGACCGGCACGCTCAGATAGGTGATCTCGTTCTCGACCACGATGGCGCATCAGCGAGAACAACGCCTCGACGCTGATCCACTCGTGGGCCGGACAGCAGATCAATGTCCGGGAGACCGCCTCTCTCCGGGGTCGGGCGGCTGTCAGCACGTTGACCGCCTGCTGCCCCTTGATGACCTCGATCCGCCGGAACTCGCCGAGCAATGCGTGACTGAGCCACCGCTGCCGCAGTCCGCGGATCACCTGGTGCGGTGGCTGGCGCAACGCCGATCGACCTCCTCGTCGTAACAGTCGACCGTCGCCTGCTCGATCAACTCATTCAGTTGCTCGTCGCTCCACGAAGTCATGGCCTGAAGCTACTCAGTTGCGTCCAGACTTGGTCAACGATCGGTCAACAACGGACGATCGTTAAGCACGTACGTATCCGCGCGGCAGGCAATCAGCCTTGCTGGCGCGCCCAGGTCAGCAGAGGCATCGACACCCATGTGGATATGCCGCAGACCGAGGACTCCTTCGGGCAGGCGACCCGCGCCGCGGTCCTCGGAGGGACGACGACCCTGATCGATTTCGTGCCTCCGATGGCGCCCGGACAACGTCTGGTCGAAGCAGTTGAGAACCGGATCGCTGCGATCAACGCCTCCGCTGTCATCGACGTCGGCGTCCATCCGATGCTCAATCGCGCCGATGACCAGGTGCTGACCGACATCAAAACGGTGATCGATCTGGGCTGCACCTCCTTCAAGATGTTCACGACTTATCCGGAGAACCTGGTCACTGACGGGGATGCCTGGCGTCTGATGCGCGCCATCTCCGACCACGGCGGCTTGCCCGGGTTCCATGCCGAGAACCACACGATTCTCGGCGAGGCTCAGCGCGAGCTCGTGGATCAAGGCCGGACCGGAATCGCCGACTTCGCCGCGAGCCGCCCTGCCCTGGCGGAGACCACGGCGATCAACACCCTGTGCCTGCTCGCCAAGGAGCTCGGATCGCCGATCTGGATCTTCCACGTCTCCGGCGCGGCGGCGTTGCGCGCGGTCACCGATGCCCGCGCGATCGGCGTCGAGGCGTACGCCGAGACCTGCACCCATTATCTGACCTTCGATGACACCGTCTTCACCGGCCCCGAGCCGTGGCGCTATGTTCTGTCGCCGCCGATCCGTTCGAGAGCCGACCAGGCGATGCTCTGGGACGGCGTCGCCAACGGCACCGTCCAAGCCGTCGGCTCGGATCACAACGCGTACTCGTTGACGACCAAGCGCCCCACGGCCACTGACTTCCGCGAGCTGCCGTTAGGCGCGCCCGGGGTTCAGATCCGTACGCCGATGCTGTGGCACCAAGCTGTCAACGTTCACGGCCTGTCGGTGGGCACCTTCACCGAGATATCGGCGGAACGCGCCGCCCGCGCCCTCGGCATGTTCCCGCGCAAGGGCGCGATTCGGGTGGGTAGCGACGCGGACCTGGTCTTGATCGATCCCACTGCCAGCTGGCAAGGGACCGACCTCGAGCCGAGTGTCGACAACTCATTCGACCCCTATGCCGACGAGCACGGGCGAGGCCGCCCACGGCATGTCCTCAGCCGGGGTCATCAGATCGTCCGCGATGGCGAATTCTTCGCGCCGCAGGGTGGCGATCGATTCCTGCCCCGATCGCCCCGAAGCTGAGCGCTCCGTCGTCGTTGTTGGCGAGGATGCGCCCGATTACCCTTGGCCGCGCCAGTCCCTCAGCACTCGGGAGACGCGGGATGCCCTCTGACTCAACCCACCTGACGCCCTTGCAGCACTGGGGACCGCTCGCCCTCGGAGTCGCCGCCTTGCTGGCGGCGGGTGTTGCGCTGGCCGTGTCCGTCACCACCAGGTCGGCAACCCAGCAGTCCGTCGGGACCGGATCCACCGCCACCTGCCCGGCCGCCGAGGTCGCTGCCAAGACGATGCCTTCAGTCGTCACCCTGTATGTCAAGAGCCGGACCGGATCCGGCAGCAACGGGTCTGGTCAGTTCCTCGACACCGAGGGACACATCCTGACGAACAACCACGTCATCTCCTCCGCTGTCGGCGGCGGCGCTGTCATCGTCGTACGGCCCAATGGTGAGGAGCTTCCGGCAACGCTCGTCGGGAGGGATCCAAAGACCGATCTTGCCGTCGTCAAGGTCGACCCGAAAGAGCCCGCCCAGCCTGTCCGCTTCGGCTCCACGCCGCCCATCGGGGCGCAGGTCTTCGCCATCGGGGCCCCACTCGGCCTGACCGAGACCTTCACGTCCGGCGTAGTCAGCGGTCTTGGGCGCAGTGTCCGGGTCCCGTCGGACAACGACACCACCGCTCTGCTCGTATCGGCCATCCAGACGGATGCGTCGATCAACCCTGGCAACAGCGGCGGCATGCTCGCCGACTGCAGCGGCGATCTCGTCGGTGTCCCGACCGCCGGTGCCACCGCGAGCGACTCCCTGGGACAGCCGGTGGCCGGCAGCATCGGACTCGGGTTCGCGGTGCCCGCGCCGACCGCCAAACGGGTCGCGGACAGCCTCATCAGCGACGGGAAGATCGTGCACGGAGACTTCGGGCTCAGTGTCGTACCGGTCCTCGGACCCAATAGCACGCTCACCCCGAGCGGGCTGTACATCACCGGTGTCACAGCCGACGGTCCGGCAGCCCGCGCCAACCTGCGGCGCAGCGACATCATCACCGCCTTGGCGGGACAGCCCGTGACCAGCGCAGACCAACTGCAGGAGGCGTCACTCAGCAATCCGCCGGGCACCACCGTCACCATCCAGTACGTGCGCGACAACCAGTCCATGACCACCGACATCATCATGGGTTGAGAGCACGAAGCCACCTTTTGGAGCGACTGGGAATTCGGACCGTCGCGCTCGCCCGCACGGTCCTGGCGATCGCGGGAGTCATCCCCTGTGGTCGATCCTGTGGCACGCGGGCACTCAGCGGGTTGGCCGCCCTCGCCCTTCCGCAGCAGATTCGCCGCTAGCGGGCATCCCGGTCGAGCTCTGCAGCGCGGCGCGCTGGGCATCAAGCCAATCCAGGTCGGCAGCAGTCCGTTCGGCAAAGCCGGGCTCGTTGACATGCGCGACCCACACCGGATCTCCGGCCGCAGCCTGCTTCAGGATGTTCTGCGTCGAATGCGCCCGCTCTTCGAGCACGATGTCGAGGAGGTCCTCGGCCCGGTCCGCCGCCAGACCGTACGCAGCGGCGAGCAGCCCGACCCTGCGCACCGCGTCCAGACCTTGCTGAGCGGCCGGGCGCGCGCTCGGCGCATGCAATGGAGCCCACTCCGAGGCGGCGATCGCCAGGTCCCAGAGCGGCCGGCCGGGCCCGGCCATGTCGAAGTCGATGAGTGCCACCACCACGCCGTCGCGAAATACGACGTTCTCCGGATAGAGATCGTTGTGGCAGACCGTCGGACCGCCGTGGGGGTCTGCCCATTCCGTGGACCAGTCAGCCGCGACCGGCGAGAACGATGCGACAGCTTCGTGGTACTCGCGGAGCAACCGCCCCAGGGAGACCAGGGCCGTCTCGGTCATCGCCCACTCCGGGTACGGCGGCACGGGGACGTCACCGTCGACCCACGACACCACGTGGCGGTCCTTCTCGTCGGTTCCGAGATAGCGCGGAGCGCCGACGAACCCGACCCTCTCCAGATGGAGCAGCAACTCTTTCACCCCGGCGCGCATGCCCGGCCGACGCACCGTGTCGCCGACCCGGACCACACCCCGAGCTGCGTCCATACCGCCCGCCAGCGCCTGCTCGGGGAGCTCCATAGCGGGAGGCTATCCGGCACGGGTCACCGCTCGGGCAGCAACGAGATCTTCTGCCAGAGCGCGTCGAGACGCTGATAGCGGTCGGGAACCGACGAGACAATCACGGCGGCTACTCTGCCAATCGCTGGTACTCGAGGTGCCGGCCGGTCAGACTGTCGGCGGCGGCGGACAAGCCGACCGGTGGTCCCGCGTACACCACTCGTCCGCCGCGGTCGCCGGCGCCCGGTCCGAGGTCGAGCACCCAGTCGGCTGCGGTGATCAGATCGCGATCGTGCTCGGCGACGACGACGGTATTGCCGGCGTCGACCAGCCGATGGATCTCCGCCGCCAGCCGCTCCCGGTCAGCGGGATGCAGCCCCGTGGTCGGCTCGTCGAGCAGATAGAGGGTGGGTTCCCGGCTGGTGCGCTGCAGCTCGGTGGCCAGTTTGATCCGCTGCGCCTCACCACCGGAGAGCTCGGTCGCCGGCTGACCCAGACCGAGATACCCCAGCCCGAGCGCATCCAGGGCCCGCAGGCTGCGCAGCACGGCATCCATGGATGACCCGGCACTTATGGATAGTTTCGTCCCCGTAGTCGGTGACGAAACTATCCATAACTCGCGCGCGACGGCGAACACGGTCAGTGCCTCTTCCACCGACAGCTCCAGCACCTCGGCGATGGTCAGTCCCTGCCAGCGCACCTCGAGGGTCTCCGGCAGATAGCGGCTACCGCCACAGGTTTGGCAGGGCGCGTACGACCCAGGCAGGAACATCAGTCCGACCTCGACCATGCCCTCGCCCTGGCAGGTCGGGCAGCGCCCTTCGGCCACGTTGAAGGAGAACCGGCTCACCCCGAAGCCACGCTCCTTGGCCTCGGTTGTCGCCGCGAACAGCTTCCGGACATGGTCGAACAGACCGGTATAGGTAGCCAGGTTGGACCGCGGCGTACGCCCGATCGGCTGTTGGGTGATCCGGACCAGCCGTCGCTCCCCCGCCCCGTCCGCGACCGCGTCCAGCAGGCTGGTCTTGCCGGCCCCGGACACTCCGGTCACCGCGGTGAGGACGCCGAGCGGCATCGCGACATCGAGGTCTCGCAGATTGTTGCGCCGGATACCGTTGAGCGGCAACCACCCTTGCGGGGCTCGTGGCTCACCCATCGGCCGGGGTCGTCGGTCCAGCCAGCTGCCAGTGAGCGAATCGCCAACTCCGGACAGGCCGGCCACGGGACCCGAATAGAGGACCTGGCCGCCGTGCCGGCCGGCGCCGGGCCCGACGTCGACCACCCAGTCGCAGACCCGGATGAGATCGCGGTCGTGCTCCACCAGCAGCACGCTGTTGCCGCCGTCGACCAAGCGACGTACGACATCGCGAAGCGCCTCGGAATCGGCCGGGTGCAGACCCGCGGACGGTTCGTCCAAGACGTAGACGACACCGAACAGCCCCGTACCGAGCAGGGTCGCGAGCCGCAATCGTTGCAGTTCGCCGGCCGAGACCGAGGCGGTCGGCCGGGCCAGGCTGAGATGGCCCAGTCCGAGTTCGACGAGGACATCGAGGCGACTCAGCAGTTCCGCCAGCAGGGTCCCCTCAGCTTCCTCGACCGCGGTTTCCCGCCCGGTATCGGCACCGAGTTCGATCAGCCGAGAACGGCACTCGTCGCGTAACCGGTCCAACTGCCAGCCGGTGACGACGTCGACCGGCTCACCACGCCAGGTCACCGCGAGCGCATCCGCGCGGAGCCGGCGACCGTGGCAGAGCGGACAGGTCTGCACGTCGACAAAGCTCATCGCGCGCTCCCGGGTGGCCGCCGAGCCCGAGCCGAGCGATTTCTGCAGGTGGCGTTCGGCGCTGAGGTATTTGCCCTCGTACGGTCGGTGGATCCGGCCCGCCTCGCGCACCGAGTGGACGGTGACGACCGGCTCCTCCTCGGTGAACAGGATCCAGTGCCGATCCTCTGGCGACAGCTCGCGCCACGGTCGGTGGATGTCGTAGCCGAGGGTGTCGAGGATGTCTCGATAGTTCTTGCCGAGCCAGGCACCGGGCCAGGAGGCGATGGCCTTCTCCGCGATCGACAGACTGGGATCAGGCACCATCGATGCCTCGGTAGCCCGATGCACCTCGCCCAGTCCGTCGCACTCCGGGCAGGCGCCGACGGTGGTGTTCGCGGAGAAGTGGTCGGAGTCGAGCCGACCGTCACCATCCGGATCGGCACCTTCGGGATAGGCACCGGCCCGGGAGAACAGCATCCGGACGGTGTTGGCCAGGGTCGTCACCGTGCCCACGGTGGAGCGCGCGTTCCCGCCACCTCGGGTCTGCTGGAGGGCGACGGCGGGCGGCAGACCGCTGACCTGGCGGACCCGCGGGTTGGTCGCCTGATGGATCAACCGCCGAGCGAACGGGGCGACCGAGTCGAAATAGCGACGCTGCGCCTCAGCATGGATGGTGCCGAACGCCAGCGACGACTTGCCGGACCCGCTCACCCCGGTCACCGCGACCAACCGGTTCCGTGGGATATCGACATCGACGTCGCGCAGATTGTGCAGTCGAGCGCCGCGTACGCGGATGCCGTCGGCCAGGTCTTCTGTCATCGCCACGCCACTATCTCAACACTCTCGGCTGGTCCGCTGCGATCTGCTCGGGTTGGTCGGTCTCGCTCGATCAATAGATGGAGCAGAACCGACAAGACCGAGCAGATCCGGGCGCGGGTCAGGGCTCGACGGCCGCCGTGGTCAGGGCCGGGGAAGCACCGTCAGGACACGGGCGATGTGATCGCGGAACTCTTCCATGTAGCCACGGAGGAACGCGGCGGTGGCTTCATCGCTGACCTCGCCGTCGGGGCTGAAGACCGCCGGGGAATAGTGGATGTACGCCTCCGGGGAGGTCATCTGGCGCGCGTTGCAGAAGCCCAGCACCGCCCGCAGGCTCTGCTGACCGACGGCGGTCCCGATGGCGCCGATCGAGGCGCCGATGACGCCGGCCGGAATGTGGTGGAAGGAGTTCTTGCCCCACGGCCGGGAGGCCCAGTCGATCGCGTTCTTCAAGGCACCGGGAATCGAGCGGTTGTACTCCGGGCTGATGAACAGCACCGCGTCCGAGCCTTCGATGGCCTCCTTCAAGGCGATCGCCTCCGGCGGGTAGTCGGCATCGTAATCAGGGCTGTAGAGCGGCAGATTCCCGATCGGGATCTCGCTGAACTCCAAGTCCGGCGGCGCAAGACTGATCAGCGCCTTGGACAAGACCCGGTTGATCGAGGTGGACGACAGGCTTCCGATGAAATAGCCAACCTGGTACGTGGTCACGGGCTGTTCCTTTCGGCTGGTGGAACTAGGCGTTGTGACCAAGTGTGGTTGTCAGGAGCCCAGCGCGGCAAGCAGCCCAACGTAGCCCGGCGCTGGTGCCTCCGCGTCGGGCAGCCGCAGCTCACAGTCGTTCGCCGATGAGAGTGCGGTGAGAGTGCGCCCGGCAATCATCGCCGACACCCCACTAGCATGCAGCCGTGGTCGATCTTGATCTACGCCGACTGCACTACTTCGTGGCGGTCGCCGAATCGCTGAGCTTCATCCGTGCTGCGGCGGCGGTACACATGACCCAGCCCGCACTGAGCCGTCAGATCGCAGCCCTGGAACAGTCCTTGGGCACCAAGCTGTTCGAGCGTTCGCGCCAGGGCACCGAGCTCACCGCCGCCGGCCGCGAGATCTTGGACCAGGCTCGGGACCTGCTGCGGGCGGCCACAGCGCTCGAGCGAGCGGCACGCACGGCGGGGCGCGCGGAGGCTCGGTTCACGATCGGGTTCATGCCTGGCACCGATGCGGCATCGATCATCACCACCTTCCAGCGTCAACATCCCGACCTCCAGATCGACGCTGTGTTCACCAGCCTCGCCGACCAGGTCGACTTCGTCACCGATGGTCGGGTCGACATCGCGTTCACCCGGCTGCCGATCGGCCCGAGGACATTGCGGGTCGTGCCGCTGTTCGAGGAAGCGCTGATGGTCGCGATCTCGCGCGACCACCCCGGCGACCGACGGCTGACACAGGCCACCAGGGCGGCCCCGGACGGTTCATGCCGAGGCGGCATCAGCGTCGCCAGAATCGGCATTGGCGAGAGCTGGCGGTCCTCGAACACGATGGTGACCACCAGGCCCGACATCGTCTGGTGAGGTCACGAGACAGTCAGCGCGCGGACTGTGCCGACCGCACCAGCCTGGTTCATTCTCCCCTGACTGAAAGGACTTCACCATGCGACGACTGCTGCGCAGCTGGCTGCTGGCTGTGGCGACTCTGACCCTGCTGGCCACCGCCGGCATCTATCCGAGCGCGGCCGGCACCACCGGCCATCCCGCCCCGAAAAGACCGACCATCGTGCTGGTGCACGGGGCGTTCGCGGACTCGTCCAGTTGGAGCGGCGAGGTCGAGCGACTCCAGAATCGCGGCTATCAGGTGATCGCCGTCGCGAACCCGCTGCGCAGTGTCGCTTCCGACACGGCGTACCTGACGAGCGTGCTGGCCACCATTCCGGGCCCGATCGTGCTCGTCGGGCACTCCTACGCCGGCTTCTTGATCAGCGCGGCGGCAGCGAACGATCCGGACGTGAAGGCACTCGTCTATGTCGCCGCCTACATCCCACGGGCCGGGGAGTCGCCGGCAGACCTGACCTACAAGGATCCGGGCTCGCTGTTGAGTGGAGACAACCTCGTCGGCCGGTCCGAGCCGACCGGTGGCACCGATCTGTACGTCAATCCGGCCACCTTCCAGAAGGTCTACGCAGGCGGTCTGTCCCGTTCCGAGGCAGCCGTGGCCGCCGTCGTCCAACGGCCCATTGCCGCGGCCGCTCTGGGCGAGGCCACCACCGTGAATCCGCCGGCCAAGACACCGAAGTGGGCCATCGTGGCACTGGAGGACAACGCCATTCCCACGGTCACCCAGCGGTTCATGGCGCAGCGTGCCGGTGCCCGGGTCGTCACCACACACTCCGGTCATGACGTGCCGGCCGCCAGCCCCAAGCTCGTGGCCGACGTCATCCTGAGCGCGGCACAGACGGTGCACTGACCGAGCTGCACCGGACGCGGCCCTCAAACACCGGGCGGTCGGCCGTCCTGCGGTCGGATGAACGCCGTCCAGGTGATCGCGAAACAGACGGCGTAGTAGGCGATGAAGATCAGGTAGGCCCCGTCGCCGGTCTGGAAGCTCAGGAACGACTGTCGAAACGCCAGGTTGACCCCGACTCCGCCGAGGGCGCCGATCGCACCAGCAAGACCGATCAGCGCACCGGCGCGTCGGGTGGCCCGCTTCTCGGTCAAGTCCACCTCCTCGCCGCGGCCTGCCTCGACGACCGCCTTGGCATGGAAGATCGCCGGGATCATCTTGTACGTCGAACCGTTCCCCAGCCCGCTGAACACGAACAGCGTGGTGAACCCGACGATGTAGATCGGCAGCGAGTGCAACTGGGAGGCCGCCAACACGACGCCGGCGCCGATGGCCATCGCCACGAAGTTCCAGAAGGTGACCCGCGACCCCGAGTAGCGGTCGGCCAGCGCACCGCCGACCGGACGGATCAGCGAGCCGAGCAACGGTCCGAGGACGGTGAGCGCCGCAGCCTTGACCGGGGTCGGGAACTGCTCGGGGAACTGCACCAGCAGCACCTGTCCGAACGCGAAGCTGAAGCCGATGAAGGAACCGAAGGTGCCGATGTAGAGCAGCGACATGATCCAGGTCTCGCGATGGGTCATCACCTCCCGGATGGCGCCCTTGGCTTGGGAGTTCTGCGCCAGGTTGTCCATGAACACCGCGGCGCCGCTCGCGGCCAGGAGGATCAGCGGCAGATAGATGACCACCATCGCGCGCGGGTGCTGCGTGCCGAGGGTGGCGAGCACGACCAGGCCGACGAGTTGCACGACCGGCACGCCCAGGTTGCCGCCACCGGCGTTGATGCCGAGCGCCCAACCCTTGAGCCGGACCGGGTAGAAGGTGTTGATGTTGGTCATCGACGAGGCGAAGTTGCCACCACCGACGCCGGCGGACATGGCCACCACCAGCAAGGTGCCGAACTCCACACCCGGCTGCAGGAAGATGGCGATCAGGGTCGTCGGCACCAGCAGCAGCAACGCTGACACGATGGTCCAGTTGCGGCCGCCGAAGATCGCGACCGCGAACGTGTACGGCAACCGCAGCACCGCCCCCACCAGCGTCGGCAGTGCGGTCAGCAGGAACTTCTGCGCCGGGTCGAAGCCGTACTCCGGGCCGAGGAACAGCACCAGCACCGACCACAGGCTCCAGATGGAAAACCCGATGTGCTCGCTGGCGACGGAGAAGATCAGATTGCGGCGGGCGATCGGCTTGCCCCTGGTGGTCCAGAACTCCGGGTCCTCCGGGCGCCAGTCCTCGATCCACCTGCCCCCGAGGCGGTGCTTGGCGGCTGTGGTGGCCAGAGTGCTCGAGGTCGCAGGTGCCGTGGTCGAGGTATCGGACGTACTCATGATTGCGAGTCCTTCAACGGTGGTGGATCAACAGTCGAGGACGATGCGGTCGTCGATGACCTGCACGTCGTAGGTGCGCAGGGTGTAGTCACTGCTGGTCGAGCAGCCGGTGGTGAGGTCGAACGCGTTCAGGTGCAGCGGACAGAGCACCACCGTCGAGTCGATCTGCCCGTCAGCGATCGGGCCGCCCTTGTGTGGGCAGACCGCGGACACCGCACGCAGGCTGCCGTCGCGCAGTCGGAAGACCGCGATCTGCTCCCCGGCGACCGCGAAGGCCCGGCCCTCGCCGTACGGGACCTGGTCGAGCCTGCCCAGGACGTGCCGCATGCCCACGCGGGCGTCGCTCAGGTCGGTGCTCACCAGGACCCGCCCAGCAAGATCTCGGCCCGATTCTTGGGCACGTGCGGCAGCACCTCGAGCGGCAGCGATGCCCGGAACTGCCCCGGGCTTGCCGGGTTCTTCCCGTCCTGCCACGGATCGCGGTGGTTCTCGGCATGCTTGGCCACTTCCGCGTCCAGCCGCTCCGCGATCCCTTCACTGTCGGTGACCACCACGGCGCGGATGTGCTCCAGCCCGACTCGGGGAACGAACGCGTACGTGCGTTCCAGCCACTTGGCGTTCTCCCGGTAGTACTGCAGGAACCGGCCGGTGAGGAGCTTGGCGGTCTCGGCGTCGTCGACGGTGCAGAGCAGATCGCCCTTGCGGATGTGCGCGCCGGCCGCGCCGCCGATGTAGATCTCCCAGCGGCCGCCCTCGATCGCCACGATGCCGACGTCCTTCACGTACGACTCGGCGCAGTTGCGGGGGCAGCCCGAGACGGCCAGTTTCATCTTGGCCGGACCCTCCATGCCCTGCAGCCGCGTCTCCAGCTCGATCCCGAGCTTGGTGGAGTCGCCGGTGCCGAACCGGCAGAACTCCTGCCCGACACAGGTCTTCACGGTGCGAAACGACTTGCCGTACGCGTAGCCGGACGGCATGTCGAGGTCGGCCCAGACGGCCGGCAGGTCCTCCTTCTTGATGCCCAGCAGGTCGATCCGCTGACCGCCGGTCAGCTTGACCATCGGCACGTCGTACTTCTCCGCGACGTCGGCGATCCGGCGCAGCTGCTCGGGTGTCGTGACCCCGCCCCGCATCTGCGGCACGACGGAGAAGGTGCCGTCCTTCTGGATGTTGGCGTGCACCCGGTCGTTGATGAATCGGCCCTCACGATCATCGGGCGCCTCGCTCCCCCACATCATCTTCAGCAGTGACGCCAGACCCATCTTGGACTTGGCGTCCTCCGCGCCGCCCGGCGCCAAGGCCGCGAACACCTCGGCCACCGAGCGCAGGTTGCGCTCCCGGATCTCGGCCATCAGGGTCGGCTTGTCCAGCGGGATGCCCGGCACATACCAGTGGATCGACGGATCCTCCTGGACCGCACCGTCGGCGGCCCACTCCACCAGCTTGGCCACCAGCCCCTTGCAGGACCCGCAGCCCTTGCCGGCCCGGGTCGCGTCCATCACGCCGGTGACGGTCTTGCAGCCGCCCTTGACGGTGTCGACGATCGTCGACTTGCAGACGCCGTTGCAATTGCACACCTGGGCGTCGTCGGCCAGCTCGGCGACACCGACGTCCTCCGTGGGCCCACCCAGGTCGAACAGCAGCTCCACCCGCTCGTCCGGCAGTGGCAGCCCGCGGTCGAAGGCCTGCTGCAGGAAGGCGACCTTGGAGCTGTCACCGAGCAGCGTCGCGCCGATCACCTTGCCGTCGCGGACCACGACCGACTTGTAGACGCCCCGGCTCGGCTCGGAGAACACGATGTGCTCGTCGGTGTCTCGCTCCGGCTCGGCGACACCCATCGAGGCGACCTCGACTCCGGCCACCTTGAGTTTGGTCGCGGTGCGCGAGCCGAGATAGCGCGCCGCGGGGTTCGCGCCGGTGATCTGATCGGCAAGCACCACCGCCTGCTCCCACAGGGGTGCCACCAGTCCGTAGACCTCGCCGCGGTGCTGCACGCACTCCCCGACCGCGAACACCGACGGGTCTTCGACGGTACGCAGCTGGTCGTCGACCACGATCGCCCGTTCGACGGTGAAACCGGAGACGGTGGCGACATCGGTGTTCGGCCGGATACCGGCGGCGATCACCACCAGATCGCAATCGATCTCGGTGAGATCGCGCAGCTTGACGCCGCGCACCCGGTCCGGACCCCAGACCTCGGTGACCCGGGTGCCGGTGAAAACCCCGACGCCGAGCTGGGCCATGCTGCGGCGCAGGATCTCACCGCCGGCGCGGCCGAGCTGGGCGTTCATCAGGTGCTTGCCGGAGTGCACGACGTCGACCTGGACCCCATGGGTCTGCAAGCCGCGGGCGGCCTCCAGACCGAGCAGGCCACCGCCGATCACCACCGCCCGGTGATGATCCTCGCGCCGCGCGTACTCGACCATCGCCCGGGTGTCGTCGAGGGTGCGGAAGGAGAAGACGCCCGGCAGCATCGAGCCATTTGGGCGATAGATGCCCTCCGTCGGCGGCACGAAAGCGCGGCTGCCGGTGGCAATGATCAGCTGGTCGTAGGGCGTGATCGACCCGTCATCGCCGAAGACCACCTTGGCGAACCGATCGATTCGCTCGATGCGGACGCCGGCATGCAGGTCGATGGCGTTGTCGGCGTACCACTGCAGGCTGTTGAGGAAGATGTCCGCCTCGCTGTCCTCGCCGGACAGCACATGGCTGAGCATGATGCGGTTGTAGTTGCCGTACGGCTCGTCGCCGAACATGGTGATCTCGAACAGCTCGGCACCGTTGCGGCTGAGGATCTCCTCCACCGTGCGGGCACCGGCCATGCCATTGCCGATCACCACCAGCCGCTGCTTCGTCGGCCAGCTCTCCCTCGCTGAACTGGGAGGCGCAAGCAGATCTGTCATCAGTGCTCTACCAGTCCGAGGTCGACCACGACCGTGCCGATCAGTCCGGCGGGTGCGGCCAGGGCGAGCTCGATCAGCGAGCCACCCTCGATGTCCTCCACGACCCGCAGCGGCACGTGCACGTCACCCTTGGCGCCGATCGGGAAGTAGCGCATCGGCACTCCGTCGCGCAGCAGCACGACGGTGATCAGCTCGTCGGTGGAGTTGCCGCCGCGGAAATAGAGCGCCTGACTGACCACGCCATCGGGCACCAGCCGGCTGAGCTCGTCGCTGATCGGTGTCTGCTTGTCCATCCCGGCGCCGTGGAAGGGATAGACGCCTTGCAGGAAATGGTTGCGAGCGATCACGGGAGATTCCTTCCGAGGAGACGAGTTGCCGATCCGGGCGACGTCGACCGCGCAGGCCTTGAAGGCGGGCATCTTGGAGTGCCGATCCAGCACGGGGTTGGTGAGGTTGTTGGCCGCCGAGGCCCCGCCCCAGTGGAACGGCACGAACACGGTGTCGGGCCGGATGTCGTCGTTGACGCTGGCCCGGAAGGTCGCGGTGCCGCGGCGCGATCTCAGCTCGACGAGGTCGGTGTGCTGCACACCCAGTGAGCGGGCCAGGTCCGGGTGCAGCTGAGCTTCCGGCTCCCCGGTGGCCTGTTCCTGACGGGCCTGTTCCTGATGGGCCTGTTCCTGACGGGCCTGGGCCGGGCTCAGCGCCCGCCGCGTCTGGGTGCCGCTTTGGTAGTGCGCCATCAGCCGACCGGTGGTCAGCACGTACGGGAACCTGGCATCCGGCGTCTCGGCGGGTGCGGTGTAGTCGACCCGGATGAAGCGGGCTCGGCCGTCGCGGGTCGGGAAGCCGCCGGCGAACAGGCGTGGCGTACCGGGATGGTCCTCGCTCGGACACGGCCAGAACACTCCGTCGGTGGCCTCGATCCGCTCCCAGCTGATGCCGGCATAGTCGGCGATACCGCCGGCCGAGGCGCGGCGCAGCTCGGCGAACATCTCGGCCGGATCGGCGCTGAGATAGGCACCCCGGCCGAGTCCGTCGGCCAGGGCCTTCAACAGCTGCAGGTCGTCGAGCACTCCTTCGGGCGGCGGCAGCGCCCGCTTGCGCCGGATGACGCGGCCTTCGAGGTTGGTCATCGTCCCTTCCTCCTCCGCCCACTGGGCGGCGGGGAGCACGACATCGGCCAGTTCGGCGGTCTCGGAGAGGAAGAGGTCGGAGACCACCAGCAGGTCCAGGGCGGCGAGCCGGTCGCGGACCCGGTTCACGTCCGGGGCGGAGACGGCGATGTTGGACGCCAGCACCAGCAGCGCGCGGACCCCACCGTCGGTGCCCATCCGGTCGAGCATCTCGTACGCCGACAGCCCCGGCTTGGGCAGCTCGGTGGGGTCGATCCCCCAGACTTTCGCCACGTGTGCGCGGTGTTCCGGGTCGGCCAGCTTGCGATAGCCGGGCAGCTGATCCGCCTTCTGGCCGTGCTCGCGGCCTCCCTGGCCGTTGCCCTGGCCGGTGATCGTGCCGTAGCCGGAGCACGGCCTGCCGGGCAGTCCGAGCGCCAGCGCCAGGTTGATGAACGCCTGCGCGGTGTCGGTGCCGGCACTGTGCTGCTCGGCTCCGCGGGCGGTCAAGATCATCGCGCTCTCGGCCTCGGCGAGCGCACGGACGGCGGCGATCATGGACTCGACCGGTACGCCGGTGATCCGCTCCACCCGGTCCGGCCAATAGGACGCGACCCCGTCCCGCACCGCGGCGAAACCGGAGGTGCGGGCGGCCACATACTCCTCGTCGACCAGGCCCTCCCGAATCGCCAGGTGGAGCAGACCGTTGGCCAGCGCGAGATCGGTGCCCGGCACGGGCTGCAGGTGCAGATCGGCGCCTGCTGCCGTCGCGGTCCGGCGCGGATCGACGACGATGTGCGTCGCCCCGGCGGCACGACCGGCGTCGAAATACTGCATCGCCGGCGGCATCGTGGCGGCCGGGTTCGAACCGACCAGCAGGATCGCCTTGGTCTCGGCGATGTCGGCCAGCGGAAACGGCAGCCCGCGATCGATGCCGAAGGCTCGGTTGCTCGCGGTCGCCGCCGAACTCATGCAGAACCGGCCGTTGTAGTCGATCATGGCGGTGCGCAGCACCACCCGGGCGAACTTGCCGAACGCGTACGCCTGCTCGTTCGTCAGGCCGCCACCGCCGAAGCAGCCGACCGCGTCGCGACCGTACTTCGCTTGGGTGGCGGTGATCCCGTCGACGATCGCCGCCAGCGCCTCGGTCCAGCTCGCCGGCCGGAAAGCGCTGGCCCGATCCCCAGGCACCGTGCGCACCAACGGGTGCAGCAGCCGCTGCGGATGATCCAGCAAGGTCGCCGCGTTCCAGCCCTTGCTGCACAGACCACCCCGGTTGGTCGGGAAGTCGAGCTGCGGCTGCAGGGTGACCGGCCGGGTTCGGGCCGTCAGCACGATCCCGCACTGCAAAGAGCAGTACGGACAGTGCGTCCGGGTTCGGTCGGCAAGCATGCAACCATCGTCGAAACTGCGTGTTACAGCCTGCGGCGATCCCCGGTAACGGCGGGTAAGCGTTCTCTCTCACCCGGCCAAGGCCGAGGTGAGATCAGCCGAAACAACCGGTAACACAATCGGGACCCGGCCTTAACGTGCGTCGGTCTAGGGTCGTCGCACCAGTCCTCGGCGCAGGAGAGTCCGCATGCTGTTCGATCCGAGCGCGTGGGACTCGTGAGCGCAGCGTCCCGTCCTGCGGACCGCCGGCAGAGTCCGATTGAGCTGCTCACCGGATTCCGGGTCGGGGTGACCTCCGATCGCCGGTCCCAGGACCTGATCTCGGCCCTGGAACGCCGGGGCGCCGAGGTGCTGCACGCTCCGGCACTGAAGATCGCGCCCCACGACCAGGACACCATCCTGGTCGCCGAGACGCGGGCGCTGATCGAGGCTCGTCCCGAGGTGGTCTTGATCACCACCGGATATGGGATGCGTCGTTGGCTCGAGGTTGCGGACACGGTCGGGCTCGGGGCACGACTCACCGAGGTCTTGGAGGATGCGCTGATCCTCGCTCGCGGACCAAAATCAGTGGGTGCGATCCGGGCCGCCGGGCTCGAAGAGGAAGCTGCCAGCGCGAGCGACACCACCGCATCCCTGATCGACGCGGTGCATCAGGCGGGCCTGACCGGCCGGCGCGTCGCCATCCAGCTGCACGGCTACACCGACGAGATCCAGCTCGCCCGGTTGCGCGACCTCAGCGCCCGCGTGTGGACCGTGACGCCCTACCGCTGGGTGCCGCCGGCCGCCCCGGACCGGCTGACCCGGCTGATCGAGGCCACCTGCGCCAGGCACCTCGATGCCGTGACGTTCACCAGCGCACCCGGCGCCGAGGCCACCGTGGCGGTGGCTCGGGAGATCGGCCTGCTGGACGAGTTCGTCGCAGCACTGGAAACCGACGTCCTTGCCGTCGCGGTCGGTCCGGTGACCGCCGGACCGCTGCGCGACGCCGGCGCAACGGTGCTGGCTCCGGACCGTCATCGGCTCGGTGCACTCATCCGGTTGGTCAGCGAAGAGCTGGCCGAGCACCGCGTACGCCGTCTTCGCTGCGGCGCAGCCGAACTGGAGCTGCGCGGCGGGGCGGTGCTGGTGGACGGACGACTGATCACCCTCAGCCCCAACGCCTTCGCTCTGCTCCGGACCCTGGCCGGCACGGAAGGGGTCGCCCGACGAGCCGACCTGCAGCGGTGTCTCCCGGACGGCACCGATGAGCACGCACTCGATGTCGCGATCAGCCGACTCCGCCGATCCCTCGGCGTTCCCGGTCTGGTGAAGACGGTGGTCAAGCGTGGCTACCGGCTGGGCGCCGTACGCTAATCGGCCATGAGCAAGCTCAATCGCAGCACGTTGTCTTCTCTGGACAGCGCAGTGAAGGTGCCTGGCTACGATCTCGCGGCCGTGCGAGGAGGGATCGCCCACATCGGCGTCGGGGCATTCCACCGAGCCCACCAGGCTGTCTATGTCGATCGGCTGCTCAACCAGGGGCTGGCGATGGACTGGGGCATCGTCGGGATAGGCCTGCTGCCACCCGATGCGGCGATGCGAGACGCGCTCCGCGATCAGGACTATCTCTACACCGTCCTGGTCAAGCACGCCGACGGCAGCCTGGAACCACACGTAGTGGGTTCGATCATCGACTATCTGTTCGCACCCGACGACCCGGAGGCGGTGCTGTCGGCACTGACCGACCCGGCGATCCGGATCGTCTCGTTGACCATCACCGAGGGTGGCTATCACGTCGACCAGAGCACCGGTGAGCTCGACCTCGACGATGCGTTGCGGGCCGATCTCGTTCCCGGGGCGGTGCCGGCGACCGCATTCGGTTTCATCGTCGAGGCGCTCGCCCGCCGGCGGGCGGCCGACATCGCGCCGTTCACCGTGATGTCGTGCGACAACATCCAAGGCAACGGCACGCTGGCCCGCCACGTCATCACCGACTTCGCCCGATTGCGCGACCCCGAGCTCGGAGCCTGGATCGAGGCAAACGTCGCGTTCCCCAACTCGATGGTCGACCGCATCACCCCGGTCACCACCGACACCGACCGAGCGCTGCTGACGGTCGAGTTCGACCTCGAGGACCGGTGGCCGGTGGTGTGTGAGCCCTACCTGCAGTGGGTGCTGGAGGACGAGTTCTGCACTGGGCGGCCGCCGTTCGAGGTCGCCGGCGTCCAGGTGGTGGACGAGGTTGCGCCGTACGAGCTGATGAAGCTGCGACTGCTCAACGCCGGTCACCAGGCGCTGGGCTATCTCGGCTACCTGGCGGGCTATCGCTACGCCCACGAGGCCGCCCAGGACCCGCTGTTTGCGGAGTTCCTACTCGGCTACATGGAGCAGGAGGCCACGCCGAGCCTGGATCCGGTGCCGGGTGTGGACCTGGCGGCGTACCGAGCCCAGCTGATCGAGCGGTTCGCCAACCCGTACGTCGCCGACACTCTGGCCCGGCTGTGCACGGACAGCTCGGACCGGATCCCGAAGTTCCTGGTGCCGGTGATCCAGTACCAACTCGCCCACGGCGGACCGGTGCACCGGTCCGCACTCGTGGTGGCCTCCTGGGCCCGCTATGCCGAAGGCGTCGACGAGCAGGGCCAGCCGATCGACGTCGTCGATCAGCGACGGGCCGCGGTCCAGGCCCGGGCCGAACACAATCTGGATGAGCCGCTGCTGTTCCTGGCGGACGAGAGCCTGTTCGGCGCCCTGCGCGAGGACGCCAGGTTCACAGCTCTCTACACCGCAGCCCTTCGTGAACTCCACACCCACGGCGCCCGAGCCACCCTCGAACAGTGGCCACCGGCTGACCTGGACTAGTGTCGAATTAGGGTGGCCTAACCAGCCGTGATCAGAGAGGACCATCGTGGCGTACGTCAACATCACTGCCCTGAGCTTCCCGCCTGGGGCCCAGGCGGAGATCGAACGGCGGTTCGGGGCTCGCAAGAAGGCGGTCGACGCCGCTGCGGGGTTCCAGGGGTTCGAGCTGCTGCGTCCCACGGTCGGCGAGGACCGCTATTTCGTGGTGACCAGGTGGGATTCTCAGCAGGATTACCAGGCGTGGTCTTCGGCCCGTCCCACCGGCGGTCATGACGACGACAAGCGTCGTGGCATGAACGTCGAGATCCTGGGCTTCGAGGTTGTCGATCTCGACGACTGACGAGGTCGGCAGTCGGGCCAAACCTGCGGCTCAACCAGCGTGACACGGCGTGTCGCGACCTCTGGCGTCGTTGAGCCGCACATTTGTCACACCTGACCTATCGGACCCTCAGTCGAGGCCGAGTCGCTCCCGCAACGCCGCTTCGTCCTCCGCACTCAGATTGGACTCGATCAACTCCAGGTGGGTGCCGACGAAACGCTGCCGGATCCGATCGGCGACCGCGCCCGAGGTCAGCAGGAACAGCGCGGAGGTTCCCTCGGTCACCTGCTCCTTCACGTTGTCGATGAAGTCGTCGTCCACGCCGACGTCTTCCAGCTTGCCCTTGATCACTCCCGCCGCGGCACCGACTCCGGCGCCGATCACCGGCATGAAGAACAAGATGCCGAACAGGAATCCCCAGAACATGCCGCCCAGCGCGTACTCGCCGGTCAGGTCACCGATCTGGCGGGTCTTGGGCCGTCGTTGCCCGACCGGCCATTCCACGATGGCCGCCTCCTGGACTCTGATGAGACCCTCATCGTCCAACTCCCGCAACGTCCGCATCGCCAGGGACGCACCGTCTGGTCGATCGAACTTCCACGCCGTCAACGTCGCCATTGCAGCCTCACTCTCCACGTCGACAAGGGCCACCTTTCTCAGCACCCTACCGACCCGCCGGTGAACGGAATCACCTTCGCAGGGTGAATCGATCAGGGCACGCCATGAGTAGCGTTCCCATCGAACCGGAACCGGACCCTACGTACGAAGGGCGCAGCCAGGAGATGACCGATCCCACGACGGCAGCCAAGCGCGCTGACCGTGAACCGGCCAGCCATACCGGGCTGAGTCCAGCCAGCCGCGTGCTGCTGACCTTGGCCACCGCGACCATCACGATCGCCGGGCTGTATCTGGCCCGCGGCGTGATCGGCCCCCTTGCCGTCGCGGCACTCGTGGTCATGGTGGCGCACCCGGTTCGCCGTCCGCTCGAGCGCCGCGGCGTCCCGTCCTGGCTTGCCACGGCGGCGGTGATCGTGGTCGCGTACCTGATCCTGGTGATCATGGGACTGCTGTTGGTCATCGCCGTGGCCCAGTTCGTCGATCTGCTCCCCCAGTACGCGGACCGGTTCACGGCACTGGAGGAACAGCTGGTGCCGATCATCAGCCAGATCGGCCTGGACGCCGAGAGCGCCCGCACCATGCTCGGGTCGATCAGCCCGGCCAAGCTGCTGGGACTGGCAGGCGCAGTCAGCAGCGCCGTGCTGGGCGCCAGCACGGCGTTCTTCTTCGTCCTCGCCTACATCGTGTTCATGGCGGCGGACGCGGGGACGTTCGGCGCCCTCTACCGACGCTTCGCCGACACCAAGGCCGGCGTCATCGACACCTTGACGCGGTTCTCTCAGTCTGTCCGCAAATATCTGCTGGTCAACACCGTCTTCGGGGCCGTGGTCGCGGTTCTCGACGGCATCGTGCTGGTCGTTCTGGGGCTGCCGGCCCCGATGCTCTGGGCGATCCTGGCCTTCGTCACCAACTACATCCCCAACATCGGGTTCGTCATCGCGCTGATTCCACCGGCGCTGCTCGCGCTGCTGACCGGGGGCTGGGCTGACGCTCTGGCGGTGGTCATCGCGTACTGCGTGATCAACATGGTGATGCAGACCTTCATCCAGCCCAAGTTCGTCAGCGACGCAGTCCGATTGAGTCTGACCTTGACCTTCTTCTCGGTGGTGTTCTGGAGCATCGTTCTCGGGCCGATCGGCGCTGTGCTGGCCATTCCGGCGACCCTGCTGGTCCGCGCCCTGTTGCTCGAAGGCGATCCGGGGGCGTTCTGGGCACGCTGGCTGACCGGCGACCAGGCAGAGCCACTCGAGCCCGCCTGAATCATTTCCCTACTGGCAGCCCGCGGGCCGGCCCGGCACCGAGGAGAGCGAGGTCGGGATCACTATGCTCTCCGGTATGGCAACGCCCGTCGGCGAGGTTGGTCCCGTCGGATGAGCACCAGCGAACCGGGGCAGCGGAGTCAGCCGCCAGGGCTGACCTGGTCGTGGGGACACGCCCTGGTCGGTGCGGTGTACGCGATTCCGGCTGCCGTGGTGGCGATGATCGACCCCGCACTGGGCGTACCGCTGGCGGTGGGTGTGCTCCCTGCCGCCATCATCGGCATCCCCGCTCGACGCCGCGAGCGGATCAGGATCTTGTTGATCGGCACGCTGGCCGGCGCCTCGGTGTTCGTAGGCGGACTGCTGTCGCACCTGCCGATGCCGGCAACGGCGGTGCTGCTGGCAGCCACGGTGGCGGCAGCGGCTCTCACCGCCTCGATGGCATCCGCCGGACGTGTCGTCCTCGCCCTGTGCGCTCCCATGGTCGGCGTCGGCCTGTCCTACGGCGACTACGCCGAGTCCATCGCCACGTTCGCCCTCCTCACCGCCGGTGCCGCCTTCGCCTGGGTCGTCGCGCTGTGCTGGCCCGAGCGCGCCGCACCCGAGCGGCCCCAGACACCGCTGCCCCCTCGGCACGCGATGCTGGGGTACGGCGCGCGGATGGGGGTGGCCGCTGCACTCACGTACGCGATCGCCGCGTCGCTCGGTCTCGATCATCCCGGCTGGGCACCCGCCGCCTGCCTGCTGGTGGCTCGCCCTCAGCTGGACCTGCTCCAGCAGCGCGGGGTCGCCCGCGTGCTTTCCGTCACCGTCGGCGCCCTGGCCGCCGTTCTCCTGCTCTGGCTTCAGCCATCGAATGCGACGCTCGCTTTTGTGTGTGTTGCGATGCTCGGCGCGATCGCCGGCACCGCCGGCAGCCGGTGGTACATCACCTCGGCCTTCACCACCCTGCTCGTGTTCGTCATGCTCCTCAACGGTCACACCGACGAGACCGTCGCCAAGGTCAACGAGCGGGTGGGCGAGACCGTCCTCGGCGTAGCGGCTGCCTATCTGTTCGGGTGGGCGATTCCTGTGCTGCGCTCGCGACTCACTCGGCAGACCGGCGAGCCGACGGGATAGCCGGGACCGAGCAGGCCGGTGCTACAGGTCGAGCAGCGCACCGACACCTGCCGCCAAAGCGGCTTCGTGGATCGCCGAGGCGACCGCGATATCGACCACAGCCATGCCGATGTTGCTGTTGACGACCAGCTGGTCGCTGCAGGTCCGGCCCGGCGCGAGACCGGCCAGCACCTCACCGGTCTCGGCGGTGATCCGGGGGCTGCCGCCCGGGTAGTAGCCCATCTCCACGAACAGGTCGTGCTCCTCGGTGGAGTCGACGATGTACGCGTCCGCCCGACGCGAGATCTCCGGCGCCCAGAAGGTGTTCAAATCGCACGGGAGGATCGTCTGACCCGCCGACACCCACTCGTCCTTCGCGATCGACAGCGGCTCACGCAACACGATCGTGGCCGAGCTCAGGACCTCGCACTCTTTGACCACCTGCTCGACCGATCCGCGAACCCTGATCGGGATGTCGACACCTGGCTGGATCTCCTCGACCATCCGGTGAGCGACCTCCGGCAAGCGGTCGTAGACCAGGATCTCCTCCAGGCCCTCCAGATAGTGGGCTGCGAAGAGCACGTGCTCACGACCCTGGACGCCGGCCCCGAACATTCCGAATCTCCGCGCACCCGGGTGGAGATGCTTGGCCATCAGCACGGTGACGGCAGGCGTACGCATCGCGGTCAGCCACGCGGAATCCATCAGGCAGACGGGAACTCCCGTCTCGACGTCATTGAGGCACAGCAGCCCGGTCGTCTGCGGTAGCTCGAACTCCGTGGGGTTGCGGGGATAGCACTCGATCCACTTCATGCCGACCAACTGCATGCTCGGCAGATACGCCGGCATGGCGTGGAAGAACACGTCCTGGTACGGGTGCACCCCGATCTTGGCGGGCATCTCGTACCGCTTGTGCCCGTGCTCGACGAGCGCCTGCAAGACCCGATCCAGGATGGTCTGGCGGGACAGCCCCAGGCCGATGACATCCGCCTTGGAGAGGTACAGCAGGTTCCGGCCCCGGACGACCTCGGCCATCTCATCCCTCGTCTCTGCGCAGTTCTCCGCGTGTTTCGTGCGTGTCGATCTGCACCGTACCGATCGTGATTCAGTACGACGAAGTGGCTGGCTGGTCAGAGTGAGGGAGTCGGCGGATTCAACCGCCGTCGGCGGTGGCCAGCGCCACCTTGAGGTGGTCGCGGGAGGCGACACCCAGCTTCCGGTAGGCGGCGTGCAGGTGACTCCCGACGGTGCGATGGGACAGGAAGAGCCGCTCCGCGATGACCCGATTGGTCAGGCCCCCGGCGGCCAATTGCGCGACGAGGAGTTCCTGGGGCGTGAGCACGTGGCGGCCCGAGGGCTGCTCATCCAAGAGTCGTTCCCCGGTGGCCCGGAGCTCGTCACGACAGCGGGTGGCCCACCGGCGCGCACCCGCCTGGTCGAATACGTCGAGAGCACGGCGCAGGTGATGACGCGCGCCGGCGATGTGACGAGCCCGGCGCAGCCGAGTTCCTGCGCTCAGGTGAGCCCGTGCGTCGACCAGGGGCATCGACAGCGGGTCGGTATCGAGCTGATCCGCCGCCTTGTCGAGGGCCGCCCCGTCGACCAGCGCGAGGTGCGCGTAGCGGAGGGCAGACCGCACCAGCGGTGCGTGCCAACGCCGAGCAAGCGTCTCGATGGCCTCGGTCCTGGACTGAGCGAGCGGTCGCTCGCCGGCCAGCAGCGCGGCATCGATCAGATCGGGAGCTGTGACGACGCCGAAGGTCACGTGGTAGGCCGGGTCACTCGGGTTCGTGAGTTTGGTGAGTTGCTCGAGAGCGTCGCCGGGCCGCCCCTCGACCAGTGCGGCCGTACCCCGAGCGGCGATGAGGGTTGAGCGAATCGAGCGACTGTCGAGGGCATGCGCGGCAAGTGGTGAGCGACCGGCAATCGTCACGGGGTCGGGCGGAGTTCCGTCGACGGCGTCGAACAGCGCGATGGCGGCCTCGGCGGCGGCGGTGAGACCCGGATCGTCGAGATCGATGCCGATCGTGACGCACTCCTCGGCGTAAGCCCGTCCTTCGACGAGGTTGCCGCCGACGAAGCAGGTCCATGAGAGGCCCATCAGCGCATGGGGAAGGAGGTTGATCTGTCCGGATTCTCGCAGCTGCCCTACCGACTCACGCAAGTAGGCAAGGGAGTGCTCGATCTCCCCGGCCAGATTGAGCGCGTAGCCGAGGAACCAAGCCGTCTCCGCATCGATGACGGCCGTGCGGTCGCGTCGTCGGATCCGGTCGATGATCTCGACGCCCAGACCCGGCGCGTCCGTGACGGCGGCGAGCAGCAGCATGCGGGGATCGTCCGGATCGAGGTTCAGGCTGCGGACCGCCGGAATCAGGACTTCCCCCGGCTCGGGCGCCGTGGAGTGATGCCACGCGATCGAGGCGAGATGGAGCACGGCGTCCAGCGCACGGTCGGGCTGGCCGACACTCTGCATCGTCTCGATCGCGGCAAGCGCCGGACCGAAGTCGCCGGACGCCAGCGCGGACTGCTCGATGGGCAACAGCTCTCGCTGCCAGGCGGCCTGTGCCCGGATGGCCGCATCATCGGAGTCGCCCTCGACTCGCGCCAGCAGTTCCTCGGCCACGTCGTACGCCCCGATCCGAGCCGCCGCAGCTGCCGCGCTGAGCTGCCTCCGGGACCGGTTATCGGGGTCGGCGGTGAGGTCAGCCGAGCGCCGCAGGGCCCGCAGCGCCATGGCAGGGGCGTTTCCGGCGAGACCCACCCCGGCCAGGTCGTCCAGCTCGTCGGCCAGCTGAGCGTCATCGGCTTCCGCGAGCTCCGCGCGCCACCAGATCGTACGGGTCGGATCGCCGGCGTGGATCGCGATGAGGGCGCGATACAGCTCGGTGCGCTCGCCGGATCCGCTGGCGGTGAGCACGGCGGAGCGGACGAGCGGATGTCGGAAGCCGAAGCTGCCGGGCCGCTGCTCGATCAGCCCGACAGCGGCAGCGGCGTCGAGCCATGCGGTATCGGGATCGTGACCCGCGGTCCGGGCGGCGGCAGCGATCGCGTCCGCGGCCGAGCAGGCATCATCGAGTGCCGCGGCAAGGACCGCGAGGCGCGCTGGGCGCTCGAGCTGTGTGAACCGGCCCACGAAGGCCCGCTCGAGGCGGCTGGTGAGCGGCACCGGTTCCAGCGGGTTCGCGGTGGAGGCTGCGGCGGGCAGCTCGACCAGGGCCAGCGGGTTGCCGGCCGCCAGTTCCAGCAGCATCCGCCGGGCGGCCCCGTGAGGGTGGTCGGGTCTCAGGTCGAGAAGCGCGTTGGCATCGATGAAGGTCAGTGGCGCCAGAGTGAGCCGGCGCAGCCCCACGGGCTCATCACGCCGACCCGGCCTGGCGGAGAGGACGACGATCACCGGGTCGAAGGCGATCCGTCGGGCGGCGATCAGCAGGGCGGACTGCGAGGCAGGATCGAGCCAGTGCAGATCGTCGGCGATCACCAGCACCGGCCGCTCCGCCGCAGCCTCGGCGAGCAGCGTCAACGTCGCCAGCCCGGCGAGAAAGGGCGCCGGCGGGCTGCCGGGGACGACGCCGAATGCCACCTCCAAGGCGTCTCGCTGAGGCAGCGGAAGCGTCGCGAAACGGTCCCGCAGCGGACGTAGCAGCAGATGCAGGCCGGCGAAGGGAACCGCCGACTCGACGATCGTGCCCGAGGTCCTGAGCACCTGCATCGACTGAGCCGCAGCTCGCCGGGCGAACTCCTCGACGAGAGCGGTCTTGCCCAACCCCGGGTCTCCCTCGAGCAGGAGCGCGGCACCGCGGTCGGGCAGCTCGGAGCAGAGGGAGTCGAACAGCGACAGCTCGGAGCGACGACCGATGATCTGCGGCGTCAGCACCCGCACAGTTTCCCATCGCTCTACGTCGCACCGCCAGACAATCTGAGTACCCGTGACCGATGCCTCTCCGACCGCCCTCGACTTACGCTCCGGCTGTCGGCGGCTGTTCCGCTCGACGCGAGAACCACGGAAGGAGACCTGATGACTCTCACGGAGCATGAGGTGGCGGAGATCGAGCGGGCGAACGGGGCCGGGCTGCGTCCGGTGATGTTCATCCACGGACTGTGGCTGCTGTCGAGCAGCTGGGATCGGTGGCGTGGTGTGTTCGAGGAAGCCGGCTTTACGACCATCGCGCCGGGCTGGCCGGACGATCCGGAGACCGTCGCCGAGGCGCGGCAGACACCGGAGGTGTTCGCCAAGAAGATGGTCCAACAGGTGACAGATCACTACCTGGAGGCGGCCGCCGCCCTGCAGCAGGAACCGGCGGTGGTCGGTCACTCCTTCGGCGGACTGGTGGCGCAGAAGGTGGCGGGCGAGGGAGTGGCCGCAGCCACGGTCGCCATCGATCCCGCACCGTTCCAGGGGGTGCTCCCCATCCCGGCCGATGCGCTGAAGAGCGCCTTCCCCGTGGTGGGGAACCCGGCCAACACCCGGCGGGCCGTAACCCTCACCTTCGAACAGTTCACCTTCGGCTGGGCCAACGCGCTCGAGGAGGCCGAGGCGCATGAGCTGTACGACACCTTCCACGTACCGGCCGCCGGACTCCCGATCTTCCAGGCGGTCACGGCGAACCTCAATCCGTTCTCCGAGACCAAGGTCGACACCAAGAATCCGGACCGCGGACCGCTCTTGATCATCTCCGGCGAACGGGACCACACCGTCCCGTACGCGATCGCGCACAGCGCCTACAAGATCCAGGCCAAGCACAACGAGGCGATCACCGAGTTCGTCGAGCTGCCGAACCGTGGCCACTCGTTGACCATCGATCACGGCTGGCGCGAGGTCGCGACCGCCGCTCTGGAGTTCCTTGCCCGAGCGGGAGTGGCGCCCGCCTCCGGAACCTGACGCCGCAGGTTCGTGGCCCGCGGGCGGCAGATGCACAGGTCATACACAGGGCGTCCTTATCCGAGGTGCCTACGCTTTCTTCATGGACCCCGTCGGCACCGGGCGGCTGCGGGGGTTCCGCGCGCCCGGCGCCGACCCAGCGGAGCGCACCGACCCAGCTGAGCACCCCGATCCGACCGACCGCGGCGACTCCGCGGCCGCGCCTTCCTCCTCCGCCTCCTCCGCGCCGGCCTCACCAGACCTGGGAGACACTCCGTACGCCGGAGACCGGGAAGACAGTCCGTACGCCGGCGAGGTCATGACGATCGGCAAATCCCCGCCACGCCGCTCCCGGAGAACACCTAAACCACAGAGACAGCACCCCCCTCAAAAGGTCGGCAGGACCACGACACGCGACCGGGTCGCCCGACCAGCCAGCTGGCGCTGGACGATCGCCGCAACAGCCGCCCTCGTGGTCGCCATGGCCGTCATCGCAACGCTGGCGTTCAAGCTGGGTTCCAGCACGACCGCGCCTGCGGCCGACACAGCGAGCACGCCGGCGCCCACCCCGTCGACGGCCACCCCGCTCCCAGTCCCTGTCCTCTATCAGCAGGTCGCACCGTCGGTGGTGCTGATCACCACGACGAAGGGATCGCTCGGCTCCGGGGTGATCGTCAACGACAGCGGTCTCGTGCTCACCGCCCATCACGTGATCTCCGGCGGCGGCAGGATCTCGATCCTGTTCGCCGACGGCACCAAGGCCACCGCGAAGGTTGCCGCCACCAATCCGAAGTCCGACATCGCCACGCTGATGCCGGCAAAGCTGCCCGAGGTCGTGGTCCCTGCCGTGCTCGGCGGCGGCATCGCCGTCGGCTCCGACGTGGTTGCGATCGGCAACCCGCTCGGCCTGCGGGACAGCACGACCACCGGTGTGGTGTCGGGTCTCGGTCGGACCACGAAGACGACGTCCGGCGGAACCCTGTCGGGTCTGATCCAGTTCGACGCCGCCGTCAATCCGGGCAGCTCCGGCGGCCCACTGCTGAACGCCCAGGGCCTCGTCGTCGGCGTCGTGGTGTCCATCGCCGACCCGGGCAAGGACGACGCGTTCGCCGGCATCGGCTTCGCGGTGCCGATCGGCACCGCGCTCGCCGGCGGCGACGGTGACGAGGGCCCCGGCAACAGAGGTCCCCAGCTATGAGCCAATCCGAGACCAGCCCACCAAACGAGATGAACCCGACCAACGAAGGGAAGCCATGACGTCGAACCCTCTGGAACCGGTGCTGTACGAGGTCAAGCGCGTCATCGTCGGTCAGGACATCCTGCTCGAGCGGATGGCGATCGCCATGCTCGCCGGCGGCCATCTGCTCGTCGAGGGCGTACCAGGCCTGGCCAAGACCCTTGCCGTCAAGTCGCTGGCCGGCGCCATCGGTGGACAGTTCCAGCGGATCCAGTTCACCCCGGACCTGGTGCCGGCCGATCTCGTCGGCACCCGGGTCTATCACCAGCGGACCGGCGAGTTCGAGACCGTGCTGGGTCCGGTGCTCACCAACCTGCTGCTGGCCGACGAGATCAACCGTGCGCCGGCCAAGGTGCAGAGCGCCCTGCTCGAGGTGATGCAGGAGCGGCAGGTGACGATCGGCCGGGAGACCTTCACCGTGCCGGAGCCCTTCTTGGTGATGGCGACCCAGAATCCGATCGAATCCGATGGGACCTATCCCCTGCCCGAGGCGCAGGTCGACCGGTTCATGATGAAGGTCGTCGTCGGCTACCCGTCCTCTCCCGAGGAGCACGCGATCGTGGAGCGGGCCCTGGTCCCGCCCGAGCAGCCGCAGGTGATGCTCACGCCGCAGGACCTGCTCGAGATGCGCCGTCGTGTCGAGCAGACCTACGTCGACCCGGCGATCGTCGACTACGCCGTACGGCTGGTCACCGCCACCCGAACACCGGCGAGCATCGGCCAGGCCGACCTGAGCAAGTACCTGACCTACGGTGCCAGTCCGCGCGCCAGCATCGCCCTCGTCACCGGCGCCCGTGCCCTGGCCTTCCTGCGTGGCCGCGACTATGTGCTGCCGTACGACGTCGACGAACTGGCCCTGGATGTGCTCCGGCACCGGATCGTGCTCTCGTACGAGGCCTTGGCCGACGATCTCGATGCCGACGCCATCCTGGTCCGAGTGCTCCGCGCCGTACCGTCCCCCGACGTCGCGCTGCAGGGGTGATCGACAGACCATGCTCACCGCGCCGGATCGCCTGTTGCACCGCCTCGAGTGGCGGATCGTCCGCCGACTCGACGGGCGGCTGCAGGGTGGATACCGGACCGCACGGCGCGGCATCGGTTGGGACTTCCACGGGCTGCGGGCGTACGAGGAAGGCGACGACGCCCGGCACATCGACTGGAATGTCACCGCACGGCTGGACGAGCCGCAGGTACGCGAGTTCACCGAAGACCGGGAGCTCACCACCTGGCTGGTGTTGGACCGGTCGGCTTCGATGGCGGCCGGCGGCACCGGTCGGGGCAAGCAGGAGGTGCTGGCCGAACTCGCGCTGGTCCTGGCCCGAATGCTCGGCCGCAACGGCAACCGGGTCGGCGCGGTGCTGTACGACGCCGCCGAGGTGCGGATCGTGCCGCTGGGCAGCGGGCGCAACCAGGCGCTACGGATCGGCCGAGAGCTCGACCGGCCTCTGCCAGGAAAGGCATCGACCACCACCGATCTGGCCGCGATGCTGGAGACGGTCACCACGCTGGCCCGGCGATGCCTGGTGCTGGTGATCTCCGACTTCATCGGCACCGGCGAGTGGCAGCGACCACTGATCCGGTTGGCGCACCGCAACGAGGTCGTCGCGCTGCGGGTGGTGGACGCGACCGACGATGCACTGCCGGAGGTCGGCCTGATCGTCGTTCAGGATGCGGAGACCGGCGAGCAATTGCTGGTCGACTCGGCCGATCCCATGTTCCGCGAGCGGTTCCGCGATGGGGTGGATGAGCGGGACGCAGCCCTCTCCTCGGGGATGCGACGGGCTGGGGTGCCCCTGCATCGGATCGGTACGGACAGCGACCTCGTCGAGTCCCTGCTCGCGGTGATCGGCGAGACTCGGCGGCGGAGACGGTGAAGCTCGGCCCATGAGAGTCTCCTATCCCCTCGTTCTCGCGATCAGCCTGCTGCTGGCGATCGGGCTGACCGTCGGCACTGTCCTGCTGAGCCGGCGCCGATCGGCGGCCATGGCGGCGGCCGGGGTCACGATCACCGGCCGGCGCGCACGGCACCTGGGTCGGTGGTTCTCCCTGGCCGGGGTGTTCGTGCTGGCTTTCGCCGCAGCCGGTCCGATGGCCACCCTCCCGGTGGCGCGCAGCGCCGGCACGGTGATCCTCGCGATGGACGTCTCGAACAGCATGAGGGCCACCGATGTCACCCCGGACCGCCTCACCGCAGCGAAGGAGGCGGCGCTGGCGTTCATCGACGCCCAGCCGGACAGTGTGGACATCGGGGTCGTCGGCTTCGACCAGGGCGCCCTGACCTCCTCGGCCGCCGGCCAGGATCGTACGGTGACCAAGGCTGCGGTGGAGAGCCTCCGGATCTCCGGCGGCACCTCGCTCACGGCCGCGATCCTCGGCTCCCTGAGCGCGATCACCGGCAGGTCGGTGACGATCGGCAAGGACGGTGAGCTCCCCGACCTGGGCTCGTGGAGTTCCGCGACGATCGTGCTGTTCTCCGACGGCGAGGACTCCGGCGGGACCGATCGCGATGACGACGTCGCCGCCGCCGCGACGATCGCCCAGAATGCCGGCGTCCACATCGAAACAGTAGGTGTGGGCACCGTCGACGGGACGACGGTCGAGGTCGACGGCTTCCGGGTGCACACCGCTCTCGACACGCCACGGCTGACCACGATCGCCCAGACCACCGGCGGCAGCTACCACGCGGCCTTGGACGGCACCACGCTCAACGGCGTCGCCTCCGACATCGACCTCCGGCTGACCGTGGCCAAGCAGCCGGTGCCACTGGCCGGCGGGTTCAGCGGTGTCGCGCTGGCGTTGCTGGTCGTCGGCACCCTGCTCACCGCCGTCTCGACGGGGAGGTTGGTCTGATGACGTTCAGCTGGCCCTGGGCACTGGTGTCGCTGCTGATCATCCCGATCGTCCTGATCGCGACCTGGCTGCTGCGACGGCGACGGCGCCGGTCCGCGGTCCGGGTGACCTCGATCGCGCTGGTGAGGTCGGCCCTACCCCGGCGTACCCGCTGGACCCGGTTGCTCCCAGCCCTGCTGCTGATGCTCGGATTCGCCGCGCTCGGCATCGGCGCCGCCCGGCCGCAGGCCACGGTGCCGGTGGCCTCCAACTCGACGACGATCATGCTCGCGATGGACGTGTCCGGATCGATGTGCGCCACCGATGTGGAGCCCAACCGGCTGACCGTCGCCCAGCAGGCCGCGATCTCCTTCATCGAGTCACAGCAGGGCCAGGTCAAGATCGGGCTGGTCGCCTTCTCCGGCTTCGCCGCGATGCAGGTCCCGCCGACCAATGATCCGGACCAGCTGATCGATGCGATCAACGCCTTCACCACCTCGCGCGGTACGGCGATCGGCTCGGCCATCCTGACCGCCATCGACGGCATCGCCGACGTCGACCCGACGGTGGCACCCAGCGGCGTGGACGCCGAGTATGCCCAGCGCGTGGGCTACGCGGCCGACGTCATCGTGGTGCTCACCGATGGGGCGAACACCCAGGGCGTCGAACCGGAAGAGGCCGCGGAGGCCGCCGCCGTTCGGGGTCTGCGCGTCTTCACCATCGGCTTCGGCACGACCACCCCGACGCAGCTGGTCTGCACCGGGCAGCAGGCCAGCGGGTGGGGACCCGGAGGTGGCTGGGGCACTGGCGGCGGCTGGCGCGGCGGCGGTGGCGGCCGACCGGGTGGCGGCAATCCCTTGGTCATCGACGAGGACTCGTTGCAAGCCGTCGCCGAGAAGACCGGTGGACAGTACTACCGGGCCGAGAGCGCCGATCAGCTCGCCGATGCCCTCGGCGACCTGCCCAGCCACGTGACGGTCGTGACCCAGCAGGTGGACATTGCGTCGTGGTTCGCCGCGGCCGGCGGTCTGCTGGTCGCGACCGCACTCGGGCTGTCGATGTGGTGGAATCGACTGCGTTCATCGCAGTGACGGACCGGCATCGTGGCCGTCGGAGGCTACGAGGGGTCGAGCCACGGCAACGGGACGAAACTCACAGCATCACCCCAGGTGCCGACCCGCGGGACTGGCGATACTGGACTGATGCTCCACCGACATCCCCTGCTGAGCCTGCTGACCGGCGGATACCTCGCGTTCGTCGCCTGGCTGACCTTGACCCCGCAGGCCTATGCGGCCGAGCACATCTCCATCATCTACCGGGTTCTCGATGCCCTCCACCGGCGCGGCTACCTGGAGTCGATCGACGACCGCGAGTTGGAGTTCCTGGCCAACATCGCCTTGTTCGTGCCGGTCGGGATGTTCCTGATGCTGCTGTTCGGCACACGCCTGTGGTGGGTCGCCCTCGGGGCATCGTTCGCGATGACCAGCGCGATCGAGTTCGCCCAGCGCAGCATTCCGGGCCGCGTACCCGACGAACGGGACCTGCTCGCCAACGGACTGGGCGCCGTCATCGGAGTCTTCATCGCGCTCGTGCTGACCACACCCGCCGCACTGCGTCGGCGTCGCCTGCGCCGCGCGAAAACAGGCTCCGTCGGACGGGTCGCCGCCGGCTGAGCCCAGATCGTCGAAACTGCTGCAAAGTGGCTGCAAATCGGCGGGTGCAGGCTCATGGGAACGACGGCGAGATGCGTCGTCACTGACCTCGAGGAGGCTCCCGATGAGCACCGAGAACAACCACGACCACGATCTCCGTGGCACCCACCAGCACACCGAGCAGAAGACCTTCGCAAGGCCCGACGAGACCCGGTCGTTCGAGCACGGCAACGTCGACCTGGTGGTCATCGGCGGGGCCGAGATCGGCCGGCTCACCCTGCAGCCGGGCTGGCGCTGGTCGGAGCACGTGAAGCCGATCGCCGGCACCGAGCTCTGCGAGGCACCACACTTCCAATACCACGTGAGCGGCCAGCTCGGGATCCTGATGGCGGACGGCACCGAGCTGGTCGCCCGACCCGGGGATGTCACATCGTTGCCCGAGGGCCACGATGCGTGGGTGATCGGCGACGAGCCGGCGGTGGTGGTCGACTGGTGGGGCGCGTCGAACTACGCCAAACACTGAGCCGTTCAGCAGTCCTACGATGGCCACGTGACCGAACTCGCGGTGCGTGTTCTCGGGGGACTGTCGGTCAATGCCTTCGATGTCGCACACCTGGACAGGAAGGCACGGAGCCTGCTGCTGCTCCTGGCCCTGGCGCGGGGCAGTCCGGTCCCGGTCGACGCGTTGGTCGACGCACTGTGGGGCGACATCCCACCCAGCCGGCCCCACGATCAGGTCGCGGTTCTCGCCAGCCGGGTGCGACGTCTGCTCGGCCGTAGCCGAGTGGAACGTTCGGATCAGGGCTACCGGCTGCGCGCCGACTGGATCGATCTTGTCGAGTTGGACGTCGTGGTGCGCGAGGCGGAACGGCGGCTCGAGGCGGGCGAGACAGGCACGGCGAGCGCAGCGCGGGCAGTGCTCGCGCTGCTTGGTGGATCGGTGCCGGAGGTGCGATCCGAAACAACCTGGGCCGCTGCCGAGTACGCTGCGGCAACCCGCCTGGTCCAGCGCGCCCGGCGGGTCGCGGCCGCCGGTCTGCTGGCTGCCGGCGAGTGGCGCGACGCGCTCGACCTCGCCGCGGCCGATCTGGCTGCCGACCCCTTCGATGAGCAGGCGGCCCGCGCCGTGATGCTGGCCCATACTGCAGGTGGGCGACCCGCCCAGGCGCTCAGCACGTACGCCACACTGCGCACCACCCTCGCCGACGAGCTCGGCACCGACCCGGCTGCGGAGACCGCCGAACTGCACACTGCGATCCTGCGTGGCGATCTGCCGGTCACCCGGCCGGCGATGCCCGTGCCGACGTTGGTCGGCCGGGACAGCCAACTCGCCCACCTCGACTCGTTGGTGCCACGGGCGGCCGCGACCCGGGTGCCCAGGGTCGCGCTGGTTTCCGGCGAGGCCGGCATCGGCAAGACCACGTTGCTGACCAGCTGGGCGGCCAAGCGGCGGTCCCTCGGCGACCGAGTGCTCCTCGGGACGTGTGGACCGCTGGACCGGGCTGCGCCCCTGGACGTCCTGCTCTCGGCGCTCGCCGCAGATCTGCGGGAGGTCGACACCAGCGCGCTGCTTGGCGCAGACGCGGCCGTCCTCGCGCCGCTGCTGGGAACGGCAGAGCCGACCACCAGATCGGTCGACCCGGCGCTGGGCCCCGCCGTGCTCTACGGCGCTGTCACCCGGGTGATCGGCCGGATCGCGGGCGACCGGGCGGCGGTCGTGGTCATCGACGATGCGCATCTGGCCGGCCCGACGCTGGCCGACTGGCTGACCTATCTGCGCCGACGTCCCCTGCCGATCGTCGTCGTTCTCGGCGCACGCCCCGAAGAGTGCCCAGACCTGCCGGTCACCGATCACGTCGGGCTCGGCCCTCTGGACCGGGCGCATGTCGCGGCCCTGGTCGGCGAACAGCGAGCAGACGAGCTGCACGCCCGGTCCGGCGGGCACCCACTCTTCCTCGCTGAGCTCGCGAGCGTCCCCTCCGGTGAGCTGCCCGAGTCCCTCGTCGCCGCGCTCACGGCGCGGTGCGACCAGCTGCAATCGGCGGGCGGGCTGGTCCGCACGGCGGCGGTGCTGGGCGACGAGCTCGACATCGACCTGCTTGCGGGCATCCTGGGCCGTGGCACCTTGGACGTGCTCACCGATGCGGAGCGGGCGGTTCGCGGCGGGCTACTGGTGGAGACCTCCGGCAGACTGCGGTTCCGTCATGACCTGGTCCGGACGGCGCTGGTCTCCGGGACGAGTCTCGGCCGCACCGCCGCCCTGCACCGGGAGGCCGGGCGGGCCCTCGCCCGCCGCCGGGACGTGGACCCGGCCATGGTCGCCGAGCACGCACTGCTCGGTGGCGACCGCGACCTCGCGGCCCAGTGGTTGCGGATCGCAGCCGACCGTGCGGCGGAGCGCTTCGACTACGCGACGGCGGAAGACCTGCTGGACCAGTCGCTCGCCCAGGCCGCGGACGACACCACCCTGCTCGCCCGTGCCCGCGTACGGATCCAGCGGCGGCGCTATCGCGACGCCGAAGCGGACGCAGTGGCCGCGCGCGATGCCGGCCCGCTGCGGTGGGAGGCAGCCGCTTGGGCGGCGTATTTCGACCGACGCTTCGACGACGCCGCGTCCTACGCCGACGACGGCGCCCTTGCCGCCGAGGACGCGGCCTCCCGTGCCCGCTGCCTGGTCGCCTCCGGACGGATCCTGCACGCACGCGGGGAGCTGAGCCGGGCCGGACAACAGCTGGACGCTGCGCTGCACGAAGCGAAGGGCGGGGACCGGCTCGAGGCCGCCGCCTGGCGCGGCGTGCTGCACGCTCATCGCAGCGAGATCGACCAGGCGCTGATGCTGCTCCGCCCGGCCACGAGACCCGGCATCGGCGTTGCACACACCTCCGCGTCGATGCACGCGCTGCTTTTCACCGGGCACACCTTCGCCGCCGCCGGTCGGGCTCAGGAGGCACTGGCCTGCTTCGCCGACTACACCGCCGAGGTGGCGCGGCGCGACGTGCCGCGATTTGCCGGCCGGGGCGTCAACTTCTCCGGATGGGTGCTGCGCAACCTGGGTGCGGTCGAGGCCGGCGTCGATGCGCACCAGGAGGCGGCTGCCGACGCCGTCGACGGCGTGGTGATCCCGGAGGTTCTGGTCGCCGCGCTCGAAGACCTCGCCGAGGAACGGATCCGAGCCGATGATCCCGACCGGGCAGCGCGGTTCCTCGACCAGGCTCGGGCAGCGCTCGTCGGCGACCTCGTCTTCGGGTGGCGGCTGGCGATGAAGCTGCAGTTGCTCGAAGCGCAGGTCCAATTGCTCCGCGGCGAGCCCGAGTCGGCGCTGCGCGTGGCAGAGGAACTGGCGAGCGCCGCGGCGCGAGCTCTTGTCCCTCGGTACGAGGCCTGTGCCCGTCTCCTCGTCCATCGGGCCGCGCACGCGCTGGGCGAGCCGGTCGAGACCACGGCGGTGCGGCGAGACCTCGGTCGGGTCGAGCGTGCGGTCGGGATCGAAGCGTGGTGGTGGGCGGGCAGCACTGGTGCCGCGCTCGGGGACGAGCGGTGGCTGGCCCGGTCGGAGGAACTGGTCGCCGACCTCGCTCGCCGATCCGGTGACCACGGCGACGAGTTGCGGGCCGGGGCAGCTCGGCAGCTCGAGCGGTGGCGATCCGCCGCGGCGGTCAGGTCGCGATGAGCCCCAGGACCGGCACGACCACCGGAGGTGCGTCCGCGAGTTGCTGCTCGGCCTCGCTCCGTACCGTGTGACGGGTGGCGGGGCTCAGGGTCGCCAGGAACGGCGCGTGGTGCGCCATGCCGAGTCGCCAGGCCACGAGATCGCCGGCCGTTACTGCTCCGACGGTGACCTCGCACTGCTCGACCCTGACCTCTGCATAGCCGGCGGCCCGGGCCAAGGAGATCAGCCGGGCGGGATCCCCGACGTACCGCTCCCTGCCTTCCTTGAAGGCGACATACCAGGCCGGTGGGCGGTAGCCGCGCTCGGCGAGCACCTGCTCGACGACTCGCTTGGCCGGATGACTCCAGCCCTCGGCGAACGCCGACGCGACCACCCCGGCGGCGACCCGGCGCAGCTCCCGCAGGCCTGCCTCCGGTTTCGACAGGTGGCCCAGCACGAAGCCGGCGAGGGCGAGGTCAAACGCGCCGTCGTGGAACGGTAAGTGCACCAGATCAGCAACGACGGCTGGTGCAGACAGCATTGCCGGCGCCAGATCCGTACTGACGACCCGGGCCGCTCCTCGCTTCCGGGCCGCGTCTCCCATCGCTCCCGTCCCGGCTGCCGCGTCGAGCACGACCCGATCTCGGACGAGGCCCGGCGAGCGATCAAGGAGGGCATCGGCCAGCTGGGCATACAGTCGTGCGGGACCCCGCCGCCAGGCATCGGCGGAACGATCGTAGGCGTCCGCGATCGCGCCGGTCACGCCAGCAACGGTGCTGCCGCGACGGCCCGCGTTTCCCACCAGGCCAATTCGTCGTCGTACCCACCGAAGGCCTTCTCCCAGCCGAACTGCACCAGGGCGCCGAGCAGTCCGAGCGCCAACTGGCGATCCCACCACTGCGAGGTGTCGATGCCACGGCGCTCCAGTGCGGCGCGGTAGAGATCGATGGCCTCCTCTTTGGTGACGGGCAGCCGGCGGCAGTTGATCGCCAGATACCAGGCCAGGTCGGCCGTGCCGGCTCCCCGCCCCGGGGTCTCCCAGTCGAGCAGGATGGTGCGGCCGGCATCGTCGATGCCGAGGTTGTCGAGCTTCCAGTTGCCGTGCACGAGGGTCTGCGGCGTCGTCGCCAGCGCGGCCAGCAACGGCGTCGGATCGTGCACGAGTGGTACGACGACCGCTGCGGCCCGGGGTGCGACCGAGGCCAACAGCGGCCAGCCCTGGGCGACCAGCCGTGGGACCAGATGCTCCTGCTCGAGGGCTGCCTCCTCCGCCGCCATCCGCGGCGAGAGCTCGAGGTAACGATCGATCGGCGCGACCACATCGATGTCCTGGGTGGTCTGCCAGAAGGCCGCATGCAGGGCGGCCAGGTGGTCGAGGAAACGCTCGTTCTGCTCCGCGGTGATCGGGTCGTCGACGGCCGGGATCAGCCATGGACCGACATCGTGCATCAGCAATGCGGACAATGCCGGTCGGCGCTCATCGTGCGCCACTGCGACGATCGGCTGGGCGATCTCGGCCGGCAGCGCGCCGAGGATCCCGCGCCGCCACAGTGCCACGGTCGGGCTGCCGGGCACCCGGGCCGCCCGCAGCGACCAGTCGCGGTCGTGGTCCAGGTATTTGACCACGTACGCCGTGTCGCCGATCGTCACCCGCTCGAGGACTGCCCCGGATTTACCGGGCGCTTCGATTAGGTGGCGGCTGGTGGCGCCGACCAGCAGATCTTCGACTGAGCCGAAGACCTCAGGCATCGGCAGCATCACTCTCGGCGAGCGATCAACCACAGGCGGTTGGGACATCACAGGCTCCTCGACTCGGTTCATTTTGCCAAACCCGAGCCTGCGCGCCCAGTCTTGCAGTCCGCTTGCAGTCGCCGTGCTGCGCTCGGCTTTCCGTCAAGGTTCTCTTGACTCTGGATCTATCGTCAAGTACAACTTGACGTCATGCAAACCTTGACGATGTACGGAATCTGCGAACCTGGTCCCGGTCCCCGCTGGCGTGCCTTGTTCGACGCGACTTGGCCTGCCTACCGCCGCTGGTATCTGTCCGAGGGTCTGGAAGCCCGGCCTTCGCTGATCGAAGCCGCCTCGTCACTCGCCCGACACATGCCCGAGCTGCTACCGACCTGGGCCCGGCTGTCGCGGCAGACCGGCTTCGACGACGTGGCCACCAGAATGCTCAGTCACTGGCGCCTCCCCGCGTTCGCGCCCGCCGCCTGCAGCCAGGTTGCGGTTCTCGAGCCGTCCCCCACTCTGCTGCGGAACTACGACTATCACCCGGATCTCTTCGAGTGCGTCAGCATCAGCACCAACTACCTCCAGCCGGTGATCGGCACCGGCGACTGCTTGTGGGGGCTGCTCGACGGCATGAACGGCTCCGGCCTGGCGGTCTCCTTGACCTTCGGCGGCGACCGGCGTACGGGCCCAGGCTTCGGCATTCCGCTGGTCGTGCGCTACCTGCTGGAGGTCTGCCACGACGTCGACGAGGCGCGTGCGGCGCTGCGGGGTCTGCCGGTCGCGATGTCGTACAACCTCACGCTGGTGGATCGCTCCGGACAGTTCGCGACCGCGTACGTCGGGCCGGGTCGAGAGGTGGAGCTGCGCACCCGCTCAATGGCGACCAACCACCGCTGGGACCAGCCTCTGGATCGCGACCATGCGACGCGCTACCGCAGCGTCGAGCGGCAGGACCACCTCCGAGATCTGGTCGATCGTGGGTCGACACCTGACATGGTTGCTGCCGAGCTGCTCAGACCACCGCTGCACACGACCGACTACGCCGCCGGGTTCGGCACGCTGTACACCGCCGTCTACGACGTGGGTGAGAAACAGCTGGAGTACCGGTGGCCCGGCCAGCGGTGGCTCCGCGGCTTCGGGTCCCGGGACGAGACGTTCACGGCGACCCTGGGCGAGGGTGGTCTGGTGGCCGCCTGAAGCACCCTGCCCGACAATGGGCTCATGTCGGAGATCCCCTACCAGCAGATGTCGGAGCTGGATGACCAGCAGCTTGCCACGATGGCCCAGCAGGCAGTGGCCGAGCTAGCGCGACGTGGCACGCACAGCTCGTTCAAGCTGTTGGTGGACCTGAGCACGTACGTCGGTGTCAGCCTCGGCGAGGCGGCCCGGCAGGTGGCGGCTGCCGGATCCTGGAGCCAGGTGGCCGACATCACCGGCACCACCAAGCAGGCGGCCTGGTCTCGCTGGAGCAGCTGACCGGGTGCCGGAGCGGCTCCAGGTCGGCGAATACGCTGATACGGCAGGGTGTGGACGTGCACTTCATCGGTATCGACCTCGCCTGGGGCGACAAGCGACCCACCGGCCTCGCGGTCATCGACAACGACGCCCGATTGCTCGAGGTGAGCGCCGTGCGCACCGACGACGAGATCGTGGCCGCACTGGCCGCATACGCCGAGGATGACTGTCTCGCCGCGATCGACGCCCCGATCGTGGTCACCAACGCCACTGGGTCGCGGCCGGCCGAGCAACAGCTCAGCAAGGACTTCCGTCGCTTTGACGCGGCCACCCACCCGTCCAACACGGGCAAGCCCGAGTTCGCGAACGGCACCCGGGCAGCGCGAGTCGCCAAGCGGCTCGGCCTCGACATCGACCCGCGGTCGGGTCGGCGGCGACGGGCGATCGAGGTCTATCCGCACCCGGCGACGATCGTGCTGTTCGGACTGCCGAAGGTCTTGCGCTACAAGGCCAAGCCTGGTCGCGATCTGGACCTGCTGCGCTCGGAGCTGCTGAGCCTGATGACGTTGGTGGCTGGCGTGGTCTCGACCGAGGAGACCTGGGCCGGGCTACGTCATCAGGTCGAGAACGCCACTCGGAAGAGTGAGCTGCGCCACGTCGAGGACCAGGTCGACGCCGTGCTCTGTGCCTACCTTGCCCACTTCGTCCACCACCGTCGCGACCTGACCACCTGTTACGGCGACCTGGAGACCGGCTACATCATCACGCCGACGCTCGGAGCCGAGATTCCCCCGGCCCGGGCCGAGGTGGTGCGTCGCGCCGTGCAGGCGTACGCCGCCCAGCACAGCGAGCTCACTCGAGCTGGACAGGAGGCCGTCGCCCTGGTGCAGGGACTGCTCGACGAGGCCGGCATCAACTACCTGTCAGTGACCGGACGGACCAAGTCGGTGCCGTCCTTCGCCGAGAAGGCCGCACGGACGAAGTTGGGAACACCTCTCTACAGCGACCCGCTGACCCAGATCACCGATCTGCTGGGTGTCCGGGTGATCACCTATGTCCGTGACGACGTCGACGCCGTGGCCGATGTCCTCGCCGAACAGGTGATCGTGCACGACGACCGGGACTGGGGGCTGGAGACTGCGAACGAGGGTCGCTTCGGCTACGCCAGTCGGCACCTGATGATCGGCCTGGATCCGGCCCGGGAGAGCCATCCCGACTTCGCCCACCTGCGCGGGCACGCGGCCCAGGTCCAGGTGCGCACGGTGCTGCAGCATGCGTGGGCCGAGTTCGAGCACGACATCCGCTACAAAGGAACCGTGCCGGCCGAGCACGTCGGCGAGTTCGACCGCCGTTTCACCCTCGCCGCCGGGCTGCTCGAACTGGCTGACCACGAGTTCTCCAAGATCCGAGAGCGACTCCGGGGCGTGGCACCCGAAGTCAACGAGACGATCGGAGACGATCCGCGGCTCGACCCGCGCGAGCTGGCGGCGTACCTCGCCGGGCAGTACTCGGAGGCCGGCTGGTCGCGTGCCGAGCACTACAGCTGGATCGCCGACATCCTGCTCGAGCTCGGCGTCACCTCGCTGGTCGAGCTGGGAGACGTGCTCCGCGAGGCCGATGAGGCCGCGATCGCCGCGCAGATGGACTACCGGCACCCGCCCGGTGCCGTACGCCGCCTCGATGACGCCCTCCTCTGGGTGTTCGGCGCGCGCTATGTGGCGTTGCACCAGAATGCCGACCGCGCAGCCTTGCTCGAGCACCGGCTCGCCCGACTTCGGGCAGCGCCTCCCGCTCTTAGAGCGCGCGCGGCTTCAGGACCGGCGGAAGCCGACGACCGCCAGCCCGGTCAGCAGCAGCATCAGGGCGATCTGCACGAAGTCCAGACCGCGACCTTCGACCCCGGCGAACTGCGAGAGGGTCAAGACGGCGAACACGATCACGGCGGCGAGCGGCACGGCCCGGCTGCGCAGTAGCGAGGCGGCCAGCAGCAGCGATCCGACCGTGAAGAGCAGGAAGCCGACCATGGCCGGCACGAAACCATGCTGCGGGTTCTCTGCGGCGTACGCCATCAACGCTTTGCCGGCGTCGACCGGGATGGCCGACGAGGTGGCGTACCAGGCGAGAGAAGCGAAGGCGAAGCTGCCCATGGCGAAGAGCAGACCGCCCAGTGAGGTGACGATCGCACCGACCAGGGCCGGCACGCGACCTCGGCCTCGGACCAGGGACAGGACCGTCATCGAGAACAGCAGTCCGACGACGGCAAATGCGATGCCGTCGGCGAGCATCCCGGCCCAGGCCGCGTCGCGCACCGGGGCGATCTCGTCGTAGCTGGTCGCGTTGCGCTCCCCCCACGGCGTCGTGACGAGGAGGCCGGCGATGGTCAGGGCGCCGAGACCGAGGCCGACGGCGGCGACCCGGCGTCGGGCCCGCGCGGGGTCGGTGCCATCGGCGAGCACGGTGGATCCGTCAGCTTGGGTGGTGGTGGGTGTGGCGGTCATGGCGGCCTCCTGGACGCTAAGGATTCGTTGCAAAAGACACTAGAAATCGCAGGCTGCGACCACATCGGAGCGAGCACCCGATCGATCCCCGTGCTGGTACGGAGGCCACCGGGGCGATGTCCTCCTTACAGTGCAGATATGCGGGGGGCTGATATGCGAAGGGCTGGTATGCGGTGGTCGCGGGTCCTCACGATCGGGTTCGCCGCGCTCTCCGCGGTGGCCCTGACCGCGTCGGTAGCGTTCGCGGCAAGCCTGGCCGGCACCACCGCCTGGGCGCAGCTGGGGATCGCTGTCGCCGTCGTGCTGCCGTCGAGTGCGTTGTCGCTGCTGATGGTTCGGCGACCTGACGGCGCCGTCGTCGGCGTACTGCTCGGACTGTTGTCCTTGACGGTCGCCCAGGTGGTCGTCAAGGAACTCTGGCTGATCTGGCTCGCCAGGTCGGGCGAGCCAGATCGTTGGGCCTGGCTGGTGGCCGTCACCGCCGAGAACAGCTGGTGGGTCCTGGCCGCCTTCGCCCTGCTGCTGCTCCACTTCCCCGACGGACGGTTGCCGTCGCCTCGTTGGCGGTGGGTGCCGCCGGTGCTGCTCTGCTGCGTCGCCGTGGTCCAGGCGTACGGGGCGGTGGAAGCGACCGCGTTCCGGCCTCCCCTCGACCGGCTGGAGCGCCCGTTCGGACCGCCACCGCCTTGGGTGGATGCGGTATCGCTGGGACCGTTCGTCGTGATGCTCGGGCTGTTCGTAGCCGCCACGGTGTCGCTGCTGCTGCGCTATCGGCGGGCCGACCGGATCCAGCGACTGCAGCTCAAATGGCTGGCGCTCGCCGGGCTCGGCGTACCGCTCTATCCCCTGCTGTGCCTGGTCGAGATCCTCGTCTGGGGCCGACCGCTCTGGGTCAGCGGTGCCGTCGGGATCGCCTCGCTGGTGGCGACGCCGGTGGGAATCGGCATCGCTGTGCTGCGCTACGACCTGTACGACGTCGACCGGGCGTTGGCCTCCGCGGTCGCCTGGGGCATGGTCACCGCGGCGCTGCTGGGCGTCTATGCGGCGGCGTCGACCATCACCGGCGCGCTGGTCGGCGGTGACTCCACTGTCCGGGTGGCGGTCGCGACGGCCGCCGCCGCGCTGTTGCTCTGGCCCGTGCGGAAGACCTCCCAGCGGTTCGTCGATGCCCGGATGTATCCGCTACGACGGGGTTTGCGGCAGTCGCTGGACCGGTTCGACGGCGATGTCAGCGCCGGGCGGGCACGTCCCGAGGCGCTCCAGGACGTTCTCCGCCAGGCACTCCGGGACCCGGCGTTGCGGGTGGGCTACCGGACGCCGGGCTCCGACAGCTATCTGGACGCGGCCGCGTCGCCGGTGCCGGCCGACCAGGCGGTGCCGGTGTCGACCGATCACCAGCTCATCGGGATCCTCGTCCCGGGTGAGGGGCCGGCGTCGACCGAACTGCTGCGCGAGGCGGCGGCCCGCATCACCACCCTGGTCGAGGTGGTCCGGTTGCGCGCGCAGGTCGCCGCGGCGCTGCGCGAGGCGGAGTCGAGTCGGACTCGCCTGGTGGAGATCGGGTACGCGGAGCGGCGGCGGTTCGAACGCGACCTGCACGACGGTGCGCAGCAACGCCTCGTGTCGCTCGGGATGGCCCTGCGGCTCGCCCAGCGGCACCTCGCCGACGGCACGGTGAACGTCGACCAACTGGTGGACGACAGCGTGGCCGAGCTCGCGGCCGCCGTCGCCGAGCTCCGCCAGATCGCCCACGGACTGAGGCCGAGCAGTCTCGACGACGGTCTGCCGGCCGCGTTGTCCAACCTCGTCCGCTCGGTGCCGCTCGCCGTCGAGCTGGACGTGGACGACGTCTCGTTGCCCGACACGGTAGCCACCACGGCGTACTACGTGGCCAGCGAGGCGATCACCAACGCCATCAAGCACGCCGAGGCAACGCGGATCGTGCTGCAAGTCGTCCGGCGCGACGACCGGATCCTCGTCTGTGTCAGCGACGACGGGCGAGGCGGTGCCCACCTGGGGCTGCGGTCGGGGTTGGCCGATCGGGTCGCAGCCATGGGTGGATCGCTGGAGGTGGACAGCGCGGCTGGTCGCGGCACCCAGGTACGAGCAATGCTGCCGGTCGCGCTCCCGAACCTGCGCTCGGTGGCGCCACCGAACGAGGCCGAGGAACCACGATGCGCATCGTGATCGGGGAGGACTCGGCGCTGTTCCGGGAGGGACTGGCCCGGCTGCTCGAGGACGCCGGGCACCTGGTCGTGGGCCGCGCTCCCGACGCCCCAAGCCTGATCACAGCCGTCGAGCGCGAGCATCCGGACCTGGTCGTGATCGACGTACGGATGCCGCCGGACAGGACCGACGACGGCGCCCGGGCCGCCCGGGACCTGCGGAACCGGATGCCGGACCTGCCGATCGTGATGCTCAGTCAACACGTCGAGACCCGGCACTCCATCGATCTGGTCCGACGCGGCCACTTCGGCTATCTGCTGAAGGACCGGGTGTTCGACGTCGACGACTTCCTGGACGCTTTGCGCCGGGTGGCTGCCGGCGGCTCCGCCCTCGACCCCGAAGTGGTCGCCACCCTGCTCGGCCCCCGCACCGAGCACGACCCGCTCGCCACCCTCACACCACGGGAACGAGAGGTCATGGCCCTGATAGCCGAGGGCCGGACCAACGCCGGGATTGCCCGCCGGCTGTGGCTCACCGACCGCACGGTCGAGACCCACGTCAGCAACATCATGGGCAAACTCGGACTGACCGACAGCGACGACGGGCACCGCCGAGTGCTGGCCGTCCTGACCTGGCTCCGCGTACGCCAGCGCAGCAGTTGATGTCGCACAGCGTCGAGAGACCATTCCGCAGCGGCTCAAGGTTCGGTGATCACGACGCCCAACAGTCGCGTCATCTCCCGTACCAGGGGATCCAACTTCTCTCGATCCGCCGCGGCCAGATTGACGCAAGCGTAGCGATAACTGGCACCGTCGAAGTGCTTTGGCCTACTGGATAGCAGATCTCCCGCTTCGTAGTAGACGCTTATCAGCGTGGCCGGGGATGATCGCCGCAAGCGAGAGATATCTGTTTCACTCGGAGCAGCGGCAACACGCCCATCGGCAAACCGGCGAAGTGGGTAACTTGCCGCCACAGTCTCGACCTCGGACCCACAGACCGGCGGCGGTTGGTCTCCCAGGCCCAGAGCAAACAGAACCTCGTAGGTGTTGACCCCGGTGATCTGCTCGGTCATGTCGGCGAATTGCCCACACATCCTCGGATTGATCTCGATGATGAAACAGCTGCCGTCCGCAGGATTGTAGATGAACTCGATGTTGAATAGCCCGTGCGACAACCCGAGCCCACGAACAACTCGCTCGCTCAGCCTCGCCATGGCGTCCGCCTGCTGGGCAGTGACCACCGATGGCATCACGAACCGAGAGAAGCTCTCTGTCCCCGGATACATCTCGGAGTCGGTAATGCTGAGAACAGTCATCTTACCGTCGAAGACATATCCCTCGAGCGTGACTTGTGATCCCACCAGGAGATCCTCCACCAAGACATGAGCCCCGTCCAGGGTGAACTCTGGGTAACCAGCCAGAATCTGATTCAGAGGGCGGACGAAATGGCGTAAATGGCGTACCACCTCGGGTGACCGCGCATAGTCGATCAGCTCCGCAGCAGAGTCGACCCGCTGAGCAAGCTGCGAGAACCACGATTTCACCGGTTTGACGAACGCCGGGTAGCTCAGCGTCGTGGCCGTCGCGTCGACGGTCGCCGGATCAACCAGGTGAAACCCGGGAGTTGCCTCCGGCACGCTGACGGCCATAATCTCTCGTGCCACGTACTTGTGGGTCGCACGGAGAAGCGCCTCCGGAGGCGGGCCTGGCAGCCCCATCCGTTCGGCGACGACGGCCGCGACCAAGCAGCCGGGGTAGTCGCTGGAACTGACCACGCCGCTCACCCGCATCCGAGTCAGTTCGCCGATGGCCTGATCCAAGAACTGCCCGGCGTCAAACGACCCCGGATCGGCTTCGGCGTCAGGCCCGAATGGAATCAGCTCAATCTTGCGACTCAGCTTCTCGCGAATCCGCGGAAGCTGCAGCCGATCCCAGTTCGTCGGGCAGATGAGCGCTACGCGCGGGCGGCTATACCTCCCGCGCAAGCTCGGTGGCTTGATCCAAGCTCGTCAACATGCCGATGTCTGCGGCTCGCTTGATCTCCAACTCGGATAGCCGTGACCGGGAAGACGCTAGCGCCGATCCGATCAATTGCGTCTCGCTGACCGCACGGGGCAGCCCACGATGCTTGCGTTCGCGGTCGACGGCCGACAGCAGGATGAGAGCCGACTCGTCCTGCTGCGACCGAGCCGCGACCACGGCAAGTCCCTCCAGCGCCCGCAGCCTCGGACGCAGATTCCCCTGCAGCATGGCCAACGTCATGCTCTCGACGAAATGATTCCGCGCCGCGTCGAGATCGCCCTGAAAGGCTGCGATGTGCCCCAAGCTGTTCGCCGACCACGTAAGCAAACCCAAGTCTTCGTACGCTCTTCCGACGTGCTGCGCGTACTCGGCGTGAACCCGGGCCATCAAGGGATCGCCGTTCAGGTACGCAACCTGCGACTGATCGCTGCGCACCCATGCTGACAGCTGCGGGTCGGAGTACTCCGCATAGAATCCAAGGGCGCGCTCGAAGTGAGCATCGGCCGCCGCATAGTCGCGACGCTCGCTGGCCACGAGTCCGAGACCATCCTCACAATCGGCCATGCCTTCGGCACGTGTCCGACCACCAAGGGTCTCGTAGATCGTCTGAGCCTCCGTTAAGGCCGCGTATGCCTGTTCATAGCGATTGAGTTCGAGGTCGACAAGCGCTCCCCGCTCCAGACTCAACGCCAGCAGGCCGCTATCAAATTCGGCCCGGCCCGCGTCCGCTGCGGCGGTGAACAGCGAACTGGCCTCCTCGAGATCGAACTGCCGGATCGCCAACTTGCCTGCGGCGAGACACACTTTTCCCCACAGCAGTCGCTCCGCTCCTTCTGATCCGACAGCTGGCTGCCCGAGCCCCAGGACGGTTTGTAGGTGCGCGTACCCCTCTGCATAGTTACGTGACCACCAGTAGCCATCGAGCATTGTGGCGACCCGTAGTGCGGAATGGCGATCGGCGGTCTCGACGAAAAACCTCAGAGCCGCATGAATGTTTTCGTGGTCAAGCGACAACTCCTCCAGCGCATCCCGACGATCACGGCCAGCCATGCGTTCGCCCTGGCCCTCGACGAGGTCTCGATAGAAGTCTGCGTGCATAGCCCGGACCCGACGCTCGTGCTCGACGTCTTGCGCGAGCCGGTGCCGGCCATAGTCGCGCATGGCGAAGAAGATCGAATAGCGCGGTTGCCGATCCGATGCTCGTTCCTCGTCACGCACCACGAACCTTCGGTCGAGGAGCGGTTGCATCCATTCGATAGCCAGCCGGCTGTCCACCAGATCTCCGACGAGAGCCGCCCCTGCACGCTCGGTCCAGCTCCCTTCGAAAACCGAGAGTCGCAGGAACACCTTCTGCTGTGCAGGCTCGAGCAGGTCGAAACTCCAACCGATCGCCCGTTGCAGTGATCTTTGACGATCGGGGACATCCTGCATCAGATTCTCGAGCCGGATGAAGTCCGGAGACCGGAGCAGCTTTCGGAGCTCTGCTACCGACGATGTCCTCGCCCTGGCTGCGACCAGCTCGATCGCCAGCGGTAGGCCCATCAAGCTCTCGGTCAGCTCGATGATGTCTTGACGTATGCCTGGATCGTCTACCTCCTGCTGGGCCCGGTCCAGGAACAACTCGAGACCGTCCCCGCCGGCGAGTCGGCGAGCCTCCAATCGTCGTTCCGTAGTGAGGTCCAAGGGAGCGTCGCTCGTCACCATGATCCGGAGTTCCGGGGCCACTGCCAACAAATCCGAGACACGGGTTGCCGCACGACCGACCCGCTCGAAGTTCTCCAATATCAGCAGACTGGGTACGCCGCGAAAGACCTCTCGTAGAGCGTCGATCAGGGGATCTCCGGCGTCTACCTTCAAGACCTCCGTGATGCTGGCGAACAACAAGTCGGGGTCGGCAACGCTTGACAAGTCGACGACGTACACGTGGTCATCGAAGAACTCCCGCAGATTTGTGCCAACCTCCAACGCCAATCGGGTCTTGCCAGCGCCCGGCGGACCGAAGATCGTGATAAGTCTCGTCGACCCGTCCCGCAACAGTCCCGAACACTCATTCTGCTCAGTCACTCGGTCGACAAAGGAGTTGCCGCGTCGCTTCAAGTTGCTGGGCGGAAGGACTGGATCCGACGCCTTCGGTCCAGCTGAGTGGAAGGCTGCCTGGTCGTCTGTCCCGGACAGAATCGACACAGGCTCCTTCAGCCGACGATCGATCAGGAAGCCCCAGACCACCTCCGCCGAAGCCCGGGCGGCGAAACCCTTGTAGCTGTCGTTCTTGCTCCCGTCGGCGTGATCCATCACCCCCTTGGCCACAACCCAGTTGGTCACGTCGAGCGCCCACGCGGATGCGGCGACCGACGCGGCCTCCATCTCGAGACCGATCACCGTGCGGACACCGCTTGTCGTCACGACCTCCCAGGGATTGCTCGCATCCACCCAGGGCTCGCTGGTCACAGGGCCGACCCGGATGGCGAACGGGAGGTTCAACGGCCCGTCCGGGTTGTCGTACCGGCGAGCGCCAGCCTGTCGGCGACCTTCAGGTGTGAGCACCGGTCGATGCTTGGCGTTCCTCCTGATCAGACCCTTCGCGATGAGTTCCTCAACGAATCGCGTCCACTGATGGGCGCCGATATAGGTGCCGCGTTCCGGCTGATCCTGAGGATCCGAACCCCGCAACAGCGTCTCCAAGAACCAGTCCTCAGAGTCTCGAGACGTGGGCTCGGCATACGAAGGCAACCCAGCGGCACGCATCCGCTTCGCCGCAAGCAGCCACTTCACCGGCATCGACTGGGTGCGGATATCTGGTCGAAGTCCGTCAGCGACCTTCTTACCCTCCGCGGCGAAGTAGGCCGTCTCTGCAACGATCACGTCACCGAGCGCTGCAGAGCCAGGCCGACCGGCGCATACTCCAGACATGGCGAGGCAGCGCGGATGCAATCGTTCGATCAGGGTTGCCAATGTGCGCGAGGCCGACTCGGCACCCATCCGAAGCTGGGACGTGATGGCCACCGAGAAACTCGATCCGTCTGCGAGGTCGAAGTCACCACGCTCATAAGGCGTCGCATCATCAACATCGTGTTCGATCCAGTTCGCTACACCCGGATGGCCCAGAAAGGGGCCACCGGCTATCGCCTTCGCAACCTCGAGTTCATCCTCGTCGAGGGCTGCAACGTAGAGCACGTCGACCGATGGCTGCTGCACCGCTCGCCTGGCCGTCACGGGCTCATCATGCCGCAATCATCGACACAGCGGAATATTCATCGGCCCGACATGGTCATGCCCGGATGGCAGTCACCTGGGCGGCCATCACGCGATCGGCAACCTCGTGATGTGGCGCAATGCTGACTTCGGAGAAGTTTGCGTTCCGCAGGGCGTTGTCGTATTCCGAGACCGAGAACAGTCCTGCGGTGGCGTTCGTGTCGACCACGCGAGCCATCCGATCGGCAGGCGACAGACTGTCGTCGGCAACAAGGTCGACAATGTGGAGCCTGCCGCCTGGGGCAAGCACGCGGAACAGCTCTGACAGGGTTCGTTCCTTCGCAGTCGACAGGTTGATCGCGGAGTTGCCGATCACGACGTCCGTGAGCTGATTCGCGATGGGAAGTTCTTCCATCAGGCCGGTGACGAAGAACGCGTTACGGGTTAGCGCTGCGGCGGCATTTCGACGGGCTAGCTCGACCATCTCGGCCGATATATCGAGCCCGATCACCAGGCCGTCCGGCTCCACCATCTTGGCGGCAAGGATCGAGTCGATCCCACCGCCGCACCCGATGTCCAGAACTATCTGTCCAGCTGCGAGCGGCGCACCAGTTGTCGGGCTGCCGCAGCCGAGGCTCGCCCGCACCGCCGCCGCCGGAATCGTTGCCAGTTCGGCCGCTGAGTAGTGACAGGACCCGAACGTGGGGCCCTCCTCCAGGAACAGGCTGAGAGGGTCCGGGCTGGGCGTCGACGACCAGGTCGGACCCAAACCGCCCAGCACCACACGGGCAGCTGCGGCGTATCGCCGTCGGATCTCGGTGCGAACATCGCCACTCGACATACCTCACCTCGTTGAGATCGTGGAGCGAACAACCCTAGAGGGCGAGGATGGCGCGAGCTGATCTGGCTGCTTTGCTGCTGCCGCTGAACTGTGAGAGGTATGTGCGCAGGGCCGGCTCGTCGACCGCGATGTTCGTACGGAGCGCTTCTTGGTGGAGCAGGTCGAGCAGGCTGTGGAGGCCATGCTGATCGCGCGGAAGCAGTGGGAGTACCCGGCTCAAGAGTCGGATCACGATCTCGGGTCGGCCGGCCGCGGCGACGTGCTGAAGGGTATTGGCCCAGCGACTGAGGATGGCGACCGGCGCGGTTCGCTCGAGCGCGGCGGCTAGGTCGTCCATGCTGATGCGTTGCCGAGAAACGAGATCGACGACGGCATCCCCGGCGTGTACGCGTCCTTCGACAGTGCCATTGGTCATGGCGAGGGCCACTGTCGTAGCGGCGGTGGGACCGAACCTGCCCGGGTGACGGCGGAGCCCGGCGAGGGCGTCGCGTGTCGTTGAATCGGGAGTGGTCCAGTGGCGCGCGATGTACATCGGCGCGACGACAACGCCGGCGTAGTGCTCGGCGTCGGCGGGCCAAATGAGTCCGTGCCACGACAACCAGATGTTGTCGAGCCATTCGAAACTCTCCCAGACACTGCTGACATCGGCGGACGCGGATGGCTGGTCGATATCCCACGGCTTCTTCCTGGTCCACCATGAGTCTCGACCGGAAGCGGAGAACGAGGCCGGCGTACACGCGTGTGCGTAGGTCACCAGGAGATGCAGCTCGTCCTCGTCATCCCTGCGGGACGGTCGCCAACGTGGGTTCGCGACGAGCGACACGGTGGGGTCGAGGGCACGGCCCTGGCCAGCACCGCCCAAGCCGTCCTCGATCAGGAACGGATCGTCGGCGAGGGGCGACCGAGCACGTGACGCGCCAACCCACAGCGCCCGATCACTCAGCACCGAATCACCCAGGGCTCGATCACTCAGCTTGATGTCCGGTGCGAATACTCCCCCGAGTGCGTACAGGACCACCTGATCGAGCTGCGGGTCGACCGCGGATGCGATCTTCTCCCAGAGCCGCAACGCCTCGCCCCGGCCGGTCGGCCCGAGCCGAAGCAACGCCGCGATCAGGTCCGTGCGGCGTGCGGTGAGATCAACCTGACGGGCTCGATGAACGAACTCGACCGGATCGAGCCAACCCCCCGGATCGGTCGGTGTGGCCAAGCGGAATCCAGGAGCGTCCGTGCCGTTGAGGCTCCGCTCGACATCGCTCAGCCGACGATGCAGAAACCGGGCCCACGGCGAGCTCGCGACGGTCGGGCTGACCGGCGATCCGATCGAGGCCAGCACGAGGGCGGCCAGCTGCTGCTCAAGCCGGTGGAACACGTTGGCCGTCACGATCGTCTGAGCGCGTTTCGCGAGGGGGCGGAGGAGCTCAGTCCGGCCAAGCTGGGCCAACCGGTCGAGGACGAGCTCCAGCTCGAAGGGGTCGTCCGCGTGTTCGAGGAGTGCGGCCAGCCGTTCAGCCACATCGCGTTGGGTCGCGGGAGGACGTGGCGCGTCCCTGCCGTTGCCGTCGGTGGTCTCGCGTACGTCGCCGCACTCGTCGTGGCTGCCGGATCCCGGCGGGGGCGAGCCAGGCTGAATCCCGAGCTCACGTCGGACGCTAGGCTCGAGGAGATCGGCGTCGGCGAGAAGCTGATCGGAGGCTCCGGCGGCGATCATGAGCCGGGCCGCCGCCCGTTGGACATCGGTGTGTCGATGACTGAGACCGGCCCGGGCCGCGGTGACCACATCGGCGGAGGACGTACGGGTCTGGATCCGGCTCAGCAGTCGCAGCCCAGCCATCGCGGTGACCTTCGTCGGAGCGAGCAGCGCGGCCTCCAGCGCCGGGGCGGTGGACTCGTCGTCAAGGAGACCATCCTGGTCGAGACGCTTCAACCAGGTGAGCGCATTCTTCACCGCGCCCGGGGCATGGTGCTGGAGCTGGCGCCTCAGCGCTGGTTGCAGGGCGGCAAGCTCCTCGCTCGTCAGGTCCAGGTCATTCAGCATGTCGACAAACCACTGCGATGCGGCTGAGGAGAAGTCCCGATCAAGGGCGGCCAGGCAGGCCTCGATCACCCGGCTTCGGGCGATCATGCCTTGCTCGATCATCTTCTTGGTCGCGGTACGCCAGTTGCTGGTTGAGCCCTGGCTGGTGCCGATGCGCAGAGAGACAACACCCTGGCCCTCGATCTCGTAGGCGCGCCAGTAGGCCCGCTCGATCAGCTCCGGGTCCTGCCGGAACCACCAGACCGGCTCGCCCTGAATGCTGCCGATCCGCGACCACGCCGACACCAACCCGGTCAGCATCGACAGCACGTAGTCGTCGTCCGGCTCGAAGTCCGCCAACCCCAGCAGCTCGAGCATCCGGATCACGACGAAGTCGTCACCCAGCCGGTTCGCGTCATGGTCACAAAGCCGCACTTCCAACGCCGGCAACAGCCAGGACGGCAGCCGGTCGACCTTGGTCACCGGCGTCCGGCCGTCGACAGCGGCACGCAGCCCATCACCCACAGCCTCCCATAGGGCGAGGTTGCGTTCCCACCTTTCCTGGTAGCGAGCGGCGCGCACCGGCTCGGCCAGCTCAACGATCAGGCCGCCGATCACGCCTCTGGGGATCTGGCGCAGATCAGCCAGTTGCAGGTGGCGCGGTCCGCAGTGATCCACCGCGCCATCTTCCCAACAACCCGCCCCGCGTGGGCCCGTTCCGCCGATACTGGGCGAGTGTCCACCGATGCCAGGCCGGGTCCGTCGAACCTGATCATCGACCTCGCCCAGGTTCCCGATCGTGGCACGTCGCCCGACCAACGACTGCTGTTCGGCGGCTATCTGAGCCATCCCACGCAGACAGCGGCGGCGCTACTGCTGCTGGGCCGGGTCGCGCGGCACCGTTTCTATCTCCCACCGGGCATGGTTGCCGCCAAGATCGCGTCGTCCGATCCGGTTGTGACGACCTCCCGCGACCAGCTGAGGTTCGAGAGCTTCTCCGCCTGCTGCGGAATGGCGCTGCGCTACGACGTGACGGCTGACGGTATCGACAGTCCACCGCTGCGGCACGGCAGTACGAACATCGATCTGACCGGACCGACCCGGGTAGCCCTCGCCGGCGTCCAGGGCATCGATCCACTCCACCTGCGCATCAGCGACGAAGCTGACGAGGCGGTCACCTTCACCACGTTCGACCTTACGGTCTCCGAATCCAAGACAGCGCTGCCGCAACGATGGGTACGTGGCTTCGCCGAAGCCCAAGCCATCGGCGCCGGCCTCACACCACGTGCCCAGGTCAGCAGCGCCGAGGCGCGCAGGTTCTGGCGGGCACTCCCCCGCAACGACGGCGGCCGATCGGCGCTCTTCGTCTCGATCGGCGGTCGCGGACTTGGTCTCACGGGCACATCCGGCCCGCGCACCGTCCCCCTTGGCGGACCCAGCCGGCTCCGGATGATCGAGCCGCTGCTCCGTTATGCCACGTCGGTCACGATCTACGGTCCAGACGACGGTGCCAGCGGCGTCGGATCGGGCGTCTCCCTGTGGCAGCTGGATCTGGCCGACGGGAGACTCAGCTGCGCACTGAGCCCTACTCCCGCGCGTGGATTCTCCGGTGAGGGCGGTCTCCTGCACCAACTCGCCGGTCAGGATTCACCTGCGTCCGTGGAATTCCTGGCCCACTATCTCGACGAGGATCACCAGGGCGAGCTTCTCTACCCTGTGGAGTTGGCCACTCGCTTGAGTCTGTCAGACGGACAAGTCCGCGGCGCCCTGACAGCCCTCGCCGCCAGCGGGACAGTCGGCTACGACGCCGCCCTGGGCGGCTACTTCCACCGTCAACTCCCGTGGACCATCGAGGGGGCTGAGGCTCTGAATCCGCGCCTGATCGCCGCTCGGAAACTCGTCGCCGATGGATCCGTCACCATGGCGGCCGCGTCCGACGACGTCATCGAGGTCAGGCATGGCGACAGCCGGCACCGCGTTCGCGGCCACGGACTCAGCGCGACCTGCACCTGCCCCTGGATCGCCCAATACGGCACCTCCCGCGGTCCTTGCAAGCACATCCTCGTCGCCGACATCTTCCGCGGCGCCCCGGGCCTCCACACCATCGCCGCCGGCCGCACCGAACCCTTCGACCGAGCCGACTTCCACGATGACGACGAGCTCTGAGCCCCCCCAGCGCTCGTGGCCGCTGACGGAATGCGAGTGTGGTGGGTGGCAGGGCTCATCCACTGGTGCGCTGGGGTGGTTTCAACGCAATCGAAGCAACCCTGGCGCACCAGTGAGTGAGCACTCACTTCAGTATCCCCGCTAGATCACTGCGGGGCCGCGATGAAGCGCGCGAGAACTTTCTCCGACCCGGGCTGTCGTATCCGGCCCAGCCTGTTCGTAGCGTGGGTGAGAAGCGGTCATCGGGACCGCTCCCCAAAGAGGAGACCGACATGACGCAGTACCTGCTTTCCGTTCACGGCAGCGATGAGGGCTACGCCGAGATCGACCCCGCGTCCGTGCAGGAGATGTACGCCGCGGTGGGCGTCTTCAACGACAAGGTGCGCGAGGCCGGCATCTGGGTGTTCGCCGGCGGGCTGGAATCGGCCAGCACCGCGACTGTGGTCGACGGCACGGGAGACAGCCCAGTCATCACCGACGGCCCCTATCTGGAGACCAAGGAGCACATCGGTGGTTTCTGGATCATCGAGGTTCCTGATCTCGACGCGGCGCTGAGGTGGGCGGCCGAGGGGTCCAAGGCCTGCCAGGGCACGGTCGAGGTCCGGCCGTTCCAGGCCGAACCCGCCTGAGGACGTGACCTTGTCCGGCGCCGGCTCCCGAGACTCCCCAGCGAGCACGACGAGCGGGGCGGCGATCGAGCGGGTCTTCCGCGAGGAGTACGGCCGCCTGATCGCCTCGCTGGTCCGCCGCTTCGGCGACATCGACATCGCCGAGGAGGCGGCCGGCGAGGCGCTCATCACGGCGCTGGAGAAGTGGCCTACGAGCGGCGTACCGCCCAATCCCGGCGCGTGGCTCACCACCACCGCCGGCAACCGGGCCATCGACCGCCTCCGCCGGGAGAAGTTGCGGGACGACAAGCACCGACAGGCCGCCGAGATGTACGACGACAGCCCTCACGAATCGCTGGGGGTCTTCGAGGACCAGCCTGACGACCGACTCCGGCTGATGTTCACCTGTTGCCACCCGGCGCTGGCACCGGAGGCCCGGATCGCGCTGACGCTGCGGCTGCTCGGCGGACTGACCGTGGCCGAGATCGCTCAGGCGTTCCTCGTGCCGGAGACCACGATGGCGCAGCGGATCACCCGCGCGAAGAAGAAGATCGCCGCTGCGCGGATCCCCTACCGGGTGCCGGCCGCCGAGGATCTGCCGGCCCGGGTGGCGGCCGTGCTGGCGGTGCTCTTCCTTGTCTTCAACGAGGGATATCTCGCCAGCGGCGACGGCGAACCGGTACGCGCCGAACTCACCGCAGAGGCGATCCGGCTCGCCCGGATCCTGCACGGGCTGATGCCCGACGAGCCCGAGGCGACCGGGCTGCTGGCGCTGCTGCTGCTCACCGAGGCCCGGCGTGAGGCCCGGGTCCGCGCCGGAGAACTGGTCCGCCTCGACGACCAGGACCGCGGCGGCTGGGATCGCGGACTCATCGCCGAGGGTCACGCCCTGGTCCGCGAGTGCCTGGCGATCAACCGGCCGGGTCGCTATCAGGTGCTGGCCGCGATCAACGCCGTGCACACCGACGCCCCGACCGCCGACGCCACCGACTGGTCGCAGGTGGTGGCACTCTACGACCAGCTCGTCCGCCTCGACCGCTCGCCGATCGTCGCCCTCAATCGGGCAGTTGCGATCGCCGAGCTGGACGGGCCGGAGGTCGCGCTGAGCCAGGTCGATGCGCTGCTCAGGGCCGCGCCGGCGCTGTCGTCGTACCACGCCTTCCACGCGACCCGGGCCGACCTGCTCCGCCGGCTCGGCCGCAGCGCCGACGCCCGGGACGCCTACGACGCTGCCCTCGCCGTCTGCGACAACACCGCCGAGCGCGCCTACCTGTCGCGTCGCCGCGGCGAGTTGGTGACTGCGGACTAGCCGACGGTCCAGTCAGCGACAAGTCAGGAGACGAGGCCGGCCGCGACCAGGCTCCTTCCAGCGGCGGCGATCGCCTCCTCGGAAGGGCGAGGTGCGAAGCCGAGGATCCGGCGGGCCTTGTCGATCGAGACGTGCTTGACCAACCCGAGCTCGGCCGCACTGGTGCGGAGCTCGGCGTTGACCAGGGCGCCGACGCGTACGACGAAGTCGGCTAGTCGCCGGGTCGGCACCTTGGCGGCCGCCTCGCCGAGGTGGTCACCCAGCGTGGCGGCGATGGCACTCATCGCGATGGCGGGTTCCCCACTGGCCAGCAGAATCCGCTGCCCCGCCGCCTCCGGAGCGTCGATCGCGGCGACATGGGCGGCGGCGACATCACGTACGTCGACGATCGGGATGGACAGGCGCGGCAGTGCGGGGATCGCGCCGGTCAGCAAGCGTTGGATGAGCTGGTTGGATCCGGAGATCTCGCTGCCCATCAGGGGACCCATCACCGCTACCGGCAGCAGCACGACAAGCTCGATGCCTCGCCCCTCGGAGGCGACGAACTCCCAGGCGGCGCGCTCGGACAAGATCTTGCTGCGCCCGTACGCATCAACCCCGGGACCATCGACCGGCGACCAGTCATCCTCGGTGAATCGGTCGTGCGCATGCGGATGGCCGAAGCCGACCGCATGGAACGCCGAAGTCAGCACCACCCGCCGCACGCCGGCATCGCTCGCCGCGCGCAACACCCGCAGGGTGCCGTCGCGCGCCGGGCCGATGATCTCCTCCTCGTCGGCCACCTTGCCGGGCAGCACCGGAGAGGCGACATGGAGCACCGCGTCGACGCCGGCGACCGCGTCCGCCCAGCCATCGTCGCGCGTGAGGTCGGCGGCCACGAACTCGAGTGCGTCGCCGCGGGTCATCCCGGCACGGGCCAAGACCTCGCGCACACTCCCCTCTTTGGCCAAGCTGCGGATTGTCGCGCGTACCCGATAGCCACGGTCGAGAAGCTGGAGGATGCAATGGCCGGCGATGAAGCCGGAGCCGCCGGTGACAAGGACGAGAGAATCGGTCATGCCCTGATCGTGCGTACGAGACGAGCTCCGGCCAAGATCCCTCATGGTCCTAGTGGCGCCGGTTCCGGTAGCGACGATCCTGGTAGCGAGAGGGACACCCAGGCCCAACGCCCGGTCGCCTACCGTGGAGATATGCCGACCGAACCGTCCCTGCTCGGGGAATACCTGCGGGCGCGGCGCGAACTCGTCACGCCCGACCAGGTCGGCATCCCGGTCGTGGGGCAGCGTCGAGTCTCGGGTCTGCGTCGCGAGGAAGTCGCGATGCTCGCGGGCATCAGCGCCGAGTACTACCTCCGCCTCGAACAAGGCCGTGATCGCAACCCGTCAACCCAAGTGCTGCAGGCCATCGGCCGCGTACTGCAGCTCGACGACGACTCCTACCTCCTGAGTCTCGCGACCGAGCACCCGCGCCGGTGGAACCGACGGGCGCGCCGCGAGACCGTTCCGCCGAGCACGACGCGCTTTGTCGCCGAGCTGCCGGTGCCCGCTTTCGTCGAGGGTCGCTATCTGGACGTCCTGGTCGCCAACCCGCTCGCGGCCGCACTCTCGCCGCGGCTGCGGACCGGCAGAAACCGACTGCGCGACGTCTTCCTCGACCCCGAAGAGCAGGCGCTGTTCATCCACGGTGAGCGAGCGGCCGGCGCAATCATCGCGGGCTTCCGCCAATCCGTCGGTACCGACATCGACGACCCACGGTTCATCGAGCTGGTCGGTGAGCTCTCCCTGGCGAGTCCGCTGTTCCGACAGCTCTGGGCACGCCACGACGTCGCCCCACGCAGCGGGGCCGCCGTCACTTTCGCCCACCCACAAGTCGGCACCATCCACCTGGACCGCGAGAAGCTCGGCATCAGCGGCACCGACGGACTCATGCTCGTCGCCTACCATGCCCAACCCGGCACCGAGAGCGCCGAGAAGCTCCGCGTCCTCGGATCGATCGCGCTCCCGACGGCTCAGCCGTCCCATCGGTCAACGCAGGACAGGTAGCAACGCCGGAACCGGCTGCCCGCCGGTCGGTCAGGACGAACCATCCGCCCGCCGCGCTCGGACACCTCGCTCCGCTTGTAGTTTTGTATCAAAACTAAGATACTCGAGGGCATGAGCAGTACGACGGAGCAAGCCCTCGCCGTGGCTGATGCGGTACGTGCCGTGAACCGGGCGACCGTCGCGGCCACCCGAGCACAGCAAGGACTGCCAGCACTGCCGGAGGCACAGGTCGCAGTGCTGCACACTCTCCGAGCCCACCCGTCGGTGACGCCCGCCGAGCTGGCCCAACGGCTGGATCTGGCGCGACCGACGGTCAGCAATCTGCTCCGCGATCTGGAGGCCGCCGGTCTTGTCGCCCGAGAGCGGTCGGCGTCCGACCGACGTTCGGTGCTGCTGACGATCACCGAGCGGGCCCGTCAGGTGCAGGATGCGTTCCATCGCGGACGCGCCGAAGTGCTCTCGTCCGTCTGGGCCGAACTCGATCAGAGCGACCGCTCGGCCCTGACCGCCGCGACACCCGCGCTGCGCCGATTGGCCGACCTGCTGCGGATGGGCGACGACGCGTGACCGATATGACTCGGAACTGGGCGCCGGAGAGCGCAGCCGACTATGCCGCCTTGCCCGGTCCAGGCGGACGACGATCCAAGCTGCCCGCGCTGGACGCCAAGCGATGGACGCTCAAGGTGGCCCTCTCGCAGCGTCCGTGGAGCTTCGTCGCCTCCATCGCGATGGCAGCGGCGTTCGTGCGCAACGGTCTGACGCCGGTGGTGGTGGGACACGCCGTGGACGAGGCCATCGCGACGCCGTCGTGGCAGCGATTGGGATTCTGGATCCTGGTGCTGGCGGGCCTGTACCTGGTCGCCGTCGGAGTGAACTGGATCGCGCGCTTCATGCTGGTCCGCAGCCAGCAGTTGGTCAGCCACGACCTGCGCACCATGGTCACCGACCGGATCCAGGATCCGCGCGGATTCGCGGGCCGGGAGCGTACGCCGGGTGGTCTGCTGCTGGTCGCCTCCGCCGACACTCAGCGGGTGGGCGAGATCGTGATGATGACGGTGATGCCGGTCGCCGAGGCGGCCTCGATCACCTACGGCGCGATCATGATGTACACCATCAATCCCTGGCTCAGTCTCGCCGTCCTCGTCGGCGGACCGATGCTGGTGATCGTGGCCCTGCGAGTCGGCCGCCCGCTGCAGCGCCGGTCGGTCGTCCGCCAGCAGGCCCTCGCCCAGACTGCCGCCACCGCCGCGGATGTGGTCCAAGGACTGCGGATCCTCAAAGGGCTGGGCGCGATCCTCACCGTCCGCGGTCGCTACGAGGAGGAGTCCGGGGTTGCGTACGCCAGGACGGTCGAGGCCAACGCAGCCGAGGCGCGCCTCAACGGCGCCACCGACGCCACTGGGGCGATCTTCGTTTCCGCTCTCGGCATCGCCGCGGGTGTACTGGCGTTCCATGGGCTCGTAACGATCGGTCAGCTCATCACCGTCGTGGGCCTGACCCAGTTCTTGATCACCCCGATGACGATGCTCGGCAAGAACCTCGCCTCGCGCTGGGCCTCGGCGGAGGCGTCCGGGCTGCGGATCCGTGAGGTCCTCGGTGCCGGCTTCGAGCACACCTCGGAGGTCGACGCGGAGCGGACCAGCCGCTTCATCGACGCGCTGCCCACCGGGCTCACCGTCGTACGCGGTGTCGACCACGAGTTGGTCGCCCGGCTCGAGGCGTTGCCCCGGACCCGGGTCATCGTCGCCCCGCACGCCGCCGACCTGTTCGACGGCAGCGTTGCCGACAATGTGTACCCCGACCTGGCCGTCGCCGAGCAGGCTCTCCGCGTCGCCTGCTGCGACGACATCCCCGCGGGCTCGCAGCAACGCGTGGGCGAAGGTGGCCGCATGCTCTCCGGCGGTCAGCGGCAGCGAGTGGCACTGGCCCGTGCCGTCGCGTTCGATCCCGAGGTCCTCGTCCTGCAGGATCCGACCACGGCCGTGGACTCGGTGACCGAACAGAACATCGCCGATCGGCTGTCGCGGCAACGGGCCGACAAGATCACTCTCGTGTTCAGCGAGGCGCCTGCCTGGCACGCGGTGGCGACCAACCATGTGAGCGTCGCCGACCTGCTTGCCCTCACCGCCGGGTTCGACGGGGAGATCGCCGGATGAGTAGGACGACCGCGGGCAGCGTCCCTTCCCCCGCTGCGGATCCCGGATTGCGATTCCCGCTGGCCACCGTCGGTCAGGTCCGGCGCGAGTTGGCGCGGCAGCTGAGCACGATCCCCCGGGCGAGGTGGTGGTTTCTGCTGGCGGTGGCGCTGCTGGGTCTGGGCTCGTACGCCACCGTGCTGGTGCCGCAGTTGATGGGACAGATCGTCGACCTGGTCACTGGTGACGGTGCGGTCCAGGCCATGTGGCGGATCGGTGCCGAGTTGGTCGTCGCCTCCGTCGCCGGCGCGGCTATGAGCGCAGTCGGCTTCTATCTGGTGTCGCGGCTGTCCGAGCGCGTGATCGCCAACTTGCGCCAGGACATGGTCGGCACCGCCCTGGGACTTCCCACCCATCAAGTCGAGGACGCCGGCACCGGCGACCTGGTCAGCCGGTCCACCGATGACGTCGCGGAGCTCTCCGCCGCCGTGACCGAGACCCTGCCCACGCTGTCCACCTCGCTGTTCTCGATCGCAGCCACCGTGGTCGCGCTGTCGGCGCTGGACTGGCACTTCATCGTCATCCCGATCGTGGTCGTGCCGGTGTACTACCTGGCTGCGCGGATGTACCTCGCTCGGGCCCCGAAGCGTTATGCCGCCGAACGGGCCGCGATGGCCGAGCGGGCTCGGCGGGTGCTCGAGGCCATCCGCGGTCGTGCGACAGTCCGCGCGTACTCGATGGAGAACCGGATGCACACCGAGATCGAGAACGCCTCGTGGAGCGTCGTCCGCCTGGGCATCACGGCCCGCACCACCATGCTCGTGCTCAACAGCTGGATGCTGGGCATCGAGTTCCTGATGCTGACCATGACCTTGGGGGTCGGGTACTACCTGGTGTCCACCGGCGCCCTCACCGTGGGCGCGGTGACCGGTGCAGTGCTGATGATCATCCGGCTGAGCGGTCCGATCAACACGCTGATGCGGGTGCTCGACGTCATCCAATCCGGGTACGCCTCGCTCGCCCGGATCGTCGGCGTGGTGGCCGATCCGCCGGTACCAGTGCCCGACTGCGGCGCCGACGCTCCGGTCGGGCGCGTCGAGCTGCGCGATGTCAGCTTCAGCTACGGCAGCGGCTGGGCCGTCCGCAACGTCGACCTCACCATCAACCCAGGCGAGACCATCGCCATCGTCGGGGCATCAGGTGCCGGAAAGACCACGGTGGCAGCGTTGTTGGCAGGCCTGCGCGTGCCCGACGCGGGCGAGGTGCTCGTCGACGGGTATCCGGTGTCCAGACTCTCCGACAGCGAGCGCATCGCCCGGATCGCCACGGTCAGCCAGGAGGTGCATGTCTTCTCCGGCACCCTGCGCCAGGACCTGACGCTGGCCAAACCTGACGCCACCGACTCGGAAATGCATTCGGCGCTCGACCGGGTTCACGCCCACTCGTGGTTCGATCGCCTCCCCTCGGGTCTCGACACCGTGGTCGGCTCTCGTGGTCTCCAACTGGAACCGGTAGCCGCGCAGCAACTGGCGCTGGCCCGCATCCTGCTCCTCGACCCGGCGATCGTCGTCATGGACGAAGCCACCGCCGAGGCGGGCTCGGCGGGTGCCGGAGCCTTGGAGGATGCCGCCGACGAGGTGACCCAGGGCCGATCGGCGCTGGTGGTGGCGCACCGTCTCGACCAGGCATCCCAGGCCGACAGCATCCTCGTGATGGACGGCGGCAAGATCGTCGAACGGGGCACGCACGACCAACTGGTCGCCCGCGGTGGCATCTATCACCGCCTGTGGTCCGCCTGGACCGTCGGTCGACGGGAACTCGACGCCGACCCTGTCTGATCCCGCCTGATTTCCTGTTCGACCCTGTCCGACCCACAGATAGGCCGGCTATCGATAATCTCGCAGGACATCGCAACTCTCGGCTTCTCGATTTCGACCCACGGCCCAGTGTGGACTCCCTACGATGAGGCTCATCGTCTCGGCTGGTTTGGGCTATCGGTTCCGAGGCGCGGGTGACTCTCGGGGAGGACAAGATGAAACGTACGATCTTCGGATTGACAGTCGCCGCACTCCTGGCACCAGCGTTGATCGCGGTCACCGCACCTGAGGCACAGGCGGCCAAGTCGGCCGTGGATGTCGCCGGAACGATAACTGTCACCGAGACTGCCGACTACGCGTCGGGCGACAATACGCTCCATCACCGCGCCTCCATGGTGTTGGCGCTCCCCGGACCGATGCAATGGGTGTATTCCGGCACGTCCAGCGAAATGTCGTCGGTGGATGCGACCATAAAGTCGATCAACTACACCCACGAGGAAACGTGGCCGACCCCAGATGACACGATCTGTCATCGCAACCGAACGATCACCGGGTGGATCGGCGGGGATCCGCCGGTGGTTGGTGTGTCGTTCTCCTCGCCCAGCCGCGATCAGCTGTCTGGAAAGCCAAGGCATATGCCGGACTCTACGACTCACGGTCCATGGCCATCGTCACCTACGGCGGCGACTGCGGCGGCTTCGATGAGACTTATGACGTCATCGACAAACAGGACCAGTTCAACCCCTCGCGCAAGGGCCTATTCAGTTCCTGGATGGTGAACAACTCCGATCCTAAAGTTGTCGTATCGCCGGAGTGGATCAACTTCAAGAAGGTCGGATCACGCTGGGTCTCCCAATCGTCAAAGACCCTGAAAAGCGACAACTACACCGTGAAGGTGTCGTGGAACCTGACTTCCAAGGTCCCCTCCACTCGCTGCGTCGTCCCGAAGTCGAAGACAGTCAAGAACAAGACGGTCAAGCAGACCAAGAAGATCATCAAGAAGGCTGGCTTCAAACCGGGCAAGACCCATCGCAGCAAGACCAAGAAGGTGAAGCGCGGTCGAGTCTTCGCCCTCTCCGCAGAGATGTTCGCCAGTGAAGCGCGTTGCGGTTCCAAAGTCGAGATCTACGTACGCAAGTAGCCGCGTCGTCGGATCTCGCTGCCAACAGAGTCTCCGACTACGCCGGCCAGACCTGGCCGGTGCTCTACGTCTTGAGCATCCGGGATGCACTCGCTTCGCTCGGCGCTCCCGTGAAGCGAGTTACAGTTGGAGCAGTTGATTCACCCGCCTCATGTAGGAGGAAGTGTGTCGGAGTTGCTTGACGACGATGTCCAGACGCTCCGCGCTGCCCTGGACAGTTCGGCAGAGGACGTAAGGATCACGCTGAGCCTGCCTCGAAAGAGTGCCGAGAAGGTGCTCGCGTTGCTGGATGCGGAGCGCACGACGGGCGCGGTCGTGATTCCGATCAAGGAGGTGTTCACGACCACTGAGGCGGCGACCATGCTCGGCCTGTCCCGCCCGACGTTGATGAAGCTCATCGAAGCCGGGGAGATCGACCACGTGAAGGTCGGCACTCACCACCGCATCCCTGCCGAGGCAATCCTCAGCTTCCAACGAGCACGCCAGGCGCGCCGCGACAAGGCCGCGAAGGCGCTCGCGGAGTTCTCCAACCAGATCGGTCTGGTCGATTGACGATCTCCGTCGTCCTCGCCGACGCGAACATCCTGTTCTCGCGAACCCTGCGCGACTACTTCCTCTACGTCGCCGACGCCGGCGCCATCGAGATCCACTGGAGCCAGCAGATCCTCGATGAGATGTCGAGGAATCTCCGCACGGAACTCGGACTCGATCGCAACGCAACGACGCGGCTCGAAGAGTTGATGAACAGCTTCATCGAGTACGCGCTCATCGACATCAGCCCAGCCGACGTCGCCATCGCCAACGCCGTCGAGATGGACGCAGGCGATCGCCACGTACTCGCCGCCGCCCTCTCGGCTGACGCCGACATCCTTCTGACAGACAACATCAAGCACTTCCCAGCAGACTGGATGTTCGATCACGGGATCGAACTGCTCACGGCAGGTGAACTCCTTGCCCGTCTCGCCGACCACTTCCCCAACGAACTGCGAGCCGCACACGCGAGGACTGTGCGACGCTCCCCCAAGTCCGAAACAGACATCCTCGCGACACTTGAGCGAAGTGCCGGGCCAGCGGCGCTCTATGCGATCCGTCGTGTGATCGCGGTCTGACAGATCGTCGGCTCAGGAACAGCGGTGGCAAATCACCCTGCGCAGGCCGCCGACATCCTCGGAGTCACCCACCAGTTCGTTGACCGGCTCTGCGAAGACGGCGTACTCGCCTTCCGTGGGCTGCCCAACAGTCGCCACCGCCGCATCCGCGTCCAGGACGTCGTGGATGTCGTGGATGTCGCCGCCGAGCGCTGCGCGCCGCAGTCGGAGAGTAACCGGCAGCCTCGCCTGCAGCGGGTCTTCATCGATACCAGCGGGCTCGGCCGATACCGCCCTACCTGTGCGAAGTTGTTGCGGCATGCGGAAAGGAATCACAACACGACAACTTCGCGTGGGTCGGTGCGCAACGCCCGTGACGGATTCAACCTCGGTCGATCATGGCCCGCCCACACGAGAAGTTCTGATCGAGCAGCAACTTCATGCCCCACGGGCAAGCGGCAAGTCGCTCTCCGCATCAAGAACAGCAACCGCGTACTCGAGCGCATTCGGCAGTCAGAATCTTCAGCCAGCAGGATCGATCGCCAGCGCGAGCCCTCGCTCGCCCCGACTTCAGTTCACGTCGTCTCCCACAGGCCCAGCACATTTCCCTCGGGGTCGGTGAAATAGGCGAACACACCCATGCCCGGGAGCGCTGTCCTCGGCGTGACGACCGTGCCGCCACGTGCCTCGATCTCCGCTAGCGCGTCATCAATCGCATCGACATCGATCGTGATCACCGGCGACGGGATGCGATCGTCCCGCTGCATCATCCCGCCGTTGATCGCTCCAGGCTCGGAGGGCAGCTGCGTCTGCTCATCCACCGGGGTGGTCTTGACGACCGTGTAGTCACCGCCGGGCATCGACATCGTCTGAAGGTCCCACCCGAAGATCGATCCGTAGAAACTCTTCGCCCGTTCGAGATCGTCTGCCGGGATCTCGAAGTGGACAACCTTGCGCATGATCGGTTCCCCTCTGCCGCCGGTGTGGCACCCCTGCGGGTGCGCATCTCGGGGAGCGTTGCTGCCTCGATCAGGACCAGCTCGCTCGAGATTGACGCTAGTCCAGACCAGTCCCGAATGGAACTGTCAGAAGGCAGGTCACCGGTCGTTGCCTGAGTCTCCCGTGCCGAGCAGCCCAAGGTCGGCGCGCGCCTGCTCGAGGGTGACGGTACGGCGGGGGTATGAGACCTCCTGCTGCACGATGACGCCGTCTCCCCACCTCGCGTCATCAGTCAGGTCAACGCCCAGGGCAGACAGATAGGCGAGGAGCAGATCGCGGTCGAAGCGTTCGCGAATGCGCCGTCACCGCAACGGATGCCGTCGGGTCGCCACCATCGCCGCCGTTGTTCAGGTAACCCGTCCACCGGCCGAGCGGCAGGAACAGCTCTCGCGTCCACGGGTCCTCGAATGGGAGGAGCGCATTGAGGGACGCGAAGTACGGGCGTGGCGCGGAGACGGTGATCGCCTGTTCGCCGATCCTGCGAGGAGAGACCGACGCCAGGCGACATGTGTCGGCAACGTCGTTGCGAAGGGTGCCTCCACGAACTGGACGCACCAGCCGAGGGGACCCGCGTCACCGCCAAGCAGAGTAGTTATGTCGCCACTCTAACGAGGTCGTCCGCGAGGTCATACGCACAATCCATCGGTCATTCGCCTCGACGATGCAACTCGGCCGACTGCTGCGGCGTGGTGTATTCCAGCACGACCGACGTGTTTGAGCGCCGCGCGACGACACGGGCTCCGTCGAGCAAATGCCACTCGGCGGTCTGCGCTCGACCTCGCTTGAATCGTGGAGTCCCCCACCGCTCGACACCCTCCCTGACCATCAGCGCGAACTGGTCGTCGAGGAACTCCGCGCCTTGGGTACCCCCGTCTCGCACGACATCGGTGACTCGGAAACCGAGACTGCCAAACGTGCCATCGGGCAGGACGCCGGTGAGTACAGCGGGCTGTGTCAACCCATCGACCGGGTTCATCAGCGCATTCCGTTCGACAACCCAACCCAACTGCGCCGCGCGTTCCTGCACCTCGGGTCGAGTGAGCGGCCAGGGCGTGGCAATCCAGAACTCGATCAACTCGTACGCCCGGCGAGCACTCATCGCATTCCACGTCATTGGTCCAACCTAGACACCTACCACGTGACGCTTGGCAAGCAACGACGCCTACGCCGCGAAGGCGGACACCGCTACAAGGTCCACTACGAGGACCTATCTCCCGAACAGATCGGCTGGTGGGAGGAGGTCCCGACGGCGACTCCGGCCAGGGCGATCGCCCAATGCATCAGCCACGGGACTCCGACCTACATCTTGCGGCAAGCCTTGGAGCGCGGTCGCCAACAGGGGGCGCATCACCAGGCCTGAACACGATGACCTGCCCGCCCGACTGGAGGCGAGAGGGGCTGAACACGGTTCACAACGAAGGCGATGTTCTGTAATCGACAGCATTGCGCGGCGATAACGAACCTGACCCAACCGATCTCGCGCTCCGTGTGTCACCTACCCATCGAGGGCTTCGCTCGCTTGTGCTTGTTTCGCTGGTACTCATCGACCCAGTTCTTCGAACTCAGCCAGATGCCGTTGTCGGCCTTCTGAGCGCGGAGGCGAGCACGTTCAACGGCGACTCGAAGAGAGGTGGGGGTAATGCCCTTCTTGGGGTCAACGAGACTCGCGAGCGGAACGAGCCGTGCGGGCCCAGCGACAGCCGGCACCACGAATCGGTAGAGGTTGTTGGTCACAGCACGGGCGATGAGTTCAGCCAGTGGGCCATACTCGCCCTGGTCGGCTTTGCGCATCGCTTTCAGGTACTTCGTACGCTCGTTCTTGAAGACGATCGCCGGAGGGTAGCCGAGCCGCACGAGTAGGAGGTTGAGCAAGAGTCGCCCGGTGCGCCCGTTGCCATCCAGGTACGGGTGGATCCTTTCGAAGTCGTTGTGGATCTTCGCCAGGCGCTCGGGAAACGGGGCCTCGCTGAGTTCGCGGAGCTTGTTCACCCCAGCCACCCAGTCGGTCATCAAGTGGTCAACCTCTGGGAACGGCTGGATGTTGCGCCGGCGTCAGTTGCCGGGAGCCGCGTGTGGATGGGGCGCGACGTTCCAGACCGGCGTCATGGACTGGCCATAGACCCACTTCGCAGCCGCGCCGTAGCCGATGACCTCCATGTACTCCTTCAGTTCTTTCGAGCCGACGGCGCGCCCTTCGGCGAGCAGCTTGCGCACCTCGTTGAGGATCAGGGTGATTCCCTCGAGCGCCGTGGAGTGATGCGCCTCCTGGTGCCAAAGGTCGGACCAGATCTCCTCAGCCTCGGCGGGGCTGGGCAGTCCGCCCATGCGGGAGCGGAGGTCCTCGATCGCGTCATCGAGTTGTACGTAGATCGTTTGGGTCGCCGGGTGCGTAACACTGCGGCAGACCGCCCGATCTGGTTGAAGTCACCCCGTTGGTGAAGGTCGACCTTGCAGGAGCGCCCAGGTCAGCTCACGCTCAGCGGCCAGGTCGACCGGCCGACCCGCAAGCGTCGCCAGGAACGTATCGATCGGCCAGGTCACAAGATGGGCATAACGGGCTGAGTAGATGCCGACCTGTTCGATGCCAAACTCGTCCGGCCGATCGAACAGTACGTATCCCAGCAGTTGGTAGAGGTCCTGCAAGCTCACCCCATCAGATCCAGGGTCAATTCAAAGTTGATTCTGTTGTGACTGGTGTGACCTGGGCGTGATCGATCAGGTCGAGCAGTTGGCCGGTTTGGCGACCGAGGCTGCGGGTCGCGGCGGCGATGTTGGTGTGTTTCCCGCGGAGTCGGAGGAGTCCGATCGCAGTGTTGCGCAGGGTTGCCATCAGCTGGGGCAGGGTGCCGGTGCGCACGGTGGAGTGGTCCTCGTCGAAGGTGAGATCACGCACCCAATGCACCTTGTTCTCGATGCTCCAATGACCACGGACCAAGGTCGCGAGGTCGGCCGGGGCGATGTCTGACCAGCCGAGACTGGTGACCACATAGACGATCTCCTGCGTGGTCTCGCCGGTGGCGGTCTCGGTCCGGTTCCGCACGATCCGGCCGACGAGCCGGGCGTGCGGGAACCCGATCCCGGCCCGGACACCGGTCAGCTGCAGGGTACGGGACTCCCGTCGCCCATGCCCTTTCTCCACCACACGATGAGCGACCGGCACCTTGCTCCACGGGAGCCCGGCGAGCTGGTCGTACAAGGTGGGCTGGTTCCGTTTCACCACGAAGACGTACCGGCCGCCGTGCCGGTGCAGATAGTGGGCATGGCCACGTTGCGTGTGGAGAGCATCGGCGGTGACGATGACGCCGTTGAGGTTGATCCGGTCCAACACCGCCGCGAACGCGGCGATCTCATGATCTTTCCCGCCGGCGTTGACCTGCCCCAACGGCACCCCGGTGGCATGGTCGACGATCGAGAACAGATGCACCCTCGACCCATCCACACCGCGGGCGCCGCGGCAGGTCTTGCCATCCACCGCGACCGCCCGCCACCGCGACGAGACCGGTGTCAGCGTGGCCAGCCAGGCGTGCAGGACCGCGTCCACCACCTCCGGGTCGACCCGCAACAGCACCCGGCGGATCGTCGACAGGCTCGGCGGCCGCCGGGTGATCCCCAACCGTGGCCAATGCCAGGTGGGCAGATCCGCTGCCCATCCGGCGATCGAAGCCAGACTCCGTGATCCGCCGACCACCGCGGCCAACGCGACCACCAGCACGGTGGCCAGCTCATACCGGCGGCCCCGCCGGCCCCGCGGATCGGTGATGATCGACAACACCTCCCACACCTCGACCGGAACACCGTGACCGGGTTCGACCTGATGGGCGCGCAGCGCATCAGCGGCCGGGATGAGAGAAGATACGGGTGCGGGCACGGCAGGACTCCGATCGATCGGCAGTGGACGTCAAGCACCCACCACGATCCCGGTATCCACCGTGCCCGCCCGGCTTATACCTCACCCATGGCGTGTCAACCCGACACCACGCCGCAACCACGACTTTGAACAAGCCCTGCCATCAGATCTGCCTCTCGCCGTCTTGTCACCCAGACGAGTCTTGATATCGAGCAGGCAACCGTCGAAGATCACGTCAGCGTCCGCATTGCACAGTTCGGAGCCGGCGAAGGTAGGGCCCAACGCCAGACTCGCGCCGACCGGCACCCTCGGATAGAGATGCTCAACCGCGAGCAGATGCAACTCCTGCATCTCGTCAACTGCGGCGTCCGGCGCCAGACCCAGAAGCAGTTCAGCACTGACCGAGGCTCGCGACCCCAGGACCATCAGCGGCGAACCAGGCCGTATCCCCGTCCGATAGACCTCAGTCGTGAGCGCGAACAGCCAGCATGCTCGAATCAGCTCCTCCGCCGCGCGGCCCTCACGACTCCCCACTGCGGCACGCTGCGCGACAGCGACGACGTCGAGCACGGCGTTCAGCATCCTCGAGCCGGGACGGATGCCCTGAAGGGCAACCAGCGGTACATGACTCGGGTCCAGAATCATCCGCACCATGAAGTCGAACGCTGCCCCAAGCGAGCCAGGATTGGCGCCGGCAGGGTCGACCAAGAGTTGGCAGGCCGAGCCTTTGAACTCGACTTGTAGCGGACGCCGGTTCGGGAAGCGCGCGTCGAAGTGCTGGCGAAGCGGTGAGTTCTTGTCACCGATCTCCGTCGTAAGACTGGTGAAAGCATGGCCTGACCGGGATCCCATGGCGAACATGCTCGCCTACACCTCCGACAGTTGGGCATGAGGACGGCTCCGATCGGGAGCCTCCCGCCGGACGGACACCACACGCGTCATCTGCTATTCACCTACGCCGAAACGAGTTGCATCAGCTCGGTGTAGTCGGTGACGACGCCATAGGTGACGTCCTGGCCGTGACTCTGGGCAATCTTCTCGAAGAATCTACGAGCGCACTCGATCTTGGCGTCCTCGACGCCCTTGAGCTGGAGTGTGGACAGCGAGCCCTTGGTCTCAGCGACGAAGTAGACATGCTTCACGCTGCCCTCGGTGAAGGCGATGGCCCAGTCGGGGTTGTAGTCGCCGACTGGCGTGGGGATGAAGAATCCTCGCGGGAGCTTCGCGTAGACGGCGACCTCGTGGCTGGTGTCGAGTTCGGTGACGAACTTGCGCTCGATCTTGGAGTCGGTGACCACGTAGTCGTACACGTGCTTCTTGAGCTTCGACCCAGCCTTCGAGAAGTCCTGGGCGGTCTGGTTCTCGGTGAAGATCGCAGAGTCAAACCGGTCTTCGAGCGCGTCATAGGCGAGATGCTCGACGATGACCGTGGCCTTCTGCTCATTGATGAGTCGCGCCGCCTCGGTGATGAACTGCTCCGGGTTGAGGCGGAACTTGGCAAAGGTTGCTGGCGTGACCCCGCGGAGGATCGCAGCAACGGTACGGCGGGTGAGATGGGTCTTCTCGGTGATCTCTCCAAGCAGGTCGTACTTCACCTGTGAGCCCGCGCTCACGGTCTCCGTGTGCGTCCGCGTGGTCTGAACCGCGAAGCCCGTACCGCTGGTGAGGTCATCAGCCTCCAGTTGCTCCCGCTGTTGGCCGGCTTGCACGACGTACTGCAGCGCCGCGACGTTGAGGTTCTGGTCGAGGTGCTCGATGGACTTGCTGATCAGCTCCGCTGAGTCGAACTCGACCTGGTAAACGGCGCGGTGGTTGATCCGACCCCACAACGCTTGGAACTCCTTGCGGGCGAAGTTGGCTTCGTTCAGCGGGATCTTCTTCGGTTTGCGATCATCGGTGGGCACCGGCAGGTCCAGGTAGAGGGCGTCGACCAGCGGCCACACGAAGTCGATGACCGTCTTGAGCGCCTCGGAGGTCGGCGCGGCGAGAGTCCTGGATTCCTTGGCCTGCTTGTAGGCCTCGGAGATCGTGTCGTCTTCGTTCACGTAGTCGTTCTTGACCAGATACTTGTAGAGCGCCTGGGCGACGGCTTCCTCGATGACCGACTCACCAGATGGTGTCTGGATGGTCTTGCCGACGAAGAACTTGACACTGGCCTTGCGTGGCCGTGCGGCTAGCGACTCGGAGATTTCGCGTTGGAGGCCGGCCACGAAGTCGGTGTAGGACTCGTCGGTAACGACAGTCAGTTCGTTGATGTCGTGCACGGTGACGGGGTTGTCCATCCGTTCGCCGTGTTGGTCGACCGCCAACCGCAGGCCTCGTCCGATCTCCTGGCGGCGGGAGACGGTGTTGTCGCTCTTCTTGAGCATGCCCATGACGAACACGTTGGGGTTGTCCCAGCCCTCGCGCAGTGCCGAGTGGGAGAAGATGAACCGGACAGGTTCGGCGAACGACAGCAGGCGTTCCTTGTCTTTGAGGATCAGGTCGTACGCGTCGGTGTCGGTGGACTGGCCCTTGTCGTCCCCGCGTCCGGAGACTTTGCCGTCGATCTGGTGCTTGGTCTTCTTGTCGATGGAGAAGTAGCCCTCGTGCACCTTCCGTACGTCGTCACGGCGCAGGTAGGTCTGGTACTCCTCGGTCGCCGCGTCGATGGTGAGTTCGCCAAGCACCTCGTCGCGGATCGCCGCGTACTCCTCCTCAAACACGCGCGCATAGTCACCGAGGGTGTCTTCGCGGCTGTAGTCGCGGTACTTGGCGACCTCGTCGATGAAGAACAGCGAGAGCACCTTGACGCTCTGGCTGAACAGCTCGCGCTCCTTGTCCAGATGGGCACGGACTACCTCGCGAATCTGGATGCGCCGCTTGGTCTCCTCGGTGACATCCCGGTCGGCGAGCTGCCCCGCCACAACCACATCGCCGTTGCTCAGCTCGATCACGTCACGGTTGGCGTCCACCTCGGTGACGAACAAGTCTTTGTATGCTTCGATCCCGTTCGACACAGCATGCAGGTTTGAGCCCATGTCGAGGCGCTTGATCTGCCGCTTGATGCCTGCCGCCGTCTGCACCTCGATCTCGACCCGCGCGCGAGGCTTGGCGCCCTTCGCGATCTCGATGGCATCCAGGTACAGGTAGGCAGTCGAGCCGGCGAGACCCTTCACGGTGATGCCGCGCACGGCGATCTTCTTCACGAGCTTCTGGTTGTACGCATCGAGCGCGTCGAGCCGGTGCACCTTGGTGTGTTCAACCTTGTGCGTCGCCGAGTACCGCAGCAGCATCAACGCGTTGAACTCAGCCAGCGCTTTGAGCGACTTGTCGGCACTGATCTTCTGCGGCTCGTCGATGATCACGATCGGGCGGTTGGCTTTGATCACGTCGATCGGGCGGCGGGACTGGAAGTCGTCAAGCTCGTCATAGATGCGGCGCTGGTCCTTGCCCTGCGCATTGAACGCTTGGATGTTGATGATCATCACTTGCACCCCGGCATCGGAGCTGAACCGCTCAAGCTCGTGCAGCTGGGTCGAGTTGTAGATGAACGAGCGCGGCTTGGTGCCGTAGAGCTGCTGGAAGTGCTCGGCAGTCACGTCGAACGACTTCTTCACGCCCTCGCGGATCGCGACCGACGGCACCACGATGATGTACTTCGACCAGCCGTACCGCTTGTGTAGCTCCATGATCGTCTTGATGTAGACGTAGGTCTTGCCGGTGCCCGTCTCCATCTCCACATCGAGGTTCGGAGCCCCCGGAGCGGCGGCACTGAAGGCGAGCTTGGCCGACAGCGGGAGGTTCCGCGAACGCTGCACCGCATGCACATTCTCCAACAACTGCGCTCCTGAAAGAGCGATCTCAGCGTTGCGCAGGCCGGCGTCCGGGCGCTCCTCCGCCTCGAACAGTGCCGGCGCGGTCACGGGACGAGCCCTGCCGGGGTCGATCCGGTAGGCGATACCGTCATACTTCGGCTGCCCGGCGAAGGTCTCGACGACAGCATCGACGGCATCGGTCTGGTACTGCTGGACCTTGAACTGGAGCTTCATCGGGAACCTTCCTTTCTGCATGCGTCGAGTCGAAGGCACGGATTTAAGAAAGGGTATGGCGGCCTGACTAGGGATTTTCCCCCCGGAATGAACCTCTGGCTTGGATAACTCATGTGAATCGTCGGCATCTACGAAAGCTCCCATCTGGGGTGCGAGCGAGTTCCTGCGTTTCTGATCGTGCCCTCAGCTCGGAGCTTCGAGAGCAGGTTCGCCACCTTGTTCCGCTTCTGCTGGGCAGTCAGCATCTCGGGCAGCAAGGGAACCAGAACTGCGTTGACGTCAGCGCGCGACGCGCTGCCGTTGCGTTGCAGGAAGTCGACGACGAGGGCTGCGTAGTGCGCATCGGTCTGAGGACGAGTCCGGACGTAGTCTGCGAGCCGGTCGGTTGCACCAGCGATCGCCTCCGCAATACGCAGGTGCGGTTTGCGACCCTCGATGAGCTTCGCCTTTCGTAGATGGGCCACAGCCTCGCCGCGGATCGGCAGCTTCTTCTGAACCCTGTCCAGGGCCAGTACGTCCTCAATGGGCAGGTCGGTCCGCACCATGAGCAGCTGAGAGTAAGACTCATCGATCACCGCTCCATGGATCGTCAGCTTCACCTCTCCGGGATCGCTCAGGTCATAGTCGGGCAGCGGCAAGAACCGACGCATCTGGTCCTGCACCATCCGGTGGATGCCATTTCCCATGTGATCGATGAGGTTGAGCTCTGTCATCGCCTCCACGAGCACCGGATTGCGGTAGCCCCTCGGGACGAGTTCGTTGACCATGTAGTCCTCTGGGGATCGGTCGAAGAACTGTCCAACGCTGATGAACTCGACGCGATCCAGTCGTTCGATGACGATGATGCGAGACATACGGCTGTAGTCCTGGTGCGCGATGCAGTTGTAGATCGCCTCGAGCAGGCTGCGCTCGTCGTACTTGCTGATCTCGCGGTAGATGAGCTCGTTGGGCGGCATCAGGCGAAGCTGGATGTTCCGGATTCGGTTAACGAGAGCGCTGGCGTTCAACAGGAACGGCAGCCCAAAGTGCTGGTACGCCGACTCCGGACCTGAGAGCTTCCACGACATCTCCGCCATGTGCGGGCTCAGCAGATGGCTGGAGGTGAACTTGCCGAGCAGGATCACGGCCGCTCGCGTGATTTGACCATCAATGATGAGTCGGAGCTTCGACAAGAACGTGGCGTCGTCCCAGCCAGCCAGTTCCTCGACGAGCCGAGGGTAACGCTCAGCGAACCCCTGTCGAGCGCGGAGGATCGCCTCCGGATCCAAGTGATCCAGCGTCGCACCGGGCAAGGAGACTGCAGTCCAGTCGGTGCTGAACGACTGGCGACGAATCTCATCCAGTTTGTCCAGCGAGAGCGGCACCAAGCTTTCGCCTGCACGGGCGCGGTAGTCGCCCTTCCACGAGATCGGAATGCCTCGGGGTGCCGCCGGCACCTCCAGAAGCACTACGCGCTTGCCCGAGTGCATGACCTCGTAGACCTCGCGGACAGTCAGTCCCTGGTCGATCGACTGATGCATATGGTGCTTTAACGTCTGACGCTGGTGGACATCGATGAGATGCGTCGTGCCCACGACCTGCCGAGTGTTCGAGACACCGAAGACGAGCCACCCCGACGCGAGCCCACGCAGGTTCGCCTCGTTGCTCAGGGCCGAGACGTACTCACCGGTCTTGTCCGCAGAGAACTGACGCGCAGCCTCCTTGAACTCGACAACCTCGTTCTCCCAGCCGGCCAGCATCCGGTCGAGGAGCTCAGTGAGTTCGTCGTTCGTCAGGGTCATAGCGTTCCTCAGATAGTCCTTACCGCTGTCGCGGGCGACACCTCACGGAACACCTGCTCGGCGTTGATACGCGCGGCATCGGACTCGAAGGCATCGTCGCGGAAGACCGCGCGCAAGGGACCACGTGCCGCGATCGCCCGCACCACCTCGGGAGTCACAGACTCAGCGAAGCAGGCGATCAGCGCATCGTCATCGACCGAGAAGACCTCCCGACCGTCAACCGCCTCGCGCACGATAGGCAGCGACAATTCGAGACCCCAGTCGAGGAGCACCTGGAACAGCAGGTCTTCTGCCGATCGGCCAGATCTGATGCTTGGTTGCAGCGCGTCAAGGCCAAGCTGTTCTGTTTCATCTGCGGTTCTTCGGACATCAGCCATGTTGCTGCTGTCGACGTGCAAGGAGCGGAAGCCGATGTCCAGACTGCTGTCCAGAAGCCCTGCTTCCTGCTTCACCAGGGCGCCGGCGCGGCGTAGGCGTTCACGGGCGATGCTGGCGATGGTGTCGTAGTCTGGGTGGTCAACCGCCTCGTCAAGCTGGACGAGGATGTATCGGCGATGCCCTCCATCTGCTGCGTTGAGGTCCATGACGGCGTGGCCAGTCGAACCAGAGCCCGCGAAGAAGTCGAGGACGACGGCGTCCTTCGTCCCACCGGTAACGAGACGGAGCCAACGCGCAAGTACGCGCCGGTCCTTTGGGTTCTCGAAGACGATCTCGCCCATGAGGTTGCGCATGTCAGTGCTCGCGGCCTTGCGGTCCTGCTCGAACACCGAGATCGCAACCTGCTCGTTCGTCTCGTCGAGGAAGGAGATCCCGCGAGGGATCGCGGTTTCGTCCGGGCCGAACCAGACCTGGCCCGCCGCGATCCGGCGATCCATCTCCTCCTTCTGGAAGCGCCAGCCGGTCTTCGGAGGCGTTACCGGCTTGCGCGTCGTCGGATGGAGAACCGTGTACGTGGGCCCGCCCCGGCCGGGCCACGTGATGTTGCCGTAGGTGTTCATCGGTCGGCCCGTCCCGGACTGAAGCTGGTCGTACCGCGCCACCGAATCAGTGATCTCTCCGGCGGTCTTCTTGCTCTTGAGCCAGGCCTTCCATTGGAGGGAGGCTTCGTCATCGCACTGACGGGTCGACCAAATAGAGGAGGCTTTCGCCAGCGCCGCGTCGATACCGACCTTAGGCTCGCGCCACCGCACACCGAGTTCGCTGAGCTGGACCTCGTTCTTGGCGTAGATCAGCATGTAGTCCGCGCCGTTGGAGACGTAGCGGGAGTCGTTCTTACGACCGCCCTGCCACACGACGTCAGAGATGAAATTCTCGGCTCCGAATACCTGATCGAGGAGCAGGCGGAGATTTGCCTGCTCCTGGTCGCCGATCGCGGTGATTATGACCCCGTCATCGGTCAGCAGACTACGCGCCAGCTTCAGTCGCGGGTACATCATGCTCAGCCAGACGGAGTGGAAGCGACCCTTCGACTCCGGGTTCGCGACAAGCCGGTCACCTGACTCGGACTCTTGGCCCGAGCGGCCAAGGTAGTCAGCGCTGGTCTCTGCGAAGTCGTCCTCGTAGACGAAGTCATTACCGGTGTTATAAGGCGGGTCGATATAGATCAACTTCACCCTGCCCAGATACGATTCTTGGAGCAATTTCAGTGCATCCAGGTTGTCACCTTCGATAAAGAGGTTCTTGGAGGTGTCGAAGTCGACCGACTCCTCACGAACGGGGCGGAGAGTCTTGGCGATCGGTGCATTCGCCGCGAAGGCGGCAGCGCGCTTGCCAGGCCAATCGAGCCGATACCGCTCCTGCGGACCCTCCACGACATAGTCGGAGAGTTCCTGACGGAGCAGATCGAAGTCAACGGCGGTGATCACGTTGCCATCAGGATCGCGGGACTCGGTGATGACAGTAGGGAAGAGTTCGGCGATCCTCTCGATGTTGCGAGCCGCAAGATCGGGCGTATGCAGTGCGCGCTTCTCCATCACGCACCACCACACAACGAGGAGCACAACCCGCTCCCAGATGAGAGCAGGTGCCCTGGTGTGGAGTGTGAGAAGCGGCACCTATATCGCCCTAACCTCGGTGTGAGGCGACTTCTCGCGGAAGATCTGCTCGACGTTGATGCGCTCCGCGTCGTCCGCGAAGTCCTCGTCGAGGAACACGACTCGGAGCGGCTGACGTTCTGCGATGGCCGCGGCAGCCAGAGAGAGAGAGAGAGAGAGAGAGAGAGAGAGAGATCGTGCGCCTCACCCGGACGTGCACACAGGATCAACGCGCCCTCCTCAACGTCGTACACCTCAAAGCCATCGATCGTCTCCTTCTGGATCGGCATCGTAAGTTCCAGACCCCAGTCGAGTAGCACCTGGAACAGCAGGTCTTCACCCGTTCGGTCGGGTTTCACACTGCTGATCAGATCGTCAAGCTCTCTTTGGCCAAGTTGGTTGACACTCGTTGCTACATCCGCCACGTTCGTTGTGTCTACGCGAAGGACTCTGAACCCGAAGTCGAGTTCGCCAGCCGCTAGGCCAGCAAGCTTCGCAGCGTTGATCCCAGCTCTGCGGATGCGCTCCTTAGAAATTTCGGCGATGGTGTGCGCACGACCCAAAGAATCTACGAAATCTATCCCGACCTGCACCGTGAACTTCGCGGGGCCAGCAACTTTCAGGAGTTGCTCATCCAGGTTCTCAGGTAGTTGCATTGCGATGAACTGTCGCGGCATCCCATCAGCCACCGACTGCTCAAATAGGCCGTGAATAGTCGATCCCGAACCGGAGAACATATCGAGAACAATGTCGCCCGGCGACGTAGTAGAAGCCTGGACAAGTTGTTGCATCAAGCGTCGAGGCTTCGGGTAGGAGAAGACGCCCGCCATGTCGAGAGACTCAAGGTCAGCGCTGCCCTCTTCAGAAAGAACTTTGATGATCGAGTACAACTTCGACCGCGCTTCCGCAACGGGGGTCCGTCGAGCAATAACATGCCCACCCGTCCAAGGAATCAGGAAGAGCGTTCCCGCAGCAATATCGGCATCGATCTCCCGCTTCTTTGCCTCACCCTTGTACTCGAGAACCTCTTCGTAAAGGCAGCGACGCTCACTTCCAGTCTCATACTTGCCAAAAGTCTTGCGGAGGACATCGTCGTCGATGAGGTAAAGGACCCCGTCGATGACTTCTGTCCGACCTTGTACGACCTTGTCGCGACGCAAAGGCGGCACAAGGGAAATATCACGAGCTATAGCCAGAATGTAGTCGTGACCACGAACAAGGTGCTTAGCGTTTCCACCGCCTTTTGCGCGTTGGTGGATCAGTGTACCGATGTAGCTGCCGCGCCCAAAGAGTTCATCGACAACCATGCGAAGTGCTGCCATCTCGGTGTCGTCAATGCTGACGAGCAGTACACCCTGCTCATGCAGCATAGAACGGGCAAGCTTGAGTCGTGGATACATCATGCTCAGCCAGTCGGAGTGGAATCTTCCGTTCGATTCTGAATTTGCAGTGAGCCTCAGTCCGTCATCATTTTTCTGACCAGAACGCAGGAGGTACTCGTCAGTCGTTTCGGCGAAGTCATCATCGTATATAAAGTCGCTCCCTGTGTTGTAGGGCGGATCGATGTAGATCAGCTTCACCTTGCCGAGGTACGACTCCTGGAGCAATTTGAGTGCATCGAGGTTGTCACCTTCGATGAAGAGATTCCTGGTCGTGTCGAAGTTGACTGACTCCTCGCGAACGGGACGGAGAGTCTTGGCGATCGGCGCGTTAGCCGCGAAGGCGGCGGCGCGCTTGCCGGGCCAGTCGAGCCGGTACCGCTCTTGTGGCCCTTCGACGATATGGTCGCTGAGTTCCTGGCGCAGCAGGTCGAAGTCCACCGCTCGTACGGGGTGGCCGTCGGCGTCGAGGCTCTCGGTGACGACGCTGGGAAACAACTCCACGATCTTGTCGATGTTGGCCTGCGTGAGGTCGGGTGATGTCATGCGCAGTCTCTCCACTGGTTTACCTTCTGCCCTTCATTCGACCAACTCAGTCAGTTCGTGTTGCTTGGTCTTGAGCGTGCGGCGGAGCTCGACCTTGCGGTTGAGCTGTGGCTCGGCGCGGAGCTTTCGCTCCAAGGACGCGACCTCACGTTCGAGCTTGCGCACGGCAGCCAGTCTGTCGGCGACCTCTGACATTTCCTCGCCAGGACGAGCGGCCAGCGGTGTCAGCGGCTGCAGGAGTGCCGCGTAGAGCGTGGCCAGCGTGATCGCAGTGGGCAAGGGCTGCCGCGTTACGTCTCCTGGTTGCCAGCCGGTCGAATAGTAGGCACTGAGCTTGGGAGTCCCAGCTCCGATCTGCTTATGTGCTGCGACCATTCGCACACCGGGTCGCTCAGTGAGGCTGCGAGTGACTTCGAAGATGATCGGGAACGGGATGGCTTTGTCGATGGCACTGAGAACGGCTTCGCTGACGTCGTCGGTCTTGGAGTCGATCGTGAAGACCTGCACCTCGGGCACCGCCGACGTGCCGGGCAGGTTGATCGTGGTCTCAGCCAGTTTGTAGGCCCAGGTGATGCGTTGGACTTCGGTGATGAACTTCTCGCGGACTGCGGTGCTGACCGTGCCGTGCTCGTAGAACTTCTCTTTGGGTACTCGCTTGCCGAACTTCGCGGCTTCGGGCCAGCGGTACAGCAGGTCAGTCATCGGTGCCGCCTTCGGCGGGGTCTACGACGGCGACGAATGCGGTCAGCTCGAAGTCGTCCAGCCCGGCGATGGCCTGAGTCAGGGCGGTCGTGCTGCCGCCGCTGAAGAGGCTGTCGATGTCACGTTCCTCGGTGACATCGATCATGGAATGGATCGCATCGGTGAGCAGCGCCGAGTACTTGCCCATCTGCGCGCCCTCGCTGGTCGCGGCGTTGAACGCGCCGACCACATTGGTGACGGGTTCCTCGTAGGGACGGCAGCCGGCACGGAGCAGGTCGAGGAGGTGCTTCGCTTCGGTGTGGTTCGCGATGACCTCGCCCTGGTCATCAAGGTAGACGAGGTAGTGCGGGTGAAGTCGGTTGCCTCGGTTGGCACCCTTCGCAGAAGGCACAGCCTCATCTGCGGCGAGGTTCCGGAGGGCGAAGATGACGCCTGGTCGTAGTCCCTTACTGGGGTCCGCGGGGATCACGGCGTGGAGCCCGCGCGGCGAGGCGGTGAGGTCGCCGTGTTCCTTGATGTAGCCGAGCAGGTCCATGCGGAAGTCGTTGAGCCCGAGGTCTGTGATCGAGACCCCGGTTCGGACGTCTTCGAGCTCAATGACCTCGTCCTGGAGCTTGCGGAGCTGCTCCTTACGGAAGGCGGCATCGGAGTCTTCGAGGGTGAGAAGATTGTCATCCGCGGTGCCGGCGAGATCGGCAATGACCATGCGACTCTCGACGCGTTCCTTGAGGTTGATGTACTCGTCAAGGGAGATGTCGGGCCAGAAGTTCACGAGCTGAATCTGGCTGTTGGTGGAGCCGATGCGGTCGATGCGCCCGAAGCGCTGGATGATGCGTACGGGGTTCCAGTGGATGTCGTAGTTGATCAGGTAATCGCAGTCCTGGAGGTTCTGGCCCTCGCTGATCACGTCGGTGCCGATGAGCACATCCAGTTCGCGCGTCTCACGCGGCATCGTGAGGTGGCGCTGTTTGGAGCGGGGCGAGAACAGCGACATGACCTGTTGGAAGTCGAAGCCTGTTCCCAGGCTCGTCTTCGCACCGTGACTGCCACCAGTGATGACAGCTGTGTCCAGTCCGGCGGTCGCGAGTGTGGGGGCGAGTTCCCGGTAGAGGTAGTCGGCGGTGTCTGCGAAGGCGGAGAACACGAGCACTTTGCGATTGCCGTCATTGATCGGGCGTTGAGCCTTGTCGTCAATGAGCTGCTTGAGCTTGCGGAGTTTGAGGTCATGGTCGGGGGCGACCTTGCGCATCTCGGCGAGGAGTTCCCGCAGGGTCTCGCGGTCATTCGACAGATCCCGTTGCCAGGATTCGATGTCGAGGTCGCCGAAGTCGATCTTGATCTTCTCGCCGAAGGACAGGGCTTCGATGTTCGCGTCATCCTCATCGTCAACGTCGAAGTCGAGCCCCAGGAGCTCCGAACTCAAATCAGCAACGTTGCCGGTGTGTCTGGCGATCCTGCCGAGAGTACGGGTAACGGACCCTTGAATCTTCGTCAGCGTGAGGCGAAAGGCCTCAACCGAACTCTCCAGCCGTTTGAGCAGGTTGACGGTCATGAGCTTCTTCAAGCCCTGCTCGCGTCCAGCCTGGCCGAGGTTGGAGCGGGCGCTACCTGCGGTGACGTTGTAGAGGTCTTCGTACTTGGAGCGCCGACTCGGGAACACGTACGCGAGCGGGGTGTAGACAGCGAGGGTCAGTGCCTGGAGCTGCTCGAAGATGTCGTTGAAGCCGGGCACGTCCGGCAGGTCCGTGAGCGGCTCGCGGATGGAGAGCGGTGGACGTCGCTCCGGGAAGGCACCAATCTCGGTGGTGTCGTAGAAGGCTTGGATGTGCTTGCGGGAGCGGGCGATGGTGACAGAGTCGAGCAATTCGAAGAAGTCGAAGTCGAGCATCTGGAGGATACGGTCGGTGGTGCGGTGCTCGGGGTTGAGCTTGGACCACTCGTTGAACACGCGCTGCGCGTCGGAGAACACCTTCTCGACCGTCGTGGACATGCTCAGGTGCTGGGCGAGGTTCTCTGACTCGCCCTCGTAGGCGAGCTGGAGCTGGTTCTTGAGGTCGTTGAACCGGTTGTTCACCGGCGTGGCCGAGAGCATCAGCACCTTGGTCTTCACGCCCTCGCGGATGACCTGGCGCATGAGGCGCTGGTAACGCGACTCCTTCTCCTCTGCGTAGTCGGCGTTGCGGAAGTTGTGGGACTCGTCGATCACGACGAGGTCGTAGTTGCCCCAGTTGATTCGATCCAGTCGCAGACCGAGTGACTCGCCTTTGGTGCGGGAGAGATCGGTGTGGGCGAGCACGTCGTAGTTGAAGCGGTCGGAGGCGAAGATGTTGGTCGTGAGATTGGCGTTGTAGTTCGTCCAGTTCTCGGCAAGCTTCTTCGGGCAGAGCACGAGCACGGACTTGTTGCGGAGCTCGTAGTACTTGATGACGGCAAGCGCGGTGAACGTCTTTCCAAGGCCCACGGAGTCAGCGAGGATGCAGCCGTTGTAGGTCTCGAGCTTGTTGATGATGCCCGTGGCCGCGTCGCGCTGGAAGTTGTAGAGGGCCTGCCAGACCTTCGTCTCCTGGTAGCCGGTGCGGTCGTTCGGCAGGACGTCTTCGTTGATGTCGTCGAGGAACTCGGCGAACAGGTTGTAGAGGATCAGGAAGTAGATGCGTGCCGGGGAATTCTCGGTGTACACGCTGGCGATGTGGTCGTGGACGGCCTGGGTGACATCGCTGACCTGCTCGGGGTTGTTCCAGATCTGGTCGAACAGCTGCATGTACTGCTCGGTCATCGGGGCTTCGTCAAGCCTGTTCACGAAGCTCGATACGGCGTTGCCGCGTTCGTAGCCGAGATCGGCGGTGGTGAACCCCTGGAGCTGGGTGTAAGCGGCCTTATCGTCGATGACCGCGAACTGCTGCATCGGGTTACCGGTGGCGTTCGAGCGGAAGGCGACCTTTCGCCGGACCCAGTCCGCACACTCCCGTGCGATGGCACGCTGGGTGAGCTTGTTGCGCAGCCTGATCTCGAAGTCGGACCCAGCCAGGCTCTTCTCGGCTTGCCCGCCGGGGATGAAGAACTCGCGACGTTCTTTGCGGAGCTTGTCCGTCACCTCCTCGGTCACGAACGACGGCGACGTGAAGATGAACTCCAACTCGGAGACCCTCTCCAGTTCCTTGCGCAGTGCTTCGAACGCGAAGATGGAGAACGTCGATGCGGCGATACGCACCTTCGAACCCGGCACGATCTCGGTCCTGAGATCGTCGCCCAGAAGGTCAGTGACGTTGTTGATGATCCGCACTCGACTACTCGCTGTCCCTGCCGCAAGCGGGAGTGCTGACTACCCCGAGGTGGACGGCATCGTTGTCAGCGAACAACCACCGCTCAACCACGCCGGCCCTCCTCACTCCGTGACCCGCGCAGGCCAACGTCCCTGGATAGTACTGGAGCGGTACGTTTAGGTCGTTTGAGGTTGACTCCCGATGTGACTCCGCCTCCGTGGAGGCCTGACCGAGCCCAGATGCGGTGACGATTCGAGGGCCGCATCGTCGCCGAGCCCGGCGGCGGTGTGAGACCGAGAACTCACGTCCAGCTAGGTTGGCGAGGGCGAACGTCCCGCTGAGCGCCGCGGCTGCAACAGGGCATGATGGCGTCCGTGGAAACTAATGTCCGGACCCCGATGCAAATCTTCAGTCTTCCGCAGCAGCTCGTCGTGCCGCTCTTCCAGCGGCCCTATGTGTGGGAGCAGGAGGAACAGTGGGCTCCGTTGTGGGGTGACATCCGCCGCCTGGCTGAGGTGAGGCTTCGCGATCCCTTCTCCACGGCGACGCATTTTCTCGGTGCGGTGGTTGTCCAAGCCCATGACGGGCAGCTCGGCAACATGCAGGCGAGCAACATCATCGACGGGCAGCAGCGGCTCACCACACTCCAGGTCCTGATGGATGCTGCGGCATCCGTCCTCGAGTCAGCGTGGACTTCCCCCCGTTTGACGGACACCTGACCTGAGGTGGCCACTGGTCACCAGGGAGGATGTCGTTGTGCCTGCTCCTCACCCGCCTGAGTTCCGCCGTCGTGCGGTCGAGCTTGCTCGTGAGCGGTCCAAGCCAGTTGCTGAGTTGGCGAAAGATCTGGGAATTTCCGAATCGTGTCTGCGTCGCTGGATGGAGCAGTCCGAGACCGACGCTGCCGGTGGTAGCGAGACGGCGTTGACCAGTCGGGAGAAGAAGGAGCTGGTCGAGCTGCGCCGGGATAAACGGCGCCTGGAGATGGAAGTCGAGATCTTGAAAAGGGCGGCCGCCTATTTTGCCCAGGAGAATGTTCTCCCAAAATAGTGTACGGGCTGGTCCATGAAATGGCCGATGACGGGATTGATGTCGCGGTGGCTTGCCGGGTGCTGAATGTGTCGCGGTCGGGATACTACGACTGGCGCGGCCGGCCTGCATCGGCACGGGAACAGGAGAACACGCTGCTGTTGAAGCTGATCGAGGAGATCCATGCCGATGAGGACATGAAGACGTACGGGGCGCCGCGGGTGCACGCCGAGCTGGTCTTGGGGCACGACCTGCAGGTGAACCAGAAGCGGGTCGCCCGGCTGATGCGCCAGGCCGGCATCCAGGGCCTGTACCGGCGGCGTCGGTCGTGGACCACGATCCGGGACCCGCACGCCATCCCCGCCAAGGACCTCGTCAACCGCCGGTTCACGGTGGACGGTCCGAACCGGTTGTGGCTGACCGACATCACCGAGCACCCGACGGTGGAGGGCAAGGTGTACTGCGCCGCGGTCATGGACGCCTGGTCCCGCCGGGTCCTGGGCTGGTCCATCGACGACAACATGCGGAAGGAGCTCGTGGTCGACGCGCTCGGGATGGCGGTGCTGCGGCGCAACCCGATGGACGTCGACAATAACACGATCATGCATTCCGATCACGGGTCGCAATTCACATCGTGGGCATTCAGTCAGAAAGTCTATGATGCCGGGCTGGTGCCGTCGATGGGCAGTGTGGGCGACTGCTACGACAATGCGATGATGGAGTCCTTCTGGGAGAGAATGCAACTCGAGCTGCTCGATTCGCAGGTATGGTTCACCCGGGACGAGCTTGCCAACGCGATGTTTCGATGGATAGAATCATGGTATAATCGGAGACGTCGGCATTCGAGTATTGGAATGCTGTCGCCGATAGAGTTTGAAACCCGTTCCACAGGGTCAGACCGTCCGGGCTGACCCTCAACCCCGAGTGTCCGTGGAACAGGGGGAACCTCAGCGGGACTCGACACACTTGCCGGCCAGCTCGAGAGTCTGACCCACAACCAGGCCACGTTCGTGCCTCCGGGCGAGTCTCGACTCAAGATCCGTCACACCAACCGCGACCACGCGGCCTTCGACGAAGTCATGGACGCTGAGCCGCCGATCGACCACAAAGACCTGAAGCACGCGTCATCGAAGATCACGCGGGCCCATGCATTCTTCGCCGACGCCGTCGCCACCTGGCTTGGTGGCGCGGACAACGACGCCTATGCCGCGCGAGCCAACGCGCTTGTTGCGGTGCTGACCAGCGGGCTGCAGCTGGTCGCGATCAACCTCACGGCCATCGAGAACTCGCAGGAGATTTTCGAGACGCTCAACGCGCGCGGCACACCACTGACGGCAGCGGACCTGATCAAGAACTTCGTCTTCCAACGTCTGGCGGCAGAGGGAGCCAACACCCGCCGCGCCTACGCCGAAGACTGGCCGTTCGACACACGATTCTGGGAGACCGAGGTTACCGTTGGTCGCTACCGCGTGAGCCGAAGCTCGCTCTTCCTCAACCAGTGGCTAGCCTCGCGCCTGGGCGAAGAGATCAGCCCCCAGCAGACGTTCTCTCGGTTCAAGGTCTACGTCGAGCACGATGCCGGACAGAAGATGGCGGACCTGCTGCCGACGATCAAGCAGCAAGCAGATCTCTACGAGTCGTGGACTGTCGCTGCCGATGACCGGGATCGGCAGCTGCGAGTTGTCGAGATGTCGGTCTACCGGATGAAGGCCAGCGAGCTGGAGCTGTTGAAACCCCTGCTCATCTGGCTCCACGAGCCTGATCGCCATCTGCCCGATGATGTCATCGACAGTGTGGTAGCGCTGGCCGAGAGCTGGATCATGCGCCGGATGTTCCTTCGGCTGACGACGTCAGACCTGGGCCGTGTCGTAGCCGAGATCATCAGGATCCACGGGGAAGCGCCCGCGTCCGAACTGGTCGACCGGGTCCGCGGTCACCTCACCCGGCTCAACGTGTCCAGCACCTACTGGCCCGGGGACGAGGAGATCCGTGTTGCGCTCACCGGTGAGGCCGCCTATCGACGATTCAAGGTGGCCCGGCTCCGGCTGTTCCTCGAAGCGGTCGAGAACGAGTTCAGGCGGGGCACCAACCAGCCGCAGGTGCCCCGACGCGGCTACCCGATCGAGCACGTGCTGCCGCAGAAGTGGCAAGACAACTGGCCGGTTGACGGGCTCGATGCCGAGATCGAGCGGGGCGCCCACGTCCACCGCCTCGGCAACCTGACGCTGCTGACCAGCTCGTTGAACTCGAAGGTGTCGAACTCGGCCTGGAATGTGAAGCGGGAGAGGCTGCGCGAGCACGACACACTGCTGTTGAACAGCCGGCTGCTCCGCCAAGGCAGCAAAGGTGGATGGAACGAGGGCACGATCGACGCTCGGAGCGACCAACTCATTGACGTTCTGCTGAGAGTGTGGCCGGCTCCGGAGGGGCACACCGGACAGGTTGTCGATCCGCGAGACAAGAGTCAGGACTGGGTCGAGGTCAAGGACCTCGTAGCGGCCGGATTGCTCGAACCCGGCACCATCCTCACACCACGACAGGGAAGCTGGACGTCGAAGCAGACCCTGGTGCGAGACGATGGCATGCTCGAAGTTGATGGGCAGCTGTTCGGTTCACCGTCCGGGGCCGGCAGGCATGTCAAGGGCAGCGTGACGAACGGGTGGACGTTCTGGAGCTTGGCCGATGGCCGCCGTCTCGTCGACGTTCGCGCGGCCTTCCGCGGCGAGAAGCCCCGAGATCCGCACTGGACGGCTGCATTGCCTCGAATCGAGTGGAACGAGGAGGACCTCGCCAACTACGCCTCCGGTACGGCGGAGCTCACCCTGCGGCTGCTCGACTATGTAGCCACTGAACGAGCGGACCGGCTGCTCGCTGGGCCTGACTTCGCAGTCATCGGCTTGACCCCTGAGCAAGTCGCCGGGATCACGGGTGCGATGGCCCGCAAGGTCTACAACGACTTCGAACGATCAAACCCGCCGATCGAGTCACACGAGCAGGACGGCCGCTGGCGCTATCGGATGACGGCTGGCACCGCCACGGCATGGCGCGTCACGCGCACCCTCGGACCGCCCTCGCCCTCGAAGGCGAGTGCCTGAAACGAAGCCGGGTACACACGCTCAGCGATCCCAGCGAGCGACGCCGCTTCGCTATCCAACACGTAAAGTCAACGGCGAGAAAGTCACAGTCTGACGGGCGGACTCAGTGATCCGAGGGAACGCGCGCCCTTGACATGCGAGCCTCGCCGTGGATATCTGTGACCACCGAAAGCTCTATCGCAAAGAACTCTCCCCAGTACTAACCCGAGGCGCAGCCGCTATGGACGACATCTTCGACGGCGGGGCTACGGTCGGCCACGACTGACCAGGCGGAGTGTGTTCATGGATCAAGAGTCGGTGACAGCGCGAGCATGTCTTGGGCGTCATGGTCACCGCGTGTCTACGCCAGTGGCTATTGTGCCGACCACAGCAGGTGACCATCGCACCCGGGCGGCTAGGAAGCATATGCTCGCAGCACGACGCCCGACGCTGACCACCACGCCCAGTCTAAGGTGTCTGGCGCTTCCAAGATCCCGTCGCGGCAGATCGTGAGCCACTTCGTGGGATCCGGGTCGCCCGCCCATACCGGATCCCAGCCGATGGCGTCGAGGATCTGCCGCTCTGTCGGGTTGCTGCTGCGGGTGACCACCAGCACTTGAGGGCAGGTCGTCCTTCGCGACCATGCCAGCTGGAGCATCTGGTTAACGCCCTCGTCGCGCAAAGAGGTTCCGGCGATCAACCACTTGTCGGCGGTCAGCAGACGCTGGTAGAAGACTTCGTAAGCCAGCTTGAAGGGATCCTTCTTGATCAAGTTGGTCTTGCCCGTCTGGTTCGTGAGAACCACAACCGGCGACCAGTCAGTGCTCCCCTCCCGCCACCGTGTCCAGAAGTTGGCATCTCGGACATCGGCCATGTTGAAGCGGTAGACGACTCCGGTGCGGGGCTCACGCAGCCAGGCCAACGATCCGTGTAGGTGAATCAGCGTCACGTGCCTGCTCAACGGGAGGTTAGCGGTCGTGCGAAGGGGCCGACCGTGGGCCACCGCGTCTGGGCTGATCATCTTCTCGATCTGGCCGCCGCGACCATCGGCGAGGTCACACATCGCGTTCTCGTAATTGGAGCAGAGCCCGGCCATCAGCAACGCGTCGTAGTTGAGGTTCGCGAAGGTCACCTCGCCACCCTGCGCGGTGTTCACGATGCTAGTGAGGAGGTTGCGGATCGGGTTCATCGCATCCTCGTGCGCTCGTGACTCGGCCGCGATTACATCAAGGACGTGACTGACCCCATGTCGGTAGACCAGCTGGGCGAACTCCGCAGAGTCTCGCAAAGATCGGTCGATCCGGAGTCCGGCGTCGCCAGCGAGTGTGGCCATCTTCCTGATCAGAGGCAATGTGTCGCGCAATTCGTCAAACGGAGACACCAACTCCTCGAAGTCGGCGGCGGCGTGGGTGCGCCCGGCCCGCTCTGCGACCTTGCGCATCAGTTGCGCCTGCTGAGTGTCGTCGTCGCCGGCGCTGTCGAGCCGCTCAATGATCCTCTGCGTAATGCGCGGAATCGTGAGTTCCGGGTTGTAGGCAATGGTCATGCCGTTGCCGATGAGCGCTGCGATGGTGGTCTTGCGTCCCATGAGATCCTCCTGGGCGTTGAGTGGATGTGCCAACGCCGAGGCTCCGGTCGGATGCAGAAACGACCACGCAACAGGGCTTCGGAACTTGATTCCCGTAGCCCAGAACTACAGAATGGGACTACCACATCACATCTGTAGAGGCCTCGATCGGACTGCGCTCCGGCCGGGGCCTTTGCGTCTGCTCAATTCTACGATCGAGTCCCCGCCCTGTAACTACGTCGATGTAGTGCGATTGACAGCCTCAACACTCGACACGCTCCACTTGGCGGTCATCCGCTCCACCTCCAACAGACCGAACCCTAGATATCCACAGACCTGGCCAACTTATACACAGCTCAACCCCAGCGTTGTCCCCAGACGATTGTGACGCAAATCATATAAGATTCCTTGCTGCAAACCCCTCATGACGGCTGAGCAAACAGATCTCACCGCTGGTCAGGAGCCGATTGGATGGTCAAGTCAGCCGTTCAACAGCCGAGACGCTGGAAACTGTTGGTCCATTTGGTCCACCGGCGGTAGCGGCCGCAGCGGCTCACGGGCCGCGACCGTGGCCGCAGTCGCCTTGTGGTCGGCAGGGTGGCTGCGCCGGAGCCGGGTGTCGCACGGACAGCTGCAAACGGTCGCGCTCAACCCGCGCCTCCTCCATGCTCATGTCGTCGGCCAGGGTCCGCCACCAGCGCTGCGCTGCGGTGTGGTTTACCTTCTCCACCACCCCTTTGCGGTAGCCCGCCCGGGGTGAGCAGATCTTGACCATCACGCCGTACTGCTTTCCATCCCGATCCCGGCGAAGGTGGCGGCAACCCGGCAGGAACCGCGCTGGCAGACCGTCGTCATCCGGGGTCGAACCGCCACTGCCTGGTGAGCCCGCCCAGACACCGGGCGATCCGGCCCAGGGTCAATTCAAAGTTGATTCTGTTGTGACTGGTGTGACCTGGGCGTGATCGATCAGGTCGAGCAGTTGGCCGGTTTGGCGACCGAGGCTGCGGGTCGCGGCGGCGATGTTGGTGTGTTTCCCGCGGAGTCGGAGGAGTCCGATCGCAGTGTTGCGCAGGGTTGCCATCAGCTGGGGCAGGGTGCCGGTGCGCACGGTGGAGTGGTCCTCGTCGAAGGTGAGATCACGCACCCAATGCACCTTGTTCTCGATGCTCCAATGACCACGGACCAAGGTCGCGAGGTCGGCCGGGGCGATGTCTGACCAGCCGAGACTGGTGACCACATAGACGATCTCCTGCGTGGTCTCGCCGGTGGCGGTCTCGGTCCGGTTCCGCACGATCCGGCCGACGAGCCGGGCGTGCGGGAACCCGATCCCGGCCCGGACACCGGTCAGCTGCAGGGTACGGGACTCCCGTCGCCCATGCCCTTTCTCCACCACACGATGAGCGACCGGCACCTTGCTCCACGGGAGCCCGGCGAGCTGGTCGTACAAGGTGGGCTGGTTCCGTTTCACCACGAAGACGTACCGGCCGCCGTGCCGGTGCAGATAGTGGGCATGGCCACGTTGCGTGTGGAGAGCATCGGCGGTGACGATGACGCCGTTGAGGTTGATCCGGTCCAACACCGCCGCGAACGCGGCGATCTCATGATCTTTCCCGCCGGCGTTGACCTGCCCCAACGGCACCCCGGTGGCATGGTCGACGATCGAGAACAGATGCACCCTCGACCCATCCACACCGCGGGCGCCGCGGCAGGTCTTGCCATCCACCGCGACCGCCCGCCACCGCGACGAGACCGGTGTCAGCGTGGCCAGCCAGGCGTGCAGGACCGCGTCCACCACCTCCGGGTCGACCCGCAACAGCACCCGGCGGATCGTCGACAGGCTCGGCGGCCGCCGGGTGATCCCCAACCGTGGCCAATGCCAGGTGGGCAGATCCGCTGCCCATCCGGCGATCGAAGCCAGACTCCGTGATCCGCCGACCACCGCGGCCAACGCGACCACCAGCACGGTGGCCAGCTCATACCGGCGGCCCCGCCGGCCCCGCGGATCGGTGATGATCGACAACACCTCCCACACCTCGACCGGAACACCGTGACCGGGTTCGACCTGATGGGCGCGCAGCGCATCAGCGGCCGGGATGAGAGAAGATACGGGTGCGGGCACGGCAGGACTCCGATCGATCGGCAGTGGACGTCAAGCACCCACCACGATCCCGGTATCCACCGTGCCCGCCCGGCTTATACCTCACCCATGGCGTGTCAACCCGACACCACGCCGCAACCACGACTTTGAACAAGCCCTGCGATCCGGCCCAGCCGGGCGTCCAGATGCGGCTGATCATGCTGGGCAACAGCGTTCCTCAAACACGTGGCCCGCACATACCCCGACATCGAGCTGCACCTAGTGATGGACAACTACAGCACCCACAAACACGCCAAGGTCAAAGCCTGGCTAGCGGCGAACCCCCAGATCTATGTCCACTTCACCCTGACCTCGGGATCGTGGCTGAACATGGTCGAGGTCTGGTTCGGCATCATCGAACGCCAGGCCGTCCACCGGGGCTCGTTCCCCTCGAAGCTGGACCTGATGGCCAAGATCCGCGAGTTCATCACCCGGCTGGAACCGCCGCAAACACCCGTTCATCTGGACCAAACCGCAAACGTAAACACGTCTCAACTACAGGCCACTAGCACTACAGCAGCACGGTCGGGTCGGTGTCCGTAGCTGTGCACATTCGCTCGAAGTGCTCGCTATCGACTGCTCGCAAGAACTCCATACAACGCCGGATCTGGCCGTGGACAGCACGGGCGTCGAGCACGTCAATACTCTCACTACCCTCACCGTGCGAGAACCGGTTGCAGAAATCGTAGACGTCACGATACGGCTCGCCGTCTTGAGCTTGGACAAGCGCCTCCAGCGCCTGGAGGAAGTCAGTCCGATGTGGTGCCTTGTAGCTGGCAAAGACCTCGAGCGCCCGGCGAGCGGCGTTCGGCAGCAGGAAGAGGCGCTCGTGATCTTCGGAGTCTGCGATTCCAGCCATGACCATCGAGAAGAGGTAGGCGTACTCCGACGTGCTATTGACCAGCAGCCTCGGGAGCTTGCCGACCATCGAACGACGCTCGCCGTCGACAACAGCCGCATACATCTCCAAGAAGGCCACCTTGGGGAAACGGATCTCATCCGCGTCGCCCTGCTTAATCTGCTTCATCGATCTGCCCCACGCGTTCTTGTGCGACTTGATGAACAGCCGCAAGAGGCTGAAGTCGTGCGTCAATACGACGTACTGCCCGAAGCCCTTGAGTGTGTCCGCAAGCCACTGGTGCGTGGCAAACAGCGCCTCACGGTCGAGAGAGCTGGATGGATCGTCGATGACCACGATCCGCTGTGACGGGTCACTGCCCGGGACCTGTTCGTCCTCTAGCTTTCGCAAGAAGTAAAGCAGCGATAGGGTCGTTCGCTCCCCGTCGCTGAGGTCCGTTCCGGGCTTGTCGCCTCGGCGACAAGCGTAGGACTTCCCGTCCTCAGTTACCGCGACGGTGAGGTGGTCCTTACCGTAAACGCGAGCCAGATCGCGAGTCAGCGTATCCGCCATATCCTTCGTTGTGAACTGAGCCTGGCGAACCTCATCCAGCCGGCGCTCCGCCTGCTCCGCAGCCCTTTTGCTCGTCGCGCTCTTGGATCCGAGTTCCTTGGCCTGTCCCTCCAGCCCACGGAAGGCCTCGTGCTGCGAGCCAATCAGGTGATCCAAGACTGTCTGCATTCGCTCGGTGGTCACCTCGCGATGGCGACGAGCTTGATCGTTGTGCCCGGCTATTGCCTCCTCAAGTGCTGTGGTGGACGGTGCGCTGGCCAGCACCGACCAATCGGGAGCTTCGGGTGTGGCGCTCGGGTCATGAACCTTGGCATCGAGAGCCGTCTCAACAGCTTCCAGCGCAGCGACCCGCTCATCCACCTCAACATTCACCCTCCCCACGGCCTCGCTGTACATCGTCTGGAGATTGCCGGCCAGACTTGCGATGATCGGCAAACCCGAACGCCAAGCAGAGAGCGACTGCTTCTCACGTGTGACAGCTCCGAGCAAGTCCTTGGCATTTCCCCGGATCTGGAGCCAACTCTCGTCGAAGTGGCGAGCAAGTTGCGTGCGCCGCTCGCCCGTTACCTCCCCAGCGCAGAAGAAGCAGTGATCGAGCTCCTCGTGAAGCTTAAGTCCACGCTCAACCCATGTTTGGGCTGCTGAGTTGCCCTCCAGCGCCGCAATGGCGACACGTGTCGGTGTCTCGGCAAGGAGACCCGTCAAGCCATCGAGGGTGGTGATGATACCTGCGGGTGGTGCGGGGACTTCAGCAACAGGCGCGGGGGCTCCCTCCCCCAGTCGCTTCAGAGCCTCAGCGTGGGCGTTACTGTCGGGAACCGTGCCCTTGAAGCCCCGCAGATCGTCTTGGACCTTGTTGACCGAAAAGCGGCTCTTCGTGAAATAGTTGTAATCGAACTCCTTGAGTTCGGAGACGATCCGGTCCTGGACTTCGCGGGCCAGCCGATCGACCCGTACATTCGCCGCCTTCCGCCGCTTCTCCGCTTCGCTGGCCTCACTTCGCAGTCTCTCGATCTCGCCTACGAGCCGAGCCTCTTCCTCTTTGGCATCGATGGCTTCGCGACCCAACGTCACAATGGCCGAGGCACCGGCGCCGTCGAGGAATTCCGAGAGGTTGGCGTCCACCCATTTGCGAGTGAAGACGGCCATCGACGGTGATGGGCTCGCTCCACCCACGTTGACGGTGATCCGCTGCTTGTCAGGGTGCTCCCAAACCACACCAGTCACTGACGACCCCTCGGCGAGTCCGAGCATAAGCTCCGACAAGGTCGACTTGCCGCTGCCGTTGTGGCCGTAGATCACCGTCCGACAGCCGAGCGGAAAGTCGTCAGACCAGAAGCCCCGGTTAAGCGACCGCCAGGGAGCGTTGAGATCGAGTCGGCGAAGCACAACTGAACCCTAGTTGCAGCCACCGACAGGATGGCCAGCAGGGCAGAGGTGAGGAAGATCAACGTGCACGCCCGAAAAGGATAACAAGCGCGGTCATCGCGTAGCGGTTGGAGCGGAGCCGCGATTGAATCCGCCAGCGCCCTTGCATCCGGCCTTGAGTGCCTGTCGGTGTTCGCGCCATACGGCTGATTGTCGTGATTCAAGACCAGGAGAACGGAGTCTGAGGTTGAGAACCGGTCAATTCGGCGCCCTCGCTACAGTATGACGCCTTCGACGGCGCAGTTCACAAGCTGCACGCCCACTTCGCTTCACCCGCTGGCGTGGACAGCGGCTACACCGGCGGAAGCTTCGACTCTTTCGACCCTCTGCCACCCCGAGCCTCGGTCGACGTCATCACCTCCGACGACCTCGTGGCCGTCAGCTTGCTGTCGGCCTATGTCTCAGGTCGGGCGGCTATGAAGATCCTTGAACGTCAAGCTTCCAGGTTCAGGGCGCTGCTGGCCGAACTCGGTCCCGACCGTAACCTGGTGTTTGTCGAATCCACAGCCCGGACGGCTTCGCCGCCCAGACTCGACGCGATTCACCAGAAAGCAACTCAACAGGGTGTGAGGGTGGTGGAGCAAAACGAGCCGACAGGCAACTCTCACCCTGTCCAGCGCGGTATTCCGTACCCGCCCGGAACACGCCAAAATACCCGGACAGATGCAGGCCCGTGCGCCTCAAGGTAGAAGTCGCTTCGGAATCGAAGTGCTACGTCAGGATCAAATGAACTCTGACTAGGTAAACTCTCGTGGAGCTAAGGGGATTCGAACCCCTGACCTCTTCCATGCCATGGAAGCGCGCTACCAACTGCGCCATAGCCCCGCGTTGTGCGTACCGGCCCGTTTCCGGCCCCGAACGCCCGGTCGATACTACAGTCTCGCCGCCGTCAGGTGAAATCGAGCCGACGACCTGGACGGCCGCTGCTCAGGCGGCCTTCGAGGAGCCGGAGGAGCGCTTCTGCCACCACTGGTAGGCGAGGGTGACCAGCACGGCACCAATGATCGAGCCAATGATGCCGCTGGGCCGCAGCTGGATGCCGTCGCCGCTCAGCAGGCTGATCAGCAGCCCGCCGACGAACGACCCGATCAGGCCGCTGACCAGGGCCATCGTCCAGTTGATCTTCCAGCCGGACTGGCCGAGGATCAGTTGGGCGACCGTACCGACCATCAAGCCGAAGACGATGAGTCCGAGGATCAACACCCGTGCATCTTAGGTCAGTCGGCCCAATCCCCCACGCTGCCGCGCCACCGCGGACCGCCACTCGCGACCAATCCATCGATCGAGCAGGTCGAGAGGTGCCTTGATGCTGTTTCATCTCGGCTGAAGCTACATCTGCGCACCTCTCGACGCCCGCCCGGCCGCACCACCCGCCGTCAAGCAGAACCACGCCGTACGGAACCACTCAACTCAGCTCAGCGAGAAGATCACAAGCCGAGGTCGTCCTCGACGTACCGCTGCCGACCGGCGAAATAGCCGGCAATCGCCTGGGGCACGAGCAGCAGGATCATCAAACCCAGCGCAATGTCCCAGCCGCCGGTGGCGCCGTACAGGGCACCGACCACGATGGGACCGGGGATCGCGATCAGATAGCCCATGCTCTGCCCGAAGGATGACAGGCTGACCACGCCAGCCGAGGTCCGGGCCCGCATCCCGATCATCGCCAGCACCAGCGGGAACGTGCCCTGGGACACGCCCATGATCACCACCCACAGCCACGGCACCGTCGTCGGCATGAACCAGAGCCCGAGGTAGGCGACCAGGCTCAACGCCGTCAGCCCGACGATCAGCCCGCTCTGACTCCGCATCCGCGCCCCGATGGTCGGCACCAGGAACGAGGTCGGGATCCCGATGGCTGGAATCAGCGCCAGCAGCACACCGGCGTACGTGGCCGACAGTCCCGCATCCCGGTAGATCTGGGGCACCCAGCCCATCGTGATGTACGCCTGCATGCCCTGCAGTCCGAACGCCAGCGCCACCGCCCAGGCGGTCCGGCTACGGCTGATCCGCAACCCCTCGCTGGTCGCACCCGGCGGCGGACCACCCGACCGCTGCCGGATCCAGCGGGCCACGCCCATCCAGACCACCAGTGCCAGCCCGGCCGGCACCGCCCAGGCCACCAGCCCGTAGCGCCAGTCGCCGCCCAGTGCCGCGCTCAGCGGCACGGTCACCGCGGCCGCGATCGCCGCACCGAGGGTCAGTCCCATCGAATAGACGCCGGTGGCAAACCCGACACGATGCGGGAAGGCCCGGCGGACGATCACCGGCATCATGATGTTGGCCACCCCGATGCCGCCCAGGGCCAGGCAGCTGAGCAGCACGAAGGTGACCGAGGTTGGTAGGAACGGCCGCAGCGCCAGCCCGACCGTCACGGCGGCCAGCGCGATCCACAGCACCCGGCTGGGGAATGTCCGCGCCACCAGCCGAGGCGCCAACGCACCGAAGGCCACGAAGCACACCGCCGGCAGTGCCGTCAACAGTCCGGCGAGCAGCCCGCCCATGCCGAGCGTGGCCCGGATCTCCTCCAGCACCGGCCCGACGCTGGTCACCGCCGGCCGCAGATTGAACGCGGCCAGCACCAGCGCGATCAGCATCAGCACCCGCGCCGCGCCCGCCAGCGGCGGCAACTCCGGCGCGAGCCTCCCTGACCATTCAGTTCTCGACGGTTCAGTTCCCGAAGGTTCAGGCCCCGAAGGTTCGGTCATCACAGGCTCATTCGCGTGGCGCCGTCACGTTGTATTCCGTGATCCGCCAGTAGTCGCCAGTGCGGTGTCGCTCCACGATAATCCAGCCGCAGTTGTGCAGCCCGCTCAGCCGCTTCCACGTCTCAATGGGGAATCCGGACAGCCAGCACACCGCGGCCCGCGCGGCCAGCCCGTGCATCACGGTGACCACGGTCGACCCATCCGGGGCGGCCAAACCGATCTCGTCCAATGCGGCGCCGGCCCGCTCCCCCACCTCGGAGACGGTCTCGCCGGTCGGCGAGCGGCGTACGTCCTCGCCTGCCAGCCACCGCTTCGCCTCCCGCGGCCCCATCGCCGCCAGGGCTTCCTCGATGCTCAGCCCCTCCCACGAGCCCACGTGGATCTCGCGCAGCCTCGGGTCGGTGACCACCCGCAGCCCGCACGCCTTCGCCAGTGGCTCCGCAGTCTGCCGAGCCCGGATCAGGTCGGAGGAGTAGATCGCCGACGGCGCAAGCTCGGCCAGCACGGGCGCCGCCTGCTCGGCCTGCGACAGCCCTCGTGCATCCAAGGGCACGTCGGCCTGACCCTGCAACCGCCCGGCCGCATTCCACTCCGTCCGGCCGTGCCGCAGCACGACCAATTGGGCGGCAGTCACCGACGCTCGTCGACGAGCAGCGGGATGGCCGGGCAGTCGTGCCACAGCCGCTCCAAGGCATACAGCCGACGCTCGTCGTTGTGCTGGATGTGCACGACCAGATCGAGGTAGTCCAGCAGCACCCAGCGCTGTTCGCGGTCGCCCTCCCGGCGTACCGGCTTGGCATCCAGCTCCCGCAGCGCCTCCTCGATGCCGTCGACGATGGCGCCCACCTGGGGCTCGTTGGCGGCGGTGATGATCAGGAAGACGTCGGTGATGGCCAGCTGCTCGGAAACGTCGAAGGCGACCAGGTCGGTGCCGAGCTTGTCGGCCGCTGCCGCGGCGGCGGCCTGGGTGAGCTGGAGGGCGTGGTCGGTGGCGGTCAAGGATCTCTCTTCGTCAGTCGAGCTTCTTCGATGTAGCCAGGCGTCGATCAGCTCAGATAGAGACCGCGCTTGGCGATGTACTGCACGATGCCGTCGGGCACCAGATACCAGATCGGCTGACGCGCGGTCACCCGTTCCCGGCATCCCGTCGAGGAGATGGCCAGGGCTGGCACCTCCAACAGGGTAATGCGTTCCGGCGGCACCCCCTCGATCACCGGCGAGTGCAACTCGACCCCGGGCCGGGTACAGCCGACGAAATGGGCCAGCCGGAACATCTCTTCCACATCACGCCAGGTCAGGATCTGGGCCAACGCATCGGCACCGGTGATGAAGTAGAGGTCGATGTCGTCGCCGCGCTCGGCATGCAGATCGCGCAGGGTGTCGACGGTGTACGTCGGCCCGCCCCGGTCGATGTCGACCCGGCTGACACTGAATCGGGGGTTGGAAGCGGTAGCGATCACCGTCATCAGATAGCGGTCCTCGGCCGAGGAGACCTTCTTGTGCGACTTCTGCCAGGGCTGACCGGTGGGCACGAAGACCACCTCGTCCAGGCCGAACCGGCTCGCCACCTCGCTGGCGGCCACCAGGTGGCCATGGTGGATCGGGTCGAAGGTGCCGCCCATCACGCCCAGCCGATAGCGATGGCCAGGCTGTACGTCGGGATCGCGCGCCAGCCCGAGCGCCGGCGTCCGCCCGGTCTCTTTAACACCGGGCTCCTTGACGGCAGGAGCGGGAACGCGACCGGTGGGGTCGGTCACGGCAGGGGTCGCTGGTTGGCGCCGGTCAGCTGTGCGGCCGGCCCTTGCCGATCGAATAGGTCACGAACATGAGGATGAACAGCAACGCGAAGGCGATGATGCCGAAGCCCCAGGCCGGGATCGGCAACGCGTTGTGATGCTCTGCCCCCGTTTCCAGCAGTGTCAGACCGAAGCCCACCTCGCACCTCTCCCTCGGCTCACTCGTACGGGTTTCTCGTACGAAGGACGTGTAACCGCAGCCTAGCGGTTCATCGCACCTGACCGCTGCCGACCACCACGTACTTGGTCGAGGTCATCTCGGGCAGCCCCATCGGACCGCGGGCGTGCAGCTTCTGGGTGGAGATGCCGATCTCCGCACCGAAGCCGAACTCGCCACCGTCGACAAACCTGCTGGAGGCGTTCACCAGCACTGCGGCCGCATCGACCTCGGCGGTGAACCGCTGGGCGGAGCGCTGCGACTCGGTGACGATCGTCTCGCTGTGCCCGGTGCTGTAGCGGCGGATGTGCGCCAGCGCCGCATCCAGATCGTCGACGACCGCGACGGCGATATCGAGGGAGAGATACTCCTCGGCATAGTCGGTCTCGGTGGCTGCGAGCACCTGCCCGTACGCCGCCGCGCGCCCATCACCATGCACGGTGACCCCGGCTCCAGCAAGCGCCTGGAGAGCCTGCGGTACGAAGCTGGCGGCGGCCTCGGCGTGCACGAGCAGGGTCTCCACCGCGTTGCAGACCGAGGGCCGCTGGGTCTTGGCGTTGAGCAGGATGGCGAGCGCCATCTCGTGATCGGCGGTGGCATCGACATAGAGGTGGCAGTTGCCCACACCGGTCTCGATCACCGGCACCTGGCTGTTGCGGACCACCGTGTCGATCAGCCCCGCCCCGCCGCGCGGGATGAGGACGTCGACCAGTCCGCGAGCCGCCATCAGTTCGGTGGTGACCTCGCGTGGGCCGGGAATGAGTTGGACGGCATCGGCCGGCAGCCCGGCGTCGACCAAGCCTTGCCGCAGCGCCTCGACCACGGCCGCGTTGGAGTCTGCCGCCGAGGAGGAACCGCGCAGCAGCGCGGCGTTGCCGGACTTGACGCAGATGCCGCCGGCATCCGCGGTCACGTTCGGGCGGGCCTCGTAGATGATGCCCACCACGCCGAACGGCACCCGCACCTGGCGTACCTCGACGCCGTTGGCATTCGTCCAGCCGCGGACCACATCGCCGACCGGATCCGGCAGTCCGGCGAGATCCCGAAGTCCCTGCACCATGCCGGCGATCCGGTCCGGGGTCAGCCGGAGCCGGTCGATCAGGGCAGCACTGGTGCCGTTCGCCTCGGCCCGCGCCACATCGACCGCGTTCGCCTCGAGCACCGCCGTCTCGGCCTTGGCCAGCGCATCGGCCATCGCCTGGAGGGCGGCATCCTTGGCCGCCCGCGGAGTCTTGGCGAGCACCCGGGCCGCTTCTCGGGCACGTACGGCTTGCTCAGTGACACTCACGCCGCCAATTTAGCCGAGCGCAGCCAACCTCAAGCGGACATGAGCGCCAGGCGAGCGCGTACGAGGCCGTGGCGACGGAGCAGGCACCAGGTCAGGTTGATGCACATCAACACGCTCATCACCGAGGCGGCGAGGATGACCGACTGCTCGTCCACCAGCAGCGCCCAGCCGAGCCAGAAGGTCTGGTTGACCGTGTTCATCGCCAGAAACGGCAGCGAGATGCCCGCGATCCGCGGGGTCAGGAGCAGCTCATGGAACTGGATGACCTGAGCGCATGCCGACGGGATACCGGCCGCAATCGCGAAAGCGACCGGCCCGAAGGCCACGTTGATGCCGAGATTGAGCAATCCGAGGACGAGACCGGGCCCAAAGGTCGCGACCCAGCTGACGCCACGGTCACTGCGCAGCCGGAACAAGATGACCAGGGTGCAGAGCAGGAGCAGCGCGTTCGGTATCACGATGTTGAGGTGTCCAGTCACCACACCGTGGCCGGTCCAGGCCACGTTGGCGGCGAGCATCAGACGCCAAGCATTGAGGGAGATCCCTGCAGTGGTCCCGCTGCGGAGCAGCTTGATGACCTGCGGGAGAGCGGCGATAGAAGCAAGGGTGGCAGCAGCCCAACCCAGGGCTACGACGAGCACGAGAGATCAGTCTTTCTAGCGGCGCACAGGGCAGCCGCGATGAACGTGGTGAATGGAGTGTCTACAGAAGGTCGGCGGCCACGGTGCCGAGGTCAGACCGCCCGGAGGGCTCCCTCGCGGCGCGGTCGTGGACCATCGTAGGCGCCGAGTGAAGTTTCAACAGAAACGTTCTAGAAGAAGCTGGGTGAGCCTGCTCACAGTGAGTCACAGCGCCGTAGTTACTGCCCTGCAATTCCCTCGCCAGGGCAACTCTCCCGCCGCAGGAGGGTAGGACCCAGGGGCCAAACGGGGCGCCGCAGGGGCACGGCAGGGCGTACCTCCGCGCGGCGGACTACAGGCCGCGGGACTCCATCACGCTGTAGACCTCGTCCAGGATGTCGTCGTCGGGAAGGCCGGTACGTCGACCGTTGGCATACACCTCGGCAACCTGGGACTCGACCTCGCGATAGCGCCGCTGATAGGCGTCCTGGTTGGGCCGCCAGTAGCCGACGATGTCGAACTGCGGCGAGCGCCATTTGAGCTCGTGCCGGAAATAGCGCCGCACGTCCCGGGCACAGGCGGCCTCTCCGGCCATCCACACATAGCCCCGACCCGGTGGCAGTTCGATGGTCCGCACCGCCGCACTCAGCGGGCTGGGGATGGTGGCCGGCGACGGGTTGTAGGCCCAGCAGACCTTCAACTGCGCCGGCGAAGTCGGCCTGAAGGTCGCCTCCTCATTCGGGGCCTCGAAGATCGCGTGCGCATATTGCTGTGGCGACAAGTTCTCCAGGATCCGACAGGCGGCCGGAATACCCGTCTGATCGGCAAGGATCAGCATCCAGTCGGCCGTGGTGTCGATACCTCGGCCATGCGGCTGCGAAATCAGCAGCTCGTCACCGGGCTCGACGGTCTCGGCCCACCGGGTTGCGGCACCATGCTCGTGCACCACCACATCGACAGTCACCTGGCAATGCTCGGGATCCCACCGCCGCAGGCTGTACCACCGGGGCGATGGCTGGGGATTGGCGAAATGGAACTGCTGCCCGTGCTTGATCGGCAGCTCGACATGCCGCTGGCGCTCCGGCGGAACCATCAGCCGGAACCACTCGTCCGGCATCCCCGAGGACTGGTAGCCGGCGAGCCCGGCCCCGCCCAGCACGATTCGTCGCATCACCGACGAAAGACTCCGCACCTCGAGCACCTCAGCCCGGAAGTAGGCCTCAGGAAGCGCCGTCATGTCGCCCTCTGTCCCTTCACGCTGTCTTCCACCCGCCGACCCGCCCCCTTGGGGTGTCCACCCGCCGACCCGCCCGAGGTTTCCACCCGCCGACCCGCCCCGCCTGAGTCGCAGCGCGCGCCGGTTAGGTAACCCTAAATCGACCAGATACTCCATCTTGACACACAAACCCCGGCCCGGAGCAGCATTCTTCGACGAGCCTCAGCAATTTCTCACCAGTGACGTAAAAACTTCGCGCCCGCGCTGAATCGCTTCACCGCTCACAGCAATCGCGGCGGCAGGATGCCTTCGTGCTCGAGCAGCCAACGCTTCGTCTCCAGCCCCTGACCAGGCAGTCCACCGGAGTAGCCACCGAGCCCGTCACCCGCGAGCACCCGATGACACGCGATCAGGATCGGCACCGGGTTGGCTCCCATCACCGAGCCGATCGCCCGAGCCGGCAGCCCGGTCCCGCTCAACTCGGCCAGTTCTCCGTACGTGACCGAGGACCCGTACGGAACCTGCTGCAACGCCAGCAGCACCTGCCGAGTCGACGTGGTGAGCCCGTCCAACTCGACCGGCACGCTGAACTCGCGTCGGGTGCCGGCGAAGTACTCGGACAACTCGGTGACGGCCTGATCCAGCGCACTGCCGGGGACCGGTGCCTCCGAGTGCCCCAACGAGGTCCGTCCGACGACCCGCCAGGAGATCCGGCGGACACCCTCCGCCCCCGCCGTCACGACGATCCGGCCGATCGGAGTGTCCAGCGCCGCCAACTCACTCATCTGATCGGTTCTACCACCAGCCCGGGGTCGTTGACCGTGATCCGACCATTGGCGATCTCCTCCGCCCAATGACAGGCCACCCGATGCGTCCGGCCGCCCGGCTGAGCCTCGTCCACACCCGGCAGTTCCCGCAGCTCGGGCACCTCGGTGTCACATCGGGTCGGCTGCCGATACGGACAGCGAGTGTGGAACCGGCAGCCACTCGGCGGGTTCGCCGGGCTCGGCAGATCACCACGCAGCAGGATCCGCTCCCGCCGGTCCTCGACCTCCGGGTCGGGGATCGGGATCGCGGACATCAGCGCGATCGTGTACGGATGCAGCGGCCGCTCGTAGAGCCGATCGCTCGGCGCCTCCTCGACCAGGCGGCCCAGATACATGACCCCCACGGTGTCGCTGATGTGACGGACGACCGCGAGATCGTGGGCGATCACCAGATAGGTGAGACCCAGCAGATCCTGCAGGTCCTCCAGCAGGTTGATCACCTGCGCCTGGACGGAGACATCCAGCGCGCTGACCGGCTCGTCGGCGATCACCAGATCGGGGTTCAGCACGATGGCCCGGGCGATGCCGATGCGCTGCCGCTGCCCGCCGGAGAACTCGTGCGGATAGCGCGACATCGCCGACCGCGGCAGCCCGACCACCTCCAGCATGGCGGCCGCCTTGGCCAGATACGACGCCGCGGAGTCCTTGCCGTACTCGTCGCGGTCCTGCGCCGACAGGCCGTGCACCCGCAGGGGCTCGACCAGCAGGCTCTCCACCGACTGCCGGGGATCCAAGCTGGACAAGGGGTCCTGAAAGACCATCTGCATCCGCGGACGGAGTTTGCGCAGCGCCTCGGGCTTGAGTGCTCCGACATCGATACCGTCGAACAGTACTCGGCCCGCGGTGGGCTCCTCCAGGCGCAACAGCGCCCTGCCCAAGGTCGACTTGCCGCAGCCGGACTCCCCCACCAGACCGTAGGTCTGTCCTCGCGCCACGGTCAGGTCGACGCCGTCGACGGCCCGGACGTGACCCACCGTACGGTCCATCAGCAGGCCGCGCTTGATCGGGAAGTGCACCTCGAGTCCGGTGACCTCGAGCAGGTTCGAGCCGTCAGACATCGACCACACCTCCCCTGCCCGCGCCGCCCTTGTCCGGACCGTCCGCACCTGGGTCGCCTTCGGCCGGCGCTGGATGCACGCAGCGGATCAGGTGATCACCGGGGCCATCTGCGAGCAGCGGCAGATCGGCGGTCGCACACTGCTCGTCGGCATGGTCGCACCGAGGCGCAAACGCACAGGCCTTCGACCAGGCGATGACGTCCCGCGGCGTACCCCGGATCGGCCGCAGCGGCTCACCCGGCGGGCTGTCCAACCGCGGGATCGAGGCCAGCAATCCCTCGGTGTAACGGTGCCGCGGATGGGCGAAGAGCTCCCGACGGTTCGCGGACTCGACGATCCGCCCGCTGTACATGACATTCACCACGTCGCACAGACCGGCCACCACGCCGAGATCGTGGGTGATCATGATCATCGCGGTGTCGAGGTCGTTGACCAGCTCCTTCAGCAGCTCCAGCACCTGCGCCTGGATGGTCACGTCGAGCGCTGTGGTCGGCTCGTCGCAGATCAGCAGCGCCGGCTTGCAGGCCAAGGCGATGGCGATCAGGGCGCGTTGCCGCATGCCACCGGAGAGCTGGTGCGGATATTCCTTCAGCCGGCGTCCCGGATCGGGGATGCCGCAGCGGCGCAGCAGGTCCTCGGCCTCGACCCTTGCCTCGCTGCGCGACACGTCGGAGTGCCGCACCAGCACTTCGGTGACCTGCAACCCGATCGGTATCACCGGGTTGAGCGAGCTCATCGGATCCTGGAACACCATGGCGATCTCCCGGCCTCGGAGCCGGTTCAGCTCCGCGGTGCTGGCGCCCAACAGCTGCTGACCGCGATAGCGGATCTGGCCGTCGGTCTGGACGCCGCGCGGCGGTAGCAGCCCCATCACCGCCAGCGAGGTGACGGATTTGCCGCTGCCGCTCTCTCCGACGATGCCGACGATCTGGCCGGGTCGGACCTCAAAGCTGACGCCGTCGACCGCACGTACCGGCCGGGAGCCCTTGCGTGCAAAGGTGACCGACAGGTTGTCGACCTCGAGCAGGTTCTCCTCCCGGTTGGCTCTCGGCCGCGGCCGGCCCCGGGTGAGCGTCGTGTCGAACCCGGTCATCGACGGAGCCTCTCGCGAGTGCAGGAGCGATTCTGGACGACACACCCGCGAGTGAAGCGAGCAGATCCGACAGAGCCGTCGCACAGAATCGCGACGAACGAGCGAGACCTCGCGGAGTCGATGACCGCGGAGCGCGGAGCGCGACCATCCAACACGGTGCCCATCACTTCACCGCCTGGACTTCGGGTCCAGGGCCTCACGCAGGGCCTCACCGAAGAGGGTGAAGCCGAGCGCGGTGATGGTCATGCACAGGCCGGGCAGGATGGTCAGTCGCGGATCGCTCTGCAGCCGGTCTTGACCTTTCACCAGCATGCGCCCCCACTCGGCGACCGCGGGGTCGGGCTGCCCCAGGCCGAGATAGGACAGTGCGGCGACTTCGATGGTCGCGGTCGCGAGCACCAGGGTGGCTTGGACGATCAGCGGTCCGAGCGAGTTGGGCAGCACGTGACTCATCACGATCCGGCGACTTCGCAACCCGAGTGACGATGCCGCCAGCACGTAGTCCTGCCGTCGTTGGCCGAGCATGGAACCGCGCAGCAGTCGCGCGAAGATCGGGATCTGAGCGGCCCCGATGGCGATCATGATCGACCACTGATTGGCACCGAGCAGGGCGGCGATGCTGACCGCCAGCAACAGCGACGGGATGGACAGCAGGATGTCCACAAACCGCATTACGCCGGTGTCCCACCAGCCGCCGAGCCCGCCGGCGAGCACCCCGAGGAACGCCCCACCGATCACCCCGATCATGGTCGACACGACACCGATCACCAGGGTCTGGCGTGCCCCGTACAGGAGCTGGGTGAGCATGTCGGAGCCGAAGGAGTCGAGCCCCAGCGGGTGGCCCGGCGAACGTCCCGGCACCGAGCTGGGGGTCACCTGGTCGATCCACTCGGTCGAGGCCGGCTGGTACGGAGTGAGCACCGGCGCGAGCACCGCGACCAGCACCAGGGCAGCGACGATCGCGGCGCCGATGATCGCCGACGGGCTGCGGCGCAGCCGGCGGAACGCGCCTCGCCACAGGCTGGTGCCCCGCTCGTCCTCCTGCGGCGCGCCGAGCAGGCCCTCGGCGATCGGGCCCTGCGTTGCATCGAGTGCGGTCACGGGCAGAGCACCTCCATTCCCGTCACCTCGTCCTCAGTCGGGGGTCGATGAACCCATACGAGAGATCGACCAGCAGGTTCACCACGGCATAGATCACCGCGATGAACAGGATGAAGCCCTGCAGGACGGCGAAGTCCAGACTGCTGATCGCATCGAACAGATAGGACCCGATGCCGTTGATCGCGAACACCCGCTCAGTCAGCACCGCCCCGGCGAGCAGCGCGCCGGTCTGCAGGCCGATCACGGTGATCACCGGCAGCAGCGCGTTGCGCAGCACGTGCCGCCGAGTGATCAACCCCGGCGCGAGGCCCTTGGCGTTGGCGGTGCGTACGTAGTCCTCCCCCAGCACCTCGATCACCGACGCCCGGGTCATCCGGACGACGATCGCCAGCGGGATCGAGCCCAGCGCGATGGCCGGCAGGATCAGGTGCACGATCGCATCCCAGGCGGCGTCCCACTCACGCGTCAACAGACCATCGAGGACATAGAAGTTGGTGATGTGGGTGGCGTCGATCCGTGGGTTCTGCCGGCCTGAGGACGGCAGCACCGCCAGCACGTGCAACGGTCCGGGCAGCCCGACGGCGAAGATGAGCTTGAGGAAGTACGCCAGCACGAACACCGGGATGACGACCCCGGCCAGTGAGGTGCCGACGGCGAAGGTGTCCAGCCAGCCACCGGCTCGTTTGGCCGCCCAGTAGCCGAGCGGGATCCCGACCACCACCGCGAAGATCAAGGCAGCGATCGCCAGTTCCATGGTCGCCGGGAATCGCTCGAGGAAGGTGCCCAGCACCGGCTCACCGGTACGCGGGGAGTTGCCGAAGTTGCCTTGCAGCAGTTGGGAGGCATACATCACGAACTGCTGGAGCAGTGGTTTGTCGAAGCCGTACTGCGCGTTCACCGAGGCGATCGACTCCGGCGTCGCCTTCTCGCCCAGCAGCGCCCGGGCGGGATCACCGGGCAGGGCCCTGACCCAGGCGAACAGCAACACCATCAAGCCCAGCAGCACCGGGATCATCAGCAGGATCCGCCGGACGACGAATCTGAGCATGGACTGTCCGCCTCTCCCGGGGGGTCGGGATGATCAGGGACTCAGCATGCTGCGGGTGGCACCCGGGTGTCCAGGGTGCCACCACGCAGTCACGCCCAGGTCAGGTCACCGGGTGACGGTGACGTTGTTCCAGACCTCGTCCTGCACCGGGCTGGCCACGTACCCCTGCACGCCCTTGGCGAACGCCAGCGACGGCGCCGGGTGAGCGAGCGGGATGCCGGGGACGAACTCCGCGATGTCGGCATTGATCTGCTTGTATGCCGGCACCTGCTGCTCACGGGTCGGCAGCTCCCGCGCGTCGGCCAGGGCCTTGAACAGCTCGGGGTTGTCGAAGCCCCACTCCGAGGACTTGCCCCCGAAGAAGACGCCGACGAAGTTGTCCGGGTCGTTGTAGTCGCCGGTCCAGCCGAGCAGATGGATGTCGTGCTTGCTGGTGCCTGCATCGCCCTGGATCATGTCGAGGTAGTCCGGGCTCCACTTCGCCGCCACCGGCGTGATCTTGATGCCGGCCTTCTCCAACTGGGACTTGATCACCGCGAAGGTGTCCTCGGGTGAGGGCATGTAAGGCCGGGAAACGCCCGTCGGATAGGCGAATTTGAGCACCAGATCGCTCTCCCCCGCCTCGGCGAGCAGCTTCTTGGCCTCGTCGACGTTGTAGTCCGGGTCCTTGATCTGGTCGTTGTAGCCCTCGACCAGATCGGGCATGAACTGCGTCGCGGTGATGGACCCGTCCGGCAGCGAGGACTTGACGACGGCCTGCTTGTCGATCGCGTGGGCGATGGCCTCCCGGACCTTGATCTTGGCCAGTGCCTTGTTCTTCTGGTTCATGCCCAGGTAGAGGATGTTGAAGGCAGGCCGGTTCTGGATCTGGAAGCCTGCGTCCTTCAGCGGCTGGACATCGGCCGGCCCGACCAGGTCGTAGCCGTCGATGTTGCCGGCCTGCAGCTCCTGGGTCCGGGCCTTGGGGTCGGAGATGGTCCGGATGATCACCCGATCAGCCTTGGCCTTGTCGCCCCAGTAGTTGTCATTGCGCTTCAGCGTGACCTGCTGGTTCCGCTCCCACTTCTCGAACACGAACGGTCCGGTGCCGGTCGGGTGCTCCGTGGCGTACGCGGAGAACCGCGGGTCATCGGCAGTGCCGGAGGTGTCGTCGGCGTTGTACTGCTTCAACGCGGTCGGGCTCTGCATCGAGAACGCGGGCAACGTCATCGCGTCGACGAACGCGGCGAACGGCCTGTTGAGCTTGATGGTCACCTCGGTCGGGCTGACGGCGGTGCAGCCGTCGTAGATGCCGCCGGTCTTGCCGGTCTTGAAGCCGCGGAACAGCTTGCCGTAGTAGTAGCTGATGTTCTCGGACTGGTTGACGCCGGTCCAGTTGTACCACCGCTCGAAGTTGGCGCAGACGGCCTCGGCGTTGAAGTCGGTGCCGTCGGAGAATTTCACGCCCTCCCGCAGGGTGAAGGTGAAGGACTTGCCGTCGCTGGAGGCTTTCCACTCGGTGGCCAGCAGCGGCTCCAGCTCGGTGGTGCCGGGTTTGGTGCTGATCAGACCCTCGAACTGCTGCCGGGCGATGCGGAAGGTCTCGCCATCACTGGCCATCGCCGGATCGAGCATCACCGGATCGGACGAGGCTGCGAAGACGAAGTCCTGGCTGGTTGATTGCTCCGATGAGGAGTCTGTCTCACGCTGGCTCTGCGCGCAGGACGCCAGCGTTCCCGCCAGGGCCAAGGCCGCGACGGCGGCTATCCCCCGACGGAAGATTGTTCTGTTTCGCACGATGGTCACCTCGTGTCTCTTGCGCGCCCGGACCGAGATCGGACCGATGGGCGCGGGCGGATCTGTAGGCCAGAATCATCCTCGGCTGAAAGCTGACCTTAGTCCAGAAGGCACCTGAGAGCGCAAGTCTTGTGGTGAATGCGTACCGAACCGTTAGCACTTGTGCCCGGTGGCGCGCAGGTAGCCTCAGGTAGGTGGAGCCAACGAGGACGCCCGCAGTGGACGTCGAGGTCGTAACGCGCGACTGCGTCATTGCCGGAGGTGGGCCCGCCGGCCTGATGGCGGGCTATCTGCTGGCCCGACGCGGCCTGCGCGTCACGGTGCTGGAGAAGCATGCGGACTTCCTGCGTGACTTCCGCGGCGACACCATCCATCCGTCGACGATCACGCTGCTCGGCGAGCTGGGACTGCGCCGGCGATTTCTCGATCTGCCGGTCACCAGGCTGTCGACGCTCGACGCCGTCGTGGACGGGCAGCGGCTCACCATGATCGACTTCTCCACGCTCAAGCCGCCGGACAATTTCTTGGTGCTCGCGCCGCAATGGACCTTTCTGGACTTCCTGGCCAGGGAGGCTGCCGTCTTTCCCGGCTTCGAGCTGCGAATGTGTACGGCAGCCACCGAGATCCTGACCGACGGGGATCGGGTGGTCGGAGTCCGGGCCACGGCGACCGAGGGAGGTGTCGAGCGAGAGCTCGAGTTCCACGCACCGCTGACTGTCGCCGCCGACGGGCGTACGTCCCGCGTCCGTCGTGCCGCCGGCCTGGTGCCGGACGAGCTCGGCGTCGCGATCGACGTCTTGTGGTTCAGTCTGCCGAAGCCGCCGAATCCGCCACCCTCGACCCTGACGTACCTCGACGGCCGGAGCATGGTCCTCACCATCGACCGCGGCGACCGCTATCAAGGCGGCCTGGTGATTCCCAAGGGTGGGTTCGACGACGTCCGCGCTGCCGGTCTCGCCGCGTTCCGTCGTCGACTGACCGCGACCGCGCCGGTGCTGGGGTCAGTGGTGGGCGAGCTCCGGGATTGGGAGCAGGTACGGCTGCTCTCGGTCCAGGTCGATCGGCTGCCCTGCTGGTATCGCGACGGTCTCATCTGCATCGGCGACGCGGCACATGCCATGTCACCGGTCGGCGGGGTCGGGGTGAACTACGCAATCCAGGATGCCGTCGCGTTGGCCAATACGGTGGCCGGCCCTCTGTTGCGCCATGGGTCGGTGCCGCTTTCTGCGCTTGATGCGGTGCAACGTCGGCGCGCCCGCCCCGTACGACCGATGCAGTGGATCCAACAGCGGGCGCACGCCCGAGTCGGACATGGCGGCGTTCCTCGGCCACGGGCACTCTCCCGACCGGCGCGTACTGCTCTCGCGCTGCTGCAGCCGCTGGTCCGCCGGGTCACTGCGCGTGCGGTCGGGCGGGGATTCCTGCCCGAACACGTGAGGTCGTGATCCCGGCGATCCGCCGGATGACGGCGACGGTGTCCGCCGTCGAGGGCAGTGCGGCGATCGCCGCGGCGACCACTGCCGCCCGATGTCGATAGCTCGGGTCCTCCAGCACCGACTGCACCTCCTGACATGCCCGGACGACCACGTCCGGACCGGGACTGACCGCGCGGCCCGCGCCGACGGCAGCGATGTGTCGGGCGTTGACCGCCTGGTCAGTGGTGAAGATCGGTGCGACCACCTGGGGCACGCCGGCTGTGATCGCGCCCATCGTGGTCCCGTAGCCGCCGTGTCCCAGCACCAGCGCGGCCTCGGCCAGCACGTCGGTCTGCGGCCACCACGGCTCGACCCGGGCATTGGCCGGCACCGGCCCGAGGTCGGTGATGCTGACTTGGCGACCGACCGTCATGAGCACCCGGACCGGCAGGTCAGCCAGACCGTCGAGCGCCTGCCGGAATACCCCGGCGAAGGGTGGCAACGACCCGGTCACCGACCCGAAAGTGACGTAGACCAACGGCAGCCCGGGATCGCCCCACTGCGGCAGGGGTGTCGCCGCCGGCGCCGGCGGATCCTCGCGGAAGCGGTAGGTCACCGCGTCGTCGGAGAAGGCGACGTCGCCGGCCCGGTCCAAGACCTCCGGCACCGAGCTGAGCGTCGGCACTCCCGCAAGAGCACGGTTCAGGGAATCGTCGGGCAGCCCGGCCATCGTGGCGAGGTCGGTCAGCGGCTCGACCAATTGCCCGGCGAACAGTCGGACCATCTCGGCCATCCCGATGGCGACCTGGATCTGCGGAATGCCGGCCCGCTCGGCCACGGCGAGCGAACCGAGTTCGGCCGGCTCGCGTACGATGACATCGGGACGCCACGCCTCGACTGCTGCGGCCAGGGCCGGCAGGGCAGCCTGGGCGTCGATCCGGCCGAACACCTCCCGAACGACGGTGGCGTTGGCCTCCTCGAACGACAGCTCCGGCAGCCGACTCATCACCGGACCGATGAGTTCCGGCGGCGCATCGTCGAACGGCTGGAAGGGAAAGCCGGTACGCGCGACCGTCGCGTCGAAGGAGCGCGGTGCCGCGACCCGCACCTCGTGACCGGCGTCGCGGCAGGCCCGCGCAATGCCGAGTAGCGGCTCGAAGTGCCCGACATTCGCCGTGGTCGACACGAGGATGCGCATGATCACACGATGGCACCGAGTGGGTCGGAGTTCCTAGGGGTTTGTCGCAGTCCCAGAGGGACTGCCGGCGCTCCGCTTTCGCCAGTAGTTTCGATAATCTGCCCCATTCCTGGCGATCGCGGCAACCTAACGCGAGTTAGCTATTGGTGTGTGGCAGATTATCGAAATCTGTCATGACCACCAGGGCGTCCTTGTGGACGACCGTGCGGTCATAGCCGTTGCCGAGCTCGGCAGCGATCTGCCGGGTCGTCTTGCCCAACAGACCCGGAAGCTCATCGGCATCGAAGTTGACGAGTCCCCGACCGACGACCGTGCCGCGCAGGTCGACCAGGTCGACCGCCTCCCCTGCCCGGAACCGACCCCGGACCTCGGTCACTCCGGCCGGCAGCAACGAGGCATTGCGGGTCACCACGGCTCGTACGGCGCCGTCGTCCAACACCAGCTCGCCGCTGGCGTCGGAGGCGTGCTTCAACCACAGCTGTCTCGTCGGCCGTCGCTTGCCGGTGGGATGGAAGACAGTGCCCACACCGGCTCCTGAGACGGCGCCAGACACCTGCGCCGCCGAGGTGAGCACGGTTGGGATCCCTGCTGAGGTAGCGATCTTGGCCGCATCGACCTTGGTGATCATGCCACCGGTGCCGACCGCACTGCCCCGGTTGGAGATGTCGACTCCCTCCAGATCGTCGTCGGACCAGACGTCGGTAACGCGACGGGACTCCGGCAGCCGGGGATGCCCGGTGTAGAGGGCGTCGACGTCGCTGAGCAGGATCAGCGCCTCGGCATGTACCAGGTGGGCCACCAAGGCGGCGAGCCGATCGTTGTCGCCAAACCGGATCTCGTGGGTGGCCACGGTGTCGTTCTCGTTGACGATCGGGACCACGCCGAGTTCCAGCAACCGGCCGAACGTCCGATAGGCATTGCGATAGTGCCCGCGCCGCGTGACGTCGTCCACGGTGAGCAGCACCTGACCGACTTCGAGCCCATGGGTCGCGAACAGGTGGGTGTAGTAGCCCATCAGCAGGCCCTGGCCGACCGAGGCAGCCGCCTGCTGCGTGGCCAGATCTCGGGGTCTGCTCCGCAACCCCAGCGGGGAGAGTCCGGCCGCGATCGCTCCGGAGGACACCAGCACGACCTCGCGGCCACCGGCGCGTGCGCCGGCCAAGGTGTCGACCAGCTTTTGAACCTGCCCCGGCGCGATCCCGCCGTCGGAGGTGGTCAGTGACGACGACCCGATCTTGACCACGATCCGGTGGGCGCGGGCAATCTCGGGACGGGCGATCTCGGGGCGAGCGATCTCCGGACGCGCGGCAGCGGCGCCGTTACTCGTCATCGGATCGATCGCCTCCCTCGACGTCCTCGCCGTCATGGGCGGCACCGGCCTCGTACGCGTCGTCCGCCCTGGCCGCGTGATAGGCGCGGTCCTTGGCACGCCGGCGTACCGCGGCCGGGCGCTCCTCGGCAAACCGCTGGTCCTCACCGCGGCGCGACAGAATCTCCGCACCGATGTCGATCTGCGGAGCGAAGTCGAACACCACGGCGTCGGCACCGCCGATCGCGACTCCGTCGCCCGCCCGGGCGCCGAGCTCCAGCAATTTGTCCTCGATGCCGATCCGGTTCAGCCGGTCGGCCAGATAGCCCACGGCCTCCGGATTGCCGAAGTCGGTCTGACGCACCCAGCGTTCCGGCTTGACCCCGCGTACCCGCCACAGCTCGTTCTCGCGACCGACGGTGAACTCGTCAGCTCCGGCGACCGGCTCGGGTCGGATCACGATCCGCGGCGGCACGGGTGGCGGCAAGGTTGCCCGGCGCTCCCGCACGATCGCTGCCATCGCGAAGCTCAGCGCTTGCAGACCGACACCGGACTTGGTGGAGATCTCGAACACCTGGAGTCCACGAGCCTCCAGCTCGGGCTTGGCGATCTCGGCCAGCTCATGCCCGTCCGGCACGTCGACCTTGTTCAACGCGACCAGCCGGGGCCGATCCTCCAGGCCGCCGTGCGCAGCCAGCTCGGCCTCGATCACATCCAGATCGGTGACCGGGTCCCGGCCCGGCTCGAAGGTGGCGCAGTCGAGCACCTGCACGATCGCCGCGCAGCGCTCGATGTGCCGCAGGAAGTCATGGCCGAGCCCTCGACCCTCGGAGGCTCCCTCGATCAGGCCCGGCACGTCGGCGACGGTGTAGGTGGTGTCCCCGGCGACGACCACCCCGAGGTTGGGCACCAGGGTGGTGAACGGGTAGTCGGCGATCTTGGGCCGAGCACGGGAGATGGCTGCCACCAGGGAAGACTTGCCGGCGCTCGGGAAGCCGACCAGCCCGACGTCGGCGACCACCTTGAGCTCGAGGGTGACCGTCCGGGACTCGCCCTCCTCACCCAACAGGGCGAAGCCGGGAGCCTTCCGGGCCGACGACGCCAGTGCCGCATTGCCTAGCCCGCCCCGGCCACCGGCGGCGATCACCACCTCCGTACCGTCGCCGGTCAGGTCCGCCAACTGCTCGCCGGTGTCGGCATCGGTGACCACGGTCCCGTCGGGCACCGCCAGCACGATGTCGTCGCCGTTGGCCCCATTGGCGTGCCCGCCCTTGCCGGGTTGGCCGTTCTCCGCGCGACGGTGGGACTGCCGGTGGAAGTCGACCAGGGTGGTCAACCCACCGTCGACCTTCAAGATCACCGAACCGCCGTGACCGCCGTTGCCGCCGTCCGGTCCGCCCAGCGGCTTGAACTTCTCCCGGTGCACCGAGGCGCAGCCGTGGCCGCCGTTGCCGCCGGAGGCGTGCAAGGTCACCCGGTCCACGAAGGTGGGGATTGCCACGAGGGCCGCCCTCTTTCCTCTGGTACATCGGCACCAGTCTTGTCAGAACCTGCTCAGGCCGTGCTAACTCGACAAACATGACAAGAGGGCGGCCCGTCAGCTGGGCCACCCTCTGTCGTTAGGTGTGTGATCCGGTCGCTGACCGGAGTGCGTGGACCTAGGCCGAGGTGGCCTCGGCCGGTCGCACGTTGACGACCCGGCGCCCACGGCGGGTGCCGAAGTCGACCTGGCCCTCGACCAGGGCGAACAAGGTGTCGTCGCCACCGCGACCGACGCCCTCGCCCGGGTGGAAGTGGGTGCCGCGCTGGCGGACGATGATCTCGCCGGCGTTGACCTGCTGGCCGCCGAACCGCTTCACGCCCAGCCGCTGGGAGTTGGAGTCACGACCGTTGCGGGTCGAGGACGCGCCCTTCTTATGTGCCATCTCAGTGCTTTCCTAGCTGCTCGGTCTAGCTCTCGATCCCGGTGACCTTGACCTGGGTGTACTTCTGCCGGTGACCCTGACGCTTGCGGTAACCGGTCTTGTTCTTGAACTTCAGAATCCGGATCTTCGGACCCTTGGTCTCGGCAAGCACCTCGGCGGTCACCTTCGCGCCGGCCAGAGCGGCCGCGTCGGAGGTCACGTTCTCACCGTCGACGACCAGCAACGGGGTCAGCGCGACGCTGCTCCCCGGCTCGTCGGACCGCCGGTCGATCTCGAGGACGTCACCGACGGCCACCTTGTGCTGACGGCCGCCACTGCGCACGATCGCGTACACGCCTGACCTACTCTTTCGTTTCACGACTTGGGTGGTGGTGGTCCTCAACGCCTGAGCCTGGGACACACCGCAGGGGTGCACCTGCGCGCACACCGAGGGTCAAATCTACCTGCGCACAACGAGCGGGTCAAACTCTCGACAAACTTACTGGATGCCCACCCCGATGCAACTCTAGGCTCTGACCCGTGCTTCCTCACATCACCGCTACGGCGTACCTGACCGCGTTGCGGGAGGGCGGCTCGCTGCCGGGCCTGATGGAGGCCGACGACCTGGGTACGTACGTGGTCAAGTTCACCGGTGCCGGCCAGGGACCCCGGGCGCTGGTCGCGGAGATCATCGTCGGTCGACTCGGGCAGGAGCTTGGCGTCCGGGTGCCCGAGCTCGCCTTGATCGAGGTCGATGCCGAGATCGGCCGGCGCGAACCTGACGAGGAAGTGCAGGATCTGGTCAGCGCCAGCGCGGGGCTGAACCTGGCGATGGACTTCCTGCCGGGCTCGATCGGGTACGACCGTAGTTTCGACATCCCGGTCGAGGACGCATCGCTGGTCGTCTGGCTGGACGCCTTCGTGGCGAATGTCGACCGCAGCCGCCGCAACACCAACCTGTTGCTGTGGCACCGGAAGTTGTGGGCCATCGATCACGGCGCCTGCCTGCGATTCCACCATTCGTGGGGCGATCCGCGACGGTTCGCCGAGTCGGCGTACGACTACGGCGACCACGTGCTCGGTGGGCTCGGCCGACCTCGGGACGTCCATGATCGGCTCTCTGCCCTGGTCACACCGGACCTGCTGACCGGCATCTTGGCCGAGGTGCCCGATGCCTGGCTGGCGCCCGATCCGACGCGGCCCGATCCGAAGGCGCCGCAGGATCCTGCAACTGCTAGATCGCGATATCAGGAGTTCTTGCTCGCCCGACTCGATGCCGCCGAGCGGTGGCTCCCGTGAGTGGGCCGAGTGGGGCGGGTGAACCGAATGGGCAGGGTCGTCGGCGGATGGCATTCCAGTACGCCGTGCTGCGTGCGGTGCCCCGCGTCGACCGCGGCGAGTTCATCAATGTCGGCGTCATCCTCTATTGCCAGGCGTACGACTTCTTGCGCGCCGCGGTCGCGGTCGATGGCAGCCGACTGCGTGCGTTGTCGGCCGAGGCGGATGTCGAGGCGGTCCGGCTGGCGGTCGGGGCCATCGCCAGGGCCTGCGATGAGCCGGTCGGCTCCGCCCGGGAGAACACCGGGTTGGCTACCAGGTTCGGCATGCTGACCGCCCCGAAGTCCTCGGTGGTGCAGCCCTCCCCCGTACACGCCGGGGTGACCAGCAACCCGGAACAGACCCTCGCCGACCTGATGACCCGCCTCGTCTAGCGTTCGTCTAGCGTCGCTGGGCCCGTTCACCCTGATCCGCCATCGAGAAGTAGCTTCCGGTTCCAATTCTCGCGAAATCACAACCAGGAGCTACTTCTCGCGAGGGGTGTTGCGGCATTGTCGAGGCCGAGATCGCGGCTGGTTTCGGCTGCATCGAGGAACTCACGTGCCTTCGCGAGGTGAAGTCTGGCCTCTTCTGATGCGCTCAACTCGCTCTCCCTAGCAACGCCGCTGGCCGGGTGCCACCGAGATGGATGGCATCGTGCCGCAGTTCACCTACGAGCCGATCATCGCGCTGGACGACTGCCCGGAGTTCACTCTCAGTGAGGACCAAGGGCTCGCACGGGTTACCACACCAGCGACGGATCTGCTCAGCAAGACCATCGATCTGCCGCTGCCAGCCCTCATCGCTCGGCACCTGGTCTGGACGGACAATGAGGATGTCAAGGTCGCTGTTCGAGTCCGCCTCTGAGCGTGCGGCGGACCCGTACAACCATGCCGCTATCGGCGCTATTGACCACTCGCCCAGTTCCGCCTGGATGCGGTTGAGGAGGGTCTGCCACATCGACGCCAGAGCCAGAATCCCTTGGGCAGCGATGTGCTCGCGGTTGAGTCGGTAGTAGATCGCAGGCGGTCGACTTTCGATATCGACAATCCCATCTCGGCCCAGCTCCGCCAGGACAGCGTTGACTCGAGACTGGCTAAAACGAGGGCGGGTCAGGGCAGCGATCCGTCGGCCGCTGAGGGGCTCTGTCGTCCGCGCGAGGACGCCGAGCACTGATCCATACGCGTTCGGGATCACTGATTGCATCGGGTAGGAAAGGTCCATGGTGATGACCAGAATAGCGCTCATATGAGTTGCATCCAGGTCAATTGACCTGGATACAACTACAGCTCGACGTCCACCAGGTCGCGCTGGGGTGCTGCCGGAGCCTCGACGGGGCGCCGGCGGAAGGGGGCGCTGAGGGTCGGCCACAGTTGCCGCCGGTGGACCACGAACAAGACCGCCGCGACGGCGAGATAGACCGCGGACAACAAGAGTCGGCCCTGGGTGCCCGGGATTGCGAACTGCACGGCGAACAGGCCGAACAGCGCGAGAGCTGCCCACAGCCGGAAGCGCAGCGTAAGCAGGATCGCGACACCCATCAGCGTCTGGGCCGCGGTCAGGACGATCTCCTCCACCTGGCGGGCGTCGAGCACCATGGCCGAGTCGCCGCCACCGAGCAGGTACGCCACAGGGAGGCTGCCGACCAGCAGCGTCCACTGGTTCACCTTGGCGCTGATCAGCATGCCGATCGCCATCCCGGCCCGGCCGCGGATCGCGAAGATCAAGGCCACGATGAACTCAGGCGCTTCGGAGGCGAGCGGAGCGAGCCACTGGACGAGCAGGAACCGATCGACGCCCAGCGCCTCCCCGGACCCGATCAGCGACTCCGCGAACGGCTCCGCGCACAACAGGATCGCCACCGCCGCACCGACGAACATGGCAATGACGACCGGGCGCCGGGTCCGCGCGGGCAGCGCGGCAATCCGCGCCGCCGGACCGACCAACTCCTCGGTCTCATCGTCATCCCCACCGGAGACCCGGACGAGGTAGTAGACGAACAATCCCAGCATCATCAGGCCGAACACCAGGTGGATTCGCCCGGTCAACGGAACGATCAGCGCCAGCAAGGAGGCGACGAGCAGGAAGCCGAGTTCGAGCCGATAGCGGGAATCGAGCACGATCGCAGACACGGGCTTGCCGGCGCGCCTGCTCGCCACGATCAGCGACACCACGACCACCGCCGACCAGCCGAGGCCGAGCAGCAGCCGGTTCGATCCGGTCATGTTCGCGGCCGCATACTGCACGTACTCCGGGTTGTGACCGGCCGTGTAGGCGAAGTAGAGGTCCACCGCATACTCGGGCAGCACTGCAATCACGGCCAGGATCGCGATGGCAAGCCCGCCGCTGATGTCGGCCTCCGCCGATTCGGCCGCCCAGGCCAGCACGAACGAGGCCGCCACTACCCCGGCACCGAAGACCAGCAGCCCGAGTTGAGGGGCCAACTGAACGCCGAGGAGGCGGGAGACCAGGGCCGGCACCGCGACCAGGAGGCAGCCCAGGACAGGCGGAAGAGCCTTGCGCATGCCGGCCATCCTGCCCGACGTTTCGGCAATTGCGCAAGTGAAGAACCATCGAAATGGACCTCATGCCGTGTGCCGCCGATCACAGACACCTCGCGTACGGTCACAATGGCCTGGTGATCCCCGAGCCGACCCGACCGCAGCTGGATGTGGCCGCTCGGACCTTCGCCTTGCTGGCTACGCCGGTACGCCTGCATCTGGTCGCGCTGGCAGCCGAGGGCGAGTACGACGTCGGCACCTTGTCCGATCGGGTCGGGGTGTCCATCGCTACCGCCAGCCAGCACCTGAGCAAGCTGCGGCTGGCCGGGGTGATCAGCGCGCGGCGCGACGGTCGGCGACAGATCTATACCGTCGATGACCCGCACGTCCTCACCTTGGTGCAGCAGATCTTCGAGCACATCGCCCCCGACGGCACGCTGGCTCCGGACCCGCCGTTCGTCCGACCCCAGTAGAGATGCTCTAGTCACGGGGCTCACCGTCGTGCCAATCTGGTTGCCTCGGTGACGGCGTCTCGATGACGACTGACTCACGCGAGGAGTGGGGGGTCGGCGATGCACGTCAGGGTCGATGACGATCTGGATCCGGAGCCCTCGGACTGGCGGGCCGCCGAAAGGCTTCTGAAGGACCACCCCACCCGTTGGGGCAGTCTGTCCTGGATCTCGGCGCGCTCCCTGATCGACTCGGTCAACGACGCCCTGGGTCGAGCCAGCGACGGGCTCGTCGATCAGCTGCGCCAGGCCTGGGTGGAGCAGATCCGGTCCGACCCCAAGCGGCCCTCCCGGCCGGACCCCGAGTGGCCGCAGCCCGCCGGACGTGCCTACTCTGACCTGCCGGTCGACGAACTCGCCGACTGGTTGATCATCGACCGCAAAGGAGCCGAGCGCTTCCTGGTGGTCGGGGACACCGGTGAGCAGGATCCCTCGCAGTACGTCGTCAGCCCGGCCATCGCCGCGGCAGCCAACGCCGGCTGCGATTTCGTCGTGATCATGAGTGATGTCATCTATCCGGCAGGCGATGTCGACGACTATGTCGACGGGCTCTATCGGCCATATCGGACCCCGGAACCCGACGACAACTCCAAGGTCAAGTTCCTGGTCAAGCCGCCGATCATCGCGCTGCCCGGCAACCACGACTGGTACGACGGACTGGCCGGCTTCATGTACCACTTCGTCGACCAGCAACCGCTGCCCTCGGCCGCTTACGCGCCCACCCGCGAAACGTGGATCTGGAGCCGGTTGATTCGCGTGCTGTGGCGCCGCCCCCGTCCAGCGCGGGCTGAGGCCCGACACCGGCACGAGAGTCATCCGATCACCCAAAGCTTCGACAAGACGTACGCCATCAACCAGCCCGGTCCCTACTTCGCCATTCGTATGCCGCATCTGCTGTTGGTCTGTATCGACACCGGCATCGGCGGCAACATCGACGAGCAGCAATGGGACTGGCTGGAACGCATCTCGCGGTTGACGGGCCCCAAGGTGCTGCTCACCGGCAAACCGCTGGTGGTCAACGGCAAGATCGTCCCCTGCTATATCGGTCATCGCCGCTCGGCTCGCAAGGCGGATTCGGTCTGGAACCTGGTCATCGACAAGGACTACGAGTACATCGCCACCCTGGGCGGTGACACGCACAACTATCAGAAGTACGAGCGGAAGCAGACCCAGGGCTTCCCGCAGTATCACCTGGTGAGCGGAGGCGGCGGCGCGTTCACCCATGCCACCCACCCGAATGTCAGTCTCGATCGCGATGCTCGATTTCAAGACGACCTGCAGCCGGACCCCGCCAAGCCGAGATCTGTCTTTCCGAGCTACGAGACCTCGCTGCGCTTCTTCGCCGATCTCCTGGTGCCGAGCGTGGTACGCACGCTCCTCTTCCTGCTGCTGATCGTCCTCGGTGGGCTGGTAGTGCTCGGCCTCCAACTGACCGGTCTGGCTGACGCGATCCCCACCGTGACCACCGGCGCTGTCCTCTGCCTGCTCGCGATCGGAGCGATTCGGCTGCTTCTCACCAAGCGGATCACCCGAGAAACGACGGTCGCCCGCGTCCTTGCCCCCGTCGGCGGCTTTCTGCTCGGCATCGTGACCGCCGGTGTCGCACAAGCCCTGGATCCCGAGCATTTCTCGCTCTACTTCACCTGGTGGGCCGTCCTGACCGGCTACAACTGCGTGGTCAGCGCAGCCTTGCGCCGCTCAGGCTGGTGGCTGCCGAAAGCCGACTTCCGCCGCACCCTGCCCACTTGGGTGTTCGCCGTCGGGCTGGTGCTGCTCAGCCTGGTCAGCGCCGGACTCGCGTACGCGGCGTCTGCGGAGCCGTCCTGGGGCGCAATCGCGGCGGCGGGGTTGATCCCGCTGGTGGTCGGGGCTATCGGCTACGTGATCCGCGCCAAGCACCAGGTTGCCGTCACCGAAGACCAGCAGACGTGGCGGATCAAGGTACGGAACTGGCTCGTCAAGAACTGGAACCGGCTCGGGATGGTCCTCGCTCCGGCCGTTCCGCTGTCCGTCGCGATCATCGTGCTGTGCCAGTTGACCCAGGCAGTCGGGCGATCCTGGCTGGTCACCGGCGCGGTGGCCGGGGTCGGGCTCACCCTCGGCTTGGTGGCGGCGGCCGGAGTCGTCGTACTCGCTGCTACGGAGGCGCTGGCAGTCGTGGCGGCCAGCGTCCCCCGCCCACGCGGTCTGACCAAGCTCGAGAGGAAGCGCTGGTCGTGGGGTCGAGTCAGCGCCGTCACCCACCACTTGCCGAGCCCGGTGCTACTCGCCGGAACGGTGGCCTGGATCGTCTATTGCGCCGGCGACTCGCCCGTCAACCGGGCGGCCTCCGGTCTGCCGCTGGTGATCTTCACGACCGTCGGACTGCTGTTGTTCGTCGGCTGGCTCCGGCGCAGGTTCCACCGTCGCTATCTGCTGGCGATCGTCATCGCCTTCGTCGGCATCGTGGCCCTGGTGCTGAGTCAGGCGTTCGTCGTCGGCCAGCCGGTGATGGATCCGCTGCTGCGGGACTGGCCGTCCCAGGTCGTGCTCGGTACGTTGGTGGTGCTGGTCGCCCTGCTGACCAGCGTGACGCTCGGCCACATGAGCTTCCTGAACGCCCAGCTCCTGCTCCGGCCGAGCTACTGGAAGGGCCCGTACTTCGAGACTAACGAGCAGGCGGCCAGGTTCATCGAAGTGCGACTGGGCATACCGCCGGGGACGCTCTACGCTGATCCGCCGGCCACGCCCACCGACGAGCCGGCGGTTCGGCCGGCGGACATTCCGCTCAAGGCATGGACAGCCGGGCGGATCACCTGGCCGGGTCTCGGCGAGCCGGGTGGACCGCTGCAGAGCAAGGTGTCGGAGGTCTTCTCCTCCGACACGCCCCCATTTCACAAGAACTTCCTGACCCTGGAGAGCACCGCCGACGAGCTGGTGATCACGGTGCACCGCGTCGCCGTACCGGACCCAGATGCTGCCGACCCGCCCGCTCCGTACCCGCCCCAACCGTGGAAATTCTGGTGTCTGGTCCACATCGGGCGTGGACCAGATGCCAGAAGACGCTAATCAACGGATTCGGCCGCGGCCAGCAGGTCGCTGCGATGGGCCAAGGTGGTCCGTACCCGACCGTGCGACTGGCCCAGTTCCAGCTCGGCGGCGTCGATCCGGTGCCAGCCGTCGATGCCGACAGGCTCGATCCCCCGTTCGGCAAAGAGCTTCGCCAGCAGCCCGACCCGGCCTTGAGGCAGCAGCGCCCCATCGCTGACGTCATGCAGCAGCGAGGTGACGGTCTCCACGGCGTCGGACTTGTTGGTGCCGATCACCCCGGTGGGGCCGCGCTTGACCCAGCCCGTCACGTATTCGTCGGGTGAGAACTCGCCGTCGCGGATCACCCGGCCCTCGGCGTGCGGCACCCTGCCGGTGCGAGCGTCGTGGGGTACGCCGGGCAGCGGTTCGCCGCGATAGCCGACCGAACGAACCACGAGCTGCGCGGGGATGACCCGCGGCTCCCCCCGACCTACGACAGAGCCGTCGGCCGCGAGCGCGGTGCGTTCGACCTCGACCCCACTGACCCGCTCCGTCCCGATCAGCCGAACCGGCCGAGTCCAGAAGTGCAGATGCACCCGACGCGACGCCTGGCCGACCGGGCGATCGGCCCACTCCCGGAGTACGACGAGGTTGCGGGCCGCCACCTTGTCCGAAGCGACGACGGCCAGGCTGGTCTCGTCCAGCACCAGATCCAGCGGATCGACCAGCAGATCGACATCGGGCAGCTGGCCCAGTTCGCGCAGCTCCTTGGTGGTGAAGGCCGTATGCGCCGGCCCTCGACGACCGAGCACATGCACGTCGCAAACCGTGGTGCGACCCAACGAGTCGAGCACCTCGTCGGCCATGTCGGTGGCGTCCAGCTCACCGGTCCGTTTGGTGAGGATCCGGGCGACATCGAGCGCCACATTGCCTACGCCTACGACGACGGCCTCACGTGTGGTCGCCACCAGTTGAGCGAAATGCTCCGCCTCCAACCGGTTCGGCCTGCCCTCCCCCGTTCGACCCTCGCCGACGCTGCCCTCATCGCCATCCTCAGTTGCACCGAGGACCGCACCGCCAGTGTCGGGGTGGACATCGGGATGTCCGCAATACCAGGAGACGAACTCCGCGGCGGCCACACTGCCGTAAAGGTCCTCACCAGGAATGTCGAGCCGCTTGTCGCTGCCCGCGCCGAACGCGTAGATCACCGCGTCCACGCTGTCCCGCAACTCGTCCACGGTCAGGTCGGCGCCGATCGACACATTGCCGTAGAAGCGGACTCCCGGCTTCTCCAGCGTCCGCTCCAGCGTGTTGCGTACCGAACGGATCGACGGGTGGTCCGGAGCGACGCCGTAGCGCACGAGTCCGAACGGCACCGGCAGCCGGTCGATGACCGTGACGTCGACCGGTACGTCGAGCTGGTGGGTCAGCGCCTCGGCCGCATAGATCCCCGATGGGCCGGCACCGATGATCGCCACCGCCAGCGGCTGGAGGTCTGCTCTGTCCTCAGGCACACCGCCAACCTAGCGGGCACCGCGGATATTCGGCGCGATCCTCAGTCGGTGGTGACCACGTCCTGCCCGACGGCACTGTCTGCTGTCGCAGCCTCGACAGGCTCCGACCCGGCTTCGGCAGGCTCCGAGACGGCCACAACGGGCACCGGCTCAGGACGATTCAAGGGTGGCGCCGGCATCGGGAACGGCGGCCTGGCCGAACCGTTCGAGCTCGAGTTCGACGAGTTGCCGCGCCCACGACCCCGGCCACGCTGATCCCGCGAGCCGCCGTCCGGCTGCTTCTGCGTCTCCACCGGGACATCGCTGACCTCGTACCCACGACCATGGCAGTGCTCGCACTCGACGCTGAACGCCTCCAGCAGGCCCGTGCCGATCTTCTTCCGGGTCATCTGCACCAGTCCGAGGCTGGTCACCTCGGCGACCTGATGCCGCGTCCGGTCGCGCCCTAGGCACTCGACCAGGCGACGGAGCAGCAGCTCACGGTTGCTGGGCAGCACCATGTCGATGAAGTCGATCACGATGATGCCGCCGATGTCGCGCAGCCGGAGCTGGCGCACGATCTCCTCGGCCGCCTCCAGGTTGTTGCTGGTCACGGTCGCCTCGAGGTTGCCGCCGCTGCCGGTGAACTTGCCGGTGTTGACGTCGATCACCGTCATCGCCTCGGTGCGGTCGATGATCAAGGAGCCGCCGGAGGGCAGGAACACCTTGCGCTCCAGGGCCTTCGCGATCTGCTCGTCCAACCGGTAGCTGGCGAACAGGTCACCTTCGGCCGCCGTGTCCCAGCGCCGCATCCGGTCATGCAGGTGCGGCGCGACGTGACCCACGTAGGCGTCCACGGCGTCGTACGCGTCGGTCATCGAGCCGTTGCCCTGGATGATCAGCTCGGCGAAGTCCTCGGTGAACAGGTCCCGGACGATCCGTACGGTGAGATCGGGCTCCCCGTAGAGGAGCTTCGGCGCGCCACCGGCCTTGACCTTGCGCTCGATGTCCTCCCATTGCGCCTTGAGCCGGTTGACGTCGCGGACCAGCTCGTCCTCGCTGGCGCCCTCGGCGGCGGTACGCACGATGACGCTCGCCTCGTTCGGGACCAGCTCGTTGAGGATCGCCTTGAGCCGCCGGCGTTCGGTGTCGGGCAGCTTGCGCGAGATGCCGGACAGATGGCCGCCGGGTGCGTACACGATGTAGCGGCCGGGCAGCGTGACGTGGCTGGTCAGGCGAGCGCCCTTGGCGCCGACCGGGTCCTTGGTGACCTGCACCAGCACGGTCTGACCGGATTTGAGGACATTCTCGACCTTGCGCTGCTGGCCGTTGGCTCCGAAGGAGTCCCAGTCGATCTCGCCTGCATAGAGCACCGCATTGCGGCCCCGGCCGATGTCGATGAACGCCGCCTCCATCGAGGGCAGCACGTTCTGCACCCGACCGAGGTAGACGTTGCCGATCAAGGATGCGGCCGACTCGCGGTCGACGTAGTGCTCGACGAGGATGTCGTCCTCGAGCACCGCGATCTGCGACAGTTCCTCGCGCTGCCGGATGATCATCTTGCGAACCACGGACTCGCGCCGGGCCAAGAACTCGGCCTCGCTCAGGATCGGTACGCGGCGACGTCCCGCCTCGCGGCCCTCGCGCCGCCGCTGCCGCTTGGCCTCCATCCGGGTCGATCCCTCGATCCCGCTGACCTCCTGAGCGGCCTGCTTGCGCGATCTGGGCTCGCGTACGCGGACCACCACGTCGACCGGGTCATCGGCGGCCGGTGCGTTGTCCTCACCGCGCCGACGACGCCGACGACGACGGCGACGCTGTCCGCCGTCCTCACTGCTCTCGTCGGAACCTGACTCGGCATCGGCAGTGTCGCCGCTACTCGCGCCATCCTCGGCGTCGTTGGCGGCGGGGGTCGGAGCGGCCGGAGGGTTGGCGGCATTGGACTCGGGCGCCGACGTGTCGCCGTCCTGCTCAGCATCGTCACGACGATTGTCGTTCTCGGCGTCCGGACCCCGGCGACGACGCCGACCTCCCCGGCGACGACGGCGCCGACGTGGCGTACCGTCCTCGTCCTCGTCAGATTCGGCGGTCTGCTCGTTGGCGTCCGAGGCTGTCTCGTCCGATTCGGTCGTGGCCGATTCAGCCGTGGCCGAGGTCTCCGCCTCGCCGATCTGAGACTCGCCGATCTGAGACTCGCCGATCTGAGACTCGTCGGTCTCACTCGATTCGGACTCGTCGGTCGTGATCTCGCCGGGCCCGGCCTGGTCTGCGCCAGCCAAGTCTGTCTCGGCCTGCTCGGCCGGTGCCGCTTCCTCTTCGGCTTCGGCAGCCTCATCGCTCTCGATGGGCTGGGTGATCTCGCCGACCTCGCTGGTCGGGGCAACATCCGTCGCCGAGCTGACCTCCGTGGTCGCGTCCGCGGCCGGGCTGCCCACAGTCGGCTCCGCCTTCGCGTCGTCCGCGGGCGCCGAAGCTGTCGCTTCGGCCATCGCAGCCGCCGGCTGCTCAGCCACCAATGCCAGCCTGATCTCATCGAGCGCAGCCGCGGCGTCGACGTTCTGCTGACCGGCGTCACCGGTCGGCTCGGACGCTGCGGGCTCGGTGGCGGCCGGCTGCGTCGGGGCGCTCGCCGCGGCTGCCGCCTTCTTGGTGGCGCGCTTGCGTGGCGTACGGGTTGTGCTGCTGCCCTCGGCCGGCGCCTTCGCGGCCCGCTTGCGGGTGGCCTTCTTGGCCGCCGGCTTCTCCTCGGCCGGCTTCCCTGCAGCATCCGCGACCGGCGTCGCCTCGGTCGGCACACTCTCGGTCGGCGCCGCGGCGGTGCCTGACGCGGCAGCCTCGACCTCGGTCGCCACGGGGACGGCCCCGGCGTGAGCAGCCTCAGCGCTCACCGCAGGGTCGGCCTCGGCGGTCATCGCCGGTGCGCTGACCGATGGCGGGCCGGCCTTCCGGGTAGCTGCGCGGCGGCGCCTGCGCGGCGGCGCAGCTTCGGTGGACGCCGGATCGGCGGACGTCGGTGCGGCGGCCGGACTGCTGCCTGGGTTGTCGATGTTGGACGTGTCGGGCTCGTGATCGAGCATCCGTACTCCTCTGCAGGTGCGCGAGGGCACCTCATGTCGGTCGCAACGGCGGTTGGGGTGACCGCGTCGCGGAAGCCTGTGGCGTCGATGGCTGGGAGCCGATCACCCGCGGTCGAGCACGCCGTCAGGCGGTTCGTCGCGGTGGAGATAGCTCACCCGCAGTCTCCGCGAGCTGTCACCTCGTGGAGCGGGAAGTCACCGAATGAGGTGCGGGTGCACCTCAGCCGTCAACCAGTATCCCACACGTCCCAAAGGCCACCCGAATCGTCACCCCGGCAGCCCGGTCGCAGTCGCCACGGAGAGCACCAGACCGCCCCACGATCGAAGCACGAGCCAGACGCAGAGCCGCCCACATCACAGGGGCGGGGTGATCTCCCCGGTGGTCGAGTCGAGGCGGCCTTGGGACAACCGGGTCAACAGCGGCGGATGGGTCGGACGCCAGTCCGGCTCCACTTCAGCCAGCGCGCTGAGCAGATCATCCGGCCTGACCAGCGGCACTTGGTGAGCAATGGTCGAGATCAGCCGCCCTGGTTCGTAGCGCAACTGGAGCACCGCGCCCCGGGCATCGAAGGTGCGCAGTCCGGACTTGGTCATCCGCGAGACCTCGACCGATTCTCGCGCCAGGAACGTCTCCACTGCACGCTCGGCGACAACGGGTTCGATGCCGACCACATCGATCCGCCACCGGGAGGCCGTGAGCAGGTCGGCCAGCGTGTCGCCCGGTGCCACCTGCACGGCGACGATGTCCAGCCCTATCGGCAGGGCTTCGTCCAGCGACGCCCGGACCTGCTCCGGGTCACACTGCTCCGCCAACCCGATCTCGACATACTCTGCCTCACTTGCCGAACCGGTGGGCGAGGCGTTGGCGTACGAGATCCGCGGGTGCGGTGAGAATCCTGACGAGTACGCCATCGGCACCCGCGCCCGGCGCAACGCCCGCTCGAACGCGCGACCGAAGTCGCGGTGGCTGGTGAAGCGCGCTCGGCCGCGCCGGGCGTACCGGATACGCAGCCACTGCACCGGCGGCGCCTGTTGTTCCGGCTGGGGGCGAGACGTCACGCCCGGAGACTACCGACCCGAGTGCCAGCTGTGGTCGCTTCGACTCCCATCGATTCCGACGATCCTCCCGGCAGTACATTGCTTGACGGCAATATTGCCAATAACGCATACTCACTGTATGACCGCCAGCCTGTTCGAGGTCGTGGCCGAGCCGCACCGCCGTCGGATCCTGGATGCCCTCCGCGACGGCGATCGCTCGGTCACCGAGCTGGTCGAGCTGGTCGGTCTCGCCCAGCCGACAGTGTCGAAACACCTGAAGACGCTTCGCGATGCCGAGTTGGTCGTGGTGCGGCCGGAGGCGCAACGCCGCTGGTACCGACTACGGCCCGAGCCGCTGCGCGAGCTCGACCAGTGGCTGGAGCCCTATCGCCGCACGTGGGCGCGTCGCCTCGACGCCCTCGGCGACCACCTCGATCGGATGGAGGAGAACGATGACTGACCTGGAAGCTGTCGACGCCTTGGCAGGTGCCGCGGACCTGGGCGAGCTGATCCACGAGGGCGACCGAGTGGGCCTGCGGTTCGTCCGCCGCTACCGCCACCCGGTCGAACGAGTCTGGCGTGCGCTCACCGAATCCGATCAACTGCGGTTCTGGATGCCCTGCGACATCGTCGGCGAGCGCCGGGCCGAAGCACCGATCACGTTGCCGTTCTGGCCCGGGCACGTGGCGAAGTACGGCATCACCGAGCCTGTGCTGAGCGGCGAGATCCAGATCTGGGAGCCGCCCAGCCGATTCGGCTGGACCTGGGGCGGCGATGTGCTGCTCTGGGAGTTGGCCTCGGTCGCCGACGGCACCGAGCTCACCTTCACCACCTGGCCGGCCGACCCTGACCTGGCGGGCGCTGTCAGCTCCGCAGCCGGCTACCACATCTGCCTGACCGAGCTCATCCTGCTGCTCGATCGCGGCAGCGCACCCCCGATGACCGAGATCGACGCGGTCGTGTTCCGGTTCGAGGAGGCGTACAAGCAGCGCTTCGGTCTCGGCTGAGCCTGGCGGATCCCAGTCGGCGCACGAGCGAGTCCGCGCTGACATGGCTCAGATTCGTACGCACCCGCTGTCACTCAGATGACAGCGGCGAGCCGTATCGGTCGAGGGGGACGGCTGCTCTGATTCCTCGGTGTCCACCCAACATCCCAACGCCTACCGGCGAACGGGACCACCCCGAGGCGGGCGGCTCACCTGACACATCCGTCAGTCTTCTTCGAAGGGATCACAACCGTGACCATCGACCTCACCGCAGGCCGACCTCAACCCGCCGACTCCACCAGCACCGCTGCTGCCGCATTGCGCGAACTCGCCAGCTGCCCGGTGCACCTCCGGACCGATCCCGGCTACGACGAATCCAGACTTGCCTGGAATCGGGCCGTCGAGCAACGACCCGCCGCGGTGGCCAAACCCAAGACCGCGCACGACGTCTCCCGGCTCGTCCGCCTGGCCGCCGAGCTGGGTCTGCGGATCGCCCCACAGTCCACCGGGCACAACGCCGGCCCTCTTGCTCAGCGCGGCTTGGACGATGTCGTCATCGTCAGGACCGGCGCCCTGTCCTCGGTCACCATCGACTCGGTCCGGCGGATCGCGCGCGTCGGCGGTGGCACCATCTGGGATCCGGCGGTCACCGCGGCGGCCGAGCACGGGTTGGCTGCCTTGCATGGCTCGTCACCCGATGTCGGCATCGCCGGCTACAGCCTCGGCGGTGGCATCGGCTGGTATGCGCGCCAGCTGGGTCTGGCCGCAAATCATGTCACCGCGGCGGAGGTGGTGATCGGCGACGGGACCATCGTCCGGGCCGACGCGGACCATGATCCGGAGCTGCTCTGGGCTCTCCGCGGGGGCGGTGGCAGCTTCGGCGTGGTGACCGCGCTCGAGTTCTCCCTGTTCGAGATCCCCTCCGCGTACGCCGGCTTGATGGTCTTCGACATCAGTCGCGCAGAGGAAGTGCTGCGTCGCTGGTCGACCTGGGCGGTCGAAGCGCCTGACCAGGTCACCGCCTCGTTCCGGGTGCTGCATCTGCCGCCGCTGCCGGATCTGCCGGCCTTCCTGCGAGGGCGCTCGGTTGTCGTGATCGACGGAGCCGTCCTCGCCTCCGATGATCGGGCTGACCGCATCCTGGCTGGTCTGCGCTCACTCAAGCCGGAGCTGGACACGTTCCTGCGGGTGCCGGCGGCTTCGCTGACCAGGCTGCACATGGATCCGGAAGGCTCCGGGTCCGGGATCAGCGGCACGGCGATGATCCGTGAGTTGCCCGAGGCCGGCATCGATGCCTTCCTGTCCGCGGTCGGCGATCGCACGTCGACCTCATTGATGATGGGCGAACTCCGCCAGCTCGGCGGTGCCCTGTCCCACCCCGCCGATGGTGGCGGCGCGGTCTCGCACTTCGACGGGCAGTTCCTGGCCTTCGGTGGCGGCCCTGTGATGTCGCCTGAGGTGGCGTTGCAGGTAGGCGCCGACGCAGCCGCCTTCACGCGGGCGCTGGCGCCGTGGACCGGGGGTCGGACCTACCTCAACTTCGTCGAGGACGCCGTCGACACCCGTCAAGGTTACGACGAGCTGACCTGGCGTCGGCTGTCCGGGATCCGGTCCGCGGTCGACCCGAACGGGGTCTTCGCCGCCAACCACCAGGTGCCTCGGCTCTACGAGGACGGCCGGCCCAGCCGCTGAGGCGGCAAACGTCAAACAATGGATAGTTTCGTCCCCGATGTCGGGGATGAAACTATCCATTGTCACGATCGAGCAACCCGGATAGCGTCCGGGAGTGCGCGTCGTATGCTCCTTCGTCGGCGGGGCCGGTCATCTGCATCCGCAGATTCCCTTGCATCGAGCCCTCGCCGCTGCCGGCCACGAGCTCACGCTGCGAGGGAGCGCCTCTGCGACACAGACCGCTCCCCGCGAGATCTACCGCACCATCGCTGGGCGACCGGATCAGCGAAGCCAGCTTGCAGACGAGATTGCTCCCCTGGCGCCGGTCGACATCGAACACGAGCTGGCGGTCATCGCACGTCACTTTGCCGGCGATGCCGCGCGTACCTCGGCTGCCGCGATCAGTGCCGATTTGGCGAGTACGGACCTCGTTGTCTGCGACGAAGTCGACTTCGGAGCCATCGGGGCAGCGCAGCAGGCAGGCATTCCCGTCGCCGTTGTCGCCGTCGCCGTCTCCGGGGCCATCGTTCGGCCCAGGCTGCTTCACGACGCGCTGACGGCGCTCGGCCACGACCTCGGAATGTCGGGGCCGGTCCGCCCGTACGGTGACGCCTTCGTCGTCCCATTCGACCCGTCCATGCGGGACCCCGCCCATCCCGCACCCTCGAACGCCCTCTGGATGCGTCCCGATTCCGGAGCTGCACCCCAGCCCGACGGCTCGATCGTTGCCACGCTGGGCACAGAGTTCAACACGGAGTCCGGCGATCTGTTCGACCGGATACTCAGCGCCCTCGCCCTGCTCGATGCCCCAGCCACTCTCGCAGTCGGACGCGATCTGGACCCATCGCGATTCGGCGATCAGCCCGCGCACATCAAGATCCGGCAGTACGTCGACCTCGCCGCCCTGGTTCCTCGTGCCAGTGTTGTTCTTCACCATGGTGGTAGCGGGTTGTTCCTGCAGTCCGTCCTGGGTGGAGCGCCCCAGGTCGTGTTCCCGATGGGAGCCGACCAGCCGTTCACCGCCGACCGCGTACATGACCTGGGCTTGGGTCGAGTCCTGGATCCCATGACTGCGACGCCGGACGAGATCGCCAGAGTCATTTCGGCGGTTCGGGCAGACGGGAACATGCGTAGCCGAGTCTTGGCCCTCCGTAGCTCGACCTTGGCGCTACCCGAGCCTGCCGCAGTTGTCGAGCACCTCAGCCGCATTGCTCGCTGAATCAGCGGTGCAATTGGACGGCAACTCAGTTGCAGTGCACCGGTGCCTCTGTCACCGTCAGCATCGTGAGCTACGACGTGTTGCTGGTGAGCTGCTCGTACGAGAAGCTCGACCATCCAACAGAGGCACGCGAGCTCTACAGCGCTGATCGGTTCCGGCTGGCCCGCAGTTACGCCGAACGGTCTTCGTCGCCGTGGTTCATCTTGTCCGGTGAGCATGCACTCGTTCGACCACGCGACTGGCTCGCACCCTACGACACGGACCTCAACGAGATGCCGTCGCACTACCGGTCGGCGTGGGGACTGTGGGTGGTTGCCAAGCTGACCACAATCTGCGGCGACCTCGACGGTCTCGTGGTGGAGATTCACGCACCCCAGTCGTACGTCGACCCGATTTCCGCGCCCCTGGCAGCCGCCGGAGCGACCCTGCAACTGCCACTCGCCGGTGTGGCATGGAGTGAGTGGTCCACTTGGTATCGACGCATTCCTGAATGCGGCGCCTGACGCACCGGCTGGCAATCGCTCCGGCAACGCTCAGGAATCCTCCGGCATCCCGAAGCGGTCGGACGGCAACTGGTCTGGTTGAGTCAGCGTGTGAATCTCCGGAACCGGCGCGTAGATCTGCCACCGGGATTCCGGCGCTTCTGGTGGGGCGAGGCGGTTTCGGGCTTCGGCACCGCTGTGACGTTGTTGGCGCTGCAGACGCTGGTAGTAGTGACGCTCCACGGCGGCGCGGTGGAGGTGGGCTGGCTCAGCTCGGCGCGTTGGTTGCCGTATCTGGTTCTGGGTCTGGTCGTCGGGGCGCTGGTCGATCGCGTCCGGCGTCGACCGGTGATGGTCGCCACCGACTTGATCCGAGCCATCTTGCTGGGAGCGATCCCCGTCACCTGGCTGCTCGGCGTCCTCACGTTTCCTTTGTTGCTGGTCATCGTGCTTCTGTTCGGAACTGTCACCCTGGTCAACGACGCGGCCTCGATGTCCTTCGTGCCGCGATTGGTCCCCCGCGACCAACTGCAGCGCGCCCATGCTCGGCTGGATGGTGCAGATGCGGTCGCTCAAACGGCGGGCCCCGCCGTTGCCGGCGCGCTGATCCGAGTCATCGGTGCACCGCTGGCAGTGCTTGTCGACGCGATCAGCTATCTGTTCTCGGCGGCGATGGTCGCCACCTTGCGCAGCGTTCCCGAACCGGCTGCCGCGTCGTCGGCGAAGCTGGACGTTCGGGCGCTCACTGCGGAGATCCGGGACGGCGTGCGGTGGGTCTATGGCGGCTCGGGCCTTGCTCGGCTGGCAGCAGGGACCCACACGTGGTTCGCCGCCCAGGCAACACTGCTGGTGGCGGTGGCGCCGTACGCATTCCTGCAGCTCGATCTATCGGCATTCCAGCTCGGTCTGGTCTACGGAGCCGCTGGTGTCGGCGCCCTGGGTGGCGCCGTGCTGAGCACCACGCTCGGCCACCGGCTCGGCACCGGCGGAGCCATCATCTGTGCGTACGCGGTCTCCGGCGGTGCCGTCGTCGTCATGCTCGCCGCGGGATTCGTCCCCGCTGGTTGGACAGCCGCAGCCGTGTTGGGCGTGGGCCAGTTCGGCCATGGCTGGGCCATGGGTCTCAGCAACTCACACGAGATGACCTATCGGCAAGCGCTCACCCCGGACGGGCTCCAGGCTCGTACGAACACCACGATGCGTTCGCTGAACCGGGCGGTCGTCGTGGTCGTCTCCCCACTTGCCGGTCTCGCCGCCGACCGCCTCGGCTTCGCTCCGACACTCGCTGCGGCCGCGATGATCTTCGTCGTGGCGGCCGCGATCCTGGCGCTCTCGCCCATTCGGCGAGCACGGATCAGCTGACCGGATCTGCCACGGCCTCACCCGACGATCACCGGTAGAGCTTCTCCCGATATTGCTCGCCGTAGTAGACAGTCAACTCCTCCAGCGTCTTGTCCGGGGCATCCAGCGCCTTCGCGATCGCCGCTCTCGACGGCAGCGGGTCACACCAGCTCTCCGGCTCCCAGAGCTGCGAGCGCAGGAATGCCTTGGCACAGTGGTGGAACACCTCCTCGATCTCCACCACCAGCGCCAGGATCGGCCGATGCCCCTTGACGACCATGGATTCGAAGAAGTCCGCTGACCGGACCAGCCGGGCGCGGCCGTTGATCCGCAGCGTGTCGCCCCGGCCGGGGATGAAGAAGACCAGCCCGACGTGCGGGTTGGCGAGGATGTTGCGGTAGCCATCGACCCGCCGGTTGCCGGGTCTCTCCGCGATGGCGATAGTCCGCTCATCGAGCACGTACGCCAGCCGCCCCGCCGGATCGCCCTTCGGCGAGACATCGCAGCGTCCGTCGGCATCGCTGGTCGCGACCAGACAGAACGGGGACGCCGCCAGCCATTGCCGGTCCAGCTCATGCAAGGCCGGCCGGACCTTGTCCTTGACTCGCTGGATGGGTTCGCCGATCAACGCCGTGAGCTCGGCGTCTGTGGTGATCTCGTCGATACCGGCGATCTGGTCTGTACCGATGGTCATGGGCCCAACTCTTACCCAGATGCCGGTCTTCGCCAACGGGAATTCGGCGCCGACTCGCTCCTAGGGTCGAGCTGCGTTCACCAAAGTCGTCATCCTCCTGGCAACGACCAGATCGAGGTCGGACCTCAGACTGGGGTCAACGGCAGGAGCTGGCGCCCGGTCGGGCCGATCTGGATCTGCGTACCGAGGTCGGGGCAGACGCCGCAGTCGAAACAGGGGGTCCAGCGACAGTCCTCGACCTCGGTCTCGTCCAGCGCGTCCTCCCAGTCCTGCCAGAGCCAGTCCTTGTCTAGGCCCGAGTCGAGGTGGTCCCAGGGCAGCACCTCGTCGAAGTCCCGCTCCCGGGTCGTGTACCAGGAGACATCGACGCCGGTCCCTTCCAGCGCCAGCTCGGCACAGCGCATCCAGCGGTCGTACGAGAAGTGTTCGCTCCAGCCGTCGAACCGGCCGCCGTCGCGCCATACCGCCTCGATCACCGCGCCGACGCGTCGGTCGCCGCGGGACAGCAGGCCCTCGACCACCCCCGGCTTCCCGTCGTGATAGCGGAAGCCGATCGACTTGCCGAACTGGCGATCCTGTCGAACGGTGTCGCGGAGCAGCTTCAGCCGCCGGTCGATCGTGTCCGCATCGCACTGGGCAGCCCACTGGAACGGGGTGTGCGGCTTGGGAATGAAGCCGCCGATGCTCACCGTGCAACGGATATCGCGCCGACCGCTGGCCTCCCGCCCGGTCTTGATCACCTTCTGCGCGAGATCGGCGATCCCGAGCACGTCCTCGTCGGTCTCGGTCGGCAGACCGCACATGAAATAGAGCTTCACCTGCCGCCAGCCATTGGCGAACGCAGCGGCGACGGTGCGGATCAGGTCGTCTTCGCTGACCATCTTGTTGATCACCTTGCGAAGCCGCTCCGAACCACCTTCGGGCGCGAAGGTGAGACCGGAACGCCGGCCATTGCGGGACAGCTCGTTCGCCAGGTCGATGTTGAACGCGTCCACCCGGGTGCTGGGCAGCGACAGCGAGACATTCGTGCCCTCGTAGCGATCGGCGAGTTGCTTGGTCACCGGTGCGATCTCGGAGTGGTCGGCGCTGGAGAGGCTGAGCAGCCCGACCTCCTCCAGACCGGTGGCCTCGATGCCCGCCTGCACCATGGCCCCGATCGTCTCGATGTTGCGCTCCCGGACCGGTCTGGTGATCATTCCCGCCTGGCAGAACCGGCAGCCTCGCGTACAACCACGGAAGATCTCCACCGAGTAGCGCTCGTGCACCGTCTCGGCCAGCGGCACCAGCGGCTTCTTCGGGTAAGGCCACGAATCGAGGTCCATCACGGTGTGCTTGACCACCCGATCCGGCACCCCGGACCGGTTGGGCGTCACCGACGCCAGCGAGCCGTCAGGTCCATAGGCGACGTCGTAGAACCTCGGTACGTAGACGCCGCCGGTCTCGGCCAGCCGGAGCAGCAGCCCGTCTCGGCCGCCAGGACGGCCCTCGGTCTTCCATTCCCGGATCACCGCGGAGATGGCAAGAGCGATCTCCTCGCCGTCACCGAGTACCGCCGCGTCGATGAAGTCGCTGATCGGCTCCGGGTTGAACGCGGCGTGGCCACCAGCCAACACGATCGGCTCGTGTTCATCACGATCCACCGCATGCAGCGCCATGCCGGCCAGGTCGATCGCATTCAGCAGATTCGTGTAGCCGAGCTCGGTGGCGAAGCTGACTCCGAGCACGTCGAAGTCGCCGACCGGACGATGGTTGTCGAGGGTGAACTGCGGGATGCCGTGCTCCCGCATCAGCTTCTCCAGGTCGGACCAGACGGCGTACGTCCGTTCGGCCAGAATCCAGTCTCGCTCGTTCAACACCTCATAGAGGATCGCGATCCCCTGGTTGGGCAGGCCGATCTCGTACGCATCCGGGTACATCAGACACCACCGGACCTCGACGGATTCCCAGTCCTTGACGACGCTGTTCAACTCGCCGCCGACATACTGGATCGGCTTGCTCACGCTGGCCAGCAACGGTTCCAGCTGCGCGAAGAGTGACGGTGTGGGGGCGATGGTCACCGTCCCAGGGTAAGAGACTTCGGCATGGGGCGCTGCAGGCCGGGTTGGGCGGACTGGCGGTACCGCCACGGCACGTTAGCTGCGGGCCCGTCACTGACAACGGTGATCAACCCGCAGCTTGTGCCAGTGATCGCTAATCCCTGTGGTCGGCGCTCTCCCCTTCGTCCTCACCGGAGGACAGGTGGAAACCGGCCTCCGCCAGATCGTCGGCCAAATCATCCTCGACCAGCAGATCTTCTCGAACCTGCCCGGTGCGATAGGCCGTCCGCGCGACCATGTGCGCGGAGACCGGGGCGGTCAGCAACTGCAGGATCGCCACCAGCACCAGCATGCCCAAGGGCTTGAAGCTCTGCAGCGAGAACGCGACGCCGACGATCACGAACAGCAGCCCCAGGGTCTGCGGCTTCGTCGCCGCATGCATCCGGGTGAGCACGTCCGGAAAGCGGACCAGCCCCACCGCGGCGGCGAAGCAGAGCATCGCGCCGAGCAGCAGGAACACCGCACCCACGATGTCGAGCACCGGGTTCATCGGCTGGCCTCCGGATGCTCCGACGCTCCCTGCCGGGACCCATCCGATTCGGACTCTCGCCGCCCGGCCCCGCCCTGCGCCGAGCTATCCGACGCCGAAGCCGACGCTGCAGCATCCCGCCATTTCCCGGTCCGATCTCGGTCCGCGGCAAACTTCGCCATGCTCAACGAACCGGCGAAGCCGAGCAGGGACAGCACCACCATGATCGGGATGGTGGTGGTGTGATGGTTGAGCGCGGCTTCCATCGCCAGGGCTGCGATCACCACGGCGACCACGACGTCGGCCGCGATCACCCGGTCCAGCGTTGACGGTCCCCGCGTCATGCGGACCAGGGTCAGCGCCATGGCCGCGGCCAGGAACGCGACGCCGATCATGATGATCACGCTCGCTGCGCCGGTCATCGACCCTGGCCCTTCTCGGTCCGGGTCCAGCCGGCGCGGCCCTGTTCGATGGCCGCGATCTCCGCGTCGGAGCCGAACGATCGGATTACCCGCTCCTCGGCCGCCAGCACACTTCGCCGGGCGGCGACGATGTCGGCCTCAGATCTGACGTCCATGACGTGCAGATAGAGCACGCTCTCCTGACGACGCCCCTCCATCACCAGGCTGCCCGGCACCAGCGAGACCAGCTCTGAGGTCAGTGTCAGATAGAGGTCGGAGTGGGTCCTCAGCTCGACCCGGACGACGGCGTTGCGGACCGTGTGCCCGAAGTGGAACGCCTGTGCAGCCACCACGATGCTGGAGCGCACCAGATCGAACAGCAGGATCGCGATCATCTTGGTGTGCGCCCAGACCCGGAGCCGGCCGTGGAAGTCGATCGGCGGCAGCGGGAACACCCAGGTGATCAACAGCCCGAGCACGAACCCTGACACCAGGTTGGCGATCGACAGATCACCCCAGAGCAGCACCCAGACCACCGCTGCCACCAGGGCCACCCTCAACTGCGGTCGACGCCGTCGGGTCGTCAGTCGCGGCGTGGTCGGCTGTTCGGGCGCGTGATCGCCGATGACGCCGCCCAGCCGGGTCTCCTGGTCGCCGGTCATCGCATTCCTTCAGGCACGTCGGTCATCGCACTCCCTCGGGCAGCACCGCATGGACGTACGGGACACCGCTGAGCAGGTCGGCTGCAGCCCGGTCGGAGTAGCCGTACAGCGGACCCGCCACGAAGGTGATCCCGAAGCCGATCAGCACCAGGAAGCCGGCGGTCACCACCATGCCTCGGGGCAGCAGCACCGAACGGCGACGAACGACCAGCGGGTTCCCGCTCGGCGTGCTGTCCGGCACCGCACGCCAGAACGCGCGGTTCCACACCTTGGCCATCGCATACAGGGTCAGCAGGCTGGTCGCCACGCCGCCGACCACCAGCACGTACGCGAGCGCGCCGCCGTGTTCCACACCGGCCTCCAGCAGCCCGATCTTGCCGACGAACCCCGACAGCGGTGGGATGCCGGCCAGATTCATCGCGGGCACGAAGAACAGCACTCCCAACATCGGGGAGAGCGCGGCGAGCCCGCCGAGCTCGTTCAACGAGGTGCTGCCGCCACGCCGCTCGATCAGCCCGGTGACCAGGAACAGCGTGGTCTGGATGGTGATGTGGTGCGCGGTGTAGAAGATCGCGCCGGCGTAGCCGCCCACATCGGCCAGTGCAATGCCGAAGATCATGTAGCCGATGTGGCTGACCAGGGTGAAGGACAGCATCCGCTTGATCTCGGATTGGGCGACCGCGCCGAGAATCCCGATGATCATGGTGGCCAAGGCGGCCCACATCAGCAGGCCGGTCAGCGGGCTGTCCGGGAACAACAGCGTCTGGGTGCGGATGATCGCGTACACGCCGACCTTGGTCAGCAAGCCGGCGAACACGGCTGTCACCGGGGCCGGCGCGGTCGGATAGGAGTCGGGCAGCCACGCCGACAGCGGGAACACGGCGGCCTTGATGGCGAAGACGGTCAGCAGGAGCAGTTGCAGCATCAGTTGGACGCTCGGCGACAACTCCGGCAACCGCAGCGACAGCTGCGCCAGGTTGACGGTGCCACAGGCCGCATAGATGCAGGCGATCGCGATCAAGAACAGCAACGAGGACAGCACACTGACCAGCACGTACGTGGTGCCCGCCCGGATCCGCTGGCCGGTGCCGCCGAGGGTCAGCAGCACGTACGAGGCGAACAGCAAGATCTCGAATCCGACGAACAGGTTGAACAGATCGCCGGCCAGGAAGGCATTGGAGACACCGGCCGAGAGCACCAGGAAGGTGGGGTGGAAGATCGAGATCGGCGTCTCCCGCTTGCGTTCCTCGATGTCTTGGCCCATCGAGAACACCAGCACGGTGAAACTGACGATCGAGGACACCAGCAGCATCAGCGCCGACAGCCGATCGGCGACCAACGCGATCCCCAGCGGCTCGGGCCAGGCCCCGACCCAGAGCACGATCGCGCCATGCTGGTCGGTGAGGAAGACCAGTACGGCGGCGACCACGACCACGGCCAGCAGCACGATGCTGGACACCGCCCGCTGTGCCCGGGGCTGGCGGCCCAGCACCAACGCAAGACCGGCACCGAGCAGCGGCAACAGGACCGGCAACGGCAGCAGATTGTTCATCGGCCCGCCTCCGCCTTGTCCGGGTCAGCCTTGTCCGGGTCAGCCTTGCCCGACTCTGGCGAGTCGGGATCCCCCTCGGTCTCCTCGGGCTCGTCGAGTTCCGGCTCGGCGTCGTCCTCCGACGGCAGCGAGCTGTCGGCCTCGTCGAAGCTCGCCGACGCCAGATCAGCCTCGGCGAGCAGCACGATCTGACGGTCCTCGACGTCGTCGGCGACCTCGTCGTGCCCATGCAGTTGGAAGCTGCGATAGGCCATCGTCAGCAGGAACGCGGTCAGTGCCAGAGTGATCACGATCGCGGTCAGCACCATTGCCTGCGGCAACGGGTCGGAGATGTCCCGGCCCTTATCGGTGCCGATGAACGGTGCCCCACCCGGCGATCCGGAGGCGACCAGGAAGAGCAGGTTGACGCCGTTGCCGGCCATCAGCACGCCGACCAGGATCCTGGTCAGGGAGCGTTCCATCATCAGATAGACCCCGGCACAGATCAGCACCGCGGCGACGACCAGCAGCGTCAGACTCGAGCTCATGGTGTCCCCGCCTCCGACTCGACCGCCCCGGAAGACCCGGCATAGCCCGCGCGTTCGGCGGCCCGGGACCGTTCCGCGCTCCGAGTGAGCAGTGCCGCGGCCTCGGCTCGTGGTCCGGCGTTCTCCAGAGCCGGCGTACGGTCCTCCTCCTCATGCTGGTCGATGCCGGCACCGAGGCTGCGCGCCAGGTCGAGCATGACCCCGATCACCACCAGATAGACGCCGATGTCGAAGAACACCGAGGTCACCAGGTGGATCTCGCCCAGCAGCGTGACCTCTCCCCACGGGGTGGGCAGATAGCTCACGTAGGGACCATGGATCTCGATCTCGAAGCTCTGCCCGATCCGGCCGCCCACCAGCAGCGGTGCGATCATCGCCAGGCCCGAGGTGAGCAGTCCGGCACCGAGCACCCAGCCCGCATCGACCGGCGCGGCCTCGTCGAGCTCGTGCCGGCCGCCGGCGAGATAGCGGATCATCAAAGCCATGCCGGCGACCAGTCCGCCGGCGAATCCGCCGCCGGGATTGTTGTGCCCGCTGAACAGGAAGAACAGCGACACCAGGATCATCACCGGGAACAGCAACCGAGTGATCACCTCGAAGATGATCGACCGCTTGATCGGCGAGAGCTGCTCGGTGCCGCGGAGCCAGGTCATCGGCCCCTGGGTGCTGTTGGCCGCGCGTGGTGCGGGTTGGCGGATGATCCGTCGGAATGGCCGGCTGGCGCCGGACGGCGCCTCGATCTCGGTGTAGCGGCGGTGCAGGAAGATCAGGCTGGCCACCCCGGTGGCGGCGACCACGAGCACCGAGATCTCGCCCATGGTGTCCCAGGAACGAATGTCGACCAGCGTGACGTTGACGATGTTCTTGCCGTAGCCGAAGGTGTACGCGGCATCGTAGAACGCCTTCGAGATCGGCGCCGCCACCCGAGCACCGGCCGCGAGATAGACCGCCGCCACCACCGTGCAGCCGACGCCGATCGCGATCACCAGCCGCCACCAGCGGGAGGAGTGCAGCGGCTCGTCGGTGAAGTACTTCGGCAGCTTGCGCGCGACCAGCACGAACACCACCACGGTGACGGTCTCGACCAGGATCTGAGTAAGCGCCAGATCGGGCGCGCCATGCAGCAGGAACATCAGCGCCGTGCCGTAACCGGTGACGCCCACCAGCATGATCGCCTTCACCCGACCGCGGGTGGTGGCTGCGAGGACGGCCACGACGATCATGGTCGCGCCGACCAGCAGCTGTCCCGGCGTGTCCCACAGCCGCAGCGCGGCCGGCCACTCGGGCATCCGCAACAGCACGCCGTTGGCCAGCACGACCAGCACCAGCAGGATCGTGCCGAGATAGATGGGCAGCGAACCACGCTGCGTCCGGGCGGTGACCTCGACGGCCGTGCGGTCGAGGCCGCGCATGACGGACTGGTAGACCTCCTCGGCCTCCCGGGACCGCGGGAAGGTCCGCTGCACGTGGGCGAACCAGCCCCGGGCGAGGAACAACGTCACGCCACCGGCCAGCGCGACCGCCGACATCAGCAGCGGGATGGTGACGCCGTGCCACAAGGCGATGCCGTGGCTCTCTTTGCCGACCTCCGCGGTCGCCGCCAGCGGGTCCAACACCCGGGTCAGACCCGGCCCGGCGAATCCACCGACCAGGCAGGCGGCCGCCAGGATCACCGGCGCCACGACGAATCCGACCGGCTCGGTCTTCACCTCCGTCGGCTCTGCCTGATCCTTGGTGGCGAAGGCGCCCCACAGGAAACGGAGCGTGTACGCGACGGTCAGCGCCGAGCCCGTGACCAGGGCACAAAGCAGGAGCAGCGCCGGTAGCGGCGGGATCCCGGTCTGGTCCCCGTCGGGCAGCAGATAGACCAGCGACTCGAACGCGGCCTCCTTGGCCGTGAATCCGATCAGCGGCGGCACGGCGGCCATCGACAGCGCGGCCACCGTGGCAGCGGCGGCCGCCGCGGGCAGCCGCTTGGCCAGGCCGGAGAGCTTGCGGATGTCGCGAGTGCCGGTGGCGCGGTCGACCACGCCGACGACCAGGAACAGCGCCGCCTTGAACAGGGCGTGCGAGACGATCATGGCGACTCCGGCCAGCATGGCCGACCGAGTGCCGAGTCCGCACATGGCCATCAAGAAGCCGAGCTGGCTGACCGTGCCGAAGGCGAGCAGCAGCTTGATGTCGTGCTGCCGCAGCGCCCGCCAGGCGCCGATGATCATGGTCGCCGCGCCCAGGGTGAGCACCACCGGCCGCCAGCCGGGCAGGTCGGCGAAGACCGGCGCCAGCAGCGCGACCAGGTAGACGCCCGCCTTCACCATGGCCGCGGCGTGCAGATAGGCGCTCACCGGGGTCGGTGCCGCCATCGCGCCCGGCAGCCAGAAGTGGAACGGCACCTGGGCGGATTTGGTGATCGCGCCGACCAGCAGCAACAGGATCGCAGCGATCGCCAGCGGTCCGTCGCCCAGTCGAGCCGGGTCGGCGAGCACGGTCGAGATCGAGAACGTGCCCGCGCCGACGCCGATCATGATGATGCCGATCAACATGGCCAGTCCGCCGAAGGTGGTCACGATCAGGGCGTTCAGGGCGGCACGGCGGTTGGCGGACCGGGTCGGGCTGTGGCCGACCAGCAGATAGGAGAAGACGGTCGTCAGCTCCCAGAACACGTACAGCAGGATCAGGTCGTCGGCGGTGACCAAGCCGAGCATGGCGCCGGCGAAGGCCAGCAGCAGTCCACCGGTGCGGGCCGGGATGTCCGGCTCGGGGAAATACCAGCGGCAGTAGAACAACACCAGCGCACCGACCCCGGTGACCAGCAGCGCCAGCACCCACTGCAGGGTCGCCATCCGGTAGGACAGGTCGACGCCGAGGGCCGGGATCCACGGGGTGAACCACTCCAGCGACTCGCCCGGGACGATCACGGATGCCTGGGCGACCAGCCAGCCGAACGCCACCGCCGGCACGGCGGCGAGGACGAAGAACGCCCGGGCGCGCAGCGCTCGCACCAGCAGCGGCGCGAGACACGCCACCGCGAAGTGCACGGCGATGAGAAGGGTCACGTCGGCCTCTCGTCGGTGGGCAGGCGGGGGCTTCGTCGTGGGGTTTCGTGGTGGTGGACACGACCCTAACCGAGGCCACCGACACGGCGACACTGCTGGGACAGCTGCCGAGGTATCGATTCGGTCGCGTACCGGTTTGCTCCAACAGTGCAGGACCGGCAGGCTTGGCGCCATGAGTGCAGCAGAGGTACGCGAAGCGGTCGATCAGCGATTTCCGGGTTCGGACGATGACATCGCTCGCGGCCGCCGAGACGCACCTGCGGGCAACGAGTTCGTAGTCTTCAGCAAGCCCGAGCTCGGCCGGCTGTCCGGTGCCGATCTGGAGAAGGTCTGGGACCTGCTCGCTTCCCTGCTGGACACGTACGGCGTGACGGTGCACCAGACGCTGATCCTGACCGGCCCCGAGCTGGAGTCCAGCGGCGCGATGGCCGACCACTACGGCGTCATCAACAAGATCTCCCGGCTCGGCCGCTCTGCGCTCACCGAGGCAACCGAACAGGCCCTGAGCGAGCAGTATGCCGACGAGCTGGCCGGTGGCGCTCTCGTGCTCGGGGGGCACCAGTTCCTGGACGCGTATCCGGAGTTCAGCCCGTACGCGCTCGGGGTGCTGTTCGCCAATCAGACGGTCGGACGGCTCGGTCCGGGCAGCTACGCCGTGGCAGCCTCGGTCGATGGGCAGCCGGTGATCATCTTGAACGGCTTCCATCCGCGGCAGTTGAGCTTCTTCACCGCCGAGGACACCGTCTGCGCCTTCCTGCGGTGCAGCAGCGACACCGCGTGGCAGTCGCTGCGCGGTGACCTGATCGGCACCACCGATCCGTCGAAGGCGGATCCGGCGTCGATCCGCGGCACCCTCTTCGCCGATCCCGCGGCCTTCGGGCTGGCGACCGTCTCGTACAACTTCAACGGCGTGCACATGTCGGCCGGCCCCCTGGAGGGCCTGGTCGAGCTGACCCGGTTCTTCGGCGGCTCACTGGCTGATTACAGCTTCTCCTCGGTGTTGGCCGACGCGGGCTTCGATGCCGACGGAATCGCCGCCCTGGCAGAGAATCCGACGTTAGAGGCCGGTGGCGAGCGTGGCTCGGCCTTCGACCTGACCGAGGGCGTCGACGCGGGCGCCGCGGCGACGCTGCTGGCTGGCGCGAGCTCGGTGGACTGATCGGACCGTCCCCAGCCGGGAGGACAGTCTCGTTGGCTGGGTTTCGCGACAGTCCCTCGCGTCGCCAGGCCCGGATCGGCATCGCTGGGATGACTTGCGCGCTGTGCCGGGAGACGATCACCCAACACCTGCTCTGGGGCCCCCGCGAGACCAAAGGCTGACCGGGACACTCTGCGGCAGGTTTCATTCACCTGGGGTGATGCCGCCCGGCGTTCCAGTCGGCATGCTCAATCACAGAACCGACCACCCGGTCAGCTGTGAATCAAGGAGCGAGCATGGCGGAGCAGCCGAACATTCTGATCATCTGGGGCGATGACATCGGACAGAGCAACCTCAGTTGCTACAGCGACGGGTTGATGGGCTACCGCACCCCCAACATCGACCGGATCGCCGAAGAGGGAGTCCGGTTCACCGACTACTACGGCGAGCAGAGCTGCACGGCCGGTCGGGCCGCCTTCATCACCGGCCAGAACCCTTACCGCACCGGGCTGACCAAGGTCGGCATGCCGGGCGCCGATATCGGACTGCGGGCCGAGGACCCCACCATCGCGACCGCGCTCAAGGAACAGGGCTACGCGACCGGCCAGTTCGGCAAGAACCACTTCGGCGATCGGGACGAATTCTTGCCGACCGCACACGGCTTCGACGAGTTCTTCGGCAACCTCTACCACCTCAATGCCGAGGAGGAGCCGGAGCAGTACGACTATCCGACCGAGGAGGAGATCCCCGGTTTCCGGGAGAAGTTCGGACCGCGCGGCGTGATCAAGTCCTGGGCCAACGAGGACGGCACGCAGCGGATCGAAGACACCGGACCGCTCACCAAGAAGCGGATGGAAACCTGCGACGAGGAGTTCCGCGACGCGACCGTCGACTTCATCCAGCGCCAGACGGCCGCCGACAAGCCGTTCTTCGTCTGGTTCAACTCCACCCACATGCACTTCCGCACCCACCCGAAGCCCGAGAGCAAGGGGCGAGCGGGACGGTGGCAGTCCGACTACCACGACACGATGGTCGACCACGACGAGATCGTCGGCGACCTGCTGAACTGCCTGGACGAACTGGGCATCGCCGACAACACGATCGTGATGTACTCCACCGACAACGGCCCGCACATGAACAGCTGGCCCGACGCCGGCATGACCCCGTTCCGGAACGAGAAGAACTCCAACTGGGAGGGCGCCTATCGGGTCCCAGCGCTGGTCCGATGGCCCGGTCACATCCCGCCGGACACGGTGCTCAACGGCATCGTCAGTCACAACGACTGGTTCGTCACGCTGCTGGCCGCCGCCGGCGAACCAGACATCGCTGCCAAGCTCAAGGCGGGCACCGAGCTCGCTGGCACCAGCTACCGGGTGCATCTGGACGGCCACAACCAGCTCCCGTATGTCACCGGTGAGGTCGAAGAGAGTCCGCGGCGGCACTTCTTCTACGTCTCCGACGACGGGGATCTCACTGCGCTGCGCTTCGACAACTGGAAGATCGTGTTCATGGAGCAGCGGGCACCCGGCACACTGAATGTGTGGCTCGAGCCCTACACGATCCTGCGTGCGCCGAAGGTCTTCAACCTGCGCACCGACCCGTACGAACGGGCGGACATCACCTCCAACACCTACTTCGACTGGGTCTTCGACCACGTCTGGCTGTTCGTGCCTGCGCAGGCGTACGTGGCGCGGATGATCGCCAGTCTGGCCGAGTACCCGCCGCGGCAGGCCCCGGCCAGCTTCAATCTCGATCGGGTGATGAAGAAGCTCCAGGCGGGTGTGCCGAGTTCATGAGAGTCCGCCACCCATGACGGGTTCGACTCATGACCAGACGCGACTCATGACCGGGCTCGAGCAGGCCGCCGAGATCGCCGGTGGCACGTTCACGATGGGCTCCGACCGGCACTACCCGGAGGAGGCACCCACCCACCGGGTGCGGGTGGACGGGTTCCGGATTCAGCGATCTGCGGTGACGAACGCGGAGTTCGCCGCATTCGTCACCGCCACCGGCTATCTGACGGTGGCCGAGCGACCGCTGGACCCGGCCGATTTTCCCGGCGCACCTGCAGAGAACCTGGTGGCGGGCTCGATGGTCTTCACCCCGACGCCCGGACCGGTCGATCTGCGCCACCTCAGCCAATGGTGGATGTGGGTACCGGGCGCCTCCTGGCGACACCCGCTCGGCCCGGGATCCGACCTGACGGAGCTGGCCGATCACCCGGTGGTGCACATCGCGTACGAGGATGCGGCCGCGTACGCGAACTGGTGCGGCGCGGCGCTGCCCACCGAGGCCCAGTGGGAGTACGCGGCCCGCGGCGGGCTGGCCGGTGCCGCGTTCACCTGGGGCGACGCGGCCCGCCCGGATGGCCGGCTGATGGCCAACACCTGGGACGGACCCGATTTCCCCTGGCGGTCGACCGGGGAGTCGGGCTGGCTGCGTACCGCTCCGGTGGGCAGCTTCCCGGCCAACGGATACGGCCTGCACGACATGGCGGGGAACGTGTGGGAGTGGACCCAGGACTGGTGGACGTCGCGACACCCCGAGGACGCCGCGAAGCCGTGCTGTGTGCCGGTCAACCCGCGCGGCGGCGAGATCTCCGACAGCTTCGACCCGCGGCAGCCGCAGTTCGCGATCCCGCGGAAGGTGATCAAGGGTGGCTCGCACCTGTGCGCCGACAGCTACTGCCTGCGTTACCGGCCGGCCGCGCGCCGACCACAGCCGGTCGACACTGGCATGAGCCACATCGGCTTCCGCTGCGTCTGGCCGGCCACCGATGAGCCCGAAGAGCCGTCGTGAACAAGGAGCCAGGGTGAACGAGGAGACCGGGACGAGGAGACCATGAGCGAAGCGATACTGCCGTCCTGGCGACCGAGCCCCACTCGGGATGCGCTGCTGGCATTCCTGCAGGCAGCCGAGGCGGTCGCGGTGTCGGATCGAGTCGCGTACTTCGACAACGACGGCACCTTGTGGTGCGAGCGGCCGACGTACGTCCAGTACGACTTCTTCGCCGACGAGCTCCGACGCCGCACCGCAGTCGATCCCGCTGTGGCCGAGCGGCCCGAGTTCGCGGCCGTGCTGGCCGGTGACTCGGCCCGGATCGCCGAGCTCGGGCTGCCGCGCATCGCCATCGCCCTGGCCGATCTGTTCGCAGGTCTCACCCCCGAGGAGTTCACCGACCGGGTCCGCGACTTCGCCGGTCGGATGAGCCACCCGGTGCTCGGGCGTCGCCTGGCCGATCTGCGCTATCTCCCGATGCTCGAGCTGATCGACGAGCTCCGTCAGCGCGAGTTCACGGTGGGCATCGTGACCGGCGGCGGCGCGGACTTCCTGCGAGCGATCAGTGCTGAGCTGTACGAGGTCGCGCCGGAGCTGGTGGTCGGCACTCTGATCGAGCATGAGCTCGGCCGGACTGCGGCGGGAGCACCCGAGCTACGGAGGACGACTCGGCTGATCGGCGGGGCGAACGAGGGCCCGGCCAAGGTGACGAACATCCAGACTCAGCTCGGTCGGCGCCCGTTGCTGGCGGCCGGCAACTCCGCCGGCGATGCCGACATGCTCGACTGGGCGCTCGCCGGACCTGGACCAGGACTAGCGCTGCTGGTCGACCACGACGACAGTGCTCGGGAGTTCGCCTACGCCAGCGAGTCGGCGACCCTGACGGAGTCGGAGTCCATCACCGCGCTGGCCGCGCGCCGCGGCTGGACGGTGGCAAGCATGGCCACTGACTGGGAGTCGGTGTTCCCCGCAGGCCCAGTCGGGCACTGAGTGGGTCGGCGAGGCTACAGATAGCGCAGCCGGCGCGCGGTGGCCACGGCCTCGGCGCGGCTGCCTGCGGCGGGCACCGGTGAAATCGATGTCGCGATCGCATGCACGCCGCGCCGGACGCTCCGACGATCTCTCAGGAAGCGCGGGCCGCGGTCTGCTGCTCCAGCCGCCGGCCCAGCACGAAAGACAGCACCCAGAGCCCGGCGAAGATGGCGCCGATCGCGTACATGGCGGGAGTGAACAACCCGAGCAGGATGCCCACCGGTTGGGTGATCCAGCCGATCAGATAGCCGACCGGTTTGCGCAGCAGACCGGCCGCGGTCACGGCCAACAGCGCCCCGACACCCCCGGCGGCAAAGGCGGTCCCGGCGGGTACGCCGGATACCAAGATCATCACCGGCACGGCCAGGCCGAACACGACCACCTCGAAGAGCAGGAGGGTGAGCATCACCACCCGCATCGGGTTGGTGTTCGGCAGCGCGTAACTCCCTCCCCGCCGACCCACCCCCTCACTCTCTCCCCGCCGACCCACCCCCTCACTCTCTCCCCGCCGACCCACCCCCTGGCTCATCGCTCGTCCCAACTGTCGTGATCGTGCGCATCGTCGTCGGAATCATCGGCGAAAGGATCGTCATCGTCGGCCTCGGGATCGGCCAGGGTCTCGCCCTCGACGGTCTCCCCGGTCAGGTGCGCGTCGACCAGGTCCGCATCCCGCGCGTCCCAGTCGTCGGTCGAGTCCGGCTCTGGGGTGCCCTCCTGATCCGCGTCCTGATGGACCAGCAGGGTCCTTGCCTCCCCGACCAGCACGACGGATCCGGTGACGAGGACGCCAGGGGCGCCGACGCCGTCGGACTCAGCCAGGGTCACCGCCGTCTCGATGGCGTCGTCGAGTCGCGGAGCGACGGTCACCCGCTCGGCCCCGAACACCTCCGCGGCCAGCACGGCCAGTTCCTCGGCGGGCATCCCACGGCTGGTGGAGGCGACCTGAGTCACCACGACCTGCTGCATGACCCCCGACCAGATCTCGAGGACGCCACGGACATCCTTGTCGGCCATCGCACCGATGACCCCGATCAGCGGCGTGAACTCGAACGCCTCGGTCACGGCCGCGGCGGCCGCTCGGGCGCCGTGCGGGTTGTGCGCGGCATCCAGCACGACGGTCGGCGAACGGCGTACGACCTCCATCCGGCCGGGCATCGCGACGGTCGCGAAACCCTCCCGGACAACCTCCGGGTCGAGCGCCTTCATGCCCAGAAACGCCTCGACCGCCGCCAGAGCCTGGGCCGCGTTGGCCGCCTGGTGGGAGCCGTACAGCGGCAGGAAGATGTCACCGACCGGGCCCTCGGCGGCATTGAGCCGGAGCAGTTGACCACCGACGGCAGGCATCCGTTCCAGCACACCGAACTCCAGGCCTTCGCGCTGCGCCAGCGCCCCGACCTCCGCGCATCGCTCGAGCAGCACGTGCGCCGCCTCGATCGGCTGGCCGGCCAGGATGGCCTGCGCGCCCGGCTTGATGATGCCGGCCTTCTCTCGGGCGATCTCGGTGGTGGTCTCGCCGAGCAGGTGTGCGTGGTCGATGTCGATCGGAGTGATCACTGCGACGTCGCCGTCGGCGACATTCGTCGCGTCCCAGCTGCCACCGAGCCCGACCTCGACGATGGCCACGTCGACCGGGGCATCGGCGAAGGCCGCGTACGCCATCGCGGTGATGATCTCGAAGAAGGTCATCGCGACGCCGTCGATCTGGCGGTCGTCCACCAGCTCGATGTAAGGCTCCAGCTCGCGATAGATCTCGTCGAAGCGGTCCTCGGAGATCGGCTCGCCGTTCAGCGCGATCCGCTCGGTCACTGACATCACGTGCGGACTGGAGAAGCGTCCCGTCCGCAGCCCGGCGGCCCGCAGCAGAGCGTCGATCATCGCCGCGGTGCTGCCCTTGCCGTTGGTGCCGGTGAGATGGATGACCGGATAGGCCCGTTGAGGGTCGCCGAGCAACTCGGTCAGCGCCGTGATTCGGCCCAGGCTCGGCGCGATCCGGTGCTCGGGCCAGCGTCGGGTGAGGGCGGCGACGATCTCGGCGTGCGAGGCATCGGGGGAAAGCGTGGGTGTCTGCGACATGGCCTTCCGAGTCTAGTGGGCCGCCCTCCGATCAACGTGTGAATCTGCGTGGCGTACTCCCCACGTGAACTCACGCGTTGTCTGCGGCTACGACTTCTCTGTCGAGGTGCTCGGATTCCCGTCCACCGCAGCCGCCAGACGCGGACCCAGCTCCTCCACCAGATAACCGATGCTCAGCACCGTCATCAGCGAGAAGGCCTCGTATACACCGTCACCGGGCTTGGTGAAGATCTCGCGGCCCTCCTTGTGCACCGCGAGTGAGGTGTAGGCCTTGTTTGCCTCGATGTCCTTGCGGCCGTTGCCCTCCACCAGCCAGACCAAGGCATCCACGTCGAGCAACTCGACACTCTCATCGCTGAGGTCACCACCCCAGGCGCTCTTGGTCACCTTGTCCAGATCAGCGGGCAGGCTGAAGCCGAGGTCAGCGAGCAGCCGGCACCTCGGATCCTGCGACCCGTACACGAACACGCCCTCCCAAGGAGTGGCGGCCAGGGCGGTCTTGCCGGCGAACTCCGGGTTGGCGTCCTTGACGGCCTGAACCCGCTTCTTGGCGTCCGCAACCAGGACGGTCATCTGCTGAGGCCGGCCCAGCGCCTGGCCCACGACGGTGGCCTGAGCGTCCCATGGGACGCCCCATTCCTCGTACTCCTTCAAGGGCGCGATCGTCGGCGCGAGCTTGCTGAGCTTCTCGTAGTCGCTCTTCGTCATCCCGGAGTAGATCCCGATGATCAGGTCCGGCTGTAGCTCGGCGACCTTCTCGAACTGGATCCCCGTCGGTGTCGGTGAGGACCTTGGGCTCCGGCGCGGCAGCCAGGGCCGGCGTGGCCCAGGGGCCGAACAGCTTGCTCTTCCCCAGGTCGAACCAGGTCGTCGAGCCGACCGGCACCACGCCGAGTGCCACGCAGTCGTCCTGCTCCTTCAGCCCGACCGTGACGATCCGCTGGCGCGCGGATTCGACGGTCGTGCTGCCGTACTTGTGGTCGATCGTGACCGGATAGGCCCCCTCCTCGACACCGCTGGCCGGCGGCGCCGGCGTACCATTGGTGACCGTGCCGCCCGACCCTGCCGAGGCATTGCATGCGGACAGTCCGGCCACGGTGGTGGCCAGCGCGGCCGTGGTGAGCAGGAAGTGGCGGCGTGACAGTGGCATCGGATCCCCTTGAGGCGCGAAAGTCAGGTAAGGCTATCCTGATTCAGGCGGACCCAAGCTCGGAAGACCGGAAGAGATTGCGTGTCAGTCGACCACTGCACTCAATGGCGTCGGGTCCTGGCCAGTCAGGTCCTTGACCGCGCTCGTGGTCAGATCCATGAAGCCCTCCCGCGTGGCGGTGCCGAACGAGGCGAGCAGTCCGGCCACCAGCTCGGGCAGTCCGGCGGCGACCAGGCCCGCCACGTACTGCTCGTCACTCACGTCGACGACCTCGACCGACCCACCCCGCAGACCGGCCGCAAGATCGGCAAGGTCTCGTGTCGAGACGCCGGCCGGACCGCTGATGTCGTAGACCTGTGCCGGGTCCGGGTGCAGCAGCGCGCCTGCCGCCGCAGCGGCACAGTCGGTGCGGGTCACGTAGGAGGTGAGCCCGGCGCCGGCATTGGTGACCAGGCTGCCCGAGGCCGCGGCCTGCTGAATGGTGGGCACTTGGAACTCGGAGTACAGGTTGTTCCGCAGGGCAGTCCAGCGCAGTCCACTCGCGGCCATGGCCTCTTCGGTGGCCTGGTGCGACGGCACCACTCCGGCGGGATTCTCCGCGACCGGGTTGGTGACCGAGGTGTAGAAGAGGTGCCCGACACCGGCTTGCTTGGCGGCCTCGATCGCGGCGAGCTGACCAGGCAGCCGAGTGCCTACGTCGTCGGCGGAGATGATGAGCAACCGGTCGACGCCGGCGAATGCGGCCGGCAGCGTGTCCGGCTTGGTGAAGTCCGCCGGGCGCGCCGTGGCCCCGAGAGCCACCAGATCGGCGACCGCCTCGGGGCGCCGAGTGATCAAGACGACCTGGGACGGATCGGTCGCTGCAATCAGGCGCGCGGCAACGAGTCGACCGAGGTTGCCGGCAGCACCGGTGAGGGCGATGGTCATGCGGGATCTCCTAGAATTGTGCTTACTCTGACGACGAATGTGTGCGATTAGAACTGTAGTGAGAGTTGCGACGATATGAAAGGATGGATCGCATGGCGAGACCGACCAGCACCCACTTCGCCGTCGCGGTGCACGTCCTGACCTACCTCGCCAGCCCAGCCGCGGAGGCTCGAGCGGTGAGCTCCGAGGAACTCGCCCAGAGTGCCAACGTCAATCCGGTCCACGTACGCCGTGTTCTCGGACCGCTGCGAGAAGCCGGACTCGTCTCCTCCCGTCCCGGCCCGCGAGGTGGCTGGGGACTGACCAGACCGGCAGCGCAGATCGGCGTGGCCGACGTCTGGAGCCTGGTGCAGGCGGACGAGCACGTGCTCGGCCTGCACGGGCCCAACCCTGCCTGCCCGGTCGGTCGATCAATACAGCACTCACTGACCGACTTGGACGCCCTCGTCCGTGAGTCTGTGCGGCGCACGCTCGGCGCAGTAAGCGTCGCCGACCTCGCCGCCCAGGTCAGCGTTTAGCAACGGACCGACCGCAGTTCCCCCGCTGAACACCGACGGGCTCCGCGCGTCTCTGGCCCGCGGGCGCGAAACGTACGCAACTCCCGCCCGCGCCCCCTGGCGCTCGTCTCTGACCCGCGGGCGCGAACCGTACGCAGCTCCCGCTCCCCTGCTGCTCAGCTTTGGCCCGCGGGCGCGAAACGTACAGGCCTTCCGCGCCCCTGCTGCTCAGCTTTGGCCCGCCGGTTCGAGACGTACTCAGCTACCGCGCCCCCTGCTGCGCGTTCTTGACCCGCGGGCGCGAAACGTGCTCGGATCGCACCCTGCCGCGGACGTCCTTGACCCGCGGGCGCGAAACGTACGCAGCTCCCGCTCCCCTGCTGCTCGTCCTTGGCCCGCGGGCGCGAAACGTGCTCGGATCGCACCCTGCCGCGGACGTCCTTGACCCGCGGGCGCGAAACGTACGCAGCTCCCGCTCCCCTGCTGCTCAGCTTTGGCCCGCCGGTTCGAAACGTACGCGACACCCGCGCCCCTGCTGCTCAGCTTTGGCCCGCCGGCGCAGGAGGTCAGGCCGCTGCCAGCATCCGTTCGGGCACCTCGTCGTCACACGCCGCGAAGAAGGTGCCGACCACGTCTTCGAGATGGCCGACCGACTCGGCGGCGAACAGGATCGGCTGATAGCTGGTGATGTCGTAGTTCAGGGTGGCCATCTGGACCAGGTCCAGCGGCCTGATCTCCATGTGGCTGAACTCGTCCATCTCGCCATAGCTGGACAAGATGCCAGCCCCGTACGCCTTCAGGTCCGGGCCATCGAACATCACCCCGAACTCCATGGTGAACCAGAAGATGTCGGCGATCACCTGGACGGTCTCGTCCCGTTCGGCGCGCGCGACGGCGGCCCCGGCGGCTTGGGTCAGCGCGGCGAAACGTGGGCTGGCCAGCTGATTGCCGTGCCCGAGCACCTCGTGGATGACGTCGGGCTCGGGGGTGTAGAGCGGCTCGGAAGGATGCCGCACGTACTGGGTCGAGTGGAACACCCGATCGCCGAGGGAGGAGTAGAACTCGCGCAGCTCGACCAGCCCGGGGGCGGCGACATAGCTGAACCCCGTTAGTCCGGTGAGGGCGGCGCTGACCTCGTCCAGCTGCGGGATCTGCTCTGTGGGCAGGCCGAGTCGCTCCTTGGCCGCCAGGTATTCCGGGTGCGCCCGGCGCCGGTGCTTGTCGGCCAGTTCGTGGCTGACCTGTCGCCAGATCGCGGTCTCACCCTCGGTGTAGTCGATCCGCGGCAACGGCTCACCCGGCTGCCAGGCCACCGCCCGAGCGGCGATCGCGTTGCGCCGGGCGCGGTAGTCGGGATCGTTGAAGCCTGGGTGGTTGGCTCCCAGGTGCACCTCGACGGTGCCGTCGTCATGGTGCGACACCGGCGAATAGAGCTGAGCTTCCTCAAACATCGCGCGGGCCTCCTCGCCGGCGAGCGGGCTGGATCAGGCAACCAGGACACCACTTCAAGCGCGTATGGGAAAGACTGCGCTCCCCCACTGGGCAACTTTTGTTCCGTGGTCCCCCTGGCACGTGGACCCTTGGACAAAATGCGCAGCCGAGGCGACCGCGAAACCGCGGCGCCGGACGACCAGGTGAAACGCGTTCGCGGGGACTCCGGCGGGCTCCCTAGAATCTCTCTCATGTCTGCCACGCCTGCTGCCCCGAGTCTCGACGCGCCCCTTGCCGGTGCGCGCGTCGTACCGGAGAAGCCGGCGTTGGAGGGTCTGGAGGACAAGTGGGCGGCGACCTGGGAGGCCGAAGGCACGTACGCGTTCACTCGACCCGAGTCCCGCAGCCAGGTGTTCAGCATCGACACCCCGCCGCCGACCGTGTCGGGATCGCTGCACGTGGGGCATGTGTTCTCCTTCACCCACACCGATCTGATCGCGCGCTACCAACGGATGCGCGGCAAGCACGTGCTCTATCCGATCGGCTGGGACGACAACGGGCTGCCGACCGAGCGGCGGGTGCAGAACTACTACGGCGTGCGGTACGACCCGAGCGTGCCGTACGAGCCCGACTACACCCCGCCGGCGAAGCCAGACCCCAAGCGGCAGGTAGGCATCAGTCGTCGCAACTTCGTCGAGCTGTGTCACGAGCTGACCCGGATCGACGAGAAGGCGTTCGAAGCACTGTGGCGCCGGGTGGGTCTGAGCGTGAACTGGCCGGACCTCTACACGACCATCGCCGATGATTCGGTGAAGGTCTCCCAGCTGGCGTTCCTGCGCAATCTGGCCCGCGGTGAGGCGTACCTGTCCGAGGCGCCGACGCTGTGGGACGTGACCTTCCAGACCGCCGTCGCGCAGGCTGAGTTGGAAGCTCGGGACTACCCCGGCGCCTATCACAAGGTGGCCTTCCATCGGGCCGACGGCGCCCAGGCGATCATCGAGACCACCAGACCCGAGCTGATCCCGGCCTGCGTGGCGCTGATCGCGCACCCGGACGACGAGCGGTACGCCGATCTGATCGGCAAAACAGTGACCTCCCCGGTGTTCGGGGTGGAGTTGCCAGTGGTGACCCATGCGGCAGCCGAGATCGACAAGGGCTCCGGCCTGGTCATGTGCTGCACCTTCGGCGATCTGACCGATGTGACCTGGTGGCGCGAGTTGCAGCTGCCCGCCCGGGTGATCATCGGCCGGGATGGCCGCATCCTGCGCGAGCTGCCGTCCTGGATCGGCGATGCGGGCCGCTGGGAGCAGCTGGCCGGCAAGACCACCTTCAGCGCCCGTGAGCAGGTGGTGGCCTGGCTGCGCGAGTCCGGCGATCTGCTCGGCGAGCCCACCCCGACCCAGCGCAAGGCGAACTTCTATGAGAAGGGCGACAAGCCGCTGGAGATCGTCTCCACTCGCCAGTGGTACATCCGCAACGGAGGTCGGGACGCCGACCTGAAGGCGGCGCTGCTCGCTCGTGGCGAGGAGCTTGCGTGGGTGCCCGAACATATGAAGCACCGGTACGACAACTGGGTGGGTGGGCTGAACGGCGACTGGCTGGTTTCGCGGCAGCGCTTCTTCGGGGTGCCCTTTCCGGTCTGGTATCCGCTGGATGGCGCCGGTGAGCCGAACTATGACGCACCGATCCTGCCGGACGAGGCCGACCTGCCGGTGGATCCCTCCTCGGCGGTGCCGGCCGGCTACAGCGCTGACCAGCGGGGAATTCCCGGCGGCTTTGCGGCCGATCCAGACATCATGGACACCTGGGCGACCTCGTCGCTGACCCCGCACATCGTGTGTGGCTGGGAGCGCGATCCGGAGCTGTTCGCACTCACCTTCCCGATGGACATGGCGCCACAGTCGCACGACATCATCCGTACCTGGCTGTTCTCCCGGGTGGTTCGCGCGCACTTCGAGAACCACGAGCTGCCATGGGCGCTGGCGGCGATCTCCGGCTTCGTGATGGACCCGGATCGCAAGAAGATGAGCAAGTCCAAGGGCAATGTGGTGGTGCCGACCGAGATCTTGGACCAGTACGGTTCCGACGCGGTGCGCTGGCGGGCGGCCAAGGCCCGGCCCGGCCTGGATTCCCCCTTCGACGAGAAGGAGATGAAGGTCGGCCGGCGACTGGCGATGAAGGTGCTGAACGCCTCCAAGTTCGTGCTCGGCTTCCCCGGCGATGCGGGAGCAGCTGATTTGGCGGCGGTGACCGAGCCGCTGGACCGAGCGCTGCTCGCCGGTCTGGAGTGGGTGATCATCGAGACCACCGCGGCGTTCGATGCGTACGACTACACCGGTGCGCTCGACGTCGCCGAGAAGTTCTTCTGGGCGTTCTGCGACGACTACCTGGAGACGGTCAAGGAGCGCGCGTACTCCGATGGTTCCGGGGCGGCTTCAGCCCAGGCGACGCTGGCGATCGCGTTGAAGGTGCTGCTGCGGCTGCTGGCGCCGATCATGCCGTACGTAACCGAGGAAGTCTGGTCCTGGTGGCAGGAGGGCTCCATCCATCTGGCGACCTGGCCGACGGCGGAGGAGGTCGAGGTGGCCGGCGACGCACTGCTGCTGGACGACCTCGCGGTGGCGCTGGCTGCCATTCGCGGCGCGAAGTCGCAGGCCAAGGTGTCGATGCGGACCGAGGTGTCCCGGGCCGAGTTCACCGGTGGCGCCGACGTGCTGGACCGGTTGAAGGAGATCGAGCCAGATCTGCGCGCCGTCGGCCGGCTGGTCGGCGAGATCCAGTGGAGTGCCGCCGACGTACCGCTGCATGTCGACGTGGACCTGGTCCCGCCCGCCTGACCCCGTAGGATCTGCTCGGGTTTGTCGGTCCTGCTCGGTCTGCAGACCGAGCAGGACCGACAAACCCGAGCACGAACAACCCGTCGCGAGCGGCCGTGAGCGGAGCGCGGCTGCGAACAGCGAGTGACGACAACACAGAGAGGAGCAGCCGGATGCGTATCGCACTTGCTCAGCTGATCTCCGGCGCCGATCCGTACGCCAATCTCGACCTGGTCGCCGACGCGGCCCGGCGGGCGGCCGAGCAGGGCGCGGACCTGCTCCTCTGCCCTGAGGCGACCATGCGTTGCTTCGGCTTGCCGCTGCTCGAGATCGCCGAACCTGCCGACGGGCCATGGGCACGACGGCTCGCCGGGATCGCCGACGAGCACGCGCTGGTGATCGTGGCCGGCATGTTCACCCCCTCCGACGACGGTCGGGTCCGCAACACCCTGCGGATCGTGGGAGGTGGGATCGATGCCGCGTACGACAAGATCCACCTGTTCGACGCTTTCGGGTTCACCGAATCGGACACGGTCGCCCCCGGCGAAGAGGTGCTGGTGGTCGAGATCGCCGGCGTCGATGTCGGGTTCGCGCTCTGCTATGACCTCCGCTTTCCAGGGTTGTTCACCACGCTGGCAGATCGGGGGGCCCAGCTGATCTGTGTCGCGGCGTCCTGGGCGCCGGGTCCCGGCAAAGTCGAGCAGTGGGAGCTGCTGGCTCGGGCCCGAGCCCTGGACAGCACCTGCTTCATCGCCGCCGTCGGCCAGGCCGACCCAGCGACACTCGGCATCGAGAACCCGACGAACGCACCGACCGGCGTCGGCCACTCCGCGGTCGTCTCTCCCGTTGGGACCGTCCTCGGCGCCCTCGGCGGAGAACCTGGACTCCTCGTCGCCGACCTCGACCCCGCCGACGTCCAGCCCGTACGCCAGGCGATCCCGGTGCTCGCCAACCGCCGTCTCTAGGCCGAACTTCTGTCGAGCAACCATGAATGGTTGTCGCTAGCTCGACAGAAATCCGGGTCATTGGCTGAACAGCATCGCGAAGCGCTCGATCGCCCAGATGTTGACCGCCCCGAGCATCGGCCAGCCCAGCAGGCTCCACAGCAGCAACAGCGAACGTCGCCACTGGAGAATTAGCGTCACGGTCCAAAGCCCCAGCGGCAGCACAGGACCAAGCACGCCCACGGCGACCGGAGGTAGCCAGCCCTGGGCGCACTCCACGCAGAGCGGACCGGCGGCGAGAGACATCCCGCCGACGAAGAACCAGATCACCGAGCAGGTAAGTGCGGCGGCAACGCCTGCGAAGGCGATGATCCGGCCGAAGATCGCGGGTACGGGTGTCGGCGGGCGAAACTGGCCCGGAGGAGGCGGATAGGACGGGGTCGAACCGGCCCAACCGCCGGCCGGCGGGGGCGGCCCGGGCGCGTGACCATGCGGTGTCCAGGGATCCTGAGCCGACATGATCAACAGTGTTCCATCCGATGGTGCCGTAGCTACCGAACAGCCACAGCGACCGGTTCAGTCGTTGGCGGCCGACGCGTCCGGATCGGGATCAGCTTCCGGAGCAGAATCAACCAGCGCCATAGCCAAGGTCTGGGCGTCGTAGGGTCCCAGGTGGCGACGTCCATTGACGTAGAAGGTCGGGGTGCCGTGCACCTCGGACGTCTCGGCGTCGATCGCGTCGTCGTCCACTCGCTTCTCGTACCGTCGCGTCCGCAGATCCTCGTCGAACCGCTCGAGATCCAGCCCGATGTCGGCGGCATACTCACGCAGGTCGTCGGGTTCGAGCGCGTCCGAATGAGCGAACATCCGGTCGGCCAGCTCCCAGAACCGCCCCTGCACGGCGGCGGCTTCGCTGGCCAGCGCAGCGGCTCGGGCATGCGGGTGGACCTGCTCCATCGGCAGATGCCGGAAGACATAGCGCAGGTCGTCGCCGAGCCACTCCCGCAACTCGGCGATCGATCCGGTCGCCTTGGAACAGAACGGGCACTCGAAGTCGGCGTACTCGACCAGGGTCAGTGGCGCGTCCACTCGGCCGCGAATGTGGTCGCGGTCCGGATCGACGGGTCGTAGCAGTTCGACCGGCGGGCCGCTGAGCGCTGCATCGGCCCGACCCAGATAGAAGCTCAACGCGCCCAGTCCCGCGGCGATCAGCGACGCGGCGAACACCCCGACCCGCGCCTGGTCCTGCAGTGCCGGATCGTCCAAGGCCAAGTCGACGATGAACAGCGAGATGGTGAACCCGATCCCCGCCAGCGCCGCGCCGCCGGCCAACTGCTTGTGGGTCAGCCCGGGTGGCAGCTCCGCCCAGGGCGTCCGCGCCGCCAACCGGGCACCGAGCAACACTCCGACCAGCTTGCCGACCACCAGACCGGCGATCACACCCCAGGTCAGCCGAGAGGTCGCGGCGGCCGCCAACGACTCTCCGCTCAGTGACACCCCCGCGTTGGCCAGGGCGAACAATGGCAGCACTACCAAGGCGACGAATGGCCGCAGCAGGACCTGGAGTCGCTCGTTGATCGCCACCGAACTGGTGATCTGCCGGCGAGCCAGGCGCTCATACTCGGCGCTGGGACTCTGGCGGAACGCGCGGGTGACCTCCTCGACTCGTTCGACCGCCTCCCGCTTGGGCGGGTAGACCGGCAGGATCAGCGCGATCGCCACGCCGGCCAGCGTCGCGTGCACCCCCGACTGGTACGCCGCAATCCAGGTGAGGATCCCCACCGCGAGGTACGCGCCGTCTCGGCGAACTCGCAGCCAGCGCAGCAGTCCGACCACCGCCAAGCCGAGCAGCGCCAGGCCCAGCCAGCCCCAGGACAAGGACTCGGTGTAGAAGAACGCGATGATGGTCAGCGCGCCGATGTCGTCGGCAACCGCGAGGGTGACCAGGAACAGCCGCAGCCGGGTGCCCGGTTTGGGCCCGACGAGCGCCAGCAGGGCCAGCACGAACGCGGTGTCGGTGGAGACCACGACGCCCCACGCGTGGGCGGCGGCCGTGCCGGCGTTGAAGGCCAGGAAGATCAGCGCCGGCAGCAGCAGACCGGCCACGGCGGCAACGATCGGCACGGCGGCCCGGCGTCGATCGGTGAGCTCACCGATGGCGAGCTCACGCTTGACCTCCAAGCCGATGGTGAAGAAGAACAGCGCCATCAACCCGTCGTTGACCCAATGCTTCAGGTCGAGGATCAGCTCGTACGGGCCGAGGACGAAGCCGGCCTTCAGATGCCAGAACTCGTCGTAGGTGTCGCCGAACGGCGAATTGACCCAGACGACCGCGAGCAGGGTCGCCGCGACCAGAATGGCCGCGGATTGCACGGTGTTCTCGGCAATCCGGGAGAGTGCGGCCGAGATGCGACCGGTGACGGTCTGACTGCGGGTACGAAGCCGCAGCAACAGTCCGGAGCTGCCGGGCACGCGACTATGAGTCCGCTCGCGTCTGGCGATCAGGCGGACCGCTCGCGCCGTTCCCGCTTCGCGAACTTGTCACGCGGCACCAGGGTGGGCAGCACCGAGTCCTTGACCACCTCGGCGGTGATGATCACCTGGGCCACGTCGTCGCGGCTCGGCACGTCGTACATGATGTTGAGCAGCACCTCTTCGAGGATCGCCCGCAGCCCGCGTGCGCCGGTCCCCCGCAGCAGCGCCAGGTCGGCGATCGCCTCGATGGCATCGGGGGTGAACTCCAGGTCGACCCCATCGAGGTCGAACAGCTTCTTGAACTGCTTGATCAGCGCGTTGCGCGGCTCGATCAGAATCCGGATCAGGGCGGCGCGGTCCAGCGGGCTGACCGAGGCGATCATCGGCAGCCGACCGATGAACTCCGGGATGAGCCCGAATTTGACCAGGTCCTCGGGCCGTACGTCATGGAACGGATCCTCGGAGGCCGCCTTGCGACTCTCGATGTCGTTGTTGAAGCCCAGCGGCCGCTTGCCGACCCGGGAGGCGATGATGTGGTCCAGTCCGGCGAAGGCCCCACCGACAATGAACAGCACGTTGGTGGTGTCGATCTGGATGAAGTCTTGATGCGGGTGCTTGCGGCCGCCCTGGGGCGGCACCGAGGCCGACGTACCCTCGAGGATCTTGAGCAGCGCCTGTTGGACACCCTCGCCCGACACGTCCCGGGTGATCGAGGGGTTCTCGCTCTTGCGGGCGATCTTGTCGACCTCGTCGATGTAGATGATGCCGGTCTCGGCCTTCTTCACGTCGAAGTCGGCCGCCTGGATCAGCTTCAGCAGGATGTTCTCGACGTCCTCGCCGACATAGCCGGCCTCGGTCAGCGCCGTCGCATCGGCGATGGCGAACGGGACGTTGAGCATCTTGGCCAGCGTCTGCGCCAGATAGGTCTTGCCGCAGCCGGTCGGACCGATCAGCAGGATGTTGGACTTGCTGAGTTCGACGCCGTCATCCTCGGAGCGTCGAGACGGGGTGGTCGATTGCGCCTGCACCCGCTTGTAGTGGTTGTAGACCGCGACGGCGAGCGCCTTCTTCGCGCCGGTCTGGCCGATGACGTAGCTGTCGAGGAACTGCCGGATCTGCTGCGGCTTGGGCAGATCCTCCAGCAGACCCACCTCCGAGCCTTCGGAGAACTCCTCCTCGATGATCTCGTTACAGAGATCGATGCACTCGTCGCAGATGTAGACACCAGGTCCGGCAATGAGCTTCTTGACCTGCTTCTGGCTCTTTCCGCAGAACGAGCATTTGAGCAGGTCGCCGCTCTCTCCGATGCGGGCCACGCCCCACCTCCTCTTCTCCGGTCCGGGCCTCAGCGCTCGAACTCTCACGATAACGGCCAGCGTCCCCGGTGGGGAGGACCCGGTCCGTGGTGTGCCGGTGCCCGGCTTCGATGCGACACCGAAGCCGGGCGGTGGGTCAGACGGGGACGGCCTTCAACGAGGTCAGGATGCCGTCGATGATCCCGTACTCCTTGGCCTGTTCGGCCGTGAGGTACTTGTCGCGCTCGATGTCGCGGCTGACCTCCTCGACGGACTTGCCGGTGTCGCCGGACAGCATCTCCTCCATCAGCGACCGGATCCGCAGGATCTCCCTCGCCTGGATCTCGATGTCGGAAGACTGTCCATAGCCGCCTTCGGTGGCCGGCTGGTGGATCAGGATCCGGCTGTTCGGCAGGGCGAGTCGCTTGCCCTTGGTGCCGGCCGCCAGGATCACTGCGGCGGCGGAGGCGGCCTGCCCGAGACACACCGTCCGTACGTCGGGTTTGATGTAGCGCATCGTGTCGTAGATCGCGGTCAGCGCGGTGAACGAGCCACCCGGGGAGTTGATGTAGATCTCGATGTCGCGCTCGGAGTCCATCTGCTGCAGGCACAGCAGCTGAGCCATCACCGCGTTGGCGATCTCGTCGCTGATCGGGGTGCCGAGGAAGATGATCCGGTCCTCGAAGAGCTTCGTGTACGGGTCGATGCGGCGCATCCCGTACGAGGTGCGCTCCTCCCACTGCGGGATGTAGTAGTCCATCGTCGGAGCGAAGCGACGATCCTCCAGGTGCGGCGTGAACCCCGGCCGGTCGGTGGTCATCATGCTCGGCTCCCTCATTGGTTCGGCGCTTCGTCGGAACGGATCTGTGCCGCCGCAGTGAACACGTGGTCGATGAGTCCGTAGGCCAGCGCCTGTTCGGCGGTGAACCACCGGTCGCGGTCGGAGTCGGACTCGATCTGCTCCAGCGTCTGACCGGTGTGCTCGGCGATCAGCTTCTGCATCGTTGCCTTGATGTGCAGCGATTGCTCGGCCTGGATCCGGATGTCGCTGGCGGTGCCACCCAGGCCGCCCGACGGCTGGTGCATCATGATCCGGCTGTTCGGCAGCGCGTACCGCTTGCCCTTGGTGCCGGCACAGAGCAGGAACTGCCCCATCGACGCGGCCAGCCCCATGGCCACCGTGGCGACGTCGTTGGAGATCCAGTTCATGGTGTCGTAGATCGCCATGCCGGAGTCGACCGAGCCGCCGGGTGAGTTGATGTAGAGGTAGATGTCCTTGTCCGGATCCTCCGCATTCAACAGCAGCATCTGGGCGCAGATGGCGTTGGCGTTCTCATCGCGGACCTCGGAGCCCAAGAAGATGATCCGGTTCTGCAGCAGCGACTGGTAGACGTTGTCGTCGAGACCGACGCCGCCTGCTCGTCCGGCGGCCCGCGGGCTCAGACCCGGCAGCGACCCGTTCGGATGGTGTGCGTTCACGCCGATGAACCTACCCCGGCGGACTCGGCGTGCCGAGCGTTTTCCGGTCGTGTTCGCTGTCGGCGCACTCGGGTGTCGTTGCCGGCGCATGATCCTCCACGAGCGGCTCCAGATTCGAGGCCAGAAACTGAACGATGGCCAGGGATCAGGCCGCAGCCTGACACCTGACCATCGGGTCAGTGGCTCAGTTGTCCCCGAGATTGCGTTCCCCCGAACTACGTCTCGTCGAGCCTGCGCTGCGACGAGTACGAAGAGCCTCTCCCCATTCGGGCTCAGCGAACTGAGGTATCTCAGCGCGTTCCCATATTGGCGAATGAACCTCGCGCAACGCTTGAGAGTTCATCTAGATAAGCTCAAGATCTCCCAAAGAGACCGCAGGTGCGGCAAAAAAACTACGCGTACGGACAGATCGTCCGTACGCGTAGCTCGACCCTGTTCGATCGAGGGTGTGCTTCTTTCGGCTCTTACTCTGCCGCCTCGTCGGCGTCGGCGTCCGCTGCGGCGGGATCGGCCAGGCTGCCGTCCGGCTGGATCCGAACGATCTCGACGACATCTCCATTGCTGTCGGTCACGGTGGCAGCTTCCACGATCGTGGCCAGCGCCTTGCCCCGCCGGATCTCCAGCATGTACTCGTCGATGTGGTGCGGGTGCTCCTGGATGTGGGCGAGGATCTGCTGCGGCGCGGTGCCCTCCTCCTGCGCCTTGCGGAAGATGTGCTGCGTCAGATCGTTCTGCTCGACCGTGACCCCGGCCTCCTCGGCGGTCTTGTCCAGCACCAGCTGGGCCTTCATGGCGTCTGCGGAGCGCTTCTCCACATCGGCCCAGAAGCTGTCGGCGTCCTCGGCTTCCCCGGTCTCGGCGAGATAGTCGTCGAGGTCGATGCCGGCACCGTCGAGCTGAGACTGGATCGAGGTCTTGCGGGCCTCGACCTCGGTGGCGACCACGTTCTCCGGCAGTGCGATGTCCAGCTGCTCGATGAGGCCCTCCAGCACCGCATCGCGAGCCTTGGCGGCCTGATCCAGTCGACCGGCATTGGTCAGCCGCTCGACCAGGCTGGCACGCAGCTCGTCCAGGGTGTCGAACTCGGAGGCCATCTGCGCGAACTCGTCGTCCAGCTCGGGCAGCTCCTGCTCCTGGACCTGGGTGACGGTCACGTGGATGTCAGCCTGCTCGCCCTTTTGTGGACCGCCGACCAAGGTCGAGACGAAGTCCGCGGACTCGCCGACGGAGAGCCCGGTGACAGCCTCGTCCAAGCCATCGAGCATGCCGGTGCTGCCGATCTCGTACTCCATACCCTCCGCGGTGGCGTCGGGCAGTTCCTCGCCGTCCTTGCTGGCCGCGAGGTCGATGGTGACGAGGTCGCCGCTGGCAGCCGGCCGCTCGACGACGCTCTTGGAGCCGAAACGCTGCCGCAGACCATTGAGCTGGGCATCGATCTGCTCGTCGGTCACCTCGATGGCGTCGACGGTGGCCGACAAGGTGGCGAAGTCAGGCAGGTCGAAGTCGGGACGTACGTCGACCTCGGCGGTGAACTCGATCACCTCGCCGTCCTCCAGCTTGGTGACCTCGACCTCAGGCTGGGCGAGCGGGTTGAGGTCGTTCTCGGCGACGGCCTCCCCGTAGAACTTCGGCAGTGCGTCGTTGAACGCCTCCTGGATGATCGTGAACCGGCCGAAGCGCTGGTCGATCACCAACGGCGGGACCTTGCCCTTGCGGAAACCGGGGATGTTCACCGACTTGGCGATCTCACGGTAGGCCTTGTCCATGCTGGGCTTGAGGTCGTCGAACGACACCTCGACGGTGAGCTTGACCCGGGTGGGGCTCAGCCGGTCGACACTGCTGGGCACGCTAGAAACTCCTGATTGGGATCGAAGGCAGGCTCGGTTCAGGATCGAACCGGGCACGCTCGGAAGCGGGCTCGCACGTGAGCCCCGGCAATCCTACGGTCGGCCCGAAACCGGTCCAAATCGCAAGAGCCCGTCAGCCGGACGGTCAGGAGTGGAGCGGGTGACGAGAATCGAACTCGCATGACCAGCTTGGAAGGCTGGGGCTCTACCATTGAGCTACACCCGCGCGGCGTACTGCCGAACCAGAACCGTACCGGACTCGCACGGAATCGGGTGGTCAGCAAGACAACCGTCGGGGCGACAGGACTCGAACCTGCGGTCTCCTGCTCCCAAAGCAGGCGCGCTAGCCACTACGCTACGCCCCGGCACCGCCGACAACCCGTACGACGGATCGGCGACACGACGCCCGATGAGTGTATGGGGAAGCGATGAGTTCGCCAACCGCGAAACCCAGACACCGAGATGGAAGCAAGGACGAGCACGACTGTTGACCGACCGTGTCGCCGCTGGAGTGCGGCTCGGGCAGCACCAAGGTTCTATCCTGTCCCCGTAACAATTCGCCGGAGAGGAGGGACCTCGTGCTGTTGCCCGAGTTGCTCACTCACCTTCCGACGCCAGACCTGAGTGTCGGGAGCCCACCCCATTGAACGTCGACTCGTCGAACGTCGACTCGTCCCGTCCGATGGCGGCGGCGCAGGACGCTGCCATGTATCGCCAGATCGTCGAGTCGGGCAATGAGGGAATCTGGGTGTGGGACTTGGACGGAAGCACGGTCTATGTCAACGAACGGATGGCCAGCCTGCTTGGCTATACCGTCGCCGAGATGGGCTCGATCACGGTGCTGGATGTGCTGGACGACGTCGGCCGCGGCCAAGGAGCGGACTTCCTGGCCCGGCAGCGGCTCGCGGGTGGCACGACCGAGAGCGCTGAGTGTCTTCTGCTACGACGCGACGGCGGACACGTCTGGACCGTGATCAGCCACAGTCCCTGGCTTGGCGATGACGGCACCCACCTTGGCCTGATTGCGTTCGTCAGCGATATCACCGAGCGCCGGCTGCTCAGCGACGCGCTACAAAGCCGAGAAGAGCAGCTCTCGGAGGCGCTGCAAACCAAGTCCGATTTCCTGGCCACCATGAGCCATGAGATGCGGACTCCGATGAATGGAGTCATCGGCTTGGCGGAGCTGCTGCTCTCAACCGAGCTTGATGAGCAGCAACTGCGCTATGTCGCCGGAGTGCAGACCGCCGGCGCAGGCCTGCTGACGATCATCAACGACATCTTGGACTTCTCCAAGATCGAAGCTGGGCACATTCGGCTCGAGGTCGTCGACTTCGATGTCAACCAGCTGCTCGAGGAAGTGACCGGCCTCCTGACCAGACAGGCCATGACCAAGCGGCTCGAGCTGAATGCGCGGCTGTGCGACGGGCTGACGACATCTCTGCACGGCGATCCGGCACGGCTACGTCAGGTGCTGCTGAATCTCGTGTCGAACGCGATCAAGTTCACCGACGACGGTGAAGTCGAGATATCGGCGCAGGTCGTGGCTAGTTCGGCAGCAGCCGCCGACATCAGGTTCCAAGTCCGCGACACCGGCATCGGTATCGCCCGCTCGGACCAGCACCGGATCTTCGAGCCGTTCTCCCAGGTCGATGCCTCGCCCACCAGACGCTTCGGCGGCACCGGCCTGGGGCTGGCCATCTCCCGACAGCTCGTCGGAGCCATGGGCGGTGACCTCACAGTCGAAAGTGAACCAGGCACCGGCAGCGTGTTCGGGTTCACCGTGCGGCTCCAGCGCAGCGGACCCAGCTGACAGCCGGACCCTCGCGGCGGTTCGAGTGCCACCTCGATGTCGGATTCGACCAGATACTCGTCACCGCCGGAGAACCCACCGAACCCTGAGTACGCTCAGGTGCCCGTGCACCCGAGCTGGACAGGATCTAGCCGTGACTGATGAACGACCGCCGACGTGACATCTCGATCGACCGGCGACGCAACAGCCGGCGAACAGGCCACGGTGACTTTCACAGAGCTCTACGAGCGCGTCGAAGCGATCTTCCGCAACGCAGGTCTCTCTGCCGAACAGGCGGGCCCGATTGCGCGGATGATCGCCGCCGGTGAACGTGATGGAGCCGCGTCGCACGGGATCTATCGAATCGAGGGCTGTCTGCGGACGATCCGGGCGGGGAAGGTCAATGCCACCGCCGTGCCCGAACTGCAGGACGATGGCTCTGCCGTGGTCCGGGTTGCGGCACACGACGGCTTCTCCGGTGCGGCGCTGGAGGTCGGCGTACCAGTGCTGGCTGAGCGAGCTCGACAGCTGGGTCTCGCTGCTCTGGTGATCCACGACACCGCCCACTTCTCTGCGCTCTGGTATGACGTCGAGGCGCTCACCGAGCTCGGTCTGGCCGCGTTGGCGCTGTGTCCGAGCTATACGGCGGTCGCTCCGTCCGGCGGGCGTGAGGCGCTGCTCGGCACGAACCCGATCGCGTTCGGCTGGCCGCGTCCAGGTCGTCCGCCCTATGTCTTCGACTTCGCGACCAGCATGGCGGCCCGTGGCGAGGTCGAACTGCATCTGCGAGCCGGTACGCCGCTGCCGGACGGCTGGGCGATCGACGCAGAAGGCCGGCCCACCACGGACCCGGAAGCGGCACTGGCCGGCGCACTGCTGCCGTTCGGCGGCCACAAGGGATCGGCCATCTCGATCATGATCGAGCTGCTGGGCGGGATCATGATCGGCGACCTGACCAGCCCGGAGTCGCTGGCCAACATGGGCACCGACGCCCGGATCCCCTCGCATGGTGAGCTGATCCTGGCGTTCGACCCGGCCCGCTTCGCCGCCGGCCGACCGGGCGACCCGGCACAGCGCGCCGAGGTCTTGTTCGACGCGATCCTGGGCCAAGGTGCTCGGCTGCCCGGCCAACGTCGCTATCTCGCCCGCGAGCGGAGCCTTGCCGAGGGGATCACCCTGACGGCGGCCGAGGTGGAGCAGCTGAACCGCTTCGAGAGTCTGGGACTCGACGCGGTCGCCGACTAGCAGCTGTCACTCGCCCTGAGTGCGACGACCCGACCAACCGGCCCGGCCTTATCGCGGGTCTGGAGGCCGGTTGAACCGCGGTGCGACACCCTGCTTCCAACACGCCTGAAGGTCGTCGGCCAACGGCGCCATGACCTTGCCGAACTCCTTGTCATCGCCGCCCGAGAGGAAGACGGTGAGCGCATCGGTGAGATGGGCGAACTTCTCGACCACGCTGTTCTGCAAGGCGAGGTCGTCGGGGCTGTAGAGGGCCGGGTCCTTGACCTCGTAGGTGGCCGGAGGTCCCTCGGCGCGGATCTTCATGAACTTCTCGTAGTGACTCGCGGCGGGTTCCGGGTCGTCCTTGGAGCTTTGGAACTCCTTCTTGATCGCATCGACCTCCTTGGCAGCCTCCCCCTGGTCTCGAACGATGTCGAGCAGCAGGGCGACTTCTGCCAGGCCGTGGACGCCGTTCTTGCTCACCGTCAAGGTCAGCCCGTCATAGGCATCGTCGAACCAGTTGACCTGGTTGACACCGCCCTTGATGTGCTCGACGAACAGCGCCGCGCCGTACTCGAGCGCGTCGTAGAACTCGCCGATACTGCCGTACTCGCTGACCGTGTCGTGGAAGTCCGGACGGCCGCCGGTGTCCCACTCGGGGTACTCGATCAGGCACATCGCATTGATCCGCAACTCATCGAGCGGGCCGATCTCAGCACTATACGGAGCAAACTGTCCGGTCGGACCAGACGGATCCAAGGTGAAGTCCAGGTGCGGGACCGTGGTGCCCTCGTAGACAAAGACCTCCGGGCCGATGCGCGGACTGTAGCCGTATGAGTTCGCGATGTTGCTGACCAGCTGGAGATGCAGCATCTCCTGGTTCACCACCGACCGGATCAACGCGTACGCCTCCGAGTCAGTGTTGACGATGGAGGTCATCGCCGAGAGATAGAACGGGATGGTCCAGGCTTCCAACTCGGCCGCAGCCTGCAGGTGAGTCTGCAGATGATCGAGGTCCCACTTGTCCAGGGAGAGTTTCACGACGCCCTACTTTCGATGACCGGGCCGCCGGGGGTGACGAGCCCATCTTCTCGGACGGTAGCAGAACAAATTCCGCTTAAATATCCGCCCCGTGTGAACCGTCTCTCGGCTTGCCCGGCCCGCGCTCTGGGCCCTTGTGAGCTCAGTCGCTCGGAGCTTTCCGGGCTGCCGCCCACAGGTCAACGCCGGACTCGACGGCGTGTTGGTCGATGGCAGCCAGCTCATCGTCGCTGAAGTCGAGGTTCTGCACGGTCGCGACGTTGTCCTCCAACTGCTTGACGCTGGAGGCGCCGATCAGGGTCGAGGTCATCCGCCGATCCCGCAGCACCCAGGCCAGCGCCAGCTGAGCGAGTGACTGGCCGCGACCCTGGGCGATCTCGTTCAGTGCCCGGATCCGGGCCAGATTCTCCTCGTTGATCATCGAGGTGGACAGCGATTTGCCCGCGGCAGCACGGGAGTCCGCCGGGATGCCATCGAGATAGCGATTCGTCAGCAGTCCCTGCGCCAGCGCAGTGAAGGCAATGCAGCCGACGCCCTCGCGATCCAGCACATCAAGCAGATCGGTCTCGATCCAGCGGTTGAACATCGAGTAGGACGGCTGATGGATCAGCATCGGCGTACCGAGCTCACGCAGAATGGCCGCGCCCCGCGCGGTGCGCTCACCCGAATAGGAGGACACCCCGACATAGAGCGCCTTGCCGGCCCGCACGATCGAGTCCAGCGCCCCCATCGTCTCCTCCAGCGGCGTATCCGGGTCCGGCCGGTGGTGATAGAAGATGTCGACGTAGTCCAGCCCGAGACGCTGCAGCGACTGATCGAGACTGGCCGTCAGATATTTCCTCGAGCCGAGGTTCCCGTACGGGCCCGGCCACATGTCCCAGCCCGCCTTGCTGGAGATCACCAGCTCATCGCGGTAGGCGCGGAAGTCCTGAGCCAGGATGTGCCCGACGTTGGTCTCGGCAGCGCCGTACGGCGGCCCGTAGTTGTTGGCCAGGTCGAAATGGGTGACACCGAGGTCGAACGCCCGTCGCATGATTGCGCGCTGAGTCTCGATCGGCTTGTCATCCCCGAAGTTGTGCCAGAAGCCGAGCGAGACGGCGGGCAGCAGGAGCCCGCTCCGCCCGCACCGGCGGTAGGGCTGGACGTCATAACGGTTGTCGGCGGCGATGAAGGACATGGCTGCGATCGTAGTCATCCCGCGCCGGTCCGGATGACGATCACACTCCGAACCAGGCTCCGTAGTAGCCGGCGGAGCGGATCACCGGCAGGAAGGCTGCGATCATCGCGGGCTCGCGCATCGCCGCAGCGGTCGGGGCGACGATCACCGCGACCTGCTTGCCGTCGGCCAACTGCAGGTCGGCGTTGGAGAAAGGCTGCCCGTCGACGGTCATGGTCACGATCAGGTCGGGGGCCAGCGCCGCCGGTCGGGTGGAGTCCGCGGACCAGGCGACCAGGTTCTCGTTCTGACTGACCACGCTGACCTCGCGTCCTGCCTCGTCCTTGATCACCAGCAGCCCGGTGTCGGTGCCTTCGCCCATCTGCTGCTGCTCGTCGGCGACCGTGCCTTTGATCAGCACCCGACCCTGCAGCGACGCCGCGACCGCGGCCACCGGGTCCTGGCCGGCCTGTAGCGCGGTCCGGAGGGCGGCGCCGAGCCGGCGGGCGCTCTCGGTGGTGCCGGTCAGGGATCCCCGCTGAGCGGCGGCGGCGTCCATCGCCCACAGCGCGAGCCCCGCGTCGTCGGTGAAGGTGCCGCCGGAGATGATCGCGCGCATGGTGGCATCGGTGTCGGCCGCGCTGCCGGCCGTGAAGGCAACCTGCTGGGTGGCGTTGGCGAGAACCACGCCGCCGACGGGCAGGCCATGGAGCGCGAAGGCCGTCTGGGTGATCTGCGGTACGGCGCGATAGGCACCAGCCGCGTCAAGGATCGGGATCCCCTCCACGGCCGCGACGGTCATCGGCAGGATCGTGTTCGCCGCTCCCAGCTCGATCGGCATCACGTGGGTGAACGGCCTTCCCCAGGTCGAGGCCAGCTGGTCGAAGGCGGTTCTGGCGGTGTGCAGGTCAAAGCCCTTGGCCGCCGCCGACGGCGAGCCGACTCCACCCGAGACACAGCAGCTGTCCGTGCCGGTCATCTCCGCCGGGGTCGCCAGCCGCACCGGCTTCTTGCCGGCCTTGATGTCGGCGACCAAGGACTGGCCGAGGGTGTACGGGCCTCCCCCACCGGCGCCGTACAGGCAGGCTCCGTTCAGGATGTCCTCGAGATCGGTGTCAGAGAGCTGCGTGCTCATCCAGGTGCTCCCTTCGGTGAGCGTCGTTGGTCGGGCGGTCGGGCGACTGGCCCGCCGCAAGGTCATCTCGGAGTCTGGCGAGCACGCCAAGGAAGGCGAGCTCACGCCGCTGGGTGGCGTCGATCAGCCCTTCCTCGGCGAGGGTCAGGCCACTGTCGTACCGGCCAGCGGTGAGGCTGGCGTCGGCGAGCAGCACGACCCGCAGCGAGTTGCCGCCTCGGGTGCCGTCGGCGAGCATCCGCTGTTGTGCCTCGACCATCTCCCGCAGTCCGTCGTCGGGCGCCCCCAGCCGCGCCCGGACCCAGCCGAGCTGGAGTCGGGCGGTCTCGGCGTACATCCCGAAGTTGTGCTTGACGGCCAGCTCCAGCATCGCCGACGCCGCCCGGTGAGCGGCATCGACCTGACCGTTCAGACAGTGCAGATAGCCGATGGTCTGTTGACTCATGGTGATGCCGAACGGATCGACGGCAGTCGTCGCCGCGGTCTCCGCGATCCGCAGCGCGCCCACCCGGTCGCCGCGCAGCCACGCCGTCAACGCGGCCGGAAGCACCGCGGTGGATCGGGGATGCTGCGCGAAGCCGGCTCGATGTACGTCCGGTCGGACGTCCACGTCGGCCCCCAGCACGATGTCCAGATGGGCCTGAGCCTCGTCGAGATCACCGACCCAGAAGCGGGAGTTGCCCACCATCAGATGTGCCTGTTCGAGCACATCGGCGGTGCCGATCCGTTCGGCGATCACCAGCGAGCGTTCGGCCATCTCCAGCGCCCGGACATGATCGCCACGGAACAGGTAGAACGTCCGCAATCCGAACAGTGCCCGGAACCCGGCCCGGGTCTCGGCCGCCTCGCCGGCCAGCTCCGCGGCCCGGTCGTAGGCCTGTTTGGTCTCCGCCGCGCTCTGCCCGACCGTCATCAGCCGGCTGGAGGCCAGTGCGAGCCATAGCTCGAGTTCATCCTGGGTAGCCTCTTCGGCCACGACCTGATCGCCGACCTCGAGCTGGAGCCCGGCGGTCGCGTACGCGCCGGCCTCGTGGAAGGCACCGAGCCCGAGGGCCCGATCGGCGGCCTGCCGCTCGCGCCGCCGCGCTGCCACCGGGTCACCGGCGGCGACCAGGTGGTGGGCCAGCCGGTGCAGGTGGGGTCCCAGGTCGTCGGCGTACAGCTCCTCGATGACGGCGACCGCCAGCAGATTCAGCCGGCTCCGGGCGACGACCAGCAGCGTCTCGTACACGGCGTCGCGGACCAGCGCGTGCACGAACTCGATGACGGTCCCGGATCGTCGCCACAGTCCGACGTCGGTGCCCTGGGCGACGAGGGCATCCAGCTCCGGACCCTCGGCGCGTCCGGCGAGCGCCCGGAGCTCGGCCAGCTCGAACCGAGCGCCGAGCACGGCCGCGCTCTTCGCGATGGACCGCAGCGGTCGGGGCAAACCGTCGAGCCGGGCGACGACGACGGCTCCCACGGACGGGGGTACGGCGACGCCACCAGGGCCCAGCACCCATCCGGTGGGACCGGGCAGCAGCTGCCGTCGCTCCCGCAGATGCAGCAGCACCTGTTGGGCGAAGAACGGGTTCCCACTGGTTCGCCGGGCGAGCCAGGTCACTGTCGGCCACGCCAGCGGACCACCGACGACCCGCTCAGCCAGCAGTCCGAGGCCGGTCTCGCTCAACTCGTCCAGCCGCAGGGCGAGCGAAGGCGCGAGGTCCACTGCGGCCTCGTCCCGGCTGGTCGCCACAAGCACGAACGGCGCCTCGCACAGGGACGCAACCAGCTCTGGCAGGCAGGCAATGGTCTCCTGGTCGCTCCAGTGCAGGTCGTCGATCTGCAGCACCACCCGCTGCCGAGCGCATACCGCGGCCAACAACGCAGTGACGGCCGCCAGCACCGCACCGCGGCGCGCTGCTCGGTCGGCCAGCACAGCAGCTGACTCCGGCCAGAACAGGTCGACCAGGGCGCCGAGTTGGATCCGGTGCTCGGACAGGCCGAGGGACTCCAGTCCGGCCAGCAGCCGGAGCTCGTTGTCGCTGCGGGAGGCGTGACTGGTCTGACCGAGCAGGTCCGCGACCACCCGACGCAGCGGCTGGAACGGCTCGCGCCACACGGGGTCGGCAGCGGCCGAGATCCAGCGCAGGTCGGCTGCTCGTTGCCGAACCTGGGCGACCAGCGAGCTCTTCCCGATCCCAGGCGGGCCGGCGACCAGTCCCAGCCCGGATCCGTGCCGCACGAACTCTTCCAGTGCAGCCAACTCCGGCTCCCGGCCGACGTAGCCCGCCTCGTCGGGCACCGGGTCACGGTGCTCCGCGACGGTGGCGACGGCGATCGGCCGCGCGAAGCCTTTGAATCTGCGCTCGCCTTCGAGTTGCAGGACATACGAGGCGCTCGCCAGATCGGTGAGGGCGCCGGCCACCAGGATCTGCCCGGGTTCAGCGGCTGACATCAGCCGTGCCGCGAGGTTGACATGCGAGCCGTACGTCACATAGCCCATGCGCTGGGTGGTGCCGACGAAACCGGTGAAGGCGGTCCCGGTGGTCACTCCGATCCGGACCCGCCGATGGCGTCGACGCAGCTCGTGGACGAAGGCCAGGCAGCGGGCGTCATCGCCCTCGTGTCGAATCGGCGCTCCCCAGACCAGTCGGACGACGCAGCCCTTGTCGCCGATCTCCACCGGATCGAGGTGCCCACCGAACCGGTTCTGCAGATCGAACACGTTCGTGACGACCGATTCCAGATCATTCACCGGAGTCTCGATGAACGCCGTCGTGACCGGTCGGAACTCACCGGCGCCCAGGTCGCTGACCAGATCGGGCCCGACGAATCCTCGAGCCAGACGATGGAGATCGGATTCGGTCACGGGTCCGGTTGCCTGCCGCGAACCACCGAGCGGAAGCGGCTGCTCGATCGTCGGATGCGAGTTCACCCGGCCCGGCCCGGCGTGCTGCTCCGCCTCGACTGCGGCGGCGGGAGCCGATCCGGCGATCGCGAAGGTGCGACGTTCGCCGGCGCTCAACACGGTCCAGCTGAACTCGCCCGCACCCACCCCCACTCTGGCCGCGATCTGCACCGGTCCGTACGGCGCGCGCTGCGGGCCAAGCGCACAGATCGACGCCTGCATCGCCTCGGCCGCCTCGATCGCGCGTCTGCCGGGAGCCGCCAACCGCTCCTCGGCCGGAAACAGGGCGAGCACCGCGTCACCAGGGAAGGAGGCGACGAACCCGTGCTGCCGGTGGACGGCCTCGACGATCGGGATCATCACCGACTGCACGGTCGAGGCGACCGCCTCGGCACCAGGAGGCCCGGCACCGGCCAGCGCGTCACCCAACGCGGTGAATCCCACGATGTCGACATAGACCGCCGCCCCGGGCGCCCGACCCGCGGTCCGTCCCTCGGCGAGGCGCTCGACCACGAAGCGCGGGACTACCTCAAGCACGGAACGGAACCGAGAGCTGGCCGCGCATGTAGGCGCACAGGGCGTCGACGTCGTAGCCACCGAGCCAGAACTCCACCGGCCACAGCTGGGACCGGCCCACGGTCCCCCCGAGCCGGCCTTCCGCATCGCTGACCAGAGCCTCGCCGTTGAGCGGGAAGGCGTAGCCCGCGCGCATACCCATGAACTGCTCCGCCGCCAGCCGCTGCCCGGCCATGATCGCGTCCGCCTCGATGGCGCGGATCCGTTTGACCAGCGCCAGCTTGGCGGTGGGATCGGTGGTCTGGTCCAGCTGGTGACGGAGGTCGTCACGGCGTTGCCGCCGTACCTCCGGGTAGTTCACCAGGCCGGTCGCTTCGGCCGCGATCACCGACTGAATCTCGATCGTGTTGAGCCTGGGCGCGAGCAGCGCCTGGTTCAAGAACACGTCATCCAGTCGCAGCTCGGGGCGAGTCACATCCCAGAGCGCGGCGCGACGCAGCACGATCCCGTTGCCGGCGATGGTGAGGTCGAACGGGTCGATGATCACGGTGAACGCGTTCGGGACGGTGATCAGGTTGCGTTGCAGGAACTCGGCGTCGGTCAGCGAGACCGCCGCGCCCAGCAGGGGATGCTCCGGGGCGGTCGCTCCGTCGACCTCCACCCGGACGACGTTGACACCGATGTCGTCGAGATGGGGGAAGCGCGGACAGACCGGGTCCTGGAGTCGGATCAGCCGGTCGAAGGGCGGCTCCCCCGCCACAGTGAAGGTGGGGCCGCTCACCCCGTGCGGCTCGTCGGTCGGGTCCGGATCGGTGGCCATCCGGCATTGGAACCAGCCCTCGAAATGCAGCGTGATCACGGCGCACCCACCATCCCCAGCCCGGCTGACAGTCGTTGGGCGATGAGATTGAGGGACTGCGCGATGTAGCGCAGCCGCTTCGGCATCCCCGGCTCTCCTGCCGTCGCCAGGGCCCGGGCCGCCAACCCGTCCAAGGACTCCGAGAGCACCGTCCAGGCCGCCGCACGATGCGGCAGCACCAGCACCGGCCCGTGGCTGTCGAACGAGGGCCCGGCCCGCCAGCCGTCGTCGGGCAGATGTGCCGGCATCGTGGTCAACAACTCGGCCAGTGGACGGATCCCCATCGTCATGAGTGGCATGAATGCCACCGAGCGCAACACGGCCACATCGTCCTCGGTCTCGTCGCTGTGGGAGAACATCCGGGCCAGGATCGCCAGCAGCACCCCGTACGCCTCGTCGAACAGACTGAACACGGCGCTCGCCGCCGGATTGGTGATCGCCGCGGCCGTGGGATTGGAGAGCACCTGCTCAGCTGCGGCAAACGAGTGCGCGTCGAAGTCCTGCAGGATGTCCAGGAAACGCCGGTAGTGGGAGATCTCATGGTCCATCGGCGCACCTTCGCCCTGCTCGATCACCAGGTCGATGACGGCGAGGGCGCTGGGCAGATCGGTGACCGGACGCATGAACACGTCGTAGCCGCCGCCGAGACAGCCGAGCCGCGGGAAATCGGTGCCGAGCTGTCCGCCGACCACCTGGGCATCCGGTGGCCCGATGAACAGATCCGGCGTCTGGGCCGCCAAGGCGATGAGCATCGTACGCAGTCGCTCATACAGCTCGCCGACCGTCTGGTAGGGCTTGGTCGTCAGCGGTGCCGCGCGACAGAAGGCATCGACGGGATGCACGGTGTCTGGACGCTCGAAGCAGACGAACTTCTGCAGCACCGGCACCGAGAACGGCTCGAGCGCCATCTCGTGGCCGAACAGCGACGTGGGATAGGGAAAAGTGGGATGACCCAGGGTCGGCGCTCCGCCGACGGCGGTGGTCAGGTTGATCACCAGCCCGAGATGCTCCATCTCCTGGCGGGCGACCAGCAGGATGGTCCGCTCCCAGTCGAAGACCAGATTCTGCTGCTCGTCGGTGAGACCTGAACGCTTCATCGAGTAGGCGGCGAACAGGTACTGGCACATCAGCGAGTGCTCGACCTCGGCGGCCTCCGCCAGGAGGGTGAGCAGGTCAGCTCGGGTGTAGGCCACCACATCCGCATGCTACTCGTCTTTCCGACGGTCGGAATAAACGGCCGTCTGTCGGGCAGTTTGCCTACCGACGCTGCGAGGTGCGCGCGATGGTCGGGCTGACCCGCCGCGCGCGGGACCGAGATGCCTGCCGCTCTTCGTCGGGCACCACGGACGTCGACAAGACCACGATCGAATGCGGTTGGATCGAGTGCTTCGACCGGGCTCGCCACGGATTGGCATCGGGCGGATCCACCGTGCCGTGATGCGTGTCCAGCCGGACCAGCCAGTTGTTGCCCAGGGCCGCCGGCGGCAGGGTGAAGCTGATCGCCTCGGACCAGGCGTTGAAGAGCAGCAGGAAATGATCGTCGCTGACGCTGCGGCCGGCGGCGTCCAGCTCGGGAATGGCATCTCCGTTCAAGAACACCATCAGACTGCGGGCGAAGCCGGAGTTCCAGTCGCCTTCGTCCATCTCGTGCCCGTCGGGACGCAGCCACAAGATGTCGCCGAGCTCGCTCTTGCCGCCGTGCTTGGCATCGCCGGCGAAGAAGCGGCGCCGCCGGAAGACCGGATGCTTGCGGCGCAGCTCGATCGCGGCCGACGTGTACGCGAGCAGGTCCCGCGAGTCGGCATCGAGGTCCCAGTCCACCCAGGAGATCTCGTTGTCCTGGGCGTACACGTTGTTGTTGCCGCCCTGGGTCCGGCCCAGCTCGTCGCCGTGCGCCAGCATCGGGACACCCTGGCTGAGCATCAAGGTGGTGATGAAGTTGCGCTGCTGCTTGAGCCGCAGCGCCTCGATCTTGGGATCCTCGGTCGGCCCCTCGACGCCGCAGTTCCAGGACCGGTTGTGGCTCTCACCATCCCGGTTGTCCTCACCATTGGCCTCGTTGTGCTTGTGGTTGTAGGACACGAGATCGCGCAGCGTGAAGCCGTCGTGGGCGATGACGAAGTTGATCGAGGCAGTGGGCCGCCGATCGGAGTGGTTGTAGAGATCCGACGAACCGGTCAATCGCGAGGCGAACTCACCCAGGCTCCTGGGCTCGCCCCGCCAGAAATCGCGGACCGTGTCGCGGTATTTGCCGTTCCACTCGGTCCACAGCGGCGGGAAGTTGCCGACCTGATAGCCGCCGTCGCCCAGGTCCCACGGCTCGGCGATCAGCTTCACCTGCGAGATCACCGGGTCCTGCTGGATGATGTCGAAGAACGCCGACAGCTTGTCGACCTCATGGAACTGCCGGGCCAAGGTCGCGGCCAGGTCGAAGCGGAAGCCGTCGACGTGCATCTCCTGGGCCCAGTAGCGCAACGAGTCCATGATCAGCTGGAGCACATGCGGGCTGCGCATCAGCAGGCTGTTGCCGGTGCCCGTGGTGTCGTAGTAGTGCGAGCGATCGGCGTCGACCAGCCGGTAGTACATGGCGTTGTCGATGCCCCGGTAGGCGATCGTCGGGCCCAGCTGACTGCCCTCGGCGGTGTGGTTGTAGACCACGTCCAAGATCACTTCGATGCCCGCCGCATGCAGCGCCTTGACCATGGCCTTGAACTCGGTGACCTGCTGACCGCGCCCCCCGCCGCTGGAGTAGGTGTTGTGCGGCGCCAGGAACCCGATGGTGTTGTAGCCCCAGTAGTTCGACAGGCCCCGTTGAACCAGGTGCGGGTCGTTGACGAACTGATGCACCGGCAGTAGCTCAACCGCCGTCACACCCAGGCTCTTGAGGTGATCGATGATCACCGGGTGCCCGAGGGCCGCATACGTGCCGCGGATCTCCTCCGGCACGTCCGGATGGGTCATGGTCAGACCCTTCACATGGGTCTCGTAGATCACCGACTCGTGATACTCGTGCCCCGGCGGACGATCATGGCCCCAGTCGAAGTAGGGGTTGACGACCACCGACAACATCGTGTGGCCGCGGGAGTCGTCGTCGTTGAACTGGCTCGGGTCGTCGAACCGGTACGAGTAGAGCGACTCGTCGCCGTCGATCATGCCCTCGATCGCCTTCGCGTACGGATCCAACAGCAGCTTGGCGGGATTGCAGCGCGGGCCCTGCCCAGGGTCGTACGGGCCGTGCACCCGGTAGCCGTACCGCTGCCCTGGTTGAACGCCCGGCAGGTAGGCATGCCAGACGTAGCCGTCGACCTCGGTCAGCTCGAACCGGGTCTCCTCGCCCTCGTCGTCCAGCAGGCAGAGCTCGACCCTGGTCGCCGCCTCGGAGAACATCGCGAAGTTCACGCCGCTGCCGTCGTACGTCGCTCCCAAGGGGTAGGACTTGCCCGGCCAGATGTCCATCTGCTGGTCCTCTCGGTCGGTCGTACGTGGCCATTCTCGTCGGTGGCACCGATGCCGCGAAACCGTGGGGATGCAAGATACCCGTCCGCGCTCCGAGATGCGCAGGCCACCTTGTCGCGGACCGGTGTCGGAGGGTCCGGTCAGAATGGGGTCGTGCGCTCTCAGCCGTCTGTGCTGCACCTCGACCTCGATGCGTTCTTCGCCGCGGTCGAGCAGCGCGACAAGCCCTCACTGCGGGGCAAGGCCGTCGTGGTCGGCGGCATCGGCCAGCGGGGAGTGGTGGCCACCGCGTCGTACGAAGCCCGCCGGTTCGGGGTGCGTTCGGCCATGCCCGCCCACGAAGCGCGGCGGCGCGCACCGCACGCGGCCTTCCTGGCCGGCCGGTTCGAGGCCTACCGGGCAGCCAGCCACGAGGTGATGAGCATCCTGCGGGAGCTCTCGCCTGCGGTCGAGCCGCTCTCGCTGGACGAGGCATTCGTCGATCTGGCCCAGGCCCGGAGACCGGTCGAGCTGACCGACGCCGGGCTGCGTCGGCTGGTCGGCGAACTGAAAGCGGAAGTCGCGGCGGCCACTGGAGGGCTGACCGCCTCGGTCGGCATCGGGTCGTCGAAGTTCATCGCCAAGCTCGCCACCGAGCTGGGCAAGCCCGACGGGCTGGTGGTGGTCGCCCCCGGCGCGGAGGTCCCACTGATCGAACCGCTGCCGGTCAGCGTGATCCCCGGAGTCGGCCCGGTGACCGCGGAGAAGCTGCAGCGCATCGGGGTCCACACGGTGGCCGACCTGCAGCGGGTCTCGGTCGCCGAGGTGGCCCAGCTGATCGGCAAGGCACACGCCCAAGGGCTGACCGATTTGGCGTACGCGCGCGACGACCGACCCGTGGAGCCGGAGCGGGAGACCAAGTCAATCTCGATGGAGGACACCTTCGAAACCGATCTGGTGGACCGGGCGACCTTGACGGCCATCTGTGAACGTCATGCCCGCCAGGTCGCCGCGCGGCTGCGCTCGGCCGGGCTGTTCGCTCGGACGGTGACGCTGAAGCTGCGCCGCCATGACTTCTCCACCCAGACCCGGTCGACGACGCTGCGCTCCCCCATCGACACCCCGGACGAGATCGCCCGGCTGGCGCGCGGTCTGTTGGACGCCATCGACCTCACCGGCGGGATCCGGCTGCTCGGCGTCGGGGTGGCCGGATTGACCGAGGTCGTCCAGGATCAGCTCTTCGACGAAAGCGGGAACGATCCGACCGACTCACCGGACTCCGCCGACGAGTCAGGCACGGTCAGGCAGTCAGCGGCTGGATCTGTTGCCGAGAGCGAGAGTGGCGTCGGGGGCCAGAACGGTGCCGGGGCGGAGGTGCCGGTGGCCGGTGTCACGGGCCCGGACATACCGGTAGCGGGCGTGACCGCCCGACATGGACACCGGTGGCTGCCCGGCATCGATGTCGAGCATGACGAGCACGGCCGCGGCTGGGTCTGGGGATCCGGGCTGGGCCGGGTCACCGTACGGTTCGAGAGCTGGCAGACCGGGCCCGGGCCGGTAAGGACCTTCGCCGAAGCCGACCCGGCTCTGCACCGAGCCGACCCGCTGCCGTATCGCCCACGCTGCGCGGTCGCCTAGAGGTTTGCCGCCGGGCCGCGTTACCGACAAGCCGCCGTGGGTGGTGCGACTGACTCGGTGAGCGCGGTCGGGACAGCATCGGCGCCGGTGGCGGCGACCAGTCCACGAAACAGCCCGTGGTCGTCGCCGTATTCGGGGTGCCATTGCACGGCCATCCAGAAGGGACGCTCCGGATCTTCGATCGCCTCGATCGTGCCGTCCGCAGCCCGAGCCGTCACCTCGAAGCCGGGGTGATCGGCGACGGCCTGGTGGTGGTGGCAGGTGACCTGCACCTCGTCGCCCACCAACCGGCGCACCGTCGAACCGGCCGTGGTCCGGATCGGGGTCCACCCGAAGGCACCCGGCGCGGGTGCATGCTCGCCATGCCCGACCACGTCCGGCAGGTGCTGCTCCAGCCTGCCACCGGCTCGCACCGCCATCAGCTGCATGCCACGGCAGATCCCCAGCACCGGGATCCGCGCCGCCTCGGCAGCGTCCAACAGTGCCCACTCCCACGCGTCTCGATCCAGCCTGTTGTGCTGGGTCATCGGGTGCCGCATCGCCCCATAGCGTGCCGGGTCGATGTCCGCCCCACCCGCGATGATCAACGCGTCGAGCCGTCCCACGACCTCGGCCGCACCAGCACTCTGTGGCGGCAACAGCACCGCCACCGCGCCGGCGGCCTCCACGGAGCGTGCATAGTTCGCGTGCAACAGATCTGTGGTGGTGTCCCACGCGCCGAACCGGGCCTGCTCTCGGTAGGACGAGATCCCGATCACCGGTCTGGTCATGGTCCGACCGCGGGGCGCGGAGCGCGACCAGTCAACATGGTCATGAGCGCATTCTGCTGCCCCGACCGGCGGATCCGCTCGATATCCCACCATCCGCGCGCGTTGCCCGCCCGTACGCCGCGCCAGTGCTTGCCGGTGAGCGATAACCTGCCTGCCATGTTCGCGTGGGTGGGAGTGATCGAGTTCGACCTCCTGCTCGGTGAGGTGTTCTCGCTGAAGCAGAAGCGTTCGGTGATCCGGCCGTTGATCGCCGAGTTGAAACGGACGTACGCGGTGAGCGTCGCCGAGGTCGCCCACCACGATCTGCACCGTCGAGCGGGGATCGCCGTCGCGGTCGTGGCCGGCGACCCCGCGCATCTGACCGAGGTTCTGGACACCATCGAGCGACAGGTCAGCGGTCATCCCGAGTTCACCCTGGTCTCGGCGGAGCGCCGGCTGCGCGGACCGGAGGATTAGCGTCATCTGACGCCCACGGGCCACGTACGATCGCGACTCCCGCGTGAACCACGCACGCTTCGCGCCGCCGGGCCACATCCGATTCAAACCCCAACGTGAACCATGCACGTTTCGCGCCGCCGGGCCACGTACGACCCCAGGTACCAGAACCCGGCGCCGCGAGATCACCAACTCAGCGGGTCGGACCGGTCCAAAGCCCGTCGAGCTTGCCCCGGCGCTTGGCGACGGCCAGGAGGACGAGCCCGAGCATGGTCCACACCAGTCCGCAGCCGACCCAGAACGCCGGGCCGCTGCCCAGTCCGACGAACAGACCGATGAGGGATCCCACGTGCACCCCGCCGTGTACGCCGACTGCCGCCCACAGCGAGTCGAGGAGAATCATCAAGGCACCGCCGGCGATGGCAAAGCCGAACGGCATGACCAGATAGAGCATCCGCTCGAGCACATTCTGCTGTCCTCCACTGGAAGCCAGGTGTATGACGCCGAAGACCGCGGCAGAAATGAACAGCGCGACGATCGGGCGCGTACGCAAAGCGGTCATCTGATAGCCGCGGAAGAGCAGTTCCTCGGGCAGGCCTTGGAGCAGAAACGCCTGGGCAAGTCCCGCGATCACCAATCCCCACCAGGGAAGCCCGAAGCCCGGGCTGGTTCTCAGCAAGCCCGACCAGGTCAGCGGCAGACCAACGGCCAGCACCACCGCCATGCCGACACCAACACCCACGAGCAGACTTGCCCAGCTGGTCCTCGTCCAGCACAGACCTGCATCTCGCAGCCGAAGGCCCTGGACCCGCAGCAGCAGGGCACAGAACAGGACCACCAGTGCGCAGACCGCCGCAGACTGGCCCACCACGATGACCGTCAGGATCCAGGCCGGAGCATCCAGGTCCAGCGGGAGCAAGACCTGCATCAACCCGGCGATCGCCAGATTCGCCAACAGCAGGGCGGCCACCGGTCCGAGCAGGATCAGGAGGTGGAGCAGCCGACCCGGTCGGCTCGGACCCTCGGCCACCGAACCACCAGGCTCGCTCGAAACCGGCTGAGTCGACGATCGCTGGGTCGACGATGGCTGAGGTGAGATGTGCGCTGATTCGTTCATGACACATACCCTGCCGAGCCGGGGACTCCGTCGCGCCCGGCCGGCGTCATGGATCGCAGGGAGGCAACCATGACCACGGTCATGGGTTCAGATGTCTACCGCCACGGGTTCCCACCCCGAACGAACCCTAGGCTGACAGGCATGGTGGCTCTCGATTCGGCTCTCGCAGGGTCAACGCGCGGAGGCAACGACCAGGGTCGCCGGCGGCCGGTACGCGATCGGGCCGCGCTCGCACTCGACGTCGTGGTGACGCTGTCGATCCTGGCCGCGGCAACGCGGATCATCGAGTTGGCGATGATGGAAAGCCAGCTCGCCCGCACGATCGGCTACGCCATCGTGCTCCTGGTCGCGATGATCCTGTGGCTCGCCTGGCGGCGAGAGATGCAGCCGCCACCCGAACGGCCGCAACGGCTGGATGCCATCGCGATCGCCTTCACGCTGGTGGTCACCAGCCTCTTCGCCATCGGAGATCAGCCCCACCCGATGTTCCTCTTCGTCGTCGCGTTGATCCTGCTGCTGCGGTCCTATGGACTGCGGGCCGGCGTGCTCGTCGTGGTCAGCATGGTCGTCCTGCAGGCCGTGGTCTTCGTGGTCTCCGGCCGAGGTTGGCAATGGATCGCCCAGCAAGCGGTGGGCTCCTCACTGCTGTTCGGATTCGGGCTGATCGTCGCCTGGCTCTTTGCCGAGATCGACCAGCAGAGCCGCGCCAACGCAGCGCTCGCCGTCCAGGTCCGGATACGGGCCGAATCCGCGATCGAACTGGCCTCACTGCAGGAGCGGCAGCGCGTCGCCCGGGATCTCCATGACGGAATCGGGCATCAGGTCACGGTGATGATGATGTCGCTGCAATTCGCCGAACGAATGCGCGACAAGGACCCCGACCGGGCTTGGGCGGAAGTCGCCGAAGCGCGTAGCCAGGCCGCGAAGACCCTGGCCGACATCCGGCTGCTCGCGCGGGCGCTGCACCCGAGCGGTGTGTCCGAAGGCGGTGTGGCGGACCTGGCCGCGTTGGCCTCCTCGTTCGAAGGCACCGGGCTGGCGGTGCGTGTCAGCGATGACACCGCCGGTGCGGACCTCGACGGCGAACTGGCCCGGTTCCGGCAGCGGTTCGTCCAGGAGGCGCTCACCAACGTGATCCGGCACTCCTCAGCGTCCCGGGTCGAGGTCAGCCAACGGATCCACGGTTCCGAGCTCGCCCTCGCGGTGGTCGACAATGGCGGGCGAACCGCCGCGGTGACCCCGGGTTTCGGGCTCCGCTCGCTGGCCGAGCGGGCCGGCGCGCTCGGCGGACGAACCGACGTACGGGCCTCCGATACCGGTCTCGAGTTGGCCGCCACCATTCCGCTGACTGGAGTTGCGCTGACGACGGGAGCGCTGACAACGGGGGCGATGCCATGATCAGGATCGTCCTGGTCGATGATCAGGAACTGCTGCGGCGCGGTGTCCGGCTGCTGTTGGAGGCGGCCGGCGGGATCGAGGTGGTCGCCGAGGCCGCTGATGGCCACGAAGCGCTGGCCATGATCGCCAAGCACCATCCGGAGGTGGTGCTGGCGGACGCGCAGATGCCCGGCATGGGCGGCGTCGAGCTGGTTCGGCGATGCGGCAGCGAGCACCCCAGCCTGCCGGTGGTGATCTTGACGACCTTCGACACCGACGAACTGGTGCGCGATGGCGTACGCGCCGGGGCGGCAGGGTTCCTGCTCAAGGATGTCTCGCCCGAACGTTTGGCGGAGGCGATCGCCGCAGTACGCGACGGCGGAGTCGTGATCGATCCACGGGTCGCCGGCGTCGCGTTGCGCAGCGCTGCTGCCCGCGGCACTGCAGCCACCGACAACGCCGACGACCCACTCGCCCTGCTCACCCGCACCGAACGGCTGGTCGCCACCCATGTCGCGGCGGGCCGCACCAACGGCGAGATCGCCGCCGAACTGGTGCTGGCCGAGGGGACGGTGAAGAACCACGTGAGCGCACTGCTGCGCAAGCTGGCGGTCCGCGACCGCACCGCGCTGGCCCTCCTGCTCAGCCGATCCGGCCTCTAGCGATCTTGGTCGCCGGCCGGGTGAGTCGCACCCCAGGTCACGCTGGGTTTGGACATAGCATTGCAAGCAGATCGACCCCTCGGGGGCTCACCACACTTCCCACCACCCGAAGGCCAGCTGGACGCCAGATGAAGATCTCGTTGTGCACGACCTGCATGGGTCGGGCACATCATCTGAAGCAGACGTTGCCGCGCAACCTCGCCGACAGCGTCGACTGGGCACGCCCGGACGCCGTGGAGTTCGTGGTCCTGGACTACAGCAGCCCCGATGACCTCGCCGAGTGGATCACCTCCGATCCGACGCTGCAGCCCTACCTCGACGCCGGCATCCTCAAATTCGCCCGGTCCGAGGGGCACACCCGCTTCCGACACAGCCACGCCAAGAACATGGCGCACGCGCTGGCGACCGGTGACTTCGTGTGCAACGTCGACGCGGACAACTTCGTCGGATTCGGCTTTGTGGAGTATCTGCGGGCGATCTTCACCCATCGACCGAACGCGATCGTTGCGACGAACCGGTTGGACAACCGGCTCAATCTCGGAGTGCACAAGGGGTCGATGGGGCGCATCGCCCTCTCGAAGGCCAACTTCGATCTGCTCGGCGGCTACGACGAGAGTGCCCGGTTCAAGGGCTGGTCCGGCGAGGACACCGACCTGCTGATCCGCAGCCTCCGGATGTTCCTGCGTCCGACGTTCATCCGGGAGCGCAAGTTCCTGCGCGTCGTGCAGCACACCGATCTGGACCGGGTGTCGCTGACCGAATGCGAGGACCTGGCTGCCGATATCGCGAAGATCGAGTCGCTGGACGGCACCGCGATGCGTCCGATCCTGAAGTATGTGGTCGGTCGAGCGGTGGCCCCACGGATCGCCAACCGGGGTACGCCGATCGGGGCCGGCCGGGTCGAACGGCTCGGCGACGGCTGGCCGGGCGAGCGCAGCGCCTGAGCCGCAGACTCGCATCAATGAGACTCTCATCAATGCGAGCAATCGAGTTGCGCGTGTGTCGCAGGCGGGACGGCTGGAATGGGCGGGCGACTATGACCGCTCGGTGCGTTCGGCAATGACGGCCAGGACCTGCTCGGTAGCCGAGGCGATCCTGTGCGGCTCGTCGAGCATGACCAGATGCCGTGAATCTGGCAGCACCGTCTGATTGCCGCCCAGCAGCTCGGCCAGTTCACGCTGAGCGGCGACCCAGCGCCCTCCCCCGGCTCTCCCGGCAGTGATCACCTCGACCGGCAGTCCGATCGGCCACCGGGTCTCGGCACGGAGCTGGAGCAGGTCGTTGGCCTGCCGCCGGTAACCGGCCCACTCCGTGATCACACTGGCGACGGCGTCGGCGCTGGCGTAGGTGGTCAGCGACCGGGAGTCCATCGGGTCGAGCAGCCGGCGCCGGCTCTGCGCGGTCACGGTGATCCGGTCCACGACCGGACCGAGCGCCGCCAACGGCCGGTGCTGCGCGGCCCATTCGGCAGCCCGAGCGACGGCCAACCAGGCCCCTTCGCCGATCGGCTTCCGCACGGCCGGCTCGGCGCTGCCGTCGACCAGCACCAGTCCGGCGACCAGCTCGGGGCGTCGCCGAACGGCCGCCTCCGCATGGAAGGAAGCCATCGAGTGGGCGACAAAGACACCACCTGGATGCTGCTCGGCAAGCCCGATCAGAGTGTCGGTCTCCTCCGCCAGCGTCGGCAGCTGATCGGGCCAGGGCGTGCCGCCCATCCCAGGGCGATCGAGCCGCACGATCTGACGGCCGGGCAGGTGGCGCACCACTGGATCCCATACATAGGACGGCATCCCACAACCGCTGATCAGGATCAGTGGTGGTCCCTCGCCGCGCTCGATGGTGAGGTGCGCCGTCCGGGCTCCCAGCACCGCATCGCACTCCAGGATGGCTCCGGGCTGGGCACCGTCCATCGCCCCGGCAGGTGCCTCAGCCATGACGCTGCACCAAGGCGAGCCACGCAGCAGCCGCGGCGATCTCCGAACTCGGGTCGAGGTGCGCGACCGGGTCGGTGCCCACCTCCGTGCCCAGCGTCAGGCGATCGAGCACCTGCAGAGTGGCCTGTTGGGCCAACAAGGCCGCCGGCGCTCCCCAGGACCGAGTGACCTCGGGGTAGCCGTCTTCGGGCAGCATCCGGAGCACCGCGACCAGGTACGCGTGCTCGGTCACCGGTGGCGGTCGAAGCAGTCTCCCGGGCAGTCCGCCGCCCAGCGCGGCCCCCAGCACGCGTACCAGCTCGGATATCCGCTGATGGTGTCCCGGATCGGGTGGCAACAGCGGCAGGACGGCCAACAGCAGCTCCAGCTCGGCGGCCCGCCGAACCGCACTGATCCCAGGGTCCTGTTCCTCGCCACCCCGGTCGTCACGGCCCCTGTCGTCACCGTCACCCGTGTGCTGCGCAGCCCGCGCCACACACTGGGCAACCACGCTCGACACTCGACCGGCCGTCGACGATCCGAGCTCGCCGCTGGCCGTCGCCAGCACCATCCGCAGCACGGCCAGGCCGAGTCCTGGCATCGGCGGAGCGCCTTGGGCCAGCAGGATCTCTGCTTGCCGCACCGCTGCATCGACGACGTCGAGGTCACCGGTACGCCCGTGCTCGCCCAGCAGATAGAGCACGGATTGCGGGTTGGCGCCTCCGCCAGGAGCTGGGCCGTCGAGCAGTCGGGCGGTCAGCAGATCCAGCGCGTCGGACGCATCGTCGGCGTCCTCGAGTCCACCCGCGCCGAGCGCGGCCTGGAGCACGATCGCCGACGGCAGATCCTCGATCGCCACCACGCCGGCGGACGTCCGTGGTCGAGCCAGCATCGTGTCGGCCCAAGCCTGCAGCTGATCCGCCAGTGGACGCACCCAGCTGAGCTCCCACCGCACATCGCCCTCGGCCGAACGAAGCTCGATCTCATGACGGCCGGGGCTGGTGACGAAGACCTCCCGGCCCGCGAGGTCGGCCTCCTCGATGCTGTCCACCGCCACGTCGGGCGGCACGACAAGCGCCGCGTCGGGGTCATCGGGGAGCAGCGCGGACTCCCCGACCTCATAGACCGCGCGGGCAACGAGCACGTCCCGGCCCGGTCCAACGACTACCGACCGTGGTGTGGCGAGCAGTTCCCAGCGCAATTGCGCCACGTAGCGCTGGCCCGGCGTCAGCCGCAACCCACCGAACTCGATGTGTTCGGCCCCGATGCTCGCGGCAGCGCCGGCCGTCAGGCGCACGGTCAGCAGCGGGCCGTGGCCGTCCTCGGCTTGCGCGGTCCAGCAGATCCGAGAGCCGGCGGCGAGTGCCGAGACCCGGTGTCCCGGGGCCGGTCGCACTCGGAGCGGCAGCCGCTCCACCACCAGCGGCTCGGCTCCTGTGTTCACGATCAGCAGCCTGCTCGCCCATCCTGTGCTCAGGCTGTGCCGGAGATTGACACTGAGTGAGTTTTCGCGCCGTACGGTGATGTCGATCTCGTCGTCATCGATACCGACCTCCCGATCGAGCCAAGACTCGACCCCTCCCGCCACGATCGCCGGCGCGAGATCGACCTCGGCCAGAAAGGGCCGTTCCAGATGTCGGCGCTCGGCCACGGAGGTGATCCGACCCGTCTCGTCGACCGTCAAGCGCAGTCGGCCGGCCTGGCGTACGGTCGTGGCCGCACTCACCCGCGCCGCTGACATCGCCCGCACCAGAACAGGTTCCGAGCGGCCAGCACCTCGGTGCGCACTCGGCTGCCGCAGATGAAGCAGGCCTGGCCCGCCCGGCGATAGACATACACCTCACCGCCGTGGTCGTCGACTCGCGGTGGTCGCCCCATCGCCTCCGGCGTCTGCTCGGGCCGGACCGTGTCGATCCGTCCATCCCGGACGCCGATCGGCATCAGTTCGACCAGGTCGGACCAGATCGCCCGCCAGCTGCGCCGGGACAGCTGCTTGCCGGGCCGGTGCGGGTCGATCCGGTTCCGGAACAGCACCTCTGCCCGGTAGACGTTCCCGACGCCCGAGAGCACCGACTGATCCATCAGCAGGGCCGCGATGGGGCGGCCCGACCGGTTGATCTTCGCCCAAGCCAGCTCGGGGTCGGCCCCGGCCTGCAGCGGATCCGGCCCGAGCTTGGCGGTCATCGCCGCGACCTCCTCCGGCGTGACGAGAGCGCAGGCCTGCGGTCCCCGTAGATCGGCGACCGCGTCATCGGTGGCCAGTCGTACGCGGACCTCGCCTCGGACCGGAGCCGGCGGCCCGATGTCGAGTCCGCCGATCAGACCGAGATGGATGTACAGCGTGCGATCGTGCTCGAAATCACAGAACAGCTGCTTCCCGTGGGCCCACGCAGCGACCATGGTCGTGCCGTCGAGCAGAGCTGCGCTTGCAGCGAAGCGGCCCTGGGGACTGCTGACGCGTACGCTGCGCCCGCCGAAGCTGTCATTGAGCAGTCCGGCGAGGCGGTGCAGGGTGTGACCTTCGGGCATCTCACTGAATCTGTCGGTCTGAGGCCATAGGCTGACAACTATGACAGGTGCTCCTGCCCGCGGGGTCGACCCCCGCGAGCTCTGGCCCCGCGATTTCGGCCGCGACGGAGTCTCCGGACTTCTCACCCTGGATCGCGCGATGCGGGCGCGCGACATCTCCCGGCCCGATGACGAAGACGAGCGGATGGCCCTCGACGTGCTCGAGAAGCTACTGGCCCGCGTCGACGGCCGCCGCTAGACCCACCCCACTAGGTGACGACCACCTCGACAGCAACACCCAACGCCTCGTACGTCGCCCGCGCCCGCGCGTCCCTGGTCGCCAGGGTCGCGCCATGCTCACGAGCAGCCAGTGCCATCAAGCCGTCATAGGTGGCGCCTCCGGCAATCCCGCTGCCGGACAGCTCTCGGTGAACCGTCTGTGCTGCATCGGCGGACAACACCAGCACCCCGCCGAAGCTCTCGTCGATAAGCACGACGGCATCGCCGGGGGCGACGCGTGAATTGCCAGGAAGCCTGGTCAGAACGGAATACGTCTCGGCGAGTGCGTGGCCGCTGACACTCAGTGCGCGACCACGCGCCCACTCAGCGACGGCGTCGTGGTGCTGGTGGGAAGCTACCAGCAGTGGCACCGCGACACTCGTGTCCACCGACACTGGTGGATCGGTCACCGGTGAATCGGTCACCGCCGACCTGAGTCGATCAGCGCGTACATCAGATCGTCGGTGACCTCCACGTCGCCGCGCGCCACGAGCCGACCGTCTGGCTCCCGCTCCAATCGGGCCGTCCGCCCGCCAGGTGTCACCTGCACACCGGTCCCGTACGGCGAGATGTCAACCTTGGTGCCGGGCGTCAGGCCGAGCGCGTCACGAAGATGCTTGGGAAGCACGATGCGTCCCCCGGAGTCGATGATGGCCTCCATGGGAACAGGCTACCAGCGAGATCCCAGCGGCTCCCGGTCGCTGGCGAGGCGATCCGCTAGCGGCCCGCCTCGTAGTCGGCGAGCAGGTCGATCCGGCGCTGATGTCGGGCGTCCCCGCTGAAGGCCGTCTCCAGGAACAGCTCGATGAATCCGGTCGCCTCTTCCGGGGTGTGCATCCGGCCTCCGACCGAGATCACGTTGGCGTCGTTGTGCAACCGGCCGAGCTTGGCGGTCTCTTCGCTCCAGGCCAGCGCGCAGCGCACGCCGTCGACCTTGTTGGCTGCGATCGCCTCGCCGTTGCCCGAGCCGCCGATCACGATGCCGAGCGAGCCGGGATCGTCGACGACCGCCTGCGCCGCCGGGAGGCAGTAGACCGGATAGTCGTCCTCCGGGTCGTACTCCGCCGGCCCGTGGTCGACGACCTCGTATCCCTTGGCGGTCAGCTCACTCACCAAGTGCTGCTTGAGTTCGAATCCGGCGTGGTCGGTGCCGATGTGTACGCGCATGGCAGCAGTGTGCCAGGTGGATCCGACGCGCCCGTTCAGAGGTGCCCGCCCGAGCCGACGACGCTGCCGAGGCCCGACGCCGACAGCCGGACGTCCGGGCGAGGTGAGCAGGGCCACCCCGGTGGGTGGTGTCACCCTCCTACAGTTGCGAGGTGTCAGGTCAGCCCATCTCGCGCCGGCAGCTGCTGGGACTCGGCGCGACCATCGGGCTGAGCAGCCTGGCCGGTCTGTCAGGCTGCACCGTCACTGATCTCGGGCTCCCCGACCGGCCGGTCGACCGAGCCAGGAACGGCCCGACCTGCGTCGCCCGTGCGTCGCTGCCCCGCTTCGGCAGGCTCGCCTCATTGCCTCTGGTGTACGAGGTGAATCGCCGGCGCAGCGAGTTCGCCATCGAGCAGGGTTTCGCGGAACAGCTGGCGGCCTGGCTGGCCGACCTCGCTGAGCTCACCGGGTGGGACCTCCGCCAACTGTGGACGTACGGCACCTGGACCGACGGCACGGACCGTTGCTCGTCGTGGCACAACGCAGGCCGAGCCTTCGACCTCGCGCGGCTGCGACTCGGCGACGGGCAGCAGGTCTCATGCCGCTACGACCAATGGCGCACCGGTCCGGACCGCACCATGGCAGCTGTCCGGCGGCGCTACTGGGCACTGGCGGCCTCCGCGCACAAACACTTCGCGTACGTGCTGACCTATCTCTACGACGACCGGCACCACAACCACATCCATCTCGACAACGGACGCTCCGGGTCGGCGATGTCGTCCTTCAGCACGCGCTCGCCGGCCCAGGTGCAGGCCGTCCAGGGGATGCTCACGCACCTGTGGGACTCCCCGGTGGAGATCACCGGCCGGTACGACGCGGCAACCCGAGGCACCGTCGCGACCGTGCTCGACGGCCTGGAGGTGAGCGGTGAGCTGACCGACCAGCCGACCTGGATGGCCCTGCTGGACGCCAGCACCCGCCGCGGCGCCGGACCGGACTGAGGGGTTAGCCGAAGATCGGCCCGACGGTCCGGGTCCGCTTGAGCTCGTAGAAGCCCTCGAAACTGGCCAGCGCGACCACGGCATCGAACAGCTTGCCGGCTGCCTCGCCCTTCGGAGCGGGGGTGATGACCGGACCGAAGAATGCCGCGCCGTTGACATGCAGCACCGGCGTACCGACGTCCATGCCGACCGGGTCCATCCCGGCATGGTGCGAGGCACGGAGGGCCGCGTCGTTGGCATCGGTATCGCCCCGATCCGCCAGGCTGACGGGCAGGCCGACCTCGGCGAGCGCCGCCTCGATGGTGGCTCGATCCCGCTCCGCCTGGCCCGGGTGAATCCGGGTCCCGATGGCGGTGTAGAACTCCCGCAACTTCTCCGAGCCGTACTCCTCGTCAACCGCCAGCGCGACCCGGACCGGGGCCCAGTTGGTGTCCAGAAATTCGCGGTAGCCGGCGTCGAGATCACGTCCCTCGTTGAGCACCGACAGGCTCATCACATGGAAGGTCGTCCGTACCGGCCGGACCTTCTCCACCTCCAGCATCCAGCGCGAGGTGAGCCAGGCCCAGGGGCACGCCGGGTCGAACCAGAAGTCGACGGTGTCCAGAGCGGTGTCTTCGTCGCGGCCCGAGTCAGTCTCACGAGAGGGGTCAGTCCCAAGAGCGGTGTCAACGATGTCAACAGTTGCCACCGCAGTGTTGTCAGATGTCATAGTCACACCATAAGCGCCCCACTCGGGCCCCAACGGCCCCCTACTTCATGACAGGATCGCCCTCATGTTTCCCGACAATCTGACCAGGGCGGAGACCAGGGCCCGGGCAGAGCTGATCCGCACGCACACCTATGCGATCGAGGTCGATCTCAGCGGCCGGCACGTCGAGGATCCCGAGCGACTGTTCCGCAGCGACACCACCATCACCTTCGACGCCGTCGATGCCGGGGAACTGCATGTCGACCTGATCGCCGACCACGTCGAGGCAGCCACGCTGGACGGGGTGCCGCTCGACCCCGCCACCTTTGCCGACTCTCGGCTGCCTTTGAAGGTGAGCGAGGGACCGCACAGCGTGCGAGTGCTGGCCCATTGTCGCTACAGCCGGACCGGCGAGGGTCTGCACCGGTTCGTCGATCCGGCCGACTCCTGCACCTACCTCTACACCCAGTTCGAGCCCGCCAACGCCCGGCGCATGTTCGCCTGCTTCGCACAACCCGATCTGAAGGCCGAGTTCGCGATCACCGCGGTCGCGCCGGCGGACTGGACCGTGGTCAGCAACGGCGCCCTGCTGGGCACCGAGTCACTCGGTGACGGCTACGCGCGCTTCACCTTCGCCGAGACGAAGCCCATCTCGACCTATCTGACTGCACTGATCGCCGGCTCCTACTACGGGGTCGAGCGCATATTGCATGCGCCAAGTGGGGACATCCCGGCCGCTCTCTACTGCCGCAGATCACTCGCCGAGCATCTGGACGCCGATCGGATCTGGGACGTAACCGAGCAGGGCTTCGGGGTGTTCGAGCGAGGGTTCGCCCAGCCCTACCCTTTCGGGAAGTACGACCAGGTGTTCGTCCCCGAATACAACGGCGGTGCGATGGAGAACGTCGGCTGCGTCACCCTGCGGGACGAGTACGTGTTCCGCAGCCGCGCGACGCCGGCCTCCTATCAGGTCCGCGACGACACGATCCTGCACGAGCTGTCCCACATGTGGTTCGGCGACCTGGTGACCATGCGCTGGTGGGACGACCTGTGGCTCAAGGAGTCGTTCGCGACCTGGGCCGCCAACTTCGGCCTCAGCCAGATCGCCGACGACCCGGACACCGCCTGGGCCTCGTTCACCAACGGTTTCAAGACCTGGGCCTACCGCCAGGACCAGCTGCCCTCGACCCACCCGATCGCCGCCGACATGGTCGATCTGGAAGCGGTCGAGCAGAACTTCGACGGCATCACCTACTCCAAGGGCGCCTCGGTGCTCCGCCAGCTGGTCGCCTACGTCGGCCAGGATGAGTTCCTGGCCGGCTGTCAGCAGTACTTCCAGCGGCACGCGTACGGCAACACGTCCCTATCCGATCTGCTGGCGGCCTTGCACGCCGCCTCGGGCCGGGACCTCTCGGACTGGTCACAGCAGTGGCTGGAGACGACGGGGGTCAACACGCTGCGCCCGGATTTCACCGTCGACGAATCCGACATCATCACCTCGTTCGCCGTCGTCCAAGGTGCCGATCCGCAGCATCCGACCCTGCGCCAGCATCGGATCGCGATCGGCTGCTATGACGACCGGGACGGTCGACTGATTCGCGTCGCCCGGCTCGAGCACGACATCGCCGGCGAGCGGACCGAGATTCCCGAGCTGGTCGGTCAGCCGCGACCGGATCTGCTGCTGGTGAACGACGACGACCTCACGTACGCGAAGGTGCGACTGGACCCGGTCTCGCTGGCCACCGTGGTCGCTCGGCTCGCCGATGTCGAGAGCGCGCTGGCCCGGGCGGTGTGCTGGGCTGCGGCCTGGGACATGTGCCGCGACGGCGAGATGGCCGCCGCGGACTATGTCGAGCTGGTGCTGTCGGCGGTGGCCGTCGAGTCGGATCCGGTCGCGGTGCGGACCGTCCTCGGTCAGGCGGCGAGCGCGGCGCGACACTACACTCCGCCGGCACGGCGGGCGGCGGTGCTGTGGCGCTGGCAGGAGGGCATCACTGGGTTGATGGACGCCGCTCTGCCCGGCTCGGATCTACAGCTCGCGTTGGTCAAAGCGTTCCCCAATGCGGCCGAGAATGCTCAGGGCGCGGATCGGCTGGCGGCGTGGCTGACCGGCACCGGCGTACCCGTGGGCGTCGAGATCGACCCTGAGCTGCGCTGGTCGGCGGTGGTGAACCTGGCCCGGCTCGGGCGACTCGATGCGGCCGCGATCGACGCCGAGGCCGACCGGGATCAGACCGTGACGGGCGCCGAGCAGGCCGCTGCGGCGAAGGCGGCCCGGCCGACCGAATCCGCCAAGGCTGAGGCCTGGCGACTGGCCACGGAGGCCGATGACGTGCCCAACGGGACCCAGCGGGCGATCACGCTGGCGTTCTGGCAGCGCGGCCAGGGCGCGGTGCTGGCTCCGTACGTGGAGCGGTTCTTGAGCACTGCTGAGCAGATCTCGCGTGGCGAGGGCGGCTGGGCGACCAAGGGCTACGCGCTGCGCGAGAACGTGCTGCGCTATCTGTTCCCGGTGCCCGAGCAGCTGGAGCCGTTCATCATCCAGCTGGATGCCTGGCTGGCCGCCACCGACCTCGTGGACTCGGTCCGCCGTCCGATCATCGAAGGCCGCGACAACACCGCCCGCGCCCTGAACTGCCAGCAGAAGGATTGAGTTCTCGTCGACACCCGTCGCGAGCGGCCGTGAGGCGGAGCGCCCGGTCCTGTCTGGACTGAGGAGAGAGCAGACAACGCTTTATCGTCTGCGATCGACGAGGGAAGACAGGACCAATCGGCGCGCAGCGGAGCAGCGAGTCGACGACTCCCGTCGCGAGCGGCCGTGAGGCGGAGCGAGGGCTCCGTCTGGAACGACGAGAGAGCAAACACGTCTTTCCGTTTGCGAACGAGGAGCGAAGACGGAGTCTTGGGAGCGCAGCCGAACAGCGAGTCGACGACTACTACAACAAACCGGCGGCGTGCAGGGTCTCGGGGTGATGGGCGATCTCGCCGAGCTGGGAGATGCCGCGAGCCAGACCGTTGACGAACAGCCCGGCCAGGAACGAGGAAGTCATCGTCGCGACAGCAAGCCGGCAGTCGGCATCGCTGAGATACTGGCGAGTGTCCTGCCCGGTCACGATCTCGAGCGCCCGCGCATCCGGGTCACACAGCACCAGCACCGAGTTGTCGGGTCGTGCCAGCTGACCGTGCAACGCCAGTGCGTATGCCCGGGCGTCGGCACCCGCCGGTCCGATGTAGGCCTCGAAGTCGAGATCGCTGACCCGCCTGGCCATGGCCAGGGCGTTCTCGATCTGCCGACGGTCGCTGAAACTCAGACCTTCACCACCGAGCACTGGTGCCCCCTGTCTCTGTGTCGATACCGGCCGAGGCTTCGATGCTCGCCGGCCCGGCACCGGTGCCGCCTTCCACCGCGACGGGGTCGGCGTAGGTCTTGACGGGATGAACCGCCGGACCGAATCGGCGCAGGTCGCTGCCGGTGCCTACATAGGACAGGCCGGCGATCACCAGCCCGATGAGGATCGGCACTCCGAAGATCAGTCCCAAAGCGTGGAGCAGCGACGGATTCGGGGCCGGCGGCCAACCCTGTAGCGTTTCCAGGGGCACTAGCATGCTCAGCAGTCCACTCACCCTCCATACCGTAGCGGTAATGGACCGGTGCGCCCACAGCAGCACGCCACTATCAGGAGGATCCTGCGTGTCAGAGACGTCGCCCACGCCCGCGACCGGCCTGTCCGGCGACCCAGTTCCCGGCACGGAGAGCACCCGAGTCGTGATGGACGCCGACCGGATCGCCCGGGCATGCGCCCGGATGGCGCACCAGATCCTGGAGGCGAATCGGGGCGCGAAGGACCTGATGCTGCTCGGTATCCCGACCCGCGGCGTGCACCTGGCCCACCGACTGGCCGCGGCGATGGCCGATGTCGAGGGGGTGGCGATTCCTACCGGATCGCTGGACATCACCATGTATCGCGACGACCTGCGCCGCCAGCCGACCCGCGCGGTCGGCCACACCCACCTGCCGGGGCCCATCGACGATGCCGTCGTGGTGCTGGTCGACGACGTCCTCTACTCCGGGCGTACGGTCCGGGCAGCGCTGGATGCCCTCGGCGACATCGGCCGGCCGCGCGTGGTCCGGTTGGCCGTGCTCGTGGATCGCGGTCACCGGCAGCTCCCGATCCGTGCCGATCACGTCGGCAAGAACCTGCCCACGGCCGCCTCCGAGCGGGTCCGCGTACGGCTGGAAGAATCCGATGGCGTGACCGAGGTGACCATCTCCCGACCACCGGGAAGCATCGCGGCCGACTCGCCCGCCGATCCCGCCGACTTCTCCGAGGAGGCCTGATGCGTCACCTGTTGTCCGCCGGCGATCTCAGCCTGGCCGAGATCACCGAGATCTGCGACCTGGCGGAGGAGATGTCGGCGGTGCAGAGCCGGCCGGTCAAGAAGCTGCCTGCACTGCGCGGTCGGACGGTCGTGAACCTGTTCTTCGAGGACTCGACCCGCACCCGCTCGTCCTTCGAGATCGCGGGCAAGTGGCTGTCGGCCGACGTCATCAACGTGTCGGCCAAGGGGTCGTCGGTGTCCAAGGGCGAGTCGCTGCGCGACACGGTGATGACGGTCGCGGCCATGGGCGTCGATGCTCTCGTCATCCGACACATGGCCTCCGGTGCTCCCTGGCAGGTCACCAACTGGATCGGCGCCCATGTCCTCAACGCCGGCGACGGCACCCACGAGCACCCGACGCAGGCGCTGCTCGATGCGTTCACCATGCGGCGTCACTTCCGTGGCCTCGACGGCGGCGATCTGGCCGGGCGTACCGTCGCCATCGTCGGCGACATCACCCACTCTCGCGTTGCCCGCAGCAACGTGCTGCTCCTGCAGACCCTGGGCGCGAAGGTGGTGCTGGTGGCGCCGCCGACCTTGCTCCCGTCCGGGGTCGACACCTGGCCGGTCTCGGTCAGCACCGACCTGGATGCGGTGCTTCCTGCAGCGGATGCGGTGATGATGCTGCGCGTTCAACGGGAGCGGATGAGCGGCGGCTACTTCCCCACGGCGCGGGAGTACACGATCGGGTACGGGCTCACCCGGGACCGACTCGCGACCTTGCGACCAGGCGTGCCGATCTGCCACCCGGGACCGATGAACCGAGGTCTGGAGATCTCGGCCGAGGCCGCCGACGCCGCATCGTCATTGGTGCTCGATCAGGTGGCCGCCGGCGTCGCGGTGCGGATGGCGGTGCTCTATCAACTGCTGGGCGGGGCGGATGAGATGCCCCTGGCCCGCGTACGAGAGGTTGTTGCGTGAGTGGGGTGAGTGAGTTGCTGATCGTCGGAGCGGACCTGGTCGGCGCGGGGCGGGCAGATCTGTATGTCCGCGACGGGGTGTTCGCCGATCCGGCGGAGGCCGGTTCTGACGTCGAGCGGATCGACGCCGACGGGCTGATCGCGCTGCCTGGTCTGGTGGATCTGCACACCCATCTCCGGGAGCCGGGTCGGGAGGACGCGGAGACGATCGCCACCGGCACCCAGGCAGCGGCGCGCGGCGGTTTCACCGCCGTGCTCGCGATGGCCAACACGACGCCGGTGACCGACACCGCCGAGGCCGCCGAGCATGTGTGGGCGGTCGGCCGTCGGGAAGGATCCGCCGAGGTCGTACCGGTCGGTGCGGTGAGCAAGGGACTGGCCGGCGCTGAGCTGGCCGAGCTGGGGCTGATGGCCCGTTCCGCGGCCGGCGTACGGGTGTTCTCCGACGACGGCCGCTGCGTGTCCGATGCCCGGCTGATGCGACGCGCCCTGGAGTATGTCCGCGCCTTCGGCGGGGTGATCGCCCAGCACGCCCAGGATCCGCGACTGGCCGGCAGCGACGCCTGCTGTCATGAGGGTGAGCTGTCCGGCAAGCTCGGGCTGCCCGGCTGGCCGCCGGCGGCGGAGGCGACCATCGTCGCCCGAGACGCCGAGCTCGCCAAGCTGACCGGTTCCCGGGTGCACGTGTGCCACGTGTCGACCGCCGAGACCGTCGACGTGCTCCGCTGGGCCCACAAACGCGGCATCCCGATCAGCGCCGAGGTCACCCCGCATCACCTGATGCTCACCACCTCGGAAGTCGTGGGCTACGACCCGACGTACAAGGTCAATCCGCCGCTGCGGCCCGACGAGCATGTCACCGTGCTCCGGGAGGCGCTGGCCGACGGCACCATCGCCGCGGTCGGCACCGACCATGCGCCGCACGCCCGGCACGACAAGGAGCACGCCTTCGTCGACGCCGCCCCCGGCATGCTGGGTCTGGAGGCGGCACTGGCGGTGGTGATCGAGACGATGGTGAAGCCAGGGCTGCTGGACTGGGCGGGCGTGGCGGAGCGGATGTCGTACGAGCCTGCGCGGATCGCTCGGCTGGCGCACCAGGGCCGTCCACTGCGGATCGGGGAACCGGCCAACCTGGTGCTGGTCGATCCGTCTGCCAGGGCGGTCGTGGACCGGAATGCGTCGGCTTCGCTGTCCCGCAACAACCCGTGGCACGGCCGCGACCTGCCGGACCCAGTGGCGGCGACGGTGTGGCGGGGCCGGGTGACCTACTCGCGCGAGCCAAAGGGCTAGGCCATGCCTGAATGGCTGCAGACGATCATCGACAACGTGATCGTGGTCAAGACGACCAGGATCACTTTCCTGCTCCTCTTCGCCATTTTGGCCCGTTGGCTCGTGCACAAGCTGATCAACCGGGCCGTCGAGCAGGCGATCCGGCGACCCGTGAAGTCCCGGGCCGCCGAGATCCTGGAGGATGCCTCCGGACTGCCTGCCCAGCGTCGTGCCCAGCGGCTGCGTGCCCTCGGCTCGCTGGGCACGAGCATCGTCACGGTGGTGATCTTGATCATCACCGCGGTCGCCGTGCTGTCGGAGCTGGGGTTCAACGTGACGACTCTCGTCGCGGGCACCTCGGTGGTGGCTGCCGCGATCGCTTTCGGCACGCAGAGCATCGTGAAGGACCTGGTGTCCGGCGTCTTCCTGCTGCTCGAGGACGAGTTCGGCGTCGGCGACTACGTGGACATGCAACTGGCGTCAGGGACCGTGGAAGACATCGGGCTGCGGGTCACTCAACTGCGTGCCGATGACGGCACCGTCTGGTACGTCCGCAACGGCGAGGTGCTCCGGCTGGCCAACTACAGCAAGGGTGGCCCGAAGCGGCCGCCGACCACGTTCCAGCACCTGAACGTGCACCTCATGGAGCCTGATCCGCCTGCCGAGTCGGATCAGGACACCAAGGCTCCGGCGACCGACTGAGCAAACCCGGTGGCAATCTCCGTCGGATCGGACCACGATGGCGATATGGCAGGTCAACCCGAACGCTGGACGAAATCAACCGTGTACGCCGACATGTGGCTCGACCCGGACGACGATCCCCGCAACAACGAGGACCCCAGTCCCGATGGCGAGTTGCCAACCCTGCTGGACTATCTCACCAGCTATCGCCTGACGCTGCTGCTGAAGTGTGAAGGCCTCGACGCTGAGCAACTGGCTCGGCGATCAGTGCCGCCGTCGACCATGTCGCTGCTCGGTCTGGTCCGACATCTCGCCTCGGCCGAGCGGGATTGGCGCAACTGGATCACGCCCGGTGATCCGCTGCCCAAGCTCTATGGTCAGCGAGATGCGGACTTCGATGGCGCCGTCCCCGATGACGCAGTCGTCGCCGCGGCGTACGCCGACCTGGCCCGCGAGCAGGCCGCGACCGACGCCGTTCTCGCCGAACACCCGGATCTGGGTGAGCGACTGGGGTCTGACGGCATCGCTGTTCGCGAACTGCACGTGCACCGAGTCGAGGAGTACGCCCGGCACTGCGGCCACGCCGATCTGTTGCGTGAGTGCATCGACGGTCGCGTCGGTCAGTAGCTCCGTGGTCAGTAGCTCGGTGGTCAGATCTGCTCGATCTTGTCGGATCTGCACTACCAGAAGATAGAGCGACACCGACAAGATCGAGCAGATCCGGGGGCCCAGGTCGGGCAAGCGTCCCGCCTGCTCGATCCGTTACTCGATCCCGGCCAGAGCCGCGAGCTCGGTGATGATGTCGGGATGGGCGACAAGCACGATCTCGCCGTCGGCTGAGGTCAGGACGTCTGCGCCGGCTTCGCGGGCGATCAGGGCACCACCGACGAGGTCCCACGGCTCGTTGCGATAGGCGATCATTGCCGCGACCCTGCCTACGGCGATCAGACCCCAGTCGATGGAGGGAGCCCAGGTACGCAAGACTCGTTTGCAGCTGCGCTCCAGGCTGCGAAACATACGCTGACCAGCAGGATCGTCGGCACCGACCGCGTACCCCTGAAGCCAGGAGACGGTGACTCGATCCAGTGGTTCCGGCGCCAACATCCGCACCGGAGTGCCGTTGAGGGTCGCTCCGTGGCCGACGATCGCGGCGTAGGAGCGACCGCGGGCCGAGTCGTGAACCACGGCCACCAGCGGCTCCCCGCGCCGACACAAGGTGATGCAGACGCCGTACAGGTCAAGTCCGAGCACGTAGTTGTTGGTGCCGTCCAGCGGATCGACCAACCAGCGGTACTCCGCGTCCGGATCGCCCTGCAGGCCGAACTCCTCGCCGAGGACAGCGTGATCGGGATAGACAGCGTTGATGACGGCGGCGATGAGGCGTTCGGCCTCCTGGTCGACATGGGTGACGACATCACCAGCGTGGCCCTTGGGCAGCGCCGCTGCGCTGGCAGCGTGTTGAACCGCCAGGTCGCCGGCTTTCTGGGCCAGCTCGATCGCAAGGTCACGGGCTGCTGCGAGATCCACATCCGGCACCCTAGTGCTCACGGGCGCGACCACGTACCAGTCGGAAACGAACCAAATCGAACGTCAGCGACCGGTGAGTGCGAAGACCTGTCGGCGTTGCCAGCGACGGTCGGGCAGCTCGACCATCAGCGTCACTGCGTCTGCGGTGGCCTGGATCGGCAGGCCTCGCCGGAGCTCATCCTCAGCTCGGCGAAGCTCCGAGCTCGTGCCCCGCGTAGCGACCGTGAGATGCGGCGTCAGCCCGTCGAACTCTCCGCCATACGGCGGATACTCGGGGAATGCCTGCGCCAAAGCAGCAGTGATCTGCTGGAACGGCTCGACCGGATCTGGCGCCAGCCAGAGGACACTGCGATCGCCGAACCAGTCGATGCGCGCCAACTCGAAGTCGAATGACCTGACTGGAGCGAGAGCGCGTTCGACGGCAGTAATGGTCGTGGCATCGATCTGGTCGGGCGCGACGAAGGGATACAGCACCGTCAGGTGGGGCGGCACTCCGAGCACCGCCTGAGGATCCAGCTGTCGACGCCATTCCCCGGTCGCGGGCTCGGCTGCCGAGACTTCGATGATCAGCCCGCTGCGCAGCACGTCAAGAGCATAGGGGTATTGGCTTGAAACCATGTTGATTATCTACTCGACGTGCATCTCGGACATTGCCTTGGCCAAGGGCATGCGAGCATCACCAACGTCCGATTCGTCACAGCGAGGAGGTTTCTGAATGGACGCCGTCGAACGACCCAAGGTGGTGTGCCTTTGCGGCTCGCTGCGCTTCCAGAGCCTGTTCCAGTCGGAGCGGCAACGGCTGACCTCCCAAGGGGTGATCGTGCTCGGTCCCGAAGCGATCAGCGAAGAACTGACGCCATCCAGGCGCGCGGCTCTGGGCGAGCTGCACCTGCGGCGGATCGATCTCGCGGACGAGATCCGTGTGGTGAGCGAGGGCGGCTATGTCGGACCAGCGACACGACGCGAGATCGAGTACGCACGGGAGAAGCGCAAAGTCATCAGCTCGGTGGAGCTGACTCTCGACCTGTGATGTCACACCGAGCCGGGTCCCGAACACGGTCGTTTCCGATGAGCCGTGTGGGCTGACCGTGAGACCGCCAGAGGGAGCCCGCGAGACGAGACGCAGTGCTCGACTGCAGTTAGTGCGGTCAGGTATTCGCGGCCCATTCGCTGCGCAAGATGCTGAAGACCTGGGAGTCGCGCCATCCATCGCGAATCAGCTGGACATGCCGAAGGGTTCCTTCGTAAGTCATGCCGACGTGCCTGAGCACCGATGCCGAGGCACTGTTACGCGGATCGCACGTGGCTTCCAGTCGCTCCAACCCGGCCAGGTGCGTGAAGGCCCAGCCTGTCAACTGATCCCCGATTGCTGAACCGATACCCTTGCCCCACAGTTCGATGTGGACGACGTACGAGATCTCAGCGCGGCCGTGCCCACGAAGGTTCACTTCTCCGTTGCCGACAACGATGTCTGACGGATCAACGGCTACCCACGCCCATCGTCGTTGAGGGCGAACCTCCCAGGCTTTGACCGCTTCGGCGACGAACGCCTCCGTGTCGGCGCGAGTGTTGGGGCCCCACGGCTGATACCGACACACCTCCGGCTGCGCCGCCCACTCATGAATCCGATCAGCGTCGGAATGGACGATAGGGCGAAGACGCACCGAAGACCGTTCGTGGTTCACCTCGGCGAAGGTACTCCGTCTCCACCGACAGCTCTATTCGGATGGCAGTGGGCACCGTCAGGTCATGCCGCTGCTGCCAGAACCATCTGATCAATCGTGCACCACCAATCACGTCCGTAACTTTGTTATCTGGTTGGGAAATCTCTGGATTCAGGTCTTGTGGTCGAACACGTACACGATTAGAATATGAACATGTATTCGACAGAAGCGGCGCAGGCGGACAGTCATCCACTGCACGCCGCGGTCGATACCGTCCGCACCTCGCTGCAGCACCTGATCAAGCTGATCGACGACGGCGCCCACACCGACCTGGGTGCACTCAGCCTGGTCGAGACCCTGCAACAGTGGGAAACCCTGCGTAACACCCTGCCCGTGGTGGATCGGGCGTTGATCCAGCACGGCACCGAGCAAGGCCACCCGAATGTGTTGTCGGAACGGTCGATGGTCGGGGTGTTGAAGAACGGACTCCGGATCTCGACCGGGGAAGCGGTGCGTCGAGTCAAAGCCGCCGAGCAGTTGGCCGATCGGACCTCGATGCTCGGCGAACCATTGCCGCCGATCCGGGAACACCTCGCACAGGCGCAACGCGACGGTGCGGTGACCCCGGAACAGGTGTCGTTGATCGATCAGACGTTGCGCAAGGTCGGGCACTGCGACCCGGAGTCGATCACCGCAGGGGAAGTGATGCTGATCGAGCAGGCCAGCCGACTCGGCTACCAGGATTTGACCGTGTTCGCGGCGAGACTGGCCGAGGCGATCGACCCCGACGGGATCCTGCCCTGCGATGACGCTGCGCAACGGGAGCGCCGGTTCCTGCGGGTCCGGCACCGCAAGGACGGCTGCTGGGCCGGCGAGTTCATCCTCACCGGCACCGCCGGGCAGAAACTCGCCGCGCTGCTCGACCCGTTGACCACACCCCAACCCACCACCGTTCAACCCGACCATGCTGACGGCAGCCGTAGCAAGAAGGGGAAGCGGGTGATCGAGGACAAGCGGAGCGTCGGGCAACGCCAACATGACGCCTTGGAAACCCTGCTGGACGCGTTGCTGCGTGGGCAAGAGGTGCCGGCATCGGGCGGGACACCGGCGACGGTGTTGGTCCACATCAGCTGGGAAGAATTCCTGCGCGAGTTCGGTATCGGCAGCTACGCCGACGGCACCCCCGCCTCTGCGGACACCGTCCGCGACCTCGCCGATCAAGCCGACATCGCCTGGTGTGTGAAAACCCCCAAAGGTGCGGTGCTGAACCTGTACCGCAGCCGACGGATCGCCTCCACCGCCCAAACCCTGGCGTTGTATGCCCGAGATTCCGGATGCACCTTCCCGGGCTGCGATGTCGCCCCGCAATGGTGCGAACGACACCACGTGATCGCCTGGCAAGACGGCGGGAACACCAATATCGGCAACCTCACCCTGGTCTGTGCGTTTCACCACCACCAATTCGCCAAACGCGGCTGGCAATGCCAGATCAACAGCGATGGACTCCCCGTCTGGATCCCACCCCGCTGGATCGACCCACAACAGCGACCGATCCTGAACCACCGCATCACCATCAACAACTGGCACCCCCAAGACCCGCTGGACCTCAACCCGGCAACCGAACCAGAACCGCCGCCAGACCCTGGTGCCGAAGGACCACCAGGCTGACGGTTTCCATTCGCTCCGCCTTTCCACTCGCTTCGCCTCGACCGCCGCAGATCCATACCTGCGGCGGCATGCGGTCGTTCAGGAACGACGCAAGCAAGTGAGACCAGCGAATGAGACACATCGAGGCATCGTCCCCGTCTGGGCACGATGCCTCGATAGATAGTCACGACCCGGTGATCGGCAGACTCAACTCAGTTCAGAGCGAGGCTGCTCAAGCAGGATCGGATCCGATCACTCGACCAGGGTGGCGTCCAAGGTGATGGTGGTGCCGGTAAGGGCGGCCGAGACCGGGCAGTTCTTCTTGGCGTTCTCGGCGGCCTCAGCGAACTGCTCGGCGGTCAGGCCGGGAACAGCGGCCTTTACCGTCAGGTGGATGCCGGTGATGCCCTGGCCCGGCTGGAAGGTGACGTCGGCGCTGGTGTCGACGGTGGTCGGCGGGGTGCCAGCGCCGGCGAGTCCGTGCGACAGCGCCATCGAGTAGCACGTCGAGTGGGCCGCGGCGATCAGCTCCTCCGGGCTGGTCTTGCCGTTCGCTGCCTCGGATCTAGCTGGCCAGCTCACATCGAAGGTGGCCAGGCCCGAGGAGGCGAGCTCGACGGTGCCGGAGCCCTCCAGAAGCGAACCTTCCCAATGGGCGTTGGCGGTGCGGACTGTTGCCATGCTGACACTCCCTTATGACGATCTAGACGGTATGAACGAGGTGGGTAGGACGTACGCGAACCTCACCCATACTGCCAGCGCCCCTCGCCGAGTGGACCAGCCGGGGTCCGACCCGGACATCGATGCGCGTCACCCTGCGCTGGAGAGAGACTTGCAGAGACACCTGCGACCGGTGGGAGACAATGGGTCCATCATGTCCACCTCCCCTGCTCCTGCTTCCGCCGGCTCCGCCGGCGGCCCTGCGACCCCCGAGCCCGGCGCCGCGACACCCGCCACGTTCTACGACGCCGTCGGCGGACACCCGACGTTCGAGAAGCTGATCCGGCGCTTCTATCAGGGTGTGGCCGGCGATCCGCCGTTGCGCGCGCTCTATCCCGAAGAGGATCTGGGCCCGGCGGAGGATCGTTTCCGGATGTTTCTGGAGCAGTATTGGGGCGGCCCGACCACCTACAGCGATCAGCGCGGTCACCCCCGACTGCGGATGCGGCACGCCCCGTTCCTCATCACTCCGACTCAGCGTGATCGTTGGCTGCGGCACATGCGCGATGCCATTGATTCGATCGACCTAGCCCCTGAGCACGAAGCCGAGCTCTGGGCATACATGGAGCGGGTTGCCCACTTCATGGTGAACACACTGGACGAAGATCCCGGGCCCTCCCAGGGACTTCGGATCGTCTGACCGCGACAGCCGTACACCGAGTAGGACGATCCGTCGCACCGCTCAGGTTCGCCGGGTGGCTCAGTGCCGCTGTCAGGGTCCTACCGTCGCTTCGACTCGCGTCGGCGACGCGACTCTCGTACGGCCAGCCATCCCGCGAAAACGACCGGTGCCACGAACTTGGCCGCATCCAGCACCGTGCCCAGCCAGTCAGGCAGATTGATGTCGGGGAGGCCGGGCCAGGGAATGCTTGGCCAGGGAATATCCGGCCACGGAATCCGTGGCAGCTTGATCTGCGGCACCCAGTCCCAGGGGATGAGGTGCCAAAGACGACCCAGGAGCCAGGTGACCAGAACGCCGGCCGCCAGACCTATTGCCGCGAGGACGATCTGCCGACCGGCGTACAAGCGCGGGTGCTGGTGCATCCAGATCCGGCGCCGAGCCGCTTTCGAACCCGCCTCCGGTTCGAGATCCACCCCGCCGACCAGCGTCTTGTTCGCTGCCAGCGCAGCCGGAGCGTTGGTGTGCTCGAACCAGGTCACTCGCCTCGTGCCGGCGAACGTACGGAAGTGGAGTCCAATCGATCCGTGACCATCGGCCACCAACACGGCCCGCTCGTCGTAGGACTTGCCCTCCGCCACAGTCTCACCGTCCACGCGCCAGACGATCCGCCGGTGGAGACCGAGCTCTCGAATCTCCACCTCATGCAGACACCCATCCCGGTTCAGCGACCAGCAATCGGCCGCACGGGCCGCTTGATCAACGCTCGATTGATCGATTGGTAGAGTGCTCACTCTACTAATATAGCTATAGCGGAGTGCACACTCTAGGAATAAGGGCCGGGATCGGCACGCATTGGACTCACCTGTCGGCTGTGCCTGGTGGTGAAGTCGGAACCAATTTGGTCGAAGAAGGAGGTGACGAGGGTGGCGCGTACGGTCGACCCAGCCCGCCACGCCGCCCGCCGGCTCCGGATCATCGATGCTGCGCTGACTCGGTTCGCCGCCGACGGCTATGAGGCAACGACAACTGCCGCCATTTGCGCAGAAGCACGGATCGGCTCGGGCACCTTCTTCCACTACTTTCCGACGAAGGCGGACGTACTGCTGGGGATCCTGGAACTCGGGACCGCCGAAACCACCGCCTGGTTCGACGAGCAGTCCGGCCGCGAGGACGCCGTGGGTGTCTTGCGAGACTGGATCGACCAGACCATCGAGGACTTCTCCGATCGACGGATGGCCGGTTTCGTCCGAGCGGTCGGCGCGGTGATGTCGCGTCCCGAGTTTGCGGCAGCCCTTGCTGCCGATGATCGGGCGACCCAGACCGGGCTGCTCGGCTGGGTCGAGCTGGCACAACAGCAAGGCAGCATCCGCACCGACCTCACCGCTGCCCGGCTGACGTCGTGGCTGACGGTGCTGACCGACGGCTTCGCCGACCGGATCGCCACCGACGATGGCTTCACAGCGGGTGCCGAGGGACCGGTGCTCCGCGACGCGGTTCACCGGCTGCTGGGGCCTGAAGCGGACGAGTCAGGCGACGTCCCACTCCGTTGATTCGAGGCATCCGGGCGACCGCCTGCCTGCTCCTACGGGAACCGCGACGCGAGTGAGCTCAGGGAATCAGCGACACCTTGACCGACTCCGCACCGCTGCCCACCAGGTCCAGACCGCGCTGGAACTCGGCCAGCGGCAGTTGATGGGTGCAGATGTCATCCATCGGCAAGATCCCGGACTCGAGCAGACGTACCGCGGCCGGCCAGGTGTGCGGGCCGAGATGAGCACCCAGCACGTCCAGCTCCTTGTCGTCGCTGATGATCGACCAGTCGACGCTGACGTCACTGCCGAACACGCTGTACTCGACGTACGTGCCGAGCTTGCGAAGCAGACTCAGCCCCTGCCCGACCGCAGACGGATGCCCGCTGCCCTCCAGATAGACATCGGCTCCGTAGCCATCGGTGAGATCGCGCACGGCGGCCACCACGTCGGTCTCCGCAATGTTCAACGCCTCATCGGCACCGCAGCGCAGGGCCAGGTCGAGCTTCTGAGGTGCGAGGTCGAGGGCGATGACCCGGCGCGGGAACCTGGCGCGGGCGCCGGCGATCATGCCCAGTCCGATCGGCCCGCAGCCGGCCACCACGACGACGTCGTCGAATCGCATCCCCGACCGCTCGACCGCGTGCAGCGCACACGACAACGGCTCCACGAACGCGGCGTGAGCCGGCGGCAGCTCGGCGCTGATCTTGTGCACCAGCGCATCCGCCGGGAAGATCATGTACGCCGCCATCGCTCCCGGCGTACGCCGCTTGAAGCCGTAGATCGCATGCGGTGCACACATGTGGTACTGGCCGCGTACGCAGTAGCGACACTCCCAGCAGGGCACGATCTGCTCGCTAGTGACTCGGTCCCCCACCTCGACGCTCCACCGCTGACGGGCCGTGTCGTCCAGCGCGACCACCCTGCCGACGAACTCATGTCCCGGCGTCACGGGGGTCTCGACGTACGCCGCTCGGTCTCCGTCTCCCCAGAACTTGGTGGCGCCGTGGTAGCACTTCAGATCGCTGGCGCAGATTCCCACGGCCTCGACCTGCACCAGTGCCTCACCGGGCCCGGGGGTCGGCACCGGCACCTCCGCCAGCCGGTAGTCCTCCGGACCGTGGCAGACGACGGCTTGCATGCTGGTAGGTACGTTCATGCCGCAAGCCTCTCGCAGGCCAGATAGTGGCCGCCAGGTGGGCCTGAACCAGAGTCACCTGGAGTTAGTTGCCGGATTGTCCCCGACATCGGTGGTTCAGCCAGAAACTAATGCCCCGGCACAAGGGTCAGCGCGGAACCAGCTCCGCCAGGGCAGCCCGCTGAGTCTCATCCAGGGGCTGGGGGCCCACCAGCACGGTTCGCGCCTGCGCGTAGACGGTCCCGGACTCCGGATCATCGATCTGCGCCGCCAGCCTGATCGATCGGTTGCCCACGTCGGTCACCACCGTGTTGACCCGATAGGGCGTCACCCGGAAGTCCAGCGGCCGGCGGTAGTCCATGTCCTGGCGAACGACGACCCAGACATCATCGGCGTCGGGAGAGTTCCGTGACGACCAGCGCAGCGTCTGGGTCATCAGCGCGACCCGCGCCTCTTGGATGTAGTCGTAGTACTTCACGTTGTTGGCGTGTGCATAGGAGTCGAGGTCGGACCAGCGCACCTGGAGCGGATAGTCGTGACCGCCAGCGGTCCAGGTCTGCTTGGGCAGCACCCGCAGCGACTCGTGATCGGTCTCGACGCCCTCGAGGAAGACCGCTCGCTCCTCGGCGGTCAGCCGACGCAGCCCGGCGCCGGCCAGATCGTAGGGCGCACCCGTTGTCCGCGCTCGGACAGCCACCCGATCACCGTCGCGCATCTCATAGCCGATCACGAACCGACTCGCGCCGACTGAGTCCACCCACAAGTCGATGGCCAGCCCACGATCGTGGAACCGGACCGGTGACAGGTACTCGACCTGATGTTGGACGACGAGTACGCCGGTATCGAGCAGCCGGTGCATCACCGGCGGTCCGTTCAGCAGGAAGTCGACCCGGGCTTCCTGCAGATAATCGACGAACGCGGCGTTGTTGACATGCGCCTGCGCGTCCATGTCGCCCCAGCGCATCGGACACAGGTAGCGGTACACCACAGGTCCATGCCTATCAGCAACCCACTACTCTCCTGCCATGACGACATCCAGAGTTGCTGTGGTGACCGGTGCTGCCCGTGGAATCGGCGCGGCGATCGCCCGTCGACTGGCTGCGGGAGGTGCCGCGGTGGCTGCGGTGGATCTGAACACCGACGGTGCCGCCCGGACCGCCAATGCCATCGCCGAGTCCGGTGGCAGGGCCATCGCGATCGGCGCGGATGTCGGCGACGAGGACGCCGCGTCTCGAGCCGTCGAGCGGGCCGCCGCTGAACTCGGGCCGGTGACGATCCTGGTCAACAACGCCGGGATCATCCGCGACAACCTGCTGTTCAAGATGACCAGCGACGACTGGGACGCGGTGATGAACGTCCATCTCCGGGGCGCCTTCTTGATGACCAGGGCGGCTCAGGCACACATGATCGAGGCCAAGTGGGGCCGGATCGTCAACCTGTCCTCGACCTCTGCGCTGGGCAACCGCGGCCAGGTCAATTACGCTGCCGCGAAGGCGGGCATCCAGGGCTTCACCAAGACGCTGGCCTTGGAGCTGGGCAAGTTCGGCGTCACCGCCAATGCGATCGCGCCGGGCTTCATCGACACCGAAATGACCCAGGCGACCGCTGACCGGCTCGGCGTCGACTTCGAGGACTGGAAGGCGGCCGTCAGCCGCGAGATCCCGGTCGGCCGGGTGGGCACGCCGGACGACATCGCCGCGGTCGCCGCCTTCCTCTGCGGCGAGGACGCCGGCTACGTCTCCGGTCAGGTCATCTATGTCGCCGGAGGCCCCAGGGCCTAGGGCGCCCAAAAACTAGCATCGCCCCAGCGGCGGCAACTCAATCCTCGTAGAGGGTGTTCAGGGTGTCGCCGTACTTCTTCTCGACCGCCTTGCGCCGGATCTTCAGGCTCGGGGTGACCTCGCCGCCGTCGACGGTGAACTCCTGCGGGAGGATCTCGAACTTCTTGATCGTCTCCCAGCGTTCGAGCTTGCGATTGGCCTGAGCAACCTGGCCGTTGATCAACTCCTTCACCGCTGGTGACGCTGACAGCGCGGTGAGGTCAGCAGACTCCTGCCCGTTCTCCTTCGCCCAGGTCGTGATCGCCTCGGGATCGAGGGTGACCAACGCACTGATGTACTTGCGGCCCTCGCCGTGGACCAGCACCTGCGACACGTACGGGCTGGCGGCCTTCACCGCGGCCTCGACCTTCTGCGGTGCCACATACTTGCCGCCGGAGGTCTTGATCAGGTCCTTCTTGCGATCGGTGATCCGGAGGTAGCCGTGATCGTCGAGCTCGCCGATGTCGCCGGTGGAGAACCAACCGTCGGCAGTGAGCACCTCCGCAGTGGCCTCGTCGTTGCCGTGATAGCCGCTCATCACACCAGCCCCGCGCACCAGAATCTCGCCGTCGTCGGCGATCTTGACCTCGGTGCCGGGCACGGCCGGGCCGACGGTGCCGAACCGGGTCGCCCGCGGGTCGTTGACGAAGGTCGCCGCACTGGTCTCGGTGAGCCCATAGCCTTCCAGGATCAGCAGTCCGGCGGCATAGAACCACTCCTGCACCTCGCGACTGAGCGCCGCGGAACCGGAGACGAAGAACTTGATGTTGCCGCCCATCCGCGCCTTGAGCTTGCTGAACACCAGCTTGTCCGCGAGCGCGTACTGGATGCCGAGCAGGCCGGCCGGCTCGCTGCCTGCCAACCGACCAGGGATCGTCTTGTAGCCGACACTGAAAGCCCAGTTGAAGATCTTGCCCTTCACGCCGCTCTGCGCGCCGGTCATCACCTTGGCGCGGACCTTCTCGAAGATCCGCGGTGCCCCCGCCATGAAGGTCGGCTTCACCACCCCGAGGTTGTCGACGATGTTCTCGATCACGCCGTCCACCGCGGTGGTGAAGCCGATCTTGAGCTGGATGGCGATCAGCGCCTTGCCGAACACATGCGACAGCGGTAGCCACAGGTACTGCAGGTCGTCCGGGCTGATGATGTCGTACGCCTCGACCGCAGCACCTTCGTACGTCCACGCGTCTTGGGTCAGCCGGACACCCTTCGGGCGGCCAGTGGTGCCGGAGGTGTAGATCAAGGTGGCCAGCGTGTCCGGCCGGGTAGCCGCAATGGCGTTGTCCACCGACCCCGGCTGCTCCACCAGATGGCTGCGCCCCAGTTCACGGAACTCGGTCCAGGACACGACCAGCTCATGGTCGGCCTTGCCGGAGAACTGCACGATCTTGACCACCGACAACTCGTCGAGATGATCGACGACCTTGGCCACCTGGAAGTCGTCCTCGGCGAAGACGACCTTGGACTCGGAGTCGCGCAGGATGTAGGCGACATCCTCGTGCTGGGTGGTCGGGTAGACCGTCGTCGTCGCCCCGCCGGCGCACATGATGCCTAGGTCGGCGAGGATCCACTCCATCCGGGTACCGGAGGCGATGGCGACTCGATCCTCGAGCTGTAGGCCCAGCGCGAGCAGCCCGGCGGCCACCTCGTAGACCGCGGTCTTGGTCTCGTTCCAGGTCAGCGAGATCCAGCGACCGCCGTCGAGATAGCGGAACGCCTCGCGCGGGCCGGAGGCCGCGACCCGGTCCTGGAGCATCGCTCCGACACTGCTGGGTCGGTTGGCCAGCACTTCCTGCTGCTGCTCGAGGGGCATCATCGTTGAGTCACCTTCGGGTTCAGGGATCAGGGTTCAGGGATCGGACCGACGCTGTGTGGCGACAGTCACCCAGTAAGCCTAGTGGGCAGTGGCCAGTGTCGGGGATGGCAAAGGTCCCGCATCGAGCCTCAGCGCGCAATATGGGGTCAGGACCCCAATATCCAACACACCGAGATCCAGGCACCAGAGCCCGGGAAGAGCAGGACCGGGATCAGGAGAGTCGTTGCAGGATGATCGCCATGCCCTGACCACCGCCGACGCACATCGTCTCCAGACCGAACTCGACATCGTGTCGCTGCATGGCGTTGATCAGGGTCGTCATGATCCGGGCACCGGTCGAGCCGAAGGGGTGGCCCAGAGCAATCGCGCCGCCGTGGATGTTGAGCCGGTCCTCGTCCAACCCCATAGCGCGCGCTGACGCGATCACCTGGACCGCGAAGGCCTCATTGATCTCGACCAGCCCGATGTCGGACAGCGAGAGCCCGGTCTGAGCGAGCACCTTGCGGGTCGCCTCGATCGGGCCGACACCCATGATCTCCGGGCTCAGTCCGGTCGCGGCCGAGCCGACGATCCGGGCCAGCGGCGTCAGCCCGAGCTCGGCGGCCCGGGCCGCGCTCATGATCACCACGGCGGCGGCTCCGTCGTTCAGCGGGCAGCAGTTGCCGGCCGTGACGATGCCGTCGGCTCTAAACACTGGCTTGAGCGCCGAGACGGCCGCCAGCGTGGTGCCCGGCCGGGGTCCGTCGTCGGTGCTGATCACGGTCCCGTCGGCCAGGGTGACCGGCGCGATCTCGGACGCTAAGACACCTGCGGCGATGGCCCGTTCGGCCAGATTCTGGGAGCGGACCCCGAAGGCGTCGGCGTCGGCTCTCGTGATCCCGTACGCGGTCGCGACGTTCTCCGCGGTCTGCCCCATCGCGATATAGATGTCCGGCAGTTCCCCGTCGATGCGCGGATCGTGCCAGCTCTCGTTGGTCTCAGCCATCCGCCGGGTGCGTTCGCCGGCCTCCGCGAACAGCGGGTTCTGGGTGTCAGCGGGATCGACCCCGGCCGAACCGAAGCCGCGGTAGCGCGAGACGCACTCCACTCCGCCGGAGACGTACGCGTCCCCCTCCCCCGCCCAGATGGCATGCGCGGCCATCCGCGCGGTCTGGACGCTGGAGGCGCAGAACCTGTTGACGGTCGCAGCGGGCACGGTGTCGAGACCCAACTGGACGGCGACCCGGCGGGCCATATTGCCGCCGTGCTCGTCCCGAGGTTCGGCACAGCCGAGGTAGATGTCGTCGAGGGTGGCCGGATCGAGAGCCGGGATCTTGGCCAAGGCCGCCGAGAACACGCCGGCGGCCAGATCATCGGGCCGAACGCTGGCGAGCGAGCCCTTCACCGCCCGCCCGATCGGCGTCCGCGCGGTGGCGACAATCACGGCGTCGCGGTCAGCAGGGCGAGAATCAAAGGGCACGGTGTTCATCACCACACCCTCACAATCCCAGATCCCGGCCGATGAGCTCTTTCATGATCTCGTTGGAGCCGGCCCAGATCCGGGTGACGCGGGCGTCGGTCCAGGCCCGAGCGACCCGATATTCGTTCATGTAGCCGTAGCCACCCCAAAGCTGGACGCAGGCATCAAGCACCGAGTTCTGCACCTCCGCCGACCACCACTTCGCCTTCGCCGCGTCGACAGCGCTGAGCGACTTGTCGACCTGCTGCATGACGCAGGCGTCGACGAAGGCCTGGGTGACCTCGCACTGGGTGACCAGCTCGGCCAGTTTGTGCTTATTGGCCTGGAACGAGCCGATCGGCTGACCGAATGCCTGCCGCTCTTTCACGTACGCAATGGTCTCGTCGAGGATCTGCCGCGCATGGGCGATGTTGCTGACCGCGGCACCGATCCGCTCGGCCACCAGCCGCTCCATCAGGTAGATGAAGCCCTGGTCCACCTCGCCGATCACATTGGCGGCGGGCACCCGCACGTCGGCGAAGAACAGCTCGGCCGTGTCGGACTCGGGCTGACCGATCTTGTCGAGCTTGCGGCCGCGTTCGAAGCCCGGCATGCCGGTCTCCACGGCGAACAGGGTGATGCCGCGGGCCTTCTTCTCCGGGCTGGTCCGGGCGGCCACCACGACCAGGTCGGCGGAATAGCCGTTGGTGATGAAGGTCTTGGACCCATTCAGGATCCAGCCGCCCTCGCCATCCGACCCGCCATCGCGTACCGCGGCGGTCTTGAGATTGGCCAGATCCGAGCCACCGGACGGCTCGGTCATGGCGATGGCGGTCAGCAGCTCACCGGTGCAGAACTTCGGCAGCCAGCGCTGCTTCTGCTCTTCGGTGCACAGATCCACCAGGTAGGGCGCGACGCAGTCGGCATGGATACCGACACACGAGGAGTACGCGAAGGCCAGCTTGGACAGTTCCTCGGCCAGCACCATCGAGAAGCGCGGGTCGTCGGCGCCGGCGCCCCCGTACTCGGCGGGGATGTTCAGCCCGAGCAGATCCTGCTTCCCCAGCTCCAGCCACATCTCGCGACCGAACTCGTGGTTCGCGATGTGCTTCTCCTGCTGGGGACGGAGCCGCCGATCCACGAAGGTCCGACAACTGTCGCGGAACGCCTCGTGGTCGTCATCGAAGATGGTGCGCTGCATGCGTGTGCCCCCCTGCATCGGTGCCCGGCGAGATCCCTTAGGTTACTCGCCAGTAGCAACTTGCACACGCCAGTCGGCCAGACTTTTGTTCCACCGTCCGCGCCTGACGGGGACAGTGGAACAAACCGTGGGCGGCCGAGACTCCCCGACAATCTCGGCCACCCCGCACAGGGACCCCGCGGGGGTCGCAGGCGTCAGGCCTTGACAGCCTCGATGGCCAGCGTGATGTCGACCTTGTCGCCGATCAGCAGCTTGCCGCCGTCCAGCGGGATGTTGAAGGTGACGTTGAAGTCCTTGCGATCGATCGAGGTGGTCGCCTCGGCCCCGAGCCGGGTGGCACCGAAGGCGTCGACCGCGACGCCGAGGAACTCGGCGGCCAGCTTGACCGGCTTGGTGATGCCGTTGATGGTGAGGTCGCCGGAGATGACGTAGCCGTCCGCGTCACCGGAGATGCCGGTGCTGGTGAAGGCCAGGGTGCCACCGTTGGTCGGGTCGAAGAAGTCGGCCGACTGCAGGTGGGCATCGCGCTGGGCATTGCCGGTGGTGATGGAAGCGGAGGTGATGGTCACCTCGACGCTGGCCTCGGTCGGATCCTCCGAGCGGGTGACGATGGTGCCACTGAACTCGGTGAACCGGCCTTTGACCTTGCTCATCAGGTGGCGGACGCTGAAGCCCACCTCGGAGTGCGAGGCGTCGATGGTCCAGGTGCCGGCAACGAGACCGGTGGTCGCAATCTGCTGAGTCATAATGAGGCGTCTCCTTCGGGGCGAAAGTTGATTGTTCAGCTAACGTCAACTCTAGCACCTTTAGTTGAATTGTCAATAACCCTGTTAGGCTAAGGTCCGTGGCTGTGCAATGGCTGACCGAAGAGCAGCAGCGCGTCTGGCGGACCTACCTGCTCGGCGTGGCGCGTTTGACCGAGGAACTGGACGCCGATCTGCGCCGCTCGGGACTCGATCTGCCGGAGTACGAGATCCTCGTCGTGCTGGAGGAGTCGCCGGATCGACGGCTGCGGATGTCGGAGTTGGCTGATGCCGTCCACCAGTCCCGGTCACGACTGACGCACACCATCGCGCGGATGGAGAAGACCGGCCTGGTCGAACGTGAGACCTGCCCGACCGACCGACGCGGCGTGTGGGCTCAGCTGACCGAGACCGGGTACGAGATGCTGCGGCAGACCGCGCCGAGTCATGTCAAGGCCGTCCGGCGGTTCTTCGTCGATGCCGTCGACCCCGAGGACTACGAAGCACTCGGCCGAGCCTTCGCCGCCGTGCTCGCCGTCGACTCGGACGACGACCAGTAACCGTCGCAGCGCAGCCGGCGCGGCCGGGAGTGCAGGAGCGGATCTAGCCGAGACACGTCTTTCCGTCTCGGGTCGATCCGTGACGAACGAGCGGCCCCCGAGCGCCGGCGAGCAGCGCAGTACGTAGAGACCCCGCTCCCGTACGATCGGCATCGACCATGCCGACGACACTCGCCATCTCCGCTCCCGCCGCCGATCTCACCGCCGCGCTGCGCCGCCGAGGTGTTGGTGAGGTACTGGACACGACGAAGCTCACCCGGGCGCTGTACTCCTCCGACGCCTCGCTCTATCGGGTGGTGCCCCAGGCGGTAGCCAGGCCGCGTACCGTCGAGGAGCTCTTGACGGTGCTCGACGGTGCTCGTTCGATTGGCATGCCGGTGACGACCCGGGGCGCTGGCACCTCGTGTGCCGGCAATGCCGTTGGCCCTGGTCTAGTCGTCGATGTCGCCCAGCACCTGAACCGGGTGCACGCCGTCGACCCGGAGCAGCGCACCGCCGTCGTGGACCCGGGCGTGGTGCAGGCGATGCTGCAACGCGAGGCGGCCCCGTACGGGCTGCGCTTCGGCCCGGATCCTTCGACACACACCCGATGCACCATCGGCGGGATGATCGGCAACAACGCGTGCGGCCCGCGGGCGCTGGGCTATGGCAAGACCGCGGACAACGTGATCGCCCTGGAGGTGGTCACCGGCTCCGGCGAGCAGTTGGTGCTCGACAGTCGGACGGGGGTCGACGCCAACTCCTCGGCCGCGCTGCATGCCCTGCAGTCGACGGTGGCGGGCAATCTGGCCACCATCCGGACCGAGTTCGGCCGGTTCGGCCGGCAGGTGTCGGGTTACAGCCTGGAGCATCTGTTGCCGGAGAACCGGTTCAACGTCGCCCGGTTCCTGACCGGCACCGAGGGCACGCTCGCCGTGATCACCAAGGCGACCGTACGACTCGTCGCCGATGCCCCGCACAAGATCATGATCGCGCTCGGCTATCCGTCGATGGCCGACGCCGCCGACGCCACCCCGGTGCTGCTGGAGTTCACTCCGACGGCCATCGAAGGACTGGGCCGCCAGATCGTCGACGTCGTCCGGCGGACCCGTGGCGACAGCGCGGTGCCACCACTGCCCCGCGGCGACGGCTGGGTGTTCGCCGAACTGGTCGGCACCGATCCCCGCGAGCTGGAGTCACGGGCAACCGCGCTGCTGGCCGCCTCCGGCTGCCTGGCCGGTGAGGTCGTCACCGATCCGGCGCAGGCGACGGCGCTGTGGAAGATCCGCGAGGACGGCGCCGGTCTGGCCGGGGTGTCGCTGCCCGACCCCGCGTACGGCGGCTGGGAGGACGCCGCCGTCCCGCCGGCCATGCTGGGCCGCTACCTGCGCGACTTCGAAGCCCTGTTGGACTCCCATGGACTGCTCGGCCTGCCGTACGGGCATTTCGGCGACGGCTGTGTCCACATTCGGATCAATTTCCCGCTGACCTCGGCCGACGGTCCGGCCCGTTATCGCGCCTTCGTCGAGGACGGGGCACGGCTGGTCGCCGGGTATGGCGGCTCGATGTCGGGCGAGCACGGCGACGGGCGAGCCCGTTCGGCGCTGTTGCCGGCCATGTACTCCCCCGCGGCGATCGCGCTGTTCGGCGAGGTCAAGGCCGCCTTCGATCCCGACAATCTGCTCAATCCCGGGGTGCTGGTCGACCCGCGGCCGGTCGACGCCGATCTCCGCGCTGCCGCCCTAGCCGGACGCGCCCCGTCCCGCTTCAGCAACGAGGTGCACCAGTGCTCCGGCGTGGGCAAGTGCCTGGCGGACACGACCGGCAGCCTCGGGGTGATGTGCCCGTCCTATCAGGCCACCCGCAACGAGAAGGACTCCACTCGCGGCCGGGCCCGGGTGCTGCAGGAGATGGTCAACGGCGAGCTCGTCCAGCTCGGCTGGAAGTCGCCGGCCGTGCACAGCGCACTGGATCTGTGCTTGTCCTGCAAGGGTTGCGCGCGCGACTGCCCGACCGGGATCGACATGGCGGCGTACAAGTCCGAAGTGCTGGATCACACGTACGCGGGCAAGCTGCGGCCGCGTTCGCACTATGCGCTCGGCTGGCTGCCGCGCTGGGGACGGCTGATCACCAAGTCTCCGATGCTGGCGAAGCTGGTGAACCTGACCACCTCGTTGCCCGGGCTGCGCTGGCTGGTCCGCTGGACCGCAGGGGTGGACCAGCGGCGGCAGTTGCCGCGGTTCGCCGATCGTCCAGCTCGGCAGCGGGTGCCCCTGACCTCAACGGCGCCCGGCAGCGAGCCCGGCCTGAATGGTGGGTCGGCGCTGAATGGCGGGCCGGAGACCCCGGAGCAGGCCAAGCCGGTCCTGGTCTGGGTCGATTCGTTCTCCGACTGCTTCACCGGGGGCGGTGTGGAGGCCATGGTCGAAGTGCTGCGATCGGCTGGCTACACGCCGCAGTTCCCTGATCGAAGCGTCTGCTGCGGGCTGACCTGGATCTCGACCGGCCAGCGGGAAGGGGCCCGGCGCCAGCTCCGCGCCAGTCTGGACGTGCTGCACCCTTACGTCGCCGCGGGCGTACCCGTGGTCGGTTTGGAACCGTCCTGCACCGCGGTGTGGCGCAGCGACGCCCGCGAACTGTTGCCCGATGATCCGCGAGTGGCAGAGGTGGCCTCGGGCGTGCTCACCCTGGCCGAGCTGCTGGCTCGAACCGACGGCTGGACTCCCCCGAATCTGACCGGCGTCGAGCTCGTGGTGCAGCCGCACTGCCATCACGCCTCGGTGCTGGGCTGGCAGGCCGATGCTGCGCTGCTGAAGCGATCCGGGGCGACGGTGACCACACTCGGCGGCTGCTGTGGCCTGGCAGGGAACTTCGGAGTCGAGAAGGGCCACTACGAGGTCTCGGTGAAGGTGGCCGAACACGATCTGCTGCCCGCCGTCGAGGCCCATCCGGACGCAATCGTGCTCGCCGACGGGTTCTCCTGTCGTACCCAGCTCGCCGAGCTCGCCGGACGCACCGGGATCACGCTCGCCGAGCTGCTGGCCCCGCACCGGGGATCTTCTGGCGCAAACCCCACGTGACAGGTGGATCCCGGACCAGAACTGCGGCTGTGCTCTAGGTGACAGCCAGGGTGTCACACAGGTGACAGCGAGGCCTGCGGAGGCTGCGTACTGTCATGAGTACGGCTTCTGGTGATTCGGGGTTCACATCGTGGCTGTATCGGGGTGGCTGATGGGGGCGACAGGGGCGCTGGCTGCGGGGGCGCCAGCGGCCTCCTCGGCCCGGACCGGCACCACCTGGACTTGGACTTGGCACCAGCCGCACCGCGCCGCACGACGCGTGTGGTGGCTGACGGCGCTCGCCCTCAATGTCACGCTGCTGCCGCTGGCTGTCAGCGGACGCGCGACCGAGGCATCGCTGGCTGCGCTGCTGGTCGCGGTGCTGGCCCGCCATGACGCACTGCTCTCGGCCGTGGGCAGGAAGATCGGCGCCCGGCCGGGCTATCGGCGACACCAGCTCCTCAACCACCTCGGTCAGCTCCATCGGGCCATGGCGCTGGCGGCCATCGGCTGGCTCGTCCTGGCGGCCACCCAGCACCTGGCCAGGCCGCCGGCGGTCGCGGTCGTCCTGTTCATCCTGGTCATAGCTCTGCTGGCGATGTCCTGGGCGGCTCGCGATGCGGTTCGGCCCACCCGGCACGAGCGCTTCGAGCTGATCCACCGTGTCGTGGGTTGGTCGGCGCTGGCAGTGCTGATCGCGCTCGTGGTGCAACGCTTCGCCAGCGCCGCGGCGGCCGATCGATCCGCCGAGATGATCCCGACGCTGCTGCTCCTCGCGGCGGTCGTGGCGGCGGTGGCCCAGCCCTGGCTGAGCGTACGCCGCCTTCCGGTCGAGGTGCTGGAGGTGACGCCCGGCCTGGTGGTGCTCGCCCTCCCCGGCCAGCGGCGGGTCGGCGACTTCCTTCGGGTCAGTATCGAGGGCCGCGAGTGGCACGCGTTCGCAGTGTCGACCTGTGGCCGGGAAGGACCCGACCGGTTCTGCCTGGTGATTCGTCGCGCCGGCGACTGGACCGAGCGGCTCGGTAGGCGCTGTGAGGAGGGGCGTCCGCCGACCTCGCTCCTGGTGCGGACGATGCGTGGCTACGGGTTCATGGGAAACGCGCGGGCCTATCGGCAGGTTCTCGTGATCGCGACCGGCGCGGGCATCGGTCCGGTGCTGCTCTATCTGCTCGATCGGCGGCAGCCGGGACTGCGCTGCCTGTGGATCGCTCGTGATCACCGGGCGACCATCGGCGACGCGCTCGTCGACCAGGTGCTGGCCGGTGGTCAGACCACGCTGATCGACACGACCGACGCCCGACCAGATCTCGGCAGGCTCGTGACCGCGACCGCCCTCGGGACGGGAGCCGTCTTCGTGGTCGGCAACCCAGGAGCACGAGACCGGGTCGCGGCAGCCTGTGCCGATCTCGGGCTTCGCTGGTACGGGCCGACGTTCGATTCCTGAGACCGGCTCGTGAGAGATCAGTCTGCGCGTGACCTGCCGACATCGTCGGAGGGTCGCTTCCCGATGACCGCGCCCGACCGCTCCGTTTGTCGGCTCCTCGTTCAGCCGCGGGTCAGTCGGCGGTGGGTCGCCCGGTGCGGCCGCGCCGCCTCGGCTCCCAGGCGGGCGATCTTGTTGGCCTCGTAGTTGGCGAAGTTGCCCTCGAACCAGAACCACTGGGCCTGGTTCTCGTCGTCGCCTTCCCAGGCGAGGATGTGCGTGGCCACCCGGTCCAGGAACCAGCGGTCGTGGGAGATCACCACGGCACAACCGGGGAACTCCAGCAGCGCGTCCTCCAGCGACTGCAGTGTCTCCACGTCCAAATCGTTGGTCGGCTCGTCGAGCAGCAGCAGGTTGCCGCCCATCTTGAGCGTCAACGCCAGGTTCAGCCGGTTCCGCTCACCACCGGACAGCACACCGGCCGGCTTCTGTTGGTCAGGGCCCTTGAAACCGAACGAGGCGACGTAGGCCCGGGACGGCATCTCGAAACTGGCGACCTTGATGTGGTCGAGACCATCGGAGACCAGCTCCCAGACGTTCTTCTTCGGATCCAGACCGGTACGCCCCTGGTCGACATAGGAGATCTTGACCGTCTCGCCGAGCTTCAGCTCACCGGCGTCGGGCTGCTCCTCGCCGATGATCATCCGGAACAGCGTCGACTTGCCGACGCCGTTCGGGCCGACCACACCGACGATGCCTGCGCGCGGCAGATTGAAGCTGAGGCCGTCGAACAGCGTCCGGTCGCCGAAGCCCTTGACCAGGTTCCGTACATCGAGCACGTTGCTGCCCAGCCGTGGGCCCGGCGGGATGTTGATCTCCTCGAAGTCGAGCTTGCGATTGCGCTCGGCCTCAGCAGCCAGCTCCTCGTAGCGGGCGAGCCGGGCCTTGTTCTTGGCCTGCCGAGCCTTCGGGTTGGACCGGGCCCATTCCAGCTCCCGCTCCAAGATCTTGGCGCGCTTCGCGTCCCGCTTGCCCTCGATCTGCAGCCGAGCCTTCTTGGTGTCCAGATAGGTGGAGTAGTTGCCCTCGTACGGGTGGGTCCGGCCGCGGTCGAGCTCGAGGATCCACTCGGCGACGTTGTCCAGGAAGTACCGGTCGTGGGTGACGGCCAGCACGGCGCCGGGATAGGCCTTGAGGTGGCCCTCCAGCCAGTGCACCGACTCCGCGTCGAGGTGGTTGGTGGGCTCGTCGAGCAGCAGCAGATCCGGCTGCTGGAGCAGCAGCTTGCACAGCGCCACCCGGCGGCGCTCGCCCCCGGACAGCACGTCGACCGGGGCGTCCGGCGGGGGGCAGCGCAGGGCGTCCATCGCCTGCTCGAGCTGGGAGTCGATGTCCCACGCGTTGCGGTGGTCGAGCTCGGTCTGCACATCGCCCATCTCGGCCATCAGGGCATCGAAGTCGGCGTCGGGCTCGGCCATGGCGGCGCCGAGCTCATCCATCCTGGTCAGCAGCCGCTTGGTGTCGGCGACCGCCTCCTCGACATTCTCCAGCACCGTCTTGTCCTCGGTCAGCGGCGGTTCCTGGAGCAGGATGCCGACCGTCGCCTCCTTGGCCAGCATCGCATCGCCGTTGCTCGGCTTCTCGAGTCCAGCCATCAGCTTGAGCAGGGTCGACTTGCCGGTGCCGTTCGGCCCGACGACACCGATCTTGGCGCCGGGGTAGAACGACAGCGTCACGTTGTCCAGGACGACCTTGTCCCCCAGGGACTTGCGGACGTTGTGCATCGAGTAGATGAACTCAGGCATACCTCGTACGAACCTTCGCGTTGGGTGGCGCCGGGAACCTCACCGGCTCGGCCCAACCTACCCGAAAGCCGGGTAGGAGGGTGACGTCAAACGCCGACCTACTGCGCGGACACCTAGACACCGCTCACAACGGCCGCCGTTCGACACGACCCTCCTAGCGATGCGTCTCGGCAACCCGGAGCGCGGCGTACGGCCGTCGACCGGCCGAACTCATCGGCTTCGGGCCCATCAACCCGGTCCGAGGCGGTCCGGTGACCGTCACCCGGATCACCCCGGGAACCGACTCGGCCACCAGGGTCGCCTCCTGCTGATGCTTGAGATCGCTGTCACCGAAGAGGTGCACCACCCCGGCCTGCACTCGGACCAGCCACCGCTGCCGGAGTCCGGCGCGCTCCAGGCCCTTGCGCACGCCCGTCAGGATCATGTCGTCGCTGCGAGCCATCGTCTCCACCACATCACGCCGGGTGACCATGCCGACCACCAGGCTGCCTTCGACGACCGGCATGCTGCGACGCCGCCCACTGATCATGCACTTGGCCAACGCGGACAGCGTCGCCTCGGGCCGGACGAACTCGACCGGTGAGGTCATGACCTGTGCCGCCATCGTCTTCGGCGGTCGGTCGCGACCGCTCGTCGGCGGCTGTGGGTGAAGTCCGAACCGCTCCCTGATCAGATCGGTCTCGGTTACCAGGCCCACCAGCTGGTCGTCGTCATCGATGACCGGCACCGCGCAGAACCCACGCTGGGCGAGGATCGCAGCGACCTCGGCGATCGGGGTCGACGGCCGCACACAGACAGCCGGGGTCGTCATGATGTCCTTCGCGCGCATCGCAGCCTCCTCGCCAGAGTTTGACCAAGCCTGGCAAGTCGGCGCGCCGACCGCTAGCCCCCTCCGGTCCCAGGAGATAGGGACCAAAGTCCTCAGCCCGACGCCAGCGGCGCCCTTTCAGCCGAAGTCTTGACGCAGGCAGTCCACTCCGCAGCAGTCCGGCGCCGTCAGCCCACGCCCGGCACCGTCAGCCCACGCCGGCGACCACTCCGTCCTCCTCGATCCGTGCCCAAGGGTCCGCACCGACCCGGTTCCCGGTGGCGGAGTCGCCTCCACCGGTCTCGTCCGTGCTGGACCCATCGGCACATCCCGCGCCGGGCGATTCAGGGTCTTCGTCCTCCATGCCGGAATCGCGGTGCTGATTCTCGATGTGATGGAGCATCTCCCCCAGGCTGTCGGCACGCTCATCCGTCGGGCTCTCGGTCGCGGTCTTGGTGAAGCTCGCCGTCCCTCGCGACAGGTCATGACCGACGGTCATCGCCTCGAGCATCAGTCGCTCGTAGGTGACGCCGTCCTTCTCCCACACGTTGGTCCGCAGCCGTCCGGCGACCAGGACCGGCTGGCCGCGGTGCAGGCTGGCCGCCACGTTCTCGGCGAGTGCCCGGAAGCAGGTGACCGAGATCCACGTGGTCGGGCCGTCGACCCACTCTCCGTTCCGCCGGATCCGCGGTGTGTGAGCCAGCCGAAAGCTGGCGATCGGCACCGCGTTCAGGCGGCCGGTGCGGAACTCCACCGCTCCACCGACGTTGCCGGTCAACTGCACGTACGCGTCCATGTCCTGAGTCCTCTCTCGGGCCCGGACCTCCCGGCGCCCTGTCTAGACACAAAGGACGTCAGGCGTTTTCGTACGGGCCTTTCGCAGATCTGTGGACAACGCTCGAGGTCGAATCCGGCCTGTGGACAACTCGCACACCGCCGAGCGATCGCAAGAACCGCATCAGGTGTCGATGTCTCGAGCGGAAGCCCACCGATGCCGCTCAGGTCTGGTTCTGCGCCGCTCGTTCTTGACGCTTCTGACGAGCCCAGGCGACGAGTTCTGCGTTGAAATCATCCTTGCTCTCGTAGTTGGCCTTGACCTGCTGTGTATGTGCCGAACCGTCGAGCACGTCAGCGATGTGGAGATCTCCGACCTTCCAGACACCCTTCTGGCCGGAGAACTCCGCCGCGAGGCCCATCATCGTTGACCTGGCGGTGCGCATCTCGTGGGCCAAGTTGGTCGAGCCTGGAAAGCCGACTGCCTTCGCCAGCGGGGCGGCCAGCTGCTTGACCGGACCATTGGCATCGCGTAGGAACTCCAGCGCCTGGCGCCTCTTGCTCGCGGTCGACACGGCGGCCAGGAATGCCTTCTCGATGCGTTCGACGCTCTGGAAGACGTCTTTGACAGCGCTGTTCACTTCGGGGGTCTGCGTAGCTTGCCAGGCACGCTCGGTCCTCGTCTTGTACTTGACGAGCTTCCTGAAGTCCTGATCGATGAACGTCCGCAGCCCCGATCCGTTGACTCCACTGGCGACGAGCATGTCAGCCGCCTGCGCCGTACGTTCGTACTGACCGATGAGCATCGCGGCGGCGTGAGCAGCCCGAAACTCCATCAGGTCTGCGTTTGCGTCGCGCCCAGGCTGCGCCTGAGCGCGGGCTCGACGACCGGGGACGGCCATGTGCAGGTCCGGGAACTCGGCCTCTGTCCAGTAGTTGGTACTGCCGGTCATCTCCCTGCAAAATGCCTTCTCGACCGGCCGGCGCTTATCGCTCTGCGTGTGGGTCTCGCCCACGACGTTGAGCTTGCCGGCCACCAACGCCCGCTGGAGCACCACCGGACTGGCGCTGAATGAGCTATGCAGGGCACGGGCGGTCGCGGCATTACCGGCCTGCCGTTGCAGCATGAGGAGCTGAGAGGCACCGGGAATGTCTACCGCCGACCGCCGCAAGACCGTTGGCAGGGTGCGCTTCGGATCATGTACGTACTCGAACATCCCTGCCTCCTGCGCTGACCGGGCCCACGGGAGATCTAACCAGCGTAAGTTTCCGCGCCAGACAAAGACAAGGCTTGACAGTTGCCCCTTCGGGCAGAGTCCCAACCGACAATCGGCTGTGCCGGCTTGGACGGCAATCAGCGGCGAGTGGCGCGTTCCAGGGCCGTACGGGCACGGGCATAGCGATCCAGCTCGGCTTGGATGGGTTGCACCACAAGCTCGTTGGTCACTCCCGCTACGGACCGGCGGAGTGCCGTCCGAGCGGTCCGTTCGCGGCGGCCGGCACCGACCACCACCCCGATCCGGCTGGCGCCGGCCAGCAGCAGTCCGGCGAGAATGCCGCCGAGCACCAGCACAGTCGGCGCCGGCAGCCGGGCCCAGGTCACGTCCGGCAGCGGGGGGAGTTGCAGATAGGCCAGCACGAACGCCGAGCCCAGCCAGAGCAGGCCAGCCACCACCGCCGCCAGCAGCACCCACTGCAGCACCCGCACCAACTGCCACCAGCGGCGGCGCCGGTCGATGTCGAGATCGGTCCGAGCCACGGCACGGTCCAGGCGGTCGGCCAGTCGCGGTTCCTCGGCACGTGCGGCGTTTCGCACCGCATCGGCCCAGCCCCGAGACAGGCCCGCAGACGCCTCATCCGCCAACGCACGCACCGCCGTGTCGACCCGCGCCGCCTGTACTCCCGACCGGGCCGGCAGCGAGGTCCGGCCCACCGCGGTCGGGTCGATCGCCTTCGGCGGCCCCTTCGCTGACGTCGGCAGCCGGTCCAGGTGCAGGCGACGCAGCGGATCAGGCTTGAGTCGGCCCACCCAGGCCACCACCGGCCAGCCGGTCGCGGCGGCGCCCCGCACCCGCCAGGCGTCGCGGACCGCCTCGGCGACCGCCTCCGCACCAGCCGCCTCGGCCATCGCCGCATTCATGGCCGAGACACTGCGTTTGCTCAGTTCCGGCGCGGCGGCGGAGCCCGAGGCCGCAGCCAGCCGGTCCGCGACCGTCGCGACATCGGCGGAGAGCCGACGTGCGGCGGCCAGCTTGCCGGCAACCCGGTCCGCGATCAACTGGCGGAGCTCCACCAGGCCTTCGCCGGTCTCGGCTGACACCGCGCGGATCTCGGTCCGGGTCAGTCCTTCCGAATCCAGCAGCCGGCGCAGGTCCCGCAGACAGGCCTTCCGCTGCGCAGCGTCGAGCCGGTCGACCTGGTTCAGCACCACCACCATCACCGGCGCGTGCTCGACCAGCGGCTTGAGATAGCGATCGTGCAGCACGGCATCGGCGTACTTCTGCGGGTCGACCACCCACACCATCACGTCGACCAGCCGGACCATCCGATCCACCTGCAGCTGATTGCCCTTCTCGGTGGAGTCATGATCGGGCAGATCCAGCAGCACGAGCCCATCTAGTCCACCCGACCCACCCGGGCCGTCCAGTCGGGCGCCGGCAGCGTTTCCCTCAGTAGCAATGGCGTGACGGCGGGACACCTGCAGCCAGTCCAGCAGGTCCTCGGTCGGCTCGTCGCCCCAGGTCACCGCCAACGGTTCGGAGGTCGTCGGTCGGCGTACGCCCACGCGGGCGAGATCGGTCCCTGAGACCGCGTTGAACAGCGAGGACTTGCCCGAACCGGTTGCCCCGGCCAAAGCCACGACCGTGGCCGATCCCGACAGCGCCAGCCGCTGATCGACCTGCTGGGTCACCCGGCGCGCCTCGGCGACGATCTCCTCGTCAACCCGTCCCTGACATGCCTCGACGGCCTCAGCCAGGGCCCGGACCCGGTCAGCCAGGCCCGCAGTCGGCTCCGCTGCCTGCTTGCGCCCGAAGATCCCCATCAGCGATACCCGTCCGAGGTCCGGTCCTCGCCGTCGGCGACCAGCTCGGCATCGACGATGTCCTCGTCGTCATCGTCGCCTCGCCCATACGGGATCTGCTGCACCCTCAGCCCTTCCAGACCCGGTCGCGTCTGGGGAGTCTGCGGAAGCGCGGGCACCTCCGGCACCGACGAACCCAGACTGGAGACACCGGGATCTGAAACGGTGGGACCCGACGCTCCTGGTCCGTCGACCGATGCCGCGCCCAGCTCTCGCTCCACGGCCGATACGGCAGCACGCAGTCGATCAGCCGCCTCGGGATCACCCAACGTCTCGTCCAGCACCTGGTGATAGCGCACCAGCTCCTCCGACATCAACGCCTCGACGCGGCTGTCCAACTCGTCCTTGGCGGTCTTGGCGAGGGTACGGACGGCCTGATCGCCGAAGACTCCCTCCAGCACCCGCTGAGCCAGCACCGAGGTGCCACCTGCGATGCCGATCTCGGCCCCGGTGACCCCGCCGGTCTGGGCGAACACGACGATCATCAGTGCGACGCCGACGCCGTTCACGCCGAGCGCCATGAACCGAGCGCGTGACCGCTTGCTCATCCCGGTGTCGGCGACCAGCTCTAACACCGCACCCTGCCAGTCACGGATCACCCATGCCGCGCGCTCGTCGAAGTCGGCCGTCGCGCGACCAAGATCGGTATGCGCGCGAGCGAGCAGCTGGCGCCCGGCGCTGTTGGCCCGCCACGATGCCTCGGCCCGTTCGGCGGCCGCGTCGGCCTCGCTACGGAGCAACGCCTCCAGCCCGGAACCGACCGCGACCTTGAGGTTGTTGGCACCGGGCGGCTCGCCCCGGAACACCGAACCGATCTTGTCCCGCAGCCAGCTGATCTTCTCCTCGACCGCACGGAAGAACTCCCCCGTGCCGACGAACTCCTGCCAGCGGGCCAGCACCTCACCACGCAGCAACGTGCCGTCCGCGGACTGGACGCCGACCGTGCGGACCGCCTCCGCGTACGACTGATCCGCCTCGGCCCGCAGCTGGCTGAGGGTGGCGGCCTGCTCGTCGACGGCATCCGCCAAGGTCGGGCCACGACGTACGACAGAGAAGATCGCACCATCCAGGGTCTGCCGGACCACTGCAGCACGGCTGGCCTGATCGGCGGCCAACCGCGCCAGCCACGACCGGATCGGCTGGATCGCCGAGACCGGCAACAGACCTTCGGCGTCGACATCGGTCTCGGGTACCGCGAACAGCGGGGAACGGCCGAGCCCACGCTCCCCCATCAGCCGGCCCAAGTGCGCCGGCACCTCCGCCATGGCGCGCGGCGGCACCCGGTCGAGAACGACCGCCACCGCGGCGCTGCGGTCGGCTGCGGCGAGCAGGAAGTCCCACGGCACAGCATCGGCATAGCGCGCGGCCGAGGTGACGAACAGCCACAGATCGGCGGCGGCGAGCAGTTGAGTAGCCAGTTGGCGGTTCTCGGCCACGACCGAGTCGATGTCGGGCGCATCGAGGATGGCCAATCCCGGCGGGACGTTGGGCTCGGTGACCAGCTGGAGGGAACGGGTGTCGCTGGTCACCCCGGACGAGCGCGCCAGACCGGGCAGGATGCGCAGGTCGGCAAACCACTTCGCGTCGTCGGGGTGATGCACCAGGACCGGCGCGCGTGTGGTCGGACGGATCACGCCGGGCGCGGACACGCGGCGACCGACCACGGAGTTCACCAGGGTCGACTTTCCGGCGCCCGTGGAGCCGCCGACGACGGCCAGCAACGGCGCATCGATCGTCGCCAGCCGCGGCAGGATGTAGTCATCGAGCTGCTTGGCCGCCTCCGTCGCGGCCTGCCGCTGCTCGCCGGTGCCGGGCAGGTCGATGGGCAGCCGCACGGCGGCGAGGGCATCTCGCAGGCTCAGCAGCGCCCCGTCCAGACCAACCACCAACACCTCCTGTTCGGCCCACATCGGCGAAAGCACGGACTGGGTCAGGTCACTGACCGGGCGGCTTCCAGGTGGGGTCGACCTCGGAGTAATGGATAGCAGTCTGGCCTTGCAGACCGTTGACCGGGTAGCTCTGGGGCGGTGGCGCCGGATAGTTGCCACCGAGTCCGGCCGGTCCGGGGAAGCCCGCGGGCGCGTACGCAGGCGTGGCCGGGATCGTCCGACGGCGCCGGAACGCCGGGTACGCCGCCCGAGCGGCCGGTTGGACGACCGCCAGCCCCTGCAGGGCATACATCCGGTGCAACAACAGCTTCTCCCGCTCCGCTCCCGCAGTGTCCACGATGCCCCGCACCACCGAGTCCCGCAAGTAGGCCAGCTCGGTCGCCGTCCGCTGCATCCGCACCGTGGCCAGGAAGGCGGCCGAGCCGAGGAACATCGCCTGCCACAGGGCCCGCCCTCTGGTCCGCACCCTCGACAGCGCGGCTGGGTCGGCTTCCGGGAGCCAGCCCAGCCGTACGTAGTCCACCAGCCGGGTCCGGATCAGCCGGCCCTCCCGCAGGATCTGCCGGATGAGGAAGATCACCATGCCGATCACCAGGGGGATCGCCACCAGCAGATAGATCAGCAACAGCTGCCGGCCTTGCAGCAAGGACGCGGAGGCGTTGAAGCACATGTGGAGGAACGCCGCCGCCGTGTAGCCGGCGAGCGGCGCCACCACCCGGACGACCTTGCTCTTGGACCGCACCGCGACCGCGAGCCCGATCCCGGTCATCGCGGTGAACAGCGGGTGGGCGAAGAAGGTCATCACCCCGCGCAGCATGAACAGGTCCTGGAGCGCGTCGAGGGGTGCCACCTCACCGAAGGTGCGGGCGGCGTACCGGTAGGCACGGCCGTAATAGAGGATGTTCTCCACGAAGGCGAACGCGGCTCCGGACAGACCGGCGAGCACGATCCCGCTGACCCGGCTGACCCACTGGTAGCGCATCAGGATGACCAGCCAGAACAGCACAGTTGCCTTGGCGGCCTCTTCCACGAACGGGGCGACATAGATGGCCGCTCGCGCGCCGGTCGCCGGATCACCGTCCCCGACGATGCTGAGATGAGAGGCGGCCCAGGTGTTGATCTGCGCAGAAAAGAAGGTCGCCACGCAGGCGCCCCAGCCGAAGGTCATCAGCCAGACCCAGAAGCGCTGCGGCCGGAAACGGTCCGCCCACAAGAAGAGCAGTGACAACGGGATCGCGGTGATGGCGGCATAGCGGGCAGCGATCGGAATCGCCTCGGTGCCCAGACCAGGGATCAGACCACCGGGCACCTGCTGGTCGGGGACCACCTGTCGATAGAGCAGCACCAGGCACACCGCGTACGCCAGCAGCATGACCACGCTCAGCCACACCAGCGGCGAGCGCAGGATCCTTTTCGGAATGGGCTCAGCGGCGTTCGGCTCGGCTGGAATGTTGTTTCGGCGACGAGCCTTCCGCGCCGCGACGACGGGATCGGCGGGCCTGCGACGCTTCTTCATGCGTGTGGGGCCTTCGCGACCGTCAGTCTTGGGCGCTACTGGGGGTGCCGACGAGGCGTCCCCAGGGGCAGGGGTCGCAGTGGTGGCCGGCATGCGGGCCAGCGTACCTGCGGTCCAGGCCGGTTCGGGTCCGCGAGATCCGGGACCGCTGCCGCAGACGATCCCTTGGCTTCGGGGCGGATCGAGAAGGAGGTTTGGCACCCAATCCGTCGCGATCTTGGTGCCAGACCTCCTTCTCGCGGTCTTCAGCCGGCGTCAGCGGATAGCGCCGTCGAGGAACGGGGTGACGACGGAGAGGAACTCACCCGGCCGCTCGGCATGGACGCAGTGGCCGGTGTCGAGCGAGGTGAGGCTGCTGCGAGGAATCAGTGCAGCGAGCTCGGCGAGGCGGTCCTGTGGCAGGTCGGATCGGTCCCCTCCCACCACGAGGGTCTGGGCGCTGATCTCGGCTGCGTAGTCCCACCAGATCGGATCGGGGTCGTTGCGCCACACTCGAAGCGCGGCAACAGCCTCCCAGTCGGTCATCTCGCCCGGCTCGGGGCCCTCAGGGATCTCGCGCGGCGGGTCGGCCGGCACCGGAGCGGGCATGTCCTCCAGGACCAGAGCGCGTACCCGATCAGGATGAGTCGCGGCCAGCAGATAGGCGACCACACCGCCCATGGAGTGACCCACGACAGCCGCGGCGACGACTCCGAGGGCATCCATCGCGGCGAGTACGTCGTCGCGGAGACTGGTCAGCTCGTAGGAGTCCGCCCAGTTACTCTGCCCGTGCCCCCGGGCGTCCAGCGCGATCACCCGGAAACGCCGACCGAGGCCAGGGCCGGCCAGCGCCCAGTCATCGGCGTCAGATCCGAGGCCGTGCAACAAGATCACCACCGGACCGTCGGGACGGCCCCACTCGCGATAGCCCAGGGTGAGTCCACCTGAGATCGTCAACTGTCTTCTCACCACGGCGGGCGCGATGCTCATAACGGGAGGCTACCGAGTCCCGAGCGAACTATGATGCCGGTCCCGGCCCTCGTAGCTCAGCGGATAGAGCAGGAGCCTTCTAATCTCTTGGTCGTAGGTTCGATTCCTACCGGGGGCGCTGGCTGTCGTCACTCGCTGTTCGCGACGCGCTCAAGACTCTGCCTTCCCTCGTCGACCGCAGACGAAGAGCGTGTCTGCGTTCTCCTCAGTCCAGGCAGAGCCGCGCTCTGCTCTCGGTCGCTCGCGACGGGGCTCGCTCGCTAACGCTCGCTCGGGGAAACGGGCGCTCCGCTGCGTGGTCGCTCGCGACGGGCTCGCTCAGGTCAGGAGCGGAGGATCTTCTCCATTGACTTGCCCTTGGCGAGTTCGTCGACCAGCTTGTCCAGGTAGCGGATCTTCTGCATCAGGGGGTCGTCGATGGACTCCACGCGGATCCCGCAGACGACGCCGGTGATCAACGAGGCGTTCGGATTGAGTCGAGCAGCAGCGAAGAAGTCCTGGAGCGTGGTGCCTGCGTCGAGATGCTCGATGAGCTCAGACTCGTCGAAGCCGGTGAGCCAGCCGATGACCTGGTCCAGTTCATCCTTGGTGCGGCCCTTCTTCTCCACCTTGGCCACGTAGAGGGGATAGACCGAGGAGAAGCTGATGCCGAAGACCCTGCTCACCTTCATCAGGGTAGGCGAACGCTGACCTACTGCGCCTGGAGATACGCGAGGCCCGATCCCCGTAGGATGGTCCGGCTATGCAACCCGATCCCGCCGAGACGTTCAGTTGGCGGCAGGTCGCGATTCCGGTCTACGGGCCCACATTGCTGGTGTCGATCGGGGCAGGCGCGATCCTGCCGTTGGTCGCTCTCTCAGCTCGTGAGCTGGGTGCAAGCATCGGGGTCGCCGCGCTGGTCGTCGCGATGCTCGGGATCGGGCAGTTGGTCGGCGACCTGCCGGCGGGCGCGTTGGCCGCGCGGATCGGTGAGCGGCGGGCGCTGATACTCGCGTGCCTGATCGATGTGTGCGCGCTGATCGGAGCGTTCCTCGCGCCGACGGTAGTCCTGCTCTCCGCAGCCGTATTCGTCGCCGGCCTGGCCAACGCGGTCTTCAGCCTGGCCCGGCAGACCTACCTGACGGCGGCCGTACCGCTGCGCATCCGAGCCCGGGCGATGTCGACCTTGGGCGGGGTGTTCCGGATCGGCAGCTTCGTCGGACCGTTCGTCGGCGCGATCATTGTCACTAGGTCGAACATCGCCAGCGCGTACGTGTTCGCCGCCGTGATGAGCCTGCTCGCCGCCGGCCTGTCCGCTCTGCTGCCGGACCTGGCTCCGCCGGCAGACAAGCCTGGCAGTGACGAGCGCGGCGGCCGCCAGGATCCCAGCCAGGCGCAGCCGACCGTCTTCTCGGTGCTGGCGAAACACCGACGCATCCTGCTCACCCTGGGCACCGGGGTCTTGGTACTCTCCGCAGCCCGCGCGACTCGACAGGCGATCATCCCGCTGTGGGCCGAGGCCCAAGGCATCGATGCGGCCACCACCAGCATTATCTTCGGCATCTCCGCGGGCGTCGACATCCTGCTGTTCTATCCGGGCGGAGCGATCATGGACCGGTACGGCCGCGCCGCGGTGGCCATTCCCGCCATGATCACCCTGGGTGTCGGATTCGTCCTGCTGCCGCTGACCGACACCGCCGTGACGGTGGGAACGGTCGCCTGCCTGATGGGGCTGGGCAACGGAATCTCCTCTGGTGTGGTCCTCACTCTGGGGGCGGATGCAGCGCCGGTCGAAGGACGTTCGCAATTCCTCGGTGGGTGGCGACTGTGCGCCGATCTGGGCAACGCGCTGGGCCCGCTGGCGATCGGCGCCATCAGCGCGATTGCCACGCTGGGCCTGGCCACCGTCGTGATGGGAGCGATCACCTGGCTCGGCTCCGCGTGGCTGGCCCGCTGGATACCCGTAAAATCTCAGCGGTGAGCGACGAACTGGTCTGGATCGACTGCGAGATGACTGGTCTCGACCTCATCAACGATGCGCTGATCGAGGTCGCCGCCGTCGTCACCGATGGCGAGTTGAACGTGCTCGGCGAAGGCGTCGACGTGGTGATCAAGCCGTCGGACGAGGCGCTGACGCAGATGGGCGACTTCGTCCGCAACATGCACCAGACCTCAGGGCTTCTCGAGCTGCTCGCCGATGGTCTGTCGATGCAGCACGCGGAAGAACTGGTCCTCGACTACATCCGCGCACACGTGCCAGACGGCCGCAAGGCCCCGCTGGCCGGCAACACCATCGGCACCGACCGCGCCTTCCTGGCCCGGGACATGCCGACGCTGGAGAGCCACGTGCACTACCGCAACGTGGATGTCTCCTCGATCAAGGAGCTGGCCCGACGCTGGTATCCGCGGGTCTACTTCCACTCCCCCGCCAAGTCCGGCAATCACCGAGCGCTGGCTGACATCCGGGAGTCGATCGAGGAGCTGCGCTACTACCGCGAGGCGCTCTTCGTCCCGCTGCCTGGGCCCGACTCATCGACCTGCAAGGAAATCGCGGCCCGGCACCAAGGCACCCTGAATCTGGGTCCGGACGGACCGAGCGAGCCGGTCCTGCCGGAGCCAGCCACCACCGAATGAGTTCGATTCTGAACTCGTTTCGTCCAGACGCCCCGTGACCGCTATGCTTCACGTCGCTGTTGACGCCAAGGTGTCAGCCGCAATGGTGGGTGTAGCTCAGCTGGTAGAGCACCTGGTTGTGGTCCAGGAAGTCGCGGGTTCGAGTCCCGTCACTCACCCCAGATGGGTCAGGTTTGAACTTTCGACCAAGGGGCCACCCTTGGTCGAGGTTCCAACCTGGCCCTCTTTCTTTGCTTGGGCGGCCCAGCTCAGGGCGTCGGCCTGCAAGTCCGGGATGCTGAGCCCGTCGTAGGGGGTCCGGTAGCCGACGCGCACGTCGTTGTCCTCGTCGATGTAGATCGCCTTGAACAGTGCCTGATTGAGGAGCCGACGGTTTGCGTCGTCGGCGCGGGCGTAGATGTCAGCGGCGTTCGACAGTAACGTCAGCGAGTCATTGAGGTTCGCTCGTGCGTCGGCGTAGTGGCCGTGGTGCGCGTTGATCCGGTACTCGATGGTCTCCAGCGACGCGGTGATTCGGTCCTGCTCCCGCTTGAGAAGGTCGAGTGGAATGGCGCCGGCGTAGTGTGCCTGGAGCAGCTTCTGCTGCTCGCCTTCGAGCTGAGTTCTACGGTTCGCGAGGCCGCCGAGTTCCGCTGCTCCCTCGGACATCATCTCGTCGAACCTGGCATGGAGCATCGCCGAGAGCGCCTGCTTCGTTTCGGGGTCGATCTGGACCCGCGCGTAGAAGCGTTCGACGAGTCGTTCGACCTGCTCGATGAGCATCGCCTGCCGGGTGCAGTCGCCCCTGCCACCATGGCGGCTGGCGCATACGAAGTACGGGTAGATCGTGCCCTGGCTGCTCTTGGCGTTGCACACGATCAGACGCGCGCCGCACTGCCCGCAGAAGACGGTGCCCTTCAGGTAGTGATCGTGCACCTGGGTGGCGTCCGCCGCGGATCGGTGTGTGCCGAGCACGGTCTGCACCTGGTCCCACACCTCGCCCGGGACGATGGCCTCGTGCGCACCCGCGTAGGTCACGCCCTGGTAGCGCACGCTGCCCTTGTAGTACGGGTTCGTCAGCATCCGGTGCACCGACGACTTCGCGATGGGTCGGGAGGGCCGTCGAGGTGTCGCGGCGCTGGTCAGCCCGCGCGCCACCAGCTCTTGGTGGAGTTGGCTTGTCGTCCAGTCGCCGGAGGCGAACACCTGGAACGCCCACCGGATCAGTGGGGCTCGTTCCTCGTCGATCTCGACAGTGCGTATCTCCCTTCCGAACTCGTCGCGTACGCCGACGTTGCGGTAGCCGATGGGTGCCTTCGTCACGGTGCCGCCCTGCGCGGCCTTCTGTGACAGGCCCTTGACGACCTCGGTGGCGAGGTTGCGGGAGTAGAACTCGGCAATCGACGACATGATGCCGTGCAGCAGCATCCCCGATGGGGTCTCGTCGATGTTCTCCGTGGCCGACACCAGTGTGACCCCGGCGTCCTTGAGCGCGAGGTGGATGGTCACGTCGTCGGCTCGGTTGCGGGCGAGCCGGTCGACCTTGTGGACGATGCAGTAGTTCGTCTTGTGCTTCGTGACGTACTGGATCATGCGCATCAGCTCGGGTCGGTCGGCCTTGCGCGCGGACTCGCCGGCGTCGACGAACTCCTCGATGATCGTTGCGCCGAGCTGGTCGGCCTTGCGCTGGTTGGCCTCGCGCTGCGCCGGGATCGAGAAGCCCTCGGCCTGACCGCCCTTCTCCGCCTGCTCCTTCGTGGAGACCCGCAGGTAGGAGACGGCGAACGATCCGGGGAACGGGGTTGGCGCTACGAGGCTGTCTATCGCGGTGCGGTTCGCGTCGATGATCGTCATGGCTCTTCTCCACAGTCACTGGTCTTGTCGACGCGGACTTGTGTGAGCGGATGTTGATCGTGAGAAGAGCCCGAAGGCTGTAGGACTAGGCCAAGTCGGCCACGTTTACTTTGCCCCGCCGAGGCGAAGCGCTAGGACCACAACATCCGCCATCCGCGACGGATGCCTACATTCTACGACGACGCGCTCGCCCCGGCACGAGGGCGCTTCGGTCGCGTCGCGGCTTCCGAGCGGCACGAGCCTGACTGCTGGAGTCCGAGGCGGATCAGCAGCTCGCAGAGCTTGTCCAGGTCGGGCGGCTCATGGAACTCGGCACGGACCGTCAGCTCGCGCTCGCTCTGCTGGCGCTGCCCGGTCTTCCGCTCATAGCGACGCGCCACCCTCACACCTCGCCGGTCTCCAGATCGACGCCTGCGAAGAAGGCATCCTCTGCCTCCTGCCGTGCCGCCACCGTATCGATCACGAACCGTACGAAGTCCTCGTCGCGATCAGTGATCGGTGAGTCCTCGATGGACGGCGCAGGGTCTTCCCCCGGCCAGCTCGTCTGGCGAGTCGGGCGGTCCCGGTCGAGCCGAGTGCCGCAGGCCGCCACCCAATCGCGGAGACGAGCGCGGGTATCGGCGAAGTCGCGATGCCAGCCGAGCGGTGCCGAGCCGTTCTGCTCCGGGTCGTACGCGCACAGCCAGTGCAGGTGCAGTGCCGACAGCTCCCAGAGGAGTTCGGGGTGCCGATGCCAGTAGGGCGGCACGACACTGGCCGGAAGACCGTAGGTGTGGCGAAGCCAGTCCACCCATCGGTTCAGTTCAAGCAATTCGGCTTCGAGATCGTTGGCGGTCAGCAGGTTCCAGTTCACTGGATGCGGCGGCTCAGGTACGTCGAATCGTGGTGATGCCGGGCCTGCCTCGGGCGGCGCGTCGCCGTGCTCTTGGAAGAACTGATCGCTCATGGTGGCGTCGCTCACATTCCAATGGCGGTCGCGGTGGACGGCGCAGCCTGCTGAGGGGTGGCGAAGGCCGTGGCATCGCGGCCGGAAGCGCGTTCGCTTCGGTCCACCTGGTAGCGGGTTCGGGCCAGGTCGTGACCGATGCGCGTCGCGATGAACTCCTCGCCCTCGTACCGCTGGCCGTCTCGCTCGTAGGAGTAGCCGCGCACCCGTCCGTCGGCGATGATGTTGTCGCCCTTGGCGAGCCGCGCAGCTCCCTGCTCGGCGGCGCCGCGATACGCGATGAGGTCGTGGAAGGTCGTCTCCAACTGCGTGAAGGAGTTGTCGGGCTCCTTGCGGTAGTGCTCTATCCCGACCTTCATGTACAGGCGCGCGTCACCGCGCTCGGTGTAGCTGAGCTGCGGGTCCGAGGCAACGAAACCGGAGATGGACTGGTGGGTGCGAATGGCCATGATGGCCTCCTCCTGAACTCGGGCGACCAGCCGTGCGTGGCCGCTGTGTCAGGCAGGTGCGCTCCCGCGCCCAGGTCCGCGCTCAGGAGACGGGACGGCGAGGAGGGCTTCGAGTTCGTCGCGATCACTGCGGAGCTGTGCGGCGTCGGGCCGGGTCGGCCAGGCGCGGAGGTCGGTGACGATGGGCGGCGCTGAGCGGAGCATCGTTATGCCGGTGCCGAAAGGCAGGGTGCGGATGCGGTCTGGCGGCAGGATCGGGACGCGGCGGATCGAGCGCTGGTTGGAGCGGGTGCCGTGGTCGCCGAGGGTCACGCTGTCGGTGTACTCGTCGCGTTCACCGATGAGCGTGGACAGGTCTTGGAGGTCGCGGCTGTTCGACGCGCCCCCGAGGATGATCTTGACGATGCTGGCGTCCCAGATCGCGCTGGCCTGGTGCTCGCTCCACCGGTCGCGGGCTTGGGCGAGGGACTGCAAGACCGGCATGGTCGTGATGCCGGTGCCGCCGCCTTCGGCCATGAGCGTCGGAAGGGACGGCAGTGGGGCGAGGTTGCCGATCTCGTCGAGTGCGAGCAGCAGTGGCGGGTCGAGCCGGGCTCCGGGTGAGCGGGAGGCGAGTCGTCGGGCGGTTTCGATGAGGTCTTCGACGAACGCTGCTACCAGCGATGCGGAGGCTCCTGCTCCGGCGCCGGTGGCGAGCAGGTACAGGCTGCCTTGCTCGGTGAGGAAGGTTTCGGGGTCGAAGTGTTCGTTCGGGCCTGGTGTGACGGCATCGAGTACGCGAGGGTCGGCGAGGGCGGCGAGGGCGAGGGAGACGCCTTGCCAGATGCTGTCGCGGGTCTTGGGGTCGGCGTCGATCATCGCGGCCAGTGAGTCGTCCCAGCCCATCGCCGCGTTCGGGTGGGAGTTGAGGATCGCGACGGCCTCGGATGCGGCGCTGGGGTCAAGAGTCCACCTGAACAGCTCGGCGGGCGGGCGTCCGTCGAGCGCTGCGGCGTGCAGCAGACTCTGGAGTGCGGTGCGGGTCTTGCCTTCCCAGAACCCGCCGGACTCGACCCCTCCTGCGCTGAGTCCGGTGGCGGCGGCGAGTCCGTTGGCGCGGATCATCGCGGTCAGCGGATCGTCACAGCCGCGAATGGGTGACCAGCGCAGCCCGGCGGGGATGCCTTCGGCGAGGTGTTGGGGGTCGAACACGGCGACTGGCCCGCCCTTGCGGCGTCGGGCGCGGAGGGTCGCGGTGAGGTTGTCGGGCCTCGTGCTGGTGGTGACGACTGCGCCGGGTGCGTCGAGGATCGCGTTGATGACGACGTGCAGGCCTTTGCCGGAGCGGGGTGGGCCGATCAGCAGGATCGAGTCCTCGACCGATGCCCAGATCTTCGTTCCACGGCTGGCACCGAGCAGGTAGCCGACATCCTGCGGTGCTGGCGACGCCAAGGAGGGCCGCAGCGTGGCCGCGCGGTGAAGCAGTGCCTTCGCGGAGGCTGCGGCCTTGACCTCATGGCTGGTCGCGATCCCCGCGAGTCGGTGCGGGTCGGTCTCTGTCTTCCGCGTGTGGCGGCGCAGAACGATCCATACCCATACGATCCCGGCGGCGAGCCCACCCAGAAGCGCGGCGCTGACAAGCCAATAGACGACCGGATTGAGCCCGTCGGCACCGAGCGCGGTCGCCGGATCACCCGGGTCGAACAGCACGCCAAGCCCCGCCGCCGCGCCAGCGTCGGGCTGCGGCGCGCCGGTGAGAAACGCGGCAACACTGCCAGCGGCGCGGAGGACGAGAGCGATCCCGAACACTCCGATCAGGCCAATCAAGGCGGCGTTGGTGAGTTCGTCGCCCATGCCCCCGGCCTGCCGCTGGTTCATGTCAGCCGCCGCACCGCGAGCGTGCCCGAGATGCGCCCGAACAGGATCACCTCGTGCGTGCCGTCGGGCAGGTCGTCGAGGTCGACGAGCGTCCGGGCTTCGCCGGTTCCGGTGGCGTCAGTGTGGGAGACGATCGTCGCGACGGCGACATCCTCGCCGGGCAGGAACCCGTGACCTGTGACCTCAGCCAAGCGCGGAACCCGGCGAGCGTGGCGACTCCGACGAGTCTCCGGCACAGGCGTCTCAGACGGGGCCGCTGCGCGTCGGGGCTTGCGGGTGCGGAGGATGTCGGTGAAGACGCTGCCGTCGCTCTCGCGCACTTCGACTCGGACGGCGATGGTGCGGTCTTTGGTGATGGCATCCATGAGCGGTCCGAACGTCGCCCGCGTCCACGCGCTCACGTCCGGGGACGCGAAAAGTGTCCCGTCGACCGTGGCAGTGACGGTGCCGTCTGCGGCGACGGTGACGAGGACGTGCGGCAGCTCGACGGGAGCGGTCGTGTCGTCGTCGTTCGGGGTGGATCGGCGTGGGCTGGTGAGGTTCATCGGTGGCCTGTCTCTATAGCCGCATCTTCTTGACCGAGGTTCATGTCTCTCAGGTGCGCTCCGCCCGCCCGCTGCAACGGACTTACCGCTTGTCGAGAATCCTGACGAACCATCATGATTCCTGACACTTTTGCAGTATTCTTGATGCATGGTCACAATTCGTGAAGCTGCGGAGTGATGAAGCTCGCCGCGATGCGGAGCATCGGAACTGCCAGGGGCTGGCGGTCCGAGGAGGACGCTGCCGACTTCGAGCAGGAGATCATCGACCAGTACGCCCTCGCGATGGCTGCCGCCGGGCTCAGCGACGGCTACATCGCGCAGTCCAGAGCAGTCGTGTTCGAGTTCCGTCACCATCTCGACGTCCCGCTGTGGCAAGCAAGGCCCTCCGACGCGGACGCTTTTCTGGCCGGGCTGCGTCGGGCTGGGCTGGCGGTCACGACGCGGGCGAGCAAGGCTGGCGCGATCGCGCAGTTCTACGACTTTGCCATCGCCCGGTACCAGGGTGACATCAACGCGCTGACCGAGTGGGTGATCGAGCAGCCTATCGACGAGTACAACCGGCAGTCCGGCTCGTCGCTGGGTAAGGTCCGTGTGCCGCCGTCCGATGCGGAGATCGATCGGCTCTTCGGTGGGTGGGCCGCCTCACTCCAGGACGAGCGGCGCTACCTGCCCGCTGCCAGGAACTACTTTGCTGCGTCGCTCTGGCGAAGGGTTGGGGTGCGCATCACGGAGAGCACGAAGCTCGACATCCGTGACTGGCGGCCCGATCTCGGGGCGCTGGGTAAGCTGCATGTCCGGTTCGGGAAAGGCTCGCGCGGACGAGGGTCGAAGCAGCGTCTGGTGCCTGCGATCAACGGGGCGGACAAGCTCATCGACTGGTGGCTCGGCGATGTGCGGCATCGGTTCGGCCCTGATTGGGATGACCCGGATGCCCCGATGATCCCGTCCGAGCGGTTCGATCACGAGCTCGGTCGTTCCTGGCGGGCCAGCGACGATGTGCTCCGGCGAGGCCTGGCCCGAGCGACTGAGCGGTTCCTGCCCGCCTGGGCCGGAGGACGGATGACACCGCATGTGCTCCGCCATTACTGCGCGTCGTCGCTGTATCTGGCGGGCATGGATTTGAAAGCCCTGCAAGAGCTGCTGGGGCATCAGTGGCTGGCGACCACGACGCAGTACATCCACGTTCCGGGCGAGCACGTCGAGGACTCGTGGATGCAAGCGAACCAACGGCTGGAAGACCGATTTGAAGGGATGACCACGCGATGAAATGGAACCTGCGAGTCCAGGCCGCCGAGCGCGGCATCTGGAAGTCGGCGGAACTGCGGCGGATGCTCGCCGACGCCGGGCTAGAGATCAGCCAGGGCAAGATGTCCGGGCTGTGGACGGGCACCCCGACCACGATCCGGCTGGACGATCTCGATGTCATCTGCCATGTCCTCGGTTGCGAGCCGACTGATCTTCTCGTGCCCGAGCCCGAGAAAGTCCGAGCCCGCAAGCCCGGCGCCCGTCGGCGGGTAGAAGCGAGTGGGAGCACGAATATGGTCGCGCCCCGGTTCGGTCCGAAGAACGATCGGCCGGCGCCGCCGCTATGAGTCCGGCACGCGGCCCGGACGGACCCTTGAGTCCGCCGCTGCCCTGCACTGCGTGCGGGGTGAAGCCGGCCGCGTGGCTCACACCCCGAATCGACTTCTGCTACGACTGCATCCCCGGCGGCCCGTTCACACCGCCGGCGTGCAGCAAGTGCGGATCGGCCGAGTATTACAGCCAAGGGCTCTGCGCCCACTGTCACCCCGGCAGCCCCGGCTTCATCGGCTCCTGCCGCGACTGCCTCGCCTGGGGCGTCTACCGGCAACGCAACTGGCGGTGCTGGAAGTGCCGCTGGTGGTTCACGCACTACCCGCAGGGCGAGTGCGTCTCCTGCCACCGCGAGGTCACCATCGGTGAGCAGGGCTACTGCCGCCTCTGCCTGGAAACCGCCCGCTACCACCAGACGCCTGGTGAACCGCTCGACCTCGACGCGGCCCGCACGTACGGCCAGCAGCTCTTCCTCGCCTCGATGAACGACTCCCGCCGGCCCGCAGAACTCCGCCTGCCGATGGCGATGAGCATCCGCGAAGCGCTCAAGGTCATCAACACGCCGCCGCCGGTTCCCGCCAGCTACCAGCCGGTCCTGTTTCATATCGACCCCGACCCCGAACGCCTCCGTCAGCGCTCCAACGAGATCCGGCTGCGCGACATCACCAGCCGTACCGACCACTTCCTCTACGCCCGAGCCCGCGAGTACGCCTGGAGCAAGCGACAGACCAACCAGGTCAGGCGCACCCTGAAAGTCCTGCAGCTCGTGTTCCCCGGCGCGAATCTGCGCTTTCGCGCCTCTGACATCCTCGCGATGCGCAGCTACGACGACGGCAGCAACATCCGCTCCACCATCGAAGTCCTCGAAGACGCCGGGCTCCTCATCGACGATCGGGTGCCCTCGTTCACCAAGCTCTTCGAACGCAAGACTCACGCCCTTCCTGAGCCGATGCGATCCCAGCTCGAGCTCTGGCGCGACATCATGGTCGACGGCTCCAAGACCCCGCCGCGCCGTCAGCCCCGCGACACGATGACCGTCAAAGGCCAGATGTACGGCATCCTCCCCGCGATCACTCGCTGGGTCGACGACGGGCGCACCAGCCTCGCAGGGATCAGCACCGAAGACATCCTCGCCGCCCTCCCTGACGACCCCTCCCGTCGCCATACGATGCTGCTCGGCTTCCGCAGTCTGTTCACGATCCTGCGCGGCCGCAAGCAGGTCTTCACCGACCCGACGAATGCGATCCCGCTGCGCGGCCCGCGGCGCAACACACCGCTGCCAATGGAGCCCACGGCGATCCGCGACGCCCTGGTCAACCCCGACCCCGCAATCGCGTTGGCCGTCTCGCTCGTCGCCTTCCACGCCCTGACCACGCAGCAGGTCCAGCACATCCAACTCACCGACATCATCGACGGACGTCTGCGAATGCCCGACGTCCGCTTCATCCCGCTCGCGAAACCTGTCCGCGTCCGCCTGAGCGCGTGGCTCGACCACCGTGCCCAGCGCTGGCCGGAAACGAAGAACCCCTACCTGCTCGTCACCGTCCAGACCGCGCCCCGTCTCTCGCCGCCCGGCCGGAACTTCCCCTGGAAGAAGGCCGGAGTGACAGCCCAGGCCCTGCGCACCGACCGGATTCTCTATGAAGTCGAGCAGGCCGGCGGCGACGTCAGGCGCATCTGCGACCTCTTCGGCATCGGCATCGAGACCGCGCTGCGCTACTCCCACACCGCCACGGGACCGCAGAACATCACGGCCGACAGTGCGTAGCCGCCCTCGGAAGATGAACCTTCGGCAAACACCACCCAGATGCGCCTCGCCGACTTGCCGCGTGCTTCGAGAAGCGTCAATATAGATACATGTCGAATCAAGAGGTCGAGTTGGTCATCGTCGGGTCCGGTCCCGCCGGGTACACCGCGGCGGTCTACGCTGCTCGTGCGGGGCTTGCCCCGGTCGTGATCGCCGGCTCGTTGACCGCGGGCGGGGCGTTGATGACGACGACCGAGGTGGAGAACTTCCCCGGCTTCGTCGATGGTGTGCAGGGTCCGGAGTTGATGGAGTCGATGCGGGCGCAGGCTGAACGGTTCGGCGCTCAGATCGTCTACGACGACGCGACCCGCCTCGACCTCGACGGCGACGTGAAGATCATCGAGACCGGTGCCGGGGCCACGTATCGGGCGCGGGCGGTGGTCCTGGCGATGGGCTCCGCGTACCGCAAGCTCGACCTCCCCGAGGAGGACCGCTTGTCCGGGCACGGAGTGTCCTGGTGCGCGACGTGCGACGGGTTCTTCTTCCGCGACCAGGAGATCGCCGTGGTCGGCGGCGGAGACTCCGCGATGGAGGAGGCCCTGTTTCTCACCCGGTTCGCGTCGAAAGTGACCGTCGTGCACCGCCGGGACGAGTTCCGGGCGTCGAAGATCATGGCGCAGCGCGTGCTGGACGACCCGAAGATCGAGGTCGCCTGGAACAGCGAGGTCGCCGCGATCCTCGGCGACGAGCAGGTCACCGGGCTCACGCTGCGCGATAGCGTCACTGGGACCGAGCGGAGACTCGACGCGACGGGGGTGTTCGTCGCGGTCGGGCACGACCCGCGTTCAGATCTCGTGACCGGCCAGGTCGACACCGACGCGGACGGGTACGTGCGGGTCGCGCACCCGTCGACGCGGACGAACCTGGCCGGGGTGTTCGCGGCCGGGGATCTCGTCGATCACACGTACCGGCAGGCGATCACCGCCGCGGGCACCGGCTGCGCGGCCGCGCAGGACGCCCAGCACTACCTGTCGAACCTTGCTCCCGCCACCGTTTCCGCACCTGTTCTGGAGGTTTCCGCATGAGCACCGTCACCCCCGTCACCGACGCCACGTTCCGGGCCGAGGTGCTCGACTCCGAGCTGCCCGTCGTGGTCGACATCTGGGCGGCCTGGTGCGGGCCATGCAAGGCGATCGCCCCGATCCTGGACCAGCTCGCCGGTGAGTACGCGGGCCGGGTGAAGATCGTGAAGGTCGATGCCGATCAGAACCCCGAGACCGTGACCGCGGCCGGCGTGACCTCGATCCCGACCCTCGGGTTCTATCGGAACGGGGAACGGGTGGACGTGTTGATCGGCGCGCACCCGAAGCCCGTCTACGCGACGAAGATCGAGGAGCTGCTCGCATGACCGACACCGTGACCCGCACCGCACCGAAACGGCTCTCCACACTCGACAAGTGGCTGCCGCTGTGGATCGGCCTCGCCATGGTCGCCGGTCTCCTCCTCGGCCGGTTCGTGCCTGTGCTCTCCGACGTGCTGTCCGCGATGGAGGTCGGTGGGATCTCGGTCCCGATCGGGCTGGGCCTGCTGGTGATGATGTATCCGGTGCTCGCGAAGGTCCGCTACGACAAGGTCGCCGCCGTCACCGGAGACAAGAAGCTCCTGGTCTCTTCGCTCGTGCTGAACTGGCTCGTGGGGCCGGCGGTGATGTTCGCCCTGGCCTGGATCTTCCTGCCGGATCTGCCCGAGTACCGCACCGGGCTGATCATCGTCGGGCTCGCCCGCTGCATCGCGATGGTCGTGATCTGGAACGATCTGGCCTGCGGTGACCGGGAAGCGACCGCGGTGCTGGTGGCGATCAACTCGGTGTTCCAGGTCGTCGCGTTCTCCCTGCTGGGCTGGTTCTATCTCACCGTCCTGCCGGGCTGGCTGGGGCTGGACACGCAAGGGCTGGAGATCTCGGTCTGGCAGATCGCGCTGAATGTGATCGTCTTCCTCGGCGTCCCCCTCGCCGCGGGGTTCGCCTCGCGGTGGATCGGCGAGAAGCGGAAGGGGCGCGACTGGTACGAGGAGACGTTCCTTCCGAGGGTCGGGCCGTGGGCGCTGTACGGCCTGCTGTTCACGATCGTGCTGCTGTTCGCCCTCCAGGGCGAACAGGTCACCTCCCGGCCGATGGACGTCGCCCGGATCGCACTTCCCTTGCTGGTGTACTTCGGGCTGATGTGGTTCGCGGGGCTGCTGCTCGGCAAGGGCATCGGCCTGAGCTACGCGCGATCGACGACGCTCGCGTTCACCGCGGCCGGGAACAACTTCGAACTGGCCATCGCGGTCGCCATCGGCACCTTCGGCGCGGCCTCCGGGCAGGCCTTGGCGGGGGTCGTCGGCCCGCTCATCGAGGTGCCCGTGTTGGTGGGGCTGGTCTACGTCTCGCTCTGGGCGGCGAAAGCCTGGTTCCGCACCGACCCCTACGCCACCGAATCCACGATCGAATCGAGGACGTCATGACCGACACCGCTGTCCTTCCCGACGCCGAGGCGTGCGCGCCCTCCGCGATGCACGCGATCGGCGCCGACGCAGCTGCGACTGTGGCCGGGGCGCTCAAGGCGCTGGCGGATCCGCTGCGGCTGCGGATGCTGTCCGCGATCGCGACCGACCCGCGCGGCGAGTCCTGCGTGTGCGATCTCGCGGAGCTCGCCGACGTGTCCCAGCCGACCGTCTCCCACCATCTGAAGGTGTTGAAGGAGACCGGGATGCTGCGGTCCGAGCGGCGCAGTACGTGGGTCTGGTACCGGATCGCGCCGGGCAAGCAGCGCGCCGTCGCGGCCCTCCTCGACGCGTTCGCACCAGCGGCAGTCGCCGACGAGCCGGAGGACGCTCAGGCGCGAGTTGAAGCGTTGCGGCAGATGGACGCCCGCGTGACCCGGCTCGCCGAGGAACTGGCCAACGAGCTGACCGGGCTGCACCGTGATGTCGTGATCGCGATCGTGCGCGAGTCCTACGCGGGCCTGGTGCGGTCGGCGAAGCTGACGCAGCACATGATCCCGCTGACCGAGCGCTTCGCCCGCCAGCGCCTCGCCGACCTCACCCGGGATCGGTCTTCGGGGGTGCCGCAGGTGCTGTTCGTGTGCGTGCAGAACGCGGGCCGTTCCCAGCTCGCCGCCGCCATCGTCAACCAGCTCGCCGACGGCCGAGTGATCGCCCGTTCCGCAGGCTCGACCCCGGCGTCGGACCTGCACCCGCACGTGCGCTCCCTGCTCGTCGAGATCGAAGGCGAGCAGGAGGCTCGGGATGCGTTCCCGAAGCCGCTGACCGACGACGCCGTCCGCGCCGCGGACGTTGTGGTGACGATGGGCTGCGGCGACGTGTGCCCGATCATCCCGGGTGTCCGCTACGAGGATTGGGCCGTCGGCGACCCCGCCCTCGCCTCCCCGCAAGGGGTCGACGCGATCCGACACGACATCGAGTCCCGCGTCCGCGCCCTCCTCGCGACCCTCACCGACTGAAAGAAGCCAAAGTTCATGACCGTTCAGCAGCCCTCTGTCCTGTTCGTCTGCGTCCACAACGCCGGCCGCTCCCAGATGGCCGCCGGCTACCTCCGCCACCTCGCCGCAGGCCGCATCGAGGTCCGCTCGGCCGGGTCCATGCCCGCCGAGCAGATCAACCCCGTGGCCGTCGAAGCCATGCGCGAGGAAGGGATTGACATCACCGCCGAGCAGCCGAAGGTGCTCACCACCGAGGCGGTGCAGGCCTCCGACGTGGTGATCACGATGGGCTGCGGCGACGCCTGCCCGTTCTTCCCGGGCAAGCGGTACGAGGACTGGAAGCTCGACGACCCCGCCGGACAGGGCATCGAGGCGGTGCGCCCGATCCGCGACGAGATCAAGGGGCGCATCGAAGCGCTCTTGGCAGAGCTGCTCGTCTGAGGGAGTGTGAGCGCCGCAGGGGCAAGCAACATCGGCGCTTGCCCCTCCCATGCTCTTGAGGGAGCTCGATCCATGCGGGGAACATCGTTGTGCCGCGGGTGTGGCCCGCTAATTGCGTCCCCAGTGGTTGTCGCTCTATCGAGAAGCGCCTCGCAGCGCTGCTTCGATCTGCTCCGGCGTGGGCGCTCCGGCGAATCCGCTTTCCGTCGAGTAGACGCGGCACGCGAGCGAGCGGACCGGTGCGGTCGGGAACAGGTCGACGCCGTCGACTAGGAGCGTGGGTGATCCTCCGAACGGAGAATTCGTCGCTTCGGCCTCGGTCCGGATGGCTACCAGTTCGACGGCCACGTCCACAAATCCGATTGCGTCCAGCGCAGCACGCGCGTTGGCTTCGGCGATGTCCGTGTTCGGGCAGTCGAGGATGTGCAACAGTTCGACCTTCATGCGATCCGCTCTTTTCGGGTCCGAGCCGCGCGGAGCCCGTTGAGGATGACGACGACCTCGGCGATCTCGTGCACCAGCACCACCGCGGCCAGCCCCAGCACGCCGAACAGGGCCAGCGGCAGCAGGGCGGCGATGATCAGCAGCGACAGGATGATGTTCTGGTTGATGATGCGCCTGCCGCGACGGGCGTGGTCGAACGCCCGCGGGAGGAGCCGCAGGTCGTGGCCGGTGAAGGCGACGTCGGCGGACTCGATCGCAGCGTCGGAGCCGGTCGCGCCCATCGCGATGCCGATGTCCGCGGCGGCCAAGGCGGGGGCGTCGTTGATGCCATCGCCGATCATCGCGACCGAGCCGTGCCCGCCCAGTTCGCTGATCGCGGTGGCCTTGTCCTCCGGGCGCAGCTCGGCGCGCACGTCCTCGATCCCGGCCTGCGCGGCCAGCGCCCGGGCGGTGCGGGCGTTGTCACCGGTGAGCATCGTCACCCCGACGCCCTGGGCGGCGAGGGTGCGGACCACCTCTGGGACCTCGGGGCGCAGCTCGTCGCGGACACCGACCGCGGCGACCGGGGCGTCGTCGCGGTGCACGATCACGACGGTCATGCCCTGCTCCTCCAAGCCCGCGACCTGGTCCTTGAGCGTCCCCGCGTCCAGCCAGCGGGGGCTACCGACTGTGACCCTGGCCCCGTCGATGCTGCCTTCGATGCCGTGCCCGGCCTGCTCGGTCACGTCCAAGGCGGCGGGAGCTCCGGGGGCGGCGGCGGTGATCGCGGCGGCCAGCGGGTGGGTGCTGTGCTGCTCCAGCGACGCAGCCCACGCCAACGCCTGCGCCTCGGTCACGCCCTCGGTGGTGAGCACGGCGGTGACGGCGGGCTCGTTGCGGGTGAGGGTGCCGGTCTTGTCGACGGCGACGTGGCGGATCACGCCGAACCGCTCGAAGACCTCGCCGGACTTGATGATCACGCCGAATCTGCTCGCCGAGCCGATCGCGGCGACGACGGTCAGCGGGACCGAGATCGCCAGCGCGCACGGCGACGCGGCGACGAGCACCACGAGGGCGCGGGTGATCCACAGCTCCGGGTCGCCCAGCAGCGAGCCGATGATCGCGACGAGAGCGGCGAGGATCAGCACGCCAGGCACGAGCGGCCGGGCGATGCGGTCGGCCAGGCGGGCACGGTCGCCCTTCTCCGCCTGCGCCTGCTCCACCAGCTCCACGATCGTGGTCAGCGAATTGTCGGTACCCGCCGCGGTCGCCTCGACCTCCAGGGCACCGGCGGTGTTGATCGCCCCGGCCGACACCGCGTCGCCGGGCTCGACCTCCACCGGGATCGACTCCCCGGTGATCGCCGAGGTGTCCAGGCTCGACCGGCCCGTGCGGACGATCCCGTCGGTCGCGATCCGCTCACCCGGACGCACGAGCATCAGCTGACCAACGGCCAGATCCTTCGCGGCGACCTCCACGGACGCGCCATCCCGCCGGATGGTCGCGGTCTCCGGGACCAGCTTGAGCAGCGCCCGCAGCCCGCCGCGGGCGCGATCCATGGCCTTGTCCTCCAGCGCTTCGGCGATGGAGTACAGGAACGCCAACGCCGCGGCCTCCTCGACGTAGCCGAGGATCACCGCGCCGACCGCGCTGATCGTCATCAGCAGCCCGATGCCCAGCTTGCCCGTGAACAGCTTGCGGACCGCGCCGGGCGTGAACGTCGACGCACCCAGCAGCAGGCCGATCCAGAACGCCACCAGCGCCGGGATCTCCGCACCCGTCCATTCCAGGACCAGGCCCGTGCCGAAGGCGACGCCGGAGAACACCGGAACCATGATCCCGCGGTCACGCCACCACGGCCGCTCCTCCTCGGCCTCCTCGCCGACCCGGGTCTCCGGCTCGTCGCAGCCGCACGCCGCGCTCACGCGCCCGCTCCCGTCCCGCAGCAGCCCGGCACCGTGCACTCGGCATCCACGCACGGCGCGTGCTCGTCCACGGCCAGCGTCACGTCCACCAGCGCCGTGAGCGCCGCCGCGAGGTGCGGGTCGGCGATCTCGTAGCGCGTCTGCCGCCCCTCGGGCTCGGCGACCACGATCCCGCAGTCGCGCAGACAGGTCAGATGGTTCGACACGTTCGAGCGCGTCAGCTCCAGCTCGCGCGAGAGCACGGCCGGGTAGCTCGGGCCGTCCAGCAGGGTCATCAGGATCCGGGAACGCGTCGGATCCGCCATGGCCCGGCCCAGCCGGTTCATGACGTCAAGACGCGAAGCAATAGTCAGCATACACTGAACTATACAGTGAACGCTGACCTATTGTCGGCTCCGATAACCTCAACTTCGACTATGAACGCCACGCGGCGGGAGGAGTGGCTGCTCCGCGCAGGCCCTCGTCCACGCGCTGGCGATCATCAGGGCCGTCCCGACTGCAGCCAGGGCGGTCAGGACGGCGAATGCCCTCGCGCAGCTCCCGGTCACCTCGGCGAGGACGGCCCCGGCGAACGGGGCGAGGGCAGCGGCCAGCAGGACCGGGAGGCCGAGGACGCCGGAGAGGTGGCCGTAGGCGCGCTCTCCCCAGCGGTCGGTGATCGCGGTCGCCTGCAGCAGCGTGGCGATCCCGCGGCCGACTCCGGCGAGCATCGACGCCGCAATCAGCAGGCCCACCGGGCCCGGCACCACGGCCAGGACCAGCGTGCTCGCAGTCACCAGGATGAACACGGCGGCGGTGCGCGCGGTCAGCGAGGCCCGGTGCGCCAGGCCGGTGTAGACGAGGCGTCCGGCGACCTGGCCGACGCCCCCGAGGCCGAGCACCCAGGCTGCGGCCCGGGCGTCGAGGCCGCGCTCGAGCATGAGCGGGACCAGGGCCAGCAGGCCCGTGTACATGGCCAGCGACGCCGCGGTCAAACCGCCCGTGAGCAGCCAGAACCGCGCGCTGCGCAGGACCGCGACGGCATGGGCGCTGTCGGCGGCGGGCGCGTCGCGATGCCCGCGCGCGGGCCAGGGGTGTCGCAGCAGGAGCCAGTGGGCCGGCACTGTGACGACGGCGAGGGTGGCTGCCGCCCACAGGTAGGTCGCCCGCCAGCCCAGCTGCTCGCCGGCGGTCGCCGTCAGCGGCGCGAAGACCGTGCTGGCCAGGCCCGCGACGAGCGTGAGCGTGGCCAGTGCCCCGAGGCGGCGTGCGTCGAACCAGCCGGTGATCGCGGCGAACGCCGGCGGGTAGAGCACCCCGGCCATCGCGGCCCCGGCGAGCACCCAGCCGGCGACGAAGACCGGCAGGCTCCATGCCGTGCCGATCACCACGAGAGCCAGGACTCCAAGGGCCGACCCGACCGTCATGACCAGCCGCGGTCCGCGCCGGTCGATGACGCGGCCGATCGGCACCCCGACCAGCGCCGAGACCACCAGTGCCGCCGAGAACGCCGAGGTGACGGCCATCGAGGACCAGCCGGTGTCGGCGCTGATCCGTGGCGCGAGCACCGGGAAGGCGTAGTAGAGCAGCCCCCAGGAGACGATCTCGGTTACGCACAGCGCCGCCAGCACCGCTCCCAGCGATGGGCGGGGTCCGGGCTCACTCAGGCAACGGCGGCACCCCGCGGCAGCCTGGTCAGGGCGTCGACGACGTGCTGGGCGTCGCGGTGGACCCCGCGCAGCGTGTTCGAGGAGAACGACCGCTGGAACTCCAGGCCGAGGAAGCCCAGCCCCGGCAGCGCGGTCGAGACACCGCGGTCGTGCCTCGGCCTGCCGGCCCCGTCGAGGACGCCGAGCGAGGTCAGGTAGGTCAGGTGCGGCCGGTAGCCGGTCGCGAAGATCACGGCGTCGACCTGCTCCCGGGAGACGTCAGGCCACACGACCCCGTCCGGGGACAACGCGGTGAACATGGGCCGCTGGTCGGGCCGGCCCGCCTCCAGCGCCCGCTTGTACGTGTCGGTCCCGATCACCGGGGTGCCGGTGACGAGCCGTTCGAGGACCGATGGCGGGAGCAGGTCGGCGCGCGTGAGGCGCAGCCACCAGTGCAGGTCGCGTCCGGCGATCATCTGCGGCGCGAACCGGACCCGGTCCCGCACCGCCAGCGACGTCTCCGCGTGCTCGGCGAGCTCGTGGGCCACCTGCACGGCGGAGTTGCCCGCGCCGACGACCACGACCCGCTGCCCGGCGAACTCCTCCGGCGACCGGTAGTCGGCCACATGCAGAACACGACCCTCGAATGCCTCCCGGCCGGGGATCGACGGCACGTGGGGATTGCCGAACGAACCGGAAGCGGCGATGAGCGCGTCGCCGACCAGGCTGCTCCCGTCAACCAACTCCACCGTGAACGCCGGCCCGTCGGCGGTGACGTCGACGACGCGGGCATTGGTCCGGACCTCGACGCCGAGCTGGTCGGCGTATCCGCGGATGTACTCGACGACCTCGTCGCGCCCTGGGTAGCCGTCCGGGTCACCGGGGAACCGATACCCGGGGAAGGAACTGAACCGGCGTGGGGAGAACAGGCGCAGGCTGTCGTAGTAGCACGGCCAGGACCCGACCGGCTCGTCACCGGCCTCCAGGACGACCGGTTCCCAGCCCCGGTCGCGTCCGGTGCGGGCTGCGGCGAGGCCGGACTGCCCGCCGCCGACGATCAGCAGGCGGCCCCGGCTCATCTCGTGGTCCTCGCGCCGATCTGGACCAGCTGCGGCGCGGGCGCGCAGCACGAGTCCGAGGCCGCCTGATCGTCCGGGGCGTCGAACAGGCCAGACCCGCCACACACCCCTGTGTCCGGCAGGACGAGGTCGACGCGCGCGGCAGCCTCACGGTCGCCGGCGATCGCCGCGACGACGCTGCGGACCTGCTCGAACCCGGTCAGAGCCAGGAACGTCGGCGCCCGCCCGTACGACTTCGCCCCCACGATGTAGAACCCCGGCTCCGGGTGTGCGAGGTCCGCCGCTCCCGTGGCACGGACGGAGCCGCACGAATGCAGGTTCGGGTCCACCTCGACAGCGACCTTCGCCGGAGCCTGCAACCGCATGTCGAGATCGAGCCGGATCTCGGACAGGAACGACAGGTCAGGCCGGAACCCGGTCGCGACGAACACGCGCGATGCCGGTTCCAAACGGCGGCCGTCTTTCGCGAGGAGCACAGCCTGCCCGTCCTCGACCGCTACCTCTTCGGTACGGAACCCGGTGACGAGATCCACAAGCCCGTCCTCGACCGCCTTCTTCGCCCGCTGACCCAGCGCACCGCGCTCGGGCAGTTCGTCCCCGCTCCCGCCGCCGAACGTGTTGCCGACCGTGCCGCGGCGCAGCACCCAGCTGATCCGCGTCCCCGGCACCCGCTTCGCTACCCGCGACAGTATCCCGATCGTCGTCGCCGCAGAATGACCGTTGCCGACCACCACCACATGCTGACCGGCCAAGCCCAGGGCATCGTCGATCGCGGGCATGCGATGCTCCACCAGCCCCGCATCGACTGCAGCCTCCTCGCCGAGCGCGGGGAGACCGTCAGCGCCCGCGGGATTCGGGGTGTACCAGGTGCCCGACGCGTCGATCACCGCGTCGGTCTCGATCCGCTCCTGCCCACCATCCGTGCGGCGGACGTGCACGACGAACGGTTGCTCCGCTCGCCCGGCATCGACCGCGAGATCTCGCCCCTTGCGCGCCACGCCGACCACACGAGCCCCATACCGGACCCGGTCGCCCAGCGCGTCCGCAAGCGGAGCGAGATACCCCTCGATCCACTGCGCCCCGGTCGGATAGCCCTTCTCCGGCGCCACCCACCCCGTCGGCTCCAGCAGGCGACGAGACGCCGCATCGGTGAGCTCCGTCCACGGCGAGAACAGCCGCACATGTCCCCACTCCGCAACAGCTGCCCCCGGACCATCACCGGCCTCCAGCACGAGCGGGTTCAATCCGCGTTCCAGTAGATGCGCGGCCGCTGCGAGCCCCTGCGGGCCTGCACCGATAACGACGACGGAAACCATACCCAACCTCCATGCATTGACGTTCTTCAATATGAGCAAGCCTGCCTCACGTATCGACAGATGTCAATGCGTAGGGCAGAATGGAGCCATGAACACCCTTCCCGCGACCATCGTGAGCACCCCCGAAGCCTCGACCTGTTGCATCCCGGGCCAACCGCTCGACGATGCGACCGCACAGCAGCTCGCCCGGGTGTTCAAAGCGCTCGGCGACCCCACCCGGGTCAAGCTCATGGCGATGATCGTCGGCAGCAGCGAGGGCGAGATGTGCGTGTGCGACCTCACCGAACCCGTCGGACTGTCGCAGCCGACCGTGTCACACCACATGAAGCTCCTTGTCGAAGCCGGACTCGTGACCCGCGAGCAACGCGGTAAGTGGGCCTACTACCAGCCCACAACCGACACGCTCGCCACTGCCGCGCGGGCGTTCCTCTCCTGACGCCAGATTCCCGGTTCCGGCCGATGGTCGAGTCCGACTGGCCCGAGGTCGCGAGCATCTACCAAGCCGGGATCGCCACCGGGCACGCCACCTTCGAAGCTTTGCCGCCCGCGAACTGGGCCGCGTTCATCACTTGCAAACGCTCCGAGCTGAGCCTGGTAGCCCTCAACTCCGCAGATCGGGTCATCGGATGGGTCGCCGCGGCCCCCACCTCAACACGGACCGCCTATGCGGGCGTCGTCGAACACTCGATCTACATCCACCCGGATGCTGCAGGACAAAGCGCCGGCTCCAGGCTCCTGACCGCATTCCTCGCCGTCGCCGACCACGCGGGCGTCTGGACGGTCCAATCCTCAATCTTCCCCGAAAACACCACAAGTCTGCGCCTTCACGAGCGCGCCGGATTCCGCACCGTCGGCAGGCGAGAACGCATCGCCAGTATGGACTACGGCCCGCACGCCGGCCGCTGGCGCGACACCATCCTCGTCGAACGCCGCACCCCTGGTGATCCGGCAAGAAGCCAGGCTGAGGTTGCATCTTCCGCGAACACGCACACTCACACACGCTCCAGCGACCTCTCGACCCGCATATTCACGCCGAATCGACTTCAGGAATCCTGAACTTGCGGGGAATTCCCGCTGCGCGGCTGCTGGTGTCGAACAGGGCGAGTTCGTCGGGGTGGAGCTGGTGTTGGCAGACGAAGCTCCTGGCCTTGATCCGCCACAGTCCTTGGCCGACGCCGAGGTTCGGCAAGAGCTGCTGCTCGGTGCCGGTCAGGCCGAGTGCGGTCGCGGTCGGTCCGAGTTGGTCGGACTCCTGCCGGTACACGATCCGCGTCTCGGCGTTTGCGAGAAGTGAGTTGGCCAGGGAGCGCATGGCGGAGCCTTGGTCTCCCACGTTGTCGAGGTCGGTGAGCTTGTGGAAGATCAGCATGTTCGCGATGCCGTAGTGCCGGGCGAGTCGCCAGTGTGCATCCATCCGCCGCAGCAGCGCCGGGTGGGACATGAGCCGCCAGGCCTCGTCGTAGATCACCCACCGCTGCCCACCGTTCGGGTCGAGCAGCGCGGACTCCATCCACGCCGACGAGCAGGTCATCAACACCGAGATCAGGGTTGAGTTCTCGGTGACCCGCGAGAGGTCGAGCGAGATCATTGGCAACGACGGATCGAACGCGACCGTGGAAGGCCCGTCGAACAGTCCGGCCAGGTCGCCGGCGACGAGCCGGCGTAGTGCGTGGCCGACGAGCCTGCCGTCTTCGGCCAGCCTGCCGTCGGCATCGGTGCTCGGGCTGAGGATGTGATCGACGACCATCGGCAGGATCGGCACGTCGTTCTCTCGCACCGTCTGGGTTAGGGCGATGTCGATCGCGGTGTGCTCCAACGGCGACAACCCGCGCGCGAGCACGGTCTCTGCGAGCGCGCCGATCAGGTCACGGCGTCGCGCGGCGACGGTCGATGCCCATTGCTCGTCCGAGAGGCCGCTGGGCCGGTGGCCTTCATCGAGCGGGTTCAGGCGAGTGTTGAGGCCGTGGCCGAGGACGATGGCTCTGCCGCCGACGGCGTTGGCGACGGCGGTGTGTTCGCCCTTCGGGTCGCCGGGCACGTACACGCGCCTCCCGAACGGCAGCGACCGCGTGTAGAGGGACTTGGCCAGCGAGGACTTGCCTGAGCCGACGATCCCCGCCAGCACCACGTTGGGTGCGGTGATGATGCCGCGTGCGTAGAGCACCCACGGGTCGTAGACGAAACTCCCGCCGGAGTAGAGGTCCTGGCCGACGAACACGCCATCGGCACCGAGACCGCCCTCGGCGACGAACGGGTACGCACCCGCCAGCGTCGCCGACGTGTCCTGATGCCGCGTCAAATGGAACCGACCCGGCGTGCGCAACCGCGCAGCACCCGGCTCGCCGGCCTTCGGTAGATAGACCGTCGCGCGGCGCTCGGCGCGCTCCTCCTCGGCCTTTGCCTTCGCGGCGGCGATCGCGGTCCTTCGCTGCTCGGTGTGGAGCCTGGCCTCGGCTTTGCGGCGCTGCTTGCGGAGCTTGCGCCGCTCCTTCGACGGTGCGACCAGAACGGCGGTGTGCAGCCGTGCGCGATTCTCGGTCACCGCACCAGCCCCCGCGCCTGCTTGACCGCCGTGATCTTGGCCGGCTCGAACCATGACCCATCCCGCTTCGCCGCGGGCACATCGGCCCGCGGCGAAGCGCCCGGCGACGAGTACGACACCAGCAGCTCCGGCCCCGGCTGCACCGGAGCCGGTCCGACCTGTTCGGCGTCCGGGCGCTCTGCCTCCGGTTCGGTGTAGCGGCGCAGGAGCGAGACGTAGCCGACGTGCGGGTTGACGACCAGCGCGTAGTCACCAGAGATCGCCACCCGGTCGTTGGTGCCCTCGCCGGGCTCGTCGTAGACGTATCCGTTCTCCAGCGCGGCCTGCGTGGTCTCGTCGCCGTAGTCCCACTGCGCGAGGAAGTCCACCGCATCGACATGCCCCAGCTCGCCGAGGATGCGCAACGGCCGGCCGGCCTCCTCGCCCTGGAGGAATACCACGCTGACCCACCGCGACCGCGCGGCCTCCTCGACGGCGGGCTCGGGGCGCCAGGCGATCCGCCCCGCCGCGATGAACCCTTCCGCGAGCCGGTCGTACGCCCGGTCGATCAGGCTCGCCGCCTGACGAAGCTCTTCTGCAGCAGCGCGAGCGTCCCGCACTCCTGCCTCGTGGCTCCCGGCGTCGTTGAAGGCGTGCGCGGCCTTGCGCTCGTGAACATCAGCGATCTGGTCGAGCGCCTGCCGCAGCGAGCGCATCCCCGAGGAGAGATCACCGATCACCCCATACATCTCGGCGGGCTGATCGAAGCCCCGGCTCGCGTGAGCGAGTCCGCGCAAGGCTTCGGGTGCCTCTGCGGCGTCGGCAGTCGAATCGAAGAACGTGGGCATGGTGGACCTCCTGACACGTTGTGTGTCCTGGAGGTGCGCCTACGTGCCCAGCCGACGTGAGTCAGAGGCAGCGGCGCGCCGTGGCTACCAAGAGGTGCGACTGCAAGCTGCCCGGCGGCATGGCCCAAATGAGATCATGGGGTGAAGGACTACCAGGAGGTGCCCGATGGGAAGCTGGGGCGACGCGATGATCGACGCGATTGAGACCGGAAGACGGAACGGGCAATTGGGCCTCATCGTTGAGGGCTATGACGCTGCCGCCAGCATCAGCTTGGAGGCGATCACAGAGGTACTCGACAGGATCGAAGCGAAGATTGAGGCGGGCAAGAGTTTGTCTGCCGACGAGAAGGTCTTGCGTGCCGAGCTGTACCCCATCAAGTCCAAGATCGAACGGAAGTTGGCGGAGTACTGGCAGACGAACTATGGCCTCTGAAGTCGGCGAGATGCATCCGTCTGCTGATTGAGTTCGAGCGTCAGGATCGCAGCCCTATACCTTCCGGCAGAGCGGGAGCGCGGCGGCAGTGAATGCGGCGGCTTGCTGGCCGACGAGCAGCCGCGTCTCACAGGAGGCTTGGATCGCGGCCTGCTCGATCGCGGCCACTGCGGCATCGAGTTCCTCGACGGTGGATGCGGAGACCGCGACGAGGCCGGTGTAGCGGAGGATGCCGTGTCCGGCGGTGAGGTCGGCTTCTTGCTGGAGCACGTCGTGGTACTCGGCGGTCTGCGAGGCGTCCTCGATCTGGCCGATCTTGGCCCGCTGGGCCTGGTCGGAGATGTGCTCGACCTTCTTCTTGCGGATGTCGCGAGCCGCAGCGTCGGAGCGCATGGGGGTGCAGATCAGCGAGAACGACCGTTGGATGCCGGTGGACAGCAACACCGGCGACAGGAACCCCGGATACACCAGCGACCGCGGCCACTCGCTGACCCAGAGCACAGCGTGCTGGGCGGAGTCGGTGCGCAGCCGTCCCCAGGTCTCGGTGACTGCGACCGGCCCCGCAGTCGCGAGCGACTGGCCGAGCCTGCCGTGCCGCTCCAGGGTGGCAGCGATGGCTGGGTCGTAGGCGGAGCGCAGCATCACCGCGATCTGCCCCGGGGTCAGCCATCCCGAGGGCGAGAGGTCGGCGGAGCGGAGCGCGGCGACGAGGGTGTTCATTTCCTGCCGCAGGACGGCGGCGGCACCGCGTATCCCACCGCCCGCAGTCCTGATCTGCCGCGCGCTGGTCTTCATGTCGAGTGACAGTGAGAGTGTGGTGGCGTGGCGTTCGCCGGCGGGTCCGGCGCGGTCGATGAGTTCGGCGTAGGTGTCGGCTGCCCATGATCCGTCCGGGGTGCCGTGGGTGGCCCACCATTCGGCCAGTCCGGTGCCAGAGTCCGGCAGCGTGCGCTCCAAGACCTGAAGAGTGGCGATCCGCCCGGAGCGGCAGACCGTGGCCAGCACGCGGCCCCAGGAGCTGACGCGGCGTTCCTGCTCGCCGGGATCGAGGAGCACGAACGCGGGATGGGTAACCTCGCACACCACGGTCAACGTGGCCGAGTGGGGGTCGTGGATCATCCCGGCGCCGGTGTCGGGGTCGGTGTACTCGCGCAGTCGCGCCATGTCGCCGGGCAGGGCGAGGGTACCGACGGGGCGCGGGACGACGATCCTGCGCCGGTACAGCAGTTGCCCGCCGGTGGTGCGCCACAGCCACCAGCACGCGATGGGCAGCCACTCCACGATGGGCCGGCCCGAGATGGGTATCCAGGTCAGCGCGGCGGCCAGTACCCAGATGGGCGCGGTGTAGGCGAGGAGCATGCCGCCGCCGGCGTAGAACGCGCCGATGAGCGTGGCACCGCCCATGGCGAGCGTGATGAGCTGGGTCAGCGACAGGCCGAGGAGGACACCGCGGCGGGTGAGGCGGGAGAACTTCACCGGCACGAGTTCGCCCGCGGCGGGACGGTCGTGGTTCGTGCTGCTCATCGTCTACTCCTTCGGTGGGCGTGGCGCGGGCGGCGGGGGCTGCTTCGGCGGCGGTGACGGGTCGGTGCTCGGCGGTCGTGGTGCAGGGCTCGACGGCGGTGCCGCAGGTGAGGCTGCGGGCGGTGGCGGTGTCTGCGCGGCTGCGTCGGCGGCGTGCTCGCCCTGGGCTCCCAGCGCGGTTCCGGCCTTTGGGCCGGCGGTCGCTGCACCCTTGGCGACACTCGCGCCGACCACGACCCCGGCGGCCACGGGGCCGGCGGCCACGGGGCCGGCTGCCGCTGCGCCGCCACCTGCTGCGGCGCCTCCACCGGCTGCGCCTCCGCCGCTCGCGGCGGGTGCCGGTGCTGGGGTCTTTGGCGGTGGCGGTGCGCTGCTACCTCCGCCGGAACCTCCGCCCGCGTTCCCGCCGCTGCTGGTTCCGTCGAGCACCCTCTTCGGGTCGCCGCCGCCTTGCGGCTTGGTCGGCACCGGGATCGGGCGGTTGAGGGCGCTCTTGGCATCCTGCTCGGAGCCGATCGCGTGGTACATGTCGAACCCGACGAACGCGATGAACTTGTACGTCAGGTACGGCGCGAACGCGGCCATCGCCATCAGCACGATCCCCGCGATGGGATCACTGACCGAGGCGAGATCGGCGTCGATCGGTGCCGAGACCTGGGTGATCGCGACAAGGAACATCACGACGAGCACGAGCTTGGAGCAGATCAGCGCGACGACGAACATCGCCCACTTCCCGATCCACCCCCGCGAGGCATCCCACGAGGCGCCAGAGAACGCGAGCGGCGCGAACACGACCGCCACCAGCAGGAGTGCCTTCCTGACGAGGAGGGACAGCCACACGATCGCGGCGGCGGTGATCGCGAGGCCGGCCATGAAGATCGTGATGATCGCGCCCACGCCGGGAGCGGCGATGTTGATGCCGACCAGCCCTGCGGCGAGGAGAGCGATCTTGTCGCCCATCGACTCGGTGGTCTCCCCGGCGGCCTGCACGGTCCCGATGCACAACTGGTCGACGACTTCCAGCAGCAGTGCCGTCAACGTGATGACCACGAACGACCCGAGCACGGACTTCGCCAGTCCGAGGGCGGCCCGGGTGAGGGCGGTGGGGTCGCGGCGGATCAAGCCGGTGATGAGTTGGAGGCAGAAGAAGATCAGCATCACGAAGACCGCGATGCCGAACAGCAGGTTGTAGACGGCGATGTAGCCGGGCTTGGTGACATCCACCAGAGTCGTGGTGTCGAAGACCGACCAGACCGCCTCAAACAGCCACCCGGCGGCGGCACCCATCGCCTGGGCGAGCCAGTCGAACGGGGCCGCGACCAACGACGCGGCTCCTTCGCCGACGGCATCGCAGACTGAGGAGATCACGGGAACGTCGCACACGCCCATCACGAACACCAGCTCTCGACGATGAGGCGGGTCAGACGGACTGGCCGACGTTCCAGAAGAAGTTGATGAGCGTCACGCTCGCTCCACAGATCACCGCCGCGCCGCAGGAGACGAGGACGCCGATCTTCCCGCGCGAAGCGAGGTGCGGGTTGGAGGAGTTCGCGCCGAAGCCCCACACGATCGCAGACACGATCAACGCCAGCACAGACAGGATGAGGCCGATGGACATCACGGCGCCGACGATGGTGCGCAGCTGGTTGATCCCCGGCAGGCCGTTGGTGTTGGGGTCGATGTTGATGTCCATCGGCACCAGCAGCGGCGCGGACGTGACGTTGGCGAGCAGATCGAACACGGTGGGTCTCCTTGGCGACGGGCGGCCCGCCCGCGGACTCGCAGACGGGGTACACGCGACAGGTGCACCCCGTGACCCCTCGAAGCGGAGACGACGATGCCCACGCCGGTGAGGACGTGGGCATCGAGAGGCTCTAAGTTGTCTTGGCGTCAGAGTTGTTGCCCCAGGTTGAGCAGCCAGTTCATCCAGGCCACGCCGCCTCCGGCGAGGCCGGCGGCACCGACGGCGACGAGGACGCCGATGCGTCCCTTGCTGGCGGTCGCGTAGTTGCCGTGAGCCGTCGCGATGGCCCACACGATCGCCGAGACGATCAACATGAGCACGGCGACGATCAGAACGAACGTCAGGAGCGCACCGACCACGGCGCGGAGGCCGCCGATGCCGCCGAGCCCGTCGAAATCGGGAAAGACACCCATCCTCGATCAGCCCGCCCAGAGAGTCGGATGATCGATGTGGCAGAGTGGCCCCCGGCAGTAGGAGCCAGGACTGTTCGCGAGAAGGTGGAGGCTCATGCCTGACAGGTGCGCCAGTTGACTCAGGCTAGTCTCGGGCTTTCGTTGGTGAGGTCGCCGGTGTCCGTGTTGTGAACGTGGAAAGTGCTCCTGATCTGGGAGGATAGGACTTGTCTAGAGTCCGTAGTCGCTCAGTTCGAGGAGCACCTTCAGGGTGAAGACTACCGGGTCGTATCCACGCCCTCATATTGTCACGGCGGACGTGCCCCCGGTCGGTCACGCGGGTGGTGTGCTGTTGACGGAGACCGTGCGCGCTGCGGGCCTGGATCGGGCCCTGTCGGCTGCATTAGGGCGGTGGCGGCGCCGGCCCGCGGGGCACGATCCGGGCAAGGTGATCCTCGACCTCGCGATCACCGTTGCGCTCGGCGGGGACGCGCTCTCCGACCTCGCGACGCTGCGCGCCGAGCCGGGTGATACGGCCATACCCCATTCCACAACATAGGTAGTGAATTGCTGGCGCATGACACTAGCAAGACGAGCAAGGGCAACTCAAGTGAGTTGCAGGGAATCGTGGGGCTATGAGTGGTTGGGAGTGCTGATGGTCCTTGCTCGGCTCTGGTGGCGTCGAGCCTTGCTGCGGTTGCCGCAGGTCTCCATCGAGCACCATCTGCGGCTACGGTTGCGGCTTGCGTCGATGAAGAGCCAGCCGCAACCGGGACACTCCCGTACGCGTTCGAGCTGTGGGTCGGTGAGCAGGTCGATCGCTGACGTCGCGATCCGGGCGACCAGAACCGGGTGGCTGACCCGCGTCGGCCAGCGCCGCGATGCGGCCCCCGCGGTCACCTCGTAGCCGAAGTCGATCAGGCCGTGCGCGTGCAGAGATGTGAGCGTGTCGACGGCGTCCGCTGGTGGCGTCTCCTGCCTGGCGAGCGGAGCGAAGGTGCGGTAGATCGCATCGCGGAGCGCGATCAGGTCATCGCGTTCCTTCTGCTGCGAGCCTCCGGTCGTGGGCAGTCCGACGGAGCGTGACCATGCCTCGACGCCCGGGTCGATCAGCCAGTCTCGGTCGGTGACCACCATCCGGTTCGGGATCGTGTTCGCCAGCTCCAGGCACAACGAGCCGGCCACATGATCGAGGCGTTCAGGCTCAGTGGAGTCCACCGGATCAGTCTATCGCGAAACCTAACCGGTAACATAGCTTACACTGGTTAGATGGTGCGCATGTCTGGTCCGTTCCGGGTGCTCTGGCTGACCACGGCATCCGCGAATCTCGGCGACGGCGTCGTCTTGACCGCGTTGCCGCTGATCGCCCTCGCCGCCGGTGCGAGCGCGGCCGAAGTCGCCCTGGTCGCAACGGTGGCGACGGTGGCGTGGCCGTTCGTGGGGCTGCACGCCGGATGGGTCGTTGATCGAGTCTCGGTGGGACGCCTGCTGCTGGCGGCAAACATGATGCGGGCAGGCGCACTGGCGCTGCTGACCTGGGCGATCGTGGCCGACGTGACTGCGCTGCCTGCCGTGTTCGCCGCAGCGCTGGTCTACGGAGTTGCCGAGACCGTGGTCGACACGGCGATCACGGCATCCGTGCCACGCCTCGTGACCGCCCCGCTGCTCACCGGCGCGAACAGCCGGCTCGAAGCGACGGCAAACACGCTGAACGCCTTCGCGGGTCCGCCGCTCGCTGGCGCCCTCGTGAGCGTGTCCGCCACGCTCGCCGCAGCGACGGGAAGTGCGCTCTACGCGGTCACTGCGCTCGGTTGCGTGTTCCTGCTCCGCACGCTCCGGCGCCGATCACAGCGCGAGCCACGAAAGCCGTCCACCGATCAGGGTCGAGTCCGGGATGGACTCGTCTTCCTGTGGCGACATCCCGTACTCCGGCCATTGACGGCGTTCACCGCCACCATGAACCTCGTATGGAGCGCCTGGCTCGCCGTCTTCGTCGTATACGCGGTCGACCCTGGCCCCCTGGCGCTGAGCCCGGTCGGCTACGGCTGGCTGATCGCTGCGATGTCGATCGGCGGCATCGCGGCCGCGATCCTCATCCCGAAGCTCCGCAGAATCGTGTCTGTCCCGACGTTGCTGTTCGCCGACTTGGTCGGCACGGTGCTGCTCGTACTGCCAGCGGCGATCGGCGCGCCGCTGTGGGCGATCGCGAGCGGAATCGTGCTCGCCGGCGCCGGATCGAGCGTGTGGCGCATCCTGGTCGCCGTCATCCGACAGGAGCAGACCCCCGGTGCCCTCCTCGGGCGCGTCTACTCGGCATCCCGAGTGATCAGCTGGGGTGCCCTGCCTGTCGGCTCCGCGCTCGCCGCCGTGCTCGCGAACTGGACAGGTGTGCAGTCCGTCCTCACCACTTCCAGCATCCTCGCCGTCGGAACCGCGGCATCGTTCCCTCTGCTACGAATGCGAACACGGATAGCCTCGATGAACACGCCCGAGAGCGCATAGTGTCGCACGTTGACCGCAGCCACTTTGTCCCAGATATCGTAAGGTCGCCTGCTCGATGGATTGAGCGCCGCAGATCACGCGAATCGCTGGATCAGGCCGAGGTACTCAATATGTCAAGGCTTCTCCACCAATAACCCGCCGATCTTCAGCACGTCCTTCACGAATCGCTGCACCTTGCTCACTTCGCCGGGCGTGCAGTTCAAGAGAACCTTGACCTCGGTGTCTCGCTTTGCCCGATCTACGGTTAGGAGAATCGCTACGACTCCGGCGCTGCCATCGGTTCCGACGAATACATCGATTCCATCGCCATCGGCGCTCATGGTTCCCTCAAGGTACCCATAGTCGACCGGATAGATCGCATTTGGGATGCGCGGATGTGTCGTGCCGCGCGGACGATCTATGACAACCTCTGAGGTCTGCACCAGATGGACAAGCGCTTCAAAAAAGGGCTCCGAGCTGGCGTCTGTCATGTAGCTAGTTCACCGGCAGGGTCGGATGATCGAAGTGCCGGAATAGCCGGGGTTCCACGCTTCGATGAAACCTGGTGAGTGTTGCGAGCTTCATGCCGTGCAGGTGCGTCAGGCGCTCCTGCGACGGCCGGGCGGTCAGGTGAGTTGCGTGATGAGGTCGCGGATGCGGCGTTCGATCTCGTCCCGGATCGGACGGACGGCCTCGATGCCCTGGCCGGCGGGGTCGTCCAGTTCCCAGTCTTCGTAGCGTTTGCCGGGGAAGATCGGGCAGGTGTCGCCGCAGCCCATCGTGATGACGACATCGGCCGCTTGGACGGCATCGGTGGTCAGCAGCTTGGGCTGTTCGGCGGTGATGTCGATGCCGACCTCGCCCATCGCGGCGACGACGGCGGGGTTGAGCTGGTCGGCGGGCTCGGACCCGGCGGAGCGGACCTCGATGCGATCCCCGGCGAGGTGGGTGAGGAGGCCGGCGGCCATCTGGGAGCGTCCGGCGTTGTGGACGCAGACGAACAGCACGGTCGGGGTGTTCTCGGTCATGGGGTGCTCCTGGTGATGAGGCGGGCGAGGAAGTAAGCGGCGGGCAGCGCGAGGGTTTGGGCGGCGAGGAACATCGCCGCGGAGGCGGGGTTGATGCCGGTGAAGGTGTCGGTGCCGATGCGGGCGAGGGTGACGGCGGGGTTGGCGAACGCGGTCGAGCTGGTGAACCACATGGCTGCGGTGATGTAGCCGCCGACCGCGACACCGACGCGCAGCGGATCGCGGGTGCGGGCGGTCAGGACGACGACCAGGAGCAGCCCGACGGTGGCGATGAACTCGCCCAGCAGCACCGGCCCGTCCGCGCGCTCAGCGGTCGCGAGCGTGAGCGGCGGCAGGGCGAACATGATGTTGGCGAGGGTCACCCCGAGCGCGGCCCCGGTGAGTTGCGCTCCGATCGCCGCGGCCGCCTGCCGGGTCGAGAGGTCCCGCCGGGCGCGGGCCACGAGCGTGACGAGCGGGTAGAACGCGGCCGAGACCTGACCGAGGGCGATGAGCGCGGCCAAGGCGGCGCCGGTGGCGATGGCGTTGACCAGCAGCGCCAGTCCAGGGCTGTGGGGGAAGGCTTGGTCGGCGGCGATACCCGAGCCGATGATCGCCGCGACCAGTAGCGCGGTCCCGGTCGCTTCGGCGGCGACGACGCCGACCAGCCCGCCGCGCGTTGGCATCGCGCGAGCGGAGGGCGCGGCAAGGGCTGCGTCGGTCACGTCGGGCGCCGGCGTGGAGCTCAGCCGGCGGGCTTGGTGGCGCGGATGATCGCGGAGTGCATGCCGTCGGCGGCTTCGTGGGTGAACTCCACGGTGGCGTCGGTGAACCCGACTGCGGCGAGCCCGTCGAGGTATTCGGTCTTGGCGAGGGCTCCGGCGATGCAGCCGACGTAGGAGCCGCGCTCGGCCCGCTGCTCGGGGGTGAGGTGGTCTTCGGCGACGACATCGGAGATGCCGATGCGTCCGCCGGGGGCCAGGACGCGGAACATCTCGGCGAGGACGGCGGGCTTGTCAGTGGAGAGATTGATGACGCAGTTGGAGATCACCACATCCACGGACTCGTCGGGCAGCGGCACGTCCTCGATGGTGCCCTTCAAGAACTCCACGTTGCTCGCGCCCGCCTTGGCCGCGTTCTCACGGGCTAGGCCCAGCATCTCGTCGGTCATGTCCACCCCGTAGGCGAACCCGGTAGGCCCGACGCGCCGGGCCGAAAGCAGCACGTCGATGCCGCCGCCGGAGCCCAGGTCGAGGACTCGCTCGCCCTCGTGGAGGTCGGCGACCGCGGTCGGGTTTCCGCAGCCCAGGCTGGCTTCGACTGCCTCGATGGGCAGCCCGGCGGTGGTGGCGTCGTCGTAGAGGCTCGCGCCGAAGCTCCGCTCGGCGGTGGTGCCGCAACACGAGGACGCGGCGGGGCCGCAGCAGGAGTCCTCGACCAGCAGGTTCGCGTTGCGGGTGCCGGCCTTGACCGCGGTCGCGGCTCCGGCGTAGCGGGCGCGGACCTGCTCGCGCAGCCCGGCGCTCTCGCTGGCGTTCTCGGTGTTCTCGGTCATGGTGTGCTCCGTTCGTGTCGGAAGGAATCAAGTCACATCGATAATGGTCGATGCATCGACAGATGTCAATGCGTTGGGTAGTGTGAAGGCATGACGACTTCGCTTCCGCTGCTGACCACGGACGCTGCCGGGTGCTGCGCGCCGGTGACCGCGGGCGTGATGGAGGCAGACGACGCGAAGCGGTTGGCGCGGACGTTCAAGGCGCTGGGCGACCCCACGCGCGTTCGGCTGCTGTCGATGATCGCCGCGCAGTCCGGTGCCGAGGCGTGCGTGTGCGATCTGACCGAGCCGGTCGGGCTGTCCCAGCCCACGGTGTCGCATCACATGAAGCAGCTCGTCGACGCCGGGCTGGTCACCCGCGAGCAGCGCGGCAAGTGGGCCTATTACGCGATCGTCCCCGAGACGCTGGCGATGCTCAGCGGCGTGCTTGATCCGCAGTCATTGCGGGCCGGAGTCGGCTCGTCCTGCTGACCTGGGCCAGGGCGTTGTCGATGGTTGTCGGTTATCGGTGTTGGGCGGCGTAGCGGTTCCAGGAGGCGCCGGAGAGTTCGGCCCAGCGGGTCGCGTTGCCGATGCTGATCCCGATCAGTTCGGCGAACACCGCCGGTGGCGTGGTCGAGGCCAGGTGGAGCATTGCGGTGTTGCGGCTGGCCCGTGCTCTGATCCCGAGTCGGTTCATCCGGGCCATGAGCGAGGCGGGATGCAGGTGGGTGCCGGCGTTCTTGCCGGTGAACAGCCACCGGGCATCGGCCAGGGTGCTCGCGGTGCCGAAGGGCTTGGCGGCCGGCAGTGCGGTGAGCAGCCCGTCGAGGGGCGGGATGAGCAGTATCGGCTCGGGTCCCAGGCGCAGGTAGGTTCCGTCGTCGCGGGTGAGGAGGTCGTTGGTGGTGAGGGCGACGATCTTGGCGACGGGCTGGGCGTAGAGCAGGATCAAGCAGGCCGCGGCGCGGTCCTCGGTGCTGGCGGCGTCGGGATCGTGCAGGAGGCGGCGGGCGAGGGCGAGCTGGGCTTCGGGGTCGACCTCGTGGCCGGGGTTCTTCTGGGGCACCGGGTGGGGCAGTGCGCATCGGATCAGGTGGCCGCCGCGTTTGAGCCAGCGGATGAAGTCCAGCCGTCCGCTGCGGTCGGTGACCAGCCAGGCGTCGAGACAGGCTTGCGGACAGTCGTCGGGGCCGTGGCCGTGGACGGCAAGGTGATCGAGGAAGCCCTTGGCGGTCTGGATATCGCGCCGGCAGCGGTCTGCGGTCGCGGCAGAGATGACTCCGTGCCGGTTGGTCTTGGCGCGGCCGGCGACCTGCCAGCGTGCGTAGCGGGACAGCATCCCGCGCAGCTCGGGATCGCTCACCTCGGCGACGATGTCGCTCACGTAGCGGTGCAGCCGGGCGGCGTTCTCATCGCGGGACGGCAACGCGCCGGCGGTGACGAGCATGGCGCGCAGGTAGGTCACCGAGAACACCTGCGGCATGGCGTCCAGGCCGTCGTGGCTCAGTTCGATCCTGCCCTGGGTGATGTCGGTGAGCAGGTGCAGGCTGGCGAGGTTGTGCCAGTTGTTCAGCAGCGACCGCGGCCGCTCGGTCGCCACCAGCGCGTCGCGCACCGGGATCAGCTCAGGCCGGATCATCCCGTCGTGCCCGGTGAGTGCGGCGTCGATGCGTTGCGTGGCTTGGCAGGCGAAGCAGCGGGGCCGGCCGTGGTTCGTGGTGCGGCGACCGAGGGCGTGCTGGCCGCAGATCGAGCAGTCGATCACCGGCGCCTGGTAGCAGGTCGGGCAAACATCCGGGCTCGTGGCGGTGGCCTTCAACGCCACCCGCCGCGACCTGCCGCAGACCCCGCACGGACGGTGCGGGTTGCGGTAGCAGCGGGCGCAGAGACTTCGCGCCGATGGGCCGCTCGTGCCGCTGGCTCGGGTGGCGAGCGGCCCCACCCTGCCGCAGTCGTCGCAGGCATCCTCCGCCGCTCGGGTGCGGGCGTAGCAGGTCACGCAGACCGCCCCGCCATCCTTCGTGCGGGCGTTGACCCGCCGTGTTCTGCCGCAGCCGGTGCAGAGCTCGTGCTGTGCGCGGCGGGCGCGGCAGGCCCGGCACTCGCCCCGGTCCAGGGCATGGTTCCAGCGCAGGTTCTTCACCCGTCCGCAGCGGAAGCAGGTGCCGAGGACGATCGTGGACGCCACTCGGTCGCTCAGTCCCCAGCGGGCTTGATGACCGCGCGCGTCGGGCGGTTCTTACTCCCGCTCGTCGGTGGCTTGGCCTTGTCGGTGGTGCCGGTCTTGCGGCCCCGCCGCGACGATGCGGCGACGTAGGGCTCGATGAGGTCGCTCGGCGTGCAGCCGAAGATGTCGCAGAGCGCGGCGAGGAGCTGCATGTTCATCCGCTCCGGGGTTCCGCTGACGATCCGGTAGACCTGGCTGGCGTTCATCACCACGCCCCGGTCGGCCAGCAGCGGCACCAGGTCGGTGGTGGCGAACATGCCGTGCTCGCCCATGATCTTGCGCAGGTGCCAGTGGTAGGCGACGGTCTTGGTCATCGTGATCCTCCCTCGATCGCTTCCGGTGGAGTGAACGCCGCATCCAGGGCGCGGCGCAGCGTGCGGTTGCGGTAGTCCCCGGAGACGCCGGTGTAGAGGGCGGTGGTCGATCCCCAGCGATGCCCGACCTGCTGCTGCACGAACAGCGGGTCGAAGCCGTCCTCGATCAGATGCGTCACATAGGAGTGCCGCAGACAATGCGGATGCAGCACCGGGTCCAGGCCGAGGTCGTCACGCCAGTCAGCGAACCGGTCGTCGATGTGCTCCAGGCGGATGCGAGTCTGTCGCTCGGTCGGCCACAGGATCGACTCGTTCGCGATGTCGAACCGGGGCCGGACCTCGGTGACGTACTCCTCGATGACGGGGCGGGTCCAGTCGAACACCGCCAGCACCGCCCGACGGCGAGGCGGTGACCCTTTCATCGCCTTGCCCCAGCGGACATTGCAGACCCCGAACCGGCCGAACTCCCAGCCCTGCGGGTTGCGGGTGAAGTCGTGCAGGTCAAGCATCGCTGCCTTGCGGCGGCGCAGCCCGAAGGCGTAGATCGTCTTGAACAAGGTCGCGTCGCGGAACAGCGTCTGCCATCCCTTCCGGCCCGACGAACGCGCCCGATCCACCAGATCGTCGGCGTAGTCGAAGAACGCCTGCAACTCCGCCCGACACAAGGGCCGGACCGCAGGGCGTGCCTCGTGGTCGCTGGTGTGGATGACAGTGTTCCACTCATGGCAGACCTGGGTCGGGTGCGTGCCGAACAGGTCGACGCAGCGGTCGACCCAGCCGTAGCGGTGGTCGATCAGGTAGTCGCAGAACAAGGCCACCGCGTTCTGATACGCCCGCACCGTCGAGACCGCCAACGGCCGCGGACCCGACACCAGCGAGGTCGTCCACTCCTCGACATCGGCCGGGGACCACTCCCACGGAGGGGTGTTGCAGAAGTCGGCGAACCGGCGCACCTGCGAGGCCCTGGTCTTGATCGTCTGCGCCGCCAGCATCCGCGAGGTTTGCTGCGTCGTCCAGCCCGCCAACATCTCATCGAAGAACTGCTCCGCTGGCCTCAGCAACGAGACGTTCCCCAACGGCAGCACGCCGCCCGACAGCGGCGGAGGTTCGTCGTTCAGGCCCATACCAAGAGGCTACATCAGATGCACGATTCATGCATCTGATGCAATCCAAGCCACGAAACGCCAGGTCAGGGGCGGGCCACGCACTAGACTCAGGCTTGCCGCATCGCCGCGGATCGGCGCGATTCCGCCGTGCAGCAAGTGCATGAATCGTGCATTAGATGCAACTTCCGAGATTATACTTTCACGGTGATATGCAGGTGGTCGTAGTGGCCGCCGGTGACGTTGCCGGGGTCGTGCATTCCGCCGCCGTTGTAGGGCCGCCACCCCTGGTCGTCGCGGGCGAGGGACCAGATTTTGCCCTGCCAGATCAGGTACTCGACCCCGAGCACTTCGGCGTTGTCCTTCATCCAGTTGGTGACCTTCCACCCGGCCTCCAACTGGGCGGGTGTCGGATAGTGGCCGATGGCGTTGCCGAAGGTGATGTCGCACGCCCGCCCAAGCGGGTGCTCCGACTTCGTGCCCGGCCTCGGTGAGTAGCAGCCCCAGCCGGTGTCGGGGAACGCAGCCTTGGTCTGGGCCATGAGGTGCGCGAGCCGCGCGGTGATCTTCCCGTTGCTGGTGGGGTCGTCCACCATCTGATCCGGGTCACCCGTCAACGGGGTCGGCGCGCCAGCCGTACCAGTCTGGCATCCCTCGGCCGGCCCGGAAGCGGCTTCGGGGAGGTTCGCCGCGCCGTGGTCGTTGAGCCACTTCGCCGGGTCGATCGCTTCGCCGTTGGTACCGCCGGGGCGGACCTCGAAGTGCAAATGATTGCCGGTGGACATGCCGGATGTCCCGACATCGCCGATGTGCTGCCCGGCGCTCACGCGGTCGCCGACATGAACGAGGATGCCGGCCTGCCACATGTGCGCGTAGGCGGTCGCGACGGTCTTGCCGTTGATGGCGTGCTCGATGACGATGAGCCCGCCGTAGCCACCGCTGAACTCGGCGACCGTCACGGTGCCGTCTGCGGCGGCGAGGATCGACGTGTCGGCCGGGGCGGCCAGGTCCAGGCCGGTGTGGAAGGAGTGCTCGCCGGTGATCGGATGGATGCGCGGCCCGAACCCGTCGGTCTTGACCCAAGTCCCTTCCGGCAGCGGGAACACCACGCGCGACGACTCGGTCACGCCAACGACGGGGCCGCCACGTCCGCCGGTGCGGGTGAGGGCGTCGAGGATCGCATCAGCCACGGGCGCGTAGTTGCGGTACCTGTCGGGAAACGCACTGACCTCGACCGACTGGGCGGCCTCACCGGGGTCCATCCGTTCCCAGCCGGGAATGTCGAGCAGGCCGCGCGGGCTCGGATAGTTCGGGCCGTCAGGGCCGCCGAAGAACGCGGCGGCTTGGTAGTTCGGGTCCATCAACTCGGCGACGGTGCCCCATCCCGATTGCGGGCGCATCTGGAACAGGCCGAGTGAGTCGTGGTCGCCGCCGTTGCCGTCGTTGGGGTAGTTCGCGGACTCGGGGTAGGTACCGGTGTTGGTGAGCATCCGCAGCGTGGACTCGGTGAGCGCGGCCATCAGCGCGACCTTCACGCCAGGCCGGCCCACACCGTCGATCCGGCCGCCGACCGTGATGATCGTCGCGGCGTGGGTGAGCTGCCGCTTGTTCAGCGTGAAGGTGTAGCCGTCCGCGGTGGTCACTTGGAGGCTGTCGGGGACGTTGCCGACCGAGAGCGTGCCGGTGGTGGTGCACGCGGCGATGGCGGCGGGGTTCATCAGCACCCCGATCGCCAGCAGCAGCATCGCCGGGCCGAAGAACAGCGCGGCGAGCGCGAGAACAGCGAACTTCTTGAACACGAGACGCCTGTCCTCATCGCAGCGGGTTGTCGAGCTGGGACAGCCGCAACAGGTGACAGGTCGGGTAGGCCGGGGCGCAGACGATGAACACGGTGAACGACACGGCGTGCTCGCTGGATACGGGTTCGCCGTTCCACAGGCCGTCGCGGTGCCGGGTGCCCTCGATCGTGTACGCGGTCGTGCCGGGTGCGATCTGGCCGGGTTGTGCCTGCGCCACGGCATCGGCCCACGCCTCCGGGATGACCGCGCAGTCGATGGTGAGGTGTTGGCGGGTCTCGTGCTTGCGCAGCTCGATCCACGCCTCCCGCGTCGGCAAGAAGCTCGCCAGGTCGGAGGCAAGGCCGGCCTGTTCGGTGCCGGACGGGTCACCGACATCGAGGATCGCGGCCGTGTAGTCCAGGGGCATGAGGCCGCTGGTGGTGTCCCACGCGAAGATCGCCTCCGCGACCTTGCGGGCGAACGTCTCCGGGTCCGCCGACCGGGGCACCACAGGCAACCGCGGTGACGACGGGCCAGGCGTCGTCAGCGTGTGAGACGGCGACGGCGACGGCGCGGGTTCGGGTGCCGGGGTGCTGGTGGTGCGGGGGCCGAGGATGAGGCCGTAGACGCCGACCCCGACGAGGATCAGCAGCACCAGGCCGGCGGCGATGAGCGCGACCAGACGGCCACGCGGAAACGACGGAGCGGGAGAAGTCTTCATGCCCCTCAGGTGCACCCCGACCGCCAGCCAGCCACAGCCGAGGATCGTGAATCAGAGGGCGCGCAGGCGCGGAGCCTCTGACTCTTGTTGGCGTGCGGCGTGGAGGTCGGTGGCGAACCGGCGGGCGCCTTCGGCGGTCGCGTAGAACGCTTCGGCCTGCTCGTCGGTGAGCTGGGCCGCGAGCTCGTCCAGGTCGTAGTGCAGCCACCACGAGTCAAGTTCGGTCCAGGTCAGCACGAACGCCCGCACCGCATACCTGGCATCCGGCACCACAGGCGCAGCAGGGGTGGGCTTCTTCGCCCGCTTCTTCTTGCCCTTCTGCTCCTTCGTCTGGGCGTCCACGCGGGCGAGGGCTTGTTCAGCCAGGTCGTGCAGATGGGCGTCGTCGGCGGCTTGGTGGATGTCGCGGATGCGCTGATACACCGGATCGACCGGCCCGCCGGCCTCGATCTTCACCAACCCGGCCTGCGCCTCAGCGCGCAGCGGTTCGGGGGTGTCGGGGTCGGTGGCGAGGTGTTGCAGGTAGCCGATCTTGTCCATCGTCTTGTACGAGGGAGCGCCGGGGATCATCGCGGCGGCCTGCTCGCGAACCTTGCCCGGCGGGGTCAACGGGGGTGGAAAGTTTCCACCCCCGTTCCACCGGGGCTGATTCTCAGTCGAGAACTGCGTCGCAGCGTCCCGCCGGGCGGCGTCCTCGGCCATCAACGTCTTGATTTCGCGGTAGAGGCCGGCGGCTTCCAGCGGGGAGAGAGTCTTGTGGAGCTGGTTGTCGTCCTGCTCGGCCAGCAGGTGCCCCAACCTGTCCGAGATGCTGGAGCGCACCCAGACGTTGACGGTGCGCCAGCCGAGCTGTTTGATCGCCGCGAGCCGCCGTACTCCGCACACCAGCAGCCCGTCCGGGGTGATGGTGATGGGTTGCAGCAGCCCGTCCCGCTCGATCGACGCCGCGAGCGCGTCGAGGTCACCGAGGTCTCGGCGGTGGCGGCGGCCGACCTGGATCGACTCGACGGTCCGGTCGAGTTCGATGTGCCCTGTCGCCGCGGTCATCACGCACCCCTGCGTCGGGTGTGGGGTGCGGCGTGGCTGATGGTCGCTACGAGCCCGTCATTGCCCAGCAGGACGGGCAGGCCTTCGCCGATCAGGAGCCGCAGCAGGATGCCGCGGCCTTCGCCGGTTGCTCCGTAGCCGGGCGTGGTGCGGCCCAGCAGCACTCGCAGCAGCACCGTCCACGAGGCGGCGGGGACATCGAGCAGGGCGCGGGCGTGCCGGTCGCGGCGCAGCGCCTCATAGGTGCCGGTGCGTGACCCGATCCGGGCGAGGGCTTCGCAGACGTGCTCGATCGCCGGGCGGGCGGTGCCCTCGGGCCAGCCCAGCAGCATGAACAACAAGATCGCGTCCTCCACCGCGCCGGTCACCGACGCCGGCTCACCCACATCCGCATCGGGTTCGTCGTTGTCGTGGTGGTGGGGGTCGGTGACGTGGAACGCCGGGTGGTAGTCCGACAGGGTGTTCTCGCGTTCGGAGAGCCGTTCGGGGTCGTGGAAGCAGGAGATGTGCGGACGCCGGGCTTGATGCACCGAGCACAGCAGTCCTTGGCCGCGCTCTTCGGCGATGCAGGTGATCCGTACCGCATGCGTCACGACGGCCCAGGGGTCGTCGGCCTCGCGGGCGGCGCGGGTGCGCATCACGTCGAACGCCGCCGACGCGGCCTCCCACGGGTCCAGGCCGTGCTTGCGCGCCAGCGGCGTGTACTTCTCCGCGGCGTAGGTCATCAGTTCGGCGGCTACCGGGTCGTGTTCCCACGCTCCGGGGCCGGCGTCGTGGAGCCGGTGCAGCAGGGCGCGCAGGCCCTCACCGCTGGTGTAGTCCTCACCCGCCGGATCGGTCGCCGTCGTCTTGGTGGTTGTGGTCATGGTCAGGGCACCTCCTGGCAGGCAGGTGCGCCGGTCGCTCCTGGCGACCGTCACCCCGTCGTGCTGGGTGTCCATGACTCATCACCACCCCGTTACCTCATCCCGACCCCGGACCGTGCCGGACCCTCGACGTGCTGGCCGCGACGACCGAACGCCGACAACGGCGGCAACCGCTTCGCCCGCTCCGACACCGACCGCGCCCCCGTGACGATGGTTGAGCGGAGCCGGCGGCCCTGCTCGCTGTTGAACTCGATCCCACGCCCCGCCAGAGTCCCGCTGGAACGCACGATCAGATCGGTCGGGCGCACCCACTCCACGCCCCGGCCGCGCACCTGATCTATGCGCTCTCGCACCGCCTGCCGGCGGGCAGACGCTTGCTTGACCGCATCTGGCGTCCCCGCCGCCTCGGCCGCCTCGGCTGCTTCGGTGTCGGGCTTCTTGGCCTGTTCGGGTTCGATGCGGCGGGGTGGTTGCTCGCGCATCAGGTCATCGGTGCTCATGGTGTCGCTCCCTCCAAGACAGCCCGTGGTTGCTCGGGCTCATCGGGTTGGTGCGCGTCGGCGAACCAGCGGCCCACTGTCGAGGGATGCACATCGAGCGTCCGGGCGATCTTCTTGTTCGACCACCCCGACTCCCTCAGCTCCGCCGCCCGCACCCGACGATCCGGCACCTCGGCAGGAACGAGCCGTGCCAACTCCGGGGTCGGTGACGCCACGGCAGGCGATTCGGTCGGCACAGCTTCGAGCGCGACCGGTTCACGAACGCCGGCCGCTTCGGTGGCAGGTTGGGTGGTGGTGCGGATGAGGACGACGGTCAGATGGGTCGAGGCGAGCAGCACCACGGGCGGGACAGCCGCGACCGCCGCCGCGAGCCCGGCCGGTACGTCGGCGTCGGCGGCGACGATCGCGTGCAGCGCGTTCGCGGTCACCGACACCGCGGCACCGCCGATCAGCAGTGTCCACGGATACCAGGCCGCCCGCTCGCCCGCGAGCGCGACCACGGCGACGGTGGAGACGACGATCACGCCATCGACGATCAGGGGCCATGCCCAGGCCTGCCCTTCCCCAATACCGGCGCGGTGGGCGAGGTCCGCCAGTGCGGTGAAGGACAGCCAGAACGCGCCGGCCGCGATGAACACGGTCCCAACGACCGAGGTGATGACCGCCCACCTGCGGCCACTCCACCCGGTCACGACAAACCCCGCGACGCGGACTCTGGCGCTGCCCGATCACAGCGAGCGAACCCATCGGCAGACGCGCCGGGAGCGTCGGCGGGCGCGCGCTGGCGGGCTCCCGCGCCGACGCTTCGGTAGGCGCTGTGGACGGTGCGGGTGATTTCCCGCTCGCCGAAGTCCGACTGCGCCGCGGTCACCATCGCATCCACCGCATCGGTGACAGGGACGCCGCCTTCGGCGAGACGGCACGAGGCCCAGAACAGTTTCAGATTCCGGTCGGTCGCTTGCCGGCTCAGCCACGCCGCCAACCTGTCCGCGTCCGCACCGTCGCTGTCCCGAGCGGGCACGGCGTGATGGGTCGGGGCGGGGCGGGGGTCGAGGAAGTCACGCAGCCGCTCGGAGTCCACAGGCAACGGCTGCCCGAGGTATTCGCCGCCTCCGACCTTGTACCGGCTGGCGATGCCGTCGATGATGCGGATCGAGGGCGGGGCGATGATGTAGCCGCCGTCGCCCCGGAAGTCGATACCCACACTCCCGGCCTGCCAGGAACGCTGCTCCACGCCCGGGATCGCCGGGAAGTAGGCGTGCTGCCCGCCGGTCGGTGTGCTCACCAGCAGACCCCAACCCTTGACCAGGCCAGCGTCGCCGGCACGGACGAACGCACGCAGGCCATCGACCGGGCGATGCACATCGACGTCCACCACGACCAGGCCTGATGCGGCGCCGGTCGGGATGCCGATGTTCGCCCACGGGTGTAGGCGCCACCATGCCCGTACCTGCCGCTTGTCGGTTGTCGCGTCGAGGAAGCCCTGCCCGTCCCGGATCAACGGCGTTTTGCCGCCCGGCGCGCACGGGAACACGGGCACGCCTCCCTCAGCGAGCAGCATCGCCGCATGATTCAGCCGCCAGCCACGGCCCGCCTTGGCGAGCACTTCCAGCGCATCCTGGCCAGCCATCACAGCCCCCGTCCCGCCAGCGCCGGCGCACCCGCCGACGGGCGCTCGGGCAGCGGTGCCGCCGACCGAGACGACGCCTCCGACGCCGGCACGTCCCGGGTGAGGCCGGGCGGGGTGCCGTTGGCGACCTGGAAGGTATCGAGCTGGTCGAGAATGCCCAGCGCCGTCTTGCGCACCCGCTCGCCGGTGGCTTTGATGACCTCCGCCGGTTCGGTGTCCTTCACCGACGACGCCCACCCCGCCACATACGGGATCGTGTAGCCGCTGGTGTCCATGCCGTGCGCGGCGCCGATCATCAACGCGACCGATTCGGCCTCCACCTCTCGGATGCCGCGGTGCTGGCGGGCTTCCTCATCCTTGGGGTCGTGCATCAGCACATGCGCCAGCTCATGCACCAATGTGGCGACCTGGTTGACCTCCGTCACGTCGGTGCGAACCGATACCTGCCGCGTCGTGTAGTCGGTCAGGCCGTCCGCGCCCCCGATCTGCCCGGCATCCGCTACCCGCACCACCTCGAACCCCAGCGCCTCGACCTGCGCGACCAGGCCGTCCCACAACCCCGCCGGTGCTTCGCCGTCCAGCAGCTTCGGCGCGGGAGTCTCCGGGATCGGATCGCCCTCGGTCTGCGTCACGTCCCACACGTAGGCGGGCCGAGCGCCCACCATCCGGGTACGCACGACCTCGTTGACCTTGTGCTTCTCCCGTGGCCCCAACCTGCGCCACGACGACGGATCGGCCGGGTTCGATGAGGCGAAGCGGCCAGTGACCGGGGCGAAGATCATGTAGCCTGGCTGGCCCTTCTGCACCTGACGGCCGAGCTGCTGCCACTGCCGATACCCAGCCACGAATGACGGCACCGGGTTCGGCACCCGGCCGGCCTCGAACGCAGCCTCGTGCTGGACCCAGATCAGCAGCGTGTTGTTGAACGAGCGCGACCGGAACCGAGCCGCGAACTCCAACGCCCGCGCCCAGTCCTCACCGGACACCAGCGTCTCCACCGCGCCAGTCAGCCGCTCATGCAGCTCATCGAGCTTCGCGTCCCGCGCAGCCCGCGCTTCCTCCGTCACAGCCATCGTCTGACCTCCCTTCGCCAAGACCGCCGAGGGGCGGCCGTGCGACTGTGAGGTACGCCGGGAAAATCAAGGAGACGAGACGAGCCAGGGGACGACCGAGACTGTCAGGTCGCATGAGGAACCCAACGAGTCTCTACCGGACTACACGCCCAGACCCGCCCACAGCGGGGATGGTGACCGATCCGGCGGTTATCGCTCGGAATCGTGCGCGCTTCACGCGGAAACGCCGGCAGCCCGGCGCTGCCTCATCGGCCGGATTCGTGACCCAGCCATGAGGCCCGATCGGCCACTCCACGAACTCAGGCGAGGGCCTTGGTCGCTTGGTGTCTACTAGGAGTGCGGGAGTCCATGCGGATCGCTCGGTGATTCGCGACTGGCGTGGGTTCGACTCAGACTGCGGTATCGGCGCGGTGTCACGCCGACGCTTCGGCGGAACTGTCGGGTTGCGAAGTCAGGCGCGTCCCAACCCACCTCGCGTGCGATCACCGCGATCGACGCATCTGTCGTGCGCAGGAGCCCAGCCATCCGCTCCGTGCGCAGCATCGTCAGATACGCAATAGGCGACTTGCCATACGCCTCCGCAAACAGCCGACCCACCTGAGATTTCGACAGGTGTACCTCATCAGCGAGGTCACCCATCGACCAGCGACGCGCCAGATCAGCGCGCAGGAGCTCCGCCACCTTTCGGGCCTCCCCACGCAGCGGCGCGAACCGGCGGTGCCGAGGCGAAACCGGCCACGCTCTCGCCCGTTGCGTCGGGGAGGTGCGGATCGGCGAGGTCTTGATGAACGGTGCGATGACATGAGCGATGGAGAACCAGAGCGCCTGCATCCGGTAGAAGTTCTCCACGAACCGGCCATCGACGCTGAGCGCCACCAGCTCGTCAAGCCACGGCATGAGCATCCCGGCACGATCTTCCCCGAGACGGAGAATCTGCGCCGGCTCGGTGTACACGGTATTGGCGAACCCCTGGGCATCGAGTCGATCCTGCAAGAGTCCGACGTACTGCCAGAACACCTGATCGACCACGTAGTCCGTGTCAGCGTAGATCGTTGTCACACTGACGTGTCCCTCGGGCTCCGACCCGCACAACGTGTTCGCGCCGAGCAAGATCACATCGCCGATGGTAACTGGCTGCTGTCCGAACTCGCTGAACAAGATTGCGGAGCCGTCACGGACCACGATCACCTTCACGCAGTCATACGCCACCGGCCCCACCGGCCGATGAATGGTGCGGGTTCGAGCCAACAAGGCCGCGTAGGGCGTCATGCCTGGCCCTGGTGTTGATCCGTTCACCATGACCGTGCCATCGCGCGTTCAATATCAACCAGTGGAGACTGTCGCCCGTGCCGACGATTCGTATGACCCGCGCGTCAGGTCTGGTAGCCGATGACGGTCATCATGCCGGTTTCGGCGTGGTAGATGTTGTGGCAGTGTGCGGCCCATTGGCCGGGATTGTCGGCGTCGAAGTCGATGGTCAGGGTCTGCTTTGGCAGGATGATCGAGGTGTCCTTGCGCGGCCCACCGTCTGAGTGCTGGTAGGTGTGGCCGTGTAGGTGGAAGGGATGCCACATCTCGGTCTCGTTGACCAGACGGAGGCGCACTCGCTCACCGGCCCGGACCGCCTGCGCGTCGCGCAGCGGCTGGGTCGGGTCGAACCGCTGGCCGTTGATGCCCCAGTCGTAGTCGGCCATCGAGCCGGTGAGCGTCAGGGTGATCTCCCGGTCGGCAGCCTTGGCGTCGAGAGCCACGCCGGTAGTAGCGGTGAGGATCGCGGCGGTGCCGACCTGATCGCTGTCCAACTCAGTGACCTTGACATCCGATGCTGGTGCTCCGCCGCCGCCGGTGCGCACTACGGCGAAGGCGCGTTCGCGTTTGCCTTCGGCCTGTGCCACGAGTGGGAACGCGCCGTCGCCGAGGGTGACGAGGAGGTCGTAGCGTTCGCCCATGCCGAGCAGAACACTGTCCACTTCAACAGGTTCGACGGGGAATCCGTCAGTGTGGGTCACGGTGAGGCGGTGCCCGCCGATCGCGATTCGGAAGGCGGTGTCACCGCCGGCGTTGATGAGTCGTATCCGTACTCGGCCGCCGGGTGTGCCGGTGAACTGGGCCGGGTCGGCGGCAGGTTTGCCGTTGATGAGGTAGTGCGGGTAGTAGACGTCTCCGGCGTCGCCGCCGAGCAGGTCGGAGGTGGCGCCCATGAGGGTGTTGCCCATCCGCATGAACATGTCGTCCATCCCGCCCATGTCGCTCATCCCGCGTGACAGCTCGGCGAGGACTTGCTCGGGGGTGGCGGTGACGCCATCGAGCCAGTCGTCCAGGACGATGACCCACTCGTCGTCGTAGGACAGGGGCTCGGTCGGGTCCTCGATGATGAGCGCTCCGTACAGCCCGCTGTCGAGCTGCGCGCCGACGTGGGGGTGGAACCAGTAGGTGCCCGGATCGGGTGCGATGAACTCATAGTTGAACGTGCCACCGGCAGCGATGGGTTGCTGGGTGACGGGCGGCACGCCGTCCATGTCGTTGCGCAGTGCGAGCCCGTGCCAGTGCACGGAGGTTTCGACGGGGAGCTGGTTGCGGACGGTCGCCTTCAGGGTGTCGCCGGCTCCGAGGCGGATGATCGGGGCGGGTACGGCGCCGTAGGCGAAGGTCTGAGCAGTGGTGCCGGCGAGGTCCAGGCTGGCCGATGCCGCTGTGAGCGTGACTGCGGTGGTCTTTCCGTTGCCGCCCCGTTGCCGTTCCCGGTCTCGCACGGCGGCGCTGTCCGGGTTCACCCAGGCGGCGGAGGAGGTGCAGCTGGCGAGGGCGAGCGTCGCCGCCGCGCCCACTCCGAGGCCGAGGCCGAGAAACGCGCGCCTGCTCCACAGCCGCTCTATGCCGAGGCCGGAATCATGACGGAGCGGGAGCCGGCTGGCCGGGCTCATCGGAGTGCCCCGTTCGGGGAAGGCTCAACCGGCCCGGCCGGCTCGCTCGCGGCGGCGCTGCCTGGTGCGGGTGCTTGGTCGGGCAGGCGGAGTCGTTTGAGGAGCAGGGCGTTGACCGCGACGATGACGCTGGAGCCGGACATGCTGATCGCCGCGATTTCCGGGGTGAGCATGATCCCGAACGCCGGGTAGAACACACCGGCGGCGATGGGCAGCGCGATGGCGTTGTAGCCGATGGCCCAGCCGAGGTTCTGCCGCATCTTGCGCAGGGTGCCTTTCCCGATCCGCAGCGCGACCGGCACGTCGAGTGGGTCGGAGCGCATGAGAACGACGTCGGCGGTCTCGATCGCGACGTCGGTGCCGGCGCCGATCGCGATGCCGAGGTCGGCTTGGGCGAGCGCGGGTGCGTCGTTGACGCCATCGCCGACCATCGCAACCTTCCTCCCGGCTGTCTGTAGCTCGGCGACCTTGGCGGACTTGTCTTCGGGCAGCACGTCGGCGATCACGGTGTCGATGCCCAGCAGCGAGGCGATGCGTTGCGCGGTGGGCTGGTTGTCGCCGGTCAGCATGACGGCCTCGATACCGGCTTCGTGGAGGGCGTCGATCGCGGCTTTCGCGGTCTCGCGGGGGGCGTCGGCCAGTGCGATCACCCCGCCGATGTCGCCGTCGACGGCGAACATGATCGCGGTGCGCCCGCTTGCCGCGAGGGCTTCGCGTGCGGCGTCGATCTGGCTGGTGTCGATCCGTTCCTGGGCCATCAGCCGGGTGTTGCCGAGCACGACCCGGTGCCCGTCGACGGTGGCGATCGCGCCTTGCCCGGTGATGTTGCGGAACGCGGTTGCGGTGCGGCGTGGGATGTCGCGGGCGTCGGCGTAGGCGACGATCGCTTTCGCCAGAGGGTGCTCCGATTCTCGTTCGGCGGCCACGACGAAGGACAGCAGGTCCAGGTCGTCGGTGCCGACCGCGAGATAGTCGGTGACTTCGGGCTCGCCCTTGGTGAGCGTGCCGGTCTTATCGAACACCACGGTGTCGATCCGGGCGGCGGTCTCGATGCCGGTGGCGTTCTTGAACAGCACCCCGCGTTTGGCGCCCAATCCGGTGCCGACCATGATCGCGGTCGGGGTCGCCAGGCCCAGGGCGTCGGGGCAGGTGATGACGACCACGGTGATCGCGAACAGGATCGCCATCGGCACCTCCGCACCGGCGAGGAACCAGACCAGGAACGTGAGGGTGCCGCCGATCAGGGCGACCAGCACCAGCCAGAACGCGGCCCGGTCCGCGAGCCGCTGACCGGGAGCCTTGGAGTTCTGCGCCTCCTGCACCAGTTTCACGATCTGCGCCAGCGCCGTATCGGCACCGACCTTTGTCGCCCGTACTCGAAGCGTGCCGACCGTGTTCACGGTCGCGCCGATCACGGCCGAGCCGGGCGTCTTCTCGACCGGCATCGACTCGCCGGTGACCATCGACTCATCGACCTCCGACGTGCCGTCTACCACCTCCCCATCGGTCGGGACCTTCGCGCCTGGCCGGACGAGCAGCAGATCACCGGGAACGACCTCGGCGGTGGGGATGTCGACCTCGTTGCCGTCGCGGATCACGACCGCGCGGGCCGGGGCGAGTTCCAGCAGTCGGCGGATGGCGTCGTTCGCGCCGCCGCGGGCGCGCATCTCGACCCAGTGGCCGAGAAGTACGAAGGTGGCGAGCACACTGGCGGCTTCGTAGAACACTTCCCCGCCGCCGGTCAGGGTGATGGCGAGGCTGTAGAGCCAGCCCGCGCCGATACCGACCGCGACCAGCACCATCATGTCCAGCGTCTTCGCGCGCAGCGCCCGGTAGGCGCCGTCGAAGAAGATCCAGGCCGCGTAGAAGATCACCGGCAGCGACAAGATCAGGGAGAACACGTCATCCCGGAGCCCGAACGGTGCCGAGACGGTGAACCCGATGACCTCCCGGCCGATCGGAGACCACAAGGTGATCGGGATGGACAGGATCAGCGCGACCAGGAAACGGTTGCGCATGTCACGGATCATCGCGTCCATCGACATGCCGCCGTGGTGGCCGCCGTGCCCCATCACATCCTGCGCGGTTGCCGGTGCCGAGTCGCCATGCGCGTGAGCCGGCTCCGGCGAGGCCAGCGCCATGTCGTGGCCGGCATGGGCGGAGTGATCGTGCCCCGTGTCGCCGGTTGCTCCGTGGTGGTGATGTTGCGGCGCGCTGTCGTGGTGGGAGGGAGGGGCCGTCGAGCGCGAGGCGTGCGGCTCGTCGCTGGGGTGGCAGATGTGCTGCGGCACGGACTGTCCGGCACAATGGAATCCGCACTCGGTGACCCAGGCGCGGAGCTGCTGGACAGATGTCAGCTCGGGGTCGTAGGTGACATTCGCGGTCTGCGCGACCGGGTTCACCTCGACGGTGACCACTCCGGGCCGTCGCCCCAGGGTCTTCTCGGCGAGTTGTGAAGAGGAGGCCCAATGCAGACCGGCCACCTCTAGGACGACGGTGTTCATCTTCTTGTTCATGGCGTTTCCTATGACTGTTGTTCAGCCCAGCCCTACAGGGCGGGCAGGATGGTGGTGGCCTGGTCGCCGTCGAGGGCGACGATGCCGCGGTCGTCCACGAGATGGACGACACCTGACGGGGCAAGACCGAGGGCTGCGACGGTCCCCTGCGCGGTACCGATCGGTGTCCACGCCGCCTGGCCGCTGCGCCGCCAGAGCTGCCCATCGGTATCGACACCGACCAGTTCGTTTCCGGCCGCATCGAGCAGATACAGCGTGGGTGCATCAGCAACCAGTCCGAAGGCGGCAGCGTTGTCGTCGCTGGCGAACAGCCCGCTTTGGGTGGCCACATAGATCACGCCGTCTGCGGTGACCGCAAGATCAGCGGCGGTTATCTCGCTGCCAGCCATCCAGGTGCTGCCGGAGTCGCCGCTGATCTGTACCACGGGACTGCTCGACCCGATCCCGTACACCTGCCCATCGGGACCGGCGGTCAGGACGTGGAAGTCCTCCTCGCCCGTGAACGCGAGCGGCTCCCAGCTCTGCCCGCCGTCCTCGCTGCGGATGATGCCAAGATTCGGTGACCCCAACTCCGAAGGCGTGTCCATGCCGGGATGCCCGGAAGCGATCAGCACGCCGTCCGTGACGGTCAGGCCCATCACGTCGAAGTCGTAGCCACCCAACGGACCTTCCACAGAGCCTTCGGCATCGACCCGGTACAGGCCCATATGGGTAGCGACCAGGATCGTGGCACCGGCCTCGGGCACCACCGCATGGATGTGCCCGAACGCGACCGGAGTCTGCGCCGCCGGAGACGGCGTGGAGAAGGTGCCACAACCAGCAAGCACAGTGACAGCAGCTACGGCGGCAGCGAGCGCGACGAGCGCGCGGCAAGGTGAGGAACGAAGACGAGAGAACATCAAAGGGGGCCTTCCGGGAGAGCAGGACGACGACAGATACGGCCGATGGGTAGGCGAAGGGAGCCGGCCGCGAAGCGCACCGGTGTCAAGAGCAGCGGCAGGACGGTGGGGAGCCCGCACCATGGGTGGTCGGGCTCCCACGCCCGCTCCTGTCGAGGACGGCTAGAGGCTGTCCAGAATCTCTTGCATCGTGGTGACCTCGGCCTTCTGGCCGTCGATGACCTGCTGCGCCAGTTCCAGCACATCCGGGTTCTGCCCGTTGGACAGCTCCATCTCGGCCATCATGATCGCGCCGTTGTGGTGCTCGATCATTCCTTGCAGGAACAGTCGGGTCGCCTCGACGCCGGTCGCAGACTCCAACGCGGTCATGTCCTCCTCGGACATCATGCCGCCGCCGTGGTCCATGCCGTCCATGCCGCCCATGGACGGGTCGGGTGAGGGCAGACCCCACTCCTGCAGCCAGCCCTGCATGGTCTCGATCTCGGGCCCCTGGGCGTCCTTGATCTGCTGAGCCAGCGTCACCACCCGCTCATCGATCCCGTCTTTGCCGAGGATCAGATCAGCCATCTCGATGGCCTGCTGATGGTGCGGGATCATCATCGTCACGAACATCTCGTCCGCAGCGTTGAAGTCTCCGCTAGCCTCCGACGAGGAGGGGCTGGAACTTGACGAGCCGTGATCCATCCCGGGCATCCCGCCGGGGTCGTTATTCTGCCCGCAACCGGCGAGCACCAGAGTCGTAATGAGCGCGGTCGAAGCCAGCGCAGCCATGCGCATACGCATGATGAAGTTGTCCTTTCGTCAGTCGAATGAAGAGTCGCGGTCCATCCACACCCCGGTCGGGGCATGACAGACAGGCATCACCCGAACCCGATGGTCCGTGGGACGCCACAGCGCAACTCAGGTGCGACTGATCGAAAGAACGATGAGAGAAGGCGGACGCGCGCGTGGCAGCACCGCGCCCCCCAGCAGCGGCAACGCGCGAACAGCAAGCAGCCGCGTCAGCCACCCGCGGCCCAGTAGCCTGGGAGCGAGCAGGAGGACCAAGCCGATCAGGAGCGCGATCACGCACCCCAGCATCAGCATCGAATGGCTCGGTGCCGGTTCCCCGCACCCATCACAGTGCGTCTCACCGGCTGCGGCGGCATCGCTCGTGTTGGAGCCGGCCATCTGATCCGCTACAGGGGCCGACATGGCCTCGTCCGGACCCGCCTTGGCAGCGATGTGTTCGGTCTCGATCGTCAGGGTCGGGGAGGTATGCCCCATCGGGCCGGACATGCTCAGAACGTGCATCGCGAACAGCCCAGCGATCACCATCATCAGCAGGCCGAACACGAGCAGGCCAGGACGACGAGGCGACCCGCCGGTCATCACCGAGCGAAGAGCACCCATCGCCGTCCTCCTTTCGACCTCCGAGTCCATAAGCCTCACGGTTTGCATGATCGTTGCTCACTACGGTAAAGCATCGCGCCACGAAGCCACCTGAGCGCCCGTGGCGGCGATGCTCAACCGGTCAGGCGGCGTGCGCGTATCGCGCGGGGTCGGCGTCCCACAGCGGGCCGCATCCGGCGCAGCAGAACCAGTACCGCTTGCCCTCGTAATCCCGGTACAGGCCCTGCTGCTCAGCCCGCTCCGGGTCCACCAGATTGTTCGGCATCACCGGACACCGCACCAAGTTCTCCGCGTCCGGTGCCGGGTGATGGTGATGAGGGTGAGACTGCGCCTCGTGCCCATCGTGATGATGATCGTGACTCGACATGCTCCACGTCCTCTCTAACGATGTTCCGCTGCCGTGATTCTGCGCCGACGTCGTAGCTGACGTTGCGCGACTACCTCCAACAATACCCCATAGGGGTATACTGACATCGGCTGCACCCCCATCCCATCGATCGATCCGATGCCGACACGCACATCGTCGAGCAATGCTGCTCAAAGGCCCGCTCCGATGCAGCCATGTCGCGGCTGGGCGGGTGCTCATCGCCCGCCGTCGTTCATCAAGTCATCGACAGCGCCAAGGCAGCCGAGGCTTGAAGCGGAACGACCCCGTTGCCGAGGGCGGTGATCTGCTGGTTCTGCGTCAGTCCGTGGTCGGGGTCAGTGACCCATCTGGCCGGGAGCCCCATGATCCATTCCACGAACTCGGGTGCTGGTCGTGGCCCTTCGCCTTCGTTCAGGAGGTTCAAGAGTGCGGGGGCTGGTGCTTCCCGTCCGGTGATGTGTTCCCATCGGGCGATGGCTCCGGCGTAGCGTCCCCAGCGGTGAAGATGCCGTCGATCAGGTGCCACAGCGTCTCCGGCTCGGCTTGCTTGCTCGGCGAGCCATCCGGTCCGTGAAGCGCAAAGTCGATGAGCTGATGGCTCAACGTGATAGTGCCCCGCCGAGCCCGAACTTGATCGACCGTCTCCCCTCCGCGCTTGGCATCCGTCGCTACCGGTGTCCGGAAGAATGCGGTGGGCGAGGATGAAGACTCGGAAGCGGGGATGTGGTGCGCCGATGGCGGAAGCGGGTAGCCCGATCCATCGTGCATCCATCCCGAGGTCGGCCAGGTCTCCGAGAACGGCGCCGGCCGCCCGGAGAGGTCGAGCTGCGTTGTCTCCCAAACCCCACGGGTCGAGTTCCAGGTTGCGAAGGGTTGCAGGGTCGGGGGTTGCATCGTCGGGGTCGCGGTGCTCATCGTCGTCTCCTTCCAAGGGTGTGCGGACGGCCATCGTGGAGAGCAGGCCGCGCACGTTCTCGATGACGACCAGCTCGGGTTGAAGAACGTCGATCGCGGCTGCCATGTGTGTCCAGAGGCCGGATCGTGTGCCGGGCGCGAGGCCGGCACGTCGGCCGGCGACCGATACTTCTTGACAGGGGAATCCACCACAGAGCACATCGACGGGTTCGACGTCGCGCCAGTCGATGGTGGTGATGTCGCCGAGGTTCGGGGCGTCAGGCCAGTGGTGGGAGAAGATGCGGGCGACGTGCTTGTTGATTTCGGAGAACCAGATCGTCTCCGCCCCGAGGGCGTGTTCGATAGCGAGGTCGAGCCCGCCGTACCCAGAGAAGAGCGATCCGACTCTGAGTGGGCGGTCGTGCTGAGTGGGGTCGTGCATGAGGGCTCCGGCCGATGGGTGATCCCCGACCGGACTCTGTAAGGGAAGTCGTCGCCGGGCTGGTCATCCGGCAGGTGCACCACCGTCCCGAACTGCCATCCGTCGATCAGCGGCACGCCGCGACGATCCCCGCCCCGCGCACCTTCGAGAACCGCGACGTTGGCTCCGCGCCAACTCGCTCCCCGCCGGAGTCGCCCGGCCCCACCTGAGCCACCACACGTCTTTCTGTAGAGGCGCAACCGCGCGTTGACGCGGCCGAGAGCGGCGGGGTCCGGCTCACCTTGCGGGCACGGAAGGGAGGCTGCTGGTGACGGTTTCGATGCGCGTGATGACGGCCGGGGATGGTTACAAGTACCTGCTCCGCTCGGTCGCGGCCGGTGACGGTGACCGCTCCCTCTCGACGCCGTTGACGCGCTACTACGCCGAGGCGGGGAACCCGCCCGGGTTCTGGATCGGCCAGGGCCTCGCCGCTCTCGGGCACGGCGAGCTGACGACCGGCTCGGAGGTGTCGGAGGCGCAGCTCGAGCTGCTGATCGGGTCGGGTCGTGATCCGATCACTGGTGACCCGCTCGGCAAGGCGTACCCGACGTTCGCGCCCGTGGCCGACCGGATCGAACGCCGCATCAAAGCCCTCGACGCCGAGTTGGGGCCGGCGGCGCGGGCGGTCGAGACGGCACGGATCGAGGCCGAGGAAATCGAGCGTGGAACGCGGCGTGCGGTGGCGGGGTTCGACTTCACGTTCTCGGTGCCCAAGAGCGTGTCGGCGTTGTGGGCGGTCGCCGACGCCGGGACGCAAGCGTTGATCGCGGACGCGCATCATGCGGCGGTTGCAGAGCTGGTTGCGTTCATTGAAGGCGAGGTTGCAGTCACTCGCACCGGCGCGGACGGCCCCGAGGGCACGGTTGCGCACGTCGATGTCCTCGGCGTCGCCGCAACCGCGTTCGATCACTACGACTCCCGGGCGGGCGATCCGCAGTTGCATACCCACGTCGTCATCAGCAACAAGGTCAAGACCGCCCAAGACGGCAAGTGGCGCGCCCTCGCCGGCAGGCCGATGCACGCCGCGGTCGTCGCGGTCTCCGAGCTCTACAACGCCGCCCTGGCCGACCAGCTCACCCGGACTCTCGGCATCGAGTGGGAGAGCCGCGACCGGGGACGGGACCGCAACCCCGCCTGGGAACTCGTCGGCGTCACCGAAGAACTGATCGGTGAGTTCTCCACCCGGTCACATCACATCGAGGCTGAGAAAGAACGCCTCATCGCCGAGTACGTCGCCACGCACGGCCGGCAGCCCTCCGCGCGGATCGTGTTGAAGCTGCGCGCCCAAGCGACCCTGGCGACCCGGCCGGAGAAGCACATCCACTCGCTCGCAGACCTGACCCGCCAATGGCGAGAACGCGCCGGCCGGGTGCTCGGGCAGGACGCGACCGGCTGGGCACGCACCCTCACCCGCCAGGCAGCGGACGCACCGGCGCGGGTATTGCGGGCCGATGACGTGCCGCTGGATGTCGTGCGCGAGGTCGGGCTGTCGGTGATGGCGGTCGTAAGTGAGAAGCGGTCGACGTGGATGCGCTGGAACCTGCACGCCGAAGCCTCCCGGCAGATGATGGGCTGGCGGTTCGGCACGATGCTGGATCGGGAGGCGATCACCGGGCTCGTAGTCGATGCCGCCGAACAAGCCTCGCTGCGCCTGACCCCTCCCGAACTCGCGTCCAGCCCGGTGCAGTTCCGCCGATCTGATGGCACCTCACGGTTCCGGCCACACGCCTCGGTCCTGTTCTCATCCGAAGCCCTGCTCGCCGCCGAAGACCGACTCCTTGCCCGCGCCGACACTCTCGCGGGGCCGGTGGTGGGTTTGGAGACGGTCGAGCAGATCACCAGCCGTCCCGACCCAAGGGGCCGGATGCTCGGTGAGGATCAAGCCGCAGCCCTCGCGGCGATCGCCGTCTCTGGCCGCACCCTCGACGTACTGGTCGGCCCCGCCGGCGCAGGCAAGACCACCGCCATGAACGCGCTCCGCCGAGCATGGGAGAAGGAGCATGGCCCCGGTTCCGTGGTCGGACTCGCCCCGTCCGCCGTCGCCGCGCAGGTCCTCGCGGACGATCTGGGGGTCGTCACGGAGAACACGGCGAAATGGTGGCAGAACCACCTCATGCACGGCACCACGTTTGAGGCCGGCCAGCTCATCATCATCGACGAGGCATCCCTGGCCGGCACCGCCTCTCTCGACCGCATCACCGCCGAAGCCGAGCAAGCCGGCGCGAAGACGCTGCTGGTTGGTGACTGGGGGCAACTCCAATCGGTCGACGCCGGCGGCGCGTTCTCGATGCTCGTCCACGCCCGCGACGACACCCCCGAACTACTCGACATCCACCGCTTCACCCACCGGTGGGAGAAGACCACCTCCCTCCAGCTCCGCCACGGCCGGCCCGAGGCGATCGACACCCTCATCGACCACGACCGCATCACCGGCGGCGAACAGGAAGCCATGATCGATGCCGCCTATGGCGCGTGGCGGCACGACCTCGCCGCCGGGCGGGCGTCGATCCTCGTCGCCGAGACCCACGAGACCGTCACCGCCCTCAACGCCCGCGCACGAGCTGACAGGATCATTGACGGCACCGTGCACGGCACCCGTGAAGTCGGGCTGCATGACGGCACCGCCGTATCGGAAGGCGATCTGGTCATCACTCGCCACAACGACCGCCGCCTCCGCAACGGCCGCTCCTGGGTCCGTAACGGCGACCGCTGGACCGTCGCCGGCGTCCACGCGGACGGGTCGGTCAGCATCCGCCCGGTCGGCCGCCGGCGCCGTGGCGGGATCGTCCTGCCCGCTGACTACGTGGCCGAACACCTCGACCTCGGCTACGCGATCACCGCCCACCGAGCGCAAGGCGTGACCACCGACACCGCGCACGTCATCGCCACCGCGACCACGACGCGGGAGAACTTCTACGTCGCCATGACCCGCGGCGCTGACGGCAACTACGCCTACGTGGTTCTCGATCGGCCCGACGACAGCCATGGGGTGCCGCACCCCAGCGACAACCCAGACGCCACCGCCCGATCGGTGCTCTACGGTGTGATCCAGCACATCGGCGCCGAACTCTCCGCGCACGAGACGATCACCGCCGAGCACGAACGGTGGAGCAACATCGGCCAGCTCGCTGCCGAGTACGAAACCATCGCCCAAGCCGCCCAACACGACCGCTGGGGCGCCCTCCTTGCCGCCGCCGGACTCGCGAGTGCGCAGGTCGATGCTGTGCTCGACTCTGACGCCTACCCGGCCCTGTCGGCCGAGCTTCGGCACGCCGAAGCCAACCACCACGACCTCGACACCCTGCTGCCGCGTCTCATCGCCGCGCGGGGGCTGGGCGATGCGGACGACATCGCTTCGGTGATCCACGCCCGCGTCGCCCGCGCCACGGCCCGGCCTGCCGGGTCCGGCCGCACACGCAAACCGCCTCGGCTCATCGCCGGCCTCATCCCATACGCGCACGGGCCGATGGCCGACGACATGCGCCAAGCGCTGGACGAGCGCCATGAGCTGATCGAGGCCCGCGCCGACGCCGTGCTCACGGGCGCGCTTACCGACAAGGCACTGTGGACAGCCCAACTCGGCCCGGCGCCGAAGGACGCGAAGCAGCGGAGGGCTTGGCGGCGCGCGGCCGTCATCGTTGCGGCGTACCGGGACCGCTACCAGATCACCGACGACCGAAGCCCGCTCGGCCCCGCACCGCAGAGCACCCGGCAGAAGATCGACGCCGCCCGCGCCCGCGCTGCCCTCGATCGCGCACGCGCCATCACGGACGAGACGCAGCCCGAACCTGCGAGGTCGGCCACCACGCGCCCCGCGCGAACCCTCTGAGTTCAGCCCGTCTGCTGTGCAGCGTGCCGGCGGCTGATGGCCCGATACTTGCTCGGCGTGACGCCGACGCTGCGCCGGAACTGCCGTGCCGCGAAGTCGGGGTCATGCCACCCGACAGCATGGGCGATCGCCGCGATTGAAATCTCGGTGGATCGCAACAGCCCGGCCATCTGCTCGGTACGCAGCATCGTCAGATACGCGATTGGTGACTTCCCGAACGCCTCCACGAATACCCGACCCACCTGCGACTTCGACACATGCAACTCGTCGGCCAGATCGCCTACCGACCAGTGCCGAACCGGATCGGCCCGCAACAACTCCGCGCCCCGCCGGGCCTCACTACGGATCGGCGCAAACCGGCGATGCCGGGGCTGGGTCGGCCAGCCCGTCGCTCGTTGCGTGGAGGACGTGCGGATCGGTGAGGTCTTGATGAACGGGAAGATGACATGGGCGATGGAGAACCACAGCGCCTGCATCCGGTGAAAGTTCTCGACGGGCCGCGCCTCGATACTCAGAGCGACCAGCTCGTCCAGCCACGGCATCAACTGACCCGCCCGATCCTCGCCAAGACGGAGAATCTGCGCCGGCTCGGTATAGATCGTTGCGGCGAACTCCAGTGCATCGAGTCGGTCTTGCAGGAAGCCGACATGCTGCCAGAACACCTGGTCGATCACATAGTCGGTGTCTGCATAGATCGTCGTCACCGTGATGCGACCTTCGGGCTCGCTGCCGCAGAGAGTGTTCGCGCCCAGCACGATCACGTCGCCGACCTTGACGGGCTTCTGGCCGAACTCGCTGAACAGGATCGCGGAGCCATCCCTGACGACGATGATCTTCACGCAGTCGTAGGCGAGTGGCCCGACCGGGCGATGCACTGTTCGTGTGTTGGCGATAATCGGTGCGAAGGCACAGGGGATTTCCACGCACCTGTCGCGCGATGGGATGGCCATATCGCACTAGCCACGGCCGTGCCCGTAGGAAGCCGACTGTTCGACACCGAGGACATGACCGCCTCTCCGGCGTCGGCGAGCTGGCACTTACATCCCCTTGGTGATCCGCTGAATCTTGTCGAGTCGGTCGCGTACGGCGTGCTCGTTGCCGCGGTCCGTGGGTTGGTAGTAGGAGCGATCTGCCAGTTGGTCGGGAAGGTATTGCTGACGAAGCACGCCTCGGGGATCGTTATGTGGCGACTTGTAGCCCTTGCCGGGGCCGAGCAGTGTGGCGCCACGGTTGTGCGAGTGTCGTAGGTGAATCGGCACGACGCCGAACCCGCCTCGACGTACGTCAGAAATGGCGGCGTCGATAGCGGCGATCACGGTGTTCGACTTGGGAGCTGTCGCGATGTAGATGGTGGCCTCAGCCAACGGGATTCTTGCTTCGGGCCAGCCGATCAACTGGGCCGCTTCGGCGGCGGCGACTGCGATCAGAAGCGCCTGAGGGTCCGCCATTCCAACGTCCTCTGCGGCGTGTACAACGAGCCTGCGGGCGATGAAGCGCGGGTCTTCGCCTGCCTCGATCATGCGGGCGAGATAGTGGATCGCAGCGTCCGGGTCCGATCCGCGCATCGACTTGATGAAGGCGCTGGTCACGTTATGGTGCTCGTCCCCGTCGCGGTCGTAGCGCAGCAGCGCACGGTCAACGGATGCTGCTACGACTTCAACCGTCACGACCGGCTTGGCCGCCGATTCAGTGGCCTTGTCGGCGGCTACGGTCGCAGCAGCGGCTTCTAACGCAGTCAGCGCACGCCGGGCATCGCCCGAAGCAAGTTGGATCAAGACTTCGCGCGCATCGTCGGCCACTTCGATGCTGCCTGCCATGCCCCGGTCATCGGTGATGGCCCGTGACAAGAGCGCGCGCAGTTCGTCGTCCGCCAGGGGCTCCAACGTAAGGAGAAGCGAGCGCGAGAGCAGCGGGCTGACGACCGAAAAGGATGGGTTCTCCGTAGTCGCGGCGACCAACGTCACCCACCCGTTCTCTACGCCCGGCAGCAAGGCATCTTGCTGAGACTTGGTGAACCGATGGATTTCGTCTAGGAATAGCACCGTTGAAGTGCCATAGAGGTCGAGGTCGGCCTGGGCTCGTTCCATCGCTGCACGAACCTCTCTGACCCCGGAGCTGACTGCGGACAGCTCGATGAATGATCGCCCACTGGAATGAGCGATGGCTTGAGCGAGCGTGGTCTTGCCGGTTCCCGGCGGTCCCCACAAGATCACCGACACCGCGCCGGCGCCGTCAGCAGAAGCGAGTACCCGCAACGGTGAACCGCTCTGCAATAGATGCTGCTGTCCTACAACCTCGTCAAGCGAGCGTGGGCGCATCCGAACCGCAAGCGGCATGTTGATCGCTATGGGAAGTCTGTTCACAGTTGGTTTCATCTTTCGGGTGGGCGGTCTCGGCTTCATGCGTTCTACGGCGGTGGCCGATGTGGGGCGTACTGGTTCTGAATCCACCGGCAGATCGCTTCCACGACGTAGGAGCGTTCGGAGTGATCGAGCGGACGGCCAGCGGGGATGTCATGCCAGCGGGCCAGGCAGGTGCGGCAGCAGGTTGCCGTGGCGTGCTGGGCGACGAAGACAGGGTGGCCACGATATGGCGTCTGCTTACCGTCGTTGCGAGGATTGGCGGGGGCGAGCCGTGCCCGGATCAACTCGTCGGCGTGTTTGCGAACTACTGCTAGACCACGAAGGTCAACAACGGCTTTGTCTCTGCCTTGCAGCCGGAACTTGGCTCGGAAGTGGTGCCGGCCGATTCGCTCCAGCCTCCTGTCGAGTGCGTCGGTCATGGCCGGAGGTGCTGGATGGAGAGTCCGTGTTCTTCGGCAAACCGCTGCGCGATGAGAGAGCGGTGGCACGCTTCGGGGTCACGTTCAACGCAGAGCAGTGCTGCGGTGATTCCAGTCGGCAGCGACTCAGCGATTGTCGTCAGGTCGGCGTGATCGAGTATCTCGGCCGTGTAGCGGCGTGTGTACTCGACGGCAAGCTCGCGCCGGTTGCGCTTCCCGACTCCCTGACGATGGTCCTCCGCGTATTGAAGATGCCGAAGCTCGGTCGTTGGTGCGAGTTCACGGCGGTGCTGGTACTCGATACGGGCATGGGAGAGGGCTCCTTGGAGGCGGAGCGAGTTGGCCCAGGCGTACTCGGGCCCGCGGACGCCGCGCCGCTGGCGAACGTCGATCAGAACTGTGACTTCGGCTCCCTCCAGTCGTTGCAGGAACGAGTCGGCGTTGAAGCCGTAGACACCGATGGTCTTGATCGTGGGCATAGGGGTTCTCCTTTCCGCCCTGCTGCTCGCGCCGGTGAGGGCTGGCGCGAGCAGCAGTAGAGCGGCGTGGTCGCGCTACGCGACGGCAGTTCCTTCGAGTTCGACCATCTGGCCAGGGATCGCAAGCCGGGTGACTCCGAGCATCGTGGTCGTCGGCGCGACTTCGGCAGCACCCAGTCGACCGGCGAGGACCCCGTAGTGCGGGAACAGCGCGTCGACGTCGGTGGTGTAGACGTTCAGGCGGACGAGGTTCGCCAGCGACATGCCCGCCTCCGCGAGCACGGCTTCGAGATTGTCCACGGCAAGCGCGAGCTGCGCGGCGATGTCACCATCGTGCTCGGGCCGACCATCCTTGCTCATCGCGGTCTGCCCCGAGATGTACAGGGTGCGCGACTGCCCGGAGACCACCTCGCCTTGGTTGAACCCCATCTCCAGCGACCAGGTCACCGGGTTGACTGCTGAACGTTCCATTGCCACTCCAATCGTTGCGACTGTGAGCGCCCGGCTGCCGTTTGCTGCCGTCCTCGACGCCCACAAGACCAGCCTTCCAACCAATCACGACACCCTGTGTCATGTTTTTTGGTAAGAATGGAGACATGCGTGCGGATCGGTTGGTCTCGCTGGTGCTGCTGCTGCGCCAGCGCGGTCGGATGACCGCCGAAGACCTCGCAGGAGAGCTGGAAGTGTCCACGCGCACGGTGCTCCGCGACATCGAGGCGCTGTCCACCGCAGGAGTGCCGGTCTACGCTGATCGCGGCAGGCACGGTGGGTTCTCGCTACTGCCGGGGTTCCGCACCGAACTGACCGGGCTGAACCACGATGAAGCCCTCGCGCTGTTGACGGCAGGGTCAGGCCGCGGAGAACAGGTGTTCGGACTCAGTTCGGCGCTGGCATCCGCGATGCGCAAGGTCGTCGACGCTCTGCCCGACGGTCACCGAGCCAGCCTGGACGATGCCGCCCGGCGCTTCCTGGTCGAGCCCGAGACCGACCTCCTCTCCCGCAAGCTCGTCACCGAGGACGTTCCTCCCGCCGTCATGCGCGAGGTCCGCCAAGCAGTCCTCGTCGGACATCGACTGCGTTTCGACTACGCCGCCCCCGACAAAGAGCCCCGGTCGCATACTGTCGATCCGATCGGGCTGGTCACCGTCCGCGACCGCACCTATCTGCTAGCGACCAAGCACGGAGACAGCCGAACCTACCGACTCTCGCGGATGCTAAGCGCCGAAGAACTACCGGAAGCCGCCGAGCGTCCCGAACAGGTCGACCTTGACCGCATCTGGGCTGAGCGGACTGCGCAGTTCCTCTCCGAGAACCACATTCCCGTGCTCGTCCGCGTCAACCCGTCCCGGCGAGAAGAACTGCTCAGCAGTGCCCGCGCCGTTCGGGCCGAGGAACTCGAAGCTGATGGCTGGGTGCGGCTGGAAGTGATGTTCGAGGACTTGCGGCACGCAGTCTGGGCCATCTGGCAACTCGACACCAACGCGGACGTGCTGGCCCCCGACTCGCTGCGAACAGCCCTTCGCGACCGCGCAACCATTCTGGCCACGCGCTACTCGCAGGAAGTTGGTCCGTAGCGAACTCTCGGCTCACATAGAGAGGCCAGAACCCCCAGGGGTCGCGTGACGAAAGTCGCGGCCAATCACCGATCGTGTAACGCTCCGATCGGCCCTCTCGTCTGCGTCGAGCAGGGCGATGACATCGCTGGCCTGACTGACGACGGACGCGACCCCTTGCTTGATGAGTTGGTTTGGGCCGTTGCTGACGGCGCTGGTCACGGGGCCGGGTACTGCGCCGATGCTCCGGCCGAGGTCGTGCGCGGCGCGCACAGTCGCAAGCGACCCAGACCGCACGCCCGCCTCCGGGATCACCACGCCGCCCGAAAGTGCGGCCATCAGCCGGCTCCGTGAGATGAACCTCTCCCGCGTCGGTGTGGTGCCCGGTGGGAGCTCACTCACCAGGAGGCCGGTGTCGCCGATCCGATCCAGCAGTTCGGTGTGTGCGGCTGGGTAGCGGCGATCCAAGCCCGTTGCCAGGACAGCGATCGTCTGTCCGCCGGCGGCGAGCACGCCCCGGTGCGCCGCACTGTCGATGCCGTACGCGCCGCCGGCGATGACCACCCGTTCCTCATCGGCCAGACCCGCCGCAAGTTCGCTGGTGACGTGTTCGCCGTAGTGGGTGGACGCGCGAGCACCGGTGATCGTTCCGATCGCTCAGCGCCGTCGCTAGGAACGACGACGCGCCCTGCGTCCACAGCACATAAGGGGCGCGGTCGCCCAGGTCGTCCAGCCCGGCGGGCCACTCTCGATCCGCCGGGATCAGCGTGCCGAACCCGTACTGCTCGGCCTCGGCCACGCGCTCCATCAGGTCGGGCGCGATCCGTGCCCGCAGGCGCTCACGCCACAACAGAACGTCGGCACGCCCCAGCCCCGTCACGTAGTGATCGGACTCCACCAGGCTCAGCGTCGCAACGCCGCCGTGGCGACCCAGGATGTATCCGGTCGTCAGATCGTCCGGCTCAGCGAGCATCGACAGCACAATCCGCGCCATCCGTTCGCCCTGCACCTGCTCCGCCAACGTCGCCATGATCGGTGTCCTTCCACTCCAAGGTCACCGACGAGGTGCACCGCCGAGTGCCACCGATAGGGGTTCCCTTCGTCGCAGCTCAGACGTACAGTTGAGGACGAGGCAGGTTCTCAACTCTGCGGGTCCTTCGGGACGGCCCCTCGTGGGCACTCACTCATAGCTGCCTCAGCGGTCAGCTGCGCCGTTGCTATGACAAGACGAGGCCCGACATGACTCAGTTCGCACTCTCCACGATTTTCAGCATCCGCTACCGGCTGCTCAGGTACGCGCCGACCAACATCCTGTTGATCCGCACCCACGGTCGTCATGGACTCAGGTGGTTCCTGCTCGCCGTCGGCTTGGCCGCGATGTTCTTCTACGCCGCCGCGATCTGCACCACGATCCTCAACCACGACGGCCCTGGCTGGCTCAACGCGCTGGTGATCCTGTTCACCTGGAACGGTTTCAAGATGCTTCGGATCGACCCGGTGACGCTTGTGCTTCGGCGGTACATCCGCGTGACCCGGCCTGACCGACGCGCGAGCACCGACGTGCACCGCGAGGAAGCACAGGCTCATGAGGTCGAGACGGCGGGAGCGTCCCGATGAGCGCCGGCGAAGTCGATCGCTCAGACGACTCGGCCACGACGAGCAAGCCACGCAAGACCCCGCCTGCGCGGATGCGCAACTACCGCATCGTGGCCGAACCGCGCACCGAGCCGGACCTACACAAGCTCGCTCAGCTCTTCATTGGCATGGCCCTCGCACGCACCGATGCCGAACGTCAGGAGCGACGCGATGCCGCCGCGCCACCTCGACAAGAGCCGCCCCAGGATGTCGGCAACTGAGGTTGGCAACAGGAAGGCCACCGGGAACTCTCCCCGGTGGCCTTCATCTGCTTCACGCGCTAATCGCGGATGCCTCGACCAGCGCACGCCGCACGGCCTTGCGATCCACGCCCATGCTCTGCGCGATCGCCCTCATCGAGACACCGCCGAGGTGGAGGCGCACGGCCTCGGCCGCTTCATCGACCCCGAGCCCCGGACGACGACGCCCGACGCGGCGCCGGGTCAGATGAGCCGACACCGTGGCGCGATGCACGCCGTACCTGTCAGCCAGCTCGTTGACCGTCGCGCCGTCGAGATAGTCGTCTACGAGTCGGTCGACCTCGGAGGCGGTGAGAAAGGTTTGAAGATTCTCAATCCTCCGAACCACGGTGCCCCGAGAGTCCTGCGTCGGGGCGGTTTCCGGGCGCTGAGACACCCTGTAGACGCCCCGCTTCCAGCGTGTGACCAGGGTCTTCGTGCGCGGGGTAAGGTTTGCGAACGTACTACGCAGGGACCCCATGTGGGCGAGGTTCAAACTTTCGACCAAGGAACCACCCTCGGTCCGGGTTTGAACCTCGCTCTTCTTCTTGGCCTCGGCCGCCCAGGTCAGCGCGTTGCCTTGCACCCCCGGATCGCACAGCGTCGTAGGGCCGCTGGTAGGCGACCTGGGGTTCGCCGTCCTCGTCAATCGAGATAGCGGTGAAGAACGCCTGGTTGCACAGCCGCCGGTTGGCGTCGTCGCAGCCGCGATAGATGTCTGCGGCGTGTGCGAGCAGGCCGAGCGAGTCGTCCAGGTTGGCGCGGGCCGCGGCGTATTCGTCGTGGTGGGCGGCGATCCGGTTGTTGATCGCGTCCAGCTCGGCGTAGTGGGCTTGCAGCAGCTTGACCCGCTCGTCGTCCAGCCGGTCGCGGTCGGTCGTCAGTCGAGCCAGTTCCTTGGTCTCCGATGCCATGAGCCGGTCGAACTCCGCGTGCAGCATCCCGGCCAGGCCCTGTCGGGGTCTCGCCACCGACTTGGATCGTCTCGTACAGCCCTTCGATCAGGCGCTCTACGTCCTCGATCAGCATGGCCTGACGGGTGCAGTCGCTCTTGCGGCCGTGGCGTCCCCGAAGGCGTCTGTCGATGTTCTCGCTGGCCGACACCAGCATCACGCCGGCGTCGCGGAGAGCGAGGTGGATGGTCACGTCGTCGGCGCGGTTGCGGGCCAGCCGATCGACCTTGTGGACGATGCAGTAGTTGACCTGATGCTCGGTGACGTACCGGATCATCCGCATCAGCTCGGGCCGGTCCGCCTTGCGCGCGGACTCCCCGGCGCCCACGAACTCGGCCACGATGGTCGCGCCGATCTGGTCGGCATTGACGATGGTCATGGGCTCTCCTCCGCAGTTGGTGGTCCAATGCGTCCACCGCAGAGTGCGTCAACTGCGAATGTTGATCGTGAGAAGAGCCCGAAGGCTGTAGGACATGACCGCGAACGGCCAAGTAGATTGCCCCGCCGAGACGGCGAGGTAGGACCGCGACATCCGCCTCTACGACGGACGCCTTCTTTCTACGGCGCGAGTCCGGTGGCGCGGATCATCGCCGTCTGCGGTGACTCGCAGCCCCGGATCGGTGACCACCGCATCCCGGCGGGTAGGCCCTCGGCCAAGTGCTGCGGGTCGAAGATCGCCACCGGGCCGATCCGGCGGCGGACGCGCATGGTCGCGGTGAGGTCATCCGGCCGAGTCGAGATCACCATGACGGCACCGGATGCGTCGAGGATCGCCGGGATCACCAGATGCAGCCCCTTCCCGCGATGGACACCCAGGTCAGCACGGCGGCGAGCAGCCAGACCGGGGCGGTGTAGGCCCGCAGCATCCAGCAGGTGCGCTGACACGCTCACTCGGCGAGCGTCAGGGTTGTGTAGGGATCGTCGTCAGAGCCAGGGCTGCCAGCAGTTGGAGCCGTTCCGCTGTGGGAGAGGCGGGTTCGGCGATGTAGGCGGACAGTGCGATCGACGGGCTGGAGTCGAGGGTGAGTTCCTCGAACCCGAGGACGAGGTCGCCGACCTCGCGATGATGGAGGGCCTTGCTGCCGGCGCGATGCTTGCCGACGTCGTGGGCGCCCCAACGGATACGGAAGTCCTCGCTTCGCGTGGAGAGCTCCCCGACAAGGGCGGTAAGACGTGATTCGTGCGGAGTGGTCGCGGCCTGGGCCCGCAGCATTCGCACGACGGTAGCCGCGGTGTCGTCGAGGTCGGCGTAGAACTCCCCGGCCGCGGGGTCGAGGAACACGAACGAGGCCAAGTTGGGCGGCGCGGCCGCGGATCTCCTGGTCGGGCTGTCGTAGACGACGGAGAACAGTGCTCGGCCCAGCGGGTTCGCGGCCAGGATGTCCAGGCACCCGTTGTGCGCGATGACCGGCGTGGTGTTCATGGAGTCGATGAGCAGCTGCGCCTGCCGCGGAACCGTCGAGGACGGCTTGGCCCGCTTGCGGGCGCGGGCGGGTCGGCGGACCGCGCGGGCGAGATCGTAGAGGTAGGCGGTCTCGTCGTCGGTCATGTGCAGAGCACGGGCGACGGCATCGAGGACCTCGTCGGAGACGCCGGTGAGGTCGCCCTTTTCGATCCGGGTGTAGTAGTCGACTGAGACCCCGGAGAGTATGGCGACCTCCTCGCGGCGAAGACCTGGCACGCGGCGGACGTCGCTGCCTGTGGGCAGGCCGGCCATGTCCGGGGTTATTTTCGCGCGGCGGGTGGACAGGAAGTCCCGCACGTTCTCGTCCTTCGTCGTCACATCTCGAGCCTACGAACGTCTGCTGACCAGAGCCAGGCTCTGCGGGAACCCCGGAGAGCTTGGCTCGGGCAGTGGGGGGTTCCAACGGAACCTTCCGCGGCTGTCGGACGCATTCCACGATGGAACTGTTCGGTGCGACGGGGATCGCCAAACGCGGCCCATGCACAGACCCGAAGCGAAGGAGAACCATGAGCGAGAACATCGACATCAAGACCTTGAATGGCTATGGCACCACGCTGGCTGCTGTCATCAACTTTCCGCCGGACTTCGACACGTCGAAGGCTTATCCGGCCATCGTCGTCTCCCACCCTGGCGGCGGTGTGAAGGAGCAGACTGCGGGCCTGTATGCAGGCAAGCTCGCCGACGCCGGGTTCGTGACAGTCGCCTACGACGCCTCGTTCCAAGGCGCGAGCACCGGCGAGCCCCGTCAGTTGGAGAACCCCCACATCCGCACCGAGGACGTGTCCGCGGTCGTGGACTACCTGACCACCCTCGACTACGTCGACACCGACCGGATCGGCGCGATGGGCATCTGCGCCGGCGCCGGCTACACCGCCAACGCCGCGATCAACGACCCCCGCATCAAGGCTGTGGGAACGGTCAGCATGGTCAACATCGGTCAGATGTTCCGCAACGGCTGGACCAACGACGTCGCCGACGCCGATGCGGCTCCCGTCCTGCAGATGGGCGCGGACGCGCGCACCGCCGACGCCGCGGGCAAGGACAACCCGTTCCCGCTGGCCCCGCTGAAGGAGGAGGACGCCCCGAACGAGGAGCTGCGCCAGGCGTGGGAGTACTACCACACGCCCCGTTGCGAGCACCCCAACGCGCCGGGCTTCATGACCGCGCGGAGCCTGTCGCAGATCCTCAGCTACGACGCCTTCCACAAGGCCGAGGCGTTCCTGACCCAGCCGCTGCTCGTGATCGCGGGCAGCGAGGCCGGATCGAAGTGGATGAGCGACGACCTCCACCAACGGGCCGCGAGCACCGACAAGTCCTTCCACATCGTGGAGGGCGCGAACCACATGGAGCTCTACGACGGCGAGAAGGAAGTCGCCGAGGCCGTCAGCAAGCTCGGCCCCTTCTTCACCGACAGGCTCTGAGCCGGGCATCCAACCTGCCGCCCCGTGTCGATGTTGCGGGGCGGCACGGCCGCATCGAATCGAAGGACGCAATCATGGCTTCCTGGACCCAGGACGAGCTGGACCGCATCAACGCCGAGACCTACTTCACCGTCGGAGCGACGCTGCCCGACGGCACCACCCCGAAGACCGTCGACATCTGGTCGGTGCCGGTGGGGATGCGGATCTTCATCCGCTCCTTCAACGGAACGCAAGGCAAGTGGTACGGACCCGCGCTGGAGACCGGTCGCGGCCGCGTATCGGCCGGAGGCGTGGAGAAGAACGTGCGATTCGTGCCCGTCGCCTCCGATGACGAAGAGACGAATCAAGCCGTCGACGCCTCCTTCCTCGACAAGTACGCCGATAGCCCGTACTCAGTGACGATGTCCACCGAGCCCGTGCGACGAAACACCCTCGAAGTCATCCCCGAAGACGAGGCGAGCCGATGAGCGAGCGTCCCTGGATGGACGCCGAGCTGTCCGCCGATCGACGCGCGTCGCTTCTCCTGGAGGAGATGACCAGCGAGGAGAAGGTGGCGCTGATGACCGGCGACGTCCTGGAGGGCGTCGAGGGCTTCAGCAACGCGGGCATCGACCGCCTCGGCATCCCGCCGCTGCGCATGGCGGATGCCGGCAGCGGCCTGCGCCGGCCCGCGGGGTACTCGGCCGCGACCGCGATGCCGGCGCCGATCGCGCTCGCCGCGACGTGGGATGCCGACCTGGGAACCCCCTACGGCTACGTCGTCGGCGAGGAGTCGTTCCTGCTGCGCCACAACGTCATGCTCGGCCCGAACGCCGACCTCTCCCGCGTGCCGTGGTCCGGACGCATCGGCGAGACCGTCGGGGAAGACCCGGTGCTCGTGTGCGAGATGACCATGAAGGTGCCCGCCGCGGTGCAGCGCCCGGGTGTGCTGTGCTGTTACAAGCACCCGCTGGCCTACAACCAGGAGACCAACCGCGGCGGGGGCGGCAACTCGATCCTCGACGAGCGCACGATCCGCGAGGTGTACGCGCCGCCGTTCGACGCCGCGATCCGCGCCGGCGCCGTCTCGCTGATGTCGTCGTTCAACAAGATCAACGGCGTGTACGCGAACGAGAACGACGACATGCAGAACAAGCTGCTGCGGGATGCCTTCGGCTTCGCCGGCTTCCTGATGTCGGACTACCTCGCCAACCACAGCCTCTCCCCGGGCGCGGGCCTGGACATGGAGGAGCCCGGGCACCCCGTCGAGCCCACCTACTACGGGCCGCATCTGCTGTGGGCCGTGCAGAACGGGTCGATCAGCAAGTCGGTGCTCGACCGGGCGTGCCAGCGCATCCTGTGGGCGATGTTCGTCACCGGCCTGTTCGACACGCCGTTGCCCGAAGTCGACCAGCCGGTCCCCTACGCCGAGCACGCGACCATCGCGCGGGAGATCGAAGAGGCCGCGATCACGCTGCTGCGCAACGAGGGCGGGGTGCCGCCGCTGGGCGCGGTGCACTCGATCGCCGTCATCGGCGCCGACACCGACCGACCGGCCCGGGTGGGAGGCTCCAGCTTCGTGACGATCCCGGCCGACTCCGTCGGTATCCTGCGCGGCATCGCCGAGCGCGCCCCCGAGGGCGTCGAGGTGCGTTCGGCACCGGGCACCGACCCGATCGCGTCGGGTGACGGCATCTTCCTCGGCGCGCAGCCGATCGCCTCTGCCTTCCAGTCTCCGCCCGGCCAGCCCGGCGTCAAGGGCGTGCGCATCGAGTACTGCGAGAACGACGAACTGAGCGGCGAGCCGGTCGAGGACCGTGTCGAGCCCGACACCACCGTCAACGTGTTCGTGTTCAACATGTTCCACGACATGGGCCGGGTCGGGCCCCCGCTGTCGGCCCGGTCGCTGCGTTCCACCGGCATCCTCACCGTCCCCTACCGTTTCACGCTGTCCGGGCTCGGCGTGGCGAAGCTCTGGATCGACGACGTCGAAGCCGCGCGGTTCGACTCGCCGTGGGCGCACACCACCGTCGAGACCGCCGAGTACACGCTCGAGGCCGGCACGACGCTCTCGCTCCGCGTGGAGGTGCGCTCGACGGGCGGGCGCGCCGGCGGCGTCGAGCCGTGTGCCGTGCAGCTGGGCTGGACGCACCCCGACGACGTCGCCAGCCCCGACATCGCCGCCGCCGCGGAGCTCGCCCGCGAGTCGGACGTCGCGGTCGTCTTCGTGCGGACGATGGAGTGCGAGCAGCAGGACTCCGCGACGCTGTCGCTGGCCCGCAATCAGGACGCGATGGTCCAGGCCGTCGCCGCCGCCAACCCGAACACCGTCGTGGTGATCGGCTCCGGCACACCGGTGCTCACACCGTGGACGCCGGATGTGGCCGCCGTGCTGCAGAGCTACATGGGCGGGCAGGAACAGGGGCACGCGATCGCGCGCGTGCTGTTCGGCGACGTGAACCCCTCGGGCAAGCTCCCCTACACGATGGCGCGGAGCGAAGACCAGTACGAGACGATCGGCGTCGCCAACCCCGTGCGCAACGAGTGGAACCGCGACGTCGAGTACACCGAGGGCCTGTTCATCGGCTACCGCGGTTTCGAGAAGCACGGGCTCACGCCGCAGTTCCCGTTCGGGCACGGGCTGTCGTACACGCGGTTCGGCTACGACTCGCTGACCGTCGAGCCCGAGGTCTCCGACGGCACGGCGCCCGTCGTGCTCCGGTTCACTCTGACGAACACGGGTGAGCGGGCGGGCGCGGAGGTGGCGCAGGCGTACCTGTCGGTCCCCGAAGGCCACGACGAGCCCGCCAAGAAGCTCGTCGGCTTCGCGAAGGTGCCGCTCGAGCCCGGCGAGTCCCGCGAGGTGGAGCTCGTCATCGATCCGCTGAGCCCCGCGCATCCGCTGTCGATGTGGGATGCCGGAGCGCACCTGTGGCGCACGATCAGCGGCACCTACACGGTGCGGATCGGCGCATCGTCGCAGGACCTGCGGCTCAGCGCGACGTTCGAAGTGCGTGCGAAAGAGGCGCCGACCGCGGGCAGCGATGGCGCGATGTACCACCTCACCGACACCTGAGAGACAGGACAGGCACATGAAGGCATGGCAGTACGTCGGCGATGGCGAGCCCATCACGCTGAACGAGGTTCCCGAGCCCGTCGCCGGTCCCGGCGAGGTGGTGCTCGACGTGAAGGCCGCGGGGGTGTGCCACACCGACGTGGGACACGTCGACGGCGTCATCAGCTACCTGCTGCACGCGGCCGAAGGCGAGGCGCGCACGATGGGGCACGAGATCGCGGGCATCGTCCGTGAGGTCGGCGAGGGCGTGACCGATCGTCGGGTCGGCGACCGGGTGGTCGTGCGTGCCGCGCCGGAGGGACCCGGCACCGAGCGCGACGGCGGATTCGCGCCGCTCGTCTCGGTGCAGCAGGAGCTGCTCGTGCCGCTGCCCGACGGCGTGCCGTGGGACCAGGCCGCGGTGGCCACCGACGGCGGGATGACCTCGTACCACGCCGTCGGCGCCCGCGCCGAGGCGTCCCCCGGGCTCAAGCTCGGGCTCATCGGCTACGGCGGGCTGGGCAGCCTCGGCGTGCAGACCGCCCTGGGCCGCGGCGCCGTCGTCTATGTCGCCGAGGTCCGTGAGGATCGCTTCCCCGAGATCCTCGCCGCCGGCGTCACCGACGTCGCCACCTCGGTCGATGCCTTCGCCGACGTCGGGCTCGACGCGATCGTCGACTTCGCCGGCTTCGGCACGACCACGGCGCAGGCCATCAAGACGGTCCGCGGCGGCGGGCGCGTCGTGCTGGTGGGCCTCGGCGCGCAGTTCGCGACGATCGACAGCTCCGACCTCGTCATGCGTCAGATCGAGCTCGTCGGCTCGATGGGCGGCGACAACGAGGACGTCGCGCAGGTGCTGCAGCTCATGCTCGACGGCAAGCTCGTCGCCGATACGGCCCCGGTCACGTTCGACAAGCTCGGCGACGCGGTCGATCGCCTCCGCGACGGCACGAACGTGGGCCGGGCGGTCATCCTGTTCGACTGACGCGCACGAGCGCGTGGGGTATCGCGACTGCGCCTACGTCCCTTCCTCCTAGGGAGGAGCAGGCTCGGCACGACGTGAGATGTAGATCCGGTTGTCAAAGTGGGACGGCCGAGTATGTATGCGAAGTCCGACAGCGCCTCCATCCATCACGACCGCGAACAGCGCCTGATCGACCCGGCGGCGCCGCTCCAACAGTCTCGCCGGTAGATCCGAGCCATCGGAGAGAGCGGGTTCGTCCCCGTCGCCTTCACGAGCACGCCGCATGGTTGATGTAAATAATTCTTGACACTCTTCGCTGGTCGCACTACGGTGGCCGTGTCAAGAATTTTTAACATCTGGAGACGTCATGACCTTCACCGAGCGGTACACCTGGGCGGGACTCGCCATCAGCGTCGTGACGTTCGTCGCGTACTGGACGGTCGTCATAGTGCGTGCCGGCACGGACGGACGCCCGCTCGTCGACGTCGACTGGCAAGGTCCGATGCTGTGGTCTCTCCTTCTCGGCGGTGGGCTGTACGCGGTGGTGATGCTGCTGCTGTGGCTGCGTGTTCGCGGGGAGGCGCACACCGACGAACGAGACCACGAGATCGAGCGGCACGCCGCGAGCACGGGCGGTGGGATCACCGGGCTTGCCGCGCTGGCGGCTCTCGTCATGCTGGCACTCAACGCGCCTGCGTTCTGGACGGCGACGGTCCTCTTCGTGGGTTCGTTCCTCGGCTCGCTCGCGAGCGTGGGAGTCAGTCTCGCCGCCTACCGCAAGGGGCTGTGATGGCCGGCCCCAAACCCACTCGGGTGTCCAATCGCATCCGCGAACTGCGCGCGGAGCGCAATCTCACACAGGCGGAGCTCGCGGCAACCCTCGGCGTCACCCGCCAGACCATCATTGCCATCGAGCAGGGGCGCTACTCGCCTTCGCTTGAGATGGCCTTCCAGATCGCGCAGGCGCTCGGTGTCCCGCTCGATGGGGTCTTCACCTATCAGGGGGACGATGCGAACTGACACGATTCCGGCCTAGCGCCGTACAGCCCTAGCGCCAGGCGCGCCTAGCGCCACCGCACCCAACACCCAAGGCCCGTGGCCACAGGACGGGACCTCAGCTTTCCACACCCTTTTGGAGCCTTCATGCGTGCACTTCTTCAGCCCGCCTACGGCGAGGCAGACACTCTTACGGTGGGCGACGCGCCCATCCCCACCCCCGGCAAGGGCCAGGTACTCATCCAAGTCGCTGCGGCGTCGGTCAATGCGGCCGACGTGTTCGTCATGCGCGGCGTGCCCCGTATGGTGCGACCCGGGAACGGACTGCGACGCCCGGCGCGGCACAGGCTCGGCATGGACTTGGCGGGCGTCGTTGCGGATGTCGGCCCCGGAGTAACCCGCTGGCAGGTAGGCGACGCGGTGTTCGGGCAAGGCATCGCCACGTTCGCCGAGTTTGCCCTCGCCGAGGAGCGCCGCCTCGCGGCGCTGCCCCAGGGCCTTGACGCCGAGCACGCCGCCGCCCTTCCCGTCGCCGGAACCACCGCCATGCGCGCAGTCGAGGTGGCGAAGGTGATGCCGCGCCAGCGAGTTCTCGTCACCGGTGTCGCCGGTGGCGTCGGCCAGTTCGCGGCACAGCTGGCGGCGCTGCGCGGCGCCGAGGTCATCGGAGTGTGCTCCGGTCGGAACGTGGAGCGCGTGCGGTCGCTGGGAATCGAGAACGTCCTCGACTACGAAACCCAGGACCCCCTGGACACAGCCACGCTCTACGACGCAGTCATCGACAACGCGGGCGGTGTGCGCATCCGGGACTGGCGCCGGGTCGTGGCGCGCGGTGGTGCCATCCTGCCCAACAGCGGGGTGCGAGGGCCCGACGGCGGTGCCCTCATGCGCGTCTTCAAGGCGCAGTGGCATGGGCTCGTCGCGCCGCAGCGTGTACGGGTCTTCTCCGGGACCGTCACCACGGAGCGCCTCACGGACTTGGGGCAGCTGCTCGCCACTGAACGCATCCGGCCTCTCGTGGACACGACGTACCCCCTGGATCAGGCACCGGAGGCGCTCGCGAGAGTGGGCACTCACCACGCACGAGGCAAGGTCATCGTCACCATCTCCCCCGTACGGCCGGTTGTGGCATAGCAACCGAAGCTCGCCGGCCAAGGTCACGGCGCATTCTGGGCGGCGGGTCGTCCATGCACGCTGAGCCACCCGGCAGGCACCCCGCTCCCACCGCGTGACCAGGTCCTTGCTCGCCGGGCAGAGTTGGAGAACGCACTACGCAGGGACACCAAGGAGGACACGCATGATGGGAGTCATACGTGCTGACCAGCTCGCGGATGCCGGACGACGACTGGCTCGCGTATTCGTCGACGGGTTCGGTCATCGCCTCACGTACTTCTCGAAGGATCCGGTCCGGCTGGTTGCGGCGTTCGCTCACATGTTTCGCACGGATTGCTTCTTCGTCGCGATCGAAGACGGAGCCGTCGCTGCGATGGCGGGCATCACGGATGGGAACGAGCCAGCCGTGGAGTTGAATGCCGCACACCTGAGACGGAAGCTCGGACTGCTCCGGGGAAGCATCGCCGCCGCCGTGCTCGACAAGACGTGGCGTCGTGGGTATCCGATTCCCAGACACCATCTTCATTTTCGAGGTCGGCGATCGCGACACCGCGGCGGTCGCACTCTACGAGAGTCTTGGCTTCACCGAATTGGCCAGAGTGCCTGACCCCGATTCGAAGCACTCGGGCTACGACTACCTGCTCTACCTGAGGCTCGACCACCCACGAGGCTGAGGCGCTCCGCAGCCGCACCTCCGGACGTGATATTTCACCCCCGACTCAGGTCCTAAAGCTGTGCTGAACGTGCGTCGCCCTCTCGTCTCCGGGGGTGTCGGCAACTGTCGTGGTTGGGCGGCCGGTTAGATGGGGATCAGGCCACACACCGAGCGAAGGGACAGCCAGTAGTGCCGGGGAAGCGCGGACGGGGACAACGGTCTCCCCAGGGCAATACGCGACCGAACAGCCCTGGTCGACGCCGAACGAAAGGCAGTTCGACTGCATCGCCGAGCAGCGGGTCCGCTCTCACGAGGCTCGAGCGGCGGCGCGCGATGGACCCAGAAGCCCTCTGGGAGGACCTTCGGCAAGGCGCACGCAACGTCGCCGGAGTCACATGGCAGGTGAACGTCTGCGTCTATCTGCTGATCGCAAGCTTCGCCGGCGACCTCCCATTCACCCGCATCACGCCCGAGGGGTACGAAGACGCAGACTGCGAGGCGGGCAATGGAACCCGTATCTTTGTTCAAACGAAGGAACTCAGCGCAGGTGCTGGACGCCTCGGCGCGGCCGCAGTCGCAGAGGCCCTTGCCCACGCGGAGGCCAGTGCTCGCGGTGCTGAGATTGTCCTGATCACTGATGGATCTCTCGGGTCGGGCCTGGCTTTCTCAGGCTGGACCGGCTATCTCTCCGACCAGCAGAACCCAGGCACCGAGGACGTAGTCGCGGCCCTCACCAACCGCGGCTACGACCGTGACCAGGCTGAAGACATCGGGAGAAGAACTCGCGTGGTGCAGTTGCCGTATCGCGTCCGGGAGTCGAGTGAGGCCCTTCTCGCACGTGCAACCGGCTGCCATAACACGGTGGCCGGACTGGCTGTCAGCAGGCTCACGGAGATTGTGGCAACGGCGGCCGCTGAGCAACGCAACACTCATATCGACACAGCCCGGCGAGTTCGAACAAGCGACATCGACGTGGTGGTCAGCGACATCCAGGACACCGTCGACGTCGAGGGTCTCGACCATGCCCAGCGCCAGGGGATCTGTTCGCCAGCAGACTTCCTGACACCCGACGCGGTTCCGGCGAGGACGTTCTATCTCGGTGTCGATGGTCGGCCGAGCCATGTCGCCGCGAATCTCGACGTCGTCCGGCCAGTGGAACTCGCGACCTGCGCCGACGGACTCGCCGATGAACGAAGCGTGCTGGTTGTCGGGCCCTCCGGCTCTGGAAAGTCGGTTCTGCTCTGGCGAGCAGCGCGCGATCTCATCCCTGCGGCCCGCGTCCTCAGAGTCCGACGAGTGACCAACGAACGTGACGCCGCTGACCTTGCGCGCCATGTTCGGCTCATGCGGCCGAGCGAGCATGCGCCGGTGCTCGTCGTGACTGACGATCTCGGCCGTCCGGCAACTACAGCCTGGCCCGGAGCAGCGGCGTTGCTGCGGGAAGTCCCGCACACCTTTCTGCTCGGAGCAGCGAGGGCGGAGGACTTCCATCCACGTCTGCTGGTCGGAGCCACGCGAGTAGTCCAACCCCGGCTCGACACAGCGACGGGAGTCGAGATCGGCTCGCGGGTCCAAGACCTCGGTATTACGCAACGCATGGATGTCGAAGAGGCACTCGAATCCAGCGAGGGCCTCCTGATGGAGTTCGTGGCCCTACTCACCACCGGCCAGCGGCTACGCCAGGTGCTGGCTGGCCAGGTCGCTGACCTCGCAGACCCGGACCGACGACTCCAACGTGACGCGGCCAGATTGCTCACCGCCGCGCACACACTCGGCCTGTCATTGCGGGCCGATCGGCTGGGTGCCAGCCTCTCCGCACCGACAGACCAGGACAGTGTTGGTGACGCGCTCGGAGTGCTCCGTGACGAGCACATCATCATCGCGGATGGGACCACCTGGAGCGGTCTTCACGAGCTGCGCTCGACCACGATCACCGAACTACTCCACGAGAGTCCGCCTCCAACCATCGGAGCTACCTGGTCTCGCGTCATCGACATCGTAGAGCCAGCGCAGGCCGGCTGGATGCTGCGGCGAGTCGCAGAGCGAGCACCAGAATCGGTTCCAGACCTGATGCCCTCCATCGGTTGCCTGCTTGCCGAGTCTGGACACACCGCCGTCGACGTGGCCAAAGTGCTCGAAGGGGCAGAACGGGCCGACAACACGCTCTACGTCCAAGCCTCCATACCAATCCTTCGAGCAGCGCTCCGGCCGGGGATGAACATCGAGAACATGTCGACGATCACCTATCCGATGCGCAACCAATCATTGATGTGGGAGCCCATCGGCTCGGATTCGTGGGACCACGCCGCGGCCAGGCTACGGGCTGTGGCGGAGAGGATGCCGCTCCGCGTTGACTTCGACTCGACCCTCGGGCAGGCATGCGCGTCATTGACCGGGGAGGTCCTGCCTCGTCTCTTGGATGGGGCGGACATCGTCAGCGCAGTGCGGCTGCTAGAGGCCGGCCAGGAGCACGTCACGGTCCCAGTCCCGCTCATTCGCTCTCTCGTCGAACGCGCTCCACTGCCACGTGACCCGGTCACCGCGATGCACTACTCCCGGCTGATCGCCGCCGCTGCTCGCCATGTCCAGCCCGAGCAATACGAGTCGACCTTCGGCTCCGTTCAGGACCGCGCTCGGGCCGTCGCCGCAGCTGATCCCTGGAGCCTCGACGCAACGGTCGACCTCACCGCCGCCAAGGTCAGCGTGAAGCGTCTGCTGCCGCTCGAAAGCACTATGCCTCCCGCGATGTCGTGGGATCTGCCGCGGGCGGACGCGAGTGACATCCTGAACACCGAAACCGTCGCATGTCTCGAGCGGCTGGTCGACGCCTGCCCCGAGCTCATACAGTTCGAGATCAAGACCCTAACGGCGTCGGGCACTCCTCACGTCGTCGCTAATCACGAGCCTGGATACAAGGACATGGCACGCGAGCGCTTCCCTGATCGCGCTTCCGTGCGCCGAGCAGTCGGCTACCAAGCCGCGCTGCGACGTGCGACCGCATCTCAGACCTGGACTGAGGTCGTCACCGAGCAGATCGAACTAGCCAACGGACTCGCCACCCTCACCGAGCAGGCACCCCTCCGGCTCAAGCCATACGACAACAACCGCAGGCGAAACGACTGGCGTGATCAACTAACGAGCCTGCGTACGCGACTCGCCGCGCTGGACCCGCCGCCCATGGAGCGCGGAGCGGGACCAGCAGTCGACGAGGCACACCACGATCACACTGATCGCAGCCGCGATGCCACTACGCGGGCGCTAAGCAATACCGCTGACGCACTCGAACGCCTCTGTCCCGAGGATGTCTCGGAACCGCCCCGGCGACTGACCTCTGCGATGGACCTGCGGTCCGCAATCTCCAACCTGCGGGCCGCCCTCGCACAGGGCCGCACCGTACTCGACCGCCGGGGGTCTCCGATCCCCAGCAAGCTCATTAACAATCTCGAGCGCGTAGCGAACCTCCTAGCCGCACTCCACACTCACGAGGCGGCCACAACGGAGATCCGAGCAACTGACCCACTCGACTCCGCCGACGAAATCTGGACCCGAATCTCCGAACAAGCAGCAACTTCATCCCTCTCGCGATTGGCGAGTCGGCTCGAGTCACTGTCCGGCGTCGAGATCCAAACCGTTCTCGACCCTGACCCCCCATTGTGGTCGCTCGACCATCGGGCGTGGCTGATCACGACGCGCATGGACGAGCTTGACGCTGTAGCCGAGTTACTGGATGGCCTCACTGACGATGAGCGAACCCAGATCAGCGGGCGGGTCGTCGTGCTCGCCGTCGGGTTCATCGATCCCACCAGCAGCGCGTACTCGATGCAAGAAGCGGCCCAGACCCGATCTGATTCAGCTGAGCCACGACGTGTATCCCTGGATGCCGGCTTCCAACTCAGCTTCAGCTCCTCATTCCCGACTGTTCCGTTGACGCCTGAACGCGCGTGCGAGTGGTCCGAAGCAGGCGGCCTGGCCCGCATACCAACCGATCCCACGCCTCCAGCCAACGTGTTGGAGAACCTGATTGTCAGGTCGACGAACGCTGCGTTGCTACGCATGCGACGCTTCTCACCTCCGGGAGAGATGCCCGGACCACTACACGCGGCCGATGACCAAGCGGTCGGCACACCAAGCGCAGCAGGATCTCTCGCCGGCGACGCTGTCGCTGAGGCTCTGTGGGTCCTTAGCTCCCAAGTCGCTGCAGAGGAGGCTGGAACTGCAACCACAACCCTGGCAGAGGTCATCCTGTCCCCTGTAACCGGAGCCGCCCCTACTGAAGAAGAGGGCATTCTGCTGGGCGCTATCGCGACCCTTCACTTCGCTCGATTCGACATGCACGACGGCTTGGAGCCCTGATGCCTGAACGAGGGGTGCGGATTGCGGCCACCCATGCTTCGGGATTCAGGCATCACATCGGTTCAAGCCCCACCGCTTCCACGGCATCCTCGGCCCCAGGGCGCGCATAGTGACCGGTAAGGTTCGGCGGGCGAGGTTGACGACAGGGTGCGGAGCGGCGGCACTGAACTCATTCAGACGGTTGCATCGGTGGCTAAGCCTCAACGGGCGGAGGCCACCCGATAGAAATAGGTCAGAGACCGAACGTATGTAGCCTGATCGTCTGTGCTGAACCGGATGGAGGTGGCGATTGAGCACTAGCGCATGCGGCGACCGCCGCTACGCCATGTCCTTCAGCACCGGCACCCTTCTGTCCCGCGAGTCCGTGATCGCCGCACCGCTGTATCTCGACACCCAGGACTGGGCAGTAGTCCGAGGCCTGCTGAACGCAGAGAACCTGCTCCAGGCGCGGACCGCATCATCGAGGGATCGGTTGGCTTGGGAGGTCGTTCAGCGACTTGCGACTCTCACGGAGACCGAGCTTCGCCTGCTGATCGAGGCCAGCCCGAGCGAGCGGAGCCATCTGATGTGGGCTGCCGCATGCCGCCGGTACGCCTTCATTGGCGATTTCGCCGAAGAAGTGGTGCGCGAACGGTTCCTGCTGCTTACCCCGGCACTCGGCTATGCCGAGTTCGACAGCTTCGTCAGGGGCAAGTCGCTGTGGCACCCGGAACTGGCCGAGCTAAAGCCATCGACATTGCAGAAGCTCCGTTCCAATCTGTTCCGGATGCTCGCAGATGCGGGGCTACTCGCCAATGGCGAGATCACCCAAGCCATGGTCTCCCAACGCGTACTCGACGTGCTCAACGCACGCGTACCGAGTGACTTGCGGTTCCTGCCCACGCGTGCCGGCCAGGAGGTCACACTGTGACGGTTCATGATCTCACTCGCCAGGAGGAGCACCTGTTCGCGGTGCTCAGCGGTGAGCGCTTCTTGAAGATGGAGGGCCTGTCGAACGAGGTTCCGTTCTTCATCTACCCCTACGAGCCCGAGCATGCCCTCGACGTGGCGAAGGCGAAGAAGCGAGTCAAGAACCGGCTGGCGAGCAGGGGCATCGAGGTTCGTGAGGTCAATCTCTACGACCTCTCGGTCGAGATCCTGAAGGAGCGGGGCGACTGGGATGAAGTGCTCGAGGTCGAGCCCGAGCTGGACAAGGCCGAGTTCACCGAGATGTTGCAGTCGATGCTCAACCCGCAGCACCACCTCGCCCCCGCGATCCGAGATCGCCTCGCTGATGGTGGTTTCGACATTGTGTTCCTGACCGGAATCGGCGAGGTCTTCCCCTATATCCGGTCCCACAACGTGCTCAACAACTTGCAGAGCGTCGTGGTAGGCCGGCCGATGCTCATGTTCTTCCCCGGCCGCTACGAGCAGTCCGACACTCTCGGCTCCTCGCTGGTGTTGTTCGGCAGGTTGAAAGACGACCAGTACTACCGCGCCAAGAACATTCTGGAACAGGAACCGTGACCGTCATGCAGCTCACCGAGATTTTCGCCAAGGATGTCCAGCGGCCCATCGAGGGCGTCATCAAGGCCGATGACGTGGCGCATCTGGGCACCGAGGTCGACGAGTACGTCCTGACCAATGAAGCCGCCAAGGGTCTGGAACTGCTGCTTGAGTCGTACACCAACTACACCAACGCGAACGGCGTGTGGATTTCGGGTTTCTTCGGCTCCGGCAAGTCGCACCTGTTGAAGATGCTCGCGCATCTCCTCGGCGAGGTGGAGGGCGACGACTTCCCGCGTGAGCGAGTGTCGGAGAGCTTTCGTGCCAAGGCGACGGATGCTTTCCTGCCGCCGCTGCTCAACAAGGCCGACCGCATCCCGGCCAAGAGCCTGTTGTTCAACATCGATCAGAAGGCCACCCTGATCAGCAAGGATCAGACCGACGCCTTGCTGCGTGTGTTCGTGAAGGTCTTCGACGAGTCCCGCGGTTACTACGGCGATCAGGGCCACATCGCCCGATTCGAGCGGCAGCTTGACGACGAAGGCCAACTCGATGCGTTCAAACAAGCCTTCCGAGCCGTGTCCGGCCGAGACTGGATGGAGCGCCGTCCGAGCTTCGGCCTCCCAACCGTGCGCCGTCAGGTCAACGCGGCCTATGCACAGATCACTGGCATTGACTCCGCAACCGCAGGAGACATCCTCAAGACCTATCAGGACACCTACGCGGTATCGATCGAGGACTTCGCCGACGAGGTCCGTGTCTGGCTCGACCAACAGCCCGCGGGCTACCGGTTGAACTTCTTCGTCGATGAGGTAGGGCAGTTCATCGGCTCCAACACGCATCTGATGCTGAATCTTCAGACGATCGCCGAGTCGCTGAACACGAAGTGCGGCGGTCGGGCCTGGGTGTTCGTCACCTCGCAGGAGGACATGGACAAGGTCGTCGGAGATCGCACCAAGCAGCAGGGCAACGACTTCTCGAAGATTCAGGCCCGGTTCAAGACCCGCGTCAAGCTCACCTCGGCCGACGTGGAAGAAGTCATCCGCAAGCGTCTGCTGGAGAAGAACGACAAAGGTACTCAGGTGCTCGAAGCCGTCTACGCGCAGGAGTCGGCGAACTTCAAGACCCTGTTCGACTTTGTCGATGGCGGGAAGACTTACCGCAACTTCACCGACGAGACCAAGTTCATCGGCACCTACCCGTTCGTCACCTACCAGTTCCCGCTGTTCCAGGCCGCGATCGAGGGCATCTCCGACCACAACGTCTTTGAGGGCCGCAACAGCTCAGTCGGCGAACGTTCCATGCTCGGCGTCGTCCAGCAGGTCGCCAAAGACATCGGTGACGTGGAGATCGGCTCACTGGCCACCTTCGACGCTATGTTCTCCGGCATCCGCGCCTCGCTGAAGTCGGCGGCGCAGCGCTCGATCGACCGTGCGGAGCGCGACCTCCCCGACAGCGGCTCACCGGTCACCAAGCTCGCGGTGCGGCTGCTCAAAGCGCTGTTCCTGGTCAAGTACGTGGAGAACTTCCAGGCCACACCGCGCAACCTGACCGTGCTGGTCTACGACCGATTCGGGCTCGACCTGCCGGCGTTGTCCAAGCAGGTTCAAGAAGCACTCACGCTGCTGGAAACGCAGACGTACGTGCAGCGCAACGGCAACGTCTACGAGTACTTGACCAATGAAGAGCAGGTGATCGAGGAAGAGATCAAGAACGTCGAGATCGACTCCTCCGAGGTCTCCACCCGGCTCAACAGGATTCTCTCCGGCGATGTCGTCAAGACCTCCAAGCTCCGCTATACCAAGAACGGGCAGGACTTCCCGTTCGGGTACAAGCTCGACGACCAGGCATTCGGACAGCAGCGTGAACTCTCGCTGCACTTCATCACTCCCGAGTATCCGTATGGACCCGAAGAGATTCGGATGCACTCGGCGGGCAAGGACGAGCTCCGGGTGATCCTCGCTCCTGACGACCGGGTGCTGGCCGACTTGCGGCTGCTGATCAAGACCGAGAAATACACCAAGCGCAAGCAGACCAGCTCGCTGTCGCCGGTCGAGGAACAGATTCTGCGCGCCAAGGCGACCCACAACGCGCAGCGGGAGAAGGAGCTGGTCGAGCGGATCCGCCGCGCCGTCGGGCGAGCCGATCTCGTGATCAACGCAGCAGACCTGGCGCCGGGATCACAGGACGCGCTCATCCGGATCACCGACGGATTCCAGGACCTCATCTCACGCACCTACACGCAGCTGAGCCTCCTCGGAGGACGTACCTACACCGAGCAGCAGGTCGCCGGATTCGCGAACCCTGACCAATCCACGCTGTTGGACGGCTCCTCGATCCATGCACTCGCCGCGCCGTCCGACGAGGTGCTGTCGTACCTGCTGCAGCGTGACCGGCTCCGTGAGCAGGTCACGGTCAAGAAGATCGTCGATCACTTTCAGGCCAAGCCTTACGGCTGGGATCTGGCCTCCATCGAGTGCGTCTCAGCCTGGCTCGTCGGTACCTCAAAGATCACCCTCACCGTCGACTCAAACATCCTCAAACGCAGCGAAGTCGCGACCACACTCTGCAAGACCCCGAAGCACTCTCACGCCGTCGTCGCCCCGCAGAAGACCTTCGACCCGCGCAAGGTCACGGTGCTGCGCGCCTTCTCCACAGACTTCTTCGATGAGCCCACCGCGCCGAAGGACCCGCTCGAACTGGCTCGACACGCCAGCGAGCGCCTCCGCGCCAAGTGCGAGGAGCTCAAGGCACGAGTCAGCGGCTCGAAGTACCCCTTCGTGACTCAACTCGAAGGTCCCATCGCGCTGCTCGAATCCGTCGTCGGAAAGCCCGACGACTGGTACCTGACCGACTTCGCCACCGCCGATGATCTGCTTGACGCGAAGACCGACGTCATCGATCCCATCCAGATCTTCCTCGGTGGCGCGCAGCGCCAGATTTTCGACGAGGCAGCCGACCTGTTGGCCGCCAACGCAAGCAACCTGAACTACTTGCCCTCCGGAAGCAGCCAGGAGGTGTCGCGTCTCCTCGCCGACCCGCAAGCCTTCCGCGGAAACCGGATGACCAAGCTCAAAGCCGCTGCCGTCGAGCTCCAGTCGAGCATCGACGATGCGCTCGTGGCCAACCGCGACGGAGCGCTTCTGGAGATCGACTCCCGTTGGGCACCACTCCAGACCAGCACGATCTATCTGAAAGCCACCGACGAGGCGCAGCACAGCGTGACTCGGAAGGTCAACACGATTCTCGACCGGATCGGCCGAGAGCGCCAGATCGCTGTCGTCCGCGAGATCGCGAACACCTTCGAGGAACGCACCTACCCGGCCATGCTCGACCAGCTCGCTGTTTCTCATCGCAGCAGCGACGCGGATGGCAGCGGCGAGCCTGACCCGGCACCGATCAAGAAGCAGACCGTCTCGGTCAAGAGCATCAGCCCCACCGGCATCCATGGCGTGCTGGAATCCGAAGAGGACGTCGATCGCTACCTCGACGCACTGCGCAAGGCGCTGGTCCGAGCCCTCAACGACAACAAGCGCATCGCGCTGTAGGAGAAGCACGCATGAACACCGCACCGCTGAAGAGCTTCGCCACCTGGGCCAGGCGCGAACTCATCACTCAGGTCAGCGCTCGCCTGACCGCCGTGCTCGCGCCCGCATCACCGGAGCGAGTCGAGAACCAGCGTGCCGTGTCCGCACTCGAACGCGATATCGCGTCCGCCGGCGGCGGAGCCAAGGGCAAGGACGCGATCACCGACAGAGTCGCGTACACCTGGTTCAACCGCATCATCGCTCTACGCTTCATGGACGCCAACGGCTACACCGGAATCGGCGTCGTCTCACCCGCCCACGGCCAGCAGACTGGGCAACCAGAGATTCTCGCCGACGCCAAGCGTGGCAGCATCGACCCTGCCGTCGTCAGCAACAAGCGCACCCTCGAAACGATCACCGGGCTCCTTGACGGCACCCGCCCCAGCGCAGATGCCCAAGGCGAGGCCTACACGCTCCTGCTCGCGGAGTACTGCCGCTACTGGCACCGCCCAATGCCCTTCATGTTCGAGCGCGAGGGCGACTACACCGAACTCCTCATCCCCGCGAACCTCCTCGCCGCAGACTCCATCCTCACCAAAGCTGCTGCGGCACTCACCGAGGAGATCTGCTACGACGGCGGAGACGGGGCGGGTGGCGTCGAAGTGATTGGCTGGCTCTACCAGTTCTACATCTCAGAGCGGAAAGACGAAGTCTTCGCCGGATTCAAGAAGGGGAAGAAGGCCGGTGCCGTCGAGATTCCCGCCGCGACCCAGCTCTTCACCCCGCACTGGATCGTTCGCTACCTCGTCGAGAACTCCCTCGGCCGCCTCTGGATGCTCAACTATCCCTCATCCAGACTCATCGAGCAGATGGACTACTACATTGCGCCGGTCGACGAGGAGACCGACTTCCTCAAGATCAGCAGCCCGGAAGAACTGAAGATCATCGACCCGGCCTGCGGCTCCGGGCACATGTTGACCTACGCATTCGACCTGCTCTATGCGATCTACGAGGAAGAGGGCTACGCCCCCTCCGAGATTCCCGGGCTGATCCTCACGCACAATCTCTACGGCACCGAGATCGACCCACGCGCCGGAGCGCTGGCGGCGTTCGCGCTCACGATGAAGGCCCGTGCAAAGCAGCGCAGGTTCTTCAGCAAGCGGGTCGTGCCCAGCATCTGTGTGCTGGACCCGATCACGTTCAGCCCCGACGAGTTGGATTACCTCGTCACCAAGAACGGCGACCGGCACGCAGAGAAAGCGTTCTGGAACCAGTTCGCCGAGGCTGACACCTTCGGTTCCCTCATCCAGGCAGATCCTGACCTAACCGTCCGCCTGGCGCGTCATCTCGCAACCCTCGATGACGAAGGCGACATGCTCCGCGCCGACGCGCTCAAGTGGGCCCAGCGCGTCATCGACCAAGCCGAGTATCTCACCCGGGCATACACGGTGGTGGTCGCGAACCCACCATATATGGGTAGCAAACAGATGAACGCCCGCCTTTCACAGTTCATGAAGGACGAGTACCCGGACACCAAGACCGACCTGTTCTCCGGCTTCATCGAACGCTGCACCGCCTTCGCAGGTCCGCGAGGGGCGGTGGCGATGATCACGATGCAGTCGTGGATGTTTCTTAGCTCGTACGAGAAGCTCCGGGCCTCCCTCCTCACCAATCAGCGGATCACCTCGATGCTGCACCTTGGTGCTCGCGCTTTCGACTCGATTGGGGGCGAGGTCGTCTCCTCGACTGCGTTCGTTCTGAACAGCCGACCAGGCGGGAGTCGAGGCACGATCACTGCCCAGAAGGGAGTCTTCGTCCGCCTGGTCGAGGGCTCCTCGGAGGCCGAGAAGATCGCTGCGCTCCGCACCGCGCTTGTTGGCCGCGACAAGGGGTCGGGCTATCATCTGGCGTCGGGCGAAGTCCGCCTGTGAGACCTCGTAGCGGTTGTACGCCGAGTCACGGAACAGCGCCTCGATCGCAGACACCGGCCTGACATCAACGTGCTGCTCGAAGAGCCGTCGATACACGCTAGGCGCTGACTTGGTGGCCCGGGCGTTGTCGATCACGAATGCGACGGTTCCGAAGTCCGACCCGAAGATCCCGCGTCCCAGGTGCGCCATGGACGCGATTCGTTGGCTTCCAAGCAGGTCGTGCCGCAGGTCTTCGAACGACTTCAAGGACATCCATGACGGGAGGTTGATCATCGCCCAGGTGCCGCGGCGAACCGTGAGTTCCTGAGCACGAACCATGAATGCCGTCATCAGGTCGGCCTTCCCGGTCGGGTACTCGTCCTTCATGAACTGTGTTGCGGATAGCCGTCGACTCGCCCTCCAACGCCAGGCCCCAACCCTCGAAGCCGCGCCAGCTGCGAGGTGGCGAGCTGGCAATGGCTACCCCGACGGCTACCCTGCCGGCCAGCGTGATTGCCTACCGTGACGCCATGCCTAGAGTTAAGCAACGCAGCAAGGGAACCGGATCGGTCTACCAGAACTCTCGGGGACAGTGGGTGGCCGCGATCGAGGCCGGGTGGACCGAACGTGGCGGGCGGCGGCGCATCACTTTGAAGGCCCGCACAAAGTCCGCGGTTCGCGTCCGTCTCGCCGAGGCTCAGCAGCGGATCGCGGCCGAGGGGCCTACCGTCCAGAAGCACAGCATCACGGTCAAGCGGTGGGCCGACCTGTGGCTCGAACACCGGCAGCGCATAGTCAGGCCCGGCACGTACGTCTCTGACCGCTCGGGAGTCAACCGGTGGATCGTTCCGACGATCGGGCACTTACGCCTCGATGCGCTCGTGCCCGCGGACATCCGCAAAGTGACAGTTGCCCAGGAAGGCGCCGGCCTGGCACTCGCCACAATGCAACGTACACACACGGTGCTCGGCAAGATCCTCACTGACGCAGTCGCCGAGGGGTATCGCGTCCCTCAGCATGCTCGCGAGGCGGGTAGCCCGGGGGCCGGGCACTCCCCAAGACAGTCCCTAAGTACAGAGGCGGCGGCGAAGATCCTCGCTGTCGCCGTTACCCGCCCCGACGCCTCACGATGGGTCGCGGCGCTCGTGGAAGGGCTGCGCCCCGCGGAGGCACTGGGTCTGACCTGGGACATGGTGAATCTCGAGGCAGAGACGATGACGCTTGCCTGGCAACTCAAAGCCCTGCCCTATGTCGAGTTCAGGCGACCCGAGAGTGGATTCCGGGTTCCTCGCGGGTTCGAGTCCCGCCAGATCCAGGGCGCCTACCACCTGGTCCGGCCGAAGACCCGGGCCGGGAGTCGTGTCATCCCGCTCGTGCCCTGGCTCGTCGCGGCGCTCTCGGCGTGGGCAGAATGCGCGCCGCCCTCCCCGTGCGGACTCGTCTGGCCCCGAGACGACGGCGCCCCGCGATCGGCGGAACTGGACCGTCGGCAGTGGTACGAGATCGCTGAGGAGGCCGCTGTGACAGTCACGCTCTCGGATGGCAGTGTTCGGAGGCCGCTTCTATACGAGGCGCGCCACACGGCAGCCACCCTCCTGCTGGCCAACGGGATCGACGAAACCACGATCAAGGCCGTACTCGGGCACTCCTCTGTGCTGAGTACGCAGTCCTACCTGCACACTGACAGGGCAAGGACCCGAGCGGCGCTCGCGGTGTCCGCGGAAATGGTCGGACTTGGGCGGTAGCCTCAGGAGACACGCTTCGGCTACCCCAATGGCTACCCTCCCGTGCCTGGACGGCGGTCGACTGCAATAGTCGGCACCTCAGCCAGACTCTCGTAAGGAACCTCGTTGAAGACGCTTGAGCAGGTGGTTGCGCAGCATCGAGCAGAATGGGCGGCGCGCTCGCGCACTCAGCAACAGTTGGAGATCGAGAACAACGAGGCCGTCGCGAGGCTCTACGGGCTCGAAGACGAGGTTAGCTCGCATGTACCGCTCGAGCGCGTGTCACTCACCAACAACTCCGCCTTCCGGTGGCCGAACAAGACGCCCGAGGAGCGCGATGTCCTCTTCACAGAGTCCGCCATCGTCGACCTCGTCTCCTATGCGGTTGGCTGCATGTTCGGTCGATACAGCCTCGACGAGCCGGGCCTGATCCTGGCTGACCAGGGCGCGACAGTCCAGGACTACCTCGCGAAGGTGCCGACACCGACGTTCAAGCCCGATCCAGACAACGTCCTCCCGATCGTTGATGGTGACTGGTTCGAAGACGACATCGTGGCGCGGTTCCGCCAATTCCTGCGCACGGCCTTCGGAGAGCAGCACTTCGAGGAGAACCTTCGGTTCGTCGAGGAGTCCCTGGGAGCCGGGTCGCTGCGGGAGTACTTCATCACTCGCGCCGGGCGATCGAAGTTCTACGACGATCATGTGAAGCGGTACAAGAAGCGTCCGATCTACTGGCTGTTCTCCAGCCCGAAGGGCTCGTTCAACGCGCTGATCTACATGCACCGCTACACGTCGTCCACGGTCTCGACCGTGCTGAACGAGTACCTGCGCGAGTTCGAGTCAAAGCTAGAGGCGAACCTTCAACACCAGGAGCGGCTCGCCGCCGGGAACGGCACTCCTCGCGAGAAGGCTGCCGCGCTGAAGGACGCAGAGCGGCTCCGCAAGGTGCTGCTCGAGTTAGGTGAGTATGAGCACGACGTGCTCTACCCGTTGGCGTCACAGCAGATCGCGATCGACCTCGATGATGGGGTGAAAGCTAACTACCCGAAGTTCTACCCGGCCCTCAAGAAGATCACGGGGTTGGAGGCTGCCGATGAGTGAGATCGGGCTGGCGGCCGGCCACGAGGAGATTGTTGTCCCGCTGGGACGACAATCTGGGGATGCGTCCGATGCCTGACGTCTTTGAGCTGGACGATCGTGGGCGAGTGCGCGCTCCCGAAGGAAAGACGCTGGAGTTCAAGCGCGACCTGTCGTCGCCGACGAAACCGCTGCGCACGATTGTCGCGTTCGCGAATTCTGCTGGCGGGCGTCTGGCCATCGGCATCGATGACGACGGCACGGTGGTTGGCGTCGCAGACCCTCTCGCAGAAGAAGAACGGATCGCGAGTCTGATCGCGGACTCGATCATGCCCTGGCTGATGCCGGGGATCGATTTGGTACCCCTTGGTGAGAAGACGGTGCTCGTGGTGGATGTGCCGCTGAGCACTGGGAGACCGCACTACCTCGCATCGAGGGGACTGGCTGACGGCACCTACGTACGCCTGGGGTCGACCAACCGGAAGGCTGATGCGTCACTTGTCGCCGAGATCGAACGGTCGGCACGCGGCATTCGGTTCGAAGACCTCGCGGACAGTCGCGCAACGCTAGCCGACATTGACCTTTCGGTGCTGCCCTTGGTCGACGGACGCCGCGTCGGCGAGGCCGATTTGATCGCGCTGGGACTCGCCGTTCGCCACGGAGAAGACATCGTCCCGACCAATGCGGGACTCCTCGCCGCATGCCCACGCCCGGATCGCTTCATGACCTCGGCGTGGGTGCAGTGCGGCCGCATCCGCGGAGCCAACCGCACCGACATCGTCGATCGTATGGAGTATCACGGCCCGATGCTTGGCGCGGTCGATGCCGTGATGGATTTCCTGCGCAAGAACGCGTTCCTCTCTGCCCGCTTTGGTGACGTGCGACGGCAGGACGTCTGGTCGATCCCGATCGAGCCGCTCAGAGAGGTCGTGGTGAATGCGCTCGTCCACGCAAACTATGCCGAACCAGGCACACCGGTGCGCATCGCCTTCTACGACGACCGTATCGAGGTGGAAGGTCCAGGACTGCTCGTTCCGGGAATGACGATCCCCGGCATGCGCAACGCCTCACGACTGCGAAATCCGTCCCTGGCTCGTGTTTTCAGGGCCGCCGGACTGATGGAGAACTTCGGAACCGGTGTCCGTCGGGTCTATGAGCAGCTCGCCGCCGACGGACTCCCCGAACCGAAGGTCGAAGAGGTCATCGACCGCTTGCGCTTCACCGTCTACGTGCCGTCCCATGCGCCGGACGCGGGTCTTGGTGCCGATGAGAAGCACCAAGACCGGGCACTAAGGCACCAAGATGAGGCACCAAGTCAGTCTGTAGCCAGCCTTTCGTCGACCGAGGCTGTAGTTCTTCGTCAGGTCCGAGTTGATCCAGCGAGCCGCGCGGAACTCATGGCGGCTCTGGGCATCACGAATCAGACTCGCGCGTTCCGTCGACATATCGAGCCGCTCCTTGAGTCAGGGCTGCTAGAGCGCACACTCCCTGACAAGCCCACGAGTCGAGACCAGCGCTATCGGATCACGGAGCTCGGTCTCGTCGCGCTAGCCGGGCAGGAGGACGCCGAATGACTTCGCTCAGCGCCGTACTGCCTCACCTGGAGCAGACGTTAGCGACACAGCGCCTGGTCTTCTGGCACGACGCTGACGGTGAATACGCCGCCGACCTTGACGCGCTTGATCTCAGCGGCGTGACCACAGTGCGCGTGGAGAACAACGAGTACGCGGTGAAGAACCGCGTGCTCCATGACGAGCCGACCGGCAAGTTCCTCCTCTATCGCGGCGGCACTGTGCCCCCTGGCACCGGAAACTGGCTGCTCGACCTTGAGCTGGCGTATGGGGTCTTCACCGCTGATCGGACCGCACTGGTACGCCAGGAGCTCGGCCTCACCGGCACGGGCATCGACGATGTGGTCCGCGAGCATGAAAAGTTCTTCCGTGCCGCGAAGCGAGTTCAGAGCCTCAAAGCGTTGCTCGCGGTTGATGATGACGCGGATCGGCTGCGAGCAAAGATGTCGGCAGTAGTGCTTGGCCAGCGCGAACACAGCATGCTGGAACTCACGCGCACATTGCTGATCGAGAACGCCGACGGCAACCGCACCAAGTACGAGGCGCTGGCCGAGCAGGGGCTCGATGGGTTTCACTGGGCCGGCACCGCCAAGATTTACGGCTATGGGGCGGGCGCGCCCAGCATCGACGATTTCGTGCTGTGGATGTTCCGCCAAGCAATCAACGGCTTCGCATCGGACACCCCAGGAGCCCTCCGCAACATCCAGCTCGACTTTGCGAGCCTGCGCAACGACCGGCGCAGTGCAAACGCCCTCGCGAGCTTGGCACGACGGGCATCAGAGAGTCTGAGCTACGCGAGCAGCATCGAGGACGCCGAACTCGCCGAACTTGTGGGCAACGATCTCTTCGAAGACGTGGAACGCAAGGTCATCAGCGCCCTTGCTCACGCTGTGGTCAAGCGAACGATGAGCGCCCGCGAAGTGTCCGAAACCATCCGTACTCGCCAGAGCAGCATCTGGGTTGACGGCTATCGGGAGCTGTATGCGGCGCTCGGCGCCGCCTCAGACCTGCTGAGCGAGCTCGCGACCGCAAGATTCGAGATCGCCTCGTTCGATGACGGGCTCGACCAGTACCGCGAGAGCTGGTTCCGCGTTGATCAGCTCTACCGGCGGTTCCACTTCGCCGCCCGTACGACCGAGTACGCCGGCCCGCTCGAAGCGCTCCGGGTGGAAGTAGAGAAGCACTACGCCAACCGATACCTCTACGAACTCGGCAATGCCTGGCAGCAGCAGATCGACGCCGTGGATGAGTGGCGTTCGGTGACGCTGCGGCCGCAGACGAGGTTTTTCGCTGATCGGATCGAGCCGCTCGCCCGGAAGGGTAACCGAAGGGCTGTCGTCATCATCTCCGATGCCCTCCGCTACGAGGTCGCCGACGAGTTGCGGTCACGCATCCGCCAGGAAGACAAGTTCGACGCCGACCTCGACGCGATGCTCGGTGTGTTGCCGAGCTACACCCAGCTCGGCATGGCCGCCCTCTTGCCGCACAAGACGCTGGGCCACTCCCCCAACGGAGACCCGGTGCTTGTCGATGGCCAACGTTCCGACGGAACGGGGAATAGGAACAAGGTGCTGGCTCTGGCGAATGGGTTCGCTGTTCAGGCCGAGGACGTTCTTGCGATGCCCCGCAGCGAGCTGCGCGAGCTGTATGGCGCACACCAGGTGCTGTATGTGTACCACGACCGGATCGACGCCGTGGGTGACAAGGCCCGTACCGAACGGCAGGTGTTCGAGGCCGCCGATGATGCGCTGCGCGAGCTGGTCGACCTCATTAAGCGGCTGACGAACGCGAATGCCACAAACATCCTGGTGACTGCCGACCATGGCTTCCTCTACCAAGACACCGCGCTCCCCGACGCCTTCTACCTCTCGACCAAGCCGCAGGGCAACGACCTTGTGGCGACAAACCGCCGCTATGTGCTGGGCCGGGGACTCAAGGACGATCCAGCGTTCCGGAAGTTCGAGCCCGAGCAGCTCGGGCTCAGCAGCGATCTCGAGGTGCAGATTCCCAAATCGATCCACCGCCTCAAGCTGCCCGGCGCAGGATCGAGGTTCGTCCACGGCGGAGCCTCGCTCCAGGAGGTCGTGGTGCCGGTGCTGACGGTCAACAAGAAGCGCAAGAGCGACACCCGGCCCGTCAATGTCGAGGTGCTGCCCGAGACCGACAAGATCACCACCGGTCAGCTGGTCGTGAAGCTCTTCCAGTCCGAGCCCGTCAACGACAAGGTCCAGCCGCGCACACTTCGGGCAGGCATCTATATCGGCGAGACGCTGATCTCGAACCAGCCCGAGCTGATCTTCGACCAATCCTCCGATGAGAAACGCGACCGCTACCAGAACGTACGGATGCTGCTCAGCCAGGACGCCAACGAGTTCAACAACCGCTCCGTGGAGTTCCGCCTCGAAGAGCAGATACCCAACACCACCCAGTGGCGCACCTACCAGCGGGCGCAGTATCTGCTCAAGCGTTCGTTCATGTCGGACTTCGATTTCTAAGGAAAGCAGCAGGCCATGACCGACACCGGGAGCCCGGGCGCGCAGAATCCGGAAGCCGAGCCGAGCGCACCGCAGCAGAGCGACCTCGACTACATGATCAACCTGCTGTTCGGCGGGTCCGTCGTTCGCAAGGACCTCGTGAAGGCCGTCAAGGGCAACGCGATCGTCCCCTCGTACGTGCTGGAGTATTTGCTCGCGCAGTACGCGGCCTCGGACGACGAAGCGACGATCCAGGCGGGCATCGATGCAGTGCGCAGGATCCTGGCTGACCACTACGTGCACCGCAACGAGTCGGAACTGGTGAAGTCCACCATCCGCGAGAAGGGCCGTCACCGGATCATCGACAAGGTCACCGTGACCCTGAACGACAAGCAGGATGTCTACCAGGCTTCGTTCGCCAACCTCGGCCTCAACGGCGTGATCGTCGAACCGGCGACAGTGAAGGCCAACCCGAAACTGCTCGTCGGCGGCGTGTGGTGCATCTGCGACATCGAATACTTCCACACCGACGATGCCCGAGTCGTGCCGTGGATTCTCGGGTCGCTGAAGCCGATCCAGATGTCGAGCTTCGACTACGAGGGCTATCTCGCGTCGCGTGAGGGCTTCAACACCGAAGAGTGGATCGACCTGCTGATTCAGTCCATCGGGTTCAACCCCGAGATGTTTGGGCGGCGGGCCAAGCTGCTGCAGCTGGTTCGGCTCATCCCTTTTGTGGAACGCAACTACAACCTCGTCGAGCTAGGGCCGAAGGGCACCGGCAAGTCGCACATCTACTCCGAGTTTTCACCCCACGGCATGCTGATCTCCGGCGGCGAGGTCACCGTCCCGAAGCTTTTCGTCAACAATGCCAACGGCCGCATCGGGCTGGTCGGCTACTGGGATGTCGTCGCGTTCGACGAGTTCGCCGGCAAGAAGAAGCGCACCGACAAGGCGCTGGTCGACATCATGAAGAACTACATGGCGAACAAGTCGTTCTCCCGTGGCGTCGAGACGCTCGGCGCCGAAGCCTCAATGGTGTTCGTGGGCAACACCTCGCACAACGTGCCCTACATGCTCAAGCACTCCGACCTGTTCGACGAGCTACCCGAGGCGTATCACGACTCCGCCTACCTCGACCGGCTCCACTTCTACATCCCCGGCTGGGAAGTCGACACGATCCGCAGCGAGATGTTCTCCTCCGGTTACGGCTTCGTCGTCGATTACATCGCCGAGGTCCTACGGGCGATGCGCCACACCGACTACTCCGACCGCTACCAGCAGCACTTCACCCTCGGCTCGGACATCTCCACGCGAGATCGCGACGGTATCCACAAGACCTTCTCTGGCCTGATGAAGCTCATCTATCCCAACGGTCAGGCGACGCCGGATGAGATCGAGGAACTGCTCCGCTTCGCCGTCGAGGGACGCAAGCGCGTCAAGGACCAGATCCTGCGAATCGACACCACCATGGCCGCCGTCAACTTCGGCTACTCCGACAAAACGGGCACCTGGCGCGGCGTCACGACACTCGAAGAGGACGAGTACCCCGACTACTACCAAGCCCGGCGAGCCCAGACCGAGGAAGACCCCGATCCGTTCGGCCCTGCTGAGTCCTCGGAGGAGAAGGGTGAGGCTCCGCTCCTGCCACCGGTTGAAGTCGTGCCCCAGCTATTCGAGGGCCACCGCGAGTTCCAGGAGAACCAACGCGGGATCTCGTACGAAACGTTGCTCATGCCGTACTTGCTCGGCGCCAGCGAGATCAGCATCGTCGACCCCTACATCCGCCTAGCGCACCAGGGGCGCAACCTCGTCGATCTGCTCGCGCTGCTGGCCGCCAGCAAAGACCCCGCCGACGAGATCGCCGTGACGCTGGTGACCAAGGAGGTCAGGGGTGAGTACGAACAGCAACACCTCCTCATGCTCAAGGACATCCAGGACAGCGCAGCCACCGTCGGCATTCAGTTCACGGTCGCCTGGGATCAAACCATCCACGATCGTTCGATCCGCACCGACCATGGCTGGAAGCTCCTCCTCGGCCGCGGCCTTGACATCTTCCAGAAGGGCTCGGGCAACCAATTCGACCTCGGCTCTCGCCGCCAGGAGTTCCGCCAGGTCTTCGCGTTTGGCATCACCTATATCAACGAATGCAAGGGGCCTGATGACGACTTCAAGCACTGAAACGGAGTTGGAGAGCGGGCCCAAGGGGCTGCTTGTTGTAGGCGGTGTGGTCAAGGAGATCATCACGACATCCGAGCCAAATGTCCTTCGGGAGCATCTGGGGTCGCTGTTGCAGGTCAAGAATCTCGTCGTCCTTCTTGGTTCAGGTGCTTCGTTCCACCTGGGGTCGCCGAAGACGCGCGACCTTACCAATGAGCAGGTACTTGGTCTCATCAAGGAGGCTGGTGGTGAACCAACCGAGGAACATCAGGCGTTGCTCGCAACCATCAATCCCACCGACAGCGGTGATCTGGAAAAGCTCCTGAATGGGCTTCAGCTTGCCTCATCGCTTGCCACTCAATCCGGCCAAGACTCGGTGACGCTTGGTTCGGGGGTCGATGCCAAGTCCTATCCGAAGAATCTGGTCGACGGCCTCCGGCAACAGATCAACCGCGCACTCGCCGAGGCATGCCGACTGCCGAAGACCGGCAAGCAGCTGGACCCACCGTTCGACGCCGACCCACTACTTGCACACCGAACGTTCCTCTCTCGAATAATCCGTAGCCGCCGAGTCAACCTGCCACGGCCGCAAGTCTTCACCACGAACTACGACCTGGTTATTGAAAGCGCTCTCGACCAACTCGGGTATCCGTACATCGACGGCTTCAGCGGCACGGTCGATCGCCGCCTGAACCTCGCGTTCTACGGCCTTGACTTTCACCGGGTCGAAACGACGACGCAGTCGGTGCTGGCACGCGCAGAGGGTGCCCTCTATCTACACAAGGTCCACGGAAGTCTCAACTGGCGATCGTCTAGCGACAAGGACCGGCTGACTGGACTTGAGTCGCTAGAGGTCAAGCACACCACTGCTTTCCTTGAAGACGACCAACTGGTGTTGATCTACCCGACGTCGGCGAAGGAGGGCGACACCCTCGCGTACCCGTATTCAGACCTCCTTCGGCTGCTAGGCGATGCTGTACAGCAGGAGGACACGGCCGTAATCGTCGTAGGCTACGGATTCGCCGATCCGCACATTAACCGTCTTCTTCTCCGCAGCCTTGCCACGAACTCAGCGCTTAACGTCCTCGTCGCCGATCCGTTCGCGGTGCTCGAAGACGCAGATATCACGTCCTTAACGTCAGACTCTCTGCAGCAGCAGCTCAGTGACCTCGATGTGACGCCGAAGAAGACCGCAATCGCCGCACTTGCGACCACAACCGATTCCCGCATCTCCGTACTCACTGGCGAGCACGGCAAATTTACCGAGCTTGCCCGCCTTCTACCCGGATCATCCCAGTTGGGCGATACACCGACGGCCGTTACAGCACTGATTGAGGCGCTTGAGCAAGCTGCACGCGGCGGCAGCCTGCCCGCTCCGGGAAGTGGCGCTCAATGACTGAGGTCGGCATCATTGGACGTGTAATCGATGTCCGCAGCACAACGATTAGAGTCGCACTGGACGTTGGATCGAAGGGGTTCACGAAGGTCGGACCCGACGGCCTCCAAACCGTCGGGGTTGTTAACTCCTACATCACCGTGCCCGCTGGCGCGCATCGCGTTGTTGGCATCGTCAGCGGCGTCTACATCAGCGGGCGGGAGGACCAGAAGGGGAAAGGCCCTCTCCTCAGCCAGGACGACACGGCAGCCTATGAACTCGAAGCGACGGTGGTAGGCCGGTTCGAGAATGACTGCTTCAAGCCCGGACTGACTGGGTACCCTCCAATGTCGCTTCTTTTAGGGTTGGGGTGGTTTGAGGGGGTGGAGGACGATGGTGTGGGTGACGGTGCGGACTGGTGCGGCGTTGCTCTTGCGGCGTTCGTAGCGGTGGGAGCCGCCGCGTTTACGGGCGCGGGGTGCGGTGCGGCCGTCGCGGGTGGGGATCAGGTTGGCGGGTTTGGTCAGTTGCGTGGCGAGGTGGGCCAGGGCGCGGGTCAGGTCGGCTGGGGGGAGAGAGCCGCCCGGGTCGTGGAGTCCTGGGCGGCTTGGAAGGCGCGTTTGAAGCTGATCCGGCCGGGGTCGAGCCCGGCGGGTGTGGCGTAGCCGATCAGGTCGCGGATCGCCTGGTAGACGCACAGCATGGCCCAGAATTCTTGCTCGACCATGATGGGGGTCTTGGAGCGGAGCAGCACTTCGGGGCCGCCGCGGATGGTGGTCTTCAGGTCGGCGATACCGGTCTCGGCCTGCCAGCGGGCGTGGTAGAGCTGGGCCAGCTCGATCGCCGGGTACGCCTGCGCGTCGAGCAGGGTGGTGGCCAGCGCGAACAGTTCGGAGGTCTCGACCCCGTGGGTGTCGGTGGTGGTCACCGAGTACTCGACCACCCGGACCGGGATCGGGTCGCCGTCCTTCTTGGAGGGCGGGTTCAGCTGGGACAGGTAGGTGCCGTCGTCCAGCACCTGCCGCACTGGCAGAGTGAACGATGCCGACATCCGCCAGCACAGCTGCGCGCCGGTCCCGGCGGCCGCCTGCCACAGCTTCCAGGAGGCGAAGTTCCGGTCGGCCAGCACCAGCATCCCGCTGTCGAGCGCGGGCAGCAGATCGACGGCCAGGGTCTGCTCGCCGGTGCTGGACGGCCCATGGGCGGCGGCCAGCAGCACCCGGGTTCCGGACTCGGCCAGCACCAGCGCCCGCAGCTGCGGATACGGATTCTGCGACCTGCTGCCGTTGCCACCACGGCCGAAGAACCCCTCGTTCGCCGCCGTGTCCGGCACATCCAGGGTGAACCCGTCGACCGTCACCACCCGCAGCCCGGCATGAAAGACCCCGGGCGTCACAGGCGTCCCCGCCGGCACCGTCGTCCGCGCAAACAACAGCTTGAACGGCTCCGCGCCCAGCTTCGCCTTCGCCTTCGTGATCGATCCCGTTCCCGGAGCCTGCCAGTCTCCCCAGCCGCCACCCGTCAACGCCTGCGCATCGGCCAGCCTCGACAGCACCAACCCGTACCCCGACCGCATGAACAGCCAGCACGCCAGCGTGAATACCATCATCAACCGAGCCGGCAGCCGCCGATACCGGACCTCCCGCACCCCTGCCGCCTCGATCACCTCATCCAGCACCGCCGCCGGGAACGACTGGACTTCCCCCCGTTTGACGGACACCTGACCTGAGGTGGCCACTGGTCACCAGGGAGGATGTCGTTGTGCCTGCTCCTCACCCGCCTGAGTTCCGCCGTCGTGCGGTCGAGCTTGCTCGTGAGCGGTCCAAGCCAGTTGCTGAGTTGGCGAAAGATCTGGGAATTTCCGAATCGTGTCTGCGTCGCTGGATGGAGCAGTCCGAGACCGACGCTGCCGGTGGTAGCGAGACGGCGTTGACCAGTCGGGAGAAGAAGGAGCTGGTCGAGCTGCGCCGGGATAAACGGCGCCTGGAGATGGAAGTCGAGATCTTGAAAAGGGCGGCCGCCTATTTTGCCCAGGAGAATGTTCTCCCAAAATAGTGTACGGGCTGGTCCATGAAATGGCCGATGACGGGATTGATGTCGCGGTGGCTTGCCGGGTGCTGAATGTGTCGCGGTCGGGATACTACGACTGGCGCGGCCGGCCTGCATCGGCACGGGAACAGGAGAACACGCTGCTGTTGAAGCTGATCGAGGAGATCCATGCCGATGAGGACATGAAGACGTACGGGGCGCCGCGGGTGCACGCCGAGCTGGTCTTGGGGCACGACCTGCAGGTGAACCAGAAGCGGGTCGCCCGGCTGATGCGCCAGGCCGGCATCCAGGGCCTGTACCGGCGGCGTCGGTCGTGGACCACGATCCGGGACCCGCACGCCATCCCCGCCAAGGACCTCGTCAACCGCCGGTTCACGGTGGACGGTCCGAACCGGTTGTGGCTGACCGACATCACCGAGCACCCGACGGTGGAGGGCAAGGTGTACTGCGCCGCGGTCATGGACGCCTGGTCCCGCCGGGTCCTGGGCTGGTCCATCGACGACAACATGCGGAAGGAGCTCGTGGTCGACGCGCTCGGGATGGCGGTGCTGCGGCGCAACCCGATGGACGTCGACAATAACACGATCATGCATTCCGATCACGGGTCGCAATTCACATCGTGGGCATTCAGTCAGAAAGTCTATGATGCCGGGCTGGTGCCGTCGATGGGCAGTGTGGGCGACTGCTACGACAATGCGATGATGGAGTCCTTCTGGGAGAGAATGCAACTCGAGCTGCTCGATTCGCAGGTATGGTTCACCCGGGACGAGCTTGCCAACGCGATGTTTCGATGGATAGAATCATGGTATAATCGGAGACGTCGGCATTCGAGTATTGGAATGCTGTCGCCGATAGAGTTTGAAACCCGTTCCACAGGGTCAGACCGTCCGGGCTGACCCTCAACCCCGAGTGTCCGTGGAACAGGGGGAACCTCAGATGTCGTTGTGCCTGCTCCTCACCCGCCTGAGTTCCGCCGTCGTGCGGTCGAGCTTGCTCGTGAGCGGTCCAAGCCAGTTGCTGAGTTGGCGAAAGATCTGGGAATTTCCGAATCGTGTCTGCGTCGCTGGATGGAGCAGTCCGAGACCGACGCTGCCGGTGGTAGCGAGACGGCGTTGACCAGTCGGGAGAAGAAGGAGCTGGTCGAGCTGCGCCGGGATAAACGGCGCCTGGAGATGGAAGTCGAGATCTTGAAAAGGGCGGCCGCCTATTTTGCCCAGGAGAATGTTCTCCCAAAATAGTGTACGGGCTGGTCCATGAAATGGCCGATGACGGGATTGATGTCGCGGTGGCTTGCCGGGTGCTGAATGTGTCGCGGTCGGGATACTACGACTGGCGCGGCCGGCCTGCATCGGCACGGGAACAGGAGAACACGCTGCTGTTGAAGCTGATCGAGGAGATCCATGCCGATGAGGACATGAAGACGTACGGGGCGCCGCGGGTGCACGCCGAGCTGGTCTTGGGGCACGACCTGCAGGTGAACCAGAAGCGGGTCGCCCGGCTGATGCGCCAGGCCGGCATCCAGGGCCTGTACCGGCGGCGTCGGTCGTGGACCACGATCCGGGACCCGCACGCCATCCCCGCCAAGGACCTCGTCAACCGCCGGTTCACGGTGGACGGTCCGAACCGGTTGTGGCTGACCGACATCACCGAGCACCCGACGGTGGAGGGCAAGGTGTACTGCGCCGCGGTCATGGACGCCTGGTCCCGCCGGGTCCTGGGCTGGTCCATCGACGACAACATGCGGAAGGAGCTCGTGGTCGACGCGCTCGGGATGGCGGTGCTGCGGCGCAACCCGATGGACGTCGACAATAACACGATCATGCATTCCGATCACGGGTCGCAATTCACATCGTGGGCATTCAGTCAGAAAGTCTATGATGCCGGGCTGGTGCCGTCGATGGGCAGTGTGGGCGACTGCTACGACAATGCGATGATGGAGTCCTTCTGGGAGAGAATGCAACTCGAGCTGCTCGATTCGCAGGTATGGTTCACCCGGGACGAGCTTGCCAACGCGATGTTTCGATGGATAGAATCATGGTATAATCGGAGACGTCGGCATTCGAGTATTGGAATGCTGTCGCCGATAGAGTTTGAAACCCGTTCCACAGGGTCAGACCGTCCGGGCTGACCCTCAACCCCGAGTGTCCGTGGAACAGGGGGAACCTCAGACCGTGCCAGCACCCCGATCGAGACCCGATCAGGCAACCGCTCCTCCGCCGACCTCACCTCACGCGTCACACCAGCCACAAACAGAGACTACACCCATGTAACTCTAAAGAAGCGACATTGGGGTACCCTCCGCTTCACGCGCCAGTACAGGCGGCCACACCTAGCGAAGTGAAGAGCATCTTTCTCCCCAAGGACGGCCCCTCACTTCGCATTGGCACGTCTGCGGTAGCCAGTGAGCAGGCTGTTCACCTTGACGCCAACCTGCTTCTCGGTCATCACTGTGCTGTTGTCGGCTCCACGGGGTCAGGCAAGTCTTGCACTGTCGCCGCCATCGTTGATGGTTTACTGGATCACGGAATACCCAACGGGCACATCGTCATCTTCGATATCAACGGAGAATACGCACAGTCCTTCGCGACTTCTACCCAACGTGGAAAGAAGACCCGGCCGTTAGTGCTCGGCCCGAAGCCGGGAACGAACTCCGGGCTCTTCCTACCGCACTGGTTCATGAACAACGAGGAGCACATGAGCCTCCTCAAGGCCAGCGAAGGCGTTCAAGCTCCCGTGCTTCAGCGGTCTATAGCTGATGCGAGGGTAGCTGGGGCCTCTACGAATTTGGAACTGCTCCGTCTGCAGAACTTGCTCAGTTCCATGGGAATCATTGAAGGCGCCTTCAGTAACACCAAGAGTGGTTCAGACACGACGTTCGCCCAACTCGACGGAATGACCACCCTGGTCAACAGCCAAGTTGGCCAAGCCGGTGCGTGTGTTGCACAGTGGTCGCAGATAAAGGTGATTCTCGATTCTGGAACCCCTCAGGCGTCCGTGCCGAATGCCCAGTGGAAGCCGCTCACGGCGCCTCAACGCGACATCCTTGCGAGGATGTTTGTCGCCATTCGAAAGGAGATCTCGGCTGCTTTTGGCGCGCTCGGCATGGGTAGCGCTCAAGCAGCGCCTGACTTCGACGCCCCTGTGTACTACTCACTTCAGGAACTGTGCGACTTCTTCCTCCCAAACCGAATCCAGATGGAGCAGGCGAATGACAGCAAGATCGCGGGCTACGTCGCGACACTACAGATGCGCCTGAGCCGGCTACTCGCTGATGGGCGCTACGACTTCATAACACGCGTCGAAAAGCACGAAGACCCGCTCGGAAGCTACCTGAAAGCACTCATGGGTGTCGACCCCACGGGGGGCAACTCGACTTCTGGCTGGCCCGCCGCATCCCACTATCAGGCTCAGGGCGCCGCATACGGCGACGGTCCGTCGGTGACGATCTATGACCTCAGTCTCGTCGCCAATGACGTCCTGGAGAACGTGACCGCCCTACTGGGCCGCATCCTCTTCGACTTCGCAGTTCGGAGCCAACCGCGTGCCGCACACCCGGTCATGTTGGTGCTCGAAGAAGCACACCGCTTCATACCGTCGCGACTTGATTCCATCGGTGGAGCAAGTCGCTCGGCTGCTATCTTTGAACGAATCGCGAAGGAGGGGCGCAAGTTCGGACTCTCTCTGCTACTCGCGAGTCAGCGCCCAAGCGAACTCAGCGAGACCGTCGTGGCCCAATGCGGCACAGTCATCGCACATCGACTCACCCATGAGGCCGACCAGAGGTTACTCCGTCACGCGACTGCTCTTAGCTCCCGAGCGTTGCTCGACCAACTGCCGAGCCTCGCGCAGCAACACGCTCTTGTCACCGGTGTCAGTACGGGCGTGCCGGTTGCAGTTCGCGTCCGTGACGTTCAGAACCCGCCGAAGAGTGACGACCCGAAGTTCATTGACATCTGGAGTGATGCCCAGAAGCTCGCGGCGCTTCCCGAGCACATCGACAACGTGGTCAGAGAATGGCAAGGCAACCTTCCTTGAGACCTGAGAGCTCAGAGAGTAGGGCGCGACACCACTGGAGCCCGCAAGCGCGAGATCAGTTCTTCGACCCTGAGCCGAGGGGTCATGATCCGCTGCCTGCGCAGTCTGAGGCAGTTGCACACTGCCGTTCGGTTCTGCGCGAGAGGTCACTGAGGGGGCGTTCCTGCCTGACAAGCAACGAGTGCACATCATATCTCCTGGACTTCGCGGAAGCCGCCGCCATCGCCGGCACCACTCCGGCCAGTCGAGCGATGCGAGTGGTTCTCATTGGTCGCACGGTAGCCACAGGAGCAACACTCCTGCCGGCACTCACCGGCGGTTCGGTGGAGAGGATCCAGAGTCACGCGAGTCGGCGTCTACATCGACGGGTACAACCTGTACTGCGGCGTGCGCGGTTTGTGTGGCCGCTCGACCCAGGGATGGCGTTGGCTCGACCTAAAGGCCCTTGCCTCCTACCTGATTGCCACCCACTCCCTCTGGCACGGCGCGATCATCGAGACAGTCACCCAATGCACGCACGAGTGAGGGGAGCCAGCAACCCGCCGGCCAACGCGAACAGTACGTCTATCTTCGCGCGCTGGAACGATCGAGCTCGGTCACTCGAACAGCTATGGAAACTATGCCGCCCGAGTTGCCGTGGCACCGCTCGCGATCACCGGTCGCAATGGCAAGCCGGTCACCAGCCTTCCCCACTGGCCGCTGATGGTGCAAGACGGAGCCAAGCAAGACGTTCCCGGCGCTCGGTTCATGGCCTCGGTTGCTCGCCGAGAAGAGAAGGGCTCCGACGTCAACGTCGCGTCCCACCTGCTCATCGACTTACTCACCGACGCAGTAGACCCAGCTGCGGTGATCTCCGACGATAGCGACCTGGCCTACCCAATCGCTTTCGCGTGAGGTCGAGTGCCGATCGGCCTCCTCAACCCCACTAAGGACTCGCGCGGGCAAGCTGGCCGACGATCACACGGACAGCGTCTGCAACCATTGATTGACGGTGTCAGATGCAGCGCGCCAACTGGTACGCACATCAGCTCCCGTCGGCCCTCGGGCCGCATCATCAAGCCACAAGGAGTAGCCAGGGCCGGCCGCTACGCTTGAGCCACACCACCCGGTCCCTGGGGCCGGGTTTCTCGTCTCAGACCCTTCGTTGGCCACTCCGCGGCCCTCGGCACACGTGAGTCACAGCGGCGGGTACGGACGCGCCTCCCTCGACGCCGAGTCTCACCGACCTGCGATGGGCACACGTCGCAGCCTTCCAAGGCTTCGAGTGGAACCAGCTCAACCGCATCGACCAACGCCTCTCCGATATGCGCGCACGGATCAACCCGCCCGATTTCGAAGCCCTGTGCGACTCATCGCTCAGTCCCCATCCACTCCGGGCTCGTGCTGATCACCGGGGGCCTGGACATCGCTCAATGAGCGTCCCAAACCTGCAGATAGCCAACCCATCAACCTGCATCTGGCCGAGCTACGCGGCTTCATCTAGTCGTGACGGTCGTGACGAGCAGCACCACCTCTATGGACTAATCACAACGTCAGATGGTACCTGAAATAATGTACCAAATGAACGGATCAGACTTCTTGGCCCTCGACCCGGCCGCGGCACCAGTCCGGGGTCGGACGGTGTGGCTTGCCGGGCGGCTTCGTGCCGCGATCGCGGACGGCACGCTCGCGCCCGGTGCGCGGCTGCCGGCGAGCCGGGAGCTGGCCGGAGAGCTGTCGGTCTCTCGCGGGACCGTGGTGGAGGCGTACCGCAGGCTCTCGGAGGAAGGCCTGCTGGTCACCAACCGCGGCGGCGGGACCGTCGTCGCTTCGCTCATGTCCGCTCCCGTACGGGCCGCCACGCCAGAACCGACCGTGCCTGTGTCGAGGGAGCTACTGAACATCTCGATCGGCGCACCTGACCTGAGCGCGTTCCCACGAGCCGCCTGGTTGCAGGCCGAGCGCCGGATCCTCGCCACCGCGACCGGCCGAGAACTCGGCTATGCCGATCCCCAAGGCACACCAGAACTCCGCGAGGCCTTGGCAGGGTGGCTGGCACGGAGCCGCGGCATCACCGCAGGACCGGAGCGGATCATCGTCACCGCCGGGGTGACCGGCGCGCTCAGCCTGCTGTGCCAGGTGCTCCGCGACCGGGGAATCACCGACTGCGCGGTCGAGGATCCCGGCGCCGAAGGCAACCGGCGCATCCTCGACTACTGGCTCGACGCTCTGCACCCGGTGCCGGTAGACGCCCACGGACTCGATGTATCGGCCCTCGCCCGCACGAAGGCACGGGCAGCGCTGGTCACCCCGACCCACCAGTTCCCGACCGGCGTCGCTCTTCTCCCGGAACGCCGCAGAGAACTGATCGCCTGGGCCGAACACACCGGCGGGCTGGTGATCGAGGACGACTACGACTCCGAGTACCGCTACGACCGGGCACCCGTCCGAGCCATGCACGCAACCGCGCCGGAGCAGATCGCCCACATCTCCAGTCTTTCCAAAGTGCTCGCACCCGCACTCCGGCTCGGCTGGATGATCGCACCCACCACCCTGCACCGAGACCTCGTTCGCAAACGCTGGGCGACCGATCTGGGATCGCCGGCCCTGCCACAGCTCACCCTCGCCGAACTCATCGCCACCGGAACGCTGGAACGACACCTCCGCGGCCTGCGACTACGACATCGCGATCGACGAGACGCCGCCGTCGCCGCGATCAACCACTACCTGCCGGGCTGCCAGATCGAGGGCATCGCCGCAGGGCTCCACCTCGTCGTCTTCCTCCCCGATCATCTGCACGACACCGCACTCGCGGCACGGGCGGAGACGGAAGGCATCGCCGTACAGCCGCTGTCCGCCCACCGCTTCACCCCTGGTCGGCCAGGTCTGGTCATCGGGTACGGCCCGCATCCCGCACCCCGGCTCGACGCGGCCATCAAGACCCTCGGCACCCTAGCCGGTCTCTCGCCGTCGTGATTCGGTCCGTGCTCACTGGTGGGTGAACGCGAGCATCGCGGCGAGCAGCACGAAGGTCACGGCGAAGACACGTCCTAGCCATCGCATCACAGCTGGCTTGCCAATCACATGCCGCCGCAGCCAACTCGCGCACACACCGTAGCCGGCGAAGACCACCAGCGTGATCGCCATGAACACCAGCCCGAGCCCGGCCATGCGTAGCACCGCCCCGTCCGCGGCCGGGTTGACGAACATCGGCAAGAACACGAAGAAGAAGATCGTGAGCTTCGGATTCAGCAGGTTCACCAGCACCGCACTGCCGATCACCCTTCCGACCGAGGGCGAACCACCTGGCGCCGCCTGGTCTGCCTCGGGAGCGAGTACGCCGGTCTGCCGCCACATCCCCCACGCCAGGTAGACCAGGTACGCGACTCCAAGCCACTTGATCGTCGCGAACGCCAACGGACTCGCAGCCAAGAGCGCCGCCGCCCCGGTCAGGGCCAGCGCCAGATGCGGCACGATTCCGAACGTGCACCCGACCGCGGCGATGAGACCCGCCCAGGTTCCACGAGCCAGGCCCGCCGCGATCGTGAACAACGCGCCCGTGCCCGGCGTGGCCGTCACCACGACCGACGCCACCCAGAACTCCGGAGTCATACCACCAGGCTGGCGGCGGCATGGGTTGGTCCTATAGAGCCAAGGACGACGCAGCTAACCGGACCAAACCAGGAGCGCAACATTTCCCGACCGAGGTCGGTCAGCCCAAGTCAGCCCACATCAGTCCGCCGCGCCATCCCCGTCGTCGCGGAGGCGGGCGATCCCCTCCAGCGCGATCGTGAGTCCGATGTCGAACGAGGTGTCCAGCGGATACTCCTGGGCCTCCGCATAGTGCGCAGCCATGGCGGCCAGCCGAGGGTGACGGCTCAGGTCCATTCCGTCCCTGACCTCGGCCGCCGAGGTGCTCAATCCAACCGAACGCAGCATGGCGTCTTGCAGGGCGAAACCGTAGATGAAGGCGTCCAGGACTGCGTACGCATGCCCTGCAGCCTCAACCGAGAACCCCGCAGTCCCCAGCAGGTCGAGGACCGCCTCATGCCCGGCGAGGTTGGCTGGGCCAGGCTGTGCCCGGGACTCCATCACGGTGAGCGCCCAGGGATGACGACCGAGCGAGGAGTGCACGGACCGCGCGCGTCGGGTCAGCTCCTCCCGCCACTCTCCCGTCGTCGTGGGCACGTACAACTCCAAGAAGACCACATCCACAAGGGCATCGAGCAGTGCTTCCTTCGTCGCCACGTAGTGGTAGATCGACATGGGCCGCACGCCCAGCTGCGTGGCGAGAGCCCGGATCGTCAAGGCGTCCAAGCCCTGTGAGTCGGCAAGCTCAAGCGCGCCAGCCAACACCCGCTCGCGGGTCAGCGTGTTTCGCGGCGCCCTGAGAGTTGTCATGGCCGAATGCTATCGTACGTTGTATCGTACATCGTATCGCACGTTGTACGACACCAAGGAGAGAACGATGCGCGCATACGTTGGAGCCGATCAGGACTCCTCACCCGTGACCATGACGGCCGTGCGACACCGCCGGTACGGCACACCGGAGTCACTCGAGATCGCGAGCGGACTGCCGATACCGGTCGCTGCGACCGATCACGTGCTCGTCAGAGTGCACGCCGCTGGGGTCTCCCGAGGCGTCGTGCACATGATGACCGGGTCACCGATCCTGGTGCTCGGAGCCTCTGGCGGAGTGGGGAGTTTCGCCGTGAAACTGGCGACGCGTTGGGGAGCGGATGTCACCGCCGTCTGCAGTGCGCGGAAGGCACGATACGTCCTCGAGTGGGGAGCAACACGTTCCTTCGACTATCGAGAGGGCCTGTCCGCTGCGCTCGATGACACCTACGACGTCATCCTCGACTGCGCCGGCGGGACACCACTCGCTCGAATGCGATCGTCGCTCCAGCCCTACGGGACGCTCGTCTTCGTCGGGAACGAGACAGGCGGCGCCCTGACCGGCGGCTACGAGCGCCCGTTTGCCTACCAGCTGCGGATGACGAGGCATTCGCAGCGGTTCGCGAACCTCCTGGTACGCACGTCGCCGCAAGACCTGGACCTTCTCACCGCCAAAGCGCGGGGTGGACTCCGCCCTCACCTTCACGCGGTACGCCCGCTTGCCGAGGTACGCGAGTCCCTCAACGACCTGGTCCCCGGACGTGTCGTCGGCAAGACCGCACTCACCCTCACCGAAACGGCGCACCACTGATGAGCACTGTCTCTATCCGCACCGCATCGCTCCTGGCAGGCGTGTCGTTGGCACTCATGGCAGTGCTCGCACCTCTGGGTCTGATGATCGCCCTGCCGGCCGGTGCTGTCGGCGTCGCCGCCACCGTTGTCCTCCTGATCGCCGTTCTCGACGTGTTCGTCGCTGTGGGCCTCTACCCCGTGCTCCTCCCAGCGGGTGCACTCCTCGCAGCCTGCGCGAGCGGCCTTCGACTTGCCTACGCAGCTGTTTTCGCGACGGCCGCCGGCTCGCTTGCCGGCCCATCCGACGTTGAACGATTCGAGGCCGTCTGGGAAATGGGCCTCTTCGTCTTCGCCGGTCACCTCCTTCTGGTCGGGATCGCGGGGGTACGCGCCGACGGGATACCAAGATGGGTCGGCGTGCTCGTGCTCGCCGCGGGACTGGGCTACTTGGCCGATTCGGTGAGTATCGCGATCGCGCCTGCTACGCCTCTCGCGATCGGCGAGTTCGCCTTCGTCGGCGAGGTAGTCCTCTTGGTCTGGCTCCTGGGTTGGAGCGGTAGAGCCACGAGCCGACGAAAAGCAGTCGCAGACCGACACGGCTCCTGACGATCGCCGCGCAACACGAGCGCTCTGCAACCGACAGTCGGATCCCTCAACTCACTCTCCCCGGGGTGATCGGGGTCTGTGCTGGTTCTACCATGTCAATTCCGTCAGACAGAGGCGGAGTCACGTGGTTCTGAAGTGCCTTGGGGATGGCAACCTGACTCCACGAGGCTTGGCCGCGGTTCAGACCGCGCGAGGTCGAGACCGCCGAGCGGGCTGGTGAGACCCTCAGACAAGACGTGCCAAGCCTGTCCAGTGAAGGACGAGAGTTGACCTACGAAGAGCGGCGGGCACCGGCCGGACTGGCGGGCATCGTGTCGCGCGCCTGGTTCATCGAGGCACCACGCCTCCAGCGCTTCGAGAAGATCCTCCCGCTGCCGTTCGCCCATGTCATCGTCAACCTCTCCACCCCGTACCGCCTGTTCAGCCCCAGCGGAGGATCGGTAGTCGTCTCCGATGCGTTCGTGTCAGGTCTGCAGTCGGAGTACCTGGTGATCGAGTCGCCGAAGTTGATCCGCCACGTCGGGCTCGAGCTCACTCCCGGTGGTCTCCACGCGCTCACACCGAGCGCCGCGTCGGCAAGTGCGGGCAGTGCGGGCAGTGCGGGCAGTGCGGGCAGTGCGGGCAGAGTGCAGGATGCCCGAGCCCTGCTCGACGGGATCGACCTGCTGGTGGATCGGCTCCGAGCGTGCAGCACCCCATCGGAGGCGATCGACGTGATGATCGGCTGGGCGATCAAGGCCCGCATCCGCGATGCCGATCCGTTGGTAGCTGCGGCGCTGGCGGCGATCGACGCCGATCCGGACCTGACGATGAGCTTGCTCGCAGACGAGCTCGGCGTCTCACACCGGACGCTCATCACCCGCTTCCGTACGGCCACCGGCACGACGCCGAAGCGCCACGCCCAGGTGTTGCGCTTCCACAGATTCGTCGATGTCCTGCCCACGGCTGGAGTTGCCCCCGACTGGGCCGGGCTGGCGGCCGGATCCGGCTACTACGACCAGCCCCACGTGATCCGTGCGTTCAAGCGCTTCAGCGGCTGGACGCCCGCGGAGTATCACCGGCTGGTGTCTGAGTACGGTCAGGAGGCGGCACATTTCGTGCCGTTGGAGCACCTCCCCGCTCAGGCAAGGTCATAGGCCGCGCGCAGCCAGCCCTGCACCTCGTCATCTACGTCGTTCACCGATGTGAGGTCGACGCGGTGCGTGCACATGCCGCTCATCGAGCGCAACCGTTCGGTGGCGGCGACGCCCCGCAGGTTCAGTCCGAGCTGGATACGCTTCGCGCTCGGCGCCTCGACGAGGGCGAACTGCTTGGAGCGCCGTAGCGACACCCCCGTCTTCTTCGGCGCGACCTCGACGTCGGCACCAAGCGCCTCGGCTTCGGCGAGAAGCCGGTCGCAGATCGGCCGGAGCGCCGCCTTCGCGCCGGTGTATTGCGCCGCCACGAGATCGGCATCCGATGAAGTCCCGGCACTGCGCCGACGATGGAGCGTGACGACCAGGTTGGCGAAACCGTGCGACATCCCATGCTCAGTCTTGAGGAATACGACGGCTTGCCCGTGCTTGTCGAGTCCGGCGGCGTCGAGCACCGCGAACCACTCATCGAGCGGCTTCCCAGTCTTCGCGGGAAGGTTGTCGATCATCGTCTGCGTCGCGGCGTCCACGTCCATGTCGTCACGCTAGCGATCAGGACCGAGTCGGCGATTGTACGTTCTTGACGCGGCTGCCCTCCGGCCCAGCGCATCGGCGTTGGCGTAGCTGATCGAGGCACCGGATCGGTGCCGATGGCCGAGCCTCTGGTCGTCGCCACGGCCGACTGCGCCTCACGGCTCAGGTCTCCGCGCATACTGGCTCGGCGGTTGCCCGACATGCCTGCTGAACGCCACGCTGAATGCGCTGGTCGAGCCGTAGCCCACACGTTCAGCCACCTCGGAGACCGACAGTGCGCCACCGCGAAGCAGCTTCTTTGCGATCTCCATCCGCCACGCCAGCAGATACTCCATTGGCGCCACCCCCACCAGGCGCGTGAAGCGCTGAAAGAACGCGGAACGGGACAGGGCGGCGACCCTCGCCAGCTGATCGACGCTCCAGGCGTGATCAACGCGCGCGTGCATCTGGTTCAGAGCAGGTGCGAGCCGCTCATCTCCCAGGCCCCGCAGCAGCCCGGGAGGCGCGGTCCCGCCCGACGCCGAGCGCATGGCTTCCACCAGCAGCAGCTCCAACAGTCGGGACATCACGAACTCGCTGCCGGGCTTCTGATCAGCAGACTCTTCGCCCACCATCTGAACGAGCTGCGATAGACGGACGGAGTCCCGTACGTGAACCAACGAAGGCAGCAAGGACACCAGCAGGCCCGGATCGGCGGCATCGAACAGAAAGGAACCTCCCAGCAAGCGCATGTCAGGAGGGCCGATCGGGTCGCCGTAGCGATGCTCGCGGCGTTCACTCGCCACCGTCCTGGGGTCCAAGAGGACCGGCGGCGCTGGCACGAAGCTCGAGAGGGTGAAGGCCGGTGTGGCGGGCAGCAGGACGAAGTCACCGACACCGATGGTGATGGGTTCGCGTCCATCGACCGTCAGCCGGCAGCTTCCGTCCAGCACGATGCAGAAACTGGGCAGGCCAAATTCTGCGTAGCACACGGCCCAGTTGCCCTTGCCGCTGATCACGTTGGCGAACGCCGCCTGGGGCTGCAGAAGTCGAACGACCTCGGAGAGTGGGTCAATCATCGGCAGTCAGGGGCCCGGCGCCATCGCTGGCCCGTTTCCCCTCCCCTTTCAATCCGCCCGTTGTCAATCCGCCCGCTGTCAATCCGCACGTGCGGTTTGCGCATGCAGCTTACCGATGATCTTCACCGCGATCTGAGCGGCTCGGCTCTCCCGAGGTGAGGCTGACGAGGCTGCCGGACTCCCACCTGGGGGCGGCACAGCCCACGACCAGAGCGCCGGACACATCAGGAGGGAATGGACTCTCACTAAACAAATGTGGACTTTGTATTATCGACAGTCCTGATCTGAACTCATATCGTCTTCTCCAGAGAGTCAATCCGCTTCCCGAGGAGAGAAAGACATGAAGACAGTACTCATCACCGGCTGTTCCTCCGGCTATGGCCTGGAGACGGCTCGCCACTTCCTTGCGCAGGGCTGGAAGGTCGTGGCAACGATGCGCACACCACGGGAGGACCTCCTCCCGGCGAACGAGCACCTGCGCGTTCTGGCGCTGGATGTGACCCGGCCCGACAGCATCGCCAACGCCCTGGACGCCGCCGGACCCATCGACGTGCTGGTGAACAACGCCGGCGTCGGTCTGCTCGGGGCGTTCGAGGCCACGCCGATGTCCACCGTGCGGGACATCTTCGAGACCAACACGTTCGGGGTGCTGGCGATGTGCCAGGCATTCATCCCGCAGTTCCGGGGGCGCCGGGCCGGCACGATCGTGAACGTCACTTCGAACGTGGCCCTGGCCCCGTTCCCTCTGGTTGCCGCCTACACCGCCAGCAAGGCGGCTATCGAAGGCTTCACAGCATCCCTGGCACTCGAACTCGACGGTTTCAATGTGCGAGTCAAGCTCGTCGAGCCCGGCTACGGCCCGACGACCGGCTTCGCCACCAACGGCCAGCAGCGGATGCAGGGTCTGATTCCGGAAGCCTACGAGCCGTTCGCCCACAGCGTCTTCGCCGGGTTCACGAATCCGGAGGCGGTGACGAAGGAGACCGACGTCGCTGAAACCGTATTGAAGGCTGCGAGCGACACCTCGAGTCAGCTCCACTTCCCCGCAGGCGCCGATGCCATCGCACTGGCGAAGTCGGCTTGACCACTACCTCGGTCGGACCTGCCTGAGGGCACCGACCGACCCTGAACATCATCTGACGACGGCGGACACCCAGCGGCCGCAGCCAAACCACGAGGAGAAGATCACCATGTCACATCTCAACGCAGAACACCGTCTCTACATCGATGGCGCATTGGTTGATGCGCAGGACGGGCAGACCTACGACGTAGTCAATCCAACGACCGAGGAGATCGCGGGCGTCGTGGCCGCAGCGTCCGTCGCAGATGGAGACCGTGCACTCGCGGCGGCTCGGCGCTGCTTCGAGGAGTCGGATTGGTCCACCAATCGCGCGCGACGCATGCGCGCTCTGACCCAGTTCCGGGATGGCCTCAAGGCGGTGGCGGACGACTGGCGCCGCCAGATCGTCGCCGAAAGCGGATGTCCCGTCGCCTTCACCTATGGCCCGCTGCTCGATAGCTCGGTGGCCGACATCGACTACTCGTTGGAGCTCTTGGCCACCTATGAATTCGAGCGGGAGATCGAGGATCTGGGATCACCGATGGGCGGCCCCGCGCGCCGCGTGGTGCGCAAGGAGGCCGCCGGCGTGGTGGTGGCCATCACGCCGTGGAACGCTCCCGTGCAGACGAACCTGCAGAAGATCATCCCTGCCCTGGCTGCCGGTTGCACCGTGGTCCTCAAGGCAGCCCACGACACGCCGTGGTCGGCCACCATGCTGGGCCGCGTCGCGTCGCAGTGCCCCGACTTCCCGCCGGGAGCGTTCAACGTGCTGACGTCAACAGCCACCGGATCACTCGGCGCCATGCTGACGGCCGACCCGCGGGTGGACGTCATCTCGTTCACGGGGTCGACCGCCACCGGACGTCGCGTCATGGAAAGCGCGTCGAAGACGATCAAGCGGACGCTGCTGGAACTGGGGGGCAAGTCGGCCATGATCGTGCTCGACGACGCGGACTTCTCCCAGGCATTGCTCGGGGCCGCCAATGTCTGTGCCAACGCCGGCCAGGGCTGCGTGCTGAACACGCGCCTGCTCGTCCCGCGCTCACGCTATGACGAGGCCGTCGCGATCCTGGAGGCGGTCTATCGCAACGTGCCATACGGCGACCCGAACGATGCGAACAACATCATGGGACCGATGAACGTGAACGGGGCCTTCTTCTTCTCCGCCAATGCGCCATTCGGCGGCTACAAGCAGTCTGGGATCGGCAGGGAGAATGGCGTCGAAGGATTCGAGGAGTACCTCGAAACCAAGACGCTCGCCGTGCCGATGGACTTTCCTGCGACGAGTGCCCTCGCGCAACCGGCATGACCAAGAGCGGCACAACGCAGACTCAGCGGGTCCGGTAGCGCGCATAGATCAGTCCGCTGTCGAAGGAGTGCTCCTCGACCAGGTCGAGATCGAGGCGGACACCGTCGGGGAAGAACCGGGTGCCGCCGCCCACCACAGTCGTGGTGATGAACAGGTGGTACTCGTCGACCAGTCCGGCCGCGATCGCCTGGGCGGCAAGGTTCGGGCCGTCGACCGAGAGGTCATGATCCGACTCGGCCTTGAGTTTGCGCACGGCCTCCGGATCGAAGGTCCGCTCGATCCGGGTCTTCGCACTCGACACCGATTCCAGAGTCGTGGAGTAGACGATCTTCTCTGCGGCCTTCCAGTCGTCGGCGTACTGCAGGATGTGCGGCGGCACGTCGGGCTGAGTGTGCACGGCCTCCCAGAAGACCATCGTCTCGTACATCCGCCGGCCATAGAGGAACGTCCCCACGTGACGGAAGACGTCGCCGATGAAGGTGTGGATCTCCGGATCCTCGGCTCCCCTGCCGAGGTCACCCTCAGCCGCCTTCGCGTAGCCGTCGAGCGAGGTGATCATCGAGTAGATGAGCTTGGCCATGTCCGACTCCTTCGCCCAAGGTGAGTCGGTCGACTCACCACATGAGGAACGTACCAACCAGGCCGGTCATGAGTCAAGCGACTCACCTCTCTGGCATGCTAAGGCGCATGCCGCGCGAAGTCTCCGCCTACCACCGACAGATCGCGGCGACCAACCGCGCGGCGATCCTCGACGCGGCGACGGAGCTGTTCCTGGAGCTCGGCTATGACCGAACCTCGCTGGCGCGCGTCGCCGAGGACGCCGGGGTCTCCAAGGCGACCCTGTTCAAACAGTTTCCGACCAAGGCGCAGCTCTTCGAAGCCACAGTTCTCGCAGCCGGCGCCGCGCCCGCCGGGGAGCTCGTCGAGCCGCCGACCGGGGACTTCCACGCGGGCCTGGTTGTTCTGGGTACCGCGTACGTGGAGTTGCTGACCCTTCCTCGCATGGAGGATTTGATCCGGACGTTGATCGCCGAGCGTCAGCGGTTCCCGGAGCTACGCGAGCGGACCTTCGACTTCGGCACGCTGCCCGTGCTCGCGGCACTGGGTCGCTATCTCCGTACAGAGAGCGCCGCCGGAACCGCACACGTCGAGGATCCCGACACGGCGGCAGCGCAGTTTCTCGGCATGATCTCCACCGTCGTCTTCTGGCCCCGTCTGATGCATGGCAACTGGTCGCTCAGCGAAGCGGAGACGCAGCACGTGGTCGACGAAGCGGTTCGCACCATGGTCGCCCGCTACGGAGCACCGGCAGTCCGCATGACTGACGACAATCCGCTCAGCGGCGGGTCACCGACGCCCGCAAGTTAGCGACTATATTCAACGAATTCCTTGCACAAGGTATTCGTTGCAGATAGAGTCCGGGACGTGACCATGACCGATACGGACACGGACCTGGACGCCGCCTTCGCGGCTCTCGGCGACCGGACCCGCCGCGCGATCGTCAGCCAGCTGGCCAGGGGCGAAGCGACAGTTGGCGAGCTGGCCGAACCGTTCGACCTGACCCACCAGGCGGTCTCCCGCCACGTCGGCATCCTGCGACGGTGCGGGCTGATCCGACAACGCGTCGACGGACAGCGCCGCCCCTGCCAACTGAACGTCGAGCGCCTGCAGGAGCTGACCGGTTGGATCAACGAGCAGCGGCGCGAATGGGAGTCGCGGCTCCGCCGGCTCGATACCCACCTGGCCACGCTGCTCCAGGACACGCAGCCCGAGGACACGCAACTCGAGGGCACTCGACCAGAGGACGCACAGGCAGAGGAACAGTCCCGATGAGCGTCGACGCCGTGCTCGATGGCGACCAGTTGATTGCCTCCCGCCAGCTTGGCGCCGATCCGGAGCTGGTCTGGACGATGTTCACCACACCCGCACACCTGGCGGCATTCTGGGGCGGCGACCATGCCACCGTCACACCAGAATCGGTGGTTGTCGACCTTCGGGTGGGCGGCACCTTCGAGCTCGAGACCCGGGGACCGGACGGCAGCACCCATCGGCTGAGCTTTCGGTACGAGGCGATCGATCCACCGAACCGCTTGGTGCTGACCGAACCCCGCACCGGCTTGACGACCGCGATCAGCCTCCGGCCGAGCGCCGGCGGAACCAGTGTGACTATCCACCAGCGCCGACTGCCCCCCGAACTGCAAACCGAACAGGCTCGGGCCGGACTGGCCGGCATCCTCCGCCGGCTCGGTGCCGTGGCGGACGAGCTGACCGATGAACGGAGACGAAGCAGATGACCAGCGAGCACGAACAGACCGTCCATCGCTACCTGGACGGCTTCCGCAGCAGCGACCACGAGACAATCCTCAGCTGCCTGACCGCCGACGTCGTCTGGCAGATCCACGGCGTACGCACCACCCGCGGGAAGACCGAGTTCGACGACGAGATCGAGAATCCGGCGTTCGAGGGCAGCCCCGAACTCAGCGTCGATCGCACCATCGAGGCCGGCGACGTCGTCGTGGTCACCGGCGTCGGCACCGGACATCACCGGGAGAACGGACGATTCCGCTTCGCCTACAACGACATCTTCACCTTCCGCGGCGAACTGATCGCTCAGGTGGATTCGTACCTGGTTCCCCTCTCCTGACGGCCAGTAGCGGACCGCGGCTGCAGCGAAGCGGCGGCGCATCTGGCGCCCACGGGCCAAAGACGACCAGCCACCACAGAACTGACGCTCACCCGGACGACAACATCCCTTCCGCATCCGATGGCTCGCGGATAAAATCAGGCCATTGGGGCGAGAAGAACAGGGGCGTCATCATGGCTGACTCGAATCTGACCCACTACTGCGTGGCAATATCGCAAGGCCCGCAGACCGCGAACGACCGGGCTGCCCTACTGAACGAGTCTCAGTGGGAGCAGGACGAGGTGATCCGGGTCAAGTTCCTGCAAGGCTCACCAGCGCTGCGCGACCGCGTACGAGCAATGGCCGAGCGCTGGACCGGCCCCGGGATGGCCCAGCTGACGTTCGAGTGGGTCGACGACAGCGCGGAGGCCGACGTACGGATCGCGTTCGTCGAGGGCGACGGCTCGTGGTCGTATCTCGGGATCCAGTGCCGGGAGATCCCCACCAGCCAGCCGACCATGAACTACGGCTGGATCGACGCCGACTCACCCGACGACGAGGTTCAGCGGGTTGTCCTGCACGAATTCGGGCATGCACTGGGGCTGATTCACGAGCATCAGAATCCCCAAGGCGGCATCGACTGGAATGAGCCGGCCGTCATCGCCGATCTGAGCAAGCCCCCGAACAGCTGGACCATCGAGCAGATCCGCCACAATGTGCTCGATCACTACCCACCGGACGAGGTCACCGCCACAGACGTCGATGGGCTGTCGATCATGATGTATCCGATCCCGGCATCCTGGACCAACGACGGCTTCTCCGCGGATCTGAATCACGATCTTTCCGAAAAGGACGTCGCCTTCATCGCCAGCATCTATGGCGGTGCGGCAGCCAGCGTCTGATCCAGCGGCGCCCTGATCGCATGACGGAGAGCGACGCCACCGGCCCCATCGCCGCCAATCCCGACGATCATGCCTTGGTGTTCGGCATCGCTCGATACTTCGGCACCGCCTCCGGTTGGCCGACGGATCTGCGAGGCCCGGACAACGACGCCGCGGCCATCGCGGCGTGGCTACGGCGTGCCGATGGCGGTGGACTGCCGCCAGGAAACGTCCGGGTGGTGTGCTCAGCCCACGTACCCAACCCGTTCCAGAACGGGCGGGGTGAGCCGGATCAGGAACAGGTCGTCGCGGCGTTCAAAGAGATCGCGGAGCTACCCAAGACGTATCTGGACGAGAACAAGCGGCAGTACGCCGGGCGCCGGCTCTATGTCTATGTCAGTGGCCATGGCTGGGCGACGCGGAGCAGGCAGGCCGTGCTGGTCACCGCGGAGGCGGTCAAGGACCGGCCCATCAATGTCGACATCACGAGCTGGACAGATCAGCTCACCGAAGCCGCGCAGTTCCAGCAGATCGTGTTGTGGGCGGACTCCTGCGCCACTCGTACCCGACCGACCCTGCTGCAGGGGACGCCGATCGCCAACGGACTGTTGCCGAAGGGACACCCGAATGCGCCGTTCGTCCGAGTGTTCGAGAGCTTTGCCGCCGGTATCGGCCTGCGCGCGGTGGAACACCAGATGCCTGACGGCAACTGGCACGGCGCCTTCACGTACGCGTTGCTGCGTGGGCTCGAGGGCGAGGCGCCCACCCCCGTCACCAGTGACAGTCTGACCGACTATCTGCGCAACGCGATGAAGCAGTTCCAGAGCCCCGAGGACCAGCAGCGCGGTGTGGTCGCACACGAACCGTCGTTCGGGCGACGAGATCCTCTGACGTTCGCCGCTCCCGCACGCCAGACCGTGCCAGTGACGATCACGTTCGACCCGTCCTGCATCGGACAGCACGCGAGGGTGGCGCGAGACCGAAAGGCTGCGGCGGTGGCTGATACCGTCGTCGCGGAGACCGCCTGGGAGGTCTCGCTCGAACCGGGGTTCTATGCCGTGCTGGTCGACGCCCTGAACCTGGCCGTCGTGTTCGAGGCTGCAGGAGGTGCCCATGTCACCGTCACGTGAGCTCCAGCTGAGCGTGACCGCACGCAGCCCGCTCGCCGAGATCTTCGTGATCGACGACCAGTTCGCCCTGGTCGACCGCTCGATCGGCGATCTGGACTGCCGCGTCTCGCCTGGGGTGTACAAGGTGAAGGCCAAGCTTGCCGACGCCACCTACGAGCGGCTCATTCTCCTGGACGAGGACACCTCCCTCGACGTCTCTGGCGAGCTGGTGATGGGGTCCGCGGTGCCCATCAGTCCTGCAGGGTCCATCAGTCCTGAAGGGCCGATCAGTCCTGAAGGGCCGATCAGTCCGACTGTGCCAGCTGGTCCAGCGGGTTCGGCGCCCGAGCCGAGCCTCCGAGGGGACGAACTGCCGCACGAGCAGTCGACCCGCTCGATCACCGGGCTCGACAGCGCACAGATTCTGCTGATGACGCGTGCGGACACACAGTCATCGGAGGCTCCGGCCCTACCAGCCGCGATCTCACTGCACCAACTCGACGGGACGACGATCGCCGCCCTCGACCCGGCAGACGAACCCGATACGGGCGGGCGGGCGCAGACCATCGACGTCGACCCGGGCGCGTATCTGGTCCGCCGACGCGACCGGATGGGCGATGTGATCGAGCAATCCGTGTACGCCGTAGCAGGCTGGCAGACGCAGCTGTTCGCGATCGAGGCGTCAGGCGACGACGCCACGATCGGCTCGAGCCGGGTCAGCGTGTTGATGGCGCAGCATCGGTTCACACCGAACGATCCGGAACTGCCCTTGGTGGAAGCAGCCCGGACCGCTTTGGCGGACGAGCGCAAGGTCGCGTCCGACGCGCTGGTTGAGTTGTTGGAGGAGACCGACAACCCGATGCTGGGTCTCTTCGGCGCCCACCTGATGCTGATCTCCCGGGATGCCCAACTGACGCAGCGCGAAGATGCCGGCGCCGGACGGCTCAGCGAGCGAGCAATAGCGGCACCGGTGGAGTTCGACCAGTCGCGCTTCGATCTGATCGTCGACCGACTGGCCGCCGTGCTCGGCTCGGAGCACCCCGACATCCTGGCGCTCAGCACCCAGCGCAGTGACCAGGACGTACGCGCACTGCAGCCGATCAGTGCGCCCCCGATGCTCTGGCGCAGCTGGGTCCTGCTGATCGCCGCCAGCAATCACGCCCCGGAGCTGGTGCCGATCAGCGTTTGGCAGCAGACCGTGCATGTGCTGCCGCTGCGGCCGTTCTTCTTGTGGAGCCCGGCCGATCAGGACACCGAGCTGACCCGGACCTGGGCGCAGGACATCGCCAACAGCCTCTCGGCTCGGGCACCCGAGCCACAGGCTGAGGTCTTCTGGGGGGACGCCGGGAGCCAGTTGGCGTCGAGCGCGCCAGCCCTCGACGAGGAGGCGCGTCGTCGAGTCAGCGAGGAACTGCTGATGCCACGGGCCGCGATCGACCGGCTCGCCGACGGCGACCGCCTGTAGGCGTGGCTACTCAGGTCAGGCTGGACGGCGATCGGATCCGGCTCGCCGACGCCGTGCTGGTGTATCTGGAGCGCACCCCGGCGCTGCTGGAGCCGGTGCCGAGCGAAACCGCGCCTCGACCGTACGGCGTGGCTCCCTTGGCGATGACCCCGGGTGGCGACGTGGTGGCGGCGCTCTGGCCCGGCGAGGCGGTCTGGCTCGGCTTCCAGGCGGTCGACCGGGCTGTGACGACGCAGCTGCAGATCCGCCTCGACGATCAGACCAGCCAACTCAGCTGCCCGCCCGACTCCAGCTTCGTGGGAAGGCCGATAGCAGGTGGCCGTCGGCTGCTCGGGAGCGAGTCTCTCGACCGGTTCACCCTGATTGCCCTGACTTCGGTACCTGTGGTGGTGAATGTGCAGCTCGTGCGCCCCACCGAGTTCACTCGGCTCTCGGGTCGCATCCCGACGCCGCCGGATCCGGGGCAGGCGTTCAGCGGCCGTCGGCTGCCCTAGGGAGGGTCGGCGAGATCAGCGGCGGCCGCGCGCCGTTGCTCACCCCGAACAACTCGGTGCCCGCCCAGCCATAGCAGTAGTAGATGACGTCGTCGGCATCGCTGGCGTACGCGGCCACCGCGGCGCGATGCAGTTCCTCGGGCGGCAGGTTCCACATCTGGACGCCGGAGTAGATATAGGTGCCCGGCCGGGACCGCTCCCGGACCATCCGGTTCTGGTCCTCGACCAGCCGGATCGGAAAGCCGTCGGCGCGGAACTGGGCGTACGTCTGGCCATAGTCCAGCCCGAACAGCCGCACGAACGCCGCAAACGCACGCTCCCGCTCGGCATCGTCGCGTCCGAAATAGTCGATGAGGCTCTGCACATCCGCGCCACCGCCCAACCGGTGATAGGGGAAATGCTTGAGCCGCGGTGACAGCTCGGTCAGCGCCGGGTAGTCCTGGCCGAGAATCCAGGAGTAGGACGGCGGCCATAGGTCCAGCCACAGCTCGGCGTCGGGTTGGCTCTCGCCGACGATCCGGATGATCTCAGCAACCAGCCTGGTCACGCTCTGCTGCCGGAAGAGCAGCCAGCGTCGAATCAGCGGCTCCGAGCCGAACCGCTCCCGAGCCGCCTCGAACTCCCCCGTCCTCAGCAGTTCGGCGATCCTTGTCATCTCCTGGCGCAGCGCCCCGACGTCGATGCCCTGGTCGCTCATCAGCGCGCAGCACCGTGCGCAGAAGCAGCTGAACAGGTTCGCCGGCTGCACCCGCTCGCCACCCCAGTCGGGGTAGCGGATGCGGTCGATGAGGAAGGTACGGAAGCCGTAGCGCGCCACCAACGCCGAGATCGTGCGACCCCACATCGGTGCGACCAGGGGTCCATTCGGGCACAGCCAGCGGTCCACGTCACGCCCGCGATAGTCGACGACGCCGTTGCCGGCCACGTCGCCCAGCCACGCGCCATTGGTGATGTTGAGCCACGGCACGATCTCGTAGTCGGCCGCGAGCGTCGAGGTGCTGACGATCGCCAGCGGGTCGTCCGCCGGGTCCTCCGCGACGAGTTGGCGCAGCTCGGGTGAGAAGCGCGCGACGTCCACGTCGGCGTACAGCCGGCCGGCGCCGTGGATGACGTCCTCGACCGGGTTCCGTTCGAGCGTGCCGACCGGCGACGGATTGCGCTCGAAGATGTCGTTGACCTGCACGAACACGTGCGTCAGATCCTCCATCCGCGCCAGGTATGGCCGAATGGCCTCCGGCCCCTCGTGGAACAGGTCATGGTGGTGCAGATGGATGCCGGCCATTCAAACCTCCCCGTTGTGACGCCCTGAACTCACCAACAGCGCCGCGCCGACGATAGAGCACAGGCCGGCGAGAAGCACGAAGGAGAACGCGAACGACGTACCGGTCGCGAGGGCACCGATCCCGAGGGCACCGACGCCCGTACCGGCGTCGAAGGCGACGTTCCATGCGGTGCTGGCCGTGCCCTTGGCATGCTCGCCGGCGAGTTCGAAGGCGCGTACCAGGGTCACGTTCTGCATGACACCGAAGGAAGTGCCGACCAGCAGCGCGCCGGCGACGAGCAGCACTGGGCCGCCCGTATCGGCGATCCCGGCGATGCTCGCAGCGATGCCGACGAGCCCGAGCGCGGCGATGCCGAGCCCGGGCACGATGAAGGTCTGCGCACCGAAACGGTCCGCGAGATGGCCGGCGAGCCAGCGCGAGATCGCTCCGGTAGCGGTGAAGACGAGAAGCAACACGAGCGTGAGGACGGCGTCCGGGGCGAACTGGGGCGCGAACGTCATGATCGCGCCGCCGGAGCAGGTGACCGCCGTGAGTGCAGCGATGGGCGGGAGCAGGCGCACGAGCGGGATTCGGGGCCCGGTCACCGTGGCCGGCTTGATGGTCGCTGTCGGCACGGTGCGGGGATGTCGGCCGATCACCTCGCCCGCCGAGATGCCGAAGGGGATACCGACAATGGGGATCGCCGCAAGCACCATCGCAGTTGTGAAGCCGGCGGTCTCCGCGATCCAGGGAGCCAATGGCGTGAGCAGGAGCTGAGCTGCGGCAACCGCGAGGCCGTACGCTCCGACGGCACGACCGCGGCGCTCGGGGGTGAAGAGCACCGCGATGGCAGACGCCCCGCTGACGGTGATGATGCCGAAGCCGATCCCACGTACGGCGGCGAGCGCGACCACGTGCCAGGCCTGGCTCGCGAAGATCTCAACGAGGGCGGGCGAGCCGAGGAAGAGGCAGCCCAGGACGAGCACGACACTCCAGCCGATCCTCGAGCGCACCCGCTCGACCACCAGCTGGGTGAGGATCGTGCTGGCCATCAGTACCGCATTCACCAGACCCGCCAGGAAGGTGTCTCCACCCAGCGCAACGACGTGCATGGGCGCGACCGGCAAGAGCACGGCGAAACCGGCGAACGCGAAGCCCGTCGTCAACAGCAGGTGGGGCATCCCCGGCTCACGCCAGATGGGGCGACTCCGGGAAGGCTGGCTGGCCATGCGACCTCACTCGTTCTGATAGCTCCTACGAAGCCAACCCAACCAGTGAAGCCTCTGCCGGCGGCAGGGACTCGACCGCCTGCTCCGGTTCGACCCTCGTCTTCTTACCAGGCCTGTTCACCCCGGTCACCGGGAGTGCACCACGCAGACCACCACTCACCAGACAAATGACATTCAACAGGGCCATCGGCATCCCGGGTCCGCCACGGGCGGCGATGTAGCGCGGTTGCCAGTCCGGTTTGAAGCGGACTTTGAACTGGCGTAAGCCCTGGAAGTTGTAGAAGTGCTCGCCGTGCAGATGCAGGAAGTGCCCGACGCGCTCCCAGAAGGGCGCGGCTTCATCTCGGCAGAGGCCAGACAGCGGCGCCATGCCGAGACTGAAGGTCGAGTAGCTGTGCGCCTGTGCCCAGAGCATCGATTCGACGAACAGCTGGCTCATCACGGTCCGCGGCGCGTCGCTGCGACGACGCATGAGATCGACCTTCACCTCGCCGCCGCCGCCGCTGGCCCACAACGAAGCAAAAGCGATGATCTTCCCGTTCCGGCGGGTGACGGCGACCGGGAATCGAGCGACGTACGCGTCATCGAAGGCGCCCAGCGAGAACGACTTCTCCTTGACCTTGCGTTCGGACAGCCAGACGTCGCTGACCTCACGTAGTGCGGGCAGAACCGCAGGGACATCCTCGGGAGCCAGCACCTCGACCGCGCACCCCAGCTTGGCTGCCGCCCGCAACTCAGAGCGAAGCTTGGCGCGATGACCGCCCTGCATGCTGAAGGCGGCCAAGTCGATCACCGCCTCCTCGCCCAGTTTGTGCAAGCTCAGCCCGACACGCCTATACCGTTCCGCGTTGCTCTCGCGTACGCAATAGAACACCGGCCGGCCAGAGCGCCGATCGCACTCTGCGACGAAACGAGACAGCAGGTCGTCGAACTCGTCCGGGGTCCCGATCGGGTCGCCCATCACCACCCAACTGCGACCTCGGATCTGAAACATCACGAAGGCGTTGCCCTCGCTGGAGAAGAAGACTCGCTTGTCACCGGTCCACAACAACGATGCGTCTCCGTGCAGGGCCTGGGCCACAAGTTGCTCGGCGCGCTGCAGATCAGCTTCGTCCGCAATTCCCGGTCTCTGACGAACGCCGCGTCCCCGGATCAGCCGAACTGCGCGCGCCCGAATCGTCCTTGGAGTCCCGGAGTTCATCGCTGCCTCCGGACCTCGGCTGGGCTCGTCGGTGGACGCTGGCATCGGCGGCCCTCCCTTGTTTCAGCATCGTCGGTGTCAGCGATACGCAGTCTAGAAGATCTGATCGCAAATATATGAACCGTTGAGGGTTCGCATCAGGACGCGAACCGCCGACGGGTCTTTGCGAGTCAGATCCGCGGGAGCGACTCGAGGCCGCGGACCTCAGCTGAACTTCCGCCGATAGACGACCATCGCGAAGGCATAGGCGACGATCAGGATCGCCACGCACCAGGCAAGGGCGAGCCAGATGTCGTTGCTCACCGGCTGTTGGGTGGCCAGATCGCGAATCGAGTTGACGATGGAGGTCACCGGCTGGTGTTCGGCGAAGGCACGTACCGGGCCTGGCATGGTGTCGGTCGGCACGAAGGCCGAGCTGATGAACGGCAGCAGGATGAGTGGGTAGGAGAAGGCACTGGCACCGTCCACCGACTTCGCGGTGAGGCCGGGAATCACCGCGATCCAGGTCAGCGCAAGGGTGAACAGGAGCAAGATCCCGAGGATGGCGAGCCACGCCAGAATCCCTGCTCCCGAACGGAAGCCCATCAACAACGCGACGAGCACGACGACCAGGAGCGAGATCAGATTGGCGACCAGCGAGGTCCCGACATGAGCCCAGAGCACCGACGACCGCGCGATCGGCATGGACTGAAACCGTTCGAAGATGCCGCCCTTCAGATCCAGGAAGAGTCGGAACGCGGTATAGGAGATCCCGGAGGCGATCGTGATCACCAAGATGCCTGGCAGCAGATAGCTCAGATAGGAGTCCGAGCCGGAGTTGATGGCGCCGCCGAGTACGTAGACGAACAGCAGCATGAAGGCGATCGGCATGACCGTGGTCGTGATGATGGTGTCGGGGCTGCGCAGGATGTGGCGGAGGGACCGTCCGAGCAGGACGGACGTGTCGCCGAAGAAGTGCTTGGTCATCGATGTTCCTCACTCGACGTCGCGGTGGTGCCGCTGCCGGCGTCATCGCCCTTTCCCTTGTTTCCGACCAGGCTCAGGAAGACGTCCTCGAGAGTCGGCTGCTTCTCCACGTACTCGACCTTGGCGGGCGGGAGCAACTGCTTGAGTTCGGCCAACGTGCCGTTCACGATGATCCGTCCTTCATGGAGGATCGCGATCCGATCGGCCAGCTGTTCGGCCTCGTCCAGATACTGCGTGGTGAGCAGCACGGTGGTGCCCTGCTCGGCAAGTTGTTTGACCGACTGCCAGACCTCGATCCTTGCCTGCGGATCCAAGCCGGTCGTCGGCTCGTCGAGGAAGATCACAGGCGGCTTCCCGATGAGACTCATCGCGATGTCCAGCCGACGACGCATGCCACCGGAGTACGTCGACACCTTCCGGCCGGCCGCCTCGGTCAGGGAGAAGCGGTCGAGCAGTTCATCTGCGATGTCGCCCGGACCGTCGAGGTGCCGCAGCCGGGCAATCAAGATGAGGTTCTCGCGCCCGCTGAGGATCTCGTCCACGGCAGCGAACTGCCCGGTGAGACTGATGGAATTCCGCACCTCGGCAGGCTGCTGGACGACATCGAAGCCGTTGACCTGGGCCGTTCCGGCGTCGCTTCCTTGCAGCGTGGACAAGATTTTCACGACGGTGGTCTTGCCTGCGCCGTTCGAGCCGAGCAGGGCGAAGATGCTGCCTCGTGCCACGTCGAAGTCGACGCCACGTAGCACCTGGAGCTCCTTGTAGGACTTCTCCAGGCCCTGCACCCGGATCGCAGGTGTGGAGGGCGACGTGCGATCGACGGACACAGTCATGGTCGCGCTTCCTCTTCTTCGGCACGCGCGATCGCCTTGATCAACCGTTCCCGCTCCTTGTTGATCCACTGACCGTCGGAGTAGTTCCGGAGAAAGGTCTCGGCGAATTCCACCGGATCTTCGCCGACGACCGACCGAATCGGCGTCTCGTCCGCAGCCGCCTGCTCGAACAGATCGGCGAGGTCCTCGAGCATCGACATCATCGTGTCGCCCTTGGTGATCGCCCCGAAATACATCAGGTATCGATTCAGCGCCTCGATCGTTTCCCGATAGCTCGCAGGCAGCGCCTTGACGCGCTGCTTGTACTCCCGCCACCGACGCTTGTCGCCGAAGTCACCGACGATCTTCTCGATGAACATGGTCATCTCCCTTCTTGCTGGAGCCGGTCGAGCCGTTCTGAGAGGAAGCTCCAGGTCCTCCAGAACTCTTGGAGGTAGTCGCGGCCCTGCGCGTTGAGCGAATACACCTTGCGCGGCGGGCCTTTCTCGGAGGGCACCTTCACCACGTCGACCAGGCCGCGCTGCTCGATCCTGACCAGCAGCGCGTAGACGGTTCCCTCGGCGAGGTCGGTGAAACCCTGCTCGCGCAGCCACGCCGTGATCTCGTACCCGTACGCGGATCGCATCGACAAGATCGCCAGGACGACGCCCTCCAAGGTGCCTTTGAGCATCTCCGTCATCTGCTTGCCCACCGATGCTCCTCCGACTACTCAGCAGTACTGACTACCAGTACATAGTAACGCTGAGTAGTAGTGACACAAGACCGTCGAGGCACGGATCCTTTGCTGCCCCCGGGATGATGTCCTCCGATCGGAGGACATCAGGTCCGTCCGGTCGTCGGTCCCGGGCTGGCGCTCCACTCGCGAGAGTTGAGACATCCCAACTCCTACGAGGAATGCCAGGAGCGCACCGATGTCTCAACCGTCGCTGTCTCAACCGCCGAGTACTCAACCGAACGGGTCTCAGCTGAGGGCGAGGGCCACCGGCCTCACTCTCGCCGGTCTGATCGTGGCCGTCTCGATGACCACCATCGACCAGACCATCGTCGCCTTGTCCGCACCGACCATCGAGACCGATCTCGGCCTCGGACACGACCTGATGCAGTGGGCGGTGAATGTCTATCTGATCGCCACCGCGGCGGCCTTCCTGCTCGGCGGTCGGCTCGCCGACGTGTTCGGCCACAAGAAGATGGTGCAGATCGGCATCGCTGCTTTCGGTCTCACCTCCCTGCTCTGCGGGCTCGCCCCGACCGACGCGTACGCGGGTGCCTGGCTGATCACCACCCGGGCCCTGCAGGGCGTCGCCGGCGCGATCATGTTCCCGGCCGCGATCGGCATCGTGGTGCAGAGCTTCCCGCGCGAGGGTCGAGCCAAGGCGATGGCGTCCTTCTTCGCCATCACCGGCGCGATGACCGCGATCGGCCCGATCGCCGGCGGCTTCTTGACCCAATGGACCTGGCGGAGCGTGTTCTGGGTCAACGTCCCGCTCGCGATCGTCGCCTCGGCCATCATCGCCGTGTCCGCAGCGCCATCGGTGCGCCGTGACGAGCGGATCGACCTGCCGGGCGCGCTCACCATCGCGGCGGGTCTGGGTGCGATCGTCTTCGGTCTGCAACAGGCCGGCAGCTGGGGCTGGACCAGCCCGTACGTCCTCGCCAGCCTGGTCGCCGGCGTCGTGCTGGTCATCGTCTTCGTGCTGGTCGAGCGCCGAACCGACGAACCGCTGGTCAAGCTCGAGCTGTTCCGCGACCGCGGCTTCGTGATCGTCACGCTGGCCACCTTGTTCGCCTCGATGGCCTTCTTGTCCACCTTCTTCTTCCTGAGTGTGTACGGGCAGGTGTCCCTGGAGCTGACGGCGATCAACACCGGTCTGCTGTTCGGCAAGTTCTTCGTGGGCTTCGTGATCGCGGCGCAGATCGGCTCTCGTCGCTTCGATCAGGTCGGGGCCCGCTCGGTGCTGATCCTGGGTGGCCTGATCGGCGCGGCTGGTTTCGGCTGGCTCGCGGTCAGCGTCACCACCATCCCGGCGAACCCGGGCGCAGTGATCAACCCGCAGACCTGGCCGATCATGCTGGCCGGGGCAGGTGTCGGCTTCATGATCAGCGCCGCATCGACCGACGCGGTCAATCGGGCGATCGGCGCCTCGTACGGCGAGGTCACCGCCATCTCCCAGACGATGCGCAACTTCGGCTCGGCACTCGGCCTCGCGGTGTTCAGCACGCTGGTCACCGGGGTGCTCATCGACAAGCTGACGGCCTCCTTCACCGCACTCGGTGCCCCGGCGGACGCTGCCCGCGAGGTGGTCGGTCGGATCAGCGGGGCTGAGGTCGGCCATGGCACTGGTTCCGGATCGTTCGACCAGCTGCCCACGGCCCTGCAGCAGCAATACCTGCAGGCGGTGCATCAGGGGTACGCCGACGCCGTGGCCTGGGCGTTCGCGGGCGCGGCGATCGCCATGCTGGTGGTGACTCTGTTGGGTCTGTGCTACCCGAAGGGCGTCATCTCGGCGACTTTCGGTGATCACGAAGACTCCGGCTCGGCCGCAGCCGAGAGCGGCACGGCTACAGTCGCGGCATGAGCGACGGCTATCGCCTGGACGTCCGGGCGGTGTCGTTCGGCGGCTGGTCGATCTTCTATCTCCTGGTCACCGTCGGCACGGTCCTGCTCGTGATGGCCAATCCGACCAACTCGGCGACCGGCACCGCGATCTCCGCGGTGCTGGTCGTGGTGTTGGAGGCCCTGTATTGGCTGGTGGCGAGGCCGCGGCTGGCGGGCATCCGCGCCAATTCCGGCCTCGCGTGGACCTTTGCCGCTCTCGCGATCATCCTCTTCACGATCGGCGCGATTCTCAACCCGTGGTCCGCGTTGCTGTTGTTCGCACTGACGCCGCAGATCTTCATGCTGCTCACGCCACGACCGGCGACGGTAGTGATCGGGGCCTTGAATCTGCTGCCGCTGGCCGGCCGATTGCTGATCGAGTCGCACACCGCACGGCAGGTCATCCAGGACATCGGGCAGACGGCGTTCGTGATCACCTTCTCGCTGTTCTTCGCCAGCCGGATCTTGAGCATCAGCAAGCAGAACGAGGAGCGACGCAGGCTGATCGAGGAACTGCGCGAGCGCGAGGCCGAGGTCGCAGCATTGTCGGCGGCCCGCGGGGCGGAAGCGGAGCGGTCCCGGATCTCCCGCGAGCTGCATGACACGCTCGCCCAGGGCTTCGCCTCGATCGTCACGCTCGGCCACGCCGTACAGGGCGAGCTGGACCGCGATCCCGCGGCTGCACGTCGGCACGTGGCACTGATCACCGAGAACGCCCGGGAGAACCTGGCAGAGTCTCGCCGGATCATTGCCGCCCTCGGGCCGGGCAGGCTGGCCGGTGCGTCGTTGTCCGAGGCAGTTCAACGCACCGTGGACACTTGGCGAGAGACGACCGGCACCGACGTACGGCTCACCGCCACGGGGCAGCCGGCCGCGACCTCGGCAGCGATCGACGTGGTCGCGCTCAGGCTCGTTCAGGAGAGCCTGGAGAACGTACGCAAGCACGCCGCAGCCTCTCGAGCAACGGTCACCCTGCGCTATGCGACGGACGAAGTGGCGATCGATGTGCACGACGACGGCACTGGACTCGACCCGACCGCTGCCACCGCGGGATACGGATTGAGTGGCATGAAGGCACGCGTCAGCGAGGTCGGCGGTGTCTTCGACCTGACGAGCGCGCCGGGGCAGGGCACCACGATCCACGCCACACTGCCCCTGACCGGGCCATCAGCGTCGACAGGAGAGGCACCATGATCCGGATCATCCTGGTCGACGATCATCCCCTGGTCCGGGAGGGCATCCGGGGCATGCTCGCCGGCTTCGACGACATCGAGGTCGTCGGGCAGGGTGCCAGCGGCCCGGAAGGTGTGGCGCTAGCAACCAAACTGTCCCCCGACCTGGTGCTGATGGATCTGCGGATGCCCGGCGGCGACGGCGTGACGGCGACCCGGCAGCTCACTGCCAGTGGCACCGCCAGAGTCATGGTTTTGACCACGTACGAGAGCGATGAGGACATCCTGCGCGCCATCGAGGCTGGTGCGACCGGCTATCTGCTGAAGGACATCGCGCCGGGCGCACTCGCCACGGCCATCCGTGCCGCCGCCAGGGGCGAGACCGTGCTGGCGCCGTCGGTGCAGTCCGCGCTGCTGAGCCGGATGCGACAGCCTGGTCCGAGAGTGCCGACCTTGTCCCCCCAGGAGATCGCCGTGCTCGCGGGCGCCGCCCAGGGCAAGACCAACGCGGCCATCGGCACCTCGCTGCACATCAGCGAGACGACGGTGAAGACCTATCTCGGGCGGGCGTACGAGAAGCTCGGCGTCGGCGACCGTACGTCGGCCGTGCGGAAGGCGATCGAGCTGCGGCTGATCGACTGACCAGCTAGGTGAATTTCGATAATCTGCCACACCGATCGGCCGGCGAGCGTGAGCTGAGCGCAGGCACCGCCGCTGTGTGGCAGAGTTTCGAAAACCAGCCGGAGTCGTAGGGTCGGTTCCATGAAGAAGCTGATCAATGACCCCGCTGCGGTGGTCACCGAGTCACTGCGTGGCCTGGCGGCTGCCCATCCGGAGCTGCGCGTTGAGCTGGACCAGCGGATCGTGGTCCGCGGTGACGCACCGGTGGCCGGCAAGGTCGGATTGGTCTCCGGGGGCGGCAGCGGGCACGAGCCGCTGCACGCCGGCTTCGTCGGCGCAGGCATGCTCGACGCGGCTTGTGCCGGTGAGATGTTCACCTCCCCCGTCCCCGATCAGGTGATCGCCGCGACCGCTGCGGTGGACGGTGGCGCGGGCGTCCTGTACATCGTCAAGAACTACACCGGCGACGTGATGAACTTCGAGCTCGCCGCCGAGCTGGCGGCGGCCGAGGGGGTCCAGGTCGAATCGGTGATCGTCGACGACGATGTGGCCGTCCAGGACAGCACCTGGACCGCCGGCCGCCGCGGGGTCGGGCTGACGGTGCTGCTGGAGAAGATCGTCGGCGCCGCTGCCGAGCAGGGCGCTGACTTGGCCGCTTGTGCTGAGTTGGCCCGCCGGATCGTCGCCAACGGTCGCAGCATGGGCGCGGCGCTGACCAGCTGTACAGTCCCGGCGGTGGGCAAGCCCACGTTCGATCTGCCCGACGGCGAGATGGAGCTCGGCGTCGGCATCCACGGGGAGCCCGGCCGCGAACGCGTACCGCTCGCTTCAGCCCACGAGGTCGCACGGCTGCTGGTCGAGCCGATCCTGGCCGATCTCGCCTTTACCAACAACGAGGGCACGAGCGACGAGGGCTCCGGTGAAGACGGAGTGATCTGTTTCGTGAACGGGCTCGGTGCCACGCCGCTGATCGAGCTCTACCTGATGTATGGCGAGATCGCCGACCTGTTGGCCGCCGCGGGTGTCTCGATCGCCCGATCGCTGGTCGGGCCGTACATCACCAGTCTCGACATGGCCGGCTGCTCGGTCACTCTGCTCCGCGCCGATCCTGAGATCCTCGAGCTGTGGGATGCCCCGGTGAACACGCCGGCCCTACGGTGGGGAATGTGAAGGGCGTTGGGAGGGTGAGATGCCCGCTGTCGTGAACCCTGCAGCCGTACGCCGGTGGCTCGATGAGTTCACCCGCCTGATCGAGGCCCACGCGGCTGAGCTGACCGAGCTGGATGCTGCGATCGGCGACGCCGACCATGGCACCAATCTGCAACGCGGGACGACCGCGGTGCGGGAGGCGCTGGCCGGACTCGACTCCGAGACCGGCGTCGGCCCGCTGCTCAAGACCACGGCGATGACCCTGATCAGCAAGGTCGGCGGAGCCAGCGGTCCGCTGTACGGCACCTTGTTCCTGCGCATGTCCACGGCAGCTGGAGACTCTGCAGCCCTGGACGGAGCTGGCTTCGCGACCATGTTCCGGGCTGGGGTCGAGGGCGTAGCCGCCCGCGGCAAGGCGGTGCTCGGCGACAAGACCATGTACGACGCCCTCGCTCCCGCGTGCGACGCGCTCGACGCCGCCTTGGCTGCCGGAAGCGACCTGAGTGCAGCTCTCGACTCAGCCGCGGCCGCCGCAGCGCAAGGCCGCGATTTCGTGACCCCACTGGTAGCTCGCAAGGGCCGAGCCAGCTATCTGGGGCAGCGCAGCGCCGACCACCAAGATCCCGGCGCAACCTCCGCGGTGCTGCTCATCCAGGCTGCTGCCACGGCCCTCGGCTCCCCCGCCAACTGAAGCCGGCTAGCGATGGTCGGGATCGTCGTCGTCTCGCACAGCCGCGCGCTGGGCGAGGCGGCCGTGGCGTTGGCCAGGGAGATGGTGCCCGACGCGACGGTGCGGATCGAGGCTGCCGCGGGTCTGGACGAAACCACCTTCGGGACCGATGCGGTCGCCATTGCCGAAGCGATCAGCACCGCTGAGGACGGCGACGGCGTACTGGTCTTGATGGATATCGGCAGCGCCATCTTGTCCGCCGAACTGGCGCTGGAACTGCTCGAGGATGAGGTCCGCCAACGGGTGGCGCTGTCACCAGCGCCGCTCGTGGAGGGCCTGCTGGCGGCCGCCGTCGCAGCCGCGGGAGGAGCCAGCCTCCAGCAGGTCGCTACCGAGTCCAGGTCAGGGCTGGCCGGGAAGCTCACTCAGCTGGGTGAACCGCGAACCGAAGCGCCGGGCAGCCCAGCCAGTGGATCGGTCGTAGTGGCGCCGGCGCCCGCGCTTTCGGCAGCGGATGACGAAGTGCCACCCATCGTCCGAGCCACGTTCACGCTGACCAATGTGCACGGTCTCCATGCCCGACCGGCCGCGCGGCTGGCTCGGTTGGCCGCAGGCCTGGACGCCGACGTCGGGATCCGAAACCTGACAACCGGCACGGACTGGGTCTCCGCTCGGAGCCTGTCCCAGATCGCGATGCTGGGGGCCTTGCAAGGACACGAGCTCGAGGTATCGGCTACTGGACCCGCTGGTCAGGCAGCTGTCGACGCGGTCCTGGCTCTCGCCCGGAACGCCTTTGGCGACCCACTCGCCGCGCCCGAGGCTCAGCCACTCCGCGCCAGCTCCGACTCGCGCAGAGTGGCGAGCAGCGCGCGGGAGGGGGTCGTGCCGGATGAGGTGCCGAAGCTGCTGCGCGGTCTGCCAGCCGCACCGGGAATCGGCATCGGGCCCGCTCAGCTGCTCACTGAGCAACCGGTCGAGATTCCCGAACGGGCCACCGGATCGCCCACCGTGGAGCAGCATCGACTAGGTGATGCGCTGGCGGCGACCGCCGGCGAGCTTCGGACACTCCAGCGACGGACTTGGGATCAGCTCGGCGCTGATGAAGCGGACATCTTCGAGGCTCACCTGGCGCTGCTGGAGGACCCCGAACTGCTGGCTGACGTGGCGACCCGGATCGCCGGCGGTCAATCGGCGGAGTTGGCCTGGGGATCGGCGACCGAGGACATCGCGCAGTCCATCGCAGGGCTCGAGGATGACTATCTGCAGACTCGCGCCGCCGACATCCGCGAGCTGCGAGGGCGGGTGCTCCATTCCTTGGCTGCCCTGGCGACGCCGATCGAGATGACGATCGGCTCACCCGCCGAACCTGACCCCGCGCCCAGTGTGCTGATCGCGCCCGACCTGACAGCAGCCGAGGCCGCCGGCCTCGAGCCGACGACCACACTCGCGGTCGCGCTGGCCCTCGGCAGCCCGACCTCCCACGCCTCGATCCTGATCCGGGCCCGCGGTATTCCGCTGGTCGTCGCCGCCGGCCCGACGCTGCTGATGACGCCCGCCGGATCCGAGCTTGCGGTGAACGGCGACACGGGTGAGATCCAGCTCAGCCCGGACAGCGCCACCCGAACCGTGCTGCTTGATCGAGCGAGGCGACAGGCAGCCGATCGAGCCGCCGCTGCCCAATCGTCCGGGCGCCCTGCGCGCACCACCGACGGGCTCCAGATCCTGGTTGGCGCCAATCTCGGGTCGCTCGATGACGCGCTGACCGCCGCCGAGTCGGGCGCAGACCTCGCCGGTCTGGTGCGTACCGAGTTCTTGTTCTCAGGTCGCGACACCGCACCCGACGTCGACGAGCAGGTCGAGGTCTACCGCACCCTTGCTGAGACCATCGGCGGCCGCCGGCTGACCCTGCGCACCCTCGATGTGGGCGGTGACAAGCCGCTCTCCTACGCCCCCACCCCAGCGGGCGCCAACCCCTTCCTCGGCGTCCGTGGTCTGCGGCTGTCGCTGGCTCACCCGGCCCTGTTCCGAGATCAGCTTCGGGCCATCGTCCGGGTCGCACGTGAGACGTCGGTGAGCATCATGTTTCCGATGGTGAGCACTCTGACCGAGGTCCATGCGGCACGTCGACTGCTTGACGAGGTGATCGCGTCCGAGGGCCACGGCACACCGGCGGGACTGGAGGTCGGGATCATGGTCGAGGTGCCGGCGGTCGCGCTCAAGGCCGCCGAGTTTGCCGCCGCGATCGACTTCTTCTCGATCGGCACCAACGACCTGACCCAGTACGCACTCGCCGCCGAGCGCGGCAATCCCGATGTCGCGGCCATCGGCGACGCGTACGACCCTGGCGTGCTCGCCTTGATCCGAGCGGTCTGCCAAGGTGCCGCTGGCGGCCCGCAGGTCGCGGTCTGCGGCGACCTCGCCGGCGACCCTCGGGCCGCCGCGCTGCTCGTCGGACTGGGTGTCGGCACCCTGTCGGTGAGTCCACCCGCGATCCCGCTGGTCAAACAGGCGGTACGAGCGGTTGACTCCGGCCAGGCCGAAGACCTCGCGGTGACCGCCATCGCAATGCCAGGTCCAGCGGAGGTTCGCGCGCTGTGCTTCGACCGAGACGAAGGGCGGCAGTAGTCTTCGCACCGAGTGGCGAGCCATGGACGCTTCATGGACGTCGAAGCATCCGTAGGTCGCCACTCGACTCCAGAGCCGACCCGCAGGAGCCGATCATCGCCAACACATTGATCACTCGGGCGCAATCCGCCCTTGCCACGTCCCACAGAGCCCTGGGGAAGTCTCGCAAGGCCCTGGCCAGGTCGGGCAGAGCTCTGGCCGAGTCCGGCAAGTCCATCGCCGGATCCGCCAAGACCCGCCAAGCCCTTGGCCGCTCCCGCCAGGCGTTGGCGCGACCTGGTCAAGCCCTGGCCGGACCGCGCCTGAGTGTTGCCCGAGCAGCGGGGAAGCTGGCCGCGCGCGCGTCCCGTCTGATGGGTCGTGGTGCCGGGACTGCGATCAAGGGCGCGGTGATGCTCAAGATCGCTCCGCAGGCCCTGGAACAGCTGCTCGCCGGCAAGCATCTTGCGATGGTTTCCGGTACGAACGGCAAGACCACCACCACCCATTTCCTGGCTGCCGCAGTCCGTGCCGGCCTCGACCCGGGTGGGACCCGGGTCGTACACAACGCCGACGGCGCCAACCTGCATGGCGGCATCACCGCCGCGCTCTCGGACAACCGGAGCGCGACCTGGGCCATCATCGAAACCGATGAGCGGGTGGTCGCCGACATGATCCGGCTGGGCCACCCCGAGGTGTTGGTGCTGCTGAACTTCTCTCGCGACCAGCTGGACCGCCACCACGAGATCAAGGCGCTGGGCCGGTCGTGGCGCAACGCACTGGAAGCGGCCGGCGAGCGCGGCCCAGTCGTGGTCGCCAATGCCGATGAGCCGCTGGTGGTCTGGGCCGCGCAGACCGCCCGCGAAGTGGTCTGGGTCGACACCGCAACCACCTGGACCCAAGACGCCTCGCTCTGCCCGCAGTGCGGAGCCCTGCTGCTCCATGACCAGCCCGACGAGACCGGCGGCCAGGGCGGTGGGTGGCGCTGCTCCGGCTGCGAGCTTGCCCAACCTGCCGCCAGCTATCGCGTGGTTGACGGTCGGATCGTCGATCCCGACGGGAAGTCCTTCGACCCGGAGCTGCAGGTGCCGGGTGCTTTCAACATCAGCAACGCTGCCTGCGCGATGGCGGCCGCGGCCCAGCTCGGAGTGCCGAGCGCGACGGCGATCGCCGGCATGCGTACGGTGACCGCACCCGCCGGCCGGTTCGCCACCACTCGGTTCGGTGACACCACCGCCCGACTGCTGCTCGCGAAGAACCCGGCCGGCTGGGCCGAGGCGCTGCCGCTGGCGCAGAGCGACGTCGTGGTGCTGGCCATCGACTCCGCGGCCGCCGACGGCAGGGATGTCTCGTGGCTGTGGGATGTCGAGTACGAGCAGCTGGCCGGCCGAACGGTGGTCGCGACCGGGCCCCGGGCTCAGGACTTGGCGGTCCGGCTCGCGTACGCGGAGGTGGCGTGCCGCTGCGTACCCGACCTGGCCGAGGCACTCGACGGTCACCCCGAGCCGGTGGACGTGATCGCCACGTACACACCGTTCCAGCGGCTGCGGAAGATGGGGGGCGTCTAGATCATGGCTGCACCGACGAAGGCACCAATCGAGATCGTGCTCGTCTATCAGTCGCTGCTGGGCATCTACGGCGACCGCGGCAATGCCACCGTGCTGACCAAGCGGCTGCAGTGGCGGGGCTACGAGACCACATTGACCGTGGTCGAACCGGGCGATCCGCTGCCGGCGGGCGGTCAGGTCTATCTGCTCGGTGGGGGTGAGGACGCCGCCCAGATCTCCGCGGTGAACGCGCTGCGTACCGACGGCGGTCTCCAGCGGGCCGTCGACCGCGGCGCGGCCGTGTTCGCGGTCTGCGCCGGCTATCAGATCATCGGCACCAGCTTCACCGTCGGTGAGCACGACGAGGTGGTGGAGGGGCTCGGGCTGCTGGACGTCAGCACCCGGCGCGGACCGACGCGCGCTGTCGGCGAGATCCTCACCCACTGGATCGGCCGGGAAGGCCAGGACGCCTGGCTGACCGGGTTCGAGAACCACGGCGGGTACACGACACTCGGGCGGTCCGCGACCCCGCTCGCCACCGTCGAGATCGGGGTCGGCAACGACGGGCGCGGCACGGAGGGTGCCGTCAACGGCCTGGTGATCGGCACCTATCCGCACGGTCCGGTGCTGGCCCGCAATCCCGCGCTGGCCGACCACATCCTGCAGCTCGCCCTCGGTGAAGGGCTGGCACCGCTGGATCGGCCCGAGATCGACGAGTTGCGACGGGAGCGGCTGGCGGCCGTGCAGCGGGCCTGAATCGGACGCCCATCTACCCTGGGAGCATGCCCCACCGACGCAGCGCAGTGGCCCTGGGCTGCTTCGCGGCGGTCGCGATTGTCGATCTCGTTGCCGAGTTCGCGGGTTGGTTGCCCGTGTCGTGGGGCTGCCGCATGCTGCTGATGCCGTTGCTGATCTGGGTGTGCTGGTCCGGGGCAGTTCGGCGTACCCGGCTGTTGATCCTGGTCATGGTCGCGCTCGGCTTCTCCTGGCTCGGCGACTTTGCCGGGTTCACGATCTTGCTCAAGATCGGCTTCTTCCTCGTTGCCCAGGTCGTCTACATCGCGGCCTTCCGGCCCTACTGGCGACGCAGCCTGCTGACTCGACCGCCTCTGCTGGTGGCGTACGTCATTGTGCTGACCGCAGTGATCGCGATCGCGGCTGTCGCAGCTGGACCTCTGGCACCGGCGGTCGCGATCTACGGCGCAAGCCTGGCATTGATGGCGGTGCTGGCCACCGGCGTGGCGCGGCTGGCAGGAATCGGCGGCTTCTTGTTCCTGCTGTCGGACATCGTGCTCGCGGTGAACTACTTCATCGCTCCGGGAGCCATTCCGCACGGGGCGTTCGTGAACATGTCGATCTATCTGCCTGCTCAGCTGCTGCTCGCATTCGGTACCGTGCAAGCGATCTCAGTGGAGGCATCGGAGGAGGCTGAACCGGTAGCGTGACCGGTATGCAGACCCGCGCTCTCGGCCCCTTCACCGTCTCCGCGATCGGTCTCGGTGGCATGCCGATGTCGATGAACAACGATCGCGTCTTCCCCACCGAGGATGAGGCGATCACCACCATCCATGCGGCTCTGGATGCCGGCATCACTTTCATCGACACCGCCGACATCTACGCTCCGTCGTGGGACACCATGGGCCACAACGAGCAGCTCGTCGGCAAGGCGTTGAAGACGTACGGCGGCGACACCGACCAGATCGTGGTGGGCACCAAGGGCGGCATCACTCGGGCCGAGGGTGAGACCTGGGGTCGTGACGGCTCGCTGACCTATCTCCGGAAGGCGGTGGAGAAGTCGCTGCGCAAGCTCGACGTCGAGGTGATCGATCTCTATCAGTGGCATCGTCCCGACCGATCGATGGCCTATGCCGACGCGATCGGCAACTTCAAGACCCTGCAGGATGAGGGCAAGATCAAGGCCATCGGCATCTCCAATGCGAACGTCGAGGAGATCCAGATCGCGATCGATGTGCTGGGCGAGGGTGGTCTGGCGAGTGTGCAGAACGAGTTCTCCCCGAAGTTCCGGTCCAGCGCCGATGAGTTGGAGTTCTGCGGTCAGCAGGGGGTCGCGTTCCTGCCGTGGAGCCCGCTGGGCGGCACCGGTGGTGGCGGCGGTCGGGATGTCGGCGATCGGTTCGCGGCGCTCCGGGAGATCGGCGAAGCACACGGGGTGAGCCCGCAGCAGGTCGTACTCGCCTGGGAGCTGTCGTTGGGCGACCACGTCCTCCCGATCCCGGGGGCGCGTCGGCCTGCCTCCATCACAGACTCAGCCCGAGCCGCGGATCTGCAGCTGAGCGCCGAGGAGCTGGCCCGTTGTTCAGCGACGCCCGGGGTGCACTGAGATGGCGGCGGGCGTCTTAGGCTCCGGGCAGCCGGACCATGATGTGGTGATCGTCGGCGGCGGCCACAACGGGCTGGTCGCTGCCGCGTACCTCGCCCGGGAGGGTTTGGATGTGACGGTCTTGGAAGCGCAGCCACGCTTCGGCGGTGCGGTCGCCAGCGCGCAGATCTTCGACGGGGTGGCGATCAAGCTATCGAGGTTCTCGTATCTGGTGTCGCTGCTGCCGCAGCAGATCATCGATGACCTCGATCTTGATCTCGACCTGCGTTCCCGCAGGGTCGCGTCCTATACGCCGGCCGACGACGGTGGGCTGTTGGTCGAGCGTCAGCACGGCGAGGCGACCCGGGCGTCATTCGCGGCCGGACCCGGGTCTGCCTCGTACGAGGCCTTCTCCGAGTTGGAGGCTGATCTGCACCGGTTCGCGAGTGTGGTCGCACCGACCCTGACTGGGCCGCTGCCCTCCGCCGGTGAGCTCCGGGTGCGGGTGGGCGAGGAACTGTGGGACGCCCTGGTGGAGCGACCGATCGGTGAGCTGATCGAGGAACGGATCGCCGACGACACCGTACGCGGGATCGTGCTGACCGATGCGTTGATCGGCACCTTCGCCAGTGCCCACTCCCCTGCCCTGCAACAGAACCGCTGCTTCCTCTACCACGTGGTCGGCAACGGCACCGGCGAGTGGAAGGTACCGGTCGGCGGCATGGGCACGGTGGCTGCCGCGCTGGAAACCGCGGCACGCGCTGCTGGGGCGAAGCTGCGGGCCTCTGCGCCGGTCACCGGCTTGGCCCCCGGCGACGAGGGGACTGAGGTTCGGCTCGCCGACGGCGGGGTGCTCACGGCGCGGACCGTACTCGCCAACTGTGCGCCGTGGACCCTGGCCGGACTGCTCGGGGAGCCTGACAGCAAGTCTTCGGAAGCCAAGCCGGCGGGCGCCCAGGTCAAGATCAACATCGTGCTTCGCCGGCTACCTGAGTTCCGTTCCGGCATCGACCCGGAGACCGGGTTCGCGGGCACACTGCATCTCAACCAGGGGTACGCGCAGTTGGAGCACGCGTATCTTGAGGCCGCTGCGGGCCGGGTGCCCGATCCGCTGCCTTGCGAGAGCTACTGCCACTCGCTGACCGACCCGTCCATCGTGTCGCCGGAACTGCAGGAGGCTGGCTTCCATACCTTGACCATCTTCGGTCTGCACACACCGGCGGCACTGTTCTCCTCCGATCACGATGCGGTGCGCGCTCGGGCACTCGAAGCGGCCTTGGCCTCCGTGCAGTCGGCCTTGGCGGAACCGCTGGAGGACTGCATCGCCCGCGACGCGAACGGCGAGCTGTGCATCGAGGTGATGAGCCCGCAAGACGTCGAACGCGAGACCCTGCTGCCCGGTGGGCAGATCTTCCAGGGCGACCTCAGCTGGCCTTGGTTGGCTGAGGGTGAGTCCGCAGAGACACCGGCCGAGCGCTGGGGCGTGGCCACCTATCATCCCTCGATCCTGCTCTGCGGGTCAGGTGCCCGCCGGGGTGGCGCGGTCAGCGGTCTGGGCGGTCACAACGCCGCGATGGCTCTGCTCGAGGATCGTGGGCTGCGCCCGTCCTGACCTGGGACGGGCCGTCTGGCCCCCGCTGTCGTACGAGATCTGCTGGGGACGCAATCGAGTGGTGCGCAGATGCAGCTTCGTTCGTCTGAAACTACATCTGCGCACCTTTCGATCAACCGGCTTCGCCTGGCCCTGCGCCACGCCGGCTCCAGCCCACCCGTGGAACGGATTCGCGAGTACGTGATCGTTTTGCTAGTGTTTCTCCTCGCGCGCCGCTAGCTCAATTGGCAGAGCAGCTGACTCTTAATCAGCGGGTTGGGGGTTCGATTCCCTCGCGGCGCACCATCATCGCACCTAGTCAGTGCGGCATGGCGGCTCCTTCTGCGCGCGCCCCAAATCATCGGTCACTTTGCCGCCCATCGGCACGGGATGTGATGCAGCACGGCGACCGCGGATCTGGTGGACGGCAGGAGGCCCTGCTAGCTCGGGATCGTAGGGCGGGTGGACTGTTCTCTTGTGGTCGGGTTATGACCCCTCGACGTGGCGCCAACTTCGGCACGTTTGGTAGCGGAGCGGAGTCTGGCATTCAATGCGCGGGCGGGCAGACGGCCTCAGCGGGGTGGAGCCGCATGGATTGTCAAACTACTCGCGGGATTCGGTGTCGCGGTTCCAACCTGCCGCCCGCGTCGTAGCAGGCGTACTCGACGAGCTGCCAGGGAATAGTCTGACGTCTCAACACCCGTGCGGCGACTCGCTACCCTTGCGGCCCCTTCGCCTATCTTCACTTCGCCGATTAGGGCGAAGTCTGGTCTGCCGCGAATCCGTCCTTCATTGCCGAAACTGAGGCTATGCACACATAGTCCCGATACCGTACGATTCCCGCCATGCGACGCATCCTCCGGTTGGCAGTTCTTGTTGTAGCAATCTTCAGTTGCGCAGCTTGTCTCGCCACGACAGGCGGAAGCGCGGATGAGAATCCTCCAGCAGGGGTCAACAAGCCGGCCTCAGATTCTTCGGATGAGCCTAGCGAGCCCGAGGAGTCAGCCGGGAGCCAGGAGTTGTCGTTTGGCAAGTCCTACACGTGGGACGACGGCCTAACCATTACCATCGGCAAGCCGTCGAAGTTCAAGCCAAGCGACTACGCAGAGGTTGACGGGGCAAAGGCCTATCGGCGGTTCACCATCACCGTTGTCAACAAGACCTCCGGACCAATTGACCTGGCGGTCACCTACATCACAATGCAATCGAACAACAAGGAAGCCGAGCAAGTATTCGATTCCGAGAAAGGTCTTGAAGGCTCGCCTTCCACCAAGTTGCTCAAGGGTCGTGAATCTGAGTGGGACATCGGATTCGGAGTAGCGAACCCTGACGACATGGTGATGGAGATCGCGATCAACGACAACTTCGAGCGCCCCAGCATCATCTACACGACCTGACTCACCGACTGCGGTTGGCCGGACACTCTTAAGCGAATGCTCGACCTGGTCTCGACACCGGAAGCGGGCAACACCGGCACTGGGACCAAGTCGGGGCGCCGTTCGGAGCAGCAGCCGATCATCGTCCCCTTACTACTTGCCACAGCTGCATCACCCGTCGGACCAGCCGGATCAGCTATGGTTGACCCAGCAGCCTGTCAGGTCTCGCCCCAAGCTGCCGGTGACGTCGAGCGACTTGCTCCTCTCTTCCCGAGTTCTGCGTACGGACCGTGTCGGTCCCGCTTCAGCAGTGGCCATCCCTGGTGAGACATCACGAGAGTTGTGAACTTGCCTACCAGCACGTCCCGCCTGTCCAGCACGTCCCCAGCCGCCAAGGACGCGGCGTCCGCCAGCCCTTCTTTCGCCGACCTCGGCGTACCCGCCCAACTGGTGCACATCCTCACTGAGCGTGGCATCCATACCCCTACTCCGATCCAAGCCGCGACGCTGCGTGATGCGATCGGCGGCCGTGATGTCCTCGGCCGCGGCCGTACCGGCTCCGGCAAGACGTACGCATTCCTGCTGCCGCTGGTCACCCGACTGAGCGCACGGCCGGTCAGGGCCCGATCCCGCAGCCCACGCGCTGTGATCCTCGCCCCGACCCGCGAACTCGTCACCCAGATCGATACCGCCCTGCAACCGCTGGCCGTCGCCACCGGTCTGCGGAGCCGCACGGTCTTCGGCGGCGTCAGTCAGGTGCCACAGACCAAGGCGCTGCAGGGTGGCGTCGACATCGTCGTCGCCTGCCCCGGGCGGCTGGAGGATCTCGTCCAGCAGGGCGCCTGCCGGCTCGACGCGGTCGAGATCACCGTGCTCGACGAGGCCGATCACATGGCCGACCTGGGCTTCCTCCCTGGTGTCACCCGCCTCCTCGCCCAGACACCCCAGAGCGGGCAGCGACTGTTCTTCTCTGCCACCTTGGACAAGGGCATCGACGGCCTGGTCAAGCGCTTCCTGACCCGCCCGGCCCGGCACGAGGCCGACTCACCGCAGGCCCCGGTGACGACCATGGATCACCACGTGCTCCATGTCCGCGAGACACTTCGCGCCGACGTCCTGGCCGATCTCGCCGCTGCACCCGGTCGGACGGTGATCTTCACTCGCACCAAGTACCGCGCCAAGTCGCTCACCCGACAGCTCAATGCCCGCGGCGTTCCGGCCGTCGAGTTGCACGGCAACCTCAGTCAGAACGCCAGAACCCGCAGCATGGACGCCTTCCACGAGGGTCGGGTGTCCACCCTCGTCGCGACCGACATCGCCGCTCGCGGCATCCATGTCGACAACGTCGAGTTGGTGATCCACGCCGATCCGCCGGTCGAACACAAGGCGTACGTGCACCGCTCCGGACGGACGGCCCGCGCCGGCAGCCGCGGCACGGTGGTCACGATGATGACCGATGCCCAGGTCTGCGACGTCCGCGCCTTGACGAAGGCCGCCGGTGTCCGGCCGAGCACCACCGTGGTCGATAGCGTGTCTCACCCGATCCTGCAGCAGCTGGCGGCTGGCGAACGAAGCTTCGGCTCCCCCGAAGCGACCACGGCCACTGCAGCACCCCGCGGGCGGTCCACGACCCGGCCCAAGAACGCCTCGCAACCAGGTCGAAACCGCAAGCCGAACCGGAGCACCGCCGCCAAGCCGGCTGGAGACACGACCCGTCGCACAGACGGCGCTCAATCACGGCGCCAGTCCTCGTCGGGCAGGTCGACCCGGCGCCCGGCTGCCGCTCCAGCCGCCAGCCGTACACAGAGCGCAGCCGATTTCAGCCGACGCGTCCGTACGCGCTAGGCGAGTAGGTTGGCCCGATGCGCTTCCGTTACCTCGGCAACTCCGGCTTCAAGATCTCCGAGATCACCTACGGCAACTGGCTGACCCACGGCTCCCAGGTGGAGAACGACCAGGCGACCGCCTGCGTACGGGCCGCGCTGGACGCCGGGATCACCACCTTCGACACCGCCGACGTGTACGCCAATACCAAGGCCGAGACGGTCCTAGGTCAGGCACTTCAGGGGCAACGCAGGGAGTCACTGGAGATCTTCACCAAGGTCTTCGGCCCGACCGGACCGAAGGGTCACAACGACGTCGGGCTGTCCCGCAAGCACATCATGGAGTCGGCGCACGCCTCGCTGCGCCGGCTACAGACCGACTACATCGACCTCTATCAAGCGCACCGGTTCGACTATGAGACTCCGCTGGAAGAGACGATGCAGGCGTTCGCCGACCTCGTCCGTCAGGGCAAGGTCCTCTATCTCGGCGTGAGCGAGTGGACCGCCGACCAGCTGCGCATCGGCGCCGCCCTGGCCAAGGAGCTCGGGGTCCAACTGATCTCCAACCAGCCGCAGTACTCCGCCTTGTGGCGGGTGATCGAGGGTGAAGTCGTGCCGACCAGCCGCGAGCTTGGCATCTCCCAGATCGTCTGGTCACCCATTGCGCAAGGTGTGTTGACCGGCAAATACCTGCCGGGCCAGCAGCCACCCGCAGGTTCACGGGCTACCGACGACAAGGGTGGCGCGAACATGATCAGGCGCTGGATGCGCGATGACGTGCTCGAGCGGGTGCAGCAGTTGAAGCCGATCGCGGCCGATGCGGGGCTTTCGATGGCAGCGCTGGCGGTGGCCTGGGTGCTGCAGAACGACAACGTGGCCAGCGCGATCATCGGTGCGTCCCGGCCCGAGCAGGTCGCCGACAACGTCGCCGCTGCGGGCGTGACGCTGCCGGCGGACGTGATGGCCCAGATCGACGAGGTGCTGGACCCAGTGGTCGAGCGCGATCCGGCCCGCACCTTGGAGTCCTCGCCGAAGCAGCGCGAGGCATGATCAGCCCGCTAGCCTGACCGGCTGTGGACTCCTATCTCGTGCCGGCACGCGATGCGACGGCCGAGATCGAGGTCAAACGCTCGCGCTTCCTCTGTCGCGTCGCACGCGTCGAGAGCGAGCACGATGCCCGCACCGTGATCGCCGAGGAGCGACGCGCGTACGGGACCGCAGGCCACCACTGCTCCGCCTTCATCCTCGGACCCGACGGCGCCACCCTGCGCAGCAACGACGACGGTGAGCCGTCCGGTACGGCGGGCCCGCCGATCCTCGACGCACTCCAAGGTGCCCAGCTGAGCGATGTGGTCGCCGTCGTGACCCGCTGGTTCGGCGGCACCCTGCTCGGCACGGGCGGACTGGTGCAGGCGTACGGGGACGCGACCCGCGCAGCCCTGCGCGTTGCCGGAACCCGGCGTCGAGAGCTACGGCAGCGGCTGGAGACCACAGTCGACTTCGCCATTGCTGGTCGACTGGAGGACCAGCTCCGGCGGATCGCCGCCATCGAGGTCGACTACGACACCGGCCTCCCCCGACTCCGGGCAGCCGTGGCAACCGCCGATCTCGAAGACGTCAACACCTTGATCCTGACCGCCAGCAACGGCAGCGCCCGGATCACCGAGCTCTCCCCCAGCTGGGTCGACGCGGACTAACCAACCCAGCTGGTCGACGCGGACTGACACCCGCGTACCAGCTCTCGCGCCACACTCCCGAACCTTCCCTCTCGACCTTCCCGATCTCAGAGCTGTGTGTTTGGCCCTCCCGAACCTGGGTAGGCCCGAATTAGCAGATCCGTGGACGCCAGGAACACCGGGAGTGAGGATGGCGTGCTAGGACGCAGAGAACGAGGAAGAGTTCGGATCAAGGTGCTGGCCCTGGCAGCCAGCCTGCTGTCGGTCCTGGCCCTGACCAGTTGTCTGCAAAACCCCAATCCATCAGGTAGTGGCGGTGGCAGTGCCGGCGGTGGCTTCGTCGATGGCGGCGACGAGCAGAAGCAGTTCGAGGCCTCGCTCGCCGAGTTCGAGCAGAGCAGTGGCATCGACATCCAGTACGTGGCCGACACGGACTTCACCACCACCATCAAGCAGAAGGTCAACTCCGGTGACGCGCCGGACCTCGGGTTGTTCCCACAGCCCGGCGGCATCCTCGAGTTCGCGGCCGACGACAAGGTCCAGCCCATCGACACCTATCTCGACTACGACAGCCTGGACCGCAGCCTGGTCCCCGGTTTCCTCGACGCTGCCCGCTACAAGGGCCGCGTCTACGGCGCACCGATGCGGATGGCGGTCAAGAGCATCGTCTGGTATCCAAAGCCCGCCTACACCGACGGCGACTACGACACCTCCCCCAGCTCGATCCAAGAGCTCCAGTCCGACGTCGCTGACAGGATCAAGGCCAGCGGGATCTCCCCCTGGTGCATGGGCTGGGAGTCCGACCAGACGACCGGCTGGGTAGGCAGCGACTGGCTCGAGGAATACATGCTGCGTATGTACGGACCGGACGTCTACGACGACTGGGTGGCGCACCGGATCCCGTTCAACGACAAGCGCGTGGTGCAGGCGCTCGACGAGGTCGCCAAGATCACCAAGACTCCCGGGCAGGTGTTGGGCGACACCAAGGGCATCTTGAACACCCCCTTCGGCGATGCCATGAACCCCGCCTTCGACGACTCGCCGAAGTGCATGATCATGCGCCAGGGCAACTTCATCACCGGCTTCTTCCCCAAGACCGTGCAGCAGAACCTCGACGACCGGGTCGGCATCTACGCGTTCCCACCGTACGAGGGCGGCTACTCCGGCCAGCCGATCATGGGCGGCGGCGACCTGGTGGCGCTGTTCAACGGCAACGACCCCGACGCCCAGGCCGTCGCGCAGTTCCTCACCTCGGACAAGTTCGGCGGCCCGTGGGCGAAGGCCGGCGGCTGGCTTTCCCCGCACCGTACGTTCGATGTCGCCAACTACCCGGACAAGACCACCCGGGAGATCGCCAAGATCGTGGCCGACGCCGACGTGTTCCGGTTCGACGCTCGGATCTGATGCCGAAGGCGGTCGGCTCCGGAACGTTCTGGACCGAGATGGTCAAGTGGCAGAACGGGCAGTCGTCGCAGACGACGGCCGATGCCATCGAAGCCTCCTGGCCCGAGTGACGGGAGCCAGTGATGAGCACTGAGACAAGCACGGTCACCACGCGAGCGCGGCGCGCAGCTGGTCGCGAGAAGGATCCCGACAAGCTGACCAGGTTCCAACCGGGTCGTGGGCTGCTGGGCCTGCTCGGCATGCTGATCGTCGTCTGGTTCCTGGCGAACCTGTTCCTGGCGTTCGGCTACTACCCACAGTGGTTCGGCAACAAGCTGGTCATCGGCGTCGTCGCACTGATCGCGGGCGTCGGGGGCGCGGCCCTGCTGTTCTGGTTCTTGAACATGTTCGTCGAGGCACTGCCCCAACGGTTCTCCCTGGCGATCATCCCGTACGCCTTCCTCCTCCCGGCGTTCGCCCTGGTCGCACTGGTCTTGCTCTATCCGACCATCCAAACGATCAACTACTCCTTCGCCAATGCCGACAGCACCGCCTACATCGGCCTGGCGAACTATCGGACGATCTTCGCCGACAGCGAGTTCTGGGCCTCGGTGATCAACAACATCCTCTGGCTGGTGATCGTGCCGGCCGTCACCGTGGGTCTGGGTGTGGTGATCGCGGTGCTGGCGGACAAGCTGTCGGCCACCGGCGAGCGGGTGTCCAAGGGACTGATCTTCGTCCCGATGGCGATCTCCTTCGTGGCCGCGACCGCGGTGTGGGGCTTGGTGTACGCCTACAACCCGGCCGAGCAGTCCCAGACCGGTCTGCTGAACGCGATCTGGACCTCTTTCGGCGGCGAGCCGCAGACCTGGCTCGCCATCGAGTCGGCCAAGCTCAACAGCATCCTGCTGATGGTGATCTTGATCTGGATGCAGGCCGGGTTCGCCATGGTGTTGCTCAGCGCAGCGATCAAGGGCGTACCGGACGACACCGTGGAAGCAGCGCGGATCGATGGCGCCACGGAGTTCCAGGTCTTCCGACTGGTCGTGATCCCGCAGATCGCCGGCACCATCATCACCGTCTTCGTCACGGTGTTCATCCTGGTGCTCAAGGTCTTCGACATCGTGTACGTGTCGACGAACGGCGCCTACGACACCAACGTGCTCGCCAACCTCTTCTTCAACAAGCTGTTCGCCGCCGGCGAGGCGGGCCAGGCCAGCGCCATCGTGGTGGTGCTGCTGGTCGCGGTGTCGCCGTTGATCTGGTTCCAGATCAAGACCTTCCGTGAGGGGGATACAGCCCGATGACTCGTTCTTTGATGCGTGACGGTCGCCCCCGCAGCTACGTGGCGATCACCGTCATGTTCCTGCTTGCCCTGTTGTGGTGCATACCGACGATTGGGGTGCTGGTCACCTCATTCCGTACCCGCGACGACGCCCTGCAGTCAGGCTGGTGGACAGCCTTGTTCAACCCCGCCGGCGCGGACTGGACCACCAGCAACTACGGAGGTGCCTGGACCGGGGCTGACATGGGTCCGGCCTTCTTGAACACCATCGTGGTCGCGGTGCCCGGCACCGTCATCCCGATCATGTTCGCCGCCTTTGCCGCGTACGCGTTCACCTTCATGAAGTTCCCCTTCAAGGAGTTCTTCTTCCTGCTCATCATCGCCGTGATGGTGGTGCCCATCCAGGTGGGCTTCCAGCCGATGCTGAACCTGCTCGGACCGAACGGGCTGGGCGTCTCCGGACAGTACATCGCGGTCTGGCTGCTGCACACCGGCTTCGGCATGCCGTTATGCATCTACACGCTGCGCAACTACATGAGCACGCTGCCGACCAGCGTGGTCGAATCGGCGAAGGTGGATGGCTGCTCGCACTACCAGACGTTCTGGCGGCTGGTGGCACCGATGTCGGCGCCGGCCATCGCCGCCTTCGCGACACTGCAGTTCCTGTGGGTGTGGAACGACCTGCTGATCGCCAAGCTGTTCTTGAAGCAGGAGAACACGACCGTGATCGTGAAGCTGCAGCAACTGCTCGGCACCCAGGGTCAGGGCCAAGAGCTGCTGACCGCCGGCGCGCTGATCACCATGATCGTGCCGCTGATCGTGTTCGTCAGTCTGCAGCAGTTCATGGTGCGTGGCATGACCTCAGGGGCGGTCAAGGGCTGAGTTCGCGCTCCGCCGCGGCGCGCTACAGATAGAGACCGGTCTGACCGTCCGAGCGACCTTGAGTGGCGACGGCATGCAGGTCACGCTCCCGCAGCAGCACGTAGTCATGGCCGCGTATCTCGACCTCGGCGCGGTCGTCCGGATCGAACAGCACGCGGTCACCGACCTTGACGCTGCGCACGTTGGACCCGGCCGCAACCACCTCGGCCCAGCCGAGACGCTTGCCGATGGCCACCGTGGCGGGAATGACGATCCCGCCACCGCTGCGACGCTCCCCGCTCTCCCCTTCGGTCGAGACCAGGACACGATCGTGCAGCATCCGGATCGGCAGCGCCTCACCGGAGTCAGCTGAACTCGACATTCCTCAGCTCCGCCCCCGGCGTACGAGTCCGCGGATGACGGCGAGGAACACCAGGCCGCCGACGACCGCACCGGCGATCGCGATCAGGCGCTCCTTACGCAGGTCACCCTTGGCGTTGTAGACCAAGGTCTTGGCAGCATCCACCTCGTTGCCGACGAACTGCTTCACGTTGTCGATCTGGCGCTGCTTGATCCGGCTCGGATGGACCTGATCGATGAACTCCTCGGTGGAATGCGCAATCCGCAGCCGGGCCGCGGCAAGGTCGGCCTCGATCTGCTCAGGCGTCCTGGTCGGGTGGGTGCTCTCGTTCGCGGCCACGTCTCTCCTCGATCGTCGAAGGCTCGCCCCAGGGTAGTGCAGACCTGGTGAGACTCCCACCATCCCGTCGTTTCGAACGTCAGTGGAAGATCCCGTACCAGGCAGCAGCCATTGGGATGAGACCGAGGAGCAGGAGCGGGTGATAGAGCTTGCGCCTGTTGATCATCAGGATCGAGCCTGACGTGACCAGGCCGATGACGCCGGTCATCACCCACAGCCCGATGACGTCGCTGTGCGGAAGATCATGGTGGCCGCGCAACACCAGATAGACCGCGAGCGTTGCCGAGAAGAGCCCGAGAACCACGCCGAGGAGTGCCGACAACACGGCGCGCTGTACGAGGTCGAGACTCTTCCGCTCCTGGGGATCCTGAGGCGAAGCCTCGTCCGAGAAGTAGCTGTCTGTTGGCATCCGATTCCCCAGGCTCAGTTAGTTAGTACACAAACTATTAGTGCCGAGAGTACGCTCGATGCATGGCGAGGGACAACTCCGTGCAATCGGTGGATCTGCTGGCGCTGGAGAACCAGGTGTGCTTCGCACTCGCGGTCGCATCCCGGCGGGTGATCGCGCTCTACCGGCCGCTGCTCGAACCGATGGGCCTGACCCATCCGCAATACCTCGTGATGCTGGCGTTGTGGGGCAAGGAGCCGATGACGGTACGAGAGCTCGGCGAGCGCCTGTCGCTCGAGCCCGCCACCTTGTCACCACTGCTGAAGCGACTCGAAGCCGCCGGGTATCTCATCCGCGCTCGGGACCCCGACGATGAGCGCGCACTGCGCGTGACGCTGACCACCGAGGGAAGGCGGCTGCGGTCCCAAGCGCTGGCGATTCCACCGGCGATCATGGACGTTCTCGGCATGGATCTCGAGGAGCTCACCGGGCTACGGGATCGGCTCACTGATGTGATCAAGCGCACCGAGGCGATGCCGCCGAACAGCTGAGGTCGGCCGGTTCACTGCTGGGCGATGCCGCGATCTCCCGCGTCGACTGGCGTCTCACCATGAAGCTCGTCAAGTCGCCGCTACCAGGTGCCGAAGGAGGGACTCGAACCCTCACACCCGAAGGCACAGGAACCTAAATCCTGCGTGTCTGCCAATTCCACCACTCCGGCAAGGCGGGATCTCGGCCGAGATCCCGAACCCCCTAGATCTTCAGGTCGCGCTTGAGCTTGGCGACGTGACCGGTCGCCTTCACGTTGTACTGTGCCACGTCGATCGTGCCGGTGCCGTCGTCCGCGACCTCGACGACGAAGGTCGAGCGGATCACTCCCTCGATCAGCTTCCCGTAGAGCATCCTGGTCCCGTACGCCCGATAGGCCTTCACCACGTTCTTCTCGGGATCGGCCAACAGCGGGAAGGCAACCGACGACGAAGCCTTGAACTTGGCGAGCTTCTCCGGCTGGTCAGGTGAGATGCCCACCACGGCGAGACCGGCGTCGTCGAGATCGTCCACCGCTGCGGTGAAGTCGACCGCCTGGGTCGTGCAGCCGGGGGTCATGGCGGCCGGATAGAAGTAGACGATCACCTTGCCACCGGCATAGTCGGAGAGCGAAACCTGGTCGCCATCGGCGTTGGTCAAGGTGAAGGCGGGGGCTGGATCGCCGGGGACAAGGCGGTCAGAACTCATGACGGAAGCCTATCCGGGAGCCTGGCGCCCTTCCACGCCGTCGCCAGGGATGGGCAGGGCGATCTGAGCCGCAACACACAGAGCGCGGCAGCCGGAGATGGCTGCCGCGCTCGTGTACCCGAAGCGTCCGAGGCGTCCTACTTGGCCGGCGGGGCCGTGCCGACCTCGGGGTTGTTTGCCACGCCCTCGTCCAGGGGGAACTTGGCCGCGGTGATGACTGCGTACGTAGCGCCGGCGATCGCGGCACCGATCAACGGGGCCACGATGAACAGCCAGACCTGGCTGAGGGCTCCCCCTCCGGCGAACCAGGCGACGCCCAACGACCGGGCCGGGTTGACGGAGGTATTGGTCACCGGGATGGAGACCAGGTGGATCAGGGTCAGGGTCAGACCGATCGCAATACCGGCGAAGCCCTTGGGTGCCCGAGCGTCGGTGGCGCCCAGGATCACGTACAGGAAGACCGCGGTCAACACGATCTCGATCACCAGACCGGCCAGCAGCCCGTAACCGTCCGGCGATCGGTCACCGTATCCATTGGTGGCGAAGCCGCTCTCCACCGCATTGAAGCCTGCCTTGCCGCTGGCAACGAGCAACAGGACCGCACCGGCCACCGTGGCGGCGACCACCTGGGTGATCCAGTACGGCAGCACGAGCTTCCACTCGAAGCGCTTGGCGATGGCGAGGCCGAGCGTGACGGCCGGGTTGAAGTGGCCGCCCGAGATGTGACCGACCGCGTAGACACCGGTCAGCACGGTCAGGCCGAAGGCCAGTGCGACACCGACGAAGCCAATGCCCATGTTGACCGGGTTCGTGTCGTCGCTCAGGACGTGTGCGGCCAGCACAGCGGATCCGCAGCCGCCGAAGACCAGCCAGAAGGTGCCGAGAGCCTCGGCGCCGAGTTTGGCGCTCAGCGGGATCTCTCTCATGAAACTTACTCCTTGCGCAGGTTCGCCCATCGCGAACCGTTCTAGAAGACCCTACGATCCGACCCAGGTGATCCCACATCATCCTCACCGGATGAGCTCCAACTAATTCAGTATCGATTCAGTATCCTTCTCGAGGGTGACGAAGGCATAGCCGTCCGCCTGCTCGCGGCTGACCACCACCCACTCGGGCCCGATCAGCGGGAAACGCACCTCGCCGGCCGGTTCAATGTCGACCTCGGTGATCTCCAAGACGTCCAGCCGGTCCCAGGCCGCGGCATAGATCTGCCCGCCGCCTGCCACGAACACCTTCTCCGGCGCCAACGCGTACGCCACCTCGAACGCGTCATCCAGGTTGTGGGCGGTCCGGATGCCGTCGGCGGTCCAGTCGGGATCACGAGTCACCACGATGGTCGTCCGGCCGGGCAGCGGACGGCCGATCGAGTCATACGTCTTGCGACCCATGATCAAGACGTGGCCCATGGTGATCGCCTTGAACCGGGCCCAGTCCTCCTTGATCCGCCATGGGATGTCATTGCCTGCGCCGATCACGCCGTTGCGGGCGACGGCGGCGATACCGATCACGGTGGGCCGTTCGGTCGGCGCTGGTGTCTCGGATACGGGATGAGGGTTCGCCATGTTCAGACCGCGATCGGGGCCTTGATGCCCGGAAGTGGGTCGTACCCTTCGATGCTGATGTGCTCGAGCCGGAAGCCGTCGATGTCGGTAACGGTCGGATCCAGTCTGAGCGTCGGCAGCGGTCTCGGCTCGCGGGTGAGCTGCAACTGGGCCTGCTCGAGGTGATTGGTGTAGAGGTGCGCGTCGCCGAGGGTGTGCACGAAGTCACCGACGGCCAGGTCACAGACCTGCGCGATCAGGTGGGTCAGCAGTGCGTACGAGGCGATGTTGAACGGCACTCCGAGGAAGATGTCGGCCGAACGCTGGTAGAGCTGGCAGGACAACCGGCCGCGCGGGTCGTCGCTGCCCTCGGGTGCCGGGGCCACGTAGAACTGGAACATGGTGTGGCACGGCGGCAGCGCCATGTGGTCCAGATCACCGACATTCCAGGCGCTGACCAGGTGCCGCCGCGAATCGGGGTTGGTCTTCAGAGCGGAGATGACAGTGGCGATCTGGTCGATGTGGCGATCGTCCGGCGCCGGCCAGGATCGCCACTGGTAGCCGTAGATCGGACCCAGCTCGCCGGAATCGTCGGCCCACTCGTCCCAGATCGTCACCTTCTGCTCGTGCAGCCAGGCCACGTTGGTCGCACCCTGGAGAAACCACAACAGCTCGGCGATCACGGAGCGGGTGTGGACCCGTTTGGTGGTGAGCAGCGGAAACCCGGCCTGGAGGTCGAAGCGCATCTGGTAGCCGAACACGCTCAGCGTGCCGGTGCCGGTGCGGTCCGACTTCGCGACTCCGTGGTCGATGACGTGCCGCAGCAGCTCGAGATAGGTCTTCACGGTGTCCTCGTCTCTGCGTTGCCAGTCCGTGCATTGCCGGCGAGCGAATCTTCCAGGTCCACCAGAATGGCCCGGACCGCGCGGCCCCGGTGGCTGATCGCGTCCTTGGCCGCCGGATCCAACTCGGCGGTGGTCTGCTCGTACCCGTCCGGCACGAACAGCGGGTCGTAGCCGAAACCATTCTCGCCCCGGGGGGCGGTCAGCAGGTGTCCGTCCACGACTCCGTGCCGGACGACCTCTTCACCATCGGGCGTGACCAGGGCCATCGCGCACACGAATCGGGCCGTCCGGTGCGGATCGGGTACGTCGTCGAGCTGACGCAGCAGCAACTCGTTGTTGTCGGCATCGGTGGCGCGACTGCCGGCCCAGCGCGCAGAGCGGACCCCGGGCATGCCGTTGAGCCGGTCCACCGCAAGTCCCGAATCGTCGGCCAGCGCGATGCGGCCGGTCCGATCGACGGCGGCCCGGGCCTTGATCAAGGCATTGCCCTCGAAGGTGGTCTCGGTCTCGGCCGGCTCGTCGTAGGCGGGCAGGTCGCTCAGTCCGAGCACGATGACGTCGAGCCCGGCGGCGGCGACCAATCGGCGGAGCTCGGCGAGCTTCTTGACGTTGTGGGTGGCCAGCACGATCTCAACTGCGCTGCTCCCGGTGGCCGCGGGCTTAACGGTCGTGCTCTCGACGGTAGCTGGCTCGGTCGTCATGATCGGCACCACTCTCAGGAGGCGAGGGCCGCTTGCTGCAGCCGGGTCAGCTCCGCGCAGCCGGCGGCGCCGAGGTCCAACAACTGGTTCAGCACAGAGCGATCGAACGGCACGCCCTCCGCGGTGCCCTGCACCTCGATGAAGTCTCCGGCGCCGCTCATCACCACATTCATGTCGGTGTCGGCTCCGGAGTCCTCGGTGTAGCACAGGTCCAGCATCGGCGTACCGCCCACGACGCCGACCGACACCGCCGCGACCGAGCCGATCAGCGGCTCGCCCACCAGCAGGTTGCGCTCCCGGAGCCAGCCGACCGCGTCGTGCAGCGCCACGTACGCGCCGGTGATGGAGGCGGTCCGGGTGCCGCCGTCGGCCTGCAGCACATCGCAGTCCAGCACGATGGTGTTCTCACCCAATGCCTGGTAGTCGATGACGGCGCGCAGACTACGGCCGATCAGTCGGCTGATCTCGTGGGTCCGGCCGCCGATTCGGCCCTTCACCGACTCACGATCCGACCGGGTGTTCGTGGCGCGGGGCAGCATCGCGTACTCGCTCGTCACCCAGCCCAGGCCCGATCCTTTCCGCCACCGCGGCACCCCCTCGGTAACACTCGCGGCGACCAGCACCCGGGTGGAGCCGAACTCGACCAACACCGATCCCTCGGCCGCCTCGAGCCAGCCACGACTGAATCTCACCGGGCGCAACTGGTCGTTGCTGCGTCCATCGGTCCGGGTGGTGGTCTGAGTTGCTGCGGTCTCGGTCGCTGTCGGGCTTGTCGTCACAGACCAGAACCTTAGGCGCAACCTCCGACAGTGCTAGTCGTCGGCTCGCTGTTCGGCTGCGTATGGGGCAACTCGGACTTCGCACCATTTCGTGTCACCTCGCACCACGTCTACCTGGTGCGCAGTAGCAGCAAATGGTGCGAAGTCGGAATCGGGGCGGGTCTGGGCGGGCTCCGAACAAACGAGAGGCCGCGGAAGCCGGCTGCTTGCTCAGCGCCCGACGGTCCAGCGGGCGCCGGGCGTGGCGAGCTCGATCGGCCGGTCTCGTACGCTCCGCGCTTCGGCCAGGACCGTCTCGGGGTCATGCCAGGGAGGGATATGGGTCAGGATCAACAGCTCTACCCCGGCCTGGTCGGCGACCTCGGCCGCCTGTGCCCCGGTCAGGTGCAGATCGGGCGGGTTGTCCGCGCCGGACAGGAACGCCGCCTCGGACAGCAACACGTCGACGCCGCGGGCGAACGGGGCCAGCACCGGCGTCGGCCCGGTGTCCCCGGTGAACACCAGACTGCCCCCATCGGCGGTGTTCTCGACCAGCTTGAGCGCGTACGCCTCCACCGGATGCGCCACGCGCACCGTGGTCACGGTGAACGGACCGATGACCTGCTCGGACTGCCAGACCCGGTGATCGAACCAGTCCGCGATCGAGAGCCCTGGTTCTGAGGCGTCGTGCACCTCATACGCTCGGGCCAGTCGTTCGGGGGTGCCGCTCGGGCCGTACACGGGGATCCGCTGCCAGGGCGCGGTCGGAGCATAGCGGCCGGCGACATACATCCCACAGAGGTCGATGCAGTGGTCAGGATGCAGATGACTGACCGCGACCGCATCGATCTCCGCCGGATCGAGATAGCGATAGAGCGCACCGAACGCGCCAGGGCCGAGATCGAGCAGCAAGGAGAAGGTGCGGCCCTGATGCGGTGCCTGCACCAGATAACTGGAGGCTGGCGAGAGCGGACCCGACACCGAGCCGCTGGCACCGACGATCGTGAGCTGCATGGTCACCAGCGGCTCGTCTCGGCCGGAAACGCTCGTCCATCCACCACGGGGTTGACTCTAGGGGTGCCAGCGGTTCAGATCCGGGGAACAGCGGCAAGCTGCTCCACCTCATCGATCATTCCGCCGCCCATCAGCCGTCGGCCGATGCCGGCGAAGTCCCCGGGATGGCCGGTCGTCCAGAACCGGTGCCGGGCTGTTCGTGGCCGGTCGTGGATCAGACCAAGGCGGGTCAGAGTCGCGTACACGTCCTTGGCGCACTCATCGGCGCTGGACACCAGGGTCACGCCGTCGCCGAGGACATAGGAGATCACCCCGGTCAGCAGCGGATAGTGGGTGCAGCCGAGGATCAAAGTGTCGATCCGTTCCGCGCGCAGCGAGGCGAGATAGTCCTCGGCGCAGGCGCGCAGTTCATCGCCACTGGTGATGCCCGCCTCGACGAAGCCGACGAATCGCGGGCAGGCGACAGTACGCAGCTCGACCTGCGGAGCGGCGGTGAAGGCATCGTCGTAGGCCTGGGAGGTGGCCGTCGCCGTGGTGCAGATGACCCCGACGTTCCCGGAACGGGTCGCCGCCACCGCCCGGCGCACCGCGGGCATGATCACCTCGACCACAGGCACGGCATAGCGTTCTCGGGCGTCCCGCAGCACTGCCGCACTGGCCGAGTTGCAGGCGATCACCAGCATCTTGACACCCTGGTCGACCAGATGGTCCAAGCACTCCAGGGCGAACTCGCGGACGTCGGCGATGGGCTGGTCCCCATAGGGGGTGCGGGCCGTGTCGCCGAGATAGACCACATCCTCGTACGGGAGCTGATCGATCACCGCCCGCGCCACCGTCAGGCCGCCGAACCCGGAGTCGAAGATCCCGATCGGCGCCTCGGCCAGCGGGGATCTCTGGTCAGAAAACCGGCTCACGAGCGGAGACCTGACCAAAAGTCCGATGCGACGGGCTGCGTGATCACAGCGGATCAGCCTACGCAGTGTCCAGGCGGAGTGCCGCACTGCTGGCCCGGATCTGGCTACCGGACGATCTCAGGACTGCATGACGGCGATCTGGGCGGCCTCCGCGAGGAGAACGTGCTTGCCCAGATAGAGCGGGCGGCCCTTGTAATCGACGCGCTGAGTGATGACGAGTCCGGGATCGTCGCGCTTGACGCCCAGGATCGCGGCCCGGGTGCTGCCGATCCGAGATGCGGAAACCTGAGCGACCGCCGGGCCCAGGCGCTCCGGCAGTGACTCCATGATCACCCGCAACAGGCTGTGGCCGTTGGCCGGCACAGCGTCGATGGCATCTGCCAGTGCCTCGTCCACGTCGGCCAGGCGCGAGCCGACCGGCACATGCTCCTGGGTCACCCCGATGTGCCGGTCGCCGTCACTGACAATCGACTCCCAGATCCAGGAGTTGTCCCCTTCGCGCAGGTTGAGGCCCTCCCGCACCCACGCCGAGGCCAGCTCGATCTCCATCTTCGTGCGGACGAATCGGACGCTCGAGGCGACCGACAGGAATGCCTCCGGCGACTGGATCCGCTCCAAGCCGATCTGTGGCAGCCTGCTGGTCACGAACCGACCGACTCCCCGGCGATTGCGCACCAGACCGTCCTCCTCGAGCAGCAGGAGCGCCTCACGAGCAACGGTGCGGCTCACCCCCAGCTGTCGAGACAGCTCGCCCTCCCCCGGCAGCGGCTCCCCGAGGGCGAGCTTCCCGGACTTGATGCCATCGGCGATCCGGTCGTACACGGCCACGCGAAGGGGTACGCCCGCCTGCACCGTCAGCTGCGTGTCAAGGTAAGTCGTAGACCTCGGCACTGTGGATCCTCCCTGCTACGGCCTGCGCTCGCGGGCAGAGCGACATGGGCTAGGTCAGACCGTAGCGAACTCGACCTACCCGAACGGCGATCATGACCAGGAGTCTCGCACCCGTGAGCCCGCGGACCGGCCCTCGACCGCGGATCAGCGCGCCCGCTGACGAGACCCGTCGCACCCCGTCGAGTCGGGTTGACGCCTCACCGGAAACCCAACTAATCTGCAAGAGGTTAGACATCTCACAAGTGATGTCCAACAACTAGACACCTGCGATGTTGGAGGTAGTGCATGCAAGCACCCAGGACCCCGTCGGGCTCCGAGACGTCCGACCCCGGTGGCCCCACCCTGTCCAAGGGCCAGACGGTGCTGCTCGTCGCCGCGCTGGTCAGCGCGGTGATCTCGTTTCAGCTGAATGCGAGCATGCTGGTGCCGGCCATCGGTGCCATCAACGACCAGTTCGGCGCCAACGCCTTCACCGCGATGGGCAACTACTTCTTCCTGGCCGGGGCTATCGTCTCGGTCATCTTCGCCCGCTGGAGCGACTTCGTCGGTCGCAAGCCGGTGCTGATCGGCATCATGGCCGTCACCGTCCTCGGCACCATCGTGTGCATCCTCGCGACATCGCTGCCGGTCATGGTGACGGGCCGCATCCTGCAGGGCGGGAGCGTGATCTCGTTCAGCCTCGCCTACATGATCCTCCGTGAGCACCTGAGCGGTCCGACGTTCGGGGCCTGCGTCGGTGTGGTCTCGGCCATCAACGGCGGCGTGGCGGGCCTGGACACCCTGCTCGGCGGCGTCATGGTCGACGCCTGGGGCTACCGCTCGATCTTCATCCTGATCGCCGTGGTCGGCGTCGCTGCCATCGGGTTTGCGCTGATCGCGGTCCCCGGTGGTCGGCCGAAGGCAGGGGCCGTCGGCAAGATGGATTGGATCGGTGGTCTCCTGCTCGGCGCCGCCGTGGCCTCGATCAACCTGTATCTGACCACCGGCGGCACTCGCGGCTGGCTCTCCGGTCCGGCCCTGGCGTGGATCGCGGCAGCGATCATCAGCATGGTCGTGTTCGTGGTCGTGGAGTCGAGGGTGGCCAGCCCGCTGATCGCGGTGCGCCACATGCGTTCCCTGCGGGTCTGGCCGGTGCTGACCTCAGTCACCCTCGGTCTGAGTGCGTTCTATGTCGTGCTGAACTTCATCGTGCCCGCGATCGCCGAGGACGCCGAGGTCGGCTGGGGAATGAGCGGGACCGCGATGGCCCTCATGTTCCTCACCCCCGCCGCACTGCTCGGCCTGGCGACAGCACCCATCGCAGGTCGCTTGGCGGTCAGGACCCACTTCGTGACCACCTTGCGAGCCGGCATCATCCTGACGTTGCTCGTCACCGCTGCGACCGCCGTCTTCGCCCTGGACAAGTGGATCGTGTTCGTCTTGATGATCTTGTTCGGGGTCGGCTACAACGGACTGATGCTCACCTCGGCGAGCGGCATGGGCGTGGTGCAGGCACCTGACGACGCGCCCGGATCATTGCCGGGGATCTCCAATGCCTGCTTCGGCATCGGTGCCTCCATCGGATTCGCCTGGGCCGGTCCGATCGTCTCGGCCGGTACGGCGTCCGGCTATCACACGGCTCTGTGGGTGTGCGTCGCCATCGGTGCGGCCGCGTTGGTATCGAGCTTCCTGCTGCGCCCCAAGCCCCTGACCGCGTCCTGAAGCACCGTCTGCGTCCTGAACCCAGGATCGCGTTCAAGGACCACCCGCATCCCGACAGCCCGTCCACACCCTGAAAGAGTCGTGACTGTGACACTCGCCAAGACACCGATCTACTTCGACACCGACCTCGGCATCGACGACTCGATGGCGCTGGCCTATCTGCTGGCCACGCCCGAGATCGAGATCAAGGGCATCGGCACGGTCGGCGGGAACTGCTCCGCCGCACAGGCCGCCCGCAACACCCTCGATCTGCTCGGCATCGCCGGCCGAGCAGACATCCCGGTTGCGGTGGGCTGCCACGACTGGCTGGCGCATCCCTTCGACGGTGGCTCCCCCGAGGTCCACGGCGCCAACGGCATCGGTGACATCGAGCTGCCCACCGCGGCCGCTGAGCCGGTCGACGAGCACGCGGTGGACATGCTGATCCGGCTCGCCCACGAGCACCCGGGCCAGCTGAGGGTCTTGGCCGTCGGCCCGTTCACCAATCTGGCGGCCGCCGTACAGAAGGATCCGGCGATCTCGGAGCTGGTCGATCGCGTCGTGGTCATGGGTGGCGCTGCCATGGTTCCGGGGAACATGACGCCGGTGGCTGAGGCCAACGTCAACCACGACCCCGAAGCCGCCGCGGTGGTGCTGGCGGCCCCGTGGCAGGTCACGACGCTCGGTCTCGACGTCACCATGGATCACCAGTTCGAGGAAGCGGATCGGATCGCCCTGGTCGACTCGGGCCGACCGGTCGCTGGTGCCATCGCAGCCATGATGGACGGGTACGCCGACTTCTACACAGGCGTCTTCGGCCGTCGGGCGGTCGCCCTCCACGACCCGCTGGCGGCGGCCGCAGCCTGCGGGCATTTGACGTACGCGAGTGCTCCGGTGGTCGACGTGGTGGTGGACGATACCGATGGGCCCGGTCGCGGTCAGACGATCGCCGACCTGCGCGGCAGATTCCGCGGCTTCCCAGAGCAGCCGGGCGCGCACGCCCAGGTCGTCCTCGAGCTCGAGCGTCCGTTCGCCCCGATGCTGCTGGAACGCATCGTCAGCCTCTGAATCAGGTAAGGAACATCGTGACCAAAAAGCCGATGGCCCCCGCGCTCTGTGTCGTGGGCAGCATCAACCTCGACATCATCGCCACGACCGAGCGGCTCCCCGGCCCAGGCGAGACCGTGGGTGGTGGTGTGCTGAGCCATCAGCCGGGCGGCAAGGGCGGCAATCAGGCAGCGGCCGCCGCGCGGCTGGGAGCGCAGGTGCGGATGATCGGTGCCATCGGAAGTGATGAGGGCGGCGATCGAGTGCTGGCCGCGATGGCCGCGGCCGGGGTGCAGACCGAGTCCGTACAACGAGTCTCGGCTGCCACGGGCACAGCCCTCATCGTCGTCGACGAGGACGGCCAGAATCAGATAGCCGTCTGCCCCGGCGCCAACGACGCCCTCGATCTGACCGAGGCGGAGTTCGGTTCGGACGAGGCCGTGCTGTGCCAGCTGGAGATCTCCCTGGAGGTCGTTCTGGAGGCTGCCCGACGGGCACCGGGCTTCTTCGCCATCAACGCCTCACCTTCCCAACCGATCCCCGCCGAGCTTCGTGACCGGTGCGATCTGGTGATCGTGAACGAAACCGAAGCGGAGCAGATGCCCGAGCTGGCCTCGGCCAAGGTGCTGGTGATCACGTACGGCTCCAAGGGCGCGTCCTTGCTGCGTCAGGGGCGAGAGGTGGCGTCGGTGCCCTCGCCGAAGGTCGAGGTCGTCAACACGATCGGTGCCGGGGACGCCTTCTGCGCGGCGATGGTGCTGGCGCTGAACAGCGGCGAGAGTGACGAGGACGCGCTTCGAATCGCCTGCGCGGTCGGCGCGGATGCCGTGACCGACGCGGCGTCTCAGCCACGGTTGGGCCCCCTGTCCGGCTACCGACAGGACTGACGTACGGGACACGACCGCTGCGGATCGCGAAGGAAAGACCATGGAGCACCGTAGGCCAGTGGCGACCGCGATTCTCCGATTCCACCGCACGGTCCCGCTGGAGGTCTTCGAGTCATTCGCGGCAACCGTCGCAGGCTCGGCTGAGACCCAGCCGGGCTATCTCGGCTGGCAGGTCTCCGTGCTGACCTCGGACAGGCTCGACTGGGCCATCGCGGTGACGTTCCGCGATGAGGCTGCGTTGGACCAATGGCTCGACACAATCCCCCCATCCGGGCCCGCTCTGCCCGATCCCGCCCCGCCGACACCGTTGCCCGCCGGGCTCGAGATCGTGGTCGACGGCTCACCCCGTACGCCAGGTCTCGGCCTGGTGCTCCATCGGATCGAGTGGGGGACCGAGACAGCGTTCATCGCGGCCCAGATCGAGTTGACCGAGCTCGCCGCGGCTTCTCCCGGTTACCGGGGGACGACGGTTCTCCCGCCGACCAGCGAGGACGGGCGATGGACGTCGCTGATCAGGTTCCGGACCGAGCAGCGGCTCCAGGACTGGATGGAGTCCGGGACCAGACAGTCGGCACTCCCCCGGCTCCGGGAGCAGCTCGGCGGGAAGTTCCACGTCGTCACTCACCAGTCCTTCGGATCCACGGTCCGGATCGAGGACGGCGTCGCCGAGGTCACACCCAACTGGAAGACGAACATGGTCGTGCTGCTGGTGCTCTATCCGACGGTGATGCTGCTCTCCAGATTCGTCGATCCGTTGATCCGCCGGCTGGGCACCGACGTGTGGCTCACCATGTTCTTGAGCCAAGTGATCAGCGTCAGCTTGCTGACCTGGGTGCTGATGCCTGCTGCCGGACGAGCGCTGCAGGGGTGGCTCGATCCGAAGAAGGGCGCCGGCAGGCGAGCGAATCTCGGCGGTGCGCTGGTCGTGATCGCCGGCTATGCGGTCTTCCTGACCATCTTCGGGTCAGTGGAGTACCTGCAATTCTGGCGTCAATAGGGACACCAGCCCGAGCCGCCCGCCCTCCTCCGGTTCTGTTCAATGGTGCACGCCCACGGGGGACCATGGGACAAAACCGTGCCAGGGTGGATGGAGTTGGCGACAAGGAGGACGACCATGACCGTGAACTTGACCCATCCCGCCGATCAGGTGTCGCGCCTGGTGGCGGGAGTGCGCAACCAGCAGCTGGGCGATCCGACACCGTGTGCCGAGATGACCGTACGGGTCCTGCTGACCCACATCTCCGGGCTGGCGGCAGCCTTCACCGATGCCGCGGGCAAGGTCCCGGGGCCGACGACGAGTACGCCACCGAATCCGTGGGCGATGACGTTGGCGGATGACTGGCGGACCGAGATCCCGGCCCGGCTGACGCGTCTGGTCGCAGCCTGGAGCGATCCGGCGGCATGGGAGGGCGAGACGACCGCAGGCGGGATCACCCTGCCTGCCACAGACATGGGTTTCGTGGTCAACAACGAACTGGTCCTGCATGGCTGGGACCTTGCGGCGGCAACCGATCAGCCGTACGAGGTCGCGGAGCCGAACCTGGACGCTTCCTGGGTGATGGTGTTCAACACCCCGGATGATCCGTCGGCCCGAGCGGGACTCTTCGGGCCACGGCTGGCGGTGGCCGACGGCGCTCCCCTGCTGGACCGAGTCCTCGCCTGCGCCGGCCGCGACCCGTACTGGTCGCCAGCTGGCTGACCTTCGCACGGCATCCGCCGGCGCTCAGCCGGAATTCTGTTCAATGGTGCACGTCCAGCGAGGGCCATTGAACAACACTGGGGTCAGGTCAGGCCGCGTGGAGCGAACGAGGTCGGGCGGGGCCCGGAGGAATCACGCCCAGACTTGGCCGTCGAGGACATCCTCGGCGGTGTCGAGGTCGGTCGTGTAAGCGCCGGTGGACAGATATTTCCAGCCGGCGTCGGCGATGATCACCACGATGTCAGCGGTCTTACCCGCCTTCGCCGCCCGGACGCCCTGCGCCAGCGCCGCGTGCAGGATGGCACCGGTCGACAGACCGGCCCAGATGCCTTCCCGCTCGAGCAGCTCGCGCACCCGCCGAACAGCGTCACGAGAACCCACCGAGAAGCGCGCGTCCACATACTGCGGGTCGTAGAGCTCCGGTACGAAGCCCTCGTCGATGTTGCGCAGCCCGTACACCAACTCGCCGTAACGGGGCTCGGCGGCGATGATCTTGACCCCGGGCTTGGTCTCGCGGAAGTAGCGCCCGATCCCCATCAAGGTGCCGGTGGTGCCGAGCCCGGCCACCACATGGGTCACCTCGGGCAGGTCCGCGGCGATCTCCGGGCCGGTGGTCAGATAGTGCGCCTCGGCGTTCGCCTGATTGCCGTACTGGTAGAGCATCACCCAGTCGGGGTGCTCGGCGGCGAGCTTCTTGGCCACCGCGACGGCTTCGTTGGAGCCGCCGGCGGCCGGTGACGAGACGATCTCCGCCCCCCACATGGCCAGGATCTGCTTGCGCTCGATGGAGGTGTTCTCCGGCATCACGCAGATCATCCGATAGCCGGCCAGCTTCGCCGCCATCGCGAGCGAGATGCCGGTGTTGCCGCTGGTCGGCTCCAGGATCGTGGCGCCGGGCCGCAGCGTGCCGTCGGCCTCGGCAACCTTGATCATGTTCAACGCCGCGCGGTCTTTGATGGAGCCGGTCGGGTTGCGATCCTCCAGCTTGGCCCACAGCCGTACGCCCTCGGCCGGCGAGAGGCGCGGCAGACCGATGAGCGGGGTCTGGCCGACCGAGTCGGCCAACGAGTCGAAACGCATCTGCGTCGAGAGGACAGCGGTGTCGCTGAACGGTCGCCGAAGGCGACGTCGTCAGCAACCACCCGCGACGGCCGGCAGCACGACGACGACATCGCCGTCGGCAGTGGGAGCCCCGAGACCGCCGGTGAACCGGACGTCCTCGTCGTTGACATAGACGTTCACGAACCGGCGAAGGCCGGCCTCTTCGACCAGTCGGGCCTTCAGCCCGGGATGACGGCTCTCGACATCATCGATCACCTCGGCGAGGGTGCCGCCGTCGCCGGCCACCGCCTTGGCACCACCGGTGTAAGTCCGCAGGATGGTCGGAATCCGTACTTCAACGGCCACGTTCGTCGTCTCCTCGTTCAGTTCCCCCGCGCCTGGGTCTGTTGGTTCGGCGCGGGGATGTCGCTGTCGCGTACCGTCGCATAACCACGACGGTGGCCAGGGTTATTCCGGCTGTTCCGCGGCGGCGGGCCGATCAGCCGTGATCTCGATCTCCTCCTCGGTGACCACACCGTCCAAGATCCGGTACGACCGGACCTCGGCCGGTCCGTCCTCGGCTCCCGTCTCGGCCACCGACACGAGGAGGTAGTGCGCCTGTGGCTCCGCCGCGAACTTGATGTCGGTCCGCGACGGATATGCCTCGGTGGAGGTGTGAGAGTGGTAGACCACGACGATCTCCTCGTCGCGGGCGTCCATCTCCTTGTGCAGGGCGAACTGCTCAGCCGGGTCGAACCGGAAGAAGGTCGGCGAACGGTCGGCATTGATCATCGGGATCAAGCGAGCCGGCACATCGGAGCCCTCCGGTCCGGTGATCACGCCACACGCCTCATCCGGGAAATCGCGCCGAGCGTGGGTGATGATCGCGTCGACATAATCCTGGGAGATCCTCAACACGCGCGCCAGCGTAGACGGAGCGATGGCGGGGTGCCGGCTCCGTCCTGACGAGTGAGCGAGCGACCGCTCACTGTCACCGCAACTGAGTCGCATTGCGAGGTCACCGCGACTGAGTCACGTCGCGAGCGAGGGAGGAAGTACGGAGACTCGAGGCACCCTGCCAGCGCGACAGGAATCACAGCGCGGAGCGATGGCGGGGTGCCGGCTCCGTCCTGACGAGTGAGCGAGCGACCGCTCACTGTCACCGCGACTGGACCGGGTCGCGAGCGAGGGAGGAAGGACGGAGACTCGAGGCACCCTGCCAGCGCGACAGGAATCACAGCGCGGAGCGATGGCGGGGTGCCGGCTCCGTCCTGACGAGTGAGCGAGCGACCGCTCACTGTCACCGCAACTGAGTCAGGTCGCGAGCGAGCGAGGAAGGACGGAGACTCGAGGCACCCTGCCAGCGCGACAGGAATCACAGCGCGGAGCGATGGCGGGGTGCCGGCTCCGTCCTGACGAGTGAGCGAGCGACCGCTCACTGTCACCGCGACTGAGTCGACCGCTCATTGTCACCACGACGGAGTCGGGTCGCGAGCGCGGGAGGAAGGACGGAGCCTCGAGGCGCCCTTCCAGCGCGACAGGAGTCACAGCGCGGAGATCATCGTCTCCTGGGCGAACCCGAGCCAGTCGTAGACACTCACCATGAAGCTCCGCGGGTCGTCGTCGGGCAGTTGGGCCAGCTCCTCCGCCGACTCTGCGTCGGTGATGCCGAGCCGAGTCGCCACCGCGATCCGCACGCTGGTCAACGTCCGCAACCAGGGCTGGACCTCCTCGGCGGGCACCCGCAAGGCGATCGTCCCACCCGCGGTCGCGGCCAGGGAGCTCAACACCACCTGCGCGTCGGCGATCTTCTTCGTCTTCATCTCTCGCTCGGTGAACCGACGAAAGTCCGAGGACGCCTGAGCATCGTGCGGATAGGCATCCGGGAACAGCCGTCGCAGCACGGGATCGTCGTGGGTTTCGGGCTGATCGGGATCGACGGCGAGCTCCTGGGCCCACAACTCGAACGGATCGCTGCTCTCGGGCCGCTGGAAGGTCTCGGGCTGACCGTCGCTGATCATCTCCACCAGCTGGTTGACCAAAGAGGTCAGCAGCTCCACTTCATAGCCGCTGAGCTGAGTGACCACCGCCCCGCTCTTGCGCCGGAACTTTCGCATGATGTCGTCGATCGCCTACTTCTCAGCCTTGTCCAGGGTGGCCCAGAGGCCGAACTCGTGCATCGCCGTGACGTCCCGCTCCATCTCCTCGCGGGAGCCGCTGGACACCACCGCCTTGCCCTCCGTGTGGACCTGCAGCATCAGCCGTCGCGCCTTGGACTTGGCGTAGTGGAAATAGGTGACGAAGACATGCGTCACGTACGACATCAGGTTGACCGGGTCGTCCCACACGATCGTCACCCAGGGTGTCTGGATGAGGGCCTCTTCTTGGGGACGGTCGGCGATCGCGGTGCTTCCGGCGGGCGTCACCTGCCCGCCCTCGGTCTCGGGCATACCGACCATTGTCGCAAATCTCGGGCCGATCCCGCGATCTCAACCGATGGGGATGGTGAACTCCTCCTCCACCGGCGGATCAATCTCGTCCTTGCCTCCTCGACCAGTCACCGCATAGCAGCGGACGCGGACCCCGGCGGGACCGACCTCGAGCTGCAGGAAGTGCTTGAAGAACGGCGGGCGATCCCAATCGAGCGCGGGGGCCAGCAGGCTCTGGAACCGCCGGCCACCGATTGCCACCAGGATGCCTCGATTCACCACCCGCTGCAGCCAGGTCAGCGGCGGCGGTGCGGCCGGTGCGACCGGCTCACCCGGCCGTCTCAGCTCCGGGTAGGGCTCCGGCGCGCCCAGCCGGGTGAAGCGCTGGTTGATCATCTGCGCGGCCTGGCGGTCGTCGATCTGGATCTTCAGTGGCAGCCGCAGACGCGAGACGACCGACTGCAGCACGATGCTGAACGCGGCCAGCGAGTCCATCCGCAGCGGGTAGGCCCGATAGTCCTGCTCGCCGAAGGCCAGATCCTCCTCCGCCGTGTCGACGTACGACACCAGATGCGTCGCGTGCATGAAGGCGCCGCCACCCCCGGACACGATGTGATGCATGACCCGCCCCGGCGGCTGGCCCGGCCCCGTCAGCCGTACCCGGTAGTGCTGATAGTTGTGGACATCGCCGCCGATGACGGCCACGTAGTGATGGTCGGGATGGTGCGCGACCTTCAGCACTGTGTCCAGCTCGGGCGGCGCGTCCTCGATCCGGTACGCCCGCTTGACCTCGCCGTCGACCACCAGCGGCTTCCCGGTCAACAAGATCTTGGGCTTCTCGTCGGCGGACACCTCCCGCAGCCAGCGTCCCTGGTCACCGTCGAGGCCACCGAGGATCCCGGTGTCGATACAGACGAACCGTACGTGGTCGGTCTCGATGGTGAAGTACGGCCCCGGCTGAGCCGGCTGCCGCTGCTGGTTGGCCGCCCCGCGCATCGGCGGACCAGCGGCGATCAGTTCCTGGTTCAGGTTCCAGTTCGGGTTCGACCACAGCAGTTCGCGGATGAGATCCAGGCACCAGGCTCGCACGCGAGCCAGCCGGGAGCTGGGCTTGGCGGTCACCTCCGCGGCCGCTGCCCCGACCGCGTCCGGGCCGACGAAGTTGGTCATGAACGCTTCGAGTCCGTCGTACCAGTCGTGGTTGCCGGGAATGGCATAGATCGGCACCGGGAGCGTCTTGTACGGGTGATAGAACCTCACCGTGTAGTCGTTGAGCCGGCCCACCGGATAGATGACATCGCTGCACACAAAGAGGAAACGTGCGTTCACCCGCGCCGCGACGGTGGTGAGCGGTGGCACCAGGGCGTACTGGCTGCAATCACCCTCGCCGGTGTCACCCATCAGCAGGAAGGACAATGGTCCTTCGGACCCCTGTCCGGCCGGTGTGGTCAGGTCGACGCTGAGCCGGTGCCGATCCGGGTCGCCCACGTGCCGGCGACGCAACCCCGCCGTCGGGTCGGACAACCGAGCGATGAAGTCGTTGCGGGTTCCCCAGAGCACCTTTGCCCGAAACCAGGTGAGTTTGCGGGGCAGTTGGCGCAGAGCCCGACCGTCCGCGGCCGACGGCAGGTCGCCGGTCGGCTGCTCGCACGCCAATGCCACCCAAGCGGCATCGGGGAGCTCGGCGAGCGCGTCCGTGGTCTCCGGTGTCCAGCCTGCGCCCTCGTCGCTGGTGCGCGACGTGCTTCGGTATGCGGGCTCTGCGCCGAGCAACTCCTGTGCATTCATCCCGACCACCTCCTCATCATTCTCTGACCGCGAATCCCGCGCTGTCGCGCCCGATCCGGCAGCGCTGCAGGGTGCTCGATCGGGCAGCGATGCCCTAGGTTCAGCTTGTGAGCCTTTCCAGCGCTTGGGGCCCGACGCGGGTGCCCACCACCGCATTGCTGACCGATCACTACGAGCTCACCATGCTGCGGGCTGCCTTGCAGGCGGGCACGGCGAACCGGCACAGCGTCTTCGAGCTCTTCGGCCGCCGCTTGCCGCCCGGTCGTCGGTACGGCGTGGTGTGCGGGGTCGGCCGTGCCCTGCGAGCGTTGCGTGCCTTTCACTTCGATGAGGAGTCGTTGCGCTTCCTGCTTGATACGGACGTGGTCGACCAGCCCACCGCCGACTGGCTCGCCGACTTCCGCTTCTCCGGTGACATCTGGGGCTATCCGGAGGGTGAGATCTATTTCCCCGGCTCTCCGTTGCTGGTCGTGGACAGCACCTTCGCCGAGGGCGTCATCTTGGAGACGGTGCTGCTCAGCATCTACAACCACGACTCGGCGATCGCGTCGGCTGCGTCACGAATGACGGCGATGGCCGGCGATCGGCCCTGCATCGAGATGGGCTCCCGGCGCACCCAGGAGCTGGCTGCCGTGGCCGCTGCCCGCGCCGCCTACATCGCCGGATTCGAGGCCACCTCGAACCTGGAGGCAGGCAGGCGCTACCACGTACCCACTCGTGGCACGTCCGCGCACTCCTTCACCCTGCTGCACGGCGACGAGACCGAGGCGTTCCGCGCCCAGATCGCCGCGCTCGGCACCGACACCACTCTGCTGGTCGACACCTATGACGTGACCAACGCGGTGCGTACCGGGGTGGAGTTGACGGACGGAAAGCTCGGCGCGGTCCGGCTCGACTCCGGCGATCTGGCGCTGCTGGCCACCCAGGTACGTGCCCTGCTGGACTCCCTCGGCGCGACCCAGACCAAGATCATCGTCACCTCCGACCTGGACGAGTGGAACATCGCCGCCCTGTCCGGTGCGCCGGTCGACGGCTATGGGGTGGGCACCGCGCTCGTCACCGGCAGTGGGCATCCGACCTGCGGTTTCGTCTACAAGCTGGTGGCCCGCGCCGACACTGACGACCCGGGGGCCCCGCTGGTCTCGGTCGCCAAGAAGAGCACCGACAAGGTCAGCGTCGGCGGTCGCAAATTCGCGCTGCGCCGGTTCAACGATCGTGGCGTTGCCGAGTTGGAGTTGATCGGCATCGGCGCTCCTCCGGTCGGCGATCACAACGACCGCGAACTGCTGGTGCCCCTGGTGCAGGGCGGTGAGATCCTGGTCGAGGAGGATCTGGCGGCAGCCCGCGAGCGACACCGACGATCCCGGGCGGAGCTGCCGCTGGAGGCGTGGAAGATGTCCCGCGGCGAACCGGTGATCGACACCGCCTATCTCGATGAGCACGGCTCGCTGGACAACCCGTACGCACCGAAGCTCTGAGGGGAGAGACATGACCGGAGGCACCAGGGCGCTGATCGTCGTCGACGTGCAGAACGACTTCTGCGAGGGCGGGTCGCTGGCGGTGGCCGGCGGCGCCGAGGTCGGACGACGGATCGCGGAGCTGATCGCCGATGAGCACGGCTACGACCATGTGATCGCCACCCGCGACCACCACATCGATCCGGGCGATCACTTCTCCGAGCACCCCGACTACGTCCACTCCTGGCCGGTGCACTGTGTGGCCGGCACCGCCGGCGCTGAACTGCACCCGAATCTCGGTGACACCAGGTTCGAGGCGATCTTCGACAAGGGCGAGTATGCGGCCGCGTACTCGGGCTTCGAGGGGAAGTGCGACGGCGAGCCGCTGGCCGACTGGCTGCACAGCCGGGAGGTGACCGACGTGGATGTCTGCGGGATCGCGACCGACTACTGCGTCAAGGCCACCGCGCTGGACGCGGCCCGCAACGGCTTCGACACCACGGTCCTGCTGGACCTGACCGCCGCCGTAGCTCCCGCCAACACGGCCGAGGTGATCACCGAATGGGCCGCGGCCCGTGTCGCGGTCGAGACCGAGGGAATACGGTGAGTTGATGGCGAACCGGGCACCGTGGTCGATCGAGCAGATTCCGTCACAAGCCGGGCGCACGGTGGTCATCACAGGCGCCACCAGCGGCGTCGGCCAAGCCACTGCACACGTGCTGGCCGACAAGGGCGCTCGGGTCGTGGTCGCGGCTCGCAACCTGGCAAAGGCCGAGGATGTGGTCCGTAGGCTGGGAGCTGACGCGCAGGCTCGCCCGCTGGACCTGGCCGATCTCGACTCGGTCCGCGCTTTCGCCGCTGCCTGGGTCGACCCGATCGACCTCTTGATCAACAATGCCGGTGTGATGGCGGTCCCGCTGACCCGAACCGCGCAGGGCTTCGAGTTGCAGTTCGGCACCAACCACCTGGGGCACTTCGCGCTCACCAACCTGCTGCTGCCCTGGATCACCGACCGGATCGTTTGCCTCAGTTCGGCCGCCCACCGGGTGGGCCACCTGGACCTGACCGATCTGAACTGGGAGCATCGCCGCTATCGGCAGTGGCCCGCGTACGGGCAGTCGAAGCTGGCGAACCTGCTGTTCGTGCTGGAGTTGCAGCGGAGGTTGACCGCAGCCGGCTCCTCCGTCCGCGCGATGGCTGTCCACCCGGGCTTCGTCCGCACCAATCTGCAGGGCCACAGCGGCAACGCGGTGGCGGACCGGGCAACCCTGATGGTCACCAAGGTGATGGGGCAATCTCCCGAACATGGTGCCTGGTCGTCGCTGTTCGCCGCGACCGCCGACATCCCGGGTGGGTCGTATGTGGGCCCAGCCGGAATGGCCGGCAATCGTGGCACCCCGATCCTGCTCGGCCGGTCCACCGAAGCCAGCGATCCTGAACTGGCCAAACGGCTGTGGACGGCGTCGGAAGAGCTGACCGGGGTCGACTTCCCGCTCTGAGCAGATTGACGGACCCGCTCGCGACGACGGCCCGCGTTCACCGGCGACGTCGTCACTCTTCGCGAAGACGAAAGACGTGTCTTCGCTCATCGCTTCTCCGCACGCCGGGCGCGCCGTCTTCCCGCTCACGGGCCTGCCTAGGGCAGCTGCTGCGCCGGTGCCTGGACCAGACCCATGCCGCGGTCTGCGACGTCCACATCGAGTGCCAGCTGGCTGAGGTCGCAGGCAGCGAGCATTCGAGCTGTGACGGTCGTCGAGGTCGACGGCAGCGGGGAGGCCGTCACGTCCTGCCACCACAAGGTGGCGATCCCGGCCGCATGCGGGGTGGCCATCGAGGTGCCGTTGAAGGCGACCAGACCGCCACCGGCCTTGGCCGAGAGCACCTCGACACCGGGTCCGGCCACCTGCGGGAAGGTGTTGGAGAAGGGGGCGATGACCAGCCCGTTCGGCGAGCGGCCCAGGGCGCCGACCGACAGCACCCCGTCGGCGGCCGCCGGCAGAGACACCCCGATCTCATAGTCCGGGTTGACCTTGCGCTTGCTCTCATTGCCACTGGCCGCGGCCACCACCGTGCCCCCGGTGAAGTCGATCTGAGCCGCCAGCAGCCGCATCAAAGTGTCGAACATCCGCAGATTCGCCCGGTAGGCCTCCAGTGCCCGCGAGGTCGCCAGGTCGACCGGGAAACCCTGCTGCACCAGCCGTTGCACCAGCCCCGGGAAGTCGAATCCCAGCGACATCGAGATCACCTGGGCGCCGCTCTGAGCGGCCCACTGGATGCCGCGGAACAGCATGTCGGAGTCGCCGCTGCCGTCGTCACCGAGCACTTTGCCGATCAGCGCATGGCTGACGCCGCGGGCGACCCCGATCCGGGTGCCGTCGACATCGCGGCCGAACACCGTGCCGGCGCAGTGAGTGCCGTGCCCCTGGCGATCACCGTTGCCGGAACCGGAGAAGTCCACCTGATCCAGGGTCACGCCGGTGAACGCCGGATGGGAGGCATCGATGCCGGTGTCCAGGATGGCCGGCACCACACCGGAGCCGTCGCGTTGACTGGCCACGGCACCGACGGCCTCGATCCCCCAGGCCACGCCGCCCGGTGCCGGTTCGGCCGCGGCCTCCACCCCGGCCTCGTCGTTCGACACCGGTGCGATCAGGTTCGTCGGCATCACCGGAGCGACCGCGGCGACCTCGGGCGCGCGGGAGAGATCACGTACCTCCCGTTTGGTCAGCTCGGTTCGCTGCACCCGCGCAGTCGATGCGCCACCAGGGGTAACACTCTCCAGTCCGCCCCGGAACGGCTCGTCGAGATTGCTGCGGCTCATGTCCCACAGGACGGTGTACGTGTCGGTCATCGGATCTCCCTTGGGCGTGGCGACCCCGTGTGTCGGGGCATATAGAGAGGACGACCCGGCCGCCGTGCGTGATACATCCTCCACCCCCTCTCAGGACGTGACTACTCGTGTAGTACTCGATCCCAGCTGCCCGCATACTTTCCGTCATCGCTGGCCAGCGCACCGGGTCCGAGCTCGAGCGGACGGAAGGTGTCGACCATCACCGCGAGCTCGTCGAAGTAGTGCTTGCCGATGGCCGCTTCCGCCGCACCCGGCTGGGGCCCGTGACTGTGACCGCCGGGGTGAACGGTGATCGAGCCCAGCCCGATGCCGGAACCCTTTCGAGCCTCATAGTCGCCGCCGCAATAGAACATGATCTCGTCGGAGTCCACATTGGAGTGGTAGTAAGGCACCGGGATCGCCAGCGGGTGGTAGTCGACCTTGCGCGGCACGAAATTGCAGACCACGAAGTTGTATCCCTCGAAGACCTGATGGACCGGCGGCGGCTGATGCACCCGGCCGGTGATCGGCTCGAAGTCGTCGACGTTGAACGTGTACGGATAGAGGCAGCCGTCCCAGCCGACCACGTCGAACGGGTGCGTGCTCGCCGACACGATCGAGCCGACGATGCCGCTCGGTCCGTTGCCTCGATGCTTGGTGTAGATCTCCACGTCGGTGCCCTCGACCAGCAGCGGCTCGGTCGGCCCATGCAGATCCCGCTCGCAGTACGGGCTGTGCTCCAGCAGTTGGCCGTACCGGGACAGATAGCGCTTCGGGGGTGAGATGTGGGAGTTGGCCTCGATCGCGTACGCCTTCACCACGCCGTCCGGCAGCCAGCGGTGCACCGTGGCGCGCGGGATGAGCACGTAGTCCCGGTCCTGGAAGGTCAACGCACCGAAGACGGTCTCGACCACGCCTGAGCCGGACTCGATGTAGACGCACTCATCCCCGACGGCGTTGCGATAGAGCGGCGAGGCCTGGGATCCGACCGCATAGCTGATCCGGACATCACCGTTGCCCAGCACCAGGATCCGACCGGTGACCAGGTCGACCTCGGCAGGATCACGACCCACGAACAACGCGGGCAGCCGCAGGTGCAGGGGACGCAACGGGTGATTCGGCACTGTGGTCAGGTCCGGCAGGTCCCAGACCCGCGCCCCGCTCATGGCCGAGGGAATGCCCCGGTGATAGAGCAGGGACGAGTCTGACGAGAAGCCCTCCTCCCCCATCAACTCCTCGGCGTAGAGCGTCCCATCCAGCTGCCGGAAGACGGTATGACGCTTGGGTGGGATCTCGCCGACGCTGCGATAGAAGGCCATACCTCACATTAGCCGCAGCACAGTCGGCGGCGCGATGGTGCGGAACGCCTCGGTGACGATCGCGGTCAACTCCTCATCGGTGACGGTGCGCAGGTGCACGCCGAGCCAGCCACGATGCCCGACATACGGGGGACGGAAGAAGCGGTCCGGTTCCGTCTCGAGCATCTCGGCCTGAGCGCCCTCGGGCGCCGCACACCAGATCGCCAGCCGACCGTCGCAATGATGGTCGTCGAGGAACATCACAAAGCACTTCTTCTCCCGGATGAAGAAGCACGGCCCGCCGTGGCTGAGGCGTTCCGAGGTCTGCGGCAGCGCCAGACAGGCGGCCCGCAGACGGGTCAGCTGCATCTCGACGTCAGCGCTCGTGTAGTCGGCCACAGGGTCATTGTGCCGGGCCCTATTGTGCAGGTGTGGGCTCTCTGGATGCGCTGTTCGAACGACTGGTCGACGATGCCGCGGTCTTCCCGCCCGGCAATGCGGCCGTCAGCGACGCCGTCGACGAGCATCGGGTTCACCGGTCCGCCGGGTACGCGCCGCTGATCGGCCCGCTGGTGTTGCCCGACACCGAGCTGGCCACAGCATCCCGAGCCGCCCGCGACTCGGCTCCGGATGGTACGCCGCTGCCGATCAGCGTGGTGATCACCAGCGGCGCCGGCGGGCTGACGGCGCTGGCCCGCCGGGACCTGCCGGGCCTGCAGGTGGTGGCCACCGAGATCGCCTTGCGCGACCTGGCTGATCTGCGCGGCAACGCGCAGCGAGTGGTGGCGGCTGCGCAGGAGTTCGACCCGGACGAGGTCGCCATCTTCGTGGAATTGCCGTTCCAGCCCGGTTGGGTCGCGGCGATCGAGGTGATCGAGGCGGCCGGGCTGTCGGGAAAGATCCGGACCGGCGGGGTGGTGCCGGACGCGTACCCGACGGCCGACCAGCTGGCCGAGCAGCTCTCGGAGCTGATCGAGGCCGATCTGCCGTTCAAGGCGACCGCCGGGCTGCACCGAGCCTGGCCGAACCGGATCCTCAATGAGCGCGGCGAGACCCTGCACCAGCACGGGTTCTTGACCGTGCTGATGGCCGTCGAGGCGCTGGTCGACGGAGCCGGCACCGACCAGGCGGCCGAGCTGTTGCGGCTGGACGACCCCGGCCGGATCTACGCCGCGCTGAGCGACTGGGATGATGCGACCGTGACCCGAGTCCGGCGGCGATTCCGCAGCTTCGGCTGCTGCGGGGTCACCGACCCGGTCCAGGACCTGGTCACACTAGGGTTGCTCACCGGATTGGAGTCCGTGCGATGAGCTGGTTCGAGGTCGCACCGGGAGCGCCGTTCGGCGCCGAGGAACTGCCGTACGGGATCTTCACCACCCCCGATTCCGAGGTTCGCCGGGTGGGTGTCGCGATCGGTGACCAGGTGCTCGACCTGTCTGAGATGGCGCATTCCGCGGGGCTGGAAGGCGAGGTGTTCCAGCAGCCCACCCTGAATCCGCTGATGTCGCTGGGGCCTGAAGCCTGGGCCGAGGCGCGCCACCTGCTGCAGGCGCTGCTGACCGAGGAGTCCGGTCGGGAGATCGTCGAGCCACATCTGCGGCCGGCCGGGAGCGTGCAACTGCACCTGCCGATCGAGGTGGCCGACTATGTCGACTTCTACGCCAGCGAATATCACGCCACCAATGTCGGACGGATCTTCCGTCCCGGAGGCGCGCCGCTGACACCGAACTGGAAGCACCTGCCGATCGGCTATCACGGCCGGGCGGGCACCGTAGTGCCGACCGGTACGCCGGTGGTACGACCGAATGGGCAACGAAAGGCACCGGACCAGGAGGAGCCGACTTTCGGGCCCAGCCGCCGGCTCGACATCGAGGCGGAGCTGGGCTTCGTGGTCGGTGTCGGATCGACCCAGGGCGTACCGGTCGGTGTCGATGCCTTCGCCGAGCACGTCTTCGGGGCGGTGCTGCTCAACGACTGGTCGGCACGGGATCTGCAGGCCTGGGAGTATGTGCCGCTCGGTCCGTTCCTGGGCAAGAGCTTCGCCACCTCGATCTCGGCCTGGGTGCTGCCGCTGGCCGCCCTGGATGCGGCGCGTTGCCCGCTGCCGCCGCAGGAGCCGCAACTGCTGGACTATCTGCGCGGTGAGGTGAGCGGCTATGCGATCGAGGTCGAGGTCTGGATCAACGGCTATCTGGTGAGCACCTGCCCGTACGCGTCGATGTACTACTCCCCCGCCCAGATGCTGGCCCATCTGACCAGCAACGGCGCCTCGCTGCGCACCGGCGATCTGTTCGGCTCGGGCACCATCTCAGGCCCGGCAGCTGAGCAGCGCGGGTCGCTGCTGGAGCTGACTTGGAACGGCTCGGAGCCGCTGCTGCTCGGCGGTGAGGAACGAACCTTCCTCGCCGACGGGGACGAGGTCGTGCTGCGCGGCCGGGCGCCGGGCGGGCCGAACGGCGGCGTCATCCGGCTGGGCGAGGTGTCCGGTCGGATCACCCCGGCTCCGACCAGCTAGCCGGTGCAGAGACACAACAAGCTGCTGGCTCAACCCCCGATGTCGGGGATGAAGCAGCAGCTTGTTGGTGAGGATCGCTATCTGGTCCGGATCACTTGGGTTCTGGCGACCAGATCGTGCAGTGCTTGGCGTCTGGGGTTGGTCAGCGGGAGCACGACATCGGCGATTCGGACCACGATCAGCAGCGCGTACGTGTTCGGGAGAGTCCAGCAGAGTGCTCGAAAGACGACGGCCGACCAGCTGAGCTTCTCGGTGCTCCGCCCCTGGTCGACCGGGACCACCCGCAGACCGACGATCATCTTGCCCGGGGTGGCGCTCCGCCAACGCACGAAAGCCACCAGATAGAGCGTGTGCAAACCGAACGTCACCGCAAGCAGGATCAACTGGTCGGTGGCGGAGATGAACGTCGAAACGTCTGGCTGAGGCGGCATCGGCAGGCCCTGCTCGGCAGCGCGGAACGACTCGCGGAAGAAGTCACCCACGGTCTGTGCCATCCGCAGATAGATCGGCATCGCCAGCAACGCCGCGACAGTGCTGACGAGCACCGCGTCGATCACGATGGCCAGGGCACGCGACCACCAGCCGGCCAACGGCACCCCGTCGGCGGTCGTCGCGATCGGCTTGAATCCGTACGGCTGTGCATAGCCGGGCTGCCCGTACGGCTGCTGACCGTACTGTTGTGGCGGGTACTGCTGTGGTGGATACGGCTGTTGGCCAGCGGGCTGCTGCGGTTGTCCGTAGGACTGTTGCCCGGAGGGCAGTTGGCCAGGTGATTGGGAGGTTCCCGGCGGCGCGTAGCCGGGCGGGCCGGCCGGCGGCGCCGGATTGTCGATCGGCCGAGTGTTCCGGGACCACTGCCAGCCGTCCCAGTAGCGCTCGTTGGCGGGGTTGACCGGATCGGGATACCAGCCGCTGGGTGCGGCATGACGCCCCGGCGGAACCGGCGGCGAACCTACGGGGATCTCAGACACCCTCCCAATCTACAGAGTGCCCTGTCCCCATCGGTTTCGCTCGATCTTGTCGGATCTGCTCTATCTGTAGATCGAGCGACGCCTACAAGATCGAGCAGATCCGGGTCTGGGCTAGGTTGCTTGCAGAGGGACCGGTCACAGATTGCCGCGGCGTTCCTGCTCCCGCTCGATGGCTTCGAACAGGGCCTTGAAGTTGCCCTTGCCGAAGCCGAGCGAGCCGTGCCGCTCGATCAGCTCGAAGAACACCGTCGGCCGGTCGCCGATCGGTCGGGTGAAGATCTGCAGCAGATAGCCGTCCTCGTCCCGGTCGACCAGGATGCCGCGCTCCTGCAGGGTCTCGATCGGCACCCGGACCTCGCCGATCCGAGCCCGCAACTCGGGATCGGTGTAGTAGGAGTCCGGCGTGTTCAAGAACTCGACGCCGGCTGCCCGGAGAGTGTCCACCGCCGCCACGATGTCGTCGGTGGCCAACGCCAGGTGCTGAGCGCCCGGGCCGTCGTAGAACTCCAGGAACTCGTCGATCTGGCTCTTCTTCTTGGCGATCGCCGGCTCGTTGAGCGGGAACTTCACCCGATGGTTGCCACTCGCCACGACCTTGCTCATCAGTGCCGAGTAGTCGGTGGCGATGTCATCACCGATGAACTCCGCCATGTTCGTGAAGCCCATCACCCGGTGATAGAACTCCACCCACTCGTCCATCCGGCCCAGCTCGACGTTGCCGACCACGTGGTCCAACGCCCAGAACACCGGCTGCCGGTCGCCCACCAACGTGTCCTCGTACGCGACGAAGCCCGGCAGATAGGGACCGTCATAGCGCGACCGGTCGACCAGGCTGTGCACGGTGTCGCCGTACGCGGCGATGGTGGCCGTGCGTATGGTGCCGTGTTCGTCGGTCACGTCGTGCGGCTCGACCAGCACCCTGGCCCCCACTTTGATGGCGTGGGCGACGCAGACGTCCACATCGGGCACCTCCAGGCTGATGTCGGACACTCCGTCGCCGTGCGCCCGATGATGATCATGGAGCGGACTGTCCGGCGCCACTCCACCCATGATCACGAACCGGCACCCGCCGGAGGTGAGGACGTACGCCTTGTGGTCGCGCTGACCAGTCTCCGGACCGGAATAGGCGACCAGCTTCATCCCGTACGCGGTCCGATAGTGCAGCGCAGTCTGGGTGGCATTCCCGACGATCCAGACGACGGCGTCCCAGCCAGTTACCGGGAAGGGGTCATGGGATGCGTCGTATTCAACGAGCCCGACCAGCTGACGCAGTTGCTCCGCGTCCAGGTGAGCGAGCTTCTCTTCATTGGTCAGCACAGCATCGGTGAGCACATCGGTCATAGTCGAATGATGCGAAGACGTGACAACCTGCGCAATCAAGACCTGCCAGACTAGACAACCTGATCAGCGCGACTCAAGTTCGAGCCGAACAGGAGGAGCAGGATGACCACTGAGACGCCCATCACACTGGATCGGCTCGATCGGGCCATCGTCGCGCTGTTCACTGAGGAGCCACGGATCGGGGTGCTGGAGGCGAGCCGGCGGCTTCGAGTCGCGCGGGGCACCGTGCAGGCCCGGCTGGACCGGATGGAGCGGACCGGCGTGATCACCGGGTGGGGGCCGGACATCTCCCCGGAGGCGATCGGCTACCTGGTGACGGCGTTCGTCACCATCCAGATCACCCAGCACACCGGCCGACAGGCCTTCACCGAGCGCATCGCGGCGATTCCCGAGGTGCTGGAGTGCTGGACGATCACCGGCAGCGGTGACCTCTGGTGTCGGATCGTGGCCCACAACAACGCCGATCTGCAGCGGGTGATCGACCGGATGGTCAGCGAGGACTGGGTGGTTCGTTCCTCGACGCTGATCGGCTTGTCGGAGGCCATCCCCTATCGGACCGGTCCCCTGATCAACGAGGGGGCGGGTGGTGGGTAGAGATAAGGGGGTGGGTGGTGGGTAGAGATAAGGGGGTGGGTGGTGGATAGAGACCAGGGGGTGGGTGGTGGGTAGAGACGCAGCGCTGGAGCCAGGGTGAGCACACCAACACAGCTCGGCCGCCATCAGTTGATCCGCCGGATCGGTGCCGGCGCCTTCGCCACCGTCTGGCTGGGCCACGATCCCGAGTTCGACGTCGCCGTCGCGATCAAGGTGCTGGCCGACAACTGGGCCGCCGATCCCGGCATCCGAGAGCGCTTCTTGTCCGAAGCCCGGTTCCTGCGCCGGATCAGGGACCGTCGCGTTGTCCACGTCTATGACATCGGCACGCTCGATGACGGACGGCCGTACTTCGTCATGGACTATCTGGACGGCGGATCACTGGAGGATGTGCGGATCAGCCGGGTAGACCCGGCAAAAGCGCTCAGGCTCTGCGCGGAAGCGGCCCGCGGTCTGGAGGTGCTGCACCGCCACCATCTGGTGCACCGCGATGTGACGCCGGGCAACCTGCTGCTCAGCAACCGACCGGACGGGACGGGGACGGTCGTGGTCGCCGACCTCGGGGTGGCCCGCTCCGTCGTCGACTCCTCGAGCGGGTCGATGATCGTCGGTACGCCGTCCTACATGGCGCCCGAGCAGGCAGGCTCCAGCGCTGTCGACCACCGTGCCGATGTGTACGCGTTGTGCGCGGTCGCCTATGCGCTGCTCACCGGTTCTCCTCCCTACCGGGTGGAAAGGGTGACCGACCTGCTCACGCGCCCCGCGACCGCCGAGCCGGCGCCGATCGCCGCAGAACTCCGCGCACCCGCGACCTTGGACGGATTGTTCCGCTCCGGTCTGGCCACCGATCCGCATCGGCGCCCGCCGACCGCGGCAATCCTGGCCGACGCCTTCGACCAACTCGCGGATGCTCTGGAGGGTCGGGAACCTGTGGCGGCTCAGCCGGCGCCTGGGGTCGAGCCCTCGGCCGTTCCCGTCGAGCTACCCCCGTCGACCGATGGGCACACGATCGCGTTGGCCTCGGATCCGGCTCCGCCGGTGTCTCCCGCTGCACCGCCACCGGCTCTCGCGAAACCCGCCCGGACGGCGACCTTCTACATCGGCATGACCGTGCTGGCGGTGGTCGTGTTCGCCGTGTTCGTGGCGATCGTGATCGGGTTCACTCTGTAGCGGTGCAGGAAAGTTGCCTCTCAATGCTGCGGCACGCCGGTGAAGGGCCCCTCAGGGCCAGCGCGGGGCGACTTTTCCGCGCTCCCCAGCTTCACCTTGAAGATCGGGTGACCGCCCACTGCCGGATGTGGTCGATCCGCTCCTGCAGCTCCTCCGCGCTGGCCACTGCCGACGGCGGTCCTCCGCAGGCGCTGCGCAGCTCGGCATGGATCGCCCCGTGCGGACGATCGGTGCGGTGATGCCAGGCAGCAACCAAGCCGTTCAGCTCCTTGCGCAGGTCCCGGAGCTGCTGGTGGGTGCTCCGGTCCGCCGATTCGGCACGCGGGCTGCGCTGCGCATGATCGGCCTGCCGTCGCCGCAGCAGGTCCTTCACCTGATCCGGCTCCAGCAACCCGGGAAGCCCCAGATAGTCCTGCTCCTCCGCGCTGCCCGCCTGCGCGGTCAGGCCGAAGTCGGCACCGTCGAACACCACTCGGTCGAAATCGGCCTCACTGCCGAGCGCGGCAAACGTGCCCTCAGGCAGGTCGGCCTCGGTCTCGGTCCGCTCGGCCGCCTCCAGCAGCGCTGCCTCGTCCGGCTCGGACTTGGGCGCCAACACGTGGTCGCGCTCTCGCTCCATCTCGGCAGCGAAGCTGAGCAGCAGCGGGACACTCGGCACGAACACCGACGCCGTCTCGCCGCGCGCCCGGGCTCGGACGAACCGGCCCACGGCCTGGGCGAAGAAGAGCGGGGTCGAGGTGGTGGTCGCATAGACCCCCACCGCGAGCCGGGGCACATCCACACCCTCCGACACCATCCGAACCGCCACCATCCACCGCTGGTCGCCCGCGGCGAATTTGGTGATCTTCTTGCCGGCACCGGTGTCGTCGCTGAGCACCACCACGGGCATCTTCCCGGTGATGGCCTTGAGCAGGTCCGCATAGGCCCGGGCACTCGTCTGGTCGGTGGCGATCACCAGACCGCCGGCATCGGGCATGTGCTGCCGCACCTCGGTCAGCCGGGTGTCCGCCGCCCGCAGCACCGCCGAGATCCAGGAGCCGTGCGGGTCGAGCGCGGTCCGCAATGCCTGCGCGGCGAGGTCCTTGGTCATCGGCCCGCCGAGCCGGGCGTGCACCTCATCGCCGGCGCTGGTTCGCCACTGCATGTCGCCGGAGTAGGCCATGAACAACACCGGGCGGACGATCGCATCGGCCAATGCTTCCGCGTACCCATAGGTGAAGTCGGCGACCGAACGGAGACCGCCATCCCCCATCGGCTCGTACCGGACGAAGGGAATCGGGTTGGTGTCGGAGCGGAACGGCGTACCGGTCAGCATCAGCCGCCTGGTTGCCGGGTCGAACGCCTCGCGTACCGATTCGCCCCACGAGAGTGCGTCTCCTGCATGGTGGATCTCGTCCAGGATGACCAGCGTCTTGAACCCCTCGACCCTGATCCGCAGGGCGAGCGGATTGGCGGCCACGCCCGCGTACGTCAGCGCGATCCCCTTGAAGTCCTTGGCGGCCTTGCCCTGGCGGACGCCGAACTGCGGGTCGATGGCGATGCCTACTCGGTCAGCGGCCTCGGCCCACTGGGTCTTCAGATGCTCGGTGGGCGCGACGATCACGATCCGATCGACGGCTCGCTTGGCGAGCAGGTTGGCGGCCACGGTGAGAGCGAGCGAAGTCTTGCCAGCGCCCGGTGTGGCGACGGCCAGGAAGTCGCGTTGCGGCTGATCGAAGTACTGCTGCAAGGCGGCGGCCTGCCAGGCCCTCAGCTTGGTCGCCGTGCCCCAGGCCGCCCGGTCCGGGAACGCAGGCGGCAGCCCCGTGGTGCTGAAATCCGTCACATTCGGATCGAGGGTCTGCCTGGTCACCGGCGCGAGTGTAGTCCGGCGCACCGCCACTTCCGAGTCACCGGGGCCGGTACGACTCGTTGTTGACGGGACCGATCCGCAGCGAGCTGAGGGTGGCGAGCAGACCAACCACGACCATCGCGGCGAGCAGCGCGCCGAAGGTGATCGACAGCTCCGTACGGTCGTGCAATGCGGCGAAGATCGAGCCGGCAACACCGACGAACAGACCCGAGCCGAGGGCATCACCGACGTTGAGCGAGGCCCCGTTGCGGCCCTGTTCTGCGGCCGGAGTGAGGGTCATCACCGCCAGTCCGGTGCTCGCGGTCGCCAGTCCCATGCCGAATCCGCCGAACAGCCAGCCGACGCCGACGAGCCCGAACCACAGCCCCGGCGACAGCGCGACTACCAAACACACGGCGATGCCGAGGCAGACCGACAAGGTGCCGTACGTGATCAGCCGGTCCCGGCGGACCGGCAACCAGGACTGGGACTGCAACCAGGAGGCGACTGTCCAGCCGATCGCGCCGATGGTCAGCATCGCACCGGCGAGTACCAGTGGTACGTGTCGTTGCTCCACCAGCATCAGCGGCAGGAACGACTCGGCGCCGAAGAACGCTCCGGGCAGCAGGGCGCGTACCCAGATCACCGCCGGCAGCCCATGGCGCCAACGCAAGAAGCCCGGCGGCATCAGCCGCGGCAGGGCGACCAGCAGACCTGCGATGCCGGCACCGAGCAGTCCGACAGCAATCAAGTCGAGTCGCTGACCGGCCAGCTGAATCGCCGCTGCGGCCAGCGCGACCACCCCCGCAGCCCAGAGCGGCGCAGGCTTCGGCCGGTTGGCGCGCTGCGGCAAGGGGGTGAAGTTCTTGATCAGGTTGATCACCGTCGGCGCGGACACGGCAGCGCCGAACGCGACAAGGGGCAGCACCGCGAAGAACACCCAGTGCCAACTGAAGGTCTCGGTGATCCAAGCGGAGATCGGCGGCCCGACAAAGGCCGGCAGCACCCAAGCAGTAGAGATGTAGGTGAACATCCGCGGCCGCTGACGGGCGTCGAAGGCATGCGCGATGAGGACGAACGAGGCCGTGTTCATCACACCACTGCCCAGGCCCTGGATCAGCCGCCCGCCGACCAGCTGCAGCATGCTCCCGGCGGTGCCCGCGACCACCAAGCCGAGAGCGAAGATCGCCAGCCCGACGAACAGCGGCTTGCCGGGTCCGATCCGATCGCTCAGCCGGCCAGCCACCACGGTCGCGAACAGCATGCCGATCAAGAACAGTGAGAACGACCAGGCGTAGTAGTCCAGTCCGTCAAGATCCCGAGCCGCCACCGGCATGGCCGTGGCCACCGCGATCGACTCGAACGCGATCGCGACCACGCAGGTGCAGATGCCGATGGCCAGCGCCCGCCGGGAAACAGGCACGGCGCCGGACTCGTCGGGGGGCGTCGTCGGCTCAGGTTGATCGGTGGACATCCGGCCCATCCCATCACTTCGGTCACCGGGTTGTCAGATCGATTGCTCAAAGTCGAGCCCTGCCATGTCTGATGTCCCGCCGACTGATGCAGTGGCTACCGCGGACGGGCTCGGCTTCCTAGACTGGCCACGTGACCCAGCAGCAGCTCAGCCCCGGTGCAGAGACGATCCTCGACGAGCGGACCGAGTTTCGAGTCGACGAGGGCGACCACGAGCGGTTCTCGCACTACGTGCCCAAGGACAAGCTGACTGAGGCCATGGTGATGGGCACGCCGGTCGTCGCGCTCTGCGGCAAGGTCTGGGTGCCCAGCCGCGACCCGCAACGCTTCCCGGTCTGCCCTGAGTGCAAGGAAATCTGGGAGGGCCTGCCGGTCGGCGGCAAGGGTAAGGGTGGCAAGGGCGGTAAAGGCGGCAAAGGAAACGACGGTTCCGGCGATTCCTGAGCCCAGGCTGCCCGCGACGTCACGGCGAGGTTCAGGCCGTGTCGTCGCTGGGTCGAGTCTCAGCAGAAAGCGCCATACACCTGCCGGGCCATCGCATTGCCGCGCGGCGGCTCGACGGCACAGTTGACCGTCCCGAGTGCCGGATTGGCCTCGGCGGTGAACCGCCACCGCTGCTCTTGGTCCGAGCACTCCACAACGACATCTGCGGTGAGCAGCCCCGAGGCGCGATAGAGCACGAAAGTGCCGGTCGAATTGAACGGGCGCTTGTTGGTGTCGAGTCCGGTGTCCGGCGGCTCAGGGCGGTTCAGCAGCACCGTGTGCTTGGACGACTTCTCGATCATCCCCGCGATCTTGGTCAGCGTCGCCTCGTCGTCGATCGTGGTCGTGCCGTCGGGTGACACCAGTGCAGCAGCGGTGAAGTCCGTCTGTTCCCGGGTGCCAGGCGTCAGCGTGCGACCGTCGGAGACCACGGTGACGACCTCCGTGGTGCGTCGTGGCTCCACCACCGACTTCTCGATCCGGAGCGGCGTGACCGAAGTACAGGAAGCGGGCGCCACGGTGACCGCATCGCTCGCGGTGCCGGTCGGCATCCCGGAAGCATCCGGCGACGCGCCCGGGGTGGCCGACGAGCCAGGTGTGGCGGTGCCATCCGCAGGAGTGCCGGACATCTCCGGGCTGGCTGAGTCGCCAGGTGAAGCCGAACTGGAAGCGCTGGCGGTGGAGCTGGCGGACGGCGAGATCGGTGACTCGCTCCGGCCGCAGGCGGCCAGCACCAGGCTCGCTGGCACGAGCATGGCTGCGGCAAGCACGCTCGCAAGCCTTATCGGCCGCCCGATGCGGCGTCTCTCCGAGGCGATCGGCATACTGCGGAGCCTAGGGCCCGGATCTGCTCGCCGGCGATACGGGTCACTCGAAAGCGTCAACACTCTCCTGAGAGGCTCCGCCCATGACGGTGTTCCACGGTCGCGCTCCTGAGAGGCTCCGCCCATGACCCACATCCTCTATCTCCTTCGGCACGCCAAGTCGGCGTGGGATCAGCCGCTCCCTGATCACGATCGTCCACTGGCCGCCCGCGGCATCAGGGACGCCACGGAAGCCGGGAAGCTGCTCGCTCGGCAAGGCTGGCAACCGGATCTGGTGCTGTGCTCGACCGCCGTCCGGACCCGACAGACCTGGCAGTTGGCCACCGAAGCCGGCGCTACTGCAGGCGAGGTCCGCTACAGCGAGGAGATCTATGAGGCCTACACCGACGAACTGCTCGACCTCGTGCAACAGACCCCGGAAGAGTTCGGCAGCCTGATGCTCATCGGTCACGGCCCGGGACTCCCCGATCTCGCCGACCTGCTCGGCACCCGCCCCGAACCGCGCGATGCCTGGGCTCGGATGGACCGGAAATACCCCACCTCCGGCCTGGCGGTGCTGCGTATTCACGGACCCTGGGCCGACGCCGAATCGGCCGACCTGGTCGCCTTCGAAGTGCCGCGCGGCTAGGCGTCCGTCGGACGCGAGTCGCGGAAAAGTAGCCGCACTCGCCAGCGAGCGAGCACGACACGCCGAGCGACACAGCAGTCGGGGCGACTTCACCGCAGACCGCCCCGTGACGCGAGCGCCTCGTGCGTGACACGCACCACATAGTTCGGGTCGGTGGTCAGCATCCTCCAGGTGAACCGCAGCACCAGCCAGCCGTCCAAGATGAGGGCGTTCTGTCGCAACCGATCCGACTCGAACACCTCGGGCTTGGAGTGATATCGCCAGCCGTCTACCTCGCCGGCGATCCGCTCACGTTGGAAGGCGATGTCCAGGTAGTAGGTGCCGGCGCCGGGAAGAATCAGCTCCTTGTTGGCGACCCAACCCGTGATACCGGCTTGGCGATAGAGCCGATGAGCGAGGCGTTCGGCCTTCGACCAGGGATCGGCTCGCGAGTCCAACATCACCTTCCATCGCTCAGTATTGCCCCGTCTGTGAGCTGTCAGCCGCAATGCCTCCCGTAGCGTCTCCAATGTCACCTGTTTGCTGCCGAGCGCAATGTCGATCGGCTCGGTGAAGTCGTAGGTTGCGAGATCGATTGCAGTGAGCGACGGGGCAGTGACAGGCACACTGTTGCAGCGCTGCACCAGCTCAGGCGGCACTCGCCATCTCGTGAACTCGAACCCCGGCTGCGGGCGGTGCCGAAATGGGGAAGCAACCTGAATCGTCGATCCGAGCTTCACATCGGTCCAGTAGGTCAATGCCGCCGCGCCCCGGCCCCGGATGACGGCATCAGCGTCCCAACGGGTGACAGCCATCATCCGGATGATCGGGTCCTCGGCGCGGCCACGATCAGCGAAAACGCCGGGCAGGATGCGCGCGATGGCACCGGCCGCGCAGGCGCGGGTCAGGGCGTCGTCGAGCTCTGGATGCTCTCGGCGCAGAATGACTTGCTCGGTGGTCAGCAGGTGCTCGATAGCGTCGTGGTGTCTCATGCCTAGACATTGCGGACGTGAGTGCCATTTCGTCCGGGGTGATCAGCGATCTGTGGACAGCGCTCGACTCACTGCTCAAGCCTGTGGACAACCAGCACCTGCGTCGAACTGGCTCTGTTCCCGCCTTCCGCGCCGCGACACGCCGAGGAGGGACAGGATCGGGGGCACTTTGACGCAGCGCTACTCAAGCGGTGCCATGTCGACGCTGACCTTCATGGTCGAGGACTTCGCCTCGGTGAAGATCACTCCCTTGACCGGGGTCACATCGGCGTAGTCGCGGCCCCAGGCGACGGTCGCATGAGAGGCGTCGATCAGCCGGTTGTTGGTCGGATCGAGATACATCCAACCGTTGCCGGGAATCCAGCAGCCCACCCAGGCGTGCGAGGCATCGGCTCCGACCAAGCGAGGTTTGCCGGGGGGCGGCCGAGTCGCCAGATAGCCACTGACATAGCGGCCGGCGAGTCCCAGGCTGCGCAGCCCGGACACCATCACGTGCGCGAAGTCCTGGCAGACACCGGTGCGCCTTTCCAACAGCTCGGCCACCCGGGTGGACACGGTGGTCGATCCCGATTTGTAGGTGAAGTCGTCGAAGACTCGGTGCATCAGCTCGGTCACCGACTCCCCCACCGGTCGACCCGGCGCGAAGGATCGCTCGGCATAGTCCCGGACGCCGGGAGGGATGTCCACCATCGTCGACGCGAAGACGAAGTCCGTCGCCTGCCACGCCTCGGAGTCAGCGGCCGCAGCCGTCCCTGGCACCAGCGGCCGGCATTCTTCCCAGGGCAGCGCGAGCGCCTCCTCGACATAGACCGGGGAATCGATTTCGACCATCGAGGTAGCGGTCACCACCAGTTCGGTGTGCGGCTCGACCACGTGGAAGTAGGACTTCTGATTGCCATAGAGGTCAACGTGACCGAATAGATCCGCAGGGGCCGGGTCGATGCTCACCTCATGATCTCCGCAGCGTTGCCAGTCCAGGTTCCGGGGACGCAGGTGGAAGACCCCGTAACTGTCGGTCACCTCGTCGTCGTAGGTGTATGTGGTGGTGTGCTGGACTCGGTATCTCATCGAGACGCACCTCCGGTCCGGTACTTCACCAGGACCCACCTCCGGTGCGATATCTCCCTGCCTCAATGGTCACGCCGCGCCTCCGGCCCTGGTCCGCATCGGCTGCGGTGTCGGCGGCAGCTGCTGATACTGGTCGCGGATCGCGTCTGCCAGGTCCCGCAGCTGGGTCGTCAACCCGGCCAGGAACTCAGCCAACTCCACCCGGTCCGACGCTGCCGACATGGCCCCCAGATCGACCGTCTGCACCTGATGCACCACGGCTTCAGCCAGGCGAACCGGCCGGAGCCTCGCCGAAGTGTTCGGGATCGCCCGCAGGTCTGTCAGGATCCGCTCCAGCTGGTAGGCCACCGATCGGGGGTTACGCGCGTCGGTGACCAGCAACTCGACCGCTGCCTCGACTCGATCCTGGCCGCCATAGCGCCGCCGGAAGGTGACGATCGACTCGGTCGCGGTCAGCACCGTCTCGACGACCAATCGCTCGGTGTCCCAGGGTCGCTCCTCACACACCGTCGCCTGCAACAGCGCCAGCACCTGCAGCGCCCGCTCCAGCCCGCGACCGGTGTCCAGCAGATACCAGCCTGCGTCACGAACCATGTTCTCGCTGACGATTCCCGCCAGCGCCAACAGCCCGGAGAGGATCCGCTCGCCGGTATCCACCAGCAGCAAACCCTGGTCGTCGGGGCTCGCAGCCAGCGTCGCACTCGCCCGGTCCATGTCGGCAAGCACCATCCAGACGTCCTCGGACAGCTGATCACGAACCCCCTGTGCAGCGAGCAACAGCGCGGCCAGCGACTGCCCCGCGGTGCCGAGCCGCGACCTGTCCAGCAGCAGCGCCCGAAACTCGGGCATCATCGGGCAGCCCTCCGCCAGGAAGCCCGGATAAGCGGTCGAAGTGGTGGTGATGGCCCGCAGCAGCACTTGCAGCGCGCCCCGGGAACCAGGGTCCAGATCGGTCTCCAGGGCGGTCGCCCTGGTCGCCAGGATGAGCCGCAACAGGTCTTCGGCCCGCTCGGCATAGCGCCCGAACCAGAACAGATCGGAGAGCACCCGGGGCACCATCGCGGCCGTCGTGGCGTCCGCCACCGCAAGCTGGTCGACCTCTCGCGACATCCGGATCGTGGTCTGGCCCTTGGCGACGACCGGATGCTCACTCACCACCCAGACGTCCTTGGCGATCCCCCCGCCGGCCGCGGTGACCAGCAGACCGCGCGACTCGTCTGCGTCGTCGCTGACCCGGGCGAGACCACCCAGCATGGCGGCGTACGACGAGCCGTCGCGGACCGCGAACGAGCGCAACACGACGTTGCGCGGCAGCAGCCGGCCACCGATCGCGGTTGGCGCGGAGGACAGCTGAAGCACCTGCTGGCCGACGTAGCGGTGCGGCGCCGCCGCGATCATCGCGATCACCTTCTCCCGCTCGGCTCGCGACAGAGCTATCCCACGGACGCTGCGACCGTGCCCCCGACTGATCGGCCGAACGACCAGCTCATCCAGATGCTGGGTCACGTAGCGCATCCCGTCGGCATCGCCGCACCACCAGGTCTGCACCGAGGACAGTCGCAGCGACTGTCCCAGCAGCCGCTCGCACAGCTGTGGTAGGTACGGCATCAGCGCCGGGTTCTCGACGATGCCGGAGCCGATCGCATTGACGACCGACACCGTTCCCCGGCGAACGCACTCGACCAAGCCGGCCACACCGAGTCGCGACCCGGGCCGCAGCTCCAATGGGTCGGTCCAGATCGAGTCGACCCGACGCAGGATGACGTCGACCTCCTCGAGCTTACCCAGCACTCGCATCCAGACCCTGCCGTCGCGCACGGTGAGGTCACCGCCCTCGACCAGTGGAAAGCCGAGCAGCGAGGCGAGAAACGCCTGGTCGAAGGCCGTCTCGGACATCGATCCCGGGCTCAGCACCACGACCCGCGGGCTCTCCACCTGGGCCGGCGCGGCGTCGATCAAGGCGGACCGCATGGCTTGGAAGAACGGGGTCAGTCGGTGCAGGTGGGCGGCGTGATAAAGCTCCGGCATCACCCGCGAGACGACCCGGCGGTTCTGCATCGCATACCCGGCGCCCGATGGTGCCTGGGTCCGGTCGGACATCACCGTCCACTGCCCCGACGCGTCACGGCCGAGATCCACCGCGACCATGAACAGCGACGGGGCGGCGCTGTGCTCACCTACCAGCGCTCGGAGATACTCCTCGTGGTCGAGCACCGCAGGCACAGGGAGGTGTCCGCCGGCCAGCAGCCGTTGCGCTCCGTAGAGATCGGCGACGATCGCGTCCAACAGCTCAGCCCGCTGCACCACCCCGGCCTCCACCGCCGACCACTCCCGCTCGGCAAGCACCAACGGCAGCGGATCGAGTTGCCAGGGCTCCGGCTCCGCGAGCGGCGTTGCCGAGTCGGGACCCGCCGGCCGACCCGGCGGGGCGATGGTCGCATCGACGAAGGTGGTGGTGGAAGCCGGACCGGAGATATAGCTGACGCCGTCATCCTCGAGCAGCCGTACGACCTCGGCCCGAGCGCGCTCGAGGTCGACCGGACCAAAGGATTCCAAGCCCTGGGCCAGTCCCCGCCAGCCGTCCCGGACGCCCGATGGGCCGGCGAACTCGTCGTACGACGGCGCCGGGACCGCGAACATGTCCGGCTGGATCTTGCGATCCAGATAGCGCTGCAGCACCGTCATCGTCGGCGGTCCGTCAGTAGTGGTGATGGTCAGTAGCGATAGTGGTCAGCCTTGTACGGCCCCTGGACCGGCACGCCCAAGTAGTCGGCCTGAGTCTGGGTCAGCTCGGTGAGGTGGACACCGAGCGCCGCCAGATGCAGCCTCGCCACCGCCTCGTCGAGCTTCTTGGGCAGCGTGTAGACACCCACCGGATAATCCGTCGTCTTGGTGAACAGCTCGATCTGCGCGAGCACCTGATTGGTGAAGGAGTTGCTCATCACGAAGCTGGGGTGACCGGTGGCATTGCCGAGGTTCATCAGCCGGCCCTCGCTGAGCACGATGATCGAGCGCTCGGCGTCGGTGCCGGTGTCGAAGGTCCACAGATCGACCTGCGGCTTGATGTTCGTCTTGACCACGCCCGGAACCCTGGACAGCCCGGCGATGTCGATCTCGTTGTCGAAGTGCCCGATGTTGGACACGATCGCCTGATGCTTCATCCGGCCCATCTGGTCGGCCGAGATGACGTCCAGGCAACCGGTGGCGGTGACATAGATGTCGGCCACCGGCAACGCCTCGTCCAGGGTCACCACCTGATAGCCGTCCATCGCCGCCTGCAAGGCGCAGATCGGGTCGACCTCGGTGATCAGCACCCGAGCACCCTGACCGCGCAGCGAGTCCGCGCAGCCCTTGCCCACGTCGCCGTACCCGCAGACCACCGCAACCTTGCCGCCGATCAGCACATCGGTGGCGCGGTTCAAACCGTCGATCAGGGAGTGGCGGCAGCCGTACTTGTTGTCGAACTTGGACTTGGTCACCGAGTCGTTGACGTTGATCGCGGGGAACAGCAAGGCACCCCGGCGGAACATCTCGTAGAGCCGGTGGACGCCGGTCGTGGTCTCCTCGGTCACGCCCTTGATCGCGTTGGCTATCTCGGTCCAGTCACAGCCCTCGGCGATCGAGCGACGCAACAGCGCGAGCAGCACCCGCAGCTCCTCCGGATCGCTCTCGGCGGGCTCGGGCACCGCGCCCGCCTTGATGTACTCGACGCCCTTGTGCACCAGCAGGGTGGCGTCACCGCCGTCGTCGAGGATCATGTTCGCGAACTCACCGTCCGGCCAGACGAGGATCCGCTCGCTGCACCACCAGTAGTCCTCGATCGTCTCGCCCTTCCAGGCGAAGACCGGCACCCCGGCGGGCCGCTCCGGCGTACCGTCCGGACCGACCACCACCGCGGCGGCGGCGTGGTCCTGGGTGGAGAAGATGTTGCACGACGCCCAGCGCACCTCGGCTCCCAGCGCCACCAGCGTCTCGATCAAGACGGCGGTCTGCACGGTCATGTGCAGTGAGCCGGCGATCCGGGCACCGGCCAGTGGCTTGGACTCCCCGAACTGGGCGCGCATCGCCATCAGCCCAGGCATCTCGTGCTCGGCGAGGGTGATCTCCTTGCGTCCGAAATCGGCCAGACCCAGATCCGCCACTTTGTAGTCGAAGGTGGATGCTGCAGGAACCGTCATACCTGGCAGCCTAGGGCGCGCCGCTGACACCCACCAATGCCGGCGCGGGCGTGGGACAGCGTCAGCTGGAGAAGAACAGGCCTCCGAACCCCTTGCGCCGATAGTGCTTGCCGCCCCGGTGACCCCATTCGGGGCCGCTTCCGTACCCAGGTTGTCCATATCCGGGAGCCGGTGGTGGCGGCGCGGCAGCGTAGCGGCTCTCCATCTGGGTGAGGTGCTCCAGTTCACCGAAGTCGAGGAAGACGCCGCGGCAACTCATGCACTGTTCGATATGCACGCCGTTGCGGTCAAAGGTCCGCATGGTGCCACGACACTTCGGACAGACCATGGCTCCCGGCTGGCCCCCGCCCGGGTTGTACGGCTCGTAGGCGGGCATCGGGTCGTTGGTCATGAGTGGAGCCTCTCGGGAGTGCAGGAGTGATTCTGGGCGACGTGCCTGCGAGTAAAGCGAGCAGGCGCGCCAGAGCCGTCGCACGGAATCGCGACGAACGAGCGAGATCTCGCGGAACTCATGACCGCGGAGCGCGGAGCGCGACCATTGACAGGGTCATAGGGACAACTGTGCCATCCGTCGGCAGGCCTCCGCCAATGCTTGGGCGGTGTCGGAGGGATGTGCGTCGGGATGCATCGCGGCCACGTACACCGCGCAGCGGGCCGGTAGGTCCAATACCGGCCACGGATCCCCCGCCGCCGGGATCGCGATGCCCCCCGCTGCCCGGTAGCCATCGAGAAACTCCTGCCAGTCGGCGTCGGGCAGCAGATCCGCAGCCCAGAAGCCGGCTGGCCGGGCCAGGTCCCAGGCGGGGTCGCCCCGCCCGAGATCCTCGGGATCCAGCAGGCACCACCCTGCTGCAGTGCGGCCGAGCTGCCCCAGATGCCAGTCGCCGTGCAACAGCCGCTGCGGCTCATTCCTGCGGTACACCTGGTGAAGCAGCGATCGACCCAGATCGGCCAGCTCGGCCGGAGCGAGCGCGACGGCCCGGGCCAACCGGGCCGGCCAGCCGTGGCCCGGAACCGGGGTGGTGATCCTGGTCTCGTGCACTCGAGCCAGCAACCGCGCGGACTCCGTCCACGGAGGCGTCGCCTCGGGGGACAGCACCTCGACGATCGGCCAGCGGGTCACCAGTCCCGGCGGACGATCCGGGCCATCGACGAGCAGCAGTCGGGGAATCGGGTCCAGCGGCGTCAGCAGCGGACCACGACAGTACGCAAGGCGCTGGCCGAGCTCGGCCGCGTCCGTGGCCGGCCGGTGCACCTTCACCAGCAGATCGGCGAAGAAGTACAGCCGACTGCCGGAGCGGGTCCGCAGCTGACGCGGAGCATCGTCTCTGCCGGTGAGCTCCGCCAGCCAAGGCTCGATCACTGTTCCCCCCAATCTCAGCCGCTGCTGACCTGGAGCACGACCGCGCCGCAACAGGCCAAGACGATCGCCAAAGCCTCCCGACCGACCAACCGTTCGCCGAGGAAGACCCGGCCGATCAGCACGGCCCAGATCACGCTGGTCTCTCGCAATCCCGAGACGACGGCCAACGGTGCGCGACTCTGCGCCCAGACCACCGTGCCGTACGTGATGACCGACAGCAGTCCGCCGGTCAGCCCGCGCACCGCATGTCGACGCAGCCGGACCGGCAGCCCAGGACCGCCCTGCCACCAGCACACGCCGATCAGAACCGGCGCCTGGAGGGCGAACATCCAGCCGATGTAGGCCATCGGCTGGTCACCGATCCGGACGCCGATGCCGTCGGAGACGGTGTAGCTGGCGATGATCACCCCGGTCAGCACGGCCAGACCCAGGCCGTCACCCCGCCGTGGCAGCCCTCGACCGACCGCGAGCAGCCCGATCCCCGCCACCAGCACCGTGAGACCGAGCCAGGAGGAGGGGCTCAGTTGCTCATTCAGAACCAGTACCGAGACCGCGGTCACCAGCACCGGGGCCGTGCCCCGCATGATCGGGTAGAGCCGCGACAGGTCGCCGTGCCGGTAGGCCGAGGTGAGGGTCAGCAGATAGACCGCCTGCAGCAGCGCCGACACCACCAGGAAGGGCCAGGCACCCGGGGCCGGCAGTCCGAAGACGAGGATGCACGCAATCCCCCCGATCCCGTTGACCACCCCGATCAGGGTCGAGGCGACCCAGCGATCACCGACCGATTTGGCCAGCGCGTTCCACCCGGCGTGCAGGACCGCGGTGCCCAGCACCAACCACAGGACGTACGTCAATGGCTGGGCGCGCCGGGACGCTCGGGACGCGGCGCCGGTGTGTAGTCGACGTTGTAGATGTCAGGCTCGAGATAGAGGTCGGTGACCATCGGCTCGGCCGCCCGGATGGCCACCTCGGCTGCGTCGATCGTGGTGGCGACCTCCTGCGCCGACGAGGTGGGCCGCACCGCGATCTTGGCGGCGACCAGGATCTCCTCCGGACCCAGGTGCAGTGTCTTCATGTGGATGACCCGCTCCACCCCGTCTGCCGCCGTCAACGCGGTCTCGATGCGTCGGATCGACTCCGGGCTGGCCGACTCACCCAGCAGCAGACTCTTGGTCTCGGTAGCGAGCGTCACCGCGACCGCCACGAGCAGCAGGCCGATCATTGCGGTGCCGAACACGTCGAAGATCGCATTGTGGGTGAGCAGGGTCATTCCGACGCCGAACAGCGCGAACAGCAGTCCGAGCAGCGCGGCAAAGTCCTCGAGCAACACCACCGGCAGCTCCGGCGCCTTGGCCGATCGGATGAAGCGCGACCAGGACTGGCGGCCCTTCGTCTTGGACGATTCTCGGATCGCCGTCCGGAACGAGAGGCTCTCGGCGACAACGGCCGCGCCCAGCACGACCAGCGGGACCCACCACCACGCGCTCTCCAGCAGGCCGCCCGAATGCCCAGCACGCAATTCGTGCCACTTGTGATACGCCTCGTACAGAGCAAACAGGCCACCGACCGAGAACAGCACGATGGCCACCAGAAACGCATAGATGTAGCGGTCTCGGCCGTATCCGAACGGGTGCTCCGGCGTCGCCGCCCGCTTTGCCCGTTTGCCGCCGATCAGCAGCAGCGCCTGATTGCCCGAGTCCGCGACGGAGTGGATCGCCTCGGCGAGCATCGACGAAGCCCCGGTGAGTGCCCAGGCCCCGAACTTCGTGGCGGCGATGAAGAGGTTCGCCGTCAGCGCGGCCACCACCGCCTTGGTTCCGCCCTCTGTACTCATCCCTTTGTGCTCATCCGTGATCAGCCCTCATCTCAGCTTTGGAGGTAGCGTCCGAGACCGACCGCCAGATAGACCGCGGCGTACATGCCTGTCTGCAGCACGGTGGCATAGCGCTCCACATCGGAGCCACTGGCATGCTGCACCACGCATACTCGGATGTCATTGCGTTCGGCGGCAGTCCGCAGCCTGGCATGAGCGTGGCGAATCGGCGGTTCCGGGTTTCCGTCGTCGAGGATCAACAGCACAGGTCGCCGATCGGCCGACACAGCATCCTCGAACGGGTCAGCGAAGGGGTCGCGAGGCGCTGCGGACTCCAACACGGTGATCAGCTCGTCAGCGTCGGCGGCCAACGCGGCCCGGCCGCTCGCGGCACGCAATGCTTCGGCGACCCGCCGACTCGCTCGAGCGGCCAGCACCGAACCGCCCCAGACCAGCGGGTGCGCCTCAGCCAGCCCCATCGCCAGGTCCTTGGCAGGGTTCTCGGCGACATTCACGTACGGAGAGCAGTCGGTGGCCACCTGATCCATCGCATCCGCCACCTGCCACGGGTCCACCTCCGGCCCTAGCTGCAGCCGGTGCAACGCGGCCAGTGTGACGATCGCCGCGGCCAGCGGATCGGCGGTCGAGGTGGGCAACAGAATGGTCGAGCTGGAGACCGCGTGATCGGCGATGATCGAAGCCGGTGGACAGGCGATCAGCAGCTGGGCGCCGCGGCGTACCGCCTCGTGCACGGTTGCGAGCAACGCGGGGGTCACCAGATCGCTGGCCATCACCACGACCAGATCCAGGGCCCCCACCCAACCTGGCAGCCCATGCGCCGGCCAGGCCACGAACGGGACCGGACAGGCCGGCTCCAGCATCGCGCGGATGAACCGGGCTTCGCTGCCCACCGCGATCACTGCCCGAGGACGCTCGAGCACCGACATCTGCAGCAGCGGCTCCTCCGCCCCACCGAACTCCCGGCGCAGCCGAGCGCCCGCCTCAGCGAGGCGCCGTAGACCGGCGTCGGCGTCGCGAAGAGCCCGCTGATCCTCCAGCCAGGAGTCGTCGAACATCGGTCTAGGTGCGCTCGACGCCGTCCGCGGCGGACGTCCCCGTCGCCGGCCCTGCTGCCGAGCCCTCGGACTCGGCTGGATCGCCCGAGCTGACCGGAGCCGCGGACGATGCAGAGGCTGCCGACACTGCGGACGAGGCCGACAGATCCGCGCCGGGGCGACGGGCCTCGTCGATCAGCAGCACCGGGATGCCTTGGCGGACCGGATAGGCCAGTCCGCAGTCGGCGGCCAGGCAGACCAGCTCGTCGCGGTCATGGTCGACCGCGAGCGACCCGTGGCAGTTGGGGCAGGCCAAGATGTCGAGCAACTCGGGTGCCAGGTCGATGGCCATGCGGCCTCCTTGACTGGGTTCGGAACGCTTCTGTTCTATCGCATCTCGCTGACAATCGCGTCGCCCTGTCACGCCGACGCACTGCCACGCGGACATTCAGGCATTCAGGCTCGGATGATCGCCAGCGCCTCGTCACGGAGAGCATCGACCTCCGCGGCCGTGGGCGCCTCCACGTTGAGCCGCAGCAATGGCTCGGTGTTGCTGGGCCGTACGTTCACCCACCAGCCATCGCCGGTGAGAGTCAGACCGTCCACCCGATCCGGAACGGCCCGGCCGGCAAACTGCTGCTCCAGCTGGGCGAGCACCGGCTCGACGTCGGCGACCGTGGAGTTGATCTCCCCCGACGCTGCGAAATGGGTGTACTGCTCGACCAAGGCCGACAGCGGCTCGGTGGTCGTCCCGACCGCGGCCAGCACATGCAACGCCGCGAGCATCCCCGTGTCGGCACCCCAGAAATCCCGGAAATAGAAGTGCGCTGAATGCTCTCCGCCGAAGACCGCACCGTGCTCGGCCATCGCAGCCTTCACGAACGTGTGCCCCACCCGGGTGATCACCGTCCGACCCCCGGCGGCCGAGACCAGCTTCGGCACCGATTGAGAGGTGATCTTGTTGATCACGATCGCGCCGCCTGGATCACGGGCGAGCTCGCGGACCGCGATCAACGCCGTGATCGCCGAGGGCGAGACCACCTCTCCCCGTTCGTCGATCACGAAACAGCGGTCGGCATCGCCGTCGAACACCACCGCCAGATCGGCCCCGTGTTCACGTACCGCAGCCTGTGCATCCACCAGGTTCGCCGGCTCCAGCGGATTCGGCGGATGGTTCGGGAAACCGCCGTCCAGGTCGAGATAGAGCCCGATCAACTCCAGATTCGCCGAGCCCAGCACCGCCGGCGTGGTCAGCCCGCCCATACCGTTGCCGGCATCCACCACCACCTTGAGCCGGCGGATCCCGCTCAGGTCGACCAGCGAGTGGAGGTGTTCCGCGTACGCGGGCAGCAGGTCACGCTGAGTCAACCGGCCTGGGGTGGCTGCCGGCTCACTCGGTTCGTCTGACAGCGCGAGCGCCCGGTCTCGGATCGCAACCAGTTCAGCCGGCTGCATCGGGCGGGCCTGCGCATGACAGAACTTCGCCCCGTTGTAATTGCCCGGGTTGTGGCTCGCGGTGAACATCACCCCCGGCAGATCGAGGTGGCCCGAGGCGAACCACAGCTCGTCCGTGCTCGCCAACCCGATGTCGATGACATTGCCGCCCCGGCTCAGCACGCCGTCGGCGAATGCGGCGGCGAACTCCGGGCTGGTGGTACGCATGTCGCGCCCCAGCACGAGAGCACCGTTGCCGTCGGCGATCCCCAGCACCTCCGCAGCAGCAATTCCGATCGCGTGTGCCCCCGCCAGATCCCACTCCGGGCTGAGCCCGGTCACCACGCCACGGATGTCATTGGCCTTGAAGATACGCGAATCGATCATGGTCCGACGATCCTAATGCCCGTCGCGAGCGGCCGTGAGCGGAGCGCGGCTCTGCCTGGACGACCCGAATGAGCGTCAGCGAGTGAGCCCGTCGCGAGCGGCCGTGAAGCGGAGCGCCCGGTTCCGTCTGGACTGAGGAGAGAGCAGACAACGCTTTATCGTCTGCGATCGACGAGGAAAGACAGGACCAATCGGCGCGCAGCGGAGCAGCGGGTGACGATTACCGCGCGTCGGGGTCGGCGAGGACGGTCAGGTGACCGCGCCGCCCCAACTCGACGATCCCCGGGCGTTGCTCGCGCGGGCGTACCTCGGCCGGGCGGTCATGCACCGGCTGGTCGTAGGAGAATCCGACCTCGCGGACCGCGTTGGCCAGGGCGAGCAGGTCGTCGCTGCTCGGCTCCGGCTCGGTCGGGATCTCCTTGCGGATCACCTCCCAGCCACGCGGGGCGCGCAGGTTCTCGGCATGGGTATGGCACAGGTCGTAGCCGTGCGGCTCGTTGCGGGCGGCTAGTGGTCCCAGGACTGCGGTCGAGTCGCTGTAGACATACGTCAAGGTCGCCACAGCCGCCCCCGGGCAGCCCGCTCGTGAACACCGACGCGACACCACGGCCGAGACGCTACCCGCGGACTAGAGTGCACGCCATGTCGACTCGCCGGAAGGACCGCCACCAGCGCGGCCTGCGGGGCCCGTTGGCGCTGCCGAACCCGTACGGAGCGCGTGCCCGCCCACCCCGACCCGCCAATCGAGCCGCCTTCTTCGACGACTCCGTCCACGCCGCCGTCGACCGAATCGCCGCGACTTGCCCGGACGCATTGCTCGGGGTGACCTTCGGCATCGAGGACGTACCGCAGTTGCCGCCGTCCTGGGCCGGCGACCGCGTCCCCCTCGCCGCCGCAGTCGCCGCGGACGCCGAACAGTTGGCTCAGGTGGTCATCTATCGCCGGCCCTTGGAGCATCGGGCCGCCAGCCGTCGAGGACTGCAAATCCTGGTCTATCGCACGATCGTGGAACAGCTCTCCGCCCTCACCGGTCGCCCGGTCTCCGACTTCGACGACGAAGGCGCCGCCCCCGACGACGACTGAGCCGCGACCCTCCGAGAGGTCAGGCGGCCGTCGTGTGGGAGGCCACGATTCTCCTGTGGACACATGAGAATCTCGCCGCCACCGTCGGGTTGTCTGGTGTCTTCGGGTAGGCGTCTGTAGCGGGGACGCGAAACGTACCCGCCGCCCGCGTGACCTGCGATCGTGTGTGGCCCGCGGGCGCGAAACGTACTCAGCGCCCGTGTGACCCGCGATCATCTATGGCCCGGCGGCGCGAAACGCACCCATCGCCCGCGTGACCTGCGATCGTGTGTGGCCCGCGGGCGCGAAACGTACCCGCCGCCCGCGTGACCTGCGATCGTGTGTGGCCCGCGGGCGCGAAACGTAGGAGTCAGCGGGCGACCGAGGGGTCGAAGGTCACCTGGGGAGCCCGACTGGCGACGTCGGGCGAGGTGACCGGGAGGGTGGCCACCCCGGCGATGCCACCGGAGTTGGCCAGGAAGGTGACGCCACCCATCACGGTGGCGCCGGCGGGCGCCGAGACGACCAGGTACGCCGCCTCCCCCATGGTCAGCCGCCTGGTAGCGGTGGCGTGCGGGACCAGCAGCACATCGTCGTCGTGGATCTTGACGCCGTCGTAGCCGTACACCTCGAAGGTGAGCGGCACGTCGCCGTCGCCACCGTTGCTGAGCACCAACTGGGCATCGGTCTTGTCCAGATAGACCAGCGGGACGACACCGGTGCGCACGATCGGCGCGGCCGCGGACTGGATGGCGATGTCGGGCAGCGCGTCCTTGCCGATCGCCTCCGAGATCACCGAGCCGGTGATCGGCTGATCGCTGGTCAGCTGAATCCCGGCGGCGGCGCCCGCCAGTCCCTGGGCCACCGACACTTCGGCGGTGCTCTCCGGCGGCACCTCGACCGTCTCGGCGCCGGCCGGTGCGAACCCACCTGCCGCGCCCAGCACCGACACGCTCACCTGGGCCCGGTTGGTGCCGGGGTTGGCGACCAGCAGCGTACGGGTGCCGGAGCCCTCGGGAATGCCGGGAATGACGACCGAGTGCGCCGGCGGCACGGCAGAGACCTGCCAGTCTGCGCCGGTGGGCGCGAAGTCGAGGCTCCGGCGGTTCAGCGCGACGGCCGACACTCGGCCCGTGCTCGCCCGCACCGACACGGTGAGTGGACCTTGCACGGTGACCAGGGTGTCCAGCGAGACGGTTCTGCTGGTCCCACCCTCGATCATCAGACCAGGACTTCCCGGCACCACCACGATGCCGTCCCGGCCGTAGAAGCGGAGATCCACCTCGGCCTGACCGGCGTCGGGATTGGTCAGCACCAGCTCAGTACGGTACGCCGGATTGGCGCCCACACCTACGAACCACTGCTCCGTCGCCGGTGCCGCACACGGCGCCGCCATCAGGCCGGACTGCTCGCCCTTGGTGGCCCGACTGCTGACCGCGCCGCTGCCGGCGGTGGCCATCACGCCCTCCCCGGTGAGCAGCGCCGGCTTGGCGGGCGCATCCTTCTGCTCGCCGAAGCCCTGCTTCTCGATGGTGAGCAGCGGCGAGCCGCTGTCGAGCTCGGTCGCGGTCAAGGCGCCCTCCCGGCCCGGTGCTTTGCGGACCGCAATCGCAGACAAGGTAGCCGTGGCTTCCTTGTCGGGAGTGGTGGTGCAGACCGTCGTGGTCCGGCCTACCAGCGGCGCCTGGGCGACGGTGACCGGCGCGGCCTGCGGCTGCAGCACCGTGCCGCCGGCCACGACGAGCGCCACGGCGGCCAGTGCCGCGGAAACCGTCACGACCTGCCGGAACGGGCCGGTGGCTTGGCTGCGACGTGGACTCACTGGGCCCGACCTCCCACGAATGCCGCCCGGCGGGCGGTCCGGACCGGGTCACGAACCTCAGGTCGCCGGATTCCAGGGGCGGCAAGCACCAGCCCGACCGCGACGATCACGCCCTGAGCGACGAGCAGCCAGACCGTCGGCGAGGCAAGCCTGATGGTCACGGTTCCGCCGGCCTCGGGCAGTTCGAATGCCTGCTGCCAGCCCTCGGTCGTTGGGGTCAGCGGTGTGCCGTCGATGCTGGCTCGCCAGCGCGGATCGGACGGTTCTCCCAACCGGAGCTGACGGTTCGCCGAGCCTGCAGCCACCGCCGGGGGCAGCGTGTCGATCCCGTTGAGCTGTTGGCCGTCCGCGACGACGACCCGGGTGACCGGTGGCTGTAGCTGCCACACCGTCGCCTCCAGGTTGCCGCTGGCGGTGCCGAGCTGCGGGGTGTTGTCGATCCGGGCGATCTCCTCGGTGGTCGCACCGTGCACCCACACATAGCCGATCCCGAGACTGCGCAGCTGCGGGGCGATGTCGGAGTCGGCCGTCCCTGCCACCAGGCCTTGGACAAGGTCGCCGATCTGGGCCGGAGCCGTGGTCGAGCCGCCGAAGGCGAAGCCTCGGTCGGCGTCGCCGAGTCGCAGCTGGTCGCCGGCAACAACCGAATAGTGCGCGACGCCGACCGTTCCGGTCGTCGGATCAGGGTCGTCTCCCAGATCGATGGCCAGCACCCGTACGCCGGCGTCGGAGAGCATGGCGTTCTGCAGGTACGGAGGCAGCGCGTCCAGCTGCTGCCGTCCGATCGGCCCGCTGGCTCCAGCCCAGACCCACCAGCCTGCGGCGCCCACCACGGTCACCACGGCGAGCACGCCCGCGATCACGCTGGTCGGCTGCAGCCAGCCGAAGCTCCGGCGGCGCAGCTCGGCGGCCAGTCCGTCGGTGCCGACGGCCGCCGCGAGCAGCAGCGCGGCGAACCCGATCAACAGATAGGCACCCGTCCAGGGCCGGATCTCACTGCCGATCGGCGGTACCGCGACCACCAGCCGGCTGAGCAGCACCGAGCCGATCATGGCGATGATCCCGGCCAGCCAGGAGCCGACCACCACCCCACTGCGAGGGCGTCGGCCGAGGCCGACCAGCGCCGCCAACCAGATCACCCCGAACACGACCGCGCCCAGCCACAACGGCGGCAGACCCGGCCCGATCTCCCGTCCGAGCAGCAGCTCCCACACCTGGGGTGCATTGCCGGCCGCGACCAGAGCCGCATCCGGACCGGCGAACAGCCGCCCCGGGAAGGCGATCAGGGTCGGCCACCACGGTGCCCAGACCAGCAGCGGCAGACCGAGGGCGAGACCGATCCGGCCGACCTTGCGCGGCGTACGCCGCAGCCAGATGGCACCGATCAGCCCCAACAGCAAAGCGACCAGGATCAGCGACGGCTCGAAGGCGGTGAGTCCGACCAGCACCACGCCGGCGCCCCATCCGCCACGCCAGGCCTCGGGAGCCCGCGGCCGGCGCTCCACCAGTCCTCGCAACGCGAGCACCAGCATCGGCAGCAGGATGACCACCACGCTCAGTGTCAACCGGCCCTGGTTGGTGCCGCCGAGCAGCGCCGGCAGCAGCGCGTACGCGGCCGCCGCGAGAATCCGGATCCGCCGGTCGTCAACCAGCGAACGAAGCAATGGATAGACCGCCAGGTAGCCCGACGGCACGACGCCGAGCAGCAGCGAGGTGACCAGCCATTCCGGCTGACCGGCCAGGATCGTCGAGCCGAGCGCTACCAGCGCCAGCCATGGCGGGGCCATCTCACCCGGTGCTCCGACGACCGGGCTGGCCGCCGATCGCCAGAGCTCGCCGAGTCGATCGGGCGCGGGCAACAGCGCCGGCGCATCGAGATGCCCGAGGCCGAGCAGTCCGCGAGCCGCGATCACGCTCGCGATCACCAGGACCGCGCCGACGACCACCGCCGGTGCCAGCCAGGGATGCTTCGAGCGGTCCTCACCGGTGCCGGCGAACTCGTCCCCGGTGAGCTCGTCCAGGCTGGCGGCCTCGCTGTCGCCGGCAAGCTCGCGGTAGCGATCGGAGACCGTACCGGTCAACGACTCGAAAGCCAGCCGGATACTCGCCCACCATGGCGGGCGCAGGGTGCGGATCAGTTGCGCGCTGCCCGGCTCGACGGGTTGACCCGCCAATCGATGTCGATAGGCGCGGATGCGCCCAGGATGGGCGACCAGCCAGCCGAGACCGGCCAGCTCGTCGCGAGCTCGGGCCGGAGCTTTGCCGAGCAGGTAGCCGAGCGCGCGCAACAGACAGTCGAGCGCCAGCCGCAGCCAGGTGAAGGGCAGTCGCCACGCCGGTGCGCGACCGGCGACGATCAGCATGCCGAGCTGCTGGTCGACCCGGTCCGGGTGCCGGCCACCCGCACCACGCGGTCGCAGGCCCGCGCGTCCGACCTGGCGGTGCACCATCGCGGCCTCAGGGGTCGTGACGACCCGTAGACCACGGGCGGTAGCCCGCCAACCGAGCTCGACACCGTCGCGGAAGCACGGCACATCAGGATCGAGTCCGCCGAGATCGCGCCAGGTGGTCAGCCGCAGCAGCATGCCGCAGGTCGACACGCCCAGGGTCTGCTTGGCGCGGTCGCGCTGACCCTGGTCGATCTCTTCCAGATCGAGCCCCATCTCACGGCGCCCTGTGCCGGAGATGCTGACGCCGAGCTCACTGAGCTGATGACCGCCGCGGTGACGCCGGCGCGGGAAGAGCAGCTTGGGGCCGGTGATGTCGACGCTCGGGTCGGAGACCAGGTGGGCCAGCAGACGTTGGAGCGCGTCGGGCCGAGGAACGGCGTCGTCGTGGAGCAGCCAGAGGAAGTGGTTATCGAGGTGTTCGGGGTCCTCAACCGAGTCCTCGTCCTCGTCGGCCTGGTCCTCGTCGGCCTGGTCGGCATTGGCCGGGGCCTCGTCGGCCTGGTCGGCATTGGCCGGGGCCTCGTTCTCTGGATCTTCGCCGGGAGCATCGTGATCCGGGCTCTCTTGATCCTCGTCGGCTGGACTCTCCGCGGCGAGTGCCGCAGCCACACCGGCACCGAACCCGCCGGCCGCAGGCCCTTCGACGACCGCATCGAGCACGCCGTGCCGGTGTGCTCGCTCCAGCAGTTCAAGCGTGGAGTCGGTGCTGCCGTTGTCGACCGCGATCAGTCGGGACGGTTTGACCGTGAGCCGAGAGAGGGCCGCCAACGTGTCGGGCAGCCAGTCCTCCGCATCCAGCGTGACCAGCACAGCGGTGACCGTGCAGTGCGACACGTCCGGCGGGGCCGGCTCGTCGGACTGCTCGTGGAGCCACGCCCAGCGGTCCGGCTCGTCCTCGATGATCGGAATCCGCAGATCGTCCCAGCCGTCGCCGGAGAGATTCTGGGTCTCCTCGCTCACGTCGTTGTCCATGAGTCTCGGAAGAACCTCGCGATGTCGTACGGCCAGTGATGCGGCCCCGCGCAACGGCGCAGGGCGACGACCACTGTATGCGAGGTCAGCGCGCCCCAGCGAGCACGACCATCCGGATCAGACGGCGCGCTTCTTCAGTTTGCGGCGCTCGCGCTCCGACAGGCCACCCCAGATGCCGAACCGCTCGTCATGCCGCAACGCATACTCCAGGCACTCGGCCCGGACATCGCAGGAAAGGCACACCTTCTTGGCCTCGCGGGTGGATCCACCCTTTTCAGGAAAGAAGGCCTCCGGATCAGTCTGCGCGCACAGCGCACGCTCCTGCCAGCCAAATGCACCTTCATCGACGTCCGCCAGTTGCTCCACCGTCTTGCCTCCTCGACCCGGGGGTTTGTTGCCTGCCGAGGGGTTCGCGGCCCCACGGCAATCGTGTGTCGACCAGTGACCGTCGTCGACGCCCCCGCGCCCACGATGTCGTCTCAGTCGAACAACATAGGTGAAATTACATGCCTGTCAATGCACGAAAGTCAAGGCCGAGTTTGGTATATGGTCAGTTGCCCCGCCCCGAGCGGCCCACCCCCAACCCCACTTCGCACCATTTGGTGCTACTGCGCATGGGGGGGTGTACGTGGTGCGAAGATGACCGAACTGGTGCGAAGTCGCATCCGCCGAGGCGCACCCGCCGACGCGAGTGGCGACTGACACAGCTCAACGAAGATCGTCGTCATCCTCGGCCGACGGGCGGATCCGCCGCTGGGGCTCCGTTCCGGCCGGCCTCGCCTCGGCACGCCCGGCGTCAGCAGGAGCGGCGTCAGCAGGAGCGGCATCAGCAGGAGCGGCATCAGCGGGCAACTCGGATCCCGGCCGCGACCACGTCAGACCCGGGCGCCCTTGAGCCGCATCGTCGGCGGTCAGCCAGACCGCGCCGGCCGCATCGTCCACGTGCCACGCCGCCGGCAGTCGCTCCGGCTCGGTGTTGGCCGATGTCGTCTCGCCGTCAGCAGAGCTCCCAGCAGGCCTCTCGGGCAGCGCCGGCGTGGCAACTGACAGTTCGGCGCGTACGGGGTCGCCACGGCCCTGCCCTGCGGCGCTGGTCCGACCGGCCGCGAGCAATGCCAGGCCCAGAGCCACTGCCGGGATCGCCAGCCGCAGGACGCCCTCGATCACGAACAGCAGGTACCCGCTGTCCGGAGTCGGCCACCTGACCAGCTCGACCACGGCCCACATCGACAGCGCCAACCAGCCGAGCACCGTGAGACCGACGACCAGCAATCCCACGATGGCGATAGAGCGAGCATGCGGACTCGTCCCTGCCGGCTCCCCTTCCCGCACAACGACCGGAGTGGCACACCACAGCACCGCGCCAGCCGTTGCCAGCAGCAACAGCTCATCGCCTCCCGGGAGACCGCCCAGCGCGCCGTGCATGGTGGCGGCCTCGATCGCCTGCCACAGCGCGATCCCGCGTAGCACGAACATCATCGCCAAGACGACCAGCAGCAGTACGGCAAGGGGTTCCCGCCATCGGTGCCAGGGCATGCCGTCACCCTAGTGCTTGCCTCCGCAGGCTCATCCCAGCCGTCAGTTCACGCCTGCATGGAACACTGGCCACGTGCAGATCGTCGTCCTGGCCGGTGGTGTCGGTGGCTCCCGTTTCGTCTCCGGGGTCCGGGCCGCCTACCCCGATGCCCAGCTGACCGTCATCGTGAACACCGCAGACGACGTGACCATGCACGGGCTGCGGATCTGTCCCGATCTGGACACCATGACCTACACCCTCGGGCGGGGCATCGACCCCGAGCGCGGGTGGGGCCGGGCCGGCGAGACCTGGCGAGTCAAGGAGGAGCTGGCGGCATACGGTCTGGAGCCCACCTGGTTCGGGCTAGGAGACCTGGACCTGGCCACGCATCTGGCCCGGACCCAGCTGTTGGCTGCCGGTTTGCCGCTGTCGGAGGTCACCCGCCGGATCACCGCGCGTTGGCTGGCCGACGACCCCCGGCTCATCCTGCTGCCGATGACCGACGATGTGGTCGAGACCGAGGTCGCGATCGCCGACCCGGCGGCCGACGGCGGGCGGCGATGGCTGCATTTCCAGGAATACTGGGTACGGCTCCGCGCCCAACCGGATGCGCTGGCGATCCGTCGGCGAGGGATCGAGGCAACCCGCCCGGCAGCAGGCGTTGCGGAGGCGATTGCCGCCGCCGACCTGATCCTGATTGCCCCCAGCAACCCGGTGGTCTCGATCGGCCCGATTCTGGAGGTCCCTGGCATCCGCACCGCGCTGCGCACGGGCAATGCTCCCGTGGTCGGCTTCGCCGGCATCCTAGGAGGGGCGCCAGTGCTCGGCATGGCCCACCGGCTGCTGCCCGCGATCGGCGTCGAGGTGGACGCGGCTGCGGTCGGCCGGCACTACGGCAGCCGCGCTGCCTGCGGTGTCCTGCACCTGTGGGTGATGGACTCCGCCGACGCCGCCAGCGCCGCCGGACTGGAGGCCGACGGGCTGCACGTGGCTGTCACCGGACTGATCATGAGCAGCCCCGACGCGACCGCAGAGTTCATTCGACTTGCGGTCAAGGCACTCCCCTCGTCTGCCCTGTGATGCCGGGTGATTTCGGCGAGGCCAGCCGCAGACACACTGTGCGGTTTTGCCGGGAACACCCGGCAGGATCGCACACCTTATTCGCTGATCGGCCCGCTGATGCCGACTGACTCTGCGATAGCGCTCTTCGCCCCGGCGGGCATCGGGGAGGTGGCCCCCGGGACCGATCTGGTCGAGCTACTCACCGCCGCGATCAGCGCCGATGAGCACGGACCGCTGCGGCCCGGGGACATCGTCGTCGTCACTTCCAAGATCATCAGCAAGGCGGAGGACCGGTACGCCGACGCCGCCGATCGGGAGGCGGCGATCGCGGCCGAGAGCACCCGTACCGTGGTTCGGCGCGGGTCGATGCGCATCGTCCGTACCCGAACCGGGCTGACGATCGCGGCCGCGGGCGTGGACAACTCCAACGTGGCACCAGGGCGGATCCTGCTGCTGCCCCTCGACCCGGACGCCTCCGCCGAGCGGCTGGCAGCCGGGCTCAGCGAAGCCGCGGGCGGCGACGTCGGGGTGATCGTCTCCGACACGGCCGGCCGGCCGTGGCGGCTCGGACAGACCGATCACGCGATCGGCGCGGCCCGGGTCCGAGTGCTGGAGAGCTATGCCGGCAAGACCGATCCGTACGGCAATGAGCTGGCCGTCACCACGATGGCGCTGGCGGACGAACTGGCCGCCGCTGCGGACCTGGTGAAACGCAAGCTGGCCGGCCGGCCGGTGGCAGTGATCCGCGGTCTGAGCGAGCTGGTCGGTCCGCAGCCTGAGGAAGCCGCCGGCGCGACCACGATTGTCCGGACCGGACCCGACGACCTGTTCAGCCACGGGTCGCGCGAGGCGGTGCTGGCTGCACTGTGCCGCGCGCTCGGCGTACCCGAGGCGTACGAGGAACTGGTCGGCGCCGGCCCGCAGACCGCGACCACACAACTGCTGCAAACCGGCACGCTGCCGGTCGATGCCGCAGACCTGATCCGCTCCCTGCTGCTCGATCAGCAGGCGCCTCAGGCGTAGTCAGGACCCAATCGGGCGGTGACCTCGGCGACGAGCTCCTTGACGCGCTCGGCCTCGCCCAGCGGGCAGACGACGGTGATCTGGTCGGTCTGGACCATCACGGTGTCGTGCATGCCGATGGCGGCCAGCAGCCGACCATTGCCGGCCCGGTTGAGCACCAGGTTGTCGCGAGAACCAACGACCACCGTGGTCCCGGACACGGCGTTGCCGTGGTCGTCCCACGGCAGCTGACCGCGCAGCGACGGGAAGCCGCCGACGTCGTGCCAGGTGATCGGCAGCTGGACCGCGACCACGTGAGCGTTCGTTCGACCCTGGGAAGCCGGCTCCATGACTGCATAGTCCACGCTGATCTTGGCCAGCTTCGGATAGATCTCAGCCAACCGGTCGGGCTGGGCGGCAAGCTCGGTGACCAGCCGATGCGTATCGGGCAGCAGTTGGCGCAGCTGGTCGAGCACCGTGGTAGCCCGCCAGATGAACATGCCCGAGTTCCACCAGTACTCCCCCGAGTCGAGATAGCTCTCTGCCGTCGTCCGGTCGGGCTTCTCCTTGAACGCGAGCACTCGCCGAACATCCGGGTGGTCTGGCAGGCCCTCTCCCCAATGCAGGTAGCCGTAGCCGGTGTGCGGGGTCGTAGGCACCACGCCGAAGGTGACCAAGGCATGCTCGTCGGCCTCGGCGACCTCGAATCCTTCCCGCAGCGCCCGCTGGAAGGTCGAGGTGGGCCGCATGATCTGGTCGGAGGCGACGACCGCCATCACCGCGTCGGGGTCGGACGCAGCCAGCACGGCTGCGGTCCACGCGATCGCGTTGAGGGAGTCCCTGCCTTCGGGCTCACCCAGGATGTTCTCCGGTGGCAGCTCGGGCAGCTCCTCAGCCACCACGTGCGCATAGTCGGTGCCGGTGCACACCCACACCTGTTCAGGACCGACCAGGCCGTCCAACCGGTCGTACGCCAGTCGCAGCAGGCTCTTCCCACCGAGAATGCGGAGCAGCTGCTTGGGCATGTCCTGGCGCGACAGTGGCCACAGTCGCTTTCCGGAGCCGCCGGCCATGATGAGCACGTGACGCATCGCTCCAGGCTAATGAGAGATCGACGCCAGCCACGAGCGAATCCCGTCCGCGCGACGGACATCACATCGAGCACTCGCTGACTTCTCCGCCAGACCTTACGATCGCGCTCATGCAGTTGATCTCTCGGCGGTTGCGTCAGCGTACGTCGGCGGCGGGTGCGGACCCCCTGATCACCTACTACGACCTCGGCTCCGGCGAGCGCACCGAGCTGTCGGCAGTCACGGTGTCGAACTGGGTCGAGAAGACCTGCTATCTGCTGACGGATGAGTACGGTCTCGATCTCGGCGACATCGTGCTGCTCGACGTCGCGCGCACCCATCCGGGGCACTGGGTGACCGCCTGTCTGGAACTTGCCTGCTGGCGGATCGGTGCCACCGTTGCCGTCGATGGTGGTCACGATGCCGATGGTGGTGCCGACGCGCGTCTGGTGGTGGCGGGGCCCGACTATGGGGCCGTAGTAGCGCGGGCGGCGGAGCTGGGCGCGGACGTACTCGCGTGCAGTCTCCATCCGCTGGGGCTGCCGTTCACCGAGCGCCTGCCGGCGGGCGTCACCGACTACTCCCTCGATGTCCGCGCGCAACCCGATCAGTATGCGGCCATGCCGGTGCCGACCGATGCGCCGGCCTGGCGGTCGGCAGAGGTGGCGTTGACCCAGGCCGAGCTCGACAACGTGGCCGGCTCGGCGGATCGGCGGCTGATCCGACCGACAACCCCCTGGCCGACCGTACGCGACGGCATTCTGGCCGCCCTGATCGGCGGTGGCTCGGTGGTGGTCGTGGTGGGTGAGGACGACGCCGCGCTGGCGCGGATCCGAACCACCGAAAACGTCCAAGCGGAGGTTTGAAAGGTGCGTGGATGTCGTTTCCCGGCGCTGAAACGACATCTGCGCACCTTTCAATCTGATCTTTTCCAAGCTGTCTGATAGACAGCAGGAATGGTCCCTGGTCAGCAGATCCTCGTCGAGATGGCCAAGTGGGGCGATCGACCGCACTGGACATATCGCGGCATCTATCTCGGCACCGATGAGCACGGTGACTGGCTCGGCTGCCCGGTCGGAACCCACTATCGCCGGCCCGAAGCAGAGTTCACCGCCGACTTCGCCGGCGTGGTGCTGGTGCCCGCCGGCGGAGTGGCCTATCTGCCGGCGTTCAACGACGAGCGGGCACAGGCCCGACACGGCGATCCTGGTTCGCCGGCGGAGGTCTATGTCGACATCGCCACACCGGCCGTCTGGGATGGCGCGATTCTGCGCTCGATCGATCTCGACCTGGACGTGATCCGACGCCGGGACGGCACCGTCTATCTCGACGACAAGGACGAGTTCGCCGCACACCAGGTCGCCTACGGCTACCCGATCGAGGTGATCGAGTTGGCCGAACAGGCGGCAGCGGAAGTGCTCACTGCCGTACGCCGGCGCGACGCGCCATTCGACGGCACCTCCGACCACTGGCTGGCCGAGCTCAACCGAGTCGATCCCAACAAGCTGCGTGATGGTCTCTGATGTCGGAGATGATCACGCAGCTAGTGTGCGACAGCTCGGGATTAACCTGGCGGCATGCCCCTTTCCGGAGAATATGAGCCGAGCCCGCAGCAATGGGTCCGGGACCAGGTCGAGACCTATGAGCGCACCGGTGGTCGCGAGGCGAACACCCTGCGCGATACCGGGATGCCGGTCGTCATCTACACCACCCGCGGCGCCAAGTCGGGCAAGCTGCGCAAGACCCCGTTGATGCGGGTCGAACACGACGGCAAGTACGCAATGGTGGCCTCCCAGGGCGGCGCACCGACTCACCCGCAGTGGTACTGGAATCTCAAGGCCGACCCGACCGCCCTGACGGTCCAGGACGGCCCGGAGCCCTTCGACGCCGTAGCCCGCGAGCTGACCGGAGCCGAGCGGGACGAGTGGTGGGCCCGTGCCGTCGCCACCTTCCCGCCCTACGCGGGCTATCAGGAGCGCGTCGATCGAGTGATCCCGGTGCTGCTGGCCGAACGAGCCTGATCAGAGTCAACGGGCCCGCGAGCGAGCCCTGAGCGCGAGCGGCCGGAGCCGCGGGTTCCCGCCCTCCGGCCGACTTTGGTCAGATAACGGACTCGAGCGGGGCGTCGCCGTCCGGGTCCAACACGAGGTTCCCGTCCTCCGGCCGACTGTTGGTCAGACAACCCCATCAGGTCGAGATACCTGACCAAAAGTCACCCGATCGGGGTTCCGGTCAGGTTCCCCACTGTGATCGGGTCTTCTGACCAGAAGTTGCCCCACCCCGGACGGAGACGGCTCCAGCGGCTGCAGTGGGTTCAGGGCGAGCTCAGGTGTTCTGCGGAAAGCCCAGGTTCAGGCCACCATGGCTCGGGTCGAGCCAACGGGAGGTGATCACCTTGCCGCGGGTGAAGAAATGCACACCCTCCACACCATGGGCGTGGGTGTCACCGAACAGTGACGCCTTCCAGCCACCGAAGGAGTAGTAGGCCATCGGCACCGGGACCGGCACATTGATCCCGACCATGCCGACCGAGACCTCGTTCTGGAACCGCCGCGCCGCGCCGCCGTCGTTGGTGAAGATCGCCACCCCGTTGCCGTACCGGTTCGAGTTGATCAGCTCCACGCCCTCGTCATAGGAGTCGACCCGCACCACCGACAGCACCGGACCGAAGATCTCATCGGTATAGATGCTCATCTCGGTGCTGACATGGTCGAACAGGGTCGGGCCGACGAAGAACCCCTCGCCGTCCGCGTCCGGCTCCACGGTCCGCCCGTCCACCACCAGCGTGGCGCCGGCCGCCTCGCCGGCATCGATGTAGCCCGACACCCGGTCCCGCGCCGCCGCGGTCACCAACGGGCCCATGTCACAACCTCGGGTCCCGTCGCCGGTGCGCAGACCGACCGTGCGCTCCTTGATCTTGGTCACCAGCTCGTCACCGATGCCGCCGACCGCGACCACCGCCGAGATCGCCATGCACCGCTCCCCCGCCGACCCATACCCGGCGTTCACCGCCTGGTCCGCCGCCAGATCGAGGTCGGCATCGGGCAGCACCAGCATGTGGTTCTTCGCCCCACCCAACGCCTGGACCCGCTTCCCATGCCGGGTGCCGGTCTCGTAGACGTACTGAGCGATCGGCGTCGACCCGACGAAGCTGATCGAGGCAACATCCGGATGCGCCAGCAGCCCGTCAACGGCCACCTTGTCCCCGTTCAAGACGTTGAACACGCCATCCGGCAGACCGGCTTCCTGCCACAGCTCCGCGATCCACAACACCGAGGTCGGATCCTTCTCCGACGGCTTGACCACCACCGTGTTCCCCGCCGCGATCGCGATCGGGAAGAACCACATCGGCACCATCGCCGGGAAGTTGAACGGCGAGATGATCCCGGCCACCCCCAACGGCTGCCGGATCGAATGCACATCCACCTTGGTGGAGGCGTTCTCGGTGAAGGCGCCCTTGATCAGGTGCGGCATCCCGCACGCGAACTCCACCACCTCCTGGCCGCGCGACACCTCACCGTAGGCGTCCGACAACACCTTGCCGTGCTCGGCGGTGATGATCGCGGCAAGTTCTTCCTTGCGTGCGTTCAGCAGTTCCCGGAACGCGAACAACACCTGGGTACGCTTCGCCAGCGACGTGTCCCGCCACGCCGGGAACGCGGCTGCGGCAGCAGCCACCACGGCATCGACATCGGCCTCGTTGGCCAACGCCAGCTGCGCCGTCACCTCACCCGTCGCCGGGTTCGTCACATCCGAGAACCGACCCGACGTGCCCTCGTAGACCGCGCCGTTCTTCCAGTGCTGCAGGGTTGTTGCCATCGTGATCTTCCTCTGGGTGAATGAATGTCTGGGGTGAGTGAGTGGGGTCGGACGGAAACTACTGCAGGGTGCCCATGTCGATGGACACGGGGCTGCAGGAGGAGAGATAGCGCTTGGTCCGCTTCGCGATCGGCAGCGGCACATCCGGCGCACAGGGGTAAAGGTCGTGCTCGATGATGCCTTTGATCTCCCGGTCGAGGCCGGCGAGCGCCTCCAGCACCGGCGGCATCTCCGGCAGGCCGAGTGGCGGCTCGATCATCGCGCCCCGGCGTACGGCCTCGGGGAAGGACAGATCCTTCTCCAACACCTCGCTGACCACCGTGGGATCGACCTGCTTCAGGTGGACGTAGCCGATCCGCTCCGGGTACTTCGTGATCAGGCCGACGCAGTCGCCGCCGTAGTAGGCCACGTGCCCGGTGTCCAGGCAGAGGTTCACGTACTCCGGGTTGGTCGACTCCAGGAACCGCTCGATCTCGGCCTGGTAGCCGACGTGGGTGTCGGCATGGGAGTGGAACTGCACGTGCAGGCCATACTCCTCGAGGATCCGCCGACCCAGCTCGTCGTGACCGGAGGTGAGCAGTTGCCACTGATCATCGGTCAGCGTCGAGCTCTCCTTGGGCTCACCGGTCTTGTGGTCCCGCCACGGCTCCGGAATCACGACGATGTGCTCGCCGCCGACCGCCTTGGTCAAGGCCGCGACGTCGGTGACCTGCTTCCAGGTGTAGTCCCACGCACCCGGCTGGTGGAGATGCGAGAACACGGTCCCCGCCAGCACGCTCAACCCATGCTCGGCCAGCACCTCCTGCAGTTCAGCGGGGTCGCTGGGCAGATACCCGTACGGGCCCAGCTCGATGGCCTCGTAGCCGGCCTCGGCGACCTCGGCAAGGAACTGGCTGGCCGACACCTGCTCTGGGTCGCTGGGGAACCAGACACCCCAGGAGTCCGGGGCGGTGCCGATGGTGAGGGTGGACGTCACGGTTGCTTCTCTTCCTTGCTGCCTTGGTCAGTGGAGGGTTGGTCGGTGCTGTGTTGCTCGGCGTGATCAGGCCGTCGGAGTGAGGTAGGGCCGCTGTTCGGCCTTCTTCCCTCGGTAGAACTCGCTGGCCTGCTGGGTCGAGGTCAGCGTGGAGGTCTCGCTGACCGGCACGTCCCACCAAGACTGCGAGGACGGCGCGTCGATCAGCGGATCGGTCTCGACATAGATCACGATCGGGTGCTCGGCCGCCTTGGCAGTCTTGATCGCCTCGGCGAACTCGGCCTTGGTGGTCGCCTTGAGCACTTCGAGCCCGAAACTGGCGGCGTTGGCGGCCAGGTCGATCGGCAGCTTCGCACCGTCGAGCCGACCGGTCTCGGCATCGCGCCGCCGGTAGGCGGTGCCGAAGCGCTGGGAGCCCAGCGACTCCGACAGCGAGCCGATCGAGGCGAACCCGTGGTTCTGCACCAGCACGGTGATGATCTTGATGCCTTCCTGCACGGCGGTCGCCAACTCCGTGGCCATCATCAGGTATGAGCCGTCACCGACCATCACGAACACATCTCGGTCGGGGCACGCCATCCGAACGCCGAGGCCGCCGGCGACCTCATAGCCCATGCAGGAATAGCCGTACTCGACGTGATAGCCCTTGGGGTCCCTGGTCCGCCAGAGCTTGTGCAGGTCACCGGGCATCGAACCGGCCGCACACACCACGACATCGCGCGGATCGGACAGCTCGTTGACCAGCCCGATCACCGAGTTCTGAGTGAGCAGGCCCGGTGCCGGCTCCTCCTGGGCGTAGGCGTCCGTGACGGTCGCATCCCACTCGGCATCCAGCTCGGTGTAGCGGGCTCGGTAAGAGTCGTCGACCGCATAACCGTCGAGCAGACCGGTCAGGGCACCGAGAGCCTCGCGGGCATCGGCTTGGACGGCGAGACCGGCGTGCTTGACGGCATCGATCGGGGCGACATTGACGTTGACGAACTTCACGTCCGGATTGGCGAACGCGGTCCGGCTGGCCGTGGTGAAGTCCTCGTAGCGGGTGCCGATGCCGATCACCACGTCGGCCTCGTGCGCGATCGCGTTGGAGGCGGTGGTGCCGGTCGAGCCGATGGCGCCCAGGCATTGCGGATGGTCGTACGCCAGCGTGCCCTTGCCGGCCTGCGTCTGGCCGACCGGGATGCCGGTCGCCTCCACGAAGCTGGCCAGGGCCTCGGTCGCGCCGGAGTAGTGCACCCCGCCACCGGCCACGACCAGCGGCTTGCCGGCGCCGCGGATGATCTCGGCGGCCCGGCCGATGATCGCGGACTCGGGCAGCGGCCGGGAGACGTGCCAAACCCGCTTGGCGAACAGCTCGACCGGCCAGTCGTACGCCTGCGCCTGGACGTCCTGCGGGAAGCAGACGGTGACCGCGCCGGTCTCGACCGGATCGGTCAGCACCCGCATCGCCGACAGCAGCGCGGCCGGCAGCTGTTCGGGCCGCCAGACCCGGTCGAAGTACTTGCTGACCGGGCGGAACGCGTCGTTGACGGTGACATCGCCGGCGGTCGGCAGCTCCAACTCCTGCAGCAGCGGCGAGGCACTGCGGTCGGCGAAAGTGTCGGCCGGCAGCAGCAGCACCGGCAGCCGGTTGATCGTCGCCAACGCCGCGCCGGTAACCATGTTGGTCGCACCCGGCCCGACGCTGGAGGACACGGCATAGGCCTGCAGCCGGTTCCGCATCCGAGCGAACGCGACGGCGGAGTGCACCATGGCCTGCTCATTGCGGCCCAGCACGTACGGGAGCGTGCCCGGCTCCTCGATCTCGGCCTGCAGCAGCGCCTGGCCGAGCCCTGCCACATTGCCGTGACCGAAGATGCCGAAGCAGCCCTCGAAGAACTTGCGCTCGACACCGTCGGACTCGCTGTATTGCCGGCTGAGGAACTTGATGGTCGCCTGCGCCACCGTCAGGTGAACAGTCTCGGCCATGGTCAGGAGTCCTTTCGAGTCAGTCGGGGGTCCACCGCCTGGTCGACCCAGGTGCCCCGCACCCAGGTCTGATCGGGATGGTCGGAGATCTTCCAGGCCCGGTCGCCGCCATCAGGGTTGGGCGGACCGGCCATCACGTTCAGGTAGTACATGTCGTAGCCCGGCGCCGCGACGCAGGGACCGTGCCAGCCGTACGGCACCAGCACCGTGTCGCGGTCATGGACCTCTTCGCAGATGTCGATCTCGTGACCCGGCGAAGACGAGGTCCGCATGAAACCCAAACCGGGTTCGCCATTCGGACCGGCCGCGATCTCGAAGTAGTAGATCTCCTCCAGCTCCGACTCGGTCTCGGTCGCCTCGTCGTGCTTGTGCGCCGGATAGGACGACCAGTTGCCGCCCGGGGTGATCACCTCGCAGGCGATGATCGCGCCGGCCTCGAGGGCGCCGGGGGTGCCGAAGTTGCGGACCTGTCGGCTCGACTGGCCCGCGCCACGCAGCTCGACCGGGATCTCGGCCGCCGGCGAGTAGTGAGCAGGCAGCTCGGCGGTGGACACCGCACCGCACAGCGCGTACCGGCCACCATCGGCCGAGGTGAGCGTGGCACCCGAGCCGGCCGGCAGGTAGACGATGTCGGTCGGCCCGGCGAACACGTGCGGTCGACCGATGAGGATGAAGCTCTGCTCACCGGTGCTGACGGTCGCGCTGCCCGCCAGGGGCACCACGATGATCTCCTCGCCATCACAGGTGAAGTCGTGGCTGGCACCAGCGGCGAGCGTGATCGTGCGCAGGCTCGAGTAGCCCCAGCCGGCCGAGGTCGGCGTGACCTCGAGGTCATACGGTCCACTGGCGCCCGCGCCAGCAGGGAGGAACAACTCACTCATCGATTGGGGACCTTTCAGCGCACCAGGGATACGGCGGTGTCGACCGCCTTCGCTACGTCGTCGTCGGCCGGGTAGAGCATGGTGCGGCCGACCACCAGACCGCGCACCGAGGGCAGCGCCAGCGCGGCCTGCCACGACGCGTACGTCTCGTCGGGATCGTTGTCCGGATCGCCGCCCAGCAGCAGGGTCGGCAAGGTGGTGGCGGCCATCACCCGCTCCATCTCATGGACCACCGGCAGTTTCATCCAGGTGTAGGCGCTGGAAGCCCCCAGGCCCTGGGCGATCGCGATCGACCTGATCACCGCGTCGGGGCTGAGGTCGTTGACGACCCGGCCGTTGACCCGCTTGGACAGGAACGGCTCGACCATGGCGATCAGGCGAGCCCGGTTGAGTTCGGTGATCACCTTGCCCTGGGCCTCCAGGGTGGCCACGGTGGCGGGATCGTCCAGATCGATCCGGGTGAGCATCTTGGCCCCGTCGAAGCCGGCCTCGATGGTGCCCCGGACGTCGTAGCCGGTGTTGCGATCGTCGATCTCGAAGGCTGAGCCCTGGATCCCACCTCGGTTGATCGAGGAGAAGACCAGCTTGTCCTCCAACGCGCCGAGCAGCAGCAGATCCTCGGCGATGTCGGCCGTGGCCAACAGTCCATCGACTCCAGGTCGCGCCAGCGCGGTGACGAGCCGCTCCAGCAGCTCGGTCCGGTTGGCCATGGCCATCCGGTTGCCGGTCGCCCCGAGCGCGCCTCGGGCCGGGTGATCGCAGGCCACGATCATCAGCCGGCCGTCGCTGCCGGCGATGGTACGTCGGCGCCGGGTGGCCAGCAGCTCACCGATCCGCTCCGGCTCGGCAAACCGGACGTCGCTGATCTCGGCGATCGAGGAGACGAACCGCTGAGGCGCAGGGGTCTCTGTCGAGGATGCCGATCGAGAGGTCGTGAGGGGCGCCTCGGTCACGCTCATGAGGTCGCCCCCACCGTCTCGAAGTGCACGGCGAGCTGATCGGCGATCCGCTCGTTGGGATCGCCGCCGGCCAGCAGCAGGTCGATCTCCTCGCTGGTCGGCATGGCAGTCGAGCACTCCAGGCGCGAGGCGACGATGGCTCCCGCCGCGTTCGCCCGCGCCAGCACCTTCTCCAGCGGCCAGCCGGCGAGCAGCCCATGACACAGCGAGCCGCCGAAGGAGTCGCCGGCACCCAGGCCGTTCAGCGGCTTGATCATGATCGGTGGCGAGACCACCCGCTCCGTACGGGTCTTGGCCAGCACACCCTTCGAACCCTGCTTGACGATGGCCAGCTCGACGCCGGCATCCAGCAGCGCATCGGCCGCCCGCTCTGGATCGGTCTCCCCGACCGCGACCTCGCACTCCTCACGGTTGCCGACGGCCACCGTCACGTACGGCAGCGCCTTGCGTACCTGCTCGCCGGCGTGAGCAGGGGATTCCCAGAACATCGGTCGGTAGTCCAGATCGAGGGCGGTGATCGGCTTGCGGTTGCGCGCCTCGAGGACGGCGAAGTGCGCCGAGCGGCTCGGCTCCTGGCTGAATCCGCTGACCGACAGCCACATCAGTTGGGTTGCCCGGACCGCGTCGAAGTCGATGTCGTCGACCCTGACCTGCATGTCGGGCGACGTCGGCTTGCGATAGAACCAGAGCGGAAAGTCGTCCGGCGGGAAGATCTCACAGAAGGTGACCGGCGTGGGGTACTCGTTGTTGGTCACCACCTGGGAGTCGTCGACCCCGAGCTCGGTGAGGGCGCGGCGCACGAAGCGTCCGAACGGGTCGTTGCCGACCCCGGTGATGATCCCCGACCGTCGCCCCAGTCGTGCGGCGGCGACCGCCACATTGGCGGTGGTGCCGCCGAGGTATTTGCCGAAGGAGCTGACATCCTCCAAGCCCACCCCGATCTGGTGCGGGTAGATGTCTACGCCACTGCGGCCGAACGTCAACACCTCCAGCGGTGTCGAAGCTACGTCCGGACTGTGCTGAGGTGCGCTGCTCATCACTCTCCTTCGATTCTGTCCGACGGTAGTGCCGGTCCGGCCGGCAGTCAAGATTTGTACGGACAAATTATCGAAGTGATGAACTCCGTTGTGGAGTCAGAGCAGAATGTCGATCAGGTGGATGGCTGGGCCATTCCCTCCACCAACGACACCGCCCGATCGCCATCAGCCAGCACCACGACGGCCACCCGCTTGGCATCAAGCTCCAAGACGACTCCCGCCGAGCCCACCTGCCAGGCAAAGCTCCCTGTGGTGAGCGAGGCAAACTGCGCCTGCTGCCCGCCGAAACGTGCCCTCAGACCATCCTTCAGCTGACGCGCGTACGCCGTGGCGCCGGACAGGTCATCGATCTCACCACCGGTGGGCACCAACTCGACGGCGACGTCGTAACCGGTACCAGACCGCTGGCACTGAACGAACCCGAGCCGCAGCACCCCATGCCACCGCTCGTCGAGGACCGTTCCCCACGCCGCGAGCACAGCCGGCACATCGTGGTTGTTCAGGGCCAGCTGACCAGCCAGTTCGACGGCATGCTCCGGCGGCATCGTCGCGACGAACGCTGCCGGCGATGGCTTGGCACGCCTGCGCCACCACGGCTTACGTGCCGGCGCCTCCGGTGCAGCAGGCACTTCTATGACCAAGGGCGGTGCTGGGGGCTCGACCGGTGCGACCGGCTCGACCGGTGCGACCGGCTCGGCAGGCGCCGGATCGGCGACCGCAGCGAGAGTGGTCGACTCGGGCTCAGGCGCAGGGGCGAGGAGGGCGCGCGCTTGATCGACAGTCTGGAGGTGCTTGGGCTTGCCTGGGTCGGGAAAGTCGTCCGGATCGAACATCGGATCGCCCGGCTCCATCCCGGTGGGAAAGACGTCCATCACCGTCTGGTTCTCGAAGAACTGGAGCTCGCGGTAGTTGCCGTTGGCGGTCAGCGACGCCAGGATCGCGGGCACGCTCACCTGCTTGGGTCCGAGACGGTCGGCAGGGATCTGCAGCAGCAAGGGCTCGTCGCCATAGCACTCCATCGTGATCCCGGTGTCCGAGACGGCGATGCTGGCACTTCCGTACGTCGGCCCGTCAATGTTCCACATCGAGGTGACGATCTCGCCCGCCGGCCGCCACGCAGGCGGAATCAGCTGGAGGTCACTCGGCAGACGATCCAGGCACTTCTCGAAGCAGGTGAAGAACGCCCGCCAGCTCGTCGCCACCGGCGCACCTGGACCCCACTCGAGCCCGCCCGCGATCGGCAGCCGCCACAGATACGGCAGATCGGGGACCTCACCCCACTTGAAGTCGCGATACTTCTCGTCGTCGTGCTCAGCCCAGTCGAACGTGTCGTGTGACAGCGAAAGCCGGTCGCGGAACCGGTAGACCGAAACGGTCTGCCCACGGTCACCGAGTCGCCAGATGAACTCTGGTCCGGGTCCGGTCACCGCCTGCGGTTTGCCTCCGCTGATCTCGGCGACGCGCAGCAACAGGTCGTGTATCTGACCCACGCCGAGCTCATCGCCCGCTCCATCGATGAGGTCCTGGACCTGCTGCTCGATGCTCATTGTCCGGAACTTACCGGACGACCAGCTCAGCGCCGTCCGACCAAGAAGCCGGCACCCCAGGACAGGTGGGTGGCGGCCAGCACCGCGGGCAGCCATCGCCGGGCTTCGGGCGTCAAGGTCCGGGGCGCGGTCGCGGTCACGTACCCCACGAAGGCCCCGTAGCCCAGCGGCGCCAACACGCCCAACTGAAGCAGCCGCGAGCCGATCACCGTGCCCACGAAGGCGCCGACCAACCCGACAGCGATCGCCAGCACGGCGCCTGGCGGGGCCAGATAGCGCACGCTGGCAGTCTTGGGATAGCGCCGGACGACTTCCCGACGCCACTTGCCGGTGTCGTACATCTGCTTCACGAGCGCCCGCAACGACGACCGCGGTCGATAGGTCACCCGCAGCTCCGGCGAGAACCAGACCACGCGCCCCGACTGCCGGAGTCGGTAGTTGAGTTCCCAGTCCTGTGCCCGGTGCATGGTCTCGTCGAAGCCGCCCACCGCCTTCAGCTCGCGCTTGTCGAACACCCCGAGGAAGACCGTCTCCGCCGGGCCGGCGGGCACATCGCCCTGGTGGAACGCCGCACCCCCCAAACCCCATCGGCTGGTGTAGACGAAGGCGACGGCTTCCTCGAACGGTGTCTGCCCTTGCGCTTCCATCACGCCGCCGACGTTGGCCGCGCCGGTCTCCTCGAGCAGCTCGACGGCCCGCTCGATATAGCGCTCTCCCAGCTCACCGTGCCCGTCGACCCTGACCAGGATGTCGTGCCGAGCCGCTTCGATAGCCAGGTTCAGCGCATGTGGCGTACGGCCGGCGGGGTTGTCGACGATCCTGAGCCGAGGATCGTCGGCCACCAACTCCTCGGCTATCTCATGGGTGCGGTCGCGGCACGGCCCGATCGCCATGATCAGCTCGAGGTCGCCTGGATAGTGCTGATCCAGCACCCCCGCCACGGCGGCGCGCAGATGCCGCTCCTCGTTCAGGATCGGCATCACGACACTCACTCCGGGCCAGGTGCGCACCGGCTCATTCTGCCGATCGTTCACCGCTGACGGCGTCTCAACTCGCGGAGCAGGTCAACTCGCCGGCAGATCAACTCGCGGAGCAGACCGACGCCAGGTCCTCGGTCTGCTGACCCGCCTTCAACGTCGCCGTCTTCTTCTTGGGCTTCTTGCTGGCCGACGGGCTCGGCGACGAGGATGACGAGGATGACGAGGACGGCGCGTCGGTCGGCTGTTCCGCCGGAGTGGGAGCGGCGGTCGGATTGTCCTTGGCCTCGGCCTTGGCGATCTTCTTCGCCACCATCGAGTGCATCTTGGCGATGTCCGGGCTGCCCGGATAGATCGCCGGCGGCACGAAGGAGACGCTGGCGATCGGCTTCGTCTTGGCTTGGAGGGCGAGGGTGACCATGGTGTCGACCTTGCTCGGCGGGATGTCGGTTTCCACGACCTGTTTGCCGGCCGCGGCGATCTGGTTGAAGTTCGTCAGCACGGTCACCGGATCCAGCTGCTTCAGCATGGCGGTCATCACGCACTTCTGCCGCGCCATCCGGTCATAGTCGGAGGAGTCGGATCGAGACCGGGCGAACCACAAGGCCGAGCGGCCGTTCAGCAACTGGTTCTTGCCCTTCTTCACATACCCGTACAGCTTGGCCTCGCCGCCACCGATCGGGATGTCTCGGTTGACGTCGATCCGGACCCCGCCAACGGCATCGATCAGTGCCTCGAAGCCCTTCAGGTCGACCATCGCGTAGTAGTTGATCTTGAGCCCGGTCGCACCCTCGACCGCTTCCTTGGTCGCCTGGACACCCGGGTCCTTGACACTCTTGGGGTAGAGACCCGGGTGCGTCGAGGCATAGGTGTAGACGGCGTTCAGCATGCAGCTGTGGTCCTCACAACCGAAGCCCTTCGGGAACTTCTTGTGCATCGGCGAGCTCTCCGGGAAGGGCACGTCCTCCATGTTGCGCGGCAGGCCGATCAGCACCGTACGACCGGTCTCCGCATCCACACTCGCGACCGTGAGGCTGTCGGGGCGAAGGCCCGTCCGGCCCTTCCCCGCATCGCCACCGAGCAGCAGGATGTTGTAGCGCCCAGCCTGGGCCTTCGTCTCACCGCCGCCCGCGAACACGGTCGACATCAGGCTGCGCTGGCTCGCCACGATCGACGCCGACGAGACCAGCCCGCCGACCACGACGAACACCAGCACCCCGGCCAATGCGGCGAAGCCGAGCCGATGCCGACGAGCCAGCTCCGGCGGACGCGCGAGTCGCCAGGCGTCGACGAACAGCAGGCCCCAGCCGATGCCGAGGAGCACCAGCAACACCTGAAGGAGGAGCAGGACGGTCGAGTTGGTGAACAGGCCGATCACTGCGGAACGCCAGACCAGGGCGCCGATCCCCAAGAGCAGCAGCACTGCCCACAACCCCACCCAGATCCGCAGCGCCACCCGGCCGAGCGTTCTGTTGCCGGCCGCGAGCTGTGCCGAACCCGGGGCGATCAGCGTCATGCCGAGAAAGCCGAGGGCGCGACGCAGCTTCACCCGCTCGCTGCGCTGCTGCGAGGTGCGCAGCGACGGAGGCGGCAGGTGCGAGTCGCGAGGTGCCTGTGGCTGCTGCGTCTCGTCCTCTCCGGTGTCCGACACGTGGAACCTTTCGTCATCTCGGCCAGTCAGCTCAATGAAGAACCTCGGCCAGTATTGTCGCCAGACCAAGGCCCTTCCGGCGCGCCACGCCGGGGCAACCTGGAACTGCTACAGGTACGCTCGCTGCCATGGCATCCGGCCGCGACGACGACCTCGACTGGCTGTACGGGCGCGACAACCCTCGTGCCAGTGAGCCAGAACCGACTCGCATGCTGCCTCCGGTGCCCCCGCAGGCCGGTCAGGCCCGGCCGTCGCCACCGCCGCAGCAATTTCCTCCACCGCCGGTCGTGCGCCCGCAGCCGGCGCCGCCTCCCCAGCCTGCCCCGTACGGATCGGGAGGCACCGGCGGACCCGGAGGGCCGGCCGGGCCAGGCGGCCCTCCCGGACCGGGCGGGCCCGGTGGTCGACCGAAGAGTCCCAAGAAGAAGCACCCCGTACGCCGGTTCTTCACCTGGGTCGCGATCATCCTGGCGGCCTTGCTGGTCTGGCTGATCGCCGTCCCGGTCTACGCCTGGATTCGGATCGATCGCGTGGATGCGGCACCGAGCGGCGACCGACCGGCCAACCAGCCCGGCACCACCTTCCTGCTGGTCGGGTCCGACTCCCGAGAGGGGCTGTCCAAGGCTGAGCAGAAGAAGCTCGGTACGGGCAGCACAGAGGGCCTGCGCACCGACACGATCATGATCTTGTCCATTCCGCCCGGCGGGAAGCCGGCGCTGATCTCGGTGCCCCGCGACTCCTACGTTCCGATCCCCGGTCACGGCACCAACAAGATCAACGCCGCGTACGCCCTCGGCGGGCCGGAGTTGCTGGTGCAGACGGTCGAGCAGAACACCGGGCTGCGGATCGACGCCTACACCGAGATCGGCTTCGGCGGCTTCGTGAACGTGATCGACGCTCTCGGCGGGATTGAGATGTGCCTGCCGAAGGCGATCAAGGACAAGGACTCGCACCTCGATCTGCCCAAAGGCTGCCAGAACCTGGACGGCAAGAACGCCCTGGGCTATGTCCGGATGCGCAAGGCTGACCCGCTCGGCGATCTGGGCCGGGTGAAGCGGCAACGAGAGATGCTGGCCGCCATCGCCAAGGACGCCGCCTCGCCGGTGACGGTGATCAATCCGGTGCGCTATTTCAGGCTGATGACGTCCGGCTTCGACGCGATCACCATCGGAGAGGACACCTCGTTCCTCGAGGTGGTCAAGATGGGCAACGCGATGCGCAAGGTCTCCTCCGGGCAGGGCCTGACCCTGACCGTCCCGGTGTCGAACCCTGGGGCGTACACGCCGGTCGGATCCGCGGTGATCTGGGACGAGCAGGAGGCGAAGTCGATGTTCGAGGACATCGCCCGCGGGGACACCTCGAATCTGAAGAAGTACGCCCAGTAGTTTCGTGCGGCGGGAGTTTCGTGCGGCGAGAGTTTCGTGCGGCGGGAGTTTCGCGCGGTCGGCGATCGACTCACGGGTTCGGGATGCCCGATTGATCCGTCTTCGCGGGCGGCGTGGCAGGGTCACGGGCGATGATGGTGGTCGCCCAGCGCTCGTTGAAGCCCGCCAGGAAACCGACCGCGGCCCAGAAGAACCAACTGCCCACGATCACGGCCGGAGTGTCGTTGGTCGGATCGGCGTCCAACAGTGCCCCGCTCGGGTCGTGGAACAGGTCCGCCGCGATCCCGCTCTTGACCAGGGCGAGCAGCGCAAGGGCGAAGAACCAGCCGAGCAGGATCCGCACCATCGCGGTGCTGGCTCGGACGGTCTCGACCTTCAGGTCCGGCACCCGGTTGAGCCGCAGCAACACGCTGACCGCCGCGCCCGCAGCGCCACCACCGATCGCCACCAGCGTGTCGCGTAGGGCGAGCCAGTTGTACGAGCCGACCACGATGGTGTCGGCTCCTTCATGGGTCAGCTGCAGCCAGGATCGGATGACCACCGGAGCCAGATAGCCGACCAAAGCGAGCACCAGCACGCTGAACGCGACCCCCAAGCCGAGCCCGGTTGCGTACTTCCGACGAGCGATCTCACCCTCCCGCCGGGAGACGAAGCGGCAGACGAAGGTAACCCGGTTCTTCAGGGCGGTCTCGGCCTTCACCCGTACGGCCTTGTCGGTCGTGGCCATTGCGGGGGTCAGGGTGCGTACGCCTTCGTTGACCAGCTCGGCCAAGTGGACCCGATCATCGCCGTCGAGCGCTCGCTGCCCCCGGATGAGCGCCTCGCCCAGTCGCTCCGCGTCGACGGGATGGGTCTCCGCCAACTGCTCGAGCACATCCCGCTTGACCGTCCCGGCGACCGGCATGATCGTCGGCAACGGCGCCCGCCGGATCCGGCGCGGATGCTCGGGCTCGAGTTCGTCAGGCTTGCCGCCGGCAACTGCCGGTGGACTCGTGGCATGACTCCGGTCAGCGATGGTCGCGGTCACGATCTGCCTCCCCCGCGGGTGTGCACCTCAAGGACACTCGCGGGGGCGCGTTTGATACCTCGGGAGCTACGGCAGGCCAACGAGTTCGGCGTCGATGCCCATCGCACGATAGGTGGCCATCGCACGGGCATCTCGGCTCACCAATAACAACGCGTGTTCGCCTGCCGCCGCGGCCACCAGAGCGTCGTACACGGCTCCGCCAGCCACCCCTCGGCGACCGACTTCGGTCAGCAACAGTTCTGCGGCGGTGCGCGAAAGGTGCCGAGTCTCGGGGAACCCAATCTGGATCAGCCTGATCGCCGCCTCCGGCGCGACCCGCTTCGCACCCGGAAGCCTGGTGAGGACTGAGAAGGTCTCGAACTCGGCATGACCCGCGAGTCCGAGTCGATGGCCCCGGACCCGATCACGAACCGCGTCATGAGCCACATGGTCCGGATCGACCAGAGCAACCGCCGCGCTGGTGTCGAGGAGCAGCAGTTCAGCGCTGGTCGGCAAGCCGCATCTCCCGTACGTCGTTGTCAGTCGTCGGGACCCCGGTTCTGGGGAGGGTCGGGATGCCATCCACCAATTCGAGGTCGTCGAACTCCACGGCACCACTCGGTCTGATCCGCAACGCGTTGCCATCCACCACGATCTCGACCGGCCCCGGCACGAGACCGATCTCCAGCCGCAGGGCTTTGGGGATCACAAGCCTCCCGGCCCGATCGATGGTTGTCTTCATGCCATTACTCTACCATTGGAATGGTAGGTCGTATGGTTTCGATCGGGTGTGCGTCAGGACTGTGGTAGGCAACCCGACCGCCTCAAGTCCGGGCAGCGGGCTCGACTGCCCTGCGCGAAGCAACCAGTAGTCGCCACTCGATGACGGGGTGACCGTACGCCGCAATCCACGACTCACACCCGTTTCGATCTGGCAACGGCTGCCAGACAGACTCTCGGCATGGATCACGGCAGGACGTGGCGAAGGTAGCGCCGTGGTGCATCCAGGAAGCGGCGATAGTGGTCGACCACCGCCAGGTCCTCCCAGGCCGTCGGATGCAGACCGGTTTCGTCGAGCTGCAGAACGGTCGCACCCGGCACCGCGGCCAGCACCGGCGAGTGGGTGGCCATCAGGACTTGGGCGCGCGGATCTCCGGCCAACTCGGCCAACAGGCCGACCAGGGCGAGTTGACCGGTGAAGGAGAGCCCCGACTCCGGCTCATCGAGGACGAAGAAGCCGGCGTCGAGGAATCGCCGGGTGCCAACCATGCGCAGGAACGACTCGCCATGGCTCAGCTCGTGGAATCGCGGATCATCCCGCCCCGGGTTGTCCTCCAGGTAGGAGAACAGCCCGTGCATGGTCTCGGCCCGTAGGAAGTAGCCCCACTTCGTGGCGCCGGCGCCCCGAGTCAGCTGCAGATAGTCACTCAAAGATGACTCGCTCGGACGGGTGGAATGTCGCGCGCCGGTCGAGCCGCCCTCCGGCGACAGTCCGTACGCGATCGCCACCGCCTCGACGATCGTCGACTTCCCGGTGCCGTTCTCCCCTACCAGGATGGTCAGCCCGCCGAGGTCGAGACCATCGTCCAGCAACTGCCGGACCGGCGCGAGCGTGGCCGGCCACCGGTCCCGCGCGAGCCGGCGATTGTCGCGCTCCGAGATTCTCCGAACTGGATGCTGGTCAATCAGCCATCGGTCGACGCCCACGAACCCCATACTGGACCCCGGCCCACTCGCAGGACTCAAGGAGCGCAGGTATGTCAGGCAGCGTCCGCCAGTTCGAAGTCATCGGAGCACCGTTCGACGGCGCCTCGACGCTCGGCTACCCCGGGTCCCGCTATGCCCCGGATCGCATCCGCCACCAACTCAAGTGGATCACCCAGCGGGTCGAATCCGGCGAGGTCTTCTCGCTCGAGACCGGCGAGTTGCACGCGGCCCCGCAACTCGTCGACGGCGGGAACGCCGATGTCGTGGCGCACGATCTGATGACCACGCTGGAGCGTACGAGTGCGCGAGTGTCGGACAGCATTCGCGCCGGGAACGTGCCGATCCTGCTCGGCGGTGACGACTGCTTTCTCTATGCCGGTTCGAAAGGACTGCACGACGCCACCGACGGCACCCTGGCGATCATCCACTTCGACGCGCACCTGGACGTGATGGATCGCAACCGGCAGCAAGGCACCCACAGTCAGTCGAGCGGCATGCGTCGATCACTCGAGCTCGACCGGGCGAGCACCGAGCACAGCATCCAGGTGGGCCTGCGCCACTTCAACTTCCCCTCCTCACGGGCCTACCTGGAGGATTCCGGACTGGCCCGGATCACCGCAGCCGCCTTCGACGACATCGGCACCAGTGCGGCAGTGGATCGCATCCTGGCGCGGATCTCCGGCGCCGATCACGTGCATTGCAGCTTCGACATCGACGCGATCGATCCCGCCCACGCACCCGGGGCCGGCGCACTCGAACCGGGCGGCCTCACCTCGCGCCAGGCGATCGACACGATCATCGCGCTCGCACCGCACTGCGACTCGTTCGCGGTGACCGAAGTCAACCCGATGACCGACCACCAAGACATGACCGCGACGCTCGCCGCCTATCTCTGCTACTACTTCGCCGTCTTCGGCCAGCAGCGCGTCAGCGACTGACCGCGGAGGAAGTGAGCGCGCACTCACTGGTGCGCCAGAGTGGCTTCGACTGACTTGAAGCCACTCCAGCGCACCAGTCGATGAGCCCAGTCGCCGATCAGGCAGCTCAGACCTGAGGCAGGCCGGCCAGCAGTTGGCGGGCCATCACGATCCGCTGGACCTGGTTGGTGCCCTCGTAGATCTGGGTGATCTTGGCGTCCCGCATCATCCGCTCGACCGGGTAGTCCTTGGTGTAGCCATAGCCGCCGAGCAGCTGCACCGCATCGGTGGTGATCTCCATCGCCACGTCGGAGGCAAAGCACTTGGCCGCCGCGCCGAAATAGGTGAGATCGGCGTCGCCCCGCTCGGACTTGGCAGCGGCGACGTAGGTGAGCTGACGAGCCGCCTCCAGCTTCATACCCATGTCGGCGAGCATGAACTGCAGCCCTTGGAACTCGGCGATGGCCTTGCCGAACTGCTGCCGCTGCTTGACATAGCCGAGCGCATAGTCGAGGGCGCCCTGGGCGATGCCGATCGCCTGGGCGGCGATGGTGACCCGGGTGTGGTCGAGGGTCTTCATGGCCGTACCGAAGCCGGTGCCTTCGGCGCCGATCAGCCGGTCGCCGGGAATCCGTACGTGGTCGAGATAGACCTCCCGGGTCGGCGAGCCCTTGATGCCGAGCTTCTTCTCCGGTGCCCCGAACGACACACCCTGATCGGACTTCTCCACCACGAACGCGCTGATACCCCTGGAGCGCTTGTCCGGATCGGTGACGGCGAAGACCGTGTAGACCTCGGAGACGCCGGCATTGGTGATCCAGCGTTTGGTGCCGTTCAGCACCCAGTCGTCGCCGTCGCGTACGGCACGGGTCTTCATGCTGGCCGCGTCCGAACCAGCCTCCGGCTCGGAGAGGCAATAGGAGGCCATCGCCTCGCCGGTGGCCATCCCTGGGAAGTAGCGGGACTTGAGCTCCTCGGATCCGGCCAGCAGCCAGGGCACCGAGGCGAGCTTGTTGACCGCCGGGATCAGAGCCGACGAGGCGCAGACCCGGGCGATCTCCTCGATAACGATGGCCACCGCGAGCGCGTCCCCACCCGCACCGCCGTACGGCTCCGGCACATGCGGGGCGTGGAAGTCCGCGGCACGCAGCGCTTCGAACGACGCCTTGGGGAACTCCCCAAGTTCGTCGGCCTCGGCGGCGTGCGGCGCGATCTTCGCCTCGCACAGCTCCCGGACCGCCTCCCGGAGCGCCTGGTGATCCTCGGTCGGAGTGTAGATCTCGTCAAACGCGCTCACGATGCCAGCGTAGACCCCGCAACCTACTGGCAAGTAACATGCCTGGCGACGATCAATCGCCGCAGATCGCGACCATCTCTTCCCGTGGAACCACCTTGATCCGGCGACGCCCAGCTGCCTCGCCCAGGGCGATCTCATGGCTGTCCAGCCGCTCCCAGCCGTCGTAGCTGGTGAAAGCGATGCCGCGGCCGCGCAGATGCTGCACAATGGAACTCGGGTTCGCGTACTCGGGCCGAGGCAGTTCGTCGATATCGGCCAGCAGGCTGTCGATTGTCTCGGCTGCGTCGGACTTTGTGTGCCCGATCAGTCCGACCGGCCCTCGCTTGATCCAGCCGGTGGTGTAGACGCCCGTGACGGCGAAGTCGTCGAGATCGAGCACCCGCCCCGCCTGGTTCGGGATCACACCCCCGACGTGATCGAACGGGACGTCGGCCAGCGGCGAGGACAGATAGCCGACGGCCCGATAGACCGCCTGCACTGGCCAATCGGTGAACTCTCCGGTGCCTCGGACCTGCCCGTCGCCGACCAACTCGGTGCGCTCGGTCCGCAGTCCTTCGACTCGATCGACGCCGAGGATCGCAGCCGGAGCCGCGCAGAAATGGATGTGGATACGATGCGGTGCGCCCTTCGGCAACTTGTCGATCCAGCCGAACAACGTGTTGACCACCATCCTGGCCTGCCGGCTCTTCTGAACCGTGCGCTCGCTCGCCTCGTCCAACTCGAACCCCTCCGGATGGACGATCACGTCGACATTCGGCGAGTGGTCGAGCTCGCGCAGTTCCAATGGCGTGAACTTGATCTGCGCCGGGCCGCGGCGGGCGAAGACGTGCACATCGGTTGCCTGGTTTGCCTTCAGGCCCTGATAGACGTTGTCCGGGATCTCGGTGACCAACTGTTCATCGGCGGTCTTGGCCAGCACCCGGGCGATGTCCAGGGCCACGTTGCCGGCCCCGATCACGGCGACCTCACGGGCATCCAGCGGCCAGGTCCGCGGCACGTCAGGATGCCCGTCATACCAGGAGACGAAATCCGCCGCACCGTAGCTGCCGGGCAGCTCGATGCCCGGGATCTCCAACGGGCGGTCGGCGGCAGCGCCGGTAGCGAAGATCACCGCGTCGTAGTGCTGGCGCAGGTCAGCGAGCTTGACGTCGACCCCGTACGTGACGTTGCCGAAGAACCGGAGCCCGGGCTTGCTGAGGATCCGGCGGAGCGCGGTGATGATCTCCTTGATCCGGGGATGGTCGGGTGCCACGCCGTAGCGAACCAGGCCGTACGGCGCGGGCAGGCGCTCGAACAGGTCGACGCCGGCCCGACTCTCGCGCTCCTCGCAAGCCTTGGTCAAGATGTCGGCGGCATAGATGCCCGCCGGGCCGGCACCAACCACGGCAACACGCAGATCTCTCACAACTTCGCTCTCACTCGATCCAACAGACAAGAGGGCACATTTACGAAACAGTGTCCTTGCTAAAATCCTAGGCGGGAGCGGCGGCCGACTGCGGGTGATCTTGATCACGCATGAGGTAAGCCTAACCTTAGTAGGAGCGCTCGGAGTGCGCCTGACCTCCAGCCGATGGGAACCCCATTGCCGCCCTCCGACCCTTGTCCACACTTAACCGGTCAAGTAGCGTCCCGGAATGTGCCCCCGACGACGATGTCACCAACGCTGCGCTGCATGTCGCTGAACACCGCTGACTCCCCCGCCGGAGTCTCCTGGACCCTCATCCCGCTCACCCCACCGCCCGCCGAGTGGAGCCGAGTCGCCGTGGCCCCGATTCCGGCGACGGTGCCGGGAGAGGTGTACGCGGACCTGTTCGCCGCCGAGCTGATTCCCGACCCTTTCAACGGCGACAACGAGCGCCGGCTGCATTGGATCGGAAGCGTCGACTGGTCCTATCGCACCAGCTTCACCTTCGCACCCGGGGACGAGCAGCGGCACGACCTGGTTTTCGACGGTCTCGACACCATCGCGACCGTGCTGCTCAACGGCATCGAGGTCGGCCGGACCGCGAACCAGCATCGCAGCTACCGCTTCGATGTCGGCGACCTGGTCCGGACGGGCGAGAACGTCCTGGAGGTGCGCTTCGAGGGTCCGGTGACCGCAGCCCAGCGACTGTCGGAGGAGCTGGGCGAGCGACCGCGGGCATACGGTCATCCGTTCAACGCGATCCGCAAGATGGCCGCCGGTTACGGCTGGGACTGGGGGCCCGACCTGGCCGGGGTCGGGATCTGGAAGTCGGTCCGGATCGAGTCCTGGAGCACCGTCCGACTCGGGTCGGTACGACCGCTGGCGCTGGTGGACGGCACGACGGGACGGCTGGAGACGCACGTCGATTTGGAGTGGGCCGATCCAGTGGCCACGGATGTCGTTGAGGTGGTCGTCACTCTGGCTGATCAGACCATCGCCGTCCCGGTCATCCCTGGCGACACCGAAGCGACAGTCGAGCTCTCCGTCGACGATGTCGAACTCTGGTGGCCGATCGGTTACGGATCCCAGTCCCGCTACGACGTGACGGTGCAAGTCGGCGAGCAGTCCCACGCCGCCAAGGTCGGCTTCCGCACCGTCGAGCTGTCACACACCCCGGACGAGCACGGCACCGGGTTCGCGATCGTGGTCAACGGCACCCTGATCTATGTCAAGGGCTTCAACTGGATCCCGGACGATGCGTTGCTCACCCGGCTGTCACCGGCCACCTATCGCACCTCGATCGACGAGGCAGTCGCCGCCGGTGCGAACCTGCTGCGGGTCTGGGGCGGCGGCCTCTACGAGAGCGACGACTTCTACGAGGTCTGCGATGAGCTCGGGATCCTGGTTTGGCAGGACTTCTTGTTCGCCTGCGCCGCGTACGCCGAGGAGGAGCCGCTGCGCAGCGAGGTGATCGCGGAAGCCCGCGAGGCGGTCACCCGACTGTCGTCTCATCCCAGCCTGGCGGTCTGGAACGGCAACAACGAGAACATCTGGGGTTACGTGGAGTGGGGCTGGCGGCAGCCGCTGGCCGGTCGGACCTGGGGTGACGGCTACTACTCCGAGATCCTGCCGTCGATCGTGGCCGAGCTGGACCCGCCCGTGCCGTACTCCCCCGGCAGCCCTTACTCGTACGCGAAGTATCACCACCCGAACGACTTCCGCAGCGGCACCATGCACATCTGGGATGTCTGGAACCAGCTGGACTACAACCACTACCGGGACTACCCGGCCCGGTTCGTGTCGGAGTTCGGCTTTCAGGGCCCGCCCGGCTGGTCGACCTTGTTCTCGGTCGTCCACGACGAGCCCGCAGACCCGTACGGCGAACAGATGTTGGTGCACCAGAAGGCACACCAGGGCAACCTGAAGCTGGAGCGTGGGCTGGGCGACCATCTGCCGATGTGGTCGACGACGCCGACCCCGAACCTGGATGACTGGCACTGGCTGACCTCGCTCAACCAGGCACGAGCGGTCAGCTTCGGCGTGGAGCATCTGCGCAGCTACTACCCGCGCAACCGCGGCGCCATCGTGTGGCAGCTGAACGACAACTGGCCGGTGATCTCCTGGGCGGCCGTCGACTACGCCGGCATCCGCAAGCCGTTATGGCATGCGCTCCATCGGGCGTACGCCGACCGGCTGCTGACCTTCCAGCCCCGGCAGGACGAGGACGGCACCGACGTGCAAGCGCTGATCGCACACAACGACTCCGCAGACGTCTGGAGCGGTGAACTGGTGATCACCCGCCGCGGAACCGGAGTCGGTACGCCGGTGCTGGCCGAGCAGCGACTGCCACTGCATCTGGACGCCCGCTCGGCCCTCACCATCGCCCTGGATGCCGATGTGCTCAGCCCCGCCGACCCGACCGCAGAGTTCCTGACCGCGACTGGGACTTCGGAGGATAGGTCGGCGACGACGGCGTACGGGTACTTCGTCGAGGACACTGCCCTACAGCTGGTCGACCCGGCGGCGGCGTACCAGGTCACAGTGGTGCCGACCGAAGACGGCTACGACGTACGCCTGGAGGCAAAGGCCCTGGTCAAGGACGCCACCCTGTTCCCGGACCGGCTGGACCCCCGGGCCCGGGTGGACACCGCCCTGGTCACCCTCCCGGCCGGCGCCATGCACACTTTCCGGGTGACCGGCACCGAGTCCGACGGGATCGCAGGGCTGGGCGAGGTCGCCCTCACCGCCAAGCCCGTCCTCCGCAGCGTCAACGACCTCGCCTGACCCTCCACCTCACTCCTGCTCGGGTTTGTCGGCTTTGCTCGATCTACAGATCGAGCAGGACCGACAAACCCGAGCAGGAAGTAAGGAGTACGTCGGCGGTACGCGACTTGGGCTCAGAGATCCAGGTGACCGAGGAACTCGCCGGTGTACGGGCAGAGATAGGCGACCGTGTCCTTGATCCGGACGGTGAAGTCGGTGCCACCGGGGACCTCGAACTGCTCGCCTTCGCGGTAGGTCTTCCACTCACCCTGGCCGGCAGGCTGCTGCACGTCCCAGCTGCCACGAACGAGGTGCATCCACTCCTTGACCGGCGCCTCGAACGTCCACTCGCCGGGCTCCATGACGCCAACGGTGAAGTTGCCCTGCTCATTGCAGAACTCGAGGCTGCGTACCTGCCCGTCGAAGTACTCGTTCTGGCCGATCATCTGAACTCCTGCTTGGTTGTCGGTGAGTGGCTGCGTGGTCCGCGGCCCCGCCCAGGTTAGGAATCTGCTCCGGGTCGGTCTATCGCCACCATGGCGATGGCCACTTCCGTCAAGTGGCCGCAGCGGCGAAAACAGCGTGGTTCCCCGTAACACGAGCTTGCTAGGTTGACCGCTGTGACCGCCGACACACCGCCCGAGGCCTACCAGGCGCTCGTCCGGTCACTGGAGCTCCAGATCGATCTGACGGCGATCGTCGCCCGCGGCGGCGGCATCGAGCGGCTGCTGCGCGGTTGGCAGCAGCAGACCGGCGAACCGGTCGCGGCATTCCACCGGCTCGGCCACATCGGGACCGGCTCGTCGAGTGTCTGGTCGGCGCCGACCCACGACGCGCACTACGGGAGTACGGACTCGAGGTGCCACTGGGAGTCGGCGTCGCTGTCGCCCCGTGGCACGCGGCCCGGAGCATGCAGCAGGCCGGCGTCGCCCTCGAGACGAGTCGCCGGCTGGGCACCCCGATCGAGTACGTGGACGGCGCCTCCCACGAATTCCTGATCCGAGCCGCTCCGGCGGACTACCTGGAGTCCTTCGCCGACGCCACCCTGGCGCCGATCGAGTCGGCTCGCGGCGGAGCGGCCCTGCTGCTCACCCTGCACACCTGGCTCGTCGAGCGGCGCTCGGTGGATGCGACGGCGGACCGGCTGAACGTGCATCGACACACGGTGCGCAACCGTCTGCAGCGGATCGCCCAGCTGACCGGTCACGACATCGAGGCGATCGATGCGCAGACCGAACTCTGGCTGGCCCTGAAGGCGCGCGGATTCCGCGATCACCACCTGGACTGACCAGGCCGAACAACGAACCGACCGACCAGCACGCGAGGCCGCTCCCGATTCGCCGCAACGTACATCGTGCTGTGCCGGAACTGGCCGCGCGGCCATTCCCCCATGCCGACACCGATTGAAACCATATCCGGCAACACCCGTTCCCGAAGGTCCCTCGACTGGTACCTGACAGCTCCACCCGGCATCTGACAGGAGTCATCCATGTCCAACGCGCCCGACACCACCGAGCAGGAGAACCGCTCGGTGCTTCGCCGAGTCCTGATCGCCGGCGGCCTCGGCACCCTGCTGGAGTATTTCGACTACGCCAGCTACAGCTACCTCGCCACCACGATCGCGGTGGTCTTCTTCGCCTCCGAGGACCGTACGGTCGCGCTGATGAGCACCTTCGCGGTGTTCGCGCTCGCGTTCCTGGTGCGCCCGATCGGCGCCTTCGTCTGGGGCAGCCTGGGCGACCGGGTCGGCCGCAAGACCATCCTGTCCACCACGATCCTGCTCATGTCCGGGTCGACCTTCCTGATCGGCTTCCTGCCCGGGTACGCGACCATCGGCGTCCTCGCCCCGATTCTGCTGTTGCTGCTGCGGATGACGCAGAGCTTCGCTGCTTCGGGCGAGTACGCCGGCGCAGGCACCTTCATCGCCGAGTACGCGCCGCCCCACCGGAGAGGGCTGCTGACCAGCGTCGTGCCCCTGGGTTCGGCCGCCGGCTTCCTGCTCGCCTCGCTGATGGCGACGGTCTTCTACGCGACGATGTCCCCCGAGTTCCTCCATTCCTGGGGCTGGCGGATCCCCTTCCTCATCGCCGGACCGCTCGGCATCCTGGGTCTGTGGCTGCGGACCCGGCTGGAGGACACTCCCCAGTTCCGTCACGTGCAGGAGCTCGAACGCCAGCAGCGCGAGGTGGACGCGGCGGAACGTGCGGCGCTCTCCCGGGCCCACCGCTGGGCGGAGGTGCGCAGGAGTCTGCCGTCGATGCTCAAGGTGCTGCTCGTGATGTCGCTCAACGCAGGTGCGTACTATCTGCTGCTCAGCTACACGCCCACCTTCCTGATCGAGCAGGCGCACATGAGCGAGGCAAGCTCGAACCTGGTGGTCACGATCAGCCTGGTCGCCTATCTCGTCATCATCCCGGTCATCGCGCACTTCTCCGACCGTTTCGGGCGCAAACGCACCCTGCTGGTTTCGAGCATCGCGTTCATCGTGTTGTCGTACCCGATGATGAGCCTGTTCACCCGGGGCGGCGTGCTGCTGGCGACGACGGTGCTCATCGTCGGCCTGATCTTCTTCGCGATGAACGACGCGGTCTTCCCATCCTTCTTCACCGAGATGTTCGGCACTCGCTCCCGCTACCTCGGCTTCGCCCTGCCGTTCAACGTCGGCGCGTTGCTCTTCGGTGGCGTGGCGCCACTGATCGGCACCTGGCTCATCGCGGTGACCGGCAACTCCAGCGCCCCGGCGTTCTTCCTGATCTTCGTCGGAGTGCTGTCGCTGATCGGCCTGCTGCTCAGCCGCGAGACCGCGCGTACCGAACTGGTCGATGCCCAGAGCGAGGTCGGCAAGCATCCCGTCCCGTCCGCCTAAGGGCGCTGCGTCCCCCGTCGCGAGCGGCCGTGAGGCGGAGGGAGTCCTGGGAGCGCAGCCGAACAGCGAGTCGACGACCAACACCGCGAGCGGCCGCGAGGCGAGCGACGACAGAGTTGCTGCTCGGGTTTGTCGGCTTTGCTCGATCTGCAGATAGAGCAGGACCGACAAACCCGAGCAGCTTCGATGGGGCCCGGCGGACGTACGGAGCCGGGCGGGCTGAACCAGCGGGCGGTACCTCAGAGGGTCGCGGCCAGCGGATCCCAATCGGCAGGCAGCGGCGCGGACGGCTGCACCGTGCTCTCGACCTGGACGACCTCACCGGACTCCGCCGACTCGGCCATCGAGACCATGATGTCGAGCACGTGGTACGCCAGATCGCCGGTCGCGCGGTGCGGCCGACCCTCACGGATGGCGCGAGCCATGTCGAGCGCACCGGTGCCCCGGGCCGACTTCGCCTTGGTGGTGCCCAGGCTCTCCCAGTCGACACCCGGCCGACGCAGCTTGAGTTCGCCGTCGAACATGTTCGGATCCGGCATCTCCAGCACCGCATCGGTGCCGGTCACCTCGAGCAGGATCCGCTCCACCGCCGAGTCGAAGCTGAGCACCAGGGTCAGCGCCTGGCCGCTCTCGAACCTGGCCAGTGCCACCGTCTGGCTGGGCACGGTGACGTCGAACTCCTCACCGGCCTTGGGACCGGCCATGATCGTCCGGCGCTCCCGGGCCTTGGTGCCGATCGAGGCGACCGAAGCCACCGGACCGAAGAGCTGCACCAGCGCGGTCAGATAGTACGGGCCGATGTCGAACAGCGGGCCGGCACCATACTGGAACAGGAACGCCGGATTCGGATGCCACAGGTCGGGACCGGGCTGCTGCATCAAGAACAGCGCGCTCAGCGGCTGGCCGATCACACCGTCGGCCAGGGCCGCCTTGACCGCCTGCATGCCGGAACCGAGGAAGGTGTCCGGCGCACACCCGACGCGTACGCCAGCCGCGGCCGCCGCCTCGAGCGTGGCCTTGCCGGCCTCCCGATCCAAGGCCAGCGGCTTCTCGTTCCAGACGTTCTTGCCAGCCGCGATCGCCTGCGCAGCCACCTCCGCATGAGCCGACGGCACCGTCAGGTTGATGACGATCTCGATATCGGGGTTGTTCAGCACGACCTCTGAGCCGCCGGCGGAGGCGATGCCGTACTCAGCGGCCTTCGCCTCGGCGATCTCCGGGTAGAGGTCGCCGATCGCCAACAGCTCCGTGTCGGGGAACGACTTCAGATTCTCGATGTAGGTGCCACTGATCACGCCGGCGCCGATGATGCCGACACCGACGGGTCCACGACCGGCCATCAGAGCGCACCTCCCATCAGGAATTCCCGGCTCGCCCCGACGGCAGTCATCAGGTCGCCCTCGGAGTCGTCCAACTCGACCACGAACAGCGCGCTCGGCGCGGCCGCCAGGTAGTCGTTGACCGGTAGCGAACCGCTGCCGACCGCTACCTGCTTCTTGTCATCCAATGAACCGTCTCCATCCTTGACGTGCAGCGCGACGACCCGATCGCCGAGCCGCTCCAACAATGCCGGGACATCGGCGCCACCGGCATAGGCCCAATAGGTGTCCACTTCCAGCACCACGGCGGGATCGAGTTGCTCGGCCAGCACCTCCAGGCCGTGCCTGCCGTCGATCCTCGACTCCAGTTCGAAGTGGTGATTGTGATAGCCGACCGTCAGACCGTACTCGGCGGCCTTGCCGGCCACCGCATTCAGCTCCGCGGCGATCTCGGCGATACCTTCGGCGCTCTGCCAGCGGGCTGGGTCGGTGGACGGCACGATCACCGTCTCCATCCCGAGCTCCTTGGCCTTGACGAAGACATCGTCGACGTCCTCGGCGGTCAGCAATCCGATGTGGGTGGTCGGCGCCGACAACCCGTACGCGGCCAGCCCCGTCTTCAGATCGTCGAAGTACGTCACGAAGCTGAACGGCTCGACCTGGGTGTAGCCGAACTCGGCGATCCGCGCCAGGGTGCCGTCGAAGTCCTCCTCGAGCGCCCCACGCACGGTGTAGAGCTGGACCGACAGCTGGTCAGGGTTGGGCATGCTCTCTCCTCGAGAGCCGGGCAGACCGGCTCGATGTCACTTGGTGTCTCCGGTCACAGCTGTTCCACCGAACCGGTTCAGTCGCTACCGTACGCGATGTGAAGCGCGTCACGATCAACGACATCGCGCAGCGAGCGGGGGTGTCGAAGGGTGCGGTGTCGTATGCGCTGAACGGACGCCCCGGAGTATCCCAACAGACCCGCGACAAGATCCTCGAGGTGGCCCGCGAACTCGGCTGGGCACCCAGCCGCACCGCCCGGATGCTGTCCGGCTCACGGACCGAGACCTTCGGGTTGATCCTCGCTCGCGATCCTCGCATCCTCGGCTCCGAACCGTTCCACATGATGTTCATCGCCGGACTGCAGGCCGAGCTCTCCCGGCGCGGGTACGCATTGCTGCTCCAGCTCACGGCGACCGCGGCAGAAGAGCTCGAGCTCTACCCCCGCTGGTCGTCGGAACGGCGCGTGGATGCGGTGATCGTCGTGGACATGCGGGTCGACGACCCCCGAGTGGGAACCCTGTGCGCTCTCGGGATGCCGGCCGTCTTCGTCGGCGATCCGAGTCAGACCGGCGGCTTCACGACCGTCTGGACCGACGACGCCGCCGCGATGACGGCCGCAATCCGCCGACTGGTCGAGCTCGGCCATCGACGGTTCGGCCGGGTGGCCGGTACGCCGGAATTCAGCCATACCCGGGTACGCGACCGCGCGTTCGAGCAGGTGATCACCGCAGAAGGCGTCACCGGCACCATCATCCACGCCGACTACTCCGACGCCGCCGGGCGTCAGGCGACCCGGGATCTGTGGGCACTGCCGGAGCGACCCACCGCGATCGTCTACGACAACGACCTGATGGCGGTCGCCGGTTTGTCGGCGTTCTCCGAGATGGGGGTCGAGGTGCCCGCCGAGGTCAGTCTGCTGGCCTGGGACGACTCCCATCTGTGCGCCATCACCCATCCGCAGCTGTCGGCTCTGCATCACGACGTGATGGCTTTCGGCGCCCACGTCGGACGCCGTCTGTTCGAGCTGCTGGACGGCGCCGAGCCTGCCGCGCATGCCGACTCGACGCCGGGGCTGCTGGAACGCGAGAGCACCGGCCCACCACCCTGCTGAGTCTTTGGCGGCCTGCCGACTCGTCGGAGGCGAAAACCAGCTGACCGGAGAGGGCTAGGTTGAGGGGACAACCAACTCCCACGGTGCCCTGGAAAGGACTCGTGCTCATGTCCGACGCAGCAACCGGCCTCACCCTCGACCCCGCCACTACTGCCGTGGTGCTGATCGAGTACCAGAACGACTTCACCAGCGAGGGCGGCGCGCTGCACGGCGCCGTTGCCGAGGTGATGGGATCCACCGACATGCTCGCCAAGACGAAAGCGCTGGCGAGCGCGGCACGATCTGCCGGCGCGACGATCATGCATGCCCCGATCACCTTCGTCGCCGGGTATCACGAGATCTCCTCGCACCCGTACGGGATCTTGAAGGGGGTGGTGGACGGCAACGCCTTCGTCAAGGACACCTGGGGCGCCGCGATCGTCGACGACCTCGCACCGCAACCAGGAGACATCGTGATCGAAGGCAAGCGCGGGCTGGACACATTCGCCAGCACCAACCTGGACTTCATCCTGCGCAGCAAGGGAATCACCACGATCGTGCTGGGCGGCTTCCTGACCAACTGCTGCGTGGAATCGACCATGCGCACCGGATACGAGAACGGCTATCGGGTGGTCACCGTGACCGACTGCACCGCCGCGACATCGACGGCCGAGCACGAGAGCGCGATTCGATTCGACTATCCGATGTTCTCGCTTCCGGTCAGCGCCGACGACGTGATCAACGCCTTGGCCGGAGCCGCATGATGGCTGGTCTCAACCATGTCGAGCCAGGCGGCCCCCCGCTGACCCTTCAGCTGTCCGACGACGTCACCATGACCAAGATCAGCGTCGGACCAATGGACAACAACGCGTACCTGATCGTGCCGGACAGCGGCGGCGCGGTGCTCATCGACGCCGCTGACGACGACACCCGGCTGCTGGAGCTGATCGGCGAGCGCGAGGTCGCGGTGATCATCACCACCCACCGGCACGGTGATCACTGGCAGGCACTGCCGTCGGTCGCGGAGGCCACGAAGGCCGAACTGGTGTGCGGCCGGCCCGACGTCGGTGCCATCGCCACCGGCGCCTGGGTCGAGGGCCTCGTCGGCGCCTGGGACGGCGATGCGGTGACCGTGGGCGACGGCGAGCTGAAGGTCATCGGCCTGGTGGGCCACACGCCCGGGTCGATCGCCCTCGCCTACACCGGCGCGGACGGCGTGGTGCATCTGTTTACCGGCGACAGTCTCTTCCCGGGCGGTCCCGGACGCACGCTGAGTCCGGCCGACTTCACCTCGTTGATGGACGACCTGGAGGCAAAGATCTTCGCGCGCTTCGACGACCGTGCGGTGGTGCATCCGGGCCACGGGGACGACACCACGCTCGGTGCCGAACGGCCGCAGCTGACCGAGTGGCGAGCACGCGGCTGGTAGTCGCGTCTGGTGGGCCCGGCTATAGCGGCAGTCGGTTGCGCAGATCGGCGGGCAGCAGCAGACCGGCACGAATCAGCCGAGAGGCCACCACCACCGTGATGGTCTGCGCCGACAGCAGCCCGATGAGAACCAACAGCTGAGCAGCGCCGGCCTGCACCGGCGTACCACCGCCGAGCAGGACACCGACGAAGGCACCGGGCAGCGTCACCAGGCCCACCGTCCGGGTCTGGTCCAGACCGGGGACGAGCGCCTCGGGCAGATGGCGCCTGATCACCTCGTCGATCGCCTCCGGACGAGTCAGTCCGATCGACAGACCGGCCTCGAGAGTGCCGTACTCGTCACGCATCGCGGTGAACACCCGGCGGCCGGTCAGCGAACTGGCCGTCATCGCCCCGCCGATCACGATGCCGGCCACCGGGACCAGTGAGGCCCCAGTGAACGGCACCGCGCCGGAGGCGAAGATGATCGCCAGCGTCGGAACCACCCCGGTCAAGATGGCGACCCCCACCCATGGCCAGGTACGGGGTGCCTCGATGCGACGGGACGAGGTGAAGACCGCGATCCCGAGCATGAACGCGCCGAAGAGCAGCGACCACCACACCGAGCCGAGGACGGCTGTGATCACCAGGGCGACCACGGCGAGCTGAATCGTGGCGCGTACGGCCGCCGTGGCGATCTGCTTCTGGTGCCTCAGGCCGCCGAGCCAGGAGATGGTGACGGCCAGCAGCAGCAAGGCAATCAAGGCGACGACGAGCGCTGGACCTGGTTCGTTGGGCATGTCAGGGAGTGATCTCGTCTAGTCGTTGGCTGCCGAGCGTCTTCGGGTGATAGCGACCGCGTACGGCGAATTCGCGGGCTCGATGACTGGACAAAGCCAGGAGCACCAATGTGCCGGTGGCAATGGTCGGCAGTTGGGAGATGCCGATCAGCTGGGATCCGCTGAGGTCGGCGAAGAAGGCACTGAGGATCGTGAGCACCGAATAGACCATCAGCAGCAGCCGAGACCAGTTGCGACCGACCCACGTCGCTGCTCCGAGGAGGATGTCCAGCACCGCCCCCGCTGCGATGATGGCTGCCGCGATGGTCACCAGCGTGGTCTGGTTGATCCCATCCGTGTCACCCACCTCCGCCTGGGTCCCTACCAGCCTGGGAGCGAGGACCATGACCAGCGCGAGCAGCAGAGTGCCGAAGCCACGGACGACCGCTACCCCGCCGCCGAACACGGTCTGCGCGGGCCGCTTGTCCCGGCTATCGCTCTGCTGCTCGGACGGCACCGGTGCGGCCGGCACAGCTCGCAGATCCATGATCGGAAGATCACCGTCGGTCTGGATCAGGTCGCCGCCGCCGTTGCGCGAGTGATAGCCGCTGGAGAAGTCCTTGATCACCCGGACGGAGGAGTCCGGGTTCGCCTCGGTCACCGTATGCACCACGAAGTCTCGTTCGATGTCGGTGTTCGCCTCGATCTTGTGGGTGATCTGGAAGGTGAACAGCGAGAGCCCCACACTCTTGTCGAAGGTCCCGGCGGCGAGCCAGTCAACCGCATAGCCGCCGGGCAGCATCCAGCCGTCCGGACAGCGCCAGAACCGGACATGATGACGCTGCGACGTACTGCCACCAACCTCTTGCTGGTAAGCGAAATCCTGCTGCCGATCGAACAGCAGCAGTGGGCTGACCGGCGCGTTCGGATAGCTCCGGCGCGCCACGGTGGCCGTGATCATCTTGCGACCGGACTTGGCATCGAGATCGTCGGCCCGGATCCAACCGGCCTTGGTCATCGCCTGGTGCAGTTGCCCCTCGTGCCCGAGCAGTGCGATGTTCACCGGGTCGCCGAGCAGCCCGTCCGCGGTGCGGGTCCGGCCGATGAAGTACCCCGGCACATAGATGACGGTGAGGATCCGGTGCAGCCGCGGCAACAGCAGATAGGTGAACACGACCCAGAACGCCGCCAGCAACAGCAACGGCCAACCCGGGCGCACTCCCTGCCGCAGCAACAGGTACGCGAGCCACAGCGCAGCCAGCCCGGCGAACGCGAAGAACGCCGCGTCGATGTGGTCCATCAGGCTCGATCGTCGCCGGACAGACCGTCGGGTGGCAGTCACGGCGCTGAGTCTAGGATCCCACCGAGCTGTCTCCCGAACCGGTGACATCTCAGCCTCGACCTGGGCAGCTACCCGCGTAACTTCCTGCCTCGCAAGCGGTCGGAGCGCGAATCAATCAGTTGCTCAGGTCCATCGGCCGTTCAGGTCAATCAGCCGTTCAGGGCGCCCGATGAATCTCGATCCGCTCCCCGTCAGGATCGGTCAGCTCGATGTGCGGCGCGTCCTCGGTTACCAGCGTGGTCTCGAAGCCGGCGTCACGCAGACGCGCGTCCAGGACTTCGAGCGGCTCGTGAGTCTCGAACCCGATCCGCACCTCGTAAGCAGGCCCGAACAAGTCGTCGTCGGCCTCGCGGGCGCTTGGGGAGTCGACCTCGCCGGCATGGATGCCGATCACCCCGGACCGCTCTCCCGCACGCAACCCGATCCACCAAGGATCGTCGTAGGACGATGCGACGAAGCCGAAGGAGGCGAACCAGGCCGCCTCGGCCTTCATCTCCGAAGTGACGCAGACCGCGACCACATCCAGACTCGGTGCCTCTTCCTCAGGGTGGGTGCGATAGCCCCCGTACAGGTCCTCCTGGCTGTCTCCGTTCAGCCCGATCACCCGGCCGTCGCGCGACGCCACGACCCCCTGCTTGCCGTACGTCTCGTCCCAGACCTTGACGTGGTGTCCCAGTTCGGTGAGTTCCTCGGCGGCCAACACGACATCCGTGGTCGCGAAGTTCAGCGCAGTATGTTGAGGCACCACGCCGGACTCGGTGTTGAGCGCATCGTGGACGCCCAGGGTCCCGGAACGGCCATGGAAGGTCGCGAAGGTGCCGTTGTCGTGGCTGAACGACTTGTGCAGGCCGAGTCGGGTATAGAAGTCGATCATCGCCGGTGCGTTCGGCGAGAACCGCAGGGGCCAGATCACGTACGGAAGAATCATTGGGATTCCTTTCTGGACAGGTAGTCGGTGAGCGCGGACTGGACGACGGCCGACAGACTCCGGCCCTCGTCGATGGCTCGATGTTTGAAGGCTTTGACCAGGTCCGGCGGCAGATAGACGTTGAACTGGACCTTGGCGGGCGGCTTGTCCGGCATATCTAGAATGCTAGCAATCTAGAGTCTTAGTGTCTAGCCGTGGCACGGCGAGCTGGCCGTGAATGCGGCGTCACCGTCCGTCTGGCGCCGCGGGGCCACGGATGATCGGCGATTGAGCGTGCTGGGCGTACGTCTTGCGCCCCCGGGCCAAGGACGACCGCGGATCGACCGCAGCTCTCGCGCTGCACCGTGACTCGAGAGCGCTGGCCTCCGATCGCACAAGGTCAGCGGACGCTGATCGTCACGGTGTGCCAGCCGGTCGCGCCATCGGGGTCCGGTCGGGCCAACTCGGCGGTCTGTTGCTGGCCATCGGCATTCGTGGCCCGGACGGCGACCTCGTGGGTTCCGGGAGTCGCGTCCCAGCGATAGAGCCATTGCCGCCAGGTGTCGGGCCCGGTCGCCTCGGCCAGTTCCGCGGCGTGCCAGACGTCGTCGATGCCGACCTCGACCTTCGCGATCCCGGTGTGCTGATCCCAGGCCACGCCGGCGACCACCACCTGACCCGCGTCCACGGTGTGTCTGCGAGGCACGTCGATCCGCGATGCCGTCTTGATCGGACCCTTGGCCGACCAACCAAGCGGAGTCCAATATCCCTGGTCTGCGTCGAACGTGGTGACCTTCAGCTGGCGTACCCACTTGGTGGCCGACACATAGCCGTAGAGCCCCGGCACCACCATCCGTACGGGATAGCCGTGCTCGAGCGGCAGCGCCTCGCCGTTCATACCGACCGCCAGCAGTGCTTGGCGATCCGGATCGGTCAGCACCGAAAGTGGCGTCCCGGCGGTCCAGCCATCCTGGCTGGTCGACAGCACCATGTCAGCCCCGGCTTGCACGCCCGCCTGCGCCAGCAACTCGCGAATCGGGTAGCCCAGCCAGACCGCATTGCCGACCAGATCTCCGCCGACCTCGTTGGAGACGCACGTCAGTGTCGTGACGTGCTCGACCAACGGCTTGGCAATCAGGTCGCTGAAGGAGATGGTGACCTCACGCTCCACCATGCCCGTGACCGTGAGGGACCAGTCGGCGGCGGCGATGATCGGCAATTGCAGGGCCGTATCGATGCGATAGAAGTCCGCATTGGGCGTCAGGTAAGGCGACAGGTCGTCCACCCCCAAGTCAGCGCCGGCCGGGATCGGGTCGCGTCGGGTCGGGATCGGCAGCCGAAATCGTGACCGCGCCTCCTCCACCGCCCCGGCCGTCGCGATCAGCAACCGTCCCGCGACTGCACTGGCAATGGCGACGGTTCCGACGACCGCGGTCCAGATCAGGAAGCTACGCCGGGCGAGCGTCGGCTCCAGCGGATCGGCAGTCTCTGATCCGGCTGCCGGGGCAGTCGCCGATGACCAGTCGGCCAGGCGACTCAGCAGGAGCCGCAGCACCAGATAGCCGACCGTGAGTCCGAGCACCGTGGGCACGATCGCGTCAAGCGATGCCTGATCGCCGGTCAGCACGGCCCCGATCCCGATGGCAGCCACGCCGGCGAAGACCAGCCCACCCGCGTACCGCCGTCGCTGCTCGAGTCGCCCGGCAAGCCCACAGAGGCCCAGCACGCCGAGCGCGACGATCACCAGCAGCACTGGCTTGTCCGCGGTGCCGAGCGTCTCCTTGCCCCAGTTGACCAAACCCGCCGGCAGCAGGTCGATGATCATGGAACCCACGGCGGCCACCGGGGAGCCGGCCGGAGCGATCAGGTACGCCGTCAGATCGGCGACCGCCATCCCGGCCACTCCGCCGATCGCGCCACACAGCCAGCCCCAGCCGGCTCTGACTTCGGCTGCGGAACTGGCGGCGACCGGCTCCGCGCGAGGCGCCGTTTGTGTCATGCCTCCATCGTGCGCTCGTGCAAGTCAGCTGACAACGAACGATTCCCTTACGGTGGTGTGCGTCTCCGAGGAACTGTCTGCTCCCAAACCGCCTCCGCTGGCCTTCGCGGCTGCCTGTGCCGCTCTGGGTCTGCCTGCGGACCAGGTGTTGATGGTCGGTGACAATCCGAAGACCGACATCGACGGCGCACTCGCGGCAGGGCTGCATGCTGCCTACATCTCTCGCGATGCCGTCGTCGAACGGCCGGGCTGGGGGAACCGCGTCCGCCAACTCTCTCGAACGTGACCGAACTCAGGCTGTCTCCGATCGAAGCTTGAGGTGGCGGCGAACAAGGTGTGCGATCTTGCCGTGACATCCCGGCAGAATCGCTCAGCTTCTGCGGGCCACGGTGCAACATGCCAGCGGCACCGAGGCCCGTGCGGGCTGATGTAGGACTCTGGTCTGATGTCTGATGAGAGCAACAGCCCTAGGCTGGCGCACGACATGACCAGCTCGGGCGATCGCGTGAGAGACCCTGACCTGCCGGTCGCCCGTGGCCGAAGCTGGGCCCTCGACCTCATCCTCGCCGGCCTGGTCACCGGGATCTGTGTGCCGGCCAGCGATCCCTGGGGCCGGGACGCCATGGTGCTGTCGCTCCTGCTGACCTCCTCGCTGCTGGTGCGCCGCAGCCACCCCCGGGTTGCGCTCGCCTGGGCGACCACAGCGAGTCTGTTGCAGGTCTACTACCTGCCGACTCCGACGCTGAGCATCGTCGTCGTGCCGATGATCGTGTATGCGGTCACCCGCAACGCCAGCCCTCGAACCGGCCTCGTCGCCTTGTGGATCGGACTTGCCGGCGCAGTCATCGGGCCGGCCAGATGGAGCGGTCTGACCGACAATCCGATCGCTTTCGCGGTGACGGCGACGGCCTGCGCTGCCATCGTGACCGGCGCCTATCTGCTCGGGCGCCAGCTCCGGGAACAGCAGATCAACCGCCGCCAGCGCGCCCAGGCCGAGCTGGAGCGACTACGGCTGCAGCAGTCGGAGCAGGAGCAGCGGGCCCGTGCGGTCGCCATCGACGAGCGGAGCCGGATCGCCCGGGAACTGCACGACATCGTGGCCCACTCCCTGTCGGTGATCGTCGTGCAAGCCGAGGGCGGCCGGGCGGTGGTGCTGAAACGGCCGGAGGTAGGAGCCGAAGTGCTGGACACGATCGCGGAGACCGGGCGTACTTCCCTGGCAGAGATGCGCCGCATCGTCGACGTCCTCCGTGGCGGTTCCGCAGAGGCCAGCTATCTGCCCTCCCCCGGCCTGGGAGATCTCGCCGAACTGGTGGCTCGCTCCGGTGATCGCTTCCAACTCCTCGTCCGGGGCACGACTCCGGCCGTCCCGGCGGCCATCGGACTCACCGTCTATCGGGTCGTACAGGAGTCGATCACCAACGTGTTGAAGCATGCCGGGCCGGCGGCGACCGCTCAGATCCGGATCGACTATCTGCCTGCTTCGATCGAGATCGAGGTCAGCGACGACGGCCGCGGCGCGGCCGCACACCATGCCGCCACGGACAGCCGAGCCGGCGCAGCCCCAGAGCCCGGGCACGGACTCCGCGGCATGGCCGAAAGGGTGTCGTTGATGCACGGCAGGCTCGATGCCAGGCCGCGGCCGGGCGGCGGCTTCGTTGTCCGAGCCTCGATCCCCCTGCCCGCCACCACCACGACCGGCCCTGTATCTGGGAGCAGCTCATGATCACCGTCTTCCTGGTCGATGATCAGGCACTGGTCCGCAGCGGATTTGCCCTGTTGATCAATGCCGAGGACGATCTCGAGGTCGTCGGTGAAGCGGCCGACGGTCAGCAGGCGGTGGATGCGCTCGCCCGACAACAGGTCGATGTGGTCCTGATGGACATCAGAATGCCGCGGATGGACGGCATCGAGGCCACCAGGTGCATCCTCGGCAGACCACAGCCACCCAAGATCTTGATCTTGACCACCTTCGATCTGGACGAGTACGTCTACGCGGGTCTGCAAGCCGGGGCCAGCGGCTTCCTACTCAAGGACGCCCGTCCGACCGAGCTGCTCTCGGCCATCCGCAATGTCGCCGCCGGGGATGCGGTCGTCGCACCGAGCGCAACCAGGAGACTGCTCGAGCATGTCCTGCCGACGCTGCCGGCGACCTCGCCGCCGAGCGGCCCGGACTCACGGCTGTCGGTGCTCACCGAACGCGAGATCGACGTTCTGGTGGAGATCGCCGATGGTGCGACCAACGCCGAGATCTGTCAGCGGCTCTATCTGGCCGAGGGCACGATGAAGACCCATATCGGCCGGCTGCTTTCCAAGCTCGGCATCCGGGACCGAGTCGGCCTGGTGCTGTTCGCGTACGAGACGGGGCTGGCACCGCGCGCGGGCTGATCACGATCAGCCCGTGGTCTGATCACGGGCGGAACAGGTCCCGACCGTGCTCCGATGTCACGCCGGGTCGGTGCCGACGAGGCTGATCGACATGTTCCTCACCGCGCTACCACTCGAGCAGCCCAGCGTCGCGACCACGATCGCCGTCAGTGCTGTGAATCTCACCAAGACCTACGGCACCGGCGCGCGGAGCGTCCGGGCGGTGGACGGGATCAGCCTGGTCATCCCGCGCGGCACCTTCACCGCGATCATGGGACCGTCTGGGTCCGGCAAGTCCACCCTGATGCACTGCCTGGCCGGCCTCGACTCGGTCACCAGCGGACGGATCTTCCTTGGTGGACACGAGATCAGCCAGCTCCGCGATGCCGAGCTGACCAAGCTCCGCCGAGACCGGGTGGGCTTCGTGTTCCAGTCGTTCAACCTACTGCCCACGCTGACGGCACGGCAGAACATCCTGCTGCCGCTCGACCTGGCCGGCCGCCGAGTCGATGACCAGCGATTGCAGAGCGTGGTGGCGTCGCTCGGCCTCACCGACCGGCTGCAACATCGACCCAGTGAGCTCTCCGGCGGGCAGCAGCAGCGGGTGGCGATCGCTCGGGCGCTGATCACCGAACCGGACGTGATCTTCGCCGATGAGCCCACCGGCGCCCTGGACTCGGTCAACGGCCAGGCATTACTCGCGCAGCTGCGGATGGCCAGCCGGGAACTCGGTCAGACAATCGTGATGGTCACCCACGATGCGGCCGCGGCCGCCTACGCGGACCGGGCGCTGCTGATCAACGACGGACAGTTGGTCGGCGACCTCGATCATCCCGACGCCGACTCGATCCGGGTCGAGCTGAGCCAGGTCGGTGCCTGAGATGCTGCGGGTCACGCTCTCCGAGGTACGGGCCCATCCGACCCGGTTGCTCGGCATCGTGCTGGCGGTCGCACTCAGCGTCGGTTTCGTGGTCGCCAGCCTGGTCTTCGTCGACACCGAGGCTGCCGCGATCCGACGGGCGGTCTCCGCCCAGACAGCCGGCAGCAGCGTGGTCGTCCTGCCGACGACCGAACGTGACCTCACGCCCACGATCGCGAAGACGACCGGAGTGGAGCACGTCGAGGCATCCCGGAACACCGCGCTGGAGGCAACCCTCGGCGGCCGCAACACACTGCTGATGGTCACCACCTTGCCGGGCGATGCGCGACTGCGCTGGATGACCTTGCACGACGGTTCCTGGCCCCGGATCGCCGATGAGATCATCATCGGCCGGCAGACTGCAGAGCGGGCGAAGGCAGTTGTCGGCGACACCATCGGCGTACGCGGCATAGGTGGCGCCGGAGAAGACCGGCAGCTGCGCCTCACCGGTCTGATCGACGAGTCCGCCTCACTGTTCGCGAGCATGCAGAGCACCGCCTTCGCGCCGGCCTCCTCACCGATACTGGCCGACGGCGGCGTCGAATATCTGGTGATCGCCCGTCCCGGTGTCGATCCTCCCACGCTGGCGAGCACACTGCGGACCCAGCTTCCGGCCGATACCGATGTCGTCACGTCTGCCGACCTGGCCCAGCAGCGGCTCGAGATGGTGACTGGCGGCGTCGACGTGATCCGCTATCTGCTGCTCACCTTCGGCAGCATCGCCGCCCTGGTCGGCTCCATGATCATCGCCAACATCTTCGCCATTGTCGTCGCCCAGCGGCGCCGCCAGATCGGACTGCTGCGCGCCGTCGGCGCCACGCGCGCCCAGGTACGCCGCAACCTCCTGCTCGAGGCAGCCGGCGCTGGTGTCCTAGGCGCGCTGTTGGGTGCGCTGATCGGCATCGGCGTGGCTGCCGTGGGGGCTGCGGCGACGGGGTCACTGTCCAGCGGACTCGAGGTACGGATCGGGCTGGTGCTGCTCACCGGGCTCGCCGGTGTGGTGATCACCGTGCTGTCGGCGCTGGCTCCCGCGCGACGGGCCATGGTCGTGACTCCGCTCGACGCCTTGCGACCCGTGTCCGAGCCGGGGGCCGCCCGACGAGCGGGCCGGATTCGAGCGGTCGTCGGTGGCGCTCTGGGCCTGGGCGGGGTCGCCGCCATCGCCGCCGGACTGATCCGCGGCGGCAGCGGCACCCTGGTGCTCTGCATCGCAGGATCCGCACTGGCGGCCGCCGCCATCATCGCGCTGGCACCGCTGTTCCTCCCGCCGTTGCTGCGAGGTCTCGCACGACTGCTGCAACGGAGCCGGCCGACCGTCCGACTCGCCAGCGCCAACCTGGTCCGCAATCCCAGCCGGTCCGCTGCGGTGTGCACGGCCTTGATGTTGGGCGTAGGCCTGATCGTGACGCTGCAGGTGGGCGCCGCCAGCATCAAGAGCAGCACGGAGGCGTCCCTGCACCACGAGTTCCCGGTCGATGTCATCGTCCGATCCCAGTCCGGCGCACTCCCGAACTCGGTGCCCCGGGAAGTGCGTGAGCTGCCCGGCATCCGCGCCGCGATCACCGTCCCATCGGCGGAGACGCAGGTCGGTAACGGCACCGTACGGCTGGACGGGCTGGGCCCCGATGCCGGCTCGGTGGTGGCCGGCGGACTCGACGTTCTCGATGACAACACCGCGCTGGTGCACCCCTTCACCTTGGAGATGATCCGCAAGAATCCCGGTGACCGGGTCGAGATCCGGATCGGCGGCAGATCGCACTCCTTCGTCCTGCGGGCCAGCGATGTCGCGGATGCCGGCGCGCTGGCGATCACCTCGGACGCGCTGCACAAACTGGCGCCCGACGCGCCGATCACCGCGGTCTGGGCCACTGCCCAGCCTGACGCCGACCCGGCGGCATTGATGGACGACGTGCGGACCATCGCCGATCGGCAGACCGGACTGGAGGTCTCCGGCTCGCTGCTGGATGTGGCGGCCATCAGCAAAGTGCTTGATCAGTTGTTGGCCATCAGCACCGCGCTGACCGCCGTCGCGGTCGTGATCGCGGTCGTCGGGTTGGGCAATGCGCTGGCGCTGTCGGTGATCGAGCGGAGCCATGAGTCGGCCTTGCTGCGAGCCCTGGGGCTGCAGCGGCGGCAGTTGCGCTCGATGCTCGCTGCGGAGGCCATCCTGCTGGCTCTCATCGGCGCCGCCGTCGGGGTGCTCGCCGGCATCGGCTTCGGCATGGTCGGCACCGCGGCCATGGCGGGCGAGGCCGGCTTTGCCGTGACTCGGTTCGCGATCTCGATCCCGCAGACGGTGATCGTGCTCGGGGCTGCCGTGGTGGCCGGTGCGGTCGCCTCCGTGCTTCCCGGGCGTCGGGCCGCCCGCGCCCACCCGGTGGAGGCCCTTGCTCAGGCCTGAGGTCACATGGGGCCCGCGGGTCAGCCGCGTACATCGCGTATATAGTGAATCGCGGCGATGGCGTCCGCCAGGGGTAGCTCCCCGAACCGCCCCGCAGGGCTGATGACTCCTGAGACGATCGTTCGCGTCTGAGGAGCATGCCCATGAGCCAGTCCCCACCCCATCGCAGCGTGGTCATCGCGGTGACCTCTCACCAGCCCGATTCAGTCATCCGTACGGCGGCCTGGCTGGCCCGCTCGCTGGATGTCGAGCTGGTCTGTGCCCACGTGGATACCTCGGCCTATGTCGTCGAGGAGCATCCCGACGGAACCGTCGAGGCCCGACCGCTGGATCCGGATGCCCAAGAGTGGATCTGTGCCCAGTTCGACCCCGAACTGGCCGCACGGATCGACCGGCTCGTGGGCGACCAGGGCATCTCGGTGCGGACTGTCGAGCTGGCCGGCGAGGTGGCGCGGGCCATCGCGCGCCTGGCGGAGCTGGTTCGCGCCGAATTGATCGTGGTCGGCACCCGCTCCGGGGTCCGGGCGAGTGTGCGGGAGTACTTCAGCGGCTCGGTCGCGGTGCATCTCGCCCACCGGCAGACCATCCCCGTGGTGGTGGTGCCACTCACGGCACACGCCGAGGGACCGCTGCCCTGGGAGGACGAGCAGTGAGCCACCGAGAAGTGAGCCACGGGGAAGCGAACCATCGGCAAGACGTGAAGCGTCGGGAACCGAAACACCAGGAGTCGCCGCCGTTCGACAGTGAACTGGTCACCGAGCGACCCAAGTCCCGACGTCCACGGGCAGCGCACCGCTCCCCCGCCAATATCGCTCTGGTTGCCGCGGGCGGTGCCATCGGCACCGGTCTGCGCTATGGCCTGATGTTGCTCATGCCACCGGTCGCCGGGGTGCCCGTCGCAATCCTCACCGTCAATCTCGTGGGCGCCTTCCTCCTTGGCCTGCTCTTGGAGGCCTTGTCGGAGTTCGGCCCCGATCACGGTTGGAGCCGCCGGCTCCGGCTGGGGATCGGCACCGGTGTGATCAGCGGGTTCACGACCTACTCCACCTTGGCCGCGGACAGCGTCACGCTGGCGCTGGCCAGCCCGGTGATCGCCGTGGCGTACGGCGTCGGCACAGTGATCATCGGTGGGCTGGCGTCGGTTGCCGGCATCGCCACCGCTCGTCATCTGGTGCGCCCGCGGATCGCGAGGTCGGCCTCATGATCCTCGAGTTCCTGGCAGTCTGCGTAGCCGGCGGCATCGGCGCGGCGCTGCGCTTCATCGTCGACGGCGCAGTCCGACACCGCACACCGCCGAGCTTCCCGTACGCGACCATGATCATCAACATCACCGGGTCCCTGGTGCTTGGGCTGCTCGTCGGGCTCGTCCTGGGTCAGGTGGCCTCGCACTACTGGCAGTTGATCGTCGGGACCGGGATGATGGGCGGCTACACGACCTTCAGCACAGCGAGTGTGGAAACGGTGCGCCTGGTCGAGGAAGGCCGGTGGCGGGCCGGCTTGATCAACGGTTTCGGCATGCTGGTGCTGTGTACGGGCGCCGCCGCCGGCGGTCTCGCGCTCGGGCTCAGTCTGTAGTCGGGCTTGGCAAGCGGCCTCGATCGGGGCATCCCCGGGAGAAGAACCGCCACCGCGGTGGTCCAGAGCCGGATGCGATCACCCTGGATGCCTTCGGCCGACCCATTCCAGAAGCCGACCCCTTCCAGAAGACTGAGCGCTTCCCCCTCTCGGCGGGAGGTCAGCGCGGCGAGACCGGCGGACGGCGCAGCGTCCGCACCAACAGCACGAGTGCGATCAGCTGCGTGGCGGCGACGTACGCGATCAGTGCGGGTGTCGAGTGGTCGTACAAGGCACCGGCGATGACACCGCCGAGGACGGCCGCACCCCCTTGGACGGCGGCGAAGAGTCCGTACGCCGTGCCTCGTCGCGGCGCCGGCACGAGGTCCGCGACGAGGGCTTTGACGGTCGAGTCCTGGAGTCCGCTGGCCGCTCCCCAGGCCAGGACGCCGACCATGACCAAGGGCAGCGCGTCGGCGAAGGCGAACACCGGCACCGCCGCCACCAGGAGCGGCAGCACGAGCAGCACCCGGGCATGGATCCGGTCGAACAGGAAGCCGGTACCCAGCGCGGCAACCCCGGCGGCGGCCATCGCCGCGGCATAGATCACCGGTACGAGCGCAGCACTGGTCACCCGTCCGTCGACCAGGTGGTAGCCGATGACAGCGAACGTCACCAAGCCCGCTGTCGTGGCCCCGGCGGCTGCGGCGAAGGTCCAGAACTCGCTCGGCAGTCGATGCCGTGGGAGTGGCTGCGCGGTCGGGGTGGCACTCGGGATCGGCATGGCACTCGGGTTGGACACAACACCTGGGGTCGGACTGTCCGGCCCGTTGCTGGCCGTCCCGGTGTCGTTGCTGGCGCGGCGGAGCACCAGCAAGACGATGATCGACAGCGCACCGGGAATCGCGAGCACGACAAGTCCCGACCAGAGCGCGCCGGTCAGGCTGATCACGGCGGCGACCAGCAGCGGACCGGCGAAAGCACCGAGTTGGTCGAGTGCCTTGTGCACGCCGAAGCCGCGGCCAAGCCCCACGACGCCCGAGGCTTGGGCGAGCAGCACCGACTTCGCGGGGCTCCGAACCGCCTTGCCGAAGCGCTCGGCGATGATCAGCAGGCAGCCCACCACCAGACCGGCCGCGCCGAGGAACGGTGTGATCGCAAGCGCCGGCACTGAGACGGCCGTGATCGCGTACCCGGCGATCGTCCAGCGCCAGTAGCGTCCCGATCGATCGGCCCATGAACCCGACACGAGTCGGAGGAGGAGAGATACAGCTTCACCGAGTCCACTGACCAGACCGACGACTGCAGCGGTCGCGCCGAGCGAGGCCAGCAGCGGCCCGGTGATCGCCCGCGCCCCTTCGTAGACCATGTCCGCGGTCAGACTGACCAACCCGAAACCGACCACCAGACTCCACGCCGTACGGCGGGTCGAGGTCTGCTGCGCGGTCACGTCAGCCCGCCGAGAGCGGCGTAGACCTGGTCCGCGTACCCGTCGAACTCCTCCTCACAACGACGCAGTGCTGCCACACCCTCGGCCGAGCGCGAGGGATCCAAGAGATCACGACCGCGAAGTTCGCGGCACCAGCGACGTAGCCGGTCCAGGCTCTGTTCTTCCTCTTCCAGCTCGGCCAGGGTGAACTTGCGGATCCGGATCTCCTTCGCCAGCTCGGCCAGATACTTGTCGCAGTCGGCCAAGAACTCCGACCATTCGTCGCTGCGCGCTTCCCCGTACAGATCCTGGAGCCGCTGACGCTGTGCGTCATCCCAGCCGTCGGCCCGCAACACGAGCAGCGAGCCCTTGGCCTGGTCGGCGAGCTCCGCGACTCGATCAATCAGCGACTGGACCACGGGTGTGTCGGGCAGCGCCCACGCACCCTGTCCGATCGAGATGGCCCCCGAGCGGCGCAGTTCACGCCAGACCGCCATCCGATGCTTCGCCGGATCAGCCGGCAGCCGCACCAACAGCACAACCCAAACTCGAGCCGGCTCGTCAGTCACATCCGAACTCCATCACTCGTAACGACAGAACTTCACGATCTGTGACGAGTGTAACGACTTGCTTGGTCCGGTCGCCTTTGGCCCGCGGGCGCCGGATGTCCGGGCGCTACGCGGTACCGATGTCGTTCGTGGCCCGGTGGCGCAAACCGTCCGAGCCCTCTGCTCGATTCGCGGTCGTTTGTGGCCCGGGGGCGCGAGGCGTACTCCGTGCGGCCCAACTACCGGTCGCCTATGGTCCCGCGGCGTCAAGCGATCGCGTTTCCAGGGTTCAGCCAGTCGTACGCAGTTTGGTCAGGAAGACGGCCCCGCTGATGTGACCCGGTCCATCGGGATCCCAAGCATGGATCAATCGATACCCGGAGCGCTCGTACAAGGCGATGTTCCGAAGACTCTTGGCGCCGGTGAACAAGGCGAACTCGGTGACGTTGTCGGGTGCGAGAGACTCGATCACTGCGAGCAGTCTCGACCCGATGCCACGACCCGCGAGGTCGGGCGCCACCATCAGCCGCCCGATCTCCCAGCTCATCCCCTCTCGCCGCCCGCGGACTGCCGCGACGAGCCGACCCTCCGCGCGGACGACCAACGTCGTCCAGGCAGTGGCCCAAGCCAGCACCTCATCCTGAGTCTCGTGCAACGCAGGGATGTCGAGCGTCGAGTTCACGATCGCCTCCGACACCCAGCAGCAACGCTGCAGGACGACCAGTTCCGCGAGATCAGGAGATGCAAACAAGCCCAACGTGGACCCGGGCAGCACCTCTGCCAGAGCACCGGCGGGAACTAGGTTCGGCACGGTTCGCAACGTAACGGATCTGCCCGCACCCGGCACCCGGATTTCTCGTGGCCCGCCGGATCTGCTCGATCTTGTCGGTTCTGCTCGGTCTGCAGATCGAGCAAGACCGACGAACCCGAGCAGATCCGCGGACGGCGTCAGCGGTGGCCAGGTCGCCCGGACGACAGCAGCCGAACCGCGGTGCCGACCAACCAGACGTCGATGAACAACTGGCCCGGGAAGAGAGCCGAGACCGCCGGGTTGCCGGTGATGGCCAACAGCGGCGACGCCGCCCCGAAGGTGACCGCGCCGAGGAGCGCAAAACCGGCCAGCACCCAGGCCACCGCTGTACGCGCGTGTCGGGCGAGCTGGATCGCGAACAGCGCAGTGATGACCGCCAGCAGCGGCGTGGTGATGGTCGACAGCAGCACATGCGCATCGGTCATCGGGGTCGGACCACCGGAGACGTGAGCGGCGTGTTCGCCACCCGCGAGCAGATGCGGCACCGTCTCGACCGCGGCGAGCGACCAAGTGACGATCACCAGCGTCAGCCACCGCCGCAACGACGCCCCCAGCACGTCGGACCGTCGGACCAGCACGAACCCGGCGATACCGATGATCAACCCGGCCAGCACCAGCAGGTGGGACAGGTTCCACAGCGGGGAAGCGAGCATGCCACCCAACGCCTCGTCGACGGTGTCGCCGGACCCGTGTGGGTGCAACAGCCCTCCGGCAGCCATCGAGATTCCCGCGATGGCCAGCAGAGCCGCGCCAACTCGCCCGCCCGGCTCCCCCACGCGTGCCGCACCAGTCCCCGTCAGCCGCAAGTCGGTCGACTCCACGGACTCCACCGCCCGGCTCACAGCGCACCAACCAGCGTGTTGTGAGTCGCCGCGATCTGCCACTGCCCCGCCGTACGGACCAGCATCGACGTCGACATCGCGGCATGCCGCCCCTCGAGCGGCCCAACGGGTGCGGTCAGCACGTTCCGCGACACCACCACCACAACACCGTCGGCGATCTCGCGAGTTGCGATCAGCTCCATCCGATTGACGCTGCCGGCATGCGTGGTCGCGAAGATCGCCGCATGGCCGGCGGCGATCGCATCTCGACCCACGGCGTAGTCCCCGCGAATGGTCACGAACGTCGCGTCCTCGGCGTACATCGCCCCGAACGCCGGTCCGTCGCCGCGGTTCCAGCTGTGCTCCAGTCGTTGCAGCACGTCCCGCGCGACGACATCTGCCGCCGATGTCTCGGCCGGTGCGATCAAGCCCATGGCTTCCCCTTTGAGTGAGTGGTCATCATTCATTGATGATCCATCAGTTAATATAGACCCTCTCACCGGAGATGTACAGTGGTCGCGTGAAACCGGCATCGACGGAAGGAACGAGAGGATGACGGCCGAGGTGAGCGGACGGCCATATCGCTCGGCACTGCGGGAGGAGCAGGCCGAGCAGACCCGGATGCGCATCGCCCGGGCCGCTCGCGATCGTTTCGTCGAGCGTGGGTGGGCCGGCACCAGCGTGCGTTCGGTCGCCGTGGCCGCTGGCGTGTCGGAAGCGACGGTGTACGCGGTCTACGGCAGCAAGGCGGGACTCGCCAGCTCTCTGGTTGACAGCGCCGACGCCGACGCGGACGCCGGCCGGGCAGTCGCCGACCTCGATGCCGCCGAGGGCGATCCTCACGGCCAGCTCGCAGCCTTCGTCCGGTTCGAGCGACGGCTGTTCGAGAACGCCGGCGAGCTCATCCGGGTGATCGCCGAGGGACGCCGGAACGAGCCTGCCCTCCAGGCCGCGTACGCCGAGGGGCGCGGTCGCGGCGACCGGGTCCGCCGCGAGGTGTTCCAGACTTGGCCACCGGAAGCCTTTCGGCCTGGGATCACGCTGGACCGGGCTCTCGACATCTTTGCCATCACCGTCGCCATCGAGACCTACGACTTCGCCACCCGCGAACGCGGCTGGACCCCGGATGCCGTGGAGAACTGGTGGATCGAACTGCTCAGCCAGGCCCTACTCAACTGACGGTCTCCTACGCACACACCCTCGGGACCGCACATCTGCCGACCTGATCGAGCACGAGAATGTCCGGCGTGTGGACGCAGCACAGCTACTGGAAGCGGCTGTTCGGGCCGCTGTGGCCGCGGCTCACGTGTCACCACACGGGCATCCCGAGCAAGTCCGGGGCAACGGCGCCCGATTTCAACCGATGGCGCCCGAACGGCTCATGGCTGCGTCGGTGATTCCGGCCCGGGCACGGAATCGACCTCGGTCCGGTCGGTCGGCCTGGGCTGGGGTCGCAGCACACTGCGGACGCGTCGGGCGAGGTGATGCGCCGGACGTTCGACCAGCCGATAGAAGACCTCGGTGGCCGCGAACGATGCCGCCAGACACACCGGGAACAACAGCCAGAACCGATCGGCACCGATGGCCGCGGCCAGCACGGTCACGACCGGCAGATGCACCAGGTAGAGGCTGTACGAGCGGGCGCCGAGGAAGCGCGCCGTTCTCCTGGAGAGGACAGCAGCCGCCGGCTCCCAGGCCAGAGCGCTCACCACGATCAGGGTCACCCCCAGAATCGACCAGACCGTCGCCACCAGCAGCAGCGGACCTTCGCTGGCGGTCAGGCCCAGCACCGACCAGCGTGCTGTGGTCAGCACGACGCCGATGAGCAGCAATGCCGGCATGGCTCCGGGCACTCGCCTCGCCAGCCACCCGCAGGCTCCGCGGACATCGTCCAGCCGGAACGCGATCACCACGCCGATCATGAACACCGGCATGAACTGCAGCACGCCGAGTCCGGAGCGCAGCCCGAACGCGATGAGACCGAAGCAGGCCACGAGCACGACGGCGGTCCAGATCTGACGCCGGATCAACCGGGCCGCGGCGACGTACACGGGCAACAGCAACGAGAACCACAGTTCCCACTTCAGGGACCACAGCGGAAGGTTCAGCGAGCCGGTGCCGAAGAGCGCCAGGCTGTGCCACAGCATGGCGCCCAACGTGTGATGGTCGGCGTCGTACGGCAGTCCCGGCGGCAGGTTCTCCGGGTAGCTGATCGCCTGCACCAAGACCAGCGCCAACAGCAGTGACGCCCAGATGGGCAGGTACAGGCGCAGCAACCGACTGGGATAGTAGGAACGCCAGTAGCCCTCCGGCGTTCGTCCGCCGGATCCCGCCTGCACGAACGGCAGCGCCAGGACGAACCCGCTGAGGACGAAGAACAGATAGACGGCCTCGGTGCCCAACCACCACAGATGCAGCGGCGAGTAGGTCAGCCAGTCCTGCGGCAGCGACAGGGGTTGGTGCCACTCCTCCCGGGTGACCACGTGCAGGGACGGCGCCAGCGGTACGAGGTGGCTGAACAGAACGGCCAGGGCCGCGAAGCCGCGCAGGCCGTCGAGTGCTGCATATCGGCGGTGCTGCATGCTGCGTGAAGGGAGCAAAGCGGGTGCCTAGTCTTGGTCAAGTCTTGGTCGGGGCCGGGCGGCCAGCAATATGGCAACAGCATGCTTGCATATTTCGGCGACCGCGTCGGCGGTGTTCCGCGACCAGGTGACCTGGCTGCGACGTCGCCAGTAACGCGACCTACCTCAGGAGAGCAACTCGCCTGGCAGCAGACCATAGACGAGGCTGTCACGCCGTCCGCCCTTGAAGGCCATATGGGACCTCAGCAGGCCCTCCAGACGAAACCCGCAGCGAACCGCCACACCCTGAGAACCCGGGTTGTCGGGACCACACGTGAGTTCGAGCCGGAGGAGTCCGAGCTCATCGAAAGCCCACCTCGCAATCAGGCGGACGGCACGGGACGCCAGACCACGGCCACGTGCGGCCGGGCTGAGCCAGTAGCCGACGCTGGCTCGTTGGTTGGTGTCGTCGATGCCTGAAAGGGCTACCTCGCCCAGTGCGTGCGACGGAGTATCGGGGTGAGTGATCGCCAGGTGGATGCCGAGGCCGTTCTCGCGCGCCCGCTCGACCTCTTGCAGGCGATCCACGAGCTGGTCACGCGTGTCTGGCGCCCAGTCGGAGAACCGTACGAAGACAGGATCCGCGAATGCAGCCAACTGATCGTCGACATCGTCGATCCCCCAGGGCCGGAGCGCAACGACGCCGTCAGTCAAGGTCGGATAGCTCAGGCCGGGCACAAGCTTCACCGTAGCCACCGTGAGGCCGACGCGAAGTCCAACTGCGGGTGGGATCGAGGGACTCGCCGAGGGTCTTCGGGCATGGTTGTCATATGCCCTGGTCGCCGGATTGGCCACCGACCTCCGATCCGCGCCTCGATCTCTATCGTGATCAGGTCGCGGTCTTGGAACGTGACGGGAGCACGGTCGGACACGTGCTGATTCTCACCGAGAGCTTCAGCACCCGAGTCGGCGGCCTGCTGTTGGCGAGCTCCTGCCGGACCCACACCGGCAAAGGTCCGGCGCGCCCGCCGTCGGCGGTCATTGGTGGCCCGGTGGCGCGAAACGCTCGCCCGATCCACCCGGCTCGCGTTCCTTTGTGGCCCCAGGGCGTCAGGCGTACGCGCCCCACGCTGGGTTCGCGAGCGTACGTGGCCCGGCGGCGCTAAACACACCAGGGCGTGCTGCCTTGGCTAGATCAGCAGGTGTGAGGGTCACTACTGGCCGAGAAGGTGACCGTCCTGTGCCTCGTGCACGGCTTGCCACTCACTACCCCTGCGTGATGGTCAAAGTGCCGGATCTGAAAGGTACGGCGGTGGCAACATCGACGAGCGTCTGGGCGAGGAGCCGGCGACTGACTTTGCGGGTGCCCCGAAGCGGCTCGTCCCACGACATCCGCAACGTCCGACCCGCCGTACCGTTGGTCAGCATCGGCGGTCGCACCACCGCCCACTCGAGGTCGTCGGCTGCCGCCAGTTCAGACTCCATGAGCCGAAGGTCGCGGTAGCACCCACCGAAGACGCGCCACAGGATCGGATGAAGCACGACCCGCTCGAAGGAGGTCTTCTCGCTCGGCGCCGAGACCGGAACGGCGCTCACCGCGACAATCCGCCGTACGCCTACCAGACGCATCTGCCGAATGATTGTCCGCATCCCCTGAGAGCACACCTCAGTCGGCTGCCGACCATTGTCCGGACCGAGGGTGGAGATCACCGCATCAGCGTCATCCAGCACCTTCGCCATCGATGCTGGATCGAGCACGTCTGCTCCGCGCACGTCGACATCGAAGGCAAGGCCCGACAGCTTCGCCGGGTCACGGCAGATGCCGATCACCTGGTGGCCAGCAGCCACGGCATGTCGCAGAACCTCCATCCCGGTACGTCCGCTGGCACCGAACACTGCGAGCCGAGCCATCGCTGTTCTCCCACTGTGTCGAGGACAAGCCTGATTCGCCTGCTGTTCATGCACCGAGCGGGCGCGAGGTCCAACCTAACCAGCGCGGCACGGTGGAGCTGTAGATATCCCACGCGTCACCGAACTGAGCCTGCAAGGCTGCTTCTTCGGCGGGGATCTGCAGGCGATCGATCCAGGTCAGGTAGCCGGCAAGAGGCAACAGCGTCAGCGGCGAGCCGCGATACACGGCGTGCGCCAGGAGGGCCACACCGAAACCCACGTAGATCGGGTTCCGCGTCAGTCGGTACACGCCGGTGGTGACCAGCGCCGTGCTCCGCTCCGGGTGGTGCGGATCGACGGTCGTGCCGGCAGACCGGAAGAGTCCGGCGGCGGACCCGGCGAGACCGGCGGCGGCACCCACCATGGTGAGAGCCGCGACTCGGCGAAGCGGGCCCGGCCGATTGCCGTTCCGGCTGAGCAGTCGCTGTGCGCCGGCGGCGGCCAGGACGATGACCGGCGGCGGGACGGAGGGTGCGGTCGTCATCCCTCGATTGTCTCCCCGCCTTCTCGCACTCGCTACAGCCGAGTGCTGAGGATTCGGGCGACGCTGGCCGGCGACGGCTCGTTCACTGGTCCGCCTGGGCAGCTCGGCGGTAGGCGCCCGGTGTGGTGCCGACCTCGCGTTTGAAGGCTGCGGCGAAGGCCACATCGGAGGTGTAGCCGACCCGCGTGGCAACCGCGGCCACCGTTGCTCGCTGATCACGCAGCATCGACCTTGCCCGCTGCATTCGCAACGAGAGCAGATATTGCATCGCCGGCTGACCGACCCGCTCGGTGAAGCGGGCAGCGAAGGCGGCCCGCGACAAGCCGACGGCGCGAGCGAGCGAGGCCAGGGTCCATGGTCGGGCTGGGTCCTCGTGCAGGAGCCGGAGCGCGACGGCGACGTACGGGTCGCGCAGTCCGGACAGCCACCCCGAGCCGCCGCCGCTCTCGCCGTGGTGGCGCAGGGCCCGGACCAACAGCGCATCCGATAAGCGCGCCATGACCAGGTCACTGCCGGCCTCACCCTCGAACGCCTCGGTGGCCAGCGCCGAGACATACGGAGCGAGCCAGGCCGGCGGCCGACCGTCGACCCCAGGCACCCGGATGAGGTGCGGCAGGCCGAGCAGCGCCGGGTGATGCATCTCCCGGACGACGAACGCCCCGCACACGACGACGGTGCGCGCGCCTGAGCCGCCTGCTCGGAGCCTGGTTCCAGGCGTGCGCATCGCCAGGTCGAACCCGGATTCCAGACGACCCCCACGCTCGGCGGAGCGGATCTCGTGCGCATCGCCCCGCGGGAGCAGCACCAGGTCACCGGCGTCCAGTCGCACGACCGAACCCTCGGCGGTGACGAGTTCGCACCCTCCCTCGACAACGATGTGGACGCCGCGAAGACCCGGCTCGTCGAATCCGATGCGGAATGGCGCTCCGAGCTCGAGCCAGCGATAGGCGGCGCTCTCGAACCGCAGCTCACGGAGCACAGACGCCAAGACGTCAGTGTTCAACGAGACGGACGCTGGGGTTTCGCGGACGCTCACACATGGAGTGTCCACCACAACCGCCCTACCGTCGACAGCATGACTACAACAACCGAAGCACCACTCGGCACCGGGATCGGCGGGCTCGACCGCATCGCCCAGGTCAAGCTGCCGGTCACCGACCTGGCGCGCAGCGTGCGCTGGTATCGACGATTCCTCGATCTGCGACTCTGGTTCGAGATCATCGAGGACGGCGTGCTGCGGGGAGCTGGTCTGATCGACCCGCAGCAGCGCTTCAACGTCGCGCTGCGAGACCGGTCAGTGTGCGCGAGCCAACCCGACCTCGAAGGATTCGATGTCGTCGCATTCCTGCCCGCCGATCGGACCGTCCTCGAAGACCTGACGAAGCGCTGCGACCGCCTCGGCATCCACCACAGCGAGATCCAGGACGGGCCGGAGGGATCCCGCCTCGACGTGCCCGACCCAGACGGGACGGTCCTGCGCTTCTATCACTTCACCGCGCCGACCAGCGGCTTCACCGGAGTCGAGTATCGGGATGGACAGCTCATCGGCTCGTACGAGTCGCCGCGGCTGAGCTGACTCCAGCGGTCCTGCCGGAGCACTTCACTCAGGGGCAGTCCTGCCGGCAGGTTGACCCGCGCGGCGCGGACGAGAGTCAGGGTTTCGCAGCAGCGCTCAGCGTGCTGGTGAACTCATCGATGGTCCACGGCCAGGAGAGCGCCGTCGGCGGCGACACAGCGGCCACGTTGGCAGCCCCGACGACGGAGGCGATTCGGCCGTCCCGGAGTCGGGGTGACAAGACCCGTGCGGCCGGTCCGGACTCAAAGTCCTGGCGTGCCTCGCCGTCCGGGAAGTACATCAGCAGCACGTCCGAGCCGATGGTGTCGGCCTTCTCGAAGCTGAGTTCGTGCACGGTGTCGCTCGATCCGTACGAGTCGACGGTGAACCCCAACTGGGTCAACAGCTTGCCCCGGGGCTCGGCCGCGGTATAGATCAAGAACTCACCTTCGTACACCTCCGCCACCGTGATGCTGCGTCCCTTGAATTCAGGGTGCGCCGCTGCGGACGCGGCGGTCTTGGCATCGAGGTCACGCAGCACTTGCTCGGCCTCGGCCTCCTTGCCGAGCGCACGCCCGGAGATCGCGATGGTGTCGCGCCATGGGGTTTCCCACGCCTCGCCCGGGTGCGCGATCGTCGGGGCCATCGCGGACAGGGTGTCGTACTGCTTCCGGGTCAGACCCGCCTCGGTCGCCAGGATGAGGTCCGGCTCGTACGTGAGGATCTCCTCGAATGGCGGCGGGTCGCCCGCGTTGGTCGAGAGCACCTCCGGCAGCGGCTGTTGCGTGCGCGCGAAGTACTCCCGCACCCAGGGTGGTAGCCCTCCTTGTCGCCGCCGTTCCCGGTGCCGCGCGGGATGGCCACCGGAACGACGCCCACAGCCAGTGCGGCCTCGGTCGGGCCCCATCCCAGCGTCACCACCCTGCTCGGTGTCTTGGTAACCTCGGTCGATCCGAAGGCGTGCTGGATCACGATGGGCTCAGGCAATACGTCCGAGGTGACGGGCGTGGGTTGCGTGGCCTGCTCCTGTTGCCCGCAACCAACGAGTGCGGCCAATGCGAGGCCGCCCGCCCCGATGGTGAATCGACGCCTGCTGATGCGTTCGGCCAGCCTGATCTGCTGGAGTGCAATCCGACAGGGGCGGGCCGGTGGGAGGAGTTGACAGGGCAACTCGAGCGGCTCAGTTCCCGACTGATGGACCGGCGAAACCGGCCTCTCCAACAAGGTCACATTCATGGCTAAGCCTCCCGACGCCGGTGATTTAGGTCACCCTAACCCAGCCGGCACGCGCGGCGGCAGCGCGGCAGTCAGGTCGTTCCGACCAGGCGAGGTCCTCGTCCGATCGATATGGTCGGGCAGTGGATGAGTGGCGCTCAGATCGGATCGGGTCAGCCCTGCGTGGGGAGAATCCGACGGTGATGGCGCGTCTCCCCGGCGCCTTCGCGGTCATCGGCGACGTGCAATGGCTGCCGGGATACTGCGTGCTGTTGGTCGATCGCGAGGGCGTCGGCAGTCTCACTGATCTCGAACCCGACGAACGTCTGCAGTATCTGGCCAGCATGGCGACGCTGGGCGGGGCGGTGGAGTCGGCGTGCCGCACCACCGACGGCGGTTTCCGGCGTCTCAACTTCGAGATCCTGGGCAACACCGATGAGTTTCTCCACGCCCACGTGTGGCCCCGCTACGACTGGGAGCCGGCCGAACGTGTGACGAAGCCGGTGTGGCTGTATCCCGCGGAGTTCTGGACACTCCCCTCGCTGCGGTTGGGGCCCCAGCATGACCGATTGCGCAGCATGATCACCACTGAACTCGTACGCCGTGGCGCCGCCGCCGTAAGCCACTGACCGGTCGACGCCTGCTGCGCGGGGGCGACCCCGTTGGACGGGCGAGGACTGACCGCTGCGCGCCCGTAGGGTCACGTCTTGCCGTCGCATCGAGGCGAGAATGGCGCGGTGAGTCTGGCTGATCGCTTTCCGCTCTTGCATCAACCCGACCGGTGGGACTGGGCGGCGATCACCATGCAGTTCGCTACGGAGATTCCCGACGAGGCGCTGGTCGTGAGCACTCATGTGGTCGCCTTCGTCGACGAGCGCGTCCTGCTCTGCCGAATCGATCGAGAGGACGTGTGGATCCTGCCGGGCGGCACTCGGGAACCAGGGGAATCAGTCCTCGAATCGCTCAGTCGCGAACTGCTCGAGGAGGCTGGCGCGCGTCTGCTGAGCGACTTCCATCCCATCGGCGCCCACCTCGGCCGTACGGACGCCTCCCAGCCGTACCGCCCGCACCTGCCGCATCCAGATCAGGCCTGGCTATGGGGCTGGGCTGACGCTGAAGTCGTCGGTCCTCCGATGAACCCGACCGATGGTGAGGTGATCGCCGAGGTCGAGGCATTTCCCGTACCTGAGGCGGTCGAGCGAGTGACGAACGGCCCCAAGTGGACTGGCGAACTGATCCTCCTCGCCGCCGAGCGGCGTGCTCTCGCGAAGTCCACGCCGAGAACCATTGACCATCACCATCGAACTGGCGGAAATCAAACAACCTGAACGGCACGAGAAGCTCCCAGGACGCCCATGGTCTAGCTCATCCTGGTCCGTCACCGGCCTGAACGGCGTGACCCCAAAGGAAGCTGTGCGATTCTGCCGGGAGTTCGCGGCAAGACCGCGCAGCCTCTGCCAGTCTCTTGCGACTTGGTTACGACCTTCTGGGATGAACACGACTACGTCTGGCCGGCTGACACGCTCCACGACGAATCCGGCGAGCCTCGGCTCGTCTCGGTCGCGGCTCTTCGCCTGTATCGGAACCACCGACCCCCACCGAAGGCCGATCAGAGCTGAAGCGGCGACTCGATGGCGGACGCCCGATCAAGCGCCGAATCCATGAAGACCCAGGGCTGCGCTGCGCGCATGCGCACATCGCGGCAACTACGGACAGGGCGAGAAGTGATCTCCGGAGGTTAGCGTTGGGGACGACGGAGGCGGAGAGCCAGCAGGGACGGCTGCTGGTTGAGATCCTCAAACACTTCCGGGTTCTTCTCGCGCAGGGCGTCGGCGGGCCGGGATTCCACCAGCCGTTCGAGGACGAATCCGGCGGACAACAACTCCCCAAGGATTGTCTCCAGTGACATCCGCTGATAGCGGATCGAGTGCTTGCCGTCTCGCATCATCAACTCCACCCACTCTTGTGAGAAGTACGGGTCTCCGAAGTGCTTCCAGTCGGAGGCTGGATGGGTCGTCGACAGAACGAACCAGCCGCCCGGCCGCAGCACACGGAACACCTCACTCAGGAACTGTGATCGGGCGCGGAGGTGATGCAGCACGAGAGCGCACACCACACCGTCGAGGTCCGCATCCGCGAGCAGGTCGAGTGGAGTATCCAGGTCGTGCTGGACGACGTCGGCCTGGTCACCGAGCCTGTGACGCGCATGAGCAACGAGCACAGCGCTGCCGTCCAAGCCCAGCACCGATGCACCCCGCTCGACCAAAGCTGCTGCGTAGTGCCCTGCGCCGCAACCTGCATCGAGCACCCTCTGCCCTGAGACGTCGCCGAGCAGGGCGAGCATGGTCGGTCGATCGACGTAGGAGTTCCAGATACCGGCGTCGGCGTGCTCGGCGAAATAGTCACCATGGGAGCCGTGGTAGGCCAGATTGGAGGTCACACCGAGGAGTCTTGTCGATGGCAGGCAGGAGCGACAGCCTGGTCTGCGCTGGACTGACTGGTCCCGCCGATAGCTACGCCCGGAAGCAATCGCGCTCCCTCCTGAGCCAGGTCTTCGGCGGCAACCAGGTCACCGGTGATGGCGTACGCACAGGCGACCGTACGGCTCCAGGTGGCGTCATAGAAGGCGGTGAAATCTGGCGACAAGTCAGTCTTCGATCCTCCTGGCATCGACCCTCCTGGTGTCCCTGACGGCGCCTCACCGTCTCCTTGCTTTGGACACGCGCATCCCGCGGAACCGGTTGTACCGTGATTGCGTCAGGTCGACTTCCACGGTTCGATGAGGTCGGCTGTGTCCTGGGCCAGCTGCGCCACCGCCGTACGCAGCGAGTCGGCCACTCCCGACACGAGCATGCGCTGAAAGACAGGATCTCCACCACGGGCAGTGCGCTCGATACCGTCCACCGAGGCCAACACCCGAGCTTGCACAGTGCTTAGGAACGCGCCAAGGTCACCAGTCCAGCCATACTCAGCGAGAAAGAGCCGAAGCCGCCGACCACGGTCGGCGAAGTCCGTGAAGCCCTCGGCCTCGACGACATGGCGAGCATGCAGCGGAACCCAGGCGAAAGCGGTGAAGGCAAGATCCCAGTCGCGGCTGACCGGAGCGGCAAAGTCCCAGTCGAAGAAGCCGACGAACTGCCCTTGGTCATCCCACGCCGCGTTGTATGGTGCTGCGTCGTTCTGGCCGACAATCAGACCCGGCTGCCACTTCCCGCCCTCGCGCCAGATGGCGTCCGCCGGAGGTATGAAGTCCGCCACGGCGACGTGATAGTCCCTCAGCCAATGGGCAACCTGGACCAGCGCCTCATCGGAGTGCACCCAGGCTGGCCAAGGCCGGCTGGCACCCACCGTGTTGCCTGGAAGATAGGACAGCACTTCACGTTGCTGGTCGTCGATGCCGAGCGGCCTTGGTGCCCGCGTGAAACCGACCTCGTGGAGATGCTGCAACAGCGCGTGCACCGATGGCGTCCACGGTCCGCAGGCCCGGCGGACCGTGTCTCCTACCCGGACCGCACCTCCCGCGTTTCCACCCTCCAGTCGCCGCTCACTCACGGCCCTATCTTGCCGTCGAGGTGGTGTGCGGAACGGCGAGATCACAATAGAAGTCGTCCTCGGTGTAGTTCCAGTCGGTCACCATGTCGATGGTGGGCGGCGGTCGCGGTGTCGGGGCTCCACAACTGCACGTGGCCGGTCAGACGACACAGACTCGTGCTCTCCTCTGGTTCCTCCGTCACGGACCATTTCCCGGAGTGAGTGCGCACTCACTGGTGCGCCGGGGTTGCTTCGCGGTAATCCGTAGCAACAATTGCGCACCAGTCGATGAGCTCATCGGACCGTTCAGCGTCGGAACGCAGTGATCGCCGCATGCGGGCGCCGTCCTGGCTCTTGACGCCGTTCGACATGAGTGACGCGAAAGCCGGCATCCTCGAGGATCTCGCTGAGAGCATCCACCGACCAGTAGTAGGCCGTCGTGATCGCGTGCGCGAACGGCTGCCTCGCCTCACCTTCGAAGAACCCCAGACAAATCCCGCCGCCTGGCGCCAGAATTCGGCGGAACTCCGCGAACTGCCCCGCCAACTCCGAGGGCGGAGTGTGGATGAGTGAGTACCACGAAAGAACCCCGCTGACCGCTCCATCGGGCAGTCCGGTCTGAGCGAGGGACGCGACACGAAACCGCACGGACGGATAGCGCCGGCATGCATGAGCAATGAACTCGGGAGTCAGATCGATGCCCTCGACCTCGCGGCCCCGCCCGGCCAGGTACGCCGTCCACACTCCCGGACCGCAACCCGCGTCGAGTATCAGTCCTTCCGTCAGACCATCTGACCAGTCCGCGATCAGCTGTCGGTCAGCCTCGTCCAGTTGCTCGAGCGATCCGAACAACTCGACATACTCGTCAGCTCGCGCGCCGTACGCTTCGAGCACCCGGGCCTCCGTCACCCGAGAAGACTAGACAGCGCATCCCGAGTCCGGGCACCGGTCGTCGACTGGATCCTCGAGCCCTCGGTCGCGTGGGTGGCGGCCTTCGCCAGCCGTCAACCGGTCCAGAAGTCCTCAGGCCGGCGACCAGGTCCCAGGAGAATTCACTGCCTGCGAGTGCATGCCGCCGAAACGCCGACAGCGACGTGACGCCGACATCGAAGCCGGGCTCCCGCCTGGCTTCCCCAGCCAGGTTCGACACCTGGTCATCGGCGGTGACGATCAGCACGTCGAAGTCGGAGCGCTCTGTCGCCATTCCCTGACGCGCCTGCGAGCCGGACAACACCACCCCGACGACTCGCTCGTCATCTCGCAGCCGATCGAGCAGGGCTCGGTAGTCCGCTCGCAGCTTCGCCTGGTCCACCCGGGTAGCTTGCCAGAAGCAGCGATCATCCGATCAGCTGCGGCTTCGCCGATACCACCGCGTCCATTCACGATTCCGAATCAAAGAATCGGTAGTGATGGCCAACGCTCGGAGGCCCAGTGGGACCAGGTCGCATACCCGCGCGGAACGGTTGGGATCTGGGCGCCGCGCAGTTCGGCGGAATCCGGCACTTCGAATTGCAGGCGCCACTGCTTCAGGTCATCGTCACTCATCTGGAATTGACCGGGCGCCGTGGTGCTCCGCGCGGTGATACGCCGCCGCTGCTCCTCGTCGTCGATCGGCAGATAAATGACCTCGGCGCGTACGCCCAGCGAGTCTGCGATCGAGCGGAGCGCCGAACGCTCGTCCTTGCCCCAGAACCCGAAGTCGAGGACGACGTTGACGCCCGACCCTGCGACTCGCATACCGACCTCCACGAGCTTGCCTTCGATCCGGTCGCGCTGCTCCACACGTTCCCGCGAGCGCCACTGGGTCGAATGATCGCGATGAAACACCGCCATGAGCCAGTCATCCGGCGTCAGGCGGAGCGCGGACTCACTGATCTCCAGTTCCTTGGCCCGCGTCGTCTTCCCCGCTCCGGGCAGTCCGACGATGAGATAGATGGTCACCTGAGCGACGCTAGCCACAACGCCCGCGGCACGCACGGAAGCCCCTCCCGGCGATCTCGGGATCAGTGCCGAATCACGGCCGGCCAACTCATGGTCGCTGCCGAAATTCGCGTGCCGTGGCGCACGATCCTGGTCTAGCGTCACAGCCGTGATCTACCACCACCCGCTCGCGTACCTGCTGGGTGTCGAGGGTCTGGCCCTTCTGCGCGCGTGGGCTGGCGAGGGCGACCACGACAAGCCGTTCGTTCGGCGACGAATCGAGGCGATCCGCCAACTGTTGGCCGATCCAGAGCTGGCGGCGGTCCCGGGCGTATCGGTCGAGCGGGATGCGACCGCATCGGCCTATGCGCAGTGGGCGCCCAGCTACGACGACCCGAGCAACGGCCTGTTCGCCATGGACGAGCCCATTATCGATGAGATCCTGGATGGGCTACCGGTCGGCAACGCCTTGGATGCCGCCTGTGGGACGGGGAGGCTGATGGCTCGGCTGGCCGCCCGGGGGTTCCAGATGACGGGCGTCGACGGTCGGCGGAAATGCTCGAGCTGGCGAGGACGCGGGTTCCCCACGGCGAATTCTCCGTGGGCGATCTCGCGTCGTTGCCCGTGCCGGACGACGCGGTGGATCTGGTGACCAACGCGCTGGCGCTGACTCACGTACCCGATCTGATGCCGGCGTACGCGGAGTTCGCCCGGGTGTTGCGGCCGGGAGGCGACTTGATCATCTCCGACGTCCACCCGGAGCTGGTTCTGCTCGGATCTACGGTGAAGGCAACCGGCCCGGACGGTGCCGCGCAGCTGGCGACGACCCACCGGCACGGGTTGGGCGACCACCTCCGCGCGGCCTTGGCAGCGCGGTTCACGGTGATCCGTTGCGAGGAGTATCCGAGACCGGCACCGCCCACCGAGCCGTTGCCCGAGCCGACCCGCGACATCGGTGAATGGTCGATCTGGCCATGGACCTTGCTGGGTTGGGATCCCGAGGCCTCCCGGAGCGCTTGGAACAACCCGGCGATCACGGTGTGGCACTTCCGGCTACGTGATCACCGACCCGATGGGGGAACTGGCCGCAATCGATAGGTGCGCAGATGCTGTTTCGTTTCGCTCCAAACGACATCCACGCACCTTTGAATCGCGGCGTCGTCACGAGAAGGGCTTCTCAGCCCGGCTCAGGTGATCTGGACGGCGAGTGATGCGCCACCCGCGCGAAGCTCGGCGGGGCCTGCCGCGACATCATCGGGGATGGACACGTTCCACGAGATCGCGTACTGCTGCTCTCGGTCGGTGGCGTCGGCGGTGCCGAGCACCCACGTACGGTCGCCCTGGGCCAGGGTGAGCTCGACGCCGGTCAGCGGCGACTGCGGGTCGCTGGGCGGCACTGCCCGGCAGCCCAGGAAAGACGACGACCCAGTGTCCTCACAGCCGGCGTGGAAGAAGATCCCGGACACGGTCGTCGACTGTCCACGGACCAAAGCGACCGCGCTGCTCGGCGATGGCCCCGGTTCAGACGGTCCGCCGACCGCAAGAGTTGGGCCGACACAGCCAGCGACAGCACCCGGAGAACGTACGAGCCCGAGCAGGCTCACGCTGACGGTCGCCGACACCACCAGGATGAGCAGCCGCCGGATCCGCATCTGGCCACGGTCCGACCTCGTCCGGCCGACGTCAACCAGGTACGCCGGCATCGTGCTCAGATCGTTGCCGCGGATCGGGCCCTCGAGAGGATCGGGCCTTTGAAAGGATCAATCCATGGGATGGGACGCGCTCCGGCAGTGGGACCCCGACGCGACCAGGCTGGAACCACTCACCGGCGGAGTGGCGAATCAGGTCTGGACGGTGCGTGTCAACGGCCGGCTCGCGGTCGGGCGTCTCGGATCACGCAGCGACGCAGACCTTGCCTGGGAGACCGATCTGCTGCGCTATCTCAACCGCGAGGGACTGGCCGTACCGGCACCGATCCCGACGATGGACGGCCGACTGTTCGCCGACGGTCTGGTGGTCATGACCTTCATGGAGGGCGAACCGGCTAAGACGGATGCGGACTGGCGTCGAGTGGCCGATGTCCTTCGCCGGCTGCACCAGCTGACGCGAGACTGGCCGCAGCGCCCTGGTTGGCGCTCGTCCACCGATCTGCTGCACGAGCAGCACGGTACGAGGGTCGACCTGACGGCCATGCCCGCCGAAGGGGTCGCCCGATGCCGAGCCGCGTGGGCTCGGCTATCGGGTCGGCAGACCTGCGTTGTCCACGGAAACCCCACCAATCCGCACAACATCCGCGTCACCGCCGAGCGGATCGCGCTGCTCGACTGGGACGAGTCGCACGTCGACGTCGCTGATCTCGATCTCGTCCTGCCCGGCAATGCCGGTGAGTTCGACGACACGACGTACGACATCCCCGCCCAAGCGTCGGCCGCCTGGGAGGCGGCGGTCTGCTGGGACGACGATCACGCCAAGCAGCGGCTTGCCCTGGTTCGGCCGGTATGAGCGCCGACCACCACAAGCTGAAGGATGATCCCCGATGTCGGGGATCATCCTTCAGCTTGTCGTCTCGGGTCAGCCTGACCGAACAGGTCGGGACACCTATGCCGGTCGCGGAGGCGCGATCCCTTGCACGCCGAGGTAATGAGCCAGCGCCAGCTCGACCTGGGCGAGCCGGTCGCAAGTGAGGTAGTCGACGGGCTCCCCGATGACATAGTCGGTGTCGATCGAGCGGATCTGGTCGACCAGCAACCGAGTAGACCGACCCGCGATCTCGAGCTTAGGGCGGTGGATGGACGGACGGGCGGACGTCGACGTTGGAATCACGGTCACAACCGAAAGTGGCGAGTCTGGCGGTGACATCACCAGCCCCAGGCGCTTGCCACCCTGCTCATGACCACGGGGCCGTCCGAGGTCTATTCGATACACGGCTCCGCGGATCACCAGGCATCCGGCTCCGCATTGAGGTCCTCGTCCTTGAGCGCCTCCGCATCCGCCCGAAACTGGCTCAGCCAGTGTTCGTGGTCCAAGAGCCGCAGCGCCCTGCGCAAGGTCTCTGACGTGCTCTCGCCCGGCAGAGCAGCCTCGCGCAGAATTCGCTCGTCCTCGAGCGTCGGACGAAATCCGATCGATGCAGCCATGCCCGCAATGCTAGCCCTTGTTCTACAAGTGTTCTACAGCCCCTTCCCCAGAAGAGCGAGACAAGATCAACACGCGCGTGCAGCAAGGGCCGCTGCACGCTCACCGCCTGATCGGCCAGAATCCAGGAATGCGTTTATATCTCGCGTCATTCCGACTCGGGCCGCATCACGAACGGCTGCGCAGGCTCGCGGGCGGTGGTCGGCGAACCGCGCTCATTCCGAACGCCGTCGAGCACGTACCGACCGAGGATCGAATCGTCGGGCTGCGCCGTGACGTTGACGAGCTCGAGGCCACCGGGCTCGAGGTGACACTGCTCGACTTGAGGGAGCCTGGCGCGGTGGATCGGCTCGCCGACTTCGACATCGTCTGGGTTCGGGGCGGCAATGTCTTTGTGCTCAGACGAGCCTTGGCCGATACCGGTGCCGACTCCCGGCTGATCAATCTGTTGGAGCGAGATGTCGTGGTTTACGGCGGATACAGCGCGGGACCGTGCGTACTTGGCCCCGATCTCACTGCACTGCGACGCGTCGACGATCTCGATGCCGTTGCCGAGCCGATCACGGACGGGCTGGGTCTCCTCGATCGCCCGTTCGTCCCGCATGTCAGATCCCCCGCGCACCCAGAGTCTGCAGGCTGCGATGCCGTTGCCGCTGACTACCAGACCCGCGGACAGGCGCACTGGGCGTTGCGGGATGGTCAGGTGCTGATCATCGACGGCGACGAAATGACCCTGCTGTGACTCTGCGCCGATCGACAAGCACGCCTGTCACCGGATGTACGCGACCTAGGGTCCAACCACCCACATCAGCCATGCGGAGCTATCCGGACGATCGTGAGAGCCCGCGGTCCAGCAACGAGCCGAGGCCAGACCAGTCCGGCTCGTAACACGGGTCCAACTGGCGCCGCCAGCGACCGTACAACTCGACCGTGCGCTCCACGATGTTGGGACGAGGCAGAACCGCGACTCGGCGACGGAGCAGTGCCGAGACATCGTCACGAGGGCGTCGCGCTCCGACCCGAACCGATGCACGGTGGTTCCAGCGTCGCCGTCTCGAAGCCGCATGGCCAGCACCAGACACGACCGCATCAGCTCCAACGTGAGATGAAGCCCGATGAGATGGTCGCCCCGACCCATCTTCGCCGCCGCCACTGCAGCGACAAAGCGGATGTCGTTGTCGCTCGCTAACGGAGGCACCGCGACAACTCCGCCGTCCACCACCATGTCAAGACGCCGCCCGTCTCGGAGGACGATCCGCAGCACCTGACTCTCTGTGGAGCGAACGTCAGAGACAGCCCACGCGTCGAAGCCGGCCAACAGGTCAACCTGGCCGGGCCTCGTCAGCGTGATCATCACATCCAGATCGCTCCACCCGTCGGTGATGACAGCAGGGTCTGCGGCCGAGCCGACCAGCTCGACCTGTCCGATGCCCGTGAGGCGCAACGCCAACTCGTCGAACAGCTCAGCCTGCCAGCTCACGCCGAACATCGTCCCACCGGCCACCGAACCCGTCAGCCGACCGGTCCACGATCATCTCCACCGACACCTGAGCTCACGGCGAAATGCGCTCGACCGCCTCTGGCGTACGCACTCGCGGCCTACCACGGATACCGTTCAGGGCGCTCGCAGCATGAGCGGCTCCTCGCTTGCCCAGCGAACCTCGGATTGCGCCGCGACGTCGGCGATCGGCACCTGGATAGGCGCCTCGGTCAACGTCGCCTTTCTTGCGACCGATACTGGCTGGGCGTAACGCCATGCTGTCGTCGGAACTGCCGGTTGAAGTTGGAGAGGTTCGTATAGCCGACCCGGTCACAGACCGCGGCGATGGGCAGGTCGGTGTCCCTCAGTAGCTTGCACGCCTCTGCGAGGCGGAGCTTGCGGACGGTGTCGCTGAACGTCTGGCCGCTCGTGCGCTTGAAAGTGCGAGAGAACGCGGAGTCGGACATGCCGACCACGGCTGCGGTGGCACTGAGACTGAGGTCAGCGCGCAGGTGCTGGAGGATGAAGCCGAAGGCTCGGTCGATGATCTCCGCCCCGGCATGATTGTCCGTAGGCGGCAACCAGGCGTTGCCCAGTGTCCGATACTCGCTGCGGGGCGCGGAGGCCAGGACTGCCAGCAGGGCGAAGACGTGCTGCAGCCGTTTGGCCCCGGAGGTCTCGCCGATGGCCTCGACTTCCTCAGCGCCGGCGCGGGCCGTTGCACCGAGGAACTCGATCCCGCAGGCGGACCGCTTGAGCAGAGTGTTGACATCCACGAGTTCGGGCAGCACCACCTGGCACTGACGGATCCAGTCCGCGTGAAACTGGAACACCACATCCCGGTCCTCGATCACCTCTCCGGGTTGAAGGTCGCTGATCCAGTGGTGCGGCACATTCGAGCCGACCAGGACCAGTTGCCCAGCGACAAAGGTGTCGATGTGATCACCGACGATGTAGCGCCCGGTGCCGACCCGAATCAGGTGCACCTCGTACTCAGGGTGATAGTTCCACCGCGAGTACGGACTGGGCACGCCGTGCCGATGCCAGCGACCCGACAGCTCGGGATCGCTAGGAACCAGTTCGCGCGCGGCGGGGGTCGACGACAGACGATTGACTGCCGCGGCTGCCTTCTGTCGTTGCATGCTCACGCTTGACCTCTTCCACTGATTGGCAAGAAAGTACCAGGAGTGAGCATCGGACGTGCTATCTCGGAGCTGGTTTGCTGCCTAGTCTCATACCTATCCACCCGTCGGTACAGCGTCTCGAACGCCTTGCAGTCAAGGATGATCATGCAGAATCTCAGCGCCGTCCTCTCATCGGGCTCTCGCCTCACCATTGAGGATCGACCAGCTCCGGAGCCCGGTCACCGCGAAGTACTGGTACGAATCGGAGCGGTCGGGATCTGTGGATCAGACGTCCACTACTACGAGCACGGACGAATCGGCGACCACGTGGTGAAGGAGCCGATGGTGGTCGGACACGAGGCAGCCGGCACGATCGTTGCCCTCGGCAGGGACGTAGAAGGCCGGGCCGTGGGCGAGCGGGTCGCGCTCGAGCCTGGCGTCCCGTGTCGCAACTGCGTGCAGTGCCTGTCGGGGCGCTACAACCTCTGCCCCGACGTCGTGTTCTTCGCAACCCCGCCCGTCGACGGCGCGATCGCTCAACTGGTGACCATCGACGCCGCCTTCGCCCATCCGGTGCCCGATGGCTTGAGCCACGAACAGGCCGCGATGGCAGAACCGGTGTCGGTGGGCGTCTGGGCGGCGCGCCGGGCCGGGATCACCGCCGGGGATCGGGTGTTGGTGACCGGCGCTGGACCGATCGGGCTGTGGGCTGCGCAGGTTGCGCGGGCGTTCGGAGCGGTGGACGTGACTGTCACTGATCTGAGCGACTTCCGGCTGTTGGTTGCCCGCGATCTCGGCCTGGACGCGCGCCGCGTGGATGAACCGATGACCTCGGAGTACGACGTGCTGCTGGAATGCTCGGGTGTTCAGCCCGCCGTGACGTCCGGCATGGCCGCGCTCGCTCGAGGCGGCCGCATGGTGTTGATCGGGATGGGCACCGACAGGGTCAGCATCGATCTGCCGCTGTTGCAGAACCGCGAGATCACGATCACCGGCACATATCGGTACGCGAACACGTACCCGCTGGCGTTGAGCCTGCTTGCCTCGGGTGTCGTTCGGGTCGAGGAGATCATCACCCACCGCTTCGGAATCGAAGAGACGGAGGCCGCGCTCACCCTCGCGCGACGCGACCCGCAGTCGCTGAAAGCGATTGTCTGCCCGCAGGTGGCCGGCGCAGTCGTTGCCGGCACCGCACCCGTCGCCTTCTGAGCGATGGGTCCCGTGTCACTACCCTGCCAGCGGAGCTTCCGCATGCGCCTCGGCCTCGGCGACGTACCTGCGAGCGTCGAGGAGGTCCTGGTCGAGATCGGTGACCGACTGGACGACTACCAGCCGCGCCTGGCCACGCGCCGGGATGGGAGCCTCGTCTTGGGGCTGACAGTCGTTGCGGCCGACCTCTGGCTCGCTTTGCTGATCGCCATGTCCGCTGTCAGCGGCACGGGCTATCCACCGACCTGGGTCGAGGCCAAGCCAGCGCCGTGAAGGCACACTACGTGCCGTTGCCGTTCAAGGGCTGCATCGCCGCCGGCGAAGAACCCAACGCAAACCCGCTTGGCCATCCTGCGGGGTCGTCTTGCCGCTTCCGTTCGGGGCGTCGATGGCAGCGAGAGCACGCGACCCCGGGAGGAGCCGTCCCACAAGTTCGGCGACACCTTCGATCCCTGCCTCCATGTGGTCAGCATCGCTCAGGGCTGGAGCGGCGCCGGTCACCCCTTTAGGTTCGGCGTCGGGTGTCGCAAACTGGGCCGCCACATCTCGATGACGACCCCGCCCGCGTTGCCCACTGCAGGTGGATGCTGGAACCATGATCACGTGCCTTCTCTCGTGGTACCAGTAGTTGCGCCTGGCCAGTTGTCGGGCACTTCTCAACCGACGCTGCAGACGGGCTCGATCCTGCTACGCCCATGGACCGCGAAGGACGCTCGCGCGGTGGTGGCGGCATATCAGGAGCCGGAGATTCAACGCTGGCATGCCCGATCGATGACGCTCACTGAAGCGGAACAGTGGATTGTCGACGCTGGAATTGCCTGGGCTCAGGAGAGTGGTGTCAGCTGGGCCGTCGACCTCGAGGGGCAGCTGGCTGGGCGGATGACGCTCAAGTTCTATCTCGCGGACGCGGGAGCAGGTGTGGGGTACTGGACGCGCCAAGCAGCTCGGGGCCAGGGCGTCGCTTCCCAGGCTCTGCTCGTAGCGACTCAGTGGGCATTCGATCACGGAATTCACCGGGTCCAGCTCGAGCACTCAACACAGAACCCGGCATCGTGTCGAGTCGCAGCGAAGGCTCGGTTTGCCGGCGAGGGCATCCGTCGCAGCGCGGCGCTGCACGCCGACGGCTGGCACGATATGCACCTGCACGGCCGAGTCAACAAGATGCAGGCCGAGCTTGAAAGCGAGCGCTCTCCGGTGACTACTGCGCCAGGAGCCGACTGAGGTATCGGGCACGCGTCCCGTAGCTGGCGAAGCCCAGTCGCCGATAGAGGTCTTCGGCCGGGTTGTTCACGTTGACGCACAGCCACATCTCCCCCGCCCCCTCGGCCTGCAGCGACCGCAGACTCTCGGCCACCAGGTACGCGCCGAGCCCACGACCGCGCCAGGCCGGCACGACCCCGACCTGATCGAGCCAGGTGCCGAGCACGTTGACGAACGCGATCGGTACACGCTGCTCGTCCCGGATCAACAGCGACAGGTCCCGACGCCATTCGTCGTCATCGCGAAGCTCGGCCAGCCACTCTCCGGCATCGGGCTCGACGAAGCCCGGACGATCCTCGAAGGAGCGGCGGTAGGCATCGAACAGGTCCTGCTCGGCCACGCCCGACACGGGAGCAACCTGAACGCCGTCCGGAAGCGCGACGGCCGGTACGGTCTGCAGGTCGTGACGCATCACCGTCTCGGCAAAGGTTCGGAACAGGCCATGCCGGGCATACAGCGCGTCGGCGTCACGGGAGCAGGACTCGGTATCGACCCGCAGCGCAGCGTTACCCGCTTCCGCGATGGCCCAGCGCAGCAGTCGATCGCCGACTCCCTGTCGGCGCATCGACGGATGCACCATCCCCGTGGTGACCGCCTCGTCCCCGCCGAGGCTGATCCCCGCGGCCGCCACCAGCGTGCCGTCGGGGCCGTCGCAGCCGTCGGGAAGGCGGAGGCCGATGGCCCGGTCACGGAGCATCCGGGAATCCAGCATCGCCTCCCCGGCGAACATCGGAAGTCCCCCGTCACGCTCCAGGCACGCCCGAGCCAGGCGCTGGAGATCAGGTAGGTCGGCGGGGGTCAGCTCGGCAGGACTCAGCTCGACAGGGACCGGAGGTGTCACCCGCCCAGTCTCGCCGAGCCGAGCTGCTGCCGTCGTAAGGGTCACCCAGTAAACCCGACTCGTCCGATCAGTTCCGCACGCGCGAACTGTCCGTGGTACTCGAAAAGGAGATGACGACCTCGAGAAGGCGCACTTACATCCCAGATCTGCGAATCCACCTGTAACTGCGCCTTCTCGGTGAGCGTTGCTCACTGTCCTGGTGCTCGGTACGCGCGCACAATCACCGGGATCAGGACCAGAAGGAAGGCTGCGGCACCGATGAAGTTGGCTCGGAGACCGGTGAGGAACTGAGGCTGCAGGACCAGCACAGCTCCGAAGATCGCGACGCCGAGCGCCCCACCCAGCTGGCGGGCGGTGCTGAGCACCCCGCTGGCAGTGCCGGCCAGAGCACCGGGGATCTGGTCCATGATCATGGCGGTGACCGCCGGGACCGTGAAGGAGCCGCCGACGCCGATCGGGATCATGAGCATGGCAACGGCCAAGACCGGCGCGTCGGACGGGAGGAGAGTGAGGCCGAGCAGGCCCGCGGCCATGACGAGCAGACCTCCGACAACGGGAACGAGCTGGCCGTACCGGTTCATGGTTCTCGCGATGAACGGGTTCACGACGGCCACCACAACTGTCATCGGCAGGAACAGCAGTCCCGTGGCCAGCGGCTCGATGCCCCGCAGCTGTTGGAAGTAGAGGCTCTGGACGAACACCATGCCGTAGAAGGCCGCCATGTATCCGGCACCGACGAGCAGCGCGGCCGGCACGATCGGCGACTCGAACAGGACCGGCGGCACCATCGAGTGCCGACCACGTACCTGGGCGAGGACAAAGATCCCAGCACCGGCCAGCGCGAGTCCGAACATGGCCAGGATCCGCGGGGCGGTGTAGCCGAGGTCGGCGCCCTCGATGATGGCGTACGTCAACCCGCCGAGGGCGACCACCGCACTGAACTGCCCGACCCAGTCGAACGGGACCGCGCGGCGGGGCGAGGGCGGAACACGACGGAGCGCCGCGAACGCCACGCCGGCGACAGGAATGTTGATCAGGAAGATCAGCCGCCAGTCGAGCTGGGTGAAAGCGCCACCCACGACCGGCCCCGCCGCAGTGGCCACTGCCCCACCGAGCGCCCAGTAGGTGATGGCTCGGCTGCGGGCTACAGGGTCGACGAATGCTCCTCGGATCAAGGCGAGAGACGCCGGAGTGATCATGGCGGCACCTGCACCTTGGACGACCCGAGCCGCGACCAGGGCAGGCAGGTTCGGCGCCGCGGCACAGGCCGCCGAGGAGATCACGAAGATGGTCATGCCGACGCCGTACACGCGACGAGAGCCGGATCGGTCAGCGAGAGCACCGGCGAACAGCTGCAGCGAGGCGAACATCAAGGTGTAGCCGGTGAGCACCCACTGCAGTCCAGAGAGGCCGCCGCCCAGGGAGGTACGGATCTCTGGCAGCGCCACATTGACGATCTGAGCGTCCAGTGCGACGACGAAGAACCCGAGCACGGCCAGCATCAGCGCGGCCCGTTGCCCGGAATCGGACGGCTGAGCCTGAGCGCGGTAGGTAGACGACACAAAACCTCGAAGTCGGGGACGGCGGGCTCTCATTCAAGCAGCGCCCAATCAAGCAGCGCAGTCAAGCAGCGATGGCTGCTGCAGGAGTACGTTCGAGGCTGTGGGGACTCCGACGATCAGCGACCAGCGTCCACACCCCAGCCCTCCACAGCGATCGACCAACAATCGGCTGCCGCTGGTGATCGTCGGCTCGTTGCTGGCTGGGCTGGCGGTCGCTGCAGTGCTCGTGGTCGTCCCGATTCTGCCGGCCCAGGAGAACGTCCTCACCGGAGCGGCGCTGCTGGGATTCGCTCTCGGCTGGGCGTTGTTGGCGGTGCTGTCGGTTCGGTTGACCGACCAACCGCAGCGCTGGGCGGCGGTGCCGGCTACCTTCCTGGCAGTGTCAGGGATCGTGGCTATCGGCGGGTCCGATCCCGTCGAAGCAGTGTTCGCGTGGTTGTAGCCGCCAGCGCTGTTGGTGCTGGTGGTCTGGATGTTCCGGCGGATCGGTCGGCAGGTAGCCAGTCGAGGAGCTCGCTGGCTGCTGTACCCGATCACGATGGTGCTGGCGGTGGCCGCGATCGGCGGCGGCTACGAGACGGTCCGGGAGGCGCTGGACGCCCGTGCCTATCCCCCACCAGGCGAGTTGGTCGACATCGGCGGACATCGACTTCATCTGTCCTGCGTCGGCGCCGGCAGCCCGACCGTCATCCTGGAACCAGGTCTGGGTGCCTCGTCCGCCGATATGAGCTGGATCGCCCCGGTCGTCGCCCGTGACACCAGAGTCTGTGTGTACGACCGTGCCGGCCGCGGTTGGAGCGATCCGGTCGACGAACCCCAGGACGCCGACCATATCGCTGCGGACCTGCACACCTTGCTGACCGAGGCCCACGTCGATGGGCCGTACGTCTTGGCTGGTCACTCCTTCGGAGGCCTGTACGTCCGGGACTTCGCGGCCCAATTCCCCGATCAGGTCGCCGGGCTGGTGTTGCTGGACTCGACCGCGTCCAGGGTCAGGCCGTCCGCGGTGAACGCGCAAGCTCCCACCGTCGGCCGCGTCCTCACGGTCGTACCGGCCGTCGCGCATCTCGGGGTCGGGCGGATTATCGCCAGCTCCGACTATGAAAGCCTGCCGCCGGATATCCAAGCCGAGGCACGGGCGAACGCGTCGACCTCCCGACAACTGGCCAGCACGCTGCAGGAATATCGCGAGGGCGCCACCTCCGTACAGCAGGCGTCAGCGCTAACCGATCTCGGCGACAAGCCGTTGATCGTGCTGACCGCCGGCACCGGGCACAACCCGACCTGGCAATCCGCCCAGGACCGCTTGGCCACCCTGTCGACCAACGCTCTCCATCGGACCGCCGCCGACACCACCCACGTGTCGATGCTCCAGGACCAGGCCGACTCCGCCGCGGCAAGCCAGGCGGTCCGCGACGTCGTCGCCTCCGTACGCAGCGGCAAGCCGCTCCCCACTCGTTGAGCGTTGCGCCCTCCCCACGCAAGAAGAAGGAGCGCGAACGGGGTCGACACTCAGGGCTTCACGCAATCGGTGGCCGGGAACCGCTCCAAGTCACGCACCATCACGGCGGATTCGCGAGGGTTCGCGTCGGCGTAGTAGGAGTACGTGCGTTGCAGCGCATCCAGCACCAAGTCCTTGCCCTCCGTGTCGATGTGCCCGGTGAACAGGATCAGCGCGAAACCGGTGCCGATGATGAACCCGTCGACGTCGGGGCCGTTGCTTTGCGGATCGCCGAGGGCAGCAGCCGGGTCGTCTTGCTCGAACATCCAGCGCAACGTCGTACACGTCGTCAGCTCAGCGCGACGCGTACCCCAATACCAGAGCGTGTCCGAGCCCTCGTCGCTACCGAACGGCGCGAACTCCTCGACCTGGTCGGCATAAAGCGGGTCGGTGAAGTGGGCAACGAAGATCTTGTGCGGGGCTGGGAATTCAGCCTCTGGCGGATCCGCCGGAGGCGTCGGCTGGTCAGCAGCGTCCGACGGGATCGACACCGACGGCGCAGGCCCACCACCTGGCGCCGGAATACCCGGAATGAGCGTTCCAGGTGCGGCGCAGGAGGCAGCGAACAACACGATCACCGCAACGAGCGGCTTGAGACGTCCGAGCACCTGCGTAACGCTGCCATCGAGTCGCCCAACTCGCGGCAGTCCTGACTCATTCGTTATCCAAAGCGATCCATCTCTTGTGTCAGGGCGAGTCGAGAAGGAGATGGCGACCTCGAGAAGGCGCAGTTACAGGCAAAATCGGCCGTTTTGGGTGTAACTGCTCCTTCTCGGTGAGCCTGACTCACTGTCATTCTCGCGGAATCGCTACCGAGCCGAACTGGACTGCCGGAGGAATGGCCGGGATCCTGAGCTGGTGATCCTCGAAGGCCCACCTGGCTTGCCCGCCACTGCCTTACGGTGGGCAATCTCGATGGCCCCCGAGTCGGTGGTCGGCGTCGAGCCGGTGGGTGGCGGCATCACCCACACCAAATGGGGTCCTCGCCCTAGCCAGCGGAGAGCGGCTTGTCATGCGGTGGGCAGATCCAGCGAGGTGGGGCCAGGTCGGTCGCGAACATGTGAAGCGGGAGACTCTGGCCTGTCAGTTGCTCGTCGATTCTGGCCTGCCGGTGCCCGTACTGATCGGCAGTGACCCAGACGGGACCGTCGCCGGCGGCCCGGCGAACCTGTTGACCTGGCGTCCCGGCCACTCTCGGCTGGACCCGCTGAGTCCCTCCGCGGTCGACGCTCTCGCCCGTGCAGCGGTGGCCATCCACCAGCAACCGGTGCCGCGAAGCGACCGACCACCCGTCTTCACCTTCCGAGGACCGGGCGGTCCGCAGGTGCCCGAGTGGTCCAACCGGCCCGGGCTCTGGCGACGAGCCATCGGCATCTTCCACGCCGGTGTCCCGCCGACCCCGTACGGACTCCTGCACCGAGACTTCCACCTCGGCAACATTCTGTGGCAGAACGATCAGGTCTCCGGGCTCATCGACTGGGCCGAGACCTCGTGGGGACCGCCAGATCTCGACGTAGCGCACATGTGCTCCGACTTCGCGATGATGCACTCTCCCGCAGCCGCTGACGTCTTTCGGACCGCCTACCTGCGAGCGGGCGGCCAGCTTGATCCCGATCCCGACGCAGCCGCCTTCTGGACCGTCAGCGACATCCTGGGATTCCTTCCCGACCCCGCCCACATCCTCGCCGCGGTACAACCGGCCCGACCCGATCTGACCGCCCCACGGATCCGAGCTGGGCTGGAGAACCTCCTCGCGGTTGCCCTCGCGCCGGGGCGCCGCTCCTCCCCCATCACTTGATCCTCGCGCGCACGGTCACCGCGCCCTTGCAAGACCGACCCGTCGCAAGGACCTTCGGGATGCGAGCCCACTTGCTGACCGCCGGGCCGAAGTTGGCCACCGCTACGGTCGGTGTCGTGCGATTCCTTGAGGTGCGTCGGCACTCGCTGACCAAGAAGGGCCCGGCCCGGGAGATCGGATCCCTGTTATCCCGTGAAGGCGTGGCTCGCGCGCGCATCGGGCGATCTGCTCCCACCGGCCGGCTACGTGCTGACCGGACCTGATCGACGACACGTCGAGACCGCAATCGCGATGGGCTATCCCGTCGATGAAACGGTGTTATGGCCGTCGGGATATGTGAGCGGAGTCGTTGAGCATCACGATCAGTGGCGGTGGGAGTATCCGTTCCAGCGGTACGCCGAATTGCTTCTGTCTAGCCCAGAGCTGCACGGGGTTGCGCAGACGCACCTCAACCATTGGCTGCGTGCTCTCGATCAGATCGATGATGGCGCAACGGCTCTGGTGATCTCCTCAGGAGGGTCGATCGAGCCCGTCCTCGTCGCCGCACTGCCAGATTGCGACCATGCCGAGTGGGGTGCCGCCCTACACCAGCTCGAGGGCGCAACGCTGACCTTCGTCGGCGGCAAGTGCACCGCAGTGAGCATCCGCCGACCGCCAGTGCGCTAGATCGGTCATCTGGGACTCTCGTTGTAGGTTCGACCCGACCTGACGACCAACCAGATCCTCTGCTCAATGAGTCCCCTTGCACCGCAGCTGGTCCAAGGCCGACTCGATCCACCCAGCTGGATCACCGGCTACCGGTGCCATCATCAGCGAGTACCAAAGCACGAGGGGCCTCCACCAACTCATCTCGGTCGGGGTCAGCGGTCGGTGAGACTCGTAACCTTCGACAAGGCCTGCGTGCACCTCGCCGGGCACCGGACCCCAGTCGTGGAAACGGGTGCCGAGCAGGACCGCCGAGCGCGCCAACTCGACCACCCGGTGATCGACTCTGGCTTCCTCGAAGTCGATGACAGCAATGATGCTGGTCTCGTTCACCAAGATGTTGGCGGACCGATAGTCGCCGTGGACCAACTGCGTCGGCAGATTGCCCGGGACAGCCTCGGGAATCAGGCGACGCAGGCCGTCTAGAGCCGCCGTCGGGACGTGGTCAGGGGCGGAGTCAAGCCAGTCCGTGATCTGGGAGGACAGCGACCAGGGTCAATTCAAAGTTGATTCTGTTGTGACTGGTGTGACCTGGGCGTGATCGATCAGGTCGAGCAGTTGGCCGGTTTGGCGACCGAGGCTGCGGGTCGCGGCGGCGATGTTGGTGTGTTTCCCGCGGAGTCGGAGGAGTCCGATCGCAGTGTTGCGCAGGGTTGCCATCAGCTGGGGCAGGGTGCCGGTGCGCACGGTGGAGTGGTCCTCGTCGAAGGTGAGATCACGCACCCAATGCACCTTGTTCTCGATGCTCCAATGACCACGGACCAAGGTCGCGAGGTCGGCCGGGGCGATGTCTGACCAGCCGAGACTGGTGACCACATAGACGATCTCCTGCGTGGTCTCGCCGGTGGCGGTCTCGGTCCGGTTCCGCACGATCCGGCCGACGAGCCGGGCGTGCGGGAACCCGATCCCGGCCCGGACACCGGTCAGCTGCAGGGTACGGGACTCCCGTCGCCCATGCCCTTTCTCCACCACACGATGAGCGACCGGCACCTTGCTCCACGGGAGCCCGGCGAGCTGGTCGTACAAGGTGGGCTGGTTCCGTTTCACCACGAAGACGTACCGGCCGCCGTGCCGGTGCAGATAGTGGGCATGGCCACGTTGCGTGTGGAGAGCATCGGCGGTGACGATGACGCCGTTGAGGTTGATCCGGTCCAACACCGCCGCGAACGCGGCGATCTCATGATCTTTCCCGCCGGCGTTGACCTGCCCCAACGGCACCCCGGTGGCATGGTCGACGATCGAGAACAGATGCACCCTCGACCCATCCACACCGCGGGCGCCGCGGCAGGTCTTGCCATCCACCGCGACCGCCCGCCACCGCGACGAGACCGGTGTCAGCGTGGCCAGCCAGGCGTGCAGGACCGCGTCCACCACCTCCGGGTCGACCCGCAACAGCACCCGGCGGATCGTCGACAGGCTCGGCGGCCGCCGGGTGATCCCCAACCGTGGCCAATGCCAGGTGGGCAGATCCGCTGCCCATCCGGCGATCGAAGCCAGACTCCGTGATCCGCCGACCACCGCGGCCAACGCGACCACCAGCACGGTGGCCAGCTCATACCGGCGGCCCCGCCGGCCCCGCGGATCGGTGATGATCGACAACACCTCCCACACCTCGACCGGAACACCGTGACCGGGTTCGACCTGATGGGCGCGCAGCGCATCAGCGGCCGGGATGAGAGAAGATACGGGTGCGGGCACGGCAGGACTCCGATCGATCGGCAGTGGACGTCAAGCACCCACCACGATCCCGGTATCCACCGTGCCCGCCCGGCTTATACCTCACCCATGGCGTGTCAACCCGACACCACGCCGCAACCACGACTTTGAACAAGCCCTGGGACAGCGACGCGGTCGTGACAGCTATATCGGGAATCTGGCCCGGGTATTCCGCGAGAGCGTCATGCAGTTGGCCCAGGACCACGCCGGCTTCACTGACCTGATCAGGCTGGGTGATGTCGAGAAGTCCACCGTCGATCCGACGCTGCAGGCACAGCGAGACTCCGTCGAGCTCCACCTGAAAGTCACCCTCGAGCGTGGCGATCGGCAACGAGACTGGCAGGCCCTTCCTGGCCAGCCAGTCGGTGAGCCGGGCCAGCGCATCGAGGCGTGGAAACTGCGCCGTCGCTATCGACCACTTCAGGACCATGGGACCTGCTGGAGTCGCGACCCAAGCCAGCGCATTGTGATCGCTCATCACGATCCGCTCGCAAGCGTCCACGTTAAGGCCCCACCGCGCCTCCAGCGTGCTGGTCACCCAGCGCGCGACTGCGTCCGCGTCGTGGTGCCCGAAGCGGGTCGCGATCACCCCGTACGGGTCGCATGTCTCCCACAGCATCTGCAGCGTTGGCGTACGCGTCACGTCGCTAGTCCATCAGATGAGCCAGCCGGCACTCGTCGGCGAAACCTGGATCGGTCATGATCAACGTCCCGCCGAGACGAGCGGCCCCGGCCACAGGTTCCGTGGCAGCAGCTGGCTGACTGGTACGCATTCCTGCTCGCCGAGCACGACCATCGTCTCGTGTCCGGTCGGCGCGAGCTGGCTGATGAACTCGCGACACCAGCCGCACGGAGGCACCACATGTGCATCGTCACCACCTCGTGGACGCCATACGGCGACGACCTTGGCTGCCACATACTCGCCTGCCGTAGCCATCGCACCGAAAGCCATCTTCTCTGCGCAAATCTGAGCAGCACCCGCGGGAGTGAACAGGTTCACGCCTCGATAGATCCGTTCGTTGCTAGAGGCCACGGCGGCCGATACGTTGCCGAACTTCACGCCGTCATCTCGGCGCAGCGGATGCAGGGATTCCAGGGCAGCATCAATGAGTTCGCGATTGGTCACCATCGCCGAAACGGTAGTGCAGGTGCGCCCGGTTCAGGGACGGGCCCACCTCGACCAGTGACTGATAGGAATGGGCAATGAGTCAGGGACAGGCACTGGCCGCCGGCTTCTATCGCGACGTGGTAGCTGGTCTGGTGGACGTACCGCACGCGGCCGCCCTGGTCGGCGAAGGCTCGGAGGTCTTGGGTTTCGACGACGGCCAGTCGACCGATCATGCTTGGGGACCGCGGCTGCACGTCTTCGTCAAGGCCGATGTGGTTGAGGAGACCACTCGCCGCATCGATGACGGTCTGCCTGATATCTACCAGTCAGTGCCGGTCCGGTTCTACGCCTGGCAAGACCAGCGGGTACGTCACCACGTAGCGGTCACCACCGTTGAGGAATGGGTGCAGTCCGAGCTCGGCGGTCCCGCGCCCACCGGCAGCGCATCGTGGCTCGGTATGCCGCAGCAACGGCTACTCCAGGTGACCGCCGGGGTGGTGTTCCACGACGACAGAGGCGACCTCACCCGGGTACGACATCAGCTCACCTACTACCCGGATGACGTCTGGTGGTGGATGCAGGCCAGCCAGTGGCAGCTCATCGCGAGCGCGGAGGCTCTGCCCGGTCGGCTCGCCGGGGCCGGCGACTCCCGAGGCGCCCAGATGATCGCTGCCCTCCTCGTACGTCTTCTGATGGAGCTCACCTTCTTGCAGCGACGCCGGTACTGGCCCTACCTGAAATGGCTCAGCACAGCGTTCGCTCAACTCGAAGGGACCGAGCAACTCGGCCCATTGCTTGACCAGTTGATGGGCGCCCGGACTCCGCAAGACCGCGAGGCTGCGCTTGTCGCATCCCTGGTGATAGCAGCCGCTGAGCACAACCGCCTCGACTCGGAACAGCCACTCGATCCAACCTGCAAGCCGTTCGAGGTCGGCATCAACGATGCCCGCCGGCCATACCGAGTGCTCAATGCCGAACGGTTTGCACAGGCCTGTCTCCGCAAGGTCTCGGACTCAGAGCTGCGTCAGCTGGCCCCGGTCGGAGCCATCGACCAACTGACCCATTCCAGCGACCAACTGACCAACTTCAGCCGATGGCCTTCGTCCCTCGCGAGGGTCTACGACGATCTCCTCAAGCACTCGCAGCGCTGAAGACCCGCGATTTGGACCAAGGTCCGAGTCGGCGCGACACTGGCTCCCGGCCCAAGTGTGCGGTCGCTCACTGGTGCGCCAGGGTTGCTTCGTCGCAGGCGGTCTCAAGGAGTGGACGCAACGATACAAGTAACATTACCATATTCCCTTACAGGGTTGGGAATTAGGCGGCCCGCAGCGTGTCGTAGAAGACCTCCCGAGGGGTCTTCCAGCCCAGCACCTTGCGGGGCCGGTCGTTGATCTCGGCGGCCACGAAGGCCAGCTCCTCGGGGTCATGGACCGACAGATCGGTGCCCTTCGGGAAGTACTGACGCAGCAGCCCGTTGTGGTTCTCGTTGGTCGGTCGCTGCCACGGCGAGGCCGGGTCGCAGAAGAAGATCTTGACGTCGGCGTCGATGGCGAGCTGGGCATGGTTGGCCATCTCGATGCCCTGGTCCCAGGTCAGGGTCTGGGCCTTCAGCTGGTCGGGCAGCTGCTTGAGCTGGGCGGCGACCGCGGCCGCGACCGAGGCCGCGGTGTGATCGGTCGGCAGATGCGCCAACAGCATGAACCGGGACCGCCGCTCCACAATGGTCGCGATCGCCGAGCCGTTGTGCGCACCCAGGATCAGGTCGCCCTCCCAATGGCCCGGCACCGCCCGATCCTCCGCCGCCGGCGGCCGCTCACTGATCGAGACCCCACCACACCGCGGCGTCGCCTCGACCCTAGGCCGGCGAGGCTTCCGCAGCTGCCGGCCGGTCCGCAAACACTTGGTGAGCTCCCTAGCCAACGCCCCTTTGCCCTGAATATAGAGGCCTCGATACACCGTCTCGTGCGACACCCACATCTCCGCATCGTCGGGGAAGGCGACCTTCAGCCGGGCAGCGATCTGCTGCGGACTGTGCCGCTTCTTCAACCGAGTCTGCACCTCCGCCCGCAACCGCGGACACGACGCCAGCTTCGACGTCTTCGGCCGCCGCCGACCAGCCTCGGCCCGCGCATCAGCCTTCGCCGGGCAATAGTTCAACACCCGCGGCAGACGACCCCACCACGCGGCGTCTCCCGGCCGACCGGCTCGGCCCGCGGCCGCGTCGGCCGGACCTTGTACAAGTCCAGCTCCCGCGTCACCGTCGATGTCGACCGACCCAACCCACGAGCAATCTGGGCATAACTGTTCCCCAACTGCAAACCCGCGAAGATCTCGATCCGCTCCGGCAACGTCAGATAACGCGACGACTCAGACGGCTCGCTCAACGACATCGGAGGCATCCCGCCAGCCTCACGGAACCACCGCCGCCCCGCCGACGCCGACACGCCCGCACGAACCGCCGCCTCCTCCCGCGACAACCCAGCCCGGACACCCAACCAAAACACCCGACGAACAGCCCGACGAACCGGCAACCCACCAGTAGACATAAGCCCCTTCTCTCAAGACCTGGGGTTGCGTCGATCCTGTGAGCCCGCGCGAAATCAAGCAGCAACAGGGCACCAGTCGATGGAGCTGGTCGACGGTCGGGCGACATCCAGATCAGCAATCGCTCTGATCATCGCTGGCGGTGAACTCGACAGGAGCCTTGCCCGACACTCGAAGGCTGTATTCCCCGGAATCGCGGCTTGATGACACGACTGCGACATTCGGTCCTTCCGCGCTCACGGTGGAGTCCTTGGGCATCCTGAGCAGATATCCATCTGGAACGAGCACGACATCGAGTCGGCAGTTCACCTGCGTGGCGCTCACGCTCATCCAGTCAACGTCGCTTGCCGCAACGAACCGTCTGCCGGATAGGCAGTCGCCCGTGGCGCGCTGCGCAGCCTGGTCAATGGCGACCAGGCAAGCACTGGACTGCGTGCCGGCTATGAAACCTGGACCCCTGGGGTGGCGACTGCCAGACGGGCCGAATCGACAGGTGCCGTCCGCATCTGAGCAGCGGCCCATGCCGGTAGCAGATCCCGATCAGTCTTCGGCTGGTCAAGAACCGAGACTCTCACCGGTCGCCGCCAGTCATCGACAGCCTCGTGAACGAGGGCCTCGCGGTAGTTGACGGAGGAGCTGCAGCCGGCCGTTGAGCCAAGTCACGATTCAGCGCCGAAATGGACCCGGAAACGAACACCAGCGCCGCGGCGGCCAGCACGACGAGCATCGAGCGGGGCCTACCCCCGGTTCTTGGACACGGGGGTTGATTACGCAGCGGTTGGGAGCGTAGCGGCCCAGCGGGCCTCGTAGGTGGACGGGGACTGGTATCGGCACCAGGAGTGGCGCCGCTTGGTGTTGTAGCGGGTCAGCCACCTGAAGAGCTGCCGGCGGCAGATGAGCTCGTCGGGCCAGCAGGCGGCGTCTTGGAGGACCTCTCGTTTGAGGGTGGCGTTGAACGACTCCGCGAGCGCGTTGTCGGCCGACGTGCCCACGGCACCCATCGACTGGGTCACGCCGAGGCGCGCGCAGAGCTTGGCGTAGTCCTTCGAGGTGTAGACCGACCCGTGGTCGCTGTGGAAGATGGCCCCTGCCAGCCCACCTGAGCCGCCGCGGGTCGCAGCTGCTGCGGTGAGGGCGTCCTCGACGAGGCTGGTGCGCATGTGGTCCGCGACCGCCCAGCCGGCGAGCCGTCTGCTGTAGCAGTCGATGACGGTGGCCAGGTACAGGTTCGTCCCGTCGGCCAGCGGCAGGTAGGTGATGTCGCCGACATAGCGTCGCCCCGGCGCATCCGCGGTGAAGTCCCGCTTCAGCAGGTCGGGGATCAACTGATCCGACGGTTCGGGAATCGTGGTCCGCACACGGCGCTTCTTGACGTAGCCGGCTATCCCAGCCGCACGCATGACCCGCGCGACGCGTTTGTGGTTGACCCGCTCCCCGGCAGGGACACCGTCGTTGAGCTCCGCGGTCACCCGTGGCGCGCCGACGGTGTTGTCGGCCTCGTGGATCACCCGGATCCGTTCGGCCAACTCCGCATCCGCGGCAGCACGGTCGGTACGGGCTGGCGCTCCAGCCTTCCAGGCGTAGTAGGAGGAGCGCTCGATCTCGACGAGTGCACACAGTCGCTTCACCTCGAAGGTGGCGGAGTTGTCGGCGACGAACTGGAAGCGACTCACCAGCGCGTCTCCCCGGCGAAATACTTGGCCGCCCGCTGGAGGATCTCCCGCTCGGTGGTCAACTTCGTCGTCTCTGCCCGCAGGGCCGCGTTCTCTGTTTCGAGCCGCGCGATCCGCTGTTCCTGTGTCTCATCGACAGGCCCTGACGGAGGCGTCATCGGCGGCTTGGCGTGCAGTGGGCTGGAGGTCAGCGTCCCGTCGGCGGCGGTCTTCTTGCCGGTCCCGTACGCCTCGAGCCAGTGCCGCAGCGTGCCACGCACGATGCCCAGGTCCTCAGCAATGCCGCGGACCGTGGCCCCCGGTGTGGACTCATACAAGTCGACGGCCTGACGACGGAACTCCTCGGAGTAGTTCTTCCTGGCCATGATTCTCGGATCATCTCGCTCACTCCCTGCCCATCACGGGTGCGGGATTCGGCGTGTCCAAGAACTGGGGTCAGGCCCCAGCGGAGCAGTTGCCGTCGCTGTCGCGGGCTCAGTTCCGCAGGACCAGCCTCAAGGCGGTCAATGTCCGGATCAATGGCCACAAGTCCATTCTTGCCGACTCTCGGTCCAGTGCGATGAGCCACCTCAGCACTGCCCCGGGAGATCCGTGACAAACGCGTGGCTCAACGGCCTCCCATGCCGCGACACGCCGGACTGCGTCGATTGAGCCGCAGGTATGGCACAGATTCGGCATGGCTACAGATCTCGCGCCGAGGTCGCGGTCGGCACCGCCTACCGGCGACCAGTTCCATCGACCGGAGCCCTAGTCGTCCTCCAGGAGCTTGCCCATCACCTGACCGGTTGGCGACTGCTTACCCAGACGACGCCAGCCACGGCTGAGGTACAGGCGTACGGCTGCGCTGGTCGCGTCGTCATCGGTGCCGAGCAACGCGCGCTTGTGCGGCAGCCCGGCTAGGAGCAGGTCATGCAGCCTGCCGCCGACACCCTGCCCACGCACGCTGGGAAGCACCGCAAGCTCGACGAACTCGAAGTGCCCGCCAACCCACTCCTGCACCGCAGGGCCGAGCTTGTCGAGGATGAAGTCAGACCAGTACTGGCCCGGTTGCCCCGTGTAGCCCCAACTGAATCCGACCAGGCGGTCATCGTCGTAGGCAGTCGCCAAGCGGAAGTCCGCACGGGCCCGGTGCCGGTCCCACACCGTGTCTTGCCATACGGAGGCGTCGCCGACCCTCCCGAAGGTCTCGTTCCAAACGTGGAGAACGCCCTCCCGATGCTCGGCAGCCGCGTCGCTATTGTGGAGCGCAATGTGGACCATCGCCCCATTGTGGCGGCCGGTTCGGACGAGCCTCGCAGCGAGCACACCAGCGACCGTTGAAGCCTCTGGTCGCGGCGTTCCGCCTCCGTTGGTCCGGCCCGTTGACCCCCGGCTCGGGTACGAGGGTCAACGGACCGCGGATCGGTCAGCGGTGTCGTGATGACACCGATCGGTCGATCATCCGTCGATGCTGACCGCCTCACAGCCGACGGTCAGGTCCGGATCGGCGGCACTGCGGACACAGGTGTCGTTGCCGTCCTCGCCGGCGATCTGGTCTTTGGCGCCATCGGCGTTCGGGAGGGAGGTGAACAGGTTAAACACGTTCCCACCGAGGATGTCGTCACCGTCACCGCCGACAACGATGTCCTTGCCCTTGCCGCCGAAGATGAGATCATTCCCACCCCTGCCGAGCAGGTTGTTGTCGCCCTCGTTGCCGTTGAGGATGTCGTCGCCTTCGCCGCCCATGACGTTCTCGACACCCGTGAGGATGCTGTCGCCCTCGCCGCTCTCACCATTGTCCGCTGCCGTGGACGACAGGTTGACGAACACCGGGTTCGAGCGGGTGTTGTAGAGCACGATGTCGAGCTTGCCGGGGCCGCCGTCGAGCTGATCGGCACCGGATCCGCCGTCGAGATCGTCGGAGTCGCCGTCGCCACCGAACAGCTTGTCGTTCCCGTCGCCGCCGAACAGGTTGTCGTCACGGCCCGGCCCGCCCTCGAGAGTGTCGTCGCCGCCGCCGCCCTTCAGCGTGTCGGTATTGTCACCGCCCCGCAATACGTCGTTGCCGGTCGAGCCGTTGATCTCGTCGAGGCCGGGGCCGCCGTTCACCACGTCGTTCCCAGGGCCTGCATTGACGATCATCGGGATGGCCGCACCGGTCCCGTGGGCGATCAGATCGTCGCCGCTGAGGCCGAAGATACTGATCTTCTTCACCTGTCCGTTGACCAACGGCAGGTCGCACAAGGCCCGGGTCGGGTCGCCAACGACGGCGACACAGCCAGCCCCAACGCTGATGGGCTTGTCGGCGTCGAAATGGACCTTCGGAGCGCTTTCCGTGCCAGCCCGGGTGAAGACGATCTTGTCCGCACCATCGGTACCGACGAACTTGACCCCCACCGACGGCGAGGAACTGACCGTGGCGACCGCGGCCGCCTGAGCTGTCGACACCGGCAACATGGCCAAGGCGGCGGCCGTCGCTGCCACACCGGTAAGCAGACCACGTACCAGGGTCTGTGTCTGAAACTGCATGAGGGAGATCCCTTCGTGCTGGACAGCCCGGTTGGCTGTCGAGATGCACGTTGAGAGGCCGGTCTCTCCAAACGCGGACTCAGTAGTGCTACCGATGTTCGCCGCGGCCACTACGGAGCCCTGCGACTACAGGTATGGCTTTCGACAGTCGGCGCAGGGACGGGGCCCGCTCCCGGCGGTCGTCCTCCTGCTGTTCGCCAGCGCGCTGGCCCTGCCTAGTGCCGAGCCGGCCTGGCTGCGGATCATCGTGAACACGGCCGTCACCGCCGGCTTGAGCCTGACAGCCGCCGTGGGCATTGCTGTTCGCCCAGTCCAAGCGGCGTCTTCGAGAGACGGATCCTAGGGCTAACGGACTCGCCTGCAGAGGGCCCAGGCCGGCACCCCGAGCGGCGCATCGATCACCCTGGCGAGAACTGGTTCAACGAATCGGCCACTAGCTGAAGGTTCGTCACCGATGTCGGTGACGAGCCTTCACCTTGTCCTGGGCAGCATCGCTTTGCGCTCGGTGTCATCGACGGTGGAGCGTGGTGCTGCGGGTGAACGGCGCGAACCCGGCTCTCCGGTACGCGCGGTAGGGCGCCGGGTACGTCTCGGAGGGCCCAGTGTTAATGAAGACATCATGGCCGCCCAATCGGGAGACCCGTCGTGCGACCTCGGCGCACAAGGCGAGGGACAGGCCCCTTCGGCGGTAGGCCGGCACGACGCCAAGGGGCTCGATCTCTGCCCACCCGGTGGCGGGATCCAGCCAGCCGATGCAGCAGCCCGCGAGTGATCCGTCCGGAGCGACGGCGACAAGGTCGAGGCTGCTGTCGTACAGGCCCATGGATCGCACCCGGCGATAGGTCTCCACGGTGAACGAGCTGGTCCAGGATTCATCCATGTCCGGGCGATGGTCCGGGTGGAAGGGCAGGTCGGCCGGTCGCCAGGCGGAGCGATGCACAGCGACACGGTCGTCCTCCTCGTCGGGACGCATATGGCGAATGGTGAAGCCGCCCGGGGACTCGGCCATCAGCTGGTCGGCGCGGGCGTGGAGCCCCGGCTGGCCCATCCGGTAGTAGCCAAAAGGAGGAGACACCGGTTCGAGCCCGACGGCTTTCAAGTCGTCGACCGTGTCTTGGTCGAACGCGTCGACGGTGAGCTCTGGGCCATCGGCGGTGCCGATCAGCCACTCAATGAGGTCGGAACGCACGTCTGATCTCCCTGCCGCGACCTGCAGCGCCAGCGACCCCGGCTGAGTTACGCCGGCCCATCCCAGCAGTTCTCCATCGACACCGTCGACCAGGACGATCTTCTCCGCCAACTGATCAGTCGCCTGGGACCAGCCCAATCCACCCGGGTGCAGCCCGCCTGGCCAACACCGACTCGCCAGAGCCTGCATGGCCAAGGTGTCCGCGGCACCGGACCACGCTCGCAAACCAGAACTCACTCGACGATCGTTCATGACTGCGACCGGTTCCGCACCTCGTTTCCTGTCCGTCAGCGTTTCGACCTCATCGATCGGTGTGCAACGTCCTGTCGGCCCGGCAGTTCTACGAACGGCTCGGCTTCACCTCGGTGGGGAACTGGTCAACGAATCGACCACTAGCTGAAGGCTCGTCACCGATGTCGGTGACGAGCCTTCACCTTGTTCCTGATCTCCCGCCTCGACCCGCTCTGACAGCCGTCGGCCTGGCCGGACCCTCCACCGACTGCTCGGTCCAGCTAGGTTTGGTTCTTCTCATCTCGCCACCGCAGCCATTCCCGCACGGCCGAGAGGTCATAATCCGGCCCCGAGATCCCGACCGTGAACAACGTGGCGCCGAGCGCGTGCAGCTGGTCGGCAACGTCGACCGTGTGACGAGAGACGTCGGTCGAGATCTCGATCTCGGCCACATCGCGCCCCACCGCCTGCCCGTGATCGGCCAGCACGCCGAGCTTGCGCTCGAGAGTGGCTGCATCTCCGAAGCTGTGCCAGATATCAGCGTGCTTCGCCACGATTCGAAGGGTCTTCTTCTCACCGCCCCCACCGATCAGCACCGGGATCTTCCGGGTTGGTGGCGGGTTGAGCTGAGTCCAGCGCTGCTTGATGATCGGCAGGTTGTCGGCAAGGGAATCCAGCCGGCTGCCGGCGGTGCCGAACTCGTAGCCGTACTCGTCGTAGTCGCGCTGGAACCAACCCGAACCGATGGCGAAGATGAACCGTCCTCTCCCACCCTTGGCACTGATGTGGTCGATCGTGCGGGCCATGTCTGCCTGCAGGTTCGGGTTGCGGTAGCTGTTGCAGTTCACGAGCGCACCGATCTCGACCCGGCTCGTCTGTTCGGCAAGAGCGGCCAGCATGGTCCACGACTCGAAGTGCAGGCCGTCCGGCTCACCCGAGAGCGGGAAGAAGTGGTCCCAGTTGAACAGCGCGTCGACCCCCATTGCCTCCAGCTCTGCTGCGGTCTGGCGAATCTGCTCGTACGCCGCGTGCTGCGGCGCGATCTGGACTGCAAGGCGAACAGGCCTGCGAGGCGCGGACCGGGTCGTCGCCGCTGATGGTGTCGACGTCATGACCGCCAGGCTCCGGCGACAGCGTGGCAAAGTCAAGGTTGCGGCACCTCAGGACCTGGTTACCCAGCCGACCGGCCGCGACCCGGGGGGGTCGCTCCCCCGGTCGCTGCCGCCGCTGGTGGCCGTCAGCTGATAGGTGAATGCGGCGCTGGTGGCGATCAGGGTTGGCTCCGCGCTCACCCGCAGCGGGCTGAAACGGGCCCCTGGGATGATCGTCGACATTCGGGGAGCTGCAACAGTTCGACCCGAGATTCTTCCCGCGGGGGTACGACGGGCCTCCACCGCGAGGAGATGTCTGCCGGCGGGAGCGAGCTGACGATCCGGAGCCGACGCGAAAGCCATCGAGAAGTCGCCGTACGGCGTCAGAGTCGGCCCCATCGGTGACTGATGGTCTGTGTGCCGAGGTCCAGAATGCACAGATCAGGAGTCCGCAGCCTGGTCCAGGCATTCAGGTCCGGCTCGCGACCGGTGATCTCAGAGATCAGCAGCGTCCACGCTGTGCCATGTCCAACAAGCACGAGATCGTCACTCTCCTGGCCGACCAGTTGGACGACGGCTTCACTGATGCGTCGACGCGTCTGGTCGAGTGGCTCCCACCCGGGCCGAGCAGGCCGATCCGGCCGGCTGAACGCATCGAGGACGACTGCGCGGAACTCCTCATGAGTCTCGAACCAGTCCGATCGGTGCGCCTCTCGCAGTGTGGGCAACACTCGAACGGGACCGGTTGTCAGCAGACGTGCCGTGGCGACTGCCTTCGGCTCGTCCGAGCTGAACCACGCCGCTGTCGGAGCCCGGTCCTCCAAGAGGCTCCCCAGCCGATGCATCTCTTCGGTGTTCGCCGACGGGTCGAGCGGCCAGGTGCTCGCAGCTCGACCTGGCTGGATCTGAGGCCGGCCATGCCGGACCAGGTGAAGCAGCACCTGACCCATTCAACCGCAGTGGCACTCGACAAGTTGCTGGCGCATCCCCGATGACGGAGGATCAGCCAGCAACTAACCGAGCGAGGCCGGGAGTTCCTGCACCGTGCTCTTGAGCAGGCAGAACTCGTTGCCTTCAGGGTCTGCAAGCACGGTCCAGCTGACGTCTGTGTCTTGGCCGATGTCGACCTTGCGCGCTCCCAGCGCCAGCAGTCTTTCGAGCTCCTCCTCGGTGCTCACCCCGTCGGCCCGCAGGTCCAGATGCAGACGGTTCTTTCCCGACTTCGCGTCCGGAGTCGGTCCTACGTCGATGCCCGGCCAGCTCCCGTCAGCGGGACCGATGCACCACACGATGTCGTCCTCGACGTCATGGACGACCCAGCCGAGCACCGCACACCAGAACTCGGCGACCACTTGTGGCTGCTCTGCATCGATGGCCACCTGAGCGATTCGACTTGGCATAACCGCAGAATAGGCGGGCCGTACGCAGGTTGCGCCTGCGAGCGGCGCCGGCGCGCGACCGCTCTGTAGCGTGATCTCGACAAGGCCAGTCATCCCTCATCCAGGAGACACAGGAGCCGTCCGGCCTGCTTGGCGAGCGTCTCAGGGTGGTTTCGTGGCCGATCGCTCAGCAAGTCGCTGATCAGGATCCGCAGCCACGCACTTGCATGCATCCGCCGACATTCAAGTAGACGGTCTTGCTCGGCCCGGTTGAGGTCGAACAGGCATGTCAGTGACGTTGGGCTGAATCCGGCCTCATGCCAGAAGGCGATGTGTTCGACGATCTCGGCGAGTTCACAGGGGCGGTCGCTGCGACCGCAGTCCTCGAAGTCGACGATCTGTACGCGGCTACCGTCGTAGAGGTAGTTCGCCAGATTGCCGTCGCCGTGACCGAACACGGTTTGGCAGTCCAATGGGCCCTCGATCAGGGATGTTTTGGTCGCCCATTCCTGGCTCAGCCGCAGGGCCTGGACGACTGGTCTGGGAAGGTCGACGCCCGAGCCGATCGGCTCGTGCAGACGCGGGAGGACGTGCTCGGGGCGCGACCGGGCAAGCTCAAGGTCAGCGATTGCAGTCAAGGGCGGCGCGTACATGAGCGAGTTCAGCGCCGGGGCGAGGGCCGCCAGGTGAGTCTCGGACAGTTCCAAGCCCCGCAGTGGCTGTCCGACAAGCCTCTCCATCGAGATGACGGCCACCTCGCTGCTGACGTCTTCGCGGACTGGTCGTGGGGCCAGCCCGGGCGCATGCTCCAGCAAGAGATGCAGTCCCGCCCATTCGCGTCGCGCCCCATCGCGACAGCCGGACTGGAAACGCTTCACAACGACCTCGGCCTCAGCGTCGGTCGCATGAGTAGACCAGACGACTCCCATCCGCGCAGTCTGACATCTCGACATCGCCGAACGCCGAGAGCGGCCGTATCCCGCGTCCCCTTGCGGCCGCCCCGAGCACGTAGCGTTGGTGCGATGTCGACGGGGAACACAGCGGGAGCCACCCAGGTGCTGGGGATATCTGTCACCGATCGGCTCATATCGCGCTGGCGAGGTTGGTTCGCCCCACCCGAGCAGCCCTTCCGCACCGATCTGCTGAGTCCGGACCTGCAGGCCGCGATCCCCCAGCGTAAGAAGGAACCAACCGACGAGTGGCGCGACACGTTCTTCGTGTACGCGGGAACCTGGACCTGGCTGACGGAGGCCGAGTTCATGGACCTTCGCCCGGGCAAGCGCAGGTCGCTGCTGGCGGTCCGACGAAGGACGGTCCATCCGAAGCCCCTACCGGTCTGGCCGTCGGAACTCGCAACCGCCGGCGACAGGCTGATGTTCGACTGGATTGCCACCGGCGCGGTCCGACCCAGCCGACACCGCGCCGTCCCTGGACCCGTTTGGGAACGGGCAGCACATCGCCTACCCCGCGCACAGCAGTTGGCCGGGACCTTTCCGCACACCGGGTCAGGGCCGAACTGTCTCGGCACCGTTGTGGCGGCGACAGGCGCGGCCGATGCCGACAACAGGCAAGTCGCGCCACGAGAATTCAAGACCTGGCTCGAGCAACACGCCGAGCCGATCACCGGCACCTCACAGGACAACGAGCCAGGCGTCGTCTTCGTCTGGACGGAACACGGCGAGCTGGCACACGCAACCGTGACCATCGGTGATGGCTGGATGCTCACCAAGCCATCGCAAGCCTGGTCGAGCCCCCGCATGATCTGGACCGTACGGGAAGCCGTCAACTCCTGGCGATACCCCGACACCCGGCTGCTCCGGTATCGACTGTCCGACGGAAACTAGCGGCGGAGCGCGTCCCGTCGAAGGGTGGCAAGTCCCAGCCGAGCGCCGTTCGTCCGCGCCCTCGACGGACTCAAGGGATGGTCGCCGGTGCTGGTTTCGTCGATAAGGAGCAGTTACATCCCAGGGTCGCGGTTTGGCATGTAACTGCGCCTTTTCGGTGAGGGCTGCTCCTTTCGATGCTGCACTTAAGCAGTAGCAACGCACCAGTCGATGACGCCAGCGAGGCAAGCACGCCGGGACTCCAGAGTCGCCTACCTCCTGAACCACCGACGTCTCGCTACGCCGGCTCTTCAGTGGCATGAGAGTCGGTGAGGGTGAAGGCGCCGACTGTGGCGATGAGGCCGACCACGACAGCGAGCAGCGCATAGCTGATCCGCTCGCCGTGGAAGAACGACTGGACGAGATCGCTGCTCCAGACACCGGCCGGCAGCTGAGCGGTGACGAGTGCGGCGATCATGGTGCCGATCATCGCGGTGCCGACGCTGGTGCCGACCTCCTGGGCGGTGTCGTTGAGCGCAGCACCGATCGAGGTGCGGTTGTCGGGCATCGCATCCACGAGGGCGACTGCGCAGATCGTCATCACCGTTCGCATGCCGATGGTCATGGCGACCATGCAGACGGCAATGGCAACGTATCCGTGGTCGACGGCCAACGCCATGCCAGCGAGGGAGCCGGCCAGGAAGACGGCGCCGACCAGGCAAGCGATCCGATGACCGAACCGGTGCGCGAGCCACTCGGAGAAGGGCGTAGCGGCGATCATCGTCACAATCATCGGCAGGTTAGCCAGACCGGCACGGACGGGACTCCACCCGTACGCGTACTGGAAGTGCAGGATCAGCCCGAACATCACGCTGGCCATGGCGATCGAGGTGCCAATTTGGGCAATGGCCGCACCCCGCACGGTGCCATTGGAGAACAGGCTCAGGTCCAGCATGGGTGCTGCGCTGCGACGCTCGTGCCAGACGAAGAGGACTGCAGCAGCAATAGCGCCGATGACTGACGCGATGGTGATCACCGAAAGCCAGCCGTGTTCGACGCCGCTGGTCAGCGCATAGCAGGCGAAGCCGATGGCAAGCAGACTCAACGCGGCGCCTGGCAGGTCGAGTGCATCGTGGGTGAGATCTTCGGGCCGGTCAGCAGGCACGCCGAAGCGGACGCCGAGGCACGCGATCAGCGCGATCGGGGCATTCACCAGCAGCAGCCACTCCCATCGCACGTGGGCCAAGGCCGTACCGCCGAGCAGCGGTCCGAGGACGAAGCCGGCCATGCCGACCACGATCATCACCGTCATCGCCCGCATCCGTACCTGGTTGTCGTCGAAGAGGCGGAAGACCAACGAGTTGGTGATCGGAGCCATCGCCGCCGCAGCAATACCCAAGGCGGCCCGCAGAGCAATGAGCTCCCCGGTGGTGGTGACCGCGATGACGCACAGACTGAGCAGCCCGAAGACAGCGAGCCCTATCAAGAGCATGCGACGGCGGCCGAACCGGTCGGCCATGGATCCCGCGGTGAGCAGCAGCCCGCCGAAGGTCAGCGAATACGCGCCGACGACCCACTGCAGCGACGTCGTTCCACCGCCGAGATCTCGGCCGATGGTGGGCAGCGCGATGGACAACAAGGTGTTGTCGACCATCTCGACGAAGAAGGCCAGGCACAGAGCCGCCAGCGGGATCCAGGCAGCACGGAGAGACGGGTAGCTGCGGGACGGAACATGAGTGGCTAAAGCGCTCATGGCGAAACCTCCCATCGAATGCTGTTCGAGTATCGATCAACGTTCGATACGATAGAACAACGTTCGATGTGGGGCAAGATCTGGTTGGATGTGAGGCATGGCACAGTCCGGACTGGCACGATCTCGGCCGGCGCAGGCACGATCCCGATCGGGGCGATCCCGACCGTCTCAGGGACGTCGCCGCGCCTCGCACTCGATGGACGCCGTTCTCACCGAGGCGGTCGCCCTGCTCGATGAGGCAGGGGAAGCCGCTCTCACGTTTCGGGCGCTCGCGGACCGCCTGGGCGGCGGTGCAGCCAGCATCTACTGGTACGTCTCCAACAAGGACGAGTTGCTTGATCGCGCCACCGACCACGTCGTCGGTGCGGTACTGGCCGACATCGAGAAGCACGCGGCCACCGACGACCCCATCGCAGACCTCCGGGCGATAGCCACGACGCTCTTTGACGCCATCGTGCAACAACCATGGCTGGGCACGTACTTCATGCGCAACACCGATCTCCAGGTCAACGCACTGCGACTCTACGAACACATCGGCCAGCAGACTCTTCGCCTTCAGCTCACCCCGAAGCAGCGGTTCCACGCCGTGTCCGCCATCGTCGGCGTGGTGATCGGCAGCGCCGTCGACCTGGCTCAGGAGCCGCCGCCGGAGGTGCGGGAAGGGGCGGTGGATCGCGAGGAGTACCTCCATCGGTGGGCCCAGTCCTGGCGAGAGCTCGATCCCGAGGCCTTCCCGTTCGTCCACGAGATCATCGACGAGTTCGACGGCCACGACGACGCCGACCAGTTCCGCGCCGCCCTCGATCTCACCCTGGCAGGCCTGCGACTCCAGGCCGGAGCCTGAACTCCTAACCAAGTCGTCGCGTGATGCAGCGTCGGCGCCAAACACCGACTGCGCCCTCGGCAGCCGCGACCTCGATGATCAGTCCGGTGCGCGTCATCGCCAAATCGTAGAGTGTCAAGCACAGTAGGTGCGCTCGACCCAGCGGGGCAGCCGCCCCACGGTGAGCATGACGGGTTGATCTACTGGCGCAACCTCGCTGCCGTCAGCCCAAGTAGCCATCGGCACGATTGTTAAGACATCCCAAGTGCGTGAGCAACGCGCCGCCGCAGGAACCGTCGGCCGGCGGACCGGTGATCATCCGCGTCAGCGGATGATGGACGATGTCGAGTCATGACTGTGCCACTGCACGTACCGTGCTGGATCGAGTCGGATGGCGTTGAGGTCTGGCTCGTCGCCGGTCCTGGCCGGGGTCGGATTCCAGATCTTGTCGAGGCTGAACGTGTCGCCTCGGCCAGTGCCCGTCTGGGTGCCGTCCTGGCTGCGAACGCGGATGCCGACGACCCGGAGCGGGTCGGACAGCTGATGTCATCCGGTTACCGCCGGGTGTTCTCCATGGTCGAACTCGAGCGCGACACCGCACCCCTGGCCACCGTCTCAGCGCCGGGATCGATCGTCGCCGTGACGGACAACGACGCCGACGCGATGCACCAACTGACAACAGTGGTCTGGGCAGGGCGGCCCTTCTTCGCGATGCCAACTCTGGAGTCGTACCGCAGCTGGGTGCGAAACGCCGATCCTCGGCTGATGCTGCTCGCCTGGCATGACGCGGCGCTGATCGGCTACGTCGCCGTCAAAGAGGACCCCACCCGAGTGGAGGTCGTCGATATCCAGGTGCACCCACACCACCAGCGCCGCGGGGTCGCGACTGCTCTGTTGGCGCAGGTAGTGCAAGAGGCCCGACATCGCTGCAGCCCCCGCGTGTGGCTGGAGACGGAGGGGGACGACCCGGTCGGCGCGAGACGGTTTTACGAGCAACTCGGCTTTCGCCTCGCTGCCGAGCACCTCAGATTTCGCAAGCCCGCGGATACCACCGCAGACCCGGCGGCGGGACTCCCGGTCCTAGCAGAGCGAGGCGCCGGCTAAGACGTAGATCACCGGCACAAATCGGCCGAGGAACTGATGGAGTCCCCATTGCAGACTGGCCTCGGCCGTGCGGTAGGCGTCCTGACCATAGCGCTCGATGACACAGTCTCGGCTGCGGCGCAGCCGAGCCAGACGCAGCAGTTCGTGCGATACGACCTGGTTTCGTTCCTCGATGTACTCACGCCATTCGGTGCCGATGACATGCTTCCTGACGACCACGAAGCCCGCTGCATCGAAACCGGCTTCGAGGTCGCCCTCGACGAGATTGGCCACGACGTTGCCGAGGGGTTCATGGATCGAGGCCGTCTCGACAGGGTCGATGGGTCCGTGCAGGACATTGGTGTAGGCGATCAAGTGTCCGTCCGCGCGGAGCACTCGGCGCATCTGAGTCAGGGCGGTCGGGAGGTCGGGCAGTACCTCGATCACATCGCGGCACCAGATGACATCGACGCTGGCCGGCGCCTCGGCCAGGTTCTCGGCGACTCCACATCGGATCGTGATCCGGTCGGTCAGGCTGGCTTCCTCCACTGCGGTCTGGGCTCGCTGGACATGCCACGGCACCGGGTCCACGCCGATTCCGTACGCGTCGTAGCGGCGGACCAGCTCGATCAAGTGACGCGCGTCTCGACAGCCAACATCAAGGATTCGGTGGCCGACGCGAAGGTAGTCATCGGCGACGTCGTAGAGCTGATCGGGCCCGACCGGGTTGAGACTCGAGTCGAGATCTTCGAACAGACTCCAGAAGGTCTTGCTGTAGATCTCGGCCATATCCATGGAGCCCAGCATCCACGATGTGAGCTTCCAATCCCAGGGCGGCGCATCAGCCCGAGCCACGGCAGTGATCGACGTGGTCGCGTACGATCCCGGTTGGCCGAATGCGGCGACCGGAACAAATGGGCTGCGTGGAGCGGGCTGCGGTGGTGTGATCGTTTGCATGGCCACCGAGTTGAGCATTCCGGACCCCAGCGAGCTTGACGATGTCGTGGGCACCCTCCGCAGCTGGCAGCGCGACGAAGCTCCGATCCAGCTGCACCCAGGAGACCTCGGCTGGCACTGGCGGTTCGGTGCAGATGAGCTGGCGAGTACGGTGCGAACCTGGAGTCGGAACGGTGAGATCTGTGCGATCGGATTCCTGGACGGCCCGGATGTGCTGCGCATGACTGTTGCACCCGAGGTCTGGCTTGACGACGAACTGGCCCACGACGTGGTAACAGATCTGTCCGCCCCCGAGCGCGGCGTCCTGCCCGCCGGAAAGGTGTCGGTCGAGGTGCCCGACAGCACCCGAATCCAGGACCTGCTCTCGGAGTATGCATGGACTGCGGGCGATCCGTGGACGCCGTTGCACTTAGGGCTGACCGGACGTGTGGCCCAGACGGATCCGCGGATCGAGGTGGTCGATTCCGCCGAGCAGGTATCTGAGTGCACGGCGGTCCATCGGTCGGCTTGGGGATCTGAGGGTTTCACCGACGAGCAGTGGTACGCGATGGCGGACGGGTCACCCTTCGCCGAGGCTCGGTGTCTGCTCGGACGTGACGACCAGGGCATCGCGGTGGCCACGGTGACAGTCTGGGCGGCCGGACCGGGCAGACCGGGTCTGCTCGAGCCGCTGGGCGTGCACGCCAACCATCGACGGCGCGGATACGGTGCGGCAATCTGCATGGCTGCGGCCGCGGCGCTTCGGGAGCTGGGCTCGTCGAGCGCGCTCGTCTGCACGCCGAGCTCGCTTCAGAGCGCTGTCAGGACCTACGAGGCGGCAGGGTTCGAAACACGCTCCGAGCGTCTGGACCGGACGCGCGACGCCACGACCAAGCCTCTACTGCCGTAGCGGAATTGTGCGCTCCGGGAGGCACGGTTCTTGCCTAGGATGGAACCATGACGGCGCAGGCAAGGGCTATCGACCCGACCCCAGTGACCCCGCCGTGATCTTGGGCCTCCTTCCCGACCAGCACCACGCGCAGTTCTTGCGGAAGTACGCCATCGCCATCGAGCAGGCGAGACGGCCAGAGCAATATCGGATGCTCCAGGCGTTGCTTCAGCTGTGGCGACTTCGAGCGGTCGCCTACAGCGACCCTGCGTGCGCGTCCCGGCTTGGCTCGGCGGGCGCGGCAACAGCCGACGACGTACCGGCCGAGCGGCTCTTTCCCGGCTGGCCGGGGTGAGCTACCGGGTCGTTCGCGCCGCAGGCGCCGCCACAGCCAGCCGGCTCGATCCTGTCGAGTTGCTCGGCGATGTCCACCAGCCGATCCTGGCACGCCTCGTCGTACGCCGCGGCTGGGGCCTGGTCACGTCGGCGCGCGAAGGCCTAGCTGCTGGATGCCCTCGAGGTGCAGATCGGGCTTCGTGACCTTGCCGTCGGTGGGGTCGTAGAGGAACAGGCTTCCATCAAGGATGCCGACGAGCCGATCGTCGGGAAGCCACAGCAGGGAGCTCACGTCGCCGTACCCTCGCGAATCCGCAATGCGGGTGAGGACGTCACCGGTCCGAAGGTCCAGAATCCGCAGTTCGGCTGATCCGGACCGCGCCCAATTCCGCAGCACCGCATAGCGACCATCGCGGGACATGACGCCGCTCTCGTTGTCGTTGACCGGAGCGGGCCCGATCCGCCGCCGTACGCCGGTGTCGCGGTCGAGGAGGTACCGGCTGCAGCGCAATCTGTCGTCGCAGTCGGTGATGAGAATCGCGGACGTACCGACGGCCAAGACCTCACCGCGGGTGAGCCGCCGCGGACCGTTGGGTGTCATGACGTAGTAGCCGCCGGAACTGGACAAGATCAGCCCACCGCGACCGTCGGTCTGGACAGCATCGGCCGGGTAGGACGACGGACCCCGATCGGCGTCGGCCGGTCGGCCCTCCAGGTCGGTCAGCCGAGTGGTCGGAACCTCGCCCCGATACGTGGTGACCCACAACCGGCCGGGCGGTCCGGGCCAGATGGTCTCCGGCGTTGCCAGTCCTTCGGGCAGGGCCTCAGGCCGTTTGCCGTCGTACACCCGGAAGCCGTCGGCAGCGTCGCCCCAATCCCGGACGATGATTTGACCGCGGTCCACGATGAAGATCTTTGGGCCGCCGGAGGACGAAGCCGGAGTGTCAATCGCGGTGACCAACTGCTTGGCGGTTTGGATGCGGTAGAGCCGGTTGTCCGATCGTGCGAATAGATCCAGGTTGGTGTCGTCGAGGAACCCTCGGATTCGCCACTGTTGACCCGGGGATGGTGATGACGTGGGCGTAGGCATTGCGCTCGGCGTCGGCAGGGGTTGATTGGTCGGCGTGGTCGACGGCGCGGGACTACTGGCAGGCTCGTGGTCTCTGGTGTTGTTGTAGATCGCCAGGCTCGTGATTATCACGACCGCGCCCGCAGCCACGGCGACGAGACGTCCCCGCTTAGCGCCAGCGGGCCGAGACGGCGGACCGAGATCGAGCGACTCCACAAGGGTCAGTATCTGTCGACTGTCATACAAGACGACGCCGGGGCAGCTGGGCGCGTATGCCCGCAGCGGAGCGGCTCGAGTTCGACGAGATCGATATCCGCCAGGGTGCTCCATAAGCTCCGCGATGCGCACCTCGACGAGGTGCTGGTCGGCGGGTACGAGCGCGGCGTACTGGTCGCAGGCGACGTCGACCCAGGTGAGGCATAGTCGGGCACGTCAGGCTTCAGCGTGCGGTTGAGGTGCGGCCAGCATGGACACCATTGCTCCCCGCAGGCTCGAGAGGAGACGTTATGGGTGCTCCGAAGGGCTCGAAGCACAATTTCGATACCTAACTAAGCCTAACCCCACAATAGTCTCATATGCGTGCGTTGCGACTTAGGAGATGAAGTAATAGATGAGTTCCGTAATCGAAGTCAAGGTGCCGGATATCGGCGACTACCAAAATCTACCGGTGATCGAAGTCGTCGTCAAGATTGGTGACACCGTCGATAAAGACGATCCTCTAATTACCCTTGAGTCGGACAACATGATGATCGAGGTGCCAAGCTCCGCCGCGGGAATGATCAAGGAAATTAAGACCAAGGTCGGCGATAACGTATCGGAGGGTTCTCTCATCCTCGTGTTGGACGCGTTGGACGCTACACCTGTCTCGACCTACTCAGGTCAGCTGAGTTAGAGCCTGCGAGTCTGCTCAGGCGCCCGACTGTTCAAGTAGGCCGACGCCATCGGGGGTAGGTCTGCGGGGCGAGCAGCGCGCGTTCCAGTTCGACGGGTAGTCCGTGGGTGGGACGGTCTCCGCGTTGGGTCGGCCATCCGTCAGCTTGGAGCCACACCCAAGTGTCGGCAACCGTTTCTACGATCGGGCGGCACCGCAGACCTGCGGCGAGTGCTCGCGATGTGTCGGCCTCGAGGAAGCCGGCGAACTCACCGGCTTCGGGGACCCAGCACGGTAACTGAGTCCACGGCTGAACGCCGACTGCTGCCAAGTCTGCCTCGGAGATCCAGTGGAACTCAGCGTCGGACCCGGTGGCGTCCTTGCAGCTGGACAGCAGTTGCTCCGTCGTTGCGTGGCCAGATTCGCTGATAACGTCGATCGGGCCCCGGAGGTCCGTGGTCAGCGCGTACAGCATCCAGCCGGCGAGGTCGCGGACGTCGACGTACTGCAGGGGTCGCCGTGGACGCCCAGGAGCCACGACGGCGCCGCCCTTGGCGATCCGCGCGAGCCACCACGGCAACCGCCCGACGTCCTCGTAAGGTCCGAGGATGAGCCCGGCCCGGGCCAAGACGGCGTCGGGAAACGCAGCGATCACGCCGAGCTCGGCTCCTCGCTTCGACGCCGGACAATCGCCGTCGGCCGCACTGGCCTCACCGTCGACCAGCGGTGAGTCTTCATCTCGATGGGTGCCCCAGGCATAGACCGAACTGCTGGAGACGTAGGCGTAACGCTCAGCCGATCCGGCCAATGCTGCGGCTGCGGTCGTTGCCACTATCGGCGCCCCAGACCAGGTATCGATCACGGCGTCGAACGAGCGCCCGACGAGGGCAGCGCGCAACTGCTTCTCGTCGGTACGGTCTGCCACCAACGATGTCACCGCGGCAGGCAGGTCGCCGGTGAGGCCACGGTTGAGCGCGGTGACGTGCCAGCCGTGTGTCAACGCCTCGGTGAGGATGGCCCGCCCTACGAATCGGGTTCCACCCAGCACCAGTAGGTCCACGTCATCAGTCTGCGCCCCCAACCACCACGAGTTGCACACCACTGCAAGCAGACCGTCCAGCGGGAAGTGAGATGTCGGTTCGAGCTATGGTCCAGCACGATCGGATCGGAGGTCCGCAAACTCGTCAAGGGACACCGGAAGGAGTGCGGGTGGTGGATGAGATCCTGGGAATTCCGCTGCGCAGCGACCTGGTCTCGACCTGGCGAGGATGGTTCGCCCCACCGGTGCAACCGTTCCTAGGTGTATTGACCTCGCCGTTCAGCCGCCAGCTTGATCGTTCACCGCCCCAAGCGTTGTCGCAGACCGCGAGGCGGACTGCGTCAGCGAGACTGAAGGTCTGCACCCCCCGACCTGCTCGCCATCGTCAGGATTCGTCGGCGGGCTCACCACTTCAACCTCGGCTCACGCCACAGCCATGCCTTCTTGGGATGCGGCAGGTGAGAGCGGTACAGGTGAGTACCGGCGTCAGCGATCCCGACATGTGCACCTAGACGATGAAAGGGCCCCGAAAGTGATCGACGCCCACTCCCACCGGTCAGGTCGGTGAAGCAAGGGGTAACGAGCCGCCGAGTCCCTCACCGGGACGCCCCAGACACATCGATCACCGAAGAACCCTAGCGGCCCCGGTTGGAGCGCCGATTGAGCAGGCAAGGTCGCCGCAAGTGGAACGCCGATCGGGACCTGATCATCGGACGCTGACTCTCTGCTGCTTAGGTTGAGGAGTGGAGGAGTTGGAGGTCACTCGCGCGAAGTCGGCGGCTATCTCTGTCAAGGGCCAGCAGAACTTGACCACTGGCGGTCTTGATGGCTGACCGGTGGCGGTCACGAGAAGTGCACGGTGGTGGCCATGGGTTCTGCCCGGGGTTGGCCACCGTCCGGCCTTGGTTCAGCTGCTCAAGGGGTTCACCCCCTGGCCGGCGAGTGCTTGGGTGAGGCGGACCGAGTCGCCGGTGGTCTGGCAGATGTGGGCGTGGTGGAGGAGCCGGTCGACGGTGGCGGTGGCCAGGGTCTTGGGCATGAGCTCGTCGAAGGCTGCTGGGTGCAGGTTCGACGAGATCGCGATGGAGCGTTTCTCGTAGCCGGCGTCGACCAGCCGGTAGAGGCCCTCGGTGGCGTCGGCGGCGACCGGGAGCAGCCCGATGTCGTCGACCACGATCAGGTCGGCCCGTAGCACCCGGGCGATCGCTTTGGTGACGGTGTCGTCGGCGCGGTGCCGGCGCAGCAGCACCCCGAGGTCTTCCAGGGTGAACCAGGCGACTCGTAGTCCTTGTTCGACGGCGTGCTGGCCGAGTGCTTCGAGCAGGAACGTCTTCCCGGTGCCCGACGGTCCGCAGACGACGAGGTTCTCGCGGCGGCCGATCCATTCCAGGGTGCGTAGCGCTTGCTGGGTTGGTGCTGGGATCGACGACAACTGGGGGTCCCAGCCGCCGAAGGTCTTGCCGGTGGGGAACCCGGCCGCGGTGCGGCGGGTGGCCAGGGCGGAGCGTTCCCGGCCGGCGACTTCCTCGGCGAGCAGGATCCGCAGCACCTCGACCGGTTCCCAGCGTTGTGCTCGGGCGGTGGCGATCACCTCCGGCGCGGCGCGGCGGATATGGGGCAGCCGCATCCGCCGCAGCAGCTGCTCGACATCGGCCGGCAGCGGCGGCGGTAGCGGTGCCCCGGCTTTCGGGACCGCGGCAGTGGTGGTGGCGGTCATCGGCCAACCCCCTGACTGCTGGTCACCGGGCTGCTGGTCATCACCTGGCTGTTGGTGACGGGTTGGCCGAGTTGTGCCCAGCTGAGGGTGCCCTGGGCCAGGGAGTGCTGGTCGCCGGCACGACGCGCCGCCGACGGCTGGTCGGGTCGGGGGTGGCGGGCGTGGTGGTCGAGGATGGAGGCCAGGTCGGCCTCGGCGAACCGGCCGTGGACGGCGGCGTGGCCGAGTGCCCAGTCCACGTCGCGGGCGTCGAACAGGCGGGACAGATCGACGGCCTGGGCCATCTTGACCCGCATCTTGCCCGTGCCGGCAGCTGCTGCCTCGCGCAGCCACAGCACCGCCCCGTCGCCGAGGGCGAGGAACGCTGACTCCGCCGGGTTCTTCGCTTTCGGGGCCCGGTCCAGCGGCCCGGCCGGGGCGGGCGGGAAATGGCTGTCGTCGACCCGGGGGCTGCCGGGACGGGTGCGGTCGTGCCGGGCGATCTCGACCGGCCCCCGGGCCGGGTCGACATAGGTGATCACGACCTGCTCATCGACTCCGCCGACCCCATAGCCGCGGACCCACACCGTCTTGCCCAGCAGGCTGGTCCCGCCGAAAGGCTCCCCATCGGGGCCGGCCAGCCGGTAAGGCACCGAGTACTGGCCGCCCTCGAAAGTGACCATCGGCGTGTTCGCCGGCACGATCCGGGTCGTGCCGAACGCCACCGTGTAAGGGACAGCGGCGACCGGATGCAGCCGGGCCCGTTCCTCGGCCAACATCTCCACCGGTGGCCGCCGGGTGATCCGGTGCGGGCGGGCGTTGACTCCGGTCTGGAACACTCCACAGGCCTTCCGCAGCTCAGCGAACGAGGCGTACTCGGGCAGCAGGTTCGCCTCCGTCGGCACCAGATCAGCCTTGCTGACCCGCACACTGGCCTCGCTGCCACCCTTCGACGCCGGATCCGCCGGCACACAGGTGTGCACGGTCACCGCGTAATGAGCCGCCCACGCGACCAGCTGCGCGTTACGGACCGGGATCCCGGCGATGTGGTCGGTGGTGACGGTCTTCTCATTGTCGGTCAGCACATAGGTCGGCACCCCACCCACCAGCCGGAACGTCTGGTCCAACGCGGCGAACACGCTCGGCAGCGTCTTGTCCCGCAACGCCAGCACGACCCGGAAACGGGACCAGGCCAGCCACGCGCAGAACAACACCGTGGCGACCCCGGCGACCATCGGGCCCTGCCCATAGTCGTACTGCAGCCACATCCCCGGCTCCGGGACCCATGGCCGGTGGACCCGTAACCGGCCATCACGGTAGGCCTGCTTCGCCTCCGCGACCGCGCGTCGGGTGGTCCGTTCCGACCCGGCATAGCCCATCGCGACCAGCTTGTCATGGGCCACATCCGCGCGGACCTTCCCGCGGGAACGCTCGACCAGCTCCTCCAGCTTCGGCAAAAACTCATCAATCAGCTGCGGCCGAACCACACCGTCGGCGACCGCACCACCCGCGGCGCGGGCCTCCACATAGCGTTTCACCGTGTTCGGCGAACACCCCGCCAGCTCGGCGGCATCACGCAACGACCTGGTCAGGTCGTAGGCATCCAAAATCTTCATGATCTCCTCGGCAGACTTCAACTCATCCCTTCCTCGGGTAGCGATCGGGCGCATCAGCACCGCTCATCGCACCCGAGGAAGGAGCCCAAACCCGGCAACCCGGGCAGGCAGACGACATCGTGTCGGGCAGATCCCATGACCGTCAGCGTTCAGTTCTCATGGCCGCCAACGATCAACTTCTTGGCCGTCTCCGTTCAGTTTCTCGTGGCCGCTGACATATCTCCATCGCGGCGTCGCTTGGCCTGGCAGCGGACGAAGCGATCGTTCTCCATAGTTCGAACAGGCTGACGCTACGGGTGACGCCGTGCGACGTCCTCGCCCGGGTCACCCGCGTCGGCGAGGAGGACGCAGGTCTTGAGTTGCAGCGTGCACAACGACTCGCGGAGGCCGGATGCCCAGTCGGTGCCGTGGATCCGCGTGTGGATCCGCTGGTGTATGTGCGGGATGGTTACGCGGTGACGCTCTGGGCGTACTACGAGCTTGCGACGCCCACCGCGTTGCCCGAGGACTACGCCCGGGCGCTGACGCGCTTGCACGCCGGCATGCGGACAGTAGATCTGCCCAGCCCGCGGTTCACAGATCGGATCGCGGAGGCGCACCACGTTGCGGCGAATCCCGCCCTGTCCCCAGAACTTGCCGGCACAGATCGCGAGCTCCTCGCCGGCCGGCTTGCCGACCTGCGGCGGAGGGTCGACCTGCCGGGTGCAACCCAGCAATTGCTTCACGGCGAGCCGCATCCCGGCAACGTGCTCGGCACGAAACAGGGCTCGGTCTTCATCGACTTCGAGACGATCTGCCGCGGACCGGTCGAGTTCGACCTCGCCCATGTTCCCGAGGCTGTCTGTGAGCACTACCCCGCCATCAACCAGGAGCTCCTGAACGCGTGCCGACAGCTCGTCCTTGCGATGGTCGCAGCCTGGCGTTGGAGGGTCGGCGACGAGTTCCCGAATCGACGGCGATGGGGGCAGGAGTTGCTGCGATCACTACGCGAGGGGCCTCCCTGGCCAACCCTCGACGCCTTGAGCAACCAACTCGAGGGCCCGTAACTCAGCCCTCCAGCTCTGACCGCTCTGAGCGCTATCCAGGATGATGGGGTGGTGCCGGACATTGATGTGGAGCCATATCTCGAAGCTGTCGTGGAGACTGCCCGGGACGTGCTCGGCGCCGGGTTCGTCGGTGCGTACGCGGCTGGTTCGCTGGCTTTGGACGCCTTCCAACCTGGTCGCAGTGATATCGACATCGCCGTGCTGTGCCGCGACCAGCTGAGCGAGGCGGCAAAGCGGGAGTTGATCGCTCGATTGCGACACGGCGCCCTGCCGTGTCCGGCGCGAGGGCTGGAACTGGTCGTCTACACCGTGGCGGCGGCACGGTCGGGCACCCCGGAACCGGGCTTCGAGCTCGAGTTGAACGACGGCGCGGCCATGCCGTTCCGGCAGACTCTTCATCCTGCGGACCGTCCGGCGGCTGACGGGACGTTCTGGTACGGGCTCGACCGCAGCATCCTGCATCAAAGCGGTCGGGTGCTGGCGGGCCCACCAGCATCCGAGGCATTCGCCGATCTGGCGGCGGATGATCTGCGGAGTCTGCTTGTCGACTCGCTGCACTGGTGGATGGCGCTACCCGGTCCGACTGACGATCGACCCACAGCCGGAGCCGAGGACGCGGTCCTCGGGGCATGCCGGGCGCTGGTCCGATACCGCTACGGGGAGTGGCTGTCCAAGGTCGACGCCGGCCGGCAGCTACTCTCGACCGGCTACCAGCCGGTCGAGGTGATCGAGCAATCGATTGCCGCCCGCTCCGGTGAGCCCTCACCCTCGAGCCGGCAAGCACGGGCCTTCCAGAACGGCGTCCTGAAAGACATCTCGACGTCCTGAGGTGTCGTTCGCGGATCCGCCTACAGCGGGCCGGGACTCGGGGATGTGCTCGGAGGGTAGATTGATGGCGACTTTGAACCAGGCCTCACACACCGTCAGCTATCAGATGCGACCGTCAGCAGGAGATGTACGCCAGTGTCGATCAACGCCATCACCCTGATCGTGGAGCAGCCCAGCACGATTGCCCGCCGCCTGCACGACGCGTTCGGCTGGACCATCACGCAGGACTTCGGCGCGTTCGCTGAGCTGACCACGGGGAACGGCGCCGTCCTGTGGCTGAACGTCCCGAGCGGAAGCACGACCGCACTCCAGCAAGGGGTGCTTGTGCACTGCCGGGTCGACGACGTCACGAACGCTGTCAACAAGGCGCGCACCGCCGGCGCCACCATCCTGCGCGAGCCCACGGTCATGGACTATGGCATGGAATCGGCCTGGGCACAGGTCCAAGACGGACCGATCGTTGACCTCACCCGGCCCTTGTAAGCCGCGGCCGCCCCAATGCCGGCACTGAGACGCCCGCGCTGCCACTCGGTCGGTAGCACCTCCCGACGATGCTGGTAGTCCCGATCTTGCGGCGTCAGATGCGGCCGGTCTCGTGGGCCCACATGGCGACTTCGACGCGGTTCCGGGCGCCGAGCTTTCGCATCAGGCTGGCGAGGTGGGCTTTGACAGTGCTTGGGGTGATGTAGAGCTCACTGGCGATCTCACTGTTGGTGCGGCCCTGGGCTACCGGCACGAGGACTTCCTCCTCGCGGGCGGTGAGCGGTTCGATCGGCTGCCTCGGTGGTGTGGTCTGGGCGTGGGCGAACGCTGCGAGTAGTCGGACGGTCACGCTGGGTGCGATCAGTGCGTCTCCATCGGCGGCGGCGTGGATGGCCTGGGTCAGCAGGGCGGGTCCGGCGTCCTTGAGCAGGAATCCGCGGGCGCCAGCTTTGAGCGCTCCGTGGACGTACTCGTCGAGGTCGAAGGTGGTGATGATCACGATCGGCAGGGGGTCGGTGACCTCCGGACCGGCGAGGCGTCGGGTGGCCTCGATGCCGTCCATCAGCGGCATGCGGATGTCGAACAGGCCGACGTCCGGGCGCAGCTGGAGCGCCAGGCGTACGGCCTCGCGCCCGTCTGCGGCCGCGCCGACCACCTCGATGTCGGGCTGGGCGTCGAGCAGCATCGTCAGCCCGGTACGCACGATGGGCTGGTCGTCGGCGATGAGGACCCTGATGCTCATTGCGACGTCCCGGTTCGGGGCAGGACCGCCTCGACCCGCCAGCCCCGCTCGGCGGCGGGGCCGGCGTGGAAGGTGCCGCCGAGCAGTGAGGCACGTTCCCGCATGCCCACCAGGCCGTAGCCTGCTGCGGCACGGCCACCGGCGACGGAGCCGTCGTCGTCGATGGTCAGCCGTACCTGGTCGGCGTCGCCGGTGACGGCGACCGTGACCTGGGTCGCGTGGCGGGCGTGCCGTCGAGCGTTGGTGATGGACTCCTGGGCCAGGCGGTAGATCGCGGCCCCGACCGCCGGGCTGAGGTCGTCGAGCTCGCCGGAGAGCCTCACCTCGACGCAGGGACGCGTCTGGTCATCGGTGGCGAGCTGCTCGACCTCGACTACGCCGGGCTGCGGCGCGAACTCCGTGTCCTGGGTGGCGCGGAGCACGCCGACGACGGCGCGCAACTCCGTCAGGGTCCGAGTCGCTGCATCTTCGATGACAGTCAGAGCCTCGACGGCACGCTCGGGGTGGGATGCCGCGACAGCCCGTCCTGCTTGGGCCTGGATGGCGATGCCCGAGACATGGTGAGCGACGGTGTCGTGGAGTTCACGAGCGAGCTGTTCACGTTCGCGGGCCTTGGCCTGGTCGATGTCGCGGAGGCGGACCTTCGCGCGATAGCGGACGGCGGCACCGAGCGCGGCGGCGGACAGGAAGACCGCGTACCCGGTGAGCGTCTCCCACAGGCTCATGGAGTCGGCGACGCAGGTGATCGCCAGCCATCCCAGGATGATGCCGAGACCGCTTACGGCTTCCCGACCGGAGCCCCACCGGAACAGGGCGTACGCCAGGATCAGCACCGCGGCAACGCTGTTCAGCAGCACGCCCTGCGTGCCGGTGAGGATTCTGACGAGGTCGACGATCGTCAACGTGCCGAAGCAGACCGCCACCGCGACCAGCGGGTGCGTACGTCGCCACAGCAAGGGGCCGAGGACCGCGAGCACCGCGAGCAGCAGCAGCGGGAGTGGCGCCAAGTCCTGGAGAAGCACCACCTCCACCACGGACCAGCCGGCCAGTCCTGCGACCAGGACCCAGTCCCACAGACCCCGGTCAGAGGCACCGGTGGGCCGAGGTTCGGCCCACAGCGAGCGAAGTGCGTCGGTGGCCACCTGATCAGCGTAGACAGCCCGGGTGCTCGGCGTATCGGCCGAAAGTATGAGAGCGCGGCTGTGCCAACGGTTAGCTCGACTCTGACTCCGGGGCTGATGTGCCCGCCGCCGGCAACCGTGACAGTGGATGCACCTATCCATCCAAGCCAAGGAGCATTCCGATGAGAACGCCTCAATCCCCCACCACGCTGGAGAATCCGTCGTCCCGGAGCACGCTGGAAGACCTGCGCCTGCCCGTGCGGGCCAAGCTCGCGGCAGCCTGGTCGAGCCTCATGTTCCTGTATGTCTACGTGGACATCCTCAATTTCTTCAAGCCCGGCGTGATCGACGACATCCTGGCCGGCATCGTCCACGAGTTCGACACCGGCCCGACCTTTGTCGCCCTTGCACTCACACTCATGGCCATCCCGAGCCTGATGATCCTGCTCTCCGCGACATTGCCCGCCCGCCTCAACCGCATCGTCAACCTCGTCGTAGCGGCACTCTTCATCCCCGTCACGATCTACAACGTGGCCGGGGAGGAGTCCTGGGCGTACGCCTACTTCTACGGACTCTCCATCGGACTCGAGCTGCTGCTCCTGGCCTTCATCCTGCGCACCGCCTGGACCTGGCCACGTCACACCACATCACCGGCGGCCCCGGCGGCCAGCCTCGGCAGCGAGCCGCTCCGTACGCCGTAGCAGTGAATCTCACCAACTTGTCGGATTCCATAAGCCCGCGGGCACCAGCGACCAAACCCAACTGCTCGCCGTCGAGCCCAAGTCAGATGAGAGCCAGCGTTCAGGCGTCATCTGAATCAGGTGCTCATGCCGGCCCAACTCGGTCGTCGTGTCGGTCGTCTTCGGCCCGCGGGCGCGAGACGTACGATCCTTCCGTCTCATCCGCGGTCATTTGTGACCCACGGGCGTGAACCGCACTCCGCCATGCATGGTCAGGATCGGTTCGAGTGTCGCGGGTGCCGCAACTCGACCGCGTGGGTTCAGCTGGACTGACCGACTATCTCCACGCCGCTGCTGCCGACGCCCGCCGTCACTCACCGACCCATGTGTGCGCGGCGCATTTCGTCGGCAAGTTCTGGGTTGCGGGATTCGAGGTGGGCCACGATATTGCTGGCGACGTCAGTTGACTTGTTCTGGCTGAGTTTCGCGCGCGCGTCGAATCGCGTCACTCTTATGCGCAGGCCAACGGTCCCCTTCGCGGTCCGCCTGGTCCCGGCCTCGTCCTCGCTGAGGCTCCGGCCGCCGGGCTGGTGTTGTTCGAAGTGATCGGTCAAGCGGGACAGCATCTGATAGTTCTCCTCGTCACTGAGGATCTCGGGGATGCCATAGAGGTGCGCGGTGACGTGGTTCCACGTCGGCACGAGATCGCCGGGTTCGTACCAGCTCGACGACACATAGTCGTGGGGTCCTTGGATGATGACGAGGACCTCGTGCTGGCCGAGTTCATGGAGAACCTCGTCCGGCCGGCCGAAGTGGCTGACGATGGAAAGGGCATCGCCGTCTTCGACCAGGACGGGATAGTGGGAGGCGATCAGGCCCTGGTTGGTGGGTGACACGAAGGTGGCCCACGGGTGCTGGCGGATGAGCCGCCTCACCTCGTGGGGATCGGTCATCAGGTAGTGCGGCGTGTGGCGCATCAGTTGTCTCCTTTCCGGTACAGGCGGGTACGGACGGCCAGGCCGGCGCAGCCGATGACGGCGACACCCCCAACTATCGTGGCCCAGCTGAGCAGCTCGTGTAGCAGAAGCCCAGCCCAGGCGATGCTCATCACAGGTTGCACCAACTGGACCTGGCTGACTTGGGCCATCGGCCCGATCGCCAGTCCGCGATACCAGGCGAAGAAGCCGAGGAACATGCTGACCACCGCGAGGTAGGCGAACGCGAGCCACTGCTCCGGCGTTGCGGATGGCGGCTGCTGAAGGAGCGAGACACCCGCCAGTGTGACCATCAGTGGCGAGGCCAGTACGAGAGCCCACGACACCGTCTGCCAAGAGCCCAGCTCGCGAGCCAACAGCCCTCCCTCGGCATACCCGACCGCAGCGGCGAGGACCGCGCCGAACAGCAGCAGGTCCGACCAGTGGAGGTGGCCGAGCCCACCGCCTTGCAGGATCGCGAAGACGACGGCGGCGACCGCACCCAGCGCCGCGAACGCCCAGAATGACGCGGCGGGCCGCTCATGGGTACGAAGGACGGCCATGACGGCGGTCGCAGCCGGCAGCAGGGCGATCACAACAGCGCCGTGACTCGCCGGCGCGGTGGTAAGTGCGTACGAGGTCAGCATCGGGAATCCGACGACCACGCCACCGGCGACGATCCCCAGCCGCGCCCACTGCCCGCGACGGGGACGCCGCTGGCGAGTAATCGACAACGCCAACGCGGCCAAGATTGCGGCGATCACGGCGCGCCCTGAGCCGATGAACAGCGGCGACAGCCCGCCGACCGCGACCCGCGTGAACGGGACTGTGAACGAGAAGGCGGTGACGCCGACCAAGCCCCACCACAAGCCAGAATGTCCGGGTAACACCGTGAAGCGAGAAAGGATAGCGCTACTCTGATCTTTCATGAGTCAGGATAGCACTGATCGAATCGTTGCGGATCTCCGACGGTGGATTTCCGGTGCTCCTCCGGGTGCACAGCTGCCCTCGAATCGCGCGCTGACAGCTCAGTACGGGGCCAGTCCCGTCACCGTGCAGAAGGCGATGCGGACTCTCGCCGCACTGGGCCTGATCGAGAGCCGCCCCGGCATTGGCACGTTCGTGCGAACCGTCCGCGCGTTGGGTCCGGCCGACCTCGGGTGGCAGACAGCTGCACTCGGCGCTCCTCCTGCCCGTCTGCCCACTCTGGCGACGCCGCAGCGTACGGCGGCCCCGGATGCCATCGGTCTCCATTCCGGCTACCCCGCCCATGACCTGCTGCCAGCGCGGCTGGTGCGCGCCGCGATCAGCCGAGCAGCGCGTACTGAGGCCGCCCTCACCCGCTCCCCCGCCACCGGGATGCCCGAGTTGCGATCCTGGTTCGCTGCCGAGCTTGCGCGTACGGCCCCCGCCGCGGTTACGCCGGCAACAGCACGCGACGTGCTGATCCTCTCGGGTAGCCAGAGCGGCCTGAGTTCGATCTTCCGAGCCCTCATCGGCCCTGGTCAGCCTCTGCTCATCGAGTCACCCACCTACTGGGGAGCGATCCTGGCCGCCGCACAGGCCGGGGTCACGCTTGTCCCGATCCCAGCCGGGCCGGACGGGCCGGACCCGGACGAGATCGACCGGGCGTTCACGCAGACCGGCGCCCGCGGGTTCTACGCCCAACCCACCTATGCCAATCCCACCGGCGGTCAGTGGCCGGTCGAAGCCGGGCAGCGCGTCTTGGACATCTGTCGCCGCCACGGCGCCTTCTTGATCGAGGACGACTGGGCGCACGACCTCGCCATCGACACCGACCCCCACCCGATCGCCGCACACGACCACGACGGCCACGTGATCTACCTCCGTTCCCTCACCAAGAGCGTTTCGCCGTCGCTGCGCGTAGCCGCGGTGATCGCCCGCGGACCGGCACGAGACCGCATCCTCGCCGACCGCTCGGCCGAGTCGATGTATGTCAGCGGCGTGCTCCAAGCCGCAGCCCTCGACGTCATCACTCAGCCCGGCTGGCGCACCCACCTGCGAACCATTCGTCACCAACTCCGCGCACGCCGCGACTTACTGATCACCAGCATCGGCGACCATGTCCCGCAAGCGCACCTCGAGCGGCCCCCGGTCGGCGGACTCAACTTGTGGCTCCGGCTACCCGACGGGACCGACCTCGACACTCTCACTCGCGCCTGCGAAGCTCGCGGCCTGATCATCGCCGACGGCCGCGAATGGTTCCCCGCCGAACCGCCCGCCCCCTACATCCGACTCAACTTCTCCGGGCCTGACCCCGACCGCTTCGCCGAAGCCGCCGCGATCCTCGGCAACACGCTCACCAGTCGGTAGCAGCCACCCAGACATCCTGTCCGCGAAGTCGTCGCCTCTGCCGCGACCGAGCGCCGCTTCCTCCCTGACGAGGCAGGCGACCAAGACAACAGGACCCGAGATCAGTTCCGTCATGACGCAGGACAGAAGAGTCGATCTAGGTGCTGGTCAATGGCCGCGAGCGCTGCTTGCGGTTCGATGACGTTGAGTTCGAGAAGCGGTGCGAAGCCAGTCAAGGCAAGAATGAGGTCCGTCTCGATCGCCGGGTCGCGGTCCAGGGCTATCTGCCCGTCGTCCATCGCCTGCCGGATGAGGCGTTCGACCCTTGCGCGCCCGCCGCGTAGTCCGACGACAGCCTGCTCATGCAGCACCGGGTCGTGCATCGCTTCGAGAACATAGGCCGCGTTCATACGGCTGGTAGCCCGAGCGTCAGGTCGAAGAGGGAGAAGCTCGACGAGAGTTACTCGCAGCACGTCGCGAGGATGCGGAGGTTGGTCGAGCGAATCCATGCCCTGTGTGACCCGCTGCGACGTCTGATCGGCGGCGAACTCCATCGCAAAGGTCAGCATCTCCCCGCGGGAGGAGAAGTAGTGCTGTAGCTGCCCCAGCGAGACTCCCGCTTCGCGGGCGACTTCGCGCATGGTCGCTCGCGCCCAGCCCTGCTGGTCGACGACCGCCCACAGCGCATGGGCGATGGTTTCGCGTCGCTCGCGATGATCGACCTGCCTAGGCACCAGACCTCCCGTTTTCCAATACGCGTGACATAATACAGGTGACTTGAATGCCCAGAAGGGAGGGGTTGATGACGGAACCCGACTCGGGGCCACCCCTCACGTTCTACAACCCCGCGGCCTTCGCGTTCGACACCGACGTGGTGATCGCGCTGATCGCCGACATGCGGATACGCAAGGCGATCGAGCGCGGTGAGTTCGACAATCTGCCTGGCAGCGGCAAGCCGCTCGATCTGCCTGACCACCATGACCCCGATTGGTGGTTCAAGAGCCTCATGAAGCGGGAGGGCCTCGTGATGTCGCCGCCGTCCATCGAACTCCGCAAGGATGACGCCGCGCTGGACGAGCAACTCGATCAGCTCTCGAACGAGGTGGCCGTGCGCTGTGAGATCGAGCAGTTCAACCAGCGGGTTATCCGTGCCCGCTACCAACTCCCAATGGGGCCGCCTCTGATCACCATGCCGCGTGACATCGAGGCCACCGTGGCCGCGTGGGCCGATCGCAGAGCAGCCCGAGCCGAGAAGGCTCGCAAGAAGGCCGAGGAAGAAGCCACGATGCGTGAGGAATCTAGGGCGAATGACCGCAATCGCCGACGACTCCTCCGTAGGCGAACCCGTCGATCGCCGCGTCACGGCCCCAATGCCTAGTCAAGGCTCAGGCCGCGCGAGATGGCTGCTCGAGGTGGGCGACCGGCAACTCCCTTTGATTCGTCACGACGGCCCCGTCTCGTTGGTGACCGCGGCGGCGGTGTGCCCGCCGCGGCGGCCCAGCTAAGAAACAGACAGGGCTGTTGGTTTCTGATATCGTCCCTCCAGCCGCTGCGAAGGGACTCAGATGGAGAGCACGACGAAGAACCGCCAACCTGTCTCGGTGCTGCGGACGCTCATTGAGCGTGCGTACGGTGCCGGGCAGGTTCCCGAGGGTGATGACTTCGCCCACGAGATCACCGAGGGCTGGTTCAACGTCGCCTACCGGATCGTGTTGCGGGACGGCCAGCAGGTGGTGCTGAAGATCGCGCCGCCGGCCGAGATCCCGGTGCTCACCCGGGAGGTCGGGATGATGCGCGCCGAGCTCGAGGCGATGCGGCTGGTCTCGACGCAGACGTCCGTCCCGGTGCCCAGGGTGGACTATGTCGACCTCTCGCATGACGTGGTCGACGCGGACCTGTTCTTCATGGAGTACGTCGTCGCGGACAACTTCGGGCTCTCGGCGGACGCCGGGCGGCTGAGCCCAGAGGTGGTCGCGGCGGGGAACCGCGAGCTCGGTGCCCTCAACCGGGAGATCAACACCGTTGTCGGCCCCCACTTCGGCCCGCTTCTCGGTGCGGGGTCCGCAACGTGGCGCGAGGCGTTCACGACCATGGTCGTCGACACCCTCGACGACGGTGAGCGCGTCGGCATCGACCTCGGGTGGGAGCCCGACCAGATCCGGGCCGTGCTCGCGGAGAACTCCGACGCCCTCGACGAGGTCACGGTTCCGCAGCTGGTGGAGGTCGATCTGTGGGCGAAGAACTCGATGATCCGCGACGGCCGGATCGTAGCGATCCTCGATCACGAGCGCGCGGTCTACGGCGACCCCCTGATGGAGGCCGGCCTGACAGGGCTGGACATGCCCTTCTTCGGCGACCCGACGGAGTTCATGGCCGGCTTCGGACTCACCGAACTCACTCCGAACCAGCGGACGCGGCGGCGTCTGTACTCGCTCTACCTCGCCGTCATCATGGTCGTCGAGACGCGCTATCGCGGCCACACGGACACAGAGATCTACGACTTCGGCCGTCGTGAGCTCGACGCGTTGATGGCCACGTTCGGCCACACACGCTGAGCCGGTGGTGAGCGTATCGGACCGCAACGACAGCGCTGAGAATCTCGGCACCCGCCCCATCGGGCGCCTGCTGTGGTGGACCTGCTCCCAGACCACCCTCTCCGTCGGCGTCTACGGCATCTACGCACTCACCAACGCGTGGTTCGTCGCCCGCGGTGTCGGTGAGACCGCCCTCGCCGCCGTCAACCTGGTGGCACCACTTCTGCTGCTCCTGGGGGCGGTCTCTACCACGGTCGGGGTCGGCGGCGCGTCCCTGGTCTCGCGCAGCCTCGGCGCTCGGCGGCCCGACCTCGCCGCACGCGCCGCGGGCAACTCCTTCGCGATCTTCTGGGCGACGGCGGTGACCGTCACGGTCGTCGGGCTGGCGTTCCTCGACCCCCTCTTGCGTCTCGTCGGTGCGACCGACGAGACACTGCCGTACGCCCGGCCGTACGCGATGGTGATCATCGCAGGGGCGATCTTCTCCACCGGGTTCTCCGCCCTGGTCCGCGCCGAGGGACGGTTGCTGTTCTCGACCATGCTGTGGGTCGTGCCGGTGCTCGTGCAGATCATCCTCGACCCGCTGCTGATCTTCGGACTCGATCTGGGCGTCGTCGGGGCGGGCCTGGGGACGGTCGGCGGCCAAGCAGTCTCGGCGGGAATGGCCGTCTGGTTCTTCTTCGTCCAGCGGCGTCGCCCCTATCGGATCCGGCTCAAGGAACTGCTCCCTCACGGACCCACGGTGCGGTCGGTCCTCTCGGTGGGGGCGCCGTCGTTCCTCGCCGGGTTCGGTGCCACCCTCCTCGTCGTGCTGGTCAACACGACTCTGGCCGCCGCAGGCGCCGCCGTGATCGCGGCGTACGCCGTGTGCGCCCGCGTCCAGACGTTCGTATCGATGCCGCAGATCGGCATCACCCAAGGAGCCCAGCCGATCATCAGCTTCAACGCGGGCCGGCAGCATCCCGAGCGGGTTCACCGCACCCGCACGCTCGCGTTGCGTGCCACCGCCGTCTATGGCGCGGTGGGGGCCGGCGTCATCGCGCTGGCCGCGCGGCCGATCGTCGGACTGTTCCTCACGGACCCGGAAACCGTCGAGGTCGCCATCACCGGGTTGCGGATCATCGCCGTGGGATTTGTCTTCGCGGGCGTTCCACCGCTGATTTCCGCATACTTCCAAGCACTGGGCAGTCCCGCACCGTCGTACCTGATCTCGGTCGGCACACTATTGCTCCTCAAAGTGCCGCTGGTGCTCCTGCTCGGCCACGTCGACCCGCTGGGGATCTGGATCGCTCTCCCCGCGGGCGAAGTGCTGGCGGCGGTGGCGGCAGTCATCGTGCTGCGCAGCCGTACATCGGCCCTGGTTCGGGGCCGGGCATGAACACCGAGGACCGCTGGTCCGCCACACCGCCGTCGCGGACCTACCCGAAGGGGGACCGGCGCCGTACCCAGATCGTTCGGGCAGCGTTCAGCGCCTTCTCGGCCGACGGATATCGGGGGGCGAGCATGGTGCAGATCGCCGCTGCGTGTGGCGTGTCCCGCGCCGGCCTCCTGCACCACTTCCCGTCGAAGGAGTTGCTGCTGGCCGCGGTGCTGGCCGAACGCGATCGCATCAACGGCGAGCTGTTCTTCGCCGGGATGGCCGCTCCCGGCGCCGACGGCCTCGACTATTTTCGCCGCCTCCTGCGCGTCATCGAACACAATGCGAGCCAGCGCGAGATCGTGCGCCTGTTCGCGACACTCTCCACGGAGGCGGCGGACCCTGCCCACCCCGCCCACGCCTACTTCGCCAATCGCTACCGGTGGCTGCGTGCCGACATCGCCGACGCCTTGGCCGACCTCGCCGGCCGCGGACTGCTACGAGATCAGATCGACCTCGCCGGTGCCGCCACCGATCTCGTCGCGCTCATCGACGGGCTGCAAATCCAGTGGTTGCTCGACGCCGACAGCGTCGATATCCCGACACGCGTTCGGGCTCGCCTCGAGGAACTGCTCACCTCGACGCTCGACAGCTGATGAGCGCGCCTTCAAGACGCCCCGCGCCAACGAGATGCTCGTGGCGGTGGCCCTCGCCGTCGGCGACCGGCCGCTCCCCGCGTGACAAGCCCTGACGGGGTAAGGATGGCGGTCGGTTCAGCTTCTTGCCGCTGCCTCGGACATCTTCGGCGCCAGTCGGTCGGCGGCCCATACCAGGCTCAGTGGCGAGGGAAAGGCGAGTGCGAAGGGGACGCCTTCGGGTTTGGTGACGATGACCACCGCGCCTCGCTGGACCGCCGGGAGGGAGGTCCAGAGTTTGCGTTTGGTCAGCTCAGGCATCTGGTCGGCCGTGTCCGGGATCGCCCAGAGCACGTCGGCGTCGAGATCGGACATGTTCTCCCAGCTCAGCTCGGCCTTGCCGCCGTCGCACTCGACACTCTGCGCGTACTCGCTGAGCTTCATTCCGAAGCCGGTCATAACCCGACCGAGATTGTCTTGTTCGGAGCACAAGATCCACACACCGTCAGCCGACGGCGAGATGACGGCGTTGAAGGTCTTCCCTTCGAAGATCGGGTTGTTCGACCGGGTCTTGGCCAGTGTCGCCTCCGCCGTGGCGACGGCGGCATCCCCGGCATCGACGCGCCCTACCGCGCGGGCGATCTTGCGGGTGGAATCTCTCCAGTCGTCGGAGTTGGCGACCGTGTCGTAGTGCACGACCGGCGCGATCTCGGCGAGCTTGCCGTAGATCGGCTTGGTGAGACCGAAGAAGGCTGTGCCCACGATCAAGTCCGGATCGGTGGCCGCGATCGCCTCGATGTTGAGCTCGGTCGTCGACGCCTCGACCTTGGGTGTGCCCTCGGGATACAACCCCACCTGCCACGGGTAGATGCTCGTACCGCCGGTCGCCGCGTCGGTCTGCGGCATCGACGGCACCGCGATCGGCACGATGCCGACCGCCAGAAGCATGTCGGCGTCGGTCGTCGACAGTGCGAAGACCCGCTCGGGCCGGCTCTCGATCGTCGCATCACCGAACGCGCCGGTCGTCGTGACGCTCGACCAGCCGGCGTCCCCAGGTGTCGTCTCAGGGGACGATGCGGTGCCGGATGTCGAGCAGGCGGAGAGCAGGAGCGCGATGACCAGGAAGGTCACCGCCACCAGGGATCGAGGTTGTGGCGCTGTGCGAGTCATCGACGTGACACTTTCGTTCGGTTTGTGGCGTCGCCGGAATACATCTGCCGGGACCGAGCACCGAACTTAGCCCCACCTTACTTTCTGCGGTATCGTCATCAGTCGACTCATAATTGTGATTGTCGGACAGCAAATGTCGTCTGGTGACGATCCGAGCCGCTCGAGAGGGGGATTCTGGCGGTGAGTGTTCCCCCACGGACGTGGACAGAAGTTTCTGCTTTTCGTCACGAACTCGCCAGGTCGGTGTCGTTCCCGGACCATCGGCATGACGAGCACCAGTTGATGTGGGCTACCCGCGGCAGCGCCATGATCTCGTCCGCACTGGGGGCCTGGATGATCGCACCAGGTGCCGCCATCTGGATGCCCGCCGACGTCACCCACACGATGTCGATGACTGCGCCCGCCGAGTTCCACAGCCTCTACCTCTACCCCGAGGTGGGGCCGATCGGGCACCGCTGGACCCGATCGCACTCCCTGCTCGTCGACGATGTCCTCGCCGCCATGATCAGGCGGCTGGAGTCACGCGAACTCACCGACTCCCAGCGGGGCCGGACCACTGCCGTGCTTCTTGACCTACTCGAGGAGTCGCCCGTCAGCGGAGCCACCCTGCCGCTGCCCCGCGACAACCGCGCCGCGATTGTCGCAGCAGCGCTGCTGGAAGATCCCTCCGACCGACGTGAGCTGCGCGACTGGGCCGACGAGCTCGGCGTCAGCACAAAGACCCTCGCACGCGCCTTTCAGAGCGAGACCGCACTCACCTTCAGCGCTTGGCGTAGCCGTGCCCGGATCAGCGCATCCCTGGCTCCCCTCGGCGCTGGCGCGCAGGTGGACCAACTCGCCGGCGACGTCGGCTACCAGACGTCGTCTTCCTTCATCGTCGCTTTCCGGGCCCAGATCGGCATCAGCCCCGGCGCGTACGCACGACGCGCCTCATCGAACCCGACGACGAGCAGCGTCGACCCACCCGACCAGCGCCTCTAGGAATCGAAACCGAGCACGGCATTGCGGGCAATATGATCATGGATCGGGCTCGAAACTCGCCTCCACGTCCTTCTCCCGACTCATCGCTCAGAGTAAGCCGACGGAGTCACTGGAGTCGGAGCCAACAGCGAGGCCCGCCGGTCAGCGTCCGGTCAACGAATCCTCGGGTCCGACCGTCAACTACTCCCCATCGAGCCCAAGTCGGCTGAGAGCCAGCGTTCAGGCGTCATCTGGATCAGGTGCTCATGCCGGGCGAATTCGATGTAAGGCCCGACCTGATCTGCCGGCAGATACCGACATGCCATCTGTCCGACCTCGTCCTCAGTTGACGGCCTCATGTCAGTCACCCGCCCCTCGACGCTGACATACCGCGTGGTCGGGGTCGTCCGTTGGACAAGAAGCGTGAATCGACCAGAACTCTCGATGAGCTTCGCTTTGCGCGATTCCGGCGGCGTGAGGATCCAGACCAAACCGCCGGGCGCGTACTGGTACCAGATCGGAACTGTAAGTGGCCCCCGGTTTGGGCCTGCAGTAACGGACAGCGCGGCGACGTGGGGCTCGGCTAGAAACTGCTGGCGCTCATGGGCGGAGAGAGGCATGTCTCTGACCATATGCACGACCACCGACATCCACGTATTGCTGCGGGGTCTGACGGGTGTGCGTCAGCTTCGTAGTTGGGACCGCAGGAGCTATGAGTAACCCGGGCAGTTCGCATACTGGTCGTCTTTGGCCCGCGGGCGCGAGACGTACGGGCCTTACGCCTCGCCGCCGATCATCTTTGGCCCATGGGCGCAAGACGTACGGGCCCCACAAGGGCTGGGCTCGCTAGGGAGTCCGTGTGTCAAGAAGCCGGAGCAACCGAGGGGCAAACTCGACATGATGTGAAAGCTCGCTGAGCTCGACGGCGGTCACAAGGACACCCTGCTCGGCGGCCAGCGCAGCGAGATAGCGCCAATAGTCGCGCTCCATGTCCTCGGCGGTCAGTCCATCGAACGGCTCATCAGGACCGACCGTTGCCCGAGCGTGGGTTTCGAGCTCATCGACCGATACAGTCCCCCACGGCGTCGAGCCGCCGAAGCCGCGATCGCGGAGAAGAACCACCGACCGCCCGCCTTCGATTTCCAGCTCGTGCAGCAGCGTCACGTCAACGCTGGACGTCGGATGGTTGCTCGCAGTATCGACGCGAGTGATCCGCCTCACCAGGGCTTCGGCAGCCATCTTGTACACCACTTTCTCACTATCTTGTCGGATTCCTCGGTGCTCGCCGGCCATCGCCGTTCGGTTTACGTGCGGCCCTGATCCGCGTCCTGGACGGGACCGGCTACCGGAGATGAGCTCCATGAGCCGCTGCGGCCCAGAGCGACGTCAGCTGTCGATGCGGCGGGTAGCGAGCCAGCGGACGGTGGCGGGGTCTTGGTGGTTGAAGAGCCGGGAGGTGCCTTCATCGAGGGTGGCGATCTGGTTCATGTCGTCATCGCTAAGAGCAAAGTCGAACACGTTGAGGTTCTCGGCCATGCGGTCGGGGTTGGCCGATTTGGGGATGACGACGACGCCGCGTTGGATCATCCAGCGGAGGGTGATCTGGGCGACGGTCTTGCCGTGCTTGTCGGCGATGCCGAGGAGGAGGTCGTTGGTGAAGAGTCCGTCTTTGCCGTCGGCGAAGGGCCCCCAGGATTCGATCTGAACGCCGTGGTCGGTGAGGATTGCGTGGTCGGCGATGCGTTGGTGGTACGGGTTCGTTTCGATCTGGTTGACAGCTGGTGTGATGGTGTTGTTGAGGCACAGGTCGATGAGCCGGTCGGACGGCAGGTTCGACACACCGATCGCGCGGGCACGGCCGTCCTTGTTGATCTTCTCCATCGCCCGCCACTGGCCGTAATAGTCACCGAAGGGCTGGTGGATGAGATACAGGTCGAGGTAGTCCAGCCCGAGCTTGCGGAGCGAGGCGTCGAACGCGCCGAGGGTGTTGGCTTCGGCGGGGGCGTCTTGCACCCACAGCTTGGTAGTGATGAACAGCTGGTCGCGGGGGATGCCTGAGTTCGCGATCGCTGCGCCGACGGCTTCCTCGTTCTCGTACGCGGCGGCGGTGTCGATAGATCGGTAGCCGGCGGCGAGAGCCGCGGCGACCGCTTCCTCGGTGTGTGCGGGGTCGATCTGGTAGACGCCGTAGCCGAGGATCGGCATCTCGACGCCGTTGTTGAGCGTGACGGTCTGCATGAGGTGTGTCTTTCGGTGGAGGGAAGGGCTTGCTGAACAGATCAGAGGTGGGCTACCAGACGGGGCGGTCGCCGTCGGTGCTGGGTTTGTTCACGCCGAGGTTCTCCCGGATGTGCGTGTCCGGGTTCGCCACGAGGTCGGCGACCAGCGCGGCGACGCTTCTGCGTGACACGGTGGTGCCGCGGAAGGGCTCGTCGCGTCGGGTGGTCTGGTAGTTGATCTCGTCGGCGTCGGACAGCCACGCCGGCCGCAGCACGGTGTAGTCCAGTGTCGACGCCTCGACGGTGTCGGAGGCGGCGGCATAGGTATCGAGAGTGGCTTCGCCGATGGTGTCGCGGTTCCAGCGGCCGAACGCGCCGGGCACCTCGCGGTAGATGCCGAGCGCGGTGACGAAGATCAGGCGCTGCACGCCCTCGGCCTGCATCGTCTCGACAACGGCCTGGGCTTGCCGGTCGATGTCACCGGCAAGGTTGGCGTACACCACGTCTTGTCCGCGGACCGCCTGGGCGAGAGTCACGCGGTCGTTGACGTCACCCTGGATCACGGCCGCACCCTCGGGGACGGCGTGGATGCGGCTGGTGTCGCGAGCGAACAGGGTGAGCGTTTCGCCTTGATCGGCCAGCAACGGGATGGCGTGGCGGGCGATCTGCCCGGAGGCGCCGAGGACTAATACCTTGGTGATGAGGGATCTCCTGTCAAAAGGGCTGGATGAGAGTCAGGTTGATCAGAGGTTCTTGGTGAAGAACGGGACGAGCTTCGCCATCGCCTGGGCGACCGGCTCCGGCTTGTCGTACAGGTCGTAGTGCGACCAGCCATCGATGACGACGAGTTCCTTCTGCTGGGAGCGGGCTCGGCGCACGATCTCGTGGCCGTCACGGTACGCGCCGAAGCCGCCGGGCACGCTGCCCACGATCACCAACAGCGGTTGGGTGAGCAGTTCTTCGGCGAGGTGGAACGCATCCCAGCCGTAGCCGGATCCCAGGTGAGAGCGCAGGGTCTGGTTGCGACCGTGAGGCTTGGCCCCGCGATCGGTCTTGTAGTAGTCGGTCGCGCCCAGGAAGTCGGCGACGTGGCGGAAGTCTTCGATTCGCAGGGTCGGGTCCTCGATTGCGCGAGGGTCACCGCCGGAGGCACCTTGGAAGCTCGCGTCGAACGCGACGGCGACGAAGCCCTGTTCGGCCAGCCGGGCGGAGAAGATCTCACCCGAGGTCTGCTCCTTGCAGGAGCCGATCGGGTGGGCCACCACAATCGTCGGGAACTGACGATCTGGATCGAAGTGCGGCGGGAGGTAGATGTCTGCCGCGATCTCCCAGAACATGTCGCGGTTCTTGAACGTGACGTGCTCGATGCTCGGCATGGGCTAACTCCTTCGGGAGAGTCGGGAAACGCTGTTCGCGCGGTCGAGACCGGTGCGCTTTCCACGGTATGGACCTGGCGAGGAACAAGGCATGTGCTGGTGACCCACCCCAACGCGCCCGCCGTCGGTCGGGTATCTAGGCGTGGCCGGGTGTTGTGCCTGCGTCGAGTTGCGCCGAGTCGTCAGGACGGGCCCGGCGCGTGGCGGTCCAGCTGCCCAGTAGCCGTAGCGCGTCCTCGGCCGGCGAGCCCGGCACGGGCAGGAACGTCACCATCTGCAGGCCCCGGGTACCGGGCAACTCCAACGCCTCGTACTCCAGGGCGAGCTCCCCCACCTCTGGATGACGGATGCGCTTCCTCCCACGACGGTGGGCCGAGACGTTCCGCGTCGCCCACTTCGCACGGAAGTCCACGCTCGCCGTCGAGAGCTGACCGATCAGCTCCACGAGCGACTTCGTGCGCGGGGTGCGGGCCGATGCCGCTTGCAGCATCGCGACCGCATCGTCGGCGACCGCGTTCCAGTCGGGGAACATCTCGTGGCTACTCTCCTGAAGGAACAGGTAGCAGGCCATGTTCGCGACGCGGGGCCCACGGTGGTGGGCGTAGACGTCGGCGTACAGCGCGCGTCCGAGGGCGTTGGTGGCGAGCAGGTCGAGCCGGGCGTTTTGGATCATGGCCGGCAGGTCCGGCATCGCATCCAGCATCCGCTGCACATTCGGCGGCACCCGACCCGACGCCATCGGACGGCGGGGACGTAATCGCGCTGCGTACGCCAGGTCGATCAGATGCTGCCGCTCGACGTCATCCAACTGGAGGGCCGAAGCGATCGCCTCCAAGATCTCTTCCGAGGCCCGGGCGATATCGCCTCGTTCGATCTGCGCGTAGTACTCCGTACTTACACCGGCCAGGACGGCGACCTCCTCACGACGCAGCCCACTCACCCGGCGTCTCCCACCGCCGGCCGGCAGCCCGGCCTGCTCCGGTGTCACCCGGGCCCGCCTCGACATCAAGAAATCCCTGACCTGCCGCGACCCCTCCATGACCCCAGGCTACGAAGCCGACCGCTGACCAACCAGGCACCAGCAACCACCCATGGGCAAAGGCGAAGAGCGCGTCCAAGTCCAAGTCGGAACTCGTGACCTCCTCCTCCGGAAACGAAAGGAAGACCACGTTCCACAAGCCGTCCGCTCTAGGACCCGATCGGCCCTGCGTCAGGCCACAGGCGCAGGGTTTCGCCCCAAGACCTGCCCGCGAAAAGCCTACGTCCGGCCACGAGCGGCGTCCAGCAAGGGACCAGTGAACGCGACTCGCGGCGACATAGTGAATTCGACATCTGTAGAGTCAGGATCGATACCGGAGGGAGCGGTCGGTGACTTCGTCCGTAGAGGCCCAAAGGGCTGTCGACCGGCTCGCGGCTGCAGCGAATCTGTCGGTGCTGGTGGAGGACGTTCGGCAACGTCCGATGTGGTGGAGCACGCGTGGTGCGGTGGACCCGAGTCGGGCATCGACGATCCTCGATCGCCGGGTTGATCCGCTGGCCGCCGAAGTGATCCCCCGTTTCGGCATCCGGGAAGCGGAAGGTCCGGTGCGCACGCCGGACCTGCCGGATCGTGGAATGTTGGCCCGATGGTGCATGCCCGCTCGCCACCAAGGCCGCCTGATGGGCTACGTCTGGGTCCTAGATCCCGATGATGCGCTCGGCCGGGCCGGGCTGCTACCGGTGTTGATCGAGTGTGCGGAGATCGCCGGCGACGCGCTGGCGGCGGTCGCGAGCGCGGAGCTGGATCGACGACTGCGCCGCGACGAGCTGATCGGCATGCTGCTGACCCGGTCCGACCCAGACGCTGCCGCCGAACTGGCTCGGATCGAGCATCTGCCCCACGATGTTGCGGTCCAGGTGGAAGCTCCCGCGCGTGCCGGTGGCTGGCGGCTGCCGGGCGCGATGAGCGCGCACGTCGTACGACGTCGTCCCCGGCCTGCCACCAGCGGGGACCCACTGCCGCTGGCCGACCTCAAGGTGGCCGCGGACCGGGCGCTGGCAGTGGTTCGGGTCATCGCGGCCGGTGCGACGCTCAAGGCGCCCACCTGGAACTGCCTGGGCGGGTGGCGGCTCGTCGTGGCCGCGCCGCCGGAGCTGGCGGTGTCGGCGGTACACCCGGCCGTCGAGGTGCTGCGCACGCAACCGAGGGACGATCTCCTGGTCACCGCTCGAGTGGTGCTGGACCATGGCGCAGACGTGGCCGTGGCCGCGGCCGATCTCCACCTGCATCGGACGACGCTGTACTACCGGCTGGAGCGGATCCAGCAGTTGACCGGGGTCAGACTGTTGGGTGGCGGTGAGACCGCCGACCTTCACCTGGCTCTGTGGCTCGACGCCTATCGCCGGGTCGCCGACTGACCGTCAGATCAGCAATTGCGGTTGGGCGACCTTGCCGTCGAACCGGTTCAAGGTGAATGCGGTGAGGTCGCGTTCCGTCCGTCCGGTCGTGGCCAGGTCGGCGGCGGTCGCCCCGAGGGCCGGGCCGAGGGTGAAGCCATGACCGCACAGGCCGGTGATGGTGACCAGGCCGGCCGGGCCGGGGGCGTCGATGATCGGCAGTCCGTCCGGGGTCATGTCGACCAGTCCGCCCCAGGAGCGAGCACGCCGGGCGGTGCGCAGGGCCGGGATGACGGTGGCCAGCCGGGCCAGCGACGCATCGACGAGGGGGAGGTCGACGGTCGGCTCCGGCGAGGTGTCGGGAATGAGCGCCGGGTGGATCACCTTGCGGTGCCGGATCTGCTGTCCGATCCGTCGCCAGTCCAGCCGCAGTCCGATCGACTTGCGGAACGACCAGGCTCGCGGGGCCCAGTGGCGCAGACCGTCCAGATCGGACAGTGAGACGCCGTGCCGGACCCGGGCGTTCAGTCCTGCGCTGACCACGACCTGACCGTTGGGGCGTTGTCGGGCGCCGAACCCGAACGCGCGCAGGGTGGCGGCGAACAACGGCTCGACCGGTTCGGTCTCCAGCTCGGACATGACCACGGGCATGATCGGCACCCGCAACCCGACTGTCCGGGCCAGGTACGGGGTCCAGACCCCGCCGGCGAGCACGACAGCGCCCGCATGGATCGGCCCGTTCGCGGTGTCGACGCCGCGGATTCGACCGCCGGTCTCGATCAGCCGGGTCGCCTTGGCTCCGTAGCGGAGGTCGGCGCCGTGCCGTTCGGCTCGGGCGGCGAAGTGTGCGGTGCCCTGGTCAGGCTGGCACTGGGCGTCGGTCGGGCTCCACATCGCGCCGAGGAAATCCCCGGTTGCGGCGGGGACGTGCTCGCGTACCTGATCGGGGGTGAGCAGTTCCACGCTGTCGAACCCGACCCGGCGGGCCTCGTCAACCAGGGCGGTGAGCAGGGTCGCCTCCTCGGGTCGGGTCTGCAGGTAGAGATTGCCGCCGCGGACCAGCTCGAAGTCACCGTCCTGGGCTGCGGCGTGCCAGCGGTCCAGCGCTTCGCGGGCCAACGCCAGCTCCGATCCGTGGCGCCCCTGAACTCGCAGCGAACCCTGAGCCCGACCGGACCCCTCACGGGCCGGACCGGACTCCTTCTCCAGCAGCACGACCTTGGCTCCACGTTCGGCCAGTTCGGCGGCCGCACAGACTCCGACGATGCCGGCGCCGACCACCACCACGTCCGCCGTTCCGGGGTTCATCGGCGGGCGTCCAGTCGGCGCAGTGCGGCCTCGTCGACGTCCACGCCGAGACCTGGACCGGTCGGCACGGCAATGGCCGAACCGATCACCTCGACCTGCGGGGTGGCGATCACCTGCCGGTACTTCAGCGGGCCCATCAGGTACGCGGGGTAGGCCAGCCGCGGCAGCGCCGCGGCGAGGTGCAGACCCATGGCCGTGGCGATGCCCATCTCGATGACGCTGCCGACCATCAGCCCCAGGCCGGCCGCGTCGGCGACCTGCGCGGCCTGCCGGGCGGCGGTCGGACCGCCGAGCTTGGAGTGCCCGAGGTTGATCACGGTTGCCGTGCGATCGGCAGCCAGCCGGGCCGCGTCGGTGACCGTCCGCACCGACTCGTCGGCGCAGATGTCGACCCGTAGCTGCCCGACCAGGGTGGTCAAAAGGCCGGTGGACTGCACCGGGAGCGGCTGCTCGAGCATCGACAACCCGATCTCGGGCACCCGGGGCAACGCCCGGACCAGATCGCTGGGCTGCCACATGCCGTTGACGTCGACGAACAGCGCGATCTCGGGGCCGATGGCATCGCGGATCGCCTGCAGCCGGTCCAGGTCGGCGCCCAGTTCGCCGCGGCCCGCGTAGGTCTTGATCGAGGTGTAGGTCGCGGCCTGCTCGACGGCGAGGTCGGCCATGGCCGCCGGGTCCTCGTCCCAGCCGACCGAGCCGTGCACCGCGACTCGGTCCCGGAAGGCACCGCCGAGCAGCGTGGACACCGGCACACCAAGCGCGCGGCCGGCCAGGTCGTACAGCGCGGTATCGATGGCGGTCACGGTGAACGGCGCGAACTTCAGCACCCGGGCCACGTCGGCCAGCAGCGGCACATGCTGCATCGGGTCGCGGCCGATGAGTACCGGCGCGACCCGCTCGGCGATCAGCTCGACGATCGAGTGCTGGGTCTCGGAGGTGAACGCCGGAACCGGACACGCCTCCCCATAGCCCACCGCACCGTCGTCGGTCCGGATGATCACGACCACGTTCGGCGAGGTGGTGCGGTCGGTGGTGCCGAACCGGAACGTCTGAGCGAAAGTCGCCTTCAGCGGGATGGCTTCGACCGCGGTGATCTTCACGCCGCCTCCGTTCGGTAGAAGTTGGCCGTGGACGGGGCGAGCGCCGGCCGGCCGAGGATGGCGTCGGACAGCTTCTCGGCAATCATCATGGTCGGCGCGTTGAGGTTGCAGGTCGGGACTCGGGGCATGATCGAGGCGTCGACCACGCGGAGCCGGCCGACCGTGTGGACCCGGCCCTGCTGGTCGACCACCGAGTCGTCGCCGGTACCCATCCGGCAGCTTCCCGACGGGTGGTAGGAGGTGCCGAGCTTGGCCCGGACAAAGGCCTCGAGATCGGCATCACTCCGGCAGTCCGAGCCGGGATGGAGCTCGCCCTTGTTGTAGCGGGCGAAGGCCGGCTGAGAGACGACACCACGGATCAGCCGAATCGCTGCCACCAGATCGAGCAGGTCCTGCCGCTGCGCCAGATGATTGAACACGATCGACGGCGCCGCGGCCGGATCGGAGGAACGCAGAGTGACCGAACCCCGGCTGAGCGGCCGGGACAGATCCATCCAGAACTGGAACCCCGGGACTGGCACAAGCCTGCGGCCGACCAGCTTGCGGGTCAACGGGAGGAACTCGTACTGCACGTTGGGGAACGGCTGCGACTCATCCGTCCGCAGGAACGCGCCCGCTTCGAAGAAGTTGCTCGCCCCCAGACCCCGCCGCAGCACCGCCCACTGCGCGGCCAGCTTGACCTGACCGATCGGCCCGACCTGGCTGGTCAGCGAGTCGGCGTCATCGACCGACCACTGCACGTCGACGCCGGGATGGTTCTCCAGACTCCGACCCACCGCCGGCAGCTCACTGACCATCTCGATGCCGTGCCGGCGCAATTCCTCCCCCGGCCCGATTCCCGACAGCAGCAGCAGCTTGGGCGAGTTGAACGCGCCGGCCGAGACGATCACCTCGCGGTGGGCGTGCACGACGTTGGTCCGGCTGCCGTCGGCGTACCCGATCCCGGTAGCCACGCCGCCGCTCACGACAATCTTGGTGACCTGGGTCCGGGTCAACAGGTGCAGGTTCGGCCGCCGAATGGCCGGCCGCAGGAAGCCGCGCGCGGTGCTCCAGCGCAATCCCCGGTGGATCGACGACTGGGCGATGTGCAGTCCTTCCTGGCGAAAGCCGTTATGGTCCGACGCCACCTGTTGGCCGGCCTGCTCCCCGCTGATCAGGAACGCGTCGTACAGCTGGTGCTCGGCCGCGCATCGACTGACCTGCATCGGCCCCGAGTCGCCGCGCCACTCGTTCCCGCCCTCGGCGAAGGTCTCCATCTTGCGGAAGTAGGGCAGACAGTGGGCGTAGTCCCAATCCGGTAAGCCCTGCGCAGCCCAACCCTCATAGTCCAGCGGATTGCCCCGGTTGAAGATCATCGCATTGATCGACGAGGTGCCGCCCAGCACCTTGCCTTGCTTCTCCTCAGTACTGCGGCCAGACAGCTCCGGCTCCGGGCCGGCCCGAAAGCCCCACTGGATGCCGGCGTTCTGATAGGCGAACGGCAGCGCCGCAGGCATGATCAACTCCGGTCGCCGGTCGGTACCGCCGGCCTCGACCAGCAGCACCTGCACCGTCGGGTCCTCACTCAGCCGGGAGGCCACGATGCAGCCGGCCGAGCCGGCCCCGATCACCACGTAGTCATAGGTAGGACTCACGGGCAGCAGCCTAGGAATCCGCGGTCGGCGCCTGCTCCGGCAGACCGAGGAAGTTCAGGCTGCACCGTTCGACAGCTGTCGAAGAATCGACGGTGAACTTCCCGCGGCCGACGGAGGCGCCGGCCATCCTTCGGCCCATAAGGTCGAGTCCGTGACCATCGAACAGGCCCTCACGACCGCCCGCGCCACCGCCGTCGACATCCCCCACGTCATCGGAGGCCGCGAGGTCCGCACCGGCTGGACCGCCCCCGTGGTCGCGCCGCATGATCACCATCGACCGCTGGGCGTCGTGCATTGGGGAACGGCGGCCGAGGCCGAGGCCGCGATCAACACCGCCTTGACGGCGGCCCGCGACTGGCACCGCCAGGACTGGTCACAGCGGGTCCAGCCGTTCCGCCGCGCCGCCGAACTACTCGCCGCCGGCGAATGGCGCGACCGGCTCGTCGCGGCGGCAATGCTCGAACTGTCCAAGACCCACGGCCAGGCCGACGGCGACGCCGCCGCCGAAACCATCGACCTGCTCCTGGCCGGCATAGCCAACCTCGAGGCCGCGTACGCGGTGCAGCCAGACTCAGTCGACGGCGTCACCAACACCCTGGACTACCGGCCGCTGGAAGGCTTCGTGTTCGCGGTGTCTCCGTTCAACTACGCCTCGATGAGCCATCTGGCCTTCGGACCGGCGCTGCTCGGCAACACCGTGGTCTGGAAGCCGGCCGAGAGCGCGTCCTGGTCGGCTTACCTGACCCTGGAACTGCTGCGAGTCGCCGGCCTGCCCGACGGCGTGATCAACCTGGTGCACGGCAACGGCGCCGAGATCGGCGGCACCGTGCTGACCCACCCTGAACTGGCCGCCGTCCACTTCACCGGATCGACCGCAACGTTCCAACAGATCTTCACAACGGTCGGCACGAACATCGCCGGATACCGCAGTTATCCCCGCGTCGTCGGCGAGACCGGCGGCAAGGGCTTCGTCGTCGTCCATCCATCGGCCGACGTCGACGCGCTGACCGATGCCGTCGTGCACGGCGCGTTCGACTATCAAGGCCAGAAGTGCTCGGCCGCCTCCCGGCTCTTCGTCCCGCGCAGCCTGTGGCCCACCGTCCGTGATCAACTTCTCGACCGCACCGCCCAGTTGAGGATGGGCGACCCGACCGAGCCGGGCATCCAGATCGGCGCCGTGATCAACGCCCGCCAGTTCGCCAAGCACGAGGCCGCCCTGGCCCAGGCCCGGGCCGAAGGGCTCGTCCTGACCGGAGGGCACGCCGACGCCCAGGTCGGCTGGTTCGTCGAGCCGACGGTGCTGCAGGTCGACGACCCGCAGTCTCCGTTCTTGACCGAGGAACTGTTCGCCCCCGTCACCGCGGCCCTCATCTACGACGACGCCGACTGGACCAAGACCCTGCACCTGGTCGACAACGCGACCGGATACGGACTGACCGGCGCAGTCTTCGCCACCGACGAACACGCCATCACCGAGGCCGACGACATCCTGCGCTACACCGCCGGCAACTACGTGATCAACTCCCACCCCACCGGCGCTGTGGTCGGCCAGCAACCCTTCGGTGGCGCCAGAGCGTCCGGCACCAACGACAAGGTCGGCACCGTATGGAACACCATCCGCTTCCTCAGCCCACGGTCGGTCAAACGGGTCGCGCCGCGATCATCCACGACAAGCCAGCCGGTGTGACGGTCCTCTATCACCAGACCCCATTGAGGAGGCTGCGGCTCGCAACGATCCACCGGCCCGCCTCCATCCCGCGTCGAACCTGTCCTGGTGAAGGTCTACGCCCACGGAGGAGGAGGTCTGCGTGGGTGCGTCGTTGTAGGAGGCGGGGAGCTCAGGATCGGCCCAGCGGCCGTCGACCTCGAACTCCTGCATCAGCTCGGCCCTGGATCAGGGCGATTGCCGCATGACCCGCCCGACCTGCACATGTAGGTTCTCGCGCGATCTGTCGTCGGCGATGTGGCGTCGGCGATGTGGCGTCGGCGATGTGGCGTTGACTAGGGCAACGACATCTTGCTGGTGGGATTGGAGACCAGGTGCCGCCGCCTGGTCGATGAGGTACGGGGACGGCGTGGCTCACGTACGCCGATGCTTCCATCCTCTGGGCCGCGCATGGAACTCGCTCGTCGCCGATCTGACATCGGGAAGGTCAACGGCTCAATGACGTGAGGAAGCGTCGGTGAGATCCAGTCAATGGGCCTCGACGACTCTCGCATCAGCCCATGGTGCCCGCGATCCTGGCCGCGGCACAGCGTGCGTTGCACGAGCGGCATCCGTGGCTGATCACGCTCGGTTATCGCTCGTCCAGCATCGGGCCTGAGAGTCTGGCCTACTTCGACGCGTGTCTCGGCGTGCTCACGCCGACCCATGCCACCGCACGTGTGAAGTTTGAAGCCATCGCCGTACTGACCGGTCTCGCCGCCCTGTTCGCCCAGCAGGCTCGAAGCGAGACGTCAGGCGCTGCAACGATCTTTCCGCTCGTCCCGCTCGAGTCCTACCCGCACCTCGCGGCGGCCGTCGCGCAGCCCGCGGAGGAACCCATCGCTGGCGACCTGTTCGAGCGCACAGTCCGCGGCGTGCTCACGGGACTGCTCCAGATGTGAGCTGCTCCGGGGCAAGAGTGCTGCGCAACCTCACGGCGATGACCTTGCCCTCAGTGCGCCCGGTTCGGAAGACGACCGGCCAGCGAACGAGCCGAGCCGCTGAGTTTCGTGCAGGATGTTCTGATGGAGTTGGGCAGATTCCGCGTCGGACTGCGGGTGCCGGACGTGTCCGAGGCAACACACTTCTACCGTGGGCTGGGTTTTGGCGAGGTCGGGATGGTCCCTGCGGATGACGGTCGAGTGTTGATGGCGATCCTCCAGCGGGAGGGAGTGATGCTGCTCGTCGATGCGCTGATCGGAATGCCGTTCGCCCCCACAGAGCGTGAGCGCCAGGTGCAGAGCGGGCCTCGCGGGCTAGGCGTCGCTTTAGGGCTCGGCGTGGACGATCTCGCGGCCACCTATGCCTACTGCCAAGGCCACGGCTGCACGATCACTGCGCAACCGGCCGACACGAGCTACGGTGATCGGGTTTCCGAGTGCATTGACCCGTTCGGCTACCTATGGGAGATTTCGCAGCCTGTCGCCGTAGTGCCGGTAGACGAGGCACTGCAGGTCCTCGGAGCGGATTGGTCTCAGCGCCCTGTCTCTAAGTAGGTACGCCTACCGCCAGTACGAAGGCGGGCACCTCACGTACCTCGGCCAGCAAGACGTCCGGTGAACGGCATGCACCCTCGACCAACGACGGCTGTCATCATCGCCACGCTCAGGGGCCGTCCCGCAAGACTGGTTCGGTGATCAGTCTCGGTGATCGGGGGCTAAACGGCGACTGGGGATAGGCCTCGCCAGCCGTCAGGTGTTCGAATAGCGCGAGCCGCTGGACGACAAGTTAGTGAGAAGACGACAGCCCACCGACAAGTTAATGAGAAACGACAAGTGGGTCGAGAACCTACAGGATTTGACACAAGCACATCCACCTGTACGCCCACAGCGAACGGGGAACAAACCGGCCCTCCAACGCCTTGAGTGTATGTCGCTCAACCCTTCGAGCGACCGCAAGTCTGGAGGACATACATGACGACAACCCAACTTCCCGTTCTCTTCCTCACCGATCTGGTCGTCCTTCCCGGCATGGTCGTGCCGATCGAACTCGACGACACCGCACGGGCGGCCGTGGACGCGGCCCGGGCCAGCAGCGACGATGAGCTGCTGGTCGCACCGCGGCTCGAGGAGCGCTATGCCACCTACGGCGTAGTCGCCACCATCGTGCAGCTCGGCCGCACGGCGGGTGGTCAGGCCGCCGCGGTGATCCGCGCCGAGCGCCGGGTCAAGATCGGCTCCGGGGTGACCGGTCCGGGCGCGGCCCTGTGGGTCGAGGCCGAGGACATCACCGAGGACGGGCACGAGTCCGACGCCGTGCGGGCGCTGGCCAGCGAATACAAGTCGCTGGTGATCGCGTCTCTGCAGCGTCGTGACGCCTGGCAGGTGATCGAGACGGTCAACCGGGTCACCGACCCGTCCAATCTGGCCGACCTGTCCGGCTACGCCGGATATCTCAGCGACGAGCAGAAGATGCAGCTGCTGGAGACGCCTGACGTCGCCGAGCGACTGACCCTGCTGATCGGCTGGACCAAGGATCACCTCGCCGAGGTCGAGGTGAACGACAAGATCGCCTCCGACGTCCGCGAGGGGATGGACAAGAGCCAGCGGGAGTTCCTGCTCCGCCAGCAGCTCAACGCCATCCGCAAGGAGCTCGGCGAGGACGAACCGGACGGCGCCCAGGACTACCGCACCCGGGTCGAGGAAGCCGATCTGCCCGAGGACGTACGCAAGGCCGCCCTGCGTGAGGTGGGCAAGCTGGAGCGCGGCAGCGACCAGAGCCCCGAGGCCGGCTACCTCCGCACCTGGCTGGACACGATCCTCGAGCTGCCCTGGCACACCAAGACCACCGACTCGACCGACATCGTCGCCGCCCGAGCGGTGCTCGATGCCGACCACCATGGCCTGACCGACGTCAAGGACCGGATCGTGGAGTACCTGGCAATCCGTGCCCGCCGCGCCAATCGTGGTCTCGAGGTCGTGGGTGGACGTGGGTCCGGCGCGGTGCTCGCCCTGGTCGGACCGCCCGGCGTCGGCAAAACCTCACTCGGCGAGTCCGTCGCCCGTGCCCTGGGCCGCAAGTTCGTCCGGGTCGCCCTCGGTGGCGTCCGGGACGAGGCTGAGATCCGCGGACACCGGCGGACGTACGTCGGCGCGCTGCCCGGCCGGATCGTACGCGCGATCACCGAGGCCGGTTCGATGAACCCGGTCGTGCTGCTGGACGAGATCGACAAGGTCGGCTCGGACTACCGCGGCGATCCGAGTGCAGCCCTGCTCGAGGTGCTGGACCCCGCGCAGAACCACACGTTCCGCGATCACTATCTGGAGGTCGACCTCGACCTGTCCGACGTGGTGTTCCTGGCCACCGCCAACGTGCTGGAATCGATCCCCCAGCCGCTGCTGGACCGGATGGAGCTGGTCACCCTCGACGGCTACACCGAGGACGACAAGATCGCCATCGCTCGGGACTACCTGCTGCCGAAGCAGTCCGAACTGGCGGCGCTGACCTCCGCCGAGGTGGAGATCACCGACGAGGCGCTGCGGGAGATCGCGGCCAACTACACCCGGGAGCCGGGCGTACGGCAGCTGGAACGACTCTTGGCCAAGGCGCTGCGCAAGGCGGCCACCGAGCTGGCCTCCGAGACGCTGTCCCAGGAGCCCGCCGATCGGGACGACTCCGGGGAGGAGGTGTCGGCGATCGTGGTCGACGCCGAGAACCTGGTGCACTATCTCGGCCGGCCACGCTTCACACCCGAGGGGCATGAGCGGACCTCGGTGCCAGGAGTTGCGACCGGGCTCGCGGTCACCGGACTCGGCGGCGATGTGCTGTTCATCGAGGCGGCAGCCGACGGTACCGCGACCGGCTCGAGCCCGACACCGGCGGAGCGGCGCCGCGGCAGCCTGACCCTGACCGGGCAGTTGGGCGATGTGATGAAGGAGTCCGCGCAGATCGCGTGGAGCTATGTCCGGGCGCACGCGGATCAGCTCGGCATCACCGATCTGTCAACGCTGGATCGTGATATCCACATCCACGTACCCGCGGGCGCGGTGCCGAAGGACGGTCCATCGGCCGGCGTCACCATGGTCACCGCACTGGTGTCGATGGCCACCGGTCAGCCGGTGCGCTCCGAGGTCGGGATGACCGGCGAGGTCACCCTGAACGGCCGAGTGCTGCCGATCGGCGGCGTCAAGCAGAAGCTGCTGGCTGCTCAGCGCGCGGGTCTGACCACGGTGTTCGTGCCTCAGCGCAACGAGCCGGATCTCGATGACGTACCGGCCGAGGTGCTGGCCGACATCGACGTACGTCCGATGACCGACGTGGCCGAGATCGTACGACTGGCACTCGAGCCGGCTGCAGGCAAACCGTCGATGACGGCCCCCGCCAGCCAACCGACCGCGGCCTAGTGCCTGCCGGTGAGCACTAGTTGATGGGCCCGCTCGCCCGTGAGCGGGCCCATCAGCTCGCCAGCCAGGCGCGAGGCGAACAGCCGACTCGTTTCGCGAAAGCACGAGAGAACGCGGGCGGGTTGGCATAGCCGAGTTCGACGGCCGTCCGGGCGACGGAGTCACCGTCGCGCAGCCGCTGCTGCGCGACGGTGATCCGCCAGCACGTCAGGTACTCCGCGGGCGGCTGCCCCACGAGTTGTTTGAACCTCGCGGCGAACGAGCTCCTGGACATGGCCGCCTCCCGCGCCAGTGCGGCCAGGGTCCACGGTCGGCCCGGAGCCTCGTGGATGGCGACGAGCGCCCGGGCGAGCTGCTCGTCGCCCAGGCCCGTCAGCAAACCAGTGGGCAGCGCCAGCTCGTCGGGATGCTCGAGCATCCAGCGAAAGAGCTGGATCAACACCACCTCGAACAGCCGGTCCGCAATCACCGTCCGGCCACATCCGACCTGGTCGATCTCGGCGAACAGCAGCTCGAGCGCCGGCGTGAGAGTGTCGACCTCTGCCAGCGGCAGAACGATGACCGGCGGCAGCGTACGGACCAGCGGATGGGTCGTCCCGCCGTCGAAGTCGAGTGCCGCGCAGGCGAAGTCGGAGTCCGGCGTAGGCGCGTTGTGGAAAGCATGCTCCAGCGGGCGCGGATAGAACAGCAGACTCGGACGATCGATCCGAGCCCTGCTTGGGCCACCGCCGGCGACTCGGTAGGTCATCTCCAGCTCACCGCGCCGCAGCACATGAAGGAAGCCTCGTCCAGGCCGGGCTGCGAAGGTGGTGACACCGCACAGCGGCCCAGCGTGGAACAGATGGGTATGCACCCGGAAGCGTTCGAGCAGCGGAGTCAGGCGATCCAGTGACGTCACAGCGACAGCTTGCCAGACGAAGTGGTAAGAATTCGAGACGATCTGGTGCAGTTCGTCCAGCACTCAGACGCCAGCCTTGGGGCAGCCCCTCCAGCGAGCAGCGCCGGAGGTCGCCACTATCCAAGGAGCACCCATGCCCAATGTCGCCCTGATCGATCGCGAGTCCACCACCGGTGCGGTCAAGGACCAGCTCGATCAGATCCATGCCGCCTTCGGCACCGTGCCCGCGATGTTCGCAGCCGTCGCGAACTCCCCCGCCGCCCTGCAGAGCATGTGGGGTGCGTTCGTCGCCTACGGCGGCGGCGCCCTCGGGCCGGCGCTGGGCGAACAGATCGCCGTCGCGGTCGCGAACCGCAACAGCTGCGAATACTGTCTCGCCGCGCACACGGCCCTCGGACGGAAGGCGGGCCTCTCCCGTGACGCATTGCGGACTGCGCAAGCGGGCGAGTCCGACGATCCGCGTACCGCGGCCCTGCTGGCGTTCGCCCTGGCCTTGGTCGAACGCCGCGGCCAGGTGACACCGGAGGACGTGCAGTCCGTCCGCGACCAGGGTTGGACCGACGACGAGATCGTCGAGACCATCGGGCAGGTGGCGCTCAACCTGTTCACCAACTACGTCAACATCGCGCTCGGAGTGCCGGTCGACTTCCCCAAGGTCCCACTGCGCTGACACACAAGGGGCTGACAGAAGGAGCTGACGCAGGGGGCTGACGAAGAGGGCTGCCGGAGATGCGTCAGGAGGACATGTCGGCACCCTCGAAGTCGGCCGCGCTGTACTCACGCTGCTCGACCAGCACCATCCAGTTCCCGGAGTTGTCCCGCATCAGGGCTTCGACCCCGTACGGTCGCTCCTCCGGGGTCTGGATGAACTGGACGCCCTTGGCCGACAGGTCTTCGTAAGTGGCCCGGCAGTCGTCGACGGTCAGCCCGATCCCAGGCAGTCCACCGGACTCCTGCGCTCGCTGCATGGCGGCGATCAGATCGTCGGACAGCGGCTTGCTCGGGGTCGTCAGGTGCACCTGCAGCTCGGGCTGATTGGGGTGCACCACCGTGCACCAGCGGAAGTCGGGTCCGAGCTGGAGATCGTCCTTGGCCTGGAAGCCGAGCACGTCGGTGTAGAAGGCCAGCGACTCGTCGATGTCCTTCACCCAGACACTGATCAAAGAGATGTTGGTGATCATGGGACGAACTTACGAGGCTTATCCCCCGGCAGGCTTCTCCCAGATTGCGGAGGCCGGATCCCCTCGGTGACCCGGTTTTGTCTCACTGTCCACGTCTGGCGGGGACGGTGAGACAAAAGCCGACCGCCGCTCCGCCAGACCCCACATGAACACATAGCAGCCCGGAATCCGTGGTGCCCCGGCCCGCGCCCACCGCGCTTGGAAGGCGCTCGGCGTCTCCCCGGTGATCTCACTGAACCGGCTGCTGAACGAGCCGAGGCTGGCGAACCCCACCGCGAAGCAGACCTCGGTCACCGTCAGGTTCGTCGTCCGCAGCAGATCCTGGGCACGCTCCACCCGACGCTGCGACAGATACGCCGCAGGTGTCTGCCCATAGACGGCCCGGAACAGCCGGAGGAAGTGGTACTTGCTGAGCATCGCCACCGCGGCCAGATCCTCCAGCGTCAGCGGCTCCGCGAAGTTCCGATCGGCGTGATCACGCGCGCGTCGAAGATCCGCACGCAGATCGTCGGGAACACGCACCTCGGACACGCTGCCACCGTATGGCCTCAGTCCTCAGAGGTGCCCTTGGAGGTGCTCGACGCGTCGCTGTCCTCCTCGTACCGGCTCTTGACCAGGCTGGCCACGGTGGTGATGAGGAGGGTCACGATGATCACTGTCAGCGATACCCAGATCGGGATCTCGCCGCCCCAGGGCGCCCAGTCAGCCAGGTGGTAGTGATGCAGCGCGTGCAGGATCAGCTTCACACCGATGAAGGCCAGGATCACCGACAGGCCGAGCGACAGGTAGACCAGCCGCTTGAGCAGGCCGCCGATCAGGAAGTAGAGCTGCCGGAGGCCCATCAGGGCGAACACGTTGGCAGTGAAGACGAGGTACGGCTCCTGGGTCAGGCCGTAGATCGCCGGGATCGAGTCGAGTGCGAACAACAGGTCCGTCGAGCCGAGGGCCACGATGACGAACAACATCGGCGTGATGTGCCGAACGCCGTCGAGGTTCACCGAAAGCCGGGTGCCGTGGTATTCGTCGACTGACTTGAACCGCCGCTTGACGAACCGCATGGCCGCGTTGTCCGGCATCTCATCGCTCTCATCGTGGCTGCGATAGTCGATGACCAGCTTGATCGCGGTGTAGATCAAGAACGCGCCGAACAGGAAGAAGATCCAGGAGAACTGATTGATCGCCGCAGCGCCGAGGGCGATGAAGATGCCTCGGAAGATCAGCGCCAAGATGATGCCGACCATCAAGGCGTACTGCTGCAGGTGCCTGGGCACCTTCATCGCGCCCATGATGATCACGAAGATGAACAGGTTGTCGATCGACAGGCTGTATTCAGTCAGCCAGCCGGCGAAGAACTCCCCTGCGTACCTCGGACCGGACAGTGCCCAGACGCCAAGCCCGAACAGGATCGCCAGGCTGACGAAGATGCTGACCGCGATGCCCGCTTCCTTCATCGACGGCTCGTGCGGCTTGCGCCCGATGATGAACAGATCGAAGCCAAGGACGGCGATCATCACGACGACGGTGACGACCCAGGTGTACAGATGAATATCCATGGGCGGGTGGGGGCCCCTTCCGAGACTATGGATCCGAGAACGACACGATCTCGGAGGTCTCTTCCACCGGCCACCCTAGGCCAGCCGCCGCACCGGGCACACCCCGACGACCTACGTTGTCGTTGATGGGATGCGAGCGTCCGTGCTGACGATACGACGCGAAGGAATACTCCCCTCCGCATCCAGTATCTCAGGCCACACCCCAACCTGAGAAATCCTGTGAGTCAGACCACGTCCCTGGGGCGCGGACCGCGGCGGATGCCGTCCGATCCGGGCGGTAGCTGTCGAATCCGTGACAAATCCGCGGTTCAATCGCGTAAACGGGTCCGACACGCCGTATGACCTCAGTTGAACCGCTCATTTGTCCCACTATCGGGCGAGCCGCCGTCAACCTCACCAGAACGAGCTGGCGCACGAAGGAGTTGGTGCCCTGGCCGGATCAGGGCCTGGTCGGGCGTTCCGAGCCAGCCTCGCCCGCCATCGACCTCAACCAGGTGGACGCTTTGGCGGCTGCGACTCGAGTCAGGGAGTGGTGGGCGTTCCGAGCGGAGCCTGCGGAGCGAGGTGGGCAAGACTCGAGTCGCAGCCGCCGGAGCGTCCAATCAGCGGCTCGCCTCGACCATCTGCCTGAGCTCCTTCTTCAGCTCCGCGATCTCGTCACGCAGCCGCGCCGCCACCTCGAACTGCAGGTCGGCAGCAGACGCGTGCATCTGCTGGGTCAGATCCTGGATCAGGTCGGCCAGGTCTCCAGCCGGAATACCGGCCAGGTTCCGCGCCGTCTTGCTGGCGTCCTTCATGCCCAGGCTGGGCACCGCGGTCTTCTGTCGGCGGCCGTTGCGACCGCTGAACAACTCGTCGGTGTCGGCGTCCTCACGAGCGAGCATGTCGGTGATGTCGGCGATCTTCTTCCGCAGCGGCGTCGGATCGATGCCGTGTTCGAGGTTGTACGCCACCTGCTTCTCACGCCGCCGATTGGTCTCCTCGATCGCGGCGGCCATCGAGTCGGTGATCTTGTCGGCGTACATGTGCACCTGACCGGACACGTTTCGGGCGGCCCGGCCGATGGTCTGGATCAGGCTCTTCTCGCTACGCAGGAAGCCTTCCTTGTCGGCATCCAGAATCGAGACCAGGGACACCTCCGGCAGGTCGAGGCCCTCGCGCAGCAGGTTGATCCCCACCAGGACGTCGTACTCCCCCATCCGCAGCTCGCGGAGCAACTGGATCCGCTGCAACGTGTCCACCTCGGAGTGCAGATAGCGCGTCCTGATCTGGTGCTCCAGCAGATAGTCGGTGAGATCCTCGGCCATCTTCTTGGTCAGCGTGGTGACCAGCACCCGCTCATCTCGCTCGGCGCGCAACCGGATCTCGGCCATCAGGTCGTCGATCTGACCGTGCGTGGGCTTGACGATCACCTCCGGGTCGACCAGCCCGGTCGGCCGGATCAGCTGCTCCACGTAGCCATCCGACCTGGCCAGCTCATAGTTGCCAGGGGTCGCGGACAGATAGACCGTCTGCCCGATCCGCTCGACGAACTCCTCGAACCGGAGCGGTCTGTTGTCCATCGCGCTCGGCAGTCGGAACCCGTGGTCGACCAGGGTCCGTTTCCGGGACATGTCGCCCTCATACATCCCGCCGATCTGCGGCACGGTGACATGCGACTCGTCGATGACCAGCAGGAAGTCCTCGGGGAAGTAGTCGAGCAGACAGTTCGGCGGCGAGCCCGGGCCACGGCCGTCGATGTGCCGGGAGTAGTTCTCGATGCCGGAGCAGGTGCCGATCTGGCGCATCATCTCGATGTCGTACGACGTGCGCATCCGCAGCCGCTGGGCCTCCAACAGCCGTTGCTGCTGCTCCAGCTCCGCCAACCGCTCGCCCAGCTCGTGCTCGATGCCACCGATCGCCCGCTCCATCCGCTCCGGGCCGGCGACATAATGGCTGGCCGGAAACAGATAGACCTCGTTGTCATGGTCGGTCACCACCTCGCCGGTCAGCGGATGCAGCGTGGACAGATTCTCGATCTCGTCGCCGAAGAACTCGACCCGAACCGCAAGCTCCTCATACATCGGGAAGACCTCGAGCGTGTCGCCGCGCACCCGGAACGTGCCGCGCGTACCGGCCAGATCGTTGCGCGCGTACTGGATCCCGACCAGGCGTCGCAGCAGCGTGTCTCGATCATGCTCCTCCCCCAGTCGCAGCCGAACCATCCGATCGACGTACTCCTGGGGGGTACCCAGTCCGTAGATGGCCGAGACCGTCGCCACCACGACCACGTCTCGCCTGGTCAGCAACGAGTTGGTAGCCGAGTGCCGGAGTCGCTCGACCTCCTCGTTCAGGGAGGAGTCCTTCTCGATGTAGGTGTCGGTCTGTGGAACGTAGGCTTCCGGCTGGTAGTAGTCGTAGTAGGACACGAAATACTCCACCGCGTTTTCGGGGAAGAACTGCCGCAGCTCGTTGGCGAACTGGGCAGCCAACGTCTTGTTGGGCTGCATCACCAGCATCGGTCGCTGCAGCCGCTCCGCCAGCCAGGCCACCGTCGCCGTCTTGCCGGTGCCGGTCGCACCGAGCAGCACGATGTCGTTCTCACCATCTTCGATCCGGCGCTCCAGCTCGGCAATCGCCTGCGGCTGGTCACCGGACGGCTCGAAGTCGCTCACCACCTTCAGCGGTGCCACTGAGCGCAACAGGTCTTCGATCGGACGCATGCTGCGAGACTACGACGAGCCACTGACAGTCTCTTCGTCACTCGCTACTCGACTGCGCTCCACAGACCCCGTCGCCAGCCATGGTCGTTCGTGGCCCGCCGGCGCCATGCGTACCGGACCTTCCGCTCAATTCGCGGTCGTCTGCAGCCCGCGGGCGCAAACCGCACGCCTGACACGCCCAACCGCCGGGTTGGCGCGGTCCCAGCGGCCGTTATCCCCAGCCCGGCATCGACTCCGCACCAGCTGATGCGACTCCGCACCAGGCGTGCCCGGTGCGCGGATGACCCAGCTGGTGCGGAGTCGGGTCAGGCCCGATCGAAATGGTGCGGAGCGCCAGTAGAGGGTCCGGAGTCGAAACCGGTCGCCGTCAACGAAGGACCGCCGACGACCACAGCTCCTACAGGTCGCCGTTGGAGCGGCGAGCGAGCTTCTGCAGCGCTTCCTCGCTTTTCGCTCGCTCAGCGGCGTTCCGGGCGTCGGCGGCCTCGTCGGTCACCTGCTTCTTGAGGTCGTCCCAGACAGCCGCAGGTAGTTGACGAATGTCCTCGTCGCTCATCGACAGCACCGTGTCGCAGTACGTCATCACACTCACCTTTCGCTAGACCGATGGATCGACCCTAAGCGGCTCAGCCACCCGCGACCTGGGTCCTCAGCATGGAGTTCACCATCGCGCTGAAGTCTTTGTTCAGATCCTTGAGATCGGAGTCGTCGGTGAAATACAGCGAGCCGACCACGGTCAGGCCGTCGGTGCGGACCGAGACCAGGGAATAGATGTAGACCTGCAGCGCATCGCCACCGTTGGTCAGCGTGACCTGGGCCGCGCACGTGGCTCCCTTCAACTTCGAAGTGCCGAGGTCGACCTTCTTCGGATCCGAGAACTTGCCGTTGGTGTATTGCTTGGCGACTTCCCGGTGGTAGCCGTCGCAGGTCTGGCTTGGGCTGCTGCCCGGCTCGTCCATGGCGACGACGCCGAGGAAGATGTCCCGGCCGTTGGCGAGTTGCACGGCGCTCTTCTTCTTGCTCCGCACCTGCCAGTCGGCAGCCGGTATCAGCTTGACCCCATGGCCGAGGTCGATCGAGTCTCCACTCGGCGGCGCGGTCGGCTTCTTGGTCGGGGGTGCCGTCGTCGGAGGAGCCGTGGTCGGGGGCGTCGTAGGCTGGCTCGGCTGGGGTCCCGGCGTCTCGGTCGGAGCCGTCGTGGGCTGAGTCGTGGGATCACCACTCGGAATCGGCAGCGGGCTCGGTGTGATCGTGCTCACCGGCTCGTCGCCGCCCCGGCCGCCCAGTGCCATCACGATGCCGCCGACCGCCACCAGCAGCACCACGGCCGCGACCACGATGCCGATGATCACCCCAGTGCTACGACGCGGTGGCTGCGTGCCCTGCGGAGGCCCGTACGGTCCCTGAGGCGGAGGCTGATAGCCGCCACCCTGACCGCCCTGACCCGGATAGCCACCTTGCGGCGGCTGACCCTGGAACGGTCCCAGATAGCTTTGCGGCTGATAGCCACCCTGCGGCTGGCCCTGAGGAGGCTGGCCCGGTGGCGGGTAGCCAGGTTGGGGATAGCCGCCCTGCGGTGGTGGTTGCTGCGGGTAACCGCCTTGCGGCTGACCCTGCTGCGGCTGACCCTGCTGCGGGTAGCGGCCCTGCGACGGCCACGGAGGATTCTGGCTCATGCCTGACCCTCCTCGTCCTGGCGTGGGTTCGAGTTGGCGTCTTCGTCGGCCGCATCAGCCGTCGGAGGAGCTGACGAGGGAGTTGGCGGGGGTGAGCCGGCAGCGACGGGCATCCGGTGGGGTTTCGCCTGCGTACGCACAGCCAGGCCGCAGGCGGTGCAGAACGACGCGTCGTCGAGCAACGGCATCTCGCAGCGAGCGCAGAAGTGCAATTCGCCGTGCTCCCCGACTCCAGCTTGACGTGCGGACTGTTCCAGCGCCGCTTCCATCAGACCGGCATGGAGCACATTGCGTACCCGCAAGATCAGGATCCCGAGGATCAGCAGCCCCCACATCGTGGCCAACAGGACCGACACGGTCGGATTCCCGACGAAGGAGAACAGATAGAGGCCACCCCAGAAGCCGATATTGGCCAGCACCGCCTCGACCAGGCCACGGTAGTAGCGCGGGGTGAAACCGTCATAGCCGCGGCCCAAGCCCGAGAACTCCGCGCAGGCGATACCGGTCGCCGTCCCCAGCACGAGCGGTTTGACGAAGCCGTGCAGGAAGATCAGGGACATCCAGAGTCCGGGATCGGTCTCCGCCCGGCCGCCGATCAGCAGGTCCCAGAACCGGACGATCGTGTCGAAGCTGGCGTACGCGACGCCGCTGATCACGCCGAACGTGAGCCCATCCATCAGATCGTCGAACTCCGGACGGCTCGCCAGCAGCACCGGCCCCACCTGTCGGATCGCCTCGCCGACGATCGGCACGATCAACGCCACCAGCAGAAAGGTCCACACGCTCGGGCCTTCGGTGAGGTCGGTCCCGTCAATGGCGGTCGTCGGCAGCGCTGGACGCTGCACCAGCATCACGACGATCGTGAAGGCCACGGTCAGCACGCCCGTCAGTCCGAAGGCGAACCCGGTCACCGGGATCGGCTCGTCGTCCCAGAGGTTCACGTCGTAGAGATAGACGATGTAGACGATCGGGATGGCGAAGGCCGCTACCAGGATCGCGATCGGCAGCGCTCCGAAGATGGCGGCGATCAGCGCCACCACCAGGGAGATGGTGAGCCCGATCCGATAGGTCTGAGGTCGATCGACAGCACCACGCGGCATGATCGTCGAGATCAGTGAGAACGAGGCCACCGGCTCGTCGGGTTTGGCCGCGAACGACCGGCGCCGGGTCAGGTCATCAGAACGAATGTCTTGACCGCAGACGTGGCAGAAATGGGCTACGTCGGGCAGTTCGGCGTGACACCGGGGACAGTTCAACGGACAGTCCTCCTGCAGTACGTGACGATGGGATCCTGCGTTCCGGGTGGCCTCCCTCGCCCATCCCGGACCCGAGTGAGTATGTCAGCCGACGGTGGCACGGGCCTGCAGCTCGACCCATAGCCGGTCGACCTGCCGGCGCAGATCGTCCCGGTCCGCGTTGTTGACGAGGACGATGTCGGCCACCGCCAGGCGCTCGTGACGAGCAGCCTGCGCGGAGATCCTCGCCTGAGCTGCCTCGGGATCCAATCCATTGCGCTGCCGCAGCCGGCCGAGCTGGCGATCCGGTTCGGCGTCCACCACGACCAGCACGTCGAAGTCGTCATGCTGACCGGTCTCGACCAGCAGCGGGATGACTTGGACCACCACCGCGTCCGGGGCGGCGGCCGCCTCGATCTGCGCCGCACGCGCTCGTACGGCGGGGTGGATGATCGCCTCGAGGTCGCGGCGCGCCCCGGCGTCGGCGAACACGATCTGGCCCAGTGCTGCTCGGTTCAGCCGGCCGTCCTCGGTCAGCACCTCAGGCCCGAAACGCGCTGCCACCGCGGCGAGCCCTGGGCTGCCGGGCTCCACGACCTCCCGAGCCAACACGTCGGCGTCGATCACCACCGCACCGTGCTCGCGCAACGCATCCGAGACCGTCGTCTTGCCCGACGCGATCCCCCCGGTCAGTCCCACTCGCAACACCCTGGGCAGGCTAGTCCGTTCCGAGACAGGACGCCCACCCACACCTGAGCGCGAGCGGCCGGGATCGCCCGCCGGCGTGCTGAGGAGGAGAGAGGAGAGGCGCTCTTTCCTCTCCGAACGACGACGAAGTAGCCGGGTCTGAGGGCGATCCCAGCGAGCGCGGGCCAACATCTGAGCGCGAGCGGCCGGGATCGCCCGCCGGCGTGCTGAGGAGGAGAGAGGAGAGGCGCTCTTTCCTCTCCGAACGACGACGAAGTAGCCGGGTCTGAGGGCGATCCCAGCGAGCGCGGGCAAACGGCCCCGTACGCCGGAGCGTACGGGGCCGTTCTGCTACCACTCGTGGTCGATCGGGCGAGCCGATCGACTCAGCCGATCAGGCGATCAGGCGCCGCCGGTCAGCTTCTCCCGCAGGGCCTGCAGGGCCTCGTCGGAGGCCAGTGAGCCCTCCGGCGCGGCCGACGGCCGGCTGTCGTTGCTGGAGGAGGAGTACGACGCGGAACCAGCGGTGCTGGCCGCGGTGGTCGCCTCGGTGGCGGCCTCCTCGACCTGCTTCTTGTGGGCCTCCCAGCGAGCGTGGGCCTCGGCGTACTGCTGCTCCCAGGCCGCGCGCTGATCCTCGAACCCTTCGAGCCACTCGCCCGTCTCCGGGTCGAAGCCCTCCGGGTAGAGATAGTTGCCCTGGTCGTCGTAGCTCGCCGCCATGCCGTACAGCGTGGGGTCGAACTCGTCGGCGTGGGCGTCCACACCCTCGTTGGCCTGCTTCAGCGACAGCGAGATCCGGCGCCGCTCCAGGTCGATGTCGATGATCTTGACCATCACGTCGTCGTTGACGCCGACGACCTGCTCGGGGATCTCGACGTGCCGCTCGGCCAGCTCGGAGACGTGCACCAAGCCCTCGATGCCCTCCTCGACGCGGACGAACGCACCGAACGGCACCAGCTTGGTGACCTTGCCCGGCACGATCTGACCGATCTGGTGGGTCCGGGCGAAGGCCTGCCACGGATCCTCCTGGGTCGCCTTCAGCGACAGCGAGACCCGCTCGCGGTCCATGTCGACGTCCAGCACCTCGACGGTGACCTCCTGGCCCACCTCGACCACCTCGGAGGGATGATCGATGTGCTTCCAGGACAGCTCGGAGACGTGCACCAGGCCGTCCACGCCACCCAGGTCCACGAAGGCACCGAAGTTGACGATCGAGGACACCACACCCTTGCGGATCTGGCCCTTCTGCAGCTGGGTGAGGAAGTTCTGCCGCACCTCGGACTGCGTCTGCTCCAGCCACGCCCGGCGGGACAGCACCACGTTGTTGCGGTTCTTGTCCAGCTCGATGATCTTGGCCTCGAGCTCCTGGCCGACGTACGGTTGCAGGTCGCGCACCCGGCGCATCTCGACCAGCGACGCAGGCAGGAAGCCGCGCAGACCGATGTCGAGGATCAGGCCGCCCTTGACGACCTCGATGACGGAGCCGGTGACGACGCCGTCCTCCTCCTTGATCCGCTCGATGGTGCCCCAGGCGCGCTCGTACTGAGCCCGCTTCTTGGACAGGATCAGGCGGCCTTCCTTGTCCTCCTTCTGCTGGACGAGCGCTTCGATCTCGTCACCGACGCTGACCACCTCGAAGGGGTCGACGTCGTGCTTGATGGAGAGTTCCTTGGAAGGGATGACACCTTCGGTCTTGTAACCGATGTCGAGGAGGACCTCGTCCCGGTCGACCTTGACGACGGTGCCGGTGACGATGTCACCGTCGTTGAAGTACTTGATGGTTGCGTCGATAGCCGCGAGGAAGGCTTCGGGCGAACCGAGGTCGTCGATCGCGACCTGGGGTGGTGCCTCGAGAGAGGACGTCATGTAGTGAAGCTCCGATAGGGATGGGACTAGTTCGTGCGACGCTGCAGCCCGGTCCGTACCAAACCAACAACCGAGGCGAGCGATTTACTGACGACGATCTAGGGCCCGTACGAGCGTGACCTACTCCGTCCGAAGTCGCGCAGGCCACAGCGACAGCCCAGACTACTCGCCCCAGCGAAAGCCGGTCAAACCTTCCTCCGGTGGGATGCTGGAGCACGACGGCGGGAACGGGCAGGATCAGCGGAGGTCGGATGGCTGACGAGCAGCAGACCTGGCGGAGGCTGATCCCATCGGGTTTGCGAGGCTATCAGCGGTCGTGGCTGCGAGCCGATGTGCTGGCCGGTCTCACGCTGGCCGCCGTGGCGATCCCCGAGACGATGGGGTACGCCTCGATCGCCCAGATGCCGGTGGTCACCGGTCTGTATACGGTCTTGTTCCCGACGATCTTGTTCGCGCTGCTCGGCTCATCCCGGCTGCTCGTGGTCGGAGCGGACTCCGCGACCGCAGCGATCCTGGCCAGCGGCCTGGCCGGTCTGGGAGTCAGCACTCTGGTGCCCGGCTCCCCACACTGGGTCGCGCTCGGCTCCCTGATCGCTTTGGTGAGCGGCGGACTGCTGGTGTTGGCGCGACTGCTCCGGCTGGGCTTTCTCGGCGACTTCTTGTCCGCATCGGTGCTGATCGGCTTCCTCACCGGCGTCGGGATCCAGGTCGGCGTCGGTCAGCTGCCGGAGATGCTCGGCATCTCCAAGGGCAGCGGTAGCTGGCTCGAACAGCAGGCCCACCTGCTCTCCCATCTGGGTGAGACCGATCTGCTCTCGCTCGCCTTTGCGGTCGGCACCATCGTGCTGGTCCTCGGCGGCAAGCGACTGGCGCCGAAGGTGCCAGGAGCGATCCTCGCCGTCGTCATCTCGATCATCGTGTCATCGACCTTGCACCTGTCGGCGCGTGGCGTGGCGGTGGTCGGGCCGATACCAGGCGGGTTCCCACCACTCGGGCTGCCGAGCGGGATCGGCTGGTCGGATGTGACCCGCGTTCTGCCGACGGCCATCACTTGCTTCGTCCTGATCATCGCGCAGAGCGCAGCCACCTCCCGAAGCTTCGCCAGCCGGCACGGCGAGCGGGTCGACGTCAACCGCGACATCGTCGGGCTCAGTGCCGCGAACCTGGCGGCCGGACTGAGCGGCACCTTCGTGGTCAACGGCAGTCCCACCAAGACCCAGATCCTGGACGAACAGCAGGCCCGCACTCAGGTCGCCAACCTCACCATGGCTGGTGTCGTCCTGGTCATCCTGCTCTTTTTCACCGGGGTGCTCGCCGAGCTGCCGCGACCGGTGCTGGGTGCCATCGTGTTCCTGATCGCCGTCGACCTGATCGATCTCCGAGGCCTCGAGCGCGTACGGCTGGTGCGCGGCAGCGAGTTCGTGATCGCGGTGGTGACTGCGGTCGTCGTGCTGGTCGCCGGTGTTCAGCACGGCATCGTGCTCGCGGTGGCGCTGTCCCTGCTCAACCTGGTACGCCGGCAGTATCGGCCGCACCGCTTCGTGATCAGTCTCGACGCCGACGGCGAACCCTCCTACCGGCCAGCCGAGCCCGGGATGCAGAGCTCGCCAGGGCTGGTGGTGTTCCGCTACGACGCCGACCTGTTCTATGCCAACGCGAACCAGTTCGCCGACAGCGTGCGGCAGATCATCACCTCGGCCCCGGATCCCGTCCGCTGGCTGGTGCTGGACTGCTCCTCCATCACCGATGCGGACTATTCAGCCGGTGCAGCGCTGCACGAGCTGGTCACCTTCGTCCACAACCGTGGCGCCGTCTTCGCTCTCGCCGGCGTCGATCCCGAGCTGCGCAAGATGCTCGCCCGGCTCGGCATTCTGCGACTGCTCCACATCGATCATGTCTACGACACGGTCGAGGCTGCCGTCGCCGGCTATCGCGCGTCCGGGCCCGACCACGAGAAGTGATATATCAGACCCGACCTGAGCCCGGGCGGGGTTTCATCGGCGTGTCGAGTCCAGTCGGAGCGCGAATCCATCAGGTTCGCCCGACAAGTTCTCTTCGATCAGTGAGCGGCCGCATGCCAGGAATGGCCGATGCCGACCGAAACGTCGAGCGGCACCTCCATCTCAACGGCTTGGCCCATCTTGTTCCGGACCAATTCCGTGAGCGACTCCGCCTCCCCCGGCGCGACTTCGAAGACCAGCTCGTCGTGCACCTGGAGCAGCATCCGACTGTGCATCCCGGCATCGTCGAGCGCCTTCTCGACGTCGAGCATCGCCACCTTGATGATGTCGGCGGCCGACCCCTGGATGGGTGCGTTGAGCGCCATCCGCTCGGCCATCTCCCGGCGCTGCCGGTTGTCGCTCATCAGGTCTGGGAGATAGCGACGCCGGCCGAGCAGCGTCTCGGTGTATTCGGTCCGGCGGGCCTCGACGACCAGGGAACGCAGATAGTCCCGCACTCCACCGAAGCGCTCGAAATACTCCTCCATCAGCGCTTTGGCCTCGGAGGTGTCGATGCCGAGCTGTTGGGACAGCCCGTAGGCGCTCAGTCCGTAGGCAAGTCCATAGTTCATCGCCTTGATCTTTGCCCGCTCCCCCGGCGAGACCTCGTCCGGCGCCACGCCGAAGACCCGCGACGCGGTCACGGTGTGGAAATCCATGCCGGACCTGAACGCCTCGATCAGCGCCTCGTCGGCGCTGACATGAGCCATGATCCGCATCTCGATCTGGGAGTAGTCCGCGCTCATCAGCGACTCGAACCCCGGCCCGACGACGAAGGCTTCGCGGATCCTGCGACCCTCCTCGGTGCGGATCGGGATGTTCTGCAGGTTCGGGTCGGTGCTGGACAGCCGGCCGGTCGCGGCGATCGTCTGGGCGTACGTGGTGTGGATCCGGCCGTCGTCGGAGATCGACTTGAGCAGCCCCTCGACCGTCTGACGCAATCGGATCGCGTCGCGGTGGATCAGCATCTGCTGCAGGAAGGGGTGCTCGGTCTTCGCATACAGCTGCTGGAGCGCCTCCGCATCGGTGGTGTAGCCGGTGCGGGTCCGCCGGGTCTTGGGCATCTTCAGCTCGTCGAACAGCACCACCTGCAGCTGCTTGGGCGAGCCGAGGTTGATCTGCTTGCCGAGGATCCGGAACGCCTCGTCGGCCGCCCGGTTGACGGTGGAGTCGAACTCGGCCTCCAGCGCTTCGAGCAGGCCGACGTCGACCGCGACACCGGTTCGCTCCATCCGGGCCAGGGTGCGCTGCAGCGGGAGCTCCACCCCGTAGAGCAGGCTGGTGCCGTTGTGTGCCTCGACGTCGGCGTCCAGCGCGTCGGCCAAGTCGATCACCGCGCGTGCCCGCACCATGGCCGCTTCGGCCGCGATCTCGGCACCGGAGTCGTCGTCACCGAAGTCCAGGGCGAGCTGGTCGTCGGCCCCAGGGTTGAGGGCATCCGGACCCGAGTCGACCTTGAGCTCCCGCTTGAGATAGCGGATGGTCAGGTCGGCCAGGTCAAACGTCCGTTGATCCGGGCGCACCAGATAGGCGGCCAGCTGCGTGTCCGAGGTGAGGCCGCCCAACTCCCAACCACGGGCCCACAGCGCCAGCAGCGGGCCCTTCGCGTCGTGCATCGCCTTGCCTGTGCCAGGATCGGCCAGCCAGTCGGCAAGCGCGTTCTCATCGGCGGGCAGCAGCTCGGTGACATCCACGTACGCTGCAGCTCCGTCGGCAGCCGCCAAGGCGATGCTGGCGATGTCGCCGCTGCCGGACCCCCAGTGCCCGATCACGTCCAGACCCGTGCGGTCGCCGGCGGCATGCTCGGCCAGCCAGTCGGCGAGCTCGCCCTGTTGGAGGATCGTGCCGGACAGCTCGAAGCCGCCCTCGGGCACGATCTCCTCGTTCGGCAGTGCCTCCAGCAGCCGATCGCGCAGCACCCGGAACTCCAGCTGATCGAACAACTGGTGCGTGGCCTCGCGATCCCAAGGCTGACGCCCGAGATCGTCGACGCCCACCGGCAGTTCCAGGTCGCGAACCAAAGCGTTCACCTGGCGATTCAGGCGTACGGCGTCGATCCGCTCCTTGAACGCCTCGGCCGCCTTGCCCTTCAGCTCCGGCGCGTGGGTGATCAGGTTGTCCAGGCCGTCGTAGGCTGCCAGCCATTTCGCCGCTGTCTTGGGCCCGACGCCCGGAATGCCCGGCAGGTTATCGCTGGACTCACCCACCAGCGCCGCGAGCTCCGGGTAGCGAGTCGGCGGGACGAAGTAGCGCTCCTCCACCGCGGCCGGGGTCATCCGGGCCAGATCGGAGACACCGCGACGCGGATAGAGCACGGTGACCCGATCCGACACCAACTGGAACGCGTCCCGGTCGCCGGTGCAAATCAGCACGTCGTAGTCCGCGGCCTCAGCCTGGGTCGCCAACGTCGCGATCACGTCGTCGGCTTCGTAACCATCGACGGCCACATGCGGCACGTTGAGCGCGTCCAGCACCTCCTTGACCAGGTCCACCTGCCCTTTGAACTCGTCCGGGCTGGTCGACCGATTCGCCTTGTATTCGGTGTAGATCTCGGAGCGGAACGTCTTGCGGGAGACGTCGAACGCCACCGCCAGGTGAGTCGGCACCTCGTCCCGCAGCACGTTGATCAGCATCGACGTGAACCCGAACACTCCATTGGTGTGCTGCCCGGTCTGGGTCGAGAAGTTCTCCACCGGCAGCGCGAAGAACGCCCGGTATGCCACCGAATGGCCATCGATCAACAACAGCTTCGGCCGCTCGGGCATCGCGCTCGTCGGGGCAGCAGCTTTCTTCACAGGCACGAAGGTGACTCTATCCGCGCCCCCTGACACAGCGCTGCGCCCGCATCACCAAGCTACGTCAGCTCGCTCGCCTCAGTGGTTGACGAGCAGCGAGCGCTCCGGGTCGTGGCGCCCCTCGATCAGCCGTACGGTGCCCGATCGGGAGCGCATGGACAGCGAGTGGGTCGTGATCCGATTCGACTCGAACCGGACACCCTGAAGCAGCGCCCCGTCGGTGACGCCCGTCGCGGCGAAGAACACGTTGTTCCCCGACACCAGATCGGTAGTGGTCAGCACCTGGTCCAGGTCGTAGCCGGCGTCGATGATCGCCCGCTTCTCGTCGGCGTCGCGCGCAGTCAGCCGACCGATCAGCTCCCCGCCCAGGCAGCGCAGGGCGCAGGCCGCCAGCACACCTTCAGGCGTGCCGCCCACGCCGACCAGCAGGTCCACGCCCGTGCCGGGGCTGACGGCCATGATCGCGCCGGCCACGTCGCCGTCCAGCAGGAATCGGATCCGAGCGCCGGCCTGACGGATCTCGGCCACGAGCTGCTCGTGCCGCGGACGGTCCAGCACGGCGACGGTCAGGTCGGAGACCGATCGGTCGGTGGCCTTGGCGATCCGGCTGAGAGTGTCGGCCAGGGGCGCGTCGATGTCGATGGCGTCAGCCACGAGACCGGGTACGACGAGCTTGTACATGTAGACGGCCGGGCCGGGGTTGAACATCGTGCCGCGCGGCGAGACCCCGAGCACGCTGACGGCGTCCGGCAGGCTCTTGGCGGTCAGTGTGGTGCCATCCACCGGGTCGACGGCGATGTCCCACTCCGGACCGGTGCCGTCGCCGACTCGTTCGCCGTTGTAGAGCATCGGCGCCTCGTCCTTCTCGCCCTCACCGATGACGACGACGCCGTTCATCCGGACCGTGCCGAGAACGGGGCGCATGGCATCCACGGCAGCCGCGTCGACGGCGTTCTTGTCGCCGAAGCCGAGCAGGCGGGAGCAGTTGATGGCGGCGGCCTCAGTGGCCCGGACGAGTTCGAGGGCGAGATTGCGGTCCGGGTCGGGGCCGATGCGGGTCTGGGTGGCGGTCATTGTCTGGATGGCGGTCATGGCTGGGGTCCTTTGTTCGGGTGTCCAGGAGCGTCGGGGTGAGCTCCGGCACGACCAGGTCGTGCCGGAACTCCCCCACGCGTTGGCGGCTTGCCGGTTGCGGGTCTAGCTGCGATCGATCCCGTGGGATCGAGTGGGATCTAGAGGACGTCTTCGTCGACCCAGTCGAGAGTCCGTTGGACGGCCTTCTTCCAGTTGCGGTACTGCCGGGCGCACTCGCCGTTGCCGGACTTCGGTGTCCACCGCTTGCCTTCGGCCCAGTTGTCGATGACGTCCTGCTCACCGTTCCAATAGCCGACGGCGATCCCGGCGGCGTAGGCGGCGCCGAGCGCCGTGGTCTCGGCGACCTGTGGCCGGACGACGTCGACACCGAGCTGGTCGGCCTGGAACTGCATCAGCAGCTCGTTGCCGGTCATCCCGCCATCGACCTTCAGCTCCTTCAGCTCGGTCTGGGCGTCGGCGTTCATCGCCTCGACCACGTCGCGCGTCTGGTACGCGACCGACTCCAGCACGGCCCGGCAGAGGTGGCCTTTGCGGACGAAGCGGGTGAGGCCGACGAGAGCACCCCTGGCGTCGGAGCGCCAGTAGGGGGCGAACAGACCGGAGAAGGCCGGGACGATATAGGCGCCGCCGTTGTCGTCCACGCTGCGGGCGAGACCCTCGATCTCGGACGCGTCGTCGATCATCTCGAGGTTGTCCCGGATCCACTGAACGAGAGACCCGGTCACGGCGATGGATCCCTCGAGCGCGTACACCGTCGGGGCGTTGCCGATCTTGTAGCAGACGGTGGTGAGCAGGCCGTTCTTGCTGCGTACCGGAGTGGTGCCGGTGTTGAGCAGCAGGAAGCTGCCGGTGCCGTACGTGTTCTTGGCCATGCCCTTCTCGAAGCACGCCTGACCGAAGGTGGCGGCCTGCTGGTCTCCGAGGATCCCGGCGACCGGGACGCCCGCCATCAAGCCGGCCGGCCGGACGATGCCGTACACCTCCGAGGAGGAGCGGATCTCGGGCAGCATCGACAGCGGGATCCCCATCTCGGCACAGATGTCGGCATTCCAGTCGAGGGTGTCGATGTTCATCAGCATGGTGCGGGAAGCGTTGGTGACGTCGGTCACGTGAATGCCGTTCACGGCACCGCCGGTCATGTTCCACAGCACCCAGCTGTCCGTGGTGCCCATCAACAGGTCGCCGGCCTCGGCGCGAGCCCGAGCACCCTCGACGTTGTCGAGAATCCACTTCACCTTGGGGCCGGTGAAGTAGGTGGCCAGCGGCAACCCGACCAGATCCTTGAACCGGTCCGGACCGGCGTCGCCGCCGAGCTCCTCCACGATCGCCTTGGTCCGCGTGTCCTGCCAGACGATGGCGTTGTAGACGGGCTTGCCGGTGTGGCGGTCCCAGACGACCGCGGTCTCACGCTGGTTGGTGATGCCGATCGCGACAACGTCACGGGCATCGATGTCGGCCGACGACAAGGCGAAGGCGACGACCTCGCGGACATTGGTCCAGATCTCCACCGGGTCGTGCTCGACCCAGCCGGCTCGGGGAAAGATCTGCTCGTGCTCCACTTGTCCGGTGGACGCGATCTGACCGCCGTGGTCGAAGATGATCGCCCGGCTGCTGGTGGTGCCCTGGTCGATCGCCATGACGTAGGTGTTGCTGCTCATCGTTGAGTCCTTTCGTAGGGATGAACTGTTGTTGGTCGGATGGACGGTGGTTGGTCGAATAGAGGGGGTGAGGTTGGGAAGGAGGACCGCGTACGGAGTCGCCTCGGCTCATGCGGTGTACGCACTGGCGATAAGGCCCGCGATCACGGCACCGATCAGCGGGCCGGCGACCGGCACCCAGGAGTACGCCCAGTCGTTGCCGCCCTTGCCCTTGATCGGGAGCAGGGCGTGGGCGATGCGAGGGCCGAGGTCGCGGGCCGGGTTGATGGCGTAGCCGGTCGGGCCGCCCAGGGAGATGCCGATCCCGACCACGAGCAAGGCGGCCGGGAGCGGACCGAGACCGGAGGGTGTCTCGCCGAAGACCAGGATCACGAACACCAGGACGAAGGTCGCGATCACCTCGGTCAGCAGGTTGTGGCGGTAGGAGCGGATCTCGGGGCCGGTGGAGAAGACGGCCAGCTTGATCCCGGCAGGGGCGTCGGCGTCGAAGTGCTGGCGGTAGGCGAGCCAGACCAGGATGGCGCCGAGGAAGGCACCGAGCAGTTCCCCGCCGAAGTAGGTCAGGGTGGAGGTCAGGGTCACCGGGACGCCAGGGGCATACTCGGCGGCACCGCTGGACAGGATGCCCACGGTGACGGCGGGGTTGAGGTGTGCGCCGGATCGGAACGAGACATAGACGCCGGCGAAGACGCCGAGGCCCCAACCCCAGCCGATCATCAAGAAGTTGGCGCCGGCCCCTTTGACCCTGGGCAGGACGGTGTTGGCGACGACGCCACAGCCGAGCAGCAGCAAGATCATGGTGCCGAGGAGCTCGGAGACGAAGACCTGCGTCAGGGCAGGATCGGTGGACAACGGAAGTAGTAGCGGAAGTGGTAAAGCGGACATGGACCAGCACTCCTGTGGGCTGTCGCGGTTCGGGGACGGCCGCGTGGATGCAACGCTGACGGGGACGCAACGCTGACGGGGACGCAGCGCTGATGAGCTGGGGCCGACCGGGCCCCTCGGGAGTCAGGCGAGCGTGGTGACCTCGGCACCGGGAAGGTCGGCCAGAACGTCACCGATCCGCTGCCGGGCCTGCTGCGCAGCTTCGTCGTCGGGCGCGGCGGCCGCAGCGTCCTCGGCGGCACAGCGTGCCTGGTAGGCGTCGAGCTCGAACTGACGCCGAGCCTCGTCCCAGCCCAGCTGGCCGGCCATCAGGTCGGCGATCTCGGTGACCGCGGCCAGGCCGTGGTTGCCCACCTCGTAGGTGAGGCGGGTGCGGATCGTCATCGTGTCCTCCAGGTGGAGGGCACCTTCGTGGCTGACGCCGTAGACGATCTCGGCGCGCAGGTAGGCCTCGGCGCCGGCGAGCGGCCGGCCGAGATCGGGCCGGGCGTCGACCAGGTCGAGCAGCTCGGACAGTGCCGAGCCATAGCGGTGCAGCAGGTGCGCGACCGTGGCATCGGACCAGCCGTAGGTCCGGCTGATCTCCGATGCCCGGCGGGCGTAGGCGTGGTAGCCGGCCGCCCCGACCAGCGGCGTGGTCGCGGTCTCGGAAGGCAGCTCGGTGGCGCGCTGCTCACCGAGGGCGAAATCGACCGCGTCCTCGGCCATCACCCGGTACGTCGTCAGCTTGCCGCCGGCGATCGAGACCAGGCCGGGCGCGGCCTCGGTCACGGTGTGCTCGCGGGACACCTTGGTCGAGGACTTCTCGTCGCCCTTGGTGCCGGGCTGCAGCAGTGGCCGCAGCCCGGCCCAGGTGCCGACCACGTCGTTGCGAGTCAGCGGATGGGCGAGGATGGCGTTCGCATGGTCGAGGACGTAGTCGATGTCGGCGTGGCTGGCCACCGGATGGGTGAGGTCGCCGTGGTAGGCGGTGTCGGTCGTGCCGATCACCCAATAGCGTGACCAGGGAATCAGGAACAGCACGGACTTCTCGGTCTGCAGGATGATGCCCGACGTGCCGGCGATCCGCTCCCGCGGAACGACGATGTGAATGCCCTTCGACGCCAGCACGTGCAGCCCGCCGTCGGTGACCAAGCTCTGGGTCTGCTCGGTCCAGACCCCGGTGGCGTTGATCACCGATCGGGTCCTCACCAGATGCTCGGCTCCGCTCTCCAGATCGCGCAGCACGGCCCCGGTCACCCGACCCGAGTCGTCCTTGACCAGCTCGACGACCTCGGTCCGGCTGGCCGCGTACGCGCCGAGCTGAACTGCGGTGCGGATCAACGCGATCACCAGCCGCGCGTCGTCGACCTGACCGTCGTAGTAGCGCACCGCGCCACGGCAGACATCCGCTTTGATCCCGGGAAAGACCTCGCGTACGCCCCGCCTCGAGACGTGTCGATGGAGCGGGACGGCGCGGTTGCGGGTGCCGAAGGTGGCCAGCGCGTCGTAGAGGGCGATCCCCGCACCGACGTAGGGGCGCTCGTACCACTTGGTCAGCGGATACAGGAAGGGCACGGCCCGCACCAGGTGCGGCGCGAGCTTGTCGATCAGCAGACCTCGCTCACCGAGCGCCTCGGAGACGAGCTTGAAGTCCAGCATCTGCAGGTAGCGCAGGCCGCCGTGAACGAGCTTGCTGGACCGGCTGGAGGTGCCCGAAGCCCAGTCCTGCGCGTCGACGACACCGACTCGCAGGCCCCGGGTCGCGGCGTCCAGCGCGACGCCGGCACCGGTCACGCCACCGCCGATGACCAGGACATCGAGTCCCCGATCGTCGCTCATGGCTCTCAATGCCGCAGTGCGGTTCCCTGTGTTCAGGGCAGTCATGGTGTCTCCTCGTCGAGAGGTGGACGAATGAGCTCGACTGAGCTCTTCCGCATATGCAGCCGGATCCGGGCTATGCGTAGTAGTCTCCCGGTGTTTGCACAATCTCTCAATATCTTGCACAAACGTGCAGCACCGCCGCCTGGAGCCGAGCAGATGGAGGAACGACGATGCTCGCCGAGCCATGGGACGACGACGAACTGCGTCGGATTGCGACGCTGTACTACGTCGGCGACGAGACGATGGAGGCCATCGCCGGCCGGACCGGCCTCTCCCGCTCGACCGTCTCCCGACAGCTCAAAGCCGCCCGCACGCGCGGAATCGTCCGGATCTCCATCACGACCGCGGAGTCAGCCCGTGGAGTCGGCGCCCAACTGGGGAGCCTGTTCGGCATCGAAGCACACGTCGTACCGGTCCGCGAGACCGCCTCGCAGAACCAACGACTCACCCAGGTCGCCCGCTTCGCCGGGCGACTGCTCAGCGACTGGTTCGACAACGACACCGTGATGGGTGTGGCCTGGGGAACGACCGTGTCCGCGGTGATGGAGAACCTCGTGCCTAAACCGACCCGCGGCTCGACCGTGGTGCAGCTGAACGGCGCGGTCCACGTGGGCAGCTCCGAGGTCCGCTACGTGAGCGATCTGCTCGGCGGAGCCTGCGACGCCTTCGAAGCACGGCCCGTGTTCTTTCCCGTGCCGGCGTTCTTCGACGACCCCGCCACCAAAGCCGCGCTCTGGCGAGAACGCTCGATCGCCAGCGTCGTGGAACTGCAACGACACTGCGACATCGCCCTCTTCGGCGTCGGCTCCTGGACCGGCTCGGTCACCTCCCAGGTCTACGCAGCCGGCTACCTTGGCCCCGACGACATGAAGGCACTGAAGAGAGCCGGGGCCGTCGGCGACATCTGCACCACCTTCATCCGCGCCGACGGCACGTGGGCCGACTTGGCCATGAACCAGCGCAGCAGCGGCCCTGACCTCGCCGAGTTGGCCGCCCTCCCGCGGCGGGTCTGCGTCGTCGCCAGCGCCAGCCGGATCCCCGGCACCTCCGCCGCCCTCCGCGCCGGCGCGATCAGTGACCTCATCATCGACGAACAGACCGCCGCCGCCCTCCTCGACGCGAACTCGCGCCGACCACGCTCGCGAGCCCGGAACCCGAGGGTCGACGGTCTACAAGCAGCACCGGGGTGAACTCCCCTGTCGCCCGGTTCGCGGCGGCGTCCTCACAACCTTGGCGAGGTGAGCCGCAACACGGCCCCTTGGTCGGCCCGGTCAACGCCGTCGGCGGGAGTGGATGAGGCATCGCTCGCGTTCATCCCCGCACGGTAGCCCTCCCGATGCCCAAGCCCGCCCGCACCCCTCAGGGATCCATTGCGCGGGTCAGAACCCCAGATTCACGACCGGTGAGCCGACCGGGGAACGGGGGCGACGAGCAGCTCGCCGCGGACTCGTCCGCGAAGCCGCGGCGCGTCGCCCGGGCCGCCCTCGTCGGCGTCGAACATCGAGACGCCACGCAGCCAGGTACGGCGTACGCGGCCGGTGAGCAGCTTGCCGTCGTAGGCGCTGACCGGGTTGCGATGCAGCAGATCATCGGCACGGACCGGCAGTGGATCGTCGTCGCCGAACACGGTCAGGTGCGCGGGCGCTCCCACGGCGATCTCACCGGCATCGGCCAGTCCGGCGACCCGCGCCGGGCCCGTGGTGAACAACGGCAGGATCTGCTCCAGCGGGATCCCCCGGCGTCGAGCCTCCGTCCAGACCGCCGAGAGCCCCACCTGCAGACCGGCGATGCCGCCCCACATGAGGCCGAAGTCGCCGTCACCCGATCGTTTGAGATCGAGAGTGCTCGGCGAGTGGTCACTCACGATCGCGTCGATGGTGCCGTCCACGACCGCCTCCCAGAGCAGGTCGGCATTGGCTGCCTCGCGGATCGGCGGGCAGCACTTGAACTCGCCGGCGCCGTCGGGGATGTCCTCGGCGGCGATCGTCAGGTAGTGCGGGCAGGTCTCGACGGTGAGCGCGAGGCCTGCCGCCTTGGCAGCCCGGATCGCGGGCAGCGCACCGGCATTGCTGAGGTGCAGGATGTGCGCGCGGCCGCCGGTGCGCCGGGCGGCGGCGATGACGGCGTCGATCGCCGATTCCTCGCTCGCCGGCGGCCGCGAGGCGAGGAACGCGGCATACTTGCGTCCGAGCTCGCCATCGCCGGTGAGGAGCGCCGGGTCTTCGGCGTGCACGATGAGCCGCGAGCCCAGTGCGGCGACCTCCTCCATTGCTGCATCGAGCTGCCGCCGATCGAGGTGGCCGAACTCGTCGACCCCCGACGGCGCGAGAAAACACTTGAAACCGAACACGCCTGCCTCGTGCAGAGGTGCCAGTCGGCCGAGGTTCTCCGGCACGGCGCCGCCCCAGAAGCCGACGTCGATGTACGCCGACGGTGCCGCCGCGCGGCGCTTGACCGCCAGGTTCGCCACCGTCGTGGTCGGCGGGATCGAGTTCAGCGGCATGTCGACCAGCGTCGTGATCCCGCCCGCCGCCGCGGCGAGCGTCGCGCTGCGGAAGCCCTCCCATTCGGTCCGCCCCGGTTCGTTGACGTGCACGTGCGAGTCGACGAGTCCCGGCAGCAGCACGGCGTCGTCGGGCACCTGGACGGCTCGTGCATCGAGGACAGGATCGAGCGGGCCCACCACGTCGGCAATGCGCCCGTCCTCGATCACCACGGCAGCGGGCTGGAGCCGACCGCCGAGAAACGTGCGTACAGCCCGGATGACTGACCGACTCCGTCGCCCGCGAGGGTTTCCCGCAGAGTCCGCCCCGTTCATCGGTACGCGGAGCCGACGAGGTCGTCGGCCGCCACGGGAGGCATCCCGCGCCGAGAGGCGGGCGCGTACTCGTCTCGCTTGCTCGTGCCGACACCCATCCGCACCATCGCCGTCGCCAGCCCCACGGCTGCGGCCACGCCGTCGACCACGGGCACCCCGACGCGCAGGCTGAGGGTCTGGCACAGGTCTGCCATGCCGGCGCAGCCGAGCACGATGACATCGGCCTCCCGCTGCTGGACGGCTACCTCACACAGCCGGGCGATGGTCTCGTACACCTCCGAGGTGGTGTCCTCGAGCTCGAGGACACCGATGCCGGAGCCGCTCAGCGAAACGCAGGCCTGGGTCATCCCGTAGCGCGCCAGCAGGTCACGCGCGCGGCCGAGCGTTCGGCTCAGGGTCGTGACGACCGCGAACGACCGGCCCGACAGCGCGGCGACGTGCATCGCGGCCTCGGCGATCCCGATCACCGGCACGCCGACGAGCTCGCGCGCCGCGTCCAGCCCGGGATCACCAAAACACGCGATGACGTACGCGTCGCTGCCGCCGTCCCGCAGATCGCGCTCGATGAGGTCGACCACCGCGACAGCCGCGAACGCCTCATCGACGTGGCACTCGACAGCCGCCGGGCCGTCATTGGAGCACACCGCGCGAATCTCGACGTCCGGTCCGGCGACCTCCCGGGCAACGGCCGCGATCTTGGCAGTCATCGCCCGGGAGGTGTTGGGGTTGACGAGGGTGATCCTCATTTCACCGCCGAGTGCTCCACCGGGATCTCGCCGGAGATCGCCGAGGGCTCGGGGTCGACGGTCGAAACAGCGCTCATGATCGTGCCGTCCGAGATCCCCTCGGTCTCACCCTCGAAGGTCGGCACCTGCGGGTTCTGCTTCTCGAAGAACACGAAGAAAAGGTAGCCGAGACCGCAGCCGATGAACCACGTGAAGTTGCCGATCCAGGACACGTCGAACAGGCCGAGGTCGGCGAACATCTTCGGGAAGACGGCGAGCACGATCGTCGGGATGCCTGCCCACAGCAGCGCCCGGACCGCGTTGGGGTTGTAGCCGTTCTTGTACCAGTAGGCACCCTGCTCCGACATGGTGAACATGTCGTCGGTCTTGATGCGCTGCTTGGCGGCGATGTAGTAGCCGGCGATCAGCAGGCCGAACAGCGGCCCGATCAGGGCAGCGAGCAGCCCCAGCGAATAGTGGATCGCGGTCGCGTTGGAATACCAGTTCCACGGGAGCAGGAAGACCGACCCGACCGCCGCGATCATGCCGCCCATCCGCCACGAGATCCGGTGCGGTGCGACGTTGGAGAAGTCGAAGGCCGGCGAGATGAAGTTCGCGACGATGTTGATGCCGACCGTGGCGGTGACGAAGGTCAGGCCACCGAGCAGGATCGCGACCGGCGTGTCGATCCGCTCCACGGTGTGGATCGGGTCGGTGATCAGCTCGCCGAACACCGGTACCGTGGCGGATGCCGTGACGACGACGAGCAGCGAGAAGAAGAGGAAGTTGACCGGGAGACCCCAGAAGTTGCCCCGCTTCACCGCGGCGAAGCTCTTGCCGTAGCGCGCGAAGTCGCCGAAGTTGAGCATCGGGCCCGAGAAGTACGAAATCACGATGCCGATCGCCATGAACATCAGGCCGGTCGCACCCCAGAATCCGAGTGCCGGCTGGTTCGGGTCGGACAGGTCGAAGCTCACGTTCTCCCAACCGGCCTGGGAGACCAGGTAGACGGCGAGGACGATCATGACGACGTACACCGCGGGACCGGCCCAGTCGATGAAGCGCCGAATCACCTCCATCCCGTTCCAGAACAGGGCGACCTGCGCGACCCACAGGATCGCGTACGAGATCCAGCCGAGCGCGGACAGACCGAGGAAGCTCGGCTCGACGAGGTTCTCGGTGCCCGGGACGAACTTCAGGAAGATGATGTTGAGCGACTGCGCGGCGAGGAACGTCTGCACCCCGTACCAGGCGATCGCGATGATGCCGCGGATGACGGCCGGGATGTTCGCACCCTTGATGCCGAAGACCGCACGGTTGACGACCGGGTACGGGACTCCCGTCTTCTGGCTGGGCTTGGCGACGAGGTTCGTGAACACCTGCACGATGACGATGCCGACGATGAGCGCGACGAGCACCTGCCAGGCGGCGATGCCGAGCGCGAACAGCGAACCGGCCGTGACATAGCCGCCGACGGAGTGCACGTCCGACATCCAGAAGGCGAAGATGTTGTACGAGTTCCACTTCTGCTTGCGCAGTGGAGCAAGATCCTCGTTCGCGAGGCGCGGATCGTATCCGGGCTTCATGTTGCCGGAGCCGACGGGCATTCCCGCGGCCTCCACGATGTCCTGCGGCTTGGTCGGCGCCGCCGCCGGGTCTTGGGTTGAGGTCACGTGAGTGCCTTCCATCTGGGGAGCCGATCGGCCCCGCGTCGTGAGGATCGACCACGACCTGGAGTCCGCGGCCTAGTGGTACTGCACGTGAAGCTATTAATTAACAAGACCGGTTTGGTTTCGCCGAAGTAACGTCGATGTGAAGTTCCTCCTTCACGCATCACCTGTCACTCATACAATCGGGGCATGTCAGATGTCGTGACGGCTCGTGCCACTGTCGAGGCGGGCCATGATGTGGGCGCGCGGCTGCGCGATCTGCGTCACCAGCAGGGAATGTCGGCACGCACCTTGGCAAGTGCGCTCGGCATCTCACCGAGTGCCGTGTCGCAGATCGAGCGCGGTGTGCTGCAACCCAGCGTGTCGCGGCTCATCGCCATCACCGACGCACTCGGCGTACCGCTGGCCGCTGTGTTCGACACCTCGTCAGACCCGGTGGCCGAGACGATCGCCACCGCCGGGGGCTTCGCGTTGCAGCGCGCCGAGCAAGCCTCGGTCGTCACGCTGGAGACCGGGGTGACCTTCCGCCGGCTCTCCCCTGGCCGTACGCCGGGGGTCGACTATTTCGAGTCGACGTACCCTCCGGGGTCGACCGCACACGACGAAGGCAGCCTGTTCCGGCACGACGGCTACGAGGTGGGCACGATCATCTCCGGCGAGCTCACCATCGACTTCGACGAGGAGCGCGTCGTGCTGCGTGCCGGCGACGCCATCAGCTATCCCTGCTCACGGCCGCATCGACTGCACAACACCGGCACCGAGGACACCGTCGCCCAGTGGCTCATCGTGCACGCCGCACGCTGAGCCCCGGCGCCCTGAGAACCGGAGTTCCGGGATCCAGCACTAACCTTCCAGCCCGTACGAGCGTCAGTCCTCGCCCAGGTACGACTCTCTCGAACACATCGATAGCGCATCGACGGCTACCTCGCCGGGAAAGCCCACCGCTCGATCTGGCCCCTTGAGATTCCCCAGAAACCGGGGCCCAGCGCTGGTCTGCGCCCCGCTGTACGTGCGCCGCCTCAACCCAGCGAACGGCACCGTCGAGGTCCTCGGACGCAAGGACTCATGGATGCTGGTGACCCCGCTGCTCAGCACCTGCTCCTGCTTTACAGATAACAACCGGAAGAGGCAGTATTCTGTTATGGCGACAAGAGGGGACATCTTGACGACCCAAGAGGTATCCGCTCTCTTGGGCGTCGAAGCGCGTCAGGTCCGCGTCCTCGCCGAGACGGGATCCATTACCCGCGTCGCCCGCGGCATCTTCGACCGCACGTCGGTAGAGCGCTACCGCGCCGAGCGCGGATCGGGCCGGACCCGGACCTGGGCTGAACACACCGCCTGGGGAGCCATCGCAATGCTCTCGGGGGCGGCCCCGTTGGGCCTCGGCGATGTCCAGACGTACCGGCTCCGCGCCGCTCTGCGAGAGATCACCGACCCGGCCGAACTGGCCATCCGGTTGCGCGATCGCGCAACCGTCACCACCTGGTCCGGCCACCGCTCCGTGATAGAGCGCGTCCGCGAGGAACTGGTCATCCCCGGACGCCGGCGGCTCGGGCTCGTCGAGGACGACACCACCGTCGACGGCTACATCCATGCAGACCGGATCGCGGACCTTGTGCGCCGCTACCGGCTGAGTGAGGACACCACTGGGTCTATCACCCTGCGCTACGCCTACATGGACATCGACTTCATCAAGTACCTGGCAGCCTTCAACAGAACGCTGGCCGCCGTAGACGCCGCCACCTCCCTCGACCCGCGTGAACGCGGCGTGGGAGAGCAGGTCCTGGTTCGCCGGTTGGAGTTGTTCCGCGAGAATGTCAGACCGTAAGCATCCGGGCATTGAGCGCCCCATCGTCGATATCGCCGCCGCCACTGGCGGCTGGCCCAACCCATGGCCGAACGTTGCCGAGATCGCCGCGGTGCTCCCGACTAACAGGTGGACCCTGGTCGGTGGCCTGATGACCCAGTTGCACTCCATCCACCACGGCATGGGCATCGTGCGCCCGACCAACGATGTCGACATCGTGCTGCACATCGAGACCTCCCGCGGCGTTGCCTCCGAGACCGCGACCGCGCTGCGCTCCCTTGGCTACGACCTGCGTCCGGCCGTCGATCCACGCGACAACACTGCACACCGTTTCTGTCGCGGCACCAGCAAGATCGACCTGGTTGCCGAAGGTCTCGACGAGGAGTCGGAAGAGGTCGTCGACGTCTTGGTCTCCGACCACCACGCTCCGAAGGTCACCGAGCGGCTCGCTGGACGCGACATGGTCCACATCGAGGGCGGCACGCAGGCGTTGCGACGCACCATCAACGCACGTCTGGAGATCGAGCCCGGAATCATCACCACACTCTCGGTGCCTGGCGCATTCAGTGCACTCATCTTGAAGGCCGCTGCCTACAAGACCGACTCCCGCGACCCCGACCGCCACCTGCGCGACGCCGTGGTCCTGCTTGCCTGCATCGACGACCCGTTCGCCGAACGCGAGGGCTTCGTCGGCTCCGATCGATCCCGGCTCCGGACGCTGCGCACCCGGCTCACTCCCGACAACATCTTCTGGACCGTGCTGACCGGCCAGCACCGCATCGACGCCGAGACGGCCCTGGAGATCCTCACCGACGAGGACTGACCCCGAACCGAGGGGCCGCGCCGGAATTGGGCGGCCACAGGGGTAGTGGTCGGCAGCGGTCACGTCAGTCCCGGATCAAGCGGGGTGTGGGGGCGACGTCAGGGAATGGTGGGCGTTCCGAGCGGAGCTTGCCTCACCAACCCGAAGGGTCGAGGACGACCACTCCGTACGCGAGTGAGTTGGAGCCACTGAGGGGTGGGCTGCGGTGGTCACGTCAGTCCCGGATCAAGCGGGGTGTGGGGGCGGCGTCAGGGAGTGGTGGGCGTTCCGAGCGGAGCTTGCGGAGCGAGGTGGGCAGGACGTCGCCCCCACACCCCGCGCACCCGATCAGGACGTGATCACCGCAGCCCACCCCGGACTCCAGGAACCACCTGCGTACGGAGTGTCAGTCCTCGCCCAGATATGCCTTGCGGACGTTCTCATCGGTCAGCAGTGCCTGGCCCGTGTTCTGCAGCACGATCTGGCCGACCTCCAGCACATACCCGTAGTCGGCGAGCGACAAGGCAGCCTGCGCGTTCTGCTCCACCAGCAGGATGGTCACACCCTCCTTCTGCAATTCCACGATCGTCGACATGATCCGTTGCATCATCAGCGGCGACAATCCCATCGAGGGCTCGTCGAGCATCAGCAGCTTCGGCCGGCTCATCATCGCCCGGCCGATGGCGAGCATCTGCTGCTCACCACCGGAGAAGGTGCCGGCCGGCTGTGCCCGCCGCTCCTTCAGAATCGGGAACAGATCGAAGGCCCGATCCAGATCCTGTCCGATCGCGGTCTTGTCCTTGCGCGCGAAGGCGCCGAGCATCAGATTGTCCTCGACCGTCAGCCGCGGAAAGATTCGCCGTCCCTCCGGCGAGTGCGCCAACCCGAGCATGGTGATCTCGTGCGCCGGCATGGCGTCGATCCGCTTGCCCTGGAACCAGATCTCGCCGTCTTCGGGCTTGATCAGACCGGAGATGGTCCGCAGCGTGGTGGTCTTGCCGGCTCCGTTGGTGCCGACCAGGGTGACGACCTGGCCCTCCTCGACGGTGAAGCTGATCCCCTTCACGGCGCGAACTCGACCGTAGGCGACCTTCAGGTCCTTGATCTCAAGCATCGCCATCCCCTGAATCTCCGTCGGACTCCGCCGGATGCTGCAGCTCAGCCTCCAACGCCGAGGCGTCCTCGGGCCCCGTGCCGATGTACGCCTCGATCACCCTCGGGTCGGACTGCACCTGCGCCGGCGTTCCCTCGATCAGAGCTCTCCCCTGCACCAGACAGAGGACCCGGTCGCACAGGCTGAAGATGAACCGCATGTCGTGTTCGATCACCACGACAGCCAGCCCCAGGTCGCGGATCCGGAAGATCAGCTCCTCTGCCTGCCTGGTCTCCTGCGGGTTCATGCCGGCAGTCGGCTCGTCCAGCAGGATCAGCTTGGGATCCGTCGCCAGTGCCCGGGCGACCTCCAGCCGGCGTTGATCACCGTACGGGAGGTTACGGGCCAGCTGGTCGGTCGTGTGCCCCAAGCCGACGAAGTCGAGCAGCTCCTGAGCGCGCTGCCGCACCGCCGCCTCGTCCCGACGGAACTTGGGGCCACGCAGGATCGAGGTCAGCGGTCCCGTGGTGGTGCGGCAGTAGCGCCCGACCATCACGTTCTCCAGCGCCGTCATGTTCCCGAACAGTCGGATGTTCTGAAACGTCCGGGCCATGCCGGCCTGAACCACCTTGCGCGGCTTCGGCGGCAGCACGGCTCCGTCGAAGACCACCTGTCCGCTGGTGGGCAGGTACATCCCGGTCAGACAATTGAAGAAGGTGGTCTTCCCGGCACCGTTCGGCCCGATGAGTCCCATGATCTCCCCGCGATGCACGGTGAAGTTCACCGAGTCGACGGCAGTCAGTCCTCCGAACCGCATGGTGACGTTCTCTGCTTGCAGGATCACGCCGCCGATGCTGTCGGTGGCACCGGTCTCGGTGGTCACAGCCGTCACAGCGCACCGCCTCCCTTGACGACTCCGGTCTCCTCGATCTCGCCCTCGATCCGCTCCGCCAGCTCCTCGTCATCCTCATGGAACTCCAGCTGACGACGTTGACTCGGGACCAGGCCCTCGGGTCGGAACCGCATCATCAGCACCAGCAGCAATCCAAAGATCAACAGCCGGTACTCGCTGACGAACCGGAGCTTCTCCGGCATCAGCTTCAGCAGGGTGGCGCCGACCAGCACGCCCAGCACGGTGCCCATGCCACCGAGCACGATCGCGGCCAACAGGAATGCCGACTCCAAGAACACGTACTGATCTGGGGTGACGGACACGTCGACGTGTGCCTTGACCGACCCGGCGACACCGGCCAGGAAGGCGCCACCGGCGAAGGCGAACAGCTTGAGGCCGAAGACGTTCACGCCCATCGCCTCGGCGGCCTTCTCGTCCTCCCGGATCGCCACCCAACCGCGACCGATCCGACTGTTGTTGAGCCGGACGAAGACCAGGATGATCAGCCCGATGATGAGCAGCAGCAGAAAGTAGTAGTTGGAGAACCGACCGAGCGTGATGCCGAACAACTCATGGGTCTTGCCGAAGTCGAAGCCGAAGAGGTTCAGGTCCGGGATGGCCGGGATGCCGTTCGGACCGCGGGTGACGTTCGGCCCGTTCTCGCCGTCCAGATTGTTCATGGTGATCCGGAAGATCTCACCGAAGGCCAGCGTGACGATGGCCAGATAGTCGCCGGAGACCCGCAGGGTGGGCGAGCCGATGATCAGGCCCAGAGTGGCGGCGACCCCACCGCTGATGATCACGACGACGATGAACGGCGGATGCCAGTTCACGCTGGAGAACACCGAGTTCGACAACACGGCCGCCGTGAAGGCGCCCGCACCGAGGAAGGCTATGTAGCCGAGATCCAACAGGCCGGCCAAACCGACCACGATGTTCAGACCCATCGCCGTCGCCGCGAAGATGATCACCTGGGTCGCAATCGACATGTTCGCGTCCGAGCCGTTCTGGGTGAACGGGAAGGCGAACGCCACGATGAATGCGGACAAGATCAAGACCTTGCGATGCCGCTGCGTACAGGCGGACAGCCAGCCCATCGCGCCGCTGGTGATCAGCACCGCGATGATCGCGCCGACGAAACCGAGGAAGGAGACGAACGACCCGCCGTCGTCCATGTTCAGCGCGAAGGCGGCAGCGAACAGCGCCAGCGCCATCACCCCCGCGATGGCGAGAACCTCCACCCACGGGCGGGCGGTCGCGGCCCCGAGCGTGGGTGAACGGTCGGCGAGCATCAGTTTGGTGCCAACGAAGGCGAGCAGCGCGCCGACCAGGGCGATCCAGCCGCCGTACTCGACGTTGACCAGGCCCTCGAGTTCGACGGCGATGCTGATGATGATCAGCAGGAGGTAGATCAGCGCGCCCGTGGCCGCGGACTTGGCGCCCCGGACCCAGCCGACCCTGCGCCTGCGTTTCTTCTTGGCATAGAACGTGCGGCCGAGCAGCAGGCCGACCACGAGCACCCCGAGCACCAACGACAGGAACTGCATCGGGGACGGGTAGCCGAGCACCGTCATGTTGTCCAGGGCGCTACGGCCGTACGCCCACGGCAGGAACGGGGCGGCGATGATGATCGCGCCACCGACCAGGCCGAGGAGGTATCCGCTGTGCTGCGTCCTTTGCTGCAGCTCCGCGGTGAGCGGATTGGGGATCTTCATGCTCGATCCACCACCCTTGCGCCGAGCAGACCCTGCGGTCTGAAGACCAGCACCAAAATCAACAGCACGAAGGCCCAGACGTCCTTCCAGGCAGACCCACCGAACTGCCCCGGGATGTACGTGGTCGCCATCACCTCGATGATGCCGAGCACCAGTCCGCCAAGCACGGCGCCGTTGATGTTGCCGATACCGCCGAGCACAGCAGCGGTGAATGCCTTCAGACCTGCCAGGAAACCCATGCGGAAGTCGATGTTCGTGTACCGCAGCCCGTGCGCCAGGCCGGCGACCGCGGCCAGCGCGGCTCCGAGCGCAAAGGCCACCATGATGATGCGATCGACGTTGATGCCCATCAGTCGGGCGGTGTCGGGATCCTGTGAGGTGGCCTGCATGGCGCGGCCGAGGCGTGACTTGTTGACGAAGATGTAGAGGAACACGGTGCAGACGACCAGCGCAGCCAAGGTGAAGATGGCCGCGCGCTGAATGAGTACGCCACCGATGTTGACTGCCGGCCCTGTCACCACGTCGATCTGTGGGAACGGAATGGCAAGTTTCGCATCCGGGAAGCCCGGGATTCGGCCGTAGAAGAGCCGAACCGCTTCCTGAAGGAAGATCGACACGCCGATGGCGGTGATCAGCGGTGCGAGCCGAGGCGCATTGCGCAACGGCCGATAGGCGAATCTCTCGGTCAACAATGCGACACCGATCGCGGCGACCATGCCGCCGATCAGCATGACAGGGAGCATCCAAAGAGCGGTGCTGCCGCCCGGGACCACCATCCAAACCGTCAAAGCTCCGAAGGCGCCGATCATGAAGATCTCGCCGTGCGCGAAGTTGATCAACTGGATGATGCCGTACACGACGGTATAGCCCACAGCGATCAGCGCGTACAGAGCGCCGAGCGACAATCCGTTGACCAACTGCTGAAAGAACAGTTCCACAGGCACCCCTACTGACGCGGAGGTCGAGATCGGCGAGCCGAACCTGCCCGATCTCGACCAACGATCCGGGGTCCGGCGTCAGGCGGGGGCAGATCCCGTAGGTCCTGCCCCCGCTGCTAGCGAGCGATCAAGGAAGCAGCGGCACTGCTTACTTGAACTCCTCCGTCGTCGCGGCCTTCCACTCGCCACCCTCGACCTTGTAGACGGTCAAGACCTTCGTGGTGGTGTCACCGAACTCGTCGAAGGCGACCTTGCCGGTTGCGCCATCGAAGGAGACGTTGGCCATCGCGTCGATGGTGGGCTGACGAGCCGACTTGGCGTCCGCGGCATCCTTCAACGACACCTTCAAAGCCTCGATGATGGCATTTGCCGCATCGAACGAGTAGGCCCCGTAGGCCGCGTACGGCTCCTTGAAGCCGGCCGCCGAGTAAGCCTCGACGAATGCCTTGGCACTGGGCAGCGTGTCGGTCGGCGCGCCGACGGACGTGGCCAGGTCACCCTCGGAGGTCTTGCCGGCGAGCTTGATGAAGGTCGGGTCGAAGATCCCGTCGCCACCCATCACCGGCACATTGAGACCTGCCGCCTTCGCCTGCTGGCTCAGCGGACCTGCCTGCGGGTACTGACCGCCGTAGTAGATGGCCTCCGGGCCGGCGCTCTTCACCTTGGTGATGACCGAGCCGAAGTCCTTCTCGTCGGGGTTGATGGTCTCCGCTTCCACGATCTCGCCGCCGAGCTTCTTGAACTCGCCGCTGAACGCCGACACCAGGCCCTGGCCGTACGCCAGCTTGTCGTGGATCGTGGCGACCTTCTTGATCCCGGCGGTGTTGTAGAGATACCGCGCGGCAAACGGACCCTGGACCGCATCTGTGGTGCAGGTCCGGAAATAGTTCGCGTACGGCCGCTTCGGGTTGTTGTCATCCGGGCCCCGGGTCAGGGTGGGATTGGTGTTCGCCGGGGAGACCTGGACGATGTTGGCGGCTGACAACACCGGTTGAACCGACTGGGCCACCGACGAGTTCAGCGTGCCGACGACACCAATGACCTGGTCGTCACCGGCGAGCTTGGTGGCGGCGTTCTTCCCCACATCGGGCGACGCCTGGTCGTCTTCAGCGGCCATCTCGAGCTTCCAGCCCGGGATCGCGTTGGACTCGTTCGCCTGCCGGATGGCGAGGTCAACGGAGTTCCGGATGCCCAGACCCAAAGCCGACAGATCTCCGGACAGCGGCGCGATCACGCCGATCTTGGCCACCTTGGTGGTGGCTTCCTCACTGGTGCCGCCCTCCTGGGCGCGGCTGCCACATGCTGAGAAGGCCATCGTCGCCGCAAGCAGGGTTGCTCCGACGGCTACGAGCCGATGCTTTCGCACGATGCTTCCTCCTAAGGATCGCTGCGTGCCCGCGGCCCACTCTGCACTGGGTCGGCAGACCGACATTCCGCGAGCAAGACGCACGATATGCGCCGTGCCTCAGCCAACCACGAGGTTTGCCGGTCGTGTTGTCAGTTCGTTACACGATTAAAAGAGATCCGCCGGAAAACCGCTACCTTCGCTTGGCGCCGGCACCGTGCTCGATGACGCCTTCGGCCACCTCACGCATCGACTTGCGCAGGTCCATCGCGGTCTTCTGGATCCAGCGGAACGCCTCGGGCTCGGTCAGCCCCAGTCCGGTCTGCAGCATGCCCTTCGCCCGGTCCACGGCCTTGCGCGATTCCAGACGCTCCGTCAGATCCTCGACCTCGGCCTCAACAGCCTTGATCTCGGAGAACCGGGCCCGGGCGATCTCGATCGCCGGGATCAGATCGGCCTTGCCGAAGGGCTTGACCACGTACGCCATGGCGCCGGCCTCACGAGCCCGATCGACCAGCTCACGCTGGCTGAAGGCGGTCAGCATCACCACGGGCGCGATCCGGTCGGCGGCGATCTTCTCCGCCGCGCTGATCCCGTCCAGCTTGGGCATCTTGACGTCCATCACGACCAGGTCAGGCCGCAGCTCGATGGTCAGCGCCACCGCGGCCTCCCCGTCACCGGCCTGACCGACGACCTCGTACCCTTCCTCGGTCAGCATCTCGACCACGTCGAGGCGAATCAGTGCCTCGTCCTCGGCCACGACCACTCGGGTCGCCGTGCCGGCCTTCGTCTCCTCGTTCGTCACGCGCTCACTCTAAGCCAGCACCGGCGTCAGGCTTCAGTCCTCGTGCCGGTCTGGTCTGCTGGTCGAATCCGATCCCCGGTCTGCTAGCTCGGGTGGCAACCGTCCCAGAATGCTCGCTTCCGCCGGTGTCTGTGGCAGAATGGCGCGCGCCTCACGCCCGTACGGACGGGCCGGCCGGGGTGGCGGAATGGTATACGCGGACGGCTCAAACCCGTCTGTCCGCAAGGACATAGGGGTTCGACTCCCCTTCCCGGCACTGTGTTGGTCGTCACTCGCTGTTCGCGACGGGAGTCGTCGCTCTTCGGCCGACGAAAAGCGTGTCGACCTCATCACTCCTCCATCGACCGGCGGAGAATCCGGGTTGAATGCGACCCGCCGGCCCCGTCGCGAGCGGCCGCGCAGCGGAGCGCCCGAATCGATCTGGACTGACGAGGGAGCGACACGCTTTTCGTCGCGAGCGAGGAGGGAAGATCGATTCAATCGGCGCGCAGCGGAGCAGCGAGTGACGAAGTCACAGCGGCGAGCCGATGCGGCGGACCCGGATCATGTTGGTGTGACCGGCCACCCCGGGCGGGGACCCGGCGATGATGACGACCCGCTCGCCCTCGCTGATGAAGCCGTTCTCCGTGAGCGCCTTGTCGACCTGACGGATCATGTCGTCGGTGTGCGACACCATCGGCACCAGGACCGTATCCACACCCCACGCCAGGGTCAGCGCCGCCTGCGTCGCCTCGATCGGTGTGAAGGCCAGGATCGGGATCGGCGACCGGAGCCGTGACAGCCGGCGCGCGGCGTCGCCGGAGTGGGTGAAGGCCACCAGGAACTTGGCGTTGACTCGCTCGCCGATCTCGGCGGCCGCCTTGGTGATGACACCGCTGGTCGTGTGCGGATCCCAGTCGATGTTGGTCAGCTGATCCTGTCCGTGGGCCTCCGTGTTCGCCACGATTCTGGCCATCGTCTGCACGGTCAGCACGGGATAGGCACCGACACTCGTCTCGCCCGAGAGCATCACCGCGTCGGCGCCGTCGAGGATGGCGTTGGCCACGTCGGAGGTCTCTGCCCTGGTCGGTCGCGGGGCCGAGATCATCGACTCCAGCATCTGGGTCGCCACGATGACCGGCTTCGCCCAGCGCCGGGCCGCGGTCACGATCCGCTTCTGGACCAGCGGCACTTCTTCCAGCGGCAGCTCCACGCCCAGGTCGCCTCGCGCGACCATGAACGCGTCGAAGGCGTCGATGATCTCATCGAGATTCTCGATGGCCTGGGGCTTCTCCATCTTCGCGATGACCGGAACTCGCCGGCCCTCCTCGTCCATCACCTGATGGACCAGCTTCACGTCCTCGGCGTTGCGGACGAAGGACAGCGCCACCATGTCGGCGCCATTACGCAGGCCCCAGCGGAGATCGGAGATGTCCTTCTCGCTCATCGCCGGCACGCTCACGGCGACGCCGGGCAGGTTGATGCCCTTGTTGTTGCTCACCTCACCGCCCACGACCACCCGGGTCACCACGTCGGTGTCGGTGACGCTGATCGCCTCCAGCTGGAGCCGGCCGTCATCGATCAAGATCGTGTCGCCGGGGGCCACGTCGCCTGGCAGCCCCTTGAAGGTGGTCGAGCAGCGGTCGACAGTGCCGGGGATGTCATCGATGGTGATCGTGAACTGGGCCCCCGGAACCAGCACCTCCTTGCCGGCGGCAAAGCGGCCGAGCCGGATCTTCGGGCCTTGGAGGTCGACCAGCACACCGACTGGTCGGCCGGCGAGCCGCGCCGCCTCGCGGACGGCCTCCAGTCGCTTGCGATGCTCGGCATAGTCGCCGTGGCTCATGTTGAGCCGAGCGACGTCCATGCCCGCTTCTACCAGTTCGACCAGACGCTCGGGCGACTCTGAGGCCGGCCCGAGCGTACACACGATGTTTGCTCTCCGCACGAGCCGACCCTACATAAGGTGACCACCGCAGATGCGTGCCACCGACACCGCTGGTCTCCTCCCCTGCCATCCGCCGAGTCAGCCGGCTCTCGAGGTCCGGCGGAGGGTCAGGCGTCCCGCACCATGTCGAGAGCGTGCCGGAGGTCGTCGGGATAGTCGGACTCGAAGGTCACGTACTCGCCCCGTACCGGGTGGACGAAACCCAACCGGACCGCATGCAGCCACTGCCGCTCCAGACCGAGCCGGGCGGCGAGCACCGGATCGCCGCCGTACATGGGATCGCCGACGCACGGGTGATGGATCGCTGCCATGTGCACCCGGATCTGGTGTGTCCGTCCGGTCTCCAGATGGACCTCCAACAGGGTGCTGCCCACGAACGCATCCAGCGTGTCGTAGTGGGTCACGCTGTGCCGGCCGTTGGCCGTGATGGCCATCTTGTACTCGGCACTGGGATGCCGCCCGATCGGTGCGTCGATGGTTCCGGTGAACGGATCGGGATGGCCCTGGACCAGGGTGTGGTACGTCTTGTCGACCGTCCGGGAACGGAAGGCCTGCTTCAGCACGCTGTACGCGATCTCGCTCTTCGCCACCACCATCAGCCCAGAGGTGCCGACGTCGAGCCGTTGGACGATCCCTTGTCGCTCCGGCACCCCGGAGGTCGAGATCCGGAAACCCGCCGCGGCCAGGTGACCCAGCACGGTCGGACCGCTCCACCCGACACTGGGATGGGCGGCGACGCCGACCGGCTTGTCGATCACCACGATGTCGTCATCGTCGTACACCACCGTCAGCCCCGCTGCGATCATCGGCTGCACAGTCGCCGTCCGGGGCTCACCGAGGATCACTTCGAGCACCGACCCCGCCCGGATCCGGTCGGACTTTCCCGCCACCTGGCCGTCGACCACCACCGATCCGTCGGCGGCCAGCTCAGCGACCCGGCTGCGGGACACCCCGAGCATCCGGGAGACTGCGGTGTCGACTCGCTCCCCCTCCAGCCCTTCGGGCACCAGGAGCACGCGTGGCTCGCTCACTCGCGCGACTCCCGTTCCGGTTCCTCGGATGGCTTCGCCGCTGGATCGGCGACGGTTTCCCCGGCCCGCGTGTAATGCTCGCCGCCGATGCCGACGTTCTTCACCACCGCCAAGACCATGATCAGCACCGCGGCCGAGGTGATGCACATATCCGCGACGTTGAAGATCGCGAAGTGCGGCAGCTGGATGAAGTCGACGACGTGACCGTGCAGGAACCCGGGTTCGCGAAAGATCCGGTCCATCAGATTGCCGGCCACGCCGGCGACCAGGAGCCCCAAGGCGACCGCCCAGCCGGGATGATTGATCCGTGGCGCGAGCCTGACCAAGATGAAGGTCAGCACGGCGGCGGCCAGCAGGGCGAAGACGATGGTGAAGTTCTCGCCGAGGGAGAACGCCGCACCCGGGTTGCGGATCAGTCGCAAGGTGACCAAGCCGCCCAGCAGCACCGGCGGATCCAGCGGATCGAGGTTGCGCACGGCCAGCAGCTTGGTGAGCTGATCAAGCAGCAGACCACAGGCGCCGACAAGGGCGAACACCACTCGCATCCGGCGCTGGTGGGCGCCGGACGCTGCACCGCCGGCTATCGACGCTCCTCCCGCTGCTTGCAGGTGACACACAGCGTCGCCCGCGGGAACGCCATCAGACGCCCCTTGCCGATCGGCTGGCCGCAGCTGTCGCACCGGCCGTACGCACCCTGCTCGATGTGACGCAGCGCCAACCGCGCCTGATCGAGCATCTCGCGGGCATTGTTCGCCAGCGACATTTCGGCATCGCGCTCGAAGTTCGCCGAGCCGACGTCGGCAGGGTCACGGCCGGCGCCCTCATTGCCCTCCCAGAGCAGCCCGACCAGTTCGGCCTCGGAAATCTGCAGCTGACTGGCAAATCGGTCGATGTCGCTCACCAAGGTCTCGCGGACCTCTTCGAGCTCCTCGGCAGTCCAGGGGTCCTCCCCGTCTCGCACGGGCAGGCTTGCAGCATCCAGCTTCAGCCGTGGTTTGTCGGTCCCGGCTCTGTCGTCGGCGGTCGCCCGCGTCGTCGTCATAGGTTGGCCCCCTGGGGTCAGTGAAGCAGCCATGGCTCGGCTGTGCTGCTGTATGTCGCACGAACCATAGGGCTTGCGGTCTCGTACTTCAACGAGACACCGAAGATTCTTAGTATCGGTTCCCAGATATCAACGGTCGCCCAGCAACGCATCCAGCCGAGGCGTCTCGCTGCCCTGGTCAGCGGTTTCGGCTCCGGCGTTCTGGGCAGGGTCCTCGCCGGGGAACACCGAGTCAGCAGAGTCGTTGGCCGCGTCCGCCGATGACGTCCCGACACTGGCCGTACCGGTCCCGGCGGCTGCATCGGTGTCAGAGGCCAGGGCAGGCACCTTGGCCGGCTGGGCATGCCCGGCCTCCAAGGCACTGATGTGCTGACGAAGCTCGCCGGTGAGGTTGGCCCGGAAGCTGTTCTCGAAGCTGCGCAACTCGCCGACCGCCAGCTGCAACGCGTCCCGCTCGCTGTTCAGTGCATCCAGCAGCGCGACGCGACGAGTTGCGACCTCCGCGTCCAGGCTGTCGGCACGACCCTGAGCCTCGGCCCGGACCCGCTCAGCGGTCTGCTGCGCCTCGGCAACGAGGCGATCCGCCCGAGCTTGCGCATCGCTGGTCACCTCGTGCGCCGACGCCGCCGCCTTCTCTTTGATCTCGTTCGCCTCGTCCGTGGCTTCGACGACCAGTCGCTCCGCCTGCTCGGTGGACATGGCAACCAGCCGTACGACAGCGGTACTCGCTTCAGCGCCCGTGGTGACCACAATGGTCTCGGCGCCGCTCGTGCTCGGCGGAGCCGGCACCGGCGTGGCGGCGGGTGGCTCGGGCGCCGTCGCCTGCAACGCTTCCAGCTGCTTCTTGAGGTTCTGGTTCTCCTCGGTGAGTTGCTCGAAGGACACCTCCACCTGGTCCACGAACTCGTCGACCTCAATCACTTCGTAGCCGGACCTACGAGTCATCCGGAACCGCTTGTTGCGCACGTCGTCCAGCGACAGCGTCATCGTCCACCTCAGTTAGTTGCTTCTCTTGTTGTTTCTTCGGCCCGGTCCGGGGCTCCCGACCTGGCCGTGTCTCGCTGATACGACAGTCGCCGGGCGTCGCATGCGACCGACCGGCACCTACCGTACTCGCCGGGTCTGCCTCTGCTCACCCGCGCACACCGCAGCCGAGATGTCAGGTTCGACACGTGCCGAGCCGCGACCGGTACGTCTGCCGCCCGCGGGCCATCAACGACCACAGGTCAGGTGCATCCCAGGTACGTTTCGCGCCCCCGGGCCACAAACACCGCCCACGGATGGAAATTGTCCACTGGGCCACGTATGAACGCGAGCTGAGCGTGAACCTCGTACGGATGACGCCCGCGGGCCACAAGCGACCGACCAGCGCTACAAGAAGATGGCGGCGTTGACACGCATCAGGATGCTGACACCGATGGCCAGACCGAGGAAGGCGAGGTCGAGCATCATGTTGCCGATCCGGACCGGTCGGAGGACCTTCCGCAGCGCCCGCAGCGGCGGATCGGTGATCGAATAGACGACCTCCGCGACCACCAGCATCGGACCGCGCGGTTGCCAGTCCCGCACCAGCACCGGGATCCAGGAAAGGATCATCCGGGCGAAGAGGATCAGCAAGAAGATCCAGAGCACCCACTGGATGATGAGTCCGATGATGAACATGAGTCGAGTCCCGTAGCCTCTGTCGTGTGCCGGCGTCCGTCACCGACCGGCGGGTCAGCTCTGGTTGAAGAAGCCGCCCGCGATGCGCTCCTTGTCCTCCGCCGTCACGTTGACGTTGGGGGGCGAGAGGAGAAACACCTTGCTGGTGACACGCTCGATACTGCCACGCAGACCAAAGATGAGACCAGCGGCGAAGTCGACCAGCCGCTTGGCGTCCACGTCCTCCATCTCGGACAGGTTCATGATGACCGGCACCCCGTCGCGGAAGTGCTCGCCGATGGTGCGGGCCTCGTTGTAGGTACGCGGGTGCACAGTGATGATGCGCGACATGTCAGCCGTCCGGGGCGTTGGAGCAACAGGCGGATTGGATGCCACCACCGAGGTGGCGGCGGGACGCTTCGTCTCGAGCGGAGTGACGCTGCCGACCCCCGAGGATGAGGCGCTGTCCTGGCCGGCGTTCCAGCCGGTCGCGGAGGTCGAGGTCTTGGCCGCGGTGCTCTGGTCGGTGTCACCGACCAGCTCTTCGCGGCTGATGCCCTCGGTCAGCTCTCCGTCGGACTCGTCGTACTGCCCGTACCGGTCGTCGGTCACCAGCCCGAGCCAGGCAGCTGCCCGCTTCAGTCTTTCGGCCATGGGATTGAGTCCTTACCCTCCGTGCAGGTCCAGGTTCCGCGCTCGACCCTACCGCCCAAGACGGCACGACCCCGGGATCGCCGGGGCCGACACGCGGTCACTTCAAGAAGTCTGGCACGTCCAGGTCATCGTCGTCGGCTGCCGGAGCGGCCGGCCGAGAGGTGGACACCGGGGGTGTCGCCGGTCGCGGTGCCGCCTGCTCGGAGGAGAACGGGTTGTTCCGCGACGAACCCGCCGCTGCCGCGGAGTGGCCGGCCATGGTGGCCGGGCCGGGACGGTTGGCGCGCAGATCGGCGGCCCGGCTGATGCCCGGCTGCCGCCGAGGCGGTGAGCCGCCCTCGAACCCGGCCGCGATCACCGTTACCTTCACCTCGTCGCCGAGGGCGTCGTCGATCACCGTGCCGAAGATGATGTTGGCGTCCTCGTGGGCCGCCTCCTGGATCAGGTTGGCGGCGGCAGACACCTCGAACAGACCGAGGTCGGAGCCGCCGGCGATCGACAGCAGCACGCCGTGGGCACCGTCGATGCTGGCCTCCAGCAGCGGGGAGGAGACCGCCATCTCGGCCGCGGCTCGTGCGCGGTCCTCACCGCGCGCGGCGCCGATGCCCATCAAGGCCGAGCCGGCATTGGACATGACCGCCTTGACGTCGGCGAAGTCGAGGTTGATCAGACCGGGCGTGGTGATCAGATCGGTGATGCCCGAGACGCCCTGCAGCAGCACCTGGTCGGCCTGCTTGAACGCATCCAGGATGGCGATCTGGTGATCGATCATCTGGAGCAGCTTGTCGTTCGGGATGGTGATGAGAGTGTCGACCTCCTCGCGGAGGTTCGAGATGCCCTGATCCGCCTGGTTGGCACGCCGCTTGCCCTCGAAGGAGAACGGGCGGGTCACCACGCCGATGGTCAGGGCGCCCAGGGCCCGGGCGATCCGAGCCACCACCGGTGCACCACCGGTGCCGGTGCCACCGCCCTCGCCGGCGGTGACGAACACCATGTCGGCGCCCTTCAGGGCGTCCTCGATGTCTTGGGCGTGGTCCTCGGCCGCCTGGCGGCCCTTGTCCGGGTCGGCACCGGCGCCCAGACCACGCGTGAGATCCCGGCCGATGTCGAGCTTGACGTCGGCATCGCTCATCAGCAACGCCTGGGCGTCGGTGTTGACCGCGATGAACTCGACCCCCCGCAGACCCTGCTCGATCATCCGGTTGACCGCGTTGACCCCGCCTCCGCCGACGCCGACGACCTTGATGATGGCCAAGTAGTTCTGTGATGCCGACACCACGTGGTTCCTGCCTCTTGTGCTGATGGGACATTCCGTGCGCGCGACAGCCTGGACCTCAGGTCTGCGGGGAAGGAAACTCAAGGGTGGCCGACGACGCTCCGGCAACGCTAGTAAGTCGCTTCAACCACTGTCCACATGGGACCCCTGGACACGCCCGAGGGTCGAGAAAACACCCTCAACGCTGACCCTGAAGTTGACCTTGAGGGGGCTGTGCTGTCGTCACTCGCTGTTCGGCTGCGCTCCCAGGACTCCGTCTTCGCTCCTCGTTCGCAAACGGAAGAACGTGTTTGCTCTCTCGTCGTTCCAGACGGAGCCCTCGCTCCGCCTCGCGGCCGCTCGCGACGGGCTCGCTCGACTTCTGAGTTGTGGGGGTTCCGGTGGGGGAACCCGAGCGAGTGACGACTAACGGATCGTGGCGTTATGGGGGGCGGAGACGTCGATGGCCTTCGGGTCGTGCTTCAGCAAGGCCAGCGCGACCTGACCTTTGAGCTTGGACTGCTCCGAGGTGCCCCAGGAGATCTCCACGCCCGAGTCGAGCACCAGCACCAGCGCGTACGGGGAATCGGCGCGAATCGTCACCACCTGCTGGCGCAGCTTCTTCGACAGGTCCCGGGAGACGGTGGCGATCTCGACCAGGCTGGCTCGGTCGTCCTTGCTGGCGGCCGCCAGCGGAAGTCCGTCGGGCTGCTTGGTGACCGTCAGGTACGGAACGCCGCTCTTGTCCACCAGCACATACAGATTGGCATAGCGGACCGCGAACACCGGGGTCCGCTCAGTCACCACGACCTTGACGTCGTTCGGCCAGGACCGCTCGACCACCACGTGCTCGATCTGCGGGAACTGGGCGACCCGGTCGGCAATTCCCGGGAGATCCTGACGTGCCAGCGGGACACCCAGCGGCACCGCGGCCCTGCTGTTGACCTCGTCCTTGCTCAGTGTCTTCAGCCCGGTGATCTGCACGTGCTGGGTGGCCAGTACCGAGGAGAACCAGACCAGCCAGACTCCGGCGCCCAGCAGTGCCACCAGCAGCACGCCACCGAGCACGAACGGCCAGATCCGTCGGCGGCGGCGCAGTTGCCGGCCCTTCTTGCCGTCCGCCACCGAGGGTGGCCGGGTCGTCATGGTCGTCGCCATCAGGCCCCTGCCCCACGCAGGGCCGCCAGCTCGTCGACGATCAGCGGCGCGACCTTGGTCACGTCACCGCAGCCGAGGGTGACCACCAGGTCCCCTGGCTGGGCAATCCTGGCGACCGTCGGCGCGGCATCGTCCCAACCGGGCACGTAGGTCACCTCGGCCGTCCCGGGCGTCACCGCCTCCGCCACCATCGCCCCATCGATGCCCGGGATCGGATCCTCCCGGTCACCACAGACGTCCATCACGACGGCCTGGTCGGCGATCTCCAGGGCCGCCGCCAGCTCCCGCCAGAAGTCCCGCGTCCGGGTATAGAGATGCGGCTGGAAGCAGGCCACGACCCGCCCGCCGGTGCCCGCAACTCCCGTTCGGGCCGCTCGCAAGGTGTTGGCCACCTCGGTCGGGTGGTGCGCGTAGTCGTCGTACACCCGGATGTCATCGACGGTGCCGATCAGCTGGAACCGGCGCTTGGTGCCCCCGTACGTCTCCAGCTCGGCGCGGGCCGCCGCCGGATCGGCGCCCAGTGCAACGGCGACCGTGTACGCCGCCGCGGCGTTCCAGACGTTGTAATCCCCCGGCACCCTCAGCCGGACTTGTTCCCCAGCGAGCGTGAAACTCGAACCGGTGCCTTCGAAGGCGGCGTTGGCGATCCGGATATCCGCCCCTTCGGCCGCACCGTAGGTGACGATCCTCGGCCGCTCCCCCGCCAACCCGCGAACTCGCTCGGTCAGCACCACCGCACCTGGATCGTCGGCGCTGATCACCAGCAACCGGACTGTCTCACCGGTCGCAAACCGCAGGAACCCGTCGGCATAGTTCTCCGCGGTCCCCCAGTTGGACAGATGATCCGGGTCGACGTTGGTGACGACCGCGATCTCGGCCGGATACTGCAGGAAGGAGCCATCGGACTCGTCGGCCTCCACCACGAACGCGTCACCGCCGCCGATGTGGCCGCCGGTGCTCGCGCCGGTGAGAGAGCCACCAATGACGTACGAGGGATCGGCGCCCACCCCCGAGAGAACGTGGGAGATCATCGCCGTCGTCGTGGTCTTGCCGTGCGTCCCCGCCACGGCCACGCCGCGGCGACCGAGCATGATCGAGCCGAGCGCCGCACTGCGGTGCAGCACCCGCAGCCCCCGGCGGCGCGCTTTGGCCAACTCCGGGTTGTCCTCCCGGATCGCCGACGAGGCGACCACGGTCTGCACATCGTCGGACAGCTGGGCGGCATCGTGACCGACGTAGACCCGGGCTCCTTCAGCTTCCAACGCGCGCAGATATTTCGAGTCCTGCCGGTCGCTGCCGCTGACCGGGACCCCGAGGTGCAGCAGCGCCGAGGCGATGCCGTTCATGCCGGAGCCGCCGATCGCGATGAAGTGGACCGGGCCGAGCTCGCGCACCCCGACGAGTTCGACCGGTGTCAGCAGCCCCATCAGCCGGTCCGTCCTTCCACCGCGTCCTCATCACTCCAACCGGTCAGCCGCAAGGTCTCCCGGGCCAGCACCGTGGCCGCGTCCCGGCGGCCGACCCCGGCCAGCGCCCGGGTCATCCTGGCCAGCACGTCCGGGCGGATCAGGGTCGGGATCTCGGCCGTCACCCAGTCGGCGGTGCAGTCGGCGTCGGCCAGCAGCACCCCGCCGCCGGCCGCTACCACGCCGGCGGCGTTACGAGCCTGCTCACCGTTGCCGTGCGGATAGGGCACGAAGACTGCCGGCAGGCCGACGGCAGCGGTCTCCAGGACCGTGCTCGCCCCGCAGCGGCCCAGCATCAGGTCGGCAGCCGCGTACGCGACATCCATCTCCTCGATGTAGGCCAGCGGTAGATAGACCGCACCGGTGCCCTGATCGGTCAGCGTGGCCAGGTCATCGGTCAGGTTCTTGGGGCCGACGGCATGCAGCACCGAGATGCCGGCCTCGAGCAGCGTCCGGATCGAGCCGATCACCGCCCGGTTGAGGCTCGCCGCACCTTGCGAGCCACCGCTGACCAACAGCACCTGCCCCTCGGCCGGCAGCCCGAGCCGAACCCGCGCCGCAGCCCGGGATGCCGCCCGATCGAGGTCGGTGATCCCGGCCCGCAGCGGCAGCCCGATGCAGGTGGCGTGTGGCAGTGGAGTGTCGGCAAAGGAGGTGAAGACATGGTCGGTGAACCGCGAAGCCAGTCGATTGGCCAGCCCAGGCAGGGCATTCTGCTCGTGGATCACGATCGGCAGCTTGCGGCGTCGGGCAGCGAGATAGACGGGAGTCGAGACGTACCCGCCGAAGCCGACCACCACGTCGGCGCCCACCTTGTCCAGCAGCCGACCGGCGTCGCCGACGGCTCGGCCCAGCCGGGAAGGCACCAGCAGCAGGTCCTTACCCGGCTTGCGCGGCAAGGGTACGGGCGGGATCAGCTCCAGGGTCAGTCCGGCGGCAGGTACGACGGTGGTCTCCAGGCCACGGGCGGTGCCGACGGCCGTCACCCGGGCCTCCGGTGCCAGTTGGAGCACCTGCTGCGCGGTCGCGATCAGCGGCGAGGTGTGCCCGGCCGTCCCACCTCCAGCCAGCACCACACTGGTCATACGCTCGCCTTCCGTGCATCGGCTGCCTTCGGTGATTCGGTCACCGCACTGAACCTACGCTTCGGCGTCTTGTTCCGGCGGGCGGCGAGCAGCTTGCGGGCCTCGGGTTCATGCCGGGCACACGACAACAACACGCCCAGGGCCAGCAGGTTGGCGATCAGCGCCGATCCCCCGTACGACACCAGCGGCAGTGGCACGCCGGCGATCGGCAGCAGCCGCAGCACCACGGCCAGGTTGATCAGCGCCTGGATCATGAACCAGATCGTCACTCCACCGGCCGCGTACCGACGGAACTTCTCGTCGCTGCGGGTGGCGATCCGCAGACCTGCATAGCCGAGCACCAGGAACAGCGTCAGCACGATCAGACTGCCGAACAGCCCCAGCTCCTCGCCGATCACCGCGAAGATGAAGTCGGAGTGCGCGACCGGCAGCCCGCCCCACTTCTGTCGACTGCCACCGAGATCCTGCCCCCACCAGCCGCCGGAGGCGATCGCCAGCATCGCGGCGTTGGCCTGGTCGTTGGCGCCGTTGAGGTTCGTGGTCGGATCCAGGTACGCGGCCAGCCGGCGCATCCGGACCGGGCTGGTCACGAACAAGGTGATCACACCGGCGACCGCACCGAGGCCCAGCACCGCGAGCACTCGCAGCGGGGCGCCGACGATGAACAGCACCCCGACCATGATCGAGCCCATCACCACCGCGGTCCCGGCATCGCCCTGGAAGACCACCAGCAGGATCAAGGTGCCGCAGACCGGCAGATAGGGAATCAGCAGATGCTTGGGCTGGTCGATCAGCCGGTCCTTGCGGGCCAACACATCGGCCCCCCAGATGATCATGGCCAGCTTCGCGAACTCCGACGGCTGGATGGAGGTGAAGCCGAGGTCGATCCAGTTGCGGTTGCCGCCGCTCTCGAAGCCGAGCGCGGTGTAGGTCAAGATCAGCAGCACGGTCGCCAGCGCCACCCCGATCCAGCCGAAGACCCGCAGTACGCTCTGCGGCAGCCGGACCAGCGCGAACGCCCCGAGCACGCCGAGCACCAGGAACACTGCCTGCCGCTTGACGTAGTAGTAGGCGTCGTCGAAGGCCAGGTAGGCGCTGACACTGGACGCCGACAGCACCATCATCAACCCGAGCGCGAGCAACATCGCGGATGAGCCCAACACCAGGTGATAGCTGGTGAGCGGCCGCTCCAGGATGGTCTGCAGCCAGGTGCGGAGGGTACGGGTGCCCGTGGGCGAGATATCCGGTTTCGGCTTGGTCGCCACGCGGTCACTCCTCACCCAGTGCGTACGGCCGCGGCGAAGGCGTCTCCTCGGGCGGCATAGTCGCTGTACATGTCCAAGCTGGCGCATCCCGGAGCCAGCAGCACGGTGTCTCCCGGACGAGCCAGGGAGTCCGCGGCCGCCACGGCCTGCGCCATCGCTCCATCTTCGGTCTCCTCGATGGTGATCACCGGGACCTCGGGCGCGTGTCGGCTCAGTGCGTCGGCGATCACGGCGCGGTCGAGCCCCAACAGCACGGCGCCACGCAGCCGGTCGCGGTGGCTGACGACCAGGTCGTCGAAGGTGGTGCCCTTGGCCTGGCCGCCGGCGATCCAGACCACCGATTCGAATGCCCGGAGCGCGGCGTCGGCCGCATGCGGATTGGTCGCCTTGGAGTCGTCGACGTAGGTGATGCCGTCGCGGACCAGGACGGTCTCGATCTTGTGCGCACCCACCCGCACGCCGCGCAGCCCATCGCGGACCGCGGTGGCCGGCACACCGTACGCCCGGGCCAGCGCCGCCGCCGCCAGCGCATTCGCGATGTTGTGCGGCGCTGCCGGGGTCACGTCGGCGACCTTGGCCAGCTCCAGGGCCGAGTCGCGGCGCTGCTCGATGAACGCGCGATCGACCAAGAGATCGTCGACCACCCCGAGCATGGACAGACCTGGGGTGCCCAGGGTGAACCCGATGGCCCGGGCACCCTCCACCACCTCGGCGTCCTCGACCATCTGCTCGGTGGCCGGATCGGCGACGTTGTAGACGCAGGCGACCTGGACGCCGGAGTAGATCTTCGCTTTGGCGTCGCGGTAGCCCTGTGGTCCGCCGTGCCACTCGTAGTGGTCCGGTTCCAAGTTGAGCACGGCCGCCGAGTGCAGCGCCAGCGCGTGCGACCAGTGCAGCTGATGACTGGACAGCTCCACGGCGAGCACGTCGTACGGCTCCGGGTCCAGCACGGTCTCCATCAGCGGCCGGCCGATGTTGCCGACCGCTGCCGTCCGCAGCCCGGCGGCCCGCAGCATCGATTCCAGCATCTGGGTGGTGGTGGTCTTGCCGTTGGTGCCGGTGATGCCCAGCCAGGGTGTGGGGCGCTTCGGCCGGCTGAGCCGCCAGGCGAGCTCGGGTTCACTCCAGATCGGGATGCCGGCGGCAGCCGCGGCGGCCAGCAGCGGATGCGTCGGACTCCACCCGGTGGTGACGATCAGATCGATACCGTCCGGTCGCAGGGTGCTGGACCCCGGCCCGAGCCGGACCTCCGCGCCGAGCGTACGGAGCAGTTCGGCCTTGTCACTGTTGGCCTCGGTCACCTTGTCCTCGACCACCACGACCTGCGCGCCGAACTCCAACAGCCCGTCCGCCGCCGCGAACCCGGACACGCCGAGCCCGGTCACCAGCACCCGGGCCTGCGACCACGGCGATGCACCGTCGGCGGTGGGCAGCCAGCTCAGACCACCCGAAGAACTACTCACGTTCCCACGACCCATTCGGCGTAGAAGATGCCCAAGGCAGCGGAGACGAAGAGCCCGCAGATGATCCAGAAGCGCATCACGATCGTCACCTGGGCCCAGCCCAGCAGTTCGAAGTGGTGATGGAACGGCGTCATCTTGAACAGGCGGCGTGGAGTGCCGGTCATTCTTCGGGTCAGTTTGAAGTAGCTGGTCTGCAGGATCACCGAGCCGACCTCGATCACCAGCAGACCGCCGAGGATCAGCAGCAGCAGCTCGGTCCGGGTGAAGATCGCCAACCCGGCCAACGCACCACCCAGGGACAGCGAGCCGGTGTCGCCCATGAAGATCTTGGCCGGCTCGGCGTTCCACCAGAGGAAGCCGAAGCAGGCGCCGGCGAGCGCGATGGCGACCACCGCGAGGTCGTACGGGTCTCGCACCTCATAGCATTTCGGTCCGGCCGAGGCGGTGTAGGCGCAGGACTGGTTGTACTGCCAGATGTTCACCAGCGTGAATGCGCCGAAGATCATCGTGCAGGAGCCCGTCGCCAGCCCGTCCAAGCCGTCGGTCAGATTGACACCGTTGCTGGCCGCCGCGATCAGCAGGATGACCCAGAGCACCACCAGGATAATCGGCAGCTGCAGCCACGGGATGTCGCGCAGGAAGGAGATGTGCGTGGATGCCGGAGTGATGCCTCGCTCGTCGGGGAACTGCAGCGACAGCAGCGCGAAGACGACCGCGACCAGCACCTGGCCGGCCATCTTGGCCTTGCTGCGCAGACCCAGGGAGCGCTGGTTGCGGATCTTGATGTAGTCGTCGAGGAAACCGACCGCACCGAGCCCGGTGAACAAGAACAAGACCAGCACCGCCGACGCGGACGGCGGCGTCCAGGTCAGCAGATGGCTGCCGATATAGGCGACCAGGACCGCCGCGATGATGACCAGGCCGCCCATCGTCGGCGTGCCCCGCTTCACGTGGTGCGAGGTCGGCCCGTCGTCCCGAATGAGCTGGCCGTAGCCCTTCTTCACGAGCTCGCGAATGGCCAGCCGGGTGCCGAGCAGCGTGCCCAGCAGAGCCAGTGCACCGGCGAAAACGATCGTCTTCACGCGGTGCCCCCACTGTGCTCGTCCAGGCCGGGCTGGTCGTGGCCCGACTCGTCTTCTCGGCCGTGTTGGTCGTCTCGGCCGACTGGATCGGCCACCGCAAGGGCGGCGGCCACGGTGTCCAAGGCTAAGCCACGCGAGGCCTTGACCAGAACCACGTCGCCTGGCGCGAGCCCTTCTGCCACCAGTCGTACGGCAGCGTCCCGGTCGTCCCCGACCGACTCCACGGTCGCTCCTACCGCCCTCGCATCCGCGGCAACAGCTCCGGCGGCCAGGGCGCCGGCGACGATCTCGTCGGCGAAGGAGCCGACCGCGATCAACCGGCTGATCCCATGTCGGATCGCATAGCTGCCCAGTGCCCGGTGTTCGGCCGCCGCCGAGTCCCCGAGCTCCAACATGTCGCCGAGCACCGCCCAGCCTCGTACCCTCGGCACACCAGCTGCAGTCGGCTGGGCGGCGGTCCGGCCATCGGGAGCCGTCCGGCCGGCAAGCATCTCCTCGACGGTGTCCAACGCAGCGTGCATCGACTCCGGGTTGGCGTTGTAGGCGTCGTTGACGATGAGTACGCCGTCAGCTCGCTCGGTGAGCTCCATCCGCCATCGAGATCGGGGTTGCGCCGCGGGCAGCGCCTCGACCACGGTGGCGTGGTCCACGCCCAGGGCCCGCGCCATCGCGACCGCGATGACGGCGTTGCCGACCTGATGGTGACCGGAGACGCCCAACTGGATCCGAACCGGGTCCGCCGACGGCTCTGCCGACCACTTCTGGTGCAGCAGGAACGAGCAGCGACCGAGCGGATCGGCGACGATGTCGTCGGCCCAGACCGCGTCCGGCCAACTCGGCTCACCGGCGGTGCTGGCGGCGACCACCCGCGCCGCGGTCCGCGAGCGCATCGCCCAGACCAGCGGATCGTCCGCGTTCAGCACGGCCGTGCCGTCGGCGGGCAGCGCCTCCACGATCTCGCCCTTGGCGACCGCGATCTGCTCCTGGCCGCCGAACTCGCCCACATGCGCGGTCCCGACGTTCAGCACGGCCGCCACCTGAGGCGGCACGATGCCGCACAGATAGGCGATGTGACCGATCCCCCGGGCCCCCATCTCGGCAACGAGGTATCTGGTGTCGGACTCGATCCGGCAGACGGTCAGCGGCAGACCGAGCTCGTTGTTGAGGTTCCCGATCGGGGCGACCGTCGGACCGGCCGCTTCCAACAGCTGCGCCAGCAGATCCTTGGTCGAGGTCTTGCCCGCCGAACCGGTCAGCGCCGCCGTACGCAGTCCGCCCGCCGTCCCACGATCCACCTGGTCACGCGCGATTCGGCCGGCGGCGAGCAGCGGATCGGCGACCACCAGACAAGGACCCGCAGCCCCGTCGACCGGTCTGGCGGTCAACGCCGCCGCGGCACCACGGGCGAACGCGCCGACGACGTAATCATGACCGTCGACGTGCTCGCCGGGCAGCGCCAGAAACAGACTCCCGGAAGCCACCTGACGGGAGTCGACGACCAGGCCGGTCAGCACCTCGTCGAGCCCGTCGTCATACCCTTCGCCGGGCCCGGTCACCTCGGCCCCGAGCAACGACGCGACCTCACGAACAGTCACCGGGATCACGGCGTGCCCCTTTCCGCCCAGACCTCTCGTACCGCGTCGTCATCGGCAAAAGGCACCACCGAGCCGGCGATCTCCTGCCCGCGCTCGTGCCCCTTGCCGAGGATCGCCACCACATCGTCCGGCCCGGCAGCTGCCAGGGCGGCCGCGATGGCCTTCCGGCGGCTACCACCGTCGACGACCGTCACGTCCCTACCCGACCGGGCGAGCTCGTCCGCGGCGCCGCGCAGCACCTCGGCCCGGATCGCTGCCGGATCCTCGGTACGCGGGTTGTCGTCGGTCACCACGACCAGTTCGGCGCCCGCAACCGCCGCCGCGCCCATCGGCGCCCGCTTCTCGGAGTCCCGATCGCCGCCGCAGCCCAGCACCACGATCCGACGGTGACCGGCCAGGGTCGCCAGGACCGCACCCACCGCCTGTGGCGTGTGGGCGAAGTCGACGAACACCGCGGGCGCCTCCGGGCCGAGCGGGATCCGCTGCATCCGGCCCGGCACCACCGCGTCGCGGAGTCCACCCGCAGCCAGTGCCAGGTCGATCCCGGCCAGATCGGCCATCGCGAGCGCGGTCAAGGCGTTGCGCACGTTGAACTCTCCCGGCAGCCCCAGGGTCGCCGGCAGCGCACCGTGCGGTGTGCGGACCGAGATCAGGGTCCGACCTTTGCCGGCCGGTCGCCGTTCCGCGGCCGAATAGTCCGCCGGACCGTCCAGGCTGACCGATCGCGCCTCGTCCAGACCCTCCCGGTGGGCCTGGTCGATCAGCTGCTGCCCGCGCGGGTCATCGACGTTGATCACGGCCCGGGCGGCCCGCCGCTGAGTGAACAGCGAAGCCTTGGCGGCGAAATAGGAGTCCAGGTCGTGATGGAAGTCCAGGTGATCGGAGCCAAAGTTGGTGAAGGCGGCGACGTCGAAGCAGAGCCCGTCGACCCGACCCAGGACGAGCGCATGTGAGGACACCTCCATCACGACGGCGTCCGCGCCCAACTCGACCAACACGGCCAGCAGCGCATAGAGCTCGGCCGCCTCGGGAGTGGTCACCGTGGTCCGCCGGGACTCCAACCGACGATCGTCGAGCTGGTAGCCGATCGTCCCAATCAGACCGACCCGCTGGCCGGCGGCCCGCAGCGCGGCCTGCAGCAGATAGGCGGTGGTGGTCTTGCCGTTGGTGCCGGTGATCCCGTACAGCTGCAGTCGGGCTGCCGGATGGTGATACACCCGGTCGGCGAGCAGCGGGATCAAGGACTTGGGCTGCGGCAGCACGGCGACCGGCGCCGCGGCTACCGATGAGCCCGCTCCGTCCCCGTCCGGCAAGCCTGTCGGAGAGCTCGCCGCGGTCAGCGCGCGTTCCTCGCCCGCCGGGTCGGTGAGCACAGCCAGCGCTCCCTGTGCCAGTGCCTCGGCGACGAAGTCGGCACCGTGCCGGCTGGCACCGGGCACCGCGACGTACAGGTCGCCCGGCTGCACCAGTCGCGAGTCTGCGGTGACTCCGGTGAACCGCAGCTCCCCCGCGGCACCGGTCGAACTCACCGGGACGACGTCGGCTCCCAGCAGCTCGAACCAGCTGAGACCGGCCAGCCCGGTCGGCCGCAGGCTCGGCGCGCCGTTCACCAGGAGATCGGCTTCGGCTTCAGCACTGCCTTCTTGGACGGCGCCACCGAATAGCGCGGCAGCGCGTACTGCATGATGTCGCGGAAGACCGGGGCGGCGACCTGGGTGCCGGTCGGATCGCCCTTCTTCGGGTTGTTGACCACCACATAGGTGATGATCTGCGGATCCTTCAGCGGGGCGAAACCGACGTAGGAGGTGATATAGCCCTGGTAGCCCCTCGCGGTGCCTCGCTGCGCGGTGCCGGTCTTGCCGCCGCTGGTGTAGCCGTCCAGCCGCAACGAGTACTTGCCGGTGCTCGAGTTGTCGACCACCGCGCGCATCAGGTCACGGATGTGTGCCGAGGTCGTCGTCGACACGATCCGGCGCGGCTCTCGGACCGGAAGCGCGACCTGCTTGCCGTCGGAGTCGGTAGCCGACTTGATGATCGTCGGTGGGTTGTAGACACCGCCATTGAGCAGTCCGGCGATCGCCGAGACCTCCTGGATCCCGGTCACCGCCAGCCCCTGACCGAACGCGACCCGGTCGCGTGTCATCGGCTCCATGTCCGCGTCCGGCAGCGTGCCGAGGCTTTCACCAGGCAGTTCGATCCCGGTCTTCTTCCCGAGTCCGAATTTCGCCAGATAGTCGTGCAACTGATCGATCGGCATCTGCCGAGCCAGCATCGCGGTGCCGATGTTGGACGACTTCGCGATCACCCCGCGCATGTTCAAGCGATAGTCGTCAGAGTGCTCGAAGTGGTCCTTGATCAGGTACGGGCCCGACGGCAGCCGGTTCGGGATGCTCACCCGGGTGCCCTCCCCCGCATGACCCGACTCCAGCAGCGCGGCCGAGGTGAGGATCTTCTGCACGCTGCCCGGTTCGTACGGCGCGGTGACCGCCTGCAGGTTGCGGTGTTTCTTCAGCGACGACTTGGGATCGTTCGAGTCGTACGTCGGCGCCTGGGCCAGCGCCAAGATCTCGCCGGTCTTGATGTTCATGGTGATGGCGAAGCCGAAGTCGGCCTTGGCCTTCTTCACCTGCTGCGCCACCCGCCGCTGTGCCACCCACTGCAGTTCGGAGTCCAGGGTCAGCTGGTAGTCGTAGCCGTTCTGGGCCGGGGTGATCTTGCTGTCGCCGAGCGGGATCTTGCTGCCGTTGGGCGCGCTCTCGTACTCCTCCTGCCCTTCGACGCCTGCCAGCTGACTCTGCAACGAGCTCTCCAGCCCTGCCTTGCCGGTCCCGTCGCCATCGACGAAGCCGACGATCGGCCCGGCCAGCGAGCCGGCCGGGTAGGTGCGGATCGGGTCGCTCTCCCGGAAGACCCCGTACAGGTTCTGTTCGGCCAGCGCCGCTGCCATCCGGGTGTACGTCATCGCCGGCACCTGCTTCTTCAGGTACACGAAGTGCGTGTCCCGCTTGGTGAGCAGCGGCAGCAGCTCCTCGACCGTCATGCCGAGATAGGGCGCGATCACGACGGCGAAGGCACCAGGCTGCTTACCGGTCAGGGACGGGTCGGCGGTCACGGCGACGGCGGGCTCAGTGGCCGCCAGGACTGTGCCGTTGCGGTCGGTGATGTCACCCCGGGAGGGCAGCAGCGGCATCCGCTGGGTCAGCGCCGCCGCGGACTCGGCCGCGTACGCCGACGAGTCGAATCCCTGCAGTTGCAGCAGCCGACCGGCGCACAACGACATCGCCACCGCGAGCATGATCAAGACGACGTGCAGGCGATGCGTGCCGTCGGCCAGCGGCACCCGGCGGATCCTCCGGCGCCGGCGGGCGGCCGTCGAGGTCCGAGCTTTGCCGCCATCGCGGAGCCGGCGATCGGTCTGGCTGTCGCTTCGGCGGTGCCGCGCGGCGGCCGGCTTCGCCGATTCCCGCAGTGGTCGTCCGGGAGCCATCAGTTGCCGCCGTTCCGCTTCTTGGCCTGCTTCGCCTTCTTGGCCTTCTCGGCGGCTTTGGCCTTCTTCGCCTTGGCCTCGGCCGCGATCTTCTTCGCGGCTGCCTCCAGCGCCGCAGCCTCCGCCTTGGCTTTGGCCTTGGCTTCCGCCTTGGCCTCGGCGGCAGCCTTCTTCTTGGCGGCTGCTTCCGCCTTCGCCTTCGCCTTGGCCTCCCGTACGGCCTTCTCGGCCGCGAGCTGCTCCGGTGTCTTGACGATCAGACCCTTCATCTCGTCACCGGTGACCCGATACTGCTCACCGATCACCTTGCCGGAGGGCACGACCAGGAAGGCCGGCTTCGGGTTGGCCCGCATGCCGAGCGCCGACGCCTTGCTGGCGATCTGATCGGGGGTCCGCAGCTTGTTCAACTGAGACTGCAGCTCGGCTTCTTGATAGACCAGCTGCGCGGCCTGCCGATTCAGCGACCGGGATTCGAAGGCCTGGTTCTGCAGTGTGGTGTTGACCATCAACAACCCGACCATGCCGACCCCGAAGACGGCGATCAGCACGCTGATGAACGGGATCCGGGCCATCCGAGCCGGCAGCGAGGGGACCGCCCGGAGTCGCCGCTCCGAGCTCTTGTCGCCAGTGTCCTTGTCCCCGGTCTGGTACGACCGGCCGCCGACGATGGGCGCCTGCAGCGATGACCACAGCGCGCTCATGCCGCTCCCCTCCCCCGGGTCTGCGGCTCTCGAATCCGCTCCGCTGCCCGGAAACGCGCCGAGGCAGCACGGCGGTTGCTCACAATCTCTGCCTCCGTCGGCTTCTGGGCACCACGGGTTAGCAACATTAACTGCGGCTGATGCTCATCCGGGACAACCGGCAGCCCCGGGGGAGCCGTGTCGCGCGAACCGGCTGCCAGCACCTGCTTGACCAAACGGTCCTCGAGCGAGTGGTAGGCCAACACCGCGATCCGGCCGCCGACGGCGAGGGCCGCGACCGCCTGCGGCAGCACGGACTCCAACGCAGCCAGCTCACGGTTGACCTCGATCCGCAAGGCCTGAAAGGTGCGCTTGGCGGGATGCCCGCCCGTCTTGCGGGCCGCCGCCGGAATCGCCGCCTCCAGCACACCGACCAGCCGGGCGGAGGTGTCGAACGGCTGCTCGGCCCGGGCCGCGACGACCCGTCGAGCGATCCGGTCGGCGAACCGTTCCTCGCCGTAGGTGCGGAGGATCCGTGCCAGCTCACTGGCGCTGTAGGTATTGACCACCTCGGCGGCGGTCAGCTCCTGCTGCCCGTCCATCCGCATGTCCAGCGGCGCGTCGACGGCGTACGCGAAGCCGCGGTCGGTGTCGTCGATCTGCAGCGAGGAGAGACCGAGATCGAGCAGAATGCCCTGGACTCGGGGGCGACCGAGTTCGGCCAGTACGTCGGTCAGCTCGTCGTAGACGGCCTCGACGAAGGTGGTCCGATCGGCGTACGGGGCCAGCCGCCGGGTCGCCAGGGCCAAGGCGTTGGGGTCACGGTCAAGGCCGATCAGGTGCAACTCGGGACAGGCCCGCAACAGCGCCTCGGCGTGCCCTCCGAGACCGAGCGTGCAGTCGACCAGCACCGGCCGGGTGCTGTTGGATGCGTCGTCAGCCAGGGGCGCGGTCAGAGCGGGAGCGAGGACGGCGACGATCTCGTCCAGCATCACCGGCTCGTGACGCGGCGGCACGCGGGGGGTAGCCATCTCGACCCTTCTCGTCCTGCTCTTGTCCTGCTCTCGTCCTGCCCGCTTGCTGCGGACAGTCAGCGCGTACCGCCAGGTTTCAACCCGAGACCCGCCTCATCTGACCTGGCACCGGGGAAGGTGTGCCAGGGCAAACGGACCTGCGGGTTGAAGCCTCGCCGCACGCGCTGTCGTGTTCTCTCGAGCCGATGTGTGACATCTCCCAGGACGGGCTCAGAGCCCTGGGAAACCCTCGTTGTTCAGATCGGCGAACTCCGCTTCCTGCTCGGTGGAGTAGGTGTTCCAAGACGCCGCATCCCAGACCTCCACCCGGTTCATCGCGCCGACCACGACACACTCCTTGTCGAGACCGGCATAGGCCCGCAGGTGCGGCGGGATGGTGATCCGCCCCTGCTTGTCGGGCACCTCGTCGGACGCTCCCGAGGCGAGCATCCGCTGGTAGTCCCGGACCTGCTTGCTGCTGGAGGAGGCGTTGCGCAGATCGGCGGTCTGAGCGATGAAGGTCTCCATCGGCCAGATGGCCAGGCATCGGTCCTGCCCTCGCGTGATGACCAGGCCGGCAGCCAGCTCGTCACGGAACTTCGCGGGCAAGATCAGCCGTCCTTTCTCGTCCAGGCGAGGTGTGTGAGTGCCGAGGAACATCCCGTTCCCCACCTCCTCGCTCCACCTGACGCCCTATCTCCTCCACTTCGCGCCACTGTACTCCACTTCGCTCCACTTGGGCACTGGTTGAGGCTGGATCTGGGTTGGTTGCTCCCGTGCGGGCGGTTGGGTTCTATCCGCGACGACCGACAAGGCAGCCTGGCGCGTGCGCGGGTGCCGCGCAGTAGGTCGTCGTTTAACACCACCCTCCCAGCACGTAGGGTGCGAGGAGACCTGTCCGGTCGGGGAACACCGGACGCGAGGAGGCGGGAGGCCGCGTGACACTCAGCTACCAGCGGAGCGGTGCCGGCCTGGCCACCGGAGAATTGACGCTCGATGACGTGGTCTCGGTGATGGGCCGGGTCCGGACCGCGATCGAGTCGGTGATCGAGGGCAAGCGACCGGCGGTCGACCTGGCGCTGACCGTGTTGCTGGCCGAAGGCCATCTGCTGGTCGAGGACGTGCCGGGGGTCGGCAAGACCATGCTCGCCAAGGCACTGGGCCGGTCGATCGACTGTTCGGTCCGCCGGGTGCAGTTCACCCCCGATCTCCTCCCCTCCGACATCACCGGCGTGTCGGTGTTCAACCAGGAGACCCGCGACTTCGAGTTCAAGCCCGGCGGCATCTTCGCCAACATCGTGGTCGGTGACGAGATCAACCGCGCCTCACCCAAGACTCAGTCCGCACTGCTGGAGTCGATGGAGGAACGCCAGGTCAGCGTGGACGGCACGACCTATCAGCTCGAGTTGCCGTTCATGGTGATCGCCACCCAGAACCCGATCGAGATGGAAGGCACCTATCCGCTCCCCGAGGCGCAACGGGACCGGTTCATGGCCCGGGTCGCCATCGGCTATCCCACCCACGCTGCCGAGCTGGCCATGCTCGAGTCGCACGGCACCACCGACCCCCTGGCCGCCCTCGAACCAGTCACCGACGGGGCCACCGTCCAAGGGCTGATCGAGGCGGTCAAGACCGTGTACGTGAGCCCGGCCGTGAAGAACTACCTGGTGCAGATCGTCCACGCGACCCGGAACAGTCGCGAGCTGCGGCTCGGCGCCTCCCCGCGGGCCACGCTGCAGTTGCTGCGTGCCAGCCGAGCCTTGGCGGCACTGGGCGGGCGCGGCTACGTCAGCCCCGATGACGTCGCCGGCCTGGCGCCGACCGTCTTGTCACACCGGGTGCTGCCGTCGGCCGATGCTCAGATCTCCCGGCGTACGGTCGACGAGATCGTCGCCCATCTGATCGCCTCGGTACACCTACCCGACCACCGCTAGCCGCGGGCGGACACGACGGGACCGGGCGGACCGAGATGCGCAGACCCTGGCGACTGTTCACGGCCCGCGGCCATGCGTTCCTGGTCATCGGGCTGCTGGTGGTGCTGGCCGCCATGATCGCCGGGCAGCGCGACCTGATGCGGGTCGGCCTGCTCCTGCTGGTGCTGCCGATCATCGCGGCCGTGCTGGTCGCCCGGGCCCGGCTGCGACTGTCGTGCGAACGCAGCGTTCAACCGGCCCGGGCACCGTTGGGCTCGCCGTTGCGCGGCAGGATCGCCCTCCGCCAGGAGGGTCGACTGCCGGCCGGCATTCTGCTGCTGGAGGACTCCGTGCCGCCCGAGCTGGGCAACCGGCCGCGATTCTCGGTGGACAAGGCCGACCTGACCTGGCGGCGGGAGATCGAATATCCGCTGCTGGGTCGGGTACGCGGTCGCTTCCACACCGGGCCGTTGCTGGTCCGAACCAGCGACCCGTTCGGACTGGTCCAGCTGGACCGGCACTTCCAGGCCACCAGCGAGGTCATGATCACCCCCGTGGTGGAGGTCCTGCCGGCCATGCGATCGGCCGGCGGTGCCGGCAGTGCCGGTGAGTCGCGCCCGCACCGGGTGGGGATCACCGGCCAGGACGACGTCTTGATCCGCGAGTATCGGCACGGCGACGACCGGCGACGCATCCACTGGCGATCCACCGCCCGCCGGGGAGACTTGATGGTGCGCCGCGAGGAGCAGGCGTGGGACCCCACTGCCAGCGTGCTGCTGGACGTACGGTCGGGCTGCCATGCCGGCCGCGGCATGCACGGCTCGCTCGAGTGGGCCGTCTCGGCCGCGGCCTCGGTCGCGGTGCACTTCCTCGACGACGGATTCGGGGTCGAGATCTACGAGCCGGATGGCTCGATGCACATCTCCGGCAATCTCGGCCAGCACAGTTCCGCGTCGAGCGATCTGGCCATCGGCCGGCTGACCGATCTGCGGCCGCGGCAGACGACCAGCCTGCATTATGCCGTCCAGGCCGCCGACGTGGACAAGGCGGGCCAGCTGGTGGTGGCGATCCTGGGTCGACTCACGCCGTCCGATGCGAACTCGTTGCTGCGGCTGCGGCGCAACCGCGCGCAGGGCCTGGCGATGGTGCTCGACGTCGACACCTTCAGCGATGAGCCGACCAGCGAGCGGACGCGCAGCCAGCACGAGCTGGCCACCGAGATCCTCGTCCAGCACCAGTGGCGCGTCGTCGGCGTACGGCGAGGAATGAGCGTGGCCGAGGCTTGGGCCGGGCTGGACCGGCTGGGTGCGGCGGCGATCGGAGCACGATCATGATCCGGGCCAGCGACCGGCTGGTCATCGCCTCGGCGGTCGCGGTGCTGCTGATCAGCTTGACCGCCCAGCCATTGACCCAGGACACCTATCTCGGCCAGTCCTGGCTGCTGGTGCTGGTGCTGGCGGGGGCAACCGTCGGCATGCGGCGAGCGCGGCTGACTCCCGGCTTCGTGGTCGGCGCCCAGGTGGTGTTGCTGGTCGTCATGCTGTTCGTGCTGAGCTCGCTCACTCCGAACCGGGGCGTGCCCTGGTATGCGCACTACGCCGAGCTGTGGGCCCAAGGCGTCGAGCACATGCAGACATCGGTGGCACCGATGGACGCCGATCCCGGGGTCAAGATCATCTTCGTCTCGGTGATCGGTGTCTTGTTCGTGCTCACCGACCTCGTCGTCAGCGGCCTGGACCGTCCGGCGTGGGGGATCATGCCACCGGCCGCCGCCTTCGCCGTACCGGCTCTCGGCTTGCCGACCGACACCTGGATCAGCGCGTTTCTCTGCCTGGCACTGGGTTATCTCGGCATCCTGATCGCCGACGGCCTGAACCGGACCGGGCGGTGGACTCGCGGGCTCTCCCGGGATTCCGCCGAAGGGTATGGCAGCGCGACCGCCGTGGTCTGGCGAGCCGCCGCTCTGATCGGAGTGCCGGCGCTGATCGCGACCGCGGTGCTCGGCATGGCGCTGCCGACGCTGACGGTGCCCGGGCTGTCGCTCGGCAACGGCCCCGGTGGCGGCGGGCCGCTGCAGCTGACCGACCCGACCCTGGATCTGCGCCGGAACCTCAAGCAGGGCGAGAACAGCGTCGTGCTGCACTACACCTCGGATCGCCCCGGCGGACTCTACCTGCGGATGGCCTCGCTGCCGTCCTTCGACGCCGGCGGCTGGAGCAACGTGCAGATGCGGCTGGAGAGCGGCACCCGGCTGTCGGTGATCCCGGGGGTCAGCGGCGAGCCCGGCGAACCGCGGACCACCGAGGTCTCGATCCTCGACTTCGGCTCGGAATATCTGCCGCTGCCGTACGCGCCGCGCACAGTGCGGGTGAGCGGCGACTGGGCGTACGACCCGAACTCACTGGTGATGCTCTCCGTGGCCCGGACGGGGAACCGCACCGACGCGATCCGCAACCTGACCTACACGGTCGAGAGCCGAGACCTTGAGCCGAGTGCCGCGACTCTGGCCCGCGCGGTGGCCGGCACCCCGCCCGACGAGAACACCACCTCCGAGGTGCCGCCGGACCTGCCTGAGGATCTGATCGACCTGACCCGCGAGGTGACCGAGGACGCCGACACCGACGCGGAGAAGGCGTGGGCGATCCAGGAGTTCCTCCGCAGCTCGGAGTTCACCTACAGCACCGATCCCCAACCGGGCAGCGGCTATCGGGCCCTGCAGAACTTCCTGCTCCGCGACCGGGAGGGCTACTGCGAGCAGTTCGCCACCTCGATGGCCATGATGGCGCGGATCGTCGGCATCCCGTCCCGGGTCGCGGTCGGATTCCTGCCCGGCAAGCGCACCGAGGGAGACACCTGGGAAGTGTCGATCCATGACATGCACGCCTGGCCCGAGCTGTTCTTCGCCGGACAGGGGTGGGTGCGGTTCGAGCCGACGCCGTCCACCGTGACCGGTGCGCCGCCCTCGTGGACCCTCCCCCAGTCCGACTCACCGGACGATTCGGAGACGCTGACACCGACCGACGAGCCGAGTTCCGACGCCTCGGACGAGAGCGTGGCACCCTCCGCCGAAGCATCGGACGACCCTTTGGCGGTGGACACCGAAACCGGCTCGTCGTGGGGCCGCAACCTGCTCGTCGCAGGCATCACGCTGCTGGTGCTCGCCATTCTGGCGACGCCGGCCACGCTGCGAGTCCGGCGGCGTGCGGCGCGACTCTCCGGTGACCAGGCACCGGAGGAGCAGGTGGAAGACGCCTGGGCCGAACTGCGGGATACGGTCATCGACTATGGCGGCACCTGGCCGCCCGGTTCGCCACGCACGATCGGGGCGGTAGTAGGTGGTCGGCTCGAGCCCCCGGAGTCCGAGGCGATCGGCCGGGTCGCGGTCCTGGTCGAACGCGGTCGCTATGCCCGCACCCTCGAAGCCGACGACCTCGACGACGTAGGCGAACTGCCGGTGGTGACCCACCAGATCCGCCGGGGCCTGGCCCCCGAATCCCGCTGGCGTCGGCTGCTGGCGAACCTGGCACCGAAATCCCTCTTCCGGCGGCGCTGACTCTGATCCACTTCGGGTCGGACGGGCTGCTGGTCGTTTGTGACCCGCCGGCGCCAGCCGTACCGGAGTTGTGCCCGGCCCCGGGTCGTTTGTGGCGCGCGGGCGCGAGTCGTACCGGAATTGTGCCCGGCCCGGGGTCGTTTGTGGCCCGCGGGCGCCAGCCGTACCCCAGTCCCCGCCCGGCCCGCGATCGTTCGTGGCCCGCGGGCGCCAGCCGTAGCGACCACCTCAGCCCTAGGAGGTGATTTCCGGCGAGTTATCCACAACCCAGACTGATGCTCCGATGCCCTGTGGATAGTCGCGGTCGATTTTCGCCGACATCCTTATGTATCTGGGTATGACGACATCATTGGATTCGATCCCCTTCAATCCCCGGTCACCGTTCAGCCGGGCCGATGCCCGAGCGGCAGGCATCTCGACGCGAGAGCTGTTGTCCTCGGCATATCAACGGATCTTCTACGACACCTATCTCTGCTCGACGATGGCACTGACCATGGAGGTACGCGCCAAGGCCGCAATCGCACGGACCAAGTCGGCGACTGCATATGCCAGTCATCACACGGCCGCGGGACTGTGGGGAATCCCGGTTCCCAAGGACGGGCGCATCCACATCACCGTTGACCGTGACGCCCGACGGAATCGCTGCCGGGGCATCCTGTCACATCGTCCGATCGAGCTGATCGGACGCATCGAAACCCAGAACGGCATCCGGCTCTCGTCTCCTGACCAGGTCTTTTGCGAACTCGCTAGCGCAGGCGTCGGCTTGGTTGACCTGGTTGTCGCTGGGGATGCCATGCTCAAACGCAAGAGGGCCAGTCTCGCGTCGTTGACCAAAGCAGTCGATCGGATGGCCGGCAACGGCGTACGCGTGGCCCGACGGGCACTGCACTACATCAGGACGGGCGTGGATTCGCCGATGGAGTCACGGCTGCGCATGCTGCTGGTGCTCGCCGGGTTCCCCGAGCCGGAGATCAGGGTCATCCTGCGGGAGTTCGACGGTGAGTGGGGACGGCGATTCGATCTCTGTTATCGAGCGTTGAAGCTGATCATCGAGTACGACGGCGAGCAGCACGGCGAGCTTGAGCAGCGTGATTCGGATCAGGACCGACGCGAGGAGCTGGAGCGCCAGGGATACAAGATCGTCACCGTGACTTCGCTCGGCATCTACCGAGATCCCGCCAAGACGCTTCGCCGCGTTGCCGATGCGATCCGTGCGATGGGCGGCGAGCCACCGGCCCGTTGGAATCCCGAGTGGCGCCAGCACTTCCCCGGTCGGGGCTGATGCTCTTGCGCCGAGGGCCAACGACGATCACAGACCAGGCGGAACTTCCGTACGGCTGCCGTCCGCGGGCCACAAACGACCCGGGGCCAGGAGGAGCTTCCGCACCGCTCGCGCCCGCGGGCCACGCACGACCATAGTCAGCCGGAGCATTGAACCGCACGGCTGGCACCCGCGGGTCAAAGACGACCGCAGACCAGGCGGAACTTCCGTACGACTGCCGCCCCCGGGCCACAAACGACCACAGACCACACGGAACTTCCGCACGGCTCGCGCCCACGGGCCACAAACAACCACAAGTCAGCCGGAACTTCCGCACGGCTGCCGCCCCCGGGCCACAAACGACCACAGACCACACGGAACTCCCGCACGGCTCGCGCCCACGGGCCACAAACAACCACAAGCCAGACGGAACCTCCGCACGGCTCGCGCCCGCGGGCCACAAACGACCGTGGACCAACCAGGCAGACATGCGACAGCCGCCGGGAGACGGTGCTCACCGACGGCTGTCCAGGAGTTTCAGAAGCCTGACTCGTCGCGGCGACGACGCCAGCGCTCCTCCATCTTGTCCATGAAGCTGCCGTCGGACGACGTGCCCTGCTGGGCGCGGGGCCGGTCGCGGCCCTGATCCGGCGCAGCGTGACCGACATGCTGCCAGGCATAGATCGCCGTGACGGCCGAGGCGACCATGGCGGCGAAGCCGACCAGGCTCAACGCGACGAAGCCGATCGGGCCGTCCGACATGAGGTACAGCCCAACGACGAGCAGCCCCAAACCGAGGAAGAACCCGACCCCGGCGGTAGCGGCCCGTCGCCGATGGATCTTGCGGGTCCCGGTTCCGCGCAGGGTGCTAACCAGCTTCGGGTCCTCGGCGGCAAGCGCCGCCTCCATCTGATCGAGAAGCCGTTGCTCCTCTTCTGAGAGGGCCATCGGCCACCTCCCACGTCTCGTCGTGCGCCTACTCTCACTGTACGCGCCTGGTGTTCGGCAAGGATCCCGGACCACCGAACAAACTGCCGAGAGCACCGCCATTCGTGACGCCAGTGTATGTGTCACGCGTGTCCAGGGAAACTCCAGTGTGGTAACGGAGTCGATCCAGGGCCCATCCCTGGTGGAACTCTTCATCTTTCCTCAAGGTCCAGCCACTGGATCCACCCTGCGAGCCAGCGTCAGCCGCCCTCGGATCGCGAGCTGCGAGGCTGCCAGTCCGGAGCCGGCGGTCGGCTGATCCGCTGGGTGAGGACCGCCCGGCGCACTGCTCCGGAACCGAACCGGCCGATCGCGGCATCCACGGCATGATCGGCGTCGCGCCAGCCCAGTTCCGGCTCGAGCAGAGTCGGCTGCAAACAGGCCTTCTCGATCGGCACGAGCCCTTCGACCCGCACCCCCACCCGCCGGATCCGCGGCCGATCCAGCCTCAACCGCTCGTACAGACCCAGCGCAGCGGCATAGATCTCCTCGGTCACATCAGTCGCAGACGGCAAGGTGATCGACCTGGTCAGGTCGGCGAAGTCGGCGAAGCGCACCGAGATGGTCACTGTCCGCCCGACCAGGGACGCCTTCCGCATCCGGCCGGCGGTCTTGTCGGCCATCCGGAGCAGCTCGCGGCGGATCACCGCATCGGAGTCGCTGTCGGCACCGAAGGTCTCCTGCGAGCCGATGCTGCGCTCCGGCTCGGAGGCAACCACCTGGCGCCCGTCGCGACCCCACGCCAGCTCGCGCAGCATGCCGCCGGCGTGCGGACCGAACGTACGGCGCAGCCCACCACGCGGCGTATGCGCCAACTCCCCGATGGTGTTGATGCCCAGATTGTGCAACCGTTCGGCCGTCTTCGCACCCACGCCCCACATCGCCTCGACCGGCAACGGATGCAGGAACGCCTCGACCCGGTCGGGCGGCACGTCGACCAGCCCGTCCGGCTTGGCCTGCTTGGAAGCGACCTTGGCCACGAACTTCGTCGGCCCGATGCCGACCGAACAGGCGATCTGCTGCTCGTCGGCCACGACCGCACGGACGTACTCCCCGATCCCGGCGGGTGTCTGCCCCCACCCCTCGCCCCCGCTCCTGCCCACACCCATGCCCATGCCCATGCCCATGCCCATGCGGGAGCCGAACATGCGCAGCGCACCGGTGATGTCCAGGTATGCCTCGTCGATCGAGGCCGACTCCACCACCGAGGTCACTGATCGAAACACCGCCGCGATCCCGGCCGATACTGCCGTATAGCTGTCGAAGTCGGGATCGAGGAACACCGCATTGGGTGCCAGCCGTACGGCCTGGCCCGACGCCATGCCCGAGCGGATCCCGAAGGCCCGCGCCTCGTAGGTCGCCGACAACACCACACCTCGCGGGTAGCCTCCGACGATCACCGGCCGACCGCGCAGCTCAGGCCGGCGTCGCAGCTCGACCGAGGCATAGAACGCGTCCATGTCGACATGCATGATGATCCGGCTCGCTCTGTCGTCGCGCACCACCTCATCGTACACATATTCGATTTACCGGGTAGGCGGCGGCACAACAGCGGCGACCCGCACCAACAGCCCGCAGCCAAGCGCGGGCCCACCGCCGGAGCACCGACCGACTACGACGAGCGCAAGGCGAACACATGCAACAACGGCGCCAGCGCCTGGAAGGCGGCATCGGTCGCCACCGCCGCCTCCAAGGCCAGCAGTTCGGCATGGGCACCCGCCTCGGAGTCCAACACCGACTCCGCGACGTGGTCGGCGATGGCCCCGACACCGCGAGTCGCCACGACCTCGAAGCCGGCCCGCCGCACCAAGGTGAGAACCTGATCACGATCGAACATCCCCGGCGCAGCCCAGGTGCGATGCGCCTGCGCGATGTGCCCGCCGATCGCCTGGGTCAAGACCGCCGCATGCCGCTGAGTGACCACCAGACTCAGCGCCCCACCGGGTCGCAGCACGGTACGGATGGCAGCCAATGCCTGGCCGGGATCGTCGACCACCTCGAGCACCTTGTGACACACGACGAGATCCGTGCTGGTTGCGCCGACGACCTCGACCAGGTCGGTGGCATCCCCCTGCAACCCGCTGACGCTGTCGTTCAGGTGCACTTCCGCGGTCCGTCGGCCCAGTGCCGCCAGAGCATCGGGACTCGGATCGACCACTCGGACCCGATAACCGCGCTCCCCCAGCCCGATGGCCATCCCGCCGGTGCCACCGCCCAGGTCGACCACCTCTCGGCCGGGGTGGTCGACACTCCATCCGTCGAGCGCAGCGACCAGGATCTCGCTCAAGCGCGTCTGAGACACGGAACGGCGACGATGCAGGTCCGGCACTTCAGTCCTCCTCAGGGCTGGTCGACGGACGGCAGAGCCCAGGGTCGAGGCTATCCGGCGGTCCTTCGAAGATCCCATCACATCGACCGAGGTCATCGGGAGCCCCGGCACGCACGGGGGTCGAGGTCCGTCCGCGCCGGGGCAAACCCGGGCCCGCAGGCGCGAATCACTGCGGCACCTCGAGCGCGCTCTCGACCAGGTCTTCCCCAAGCAACTGAATCGAAATCGCGTTCGAAGCAAGACATACGCTACACGGCCGCTCCGACACTCGGTCTGCTTCCCCGACTCGGCGTGTCGTGTCGTGATCGAAGCGTTGTGACCCCGTTCGGCCAGGTCACAGGACGGTTACTCGACCCATCCCATCGGTCGGCTACTCGCCCCAGCCCATCGGGAAGACCTCAAACGGCGCGGCCATCGGCACACCGAGCCGGGTGCCCGCCTGACGAGCACCGCCTTCGAGGAACTCCCGCGGATCGAAGAACTCCCAGCCAAGACCGTCGATGTAGGCGCGGTGCGCCTCCAGGGACGCAACGCCCCGGTCGAAGGTGGCCGTCGTGTCGACGGCATGCCGGCTGTCCGGCGAGCCGGCTGCCCAGACCTGCTTGACCCCGCCCCACGGCTGCAGCCCGTCGGCGATCTGGTCGTGGAAGACCCAGCGGTTGCCCGCATCGCGTACCGCGTCCAGGGTGGCCATGCCCACGGCGATGTGATCGGCCTGATTGAGCGACTGCCCGCCCCAGCTTGGCCGGAAGTTGTTCGTGATCACGATCTCGGGTTGGTGACGACGCACGGCGGCACAGATCACCGCCCGCAGCGCGACGCCGTACTCCAGCACGCCGTCCGGTTGGCCGAGGAACTCGACCACATCGACGCCCACGACCCGTCCCGAGGCGATCTGCTCGGCCTCTCGAACGGTACGGCACTCGTCCGGCGACATCGCATCGATGCCGGCCTCACCACTGGTGACCATCGCGTACACGACGGTCTTGCCCTGATCGGTCCAGCGCGCGATCGCCGCTGCGGTGCCGAACTCGAGATCGTCTGGATGCGCCACCACGCACAGCGCGCGCTCCCAGTTCTCATCGACGGGAACGAAGGGCTCTCGGGTCTCCTCGGTCACGTCTCCAACCATAGGACCGGCGGGTCACAGGGTGCGGGCGGGAAGGTCAATGAGTCCGGTCGGAGTGGCCCAGCGAGCGCTCGGGATCGATCCGGTCTCTGATCAGCCGCTTCAGCGGAGCGACATCGGGGAAGCCGTCGTCGCGTTTGCGGTCCCAGATCAGTTCGCCGTCCAGTTCGACGGTGAACACGCCACCGACACCAGGCCGCAGGGCGATCTCCCCCAGATCGGTGGTGAATGTGGTCAGCAGCTCCTGCGCCACCCAGCTCGCTCGCAGCAGCCAGCGGCACTGCGTGCAGTAGGTGATGACGATCCGCGGTCGCGCCCCAGGCGCCACGGCAGCCGATTCGGCGGCATCGCTCGCGCCTGCGGACTCGATCACAGCCGCAACTCTGCCAGGTGGGGTGCGATCTCCGCAGCCGCCTCAGGACCGTACGCCGCAGCGAACCGTCGCCCGAAGGAGCCGTGGAAGCGATACTCCTGTGTGCCGACGACCGCGATCACATAGGACGCCAGCAACGAGCCGACCTGCGCGCACCGCTCCAGCGAGACGCCCCAGGAGAGCCCGGCGATGAAGCCTGCCCGGAAGGCATCCCCGACCCCGGTCGGGTCGAGTCTGGTCGTCTCCGGCGCGATCGGCACCTCGATCGGCTGCCGCCCGGCGATCTCGATCCGCGCGCCGTCGCGACCGCGGGTCATCACCCGCACGCCAACCCGGGACACGATCTCGTCGTGCGACCAGCCGGTCTTTTGGCTGATCAGGGTGTCCTCGTAGTCGTTGGAGAACAGATAGTCCGCGCCCTCGATGAGCCGGATGATGTCCGGGCCGTCGAGCCAGGCCAGCTGTTGCGACGGGTCGGCGATGAACCGGTAGCCACGGGCTCGGCACTCCTCGGTGTGCCGCTGCATCGCTTCCGGGTCGTTCGGAGAGATCATCACCAGGTCGAGACCGCCGGTGACCTCGGCGATCGGCGCCAGTTCGATCTGGCGGGCCTCGGCCATGGCCCCGGTGTAGAAGGAGCCGATCTGCGCATTGTCGGCATCGGTGGTGCAGACGAATCGAGCCGTGTGCTGGGTCTGCGAGATGTGGATGGGCCAGGTCAGCACTCCGTGCCGGTCGAGCCAGGCGCGATACTCCGCGAAGTCCTCCCCGACCGAGCCGACCAATAGTGGACTCAGGCCGAGCGCGGCCAGTCCGAAGCACACGTTGGGCGCGACCCCACCGCGCTTGATCTGCAGATCCTCGACCAGGAAGCTCAGCGAGATCCTGTCCAACTGCTCGACAACCAACGACTCGGCGAACCTGCCCGGAAACCTCATCAGATGGTCCATGGCGATGGATCCGGTCACGGCGATCTGCACCCGCGCAGCCTAGCCGCGCTCAGGTCTCGCCGACCGGGCGCCGCAGCCAGTGGGATCGTCGGAGCTTCGGCTCGGTCGTTTACGCTGCCGGGTGTGAGCGCGGCGGCGAGGGCACAGCGACCCGGCGGCGGATCACCCGTCGTGGTGGTCGGCGGCGGCTTGGCCGGTCTGGCGGCCGCCATGCGGCTGGCCAAGGCGCGCCACCCGGTCCGGCTGTACGAGGCCGCCGATCGGCTCGGTGGCCGTTGGTCGTCGCGAGTCCAGAGCTTTCCCGGCGGTGACGTCATCGTCGACGACGCACCGGCAGTGCTGGAGTTCCCGGCTCCGTGGCGCGACCTCTACCGCAAATCCGGCCGCACCCTGGCCGACGAGTTCGACCGGTCCGCGGCGACACTCTCGGCGGCGCCGCCGGCGACGTACGTGTTCGCCGACGGCGCCGAGCTGAGCTGGCCCACCGACCGGGGCGAGCTGTTCTCGGTGCAGGAGAAGCGGTACGGCACGGCGACCGCCACCCGGTGGCGGATGCTGGTGGACCAGCTGGACGACGTCTGGCAGACCGTCCGCCGACTCGGCTGGGAAGCGGAGCTGACCGGCAAGGCCCAGCTCACGGCACCGGTGCGACGCCGGATCCGGCAGGACCGGACGATCGCCGACCTCGCCGAGGAGATCGATCATCCGCATCTGGCCGCCGTGCTGCGCTGTGGCGCCTACCGGCAGGGCGGAGAGCCGGAGACCACCCCCGCGTGGTGCGCGGTCGCCCAGTCGATCGAACGCCGCTTCGGCCGCTGGACGCTGCAGTCGGACTGCGGGGACGACGACCAGGACCGGACGGGCCGCTCCTCCACGCTGATCGACGCCCTCGCGGCTCGGGCCAAACTGCGACGCGTCGACATCCACCTCAACGAGAAGGTCGATCTGCTCGATCTCGACCGCGGCCGGGTCCGGGGGGTGGTGACCACGCACGAGCGGCTCACGGCCAGCGCGGTGGTGTGGACCGCCGATCCTTGGCAGCTGCCCGATGCCGGACTCCCCCGGTTCCGGGCTCGATCGCTGCGTCGGCACCTGCATCACCTCCATCCCGCCCAGGCGCCGACCGTCACCCACGAACTGCTGCCGTACGCCGACGGCTGGGCAGAGGGCCTGGTGAGCGAGACGATCACGCTGGACGACCGAGGAGTGCCGACCGTCAGCTACCAGCGTCCGGTCACCGCGGGCACCCTCCGCAGCATCCACGACTGGCAGCGGAGGCAGCCCGACCCTGGCTACGGCGCCGCCTGGCACGGCTTCGAAAGCTGGCTGAACCGACCACCGGTCCGCAGCGGTCTCGACCACCTGCTGCTCGCCGGACCCTGGTCGCCGGCCGGCAACAGCCCAGCAGCCGCCATCCTCTCCGGTGCGCTGGCCTCGTACGCGGTGCACGAGCTGGTCAGCTGAGACGACAGGCTCGACGATCCCCGGTCGGCACGACGCACGGGTAGAGTGAGTCGTTCGTTTTTCGCTGTCGTACGGTGAGGCCGGTTTTCCCTTGAAGCAATCGACGCTGGAGCACGAGCTGGCGATCGAGCAGGCGCACGTGGACTTGGTGTACGCACGTCTCGACGAGGCAACCCGGTCGGCCCAGCAGGTGGCCAACGAGGGGGCCAAGCTGTATCACTCCGAGCGTGACAGCTTTGTCCGCGAGGAAGACGGCACCGGTCTCTTCGAGCGCGATGTGTTCGCCTACCAGGCCGCCAAGCGGCTCGCCGTGCTGGATGCCGAGCACGAGGGTCTGGTGTTCGGACGGCTGGACCGGACCGACGGTGAGATCCGCTATGTCGGCCGGATCGGGGTCCGCGACGCCGAGTACGAGCCGCTGGTGATCGACTGGCGGGCTCCTGCGGCGGAGCCGTTCTATCGCGCCACCCCGGCGAACCCGATGCAGGTGGTTCGGCGACGGGTGCTGCGCTGCTCGGGCGATCGGGTGATCGGCATCGAGGACGATCTGCTCGACGACGGCTCCGCTGCCGACCTGGTCGTGGTCGGCGAGGGCGCGCTGATGGCTGCCCTGAGTCGCGCCCGTGGGCCGCAGATGCGCGACATCGTGGCCACCATCCAGGCCGAGCAGGACGACGCGATCCGTGCGCCGTGGCAGGGCTTCACACTGATCTCCGGTGGCCCGGGCACCGGCAAGACCGTGGTCGCGCTGCACCGCGCCGCGTTCCTGCTCTATACCCACCGCCGCCGGTTCGAGAACGGTGGTGTGCTGGTCGTCGGGCCGAGCCAGGTGTTCATGAACTACATCGAGCGGGTGCTCCCCTCCCTCGGCGAGGATGCGGTGACGCTCCGATCGGTCGGCACCGTCGCCTCCGATGTGGTCGACCTTCGCGGGGAGCGGACCGACGACGCGACGGTGGCCACCATCAAGGGCAGCCTGCGGATGGTCGCCGTGCTGAAGCGGCTGGTCAACGAGCCGTGGCAGGACGTGCCGCTGGAGCTGTTCGTCAGCGTGCAAGGGCACGTGCTGCGCCTGGGTGCCGGCGAGTTGGCTCGGATCCGGACCGACGTGCTGGCCCACAACAAGCTCAACGCCGGCCGAGAGGCTGCGGAACGGGCGCTGCTGAATGCGCTGTGGCGCAAGCGGCCGGTCGAGCTGGATCTGGAACGAGACGACTTCGACGAGCGAGTGGCCGACACCGCCCAGTTCGCCGTCTTCGCCAATGCCTGGTGGCCACGGGTCAGCGCGGCCGATGCGCTGGCCCGGCTGGCCTCGCCGACCCTGGCGGCTCGGCTGTCCGAGCATGTGCTGAGCGCCGACGAGGCCGAGCAGCTCAGTGCCTCGTACCGGAACCGGCGCGGCGCCCACGACTGGACGATCGCCGACGCCGCACTGCTGGACGAACTGGTGCACCGGCTCGGACCGCTGCCCGAGCCGGAGGAACGTGAGGTGTCGCTGTTCCTCGACGACGACGCCTCGGTCTCGGAGCTGGTCACCACGATGGAGCGGCTGGAGACCAAGCGGGAGGTCGACCCGTTCGCCACCCCCCACCAGACGTACGCCCATATCCTGGTCGACGAGGCGCAGGACATCACCCCGATGCAGTGGCGGATGCTGCGCCGGCGCGGGTCGAGCGCCAGCTGGACCGTCGTCGGCGATCCGGCGCAGAGCTCCTGGCCGGACCCGCGGGAGACCGATCGGGCACTGCGTGAGTTGATCGGGACGGCACCGGTGCGCCGGTTCCGGATGAGCACCAACTACCGCTCGCCGGCCGAGGTGTTCGACCTTGCCGCCAAGGTGGTGGTGCATGCCTATCCGGACGCCGATCTGCCGGTCGCGGTGCGCTCGACCGGAGTATTGCCCGAGTTGCGGACCGCCCTGGACGGGGATCTCGCCACAGATGTGCGGTCGGGTGTCGCTGATCTGTTGGCGGCGGTCGAGGGCACCGTCGGGGTGGTAGCCCCGCCCTCGCTGCTCGCCTCGGTCGCGCAAGCGCTCGACGAGACCGGTGAGGACCGCGATCCGCGGGTCCTGGTGGTCACGGCGCTGCAGGCGAAGGGGCTGGAGTACGACGGCGTCCTGGTCGTCGACCCGGACGCCATCGTGGCCGAGTCCGCCGGCGGGCTGCGGTCGCTCTATGTTGCGCTGACCCGGCCGACCCAGCGGCTGATCACCCTGGATCTCGGCCGGGACCCGGCCTGGCGCAAGAACCTGGTCTGATCGTCGGGGTCTGAGCCTCCAGTTCGCCGCCGCCTGGCCGACAGTTTTGTTCCGTGGTCCACCTCAGAAGGGGACCACGGACCAAAAGTCCGGGCCCGGTACGCGCTTCGTGGCCCAGCAGGCGAGCGGACCTGGGAGGCGGCGCCCACGCGGAACACCGGGAAACTCAGTGCACGCGGGCGAGCGGCTCCACTTCGCGCAGGATCTCCAGCGTCGCGGTGGAGCGGTTCATGGTGATGAAGTGCAGCCCCGGCGCGCCGCCGGCGAGCAGCCGTTGGGACAGCTCGATGGCCATCTCGACCCCGATCTGGCGGACGGCGGCCGGATCATTCCCGGCCGCGGTCACCCGGTCGACGACCCAGCTGGGCAACTGGGCCCCGGACAGCTCGGCGAACCGCTGAATCTGGCTCAGCCGGGTGACCGGCATGATGCCGGGGATGATCGGCAGGTCCGAGCCCAACGCCCGGACGCGCTCGACCAACTCGAAATAGTGCTCGGCGGTGAAGAACAGCTGGGTGATCGCGAAACCGGCGCCGGCCTGCTCCTTCGCCACCAGGATCCGTGCGTCGAGATCGGCGTTGTGCTGCTCGGGATGCAGGTCCGGGAATGCTGCGACACCGATACAGAAGTCCCCCAGACTGTGGACCAGCTCGACCAGCTCGGTCGCGTTCGCCAAGCCGTCGCGATGCCGTACCCACGGCTGCAACGGACCGCCCGGCATGTCTCCGCGGATGGTCAGAATGTGCCGGATGCCCACCCCGGCGTACGCACCCACCACCTGACGCAGCCGGTCGCGCGACTGGCTGGCGCAGGTCAGGTGCGCCATGGTGCGCAGCGTCGTGTGCTCGGCGATGGCGTGGGTGAGCTCGATGGTCCGATCCCGCGTCGAGCCGCTCGCCCCGTAGGTGACGGACACGAAGTCGGGGCCGAGGGCCTCCAGCCGACGCACCGTATCCCACAAGAGCCTGCCCTGCTCGTCGTCCTTGGGCGGGAACAGCTCGAAGGAGAACAGCGGGCGTTCGGCGGCATGCAGCAACTCAGCGACGGTGGGCGGGCGCGTCGCGTACACGTTCCGGCCCACCATGCGGGCAACCCTAGTGGTTGCGACCGGAGGTTCGTCACGGGTGTCCGGCATCCAGGTGCGTGCATCGCAAGGCCGACGAGGAAGGGATACCAGGTCGTATCACGACCGAGGAGAACGCAGCGAGGTGCGTGCCTGGGCGTCGGACACTCCGACGAACCTCCGGTCGTGACCACTCACCACGGCGTTTTCCCCGAATCCGTAGGCTCACCATGTGGTCGACGCTCCTGCTGTTCCCGTGCTGCTGGATCCCAGCAGGCCGCTTGGCATCCCCTTCCGAACCAGGATCGGAGAGCGGATCACCGCCTTCCTGGCCCGGCGGGCCGACGAGCTGATTGAGCTTCAGCCGGAGATCGAACCGTTGCTCGCAGTCACCGAGCGGCTGCTCTCCGGCGGCAAGCGGATGCGCCCGGCCTTCTGTCTGTGGGGCTATGTGGCCGCCGCAGGCCTGGATCGCGCGACAATGGATGGCGCGACAGGAGCGCCGGCTGATCCGGTGCTCGACAGTGTGCTCGATGCGGCCGCCAGTCTCGAGCTGTTGCATGCGAGCGCCCTGGTCCATGACGACGTGATGGACGGCTCCGACACCCGTCGCGGGGCACCTGCCGCCCACCGCCAATTCGAGGGCCTGCATACCGCCGATGACCGGCTGGGTGAGCCGGAGCCGTTCGGTCGGGCCGGCGCCATCCTGCTCGGCGATCTGCTGGTGATGTGGTCGGTGGAGATGCTGGAGCAGGCCGGGATGCCGGTCGCCGTGGCGCCGGCGGCGTACTCGATCGCACAGCGGATGCGCACCGAGGTGACCTGCGGTCAGTATCTCGATGTGACCGCGCAGTCGCGTCCCTTCGGGGCCGAGCTCGGCCATGCGCTGGATGCGGCGAACCGCGTGGTGGAGTACAAGTCGGCCCGCTACACCGTCTATCGCCCCGCGCAGCTCGGCGCGGTGATCGGCGGCGGTTCCCCGACCCTGCTCGATGCCCTGGCTGCATACGGGTCGCCGCTCGGCCGCGCCTTCCAGTTCCGGGACGATCTGCTCGGGGTGTTCGGCGATCCGGAGGTCACCGGAAAGCCGGTGGGCGATGACCTTCGGGAGGGCAAGCGGACCGTGCTGGTCGCCCATGCCCTGGCCCATACGGACGCGACCGGCCGGGCGCTGCTGACCACGCGGCTGGGCGACCCTGAGTTGGATGACGCGGGGGTGGCGGCCCTGCAACAGGTGATCATCGGCAGCGGCGCTCGCGAGGCGGTCGAGGTCATGATCGACCGCGCCTACCAGGAGGCGATCGCCGCGCTGGCCGAGCCGTCGATCAGCACTCCAGGTCGGGAGGCACTGACCGCGCTCGCCACGGCGGCCGTCCGCCGTCAGGCCTGAAACCCGTGGAACCCCCGGGAATCAGGCGAGCACGACGGCAAACGGTGGGTCCTGGGTGGACCGCTCCGTCAGGACCTCCAGCAGCTGCGACCAGCGCTGCGGGCGCGCAACGGCGTACGAGTCAGCCCCCCGCCAGACCAGCGCGGTGGGCTCACGCAGATCGGTGAGCACGTCCCAGAGAGCGTCGAGGTTGGACCCGGTCCACTCCGGCAGGTCGAGTGCCGTCCGCAGCGCGGCATAGAAGTCGCGGGTACGCGAGACCTCGGCCACGACCGCCACGCGCCAGCCCTCGTCGGCGAGCATGGCCTCGACCGGCGGCCCAGTCTTGACCGGCAACTCGAGCCGATAGACACCGCCGTGGCCCGCGGCCAGCTCCCACAACGCATCGGAGTCACTCATCGCTTCACCCGCACGAACGACGCATAGTGATCCTCGGTGTAGAAGAGCTCCCGATCATGATCCCCGGTGACGATCCGACGAGGTCCGCGATCCCGCTTGCCCGGTGCCGACACCGTGTACTCCCGGTAGTAGCCCTTGGGCTGCTTCGGCAGCAGCCCCTCGAAGTTGTTGAACGTCGACCCGTCCTTCGCGTACGGGAACGGCCCGCCGGCATCGATCAAGGTCACGGTCTGCTGAGCCTGGCGCGGCAACTCCGTCAGACAGACCCAGGTCCAGCCGCCGGCATCCACCGTGGTCCCGGCACAGGTGCCGCCGGGAGAAGCCGAGCCGGCCCCGGAGGTCGGTGATCCGGAGCCTTGACTGCTGGCACCCGAGCCAGGAGTCGAGGTGTTCGTCGGTGCCGAGCTGCCTGGATCGAGGAGAGCCAACGCCAACACGACGACCGCGGCCAGGGCAGCGACGACACCGCCGATCCCCTTCATCTTCCTGCTCATCGCCGCAGCTTTCCGACAGGTCAGCGGGCCGGGCCGGTGAATCCGGCGGCGGCCAGCGCGTACGGCTTCATGGCCGGATCGGATCGCCAAGCTTCGCGCAGTCGATCGCTGAGCTCTCGGGCCCCCGCCTCGGGATCGTCGGCCTGGGTGATCGCCCGGACCACGCATACCCGGCGAGCCCCGGCAGCCAGCACCTGGTCGAGGTTGCCCAGATCGATGCCGCCGATGGCGAACCAGGGCTTGGCTGCGATATCGCTCGGCGGGGCGACCTCGGCGGCGTACTGCACCAGATCCAGACCCGCCGGGCGGTAGTCCGGCTTCGTCGGAGTGGCGTACACGGGTCCGACGCAGAAGTAGTCCGCGTCCCCGTCCTCGATCGCCCGGTCGGCCTGCTTCGGCTCGTGCGTCGACCGACCGATCAACGCCCACCGAGGCAGCTGACGCCGAGCCTCGCGGGAGGAGCCGTCGGTCTGGCCGAGATGCAGCACGTCCGCGGCGAACCGCCCGGCCAGCCGCGGCGAGTCATTGACGCAGATCAGCGCCTGATGCCGCTCGGCGGCGCGCCGGGCGATCTCGAGCGCGTCGAGTTCCTCAGCAGGATCCATCTCCTTCTGCCGGATCTGCAGGATGTCGACGCCACCCGCAAACGCCGCCTCGCAGAACTCGGCCAGATCGCCGCGCTCGGTCCGGGCGTCGGTGCACAGATAGAGCCGGGCCAGTCGCAGCCGTGCCTGCAAGCCCATCAAGGCGGTCATGGTGGTCGAGGTTAGCGTTCGCACCCGACAGCACCGGCCGAATCCGGCTCGGAGGCTCGGAGCTGGACGGGGTCACGACTGTCAGGGCGACTTCCTAGACTGCAAGCGTGAACACCATCAGCTCCGTGCCGGTCACCGCCGACGTGGTGGTGATCGGCGGCGGCCTGATGGGCCGGGCGGCGGCCTGGCGGCTGGCGAGCGCCGGGCTGGACGCGGTCGTGGTCGCCGGCGAACCGCAGGCCGCGGCGTCCAATGTCGCGGCTGGCATGCTGGCACCGGTCACCGAGACGACGTTCACCGAAGAGCTGCTGCTCGGCCTCAACCTGGCCTCGATGGAGCGCTATCCGAGCTTCGCGGCCGAGGTCAGCGAGGCCAGCGGGCTGCCCAGTGGGCTGCGGTCGGGACCGACGATCTCGATCGCCTACAACGCCGACGACGCGGCCCGAATGGCGCAGCTCGCCGACTATCTGACCCGGCTGGGCCTGGAGTCGACCCGGTTGACCAGCCGGGAGGCCCGGCAACTCGAGCCGCTGCTGGCGCCGACGATCCGTGCTGGCCTGCTGGTTCCCGGGGATGCGAGTTGCGACAACCGGCAACTGCTAGCGGCTTTGCGCGAGGCGGGTGGGCGCTCCGGCGTACGGACTCTGACCGGGTTCGTCCACCACGTCTCCTCGACCGCGGACCGAGTCACCGGCGTGGTGCTCGCCGACGGCAGCGAGATCTCCGCGCCGACCGTGGTCGTCGCCAACGGTGCCTGGGCCGGTCAGCTGACCGGGATCCCAGCACTGCCAGTCCGCCCGGTGAAGGGCCAGATCCTGCGGCTGGACCCGGGCAGGTTCCCGCAACCCGGCCTCGTCGTGCGAGCTTTCACCCGGGGTACGGAGATCTATCTGGTGCCGAGGGACAGTGGCCACGAGCTGGTCGTCGGCGCGACCTCGGAGGAGTTGGGCTTCGATCGCCGAGTGACGGCCGGCGGGGTGTACGAGCTGCTGCGGGACGCGCGGCTGGCGATCCCGATGAGCACCGAGTACGTGCTGGCCGAGACGTCGGTGGGCTATCGGCCCGGCACTCCGGACAACGCGCCGATTCTCGGCCGAGGTGCCCTGGCCGGGCTGGTGCTGGCCACCGGCCATCACCGCAACGGCGTCCTGCTCACCCCGATCACTGCAGACGCCGTGGCCGAGTTGATCCTGCATGACCGGTCGCTGCCGGTGATCGAACCGTTCGGTGTCGAGCGATTCGACCGATCGACGAGCGGCCGTGCCACATCCGAACGGCCCCAGAACGACCGAGGAGTACGTACGTGATCATCTTCCTCAACGGCGAGCAGCGCGAGGTCGCCGAGGATGCGACACTGCGCGACGTGATCGTCGAGCACGGGGACCTCGAGCCCCGCCGCGGCATCGCCGTCGCGGTCGATGGCTCGGTGGTGCCCCGGGCGCGGCTGGCCGACACCGCGCTCAACGAGGGAGCCAAAGTGGAGATCGTGACGGCGGTGCAGGGTGGCTGAAGCCATGGCGCGTGAGGTAACCGCGGTGCCTACGACGACCGACGACCCACTGGTGATCGCCGGCAAGGCGTTCGGCAGCCGGCTGGTGATGGGCACCGGCGGTGCCCCCAGCGTGGAGGTGATGGAAGCCGCGCTGCTGGCCTCCGGCACCGAGCTGACCACCGTGGCCATGCGCCGGGTGAACCCGAGCGCCCCCGGCTCGGTGCTCGATGTGCTCGACCGGCATCGGATCGCGGTGCTGCCGAACACCGCCGGTTGCTATTCGGCGGCCGAAGCGGTGCTGACCGCGCAGTTGGCCCGGGAAGCGTTGGAGACCGACTGGGTGAAGCTGGAAGTCATCGCCGACGAGATCACCTTGCTGCCCGATCCGATCGAGCTGCTGGACGCGGCAGAGCGACTGGTCGCCGACGGTTTCGTCGTGCTGCCCTACACCAACGACGACCCGATCCTGGCCCGCAAGCTGGCCGATGCCGGCTGCGCGGCGGTGATGCCGCTGGGCGCGCCGATCGGCTCCGGGCTAGGCATCCGCAACCCGCACAACATCGAGCTGATCGTGGAGTCGGCGACCGTGCCGGTCATTCTGGACGCCGGGATCGGCACCGCATCCGAGGCCGCCCAGGCGATGGAACTCGGCTGCGACGCCGTGCTGCTGGCCTCCGCGGTGACCCGCTCCGAGCGTCCGGTGCAGATGGCCGAGGCGATGAAGTACGCGGTCCGCGCCGGTCGGCTGGCCCGCGGTGCCGGTCGCATTCCGGTTCGCCGCTATGCGGAGGCATCCTCGACGGATGAAGGAAGAATTGACTAGCGCAGCGCAGCCCGGCGCGACCGGGAGTGCAGGAGCGTCCGGTCGTAGGACACGCTGTTCCGTCCTGCGACAGGACGCGACGAACGAGCGGTCCTGAGCGCCGGGCGAGCAGTGCCATTCACACGGCCTCAATCTCCTCAATCTCACGGCGCGCCCTCCCCGAACCAGACCGAACTCGCGCCTAGACTCCGTCGGAAGGCCACCGGGGCAATCAGGAGCCGCGGGGTCGACTTCCCCACGGCCAACTTCCCCCACCGTGTTTGGAGCAGGCGTGACCATGACGAGCGTTGGTGACCCCCTGGTGGGCCAGCTGCTCGACGGTCGCTATCAGATCACCCACCGGCTGGCCCGCGGCGGCATGGCGACGGTCTATGTCGCCACCGACACCCGGCTGACCAGGACGGTCGCCGTCAAGGTGATGCACGTCGGGCTCGGGGACGACGCAGAGTTCGCGCGCAAATTCGACCGCGAGGCCCGGTCCGCGGCCAAGCTCTCGCACCCGAATGTGGTGTCGGTCTTCGACCAGGGACACGACGACGGCCGGCCCTACATCGTGATGGAGTATGTCGAGGGTCGGACTCTCCGTGACATCCTCAACCACGAGGCGCCGCTGCCGCCCGAACGGGCACTGGAGATCATCGAACCGGTGATCGCGGCCCTCGCCGCAGCCCACGAGGCCGGTCTGGTGCACCGCGACGTCAAGCCGGAGAACGTGCTGCTCACCGAGCGGGGCCAGATCAAGGTCGTCGACTTCGGGCTGGCCAAGGCGGTCAGCGCACAGACCTCGACCGCCACCCAGGGACTGCTGATCGGCACCGTCTCCTATCTGCCGCCGGAGTTGGTGCTGTCCGGCAAGTCGGGTCCGCGATCCGACGTCTACAGCGCGGGCGTGGTGCTGTTCGAGATGCTGACCGGCCGGAAGCCCCATGTCGGTGACACCCCGATCCAGGTCGCGTACGCCCACGTCCACAACGATGTGCCGCCGCCGTCGCAGTTCCGCACCGCGGGACACATCCCGCCCTATCTCGACGCGCTGGTGGCCGGAGCGACCGCCCGCAACCCCGATGCCCGGCCGCACGACGGCAAGGTGTTCCTTTCCCAGGTGCGTCGCGTGCGAATGGCCCTGCGCGAAGGGTTGCCCGACGATCCCGAGCTCACCCAGGACCTGAGCGTGTTGCAGCGCTCCGACCTGTCATCGGCGATGCCGGCCGGAACCGATCCCGACGCCGAGCTGACCCAGTTCGTGCCGGCGCCGGGTGCGGTGCCGGTCAGCCCACCGCGGATCGTGCATCAGCGCGGCCATACCCCGACGTCACCGCCGACCGTCCGAGATGCCCCGCCGCCCGCCGTGCCCTCGACTGATCCTCGCGGCGGCCAGTCGCACAACCCGGGTGCGTACGTCTCCACCGAGCGACTGGTGTCGCGCCGCGAGCGGGAGGCCCAGCGCCGGCGGCGCGGCTGGCTGATCGTGCTGCTGGTCTTGATGCTGACCGCCGTCGCGGCCCTGGCCGGCTGGTATCTCACCGAAGGCCGGTTCACCGCGACCCCCGCGTTGGCAGCGCTACCGAAGGCCGAGGCAGCCTCCGTGGCCGAACAGGAGGGCCTGCAACTCAGCTTCGTGGACGCGTTCTCCGAGACGGTCCCGCGTGGCGTCGTGATCGACACCGATCCGACGGCCGGCACCAAGGTGCCCGACGGGGGCTCGATCACCGCGATGCTCTCCCAGGGCCCGGAGCGCTACGGCATGCCGAAGCTGGTCGGCCTGAGCAAGGCCAATGCCGTCGACGCCATCAAGAAGGCCCACCTGGCTGTCGGCAAGACATCGGAGACGTACTCGGAGACGAGCAAGCGCGGCACGGTGCTCACGGCGTCCTACCAGCCCGGCACCAAACTGAAGTCGGGCACGGCGGTCGACCTGACCGTGTCCAAGGGCCCGCAGCCGATCAAGATCACCGACTACACCGGCAAATCGACGGCAGCCGCAGTGAAGTCCTTGAAGAACGCCGGCTTCAAGGTCAAGGTCACCGCCGAGCACTCCGACAGCATCGACAAGGGTCTGGTGATCAGCCAGTCGCCGAAGTCCGGCACCGGCGTGAAGGGCGACACGATCAGCCTGCAGCGTTCGCTCGGCCCGGTGATGGTGACCGTTCCGAGCGTCCGCGGCCAAGGGGTCGAGGCGGCCAAGAAGGCCCTGACCAAGGCAGGTTTCAAGACCAAGGTGCAGCCGGTGGCCGTCAACTACTTGGGGCTCGGGTACGTCGTCTACACCAGGCCCGGCGCCAACAGCGCGGCACCGAAGGGCTCTACGATCACCTTGTACGTCGTCTGACCATCCTTTCGTACGCGTCGGCTGAATCCGGGATCTGACTGCATGGCTGTGCGCCGAGGTGAGCTCGGTCCGCTGATCGCGCTGCTGGCGATGACGGCGGCCTGGGGCTCCACGTTCTTCATGATCAAGGACGTGGTCACCCGGATCCCGGTCCCGGACATGCTGACCATCCGGTTCGCCATCGCCGCGGTGGCACTCGCGATCGTCGCCGGGCGGCGACTCAAGATGCCGCTGCGTACCCTGCGCCAGGGACTGTTGCTCGGTGTCCTGTACGGGATCGCCCAGCTGCTGCAGACGGTTGGACTGGCCCACACCGCGGCCAGCGTCTCGGGTTTCCTGACCGGGCTCTACGTGGTGCTCACTCCCCTGCTCTCGGCGCTGATCTTGAGAACGCGGATCGCACCGGCGGTTTGGGCGGCGGCAGTCCTGGCCACGGTCGGGCTCGGTGTGCTGTCACTGCAGGGCTTCGCCATCGGCTATGGCGAGTTGCTCACCGTGGCGTCGGCTGTCGTCTACGCCCTGCACATCATCGTGCTCGGTCGGGTGAGCGAGCCCGGGACGGCACTGCAGCTGAGCGTGGTGCAGATGGCGGCGATCGCGGTCGTCTGTGGGATCGGAGCGGCGCCGGGTGGCATCCAGCTGCCGAGCAGCGGAGTGGACTGGGCCATCGTCGTCTATCTCGCGCTGATCGCCGGTGCGCTGACGATGCTGTTGCAGACCTGGGCCCAGGCTCGGGTGGAGGCGTCCCGCGCTGCGGTCATCATGGCCATGGAGCCCGTGTGGGCCGCCGGCTTCGCCGTAGCGCTCGGCGGGGAGAGCCTGACCTGGCGGATGCTCCTCGGCGGCGGCGCCATCCTGGCCGCCATGTATCTGGTCGAGCTCGCCCCCCGCCGGCGGTCCGTCCCTTGATCTGCTCGATCTTGTCGGTCTCGCTCGATCTGTAGCCCGAGCGAAGCCGACAATCCCGAGCAGATTTGGGCAGACCTACTTCAGAGGCTGGCGAGGGCTTCGGCGATCGGGGTCTCGCCCGAGATCACTTCGAACTGCCGGCGCACACCGGTGCCGTCGACCACCAGCCGGACCACGAGTTCGGCGACGTCGTCCCGCGGGATCGGGCCCCTGCCGGTCTGCTCGGCGATCAGGATCCGGCCGGTGGCCGACTCGTCGGTCAGCCGACCGGGCCGGACGATGGTCCAGTCCAGCGGGCGCGAGCGTACGATCTCGTCGGCCTCGGACTTGGCTCGCAGGTAGACCTGGAACACCTCACCGGAGCCCACCTCGAAGTCATCGGCCGCCATCGCGGAGATCACCACATAGCGTCCGATCCCCGCCAACTCGGCGGCATCGGCGAGCAGGATCGCGCCATCCCGGTCGACGGTCATCTTGCGCGCCGTACCGCTGCCCGGCCCGGCACCGGCTGCGAACACCAGCGCGTCCGCCCCCTGGGCCTGCAGAATCTCGGCCAGCTCAGAGGCGGTTTGCCGCTCCAGATCGAAGACCACTGGTTCGGCCCCGACGGCGCGCAGCTCGTCGGCATGGTCGGCGTTGCGGATCAACCCGATCGGCCTATGTCCCTCGGCTCCAAGCCGATGCTGCGCGAGCAGAGCGATCTGCCCATGACCGCCGGCGAAGACGACCGTGAGCCGTCTCCCCTGTTCAGACCCGCCCCGATCGGATCCAGCCTGATCAGAACTCATGAGTCACTCCTGCCCGCAGATCAGTCATCCGCGTACTCGTCATGTCGACAACTCGGCCATAGATCAGACCGCGGCCACGCTCGTTGAGCAACCCGTCGTGGATCGGGAATCCCTCCAAGGATCCCACCGCACGGACGAAGTCGATGGTCTCCTTCATCGCCGCCCATGGGCCCATCATCGGTACGCCGACGATGTCCACGCCACTGGGGACGGCGGCCAGCGAGTCACCCGGGTGGAACAGCGCCGGTTGGCCTTCCGAGCGCAACACGAACCCGACATTGCCGATCCGCGGGATGTCTCGATGGATGATCGCGTGCTCGCCACCGACAGCGGTGACCAGCAGATCACCGACCACGGTCTGCTCGCCCGCGGCCAGGGGGTGCGCATTCAGGTCGGGAAACCGGCCCGCCCCGGCGGCCAGGGCGATCGACGGCTCGACATAGACCTTGGCCCCCGGGTTGGCGGCCACCAACGCCGGCACATGCGCCGGATCGGCGTGATCAGGATGCTGATGGGTGATCAGCACCGCGTCGAGGTCGGTGACCCCGTGCCAGTCGTCGGAGAAGTTGCCAGGATCGATCAGGACGCGTGCGTCGTCGGTCTCGACGAGGACGGCCGAGTGACCGAGGTGTGTGATCCGCATACGACCCAACCTACCGACGCCGCCCGCGCGGTGGTCGAGGAGTCGAATGTCTCCTCCTCTGACCGCGACTGGCTGCCTCGAGAAGGAGCAAACGCAGGTAAATCCGCGCGTTTGGGGTGCATCTGCTCCTTGTCGAGGACGGCTGCTCCTTCTCGGCATCACCAGCCGCATCGGGATCGACGGTGATGCCGGCCGCTCTGAACAGCGTACGAAGTGTCGGGAAGATCAGGAACGAAGCAGCCGACCGATCACGGTGCCGGCGCCTGCGCACTGGTCGGCAGTCACGCCCAAGTACGTCACAGCGCGCAACATCCGCGGACCCAACGCCGAGACCCGAACCCCTTCATCCAGCGCCGCGGCGGCGACCTCGGCGGCCGGCCGCTCTCCGGTGTCGAGCACCACGATGTTCGTCGCTACCGTTTCCGGATCCACCGCTCCAGGTGCCTGTTCGGCCACCGCGCGGGCGAACAGTGACGCAGCCAGATGATCTTCGGCCAGCCGGTCGACGTGATGGTCCAGGGCATACAGCCCAGCTGCGGCGAGGATGCCGGCCTGACGCCAGCCACCGCCCAGTCGTTTGCGCCGCACCCGGGCCTTGGCGATATTGGCGGCGCTGCTGACCAGCATCGAGCCCACCGGAGCGCCGAGGCCCTTGGAGAAACAGACGCTGATGGTGTCGAACAGCCGGCCATAGTCGGCGAGCGGCACGCCCGTCGCCGCGTGCGCGTTCCACAGCCGCGCGCCGTCGAGGTGGACCCCCACGCCGACCGAGTGGCACAGCTCCGACAGTTCGGCCAGCGTCTCGTACGGCTGCACGGTGCCGCCGCCGAAATTGTGGGTGTTCTCCACGGCGACCGCAGCGGTCGACACCAGATGCGGACCGGCATTCGGCGACAACATCGCCTCGTACGCCGCCAGGTCCACCAGCCCGTCGGCCGAGGACACGGTCCGCATCGTCACCCCGTGCACCGCGGCGTGGGCGCCCATCTCGGCCCGCGCGATGTGGGCCGCGGCATCGCAGAGCACCTCCTGGCCGGGCTCGACCAACAGCCGAACCCCGAGCAGGTTGGCGAGCGAGCCCGTCGCGCAGAACAGCCCTGCCTCGTGCCCGAGCAGCGCAGCCGTCCGCCGCTCCAGCTCGTTGATGGTCGGGTCCTCGGCATAGACGTCGTCGCCCAGCGGGGCGGTCAGCATCGCCTCGCGCATCCCAGGCGTGGGCAACGTGAGAGTGTCGGAGCGCAGATCGATCACCAGAAACAACCTTTCGGAAGCGGCAACCTCAAAACGAGACGGGCACGAATGCCTGCACCGGGTTCGGCCGCCGGATCCGGCCGGTGGTCAACCGCTCGGCCACCAGGAAGGCCAACTCCAGCGACTGGTTGCGATTCAGCCGCGGGTCGCACAAGGTCTCGTAGCGGTTGACCAGGTCGGCTTCGACCAGGTCCTCGCTGCCGCCCACGCACTCGGTGACATCGTCGCCGGTGAGCTCGACATGCACCCCACCCGGCCAAGTGCCCTGTTCCTCGTGCACGTCGAAGAAGCCGTTCAGCTCCCCGATCACATCGGAGAACGCCCGGGTCTTGAAGCCGTTGCGGGCCTCGAAGGTGTTGCCGTGCATCGGGTCGCAGACCCAGGCGACCTGTCGGCCGCTGGCGGTCACCTTGGCCACGATCTCGGGCAGCACGTCGCGGATCCGGTGCGCACCCATCCGGGTGATGAAGGTGATCCGGCCCGGCTCATGATCGGGATCGAGCCGGTCGGCCAGCTCCAGTGCGGTGTCCGCGGTGCTGGTCGGGCCGAGCTTGATGCCGAGTGGGTTGCGGACATGCCGGAGCAACTCGACATGGGCGCCCTCCAACTGCCGGGTGCGCTCCCCGATCCACAAGAAGTGACCGGAAACGTTGTACGGCAGCTGGGTCCGCGAGTCGACCCGCGTCATCGCGTGCTCATACTCCAGGCTCAACGCCTCGTGGCTGGCGTAGAAGTCGACGGTGCCGAACACCTCGTCGTCGATGCCGCAGGCCACCATGAACGCGAGCGCGCGATCGATCTCGTTCGCCAGCGTCTGGTATTGCACGCCAGCCGCGGAGCTCTTGACGAAGTCGGCGTTCCAGGTGTGCACACTGCGCAGGTGAGCGAAGCCGCCGGTGACGAAGGCCCGCACCAGGTTGAGGGTGGCGGCCGAGGCGTTGTAGACCCCGAGCAGCCGCTGCGGATCGTGCCGCCGCGCCTCGGGCGTGAACGCGAACCCGTTCACCGCGTCCCCACGGTAGGCCGGCAGCGTGACGTCACCCCGCGTCTCGTTCGCCGCCGAGCGCGGCTTGGTGTACTGCCCCGCCATCCGGCCGACCTTGACGATCGGCACCTGGGCGGCGTACGTCAGCACGATCGCCATCGACAACAGGGTCCGCAGCTTGCCCTGGATGTTGGCCGCGGTCACGCCGTCGAAGGTCTCCGCGCAGTCGCCACCCTGCAGGACGAACGCCTCACCGGCCGCGGCGCTGGCCATCTTGGCGCGCAGGGCATCGCATTCCCCCGCAAACACCAGCGGCGGCAACGAGCGCAGCCGGTTCACGACGTGGGCAACCTCAGTCAGGTCGTCGTAGCTGGGCTGCTGCAGTGGCTTGAGCGCGTGAAGCTCGTCCAGGGAGGGAATGGGGGGGTTGTCGGGCACGCGGCAACTTTAGACGGCTCGACATCGGTCGGCGCGCGCTTTACGGTGCGTGGGATCGCGCCCGCCACCCGATCCCCGGCGATCATTGAGTGAGTTCTTGGGGCGAGTACGCCACGAAAACTCACACGACGACCCACGACTGGGTCACGTCTGCGGTGAGACCTCGTCCTCTTCGGCCTGTTTGGCCTGCTTGGCGGCGAGCTCCTTCGCTGCCGGCGCGTACATGTCGACGTACTCCTGCCCGGTCAACTCCATGATCGCGTACATGATCTCGTCGGTCACCGAGCGCAGGATGAACCGGTCCTCGCTCATCCCGTCGTAGCGGGAGAAGTCCAACGGCTTGCCGAACTTCACGGTCGGGCTGATCACCTTGCTGACCACCTTGCCGGGTGGGGCGATCACGTCGGTGCCGATGACACCGACCGGAATCACGGGCACCTTCGCCTCGAGCGCCATCCGCGCCACGCCGGTGCGGCCCTTGTAGAGCCGTCCGTCATGGCTGCGGGTCCCCTCCGGGAAGATGCCGAACAGATCACCGCGCTCCAGCACCCGCAGACCGGCCCGGAGCGCCCCTTCCGACGCTCGGCCGCCGCTGCGGTCGATCGGCACCTGGCCGGTGCCGGCGAAGAACCGGCGTTGTGCCCATCCCTTGACACCATCGCCGGTGAAATAGTCCGACTTCGCCACGAAGGTGATCCGCCGATCGAACGCCAGCGGCATGAACAGCCAGTCCGCGAAGGAGAGATGGTTGGCGGCGAGGATCGCTGGGCCTTCCTTCGGCACGTTCTCCGCGCCCTCGACGATCGGGTTGAAGATCCTGCGCACCGGCGGTCCCAGCAGCACGTTGCGCATCACCCAGTAGAGCCCACGGCCCTGGCGATCCTGCTTGTCCTTGCGCACCGCCAGCTCAGACTTGGCCCGCCTACGATCCCCTTTGGTCACGAGGCCTCATCCTGAACCTGCTCGTCTCCCGGCACCGGAGGCACGGGCCGGCCGAGCCCTGGGCGAGCCACCACTACCGCCGAGGGCAACTGACGCCCTTCGGCGAGCGCAGACTTCACCGAGGCTGCGTACGCGTCGACGTATTCCTGACCGGACTGCGCCTGGACCGCCGCCATGATCTCGTCGGTGACATAGCGGATGACGTTCCGGTCAGTGGCAGCCGCCGCATAACGGTCGAACTCGATCGGCGGGCCGATGGAGATCTTGGTTCGCGGGTAGTACGGAATCCCCAGCCGCTTGGTCCGCCTGGCCACCGAGTCACGAATACCGATCGGGATGACCGGCACCTTGGCCTGCAGCACCAGCCGAGCTACCCCGGTCTTGCCCTTGTAGAGGCGTCCGTCCGGCGACCGAGTGCCTTCGGGGAAGATCGCCAGCAGTTCGCCGTTCTTGAGCACCTGAAGCACGCCGTCCATGCTCCCAGCGCTGGCGCGTCCGCCGGAGCGGTCCATCGGCAACTGGCCGACCGCCGCCAGGAACCAGGCGACGATCCGCTTGCCGATGCCGCCACCCTGGGTGAACAACTCCGCCTTGGCCGGGAAGGTCAACCGGCGACTGATCATCGCCGGCACGATGAAGGTCTCCACGGCCGACGTGTGGTTGCACACCACGATGGCCGGTCCGGAGTCGGGGACGTTCTCCAGCCCGGTGACCTTGGGACGCCAGATCAGCCGGACGACCGGCACGAACAGCGACCACTTGAAGATCCAGTAGAACAACGCCCCTCCAGGCCCTCCAGCGGCTTGTTTCCGCACCGAGCCTAGTGCCCTCGCCCGCGGTGGCGGAAGCTGTGCCACGATGCGCTCGTGACCTCACTGCTGAGCAGAGCCCTGGAGCCGGTGGTCCGACTCGTCGATCGCTTTCACGGCCGCGACGAACCGACGCCGCCAGCTTTTGTCGACGACCCGGCCATCCAGCCGTACGCAGCCGGAGAGGGCCCGATCGGGGTCCTACTCGTGCACGGGTTCACCGGCACTCCCCAGTCCATGCGCCCTTGGGCAGAGCACCTGGCCGCGGCCGGTTACGCCGTGTCACTGCCCCGGTTGCCCGGGCACGGAACCCACTGGAAGGAGCTCAACGCCACTCAGTGGATCGACTGGTATGCCCACATCGAGGCTGCGTTCAACGAGTTGCGGGAGCGCTGTGCGCAGACCTTCATCTGTGGTCTGTCGATGGGTGGTGCGCTGAGCCTGCGGCTGGCCGAGCAGCATGGCGACGCGGTCTCCGGTCTGGTCCTGGTCAACCCGGCTATCAACATCACCGACCCGCGGATGAAAGTCCTGCCGGTGCTGTCCCGGCTCGTGCCGTCTCTTTCGGCCATCGGCAACGACGTCGCCGACCCGGCGGCCCGAGAAATCGCCTATGACCGCAACCCACTGCGCGCGCTGCACTCCCAGAGCAAGCTGTGGGCCGATGTCGTCGCCCATCTCGATCTGGTCACGCAGCCGCTGCTGGTCTTCCGCTCCGAACAGGACCACGTCGTCGACCCCTCCTCGGTGGCGATCCTGAAAGAGCGGGTCGGCTCCGCGGATGCCGAATTCCGCACCCTGACCCGCAGCTTCCACGTGGCGACCCTCGACTACGAGGCCCAGGAGATCTTCGACGCGTCCGTGGAGTTCATCGGTCGCCTCTCGTCCTGAACTGGGCCTTCAGCCCAAAAGCACCCGAAAAGTCTCAACCTCATCTCGACCTTCACCGGCGTGTCGCCTTGCATAGCACACCCAAATGTTGCCCGTGATCTTGCTGTGATCATTGGTGCATGGTTAGCCTCCTGAGGAAATCTCAGTCTCCTGTGACTGAAGTGACCACAGAGCAACCACATCGGTGAGGAATCACACCATGTCCGTCTTCGAAGCTTGTCCGGCGCGCGCGCCGCTCGGACGCCGCGTGATCACCAGCCTCGCCGCCCTGAGCGGCGCGGGTGTGCTGATCGCCATCTGCGGGGTCACGCCCGCTCATGCCGCGTCCAGCACTGGGGTGGCGACCACCACCGTCAACATCCGTACCGGCGCCAGCACGTCGGCCACCGTCGTGGGCAGGCTGGTCCGCGGCCAGAAGATCACCGTCAACGGCCACGCCACCGGTGACTGGGTGAAGGTCCGGTTCCGTGGCACCACCGCGTACATGGACGGCGAGTACCTGGATCGGGTCGGCGCCCGTCCGGCAGCGCCGAAGCGCATCCCGGCCGGCGGGACCAAGATCGCCACCGAAGAGCTCAACGTGCGCACCGGACCCAGCACCCGCTACCGGATCGCCAGCGAACTGGCCGAGGGCAGCGCGATCACGCTGACCGGTCGATTCAGCGGCGGCTACGCGCAGTTCCGGCAGGGGACGGCCACCCGCTGGGTCTCGGCGGCGTACCTCGCCGAAGCGGTGGGCTCCGCCTCCCCCAGCCGGCCGGTGCCGGTGAGCATCAGCAACCCCGTCAGTTCCAGCCACCGGGGGCAGGTCGCCCTCGCCTTCGCTCGTGCCCAGCTCGGCGAGCCGTACGTGTTCGGCGCGACCGGTCCAGACCGTTGGGATTGCTCGGGCCTGTCCCAGGCCGCGTGGCGAGCAGCAGGAGTCTCCATCCCACGCACCACCTACACCCAGTTCAAAGTCGGGAAGCGGGTCGCGCGCGCCGACCTGCAGCTCGGCGATCTGGTCTTCTTCTACGGTTCGAATCCCAGCCACGTCGGTCTGTACGCTGGTGACGGTCTGATCATCAACGCGCCACGACCCGGCAAGACGGTGTCGTACAGCAAGATCAGCTCGATGCCGTACGCGGGTGCCGTCCGGCCGGGCTGACCCACTTCCGCAGCCCGCAACGACGTCAGGGAGCCGATGAACGAGGCCGACGACCGAGCAGCGGTCGACCGCGCGTTCGCCGACCTGGTCGCCGGCTTCCACAAGACGGCCGAGCGACCGGACTCGGGCCAGCCGTCGGACTGGGATGAAGCCGTCCCAGACTCGGCGGCACCCGGATCGGTCTTCGAAACGCCCACGACCGACGCGCCCCAGATCGATGTGCCGGATGCGGAGGAGGAATCGGAGCCGGTTCACGAGGAGCGCTATGACCCGGGCCCGGTTGCTCCGCTGCCACGGCCGAGCTGGCCGATGCTGGTCGGCTGGATCGGCATCGGCTATGCCTTGCTGACGGTTCTGGTCGGCGTATTCGGGTTCCCACTGCCCCGCTGGGCCGCGTGGGCAGGCGTCATCGGTTTCGCCGGTGGTCTCGGCCTGCTGCTCAGTCGGCTGCCTCGACATCGCCCGCCGGACGCCGGCGACGGGGCTGTCTTGTAAGTCGTGAGCGACTCGGGCTGCGCGCTTAGGACTCTGTCTTCCCTCGTCGCTCGCAAACGAAAAACGTGTTTGCTCCCTCCTCGGTCCAGACAGAGCCGCGCTCCGCCTCGTCGCTCACGACAGGCTCGCTCGCTACGCTCGCTCGGGACCGAACGGGGCCTACTCCTGGCGGTCGTAGCCGCGGCCGGGCCAGAAGCCGCCGCAGTCGGACATTGGGGGGTTGAGGACGGCGTGCCGGGCAAGGTCGGCGGCACCGATCAGGCCGGCGTCGTTGCGGAAGTGCGCGAGCTCGAGCCGCGCCTGCTGGCGGAACCCGCGGCCGGTCAGGGTGCGCGCGAACATCTGGCGAGCAGGCTGCAGCAGCAGGTCACCGGCCGCGCTCACGCCACCGCCGATCACCACCAGATCCGGATCCAGCGCGGCGGCGAGGTTGGCGATGCCCTGTCCCAGCCACTGTCCGACATCGGCCAGCAGCTCGATCGCGGTCTGCTCCCCCGCCACCGCCGCAGCTGTCACCTCCGGCCCGGTGATCGTCTCCGGGTCGCCGCCGAGCATCTCCAGCAGCCGGAAGGCCATCGGTGAGTTGGAGCTGGCCAGTTCCTTGGCCTCGCGGACCAGTGCATTGCCGGAGGCGTACTGCTCCCAGCAGCCACGATTGCCGCACTCGCAGCGGTGCCCGCCGGGAACGCTGATCATGTGGCCCCACTCGCCGGCCATCCCGTAGGCGCCACGGAAGAGGTCGCCGTTGAGCACCAGGCCACCGCCGATGCCGGTGCCGAGGGTGATGCAGACCATCACCGACGAACCCTGGCCGGCACCGAATCGATACTCGGCCCAGGCAGCCGCATTCGCATCGTTGTCGACGATCAGCGGCAGGTCGATCCGCTGGTGCAGCCGCTGCTTGAGCGGTTCCTCCCGCCAGGCCAGATGCGGCGAGAAGCGGACGATGGACTGGGTGCTGTCCACCCAACCGGCCGCGCCGATGCCCACCGATTCCACGCCCTCGTGCTTGGCGCACAGCTCGGTCACCAGGTCCACGATCGCGTCCTCCACCGCTTGTGGGCTGCGCGACGGGGTCGGTATCTGCAGCCGTTCGGCGATGCCACCGCCCGGGTCGACGACGCCGGCGGCGACCTTGGTGCCACCGATGTCGATGCCGACGCTGAGCGGTAGGGCTGCGGAGTCGTGGTCAGCGTGCGACGCGGACACCAGTGGTCAGCCCTCGACCCGTCGCTTGAGGTCCTTCAGCGCGCCGTCGATGATCGTCTTCTCGGCCTTGCGCCGGAACATCCCGATCATCGGCATCCGGATGTCGACCGACAACGCGTACGTGACCTTGGTGCCCCTGGCAGTCGGCGCCAGCTCGTAGGAGCCGTCCATGGCCTTGAGCAGCGAGCCCTCCACCAGGTGCCAGCTGACCAGACTCGGCTGCCAGTCGTAGGCCAGCGTGTACTGATCCGACACCACACTGTGCTCCAGCTTGATCTTCACGTGATCCGGTCGCCCGTCGGGATGGCTGCTCAGGATGTCAACCTGCTTCATGGCGCTGACCCACTGCGGGTAGGCCGCGATATCGGCGATGACCGCCATCACCTCCTCGGGTGAGGCCGTGATCTCGATGGTGTCCTTGGTCTGATCAGCCACCTGGCATCCCTTCCGGTTGGAGCAACGCGGACCGCAACACACGGCGCGCCTGCTCGGAACCGTAGCGCTCACCGACGAAGACTCGGCCAGCGACACCCAGAGCGTGGGCATGATCCGGGTCTGTCAGCAGCTGGGCCAGTCGGCCGGCGAGCTCGTACGGGTCGTGGGGCTCGACGACATAGCCGGTACGTCCGTGGCGCACCGTCTCCGGGGCACCACCCGAGCGACCGACCACGACCGGGAGCCCGCAGGCGGCCGCCTCGAGCGGTGCCAGCCCCAGACCCTCGGGATCGAGACCGCCGAGCCGGGTCCGCACCGGAAAGGCGAACACGTCGCTGCGCTGCAGCTCGGCGCGCACGTCGGATCGGTTCAAGGCACCCGTGAACCTGACCTGGTCGAGTCCAGCCTGAATCGCGAGTCGCTCCAGCCGTCGACGCTGCGGGCCGTCGCCGACCAGCACCAACTCGTACGGCCCCGAGCGCACATCGAGCAGGCTCGGCAGCAGTGACCACGCCTGCAGCAGCGTGTCGAACCCCTTGCGCTTGACCATCCGGCCCACCGAGATCACGCGACGCATCTGACCTTGTGGACGCGCACCAGCCGCAGGTGGCGCGAACACCGTCAGATCCACCGGCGGCGGCAGACGGACCAGCTTGGCCCGCCCTTCGGGACTCAACGCAGCAGCGATCCGTACGCTGACGTAGTCCGAGATCGTGGTCAGCACGTCGACCTCGTCACCGATCCGCCGCAGCAGGGCACGCGAACCCGGCAGTGTCGCCCACCAGGTTTCGTGGCCGTGGGTCAGGGCGACGATTCGCTCTGCCCCAGCGCTCCGCAGCACCGGCGCCAGCAACGCCAGGGGTGCCGCGGCACCGAACAGCACCCGGCTCGCGCCACTGCGCCGCAACAGGCCCACGGCCGCCCGGCCCACCGCCGGGGTCGGCAACAGCGGTCCCGGCAGGCGCTCGATCGGATACCCGGCGGCGGCATCCCAGGCCGCGGACCCGGGTGCGATGGAGGTCAGCACCGCGACCTCGTTGTCCAGGAACCCACAGGCCTGCGCCACGAACGACTCGATGCCACCGATGTGCGGCGGGAAGTCGTTCGTCACGACCAAGACGGTCATCGATCGGCCAGCTGTGCCAGGTCGGCCCGCCACCGCTTCCGCAACGCGGACTCAGTCGTGCCGATGGTCGCAGCCGCCTCGTCGACAGACTTCCCAGCAGCCACTGCCGCATAGAAGCGGCTCAGCGCATCAGCACCATCCGCCGCAGCGATGGAGTGGGCGGCGGTCCAAGCCAGGTCATAGGCCAGGTCGAGATCCTTGGCATCGGGCGCGAAGTCCTCCGCCGACGGCCAGTGGGTCGGCGCGCCGTGCTCGCGGACCGACCGCTCGACCGACCGCAGCGCCGGGAGACGTCCGGCGGGCCAGGCGTCGTAGGCGATCTGGTCGGCATAACCCTCCACCAGCCAGGTCGGCGTCGGCGAGCCCGGTGACCGGACCGCCACATGGACCGCCTCGTGGGTCAACAGCACCTTCCGACCGAGCTCGGTCAGCCGACCGGCCGCCTCCGGATTGACCACGACATGGATCGGTGCGCGCGTCGTATCCGGGCCCATCGGCCACGCCGCGGCAGCCACGGCCGCGTATGATCCCGGCGACACACCGACGGTGCGCTCGAACAGCGCCCGGCTCTGCGGCACCTCGACCACCAGTACGCTGCGCCGACCCCGACGGGCACTCCCGACGCGCTGAGCGACAGCCTGCTGGGCACCCCACGACTCGGCAACCCAGCGGTCCGCCGCAGCCGAGGCGGTCAGCACCAGCACCGACCCGGATCGATGCAACCGAACCGGCTGCTGCAGCCAGAGCGGCGTCGGCGAACTGCCCGTCGGATCGTCCGCGTCGCCGGCCAGTCTCGTCGTCACCCCATCCGCGGCCGTCGGAGGCTCGGTGACGAACGTCAGCCAGACGCTCTCCTGGGCGACCCGCTTCTCCCCCGCGTACGCCCACGAGATGGTGACCTCTTGAACCCAGGCGTCAGTGCCGATGCGCTGTTGCCTGGCGTCGGACAGCTCACCCTGCGCCGACTGCACGGTCCAGGTCAGCGTCGACCAATCCAGACGTGCCAGGTTGGTGGCCCAGATCGCCGCCCGACCGGCGAAACTGCCATCGCGGGGCGAAACCAGAGCGGCCGCCGTTGTCTGATCGCCACGGCGGGCGGCCGCAACGAAGTCGTCGATTGTCTGTTGAGCGGCCGCGGTGCGCTCGACGGAACTGGTCTCGCCCGGATCCGATCCGTTGGTTTGGGCTGGCGTCGGGGAGGGCGAGCAACCGGAGAGGACGCCGACGAGCAGCAGAAGAAGGACGACCAGCGCAATGCCCAGCCGGCATGAGCTACCGGATGATCCAAGCCACGCCTGGTGGCTGGTTCGAGCGAGGGTGACGATCAGCCCGGGCGACGAGCGCCGGCAAACGGCATCGAGTCGAGCGCGGCGTACTCCACCGACTTGCCCGGCCGCGGGGCGTGGATGATCTGGCCGTTGCCCGCATACAAGCCGACATGGCTGATGCCGCTGTAGTAGAAGACGAGATCACCTGGCTGCAGCTCGGACTTCGAGACCGAACGACCCGCACCGATCTGGGACTGCGAGGTACGCGGCAGCGAGACGCCAGCCTTGGCCCATGCCGCCGACGTGAGGCCGGAGCAGTCGTACGCATCGGGACCGGCGGAGGCGTACCGATAGGGCTTGCCGAGCTGCGACTTGGCGAAGGCCAGCGCGGTCGCTCCCTTGCTGGAGCCGGCGGGAACAGTGGTCGACGAGACGGGGGACCCGCCCTCGGCGGTGGCCTGCGCAGCCGCCTGAGCTTGGCTCTCCTCGGCCGCGATCCGCTGGCGCTCCTCCTCGGTCAGCCGGTCGAGAACCGTCTTGGACTCGGCGATCTTGCTGTCCGAGGACTTCCGGAGCTTGCTGAGCTCGGCTTGTTCCTTGGTCAGCTGAGCGGTCTCAGTCTCGGTGGACCGCTCCAACTCGGCGAGCTTGGCCTGCTCGGACTGATAGTCCTGGAGCGCGGAGTTCTGGTTCTCGCTGACCTTCTCGAGCGTCGAGACCTGGCTGAGGAAGTCTTCGGTGTCGTCGCTGAGCAGCAGCTTGGCCGCCGTGTCGAGGTGCCGGTTCTGGTACTGAGCCAGCGCGGCCTGACCTGCCTGGACCCGCAGGCGCTCGACCTTCTTGGTCTGCGCCGCGAGGTCGGCCTTCTTCTGCTTCAGCTGAGCCTTGCTCTGCGCCAGGCTCTCCTTGACTCCCACGTACTCCTGGTCGATCGCCGCTGCTTCGGTCTCCAGCTCGGCGACCTGCACCTTGGCCTCCTCGACCGTCAGCGGAGGGTCCGCGGAGGCCAGCTGCGGAGCAGCCATGAGGGCACCGGCGAGGGCAAGAGCAGACAGACCGAGGGTCCCGTTTCGCGCAAGCCTGCGCAGGCGGTCCCCGAGTCGGACGGCCTCAGTACAGCGTGAGGTCACCGAATCAGGTTAGGTCACGGAATGGTCACTGCCAAATTGTTCTGCGAAATTCGCAGCTTCTCACAACCAATTTGTGATGTAAGCCACTGCGTTGGCGTGTCAGCCGGACTCGCTCCAATCCAGCGGGCTCTGCACCGACCGTACCCGTCTGGCCCGGGGCAGCAACCGAAGCGGCGGCACCAGACCGGCCCGCGCCAGCTCGGCCAAGGCCTGCTGTTCGTCCGCGTCCAGATCGACGCCGTGCCGGGGTGAGCCAAGCAGCACTGTCACAACGCAGTCCGCGCATGCGGGACCTCGCGCCACGCAGTCGTCGCAGTCCACATGCACCGTATCCATTCCAACCTCCGCTCGTCCTGCCCGGCCCCGTCGGAACCGGCACGATCACTGTGAAGCAGGGGTCTGACAGTGCTGTCTCGCTCGCCCGTTCGGATCGGCACGGGACTCTGTCACGTCCTGCGCCCGCGGGCCACATACGACCGCGGGTCCCGCACGAACCGCGTACGTCTTTGGCCCCTGGGCCACACACGCACAGGAGAAGCAGCAGCGAGTTCTCGCTGCTGCGTGTGGAATGCGTAGCCGAACGAGCGAGCGACGACCAACACTGTCAGAGGCGGTGGCTAGGTTTCCGGGCATGACATCGACGCGCGGCCGCGAGAGCCTGCAGGACTCCTTTGAGGACCTCGGCACGCATCTGTCGGAGGTGACGTTCTGTGTCGTCGACCTGGAGACCACCGGTGGGGCGGAGAGTGATGCGATCACCGAGATCGGCGCGGTCAAGGTGCGCGGTGGCGAGGTGCAGGGACGGTTCCAGACGCTGGTCAACCCGAAGGGGAGCATCCCGCCACTGATCGCGGTGCTGACCGGGATCACCAACTCCATGGTCGCCGACGCCCCGCCGCTGCGGCAGGTGCTGCCGGCCTTCCTCGCCTTCGCCGAGAACACCGTGCTGGTGGCGCACAACGCACCCTTCGACACCGGCTTCCTGCGACGCGCCTGCGAGTCGCTCGGCTATCCGTACCCGAAATGGCCGGTGCTGGACACCGCCAGTCTGGCGCGGGCGATCCTGCTGCGCGACGAAGTGCCCAACTGCCGGCTCGCGACGCTGGCCCGGCATTTCCGGTCCGTCACCGCTCCCAACCACCGCGCGCTGACCGATGCCGAGGCCACCGTCGATGTGTTGCACGGTCTGATCGAGCGCGTCGGCAACCTCGGCGTGCACACGATCGAGGACCTTCGCGAGTTCACCCGGCGGGTCTCTCCGCAACGCCGGGCGAAGCGCACCTGGGCGCATGCCCTGCCAGAAGTGCCCGGCGTCTACCTGTTCGTCGCCGAGCACGACGACAGTCGTGAGGTGCTGTACGTCGGCACGTCACGCAACCTCCGCAAGCGGGTCCGGACCTACTTCACCGCCGCCGAGAAGCGTCCGCGGATGGAGGAGATGCTGCGGGTCGCCACCGGCGTCGAGGCGGTGCCCTGCGCCACCCCGCTGCACGCCGAGGTGGTCGAGCTCCGGCTGATCGCCAGTCATGCGCCGCGCTACAACCGGCGGTCCAAATTCCCCGAGCGCACCCAGTGGATCAAGATCACCACCGAGGCCTATCCCCGGTTGAGCATCGTGCGCGAGGTACGCGACGACGGGGCGACCTACTTCGGTCCCTTTCGCCGACGCCAAGCCGCGGAGGAGGTGGTGCTGGCGATCTACGACGGTTTCCCGATCCGCCAGTGCACCCAGCGGCTCAGCCCACGCCATCCGTCCCCCGCCTGCGCGCTGGCCGAGATGAGCCGGTGCCTCGCCCCCTGCACGGGCGCGATCTCTCTCGACGGCTACGCCGACCTGGTCGAGCAGGTGCGCACCACGCTGGCCAGTGATGTCCGCCCTGCGGTCCGCGGGCTGCGTAGCCGGTTGCAGCGCCTCACCAGTGAGCAGCGCTACGAGGAGGCTGCCACGGTGCGCAGTCGATTGGATGCCTTGCTGCGTACCGGGATCCGCTTCCATCGGGTTCGCAGTCTCGCCGCATGCCCGGAGATCGTCGCCGCGCGACGCAACGGGGACGACTGGGAGATCCACGTCATCAGATTCGGCCGACTGGCCGCCGCCGGGCGCGCTCGACCCAACGACGTGCCTCAAGCTGTCGCCCGGGCGGTTCGCGCCACCGCCGAGACCGTGCTGGCGCCGGTCGGTCCGCTGCCGGCGGCCGGTATCGAGGAGACCGAACGGATCGCAGCCTGGCTGGAGCAGCCCGGCTCTCGGCTGATGGAACTGGAGGGCGACTGGAGCTGGCCGCTGCACACCACCCTGGACCATGCCGGACTGGTCGATGAGCTGACTCGTGATCGCGTTGCTGGTCGCACTTCGTGCTCGGTGGGCGGAGGATCCAGCCGAACCGACGATCACTAGGATGGCGTCATGGTGACAGCGATCGTCTTCGTCAAGGCCGATGTGGCCCGGATCCCCGAGATCGCCGAGGAGATCGCGGCGCTGCCGGGCGTGAGCGAGGTCTACTCGGTCACCGGCACGATCGACTTGATCGTCCTGGTCCGGGTGTCGAGCCACGAGCAGGTCGCGGAGGTGGTCGCCGATCGGCTGAACAAGGTCGTCGGTGTCCAGGCCACCGAGACCCACATCGCCTTCCGGGCGTATTCGAGCCACGACCTCGAAGCGGCCTTCTCACTCGGTGGCTAGCGCCGCGGCCAGTCTGCCCATGGTGAGCATCCGGCATTGGGTACGCGGCCAGCCCAAGGCTCTACTGGTCGTCCTCGCTGTCCTGACCCTGGCGTTTGTCGGCTCGGCGATCATGCTGATGGTGGTCGCCGCGCCCCCGTCGTACGAGCCCGTGCCGGTGCCCTCGGTCGGTCGCACCTGAGAGTGCGACTCGGCACTCGTCAAGGCACCAGCCAGCAGCGCTACTCCGCCACCCGCGGACTTCCATCCACAGCGGCGTCAGAACGCGAGCTTGGCCACCACCAGGCCCAGGCAGACTGCCACCAGCGCGAGCATGCCGACCAGTTGGATGGTGAGCCGGTTCTGCCGCGGCGCGTACGCCAGGATCGCGCCGGACAGGCCGCCGACGATGATCCCGCCGATCATGGTGACCCAGCCGAAGCTGGCGAAGCCCACCAGGACCGAATAGAGCACTAGCAGGACCAGCAGCCCGATGTCGGGCCGGATGTCCTCGCCGCTCTTGGCCTTGCCGATCATGTTGGCGGCCAGCAGGCCGATGATCGCCGAGGTTGCACCGATCGACCAGGCAGTGAGGGGTGCCACCAGGAAAAACAGCGTCGCACCGCCAAAGCCGGACGCCAGATAGAGCACCGCGAACCGCCAACTACCCAGCTCTGCTTCCAGTGCACGACCAGCCAGCCACAGGACCAGCAGATTCATCAGCACGCCGAACAGCTGACCCGAGGTCAGCGACGAGGTCACCAGCCGCCAGAGCTGTCCGGTCTGTACGTACCCGTTGCTCATCGCCAGCAGCCCGGTGACCAGCCCGCGAGTCACCAGGTCGAGCACCCACACCGCAGCCAGCGTGCCCATGATCACCTTGGTGGCCGGTGATCCACCGCGACGAAGCGCTGCCCCGAATCCGGACTTCGGCTGCCGGACGCTGGCCCGGCCGAGCCCGACGCACTTCGGGCACTGGAACCCGACCGACGCCTCGGTCATGCACTCCCCACAGATCGGTCGCCGACAACGCCGGCAGGTGATCCCGGTCAGCCGATCGGGGTGGCGGTAGCAGCCGGTGAAGTCGGGTGCGGTGTAGCTCGGCCCGGGCTCGGTCACGTCACTCGCTGATGTCCACTGACTCGATCACGACGGGCTCGGCGGGACGGTCCAGCCGACCGGTACGCACCCGGGCAATCTGGTCGACGACGTCGCGGCTGGCCTGGTCGGCGACCTCGCCGAAGATGGTGTGGCGCCGGTTGAGGTGGGGCGTCGGGCCGACGGTGATGAAGAACTGCGAGCCGTTGGTGCCCGGACCGGCATTGGCCATGGCCAGCAGATAAGGCTTGTTGAACACGAGCTCGGGGTGGATCTCGTCGGCGAATGCGTAGCCGGGGCCACCAGTGCCGGTGCCCAGCGGACAGCCGCCCTGGATCATGAAGCCGTCGATGACCCGGTGAAAGGTCAGCCCGTCGTAGAACTTTCCCGTGGTCGGCGCGCCGGTCACCGGATCGCGGTATTCCTTGGTGCCCGAGGCCAGGCCAACGAAGTTCGCCACCGTCTTGGGAGCATGGTCGGGAAGCAGGTTCACGGTGATGTCACCGTGGTTGGTGTGCAGTGTCGCCGTCGTGGGCACCGGGGTCGTACCTTTCCGTCAAGGCTCCGTCGGTCACGGAGATCGCAGACATCCTGTCATGAGTGCCCAACCCGCCGGGGGCACACGAGCCCTTCTGCACTGGTACGAGATCCGGTGACAGCCTGACGTTCTCCGACACATGTGGCTTTCGCCGCCCGGAAGGCAATGCCGAGCGTCGGGACAACATCATGCGAACCCGCGACAGGGCTGCCGGCGCGGACTGACATGTGGGCGCGGGGCCACCGTCGAGCCGACTGTTCGAGCCGAGCGGTAGGTTGGGCCAATCCGACAGCCCAGGATCGGACCGGGCGGACTGCAGCACCCGACGATGGAGGAATGCAATGGGGAAGAAGAGCACGCCAGCCGAGGTGGTGAACGAGCACGTGGTGCCGGCGGCGCAAGATTTCGCACACCTCGCGGCCGAGAAGATCGGCCAGGCAGCGGACAAGGTGGGCCCCCTCGCCCACCAGGCAGCCGACGCGGTCGGCCCCTACGCCCACCAGGCGGTCGAGACCGTCACACCATATGCACATCACGCCGCTGAGGTGGTCAGCGAGCGGGTCGGCCCATACGCACAGCACGCCGCGGGAGTCGTCACCGACAAGGTCGGCCCGTATGCCCATCATGCCGCGGAGGTCGTCGGTCCGTACGCGAAGACCGCCAAGCAGCGAGGCGCCCAGGTCGCGCACGATGCGGTCGAGAGGTTCGGCCCGGTTCTCGAGGACGCGTTGGATCGAGTGCCACCCGCAGTCGAGTCCGCGAAGACGAAGATGCATGTCGATGTGCTGCCGAAGCTCGCGGAGGCGCTCGCCGCAGCAGCCGCCGCTCCGGTGGTGACCGCTGCCGCCGAGAAGAGCAAGGCCCTCGTGTCTACTGCCGCGGAGGAGGTCGAGCCGACCCGGTCCAAGGGACGGTGGCTGCGCCGGATCGCCGTCGTGGTGGCAGTCGGCGGCATCGCCGCAATCGTCGCCCGCAAGCTGCTGGGCAGCTCGGACGCCAGTTGGCAGGCGGCCCGGCCGACCGCGCCCTATGCCCCCACCTCGGCTCCGGCGACGTCACCGGCCAGCGAGTCCGCTGCGGCCGACCCCACCACAGAGGTCAGCCCATCGGCCCCGACTGCTGACGAGGCCGATGCCGACGCCGATGAAGACGCCGTCTCCGCGGAGGCAGGCCAGACAGCTGAGGTCGCCGCGTCCGATGAGGTGCCCGAGGAGTCGGCGTCCGAGGAAGCGTCGGACGAGTCGAGCGACGGCACCGGCGGCGAGCTGCCCAGCGAAGACGCCGAAGCCGACGGGGGCGATGTCTCTGCCTCGGGAGACACCGAGGGCTCGGAAGACACCGAGGGCGAAGGCGACAACACCGAGGGTGAGAACGACAACAACAAGTAGTCCCGGGAGACGGCTCCTGCCCGTCGGGAAACACCGACCGGAAATCGCCCACACCTGAGCAGAAAAACATCGGCTGCAGCGCTCACAACAACCTCCTCGACGAGGCCTTCTCTTCATAGAGGCTTCATGAGGAGGATCCATGTCAGCGGCGCTGCAGCCGGTTCTGTATTCCTACGACCCCGAGCGGGAGGCGGTGTGGGTCGACGCGACACCGTTTCGAGCCCATGTCGCCCAACTGCTCGCCACGGGTCTGACAGTGCCGGTGATCGCCCAGTTGGCGGGTGTACGCGAGCGCTCGGTCCAGCATCTGGCCCACGGCCGCGAGGGTCGTCGAGTCCATCGCATCTGCCGCGATACCGGACGACGGTTGTTGCGGATCACCACGCTGGAGGCTCGAGCAGTCCGGTTTCGCCCGGTGCCCGTCCGGCTCAGCCGCGAACGACTACGGACCATGGTCGGCGCCGGCTGGTCGGTCGATCAGCTGGCAGACCAGACCGGTCTCGGGATCGACGAGGTGGCGCGGATCGTGGGCCGTGGGTCGGCCACCTGCTCCCAGCTTTGCGCATTGAAGATCGCCGTCGGGTACCAGCGGTGGATCGCCCAGCAGGAAGCCGGTCCCGGCTGCCCGGCGGTCGCGTGACGGGCCACGTTCGATGATGGCCACGATCGGCGTCGCCCTCGGCCTCGGGATCCTGATGGCCCTGCTGACGCCACGCATGCTGCGCGCGCTACCCGAGCCACCGGCGCCGTCTGCCGACCCGAGCGAGCACGACCAGCTCACCGAGCCCGACCTGGACGAACCTGGCGTCGTCCCGGTCGAGTCCGGCGAGTCCGGCGAGTCCGGCGAGTCCGGCGAGTCGAAGATCCCCTACGCGTCGCTGGCCACGCCGCGGTTCTCTCTGGTCGTCGGCGGGCTCACAGCACTCGGCAGCATCGTGGCCGGCCTCCTGCTGCCGTCCTCCGGGCTGCCGGTCTGGCTGACCCTGAGCACATTGGGCATGCTGCTTGCCGCCATCGACGCCAGGACGACCTGGCTGCCACTGCCCTTGACTCGCGTGGCGTGGCTTGCCACGGCGCTGGCGCTCATCATCGACGGCGTGCTCGGGAGCTGGGGCGACGCTCTCCGCGGGCTGGGTGGGTTTGTGCTCGCCGGAGCCCTGTTCGGCCTGGTCTGGCTGCTGACCCGAGGAGGATTCGGCTTCGGCGACGTCCGTTATGCCCCGCTGGTGGGCGCAGCCACGGCATCGGTGTCGTGGTCGCTGCTGGCCTGGGCACTCGTGCTCGGCAGCCTGGTCGGCGCCGTGGTCGGGCTCGTCCGGTTGGCCGCAGGCAAGCGGAGCGCCTTCGCATACGCGCCGTCCATCCTGGCCGGTGGCTACCTTGCCTTGCTGGCCCGCTGGTTGCTCGCCTGAGAGTCGCCGTGGCCGACCACATGGAGCAGCGCTCGGGCGTAGGCATCGGCCGCCTCAGGCTCCGGGGGCGTGTGCATGGCATGCCCTGGTCCGCTGACGGCCACCACGAATCCGTCCGGCCCGGCATCGAGGGACAAGAAGTGGTCGCCCAGCAGGGTGCGCAGCTGATCCTCCCTGGGCAGCCAGATCACCTGACCGACCTGCACCGAGTCCAGCGCCCACTCCACCGTGCCGTTGAAGTGGAATCGGGTGTCGTTGTCGCGAGTCACCAGCTCCACCACCATGTCGCTGACCAGAAAGATTGAGTCAGCGATCTCCGGTTGCGGGATGAAGAACTCATCACCGTTGCGCGGTTGCCAGCGCAGGTACGGCTGCAGCTCTCGGGCCAGCTCGCGGGAGATCACGTTGCGAGCTTACGAGTTCAACGGTCGCCGCTCTTCGAGCCCGGCTACTTCGTCGTCACGCGGAGACGAAGAACGCCTCTCCCCACTCCTCCTCAGCACACCGGCGGGCGATCCCAGCCGCTCGCACTCCGTTGAATGGTCGTGCTCGCTGGGACCGCCCTTCCAGCCCGGCTACTTCGTCGTCACGCGGAGAGGAAGAACGCCTCTCCCCACTCCTCCTCAGCACACCGGCGGGCGATCCCGGCCGCTCGCACTCCGTTGAATGGTCGTGCTCGCTGGGACCGCCCTTCCAGCCCGGCTACTTCGTCGTCGCGCGGAGAGGAAGAACGCCTCTCCCCACTCCTCCTCAGCACACCGGCGGGCGATCCCGGCCGCTCGCACTCCGACTACTCTCGACGTCGTGACCACGACGCCGCGACCGGGTTGGTATCCCGACCCTGCCGAGGACGCCGAACGCGGCGGTTTTCGCTGGTGGGACGGCAGCGGCTGGACCGACCACGTCGCGGATCACGGCTACGCGCCGGCCCCGGACATCGCCGACATCACGGCCCCCCGCCGCCCGCGGTCACGGATGATCCAGGTCGTGTCCTGGACCGTGATCGTGGCGCTGGTCGTGACGACCGCGGCCGGCGCCCTGGTGCTGCTGTGGACCGGACCCGAAGCCAGCGGTGGACACCAGCCGGTCGAGGTCACCGCGCCCATCGGCGGCCAGCTCGATGAGCGGGCTCGGCGAGCCAGCATCGGTCCGGTCACGATGGACCTACCCGGTGCGCCGTACAAGGTGGCCGGCGCACATTCGGTGCCGGGGATCCTCGACACCGCCTTCGTCGCCGAGGCAACCACGCACTCTCGCACTTCCTCCCAGGAGCCGAGCTGGGGCGCGGTGGTCTGCCTTGCCTCGGTCCATGAGCGGCTCACGGCGGACTTCGATCTCGACGCGGACTCCGTGGACACGGTACGTCGGCTCGCGGAGAAGATGTACGGCACGGGACCCACCCGCATCCGCCACCTCAAAGCCTTCGACCACGCAGTGGACGGACACGGCGGGATGCGGGTGACGGCTCAGATCCACTACAAGATCGCCGGGCTGCCCAATCACTACGACGAGGTGACCGCCCAAGTCGTCCGGCTCGACGACGGCTCGGTCATCGCGGCCTTCAGTTCCATCCCGAACGACGCGAGTGAGGAGATCCGCGAGCTTGCGGCACAGTCGCTCGCCAGCCTGCGGATCAACTGACCAGCCCGGGGTCAGGCTCAGGCCCGAGTGGCGTCGACCCACAGCTGGAGCTTGGTTCGACCAGCCCCGCTGTCGATCGCCTCTCGGGCCCGATCCAGGGCGCCCGCCAGTTGTGTCTCGAACTCGTCGGCCACCGGGCCGTCGAAGGCGACCAGCGCCGCGGCAGCATTGAGCAGCACCACGTCGCGTACCGGTCCTGGCTTGCCGTCCAACAGGTCGTTGACCACACCGGCATTGAAGGCTGGGTCGCCACCGACCAGGTCGTCCACCTCCGCCCGCGGGATGCCCAGCTCGAGCGGATCCAACTCCCGCTCGCGCACCACCCCGTCGCGGTAGACCCACAATCGGGACGTCGTGGTGGTGGTCAGCTCGTCCAGACCGTCGCCGCCATGCACCACCAGGCCGCGCTGGCCGCGGGCGGCGAAGACGCCGGCCATCAGCGGGGCCATCCGCTCGTCGGCGACCCCGACTGCCTGGGCGATCGGCTGGGCCGGATTGGTCAGCGGCCCGAGGATGTTGAACGTGGTCGGGATGCCGAGCTCCCGGCGCCAGACGGCATGCCGGAGCGCCGGGTGATAGATCGGTGCGAACAAGAAGCCGATCCCGGCCTCGTCCACCACCCCGGCCTGTCGCTCCGGCGCCAGGTCGAGCTTGACCCCGAGCGCCTCGAGGACGTCGGCCGCGCCGCACATGGACGAAGCCGCCCGATTGCCGTGCTTGACCACTCGGGCACCCGCCGCCGCGGCGACAATTGCCGCCATGGTGGAGATGTTGACCGAGTTCGACCGATCCGCACCTGAGCCCACGATGTCGACCGCCGGACCCGGCACCTCGATCGGGGTCGCGAAGTCGAGCATCGTGTCGGCCAGACCGGCGATCTCCTCGACCGTCTCGCCCTTGCAGCGCAACGCGACTGCGAAAGCCACCTGCTGCGGTTGGGTGGCCTCACCACTGAGCAGCTGCTCTATCGCCCAAGCGGTCGCCTCCCGCGACAGATCCTGCCCGGCGACCAGCGGACCGAGCACCTGCGGCCAGGTACGCCCGCCGTGCCCGGTGCTCGACGCCGGCATCAGGCCGGGCTCGCAGGCACGACCGCGCGGGCACGCCGCAGCATGGTCGCCACTGCCTCGGGCAGCCGGATCGGATCGACCGGGTGCGGCACCACACCGTCGGCCCGGGACCAGGTGGCCAGCCAGGCGTCGTCGCGGCGTCCGGTGAGCACCATGATTGGCGGGCAGGGGAAGATCTCGTCCTTGAGTTGACGGCACATCCCGATGCCCCCCGGCACGGCCTCCCCGTCCAGCAGCGCCAGATCGATGCCGCCGGCATCCATCGCCGTCAGCACCGCTGGCTGTGTCGCCACCTCCAACACCCGGATCGGTGGCAGATCGTCGGCGAGCTTGCGTCCCAAGGTGAAGCGGATGTTCTCCCGGACCGTCCGGTCGGAGGAATAGAGCAGGATCGTCAGTTGAGACTCGTCTGCCGCCCGACCTTGCTCGCCGCTCGGCGTCTGCTCACCGTGCTTGGTCTGCTGGGCCCCATCGGTCATCGCGTCGCGTCCTTCGCCTCCGGCGTCCACCGTCCGCCGTCCAATTCCGGTCTTGGCAGGGATCGTAGCCGAACGGCGCTGGCAACCCCGCGCCGCCGCTGCCCGGGTCCTTCGGCTGGGGCCCAAACCCGCTCGAACACACGCTGCTGCCTCCGAAGATCTAGGCTTTCAGCCCACAATTGCGAGCCCTGGGGTGACCTCCGGGTGTCATACCGACATAATGACCCCGTGGCTCTCCATACACACGAGGTCAGCGGCTCGATGATCCAGCCCCACGGCGCGCTGCACCGCATTCCCCAGTCTCGGCTGCGCGGGCACGCAGGGCGCCCCGACATGGTTGCCGTCGGCACCATTGTCTGGCTTGCGTCGGAGTTGATGTTCTTCGCGGCCTTGTTCGCGGCGTACTTCACGATCCGCAACATCACCAATGGACAGGCTGCCGCCGCAGGCACCGAGACCTTGTGGCACACCTCGACCGAGATGCTCAACATCCCGTTCGCGATCATCAACACCACGGTGCTGGTGGCCAGCTCATTCACCTGCCAGATGGGTGTCTTCGCTGCCGAGCGTGGCCAGGTCAAGCGGGCCGGTTCGCTGGCCAACATCAAGGGCTGGGGGCTGCGGGAGTGGTACATCCTGACCTTCTTGATGGGCGCCTTCTTCATCGGCGGCCAGGTGTACGAGTACGCGGCGCTGTTCTCCGAGGGTGCCACCATCTCCACCGACGTCTATTGGTCGGCGTTCTTCCTGGCGACGGGCTTCCACGGTCTGCACGTGACCGGCGGCCTGATCGCCTTCGTGCTGCTGCTGGGCCGCACCTACCTGGCCCGCACCTTCACCCACGAGCAGGCGGTCAGCGCCGTCGTGGTCTCCTACTACTGGCACTTCGTCGACGTCGTCTGGATCGCCCTGTTCGGCGTCATCTACCTGCTCCGCTGAATTACCCGACCGATAGCCTGCCCTCATGCTCGACTGAAAGACCCTTGGGCGAGTCCCATCGCAAGCTCAAGCTCCGCCAAGTGAATATCCACCAAGTACCGCACAACCGAGAGGGACCCCCACGTGCGATTCCTGACCGCAAGACGACGGCATCCGGCAGCCAAAGCGCTGGTCTTGGTGTTCGCCCTGCTTGTCATGGGCGCTCTCTACTCCGCGCTCGCCCCGAGCTCCAAGTCCGCTGCTGACACCAGCACCAGCCAGCAGGTCGAGGAGGGGCGCGCACTGTTCGCGGTCTCCTGCGCCTCCTGCCACGGGCTGAACGGCGAAGGACAGACCGAAGGCACGATCCAAGGTCCCCCACTGATCGGCGTCGGTGCCGCCGCCGTGGAGTTCCAGGTCGCCACCGGCCGGATGCCGATGGCCCGCCCCGGCCCGCAGGCCGAGGTGAAGGCAAGCGAGTTCACCGAGGAGGAGACGCTCGCCCTCGCCGCGTACGTCGCCAGCCTCGGCCCCGGCCCGGCCATCCCCGAGCCTGCGGACTACGACCCGGCGGGTCTCAGCGAGGAAGAGATCGCTCGTGGTGGCGAACTGTTCCGCACCAACTGCTCGGCCTGCCACAACTTCGAAGGCGCCGGCGGCGCACTGCCGAACGGCAAGTACGCCCCGTCCCTGTTCGGGGTCAGCAACCTGCACCTGTTCGAGGCCATGCTGACCGGCCCGCAGCAGATGCCGGTCTTCTCCAACGGTGTGCTGACCGTCGACGACAAGCGAGCCATCATCGGCTACCTCAACGAACTGCATGAGCAGCCCAGCCGCGGCGGTCTGGCACTCGGCGGGCTCGGCCCGGTGTCCGAGGGCCTGTGGGCCTGGCTCGCCGGCCTTGGTGTGCTGGTGCTGTTCGCGATCTGGATCGCAGCGAAGGGAGTCAGGGCGCGATGAGCGACCTCCAGCGTCACGGCGCAACCGACCACGAGCTCGCGACCGTGGACAGCGAGCGGTTCCCGGTGCCGGATCCCGGCGAGCCCGAGCATCTTCCTCGCCTCACCGATATCGACGAGGCGGCCGCCAATCGCGCGACCCGCCAGGTCGCCACCATGTTCGGCCTGGTGCCGATCCTGGCCCTGATCTTCGTGGTCTGCTATTTCGCGGTTCCGAAAGACGTGGTTGTCGACTTCGGCCCGCTGCACACGCCGGCCCAGCACGTCATCTTCGGTCTCACGCTCGGACTGGCGCTGCTGCTGATCGGCACCGGTGCGATCCAGTGGGCGCGGCAACTCATGGACGATCACGAGATGGTCGACCACCGGCACGGCGCGGCGTCCAGCAATGAGGACCGCGAGTACGTCATCACCGAGCTCGAGAAGGGCATCGACGAGTCCGGCATCACCCGCCGCAAGGTGCTCGGTGCCAGCCTCCTCGGCGCGCTGGGTCTGGTGGCCTTGCCCGGTGTCGTGCTGCTCGCCGATCTCGGTCCCTGGCCGACGCGCAAGTTCTTGGAGCGGACGCTGGAGACAACGATCTGGAAGGAGGGCATCCGCCTGGTCAACGACGTCACGTACACCCCGATCAAGGCGGAGCAGGTCCAGATCGGTCAGCTGATCAACGCCCAGCCGGAGAACCTGCAGGACTTCCACGGCACCGAGTTCCTCCAGGAGAAGGCGAAGGCATCGATCATCGTCGTCCGGATGAACCCGAACACGATCAAGATCCCCGAGTCCCGCAAGGACTGGCATGTCGGGGGCATCCTCTGCTACTCCAAGATCTGCACCCACGTCGGTTGCCCGATCAGCTTGTGGGAGCAGCAGACCCATCATCTGCTCTGCCCCTGCCACCAGTCGACCTTCGATCTGGGCGACTCCGGTCTGGTGGTCTTCGGGCCGGCGGCTCGCGCGCTTCCTCAGTTGCCGATCACGGTCGACGCCGAGGGTTATCTGGTCGCCAGAGACGGATTCGATGTGCCAACGGGTCCCAGCTACTTCGAGCGGGATTCCAGAAACGACTTCAAGCGGGGTGACAACTGATGGCCAAGCCAGCACCCACTGTCTCCGGCAGCGCCTCGGTCCCGGCCGAGACGCCGGCCAAGCAACTCGGTCCGGTCTTCAAAGCCGCGGCCGGTCCCGCTAAGTGGACCGACGAGCGGATCGGTGTTGCCAAGCTCAGCCGGCCCTTCATCCGCAAGGTGTTCCCCGACCACTGGTCGTTCCTGCTGGGTGAGGTTGCGCTCTATTCGTTCATCATCCTGCTGCTCACCGGCGTCTTCTTGACCTTGTGGTTCAAGCCGTCGATGGCCGAGGTCGAGTACGAGGGCACCTATCAGCTGCTTCGCGGCCTGCAGATGTCCCAGGCGTTCGAATCCTCGCTGGCCATCTCGTTCGACATCCGCGGTGGCCTGCTGATCCGCCAGATGCACCACTGGGCGGCCATGCTCTTCATCGCCGCCATGTTGGCGCACAGCCTGCGCATCTTCTTCACCGGCGCGTTCCGCAAGCCGCGTGAGGTCAACTGGCTGATCGGCGTCGGGCTGTTGAGCATCGGCCTGGTCGAGGGCTTCGCCGGCTACTCGCTGCCGGACGACCTGCTGTCGGGCACCGGCTTGCGCTTCGTCGACGGCCTGATCCGCTCGATCCCGGTGATCGGCACCTGGGCGGAGATGTTCGTCTTCGGTGGCGAGTTCCCCGGCGACCTGATCGTGGCCCGGCTCTACATGGCCCATATCTTGCTCATTCCGGCGTTGCTGCTCGGCTTGATCGGTGCTCACCTGGCGCTCGTCGTCTACCACAAGCACACGCAGTATCCGGGGGCGGGCCGTAACGACGGCAACGTCGTCGGTTACCCGGTCTTCCCGGTCTACATGGCCAAGGCTGGCGGCTTCTTCTTCATCGTGTTCGGCGTCGTCACCTTGATGGGTGGCCTGATGCAGATCAACCCGCTCTGGACGTACGGGCCGTACAACCCGGCGGAGGTCACGGCAGGTTCCCAGCCCGACTGGTACATGGGCTTCGTCGAAGGCGCCATCCGGATCATGCCGAACTGGGAGTCGCACATCGGCAGCACCACCTGGTCGTGGAACGTGGCGATTCCGGGTCTCGGGCTGATGGGTCTGATGTTCGGCCTGATGGCGGCCTACCCGTTCATCGAGGCCTGGGTCACCGGGGACAAGTCCGAGCACCACGTCCTGGACCGGCCGCGCAATGCCCCGACCCGGACCGCGTTCGGCGTCGCCGCGATGACCTGCTACGGGTTGTTCTGGATCGGCGGCGGCAACGACCTGGTCGCCACCCAGTTCCACGTCTCGCTGAACTCGGTGACCTATTTCCTCCGGGTCGCGGTGTTCGTCGGACCGGTGATCGCGTTCATCATCACCAAACGGATCTGCATCGCTCTGCAGCGCGCCGACGAGGAGCGGCTGCTGCATGGCTCGGAGAGCGCCATCATCGTTCGCGATCCCTCGGGCTCCTACTCCGAGGCGCATGTCCCGATCAGCCAGGAGGAGGCGTACGCTCTCACCCAGCACGTCGAGCCGAAGCCGCTGGCGCCGCTCACGGAGCAGGGCGACCTCTCCGATAAGGAGTACAAGGCCGAGCAGCGTCGTCGCAAGGCGACCCGGTTCTGGTTCCTGGATGCCTTGCGCAAGCCCACCCGGGCCGAGCTGGAAGAGGCTGCGCATCATCACGATGGCGGGGATCACGACGGTGCGGACGGCGACGGGCACGGCGGCCACGACGCCAAGGCGCTGGGTGCCAGCTCAGGAGCGCGGCGCGCCGCGGACTGACCGTCCACCTCCACCGCAGCCATGCCGAACGCCTCGCCCGTCAGGGCGGGGCGTTCGTGCTTTCGCCCTGCGTGCCAGCGAAGTCGGACACGCACCCCGATGGCGTCCCGGGAAGGTGCAGCCAGCACCGTGTGCGTTTGATCACCCCCGGCGCGCGTTGGTAACGATGAGCCCCTCCCCCGCGTTGACTTGGACGGACAGAGGCGTCCGCCATGCCCTGTCCGGGCCTGGTTCTGCGCCGCACCGAAACACCAGGGAATTATCTGCTTCGCCATGACTGACACCAAGACTGAATACCGCGCCCGCGACTTGACCACCGAAGACAAGACCTACTACCGCAGCAACCACGGACGACCGCCCGCGCAGGAGCCGGAACCCAAGCCGAAGCGGATCGATCTGTCGCCGACCCAGCTCGCCGGCGGCGCGCTGGCTGCGATGACCTCAGCGGTCGTCGGCGCGCGTCTCGGCGTCGCCGGCACGGTGCTCGGCGCAGCAGTGGGCAGCGTCGTGGCCGGGGTGGCCGGCACGCTCTACACCACTTCGCTGCGGCACACCAAGGAGAAGATCTCCGAAGTCATCGTCGCCAAGGCGGGTGACGCGGAGACCGAGATCATTCCGGTCTCGGTGGAGCCGGACCGAATCGCGGACCAGCACACCTCCAACCAGGTCACTGTCGGCGACACACGTACGCTGCAGCGGTCACTGGCAGCAGACCCTGCCGTACAGCCAGCGGCCGCTGCCGATGCAACTGAGCCGGGCCAACCCGGGCGTCGCTGGCCGTGGAAGGCGATCCTGATGAGCACGGCCGCTGTGTTCGTGCTCACGTTCGCGGCCATCACCGGATTCGAGGTCCTCACCGGCCATGCGATCTCCGGTGGTCAGGGCACCACGATCACGCAGGTGAGCGAAGGACGCTCCAGCGGCTCGAGCAAGCCGTCGGATGCGCCGTCGACGCAGCCCAGCGACAGCGCGAGCACCGAGGCATCGACCGAGACCAGCTCAGCGCCATCCGCCGAGCCGAGTCAGTCGGCTGCGCCGAGCAGCACGCCCAGCGCGACGACGGTGCCGCCAGCCACGACCACCGAGACCCCCTCGGCCGGCGCCGGCGCGGGTGACCAAGGCGGCGTACGCGGTCAGGCCGACAGCACGGACGGCACGATCGTCGACCGCTGACGCCCAGGGACACGCCCCGTGGGCGAAGGCACACGTCAGGGTTGCCTATTACTCAGTTCTGCGGCACCCAGTCGGCGGCCGGCACCTCTTCGCCTGCCTTGACCGGACCAGGCGGCGTACCTTCGCCGAAGGGCCGGCCGCCTAGCTCCTCACGCCCGTGCGCTGTCAGCCAGTTGGTCAGATCCGGCCCAGCGGGCACGATCTGAGTCGGATTCACGTCAGTGTGCACCACGTAGTAGTGCTGCTTGATCTGGGTGAAGTCGACGGTGTCGCCGAACCCGGGTGTCTGGAACAGATCCCGCGCGTAGGCCCACAGCACCGGCATTTCGCTCAGCTTCTCCCGGTTGCACTTGAAGTGCCCGTGGTAGACGGGGTCGAAGCGAGCCAGCGTGGTGAACAGCCGCACATCGGCCTCGGTGATGGTGTCGCCCACCAGATAGCGCTGGGTTGCCAGCCGCTCGCTCAACCAGTCCAAGGCGGTGAACAACCGGTCGTAGGCGGCGTTGTACGCGGCCTGTGAGCCGGCGAACCCGCAACGGTAGACGCCGTTGTTCACCTCGGTGAAGACGCGCTTGTTGACGGTGTCGATCTCCTCCCGCAGCTTCTCGGGATAGAGCTCCGGAGCACCCTCACGGTGGAACTCCTTCCACTCCAGCGAGAAATCGATGGTGATCTGGGGATAGTCGTTGGTGACGACTGCCTTGCTCGGAATATCGACGACGGCAGGCACCGTGATTCCGCGCGGATAGTCGGGAAAGCGAGCAAAGTACGCCTGCTGCAGCCGCTCGTAGCCCAGTACCGGGTCGACGCCGCCGGGGTCGAGGTCGAAGGTCCACGACCGTTTGTCATGAGTCGGCCCGCACAGTCCCATCGAGATGACGTCCTCGAGCCCGAGCAGTCGACGCACGATGATGGTCCGGTTCGCCCAGGGGCAGGCCCGGGCCGCAATCAGCCGATAGCGGCCCGGCTCCACCGGATAGCCGTCGCGACCGTCACGGGTGATGTGGGTGGTGATGTAGTTCGTGTCGCGGGTGAACTCTGCCCCGCTGGTCACGTACGCGCCTTTGGTGGAGTGATCATCGGTCATACGGTCAGCCTAGGTGAATCGATGCGGCCCGGACTGCGGCCAACTAGCCCTGACTCCCGGCCAGACAGGGCATGTCGGGCCATAGGAGCGCTGTTGAGGCAAGTTCGACGCAATGCCGGCCCTTGTTAGGCAGAACCCTTCGTTTGAGTGACAATCGAGCACGTGCGCTTTCTGAACACTGCTCCCGAGTACGACCTCACCTACTCCGATGTCTTCATGGTGCCGGGTCGCTCGGCAGTCACTTCGCGGCTCGATGTCGACCTGCGCAGCACCGATGGCGTCGGCACCACGCTCCCGCTGGTGGTCGCGAACATGACCGCAGTCTCCGGGCGCAGAATGGCCGAGACGGTCGCTCGCCGCGGCGGCGTGGCCATCATTCCCCAGGACATTCCGACCGAGGTCGTTGCCGACGTGGTCGCCAGAGTCAAGGCCTCGCACACGGTCTTCGACACCCCCGTACGCGTCACCCCGCACACCACGGTCGGCGAAGCGATGTCACTGCTCCCGAAACGGGCTCATGGGCTCGTCGTCGTGGTCGACGACGGCAAGCCGATCGGCACGATCAGCGAGGCCGAGGCCGCCGGCGTGGACCGATTCGCACAGGTCCACGAGGTGATGAACCACGATCTGCTGCTGGTCTCGTCGACCGACTCGCCACGAGCGGTCTTCGACGCCCTGAGCACCAGTCACCTGGCCGTGGCGCTGATCATCGAGGACGACCACTTGCTCGGCGTGATGACGCGCAAGCATGCATTGCGAGCGACTTTGTACAAACCGGCGGTCGACCCGGACGGCAAGCTGATCATCGGCGCCGCAGTGGGTATCAACGGTGACGTGGCCGGCCGGGCCGAGCGGCTGTTGGCAGCGGGGGTTGACGTGCTGGTCGTCGACACCGCTCATGGCCATCAGGAGAAGATGCTGCAGGCATTGACGTCTGTCCGTGAGGTCCGGGACCGACTGACCGCGCTCACCGGACGGTCGATCCCGCTGGCCGCGGGCAACGTCGTCGCCGCAGAAGGTGTCCGCGACCTGGTCGAGGCCGGTGCCGACGTGGTCAAGGTCGGGGTCGGACCTGGCGCGATGTGTACGACAAGGATGATGACCGGGGTCGGTCGGCCCCAGTTCAGCGCCGTCTTGGAGTGCGCCGCCGCAGCTCGCGAACTCGGCCGCTCGGTCTGGGCCGATGGCGGAGTTCGCTATCCCCGCGACGTGGCGCTGGCACTCGCTGCGGGCGCCGGCTCGGTGATGATCGGCTCCTGGTTCGCCGGCACGTACGAGAGCACCGGCAACCTGATGACCGACGCACAGGGTCGTCTCTACAAGGAGTCGTTCGGCATGGCTTCGGCTCGGGCAGTGAAGATGCGGACCAAGAATGCCGGAGCGTTCGACCGAGCCCGGGCCGGACTCTTCGAGGAGGGCATCTCCACCTCACGGATGTACCTGGATCCCGAGCGGCCGAGTGTGGAGGACCTGATCGACTCGATCGTCGCCGGGATCCGCAGCAGCTGCACTTATGCCGGCGCCACCACCTTGGAAGGCTTCCACCGGCTTGCTGTGGTCGGGGTGCAGTCGAACACCGGCTATGACGAGGGCCGGCCGCTGAGCACCTCGTGGTGACGACATCGGCCGCCTGCCGGGCCGCACCACGGCCTTCACCCCATACAACTAAGGTTGAGGCCATGCAGCAGGCCCCGGAGCGCACCGCGGTGATCGTCGACGACGACGCCGATGTGCGCAACCTTCTCGCGGCCATCCTGCAGCAGGCAGGATTCACTTGCATCATCACCTCGAACGGACCCGATGGCATCGAAGCGATCCGCGAGCACCACCCGATCCTCACCACGCTGGACGTCAGCATGCCCGGTATCGACGGTTTCGAGGTGGTCCGACGCATCCGCAGCTTCTCCACCACCTACGTGATCATGGTGTCCGCTCGGGACGAGGAGATCGACACCTTGATGGGGCTCGATGCCGGCGCAGACGACTATCTGACCAAGCCGTTCCGCCCACGTGAACTCCGAGCTCGGATCGAGGCGGTGCTGCGCCGCTTCCACCAGTACGAGAAGCCGTCTGAGGTCAGCTACAGTTCCTCGGCCTCCGGTGTCGCCACACGGGCTCCTGTGGCCCTGGCAACTGGCGGCTCGCCCGGCCCGGGACTGGACGAGACCAGCGACGGCTGGCTGGATCACAACGGGCTACGCATCCATCCGGAGATGTGGCAGTGTGAGCTGGACGGTCGGCCCATCGATCTCACCCGAAGCGAGTTCGAACTGTTGTTGGCGTTGGTGGAGGGGCGACGACGGGTGATCAGCAAGAAAGAGCTCGCGCTCAGACTCCGGGGTGGACCTACCGGAGAGTACGCTCTCGACGCCGATCGTCGCGCGGTCGAGGTCCATCTGGCCAATCTTCGGCGCAAGCTGAGTGACCCGGTGAACTCGCCACGTTTCATCGAGACTGTCCGTGGGGTGGGCTATCGACTCACCCACTCTCTGCGCACTTGACGGCCGACGAGCCCCGGCGCTCCGGACTCACAGCGTAGAAGGATCTCGGGCCAAGCAACTCCTGCCTGGCCTTTGCCACCTCGGGGGTGGATCAGAGAGGAATCGGCGGGTGCACCAGGCCGACCCGACAACCGACCGCGTCATCAGCAGTGTCCTGCGCTATGTCGACTATCGGCTCCGAACCGACGACGTCCCACTGGACGGCCAGGTCCGCAGCCGTGCCGAACTGGACTCGTGTCTGGGAGGTGTGATCCGCGAGCAAGGCCGTGACCCCGATGAGGTGCTCGATCTCTACACCTCGGTCATCGCACCAACCGTGCTCTCCGCAGACAGCACGCGCTTCCTCGGCTTCATCCCGGCCGCACCGACGAAGGCCAGTCTGGCGTTCGACGCCCTTGCCTCGTCCGCATCACTGCAGGGGATCTCCTGGACGGAGGCGTCCGGCATCATCGCAGCGGAGAATTCGGTTCTCCGGATCATCGCTGACGAGGCAGGGCTGCCACCCAGCGCCGGCGGCTGCTTCGTGTCGGGTGGCTCGGCCGGCAATCTGTCGGCGTTGGCGGTGGCTCGCGAGGTGGCGAAGTCGAAAGCCGGCGACAGCAGCGATGGCCGGCGAAGGACCTGGCGGGTCGTCGTGGGCCAGTCCGCGCATTCCTCCATCCTCAGCACTCTCAGGCTCCTGGAGATGGAGCCATTGGTCGTGCACACTCCCCACCACCGCCTGACAGCCGAGGCCCTGGCAAGCGCCCTGGCCCAGGAGACCGATCTCAGCACCGTGGCCGCAGTCGTGGCGACGGCCGGCAGCGCAAACGCCGGGATGATCGACGACCTCGCCGGAATCGCCGACTTGGCACAAGAGTTCGGCTTCTGGCTGCATGTCGACGGCGCTTACGGCGGCGCGGGGATCTTCGCGCCGAGCCTGCGCCCCCGATTTCGGGGTCTCGAACGTGCGGACTCCTTCATCGTCGACCCGCATAAGTGGATGTTTGCCCCATTTGACTCCTGCGCGTTGCTATACCGTACGCCGGCGACTGCCCGCACCGTCCACGCGCAGCGGGCGCCCTACTTGGAGGTGCTGCACGCCAACGGGGAGTGGAACCCTTCCGACTACGCCTACCATCTGACGCGGCGGGCGCGCGGTCTCCCGCTGTGGTTCTCCATGGCCGTACACGGGGTGGGCGCCTATCGGGAAGCGATCGAGGCGTCCTTGTGCCTCGCCGAGGCAACCGCCGACATCATCAAAGACACGGCTGGTCTCGAACTGGTCTGCGACCCCGATCTCGGCGTGGTGCTCTTTCGCCGGCTGGGCTGGTCCACCGCTGACTATCACGACTGGTCGGCGGCACTCCTCACCGATCAGATCGCGTTCGCCCCACCGACCACTTGGCACGGCGAAACCGTTGCTCGGCTGGCTTTCCTCCACCCGAACACCTCGATGGACATCGTCAAGACCATCCTCGCCCGGATGTGGTGAGCATGGTCAGCCCTCGCCTTGTCCCAGCCATCGATACCGATCCGAACCTTCTTCTCCCATCAAGGTCCATCCCCCCGCACCCCAACCCCCTACACCTTGGAGCCAATCCCTCGATGCGTACGATCATGATGCCGATCCTGCCTCTCGACACCATCGATGACCTCTATCCCCGGTACGCCGCTGCCTGGGAGTCGCTTTTGCCCAAAGCCGCTGCGCGGCACCGGCTGAGCGCCGAGGAGTTCCGTCACGAGATGCTCGACCCCCGGCTGGAGAAGTACGTGGTCCTCGACACCGACGATCGCGTCGTCGCCATGACCACGATGACGACCGATCTCGATGCCATCCCGTGGATCAATCCGGACTTCTATCAGCAGCGCTATCCCGACGAGTGCGCCAACGGCACGATGTTCTATCTGGGCTACAGCTTCGTCGACATCGAGCATCGACGTACCCGTGCCTTCGCCATGATGACGGAGGCCGTCGACGAGCGAGTCTCCTCCGTGCACGGTGTGATCGGGCTCGACATGTGCGGATTCGCCATGGAGCACGGCATCGGCCGGCGCCTTCAGCGGCTGTTCCCCAGCAGCCGAGAGGTCGTCCGCGGTGACACGCAGACCTACCTGATCGCCGACTACCGGACATCGCAACGCTCGAACGACTGCTATGCCCTCACCTCTCTCGCTGAGCGCCCCGATCTCCTCGACGACGTCCGCATGCTGCTCAGCAAGCAGTGGCCGGCCTACACTCTGATCGGCAACGCAGGTCACGGGGTGGACCTGGACGGGCTGCTGCTCGGCCTTGCCGAGAGCCAACTGCTGCTGGTGGACGAGCAGGAGGCACTAGCCGGCGTGGGCTTCTCGGTGCCGCTGCAGTGGGACGGCACCGTCGACGATCTGCCGGGAGGCTGGGACGACGCGATCGTGGCCAGCGAGCGATTGCAGCGCATCGGCGGCCGACTCGACACGGTCTGTGTGTTGTCGATCACGGTCGCACCACATTTGACCGGCCGCGGCCTTGCTGAGCGGCTTATCGGTGCCTTCAAGGAGCGGGCGAGCGGCATGGGAGCGCACGCCGTAATCATTCCGGTTCGTCCCAGCCAGAAGTCGCGCTATCCGTTGATCTCGATGACGGAATACCTGAGCTGGACCCGGGCCGACGCTCAGTCCTTCGATCGGTGGCTGCGGGTGCACCTGCGTCTTGGTGCGACCGTCCTTGCCATTGCCCCCGAGTCCATGGTCGTCACCGGCACGATCGCACAGTGGGAAGGTTGGTTGGGCATGCCGCTGCCCGGCAACGGCGAGTTCGTGATCGACGGTGGATTGGTGCCGCTCCTGGTCGACCGGACGGCCGACCAGGGGCGATATGTCGAGCCGAACGTGTGGGTCAGCTACCAGACCGCTCGCTGAGCGGACTCTCGACAGCGTCGCAGAGCAGCGGCGGGCCGAGCGTGGACAGCGCTCGAACAGCGGCATCCATCTCGGCCAACAGATCGTCGACCGCTGCTGCGCTCAGCGACGCACCGGATCGAGTCCGCTGCTCGATCCCGGCTGCATGATGCATGACTCGCTGTGCCCCGATCGTGCCCGAAGACCCCTTCAGCTCGTGGGTGATCGCGACCATGGCCTCCCGATCGTCGGTGGCGACGGCATCCCTCAGCGCCTCGACCCAGTCTGAACTGCGACGCACGTAGGAGGCGACCATCGACTCGACCAGCCGGGTGCCGTCGGCCGTGACCAACTCGGTCAGATCCATCAGTCTGCTGAGATCCAGAACATCGTCGTCCGGCTCCTCCGCCGGTTCCGGCGCCGTGGTCAGCGGTACGTCATGCAGTCCCTGCGCAGGTGGCAGTTCGACCAAAGTCGACCGCAGCGAGGCCGTGTCCAGTGGACAGAAGAGCAGGCTACTGACGTCAACGGCAAGGTAACGCTCTCGGTCCTCGGCCGTGGCGTTACAGACGACTGCCGCGATCGGTATCTCACGACCCGCGCCCTGCGTGCGCCGGATGGCACGGGCAACGTCGAGACTCTCCTCGACCTCGAGATCGATCAGCACAGCTCTGACGGCCGTGCCTGCGAGCACCTCCAGTGCCTCCTCACCATCGGCGACACTCCGGATCTCGAAACCGAGGCTCGCGAGGAACCGGCCGGTGAGGATCCTTCGGGCAGGGTCTTCGCCGACAACCAAGACGGGGTCACTCCCCCCGGGCTCGTGCGGGGACCCCGACTCCCCTTGATGTGCACGGCGACGAAGTAGTTCCTTCTCCCGCGGAGCCATCAAACGGATCAGCCGATCGAAGAGGTCCCCGTTCCGCACTGGCTTGGGCAACCACTGGCTGATCCCCGCCTCACGCATGGCCTCCGGGCCGGGATACAAACCCGAGGTCAGCATGATCATCGGGAGCCCCCGCAGGATCGGGTCCATCGTCACTCGGCGTGCCAGCTCCAGGCCGTCGACCTCGGGCATATGGGCGTCCAGGGCGGCCAGATCGTACGGTCGCCCCTCGATCGCGGCGCTACGCAGCAGTTGAAAGGCCTCCTGTGCACCATCGACGATCTCGGGCTCCATCGACCAAGATCTCAGCTGCGTCTCGAGCAGGGTTCCGTTGGTGGAGTTGTCGTCGACGACCAGAACGCGCAGACCGGCCAGCAGGTCGTGGCTCACCGACCTGGCAGTCGGCTCGGCCCGCGTCGCTGTCCGCAGGCCCAACTCGACGATGAACCGGCTGCCCACACCGACCTCGCTCTCCAAGGTGATCGTGCCTCCCATCACCTCCACCAGCCTTCGGGAGATCGCCAGCCCGAGCCCGGTGCCGCCGAAGCGGCGGGTCGTCGATGCATCGGCCTGAGAGAACGACTCGAACAATCGGCCACGATGCTCCTCCGCGATGCCGATGCCGGTATCGATCACTTCCAGTCGCAACCGGCAGCGATCACGATCCACACCCACCACGGCCACCTTGATGATCACCTCGCCTTCCTGGGTGAACTTCACCGCGTTCGAGGCGAGATTGAGCAGAACCTGGCGAATCCGACCGGCATCGCCATGCAGTGCCTCGGGCACGTCCGGCAGGCAGTAGGCGATCAGCTCCAGCCCCTTGGTCGTAGCAGTGGGGGCCATCAAAGCGCCGACCTCTTCGACGACGTGGCGCAGGCTGAAGTCCGATTGCTCGAGCACGACCTTGCCGGCCTCCAGCTTCGAGAAGTCCAAGATGTCGTCGATGACACTGAGCAGTGCATCACCTCCGCTTTGCACGCCCTCGGTGTAGAGCCGCTGTGTCGGGTCCAGTTCGGTCTCCAACAGCAGTGCGGTCAAGCCGATCACGGCGTTCATGGGCGTCCGGATCTCGTGACTCATGGTCGCCAGGAACTCCGACTTCAACCGTGCCGTGGTCAGCGCCTCCTCACGAGCCCGTTCGAGAGCCTCGGCCTCGCGACGCCGGCTGGTGATGTCCTGGGCAAAGATCGAGATTCCTTCCACACGTTCGCCGCCGACGATGGGTGAGACGGTCAACGCGATCGGGACGACACTGCCATCCGGGCGGGACCAGTCGATCTCGTACCCGTCCATCCGTTCGCCGCGGACGGCCCTGGCAAGCAGTGTCTTGGCATCGACCCCGGCATCCGCGAGCAGGAAGTCGGGAGATCGTCCGATCACGTGATCGAGCGGGTAGCCGTAGAGCCGGGCCGCAGACGGATTCCAGGAGGTGATCCGGCTGTCCAGGGAGACACCGACGATCGCGTCCGTCGAGGAGGTGACGATGGACCCCAGCGCGGCGAGCTCCGAGGTTCGCCTGGCCACCTTGGCCTCGAGGTCGCGGGTCAGACTCACGTTCTCGTACACGATCATCACCTGCCGACCGGTCACCACGACCAGCAGTAGACCCGCTGTGGTGAGGAAGTACGGGTCCCGGTCGCCGACTCCGATGCCGAGCAGCACCAAGGCACCCGCGAACGGCAGGTACGGCAGCAGTTGGAGCAGCAAGGTGTAGTCGCGACCACGTGAGTGCCAGCCGCTCATCGGGATGAAGGTCGCCAGCCCGATCAGCGCCGGCCCAGCCATCCAGCCTGCCGCCAACGGGGTGGCGGTGGCGAACTCGACCCCGTGTGCCATCAGCCACACGTAGACGCTGTCGGAGACCGCGATGATCAGCAGACCAGAACCCAGGAAGAACCAGGTCAGCCGGTCCCCCGGCAGCTGCCGCATGCCAAAGCCGAGGACCAACGCGCAGATCGCGACATCGGAGACCAGGTAGGCCAGGTGCAGCCAGCTGTCGAGGGTGCCGAAGTCCGCGTTTCGCAGCACGGCGCCGAGAACGGTGGCCTCGCTAATCAGCAGCACACCGATGGTGATGACGAGCGCATCCAGTAGCTGACGGAAGCGAGAGATCAACAGCTCGGAGCGACGGGGAAAGGCAAGCACAGCAAGGACGGACGGCACCATGTAGCCGAGGAACGACAGCGTGTCAGCGATCGCGGATGGCGATGACTCGGTGTTCGAGAGAGCCGTGAGCACCCAGCCGACTTGGCCGAGCCCGCCCAGGCCCATCCCGACTGCCATGAAGATCCAGGCCAGCCGTGCTGCGGTTCGACGGCGTACCGCAAGCACACAGCAAACGCATGCGAAGATGAGCGCCGCCAGGATCGAGACGCTGCCGATGACCTGGGCCTGGATCGACGCCGGATCCCGACGCGCCAGCAGCAACGCGACCAGCAGAACCGCCAACGCCCAACCGATGCCGAAGGCGATCAACAACCGCCTGGCGCGGTCTGGGAAGTGGTTCTGGTGAGCTGTGACCGAAGGATCCACGGTCTGACGGCTCCGGGGCATGTGGCAGCTACTCCTCATCCGCCCCGAGCGCGACGATTACGCTCCGATCATACGCACGTTGACATCAACCGTCAGGACTGCGTCCCGACGAAGCGCGGAGTCAGATCCTGGACGTCGGCGCTGTCACCTCCGGGACGGCGCACGACCCAGCGCCGCACTCAGTGCGGTCTTCGTCAACGGCTTGGCCAGATAGTCGTCCATGCCGGCGGCCCGGCAGCGCTCGGCGTCACCGGCCATGGCATTGGCTGTGAGCGCGATGATGTACGGCTGCCGCTCGTCCGGCAGCTCAGCGCGAACTCTACGAGAGGCCTCGTAGCCGTCGAGCTCCGGCATCTGCACATCCATCAGCACGATCGGATAGAACGTCGTGTGCAGCTCCGCGACGGCCTGGAGCCCGTCGTTCACGCTCCGACATTCATAGCCGAGGAGCCGCAGCATGCCTTCGGCGACCATCTGGTTCAGCTGGTTGTCCTCCACCAGGAGCACCTGCCGAGCGGACACTCGGACGTTCTCAGACGCGTGTGCGACTGCTGACATGCCAATCCCTCGCTGCTCATCGAGCCCGTTTCCCCGAGATCAGTCCGCAGTCTAGCTCGGCCGTGCTGGTTGCCCGTCACACGGTGGCGTACCGTTTCGCAGCCCTTGCTCGCGCTTTCAGCGTTTCCTCTTCGCGGTTCTTGGGCGGCGCGGTCGTCGTCAGATGGTCGAGCAGATGCTGGGTGGCGTGTGCGACGGCGTGAACGGCTTCGTTGAACGCCTCTTCGTTGGCCTTGGATGGCTTGGTCGTCCCGGCGATCTTGCGGACGTACTGCAAGGCTGCCTCATGCACCTCCCGGCTCGTCGCGGGCGGCTCGAAGTTGTGGAGCTGGCGAATGTTCCGGCACATATCTCGACAATAGGCCCACCTGCTGCCCCACCCGATTCCGAGGCGCATCGAAATGGTGCGGAGATGAGTCACCTGGTGCGGAGCAGGACCGGAGTCTCCGCCAGACTTCTTGGCCATGAGGATCATCGACGACGACGAACGCCGTACGCGGCTGGCTCAGCGGCATCGGTTGCTGCCGCGGCTGCGGACCGACGATGTCGTCCAGATCGCCGACGACCTCGTCGCGCTGCACTCCACGGACCCCGTGACGGCGATGATGTCACCGATGGTGCGGATGAAGCACCCGTCCCTCGCCATCATCGAGCAGGTGGTGTACGAGCAGCGGGCCCTGATCAGGCACCATGCCATGCGCCGCACTCTGTGGCTCGCACCGCCGGAAACGATGCGGCTGATGAACGCCGCCACGAGCCGCAAGCTGGTGGCACCCGAGCGGCGGCGGCTGCTCACCGCCCTCGCCCGACACGGAGTGGCAGATCCCGACGCCTGGCTGGATGACGCGCGAGCGGCCATCCTCGACGACCTCCGCAGTCACGGCCCGAGCACCGCGCGTGAGATCGGCCAGCGGGTCGAGGCTGTCCGACTTCCGCTGCACTTGGCGCCTGGCAAGTCGTACGCGTCCATCCAGGGCGCGCACAGTCGAGTCATCGTCCTGCTCGGGTTCGAGGGGCAGATCCTCCGGGCGCGGCCATCCAGCTGGATCACCGGTGCGTACGCGTACGTGACCGCTCAGGACTGGCTACCCGACGGTCTGGGCGAGCTGGACGAAGAGGCTTCGGCCATCGAGCTCGCCCGCCGCTGGCTGCGCCGCTTCGGTCCCGGCACCACGACCGACCTGCAGTGGTGGATGGGCTGGACACTCGGTCTGACCCGCCGCGCACTTCAGGGCTGCGATGCCGTCCCGGTGCAACTGGCAGCCGGTGCCGGCTGGATTGCCGCCGACGAGGATCCGGTCGAGGACGACGAGCCGTGGGTGGCGCTGCTGCCGGCCCTCGACCCGACCACGATGGGCTGGAAACAGCGCGCCTGGTATCTCCCGGACGCTGCGGCTGAGGCGTTCGACTCCGTCGGCAACGGTGGGCCGACCATCTGGGTCGACGGCCGGATCGTCGGCGCCTGGGCCCAAGACAAACAGGGCCAGATCCACCTGCACTACTTCGAACGGGTTGCTGCCACCCGCCGTCACGAGATCGACGCCCGAGTCGCCGACCTCAAAGCAATGGTGGGCGACACCCGCTTCTCAGTCCGCTTCCCCGGCGACATCCACGCCCGGATCCTCGGTTGACCATTGGTCTTCAGTGGCCCTGAGCCGCCAGCTCAGCCGCGTCGAGCACCGGGAGCGGTCGATGGCGAACCGTCTGGCGCCGCGGGGCCACGAACGATCGGCGGTCAGGCACGCCCAGCAGACGGCTTACGCCCCCGGGCCACAAACGATCGAAAGCCAAGCACAACACCCGTACGGGCTACGCCCGCGGGCCACAAACGACCAGCGATCACGCGGACCCAGCAGACGGCTTGCGCCGCGGGGCCACGAACGATCGGCGGTCAGGCACGCCCAGCAGACGGCTCGCGCCCCCGGGCCACAAACGATCGAAAGCCAAGCACAACACCCGCACGGCTGCCGCCGGCGGGCCACAAACGACCGGCGGTCAGGCGCGCCCAGCAGACGGCTTGCGCCCCCGGGCCACAAACGATCGAAAGCCGAGCACAACACCCGTACGGCTGCCGCCGGCGGGCCACGAACGATCGGCGGTCAGGCGCGCCCAGCAGACGGCTTGCGCCCCCGGGCCACAAACGATCGAAAGCCAAGCACAACACCCGCACGGCTGCCGCCGGCGGGCCACGAACGGCCGGCGGTCGAGCGTGCCCAGAGAACGGCTTGCGCCCCCGGGCCACAAACGACAATCAGTGCCGCGCAGCGGGCCTTCCGGCGAGCGTCAGCGAGCCGGCTTACCCTGCGAGCGACCGAGAGCGGAGTCAGGAGCGCAGCGAGTGACGACTCCCGTCGCGAGCGGCCGCGCCGCGGAGCGCCCGGTTCCGTCTGGACTGAGGAGCGAGCAAACACGTTCTTCGTTTGCGAGCGACGAGGGAAGACGGAACCAATCGGCGCGTAGTTGGCGCAGCGAGTGACGACTAGCTCAGTGCGCGTAGTCACCCCGGTAGTACTGGTAGATCCAGCCGGTCAGGGTGGCGAAAGCGGTGCCGACGGCGATGATCGAGAGCCACCAGCCGAAGACCGGTCCGAGCACGAAGAGGGCGAAGGACACCGCGCAGAACAGCGGCCACTTGCTTTGGGGCGGGAAGAAGCCGTACTCGCCCGCACCCTCGGCGATCTCACCGTCACGTCGGTCCTCCGGCCGCGCCGCCAAGCGCCGCGAGACCAGACCGAGATAGGTGCAGATCATCATCACCAGGAAGAAGGTCAAGATCAGCGCGACCGTGCCGGTGAGCTCGTGACTCAGGAACCAGTAGACCGGGGTGACGATGGCGAAGAAGATCATCAACCCGCCGAAGATCCAAGCTTCGACCTTCACTTGTCACCCTCTCCCTTGGTCTGATCGGACGAATCGCCGACCACGTCATCGGACTGTCCCCCGACCCGCGCCTTCAACTCGTCCACCCGCCCGGTGTCATCGCCGGCGTCGACCAGCCCATCAGCAGGAGCGTCGTTGGCCGGGTACTCCGCCAAGGCCACCTCCGGGTGGTGCAGATCAAAGGCCGGAGACTCCGACCGGATCCGCGGCAGGGAGGCGAAGTTGTGCCGTGGCGGCGGGCACGAGGTCGCCCACTCCAGCGAACGTCCCCAACCCCATGGGTCGTCGACGGTGACCCTCGGGCTGTTCCGGGTCTTCCAGACGTTGATCAAGAACGGGATCATCGAGGCGCCGAGCAGGAACGCACCGACGGTGGACACCTGGTTCAGCGTGGTGAAACCGTCGGTCGGCAGGTAGTCCGCATAGCGCCGCGGCATGCCCTCGACACCCAGCCAGTGTTGCACCAAGAAGGTGGTGTGGAAGCCCACGAACAGCAGCCAGAAGTGGATCTTGCCGAGCCGCTCGTCCAGCATCCGCCCGGTGAACTTCGGCCACCAGAAGTAGAAGCCGGCGAACATGGCGAAGACGACCGTGCCGAACACCACGTAGTGGAAGTGCGCCACCACGAAGTAGGAGTCGGACACATGGAAGTCCAGCGGCGGCGACGCCAGGATGACGCCGGTCAGACCGCCGAACAAGAAGGTGGTCAAGAAGCCGACCGCCCAGAGCATGGGAGTGGCCATGGAGATGTTGCCACCCCACATGGTGCCGATCCAGTTGAAGAACTTCACTCCGGTGGGCACCGCGATCAGGAATGTCATGAAGGAGAAGAACGGCAGGTTGACCGCTCCGGTCACATACATGTGGTGCGCCCAGACCGCCACCGACAAGGCGCCGATGAGCAGCGTCGCCGCCACCAGACCGATGTAGCCGAAGACCGGCTTCTTGCTGAACACCGGCAGCACTTCGGTGATGATGCCGAAGAACGGCAACGCGATGATGTACACCTCGGGATGCCCGAAGAACCAGAACAGGTGTTGCCACAGGATCGGGCCACCAGTGGCCGCATCGAAGATGTGCGCACCGAGCACTCGGTCGGCCTCCAACACCAGCAGCGCCGCCGCCAGCACCGGGAACACGATCAGCACCAGGATCGAGGTCACCAGGATGTTCCAGGTGAAGATCGGCAGTCGGAACATGGTCAGACCCGGAGCCCGCAGGCAGAGGATCGTGGTGATGAAGTTCACCGAGCCGAGCACCGTGCCGATACCGGCCATGTAGAAGCCCATGATCCACAGGTCGCCGCCGACGCCCGGCGAGTTCACCGCGTCGCTCAGCGGCACATACGCGAACCAGCCGAAGCTCGCCGCGCCCTGCGGGGTGAGGAAGCCGGAGCAAGCGATGATGCCGCCGAACAGATACAGCCAGTACGCGAACATGTTCAGCCGTGGGAAGGCGACGTCCGGAGCGCCGATCTGCAATGGCATGATCGCGTTCGCGAATCCGGCGAACAACGGCGTCGCGAACAGCAGCAGCATGATCGCACCGTGCATGGTGAAGAACTGATTGAAGGTCTCGTACGACAGGAACTGGATACCGGGGAAGGCCAGCTCGGCGCGGATGGACAGAGCCAAGATCCCGCCGAAGGCGAAGAAGACCAACGAGGTGATGAAGTAGAGGTTGCCGATCACCTTGTGATCGGTGGTGGTCATCCACTTCCAGATCATGGTGCCGAGCTGACGAGTCGGCTCAGCAACCTCGGCACCGGACGCCGTGCGCTGCAGGGTGGTCATCGCCGTTCCTCTCTCTGGATCGCCGGGCCATGGGCCTGCGCGTCGACCGATCCCTTGACCTCGCCGGTCTGACCCTTCGCCACCAATGACTTCAGGTAGGCGTTGTACTCGGCCTCGCTCACCACGTGGACGTTGAACAGCATCGCCGAGTGGTAGGTGCCGCACAGTTCCGCGCACTTGCCGGCGAAGACGCCTTCCTTCGTCGGGGTGACCTGCATGACGTTGTCCCGCCCAGGCACGATGTCGAGTTTGTCGTAGAAGGCGGGGATCCAGAAGGAGTGGATCACGTCCGGCGAATGGAGATTGAACTCCACCCGCTTGCCGACCGGAAGATAGAGGTCGGGCGTCTGGTTGACGGTGCCGGCGTTCCAGACATCCTCGCCCACGGCCGGATTGTCCGCGGACTTGTAGTTGAACGTCCACGACCACTTCTGACCGATGACGTTGATCTTCACATCGGGATCCGGCTGCTTCTCCAGCACCTTGTTCTGGGTGACCACGGTGAAATAGAAGAGCGTGCCGATGATGATGAACGGAACGATCGTGTACATGATCTCCAGCGGCAGGTTGTACCTGTTCTGCCGCGGCAGCAGGTTCGCGCGCCGCCGGTAGCGCAGCACCGCCCAGCCGATCAGGCCCCAGACCAGGATGCCGACCGCCGCTGCGGCGATCCAGGCACCGATCCACAGATTGCCGATGGCCACCGCGTTGTCGCTGGCCGGCTCCGGCAGCCCCACACGCTGGAACGAGTTCGTGGTGTCCTCGACCGAGCACGACGCGAGGAACAACACACCCAACCCGGCCGCCATCGCCACCGGTCGCCGTAACCGCTGCCATCCAACCGACGAGCGAGTCCGTCTCGTCAGTTCAGGCATCTCCGCGCCACCCACATCGCGCCTTTCGTCCGTGTCAACTGGGAGGCCCAGCGGCCCCCCAACACGGTCCCGACGCGACGCGTCGGTCTCGAGGTTTGCGGGGGGAGCCAATCCTCTTGGGAAACCATAACGTAGGAGTCAGACGATGGCTGCGGCAGCCGGTCTCGAAGACCGTGGCGTCTCATCACGCGAAGCCCTCCGAGAACGACGAAGGCTCCCCGGCCGATGCCGGGGAGCCAACGTAGGATCGTTCGTGCAGACTCAGTGAAAACTGTCGCCGCAAGCGCAGGATCCGGTGGCGTTCGGATTGTCGATGGTGAAGCCCTGCTTCTCGATGGTGTCGACGAAGTCGATGGTCGCGCCCATCAGATACGGCGCGCTCATCCGGTCGGTGACGACGTTGACGCCGCTGAACTCGGCGACGATGTCACCGTCCAGGTTTCGCTCGTCGAAATACAGCTGGTAGCGCAGCCCGGAGCAGCCGCCCGGTTGCACCGCGATTCGCAGCGCCAGGTCGTCGCGGCCTTCGCCGTCGAGCAGCGCCTTGACCTTCGAGGCCGCGCCGTCGGTGAGGCTCACACCATCCGCGATCGGGGTGGTGCTCTGGTCGGTAACCGTCATGTCTGTCTCCACGGGGTTGGGCTGGTCTTTCAGTCTCAGTGTAGAACCGCGATCGAGTCCGGGAAACTCCCCTCACCAACGCCAAGTACGTGAGATCCGTGTCACTGTCGCGACCAACTCGGCCTCCTGCAGGTCGCCTCCGGCAGGCCGGTCCAGGTGGGACTCGCGGATCGGGTACGCCGCCTCGATGCCCATCGTGCGCATCTCCCGAGACCCGATCAGCACCTCGCCCGCCACCACGATGCAGGGCGCCAACAACTCCGCCGCCAACTCAGCGGAGGCGGCCACCACGCCCCCGCCGCGGGTCGCGAAGTCGAAGAGGCCACAGCCGGTGACCACCAGGTCGTAGGGACCTCGCACTTCCGCCAGCGCCAACTCGGGGCCGGTGGTCAACCGACCGCCCAAGGCCAGCACCATCCAGCCCAGCCCGCCGCACGCGCCGGCCCCGGGAGCTGCCGCCGCCTCGGAGGCGACCAATCCGGTGAGCCGCTGCAGCGCGGCGTCGGCCGCAAGCAGCAGCGCCGCGTCCTCCCGCGCCGCATGACCGCGCCGGGAGGTGATGCCACGCAGACCCAGCAGCAAGGCATCGCGCTGCTGGCTGGGCACGACGCCGATCAGCTCGGTCGAGGCGAGCAGCGCGCGCGCCGGCGCCAGATCGACGCCGTCGATCCCAGACAGCCCAGCCACGCCACCGGTCAGCTCGGCACCCGTGGCCACAGCACCCAACCCGGCCAGCAGGCCGGCCCCTCCGTCGTGGCAGTCCAACCCGGCGAGATCGACGAACAGCTGTCGCGGTCGGTGCTCGGCCAGCACCGTCGCGACGGCGCGGCCGAGCGGCAGCGACGTCGCCTCGTACGGGATCGGTGAGTCGGCGGCGGGCGGGCCACTCGGCCCACGGATGCCGAGCACCGCCTGACCATCGGTGACCGCCCATTCGAACAGTGCTCCGTCGAGCACTCCCGTCTGCAACGGGACCCCCCAGCCATCGGCGGTCGCCTCGACCAGGCCGAGACCAGCCTCCCCTATCGCGACGGTGTCGGCCCCCGGCCAGCCAACGGCCAATGCCTGGCCGGCCGACGCGGAGGACAGCGAGCCCATCCGGTCGGGACAGATCAGCACACGCACTCGACTTGTCACTCAGTCCGGGATCAGACCCTCGCCCGACTCACTCAGCAGCGCCCGGACCTCGGCCAGGGACGCGTCGGTCTCCGGCAGGATGAGGTCGGAGTCGGCCAGCTCATCGAGGGGCAGCTCGGCACCGATCGCCCGTACCCGGTCGTGCAGTCGGCTCAGCGCGACACCGAGGCGCTCGGAGTCATCGGCCCGCACGGCCGCTTCGACCTCGTCGTCCAAAGAGTTCAACTCCGCACGTACGGCGTCATCGATCCGCCACTGACCCTCGCCGAGGATCCGCACGATCATCGCAGGTCACCCTGATTCGGCTGCTGCCCAGCCGGAGGCTGCCCGTAGGGCTGGGCAGGCGGCTGACCGTAGGACTGAGGGGGTTGCCCGTACGTCTGGTTCGGCGCCTGCTGGCCGACCGGCGGCTGGTTGGCGCCGCCAATGGCCTGCGGGCCGGACGCAGCCGGTCCGGCACCGAGCTGGGCCTTCATCCGGGCCAACTCGTCCTCGACCTCGGAGGTGGAGGCCAACTGCTCGAGCTCACGAGTGATGTCGTCCTTGGCCAGCCCGCTCGGATCGTCCAAGGCGCCAGAAGCCAGCAGCTCATCGATCGCTCCGGCACGCGCCTGCATCTGTGCGGTCTTGTCCTCGGCCCGCTGGATCGCCAGACCGACGTCGCCCATCTCCTCGCTGATCCCGGAGAACGCCTCGTTGATCCTGGTCTGCGCCTCGGCCGCGGAATAGGTGGCCTTGATGGTCTCCTTGCGGGTTCGGAAGGCATCGACCTTGGCCTGGAGCCGCTGGCTCGCCCGGGTCAGCTTTTCCTCCTCGCCCTGCAACTGGGCGTGCTGGGCCTGGAGATCACCGAGTTGCTGCTGCAGACCGGAACGCCTGGTGAGCGCCTCGCGAGCCAGGTCCTCCCGCCCGACCTCGAGCGCCTTCTGCGCCTGCTGGGTGAGTTTGTCGATCTGGGTGTTGAGTCCGGCGGCCTGCAGTTCGACGCGCTTGCGGCTGGTCGCCACGTCGGCAACACCGCGACGTACCTTCTGCAACAGCTCGAGCTGACGCTGGTAGGAGTAGTCGAGCGTCTCGCGCGGATCCTCCAGCTTGTCCAAGGCCTTGTCGGTCTTGGCGCGGAAGATCAACGAGATGCGCTGAAAGATGCCTGCCATCGTGTCCTCAACTGTCCCTTCGCGGCCCCGGCGCGCGCCGGGGCGGGTGTACACCGACTTCTACCGTAGCCCGGTCGCCGGACGAGTGACAGACAATGGGTGTCGAGGATTCGAGATCACGGGTATCCCCTGACACAATCCAGGGATACCTACCCGCATCACCCAGTCCGGCAATCTCGAGTCTCGCCGGGCGTCGCAAGCATCGAGAGGCAGCAGTGGCATTCTTCCGCCGGAACAAGTCCGAGGCAGCGCAGCCGGAGCCGGAGGACACACAGCTCGACACCGCCGCCGAATCCGGCCGAGCCAAGAAGGACGGACCCACCCCGTCCCGCAAGGAGGCTGAGGCAGCCCGTCGAGCGCGAGTGAACCGCCAGCTGACGCCGAAGGAGGCGCGCAAGGAGACCGCCGCCAGAAACCGGACCGAGCGGATGAGGGCCCTCAACGCCCGCGAGGCGCAACCGGAGAAGGTGCTGGCCCGCGACTATGTCGACGCCAGATTCAGCATCGGCGAGTTCCTGCTCCCGGCGTTGGTCCTCATCCTGTCGCTCAGCTTCCTCAACTCGATGATCCCCGGCGTGGCGCTGTATGCGACGGTGCTGATGTACGGCTACATCGCGTGGGTGATCATCGACGTCTGGTGGATGTGGCGTGGCCTGAAGAAGGTGCTGGCCGAACGGTATCCGCGATCCTCAACCAAGGGCCTGATGATGTATGCCATGAACCGGACCATCCAGATCCGGCGCTTCCGGATGCCTGCACCCCGACTCAAGCGCGGACAAAAGTACTGAGGGCTGTGTTTGTCGTCGCTCGCTGTTCGGCTGCGCTCCCAAGACTCCGTCTTCCTCCCTCACTCACAAGACGAAAAGACGTGTCTTGTTCGCTCAGTCGTCCAGACGGAGCCGTCGCTCCGCCTCACGGCCGCTCGCGACGGGATTGCTCGCTCGGGCTGAGCAGTAGGGTCGGCTAGCAACGCGAATCGACTAGGAGCAGCACGGACGATGGAATTCCGCTATCTCGGCAACAGCGGGCTGAAGGTCTCGGCGATCAGCTACGGCAACTGGGTGACCCACGGTTCCCAGGTGGAGGCCGACCGGGCCACGGTATGTGTCCGGGCGGCGCTCGAGGCGGGCATCACCACCTTCGACACCGCCGACGTCTACGCCAACACCGCAGCCGAGAAGATCCTCGGCGATGCCCTCGCGGGCCAGCGGCGGGAGAGTCTGGAGATCTTCACCAAGGTCTATTTCCCGACCGGACCCCGGGGCCACAACGACACCGGGCTGTCGCGTAAGCACATCCTCGAGTCGATCAACGGATCGCTGCAGCGGCTGCAGACTGACTACGTCGACCTCTACCAGGCCCACCGCTATGACCACTTCACGCCGCTGGAGGAGACCATGGAGGCGTTCGCCGACGTGGTGCGCTCGGGCAAGGCGCTGTACATCGGGGTGAGCGAGTGGACGCCGGAGCAACTACGGGCGGGCCATGCCCTGGCCCGCGAGCTGCGGATCCCCTTCGTCTCCAACCAGCCGCAGTACAACGCGCTCTATCGGGTGATCGAGCCCGAGGTGGTGCCGACCTGCCGCGAGCTGGGGATCTCCCAGGTGGTGTTCTCCCCCATCGCCCAAGGCGTACTGACCGGCAAATACAAGCCGGGTCAGCCGGTGCCGGAGGGTTCGCGGGCCACCGACAAGGACGGCTCGGTGTTCATCAAGAACCTGCTCACCGACGACACGCTCAGCAAGGTCCAGCAACTCCAGCCGCTGGCGGACGCCGAGGGACTCACCATGGCGCAGCTGGCGATCGCCTGGGTGCTGGCCAACGACAACGTCGCGTCCGCCATCACCGGTGGCTCCCGGCCGGAACAGATCACTGCGAACGCCGCGGCGGCGGGCAAGAAGCTGTCGGCGGAGACCCTGGCCGGGATCGATGCGGCGCTCGGCGACGCCGTCCAGCGCGATGGCTCGGTCGTCGGCCAGGCCTCGCCGTCGCGTCGGCTCAGCTGATGGCTTGGCGCTGGGTCGGCGACCCGCAGCTCCCGAAGGAGTACGAACACAGCTGGCCCAGCCAGGGCGACGCCGAGACCTGGCTGGGTGAGTTCTATCCCGACCTGCGTACGGCCGGTGTCCGCTCGGTCACCCTCTACGAGGAGGATCGTCGCGTGTACGGACCGATGTCGCTCGACCCCGATGCCTCCTGAGCGCCCCCGGGCGGCAGGACGCGGTTGGGACAGGCCGCTCGATTCCGGCGGTATGGCATACGCTCCGGCCATGACTGTGCTGACTGGTCGCACTCCCGAGAGGCTCCGCCCATGACCGGTACCCGTCTTGTCGCAGTGGGGCACTACCAGCCGGAGCGCGTGGTTCCCAACTCCGAGCTGGAGACCATGGTCGAGACCAGCGACGAGTGGATCCAGCGTCGGGTGGGCATCAAGGAGCGGCGCTGGGCCGCGCCGGAGGAGTCCGTCGACGTGCTGGCGGAGCGCGCCGCGCTGGACACGCTGGCCAAAGCCGGCACCGGTGTGGATCAGATCGACATGGTCATCGTCGCGACCTGCAGCGCGCTGGATCGATCCCCCAACATGGCCGCCCGCGTCGCGGCTCGGCTCGGCATCCCCACCAGCCCGGTCACCATCGACATCAACACGGCCTGCTCCGGCTTCCCACATGCGGTCGCGATCGCCCAGCACGCCATCTCAGCCGGCGCCGCGACCACCGCCTTGGTGATCGGGGCGGAGAAGCTGACCGACGTCACCGACTTCACCGACCGGACGACCTGCGTGCTGACCGCGGACGGCGCCGGCGCGTTCCTGCTCACCGCGGACGCCGACGAGCACATCTCGCCGGTGCTGTGGGGCTGCGTACCCGAGTTGGGTGATGCGGTGCGCATCGAGCGCGCCAACGACGACAAGTTCGCCCAGAACGGGCGGGCGGTGTACCGGTGGACCACCTTCGAGCTGCCCCGAATCGCCCGCGAGGTGATCGACCGAGCCAAGATCGCCCCGGAGGACCTGGCGGCCATCGTGCTGCATCAGGCGAATCTGCGGATCATCGAGCCGTTGGCGAACAAGATCGGTGCCGTCAACGCCGTGGTGGCCACCGACGTCACCGTCTCGGGCAACACCTCGGCGGCCTCGATTCCGCTCGCGCTGTCCAAGCTCTTGGAGGAGAACCCGTTGCCCTCGGGGTCGCCGGCTCTGCTCTTCGCCTTCGGCGGCGGACTCGCGTACGCGGGTCAGGTCGTCAAGCTGCCCTGAGCCACCAGACCTGAGTCTCGTGCCTACGCCGACCTACATCACTGCCCTGCGCGAGGTCTGGGGACACCGGCCGCTGCTGCTGCCCGGAGTCTCGGGGGTGGTGCTGCGCGGCGATCCAGACCAGGAGAATCAGGTGCTGCTGGTCCAACGCCGCGACAACGGCCGCTGGAGCCTACCGGCCGGCATCGTCGAGCCCGACGAGCAGCCTGGTGACTGCATCGCTCGGGAGATCTGGGAGGAGGCTCGGATCCGGGCGCTTCCTGAGCGGCTCGTTCGAGTATCGGCGGACCCGGAGATCAGCTATCCCAACGGCGACCGCTGTCAGTTCATGTCGATGACCTTTCGTTGCCGCTATCTCGGCGGAGAAGCCGCGGTGGGCGACGACGAGTCGCTGGCGGTTGCCTGGTTCGAGCTGCAGGCGCTTCCCGACCTGGAACCGAAGGACCACCGCCGGATCGCCGACGCGTTATCGGCCGATCCGGCCTGCACCTTCGTACTGACCGAGAATGTCGTACCGACCGAGGAGGTCGTACTGACCGAGAGCCCGGTGCCGCCGGCTACCGAGCGCTGATCTGCTCTCGCCCCCGGCGTACGTCGCCGATGAACAAGGCGGTGCCGAAACCGGCCATCAGCAGACCCACCCCGACGATCACCGGGGTGGCGTTCTTTGCGGTGGCCAGGCGCTCCTCGTAGGTCTGTTCGGCGCTGCCGTCGGCCTTGCTGCAGGTCTGTCCTGGCTGGAGCTGGACGCCGCGACAGGTGGGTGTCGGATTCGCACCCAGGGTGAACGGGTAGGCCACGATCAGCACGCCGACCAGGGCGAGGAGCAGATGGGCAATGCGCCGCCGGGTCACCGCGTTCACGTCTTCCGTACGTCGGTGGTGACGAACGGCGGTTTGACGATGGTGAACGCCTCCCGCCTGGTGCGAATGTCGACCTGGACCTGCTCCCCCACCACGAACCGAGAATCCAACAGGGCCAGCGCGATCCCGGTCTTGAGAGTCGGCGAGAAGGTGCCGGAGGTGACCGAGCCGATCTCGTGCCCATGGGCGTCGCGGACCAGCATGCCGGGTCGCGGGATCCCTCGCCCGACGGCGCGCAAGCCCCACAGCCGCCGATTCGGGGTGGCCTCTTTCTCCGCGCGCAACGCGGCATCGCCGAAGAAGGCATCCTTCGTCCAACCGATCGCCCAGCCGAGCCGAGCTTGGACCGGGGAGATATCGGGTGAGATGTCCTGGCCGTGCAACGGATAGCCCATCTCGGTGCGCAAGGTATCCCGAGCTCCCAGCCCGGCCAGCTGCAGTCCGTAGGGCTCCCCGGCGGCCACCACCGCGTCCCAGACGGCACCGGCCTGCGCGCTCGGCACGACCAACTCGTAGCCACGCTCACCGCTGTAGCCGGTCCGGCAGACGGTGAGCGGAACGCCGGCCAGTTCGGCGTGCAGGAACGACATGTAGCCGAGCTCGGACGGCAACCCAGCGGTCGTCAGCACCTCGTTGCTGAGCGGCCCCTGCACGGCGAACACCGCGTACGCCTCGTGCTCGTTCCTGACTCCGATACCAGCCGAGGCGGTGTCGGCAAGCAGCTGGGCGACCTCGGCGCAGTTGGCCGCATTCGGGATGAGGAACACGTCGTCGGGCGAGTTCAGGTAGGCGATCAGGTCGTCGATCACTCCACCGTCGTCGTTGCAGATCAGCGTGTACTGCGCCTGGCCGGGCTGGATCTTGGCCAGATCGGCAGTCAGGCAACGGTTGACGAATGCTGCCGCCTGGGATCCCATCACAGAGATCTTGCCGAGGTGGCTGACATCGAACAGGCCGACCGCCGACCGCACTGCGGTGTGCTCGGCCAGGACACCGGCACCGGCGTACTCCAGCGGCATCGACCAGCCGCCGAACTCGGAGAACTTGGCGCCGGCGGCCTCGTGCCGGTCATGGACAGGCGACAGTCTGAGGTCCGAGGATGCGGTGGACACGGAGGCGAACCTACCCCACTACTGTGGGCCGTGGTCGGTGTCCCGAGCCGGCCGAGTCGTTCGAATCGAGGAGATCTCGTGCCTGTGCCCAGCTTGCCCACTCTGACCGTCGCCAAGGTCCCGGACAAAGGCGCGTCTGCGCTGGTGGTCGGGTATGGGCCCGATGGTGTCGTAGGTGCCCCGAGCACCCTCGACAAGGAGTACGCCAGGCGACTCGGGCAGTCGGTCAGCGCGCTGGCGGCCAGCGTCGGCATCAAGACAGACAGCGGTCATACCCGGACACTGCCTGCGGTCGGTGGCTGGCCGGTGGTGATCGTGGTCGGCATCGGCGACGGCACCCCCACGCAGGAGGATCTCCGACAGGCCGCCGGCGCAGGGGTCCGCCAGGCAGCCAAGCAGGGTGGCGGCGATGCCCACGTGGCCGTCGCGCTCGGAGCCGACGAGCCCGAGACAGTCCAGGCCGTCGCCGAGGGCGCGCTGCTCGGCAGCTATCGCTACCAGCCGGTCAGCACCGGCACGGCGAATAGCAGCAATGGCAAGCCGGCCGCGATCTCCGCGCTCACCGTGATCACCCCGCTGGCCGGGCGGCGATCCGCGGTCACCCATGCCGTCGAGTCGGCACGGACGGTCGCCGCCTCGGTGGTCGCCGCACGGGAATGGGTGAACATCCCGCCGAACCTGCTCTTTCCTGCCTCGTTCGCCGAGGAGGCTGCTGCGTACCTGAAGGGCTCCAAGGTCGCTGTCGAGGTGCTCGACGACAAGGCGCTGACCAAGGGCGGGTACGGCGGCATCCTGGCGGTCGGCGGCGGCTCGTCGCGGCTGCCGCGACTGGTCCGGCTGGCGTACGCGCCGCGCGGCGCCAAGCTGCACCTAGCGCTGGTCGGCAAGGGCATCACCTTCGACTCCGGTGGCTTGAACCTCAAGCCCGGGGACAGCATGAACACGATGAAGTGCGACATGGCGGGGGCTGCTGCGGTGATCGCCGCCGTCAAGGCGATCGCTGACCTCGGCCTGCGGGTGAAGGTCACCGCGTATGCGTCGATGGCGGAGAACTTGCCTTCGGACACCTCGTACCGTCCGTCCGACGTGCTGACGATGTATGGCGGCAAGACCGTCGAGAACGGCAACACCGACGCCGAGGGCCGACTGGTGATGGCCGATGCCATCGCGCGGGCGAGCGAGGATGCCCCGGACCTCATCGTCGATGTGGCCACCCTGACCGGCGCTGCGATCGTCGCGCTCGGTGACAAGACCGCTGGTCTGATGGCCAGCGACGACGACACCGCCGACCGGCTGCTGGACGCCGCCGAGGCCGCGGGCGAGGACATCTGGCAGCTGCCGATCCCCAAGCACATCCGCGGCAAGCTCGACTCCAAGGTCGCCGACATCCGCTCCACCGGCGGCGATCGGACCGCTGGTGCGCTCGTGGCGGCGGCGTTCCTGCGGGAGTTCGTCGGCGAAGGCATCTCCTGGGCGCACCTCGACATCGCCGGCCCGGCCTGGACCGACGGCGGCGGCTCCGGCTACATCTCCTCCGGTGGCACCGGCTTCGGGGTACGGACGCTGGTCGCCCTGGCGCGCTCGTTGGAGAAGTAGGGCCCGGCGGGCGCTGGCTGTTGGTCGTCCGCTCAATCGGCCATCTCAATCGCCCATCGAAAAGGAGGCTTGGCACCTGATTTCGCGAAATTTGGGTGCCAAACCCCCTTCTCGTCGGGCGCTGGCTCCGGAGTCAGCTTGGGTCAGCGCAGGTTCGGGTCAGCGCAGATCGGGATGCTTCTTGTTGCGGGTGTTGTAGTCACGCATGCGTTGCGGATACCCGACGACCGCGGCGTCGTAGCCGGGGATCTTCATGCTTTCGGCGAATTTGTGGCCCCACTGTGGGCTGGGCACGACGCGCCGCGTCCATTCCCCGTCCCAGGCGACCAGCAGCAGCGTGGTCTGGGTGACTGCGGTACGCGGCTCGATGAAGGCCTCGACCCCACGCCGAGTCTGCACGAACGACGCCAAATGCGTCACCACTGCGTCGTCGACCTTGCCGGACTTGCCCTTGGCTGCGCCGCCAGCACGCTGCTTCTGGGAACTCCGTTTCCACCAGGCCATACCGCCATTATGAATGCGCCACAGGAATGCCGACTGTGATTCGGCTGTGAGCACGTGGCCCCAGGCCCGGCACCCGGGATCGTCCGTGGCCCGCGGGCGCGAAACGTGCCTGGGCACCGCGTACCGGCAGATCATCTATGGCCCCGTGGCGCAAGACAACCCAAGGCCGGGCGCGGACCGCGTACGTACGTGGCCCGCCGGCGCGAAACGAATCGGGCGCCGCCCCCTCACGCGAAGACCGGAGGCAGTTGCAGCCGGTATCAAGCCGGAGCGATAGCGATCACCGTGATGGTGCCGGGGTCGACCTCGGTGAACCCGGCGTCCCGGACCGCGAGCAATCGGTGTTCCCGCCAGGCTGACGCAGGGTCGGCCAGCAGCGCACAGTACTGAGCGAACGAGGTCTGGTCGAGCGTGTCGACATGCGCCGGGCAGCCGGCCGCGATCCATCGGCTCAACGCATCACTCGCCCCATCGGCCATCAGCGCGGCGGCGATCATCCCCGCATGCCCGGTCTGAGCCATCGCCTTGCCCATGGTCATCGAGAGGGAGGGCGGCAGTAGCAGACGCAGCACTCGATCCGGCTCGGTGGGCGCGGGTCCCGGGTCATCTCGGTCGACATCGGTGCCGCCAACCTGAAGCTTGCTGACCCGCTTGTCCAGCTGCGACACCAGACCGGGGACCAGCGCCCGTACCTGTGTGTCGGCGCTGGTCAGTGTCAGTCCGGGGATATCGGCGGTCGCTTCCCATTGCGCGCCACGCCCGCGCCGGGTGACCTTGCGGATGTGGCCCGCGCAGTACGCGGCCACCGCGTCGAACCATTCGCCGCCCGGCTCGGCCCGCGGGTCAAGACAGATGGCTGCCGCTCCAGAAGCGGCCAGTTCCAGGGCGCGGTGCCAGGACGGCGGTCGGTCTCGCTCCATCCGGATCAGCAGTTGCAAGGCCCGGATGTCCTCCGCCGCTTCCTCGCGATTCTGCTCCACTTCGGCGGCGTTCAGCCCAAGCCAATAGCCGTACCGCGCCCGCAGCGGCGCCAAGGCTGTGTTGGTCGTCACTCGCTGTTCACTCCGCTCCACAGACTCCGTCTTCCCTCGTCATTCGCAGACGATAAAGCGTTGTCTGCTCACTCCTCAGTCCAGACGGAGCCGTCGCTACGCTCACGGCCGCTCGCGACGGGAGACCTTGGTCCTCACTCGCTGTTCACCCGCGACGCAAGTCCACCAAAACCTCGGCGAGCTGGTTGACGGCCCAGGTGATCTCTTCGGCGGTGACGACCAGGGGTGGCGCCATCCGAATGGTGGAGCCGTGGGTGTCCTTCACCAGGATCCCGCGTTCCATCAGCCGCTCGCTGACCTCGCGACCGGTCGCCAACGCCGGGTCGATGTCGATGCCGGCCCACAGCCCGATACAGCGTACGGCGGTCACACCTTGGCCGATCAGACCCCGCAACGCGTCACCCAGCACCGTGCCGAGCTCGGCAGCCCGCTGTTGCCAGCTGCCATCGGCGAGCATCCGTACCACGCTCAGGCCCACCGCAGCGCCCAGCGGATTGCCGCCGAAGGTGGAGCCATGCTGACCAGGGCGCAGCACGCCCAGCACATCGCGGTTGCCGACCACGGCCGACACGGGCACCACGCCGCCGCCCAGGGCCTTGCCCAGCAGGTAGAGGTCGGGCTCGACCCCCCAATGCTGACTGGCGAACGTCGTACCGGTCCGAGCGAGCCCGGCCTGGATCTCATCGCAGATCAGCAGCATCTGACGCTCATCACACAGCGCCCGCAGGCCTGGCAGGTAGTCATCGGGCGGGATGATGATCCCGGCCTCGCCTTGCACCGGCTCGACCAGGACCGCGACCGTCGTCTCGTCGCAGGCTGCCCGAACCGCCTCGACGTCGCCGTACCGAACCGTGCGGAAGCCCGGCGTATAGGGCCCGAAGCCGACCCGCGCATCCGGATCGTCGGAGAAGGAGACGATCGAGATGGTTCGGCCGTGGAAGTTCCCGGCAGCCACGATGATGCTCGGATTCTCGATCCCCTTGACCTCGTGGCCCCACTTGCGGGCCACCTTGATGCCGCTCTCCACCGCCTCGGCACCGGTGTTCATCGGCAGCATCATCTCTTTGCCGGCCAACTCGCACAGCTCAGCCGCGAACGGCCCGAGCCGATCAGAGCGGAAGGCGCGACCGACCAACGTGACCCGGTCCAGCTGCTCCTTGGCGGCGGCGGTCACGATGGGATTGCAGTGACCGAAGTTGACCGCTGAGTAGGCAGCCAGACAGTCCAGATAGCGGCGACCGGTCACGTCGGTGACCCAGGCGCCCTCCGCCTCGGCGATGACTACCGGCAGGGGATGGTAGTTGTGGGCTACGAACTCGTCCTCGAGTTCGATCTCGTCCGGAAGGGTCCGGTCTGTGGTCTCGGTCATGACGTCCATCATCACTTCTCTCCTGAGGTCTGTACGGGGTCTCTCAGCACTGGGGCTCCCAGCACAGCGTCTTTCAGCGCTGGTCCCCCAGCGAAGGGAGGGCACGGCGGAGCTCGAGAGTGCAGCACTTGACGCTGCCGCCGCCTTTGAGCAGTTCGGTCAGGTCGATCGGCATGGGTACGAAGCCGCGACCGACGAGCTGGGCCGCCAACCCGGACGCCGCCGCGGCCAGCATCACGTGCTTGCCGTCGGAGACCGCGTTGAGGCCGAAGACCGCCGCATCAGCCTCGGTGGCGATGATCGCGTCGGGGAAGATCGTGGCCAGCGTAGCCTGGGCGACCGGCGAGAACGCCGCCGGATAGTAGGCGATCGTGCGGTCGTCGAGCACCGCCAGCGCGGTGTCGAGGTGGTAATAACTCGGGTTGACCAGCTCGAGGCTGACGACCTGCATCCCGGTCAGCCTCGCCACTTCGGCATGTGCGGCCGGCGCGGTCCGAAAGCCGGTACCGGCCAGGATCAGGTCGCCGACGACCAGGAAATCGCCTTCACCTTCGTTGATCTCCTGCGCGACATGGACCGGACCGAGGCCATGGCTGTCCAGCCACGCCGCGTACGCCTTCGACTCCTCGGCCCGCTGCGGATAGGCGAAACGAGCCGCGATGGTCGCCGTGGGAGTGATCAAGGCACCGTTCGCCGCGTACACCATGTCGGGCAGGCCCGCGACCGGCTCCATGATGTCCACCCGATGGCCGAGCCGACGGTAGCTGTCGACCAGGCTCTGCCATTGCCGCAATGCCAGGTCGACATCGACCTCGATGCCTGGATGCATCCAGGGATTGATCGCATACTGCACCGCGAAGTATCGAGGTGGAGTCATCAAGTAGTGCCGGGAGCGCGCCGAGCGCTCGACCGTCAGAGGTGAGGTGAATGCCAGATTGGTCATGACGAACGCTCCGATCGACACGGAAGTTGGCACGGACGAATCCACCGGGGTCCCGGTGGTGTGGTGCTTCGATCGTAGGAAGACGCCCGCTCACAATCAATCGCCATACATTGCGTCTTTCACGCCTCAACTCATGTGTACGTTCAGACTATGCAGCGATTTGTTGTGCAGCTAGGTTAGGGAACCATGGACGTTGTCGACGAACGAATCCTGCAGCACCTGGTCCGCAATGCGCGCGCGACGTTCGCCGAGATCGGCGCCGAGGTGAACCTGTCGGCACCGGCGGTCAAACGACGAGTGGATCGGATGCTCGCCGACAACACCATCGCCGGTTTCACCACGATCGTCGATCCGGAGTCGCTGGGCTGGGGCACGGAGGCGTACGTCCAGGTCTACTGCAAGGGCACCGTGTCACCGCAGGCTCTGCTGGCTACCTGGGAGTCCATCCCCGAGGTGGTCAGTGCGTCGACCATCACCGGGAAAGCTGACGCGATTCTGCGGGTCCGGGCCCGCGACGTCCGCCACCTCGAGCAGGCGCTGGAGCGGATCCGCGGCGACGAGACCATCGACCACACCGAGTCGATCATCGTGCTCTCCCGCCTGATCGAACGCGGCTGACGGGGCCCGTCGCGAGTGACGACCCCGTTGCGAGCGGCCGTGAGGCGGAGCGAGGGCTCCGTCTGGACTGACGAGGGAGCAAGACACGTTCTTCGTCTTGCGAGCGAGGAAGGAAGACGGAGTCCTGGGAGCGCAGCCGAACAGCGAGCGACGAGGACACAGCGAGCGGCCGTGAGGCGGAGCGACGGCTCCGTCTGGACGACTGAGCGAACAAGACACGCCTTTCGTCTTGCGAGTGAAGGAGGAAGACGGAGTCCTGGGAGCGCAGCCGAACAGCGAGCGACGAAGGTACTGCGAAGATGGCTCCATGAGTGATCAGGTGGATGTCGTCGTTCTCGGCGGGGGCAGCGGTGGCTATGCGGCGGCACTACGCGCCGCACAACTCGGGCTGAGCGTGACGCTGATCGAGAAAGGCAAGCTGGGCGGCACCTGCCTGCACCGGGGCTGCATCCCGACCAAGGCGATCCTGCATGCTGCCGAGGTCGCCGACAGCGCGCGGCACAGCGCTCGGTTCGGGGTGCACACGAGGTTGGATCGGATCGATGCCAAGGAGATCGTGACGTACGCCGATTCGGTGGTGAGCCGCCTGTACAAGGGCCTGACCGGCCTGGTGAAGAGCCGTCGAATCACCGTGGTCGCGGACGAGGGACGCGTGGAGCGCGCTCCGGACGGCCAGATCGCGGTCCGGGTCGGAGACGACCTCATCGTTGGCCGCGCGACCGTGCTGGCCACCGGATCGGCGCCCAAGAGCATCCCCGGCGTCGAGATCGACGGCACCCGGGTCCTCACCAGTGAGCACGCGCTCCGTCTGGAGACCCTGCCAGCGAAGGCGCTGGTGCTGGGCGGTGGCGTGATCGGCGTCGAGTTCGCGTCGGCCTGGACCTCGCTCGGCGTTGAGGTGACCGTGGTCGAGGCGCTGCCGCGCCTGCTCCCGGGCGAGGAGCCGGAGATCTCGGCCGCTCTCGAACGGGCGTTGCGCAAGCGCGGAATGAACATCCGTACCAGCAGTGGCGTCGAGCAGGTGGTGGTCACCGACGAGGGGGTGACCCTTCACCTGGCCGACCAGAGCACGGTCAGCGGCGAACTCGTCCTGGTGGCGGTGGGCCGTGGGCCGGTCAGCGCCGGCCTGGGTTACGAGGATGCCGGTGTGGTGCTGGAGCGCGGTTTGGTGCGCGTGGACGAGCAACTGCAGACCTCGGTCGATGATGTGTACGCCGTCGGTGACCTGGTGTCGGGTCCGCAGCTCGCGCACCGCGGCTTCGCGCACGGGATCTATGTGGCCGAACAGATCGCCCACCAACTGGCCCGGCTGGATCGTGCGCCCGTACCGGTCCGCGATCGCGACCTAGCCAAGATCACCTACAGCGACCCCGAAGTCGCCTCTGTCGGCCTGACCGAGGAAGCGGCGCGGGAAGCGTACGGGGAGATCGAGACGCTCACCTACGACCTCGCGGGCAACGGCCGCTCGCAGATCCTGAAGACGCAGGGTTTCGTCAAGCTGATCCGACAGACTGACGGGCCGGTCGTGGGTGTCCACCTGATCGGATCACGAGTCAGCGAGCTGATCGCCGAGGCGCAGCTGATCACCGGTTGGGATGCCTTCCCCGCGGATGTCGCAGGTCTCATCCACCCCCATCCGACCCAGGCTGAAGCGCTGGGCGAGGCGCACCTCGCCCTGGCCGGCAAACCGCTCCATGCCCACAGCTGACGATGTCGGCCACGCCGTCTCCGGTGACGCGCGCGGTATCTACGGTGACGCGCGCGGCAGGCCGGATGCTCCTATGGCTAGGCTGGCCCCCACCGTTACGCTCAGGTCAAACGCGACCAGCGTCTGACCCGGTTCCGCGCCAGAAGGAGTCCAAACACCCCATGTCGACTTCCGTAACCCTTCCCGCCCTCGGCGAAAGCGTCACCGAGGGCACGGTCACCCGGTGGCTGAAGCAGGTGGGCGACCGTGTCGAGGCTGACGAACCCTTGCTCGAGGTCTCGACCGACAAGGTCGACACCGAGATCCCGTCACCCGTGTCCGGCGTGCTGCTGGAGATCAAGGCCGCTGAAGACGAGACCATCGAGGTCGGCGCGGCCCTGGCCGTGATCGGGGACGCCGACGAGGCAGCGAGCAGCGACGGCGGCGACTCCGCCGCTGCGGCGCCCGCCCCGGCAGCTCCGGAGGCGGCAGCGCCCGACCCGGAGCCGGCGGCGACGTCCGAGTCCCAGGCGCCCGCGGCCAGCAGTTCCGCGCCCGCCGGCGGGGCCGGCACCGAGGTGACCTTGCCGGCGCTCGGCGAGAGCGTGACAGAAGGCACCGTGAGCCGCTGGCTGAAGCAGGTCGGTGACACGGTCGATGCCGACGAGGCACTGCTGGAGATCTCCACCGACAAGGTCGACACCGAGATCCCCTCGCCTGTCGCCGGCACGATCCTCGAGATCAGGGTCAGCGAGGACGAGACCGTAGAGGTCGGCGCCGTACTGGCTGTGATCGGTGATGCGTCCCAGGCCGGGGCGCCCGAGCCGGAGCCTGAGCCCGAACCGGAGCCGGAACCCGAGCCCGAGCCGGAACCAGCGCCCAAGCCCGCTCCGGCGGCCGCGCGGTCGGCCGCCGAGTCCTTGCCGCTGCAGCGCGCGGCCGAGCCGCCAGCCCCGGCAGCACCGGCTCCAGCGGCCCCAGCTCCGGCGGCCCCAGCTCCGGCAGCACCGGCAGCCGATGGGGATCGCAGCTACGTCACCCCACTGGTCCGCAAGCTGGCCGCTGAGCACAATGTCGACCTGTCGACGATTCAGGGCACCGGGGTCGGCGGCCGAATCCGCAAGCAGGACGTGCTGGCTGCGGCGGAAGCCGCCAAGCGGGCCGCGGAGGCGGCAGCGAAGGCGGAGGCCGCGGCCAAGGCAGCGGCGGCGCAGCCAGCTGCGGCTCCGGCGGCAGCCCCGACCGCGAGCCCGGCACCGGCCAAGAAGCCGGCTGCCGAGCCGAGCGGTCTGCGCGGCACCACCGAGAAGATGTCGCGGATGCGCAAGACGATCGCCCGGCGGATGGTCGAGTCGCTGCAGACCTCGGCTCAGCTCACCGCCACCGTGGAGGTCGACCTCACCGCGGTGTCTCGCATCCGTGCCCAGGCCAAGGACGCCTTCAAGGCCCGCGAGGGTGCGAGCCTGTCGTACCTGCCGTTCATCACCAAGGCCGCCGTCGAGGCGCTCAAGGTCTTCCCGAAGCTCAACGCCATCGTCGACACCGAGGCCGGCGAGATCTCCTACCCGAGCGCGGAGCACATCGGCATCGCCGTGGACACCGAGCGCGGTCTGATGGTTCCGGTGATCAAGGACGCCGGTGACCTCAACATCGCCGGCCTGGCCAAGAAGATCGGCGATCTGGCGGCCCGGACCCGGAAGAACAAGGTCACCCCCGACGAGTTGAGCGGTGGCACCTTCACCATCACCAACTACGGCTCGGCCGGGACCCTGATGGACACCCCGATCATCAATCAGCCGCAGGTCGCCATCCTGGGCACCGGTGCGCTGGTCAAGCGGCCGGTGGTGCTCACCGATCCGGTTCTCGGAGAGGTCATCGCCGTGCGGGACATGATGTATCTGTCGATGTCGTACGACCATCGGATCGTCGACGGCGCTGATGCCGCTCGCTTCCTGTCCGCGGTCAAGGCCCGACTGGAAGAAGGCGACTTCGGCTCCGAGTTCGGGGTCTAGTCATCAAATACCTGTTGGCGGGCGCCTCCGGATTCCTGGGCACAGCCCTGCGGATCCGGCTGGCGCAGGAAGGACATCACGTCGTTCGGCTGGTCCGGCGCGAGCCGGGTGTGGGGACCGAGGCCCAGTGGGACCCCCAGACCGGCTCGCTCCCGCCTCGGCTGTTCGACGACGTCGATGCCGTCATCAACCTCTGCGGGGCCGGCATCGCGGACCGACCGCTGACCACCAGACGCAAGGCGCTTGTCCGGTCGTCACGGATCGACCCGACCCAGACGCTGGCCCGGGCGCTGGCTGAGCGGCAGGTGCAGACCGGGTCAGCGCCGGTGCTGGTGCAGGCCAGTGCCACGGGCTACTACCCGACCGACAGCACCGACCAGCCCATGACCGAGACGAACGTGCCCGGTCAGAGCTGGATCTCCGAGTTGGTCGACGAGTGGGAAGAGGCGGCCCGGCCGGCGGCCGATGCCGGCGTACGCGTGGTGTGGACCCGGACCAGTCCGGTGTTGGATTCCTCCGGCGGGATGTTCCCGCTGATGCGGCGAGCCTGGTGGTTCGGCGCCGGCGCTCGGTTCGGTGACGGCAAGCAGCACATGCCCCTCGTTCATCTCACCGACTATCTGCGCTTCGTCCTCTGGGCGGTGGAGAATCCCACAGCCTCCGGTCCGTACAACCTCACCCTGCCGGAACCGACAACCAACGGCGCTTTCAGCGACGAACTGGCCACTCAGCTGCGTCGGCCGCGGCTCTTCACCGTGCCCAAGGTGGTGTTGTCAACCGTGCTGGGGGACTTCGCCGAGCAACTCCTGGGCGACGCCTGGCTGGTTCCCCAGCGAGCGGTCGACCAGGGATTCGGTTTCCTCGCGCCGGATGTCCAGACTGCCGTCCGGTTCGCCCTGCGTCGCTGAGCACGACAGCGAGTGACGACCCCGTCGCGAGCGGCCGTGAGGCGGAGCGACGGCTCCGTCTGGACGACTGAGCGAACAAGACACGCCTTTTCGTCTTGTGAGTGAAGGAGGAAGACGGAGTCCTGGGAGCGCGGCCGAACAGCGAGTGACGACCCCGTCGCGAGCGGCCGTGAGGCGGAGCGACGGCTCCGTCTGGACGACTGAGCGAACAAGACACGCCTTTCGTCTTGTGAGTGAAGGAGGAAGACGGAGTCTTGGGAGCGCGGCCGAACAGCGAGCGACGAGGACACAGCGAGCGGCCGTGAGGCGGAGCGACGGCTCCGTCTGGACGACTGAGCGAACAAGACACGCCTTTTCGTCTTGTGAGTGAAGGAGGAAGACGGAGTCTTGGGAGCGCGGCCGAACAGCGAGTGACGACCAACACTGCTCGTAGACTCCAATCCATGAGCCTGGACTTCCTCTACCCCGGTCCGTTGGGCACCGACCTTGTCGACTACCGCGAGGCGTGGGAAGCCCAACGCAAGCTGCACGCCGAGGTCGTCGCGGGCGAACGCCCGAACACCGTGCTGCTGCTGGAGCACGCCAGCGTCTACACCGCCGGCAAGCGGACCGAACCGCACGAGCGACCGCTGGACGGCACGCCGGTGGTCGACGTCGACCGGGGAGGAAAGATCACCTGGCACGGGCCCGGTCAGCTGGTGGGCTATCCGATCGTCAAGCTGCCGCAGGCGGTCTATGTCGTGGACTACGTCCGTCGGCTGGAGGAGGCCCTGATCGACCTGTGCGCCGACTACGGACTCCATCGCGCGGCACGGGTGAAGGGGCGATCCGGCGTCTGGCTGCCGGCCGAGCCCGGCAAGCAGGAACGCAAGATCGCCGCCATCGGAGTCAGGGTGGCCGGCGGAGCGACGATGCACGGGTTCGCCCTCAACGTCGATCCGGATCTCAGCGCCTTCGACGCGATCATCCCGTGCGGCATCACCGATGCCGGCGTGACCTCCTTGGCTGCCGAGCTCGGCGAATCACCGTCGCTGCCTGAGGTGGCACATGTGCTCCGCCCCCACCTGGAGCGCTATCTGTCGTTCCAGCCGTACGAGCAGTCCGCGCCGCTGCCGCCGCAACCTGCTGTCACCTACGGATTGGACATCGCCGTCGCCTGAGCGCGCGGTGGGTGTGAGGCGTCTGCGGACGTTCTTGGCCCGGCGGCGCAAGGCGATCGGCGGCTGAGCGCGATCCGCGTACGTTTCGCGCCTGCGGGCCACAGAAGACCGCGGATCCAGCGCAAAGCCCGTACGTTTCGCGCCTGCGGGCCACAGAAGACCGCGAGCCGAGCGCAAAGCCGGTACGCCCCACGCCCCCGGGCCACAGAAGACCGCGAGCCCGATGCGTTCGGCGCCCCGGGGCCAAGGACGTTTGCGGATCGGGCGCATGGTCGACCCGTTTCGCGCCGCCGGGCCAAAGACGCCCGACACAAGACACCAGGCCCGACCGCGGATCACATACCCAGCACGCCGCGCGCCGCATCCTGGCTGTCAGTGCTATCTGGCAGGCTGACCCGATCAGCCGAGAGTCGGCGGGGTGAGGCAAGGGCCAGCTCAGATCGGGGAGGTGTCGGTGTCCGGCAGCGCGATGTCCGCATCTGCCGACGGGTGGGCGCTGCGCACCCAGGGACTGGTGAAGAGCTACCGGCGGCGCCGTGGAGTCAGCGTCCCTGCCGTCGACCGACTCGATCTGAATGTGCCGGCTGGCGGCGTGCACGGATTCCTCGGACCGAACGGATCCGGCAAGACGACCACCATCCGCATGGCGCTGGGTTTGATCCGTGCCGACGCCGGGCAGATCGAGATCTTCGGCACTCAGGTCCCGCAGCGGCTGCCCGAGGTGGTCGACAGAGTCGGAGCGATCGTCGAACAGCCCAAGTTCTTCCCGAACTTCTCGGCCCGACGAAACCTGGAACTGCTGGCTACCGGCATCGGCACCCCGCCGGCGCAGGTCGGCAAGGTGCTGGAACAGGTGGGGCTGAGCGAACGGGCCAGGGACCGCTACAAGACCTATTCATTGGGCATGAAACAGCGGCTGGCGATCGCCGCGACGCTGTTGAAGGACCCTGACCTGCTGATCTTCGACGAGCCCACCAACGGCCTCGATCCGGCCGGGATCCATGCGGTCCGGCTGACCATGCGCCAGCTCGCCGGACAGGGCAAGACGGTGCTGGTCTCCAGTCACATCCTGGCCGAGGTCCAACAGGTGGCGGACACGGTGTCGATCGTTGGTCAAGGCCGGCTGCTGGCCGAAGGCCGAGTGAGAGACCTGCTGGCCTCGGCGGGCGGCGGATTCGTGGTGCGGGCCACCGACCCGGTCGCCACCGGCGAGCTGCTGCGGTCGGCGGGTTTCCGTCTGACGCAGAACCCAGATGGGGGCCTGCTCGTCACCCTCGCTCCTGATGGGTCGGCCGTCGATGGCGCGGCGCTCAACCGGTTCCTGGCCGAGCGTGGGATCTTCGCCGCCGAGCTGTATCGCCAGACCGACAGCCTGGAGCAGGTCTTCTTGGATCTCACAGCTGGCGTTGCCCTCGGTCAGCCCTCTCCCCCGGCCCCACCCACTTCCCCGGCGCGTCCCCCTGCGACGAGCCAGCCGCCTGGGAGCCAGCCGCCCCCGGCGCTTCCGTCGTCATCGGAGCCGCTGCGATGATCCACGTGCTGCGGGCTGAGATCCGGCGACTGTTCGCGCGCCGCTTGACCCTGCTCGCCTTGTTGGGCCTGCTGGCCTTGATCGGGCTCTTCCAGCTGCAGGTCAATCAGCTGGTGACCCCGCCGTCAGCCGAGGAGGTGGCGACTTCCCAGGCTGAATACCAGGAGTATGTGAAGGACTGGGAGGCCAATCACGAGGAATGGGAGGCCGAGTGCCTGGCCGATGGCGGCTCGGCGCAGGACTGTGCCTCGGAACGGCCCGAGCCGAGCGATTGGGGCTTGGCCGCGCTGCCGTACAAGGACGCCGCCAGTATCGCGGTCACCTTCGGTGCCTATCTGGGTGGCATGGTCACCCTCGTCGTCACGGCCTCGTTCATCGGGGCAGAAGTGACCACAGGCTCACTGGCAAACTGGCTGACCTTCGTGCCCGACCGCCGACGGGTGTTTACCAGCAAGCTGTTGGTCGCCACCGCGTTCAGTCTGCTCGTCGGCCTGGCGGTCGGCGCCCTCACCGTCGCGGTCTCCGCGCTGCTGACCAGCGTGCACGGCCAGCCGCTGACCGGCCTGCCCGACATCGCCGCGATGGCCGCGCGCGGTTCGCTGGTGGTCACGGTCTTCGGAGTCGTGGGTTTCTGCCTGGCCCTGCTGACCGGCTCGACCGGTGCCACGATCGGCATGCTGCTGGGTGGAGTCTTCGTGCTGTACGTGCGCACCATCTTGGCCTTCAGCTCCCGATGGGCCCAACGGCTGTCCCCGTGGAGCCCGGACGTCAATCTCCAGGCGGTGCTGAACAAGGGCACGACGTACGTGGTCAGCACCGGCACGGGATCAGAGATCTACGAGGTCCCGAGCGTCGAAAAGACAGTCAGCCTGCTGCACGGGCTCGGCTATTGGGCGGTCGTGCTCGGATTGCTGATCACCATCACCTCGCTGGTCTTCCGCCGCCGTGACGTCACCTGATGCGCAGACGCTCAACGAGTAGGCTGACCTGGTGACCGTTGCCCCTGAAGGACGAAAGATGCTTCGCCTCGAAGTCCGCAACGCGAGTGTGCCCATCGAGAAGAAGCCGTCGTGGATCAAGACGACCGCACGGATGGGCCCGCAGTACACCCAGTTGCGCGCCCTGGTGAAGAACGAGGACCTGCACACGGTCTGCCAGGAAGCGGGCTGTCCCAACATCTTCGAATGCTGGGAGGACCGCGAGGCGACCTTCCTGATCGGCGGCGACCAGTGCACCCGGCGTTGCGACTTCTGTCAGATCGACACCGGCAAGCCGGCCGAGTTCGACGCCGCCGAGCCGGTCCGGGTCGCGGAGTCGGTGCAGAAGATGGGGCTTCGCTACGCAACGGTCACCGGTGTCTGCCGCGACGATCTGCCCGATGAGGGGGCCTGGCTCTACGCAGAGACGATCCGGCAGATCCATGCGTACAACCCCGACACCGGGGTGGAGATGCTGGCACCGGACTTCTCCGGAAACCTCGACTACCTGAACCAGGTGTTCGAGACCCGCCCGGAGGTGTTCGCCCACAATGTGGAGACGGTGCCGCGAATCTTCAAGCGCATCCGCCCGGGCTTTCGATACCAGCGCTCGCTCGAGGTGCTACGAGCCTCCCGCGCAGCGGGCCTGGTCACCAAATCCAACCTGATCCTGGGCATGGGCGAGACCCGCGAAGAGGTGTCGGCCGCACTGCGGGACCTGCACGATGCGGGCACCGAGCTGATCACCATCACCCAGTACCTGCGTCCCTCGCCTCGACACCACCCAGTGGAGCGCTGGGTGAAGCCCGAGGAGTTCATCGAGCTCAAAGCCGAGGCAGAGCAGATAGGGTTCGCAGGCGTGATGAGCGGACCGCTCGTGCGTTCCTCCTACCGTGCTGGCCGGCTGTATCGTCAGGCGATGGCGACTCGCGACGACCTCGTCCCGTCGGCGGTCAGCCCTGAGCGCCAGCCAACGGCGCTGACTGAGCGCCAGTCAACGGTGATAGCTGAGCACCAGCCGGCGACGTAGGCCGGCACCACCGCAGAAAGACCGAGAAGAGCAGATGAAGCACGAGGGAGCACGGCATGGCTGACCAGGCCGGCAAAGAAGCCAAGGCCCAGCTGAAGGCCGAGAAGAAGGCAGAGAAGCTGCGCCGCAAGAACAGCACCGACCCGGCCGACATGGGCCGGATGCGCCAGATCGCCCGGGCGTACAAGCTGACGCATGAGTACGACAAGATGCTGCCGCTGTGGGTGTTCGGCTCATGGGCCCTGGTGGTCGTGGTCTTCCTGGCCATCGGGTTCGTCATCGGCCACCCGATCTACTTGGCGCTCTTCGGTCTGTCGGCAGGCATGCTGCTGGCGATGATGATGTTGGTCCGCCGAACCAAGGCAGCGACCTATCGTCGGTACGCCGGCCAGGCGGGCTCGGCCGAGGTCGCCTTGTCAATGCTGCCCAAGCAATGGGTGTCCAAGGCTGCCATCGCGGGCACCCGGCAGATGGACGCCATTCACCGCACCCTCGGTCCCGGTGGGCTGGTGCTGATCGGTGAGGGCGATCCGGGCCGGCTCAAGGCATTGCTGGCCGGCGAGGTCAAGAAGCACGAGCGGGTCGCGTACGGGGTCAAGGTGATCACCATCGTGATGGGCGACAAGCCGGGTCAGGTGCCGCTGAACAAGCTGGCCGACCACATCCGCAAGCTGCCCAAGACCTTGGCGCCGCATCAGATCACCGACATCAAGCAGCGGCTGCGCGCCTTGGATGCCGTCCGTCCGATGGCACCCATGCCGAAGGGCCCGATGCCCACCAACCCGCGGCAGGTCAAGGGCGCCCGCCAGGCCATGCGTGGTCGCTGAATCGCGCTCCGACGACAAGCTTTCTGACGACACGATGATGCACTGATGGCTGTGCCGTTGGTGGTCGGAGAGTCCATGCACTTGGCGTATCCGACCAAGGTCGTGTTCGACTCGGTGACCGTCGGCATCGAAGAGGGCGACCGAATCGGCGTCGTCGGTCGTAACGGCGACGGCAAGTCGAGCCTGCTGGGCATGCTCGGCGGCTCGATCGAGCCGCTGTCTGGCCGGGTGACCAGGCGGGGTGGTGTCCGGTTCGGGATGCTCTCCCAGCGCGACGACCTGGATCCGGCGGCCACGGTTGGGCACTCGATCGTTGGCGACCGCCCCGACCACGAGTGGGCGGGCGACGCAGGGGTACGAGAGGTGATCGGCGGTCTCGTCGCCGACCTGCCGTGGGACGCGGCGATCGGTTCGCTCAGTGGAGGTCAACAGCGCCGAGTGGCCTTGGCCGCGCTGCTGGTCGGCGAATGGGACGTGATCGCTCTCGATGAGCCCACGAACCATCTCGACATCGAGGGCATCGCCTGGCTGGCTCAGCACCTGAAGACCCGCTGGGCGAAGAACTCCGGTGGGCTGCTGGTCATCACCCACGATCGCTGGTTTCTCGATGAGGTCTGCACCGAGACCTGGGAGGTGCACAGCGGGATCGTGGAGCCGTTCGAGGGCGGCTACGCCGCCTATGTGCTGCAGCGGGTCGAGCGGGACCGGATGGCTGCGGCCACCGAGGCGAAACGGCAGAACCTGATGCGCAAGGAGTTGGCCTGGCTCCGTCGTGGCGCACCCGCCCGCACGTCCAAGCCGAAGTTCCGCATCGATGCCGCGAATCAGCTGATCGAGGACGTGCCGCCGGTACGCAATCCGATCGAGTTGCAGCGGCTCGCTGTCGCCCGGCTAGGCAAGGACGTGATCGATCTGGAAGGCGCGGGCGTCCGGTATGGCGACCGCGACGTGCTGCGGGACGTGACCTGGCGGATCGCCCCAGGTGAGCGGACCGGGATCCTCGGGGCGAACGGAAGCGGGAAGTCGACCCTGTTGGGGCTGATCGCGGGGACCGTGCAGCCGGCCTCCGGGCGGGTCAAGCGTGGCAAGACGGTACGGCTCGGTCTGCTGGATCAGCAGTTCACCCAGCTCACCGAGATCGCCGGAGACCGGGTGCGGGAGGTCTTGGCGCGGACCAAGACCACGTTCATGATCGACGGCAAAAACCTGACGCCCGCGCAGCTGCTGGAACGGCTCGGCTTCGCCCGCGAGCACCTCTCCGCACGGGTCGCAGAACTGTCGGGCGGTCAGAAACGGCGGCTGCAACTGCTGCTCCTGCTGTTGAGCGAACCCAACCTGATCGCTCTAGATGAACCTACGAACGACGTGGACTCCGACATGCTCGCGGCGATGGAGGACCTGCTGGACTCCTGGCCGGGCACGTTGATCGTCGTCTCGCACGACCGCTACCTGCTGGAGCGAGTCACCGATCAGCAGTACGCGATCCTCGACGGACGCTTGCGGCATCTGCCCGGCGGAGTGGACGAGTACCTGCGGCTGCGACGCGAGCAACCGTCGTCGCGCACGAATAGCCCGATTACTCCGACGACCGGCGACGCGGGAGCGGGTGCGTCCGGGCTCTCCGGTGCCGAACGACGCACCGCGCAGAAGGAAGTCGCCTCGATCGAACGCCGTCTCGACAGACTCCACGCCGAGGTGAAGACCCTGCATCAGCACATGGTCGACCACGATCAGGGCAACTACGAAGGCCTACAGAAGCTCGCGGGCAGGCTCCGCGCCGTCGAGGGCGAGACGGTCGAACTCGAAGAACGCTGGCTGGAGCTCTCCGACCTCATCGACTAGGCCAGTCTCTCAGCGTAGTCCGGCGTTCTGCCGCCTCAAGCCCAGGCGGCTCTCACCGCGCTCGCCGTCGATGAGTTGATCGACCTGGATTAAGCATCCCTTACCTGGTGACTGCTTGGTTGCCACCTCAAGGCGGTCGAGGCCGCGCTACCAGGCGACGGGTCCCTGGTCGTCGGTGAACGTGCCAGTAGGCCCGTCTGGCGCGATAGTTGCCATGCGGACAGCTGATGCGGCTCCCTCGGCCGGTGTGCGAACACCGCGGTGGTTGTTCAGATCGGTGGCAACGAATCCGGGGCAAACGGCGTTGACCAGGATGTGCTCGGAGGCGAGGTCGCGGGCATACATCATGGTCACCGCGGTGAGCGCGGTCTTGGATGCGACGTAGCCCAGTGCGATGGGATCGGTGTTGGCGAAGTCCGAGATCGCCGCGAGGGAGCCGGCGCTGCTGGATACGTTGACGATCCGCGGGCTGTCGGAGCGGCGCAGCAGCGGCAGGAAGGCGCTGCTGACGGTGATGACACCGAACACGTTCGTCTCGAACACGTAGCGGACGTGATCGACGTCTGCCGAGCGGGGTAGCTGCCCGGCGAAGTCGACGCCAGGCTGATGGCTGATACCAGCGTTGTTGATCAATGCGTCAAGCCGGCCGAAGCGGGACCGGACGGTCTCGGCGGCGGCGGACGCCGAGTCGGGGTCGGTGACGTCGAGGGCTACGACCGTGACATCGCCGCCTGCTGCGCGCAGTTCGGCGGCTGCCTCTTCACCGCGCTCGATGCTTCGTACACCGATGAGGACGGTATGGCCGAGTCCGGCGAGCTGGGCTGCGATCTCGCGACCGATTCCCTTATTGCCGCCGGTGACCAGGGCGATCATTGAGTGGTTCATGGGGCTCCTTCAGTGCTTGCCCAGCCTCCGGGGACTACCTGGATTCGACCTGGCCGAAGGCGTCGGGGCCTGTGGCGAGTGCGTCCTGTGCCGTCTGCCAGGCGGTGTCGTCGGAGTCGAAGGCGGTGCGGAGGTAGGCGGCGGTCAGTTCGGCGACCGCGGCGACCCGATCGGGGCTCTCGTCTGTGGTCTCGACGTTGTCGTGGCCCTGGATGCCGCCGAGGAGGTGCTCACCGTTGAAGACGGTCAGCAGGGTCTTGGGCCTGGGGGCCAGGTGGTAGGGGTCGGCATGCCAGTCCGGTCCCATGGTCGTCCAGTGCTGGGAGTCGTCCTTGCCGCCGGCGACGACCAACGCGGGGGTGGTCATCGTGGTGAGGTCGACGGTCTTGAGGAACGGCGCGTGATCGGTCAGGAACCCGTTGAAGGTGTCGCCGCCCCTGCCGGTGGCGCAGATCAGCACGCCTTGCGTGATCCGCGGCTCGAAGAGGTTCACCTCCTCTCCCGTGTCGAGGTCGGTGATCCGGGCGCCGAGGAGGAGTTCGCCGGTGAAGCCGCCGAGAGAGTGACCGGCCACCGCGACCTTGCTACGGTCGATGCGCCCGGCGAGCAGCGGCACGGCCTGCTCGATCTCGTCCAGCCGGTCGAGGATGCTGCTCATGTCCTCGGCGCGTGAACGCCAGAACAGCGGCGCTTCGGGCCTGTCGCCGACCAGGTGGCTCAGCCTGGGGGCGCTGAGATGGTTGGGCTGGATCACGACGAAGCCGCGAGCCGCCCAGACCTTGGCGAGCGGCAGATAGCCGTCGAGCGAGGACTGGCCGTAGGCCCCGCCGTGGCCGTGCGACAACAGAATGACCGCCAGGTCCGTGCCGGTCAGGGGCGCGGACACTCGGACCTCAAGGTCCAGGGGGCGTCCGGGCACGGCCAGCGTGACGGGGCTGACCGATATCACGGGCGGGGCGGTCGGGTGGAGGTAGGTGTCGGCGACGGAAGTCCACTCAGGCATGCGTGTTTCCCTTCTAAGGCCTCCGTGGCAGATCGCGGCGCGGAGGGTGGCAGGAGCGGTGAGAAACGTTCAGGCTCGGCTACACTCAAGCCGAATCGGAACGCTGCTCCATTTACAATACGGAGCGCCGCTCCATTTTGCAACCGGGAAGAGAGTTCGCCGAACCGAAGGGGGCGTGGTGGCCAGCAGTGCGGAGCAGCCCGGAGAGATGGGTGCCACGGCCAAGCGGGCCGACGTGGTGCGCAACCAGAAGAAGCTGCTCGTTGCCGCAGCGGAGGTGTTCGCAACGTCTGGTGTCGATGCACCTGTTCGCGAGGTCGCCGCCAGAGCCGGCGTCGGCATGGGCACGCTCTACCGCCACTTCCCGACACGGGCGGATCTCGTCGTGGCCGTCTTCCGCCATCAGGTCGAGGAATGCGCCGAGGCTGGACCGCGGCTGCTGGCCGAGACGGAGTCCCCGATGGCAGCGCTGCGCCTGTGGATCGACCGCTTCGTAGACTTCCTGATCACCAAACACGGCCTCGCCGCCATCCCCCAGGCGGACAACAGCTCCGCCACCCTCCACACGTACTTTCTCGACCGACTCCTGCCCGTCGCCGAGCAGCTCCTGAAAGCTGCGGTCGACGCCGGCGAGGCCAAGGCCGAGATCCAGCCCTACGAGCTGATGCGCGGAATCGGCAACCTCTGCATTGCCCCCGAGCGCGATCCCCGCTACAACCCGCGCAGATTGATCGACCTGCTCTTGCGAGGGCTCCAGTCCTGATCAGTATCGTGACGGTGCCTGATCGGCTAGGTCTAGCTCGCCGAGAGCCGCACCGCGCAACAGCATGGTGCAATTGAGGCCATGAGTGACCCGCGCAGATTCGGACCCCTCGGCGGCTCCGCGTTGTCGTGGTTCGTGGACGCTCCTTCAACCGTGGGCGCGGTTCGCAGGACTGCCTCTCCTGTTCTAGACTAATGAAAATGATTATCACTATTGCTAGAAGCTGAGCGATGCCCACAGAACCTCAAGCCCTCGATGCGCTCGTCGTCGGCGCCGGACCGGCCGGCATCGGCACCGCCCTCGCCCTGGCTGCCATCCCGGACCTGACCTTCGGGGTGCTCGAACGCGGCCAGATCGGTCAGACCTTCCTCGACTGGCCGGCCGAGCAGACCTTCCTCACCCCGTCGTTCACCGGCAACGGCTTCGGCGCCACGGACCTGAACGCCGTGCACCCGGAGACGTCCCCGGCGTTCAGCCTCGGGGTGGACTATCTGACCGGGCCGCAGTACGCGAAATACCTGCGCAGCGTCGCAGCACACTTCCGGGTCCCCGTCCTCGACGATGCCGAGGTCACCGCGGTCGCCCGGCACGAGCAGGGCTTCGAGATCCGGTGCCGACGCGGTCCGGTGGTGGCTCGTTCACTGGTCTGGGCCGGCGGCGAGTTCCATCACCCGTTGAAGCCGCGCATCTCCGGCAGCGGCTTCGCCGACCTCGCGCACACCGCCGAGGCCTGGGAGCCGCGGGCGGGTCGGGTGCTGGTGATCGGCGGCTACGAGTCCGGCGTCGACCTCGCCTGCCATCATGCCGAACGTGGCGCCCACGTCACCGTCGTCGACGGCTCAACCCCCTGGGATGCCGGCACCGGATCCGATCCTTCCTTCCGGCTGGCGCCACGCTCCCGGATACGCCTAGCCACCGCACTGGACACCGGCCGACTCGACCTGGTCGACGCCCACGCCAACGGGATCAAACGCGCCGGCACCGAGTGGACGGTGAGTCTGGACAACGGCACCCGCCTGCGCGTCGACTCCCGCCCCATCGCCGCCACCGGGTACGGGCCAGGTCTCGGTCCGGTCGACAAGCTGTTCGCCCGGCGCCCGGACGGCTGGCCGGAGCTCGACGAGGACGACCAGTCCACGCTTGTTCCCGGGCTGTTCCTGTCCGGCCCGGCGATTCGGCACGCCGGATTGAAGTTCTGCTTCATCTACAAGTTCCGCCAGCGGTTCGCCCATGTCGCCCGCGTCATCGGCGAACGGGCCGGCAAGGATGTCGGCGCCTTGGAGGCGTGGCGTACGGCCGGCATGCTCACCGACGATCTCTCCTGCTGCGGCGTGGAGTGCGCATGCTGACCACACCTCTGCGACCGGTGATCACCACCATTGTGTTCCTCGCTGCGATCCTCGTCGGAAGTCTGCTTGGCGCGCTGGCGCCCGTCGCCGCGGAACGAGTCGGCGACATCACCGATCCGCTCATCCTGCTGCTGGTCGGCACCCTCTTCTTCACGCTGCGGCTGGACGGGCTGCCGGCCCTGCGCCGCGCCCCGCGTACGGTGCTGCTGGCGGTCGGAATGAACTTTCTGGCGATCCCGCTGCTGGCCCTCGCACTCACCACGCTGCTGCCGAACGACGCGCTGCGTCTGGGTGTCCTGATCTACTGCCTGGCTCCGTGCACGGACTGGTTCCTCGGATTCACCCGCCTCGCCGGCGGCAACACCACGACCGGGGCGGCGCTCATCCCCGTTCAGATGGTCCTGCAGCTGGTGCTGTACCCGCTTTGGCTCGACCTGTTCGCCGGCGAGCAGGTCGAGGCGACCGTCGCGAGCGCAGGTCCGACCCTGCTGACCTGGTTCCTCATCCCTGCCGCAGCAGGCCTCGGCCTCCGGCTGGTGTTGCGGCTCGCGGTGCCCAGGAGGGGATGCCAGCGGATCGTGGCGGTCGTGGATCGAGCCGTGCCGATGGTCATCGCCGCGCTGATCGACGCGATCTTCGCCGGCAACGTCGGCACCATTCTCGTGAACCCGACCGCCTTCGCCTGGGTGCTGGTGGTGGTGTTCTTGTTCTTCGCGGCCACGTACGTGCTCGGCGAAGCCGTCGCCCGGCTGCTCCGACTCCGCTACCCGGAGCATGCGCTGCTGACGATGACCACCTCCGCCCGCAACGCGCCATTGATGCTTGCCGTCACGACGATCGCGCTGCCTGATCAGCCTGTCGTGCACGCGGCGATCATCCTGGGCATGCTCATCGAGTTCCCCCACCTCACCGCGATCACCCACCTGCTGCGCCATCAGCAGCCGAAGCGAACGGCCGAATCAGTCGCTGAGCCGGCGGTGGCGTCGTAGTCGTCGCAAACCAGCCGCGTCGGGACGTTCGGCCGATGCTGCCGCAACCGCCAGCAGCTTCTGCTCAGCGATGGCGGAGTCAAGTTGCATGCCGATCGCGACAAGCTCGCCCGTGGGCGGCGGTTCCGGCAGCCGGTCGACATGGATCATCCGCCCGACGACATTGACGAGATAGCCCTGTTCGGCCCTCGAGCCCCGCAACCGCACCCGACCCTTCAGCCGATACGCACCCTCCGGCGGGTCCTCGAGCAGATCGACGAGTGCGCTCGGTGACACGGGCCCCGTCAGCGGTACGGAGGCGGCTTGGGCGTGCTCGTGACGGCCATGGTCATGGTTGGCGTGGCCATCGGGTGCCTGGTCGCGGAGCACCTGCGCAAAGGGGAGCTGGTCGTCGGGATCCTCGTCGGTCACCGTATCGAACACCAGCACAGGATCGATCCGCCCTTGTCTCGCTACGACCAGCTGAGCATCGGCATTGCGCTCACGTACCCGTTGCCGAATGCGTTCGACGGTGCGATCCCGTTCGCCCTCCGGCAGCAGGTCAGCCTTGCCGATCACCACGAGCGTCGCCGCCGCATGGTGCAGCGGCGGATCCGTCCAGATGTCGACTGTGCGGAAATGCTCCACCGCGTCGATGACCTCGATGACGCCCCCGAGCCTGACCCGCTCCGCCCCGCTGAAACGGATCAGCCGCGCCAGGGCGAGCGGATCGGCGGCGCCACTGGCCTCCACGAGAATCGCATCCAGACCCAGCCGCGGATGGGCGAGCTTCTCCAGCGCCTCATCGAGCCCACCGGCATCGGGCAGGCAGCACAGGCACCCACCCGAGATCGCCGCAGCCTCATCGATCTGCCCGGTCACCAGCGCGGCATCCACGTTCAAAGTCCCGAAGTCGTTCACGATCACACCCAGCCGGGCGCCCGGAGTGCGCAACAGCTGGTTCAGCAGACTCGTCTTGCCCGCGCCGAGATGTCCCGTGACCGCGATGACCGGCACCTTGCCGACCGCCGACGTACGAAACGGCCGGGTCGACGCGCTTTGCCAAGTCGGCATGAGGATCCTCAACACTCCTGTCTTCTCGTAGCGTCGGCATCAGATCTGGTGAACAGATCTACCACGAGTTGCCTGCCGTACCCTGGACGGAGGGGCCAGGGATGCTCTCGACTGCCGAGCAGGTGATGCGTGATGAGTTACAGGGTCTTGCGGTCCGACGAACTGGTGGTTGAGCCGCGAAGGCGACCTTTGACGATCTCCCCCAACGTGGATCCGAGCGGAGACGCGCGAGCCGGAGCGATCCTCGCCATCCAGCGTGGGGCCGGCAACCAGGCGGTGCAGCGGCTGGTCGCCGGTACGACGGTGCACAGCAAGCCGAAGTCCGAGGGTGACGAGGACAAGGAACGTCTCAAGGAAGAACTCAGCATCCAGCGAACGGTCACACCCTCGGCGATTACGCTGACTCTGCAGCGCGCAGCCTTCAACTCAACCCTGAACAAGCCTGCTCCGACCCGCTCCAACACCGCCTCGAGCACCACGAAGGCGAAGGACCCGACCTTCACTGGCCATGCGGTCGAGGACAAGAAGCGTCAGCGCTGGACGTACGAGCTGGACACGGTCGAGGCGGAGGGGACGATCCAGATCGTCTACTTCACCGCCGACCGCTATCCCGCCCCAACCCCGGAGGACGACTCAGGTGCACTGACCAACGTCACCAGTGCCAACGTCAACACCATCCTCAAGGACTTCAAGGACAACCGGAAGGGCATCCCGGACCACTGGTCTGCCTATCTCGCCGAGGATCTGCACGAGGACTACCACTGGAAGCAGGAATGGCTGAAGCTGGCCAGAAAGGCGATGGCCAAGGCCGAGTCGAAGATCGCCAAGCTCAAGGTGGATTCCGCGACGGCGGCGACCCAGGCTGACGCCGAGAAGGTCTTGGAGCCGCAGGCCAAAGCACTGTTCGACGCGGAGATGCAGGCGGCTCGCACCAAGTGGAACGCCATGGGCGACTCCCCGGGAGATCCGCCGTACAAAGCGCAGGCGCCGGCCGTCGATGCCTTGGCCGCTCGAGTGAAGGCCCACAAGAAGGCACAGAAGTGGTAGCCGACACCTCGATCGAGCTCCTGGTCGAGGTGCTCGACACCGACCCGTTACGCCTGCACGTGAGCCTGCAGCTACCTGATGCCGCAGCGGAACCTGTCTGGGTGCCGCGGCTGCTGCGCCCGGTCGGCGCGTTCGTACGCGTCGACGTACGCAACACCGCCGGGGACTCGGTCTTCGCCACGGACGTACCCAAGTTCAAGCCCAAGCTGAAGCCGTCGCGCAACGACAGCTATCTCCCGCTCGATCCCGGATACTCCTACGGCACCGTCCTCAACCTCGACCTTGACCTTGACGAAATCACCCGTGGCGCCTATCTGATCGAAGTCAGCTATACCAATCTCGTCTATCAAGGCACGGAGGATCGGCCGGTCGGAGAGCTGGCGCTCAGCACCAGCTGCGAGGTCACCCTCGGCCGCTGAGTTCGCCGGTCCAGGGGCAGTTCCGGTCAGGTATCCGTGTCTCGTCGGGTTTTTCGACCAAAAGGCCGGGCCGGGCGCCAGAGTAGGTTGACCGCTATGAGCGTGATCACCACCGAGTCCCTCGTCGCAGCGCTGCCCGAGGGGATCGTCATCACCAATCCCGCGACGATCCAGAACTACCGGTACGACTGGTCCCGGGACCCCGACGCAGGTACGCCGCTCGCCGTCGTGCGCCCTACCGATGCCACTCAGATCCAGGCCGTGGTTCGCTGGTGCGCGGCGAATCGGGTGCCGATCACCCCGCGCGGCGCTGGTACGAGTCTGTCGGGTGGCTCGAGTGCCGTGGACGGCGGGATCGTGTTGTCGATGGAGCGGATGCGAGCCATCGAGATCGACACCGCCACCAGGGTCGCGGTCGTGGAGCCAGGTGCGCTCAACGCCGAGGTCAAGGCTTCCGCTGCGCAACACGGGCTCTGGTATCCCCCGGATCCCTCCTCGTACGAGATCTGCTCCATCGGCGGCAACATCGCCACCAACGCGGGCGGGCTGTGCTGCGTCAAGTACGGGGTGACCACCGACTATGTCCTGGGACTCGACGTTGTGCTGGCAGACGGGGAACTCATCACGCTCGGCGGCAAGCGGCTCAAGGACGTCGCCGGACTCTCGCTGCTCAAGCTGTTCGTCGGGTCGGAAGGAACGCTCGGCATCATCAGCCGGGCGATCCTCCGGCTGGTCCCGACCCAACCGGCGAAGGCCACCCTGGTTGCCATGTTTCCCAACCTCGAAGACGCGGGCCGCGCAGTGGTCGCGCTCGGGAGGGTGGCGCGGCCGGCGATGGTCGAGCTGATGGACAAGGCCTCGATCAACATCGTCGAGGACGCGTACCGGATGGGTCTGGATCGAGCTGCCGGCGCCCTGCTGCTGATTCAGTCCGATGCCCCGGGGCCCGCAGCCGCGGCAGAAATCGCGATGGTCGAGACCGCTTGCAGCGAGAACGGGGCGAGCGAGTGCTTCAGCACCGATGATCCCGCGGAGGGTGAGATGTTCGTCCAAGCCCGTCGGTCCTTCTTCGTCGCACTCGAATCCCGGGGCACCCTCCTGCTGGAAGACGTCGGGGCACCGCTTCCCCAGCTACCTGCGCTGCTGGGCGGTGTCGCCGCGATCGCGGCGAAGCATCGGCTCGAGATCCCGGTCGTCGCGCATGCGGGCGACGGCAACACACACCCCTCGATCGTGGTCGACCCGACCGATCCGGATGCTCCGGCGCGGGCTGCCTTGGCCTTCACCGAGATCATGGAACTCGCCATCTCCCTGGGCGGCACCATCACCGGCGAGCACGGCGTCGGTCGACTGAAGAAGTCGATGCTGCCCGCCCAGCTCGGTCCCCGGGTGACCGAGCTGAACCGACAGGTCAAGCAGCTCTTCGACCCCGACAACATCCTCAATCCTGGCGCGATCCTGTAGGTCTGGAAGGGGCTAGGACTGGGCTAGGACGGCGGGTACGGGCCGAACCCTCGTACGCGGTAGTAGCCGGCGTCGGTGACCACGAACTGGCCGTCGGCGGTGACCGCGATCCCGACCGGTGTCTTGAAGCCCGTCTGGTTCGAATAGAGCCCGTCCGGGTTGGTTGACGTGTCGGTAGCCGTGTCGGAGCTGTTCGTCTTGCCGGCGGTGATGGAGAGATAGCCCGAGGTGCTGATCCGGCGCACGATCCCGTTGCCGGCCTCGGCGACGAAGACCTGGTTGGCGAGGTTCGTGGCCAGACCCATGGGCCGGTTGGTCTGGGCCAGGGTGCCGAGCTTGGGCTGATCCTTGACGCTGGGGTTCAGCGGGTCGGCGGTGTAGGTGCCGTTGTAGCCCGCCGTCCCGGTGCCGAGCACCGTCGTGGACGACCCGTTCGGCCCCAGTCGGAGCACGGTGGCCGCATCGGTGTTCGACACGTAGAGCTGACCCAGTTGGTCGCCGGCGATTCCGGCCGGCCCGGAGAGCCCGCTCTGCACCGTGCCGACCCCGCCACCGGCGATGATCACGCGAACCCGATCGGCCTCGGTGTCGGCCACGTACACGTTGTCGACCGGATCGACCCACAGCGCGGCCGGTTCGCTGAACTGGGCCTGCTGGGGATCCGAGCCGTCGCCGCAGGTCGACTGCAGGTTGGCGCACTCCTCCCCCGACCCGGCGACCGCGCTGATCGTGTAGCTGACGGTGCCGGTGCCGGTGTCGACCACCCGGGTGAGCTTGCGGATCCGGTTGCTCCCGGCATCGCTGACATACAAGGTGGTGCCGTCGGAGGCGATCGCCAATCCGGTTGGTGACTCCAGCTCGGCGTCCAGGGCGGGCCCACCGTCCCCGCTGTCGCCGGACTGACCGTTTCCCGCGATCGGCACTCCCTGCCCGCCGGACTCCACCTGCACGACGACATGGTTGGCGGCATCGGCGAAGAAGACACTGCCGTTGGGTGCCACTGCGACCGCTTGCGGCTGGCGTACGTGGGTGGTTGGTGCGCCAGCCACACCACTCGTGCCGACGACCGTCGTGACCTTGGTCGGGCAGGCGTCCAGCCCGGCCGCCGAACAGCCCGGTGTCGGCACGGTCGGGTGCCCGTCCATCTTGGTCAGGCATCCGGTCGTCGGATCCGGACGCTCTCCTGTCGGGCAGAACGCCACGTCGGTGCTGGCACTGCCGGCGAACGAGGTCGGCCCATAGCTCACCGCATAAGCACCCGAGGCCGACTCCGTCAGACCGAGCGCGAAGGTCCAAGTCCCGTTGCCGGAGCTGGTCTGGGAGTTGGCAAAGGTGGCGTCGGTCAGGGTCGTCGACACGAACGTCGCGCCCTCGAGGTAGGACTCCTGGAAGTCCACGCCGGTCAAATCGGTGCCGTTGCTGAAGGCACAGCCGATGCACTGGGACTAGGCGAAGTTGGCGCCGGCCAGATCGGCGCTCTCGAAGCTGATCCCCGTACTCGCGTTCTTGTTTCCGCCGAGAACGGCCGAGACGAACGACACCGGCTTGGTGAAGCTGTCACTCGGACCGAATGCGGCACCGCGGAAGGCGAGCGGATTGCCGAGGATGTGGGCTCGGTCGAAGATCGCGGCGGCCGCTTTCACATTGCCGAAGTCGGTGCTGCCGTGAGCGCTGGCCTGGGTGAAGTTGGCTGCCCTGATCAACGAGCCGTTGAAGGTGACGTTGTCCAGCGTGGCCCGCATGAACGACGCGTAGTCGAAGGTGGTGATCATCCCCTGCGGCTGGTCGAGCTTGGCCGACGACAGATTCGCACCGGCGAACGATGCCCTGGTGGCACTGGCGCCTTGCAGCGTGGCGCCGGTCAGGGTCGCGTTGGTGAACGCGGTGCCGTCCAGCGCGGCCTTCGTCAGGTTCACCCCGCTGAAGTCAGCAACCGACCCCCAGAAGCTGGCCCCCTGCATCTGCAGCCCAGTCAGATTCGCACCCTTCAGATACGCCTGCGTGGAGCCGTCGAAGACCGGGATCGCGTTGTTCCAGCTGACCGAGGTCCACAGCGACAGCGGGACGGCGCTCGGCTTGATCATGCTGCCGGCGAATGACGGAGTCTCGAGGCACGGTGTCACCGACGCCACCGTGAAGGCTCCGACAGTGAGGTCGGCATCGGCCGCGGTGGTGCATTTCGTGCTCGCGGCCGCCTTGCCGATCAGCGCTCCGCTGATCGAGGTGCCGGCCGACAGGGAGATCCCGTCGAGCTTGGCTCCGGCCAGCTGCGGTGCGGTGATGGCGTTGGTGCCGACGAAGGCAGCGTCGCTCAGATTGGCGCCGGTGAGCACCACCGACGGCATGGTCACGTTGACAAAGGTCGCGCCGGTGAGGTCCGCGCCGGCCAGGTTGGCCCCCGTGCCGAACGTGACGTTCTCGAATCGAGCACCGCGCAGGTTCGCCCCGTCAAGGGAGTAGCCCGGGCCGAACGTGACGTTGCGAATGGTCGCGCCGGACAGGTCGCTGGCCGGGAGCCCGCCGTTGGTCTCTTGCAGGGTCGCGGACTCGATGGTGTAGCCGGACAGGTCGCACTGCTGGCAACCGCCGGTGGTCTGCAGCCAGTCGAGGGTGTCCCAGACCTCAATGGTCCCGGTCCCGGCGAGGAACGCCTTGGCCAGCGTGGTGCCCGCGGCCACGTTGTCGAACAGCGGGTTCTGGTCCCAGCCGCCGGTGTCGTCCCAGAGCGCGGTCCGGTAGTACTTGGTCCAGGTGGCCGGTGGGTTCCGGCTCGTGCTGCCGTACGCCGTTGCTTGCACGACGGTGTGCGGACCGGTGTACATCAGCCAGGAGGCGGTCGGCTCGGTGGCGACCAGGTTAGCCTCCAGCGAGACGCTGGAGCAGCTCTCGGTGGCGGCCGTTCCTGGACCCTGGATCCGGGCCACCAGATAGTACGGGTCGGTCCGGCCGCTGCGGATCAGCAGCGAGGCCGCATGCTCCGGTTGCTGGGAGAAGTTGCCGGTGACCGGCTGGGTGTTCAGGCTCGACGGGCAGCTGGCGGCGCCGGCGGGTGCGCCCAGGGCCGTTGCCGGACGATGCACACGATTGCGATGCCGGCGATCCGGCCAGGTCGGCCGGTCCTTGGACGGCCGCGCGTGGTGCCTGGGCCTGGCCTTGGTCGCTCGGCGTTCGAGTTCTGTGACCAGAGCCCGCCGCTGGGCGAACCGCAGCCGTTGCGCCCACGGATTGTCGAGCTGAGCGCGCGGCAGCACCGGGAGCGCCCTGGGCCTGGGCTTATGTGGCTTCGGCCCATGGGAGTTCGGCTTGTGAGGCTTGGGCGGTGTGGACTTGTGCTTGGCGGCCTTCGGTTTGGGCACCCTGGTCTGGTGAGGTGTCGACTTGTTAGGGGACGACGACGCGGACTGAGGTGACGTACGCGGCTGCGCATCCGCCACGGGAATGACGCCGGCCGGTGCGAGCAGCATCGCCAAGGTCGCAACCAGCAGCGCGGCCAGCAGCCGCCGATCCCGACGACGACCGTCCGAGGCACTCATTGCCCGGCGCTCGGTGTCGTAGCCAGGAAGATGCTCAGGGATGGCTGGATCCGACCCAGCGCCGGATCGACATACGGGGTGGCGCCGTCCGGGCCGGTCAGGGCCGCGTAGTCCAGACCGAAGATGGAGCGCCAGTAGTCGACGTCGAACTGGGCCAGGTTCACGCCGGTGGGACCGACCACGAAGGTGCCGTCGGGTTTGTGCACGTCGACGCGATAGTTGCTCACCGGGGCGGTGCTGCCGCCGGCCCTGGTCAGCACATAGATGAAGCTCTGACCGTCGACGGCGATGCCGAGCCGGGTGTCGTTGACACTGCCGTGCAGCTGCTGCAGCGAGCCGAGGTTGTCCGGATCGGTGCCGAAGTAGCTGACCGGGTTGCCGTTGACGTCGAAGGCCTGCATCCGGTTCGCCCCGCCCTCCAAGACGATCACCACCCCGTCCAGGGTGCAGGTCAGCGCCGTCGGGCTCATGGTCAGACCGGGTCGAGACCCGACGCCCGCGTACAGGCTGGACAGTGGTGGTTCGGCGTCGTCGGCGACCGGTGTGCTGGGGACCTTCAGCGACTGCAGCTTCCCGGTGGTCGCGTTGACCCCGATCAGATAGCCGTACGGGTGGTAGGTGACCGCGGAGAGGTCCTGGAAGATGTGACCCCAGGCCTGGTTCGGCGTCCAGCCGAGCGTGCCACCGTCGGCGCTGAGGATGAGCCGGCGGACCAGGTAGCCACCGCCGTCCAGTGGCTCCAGGAAGAAGTTGTTGCCGAGCGTCAGATCCGGGTTGAGCCGGTCGTAGACCAGGAACGGCCGCCGGGTGTACGGGCCCGCCAGCTGTTGTTCGACACCGGCGTTGTTGTTCTCGACGGTGGGTGTGTTGCGTACCCAGTAGGACCGGTTGGTGTCGTTGGATCGCCAGATCGAGCCCAGCATCCCGCTCACGGTGCCGACACTGACCGTGTCCAGCTCCGCCAGATCGCTGGGCACATTGTTCACGGTGCCGGTCACCGTGGCACCGGCCTGCCAGTGATAGCGGCCGGCCGTGCTTGTCGCCTGCAGGGTGTCCTGCCGGACGAAGATTGTCTGGGCCGTGATCGGCTTGAACAGCTCCTGCGTCTGGATGGTCAACTCGGTCGGCAGGTTCGAGGTGTCGTTGTTGGCGAGGACGTCCGACTGACCCTTGCCGATCATGTTCTGGTTCACGTCGACGAGTTGGAAGGTGTACTGGATCGTCCGCGACACCGCGACCGCCGGCAGTTGCACGACGATCGGGTCGGACTGCCCGTCCGGGATGGTGCCGGTCAGCGAGGTGGCGTTGTCGGTTCCGTCGGTGATCACCTGCAGGGTCCAGCGAGCCCCACCGACCGCCCGCGGCCAGGTGGCGTCCTTGGGATCGTGCAGCAGGGTGACCTCGGCCGCGTAGGTGAGCCGGACGTCGCAGTCGATCACCCACGGCGACAGGGACATCTCCGCGCTCGAGGTGGCGATCTGGGCGAGGTCACCGGCGGCGGCCAGGGCCCCGAACACCTCCCCCATCACCGGGATCGCCTTGGTCAGCGCGTACTCGATGATCATGGCGGTGACCAGGGCCGCGGCCTCGCCGAAGAGCGCCATATTGGGATCGCTCGACCACAGGAACGGGCAGATGGACAGCGCCATCTGCGCCATCTCGTCGCTCGGCGAGCGGGGTGGCGCGTCACTGCCGTTGCGCAGATAGGCACCCAGATCACCGAAGGACGCGAAGCCGTCGTCGGCCTGCAGGGTGATGTTCTTGGCCGCCGTCGCGCTGTACTTGAGGGCCGACTTGTAGGCCGAGATGGCCTCGCCACCGGCGATCGCGGCGTCGAAGCCCAGCAGGATGGAGGGCACGCCGACGTCGAAGACCCAGGTCAAGATCAGCGGCCATTTGCACTCGTCGGGAAAGTTCTGGCCCGGGTAGTCGTCGTTGCTCATGAACTGCCGCCACTGCGACGAGCCGGAGGAACTGCCTGGTCCGCAGAGCAGGATCCGCGCATAGTTGGCCTCGTCGGGCAGCGTGATCGAGGCGCTGGTGTAGTTCTCGTCGTAGGCCCACGGGATGCCGTACGAGGTCGGCATGTCACTGACGTAGGTCAGATACTCCGAGTTCGGGGTCGAGCGCCACGATTGGTCGGAGTCGGGATCCTGGTCGTGGTTGTCGACCGCGAGCTGGGTGTCCTTGTCGGCGAAGTACTGGACGTGGGTCTGCAGCACCCGCTCCCAGTTGTTGTAGAAGCGCAGGTCGATCTTCCGCGCATTCTGATCGAAGCCCTGCACGCTGATCCTGGTGCCCCAGTTCCAGCCCGACCTGCTCAACTGCACCGTCAGCTCCGGATCGGACAGTTCGTCGGAGTCGGTGTCGGTGACGGTCGGCGCATCGGATGGCTGGACGTAGTAGGTGGAACCCTCCAACGACGGTTCTGCCTTGATGCCGGTCAGGGAGGCTCGCACCGCCGTGCCGTAGCTGTCGTTCAGGTCCGGGCTGACCGTCAACATCTGGGACGGGGTCGGCTGCCCGGTGTCGGGATCGAGGATGTAGTTGCCGTCCGCGTCGGTCAGCAGCAGTTGTTCGCCGGTGGTCGGGTCGATCACGTCGGTCATCCAGTACGGCAGCTCGCCCTCCTCCCGCATCGCGGCGATGCTGTCGCCGAGGGCGGCGACCTCGGGGGTGTCCAGCAGGATGTCGGTGGTGATCGCGGCGGAGTCGTCGTCCAGGTTGAGGATCTCGGGGTGCATGTTGACCAGCGCCGCCCCGGTCGAGGCGTCGTCCATCAGCATGTCGAGCTCGGCCAGCTCCTGGGGTTTGAGTCGGTTCAGGGAGCGTACGCGGCGGATGCCCAGGCTCTCGATCCACGGCGCGTCGCGATAGGCCTTGGCCACCGACCCGGCGAGCCGGATCTTGACCCGGGCGATTCGGGTGGCTGACGCCGGCGGGACGGCCATGCGCTGCGCGAGCACGCCCTGCCGCGGGCTCGAACGGTGCTTGCCCGCTTGGGACTTGCCGGATCGGGGTCTGTCGGATCGGGGCCGACCGAGCAGCACCATCATGGTCGGCGCATTGTCGACGAACGGGACCCGCTCGGCGATATGGGTGATCTTGTTCGCGTCGATCAGCGCGTACAAGCCCCCGAGTCGGCGCAGCCGGCGGCGATCGCGATCGGTGACCGGCCGGACCGGGTAATCCTGCGCCGCCACCCGCAGCACCAGGTCGCGATAGTCGCGGGAGCGGGGCAGTGCCGCGTACACGTCGCGATGCCGACGGCGGGAACGTGCGGGTGTGGGCTTGGGCTTGGGCTGCTTCGGCGCGTGCGGTTTCGCCGTCGCAAGGACGGGGTCGAGACCTGCTGCGAGGGCTACGGCGAGCGCGGAGGCCCCACCGACCTTCAGCACCCAGCGGCGGCCGACCGGTGTGAGCGCAAGGCGACGCAACGTTGACTGATCCATGGCTTCCCCCAAGCTGGACTTGCCGAGCGGCCACGTCGTCCGTGGACCACAGGTCAATCAACTCGCCGGACCTGATCCCTGCCCCACCCACCTCCTGACGGTTGGCTGACGAGTGCGCTCAGGTTCGGGCTCAGCGGACTCGGGCTCAGCGGGCCGAAGTTGCTCGATCTTGTCGGCTTTGCTCGATCTGTAGATCGAGCAAAGCCGACAAACCCGAGCAACTTCTCGCGTACGGCCGGGATCTTGACCCGGCAAAGGTTCAGCGGCGGTTGACGACGACAGTGCCGGCGGCGAGGTCCTGCAGACCGCGCCGGTCCGGCCCGATCACCAGGGGCGGCAGAGCCAGGCAGATCAGGGCCTGGCGCAGCACCGCCCTTGGAAATCCGACCGGCTTGGTGTCCAGCCGGACCACCGCGATGCGGCAGATCAGCTGGCCGAAGCTGCCGCTGGCGACGGTCACCAACAGGGTCGACTCCACCCAGAACACGGCCAGAGTCATCCAGGCCTGCCAGCCGCTGCCGGTCACCGCCCCGGGACCGAACAAACCCACGGCGATCGCCATCGAAGCCGCCCAGTCCAAGATCAGGGCCGCGACCCGAGCCCGCCACGAGGCCAGTGAGCCCCGTCCGGCCTCGGGCAGACCAAGCCGGCTGCCGGCGTACGCGGGTGGTTGGTCGGGCACTCTGCGAGGTTACCGGTTGGCCATGAGAGGGTGGCTCTTCGACGGACCGGCAAGCCCATCAATGGACTTCGAGCGGTCTGACAAGCGGTGTTACCTGCACGAAACATTTCAGCAACTGGACGGAAACGGCACTTTCCTAAAGTGCTGGAAACGGGCATGGTGGCACCGAACCGCGCTCGATCCAGCTCGAGATTGTTCCCGGCCCGGAGCAGTCTTCGCACCAACATTCACCGGAGGACAGATGTTCCAAAGCGCCGACGAGCTGTTGGCCTACATCAAGGACGAGGGCGTCGCGATCGTCGACGTCCGATTCTGCGACTTGCCCGGCACGATGCAGCACTTCACGGTGCCCGCCGGCTCGTTCGACATGAGCGTCTTCGAAGATGGCCTGGCGTTCGACGGATCCTCGATCCGCGGCTTCCAGAAGATCCACGAGTCGGACATGGCGCTGCTGCCTGATCCCACCACGGCCTACCTGGACCCGTTCCGCGAGGCCAAGACGCTGTGCCTCAACTTCTTCGTCCATGACCCGCTGACCAAGGAGCCGTACAGCCGCGACCCGCGCAACATCGCCCGCAAGGCGGAGAACTACCTGGCTTCCACCGGCATCGGCGACACCGCGTTCTTCGCCCCGGAGGCTGAGTTCTACGTCTTCGACGACGTCCGGTTCGAGACCAAGCAGAACACCGGCTTCTACGCCATCGACTCCGTGGCCGGCGCCTGGAACACCGGCCGGGTCGAAGAGGGCGGCAACCGCGGCTACAAGGTGAAGTACAAGGGCGGCTACTTCCCGGTGCCGCCGGTCGACCACTTCGCCGACCTGCGCGACGTGATGACCCTCAACCTGGAGGCCTCGGGCCTGACTGTCGAGCGGTCGCACCACGAGGTCGGCACCGCCGGCCAGGCCGAGATCAACTACCGGTTCAACACCATGCTGTCTGCCGGCGACGATGTGCAGAAGTTCAAGTACATCATCAAGAACACCGCCTGGGCCGCCGGCAAGACCGCGACCTTCATGCCGAAGCCGATCTTCGGTGACAACGGCTCCGGGATGCACGTGCACTCCTCGCTGTGGCAGAACGGCACCCCGCTGTTCTACGACGAGGCCGGTTACGGCGGCCTGTCCGACATTGCCCGCTGGTACATCGGCGGCATCCTGGCCCACGCCCCGGCGCTGCTGGCATTCACCAACCCGAGCGTGAACTCCTACCACCGCCTGGTCCCCGGCTTCGAGGCCCCGGTCAACCTGGTCTACAGCTCGCGCAACCGCTCCGCGGCCATGCGGATCCCGATCACCGGCACCAACCCGAAGGCCAAGCGGGTCGAGTTCCGCTGCCCCGACCCCTCGTCGAACCCATACCTGGCGTTCGCGGCCATCCTGCTCGCCGGTCTGGACGGCATCCAGAACAAGACCGAGCCGCCGGCACCGATCGACAAGGACCTCTACGAGCTGCCGCCCGAGGAGCACGCCAGCGTGCCGACCGTGCCGGACAGCCTGGACGGCGCCCTCGACGCACTCGAGGCCGACCACGAGTTCCTGCTGCAGGGCGACGTCTTCACCCCCGACCTGATCGAGACCTGGGTCGAGCTGAAGCGGGCCGACATCGACGGCATCCGGCTCCGTCCGCACCCGCATGAGTTCGAGCTCTACTACGACTGCTGATCCTTCGTACGTAGCCACGAAAAGGGCCTCTGACCTGGACATTTGCCTGGGTCAGAGGCCCTTTTCGCTTGGGCCCTTGCGTGTCGCCGCGCCTGTCTGCCTCCGGCACCGTGCGTACCTGCCTCCGGCGGCCCGTTTTGGCGCCACGGGGCCACAGACGATCAGCGGTTAGGCGTGGTCTTCGTACGTTTCGCGCCTCCGGGCCAGAGATGATCGGCGGACGCCAGCCGTTCGCGAGCTCCGTGAAAGTCGATCCAGTCCTATGCAAAAGGTCGACTACAAGCTATGCAAAAGGCCGAATAGTCACTCCACACACGGCCGCAATGGCATGCGATACCCGACTCTGCTTCTCAACGCCAACGCCGCATTACACTGATTGCCATGTCTGCGCACCGCGACGAGTTGCACCACCTGATCGGCTCCTTCCCCGAGGAGCAGGTCGACTTGGTGCTCAGCGATGTGCGTCGGCGTACTCAGCGGCGCATGACGCCACCGGACTCTGCCTCCGCTTGGATCGGCTCGTTCAGCGGTCCTGCGGATCTTTCGACCAACCCCGACCAGCTTGAGGGCTTCGGCCGCAACTGAGCCGTTCCGAAGGCATCGGCTAGACCCTTGCTCGTGGGTTCACGAACCCCTTTGCGTAGGTCAGACCTGCTTTGGCGCGAAGCCATCCACCTCCATGACGACAAGTATTTCGGACACGTGTCTGTTATTCTTAACGCATGGATGTGTCGGCCCCGTACGAGAGCGTCGTACCTTCGCTTGATGGTGCGGTGCTGGAAGTACTCGCCCGGGCAGGCAGGCCGATCACAGGTCGTCAAGTCCAACGGTTGGCACGACGAGGCAGCGTTCCCGGCATTGCGGCCGTACTTGACCGACTTACTGAGGTAGGCATCGTGACCGCCGAGCGCGCCGGATCAGCGATCCTCTACGAGGCGAACCGCGACCACCTTGCCTGGCCTGCCGTCGAGATCCTCATCGGCATCCGGGAGACGTTGCTCCGACGCATCCGTGACCACTTGGCCGGATGGGACAACCCGCCGACGCGGGCGAGACTGTTCGGCTCTACGGCCCGCGCCGACGGTGATACTTCGTCCGACGTCGACATCTTGATCATTCACCGCGACCTGGCGGCGCCACTCGAGTCCGAGATGGAGTCGCTGCGCGCAGCAGTGCGTCGTTGGACCGGCAACCATGCGCAACTAGTCACCGTCAGCGAATCAACTTGGGCGCAGATGACCCGCGACGCCGATCCCCTGGTCGGCAGCCTCCGCCGAGACGGAATCGATCTCCTCAATGAAGCAGAGACTGCGGCATGAGTCGTTCGAGCCGCAGCAGGACCGAGGTATTTAACCGTGCACAGGGTCGACAGCGACTTGACTTCGCTCGCAAGTGCCATGAAACCGCCGAACTCGTTGGCTCTGACCGCGACGACACCTACGCCGGAAAGGTAGCCGTATCGCTCTACGTCTTGGCCGGGATAGCGTCTGCCGACGCAATCGGTGCTGGCTCCATCGGCGAACGATGGCGCGGGGAGGACCACCGAGGGGCTATCGCTTTCCTCCGCAGCGCCGTTCCCAGCGACCAGCCAAGCAAGCACCTCAGCGCACTGCTCGACCTCAAAGACACCGCCCATTACTCGATCGCCTTGATCAACGTGGATGCACAGAAGAAGGCCGAACGCGCCAGTGCTGCCTTGATCGAGAAGGCACGCGGTCTGCTCGCCTGACACTTCCATCAACACCTCCGACAACCGAGCCTGGCTTCTCAATGCCAGCGTCGCCTGTCGCGTGCTTCCCAACTCCCCACAAGGAGGCCGGCCTCACTCGACGGTCGGTGCCGCCACCGCCCAGACTTGAGTCGTGTCCGCAGGTCGCGACGAACTACACCAGCTGATTGACTCCCTCTCTGAGGAGCAGGTCGGACAGGTGCTGTCTGATGTGCGGCGCCGCACAAGGCCGCGTCCGGCACCATCTGACAAGGCGTTCACTTGGATCGCGATGGGGCCGGCCAGGAATGGGCGGACCGACAACGCCCAACGTATCGATGCGTCGTTGACCGAGGGTTTCGGTCGCGACTGACCGTGATTCTGTTTGACACCGCACCAATCGTTGCAGCCGCTTTCACGACAGAAGACCACGATCGTGCCTGCGTGGACCTTCACCGGCTTGCGTCTCCCAGGCCGCCGATTCCTACTCCCGGCGACGGTGGCTGCGGAACCGGGTTACCTCATCGACAGACTCGGCGGCCCAGCCGACGAAGCGACGTTCCTGGTCGGGGTGGCGGAGGGCGGGTTCGAGCCCGTAGAGCTGACGACCGCCGACTACCGCCGGATGGCTGAGCTCGTCGAACAGTACGACGACATGCGACTCGGCACCACCGATGCCTCAGTCATCGCGCTCGCCCGAGCGTTTGGGCATCACCGAGATCGCCACGCTCGACCGTCGGCACTTCACCGCAGTTCGGCGTCGTCACGTCGAGGCGTTCACGCTGCTCCCCGAGAGGCTTTGAGCCTGAGGTGCTGACCGCTGGACAGCAGTCTGCACCCAGCTTGAGCCCTTCACCTGTGACAAATCTGCGGCTCAATCCCAGAAACAAGCCCGACACGCCGCGTGGTTTCGGATGAGCCATACGTTCGCATGATCGGTGAACCAACCAGTTGGCCAAGGGCACAGAACCCGCAGGAAGTGCCGGCAGGAGTCCGGCTGCGCTGAAGATCGAGCGTCTGCGACGGTCAGCGGTCGGCAGGCTCCGCAGTTCACGACTCATCTCATCCGAAGGAAGCCCAGCAAGGTCGCCGCCGCTTCACTCCCGGCCATCGTCCGCCAGGAGTTGCCGAGCACTCATCTCCCGACGAACAGTCCCGTCTGGGCGCTCGGTCAGTCGGGCGAGAACCAACAGTCGGATCTCGTCGCCGACCTTCGTTGAGTGGACTACCTCGACAGGCAGGCGGCTTGCATCAACCTGCTCGAGCCTCTCGGCTGTCTCAACGGACCATTTCGCAATATCACTGACTGTGCGTACCACGCCGACCAGGGTCAGCTCCTCCTCATCGAGTTCCCTGCCCGTAACGAACTCTCGGATCCAGCCAGCCGCCGATACCGGCAGAGAAGCCCTGACTGTTGGACGTTCCGGCTCCATCCACTCCATATCCATGTCGACATGTGCACGAATGAGCGCCTCAGCCAGCGCCCTCACACTGGTGGAAACGCGCGGGCCGAGTTCCCGGAACCTCTCGCCTAGTGCGTCCTGCTCATGCAAGGTTGTCGTGCTGGCACGCCCAAGAAGCTCAAGCAGGGCCGCGCATGCTTGGTCTGCAAGCGGTCTGGGCTGATCGCCTACAAGAAGCACCTCGTTGTTGGGGAACGCCTCAATCGTCGGCGGCCTGCCTTTCGATGTCGACCACGTCTTCGAAGGAGTGCTTGGCGGCTTGGAACGATCTGGCATGCCACCGGCTCCGCCGACCTACCTTGAACTCGAGGCTGCGGGGCTGATCGCCCCGGTCGACGATCCAGACCGCTGGTTCAGCCCTGCCGAGGCAAGAACGGCGGCATGGCTACGAGGCCGCGAGTGCCCGACTCTGTCGGTGAGGCGTCTCGAAGGCCGCTATCGCAAGACGCCCGATGCGGTCGCGGCGCATGTGGCCGTGACTATCGAGACCAAGACCGCCGATTCGACTGCCAACGCGATCACCCAACGAGTCCGAGAGGGCCGCAAACAGGCGCGCCGGGTGGTCATCGATCTGCGCAATCAAGGCTCCCATCTCGACGATGCCAGGGCCGGGCTTGACTTGGCACTCCGACGCTACGGGCTGCACCTCGACGAGACTCTGCTCGTCCTCGCGGACGACCTGGCAGTAGGCTGGTTTCATGGCTGAGGACACCATCGTCTTCCCTGATCTGAGCCTGATGGAACAGATCGACGCGCTGCTGCCCGCACTCGGATTCCCTGCATCGACCGAGGTTGAGGTCGAGCCCGCGCTCGACTATCCGGGTCAGCAACTCGCGATCGATATCTACGCGCCGACTGACGGGGAACTACACACCGCCGTGGAGGCCATCCGGGACGCCCTGTTCCTGAAGTTCAGGATCGCCACTCGCACATCCAGCGAACTCGACCGCGAGATCCTCGCCAAGCAGTCCGCCTGAGCGACGAAGAAGGCGATATATCAGCCTCGACCCAAACCCTAACGGGTGTGAGGTGGCCGTCGCCGACCTGGTCGGAGCGGGTTTCTGTCAACACTCTGTCGACAGAGAAACTCACTCGGCAACGGCACCACCCAGCGACTACGGTCCTTGCCATGGTGCAGGTGGTGTTCGCTGGCGATTGGCATGGCAACGTGCGCTGGGCCACCAGCCGCATCGAGTCGATCGGCGCAGCTGGAATCACGACGATCCTGCATGTCGGCGACTTCGGGATCTGGCCCGGCTCGTTCGGTAAGCGCTACCTGGAGGCTGTCGAGAACGCCTGCGTACGCCAGGGTGTCGAGGTTCTCGTCACGCCTGGCAATCACGAGGACTGGGCGCGACTGACGACGCTGTGGCAGCACAGCAAGCATCGCGATCCCGCGACCGGCGCGGACCTGCCCGTCCGGTTGACCGAGCACGTCCAGGTGCTGCCTCGGGGCTACCGGTTCACCATCGGCAAGACGACCTTCCTCTCGTTCGGCGGTGCTGCTTCTGTCGACAAGCACCGGCGTACCGAGGGCGTCGACTGGTGGCCGGAGGAGATGCCGTCGGAGGCAGACGTCGAAGGGGCCGTGACCGACGGGCCGGTCGACATCCTCATCACCCACGACTCACCCGAGCTGGAGTGGTGTGTCCCCGCGGTCCGCGAGACACTCGCCCACAACCCGTACGGGTGGCCGCGGGACTCGCTGTCGTGGGCCGCGGTCTCCCGCGCCCGGGTCAACCGCGTCTTCGAGGCCGTCCAGCCGCGAGTGCTCGTCCACGGTCATCATCACGTCTGGGGCGAACGTGTCGTTCAGTTGCCCAACGTCCCGTACGAGACCAGGGTCATCTCGCTCAGCTGTGATGGCGTGGCCGGCAACCTCTGGCGCCTTGACCTCGACGCGCCGGCTTCGGCGCGATGAAGTCCCCGTAGAACCAGCCACAATGTCTGACCGTCGGCTGCGACGCCGAGAACTCAGTCGCCCCAGAACCAACGAAGGCCAACCGTCCCTGGGCCGAACTTGGCGACGGTGCGGTGCACGCTGGTGCCATGGATCGGCACCTCGTGAGACTCCTCGGTCCCGTTGACGATGGTGAATGACTCACATCGCACGGGCACCTTGTCCGGATGGTACCGAACCCACAGACTCACGGACCCCACCCGCGGCCAGGCCCAGTAGCGAAGCTCGTTGTCGTCCTCGGCGGCATCGAGCTCCACCTGCTGCTCGACGATCGCAGTCTCCCCTACCTGCAGCTCTTCCTCCAGCAGCATCTCGGCGATCGTCACCATCGACTCCCGGTCTCGAACCACCTGGCCGACGCGATATCCCCCGAGCGAGGTGAACTCCAACGGGCGCTCGTCGGGCGTCTCGCCCACCATCACCAGGGCAAGACGTCGGGCACCAGGGACAACGGCTTCGAGCACCGCGATGTTGGTGAACCGTACGGCGCACCCCCGCGCGTCGAGGTCGTACTTCGTGGTGACCTCCCGCTCCACCAGCTCCTCGTACGGGTGGCTCATTCCCAGCTCGCGCAGGAGTCGAAGGATCACGTCCTGCCGGTCTGGATAGACAGCGAACAGATCGGAGCGCGGCAGCCGGCGACGCCCCGGCGAGGTCAGCGACTCGAGCTCACCGGGAAGCATTCCCAGGATCTCCTCGATGACGACGACTGCGCGCATCGACTGCTCCTGCTGGGGTTGACGCAGCCCGGACCGCCAATAGCTGAGTGCAGCCAGACTCATCGGCGTTCCCCGGGCGGCGAGTGCGTCCCGCAGAGCCGCCAGGCTCATTCCGCGCCGCTCGAGGCCTTCAGCCAACGCATCGGCGAATCTGTGGCCCCGCCCCGCGCTCATTCGTCACCCCCGACGCATTGGATGTCCCCGCCAAACGACGGTGTGATCGGCTCACCTGCGGTTGGTCATCCTATGGCTCAGGACTTGGTCAGCCTATTGACACGGATCTCGACACAAGTGTGAAAGGCCTCTGTCTAGGCTGTCGATCAGGTGCTGTACCGGGATGGACTGAGACGCGAGGAGCAAGGGGATCGCGACCGACATCGTTTGGGGGCTGGGGTGCAACGCCTGAACTGGGTCCTCGTCCGCCGGCGAAGAGTTCCGCCGGTGAGGGCCCAGTTCCATTGCCTGCGAGTGTGTGATCATCCAGCCGGATCAGGAAACCGTCACCACTCCTCCGCGAACGGTCAACCGCTCGCGCTGCATCCCGACCTCCAACGCCGCGGACAGCCGTGACCGCACCGGCTCGGTCACCCGGTTGCCACCGAACAGCTTGTACGTCTGCTTGAACAGCTCTTCGATGCCGATCCCCATCGCCTGGGTGGCCACGTACGCCATCGCGTTGGCGATCTCCAACTGCGCGATGTCGGTGACCGGACGGGTTTTGATGTCGTCGGAGGTACGGAAACCGGACCAGTCCAACGGGTCGCGACTCGGCGGCCAGCAGAACCCCTCGCCGTCCCGGAGCGCCTCCCGGGGTAGCAGCGTACGCAGTTGGGCAGCACGCTGCTCCACCAGTCTGGTCCGCCCGTACGCCCGGACCACTCGGCGAGCCAGCCGCTCGACGCTGATCGGCCCGCATTCTTCGATGATCGCCGTCATCACGGCCACCACCTGTTGGCGGGCAGCCGGGTCATAGTCGAGCCGTTCGAGCACGCTGCTCGGGTAGGGGCCGAACTCTGGTTCCCGATACTGCTCGAGTCCGGACGAAGCGCTGTCGGTCGGAGTCACCAACTCAAGCCCGTCGAGTTCATCTGTCGCTCCCGGCTCGCTTGACTCGCCCAGCTCCTCCAATTCTCCCGAGCCAGCCGAATCAGCTGACACAGCCGGAGGCTCATACTCCGACCAGGTCGTCGACACGGCCAGCTCCCCCACCTGGCGCGGCGCATCGGCCGACGCGTGAGCCCGCACCACCAGATCACGTACGACACTCTCGGGATCGGACAGCCAGGCCGGCAGCCAGACGCGCGCCACGCCGGGCCAGCCCATCAGCCCACCGAGCACATTGACCGGTGCGCCGTCCCGGTCGCTGCTGGTCGCCCGCGCGGCCCACACCGGACCGTCGAGCAGCACCGTCAGCGTCGGCACCGAACCACGTCCCGGCGCGGCCACCGCCAGATCGATCCGGAACTCCGACAGGCCCACCTCGGTCTGGACCACACATCCGGCTGCTCGCAAGGCCGCAGCAATCTGCTCGGCATGCCGATCCACCGCGACCTCACTGCGCACCCGGTCCGGCACCCCATGCTTGGCCTGCTCCAGGTACGCCCGCAGATGCCGGATGCCGACCGAGGAGGTCTGCTCGATCCGCAGGTCCTCCGGCTCGAAGGAGGAGAACATCATCACCCGGCGCCGAGCCCTGGTGACGGCAACATTCAGCCGCCGCTCCCCACCGGATCGGTTCAAGGGCCCGAAGTTCAGCGGCAGCACACCGTGACTGTCGACCGAGAAGCCGGTGGAGAAGATGATCACGTCGCGTTCGTCGCCTTGGACGTTCTCGAGGTTCTTCACGAACAGCCCGTCGTCCTTGAGCGCCAGCGCCTCCCGAATCCCCGCGACGTCGCTGTCCCACAGCATCGACTCGATCAGCGCCCGCTGCTGGATGTTGAAAGTCACCACCCCGATCGAGCGTTCCCGCTGCTGCCAGCGCCGCAAGACCTCCTCGACCACGGCCGCCGCCTCGACGGGATTGGTTCGCAGCATCCCCTTCTCGAGTCCGCGCGTCCCGCTCCGCAGAAACGTCCCGTCCACCCGGGTGAAGCTGACCCCGGTGTCGGCGTGCTGCCCGGGGAACGCCGGGAACGACGACAAACGATCCTCGTAGTACTGCGCGTTCGAGAAGCTGATCAGACTCTCATCCCGACTCCGGTAGTGCCACGACAGCCACAGTCTCGGCAGTCCAGCCTGCACGCACTCCGACAGGATCGACTCCTCATCCGGGATGACCAGGAAATCGTCCGCGTCGCCTTCGCTCACCTCGTCGTCGCTACCGAGCTGGGCGAAGCTGTACGGCGGCATCTGCTTGGAGTCGCCGGCGACCACACAAGCGGTCGCGCGACCGAGGGCGCCGATCGCGTCCGGCACCGTGATCTGCGATGCCTCGTCGAAGACCACCAGATCGAAGTCCATCGCCCCGGGCGCGATGAACCGCGCCAGCGAGTCCGGGCTGACCAGCACACACGGTGTGATCGCGGCAATCACCTCGCCGTACTTGCTGATCAGCTCGCGTACGCTCAGCCCGCCTCGGGTACGCCCGACCTCTCGCTCCAAGGCGGCGACCTTGCCGAACAACGCCCCGCTGCCGAACGGCCGCGCCTGCACCAGCGTCGCCGGCAACACCGTGGTCAGGGCTGTCCGGACCGCATCACTGGAGCCCAAGAACCTGCCGACCGAACGGTCCTGGCCGGCTGCGTCGAAGCCGCGGAAGCCGCCGGCATCCCAGCGTTCGATCAGCGAGCCTTCGGCCAAGCCCCGCTCCAGGGCAGCCATCGCTTCTGTGCCAGCCACCTGTCCGCTCAGCAACTGCCACCGCGCTTCGGGCAACTCCGCAGCCAGGCTGTCCACGGCCGCCGCCGCGCGCAGCCAGCGTTGCAGAGCGGCGACATGGGGCAGGTCGGCGGCCCGCGCCGACTCGCCGGCGCTCCAGGCCTGGAGCAGACCACCCGCGCCGTACGCCTCCTGATCGAGAGGACGGCTGTTCGTCGCCGCGAACGCAGCGCCCAACCGATCGAGTGCCTCGGTCAGCACCTGCGCAGCGGCGCCCAACAGAGCCGGCTCCCGCTGGCGTACGCCGATGGTCTCGGCGGCGTGCCGGGGGCCGAGCCGGTCCAACGCAGTGCGATAGGCGTCCAGGTCCCGCAGCGCTACCGCCAACCGCTGCGCACCGTCGGCGCTGAGGAGATTGAGTGCCGGCAGTCCTCGCAGCCCGGGGAGCGCCTGCCACCCGGCGGCCACGGAGCGCAGCTGGCCGGCCAGTCCAGCCAATGCATCCACCCGAGCCGGCAACTCCTTGGGCGAGAGGGTGCGCCCCGGACGCAGCTGCGCCAGCACCGGTGCGGCGGCCGTCAGCAGTCGGCCTTTGCGCCCGAGGAAGAAGGAGTGTTCGGCGATCCGCAAGGCCTGGCGGACGGGTTCGAGATCCACCTCGAACACCTCTGGTGCGAAGTCCGCGAGGGCACCCTCCGCGGCAGCGTGCAATGCCTGGGTCCGTCCGTCCAGCTCGGCACGGGCCGCGCGCCAGCGTTGGCTGTCCAGCTCGCGGAGGTCGTGACCGTCGACGGGCGCCGAGAGCAGCAAGATCAGATCAGCCAACTGTTGCCAGGTGGTGCACCCGCGCAGCAGCCCGACGGTCCCCGGCAGCAGTTGATCGAGGGTCGCCAGCGCCGCATCGACAGCCGCATTGGCCGCGGCCAGCAAACCGGGCAGCGCTCCGGGCTCGGCTGACAGCCGCCGATCGACCGGCCCAGCCCCGACGAACCCCCAGGCCTTCGCCACCTCAGGGTCAAGCGCGGCCAGATCGTCCACCGCACCGGCGATCACCTGCCGCAACCTCGCCAGTCCGGCACCGTCACCACTGCCGTCGGCGCTGTCACCACCAGCAGGGCTCGCGTTCTGCCCACCCAGCACAGCAGGTGGCACGGTCAGCGTCGGCCCTGGACCGCGGGCCAGTGCGGTGGCCCGAGCGCTCCACAGGGACAGCCCGGCCCGGTTCGGCCGATGGAGCCGTTCGGCGTAGGTTCGCAGGGCAGCCGCAGACCCCTCGAGCTCGCCCAGCGCCGCACGATAGCCATCCAGGTCCGATCGCGGGCGCTGACCCAACGCCGTCTTGATCCGAGCCCGGACCTCGGCCGGTCGAGCGCTGTGATCGTGCAGATCCAGCGCGTACGGCAGTAGTCCCACCTCGCCGAGCCGGTGTCGGACCACGTCGAGCGCCGCTCCCTTCTCCGCGACGAACAACACCTTGCGACCCTGGGCGAGCTGGTCGGCGACGATGTTGGTGATCGTCTGGGACTTGCCGGTGCCAGGTGGTCCTTCCAGCACGAAACTGTGACCGGCCCGCGCAGCTGCGATGGCTCGTGCCTGCGATCCGTCCGCTGGGATCGGAGCCGCCGCGACCACCTCGTCCAGCATCTGGTGGGACACCTCAGCAGGCTCGGCACCGTCGACGACCTTGCCGCTGAGCAGCTGCGCGACCAGCGGTTGAGCGGCGAATCGCTGCCAATGCTCGTCCAGATCGCGCCACAGCAGGAAGCCGGTGAACCCACCGATGATCAGCCGAGCTTCGCTCTCCACCCGGAACGGCAGTCCGGACTCCGCGATCGCCTCGCGTACCTGACGTACGACGGCGTCGACATCGATACCCTCACCGGACGATCGGCGCGGCAACTCGGCGAGAGCGGGCACCGTGAAGCCGAACTCGACGCGCAGCTTCTCCAACAAGGAGAGATTGAGCGACAACGATCGGGTCTGATCGGCAGCCAACCGGTACGGCATCACCACGCCCTTGATGTCGACCGGCAGCAACAGCAGCGGCGCCGCCAGCTCACGGTCTCCCAGCTGCCAGTCCAGCCGGCCGAGAGTCAGCATCAGCGGGTTGGCGCCGGTCTCCTGCCACCCGGTCCGGGCGCGATAACGCACTCGGGCGAAAGCGCGATCATGTGCCTCCCGGTCATGTCCGGAATAGATGGTCGCCTTGTTGACCAGCATGGCCCGTTGCACATCGGCCGGCAGCGCGTACGCATCCCGGGCGCCCTCGCTGAGGACGGCACCGGTCAGATCGTCAGCCGCCCGGACCGAAACCGTGCGACCGTCCTGCAGCTGGTCGGCCAGCACTCCCAGATGCTCCGACGGAAGAAGCAGTGGCACCTGGGTCATCGGCTGCCGCAGGTTGAGCAGCTTGTTGCGCAGCGTCAGGTCGAGCAGCGCGTTCTTCCAGGCCTGCACCCTGGGCGGCACCGGCTCTGTGACTTCCCGAGCAGCGGCGGCAGCGGCCTGGTCCGTCGGACCGGCGGCCGGTGCCGCCGGGGAAAGAGGCGGCGGCGCGTACTCGATCACTTCGACGACGCCGTCCGACCGCACTCGGCGGGCAGGCAGCGGGTAGACCTGCAGCATCCTGGCCATCGCGACGTCGACCACCCCGAGCAGCTGAGCCGCACCACCGAGGAAGTAGGCGTCCTTGGGAGATTGCCCAGCCCGACGGACCAGATCGCGCGGCGGGCGGCGCTCGCGGGTGACCATGGTGGTCTCCAGCACACCCATCAGGTTCAGATCGACCGCATTGGCGGGGACCGCGATCTGCGTGCTGGCTGCATCGGGGAGACCACGGTCTGCGGCACGCCAATAGCCGAGGAAGGCGTGCCCGTACGCGATCCAGACCACCGGCGCGATGCCGACGTGCTCCAACGTCGAGGCCAGCAGCAGCGTGGTGTCCAGGCAGGTGCCGACCCGATCGGTGAGGACGTCGCCCGGGGTACGCACCTTCTGCCCATAGCCCCAGCTCGCCGGCGGTTCCGCGTAATAGATCTCCCGATCATGGACGGCCGTGAAGATCGCCCCGACGATCTCGTCGATCCGTTCCGAGCTGACCGCACCGACCGCGAGTGACCCGCTGCCCGTTCGCTTGGCCAACAGTTGGGCCGCCTCGGAGACCAGCGGCGGCAGCGCGGGATGGTTGGGCTGGACGAACGCAGCCAGCGTCTCCAGCGACAGCACCGGCGCGGCCGGGTCCAGGATCCACTGCCGCGCTGCCAGCACCCGGACCGGGTGAGTCATGACGCCGATGGGCTCGCCCGCCGCCGCGACGTCCACCACGATCTCGGCCCCGGTTTCCTCCTCGATCTCGGCCAGTTGGGCCGCATCAAGTCGGAGCGATGGCTGCTGCACGGTCAATGGCTGCCCCGGCTCGACCCGCTCCGCTCGGTGCTGCCAGGGACGACTCAGGACGGTGCCGAAATCGTCGATCAGCCGGGCGGAGACCAGCACCTCGGCCAGCGGTTCGGCCGAGGCGACGACGATCCGATGCAGGAACGGCAGACCGTTGTGGGCCATCGCATGATTGACCACCGGCGCGGCGAGCACCTCGATGGTCACCTCCGCCGTCATGCGCGCCACCCTAATAGCGGCGGACGGTCACTCCGTGACAAACCTGCGGGTCAGACGCGTGCACGAACGCGACACGCCGCTCGGGTTCAACTGAGCCACGCGTTCGTCCCGTTGTCACGATGGACTGGATCGATGCTGCGCTGCCATAGCCCACGCCGAGGGTTAGCCTGACCTCGTGCCGGAGACCCCCACCCATCCGCGACATCTCAGCCCGGTCGCCTACCCACGACGGGTGGCGATGATCAGTGTCCATACATCTCCGTTGGCCACGCCGGGCGTCGGCGATGCCGGCGGCCTCAATGTGTATGTCGCCGAGTTGGCCAAGCGGCTCGGCGAGCGTGGGCTGGGCGTCGACGTGTTCACGCGGCGGACCGATCCCGACACCCCGGAGATCGTCGACATCAATGAGCATGCCCGGGTCATCCAGCTGGCCGCCGGCCCGGTCGCCGAGGTCGCCAAGGAACTGCTGCCCGGCTACCTCGACGAGTTCGCCGCAGCGATGGAGCCGCACATACCGGATCATCAGGTGCTGCATTCGCACTACTGGCTGTCCGGCATGGTGGCCCGCACCTTGCGGGACCAACACCAGATTCCGATGGTCCACACGATGCACACCATGGCCCGGGTGAAGAACGAGCTCCGCGGCGACGGCCACCTCGCCGAACCCGACATCCGGGAACAGGGTGAGGCCGCGATCGTCGCCAGCGCCGACATCCTGACCGCCAACACGACCGCCGAGGCAGCCGAACTACGGCGCCACTATCACGCTCGATCGGAGCAGATCGCGGTCGTGCCACCCGGGGTCGACCTGCACACCTTCCACCCTTGCGACCAGCCGAAGTCGCGAGCCCAACTCGGCGTCGCCCAAGACGCCGAGGTGATCTTGTTCGTCGGCCGGATTCAGCCGTTGAAGGCCCCGGACGTGTTGATCAGGGCGGCAGCCCGGCTGGTCGCCGCGCGCCCGGAACGCCGGGAGCGGCTCCGGCTGATCATCATCGGCAGCCCCAGCGGTCCGGAGTCAGCCTGGGCCCAGACCCTGCCCGGACTGGTCGCGAACCTCGGAATCAGCGATGTGGTGGAGTTCCGGCCGCACTCCCCGAGGGCCGAGCTGTTCCGTTGGTACTGCGTGTCCGACGTCGTCGGCGTGCCGTCGCACAACGAGTCGTTCGGACTGGTCGCTCTGGAAGCCCAGGCCTGCGGCCGCCCGGTGGTCGCCACAGATGTCGGCGGGTTGCGGCACGCGGTCGACGACGGCGCCACCGGGCTGCTGGTCCCCAACCACGATCCGGGCGAGTGGGCGGAGGCCCTCGGCGCGATCCTGGACGACCGGGAGGCTGCCAGCTGGCTGGGCGCCACCGGTGCGGTGCACGCAACCAGGTTCAGTTGGTCCAACACCGCTGCCTCGACCCTGCGTGCGTACGCATCGGCACAACGCGCGTACGCCCGCGCCGAGCAGCACTGAGCCCTCAGGAGCCCTTCGCCTCGGCGTCGGCAGCGGTCAGCGGCTGGGCGATATCCTCCAGCGACCGCCGCTCCGCATCGACACCGAGGAAGGCCGCAACGATGCCACCGGCGATCATCAGTGCGGCACCGATGAAGTAGCCCGGCGCGATCCCGGTGATGTCGCCGCCCTCGGCGGCGTTGCCGATCAGCGTCCCGAACAGCAGCGGGCCGGCGATACCACCAGCTGCTGTGCCGATCGCATAGAAGAACGCGATGCACAATGCCCGGGTCTCCATCGGGAAGATCTCGCTGGCAGTCAGGTACGCCGAACTGGCACCGGCCGAGGCGAAGAAGAAGACGACCGCTCCGGCCAGCGTGAGAGTCACCGCGGTCAGACCGCCGAGCAGCACGCCTGTCACCGCCAGCAGGACGCCCGAAAGCAGATAGGTCCCGGCGATCATCTTGCGCCTGCCGACCGTGTCGAACAGCCGACTCAACAGCAGCGCCCCGGCGAAGTTGCTGACCGCGAAGACGGCGATGTAGCCGCCGGTGCGTTCCACTCCCAGGAAGCTCGTCAAGGTATCGCCGTAGGTGAAGAAGAACGCGTTGTACAAGAACGCCTGTCCGACGAACAACGAGAAGCACAGGATCGTACGGCGCGGATAGAGCGTGAACACCGTGCGAGCGATCTCGGTCATGGCGATCGTGTGTCGCTGCCGGATGGTGATCTTCTCGTCCACCGGTTGGAACTCGACCTGGTCCTCCTCGGCCACCCGCTTCTCGATGCCCTGCACGATCCGTTCGGCTTCCTCGTCCCGGCCGTGGATGAACAGCCACCGCGGACTCTCCGGCACATGGCGCCGCACGATCAAGATCACGATGGCCAAGGTGCCGCCCAGTCCGAAGGCCAACCGCCAGCCGAGGGCCGGATTGACCAGGGTCGGATCCAGCAGCGGCAGCGTCAGCAGTGCACCGGCGGCCGCCCCCAGCCAGTAGGAGCCGTTGATCATCACATCGACCCGGCCGCGATAGTGCTTGGGGATCAGTTCGTCGATCGCTGAGTTGATCGCCGCATACTCTCCGCCGATGCCCGCTCCGGTGAAGAACCGGCACACCAGATACCAGGTCGGGTTCATCGAGAACGCGGTCAGCACCGTGGCGACGGTGTAGAGGCCGAGAGTGATCAAGAAGAGCCGCTTGCGGCCGAACCGGTCAGTCAGCTGACCGAAGACCAGGGAGCCCAGACAGGCTCCGGCAACATAGACCGCACCCGCGAGCCCGATCTGAGCACTGGTCAGCCCCAGTCCGGTGTCGGCGGGCTTCAAGGCTTCCGACATGGAGCCGACGATCGTGACCTCCAGACCGTCGAGGATCCAGACCGTGCCCAGCCCGATCACGATCAGCCAGTGGAATCTCGCCCACGGAAGCCGATCGAGCCGCGCCGGAATGTCGGTGCTGATAGTGCCGGTCTGAGCGTCACGCGACATGAACCATCCTCCTGGTCACGGGTCCGCAGGACCTGTGTCGAGACGTCGAGCGACCCACTGGATCGATACCCCTGCTGGCAGGATGGAAACCATGAGACCCAGGCAGGCCCGCCGAGGCTGGCCGCTGATCGCCCTGTTCGCCGCGGCCACCACCGGGTGCCACGCGGCAGCACCGGTCGGTCAGGCCTGCACCGAGATCGGCGCTCAACCGGGTGTCAGCGTGGTGGTCGAGCGCGCGGTCGTCGAACGTACGACTGCCACCGACCCGCTGACGTTGAGGCTGCGGATCTGCCAGACCGACTGCGTCGACCAGACCGTGGAGCTGCAACCGGGATCAGTGACTGTCGACGAGAACTGCCCCACTACTGATCCGGGCAAAGACCCGGACGGCTCCTGTTCCGCCTCGTCGTCACCCGACGGCACGCTGATCGGCTTCGCCGACGTGGCCACACTGACCGCGGGTCCCGTGCAGGTCAGCGGCACAATCCGGAGCGGCACGGGGACGACCAAGCTCGCTCAGGTCACCGTCACCGCCGAGACGACCTACCCCAACGGGCAGGACTGCCCCGGCGAAGCGCCCCAGGCAGCCGTCCGGGTGACCCCCACCGGCCTGCGCTGACCTGAATTCTGTCGAGCTATCCCCACCAGGTGCAGTCAGCTCGGCAAAGTTCGCCAAGCCGGCGCGGACCATGGCTGAGGTGCCGAGCGCGGTCGTCAGCGCAGTCGCCGGTCGCCGTCCTTCAGGCCCCAGAACACCCGGTCCACCACCGCATGTGCGCGACGGGTGACGCGCCGATAGTCGGCCAGCAGGTGGGAGGACTCACCCGACCCATAGCCCATCAGCTCGGCCAAGGCCGCCAGCTCCCGGGTATCGCTGGGCAGCGAATCCGAGCCGCGACCGCGTACCAGCATGATCTGGTTTCTGATCTTGCTGGCCAGCAGCCAGGCGGCCTCCAGGTGACCGGCGTCCTGCGGATCGATCAGCTCGGCCCGCCGGGCGGCCCGAAGTGCCTCGATCGTCCGAGACGTCCGCAACTCCGGCACTTCGTGGGCATGCTGCAACTGCAGCAGCTGCACCGTCCACTCCACGTCGGCGAGGCCGCCGGGTCCCAGCTTGGTGTGTTTAGCCGGATCTGCACCGCGCGGCAGTCGTTCGGCGTCCACCCGCGCCTTGAGCCGGCGGATCTCGTGCACCTGGGAAGTCGACAGCCCACCGTCGGGCCAGCGCTTCTCATCGATGAGCGCCATCAACTCCTGACCGAGACCCGGTGAGCCGGCCATCGCGTCGGCGCGAACCAGCGCCTGCATCTCCCAGGTGGACGACCAGCGGCTGTAGTAGTTCCGGTACGCGGTCAGCGTCCTGATCAGCGCCCCGCCCTTGCCTTCTGGCCGCAGATCGGCGTCGATGCTCAGCGGCGGATCAGCGCTCGGCCGGGTCAACAGACGCCGCATCTCCGAGATCACCGAGCCGGCGATCTTGGTCCAGTCCTGGTCGATGCTGACCGGGTCGGCCATCACGAACATCGCATCGGCGTCCGAGGCGTACGACAGCTCTCGCCCGCCCCAGCGGCCCATCCCGATCACGGCGATCTCCGGCACCTGCTCCGCTCCCGAAGCCCGGCGAGCGACATCGAGGGTCGCATGCACGGTCGCCGAGGCGAGCTCGGAGAGCCCGTCGCCCACCGTCAACACGTCGCTCATGCCGAGCAGATCGCTCGCCGCGATCCGGAAGAGCTCGCGGCGGCGGATTGCCCGGATCGACTCGACCGCGGGGATCGGCTCCTCCGAGCGCCGGGCGGCGGCCTGCATCTCGGCGCGCAGATCGGCCTCGGACTTCGGCACCAGTTCGGCGTCGTCGGCCAGCATCTGCATGGTCTGCGGTGCTCGCTGCAGCAACGCGACCGCATACCGGCTGGAGGCCAGGATCCTGGCCAGTCGCTCGGCCATCATGCCCTCGTCGCGCAACGCGCGCAGATACCAGGGGGTGCTGCCGAGAGTGTCGGAGACCTGCCGGAAGGCGAGCAGTCCGTGGTCGGGGTTGGGCGCCGTCGCGAACCAGCCGAGCATGGCCGGCAAGAGCTGACGCTGGATCTCGGTCTGCCGGGTGACTCCTTGGCTGAGTGCCGCGATGTGCCGCAAGGCGGCCTGCGGATCGGCGTACCCGAGACCCTTCAGTCGATCCACGGCCGACTGCTCGGTCAGCCGCAGGTCCTTCGACGGGATCCGGGCGACCGCGTCCAGCAGCGGTGAGTAGAACAGCCGCTCGTGCAGCCGGCGGACCCGTTGGCAGGCGTGCTTCCAGGTCGACACCACCTGCTCGGCAGGGCGCTGATAGCCGAGTGAGCGGCCGAGCCGGCGCAGATCGGCCTCGTTGTCGGGCATCAGGTGAGTACGCCGCAGGTGGTACAGCTGGACGCGGTGCTCCAGCGTCCGCATGAACTGGTACGCCAACCGGAACAGCTTGCCGTCCTCGCGACCCACGTACCCGTTGTCGGTCAGCGCCTTGAGCGCCGCCAAGGTGGCGCGGTCCCGCAGTCGTTCGTCGACCCGACCGTGGACCAGCTGCAGCAGCTGCACCGAGAACTCGACGTCGCGCAGGCCGCCCTCACCGAGCTTGATCTCGCGACCAGCGTCGCGGGCGGGGATATGGGCGACCACCCGTTTGCGCATGGCCTGGGTGTCGGCGACGAAGTTCTCCCGCTCGGCGGCCCGCCACACCATCGGCGAGACCATGTCCACGAAGTCCTGCGCCAACTGCAGATCACCGGCGCTCGGCCGGGCCTTGAGCATCGCCTGGAACTCCCAGGTCTTGGCCCAGCGCTGGTAGTAGGTGCGATGGCTGGACAGGCTGCGGACCAGCTGACCGGCCTTGCCTTCGGGCCGGAGCGCGGAGTCGACCTCCCAGATGGTCCCGGCCGCGGTGTACGCCGAGCAGATCCGGGTGAGCTCGGCGGCCATCCGGGTGGCGGTGCTGACCGCCTGCTCACCGCTGATCAACGGACTGCCGTCGGCGTCGAGCATCGGCTCCGCCACGAACAGCACGTCGACATCGCTGACGTAGTTGAGCTCCTGGGCGCCACACTTGCCCAGTCCGACGACCGCCAGTCGTGTCTTCAGCCCCTTCTCCCCTACCTTGGCCCGGCTGATCGCCAGCGCGGCTTCCAAGGTCGCATCGGCCAGGTCGGACAGCGCGTCGGCGACCCGCGGCATCACCTCGATCGGTTCCGGGTCGCAGACGTCCCACGCGGCGATGCGCATCAGGTGACCGCGATAGGCCAATCGCAGCCCGTCCCCGACCAGGTCCGTGGCCAGCGGCAGTGGAGCTTCCGGGTCAGCGCCGACAGAACGGAGCAACTCGGCGCGGATCTGGTCGGCGCTGAGCGGCCGTACGTCACCGTCGAGCCAGTCCACCTGCTCGGGTCGGGCCAACAGATGGCGACCGATGTATTCACTGGCCCCCAGCAGCGTGATCAGCTGCCGAGCCAGGTCGGGTGAGTTGGTCAGCCGGAGCAGCAGATCAGGGACGACCTCCCCGAGCCGGTCGATCGCGCTGAGCGCGAGATCGGGGTCCGCGGCCTCCGTCACCAAATCGAGCAGATGTGCCTGCGCGTCGTCCCAGTCGCCGAGGATCTGCATGGCAGCAGCCGGATCGGCGAATCCTCGCCGAGCCAGCACACCCTGAGTCGTCTCGATCCGGCTCACGGACAGTGATCGTACTTGTGAGCTGCCGACGTAGGTGGCTTGGCTCCACGCATCGGCATGAACGGATGCGTCGGCGTCAACGGATATGTCGGCGGGAGGTGAGCGAAGATGGAGCCGTGCGCCACCGACCGACCGCCGCGGATGCCTTGCTCGATCAGAGCCATGCTCTGGACGCGTGGCTGCAAGCGCTGCCCGCCGATGCGTACGGCCGACCGAGCGTGCTCGACGGCTGGGACGTGCGGCTGTTGGTCGCCCATCTGCTGCTGATCGAGCGCGGCCTGGTCCGCGTACTGAAGCAACCCAGCAGAGAGAAGCCGCTGGCACCGTACGCGTTCGTCGCCCGCTATCGACCCAGTGTCGAGGCGATCGCCACCTCGACCAACGACACCGCTGCCGAGCACACCGGACCGGAGCTGACAGCTCAGTTCGGCACGTCCCTCGACGTGGTCGCCGCCACGCTCGCCGATGCCTACCCGGCCGTCGTCCAGGCGCCGCGTGGCCCGCTGCGCGCCGAGGACTGGATCGAGACCCGGATCGTCGAGCTCGTCGTCCACACCGACGACCTCAACCGCACCTTCCCCGAGTTGGAGCCGATTCCCTTGGTCCGCTCAGCCTTGGGTCGAACGGCACGTTGCTTGGCGGGGATGCTCGCCGACGCGTATCCCGGACGCTCGGTCGAGGTGCGGATTCCGCCGTACGCGGCCGTGCAGTGCGGGGTCGGCGATCCCGGTCCCACCCACACCCGCGGCACCCCGCCGAATGTGGTGGAGACCGACGTACTCACCTTCCTGCGGCTGGCCACCGGCCGTACGGCTTGGACCGATGCCCTGGCATCCGGCGCCGTGCACGCCTCCGGGCTGCGCGCCGATCTGTCCGACGTCCTGCCGCTTCTCTCCTGACCCCCGTCGCGAGCGGCCGTGAGGCGGAGCGAGGGCTCCGTCTGGAGCGACGAACGAGCGACACGTTCTTTGTCGCGAGTGAGGAGTGAAGACGGAGTCCTAGGGAGCGCAGCCTCACAGCGAGCGACGACAACACAGCGAGCGGCCGTGAGGCGGAGCGAGGGCTCCGTCTGGAGCGACGAACGAGCGACACGTTCTTTGTCGCGAGTGAGGAGTGAAGACGGAGTCCTAGGGAGCGCAGCCTCACAGCGAGCGACGACAACACAGCGAGCGACCGCGAACGAAGCGCGGCTCTGCCTGGACTGAGGAGCGAGCAGGCACGCTTTTCGTCTGCGAGCGACGAGGGAAGGCAGAGACTCGAGCGCGGAGTGAACAGCGAGCGACGACAACACAGCGCAGCTGCGGGAATGGACTGTTGGCGTGGCGTGTTGGAGGCGGGGTGTCCCAAGGCCGAACTCTGCCCCCCACTGTGCTGACCGATAGTCCGCAGCCGACCGACCTGGCCAGCAGGTTCGTCGGTCGCAAGTACGTCCAGCTCGTCGTCTTGCTCGGTGCGCTGAGCGCGATCGGTCCGATGACCATCGACACCTATCTGCCGGCGCTCCCGGAGCTGACTGCCGAGCTCGGTGCCACCGATGCTCAGGCGCAGGCCACCATCACCGGCCTGCTGGTCGGTCTAGGCTTCGGCCAGCTCATCCTCGGCCCGGTGTCAGACGCGGTGGGACGTCGGAAGCCACTGCTGATCGGACTCGCCGTCCACGCCGGCACGTCGCTGCTGTGTGCGCTGGCGCCGAGCGTCACGATGCTCATCGTCACTCGCACTCTGCAAGGCTTCGCCGGCGCCGCGATCGCGGTGGTCTCGATGGCTATCGTGCGGGATCTCTTCCGGGGCATCCGCGCCGCGCAGCTGCTGTCGCGACTGATGTTGGTGCTCGGCCTCGCCCCGCTGCTCGCGCCGTCGCTGGGCAGCGCCTTGCTGGCGCTGACCTCATGGCGCGGCATCTTCGTTGCGATCGCTCTGGTGGCCGCGCTGATGATGATCCCCGCGTTCATCGCTCTGCCCGAGACCTTGCCGGTCGACCGGCGCCTCTCGGCCAGCGTCCGCGGCACGTTCGGTGCGTACGGCTCGCTGTTCGCCGACCGGCTCTTCATCGTGATGGTGCTGATCGCAGCCATGGTGTTCGCCACGCTGTTCGCCTACATCGCGGGATCCTCATTCGTGCTGCAGGACCTGTACGGCATGACCCCGGCTCAGTTCGGCATCGCCTTCAGCGTCAACACCATCGGGATGATCGTCATGACGCAGGTGAACCCGTGGCTGGTCAGGAGATACGGCCCGGTGAACGTGCTGACCGTCGGCGTGCTGCTGGCCGCGTCCGGAGCGCTCAGTCTGCTGGTGTTGATGCTGCTGGGGGCCGGCGGCTGGTTTGCGTTCCTGGCGCCGCTGTTCTTTGTGTTGTCCGGCGCCGGCTTGTCGTTCCCGAACGCCCCAGCGATCGCGCTGAACCGGCACGGCGAGTCGGCCGGGACCGCGGCAGCGATGCTCGGCGCGGCGCAGTTCATGCTCGGCGGCTCGGTCGCTCCCCTGGTCGGCGTCTTGGACAACGGCACTCCGGTACCGATGGCGATCATCATGGTCGGCACCACCGGCCTGGCTGCCATCCTGCTGCTCACCACCCGGAAGCGACTGCTCCTCGACGACTACCGATAGCCCGTCGCGAGTGAGGAGTGAAGACGGAGTCTTGGGAGCGCAGCCGCCCGTCGCGAGCGACCGTGAGCGGAGCGCGGCTCTGCCTGGACTGAGGAGCGAGCAGACACGCTCTTCGTCTGCGAGCGACGAGGGAAGGCAGAGACTCGAGCGCGGAGTGAACAGCGAGTGACGACCAATACAGCGAGTGACGAATCGCGCAGGGACAGACCCGCGGCTCAACTGGTCAGCCGCGGCGTGTCGCGGGCGATCGAGCGGTTGAGACCCGCATTTGTCCCGCTATCCCCCGCTACAAGACCGGGAGCAGCTTCTGCAGCTCCTGCGGGGTGACCTGGCGACGGTATTCGTCGAACTCGACCCGCTTGTTGCGCAGGAAGAAGTCGAAGACGTGATCGCCGAGGGTCTCGGCGACCAGCTCGGAGCGTTCCATCACCCGGATCGCCTCGTCCAGGTTTCGCGGCAGCGGCTCGATGCCCAGCGCCTGCCGCTCGCGCTCGGTGAGGCTCCAGACATCGTCCTCGGCGCCCTCGGGCAGCGGATACTCGCCCTCGACCCCGGCCAGACCCGCGGCCAGCATCAGCGCGAAGGCCAGATAGGGATTGGCCGCAGAGTCGATGGAGCGCAGCTCGATCCGGGCCGAGGCACCCTTGTTCGGCTTGTACATCGGCACCCGCACCAGCGCGGAGCGGTTGTTCCGGCCCCAGCAGATGTAGCTCGGCGCCTCACCGCCGCCGGCCAGTCGCTTGTACGAGTTCACCCACTGGTTGGTCACCGCGGTGATCTCGGCGGCGTGCCGGAGCATGCCGGCGATGAAGTGCCGGGCGGTCTTGCTCAGGTGATACTCCGCGCTCGCGTCATAGAACGCGTTGTTGTCGCCCTCGAACAGCGACATGTGGGTGTGCATCCCCGAGCCCGGCTGGTCGCTGAACGGCTTCGGCATGAACGAAGCGTTGATCCCCTGGGACAGCGCGACCTCCTTGACCACCACCCGGAAGGTCATCAGGTTGTCGGCGGTGGAGAGGGCATCGGCATAACGCAGATCGATCTCCTGCTGTCCTGGCGCCCCTTCGTGATGGGAGAACTCCACCGAGATGCCCATCTGCTCCAGCATCGTGATCGCCTTGCGGCGGAAGTCGCTGCCGATGCTCTGCGGGGTGTGGTCGAAATAGCCCGAGGAGTCCACCGGGATCGGCGGCTCACCCGGGATCACCGGATTCTTGAACAAGAAGAACTCGACCTCGGGGTGGGTGTAGAAGGTGAACCCCAGATCGGCGGCCTTCTTCAGCGCGCGCTTCAGCACATAACGAGGATCGGCGTACGACGGCGACCCGTCCGGCATGGCGATGTCACAGAACATCCGCGCGGTCGCCGGACTCGCATCCCGCCAGGGCAGCACCTGGAAGGTCGACGGGTCCGGCCGCAACACCATGTCGGACTCGTAGACCCGGGCAAAGCCCTCGATCGCCGATCCGTCGAAGCCGAGCCCCTCCGAGAAGGCCCCCTCCAGTTCGGCCGGCGCGATCGCCACCGACTTCAAGAACCCAAGGACGTCGGTGAACCACATCCGGACGAACCTGACGTCTCGTTCCTCGATCGCCCGCAATACGAACTCGGTCTGCTTGTCCACGGTCCCAGTCTGCCGTCCCGGTGGGGTGGGTGCGTACGGCGGGTGGATCGTGTCGCGAGAGATACGGGTCGGCGACGCTCACAACCGCGGTGTACGACGACTGGGTACTAACCTGAGGCAATGTCACAGCCCGGGTGGTATCCCGATCCGGCCGGGGCGCCGAATCGGTACCGGTACTGGGACGGTCACGCCTGGTCGCCAGAGACCACAGACCATCCGGGTGGCGCCTCGCCGCCGACGGCTCAGTCCACCGGTCGCCGGCGCTGGGGTCCGGTGATCATGGTCATCGCGGCAGTCGTGGTCGCCGTCCTGGTGGGCGTGGTGGTCATCCGCGGCCTGCAAACCGACCGGCCAGTGGCCGACCCTGATCCAGGGCCGCTGCCGTCGTCAACCGTCTCAGGGTGGGACGACAGCAGCGCGACCCCGACCCTGGAGCCGAGCAACATCCCCTCCGAAGCACCATCGCGTCCGCTCCCCACTGCGACACCGAGTGAGGCTCGACCGCTGCGCCCGTGCCCGGAGGGGATGCCGATCAGCCGTCAGCCGTACCCCTCCGATGGACGCATGCACGGCGGTGGACTGTCGTTTCCGCGGGTATCGGGATGGGACGATGCCTCCGGGCTCGCGTACAGCTGGGCCTATGACGTCGGAGAGCAGTCGATCCCGGTCGAGTCGCCGGACTGGTACGCCAATCTCGTGGTAGGCGCACTGTTCACCGGCGATGGCTTCGACGAGCCGAAACGGGCCGCGGACCTGGTGATGCAGTGCGTGATCACCTCCGGGCTCTACCCGTACTTCACCGACCGCGAGGAGGTCTGGTCCAAGCCGGTGACGGTCGACGGGCACTCAGCGTGGTCGATCCGCGCCAAGATCTTGATCAAAGACCCCAAGCTGAAGGCGAAGGGCGACACCGTCGAGGTGATCGTGGTGGACACCGACTCGCCGGAGTCGCTCGCCATGTTCATCGGTCAGGTCAATCTCGGCGACACCAAACTGCTCCGCACCCTGGATTCGACGATCAAGAACCTGCGGGTGGAGTAGTTCGTCCCCACAGGAAGGACAGCTGCTCGATCTTGTGGGATCTGCTCGATCTGTAGCCCGAGCAGATCCCACAAGATCGAGCAACAACCATTCAACCCCGCGTACGACAGGCGGGGCAGACCCCCCAGTAGGTGACCTCGGCCTCCTCCACCTCGTACCCGTGGGTCTCCTCCGGCATCGCACAGGGTGTCGACCCGACGGTGCACGGCACGTCCGTCACGCTGCCGCAGCTGCGGCAGACCAGGTGGTGGTGGTTGTCACCGGTGGCGATCTCGAACTTCATCGCCGAGCCGGCCGGCTCGAACCGACGCAGGATGTGGTGATCGGTCAACGTGTTCAAGGCGTCGTAGATCGCCTGCGTGGACACAGCGCCGATCCCGGCCCGGACCCGCTCCGCGACCTGATCGGCGCTGAGATGGGGTGCGGTGTAGACCACGTCGAGCACCGCCAACCGCGGTTGCGTGACACGCAGGCCGACGCCGCGAAGCCGTTCGGCCCAACCGAGCGCCTGCACTGCGGTGGCCATACGACCAAGGCAACCATGCTCTTTGGAACCATTCAAGCAAAGGTGCCCAAACCACGAACACTTGGTGCCGCCCCGGACTGGCGTGGGATCAGGTCAGCTCTGAGCAGCCAGCTTGCTCAGCCGCAGCCAGGTCTCGACCACGGTGTCCGGATTCAGGGACATGGTCTCGATGCCTTCGGCGAGCAGCCATTCGGCCAGGTCGGGATGGTCGCTGGGTCCTTGGCCGCAGATGCCCACGTACTTGCCGCGGGCCTTGCATGCCTGGATCGCGGTGCTGAGCATGAACTTCACCGCCGGATCCCGCTCGTCGAACGCGGCCGCGACCAAGGCGGAGTCGCGGTCCAGGCCGAGCGTCAGCTGGGTCATGTCGTTGGAGCCGATGGAGAAGCCGTCGAAGTGATCGAGGAACTGATCGGCGATCACGGCGTTGGAGGGGACCTCACACATCATGATCACCTGCAGCCCGTTCTCGCCCCGCGGCAGACCGTGCGCGGCCAGCAGGTCGACCACCCCCTTGCCTTCGGCGACGGTCCGCACGAACGGGATCATGATCTTGACGTTGGTGAGCCCCATGTCGTCGCGAACATGCTTCAACGCCTCGCACTCCATCGCAAAGCACTCGGCGAAGTCCGGTGAGAGATAGCGCGAAGCACCCCGATAGCCGATCATCGGGTTCTCCTCGTGCGGCTCATAGAGCTCACCGGCGAGCAGATTGGCGTACTCGTTGGACTTGAAGTCGCTCATCCGCACGATCACCGGATGCGGCGCGAACGCCGCGGCAAGCATCGAGACCCCCTCGGCAACCCGCTGGACGAAATAGTCCCGCGGGCTTGCGTACGCCTGTGTGGCCTCGCGGATCTGCTCCTTCAATCCTTCGTCGTCCAGCGTGTCGAGCTCCAGCAGCGCCTTCGGGTGGATGCCGATCTGCCGGTTGATGATGAACTCCAGCCGGGCCAGGCCGATGCCGGCGTTCGGCAGCTTGGCGAACGCGAACGCCTGGTCCGGGGTGCCGACATTCATCATGATGCCGACCGGAATCTCCGGCATCGACTCCATCGCCGTCTCCTGCACGGAGAAGTCGAGCAGTCCGTCGTAGATGAATCCCGTGTCGCCCTCGGCGCAGGACACGGTCACCTGGCGTCCGTCGGCCAGCTCACGAGTCGCAGCTCCCGTACCGACCACGGCCGGGATGCCGAGCTCGCGGGCGATGATCGCGGCGTGGCAGGTCCGGCCACCGCGGTTGGTGACGATGGCGGCGGCCCGCTTCATGATCGGCTCCCAGTCCGGGTCTGTCATGTCGGCCACCAACACCTCGCCGGGGACGAAGCTCGCCATCTCCGCGACCGAGGACAGCACCCGTACGGGGCCGGCGCCGATCTTCTGGCCGATCGCGCGGCCCTCGATCAGCACCGGACCCTTCTCGTTCAGCCGGAATCGCTGCACCGTCGATCCGGCGCGGGACTGCACCGTCTCCGGCCTGGCCTGCAGTATGTAGAGCGCACCGTCGCCACCATCCTTGCCCCACTCGATGTCCATCGGCCGGCCGTAGTGCTCCTCGATGGCCAGCGCCTGCCGAGCCAACTCGGTCACCTCGTCGTCGGTCAGGCTCAGCTTGCCCCGCTCGGCGAGATCGACGTCGACGAACTCGGTGGTCCGGCCGACCGTCGCATCGGAGGTGTAGACCATCTTGATCGCCTTGCCGCCCACGCCACGCTTCAAGATCGCCGGGCGGCCGGCCCGCAGCGCGGGCTTGTAGACATAGAACTCATCCGGGTTGACCGCCCCCTGCACCACACCCTCGCCGAGCCCGTACGCCGAGGTGATGAACACCGCATCGGTGAAGCCGGACTCGGTGTCCATGGTGAACATCACCCCGGAGGCGCCGATGTCGGAACGAACCATCTGCTGCACGCCCGCGGACAAGGCGACCGCCTCGTGCTCGAACGAGTGATGCACCCGGTACGCGATGGCCCGGTCGTTGTAGAGCGAGGCGAACACCTCCCGCACCGCGGTCAGCACCGCCTCGATGCCGCGGATGTTGAGGAAGGTCTCCTGCTGCCCAGCGAACGAGGCGTCCGGCAGATCCTCCGCAGTCGCCGAGGAGCGGACCGCGAAGCTCGCCTCGGGGTTGTCACCGGCCAGTTGCGCGTACGCGGCCCGGATGTCGGCCTCCAGATCGGCCGGGAACTCCTGCGCCACGACGGCGGCCCGGATCTCCGCTCCGACCCGGGCCAGCTCCTCGACGTCGTCGGTGTCGAGGCCCTTCAGCTTCGCGTTGATCAGGTCACCCAGCCTGGTCTGCGCGATGAACCTCCGAAAGGCGTCGGCCGTCGTGGCGAACCCGTCCGGGACCCGTACCCCGGCGGCACTGAGGCTGCGCACCATCTCCCCCAACGAGGAGTTCTTGCCGCCCACCTGCTCCAGATCGGCCAGCCCCAGCTCGGAGAACCACCGAACGTTGTCGTTGTTGCTAGGGGTCGACGCGTCAGCGGGAGTCGAGGTAGTCATCGGGGGTCCTCTCGTGGGGCTCTGGTGGAGCGAAGTCAGGCTCAGGCGAACTGCGGCAGTCGAGACTGCAGAATGACGGTGGACATCTCCTCCACCGACTTGGCGGAGGAGTTGATCGAGGGGATCTTGTGGATCCGATAGAGCGCCTCGGCCCGGCGCAACTCGTACGTGCACTGCTCGAGCGAGGCATAGCGTGAGTTCGGCCGTCGCTCGTTGCGCACCTGGCTCAGCCGGGCGGGAGTCGTGGTGATGCCGAAGCAGCGGCTCCGCAGATGCCGCACCGGCCGGGGCAGATCGTTGGTGTCGAAGTCCTCCTCCACCAGCGGGTAGTTGGCGACGAAGACACCGTGCTGCAGGGCGAGATACATCGTGGTCGGGGTCTTGCCGCAGCGCGAAGGAGCCAGCAGGATCACGTCGGCCTTGTCCAGGGCGCGCAGACTCTGGCCGTCGTCGTGCTCGATCGCGTACTCCACGGCGGCCATCCGGGCGTTGTAGCGCTTGACGTCCCCGAGTCCGTGCAGCCGAGCCGCAACCCGCTGCCCAGGATGGCCGAGGATCTCCTCGACCCGGCTCATGTGCAGCTCGAAGAAGTCGATCAACGGGCAGCGGGACTCGTGCAACACGTCACGGATCTCGGTGACCGCCGTTGTGGAGAACGCGATCGGGGTCACCGGACCGTCCATCGCCGCGTCGAGGGTCGCTACCACTTTGCGGGCTTCCTCCACCGTGGTGATGAACGGGATCAGCCGTCGCTCGAAGCGCAGGTCCGGGAACTGGATCAGCAGCGCGTTGCCCATGGTCTCGGCACTGATGCCGGTGCTGTCTGACAGGAAGAAGACCGGCACCGTGGACGGCGAACCTGCCGTCCGTTCCGAGGTCGAGAACCCCATCGGCTACCTCCCGTGTCCGGACCGCTCGACCAGACCAGCAATCATCCTGGATTAGACCAGAAACGGTACTGGTATGTGTGCCTCGAAATGAAACCGACGACGTGTGAATCTCCTTACGGAGGAACATCACACCCCGTGTAACACGATGTAACAGGCAAACTCTTGCGCTGTGTTTGGCAGGAACGCCCGAACTTGCTCGATCTTGTCGGACTTGCTCTATCTGTAGTGAATCGGCCTGGATTTCGTGGAGGGCATGATCTACCAAGGAAGGGATCATGCCTGCACCGAAGAAGTACGACCAAGAGACCCAGGATCGGGCGGTCCGGATGTATGCCGACCGGATCGCTGCTGGGGATGTCTCCCAACGACAGGCCCGCGTCGAGGTGGGCGAGCTGTTAGGCATCAAGGCTGAGACGCTGCGGAACTGGATCCGCCGCGATCTCGGCGAGGCCGGGAAGCTGCCCGCGGCGGCGGCCGAGCCTGCTGATGCGGAGCTGGCCCGGCTGCGGCGGGAGAACGCGCAGCTGCGGCGGGCGAACGAGATCTTGAAGACCGCCTCAGCGTTTTTCGCCCAGGCGGAGCTCGACCGCAAACTCGGGTCGTAGTCGACTACATCGAGACCCATCGTGACCGCTTCGGGGTCGAGCCGATCTGTGCCGTGCTGTCCGAGCACGACATCTCGATCGCCCCGAGCACTTACTACGCCTACCGCGACCGCGGCTTCGGGCCCACCGAGGCCGACCTGGCCGACGCCTACGCCGCCCACCAGCTGTATCAACTGTGGAAGGAGAACCGGGGCTTGTACGGCCGTCGGAAGCTGTGGAAGACGGCCCGCCGCAAGGGCCTGCTGCTGGGTCGGGACCAGATCGAGCGGCTGATGAAGATCGCCGGTATCACCGGGGTGAGACGAGGGAAGCGGTCGACGGTGACGACCCGTCGAGACGCCAAGGCACCCCGTCATCCCGATCACGTGAAGCGGCGCTGGAACTGGCCCACCCGGCCCGACCAATGGTGGGTCGCGGACTTCACCTACGTGTGGACCCCGCACGGGTTCTGCTACGTGTCGTTCCTCACCGACGTGTTCTCCCGCCGCATCCTCGGCTGGAGAGTCACCACCCACAAGGAGACCCCGCTGGTGACCTCGGCGTTGGAACAGGCCCTGTTCACCCGCCGCAGGACCAGCTTCGACTTCACCGGCGACGGGCTCGTGCACCACTCCGGCGCCGGCAGCCAGTACACGTCGCTGGCGTTCAGCGAGGCGCTGCGGGAGGCCGGGATCGCCGGCTCGATCGGCACCGTCGGCGACGCGTTGGACAACGCGTTGATGGAGTCGACGATCGGGCTGTTCAAGACCGAGGTCATCGACCACGAGCAGCCGGTCTGGCGGCACTGGCGCGACGTGGAGATCGCCACCGCCTCCTGGGTGCACTGGTACAACCATGACCGGCTGCACTCCTCGATCGGAGACGTCCCACCCGTCGAATACGAGCAAGCGCACTACGATTCAACCCACGGCACCGACAACCCCGTCGCGGCCTAACACCGCCCTCCGACGGATCCAGGCCGGTTCAGTAGCCAGTGCAGATCCGACAAGATCGAGCAGATCCGGGGTTCGGTCGCCCGGTCACTCGCTCGACTCGGCGCGGGCCATTTCAGGGGACAGTCAGGACTTCGGCACCGGAGTTGGTGACGACCAGGGTGTGTTCGAACTGGGCGGCATGGGAGCCGTCGCGGGTGACCACGGTCCAGCCGTCGTCCCACAGCTCCCACTCGTGGGTGCCGAGGGCAAGCATCGGCTCGATGGTGAACGTCATGCCCGGCTGGATCACCGTGTCGTGGTGCGGGCTGTCGTAGTGCGGGATCACCAGGCCGGAGTGGAACGTCGTGTGCACCCCGTGGCCGGTGTAGTCGCGGATCACGTGATAGCCGAATCGCTTCGCGTAGCTCTCGATCACCCGCCCCAACACATTGACCTGGCGGCCTGGCTTGACGGCCTGGATCGCCCGCCGCAACGCCTCCTGGGTCCGCTCGCTCAACAGCCGATCGGTCTCTGACACCTCACCGCAGTAGACCGTGATGCAGGTGTCGCCGTGCACTCCGCCGACATAGGCGGTGACGTCGATCTTGAGCAGGTCGCCGTCCTCCAGCGGTCGAGCGTCCGGGATGCCATGACAGATGACCTCGTTCACCGAGGTGCAGCACGACTTCGGAAAGCCTCGATAGCCCAACGTCGACGGATAGGCCCCCTGATCGACCAGGAATTGATGCACCACAGCGTCGATCGCATCGGTGGTCACTCCAGGGATCACCGCCGCCGCTCCGGCGCGAGCGGCCTGGGCCGCGATCCTGCCGGCCACCCGCATTCGCTCGACCGTGTCGGCGGTCTGGACATGCGACCCGGTGTAGGGCTCGGGGGCGGCCCGACCGACGTACGGCGGACGCGGGATGCTGCCCGGGACGGCACGAGCAGGCGAGATGGCGGCAGGACGGAGTCGGCTCACAGCACAGCAGCCTAAGGAGTAGCGTCGTCCCCATGGCCGAGAAGCAGTTCTGGTACGACCTGAAGACCAAGTCCGTGATCACCGACGACCACCACACCAAGGCGGTCAACCGGCTCGGTCCGTACGCCACCCGCGAAGAAGCCGAGAACGCCCTCGAGCTCGTCGAGGAGCGCAACGAGGCCTGGGACGAGGACGATGACTGGGGCGAGGACTGATCGTCGTCGTCACTCGTCGGGGCTCGTGACCGGGACCCCAGGGGCAGCGACCATGACGATGCCGGAGCCGGTCACCTTCAGGGTCTCGTCCGGATAGCCGTACGCGACGGCGCCCCGCTGCAAAGCCAGCGTCGAGGCCCCGTCACTGACCTGCACCGAGCCTTCCACGACCAGCACCATCCGGCCACTGCCCCAGCCGGGCAGGGTGATCGGACCATCTGCCCCTGGCAAGAGGTCGACTCGCCACATCGCGAACTCCGGTGCCGGGGTCTCATATCGCCAGATCCCCGGTCCCTCGGCGACCACCTCGACCAGGTCAGGCACCCCGGGCGTGAAGTCGAGCACGCTGACCAGTTCGGCGACGTCGATGTGCTTGGGCGTGAGTCCGCCTCGCATCACGTTGTCGGAGTTCGCCATGATCTCCACACCCGTACCGCTCAGATAGGCGTGCAGGTTGCGGGCGGGCAGGTACAGGCCCTCGAATCGCCCGAAGGACAGCCGGTTCATCAGCAGACCGGCCAGCACACCTGGATCGCCGGGATGGTAAGTGTCGAGCTCGACGGCCGTCCGAGCGAACCGGATGAGTGCCGGCTCATCCGACGACCCATCGGACTCCACCAGTGCGGAGGCGGCAGCCACCACCTGAGCGACCACCGCGCGTTCGCCCTGATCCAGACCCAGCATCCGGGCGAAGACGGCGGCGAGCTCTTCAGATCTGCCGGAGCGCAGCGGAGCTACCAGCTCGAGAGCTGCCGGCACGCCGAGGCGAGCGAACAAGTCGTACGTCCGACCGGGCTCGCGGAATCCGCACAAGGCCTCCACATCGTCCAACGCGACGAGCATCTCCGGCTTCGGCCAGTCGTCTCGATAGAGCCGGTGCGGTGCGGCCCGATCGATCCCGGCGGCCTCCTCCCGGGCAAAGCCGATCTCGGCGCCGGCCCGGGTCGGGTGCGCCTGCAGCGAGAGTGGCTGAGCCGCCGCGAGAACCTTCAGCAGGTAGGGCAGGCGCGGGCCGAACCGGGCGACGGAGTCCGCCCCGACGACCCTCGTCGGGTCGGCCTCGATCAACGCGGGCAGGGACACTGGGCCCACCCGAGAGGGCGCCATCGGGTGCGCGCCGAACCAGAGCTCGGCCTGCGGCCTCCCATCGGGCTCGACACCGAGGAAGTCGGCGATGACCGTGGTCGACCCCCAGGCGTAGTTCTGCACCGATCCGGTGACGACATCCATGATTCTTGATTTCCTGTGCGGGTTCAGCGACTCAGACCCGCGACCGTAGCAGCCGCGGCCGGCTCCAACGGTACGGTCGGATGGACCAACGCGGTGATCACCTGATGGGTGACGGTCGCCATATCCACCGACTCGGGATCGTAGAGCCATTGGATCTGCAGTCCATCCATCACCGCGATGATCGCAGCGGCGGTCGCGTCCGCATCGAGGTCTGTCGCGATGTCACCATCGGCCCCGGCCTCGGCCAGCGCCGTGGACAACGCCAGTCGCAGCCCGTCGTAGCAATCCATGAACCATTGCCGCGCGGGGTGGCCCTCGGTCACCCCTTCGGCCGAGAGCACCGCGTACATCTGTGTGGTGACGGGTCGCGTCATATTGCGGGCCATGGTGTCCACGAAATGCTGCAACAGCGCTCGCCCTCGAGGCCGCTCCCTGCCGGTGGTGGCGATCTGTCGATCGATCAGGTCACGCTGGGCCAGCAACTCGACCAGCAGCGCCTCTTTGGTCTTGAAATGGTGGAGCAGACCAGCGGCCGTGATCCCGGCCGCACTGGCAACGTCAGCGAGCGAAGCCTTGTAGAAGCCCTTCTGGCTGAAGGCCACCAGTGCAGAGTCGAGGATCTCCTGCTTGCGGATCCGAGTCCGCTGGGCATAAACGCCCTCGGGACGGGGCGGCGCCGCTGATCGCCTCGACTCTCCCGATGACGCGCTGTCCCGTGACGGCTGGGTAGCTGACGGATTGGTGCGTGAGGAGCCACTCGTCGACTCGACCACACGGCGCTCAGCATCGTCCACCGTCATAACTGTTCATGCTAGACCGATACCCGGACGATTTGCGGTCGACCCCGGCACTACTGACGGGATTCACACCCCGATTACGGCGTGTCCGCTACCCCACCGCACCGCCACCACCCCCGATTCCTACCCAGCCGCCCGCCCCACCCCGGTTCCACTTCGCACCAACTGCGGCAACTCCGCATGGGGTCTACCTGGTGCGCAGTGGGGATTGGGCTGGTGTGACCTGCGGTTGCCGGTCCGGCTGGCGCCGCCGGGCCAAAGATGTACGCCGCTCTGACCGGATGCTGAGTCGTTTTGCGCCGCCGGGCCACCGACGACCACCAGTTGCGCGTGCACGGCGTACGGTTTGCGCCACGGGGCCACGAACGATCGTTGACCGGGCGTGTACGGCGTACGTCTCGCGCCGCCGGGCCACCAACGATCGTGACCGGACGCGCACGGCGTACGTCTCGCGCCACCGGGCCACCAACGATCGTGACCGGACGTGCACGGCGTACGTTTTGCGCCGCCGGGCCAACGACGACCACCAGTTGCGCGTGCGTGGCGTACGTTTTGCGCCGCGGGGCCACGGACGGTCGGTGACCGGGCGTGCGTGGCTCAACCTCTCGTGCCACGGGACACAGATCAGCGTCGGAGCGGTGACTCCTGGCTCTGTCGGGTGGGATCGCTGATCGAGAAGGAGGCAAGGCACCTCTTCACGGCCGAATCAGGTGCCAGAACTCCTTCTCGCGAGGACCTGCGCCGAAGGTAGGCCGAAGGAGACTTGCCTGCCCCGCCCCACCCCCGATTCCCACTTCGCACCAACTGCTGCAACTCCGCATGGGGTGTACCTGGTGCGCAGATGACGCAGCTAGTGCGAAGTGGGTGGGGATGCGGAGCGCGCTTGGGACGGCGCGGCCCTACCTGGCGGATTCGCGGGCCGGCAGCTCCACAGCACCGGTACGCTGTCCGCGGGACGAGTCGGCCGGGCGATCGCGGTGGGTACGGCGGTTGCCGTGCTCTCCGAGGAAAGTCCGGACTCCACCGAGCAGGGTGGTGGGTAACACCCACCCGGGGTGACCCGCGGGAAAGTGCCACAGAAAGCAAACCGCCCCGAGCCGTACGCGGCACGGGGTAAGGGTGAAACGGCGGTGTAAGAGACCACCAGCATCCCGGGTGACCGGGATGGCTAGGCAAACCCCACCCGGAGCAAGATCAAGAAGGATGCCCCCGGGCATCCGCGGGAGCGTTCGAGGGCTGCTCGTCCGAGGCTCCCGGGTAGATCGCACCAGGCGGTCGGCAACGGCCGTCGCAGATGGATGATCGTCACTCGGGCTCCGGCCCGAGACAGAATCCGGCTTACAGGCCGGCTCGTCCCGCCGACCACACACACTGGCCGCAAATCCTGCCTGGCTGTCAGCGGCCACGAGAAACTGAACGGAGACGGCCAAGAAGTTGATCGTTGGCGGCCATGAGAACTGAACGCTGACGGTCATGGGATCTGCCCGACACGATGTCGTCTGCCTGCCCGGGTTGCCGGGTTTGGGCTCCTTCCTCGGGTGCGATGAGCGGTGCTGATGCGCCCGATCGCTACCCGAGGAAGGGATGAGTTGAAGTCTGCCGAGGAGATCATGAAGATTTTGGATGCCTACGACCTGACCAGGTCGTTGCGTGATGCCGCCGAGCTGGCGGGGTGTTCGCCGAACACGGTGAAACGCTATGTGGAGGCCCGCGCCGCGGGTGGTGCGGTCGCCGACGGTGTGGTTCGGCCGCAGCTGATTGATGAGTTTTTGCCGAAGCTGGAGGAGCTGGTCGAGCGTTCCCGCGGGAAGGTCCGCGCGGATGTGGCCCATGACAAGCTGGTCGCGATGGGCTATGCCGGGTCGGAACGGACCACCCGACGCGCGGTCGCGGAGGCGAAGCAGGCCTACCGTGATGGCCGGTTACGGGTCCACCGGCCATGGGTCCCGGAGCCGGGGATGTGGCTGCAGTACGACTATGGGCAGGGCCCGATGGTCGCCGGGGTCGCCACGGTGTTGTTCTGCGCGTGGCTGGCCTGGTCCCGTTTCCGGGTCGTGCTGGCGTTGCGGGACAAGACGCTGCCGAGCGTGTTCGCCGCGTTGGACCAGACGTTCCGGCTGGTGGGTGGGGTGCCGACCTATGTGCTGACCGACAATGAGAAGACCGTCACCACCGACCACATCGCCGGGATCCCGGTCCGTAACGCGCAGCTGGTCGCGTGGGCGGCTCATTACGCGGTGACCGTGCACACCTGTGTGCCGGCGGATCCGGCGTCGAAGGGTGGCAGCGAGGCCAGTGTGCGGGTCAGCAAGGCTGATCTGGTGCCGACGGAGGCGAACCTGCTGCCCGAGTACGCCTCGTTCGCTGAGCTGCGGAAGGCCTGTGGAGTGTTCCAGACCGGAGTCAACGCCCGCCCGCACCGGATCACCCGGCGGCCACCGGTGGAGATGTTGGCCGAGGAACGGGCCCGGCTGCATCCGGTCGCCGCTGTCCCTTACACGGTGGCGTTCGGCACGACCCGGATCGTGCCGGCGAACACGCCGATGGTCACTTTCGAGGGCGGCCAGTACTCGGTGCCTTACCGGCTGGCCGGCCCCGATGGGGAGCCTTTCGGCGGGACCAGCCTGCTGGGCAAGACGGTGTGGGTCCGCGGCTATGGGGTCGGCGGAGTCGATGAGCAGGTCGTGATCACCTATGTCGACCCGGCCCGGGGGCCGGTCGAGATCGCCCGGCACGACCGCACCCGTCCCGGCAGCCCCCGGGTCGACGACAGCCATTTCCCGCCCGCCCCGGCCGGGCCGCTGGACCGGGCCCCGAAAGCGAAGAACCCGGCGGAGTCAGCGTTCCTCGCCCTCGGCGACGGGGCGGTGCTGTGGCTGCGCGAGGCAGCAGCTGCCGGCACGGGCAAGATGCGGGTCAAGATGGCCCAGGCCGTCGATCTGTCCCGCCTGTTCGACGCCCGCGACGTGGACTGGGCACTCGGCCACGCCGCCGTCCACGGCCGGTTCGCCGAGGCCGACCTGGCCTCCATCCTCGACCACCACGCCCGCCACCCCCGACCCGACCAGCCGTCGGCGGCGCGTCGTGCCGGCGACCAGCACTCCCTGGCCCAGGGCACCCTCAGCTGGGCACAACTCGGCCAACCCGTCACCAACAGCCAGGTGATGACCAGCAGCCCGGTGACCAGCAGTCAGGGGGTTGGCCGATGACCGCCACCACCACTGCCGCGGTCCCGAAAGCCGGGGCACCGCTACCGCCGCCGCTGCCGGCCGATGTCGAGCAGCTGCTGCGGCGGATGCGGCTGCCCCATATCCGCCGCGCCGCGCCGGAGGTGATCGCCACCGCCCGAGCACAACGCTGGGAACCGGTCGAGGTGCTGCGGATCCTGCTCGCCGAGGAAGTCGCCGGCCGGGAACGCTCCGCCCTGGCCACCCGCCGCACCGCGGCCGGGTTCCCCACCGGCAAGACCTTCGGCGGCTGGGACCCCCAGTTGTCGTCGATCCCAGCACCAACCCAGCAAGCGCTACGCACCCTGGAATGGATCGGCCGCCGCGAGAACCTCGTCGTCTGCGGACCGTCGGGCACCGGGAAGACGTTCCTGCTCGAAGCACTCGGCCAGCACGCCGTCGAACAAGGACTACGAGTCGCCTGGTTCACCCTGGAAGACCTCGGGGTGCTGCTGCGCCGGCACCGCGCCGACGACACCGTCACCAAAGCGATCGCCCGGGTGCTACGGGCCGACCTGATCGTGGTCGACGACATCGGGCTGCTCCCGGTCGCCGCCGACGCCACCGAGGGCCTCTACCGGCTGGTCGACGCCGGCTACGAGAAACGCTCCATCGCGATCTCGTCGAACCTGCACCCAGCAGCCTTCGACGAGCTCATGCCCAAGACCCTGGCCACCGCCACCGTCGACCGGCTCCTCCACCACGCCCACATCTGCCAGACCACCGGCGACTCGGTCCGCCTCACCCAAGCACTCGCCGGCCAGGGGGTGAACCCCTTGAGCAGCTGAACCAAGGCCGGACGGTGGCCAACCCCGGGCAGAACCCATGGCCACCACCGTGCACTTCTCGTGACCGCCACCGGTCAGCCATCAAGACCGCCAGTGGTCAAGTTCTGCTGGCCCTTGACACCTGGCTAGGCATGAAGCATCCCCGCTCGTCAGATCTGCGTTGACAGGGTGTCGAGGTGCGTACGGGACCCGAACGGTCCGGCCACGTTCTCAGAGCGTGCCCAGGCGACGCTCTGACCGCCCCGTTCTCGTATCACGCGCGGCTCAATGCGCACCTACAACCAGCCACGCCCGCTGCCCGCGCGGCCTATAGGTGGCTGGTCAGCCCAATCGACAGGAGACCATCATGGCGACCAACCAGCTCGACGGGAGGCATTCCCGATGAGTGTCACATCGAACCTCACTGAGTGGGACGCAGGTGCCCGTCAATGCGTCATCGAGGCCGACCAGTTGCTCCCCGGATTCTCCTGGGGCACCTACAACGGCCACCACCCCCGCCAGGGCCTCGCCGCCGACGCCATGGTCCCCTCCTGGTCCACCCCTGCCGGACGACGGCGCGGCCAGGAACTCGCAGATTGGATCTGGGTGAACCGGGCCCGCCTGGGCATCTGGTACGTGATCTTCGACGGCCGGATCATCAGCACGACCCGACCCGAGCAAGGCTGGATCCGCTACTTCGACGCCGACAGCCAGGACCCTTCGAGGTCCCACAAGAACCACGTCCACGTCTCGTGGAAGTCCGCTCCCGCGATCTCCGTCGTGTGGACTGATCGACTCGTTTCCGGTGTCACGAACTCCGATAGCGTCCGGCTCGTCCAACGCGCCCTCGGCATCCCACAGACCGGCGCCTACGACGCGGCCACCCTCGCGGCGGCAACGGCCTTCCAGGCGTCGCTGGGCGACACCAGGGACGGCGAGTTGGGGCCGCTCCAGACGATCGCGCTACTCAATCGCGCCAAGATCCGGGCGACAATCCGTACCGATTCCTCCGGCGCCGTCGACCAACCGGTGCCGTCCACGCCACCCCTGGTCGTCCAGGTGGTTGAGTATCCGATGCCGACCTCCGGTCGCCTCTACCTCGACCGGATCAATCAGGATGTCACCAACTCCGATACCGTCGCCTACCTCCAGACGTGGCTGGCAATGGCCCTCGGGATCTCTTTGCCTCGCACCGGTGACTACGACGCAGCCACCCTCGCCGCGGCCACGCGATTTCAGCGGGACGTGCTCCGCGACAACCCCGAGTTCTGCGACGGGATCTTGGGGCTCAAGCAAGTGATCGCCCTTGCGACGAAGGTCGGCGCGACCAACGGCATCACGATCTGGCGCGATTCCTCCGCCGGTGGGAGCCAGCTCTGGCCCAAGCCGAACGTCCAGCCCAGAATCGAACCGACCCAGCCGGAGCCTGTTCGCCCCCGCATCACCGTTGCCGGACTGAATGTGCTGCGTCGCACCGACCGGGAGTCCGGCAAGAAGCGGCTTACCTGGCGGCAGCGGCTGCCGGGGCTGATTGACGCGCTCAAGTCCGCCAGACCGGACCTCGTGCTGCTCCAAGAACTGGACAAGAAGACTGCTGCCGATATCGCCAATGGACTCGGCTCCGGTTGGTTCTATCACCGTGAGCGCGGCATTGGCGTCATGTGGCGGCAGGATGTGCTCGAGCGGGCCGATCAGCCGATCAGCAAGCTCTACAGCGACAATGACAACCGGTACGTCACCTCCGTGCCGCTGCGACACAAGGCATCCGGGCTCAGATTCTGGGCCGACGTGACCCATCTCGAGAATGAGAGCGACCCCAACACCGATGGGCCCGCCGCCCGCCGACTCCAAACCCGGGAGTTCTGCGCAGCCACCAAGAACGGAGCCCGGATCATGGGCGCCGATCTCAACGATGCCACGGCTGCGCGAGCCAACCCGAACGCGGAGCAGGCCAAGAAACCCCGCCCCATGCTCGCCGCCGCCAACTGGACCCTCCTCAGCCAGGTCCGCACCACGGTGCCCAACGGCAAGCTCAAATCTCATTGGGGCGGTCGCAAGACCGACAGCGCGGTCAACGGCGCCTGGATCGACGACCTCGGCGCCAAGGGCGACATCCGAATCATCTCCGGTCGCCTCATCCGGACCGACCCCACCCGCTGCAGCGACCACCATCTACTCGCCGCGGAGTGCGAGCTCTGACCCGCTGAGTCAGGGCTCGCCGGCCCACTTCCGGCTCACGCGCTGACTCGTTCTCCCGCCATGCTCCGCGCTACCGCCACTTCCCGTACGTCTTCATCATCGCGGTGGCTCTGCGCGGCGACCTCTGCCGACTCCGGCAAGGCCACTCGCGGAGTGCAGACCGGATCAGGCACCTGCCCGAGACCGTCGGCGCGGTCCAGCGTCGAATATTCCGGTGTTGGATCCTCGGCCACCCAACTGGTGAAGAAGCGGCGCAGATAGGCGCGCACACGTCCGCCACGGCTCGCCGGGTCGCCCTCCTGGGCCACGGTCTCAAGACTCGACATCGTAGGACTCCTCCGCGGAGGTCCTTAGTGGACCACCGCTGATACTCCCCCGAGTCTGCTGAAAACTCCCCCGAGCCTTGACGCAATCCAGACGGAGTTCGTCCGAATTGCTCTCCTAGTGTGCCATGGCGATCGCACACTGACCAGTCCTTGACTCTGGTGATTCGCGCAACCCGTAGCGGGGTCAGGGCTGCTCAGACGCGGCTGAACTCCGCCTTGCCGGTTGCCCAGTCTGCCGAGATGAGCCGCAGGCTGACTTCGGCACCCAACGGCAGATCCGGCCCGCTGACACGCGCCTGCACGGCCGGGTCGGCCACCAGCACGATGCCGCGCTTACCCTTCGACTCCACGTCGACAACGGTCCCGGTGAACTGCTCACCGACTCGGTCGTGCAACAGTGACACCTCGACCAAGTCCACGACCGCCCGCTCGTACTTCTTCGCGCGGGACTCGGCTGCTGTCATCAACTCAGGGAGCTCCGGCAGGGCCGCCCGGGTCCAATCGGGCACCGGCTCGCCCGCCGCCAGTGCCAGGCAGATCTCGCCGACGAATCGATCGATCAGCCGACGCAACGGCGCCGTCGCGTGCGCATAGTCGGTGGCCAGTGCCGCATGCCGAGTCTGCCCCGGCACGGTGCCGTCGAAGGCCGCGTAGCCAGCCCCACGAAACAGTTCGGTGCAGGCGTTCAGCATGGCCGCGTGCGGAGCGATGACCGGGTCAAGACTGCGTACGAACTCCGGGTAGGACTGCTGATCGGGCCAACTGATCTGGAGCGCATCGGCGGTGCGCCTGAGTCGCTGCAACGCGGTGGCTTCCGCCGGTGGCAGGGTACGCAGGATGCCGATCCGACCGGCCAGCATCAACCGCGCGGCCGCGATCCCGGTGAGCAGCGAGATCTGCGCATTGAAGCCCTCGACCGGCAGGGTTGCTCGATAGCTCAAGGTGTATTGCCCACGATCGTCGACGCCGACCTCCTGGGTCGGAATCTGCAGGCTCACGCCGCCACGGTCTCGTTCGCGTTCCTCCCGCAGTCGTCCGACCTCGACGAGCAGAGCCAGGGTGCTCCGTGCGGCTCCCCCATCGACCTCACGTTGGGCCTGCTCGTACGTCAGCTGCTCCCGACTCCGGACGAGGGCGCGCACCACCGTGGCCTCCATCAACTCGCCGTCGTGATCGAGCCGGAGGGTCCACAGCAGGGCCGGGCGGTCCTGATCCGGAAGCAGACTGGCCGCTCCTTCGCTGAGCACCGGTGGATGGAGCGGCGTACGTAGGTCGGGGGCATAGAAGGTGAGCCCTCGATGCCGCGCCTCGACATCGATCGGATCTCCGGCCGCGACGAAAGACGCCACCGCGGCGATCGCATACGAGACCTGGTAGCCCTGCCCGCTGCGCGCGATGTGCAGAGCCTGATCGAGATCCCTCGATCCCGGCGGGTCGATGGTCACCAACTCGAGATCGGTCCGGTCGAGAGCCGGCCGACGGGCACGCGACGCAGCCCGCTCGGCGGCCGCGGTCACCGACGGCGGGAGTTGCGCCGGGATCTCGAGCCGCGCTCGCAAGGCGGCGAGCGCTTCCTGCAAGGTCGTCGGAGTGTCAGTCGTCGGCAGCGCTACGATGCGAGCTGGCATGAGCGCAACCTACCTCTCCCTCACCCGTCGCGAACGGCAGAGCAGCAAGTGACGACCAACCGTGCGAGAGCTTGGGTGCGAAGTCGCACCAGGACTTTCACCAGTCCGGCAGGATCCCTTCGTCAGATCCCGGACTGATCGGTCCGGACCAGGATCCGGCCGCACTCCTCGCAGCGCAGCACCTCGTCCGCTGCCGCAGCAGCGAATGCGCGCAGGTCGGCCGCATTCACCTCCAGACGACAACCGGTGCAGCGACGCTGAACCAGTTCGGCGGCGCCGACGCCACCGTGCCCGGTGGCGATCTTGGAATAGAGAGCCAACAGGTCGGCCGGCAACTGGGGCGTCAGGGCCTCGCGGTCCTGGCGACGGGCCGTGGCGTCGGACTCGATCACAGCTAGCTGCTCATCGCGTCGCACGGTCGCCGTCAGCTTCCGCTCGGCCAATTCGGCGGCCTCGGCCTGTCGCCGGTCCCGGGTGGCGATCGCCTCCTCCAGTGCCTCCATCACCTCCAGTTCGGCGTCCTCGAGATCGCTGATCCGCTTTTTCAGATGCTCGACCTCCTCGATCATGGAGTTGAGCGCCTTGGGATCGGCGATCGTGCCGTCAGCGATCCGCTGCTGGTTGCGGGCGAGTCGTTGCCGGACCGGTTCGAGGTCGGCCTCAGCTCGTTCCTGGTCGGCCTCCAGGTCGCTGACCGCGGTCTGTGCGGCGACCAGGGCGTCGTCGAGTTCCTCCGACTCCACCGTGAGGCGCTGCAGCTCGCCGTGCTCCGGCAGCGTACGGCGTCGGTGCGCGAGCTGGATCAGCGCGCTGTCGAGCGTCTGGACCTGCAACAACAGCTTCTGGGCGTCCGTACTGGCCTTGATGATGACCTCCTGGATAGGCGCGGACCAAGGTGTGCCCAACCCTATTCCCCACGCCTGCCATCACGCGCGAATGCTCGAAGTCGGTGGTTGGGGCCGCCTTCTTGGCACCGCGGTTCGTCATTCGTCTCCTCCGCTGACCTGACTCCGCCGCCACACCAGTGGCCTATTCCGACTTCGGGTTGGAGTCTTGGGAGCGCAGCCTCACAGCGAGTGACGACCCGTCGCGGGCGGCCGTGAGGCGGAGCGAGGGCTCCGTCTGGACTGAGGAGAGAGCAAACACGCTCTTTCGTTTGCGAACGACGAAGGAAGACGGAGTCCTGGGAGCGCAGCCTCACAGCGAGCGACGACCCGTCGCGAGCGGCCGTGAGGCGAAGCGAGGGCTCCGTCTGGACTGAGGAGAGAGCAAACACGCTCTTTCGTTTGCGAACGACGAAGGAAGACGGAGTCCTGGGAGCGCAGCCTCACAGCGAGCGACGACTACACAGCATTCCAGCGCAGCATGGCTGGTCGATCCTTCTCCTCACCCAGGATGGAGATGGTTCCGGTGTCGAGCGGGAAGTGTGCGCCCCACATCAGATCCAGTCCGAGCCAGCGTACGGCGAGCGCCCGCAAGGCGTGTCCATGACTGAAGCAGACCGCCCGCTCCACGCCGGCATGCCGGATCCGCTCGATGACTCGGTCCAGCCGCTCGCTCACCTGACCGTGGGTCTCGCCGCCAGGCGTCGGGTGGGTGAAGATCGTCCAGCCCGGATCGGACTCGTGGATCTGCGCGCTGGTCAGCCCCTCGTACTCGCCATAGAACCACTCAGCCAAATCCTCGCTGATCTCCGGCTGGTACGCACCCGAGAAGCCCGCCAGCTCGGCGGTCCGCCGGGCTCGCTGCCGCGGACTGGACAGGATCAGCTCGAAGGAGCTCGGATCCAAGTGCCCTCGCAATGACTCGGCCTGACGAACCCCGTTCGAGGTGAGCCCGAGATCGGTGACCGAGGTATGCCGACCGCTGGCGCTCCACGTCGTCTCCCCGTGCCGCACCAGATACAGCTCAGTCATCGCGGTCGAGCCTTTCGTACGAGCCCACGCCAGGTGTGTCGAACGGGATCCGACCGCCCCAGACCTGCCAGTGACCACCACTGTGCAGCCGGTCGAGGATCGCGCGTTGCAGCGAGGTGTCTCGCGGCAGCGAGTCGAGGTCGACCGGCGGGCGCCGGTTGAAGGTGAAGAAGAGCGCATCGTCATCGCCGATCGCCGGTTCGCCTTCCAGTGACCAGCGCCGCTGAAACCTCACCATGTTGGACGAAGCTGGCAGCGCCTCGGCCAGCTCGGGATCCAGCAGCCAGCTGGAGCAGACGAAGGCGTCGGCCGGATATTCGTCGAAGTGCTTGGCGAAGAACCGCCGCGCCCACCGGAAGGAGGCGTCCACCTCGTCCGAAGTCAACGGGCCAGACCGTGGGATGTGCGTCGACAACACCCAGCCGGTCGACGATCTGCCGCTCGGCCAGAGGTTGAACTGTAGCCGGCCCAGCCAATACAGCGCCCCCGACCAGGCGATCCGCAGCCAGCCGTGGGTGTGGATGCCGAAGGACCCGAACGTGAGCCGATGCACGAACACCTGCTGCCCGAGGTCGGACAAGGCGCGCCACGAGTCGTCGGCCGCGATTCCTCGTGAGGTGTGGAAGGAGCGTACGTCGTCGACGCAGGCCAGCAGCGCCATCAGCTCCAGCACACCTGACCCGCAGGGCGACTCGGTGCCGCCGTCGGGCCAAGGATTCGGCACAGTGTCCTCGTCGAGTCCGCGAAACTGACCGATCCCGAGCAGCAGGAGGTCCACCATCCGCTGCACCTGGGCAAGCTGGTCGGAGCGTTCCAGCACCGACGCCGCCGCCGCGAGCGTGTCGGCCCGGTCGTCGTCGCGAAATCCGAGCAGGATCAACCGATCCGACAAGTCGGGCGCAGAGAGCCGCTCGCGTACGTCGGTCATGGGCGGAGCCTCTCGGGGAGTGCGAGAGCGCGACCATGCATCGCAGTCACGGTCTCACCCTACGGGTGACAGACTGGCCAGATGAGCGAGACCCAGCCTGAGCTGCCCAACCGTCAGACGCCGTTCTCCGAGGCGTTCAAATCGTTCATCGCCGGCGGGTGGGCGCCCTACCCCACCGAGCTGCCGACCCCTCTGCCGGCCTCCCTTGCGGCCGCCGCTCGACGCGCCAAGGTCAGTGCGCTGTTCCCCGGCCAGCGGCTGGTGATCCCCGCCGGTGGTTTGAAGATCCGTTCCAACGACACCGACTACCGGTTCCGTCCGCACTCGGCGTTCGCCCACCTCACCGGGCTCGGCACCGACCGGGAACCGGATGCCGTGCTGGTGCTGGAGCCGACCGACGATGGCCACGACGCAGCGTTGTATTTCACCCCCCGGGCACCGCGGGATTCGGCGGAGTTCTACTCCGATGCGCGGTACGGGGAGATGTGGGTCGGTCGTCGCCCCTCCCTCGAGGAGCTGGCCGCGCTGTGCGGCATCCGCTGCGTACCGCGGTCCGAGCTCGATGAGCACCTGGCCAAGAACGCCGCCGAGACACTGATCCGGGTGCTCCGCGATGCCGACCCCGCGCTGGCAGCCCGGCTCGACGAGCTGCGCGCCGCCGCCGAAGAGTCTGTCGAAGAGTCCGTCGAGGGCACCGAGGAAGAGGCCAAGAACGTTCAGGACACCGAGTTCGCCGTGGCGTTGAGCGAGCTGCGCCTGGTCAAGGACGACTTCGAGATCGAGCAGATGCGGGAGGCGTGCGCCAGGACCGCGGAGGCGTTCGAGGCGGTCGTTCGCGATCTTCCCGAAGCCGTACGCCGCGGTCGCGGCGAGCGCTGGGTCGAGGGGATCTTCGGGCTGCACGCTCGGCACGCCGGCAACGCGATCGGCTACGACACCATCGCGGCCTCCGGCGAGCACGCCTGCACCCTGCACTGGATCCGCAACGACGGCGATCTGCGCGAGGGTGACCTGCTGCTGCTCGACGCCGGCATCGAGCTGGACACTCTCTACACGGCTGACATCACCCGTACGCTGCCGGTCAGCGGCCACTTCAGCGATGACCAGCGGATGGTCTACGAAGCGGTACTGGAAGCCCAACAGGCCGGGATCGACGCCGCGAAGCCAGGGGTGAAGTTCGCTGATGTGCACAAGGCCGCGATCACGGTGCTCGCCCACAAGCTGGAGGAGTGGGGACTGCTGCCGGTCAGCGCCGAGGAGTCACTGTCGACCGACGGCGGGCAGCATCGCCGGTGGATGGTGCACGGCACCTCACACCACCTCGGCATCGACGTCCACGACTGTGCCCAGGCACGACGGGAGAAGTACCGCGACGGTGTCCTCGAGGAAGGCATGGTCATCACCGTCGAGCCGGGTCTCTACTTCAAGGCCGACGACGAACTCGTGCCGGAGAACCTGCGCGGCATCGGCGTACGGATCGAGGACGACATCGTGATCACCGCTGACGGTGCGGAGAACCTGTCCGCCGCACTCCCCCGCTCCAGTGCGGATGTCGAGGCCTGGATGGCTACTCTGCTGCCTCGTGACTGAGCCCTCCTCCGCCTCCGGCACCACACCGAGCGCGCGTCCGTCGCTGCCCACCCTGGTCGAACAGGGCCGCGGCGGGATGCTGCTGTTCGGCATCACCCCGCCGAAGACGAGCACCACGGTGGAGGACCGAGCGCGGATCGCCGGCATCACCCTGCAGCGGTTGGCGCACCTCGATCTCGACGGGCTGCTGCTGTACGACATCGATGACGAGAGCGACCGGGTCACCGACGACCGACCGTTTCCGTATCTGTCGACCATCGACCCGGCTGCCTACTACGTCGATCACCTCGGCGCCTGGCACAAGCCCGTGGTCCTCTACCGGTCGGTCGGCAAATACGGACCCGATCAGCTCGGCGCCTGGTTGGATCAGACCGATCCCAGCCAGCAGCTCGGCGTCTTCGTCGGAGCCTGCTCGCGTGACCATGTGGTCCGTACGACGCTGCGTCAGGCCCAGCAGCTGCGCGCCGATCGGCAGCCCGACCTCGCCCTGGGCGCGGTGATGATCACCGAGCGACACACCGCCCGGGGCGACGAGCACCTGCGGATGCTTGCCAAGCAGGAGGCCGGCTGCTCGTTCTTCGTCAGCCAGGTGATCTACGACATCGACGGCACCAGGAGCGTCCTGTCGGACTACTTCTACGCGTGTGCAGAACGCGGCATCGCGCCGCGCCCGGTGATCTTCACCCTGGCGATGTGCGGATCCCTCAAGACACTGGATTTCTTGCAGTGGTTGGGAATCCAGGTTCCTCGCTGGTTGCAGAACGACCTCAGGTACACCGACGACCCGTTGCACGTGAGCTACGCGCATTGCCTGCACGCGGCCGAGGATCTCGCCGCCTTCTGTCGGCGGCTCGGGATCCCGTACGGCTTCAACGTGGAGAGTGTGGCCATCCGCAAGGCCGAGATCGAAGCCGCCGTGGAGCTGGCCGGCAACTTGCGACCTCTGCTGAGATGACGAGCACACTCAGAGAAACATCCATCTTCTTACCGCCGGTGGTTGGCGGCGTGGCGCAGCAGTGACCGTGTTCGTGGCCGGTAGAGCTCGACTTCCGTACTTCTGTGGCCCGCCGGCGCTAGACGTACACCTCGGGCTGGAGACTCCGGGCAGACCCGGCACGAGAGGTGGACCGACGCTCGGGGTGCCCGGCTCACTCGAAGGCGGCGGCGCGGCCACCCGGACGCTGCTGCAGCATCTCCCGAGCCTGGACCGCGACCTTGTGCTCGCAGAGCACCTCGTATTTGGTGGCCACCGTCTGGGTCACGGAGGTGAAGTCGCGCTTGCCCCGGGTCATGGCGTAGCCGACGGCGGCGAAGGTGAGCCCGATGGCGATGCCGATCGCCAGACAGGTCACCAGCATCAGCGCCACGCTCGGCGGGTTGGCGAAGATCAACATCACGATGCCGACCAACAGACCGGTCGAGATGCCCGAGGAGACGCCTTGAGACAGCACGGTGCTCCAGGACTTACGGCCGAGCACCCGCTCCACAGACTTCAGGTCGGTCCCGACGATCGCCAGGTTCTGCACCGGAAAGCGCTCGTCGGCCAAGTAGTCCACCGCCTTCTGGGCGTCGGCGTAGCTGTTGAAGATGCCCACCGACTGGGGAAACTGCAACTCGAACAGCGAACCGGGCTGCGGACGCTGGAAGGACATGGGGGCCACCTCTTGACGGGTTCAGTGCACCCAGGATTCTACCGCTCGACCCTGTGCATCGACTGTGTCCGCGAGACCCCCGCGAACTGGCCGCGAGGTCTCGGTGAAAACCGCGAATGCGTCCAGAGGCTCCGAACCAGGCCGTCCTCAGCGGCGCCAACCGGCCAGCGTGACGACCAGCTTGTCCTCGACCGGCCGCGGCGAACTCTGGGTGTAGTTGCTGAGCATCGAGAAGACATACAGGTGCCCGTCTCGACCCTTGACATATCCGCTGAGCGCCGTCACCCCGGTCAGCGAACCGGTCTTCGCCCACGCGTTGTTCTCTGCCCGAGTGCCGTTCATCCGATAGCGCAGCGTGCCGCCGACCATCCGGTTGGTGTTGCCGGCCACCGGCAGCGACGCCTTGAAGGCCGGGAACCACGGCTCGGACTGAACCGCAACCAGCAGTGTCCCGAGAGCCCGCGGAGTCAGCGTGTTGGCCCGGGTCAGCCCGGATCCGTCGGAGAGCGACACGCCGGTCATCGGCACTTTCCGCAGGGTCAGGTACGCCCGGGTCGCCGCCAGCCCGTTCGTCCAGGTGCCGACCGCACCGGAACGCTTGGCACCCATCGCCTTGGTCAGCGCCTCGGCATGCATGTTGTTGGACAGCTTCATGAACGGCACCAGCAGGTCCTTCAGCCGCATCGAGTGGTCGGTCGCGAGCACCGTGCGCTTGCCGTCCGGCGTGGCGAGCACTGTCGTACCGCCCTTCACCGAGACGCCCGCCTTCTTCAATTCCGCCCGGAAGATCGCCGCCGCGTACAGGTCGGGCCGGTTGACACTGATCAGCGCACTGCCGGAGCCTCCGCTGGGCACCCGGCCACGCACGGTGATGGTGCCCGACCCGTACGATCGGCCGACGCCCACGGTCCACGATGAGCCCTTCGCGCCGGTCTTGGTGAGGTTCTTGATCGACAGGTACGACTTCGCCGCCGCCGGTGTCGTGGTGATCTTGGCCTTCTTGCCGACCGCGCCGGCGCGATACGTGATGATCACCGTGCCGGAGTCGTAGTCGGCGTTCGGCGCCAATGTCAGGGCCGAGATCGGCGCGGCGTAGTACGCGTCGGCATAGCTGGTGCGCCAGGCCGGGTTGTAGCGAACACTGTCGAAGTACGTCGCGTCGACGACCAGCTTGCCGGTCACGGTCTTGATCCCGGCAGCCCGGACCTGCTTGGCCAACGAGGCATAGTCGCTCTGCCGGGCCGTGGGATCCCCGTATCCCTTGAGATAGAGCCGACCGTTCAGGGTGCTGCCGGTGACCTTGGCCCGCTTGATCACCTGGGTCTGGAACCGATAGTCCGGACCCAGGGTGTGCATCGCCGCCGCGGCGGTGACGATCTTCGTGTTCGACGCTGGGATGGTGGCCTGGCTGCCCTTGCGTTGATAGAGCTCACTGCCCGTCGCAGCGTCGAGCACGGCCACCGCAGTCTTGCCCTTGGTGATCCGGGAGTCCTTCATCAAGGTCGTGAGCTTCTTGGCCAGCGCCGGATCGCTCACCGGTGCTGCAGCTGCCTGGGGAAGCTGCTGGGGCGGGGCCACGAGTGCGGCACTGGTGATCATCAGCCCGGCCGCAACCGCGGCGACGAGCGAACGGGGGGTGATGGTCATCGCGATACGCCGCGTGAGCATCCCGCCCAGCTGGGGAAGTGATCTGGACACTGGACCTCCTGGTGTGTCCGCACCATAACAACCGGGAGCCGAAGAATGCGGGAGGTCAGTCGGCAGGAGGTCAGTCGGGCAGGTTGACGCCGGTCAAGTCGGCCCGAGACCGTAGACCGAGCTTGGCCAGGATGTGTGAGACGTGGGTCTGCACCGTCCGCGGCGACAACCACAGCTGGCTGGCGATCTGGGGATTGGTCCGGCCGGCGCGGACCAGTCGTGCCACCCGGAGCTCGGTGGCGGTCAGACTGTCCGGTCCGAAATCGACCGTACGGTGCTTGCTGCGTGGCCCTCGGCGCAGCCCCAGGCGGCGGACCCGACCGAGCACCCGGTCCCGGTCGGGGATCGCCCCCATGTGTTGGTAGCCGGAAACCGCCCGTTCCAACGGCTCGCGAGCCAGGTCGGGGCGGCTGGTCCTCGCCGCCACACACGCCGCCTCCTCCCAGGCATAGGTCGCCAGCAGGTGCACGCCGTAGCCCTCGAAAGCCCGCGCCGCGGCAGTGAGCAGCTCGGCATCGGCTCGGCACATGCCGACCAGCTGATCCACCACGGGAGCGACGGCGGGACAGCCGGACACATCCAGGCCAGCGAGCCGAGAAGCCATCCGCTCGCAGAGCCCGAGGTCCCCGCCGGTCAGCGCGACCCGCGCCACATCGGGGGCGAGTGAGAGCATCCAAGCCGGGCTGATCTCCTCGGCGGCTGCCCAGAGTCGATGTGCCAGAGAGACTGCCTCTGGCAGCGCCGGTGTCACCTCCAGGACGGCGAGTTCCGCCCAGCCGGGGTCGTCGGCACCGAACTGCAGCGGCAAGGTCCGCTCCTCGAACAGCCGCAGTCGCTGCCGGGCGTCCGTCAGCCGACCACGGTGCGCCTCCAGGTAGGCCCGCTGACCAATCGCCGTGGAGATCCATCCGCTGCCGATCTCCTCCGTCATCTCCAGTCCAGCATCGAGCTCCGCCGATGCGTCGTCCCACTCCCCGGCCAGGATCGCGACGCTGGCCGACACGAAGCAGTGGTACGGATCCAGCCAGCGGGCTCCCACGTCGGCGGAGGCTTCGCGGCAGCGCGTCACTGCTTCGGCCGCCGGCCCCACCCCGCGGGCAGCCAGCTCGAACACCGGAGGCCAGACCAACGCACTGCGCCGCGCCCGGACGCCGCTGTCGTCGCCGGCCAGCAGCTGTAGCTGCCGCTCGATCAGCACGGAGGCCTGGTCGGACCGCCCCCGCAGGTGCGCGGCGCAGCTCAGCAAGGTCAGCACGCTTGACTCGATCTGTCGTCGCTCCTCCGCCGCCGACTCCCCGAGCAGCGCGGTGGCGGTCTGCTCGGCCTCCCGCCACTGGCCTGCCATCGCGGTCACCCAGCACCGCAGTGCTCGGAGCTGGCGAGCGGCGGCCGGTGGGAGCCGGCCGGCCAGCAGCCGGTCGATCGAGTCCAGCGCCGCACTGGTCTCGCCGCGATCGAGCTGGGAACGGATCCGCAGCTCGTGCAGCTCCTGCCGGCACTGTGGGTCCTGACTGACGGCAAGCTGCGCCTCGGCCAACCGTTCCGCGGCCTGATGCTGCCCGGACCGTTGAAGGGCGGTCGCCCGCTCGACCGTGAGCCGGTCGTAACCCGCCTCGGACCCGTCGACGACGATCTGCAGGTCACCGAGCAGGTCCGCGGTCACCGCCGGAGCGTGCGCGCTGGACTCCTCGGCGGCCGATCGGAGCGCGCGGGCAAGCTCGGCCTGGCCGGCCCCGCCCCGTACCCGATCGTCCGCCGAGCGCGCCAGATGCTCGGCCACCACCGCAGCCGGTGCCCCTCGGTCGCGCAACAGCTCGGCCGCCCGGCGATGCAGCGCCACGCGGTCGACCTCCTCGAGCTGCGCGTACGCGGCCTCGCGGTACAGCTCGTGACTGAAGTCCAGGGATTTGACATCGCTCCAGACCGCCAGCCCAGAGCGCACGGCCCGGTCGGCGGCCGTCCACCGCGAGGCGCTCGACAGATACGACATGGCGCCGAGATCCTCCAGCGAGGCGCCGCTGCCCAGCACGGTCATCGCACCCAGCAACTCGGTGACCGACTCGTCCAACTGGCTGAGATGGCCGCGTACCAGCGCCGCAAGACCGTCGGTGTTCGGCGGCGGGTCCCCCACCAGCTCGATGGTGCCCGCACCGGCCCGGTCCAGAAGGCCGCCGGCCTCGAGCGCGTTCACCATCTCGGTCGCGAACAGCGGATTCCCGCCAGATCCCTGCAGATGCGCCGACAGCCGAGGTCCCGGCGCTCGCCCGGTGAGCCGCCGGACCAGCCCACCGACCATGACGGTGTCCATCGCCGGCAAGGTCACTCGGCACCGGACCTGTCCGGTGAGCAGCTCGACACCCTCCGACCGCGGATAGCTGCGCGCTGAAATGAGCATCATCAGCGGCAGATCTCGGGCCGCCCAGACCAGTCGGCGCAACACTCGCAGCGAGGCCGCGTCGGCCTGATGCGCATCGTCGACCCAGCAGACGACCGGGCCCAACGCGCACCGAGCGTCCACCCGCTCGAGGGCGATCTCGGCCGGGTCGGCGGCCTCGCTGGGACCGACCAGCTCGTGGATGACGGCGAAGCTGACCCGGCGATGCCGTTCCTGGGCTCGGGCGCTCAGCACCCAGGACCCACCGGCCCGGGCGGCAGCGACCACGGCGCGGCACAGATGGGACTTGCCGATCCCCGGCGGACCCTCGACCAGCACCGAGTCGCCCCGATGAAGGGGAGCAGCGATCACCCCGTCGACCACCGTGCGCAGCCAGGTCTCGATCTCGGCCCGCGAGCCTTCCCCCGGCGCCTCGATCCGCTCACCGGGGTCCGGGAGCCAGCGCATACCGGATCTTCCCATCTTCGCCCGCCTGCCGGGGCCGAATACCGATGGCGGATGATTCCGGTCCGGTTCGCCGAGTCCTGCTCGTCGTCGGCGGATGTCTCCCCGCCGGTCGGTCCTTACGGTCGGGGACGAAGACGACTCTGACGAATCCGAACCGAGAGCAGGTGCAACCATGGTCGACTTGATCGGATTGCTGATTGCCGGATACTTCGTCACCTTGCCGGTGCTGGGCATGCTGGTCGCCCTGGTCTTGATCGCGATCGGTCCCAAACCGATCACCGCCGCGCGGGTGTACGAGACCCTGCTGCGCCAGTTCCTGCTGTTCGGGATCGGGCTGGCCTACGTCGTCAACTTCATCTTCCACAGCTTCTTCGGCGAGCTGGCTGCCTCGCTGATCGGCTGGGAGGACAGTCCCTTCCAGTTCGAGGTCGGGGTCGCCAGCCTGGGCTTCGGGCTGGTCGGCTTCTTCGCCATCAGCCGTGACACCGCCGTCCGGTTCGCCGCGCTGCTCGGTCCGGCAGCATTCGTCTGGGGTGCCGCAGTCGGGCATATCATCCAGATCGTCACCGCCGGCAACCACTCACCCGGAAACGCAGGGTTCATGCTGTACGCCGACATCCTCTTGCCGTTCATCAGCTTCGTGCTGCTCTGGCTGGCCGCCCGCCACCCGTTGCCAGAGGGCCAGGACGCACCGGATGGAGTGGGTGGCACCGCGGATCTGCGGCCGCGCGTCAGCCACGGGAGCCCCCGGCGGTGACCGGATGCCTCGCGCGGTGGCTCAGCCTGGTGATCAGTACGGCTTTGATCCTCGGATTGCTGGTCGCCACTTCGTCCGAAGCCGACGCCAAACCACGCAAGCCGAAACCTTCCACGCCGCCGCTGACTGCTACCCCGTTGACGTGTCCCAACTCCGATCCCGACCAGGACTATCTGTGCTCGATCGGGCCGACGTACACGCTGCCAGGGCTGACCGACCTGAACGGCTGGACCGAATCCGAGCGGAGCATCCTGTACGGCGACTTGGACGGCGACGGGGTCGACGAAATGGTGGCACGCGGACGTACCGGTCTGGAGGTCTACCGGTTCGACGCCACGTTCGGGCAGTGGAGCCAGGTGCGGATCGACACCACGATCCTGTCCGACCATGACGGCTGGGGAGACCCGATGTACGGCTCGACCATCCAGTTGGGCGACGTCGACGGCAACGGCAAGGCCGAGGTGGTCGCCCGCAGCGCGGCGGGTCTCGTGGTGGCCGCCTATGCCTGGGACCAGGCGACCAACGTCGGGACGTGGACCTGGCTGAGCAAGGCGGGCCCGCTGACCAACGCCGACGGTTCCAGTCAGCCGCGCTACTACGAGTCGATCCAGCTGGTGCCACTCGGCAGCACAGCCGGGTCGACTCGAGTCAACCTGATGGCCCGCGGGTCCGACGGGCTCAGCCTCTACCGCTATCAGAGCGGCACCTGGCAGAAGTCAGCTGTCAGCCCGACGTTCTCCGACGCCCAGGGCTGGTATCAGCCGCAGTACTACGCCACGATCACCGCCTGGGATGCCACGACAGTCGTCGCCCGCGCCGCGAACGGCCTGTTCACGGTCACGTTCGCCGCCGGCACCGGCACCGGTGACAACTGGGGCAGTTGGACTGGGCCGACGCCGGGCGCGGCGAGTGGTGTCTGGACCGACGGCCAAGGCTGGAACCAAGCCCAGTACTACTCCACCATCACTCCGCTCCGCGGTCACGGCACCCAGATCATCATGGCCGCTCGGGTGCCCGGGGGCATCGGCACGGCCACCCGGCAGCCCGATGGCAGCTGGACGGCCAACCCGATCGCCACCGGCGCCGACAGCATCTGGAGCCAGCCGATGCACCATGCCACCGCCCAGTCCGGCGACATCGACGGCGACGGTGCCGACGAGTTTCTCGTTCGTGGTCCGGACGGCATGCTCACCTACCCGGTCGACGCCGCCACCGGCAGATTCCTCGGTCCGGTGTCCGCACGAGTCCCGGCACTGATCGATGCGGACTGGTCCGACGCCTCCCGCTACGGCACCATCGCGACCGCCCAACTGGAGAAGGGCAAGGGCCGGGCGCTGCTGGCCCGCGGCGGCCACGGCATGCGGACTTGGCGATATGACACGACCACCAAGACCTTTGCCCGCTACCGTCCGTACGGCAATTTCCCCGCCCTCGATGCGACGGCGTTGACCAAGCTGCAGGGCGAACTCGGACTGTCCATTCCGATCCGGCAGACCTTCACCGACCCGACCCGTGACAACTCGTCGGACACGCTGAATGACTATCGGACCAGCATCGAGAAGGGGTGCCAAGGCACTCCGGTACGCATGAACCCGAGCCAGTACTCGAGCTGCGCTCCGCCGACCGGCTCTGGTGTCAGCACCGAGACCTGGACCGCCGTGTCGAACCAGCTGATCGCCGAGCTGTATTGGGCCAGCAATGTCGTCGACCACTTCGAGGCCGTCAACTCCCTGCAATGGCAACTCTTCGACGACGAGGACGGCCAGCTGCCGGCGACCGTCGCGGCGCTGAATCTCGACGAGTCATCGGCGACCCGCTCACTGGCGCCGGCCGACGACACCTCAGAGCTGGAGGGGATCTACAGCAACGAGTTCAAGATCTTGTCGGCATTCACCGCTCTGGTTCCACCCATCGCCTTCGTCCTGAACTTCAGCTCGGCGGCGCTGAGCCTCGCCGCGGCAGCCACACCGAGAAGCAGCCCGGACCATGCGGGCGGCGACCGGTTCGCCAAGACGTACAACGAAATCCTCGCGACCATGACGACGAACCAGGAGGAACTGGAGACCCAGATCGCCAGCCATCGCCACGATGTGCTCGCCGACTACGGACTGTTGGCCACGGTCGGGCACCTCGTGGGATCGCAGACCTGGACCCTGAACCAGGAGGCCGCCGTCAGTGCCGGCCGTCAGGCATTCCAGACCTGGATCTACCAGAAGTTCGTTCCCGTGCTGTGGGACTACTGGGACGTCAAGGAGTGTCGAACCTGGGACCAGCCGATCTATGTCGACCTCTACAACGATCCGTACACGCCGGCGTGCACGCTTCCGCAGGCCGACGCTGCCGTCCAGGTGCTCAACCTGGTGGACGGGTTCTACGGATTGCTTCCCCGCCAACAGATGTGCTCGCCGTCACCGCACCCAATCCCTCAGGTCTGGTGGTGGGACTGCAGTTTTGTCGGACTGAGCCAGGCTGGCTACAAGGATGCCGTCACGGTGCTCTTCGGCCCGATCAGCGACGACTGCACCTACGACGGCTCCGGCGACGACCACGCCTGGGACTACAGCTGCAACCTCGGCCTCAGCCTCTCCCAGGTGCTCGACTGGGACGATATCTCGCACCACGGATGCACCTGGGACACCCCCGACTTCCCGCGCAATTGGGACGACAATCCTGGCGGTGAGTGCAACGGTGTCCAGCCGCAGAGTCTGGTTGCCGGCGCCGCGCATCTGCGTGGTCGACAAGCCGGCCAGATCACCATGACCCTGCGACAACCCGTACCGAAGAAGTTCGACCTTCGCGGCGCTGAGGTCTACCTCGAAGACGTCCTGCACGAAAGCGAAGTCGGCGAAGAACTCGTCAACCACCGCAGCGACAACGACGCCTTCCCCGTGGGCACCACGGTGGCCCGCGGCGCCACGGCCGACCGCGCGCAGTTCACCATCAGACCGAAGCAGGCCAAGAAGAAGCACGGCCGGCAGAAGACCCCGACGGCGACCGTCCACGGCTCCCTCCGGATTCACCAGGGCCAGCTCGAGGTGAGGCTCCGGATCGACGAAGCCGCCTTCGATCAGCCGCAGACCTGTGCCGACGACAGCCTGGCCCACCTCAACACCCACATCGTGGTGTCCAACGCCAAGAAGCGCCAGCATGCCCAGTTCCTCGCGATCAGTCCGTGGACCTGCGTCGACCCGCCCGGACCACGGCCCGTGAGCCAGCTGACGTACGGCGCGCAGCGCGGACCGATCAAGGCCGGCCGATGACCGAAGGGCACGCAGTGGCAGAGATGGAACGACGACCGGTCGAACGGCTCGTCTTCTTTACCGACGCCGCCGTGGCGATCGCCCTGACCTTGCTCATCCTGCCGCTGATGGAGGACGTCGGCGAGGCCACGGCGCACGGTGCGGACACCTACGAGTACCTCGCCGACAACGTCGATCCGCTGATCAGCTTCGTGGTCAGCTTCGTCATCATCGCGCGCTACTGGCGGCTGCATGACACCGTGTTCCGGCACGCCGAGTACGAGCTACCAGGGCTGTTCGGCCTCGACATGGCCTGGCTGCTGTGCATCGTGTTCCTGCCGGTCGCCACCGCACTCGTCGGTTCCGCGGCCCCCGACCGGGTGCAGTACGTCCTCTACATCGGCACCATCCTGGCAGCCAGCCTGTTGCTGACCGTGATGGTGATCCGTTTCCGTGCCGATCCGAGCTCCTGGAAGAAGGGTCACGAGCTCCCCGCGTCGTTCGTCACCGGCTGCCGAGTCGCCTCGACCCTGATCGCCATAGCCCTGGTCATCACGATGATCTTTCCGGCGATCGGCTATCTGTCACTGGTGCTGCTGGTGCTCTCCGGCCGGCTCACCAAACTGGTCTCTCGACGCCGATCCACCCTCGACCGGTCCCAGACCGATGGACACGCGAGCGACGGCACCACCTGATCTGTCGCCTCGGCCGGATACCCTCGCCTCGTGGCGCGTGAGACCTCGGTCTTCATCTCCCGGCTGAAGAACCTGCCCGTCCTGGACGTGGCGAGCGACCAGCTCGGGCGGGTTCGCGACGTCATCGTGCAGCGCCGCGCCGACGGCCGACCGCCTCGGGTCAAGGGTCTGCTGGTCGAGTTGTTCGCCCGGCATCGCATCTTCATCTCGATGGCCCGGGTCCGCAGCATCGACCCGCTGCAAGTCGTCATCTCCGGCACGCTCAACACTCGCCGCTTCGAACGCCGGGAGTCGGAGATCCTGGTGATCGACGACCTCTTCGACCGACGAGCCGAGCGGATCGACCAGCAGGCACCGGCGGTGGTTTTCGATGTCGCCATGCAGGCGGTCCGGATGCACGAGTGGGAGCTCAGCGAGGTCGCCATCCGCGACGCCAAACCCCGCAGCTTCGGTCGCCGGGGTCACGTGACCATCCTCGACTGGGATGACGTACGGATCAGCGGGATGGACGACACCGGCCAAGGCACCGAGCATCTGCTGGCCGTCTTCGAGGACATGAAGCCGGCCGACATCGCCCGGGAGCTGCACGACATGTCCTCCGAGCGCCGCGCCGAGGTGGCTGCCGCGCTGGACGACGAGACTCTCGCCCATGCGCTCGAGGAGTTGCCGGAGGAGGAGCAGGTGCAGCTCATCGAGGGGCTCGACCCGGAACGGGCCGCCGATGTGCTCGAGGAGATGGATCCCGACGACGCCGCCGACCTGATCGCCGAGCTCGCACCCGAGGTCGCGGAGCGACTGCTGAACCGGATGGAGCCGGAGGAGGCCAAGGACGTACGCCGGCTGCTCGTCTACGAGGACTTCACCGCCGGCGGCATGATGACCCCGGAGCCGGTGATCCTGCCGCCGGGCGCCACCGTGGCCGAGGCGCTGGCCAAGGTGCGCGACGCCGAACTCACCCCCGCCCTCGCGTGCATGGTCTACGTGTGCCGCTCCCCATTGGAGACGCCGACCGGACGCTATATCGGCGGTGTCCACTTCCAGCGGCTGCTGCGTGAACCGCCGTCCACCCTCGTGTCGACACTCGTCGACTCCGAGTTGGAGCCGCTCACTCCGCAGACCCGGCTGGGTGTCGTATCGCGTTACTTCGCGACCTACAACCTGGTGAACGCGCCGGTGGTCGATGCCGCCAAACGGCTGCATGGTGCGGTCACCGTCGACGATGTCCTCGACCACGTGCTGCCGCCTGACTGGCGCGGCACCCAGATGGATGCGCTGTCTGCGCAGGCCGCGCTCGGCCGGCGCGGTCGGGGTCGGGCGGTGAGTGGTGGCTAAGGCGGAGCGGGACGCAGAGCGGCTCAACACCCCCGGTCGCCGGAAGCGCTCGCTGCTGCCCCGCTTCCGTTGGGATCGAGACACCTTCGGCCAGTTCGCCGAAGGGTTTGCCAGGTTCATGGGCACCGCGCGTTTCCTGGCCTGGATGACGATCATCATCATCTGTTGGGTGCTGTGGAACATCCCCTTCGGACCACCGCGCCCGCAATTCGACGCGTACCCGTTCATCTTCTTGACCTTGGTCTTGTCGTTGCAGGCCTCGTACGCGGCCCCGCTGATCCTGCTCGCCCAGAACCGGCAGGAGGCCCGGGACCGCGTAGCGCTGGAACGGGACCGGGAGCAGGCCACGCAGAGCCGGGCCGACATGGACTATCTCGCCCGGGAGATCGCCGGCCTGCGGATGTCGGTCGGCGAGCTGGCCACTCGTGACTACCTGCGCTCGGAGCTGCGCAGCGAGCTGCGCTCGATCCTGGCCGAGCTGGACGACGAGGAGCGAGAGCGGGAGCGGAGCCAGCTGGGTGAGCATCGTCGAGGCGAGCGCTGACTTCGTTGGGTGCTGACGAATCACCGCCCGATCTCGAGCTGGCCCGTCGACTGGTCGCCGAGCAGTTTCCCCGGTGGGCCGACCTGCCGGTCCGCGAGGTGGAGCTCAGCGGCTGGGACAACCGGACGTACCGGCTCGGCGACGAGCTGAGTGTCAGGCTTCCTCGGTCACGGTATTACCGAGAGCAGGTCGCCAAGGAGCAGCTTTGGCTGCCGATCCTGGCGCCGCAACTGCCCCTCCCGATCCCACAGCCGGTTGCTCGCGGGCGGCCCGGACTCGGCTATCCGCACGAGTGGTCGGTGTACCGCTGGATCCAAGGCTCTCCGGTCCGGCTCGACCTGATCGAGGACCCGGTCTCCTTCGCCCAGGCGGTCGCCGAGTTCCTGGTGGCGCTGCGTGCCTGTGAGGCGACCGACGGACCACTCCCTGGCCAGCACAACTTCTGGCGAGGAGCACCGTTCGAGGTGTACGCCGACGAGGCCCATCGCTCGTTGGGGGAACTCCGTGATCTTGGCGAGCTGTCGCCGGCCGAGACTCGAAGTGCCAACGCGATCCTGGCGGAGGCAGTCGCCAGCACCTGGCCGGGTCCGCCAGTCTGGTTCCACGGCGACGTCGCGTACGGAAACCTGCTGGTCCGGGACGGTCGGCTGGCAGCGGTGATCGACTTCGGCTGCAGCGGCGCCGGCGATCCGGCCTGCGACCTGGTGCTGGCCTGGACCCTGCTGCCGCGTACGGCTCGGCCGGTATACGCCCAGACACTCGGGCTCGATCATGACACGTGGGCCCGCGCTCGCGGCTGGGCGCTGTGGAAGGCGCTGATCACCGTGGTCGGCCAGCGCGAGAACAATTCGATCGCCGCCGAGGAAGCCCGACGGGTGATCCGCGAGGTGCTGACCGATCCGGTGCACTGAGCGGCCGTTGCCTCGTGGTCGGGATACGTCATCGGGATACGTCAGCAGGAGCGGCGGCCCGCTCGACCACCTTGCTGGAGAGACGGCACCGGATCGCGGGCGTACCCAACTAACCTGGTCGAGTGCCCGTCTCGACCGCCGCTCCACTGCTCGACCGCGTCCGTACCGCCCTGGGCGGGGTGATCGATCCCGAGATCCGGCGACCGATCACCGAACTGGGCATGGTCGCGGCCTGTGAGGAGAACGCGCCCGGCGCCGTCCGGGTCGAGGTGCTGCTGACGGTTTCCGGTTGCCCGATGCGCGACACGCTCCGACGCGATGTGACGGCCGCGGTCTCCGCGGTCGAGGGCGTCGAGTCGGTCCAGGTCGATCTCGGCGTGATGAACGATCAGCAACGAGCCCAGCTCCGGGACCACCTGAAGGGCGGCCAGGCGGAACGGGAGATCGTGTTCGCCCGGCCCGACTCGCTGACCACGGTGATCGCGGTCGCGTCCGGCAAGGGTGGAGTCGGCAAGTCCTCGGTGACGGTCAACCTGGCGATGGCGTTGACCCGGCTGGGCCGTACGGTCGGAGTGCTGGACGCCGATATCTACGGTCACTCGATCCCGGCGATGCTCGGGGTCGCCGACGCCCGTCCGACCGCGGTCGAGGACATGATCATGCCGGTGCCCACCAACGGGCTGAAGGCCATCTCGATCGGGATGCTCAAGCCCAGCCGGGACCAGGTGGTCGCCTGGCGCGGGCCGATCCTGGACCGGGCGCTGACTCAGATGCTGGCCGACGTCTATTGGGGCGACCTGGACTTCCTGCTGCTGGATCTGCCTCCTGGTACCGGCGATGTGGCGATCTCCCTCGGCCAGAAACTGCCCAATGCCGAGGTGATCGTGGTGACCACTCCGCAGCAGGCGGCGGCCGAGGTGGCCGAGCGCGCCGGCACGATGGCTTCGATGATGAACCAGCGAGTGATCGGTGTCATCGAGAACATGGCCTATCTGGAGACCGTCTGCCCGCACTGCCACGAGAGCCATCGGGTCGAGGTGTTCGGTTCCGGCGGCGGCCAGGAGGTGGCGGCGAAGCTGACCACTCGGCTGGGCTACCAGGTGCCGGTGCTCGGTCAGGTGCCCCTGGATCCGACGCTGCGCGTCGCGGGCGACGAAGGCGTACCGGTCACTGCCGGCGACCCGGATTCGCCCTCCGGCCTCGCCCTCACCGCGATCGCCGAGCAGTTGGCCAAGCGCGGTCGCGGACTCGCCGGCCGCCAACTGGGCGTCTCCCCCACCGGCCGCTGACCCCACTCCGCACGTAGCCGCCCGCTTGCGGGTTCGTCCCGGTGGGTTAGTCGGGCTCACACGGTCGTATGTGGCCCGGCGGCGCCATCCGTACCCGTCCCCCGCCGAACCCGCGATCGTCCGTGGCCCCGCGGCGCCATCCGTACCCGTCCCCCGCCGAACCCGCGATCGTCCGTGGCCCCGCGGCGCCATCCGTACGCGTCCCCCCACTCCGCACCAGTTCGTGTGGCCCAACTCCGACTTCGCACCATTTAGTTGCACTGCGCACCAGGTGCGCCTGGTGCGCAGTGACAGCAAATGGTGCGAAGTCGAGTTGGGTCGACAGCACCCCCGGCTCGGGGGTGGGGTGGGGAATGGGTTAGGTCGCGTCCGGGTCGAACGGGGTCAGCACTCGAGGGCTGGCGACGCCGTTGGTCGCCGCCACGCCAACCGCTGCCGCACCAACGGCTGCCGCGGCACCCACCGTCCCAGCGGCGGAGCCGTTCGACCGCGACGCGCTCTTGGCGTCGTCGACTGCCGCCGTCACATCGGAGGCCGCAGTACGCCCCGCGGCCGTGCCCTCGGCGAGTTCCTTCTTGACATCGTCGACCAGGGGTTCGACGTCATCGAGCAGGTGCTTCTGGATGAAGGTCTTGGGGTTCAGATCCCGTACGTCGACATCGGAGAACTCCGGGCCGAGCTCGTCCTTCAACTGCTGCTGCGCGCTGCCGGCCATGGTCCGTACGTAGTTGATCACCCGAGCCGCCTTCCGGGCGAACTCGGGGAGCTTCTCCGGGCCGAACAGGATCACGGCGAGGACCGCCAGGACCAGGAGCTCCGGAGCCCCTACGTCGAACATCTGCTCACGCTAACCTTCACGACTCCCCAAAGTCACTTCAGCGGTCTGCTGCTGCGCGCCGCGTTGATAGGTCAGAGTGACCTTATCGCCGGGACGATGGATCCGGATGGCAACGATCAGCTCCTCGGCGGTGTCGACCGGCTGGTCATCGATCTTGGTGATCACATCGTCCACCCGAAGGCCCGCCTGGTCGGCCGGTCCATCGGCATCCACCTGGGACAACCGGACGCCGTCGGCGGCGTCACCGCCGACATTGACGCCGATCACGGGATAGGTCGCCTTGCCGTCGGAGATCAGCAGCTTGCCGATCACCATCGCCTGGTTGATCGGGATCGCGAAGCCCAGACCGATGTTGCCGCCTGCGTCGGCGCTCTGCCCCATCGTCAAGATCGCGGAGTTCACGCCGATCACCCGCGCACCCGCGTCGACCAGCGGCCCACCGGAGTTGCCCGGATTGATGGCTGCGTCAGTCTGGATGCCGTTGATGTAGGCGCTCGGCGAGTCGGCGCCGGCGTTGGAGTTGACCACCACCGGGCGGTTCTTCGCACTCACGATCCCCTGGGTGACCGTGCTGGCCAGCGCCAGCGGCGAGCCGATCGCCACCACGGACTCGCCGACCTGGACATTGTCGGAGTCACCGATCGCCATCGGGGTCAGCTCGTGCTCCTCCTCCAGTTTGATCACCGCGAGATCGTACGACGGGCTGCGCCCCACGAGCTTGGCCTCGACTCGGGCCCCGTCGGAGAACACCACCGTGATCCGACCGCCGTCGGCGGCGTCGGCGATCACGTGGTTGTTGGTCATGATGTGGCCGTCGGAGTCCAGCACGAATCCCGAGCCGGTCCCACCGGATCGGCCCGAGCCGACGCGGATCATCACCGTGCTGGGCAGCGCCGTCGCGGCGACCTGCACGGTGTCGATCTGGTTGGGTGCGGCGGGCACTGGTGTCTGCGGTGCACCGCCGGTCCTCGACGGCCGCGGCAACGGTGCGCTGCTGGGTGTGGTCGACGTCGGTGCGGTGGATCCGGCGAGCTTCGCGCCGCCGTAGCCGGCCGCCGTGCCGACCAGTGCCGCCAACAGGACCGAGAGCAGCAGGATGAGTCCGGTACGCGGTCGACGCGGCGATCCGCCGCCGGCAACCGGCACCTGTCTTGGGCCGGGCGGCGGCGCCGGCGAATGCACCACGGTCGGCGGCCCTGAAACGGGCGGCCCCGAAATGGGCGGCCCCGCGGTCGGTGGCGGCCCACTCCGCGGGCTTGCCGAACCGTGGCTCGAGACGTACGGCGAACCGGTCGGCGGCGGATAGCTCGACGCGTAGGTCGGCAGCACCTGGGTGGGATCCTCGACCGGTGGCGGCTGCTGACCGAACGGACCGTAGTAGGCGTTTGCCGGATCGCCGTGTTGAGTCGAGTCCGACCGGTCCCGGAAGAACCAGTCCGCGCTGGACTCATCCGCGGCCCGGTCTCCGTCCGGTCCCGCCGAGCGGTCCTGGTCAGTCACTTCTCGTCACCGCTCATCGCCCTAGGATGCGGGACCAGCCCGCACGAACGCGCTCAATCGTAGTCTGGCCGCGGAAAGCCTTGTGTGGCAGCGCGGCGACGGCTGCGGTCAGCGTGACGGGTGACCCATCGGTCACCACGGTCAGCACGACATCGCCCGAGGACCAGGTCGCGGTGCTCGGCATCCCGCTCGTGACCCAGGCACCAAGGGTCTTGTTCTGGGTACTGCCGGCCGGTGCGTCCTCCAGCCGGCCGCGCTGTTCGACGACACTGACCGTGGTGAGTCCGTCGCTGTAGATCAGATGCACGAGGTCCGGGTGGGCGGGACCATCGGTACGGATCCGCTGCAACTGCAGACCGGCCAGCCGATCGAAGCAGATCCAACCGTTCTTGCGCAGCTCGGCTGCCCGCGAGAGCGTGAGCGTGGTCGTCGTCCGTGCCGGCGAGGCAGGCAACGCGACCGTATCCTCGCTCACCTGCCCCATCTGCAGGTCGGTCAACCGGCTCGAGGTCACCAGGTTGCCGTAACCATCGAAGGTCTCCTGTCCCAGGATGAGAAAGGTCTGCTCGCCGATCCACCAGCGGGCTACCACGCCGTCCGCCTCGTCGTCGGCCGCCGGCTCGGCTCCGCCGGCTGTCTGATCGCCTGGCTGATCAGGAGCCGGCACCGACGGGTCGACCGCCTCGACCACGACAGCGGGACGACCGCCATACAGCTGTCCCTTCCAGCCACGCAGCGTATAGCGGCGCGCCAGCAACTGGACCAAGTCGGCATCGGCCAGTCGACTCGAGTGCTCCGACTCGATATAGGTCAGCGTGACCGGCGCCGCCGACGAGTCCGACGGCACGGTCCGCAGCTCCAAACCGGTATCGCCGCGGCTGATCACCTGCACCGTGTTGCTCACCTGCTGTCCGTCGCGGGTCAGTGTGACGACCTGGTTCGCGGTGTAACTCGACTCCCAGCCGGCCTGGCCGGCGCGCACCAAGACCTTGATCGCTTTCGACTTCGACAGCGGCTTGCCCGACCGCGAGATCGGCTCCGGGCGATCCATATTGGTGCCGGTGACCGGTGCCAGACCCTGCAAAGCCCCACTGACCCGCCCGTCCAAGGGAAAGCCAGAGACGGCAGTGGTGAACTCGATGGTGGCCTGCCTCGTCGGATCGACGTTCGCCAGACTCACGGCCGGCGCGCTGACGTAACCGATGCCGAGGATGGCCAGCACGGCCAGGCTGGACCCCAGCACAGCCGCGAGCACGCGCGCACGTACCAGCTGCTGGCGAGTAGGCAGCCGACCAGGTGTCTGGGTGCGGCGAAACGGACGCGTCCACAGTGGCTCGGTGGCCTCGTCGCCGGCGATCGAGACGAGGCGATCCGACAGATCGACCGGCGCCGAGTCCAAGGTGCCGGCTGCGGTCAGCAGCGATCGGATGTGCCGCATCTCCGCGACGTCTCGTCGGCAGTCGGCACAATCGACCAGATGGGCCAGAAGCCGCTCGCGGTCACTGTCCCCCAGCGCACCATCGACGTACGCCGACCGGAGTTCGTCCAGGTCAGCGCAGGACTCCGGCCTCACGAACCCCTCGCGTACCCCGGTATCGACTGACCGGCCAGCGCCGGCATCCCGCCCTGTTCGACCTCGACACCCAGATAGCGCTCGCGCTCGCCGCTCGGGCGCCGGTGTGCCAGCGCCGTACGCAACTGCGCCCGACCACGGTGGATGCGGCTGCGGACGGTGCCGATCTTGGTGTCCAAGACCGCAGCGATCTCCTCGTACGTCAGTCCCTCGATGTCACAGAGCACCACGGCGGCGCGGAACTCCGGCGACAGGGCCGCCAGGGCGGCGGCGACGTCATGATCGAGACCGGCGTCGGCGAGCACCTCCGACGGCGTGGGCCAGTTGCTCGGCAGCCGCTCGTCGGCGCCGTCGGCGAGTCCGTCGAAGCGGATCTTCTGCTTGCGGCGGGCTGAGTCCAAGAACAGGTTGGTGGTGATGCGGTGCAGCCAGCCTTCGAACGTACCCGGCTGGAAGGTGTGCAGTGAGCGGAAGACCCGGACGAAAACATCCTGGGTGAGATCCTCGGCATCGTGGGGGTTGCCGGTCAGCCGGTACGCCAACCGATAGACCCGCGCACTGTGGTCCCGGACGATCTGCTCCCAGCTCGGCGGCGTCCACTGCTGCGGGGCTGGGGGCGCCCAGGTCCGACCGGGAGCAGCCGTCCCTGCTGCACTCGACACCGCGGGAGTCGACCCCGCGGTCGTCGGGACGGTTTCAGGCGCCGGCCAGTGAGTCACGACGCCTCCCTTCCCTTGCTTGTCGATCACCAACGGACTCTTATTCTCCCGGATGATTCTGGGCAGAGACTGAGACGAAGCTGTCAGCAGCCTGTGCGCCGGGCCGCTTGTGACCAAAGTCTCGGTGAGCGATGTCTCCCCGAAATCAACGTCGCAGGTCGCTCAGACGTTCCCGATCGGCAGACCTGCTGCCTCCAGCGCAGCGACCAGGCCGGCGACCTCGGCCTCGGTCGCCACCGGCATCGGCGAACGCAGCAGGCCGTTGCCGTATCCCTGTAGCCGCAGACCGGCCTTGACCAGGATGCAGCCTTGGGTGGCGAAGACGCCAGTGAAGATCGGCAGCAGCTTCCGGTGCCAGGCCAGGGCGCCGGCCACGTCACCGCCCAGATAGGCCTCGATCAACGACCGCATCCCGACTGCGCTGAAGTGAGTCGAGGTGCCGACCACCCCGACCGCGCCGATCGAGAGCAGTGGCAGCGTCATGCCATCATCGCCGGAGTAGTAGGCCAGATCGGTGGCGGCCAGCACCTTCGCCGACGCCTGGAGATCGCCCTTGGCATCCTTCACCGCGACGATCCGCGGGTGCTCGGCCAGCCGGAGCATGGTGTCGGTGGCGATCGGAACGCCCGCGCGATGCGGGATGTCGTACAGCATGATCGGCAGCTCGGATGCGTCGGCCACGGCCGTGAAGTGCATCAGCACACCGCTTTGCGGCGGCCGCGAGTAGTAAGGGGTGACGACCAGCAGTCCGGCCGCGCCGTCCTGGGCCGCCGCCGCGGCCAGCGTTCGAGTGTGCTCGGTGCTGAACGTGCCGACCCCGGCCAGGACGGTGCTGCGGTCCCCGACTGCGGCCACGACAACCCGGAGCAACTCGCTCTTCTCCGCGTCGGTGGTGGTCGGCGACTCCCCGGTCGTCCCGCTGATCACCAATCCGTCGTTCCCCAGCTCGTCGACCAGGTACGTCGCCAGCGCCGCAGCACCGTCGTAGTCGACCTTCCCCTCGTCGGTGAACGGGGTCACCATCGCCGTGAGCAGGCGTCCGAACGGAGGCGCGGGGGTCATTGAGGCATCCTAACCGTGGAATTTGTCGTCTAAGCCAGGCGATCACTGGTCAAACAATAGAAGTTACTGCATCCGGAGCCGACTCCCGTGAGTCGGTCGCCGGCCCGTGACCGCCTGCTGCAACCACATGTTATTGCCCCGGCGCCTGCTTCAGCCGGCAACCACTAGGCTTGACGTCCGTGACCGCCGTACCTGTCAAGACCCCTGTGAAGTCCGCTCCCAAGGCCGCGTCCTGGGCGTACGCGGAGGATCTCGTCGCCGAGTCCGAAGCCGCCGCCGAAGCACGCGCGGCTGCCGCGCCCCTGGGCGTCGCACCGCTGGGCCGGGGCACCGCGAGCGCATTGACGTTCTTGGCGTCCGTGGTCCACGCCAAGGCGGTCGTGGAGATCGGCACCGGATCCGGGGTTTCCGGGCTGGCCCTGTTCGCCGGCATGAAGCCGGACGGCATCCTCACCAGCATCGACATCGAGCCGGAGCACCAACGGGTCGCCCGGAAGGCGTTCCTGTCGGTCGGCATCCCGACCCAGCGCTTCCGGTTGATCGCCGGCGCCGCGTTGAATGTGCTCCCCCGGCTCAGCGACGGGGCGTACGACCTGGTCTTCATCGACGCCGACAAGGTCGAATACCCCGCGTACGTGGAGCAGGGCGTACGACTGCTGCGTCCCGGCGGCATCCTGGCCGTCGACAACGCGCTGTGGCACGACCGCACCGCCGACCCCAGCAACGACGACGACGAGACCATCGCCATCCGCGACGCGCTGAGCATGGTCACCGACGACGAGAGCCTGCGCCCCGCCCTGCTCCCCGTCGGCGACGGCCTCCTGGTCGCCGTCAAGCTCTGACGCCAGCCCACCCCGATCTGCTCGATCTTGTCGGTTCTGCTCTATCTCTAGGTAGTGCAGCGCCGACAAACCCGAGCAGATCCGGCGGCCCTCCAGACCCTCACCCCGCCTGGGGAAAGCGCTTGGCGCGGTCGAATGCACGGAGGATCCGATCCTCGATGACCTGTGGAGTCCACAGGTCATCCCAGGTCCACCGCACGACCTGCCAGCCCTGATCTCGGATGGCGTCCTCGCGCAGCTTCTCGCGGAGCACGGCCTCCTCGATCGTCTCTCCCGGGCGGAGGAATCGTCCGTACTTCACCTTTCCGTCGAACTCCCCGACGGTACGCCGTTCCAGCCAGGCGAAGTCGCACCGGCCGACCAACTGGCCGCAGTGGTCGAGCACCTCGTACTGCAGCGTGGGTGCCGGCACGGGCATCCGCTGGATCCTGATCCGGCTGAACGACTCACCAACGCTCTCACTTCGTCCATCGGCGAACGCGAGCACTCTGCGTGCCTGTGGTGCTCCCAACCACGACCTGGCTTGCTCGACGCTCTCCGCGAGCTGCCCGACATCGGCACCGAGCGCGAGTCCGCCATCAGCGACGGCGACCGCTTGCTCGTACGACGCGGTCCGTGCGAGATCCACGACCGTACGAGCAAGGGAAGTCACCGGGTGACCGTCGATGACCCCACGATCGAGGTCTCTCAGCGGTGAGCCATGCACCCGTAGGGCAGGGCGGACCGCCCCGCCACCTCGTCGGTCACGGGTCACGTGGACGGTCTCCGTCATCGCCGGAAATAGTGGCAGCCGATGAAGGGCGGCAGCCGACCCATGACTCAGCGCTGCCCTCGGATGCAGTTGCGGCATGGTGCCATCGATCAGCTGGAGGTGTCGGGTCCGCAGCGCCCACGGGTCGGCAGCGTCAGCAACGCCGGACGCCCGGAGATAGGCACCTCGGCGTAGCCGGATGAGCTCGCCTCGGCGGACCATTCGGGCCACCTCGTCGCTCGTCACCCCAAGCCGCCGGAAGTCACTGGCAAGAATCACGTTGTTGTCCATGCAGGACAGCCGACCCGTTGTGGCAGCCCAAACGCCAACCCGACGTCGGGGTTATCCACAGATAGTGGACAACTTTCTTCGCGGTCACGTACGCGGATCTTGGCGCCCGCCACGATCTGCTCGATCTTGTCGGATCTGCACCATCTACAGATAGAGCGACGCCAACAAGATCGAGCAGATCCCGGGTCGAAAGCACGGGTACGGCCGCGTGACGACCAGCGCCGAACTACCGCCGGACGGTGATGCCTTTGCCGACCACGGTGATGCCGCCGTCGGAGATGGTGTAGCCGCGGGCACGGTCCTCGTCGAGATCGACGCCCACGGTCGCACCGGCCTCGACCAGCACGTTCTTGTCGAGGATGGCGCGCTCGATCACCGCGCCCTCGCCGATCCGGGCGTTCTCGAAGATCACCGACTGACGGATGTTGGCGTTGTTGGCCACCCGGACATTCGGGGACAGCACGGACTGGTCGATCCGCCCTCCGGAGATGATGCAACCTGGGCTGACGATCGAGTCCGTGGCGGTGCCGTTGAGGGTGAACTTGGCACCCGGCAACTGCGGCATATTGCTCCAGATCGGCCACCTGGTGTTGTAGAGGTTGAACACCGGGTCGACCGAGACCAGATCCATGTGAGCCTCGTGGTAGGCATCGACCGAGCCGACGTCACGCCAGTACGCCTTGTCGCGCTCCCCCGTGCCCGGCACGTCGTTCTTGGTGAAGTCGTAGACCTGGGCGTTTCCTTGGGACACGAAGCTCGGAATGATGTCGCCGCCCATGTCATGACGTGAGTCGAGGTTCGACGAGTCCGCGAACAGCGCCTCCACCAGGGCCTCGCAGGTGAAGATGTAGTTGCCCATCGAGGCGAACGACGCATTCGGGTCGTCCGGCAGCCCGGGCGGATCGGCAGGTTTCTCCAGGAACTCCTTGATCTTGTTGTCCTCGCCCGCATCGATCACTCCGAAGGCGCTCGCCTGCTCGCGTGGCACCCGGATGCCGGCCACCGTGCAGTCGAGACCACCCTCGATGTGCGCGTCCAGCATCTGCGAGACGTCCATCCGGTAGATGTTGTCCGCACCGAACACCACCACGTAGTCGGGATTCTCGTCGACGAACAGGTTCATCGACTGGAAGATCGCATCGGCGCTGCCCTGGTACCACCGGGGGCCGAGGCGCTGCTGCGCCGGCACCGGGGTCACATAGTTGCCGAGCAGTGTCGACATCCGCCAGGTCAGCGAGATGTGCCGGTCGAGCGAGTGGGACTTGTACTGGGTCAGGACGGCGATCTGTCGCATCTCGGCGTTGGCGAGATTGGACAGCACGAAGTCGATCAGTCGATAGGTCCCGCCGAAGGGGACGGCGGGCTTGGCGCGGTCCTTCGTGAGCGGCATCAGCCGTTTGCCTTCGCCGCCGGCCAGGACGATCGCAAGAACCTTGGGACGCGAGGTTGCCATGTGTTGAAACCTATCCTTGCTCGACGCCAATGCCGGGACCGGTGCCCGGATCCGGATTCAACCTAGGCGCTTCCACGGTCGGGCGACAAGCGGCCAAGCACGTGTCTCGTGCCGACGGTGATCACCGTCCGGTCAGCACCCCGGTCGGGGCTCGCGCTCACAAGATCAGCGGTCCCTTTTCGACACCGTACGGGCTGTGCAACGATGCCCAGCATGAGCCCAGCGAACGGTGACCGTCTCAGCATCTCGTTGTTCACCCGGGAGTACCCGCCCTCGATCTACGGCGGCGCCGGCGTGCACGTCGCCCAACTCGTCCCCCAGTTGCGCAAGCTGATCGATGTCGACGTGCAGTGCATGGGCGAGCCTCGCGAAGGGGCGACCGCCCACCCGGAGACCTATCCCGAGGGAGCCAACGCCGCCCTGCGCGTCTTCGGAGCCGACCTGGCGATGGCGGCCGCTGTGCCGCAGGTCGATCTGATCCACTCCCACACCTGGTACGCGAATCTGGGCGGCATGCTCGGCGCGATGTTCCAGGACATCCCGCACGTGACCACCGCGCACTCGCTGGAGCCGCACCGTCCATGGAAGGCCGAGCAGCTCGGCGGCGGCTACCGGCTGTCGTCCTGGGCGGAGCGCACCGCCTTCGAGGCCGCCGACGCGGTGATCGCGGTGAGTGCCGGGATGCGCACCGACACCCTGGACTCGTACCGAGACCTGGATCCGGCCAAGGTGCATGTGGTCCGCAACGGCATCGACACCGACGAGTTCGCCCCCGACGCGGGCACCGACATCGTGACCGATCTCGGGATCGACCTCGACAAGCCGTCCGTGGTCTTCGTCGGGCGGATCACCCGGCAGAAGGGGCTGATCCACCTGGTCCGGGCTGCCGAGTATCTCGACCCGGACACCCAGCTCGTGCTGCTGGCCGGCGCCCCCGACACCCCCGAGATCGCGCAGCAGATCGGCGATGCGTTCGCGACGGTCGAGGCGAAGCGGGGCAACGTGATCTGGATCGAGAAGATGCTGCCGCGGGCACAGGTCCGGCAGGTGCTCTCGCATGCGACGGTGTTCGCCTGCCCGTCGGTGTACGAGCCGCTCGGCATCGTCAACCTCGAGGCGATGGCCTGCGAGACCGCCGTGGTCGCCTCGGCGGTCGGCGGCATCCCCGAGGTCGTCGTCGACGGCGAGACCGGCTATCTGGTGCCCTACGATCCGGCCCAGGCCGATGACCCCGCGGCCGTCGCCGAGTTCGAGCAGGGCATGGCGACCAAGATCAACGAGTTGACCCGGGATCCGGATCGTGCGTCAGCTTTCGGACTGGCGGGTCGGCAGCGGTGCATCGACGAGTTCTCCTGGGCCAAGATCGCCGCGGAGACCGTCGACGTCTACCGTGCCGCGATCGCCGCACACGCCGGCTGAAACTCGATCCTGCGGCTTCGGTCATGAGCTGGCCTCGATCATGATCGGGCCGAATCGGTACGCCGATCGGGTCGAGGGCGGTCTGGTCCTGGCCGACGAGATCGTGCGTACGGTCGAACCGTCCCTGCTCACGAGTGATCCAGGCGGCGCGGGTCTCGGAGCGGTCAGCCCGGTCGTGCTCGCCCTGCCGCGAGGAGGCGTACCCGTCGCCGCTCCGGTCGCACAGGCTCTCGGGGTCCCGCTGTCAGTGCTGGTGGTACGCAAGCTCGGCGCACCCGGGCAGCCCGAACTGGCCATCGGGGCGATTGCCGCGATCGGTGACCGGGTCGAACAGGTGATCAACACCGACTGGGTGCGTCAACTGGGCTTGTCCGATCGTCGGCTGTCCCGTCTGATCGACCGCGAGACCGCCGTGCTGCAGAGCCGGGTCGCGGCGTTCGGTTCGGCGCCACCGGTCGCCGGGCGCGTGGTGATCGTCGTGGACGACGGGCTGGCCACCGGGGCCACCATGCGCGCCGCCGTGGCGGCCGTCCGCCGGGCCGGCGCATCGTTGGTGATCGCAGCTGCGCCGGTCGGCGCGGCAGAAGCCTGCCACGATCTGGAGCAGTTGGCCGACCTGGTGGTCTGCCCGCGCCGCCCTGACCCGTTCCGCGCGGTCGGTGAGCACTATCGAGACTTCACCCAGACAACCGACTCCGAGGTGCTCGAGATCCTCGGCCGCTCCGGTCCCTGACCTCATCGTCGTTCCGAGACGAATCTTGCGGCCGCTCCGGTCGCCCGGATCCGACTCCTCGACCCGGCCCCGATCCCGACTTCGCACCATTTCGGTCTACCCCGCATGGGGTGTACCCGGTGCGCAGTCGCATGAAATGGTGCGAAGTGGGAGACGGACCGCTCCGGTAACCAGAGCGTGGGAGACGGACCGCTCCGGTAACCAGAGCGTGGGAGACGGAATCGCTCAGGCGACGGGAAGCTCCTCGCCGTCGGTCATGGCCACCAGATCGGCGTACGTGAGCGGGAAGACCGCGTGCGGGATGCCACCACCGACCCACAGCTGGTCGTACGCCGCCAGGTCGACGTCGATGATGGTCCGGATGGGGCGCGGGTGACCGAACGGCGCCACACCGCCGATCGGCTGGGACGTGTGTTCGCGGACGAACTCCGCGCTGGCCCGTTTGATGGTGACGCCGATCCGACTACCGAGGTCACGGATGTTCACCCGATGCGCGCCGCTGGTCATCACCATCAAGGGTTCACCGTCACCGGTGGTGAAGACCAACGAGTTCGCAATGGCGCCGACCTCGCAGCCGATCTGGTCAGCAGCTGCCTGCGCTGTCGGAGCGGCGTCCTCGAGGATCCACACCCGGCCCGGGAGACCGTTCTCGGCGAGGATCGCGTTGATCTTCTCCACGCTGGGATGTACGGCGGCGGTCGACATGGCGAGCATCCTGACATGCCCCAGCACAGAACATGCAGAACGGCCCCCCGCATGTCTGCGGGAGGCCGTTCACTCGTCGTGGTGCCAGGACTAGCCGACTACCTCTTGCAGCGCGCCGGCGAGCTCGGCGGCCTCATCGGCGTTGAGTTCGACAACCAATCGGCCACCCCCTTCGAGCGGGACTCGCATGACGATTCCCCGACCCTCCTTGGTGACCTCCATCGGGCCGTCACCCGTCCGCGGCTTCATGGCAGCCATGTGCGCATCCTCATCTGTCGTCTTCCAGAACTATCGACACCGATTATTCCGTACTCGACCAACTTTCGCCTATGCGGGTCACGAGATCAGACACCAGGCTCCTATAGTCCACACATGCCTGGGGATTCTGTGCTGGTCGAACGTCTCGGCGGGGTCGGACTGGTCCGGCTGAATCGCCCGGACGCTCTGAACGCTCTGGACCTGGCGACCAAGCAGTTGTTGCTGACCTCGTTGCAGGATCTCGCCGCGGATCGCGGCATCCGCTGCGTGGTGCTCACTGGGTCGGGGCGAGCGTTCTGTGTCGGCCAGGACCTTCGGGAGCACGCCGTCGACCTCGAGCAGGCCGGCGCCGACGAAGTGTTGAGCACCGTTGCCGAGCACTACAACCCGATCGCGACCCTGCTGCACACGATGGACAAGCCGGTGATCGCCGCGGTCAACGGGATCGCCGCCGGGGCTGGTGCCTCGCTGGCATTCCTGGCCGACTATCGGATCGTGGCAGAGAGTGCCGGCTTCAACCTGGCGTTCGCGCAGATCGGGTTGAGCTGTGACACCGGTTGCTCCTGGACACTCCCCCGCCTGGTCGGTCCCACGGTCGCCTTCCGGCTGCTCTATCTGGGTGGCACGATCTCGGCCGAGGAGTCGCTGCGACTCGGCATTGCCTCGGAGGTCGTGCCCGACACCGAGTTCGACGATCGAGCAACCGAACTCGCCGCACGCCTTGCGGCAGGTCCGACGCAAGCGTACGCAGCGATCCGGCAGGCACTGGCGTACGCGGCGAGCAACACGCTGACGGATGCGCTGGCTCGCGAGGCTGAGCTGATGCAGCGTACCGGGGCTACCCCGGATCATCGCCGCGCAGTGGATGCCTTCTTGGCGAAGCAGCCGCCCACCTTCACCGGTCAGCGCAGCTGAGCCTGCCTAAGGCACGCAAGCTGCTCAGGAAGCCGGCTCGCATCACCGGCGTCAGCAGACCGGCCAGCCGGGTGACCACCCGCCCGCCGACCACGTCGACGATCTCAGTGCACCGCACCTCAGTCCCGTGAGCCGCCGGCACCAGCTCGAAGGCACCAGGTCCGGTGAAGTACGGACCGAGGTGCAGCACCTCCAACAGGCCCGGCTCGGCCGCGGTCGGCGGACGCCAGGCCGTGACGATGAAGCGATCGAGCAGGCCCGCGGGAAACCTGCCGAGCCACCAACCGGAGAGCGCGTCGCAGCGGACACCCAGACCCGAGGTCCGCTCGCCTACCACCCGCACGGTGGTGACCGGGATCCAACGCCGCTGCCCGATCCAGTCGACCAGCACGTCCCAGACCGCCGCCGGAGGTGCCGGAATCCCATGGCTGACGCGCAGCTCGAGACTCACCTGAGGTATTCGACCTTGGGTTCGCCGCCTGGTTCCGTTCCCGGTGGCACCTGGTGCGTCGACCCATCGCCGGCCGGCCCTTCGTCACCGGATGCTTTGTCCGACTGGTACTCGATCCCGTGCTCGACCAGCAGAGCCTCGAGGTCGGCGATCCGCCGGTCCCGTTCGGCGACCTCGCCGCTGAGCCGATCCAGCACGTCGTCCACCTGGCTCATCGCATAACCGCGCACCGCAACCCCGAATCGAAGTCGTCGCAGATCCTCCCCGGTCAAGTCGCGATCAATGGGCAGATCCTGACGGAAGACGTCCCGCGTCGGCTCTGCCGGCATCGATCCCAGCCCTCCTGCCGCCACGATGGCGGCGACCCCGAGCGCAGCCACGACGACCACGGCGATGAACCATTCCACGCCTCGATCCTGCCACGCCAACCCGTACCGTCGTGGCCTGCCGAGCTCGCCGACCTCCCCAGCCCGTCTTCTGTTCCGTGGTCCCCCTCCTGGGGGGACCACGGAACAAGACCGTGCGGCCGGCGTGGACTCAGCGAGGGTCGCGGGAGGCGCGCATGATGGCGACGGCCTCGTCGACATCGTCGGTGACCTGCATCAGTTGGGCATCGGGCTCGGAGATGCATCCGTAGTCGAGCACCGAGTCGCGGATCCAGTCCACCAGTCCCTGCCAGTAGTGGCTGCCGAACAGCACCACCGGGAACGAGGTCACCTTGCGGGTCTGGACCAGCGTGAGCGCCTCGAAAAGCTCGTCGAAGGTGCCGAAGCCGCCGGGCAGCACCACGAAGCCCTGCGCGTACTTCACGAACATCGTCTTCCTGGCGAAGAAGTAGCGGAAGTTGATGCCGAGGTTGACGTAGTCGTTGAGGCCCTGTTCGAACGGCAGCTCGATGCCGAGCCCGACCGATCGCCCGCCCGCCTCGGCAGCCCCTTTGTTGGCCGCTTCCATGATCCCCGGGCCGCCACCGGTGATCACCGTGAAACCCGACTGCGCCAACTGCCGCCCCAACTCGACCGCGGCGGCGTAGCTCCAGTGGTCGGGAGCCGTCCGCGCCGAACCGAACACACTGATCGCCGGTCCGAGCTCGGCCAGGGTGCCGAATCCCTCGACGAACTCGGTCTGGATCCGCATCACCCGCCACGGATCGGTGTGCACCCAATCCGTCGGTCCACGGGAGTCGAGCAACCGCTGGTCGGTCGTGGTCCCTGGCACCTGGTCGTCGGTACGTAGCACTGGTCCCTGGAAGGACCGAACCCGCCGCTTCCCCCGGGTGATGGGGATCTCCTCACTCACCCGGCTGACCCTAGTACCCGCTCACCCCGCACCCTCACAGCTGCTCGATCTTGTCGGTTCTGCTCGATCTGCAGGTAGTGCAGATCCAACAAGATCGAGCAGATCCCAGAGTGAGCCGGGCAACTAGCCCAGCCAGGCGAGCAGCGCGTCCCGGCAGCGGTAGACCTCCGCCGCCGGGCAGAACTCGTCGTCGGCGTGGGCCTTGCTCGGGTTTCCCGGACCGAAGTTGACCGCCGGGATGCCCATCTCGGCGAAGCGGGCCACGTCGGTCCAGCCGAACTTCGCGCTGGCCTCGGCCCCGACAGCAGCCAAGAACTCCGCCGCGGCGGGCTGGTCGAGCCCCGGCCGAGCGCCGATCGCGACGTCGGTCACCGTCAACTCGAAACCGGGCAGCACATCACGGACGTACGCCTCGGCTTCGGCAGCGGACTTGTCCGGCGCGAACCGATAGTTGATCTCCACCCGGCAGCGATCCGGGATGACGTTGCCCGCGATGCCGCCGCTGATCGAGACCGCGTTCAGACCCTCGCGATAGGTCAGGCCGTCGACCTCGACCTGAGCCGGCACGTGATCGGCAAGCAGGTGTAGCAAGGCACCCGCGTCGTGGATCGCGTTGTGACCCATCCAGGCTCGAGCCGAGTGCGCTGCTCGGCCGGTCAGTTCGCAGGCCAGCCGCATCGTGCCCTGGCAGCCACCCTCGATCTGGGCACTGGTCGGCTCGCACAGCACAGCGAAATCGCCGGTCAGCAACTCAGGGCGCTCCCGGCCGATCCGGCCCAGTCCGTTGAGCTCCGCCTCGACCTCCTCGTTGTCGTAGAAGATCCAGGTGAGGTCGCGTTGCGGTGCAGTCAGGGCAGCCGCACACACCAGTTGAACGGCGACGCCACCCTTCATGTCGCAGGCCCCGCGGCCCCAGATCTCCAAGTCAGCGCCCGCACCCTCTCGCCAGTGCGGCACATTCGACGCGATCGGCACCGTGTCGAGGTGGCCGGCAATCACCACCCGACCGGCCCGACCCAGGTGGGTGCGGGCGATCACCACGTTCCCGTCGCGGATGACCTCCAGATGGCCGTACGCGCGGAGGGCCTGGTCGACCGTGTCCGCGATCCGCCGCTCGGTGCCGCTGACCGACTCGATGTCGATCAAGGTCGCCAGCAGCTCGACCGGATCGGAGGTGAGATCGAGCACCGGGGTTTCCAGCAACGGTTCAGGCATGATCCGCACCTTACCGACGCCGGTATCCTCGGCGCATGAGTGCGCCTGCCCCCACCGTGAACCCGGCCGACTCGACGCCCACCGAAACGCGGTCTGCCGCCGGTTGGGGTGTGGTGACCGTGCACGCCTCCGGCGCATTGGACGCCTGGTTCCCCGAGCCCCGGCTGGGCTCCGATCCAGGTGAGCTGCCGGTCGGCATCGATCAGCTGATCGGGTCTGATCCGCTTCGCGAGGTCCGGACCGAGCTGACCTCGATCACGATCGACCTCGACGCGCCCCCGGCCGACACCGTGGACGCCTACCTGCGGCTGCATCTGCTCAGCCACCGGCTCGTCCAGCCCCGCTCGATCAATCTGGACGGCGTCTTCGGGGCGCTGCCGAACGTGGTCTGGACCTCCGCAGGTCCCTGCGCGGTCGCCGGATTCGAAAGCGTACGACTGGGGCTACGCGCCAAGCACGGTCAGGTCACCGTCTACGGCGTCGACAAATTCCCGCGGATGGTCGACTACGTGCTGCCGAGCGGTGTACGGATCGCCGACGCCGACCGAGTGCGACTGGGCGCTCATCTGGCGGCCGGCACCACCGTGATGCATGAGGGCTTCGTCAACTTCAACGCCGGCACCCTGGGCACCTCGATGGTGGAGGGCCGGATTTCCGCCGGAGTGATCGTGGGTGCGGATTCCGACATCGGCGGCGGCGCCTCGATCATGGGCACCCTGTCCGGTGGCGGCAAGCAGCAGATCTCGGTCGGCGAGCGCTGCCTGCTGGGGGCCAACGCGGGCATCGGTATCTCCCTCGGTGACGACTGCATCGTCGAGGCCGGGCTCTATGTCACGGCCGCGACAAAGGTCAGCCTGCCGGGCGGTCAGGTGGTCAAGGCCGCCGAGTTGTCCGGGCAGAGCGGACTGCTCTACATCCGCAACTCGGTGAGTGGCGCCATCGAGGTACGTCGACGGGCCGGCCAGGCCGTCGAGCTGAACGCCGTGCTGCACGCCAACTGAGGCGGGGCAGCCAGTCACCGTGCCTTCTCGCAACGCCCGCTTCGGCGGCTGCGTCATCGTCGGCGTCCTGCTGCTCGCCGCAGTAGTCGCCCTCGCGGTCGGCGGATTCTCCTGGATCGCCGGGAAGTGGCAGCCCGCACCGGTGCCCGGCAAGCAGCGCTGCGTGGCGACCGCCGGGGCCAACTCGACGGCCGTCAGCCTGGAGCAGGCGCACTACGCGTCGATCATCGCCGGATTGTCGGTGAAGCGCGGACTGCCACCGCGGGCGGCGTCGATCGCGCTCGCCACCGCCTACCAGGAGTCCGGAATCCGCAATCTCGACTATGGTGACCGAGACTCCGTCGGGCTGTTCCAGCAGCGCCCGTCGCAAGGCTGGGGCACCGAGAAGCAGCTGATGGATCCGCACTATGCCGCAGGCAAGTTCTACAACGCCTTGGTGAAGGTCTCGAACTGGCAGACCCGCGATATCACCGAGGTCGCCCAGAAGGTGCAGATCTCCGGCCATCCGGAGGCATACCGCGATCATGAGGCCGATGCCAGGGTGCTGGCCAGCACCCTGACCGGCCAGACTCCGGCCGGGTTCACCTGCCTGGACCGGACCGGGGCCGACGGCGACGCGAAGGGACTCCGCTCGGCGCTGACCGTGACCTTCGGGTCGGCGGCGAAGGCCTCCGCGGAGGGGAAGGTCTTGACGATCACCGCCGAGTCGAAGGACGACGCGTGGGCGTACGGCTCCTTCGCGGTCGCGAACTCCGCCCAGTACGGCACTGTGCAGGTGGTGGTCGGCAACAAGCAGTGGAACACCAACGCCAAGAAGCTGCCGGATTGGGTGGCTGCCGAGGATCCCTTGTATCCCAAGCAGGTGAGGATCACCGTCCGCTGAGAAGCCGCGAGCACGAGCAACGAATCAAGATCAACCACCCGACCCAAACCAGAAGGACCACAGTCATGCGCATCCTCCTCGTCGGCGCGTCCGGCACCCTCGGCACCGCAGTCGCCGACGCGCTCCGCGTCGACGCCGAGCTGATCACCGCCTCCCGCCATGGAGACCATCCGGTTGACATCACGGATCCGGACAGCATCGCCGCTCTGCTCGAGAGCATCGGCACGGTCGATGCCATTGCCTGCAGCGCCGGAGTGACCCCGTTCAAGCCGCTGACCGAGCTCACCCGGGCCGACTATCTGGCCGGGCTGACCGACAAGCTCCTCGGCCAGATCGAGCTCGTCAGCCAAGGCATCGACCATCTCAGCGATGGCGGCAGCTTCACCCTGGTCAGCGGGGTGCTGGCCTACGATCCGATCGTCACCGGAGCGGTCGCCGCCACCGTCAACGGCGCCCTCGACGCGTTCGTCCGAGCAGCTGCCATCGAGCTGCCGCGCGGGTTGCGGATCAACGCGGTGAGCGCGACGGTCTTCGAAGAAGCTTGGGACGCGTACGCCGACTACTTCCCCGGCCACAAGCCCGTTGCCGTCGCTGAAGCCGGCCGAGCGTATGTGAAGTCGGTCCGCGGCCGCCAGACCGGCCAGATCTACCGCGTCGGCTACTGATCCGAACCTTCCCCGGCAGATCGTCCGATCTGGAATACCCTAGGGGGGTATAATGCTCAGGGTGGAGTGCGGCGAACAAGCCATGGCCGCCGAACGTCTCGACTGAGCTTGAGGACCAGATGAGCGACCACCAGCAGCACAGCAACCCCGACCACGTCACGCACGACGAGCACGCCGGCCACCAGCACCACGGTCAACCTGCCGATCAGGCGGGCCATCCCGCCGCCCCGACCGGGCAACCCACCCGTGGTGGGCACTCAGAGCACGGCGGGGACGCCGGTCATGGCGGTCATGGGGATCACGTCGGCCAGTTCCGCCGGTTGTTCTGGATCATGCTGGTGGTGGCGGTCCCGGTGATCGTGTTCTCGGGCATGTTCGCCATGCTGTTGGGCTATCAGCTGCCCGCTCCGTCATGGATCGGCTGGATCTCGCCGGTGCTCGGCACCGTCATGTATGCCTGGGGTGGGAAGCCGTTCCTGACCGGTGCGATAGGCGAGATCAAGGGTCGGCAGCCGGGGATGATGCTGTTGATCGCGCTGGCGATCACGGTCGCCTTCCTCGCCTCCTGGGGCGCCAGCCTCGGCGTGCTGCACCACGAGCTGGACTTCTGGTGGGAGCTGGCGCTGCTGATCGTGATCATGCTGCTCGGTCACTGGATCGAGATGCGATCCCTGGCCCAGACCACCTCCGCGCTCGACTCGCTGGCCGCGCTGTTGCCGGACGAGGCCGAACGGGTGAGCGGCGACGGCACCGAGCTGGTCGCACCCGCCGATCTCCGGCTCGGTGACGTGGTCGTGGTCCGGCCAGGTGGCCGGGTCCCGGCCGACGGCAGCATCCGGTCCGGCTCGGCCAGCATGGACGAGTCGATGATCACCGGCGAGTCGAAGCCGGTCCACCGCGGCGAAGGCGACCCGGTCGTCGCCGGCACTGTCGCGACCGACTCCGGACTACGGGTGGAGATCACCGCCGTCGGCGAGGACACCGCCCTGGCCGGCATCCGACGGCTGGTCAGCGACGCGCAGAGTTCCTCCTCTCGGGCGCAGCGGATCGCCGACCGGGCCGCGGCGTTGCTGTTCTGGTTCGCACTGGGCGCCGGCGCGATCACAGCGATCGTATGGACCCTGGTCGGGCTGCCCGACGAGGGTGTGGTCCGCACCATCACAGTGCTGGTGATCGCCTGCCCGCACGCTCTGGGTCTGGCCATTCCACTGGTGGTCTCGATCGCCACCGAGCGCGCCGCCCGCGGCGGCGTCCTGGTCAAGGACCGGCTCGCGCTGGAATCGATGCGGACCGTCGACACGGTGCTGTTCGACAAGACCGGCACGCTCACCAAGGGCCAACCCACGGTGACCGCGATCGAGCCGATCCCCGGCGGGGAGTGGAGTGCAGGTGAGGTGCTGCGGCTGGCGGCGAGCGCCGAAGCCGACTCCGAGCACCCACTGGCCAAGGCCATCGTGGGCGCCGCCGGGCAGCGCGACCTGGGCCTCAGCCCGGCCAACGACTTCAGCTCCTCCCCTGCTGTGGGTGTCACCGCGACCGTCGACGGCCATCGGGTTCACGTCGGTGGACCGAATCTGCTGCAGGAGCAGGGGGCCGACGAACTGCCGATCGCCGACCAGTGGCGTACCGACGGTGCGATCATCCTGCATGTGCTGGTCGACGACCGGGTGGCCGGTGCACTCCGGCTGGCCGATGAGATCCGCAGCGAGTCCCGGCAGTCCGTCGCAGCGCTGCACGAGCGCAACGTCCAGGTGGTGATGATCACCGGCGACGCCGAGGCCGTCGCCGCATCGGTGGCGGCCGAGCTGGGCATCAACCGCTACTTCGCCGGCGTACGTCCAGAGGACAAGGCGGGCAAGGTCCAGCAGCTCCAGCACGAAGGCCGGCGGGTGGCCATGGTCGGGGACGGCGTCAACGACGCACCTGCACTGGCGCAGGCCGATGTCGGGATTGCGATCGGTGCCGGCACTGACGTGGCGATCGCCTCCGCCGGGGTGATCCTGGCCAGCGACAACCCGCGGTCGGTGCTCTCGGTGATCGAGTTGTCCAAGGCCAGCTACCGCAAGATGAAGCAGAACCTGTGGTGGGCGGCCGGCTACAACCTGATCTCGGTCCCGCTTGCCGCTGGGGTCTTGGCTCCGATCGGATTCGTGCTGCCCATGTCAGTCGGGGCGATACTCATGTCGCTGTCCACGATCGTCGTCGCCGCCAACGCCCAGCTGCTGCGCAGGCTGGACCTTCGGCCCGACACGATCGTGCCGGACCGGCACCGACCAACAGCCCCACCCGGCGTACGCGCCCTGAGATCGACGAGGCGTCCCCAGCGATGACCCGCTGCCACCTCTGGGTCGAGCATGACGACCTTGTCGGATACCCCATAGGGGTATAAGGTAGAGATACCCCCGAGGGGTACGAGAGACATTTGCCAGAAGGGAACGATCAAGCGATGAGCACGAGCGAGTACCAGGTGACCGGCATGAGCTGCGGGCACTGCGAGATGTCGATCCGGGAAGAGGTTGGCCAGCTGATCGGCGTACAGCGGATCGAGGTCAGCGCGGCCACCGGCACCCTGGTGGTGACCAGTTCGGAGCCGTTGTCCGACGCTGCCGTCTACGGGGCGGTCGAGGAGGCCGGATATTCAGCAGTGCGAGTGGCATGAACGCCGCCGGACGCCTCGGTGTCTACGGCGCCACTCTGGTGCTGATCTTCGGCGGCGCGTTCGCCGCCGGCTCGGCGTTCGTTCCGGACGCGACGGTCGCGGCCCGGCAGCAGCCGGCCCCATCCGGTCACGAGTCAACACAGCATGAGTCAACAGAGGCGGATAACGGCGGCGGTGGGGAGCATTCCGCCGGCCAAGCCGAGACCGCAACACTCCGGGGACTGTCGCTGGTCCAGGACGACCTCGTCCTCGGCCCGGTGACCACGCCGACGAAGGTCGGGAAGGCCGGTGAGCTGTCTTTCACCGTCCTCGGTGCCGACGACAAGCCGTTCACCGACTTCGCCGTATCGCACGAGAAGGAATTGCACCTGATCGTGGTTCGCAGCGACGGGCAGCGTTTCGAGCACGTGCACCCCACGATGGATCCGCAGACGGGGACCTGGTCGGTGCCGTGGACCTGGACCGAGGCGGGGACGTACCGGGTGTTCACCGACTTCGTACCCAACGGTGAGAACGCTCCGAATGTCACGCTGACCCGCACCGTCGAGGTGGCCGGCGACGTGACGCCGCGACCAGCGACCGCGGTGCAGCGTACCGACACCGTCGGCGGCTACCAGGTGAGCCTCAGCGGCGACCTGGCCGCCGGGGAGTCACGCCAGCTGACCCTCGAGGTCACCCGGAACGGCCGGCCGGTCACCACGCTGCAGCCCTACCTGGGAGCCTTCGGGCACCTGGTCGCGCTGCGGGAGGGCGACCTGGCCTTCCTGCACGTGCATGCCGAAGGCGAGGACCCGGCGCCGGGGGCGACTGCCGGCCCGGCGATCTCCTTCGCCGCCGAGGCTCCGACGGCCGGACGCTATCTGCTCTACCTGGATTTCCAGGTCGACGGCACCGTGCACACCGCGTCGTTCGTGCTCGACGCCAGCAACCACAACTGAGCAACCACCAAGCAGGGAGAGGCGAGCATGGATGACCGAGTCGGCGGCTGAAGTCCAGCAGCTGGGGTCGAGCTATGAGCTGGAGATCGGCGGCATGACGTGCGCGTCGTGCGCGAACCGGATCGAACGGAAGCTGAACAAGCTGGACGGTGTGACCGCTTCGGTCAACTACGCCACCGAGAAGGCGAAGGTCGAGGTCCCGGCCGGTTACGATCCGGCGCTGCTCATCACCGAGGTCGAGAAGACCGGCTACACCGCCACCCTGCCAGCCCCCAAGAAGGTCTCGACAACCTCGGCCGGGGCGATCGGCACTGGCGAGGATGAGGTCGATCACGAGCTGGTGTCGCTGCGGAACCGGCTGATCGGGTCGGTCGTGCTGGCGGTGCCCGTCATCGTGCTGGCGATGCTTCCCGCACTGCAGTTCACCTACTGGCAGTGGGCCTCACTCGCCCTGGCCGCACCGGTGATCGTCTGGGGCGCCTGGCCGTTCCACAAGGCGGCCTGGACCAACCTGCGCCATGGCGCAGCGACCATGGACACCTTGATCTCGCTGGGCACCACGGCGGCGTTCCTGTGGTCGCTGTATGCGCTGTTCTTCGGCACTGCCGGCGAACCGGGCATGACCCACCCCTTCGAGTTGACCGTCGCCCCCAGCGACGGTGCCGCCAACATCTACCTCGAGGTCGCGGCCGGGGTGACCATGTTCATCCTGGCGGGCCGCTATTTCGAGAAGCGGTCCAAACGGCAGGCGGGGGCCGCCCTGCGGGCCCTGCTGGAACTCGGCGCCAAGGAGGTCGCCGTCCTGCGGGGCGGCGTGGAGACGCTGATCGGAGTCGAGGACCTGAGAGTGGGCGACGAGTTCATCGTCCGGCCCGGCGAGAAGATCGCCACCGACGGAGTGATCGTGACCGGTACGTCGGCGGTCGACGCCTCGATGCTGACCGGGGAGTCGGTGCCGGTCGAGGTCGGTGTCGGCGACACCGTCACCGGTGCGACGGTCAACGCCGGTGGCCGGCTGGTGGTCCGCGCCACTCGGGTCGGCGCCGACACCCAGCTGGCGCAGATGGCGAAGCTGGTCGAGGACGCGCAGTCGGGCAAGGCCGAGGTGCAGCGACTTGCCGACCGGATCTCCGGGGTGTTCGTGCCGATCGTGATCGCGATTGCGGTTGGCACACTCGGCGTGTGGTTGGGTGCCGGGTTCGGCACGACGGCCGCGTTCACGGCCGCGGTGGCGGTGCTGATCATCGCCTGCCCCTGCGCGTTGGGTCTGGCTACGCCGACCGCGCTGCTGGTCGGCACCGGTCGCGGCGCGCAACTCGGCATCTTGATCAAGGGCCCCGAGGTGCTGGAGTCGACCCGAAAGATCGACACCGTCGTACTCGACAAGACCGGCACGGTGACCAGCGGCAAGATGACCCTGGTCGAGGTGCACACCGCCCCTGACACCGATCGAAGCGAGCTGCTACGGCTTGCCGGAGCGTTGGAGAACGCCTCCGAGCACCCGATTGCCAAGGCCATCGTGAAGGGGGCGGTCGAGGAGGTCGGGGCGCTGCCCACACCGGAGGACTTCGCCAACGTCGAAGGCAAGGGTGTGCAGGGCATCGTCGACGGGCACGCCGTGCTGGTCGGCCGGGAGACGTTGCTGGCCGAGTGGTCGCAGCAGCTGCCCGACGACCTGGCCGCGGCCAAGGCCGCCGCCGAGAGCGAGGGCAAGACGGCGGTCGCGGTCGGCTGGGACGGTCAGGCTCGCGGGGTGCTGGTGGTCGCGGACGCCGTCAAACCGACCAGTACGCAGGCCGTCGCCCAGCTGAAGGGCCTGGGGCTGACCCCGATCCTGCTGACCGGTGACAACGAGACGGTGGCTCGGCAGATCGCCGCCGAGGTCGGCATCGACCGGGTCATCGCCGAGGTGCTGCCCGCAGGCAAGGTCGAGGTCGTGTCCCGGCTGCAGGCTGAGGGCAAGGTCGTGGCCATGGTCGGCGACGGCGTCAACGACGCCCCCGCCCTGGCCCAAGCCGATCTCGGTCTGGCGATGGGCAGCGGCACCGATGTGGCGATCGAGGCCTCCGACATCACCCTGGTCCGCGGTGATCTGCGCGCGGCCGCCGACGCGATTCGGCTGTCTCGCAGGACCCTGGGCACCATCAAGACCAATCTGTTCTGGGCGTTCGCGTACAACGTCGCCGCGATCCCGCTCGCCGCACTCGGTCTGCTGAACCCGATGCTGGCCGGTGCCGCGATGGCGTTCTCCAGCGTCTTCGTGGTCGGCAACAGCCTGCGACTGCGCAGCTTCCGGTCCAACGCCACGAACTGATTTTCAGCCTCTCCGGAAACCCGTAGCCCTAGTATCTGCGTATAAATGCAGATAGATTGATAGGGCCCCATTTCCCAACGGAAGCTGCACACAGATGTCCGGCCACCGCCACGTCCACGAGCCCGGCGCTCACGAGGGTCATCACCACCCGACGGGTGTCAAGGGCTTCTTCCACGGCTTGTTCGTGCCACACAGCCATGACGCAGCCGACTCCATCGACGACGCTCTGGAGGCCAACCAGGAAGGTGTGCGTGCGCTGAAGATCAGCCTGCTGGTTCTCGCCGCGACCGCCGCCCTGCAGATCGTCGTCGTGGCAGTCAGCGGGTCGGTAGCACTCCTTGCCGACACCATCCACAACTTCTCCGATGCCCTGACCGCGGTGCCGCTGTGGGTGGCGTTCATTCTGGGGCGTCGGGTCGCCACCCGCCGCTACACCTTCGGGTTCGGTCGAGTCGAGGACCTGGCCGGTCTGTTCATCGTCGCGATGATCGCGATGTCGGCGGTGGTGGCGGGCTATGAGTCGATCCGCCGGTTCTTTGTGCCCCAGTCGGTCGAAAACCTCGGCTGGGTGCTCGTGGCGGGATTGATCGGTTTCGCCGGCAACGAGGTCGTCGCCACCTACCGGATCCGAGTGGGACGCCGGATCGGGTCCGCCGCGTTGGTCGCCGACGGCGTACACGCCCGGACCGACGGCTTCACCTCGCTTGCCGTGGTGGCGGGGGTGGTCGGCATCTGGCTCGGATTCCCCCTGGCTGACCCGATCGTCGGTCTGCTGATCAGCCTCGCGATCTTCGTGCTGCTGTTCGGCACGGCTCGCGACATCGGCCGTCGCCTCCTCGACGGCGTCGACCCCAACCTGGTCGACCAGGCCGAGCAGACCCTGTCAGCCGTGCCAGGCGTGGAAGCAGTCTCCGACACGCGCCTGCGCTGGCTGGGCCACCGGCTCAGCGTCGAAGCCACGATCACCACCGATCCGGACATGTCGGTCGCCGACTTCCACCAGATCGAGCACATCGCTGACGCCGCCCTCCGCCACGCCATGGCCAGCATCGGCGTGGTCCGTCTGACGCCCGACGTCCACCGCGGGTCCGCAGAGTCGACATCGGAAGGGATACTGCTGAAGACCGAGTCCTAGGACGTCCGGAATTGTTGTCCCGGCAGAGACAGGGACCGAGAGGACTTGACGACATGGCTCGTGAGGATGAGCAGCAGGGCGACGAGTCCGACGACGCCGACCTGGTCGCGCTGGCGGTGGAGATCTTCGCCATGCTCGCGGACCCGACCCGGGTCAAGATCATCCTGACGCTCATCGGTGGTGAAAGCTCGGTCAACAACCTCGCTGTCGCAGTCGGCAAGCCCTCGTCGGCTGTCTCCCAGCACCTCGCCAAACTCCGCCTGGCCCGTATTCTGCTCACCCGCCAAGAAGGCAACCGGGTCTACTACCGGCTCGCCAACGAGCACGTCGCTCAACTCGTCACCGATGCCCTGCACCAGGCCGAGCACAGCATCGGGCATCCCCGGCACCATGCCCGGCCGGTCATCCGAGAGGTTGAAAGCAGCTGACCGCAACCGCTACCCGGTCGAGTGCTCCGACCTTCACAGAATCTGGCGCGTCGTCGATCAGGACCCCAGACCGGCTTCTCGCGCCGCGATGATCGCAGCCGCGCGGTCGCGCAGCGAGAGCTTGGTGAGCACGTTCGCGACGTGATTGCGGACCGTCTTCGGACTCAGCACCAGCCGTCGCGAAATGGTGGCGTTGTCGAAGCCACGGGCTACCAGGTCCAGCACCTCGCGCTCCCGATCGGTGAGCTCGGGAAACGGTACGCGAACCGCGGCACGGCCGCCGACCACCTGGGCCATCGCCCGGGCGGCGACCTGTGCGCCCAGGATCATCTCGCCGTTGGCGACTGCCCGAACCGCGCGTTCGACCTCCTCCGGGGCTGCGGCCTTGAGCAGATATCCCCTCGCGCCGGCGCGGACGGCAGCGGCCACCGAGGTGTCGTCATCGCTCATGGTGATCACCAGCACCGCGATCTCGGGGTGGCTGTGCGAGAGCCACCGAGTCAACTCGATGCCGGATTCATCCATGGCGTCAGCTGCGCCGTGGAGTTGCAGGTCCATCATCACCACCCGCGGTGGCGAGGCGATCGCTCGTTCGAGCTCGACCCGGTTCGCCGCCTGACCCGACACCTCGATGCCGGGCAGGGAGGACAGCAGACCGACCATGCCGAGTCGGAACACGGGGTGGTCGTCGACGACGACCACCGTGATCGCCTGATCGGTCATCGGGGCCCTCCGTTCGGCTGAAGCAGTCCAGCTGGCCCGCACGGCTCGTCCGGCTGTCGCGGTCCGTCCGGCCGTCGCAGTCCGTCCGGTTGTCGCAGTTCGTCCGGCTGTCGCAGCGGCAGGATCGCGGTCACCACCGTGCCGGTCGGTTGTCCGGGTGTGATGACCAGACTGCCGCCCTGCTCCTCGGCACGCTCCAGCATCGAACGGGTGCCGACCCCACCGACAGCGTTGGCGCCGATCCCATTTCCGTTGTCGGCGCAGACCAGCCGCAGAGACAACCGATCCACGGTGATCTCCAGCCGGCAGTGGTCGACCCCGCTGTGTCGGGCAGCGTTCGTGACCGCCTCGCCGGCGATCCCGTACGCGGCCTCGGCCAGCCCGTCCGGCAGACCTGCCAGCTCCGTAGCGGCAGCCGCTGGGCACACCAACTCGACCGTCATGCCGGCGGCGCGCTGCTGCTCCACCAGCTCGAGCAGCGCTGCGTAGAGTCCCAGCTCCAGGAGCACAGGCGGCAGCAGACTGCGGGAGGCGGATCGGACATCGTCGATGCGTCGGGACAGCTCAGTCTGCAACCCGGCCACCATGGTGCCGGCCGCCGCTGGATCAGCACCGAGGGTGTTCTGCACGCCCTGCAGCCCGAGTCGCAGCCCGGCCAGCCAGGGCACCAGTCCGTCGTGTAGCTCACGTCGGATCACCTGCCGCTCCCGCAACCGAGCGGTGGTCAGACGTTCACGGGTCGTCTCCAGCGCGGCGGCGTTGTCGGCGAGTACGACGGCGGCGGTCACGACCTCCAGCAGTCGTTCCAGTGAGCTGCGTCCACGCCCGTCGAGCAGCTCGCCCGCCGGCAGGGTGATCTCCACCTGGCCGACGACTCGACCTCGGTGCACCAACTGGTGTTGCTCCGGCGCCGCAGTCGGGCTCCCCCAGCGGCCACGTACCTCGAGGTCTTCGGATTCCCGGTCATCGCTGCTGCGGAGAGTGACCGACTCCAGCCGCAAGGCGCGGCCGAGCGTCTCGGCCACCGAATCCAGCAGCGCCTGCTCCGACTCGGCCCGGCCCAACGCCGAGCCGAGCTGTGCGGCAACCGCCGTCGGATCCGAACCCGCTCCGTACACCATCCGCCGGACTCGACGCTGCAGCCACAGCCGGGATGGCTGCAGCGCGGCAACCACGGCCGCGGTGCCGACAAGCGCTGCGGCCGTCTGGTTGCCGATCAGCCCTGAGATGACGACGCTCACCAGCAGGTAGACCGCGATCAGCACCGCGGTCAGCGAACCTGCCACGGCAGCGCGCGAGATCGACAGCTCCAGGCCCCAGAGCCGTTGCCGGGCCACGACCGCCAGGATCGCGATCGGGAAGACCGTCTGGCAGGCCAGATGCAACGCCGGCACCGTCCAGTCCGGGACCAGGCCGTACGGCAACAACAGCGGCAGGAATGACAGGGCCAGCACGGCGGTGCCCGTCGCCAGCCAGCGCAGGCCTTCGCGTTCGCCTGCTGGCGCAGTTCGCCGCCGACGCTCCACGGCGGCGGCGGTGACGAGCCCCCAGAGCACCGCGACGAGGATCACTGCCGCGATGGCCGCAAGAGCGTCCTCCGGGAGAGCCTGTCCGAGCACCCCGAAGCCGAGCGTCAGCAGCATCCCCGGCGCCGCGCACAGCCACGCCGCCCGATCGACGTCCCGGCGTACCAGCCAGGGAACGACCAGGAACAGGCTCATCGTGCCCGGCACCCACGCCGTGGAATAGAGCGCCTCGATGACCGGTGCATCGGGCAGCCGTCCGACTTGGCTTGCCTGAGCCCAGGCACCCCCGAACGCGGCCAGACCGCCACCGACCGCGGCGACCAGCAAGAAGATGATCACGACATGCCGCCGGCGCGCCAGCAGCACCGACGCCACCGTGCCGTAGACGGCCGCCATCGTCGCGTCGGTGACCACGAAGAGCCAGTCGTCGGAGAATGCCTCCGGGCCGGCGGAGGTGAAGAAGAGCACCAGCGCTGACAGGCAGAGCACCCAGCAACCCACGGTGACAGCCCAGGCCGCCCCCGGAGAACCGGGGACGGCCTGCTGCCGAGGGACGGCGATGGTGATCATCGTCTGGACCTCATCACTCGACCCTAGCGGCGATCTCCGAGCAGGAAGCCGAGCGCGACCACCAGCAGCCAGAGCGGACCGACGAAGCCGGCCATGTACTGCAAGGGCGAGACTCCCAGCAGCGCGGTGAGCGCACCCAGCACCAGGCTCACCACCCCGATCCAGCGCGGCGCGGCACCTCGCAACGAGGCCAGCCCGAGAGCGACGGCACTCACCCCGGCGGCCACCCACAGCCACGAGATGGTCGCCACCCAGTGGGAGTAGAACGACACATCGGTGGCCGGCATCATCCCCGGTGTGGCCAGCCCGAAGATGAACTCGGTGTTCAGCCCAGCACCCATGATCAAGATCGCGGATGTGATCACCAGTCCGATGGCCGCCACGTTCGGCAGCAGCGAGTCGGCCGGCGCCTGTGCGTCCAGTCGGCGTTTGAGGCCGGCAGCGAAGATCATCAGCAGCAGCGCGGCGATGGTGGTGGTGAGATGGAAGCCGATCAGCACCGGCACCTTGGTGGACAGCTGCTCGGCGACCCACGCGGCGGTCGGCGGTGTGGCGGCGTCGTACACCGGGCTCGCCATCGTCGAGAGCTGAATACTGGCGACCGCGCTTCCGCCGGCGAGGACGCCTGCGGCTGCCCAGCCGCGTTTGGCTCCCCGCGACGAGACCGGCTGCTCCACTCGCGCCTGATCGATCGTTGTCATCTGATTCCTTCCCCGAAAGGCACCGGCCGATTTGCCGGTGTGGAACCACGATCACCCGCCCGGGCGCCCAGAGATCAGGGCGCGGCGTCCCGACTTTCCGGGCGGATCAGTACGGGCACGATCGGCGCGGCGCAGTCAGCACGACCACGTCATACGGCCAGCCGAGCGACGGCGGCAGCGATCCGTTCATCGGTGCCGGTCAGCGCGACCCGGACGTGTTGCGCGGCGGCGGCGCCGTAGAAGTCGCCCGGTGCGGCCAGAATGCCGCGCTCGGCCAGCCAGGCCACCGAATCACGTCCCGACTCACCGCGAGTCGCCCACAGATACAGCGACCCCTCGGAGTGGTCGATGGTGAAGCCCGCCTGCTCCAAGGCCGGCCTCAGCAGCGCGCGCCGACGCCGATAGCGCTCGTACTGCTCGACGACATGGCTCTGATCGTCCAACAGCACCCGCATCGCCTCCTGGACCGGCCGTGGCACGATCATCCCGGCGTGCTTGCGGACGGCCAGCAACTCGGCGACCAGTGCTGCGTCGCCGGCGACGAAACCGGCCCGATAGCCGGCCAAGTTGGAGCGTTTGGACAGCGAGTGGAGTGCCAGCAGCCCGGTGTGGTCACCATCGCAGATGGACGGATGGAGCACCGAGACCGGCTCAGCGTCCCAGCCGAATTCGCCGTAGCACTCGTCGGAGGCGACGATTGCGCCGCGCTCCCGGGCCCAGTCGACCCGGCGCTTCAGCTCGTCGGCGGACAGGATCTGACCGGTCGGGTTGCCGGGCGAGTTCAGCCAGACCAGCCCCGGCACCTGGGTGAGCGTGGTCAGATCATCGACAGCTGCCGCCTGGCAGCCGGCAATCCGGGCACCGACCTCGTACGTCGGATAGGCCATCGTCGGGAACACGACCAGGTCATCCGGTCCCAGACCCAACAGCGTCGGCAGCCAGGCGACCAGTTCCTTGGTGCCGATCACCGGCAGGGTGGCGTCGGGGACGAGCCCGGTCGCTCCCCAGCGGCGCCCGAGATAGCCCGCGATCGCCTCCCGCAGCCGAGGCGTGCCCGCAGTCTGCGGATAGCCGGGGCTGTCGGCAGCGTCGGCGAGCGCGCGTTGGCCTAGTTGAGGGGTCGGGTCGACCGGGGTGCCGACCGACAGATCGATGATCCCGTCGGGATGGGTGGCGGCAACGGCCTTGGCCTCGGCCAGGGAGTCCCAGGGGAAGTCCGGCAGGCTGGCCGCCAGCCGACGCCGCCCGCGAGCGCGCGAGCCGGCCTGGCTCACTCCTCGCCCTGCGGCGGCAGGGCCTCGATCAGCGGGTGATCCTTGTCGATGACGCCCATCTTGGCCGCGCCACCGGGCGAGCCCAGGTCGTTGAAGAAGTCGACGTTGGCGTTGTAGTACTCGCTCCACTCATCGGGCGTGTCGTCCTCGTAGAAGATCGCCTCGACGGGGCAGACCGGCTCGCACGCACCACAGTCGACGCACTCGTCGGGGTGGATGTAAAGCATCCGCTTGCCCTCGTAGATGCAGTCGACCGGACACTCCTCCACGCAGGCACGGTCTTTGACATCCACACACGGCTGCGCGATGACGTACGTCACGAGAGTTCTCTCCTCGGTATGTGAGTGTGACCGCTGGGGGTCGGTCGACCGGGTTTCGGAGCGCCCGGCCGATGCGGCCACACGACTGTGGTCCTAGTATCGCGCTTCCGGTTGTCGGCGGAAGTTGGTCTCGGAGTGATGGACATCGCACTCGGCAAAGCACGGGTAGGTGAGCGTTGGGTGCTGCGCTGCCGGCAGCCCGACGGCTCGGCCACCGACGTGACCGGGTGGCTGGTCTCGGTGACCTCGGATGCGGTCACCATCGAGTCCGCGAGCCAGCCGCCGCGCACCATCGGGCGGGATCGCATCATCGTCGCCAAACGAGTGCCGGCCGCGGCCGGCGGACCCGACCCCCGCCGTACGCCGGCCGATGAGCTGGAGCGCGCGGTGCTCACCGGCTGGCTGGCTGACAGCGAGGCGCTGGGCGAATGGACCTTGCGCGCCGGTGGTGGATTCTCCGCGCGGGCCAACTCGGTGCTGGCGGTGGGCGATCCGGGGGTGCCGCTCCCCCAGGCCGTCGAGCGGGTGATCGGGTATGCCCAGGCGCACGGCATCGCTCCCCAGGCGCAGGTGATCGTGGGTTCCGCCGCTGACCACGGGTTGGTCGCCTTGGGCTGGCTCCCGGTGCACGTGACCACCGAGGTCCTGGTCTGCCGACTCACCACGCTGCTCGGCGACGGTATGCCCGATCCACGGGTCGAGGTGAGTGAGGAACTGGACGACGGCTGGCTGGCGGCATTCGGACGCAGCCGGCCGCATGATGCCGACCCCGAGGTCGTCCGCCGGATCTTGACCGGCCAGCCGCCCACGGCGTACGCGTCTGTCCTCGCCGAGGACGGCGAGAGGATCGCCGCGATCGCTCGCGGCCATGTCAGCGGATCCTGGCTGGGCCTGATGGCCATCTGGACCGAACCCGAGCACCGCCGCCGGGGTCTCGCCACGGCCATGATGCGCTCGCTCGGTCACTGGGCAGCCCGTCGTGGTGCCCGCTACGTCTACCTGCAGGTCGCCCAGCAGAATCTGACCGCTCAGCAGGCGTACGCCCGGCTCGGCTTCGTCCACCACCACAGCTATCGCTACTTGGCTCCGCCGACAGCCCTTCCGTGAGATCTGCTCGATCTTGTTGGATCTGCGCTACCTGTAGATAGCGCGAATCCGACAAGATCGAGCAACATTTGCCCAGTGCAGCCAGCAGTTGATCGGCCCACGGATCACGGAGCGCGGAGGCGGAGCACCTGGCCCTCGTCGGTGAGCAGCCAGATCGAGCCGTCCGGAGCCTGCTCGACCTCCCGGACCCGGCGTCCCAGGTTCCACTCGTCACCCTTGATGGCGTCCGTGCCGTCCAGGTTCACCCGGATCAGGGCCTGGCCGGACAGCGCGCCCAGGAACGCATCACCCTGCCATTGCGGGAACATCGCACCGCGGTAGATCATCAGGCTGCCCGGCGACACGCTCGGATTCCACCACACCTTGGGAGCCTCGAACCCGTCCCCATCGGCGTGATCGGGGATGTCCGCGCCACCGTAGTGCGACCCGTTGGACGCCTTGGGCCAGCCGTAGTTGGCGCCGGCGCGCACCAGATTCAACTCGTCGCCGCCTTGTGGCCCCATCTCGGAGTTCCACAGATTGCCATCGGCGTCGAAGGCGATGCCGAGCGGGTTGCGATGACCGTACGTCCAGATCTCCGCCGCCACCCCACCCCGGTCGGCGAACGGGTTACCGTCCGCGGGCTGGCCCTCCGGCGTCAGGCGCAGGATCTTGCCCAGGTTCGCGCCCAGGTCCTGGGCGGGATCGAACTTCTGCCGCTCCCCCGAGGAGACGAACAGGTACGCGCCGTCCGGCGAGAAAGCCAGCCGGTGACCGTAGTGGCCGCTCCCGCTCACTTTGGGCTGCTGCCGCCAGATCACTGTCAGGTCGCTCAGTGCAGGGGATCCGCCGTCGGCGGTGAGCTTTGCCCGGCCCACGGCCGCGCCGGAACCGCCCTCACCGGCCTCCGCCCAACTGACGTACACCGTCGATGTCGAGGCGAAGTCCGGTGCCGCGATGACGTCGCCGAAGCCACCCTGCCCCGCGTGCACGACGTCCGGTACGCCGTCGACCTCGAGCAGTTGCCCGTCGGTGGTTCGGAGCGTGAGGTCGCCCCCACGTCCGCTGATCAGTGCCCGGCCATCCGGCAGGAAAGTCATCGCCCACGGCTCGTCCAGCTCCGCGATCTCCTCGATCACGAAGGGACGGCCGTTCGGTGCAGCGGTGGCAGCCGAAGTTGACTCAGCGGCTGGGCCGACGGACCGCTCCCCTTCGGGTGCGGCCGTACATCCAGCCAGCAGCCCGAGCGCAATCGCCACGATCCCGACCCGACGCATCATGACGCGAAGCTACCCGCTATCACAATCCGGAGCCTCACCACGATCTGCTCGATCTTGTTGGATCTGCACTATCTGTAGATCGAGCGAAGCCGACAAGATCGAGCAGATCCGTGGGGCTAGCGCTTGCAGGTGATCCGGTCGGTCGGGGCGTAGCGCCAGAAGAACTTCTCCGTCTTGACGACCTTGCCGTCGTTGCTGAAGATCCGCGAGTAGTTCACGTCGAAACCCTGGACCGGCGCCTGCGCCTCGCACTTGGGACTGTCGTCGGTGATGTCACGCCCGGTCGTGAAGTTCGACTTGGCCAGGTTGGACGAGGCGATCTTGTCGTAGGTCTTGGTCGACCACATCTTGACTGTGATCGAGCCCCGCGAGCCGGGCGTCGACTTCTTCACGTACGCCTGTACCAGCACGCCGTACTTGGTGTTGTTCTGGAACTTCAGGTCCAGCGTCGGCCAGGCGACGGTGGCCTCCCGGCCGGGCGGGTAGCGATCGATGTAGAGCGTGTGCGGCTGGTGCTGGATGTCCTTCAGACCCGCGAAGAACATGGCATTGAACGTGGTGGTCGCGCTCTGCGAGACACCACCGCCCAGCTCCTTCTTGAACTTGCCGCCCTGGATGATGTAGCCCTCCACGAAGCCGTTGGCGGCGGTCCGCTCACCGACGATCCCGTTCAGGGAGAAGGTGTCCCCCGGCTTCAGCACCGTGTTGTTGATCAGCTGCGCGGCCCGATTGATGTTCACATTGCGGTAGTAGGCATAGGGGAAGTACGTGGTGAACTCGCCCGTCACTCGTTTGATGCCGAGCTTCTCGGCATCGGCGGTGGAGAAGGCCGCTTTGGCGCCGGTCAACTGAACCTCCGCGCGGCGATCCTTGCCGGTCTTCGCGAGCACCGGCTCGACCGCGCCGGCCAGATCCGCTGCCTTGACGGTCGTGCCGTTCACTGCCGGGATCACCTTCGGCTTGCCGTCGACCAGCCGTACGGTCGCATTCCTCGGCTTCTTCAACTCGACCTTCGCCAGTGCCGGGCCGGCTTCGGAGTGCAGCTTCTTCGGGTCCAGCTGAGCCTTCACCGTGCCATCGGCCACCACGACGTCGATCGAGTTGCCGATCATCGCCGGGGTGATGGTGAACGAGCCGGCCGTTCCGGCCTTCACAGTGACCGGGCCCGAGACGGCAGGCTTCGCGTACGAGGCCACCACGTCCGCCACCTCGGCGGTGGTGATCTCCGGCTCGGTGATCGTCGCCGGAAGCTCCACGACTGCCGTGGACGGACCGAGGAAGGCAGCCTCGATCACCCCACCCGCCTTCTCCTGGTCCAGGCTCACTCCATCGCGGCCCTTGGTCTGCTCGATCTTGGCGCCATCGAAGGCGAGCTTGGCGTTCTTGGGCTTTCGGTCCAGATCGGCGGCCAGCGCAGCGACAGCGGCGGTCAGCTTCTGCTGGTCGGTCACCACGACCGGGTCGGTGTCCGAGCCACCCGTCAAGACCTGCCAGATGTGGCGCGGATCCAGACTCCGCCCACCACCGGCCGCCGAGATGCTCGCCGGGTAATCCACGCTCAGCCCGGCATCGGCAGGCTGCACGGTCGCCTTCTGGTCGCCGGCGGTCACCGAGATGGGCGCGGTCGCGCGGTCGCCCAGCTCGCCCTGCAACTGCTGGATGGCCTGCTCCGTCGTCAGCCCGCCGACCGCGATGCCGGCGATCTGGGCGTCCTTCGGCAGCTTGTCGCCGGCCATCAGATAGCCGATCAGGTACACCGCACCCACCAACACCACGACCGCACCGGCGACGATGGCCACCAGCCGGGCCCGCTTCTGGCCGGCCGGCGACCCTGCGCTCTCCGCTGACACGGTGGTCTCCGACGAGACCGCGCCGTCCGACGTCGCAGACTCGGCCGCCGCAGGCGGCTCGGCGAAATCAAGCTGCTCCGCCGGGTCTGCCTGCTGCGTCTCATCGGGCGACTGCGCTGGTTCAGCGGGCAATGGTCCCCGGATCACGGTCGCATCCGGATCGATCGGATCTTCGGGTGACCCATGGGGCCGCCGAGCGTCGTCGGGCGGCCCGCTCGGCGGCGGGGACTGGCTGGTCACGGACAAACCTCACTGGGGCCGGGCCACACTCCGTCGGCCACCATCGCTGAACGAGCTTCGATAGTACGTGAGTGGCTCACGTACCGAAGACTCGCCGAGGCCGTCACCACCCGAGTGCAGCGGGCCGGTGTGAGCAACCTCACCGACCACGATGGTGTGGTCACCCGCCTCGTGCAGCGCCACCGTCTGACAGTCAAGCCAGGCCAGGCAGCCGTCCAGGACCGGAGCAGCGGAGAACGGTGCGTCGGTGGCCGCGACACCAACGAACTGCGCCTCGTACGCCCGGCCGGGCGCCGCGAACCGGCGCCCGAGATCGCCCTGGTCAGCGGCCAGGATCGAGACCGCCCAGCTGCCGGCGCGGATGATCGGGTCATGGCAGCGAGACTGCCGACCAACGGAGACCAGCACCAACGGCGGCGTCAGCGACACCGAGGCCAGCGAGGTGACCGTCATCGCGTACACCTGATCCTCCAGCCGGCAGGCGAGGACGGCAACACCGGTGGACCAGTGGGCGAGCGCATGCCGGAACGCCTCGGGCGTGACTCTCAGAGGCTCAGTCTGCGACATCGAGCCCAGCGAACACATCGTGCGCCCAGTCGTCACCTGGATACGCGACGCCCGCGGCCAGCAGGTAGTACTCATGGGCCCACATCGCCTCGCCCAGCACCTCGATGCCGGCGAAGAACTGCCCGTCGGGAGTGATCTGGGTTGCGTGCGCCCGCATCGCATCCATCTTGCGAGCCACCCACGCGGCACCGTCGATCTCCACCGAGATCGCATCGTCCGGGGCCGCCATCGGTCCTAGGGGGCCCTCCGGATCCAGTCCGCCGAAGGTGTCCGTGTCACCCGCCGCCCGCAGCGCCCGCAGTCCCTCCCGCAGCCGCGACTCGCTCATCGCGGTCCACAGCAGTCGGTCGATCTGCCAGGCAGCGCCGAGATCAGGGCGGTAGTGCGGCATCGCGGCGAGCTGGTAGGCATACATCGCCACCCGATGTGCCTGGATGTGGTCCGGATGTCCGTAGCCGCCGACCTCGTTGTAGGTGATCAGCACCTGAGGCCGCCGGTCCCGGATCAGCGTGACCAGCTCGTTGGCCGCCTCCAGCAGGTCGGTGGTCCAGAAGATGCCTTCGCGCAGCACGTCGCGAGCGGTGGCTCTGCCGTCGGCGGCCCACGCCATGCCGGAGTCACGGAACCTGTGGTCCCCACCGAGCCGGACGTAGTCGCTGACCCCGAGGATGTCCATCGCCGCCTTGAGCTCGACCAGCCGGTGCTCCCCCAGCACGTCGCTGTGCTCAGCGGCAAGATGCGCCAGGTCGGGGACCAGCACCTCCCCTTCCTCACCGAGGGTGCAGGTGACCAGCGTGACCGCAGCACCCTCGTCGACATAGCGCGCCATGGTGACGCCGTTGTTGATCGACTCGTCGTCGGGATGGGCGTGCACCAGCATCAGGCGCCGGGCGGATCGGGAATCGTGGTCGGCCGAGGTCACGGCCACACACTACGTCAGACGACCGCCCGTGGCTCGGCGAAGTGACACGCCGACTGATGCTCGCCCACCCCATCGGGTCGCATGATCAACAGCGGCTCGGTGGTGCTGCAGATCTCCTGCGCCTTCCAGCAGCGGGTGTGGAACCGGCAGCCGCTCGGCGGGTTCGCCGGACTCGGTACGTCTCCGGTGAGCACGATCTGCTCCCGCGCGGTGCGTAGGGTCGGGTCGGGCACCGGAACGGCTGACAGCAAGGCCTGAGTGTAGGGATGCGTCGGCCGCGAGTAGATCTCGTCCTCGTCACCGATCTCGACGATCTTGCCGAGATACATCACCGCCACCCGGTCGGAGATGTGCCGCACCACGGACAGGTCGTGGGCGATGAAGACGTACGCCAGCCCGAGCTCTTCCTGCAGCCCTTCCATCAGATTCACGACCTGCGCCTGCACCGAGACGTCCAGCGCCGAGACCGGCTCGTCGCAGATGATCACCTTCGGGTTGAGGGCGACCCCCCGAGCGATCCCGATCCGCTGCCGCTGGCCGCCGGAGAACTGGTGCGGGTAGCGGTTGATGTGCTCGGGATTCAGGCCCACCAGGGACAACAGCTCACGTACCCGCTCCCGACGGCGCTCCTTCGGCACCACGTCCGGGTGGATCTCGAACGGTTCTCCGATGATGTCACCGACGGTCATCCGGGGGTTGAGCGAGGTGTACGGATCCTGGAACACGATCTGGATGTCGCGCCGCAGCTTTCGCATGGCGCTGCCCTGCTGCTCGTACATCGGCACGCCGTCGAACAGCACCGACCCGGAGGTCGGCTCCTCCAGTCGCATCAACGTCCGGCCCAGGGTGGACTTACCGCAGCCGGACTCGCCGACCACGCCCAGGGTCTCGCCCTTGTAGAGCTGGAACGAGACGCCGTCCAGCGCCTTGACGTGACCGACGGTGCGGCGGAAGACCCCCGCCTTGATCGGGTAGTGCTTCACCAGGTCCGTGGCCTCGAGGATCACCTCGCTCGCCCGGGGTGGTTTCGTGGCCGTCGTGGTCGTCTGCTCGTCAGGCATCGGTACGCACCGCCTCTCCGCTCAGTACCGACTCGGCGAAGTGGCAGGCCGAGTAGCGATGGTGCCCGATCTCGCGCAGCTCCGGCGGCGGATCGGCTCGGCAGATGTCCTGGGCGTAGCGACACCGAGGGTTGAAGGCACACCCGGCGGGGATCCTGGTCAGGTTGGGGGGCAGTCCTTTGATCGCCGCCAGCTGCTGGCCCTTCTGGTCCAGCCGCGGGATGGACTCCAGCAGCCCCTGGGTGTACGGGTGGCCCGGGTTGCCGTACAGGTCGAAGACATCGGCGCGCTCGACGATCCGCCCGGCGTACATGACGGCGATCTTGTCCGCCACGTCGGCCACCACCCCGAGGTCGTGCGTGATCAGGATGAGCCCCATCTTGCGCTCCTCCTGCAACTCCTTGAGTAGTCGCATGATCTGCGCCTGCACCGTCACGTCGAGCGCGGTGGTCGGCTCGTCGGCGATCAACACGGCCGGATCGAGGGCGATCGCCATCGCGATCATGATCCGCTGCCGCATACCGCCGGAGAACTGGTGCGGGAACGCCTTCAGCCGCTGTCGAGCGGCCGGGATCTGCACCCGCTCCATCAGCTGCGCCGCGCCGTCCATCGCGTCGGACTTGTTCAGCCCTCGGTGCTTGCGGAACATCTCCGCGATCTGCCAGCCGACCGGATAGACCGGGTTCAGCGCCGACAGCGCGTCCTGGAAGATCATCGAGATCTCCGGACCGCGGATCCGCCGCCGCTGGTCCTCGCTCAGCTTGAGGATGTCGGTACCGCAGTAGCGGATCTCACCGCCAGTGATGAAGCCGGGCGGGGTGTCGATGATGCCCATGATCGCCTGTGCGGTGACCGACTTGCCCGAGCCGGACTCGCCGAGCACGGCGAGTGTCTCGCCCTCGTCCAGGCTGAACGACACGCCGTTGAGGGCCTTCGCGACGCCGTCGCGGGTCCGGAACTCGACCTCGAGCCGGTCCACGTCGAGCAGCCGACCGTCGACCGGCTGCCAGCGAGGATTGTGGGGATCGACTCGGAGCTCTTCGACTTGCTGGGTCATGGGCGGAGCCTCTCGCGAGTGCAGGAGCGATTCTGTGCGACACGTTCTTCGTCGCACAGAATCGCGACGAACGAGCGAGATTCGCAGAGCCCGATGACCCCGGAGCACGGAGTGCGACCATCCAATACAGCCATGCTGCCAGCCCTCCTCAACGGAGCTTCGGGTCGATGGCGTCTCGGACGGCGTCGCCAAGCATGATGAACGACAACACGGTCAAAGACAGGAACAGGCTCGGAAACAGCAGCATGTGCGGTGCGTTGCGCACCGAGCCGAGGCCGGAGGCCTGTGAGATCGCCAGGCCCCAGGAGATCGCCGGGGGCTGAAGGCCGATGCCCAGGAAGGACAGCGAGGCCTCGATCGTGATGTAGACACCGAGGTCGATGGTGGCGATCACGATCACGGGTGCGATGGCGTTCGGCATGATGTGCGACCGGACGATCCGCCATGGCCCGGAGCCGAGCGCACGTGCCGCCGCCACGTACTCCGCGGGTTTGACCTGGACGACCGACGACCGCATGATCCGCATCAGCCGGGGCCAACTCAGCAGCGTCAGCACCAGCACGATCTTGCCGACGATGACCACGTACGGATCCCCGGGCTTGTTCGGGAAGACGGTCAGGAACACGATGCCGCCGAGCAGCATCGGGATGGCGATGAAGATCTCGCCGAACCTGGAGAAGAACGAGTCGACCCAGCCGGCCCGGTAGCCGGCGATGATGCCGAACACCAGACCGATGATCAACACGAAGATGCTGGTCATCACGCCGACCAGAATCGAGGCCCGGGCGCCGTAGATGGTCCGGGTGTACACGTCGTAGCCCTGCCCGTCCATGCCGAACCAGGCGTCGGCCGAGGGCTTCTCCCGCGCTCGGGAGAGGTCGGCGAAGTTGGGGTCGCCGTTGGTGAACAGACTGGGCCAGATGGCCATCAGGGCGAAGAAGCAGATCAGTGCGGCCGAGATCCAGAACAGCGGGTTGTGCCGCAACTCGGTCCAGGCGTCCTGCCACAGCGAGCGGCCCTCGACCTGGATCGCGGTCACTCCCGGCTGAGCCACCAGTGCCGGATCGGGCTGGTTGATCAGCCGGGTCCCGACCTCGTCGCCGACCACGTCGGCGCCAGTGATGCCCGGACCCTCCTGCGTCGGTCGTTCAGTCATGGCTGATCCTTGGGTCGAGTACGCCGTAGAGCAAGTCGACGAACAGGTTCACGAACAGGTAGATCAAGACGAGCACCGTGATGGTGCCCACCACGGAGGTCGCGTCCTTTTGATTGATGCTCCGCCAGATGAAACTGCCGATCCCGTTGATGTTGAAGATCCGCTCGGTGATCAGGGCACCGCCCATCAGCGCGCCGATATCGAGACCGATGAAGGTGACCACGGCGATCAGCGAGTTGCGGAAGGTATGCACCCCGATCACCCGGTTGCGCGTCAGGCCCTTGGCCTTGGCGGTGCGCACGTAATCGGCCCGGAGGTTCTCCACCAAGCTGGTGCGGGTCAACCGGGCGACATAGGCCACGGATGTCGCGCCGAGCACGAAGGCCGGCATGAGTAACTGATAGAACGTGCCCTGGGTCGCGGTGACCGGGAACCAGCCGAGCCGGATGCCGAACACCAGCTGGGCGAGGCTGCCGATGACGAAGGTCGGGATGGAGATGACCACCAGCGTCGACACCATCACCAGGTTGTCGATGAACTTGCCCTTCCGGATGCCGGCCAGGATGCCTGCGGTGATGCCGATCACGATCTCGATGACGATCGCCATCAGCGCCAGCTTGATGGTCACCGGATAGCGCTGGAGCAGTTCCTGGGCCACGCTGTTGCCGTAGAAGTTCGTGCCGAGGTCGCCCTGCACGAGCTTGCCCAGATAGAGCACATATTGCACGACGAGCGGCTTGTCGAGGTTGTACTCGGCATTGAACGCCGCGATATAGGCGGGCGGACACGGTCGTTCACCGCACCGTCCCACGGTGGGGTCACCCAGCGCGAACACCAGCGCATAGATGATGAAGGTTGTCCCGATGATGACCGGGATCATCTGCAGGATGCGACGGATCGCGTAGGTGACCACTGCACCATCTCCTTTGGGTGGGGGGAACCCGCAGAATCATGAGCGACGAGGTCTGCTCGTCCGGCTCACGATGTGGGGTCGACCCGCCGGTTGTCCCCGGCGGGTCGACTCACGTCACGCAGAGCGTTACTTGACCGTGATGGCGCTGTAGTCCAGCACGCCGAACGCGTTCACCTTGACGTTGGTCACCTTGTCCGACCAGCCGACGACGGTCGCCGGATACCACATCGGAGAGGTCGGCAGGTCCTGGCCCAGCATCGCCTCGGCCTCCTGGTAGAGGGTGTTGGCCTGCGCCGGATCAGTCGCTGCAGCAGCCTCAGCCAGCTTCTTGTCGAAGGCCGGGTTGTCGTACTGAGCCCAGTTGGAGTCCGCACCCTTGGCGAACCGCGGTGCCAGGAAGTTCTCGATCGACGGGTAGTCCATCTGCCAACCGGACCTGATCAGGCCCTTCCAGTCCTTGGCATCGACGAACTTGTTGAACTGGGCGAAGTCAGGCACGGTGTTCACCTGGCAGTTGGCGCCGGTAGCGTTCTTGATCGAGTTGCAGGCCGCCTCAGCCCACGGGCCGTGACCGCCGTCGCCGTTGATCGTCAGGGTCAGCGTGCCCTTGTAACCACCGGCCTCCTCGTAGAGAGACTTGGCCTTGGCGGCATCGTAGGTGCAGTACTCACCGCAGGCGCCGGCCTTGTAGCCATCGACCACCGGGGAGACCCAGCCGTCGGCCGGCTTGACCGTGCCGCCGAAGATCTGCTCGGCGATCAGGTTCCGGTCGACCGCCAAGGAGAGCGCCTGACGAAGCTTCAGATTGTCCTTCAGCTGCGGGTCGTACGGCGAGAACACGATCTCGGCGTAGCGGCCACCTTCACGAATCAGGTTGCGATCCGGCAGGTCGTTCTGGAACTGGCCGTCGATCCGCTGGTCGGTCGGGATGTTGTTGGTGTAGTCCAGGTTGTTGCCGACCACATCGGCGTACGCCGCGGCGTCATCCTGATAGACCCGGAAGGTGATCTTGTCGACCTGCGGCTTCTGGGCACCGGAATAGTCGGCGAACTTGCTCAGCACCGTCTCGGTGGCACTGATCGAGTCGATCTGGAACGGCCCGGCGCCGATCGGCTTCGCCTCGTACGCCTTGCGGTCGCTGAAGAAGGAATCCGGCAGCGGCGAGAAGGCCGAGTATCCGAGCCGAACCGGCAGGTTGGACACCTTCTCGCTGGTCTTGATGGTGAAGCTGGTGTCGTCCACCACCTTCAGGCCCGACATCTCCTTGGCCTTGGGTGCCTTGCCCTCGCAGTCGGCGGTGCCGTCGGACTTGGTGCCGCACTGCAGGTCGCCATACCCCTCGATCGGGCCGAAGAAGTAGCTGCCCGCCTGGCCGTTCGGGCCGTAGGAGGTGAAGTTCCAGGCGTCGACGAAGTTCTTCGCCTTGACGTCGGTGCCGTCCTGGAACTTATAGCCGGCCTTCAGCTTGACGGTGAAGTTCTGGTTGTCCGAGGTCTCGATGCTCTCGGCGATGTCCATCTCCGGAGCGGCAGTCTCAGTGTTGTAGTGCACCAGCTTCGCGGTGAACGCATCGATCACATTGCCGCCGCAGGTCTCACTGGTGGCACCCGGGATCAACGGGTTCTCCGGCGTGCAGCCGTTGATGACGATCTCGCCGCCGGCTTGGCCGCCCTCGTTCTCGGTTCCTGGCGACTCCCCGCTACCGCCGCTGCAGGCGGCTGCAAACAGCGCCACCGTGGTCACGCCGACCGCGAGTACGGCGCGAGCTCTTCCCCGCATGAACTGCCCCTCCCTACTGTGTGCGCGTGGAGCCGATCGGCCCCAGATGCGCGCGAAAACTCGGACATACGCAACTCAGCTGTACTGAGCAGTAACCCATTTCTAGGGCATCCAAGCAGTTACGGCAACTCTTAGGGAGATTTCTGTCACATACGCAACTAGATTGTGACGTCACGACATCAGGTCGCAAGATTCAGTGGCCGAAAGCCGTACAGGGCCACCAGCCGGCGCGCCGTCAGCGCCCGGTAGGGGATTACTCTGCCAAGCACATCTTGGTCCGGGTGGTACCCATCGAGCAAGGCCCCGACCGCAGACTGGGCGTCCGCGAGGCTGCCTTGACGCTCCCGGAGCAGCAGATGCTCGATCAGGTTCGCAAGATCAAGAGCGGGGTCGCCTGCGGCGACCAGATCGAAATCCAGCAGCCCGACACCGGCCGGGTGGAAGCCTCCGTCCGGTCCGGCAGCGAGCAGGATCTGGCCGTCGTGCAGATCCCGATGGATCACCCGCAGATCGGGTGTCGCCGAGGGAATCGAGTCCTCGGGCACCCCGACCGGCAACCCGTAGGCACGCGCCCAGTCCTCCCATCGAGTGGTGACCGCGACCTCGTCGCGTGGACCATGCACGGTCGAGCCGGCGAGTGCTGGACAGCGGTGTAGCTGCGCCAGCGCGGCACCCACGGCATGCAGCGCCTCGGCTGCCCGGGGCCCGCTCAGCAGCTCGGACAACGGCGTGCCGGGCAATGCTTCGGTGACCAGAGCATCCTCGACCCCGTCGGACAACACCCGCGGAGTCCGGATGGGTAGCTGGTTTGCCCGGTGAGCCGCGTGATGCAGTCTGCCCAGTCGCCGACGCGGCACCAGCTTGGCGAACCGCGCTCCGCCATCCAGAGCGACGACCGCACGACGCTCCGGGCGGTGGGCCACCAGCCGGGCCCCAGGCCGACGCAGCAGTGCTGCGAGTTCGCCGAGTCGGCGGTCCGCGCCGGCCGGCTGGAGCACGACGCGGCCATGGCGTCGGGCGCCCACGGTAGCGCCCGCCACCTTTCTCGCGATGTCCGCATCCGCGAACCATTGCCCGGCGACCCGGCTGCCGGAGTCACCGCGATCCGATTCCCCCGCGCACTCCTCCCCTGGCTCGAGGTCATCGAGGTCGAGCAGGAGATGCCCGTCGGTCCGTGGCCAGGCCCGGCGCAGGCTGAGACCTGCCGCCCCGAGATCGGCGAGCACCTCGACGAAGGTGACCATCAGACACACTTTCCGCCGGGACGCGAGACGAGGGCCTCGAGCTGTTCCTCGGCCCGCCCCAGCCGATCCACGATCTCCGAGCGCCACTCCTCGCGACCGCGCCGCAGCGGTTCGGTCAGCCGCTGCGCGGCGGCAGCTACTCCGTGCCACTCGGTCGATGCCGGCACTGCGCGCACACGGGCATAGCCGTCGAGCACCGCGGCGTACGCGGTCTCGGACATCCCGGCGGCCCGCAAGCTGCCGAGGTCTGCTCCAGGGTCGCCCCAGCCGGCCCGATCCCAATCGGTGACTCCGATGCGCCCGTCGGCTGCAACGATCACCTGGTCGGCGGAGAAGTCACCATGGATTGGCCGGCTGCCGTGGATGCGCGGCGCCCGCGCCTCGAGCGCCTGCAGCATTGAGACAGTACGGCGGCGCAGCGCCGGCAGCACCGCAGACAGCTCCGACAGCACCGGACGCAGAGCTTGAGTATCCACCACGATGTCTGCCGTACCTGGGGGCAGCGCGTCGTGGAGGTGGGCCAGTGCCGCGCCGACCTCGGCCAGCACGACCTCCGACGGTGACGTCCGTGACTGGTCACTCAGCACATGGTCCAGCGGCGTCCCTGACAGCCAGGAGACAACGGCCAACCCACGCCGCGCGGACACCGTACGCGTCGTCGGCAGCCGAACACCGTCGATGCCGGCCGCAGCGAGCTGTCCGGCCAGACGCCAACCCGCCATCGCGGCAGGCAGCTCACCTGGCCGATAGGCCCGCAGCATCAGGCCGGTCCGGCAGGGGTCGCCCTCGGGACGGCCGACCCAGCGACGCTGCGGCTTGTAGGTCAGCGTCGTCCAGGTCTCCACAGGTCGGCCGACCGCGGCGGACAGGCGGCCTGGATCCGCCAACGCCGGCAGGTCACGGTCGGCCGCCGGCCGGGCCACCAGCAGCGAGGTGGAGTTCACCAGCACGGCACCGTGGGGCGCTCGCTCGACCAGCTTGGCGAGCTTGGGCCTGGCCTCGGCGCTGACGGCGTACGTGAAGGCGGGGCCCGAGGCCAGGCGCAGACCGGCGATCAGACTGGTGCCTGGTTTGTATCGCAGATAACTGCGACCGAGCAGTTCTTCACCGACCCCCGCCAGCAGGCCGGACAGGGCGCCGCTGTCGGCGATCACGGCCACGCCCGGCACTTCCGGATCGTTCAGGCCCAGATCCCCGAGTGCCGGCTCGCCGGGACACGGAGCTGTGAGCCCGAGCGCGCCGCGAGCGTGCGCCGGTGAACTCACCGCGAGCTCCCGACCACGACGTCACCGGACGCGTTCAGCACCTCGTCGGGTCGCCCCGAGGTGAGGACCTGGCCGCGGTCCAGCCACACCACTAGGTCGCAGTCCCGCGCGGACTGCAGGTCGTGGGTGATGACGAACGTGGTCCGACCGCGCGTGAGCCGGTCGAGTGCGGCCTTGACCTCGGTCTCGGTGTCTGGATCGAGACCGGTCAGCGCCTCGTCCAGGATCACGATCGGGGCGTCACGAATCGCTGCTCGGGCGATGGCGATCCGCTGCCGCTGTCCGCCCGACAGCGTGGCCCCACGCTCCCCCAGCACGGTGTCGTAGCCGTCCGGCAACCCGATGATGAAGTCGTGCGCACCGGCGAGCCGAGCCGCGGCGAGGATCTGTTCATCGGTCACCGCCTCCGGCGAACCGAGGGCGATGTTGTCCCGGATCGACGTGGCGAACAGCATGCTCTCCTGCAGCACGATCGAGATCTGCCGTCGGGTCGACGCCAGGGTGAGATCGGTCAGATCGTGTCCGTCGATGCGGACCCGGCCGTAGTCGGGATCGCGCAGCCGGCAGACCAGTGACATCAGCGACGACTTCCCCGAACCCGATGGGCCCACCACCGCGACCCGCTGACCGCATTGGATGGACAGGTTCAGGCCGCGCAGCACCGGGTGGCCCGGCCGGTAGGCCAGGTGCACGTCCTCGAACCTGACGTAACCCCGGAAGGCCGGCGCCGGGCGCGCCCAGGACGGGTCGATGATCTCGATCCGCTCGTCCAGCACATCGATGATCCGCTCCCCCGAGGCTGAGGCCTTGGCGATCCGCCCGGTGTACTTGGCGATATCTCTCAGTGGCTTGAATGCCGTCTTCAGGTAGGTGAGGAACACCGTGAGTTCGCCGGGGGTCAGCTTGCCGGTGAGCACCTGGTGGGCGCCGAAGAACAGCACCAGTCCGGTCGCGATACCGACCAGCACGTCGGTCTTGCGCTCCAAGCCGGCGGACAGCTTCTTGGCCTTGACCCCGTCGGCCAGGCTGCGCTGGTTGCTGCCGCCGAACCGCTCCTGCAGCCGCGATTCGAGCGAGTAGCTCTGCACCACCGCCATCGAGGACAGCGACTCGGTGGCCAGCGAGGCGAGATTGCCCTCCGCGCTCCGTTGACCGCGGGAGACGCGCACGATCCGCTTCGTCAGCCGGGTGCTGATCAACAGAAAGGTCGGGAAGACGACCACCACGACCAAAGCCAGCTGCCAGTCCAGCAGTGCGATCACCACCAGCATCCCGCCCAGGGTCAGCAGGTTGCCGACCAGCGGGACCATCGCGGTCACCGCGGCTTCCTGCAACCGTCCGACATCGCCGGTGACCCGGGTCACGAGGTCGCCGGTGCGACGGCGATCGTGGAAGCTCATCGACAAGGCGTTCAGGTGGGCGTAAAGCTCCGAGCGGACCCTGGTCAGGACCCGGTTGCCGGCGAGCGCGAAACAGATCGTCATCAGATAGGACATCAGTGCCCGCAGGGCGACGATCACCACCAGCCCGCCGGCGCAGACCCCGATCAGCAGGGTCATGCTGCCCAGATCAGCCTGTCGGGTGGCCAGCTCGGATCCGGAGGCAGCGACGACGGCGTCGATCACGTACGCCAGCGGCCAGGGCTCCAGCAGCCGGAAGCCGACCTCGGCGATCAGCGCGATCAGCCCGAGGACGAGCAGCCGCCGTTGTTCACCGATGTGGTCGCGGAATCGGTGGGCGGTGGCCCGCAGTCCGGGCAGGGCGCCGTGCAGGGTGGTCGGTCTGGCCATCAGGCTGCCCTCGGGTGGTCGCCATGGGCCAGCACTCGTTGGACGAGCGCCCGCCAGGTGTGCCGGGCCAGCACGGCCTCCCGACCGAGCCGCCGCAGTCTGATCCGCTCGTCCAGGTTGCCACGGAGATCGGTCAGTCCCTCGGTGAGGGCTGCGGCATCGCCGGGAGGGACCAGCCGGCCGAGCCGACCCTGGTCGAGCGCGGCCGGCAGCTGACCGACCGCGCTGGCGACCACCGGCACGCCGGCGGCCAGGTATTCGTACACCTTCAGCGGCGAGAAGTAGTCGTTGCCGCCGGCCGGGTAGGGCGCACAGCCGATGTCCATCCGGTGCAGGTACGCCGTCACCTCGGCCGGGGACACCGCACCGGTCAGCTCCGCCCGATCCGCCAGTCCGGCCGCGGCCAGCCGGTGCTGTACGTCCTCGGCCATCGGGCCATCGCCCACGAGCAGCAATCTCCAGCTGCGGTCGGCTCGGATCAGTGGTTCCATGGCGCTGACCAGCGTGTCCAGCCCGTGCCACGGCTTCAGGGTGCCGAGGAAGCCGACGGTGAACGTGTCGCTGTCGACCGGGGCAACCGGGCCGAGCGGGAGCGTGATCCTGGTCGGGTCGACGCCGTTGGGCTCGACCAGCACGGCTCCTGGACGTGCCCCACGCTCGCGGGCCCAGGCACCGACCGGTTCGCTGACGCAGATCACGGTGTCGGCGCAGGACAGCGCGCTGTGGGCGACCGCCTCCGCTTCGTCGACGTGGACCAGCTCGCGGAATCGTTGCTGTTCCGCGACCAGTGGCGCGTTCACCTCGAGCACGCTGCGGATCCCGTGCTCGGCTGCCCATCGGGTGGCGGTACGCCCCCACAAGGCATACCGCTCGTAGACCAGGTCGGGCGCGATTGTGCTGAGCACCTCGGCAACGGCCGCGTCGCTGGCCTGAGCCCGTCGTTCGCGAACCGCGGCGTCGCCCTTTCCTATCGATGGCAGCAGGTGGACCCGGACACCGGGAAACGCGTCACCATCCGGACGCGGAGTGAGCAGATGCACCTCGTGACCGGCCCGGACGAATTCGGTCAAGACAGCTTGGGCGTGCACCGAGGCACCCTTGCGACCGAGGACCGGGATGCCGGGGTCGGTGCAGACGTACGCGATTCTCATCGGCCGAAGCCTTCCGCGACGAGAGCGGCCTGCCGTCGGGCATCGAACTCGGTCTCCACCAGATCTCGGGCGGCCTTGGCCAAGCCGCTGCGCAGCACCGGATCATCGAGGAGCCGATTGAGCGCGTCTGCCAGAGCCCGCGGATCACGCTCCGGAACGAGCAGCCCGGTGACCTCGTGCTCGATGATCTCCGGGATACCGGTGACCGGTGTGGCGACGCACGGCGTGCCCAGGGCCATCGCCTCGAGCAGCACGGTCGGCAGACCGTCGCGGTTGCCGTCCTCCCCCACCACACAGGGGGCCGCGAACACCGCTGCGGTCGCCACGATCTCGGCCACCCGGTGTTGCGGCAGACTGCCCAGCATCGTGACCCGATCGGCCAGGCCGAGCCGTTCCGCCTGCGCCCGCAACGCGCCCTCCAGGACTCCGGACCCGACCAGGACCAGGTCCACCTGATGTCCGTCGGCCAATAGCAGAGCGAGTGCGTCGAGCAGGACGTCGAAGCCCTTCTTCTCCACCAGCCTGCCGATTGCGGCGATGGTCGCGGACCGCTCCGACGGGTCGGAGAACTCGAAGGCATCCAGGTCCAGCCCGTTGTAGACCCGGCGTACCCGGTCGGCATCGGCGCCGAACTCACTCGTCAGGTAGTCGCGGTTGAAGTCACTGACCGTCACCACGTCGACGGCGTCCCGCAGCTTGCGCCGAAGATCGTCCTGATCGACCTCGCAATAGATGTCCTTGGCATGGGCGGTGAAGCCGTAGCTGATGCCGGCGATCCGCGCAGCGACCCGGGCCACGGTGGTGCCGGCGCTGGCGAAGTGCGCGTGCAGATGAGTGAGGCCGAGCCGTCTGCAGTGGCGGGCCAGCTGCACCGCCTGCAGGGCGGACCGGTAGTCGAGCCTGAGCAGCTCGTCGAGGTGCGGGCCGAGTTCGTCGAGTTCGTCGGTGGCCGCGAACTCCGACCAGAGGTCTGCGGCCCGGATGCCGCTCGAGGTCAGATAGGTCACCGGGGCGCGCAGGTCGGCCAGCTTGGCGTGGAAGCGGCCATCGGCCGGGGGACGCAGGGAGAAGATCTCGACCTCGTACCCCAGCCGTTCTAGCTGCAGCAGTTCGGTCAAGACGAAGGTCTCGGAGAACCGCGGGAACATCTTGGTCACGTAGCCGACCCGAATGTCGTCGGCATTGACGTGGCCGCCGCGGCGGGGCCGGGCGAGTCCTGCCTGGTCCGAGGTGCACTTAGGCCGCATGGTGATCAACTCCTGGCTGACGGGCGGAGCGGGCGGTGGCGAACTCGGCCCGCGGGATGTCGGGCAACAGCCGGGCGGCGACCGCGGGCAGCCGGCCAAGACCATCGAGGTCGATCTGTGCCCGCTCCGCGACCGGTCCTCGGCCGACCGCCTGGTCGATCCAGTTCGCGAGATCGGCCACGGCAAGACTGTCCAGCGGCATGAGGTCGGTCGCCCCCAACTCGGTCAGCCGCTGGGCTCGGATCAACTGCTCCAGCCGAGGCCTCGTCCGGGGCACCAGCAGTGCTGGACGCGAGCAGCTGAGAATCTCGCAGACAGAGTTGTAGCCGGCCATCGAGACCACCGCCGTGGCGCCGGCGATCAGGCGATGCAGATCCGGCACGAAGTCGTGGATCTGCATGGCCGGGTTGGCGGCGGCCGCCGCCCGGACGGCCGCGCGATCGCCCGCGGCCATGAAGGGGCCGCAGACGACCACCCCGTCATGGCTGCCCGGAAGCGGCGTACGCGCGAACATACGGGCCAAGGCGGCACCGTCTTGACCACCGCCGACCGTGCAGAGCACGTAGGGGCGCTCGGGTGCGCTGCTGCCCGCCTTCGTCGCAGCTGTCGGATCGACGAAGCGATCGGTGCCCAGGTAGCCGGTGAACACAGCCTTGTCGGCGACGGCCGTTGGCAGGCCGTACTCGACCACGGGGTCGTAGACCTGCTGGTCTCCGTAGATCAGACCGCGTCGTAGAACTCCTCGATCGCTGCGGTCGCCCCGCTGGCGGTCCATTGGGCGACCGCGGTCACCGGATCGTCCAGGATCTCGCGCAACCCCAGGACGATCCTGGTGCCGACCTCGGCCCGCAGCCGCCGCAAGGTCGGCGCAAGCTCCTCGGCGACCCCCAACGGGACCTTGTCGACGATCAACAAATCCGGGGCAAAGGTCGTCACGGCCGCCTCGATCACCGCCGAGCGGATGGCGACCACGCTGTCCAGCGACGCGTTCAGCGTGCGACTGCGATAGCGACCCGCCCGGTCCTTCGCCACCGTCGGCAAGGTCACCACATCGGTACGCGGCGGTAACCACAAGGAGGTCGCCTCCGGATTGCCGGTGAGCATCAAGGCATCGGCGTGGGGCCAGGCGTTGATCAGGGAAGTGGCGACCGCGATGTTGCGGCGGATGTGACCCAGGCCCACCGTGTCGTGGGAGTAACAGGCAATCCGGGGTCCGGAGGTGCGCGTGGCTAGGGACTCAGTCCGGTTGGTCGCCACTCGGCGCCTCCTCATCTTCGCTCCGTTCCACCCCGATCGAATATTCGCCGCCGGCGCCTCAGCTCGGGACGCCGACCTCAACTGCTCTGCGAGACACCCTTGTCACGGGGTGTGAGGCAGTCATGAACCCGCGATGAGGAACCCCTCATCTGCCCGGCTCATCGGCGCCTTTGTTCCGCTGTCCACCGTCAGCGGGGACCGTGAGACAAAACTGGGGATCAAGAGGGGCAGGGATGTCGAGAACGCCCGACCGGCTCCGTCCCTGGGGTGAGACGCGGCCAGAATGGGCCGCACGAGCTGAGGAGAACCATCATGGCCAAGTACCTGCTGCTGAAGCACTACCGTCGCAACAGCGGACCGGAGAATCTCGTCGACATCCCGATGGAGGAGTGGTCGCCGGCCGAGATCGATGCACACATCACCTATATGAACGACTTCGCCGCCAGGTTGGAGGAGTCCGGCGAGTTCGTCGACGGCCAGGCGTTGGCCCCGGAGGGCACCTTCGTCCGGTACGACGGCCCTGGCCGTCCGCCGGTCACCGACGGCCCGTTCGCCGAGACCAAGGACCTGATCGCCGGCTGGATGGTGATCGACGTCGACTCCTACGACCGAGCGATCGCCCTGGCCGGGGAGCTGTCCGCCGCTCCGGGCAAGGACGGGAAGCCGATTCACGAGTGGCTCGAGGTTCGTCCCTTCTATGGTGTGCCGGCCACGGTCAACGAGTGATCGACCCCTCGACCGAGGCGCTGCTGCGCGAGCTGAGCCCAGCCGTCCTGGCCATCCTCGTCCGTCGCGGAGCCGACTTCGCGACGGCCGAGGATGCGGTCCAGGAGGCTCTGCTCGCCGCCATCGGCGCCTGGGCCGACGATCTACCCCGCGATCCGAAGGGATGGCTGGTCACCGTCGCCTGGCGCAAATTCCTCGACCTGGCACGGGCAGATACGGCAAGGCGCAGTCGCGAGGAGCGGCTGATCGCCGAACCGCCGCCGGGACCCGCCGAGACGAGGGATGACACCCTCGAGCTCTATTTGCGCTGTACGCACCCTGCACTGACGCCGGCCTCGGCGGTCGCGCTGACCCTGAGGGCGGTCGGCGGCCTGACTACCCGGCAGATCGCCGCCGCCTATCTGGTCCCCGAGGCCACCATGGCTCAACGGATCAGTCGCGCCAAGCGCACGGTGGCCGACCTCCGCTTCGACCAACCCGGCAATGTCCGCACCGTCTTGACCACGCTCTATCTGGTGTTCAACGAGGGCTACACGGGTGACGTCGACCTGGCGGCGGAGGCGATCCGGCTGACTCGTGAGCTCGCGGTGCTCAGTCCCGACCCCGAAGTGAGTGGTCTGCTGTCCTTGATGCTGCTGCATCACGCCCGCCGCGATGCACGTACGGCCGCCGATGGTCGGCTGATCCCGCTCGCGGAGCAGGATCGAGGGCTCTGGCGTCGCGAGCTGATCGTCGAAGGCATCGACCTGCTGCAGGACGCCTTGACTCGTGACCGGCTCGGGCCGTACCAGGCTCAAGCGGCCATCGCCGCCCTGCACGCCGATGCACCCAGCACGGCTGAGACCGACTGGGTGCAGATCGTGGAGTGGTACGACGAACTGCTGAGGCTCACCGAGTCCCCCGTCGTTCGACTCAATCGCGCCGTCGCCGTCGGCGAGGCCGATGGAGCGCTGGCAGGGCTGGCGGCACTGGCCGAGGTCGAGGATTCGGTGCCCCGCCGGACCGCCGTCGCCGCCTATCTGCATGAGAAGTCCGGTGATCTCAGCCTTGCCGCCAGCCTGTACGCCGACGCGGCCCGACACGCCTCGAACGCCGCCGAGCGTGACCACCTCACCCGCCAAGCTGCACGACTCAACCAGCTGCTCCGGGAAAGCTGAGCGGATGCCCCGGGGCACTCAGCGGGTGCTCCGCCGCCGGGGCCGCGCCGGCGACGGAGGCCCCTCACCACTTCGCACCATTTCGTGCGACTCCGCACCAGGTCCGCTTGGTGCGCGGTGACAGCAGCTGGTGCGAAGTCGGAATCGGGGCCACCCGAAATGGTGCGGAGTCGCCTTAGCTGGTGCGAAGTCGGATTCAGGACGACGCGAAGCGCGCCAGTGATCGCACGGCTCGGCGCACGATGTCGGTGCCGTCGACCATGGACCGGCGCACCGGGGCGGCCAGGTCGGTCGCCAACGCCGCTTCCGCCAGCTCGAGTGTGGCTCGCGTGGCGTGACTGAGCGGGAAGGCGTCGCTCACCACCTGACCCAGTGCCCAGCCGCTGCGCAGCGCCGCGGTGAGCGGCATCTCGGCGAAGAACCGCGGCAGGTACGCGGCCGTCAGCTCGGTCTGGCCGGGTCGGAAGAACCCACGTGCGACCGCGTACAACTCCGACGCCGGCAGCTCCGACGGCTCGACCAGCGCAGCCCAGGCGGTCTGCTTGGCCGCAGCGCTGGGCAGACCTGCGCGAGCCCGCGCCGCGTGCACCCGGCCGGCCGCGGACGGGTCTCGTTCCAGTGCCTGATCGATCACCCGCTCGTCATCGACGATCTCGGCGAGCCGGACGACGATCAGCCAGGTCAGATCCGGATCCAGGGACAGGCCGGCCGGCAGCGCCCGGCCGGTCAGCCAGCGACGCAACCGTTCGGCGTCGACGCAGGTGGCGATGGTGTAGCGGAACCCGAGCAGCTGTCGATCGGAGCCGGCCGCCGAACTGCCCGCCAGCTGATCGGCGACCTGGTGGATCCGTGCCACCCGTTCAGCCCGCTCGGCCACCGCCGTGTAGGTCGCGGCCAGCACATCGGTGCAGAATCGCAACACCGAGCCGATCAGCACGTCCTCGTCGTCCACGGCGGCCAGCCCGAGCAGCGCGTCGAGCGCCAGTGCCGGATCGACCTCGCCGCCGCGGACCGCGTCGCGGAACGCGTTGACCACCACGACGCGGCTCAACGGCGCCTGGATCCGCGGCAGCAACGCCGCCACCTCGGGCCACAGCGCGGCAAAGCGGAGCTTGGCCCAGGTCTCATCGCCGGCATCGGGGATCAGCAGTGCCGTACGAGGATCGGTTGGGCCCAGCGGGGCTTGGTTACCGGTCACCGTCAGCTGCTGCCTCGCGACCTCGGTCCCGTCAGCATCCACAGCCGCGACCGCCAGCGAGTGCGGCCGAGGAGGGGCACTGTCATCGGAAGCGGGGGCATCGGGAGGCGTCCGCAGCAGCGCGACGCCATCGATGGTGAGCGTGTCCATCCCGGCGGTCTGCAGCCAGACTCGCGACCAGCTGTCCAGGTCCTGAGCCCCCGCGCGCTGCCAGGCGGCCAGCAGATCGGCGAGGGTGGCGTTGCCGTACGCATGCTGAGCGAAGTAGTCCTGCAGTCCGGCGATGAAGACCTCATCACCCAGGTACGTCGCCAACTGCTTGAGCACCGCGGCACCCTTGGCGTAGGAGATCCCGTCGAAGTCCTGCAGGGCCGCCGCTGCATCGGGCGCACCGTTCCCTGCCACCGGATGGGTGGACGGTGACTGATCCGCCACCGAGCCCCAGTCCTTGCGGACGATCCCGAACTCGGTCCACAGCGGATAGTTGGTCGCTTCACTACAGCAGCGATGGGCGGCGTACTCGGCGAACGACTCGTTCAGCCACAGGTCGTCCCACCAGCGCATGGTGACCAGGTCACCGAACCATTGGTGGGCCATCTCATGTGCGATGGTGCCGGCCCGCGAGGCCCGCTCGACCCTAGTCGCACGGCCGCGGAAGATGTATTGGTCCCGCAGCGTCACACAGCCCGGGTTCTCCATCGCGCCCGCATTGAAGTCGGGCACGAACGCCTGGTGGTATTCGCCGAAGGGATAACGGAAGCCGAACAGCCGGTGGTAGTAGTGGAAGGAAGCCACCGTCACCGAGGCCAGGTCGGCGACCTCCGCCTCCAGGGACTCCGCGAGCGACGCTCGAGCGTGAAAGCCGAGGCGGATTCCGTCGTGCTCGCGATAGCACGAGGCGTACGGGCCCGCGACCAGCGTCACGTAGTACGTCGAGAGCGGAGCGGATGGGCGGATCTGCCACTGTCCGGGCTGGAGTTGGCCGCTGGGGCCGTTGCCGAGCACCGTCCAACCGATCGGCGCCGTGACATCCAGCGCGTATGTGGACTTCAGGTCGGGTTGATCGAAGCAGCCGAACCAGCGCGGCGCAGCGTCCAGGAACGACATCGCATAGAGATAGGTCTTGCCGTCGGCCGGGTCGGTGTGCCGATGCAGCCCCTCACCGTCGCTGGAGTACGCCATGGTGCCGGCGATCCGCAACGTGTTCGCCCGCCGCAGGTCCCGCAGCGGAATCCGGCCCTGCTGCCACAGCGCCGGATCGACGGGACTCCCGTTGAGCTCGACCGCAACCAGCTCGGTGCCCTTGAAGTCGACGAAGGTCTCCGAGCCCTCGGCGACGCCCTCCCGCAGCACGAACCGGATGACGCTGACCGAGTCAAAAGCCGCACCCGGCCGAGTCAGATCGAGGGTGATCTCGGTGTGCTCGACCCGAATCGTGGCCGCTCTCTCGACCGCTTCCGTTCGGGTCAGACTGAGCGGAGCGGCAGTCTCGGTGATCGTGTCATCGTCGGCGGGCACCGTACGACCTTATGCGGATCGACAGCACTCCACCGAAGTCCATAGCCCATCGAAGGGTCGGTCGCCCGAAACGGGACCTGCCCGTGTGACATGCTGCACAAATGACCGTATTGCATGTCGCGCTCCGCGCTCCGCGGTCACAGGCTCCGCGAGATCTCACTCGTTCGTCGCGATTCCGAACGACGACTCTGACCGATCAGCTCGCCCCCCTCGCGGGGCATGTCGTTCGGAATCGCTCCTGCACTCTTGAGAGGCTCCGCCTGTGACCGTGCCACTGACCAGCTATGGCAATGACGGCTTCACTTTCCGGGTGCACGACTGGGGGCCGATAGATGGGCGTCCGGTCATCGCCTTGCACGGCTTCCCGCAGACCTCTGCGTGCTGGGCGGGGGTGGCGACTCGATTGGGAGCAGCCGGAGTACGGGTGCTGGCCCCCGATCAGCGGGGCTATTCGCCGGGTGCGCAGCCGGCCGACGTCGCGGCGTACCGGCTCGACCGACTGGCCGGCGATGTCCTCGCGCTCGCCGATGCCGCCGGTCTGGACAGGTTCGACCTGCTCGGGCACGACTGGGGCGGTGGTGTCGCCTGGCATCTCGCGGCGCGCTACCCCGAACGGATCCGGACGCTGTCGGTGGCCTCCGCGCCGCATCCGCAAGCGCTCTTCAAGGCGTTGCGCGGAAAGCAGGCGCTGCGATCGTGGTACATGCTGCTGTTCCAGCTCCCCTGGCTACCGGAGACCCTGCTCGGCAGCCCGTTGGGCGGTCGCTGGCTGGCCTCCAGCGGAACTACGGATCCGGGCGAGATGGCGCGGTTGCTGGCCGATCGGACCACAGCCACCGGCGCCCTCAACTGGTATCGCGCGATGCGGCTGAAGGGTGTACCGGGCACCGGGCGGATCGGTGTCCCGAGCCTGTACGTGTGGAGTGATGGCGACGTCGCCTTGGGCCGGCAAGCAGCCGAGGACACCGCCAGCTACGTCGACGGCGCCTATACCTTCATCCAATTGAACGGTGTCTCGCACTGGATTCCCGACGAGGATCCGGAGGCACTGGCCGAGGCTGTGCTGATGCACCTCGACCAGCATCCGGTCAGCGTCGGCTGAATCGCCAGCCCAGCACCAGAGCGAGCCCGATCGGAACCGCTGCAAACCACCACAACCAGCCGGAGCCTTGACCCGACTCCTCGTTCCCGGTCGAAGACGATGGCGTCGAGGGTGGTGACGCGGCTGGGCTCACCGTTGTCGGCAGGTCACTGGCTGCACCGGCCAGTGCCTGGAAGGAGAACGACCCGTTGATCGGATGACCATCGGCCGAGGTCACCCGCCACTCGACCGTGTATTCCCCGGCCGGCAGGCCCGGCTTCAGTTCCTGCTGCACCGTGTTGTCGATCAGGGCCGGGGCGCCCACGGCGACCTGACCGTCCGGACCGGTGACCAGCACCTTCGTGCCGGTGCTGATGGCCGGCTCATTGAAGGTGAGCACCACCGTCGCCGGCGCCGCTTTGACCTGCGCGCCGTCGGCGGGGGTGGTGCCGAGCAGGGCGTTGTGGGCCCAGGCCGCCTGCGGCGTGCCGTACAGGGTGAACAGTACGGCGGCGATCACCGCCGTCAGCCAGATCCGGCGACCGCCGCCAACCGGGCCGACGGCGCGACTGGCGTCGCCCGCTCGGCTCAGCCCATGCCTCACGCGGATGGTCCTCGGCCCGAACGTCGCCACGCGAGCGCGGCGACGACGAAGGCGACCAGGCCCATCATGAGCCCGAGGCCGCCCAACGTACGGGTGAGCCCGTCGTTGTTGGCCCCCTGGGACTCGCCGGCCTGCTGCGGGTTGGCTTCGGCAGCCGCGTCGGTCGGGCTGCCCGCGGCGCCGCCGTGATGGTCAGCGCCGTCGGCCGCCACGACCTCGAGCTGGGGCGCCGGATGCTCCGGCTCCTCACCGGAGGCGGGCGTCGGCTGATCCCAACTGACGATCTCGCCGTCGCTGTAGGTCTGGACGGCCGGCAGCAGCACCGTGCCCGGCTCGGGCAGCGGGCCGACCGAGATGGAGAACTCCTGATATTCGCCGGGCTTGATCTGATTGCCCTTGTCGGCGGTCCAGGTGACCGAGCTGATCGCCTCGGTCAGGGTGGTGCCGTGGGAGTCGACCGGCTCGGGCAGCTTCGACTTCTTCGTGGTGGCCGTCCAACCCGGCACCGGTTTGGTGCTGACAGACAGGAACGGATGGTCGGTCGGCAGTTCGACGGTGAGCTTCACCGTGCCCGCAGTCGGCGATTCGTTGGGCACCCGGAAGGTCAGGGCGCTGTAGCCGCCGCTGTTGGCGCCATCCGAAATGACCCGTACGTGGGCCTCCGCGGTGATCGGCAGCAGGGTCAGGCTGGTGGCGGTCAGGCCGGCCGCGGTCAGCAGGGCTCGGCGTCGCCAGGTGGGGCGTCGTCGTACAGTCCGGCCAGCAGGCAGTTGGTTGGCAAGAAGCATGGTCATGGTTGTCCTATCGCAAGATCCGGGAGTACGCGGCCGCGTGCGAAGAGCTGCGTACGAAGAGCAGTGCCGGGTGGCACCGAGTGAGGTCGAATCAGGCGACGGGCGGCCCACGAGGGACCGCAGGGACCCAGGCGAGCTGGATCGGGGTCAACAACGGAGCCGGGGGTGCGCCGACGTACGTCCGTCGAGCGCGGGTCGGTCGGACGGTGGCGCGCCGGTAGGTCTGCTCGACCAGGCGCCACAGCCATCGTTCACCGGCGGACATCAGCCAGGCGGTCGCCAGCAGCGCGAGACCGTGGCCGACCAGCATCAGCCAACCGCCAGTCGTCCAACTGCCGACCGCGGAAGCCGAAGCTGGGCCGCCGCAGATCGTGGGGGCCGCCATCGTGTGCCCAGGCATCACCGCCACACAGGCGGAGGCTCCACCAGCCGCCTGCAGGATGAGGTGCAGGGCAAACTGCTCGACGGTCAACAAGCCGAGCAGCAGACCGAAGCGGAGGCGGCGAGTGGTCATGGAGACCGAGACCAGGGCCAGCACCCCACCAAGAACGACAAGCATGCCGGGACCGGGCAACACACCGCCACCGGCCACGTGACCCGCGGTCGCCAAGAACAGCGAGCCGCTGCCGAGCACTCCGGCGCGCGCGAGCCGCACCCAACCACGGGTCGGGTCGGCAGGTCGCACCATGGCAGCAGCGTAGGTCATGTGTGGCGCCTGGTCGGGCGCCGGCTCGGACATAGGTAGACCGCGAGCACAGCCGACTCAGGCAGGGCGCGCTCAGACATGCAGCAGCAGTTCCCCGGCGGGGCCGGGCTCCAAGGCGACACCTGACTCCGCAGCCCAGCGCAGCAGTCCGCGGACCGAGCGCACCGCGGGACGCTGCTCAGCCAGTGTCCGGGCCAGGACTCCCTTTGCCGCCTTGTTGAAGTGGTTGAGTGCGCGGACCTGGCCGTCCTCGCCGCTGGTCACGACTCGGACATAGGCGGCCCCAGCGGTCACGGGCACAGGTCCGAGCGCCACGTACGCCTCGGAACGGAGGTCGAGGATGAACGGCGCCGAGTGCTGCGCCAACGCTGCAGTGACGGCGTCGGCCCAGACCCGGCGCAGCGGTGGCAGCCCGGGCACCGTGACGGCGGCGCCCAGTCGATACGCCGGGATCCTGTCCAGGGCACCGACCGGCCCGAACGCTGCGGCATGAATGAGAGCGTGCTTGCCCAGCCACCGCCGGGCAGCGGCATCGAGACTCGGCGCGTCGAGGGCGTCGTAGAGCACGCCGGTGTAGCGATCGACCGCCGGCAGCGTCGGACCGTGGCGGAGTGCGGCGTTGACCTCGATCTCGCCGAGTTGGCGCGCGCTGAGCTTGAGCACCCTGGCCGCGGCATCGGCGTCCTCAGCCAGCGTCATCAGGGCTTCGATGACGGCTTCCCGCTGCGGTTGCAGGCTGGGGAGGGCCAGATGTTCCAGCCGGAGCGGGGTGCGTCGACCACCTGGCCGCTTGGTCTCCGAGGGCGGCAGCAGGATCAGCAACTGCCTCTCCCCTGTCTTTCTGTCCGGCTTACGACTTGCCTGTCTTGCGAGCTGTCCCTCGTGATCCCTGGTGCCGGACGTGCTGGGCGTACGCCGACTGGGGTGTACGACTGTCAGTGCCCGGTGGGACCCTGCGGGTATGGCGAAGACTATCCAGATCACCTTCGATGCCGCCGACCCGCGAGCGCTCGCGGACTTCTGGGCGGCCGCACTCGGCTATGTGCACCAGCCGCCTCCGCCCGGGTTCGACACCTGGGACCAGGCACTGACCGCGTTCGGCGTCCCCGAGGACCAATGGAACTCCCGATCGGCCATCGTCGACCCCGACGGAGTCGGTCCACGCATCTTCATCCAGCAGGTTCCCGAGGGCAAGGCGGCCAAGAACCGGCTGCATCTGGACCTGCGTGCGGCCGTCGGCCTGCAGGGCGAGGAACGGATGGCGGCGTTGGCGGCCGAGTGTGAGCGACTGACCGTCTTGGGCGGGTCACTGCTCTATCGGGTGGAGCCGGCGCCGCCGATGGAGAACGGCTTCATCACCATGGCCGATCCTGAGGGCAACGAGTTCTGCCTCGACTGAGGCGAGGTTTGGTCACTCCGGTCAGCTGCGGCCGAGCTCGACCCGTTGCGACGGGCGGCCGTAGGGCGAGTGCTGGGTGACGGTTGTGCCGGGATGCAACCGATCATCGCGGGCGTATCGGTCAGCGAGCTCGTCCTCTGCGGCCTGATCGCCGGCGTCGGCACGGATGAGGAGATCCGCGAGTTGGTCGATCAGGTCTTCCTCGCCCGAGTCACCGGCGATCCCCCATTCGTCCCACAGGAGCAGCTCGTCTCCGAAACGGTGGGCGACCTCGAAGAGCACATAGCAACGGATCAGCGGCGGCCCCACCAGGGGTGGCGGCGCATCGGGAAAGACGCAGTAGCGGTCGGCGTCCAGGTCACCGTCGCGATAGCGCCGCCAGGCTTCGGCTGCTGTCTGAAAGGGCGCTTCAGGTCCATGCGGCAGATCGGTGGGGTCGAAGGCCGCCTCCGACAGCTCGGGGTCGACCCGGCGCCACCGGCCCTGGTCCCAGTATTCGGCAATCACGTGGTCCAGGTGATAGCCCGGAATCAGGTAGCCGGCGAAGCCGATGCGGCTACGGGCGGGAACGCCGTGCTCGCGGAGCGCGCCGACGACGAGCAGCGTGTGGTCGCGACAGCAACCGGCAACTCGACTGGACGGGTCTCGCGACTCGAGGAGTGGACCCGGGTGACGGCCCTGGTCGCGATCGAGGATCACCTCCAGCCAGCGGCTGTCGATCTCGCCCCAGCGCTCTTCCGGCAGATCGGGCATCTCGGCTCGGTAGTGGCCGATCACATTGCGGGCGGCAGCGCAGATCACCTCGATCTGACCGGGCAGCTCACGAAGCAGTCGGCGGTGACGACCCGGATCGGAGTAAGGGCTGTGACTCACCCAGTCGCGCATTGTTGTCCTCCTCGAGATCTTCAACGCTCCGGCACGGCGAGGGCCTGCCTCTGGTTTCCCTCGGCGTCGAAGTTGGCCGGATCGAGCCAGCGTTCGAAGGCGTCACGTACGCCCGGCCAGTCACGATCGATCAAGGCAAACCAGGCGGTGTCACGGTTACGCCCCTTATAGACGACGGCTTGACGGAAGATGCCCTCGTACGTGAAGCCAAGTCGTTCGGCGGCTCTGCACGACGGCGCATTGAGACTGTCGCACTTCCACTCGTAGCGGCGGTAGCCGAGATCGTCGAAGACATGGCGCATCGCCAGGTACTGCGCCTCGGTGGAGATCGGTGTGCGCTGCAGGCTGCGTGAGAAGACCACATTGCCGACCTCGATCACCCCGTTGGCGGGATCTTGGCGCATCAGGGAGAGGGTGCCGAGGGCGCGACCCGTAGCCTGATCGATGACCGCGTAGTGCCGGGGATCGGCACTACGCGCCGCCGCCGTCGCCCACACACGATAGGACTCCGGGTCAGCGAACGGCCCGTACGGCAGGTAGGTCCAGTCCCGATCGTCGGGAGCAGCCGCGTACGCGACGTAGAGATCGTCGGCATGCCGGTCGGCATCGAGATGCTCGAGCGCGCAGTAGCGCCCTTCGACCCGCTGAGCCGTCGGCAAGGCCACCGGAGACCAGCCTGGCACCGAAGCCCCGATGGGTTGCCCGTAGTCGTTCATCTTTGGCATGGATGGCGCCCTCACGCGCTCACGCAGTGACCGGCGCGGCATCGTAGGTCACCCAACGGGTGCGGTGCGCGACCTGGTCGTAGAGCGCCTGGGCCTGATGATTGTCCTCCGAAGTGATCCAACGCACGACCGAGCACCCTTCGGATCCGGCGATCGCGGTCAGGCGTGCGATCAACGCCCGGGCAGACCCCTTGCCCCGCGCCCCAGGTGCGGTGAAGAGATCATCGAGCCAGATGCCGACCGTTCCGGCTGACGGGCGCGAGAAGCGCCGGTAGTGACCGATGGTCACCACGCGGCCTGCCGACTCGACGACCAGCGCCTCGCACTCATGCTCGGGGTCGGTGAGCCAGCCCCACACCCGCGAGACGACCTCCTCCGACTCCGGCAGCCGATAGAACTCGCGGTAGGCGCGGAAGAGTTCACGCCACGTGGTCTCATCGGCCGGCTCGAGCGGACGTACTCGGTCTGATGTCTGCTCGTCCCCCTGGCGCAACGTTCCGTTCGAGGTCGGGCGATCGCTCATAGTCCACGATGGTAAGTCCGCTGGCTGCCGCGTCACTGAGGCAGGTCATCGGACACAATTCCCCCGCCTTTCCCACCGTGCAGATCAACTCAGTTGGGTGCCCACCATCTCGGCGAGCTTCGCGACCCGCTTGGCCCGCAGCGTGCCGGGTGCGTATTTCGCGGTCCACGAGTCGTCCTCGACCAGATCCATCGACGTGTCGTCGACCGAGCCACCCCGGTCCTCGATGCTCTGCACAACAGACCGGAAGTAGTAGTGGAAGAACAAGCGGTTGAACTCGGTGAAGTAGATATCGGCCACCCGCCGATCACCGCGGATGATGATCATGTTCTCGTCGTTGTCGGTGGTCGATGCCCGGGAGAAGTTGGCCGAGCCGGTGACGACGATCGGGTCCGATCCCAGAGGGTCGCAGAGCAGGAACTTGCCGTGGATGAACGCGACGTGCTTGTTGAGCCCCAATTCGCGGGTGGTGGTCTCCGCCACCCAGCGGCCCAGCGGGTGGTCGAGTTCCGAGCCCCAAGCCTCGTACACATTGCGACTGGCGTTCAGCTTCACCGTCGCCTTGCCGAGCGTCTCGAGCAGGAAGAAGCGCAGCGGGCCATCGGGAGTGCCAGCGGCGGCCTCGTCCTGGATCTCCTGGGCGATGCCGAACGCGAAGGTGGCGCAGACCAGCGACGTGGCATCGGCGCCGATCAACCGGGCGTACAGCTGCAAGGCGCTCAAACCGGGCCGAGGGCTGAAGACCGGTGTCACTCCCGCGACCACCTCGGACCGATCGGTCGGCGACGGACTGAGCGATGCAACCGCGGCGAGGTAGTCCGCGTTGCGGCTGCGTTTGAGACTGGCGGGATCCTCGCGATGTCCGCCGGGATCGGCGGCCAACAGGTCCCAGTACGCGGAATAGGCCGCCGCCGTCGCAGGATCACGCACCAGGTGCCCCACGTTCGACTGGCCATGGATGCCGCCGATGGTCAGGTTCGTCGAACCCGTCCAGACCTGCTCGGGCGTGTCACTGCGGAGCAGCACGAGGAATTTGTTGTGCGCGATGGCCGACACCCGCGCCTCGCGCCGGATGATCGTCTCGGGTGGGAACCCGGTGGCCGCGATCGCGGCGTTGTTGGCGTCCCGCGGACTGCTCTTGGCGTCTTTGGCGTCGACCACGAGGCGAACCTCGACACCACGCCCGGCGGCCGCCACCAGCGCCTCCAGCACTGGCCGGTAGCTGAACTCGTAGAACGCGCCATGCAGTCGATCACCCGCACCAGCGCTGTTGATGAAGGCCAGCAGACGATCGTCGAGATCTCGGCTGAGCCAGTCCAGGGCCGCTTGCCGAAGCTCCGACGTGGGCTGCTTGTCGGGTGCAAGGCCGCTGAAGCGGTGCTGATATGCCTGGCTGGAGGCCACTCCGCGGTTGAACACCACGTCATGTGCGCCGCCGGTGAGCGGCTCGGTATGGATGGTGATGCTGATCGGCTGATTGCGGCGCGGTTTGGCCGGGGTGCCTCGCATCGGGTGGAACCGGTACGTGTAAGCGGTGTCCTCAGCCAGGGTGAAGTCGTCCCACACCAGCGCCTGGATCGGGTGCGTATAGGTCGACACCTCATCGTCGGGCGAGGGGTCTGGCACCAGGGAGCGAAACACCTTGAATCCCGACAGCCAGCGGAACGGGCCGCCGTCGGTCGACCGCTCGACGCAGAACCCGAGCAGGCCATGGCGTGCGGCATCGGTGGCAGTCAGGGCGAACGACACGGTGTTCACGCCGCACACCGCGTACGCCCTGATGCCGCGCAGAGAACGCGACCGGGACCTCATATCTCAAGGTAATCCCAGGGGCCCTTTTGATACCTGGGTTTGTTGCGAATCGGTCCCGGGGACGGCGGGAGGCGGGAGGCGGGAGGCGAGGCACCTTCGTCGAAAAGGAGGAGCCCTCCTCGACAAGGCGCAGTTACAGGCGAAATCGGCCGATTGGCCTGTAAGTGCTCCTTTTCGATGCGTGGAACCCCCTGGTTCACGGCATCGTGGCCACGCGAGGCGGCAAGACTGTCGGCGCGCCCGAGAACACTGCGGCGCATGGGAATTCGATATTACGGATGGGCCATCACCGACGAGGAGGCCGCCGAGGCCAGGACCGATCCCTGGCCGGTGATCCGGCGGGCCGATCGCCGCGGTGACGAGCCAGGCTGGACCAACACCTGCTTCGACAAGGCGTGGCCACTGCTGCAACGACTGTTCTCGCCGGAAGGGGTTCGGCAGCCAAAACCCGGGTACGAGCTGGTGGCGGGCGACGTCACCTACCCGTATGGGTATCTCGAGGGATACGAACCCTATGTGGGTGTGATCGCTCGTGACCGGGTACCGACGATCGCCCGCGACGTGGCATCCGTCTCACGATCGGACGTCCGGCTGTTCTGCAGTGGGCTCCGTTACGGCGATCAGCAGGTCCGACGAGATGACGAGGGCTACCTGGCGTACTACCTCGCCGAGGCACAGACCTTCACCGCCGACGCTGCCGCCCGGGGCCACGCCATCCTCTACCTGATCCGCTGACGGACACTCCAGACGTGGGACTGGTCAGCCAGTGATCGCCACGGTGCTCGCGGCCACGACGAGCAGGGCGAGGTATGCCCAGCTGTGCACAGCATCGGGGATCTTCGGCGGTCGTCGCCGCAGCAGGACGATGACGGGGATCGCCCCTGCCAGCAGCGCAAGTGCCGAGGCAACGTCGACCGTCCCGATCAGACCAGGGGCGGAGGCGACGCCACCGCCGAACGCGGCCGCCACCACCATGGCCGGCGCCGCGATCGCGATGGTCAGTGGGTTCGCCAACGAGGTCGCCACGCCCATCTCCATGCCGGAGCGTCGCATCATCGGCACAGTCATCACGCTTCCGCCGACGCCAAGGAAGGCTGCGCACCCGCCGATCGGGAGCCCCCAGCCATCCGGGAGCGGGCGACCGCTCGTTTTCCTCGCCCCTCTCCCGTTCTCCAATCGTCGCGTCGTCCTTCGCTCTGGGAGGAACCCTGGACGGAGGAGCAGATCGACAACGGTGACACCGATGTAGATCACGAAACCCCACCGCGGGACGACGTCAGGCACGAACAGGGCGCCGACCGCGCCTGCCGCGCCGCCGACCGCGAGCAGCACGAACAGCCGTCGACGACCGCGGAGATGGGCGAGGACACTCCGCCGCGTCGCCGCCGTCGCGACGATCGCACCCACGAGCATGACCAGCGCCGAGGTGGCGACGGCGATGCGCAGTGCATCGGGTCCTCGCGCCGCGTCGACGAGCAGGATGATCGGAACCGTGACGAAGCCGCCGCCGAAGCCGAACAGCACGGTGGTCACGCCGACCGCCAGCCCGACGAAGAAGAGAACCAGGAGCGACGCCGTCACGCTTCACTCATGCGACCCGCGGCGGTGATGAAGCCCTCCATCAGCACCTCACCAGGAAGGATCGGCGCAAGCTTGTCAATGGTAGTCAAGGAGCCTCTCCTCGCAGGTCTGTACGGAGCACGCCGAATATGAGCGAGTCCCGGCGACGGCCTCGCACCAGGACGTTCCCGCGGAGCCTTCCTTCGTGCTGTAGCCCAGCTTTTTCGAGCACCCTGGCCGAAGCAGCGTTCTCCGGATCGCAGGTTGCGGCCAGACGTTCGAGCCCGAGTCGGCTGAAGCCGAGATCGAGCAGCAGTCCCGCCACTTCTGTCGCATGCCCTTGAGCCCAATGCGACCGGGCGATCGTGTAACCCATCTCGCCAGCACGGTCCGTCACACTCGTGGTCCACACGGCGGCCGAACCGATCACTTGATCCTGTCGAACCACCGCCAGCGAGCACTCGCCGACACGGCCGACCATGGCGTCTTCCAGGAACGCCCTCGTGTCGGCCAAAGTGTTCGGGCCCCAGGTCGTGTACCTGCACACCACGGGATCAGAAGCGAAAGCATGCACGGCCTCAAGATCGCCCATCTGGATGCTGTGCTGGCCGGCCCGATCGCCTTTGAGCGCCTCCAAGCGGTTTTCCTGGAGGAACTCGCAGCGCGTCGAGCGATGGCGCGGCAGCAGGTGCAACTTTCGATTCATCGTCTTGTGTATGCGCGGATCGAGTCTCTTCGACGACTCCCGCCGCCAGACGCGTTCAGTGTCGCGGTCTGCGAAGGACCTGATCACTCCGTTCGTGTATACCGCATCGCGTCATTGACGCTAGACGTTAAACCGGAATTCGACCACGTCGCCGCACGTTGGGCAGTCTCATGCAGGCCGGGTGGTCAGCGCAGTGCGAGCGTCTCCACCGGCTGCCCCGTGACCTCAGCGATCAGGTCAAAGTCCTTATCCACGGCCAGCACCGTGAGGCCCGCCTTCTCAGCCGTGGCGGCGATCAGCAGGTCTGGGATTGACGGCGCGCGATGCTGGCCTCGGTCCGCAAGAAGCATCTGCACCTCCTCAGCCCTGTCTTCAATCGCAGGCGTGATCCGCTCCACCGGCATCAGCGAGACCGGTGGCCGGCGGAACCCCTCTCGCCCGTCAACCCCCGTCCGTGCCGAGTACCCGAGCTCCAAACGAGTGATCGGCGAGATCCGCACCAGACCGCGATCAATCCTGGTCTTCCACACCTCGGCGTCGACGACCTGGTCGAGCTGGAGCCCCACGAACGCCGACTTGTCGAGCAGCCAACTCGTCACCGCCACGCGTCAGCCATCACGGCTGGATCCGCAAGATCGGCAAAGATCTCACCGGCACGCCGCCAGTTCTCATCAGTCGTCGTCTCGCCTGACCGAGGACTGTCCCCCTCAAGCTTCCGGCGAAGGAACTCGTTGCGGGACAGCCCCAATGCTGACGCCTCCGCATCGATCCGTTCCACGGTTGAGTCACTGAGCCCTCGTATGAGCACGTTCGTCATGACGGCCACCTCCAGCCAGGATGATATCACGATATCGACCATCGAATAGGTTCTCAGCGACCGAGGACCGGGCAACGCCGCATCGGAAGAGCACGATGATCTTCGCTGGGTTCAGAACCGACGAACTCGCGAGCCTGGAGCAGCACTCCCGGAGACCGTGTCAGCGCTCGCACGCGCGTTCCAGATCGCAGAGGTCAGTTCGAAAACCTAAATTCCACCACGTCGCCGTCAGCCATCACGTAATCCTTGCCCTCCAGCCGGACCTTGCCTTTGGCCTTGGCGGCCTGCATGGAGCCGGCTTCGACCAGATCGTCAAAGGAGACGACCTCGGCCTTGATGAAGCCCTTCTGGAAGTCGGTGTGGATGACGCCGGCCGCCTCGGGGGCAGTCGCGCCCTTCGGGATCGTCCAGGCCCGGGACTCCTTCGGCCCCGCGGTCAGATAGGTCTGCAGTCCGAGGGTGTCGAAGCCGACACGGGCGAGGTGGTCCAGACCCGGCTCGTCGATGCCCATCTCGGCCAGGAACTCGCGGGCTTCATCCGGCTCCATCTCGGCCAGCTCAGACTCGATCTTGGCGTCCACGAAGACCGCCTCGGCAGGGGCGACCAGCGCCCGCATCCGGGCCTTGAGGTCTTCGTCGACAAGCTCATCGGAATCGCAGTTGAACACATACAGGAACGGCTTCGCGGTCAGCAGGAACAGTTCCCGCAATGGCTCGGTGTCCAAACCGGCGGCGAAGACCGTACGGCCGGAGTTCAGCACCTCCTGCGCCTCTTTGACTGCTTGCAGCGCCGCAACCTTGGCCTTGTTGATCCGGGCCTCCTTCTCCAGCCGCGGCAGCACCTTCTCGATGGTCTGCAGGTCGGCCAGGATCAGCTCGGTCGAGATGGTCTCGATGTCACTGCCCGGGTTGACCTTGCCGTCCACGTGGGTGACGTCCGGGTCGTCGAAGACCCGGGTGACCTGGCAGATCGCGTCGGCCTCACGGATGTGCGACAAGAAGGCGTTACCCATCCCCTCGCCCTGGCTGGCGCCGCGTACGATGCCGGCGATGTCGACGAAGCTCACCGTCGCGGGCAGGATTCGCTCGGAGCCGAAGATCTTCGCCAACACCTCCAGCCGCGGATCCGGTACGCCGACCACGCCGACATTGGGCTCGATCGTCGCAAACGGATAGTTCGCCGCGAGGACGTCGTTGCGGGTCAGTGCGTTGAAGAGAGTCGACTTGCCCGCGTTGGGGAGGCCGACGATGCCGATGGTGAGTGCCACGACGGACAAGCATATGGGCGCACGCCTGGTCGGTCTGACTCGCTCAGCGCTGTTGGAAGAACGCCTCGATCGCCCGACGCAGGTGCAGCGGATCCCTGACGCCGGCCAACTCGCGCGCGGAATGCATGGACAGCAGCGGGATGCCGACGTCGACGGTACGGATACCCAGCCGGGTGGCGGTCAGCGGCCCTATGGTGCTGCCACACGGTACGGCGTTGTTCGAGACGAACTCCTGGATCGGCACACCGGCGGCATCACAGGCTCGCCGCCAACTGGCAGCGCCCACGGCATCGGTCGCGTACCGCTGATTGGCATTGATCTTGAGCAGTGGACCGCCGTTGAGCAACGGCCGATTGGCCGGATCGTGTCGCTGTGCATAGTTCGGATGGACAGCGTGACCGGTGTCTGCCGAGAGGCAGATCGACCCGGCCAATGCCCGCTGATGGTCGTCGAGCGAGGCACCCAGAGCCGCCGAGATGCGACTGAGGACGTCAGCCAACAGCGGTCCGGCCGCGCCAGAACGAGAGGCGCTGCCGACCTCCTCATGGTCGAAAGCAGCCAGCATCGTGATCGCCTCGCTGCCTGCGGCGCTGGTGTCCGATGCATCGGCCTCGGCTGTGCTGATCAATGCCGCCAGCCCGGCATGCACACTGGACAGGTTGTCCAGCCGGCCGGAGGCGAGGAACTCATCTGTCGGGCCGAAGATCTCCGGCGGCGTCGTCGCGTACGCCGACAGATCGGCTCCGGCGATGTCGTCGGATGCGCAACCGACCAGCAACGCGATCTGGTCCATGATCCTCAGATCGGATCGGCCGACACTCCACACCGGGGCAGTGTGCAACTGTCGGTCCAGTTTGATGCCCTCGTCGTTGACGGACCGGTCCAGATGGATCGCAAGCTGGGGGATGCGCATGATGGCGCCGGTTCGAACCAGCCGCTGCTCGCCGCTGGTCAGGATGACCCGACCGGCCAGGCCCAACTCCCGGTCCAGCCACGAGTTGAGCAGCGGCCCGCCGTAGACCTCCATGCCCAGCTGCTGCCAGCCCGAGGCAGAGATATCGGGCCGCGGCTTCAACACGAACCCGGGCGAGTCTGTATGGGCTCCGACAATCCGGTACGGCGTACCTGGTCCGGCACCGGCTGGAATCCGCCAGGCCAGCAGGGCACCGTCACGCACCAGCACGTAGGCCCCGGGAGCCGTCTCGAAGGCCGCTCGCTCATCGACGACGCTGAACCCGGCCGCGGTCAGCCTCTGCCGCCCTTCGGCCGCGGCGTGGAACGAGGTCGGCGAGGCAGTGACGAATTCCGCGAGATCTCGGGCATGTTCCAGGGCTGCGCTCACCCGATCACCCTAATCGGCATCTTGGGAGCGCAGCCGAACAGCGGGTGACGACCCCGTCGCGAGCGGCCGTGAGCGGAGCGACGGCTCCGTCTGGACTGAGGAGCGCGCAGACAACGCTTCATCGTCTGCGCGTGACGAGGGAAGACGGAGTCTGTGGAGCGCAGCCGAACAGCGGGTGACGACCCCGTCGCGAGCGGCGGTGAGCGGAGCGACGGCTCCGTCTGGACTGAGGAGCGCGCAGACAACGCTTCATCGTCTGCGCGTGACGAGGGAAGACGGAGTCTGTGGAGCGCAGCGAACAGCGAGTGACGACCCCGTCGCGAGCGGCCGTGAGCGAAGCGACGGCTCCGTCTGGACTGAGGAGCGCGCAGACAACGCTTCATCGTCTGCGCGTGACGAGGGAAGACGGAGTCCGTGGAGCGCAGCGAACAGCGAGTGACGACCAACACTGTCAGTGGCGCCGTGCATGATGCGCGGCATGGACATCACCACCATGGTCGCGTTGGTCGCCGGCGTGATCCTCGGCGCCGTTGGCGGTTGCGGAATCGCCTACGTCGTCAGTCGCAGCCGGCAGCAGACCGACGTCGCCCGGACCGAGGCCGACGACGCCAAACAGGAGGCCTATCTGGCACAGGCGAGGACTGAGGCGACCCAGGCTCGCGCCGAGACCGCACATGCCCGCGCCGAGATGGCGCAGGCGAGGACCGATGTCGCCGAAGCCCGCGCCCTCGCATCCGCTGCCCAGGCGGAGGCAGCCGAGGTATCGGCCGCAGTCGCTCGGGCCGAAGCCGAACGGGACGCCGCAGTGGCACATGCCAAAGCGCTCGCCGGCGACCGCGAACAGTTGCTCGCCCAGTTCAAGGTGTTGTCCCACGAGACCATCGAGCGGCAGACCAGGACCGCCGACGCGCAGGCCGAGGCTCGACTGAAGGCCACCGAGCAGTTGCTCAGCCCGGTCAAGGAGACGCTGCACCGGTTCGCCGATCGGCTCGGCGAGGTGGAGAAGCAGCGGGTGGCCATCGCTGCGGACCTGCGCACGCAGGTGCAGAACGTCCAGCAGACCGGGGAGCAGCTACGGCGTGAGACGCACGCACTGACCACCGCGCTACGCAAGCCGCAGGTACGCGGGGCCTGGGGCGAGCTGCAACTGCAGCGGGTGGTCGAGCTCGCGGGGATGGTCGAGCATTGTGACTTCATTCGCCAGCGGACCGACACCGCTGACGATCGAGTGATTCGACCAGATCTCCGGGTCGACCTGTCCGAGGGCAAGTTCGTCTATGTCGATGCCAAGGTGCCACTGACGGCTTTCCTCGACGCCCAGGAGACCGACGACGCCCGGCTTCGTGAGGAGGCGATGGGCCGATTCGCCCAGAACGTCCGCAGTCACGTCGACCAGCTCGGCGGCAAGCGCTACTGGCAGTCCGGAGTCGGCAGCCCCGAGTTCGTCGTGCTCTTCCTGCCGAGTGAGGCATTGGCAGCCGAGGCGTTCGCTGTGCTGCCCGACCTCCATGAGTACGCCGCCCGCAAGGACGTCGTGCTTGCCACGCCGACGACACTGATCGCGCTGCTGCGGGCGGTGGCGTACGGCTGGAAGCAGGCGAAGCTGGCCGAGAACGCGGCCGACGTGCTGCAGTTGGGGCGGGAGCTCCACGACCGGCTCGGCACGCTGGGCAGCAGATTCGACAAGCTCGGTCGCGCCCTGCGGACCTCCGTCACGGCCTACAACGACACCATCGCCACGATGGAGGGCCGGGTGCTCGTGAAAGCCAGGCAGTTTACTGAGCTGAAGGTCAGCGATGCCGAGCTGAAGGCGTTGACCAGCGTCGACGATCCGGTGCGTCAGATCCAGGCACCCGAACTCGTCGATGACGCAGTCCAGGTCGCGCCCATCGTGGGTCGGAGCCGGCGGGCTCCACGCCGAGGCGCTCAACCCGACAAGGAGGTGCTGCCTGAGTCCGACGCGCTACGTCGAGCAGACCCGGAGCTGTTCGAACTGGTGTCCGCCGATGAGTTGCCGGCCGTCGACGCAGATCAGAATCGTGCGAGTTCATGATCCTCGCCAACTGATGGCGATCCCTCGCAGCTGATCGAGCCAGCAGCCACGCGAGAGCGCGGGAGACTCTAACCGCTCGCGTCAGTCTCGCGTCGGCTGAGCGTCAGCGGCGCCGACCGCGTCGGATCAGCCCGATTCCGAAGGCGGTCAGGACCGCGCCGAACAAACCGACCAGCAGCGAGCCTTGAGGGCTGCCAGAATCGGCAAGGTCGCTGCCGGACGCCCCAGAGCTGGCAGCGTCGGAGTTCTCGTGGCTACTGCTGGCCGGCTTCGTGACCGCAACGCGGAGTGTGCGTGAGTTGGTGACGTCGTCGCTGCTGTCGCCGGGGTCGCCATATGGCTGCTCAGCGCGGGCGGTCAGCGTCGCACTGACCCGGCCACGGCTGGCGTCAGCCCGGCTGACCCGATAAACGCCAGAGCAACTCATGCTTGCGCCCGGTGCCAGCGTGGTTCGGGCAGCGGGCTGGCAGGTCAGATCGAGAGCCTGGAGGTTGCTGGTGATCCGGGCACTCGTCAAAGTGACGTTTCCCGTGTTGGTCGCCGTCGCTGCATAGCGGAGCCGATCACCGCGGTCTGCCTTGCCGCTCGGCGCGACTGTTGCCTTTAGTCCGATCGAAGACTGTTGGACGACGGAGACGTGCGCGGCCGCGTTGGCGCCGACATAGTCGCCTTGCCCTTCGATGTCGTACTCGCCGAACACCGTGGCGAAGTTGTCGATGTCCCCGAAGTCGAGGACTTCCTGCGTCACGGTCAGGGTCGCCGAGCAGCGCAACGCCTGCTCCGGCGCCAGCGTGGCTGCTCCGGATTGGTCGCAACTCAGCTCGCTCAGTCCTTCGAGCTCATCGCTGATTGCGACATTGGTCAGGTCGAGAGCGCCGGTATTGGTGGCGACAAATCGATAGGTGATCACCTGGCCGACCTTCGACACCCGGCTGGGCGAGGCCGTCTTCGTCAGCGAGATGCCTGCCTCAGTCGGTCCCTCGGCTTGCGCCTGCACCCGCGCACCGACTCCCTCAGGTTCGGCGGCTTCGGCTTCGGACTGTGGCGCCTGCACCCCATCTAGTGCCACACCAGGTTGTAGGGCGTCGTGGCTCGGAGAGGCCGACTCCTTCGACGCGGTCTGTGGCTCCTCGGGCTCCGTAGGTTCGGCCGAGGAAGCCGGCGCCGAGCTCGGCGAGGCCGACTCCGGAGATGGAGTGGCGGCGGCGGAGGTCTCGGCGGACGGTTCTTCCTGCGTCGAGCTCGGTGTGGTGCTGGGGTCAGCCGTCCCCTTCGCCGCACCAGCTGACTCGGGCGTCGCGGAGGGTGTCGCGGACGTACCTGTGTCCGCATACGCCAACAACGGAACGCCAAGCACCGCTGCAACTAGCCCAGCCGCTGCCAAACCCGCGAGAGGGCGTGGCATCACGTGCGACATACAGGCTCCAAACCAAACAACGACAAGACGACACGCCGAAGCAGATCCCACCATCGGACGCGCCAGCACGGTATCAGCGGTTCACGCCGTTTCCTAAAGCGTCGAGCCGTGCCTTCCTCGACGACTCAGTCTTTGATCGCGTTCTTCCGCAGGTCTCGCCGCAACTCCGGCGGCAGCGCGAAGACCAGACTCTCCTCGGTCAGCCGCTCCTCAGCAGCAGGCGGGAATCCACGGGACTCCAGGTGATTCAGCACGCCTTGCACCAACTCGTCGGGCACTGAGGCACCGCTGGTCACACCCACCGAACTCACCCCGTCGAGCCAGGCGTCGTCGATCTCGGAAGCGAAGTCGACTCGGTGTGCCGCCTTGGCGCCGGCCTCCAACGCGACCTCGACCAGGCGTACCGAGTTGGAGGAGTTCGCCGAACCCACCACGATCACCAGATCGGAATGACCGGCGATCTGCTTGACCGCAAGCTGTCGATTCTGAGTGGCATAACAGATGTCATCGCTCGGCGGATTGATCAGCAGCGGGAACCGCTCGCGCAGCCGATTCACCGTGGCGAGTGTCTCGTCCACACTGAGCGTGGTCTGGCTGAGCCAGGCGACCTTGCTCGGATCCTTCACCTGGACATCGGCAACCTGCTCGGGCGACTCGACCAGCGTGATGTGCTCAGGCGCCTCACCAGCGGTGCCTTCGACCTCCTCATGGCCGGCGTGGCCGATGAGCAGGATCTCCATGTCCTCCCGAGCGAACCGCTTCGCCTCGTGGTGCACCTTGGTGACCAGCGGGCACGTGGCGTCGATCGTCTTGAGATGCCGATCAGCGGCCTCAGCGTGCACAGCCGGCGACACGCCATGGGCCGAGAACACCACCGTCGCGCCCTCGGGCACCTCGTCCAGTTCCTCGACGAAGATCGCACCGCGCTGTTGGAGGGTCTCCACGACATGCCGGTTGTGCACGATCTGCTTGCGTACGTAGACCGGTGCGCCGTACGCCTCCAGGGCCTTCTCGACCGTGATGACGGCACGGTCCACCCCGGCGCAGTATCCCCGGGGAGCAGCCACCACCACACGCTTGTCAGCCATAGGCGTCAAGTGTAGAAGGTGCGGCGCCATCGCACCCCGCCGTCGCAATTCCGGCCGGCCTTCCCCCATTCCCAGGCCCCTGCGCCCCTGCGCCACTCCCCCAGGGCCCTCTGTGGCCACCCAAACCCCACTTCGCACCATTTAGGTCGACTCCGCACCACGCACGCTTGGTGCGAGGTCGCATCAAATGGTGCGAAGTGGGGTTTGGGTCGAAGGACGGAGTCCGGGGAGCGCAGCCGGACAGCGAGCGACGACCCCGTCGCGAGCAGCTTCACAGCGAGTTGACGACCAACACTGTCAGTGGGCCCGACTAACCTTCCGCGGGTGCCGTTAGAATCGTCGCAGGAGAACCCGCAACCGCTGCGGGTGGTGACGGCCGCCGTACGCGGCTGGGTCGAGCGGCTGGGGACCGTCTGGGTCGAGGGCCAGGTGATCCAGATCAATCGGCGGGCAGGTGCCAGGACCGTGTTCCTCACACTCCGCGACAAGCTGGCCAACGTCTCGGTGTCGGTGACCCTCTCCCCCGCCACGTTGGAGGCCGCATCCGCCCCACTCGCGGAGGGGGCGACCGTGGTGGCACGGCTGAAACCCTCCTACTACGAGCAGAGCGGGCGACTCTCCTTCTACTGCGACGCAATCTCGCCCGTCGGCGAAGGTCAGCTGCTGGCCAGACTGGAGCAGACCAAGCGTCTGCTCCAGGCGGAGGGTCTGTTCGAACGACACCACAAGAAGCCGCTGCCCTTCCTGCCTCGCGCGGTCGGGCTGATCACCGGTTCCGGCAGTGCCGCCGAACGTGATGTGGTGGAGAACGCGCGGCGGCGGTGGCCGGCGGTGCGGGTGGTCCCCCGGTATGCACTGACCCAGGGCCGCGAGGCCGCCGAGCAGATCATGCTCGCGCTAGGAGTGCTGGACCGCGACCGGGAGATCGAGGTGATCATCATCGCTCGCGGTGGCGGCTCACTGGAGGACCTGCTGCCGTTCTCCGACGAAGGCCTGGTCCGGGCCGTGTTCGCCTGCCGTACGCCGGTGGTCAGCGCGATCGGACACGAGACCGACATGCCGATCCTGGACCTGGTCGCCGATCTGCGAGCCTCCACACCCACCGACGCCGCCAAACGGGTCGTGCCCGATGTCGCCGAGGAACTGGCCCGAGTTCAGCAGGCTCGCGATCGGATGCGTCGCTGCGTGACAGCGCTGGTCCAACGCGAACGCGACTGGCTGGACCACATCCGGGCCCGTCCGATGTTGGCCGACCCCGGCGCCAGCTTCGCCCTTCGGTCGACCGAACTGGTGGAGCTACGTGCCCGATCCGAGCGGGCGCTGCAAGGCCGGCTTCGTCACGAACGGTCTGGCATCGAGCATGCGCTCGCCAGGGTACGTGCGATGTCACCCAAGGCCACGCTCGAGCGCGGGTACGCCATCGTCGTCGACGCCGACGGACATGCGGTCGACTCGGCCGGCGAGGTGGAGCCTGGCCAGTCGCTGCTGGCATACCTGCATGACGGGCAGCTGAGCCTCAGCGTCGAGGATGTCACCGTTCGAGAAGAAGGAGCCCTCCCATGAACGACGCCTCGCAACCGCCAACCGATCCATCATCAGCGGGCGACGCCTACCTCGCCGAGCTGAGCTACGAGGAGGCCCGCGCTCAACTGATCGGGGTGGTCACGCAACTGGAGTCCGGCGGAGTGCCACTGGATGAATCGCTCGCCCTGTGGGAGCGTGGCGAACGTTTGGCCAAGGTCTGTCAGCGCTGGTTGGACGGCGCCCAGGCCAAGATCGACGCCGCCCGGGCTGAGACAGGCTGAGCCCCGTCCGTTGATAGTCGAGACCGTTGATTGATAACGGTCTCACTACCCCAGGGTGATTTCACGCGTCCCATGCTGACAACCCTCCGACGCCTTGTCACGATGAGCACATGATCAGGTTCTTGCTCAATGTCGCCATCAGCATCGTGTCGGCCGCGGTCGCACTGCTCGTCGCGGCTGCTGTCGTCGACGGCGTCCAGATGCAGCCCGCCGGCTTCGTGATCGCGGTCCTCGTCTTCACCGCAGCGCAGGCGCTGCTGGCACCCTTCGTGTTCAATATGGCGCGCAAGTACGCTTCCGCGGTGCTCGGCGGCATCGGCTTGGTCTCCACCTTCCTCGCGCTGTTCGTCGCGACCCTGTTCCCCAACGGTCTGCACATCAATGGAGTGACGGCCTGGATCGTCACCCCGTTGGTCGTCTGGCTCATCACGGCGCTCGGGACCTGGATCCTCGGCATCTTCATCATCAAGCGCTGGTGGGAGAAGCGGCAGGCGGCCTGATCCGCCCACGCGGCTCCTGGGACCCGAGCAGCTCAGGCGCTGAGCTCCGTGGTCACGGCGCCGAACCGACGCCGGTAGTCGCTGGGCGGCACGCCGATCGTGCGCCGGAAATGCTCGCGCAGCACGACGGCGGAATTGAAGCCGACCCGGCTGGCAACCTGATCGACGGACAGATCGCTCTCCTCGAGGAGGCTGCGGGCCGCCAGCACCCGCTGCCGGGTCAGCCATTTGTGTGGCGTGGTGCCGGTCTCGGCGGCGAATCGCCGGGCGAACGTACGCTCGCTCATCATCGCTCGCGCTGCCAGTGACGACGCGGTGTGCTCCACCTCCAGGTGCTCCACCATCCAGGTGAGGAGCTCGGCCAGGCTGTCGGCCCGGCACGAAGGGATGGGCAGGTCCACGTACTGCTGCTGCCCGCCGTCGCGTTGTGGCGGCACCACCATCCGCCGCGCAATCTTGGTCGCGACCGCCGTGCCGAGCTCTTTGCGCACCAGATGCAGGCTCGCGTCGATCCCGGCCGCCGTCCCGGCACTGGTCACGATTCGGCCGTCCTCCACGAACAGCACCCGCGGGTCGACCTCGGCGGCAGGAAAGCGACGCTTCATCTCGTCGGCATACATCCAATGGGTGGTGCACCGCCGGCCATCGAGCAGTCCCGCCGCGCCGAGCACGAAGGAGCCGGAGCACAGGCTGAGAATCGTCGCTCCCTCGTCATGGGCGCGACGCAACACCTCCAACACTCGAGCCGGATACGCCTCATCGGCTTGGGGAGCGGTGGGCGCCACGATCACCAGGTCGGTGCCGAGGACACTGTCCAGACCACGCTGTGGGGTGATGGTGAACGGATCACCGTTCTTGGTGGCCAATGGCCGCCCTGGCTCGACACCACAGACCCGGAAGTCGAACGGCTCGATCCCCTCATCGGTGCGGTCCACTCCGAACACCTCCACCGCGACCCCGAACTCGAAGACAGCGATGGGCTCCAACACGATCACACTCACCGACTTCAGCATGCGTCAATCCTAATGGCAGCAATCCATCGCACGAAGGCAATCGTGCCACTGGTGGCAGATATGCACCGAAGGAAAGATCTCTGCCATGACCGGATTACTGATCGTTGTCACCATGGTCGTGCTGCTGATTCTTGCGCTGGAACCCGCCCATCGACGTGCCAAGCTCGGCGGCGCGGCAGCTTTCCGTTCCGGCGCGGAGCAGACCGTCGACCGTGACCGGGAACGCATACTGGCGGAGATCACCAACTCGCGACTCAGCCGGCAGTGAGCGTCCCCGCGAATGCCTCCAATGCCTCGTACGTCGTATCGCCGACCACGATGGTGGTCACCTTCGGCGAGGTCAGCACCAGGGATCGGGTGCGCTCATCCGGACTGATGTATCGCACCCAGGTCTGGCCGCCAACGGCGCTCTGCCCGTCGGCGTAGCCCTGCCGAGTGACGTCATCCACGAACAACTCCGGCCGGGCGTCGCCTTGGTGGAGCGAGAGATAGACGTCGTGCGGGTCGAGAAAACCGAGCTCCCACAGGTTGCGCACCGACGCATCGCCATTCAGATGCGGCTCCCCCTTCGCCACCCAGGCGGCCTTGGTCGGTCGCCACGTGTCCGGCAGACCCTCGGGGGCAAGCACCGGATAGGGAGCGTTCTTCCGCGCCTCGGCCAGCACCGGTCGCCAGTCGACCTCCTGCACCGGGTAGTCCGGCAGGGTCCGGCTGAAAAAGATGATGATCAGCGCCACCGGGACCACGATCACCAACAAGGTGCGGATCATGTCCCCGGTGGTCGCCGGCTTCTTGGTGCGGGCCACCCGGACATTCTGCCTGCTGCACCGGCGCACTGCCTTCCGGCTGGCACCGACGGAGATGTCAGGGAGATGTCAGACTGCCGCGGTACGGTCCGGGCATGGACGACATGCCGGTCACGATCGCCCGGTGGAGCGGGCCGCGCGGCGAGGTCGTGTTGCGTCGTCACGGGGTCGCCGACGACGCGATCGAGGAGTTGATCGTCAACGGCGCCTTCGCCATGGACAGCGCCGAAACCGCGTCCGAGGAAGCTCTCGCCGACCTCACCTGGCCGGGTGCTCGAGTGCTGGTCGGGGGTCTCGGGCTCGGGTTCACCGCCGCCACGCTGCTGGATGCGCGAGTCGGCACGGTCGATGTGGTGGAGATCGAGGAGGCGCTGGTCGCCTGGGCGTACGAAGGAGTGACCTTACGGCTGGGCCGGGTGGCACGCGATCCCCGCGTACGCCTGTGGGTCGCCGACGTACGGGCCGTGCTGACCGGCCACGAGCCAGAGCCGGCGGGACCGTGGGACGCGATCCTGCTCGACGTCGACAACGGTCCCGACTTCTTGATCCACGCCGAGAATGCCGCCCTGTACAGGGAGGAGGCGCTCAGTGCCGCGTACGCGAGGCTGGCCCCTGGGGGACTGCTGGCGATCTGGTGCCAGGGCGCAAACGCCGGTCTCCGGTCGCGACTGCAGGCCCTGACCTCGACGGCACGGGAGGAGGTCCACAAGGTCCAGCGCGGCCGGCATCTGATCTCGTATGTCATCTACACCGCACGCGCACCTCACTAGGCGGAGCGCGAGCGGTCGGGACGTCCGCCGTACGGGCTGTGACGTCGTACGTCACACCCGCACCAGTTGCGTGACTGTCAGCTCCTTGCGCCACAATGACCGGCATGGCCGACGACGACTTTCGCATCGAGCACGACACGATGGGCGAGGTGCGGGTGCCCGCCGCCGCGCTCTACAAGGCGCAGACTCAACGGGCGGTGGAGAACTTCCCGATCTCCGGCGTGCCGATCGACCCGGCCCTGATCCGCGCCCTGGGACTGATCAAGGGCGCTGCGGCCAGCACAAATGCCGCATTGGGCGTGCTCGACCAGCACCGGGCCGATGCCATCGTCGCCGCAGCCGCCGAGGTCGCCGCCAACAAGCACGACGGCGAGTTCCCGATCGATGTGTTCCAGACCGGCTCGGGCACCTCGTCCAACATGAACACCAACGAGGTCATCTCCTCCCTCGCCGGTTCAGATGTGCACCCCAACGATCATGTGAACGCATCCCAGTCCAGCAATGACGTGTTCCCGAGCGCGATCCACATCGCCGCGACCGACAGTCTGGCCAACACTTTGATCCCCGCCTTGGGGCACCTGGCTCAGTCGCTGGAGGCAAAAGCCGTCGAGTTCGGCGATGTCGTCAAGAGCGGCCGCACCCATCTGATGGATGCCACCCCGGTCACCCTCGGCCAGGAGTTCGGTGGCTACGCGGCTCAGGTCCGGTACGGCATCGAGCGAATCCAAGCGGTGCTGCCGCGAGTCGCGGAGTTGCCCCTGGGTGGCACCGCGGTCGGCACCGGGATCAACACTCCACCCGGCTTCGCGGCGGCGGTGATCAACACGATCGCCGTGCAGACCGGCCTGCCACTGACCGAGGCCCGCAACCACTTCGAGGCCCAGGGTGCCCGGGACGGCTTGGTCGAGGCGTCCGGGGCGCTGCGCACCATTGCTGTCAGTCTCAACAAGATCGCCAACGATCTGCGTTGGATGGGCTCCGGGCCGCGCGCCGGTCTGGGCGAGATCGCCTTGCCCGATCTGCAGCCGGGCTCCTCGATCATGCCGGGCAAGGTGAACCCGGTGCTCTGCGAGGCAACCACCATGGTCGCCGCCCAGGTGATCGGCAATGACGCAGCAGTCGCCTTCTCCGGCTCCACCGGAGCCTTCGAGCTGAATGTGATGCTGCCTGTGATGGCCCGCAACCTGCTGGAGTCGATCCGGTTGGTCGCCAACGTCTCGCGGCTGCTCGCTGACCGCTGTGTCGACGGCATCGTCGCCAACGTGGACCACTGCCGCAAACTGGCCGAGTCCTCACCGTCGATCGTGACGCCGCTGAACCGCTACATCGGGTACGAGAATGCCGCAGCGGTGGCCAAGCAAGCACTGAAGGAGAACAAGACGATCCGCCAGGTCGTGATCGAATCCGGCTTCGTCGCCGATGGCAAGCTCACCGAGGAACAGCTCGATACTGCCTTGGATGTGTTGGCGATGACGAGGGCTCCGTCTGCTTGACTTCTGCCCGCTCAGGTTGGCCGGGTCGGCCATGACTGGTGCATGCTAAAGCGCATGCATGGTCGCCTTGCAGATTCGCCATGTCCCGGAGGAGATCCGGGACGTGCTGAGCGCGGAGGCCGAGCGCCGGGGTGAGTCGCTGCAGAACTATCTTCTGGAAGTCGTCGCCCGGGAAGCCTCCTCGGTGAACAACCGGCGCCTGGTACGCGACTGGATGGCCCGCCCCCTAGCGTCCGCAGTGGCCGTCGACGTGCCCGAGTTGCTGGGCCGTCACCGCCGGGACCGCGAACGGCACCTGGCAAAGCCCACGGTCGACTGAGGTGCTTGTCATCGACGCCTCTGCCCTGACCGAACTGATCGTCGGCGGTCCGCGAGCGTCGGCCATCGGGCCGGTGATGGAGGATGACGGTGATTGGAGGGCGCCCGAGCACTTCATGGTCGAGGTGGTGAGCGCACTGCGTGGCATGTGGCTCGGCGGACACCTCAGCAAGGAGGGTTCACGGCTGCGGTGCACCAGGCGACTCGAGCCGACATGTCGACGTACCGAATACCGGGTTTGATCGGTCGTATCCTGGAACTCACGCCCCGGGCAACCGCCCACGACGCCGCGTACGTCGCGCTGGCCGAGACCCTGGACTGTCCGCTGGTCACCCTTAGCGGCCCGGTGCGCTCCCTCACCGGCGTCAGCTGCGAGTTCCTTCCGTGAAGGCCCTGGACCGGTTGGGGTGCTGTTGTCTCGGAGCTCGTGTCGTCCGTGGTAGGTCAGCCCGGGCACGACTAGGTTCTATGCGATGAGCGCCTCGGTCCCAGCCAAGCCCGACCACCTGCGTCCACTGCGAATCCTGGCCGGAGTGCTGTTCGCCGTGCCGGTGGTCATGCTGATCGTGATGTGGTTCGCGCTCGGCAGCACGTTGACCGATCCAACGCCATGGCTGTACGTGATCGGCGTGCTGGTGCTGGCCGTCGTCGGGCACCTGATCTTGCGCGCGACCGGATACCATGCGGTCGCACTTGCCCGCGGGACCAGCAAGAAGGAGGCGATGGAGCAGGCCAAGCTGTCCTATCAGACCGCACTGTTCCGTCGGGTGATGACCGCCGAGCTGCCGATGCTCGTGGCCATGACCCTGTCATTCACGATCCCCGGCGGCTTCTATCTCGTGCTGTTCGGGTGTGCGGCGACACTCAACCTGCTGGCTCTCCACGTCTGGCCTTCGGAGCGCTCCGTCGAACGAATCAAGGCATCCCTGGAAGCGGCCGGCGCCAACAGCTACCTCCGCGAGGCGCTTGGGCTGCCGCTGGCCTGAGGCGGAGCTCAGTGCAGCGGGACTTCCTCCAGCATCTCGGTGACCAGGGCCGCGATCGGCGACCGCTCACTGCGATGCAGGGTGACATGGGCGAACAGCGGGTGGCCCTTGAGCTTCTCGACCACCGCCACCACACCGTCATGGCGACCGACCCGCAGGTTGTCCCGCTGCGCCACGTCGTGGGTGAGCACGACCCGCGAGTCCTGGCCGACCCGGCTGAGCACGGTGAGCAGCACATTGCGTTCCAGCGACTGCGCCTCATCGACGATCACGAACGCATCGTGCAGCGAGCGGCCGCGGATGTGGGTCAGCGGAAGCACCTCGAGCAGGCCGCGAGCCAGCACCTCCTCGATCACCGGCTTGGTGGTCACTGCCCCCAAGGTGTCGAAGACCGCCTGTGCCCAAGGCGCCATCTTCTCCCCCTCGGTCCCGGGCAGATAGCCGAGATCCTGGCCGCCGACCGCATAGAGCGGCCGGAAGACGACCACCTTGGCGTGCTGCCGCCGCTCCAGCACCGCCTCCAACCCGGCACACAGCGCCAGCGCCGACTTGCCCGTACCGGCCCGGCCGCCCATCGAAACGATGCCGACCGACGGATCCAGCAGCAGGTCCAGCGCGACCCGCTGCTCGGCCGAGCGACCATGGATGCCGAACGCATCGCGATCGGCCTTGATCAACTTGAGGTCCTTGGCCGGCGTGACACGAGCCAGTGCACTGGACTGCCCACCGAGCAGCACCACCCCGGTGTGACAGGGCAGATCGCGGGCCGCCTCGAGATCCACAAAGCCGTGCTCATAAAGTGCGGCGATCTCGCCCGGGGCCACCTGGAGCTCGGTCATCCCGGTCCAGCCGGACTCGGCGGCAAGCTCGGCCCGATATTCCTCAGCCGGCAGACCCACCGCCGACGCCTTCACACGCATCGGCAGGTCCTTGGACACCAGCGTGACCTGACGACCCTCGGCCCGATAGTTCAACGCCACAGCGAGGATCCGGGAGTCGTTGTCGCCAAGCCGGAAGCCCGCCGGCAGCACCGAAGGATCGGTGTGGTTGAGCTCGACATGGATGGTTCCGCCGACGTCGTTGACTGGCACCGGCGCGTCCAGCCGCCCGTACTCGATCCGCAGATCATCCAGGTGACGCAGCGCGACCCGGGCGAAATAGCCAAGCTCGGGGTGATGACGTTTGGACTCCAACTCGGTGATCACCACGATCGGCAGGACGACGTCGTGCTCGGCGAAGCGGCGCAGCGCATGGGGATCGCTGAGCAGGACCGACGTATCGATGACATAAGTGCGACGGTCGATGGCAGAAGACTCGGTTGCAGACGACACTGCGTGTCCCCTTCTGGAGGCCGCGCGCCCGCTGCGCCCGGCCTCACACCTAGGTGATTGGCCGGGATGCTCGGACCACTGGTGGTCCGTCGATCGGGTCCGTCAGGTGACGGATCATGGGCGCCTCCCGGGCGGTCCACACCAACTGCGGTCCGCCACTGGCAACGTACGTCGGATCGAGGCCGCTTCAGGGACTACACGCCGGTCGCCACGAGAACAGTGTGTGAGTTATGCGTCGTGTACAACGAACCAATTCACACGTTGTCCTCATCGAACGGCGCGCCGTGGTCCTGCCCCTCTTCCAGTTCGACGATTACGCACTCAGAAGCGGGGCCGACAGCCTCAACCGCCGAACCGACGCTCCCGGTCCGCGTACGAGCGGAGCGCACGGATGAAGTCCACCTTGCGGAAGTCCGGCCACAGCGCCTCGCAGAAGTAGAACTCGCTGTGCGCGGACTGCCACATCAAGAATCCGGATAGTCGCTGTTCACCGGAGGTACGGATGATCAGGTCGGGATCGGGCTGGCCGCGCGTGTAGAGGTGCTGGGCGATGTGCTCGATGTCGAGCGTCTGTGCCAACTCCTCGATCGAGGTGCCGTTTCGGGCGTGCTCGGCGAGCAGCGAGCGGACTGCGTCGCGAAGCTCGTGCCGCCCCCCGTACGACACCGCGATGTTGACCAGCATGCCGTTGATCGAACTGGTGCTGGCGTCGGCGTTCTTCATCACCTCGGCCGTCTCCGGCGGCAACAGATCCAACGCGCCCACCGGGTGGATCCGCCAGCGTCGCGCAGCCGCCAAGTCGGTGACCATCTGCTCGATCACCTTCAGCAGCGGTCCGATCTCGGTCGTGTCGCTGCGTTGGAAGTTGTCCGTTGAGAGCACCCACAAGGTGACGACGGGGATCGCCAACTCGTCACACCACTCGACGAACTCCTTGAGCTTGTCCGCGCCCGCCTGATAGCCGGCGACCAGCGGCTGCCCCGGAGCGTTGGTCCGCGCCCAGCGCCGGTTGCCGTCGGCCAGCACCGCCACATGTTGCGGGCGCCGGTCCGGATCCAGCTCGGCGATCAGCCGATGCTCGTAGGTGGCATAGAGCAGCCCCGACGGATGAAGCCGGTCGACCACCTCTTTCAGCCGTTCGAGGCGGCCACGAGGAAGTCGGGGCACATCCGCAGCGTAGCGCCCGCTGGTTCGACCACATCGACCGCGATGCGACCACATTCACAGTCACTACCCATTTTCTTCCCAGCCGCGCTCTCGTACGCTGAACCTACGGGACCGTAACTTACCGCGAGTAAAGTTCGACCCGAACGCGAGCCACACCCACCACAAGCAGCCGACCACAGGCAGAAGGACAACAGCGATGGCCAGCCTGGCGCCCTCAGATAGGGACCGATCCATCGATCCCACCGCCACAGCCGACAACGCGAAGCAGAGGCTGGGCGGGGTCGCCCGGATCGTCAAACCCAAGCTCCGCGGCTGGTTGCACGCCGGCATGGCGCCGCTGGCGGCGGCCGGCGGGATCGTGCTGGTGGCTCTCGCTCCGGACCGCGGCTCGCGGATCGCCGCCGCGATCTATCTCGCCGCCTCGCTGCTGCTGTTCAGCACCAGCGCGATCTATCACCGGTTCACCTGGGGTCCGCGCGGCGAAGCGATCCTGCGCCGGTGGGACCACGCGAACATCTATCTCTTCATTGCCGCGACCTACACCCCGATCGCGGTCTTGATGCTCTCGCCCAACTCGGCCGCGCTGCTGCTGACGATCATCTGGTCGGCCGCGGTCGCCGGTCTGTTGTTCCGGCTGTGCTGGTTGGGTGCGCCGCGCTGGCTCTACACCGCGCTCTATCTGGCGATGGGCTGGGCGGCGTTGTTCTGGTTGCCGCAGATCTTCGTCAACGGCGGGGTTGCAGTGTTCACCCTGATCATCGTCGGCGGGTTGCTCTACACGATCGGCGCGGTGGTGTACGCCCGGAAATCACCCGATCCGTCGCCGACCTGGTTCGGCTATCACGAGATCTTCCACGCCTGCACAATCCTGGCCTTTACCGCGCAATATGTGGCGATCTCGATCGCGGAATACAGCTGAGACAGGCCCGCCTCGGGACAAATCAGCGGCTCAACGGCCCGCACGAGCCCGACACGCCGGTTGCCAGCCGTTGAGCCGCGCATTCGTCACTCCTTCGGGCTGTGCAGCTGATCGGCCAGCTCTTGCGAGTCGGTGACAGGAAGCCGGCAGACGAATCCTCGACACACATACGCTGTCGGTCGGCCGTCCAGCAGCGGGCGATCCGCCAACAGCTCCAGGCCAGGCTCGTCGGGGACGCCGACCATGATCACCGACCCGGCGGGCGCGCACCGGTAGGCGGTCCGAGCCAGTTCCTGTGTTCCGGTGTCCGACGCATCCCCCACGATCGCCACCTGCACCGGCGGACTGACCAGCCGACTTGCCGCGTACGCCAGTAGCCAGCCGGCGAACCGCGGCGCCCGGTCGACCAGTCCTCCGGCCGTCGCGGCGGCTCGTTCGGCACGCTCGGCCAGGTCGCTCCGACCGGTAGTCTCCGCCAGCAACGCGAGCGCATGCACGGTCGCGCTCAGCCCGGAGGGCGTGGCGTTGTCCGTCGGGTCTTGGGGTCGCAGATAGAGGCTCTCCGCCCCTGACGCGGTGTCGAAGAAGCCGTCTCCATCCCCGAACTCGGCCAGGATCACCTCTGCCAGCGCTTCAGCCCTGGTCAGCCACGTCGCATCCGCTTCCGCGCAGCCCAACCGCACCGCGGCCATCGTCATCGCCGCGTAGTCCTCCAGCACTCCCGCCGCCGAGCCGACCTCACCATCCCGCGAGGTACGCCGCAGCCGGCCGTCGACCCAGTGCACCCGCCAGATGAGTTCGGCAGCCTCCCGAGCCAGCGCCAGCCAGTCTGGCCGACCGAAGACCCCGGCCGCCTCGACCAGCGAAGCGATCAGCCACCCGTTCCAGGCGGCGACCACCTTGTCATCCCGGCCTGGTCTGGGACGTTGCTCCCGCGTGGTCCGCAAGCGCTCGCGGGCGGAGGCGAGCCGAACTGGATCGGGATCGCCAAGCAAACGCAAGGTCGAGCGACCATGCTCGAAGGTCCCCTGGTCCGTAACCCCGAAGACCTCGGCCGCCCAGCGCCCATCGTCCTCCCCAAGCACGGCCGTCAAGCCCACCGGATCCCAGGCGTAGTAGGCCCCTTCGGCGGAATGACCCTGCTCGTCGAGACTGTCGGCATCCAGGCTGGCGGCGAAGCCACCTTGAGGGGTCCGCAACTCGGCGACCAGCCACTCGACCGTCTCGGCCACCACCCGCTCGCCGATCGGATTCTGAGTCCGTCGCCACCAGTGGGTATAGACACCGAGCAGCAGCGCATTGTCGTACAGCATCTTCTCGAAGTGCGGCACCACCCACCCGGCATCGACGCTGTAGCGGGCGAAGCCGCCGGCCAACTGGTCGTAGATCCCACCGCGGGCCATCGCCTCGCAGGTGACGTCGACCATAGCCATCGACTCGTCATCGCCCAGTCTGAGCAGGCCTTCCAGCACCATCGACGGCGGGAACTTCGGCGCTCCGCCGAACCCGCCGCGTACCTCGTCGAACTCGCGCTGCAGATTCGCCCGGGCCACATCCAGCCCGGCACGGGTCACCTCACCTGGCAGCTTCGGCGCATGCCGACGCTCCAGCTCACCACTGATGTGCGCGACACTCGACAACACCTCGTCGCGCCGATCCCGCCAGGCTGAGGCGATCGCCGCCAGAACATCGGCGAAGGCAGGCATTCCCTGCCGCGCCCGGGGCGGGAAGTAGGTGCCGGCATAGAACGGACGTCGGTCCGGGGTGAGAAAGACGGTCATCGGCCAGCCGCCCTGCCCGGCCAGCGCCTGAGTCGCGGCCATGAACACCGCATCCACGTCGGGGCGCTCCTCCCGATCGACCTTGACCGAGACGAAATGCTCGTTCAGGTACGCGGCCGTCGTCTCGTCCTCGAACGACTCATGTGCCATCACATGGCACCAGTGGCACGCCGCGTACCCGACCGACAAGAACACCGGTACGTCGCGCCGCTCCGCCTCCGCGAACGCCTCGTCGGACCACTCCCACCAGTCGACCGGATTGTCCTTGTGCTGCAGGAGATACGGGCTCGTGGCGCTGGCGAGGCGGTTGGCCATTGTTTGCTGCTCCCTACCAGTGATAGCCGCATCACGAATCCCTGAACTGATGCGAACAAGTGATGCAAGTCTTCCTTGTGGAGGCACTCCGTGCAGCGAGTCGTCTCAAGGACCGCGCCCCTCGTCCCGCCGCCGGTGATGACCCACCCGGACCGCTGGCGTTTCGACCAGCTGCTTGCCTGTGAGACCTCGGCTACGCCTCACCCTCCGTCTGCTGGTCCAAACCGAGGTACTCGAGCAGACGCGGGTCACTGAACACCGCACGGGTGTACGCGACCTCTGAGTGGCGCCACTCCCCGTCGACCCGTGCCGTCAAGACCGCACGCGCAGCGTCATTCAACTTCTCGGCATCAAGGATCACCTCGTTGACTGTCTCCTCGATCTCCTCCGGTTCAGGCGGGTCGTCGTCGGCAGACAGGCGCTCCATGTCCTCGATGGTCGGGTCACCGGGGAGAGGTTCCAGACCGAGGAACTCCAGCGCATACGGGTCTTTCAGTCGGTCGATCTCCAGCCCGGTTGCATCCGACGGGATGTTGCGGCGCGCCTGGTCGAACTCGTACCCGTAGGCCGCGCGGGCGAAGTCGCGCGCCTCCTGGATCACGTCGGACAACCTCCTCACCAACTCTGAGATGTCCTTGTCGTCGTCACTCACGACTCCCCCTCGATCTCACCGAACTTGGCCTCGCTCTCCTGCTCCAATAGCGACAAGTCGGGCGCGATCATCGATCCCAGACCTTCGGCAACGCCCGAATTTGTAGCCTAGAGACGCCCGAAACTGTCGTGTAGGCCTCGACCCCACGTCACTGGCTGACGACGAGCAAGGCTGTTGGTCGACTGGGGCCGAGCTAACCGCTAGCCTCACATCGTGTCCACCAAGGCCGAACGGCGGGCGGCGCGAGAGACGGTCGCCGCGTACCACGAAGAGCAGCTCGGCCAACTCGTCCAACACCTGGCGAACGCGATCGATGGCTACCGAGCCGGCAACCTGGATGCCTTCGACGTCGACCAAGTCGCCTTCCAGTACTCGCGGGCTGCCAAGGAACTGTGGAAGTTCTGCAACCTGACCCACATCGATATCGCCGCTCGCGTCATTGCCGAGGAAGCTCCCACCGGCTGGTGGGAACGCGGAGCGCCCAGGCAGCGGTAAGGCAAGCCGGCTTCTCGGCTCTCTACTCCAGGGCTACTGCAGCTCGGCAGAGTTCGAGGACTTCACCAACGACGAGGTTGCCGAAGCTCTGGCGATGGCACGACGCGAAGCCTGACCGGCTGAAAGACCGAGTGTACGACTACGGCGCGGCGTATCGTCCAGCCAGATTTCGAATATTTCGAGTATGGTTGTGGCATGGCAGCTGCAGAGAAGGTCGCGCGCTTGCGCCAGTCGAAGACGTATCTGCCCGACCAGGAGCGGGAAGAGTTACTTCAGTTTGCCCAGGTGCTGAACGGCATCAACCTCGCCCTAGGCGAGCCAGGTCAGGCAATGCTGGTCGGCCCGAACGGCCAACGGGTGCCCATTCCTGCCGGGCTGTTCCAGGTGCTGGAGGAAGCTGCCAACGTCTTGGCGCTCGGCGACGGGATCTCGATCCTGCCCTACGCGGCCAAGCTCACCACCCAAGAGGCAGCCGACTTCCTAGGCATGTCTCGCCCCACGTTCGTCAAGATTCTCCAGGCCGGCGAGATCGAGTTCGAGACTGTTGGACGCCACCGTCGCGTGACGCTTCGTGATGTGGTCGCCTATCAGGCACGTGCGCAAGCGGAACGCCGGGCGGCGCTCGCCTCCCTCGCGAGGGATTCGCTTGAGCACCACGACACGTTGCCGAATGGCACGCCGTCGGTCAAACGCCTAGCCGAGTTCGAGGACTGAGTGGCAACTTTCCCGGCGCTCTTCGACACCAACGTCCTGTTCGGCTTCCATCTCAACGACGTGATTCTGGGGATGGCCGAGCGCGGGCTGTTCCGACCGTTGTGGTCGGACATGATTCTGGACGAGCTGTCGAGGAACCTCCAGGCATACGGTCTCCCCGCAGCGAGTACCACCAAACGGATCTCGGCGATGCAGGGCGCGTTCCCGGACGCCACAGTCACCGGCTACGAAGACCTGATCAAGCAGATGACCAACGATCCCAAGGACCGCCATGCGCTTGCCGCAGGCATACGTGCGAACTGCGAAGTACTCGTCACCTTCAATCTGAGCGACTTTCCCGCTAACAGCGTCGATGCCTACGACATCGAGATCGTCCATCCAGACAAGTTCCTACTCGACCAACTGGATCTCTATCCGGGGCCGGCGGTCGGGGTTCTCCGCCAACTGATCGAGGACTACTCCAGCCCAGTCCTGGAGATGGAAGACCTCCTCGTCCGTCTGGCTGACGCTGGCGTGCCCGGCTTCGCCAGCGCTGTCCGAGCCTACCTCTGAAGGACGGGCGTCGCGCCGACAGATCTGCCTCGGCAACGTCTGATCGAATCACTCCCTGTTCATTCATACCCGTACCGTTTCGGCGCGCCACATCACCTCGAACCCGTACCGTTCTGTGATGAAGCCGACTCTCTCACGACTCCCCGCTCCACGGCTCCCGGCGCAACCACGCGAGGTCTGCCATCAGTTGGCGCCGCTGCTCGGCCTCGCGTGCGTGCAGGTCGCGCTGCTTGGCGAGACGCAAGGTGTATGGGCTGCCCTTGCGGATCGTGCGATGGGTAACCGGGAACTCAGCGGCGTCGATGCGCTGATGGATGTGCTGACGCCGATCGGTCCGCAGCGGCCAGTCAAGTTCGGTGACACTGCGGTCAGCGAGGAAGTCCTGCAAGGTGCCGCACAGCTCGCAGCCACAACCGGACCAGACGATCGACCAGTCGTCGGCGGACCGGGGTGGCACGGTGAGCAGGCCCTCCAGCCGGCGTACGGCGTCGTCCACCAGCGACGAGGACACATTCGTGCCGAGGCTACGCAGCAACGGAAGCTCCAGATCGAGTACGCCGTCGCCACACGCCGCCAGAGCGGCGACGAACTCGACGACCTGCTCGGCATCGGCCGTTGTGAAGAGCGCTGCCGATGGGGCCACGAGCGGCGCCATCCTTGCGGCGCGGGCTTGCGGCCCGGGCACGAGACCCGCAGTGATCGAGACCGACAAGTTGGCCCAGATCCGTCGGCACAGATGGACGACGACACTGTCTGCACCAATCCGCCGCAGCGCCGCCGCCAGGCTGGGCAAGGTGCCATTCACCCATCCCCACAGCCCGTGGTGGTAGCCACCGACGGAGAACCAGGACTCGACGATCCTCCGCGTCCACGCGTCCCCGTACCGCTCAGAAGCCGCAGCGAGCGCCGCGGCGCACTCGGCGGTCAGCCCCTCACCGCTCAGCCGGGCAAGCAGCTCATGGGCAAGCTCGGCCTCATCGAGAGCATCGGCGACCGGTAGGAGCGAGGGCAGCAGACTCGTACTACCGTTCCCGAGCAGACCGACCAGTTCCCGCGCATCCGCCCGAGCTTGCTCGCGATCCTCGCCGTTGTTCAGTCGGGCATCGAGCTCGGCGATCGCGGCGGGCAGATCAGCTTCGGCGCGGGCAATGAAGTCTCGTTCCTGCGGCCAGAGCACGATTGCCGCCCGGCGATACCACCGATCGACGGTGTTGCCGTAGTTGCCCATGTAGCCCTCGTACTCGGACTCGTACGGTGTCAACGAGGCCGTCGGCGTGACCGCGCAGACTTCGCTCTCGTTGACGTAGAGGCTGATCTGCTCCCCCTCGGCCGTCCCAGCGCGTTTCCACCAGCCCAGCGAGATCTCGTCGTCGATCAGGTCACCGACCTCGTACGACTCGGACGAGTCCTCGTCCTCATCATCGTGATACCGGTAGCGCCGCGGGCGGTCGTCCTCGTACGCGTTCCACGTCTGCTTGATCTCGGCGAGCGCGAACGCGTGCCGGCAGCCGGCCTTCCCCGCCGCAGCCCGCAGCCGGCCCACCCACTCGACATCACGGCCCTTGAGGCGGATCCCGGCCAGTCCGCGCTCGCTGTACTGGTGATCGAGCAAGACGACCAGGCGATTCGGAGGCGGAGACGTCTTCTCCGACCAGCGTCGAGTCACCGGAGTGGCGAAATGCTCGCCGACCAAGCCCGCCAACTCGTCGTCAGGGTCGACCGCCGCCTCGGAATCGCGGCTGACCAGCAGGTTGAAGGTCAGTGTCACTCGCCGCCCGGTACGAACCGGCCGCACCTCGTGGATACAGTCGGCATAGAAGGCCACGAAACCGATCTTGTTCCGGTCTGTGTGACGGTAGGTACGGCTCTCACCACCATGACTGACCACCAGCTCCCCGCCGGTATGGACCGAGGGCAACGACACCACCAACGTCGCCACCATTTCGTCGTCCTTCTCCGAGTCCTGGTGCGGCGCGAAGAACTGATCCGGCCCATAGACCAACAGCGCATGCAACTCCGCGCGAAGACGCGCGCCTCTCGGCAGCCCGAGACCCTCATGCACCTCGGCCAGCGCCGCATCCAAGAGCCCGTCCCACTCCCCACCCAGACTGACCTGGTCAGCGGTCAGCTCCCAGGTGTCGCGTACCGAGGTGTCAGTCAGGGTCTCCTCGCCAAGCCCGAACATTGCCGGCTGTGCTGCCGAAACCAGCTTCCGCTCCTGCGGCGCGCCGACCGGGAGCCTCACCGGGCCGACGCCGGCCACCGACAACGTCACACCCGCAACCGGCGCAGACGTCTCCGCGCTGAACGACCCCGCCGTCTCATCGCCCCTCAACAACAGGGCGATCTGCTCCCGCGCCGACTTGACCACGACCGACAACCTACCGACGCCTTCGGAGCAGGTCGTCGTGGACCGCACGACCTCGGCCGCAAGTTCGAGACAGCAGCCGCGCCTTTCGGTTCGATCTCACTCAGGACGTGTGAGCACATCCAGAAGCTCATGGTTGACGAAGAGGATCTCCCTGCCGACCTTGACGTCACTGAGAAGACCAGCCGCGACCAGTGCGTGCAGCCACGAAGACGCAGTCTGCCGCGAGACGTCACACCGGGCAGCGACGGTGCTGATGCGACAGTAGGGCTGTTCGAAGAGCACACCCAAGAACTGGGCATTGCGCCCACCCGGGGTGGCTGCCCGAGCGCGCTCGGCGATGTGCTCTTGGCATATCCGAATGGAGCCGATCTTCGTCGTCGTTGATGTCGCTGACTCGCGGACAACTTCGAGCATGTAGAGAATCCAGTCGATCCACGCGTCCTCCGCGGTCACCGCTCGCAGAAGCCGGTAGTAGTCGTTCTTCCGGGCAATGATGGCCCGCGAGAGATAGAGGATCGGATCGCGCAGCAGTCCCGCCTCGATGAGCATCAAGATGTTGAGCACGCGACCGGTACGCCCGTTGCCGTCGTGGAACGGGTGGATCGCCTCGAACTGGTAGTGGGCCACGGCCATCCGCACCAGCGGATCGAGGTCATCCTCGGCATGGACGAAACGCTCCCACGCCGTCAGCTTCTCGCGGATGAGGTCGGCTCCTTCCGGCGGCGCGTACACGATCTCCCGCGTTGCAGGGTTGGCGATCCGAGTGCCCGGGACAGCGCGGACGTCCATCTCGCGACCCTGCAGGACCGAGCAGACTCGAGCCGCCGTCCCCGCGGTAAGCGGCCTGCTTCTTATCGCTTCGACACCGGCGAAGATTGCGCTTCGGTAGCGAAGGGCCTCCTTGGTGGCGTGGTCGCCTCCACCTGACTCCACGTGCTTGAACAGCTCGTCCGCAGTGGTCACGATGTTCTCGATCTCCGAGCTTGCCTGCGCTTCGAGCAGCGGGACTGCATGGATGAGAATGTTGGGGTTCGGCAGCAGTTGACCTGCCTGGGAGAGTGTCGCCAGCGCGGTTCGAGCCTCGACCGTGGCCTTGAGGACCGGCTTCGGTTCAAGGTCGACCCCGTCCGGAGGTAGCGGCGGCAGATCGTTGAAGGGTGCCTCGGGACTCCAGGGCATGTGTCAACTCCTTCAACACGTCACGACTAAACGTTAGGATTTCACGGAAAACTTAACACGTCTTCGCAACATGTCAGATATCTCAACACGTCCATGCCCAGGCCCTACCGCCCCGAGCAGGACGTCAAAGTGAGGCGACAAGCCGCAAGCCAGGAAGAGTGCGCTCCCGCTGAAGGTCGCTCTTACTCTCTGAGAGACTCCGTCCATGACCGACGCAGGGATCGAGGTCACTGCCGACACCCGGCCGATCGGCAGTTTCGCCGCCGCGGCAGCCGCCCAGTAGACGTTGCAGGTCGTCGGGTCGAGCTCCCAGTTCCGCCCGGCGATATGGAGCACTCCGTCGGCGGTACGCCAGGTGGTCAGCGAACTGCCGTCCACCTTCTCGGTCGGTCGCCAAGCCTCGGCATCCGCCTGAATCCCTCCCAGGTCTCGCCGTCGAGGTTCTGCACTCGCTCGGCATCCGTCTTCTGAAGGAAGGCGGGAAACGGGCCCAGCGCTGTCATGCCGGCCGGTGGCGGAGGCTCCCACCTCCGTACGCCGATCAGCCCCGTACGCGCGCCGCTTCGATGGCGTCCGCGTCTGGGATCTCGTCGATCTGCGCGATCGTCTCCACCGTGACGAGCCTGCGCGTGTCGATTTCTGAGGTCGCTTCTGTGGTCATGACCGAATACCTCCGCTCCTTCCTCAGCACGACATGCTGACCGACGACGCACATTCGGCCAATCACTTTTCTGCCTGCGCGGCTCGGGGGCGGACCCGGTCGGGATTCACGTTGTAGGCGATGTCGTCCACAGTGAGCTCGATGTAGGTGAACTGGCCCTCAGGTGCCGGGGCAGACCACCTCCCCAGCCCCTGAGCGGCAATGCGGCGGTCGCCGAAGACGGCGTACCCACTGACGGGGGTGCTCCAACGTTGCGGTGTGAACGTGCTGCCGTCACCGCTCGCGCGCATCCGGTCATCGGAGACGAAGTCGACCAAGTCGCCGTTGCTGAAGACCAGCCGGGCGGTGATCGTCTGGTCGCCTCGGGTGTAGGTCGCGTCGACGGTGGTGCCGGTGACATTCGTCCACCTGATCGGGGCGTCGACGAGGGCGCCCGGAGCGAAGAGCACCAGGTCGTTGAGCAGTGTCACGGTCTCGCTGCGGTCCATCTCGTCGCCGGCAGCCTGCACAACCGGTACCACGTCGAGCAGTCGGCCACGCATCGTCGCGTGCTCGTCGTAGGCGTGAAACACCCTGACCGGAAGGCCGAACCGGGTCGCGTTCATCAAGAAGAACCGGTGCGGATGCGGACCGTAGGTGTTGAGCTGGCGAACCGTGTATGGCATCCACGTGTCACCTGGGCCGCTGCGGATGCGGCCATGGATCTCGGCATAGAAGCTGCGTAGGTGAGGTTGGCCGACCGCCCCGCTGCGACGTACGTATTCGGCGACCGGTGCTGGCAGCGCGTCGACCTCGGCATCGGAGATGACTCCGGACGGCGCGGACGCGACGGCCAAGGCGTCGGCGGACTGAGTGCGGAACTGCGCCTCGAAGCTGCTCGGCCCGCGCGACGCGAAGCCGTGCGCCGCCACTAGGAGCAGCAGCATGGCTAACAGACCAACCACAATCCAGCGCACCGCAGTCATCGGTCGTGCCTCCTCGACCGGTTGCTCTTCCTCCCAGCCAACTCGTTGCGTCGGCTCGATGGCAGGGAAGAAGGTAGGCCTCGCTGAGCCGAAGGTCCCGCCGACAAAGCGTTGCCAGCAAGCAACCGTTGCTGTAAAGTAACGGTTGCCCATGAGTAACCAAGCGTACGTTGCCCTCGATGCCCTCGGCGACCCGACTCGACGTCAGATCGTCGAGGTGCTGCGCGACGGGCCGCGGCCGGTCGGCGCCCTCGCCGACGCCCTGCCGGTGGGACGGCCCGCAGTCAGCAAGCACCTCAAGGTGCTCGAGGGCGCCGGGCTGGTCGAGCATCGATCGATCGGCACTCGCAATCTCTATGCCCTCGCCCCCGGCGGTCTCGATGTCGTCCAACGTTGGCTCGTGACGCAATGGGACACCGCTCTGGGTGCCTTCGCCGAACATGTGGAAAGGAGCCGGCCATGAGCCTTCCTCCCCTGCGCCGCCAGGTGCTCGTCGGCTGCGATCAACCGACCGCCTATCGCCTGTTCACCGATGAGATCGGCGCTTGGTGGCCGCTGGAGTCGCACGGCTGCTTCGGACCTGGCGGCAGCGTCGCATTCGACGGCCGGCGCATCGTCGAGACTGGACCATCGGGCGAAATCGCGACCTGGGGAACCGTCACCGCGGACGATCCACCGAGGTCGATCTCCTTCACCTGGCATCCCGGCCAGGCCCCAGCAGAGGCGACCCACGTCACGGTGGCCTTCGCCTCGACCGGGGATTCGGACGTCACCCTGGTGACGCTGGAACACTCCGGCTGGGAGGCGTACCGGGATCCAGCGGCCGCCCGCGGCAACTACGCCGGCGGTTGGGTCGTGGTGCTTGGCTGCTACGCGGATGCGCCGCCGGCGCCCGACGACGCCACAGATCTCTGGTTCGTCCTCGAACACAGCGCCGGTCCCGCCGCCCCGCCCGAAGGCGTCTTCGCCTCCCCGGACTTCGCCAAACACGCTCAGTTCCTGGGGCAGCTGCACGCCGACGGCTTCCTGGTCGCCGCCGGACCGCTGCCGGACACCCCCGGCGCCGGAATGACGATCGTCCGAGCGTCTTCACAAGCGGGGGCACGGCAGGTCATCAGGGCTGCGCAATTGGAAGACGGCAGCGTGACCTCCGGGCTGCTCGACGTACGCGTTCGACCATGGCGGGTCATGCTGACCGGATGAGTTAGGGTCGCCTCACCTACCATCCTCGACGGAGAGGCTCCGCCCATGACCGGCATGTTGTTTGACACGCCCGCGCCCCTGTCGTCACTTGAAGTGGACGCCGCCTGGCGTGAGCTCACCCGACGAGGGTTTCTCGCGGCCACCGTGACTGTCGGTCTGGCGGCATGCGCGGCCAACGACAATGTCGCCACCACCGACGACGCCGAGGCCAGTGTCACCATTGAGCACACGTTCGGCACCACGACGATCAAGGGCACTCCGGAGCGGGTCCTGTCGCTAGGCCTGCACGATCAGGACTTCCTCTGGGCGCTCGGCATCCAGCCGATCGCGGTGCACGAGTGGGAGGGCAGCTACCCGTACGCCGCCGGTCCGTGGACCGACGGCTACCGGACCACCGAGCCCGAGGTCTTGAAGGAGTGGGAGATCAACCTCGAGTGGGTCGCCGCCCAGACTCCCGACCTCATCGTCGTGACCTACCACGACGTCGATCAGGCGATGTACGACAAGCTCTCGGCCATCGCGCCGGTGGTGGCTCCGCCGGCGGGCTACCGAGTCTGGGAGGCGCCCTGGCGCGTGGAACTGGAGCTGATCGCGAAGGCACTGCGCCGGGAGGACAAGGCCCGCGAGGTGATCGCGCACGTCGAGGACACCATCGCCTCGATCCGGGCGAAATATCCCCAGTTCGAAGGCAAGACCTTCAATTCGATCTCGCCGGACACCAACACGTTCACCGTGTATTCCTCGAAGGAGGCCAACAACCAGCTCTTCGAGTCACTCGGGTTCGTCGTCCCCGACGAGCAACTGAAGAAGTACGCGAAGGGCATCTACATCGAGCTCAGCTACGAGCGCGTCGACCTGATCGACGACCTCGACTGCGCCATCTTCTTCGTCCGCCCTTCCGACGCGAAGATCCTGACCGACAACCCGATCTACCCCGGAATGCGGCTGGTCAAGGAGGGGCGTGGGATCTACCTTCCGGACGACGTCATCACCGCAACCCAGATGAATTCACCCTTGTCGATCCCCTACTTCCTGCAGGCCGTCGCCCCCAAGCTCGCCGCTGCCCTCGATGGGGACCCCAAGACCAACGCGTAGCCTGGCCCAGGTGGGCGAGCGACCGGCAGTCGTGGATGACGTCCATGACCTCGCGGCGGCCATGCCGTATGTCAGGCTCATCCACGGCCCGAAGGGCAACCCGGTGTATCAGGTAGGCGGGAAGTCGTTCGTCTTCTTCCGTACGCCACGACCGGATGCGGTCGATCCGGACACCGGTGAGCGGTACGAGGACGTGATCATGATCTGGGTCGGCTCGCCGGCCGACAAGCTCGCCTTGGTCGAGGATCCCGACAGCCCCTTCTTCAGCACCGACCACTTCGACGGTCATCCCTCGGTTCTGGTACGTGCCGCCCGACTCGGCGAGGTCTGCTACGTCGAACTGACCGAGATCATCCAGGACGCCTGGCTGGCCCAGGCATCGAACCGACGAGCACAGCAATGGCTGAGCAGCCACCCTCCGACTCCTAACTCCTGACCGACCATCTCCCATCGGACCTGAGCACTCCGAGCACGTCGGCCCACAGTCGGATGGCACGACAGCAAAGCGAAGCCCGCAGGCCGATGTGCGGCAGTGCCCGAAACCGGCAGGTTGGAGGACATGCGTACGAACGATCTTCTGCTGGCCACCGGGCTCACCAAGTCCTACGGACCAACCCATGCCCTGGCCGGGGTGGACTTCACCGTCGGGCGCGGCGAGGCCGTCGCCGTGATGGGTCCGTCGGGCTGCGGCAAGACCACCCTGCTGCACTGTCTTGCCGGGGTCATCGCTCCCGATCTCGGGCAGATCACCCTGTTCGCTCCCCATGGTCCGGTCTCCGTCAGCGGCGCCTCCAGTGAGGACCGGGCAGCGATTCGGCTCAACCACTTCGGCTTCGTGTTCCAGCAAGGTCTGTTGCTGCCCGAGCTGACCGCGGTGGAGAACGTGGCGCTGCCCTTGCTCGTCGGTCGGACCAGCCGAGGCGCCGCGCTCGGACGAGCGGCGGAGCTGATGGCGCGGCTCGGATTGACCGGGCTCGAGGAGCGGCGACCAGGACAGTTGTCGGGCGGTCAGCAGCAGCGGGTCGCCATCGCCCGCGCTCAGGTAGGCGATCCGGCGGTGGTGTTCGCCGACGAGCCCACCGGTGCGCTCGACTCACAGACGTCGTCGGAGGTGATGCACGCGCTCCTCGCCAGCACCATCGGTGAAGGTCGTGGGCTGGTGCTCGTGACCCACGACCGCGGGGTTGCCGACCGATGCCATCGCGTGCTCAGCATGCTGGACGGTCGGTGGGCCGGCGCTCAGCCGACGCGTCAGCTCCCGCCGACAGGTCCGGCGCGAGCGACAGATCCCGCGACTCCCACGATGACAGCGGCCTCGACGGACTCCCCTCGACTGGGAGCGACCCGATGATCACCGCCGCCCGGCTGACCCTCCTGCTGATCCGCCGCACCACCGACCGGGCCACCCTGGTGCTGCCGATCGTGGCCTTTGCGGTCGTTACCGCACTCGCCCTCACCGTCTTCGGCGGGGCTCGCTTCTTCTTCGCCGTCGGAGAGGAAGATCTCTCGATCCTGTACGCCGTGCTGGGCACGGTTGCGACGATTCTCCTCGTCGTGCCGCTGCTCACGCTCTGCGGCGCAGCCGCACGATTGTCCACTCGACGCCGGGACGACCGGCTCGCCACTTTGCGGCTGCTCGGTGCACCGCGTCGGATGATCGCCCAGGTGACCGTGTTGGAGGCAGCTCTGCTGGCTCTCGCCGGGAGCCTGCTCGGTCTGGTCGGCCACCTCATGCTCGTACCGCTCACCGGTCTGCTGCGCTTCCACGGTGAGCAACTCGGCGCGAGCCGGGTGCTGATCAGCCCGCTCGGGGCAGCGGGATGCATTCTCGGCCTGGTCACCCTGGCCACCGTGAGCGCGATCGTGGGCCTGCGTCGGGTGGTGGTGTCACCGCTGGGTGTCCGCACCCGGCAGCAGGCGGCCCGATTCAGCGTCTGGCGGGTGATCGGCTTCGCGGTCGTACTGGTCGTCGGAGTCTTCGCGGTCGGCAGCCTGAGTGGCCGCTTCGGTCCGGTCGGTCTGATCGCGATCCTGGGCGGAGCCTTCGGGCTGACGATGGTGGTGCTGAACCTGATCGGTCCCCCACTCGTCCGCGTCTCGGCGAGGTGGATGCTGCGGCGACTCGACCGGCAGCCGGTCGCGCCACGGCTGCTCGCCGCCCGCACCATGCTCGACGATCCGAAAGCCACCTGGCGCCAGGTCAGCGGCGTCGCCATGACCTCCTTCATGGCGGTCTTCGGCGGCGTCGGCGTCGCGGTCAGCTCCATCGCCAGCGCGGGCGGAGACGGCGAGGTCGAGGCTCAGAACCAGATGATCGCCACCGACATCCTCACCGGCGTACTGGTGACGATCGCGATCTCCTTCATCACCGTGGCCTGCGCGGTCGCCGTCAGCCAGGCGGCAGCAGTGCTCGACCGGCGCGATCAACTCGTGAGTCTGCACCGGATCGGCATACCGGTCAGCCAGATCAACAGCGCCCGTCTCCGCGCCGTCCGCCGACCGTTGCTGCTGGTCGCCGTGGGTTCTGCGATCACCGCGGCGGTCCTGGTGTTTCCCCTCACCGGCGCCGCGCTGCTCACTCAGCCGCTCACGCTGGTGGTCGTCGGCCTGGCGCTGCTGATCGGCTGCAGCCTGGTACTCGGCGCGGTCAAGCTCACCGACCCGCTGGTCTCCAGAAGTCGCTCGGGTTCCTCGGCTTCGCTCTATCTGTAGACCGAGCAACTCCCAGGAACCCGAGCGACTTCGACTGGGGTGGTACGCCCTGCGCCCTCAGCCGGGCCGGGGCAGCGTCAGCGAGGCTTGGGGGAGGTGGCTCCACCGCCCTCACCGGTGTGATCGGCCGGCACATCGATCTTGCGGAACTGTTTGAGCATGCTGCGGCCCAGGAAGAACAGCGCGATCCCCAGCACCACGATGATCAACAGCGGGGTCCATCCCGGCCGCACGAGGTTGGGATCGATCCCCAGCAACACGATCATGCTCAAACACTACTGCGTGATTCATCACTCGCTGTGTCTTCGTCACTCGCTGTTCGCTGCGCTCCACAGACTTTGTCTTCCCGTCGTTCACAGACGAAAGACGTGTCTGCTCACTCCTCAGTCCAGCTCACGGCCGCTCGCGACGGGGATTCCGGCGAAGAGGTCGTCCTCGGGCAGGGTGGTCTCGACGGTACTGCGGACCAGTTGGAAGTCCTCGGTCGGCCAGGCTCGCTGGTGAATCTCCAGCGGCACAGAGAACCAGGGGCCTTCGGGATCGATCTGGGTCGCGTGGGCGATCAGCGCCTGATCCCGGACGGCGAAGTAGTCGGCGCACTCGACCCGAGTCGTGACCCGCTTCTCGTGCTCGGGGTCAGGCTTCCAGCTTGCCAGCCGTTCGGCGTACGGGGACTCCAGCCCGGCCTCGATCATGGCGTGGTTGAGCGCTACGAACTTCTGTCGATGGAAACCGAACTGGTAATAGAGCTTGGCCACCTGCCAGGGCTCACCGGCCTCCGGGTACGCCTCCGGATCAGCGGCTGCATCATAGGCAGCGACGCTGACCTGGTGGCAGCGGATGTGGTCGGGGTGCGGATAGCCGCCGTTCTCGTCGTAGGTGGTCATCACCTGCGGTCGAAACCGCCGGATCACCTCGACCAGCCGCCCGACCTCGACCTCCAGATCGGTCAGCGCGAAGCAGCCGGGCGGCAGCGGGGGCAGCGGATCGCCCTCCGGCAGACCCGAGTCGACGAAGCCGAGCCAGACCTGTTCGATGCCCAGGATCTCCCGGGCCCGGTCCATCTCGGCACGACGGATCTCGGCGATGTTGGCCAGCACGTCCGGCCGGTCCATCGCCGGATTGAGGATGGAACCACGCTCTCCACCGGTACAGGTAGCGACCACAACCTCGACACCTTCAGCCACATAGCGGGCCGTCGTGGCCGCGCCTTTGCTCGATTCGTCGTCGGGGTGGGCGTGGACGTGCAGCAGTCGCAAGCGCTCGCCGGCGGCGTCCAACCGCAGCGGGGGTCGTTCCATGAGGGCCCATGCTGCCACCCGGAACGGGTTTCGGTCGGCAATGACCGCTAGGCGGCACCTCGCCGACCGTGACCAGTCAGACTCCCGACCACGACCAGTCAACTCAGACTTTCGACCGCGACCAGTCAGAATGGAGTGGTGAACCAGCCCCGGAGCAGCCCGACCGCGCGCCCGCAGCTCAGCGCCGCGGACCGCGAGCGGCTCGCGCGACGCTATCCCAAACCGCGTGTCCCCCGGCCGCTGCTCATCGCCGTCGTGGCCGTCATCACCGCTTTGTCGCTGACCTGGCTGGTCCTGACGGCGCTCTACCACGCCGAGCCGGTGGTCTCGGCTCAGGTGCCCGGGTACACCGTCGTCTCGGACACGAAGATCACGGTGACGATCACCGTCGATCGCCCGGACCCTTCGATCCCCGTCGCGTGCCGAGTGTCAGCCAAGGCCGTCGATTTCCAACCGGTCGGCGAGTTGATCGTGCCGTTCCAGGCGACCGACGACGAGGTCGTGAACCAGACGGTCACCATCACCACCGTCCGCCGGGCGACCACAGCCGTGGTCAACGAATGCTCACCGACCTGAGCCCTTGCCAGCCCTTGCTAGGCTTGTTCGATGTCTCAGAATGCGCAACAGGCCATCTGGCTGACCCAGGATGCGTACGACAAGCTGAAGTCCGAGCTGGACCAGCTGTCAGGCCCGGGTCGTGCCGAGGTGGCCGCCAAGATCGCTGCCGCTCGCGAGGAGGGCGACCTCCGCGAGAACGGTGGCTACCACGCTGCCCGCGAGGAGCAGGGGCAGCAGGAAGCCCGGATCCGCCAGCTGACCGACATGCTGCGCCGGGCCGAGATCGGTGAGCCGTCGGCTTCTGCCGATGTGGTCGCACCCGGCGTCCAGGTGACCATCGCCTTCTTCGGCGATGAGTCCGACACCGACACCTTCGTGCTCGGCTCCCGCGAGCTGCTCGGGCTGGACGACGCGGTCGACTCGACCAACGTCTACAGTCCGCAGTCCCCGCTCGGGGCAGCCATCCTGGGCAAGAAGAAGGGCGACTCGGCCAGCTACGAAGCGCCCAACGGCAAGGCCATCGAGGTCACCGTCATCGACCTGCAGCCGTTCCAGCCATAGCCAGGTATCTGCCTTCATGCGAAGAACCCGGCTCGGTGATCGAGCCGGGTTCTTCGCTATCTCGGTCCTGATTCAGAGGTCGGCCAGGAGCCGCGCTGCCTCCTCGGGTGACAGCGCGCCAGAGGCCACCTCGGACAACACCTGATCCCGGGTCAGCTGAGTGTCTTCCGGCTCCTCGGCCAGACCGAGCTTCTCCAGCACCCGGTCGAACCTCAGCCGAGCGGTCGGGTACGAAACGCCGAGGTAGCGCTCGACCTCCCGAAGGTTGCCCCGCGAGGCCAGGAACACCCGCAGCAACTCGTTGTCCGCCTCGCTCAGCCCGCAGAACTCACAGGTACTGAAGACGCCCGCCAGTTCGCTGCCGCAAGAGACACAGCCCAGCCGGGTGACGGCCAGGTAGTGGCCGCAAACCGGGCAATCGGTCGGGGCCCGATGCTCGTGCGGGGTCGCCGACCGACGTCCAACGGACCGAGTCCGTTCGCTCACCGGAGATCCTCGGCAGCCGGATCGCTGCCGACCTTGACCGCGGCGTGGCCCATCACGACCTCGATGTCCAGGCGAGCGCTGCCGTTGCCCATCACGACCTCGTCGCCGGCACCGGTGTGTCCGCCGGACCAGCTGACCTTGCCGAGTTGGGCCTCGCCATGCACGGTGACGTTGGATGCGTCGGCGAGCTGGACCGACAGCGAGCCGGACTCGGCGCGCACCCGGGACCGGCCGTGGGTGATGGTGCCCTTGATGGTGGCCTGACCGGCCTGGATCAGCGCATCGTGAATCTCCTCGACATCCAGCAGCTTTGCGGCACCGGCGGTCAGCCGGACCTTGCCGAGATGCGGTACGCGCTCGGTGTTGAGGCTGCCGCCGGTCACTTCCACATCGACCTCGATCGCCGGATTCACCCGGAGGAACAGTTCCTTGCCCAGCCCGAGGGAACGGAACTCGTCGAGGTTGCGGGGTGCCTTGAAGATGCTGAAGCCGTCGATCGAGGCGCCGACCTCGCCGTCGCTGGACACCTCGAGCACGGAGCCGTTGCGGCGGATCACGTGCGGGCCGTCCGCCGCCAGCGTCGCCACCGCGGACTCCCCCACGATCCGGACCCGTCGGCCGATCGCCCGTACGGTGATCCTCTCCACCCCGTTGTTGCCGCCCGCGCCCTTGTCGGCGGGGCCGCGGGAGTTGGCCGGCTTGGTCTTGGGCGACTCCGTCGGGGACTCCCCGGTCGGCGCGGTGAAGCTCTCCGTGGTGTACGTGGCATGCTGCGGCCGGTCCGTGGCCACCGCCCAAGGATCAGCCTCACCGGCAGCAGCAAGCTCCTCGTTGGTGGGCTCGGCGCCGGAATCCTGAGGCCCCTCAACCGGAGACCCCGGACTGGACGGCGTCTTGAGCGCGTCGATGCGGCGGGCAGCTTCGCCTGCGTCGATGCGCCCCGCGGCAAGCTCTTCGAGAATCGCGGTCATCCGCGGATCGCTAGTCATGTCACGAACGTAAACCCGACCTTCAACTTTTCGAAGGTCTCGCTTTCGACTTCGGGGGTATCTCAGGGTCCCCCATGGCCCCACCGATCCGAATTTCTGGCTATTGGTCCACCTCTGCGGTGGACCAATGACCAGAAATCCGGTCTGGGACGGGGCGCCCAGGAGAGGGTGTGGTGGAGATCACGATCCCCATTCAGTTGGATGCATCATACAAACAGGCGTATGGTTGCAGCATGCAAACAGCCAGCCCTGCCGTCGATGCGATGCTCACCGCCCTGATGGCCGTCGGTCGCGCCATGCGACAGCGCCAGGAGGGCGACGCCATCGACCCGGGGACGTTCTGGCTGCTCAAGACCATCGCTCACCGCGGCCCGCTCCGGATCACGGATCTCGCCACGGCAACGCATCTGGACACCTCCACCGTGTCCCGGCATGTCGCGCAACTCGAGCGCAACGGTTTCATCGACCGGACCCCGGATCCGGCCGACGGACGCGCTCAGCTGGTCGGCATCTCCGCCGACGGGCAGCATCAGCTTGATCTGGCATTCGAGCGTCGGCGCGCGATTCTCGAGAGCACCCTCACCGAGTGGGGGCCCTCCGACATCGCCGAGTTCGAGCGGCTGCTCAGCAAATTCGTCGCTGGCATCACCAACGACACCACTCTGAACAATCAGGACAATCAGTGACAGATAAGTCTGCGCCTCGTCGAGCGCCCATCGACGACCCCACCTCCGCCTCTTCCGTCGGCACCACCACCGCCGCTGACCGTTCCGACCGTTCCGCGGCAGACCATGGTGCTGCCTCCGGGCCGACCACCGGCTATCTCAGCCACAACCAGATCCTGGTCGTGATGGGTGGTCTGATGGCCGGCATGTTCCTGGCCGCCCTGGACCAGAGCATCGTCGGCGTCGCACTCCCCCGGATCACCTCCGACCTCGGCGGCCTGGACAAGCTGTCCTGGGTCGTGACCGCGTACCTGCTCACCTCCACCGCCGCGACCCCGCTCTGGGGCAAGATCTCCGACTTGCTCGGCCGCCGCCCGATCTTCCAGGCCGCCATCGTGGTCTTCCTGATCGGCTCGGTCATCTGCGCACTGGCACCGAACATCGAGGTGATGATCGCCGGCCGGGCCATCCAGGGCCTGGGCGGTGGCGGTCTGATGTCGCTCGCACTCGCCGTGATCGGCGATGTCATCCCACCCCGGGAGCGCGGCAAGTACCAGGGCTTCTTCGGCGCTGTCTTCGGCGTCTCCTCGGTCGCCGGCCCGCTGCTCGGCGGACTGTTCACCGACCACCTCGGCTGGCAGTGGATCTTCCTCATCAATCTGCCGATCGGCATCCTCGCCCTGGTCATCACCTCGATGGCTCTCAAGCTGCCGCACGTCAAGCGGGAAGCCTCGGTGGACTATCTGGGTGCGGCCACGATCGTGGGCTCGGTCACCAGCCTGGTCCTCTACCTGAGCTGGGCCGGTCCCGATCTCGGCTGGACCTCCCCCACCGGTCTCGGTCTGCTGGTCGCGTTCCTCGGACTGGCGCTCGCGTTCGCGTACGTGGAGACCAAGGTGAAGGAGCCGATCCTGCCCCCGGAGCTCTTCCGGCACTGGACCTTCGTCTCCAACATCAGCTTCGCGATGATCATGGGCGTCGGCATGTTCGGTGGTCTGATCTATCTGCCGATCTACCTGCAGGCGGTCAAGGGCTTCACCGCCACCGAGTCGGGCCTCGCGATGCTGCCGATGGTGGTGGGCATGTTCGCCACCTCGATCTCCAGCGGCCAGCTGATGAGCCGGACCGGGCGCTACAAGTGGATGCCGATCACCGGATCGGCCGTGGTCGGTGTGGCTTTGGTGCTGATGTCCCGGCTCGCCGTCGACACCCCGTACTGGCACCTCGCGTGCACGATGCTGCTCTTCGGTGCCGGGCTGGGATTCACCATGCAGGTGGTGGTGACCGCAGTGCAGAACAGTGTCGAGCGGCGCCACCTCGGAGCAGCCACGGCGTCGGTGGCGTTCTTCCGCAGCATGGGCGGCGCGATCGGTACGGCGCTGTTCGGCGCGATCCTCAACACCCGGCTGAGCCATCACCTGCAGGAGATCGTCCCGGCTGCCGCGCAGAGCCAGCTCGGCGGGGCGGCAGCCTCGATGAACGACATCACCGCCATCCACGCGCTGCCGGAGCCGGTCAAGACCTGGGTGCTCACGGCCTTCACGCAGTCGATGGACGACCTGTTCCTGGTCGCCGTGCCGTTCATGGCGATCGCCTTCCTGATCGCACTGACCATGCGGGAGCGACCGCTCCAAGGGCGGGAGCCGGCACCTGTCGTCAAGGAGCCGGTCACCACGCACTGATCGGTGCACCAAATCGTGCGTCTCCCAGCTCACCCGTCAAGGCTCACCAGCCAAGCCGACTGGGAGACACACCACCGGCCCCGGAACCTCCGTACGCCGTCCGGCGTTGGACCTTCCGACGACACGCGGAGATTTGGGTAGCCGTCAATCACCTGTGACCATAGAACGATAGTGATCCGACGCCGCCTCTGAGCCGGATCACCCCGATGGATAGGTACCGCCTGCTATGCCTCAGTTCCAACCTCGACGCCTCCTCGCTGGGACCGCTCTGCTGGCCGCACTCACCCTCAGCGTTGTTGGCTGCGGCACGATCCCCGACGCAGGCGGTGCGACCGCACCCGGCGCACACACGGAGTCTCAGGCACCAACCACCGGCAACGGACCGGTCGAAGTGCCGGCTACGCCGTCCAGCACGCCTACCCCGGATCCGGTGGCGCTCACCCCCAACGTCAAGAACAAGGCCAAGAACGTCAAGGTCAGCACGGTCGTCTCGGTGAAGGCCGGCAATGGCAAGCTCGACAAGGTGACGCTGCGCTATGCCGGCGTCAGCAAAGGCAAGGCGATCAAGGGCAGCGTCGATGGCACGCTGGCGAAGGACAAGGCAAGCTGGACCGCTGGTGACCGGCTGGAGCCGTCGTCGACGTACACGCTGACCATGTCCGGGAAGAACCCCGAAGGCCAGCAGACCGTCACCAAGACCACCTTCAAGACCCAGGCGCTGACGCTGCAACAGCAGACGTTCGCCCAACTCCAGCCGTGGAAGGGTGCCACGGTCGGTGTGGCAATGCCGGTGATCTTGACCTTCGACGTGCCGGTGAAGAACCGCAAGGAGTTCGAGAAGCACCTGTCAGTGACCAGCAGCCCCAAGCAGGGTGGCAGCTGGAGCTGGTTCTCCGACAAGGAGGTCCACTTCCGGCCGAAGAACTACTGGAAGCCCGGCACCAAGGTCACCGTCAATGCCGACGTCAACGGACTGAACGCGGGCAACGGGGTCTACGGCCAGAACTCCACTTCGTCCTCCTTCAAGGTCGGACGATCGCTGGTCACCAAGATCAACCTGTCCTCGAAGCAGGCGAAGGTCTACATCGACGGCGACCTGGAGCGCACCATCCCGATCAGCGCCGGCAAGGCAGGCTGGCGGACGCGCAGCGGCACCAAGGTGATCATGGAGAAGCTGCCGGTGACCCGGATGACCAACGAGATGATCGGTGCCGACGAGTCTTACGACCTACAGGTCAAGTACGCCATGCGGATCACCTGGTCCGGTGAGTTCCTGCACGCTGCACCCTGGAACTCCGGCAACTTCGGCCGGGTCAACGCCAGCCACGGCTGTGTCGGGATGAGCACCGCGAACGCCGCTTGGCTGTTCAGCCGAGTGCAGATCGGTGATCCGGTGGTCATGACCGGGTCCGGCCGCGGGTTGGAGAAGGGCAACGGCTACACAGACTGGGACGTCTCCTGGTCGCAGTACAAGAAGGGCTCCGCTCTCTGACGACGTCTCCGCCCGCCACGGGCGGATGACACCCACGGGCCACGAACGGCCCGCCGATTCGCAGGTCGGCCGGCAGATTTTTCGAAAATCTGCCACACAGGCCCAGAATCAGATCGGCTAAATCGCGTGAGGCGAATGTTGTTGTGCGTCCAATTACCAGAATCCAGGCGCCGAGGAAACTCGCGTACGACGGCATCGGCCAACCACAGACGACCAGAGGTCAGGCGTCAACCGGGTACGGCTTGCGCCTCCGGGCCACAGACGTACGTAGGTCAGGCCGGTGCTGCTGCGTCGGGGTCTGCTGCCAGCCCGGCTGACGATGCGGTGCGCGCCGCGTCATTCGCCTGGCGATAGAGCTCTTGGATGAAGGTCTTCACAAAGGCGAGGATCGGCACCGCGACCAGGGCGCCGACGATACCGGCGACGATGATGCCGATGGCGATGGCGAGCAGCACCGCCAGTGGATGCAGATGCACCGCTCGACCGAGCAGCAAGGGCTGCAGGATGTGGCCCTCGACCTGCATCACCAAGATGATGCCGGCCAGCATGATCAGCGCCTGCACCCAGCCGACCGCGACCAGGGCGACCAGCACCGCGACGAAGCCGGACACGAACGCACCGACCAGCGGAATGAACGCACCCAGAAACACCAGCGCCGCCAGAGCAGGCGCCAGCGGCAGACGCAGCGCAAGGGCCACGATCAGCACGCCGATCGCGTCCACCAGGGCGACGATGACGGTCGCACGGACGTACCCGGACAGCGACTGCCAGCCGCGGATCGCGGCCGCATCGGCCCGCGCCTGCGCGGCCTTCGGCATCAGACCGATCAGGAAGCTGAAGATCCCGCGGCCGTCGTAGAGGAAATAGAACAGCGTGAACAGGCAGATCGCGATGCCGGCGAGGAAGTGACCGACGCTGGTCCCGATGTCGCCGGCATACCGGGTGATGGTGCTCTGGCTGTCGATCAGGAACTGCTGGATCCGGTTGCCCCACTCGTCGATGTTGAACCAGTCGTCACTGATTCCGAACGGGCTGTTGCGCAGCCAGTCGATCAGCTGGCTGAACCCGACGACGACCTGGCCGCTCAATACGTCCGCCTGGCCGGCGATCGAGTTGATGATCAAGGTGAGGGCCAAGGCGATCAGCGCGATCCCGGTGAGCAGGGTGGCCGCGGCGGCCAGCCCCCGCGCCAGTCCCCAGCCGTGCAGCTTGTTGGCGACCGGCTTCAGGGCAGCAGCGAGCAAGATCGCGACGGCGACCGGGATGATGACCTCGGACAGGAATCCCAGGATCCAGCCGATGAAATAGACCAGCCCCGCCACCAGGAAGATCCGCCAGGCCCAGGCTGCCGCGACCTTCAATGCGTTCGGCACCGCCCGATCGGACGCGGCGGCGCTAGAGGTGATCGTGACCTCGGTCTCGATCGGTGGGACGACCGGCGGCAGGTCGGCCTCGAACAGACCCCGCCGGGGCAACAGCGGCCGTGCGTCCATGGGAGCCTCGGGCCAACCCGACTCGGATCGGTCCCCGCCCGGCGGATCGATCAACGTGGAGTCCTCCGAGTGCGGCACGTCGCTGTCGGCCACGCTCTCACGATCGATCTCACTCTCGAGGATCGCGTCCGCAGCAGGAGTCTCGGCCTCCGATCCGGTCGTGTCCGCCGATGTGCCCTTGTCGCCACGAGCGCTCAGGCGCGCCCGAAGACTCTTGCCCAAGTGCACCCAAGTCCTCCTTCTTCTGACATCCGCCGGCAGGCTGCCATCCCCCACGCTATCGCCGACCAAAAAATCGGGTCCGCGCACCGATGCCGATCAGGAGCGGACGCACCTCAAACCTGGCGCGGGCTCAGGTGAGTCTTCTCCTGGTCGACGGGGCCATCATCAGGCTCGCGCCCCAGTCAGACCCAACTCGACCACCGAGTCCACGAAATCGTCATCGATCGGTTCGTCGGTCAGCAGCAACCGTACGTAGATCGGGCCGGTGAACACTGAGAGGACAGTGGCCGGTGGCAGATCCGCGCGCAGCTCACCGCGCTCCGCGGCACGAGCGATCACTTCCTCCCCGACCCGGAAGCGGGCGGTCCAGACCTGACTGACGACGGCGGCGATGGCGGGCGATCGGGACGCATCCGCGACAAGCGCCCGGATCTGGATCCGGGTCTGCGGATCGGCGACGTACGCGGCGATCGAGTGCAGCAGCGCTTTCAGATCGCCTGCGACGTCCCCGGAGTCCGGCGTCGGGATCGCGTCGGCCGCCGCCTCGACCAGCGCCTCGGTGACCAACCCGTCGAGGTCGGGCCAGCGACGGTGCACCGTCGAGCGATGCACGCCGGCCCGGTCGGCGATCCGCGAGGCGTTGAGCGCGGCATATCCACCATCGATCAGCTCGGCGATGGTCGCGGACAGAACCGCTTCCCGTACGCGGGCGGCGCGACCGCCGAGGCGTCGAGCGACAAAGACAGGAGGCGAATCAGCCATGCCAGAATCTTATCGCAACTAGATGTTGCGTTAGATCGACAAGCAGGACTAGAGTCAATCGCAACAGATTGTTGCGTTAGCGGCGGGTCTTCGTCGCTCACGTAGCCCAACCAGCCACCAGGAGGCAGCCATGAGCACCCTGCACGTACACCACCTGAACTGTGCGCACGTGACGACCATGAAGCTCGACGGGCTGGTGCTCGCCTGCCACGTGATGGTCATCGAGACCCCCTCCAGCGGCCTGGTCATGGTCGACACCGGGCTCGGCACGGCCGACTATGCCGACATCTCCTCCCGGCTCGGCTGGAGTTTCGCCCACCTCTACGCCAAGCCCACGGTGGATCCGTCGCTGGCCGCGATCGAGCAGATCCGCGCGCTGGGCCTGGATCCACACGATGTCCGGCACATCGTGCAGACCCACCTCGACCTGGACCACGTCGGCGGACTCTCCGACTTCCCTTGGGCCCAGGTCCACGTCCACGCCACCGAACATCAGGCAGCGATGGCACGCAAGGGGATCAAGGCCCGGGGCCGCTACCGGCCAGGCATGTGGGCGCACGGCCCGAACTGGCAGACGTATGCCACCGAGGGCGAGCCCTGGTTCGGATTCGAGGCCGTTCGCGCCCTCCGCGGCCTGCCCGAGGAGATCCTGTTCGTCCCCCTCCCCGGTCACACCATGGGGCACTGTGGCGTCGCTGTCGACACCGACCAGGGTTGGCTGCTCAACGCGGGCGACGCCTACTTCGACCGCCGCGAGGTCCATCAGCCCCAGCGTGAGTGCGCCTTCGCCGTAGGCATGTTCCAACGAGTCGTGACCACGGACAAGGCGCTGCGGTTCCACAACCAGGACCGGCTGCGGGCCTTCATCGCGTCACATCCAGAGGTCAATGTGTTCGCTGCTCACGAGCCGGGAGCCGCTCAGCTCGGTCCCATCCGCACGACCACCGACACCGCCCTGATGGAAGGAACGACCAGGTCCGCCTCACGTCCTGCACACTAGGGCGGTGTCGTTCACCGCAGCCATCCGCCGTCGGCTGCGCGAACGGACCTCACTCCCCCGCGACGTCTTGGTGCTGGGCCTGATCGCCTTCTGCGTCGCGGTCGGCTTCGGCGTGCTGGTCCCCGTGCTGCCGGTGTTCGCCCGCAGCTTCGGGGTCGGCAACACGGCGGTCGGCGCGGTGATCTCGGTCTTTGCCCTGATGCGCCTGGCGATCAGCCCGGCATGCGGACGGCTGATCTCCGCGCTCGGCGAGCGTACGGTGCTCGCGGTCGGCATCTTCATCGTGGCGCTCACCAGCGGCCTGGCCGGGGCGGCCCAGAGCTATCCGCAACTGCTCGTCCTCCGCGGGCTGGGCGGTATCGGTTCGGCTATGTTCACGGTCTCCGCGATGAGTCTGCTGCTGGGCAGCGTGCCACCCGACCTCCGCGGTCGAGCGGCCGGCTTCTTCCAAGGCGGCTTCCTGCTCGGCGGCATGGCCGGCCCGGCCATCGGAGGCCTGCTTGCCCTGGTGTCGATCCGGGCCCCGTTCTTCTTCTACGCCGGCACCCTCGCCGTAGCCGGCAGCGTTGGCCTGATGTTGCTCACCAGAACCCGCGGTGCCGATCAGGCCAACGCACCTGCCATGCCTCCGGTGCCGCTGCGCATGGTGTTCGCGGACTCCCGCTTCCAGGCGGCCTGCCTGACCAACCTCGCCCAAGGCTGGACCTCCTTCGGGGTGCGGTCGGCCATGGTCCCGGTGCTGGTGGTTGAGGTCATGCACCGCAGCACGACCTGGACCGGGATCGCCTTCGCCTGCGCCGCGGTCGCGCAGACCGTGGCCCTGGCGCCGGCCGGCAAGTTCGTCGACACCGTCGGCCGTCGGCCTGCGATGATCGGCGGCGGGCTGCTCGCCGGGCTGTCCATCATGGTGGTGCCGTTCGCCTCCACCATGGTGGTGCTGATCATCGCGCTGTGCGCGTACGGGGTCGCGGCGGCCTTCTTGGGCACCGCCCCCGCGGCTGCGGTGGGTGACGCGACGGGTGGCTCGCGAGGCACCCCGGTGGCGGTGTTCTCGATGTTCTCCGACGCCGGAGCCATCGTCGGACCGATCGTCGCCGGCCTGCTGGCCGATCACCTCTCCTTTCCCTGGGCTTTCGGGCTCGGTGCCGCACTGCTGCTGCTCGCCGCCGGCTATGCCACCCGGATGCCCGCCGGAGTGCCGGCCCGACCCGGCGCCGACGGATAAGCACCGCCCGGACTGATCTGCTCGATCTCGTCGGTGTTGCTCTATCTGTAGTTAGTGCGACACCGACAAACCCGAGCAGATCGTGGCCATCCAACGCGCCAGACGTGAAAGGCTCCGCTCATGAGTAGCAGGCGGCCGTTGTCGGAATTGGTCGCGCCCGATTGGGCGGCGGCATTGGAGCCGGTCGCACCCACGGTGGCCGCGCTGGGCGACTTCTTGCGTGCCGAGATCGCGGCCGGCCGCGGCTATCTGCCAGCCGGCGATCGGGTGCTACGCGCCTTCAGCCGACCGCTCGCAGACGTACGCGTGCTGATCGTCGGCCAGGACCCCTACCCCACGCCAGGACACCCGGTCGGGTTGTCGTTCTCGGTCGAGCCGTCGGTACGCCCGATCCCACGCAGCCTGATCAACATCTACACCGAGTTGCAGGCCGACCTGGGCATCGCGCCGGTCCCGCACGGTGATCTCAGCGGCTGGTTCGAGCAGGGCGTGCTGCTGCTCAACAGGGTGCTCACCGTCACGCCAGGCAAATCCGGCTCTCACCGTGGCAAGGGTTGGGAGCAGGTCACCCGGCAAGCCCTCGAGGCCGTGGTCGCTCGCGGCGGCCCGCTGGTGGCGATCCTGTGGGGCCGCGACGCCCAGAGCCTGGTGCCGATGCTCGGCGACGTGCCGTACGTGGCCAGCGCTCACCCGTCCCCGCTGTCGGCCCGCTCCGGCTTCTTCGGCTCCCGCCCCTTCAGCCGCGCCAACGACCTGCTGGTCCGCCAAGGCGGCCAGCCGATCAACTGGCAACTCACCTAACCGTCGCGAGCGGCCGCGAGACGGCGCGCGGCTCTGTCTGGACCGAGAAGCGCGCAGACAACGCCTTATCGTCTGCGCGCGCCGAGGGAAGACAGAGTCTTGAGCGCGCCGCCGAGCAGCGAGTGACGAATTAACTTGGTATCTGGGCGGCCCACAGGTCGGGACCGAACACCTCGTAGCGGATCTTCTCCGCCGGGACCCCCCGCTCGACGAGCGACTGCCGGACCAGCCGCATGAACGGCAGCGGCCCGCAGGTGAACACTTGCACGTCCTCAGGAAGGTCGATAGCGGACAGGTCCATGTAGCCCTCGAACGACCTGGTGTCGCCGTCAGCGACGTTCTCGTACCAGATGTAGCTGCTGAAGTCGTCGAGCAACCGGCCGACGTGCCGAACGGTGTCGCGCAACGCATGGTGACCAGCATGACGATCGGCGTGCGCGACGATCACCTTCCGCTCCGGCTGGGTCTTGGCGACATGCTCGAGGATCGGCAGCACGGTGGTGATACCGGCACCGGCGCTGGCCAACAGCAGCGGCGAGTCGGCATCGGTGACCACGAAGTCACCTGCCGGCGCGCTGACGTCCACCAGGTCGCCGACCTTCAGGCTGTCGTGCAGGAAGGAGGACACTTCGCCGTCCGGGGCGCCGTCGACACCGAAGACCTTGCGAACCGTGATCTGCACTCGGGTGCCGAGCGCGGTCGAGGAGACCGTGTACTGCCGGCCCTGTCGACGGCCGTTGGGCAGGTCGACGAACACCGAGACGTACTGACCCGGCGCCGATGGCGCCACGGGCTCACCGTCCGCCGGTTCCAGGACCAGGGTCACGACGTCGTCCGTCTCCTCGATCCTGCGTACCAGCCGGAACGGACGGAACGGGGTGTTCGGATCGACGCCTTCCGCGGCGTAGATGCGGGCCTCCTCGGCGATCAGCTGGGCGCCGAACAGCCAGTAGACCTCGTTCCAGGCGGCGGCGACCTCGGGGGTCACCGCGTCACCGAGCACCTCACCAACGGCCGCCATCAGATTGCGGCCGACAATCGTGTACTGCTCGGGGCGGATCCCCAGCGAGCAGTGCTTGTAGGCGATCCGACGCAGCACATGGTTGAAGGGCGGCGCGTCGGGGCTGATCAGATGCACCGCATACGCCACCACGGAGGAGGCCAGCGCCTTGCTCTGCTCGCCGGTGGCCTGGTTGCCCTGGTTGAAGATGCGCAATAGCTCAGGGTTCTCGGCGAACATCTTCGGATAGAACACCGAGGTGATCTGCTCGGCGTGGGCGGCAACGACGGCGGCAGTCGCCTCGACGATGGCCTGGGAATTCGCCGACAGCAACTCGGTGGGTCGCGTATCGGTCAGGGTGGGGCTGGACACGATGGGAGAATCCTTCCTGCACGTGGGGGGGGTCACGGACCATAGTCACGACGGCAACCCCGCCCCGATACGTCCAGAGGTCCCTACGCTCTCAGGACTAAAGTCCCGCACTTAATGCACTTGATGGGCTGGACGCCCCCTCAGCCTGAAAGCGCCTGATCCAGATCGGCGATCAGATCGGCCACGTCCTCGAGCCCCACGCTCAGCCGGATCAAGTCGGACGGCACTTCGAGCGCGGTGCCGGCCACGGAGGCATGAGTCATCCGGCCGGGGTGCTCGACCAGCGACTCCACCCCACCCAGCGACTCCGCCAAGGTGAACACCTTGGTACGTCCGCAGACGTCGACAGCCGCCTGCTCGCCGTCGCGCACCCGGAAGGAGACCATGCCGCCGAACCGGAGCATCTGCCGCTTGGCGACGTCGAACTGCGCATGCGACTCCAACCCTGGATAGAACACCTCGCTCACCCGGCTGTGCTGCGCCAGGAAGCCGGCGACCCGCTCGGCGTTGTCGCTGTGCCGCTCCATCCGGACCGCGAGTGTCTTCAGCCCACGCAGCACCAGCCAGGCATCGAACGGACCGGCCACTGCGCCGAGCGCGTTCTGGTGGAACTGCACCCGCTCAGCCAGCGCAGGATCGGCCACCACCAGCGCACCGCCCACCACGTCGGAGTGGCCGCCGCAGTACTTCGTGGTCGAGTGCATGACCACGTCGGCGCCGAGCGCCAGCGGCTGTTGCAGATACGGCGAGGCGAAAGTGTTGTCGACGATGACGAGTGCGCCCAGGGAATGGGCGATCTCGGCGATAGCGGCGATGTCGGCGACCGACAGCAGCGGGTTGGTCGGCGTCTCGACCCAGACGGCGACCGTCTCCCCGGGCCGGATCGCAGCCTCGACCGCGGCAAGGTCGGTCAGATCGACGGGATCGGTCCGCAGACCCCAGGGCTCGTACACCTGGGCGAACAGCCGGAACGAGCCGCCGTACGCGTCGTGCGGCAGCACCAGGTGCGCCCCCGGCTTCGCGATCGAGCGGATCAAGGTGTCCTCGGCGGCCAGTCCACTCGCGAACGCGAAGCCACGGCTGCCACCCTCCAGCGCGGCCAGGCACTCCTCCAGCGCGGTGCGAGTGGGATTCGCCGAGCGGGAGTACTCATACCCGCTCCGCATGTTGCCGACGCCGTCCTGCGCGAAGGTGGAGGACGCGACGATCGGCGTGATCACCGCCCCAGTGGCAGGATCGGGTTCCTGGCCGGCGTGGATGGCGCGAGTGGAGAAACCAGTCATGCTCGCAGGGTACGCGGAGCAGACGGGATCGCCGATCGAGTCTCTTCCGAGCCCTCCCGGACCCGCCGGGCAGAAGTCGAGATCACGGGCCCGAGCAGCCTCAGGTCGGCGCGACGATGACGGCGGCGACTCGATCGACGGCCTGCGCAATCTCACCGAACACCCGCTCGTAGACCGCCTCCGATCGACCGATCGGGTCGTCGATGTCGTCGCTGGTCGGGCTGGGGCTCCGCCGGGTGGCCAGGATCGGGACAGCGGCCCGCAGGCGGACCGCCGGCGTACCTACCGGAAGCTCGTGTGGCCCCATGACCTCCAGCAGCCGGGCGAACTCCAGCAGGGTGAAAGTGCGCCGCACCAGAGCCGGCGAGAGCTCGACGATCTCCGAGCGGTGGGCCTTGGTCAAGGCGAGGACCAGGTCAGCCGCGTTCGCGATCGGCGCCCGTAGCCGCCGGGCGGCGAAGAGGTCGGCGCCGACGGTGGCGGCTCGCAGTCTCCGGGCCATCGGCTCGGAGATCGGCGCACCCACGACACCGAACGTCCCCGCCGAGCCGACCTCGACACTCGGCCCCAGCCTCGCGGCCAAGAGACGTTCCGCCACTGGGGACCGGCAGATGTTGCCCGTGCAGACACACAAGATCGAGAAGCGTTGGTGGTCGGACACTTATGATCCTTCTAGGTTCGAAGTAACTACGGCCGCGTTGAGCCTTTTTCGTGTCGGCGCTCGCTATTCTGCCGAAATGCTGAGGTGGCTCAAAGGCAACGGTCGTTGGTTGGCTCCAACCGTGCTGGTCCTGATCAACCTGGTCCTGATCACGCTGCTGCTCCTCCAGCACCCGACCATCGTGGCTGTGCCGGCCGGGGCCGCGCCGGCCGAGCCCGTCGCCTCCGCCGGCCCGTCCGATTCTGGCACCGGTCCCGATGAGTCGCTCAGCCCAAGCGGAGCGGTCCGCACCAGCGAGTCGATCCGGCACGGCGGCTCAGCCACCCTGAGCGAATCGGCGAGTAACCGTGTGGACCCCTCACCGACCCGATCAGCTTCGCCGAGCCCATCGGTCTCACCGTCCTCGGCTGCCGGGCCGGCCCGTCTGCTTGCCGCGAACTCGGCGAAGATCGCCTGGCGCGCCGAGCAGGGCACCTGTGGCCGCCGATCGACCGTCGAGGTGACCGACGACGGCGGACGGACCTGGCGCAAGACCAGGCCGGGCATCCGTGGCATCGTTCGGCTGAGGGCATACGGCGAGAACTCGGTCTTCGCCGTCGGCGCGGACGCCCAGTGCAAGCCGACCTACGCCTGGATCGGTTCGCCCGACGGCACCTGGCACCGTGACCAGTCGGTCATTTGGGATGTGTGGTTCCGCTTTCCCGACCACCCCGATCGGGTGCATGCTCCCGGTGGTCGAACGAGTCGTCCCTGTGCCGACCACCTCGTGTCATTCGCTGCGACCGACGACTCTGCCGCGGCGCTGTGTGGTGACGGACGAATCCGCACGATGCAGAAGGAGCAGGCTTGGCGTACGGTCGCACGGCAGAGCTCCGCTGTGGCACTGGGGAACAGTGAACAAGGGATCGTGATCGCCCAACCGTCCGCCTCATGCACCGACCTCGTCGTCCGCCGACTGAGCCTGACCGGCACCGGCCTGGCTGCCGGAGGGCCCGGATGCCGGCCCGGCGCCGAGGAACGGCTCAGTGTGGCGATCGGCGGCTCGACCGTCTGGCAGTGGGTGGGAAACGACGTCGTCGTGTCCTAGCGCTGTCCCGGCGGCGTCAGCGGTTGGCGCTGCCAACACCGGCAGGCGACGAGGGCCGCAACTCGGTGTCGGCCGGCTTCGCACCGGACTGGCGGAGTGCACGAATCGGTCGCTTCGGGGGCGGACCAAAGCTTGTCACTACTAGGACTCCATATCGGAAGGATCCCGAGTGCGCCCCGAGGCGATGTCATGCGCGCCGGCCTTGAACCGCATCCACCTTTCGCCGCCCGACGTCGGAGCCGATGAAGAGATCGCGGTGCTTCGTGCCCTTCGATCAGGGTGGGTTGCGCCGCTGGGCCCGGAGGTAGACGCGTTCGAGCGTGAGCTGGCGGCCGCCACCGACCGACAGCACGCCGTCGCGCTGGCCAGCGGCACCGCCGCACTCCACCTGGGTCTGCTGGCCCTTGGCGTCGGGCCCGGCGACGTCGTCCTGACCTCGACCATGACCTTTGCGGCCACCGTCAACGCGATCCTCTACACCGGCGCCCGTCCCGTTCTGGTCGACTGCGACGAGAGCGGCGCCATCTCGGTCGATCTCCTGGTCAAGGCGTACGAGGATCGGCGGGCACAGTCCGCATCGATCAAGGCGATACTGCCCGTCGACCTCTTCGGCAAGGTTGCGGACTACCGTTCGATCACCCCGCTGGCCGAGCGCTGGGACTTGCCAGTGTTGTCGGACGCCGCAGAGTCCGTCGGCGCCCAACGCTACGGGCGACCGGCGGGTTCCTTCGGACACGCAGCCGCGCTGTCCTTCAACGGCAACAAGGTCATGACCACCTCCGGCGGCGGCGCGCTGCTCACCGACGATGCAGCACGTGCGGACTACGTCCGATATCTCGCCAGCCAAGCCCGGCAGCAGGTTCGTCACTACGAACACACCGAGGTCGGTTTCAACTATCGACTGTCGAACCTGCTTGCGGCCTTGGGCCGGGCCCAGCTGGCCCGCCTTCCCGAGATGATTCAGCGGCGCCGCGCATTGCGCCTCGCCTACCGTGACTTCTTTGCCGAGGTGCCCGGTGTTCACCTCCTCGGAGAAGCAGACGGCCAACCCGAGCAGGAAGACCACCGAGAGAACTTCTGGCTCACCTGCGTGGTGGTCGATCCCGCACAGACTGGATGGACGTCGAGCGAACTGGTGGCGTGGTTGGAGGACGCCAACATCGAGGCACGTCCGCTGTGGAAGCCGATGCATACTCAGCCGGTGTTCGCCGGGGCACCCGCCTATCTGAACGGAACCTCGGAATTCCTGTACCACAACGGGCTTTCGCTGCCGAGCGGATCCGGACTCGACGAGGGCGGCCGGGGTCGAGTCCTGTCCGCTCTGTCGGAGTTCCTCGAGCTGCAACGGCGTCGCCACCATGGGTGACACCGCGGCCAAACGCACCTTCGACGTGTGCGCGGCAAGTGCCGGACTGATCATCAGCGCACCGATCCAGCTGGTCACCGCGGCGGCTATCGCGCTTCGCCTGGGCAGACCGATCTTCTTCCGATAGGTCCGGCCTGGCCGCGACGGAAAACCCTTCACCTTGATCAAGTTCCGCACCATGGTTGCCCTGGACGCCCGCGGCGGGAGAGCAAGCGACGCCGAACGGCTGACGTCACTTGGCCGGTTTCTGCGCGCGACGAGCCTGGATGAGCTCCCGACTCTCTACAACGTCGCGCGTGGCGATATGAGCATCGTCGGTCCACGGCCGCTGCTGATGGAATACCTGCCGCTCTACACTCCCGAGCAGGCGCGCCGGCACGAGGTCAGACCAGGAATCACCGGACTGGCCCAGATCAGCGGACGCAACGCCCTCACCTGGCCGGAGCGGCTGGCGCTCGACGTCGACTACGTCCGTCGACGCTCGTTCCGGCTCGACCTGATCATCCTGCTGAAGACGTTTGGGCAGGTCCTTCGGTTCAACCAGGTGTCTGCACCCGGCGAGGCAACGATGAGGCCCTTCACGATGGACTTTCAGCCATGACCGCCGCTCCCCTGGTGACCGTCGGGGCCGCGGGATTCGGCCGGGAGCTCCTCGATGTCGTCGATGCTGTCAACAAGGCGTCAGCTGAAACCGTCTGGGAGCTGACCGGTGTCCTGGACGACGCGCCGTCCGACTCCGATCTCGACAACATCGACCGCCGCGGTCTTCCGTTCCTGGGGCCGGTCGAACCTTGGGTGGCGAGCCACTCTTCGACGCACTTCGCCGTCGGGGTGGGCAGTCCCTCGGTTCGCCGCCGCCTGGCCAGGCTGTTCGAGCACCACGGCCACCGACCGGCGACCGTCTGCCACCCTACGGCAACGTTCGGTTTCGACGCGGTCTGCGCGCCGGGCACCGTCATCTGCGCGGGCGTCCAGATCTCGACGAACGTTCACCTGGGTCCACATACGCATGTCAATCCGAACGCGACCATCGGACATGACAGCGTGCTCGGTGCCTATGTCTCGGTGAACCCTGGCGCCGTCATCTCCGGGGCCTGCGACCTGGAGGAGGCGTGCCTCATCGGAGCCGGGGCGGTCGTGCTTCAGGGTTTGCGGATCGGTGCCGAAGCGATCGTCGGCGCGGCCGCTTGCGTCACTGGCCCCGTGGACCCGGGTTCTGTCGTCAAGGGAGTGCCAGCACGATGACACGGGCCAACGAGACATCGGTTCGCGCACACGCACTACGGACACCGCCATCGGCACCGGGGCCGATCAGGATCTTCACCGAAGCCAGGCTGTACGACGACGGGGCCGGCGGGGTCGTCGCGCTCGATCGTGCCAGCAGCTCGGGCGCGTGGACGTCGTACGTCGCCCACCTCGAAGCCGTCCAATTGGCCGCGCGCGTCGGTCCGGCGAACCCGCGGGCGCATCTCCCGATCGGTGAGATACCCATCTATCGGTTGCCGTTCTTCCAAGGGCCGCGCCAGCTGATCAGCCGGCTTCCGCAGGTGATCAAGGCCGTCGCCAGCTCAACCTCTGAGGCACGTCTGTGCATCTTCGTCTTACCGGGACCGCTCGGCTCCATCGGAGCGGCCTGGTGCCGCGTGCGCCGGCGTCGATACGCCGTCGAGGTGATCGGTGATCCGGTGCAGGTGCTGCGTTCGGGCGTCATAGGGCCCGTCGGAAGTCACCTCGCCCCGGTCTGTGGACGCCTGATGACATGGCTCGTCGGTGGCGCGGGCGCCGCCCACTATGTCACCGAAGAGACACTCCAGCGCCTCTATCCACCAGCTCGCCATGCGCACCAGCATGCGTTCTCCAACGTCGATCTCAGCGACACCGACTTCACCCCTGGCCCTCGTCGGACCCCTTTCCCGGTGCGGGAACTGATTGCGGTCGGAACCCAGGACCAGCTCTACAAGGGCCACGACGACTTGATTCGTGCGGTCGCGCTGCTCTCGGCCACGCACCCGGACCTGCGCCTGACCTTGGTGGGCGACGGGCGCCACTCGGCCGAGCTGCGCGCACTCGCCGTCGCGAGCGGCATCGCCGATCGGGTGACCTTCCGAGGTCGCGTCGACTCCCGCGAGGAGTTACGACGGCTGCTTGGTCGAGCAGACCTCTTCTGCATGCCCTCGCGGACCGAAGGTCTGCCGCGAGCCTTGATCGAGGCGATGGCTCGTGGCGTTCCCTGTATCGGCACGACTGTCGGAGGGATCCCTGAGCTGCTGCCGGCCGACCTCTGTGTCCCGCCGAATGACCCTGTTGCTCTGGCCTCCGCCATGGCGGACTTTGCCGAGGGAACCAGGGACGTCACGGAGGTGTCGAGAATCTTGTGGGAACGGGCGCAACGCTTCCGTCCGGACCAACAGGCGAGGCGACGGGAGCAATGGCTGGCGAGTGTGAGGCGGCTGGCCGGATTGCCGGTGCCGAGATGAGCTGGAACCCGATCAGGAGCTCGGCAACGTGAGACCCAGCGGCACCGGCCTGCGGCGGAGGCCTGATCTCGGCCGACAATCCCCCCGTCCAGTGGAGACCGCCGAGAATGTGGCGGACCCGAACAGCGTCGATCGGACCACGCCCGAGCCCGGCATCCGGGTCGTCAGCTGGCTCGTCGCCACCTTCGCCGTCACCACGATCACGGCACTCTTCTGTCTGTTCGTCCCCGACTTGTGGCATTGGATGGTCATCCCGCTGAGCATCGCCGGAGTGTTGGTCGGCGTGGACGTGATCGAATGGATATCCGGCCGGCTGGACATCTTTCAGCCCCGCGCAGTCGTGGCGCTGCTCGGATTTCACCTGTGCTATCTCGGTCCGATGCTGCACGTCACTTTGGACTACTGGCCGAGGTTCGTGGCGCCGGCTGATGACTGGCGCGAATCCTTGGGCATCCTCGGCGCCGTCAACGCGATCGGAATCCTTCTCTATCGCTTCATCATCTCGCTTCGCCGACCCCAGCGAGTCCAGCGACCGGGCCGCGAGCTGGACGTCCGCCGATTCCTGACGATCACCACTGCGGCAGTTGCCATCGGACTCCTCGCCCTCGGCCTGGTGGTCACCCAGTTCGGTGGCCTCCTGCGCTATGTCCAGGTGCTCGCCGGCCAACGCGAGCTGTTGGCCGGTCGGGGCTGGCTCCTGCTGCTCGCCGAATCCTGGCCAATGCTCCTCTTCATCGCCGTGACACTGCTTGCCCGCAAGAAGCTGCGCGCAAGCAACGTAGCGACGATTGCCCTGATCATCGGGTTCCTGATCGTCCAGTTCACCGTCAGCGGCCTCCGCGGGAGTCGCGCCGAGACAGTCTGGCCCACAGCCATAGCGCTGGCGTTCGTACATCTCGCCATCACCCGGATCAGCCGCCGCGTGATCATTGCTGCGCTCCTGATCTTGACCGGGTTCAGCTATGCCTACGGGTTCTACAAGACCGCCGGTGCCCAGGTCCTGGATCTGGCAAATCAGCGGACGACCCTGCAGATGATGTCAGCTCAGACGGGCCGGAGCTTCACCTTGCTGGTGCTCGAGGACTACGGACGTGCGGGGACACAGGCTCTGGTTGTTGATCGGCTCAGCCGGGGCGCAGAGCTGAGTTGGGGCGCGACCTACCTCGGCGACGTGGCCAGGCTTGCACCGGACATGTTGATCCCAACCCCGTCCAACGACAAAGTAGCGGCCGGCACTGAGCTGCTGCATGCCGATGGTGTGCAGAACAGCGAGATCGCCGATCGGGTCGGGGTGTCTCGACCCACGGTGAACCGATGGCGGGACCGCTACGAGGCGAGTGGGATCGACGGGCTGGTCGATGAGGAACGGTCCGGACGGCCGCGGGAGATCGATCCGAGCGACATCGTCACCGCGACCTTGACCCCACCGCCGGCGCGGCTGGGGGTGACTCACTGGTCGAGCCGGCTGCTCGCGTCGCAGTTGAAGGTCAACCACGTGACGATCACGAAGGCGTGGAAGCGGTTCGGGGTGCGGCCCTGGAAGAGCGATACGTTCAAGTTCTCCACCGACCCCGAGCTGGAAGCCAAGGTGGTTGACGTCGTCGGGCTGTATCTCGCACCACCGGAGAACGCAGTTGTCCTCTGTGTGGATGAGAAGTCGCAGATTCAGGCGTTGAACCGGACGCAGAAGGTGCTGCCGATGCAGCCCGGCCACGCCGAACAACGCACCCACGACTACGTCCGGCACGGCACGACCACCTTGTTCGCGGCGTTGGAGATCGCGGGCCTATCCCGAGGTCGAGCTGCATCTGGTGATGGACAACTACGCGACTCACAAGCATCCGAAGGTCAAGTCCTGGCTGGCGGCGAACCCGCGGATCATCGTGCACTTCACCCCGACCTCTGGGTCGTGGCTGAACCTGGTCGAGGTCTGGTTCGGCATCATCGAACGCCAAGCCATCCGCCGCGGCGTGTTCCCTTCAGTCCGCGACCTGATGATCAAGATCCGGGCCTTCATCGACGGCTGGAACCGCCGCAAACACCCCTTCATCTGGACCAAGACACCCGACGAGATCCTCACCAAAATCAGCCGGAAACGTAACAGGACTTCGTCAGCGAACCACTAGCGTAGAAGACGACGGGGCTGATTGGTTAGGGCTGATTATGTATCTTATGTCAACTAGTCAGCACAGGTGGTCTAGTTGACTTGCACCAGCATAGGCCCTACCTTGAGTCTGTGGCTAGATACCGGGAGATCTACCAGGACCTTCGAGCCCGCATTACCGAGGGTGAGTTCGGGGTCGGGCGGCAACTCCCCGCGATTGCCGTGCTGCAGGAGCACTACGAGGTGCCCGGGCTGAACACGATCCGCCAGGCCCAGCAGCTGCTCGTCCATGACGGACTTATCGAGACCCGCCAAGGAGTCGGAGCATTCGTTGTCAGCCTGACGCCAAACCCCCGCGAGACTGACGTCCTGGCGGAACTGTACGAGGCACGTGCTGCCCTCACTAGGGCCATCACGGCGCTCGAGCGGGACACCCCAGACGGCAACCGGTCGATGGAGTAACGCTGTGTCAACGCCACTCTGGGTCGCCCTCCTGGTCGCATGTGTCCTCATCGCCGCCTCGGCTGGAGCTGTCGGGCGGCACCGCCGCGGCAACAGCTCCGCCCGCGACGGTCTGACGCCAACCGAGTGGCTCCTGTGGGGCGTCGTCGGTGCTGCATTGCTCGTGGGCGTCCTGATCGCCCTGCTCTGAACCCCCGCTTCTGTCAGGGGTGCACGATCTGCTAGAAGCCAATCTCGAGAAGAGGAACTCAACTCATGGACGCACACCTGGCCTGGTTGTTCGCTCTCGCCGGCGGCGCCGTGCTCATCGTCGGCGCACTCATGATCCTGGCGTACCGACCGGCCGTCAGCGGCCTGGCCGCCGACGGGACGCCTGTCAGTATCGACGCCCGCGGTATTCGCCCTGCGGTCAGCATGGGCATCATCGCCGCCGGTGCATTGACTATCGGCCTCGCACCTCTGCTGACCCGTTGATACCCGGGTTGGCTTTGGGCGCGAGTTCTGGACGCGTTTGGGCGCGAGTTCTGGACGCACTCCATAGAGCGCGGCGCTCGGAATGTGCGCGAGATTCAGACGCGCGGCAATGCCGAAGCTGTTGCACTCGACGTCCGGTCGCGGAACATGTTCATCGGGCGGGTGTTGCGCAACGCCGCGGCCACCGGCGACCCTGACCTGTGGAGTTCGGCGCTTTGTGGCGGTGTTCTGTGATCGCTGGATGGCGGCTCAGGTGCCGATGACGAGGGTGCTGGCGGCGGCTTCGACGACGTCGTCGGTGATGGTTTCGAGTTGGTTGATCTTGAGTACGCGGTTTATTTGGGGGAAGAGGCGTTCGAGGAGTCGGAAGTTGCCGCGGGTGATGCGTTCGATGGCAGCGACGGCTTGGGCGTCGGTGAAGTCGTCGGGGTTGAGGGTGCGGCCAAGTCGTTTCCAGTGGCGGTCGAGGACGAAGAGCAGTTCTTCTCGGCCGAGAGTGCGGTAGCGGTGGGAGAAGCCGAGTCGGCTGTAGAGCTGGGGGTAGTGCCGGAACCGTTGGTCGATGCCGGGCATGCCGATCAGGATGATGGCGAGCTGGGTGCGGTCGTGGCGGTCGCGGAGCAGTTCCAAGGCGGTGGGGGTGAGCCGTTCGGCTTCGTCGACAATGAGCAGTTCGACCCAGCGGGTCGTGTCGCCGACCCTGGTGCTGGTGATCTTGCCGCTGGTGCGTTGATGTTCGTCGACGCAGTTGCCGAGGCGGCTGATCCATCGGTCGATGTCGCGGAGCAGCTCGCGGTGCCGGGGCAGGACTTCGGGGGTGTAGACGACGGTGCGGGCACGGTTGGCGAGGGTGTTGTGTTTGGCGTCGTCGTCGATGCGCGGTCCCCAGGCTTGCAGGTAGGGCTCCAGGGTGTCCCAGTGGGCGTAGCGGCGGGCGGAGTTGGTCTTTCCTACACCAGCGTCGCCGTGACATATGCCGATGGTGTGGTCGGCGCGGACGGCGTTGGCGAACTCGGTGAAGCGTCGGTGTTCCTTGGTCACGATGAAGTTCTGACTCATCGGTCGTCCTCTTCGTAGGTTCGCAGCCGCTGGCGACGCGGGGCCGGGTCCGGTGTGGTGTGCGGTTGGTCGCGGTGGGCGACGGTGGGGATGCGGTCGTTGAGGGCGCGGCGGAGCTGGCGGCGGCGGGCGCGGCGGGCGGTTTCGATGTCGCGGAGGCTGAGGCGCTGGTTGGGGTGGTCCTCGTCGATGGCGACGCAAAGGAAGGTGTTGCGGTCGTAGACGCGGATCTCGGAGAGGTCGCGCGGGTCGTAGCGGATCGTCACGGGGTGGCCGACGAACGGGGCGAGGGTCGGTGCCAGGTAGCGCTGGCCTTGGAAGTGGATGCCGTCACGTTGCACGGTGCGGTGTTTGGCGACGGTGAGGAGGAGCCCGTCGAGCTGTTCGAGGCTGTCGGGCATGCGGGGCAGCCAGCCGTCGGCGACCCACGCGTCTCGTGGTGAGGTGCCGAGTTCGCGGTGAGGTCGCTCGTTGTAGGTGGTGACGAAGTCGCCGATCGCCTGGTCGAGGGCCGACAGGTCCAGGACCGGTTTCGGTGCCTTGCTGCCGGGTCCGAGGTGGCCCGGCAGCGTGTTGAGGAGTTCGGTGTTGACGGTTCCGAAGAACCGCTCGATCTTCCCCCGGCCTTGCGGGCGGGCGACGGTGGAGTGGATGAGCCGGATGTGCAGCTCGATCGCGGTCCGGTCAAGGTGGTGGCTGGTGAAGTCGGAGCCGTGGTCGACGTACAAGATGTCGGGGATGCCGCACATCGCCCACTGCGGGTCGTTCTTCCGCCAGATCGCCTGCCGTAATGCCAGCGCGGTTTGCAGCGCTGACGGGGCACCGGAGAACACGGTGTAGCCACAGATGGCGCGGGCGTGGTCGTCCATCACCGCGGTCAGCCATGGCCGGTCCGGGCGGCCGTCGGGGCCGACGATGAGGATGTCGAGCTCGGTGTGGTCGGCCTGCCAGATCCGGTTCGGACGATCGGCCCGGAACCGGTACACCAGCTCGTGGCGGTCCCGGTACGAGGCGGGACCTTCCAACGCCAGGGTGACCAGGGCAGGGTCGAGGGCTTGCACGATGGCCCGCACGGTCGAGTAGCTCGGCGCCGGCAGGTGCTGTTGGTCTGCTTCGGCGACGGTCAGCCGATACAGGGTGGCGATGCTGGGTCGGGGCCGGGTCAGCGCGAGCCGTTCGACGAAGAGCACCACGTCGGCACTGGTGCGGCGTTGGCCGGCGTCGGTTCGGGGTCGGGGTTCCAGTGCGGCGATGCCGCCGGCGCGGTACCGCTGGTGCCAGCGTTGCAGGGTGCGCTCGCCGACGCCGGTGGAGCGGGCGAGGGCGGCGAGCGGGACCTGGTCTTCGACATGCAGTCGAAGCACCCGCCACCGCCCGTCAGCGTCCACAGCCGCCTACATCCTCGTCACATTCCGCTGTCCTTGCGGGCCGCGAAGGCTTGCTGGTGGCGGTACAAGGTCGCGCGGCTCCACCCAACCAGCCGGGCCGCGTCTTCGGCGGTGCGGCCTTTCGCCCGGGCGTCGGCGGCGATCGCGAGCTTGTCAGCGATCACCACCGGGTCCGACAGTGGCCGGCCGAATCGGGTGCCGTTCTGCCGGGCAGCGGCGATGCCAGCGTTGACGCGCTCCACGATCAGCTCTCTTTCGTACTCGGCGAGCGTGGCCAGCATGTTCAACATCAGCCGTCCGGTCGAGGTGGCCGGGTCGATCCCGTCCGACACCGACCGCACCGCCACGTCGCGGTCGCGGAGTAGGTTCACGGTGTTGAGGACGTCGATGAGTGACCGGCCGAGCCGGTCGACCCGCCACACCACCACCGTGTCGCCCGGCTCGGCGTAGCCGAGCAGCTTCTGCATGCCGGGCCGCTCAGCTGCCGACCTGCTGCCGGAGGTGATATCGGCGAACACGTCACGCTTCTGCACCCCGGCCGCCACCAGCGCGTCCAGCTGCAGCTGCGCATCCTGGCTCGCTGTGCTGACCCGCGTGTATCCGAGTTGCCTCACCCTCAACAGTCTGCCTCAGAAACCCCTCGCCACGCCCGGCCCGAGACGCATTACGGCGAGACTTCTTTCTGAGACATACTCCCAGTCCCTCGGTAGGCAGGCGGCAGGGCGGCTCGATCTCACGCCAGACGTGTCTCAAGAATCTGTAGTTTTATGAGTCACTTGTCTTGCTCAGCGGCTGCGGCAGTTCGCGCAGCTGTCCATCAGCTCGATGCTTCAGGCGGGAAGATGGGTGACGAGGGCGCGGGCGGCCGTGATGCCGAGTTGGAGTACGAGTTCGCGGGGTTGACCGCGGTCGAGCTGGCGGAATCCGGCGTCGAGGATGCCGACGGTCAGTCCGGTGGCGATGGGTACTCGTTCGGGATGGTTCTGCAGGAGGTCTGTCCAGGCGTTGGTGAGGGTGTTGCGCATGCCGGTGTGGGCGTGGGCGACGGTTTCGTCGATCGAAGCGTTCAGCGACTGGGTTCGTGCGGCTTCCATCAGCCATCCGTGGCCGGTGGCGGCGGCTTGTTCGAGGTTGGTCCGCACCCAGGCGACCACGCGATCCTCCGGGCTGCCGGCGATCTCCATCGCTGCCGAGACCGTGGTCAGCCACTCGGGTAGGTAGCGGTCGACGACCAGGCTGCGGAGGTCTTCGACGGAGTCGACGTAGCGGTAGATGCTGTTGCGGGCGATGCCGGCCGCTGAGGTGACGGCGCCGGCAGTCAGGTGGCTGGACGGTGATTCGCGCAGGATGGCTTCGGCAGCGTCGATCAGGCGGGTCCGGATCATCGCGCGGTGCTCGGCAACCGTGGGCGCATCGATCTTCGGCACCGTTCCTCCTTCGCGAGATCGTTCCCTTCATGGGCGACTGACACCGCGGATCGCGTGACGGTCACACCCTGAGCAATGTTAGCGACATCACCGTCCCGAAATTTGCGGACACAGCGTCACGAACATAGGGTTGAGCCTGTTAGAGACAGTCCGTCGCAATACTGGAGGTGGTCGTGAGAAAGGCAGAGTCGGTTCTGTTCCGTCTGTCAGCGGGATGGACCGTGGTCGGGTTGGCCAGTGGGCTTGCCTATCGAGAGTTAACCCGCTCGACCGGGTTCAGCGGGTTCACCCAGCTCGCGGTGGTGCACACCCACACGCTGGTCCTGGGCACGATCGTGGGCCTGCTGGTACTTGCCTTGCAGCGGGTCTACCGGCTCGGTGAGGATCGCCGGTTCGGCTGGTTCGTGTGGATCTGGACCATTGGACTCGTCCTCACCGCCGGCGCGATGGCGGTCAAGGGATCGCTGCAGGTGCTCGGTTCAGCTGCCGCCGACTCATCGGCCCTGGCCGGTGTCTCCGGGCTGGGCCACGTCGTGTTGACCGTCGGCTTCGTGCTCGTGTTCTTGGTGCTGGGACGCCGCATCCGCCACACCCAGCAGGAGTCCGACACCGAGACCGCGACCACGCAGGCCATGCCGGCATGAGTGCGCTTCAGCCTGACGAGACGCTGGTGACAGCTGAGCGTGCGCCCGAAGCTCAGCGTCGGGCCTGGGCGGGATTGTGGGTGCTGGCGGCAGCGTTGGCCATGATCGTGCTGGACGGCACCATTGTCGGCGTCGCGTTGCCGGCAATCATCACCGATCTGCACCTGGATCTCACTGACGCGCAGTGGGTGAACAGCCTGTACTCGGTGGTTTTTGCCGCTCTGCTGCTGACCGCCGGCCGCCTAGGTGACCGGTGGGGGCGGCGGAGGTTGCTGCTCGCAGGTGTCACAGTGTTCGTTCTCGGCAGCATGCTGGCTGCGTCCGCCGGCGACGCCGCGGCGCTGCTCTCCGCGCGTGCCCTGCAGGGTGTCGGCGGGGCGATGGTGCTGCCGTCCACGTTGTCCACGGTTAACGCCACGTTCCGCGGCCGCGACCGGGCTGCGGCGTTCGGGATTTGGGGGGCGGTCATGTCCGGCGCGGCCGCGCTCGGACCACTGCTGGGCGGCTTCCTCACGCAGGTGTCGAACTGGCCGTTGGTGTTTTGGATCAACGTGCCGATCGGCCTCGCCGTGGCAGTCGCCACCATGCTGCTCGTCGACGAGACCCGCGGCACCAAGGCCGCTGGGATCGGCGTCGACGTTCCCGGGCCGCTGCTCAGTGCTGCCGGGCTCGCCCTGATCGTGTTCGGGCTGATCGAGAGCAGCTCGCTGGGCTGGTGGACACCGACCGGCTCGCCGGCATTGTTCGGGCCGGCCTGGCCCGCCGCCGCCCCGGTCTCACCGGTGCCGGTCGCCCTAGCCGTCGGAGTCGTGCTGCTGGCTGCGTTCCTGGTCGTGGAGTCTCGTCGGCAGCGCAGCGGCCGCACCACCGTCCTCGACCTGCGGCTGTTCACACTCCCGACCTTCAGCTTCGGCAACACCACCGCGCTGCTCGTAGCGGTCGGTGAGTTCGCCCTCCTCTTCGTCCTCCCGCTCTTCTTGGTGACCTCGCTTGGGCTCAGCATGCTGTCGGCCGGTCTGGTGCTGGCCTCGATGGCCACGGGAGCGTTCCTGTCCGGTGCGGTCGCCCGCCACCTGGCAGCCCGCTTCGGCCCGACCCGGGTGGTGGTCCTCGGCCTCGCCCTGGAAGTGGTGGGCGCCACCGCGGCCGCGCTCGTCACCACTGCCAGCGGGCCCGGCTGGGCGGTAGCCGCCGCACTCCTGCCCTACGGGCTCGGGCTGGGCTTGGCGTCGGCGCAGCTGACCTCCACCACCCTCCGCGACGTTCCCCCCAGTCAGTCCGGGACCGGGTCGGCCACCCAAAGCACCGTCCGTCAACTCGGCGCCGCGCTCGGCAGCGCCGTCGCCGGCACAACCCTCGCCGCCGCCCTCACCACCCACCAGACCCCAACCGCACTCGCCGACCCGACCGCGTTCCCCGCCGCCAGCGCCTCAGCCCTCTGGGTCGCCGTCGCCATCCTCGCGATCGCCACCCTCACCGCCTGGGCGCTCGACCACACCAGCCGTCGGCAGCCAGAAACCGCCCCCCAGATCACCCCACCAGCAATTCAGGAGAAGTCATGCTCGCCCCAGCCATCGTGATCATCACCCTCGCGCTCGTCTTCTACTCCATCGGCATCTGGGCCGAACGCATCCAAGGCATCCTCAAACCCTGGCACGCCGTCTTCTTTGGCCTCGGCCTCGCCGCCGACGCCACCGGCACCTTCCTCATGACCCAAATCGCCGCCAGCCGCCGCACCGAAGGAATCCAAGCGAGCGGACTCAGCTCCGTGATGGCCGTCAGCGGAACCATCGCCATCGTATTGATGGCCATCCACCTTCTCTGGGCCATCGTGGTCCTCATCCGCAACCGCGAGCACGAGAAGCAGACGTTCCACCGCTTCAGCATCGCGGTATGGGTCCTCTGGCTCATCCCCTACATCATCGGCGCCGCCTCCGCTATGGCCGGATGAATCAGCCGTAGCCGATGCAGGCACGACTCCCGCCACCGAGCGCTGCAAGTTTGCCGCCACTAAACGCTGCCGCCCATAACCCTGACCCCGGTGTCACCGGCCTGGCTGTCTCGGTTGAGGGACCCCTTGCGGGCCACTGGTCAGTCTCTGCCCGTCGGCGAGAGTTGAGGGACACATCTCCAGATTTCTCCCTCGCCCCGTTCACCGGGCTCGATCCAGAAGTGGACGAACCTCTACGAGTCCATGACGATGATCACCTCGAGCACCCGTGGGCCGTGCACGCCCTCGACCCGGTTGAGCTCGATGTCGCTCGTCGCGCTCGGCCCGCTGATCATGGTCAGCGGACGGTCCGCCTGCAGCCTGGCCAGCATCTCCGGCACGTCGGGCACGACGGCGCTCTGCGCCACCACGCACAGGTGGTAGTCCGGGACCAGCGTGAGCGCCCGTCGGCCCTGGTCGGGTGAGGCGTCCAGCACCAGGGTGCCGGTCTCCGCGGCCGCCACCGCGCAGCCGGTGACGGTGCCGCCCAGCTGGTCGAGCGCGGCCACCGACAACGGCGCCTCCGCGCTGTCCCGGTGCAGCTCGGCGCTCACCTCGGCCGTCCACGCCGGCGGCAGACCCGGCGGTACGACCAGCGTGGTCAGCCCCCGATCGGCCACCGCCGCGGCCACCGTGGTGGCCAGCTCGGCCTGCGTGCTGGTCCGCACCAGTGCCTTGTAGTCCTCGAGCCGGTCGACCAGCAGCTCGACCACGTCGTCCATCGACCGGTTGGGCTGATCGCGGTAGGAGCGGTCGACGTCGGCGTACGCGGGCGCCACCGAGGGCGGCGCGAGCTCGTGCGCCCGCGCGATCCGGGCCAGGATCTCCTGTCGGGCGCTCATCGCTGTCCCCCCTCGTGCTCGGCGGTCCACCAGTCGCGGAAGCTCTGCGTCGGTGGGCGCGGGATGTCCCGCGACTGCGTCCAGGCGTCGGCCAGCGGCAACGGGATCGGCCCGATCACCCCGCGCTTGCGTCCGAGCACCCGGCCGGCCCGTGCCCCGCGGACCGCCGCGCTCCAGCGCTTGTCGTTGCTCATCACCCAGGACGCGGCCTTCATGATCGCGCTCTCCGCACTCGGCAGCCGGTGCTCGGCCCGGTGGGTCTCCACGTGCGCGTTCCGCAGGTGCACCAGCATCGAGGGGATGTCGATCTTCACCGGGCAGGCGTCGTAGCAGGCGCCGCACAGCGAGCTGGCGTACGGCAGCGAGGCGTTGTCCTCGACCCCGGTCAGCTGCGGCGACAGGACCGCCCCGATCGGACCCGGGTAGACCGACCCGTACGCGTGCCCGCCGGCCCGCTCGTAGACCGGGCAGACGTTGAGGCACGCGCTGCAGCGGATGCAGTTGAGCGCGTCCCGGCCGTGGGCGTCGGACAGCACCGCGGTGCGGCCGTTGTCGAGCAGCACCAGATGGAACTCCTGCGGACCGTCGCCGGGGGTGACCCCGGTCCACATCGACGTGTACGGGTTCATCCGCTCCCCGGTGGAGGACCGGGGCAGGAGCTGCAGGAACACCTCGAGATCTGTCCAGCGGGGCACCAGCTTCTCGATCCCCATCACGGTGATCAGGGTCTCGGGCAGCGTCAGGCACATCCGGCCGTTGCCCTCGGACTCGACCACCCCGAGGGTGCCCGTCTCGGCGATGCCGAAGTTGGCGCCGCTGATGGCGACCCGGGCGGACAGGAACTTCCGGCGCAGGTGCTGCCGCGCGGCGGCGGCCAGCACGGCCGGCTCGTCGGTGAGCTCGGGGTCGACGTCCGCCATCTCACGCAGGAAGATCTCGCGGATCTCCGAGCGGTTGCGGTGGATCGCCGGGACCAGGATGTGCGACGGCTTGTCGTGCCCCAGCTGGACGATCAGCTCGGCCAGGTCGGTCTCGTAGGCCGCGATCCCCTGGCTCTCCAGGTGCTCGTTCAGCCCGATCTCCTGGGTTGCCATCGACTTGACCTTGACCACCTCGTCGGCACCGGTGGCCCGGACCAGCCGGGTGACGATCTCGTTGGCCTCGGTCGCGTCGCGGGCCCAGTGCACGGTGCCGCCGCGGGCCGTCACCTTCTCCTCCAGCTGCAGGAGATAGGTCTCCAGATCGCCCATGGTGTGGCGCTTGAGCTGGCTGCCGGCCTCGCGCAGCGCCTCCCAGCCGGCGACCTCACCGACCACCTGGGCCCGCTTGGTCCGGATCGTCTGGGTCGCGTGGCCGAGATTGGCGCGGAGCTGGCCGTTGGCCAGCGCCCGGCGGGCCGCCACCGGGAACGTCTCGTCCCCGCGGAGGTTGCCCACGCCGCGGGGCGAGGTGGGCAGGGCGGGCATGCCCAGCAGCACCGGTTCACTCATGGGACCCCTCCAGCTCCGTCGGCGTCAGCGCCGGCAGGTCGTCCTTGGTCTGGGCGAGGATCTCGGCCAGGTGCAGCGCGCGGGTGCCGCTGCGCAGGCGGGTCAGACCGCCACCGATGTGCATCAGGCAGGAGGAGTCACCGGCGGAGCAGAACTCGGCCCCGGTGTCGAGCACGTTGCGCATCTTGTCGGCGAGCATCGCCGTCGAGGTGTCGGCGTTCTTCACCGCGAAGGTGCCACCGAAACCGCAGCACTGGTCCGCCTCCGGCAGCTCGACCAGGCGCAGCGCCTCGACCTCGCGCAGCAGCTGGAGCGGCTTCTCCCCAACCCGCAGCATCCGCAGCGAGTGACAGGTCGGGTGGTAGGTCACCGTGTGCGGGAAGTAGGCGCCGACGTCGGTGACGCCGAGCACGTCGACCAGCAGCTCCGACAGCTCGTACGTCCGGTGGCCCACCGCCTCGGCGTCCTCGGCCAGGGCGGCGCTGCCGTAGGTGGAGGCGACCAGGCCGTGCTGGTGGCGTACCGAGCCGACGCAGGAGCCCGACGGCGCCACGATCACGTCGTACGGCTCGAAGGTGCGCACGTAGCGCTCCACCAGCGGCAGCGCCTCCCGCTGGTAGCCGGTGTTGACGTGCATCTGACCGCAGCAGGTCTGCTGGTCGGGGAACACGACCTGGTGACCGAGGCGCTCGAGCAGCCGGACGGTGGCCCGGCCCACCTGCGGGAACATGGTGTCGGCCAGGCAGGTGACGAACAGCGCGATCCTCACGGGATCACCGGGACCATCCACGACAGGACCGTCGCCTGGAGGATGACCAGCACCGTGAAGCCGGCGAGCAGCAGCAGGCTCCACCCGATCAGCTTGCGGAAGATGTCGCCCTCCTTGCCGCTCATGCCCACCGCAGCGGCGGCCACGGCCAGGTTCTGCGGGGACAGCATCTTGCCCAGCACGCCGGCGGAGGAGTTGGTGGTGGCCATCAGCACCGGCGACAGACCGATCTGGTTGGCCGCCGTCACCTGGAGCAGACCGAAGAGGGAGTTCGAGGAGGTGTCGGAACCGGTGATCGCGACGCCCAGCCAGCCCAGCACGGGAGAGAACACGACGAAGAGCATGCCAGCCGACGCGAGGGCGTTGCCGAGGGTGGCGGTCTGGCCGGAGAGGTTCATCACGAAGGACAGACCCAGCACCGCCATCACGGTGACGATGGTGAAGCGCAGCTTGACCAGGGTGTCCCGGTAGGCGGTCAGCGCCGCCTTCAGCTTGATCCGGTAGAGCGCACAGGTGACCAGCCCGGCCAGCAGCAGCAGGGTGCCGGTGCCCTTGAGGTGGTCCAGCTTGAACGTCTGCGCCGACGCGGGCTTGCCGGCGGCGTTCACCACGTCCAGTCCGGGCCAGCGGAACGTGGTCGACCCGATGTGGCTGAGGCCCGCCTTGATCACGGGGATCTGGCTGAGGGAGAAGATCACGATGATGATCACGTACGGGGCCACGGCCATCCAGGTCCGGTGACCGCTGGCGGCGGGCGGCGAGCCGGCGGGGACCGACGCAGAACCGGTCGGGGTCGTGGTGACGGTCGACACCGAGGTGCCGCCGGAGGCGCCGGCGCTGCTCGCACCCGAGCGCTCCGGGGCCAGCGCGGCGTCCAGGTCCTCCGAGGCGTCCAGCGGCACGGCGTTGGCCGGTTTCCAGAACCGCAGCATGATCAGCACGACGACCACGGTCGCGATGGCGGCCACGATGTCGGTGATCTCCACGGTGATGAAGTTGGAGGTGACGAACTGGGCCAGGCCGAAGGTGGCACCGGCGACCAGGGCCACCGGCCAGGTCTGCTTGATGCCGCGCTTGCCGTCGACCAGGAAGACCAGGATCAGCGGCACGAACAGGGCCACGAACGGCGTCTGGCGGCCCGCCATCGACGACAGCGTGTGCAGGTCGATGCCGGTGACCGCGCTCAGGGTGATGATCGGCGCCCCCATCGCGCCGAACGCCACCGGTGCGGTGTTGGCCAGCAGCGACACGATGGCCGCCTTGAACGGCTTCATCCCCGCCGCGATCAGCATGGCCGCGGAGATGGCCACCGGCGCCCCGAATCCGGCCAACGACTCCAGCAGGGCCCCGAAGCAGAAGGCGATCAGGATGGCCAGGATGCGCTGGTCGTCGGAGATGGCCCGGATCCGGGCTCCCAGGACCTCGAACCAGCCGGTCACCACGGTGAGCTGGTAGACCCAGAGCGCGTTGATCAGGATCCACAGGATCGGGAACAGACCGTAGAACATGCCCTCCGTGGTGGCCGCCAGCGTCTGGCCCACCGGCATCTGCCAGACCAGGGTGGCGAGCAGCGCCGAGGACGCCAGTCCGGCCAGCGCCGCCTTCCACGCCTTGACGCGGAGGACGCCGAGGAGCACGAACAGCAGCACCAGGGGCAGGGCAGCGACCAGCGCTGACAGAGCGAGCGAACCCGCGACCGGGGACAGCAGCTGTTGGAACATCAGGCTCCTCGAGAACTCGACGCTGAGTAGAACGGAATGCGATCTGGTCTGATTTTTCAGCAAGTGGTCTGAATGAGCAAGAGATCTGGTTCGACGTATTGGCAACCTGGGTCACAACCGCGGGCCACCGGACCCGTCGACGCGAAGGGGTGCTCTCGTGGTGGCACGCGTGACAGTGCTGTCGGTGGTCGACGCAATCGCCGACGACCTCCGCAACGAGATCCTCCGCGGCGAGCTGGTGCCCGGGGACCCGTTGACCGAGGCCGAGGTCTCGGAGCGCTACGACGTGGCTCGCGCCACCGCCAAGGCGGCCATCGAGCGCCTGGTCGCGGAGTCCGTGCTGGAGCGACGGACCCACAAGACCGCGCGCGTGGTGAAGCTCGGTCCTGACGAGGTGCGGGACATCTACCGGGCCCGCGCCTACCTGGAGGCGGAGGTGCTACGCCAGCTCGCCGCCGCCCGTACGGTGCCGGACGACGCGGTCGCCGCCAACGCCGAGTTCGAGCGCCTCGGCGACGTGTCCAGCTTCGAGATCATCGGGCCGGACATGCACTTCCACACCGCGCTGGTTGACGCCCTGGGCAACACCCGGACCAGCCGGATGTATCGCACCCTGGTCAGCGAGGTGACGCTCTGTCTGGCCCAGGTGCACGGCCGCCAGCTGGTGAAGCCGACGCTGCTGCACGCCGAGCACGCCGAGATCCTGACCCGACTACGAGCGGGCGACGCGGACGGAGCCACCCTCTTGTTGGCCGAGCACCTGGGACGGGCGCGGGAGCGGCTGGCCGAGGCGCTCGGCGGCCAGGCCGGGCCGGAAGCCACCACCCCCTCCAGCCTGGGACTGGCCGACTGAGGCCTGCTCGCCGGAGAAGGGCTTCTAGGGAAGAATCAGCGCCGAAGTTCCCTCGCCCTCACACTGGCCGAGTCAGGACCTTACCGCTCCCCTGGCAGGACATCGCCATCCAGACAGCCCGCCGCAGCCCGGATCATCGGACCACCTACCTCCACGAGATCCGCAGGCATCGTGATCCAGCACGACCAAGCCAGCACCACAGCCACTTTCATGTTCGACAACTTCGGCGACAGTGGCGTTGCAGACCCTCGTCCGTTCGTGGGCGGCCGAATGTCTCGCCCAGATGTGCGTATTCCTCGCCGGCCAAGTGCTTCACGAAACCCAGTGAGGTCAATGCCCGCTGGTCCCATCGGGGCGCCGCCGCAGGTCCTGTCCCCGACAAACCGTCAAGGGCGACCAGCACCGCCGCTCGAGGGCTCGCGGCCGAAACCACAGGTCATGGCGTCAGCCCAGCCACCGGGCTTGACCCACCGCGCACTTCACCAGCGTGCCGCACCGACGAATGGTCCCTGATGTCATCGGCGATCCCGTCAGCGGTCTGCGACTTCGGCCAGAACGTCAGCAAGCTCGACAGGGCGGGTGATCATAGGCCAGTGACCAGAGTCGATATCGACCAACTCGACACGTGCGGAAGCAGCTAGTTCGGTCCCCACGATCCACTCCTGCGCCTCGGCAGGGGTGAACTCCAACCAACCGGCGGCTTGCCGATCATGTCGCGGACTTCAATTTGGTCTATAGCGAGCATGCCCGCCGCAACCTGTTGGGTGAAGGTCTGGCGCCGCGGCGCATCTTGCTGACCGGCTCCCCGATGCGGGAGGTGCTCGACTTCTACCGTCCCGACATCGACGCCTCGGACATCCTTGATCGACTGGATCTCAACGACCGCCGCTACTTCCTGGTCAGCGCGCACCGGGAGGAGAACGTGGATTCGCCTGCGCGATTGCTGCAACTCCTCCAATGTCTGGTGGCGGTGCGAGACGCCTTCGGATTGCCGTGCCTGGTGTCCACCCATCCACGGACGCGGAAGCGACTGGATGCCTTCGCCACAGACATCGGACTCGACAACATCATCTTCCACGAGCCGTTCGGCTTCCACGACTACAACAAGTTGCAACTCCACGCCGCTTGTGTGCTCTCGGATTCCGGCACCATCGCCGAGGAATCCACCATCCTCGGTTTTCCGGCCGTCACGCTGCGGGATTCCATCGAACGACCCGAGGCGCTCGACACCGGCGGAATCATGATGACCGGGCTGGATCCCGATAACGCACTGCTCGCCGTGCGGACGTGCATCTTGGAAGATCCCGAACAGAGGATGACGACTTTGCCCAGTTGCTACGACATCTCCAACACATCGGAGCGAGTCGTGAAATTCATGGTCTCGACGGCGATGCGGAGCAACACCTGGCACGGCATCCGCTCCACATGACCGACACCCCTTGGATCAGAAAGCGGCAGGAAACAGACGAGCGCATCTCGAAGATCCGGGTTCTTGTCACCTATCCGTTCTTGCCGCACTATCGGCTGGGCGTGTTTCGCGCCCTAGAGGACCTTGCCGACTTCGACTTCGAGTTTGCCGCCGACGAAGAATCGGTGGCAGGCATCCTCATCATTGACCACCACGAGTTGAAGAAGCGCGCCCACCTACGCAATGTTCGACTCGGACGAATCCTTTGGCAAATAGGGGCCGTATCCGAGGCGGCTCGTCGGCGACACGACGCCTATATCTATGTCGGCGACGCATCTATCACGAGCACCTGGATCGCAGCGGTGATCGCGAGAGTGAACAAACGACCGGTGTTGTTCTGGACGATCGGTTGGCACCGGCCGGAGACTGGTGCGAAGCGGGTCATCCGATTGACCTTCTATCGTCTCGCCGACAGGCTACTTCTCTACGGCCACATCGGCAGGCAGATCGGCCTCGGGTGCGGATATCCGGAGCGAAAGATGTCCGTCATCGGCAACAGCGTGACGAGTCTGTCCGGAGATGTGAACGAGACCAGCGGTATCGAGTCGATCAGTCAACTGCCGCGGGGCCGCGCCATGGTCGGCGCGGTGATCCGACTGACTCCCCAGAAACGACTCGACCTGCTCATACAAGCGGTCGCCGTCATCTCGAGATCTCACCGACCCGTCAGCGTGCTCCTGGTGGGCGACGGACCGGAGAAGGAGCGACTCCGTCGGCTGGCCACGACACTCGGTGTTGATCTGCATCTCATCGGCCCGCTGTACACGGACGAGGCCATTGCATCGGTCTACCGGCACATGTCCGTCACCGTCGTACCCGCGGCGATCGGCCTCACGGCAATTCAGAGCCTCAGCCACGGCGTCCCGGTGATCAGCGACGACGATCGCTATGCGCAGATGCCCGAATGGGAGGCAATAATCGAGGGGGTCACCGGCGGTACGTACCGATCTGGTGACGTGAGCTCGCTGGCGACGACCATCACGTCGTGGTTGGACAGGATGGAGTCGGAGGCGGCCGACGTGCGTTCTGACTGCCGACGCGAGGTCGACGCTCGCTGGACTCCGCAGGCTCAAGCAGGACGCATCGCCGCCGCTCTCCTCGAGCTTCTTCCGACAGGCGGGAGTCGATGACGGATCGAACAGCGGAGTCCGTCGGCGCTCCCCAGAGCCGTCAGACCTTGCTTTGCCTTGCGCTGGTTGTCACCGGATTGGGCAACCTGGTGATGCCGGCCACCGTGGATCAGTTCCTTCCGATCAACTACATCGCCCTGACGTCATTCATTCTCGCCTTGGCCATTATGGTGCACCTTCGACGTGTCGCAGAGCATGTCGTTCGCACGCCCAGCCTGGTCGTCTTTGTCGCATTGACAATTCCTGGGATGGTCGCCGCACCCCTCAACCAATATGGGACAACCAAGACGGTCGCCATCGCACTCGCCCTGATCATGATCCTCGCCGCATCGGCATTTCGGGATCCGCGTCGAAGTACGCTGATGACCATCGCCTTGATCTACGTGCTTGGCCTGCTTACCGCCGCAGCGCTCATGCTCTTCGGGCAGTACAACATTTATGGGCGCCTGAGCCTGTTCGAGTTGAATCCGATCGGAATCGGCCGAGTGTGCGCCTTGGTTCCGATCATCTCCGTGGGCTGGCTGCTGCTCGGTCGGACGAGGTCCCTCCTCAGGAGCGGGCTTCACGTGGCTGCGCTGCTGCTCGCACTCAGCGCGGCAGTCGCGACCGGTAGCCGAGGACCCTTGGTGGCCGCGATAGCCGGCGTCGGCGTGATCGCGCTCGTCGCGATGCGACACCGGGGATCCAGGGTGTGGGCCATCATCCTCGTCGGCGGCATCGTTGTGAGCGTCAGCTACGTGGTCGAGCACTTGCCCAGGTTTCCTGGGCTGCAACGACTCGAACTCGCTTCCGACTCCGGCAGAGTCGATCTCATTCAGCAATCACTCGCGGCCTTCATGACCCATCCGATGGGCGTCGGGTGGGGAAATCTCGGGCAGTATGTGGTGGGGTTCTCCCGGCCGGACAGATACACGTTCTACCCGCACAATATTCTCATCGAGATGGCCGTCGAAGGCGGCGTTCTAGCTATTTCGGGATTCTTGCTCCTCCTGATCACTGCCTTCATCCGAGTTCTCCGTTCGACCGCTCGCGCCATCGACCGGCGGCTGGCCGACTGCGAGGACGGCCCTGAGGATCTGATCGCACCCGCCCTTGTGCTCGCACTTCTCACGGCATCCGTCGTCAATGCTCAGTTCTCGAGCGACATCGTGGGAAATCGCCTCCTGTGGGTGATGATCGGCCTCGCCCTGGTTTCACCCGCGTTCGGCCAAGGGCACAGTTTTGAAGAGAAGGAGTTCAGGGGTGGGTTCCGTGCTCATCGCAGAAGAGCGCCACAGCGGCCATCTGCTGCAATACGTCCGCATCCTGGTCGAGCGCGCGCTCCATTACGGAGAGCACGTCCACGTGGCCCTCAGCGCGGCCACCCTGACGACACCTGAGTATCAGCTACATCTGTCCGAGCTCGCTTCAAGGATCTCGATCCATGTGCTGACTGCACCACTGACGCCGAGCCGACTGCTGAAGCTCGCCGACACCATCGGCGCCGACCATATTGTCGTGCCGCACGGCGACGAACTCGCGGTCAGGTTCGCGCGTGGGCCTCGTGTTGCGAAGGGCCGCGTCGTGACCCTCCTCATCATGCGCGATCCCCGGTGGGAGCTCCCGACGACACCATCTCGAACGATTCGAGGTCTGGCCAAGCTCTCATTCACGGCACTTTCGCGTCTCGGCAGTCGCGTCCGGATCGTCTGGCTACGTGAGCCGCTACACGTCGCCGCCAAGGGGGAATCTTTCGCGGTCGACCCGTTCATCAGCTATGCATCTGAGGAGCAGATCACAGCTGAGTCCGCCCTGCTTCGGGATACCTGGCCGACAGCGGCCCACTGGTTCGTGATCACCGGAGGAATCACGCCGTGGAAGAATCTCCCGCTGGTGTTGGAGGCATTCGCACGAATGGACGAGGAGAAGCGTGCGCGCTGCGGCTTGGCCGTTATCGGTCCAATACGACACGATTCAGGGGTGTCAAGCGGCAGTCTGCGCGAGAGCGCAGAGGCAATGGGGCTCACCTGCGTGGTGGATGACCGGCTGCTGACAAACGATGAGATCAACGTCGTGGTGGCGGCCGCCGATACCGTGATCATGGCCTATTCAACACATTCACCGAACTCGACCTTGGGCAAGGCGTATGTGTTGGGCACGTCGATCGTGGCGGCTGGCTCCCGGTCGATCCATCGCTTCGTACGCAACGTGGGCTTCGATCTGGTGAGCCCACTCGAGGTGAACGCTATTGCCGAGAATTTGACCTTGGCCATGGACCGGGCTGCGCCACCGCGCCATCCCGGAGCACTCTCAGCGATCGAGTTCGCGGATCAGCTTCTGGACCGAAGCTGTCGACGACGGTGAACCGTGGCCGACGCGGAGGGATCGCCAGTGGCTTCAGCGTCGTTCTTCTGTCCGGCGTGGGTTCGTCACTGCTCAGCAGTCTCGCGATCATTCTGGTCATTCGCGCACTTGCCCCCGAGGAATGGGGCCAAGCCGCGGTCCTGATGAGCGTCGGCCAGCTCCTTGGCGCAGTCTTGAGCTTCGGTACTCCCATTGAACGAATCCGTCGGTATGCCCGCACGGAGCCAGGCATCCTCCCCGAAGTGGCGACGCTGGACGCGCTGGTCAGGATCGGCACCGGCGCAGTCGTCCTCCTGATCGGGATAGCCACTGTGCCCTTCTCGGCGGACGCGAGCAGCGTGCTGCTGGCGGCGGCCGGTACGTATGTGAGCCTCGGGGCTCCCAATCATCTCGTGGGTGCCAGGCGGTTCCTGGCCGCGGGCACCGTCACGCTGGCTGAAAAGGGCATCCTGCTGGGCTCGGTCCTGGTGGCGATTGCCACTGGCCGGGTGATGGTGACCACGCTTCCGGCTCTGATCGGCATGGCCGGTCTTCTCGCCGGCGTACTGAGTCTGCTCTGGCTCAGGCCTCGTTGGCGATCGCTGCCGCTTCGACAGTCGCTGGCAGCGATGCCCAGGCAGTGGGCGCAATCCTTCGACCTGGGAGTTGCCAGCCTTGCCCCGTCGATGCTGCTTCTGGACGTGACGATCGTGCTGCTCGTCGCCGGCCAGGTCCAGGCGGGCATTTTCGGAGTGGCCACGAAACTGACGTCGCCACTGACCGTGGCGGCGTCCGCGATCGCATCGGTCCTGCTGCCGTACTATTCACGCGGAACCGTGCCGACGGCAAGAATCGGGCGAGCCTCCGTCGTGGGCACCATCGGGGCCATGAGTGCCGCTCTCCTGCTGATCGCGACGACCGCCACCTGGTGGGTCCCGGCAGTCTTCGGTGCGGCGTACGAGGCAGCGTCGACGCCTGTTTGTCTTTACGTGCTCAACGCCGGATTCGTTTTCGTGACGCGTGCCGCGGCTGCGACTCTTCAAGCCTGGAACGATGACAAGTTCGTTGCGAGAGCAATACTGGTCCAGTGCCTGACAGCTCTTGTCGGCATCGCGTTGGGTGCTCACTGGGCGGCCGCAACGGGCGCCGCGATGTCTTTGGTCTCGACGAATCTGTTCTTGAGTCTGGTGCTGCTGCGACGCGTGCTGCGAGTCAGATCCACCCATTCATGAATACGAGGGCCGTCTGCCCGGGGCGGCCAACGCCAACTCGAGCCGGCTGGGATCGGCTGCCAGGTCCTCGGGCGCCAAGCCCTGCACAGGCACGTGGGTGATCAGCGGGTGACAACGCCGAATGCCGTACTCACCGGCACTGAACAGTGCCTCGTGCAGCTTCTCACCGTGCCTCAAGCCGGTGAAGGTGATCTCGATCTCCTTGCCGGACTGGGAAACCAGACGCCGGGCCACGTCGAGGATCCGAACCGGCTCCCCCATGTCGAAGACCAGCACCTCCCCGGCCTCGCCGATCGCCCCGGCCTGGATCACCAGCTGGCAGGCTTCCGGAACCGTCATGAAATAGCGGGTGATGTCCGGGTGGGTCACGGTCACCGGACCACCTCGGCGGATCTGTTCCATGAAGGAGTGCAGCACCGAACCACGACTCCCGAGGACGTTGCCGAACCGGACGGAGATATAGGTCCCGTGCGCGTTGGCGCTGTACCACGCCGTCAAACGTTCAGCGGTCCGCTTCGTCCGACCCAGGGTGCAGCTGGGGTCGGCGGCCTTGTCGGTCGACACATTGACGAAGTGGACGCAGCCGACCTTGCGCGCCGCCTCCAACACGTTCAGCGTCCCTTGGACATTGGTCTTCCAGCCCTCTTCTGGATACTGCTCCAACATCGGCAGGTGCTTCAGTGCGGCGGCGTGGAACACCACCTCCGGACGATGCAACGCGAAGACTTCCTCGATCACCTGGGCGTCGCGGATGTCGGCCAGCACCACGTCGGGGGTGTCCAGTAGACCTTTGCCATAGATCGACAACTGGACGGCGTGCAGCGCCGACTCGTCGCGATCGAGCATCACCAGCTCTTTCGGTCCGAACCGGTGCACCTGTCGTGCCAACTCGGATCCGATCGACCCGCCCGCGCCGGTGATCAGTACCACCCGATTGTTGAGATAGTCGGCGATCTCGGCCACGTCGGTGTGAATCTGCCGACGACCGAGAAGATCCTCCATGTCCACCTCGCGAATGTCGCTGAGATGGACCTTTCGGCCAACCATCTCGTCCACCCGGGGGCAGCACCAGGAACCTCAGTCCCGCCGCCTCGACTAGTGAGGCGATCTCACGGACCAGCTCCGGCCCGGCATCGCTGATCGCCAGGATCACCGTCGTGGCGCCACGGCGCTCGGCTTCGGCGACCAGCTTCGAGCGCTCGCCGACGACCGGAACCCCCAGCAATCGCAGATAGCGCTTGCTGCGGTCGTCGTCTATCAGACCGACGACGTGGAAGGGCGGATCCGCCTCCATCCGCAACAGCCGAACGAGCTGGTGTCCAGCATCGCCCGCACCGTAGATCAGCACTCGCTCGGCCTGTGTGTTGCCGCGAGTACCGGCGCGCGTGACGTACGCCCGATATCCCCACCGCCCGGCAGCCATCAGCAGCAACGCGACCGGCGGAGTCAGCACGGCCGCCGCACGGGGAAAGACGTGGGTGCCGACGATGCCGAGGAAGATCACCCCGAGCAGCATCGAGACGAGCAGTGTGGAGGTGGCCAGACCAAGGGTCTCGTCGAAGCTGGCCGTCTTGTACCGCCCGCGGTACAGCATCATGAGCGCACCGATGATCACCTGCAGCACGCAGGCCAGCAACGCGTACTGGACGACAGCGATGTGCTGCACGTCGCTCAAGTTGAAGTTATAGCGGGAGCCGACCACGGCGGCCACAGCAAGGAGCCAGCTCGCGCAGTCCCACAGGACACGCACGAATTGACGCAGCAGCGGCCGATCACTCAGCACGACTGGGGGCTCCCCTCTTCGGCACTGCCCCCGCAGCGCTGCCTCAAACCGGTTGGTCCTGGTTTGGTTTGCGCGCCATAGTAGCGAGATAGGCCGGGCTCCAGTCAAATTGGCACCAGGCTGTCACGTTCCTTCGCTCCTGCGCATTCTGGGTTGCTACGATCGCCTGAGCACTGGTGCAGCGACCCAGCTAGGGCCGTGCACTCGGGAGCAGTGCGATCCCGCCCGCACCAGCATCCCCGAATTCGAGTCCGTATGCATCTGCGCTCTGTCCAGCCGAGCCGACCATGGTGAGCACGGAGTCTGACGACGGTCGACCTCCGCTGCGACGTCGACGCCGCGTGGTGCTCCCGATCATCCTGGTTGGCGTTGCCCTGGCGGTGGTCGGTGCGCTGGCGGTTGGTTCCGTCTACGCGCTGCGGGTGGATTCGGCAGTCAACCAGAACTTGCGACGGGTCGACGACCTGCCGGCGCAAGTACCCGCCGACCCGTCCGAAGCGCCACGGCCAGCGAAGAATTCCAACAGCCAGGCGGTCAACTACGTCTTGATCGGATCTGACAGCAGGGACATCAGCAACGCCGGGGCGGGTCGAAGCGATGCCTTGATGGTGCTGCACCTGACCGGGGACCGTCGGGCCGCGTACCTGATTTCCTTCCCGCGCGATATGTATGTGCCGATCCCCGGTCACGGAAAGGACAAGATCAACGCCGCGTTCGCTTACGGCGGCACCGCCCTGACCATCCGCACACTCGAAGGCTTGCTGGATGTCCGGATGGACCATGTCGCGGTGATCGACTTCGACGGGTTCGTCGGATTGACCGAGGATCTAGGTGGGGTCACCGTCTTCAACGAGCACCCCTCGGTCTCGGGCGGCTGGGCATTTCCGCTCGGAAAGGTCACGATTCGCGGCGAGCAAGCGTTGGCGTACGTCCGGGAACGCAAGCAACTGCCTGGCGGCGATCTCGACCGTTCACAGCGACAGCGCGCGGTCGTCGCCGCGATCATCGGCAAGGGACTGAGTCGGCAGGTGATCACTGACCCAGATCAGTTCATCCGCTTCGCCGGGGGTGCCGCCCGCCACATTACCGTCGACCGACAGCTGAACGAGCGCGAGCTGCGGTCCACGGCGCTGTCGCTGCGGCTGACGCCGGATGATCTTCACCTGATCCAGGCGCCGATCCGTGGCTTCGGCACCTCGCCGACCAAGCAGAGCATCGACCTCGTTGACCAGGCCAAGCTGGACGAACTGGCAGCAGCGATGCATGACGATCGGATGGCTGACTACCGGACCAAGTACCCGGAGGGATGAGGAACAGTCCCGGCGCTGGCACTGTTGGTGATGGAGCAACCCAGCGAACAGGAGCAAGCGATGTTGTTCTCCCAGCAGAAGGTCACCATGATCGATCCCGCCCGCGCCCTGCGCGGACGTGATCACTCGGTCTTGAAGGAGCCCACCTTCCACGAGGTCTTCGGCATCCCGGTCACCTCGGTCCCGAAGGGCTCGGAGGTCATCTATCTCGGTCTCGGCTGCTTCTGGGGTGCAGAGAAGCTCTACTGGAACACCCCTGGGGTGACCAACACCGCCTCGGGCTACGCGGGCGGGTTCACTCCGAACCCGACCTACGAGGAGGTTTGCAGCGCGCGGACCGGTCACGCCGAGGTCGTCAAGGTCGTCTACGACCCGAGCAAGACTGATGTCGAGCAGCTGCTCAAGGTGTTCTTCGAGAACCACGACCCGACCACGGGCATGCGGCAGGGCAACGACATCGGGACGCAATACCGCTCGGTGATCTACACCACGACGCCCGCTCAGCTGGAGGCCGCGACCAAGACCAGGGACGCGTTCCAGATCGAGTTCACCCGCGCCGGCTATCGGGCGATCACCACCGAGATCGCCCCGATCGAGGAGTTCTACTACGCCGAGGACTACCACCAGCAGTATCTGGACCGGAACCCGTTTGGTTACTGCCCGGTGCACGCCACCGGAGTGACCTGCAACCCTTGAGCGGCCGTCCACGCTGTTTCAACATCAAACCGGGCGCGTGGCGTCGCTGAGCGACCTGCTCACTCATCCGGATGATCAGCCGACGCGGCCCCAGACATCGAACAGCCCACAGAAACGACCTGATCAAGGAGGCGGCTCTGGGCTCAGGGCGTGGCAGCGCCGGTGAGCACTCGCAGCTCCGGCACCGTTCTGGCGAGTCGCTCAAGAATGCCGCGGCAGTGCAGACAGGCGGCGAAGTGCCCACCGGGCCCAGCCCGAACGGTGGCGACGCCGCCGACTCTGCCGCCGGTAAGAAGCGCGTCGTTGACGGCGAGTATCTCCGCGTGTGTGCCAGGGAGGGATCCGGCGTACGAACGCCCGCCGCCTGGAGTCGTCCCGACGCCCGGGAGCTCAAGCCCCCCACCGACATATTCCTGGATTGCGTGTCTCATGCGTGGATCGAGACCCGAAGACCCACCGTGCTGCCGATATGCGCGTTCCAGCCACGATACGTATCGAGCTGGGTCGCTCACCCGCAGCACCGATGCGTCGGCAGGACCCTCCAGAATCTCGAGGTCGCGCAGACGCCGTGTGACCCGGCGCTGCGCATCGCCGGAATAGAGGTTGTCCCGGATATGAGGCCCCGACGCACCTCGGGCCGCCGCCGTCGCGGGGTTGCCGCCGCCGCCCGACCGGACGGCCTCGGCATAGTCGGTCAGTGTGTCGGTTTCGCTGCGTAGGGGGCCACGGCCGACCGACGTCGGGACCTCCCCCGGGACCTCGGGAAGCCAGCCGTGGGTGAAGTCATCATCGAGCCCTTCTGCCGTATAGCCGCGCAGTCGCGGACGACCGCGCGTTTCGGGGACCTCAGGAGTCGGGAGACGGCGCAGTCGGCGAGCGACCGCCTCAGCCAGCCGCGCCAGCCTCGGAAACCGCCTGAGGATGGGCAGCAGCCGCGCGGACAGCCGCGCGAAGACCGCAGCGGCGGCGAGTTCGGGTAGACCGATGAAGGAACAGATCGTGTACACGATCGCCGGTCCCACGATCTCGCCGACGCGGTAGGTGAACTCGAAGACTCCCGCGCGCGAGAGGCGCACGAGCTCGGCACCCCAGCCGCGGCCGATCTCTTCACCGATGATCCGGCCGGCCTCCCGGCCCTCAGGTGATACGACCACCTCCAGGATCGCGGCCGCTTGGGTAAGGATCTCGTCGATATTGACGACCAACTCGTAGGCGCCGCGGATCGACTCGACGACATCCGAGCCGATCCCTACCGCCGTGCCCGCGAGAAAGACCGGCGGGAACACCGCATTCAGGATCGTGCTCTCGAGCATCCGCTGGGCAAGGTCCTCGGCAGCCTGCGGACTCACCGAGGAAGACACGCCGAGATAGAGCCCGCGTACGAGCCCGTCGACGGAGTTCATCACGTGTGCCAACGGTTCGAGGAGTGGACTGACAGCCTGGCCCGCTATCGGCAGCAGGATGCCGGGACCGCGCATCCCGTACGGCCCACGCCGTGGCGAGCTCAGTGCCCGCAGCGTCCGTGACGGATCCTCGTGCGGCGCGGAGGGCCGAGGCCGGTCGGCGGCGCCAAGAAGGGTCTGCAGTCGCTCCCGGGGGAGGATCGGGGAGAGGACCTCAGTCACCGGAACCAGATTGTCCGGGTCGGTGAGATCCACCCCACGCAACTCGGCCACGACAGCGTCGTAGAGACCTGCCTGGCTGTACGGCATCAGGGAGAGTCGGCGCAGCTGATCGAGGTGATCGTCCAGCCGCGGATCGCGGACGCGCTGCACCGTCGGCTGGGACGCGGGACCGCGCGCCCTTGCACCGGTGCCGGCGAGAAGCAGCAGTGCCGCCTGATTGCCAGCGATCCGCTGCACGCTGAGCAGGTCAATGCCACGTGACCTGCCGACCTGGACCCAGCCGGCGGATGGGGCGGTGGTCTGCACTGCCGGAGCCTGGACGCCCTGCGCGCACCCGTCGCCGGGCCGCGCAACAGCCGCGACATGCGGTCCAGCCTGGTCGCGCACAACGTCGTAGGGCGATCCGGTCATGTCGTCTCCCTTGCCGGCTCACCGAGTCAGCAGATCTCAAGACTCCCACTCCACGCCGCTGAGCCGCATCGCATGGGTGCAGCCTTGTGGGAATCCGAGGCTGCCCGATAGGGAAACGAGTCCAACTGGTCACGAAAGGCGACCGCAGGCGTTCCTTGCCAAGCAGCACTACGGTGACTATTCGGAATCCCTTCGGCTACTGCCCGGTGCACGCCGGGGTGACCTGCGGCTGAGTCGCCTCAGCCTCGATCCACTCAAATCACCGGTTCATCGACTTGCCGGTGAGCTTGCGCCAGACGAGGCCGGCCGGCACCCGCTCGCCGAGCAGCACGTACATGGCGGTCGCGTCCACGATCATGGTGCCCTCCAGCTCCCGTCGCTCCGATCCGGCACCGGCGAAGAGCAGCTGGTCATCGGGTTCCAACACCAGGTCGAGCGTCGGGGTGAGGGTCGCCTCCCCACCGCGAAGCAACAGCAACGGCACCACGTGCAGCTGCCGCTCCCGGCCCTCCGGGTTGCGCAGCAGGTCGCCGAGGGTGACCTTCCGCTGGGCCAGCCAGCCATGCAACGCCGGGGCCTGACGGTCGTTCAGTGTCACGGTCCACAGTGCGGGCAACTCCTCACCGCAGTGGATCAGCAACTGTTGCACGATCTCGGCCGACCAGGCGTCGCCCTGCCGGGGAATGCCCTGGATGAAACGCCACAGCAGCGGAGTGCTGACCTGCGCGTAGACCTCATGGGCGACGACCTCGGTCGGCACCAGGAGCGCGTCCAACTTCATCGCCTCGAACAGCGCTGCGCTGGCGGGCCGGTTCTGCCTCGCCGCCAGGAACAGGTTCGGGTTGATCCTTCGGGCATTGGCCAGCATCGACAGATTCGTCGTGTCGTCGTCGGTGCCGGCAACCAGCCCGACCGCGGTGTCCAGGTCGGCCTTGGCGAGCACGCTCTCCGTGGCGGCATCGCCGATGATCACCTCCGAGCCGTGACCGGCCCCTTCGGCGCTGTCGATGATCGTCACCTCCAGACCCGCTGCGCGCAGGTCGGAGGTCAGTTCGTGCCCGAATCGTCCGTACCCGCACATCACCCAGCGCCCCACCGCCGGCGGTGCGCCGCGCGTCGGCACCGCGGCGCCTGGACCTGCTTCCAGCCAGGTCAGCAGCTGGTACGAGGCCGGCGCATGCAGCGCCAGCTGCAGGTGGTCGCCGAAGCGGTCGAAGGGATTCACGATCGACGGCGACCCGAAGGCCTCCATCCGTCGGGCGACGCTGGCCGACACCGTACGAGCGATCACCGGGAGATCCGGCCGGATCAGCGTCGCGGCGATCGTCACCGCCAGGTTCGTGTGGTCGTCGTTGGTGAGGGCGAGGACTCCCATGCAGTGCGGATGGGACAGACCGGCGATGTTGAGGTGGTGGGGGTTGGAGGCATCGGTGGCCAGGCCCGGGATGTCGGCATGGTAGGACTCCAGTTCGAGTGCGTCGATCCGGTCCTCGGAGTGGTCGATGACCACGACCTGCTGACCGAGCGCGTCGAAGGCCTTCACCAACAGCTCACCGGCGCGGCCGTAGCCGGCGACCAGGAGGAACGGCGACCGCAGCCGAGCGACCTTGCGAGTGAAGCGCTGGAGGGCCAGGGCATAGCGAAACGCCCGGTCCTGGAGGAGGGTCAGCAACGAGCCGATGGCGTACGCCCAGCCGACCACGGACAGATAGATCGAGAACGTCACCCAGAGCCGCTGCGCAGCCGTGAACTCCCAGGGCAGCTCACCGAAGCCGATCGTCGTCGCCGTGTAGCTCATGAAGTAGAAGGCGTCGAACAGGGTCATCCGCGCCTGCTCGCCGTCGTCGTTGACCCCGGGGATGAGAGCCAGGCCGAGGACACTGATGCTGAAGATCACGATCAGGACGATCAGCGGTCGGCGCATCCGCCGCATGATCAAGAAGATGGTCGCCGTCGCCCGGTCGGCGAACTCCAGGTGCGTCCGGGAGACGGCTGCGTCCTGCCGTCGACGGGAGCCGAAGAGCTGCTGCCAGAAGATCAGCAACGGGCTGCCCATGGCCTGTGTCCTCAGCTGCGGTGGAAGGTGATGGTCTCGGTGAGCAGCAGGACGACCGACACCAGGTTGGCCAGCAGCGCGCCACCGGACAGCGACACGACGCTGGCGAGGTGCCCTGGGGTCAGGCCCTCCGCGACCACCTGGGTAGCCCAGATCCAGACGACGAAGGCCGCGATCAGCTGGAGATCGGCCACCAGGCTGGTGGCCAGATGGACCGCACCGAGCTGGGTCCGATCGCCGAACTTCAGCACCGTGGTGATCAGGCTGACCACGATCGCGGCGAAGAGTTCGAAGACGTTGTGCTGCGCGGGGTCAGTGAGGGGACCGATGAAGAACCCGAAGTTGAGAGTCGCGGCAAGCAGCACGAAGAAGCCGAAGATCACCTTCTCGAGGTTCATACTGTTCCGTCCCGGCCGGGGCTCAGCCTGGTCCACCACCCATTCTTACTGGGGTCACCCTACTGGGGTCACTCGTTCACCACGGGTAGCGGCGCCGTCAGCCTCCCCAGCAGTCCGTCTGGCTGGGCGGAGAGCAGTGCCGGTCAAAGGGGCACCGGTCAGAGGGCGCCGGAGGCAAAGGTGTCGCAGGTGTTCGGGTCCCCGGAGTTGAAGCCCTGCATCAGCCACTTCTGCCGCTGCTCCGCCGAGCCGTGCGTCCAGCTCTCCGGCCGCACCTGACCCTGCATCCGCTTCTGGATCCGGTCATCGCCGACCGCCGCAGCCGCGTCGACGGCGCGTCGGAGGTCGTCGCGGGTGACCTCGGCGATCGGGCTCTGCGGGTCGTTGGCCGCGTGCTTGAGCCAGACGCCGGCGTAGCAGTCGGCCTGCAGCTCCAGTCGTACGCCGCCGGACTTGGGCCCGGTCTGACCGGCCCCCTGGGACTGCACCTTGCCCATCACCCCGGTCAGGTTCTGGATGTGGTGACCGAACTCGTGAGCGAACACGTACGCCTCCGCAGCGTCGCCGCCCTGGGCGCCGAGCTGGCTGGTCAGCTGGTCGAAGAAGGCCGTGTCCAGATAGACCGTGGTGTCGCCCGGACAGTAGAACGGGCCCACTGCCGAGGTTGCGGTGCCGCAGGCGGTCGACACCTGACCCGTGAACGGGATCACCTGGATCTTGCGATAGCCGACGTAAGCCTGCGCCCAGTAGGACTGGATGGAGTTGGTGTACGCCACGAACCGGCAGTCACGGTCGCGGGCGATATCGGCGCCGGTCTTGCACTGCTCGTACGTGGACGCCTGCGAAGCGGGCGCCTGGTCCGACTCAGCCTGCGGACCGGAGGCGCCGAGCAGATCATCGGGGTTGAGGCCGAAGAGCAGCGCGAGGATGAGCACCACTAGCCCAGCACCGCCACCGAGAGCGACCTTGCCGCCACGGCCCCGCCCACCACCGCGGGCGCTGCCCATCTGCGAGGCATCCAGCTGTGCGTTGTCGCGGTATTTCACTGTGCATTCCTCACTCGCTAGGGGTGCTCCTCACAGGCTTGATCGAAGCGTAGACCGGCGGGGCACGTCAGCGGGCGCCCCGGGAATACTGGCGCCGCACGCACGTTGCACCCTTCGATAGTTGAAATGTAAACTTTCACCCTGAGGAGGGTGTTCCATGCAGTTCGGAGTATTCACCGTCGGCGACGTCACCACCGACCCCACCACCGGCCGCACGCCCAGCGAGGGCGAGCGGATCAAGGCGATGGTGACCATCGCCAAGAAGGTCGAGGAGGTGGGCCTGGACGTGTTCGCGACCGGCGAGCACCACAACCCCCCGTTCGTCCCCTCCTCGCCCACCACGATGCTGGGCTACGTCGCCGCGCAGACCGAGCGGATCGTGCTGTCCACCGCGACCACGCTGATCACCACCAATGACCCGGTGAAGATCGCCGAGGACTACGCGATGCTGCAGCACCTGGCCGACGGCCGGGTCGACCTGATGATGGGCCGTGGCAACACCGGCCCGGTCTACCCGTGGTTCGGCAAGGACATCCGCGACGGCATCGAGCTGGCGATCGAGAACTACCACCTGCTGCACCGGCTGTGGCGGGAGGACGTGGTCGACTGGCAGGGCAAGTTCCGTACGCCGCTGGAGTCGTTCACCGCCACTCCGCGGCCGCTGGACGATGTGCCGCCGTTCGTCTGGCACGGCTCGATCCGCAGTCCGGAGATCGCCGAGCAGGCGGCCTACTACGGCGACGGATTCTTCGCCAACCACATCTTCTGGCCGACCTATCACTTCCAGCGGCTGATCAATCTCTATCGCCGTCGCTACGAGCACTACGGGCACGGCCGCGCCGACCAGGCCATCGTCGGACTCGGCGGGCAGGCGTTCATCCGTCCGAAGAGCCAGGACGCGTGGCGGGAGTTCCGGCCGTACTTCGACAACGCTCCCGTCTACGGGCACGGGCCGTCGCTGGAGGAGTTCACCTCGCAGACCCCGCTCACGGTAGGCAGTCCGCAGGAAGTGATCGAGAAGACGCTCACCTTCCGGGAGCATTTCGGCGACTACCAACGCCAGCTGTTCCTCGTCGACCACGCCGGGCTGCCGCTGAAGACGGTGCTCGAGCAGCTGGACCTGTTGGGCGAGGAGGTCGTCCCGGTGCTGCGGCGTGAGCTGGACGCGAAGCGGCCGGCCGATGTGCCGGATGCGCCGACCCATGCGTCGTTGCTGGCCACCAAGTGGGCTGCGGAGAACGCAGCCGGTGTCACCTCGGAAGCCGCCAAGGCGTCGGCGACCGACACCGTCACCGGCCGGGTGGCCGAGCTCGAACAGAGCACCCGATGACGGCCCGAAACGCCTCAGGTCCGCAGAACGTGCAGAGCCAACGGATCGTGGTGTTGACCGCCGGACTCCGCCAGCCATCGTCGTCCCGGCTGCTGGCGGACCGGTTGGCCTCGGCCACCGGTGCGGCCTTGAAGGAGCGGGGTCAGACGCCGGAGATCGAGATCGTCGAGCTGCGGGAGTACGCGCGGGACCTGACCAACCAGCTGCTGACCGGATTCGCGGCGGCCCGGTTGTCACAGCTGATCGAGCGGGTCGTTGCCGCCGATGCGCTGATCGCGGTGTCTCCGATCTTTTCCGGCTCCTTCTCGGGCCTGTTCAAGACGTTCTTCGACGTGTTGGACCCGGAGGTGCTGGTCGGCAAGCCGGTGCTGATCGGCGCCACCGGCGGCACGGCGCGCCATTCGCTCGCCCTCGAATATGCTCTTCGGCCCCTGTTCAGCTACCTTCGCACCGTGGTCGTGCCAACAGCGGTGTATGCGGCATCGGAAGACTGGGGATCAGCCGCTCAGCTGTCCGCCCGGGTCGACCGGGCCGCAGGTGAGCTGGCCGACCTCGTACGCCCCCGGCCGACTGCTCCGGCAGCGCCCGCGGGCGAGCCCGACGAGATCGACGACGGCCTGGTGCCTTTCGAGCGGCTACTGGCCCAATTAGGAGACCAGTGAGCGACATTGTGATCAAGGATCGACCCGAGCTGGAGTACTACCAGATCGATGTCGATGGCACACGTGCCGGCCTGGCCGCGTACGAGATCGAGGGCGACGTGATCGCCTTCACCCACACCGAGGTCGACGACGCGCACGAAGGGCAGGGACTCGGCAGCCGGCTGATCCGGTACGCACTCGACGACGTCCGGGCCCGTGGTCTGAAGGTGCGGCCGGTGTGCCCGTTCGTCAAGACCTGGATCCGTCGACACGAGGACTACCAGGATCTGCTGGTCTGAGCCCTTCTTCGGCACTCCGCTCCAGCTTTCGGACCAGAGCGGCTCAGGGTCTGGTCAGGAGCGAGCGGGTCGGCCAGGACGGGTGGCGTACAACCACCACAGTCCGAGAATCGGCAGCACGAGCGGCACATATCCGTAGCCGCTGCCGTACGCCGACCACACCGTCGCCCGAGGGAAGGCCGCCGGGTCGAGGACACTGAAGGTGCCGATGGTCAGCACGCCGACCAACTCGACCACGATGGCCACGGTCGCGACTCGCCGCGAGGTACGCGTCCCCCGGGCGAGCATGATCGTCGCGATCACGTAGATGACACCCGCCAGGGCCGACAGCAGGTAGGCCAAGGGTGCTTCGTCGAACCGGGTGATGAGCTGTACGGCCGCGCGCGAGCAGGCGGCCAGGGCAAACACGCCGTAGACCGCGACCAGCACCTTGCCGGGCCCCGATCGGGTCGTCCGCTCGGTGACCGGCTGCCCGGACGAGGTCTCCGGGGTCGCGGGGTCTGAGGACGGGGTGCCCCCAGCCGGCGTGGGCGAGGTCATGCCGGGACCCACAGTTGCATCAGCCGCAGCGTCATCACCGAGACGGCGAGTCCGGCCACGGCCAGCACCAGGCCGGAATAGCGGGTGCGCTCGACATTCGCCCAGAACCAGGCAGCCGGGATGAGCACCAGGATCCCGATCAGATAGCCGATCGTGGTGCCGAACTCCTCCGGCCGGAAGCCGCGGGCGATCCCAACGAAACCAACGATCGACTGCACCACCGTGACGATCTCGACCCCGGCCGCGTACAGCAGCTGGGCCTTGTACGGCGGCTGATTCACGGCCGTCGTGAGCAGCCCCCAGATGACCATCCCGCCTGACAGCGCCATCACCACGTACGCCAGGACTGGGACCACGGGAGGAGACTGTACCCGCCTGACCGTGCAGTGGACGGTGTTGCTCGATCTTGTCGGTCTCGCTCGATCTATTGCTGGAGCAAGACCGACAAACCCGAGCAGGTCCAAGGCGGCAGCGGGAGCAGAATTGCGCCATGGGTGATCAGCAACGACCAGCCGGGTGGGGAGACGATGCCCGAGTCCGGCAGTGGATAGCCGGGGCCGAGCAGCGTGAGGCGCAGATGGTCCCGGTGAGCGAGGAACTGTTCGCGGCAGCCGCACTGCAGCCGGGCGAGTCCGTGCTCGACATCGGCTGCGGCACCGGACCGACGACCAGACAGGCCGCCGAACTGGTCGGACCGACCGGCCGAGCGGTCGGCACCGACCTGTCCTCGACCATGATCGAGGCCGCGGGCCGGCTGGCCGCCGAACTGGCCGAGGCCGAGCCTGGTACGCCCCAGCCCGAGTGGCTGGCCGCCGATGCCGAGACCTACGACTTCGGCGCGGCTCAGTACGACGTGGTGATGTCTCGCTTCGGCGTGATGTTCTTCCCCGATCCATGGGCGGCCTTCGCCAACCTGCTGCGATCCACCCGACCGGGCGGCCGGCTGGTCGCTGCGATCTGGCGTACCCGCGAGCACGTGCCACTGTTCGCCATTCCGTATGACACCGCGACCGAGGTGCTCGACGAGCTGGGGATCTCGTACGAACCGGTGTCGGCCTCCGACAACCAGTGCAGCCTCGGCAGTCACGAATCGGTGGTGGCCGTCCTGGAGCCAGCCGGGTGGCGTGACATCGAGACCCATCCGAGCAATCGCACCCTCTACCTGGGCGGCGAGCTGACCCCGGCCGAGGCCGCCCAGTCCGCCCTGGACATCGGCCCGATCCGCGGTGTCCTGGAGGGCCGCTCCGAGGAGATCCGCCAGGCGGTCAGCGCGCGGCTGCGGACCAAATTCGAGCCGTTGTACGACGGCACCGGCATCGTGGTCCCGGCCGGGTTCATGATCGTCACGGCCCGCCGGGCCACGGGCTGAGCCCTATCGCCTTACCGCGCCCGGGCCGACACCGTACGGCATCACGGCGACAACATGGGTAAGAATGGCCGAATGCTCGTGGTTGGGGTGGACCTGTCAGGCGCCGAGCTGTATAGGGCGCCACTTCCCCATGGCGCCGATCCGGCACCACTGAGCTACGACCTGGGATTCATCGCTGAACAGCCGTTGGATGCCCGCCGCGGCCCGGACGGCGAGCTGACGTTGTGGTTCCTCGCTCGGCCGGTGAGCGGCGAGCGACGCCCGCCCGAGCGACCACCCGGCCGGGACCCGAGCCTGATGGTCGTCGCGCCCGAGCAGACGACCACCCGGCAGCGGGTCGCGGCGTACGCGGTGGTGCTGTCCGATCGTGGCCTGCTGGCCACCCAGTACTCCGACAGGACCGCGGTCGAGGGCCGCTGGGGCATGCCCGGTGGCGGCATCGACGTCGGCGAGGAGCCTGCGGACACGGTGGTACGCGAGGTGCACGAGGAGACCGCGCAGACCGTCGAGCTCGGCGATCTGGTGGCGGTGCAGACCTCGCACTGGGTCGGCCGGAACCCCGAGGGCCAGGTCGAGGACTTCCATGCCGTCCGGCTGATCTATCGCGGGACCTGTCCGGAGCCGGGCGACCCGGTGGTGCTCGATGTCGGCGGCACCACCGCCGACGCGCGCTGGATCCCGCTCGCCGAGCGGCGCTCGATCACTTGGACTGCCAACTGGCGCGACGCCCTGGACCAGCTCCTGCCCTAGTCATGAGTCCGTTCGCGACGACGACATGCGTTCACCGGCTACGTCGTCACTCTTCGCGAAGCCTGGAGAAACGTCGGCTTCACTCATCGCTCCTCCGCACACCGGGCACGTCGTCTTCCCGCTCACGTCCTTAGCCGATGTCGGCGAGCAGGTCCTGCCTGGTCAACACGCCGATGGGCTTGCCGTCGTCCAACACCAGCAGCGCATCAGCGTCGACCAGCAGTTCCACGGCCTTGCTCACCGGCTCGCTGGCGCCGAGCACCGGCAGCGGCGCCTCCATGGCCGACTCCACGGCGTCGGCCGGCCGAGCTGAGCGGTTGAACAGCACCCCGAGCAGTCCGCGTTCGCTGACCGAGCCGACCACCTCGGCGGCCATCACCGGTGGCTCGGCCCGGACCACCGGCATCTGCGAGACGCCGTACTCGCGCAAGATCCCCACGGCCTCGGCGATCGTCTCGCCGGGGTGGGTGTGCACCAGGGACGGCAGCTGACCGGACTTCTCCCGCAACACTTCGCCCGCGGTCCGGCCCTCGGTGCCCGAGACACCGAAGCCGTAGCGGGTCAGCCACTCATCGCTGAACACCTTGGTCAGGTAGCCACGGCCGGAGTCGGGGAGCAGCACCACGACCACGGCCTCGGGATCGTCCAACTCCTCGGCCAGCCGCAGCGCGGCGACCACGGCCATGCCTGAGGAGCCGCCGACCAGCAGCGCTTCCTCGCGAGCCAGTCGCCGGGTCATCGCGAAGGAGTCGGCGTCGGAGACCTCGATGACCCGATCGCAGACGTCGCGATCGTAGTTGGCCGGCCAGAAGTCCTCTCCCACACCTTCGACCAGGTACGGCCGCCCGTCACCGCCGGAGTAGACCGAACCCGCCGGATCGGCGCCGATCACCTGGACTTTGCCGTCGGAGACGTCTTTGAGATAGCGACCAGTGCCGCTGATCGTGCCGCCGGTGCCGATGCCGGCGACGAAGTGGGTGATCTTGCCCTCGGTCTGCCGCCAGATCTCCGGTCCGGTGGACTCGTAGTGGCTGGCCGGATTGTTCGGGTTGGAGTACTGGTCGGGCTTCCACGCGCCCTCGATCTCGCGTACCAGCCGGTCTGAGACCGAGTAGTAGGAGTCCGGGTGATCGGGCTCGACCGCGGTCGGGCAGACCACCACTCGAGCCCCGTACGCCGCCAGCACGTTCCGCTTGTCCTCGCTCACCTTGTCGGGGCAGACGAAGACGCAGTGGTAGCCCTTGGCCTGGGCCACGATCGCGAGCCCCACACCGGTGTTGCCGCTGGTCGGCTCGACGATGGTGCCGCCGGGCTTGAGCTTGCCCTCCCGCTCGGCCGCCTCGATCATCTTGACCGCGATCCGGTCCTTCACCGAGCCACCAGGGTTGAGGTACTCCACCTTCGCCAGCACCAGCGGCTTGGCATCCCCGCTCACCCGAGTGAGCTGCAGCAACGGGGTGTTGCCGACCAGATCGATCAACGACGTCACGTACTCCACGGTGGTGAGCCTATCCGGGTCAGCCGTCCCCACCACCGAGCCCGGTTTCCGGTTACCTGTCCCCGCCACGCGTGGACCAATAGCCGGAAGTTTCGCCAGCCCGGGCCGTGGCCGAATTTCCGGTTACCTGTCCCCGCCCACCGTGGACCAGTAACCAGGAATTTGGCCTGGGGCCCACGGGCAGGCCCCGATCCGCGGCGGGCGCAGACAACGCAACTGGGAGACAACGACGAGACCGCCCGCCCCGGAGTGGGACGAGCGGTCTCGGTGGTGGATCGAAACGGCGATCAGATCAGGCGATGGACCCGATCAAAGCCGTACGAGGTCAGCGGCGCAGGTAGGACAGCAGGCGCAGGATCTCGACGTAGAGCCAGACCATGGTGACGGTGAGGCCGAAGGCGCCACGCCAGGACTCGCTGGCCGGGGCACCCATCGCCACGCCCTTCTCGATGTAGTCGAAGTCGAGCACCAGGTTCAGCACCGCAAGCACGCAGCCCAGAATCGAGAAGCCGACGGCCAGCAGGCTGACCGGGCCGGTGCCGCCGTCGCGGAGACCGAGGTTGAAGCCGAGCAGCGAGGCGATGAAGTTGATCAGCATGGCCACCGCGAACGCGATCGTGGCGATGATGACGACCTTCTGGAACTTCGGGGTGACCTTGATGTTGAAGAATCGGTACGCCGCCAGAGTCACGCCGGCTGCTGCGAAGGTGCCGATCACGGCCTGCATCACGATGCCGGGATAGATCTGGTTGAAGATGTTGCTGAACATGCCGATGAACACGCCCTCGATCGCCGCGTAGACGAAGACCAGGGGCGGCGAGATGTTCCGGCGGAACGAGACCAGCAACACGACGCCGAAGCCGACCAGACCAGAAAGGATCAGGGCGGGCATGTAGAGCGACGGCGGGACGAACATCCACGCCAGAGCGGCGGAGATGACCAGCACACCCATCACGACGGCCGTCTTGGTGATGACGTCGTCGAAGGTCATCCGCGGTTCGGCACTGACCGGCGGCTGCCCGTACGGCGCGTAGCCCGGCTGCTGGGCGTACGGATCCGTCTGGGCATAGGGGTTCTGGCCGTACTGCTGCTGACCGTACTGGGGTGCTGCGGGTGTGAACGCGTCCTGTTTGGAGAGGATCGGGTTCGAACTGCGCAACATGGAAAGTCCTCCTGGGTGTGTGGCACCGCGGTGGTGCCGACCTCAGTCTACGTAACGCGTATTGTCAGACGTCTGTTCCAATACTGCGAATCGGTCAAGAATCGGGATCGGTTTCAGGGTTGTCCCTGGCTCGACCCGCACCAGAACGACGCAGCAGCGCGATCTGCAGCCCGCCGAGACCGACCGCGGCTTGCGCGGAACAGCGGCACGTCTCGCGCCCGCGGGCCAAAGACGATCGCGGATCAGACCGAAGACCCATACGTCTCGCGCCCGCGGGCCAAGGACGATCGCGAATCAGACGGAAGACTCCAGGAGTGGGCGAGTGTCGGTCCCGTCGCCTACGCTCGCCAGCTGTGACCACTGGGACGACCGCCGCCACCGATCTGGCCGTGCTGCGCCGGCGCACCCTCGCGCTGTTGGCGACCGGTCAGATCCTCGGCGGTCTGGGGATCGGAGCTGCGTTCAGCGTCGGGGCGCTGGCTGCCAACAAGCTTGCCGGTGCGAGCTGGTCGGGGATGGCTGCGACCATGAGCACCCTCGGTGCCGCGCTGTTGGCTGTGCCACTCGCCCGACTCGCCGATCGTGGCGGTCGTCGGATCTCCCTGGCCGCCGCTGCGTTGGTCGCTGCCGGCGGGGTGGCGCTGTGTGTGCTGGGGATGGTCCTGAGCTCGGTCGTGGTGCTCTTCGTCGGACTGGCCGGTGCCGGCGCCTCGACCGCCGCCAGCTTGCAGTCGAGGTTCGCGGCGACCGACCTCGCCGCACCGCAGACCCGCGGTCGAGATCTGTCGCTGGTGGTCTGGTCGACCACGGTCGGTGCGGTGATCGGGCCCAACCTCGCCGAGCCTGGCGAGGTCGTCGGCCGGGCCCTCGGTCTGCCGCAGTTCGCCGGCGTGTTCGTGTTCGCGATCGTCGCTCAGCTCGCGGCGGCATTGGCGTACGCGCTGTTCCTCCGACCGGATCCGCTGGTCCTCAGCCGGCAGCTGGAACTGAGCCTGGCGGCGACGACGCAAGCCAGCGCCGACCAGAGTGCTGACCAGCCGGTCAGCGGGCAGCCGGCGAAGGACCAGGGCGACCTCGGCCTGGTCCGGTTGGCGATTCTGGCCACGGCGCTCAGCCACGCGACGATGGTGGCGCTGATGGCGATGACCCCGGTGCACCTGGTGCACGGCGGGGCCACGCTGTCGCTCGTCGGTTTGACGCTCAGTCTGCACATCGCCGGCATGTTCGGTCTGTCCCCGGTCTTCGGCATCCTGTCCGACCGACTCGGCCGAATCCCGACCATCCTGCTCGGCCAGGCCATGCTGGTGGCCGCTGCCCTGGTGACCGCGCTCGGCGCCCAGACGCACGGCCTCGTGATGATCGGTCTCACCCTGCTCGGCCTCGGTTGGAGTGCCTCCACCGTCGCCGGCTCGGCTTTGCTCAGCGACGCGGCGCCACCTGCTCAGCGAGTCCGGTTGCAGGGCCGCAGCGACATGCTGATGAGCCTGGCCGGTGCCGCGGGCGGAGCGTTGTCCGGGCCGATGCTCGCCCTGGTCGGCTATCCCGGGCTGGCCTGGGGACTGCTGCTGCCGATCGCCGTCGTGGTGGCAGCCGCCATGCTCAGCCGCCCTTCTCGACGATGGTCGGGGCGGACCACCTAGGTTGGACGCATGGGCAGAACCGATCGGGCCAGCCTCCTGATCCACGTCGACCGGACCGACGTGTTCGCGGCCCTGACGACCCGGGAGGCGCTGCTCAGCTGGTTGCCTCCGCAGGGGATGCATGGCCGGTTCGAGCGGTTCGACCTGCGCCAGGGTGGCTCCTACCGTCTCGTGCTGACGTACGACGATCCCTCCGACGCGCCCGGCAAGACCTCGGCTGATTCGGACGTCTCCGAAGCCCGCATCTCCCGACTCGTCCCGGGTGAACAGCTCGTCCAGCAGATCGACTTCGAGTCCGACGACCCGGCGTTCCAGGGAACGATGCAGCTGGAGTGGAATCTGCGCAGCGTCGAGGAGGGTACCGAGGTCGAGATCGTGGCGCGCCAGGTTCCCGACGGGATCCGTGCCCGGGACCACGCCCAGGGGATCACTTCGTCGTTGGCGAACCTGGCCGGCTACCTCGAGCCCTGACGTATCCCCGGCTCAGCTCCCCCGGCTCAGCTCAAGCGGCCAGATGGAACGTGGTGGCGAAACGATCGAGGAGGTCTTCGCGCCCGCTCAGCACCTCGATCGCGCCGGTGGCGATCGCCCGATCCGCACTGAGCTCGCCGGAGATGAGTCGGCGGATACCCGGACCTGCGGCGAAGGCGAGGTCGACCGGCACGTGATCCCGGGTCACCGCGAGAGTGGGGCCGTCCACGTGGATGAGCAGCTCGGTGGCACTGAGGCGTGCTGCGTACGCCGTCGCCGGAAGGGTCGCGGCCACCTGAGGACGGAAGGCAGTACGGAGCGTCATCGTCATCGAGTCGGGCGTGATGACCTGATCCTCCCGCGGATCGCTCATCGCCTTGAAGCCCCAGGCACCGAGCGCGAGCACGACGGGCTCGAGCTCACGTCCATAGGCGGTCAACTCGTAGACGATGACCCGTGAGCGGGGTGCCCGGCGAATCACACCGGCCTCCTGCAACTCCTTGAGCCGTGCGGCCAAGATGTTGCTCGGGATGCGGGGCAATCCGGCGGCGAGCTCTCCGTAACGACGCGGCCCGACGAGCAGGTCGCGGACGATGAGCATGGCCCAGCGTTCACCGACCAGCTCCAACGCCCGGGTGACGCCGCAGTACTGCCCGTAGTCGCGCGCCGCCATCGACCTCAGACCTGCCTGCCCTCAGACCTGCTCAGCGGCGAACGCCTCCGGGCCCTGCTCGGCGGCGGCCGGGTCCATCCATCCGAACTCGATGTTGTTGCCGTCGGGATCGGTGATCCCACGCTGATACATGAAGCCGAAGTCCGAGGCGGGCCGCGGCTCCGAGCCGCCCGCTGCCAGGCCGGCTGCCGCCGCCGCGTCAACCGCCCCGCGGCTGTCGACGAAGACCGAGGTCGACCCGGTCGGGGAGACCGCCGGATCGCCGAGCGGCAGATCGGTGAAGGTCTGGAAGAACTCGCGGGTCAAGATCATGATCGCGCTGTGGTCCTCCTCGACGACGACACAGGCCGCGTTGTGATCGGTGAAGAGCGGGTTGATGGTGAATCCGATCGCCGTGTAGAACGCCTTCGCGCGCTCCAGATCGGTCACCGGCAGGCTGACGAACAGCATGGTCATCGGGTTCTCCCTCTTCGCGGATGCGGTCGTTGGACTACAACGGCAACACTTGCAAAAAACAAGTACAGCGTCAAGACCTCTGATCGCGATGCCGACGTGACCGATCTCCGGGACAGGACTGTCGGTCCGGTCGCACACAACAGCGAGTGAAGAGCAACCCTGGGGTCAACGAGACAGCCGGGCGACGAGGTCTTCCCAGCCGCGGGCAAGTCGGTCCTCGAACGTCTCCGCCGAATGCTCGCTGTCATCCAACGGCATGTAGAGGAGCAGCGGCACGTCCAGTGCGGCGTTGAACTGCATCGCGAGGATGTCGAGATCTGCCGCGTCGATCCCCGCCTGTTCCAGCAGTGTCCGGATGTGCTGTTGCGTCATCGTGGTCGGCGGGCCGAAGGGAACCGGTGTGCGCCCATCGAACGCGGCACGGGCGATCTCACGGTTCTCCGCGAGGAACCGTAGGCGCGCGCGCCCGAAGGCGATGAGTCGGTCCAGCGGCTCGGCGCCGGGGCCGAGTGGCGGCGGGCCGGAGAGCACGCGCTTCTGGAAGGCTCGCTCGCCATCGCCCAGCAGCGCCATGAAGATGCCCGATCGCGTCCCGAACCGCCGGAACACGGTGCCCTTCCCGAGACCGGACCGCTCCGCAAGCGCGTCCATCGTGATCTTGTCGACCCCCACGTCGGCCAACATCGCCCGCGCGGTTTCGATCAGCACCGCCCGGTTCCGGGCAGCGTCAGCACGCTCGGCAACCACGCGCACCTCCATCCACGGTTGTAGCCCACTGGACTTTGCATCCCAGCATAACCGGGGTAATCTTCTACTTAGAAGCGGGGTAGAGTCCGTTTATAGTCGAGGAGCGAGAGTGCCCATGTCCCAGTTCGATGTTCTGCCCGATGAGCAGACGGTCGCCGCGACCGTGTCTGCACTGGAGTCGCACGGTTTTACCGTGGAGGTCGTGGACGATCTGACGGCCGCACGGAAGGCCGCGCTGGCCCAGATCCCGCACGGCGCCAGAGTCTGGAAGAACACCTCGATCACCCTCGACGAGACGGGCATCTCGGCCGAGGTCGATGCCCCGGACGGGCCGTACGAGTCGGTCCGCCTCCAGATGACCGCGCAGAACTTCGCCACCCGCCAGATGAAAGAGATCGCCGTCGCCCCGGACTACGCGCTCGGCAGCGTGCACGCCATCACCCAGGACGGCGAGCTCCTGATCGGCTCCGCCTCCGGCAGCCAGTTCGCGACCGTGGCCTGGGGAGCCGACCACGTGGTGCTGGTCGCCGGGCTGCACAAGGTCGTGCCCGACCTGGACACCGCGCGCCGCCGCGTACGCGAGCACAGCCTGCCGTTGGAGAACGTGCGAGCGCAGGAGGCGTACGGACAGAACAGCCGCCTCAACAAGACGCTCGAGATCTACGGCGACCTGCCCGGCCGCACGCACCTCGTTCTGATCCGTCAGGTCATCGGCTACTGAGCCTCCCGGGTCGCTCCGATCGCGGCCGTCACCAACACCTGCGTACGCCCGAAACCAACGCACAGAGACAAGAAGTAAAGGAACAGGCAGTGGATATCGCGGTATGGATCGTCACCGGAATCGTCGTCCTCATTCTCGGCGGAGCCGGCGCAAGCAAGCTCGCCCGATCGAAGGAGAAGATCCTGGAGAACCCCAATATGGGATGGGCGAATGACTTCAGCCAGCCGGCGATCAAGCTGATCGGAGTCGCTGAGGTCGCCGGTTCCCTCGGGCTGGTGCTGTCGTGGGCGCTGAGCATCCTGCCGGTGCTCACCCCCATCGCCGGGTACGCCCTGGCGGCACTGATGATCGGGGCTGCCAGCGTCCACGCCCGGCGTCGTGAGTACGCCGGACTGCCCTTCGTGTTGCTGCTGGTCGCTGCCCCGCTGTTCGTCGCGATCGCCCGCACGATCGCACTCGCCTAGATCCTGGAGGTTTGACCATGGAATTCGGACGTTGAGCATCGGGGACCTCACCCGCGACCCGGTGAGCGGCGTGCTCGTCTCCGAGCACGAGCGCATCCATGCGCTCACCCGCATCGCCGTGCATGCCGAAGAGGCCGGGTTCGACGTGTTCGCGATGGGTGAGCATCACAATCCGCCCTACATCTCCAGCGCGGACTCGACACTGCTGGCCTACATCGCGGCGCGCACGAGCCGCATCACCCTGTCGACCGGCACAACCCTCATCACCACCAACGACCCGGTGAAGATCGCCGAGGACTTCGCGACGCTGCAGCACCTCGCCGACGGCCGCGTCGATCTGATGCTCGGTCGCGGCAACACCCCCGTGGTGTACCCCTGGTTCGGCTACGACTACGCCGACAGCCTCGGACTCACCTTCGAGCATTACGAGCTGCTGCGCCGACTGTGGCGCGAGGAGAACCTCGACTGGTCGGGCCGCTACCGCACCCCGCTGCAGCAGTTCACCTCGGTGCCGCGCCCCCTCGACGGCGTTCCCCCGTTCGTGTGGCACGGCTCCATCAGCAGCCCCGAGATCGCCGAGCAAGCCGCCCGATACGCCGACGGCTTCTTCATCAACAACAACTTCGCGCCGATGGAGCACTACGCCCGCTCCGTCACTCTCTACCGTGAACGGTTCGCCGCCCACGGCCACGGCCGCCCCGAGGACGGCATCGTCGGCGCCGGAGGCGGCATCTGGGTACGCCCCAACTCCCAAGACGCCCTCCACGAGTACCGCCCGTACTTCAACGCGCACCCCATCCACGCCCGATCAGGCCACTCCCTTGAACACGAGATCGCCACCACCGGCCTCACCGTCGGCAGCCCGGCCCAGGTCGTCGAGAAGGTGCTGACCTTCCCGGCCCACTTCGGACCGCTGCGCCGGGTGCTGTTCGGCTTCGATTACGGCGGCATCCCCGAAGCCAAGATCCACCAGGTCATCGACCTCGTCGGCAGCGAGGTGCTGCCCGTGCTGCGGCAGGAGATCGCCGGAGCCGCGTAAGGGAGACGCAGCTGATCACGGCCTCGCGGGATCGATCCAGCCACGATAGGCGGCAGGGTCGACATTGCTGCCGCACACGATCGTGACGACGTGCTGGCCTGCGAAGCGTTCGGGCGCTTCAAGGATCGCGGCGATGCCGAGTGCGGCCGCTGGCTCGACCACGAGGCCTGCGTGCTCCATCAGCAGTCGCATGCCTGTCACGATCGACTCTTCCCGGACCAAGACGGCATCGTCGGCCACGACGAGCAGGTCGGCCAGGACTTCCGCGATGGGGTAACGCCCTGCAACGCCGTCGGCGATCGTGCTTGTCGAGCTGGTGGTGACGACACGCTGTTGCTGCCATGAGCGGGTCAGGGCCGGCGCACCGTGCGGCTGCACGCAGACGACCTCCGTCTCGGGAGACAGCGACTTCATTGCATAGCCGACGCCGGTCGCGAGAGCGCCCCCGCCGAGAGCTATCAGAATGGAGTCGTACGACGAACTGGCGGCCGCGAGTTCCAGGCCGATGGTCGCGGCGCCCTCACAGGTCTCGATGTCGAGGCTGTCCTCAAGCAGGCGGATACCCTCTGTTCGGGCGATCTCAACAGCCCAGTCGCGCGCCGACTCGTGGTCGCCGTCCACCAACTCCAGCCTCGCTCCCAGTGCGCGAATGCGGTCGAGCTTGATCGCCGGCGCGAAGCGTGAGGCCACGACGGTGACGTCGAGACCGCGCTGGCGACCCGACCATGCCAGGGCCTGACCAAGGTTTCCTGCGCTGGCGCAGACGACGGAGCGTTCTCCTGCATCGGCCATCTGAGTCGCGACGACCTCGGTGCCCCTGCCCTTGAAGCTACGAACGGGGTTCGCTGTTTCGAGCTTCACGCTTACCTCGCATCCGAGCACTGGCGCGAGGCTCTCACACACATACAACGGTGTGTCGAGAAATGCCGGGTTGATAACCTGCCGCGCAGCCTGAACACGATCGAGGTGGAGCCTGGTCGTCGCGTTGGTCAGGGCGCACTCCTGGCTTCGTCTCGGCGGGCACCCAGGCGGTCGATGCCCTGACGTCACTCCCCGGTGGTCCGCCCACCCGCGCCAGTCGTGTGGATGCGACTCTACCCGCCCCAAGCGGGAGGTTCGAGAACTGTCACAGGTCAGGGCAAGGCACAAAGCTCGAGCTTTTCGTGCCCCCGGTGGGACTCGAACCCACACTCGGGCGGGTTTAAGCCGCCTGCCTCTGCCGGTTGGGCTACGGGGGCCCGATCGGGGCGATCCTAGACCCGTGCGGACACCCCGTGGATCCGTACGGAGCCTCCTGAGCGCGAAGTCAGAGTTGCCTCTCGTGCCGATCCATCGCGTGTGCCAGGATGCTTGGCGGGTCAGCGTGCCGCCACGCGGGCCTGCACTGCACAGGGATGAACCGCCAGCGACCAGCACAGCGTCATCCTGTTCGGCTGACTGCGGGAACCCCACCAAGCTCACCGCCGATCCCACACCAGGGGTCGCACCACTCAACGAGGAGGCACTGGCCGATGGCTGAACACGCCACAGCAACCGTCCCGACGAAGATCGCCGTGCTCGGACCTATCCCCCGAGACCACATCACCACCTACCGTGGTCAGGTCCTCAACAAGTACGGCTGCGCGCTGTACACCGCGATCGCCTTGTCAGCGCTCGTCGGCGACCAGGGCACCGTCGTGCCGATCGTCAACGTCTCCGAGCAGGACGAGGGCCCGATCCTCGAGATCCTCTCGAAGTATCCCAACCTCGACCTCACCGGCATCCGCGCCGTCGGGGATCGCGGAGACGTCGTCCGGCTCAAGTTCGTCGACCAGAACAACCGACTGGAGCGCCAGACGGGCTTCATGGCACCGATCACGCCTGCCGATGTGGAGTTCGCGCTCGATGCCGACGCGTTCGTCTGCGTGCCGATCACCGACTACGAGGTGAGCCAATCCACCCTCGAGTACATCCGTGCGAACAGTGACGGCGTCATCCTGCTGGATGGCCACGGGCCGACCACGGCGATCAACCACGGCGGCAAACGGGAGCGACGGCTGTGGATCGACATCCAAGAGTGGCTGCCCAGTCTCGACATCCTCAAGATGAACCTGGAGGAGGCCGGCTGCAGCTGGCTCCCCGGGCCGGGCGACGACCGTGAGCCCGGCGATCCGATCCCGGTGTCCGATCTCACCGACTTCGCTCGCGGGGTGCTGTCCGGAGGTCTCAAGGCGCTGTGCGTGACCCTCGACGAAGAGGGCTGCGTCGCCTTCACCCTCGACCACGACGGAGAGCTCATCGAGACGGTGGTGCCCAGGTTGCCCATCGATCGGGTGATCGACACGACGGGCTGCGGCGACTCCTTTGCCGCCGGGATGGCGTTCGGCTATCTCCTCGACGGCGACATCGTGACGGCCTGCCGCTACGGCAATGCGATCGGGGCGCAGCGGGCCAGCGCAACCAAGCTGGACGGCTACAGCGACCGGGAGACCACGGCAGCGCAGATCCAGGCGGCGTTCGGCGCATGAGCGAGACGATCAGCCCCATCTCGGTCAACCCTGGGGCCGCCGGCCAGATCCCCGCGGCGATGGCTGCGCTGCCGGCCGAGTGGACCGTGCACCAAACCCAGTTCGAGCCGGAGCTCGCGAACGTGTACGAGACCCAGTTCACCGTGGGGAACGGACGGTTCGCCGCCCGTGGCTCGCTGGAGGAACGCCATCACGGCGACATTCCCGGGAGCTTCGTTGCCGGCGTGTACGACGCGCACGACTCGATCGTGATCGACCTGGTCAACCTCCCCGACTGGCTCGACACCGCGGTCATCGCCGCGGGCACCCAGCTCACCGTGGACAGTTGCACGGTGGTCTCACACCAGCGGGCGCTCGACCTGGCGCACGGTGTGCTGTGGCGCTCGACCGTGTTCGAGGACCGCGCCGGGAACCAGACGCGGGTCGACAGTGTGCGTACGGCGTCGATGCACGACCGCGACATCGCGCTGCTCCGGCTCGAAGTGACCCCGCTCAACCACGCCGGCGACGTCCAGTTGATCACCGGCATCGACGGGGATCGGACGAACATGGAAGCGCTCCCGGTCTATCCGAAGGGGCGGGTCTTCACCACCGAGGAACGCAACGCGAAGTGGGCACGCAGCCGGCACCTGCGTACGGTCGCCACCGAGGAGACCGAGGGCGGCGAGCTGGTGCTGACCACGCACACCATCGGGTCCGACGTGGACATTGCTTTCGCTGTGTCGGCATCGCTCACGCCGGCGGCCTCGGCCGAGTCGACCGTGCACGCGGCGGACTCGATCCGCCGTACGCTCACCGTCTCTCTGGCAGAGGGTCAGACCGCACGGCTGGACAAGGTGGTGGCCGTGCGGACCAGTCGCGACGTCGACGCCGTTGCCGGCGAGGATCTCGCGGCTCGTGCCGCAGCGCTCGCCCAGGACGCGGCGGCGCGCGGGGTGGACACCCTGCTGGCCGAGAGCGCGGACGTCTGGGCAGATCTCTGGGAGGCATCCGATGCCGAGGTGCATGGGGACGACCAGCTGAGCCTGGCGGTGCGGTTCGGCATCTACCACCTGCTCATCACCGCGAACCCGGACGATCCCACCGTGAACATCGGCGCCAAGTCGCTCAGCGGCGAGGGCTATCGCGGCCACGTGTTCTGGGACACCGAGGCGGTGATGCTGCCGTTCTATCTGCTCACGAACCCGCACACGGCACGTGCCCTGCTCGGCTACCGGCATCACACGCTGCCCGGCGCCCGCCGGAACTCGGCCGCGAACGGCACGCTCGGCGCACGATATGCCTGGGAGGCGGCGGCGACCGGAGACGAAGAGTGCCCGATCCTGACCGCGGACGGCAAGGACCGGTTCTGGACCCGTGACGAGGAGGTGCACGTCACCGCCGATGTGCCGTTCGCCATCCACCGCTATGTGGAGGCCACGCAAGACGTCGACTACCTCTTCGGCGAGGCGGCCGAAGTGCTCTTCGACACCGCACGGTTCTGGGTGTCCTTCATCCAGACCGATGAGGACGGCAGCGCGCATATGCGCAGCGTCATGGGGCCGGACGAGTTCCACTCCCACGTCGACGACAACGCCTTCACCAACTTCATCGTCCGCTGGCATCTGAACTATGCCGCGTCGGTCTTCGACCAGATGAGCGAGCAGGCACCGGAGCAGTTGGCGGCTGTCGTCGAGACGCTCGGACTGGACGCCGGTGAGCCTGCGCAGTGGCGCTCGACCGCCGATCGGCTGGTGCAGGGGTCGGCGAACGAGAACGGCGTGATCGAGCAGTTCGCCGGCTACTTCGAGCGCGACGACGTACCGGTCACGGAGTGGGACGAGAACAACATGCCCCGCTATCCCGAGGGCTATCACCACTTCAACTGCGAGACCACGCAACTGCTCAAGCAGCCCGACGTGCTGCAGGCCGTGCTGATGTTCCCGGACGCCTTCAGCCCGGAGGTGAAGCGGGCGAACTTCGACTACTACGAGCCGCGGACGCTGCACAAGAGCTCGCTGAGCCCGTCGGTGCACGCCACCGTCGGACTCAACGTGGGCGATCACACCCGTGCGCTGCAGTACTTCACTCGTTCTGCTCTCGTCGACCTGGCCGACAACCAGGGCAACACGCACGAGGGCATGCACATCGCCTCGGCCGCCGGCACCTGGTCGACGCTGGTGAACGGCTTCGGCGGACTGCAGGTCGAGAACGGCGAGCTGGTGCTGCACCGGCCGTGGATCCCCGACGAATGGGAGGGCCTCAGCTATCGGATCAACTGGCGCGGGCTCCGGTTGCGGGTACGTGCCACGCATGCCGAGGTGCGGTTGTCGGTGGACGGTCCCGCCGGTGAGGAACTCGATATCACCGTCGATGGCACTCCCCTCCGGCTCGCCACCGGGACCGAGACCGTGCTGGAGCTCGACGCCGTCGAATGACCTGCCGGAGTTTTGTTCCGTGGTCCCCTTCTGAGGTGCACCACGGAACAAAACCGGCGGATACCCAGGAGGATGGTGTTCGAGGAGCCAGTCAGCGTTGCGCTGTGGACCAGCGTTCCTGCGGCATCCCGGCGGACGCACAGGAAAGCCGTTGATCGCTGACGGATGTCGATGCGACGATCCGCGAATGATCGACTTCGACGGCTTTCCGCGGCTGACCACCGACCGGCTGGTCCTTCGCGAACCTGTGACAACCGACGCTGCCGACATCCTGGTGTTCCGGAGCGATCCGGTGGCACAGCGGTACAACTCCGCACCCCTCCGAGATCTGGACGAGAGCCGGGGTCTGATCGAGGAGATCCGGGACGTCTACGCAAACCGGGCCGGCGTTATCTGGGCAGTGACGCTCACTGAGACCGGTCGGGTCATCGGGATCTTCGGCTTTGACGGCTGGGACACCTACCATCGCCGCGCCCAGGTCGGCTACGACCTGAGCAGGGATCTGTGGGGTCGAGGGCTCGCGACGGAGGCCCTGGCCGCAATCCTGGCGTACGGATTCTCCGAGCTGGGCCTGCATCGCGTCGAGGCCCAGACCATTGCCGACAACGAGGAATCGGTACGTCTGCTGGGCCGGCTCGGCTTCCAGCGGGAAGGGACTCGACGCGACCATTCCTTCGAGGAGGACGGACTGTTCCACGACGGGGCCATCTACGGTCTCTTGGCACCCGAACGGCCGTGAACCGGCCGGAATCGGCTGGTCCTGACCACGAGAAGGAGGTTTGGCACCTCGTCAGCGCCGAATCGGGTGCCGGATCTCCTTCTCGCGGACTGGTGCAGACTCAGGCGCATGGCTCTTCGCGACTACGAGCAGTGGCTGCGTCACTACGACGATCCGGACTCGTCGCTCTCGTGGCGGCTCCGGCACGTCCAGGCGTATCTGAGAGAAGACCTGGACGGCAGAACCGGACCAGTCCGCATCGTGAGTGTCTGTGCAGGAGACGGTCGGGACATCATCGACGTCCTGGCGGCCCGCGACGACGCATCACGAGTAGAGGCTGTCTTGCTCGAGGCGCACCCTCGGATGGCGGACCGAGCCAAGGATCGCGCCGCTGCAGCCGGCCTCACCGGTGTCCGGGTCCGCGTCTGCGACGCGGCGGACACCAGCGCCTATGTGGACGCCGTGCCGGCCGACATCCTGCTTCTTGTCGGAATCTTCGGCAACATCTCCGAAACCGACATCAGCAAGACGATTGCGACGGCCCCGCAGTTCTGCGCGCCGGGGGCGACCGTGCTCTGGTCACGGGGGCGCGACGGTAGTCGCAACGACATCAACGACCGCATTCGGGCCGAGTTCGCAGAGGTCGGATTCGGCGAACTCACGTACGCCGAATCCGATCCGGTATCAGGCGCCGCGTTGGGGGCCGTCCGCTACGACGGGGCGCCCGTGCCTCTCGACCCTGGTCAACACCTGTTCACCTTCTGGCGATGAAGCCGGCGATCTTGGCGTACGGATTCAACCCGTTTGACTAGTGGCTTGTCGCTCCTATTCCTCGGGGAATCGCAGCGACAGGCCACTAGCCTGTTGACCACGTGCGAATCGCCATCGGTGAGGGGTCACATCATGAGCACTGTCTACTGCGACATCGCAGTCTCCGCCGACGGCTTCGCCGCGGGCCTCAACCAGCGAGAGGAGGCTCCGTTCGGCGACATCAACGAGTCCTGGCTGCATAGCTGGATGTTCGATACGTACGAGGAGAATGCCGCCGAGGTCGATGGGATCGTCGACTCGGGCGCGACCATCATGGGCCGCAACATGTTCGGCCCGGTCCGGGGCGAGTGGGACCGCGACTGGCGCGGATGGTGGGGCCCGAATCCGCCGTACCACAACCCGGTCTTCGTGCTCACCCACTACGCGCGCGGGCCGATCGAGATGGAGGGTGGCACCACGTTCCACTTCGTCACCGACGGCATCCAGTCCGCCTTGGCACAAGCACGCGCCGCCGCCGGTGACCGGAACATCTCGATCGCAGGCGGCGCGAGAACCGTCAATCAGTACCTTGCCGCCGGGCTCCTGGACGAGTTGCGACTCCATGTCACGCCGTGCGTCATCGGCGCCGGCGAGCGGGTGTTCGACGGCGTTCCGGCCCAAACACTCGAACGTGTGTCGGTCCGAGTCGCGTCCCTGGTCACCCACATCACCTACCGACCGGTCAGGTAGCGGTCCGAGTCTCCTTCTCGCGAAACCAGCGCCGACCGAGATCGACATCGACCGCAGGCGCTGCCCCAGCGGGTGCCTCCAAGTAGACCTTCTGAGTGTGCAGGGCGTGCGCGCCGGCCACCCGGTCCAGGAACAGTGACTCGTTGCAGTGGTCGATCTCGTGCTGCAACGCGCGGGCCTCGAAGGCGTCGGTCACGATGTGGCCGCCGGACATCGGATCGTCGATGCCGCCTCATCGAACGACTGATCGACAGCTACCCGAGTCTGCCCGGACCGCGACTCACCGACTCGACGCTGGCCGACCTGACGGCGCGCGAGATTGACGTGCTTCGCCTGGTGGCGAGTGGCTATTCCAACGGCGAGATCGCCGCGGACCTGGTCGTCTCCGAAGCCACCGTCAAGACCCGCGTCAACCGGCTGCTGCGCAAGCTCGAGCTGACCACCAGGGTGCAGCTGATCGTCGCTGCCTACGAATGCGGGCCGATCCGGCGCGGGGCGACGTCCCCTCGCGGCTAATGAGCGGCGGCCAACGGCCCCGCCTTGTGGATGATATGTACCTGTCATCTACTAGTATGTACTCATGGCCGTGAAGCGCACCACCATCGAACTCGATGTGACCCTCGCCGCGCAGGCTGTCGACGTGACCGGCAGCACCCTGCGCGCCACGGTTGAGCAGGGTCTGCGGCTCCTGATCGCCCAGAGCCGCCTCGAGGAGCAGCATCGACTCGACCTCTTCAACCGACACCTCGCCGGCGCCGGCGAGAGCGTCGACCTCGAGGTCCTGCTGTCGGGCGAAGCATGGCGCTGAACCTCTGGATCATCGACAAGAGCGCCCACGTACGCCTCATCGGCGGATCGCCACTGCCAGCCGGGATCAGCCCTGCCCGGCTGGCGATCTGCGAGATGGGTCTGCTGGAGTGGCTCTATTCCGCGCGGTCCGCCCTCGACTACGACACCCAGCACACCGAACTACGCGAGATGTTCCACATCGTCGAAGCGCCCGCCAACATCTTCGACCGCGTGCTTCAGCTACAAGCCGACCTCGCACACCATCGCAGCATGTGGCATCGGCGAGCACTCGGCGACCTCTTCATCGCCGAGACCGCCCTCGCCCACCAGGCCGGCGTTCTCCACGCTGACAGCGATTTCGAGCTGATCCAGCAAGTTCGCCCCAATCTCCTGCTCAAGAGCCTTTGAACCATCAGGTGGCGCAAGTGTCCGGATTCGCTGCTTGACGTCAGCGAGCAGATCATCGGTCCCGAAGAATCACTGGCGGATGCCACCGCGAGAGTGCTCGCCGACTGCGGATGGAACGCCGAGCCCTACACCGCCTGATCCGCATCCAGGCACCGCCTCACCCAGACTCGGGGTGGACACCCTTTCGCTGCCAGGCACAGGTGCATCTCCTTCCTTTCGAACGCAACTAGCGGGCAGCTCCGCCTCGTACGCAGCGGGTAGCTCCTGCGAGCGCCCCGAAGCACGTCGGATGGGTCAGCGCGCCAGCAGGCCCAGGACGATGCCATCGAGGATGTCGCTCTCGCTGACGATCATCGGCCGACCCACGCGATTCGCCACTCGGTCGGCGATCAGCGAGCCGGCGGTGATGACGTCGGCACGACCGGCGGGCACCCCGAGATCGTGGATCTCCTCGGTCGTCAGCGTCGCGAGCCGGTTCGACAGTCCGGCGATCTCGGCCAGACTGAGGACCGAGCCGTGCACCTTGGATCGGTCGTAGCTAATCAGGCCCTGCTTCAACGCCGACATCGTCGTCACGGTGCCGGCGACCCCGATCCAGCTGCCAATCTGGCCCAGGAGTCCGCTCGGCCACTCGAGCTGGTCCAGCAGCCCGTCCACGTACGCGGCGGCGGACTGCCGCGCTTCGGTGGTGAGCGGGCCGACCAAGCCGAACCGTTCGGTCAGCCGGACCGAGCCGATGTTCAGCGATACTGCTCGGTCGATCCGGCCCGTCCGATCCCCCAGCACGAGCTCGGTGGAGCCACCGCCGATGTCCATCACCAGGATCGGCCCATCGCTAGCAACACGCACACCGCTGAGCGCGCCGGTGAACGACAGCCGGGCCTCCTCAGTGCCGCTGATGATCTCAGGGCGGACACCCAGGCGAGCTGCCATCCCGGCATCGAAGTCCTCGACATTCCGGGCGTCCCGGGTGGCCGAGGTCGCGACCACCCTGGTCCGCTCCGGCCTCACTCCGTACGCGCGCAGTTGCTCGCCGTAACGCTCAGCCGCGGCGAAGGTCCGCGCGAGCGCATCTGGGTGCAACTCACCGGTGGCATCGACCCCTTGCCCGAGTCTGACGATCTCCAACTCGCGGACCAGGTCGATCAGGCTCCCGTCGACCCGAGCCTCGGCGATCAGCAACCGAATGGAATTGGTGCCACAGTCGATCGCGCCCACCCGTACCGGCTCAGTGGCCACCGGCGCTCCTGTCATCCGCCGGCCCGGCAGGGGAACGGCCAGCGATCCCGGATCAGCGCCAAGGTCAGATCGCCGATGGGGTTCACCCCTGGCCCGGCAGCCAGTGCATGCCCCAGCAGCGCGTGCAGACATTTGACCCGCGCCGGCATGCCGCCGGCCGAGACCTCGGCGATCTCGGGCACTGGCCCGACGGTATCGGCGGCGATCGCCTCTCGTGCGGTGAGATAGGCGCGATGGGCCTGCGCGTACGCCACCGCGAGCTCGGGTTCGGCCGCCAGCCGCTCGGACAGCTCGGTCATCAGCCCGGATGCCTCCAGCGTCGAACAGGCAGCCACTGCTCGCGGGCAGGTGAGATAGAAGGTGGTCGGGAACGGCGTACCGTCCGCCAGCCGCGGCAGCGTTGCGACCACACCGGGATGCCCGGCCGGACAGCGGTATGCGACGCCGACCACGCCCCGCGGCCGCCGTTGCAGCTGCTCGGTCACCACGGCTTCGTCGGCGGTGGTCATCGGTTCGATCACCACGCGTGCTCAGCGACCGCCCGTCGTGGCGTCGTTGACGTCGTCCTCGGTGATCGGTTTGACGTCGGCCGGGTCCGGCTTGGGATCGGGCGCCGGTTTGTCGGCCGCCTCGACCGACCCCCACAACCGCGTGTACCAGGACTGGGGAACCTTGTCACTGGCCGGCTTCGTGCCGGTGGTCAGCTCGGAGCCCCCGCCGAGCGGTTTCCCGTCGGCATCGACCACCGTGAAGCCGATCTCGCCGGGCATCACCCAGCCGAGCCGGGTCCGGGCCTGGAGCTCGACGAAGCCCGGGTCGTTCCACCGATTGAGCTCGGTCTGCAGATCAGCGATCTTGGCCTGGCGGTCGGCGATCTCGGCCTTGGTGGTGGCGACCTCGTGCGATTGGGCGAAATAGACCCGCAGGCTGTTCGCATACGAGATCGTCAGCATCAAGATCACCACCGCGAGCGCGACCGCACGAGTGGTGAGACTGGAGCGACGGCGAGGCTTCTTCGCACCGGTGCGATTCTTGGCCTGCTTGGGCGCCTTGTTGCCAGCAGCCTGGTGACCCGTCGGAGCAGCACTCTCGGCGCGCGCCGCCGAGCCGTTGGCGGCAGCGCCTACCGGGGCCGTGGCACCGCTGGTCCGAGCCTCGGCTGTCGAACCGGCGTTGGCTTTGGTGGGCCGGCCGGTGCTGCGGGCGCGCGGCCGACCGCGCCCGGGACCGGCTCCCGGACGTGCGGTCGGCCGTGGGCCCGTCGGCATCAGGCCGTGAACCTCGGGAAGGCAGAGGCACCGGCATAGCGGGCCGCGTCGTCGAGATCCTCCTCGATCCGCAGCAACTGGTTGTACTTCGCCACCCGATCGGTCCGCGCCGGGGCACCGGACTTGATCTGACCGCAGTTGGTAGCCACGGCCAGGTCCGCGATGGTGGTGTCCTCGGTCTCGCCGGAACGGTGGCTCATCATGCAGGCGAACCCGGCCCGCTGAGCCATGGTCACCGCGTCCAGGGTCTCGGTGAGCGAGCCGATCTGGTTGACCTTGACCAGCAACGCGCTCGCGGCCTTCTCCGTGATGCCACGCTGCAGCCGGGTCACATTGGTGACGAAGAGGTCGTCGCCGACCACCTGGATCTTGTCACCGATCTTTTCGACCAGCGAGCTCCAGCCGGCCCAGTCGTCCTCGGCCAGCGGGTCCTCGATGGACACGATCGGGAAGGCGTCGATCCACTGGGTGTAGATGTCGGTCATCTCGTCGGCAGACAGCTCGCGGCCTTCGAAGAGGTAGAGGCCCTTGTCGGCGTTGAAGAACTCGGTGCTGGCCACGTCCAGGGCGAGGGCGATGTCGCGGCCAACGGTCAGGCCGGCGGCCTCGATGGCCGTGGAGATCAGTTCGAGCGCGGCCACGTTGGCCGGCAGGTTCGGTGCGAAGCCGCCCTCGTCACCGAGGCCGGTCGACAGACCTTGCTTCTTCAGCACGCCCTTGAGCGAGTGATAGACACCCGCACCCATCTCGAGTGCCTCACGGAAGGTGGCCGCACCGATCGGGGCGATCATGAACTCCTGCACGTCCACGTCGGAGTCGGCGTGGGCGCCGCCGTTGACGATGTTCATCATCGGCACCGGCAGCACGTGCGCGTTCGGCCCGCCGACATAGCGGTAGAGCGGCAGGTCGGCCGAACTGGCGGCGGCGTGCGCGACGGCGAGGGAGACGCCGAGGATCGCGTTGGCGCCGATGTTGCCCTTGTTCTCGGTGCCGTCCAGGTCGATCATCGCCTGGTCGATCAGCCGCTGCTCGCTGGCGTCATAGCCGACCAGTTCGGGGCCGAGTTGGTCGATCACGCCCAGAACGGCCTTGGTGACACCCTTGCCGCCATAGCGACCCTTGTCTCCGTCACGCAGTTCGACCGCCTCAAAGGCGCCAGTCGACGCGCCCGACGGCACTGCCGCACGCCCCTCTGAGCCGTCGTCGAGGATGACCTCGACCTCCACGGTCGGGTTACCGCGGGAATCGAGGATCTCGCGGGCGCCGATGAACTCAATACTTGCCACGTCGAACTGCCTTCCGTACCGCCCGGGTCCAACGACCCGGACCTTCAGATTGTCGACTCCACCCTAATGGCGCCGACCGGTCTAGCCCGCGAGGCTGGGCGGTGCCCGGGATAGTTCACTTCGGAGAGTTCACTCGCGCGACTTGCGACGGCTGCCCCAGGCGAAGACGGCGTTCACTCCGACGATGCCGGCCCACGCGGCGATCACGCCAAGCAGCCCCTGGTCGACACTGTTCGCGGCGATCGCGGTGATCGGCACGCCGGTGCCGAGCGAGACGATGCCGAGGACGAACCGGTGGGTGTTCCCGCGCCGCACGTCATCGCGGTCCTCGCGGGATCGGGCGTTGACCTGGCGGAGCTCGGCAGTCCGATAGGCGACCAGCTCCTCGACGCGTTCGGCGAGCCCGGCCGCGATCGCGTCCTCGTACTCCGGGCCGAGTTCGGCCCGGGCGTCGTACGCCGCCCGCACCTGGCTGGCCGTCTCGGGATCGGGTCGCCGATACGGTGGCCGAGGGGGCTGGGGGCGCGCCAACTCGGGCCTCGGCAGGTCAGGTCGCGGCTGACCATAGCCCGGTTGCGGGGGTCTGCGCTGCTGCTGAGGCGGTGGATAGGGAGCGTAGGGCGGCTCGCTCATGCGGGCCAGACTACGTCGGGCTGGGTGCGATCGCGTTGCTCTCGGCCGCCCTGACATCGGATTCGAGAGCGCGGACCGCATCGCGTACGGCCTGTTCGGCGTCGACACCGCTCACCTGGGCGCGGGCCACGAGCGCAACGATCTGCTGGCCGACTGTGGTCGCGTCGACCTCAGCTGTGGGCAGGTCGAGCGGGACCCGGTGGGACCGGGCGCGACCGATGATCTTGCTGGCTCTGCTCAACGCCGACAGTCGTTCCGGGATGCCGTCGAGTGCCGACGTACGGCCCTTCTCCTGGGCCTTGCGCCGCTCCCAGACGTCGTTCAGGTCGTGTGGGGCTTCCTCGGCAGCGAACACGTGCGGGTGCCGGGCGATCAGCTTGTCGCAGATCCCAGCGGCGACATCCTCGATGTCGAATCCGTGGCCGCCTGGGCTGTCCCCGTGCTCGCTGGCCAGCTGGGCGTGGAAGACGACCTGGAGCAACAGGTCACCCAGCTCCTCCTTGAGGTGGTGGGCCGCTGGTCCGGAACTGGCGACGGTTCCGTCCGGGAGTCCTTCGACGGCCTCGACGACCTCGCAGGTCTCTTCGACCAGATAGGGCACCAAGGACCGGTGGGTCTGCTCCCGGTCCCAGGGACACTGGGTACGCAGCGTCGCCATCACCTCGACCAGACGGTCGAACTCGGGATGGGGCTGGGGCGGCATCCTCAGGAGCTGGCAGCAGGCAACGACAGCGAGGAGGACTGCCCGTCGATGATCGTCTTGGTGGCCGGGTCAAGCACCCCGTAGCGCGGATTCAGCGTCACGTCGGTCGCCTGCAGATCGCGCAGATAAGCCTCGGTGCCGACGGTCTGCGCCACGATCTGGGGAGTCGCGATGTCGTACGCCACCTGGCGCGCGACCGGGTCGGCCAGCAGCGGCTTCAGGTTGGTCTCCGCCAGCAGCGCGTCACGCTGCGCGTCGGTCACCGGGATCTCGCGCTGTGCGGCGATCTGGTTGGCGACCGCACCCTGGATCTTGACGTTGACGACCGCCTGCGGCGAGACCTCCTCCTCCGTGCCCAGCGCCGCCTGCACACTTGCCACCGCAGCATCGAGCTGCCGCTGCGTGATGCGCTCGTCGCCGACATAGGCGACCGTGCTGGGCGCGCCCTCGACGGCACAACCGGAAGCCAGCAGCACGACGATCGCGGCCAGCAGACCGGCGATCAGAGCGCGGATCGGGCGCGCCAGTCCCAACCGCGGAGCCACTGCCGTGATCGAACCCCGTGCCACGATCGAACCCCGCGTCACGATCGAACCCTGTGCCACCGTCGGCCTCCTCGTCATCTGCCTCTGGAATCTGCGTATGGTCGCGTCCGCGATCCTACGGGACTCTCATGTGGTGGTTCGTCACCGCTACATGCTGCACGTACTCAAGGGGCGTTGAGCGTCGAGCGAACGCTTTGTGGCCGGGGGCGGCAGCCGTCCAGGCAGCAGACGGATGACCCGTACGTTTGCGGCCGCCGGCGCCAGCCGTACCCAAGTCCCGCGCGGCCCGCGATCGTTGGTGGCCCGCCGGCGCCAACCGTCCAGTCTGCTGGCGCTGATTCTCGTCGTGGTCATCGCCGTCGGAGCACCGCAGATCCGGATCGACAACCTGACTCCGTTCGCGCCGCAGGGACCATTGAACAAACCGCGGGGTTGGTGGCGTGATCGCTGGGTGACGGGCGGTGGCGACGCAGATCAGCTGGCGAAGATCGCGGTGACCACGGCCGTGCACCAGTCCAGGAGCTCGCCGTCCTTCGGCGGCTCGCCGCCGATGGTCTTCGATCGAGGACGCGGCACCAGGATCAGCTTGGCGGTGTCCTTGACGACCGCCCCCGGATAGAGCCGTTTCAACCGCAGCTGCCGCGACTCCAGCAGCTCCGCCGGCGCGAACCGGATGAAGTTGCCTTGGCTGACGATGTCGGTGAGACCCGCAGCCCGAGCCACCAGCCGGAACTTGGCGACCTGCAGCAGCGTCTCCACCACCGACGGCAACGCCCCGTAGCGATCCGCCAGCTCTTCTCGGACCGCCTCGATGTCCGCATCGGAGCGCACCTCGGCCAGCCGCTTGTACATCTCCAGTCGCAGCCGCTCCGACGGTACGTAGTCCTCGGGCAGATGGGCGGTGATCGGCAGTTCGATCCGGACCTCCGGCTCGGGCTCGGTGTCCTGGCCGCGGAACTCCGCAACGGCCTCGCCGACCAGCCGGATATAGAGGTCGAAGCCGACGTCGGCGATGTGCCCGGACTGCTCACCACCGAGCAGATTGCCGGCGCCGCGGATCTCCAGGTCCTTCATCGCCACCGCCATGCCCGCACCCAGATCGGTGTGGGCGGCGATGGTCGCGAGCCGGTCGTGCGCGGTCTCGGTGAGCGGCTTGTCGGGGGGATAGAAGAAATATGCGTAGCCGCGCTCGCGCCCGCGACCGACCCGGCCACGGAGCTGATGCAGCTGGGACAGACCGAGCATGTCGGCGCGCTCGACGATCAAGGTGTTGGCGGTGGAGATGTCCAGCCCCGCCTCGACGATCGTGGTGCAGACCAGCACGTCGGCCCGTCGTTCCCAGAAGTCGACCATCACCTGCTCCAGCCGCTGCTCCCCCATCTGACCGTGGGCGGTCACGACCCGGGCCTCGGGCACCAGCTCGGCAATCCGCTTGGCGGTCTTCTCGATGCTCTGCACCCGGTTGTGAATGTAGAACACCTGGCCTTCGCGCAGCAGCTCGCGGCGAATGGCGGCGATCAGCTGACCCTCCTCGTACGGCCCGGCGAAGGTGAGCACCGGATGCCGCTCTTCCGGCGGGGTGGCGATGGTGCTCATCTCCCGGATGCCGGTGATTGCCATCTCCAAGGTGCGCGGGATCGGCGTCGCCGACATGGCCAGCACGTCGACGTCCATCCGCAGCTTCTTCAGCTGCTCCTTGTGCTCGACACCGAATCGCTGTTCCTCGTCGATGATCACCAGACCCAGGTCTTTGAACTGGATCTCCTTGCTGAGCAACCGATGGGTGCCGACGACCACGTCCACCTTGCCCTCGGCCACCCCTTCCAGGGTGGCCTTGGCCTGCGCGTCGGTCTGGAACCGGCTGAGCGGCGCGACGTTGACCGGGAAGCCGGCATAGCGGTCGGCAAACGTCGCATAGTGCTGCTGCACCAGCAGGGTGGTCGGCACCAGCACCGCCACCTGCTTGCCGTCCTGCACCGCCTTGAACGCGGCCCGGACCGCGATCTCGGTCTTGCCATAGCCGACGTCGCCGCAGATCAGCCGGTCCATCGGCACGATCTGCTCCATGTCGTGTTTGACCTCGTCGACCGCAGCCAGCTGGTCGGGGGTCTCCACGTACGAGAAGGCATCCTCCAGCTCGCGCTGCCAGGTGGTGTCCTGCGAAAAGGCGTGCCCACGGGAAGCCTGCCGGGCGGCATACAGCTTGATCAGCTCACCGGCGATCTCCCGGACCGCCTTGCGCGCCCGGCTCTTCCGCTTGGCCCAGTCGGCACCACCCATCTTGTCCAGGGTCGGGTGTTCGCCACCGACATAGCGGGTCACCTGGTCGAGGGAGTCCATCGGCACGTAGAGCCGGTCGCCGGGCTGGCCCCGTTTGGAGGGCGCGTACTCGATCACCAGGTATTCCCGGACCGAACCGGCCACACTGCGCTGCACCATCTCGACGTAGCGACCGACGCCGTGCTGGTTGTGCACGACCGGGTCGCCGGGCTGCAGTTCCAGCGGGTCGATCTGGTTCTTGCGTCGGGCCGGCATCTTGCGGGTGGCCTTGTCAGCGGCACGTTGCCCGGACAGGTCCGCCGCGGTGAACAGTGCCAGCTTGACGCGGTCGGCGACGAAGCCGTGCTGCAGATCGGCGAGGACGATGGTGGCGATGCCGGGTTCGGGTTGGGCTGGAAGGGCGTCCAGGACGCGTACGGGATATTCGTGCTCAGTCAGCACCTCGGCCATCCGGCCGGTCATGCCCTTGCCCTCGGCGGTCAGCACCACGCGCCAGTCCTCGGCCAACCGCCGACCGATCTCGGCGACGGCGGTCTCCACCTCGCCGCGATAGCTGTCCTGGACGTGGCCGGCGATGGTCCTCGACTCGACGCCCGCGATGGAGACCGCGGTGGAGAAGTCGATGATCTCGCCGTCCTCGGTGCGAATCGGCTGCCGTCCCGCCTCCTCGGCGCCTGGTCCGGCGTTGAACGGCGACAGGGTCCACCAGGCCAGACCGCGGTCGATCGCGGCGGCCCGGACATCGGCCAACGGCTGGTACGACGATGCACCCAGGTCGATGGGTGCCTGTCCACCGCCCGCTGCCGCGGCCCACGATGCCTGCAAGAACTCCTCGCTGGTCTTGACGAGATCGATGGCCCGACCGCGGACCAGCTCGGGATCGCAGATCAGCACGTGCGTGTCTTCGGGCACGACGTCGATCAGCAGCTCCATGCCGTCGACGAGCACCGGCGACAGCGCCTCCATGCCATCCACCGCATGCCCCTGGGCGATCCGGTCCAGCATGTCGATGAGCTCGGGATGTGCTTGTGACAAGGCGAAAGCGCGCCGGCGTACCTCGTCGGTGAGCAGCAGTTCACGGCAGGGCGAGGCGATGATCTCGGTCCGGGTGAGGTCGGAGGACCGCTGGTCGGCAACCGTGAAATAGCGGATCTCCTCGACCTCGTCACCGAAGAAGTCGACCCTGACCGGATGCTCCTCGGTCGGCGGGAAGATGTCGACGATGCCGCCGCGGACGGCAAACTCACCGCGCCGCTCGACCATGTCCACCCGGATGTACGCGGCATCGACCAGCGACTTGGCGAGATCGTCGAGGTCGATGTCCTTGCCGACCGTGAGCCGGACCGGGGTCATATGCCCCAGGCCCTTCACCTGTGGCTGCAGCACACTGCGGACCGGGGCCACGATGATCCTCGGTGGTGGCAGTTCGTCATTGCCGACCAGGCGACGCAGCACCGCCAACCGCCGGCCGACGGTGTCGGACTGCGGGCTCAACCGCTCGTGTGGCAGCGTCTCCCAGGCCGGGTAGTAGGCGACCTCCTCCTCCCCCACCAGACTGCGGCAGGCGGCCGCCAGGTTTTCGGCCTCCCGGAACGTGGAGGTCACCAGCAGCACCGGTCGCCCGGATCCACCGTGATCGACACCAGCCGCGAGAGCCGACGCGATCAGCGACCTCATCGCCGGCGGCGCGGTCAGATCGAGCGCAGGCAGGGTACGCGAACGTGCGTCACCAACCGCCCCCGCCATGGTCGGATCGGTGGCGAACAGCTCGACAAGCCCCTGCAAACTCACGCGGGACAACGTACTCGCGTGCGGCGACAGTCAACCTCCACGCTCAACGGCCGATGAGCCCAGGACGCTCATCGAGAAGGAGCGGTTACACCTCAAACCTCGATTTCGGGATGTAAGTGCTCCTTGTCGGCGCCGTGAGCTCCTTTTCGGCGACCGATTGACGTCGCCAATGACCCACCCCCTGCAAGGAACATCCGATGCTCACACTGTGACGTCGGAAGTCACGCCTCAAGAGTGAAGGACAAACCACCACCTGGAGGAGGATCCGATGCCCAGTGCATCCCGCTCGACCACACCGGTCGGTATCGACCTCGACATCGTCGAGGGCCGCTATGCCGAGCTCGGCGACTACACGGTCGCGTTCGAGACGTTCAAGACTGATCTCGACGTGACCCCGTACTTCCACGGCCTACCCGGTGACGTCTGCAGCTGCAAACACCTCGGTTACGTCACCGCAGGGCAGATCACCTTCCGCTGGCCCGACCACGAGGAGACCTATGTCGAAGGCGATGCGTACGTGGCCGGCCCTGGTCACAGCCCGCTGATCGCCGCTGGCACGTCGACCGTGGAGTTCACCAGGACGGCCGACCTGCAACCGGTGATGGAGGTCATCGGCCGCAACATCGACGCGATGGCGGAGGCCCGGTCATGACCACCATGGAGCAGGCCGTGGTCGACGACCGGCTGCACGACGAGCTGGCCGCGACCTTCGTCCGCTGGCTCGAGACCGGCGTACGACCGGACGACATGTTCAGCGAGAACGTGTTCGCTGATCTCAGCCTGCCGCACTGGCGGGTGCAGGCATCCGGCCCGGACGCCGTGTTCCGGCTACGGGAGGACTCGCATCCATTCCCGGGCAAGGTCAGGGTCGAAGCCCTGGACCACACTTCACGCGGCTTCCTGATCCAGTTCGAGGAGCGCTGGCGGGCCGAGGGCCAGGACTGGTATTGCCGCGAGCTGATCCACGGCGTCGTCACCGACGGACGCATCGCGGAACTGGCCATCTACTGCACCGGCGACTGGGACGAGGAGGTGCAGCAACGTCACGCCAATCAGGTGCGCTTGCTCCGCGGCTGACATAGCCTCCAGATGTGGAGCCTCCGTTCGTGGAGCCCTCGTCGGCTGCCACCGACAGCTCACCCGCGGCCTCGTTGCTGGCTCAGGCCGAGCGAGCCTGGGCCAGCGGCGACGGTGAGACCGCCATGGCCTTCTTCGAACAGGCCTGCGCCCTGGCCGAGCAGAGCAAGGATCTGCTCGGTCGGGTCACGGCCGTGCTCGGCTTGGCACGCGGCCAGCGCTACAACCTGACCCCGGGGTTGCTGCCGGTCCAGCTGCACACTCTGTACGACCTGGTCGACGATCCGAGGCTGCGGATCCGACTGGCGGCCGCCCTGACCCGCTGCTGGGCGTACGCCAACGAGCCGCGGCGTGCGCAGCCGTTCGCGGTCGAAGCCCTGCGCCTGGCCGAGCAGACCGACGACCCGGTGTTGCTGGTCGATGCCTTGGACGCCGCCTTGGTCTCCCATTGGGGTCCCGATGACCTGGCGCTGCGGCGAGACTGGGCGATCAAACTCGGCGACGCCGCCGCACATCTGGTCGACCACGATGCCCGGCTGCAGGCCGAACTCTGGACGCTCACGGTCGCCTGGGAGGTGCTTGACCTACCGCGGATGCACCGGGCGATGCGGGCACTCGACCTGCTGGCCGACGAGTCGCCGCGGGCCGAGTTCTTCGCCGCGAGCCGTCGGCTCCCGCTCGAACTGCTGCGCCAGAATCTCGACGTCGTGCCGCTGTTGATCGAGCGTGCTGCGACGGCCGTCAAACGTGCCGTGATCCCGGACGGATCGGACATCCTGCACTCGATGCGGGGGTACGCCGCCTTCTTCGCCGGAGATCCTGCGGGCTGCGCCGCAGAGGCACCGGCGTACGAGGAACACGCCACCGCCTTCGGGGTGGCGACGGTTCGCGCCGAGGCGGCGGTGGTGTGGCTGGGCGCCGGGCGACTGGACAAGGTCGCCGAGATGATCGGCGTGTTCACCCCGGACGTCCTGGCCGATCTGCCCCGCGACAGCGACTGGCTGCTGACGCTGCAGTGCGTGCTGGAAGGGGCTCTGGCCGTCCGCGATCTCACCGTCATCAATGGGACGCTCGCGCTGCTCGGGCCGTACTCCGGGCGATCGGTCGTGAACGCGGGCGCGGTGATGTGGCACGGCATGACCGACGACACCTTGGCACGGGCGTACGCGCTGGTCGGCGACGCGGACGCAGCCACCCGGCACGCCCAAGCGGCGCTGGCGACATACGAGCGGATCGGCGCCACCTGGTGGCGGAATCGACTGCGCGTCCAACTGCATGATCCGAAGCGGCGACCCGCAATCGCCGACGAGATCGTGCATCTGCATCGGCAGCCGGGCGGTATGTGGCTGGTCGGCCGGGAGGAGGCGACCTTCGTACTGCCGCGGATGCGCGGCCTGACGCACCTGCATGCGCTGCTCAGCCGACCGGACACGGATCACCCCGTCGTGGCGCTGATCGGCGCGACGATCGACCAAGGCGGGCTCGAGGTGATCGACGATGAGTCCCGCCGCTACCTCACCGCTCGACTCGCCGACCTGACCGCCGAGATCGAGTTCGCCGACCGGCCGGAGTTGCGCGAGGAGCGGGACGCGATCACTTCCTACCTGGGCGCCGGATCCGGTCTCGGCGGTCGCAGCCGGACCACTGGCTCGTCCGGTGAACGCGCCCGGGTCGCAGTGCGCAAGGCGATCGTGGCCGCGCTGGCCCGAATCGCCGAGAACGACCCATGGCTGGGTCGTCACCTGCATGATCGGGTGCGCACCGGGTTCGAGTGTCGCTATGACTCCGATCCCGATCATCCGATCCGCTGGATCCTCCGCGACCGATCATCCTCGTGAGGCGGGCCCGCCCGAGGAGCACCGAACGCTCATCGAAAAGGAGCAGTTACACCTCGAAACTCACTTTCGGGATGTAAGTGCTCCCTTCTCGACGCCGGGCGCTCCTTCTCGATGAACTTCATTCCGGTGTGCTCGCGGTCTGGCGGGGTCTAGCGGAGCATTTCGGGGACAAGCGCGTGGCTCATTCGTGGTCGTGCGGCGTGTCGGACCCAGATACGCGATTGAGCCGCGGATTTGTCACGAGGAGAACTCAGGAGTTGAACGCCGACTGCGTACGCTCCAAGCCCAGGGTCATCAAGGACTCCACCGCGTCAGCGGCGCGCTCGACCTCGACACCAAGATCAGCGCGTTCAGCGGCGGTGAAGTTGGACAGCAGGAAGTCGGCGGGATCCTGCCGACCAGGAGGGCGACCGACCCCGACCCGGACCCGGAAGTAGTCGCCAGTGCCAAGCGAGCGACGGATCGATTTGAGCCCGTTGTGGCCGTTGTCGCCACCGCCGAACTTGACTCGGATCTTGCCGGGGTCGATGTCGAGCTCATCGTGAATGGCGATCAGGTGGCTGGTGGGGACCCCAAACCAGGACTGCACCTTGGAGACCGGCCCGCCGGTCTCGTTCATATAGCTGCGCGACTTCATGATCGCGAGCTTCACCGAATCCGGCCCCAGCGGACCCAGGCGGCCTTCGGCGACCTCGGCCCGCATGCCCCGTGGTGCGCTGAACCGCGCGCCGATCCGGGCAGCCAGCGCCTCGGCGACCAGATAGCCGACGTTATGCCGGTGCCCGCGGTAGGCCGGACCCGGATTACCGAGCCCGACCACAAGCCACGCTGACACCTGAGGGTCAGGACTCCTCGGACGCGGCGCCCTCGGCCTCGGCACCCTCGGCGGTCTCGTCCTCAGGCTCGCCGGTCGGCACGTTGGTGATGTTGACGATCAGGGTCTCGGCTTCGGCCTGGACGGTCGAACCAGCCGGCAGCTGCAGGTCGGCAGCGGTGATCTGGGTGCCGGCCTCGGCGCCCTCGACCGACACCACGATCTGCTGCGGGATATGGGTGGCTTCGGCCTCGATGGACACGGTCGGGGCGATGACGTCGACCAGGGTGCCGGCAGCGGCCTCGCCCTCGATCTCGATCTGCACCTCGACGGTGACCTTCTCGCCACGCCGGACCAGCACCAGGTCGACATGCTCGATGCTGTGCTTGATCGGATCCCGCTGCACCTGCTTCGGCAGCGCCAGCTGGGACTTGCCGTCGACGTCGATGGACAGCAGCGCGTTGGCCTGGCGCAGAGCCAGCAGGGTCTCGTGACCCGGCAACGTGATGTGGACGGGATCGGTGCCGTGGCCGTAGAGAACGGCGGGAACCTTGTGGGCGCGGCGGATCCGGCGGGCAGCACCCTTACCGAACTCGGTACGCAATTCGGCGGTGAGCTTGACCTCGGGCACGAACGGAACTCCTTGGACTGATGGATTCTGTAGCAAATGGCGACTGTCAGATTGGGCGCGCCTAGACCAGGAATTCGATCCACCTCGTCGATCACGGTCTGCATCGACCCTCGCCCAGGCAACCGGTCAACCTTAGCCCATCCGGCCCGGGACTGCCAGGCGGACGGACGAGCACTACAGGGTGAAGGGCGGTTCCAAGTCGGGGAACATCGGGAAGTGGCGGACGTTGAGGGTCTGCAGGTCAGCACCGTGGTAGTCCGCGGTCGCGGCGATCAGATAGTCCGCAATCCCGATCCCGGAATGACCACGCGCATAGTTTCGCCTGAACTCACCGGCTCGTCGGGCGATCACTTCGGTGACCGGCTCAGCATGCAACGAGGCCAGCAGTGTCCAGACCTCGCGACGCTCACTGCTACGCATGCCGCCGATGAGTTCGGCGATCGTCACGACACTCACATGCAGCGGTGCCAAGTCACGCGCCGAACGCAACCATCGACGTGCCGCCTCGACCCCTCCCAGGTGAGCGATCAGCACATCCGTGTCGACCAGGATCATGCGTCGACCCCAGCTGAGCCAACCTGCCAGATGCGCGCGAGATGCTCCTCGCGCGCGCCTGCCTCACGATCCGGAACATCGAACTCCGCCAAGACGCCGAACGAGCAGTCGATGGCGGCCAGATCCTCCGCAAGCCTGTCGTCGTTCCCGGCAAGCGCCCGGTCCAGCAGCCGCCTGATGACCTCGGCCCGCGACACGCCTTCCCCCGCCGCCAACCGATCGAGCGCCTCGGTCTGACGGTCTTCCAGGTAGATATTGGTCCGACGCATACACCACATTATACGCCGCATTCCGACCACCATGTCGGGCGCGCGTAGCCGGACGAATGGGAGTGCGGTGCATGGATGAGGTTCATCCACTGGTGCGCAGGGGTTGCTTCAAGTCACTCGAAGCCACCGCAGCGCACCAGTGAGTGAGCACTCACTTCAGCATCGGCGAACACCCTCCGCATTGCAGGAGGCAGGGACAGAAGACTCGCCGCCGCGCCTATGGCTCGATCAGGCCGGCACGGATGGCGTACCGGGTGAGTTGGGTACGGTCGCGCATCCCGAGTGTGGCGAGGATGTTCGCCCGGTGCCGCTCGACGGTCTTGACGCTGATGGTCAGGGCCGAAGCGATCTCCTTGGAGGAATAGCCTTCGGCGATCAGCTTGACGATCTCGGACTCCCGCGGGGTCAGTTGGGCCTTGGGCAGCCGCTCACCGGAGCGGAGTCGATCGAGATAGGTACGGATCAGGGTGCTGGTGACCCCGGGATAGAGGAACGGCTCATCGCGCATCGCACCGCGGCAGGCTTCGACCAGGTCCCGGTCGGCGACCGATTTCAGGACATAGCCGCCGGCCCCGACCTTCAACGATTCGAAGAAGTACTGCTCGTTGTCGTGCATGGACAAGATCAGGATCCGGATCCGGGGCCAGCGCCGGGAGATCTCCCGGGCCGCCTGCAGCCCGGTCATCCTCGGCATCGCCACATCGAGCACGGCGAGATCGACCTCGAGCTGCCGCAACAGCTCGACCGCCTCAGCACCGTCTCCGGCCTCCGCCACGACCTCGAAATCGGACTCCGCGTCCAGGATCAGCCGGACCCCGCGACGCACCAGCACATGATCGTCGGCCAGCAGCACCCGCGCCACCGCCTTCTCCGAACCCGTCATGACCCAGCTCTCTCGGCCACCTGCGAGGGCACCAGCAGCCGGAGCTCCGTGCCGCCACCGACCCGGGGACGGATGCTCAGCTGGCCGTCGATCATGGCCGCCCGCTCGCGCATTCCGCGGATCCCGGACGCCGGCACGATCCGGTCGGCACCGATGCCGTCGTCAGCGACCCGGAGCGCGACTGCGCTGCCCTGCCGGGACAGCGACAGCTCGACCAGGTGCGCATGGGCATGCCGGGCCACATTGGTGAGCGCCTCCTGCGCGACCCGATAGACGACCAGCTCGACCTCGGGCGACAAGTCCGGCAGCCCGGGCGCGAACCCCTTGTGCACCTCGATCTTGCTGTACGCGTGGAACTCGGACGTCAGCGCAGTCAGCGCACTGATCAGCCCGAGATCCTCCAGCAGCCCCGGCCGCAGTCGGCCCGCGATCCGCCGCACCTCCTCCAGGCTGGTCCGGGTGGTCTCCTGCGCCGAACGGATCTCCTCGCCGAGCTCCGGCGGCGCGGCATCAAGTGCTCGTCGGAGCCCGAGCAGCACCACCGTCAGGCTCTGCCCGACCTCGTCGTGCAACTCGGTGGCGACCCGTTGCCGCTCGGCCTCCTGAGCCTGCAGCGCCCGGCGGGTGCTGGCTGCGCGCTCGGCCTCCAGCCGGTCCAGCATCGAGTTGAAACTCGCGATCAGCTCGACCACCGGGCCGTGTCCGCGGACCCGCAGGCGTTGCCCCGGCTCCAGCAGATCGATGCTGGGCATGGTGGCACTCAGCTGATCCAGTGGCGCCAACACCGAGCGGAGCAGTGCGGCGTTGGCCACCAGGATCGCCAGCAGCCCAACCACGAGCACGACGATCTCCGACACCACCGCCCGGGAGGACACCGTGGCCGGCGTGACCACCAGCGCCAGCGTCCCAAGCGCGAACAGGCCTCCGTTGATCAGGCACACCCGCCAGTAGAGCGGCAACCGCGACAGCACAGCCATCGCGCCAGCGTAGAGGCCGTCGTGCTCCCGTTCGGCGGCCAGCACCAGTGCAACCATGACCGAGCCTTACGTGAAGTAGCGCAGGGCCACGTACACCCAGGCCATGAAGGTGCTGAGCAGGGTCACGACGATGCCCTTCCGGGTGAACTCCCAGAACGTGATGGCATGACCGGCGCGTCCGGCGATGCCGATGCCGACCACGTTCGCGCTGGCCGCCACCGCCGTGCCGTTGCCGCCGAAGTCGGCGCCGAGGGCGAACGCCCACCACAACGCCCCACCGGCGGCCGGATCGGTGCCCTGGGAGACCAGATCCTCCACGATCGGGGCCATGGTGGCCGCATAGGGGATGTTGTCGAAGAACGCACCCAGAATGGCCGAGCCGAACAGCAGCGCGGTGGCGGCGGCGAAGTAGTCATGGCCGACGATGCCGACCGCCCAGTCCCCGATGGCCTTGATCACCCCGGTGTGGACCAGACCGCCGACCATCACGAACAGACCGGCGAAGAACACCAGGGTCGGCCACTCGACCTCGGGCACGATGTCGTAGATGTCGCTCCGGGTCACCAGAACCATCACCAGCGCGCCCACCAGGGCGACGATCGACGGTTCCAGGTGCAGGACCGTGTGCAGCACGAAACCGAGGATCACGAACGCCAGCACGACCAGGCACTTGACCAGCAGCTTCGGGTCGGTGATCGCCCGCTTCTCCTGCAGCGCCATCACCGCGCTGGCATACCGCGGGTTGTACTGGAAGTCCTTCCGGAACAAGAACCTGGCGAAGAGCACGAACACCACGAAGACGACCATCACGATCGGCGCCATGTGGATCAGGAAGTCGTTGAAGCTGAGCCCGGCCCGACTGGCGATGATGATGTTGGGCGGATCGCCGATCAAGGTCGAGGCACCGCCGATGTTGGAGGCGAGGATCTCGGCGATGATGTACGGCTGCGCGCGAATGTGCAGCCGGTCGCAGACCACGATCGTGACCGGTACGACCAGCATGATGATCGTGACGTTGTCCAGGATCGGCGAGGCGATGGCCGTGATCAGCATCAGCATGACCATCAGTCGATAGGGCTTCCCCTGCGACTTCTTGGCCGCCCAGATGCCCAAGTACTCGAACAGACCGGTCTGCTTGATCACCCCGACGATGATCATCATGCCGAGCAGCAGGAAGATGACGTTCCAGTCGATCCCCTCGTGCTCGGAGAAGAACACCTCTGAGCCGGGCACGATGCCGGTGACGACCATCAAGGCGGCCGCGATCAGCACGACCTTCACCTTGTCGACGCGCTCGGTGGCGATGAACACGAACGCGACGATGAAGATTGCCAGCGCCAGTGCGGCCTGCATCAGCGCCCCCGGCCTAGGAGGGTCGTGTTGAACGGCGGCCGTAGCGAGCAGGCGCCCGAGCGCGTGCCGGACAAGGCGTCGGAGGAGTCGGATAGCGGGGTTCTATCCGCGACGACGACAACGCAGTCCGGTGCGTGCTCGGGTGCCGCGCAGTAGGTCGTCGTTTGACACGACCCTCCTACTGGTTGCAGCTCGGATGCGAACCGGGTTGGCGCGTCAGATCTGGATTCGATCCCGAGGCCGATCCTGGGACCGCGTACGGTCAGCCAGTCGTGTCGGGCAGATCGAGATGGATCAGCAGCGCACTGAGCGTGATGCAGCCGGACAGCCGGCCGTCCGGCGCTACGACGGCCACCAGTGGGCTGTGCATCCGGGCCATCACGCCGGCCACCTCGAGCAGCGTCGCGTCGGCTTGGACGGCGACCTTCTTCGAGGGCTGCGGCGGCAGACAGTCGCTGACCGTACGGTGCTCCAACTCCTGCCAGAAGAGGTCGGCATGGGCCTCGTCGATGGTCCTGGCCAGCGCAGGATCGCGCTGGTAGGTCTGCGCCACGATCATCCGCAACACCTGGCTGCCGGGCAGCACAGCTCGTGGATGGGACGCCCGATCGACCACGATCAGACCCGGCAGTTGCCGATCTGCCATGATCTTGACCGCCCTGGTGACAGGATCGTCCAGGGTGACCGTCGGAACCTCGACCGCGATGTCGCTCGCCTGCATGCCACCTATCCTCCGCGCATAGGCCAACCGGTGCCCAGGATACGTTGCGCGCCGGGCCGCCGCCGCGGACGCGAGAGCTTGCCACGATAGCCACCTCCGCCTCGACGCTCGTCACGGATTCGGCGTGCTCACCGATCCATTCAGCAGTCTCACCGCAGCGACCGGCTCGAGACCATCCGTGCTAGACCCCACTTCTGCGTCGTACAGTCCCCTGGGGACAACCTGTCCTCTGACAGTCGAGTGTCAAGGAGAGCCATGCCGACCGCCAAGGCGCTGACGTCCACGTCGTACGCGATTCTCGGGCTGCTGGCCGTGAAACCGTGGACGACCTACGAACTGGCCAAGCAGGTCGACCAGACGCTGAGCCGCTTCTGGCCGCGAACCCGCAGCAAGCTGTTCGAGGAGCCGAAGAAGCTGGCTGCGGCCGGGCTGGCGGAGGCAACGGCAAGCGCCACGGGTCGGCGACGGAGCACGGTGTACTCGATCACCCCTGCGGGTCGCACGGCCCTCGCCCGCTGGCTGACGCAGGAGTCAGTCCCACCGTTGTTCGAGTCCGAGCACCTGCTGAAGGTGTTCTACGCCGAGAACGGCACCACCGAGGACGTCCGGGCCACGTTGGCGGGCCTGCGATCTTGGGTGGTCGAGCAGTCCAGGCCCAACGTCGAGGTCGGCTCCCGCTATCTCGCCGGGGTGGGCGCCCATCCGGAGCGGCTGGCCACTCTGGTGCTGACCGGCCGGTTCCTGGACGACTATCTGGAGCTGCTCGACCGCTGGGCCGCTTGGGCCGAGGAGGTCGTCGCCCAATGGCCCGACGATCCGGCCGCGGCCCAACCAGATCTGGCGTCGTTGCAGGCCACAGTCGAGCAGGCGCGGGAGCGAGTCGAGCGAGCAGCCGGCTGAGTCCTGGTCGGGGCCGCTGGACCCGACTCGAGCAGGGATCCGAGCGGTCAGGCCGACCGGCTCCCGACATCGGATCGATGCTCAGCGGGAACGACCCGGGCCAGGAAACGCACCAGACTGCCCGGCCTGCAACCCGTCAACCGCTGCACTTCGGTGGTGACCTCACGCTGGGCGCCCGCCCGCAGCTCAGTGAAGACATGGGAGATCTGTGCGGCGGCGAAGGCCGGTAGGCCGTTGGCGATCATCGCCGGCACGGCCTGCTCCGGCGGCACATCGACGAAGGCCACCTCGCGGCCGACCACGGCCGTGAGCGCGGCGGCCACCTCGGCGAAACCGATCGCCGCCGCTCCCGTCAGTTCGTAGCAGCCCGGCGGGACCGCGTCGAGCAAGCCCGCGGTCGCGCAAGCGGCGACGTCGGCCGGGTCGATCATCGCGACCCGCGCATCGCCGGCCGGCACCGGCAGCACGCCGTGGTCGCGTACGGTGTCGAGCTGGCCCAGCAGATTGGCCATCGAGAAGCCCGGCCGCAGGACCACGGCTGGGACGTCGAGGTCGGCGAGGTGCCGCTCGATCTGCGCGTGCCAGTCCCAGAAGGCGACTCGCGACCCCAGCCGCGCGCCCCGCGCCGACAGCTTCACGATCCGGCCGATGCCCGCCGCAGCAGCGGCGTCGACGACTGCACACTCGTACGCCACCTGCTCTCCGACGTTGGGACAGGCCAGAAAGACGGCATCGACGCCACTCAGCTGGGGAGCGATGGGTCGAGACCGGTCGTGGACGCGGACCTGCGTCCTTCGGTCGAGGAGCTGCGGCACGAGATGCCGGCCGACGGTGCCGGTGGCAGCGGTGACGAGGACTGTGCTGTTCATGAGTGGGGCCTTTCGGGTGGTAGTGGCCGACCGAAGCGGAACACATCGGTCGGGTCGTAGTGGCGTTTGAGGCCGCGGAGGCGCTCCCGGTCCGCGGGCCGGTAGGCGGCTCGGATGCGCGCCGGCGTGGCGGCGTCCAGGTCGAGGAAGTTGAGGTAGGTGTCGCCGGTGGCGTGACGCTCCATCCGGTCCGCGAGCGCAGTCAGATGCGAGCGGACCCTGGTCTGCTGATCGGGGTCAGCGGTGACCCCGATCGCGTTCAGGCTGAAGCGGGCTGTCGTGTGAGCCATCGGGCTCAGTGCTTCCGGCGAGCCGGACAGGGCACCGCCGAGTTGTCGTACTTCGGTCATCACCAGCGGCCAGGCCGCCTCGGCGCCGGCGAACTGGACGAGGTCGTCGATGGCCTCCGGTGTCAGGTCGGCCAGCAACTCATGATGGCCACGAGCCGGCAGCGGGTCGACCGGATCGGCGCTCACCTCGGCCAGCCGATTCGTCGGCAGCGGTGCGAAGGTGTCGACCGTGGCCGGCCCGAGAGCGGATCGAGCCTCGTCGACGAGGCGGCGGCCCTGGGCGAGATCGCCGCAGTAGGCACCTCGCAGGGCTGCCCAGACCTGGCCGCGCAGTGGCTCCGGCACGGCCGGGATTGGCGGGAACCTGCGTACGGTCACCGCCGCGGTGAGCGCGTCGGGGGTACGGCGGCTCCAGTCCGCGAAAAAGGTCAGCAGCTCGCCGAGCCGTCGCTGGGGATAGAAGAGATTGCCGGCATAGACCATCGGCACCGGGTGGAGCGCGAACTCGAGGTGGGCGACGACGCCGAGATTGCTCAGGCCACCGGGCACCGCCCAGAACAGATCCGGATGGCGATGTCTGGAGACCGTGCGCACCCGGCCGTCAGCGGTGACGATCTCGGCTGCCGTCACCGAGTGCGCCGCCAGCCCGAAACGGCGTCCCAACCAGCCGAAGCCTCCGCCGAGCGTGTAGCCGACGGCGCCGACCGAGATGCTGGAGCCATGGAGACCGGCGAGCCCGTACGGCGCCGCCGCCTCGACCACGCTGCGCCAGCCGACCCCCGCTCCTACGCGCACCCGGCGGCGGTCGAGGTCGAGTTGCAGTCGCGTCAGGCGCGAGGTGTTCACCAGCATGCCGCCGTCGCAGGGCCGAGCGATGCCGTGGCCAGTCGCCTGGACACCGACTCCGACGCCGGCACCGGCCGCCCAATCGATCGCCGCGCGAAGGTCGTCGGTGTCGGACGGCAGCACGACGACCGCCGGATGGTGGATCCCGTTGAGGTTCCAGGCTCTGACCGTGGCGGTGAAGCCTTCGTCGGAGGGCAGGTAGACCTCGCCGCGGATCGCGGCGCGCAGACGCCGTAGCCCGGCGAACGGGATCGCGGGTGCCGTAGTCGCCGGCGTGGAAGGTGCCGGCGTGGAAGGTGCCGACGTGGAAGGTGCCGGTGTGGACATGGTCATGGGTTTGCTCCAGGTGGTTGCTGGCCTGCTGAGGGCGGTGGCGGGGCGCCGTCTGGATCCGCGCGGGCGCCGTGACGAAGGTGGAGACCGAGCATCAGTGCGCTGGCCACGAGATAGAAGCCGTGCAGGAACCACAGCGGCCCGACCGGCAGGCTGATCACGTAGCAGGCTTGGACGACATTGCCCACGTTCGCGATCACCAGGCTGGAGCGGCTGTACGACCGCAGATCCCGGGTCCGGATGGCACGGACGAGCATCGGCAGGTAGCTGACGACGAACAACGTCGTCGACGCGCTCCCCGCCAGCAAAGCCATGGCACGCAGGTCCATCCGTGACTCCCGATCGCTTAGTCTCTTTGGGACTATATGATCAGTGTCAGTCCCCAGGGGACTAAAGTCAAGGGCATAATCGAGTCAGCGCTCAGAACGGATCTGGCCGACGTCGAGTCAGACTCGTGCCATGCCATGCCATGCCAGGCCGAGGGCGTCAGGTGATCAGGGCAGGCAGCCGCTCATACTCGCGTTGGCGGGACGGGTCGAGACAACGGCCGGCGAGGAGCGGTGAGACTCCGCACGATCTACGCCGAGTCCCCGCTGACTCGCTCGACGTCTGGCGATCTGGAGAGCAGCGAAGGACGCTAGCTCTGGCCGCCGAACAGACTGGTCACCGAGCCGTCCTCGAACACCTCGTGAATGGCCCGCGCGAGCAGCGGCGCGATGGACAGCACGGTCAGCTTGTCGAAGCGTCGCTCAGGCGGGATCGGCAGCGTGTTGGTCACGATGACCTCCTCGAAGGCCGAGTTCCGCAGCCGTTCGATGGCCGGTCCGGACAGCACCGGGTGGGTCGCGGCGCCGATCACCTTGGCCGCGCCGCGCGACATCAGCGCCTCGGCGGCCTGGCAGATGGTGCCGGCGGTGTCGATCATGTCGTCGACCAGCAGACACACCTTGCCCTCGACGTCGCCGACCACCTCGTGCACGGCCACCTTGTTGGCCACGTCCGGGTCCCGGCGCTTGTGAATGATGGCCAGCGCGCTGTGCAGCCGGTCGCTCCACATGTCGGCCACCCGGACCCGGCCGGCATCCGGCGAGACCACCGTCATCGTCGAGGTGTCGTACTTAGCCGTGATGTAGTCAGCCAGCGTTGGCAGTGCCCACAGGTGGTCTACGGGCCCGTTGAAGAAGCCCTGGATCTGAGCGGCGTGCAGGTCGACCGACATCAGCCGGTTGGCGCCGGCAGTCTTGAACAGGTCGGCGATCAGCCGGGCGGAGATCGGTTCGCGGCCGCGATGCTTCTTGTCCTGCCGGGCATACGGGTAGAACGGCGCGACGACGGTGATCCGCTTGGCCGAGGCCCGCTTCAAGGCGTCGACCATGATCAGCTGTTCCATCACCCACTCGTTGACCGGAGCGGCGTGGCTCTGGATCACGAAGGCGTCGGAACCGCGAACGGACTCCTCGAACCTGACATAGGTCTCGGAGTTGGCGTAGTTCAAGGCCCGGGTCGGCACCAGGTCGACCCCCATCAAGGTGGCCACCTCGTCCGCCAACTCGGGGTAGGCCCGGCCCGAGAAGAGCATCAGGTGCTTGTCGTTGGGTTTCTTGACACCGCTCACGTGTGACTCCGCCATCGCTGCTTGCTCCGTCGCCGATCGATTCGCTGCGGTCGTCATCGACCGTTCGATTCCTTCGCTTCCCTTGCCGCCGGAGTCTCGTCCGACGTTCCTGCTGCGCTGTCGAGCGCTTCCTGCGCCGCGGCGGCGACCTTCGTACCGGCTCGCTTGCGCAGCACCCAACCGCGGATGTTGCGCTGCCGGCCTCGTGCCACACCAAGATCACCAGAGCCGACATCGCCGGTGATGGTCGACCCCGCGGCAACGTACGCGCCGTCGCCCACCACCACCGGAGCGGCCAGGACGGAGTTGCTGCCGACGAAACTGTAGTCACCGACGACTGTGGTCGACTTGTTCACCCCGTCATAGTTGGCGAAGATCACACCGGCGCCGATGTTCGCCCCCCGGCCGATCTCGGCATCGCCCACATATGTCTGATGGGGCACCTTCGCCGCCTCGGCGATCTGGGCGTTCTTGGTCTCCACGAAGGTGCCGATCTTGCCCTTGGCGCCGAGTCGGGTGCCCGGCCGCAGCCGCGCGTACGGACCGACGTCGGCGCCTGGTCCGATGACGCTCAGCTCGGCGTGAGCCCGGACGACGGTCGCACCCTCGCCCACCTCGACGTCCTTGAGGGTCACCTCAGGGCCGATCGTGGCGCCGGCGGCGACCGAGGTGGCGCCCTCCAGTGAGGTGCCGGGCAGCAGCGTGACATCCGGTGCCAGATCGACCGAGGAGTGCACCCAGGTGGTCGCCGGGTCGAGGATCGTGACGCCGGCGCGCATCCAGTCGAGCAGGATGCGCCGGTTCATCTCGGCGTTCATCGCCGACAGCTGGACGCGGTCGTTGATCCCCTCGGTCTGCCAGTGGTCGGCGATCCGGTGCGCCGCGACCGCTCCGCCGATCGAGCGTGCGTACGCCAGCACGTCGGTCAGATAGAGCTCGCCCTGATCGTTGTCGGTGTCGAGCTGGCCGAGACCGGCCTCCAGCGTTGCGGAGTCGAAGACGTAGATGCCGGAGTTGATCTCGGTGATGGCGCGGGTCTCGTCGTCGGCGTCGCGGTGCTCGACGATCCGGGCGACATGGCCGTCGGTGTCGCGGACGATCCGGCCGTAGCCGGTCGGGTCGGCGATGGTGGCCGTGAGCACGGTGACCGAGGCCCGTTGAGTGCGGTGCTCGAAGAGCAGATCGAGCAGGGTCTCGCTGGTCAACATCGGCACGTCGCCGTAGGTGACCACGATCTCCGGCGGCAGCTGGGCCAGGTCGGCGAGCGCCGCAAGCCCACACTCCACCGCGTGTCCGGTGCCGAGTTGCTCCTCCTGCACGGCCGTACGGACGTGTGGCGCGATCTCGGCGAGATGAGCCTGCACCTGGTCGCGCTGATGACCGACCACCACGACGACCTCTTCGGGGCCGATCTCGGTCGCCGCCGACACGGAATAGCCGAGCAGCGAATGGCCGGCGACCTCGTGCAGCAGCTTGGATCTGCTGGACTTCATCCGGGTGCCCCCGCCGGCCGCGAGCACGATGACCACCGGTGGCGTGGGACCAGACGGTGAATCGAACTGGGTGGCTGGGTCTTGGGCAGCTGGGTCGGATGCAGCTGTGGGGTCGGGTGAATCAGCAGACTCTGGCAGATCGGTGGTCAGACCAGACAACAGCGCTCCTCGGTGCGGGTGCGAACCTCTCCGCTGGCACACGTTACCGGCTGTTCAGCTACCGGCGTGGCCGGTGCACCAATCCGCCGGCCCCTCGATCGCGGTTTTGGTCCCTGGTCCCCCTGTGACGTGGACCAGAGACCAGAAATCCGGCGCAGAAGAGCCGGACGAACCAGGGTCAGTCAGATCAGCAGGCTCAGCGACGCTCAAGCCAGGCGAGAACGGCGAGCACCCGACGATTGTCGCCACCGGCATCGGGCAGGTCGATCTTGGCGAAGATGTTGCCGATGTGCTTCTCCACCGCTCCTGGGGAGACGACCAGCCGGTCCGCGATGGCGGCATTGCTGCGTCCCTCGGCCATTAGGGCCAGCACCTCACGCTCCCGCGGAGTGAGCCGGTCCAACGGATCGGCCCGACGCTGGACCAGCAGCTGAGCGACGACATCGGGATCGAGCACGGTGCCGCCGCCCCGGATCGTGGTGAGCGCATCGGTCAGCACCTCAAGCGAGGCGACCCGGTCCTTCAGCAGGTAGCCCACTCCACCCCGGCCATCGGCGAGCAGCGCCTCGGCGTACGACTTCTCCACATACGCCGAGAGCAGCAGCACCGCCAGGTCCGGGTCGGCCCGCCGGGCCTCGATCGCAGCGCGCAGCCCGTCATCGGTCATCGTGGGCGGCATCCGGATGTCCACGACCGCCGCCTCCGGCCGATACTCGGCAGCAGCCAACACCAGCGACGGAGCATCCCCGACGGCCGCGACCACGATATGGCCGGCCTCATCCAGCAACCGCAGCAGTCCCTCTCGCAGCAACACCGAGTCGTCGGCCACCAGCACCCGCATGGTGCCCGATTCAACCAGTGCCACCCCTGCCCGCCCGATTTCCGGCGTCCTGTCCACGTGTCACGGTGACCAGAAACCAGAAATTCGTGAGGCGGCGATCAGCCGAGCGCGGCCGGAATGGTGGCGGTGATCTGGGTCGGCCCACCGGCCGGTGAGGTCACGGTCAAGGTGCCGTCGACCCCAGCCAGGCGATCGGCCAGACCCGCCAGCCCGTGCCCACGAGACAATGAGGCACCGCCCACGCCGTTGTCGGTGACCACGACGACCACGACCCCGCCGAGCGGGTGGATCTCCACGCTGCATCGGGTCGCGCCGCTGTGCTTCTCCATGTTCGCCAGCGCCTCGGCGACGACGAAGTACGCCGCGTTCTGAGCCACGTCGGACAGCCGTACGTCGCCGACATCAACACTAGTCGGCACCGTGTTGCGGGCGGCCAAGGCGGTGATCGCGGCGGCCAGTCCCTGCTCGGCCAGGATCGGCGGCGCGATGCCACGGGACAGCTGACGGATCTCGCTCAATGCCTCCTGCGTCTGCTGGTACGCCTCGTCCAGCAGTCGCCGGGCCTGCTCGGGATCGGTGCCCATCCGCCGCTGGGCACTGGAGATGTCCATCCCCAGCCGTACCAGTCGCTGCTGCGGCCCATCATGCAGATCGCGCTCCAGCCGGCGAAGGGTCTGTGTCTCCGCCTCACCTGCGGCGCTGCGGCTGGTGGTCAACTGGCTCACCCGGGCCCGCAGCGCGGAGCTCTCGTCCACCAGCAGAGCACGTGCCACGACTTCGTGCAGCCGCACCAGGCCCTGCAACACTGCCGGAGCGGACATGACCAGGATCAATCCCAGCACGGTGTTGAAGAACACATCGGCGAAACGTCCGGGAAACCCGAGAAGATAGGGCAGGCCCTGGTTGTCGTCCGGCAGATAGCGACTCCAGAACCAGTAGGTGAGGCCGCCCAGACCACCGAACACCCAGCTCACCGCGACCGAGAAGGTGAACGTACTCAGCACGAAGCCGACCACGGTGTAGATCAGGTCACGCCACGACTGCGGATCGCGCAGTCGACCGAGCATCCGCCAACTCCCGCCCGCCGACGGATAGGCCGTGGCAGGCAACTCGACCCCGGCGTACGCCAGCAGGCCCTTGGTCGCTCGGGCAGTCGCGCCGGCCGCCACCAGACAGCCGACCAGGATGAACAGCCCGACGACCACGACGACCAGGCTCACGCCAAGGCTGAACAGCGTCACCCCGACGATGAAGGCCGCAAGAGAGACGAAGAAGAGACCGCAGATGACGGCGAGGTTCCGGCCTGCTTTGCGCACCATCACCGAGGTCCCGTCGTTCTGCGGCTCGGTTCCATGATCGCGGTCGGCTTCCGGCGTCGGCTCGTACAAGAAGTCCGGGGTGGCGTGCTCGCTGTAGAGAACAGGGTGCCCACTGGATGGAATCGGATAAGCACTGTAGGGATTCGGTTCGTACGACGGTGATTGGCTCATGTCTCCACGGTCCCGGAAACCGCGCCGACGCACGATCAGGCTACCTGGCGAATCGATGGTGGGGATATCCCCACACCTTGCTCCCCGGGTAGGAGTCGAACCTACGTCGCTAATCCTGATTCAAAGTCAGGCGGGCCCTGCCGGCAGACCAACCGGGGATCGGCTGGGTAGAGCACCTGCCTTACAAGCAGGGAGCCCCACGGCGGGGACCAGCGTACGCATCTCAGCGCCAGGCTGCATCCTCAGCCACCGATCGGCCTGCCGCCACAAGCCTGCGGACCGCCATCGACCAGCTCGCGAAACACGATCAGCAAGACTGTGCCCATGGCCACCAGCTCTCGTGACCGCGGCGTCGCCCCTGCCCAGCGGGAACCCACGCGGGCGCGCCGGCCCGGGCGGGTCCGGATGCGCGGCACCGAGCGCCGTGAGCAGCTGATCGAGATCGCTCGGCCGTTGTTCGCCGAGAAGGGATTCGAAGGCACCTCGGTGGAGGAGATCGCGGCCGCCGCGCAGGTCAGCAAACCGGTCGTGTACGAACACTTCGGCGGCAAGGAGGGCCTGTACGCGGTCGTCGTCGACCGCGAGGTCAGCTATCTGCTGACCTCGATCGAGGATGCACTGGCCACCGGCGGACGCTCCCGGGAACTCGTCGAGCAGGCCGCGCTGGCGCTGCTGGACTATGTGGAAACGCACACCGACGGATTCCGGATCCTGGTCCGCGACTCCTCGGTCGCGAGCTCCTCGGGGTCCTTCGCCAGTCTGCTGAGCGACATCGCCTCTCAGGTCGAAGGCTTGCTGGTCACGGAGTTCAAGCGACACGGGCTGGAGGCCAAGACCGCCCCGATGTATGCCCAGATGCTGGTCGGGATGATCGCTCTGACCGGCCAGTGGTGGCTGAACGCCCGCAAGCCGAAGAAGTCCGAGGTCGCCGCCCACCTGGTCAACCTGGCCTGGAACGGCCTGGCCCACCTCGACACCAAGCCGCGGCTGGTCACCGATCCCTGAGCTGCGCCGCGCCAGGCGCCGCCGGGTCACAGACGACCCCAGGTCCGGTGGCAAATTCGTACGCCTGGCGCCACCGGGCCAAGAACGATCACCCACCACGCGCACGGGGCAGACGTCTGCCGCCACGGGGCCACAGACAACCGCGATTCCGGAGGGTTTGCGCGATGCCGAGGCAGTGATCTAGAGTTCCCTCTAGAACGTTACAGAAACATCGAATCAGGACTACACTTCCCGTGCCTCAGGCCCCCACCCTGCCTACTCGGCCCGTTCGCGCCGCCACCCCGCTGTCCAGCCGCACGGCCGTCAACGCCGTACTCCTCATGTTCGCCGTCAACGGCATGCTCCTGGGCGGCTACGGCGGCAGTCTCCCGTCGGTTCGGGACCGGCTGGATCTCGATGCCACTCAGATCGCGATCATGCTCTTCAGCGGCGGACTGGCCGGCATCACCACCATGCAGATCGGCGGCCGGCTGGCCGACAAGATCGGGGCACGTCGCATCGTCTTCGCCGGCCTGCCGCTGCTGATCGCCGCTGCCGTCGTGCTGGCCTTCGCGCCCACGTACCCGATCGCGATCGTCGCCGGGCTGTTGTTCGGGCTCGGCAACGGCGCCATGGACATCGCCATGAACGCCCTGGGCGTGCAGGTCGAAGCCGCCCGCCGCCGGCCGATCATGAGCCGGTTCCACGCCTTCTTCTCGATCGGCAACTTCGTCGGTGCCGGTGTGGTGCTCGTGATGGCCAAGGCGCTGGGCATCACCGGCTCAGGCATCGTGTTGCCGGTGATGGTCACCCTCGCCGCCATCGCGGTGGCCGTGCTCGTCCTGCTGGTCCGCATCGCACCGGAGGCTGCGGTCGTCAGCCACTCCACGGACGGCGGCGCCCGGACGAAGATCCCGGCGATGGCCTGGGTGCTCTGTCTGATGTCGATGGCGTTCGGGCTGTCGGAGGGTACGGCGGTCGACTGGTCGTCCCTGCACGTCACCGATGTCGCCCAGGTCGACCCCACGGTCGGCGCCCTCGGCCTGATCGCGGTCAGCGGCTTCATGGTGATCATCCGGCTGTTCGGCGACGGCCTGGTGGCCCGCTTCGGTCGGCGCACCGTGGTCCGGTACGGCGGCGCCTGCGCGGCCGTCGGGTATGCGATGGTCGCCCTGGTCAGTTCGCTGCCGCTGCTCGTCGTCGGTTGGGCACTGGTGGGATTCGGGGTCGGCATGATCGCCCCGCAGGTCTATGCGGTGGCCGGTCACCTGGGCGGCGGCCGAGTGCTCGCCGTGGTGGTGACCTTCGGGTACGCGACCTTCCTCGCCGGGCCCGCCATCATCGGCTTCCTGGTGAATCACGTCGGCATCCAGCACGCCATGGTGGTGCCCGCCCTGCTGTGCGTCGGCGTCGTGTTCCTGGCCAGCACGCTCCCCAAGACCGACGCGGACCTGGAGAACGCCCGCACCGCGCGCTGACCGTTCCGAACCCGCAGGTTCGAGCCTTCTACACTGCGATGCGTGCCCGCTGCGCCGTCCGAGTCTCCTGAGTCATCGGGACAGCTGCGCGACGAGGTCGATCGGTTGGTCGAGGCCTGGCGGCGGGAACGCCCTGACCTCGATGTCTCCCCGATGCAGGTGCTCTCGCGGGTGACCCGGCTGGCCCGGCACCTGGACAAGGTACGCGGCACAGCCTTCGCGGCCTCGGGCCTGGAGTCCTGGGAGTTCGACGTGCTCGCCGCGCTGCGCCGAGCCGGCCCGAGCCACCACCTGTCCCCCGGTCAGCTGCTCAAGGAGACCATGGTCACCTCGGGCACCATGACCAACCGGATCGACCGGCTCAGCGCCCGTGGCCTGGTCACCCGCGACCCCCATCCCGGGGATCGGCGGGCCGTCGTGGTCGCGTTGACCGAGTCCGGTCGTGAGGCGGTCGATCAGGCCTTCGCCGATCTGATGACGGCGGAGCAGCAGATCCTGGCCGAGTTGGCTCCGCAGCACCGGCAGGCCATCACCGTCGCGCTCCGCGAGCTCTTGGCCCGGTACGGCACCGACTTCGACTCCTGAACCCACCATCGGCACACAAGTTGCTGGCTTGTCCCCGACATCGGGGGCTGAGCCAGCAATGTGGTTGGCGTACCGGTCAGCTCAGCCGAGCAGCCGTGCCCCCGGCACGGGTCCGACGACTGGCCGGGCGGTGCGCACCACACCATCGGCGGTGAGCGCCACACACAGGTCGATGGCGGCCGCCTCCGAGGCGACGAGGAAGGCGCAGGTCGGGCCGGAGCCGGAGACGATCCCACCCAACGCGCCGTAGTCCAGCCCCGTCTCCAGAGTACGGCGAAGCTGCGGCTGCAGGTGGAAGGCCGGCTCCTGCAGGTCGTTGACCAGCGCCTTGGCCAGCCGGCCGGCATCACCGGCCCGCAAGGCGGCCATCAGCTCGGCCGGCACCTGGGGCTTGGTCGCATCGGGCCGCAGCTCGTCATAGGTGCGATAGACCGCTGGCGTCGACAATCCGGTCCAGCCGAAACCGAGCACCCAGTGATAGGACCCGCGCGCGAGTGCGGGGACCACCTGTTCGCCCCGGCCGCCACCGAGCGCCGTACCACCGAGCAATGCGAACGGCACGTCGCTGCCCAGTTCTGCGGCCAGGGCCAGCATCTGCTCCAGCGACACGTCCAGCGCCCACAGGTCGGCGCAGGCCAACAGGGCCGCCGCACCGTTGGATGATCCGCCGGCCAGCCCACCGGCGACGGGGATCGACTTCTGGATCGACAGCGCCACTCCGAGCGGTTGGCCGTCGCCGTGCTTCGCGGCGAGCAGCCGGGCCGCCCGCAGCGCCAGGTTGCGTTCGTCGCACGGCACCTGACTGGCGCCCTCGCCGCTCACCGAGACGGTGAATACGCCGGGCTCGTCCCAGACCGCCTGGATCTCGTCGAACAGCGACACCGCCTGATAGACGGTCGCCAGTGGATGGAAGCCGTCGGGTCGCGGCGGCCCCACGCACAACGCCAGGTTGATCTTGGCCGGCACGCGGACGCGGACGCCAGCGGGCACGGGCGTGATCGGGGCAGACATCAACCGAAGGCTAGCCCGCGGCTCAGCCGGGCCTCACACCGCGCTGCCGGGGATGCTCCGAATCTCAGCCGGCAGCCACCGTGAGCTGCTCGGCGATCCGCGCGTACGCGGTCACGTCCAAGACCTCGCCGCGGGCCTGGGGATCGACGCCGGCCGCCTCGAGCGCAGCCGAGGCAGCCGCGGACGAACCAGCCAGCCCCGCCAGCGCGGAACGCAGCATCTTGCGGCGCTGCGCGAACGCCGCGTCGATCACCGCGAAGACCTGCTCCCGGGTCGCTGTCGTCTCCGGTGGGGGGCGCCGGGTGATCGAGACCAGTCCCGAGTCGACGTTGGGCACCGGCCAGAAGACACTCGGCGGCACCGTCCCGACCCGCGCCGTGGCGGCGTACCAGGCCATCTTCACCGAGGGGATGCCGTACGTCTTCGACCCTGGCCCGGCGGCCAGCCGGTCAGCCACCTCGGCCTGCACCATCACCAGGCCGTGCTGCCAACTCTCGAAAGTGGCGAGCAAGTGCAACAGCACCGGCACCGACACGTTGTACGGCAGATTGGCCACCACCCGGGTGGGCTCGTACGGCAATTCAGCAACCCGGAGTGCATCCGCCTCGACCACCGACAGCGCGGCCGACCGAGCCGGCAGCCGCTCGGCAACGGTGTCGGGCAGCGCGCCCGCCAACAGCGGATCGATCTCCACGGCCACCACTCGCTCGGCAGCTTCCAGCAGCCCCAGGGTCAACGAGCCCAGTCCGGGCCCGATCTCGAGCACCACGTCGTCCGGCTGCACCCCGGCCAGCGCGACGATCCGGCGTACCGTGTTGGCGTCGGTGACGAAGTTCTGACCGCGTTGCTTGGTCGGTCGCAGGTCGAGTCGGGTTGCGAGCCGACGTACAGCGCTCGCCGAGAGCAGACCGGGGCGGGATTCCACCGGACCAGTATCCGGTCCAGTCAGTGCAGAACCCGCCCAGTCAGTGCAGAACCCGCCCAGTCAGTGCCGAACCCGACCAGTCAGTGCAGAACCCGCCCGGTCAGTGCAGAACCGCGAGGTCAGCGCAGGCCGAGCTTGGAGGTGCAGGCCGGCCACTGACCCCAGCCGGCCCGCGCCTGCAGCTTCTTGGCAACCGCGATCTGGGTCTCCCGGCTGTGCTGGTGCGGCAACCCGGTGCCGCCCATCGCCCGCCACGTGGAGGCGGTGAACTGCAGACCACCGTAGAAGCCGTTGCCGGTGTTGATCGACCAGTTGCCACCGGACTCGCACTGCGCCAGCCGATCCCAGACGGAGTTCCCGGCGACCGACGGGGCGGCCATGGAGTCTTCCTTCGTGCCGACCAGCAGCACCCGGTCGACCGCCTTCTTGGTGATCTTGGAGGACTTCTCGGTCCGCTTCACGACCTTGCCGTCGTGCCGGACCTCGGTCAGCACGACCACCCGCTCGCCCGTCTTGCCCGCGGTCTGGACCTTGGTCTTGCCCTTGGCGAGGGAATCGGTGTTCTTGTTGACGGTGCGGTACGCAACCTTCTTGGTCTTGGTCACGGTTCTGATGTCCACCTTGACCACCGTGAGCGACATCCCGTCGGCGACCTTGGCGGCTTCCTTGGCGCTCACCTTGTCATTGGCGTCCACCGCAATCCCGGCGTCGTTCAAGGCGTCGCCCACCGTCAGCGCGGTGGTCTTGACCTTCCGCTCCTTGCCACCGGCATCAACGGTGATCGCCTTGACGGTGTTCACGGTGAAGTCGAGCCCCTCGCGGCCGATCCCGGCGCTGCGGCTGGTGGACAGATCGGCACCGGCGGAGTCGAACTGCAGGCTCTGCAGGGCCTGGTCGACGCTGGTCGCGGTGGTCCAGAAGGTCTGTTTCGCGCCGTCCACAGTGACGGTGACCTGGCGTCCGTACTGCACGGCGATCTTGGTGCCGTCGACGACCGGAGCGTCCAGGCTCGGTGCAACGACATCGTGCTCGCCCACCGTGATGTTCTGACCGGCGAGGACATCACCGACCGTACGGCTCATGGTGGAGACCTCTTGCGCCTGACCGTCGACTGCCAGCGTGACGTCGTTGTTCAGCGCCGCATAGGCGAACGTCGTACCGGCGACGGCGAGGGCCGTCGCTCCGACCGCGGCAACGGGGATGATCTTCCGCACGTGAACTCCTGGCCCGGAGTGGACAGCACCGGGCGGTTTGATGTCAGTGATGGGACGGGACCTCAAGGGCCCACGATCACGGAATCATAACGGTCTGGCGACACGCGCCCAAATCGTCACGAAATGACCCTCGTGTTGTTATCCGGCGTGCCCCCACAACCCTCGGTGGACGAGCTCTTCGGCCGACCTGCGGCCGCGTCGTGACCTGGCGGCAACCTCTGCCGGACGGCCGACACTGACCACCCCGATCAACTCGTGATGTTCCGGTACGCCGAAGGCGGCTCGGACCGGTCCGATCCGGTCCGGGGGAACACCGAAGAAGCACGCACCCAGCCCCTCGTCCACGGCGGCATAGAGCAGCGCCAGAGTGTTCATCCCCGCATCGACGTACCAATAGGGGGCAGTCCACCGCACGGGATCGCGATCGATCCAGCCCTTGTCGGGCTCGGCGTAGCGGTCCAGGTAGGCGGTGCGATCGGTCCAGACGACGATCAGCACCGGCGCGGTCTGCATTCCGGCGAGCCAACGATCCGGCGGTGCCTCCGGGTCCGTGGTGATCTCCCAGTAGCGCTGCTTGTCCGGCCCGTCGAGGACCAGCAGGCTCACTCCTTGGGTGAAGCCCGCCGACGGCACTCGCAGACCGGCGTCGAGGATCCGCTCCAGCGCATCCTCCGGCACCGGGGCTGCCGGGTCGTAGCGCCGCACCATTCGGCGCTTCCGACGTATCTCAGCCAGTTCCATCGCTGCCCGACTCCACCGCGACTTCAGCCCCAAGGTCCGCCGAAGGCGGCGTACGCGTTCTGCTCCAGCGCCCCGCAGACCTCGACGAGATCGCGATCCAGCACCTCGGCCATGAACCGGGCCGTGTGCGGGATCAGATAGGAGGCGTTGGCGCGACCCCGATACGGCACCGGAGTCAGGTAGGGAGCATCGGTCTCGGTGAGGATCCGATCCAGCGGGGTGATCCGCAGCGCCGCACGCAACTGCTCGTTGGGCTTGAAGGTGATCGGACCGGCATAGGACAGCCAGGCGCCACGGTCCAGGCAGGCCCGGGCGAAGTCGGCATCGCCCGAGAAGCAGTGCATCACCACCCGTTCCGGCACGCCCTCGGCATCCAGCACGTCGAGCACGTCGGCATGCGCGTCGCGGTCGTGGATGACCAGCGTCTTGCCGGTCGCCTGGGCAAGGGCGATGTGCCAGGCGAAGGCATCGCGCTGGGTCTGGTGTCCGGCCTCGTCCCTGGTCCGATAGTGGTCCAGCCCGGTTTCACCGATCGCCCGGACCCGAGGGCGACGGGCCATCTGCTCGATCTCGGCCAAGGCCAGCGGCAGTTCGTCGGGCCGCATCCGGGCTGCGTCGTTGGGGTGGATCGCGACGCCGGCGATCACGCTGTCCCACCGCTCCGCCGCCTCCACCGCGAACCGGGCGCCGGCCAGATCGCAGCCGATCTGCACAATCCGGGTCACCCCGACCTGCGCCGCCTGCTCGATCGCCTCCGCAGGATCCAGCCCACTGACCTCGAACGCGGAGTCGAGATGACAGTGCGAGTCGATCACCGGGTGCGGGAGTGGCTCAGGCAGCGGCGGCAGGTTCACGGGTTCACTCTGGCAGATCTCTCGCGCTCAACGCTGCGTCGTACAACCGGTTCTTGCGCACTCCGGTGGCCGCCGCGACGTCGGCGACGGCCTGTTTGAGCCGAGCGCCGTCGGCGACCAGCGCCTGGACCTGCTGCACTGCCCTGGCCAGGTCGTCTTCGGTGGAGCCCGGCGCGCCGGCGATCACGATCGTCACCTCACCACGCACACCACCGGCGGCCCAAGCCGCAAGCTCCCCCAACCCACCACGGACGACCTCCTCATAGGTCTTGGTCAGTTCCCGACAGACCACCCCCGGCCGGTCCGCACCGAGCACCTCGGCGGCGGCACTCAACATCTCCGCCGTCCGATGCGGTGCCTCGAAGAACACCATCGTCCGCGGCTCCCGGACCAGGTCGGCCAGCCGGCGAGACCGCTCCCCCGCCTTGCGCGGCAGGAAACCCTCGAAGCAGAACCGGTCGACCGGCAGCCCGGACACCGCCAGTGCAGCCAGCACAGCCGAGGGCCCCGGAACCACGCTCACCCGCACTCCGGCCCCGATCGCCGCCACCGTGATCCGATAGCCGGGATCGGAGACCGACGGCATCCCGGCATCGGTGGCGACCACCACCGTGGCGCCGTCGACCAGGGCGGCCACCAACTCGGGGGTCCGGGCCACCTCGTTGCCGTCGAAGTAGGAGACGATCCGCGCCGACGTCTCGATCCCGAGTCTGGTCAGCAGCATCCGCAGCCGACGGGTGTCCTCGGCCGCGATCACATCGGCCCCGGTCAGCGCCCGGATCAGGGCCGGGCTGGCATCAGCCGCGTCACCGATCGGCGTACCCGCCAGCAGCAGTACTCCACTCATAACTCCCCTACATACACTCTTCCCCGTGAGTGTGCTCGCCCCGCCCGAGGACGTCGCGTCCCAGGTGGGGCTGACGGCACCGCCTCCGCCGCCCGAGAAGACGACCATCGAGCGGCTTCGGGTGCCACCGATGGCCGACCGGCTGACCGGCTGGCTGGTGACGATCGCCGTCACCGCCATCGCTTTCGTGCTGCGCGCGGTCCACCTCGGCCGGCCGAACTCGCTGATCTTCGACGAGACCTACTACGCCAAGGACGCCTATTCACTGCTGCGCTTCGGCTATGAACGGTCCTGGCCCGACGATGCCAATGCCAAGATCATCGCCGGCAACCTGGACGTGATGAAGGACTCCGCCGCGTTCATCGTCCACCCGCAGCTCGGCAAGTGGCTGATCGCGTTCGGCGAGCACTTCTTCGGCATGACCTCGGTCGGCTGGCGGATCGGCCCGCTGATCGTCGGCACCCTGCTCGTGCTGGTCCTCACCCGGCTGGTCCGGCGAGTCTCCCGCTCGACGCTGATCGGCGGCATCGCCGGGCTGCTGCTGGCCTTCGACGGCCTGGCTTTCGTGATGTCGCGAGTCGCCCTACTCGACATCTTCCTCGCGTTCTTCGCGCTGGCCGCGGTCGCCTGCCTGGCCGCCGATCGCGACTGGTTCCGCAACCGGCTCGCCGACCACCTCGAACGCAACGGCCTGTTGGACCTGGGCGGCCGGTTCGGTCCGGCGCTGATCCTGCGACCCTGGCGGATCGCCGCCGGGCTCTGCTTCGGCCTTGCCCTGGGCAGCAAGTGGAGTGCCCTGTATGTCCTCGCCGCCTTCGCCCTGCTCAGCCTGGCCTGGGATGTCGGCGCCCGCCGCCTGGCCGGCGCCGGTGTCCGCTCGTACACGGCGATCCTCCGCGACGGCATTCCCGCGTTCGTCTCGCTGGTGCTGCTCTCCGCAGTGGTGTACCTCAGCACCTGGTTCAGCTGGCTGGCCAGCACCGGCGGCTACGACCGGGACTGGGGCAGCAAGCATCCCGACGCCTGGACCAGCCGGTTCCTGGGCGACGGCTTGGCCTCGCTCATCCAGTACCACAAGGACATCTGGGGCTTCCACACCGGCGACTACATCAACCACGCCACCCACAGCTACGACGCCAAGCCGATCGGCTGGCTGCTGGTCGTGCGGCCTCTGTCGATGTACTACCAGGGCGACCTGCCGGCCGGCACCGACGGCTGCACGACCGGCGACAAATGCGTCGGCGCCGTGCTCGCGATCGGTACGCCGGTGCTGTGGTGGGCAGGCGTCATTGCCCTGATCGCTGCTGTGATCCTGTGGGTCGGCGCGCGCGACTGGCGCTTCGGCATCCCCGTGGTCGGAGTGCTGAGCGTGTGGCTGCCCTGGTTCTCCTACGACAGCCGGCCGGTCTTCTACTTCTACGCGATCGCCCTGATCCCGTTCACCGTGATGGCGGTCGCGTTGTGTCTGGGGAAGGTGATCGGCGACGCCCGAGCAGGTGATCGACGACTGCTCGGCGGGGTCCTGGCCGGCGCCTTCGTCGCCCTGGTCGCCGCCAACTTCGCCTGGCTCTATCCGATCCTGTCCGGCCAACCCATCACGTACGCGCAGTGGCAAGCGCGAATGTGGTTCCGCAGCTGGATCTGAGTGACCATGGATCTGCTCGAGGTCGCGCTGATCGGAATCGTGGCGATCGTCGCGGTCAATGTGATCGCACCCAAGATCAGGATCGCCGCTCCCTTGCTGCTGGTGCTGCTCGGCATCGGGATCAGCTTCCTGCCCATGGTCGCCCCGGTGGAGATCGAGCCGGAGTGGATCCTCGGCGGCGTGCTGCCGCCGCTGCTCTATTCGGCCGCGGTCAACATGCCGACGATGGACTTCCGGCGCGACCTGCGCACCATCTCGGCGTACTCGGTGTTGCTGGTGATCGCCTCGGCGGTGGTGATCGGGTACGTGATGAGCCGACTCGTTCCCGGGATCGACCTCGCCACCGGGATCGCCCTCGGCGCGATCCTCAGCCCCACCGACGCGGTCGCCACCAGCATCGTCAAACGCGCCGGCGTCTCGTCCCGCCTGACCACCGTGCTCGAGGGCGAGAGCCTGCTGAACGACGCCTCGGCCCTGGTATTGCTACGCTCGGCGACCGCCGCCACTGCGCTGCTGTCGGCCCGCGAGATCGCCGGTGACTTCCTCTGGGCGGTCGTCGTCGCGGTGGGCATCGGACTGGTGATCGGCAAGCTCAACCTGGCTGTCCGTGCGCGTATCCCGCACACCACCAGCAGTGTCGCCATCTCCTTGGTGGTGCCGTTCGTCGCCTACATTCCCGCCGAGCACCTCAACGCCTCCGGTCTGGTCGCCGCCGTCGTGGCCGGTCTGGTGACCGGGCACGGCTCGCCGAGCCGGCTGCGGCCCCAGGACCGGCTCACCACCGAGGCGGTCTGGCAGACCCTGGAGATGCTGCTGGAGAGCGCCATCTTCTTGTTGATGGGCCTGGAGCTGTACGGGCTGGTGCTCGAGGTCCACGAGGAACACGGCAGCATCCAGACCGCGCTCTGGCTGGCCGCCCTTGGGACGGTCATGGTGATCGTGCTGCGTGCCGCCTTCGTCGCACCATCGCTGTGGCTGCTGGCCCGCCGCGGGCGTCGCAACCCGAAAACCCGGGCACGCATCGCCGCGATCAAAGATCGGTTGGATGCCGGCGATCTATCACCACCAACCCGTCGCCCCGGCACCGACAAGGCCGAACACGAGGCCAGGGTGAGTGCGCGATCGGCACAGCTGTCGACGTATCTGACCCGCCAGATCGCCGACCTGGACTACCTGTCCGCACAGGCGTTCGGCTGGCGGGAAGGCATCGTGCTGGTCTGGGCGGGGATGCGGGGTGCGGTCACGCTGGCCGCCGCCCAGTCGCTGCCCGCCGACACCCCGCAACGGGCCTCGCTGATCCTGATCGCCTTCTTCGTCGCCGCCGGCACGCTGCTGGTCCAGGGCGGCACGCTGGGGTGGCTGGTCCGACTCCTCGGGCTGGCCCGGACCGAGCCCGACGAGCATCAGGAAAAGCTGCACGAGTTGCGGCGTGAGCTGAGCGACGTGGCCGCCGAACGGCTCTCCGACAACTCGCTCACCAAACCGGACGGCACGGCCTTCTCGCCGCTGGCGGTGGACTGGGCCCTCAAGATCATCAGTTCGCTGGCCGCTGCCGACGATCAGCACACCGCCGAAGGCACGAATCTGCACAGCGAGCGCGGCCAACTACGGCTGGCCCTGATCGAACTGCAGCGCGAGGAACTGCTGCGGATCCGCGATCTGGGCACCTATCCGTCGTCGGTGCTGGAGGACACTCTCACCCAGTTGGACGCCGACCAGCTCAGCTTGGAACTGCGCACCAATCCCTGAGCCCGACCTTTGCACCGCTATCCGCGCTGGACGTGGCCTCTTGCAGACGACGCAGCGCTCCTGAAGTCGGCAGAGCGCGCCGCGTCGACGACCTCGGCGACGTCGACCCAACCGCCCCGCTCAGCGCTGGCGATCGCGGCTGCCTGCATGCTCAAGGTGCCGAGATTGTCGGCGATGGAGGTCTCGGCCGGTCGGCCCTGCCGCCAGGCATCGAGCATCGCGGCCAGCCCAGCGGTGTGGCCGCGCAGTTGACCCGGCTCGGACTCGACCGACCAGTCGGTCGCATCTTGATCGTGGTCGTCGCCATGGCCGATCTGGTACAAGGTCTGGGTCCGGACGTGCTCGCTCCAGCTGTCCCAGATCGCCGTACCCTGCTCTCCGCTCAGCCGCCAGGCGGCGTCGTAGCTGGTCGCGAAGCCCGGGGTCGCCCAGTTGCCCCGATAGCTGAACAGTGAGCCGTCGGACATCTCGAACAGCGCGGTCGCTGCGCCGCCGGCGTGATACCAGGAGCCGTACGGGTTGTACTCGTGGGTGAGCACCCGGACCGCCTCTGCTCCGGTCAGGAACCGGGCCTGGTCGAAGGTGTGCAGGCTCATGTCCTCCAGGAGCGGATGCGGCAGCAGATTGAGGTACGGCGCGTCGTGGTGCGGCGACATCCAGTGGTCGGCGCTCAACGCCGAGAGCCGGCCCAACTGGCCGGCGGCGACCCGGGCCCGCAGCGCGCGGATCGCCAGCGCGTACCGGCGGTTCTGCATCACCGAGATCGCACGGCCGGTCTCGGCGGCCAAGTCGGCGAGCGCGTACGCCTCCGTCAGTGAGGTGGAGAGCGGCTTCTCCGAGAAGACATCGCAGCCGGTCAGGAGGGCCTCCGTGATCACCGCCCCGTGTACCGCCGGTGGGGTCAGATTGGCGACCACGTCGATATCGTGTCGGCCGATGGCGGTGGTCAGGTCGGGCTCGATCGGTGCGGTCAGGCCGAACTCGGCCAGCTTGGCTGTCGCGACCTCCGTACGCGGCTCGGCGACCGCGGCCAGCTGGACCCCGGGAAGTGTCTTGATCGCTCGCAGCCAGGCACCGGCGATGTTGCCCATGCCCACCAGCAGCAGCCGGACGGGAGCGGTGGAATCCGATCGAGCAGAAGTCACCCGGGCAGGATAGTGATCTTGGTCGGGGTCCCGTGCCAGGATCGTGCGGTGGACGTCGAGGGTGAGATCCGTCGCGAGCTTCGAGCGGCCGCCGATCCCGCTCGCGCACCCGGCCAGCAGGCCTATATGAAGTCGGCCATGCCCTTTCTCGGGGTTCGCGTACCGGAGGTCAGGCGCATAGCCCGAGCCGCCGGAAGACCGCTGAAGAACCCGGCGTCCATCAGGGACGCGGCACAGCGACTGTGGGAGACCGCGGAGTTCCGCGAGGAGTGGTACGCAGCCATGGCCCTGCTGGGTCTGCCGCCGGTCCGGGGCGATCTGGCGAATCTGGGGCTGATCGAGCACATGGTGCGGACCGGCCAATGGTGGGACATCACCGACGAGCTGGCGCATCGACTGGCGGAGCTGCACGACCGGCATCCCGAGCTGACCGCAGCGCTGGTGCTCAGCTGGTGCCGGGACGACGATCTGTGGATCCGCCGGATCGCGATCTTGTCCCAGCTCGGCCGACGCGACCGGCTGGACCGCGACCTGCTCGCGAGCGTGATCGAGCCGAACCTTGCGGACCCGGACTTCTTCATCCGCAAGGCGATCGGCTGGGCGTTGCGCGAATATGCCCGGATCGACTCGGATTGGGTCCTGGTCTATGCCGACGAGCATTCACTCAGCCCGCTGAGCCGCCGCGAAGCCCTCAAACACCTGATCGCTCTTACCGCACCGGAAGGTCCGCGATGACAACAACACCTGCCCACTCCGCGTCATCGGGAGGTTTCCGACTCGTCCGGGTCGGCGCCGGAACCACACTCCGACCAGGCACGGAGGCCGCCGCCAACGAACTGTGGCCGTTCGAGCTCCTCGTCGAGGCCGGTGCCGCGCTGGAGCTGCGGGTCGAGGTGGAGCTGGGTGCCGCTATCGGCTATTGGCATCCCGAGGCCGGTGAGTATCGGACCCTGCCGCCGGACTGGGCGGCCAGGACCTCCACCAGCCTGGTTTGCGGAGCGCCGGTCGGCTGCCTGTACGACGCGGCCGGTGAGAGTCTGTTCAGCTGGGCGCTCGACGAACTGGTCGACGAGTTGGAGATCAGGTACGGCGTCTCCGAGGAGCACAAGACTTTCGCGTTGGAACTGCGGGCGCGCGCCCTGCCGGCCGAACGCCGGCTACGGCTGATGACCAGCACAAGCCGAGCCCCGGTGGCCGAGGCGATCGGCACCCTCGCGGCGTGGCTGACCGAAGGGCTCGAGACACCCGCGCTACCGGTGCCCGCCGTGGCACGCCGACCGGTCTACTCCACCTGGTACACCTTCACCCAGGACCTCGACCAGGCCGGCGTCGAAGCCGAGATCGCACTCGGCACGCGGCTGGGTCTTGGCTCGGTGTTCGTCGACGACGGTTGGCAGCGGCTCGCCTTCGGTCGCGGCTACAGCGGCTGCGGCGACTGGGTGCCGGACACCGACAAGTTCCCTGACCTGGCAGGCTTCTCGGCCACCGTCCAGGAGCACGGCGCCGGTGTCGTGCTGTGGATCGCGCCGCTTCTGCTCGGGCCGGACTCGGCGGTGTTCAGCTCGCTGCAGGAGTGCGCGCCGCAGTGGGTCGACCACCTACGCTGCTACGTGCTCGACCCGCGCCATCGGCAGGTCCGCGAACATCTGGCTGCGACCTGCGTACGGCTGGTCGTCGACTACGACCTGGCCGGTCTCAAGATCGATTTCCTGGACGATGCGATGGTTTATCGGGGCACGCCATCGACCGGCGATCTGGACGATGTCGGTCAGGCGATGCAGGCCTTGCTGGCGCTGATCCGGGCCGAACTGGCCGCCGTCGGCCGCAGCGACCTGGCCGTCGAGTTCCGGCAGCCGTATGTCAGTCCGGCCATCGCCGCGTACGGGCAGATCCTGCGGGCGGCCGACTGTCCCGGCGACGCCGTGGTCAATCGCCGCCGAACCGTGGATTCCCGATTGCTCGCCGTGGGCCAGGTGGTGCATGGCGACATGCTCATGTGGGGTCCGACAGGCGGGGCGGAGGCGGTGGCGCAGCAGCTGTACGGCTGCTGGTTCTCGGTGCCGCAGATCTCGATGAAGCTGGCCGAGCTGTCGACCGAACAGACCGAGGCGTTGGCCGGGCTGCTGGACTTGTGGCAGCAGTTGGCCCCGGTGACCTTGGACGGATCCTTGTCTGTGCAGGGAACCGAGCGTTGCTATGACCTCGTCGAGGCATCCCGACCCGATCTCGGTCGCCGGGTGGTCGGCCGGTACGTGCCTGCCGTGGTCGGGCTCGATGACGCGGGCGAGGTGACCGTTCTGAACGCGACCTCGGCCGATTCCGTCGTGGTACGCGTGGCTGACGGCCTCCAGGTCAGCAGCATCGTCATCCGAGCCGCGTCGGCCGCGGTCGTCACGGAGATCGGACTCCTGGGCAGCGGTCTGCACGAGATCCCCATTCCCCCGTTCGGCAGTCTCACCCTCGTCGTCGACTGACCTCGTCGGCTGGTTCCGCCGGCGCCGTCCCCGGCGAACCTTTGGTCCGTTGTCCACACCTGACGTGGAGCCAAGCCAACTCATCGAGAAGTACCTTGCGGTTCCGAAATCGGCCGCTTTCCGAACCAGAAGCTACTTCTCGCGACAGGGCATGGCGCGAAACGTCAAACGGTCATTGACAGGAGCCGCATCGTTCGTGAACGAGTGTCGTCCGTTCTCGTTCGGCTGGTCTCTTTGAAGCCTGCCCGACGATAGAACGCCGCTGCGCGAGGAGTGTCGTCGAAGACCCAGAGCACCACCCGAGGGTGCCCCGTCTCACGGGCCCAGCCAACGACGGCGGTGACCAGCAGATCGGCGGCCCTTGACCCTCGAGACGCGGGAGCGACCCACATGGAGCCGAGGTGGGCGGCTTCGGGATCAACGTCGTCCGGGCGGGCCGCGATCCCTACCGCAAGGCCGACCGAGTCACCTTCGATCTGTGCCTGGAACAGGGCAGTTGACGGCGAGAACAGCCCTCTCCAGTACGACTCATCCTGGCTGACTTCCTCGGCGTGGCTTCCGCCGAAGGACTTGGGCGATTCCCTCAGCGCTTCCAGCCGGACGGACCGCAGCATTCGCCAGTCATCTGGATCGAGCCGGCGTACTGTCGCTGCCATTGGGCCACTATGTCAATCAGGTCCGCTCCGACAACCGCTGACCCGAGACCCGTCACGGTGCCCGGCAAAGGAACGTCCGCGATGCGCACGAGGCCGGGCGCGCGATGTGGACCTCGGCCGCACGCGGGCGACATGCGCGCCGAGGCTGGGCGCACTCCGGATACGTTCGCCCGCCCAAGATGACCTCAGGTCGAGCGTGGAACACGCACGTCCTTGGCCCGGGGGCCACACAGACGCACCGGTCACGCAGGAATCACGCACGCTTCGCGCCCGCGGGCCACAAACGACCGCAGGCCAGGCGGAACCTCCGTACGGCTCGCGCCCGCGGGCCACAAACGACCGCAGGCCAGACGGAACCTCCGAACGGCTCGCGCCCGCGGGCCACAAACGACCGCAGGCCAGACGGAACCTCCGAACGGCTCGCGCCCCCGGGCCACAAACGACCGCAGGCCAGACGGAACTTCCGAACGGCTCGCGCCCCCGGGCCACGAACGTACGAGATCCAGCACGCCTGGCGCCAACGGGCCAATGATGACCGTGTCCGGGTCGGGGAGGGGCGAAGGTCCCGGCGGATTCATCGATTCGGCCCTGCCGAGGTCAGCGGCCCACAAGGCAGCATGACGAGATGCCGAGGCGACGGACAGACTTCCGCGGATTGGCGGACCCGAGTCGGATCCGCCTGCTGCGTCGGATCCAGGCCGCACCCGGCTGCACGGTCAAGGTGCTCGCGGAGCACACCGGGCTGCACGTCAACACCGTACGCGAGCACCTCCAAGCGCTCGCCGACGAAGGACTCGTCACAGCCGAAGCGACCCACACTGGCGGGCGGGGCCGGCCACCGACCACGTACCGGCCGGTCGTCGATCCCGCCACCAGCAGCGCGGCCCAGGAACGGGTCGAACGAGCCCGGGAGCGGGGCGACACGCTGCGCCGGATTCTGCCGCCCGACACCACCAGCGCCGAGCTCGGCGAGGCCGCCTTGCATCAGCTCGACACGCTCTATCTGCACCTGGACGACTCCGGACTGGAGCCGGTCGTGGACCAGGAGCGCCTCGAGGTCGACCTCGTGCCTTGCCCCTTCTATCGCATCCTCGAGGAGGATCCCCAGCTCGCCTGCGCCGTCCACGCCCAGCTACTGCGCGACACCTTGGCGCAGGCACCCGGGCCGCTACGGCTGCGCGAGCTCCGGCCCTTCGTCGGGCCTGCCACCTGCATCGCCCACCTCTACCGGGAGGACACGACCGACCGGCCGGACAGGGCCAAGGACACCCCCGCCACCGAGTGAACACCGAATAAACACGGTCGATAGCCCGGCACGCGTCGTCGTGATGTGCCCAACTGGACTCTCCGCGACTGGAAGGGGCGACATGGCAGAGCGCGCCAGCATCGTGATCTCCAAGGCCTGGGTGCAAGGTGTCGCCCTGGTCCTGGTGTTCGGCTTCCTGGTGATGGGCATCCTCGCCTACCGGACCTACACCGACGGGATGCCGCTCCCGGCGAAGGTGGTCACCGAGGACGGCACCACCGTCTTCACCGGCGAGGAGGTCACCAACGGGCAGGCGATCTTCCTGCGCCGTGGCCTGCAGGAGTACGGGTCGGTGTTGGGCCATGGTGGCTACCTCGGGCCCGACTACACGGCGGAGTATCTGCGACTGTCCAGCGAGGACATCACCGAGCAGCTCCGCAACCAAGGCGCAAACGATGCCGCGGCCGAGGTCAGGACCATGCTGCGGACCAACCGCTTCGACGAGCCGAGCGGCGTCCTGGTCTTCACCCCGGAGCAGGCCGCGGCCTTCGACAAGCTGACCAGGCACTACGCCACGGTGTTCGGCGAGGACTCCACCAAATACGGCTTGATCCCGCAGATGATGACGGACCCGGCCGAGATCCATGACATCACGGCGTTCTTCGCCTGGACCGCCTGGGCAGCGGCGGCCGAACGCCCTGGTCACAGCTACTCCTACACCAACAACTGGCCCTCGGAGAGCCGAGTCGGCAACACGCCGAGCGCCGACATCCTGGTCTGGTCGGCGATGTCGCTGGTGGCACTGCTCGCCGGGCTGGGTGCGCTGTTCGCCCTCTATGGACGGTGGAGCCGCAAGATCGGCTGGCACGGCAACGAGGCACCGACACTGTCCTTCCTGCAGCCGGGCGAGGTGGCGATCACCCCGTCCCAGCGGGTCACCGGCTGGTTCTTCCTGGTGGTCTCGGTGCTCTTCTTGATCCAGGCCACCCTCGGTGCCGCCATCGAGCACTATCGGGCGGACCTGGGCAGCTTCTTCGGCTTCGACCTGGCGCGGGTGCTGCCGTTCAACCTGGCCCGCACCTGGCACGTCCAGCTCTCGCTCTTCTGGACCGCGGCCTCCTTCCTGGCCGCCGGCATCTTCCTGGCGCCGATCATCTCCGGCCGCGAGCCCAAGAAGCAGTCCTGGCTGGCCACAGGCCTGCTGGGGGCGCTGGCGATCGTGGTCGCCGGCACCTTGACCGGGACGGCGCTGAGCACCTTCGGCGTCCCGTGGGCGAAGGGCTCGATCCTGGCCGACCAGCAGTGGGAGTACCTCGACCTGCCGAAGTTCTGGCAGTTCCTGCTGGTGGTCGGGCTGTTCTTGTGGATCATCATCATCTTCCGCGCCATCCGGTCCCGGCTGCGGACCGAGAGCAAATTCAACATGCCGTGGCTGTTCTTCTACTCCGGTCTGGCGATCCCGGCGTTCTATGCCGTCGGTCTGCTCGCCGGCACCGAGACCCACATCACCGTCGCCGAGTTCTGGCGCTTCTGGGTGGTGCACCTGTGGGTGGAGGACTTCCTGGAGCTGTTCACCACGGTGATGGTCGCCTACATCTTCGTGATGCTCGGCGTGGTGCGCCGCCAGATCGCGATCCAGATCATCTTCCTGGACGTCATCCTGTATTCCGCCGGCGGCGTGCTGGGCACCATGCACCACCTCTACTTCTCCGGCACCCCGGTCGAGCACATGGCGCTGGGCGCGTTCTTCTCCGCGCTGGAGGTGATCCCGCTGACCTTCCTGACGGTCGAGGCGTGGACGTTCCTGCAGCTCGGCTCGCGCCAGGACTCCCGCAGCAGCGCCCCGTTCCCACACCGATGGGCGGTGATGTTCCTGGTCGCCGTGGGCTTCTGGAACTTCGTCGGGGCCGGCATCTTCGGCTTCTTGATCAACCTGCCGATCGTGTCGTACTACCAGATCGGCACCGCGCTGACCGCCAACCATGCGCACGGCGCGATGATGGGCGTGTACGGGATGCTCGCGGTCGGCCTGGCGCTGTTCGCGCTGCGCTATCTCATCCCGCCGGAGCGCTGGCCGGACCGGCTGGCCAAGCTGTCGTTCTGGTCGCTCAACATCGGTCTGGCCTGGATGGTGTTCGCCACCTTGCTGCCACTCGGCGTGCTGCAGCTGTGGCACTCGGTCAACGAGGGCTACTACGAGGCTCGGACCCTGGGCTACATCTCGCAACCCGGCAACGCCGTACTCGAATGGCTGCGACTGCCCGGCGACGTGCTGTTCCTGGTCGGCGGCATCCTGCCGTTCATCTGGATCTGCTGGCTCGGTGTTCGGTACGCGATCCCGGCCACCACCCACACGTTGGAGCCGGAGACCCTGTTCGTGGAGGAGCACGAGCAGGCGCGTGCGGATCGGACCGGGCTGGCTCGGGCCGGCGACGTGGATGGCTGAGCGATGCCTGATCTGGCGGCCGTCGCGCCGAGCACCTGGTTTGCGCTGGGCTACGCGGCTGTGCTGCTCGCGGTCGCGTACGGGATCGACCGGCTGGCCCGGCGGGCGGCGACGAACATCGAGCAGCAGCGCAGTGGCGGCTTTCGCTATCACGCCGATCACGACGCCTGGGTGTGTCCTGAGGACCAGTGGCTCTGGCCCCACTCCTTCGATCCGGAGAACCGGGTGATGCGCTATCGGGGCAGCCCTACGGTCTGCAACTCCTGCCCGGTACGCGAGAGCTGCACCACGTCAGCGAGCGGCCGGGAGGTCCAACGACAGGTGGACCCGTGGCCCGCCTCGGAGTCGGCCAGGTTCCATCGGGGGATCGCCTGCGCCGTCACCGTGATGGCTGCTGCCTGGCCGCTCGCTGCCGTCTTCGCTGCGCCCGGTTTGATCGACGGGGTGCTGCTGGCGATCGCCGTCGTCCTGCTGGTCCTCGGTTCGCTCCCCTTGTGGGCGCATCTGCGCCGGACGCCGGCCGACCCGACCGGAGTATTGACCCGCAGCACGGACGACAACGTCGCCGACCGGCAGGAGATCGCACGCCGCTATCACGCCCGGCGGACCAGCTATCGCTCGGATCGGCTGCCGATCGTGTCTGTCACCCATGGCCCTACGGATGGAGGCACTACGAATGGAGGGCCCATGACTGGTGGCCCGGTGACTGGTAGCTCCGTGAACGACGAGTCCCAAAGGAGGAACCGATGAGTCCGACCGTGGTGCTCATCCCGCTCGCGATCCTGGCGCTGATCGGACTGCTGATCGCCAGCGTACGGATCGTCCGGGAGTATGAGCGGGCTGTGGTCTTCCGGCTCGGCCGGCTGCGCGGACCGCTCGGACCGGGGATCCTGTTCTTGCTGCCGGGCCTGGACAAGCTGGTCCGGGTCGATCTGCGGGTCGTCACCTTGACCATTCCGCCGCAGGAGGTGATCACCCGGGACAACGTCACCGCTCGGGTCAATGCGGTGGTGATGTTCCGGGTCACCGACGCGGTGCTGTCGGTGATGGCGGTGGAGAACCATGCCGTGGCCACCTCCCAGATCGCCCAGACGACCTTGCGGTCGGTGGTCGGCCGGGCCGAGCTGGACACGCTGCTCGCCCATCGCTCGGATCTGAACGAGGACCTGACCACCTCGATCGCGCAGCAGACCAAGCCCTGGGGTGTCGAGGTCCAGGTGGTCGAGATCAAGGACGTCGAGATCCCCGAGATCATGCAGCGGGCGATGGCCCGGGAGGCCGAGGCCGAACGGGAGCGGCGCGCCAAGGTGATCAGCGCCCATGGTGAGCTGCAGGCGTCCGAGGAGCTCCGCGATGCCGCGCTCACCTTGAGCGAGTGCCCGGCGTCGCTGCAGCTGCGCTATCTGCAGACCCTGCTCGAGCTCGGCGCCGACCAGAACTCCACGATCGTCTTCCCCCTGCCGATGGACATCGTCGGCCCCTTCCTCGCCGCGTACAGCGATCAGCAGAGCACCGCTCAGAGAGGTCTCATCCATGACATCACCAACCACGCCACAGCCGGGACGTCCGGTCGTCCTTGAAGCTGCGCCGCGCGGCCTGTGGCCGACGTTGATCGGTGCCGTGATGGCGCTGCTGGCGCCGATGTTCGGGTTCCTGGTCGGCACCTCCTTGGGGCCGGGCAGCGGCGGCACCGCCATCAGCCCGATCCACCTGGGTCTGTTCCTCGGCGTCGTCCTCGGCGGCTGCGGCGTACTCCTCGCTGCCGTCGGCGGTCGCCGCCTCTATCGCACCCACCGCGAGCAGCAGGGCGCGCGGGAGGATCAGGAGTGAGCGCCGGTGATCCGTCGGTTGTGGTCCAGGGCAATCTCCACCCAGTACGCCAGCGCTTCGTCAGTGTCGAGCGCTTGTGCCGCGACCGAGATCCAGCCCGGCCCCATCGACCGCCCAGCTCCCATCTCTGACTGGGATGCGCCGGGCTGGTCGAGCAGCTCGTCATGGCGCTCGGCCGGCACCCGGACCAGCAGATCACCGTTCTTGCGTGCCCCGACGACGAGTTTGTCGTTGACCATGAAACAGCGCACGCCGAACATGGCCTTCTCCATGGTCGACGGCTCAGCTGCGAGCTCGGCGCGGATCCGCTCGAGCAGATCCGGGTGGGGCAGTGGTGTCCTCATTCCTGCTCCCCCGCAGCCGGGGGCGCGTACGAGAGCCGGTCGAAGATGAGCACGTTCTCGACGATCTGGCCGTCCCGGACGGTGAAGCACTCCGCGGCCGGAGCCGTCGAGGTCACCGCAGTTCGCGGATAGTAGAACAACGCGACCCGCTCCCCCTCCGCAAAGGCGGCGATGTCGCCGATCCCGGTGAGCATCGGTGCGAACCCGGCGAGAAAGGCGCGATAGGCCTCGATTCCGGACAGATCTTGGCCCGGAGCGCGACACACGACATCGGCCGCGACGTACGCCATGGCGCGGTCGACGTCACCGCCGGTCCAGGCCTGGTGATATTCCTGCACGATTGCTGCTGCAGAACTCTTTGACATCGGGTGGCTCCTCGGCTCTGGTTGTCTCGCTCCTGGTTGGACGTGCTTCTTCGGTTCGAACTCACTCGGTCATCGGACGCCAGGGATCGGGGCCGAAGGGTGTCCCCGCGGCAGCAGCGGCCAATCTGGGTACGAAGTGCTCCCAGCCGTACCGATGACCGGCAACGGCGGTGTCAGGCAGCTGCGAGTGGATGAGCTCGAGCCGCGTACCCCGCGCGATCGCGGCCAACCGGAACTCGACCGTCGACGCGCCGACCGGAAGATCCGAGGTGCCGACGATGCCCCAGGAGACGACCACTCGCGTGGGCGGCTCGACCGACAGATACTCACCGCGGACCGCATACCCGGCGATGTCGACCGCGAACTCGCCACCCGGATGCGGGTCGAGACGGGCGTGCTGGCCCATCCATGCCGTCATGCCGGCTTCGGTGGTCAGATAGTCGAAGACGACCTCAGGTGCTGCGTCGATCTCGATCGAGGTGGCGTACTCAGCCATCGGCATTCGGCTTCCGGTTCTCGATGGCAGCCTTGAGAGCCGCCAACTTCGTCGGCCAGAAGTCATCCAGATAGGACCGCACCGCCGCGAGACCGTCGGTGTTCACCACGAACAGGTGTCGCGTGCCGTCCTTGGTCTGTGTGGCCAGGCCAGCCGAGCGCAGCACGCCAAGGTGATGCGAGGTCGTCTGCTGCGACAGCCCGACCTCCTCGGCGATCTGACCGACAGCTCGCGGCCCGGTCCTCACCACAGCCAAGATCGCACGTCGGTTCGGATCGGCCAGCGCGCGCAACGCCCGATCGAGATCTCGACCTGGTTGTGCGCTCACGACTCCCCTTCGTTCGACCTGCCGACTCTGGGCACGATAGCACAAGTGTCTACTTGTACTTATGGTCATGAGTGGAGTTCGGACGCACCGGAATCGCCAGCCCTCTCGGGTGCCCTAGCCTGACCTGATGAAGGGGAGGAGCTCGAGACCGAGCTCGCTGGTACGCGCTGCGAAGCTAGTGGCTTGCCACTCAGGAGGAGCCACCACCGCATCGCAGAGCGAACGCCATTTCCACCCACGAGAACCGAGATCACCTAGTACGATACATGTATCGCAGACCGCAGGAGGTGGCCCAATGCCGTTGTCCATTCGGCTGACCGAAGACGAAGAAGCACGTCTGACCGCGCTCGCGGAGCGGACTGGTCGCTCAAAGACCTTCTATGTGCGCCAAGCCATCGAGGCCTATCTGGAGGACCTCGAAGAGCAGTACTGGGCTGATGAGGCCGTGCGCGAGTGGGAGGCCTCGGGCAAGAGATCCCGTCCAGCTCAGCAGTTGTGGGATGAGCTGGGCGTGTGACGCACTGGCATTTGGAGACCTCACCCCAGTTCGACAAAACGGCACGCAAGCTCGACCAACAGACACTGCATCGCGTCCGGGCCCACCTTGACCAGGTCTGCGAACTCGAAGACCCACGCACTCGCGGCAAAGGACTGACGGGCAAGCTCGCCGGGTACTGGCGGTACCGGATCGGTGACTACCGCGTGATCGTGGAGATTCGCGACCACGCCTTGGTCATCATCGCGATCACGATCGGGCACCGATCCGGTGTCTACTGACCGGTTCCGCCTCACCCCGGTGACCAGGAGGGCCATGGACAAGAGGAGCAGAGACGAACCGGCACGCACCAGGTCAGCTGATGAGGAGCCTGAGATCACCCTGACCGGCGGCAACATGAACGCCGTCGTCCGCCGCGGCGACACCGTGCACCGGACCGCGGGACCATGGACGCCGACGATCCACCGGCTCCTCGAACACCTCGCAAGCGCCGGGATCGACTGCCTCCCCCGTCCGCTCGGGTTCGACGAGCGGGGACGCGAGGTGCTGCCGTACCTGCCTGGCACAGTGCCCGCCTATCCCCTGCCGCGCTGGGTCTGGACCGATCGTCTGCTGGCAGAGACTGGAGCGCTGCTCGCCAGGATCCACCGGGCCAGCACGACGTTCGATCGCTCGGATGCGGTCTGGCAGCTCCGGCCGCACGAGCCCGACGAGGTCATCTGCCTCAACGACATGGCGCCGTACAACATGGTCTTCGACGACGATCACCAGCTCAGCGGCCTGATCGATCTCGACACCGCCTCCCCCGGCCCTCGAGTCTGGGATCTGGCCTACCTCGCCTATCGAATCGTGCCGCTCAGCGCGGCCGAAGACACCGGCATCGGGCCCATCACAGCCGAGGAACGGCAGCGACGACTCCAGTTGCTCGCCGGCGCGTACGCCGCAGCTGGGGACCAGATCGTGATCGAGACGACCGACATCCTCCGCGCCACTGTCGCCCGTCTCGACGAACTGGCCGACTTCACCGCCGACCGGGCCGCCGCCGGAGCGGGCCACGTGGCACCCCACGTGGGGATCTACCGCCGCGACGCCCAGTGGATCACGCAGGACCTCCTGCCATAACCCCGCGATCTGCCTATTCGCCACGCCCATCGCGATCAGGTTCGCGATCTCGAGCTCGCGGGTGGTGAACGGCGCCGCCCCCTCTCGCCGACCAGCCGACAGCCGCGGTCCGAGCGCGAAGGCGATCGCCGCGCGAGCAGTGAAGGAACCGCCTGCCGCGCGAGCCGCGGCGGCATCGGGCAGAGTGGACAACCGCCGTACGGCGTCGATGACGTCGGCCGACTCGAGGGTCGCCGGGCGCAGACCGATGCGGTCGGCGGCCTCCGCCGCGAGGCGGCGCAGCTCGATCAGATATCCCTCGGCCTCGTCGAGTCACAGTGTGTCGAGGTACCTCCTCAAGTCGCTCGCGAAGGCGACATTCTGCTTGGACGTGTGCCGGAACGACAGCCAGGTCTTGGCGGCCGCAACGAACTCGGTCTGCGGGTCGGCCGGCGCCGGCGGCGGCGGAGGCGACTGGAGAGGAGCGAAGATCGTGCAGTCACCTGATGCCTCGAGCAGCTTGCGCATGTCGTCCCAGGTGAAGTACGCCCTGCCTTGCACCCCCCAGGAATCACCCCACGAGTTCTGCATCCAGACGCGCTCATTCTCGACATCGAGCTGGTCGAGGCAGTATTCATGGCCGCCTGCGACCTTGCCCGTGATCCTCTGCCGGCCGTCGGGCGCAGGCTGGAACATGTTCTGGCGCCACTCCGTGCCGACGATGACCGGCTGCTCCGCCAATGCGGTCAGCAGTGCCTCCAGCGAGAACGCGTGCTGATAGCCGCTGATCAGTCCGCGGGACTTGAGCACGGTCGCCACGGACAGCCCGTCGGATCCGGTGTCGTTGGGCGGGTAGGTGCCCGGATAGCTGTCGATCTTCGTGGCATCTGAGTAGACACCCACGGCGTACGCCTCGTTGGCCGCCGGGTCGCTCCCGATGACCGCTTGGACCACCGGCTGGCTCCAGAAGGGCTGGTACGACAGGCACTTGGTGGCAGCGTTGCCGGTGCACGACCCGATATTGCCCTGGTCGAGCGTCGGGATGTTTGACTGATGCCTGGCTGACGAGAGCTTGCTGACATCAGCGGCCGCGTACGCGTAGTTCCACGAACGCGGGTCGTGGCCCACATTTCGACCCAGCCGAGGATCGGTGGGGTTGGAGAAGACCTTCACATAAGTTGCCATCGTTCGCTCCTATCAGGCTATGAAGAGCCGTTCGTGAGCGAAGAGAGCATTGCCACGCTATGTGATACGTAGCGACGGTGATACGTAGCCAGGGATCTCAACTGGGCAAACCCTTCGGCTGCGATCAGTCCTCGATCTGTGCCGAACCCTGCTGCATGAGCCCCTTGATTCCGTCCAGCATGGCCTGGAGCTTCTCGGGCGAGTGGCCGACCCAGTCGGTGAGTTCGCCGACGATCCGCAAGGGCTCACGGCTGCGGAAGGACTGCGTCGGGTTTCCGGGAAACCTCTTGTCGGTCACGTTCGGATCGTCTTCGAAGGCGCCCGTCGGCTCGACGAGATAGATGCGCCCACGGCCATGGCCGACGGCGAGTTCGGCACCCCAGGTCGCTGCATCGAGGGTCGCGGTGAAGTAGACGTAGTTCATCAGCCGGCCCTGCTCGAAGTTCGACTCGCGGCCGGGGACCAGCAGGTCGCCGATCGTCAGGTCAGCCTTCGTGCCGTGCAGATAGACACCGGGCTGATAGACCTCGAAGGGCACAGGTTCGCTCATCAAGAACCACCTTAGCCTCGGAGCCGTCAGGCAGACTGTCGACCATGTGCACCAGACCGGAAGGACGGCCGTGGCCGGACACGGCCGAGGCTCTCATGCGGTCGCGCTTCGAAGCGTTCCGTGATGGTGACGCCCTCTGGCTGCTGGCCTCCTGGCACCCGTCGACCCGACCCTCCTCGCTGGACCTCAGCGACAATCCGACCTGGCGAGGGCTCCAGATCGTCGAGACGGTCGCGGGCGGCCTTGGTGACAAGACTGGCATCGTCGAGTTCAGAGCGACCTACCTCCTCCCGGGCGGTGGGGTCGGGATCCAGCACGAGCGTTCGCGGTTCACCCGTGTGGACGGGCGCTGGCACTACGTCGACGCGATGTGAGACCCGCCAATTGGCGTCCCTCAGGTAAGGGACTGGTGCGTCGATGCGGCTGCGAGCGGGCATTCCCTACAAGGCGGAGGAGCCGTCGACCTGGTGGTAGGCGCGGTCGTAGTAGATCAACGGGGCGGCATCGGGACCGTGATGCGACTCGACGACTCGGACGATCACGAGATGGCTGGCACCCACGCTGGTGCGATTCACGACCTCCCCACGGACCCACGACAGGGTGCCCTCCAGCACCGGCTCACCGGTCTGCAGCCGACGCCAGTCGACCCCGGCGAAGCGGTCGATCCCACTGGTCGCGAATCGCGCCGAGATGTCCACCTGCCCGGCGGCCAAGAAGTTGACCACAACACTCGGTACGACGGCGAGGGTTCGCCACGACGATGATGTGCCGGCAACCGAGAAGGCCAGCAACGGCGGCTCGGCAGACACCGAGATCACCGAGGTAGCCGTGAAACCGATCGGTCGCTCTCCGTCCGCGAAGGTCACGACGGCCACACCGGCCGGATGCCGCCGGAAGATGGCACGGAACCGATCGGACGCCAGATCCTCGGGCCGCTGCCCGGTCTCGATGCAGTTGTGGGCCGTCATCGCACACCAACCGCGTCGGCCCGAAGTGCCAACCTGCTCAACACCTCGCCGTTCTGCTCGAGCCAACCGTCGACTCTGTTCTGGAGGTCATCGAGCTGACCCTCGACGACGGCGAACGACGGGACCGGCACGGTCGCGCCGAGCTCGACCAGCAGCGGACGCAGCAGGTGTTCACCGACGAAACTGTGCGCCGGACTGGCCGAGACGACGACCGGCACCGCGAGGACGCCGCGGAGCGCGCCCGCCGGATAGCGATCGACGAACGCCTTGAGCAGACCGGTGTAGCTCGCCTTGTACACGGGGGTGGCGATCACCGCTACCGCAGCGGACGCAACCACCGCGCGATAGCGATCAGCGTCGGGCCCCTCCTGGACCAGCAGCTGCCCGGCGATCTCCGCCAGATCCAGCGTCGTCACCGGATCAGCCGCTCCGTTCAGGAGGCCCGCAACACCGGCAGCCAGTCGCTGCGCCACGACGAGGGTGCGGGATCCTGGTCGGGGGTTGCCGACGAGCGCAACGACGCCGCCGCGTGAGGTGTCGTCAGACACGATGCCCATGAGTCATGACCTTAGGTGTGGTGGGTTGCCGGTCAGCGGGCCGAATCTCGATGCCGACCCGCGTCGCAGGCGAGACATTACCCCACTCATCTACTAGGGATGCTCAGCATCCGGCGAATGGACGCACTTGGCGCCATCAGTATTACCCATTAACCTACTAGGAAATATGCACTATGCGACAGGAGGTGCCCGTCATGGGCACATCGATCCGGGTGGGGCAGCTCTCGGCCCCACCCCGGCAGACCGCCGGCGATGCTCTCGGCGTCGTCTCCACGTCACCGTCCGGAGAGGGCGGCACCCGATGAGCGCCACCGTCCAGGTCGACGTTCCAGCATCCAGCGGACGCCGCGATCTTCGTACCGTCCTGGTCTCGTGCGTGATGGGGACGACCGTCGAGTGGTACGACTTCTTTCTCTACGGCACAGCAGCCGGCATCGTCTTCAACAAGCAGTTCTTCCCGAGCCACGACCCCACCGTTGGCACGCTCCTGGCATTCACCACCTTCGCGATCGGCTTCATCGCGCGCCCGATCGGGGGACTCTTCTTCGGCCATCTGGGCGACCGGCTGGGCCGGAAACAGGCACTGGTGATCACCATGCTGATCATGGGTGTCGCAACCTTCCTGATCGGCTGCCTCCCCACCTATGGCCAGGTGGGCCTGCTGGCGCCCGCCCTCCTGGTCTTGTTGCGACTGTGCCAGGGAGTGGCGATCGGCGGCGAGTGGGGCGGCGCGGTCTTGATGTCGGTCGAGTACGCGCCGCCGGGTCGCCGCGCCCTCTTCGGCTCGGTCCCGCAGATGGGCCTGGCGCTCGGGCTCCTGCTGGGCACAGGTGTCTTCGCGCTCGGCCAAGCGGTGCTGAGCGAGGCTGCGTTCTTCAGCTGGGGCTGGCGCGTCGGCTTCTGGCTCAGCCTGCTGCTGGTCGTGATCGGCCTGGTGGTTCGCCTGCGGGTGATGGAGACGCCGGCGTTTCGCCGGCTTCAAGAGACCGAGTCGAAGGCGACCGTCCCTGCTCTCGAGCTGGTCCGCGATCCGGTCAACCGTCGTAATCTGCTGCTCGGCATGGGAGCCCGCTGGGTCGAGGGCGTGGCCTTCAACGCGTGGGCGGTGTTCTCGATCTCCTATGTGGCCAACACACTGGGTCTGTCCCGCGGTCCGGTTCTGATCGCGGTGATGGCGGCCGCCGGCGTGCTGCTGGTGTTCATCCCGGTGTGGGGTCTGATCGCGGATCGCTGGACGCCCCGACGAACCTATGCTCTCGGCGTCCTGCTCTCGGCAATCGTGCCGTTGGTCGGCTTCCCGCTGCTGGCCAGCGGCAATGAGCTGCTGCTCGGACTGGCGATCCTGGTCGCACTGGGTGTGATCTATCCGATCATGTATGCGCCGGAGGCCGCCTTCTTCGCCGGCCTGTTCCCAGCGCGAGTGCGCTACACGGGGATCTCGGCCGTCTACCAGATCTCGGGAATCGTGGCCTCCGGGCTCACGCCCCTGATCCTTACCTGGCTGCTGGCCGTGCGCGGTGGCAGCAGCAGTCTGATCATCGCCTACTTCCTGTTCACTGGCCTGATCAGCCTGGTGTCGACGTTGGCGATTCGATCTCCGGTGCACGAGGAGGTCCAGAGATGACCACCGAGACCGCGGTCGCCGCTACCGACTCAGAGCTCTCCCCCGAGATTCAGCCAACCCCACCCACCAACCGCCTGTCCGAGCGTTGGCGAGACTGGGCCACCAATGTCGCCGTCTTCCTCGGGGTGCTCGCGCTGTGGTGGGCGGTCACCGCTTCCGGCCTGGTCCCACCGTTGTTTCTGCCCAGCCCGCAGGCTGTGGTGGGTGCCTTCATCGAAGCCAACGGCTGCCATCCGATCCAGGAGGGGAGCACCCGCATCGTGTGCGGCGCCCAGGGCTACTTCCTGTGGGAACACCTGCTGGCCAGCCTGCAGCGCATCGGTCTTGGTGTGCTGGGTGGCATCGCCGTAGGCGTGGTCATCGGCTTCGCGATGGCTCTGGTCCCACTGCTGGGTCGCTTGTTCGAGCCGTACCTGAACTTCCTGCGCTCGCTGCCACCGCTGGGCTATATCGGCCTGCTGATCGTCTGGTTCGGGATCGGCGACACCTCGAAGATCTGGCTGCTCTTCCTGGCCGCTTTCCCGCCCATCGCAATGGCGACCATCGACGGCGTCCGAGGCATTCGCACCGACCGCATCCTGGCCGCGCAGGCCCTGGGCGCGAACTCCGTGGGCGTGCTGCGCCACGTCGTCCTGCCGGCCAGCCTGCCGAGCATCCTGTCCGGCATCCGAATCGCGACCGGGTTCGCCTGGACGACCGTGGTCGCCGCCGAGCTCAACAACGGCATCCCCGGCATCGGCGGTCTGGCGTACCTGTCGGGCACACAGCTGCAGACGCCGCTCACCATCGCCTGCATCATCATCATCGGTCTGGCGGCCATCGCCCTCGACGCGGCGATCAAGCGCCTGGGCGGCCTCCTCGTTCCCTGGCAGGGCAAGGCATGACACGTTCGACGACACCCAAGGGACGCACCAGCACCATGAGAATGTCAGCCACCGCCCTGATCCGACTGGTGGCCGCCGCCTCGGTCATCGCGATGGGCCTGGCCACCAGCGGCTGCACCACCGCTCGCGAGGCGGAAGCCCGGGCCAACGCCGCGAACAACAGCGCGGTCACGTGCCCGGTCGAGGTCAACAGCACAGCCACCGGCGCCGTACGCATCGGCTGGCAGGCCATCCCGAGCGCCAACCTGCTGGTCAAGGACAAAGGCTGGATCGAGGCCTGCCTGCCGAACGTGACCGTGACCTGGATCAAGTTCGACTCCGGCGCGGACGTCGTGCAAGGTTTCGGGTCCGGATCGGTCGACCTGTCGACCCTGGGCTCCAGCCCGGCGACCAAGGCACTCTCGGCCCCGCTGAACGTGGACATGCAGATCGTCTGGATCGACGACGTGATCGGCACCGCCGAGTCTCTCGTTGCCAAGGATCCCGGCATCAAGACGCTCACCGACCTGCGCGGACACACGATTGCGGTGCCGTTCGGCTCGACCTCGCACTTCAGTCTGCTGATGGCGCTGAAGGAGGCCGGCCTGACCCCGGGCACGGACGTGAAGCTGATCAATCTCAGTCCTGACAAGATGCTGGCCGCCTGGAACGGCTCCCAGGTGGACGCGGCCTGGGTCTGGGACCCAGTGCTCAGCGAGCTCGTCGCTCACGGCCACATCATCACCAGCAGCCAGGTCACCGCGAAGCAGGGCAACCCCACCTTCGACCTGCAAGGGGCGACTCGGACGTTCGTGCAGGCCAACCAGGGCTTCCTCGACACCTGGACGGCGATCCAGGACCACGCGGTCGGCGAGCTGACCGGCGGCGACGCCAAGGCCGCCGCGCAATCGGTCTCGGTGCAGCTGGGCAGCACTCCCGAGGCCGTGCTCGCCCAGTTCCCGGGCTACACCTATCCCCGGGCCAAGCGACAGGCCGAACTCCTGGCCGACTTGCCCGAACAGCTGCTGGCCACCGGCAAGTTCCTGGCCACACAGGGCGAGGTGGACTCCGTGAGCGAGCTGTCGAAATACCAGGCAGGGATCTACTCGGCCTCCATCGAGAAAGCGGCGAAGTGAGATGACCAACACCTTGATCGACGACGCGGGTCTCACCTCGGCCGGTGTGCCGAAGATTCGCTTCGACCGAGTCTCCAAGGTCTATGACACCGACAGCGGTCAACCCGTCATCGCGCTGTCGGAGACCTCGATCGACATCGCGGAGGGCGAGTTCCTCTGCGTGGTCGGCCCTTCTGGCTGCGGCAAGTCGACCCTGATGCAGATGCTGGCGGGCTTCCATCACCCAACGTCCGGCCGTGTGCTGCTCGACGGGGTCGAGGTGCGACGTCCGGACGCGGAACGCGGCGTCGTGTTCCAGCAGGCCAATCTCTATCCGTGGCTGACCACCCGCGGGAATGTGGAGCTCGGGCCCCGCATCCGCGGTGTCGGGAAGGCGGAGCGCCGCACCCGGGCCGAGCACTTCCTCTCCATGGTGGGTTTGGCCGCCTTCGCGGACCGCAAGCCGTACGAGTTGTCCGGAGGCATGCAGCAGCGGGCTCAGATCGCCCGGGTGCTCGCCAACGACCCCGAGGTCATCTTGATGGATGAGCCCTTCGGGGCGTTGGACGCCCTCACCCGCGAGCGGATGCAGGTCGAGCTGCTCCAGATCTGGCGGGAGCGTCGCAAGACACTGGTCTTCATCACCCATGACGTGGACGAGGCCATCTTCCTCGGCACTCGGGTGCTGGTGATGAGCGCCCGACCGGGTCGGGTCCTGATGGACCTGCCGACCCGACTGCCCGTCGAGATTCCCAGTGCTGAGTTGCGTACGCATCCGACCTTCGTCGAGTTGCGCGACACCCTGACCGAAGCCATCTATCGGGCTCAGGACGGGGCCGCGCAGTAGCGTCTACCCTGGGCCCTGGAGAGTCTCCAGGCGCCCTCGAGTTCAGGCGTCCCCGAGTTCAGACGCCATCGAGTTCAGGCGTCCCCGAGTTCAGGCGCCCTCGCGTTCAGGCGCGGGGGGCGAGCTACGCCGCCGAGGTTGGGTTGGACCACAGACCCCGGCGCTCCAGCTCCGGGAGGACACCCTCACCGAACCAGTAGGACTCCTCCAGATGGGGGTATCCGGACAGGATGAACTCCGAGACACCCACCTCCCGGTAGGCCTCGATGAGATCCGCGATCTCGGCGTAGGAGCCGACCAGGGAGGTCCCGGCGCCACCACGGAGGAGTCCGACACCCGCCCACAGGTTGGGATAGATCTCGAGGCCATCCTTGGAGCCGCCGTGCAGATCGAGCATTCGGCGCTGGCCTTCCGATCCGCTGCGCCGCAGGCCCGCCTGCGTACGGGCGATGTCCTCGTCACTGATGTCGGCCACCAGACGGGCCGCTTCGGTCCAGGCGGCCGCGGAGGTCTCCCGAGCGATCGAGTGCAGCCGAACGCCGAAACGCAGCTCACGGCCATGCTCGGCGGCGGCCTGCCGGACGCGTTCGAGCTTCTCACCGACCGCCGCCGGCGGCTCGCCCCAGGTCAGGTAGACGTCGGCATGCTTGGCCGCGACTGCGATTCCGGCAGCAGAGGAGCCGCCGAAGTAGATCTCCGGGATCTCTCGCGGCAGGTGCTGCAACGAGGAATCCTCCACGGACAGGTATCGGCCGGCGAAGTCGACCGTCTCGCCCGCCCACAAGGCCTTGACGATGGTGAGGAACTCGTCGCACCGGGCATAGCGCTCCTCTTTGCCGAGGAAGTCGCCGTACATGCGCTGATCGTGGTCCTCACCGCCGGTGACCACGTTGAGCGCGAGTCGGCCAGGTGCGAGGTTCACATACGTCGTCGCCATCTGCGCTGCGACGTAGGGCACCACGGCGTCGGGACGGAGAGCGACCAGGAACTTCAGCCGCTCCGAGACGGCGGTGAGCATCGCCGAGGTGACCCACGCGTCCTCGCACCAGAGCCCGGTCGGGATCAAAGCAGCCTCGAAGCCGACCTGCTCGGCAGAACGTGCGATCTGACCGAGATAGCGCACCGAGGCAGGTCGTGTGCCGGTGCCGCCAACGACGCCGTGGCCACCTCCCACGATGGATCGGCCGTCGCCGCCGTTGGTGGGGATGAACCAGTGGAACTTGAGAGCGGTCACGCCAGATCCTCGATCGTTGTGGTTGTCGGCCACAAACCATACTAAACCACTAGGCGTTATGGGTATTGCGGATGGGATGGCTGGGAAACGCCAGCCAAAGCAGCAACACCACGTACGTTCGTCTCGATCCCGAGCCGGAAGTAGAGCTCGGTGTCCGGCGGGGAGGTCAGGGGCACGACCGCCGCACCGACATTCGGAAAGACCGTGTCATCGAGCGAGGACAAGGCCGCCGCGACCCGCCGACACTCCGCCGGATCGCTTGCCGCAGCATCGGCCCGGCCGGGCCGATACTCCACCAGAACCGCCATCGACTGCACGGACTGCTGAGCAACCACCGCACCCAGCGACGGAGTGAGTCCGGCAACCCGGAGGCAGTCGAGCATGATCTCCAAGGCTGCGAGGTAGTTGGGCAGCGGCACCAACCGCTCGATGACCAGGCGGTTCGCCCAGGGATGGGCCCGCAGCATGGCGACCAGCGCAACCAGCGTCTGCCGATAGCGGTCGGCCCAGGCGTCTTTGACCTCGTCAACGAAGGCCGCCTCCGCCACGACGTGCTCGGCCATCGAGTCCAGCAGGTGGCTCTTGTCGGAGAAGTGCCAGTACAACGCCATCGGCGTCACGGACAGTTCGCTGGCCAGGCGGCGCATCGACACCGCCGCGAGTCCCTCCCGGTCGGCAATCTCGACCGCCAGCCCGACGACGGCACCCGCCGTCAGATCCGGCCGACGAGTTCGACCGGCTGACGACTTCTTCACGTCGCCGACTATACGTCGTATAGTAATCGCCATGTCTTATACACCGTATAGGCCTTCCTCTGCCTGGCTCGGACTGGCGGCTGACATCGGGCTGCCGCTCGCCGGCTACTACACGCTGCACGCCATGGGAGCAGACGACTGGCTCGCCCTCCTCGTCGCAACCGCGGCGGCCGGAGCCAGGCTGATCGCAGTCGCGCTCTGGACTCGCCGGGTCTCCTGGTTCGCGGCGATCATGCTGGGCGTGTTCGGCGTCGGGCTTGCCCTGGCCTTCATCGGCGGCAGTCCTCGGTTCCTGCTGCTCAAGGACTCCTTCACCACCGCCGTGATCGGCGCGGTCTTCTTGTCCAGCCTGGCCGGCAGCAGACCGCTCACTCTCAGCGCCGCCCAGTCGTGGCGACCAGGTCTCGGTGAGGAACTGGAGCGGCTGTACCGGGAGGTGCCAGCCGGGCGTCGCGCTTTCCGCATCAGCACGCTCGGCTGGGGACTAGGGATGTTGGCCGAAGCGGTGCTGCGGATTCCCCTGATCTACCTGCTGCCGATCGAGGTCATGGTCGGTCTCTCCACGGCACTCATGATCGCGGCGATGATCCTGCTCACGCTCTGGAACGCGGCATACATCACCAGTGCGGCGAGACGGGAACCGGTCTTGGAGGTCCTGCTCCCCGGCTCGATGCGAGGTCGGGTCGGCCGTCAAGTGCGTCCCGATGCTCCGTACGCCGAGGCCTGCCCCAAGTGACGACGGCCCTTGCACGGTGGGGTGAGCGCCAGATCGCTGCGCAGTCCGAACCGTGCCGGCGGGCTGCGGACGGGTGTATTCTCGCCGTCACGGCGGCTCCTCAGCGCCGGACCTCCTGATCGGCCGTCCACGCCGGCCGACGATGCGGAGGCAAAGGGGATCGATGTCCTCGAGGAACGAGCGAGCAGTGCAGACCCTTCCCGTATCCGGCGGGCGTCGGTCGCGTGGAGTCCGAGGCCGAGCGCCGGGCGAAGGAAGCAGTCATGACCACGCGCAAGCACCTCAAGTCTCTGGTTCGCGAACGCATGCGTAAGACCGGCGAGCCCTACACCGTGGCGCGTCGACACATCGCGGACGCGGATGCCCACATCTCCTGGAGCCTGCGCGGCGGCGTCCACGGCGATACCGCCGCGCTCGCCAACGTGCTGGCCAATCTCGGCGTCGTCGCGCCGCACACCGGCGAGCCGCTGACCGAGGCGATGGTGCTCGGTGTCGGCGGAGGCCTCGGCGCCGGCTACATCTTGTGGGAGTTCAACGCGCACCAGTTCCGTACGCGGGTGCTGACGCTCGGCTTCCGACGACTGTGGCAGTACCCGGACCGATGGGCACGAGAGACCACCAGCCGGCTCGGCCTGCACGCCGAAGTGCACGAGACCGGCAGCGCCCGAGCCGCAGCGGCGGCGCTCGATGCCCAACTCGAACGCGGACTGCCGGCGATCGCTTGGATCGACACCTACACCCTCGGGCACCGCGGGGAACCGGAGTGGCGCGACGGCTACGGCGGAGCGCCGCTGATCGTCTACGAGCGGGTCGGTGACTCCTACGCGATCGACGATCTCTCGACGACACGGGTCCTGGTGCCGGCCGAGCGCCTCGCCGCGGCTCGGGCGCGGGTGGGTTCCTATAAGCACCGGCTGATCACCATCGACCCCGAGCGGATCGACCTCGATCTGCGGCCGGCCGTCGAAGAAGGCCTGCGACTCCAGGTCGAGCATCTGAGCGAGCGGTCGGACTCATTCTCGTTGCCGGCTTGGCGCAAGTGGGGGCGGATGACGACCGACGTGCGGAACAAGAAGGGCTGGCCAACGGTGTTCGCCGACGGTCTGGGCACCGGCAGCCTGCGCGCGTCGATCTATGCCGAGGCAGCGCACGGAGCCCACCTGCGCGGCCTGTACGCCGACTTCCTGGACGAAGCCGCCGAACTGCTGGATCGAGACTCGCTCACCGAGGTAGCCACCGCCTGGCGACAAGCGGCCGCCTGCTGGGACCAGATCATCGACGCGGCACTGGCGCCCGGCGACGAACTGCGGGAGGCGATCGACCGCGAAGACGCAGCCCGCTGGGAGCTCCAGCTCGATCGCGACCAGACCGTCGGCAAGCTGCCGGAGGTCGGCGAGCCAGTCGCAGCGATGTACCAGGCCGAGACATACGCACTGGAACTGCTCGCCTCGGCCCAGTGAACTCGACCCAGTGAGGGTGAGCCTCCGACGGATGGCTGGACAGGATGCACCTCCGACGAGGAGGGGCAGCGCTTCAGCATCGTGGCGTTCGGTGCCTGTCAGCCGCCGGCCAGGTCCAAGAGCTTGAGCGCAGTGTTCCAGTTACGTGCGGTGCCGACAACGGGTGCGCCGGTCCGGCGACCAGCCTTCTCCAGCGCGGTCGGCAGGGCTGCGCGACCCATGCCCTTCGGTAGGTACAGGTAGAGGTCCCGCCCAGCCAACGTGCACGCCTCCGGGAGGAATGCCGGGAGGTCGAGGGCAGCGAAGGGCCCGGCGGGCGGTTCGTCGGCGAAGAAGACGACGTGCAGGTGCTTGCCGTCGGTGCCGGGGTACGGGTTGGCGTCGACGACAGCGGCGAGTTCGGCCCTGGTCCTCAGCACTACCGGCACGCCGTAGCCGGCGGCGGACGAGATCGCCGCGCTCAAGGTCGCGGCGAGGTTGCTCGGCGCGGGAGATGGCGGGGTCACGACCGCGTTGCCTGACTGGATGTACGTGACGACTTCGGTGCAGCCGGTCGCCTCCAGCACCGACCGCAGCGTGGACATGGCCAGCCGGTGACCGCCGACGTTGATGCCGCGCAGCAACACGATGGTCCGTGTGTCGCGCTCTGTCATCGTGGGCATCATCGGTCTCCGCTCTCGCACCTCGGGGAGAGATACTCTCCAAAGTACCTACTTCCTATCGGGGAGTAGGTACATCCAGCGAACCCCAGGCTCAACTCCTGGTCGCCGCCGCCCTCCTCGGGCACGCAGGATGGGACATCCACCACTTTCGCGCCGACGGAGTCGTCACTCAGTCGCCGGCCCAGTTCTGCGCTGTGCTCGATATCCTCGTCGCAGTCTTCGTCGCAGTGCTGGCCGTTCGCTCATGATGTCGAGAGGCTTCTCAACCGAGTGTTGTAGCGGACGTCTCGGATTGACGCCTGAGCCGACAGGTCATCGGCCCAGCAGCTTGGCCAGTCTGCCGCGCGAGACCGTGCTTGCCATCGGGCCGGCGTCCAAGATCTGTCGCAACAGCGACAGGTCCACGCCACGCCGCTCCCCATACGCGAAGGCTTCGGTTCCAGACCACGAGATCCACCCCCGCGTCACACAGCCTGGTGGCCATCGGCTCACCCATGGTGCCGAGCCCGAGGAAGGCCGTCGTCATGCCGCACCGCCGCGGTCGGCGACCTGGTCGCGCCAGCAGGGCTCATCGCTTCCCCACGGTGCTGCGAGCGCTGGGTATCGACCGGGGATGTCCGGGCCGACCAGCGGCGGCATGGCGCAGATCAGCGAACCCGCTGCCGTCGTACCGGCCTGCAGCGTCGGCTCGGCAACCGCGGCCGTCCGACCGCCGGTCGTGGTCAACAGCTCACGGGCGATCCCTGCCAGAGCCACCGCCAGACAGGTGGTGCCACCACGTTCGCGCTGCAGGCGCAGCGCTCGGCAGATGCCGGCCGTCAGGAGGTAGCCGGCAGAGTGGTCGAGCGCTTGCGCGGGCAGGGCGCCCGGCCGTACGCCGTCAGCGCTGACCCGCATCGCGATCCCGGTCACAGCCTGGACGATGCTGTCGAAACCGCGCCGACTCCCCCAGGGTCCACGGCGTCCCCAGGCGCTGACCGACCCGACCACGATGCCGGGCTGCCGTTCGGAGAGCGCTTCGGGCGAGAGCCCGAGTCGATCCAGTGCCCCGGGGCGATAGCCGGTGACCACGACATCGGCGTCGTCGAGCAGTTCCTCGAAGGCCCGGTGGTCGCTCGCCACACGCAGATCCAGCACGGTCGACCGCTTTCCGGCGCCCGTGTCGAGGTGGATCCAGTCAGTCTCGGGGAGATGCGGTGAGTCGATGCGCAGAACGTCGGCGCCGAGCAACGCGAGGTTGCGGGTGGCTATCGGCCCGGCGAGGACACGGGTCAGGTCCAGGATCCGTACGCCGGACAATGGCCGTTCGCTCGTGGGCGCCCAGGGCCGAGGGGCGGCGCCATCGGTCACGAGCCATTCGACGAGGGGAAGCCGACTGGTCGCCTGCCCGTGCGGATGTTGGGCCCAGTCAGCACTGGTGCGGACCGCCCCTGCAATCGCACCGCTGGCTGCCGCCTCGTCCTCCAAGTCGATAGCCGACCACCGGGCAATCGCTGCGGCGATCTGGTCCTTCGAGGAATCGGACGCGATGCCGAGAAGGTGGGCAAGGCGCTCGGCATGGTGCGGATAGTTCCCGTGCGTACGGACCCAGCCGTCGGCTACCTGCCAGAACCCGGAGTACGGCGCCCACACCTCCGGTATTTCGCCGTTGAGCTGGAAATGGCGTTCGCTCTGCGATGCGGTGGTGACGCGTGCGCCATCGACTCTGACCGGGCCGAGGGCGGGTAGGAGTCCGCGGGCGACCTGGATCTCCGCCGCGGCGAGCGTGGCGAGCCCCACGCAATCCCCCAGGATCCCTGCGACGTCGAGGGTCGAGGAGAGCGCGATCGGCGGGCTCGGTGGGCGCACCAGGTCCAATGTCTCCGGATCGCCTTCGAGGTCGGCCCATGCCCGAGTACCGATCGTGGTCTTCACAGTCTGTCCCGAAGGACGGGGTCAGACGCACGTGGTGCTGTCGTTCGAGCTTCGGTCGCGATCATCGAGCCCCCACGGTTGAGATGGTCAGTGTTGACATTGGACGACATCAACCGGCCTCACGTCGCGGTCCAATCGGCAACAAGTGGACGGCGGCGCGGGTTCGCAGCTCATCGAGAATTCGCCACGGAAAGGGCAGCGAGGACTGTGTCACCGACCAGGCCCGGGGCGTCCTCAGCGGTGATCTCGCCACGGTGAACCGCCGCAGAAGCGCCATGCAGGATGGCCTGGACAACACTGAGCTGCCAGTCGATCGGGACGTCGTCGCGGAACTCGCCGGCCTCCCTGCCACGCGACAGCAACGCACGTACGCGGGCGGCAGGCTCGTCGTGCGCGCGGCGCAGCTGCTCCGGCGACAACGCCTGGGAAGCGGCGATGACCAGAGCACCGAAGCGATGGGTCAGCCGCCAGGACGCTTCCAGCAGCCGACCGAGTGCCTCGCGCGGATCTCCGGCAAGATCGACTTCGCCGAGCTCCTGCTCACTGTGAGCGATTGCCCGCTCCGCAACCTCGCGCAGCAGCGTGGCCCGCGAGTCGAAGTGGCCATAGAGAGTGATGCGCCCGACTCCCGCCTCCTTGGCGATCTCGTTCAGACTGGCGTCGGGATCGGCCGCGAGCAACCGCGTCGCAGCATCGACGATCGCCTCGATGTTGCGCAGCGCATCGGCACGCTTCGGACGGGCAGCCGCGCCATCCTCGGCAAGCACTCTCGCCTCGGCGTGGGCGTCAGTCATCAACTGCCTCCTAGAGCGAGCAATCAGGTTCACCTCGATCAGACCGCCACGAAGGTGACTGTAGGTGACCCACGGTCCCTGGCAGGCAGAACTCTGTGGAAGCCACGACCCTAGTGAACTTGAACTGCTATGTACAGTTTATGTAACTCGTACCGAGATGTTCAAGAAGGAGATCCGACATGGACACCGGCGCCGTTCCGAAGAGCTTCCATCGCTCCACTGCAGCCACCGACTCGCACCGCCATCGCGGCTCGACCTGGCATCGCAGTTGGCCCGCCGCACTCGGAGTGCTCGTCGCCGCGGGCACCGCCTATGGCCTCACCGACGCGCGTGCGGTCGCCCCGATCGTCGCGGCCTCCGGCCTGGTCTATCTTGCGGCCGGAGCAAGCGGGCGGCGGGGCGCGGCGTGGATAGCCTTCGCCGTCACCTTCGCCCTGATCACGCTGCAGAAGTTTGTCGGACTGGATGCCCTGCCGTGGCTCCTCGCCCTGGCTGCCGCACTGCTGGTGGTCGGGATTGCCGGCCGCCGCAGCCGGCCCTGGTGGTCGTTCCCGCTGCAGGCAGCGGCGATGGTCGTCCTCGGCGCGATCGCCTTCGTGGCGCTGCAACTGAACCCGGCTGCGGGTGGCCTACTGGTCGCGGCCGCGCTGCTCGGGCACGCGGGTTGGGACATCCACCACTTTCGCGCCGACCGAGTCGTCGCTCAGTCGCTGGCCCAGTTCTGCGCCGTGCTCGATGTCCTCGTCGCGGTCTTCGTCGCAGTGCTCGCCCTTCACTCGTGATGTCGAGAGGCCCTCGCACGGTGATCCGCCGAGCGCTGTCCTGCGAGTCGTCCATCTTGTTCGCGGACGAGCCCACCGGAGCGTTGCACAGCAAGACGACGACCGAGGTGATGGATGCGTTGACCGACGTGCACCGTGACGGCACGACCGTCGACGTGGTGACCCCCGACCCGGTCTGCGCCGCGGGGCGGAGCCCGTCGTCAGCGGGTGCTCGCGGTCGCCGCCAGGCTGTACGGGACGGTGAAGACAGAAGCGAAGTCCTCGAGCAGCACCGGGTCGCCGTCGAGAGTCACGGCCCCTTCCGAGATCGCGGTCGCCGGCGTCAGCGTGCCGGCCAGCAGATCGCGCAACCCCGGTCCGGCGGTGATCACCAGGTCGGCATCGGGATGCTCGCCGGCGCCGACCTCGACCCCGTCGCTGCCGACGATCGCGTGCGCGACGGCGTCTGCGACCCTGACGGTGAAGGTCAGCCGCCGGTCGGTCCGCGCAACGCCTTCTGCGGCGACCCGCAGCGCCGACACCAGGGATGCATCGGTCACGATCTCGCCCTCCCGCGGCTCCCGCATCGCTGCCGCTCCCCAGCGTGACAGCGCATCGAGCGCGGGCTGCAACTCGGCACCACGATCGGTCACGACGTAGACGATCGAGCGATCCGCCCCGGTCCGAGCCTCACGCACGATCAAACCGTCCTGCTCCAGTTCCTTCAGGCGGGTGGACAACAGGTTGGACGGAATGCCCGGAAGCCCCGCCGCCAGGTCGGAATACCGCCGCGGTCCGACGAGGAGGTCGCGCAGGATCAGCAGGGTCCATCGCTGCCCCAGCACCTCGGCGGCACGCGCCAGGCCGCAGAACTGTCCGTACTCGCGATTTCGCATGAAGCGAGAATAGCACTTGACTTGCTTTGTTGATGCTTGCTTTACTAAATGAAGTTAGATGACGAGTCGGCATCCCCTGACTCGCCGAGTGGAGAAGGAGTCACGCTGATGGAACTCATGGTCGACCACCGCCCCCGCCTGCTCGATGCACCGCTCCCACCCGGCCCCGGCAGCGCATGACCTCGCCGCACAGCGACATGGACACGACGGCAACCACCGGCACCGAGGTGGCGGTTCGCGGGTATCGCACCTTCCTGGCGGTGCTCGTGAACACCGCCGCCGCGAACGTGACGACGAGCTTCCTCTGGTTCGCGCTCACGTTCTGGGCGTACGCCGAGACCCGCAATGTGATCGTCGCCGGCGTGGTCGCCGCCGCCTACATGCTGTTCGTATCGCTGTTCAGCATGTTCTTCGGCACCTTGGTCGATCGGTTCCGCAAGAAGGCGGTCATGACGTGGGCAACCCTGATCGCGCTGATCGTCTTCACCCTCGACGCCGGACTGTTCTTCGCGATCGGCGAGGCTCGGATCGTCGATCTCGGCCTCCCCTGGTTCTGGATCTTCGCCGTCGTGCTGCTGGCCGGCGCCGTGGTCGAGCAACTGCGCGCCATCGCCTTGTCGACCACGGTGACCCTGCTCGTTCCCGACGAGCGCCGCGCCAACGCGAACGGGCTGGTCGGCACGGTGCAGGGCGTCGGGATGATCGTCACCAGCGTCTTCAGCGGACTCTCGGTCGGATTCCTGGGCATGGGATGGACGCTGATCATCGGCATCGGCGCGCTCACGGCGACGCTGCTCCATCTCCTGTCGCTGCGCATCCCCGAGCAGCGGATCGTCTCCGCGGAGCAGACGACCTCCTGGGTGGATGTGCGCGGTGGCTGGCGAGCGGTGCAGGCCGTGCCCGGGCTGCTCGCCCTGGTGCTGTTCAGCACGCTGAACAACCTGTTCGGCGGCGTCGCCATGGCGGTGATGGATCCGTACGGCATCGAGATGTTCGGCGTGCAAGGCTGGGGCATCTGGTTCGCCGTGATGTCCACCGGGTTCATCGTCGGCGGCGCGATCGTCGCGGCCAGAGGGCTCGGCGCGAACCCTATCCGCACCATGCTGCTGCTGGCCGCGGCGATCGGTGCCGCCGGCGCACTCAGCACGATCCGCGAGCACGGGTGGGTGTACATCGCCGGGGTGTGGTTGTTCATGGCACTGATCCCGGCCGTGGAGGCGGCCGAGCAGACCGTCATCCAGCGTGTGGTGCCCTATGAGAAGCAGGGGCGGGTGTTCGGATTCGCCAACACGTTTGAAGCCGCCGCAGCGCCAGTCACCGCGCTGCTGATCGCACCACTCGCCGAGCTCTGGATCATCCCCGCGCTACGCACCGAGGAGGGGATGCGCCTCTGGGCACCCCTGCTCGGCGCCGGCCACAACCGCGGCATCGCCCTCATCCTGCTCGCCGCAGGCATCGCCTGCGTCCTCCTCGTCGTCGTGGCTCTGCTCACCCCTCAATACCGGATGCTGACTCGCCAGTACGCGAAGGCCGCCGACGCCGGTCCAGCACTTTGATCCAGCCGAGAACATTCCCACAGAAGGCGTCTTCTGGTCGACGGGCTGTGTTCCAGGCCTGCCGGTCGCCCGAAGAGCGCCGCGTACCAGTCGAGCGCTGCGGAGAGATCGCGCACCGGAAGGCCCGCGAAGACCTGCGCCTCAGCGGTCATCGGAGTGTGTTCCCGTCGGATCGCCGCGGCGACCTGACAGGAGCGTTGGACCGGCCACGGGTGTCGCGATGGACGTCGCGGCTCAGTCCGCGCGATGCCGCGATCGCTTCCAGATAGTCGGCGAGCCGATCGATATCGCCCTCGTCGAGGCCCTCGGTGAAGGCAGCCTCGTGCGATTCGGCAATGGGACGCAATGCGGCCAAGAGCCGCTCACCTTGAGCGGTGAGATGGACCTCGTGGTTGCGACGGTCGGTCGTGCTGCGGCGGCGTTCGACGTTTCCTTGCCGCTCGAGGCGATCCAGGACCGCGACAACACGGCTGGGACCTACGCCGAGCTGCTCGCTTGCCGCCTTCTGACCGATGCCCGGATTGCGCCCGATCAGCCGCAGCAGACCTGCCTCCGACGCCGTGATGCCCAGCGGGGCAAGAGCCCGCTCGAAGGCGGCGGACGCGTCGGAGCCGAGCTGGGCGAGCAGGAAGGCGATACGGCGAGGTCTACGAGAACTCATATCTGCCAGCATAACTCATATGCAGAACTATTCATAGTATGTACGATTGGTTCTATGAACGAAAGGAGCTCCCGATGAGCACCCATAGCAACGCACCGGCCCGCGCGGCCGGCGGCCCCGACCCCGGCATCCTGGGCCTTGTCTCCCTCGGCCTGCTGGTCGGGAGCCTGATCTCGATGGCGGTGCTCTCCGGTGGAGGCACCATCACCTCCCCGTTCGGCGACACCGAGACCGTGGCCGGCTTCTTCGCCGACCACGGCTTTGCAGCCCGCTTCGCTTCGATGCTGCAGCTGGGCTCGTCCATCCCGCTCGGGATCTACGCCGCCACCGTCTACGCGCGGCAGCAGCGCCTCGGCATCCGCGTCCCCGGCCCGAACATCGGCCTCTTCGGCGGCACCACCGCCGCGATCCTGCTCGCCGTCTCCGCGATCATCACCTGGACCCAGAGCCAGCCGATCGTCAGCGCGAACCCCGAGCTGACCCACACGTTCGCCTACCTGAGCTTTGCCGCCGGCGGATTCGCGCACGTCCTCGGCCTCGGACTCCTCGTCGCCGGCATCGCCGTCCCTGCCCTGCTGTTGCGGCTCGTCCCAGTCTGGTTCGCCTGGGTCGGCCTGGTCGTCGCGATCCTTGCCGAGCTCAGCTTCTTGACGATGGTGATCGAGCCGCTGCAGTTCCTCATCCCGATCGGCCGATTCGGGTCGCTGATCTGGCTCGTCGCCGCCGGCTTCCTGCTTCCCAAGACCCGTCACACGCAAGGAGAACGAGCATGAACGACGCCCTGAACGGACGCACCGCGCTGATCATCGGCACCAATGGCGGCACCCTCATCGCGATGCAGCATGAGCTCGCCGTCCTGCCCGACAGCGGCAGCATCGTGAACGTCGTCTCCACCGCCGGCCTGGCTGGAGCGCCCGGGATGGGTGTCTACGTCGCGGCCAAGCACGGCATCGTGGGCCTGACCCGCACCGCGGCGCTCGATTACGCCGGCCGCGGCATCCGCGTCAACGCCGTGGCGCCGGGGCCTATCGACTCCGGCGGCATCACCACCCAACCCGAGCAGATCAAGCAGCAGATCGGCTCCTACACCCCGCTCGCCCGTCTGGGCAGACCCGAAGAAGTGGCTGAGGCGGTCGCCTGGCTGGCATCTCCGTCCGCGTCGTACACCACCGGCACTGTCCTCACCGTCGACGGCGGCAAGGGCGCCCGCGGCGCCTGACCCCAACGCACCGCGTCGGAATGTCTTCTGCCGGGGCGGTCTGCTCAGGTCCCCACTCGCTCGGCTTCGTATGCCTCTTCGTATGCCTCGCGCAGTTCGTCGAAGGCTGACGCCGTTCCTTCCGGCCGAGGGATGCCACGATGTTGCTCGCGCAGCTCATCCATGAAGCGATCCCAGAACTCGGGCCCGCCGCGCTCGAGCAGTTCCGCGCGTACGGACAGCTCGCGACTCACCGGCAGATGACGCCGACCCCACGCGCCGAGATGCGCGAGCACCGGGACGAGTTGGATCGCCGGCTCGGCGAGGCTGTACAGCACCTTCTGCTTGTGGCTCGGGTCGGGCTCGCGCGTGATCATCCCCAACTCGACGAGACGCTGCAGTCGGTTGGCCAGAACGTTCGATGCGATGCCCTCGTCGGAGTTGGCCAGCAGCACGTTGAAGTGCCGGCGATTGCCGAACATCATGTCGCGGATCACGACCAGCGACCACTTGTCACCGAACACCTCGAGGGACAGGTTGATCGGACACCCAGACCGATGCTCCATGCCACCCCCTGCCAGACCACTTGCACAGTACAACTAGATCGCATACCCTGACAACCAGTTGCAGATCACCACTGGTAAATGGTCTTGTTCACGAGACACATCGCTGCAGCAGGTGGTCGCCTCGACGCCAGAGGAAGGGATTCCAATGAGTGAGCGGGTGTTGCAGGACGCAGAACGGCCCCATGGGCGGCGCGGAAGAGTGCTGTGGAGCTTCATGATGTCGCTGGACGGTTTCGTCGCCGGGCGACACCACAGCATGGACTGGATGCGGACAGGCGGATACCGGGCGGAGCCAGGCGTCATCGAGGGCTATGTCGAACGCACGGGCGCGATCATCGCTGGGCGGGACGGCTGGGACTCACCGGTCGGGCACAGCCCGTGGGGAGGTGCGTGGCAGGGGCCGATCTTCGTCCTCACCCACCATCCCGAAGACGCAGAACCTGTCGAGAACGTGACCTTTCTACATCGCGACCCAGCCGAGGTCGTTCAGCTGGCGCTCGACGCTGCGGGAGGCAAGGACATCATGGTGTTCTCCCCGAACATCGGCGCTCAGCTTCTCGACCTCGGCTTGATCGACGAGATCGATCTGCACATCGCACCCGTCCTGGTCGGGGACGGCATACGGCTGTACAGCAAACCCGATGGTGCTCCGATTCGCCTCAGTCCGTTGGCGGACGGCGACACAACCTCCACGGTTCGGGTTCGCTATCGACCCGTTTCCTCACCTGCGGCGCCGCCGGCAGAAGCGTAGGTGACGCGATCACGCAGGTGCAGGCCGCGGATGACACAGCTCACCTCCCTGGCAGGTACCTGTTCGTCTTAGCCCGTCACGCGCGCATTAGGCGGTGCCGATAGACACGAGAACAAGGCGCAGCCTCGCTTGGCGGCTCGTGCTCGGTCATGCAGACAACGTCTGCCGCTCAACGAAGCCCAAGTCGGCTCTTGTGCTCGGCGGCTGCGTCCGCGACGAGGTAGGCGAAGGTGGTGCGACGGGTCGCCTCGCGCATCCCACTCATGGTCTGCCACGTCGTCGGTGGGATCAGTGTCGTCGTGTTCGTCCCAGACTTGGAAGACGCCTCCGATGGATTCAAGGAGGTCTTCGATCAGGTGCGGCGGCGACGGATGCGGCGTGCCGGTCGAACCTGTCCAGGCCGGTCTTGTCGAACAGGTTCTCCTGGAGCGGTGTGGAGGATGCGGCCGAGCTCGCGGGCTGCGGCCTGGGTGCGGAACCGCTCCGGTGGCAGGTACCCGTCCTCGGGGAGGTTCGGCTCCCAGCGGGTGTGGAGCAGCTGCGCAGGATCGAGATCTTTGTTGGCCGCACCGTCATCGACCAGTGAGTGACGGTCGACACGATCCGTCATCAGCTATGCTTACGTGTATACGATTTGTGTCATGAGGGAGGTGGCGGCGATGTCGACGTTGAGGCCGGGTACGGCCGAGGAGGCGGGTCTCTCGCGCAGCGGACTGTACCGTGCGGCACGTGAGGGGCGGTTGGAGCGGATCGCGCGGGGGATCTACCTGCCTGCGGATGCGCCGGCGGCGGACTGGGACTGGATCGAGGCGGCGACTCGTCGCTCGGACGCGACGATCTGCTTGGCGTCGGCGCTCGCGCACCATGAGCTGACTGATGCGATCCCCACCGCGTTGGATGTCGCGATTCCGCGCGGGTCGCGCACGCCGGTGAGCACGGGGGCGATCGCGTGGCATCAGTTCGATCGGGCCACGTTCGACATCGGCCGAGAGGAGATCCCGATTCCGGGCACGGATCAGACCATCGGGATCCACTCGCCCGAGCGGTCGATCGCCGATGCGTTCCGGCTGCGTGGCGAGGTCGGGTACGAGTTAGCACGGGAATCGTTGAAGGAGTGGCTGCGCCGCGGCGGTAAGCCTGCTCGGCTGATGGAGATCGCCTCTCAGCTTCCTCGGGCGAAGTCCCCGGCCCTTCAGGCATTGGAGGCGCTGGCGTGAGCGTGGGCGATGAGGTGTTCCGCCGCCTCCAGTCCGCGGCACGCGCCGCGGGCGCGAAGGCTGGGACGGGTGCGCCGACGCAGGAGTATCTGATCCGGCACACGCTGGAGTCGTTCCTGGATCGTCTCACTCGCACCACCCATGCCGAGGACTTCGTGCTCAAGGGCGGGATCCTGCTGGCCGCCTACGGCGTGCGCCGGCCGACGAAGGACGCAGACGCGAACGCCGTCGGAGCGGACGTCACAGCCGATCACCTCATCGCAGTGGTTCACGACATCGCCGCCGTCGAGACCGATGATGGCGTGGTGTTCGATCTCGACTCGATCAGCATGCAGGAGATCCGCGAGCACGCCGACTACCCCGGATTCCGGGTTCGAGCCGGGGTCTCGATCGGGCCCTGGAAAGGCACCGCTGCGTGGGATGTCTCCACCGGAGATCCGATCGTGCCCGCTCCCCGCCAGGTACGCATCGACCGCGTCTTGGGCGACCCGATCGTGCTGCTCGGCTACGCGCCCGAGACCACGATCGCCGAGAAGGGCGTCACCATCCTGGAGCGGGGAATCACCAGCACGAGGTGGCGCGACTACGTCGACATCGTCCAACTCGCCCGGCAAGGCATCGACACCGACGAGCTGCTTCGCTCCGCACAAGCCGTGGCCCGCTACCGCGGCGTCACCCTCCGACCCATCGCACCGCACGTGGTCGGCTATGGGCAGGTCGGTCAGGCCAAGTGGGCCGCCTGGCGTCGCAAGGAGCGACTGGAGGCAGTCTGCGAAGCAGACCTCGACGAGCAAATGGCGCTGGTGGCCTCCTGCCTGGATCCCGTGTTCAACCACGGTGACACCTTGCCTCGCACGTAGCGCGCGTCCGCGTCCCGAAGCGTTGGAGGCATGACTGCTACAACCACAGAGAGTCCGTTGTCTCCGCCTTCGGGCTGTGTCCTATGTCCGCGTCTCGACCCTCGATCAAGCCCGGTGGGGTTCAGAGCCGGAGGGGTTGTCGATCCCGGCGCAGCGGGAGGCGAATCGACGGCGGCCGCTCGGGCAGGTCGCTACAGCGGCCGGAACTGCAGCGGATGCTGGAGTACATCCAGGACCGCCCGGTGGACTTCGTGATCGTGCACAAGATCGACCGCCTCGCCCGCAACCGGGCCGACGATTCGGCGATCATGAAGACGATCCTGGGAGCGGGCGCGTACCTGGTCTCTACAACTGAGGGGACCAGCACGACACCGAGCGGGAGGCCGCTGCATGGGATCATGGCGTCCATCGCGGAGACCTACTCCCAGAATCTCGCCACTGAGGTAATGAGGGGATTGCGGCAGAAGGCCATCCCGGGAGGAACGCCGGGGCGGGCACCGCTCGGCCATCTCAACGAGCGTCGCTTCGACGACGGCCGTGAAGTCCGCACATCACGATCGACCGGAACGAGCCGAGTACATCATCTGGGCCTTCCGCGCCTACGCCACCGGCAAGTGGAGCGTCACCCGCCTGGCCGCCGAACTGGAAGCCCGGGGGGCCATCTTCTCCGGGATCTTCCTCGGCCCAGAACCCGGCCAGATCCGCGCCGAGCTCAACGAGCCCTTCGCCAGCATCACCCAGCCTGGATGAGACCCCGGCAACCCAAGTCGCCGTAGTAGAACCGCCCCGGGCATAGAAGAAAGGAGAACCTACTCAAACACGGCTGATGCCAGCAAAAGCTCTGGTCAGCCCAGGTTTGCTCGCGCGTCCGGAGACGACTGAGGCCGCCTCTCGGGCGGCCTCAGCAAAGCGTCGGATGCACTTTTGACAGCAACTGGGTGGAGCTAAGGGGATTCGAACCCCTGACCTTCTCGTTGCGAACGAGACGCGCTACCAACTGCGCCATAGCCCCTCTGCTGATCCCAGCGGGCTTCCTAACAAGGACTCCCAGGCGGATCAGCACGCAGACTTTACCACCCTAGGCGGATGCTGCACGCCGTTCGTCCGCGGCGGACTCCTCGGCCAACTCTCCCGCAGTCGGCGGAGCTGCTGCTGGGCGGGCATCGGCGATGACCGGGTGCTGTACGGCGGCGGCAAAGGTCGCGGCCGGCCCGGACAGGTCGATGGTGCGGACGGTCCGCGGCGCCAACGGCTTGGACACGTAGGTCGGAACGGTGATCGGCACCGGGTCCCAGAGCGCCCCAGCAACAGGCTTCGCTTCGCTCTCGGCGGGTGCTTCCTCGACTGCCTTGTCAGCAGCCTTGGTGTCCTTCTTGATCTTGGCCCGATTGATGAAGACGGTGACCTCGTCACCGCCGCGCATGATGTCGGTGTACCGGGCATCAAGGCTGCGGCGCATCGCGATCACGCTGAAACGGGACACCGCAAAGAACAGGGCCAGCAGGCCGCCAGGGATTGCCGTCGTCCACCACGGGAGCACCTGAGCGCCGGCCAGACCGACCACCAGGCTCAACGCCGCCAGCAACCCCAGCAGCACCCGACGCCGCCGCAGCGCCGCCACCGTATCCAGTCGCCGCAGGTCAGCGACCGCGGCCCGCCGGGTCAGTGGAGTGGACACCTCGTAGGTCCCGATCTCGGACAGGTCCTGGTCCAGCAGCGGAGCCGTGCCGTGCTGGACAACCCGCATCGACTGGGCAAAACGCTCGGCTGGATCATCGGCGTCAACGACCGCCTCGTCGTCACGCTTCCGGACGAAATGGGGCACGAGATAGGCCAGCCACGCGATCGCAATCGCTCCGAAGATCACACCCGTCGTCCCCACAAACCAGACCGTATGGGCCCGGTGTCCTCTGCCCCACCAAGCGCTGCGGTGTGTCGCCGAATCGACACTAGAAAAGGCCTCCACAGCACGGATTCCGCCCGATCCAGCGTCATCGAGCGGTCGCGCAACCGCACCACACACACCCGTACAGTGAAAGCGTGCCAATGCCGAAAGACGCGCCCACCCAGCTCGACCTCAGTGATCTTGGTCCGTACGCCAATGCCCTCGGCCTCACGGTGACCGCCGCTAGTTCCGATGAGGTGCAGGCGACCTGGCAAGTCACCGAGGCCCTTCTGCAGCCGTACGGGCTGCTGCACGGCGGCGCTCACTGCGCTGTCGTCGAGACCCTGGCCAGTGTCGCCGCCTCCATCTGGCTCGGCCCTGAAGGCCGGGTGGTCGGCACCACCAACAGCACCGACTTCTATCGGGCCACCGGCACCGGCGAGCGACTCACCTCGACTGCCCGACCGCTGCACCGCGGGCGTGCCCGGCAGGTTTGGCGCGTCGAGACCTACGACGACTCACATCGGCTGGTCGCCGCCGGCCAGGTGGCCCTGCAGAACCTCCGCGCCTGAGTTCGGCGGGCCTAGCGGAGGCCTAGCGGCCCTCACCCGGTACTGGCGGCCGCAGGTGGAGCCAGCGCTGCAACAGACCGCCAGGCACCTCCTCGGCGTTCAGCGCAAACACCAGGTGGTCGCGCCAGTCGCCGTCGATGTGCAGATAGCGAGGCCGCAGGCCCTCCGGCCGGAACCCGAGCTTGGCCACCACCCGCAGGCTCTTGGTGTTCTCCGGACGGATCGCGATCTCGATCCGATGCAGCCGCAGCACGTCGAAGCAGTAGTCAGTGGCCAGCGCGACCGCGGTCGGCACGATCCCCCGCCCTGCCACCCGCTGGTCGACCCAGTAGCCGATCTGCCCCCAGGCGGCCGACCCGCCCACAATGCCGCTCACGGTGAGTTGCCCGACCAACTGCGGCCGGCGACGCGGATCATCCGGCAACAGGAAGATCAGCCACGGCAGTAGCCGGCCCTCCTTGGCCTGCCGGCCGAGCGTGCGAATCAGTGCCGGATAGGTAGCCGGACCTGGTCGTGCACCCGCGGGCAACGTCGCCTCCCAGGGGCGCAGCCAGCCGGCATTGACCTCCCGGACCCGCTCCCACTCACCCTGATGACGGGTCTTCATCGGAGCCAGCTCGAGCTGGCCGTATTGCAATGTCACCGGCCATCGGTGCCCGTAGCCGCCCCGGCCGATGACCTGGTACGACTCCCGCCCCGTCAGCCCGGCCATGGTCAATGACCCGGTCGCCGGTGATCGCCGCCGCGCAACTGCGCGACCGCATGGGGCAGCAAAGGACCCAGCAAGGTCATGCCGTCCGCGGCCCCGCCCAGCGACCCGGGCAGGTTCACGATCAAGGTCCGGCCGGCAAGTCCGGCCACCCCTCGGCTGAGCACAGCCGTCGGCACCCCGCTCTCCACCCCATGTCGCGCCAGCTCGGCCGGCAGCTGCGGAATCTCCTTCTCCAGCAAGGGTTTGGTCTGCTCCGGGGTGGCATCCGAGGGAGCCAATCCGGTACCGCCGGTGGTGATGATCACGTCATAGCCATGATCAACACCGTCCCGCAGCGCCCAACCGACCGCTTTGCCATCGGGCACGATCTGAGGCCCGTCGACCAGGAAGCCGATCTCCGTCAGCGCGGTCACGATCAGTGGGCCGGACTCGTCGGCATAGACCCCGGCATGGGCCCGGGTGGACACCGTGATCACCAGGGCGGTGCCGACCTGGCCGTGCGCAGCTGCACCGTGGTCATGCGGCGAACCAGCCAGTTCATGCCCAGGATCAGCCGAGTCGTTCATCCCACAAGATCCGTCCGGGTCCAGTCACCACTGCGACCTCCCGACTTCGCGATCACCCGGATGTCGGTGATCACCGCGAGCTTGTCGATCGCCTTGATCATGTCGATCATGGTCAGCGCGGCCACCGAGACGGCGGTGAGCGCCTCCATCTCCACCCCCGTACGGTCGGCGGTCTTCACCGTCGCGGTGATCTCCACCCCGTCGTCGACAATCTCGATGCTGACATCGGCCCCGCTGAGCGACAGCGGGTGGCACAACGGGATCAGCTCCGGCGTACGCTTCGCGCCCTGCAGTCCGGCAATGCGAGCGACGGCCAGGGCATCTCCCTTGGGTACGGTTCGGTCGCGCAGCGCGGCGACACAGGTCGCCGACAGCAGTACGCGACCAGCCGCGGTCGCAGTCCGGGCGGTCACCTGTTTTCCCGACACGTCGACCATCCGAGCCTCGCCGGCCTCGTTGAGGTGAGTCAGCCCGGCCGGGGACTCGCTCACAGGCCCTCGTCCAGCAGCCACACCTCGACCTGGTCACCGGCCGCCACCAGATCGGTGTCCTCCGGCAGCACCACCAGGGCATTGGCTCGGGCGAGGTCGCCGATCAGATGCGAGCCATACCCGCCGGCCAGCGATACCAGCCGGTTGCCGTCATCGTCGTGGGTGACGATGCCGCGGGCCAGCCGCCGGCGCGAGGTGGTCGAGCTCATCGCATGGGTCGCCCTGGCCTTGGCGGCCGGACGCACGTACGGAGTGACGCCCATCAGCTTCCGGATCACCGGCCGCGCGAACGCCTCGAACGAGACGAATGCACTCACCGGATTGCCCGGCAGCATGATCATCGGGATCCGGTCGTGCCCGATCAGCCCGAAGCCCTGCGGCTTGCCGGGCTGCATCGCGACCTGGACGAACTCGGTGGCACCCAGCTCCGGCATCGCCGCCTTGACCACGTCATAGTCGCCCTGGCTCACTCCCCCGCTCGTGAGCACGAGATCGGCCCGGACCAGCTGATCGATGATCAGGTCCCGGACCTCCTGAGGATCATCGCTGACCATGCCGACGCGGAACACCTGGGCACCCGCCGCCCGGGCGGCCGCCGCAAGCAGATAGGAGTTGGAGTCGAAGATCTGGAACTCGCTGGGCAGGGGCTGCCCCGGCTGGACCAGCTCGGAACCGGTCGCGACCACCACCACCCGCGGCCGGGGCCGGACCAGCACCTTGTCCTTGCCGATCGCCGCCAGCAGACCGATGGCCCGCGGCCGGAGCTGGTCGCCCGGCCGGAACACCCGATGGCCGGCCGCCACGTCCTCGCCGGTACGCCGGATGTGCCGGCCGACCTCGCTGGACTCGTAGACCTCGACGTCGGTCGCCCCCCGGTCGGTGCCCTCATAGGCCACGATCGCATCGGCTCCGCGCGGGATCGGCGCCCCGGTCATGATCTTCATCGCGGTACCGGGCGAGAGCCGGTGCGGTGCCGGACGACCGGCCGGCACCTCGCCGACGACGGGCAGCAGTACGGGATTCTCGACCGAGGCGGACGCGACGTCCTGGGCGCGGACCGCGTACCCGTCCATCGCGGAATTGTCGAAGCCGGGCAGGCTGACCGGTGAGATGACCTCCTCGCAGATGGCGAGGTCGACGGCGTCGAGCAACTGCTGCCCGAACGCCGGCAGCTCGTTCACACAAGACAGCAGATAGTCGCGATGGTCCTCCAAGGACCGCAGCCCGTCCTCGCGGACCGGCGGCGGGGGCGGCAACGGCTCCCAGGCAGGACGCGCCGGCGCATCCTCAGACTTCTTGCGGGAGAACAAAGGCATATTGCCACCCTAAGCCGGACCGCGGCGGTGTTGGGTATCGCCACGATCTGATGACTGGCGTCGGTCGCGCGTCCGATGCCGGCGTCCAACGCGAACCTCCGGGGCAACCGGGAAGGCGTCCGCCTCAGGGTGTCGAGATCGTGCTCGAGGTCGATGACATCGCGGGGCAGCGGGCCCAGGTCGCCGAGGCCGGGTGGCCGATCAAGGAGGACCTCACCGCTCGCCCATGGGGACTCTGTGACTTCCGCATCCTCGATCCCAGTGGCTATTACCTGCGAATCACTGATCAGAACGCGGGATAGCCCTTGGCCCGAGTCAGCTCACCGACCAGCTCGTAGAGTCGCTGCCAGGCCGGGGAGATCTCGTTCATCTCGTTCAGCAGCCGGGCCGTGACCTCGTCGGTGCCCGTCCATTTCTCGGCTTCCTGGCACGCCACCTCGACCGGATAGAGGCGTTCGAGAACGGTCATGCTCAGCTCGGCGAGCTCCGGCAGTCGTGGATCGTCGCGGTCCCAGTCGATCGCTGCGTCCATGGTCAGCATCATCCGCCGGTAGTCATCATCATCGAGACAGGCCTTCCGCAGGACCAACGACGCTTCGAGGGAGTCGGGGTAGGCGGCCGACAGCAAGATCCAGCTGTCCCGCTCGATGGCCACGGTCCGCTCGCTGACGCCGAGCTTGCGTTCGATGTCGAGGATGTCGGCGACCTCGTCGCTGATGCAGAGCCGTTCCGCGGAGGGCAGCTCGGCCAGGTCTTCCCGGCGCTGCCGCAGCTCGGCGATCTGCGCATCCAGCTCACTGTCGATCTCGGCGATCGCGGTGGCGAAGTCGGCCGGGTCGGCCTCCAACAGACTCGGAATCCGGGCCAGCGGCACCCCGGCCTTGGCCAAGGTGCTGATTCGCTTGAGCATGATCACGTCACTCGCCCGGTAGCGGCGGTAGCCCGACTGGTCCCGCTCCGGCTCGGGCAGCAGTCCCAGCTGGTGATAGTGCCGGACGGTACGCACGCTGACGCCGACATAGGCGGCCAGCTGGCTAATCGTCAGCATGGGCATCACTTCCGGCGAAGGCACGCATGCCCTTGCTCAGGAACGCGTACGCCATCACGACGATCCAGGCTGCCAGCAGTCCGAGGGCCGCCATCTCCAGCGTGGTCACCTTGAGAGCAATGGCGATGGCGCCCAGACCGATTGGTGCCGCGATCAGGGCGAGCGCGTTGAACAGGCCCAGGACACGGCCGCGTACCGACTCGGCGACCTGCTCGGTGAAGAACACGATGAACACCGGCGAGAGCAGACCACTGCCCACCCCGACCAGCGCCGAGCCGACGGCGACCGGCCACACTCCGTACAGGGTGGTGAATCCGACCATCCCGATGGTCTGCAGCAGCAGTCCGCCGATCCAGACGATCTTGCGCGAGCGCTTGGACAGAGCCGCGTACGCGATCGCACCGATCATCGAGCCCACCGCGAAGGCTGACATGGTGGCGCCGAACCAGGTCGGCGCGTTCAGCCGGGCGAAGTGTGCGGGCAGCAGCACGCCGAGGAGCGGGGCGACCACGATCGCGCTGCCGAAGCCGATCACCAGCATCGCCCGCAGCGCGGCACTGGCGCGGATAGTGGCGATCCCACCGATCTCCCGGGCGTCGTGAGCTGGGATCTCGGGCGCGGTGAGCGGCAGGATGAGCATGCAGATTCCGGCGGCGAACGAGCAGCCCGCGGTGACCCAGACGACCTGGATGGGGTCGAGCACAGCGAGCAGCACACCCGCCAGCGCCGGGCCGGCGAGGAAGGCCAGGCTGAAGACCGCCTGGCGGAGCGAGGCGATCTTGTCCAGGCTGATTCCGCTGGTCCGGCTGACGCGGCCCATCAAGGTCTCGCGGGCGGTCATGCCGGGCACGTCGAACAGGGCGCCCAGCACCCCAAGAGCCACGAACCAGCCGATGTCGAGGCCGAACAGCCGGTCGACGATCGCGAGACCGGCGACCGAGATCGCGCTGCCGAAGTCCGACAGCACGCTCATCCGCCGCTGCCCCACCTTGTCGATCAGCCATCCCCCGACCAGCGCGGCCGCGATGGCAGGCACGGCTGACACGGCGGCGACCAGACCGGTGATCGCCGGGTCCCCGGTGCGGCTGAGCACCAGCCAGGGCAGCACGATGCTGATAGCGGAGTTGCCGAACAGGGAGAATGCCTCCGCGGCAACGAACAAGGGCAGCGAGGCTTTGGAGGTACGGGGCGTCGTCGGGGCCGGGCCGGTGGTCGGTTCGGTCATGGACCCATGGTGACGGGTTGACGCTACGTCAGGGTCAAGGAACTCAGGCCGCGCGGAGTCGGCTGACTTTAAGCTGCGTGATCGCCACCGACATCGGTGACGATCACGCAGCTTGTGCTGGTTGACGGCACTACCCTGCTCAGGTGACACCGTCGGCAGACGCAGCGGCCATTGCTGCAACCAAGGTCATGCTTCGCCAGGTGGTCCGGCAACGGCGAGCAGCCCGCGAGCCAGGCCAGCGAGAGGTCGACGATCGGCAGCGATTCGCCTTGTTGCGCAGACTGCTCGCAGCCAAGAGACCTCGTCGACTGGCCGCCCATCTCTCTGCCGGCACCGAGCCGGATTCGCGACAGGTGGTCGAATGGGTCAGCGGCCTCGGCGTCGAGGTGTTGCTGCCGGTGCTCACCGACGGTGCCGGTGCCTGGCTGGCCGATCCGGCATGGGCCGCGTATCAAGGCGCTGACCGGCTGCGCGAGGGTCGTTCGAAGATTCTCGAGCCGACGAGCCCCGTCCTGCCTGCGGACGTCCTCGCCTCGGTTGACCTGATGATCGTCCCGGGTCTGGCCGCGGACCGGCGAGGAAACCGACTGGGTCGTGGCGGCGGCTGGTACGACCGCGCCCGGGCTGGACGTATGGCGCTGGAGACCTGGCTGCTGCTCAATGACGACGAAGTGTTGGACGAGGTGCCCGTCGACGCCTGGGATCTGCCGGTGAATGGGCTGGTCACGCCGAGCGAGGTCGTCGCCACCAGCTGACAGTTCGATCAGCCGCCAAAGGACATCAGGACCGTCTGGATCTGAGCGGGCTGGAAACGGATCCGGCCCATGACGCTCAAGTCCCCTTCTCGAGCGCCATGGGCCGTTTCAGCTCCGGTCGATGTGCGCACTATCCCCCGATGTTGACGCCTACCGTCCGGGTCCGTGTAACCCCCGTGAGAAAAGATTGACACTTCAACCGCAGGGGCGACTCCATTCTGTACCCGCCGTGGCTCAGGAGATCCTCAAGGTTTGCGATGAGGCTCAAGAAATCTGCGGTGTAGTTCCTTGGCCGCAGTGCGGCTAGACGATCTGGAAGCCCGTCTCGCCGATCGGCCGCTCTTCGATCACCTCAACTCGGTCCACCCAGGCGTGCGCCGGACCACGGCCACACCAGCCGATCATCGCCTCCACGGCATACCTGGTGCCCTCGAAGACTGCCTCTACCGAACCGTCCTCGCGATTGGTCACCCAACCCGCCACGGACAAGCGGTTGGCCTCTCGCCGGCACGAGTCGCGGTAGAAGACGCCCTGGACCCGTCCTGTCACCCGCACTCGCCGTCTGATGATCACCATTCTTCGACATACCAATACCAGGGACCGCGAAGCTGACCGTAGGTGATCGAGCTGACGGTTGGCGGATCGGAGGGCGGCCCCTCGGGCAGGTAGGCGAAGCCGACGCCATTCAGGAATCCGCCGTCGCGCTCAGTGAAGTAGGTATCTGTGCCGACCGTGCGGCAATTGCCGATGCGATAGGTGCCGATCCATGCCGGGCAGAGTTCCGCATGGTCGCCTGCGGCGACCCGCTCGGCGACGACACGATCGAAAGCCGGACGTGCGAGCGCGAAGCGAGCCAGCAGCGGAAGCTCTATCCGGGAGGCGAACGCAGCGCCCGCGACCATGACCAGCACCAACCCGGTCGTCAAGGCGACCAACGCAAAACGGCGCTTGACCAACTCGCGGACGAGGAGCACCAGCCAGAGCACTCCCGTGATCAGTAGAAGCCCGGCCGCAACCAGTCCAGCTACCAGCCCACCCGACGGATAACTGCCCGCCCACAGGATCACCGCCGCCGTCAGCCAGCCGCCGACCACGACTGCGATCGCCAATCGCGGATGCATTCCACCAGTGTCTCGAATTCGAGGTCATCCCGGGGTCAGGCTGCCGTGGCTCGATGGACGAGGTAGCGGCTGTAGCCGTACTCGGTCAAGAATGCGGGGAACTCCGCACGCAAGCAGCCGTACGCCACGATGTCGCGAGCCGCCTCGAGCGCCCACCGATCCCGGTCAGGGGTTTCGGCACGCAGTCGCCCAGCCTCCTCGGCCAACATGCCGGCCACCAGGTCGCGGGTGACCCTCTCATGGGAGACGGTGTAGGCACCGTGCCGGATCCACTGCCACAGTTGCATTCGGGAGATCTCGACCGTGGCCGCGTCCTCCATCAGATGGTCGATGGCGACCGCTCCCCGGCCCAGCACCCAGGAACACAGGTAGGTCAGACTGACCCGCAGGTTGGTGCGAACCCCCGGCAGAGTCACCCCACCGGGCAGGCCCCGAAGATCAGCGAGATCGGCCGCAGAGACCAGGACATCGTCACGACGACGTGAGATCTGGTGCGGTCGCTCGCCCAACTCGAGATCGAACACCGTCGTGCAGGTGTCCACCAGGCCGGGGTGCGCCACCCAAGAGCCATCGAATCCGTCGCGGGCTTCGCGGGTCTTGTCCGCACGGGTCTTCTCCAAGGCCCGTCGGGTGACCTCAGGGCTGGCGCTGCTCGGCACGAAGGCCGCCATCCCCCCGATCGCGTGGGCGCCGCGCTCATGGCAGGTGCGTACCAGCAGTTCGGCGTAGGACCGCATGAACGGCACCGTCATGGTGATCTTGTCCCGGTCGGGCAGCACCATCGTCGGGTCGCCGGCGAAGCTCTTGATCGCGGAGAAGATGTAGTCCCAGCGACCGGCGTTGAGCCCGGCGGAGTAGCTGCGCAGCTCGGACAAGATCTCGGTCATCTCGAACACCGCCGGGAACGTCTCGATCAAGCAGGTGGCACGGACGGTGCCTGGCGGGATGCCGAGGGTCCGTTCGGACCAGGCGAACACGTCGTGCCACAGCCGTGCCTCCAGATGCGATTCCAGCTTGGGCAGATAGAAGTAGGGCCCCCGTCCGCTGGCGATCAAGGTCAACGCGTTGTGGTAGAAGTGCAGCCCGAAGTCGACGAAGGCGCCACCGATCGGCTGGCCGTCCATCCGCAGATGTTCCTCGCTGAGATGCCAGCCGCGCGGCCGGACCATGATCGTCGCGACCTGCTCCTTCAGCTCGTGGCGTCGGCCCGAGTCGTCGGTGAAGTCGATCTGGCGCCGGACCGCGTCGTAGAGGTTGAGCTGCCCGTCGATCAGGTTGAACCAGGTCGGCGACGTGGCGTCCTCGAAGTCGGCCATCCAGACCTTGGCGCCGGAGTTCAGGGCGCCGATGGTCATCTTCCGCGTCGGTGGTCCGGTGATCTCGCAGCGCCGATCCTCCAGTCCGGGAGCCGGCGGAGCCACCTGCCAGGACGGATCGGCTCGCAGCTCGGCGGTCTCCGGCAGGAAGTCGAAGGAGTTGTCGCCCGCCTGTCGACGCCGTCTCCGGTCCAGCAGCTCGGCTCGGCGGCTGCCGAACTGATGATGCAGCCCGGCGATGAAGTCGACGGCACCTGGGGTCAGGATCTCGCCGAAACGCGGCTGGTGCGCGCCCAGCACGGTGAGCCGTGCGGCCGGTGGCCGGTTCGGCACTGTCCTCGTCGGCGGTTCGCTGGTGATGGTCATGAGTCAGTTCTCCTGTGTCTGTTCGGGGTGATCGCGTCCGGGCTGACCACGTACGGATCAGTGGAACTGCTCGGTCTCGGTGGATCCGGCCAGGGCGGTGGTCGAGCTGGTCGGATTGAGCGCGGTGGCCACCTGGTCGAAATAGCCGGTGCCGACCTCGGCCTGGTGTCGGGTCGCGGTGTAGCCGTCGTTCTCGTCGGCGAACTCGGCCTGCTGCAGCTTCACGTACGAGGTCATCCCGTCCTTCGCATATCCCCTGGCCAGGTTGAACATCGAGTGATTGAGAGCGTGGAAGCCGGCCAGCGTGATGAACTGGAACCGGTAGCCCAGCTCGCCGAGCCGGTCCTGGAACTCGGCGATCTGCCGGTCGTCCAGCGCCGCCTTCCAGTTGAACGACGGCGAGCAGTTGTACGCCAGCATCTTGCCGGGGAAGTGCCGATGGAGCTCGGTCGCGAACTCGCGCGCCAGACCGAGATCAGGGGTGCCGGTCTCGACCCAGATCAGATCGGCGTACGGCGCGTAGGCCTTGGCCCGGGCGAGCACCGGCTCGAGCCCGTTCCGGACTCGATAGAAGCCTTCTCCGGTCCTCTCGCCGGTGCAGAAGGGCTGATCGACCGGGTCCACATCGGAGGTGATCAAACTCGCCGCCAACGCGTCCGTGCGCGCGATCACGAGCGTCGGGACAGCCAGGATGTCGGCGGCCAACCGAGCACTGTTCAGCGTCCGCACGTGCTGCTGAGTGGGGATCAGGACCTTGCCGCCGAGATGGCCGCACTTCTTCTCCGAGGCCAACTGGTCCTCCCAGTGCACGCCCGCGGCACCGGCGACGATCATCTGCTTCATCAGTTCGAAGGCATTCAGCGGGCCACCGAAGCCGGCTTCGGCGTCGGCCACGATCGGCACGATCAGCTCCCCCGGCGTGCGGTCCCGGGTGTCCCCGTTGGCCCAGGCGATCTGGTCGGCGCGCATCATCGCGTTGTTGATCCGGCGCACCACCGCGGGCACGGAGTTGGCCGGGTACAGGCTCTGGTCCGGGTAGGTGTGACCCGACAGGTTCGCGTCGGCGGCCACCTGCCAGCCGGACAGATAGATCGCCTGCAGGCCGGCCTTCACCTGCTGCACCGCCTGGTTGCCGGTCAGTGCCCCGAGGGCCCGCACGAAGGTCTGCTCCTGCAGCAGTTGCCAGAGGCGCTCGGCTCCATGCCTGGCCAGCGTCTGCTCTTCGACCAGGGAGCCACGCAGCCGGACCACGTCTGAGGCGGTATACGAACGCTCGATGCCTGCCCAGCGGGGATTGGTCGCCCAATCCCGCTGGATGCGCTGCTCGGGGGTCAGCTCGCTCTGGTCGATGGCGGTCGGCTGCGGAGCGGAGAGCTGCTGGGTCTCGACAGGTCCGGCGGTGATGGTCATGGTCTGCTCCTTTGCGTACTGCTGGACTTGAGTCAGTGGGTGCTCGGGATCGAGCGATGACACGACTCTGGCGGCTGAGCAGGTGGGAGCGGGCGGAGCTGGCATATCAAATCTGGCCAAACTTGACGAGAATGAGGACTTGAATGAAACCAGTCGATCAGGTGGAATCACGACATGCCGATGTCTAGCCAGCAACATGTGTCAAGTTCTTCACTTCTTGATACGTCGTCGGTACGCCTGGTCGCACCGCGCGGCGAGCCCGTACGGGAGCATGCCGGGCCGGATCCGTTGCTGATCGGCAAACGCATCCGGCACCGCCGCAAGGCGCTGCACCTGACCTTGGACGCCGTGGCGGCGCAGGTCGGACTGTCGGCATCGGCGGTGTCGCTGATCGAGACGGGCAAGCGCGAGGCGAAGGTCTCCACCGTGGTGGCGCTGGCGAGTGCGCTGCGCTGTGAGGTTTCCGATCTGTTGAGCGATGCAGCGCCCAGTCGCCGGGCCGAGCTGGAGTTGCGGTTGGAGCGGGCCCAGCGCTCGGCCGCGTTCTCGGGGCTCGGGGTGCCGCCGGTGCGGACCGGCCCTCGGCTGCCACTGGATGCCTTGGAGTCGCTGGTCGCGCTGCATGAGCGAATCGACCAACTGGCGGCCGAGCGAGACGCGACACCGGAGTATGCGCGGCGAGCCAACGCCGAGCTGCGGGCGAAGATGCGCGCATCGGACAACTACTTTCCGGCCATCGAGAACCTCGCCGACGAGCTACTGCTGGCGAGCGAGCACGACGGCGGGCCACTGACCAAGCACCGGGTGAGCGCGATCGCCGAGCATCTGGGATTCACGTTGCACGCGGTGCCGGACCTGCCGGCGTCGACCAGGTCGGTGACCGATCTGGTGAACCGATGCATCTATCTGCCGACCGGGGATGCCGGAGCCCAACGGACGATGGCGCTGGCCGCGCTCGGGCACATCGTGCTCGAGCACGAGCCGCCGCGAGACTACGCGGAATTCCTGGCACAACGGGTGGAGGTCAACTACTTCGCCGCAGCGGTGCTCGTACCGCAGCGTTGGGCGGTCGGATTCCTCGCCGACGCCAAGCGGGACAAGGACATCGCCATCGAAGACCTCCGGGATCGCTATCTGGTGTCCTATGAGATGGCGGCACACCGGTTCACCAACCTGGCGACGATCCACCTGCAGATCCCGGTGCACTTCATGAAGATCAACTCCAGTGGCGTGATCTACAAGGCGTACGCCAACGACGGAGTGGACTTCCCCACCGACTCCTCCGGTGCCGTGGAGGGCCAGAAGGTGTGCCGCTATTGGACCGCCCGAGAGGTGTTCAGCACCGCGGACTGGTCACAGCCTTACCAGCAGTACACCGACACTCCGGCCGGCACCTTCTGGTGCACGGCGGTCGCCGAGCGCGGTGAGCACGAGTCGTATTCGGTGTCGGTCGGCACTCCGTACCAGCACGTCAAATGGTTCCGCGGCCGCGAGACCACCCATCGTTCAAGGTCTCGTTGCCCCGACCCGAGCTGCTGTCAGCTTCCACCACGGGAACTCGCCGCGAAGTGGGCCGACGCCTCCTGGCCCAGTGCGCGAGTGCACTCCGCACTGCTCGCCAGCCTGCCCGCCGGAGCCTTCCCCGGCGTCGACCAGACCGAAGTGCTGCAGTTCTTGGAGCGCCAGCAAGGGTGATCTGGGTCAACCAAGACCTACTTGACTTCGGGTTATTCGGAATGATGCGACATGCCACATTCTCACATCGGACCGCAACATTACTCAATCAGCATGCAATTAAGGTCCTAGTGCCAAGTTATGCGGGGACCGTCGATCTCCAGAACGGGGGCGAGCTTCTGATCCGATCGCACGTGGTCCCAGTTCGCCCAAGGATTCTTCCTGTCGAGGAGTCGCCCATCGCTGTTATCAAATTGATCGGCAACCATTCCCAAATCTATCGCGAAAACATCGAATTTTCCTCGGGGCCCAATCCCCCGCTCGATTAGGTGGACTATCCGCTGGTCGAGTAGATCCAAGAGCTCTGGCTCCTCGTGGCTGTGATCACGATCAATCATGAATCTTCGCTGCCCAGACTCAGCGAAGTCCCTGAGTAAGCCGCTCAGAGACCGCGTGCGAGGACTTAACCTCGCTTGAGCTTCCTTCTCCTGAATGAAGTACTGGCGTGACGCCGAGGCAATATCAGCCAATGTTATACCTTCGGCCGGCCTGCATCGCTGCGCGGCAATGCTGCATATTGCGAGTAGATCACGCGGTATTCCCGCCGCAAAGTAGATTGCCTCGCTGAAGGCCGGGAAGTCAGTGTGGAAAGAAGTCTCGTACTGAAAGTATTCTGCCACCCAATCCCCCGAATATTTCTCAGTGTAGTAGGCGCGCACGTGTTGCTTTATGAGATGCTCGTAGAATTCGGTCGAAGGAGTTCGAGACGTCAGTCCATCCGTGAGGTATGAGTCGAGATCGAGGCCCGCGGAAATATCGGATCCGAGCTCGACTCCGATATATCCATTCACCCCGGGAGCGAAGAATCTCGACCGACGCTCAACAGCCGCCAATTTGAGTATCATTCCGCGGCACGGCAAGAAGCAGCGCCTGAAGAAGTCAGCGACGATCGGCTGTATATCCAGTGGCATCGCGCTCCACTCGTCTATCAGAATCCAGAGTCGCCCAGTAGGTAGTGCTGACACCACCGACTGCAAGGACCGCGCGATACCGGTGAAGTTGAGCACGGGCCTCTCTGTCCCCGTTGCTTGCCTTGATAACTTCTCACCCGCTTGGAGTTCATCACCCAGTTTCGCTGCAGCTTGAAGGCCTTTCTCGCTCACCGTGAACGCGAACTCGGAAGTTGCGGTGTGCGCCCGAGAGACTTCGTTTGCAACGGTCACGGAGCCGTCCGTGGTGATTTCGGTCGCCGCCGCGGCAAGCTTGTCCATTCCATTAACCAACGCTGTAATCTCCTCACCCTTATCGAGCAGATCCAAGCTGATGGCATAAAGGGCAGTATGCACCTCGCTGATGATATCTACAATCACGTGCAATGCGGCCAGCCCTCGGCCGGCCTCCGCGGAAAGGTAGTATCCACCTGCCGACCCGGTTAGCCGCAAGTCGATGTAGATTGCTGGCTGATCATCGCCCAGTAGTTCCTGCTTGAGATGATTGAGCGCGTGCGTTTTGCCAGTCCCGCGACGGCCGAAGAGAATCTGATGTTCTTCGTTGCGCAGGCGCGGCGCAAGTCCAGCTAAATGCACGAACGTGCTTCTTAACGACTCCTCGTCGCTGCGCTCGGCGCGCTTGGAAAGATGGGGCAGCGCAGAAATCCAGAGGCCCCTATCTGTCGGAAATCGCTTGGGCAACGGTTCTCCTTTAGTGTTTGCCGTCTGATTCTGTCAGTGCTCCCGTCAACTTACAGCAGAGGCGGCGATGCATGGTCAGGGCTTGTTCAAAGTCGTGGTTGCGGCGTGGTGTCGGGTTGACACGCCATGGGTGAGGTATAAGCCGGGCGGGCACGGTGGATACCGGGATCGTGGTGGGTGCTTGACGTCCACTGCCGATCGATCGGAGTCCTGCCGTGCCCGCACCCGTATCTTCTCTCATCCCGGCCGCTGATGCGCTGCGCGCCCATCAGGTCGAACCCGGTCACGGTGTTCCGGTCGAGGTGTGGGAGGTGTTGTCGATCATCACCGATCCGCGGGGCCGGCGGGGCCGCCGGTATGAGCTGGCCACCGTGCTGGTGGTCGCGTTGGCCGCGGTGGTCGGCGGATCACGGAGTCTGGCTTCGATCGCCGGATGGGCAGCGGATCTGCCCACCTGGCATTGGCCACGGTTGGGGATCACCCGGCGGCCGCCGAGCCTGTCGACGATCCGCCGGGTGCTGTTGCGGGTCGACCCGGAGGTGGTGGACGCGGTCCTGCACGCCTGGCTGGCCACGCTGACACCGGTCTCGTCGCGGTGGCGGGCGGTCGCGGTGGATGGCAAGACCTGCCGCGGCGCCCGCGGTGTGGATGGGTCGAGGGTGCATCTGTTCTCGATCGTCGACCATGCCACCGGGGTGCCGTTGGGGCAGGTCAACGCCGGCGGGAAAGATCATGAGATCGCCGCGTTCGCGGCGGTGTTGGACCGGATCAACCTCAACGGCGTCATCGTCACCGCCGATGCTCTCCACACGCAACGTGGCCATGCCCACTATCTGCACCGGCACGGCGGCCGGTACGTCTTCGTGGTGAAACGGAACCAGCCCACCTTGTACGACCAGCTCGCCGGGCTCCCGTGGAGCAAGGTGCCGGTCGCTCATCGTGTGGTGGAGAAAGGGCATGGGCGACGGGAGTCCCGTACCCTGCAGCTGACCGGTGTCCGGGCCGGGATCGGGTTCCCGCACGCCCGGCTCGCCGGCCGGATCGTGCGGAACCGGACCGAGACCGCCACCGGCGAGACCACGCAGGAGATCGTCTATGTGGTCACCAGTCTCGGCTGGTCAGACATCGCCCCGGCCGACCTCGCGACCTTGGTCCGTGGTCATTGGAGCATCGAGAACAAGGTGCATTGGGTGCGTGATCTCACCTTCGACGAGGACCACTCCACCGTGCGCACCGGCACCCTGCCCCAGCTGATGGCAACCCTGCGCAACACTGCGATCGGACTCCTCCGACTCCGCGGGAAACACACCAACATCGCCGCCGCGACCCGCAGCCTCGGTCGCCAAACCGGCCAACTGCTCGACCTGATCGATCACGCCCAGGTCACACCAGTCACAACAGAATCAACTTTGAATTGACCCTGGATGCATGGTCGTTGTTCGCCAGGTCTTACGGACGCCGGACTGCGTCGTGGTGGTGCAAGGGATCGTTGGCCCCGCGGTTGGTCGCAGGCGGCGAGGTTGGTGGGCGAGAGAGTTGACGTACAGACCGGAAGGCTCGCAGGCCTGAGGCGGCACCGTTGCAGACATCCCGGGGTCCCCGCGAGATGGACAGCCGGCGACGAGGTCTACGGCGCCGACCCGGCGTTGCGGACTGTAGCCCGTCGGTACGGTCTCGGCATACGCCGACGCTCGGCGACATCGACATGCGCAAACTCCGCCACGACCAGAACCGCACCCACCAGACCTACGGGAAGTAGCAGCTCAGGTGGCCTCGGCAACCAGCCCGGGCCCCCCGACGTCGATCACCGGCAGTACCAACAGCGCCGAGCAGCAGTACCAGGCGCTGGACTACAGGTACCACCCAGCGCTACGCGTCAGCAGCATCGCCTGGCTGACCCGTGGGAACCGACGGCTGCGTTACCGCGGGGTGGAGAAGAACAACGCCTGGCTGCATCACCGATTGGTTGGCCGGGCAGTGTCCTAGAGACACATCACTTGTGCTTCTTGTTGACCTTAATCAGAGCCTCGCGCTCGTCGTAGGAGTTGACGATACCCTCCCGCTTGAGCCGTTCAAGAAGCGCCCGGTCGGCGGCCGTGTTCGGAATCTTTGGCTTTTCGTATCCGACCGCGGTCAACTTCGCATAGGCGTCGCCGAGCGCGGACAAGATTGTGAACAGCTGATCACGGCCCATCACGCCGAGGTGCGGCTCAATGAGCAGGACGATCTGCTGCGCCGGAACGCCGCCCTGCGCCAGCTTCTGTACGACATCAGGCAGGAGCCGACTCCCATGTTGCGTGGCGAACCTCGCCAACTCGTTCAGGCCACGGCGGTCGGCCACCTCTGCATACGCCGCGGCCTGCTCGACAACCGCGTGCTTGACTGCCGCGTCGATCTCGTCGTCCACAAGCAGCGCGGCAAGGTCTGGCCGCACCAGTTCCGGCGTCATATAGCCGGCGAACGTTGTCGACGCCCGGATGAACGCCTTCCGTGTTGGCCAGTCCGTTGCCGCGAGATGTTCGTACGACTCCGCGTTGTCTGCAATGAGGTTGTGCTTCAACAGCAGCGCGAAGAGTTCTCCCGTCTCGGCCGCAATGGCACCAACATCGAGAAGGCTCGCCGGGTCGAGACTTGCGACCAGGTCCGCACGCAGCACGGGCGACGGGAGCATATCCTGAGCCGCCAGAATCGCCACGGCCAGGGTGACCTTCGACTCCTCGTCAGCACCGCTGGCTTCGGTGATTTTCCCGGCAGCCGTGAGCACATTGGCAAGCTGGAGATCGATCGACCCCTGGGCGGTGACGTAGCCGCTGACGTTGCCTAAAGTTGCCGGGAAGCGGCGATACTCGCCCAATGCCGGCCACGCCCTCTCCGACACAGCGGTGAGATCCTCGACACGGCACTCGGGAGCAGCGCGCTCGACAACGTCGCCGAGACGATCCAATCCATGCTCGAGCACATCTTCGATCACGGCAACGAAGTACTCGTCCGCGTCGACAGTTGTGGATGTGGCCCCTGTAGCATCCAGGTAGGTACTGACGTGCCTGAGCACATAGTCGTAGACCGTCTCATTCGCATCGCGGATGACGTCAAGGGCCACGCTCTCGGTGTTGCCGATGGCAAGCGCGAGGTTCTCCTGCGTGACCTCGTACAGGTTGCGCGACACGAACGACGACCGCACCTGTTGGCCGAGCGGCTCCAGGCGAGGCACAGTGACGCAGGCGTCCGCGAAGATCTCACCAATACGCTCCGCCTGGGCTGACTCGGTCTCGTTGAACGTCAGCGCCGCAAATTCGGCATAGTGCGTTGCCAAGTAGCCAGATACCGCAGCATCTGTTCGCTGCTTAGCCGACGGAAGGTGCGCCAGTGCGACATCGACCAACTGCAGCCGCGATGCATCATCCAGTTCAGCCTGGCTCACGAGGTACTGGAAAACACGAGAGGAGACGGTTGTGAATCGCTCAATGAACCGCTGACGCTGCTCACCGGCAGAGAGATACGCTTGGAGGAATCGGGTCTGACTTTCCCCGAGGGCCACGAAGGAACGGATCATGATGTCCGCCGCGTCGACGTCGGTTGCCAGGAGACGGTCGAGGACGGCGATGTTGTAGAGCGCCGGTTCCTTCAGCGCGCTCTTTCCTCGCTCGCGGACAACGGCGTCGACATCGTCTGGGTCAAGCCCGAAGTGCTCGTCCATCAGGTCTCGCTCAACGTGATGGATGATGAAGTTCATCGCCGCCGGGCTCACACGGTCGCCGTGGAACGTCGAGGTATACAGCGTGAAGTTCCGGTTGATGTACCCAGCTCTAACAAGCTGGTAGGCCAAACCGGGCTTGAGGAGCCACTCGGCAACTGACTCGAACGATCGAGCGGCTTCCTCGTAGGTGACTCGGAACTCCGGTCGTCTGACGAGGTCACCAAGGTCGGCGCTCCGCAGGAACGTGATGTCCTCTGTCTTCTCGGCGATCTGCTCGGTCAAGGCTTCACTATCCGCATCGCTCCAGCTCTCAGCATCGAGCGGATCGCCAAGTGCGCCGACGAGACTGTCACGAGTGAACGACAGCTGCTGACCGTAGTCGTTGCGCCACTGGAGCACTGGACTTCCATCGGGGGAGACGAAATCTGTCCAGAACTGCGCTCCCTTGAGATCATCCTCAGACTTCACAGCACCGGCTATCGAGTACGTCGCGTACTGTGTTCGGAAGCCCGCCGCCTGCACGGTCCTTTGCGCGTGCGCCAGCAATCGCCGACCCAGCTGGGTGCTGCGAGTAGCAGCTCCGTTGATTCGCACGAGCCGCCGACGCAACGCACGCCGTTCGCTCTCGATCCGCCTGATGTTCTCGGCAACCAACTCACGACTGACCTTGTAGATGACATCCAGCGTGCTAGTGCCGAGCCGGATCTTCTCGAAGTCGGTCAGGTGGGTGCTTTTATAGAGCATCATTGCAAAGAGTTCGGTCTGGCTCAGATCGAGCTGCTCGCCGTCGCCGGAGAAGATCCGATCGCGGAAGACGATGAACTCGTTGCGCACGTTCTTGAGCAGCCGCATGTCGGGGACGTACTGCGCAGCCAGATCGAGCAGCTCTGGCTCGACCTTGTGCTCGATCTCGCCTAGTAGCTGTGCCGCGAGGTTGCGGGCACTTCGGTGCGTGATGAAAGGAACAACCGGGATGACGAGGTCGAAGAACTTTGTGCGGTTGGCGCGCACCGCCTCGGCCTGCGCGGGATCGTCCGTCGCGTCCGGCTCAACCTTGCGACCTTCCGCCTCAAGACCAATTCGGTCGAAAATGCTGTCCTTGATCGCGTAGATGAACCGGATCCGCTTCTCGACCTGTGGCGAGGCGTTGAGCAGCGTGTTCAGCGCACGGAGTGTCTCGAAGATGTGGGAGTCGTTGAAACGGTCGATGTCCTCGAAGATGACGATGTCGCGGCCCGAAACATCGAAGAAGTAGACGATCTCGTCCAGGTACTGGTCGAAGTAGGACATCGCGCTATCGTCGAGCGTGACCGTCGCTGAGCCCGCAGACAACTCTTTGATGCGGAGCCTCCCGTAGAACAGCGAGCGCACCACCAAGACGGCGCCCGCTGCCACACCCCAGACCATCAGGTGAGTCCAAGGGCCGATGTCGTTCGGCGCTGTGAACACCGAAGCGATCTGCGCCGTCCAACCGGTCAGCAGGAAGATGATCGCAGCGGCGAGCCCCAGCACAAGCGCGGTGCCGATCTCTCGTCGCCAGCCGAAGCGTTCGATGCGTCGGAACCGTGAGCTGGGTGTCTTGCTCGGGTCTTCGCGGTAAAGTAGTTGCTTGACGATCTCCTGCTGAATGCGGTTGGTCGGCGTCGTCGCTTGGATAGGCACCGAGTCATCGATCTTGGACGCCTCAATCGGCGCGAGCGTCGACAGCGAGAGTTCAACAACGCGGCCGTCCTGCCGCCTCGCGACTTCCCGAAGAATGCTGCTCTTACCGACGCCGTAGTTGCCGGAGAGCGCAATGTTTCGGATCTGCACGTCCGCCAAGGCAGCTTCTATGGCCGCGACGTAGCCGCCATGCTCTGCCTCGAGATACTCGGGCGTCAGAGGAATGAGGTTCCAGGGGCTACTGACTTCCGGGCGCTGGGCACTACGACTCATGCCGTGCCCCCGCGTCCCACTCCTCGCTCGACAGTGGCGCATCGTTCAGCTCGTCCCGACGCGCCCGCCAGTCGGGCATGTGCAGATTCATGAGTTCGATGAAACGTGCGTTGTGGGTGCGCTCGATGAAGTGGATCAGTTCGTGAACCACGATGTACTCGAGACAGCGTGGGTTCTTCTTCGCCAGTTCGGGGTTGAGCCAGATGGAGCGCGACTCAAGGTGGCAGGTGCCCCACTTGGTCTTCATGTGGCGCACGACGACCTTGGCGGCTTCTTCACCGATGATCGGCTGCCACTTGGCCAGCAGCGCCGGGACAGCGGCCTTGAGCTCTTTGCGGTACCAGTGATCGAGTGCCGCTCGGCGCTGGTCCTCGTCGTAGTCCGCGGGAGTTGTCAGCCAAAGGGTCTTTCCGGCAACGCTGACTCTCGATCTTCCATGCCGTGAGACGTCCAGACGCAGGCGCTGGCCCCACACGTAGTGAGTCTCGCCCGAGAGCATGCGACGTTCGGTCTGGCGCTCGGCGTTCTGCAGTTGCTCGCGTTGCTTCTTGATCCACGGCAGACGCTGCACGACGGCCAAGCGGATCGCGTCCTCGTCGACGCGGTGCGGCGCCGCAACCCGCACACGTCCGACCGGCGGGTACACGGAGATGTGCAGGTTCTTGATGTCCTTATAGATGACATCGATCCTGAGCCCGGCGACGGTGAGGTAGGCATTAGCGGTACTCATCCCGTGCCTTCACCAATTCAAACAGTTCATCGAAGCGGTCAAACCCGTCAGGGAGTACGCGGCGAAGCTCGCGGGCGAGGGCGCGCTCCTTCATCCGGTTGCCGACCCAGCCGTGCTCTCTCTGGCGCGTCACGGTGCAGTCGACCACGGTGGCTAGATTGGGATCAGCGAAGTGGAAGTCCACTAGTGCGCGCTGCGCGCCGTTCCTGGCCCACTCGGGATAGACCGTGTCGGACTCCTTCTTGCCGACCTTGGTTGCGAGTTCGATGAGCCGTTGCAGGTACGCCTTGTAGTCTAGGGCGTCCTGACGGCGCTGTTCGATGAGCGCATCAAGCAACTCGGACATCCGGTCGTAGTAGCGCGGGTTCAGCGCACGCTCGTCGACGATCGTCTTGCGGACGTTGTTGACGATCGTCTCCGCTGCTGCTTCGGGGTCCTTGCGAATGTTCGTCGGCAGAGCACTAATCGCATCATCGCCGCGCTCGACGATCAGGTCGACGAGCCCTTTGTCGAAGGTGGCCACCACCTCGGACGGGTCGGCCTGGATGTAGGTGTCGAGCAGCGCGCGCATGCCTGCCTCGAACTGCTTCACGTCGATGTTCTCGCCAGCACCAAGCTCGACCTCATCACGGACGGCGACAAAGTGCGCCACCTCGTTCTTAATCGCCGCAGCCTCGGCGGGCGTGTACCCGGCAGCATCCATGTCGTTGGCGAGCGCCGCGTACGCGCGAACCAAGCCCGAAACGCTCTTATAGAGTTCGACACGCTTGACCTCGTTGGCCTTAATCTGAGCGGCGTCTCCCTGCACCGATGCCACGAAGTAGTGCTGGTACTCCAGCGTCCCCTTCGGCGGTGCAACGGGCTCGACCAGGGCGCGGATCTTCTCCAACGCCTCGTCGAGATCCTGACGGCCCTGGTCGACGCGGTCCTCGAGTAACCCCTCGACGTCCTTCTCCTCGTAGCCGTCAAGAGCACCCGAGGTGTAGTCGGTGATCGCGGACTCCAGCGAGTTGAATAGGTCGCGGTAGTCGATGATGTAGCCGTAGGTCTTGTCGTCGCCATCCAGGCGGTTGACCCGGCAGATGGCCTGGAACAGGCCGTGGTCGCGCATCTTCTTGTCGATGTAGAGGTAAGTGGCACTTGGAGCATCGAACCCGGTCAGCAGCTTGTCGACCACGATGAGCAGCCGCATCTGGCCAGGCTCCTCGATGAATCGGCGCTTGACTTCCTTCTCGAACTCTTCGATCCGCCCGACAGCCAGGTCGGCAGGCACACCGAAGAAGCCGGCCAGCATCTGCCGATATATGTCGTACTGGCGCAGCTTCTCGGTCGCGCCCTCACCCGAGTCCTCCTTGGAGATGTCGCTCGGGTTCGGCACGTAGCTCGTGACGATGGCGACCTTGCCCTTGAAGCCGGCGTTGACGAACATCTCGTAGAATTTGCACGCCTGGTAAATGCTCTCGCCCACGAGCATCGCGTTGCCGCGGCCGCTCACCAAGCGGGGTTGGGTCTCCATGTCCAGCAGGATGTCCTGGACGATTTGCTTGGCTCGGGGCTCGGCGGACACGACCTTCTGCATCGTGCCCCACTTCTTCTTGAGGCGAGCCTTGCTGAGGTCGGTGAGGCCTTTGGTCTTGGCCTCGAACCACTTGTCGACCTTCTCCGGACTGGTCAGGTCCTGCTCAATGTTGCGCGCCTCATAGCGCAGGTCGAGCACGACGGCGTCCTCGACCGCCTCGTCGAACTTGTAGGTGTGGATGAACGATCCGAAGGTCTCGATACTGGTCGCCTTGTCGGCTTTGAGCAGCGGCGTACCCGTGAAGCCGATGAACATCGCTCCGGGCAACAGTTCCTTCATCGCCCGGTGCATCTTGCCCGACTGTGTGCGGTGCGCCTCATCGACGAAGACGAACAGGTTGCCCTTCGGCGTGAACCCGACAGGCACCCGCGAGTGCAGTTCGGCGATGAAGTCCTCACTGTCCCGGTCAACGTCGCGGTCGTCGTTGCCACCGCGGAATTTATGGACGAGGGAGGTGATCAGCCATGGGTCGTGCTTGTTGATCTGCGTCAGCAGGTCCGCGCCAGAAGTCGTGCGGTAGATGCTCTCGTTGACCCCGCCGAAGACCTTCTCGATCTGTTCGTCGAGCTCGGTGCGGTCGGTGATGATCAAAACGCGCGACTTCGGCTGGTGCTCACGGATCCACTTTGCAAGCCACACCATCGTCAGGCTCTTGCCCGACCCCTGGGTGTGCCAGATGATGCCGCCCTCACGCTTCGCAATGCGCTCCTGAGCTGCCTTCACGCCGAAGAACTGGTTGTGGCGGGCAGTCTTCTTCACGCCAGCGTCGAACACGATGAAGTCGTGGATCAACTCGAGGAGGCGATCCTTCGAGCACATCTGCAGGATCGCCCTGTCCAGTGGCTCAACTACGTCGGCACCGACCGTGCTGTGCTCGGGCTCCTTCCAGGCGAGCCAGTACTTCTCCGGTGTCTCGATCACGCCGTAGCGCAACCCCTCGACGTCGTTGCCCGCGAACACGATCTGGACGGTAGAAAAGAATGGCCGGATGAAGTCCGTCCGCTGATTGCCGATGTTCTGACGGATGCCCTCAGTGACGCTCACCTTCGAGCGCTTGAACTCAACGACACCCAGCGCCAGGCCGTTGACGTACAGCACGACGTCGGGACGCTTGTTGTGCGCGCCAGCGATCGCGACCTCTTCAGCCACGACGAAGTGGTTCGCTTCGGGGTTGTCCCAGTCGATAAGCCAGACCGTCTCGAACTGGTTGCCCACGACGCGCTTGACCTTCACGCCATAGCGAAGCAGATCGTAGACTTCGCGATTAGCCTCGTACAGCGTGCGGGCTCCACCGACCGACGCAGCCTTGGAGAGTTCGTTGATGGTCTTGCCGACGATCTCCTCGTCGTAGCCGCGCGCCAGAAGGTTGTCCCGAAGGTAGGCGACCTCGATGTTCGAGTTCGTTGCGCGGTCTTCCCAGCTGCCGCCGTACTCGTAGCCGAGGCGCTCGTGGAAGAACTTGACGACGCGATCCTGCGTCCTACGTTCGACCTGTCCGACCGTGCTCATGCTGCGTCCTCCTTGACGGCCAACCGGGTGCGCCCGCTGAGCAGCTCGTGCATCATGCCCTGCTTGATAGCGCGGGTGGCGTCGAGGCGGCGTTGAAGGGCAGCGATCTCGTCGTCGGCATCGATCAGGACCTGTGCGATTGCATGTTGCTCAGGAAGTTCTGGAACTGTGACTTCGAGCCCTGCAAGGACTCGCCAGTTGATGTGCACCACAGCGTCTCCTTGACCACCGCGCGCTTTCTGATTCGCCAACTCGGGGGTATTGAGGAGTGTCGCCAAGTAGACGGGGTCGTACTCGGTGCCGCGCAGAACTATGATGTCGCCGCCCGCAACCGCTGGAGTGTCCCCAATGTAGGCAACGTTCATGCCGATCTCGGCTTTCGTCTCGCCCGATCCCGCAAAGAGGATGTCTCCCGACCGAAGCGGAAGAGCCATCGCTGCCACCGACCCGCTAACGAACGACACTGTTGAAATGGTGTAGTCCTCGAATGTGGTGTAAATCTCGCCGTATCGGATACACGGCACCCCGGCCTGCCGCACCTCGTCGCGCTTGATTCCGCCGCCCCGCAGGAAGGTACCAAACGTCGACAGGCTACGTGTTGACCATTCATCGGTGAAGCCGCGGAGGCGCGTGCGGCCAGTCAGCAACTCCTGCATCACGCCTTGCTTGATGGCTCGCTTCTTCACTATCGCATTTTCAAGCGAAACGATGAGGTCATCCAAATCCCAGAGTACCGACGCGACGCGGGCCTGCTCCTCAACACTGGAGGGGATCCGAACCGTAAGTCCGCGGACGATGTCGGAATTGACGTTCATCTGAGACCCGGACTGTCCTGCTTCACGAAGGCGAGGCTCGGATGCCTTCAGTAGGTACAACATGAATCTCTTGTTTGCTTTGAGATTCTCAAGCGAGACGAAGCCGTCATGGATGCAAGCGGGGACTCCGGTAATCACGGGAATACCGACAGTCGCAGCAATGCTCATGATGAGAGTTCCAGGCTTCAGGTATCTACTACGCGCAACACCATCAGCAGATAACGCTTGCGTTGTCGCGAGTAGAGTGCGGCCGTTCGAGCGGTTGACATCTGCTATGCGAACCCATCTCACATCACCGCTGCTGTCGAACCAGCGAGGCGAAGCGATGGGTCGCGGCGATGCACCGCGCGACACGTGCGCGAGGGCACCAATTGTTGTGGTCGTCCATGTTGATGTCATCTCGCCTCAACCCCCATAGCGGCCAGATGAGCCGTGACCTTCACGCTCAGCGCCTCAACCTCCGCGTCGAGGTCGCCCACGGTCTGCTCGTAGCGAGCGCCGAGCACATTCAGGCGCTGCACGAGCTTCTGGATCAGCGCGGCGCGCTCGGCCTGGACTCCGGCGACGACGCGGGCACCCCACTTGTCGTCGATGACGAGCCTCTGGATGTCGGCGGTAGTGAGCTGCGCATACCGCTTGAGCGTCAGCTGGTCGAGCTTGAGACGGACTTCCTTGGCAGCCTTCTTCGCGGCGGTCTCTCGCTTGAACAGGCCGACGACATGGACAAGTGCCTTGATCTCGTCACCGTCGGCACCTTCGGCCCTCGCTGCTTTGAGTCGGTCAGCGACTGCCTTGTTGGTGACCTTGCCGTCGTCGTCGGTTGCGTCGAACAGCAGTCCTTCTTCGACGGCGTGCTCTTCGACGTACTCCTCGATCGCCTGGCCAGCAGTCTCCACGCCTGCCTCCAGTGCATCGAGTTCCGCCTGTTCCTTGGCGAAGTAGCGGGCGACGATCAGTTCAGGCGACACAAGATCCATGACCCAGCGCTGCGCCTTGACACCGGTGCCGAAAGTGATGTGTGCAGTTTCGTACTTTGGCTTCTTGTTCCTGTCGTATCCGAGGATGCGGGCGGCGCGTGGCTTCGCTGCACCGTCCCAGCCCTCGCCCATGATCAGGGCGACGTCATCGTGCATGACGTCGTTCCAGTAGCTCATCAGCTGTTCGTACACGCCGTACTCGTCGATCAGCGGGCGCAAGCGGAAGGCATCGAGCAACGCGTCACCGAGCTCAGCGATGAGGTCAGCGGGACGTGTGGTGCGCGTAATTCCTTGGAGGAGAGCCTCATGGATGTTCCACCAGTGTTTGACGATCCCGTTGCTGCTCGTCTTGAACGTCTGGTACTCGGCAGAACCTGTGATCGTCCTCTGGATATGGGACTTGTCGATGGCCAGCTCACTGTAGCCGTCACGCAACGGCCGAAATAGAGTCGAACGCAAGCTGGGGAAGGCGTCCCAGTAGGCCTGGAGGGCGTCGAGGTCGCGGTTCGGGATGCCGCCGTTGAGGTGGGCGTGCAGATCCTGGATGTCCTCGGGCTCGGAACCGTCGATGTAGCGAGGAATGTTGAGGTTGTAGTCGTTCCTCAGGTCGGCGATCTCGGCGAGCGGCACCATCCGCGAGTAGCGCTCAATCTCCTTCTGATTCGCGAAGGCATCAATGATCTGGTGCATGTCACGCGGGCGAAGACGATTCTTGTTTCCGTCCTTGGCGAAGCCCTTGCTGGCATCGATCATGAAGATGCCGGTCCTAGCCTGCGCGTTCTCCTTGTCGAGCACGATGATGCAGGCCGGGATGCCGGTGCCGTAGAACAGGTTCGCCGGCAGGCCGATGATCCCCTTGATGTAGCCGCGCCCAATGAGTTCCTTGCGGATGGTCGCCTCAGAGTTGCCACGGAAGAGCACGCCGTGCGGCAGGATGACGGCCCCCTTGCCAGTGCTCTTGAGGCTCTTGAGCATGTGGAGCAGGAAGGCGTAGTCGCCGTTCTTCTCCGGCGGGCGACCGTAGCCGTCGAACCGGCCGTACTCGTTCTCCAGGCCGTTGTTCCAAGACTTCACGCTGAACGGAGGGTTGGCGACGAGGTAGTCGAAGGTCTGCAGCACGCTGCCCCTGAGGAACTGCGGGCTCGTAATCGTGTCGCCCTGACGGATCTCCGCCGTTCCGCTCCCGTGGAGGTGCATGTTCATCACAGCGAGGGCACGGGTGGCGTTGTCCCTTTCCTGGCCGTAGATCGTCAGCCCGTTCGGTGCCGCGTCGGCAACCTTGAGCAGCAAGGAGCCAGACCCGCAGGTCGGGTCGTAGACGGTTGCCGACTTCGGGGTGTCCGGTTTGATGCCGATGAGCGCAGCCATCACGCGCGATACCTCGGCCGGCGTGTAGAACTGACCCTTGCTCTTGCCCGACTCGCTGGCGAAGTGACGCATCAGGTACTCGTAAGCATCACCCAGCAAGTCGTCGCCCTCAGCACGGGAGCCGGTGAAGTCGAGATCCTGGAAAATGCCGATCAGCTTCGTCAGTCGGTCGACGAGCTCCTTACCCTTACCGAGTTTGTCGGGGTCATCGAAGTCGGCGTTGTTTATGACGCCCTGCAAGTCGTTGGCGTCAGCCAGCTTGCGGATGGCGACGTTGACCTGCTCACCGAGGTCGGGCTTGCCCTTCAGCGCGACCAGGTCATTGAACGAGCCGCCCTCGGGCACCTCAACGTCGGCGTATGGATCTGCTTTGGCCTTGTCCGAGACGTACTTCACGAACAGCAGCGTCAGGACATAGTCCTTGTACTGGCTTGCATCCATGCCGCCACGGAGCTCGTCCGCTCCCGCCCACAGCGAGCTGTACAGGTCTGACTTCTTCAGCGCCACAGAGTGCTACTCCTTTGCGCCCGGGGCGCCGTCAAACTTTCGTGATCCTTCGCAATTCAGACTATCGGCGAAGCGTGTGCGAACCGGCCTCCCGCGCCCAGACGCCCCCGACGAGTCCGAGCCGGGCGGGTTGGCAAGAATTGACACCTGCCTGGATGATGACTTGGCCAGATGACTCATCCTCCTCATGCTCGCGCGCCCAGAGCGATGCCGGTCTGCCGGCCCACAGAATCGCTACCGCCGACAGCCAACTGCTGATCACGACCGCGATCACCCACGGGTAGCGCACATCGCCAGTGTCCATGCTCGAAGGCTCAGCCACCCGGATCCGCCCACGTATCCACTCCCCCACCCACGACTCTTGTAGGTAAGCCCAGACCTACGCCACGATGCGTCGAGTCAGGATTGTCGAGCTCGGGAGGGCCGATGAGCGGGAGCCAGCAGGAGGTGGTGCCGCAGCATCTACGCGCCCGGCGCTATCTGTGGGGACTTGCCATCGCGCTCGCGGTGGCATGCACCGTTGCGGTCGGCGAGATCAATGCCCAGTCCGGTCGGATCGTCGACGAACAGGGGCGGGCCTGGCCGTTGTCGGTGCTGGTCGGGCCAGGATGGATCGAGCGGGGCGCGGGCTGGCCCGAGGTGCTCACCAGTCTGATCAATGACCCGCTCTATCGAGCCCTGCTCAGCTGGTTCCTCGTCATCAATGTGGTCTTCATCGTCTGCTATGCCGCCGTGCTCGCCGGACTGGTGGCCGCCCTGTTCCGGACCGGACAGGCGCGGATCGCGATCTGGGCGTTGGTGGCGATCCTGGTCCTCGCCGATCTCGTCGAGAACCTCTGCATCCTGGTGCTGATGATCACCAGGTCGCCGTCCGGACCGGTGGGACTGCTGTGGTGGTGCACCACAGCCAAGTGGGTTCTTCTCGTCCTGGTCGCGGCGATCCTGCTCCTTCGCTTCGTCGTTCCCCAGTCCAAACAGGAAGGCGCCGACGGCGGCGGCGTCAACAGTCCGAAAGCGGTTGTCGTCCGGAGTCTGCGAGCGCTGATGCATCATCGCTTCTCCGTCGCGATGATCATTCCGCTGGCCGTGCTCACCATGCTGTCGGGCAGCGCGATCCTCGAGCAGCTCCCCGACGTCCAGCGCCAGTGGGTGTCCAACGGACTCCAGGGCTGGCTGCAAGCCGGCTGCGCCGTCATCGCGCTGCTCGGGGTCGGCTTCCTGCTCGAGGCACTCGGCCGGTTCCGTACGGGTTGGGCGGTGCGCCACCAGATCAACCCGGCGAACCCGGGCTCCAGAACAGCGCCCACATCCACGACCCAGAAACCCGAGAACCCAGGGAAGCCCGAGAACTCCAGGGTGCCCAAGAAGCCCTGGGTCAGACCCCTGATCCGCCGCCTCCTCGAGGATCTCTTGCTGATCCTCCGCCTGCTCGTCGAGCTGGTCACCAACCCCCGGCGGCTGGCTGCTCGGCTGCATCATCTGGCCGGCAAAGGAGACGCGCTGCTCAGCCTGTGGTTGCTCGGTATCGCGATCCCGGTCGTCGCCGCGCTGATCGCCCGAGTCTTCATGCCCCCGGCCAACCTGCTGAGCACCCGACTGCTGGTGTTCTGCGCCGTACCGCTCGTGGTCGTGATGGTCTCCTGGGTCCTGCGCCGAGCCTGGCAGATCCGCGAAGACTGGTACATCCCCGATCGCCCGCCCGAGTTCACCGCGCAGGAAGTCAGTCTGATCAGATTCATCGGGCGGGCATTGGCGCTCACCGCTGTCACGGTCGGTGGGATCGGCCTGATCCGCTCCTTCCTGTCGGTGGTCGCCCTCGGACCCGAGGTCACCGGCGTCGGGCTCGGGTTGTCGGTCCTCTTCCTGGCCATCGGCATCGTGGCGGTCGTGCTGCCGTGGGTGATCAGCTGGGCCTTCGTCGCCGGAGAAGTGCCGGATCCGATGGCTTCGATGGGGAGCACAGCGCCGGCCCGGCTGGCCCGGCGGTGGGCACTGCTCGGCGGCGTGCTGGCGCTGTTCCTGGCCATCTCCGTGTTCCCGGGGCAAGCCGCGTACGCCGGTGTCTCCGCGGTCACCATCACCTCGCTCACCCTGCTGATCGGCATCGCCGCCTCGGCCGGCCTGCTGATCCAGGAGCGCCCCACCGCCGAGATCTTCCGGCTCCTCGGCTTGCGGCGTACGCCGTTGGTCAGCGTCCTGGTCCTCGCCATCGTGCTCGCCGGTCTGACCGTCGGCGGCAGCACCATCCACCAAGTGGTCGACACTCCCGCTCAGGACTCGCCGCGGCGGCCACCGGTCGGCGACATGGTCCAGACCTGGCTGAAGCAATCCGGCGGCTGCGAGGTCGACGTGAACGGCCAGCGCGCCCGGCCGATGATCATGGTGGCCGCCGAGGGCGGCGGGATCCGGGCCGCCTACTGGACCGTGAAGGGCCTGGCCGCCCTGGACAGCGGGACCGGGGGCTGCGGCGCCCACTCCGTGCTCTTCTCCGGCGGCGCCAGCGGTGGCTCCACCGGTCTGACGGTCGCCCGCTTCTCCGGTACGCCAAGCGATCCCGGCACCGGGCGGGCCGTCGAAGCCGTCAAGGCCATGGCCGAGCCGGACACCCTCGCCCAGGCAGTGATCGGCACCTTTGTCCGCGATCCCCTCTACGCTGCGACCGGCGTCCCACTGGGCAGCTCCGGGGTCGCACCGGCCGGCACCTGGGCCGATCGCGCCCGGCTGATCGAGCTCGGCTGGGATCGATCCGCCGTCGGCCAACCATGGGGAACCCAACCCTTCCTGAGCGCCGATTCGACGCTCTCCCCTGCCACCGGTCCACTGGTGATCAACTCCAGCAGCGTCGCCAGCCAGTGCCGGGTGTGGGTGAGCCAGCTCGACCTGGAGCAGCCGGCGGCCTCCGACGGTGAGCAGCAGTGCGACCACCAGGTCAGCCCGGGCGCCCGGACGGTCGACCTGTTCGCTGCGTACGGCCCGGCCGGCGGCACCGGCGACCACTGCCTGGGCACCATCACCGCCTCCACGGCGGCGCTGCTGACCGCGCGCTTCCCCTACGTCACTCCGGGCGGCGTCGTCGGCGGCTGTGACGTCGACGAGTCCCAGAACGGCTTCTGGCCGCGTACCCAGCTGATCGACGGCGGCTACATCGAGAACACCGGACTGGCCACCGTCACCGACTTGTCCGCCCAGTGGCTCGCCCAGGTGCGCGGCCACAACGAGGACGTCGTCGCAGGCCGGTCGAACGAGCCGCTGATCATCCCGTTCGTCGTCTTCTTGACCAACGAGCAGGCCACCGCCGGCCGGCTCACCGAGCCCCCGGCACTGCAGAGCGAGTTGCTGTTGCCGGCGGTCGGTTATCTCCGCGGCTCGGCGACGCTGACCCGCACAGATGCCCTGCTGCAGCGGGTGTCGACCACGGTGCGTACCCGTTCGATCTGCCCGCCGTCACAAAAGGACCAAGTCGACTGTGACGCCATCCTGGCCGCGTTCCCGCGCCGCGTGATCGTGGTCGACCGGACCGCCCAGCCCGAGGTCACCGCCCCGCTCGGCTGGGTGCTGTCCAAGGCCAGCATGACCGGCCTGGACCGGGCGATGGAGCACCAGGTGCAGACCACCTGCACCAATGGAGCGACCGACCCGTCCTGCCTGCGTGGCTACGGCACCCTGGGTGACCTGCTCGGCTACCTACGACGCTGACCGCGGGATCTTCAGGAGCAAGACCCACGTCAGCTGTCGAGTGTCCCGCATTGCCGGGACCGCCCTCAGACCCAACCGCCCATGCTCGTGGGGGCAGAACTCCGGCTCAGCCGGACACGGCAATGGCGACCAGGGCGACGGCCGGCAACACCGACGACGCGAGGGTGCCCTTGATGCTGCCACCACGGGGACGCCAGAAGCCGAGCAGGTCGGCGACGCCCATCGCCAACGACGCGAGCAGCATGTAGCTGCAGCCGACGATCACGACGACGGTCCCGGTCGCCAGGTCGCCGTAGTTGACGAACCAGAGCCCGGTCAAGGTGATCAGACCAGCCAGCGCATTGCGGGCGCCGATGCAGAACGACCACAGCCGTACGTGCTCGAGTCCATTCGGCTCGATGCCGAGGAACCGCTGCACCCAGGGCCGCTCGATCAGGAACGCCTCCAGCGGGAACACGGCGATCAGGAGCAACGCCGAGAGACCGGCGCTGAGCTGGGCGACGGCATTCATGGCTGCCTGCCCGGGACGGCTTCGATGAGCGAGATGGTCGAGATGGTGGGGATGATCCGGGTCAGCCGGAACCCGGCCCGGTCGAGCAGCGCATCGAACTGCCGGGCGGTACGTTCCCGGCCGCCGACGAAGACCATCATGTCCAGATCGAGCAGCTTCGCGAAATGCGGCGCGTTGCCCGGCGAGATCACGCTTTCCAGCAGCAACAAGGTCTGGTCGTTGGACAGCTGGCGGCAGAGGTTGGACAAGATCGCCACCGCCTGCTCGTCGTCGAAGTCGTGGATGACCCGCCGCATCACGTACAGATCGCCGTCGCTCGGCACGGCCTCGAAGAACGACCCGCCCTCGACTCGGCAGCGCTCACCGACCCCCGCCTGTCGCAGGTGTTCCTCGGCCTGGTCGACCATTCCGGGCAGCTCGAACAGGACGCCCTTCGCGGCAGGCGCCGCGTCGAGGATCAGCGCCAGCAGCTCACCGTGCCCGCCACCGATGTCCACGATCGTCGAGAACCCCGTGAAGTCGTACGCCGCTTGCACGGTCGGCCAGTCCAGCGCAGACAGCCGAGTCATGGCGTTGTTGAAGGAGGCCGCGAACTCGGGATCGTCGTCGAGGTACTCCCACAGGGGCTTCCCGAACAGCAGCTCGGCGCCAGGCGTGCCTGTCTCCACGGTGTCGGCCAGACGACCCCATGGTCCCTGGTAGCGCGGATCGCCGAGCATCAAGACGACGGGCAGCATCGAGTTGGACACACCTGAGCGAAGGGCGCTGGCCAGCAGGGTCAGCCCAAAACGGCCTTCCGAGTCCTCGACGAACACCCCGTACGTCGCGCACGCCCGGAGCAGCCGATAGGTGGCGTCGGGATCCGAGCCGACCTCGGCGGCGATATCGGTCGCGGATCGCGGTCCGCCGGCCAGCACATCGGCGATCCGAAGCCTGGCCGCGGCATAGATCGCCTGCGTCGCCATGAAGCCCGATGTCAGTTCCAGGAGTCCGATCTCGGGCGGGACCATCCGCTGGACCAGGCTCTGCAGCCTGGTTCGCACTCCGTTGGCGACCTGGATGACACGCGTCGGAGGAACCCTGGTCATCACCCACCTCCTTGTATCGTCAGCATTACTGACTACCTTCATGATGGTCAGCAAAGCTGACTATTGTCAAGGGTGGGTGTGACTGTGGATCTCGCGACGCTGATGCTCATCGCCTACCGCGCCATGGACGACCAGGTGATGCACGCGATGCATCAAGCCGGCTTCAAGGTGACCATTGCCCAAGGCCGGCTCGCGCAGCGGATCGCGCCGAATGGATCCCGGCTGACCGACCTGGCTGAACAGGCCCAGGTCACCAAGCAGACAGCGAGCCTCCTGGTGGACGCTCTGGAGCGGGAGGGCATGGTGGAACGGGTACCCGATCCGGCCGACGGACGGGCCCGGCTCATTCGGTTCACCGAGCGAGGGCAGATCGCCTCGGCGCACGCCATGGAGACGGTGATGCGGGTGGAGCGCACCTGGATCGAGCACCTCGGGCCGGAGTTGGCCGGGTCGCTCCGCGAGGCGCTCACCAAGCTCCGCGAGATCACCGACCCGTACCAGTGAGCGAGTTCAGCCGGTCGGGACCAGGTCCAGCCGGTGTTTGGCTTGGCTCTCGACGCTCGTCCGGGAGGTGGCGAAGGGCAGGGTCTCCCCGTTGACCCACAGCGGCGCCTGGTCGTCGTAGTTCGGGTGGTAGGCATGCCCGGAGTTGCCGCTCTGGTTGATCCATTGGGACTTGTCCAGATCCGACAGGTCGACCACCATCCGCATCGTCGGCCCGGAGTCGACCCGATAGCCCTGGGTGTCGTCGAAGGACATGGCGTTCACGACCTCCGGCCCGCCGCCCACCGGCCAGTCGCCGCGGTTGAACAGTTTCTCGATCGGGCGGATCCCGCTGGACCCGAGGGTCTGGTGGCGCAGCGTGACCCGGTGCAGCTTGCCCCACTCCCAGCCGGTGGTCTCCCGCGAGATCAGTGACGTCAGCTCCTTGCGGGCATCGGTCATCGCGGCCCGCAGGATGTCGTCCCGCCGCTCCCGGACATCGGGGGTCCGCGTGTCGTCCCACCACGCATTGTCCGGGTCGTCCAACAGGTTCGTCAGCACCGCGTACCACCGGCCCCCGCCGCCCGGCCACAGCTCCTCGGGCATCTGGTCGCGGAACGTCCGCTCCAAGATGTTGTGCACCACCACGAAGAAGTACGCCGCCGCGGCCGAGTCCTTCGAGGCCGAATAGTCCCAGCCCACCAGCGTCTGCTGTCCCTCGGCGACCCAGCTGGCCGGTGTCGTCGGCGAGTCGGCCACCGACAGCTTCAACAGCCGCGGCACCAGCACATCGGCGAACCGCACCACGTCCTCGTTCTGCAGCGCGAGGTTCTGCGCCACGCTGATTCGAGGGTTGGCGCGCAAGGCGTCGACGATGGTCTGGCTCCGCCAGCCGTAGGAGTAGGTCGAGCCGAGCTTCCGGGGGTAGCGCTCCTGGCCGATGATCTGGTTGTTGGCCGTGACGATGTAGCCGTCGGCCGGGTTCTCGGCCCAGGGCAACTCGGCGAACGGGATCAGGCCCTTCCAGTCGTACGCGGGATCCCAGCCCGGCGCCACCGTGTCGCCGTCACCCCGGCCGCGCTCGGGAATCGCCCCCGGCAGCTGATAGCCGATAGTGCCGTGGATGTCGGCATAGACGAGGTTCTGCGACGGCGCACCGAGCAGCTTCGCCGCCGCCCGGAACTGAGCGAAGTCGCCGGCGACATTGATCCGCAGCAGCGCGTCCATGGTCCGGCTCGGCTGCAGGCCGGTCCAGGCGAGGGAGACCGCGTACGCCTCCCGGTCCTTGCCGGCCGCGCCGGCGCCGACCCGGCGCAACTGCTCCCAGGCGTCCGACAGCAGCGGCCCGTGCTTGGACGAGCGCACCGTGATGGTGCGCGGCGTCGCCTCGCCGGAGACCTTGATCTCCTCGGTCCGGGTCGCCAGCGGCTCGTACTTGTCGCCGACCCGGACGGACTCGCCCCGCACCTGCTCGAGGTAGAGATCCTGCACGTCGACGTTGCTGGTGGTCAGCCCCCAGGCGATCGTCGCGTTGTGGCCGATCACCACGCCGGGCATCCCCGCGAAGCTGTAGCCGCTGACCTCGAACGGACAGGCTTTGGAGACGGTCCGGCAGTGCAGACCGGTCTGCATGAAGGTCGAGGGAATCGAGGTCGCCAGGTGCGGGTCGTTGGCCAGCAGGGGTTTCCCGGTGTCGGTCCGATCCCCCGCCACCGCCCAGGAGTTCGAGCCCGTCGCTCCGTCGACGCTACGGTCGGCGATCATCGTCGGCAGTTGGCGCAGTGTCTTGGCGACATCCCGCAATGCATCGGTGTAGGCACTCGTCTGGGCCTTGGCCAGTCCCTCCGGCAGCACCCGACGGTTCCCCGGCGGCGCCGCCGGGTCGAAAGCGCCGTCCCGGACGGCACCGGAGGTGACGATCGGCGTGAACCCCTTGAGCGGATAGTCCGGCCACAGCTCGGCCGTCTGCTTCGCACCGACCGTGGCCAGCATCAACGACGTCTCGATCTCGCGGTCCAGGTTGGCACCGAGGTCCCAGGCCATCGCCTTCAGCCAGGCCAGCGAGTCGACCGCGGTCCACGGCTCCGGTGTGTAGTCGAGGCCCTGGAAGCCGAGCAGGCTGTACTCCAGCGAGATGTTGGCCGCGCGATGCGACTGCAGATAGGCGTTCACCCCGTCGGCGTACGCGTCCAGATAGCGTCGGGTGCTCGCCGACAGCAGTGGCAGCTCGGCGGTAGCGACCCGGCGCCAGCCGAGAGTACGGATGAAGGTGTCGGTCTCGACCTGCGAGGCGCCGAACAGCTCGGACAGCCGACCGGCGGTGATGTGCCGCCGGACGTCCATCTCGAAGAAGCGATCCTGGGCCTGCACATAGCCCTGCGCCTCGAACAGGTCCTCGGCGTTGTCGGCGTAGATGTTGGCGACACCCCACTGGTCGCGGATGACCTGGACCGGGGTCGTCAGGCCCGGCAGACTGATCTCGCCGTCGACCTGCGGGAAGGGCCGCCGGACGGTGGCCACCGAGAGGCCGGCCAGCCCGACCAGGGCCAACACGACCACGAACGCGGCGAACAGCAGCCAGCGGGGTTTTCGCAGCACGCGCCAGATGATAGGCGCTGATACCCCGATGGGCAGCGTTCCACGCTCTCACCCGCCCATTCGACTCTTCCCACCGCCCACCCACGTCGCAACCGGTCGCAAATTGGTACGACTCGTGCGTTATGGCCACTGGTTAGCAATCGGTATGCTTGAGTGCTAAGTGAGCGAGTCAGGCCGACATCGGGTCAGGCCAAACGGGTTCAGCCCAAACAGGTCAACGCAGAAGGGGAGATCGCGATGCCCACCTATCAGTACCGGTGCAGCGACTGCGGCAACGAGCTCGAGGCGGTGCAGAAGTTCACCGATGCCGCGCTGACCGATTGCCCCACCTGTGACGGCTCGCTGCGGAAGGTGTTCAACGCCGTCGGCGTGGTGTTCAAGGGCAGCGGTTTCTATCGCACCGACAGCCGGGCCGACCAGAAGAAGAAGTCCGGCAGCGGAGCCTCGAAGTCCGACAGCTCGAAGTCCGACTCCGGGGAGAAGAAGACCTCGACGACCGAGAAGAAGTCGGAGGGCTCGGGCAGCAGACAGCCGGTGGCCGCGGGCAGTTCGTCGGGTTCCGGCAGCTCTGGTGAGAGCTCGTCCACAGCCGCCTGACCCCTTTCCGAGGGCCTGTGGATAACCGCGGTCGATTTTCCGCGACGTCCTTAGGTTCTCGGCATGACACCACGTACCAGTCCTCCAGCCCGTCTCGATCGTCCCCTGACCGCGCGTAGCTGGGTCGTCGGATTCCGCCGCGCCCTCCGGCGTCACCGCCGCAAGCTCGCGATTCTCGCCACCCTGGCCGCTGTGCTCACCGGACTCACGGCGCTCGCCCCACCCCGGCCGGACACCGTCTCGGTGGTGACCGCGGCCCGGCCGCTCGACGGCGGGCACACCGTGACCCCCGATGATCTGACCCGGACTGCCCTGCCACCGGATGCGGTGCCTGTCGGCGCCTGGAGCGATCCGGCGGAGGTGATCGGCCGTACGCTCGCCGGCCCGCTTCCGGCCCGGCAGGTGCTGACCCCGACCTCGTTGCTGCGCGAACGGGCCAGCAGGACGAGCAGCGTGGTCGCCCCGCTGCCGCTGGCCGATCCACGCGTCGCTCAGCTCGTCGAAGCCGGGGACCAGCTCGACGTGCTGGCGGCCGACTCCCAATCCGGCAAGACCAAGGTGGTCGCCACCGCCGTACGGGTGGTCACCGGCGGGATCGGCGGGGACAGTGACGCGACCGGATCCGAGGGCCTGGTGCTGGTCGAGGTCAGCCCCGCGACGGCGACCGCGCTGGCGGCAGCGGCGGCCACCAGCGCGCTCAGTGTGGTTTGGCGGTAACCATCACGTGACAGACCCTCGCACGCAACGGATCCTTGTTAGTGTCGACTTACCAAGCTGCCGCACTCATCCGGACTGCGACAAAGATCAAAGTTAGGCACCTCATTCCTATGGCCAACAAAACTCTCGAGGGTCTGAAGGACTTCCTCCTCCGCGGGAATCTGATCGAACTGGCCGTCGCCGTGATCATGGGCACCACCTTCGGGGCCGTGGTCACCGCGTTCACCGATCTGCTCCTCGACATCATCGGCAAATTCTTCGGTACGCCGAACTTCTCCCAGGTCGCCGTGGGCGGCGTCAACCTGGGCGCCTTCCTGTCGGCCCTGTTCACCTTCCTGCTGACCGGCATCGTCATCTACTTCTTCGTGATCACACCGTTCAACCGGCTCTCGGACCTCACCAAGAAGAAGGACGAGGCGCCCGCACCTCCCGTCGCGACGAGCGAGGATCTGCTCGCCGAGATCCGCGACCTGCTGAAGGCTCAGGCCGACAAGCAGTCCTAGGAGGGCAGTGTTGAACGGCGGCTTGAGTTCAGCCGCCGTGATGGGGCGGGCGGTCGGCCATCAGCCGTCGCTCGTCCGCCGTCAACGCCCGGTCAGTCACCACTGGCCGGGCGTTCGTCGTCAGCGGACCCAGTGCGCCGACCAGGGCCCGCCAGGCCGCCGCGTACTGGGCCGCTCCGAGCCCGGTACGCAGGTCCGGCGGCACCTCGTACGGCCACCGTCCCGCGCCCCGCGCAGCGAGGACCTGAGGACGGACCGCCGGCACCCCGCCGAGGTCATCGAGCAACCGGGCGATCTGCGGCACCCCCGGCTCAGCCAGCTCTCGGATCGGCGGCCCCAGCAGCGCGTACGCCAGCGCCGCGTGCCAGCGCGGTAGCTCGGTGCTCACCAGGAGATGCCGATCAGGAGAGGACTGTGCCGGATCCGACCGTGGCCCGCTCTCCGGGGTCGGCCAGCGTCACCGCGCCGGTGACCACCACGGCGTCCTCGAAGACCCAGTCACCCCGCACCGTCAGGCTGGTGGCCTGCTTGAGCGAGGGTGCCCCTGCCGGGAAACGCTCAGCGAACTTGCCGATCGTCTTGTAGTACTTGCTGTCCAGGTCCACCAAGGGGGCCGGGTCGGCGACCCTGCTGAGCAGGCCGTCGGCACCCACCTCGTACACGTCCGACTGCAGCAGCAGCAGATCGTTGGTGGTCTTGACCGGCAGGAACCGCTCCCGCCCGACACCGATCGCGGTCGCACCCTCGAAGACCTCGATCGCCGCACCCATCGCCGACTCGATCTGGATCACCGGGGTCGAGGACGAGTCGGCCGGATCGACGGTCTTGGCGTTCTTGATCAGCGGCAGCCCGAGGACGCCGTTGCGCTCGGCGAGCGTCTTGGCGAGCAGCTCCAGGTCGAACCACAGGTTGTTGGTGTGGAAGTACGGGTGCCGGAACTCGTCGGTGAAGTAGTGCATCTCCTCCGCCGACGTCTGCGCGGTGTCACGCAGGATGAGTTGTTGGTCGGCCTTGCGGATCGCCAGGTGCCCACCCTTGCGGTCGGCAGCGGTGCGCCGGCAGATCTCGGCCGCGTACGGTGCTCCGCTGGCCGCGAACCACCCGGCGATCCGTGCGTTCGGCGCGGCGCCGAGGTTGTCGGAGTTCGAGACCGAGGCATAGCGATAGCCGGCCGCGACCAGCCGCTCCAGCACCCCGGAGGCGAGCAGCGCGGTGTAGAGATCGCCGTGGCCAGGTGGGCACCACTCCAACGTCGGGTCGGCCGGCCACTCGACCGGGGTCAGGTCGTCGGCCCGCAGCTTCGGCTCGGAGTTCTGCAGGAAGTCCAGCCCGAGACCGTCGACCTCGAGATCGGGATAGCGGCTTAGGGCCGCCAGCGTGTCGTCCTGGGTCCGGAAGCTGTTCATGAAGATCAGCGGGAGCTTCGCGCCGTACGTCTGACGCGCGCTCACCACCTGCTCGACGATGATGTCGAGGAAGGACTTGCCGCCGCGAACCGGCAGCAGCGACTTCGCCTTGTCCATGCCCATCGAGGTGCCCAACCCGCCGTTGAGCTTGATGATGACCGTCTTGGCCAGGGCAGCTGCGGCATCCTCATCGCTGATCGCCACCGAGTCGAGCAGATCCGGATCGGTCAGCGGCTCGATCGAGTCCTCGGCGATGACGCCGGTGACGCCCTGCTCCAGCTGCCGGTAGTAGTGGCTGAACACGTCGATGGCCTGTGAGGCCACCCCGGCAGCGATCATCTTCTGTTGCGCGAGCGCGAGCCCTTGGTCACTCATGGGCTCGATCCTAGGGAACTCCTGGGGAACGCTGTGGCCCCGGCTCACTTGGACTTCGGCTTGGGCGCCAGCGAGTTCATGAACTCCAGTGTGGCCTGCCGGATCTGATCCTGTGCTTCCTGCCGGGAGATCGTGGGAGCACCGTCGCCGGACTGCTGGCCGTAGTCGCCGAAGTAGGCGTGATAGCCACCCTCGATGACGACATAGCGAGTCGCCTCGGGCAGATTCGGCTTCCCCTCGGCGATATCACCGGGGCTGACCAGTCCATCCGCCGAACCGGAGATCGACGTGGTGATCAGGTCGTTGCGGACCAGTTCGTTGCCGGGCGCGGACGCATAGAGCAGCAACCCGATCACCGGATTGCTGTCGGCAAAGGCGGCGGCAACCGCGCCACCCGAGTCGTGGCCGCCCATCGCCCAATAGCGAATCTCGGAGTGGTTGTCGATCACCGTCTTCGCCGTCCCGTCATTGGGCAGCGCCACGCCGTAGGCCGGCTTCACGATCGCGACCAGATAGCCGGCCTCGGCGATCGGACGGAGGACGTTCGCGTACGCCCGTGGATCCACCCGCGGAGCGGGCACGAAGATCAGGCCGGCCTGCGGCTGAACGGTCTGCCCCTTGGCGTTCTTGGTGACCTTCTTCATCTCGTACCAGGCCAGGCGATCCGACACCTGGACGCCGTCTCCGGAGCGCATCGCAGCGATCGCGACCGGCGTGGCCGCGGCCGGACGCGCCCACGCCATGCCGACTGTAGCGATCACACAGATGACCAGTGCCGGCACACCGAGCGCGATCCTGACCCGGGCCCGTCGGCGCAGCTGCTCGGAGGTACGCCGGCGTGGCACGTCGGAGTCGTCGTCGACGTAGGCGTCGTAGCGGGCTCCGACGGTGAGCGAGCCGAACGCCCAGAAGAGCGCGATGATCCCGGTGAAACCGAGCACGATGCAGGTCGCCAGCATCGCCGGCTGACCGTTGAGCAGCACCGACCAGCGGCTCCAGAGCAGCCAGACACTGACGCCGACCATCGCGATGCCGACCGGCAGCCAGCACAGCGAGAGTGCGATCCGACTGGTGGTTCCCGGCAGTGACACCTGAGCAGTGTAGGTGCCGGGCAGAACCAAACTCGGATTCGGTTGGCTTGCCAGGCAACTCCGTGACAGATCCGCGGCTCAATCAAGAAGACGCGGCGTTTCGGGGCCCCAGCGGCCCTTGACCCCCATCTTTGTCATCGCTTCACCGATTGTCCGCAATGCCGGTCACCGGATCCACATCCAGTATGCAGAGATCGCCGCCGGGATCAGCCCGAGCAGAAACGCGGGATGCCAGGGTTTGCGCCGGTTGAAGAGGAGGACGCCCACGGCGGCGGCAAGGCCCAAGATCAGTCCCATCGCCCAGAGACCGATCGCGTCACCCATGCTGGTCTGCGCGCGATGCGGCGCGTACGCCGCCAGCGCCACGGTCGGTGCTCCGAACACGACACACATGATCGAGGAGATGACCACCCGCTGGACGAGGTCGAGGCTCTTCTCCTCCGCTTCGGCGCTCCGATTCATCTCCACGCCGCTAGGGTGCCAGCCCTCGGGCAACGGCCCCATCAGGCCCGAAGCGTGGACACCTGCGCCCGCCATACTGCATCGCGGGGGGTTGGGCGACGCGATTGCGGAACTGGTAGATGCCATGCACGGATTGCACATCCGCCACTCGATTGTGGAGTGCGGCCGAGCTCGCGCATCCAGTGGCGACTTCTGGATGCTTGGCGGGCCCCGTGGTCGGGGCGGTGCGTCTTGCGCCCCCAGCAGTCGCGCCCCCAGCAGGATTCGAACCTGCGACACAGGGTTTAGGAAACCCTTGCTCTATCCCCTGAGCTATGGGGGCCGGCCCGACCAGCCCACCAGGTACGAGGGACCTGAGCGCCGTCGGGACGGGCCAAGGTTACCGGTCTTTCGGTGCCGCGCTCGACAGCCTGACGGCCGGCGTCAGCGGCCGAGCATCTTGTTCATCTCGACGATCTCCGCCTGCTGACTGACCACGATTGTCTCCGCCAGCCTCTTGACGTCGGGATCCTGCCCGACACCCAGCACGTTGTTCGCCATGTCGATGGCGCCCTGGTGGTGCTCGACCATGCCCTCCAGGTACAGCTTCTGCCCGGTCGGCCCGTCGGCCTTCTGCAACTCCGCCAGCTGCTTCTTCGACAGCATCCCGTCCATGTGACCGGCATGGTCCATCGAGCCCATGTGCGAGTCGTCAATACCCCAGTCGGCCAGCCAGCCCTTCATCTGATCGATCTCGGGCTGTTGTGCGGCCTTGATCTGCTCGGCCAGCTTGCGTACGTCGGCGTCGACTCCCGACTTGGCCAGCAGCAGATCGCTCATCTCCACCGCCTGCTCGTGGTGCGGGATCATCATCACCACGAACATGATGTCCGCAGGGTTCTTGGCGACCGAACCAGGGTTGCTCGCACCGGCACTCGGAACACCGGAGCTCGGCGCTGCGGGTCCTCCGCCACCGTCCCCCGTGTTGCCCGACTGGCCGCCGCTGCAGGCAGCCAATGCCAGCACCAGGGTCACACCACTGACAACGGCCACCAGGGCCCGCCGGAACTTCTTGTTCATGCCGTCACGGTAGCAGTGAGGACACCCATACCCGGCAGGGGTATAGGTCCCGAACGGCAGGGCCTACCGACCCGGGAGAACGACGATCAGCTGTCGCCGTGCTGCGCCTGGAGCTCGGCGACCTTCTTGTGCACCTCGACCATGTCCAGACCCTTGACGGCGTCGATGACCTGCTTGAGAGCCGGTCCGGGCAGCGCGCCGGCCTGGTTGAAGACCAACACACCCTCGCGGAAGGCCATCAGCGTCGGAATGCCCTCGATACCGAGCTGCCCGGACAGGGCCTGGTTGGCGTCGGTGTCCAGCTTGGCGAAGGTGATGTCGCCGTACTCCTCGGAGGTCTTCTCATAGATCGGGGCGAACCGCTTGCACGGACCACACCAGTCGGCCCAGAAGTCGACCAGCACGATGTCGTTCCCGCTGATCGTCTTCTCGAAGCTGTCGGCGTTGATGTCGATGGTGGCCATGGCTCTCGATTGCTCCTCGGAATGGTAAGTCAGCTCCCGGGATCACCGGGCACGACTGGACCAACGCCGCACAGCAGTCGGACTATTCCCTACTTGATCGCGACCAGCCGGCGCATCGGGATGGTGACGTCCACCGACCCCTTGCGCTCCACTTTGTCCTCCAGCAGCTCGATCGCTGCCTCCACCCGCGACCAGCGGGTCTGCGGCAGATAGAGCGCCGACATCACCAGCTCGGCATCGGCCCGCGAGGTGACGGTGAAGTGGTATCGCTCTCGCTGATCCTCCACCCGGCGCATCCCGTACGCGTGCAGGGTCCTCTTGAATCCGGCCAGTTCCACCGGACCGGGAAACTGTGGCTTGGTACGCAGCCTCGTGCTGACTCGCGCCAGCAGCCGTAGATCTCGCGGTGACACCGGACGCGCCGCCGGTGCGATCGCCGCCAGCACCCCGCCCGGCCGCAGCACCCGGGTGATCTCGCCCATCAAAGCATCCAACGGAGTGATCACCACCAGCCCGATCGAGCTGGTGATCGCGTCGACCGACCCGTCCCGGAACGGCAGCCGCAAAGCATCGCCGCGCACCCACGGCCCGGGACCGCGTTCGACCGCCAGCTGCAGCTCGGCGTCTGAGATGTCGAGCCCGATGACCGTGCGGCCATCGCTGGCCAGCTCGCGCGACATCGGCCCCGACCCACAGGCGAGATCGAGGACAGTCCGGGCATGACCGCCGACGGCCCGCGCCAGCCAGCGGTACGGGGTGTGGTCCTCATCGATCGCGCGGGACAGCACCGCCTCCACCACGCCGGGCCGGTCGCGATGGAAGTCCGCCAGATACTGGCGCCAGCTCACCTCGTCGTCACTCATCGCGAGCCCAGCACCGCCCTCCTAGTGGTGTGTCTAGACCCGGCTGACGAACAGATGGGACGCTGCCTCACGATCGAGCTCACAGCCCGGCGCGCCCGCTGGGGTCAGTCGGACACCGAGCCCACCCGCCTCGGCCTCGACCTCGACGCCCGGCTGGATGCCCGCCTGACGCAGGGTTCCCATCAGCTCGACGTCCTTTTGGATCTCCTCGCTCATCCGATGGATGACCACGCTGACCGCGCCGTCACCGCTCTGGTGGACGAGTGCGTCGAGTTGCTCGTTGCCGGCCCGGAAGTCCTCGACCTGCCGGTCCACGCCCAGCTCGTCGAGTCCCGGGATCGGGTTGCCGTACGGCGACTCCGACGGCGCGTTCAGCAGATCGACGAGACGGCGCTCGACGTCCTCGGAGATGACATGCTCCCAACGACAGGCCTCATCGTGGACGAGCTCCCAGTCCAGGCCGATGACGTCGATCAGCAACCGCTCAGCCAGCCGGTGCTTGCGCATCACCCGAGTCGCCCGGGCTCGTCCCTCCTGGGTCAACTCGAGATGCCGATCACCCTGCACCCGGACCAGGTTGTCCCGCTCCATCCGGGCCACGGTCTGCGACACCGTCGGACCACTCTGATGCAGCCGCTCGGCGATCCGGGCGCGCAGCGGGACGATGCCTTCCTCCTCCAGCTCGAAGATCGTCCGCAGATACATCTCGGTCGTGTCGATCAGATCGCTCACGCTGTCGTCTTCCCTTCGTACCGCCGTCGGCTCCCGTGCAAGGGTAGAACATGGCACCCAGTGCCGATACCGCTGTGCGAAACTCCCGGTTCAGGCCGACCCTGCCAGCAAGGTCAACAGCCTGGCCGCCTCATCGGCGACCTTGTCCCGGGCCGGCCCGAGATACTTGCGCGGATCCACCAGCCGCGGCTGGCCGGCGAGCGTGTCGCGGACCGAACGGGTCAGCGTGACGTTCAGATGCGTACCGATATTGATCTTGGTCAGACCCGCCTGGACGGCCCGGACGAGCTCGGCATCGGGCACGCCGGAGGAGCCGTGCAGGACCAGGGGCACGTCGACCACAGCCGCCAGCTGAGCGGCCAGCTCCAGGTCCAGCGTCGTGGTGCGCTCGACCTGAGCATGCGAGCTGCCGACCGCAACGGCCAGGGCGTCGACCCCGGTGTCGTTCACGAAGGTCACCGCCTCGTCCGGCTTCGTCCGAGCCGTGACCGCGTGTACGCCGTCCTTGCCGCCGACCTCGCCGAGCTCGGCCTCCACCTGGATGCCGTGTTTGTGACAATGCCGGACCACATCGGCGGTGATCGCCACGTTCTCGTCGTACGGTCGGCGCGAGCCGTCGAACATCACCGAAGTGGCGCCCAACGTCACGCCGGCCCGCACCAGATCGACATCAGTGACATGATCCAGATGCACCACCGCGGGGATATCCGCGTTGCGGGCCAGCGCGACCGTCGCGGTCAGAATCGGCTCCAGACTGCGGTGATAGAGCACCGCGTTCTCCGAGACCTGCAAGATCACCGGCAGTCTCGCCGTCTCGGCTCCCCAGATCAGCGCCTCGGCATGTTCCAGGCAGATGACGTTGAACGCACCCACTCCGCGGCCCTCGTCGATCGCCGGATCAAGGACCTCACGTAGTCCTGCCAGCATGGCTCGAAACCTCCTCATCTGCTCGCGGCACGACCCAGGAACCGCCCTGCATCACGCGCAGCAGTTGCCCATGATCGTCCACGACGCACAGATCGGCGCGGCAACCGGGGGCCAGTTCACCGACCGCGTCGAGCCCGTGCCAGCGGGCCGGCGTGGTCGCCGCCATGGCCGCGACCTGCTCGATCGAGTAGCCCCAGCCCACCATCCGCTCGAACGCCGCGGCCATCGTCAAGGTGGAGCCGGCGATCGAGCCGGGCGTACCGCCCGGGGTCACCAGCCGGGCCTGGCCGCCCCGGACCGCGACCCGCAGCTCGCCCAGCGCGAAGTCGCCGTCCGGCATGCCGGCGGCCGCCATCGCATCGGTGACCAGCGCTACCCGGTCCACGCCGGCCGCCGCGACCGCCAGCTCGATCACCTGCGGATGCAGATGGAAGCCGTCGGCGATCAGCTCGATCTCGCACCGGTCATCGGCGAGGAGTCGAGGGATCGGCCCGGGCTCGCGATGGTGGATCGACGGCATCGCGTTGAACAGGTGCGTGACCACGGTCGCCCCGGCGTCCAGGGCGGCGGCAGCGGTCGCGTCGTCGGCGTCGGTGTGCCCGATCGCGACCACGATCCCCGCATCGGCCAGGTCTCGCACCGAGGCCAGCCCGCCGGGCAGCTCTGGAGCGAGGGTGACCATGGTGACCGCACCCTGGGACCGCTCGACCAGCCCCATGACCACCGCCGGCTCCGGATCTCGCAGCAGGTCCGGATCGTGCGCGCCCTTGCGTCGCGCCGACAGGAACGGCCCCTCCAGGTGAATGCCCGCGAACTCACCGGCCTCCACCAGCGGCTGGAGCACCGCGATCTGTGCGGCCAGCATGTCCAACTCGGCGGTCACCAGGCTGGCGATCGCCGTTGTCGTGCCGTGCTCTCGATGGAACTGCCGGGCTCGCCGGGCCTCGTCGGGGTCGGTCGTCGCGTACGTCGCTCCCCCGCCCCCGTGACCGTGGGTGTCGACAAACCCGGGCACCACCCAGCCGTCGATCTCCTCGGTCACCCGGAACGTCGCCGGGTGGGAGTCGGCCGACTCGATGCCGATGACCTCCCCGTCGGCGATCACCAGCACGGCTCCGTCGAGCACGCCGTGGGCAGCTGTGACCAGCTGGCGGCAACGGATCCGGGTGGCGTGCTCACTCATCGGTCCTGCTCTCAGTCGATCGGAGGCTCTTAGCTGATCGAACGTGGTCCCAGCCGAGCAGGCCGGCACCGCGTACGCCGGCATCCGAACCGAGGCTGGCGACCGTCAGCTGCGGTCGGCGGTGGAACGACAGCCGGCCGTCCAAGGCTTCGGCGAGCTCGTCCATGATCAGGTCAGCGGCGCCGGACAACCCTCCGCCGATGATCACCACTTCCGGGGCCAACAGCGCCGCGTACGCCGCCAGTGCCTCGGCCAGTCCGGCGATCGCCACGGCGAACGCCTGCAGCGCAGCCTGGTCGCCGTGCCGGGCAAGCTCGGCGACCTCCAAGGCACTACGCCGGAACCCGGTGGTGTGCCGGTAGCTGCGGGCCACTCCAGCTGCCGAGGCGATGGTCTCCAGACAGCCGTACGCGCCGCAGGCGCAGTGCTGATCGGCAACCGAGACATGGAGATGGCCGATCTCACCGGCGAAACCCCCCGCTTCCAGCAGCCGGCCATCGACGACGGCCGCGCCGGCGATCCCGGTGCCCAGCGGCAAGAACAGCAGGTTGTCCACGTGCGGATGGGCGCCCAGCCGCCACTCGGCCAGTCCACCCGCCCGCACGTCGTGACCGATTGCCCCGGACATCCCAGTTTGCGCGTCGAGCAGGTCCCGGATGGGTACGTCACGCCAGCCTATGTTCGGGGCCACTCGAACCACCCCGACCCTGGCGTCGATGATGCCCGGTGCGACGAATCCGTACCCCACCGTCGTCAGATCGGCCCGTGCCCGCGCAGCGCCCTTGATCAGACCGGCCAGCCAGGCCGGCGGCACCGCGCCTCGCTCGTCGAGCCTGGTCTCTACCCGCTGGACATCGGTGATGTCACCGGCCGCGGTCACGTACGCGATCTTGGTCAACGTGCCACCGAGATCGATGGCCACGACGACCTCCGGGCGACCACTCAACACGGTCATGACTCAGCTTGGCAGGACGACCGAGCGAGCGAGGTTGCGGGGGGTGTCCGGATTGACCCCCAGGGCAAGCGCCCGGGCCACCGCCACCCGCTGCACGGTGACCAACTGCACCAGCGGGTCACGGTCATCGGCGATCCAGGTGGCACCCGTGGCGGTCACCTCGTCGGCCAGCCCGGCCGGCGGCTCGCCGAACATCCAAACCGTACGGCCCGGGGCGGCGATCGAGATCGGACCATGCCGATAGTCCATGGCCGGGTAGGACTCGGCCCACGACGAGGAGGTCTCCCGGAACTTCAAGGCGGCCTCCTGCGCCAGACCGATGGTCCAGCCGCGACCGAGGAAGGTGCTCTGCTCAGCAGTCGGCCAGGCCGGGTCGAGGTCGGCGGCGACGGCCGCCGCGGCGGCTTCTGGCAGCCCTTCGACGTCGCCACGCCAGGCGGTCCGGAACAGCAGCAAGGCGCTGGTCGCGAACCGGGTCTGGACCACGGACCGTTCGTCGGCAAAGGACAGGTCGACGACGACGTCCGCGGCCCGCGGAGCCGGTGTGTCGAGATCGCCGAGGATCACCGTGGTCGGGATCGAGCCTTTGACTCGGTCCAGCAGCTCGAGTACCTCGGTCGTGGTGCCGGAGCGGGTGATCGCGACGATCCGGTCGTACGGCCGATTGGGCACCTCGGAGGCGGTGAACGCATCCGTCTCCCCCAGCCCGGCGGACTCGCGCCAGGAGGCCGCCACCTGCGCCACGAACCAGGAGGTGCCGCAGCCGACCAGCGCCAGACGCTCCCCCCGTTTACCCAGGACTTCCAAGCCGGCCAGCCCCCGTGCGACAGCGATGGCCTGCCGCCAGCAGTCTGGTTGCGAGGCGATCTCGGCTTCGACGAACGTCATGGTGCTGTTCTCCCGGGTCTCGATTCACGCGGCCGCTGGTCGTTGACGAGTCTGGTCGTTTTATGTGTCCAGCTGTTTGTTTTGCTTCCCAAACACGCAGATATGAACATATCATGCGGCTTGTGACCCGAGCTGAACGTTTGTCGTCTCTCCTCGAGATGCTCGTTGAGCATGGCCGGATCGATGTCGAGCACTCGGCGGACCACTTCGGCGTGTCCGCCGCGACGATCCGTCGTGACCTCGACTATCTGGCCGACCAGCAGTTGCTGTCGCGGACGCATGGCGGTGCGGTGCCGAACACCACCAGCTATGACCTCCCGCTGCGCTACAAGTCGATCAGCCGGGGCGAGGCCAAGGCCCGGATCGCCGAGCGGGCCGTCGCGATGATGTGGCCGGGCTGCACGCTCTCCCTGAACGGCGGCACCACCACCGTCGAGGTTGCCCGGGCCATCTCCGGATCGCCGGCGCTGCACAACGGCGTCACCGTGGTCACCAATGCGATCAACATCGCCACCGAGCTGACCGTGCGGCCGTTCATCAAGATCGTGGTGTGCGGCGGGGTCGCCCGGCCGCAGAGCTACGAGCTGGTGGGCGCGCTCGCCACCGAGACCTTGAGCCAGCTCACCCCGGACCTCTGCTTCCTCGGCGCGATCGGGGTCGATCCCGCGGCCGGCATCACCACCTATGACGAGGACGAGGCCGCGATCAACCGAGTGATGGTCACCCAGGCCAAGCGGACCGTGGTGGTCTGTGACGCCTCCAAGCTCGGACACGTCGGCTTCTCCCGCATCTGCCACGTGCATGAGGTCTCCGCGATCATCACCGATGCCGCCGCCGATCCGGCCATGGTGGCTACCCTGGAGAGCCAGGGGGTCGAGGTCATCCTCGCCTGAGCTGGCCCGGAATCGCTTGAACTCGTCTGGGAACCCTCGCTGAGCTTGTCCGGAAAACCCATTGACCCCTCCGATGAGGGTGCCTACGGTGGTGGGCACACAGGAGAGGAGGTGGTCCAAAGACATGAAGGCTTATTGGACTTGTGAGGTGGCGGCCAGCTAGCCGCTGCGCGACCTGTGAAGGTCGGCCGCAGCGGCCGGCTAATCCACAGCCAACACCCGAACCCGCGAACGTCGGACTCGTCCCCCGACCGTGGTCAGGCTGAGAGCGATCTCGACCCAACCACGACAGTTCGCGGGTTTGTCGCGTTCTGGGAGAAGCCAGGCACTAGCTGTGAGTTCATCCCCGACGTCGGGGACGAACTCACAGCTTGTCCTCGTTCTCGGCCCGATTCACGGGGCCAGCCGGGTCAGGTCCCAGGAGCGCCCCGGCTGGTCCCCCGCCAGGAGCTGGTAACGCAGGCGATCATGCATCCGACTGGGTTGGCCCTGCCAGAACTCGATCATGGTGGGCCGGACCAGGAAGCCACCCCAGTGTTCAGGGCAGGGCACGTCGCTGCCGGCAAATCGCGCCTCGGCGGCCGCATACTCGGCCTGCAACTCCTCGATCGACGCCACCGGCGAGGACTGCGCCGAAGCCCACGCGCCCAGCTGCGAACCACGCGGCCGGGTCGCGAAATAGGCCTCCGACTCGGCCCGCGGCACCCGCTCGGCCGCCCCTTCGATGCGGATCTGGCGGTGCATCGCGTACCAGCCGAAGTGCAGCGCGACCAGCGGGTCGGCCGCCAGCTCCGAGCCCTTCGCCGAGTCGTAGTTGGTGAAGAAGATGAAGCCCTCGGCGCTGAGCTCTTTGAGCAGCACGGTGCGCGACCGTGGTCGGCCGGCCGCGCAGGTCGCTACCACCATTGCCGTCGGCTCGGCGAGCTCGCCCCGGTCCCGAGCTGCGAAAGCCTCCGCCAGCCAGGCCCGGAACAGCGCGAACGGCGCGTCCGGCACCGCCGACTCCAACAGATGATCGCCGAGGTAGTCAACGCGCTCGGCAGCCAGATCCGGGACACCCATGTCGCCAGTCTTCCAGCCTGCTCGCCACGACGAGGTGAAGGCTGATCCCCGTCGTCGGGGACGAGCCATCGGCCAGATGGCTGAGAGAATGCGACGGTGACCGGACTCGTGATCCCCTCCGACCTGCTGCCCCGCGACGGACGCTTCGGCTCCGGCCCGGCGAAGGTGCGACCCGAATCGTTGACCGCCCTCGCGGCGACCGGAACGTCGCTGCTGGGCACGTCGCACCGCCAGGCTCCGGTCAAGCGCCTGGTCGCCGAGGTGAAGGTCGGTCTTGAGGAGCTGTTCACCCTGCCGGAAGGCTATGAGGTGGTGTTCGGCAACGGCGGGGCTACCCAGTTCTGGGACATCGCGGTGTCCTCGCTGATCCGCCGCCGCAGCGCCCACGCCAGCTTCGGGGAGTTCTCGGCCAAGTTCGCCGCTGCCGCGAAGGCGGCACCTCATCTGGCTGCCCCTTCCGTGGTGACGGCGGACCCGGGGTCAGTCGCCGTGCCGACCGCAGTATCGGGTGCCGACGTCTATGCCTGGCCGCACAACGAGACGTCCACCGGCGCGATCGCACCGGTACGCCGAGTGCCGGGAGCGGCCGACGAGGCATTGATGGTGATCGACGGCACCTCGGCCGCCGGCGGCACCAGGATCGACGTGGCTGAGACCGACGTCTACTACTTCGCGCCGCAGAAGAGCTTCGGCTCCGAGGGCGGACTGTGGTTCGCGCTGCTGTCACCCGCCGCGCTCGACCGCGTCGCCGAGATCGCTGCCACCGACCGTTGGATCCCGGCGACGTTGAGCCTGGGGACGGCGGTGCAGAACTCCCGCAGCGACCAGACGCTGAACACCCCGGCGATCGCGACCCTGTTCTTGATGCGGGAGCAGCTGACCTGGATCAATGCCCAGGGCGGGCTGGCGTATGCGGCTCAGCGGACCGATGACTCGAGCAGCCGGCTGTATGCCTGGGCCGAGGCATCGCCATCCGCGACCCCGTTCGTCGCCGATCCGGCACTGCGCTCCCCCGTCGTCGGCACCATCGACTTCGACGGCGTCGACGCGGCCGCGATTGCACGGGTGCTGCGGGCGAACGGCGTGGTCGACACCGAGCCCTACCGCAAGCTTGGCCGCAATCAGCTTCGGGTCGGGATGTTCCCCAACGTCGATCCCGACGACGTCAGCGCGCTCTGCGCCTGCATCGACTGGGTGATCGAGCGCCTCTGATCCGTCTGAACCGCTCGGACCACCAGAAGGTGTGCGGTTCTGCCGGATACTCACGGCAGAACCGCACAGCCTCTTCTGGGCATCAGTCCTTACGGATGACCACCACGACCACGCCGGCCACGACTGCGACCACGGCCGCGAGACCCAGGGCCGCGATGGTGCCAGTCCCGCTCAGCGGGGATCCGCCGCCCGCGGCGTTGTCCGTCGGCTCGTCCTCGGCGTCCGCAGGATCGCCGTTGGTCGGGCTCGCCTTGGCTGTCGGAGTGGGGCTCGACGTGGTCGGCGATGCGGTTGGACTGTCGCTGGGGGTCGGTGACGGGGTCGCGGAAGGCGTCGGCACCTCGACCAGCGAGGTGGGCACGTCGACCCGCAGCACCTTGGACCGCTTGCCCTCGCTGCCGAGCAGCAGCGCGCCGCCGTCGAACGTCGTGGTGATCGACTCGCCCTGCCGCTGCGCCGGCGTGGCCGCACGGGAGACCACCTGGTACGACGCCGGATCCACGATCTCCACCGAGACATAGGTGCGCAACGCGTATCGGCCGTCCGGAAGCACGGTGCCATCAGTCACGAACGGCGGCGCGTCGCCGACCCGTTCCAGCGTGTTGACCCCCTGTCGCGACGGGTCGGTTGGTGCCGCATAGATGCCCGCCTTCGTCCCCTTGGTCACGATGAACAGCCGCCCGTCCCCGTCGACCAACAGTGTCTCGGCATCCTGTGGACCGTCGGGATAGGAGAAGTCGTACGCCTTGTACGACACCGGGCCCGCTCCTGGCGCAGCTTCGTCGAAGAAGTAGACCGTGACGAAATCCCGGCGCGCGCGGTTGTCGCCGATGTCGGCCACATAGAGCCGGCCACGGTGGAAGGCGACCGCCTCGACGTCGACCGGCTGCGCCCGGAATTCGAGGGTTCCCTCGGTGTTGCCGTGGTCATCGAGCGCGTACGCGATGCCGCGGTCACCGGAGTCGTTGACCGTCCAATACCGGCTGTCCGCAGCGTCGGTGGCCAACCCGGACGATTCCGTGATCCGCGGGTCGCCGATGGTGAACTCGATCGTCTCGGCAGCCGCGGGGAGGACGGCCAGCCAGCCGACCAGGGTCGCGAGCATGACCATGACGGCAACGCTCATCGTCAGGCGGCGTCGGGGCGACGGCTCCATCACGGATCCCTCTCTGCGGCAGTGATGCTGGAGGGAGCGTACGGGACATCGAGTACTCATAGCTTGTTCACAGTCACGTCGGCCGGTGTCGGTTTAGGCTTCAACTATGGAGATCATGGGCCTGCCGCTGCACCCCCTCGTCGTGCATGCCGTCGTCGTGCTGGTGCCGTTGGCCTCGCTAGGGGGCATCGTGATCAGCCTCTGGGGAGCGGCACGCAAGCGGTACGGCTGGCTGACGGTGGCGTTCGCCGCGGCTGCGGCCGGCAGCACCTTCGTTGCGCAGAAGGCGGGCGAAGCGTTCTACGCGACCTTCGCCCGTCCTACCGAGGCGATGGAGCATCACATGACTCTCGGTGGCCAATTATTGCCCTGGGTGATCATCCTGTTCGTGGGCACGGTCGCGGTGATGTTCGCGCAGCGGCTGATCGACCGCCAGGACTCGCGCGGCCGGATCATGGTGATCGTCGGCAGCGTCGTCACCGTCGTCATGGCGCTGGTCAGCATCGTCCAGGTCGCCCGGATCGGCCACTCCGGCGCAACGGCCGTCTGGGGCGGCTGAAACTCAGCCGGTCACTCGTTGCCAAACCGCGGCGACCAGAACGACGACCAACAGCCCTACCAGCACGCCAGAGACGATGAGCCGGCGCACACGGGGATTCACCTGGCCAGGATAAGAGCATCCGGACCGATTACGGTGTCTGCATGGGTGAGCTTCGTCTCTATGCCATCGGCATCGAGGAGATGCGCGGGCTCATCGGTGCCGGCCCGCTCACCGACGAGCTGCGCGAAGCCGCCCGCCGCGCCTTCGCCCCGCCGGCACGGCCGAAACCCCACGGGCTGCTCGGCAGACTCGGGCCGCTGTTCCGCAAGCCGCCGGACGCGCCGGTCATCTGCGCCACGGACCCGGAGCCGCGCGATGCGGAGGCTCTGCTCGCCGGCGCCTACATCGCCCCGGACCGGATGGGCGCCAGCTGGCGGGTGCTCGAGGCGCTCGTCGCGTACCGGGCCTGGGGTGCCACCCGGCTGCCGCTCGATCCGCAGTCGCTGGAGGAGCTGGACTTCGCGCTCGCACGCGGCGGGGTGTCGGCGGCCGTCGGGATCGGTCACCTGCTGGCCTCGAACACCGACGTGCGGCTGATTCCAGTGCAGGGACTGACCGTCGGCTGGCATCGACACGACAAGGCGCTGGCGATGGCTGCCGCCTATCGAGCCGCCAGCCCGGCGATCAAGACCGACGAACAGCGTGAGTTGGTGTCGAACCTGGTCGGCTGGCTGGACGGCTTCATCCCCTGGTCACAGGTCGCGGTGACCCTCGGCCGCCCCGTCCCCGACCTGATCGGCTTCTGGGCCCACTGAGGTTCACGGGATCTGCTCGGGATTGTCGGCTTCGCTCGATCTGCAGACCGAGCAGAACCGACAAGATCGAGCAGATTCCACGGGCAGACAGGCTGCGCCGCGCTGAGGATCACGCGGCCGGCGTCACCACGACGACCAGGTCGCCGCCTTCGACCTGCTGGACGGAGCCGATGGCGAGCCGCTGGACGGTGCCGGCGATCGGGGTGGTGATGGCTGCCTCCATCTTCATCGCCTCGATGGTCGCCACGGTCTGCCCGGCCTCGACCTGAGCACCTTCGGCGACCGCCACCGAGACCACGCCGGCGAACGGCGCGGCCACGTGCCCCGGTCGAGTCGGATCGGCCTTCTCCGCGGCCTTGATGTCGACCTTGATCGAGGTGTCGCGTACTCGGATCGGCCGCAGTTGGCCGTTCAGGGTGCACATCACGGTCCGCATGCCGCGCTCGTCGGCGCTGCCGATCGCCTCCAGGCCGAGGATCAGGCTGACTCCCCGACCCAGCGGCACGGTGTGCTCGTCGCCGGTCCGCAGGCCGTACAGATAGTCCAGCGTGTCCAGTCGCCCGACCTCGCCGTACGTTGTCCGCGCCTTGGTGAACTCCTTGGCCGGGCCGGGGAAGAGCAGCCGGTTGAGGGTCTGCTGCCGCGGTACGCCGGACTCGTCCAGAGCCCGTGAGTCCTCCTCGGCCAGCTCGACATCCCGCACCGGGATCGAGCGGCCGGCCAGTGCCTTGGTGCGGAACGGCTCCGGCCAGCCGCCGGGCGGGTCGCCGAGCTCGCCGTTCAGGAAGCCGATCACCGAGTCCGGGATGTCATAGTTGCCGGGATTGGCCTCGAAATCGTCCGGATCCGCGCCGATGGCCACCAGCGACAGCGCGAGGTCGCCGACCACCTTGGAGGACGGGGTCACCTTGGTCGGCCGGCCCAGGATCCGCGAGGCGGCGGCGTACGTGGCCTCGATGTCCTCGAACCGATCCCCCAGTCCCAGCGCGATCGCCTGCTGCCGCAGATTGGACAGCTGGCCACCGGGGATCTCGTGGTCGTAGACCCGCCCCGTCGGCGACGGCAGACCCGACTCGAACGGGGCATAGACCTTGCGCACCGCCTCCCAGTACGGCTCCAGGTCCATCACCGCCCGCAGATCCAAGTGGGTCGCTCGCTCGGTGTGGGCCAGCGCGGCGACCAGCGCCGAGGCCGGCGGCTGGGAGGTGGTGGCCGACATCGGTGCCGAGGCGACGTCCACGGCGTCCACACCGGCGTCGACCGCCGCCAGCAAGGTGGCGAGTTGCCCTCCTGCGGTGTCATGGGTGTGCAGGTGCACCGGCAGATCGAACCGCTGCCGCAGCGCCGTCACCAGCTTGTGCGCGGCCGGCGGGCGAAGCAGCCCGGCCATGTCCTTGATCGCCAGGATGTGGGCCCCGGCCTCGACGATCTCCTCGGCCAGCCGCAGGTAGTAGTCCAGCGTGTAGAGCTTCTCGCCAGGATCGTTGAGGTCGGCGGTGTAGCACAGCGCGACCTCCGCCACCGTGGTGCCGGTCTCGCGCACCGCGTCGATCGCCGGTCGCATCTGATTCACGTCGTTGAGTGCGTCGAAGATGCGGAAGATGTCGATGCCGACGGCGGCCGCCTCGGCGACGAACGAGGTGGTGACCTTCGTCGGATACGGGGTGTAGCCGACGGTGTTGCGACCGCGCAGCAGCATCTGCAGACACAGCCCGGGCATGTTGTAGCGCAGCGTCGCCAGCCGCTCCCACGGATCCTCTTGCAGGAAGCGCAAGGCGACGTCGTACGTCGCCCCACCCCAGCATTCGACCGAGAACAGCTCGGGCGTGGTGCGGCCGACATACGGGGCGACCCGCAGCAGATCCTTGGTCCGGACCCGGGTCGCCAGCAGCGACTGATGCGCGTCTCGGAAGGTGGTGTCGGTGACCTCCAGATTGACCCGGGAGCGCAGGTCGGCGGCAAAGCCTTCCGGGCCGAGGGCCAGCAACCGCTGCCGCGAGCCGTCGGGCGACGGCTGGGAAAGATCCACGCCGGCGGGGAGCTTCTCCCGCGGATCGAGCCGGGTCGGCGGCGCGCCGTACGGGCGATTCACGGTGGTCTCGGCGAGCCAGCGCAGCAGCCGGGTGCCGCGGTCGGCCGGGATGTGGGTGGTCAGCAACTCCGGCCGCTGCTCGATGAAGGCCGTCGACACGTCACCGGCGAGGAAATCCGGATCGGCCAGCACCGCCTGCAGGAAAGGAATGTTGGTGCTGACACCGCGGATCCGGAACTCCGCCAGCGCACGCCGCGAGCGGGCCACGGCGGCCGAGAAGTTCCGACCGCGGCAGGTCAGCTTGACCAGCATCGAGTCGAAGTGCGGGCTGATCTCCACCCCGGTGTCGACGGTGCCGCCATCGAGCCGGACGCCGGCACCGGCTGCCGACCGGTAGGCGGTGATGGTGCCCGTGTCGGGCCGGAACCCGTTGGCGGGGTCCTCGGTGGTGATCCGGCACTGCAACGCGGCGCCGTTGATGCGTACCGTGTCCTGGCTCAGACCCAGGTCCGCCAACGAGGAACCGGACGCGATCAGCATCTGCGACTGCACCAGGTCGACATCGGTGATCTCCTCGGTCACCGTGTGCTCGACCTGGATCCGCGGGTTCATCTCGATGAACACGTGCTGACCGGCGCGCGGGCCCTCGGTCTCGACCAGGAACTCCACCGTGCCGGCGCAGGAGTAGTTGATCGACTCCGCGAACTGCACCGCGTCAGCGCACAGTGCTTGGCGCAACTCCTCGGAGATGTTCGGCGCCGGCGCGATCTCGACGACCTTCTGGTGGCGGCGCTGGATCGAGCAGTCACGCTCGAACAAATGCATCACGTGGCCGCCTGCGTCGGCGAGGATCTGCACCTCGATGTGCCGAGGCCGCCCGACCGCCTGCTCGATGAAGACCGTCGGATCGCCGAACGCTCCCTCCGCCTCCCGCATGGCGGCGCTCAGCGCCTCGGGCAGAGCCTCCGGGCTGTCGACCCGACGCATGCCGCGACCGCCACCGCCGGCCACGGCCTTGACGAACACCGGGAAGCCGATCTCTTCGGCACCGGCAACCAGCGCCTGGATATCGGAAGAGGGCGGGGTCGAGCGCAATGTCGGAATGCCGGCAGCCTTCGCCGCAGCCAACGCTCGGACCTTGTTGCCGGCCAGTTCCAGCACGTCCGGCGGCGGCCCGATGAAGGCGATCCCGGCCTCCTGGCAGGCGCGGGCCAGCTCGGGGTTCTCGCTGAGGAAGCCGTAGCCGGGATAGATCGCATCCGCCCCGGACTCCCGGGCGGCCCGGATGATCTCGCGGACATCCAGATAGGCGCGCACCGGGTGGCCGCGCTCCCCGATCAGATAGGCCTCGTCGGACTTGATCCGGTGCACCGCATTGCGGTCCTCGTACGGATAGACAGCGACGGTGGCGGCGCCGAGCTCGTACGCAGCCCGGAAGGCCCGGACGGCGATCTCACCACGGTTGGCGACGAGGACCTTGGAGAACATGGTCGAGAATCTATCCGCCGTACGGCGTTCGACCGATATCGTCCCAGGAACCGTGGACAGGGTCTTGACCGCGGCCCGTTCAGCCGTGAGTCAGTCGTCGGCCAGCTGGAACCTGACCGTGACCTGGGCGCCGACTCGCTGCTCGGCCGGCTCCAGGTCCAGCTCCGGCTCACCGCCACCACGCGCGGAGTCCATCGCGAAGGCCTTCATCATCCGCGGCGCCCCGATCGAGCCGTCGAGATCGGACACCTCGACCAGCTCGCCGAGGGTGGCATCGAAGGCGGCCGCATAATCGGCGGCCCGCCGCTTGGCCTCCTCGATGGCCGCGATCCGGACCTGGCGATAGATCGCGTTGGCCGGCCGCAATGACCACCACGGCCCGTCGACCTGGGCGCCGTCGAGCGCGGACACGGCTGCGATCAGGTCCGCCAGCGCGGCAAAATCGGCGACCACCAACTCGGTGCTGAGCCGGCCGCGGTAGCCACTGATCCGCTGGCCACCCCGCCCGCTGAAGACCGGACCAACATGCAGCCCGGAGGTGCTGTGCCGTTCGAGGCTCGATCGTCGCTCCGCCACGATCGCCCGGATCAAAGCGCTCGCCTCAGCCAGCTCACGGCGTACCCGATCGGCATCGGGACCGGTCCGGTGCACCGTCGCGGAGATCGTGGCCAGATCGGGTGCGCTGACCAGCTCCGCCTCACCGCGGACGGTCACCACTGCTGTCGTCATGCCAGCCAAGGTAGCCGCCGGAGCCTCAGCGGCCCCAGAACTGGTCCAGCTCGGCACTCAGCTGCTTGCTGACCTGCATCGGCAGGGAGTGGGTGGTGTTCGGCCAGACCCGTACGGTGCCGTTCGGCAGGCCAGCGGCGCGCTCCGCGGCCTTCTCACCGCCGGCGAGCGAGTCGTGGTCGGCGATCGCGACATACGTCGGGAGTGTCAGGTGCGCGAGCTGGTCGTCGGTCAGCACCTTGGGGGTCGGCAGCTCGGCGGAGTAGTGGTCGGCACCGGCCGTGATCATCCGAGCTACCGGATCAGCGGGGTCGGCGCTCTCGCCACCGCCGATCTCGGTGAGAGCCCGCTCTCGCAGTGAGGCGGGCAGGAACGGCAGGGACCCGAGCATGGCCCAGCCCATCATCCGGGCCGACGGGTAGCCGAAGGTGAACACCGGCTCGAGCAGCGCCAGGCTGCGGACGTGCTCGGGATGCAGCCGGGCATAGGTTGCGGCCGTGGCACCACCGAACGAGTGCCCCAGCACATGCACACCACCGGGCGCCAGCTCGGCGACGACCTGGTCGATCCAGACCGCCTGGTCCTCGGGTGCCGTCATTGGCACCGTCTGGATCGACAGTCCGGCATCTCCCAGCGCATCGACGGCGATCACGGTTCGCTTGGCCGCGATGGCAGGCAGGTTCTCCGACCACATCGGCACACCGGAGGTGCGGCCCGGGAGCAACAACACCGGTGTCCGATCCGCAGCTCGCGGCTGACGCCACACGTACGCCCGGACAGTGCCGTAGTCGGTCGGCACGTCCACGGTCTGGGTCGGCGTCGGCATGGTCGCGAGAGCAGCTGCGTACGCGGTTGCGTAGCTGCGCTTCCCTTCGGGGGTGCGGAACTGACCGACCGTCGGGCGGGAGAGCACCAGACTGAGCAACCCGATGACGGCCAGCGCGCCGACCAGGCCCCGGACGAACCACTGCAGGACACGCCGCCATCGACTCGGCGTCTCCGTTCGACCGGACGAGTTGACATCCAATGGGGCCACCTCCTCTCGTCCCATCCCAGCATCACCGCCGAACAAACGGATCGACGGGACTGATCTCAGGGGTGACTGATGTCAGGGGTCGATCGTGACGATCAGCGCAGGTGTCGACCGCGCACGGCGGGACCGTGGAAGGCATGAGACGTCATCTTGCTGCCACGTTTGCGCTCGCGCTGTTGTCGCCGTTTCTCGCCGAGTTCCTGCTCGGCGACCAGTACCTGTCCGCCGACCGCAGTGTCGGCACCCAGGTCGGCATGTTCCTCGTCCTCGGTCTTTGGTACGGCGCCGGCGCCGTGCTGATCCGGGAGGTCGCGCGCCGCGCCGGCCGCGGCTGGCCCACCATCCTGCTGCTCGGGTTGGTCTTCGGACTGATCGAGGAAGGGCTGCTCACCCAGTCGCTGTTCAATCCGCATTACCTGGGTCTGGATCTGCTCTCGTACGGGCATCTCGACGCGCTCGGGATCGGACTGCCCTGGACGATCTTCGTCCTGACCCTCCACGTGGTGTGGAGCATCGCTACCCCGATCGCCCTGGTCGAAGGGATCTGGCCGGGCCGCGATCCGTGGTTCGGCCGGGTCGGACTCGGGGTGGTGAGCGGGCTGGCGGTGCTCGGCGCCCTGGCGATCCTGACCGTGTCCTGGTTCAGCAGCGGATTCGTCGCGGCACCGGCTCAGCTGATCACCTCTGCAGTCCTTGCCGTGGTTGCCGCCGTGGTGGCGTTCCGGCTGCCGCGGGTCGGGATCGTCCGGCCGCCGCGGGCGGTATTGCCGTCGGCCGCCGTGGCGCTGGTGCTCGCCTCGGCGTTCCAGGTCACCGAGCATCAGGGACCGGATCTCGTCCCGGCGTGGGCCACGGTCGGTGTCCTGCTCGTCCTACTGGCCGCCGCCATCGCTGTGTCCGTGGTGTTCCGCTTGGACGTGCTCGGGCTGGCGACAGGCGCGGTCCTGACCTATGCCTGGGTCGGCTTGGCCAACTCGCTCTCCGCCGGCCTGGCCGGAGTCATCGAGCAGACCGTCATCGTCCTGGTGGCACTCGCAGTGACCGCACTGGCCGTCACGCGGCGCCGTCGGCACGCGTCGGACACCGGCGAGTGGAGCCCGATCAGTGCGAGCGGCTCAGATGCGGATGCGGCAGCTCACGCAAAGCGGCGCTGAGCGACAGGTGCTGGCGGTGGCTGATGACGGCCACCGCCAACAGCACGCCGAGGATCGTCAACGCGCCGCCACCGATCAGTGTCCAGCGTGGGCCGAACGCCTGTCCGATCCAGCCGATCAGCGGTGCCCCCACCGGCGTACCGCCCATCAGCACCATCATGTAGAGCGCCATCACCCGCCCCCGCAGTTGCGGGTCTGCGGCCATCTGCACCGAGGCGTTGGACGCGGTCAAGGTGAGCAGGGCGGCCAGCCCCATGAACGGCAACACGGCGGCATAGGTCGCGTACGTGGGCATCAAACCGGCGACCACCTCGACCGCACCGAAGGTCAGCGCCATGATCACCACGAATCGGCCGCGCGGCGCCTGCGTCCGACGGGCCGCCAGCAGGGCGCCCGCCAGCGAGCCGACCGCCATGATGGTGCCGAGGATGCCGTACTCCTCCGGTCCTTTGCCGAACTCCTGCTGCGCCATCAGCGCCGAGGTGAGCTGGAAGTTCATCCCGAAGGTGCCGACGAAGAACGCGATCAACAGCACGAGCAGGATCTCGCTGTGCTGGACGACGTACGCCATCCCCTCCCGGATCTGTCGTTTGCCGCGGGTGGCCGGCACGGTCGGCTGCAGCCGACGCGGATCGATGATCAGCAGCGCGGCGATGAAGGCGAGGTAGGTGATCGCGTTGGACAAGATCGCCCACCCGGAGCCGAAGGCGCCGATCACCAGCCCGGCCACCGCCGGGCCGACGATGCGCGCGGCGTTGAAGGTGGCGGAGTTGAGGGCGATCGCGTTCGGCAACCGGTCCCGGCCGACGAACTCGGAGACGAACGCCTGCCGCGCGGGATTGTCGAAGGCGGTCCCGAGGCCGAAGGCGAAGGCGATCGCGAAGACGATCGGGGTGGTGGCGACCCCGGTGATGGCCAGCACGCCGAGTGTGCCGGCGCAGATCGCCAGCCAGGCCTGGGTGACCCGGAGCACCAGCCGCTTGTCGAGCCGGTCGGCGACCAGTCCTCCGTACGCCGACAGCAACAGCATCGGCAGGAACTGCAGCGCGGTGGTGATGCCGATCGCCAGACCGGAACCGCCGGACAGCTCCAGAACCAGCCAGTCCTGGGCGACCCGCTGCATCCAGGTGCCGATGTTGGAGACGAAGGAGCCGGTGACGTAGGTCCGGAAGTTGGGTACGGCCAGAGCAGCGAACATACTGCCCCGCTGTTCTACCGCAGGTGGTTCGACGCTCAGGTTGGTTCCGGCGGCATTGGTTTCGGTGGAGTTGCTATCGGTGCTGTCGGCTCTGGTGGTGCTCGTGGGATTCGCCTCCTAGTGGGCGTTCATGGTCATGGGCGAAGGGTCGTGGCTCAGCTCTCGGCGATCTTGAGCAGGATCGGTACGGCGGCGTGCAGGGTCTGCCTCTCGGCCTCGGTGAGCTTCTCCAGCCGGGCCGCGAGCCATTGGTTCCGGCGCTCGCGATTGGCCTCGAGCAGCTCCATCCCCTGCTCGGTGAGCCCGAGGAGGCACGCCCGACGATCGGTCGGACTCGGACTGCGCCGGACCAACCCGCGCGCTTCGAGGTGGTCGACCAGCCTGGTCATCGACGGCGCCCGCACCTGTTCCTGCGCGGCCAACTCACCGATCTGCAACTCACCTTCGCGGGCGAGCACGCCCATCGCCGACAGCTGGCTCGGAGTCAGCTCTTCGGTATCCGCCCTCGCTTGTCGCAGGTGCCGGGCCAGCCGAAAGACAGCCGGCCGCAGTTCGCCGGCCAACTCCACGCTCTCTTTCGGCATGAATGGGGACGCGTACGTAGGCACGACTCCACAGTATTGCTTAGCAATGCTAAATACAAGCGAGACTCGATCTTCCCCACTTCGCACCATTTAGGTCGACTGCGCAGGCGCACGTGGTGCGCGGTCGCATCAAATGGTGCGAAGTGGATCAGGCCCGACGGGTACGCGCGGTCGCATCAATGATGCGGCGCCCGGATTCTGACAATTGGACGCACAACCCAAGCCTCACGCGATTTAGCCGCCAGATTCTGCACCGGTGTGGCAGATTCTCGAAATCTTACTGTCGGCCTTGCGTGAGCCGGTCATCCCGGCGATGCCAAGCATCCCATCCGCATAGGCTCGGAGAGTGAGCGAACCCGACGAGTCCCCAACCGGAGAGTCTCACCTGATCCGGCAGGCGGAGGTGCCGCCATTGGACGTCGACGGCGTCCAGGCGGCGACGGTCGGCAGTGCGCTGTTTGCGATCGCCACGGTGATCCTGGCGTTCGCCTATCCCCGGCTCACCACGAGCGGCGACGGCTGGTGGCTCGGAGTGGGGATCAGCGGGCTGGCACTAGGCCTGATCGGTCTCGGTTACACCCTGCTGAGGCGCCGTCGCCGCCGGAGTCGGTCGGCCGGCGCGCCGCCGAGTTGATCCCGCCGCGGCCAGCCCGGCCAGCAGTTCCTCCAGCAGGTAGGCCAGATCGTCGACCTGGCGGGCGGTCAGCCCGCGCATCAGATCGGCCTCGACCAGGTTCGCCTCCCGGATAGCGGTCTCGTACAGCTGCCAGCCGGCAGGAGTGAGGGCGACGAGAATCCGGTTCCGTTTGTCCCGGTCGGGCGTCCGGTGCACGAGGTCCCGCTCCACCATCCGATCCAACCGGTGCGTCATCGAGGACGGCGCCACATGAGCGGCTTCCGCCAGCCGGGTCGGGGTCAGCCAGTGACCGTCGGCCCGGGCGATCTCGTTCAGCACCGTCCACTCGCCGCCTGACACGCTCAGATCGGCGAGCTTCTGGTCGTACCACTGGTTCAGCCGGCGCGACAATCGATGCACCGCAGTGATCACCCGCTGCACAGACTCGTCGGCACCGGCCGCCACGTACGCCGCGACCAGGTTGCCGAGATCGGCGGCATCCTCCTCCGAGCCGACGACCTGAGACGACTCCAACCCGCTCTTCTCGACGCTCACGCCCCCATTTTGCCGACGCGCGTTTCGAACTGGCTACACAGAGTTCACTCGAGGGTCGAACTCCCGCACCATTTCCGTCCTTTGACGACTGTCAGTGTCTGCAGCGACTCCAGACCTCAGCGACCCCCAACCTAGGAGACCCTGCAATGACGTCTGACTGTCAAGAACTGCCGACCCCATCAGCTGTGCAGCTGCCCATGCTCGGCCTGACTCACGGCAAGCGAAGCCCAGTCACCTGTCACCTCAAGTGCGACAGCCAGTGCGCACGACCCGAACCGAATGCCTCCACCGAGCCGACCTTCGCCGAGGTCGCCGGCCGCCAGCTGACCCGCCGGGCGATGCTGGTCGGCGGCAGTGCCTTGGCCGCCGCAGCCGCGCTGCCGGCGGTATGGCCGCAGCAAGCCGCCGCCCACCCGAAGCCCGGTCATCCCGACCACCCCGGCCATGGACCGCTCGCCTTCACCCCGATCGACCCGGTGGGAGCCGAGGTCGATCTGCTCACCGTGCCGAACGGCTATCAGTGGACACCGATCCTGCGCTGGGGCGACCCACTGTTCGCGAACTCGCCGGCCTTCGATCCGAGCCGGCCGAACGCCCGCGCCCAGCAGCTGCAGTTCGGCTACAACAACGACTATCTCGACATCCTCGTCGACCCCCGCGGCCGGACCGGGCTGCTGTGCTGCAACCACGAGTACACCAACCGGAACATCATGTTCCCGCCCACCGCCACCGCCGAGCAGGAGGCCGAGGTGCTCAAGGCGCTGATGGCCGCGCATGGGTTCAGTGTCGTGGAGTTGGAGCGTCGCGCCACCAAGCAGCCTTGGCGCTATGTCCGCGGCGGTCGGCGCAACCGTCGGTTCACTGCGAACACCCCGTTCCGGCTCACCGGTCCGGCAGCGGGCAGCAAGCTGGTGACGACCGCCGCCGACCCGAGCGGCCGGACCGCGCTCGGCACCTTCGGCAACTGTTCCGGCGGCACCACCCCGTGGGGCACCATCTTGTCCGGCGAGGAGAACTTCAACGGCTACTTCGTAGCCGACCCAGCAGCCCGCGGCAGCAAGCGATACGGGCTCACGAACACTCCCAGTGTGTACGGCTGGGAGCAGGTCGACCCGCGGTTCGACGCCACCAAGCCGGGGTACGCCAATGAGCCGCACCGATTCGGCTACATCGTCGAGATCGATCCGTACGACCCCTCCTCCACCCCGCGGAAGCACACCGCGATGGGTCGCTTCAAGCACGAGGGCGCCAACATCCGGGTCGACAACGACGGCACAGTTGCGGCCTACATGGGCGACGACGAGCGATTCGATTATCTGTACAAGTTCGTGGCGAAGCGGAAGCACCGCCCGGGGAAGTCGGCCGAGGCACGGCGACACAACCTGCAACTGCTCACCGAAGGAGACCTCTACGTAGCCAGGTTCAGCGGCACCCAGCGTCCTGACGGCGCCAACCTCGGCCGCGGAGTCTGGCTGCCGCTGGTGCTCGACGGCCGGTCGCAGGTTCCCGGGATGAGCGTCGAGGAGGTGCTGGTGTTCACCCGCGAGGCCGCCGACGCGGTCAAGGCGACGCCGATGGACCGTTGCGAGGACGTCCAGCCGCACCCGAAGTCCGGCAAGGTGTACGTGGCCTGCACCAACAACACCCAGCGCGGCACTGCCGGCAAGCCAGGCGCCGACGCGGCCAACCCGCGACCGACCTCGACCCAGCCGGCAGGCTCGACCAACAAGGACGGCCACGTCATCGAGATCACCGAGCACCGCAACCGGGCCGGTGCGACGACATTCAGCTGGAACATCCTGCTGCTGTGTGGCGACCCGACCGATGAGAAGGTACGCACCTACTTCGCCGGCTGGGACGGCCCGGTCGCGCCGATCTCCTGCCCGGACAATCTCGCCTTCGACTCGGTGGGCAACCTGTGGGTCGCTACCGACGGCGCTCCGAGCACGATCGAGAAGGCCGACGGGCTGTTCAAGGTGCCGTTGGAAGGCCGCCAGCGCGGACACGTGCAACAGTTCCTCGCCGTACCGATCGATGCCGAGACGTGTGGGCCGGTCGTGCACGACACCGACGACTCGGTGTTCGTCGCGGTGCAGCATCCCGGCGAGGACGGCAGTTGGGCCGAGCAGCGCTCGTACTTCCCCGACTTCGTCCCGGCCGGACACCGACCAGGCAAGGGCGCGTGGCGAGGGCCACGGCCGACCGTCGTCCAGGTCACCAGGCAGCGCCGTTCTCGGTAGCGGCTACTGAAATCGGCGCCGGACGCTACCGAGATCGTTCTCGGCGTGTCCGAGCCCGGGAGGTTCCCCCTCCGGATCTATCGATCGCAACCGTTGCGGTCGGGAAGATCCGAAAGGGCACCGAAATGACCTCCATCCTCCGCACCACCTTGCGTGTCGGACTCGCCAGTCTCGTCGCCGCGTCCGCGGTCGGCGCGCTGGCGGCTCCGGCACATGCTGCGGGCAACACCTCGGCGTTCAAGAGCGGGAACACCCTGTTCGTCAACGCCGCGACCGGGACGACCAACAACATCAAGCTCGAGCGCTCCATCAACGGACAGTTCTACAACATCAGCGACGCCGGCGGCTTTGCCATCGGGTCGGGCTGCCAGAGCACCGGCCAGCGGTCGGTCATGTGCGCCGCGGCCGGCATCAGCGAGATCCGGATCAACGCCGGCGATCTCGACGATCGGATCGAGTTGAACACCGCGACCTTCGCTGTGGTTCTCGGCAGTTCCGGCAATGACACCATCGTCAGCAAGCACATCAACAGCCAGGCCCGGCTGAATGGCAACGACGGGAACGACACGATCATCGGGGCCGACTTCGACAGACTGTTCGGACAGAACGACCACGACACCCTGAGCGGCGGACGACTGCTCAACGGCGGCAGCGGGAATGACAAGCTGTTCGGACTGGGCGGCAACGACAGCCTGGTCGGCGGGCCGGGCACCGATCATCTCGACGGCGGCTCCGGCTTCGACGATCTGTGCATCGAGGGCGAGACCACCGTCGCCTGCGAGGCGTTCTCGCTCTGACCATCACCGGGCACGGGCCGCCGGGGACCCGGACTACTTCCCGGCGTCCTTCTTGGCCAGGGCCGCCAGCCGCTCGTTGTAGGCCTTGAGCTCGGCATCATCGTCGCGGTCGGCCTGGCGGTCCTTCCGCTTGGTCTCCTTGGCGTCGCTGCGCACCCACTGGATGATCAGGGTGAGGCCGATCAGCAGGGCCGGGATGTCACCAGCACCCCAGGTGATCCCGCCACCCAGCTGCTGATCGGCCAGCAGCGCCGCATCGTCGGTTTGGCCGAGCGCATGCCACCAGTCCGGCGCGATCAGGGCGGCGGACTGCATCAACGACAGCCCGAAGAAGGCGTGGAAGGCCATCGTGATCAACAAGACGAGCAGCCTGATCGGGTACGGCGGCCGCTTCGGTCCGGGATCGATGCCCACCAGCGACCAGATGAACAGATAGCCCACCAGCAGGAAGTGCAGGGTCATCAACTGATGCCCGAGGTGGGTGAACATCGCGGCGTCGAACAGCGAGGTGTAGTAGAAGACGAACAGGCTGACGACGAAGAGGATCGCCGCGACCACGGGCTGTCCGATGATCGCCAGATAACGCGAGTGGACCACCGACAGCAGCAGCTCCCGCGGACCGAAGCTCTTGTCGGGCCGGGCGGTCAGCGTACGCAGTGCCAGGGTGATCGGGGCCCCGAACACCAGCAACAGCGGCACCGGCACCATCAGCGACATGTGCTGGATCATGTGCATGCTGAACGACATCCGGCCGTAGACCGCCGGTCCCCCGCTGGTCAGGAAGGCCAGCAGCAGCGCACCGGCCACCCACAGGATCGTCCGGTGCACCGGCCAGCGATGCCCGTCGCGGTGCAGGGCGACCACGCCGGCCAGATACAGGCCGACCATCAAGGCGCAGATCGTCAGCCACAGCACCGAGGGATAGCCGTGGCTGAACCAGGTCGCCAGCGTCAGCGGGGGCGGCGGCGGGTAGCCGAGCAGCGCGGTCGCCGGGTCGGCGATGACCGGGCTGACCGGCGGAGCCGAGCGCGACAGCGCCACGGCCAGGCCCATGGTGGCCGCCATCACCAGCACCTCACCGCTGGCCAGCCGAGCGAACCAATGCGCCTTTGGCTTGTCGCTCGTTCCCGGAACTCCGGCAGCCGTCAGTGCGGGCAGAGTAGCCCGGCGATGCAGCCAGCCGGCCGCACCGAGGACCACCAACGCGGTGGTCTTGCCGATCACCAACAGTCCGTACGGGGTGGCCAGGTTGCCCAGCCCGCCGAGCCGCAGATAGGCGTTGACCACGCCCGACATGGCGACCAGGACGAAACACCAGCCGGCCAGGGTCGAATAGCGTCCGGCGACTACCGGTAGCCGGCCGCCCAGCGGTCTGGCGAAGGCGAGCAGGGTGGCCAGTCCACCGACCCAGACGGTGACCCCGACCAGGTGGATGAGCAGACTGTCGACGGAATTGCCATGATCCAGGGAGCCGGCCGCATGCCCGCCCAGACTCAGCGGGACCAGAGCCAGCAGCCCGAATCCTCCGGCCCAGGCGCTGCCGACCGGCGTCCGGGCCGTGGTCGCGCCGATCGCTGCCAGCGCCACCCCGATGCAGACGGCGATCAGCGACTGACCAAGCTCGGTCTGGGTCCAAAACGATGAGGCGAGAGCGAGGAATCCCGGCCCGGACAGCGGCGAGCCGGTCGCATCCGCAGCGGTCAACACGGCGACGAGCAGCGCGGCGACGAACCAGCACCGGGCGGCCACGGCGCCCGCTCGAATGATCCGGAGCCGGAGGCCGTCCAACTCACCCGCCTGTTGCGCCGACTCCAGCGCGGCCAGGAACGTACCGACGACCAGCAGGCCGATGGTCGCCGCGGCGGCGAGATCATGGACCGCGCGGACGATCGGCAGTCCCCACCGGACGGCTGCCCCCGGATCGAAGATCGCCGGGGTGACCGGCGCCAGCGCCCCAGCCGCGCCCAGGATCGCCACCGCCACCACCGCCGCCAGCCCGACCGCGGCAGCACCCAGCCCCAGCAGTCGCGGGGCATCACTGGTCTGGGTCCGATCCGGCACGGCAATCAGTGTAGGAAGGGGTGCCGACACAGCTGCCCAGTCTCAATCAGCGCGGATGCGTCAGTCCTGTGACGGGCCCGTAGTTGCCCCCAATGGTCATTCATGGCCCGGGGGCGCAAGACGTACCCACTTCCCGCCCGGCCCGCGGCCGTCCTTGGCCCGGCGGCGCAAAACAGCCGTCGCAGGATTCAGTCGAAGAGGGAGATCGGCTCGTCCCAGGCGATGGTCTCCCAGGCCGGCGCGGGCAGTTCCTCGGCCTTGGCCTCCGCCACCACGCTGGAGTGGCCGCCGCAGCCGTGGTCGACGCTCACCACATGCGCGTCGGATGGCGAGTATGCATTGGCGCAGGCACCGAACAGGGTGCCCAGCGATCCGCCGAGCCGGACGAAGTAGCCGCAGCTCTCACACACATCAGGGGCCTGCCGAGTGAGCTCGTTGTCCGGTCCGCCGTCGGAGGCCAGCCAGCGCTCGGCGGCCTCGTCCCGGCCCTCCCGAGACAGCACCCGCTCCCGTCCGAGACCCAACTCGGCCACCACAGCACGGATCTGGCTGGCCTCAGCCGGATCGGCGTCAGCCGCCTCCTCGCCACCGGTGTAGCCGGGTTCGAGCCGTGGATCGTCCAACGGTGTCGGGAGCAGCAGCCCGGCGGTCACATCGCCAGGCTGGATCCGATCCGCCCATGGCACCCACGACGAAGCCAGCAGCGCAGCCTCGCCAGGGAGCAGCACCACCTCGTTGACCGTGGGCGTCTTCGCGCGCGCAGCCCGGACCAGGGTCACCGACCAACGCCAGCCGACATAGCCCGGATGCGGGCAGGCGAAGAAGTGGCTGACCACCCGGTCCGCGTCTGCCTCGATGCCAAGGTGCTCACCGACCCCCATCGGGCCGGCAGCCTCGGTGGCCGCGGCCCGAGCCAGCTCGATCGCGTCCACACCGATCTGGTCGGCCTTCACGGCTTTGACAGCTTTGACCGTACGCGTGCGCTTCGTGACCTGCTCGCTCGCCGGGGCGTTCATCGGTGGACTACAGCTCCAACTCGTCGGCCACGGCGCGGAGCACGCTGGCGACCTTGGCGCCGGTCTTGGCGTCGGGGTGACGGCCACGCCGATAGCCGTTGCCGATGCCGTCCAGCATCTTGATCAGATCCTCGACGATCACGGCCATCTGGTCGGCGGGCTTGCGGTGCGCCTTGGACAGTGACGGCGGGGCGTCCAGCACCCGCAGCGACAGAGCCTGCTCGCCGCGCCGGCCTTCCACCACACCGAACTCGACCTTCTGGCCCGGCTTGAGGGTGGTGACCCCGGCAGGCAGCGCCGTCGACCGGACATAGACGTCACCGCCACCGTCCTTGGTCAAGAAGCCGAAACCCTTGTCGGCGTCGTAGAACCTCACCTTGCCTACTGGCACTTCCACCCTCGCTCGCACACCCCCGTCGGCCGACGCCGATCAGGGCACATCTCGTACTCAGTCCGCCCAGCCTAGTGGTTGTGAGATGTCCGCCCAACCGAGTTCAGCGAAGGTCTCAACGAGGTTCGGATCCGCGTCGCCTGAAGCACGTTCAGGGCCGCAAAGGCGCCAGCGGGAGATTCACGATGGCTCGGCTCAACGCCTCGATCGGCTGCTGGGCTGCCCGCGGGTTGGCCAGCAGCGCCATCTCCACCTCCGGCAACGTCGGCAACCCGAACCGGCCCGTCAGAATGCGCAGGTCGGCCGGCACTCTGGAGCGAGCCAGCACGCAGATGCCGATGCCAGCCCGAGTCGCCGCCAGCACCCCGTTGATCTCCCGCGTGTTGCAGGTGATCCGCCAGGTGCGCCCGGCCGACTCCAGCGAGGTGATCGCCGCCGACCGGCTGAGACTCGGTGAGGAGTACGTGATCACCGGCACCGGGCTGTCGGCCTCCAACTGGACTCGCTCGTGGCCGACCCAGACCAGTTGATCTCGCCGCACCAGCAGACCTCGGCCTGAGTCGGCCGGCTGGTTGACGAAAATGAGGTCCAGGCGATTGGCGTCCAGCCGGCGCTGCAGAATGCCGCTCTGCGTCACGGTCAGCTCGAGATTGATCCGTGGATAGAGCTGACGGAACTCGCGCAGGATCGTGGGCAGTTCACTCAGCGCCAACTCATCGGCCGCGCCGAACCGCAGCCGACCGGCCATCGCGGAGCCGGTGAAGTACGCCACCGCCTCGTCATGGGCGGCCAGAATCGTCCGCGCGAAACCGGCCATCGCCTCGCCGTTGTCGGTCAGCGCCACCGTCCGCGTATCGCGTCGCAGCAGCATCCGCCCACAGGCCTCCTCCAGCCGCCGAACGTGCTGGCTCACCGCCGGCTGGCTGATGCCGAGCCGCTCCGCGGCCTTGGTGAAGCTGAGCCCGCTCACCACCGCCAGGAAGGACCGCAACCAGACCGGGTCGAAGGTCTTCTCCGTGCTCAGCTGTACGTCGTTCACCCGTACCTCGTTCACCGCGAGTTAACTCCATAGTCACTCTTCATAAGCAATCGCAATAGAACATATAGCAGCAATCCTCGAAAGGAATAGGAGCGAAACGGCTTAGGTTGGCTGCAGACGGCTCGGCGCTGAGTCCCCAATCCCGAGGCAGGCAGAAGCCTCGACCGAACACAGGAGATCCCGGTGACCGCGGCAGCAGCCGAATCACACCGCCGAAGCATCCACTGGCCGCGTACGCTGGCGGCGCTCGAGGTCCGCAACTACCGGCTGTTTCTCAGCTCCCAGATCGTCGCGACGACCGGTCTGTGGATGCAGCGGATCGCCCAGGACTGGCTGGTGCTCGAGCTCACCGGCAGCGTCACCGCGGTCGGTGTCGCGGTCGCACTGCAGTTCCTACCGGTGCTGGTGTTCGGTCTGTTCGGCGGCGTGATCGCCGATCGTTACCCGAAGCGAAGGATCCTGCTGGTCACCCAATCGCTCGCCGCCGCGCTGGCCCTGACCATGGGTGTGCTGGCGCTCACCGGTGCCGTCCAGTCCTGGCACGTCTTCCTCGTCGCCGCGTTGCTGGGCTTCGTCACCGTGGTCGACAACCCCACCCGGCAAGCGTTCGTGTCCGAGTTGGTCGGCCCCGACCGCATCCGCAACGCGGTCAGCCTCAACTCGTCGGTGTTCCAGTTCGGTGCCCTGCTCGGTCCGGCGCTGTCCGGGCTGCTGATCCACGCCGTCGGTCAGGGCTGGTCGTTCCTGATCAACGCCGCGGCCTGTCTGCTGGTCGTCGCGATCGTGGGCATCATCCGCGTACCTGCTCAGTCAACCGGTGGCACCGCACCGGCCAAGGGGCAGTTGCGCGCCGGACTGGTCTATATCGCGCACACCTCAGAGGTGGCCTGGACCATCGTGCTGGTCGGCGTCATGGGCGTGCTCGGTCTGAACATGCCGGTGATCCTGGCCGCCTTCGCCAACAACGAGTTCGCGACCGGGGTGAGCGGCTACAGCATGTTCAACTCGCTGACCGCCGTCGGGGCGTTGGCCGGGGCACTGCTCTCCGCCCGTCGCACCGAGGTGCTGCGGCTGCGGATGCTGGTCAGCACGCTGACCGGGCTCGGTGTGGTCTTGGCGCTCGCGTCCATCGCGCCGACGATCTGGCTGTTCGGTGCGCTGCTGGCCGGCTGCGGGATGTTGAGCCTGCTGTTCCTCACCGGCGCGAACTCCCTGGTGCAGACCCGATCCGACGCCGGGGTCCGGGGCCGGGTGATGAGCGTCTACATCCTGGTGCTGCTCGGCGGCCAGGCGGTCGGCAGCCCGGCCGTCGGCTGGCTGATCGACCACTTCGGGGCGCGACCCAGCATGTTCCTCTGCGGCGGTCTGATCGCCATGGTGGCCATGGTGACCGGACTGGCCATCGCCCGCCACGCCCACTTGGGGCTGGAGGTCGACCTGCACCGCGAGCACGGCCGATCACCGCTGCACATCGTTCAGCACTGAGAACACTGAACGCACCGGGCCGATCCGGACCCTCCTAAGATTGCGGTCATGGCGACGTGGGAGGACGGGCCGGAGTATGCGCCCCTCGAACGACCGGACGCCTTCGACGCACCCTCGTCGGTAGCCGCCGACCTGGCGCCACCGTCGCCGGCACCGGCCGAGACCCCCGCGCCACTGGCTCGCCCTGCTTTCGCCGACCCGACCCAGCCCGTGCCGCAGCTCGCCGATCTCGTGCCGGAACCGCCTGTGCAGCGCGATCCGAACGAGCCGTTCGACGTGGTCGCCAGTCTGGCGACCGCCGAGTCCTCCGCCTGGGCTGCCGCGCACTGGTCCCCGCCATCAGCACCGGCCGCGCCTCCGGCGATCGCACCGCCGTCGGCGCCACAGTTCCCGCCACCTCAGTTCCCGCCAACCCAACTGCCCGCAGCCCAACTGCCGGGGCCGCCGGCCTACCCACCCGCCAGCGCTCCCTATCCGGCGCCCGGCACGCCGCAGTGGTTCGTCCCCGGACCCGGCTACCAGCAGCCGGGGCGACCTCCGGCCGCACCCACCGCCCGTACAGTGCTCGCGGCGGTCACCCCCGGCGTGCTGATCACGTTGGCCCTCGGCGGACTGATCTGGGTGCTCGCCCCGGTCACCGTGGTGCTGGCGTACCTGCTCACCGGGCGGATGACTCACGGGCGCACTCCTACCCGTGCGACATTCGGGGTCGTGCTCGGCCTCCTCGGGGCGGTCGGGCTGCTGGCGCTGGTCAGCGCGGACGGCCTGTTCTCCCTGTGGTGGAACACACTGGCCGCCTGGGCCTGCTTCGGCAGCTGGGTGCTCCTCGTGGCGGCGATCATCGCGGCCTATCGGGCGCTGAAGCAGGGGCACCCCGATCCGCCTCCGGGCACCCGACGCCCGCGCGGCCCGCTCCGCTAACCGTGTTCACCACTGACTCTCGTCCGGCCCAGGGTGCGCGGACGCTCACGGAAGCGCTGCGCCAGCTGGACGAGTCGGCTCTTGCCCGGTTGTTCACCTTGCGCCCGGATCTGGCCTATCCGACCCCGACCGACATCGCAGACCTGTCCACCCAGGCAACGACGACCAGCTCGGTCGGCCGGTCCCTCGATGCGCTGAACGCCTGGCAGCGGCTGGTCGCCGAAGGGCTGACTGCGCTGCCCGATCCCGCCGCAGTGCCGATGCTGGCCGAGCTCTTGCAGGCCGATCCGGCCGTCTGCGCCGCCGCGGTCGGCGACCTGCGACAGCGGGCATTGCTCTGGGGAGCCGACGACAGCCTGCATCTGGTGCGAGCCGTTCGAGATCATCTCGGCCCCTATCCGGGTGGGCTCGCGCCACAGTCGCCGCGCCCGCTCCCGGCCGAACGGATCGAGGAACTGCTGGTCGAGGCCGGCCCGGAGGCTCGCCTGGTGATCGACCGGCTGCTGTGGAGCCCGGCAGGCACCGTCTCTGGCGCCGACCGCGCCATCACCGCCGACACCGCGCGGACTCCGGTCGAGCAGCTGCTCGCGCGACGGCTGCTCCGCCCCATCGGCCCCGACACGGTGCTGCTGCCGCGCGAGGTTGCCTGGCACCTGCGCGGTCAGCGGTTCACCCCTCGCCCAGTCCCCACCGCCGCACCTTCGCTGACCGGCCCGATCCGTACGCCACGACTGGTCGACCGGGCCGCGATCGGCGCCGCGTACGGGCTCGTGCACGACGTGGAACTCCTCGCCCACACTCTGGAGACGACCCCGTACCGACTGTTGCGAGACGGCGGCCTCGGGGTACGCGACCTCGCCGGCCTGGCGAGGATCCTCGGCACCGAGAACGACCATGCCGCGTACGTGCTGGAGGCCGCCGCGGCCGCGGAGCTGATTGCCGGCGGCGACGGGCAGCGACTGCTGCCGACGGTCGACTACGACCGCTGGGCGGAGCGGGATCCGGCCGATCGTTGGCGCGCACTCGTCGCGGCCTGGCGACACAGCGATCGGCTGCCCGGCCTGTCCAGCGAGCCAGGCGGCCATCCCCTCGGACCCGAGTCGGCAGCGCCGGGAGCGGCCACGGTCCGCGGGCTGGTGCTCGAACTGCTCGCCGCTGCCGAGGTCGGCACCACCATCGACCTCGGCCAGTTGCGGGCAGCAGTGGACTGGCGACGTCCCCGGCTGGTCAGAGTGGGCGGCATTCCGCTGGACTCGGTGTTGGCCTGGACCTGGCGGGAGACCGGTTGGCTGGGGGTCAGCAGCCTGCAGGCCGTCTCGGGGTTGGGCCGGGCGGCGCTGCTGGCCGATACGCAGCCGGTGCCGGCCGGTCTCGCCGAGGCCTTCCCGGCGACCGTGGAGCAGGTCATCCTGCAGGCCGATCTGACTGCCATCGCGCCCGGTCCGGTCCCCTATCAGCTGGCTCGCGAGCTTCGGCTGCTGGCCGATCAGGAATCACGCGGCGGCGCGGCGGTGTTCCGGTTCAGCGGCCCATCCCTGCGACGCGCGTTCGACGCCGGCTGGTCGGCCGCCGAGGTCCACCGCTGGCTGGAGCACCACGCCACCACAGCCGTGCCACAGCCGCTGACGTACCTGATCGACGATGTCGCCCGGCAGCACGGCAGCATCCGCATCGGTCCCGCCCGCGCCTACGTCCGGATCGCCGACGAGGCCCAGACTGCCGCCATCCTGGCCCACCCGGACGCAGGGGTGCTCGGACTGCGCGAGCTCGCGCCGGGGATCCTGGTTGCCGCCGCAGAACCGTACGAGGTGGTGGACTTCCTGCATCGCATCGGTCACAGCCCCGCGGCCGAGGACTCGTCCGGACGCTCGATCACCGCCCCGGATCCACTCCGGGCATCCCGTCGCAGCGGGCACCGACCGCGGCCCGATGTCCAGGCGACCGAGTCGGCCGTCGCGGTGCTGATGGGCGAACGGACCCGGCACCAGTCTCGGCACGAGCCGACCGACCTGGCGACACAGATCCCGACCGCAGAGACCCCGACCTCGGAGACCCTGGAGCGGATCGCGGCCGCGCAGCAGGCCGACGAGACTGTGCGAATCCACTATGTCGCCGCCGATGGCCGCCCCACCGATCGAGAGTTGCGGGAGATCCGTGCCGACGCCGGCGTGGTCACCGGCATCGATGCCCGAAGCGGCAGGCCCGTGTCGATCCCGCTGGCTCGGGTGTCCTCGATCACGAGGTAGGCGGCGGGCGGAATGCCACCAATAAGTAAGCCGTCAAGCGGCAATAGAGTCAGTACCCGGAGGCACGACAACGGGGTCCATCCGCCCGCCTGACTTCATCATCTGCCGTCCTGAGGCTGGACGCAAGCCTCAATCGAGGAACGCCTCAATCGACGCGTCCGGCAGCGATAGTTCCCCTCCCGACCTAGACTGGGTCGATGCAGCCAGCGACGATCCGGAGACTTCTCGTCTTCGGTGTCTGCCTGGTTACCGTCAGCTGTCTGTATCTGGTGCCGAGTGTGTCGGGGTCGTCGAGCCGGATCGGTACGTCGAGCCGACCCCACGATGCGCGTACCACACCACCTGGTCCGGCGAGTGGTGATCTCTCGGTCCCGGGAAGTAGCGCCCCACCGGCGAGCAACTCCACGTTGTCGCCGTTGCCCAATCCGACGGCCGCCACGCGATCGGCGACGGCCACAAGCTCCGCCGATTCCCGCACCCTCATCGACCAGGCCGAACCATCCAGCTCGGTCGGCGCAGGCACGCAGCGACCTACCGTGCGACGAGTCACCGCCGGACAAAGCAAGCCGGCCGCGACCGCCGTCGACGGACTCACCGATCACGCTCCACCCACGGCAATCAACCGGTTGTGGTCGACTGGCGCGGATCCAGAGCTGCTGGGCGTCGCCTGGACGGCAGCGACCGACGATCGAGGATCGGTCTGGTACGAGGTGTGGGTCAACGGGTTCAACGTCACCAGCACACAGCAGCCGGAAGCCACCGTCGGCTGGTTCAACGACTCCAGGAGCCATGTCGTCCAGGTCCGCGCAGTGGACCTCGCCGGCAACAGGGGACCCTGGAGCCCGACACTGATGGTCACCCAGCCGAGTCCCCCACCCGAATCTGAGCCGGCGAACAGGTCGGCCACCGACGCCGGCGCGAGCCCGACTGTCACGCCCTCGGACAGCGGCAGCCCTAAGGAAGACAACTCTTGACACGTAGTACCCCTGGACCGTTGGTGGTCCAGTCCGACAAGACGCTGCTGCTCGAAGTCGACCATCCCGACGCCGACGCGTGCCGGATGGCCATCGCGCCGTTCGCCGAGCTGGAGCGAGCCCCGGAGCACATCCACACCTATCGACTGACCCCGCTCGGGCTCTGGAACGCCCGTGCTGCGGGGCACGATGCCGAGCAGGTCGTCGACACCCTGCTCACCTACAGCCGCTATCCCGTGCCGAGCTCGTTGCTGGTCGATGTCGCCGACACGATGGACCGGTTCGGTCGACTCCGGCTGGAGAAGCACCCCACCCAGGGTCTGGTGCTGGTCAGTACCGATCGGGCGGTGCTGACCGAGGTGCTGCGCTCGGCCAAGGTCAAAGGGCTGGTCGGTGCCAGGCTCGACGACGACACCGTGGTCGTCCATGCCTCCGAGCGGGGTCACCTCAAGCAGGTGCTGCTCAAGCTGGGCTGGCCGGCCGAGGACCTGGCCGGCTATGTCGACGGCGAGGCGCACGCGATCGCCCTGGAGCAGGACGGCTGGGAGCTGCGGCCGTACCAGCAGCAGGCCGCGGATTCCTTCTGGCACGGCGGTTCCGGCGTGGTGGTGCTGCCCTGCGGCGCCGGCAAGACCGTGGTCGGCGCTGCCTCGATGGCCCATGCCCAGGCAACGACGCTGATCCTGGTCACCAACACCGTCTCGGCCCGGCAGTGGCGCGACGAACTGCTCCGCCGGACCACCCTGACCGCTGACGAGATCGGCGAATACTCCGGCGCCAAGAAGCAGATCCGGCCGGTGACCATCGCCACCTATCAGGTGATCACCACCAAGCGCGGCGGCATCCATCCACACCTGGAGCTGTTCGGCGCCCGGGACTGGGGTCTGGTGATCTATGACGAGGTACACCTGCTGCCGGCGCCGGTGTTTCGGATGACCGCGGATCTGCAGGCTCGGCGGAGGCTGGGGCTGACGGCGACGCTCGTCCGCGAGGACGGCCGAGAGGGCGATGTGTTCTCCCTGATCGGACCGAAGCGGTATGACGCGCCGTGGAAGGACATCGAGGCCCAGGGCTATATCGCCCCGGCCGATTGCGTCGAGGTGCGAGTGACCTTGAGCGAGCCGGAGCGGATGACGTACGCGGTTGCCGAGCCGGACGTGAAATACCGCCTGGCTTCGACCGCCGAGTCGAAAACCCAGGTCGTCATCGACCTGGTGGCCAAGCACCGCGGCGTACCGATCTTGGTGATCGGCCAGTACGTCGACCAGCTCGAGGATCTGGCCGCCCGGCTGGACGCACCGCTGATCACCGGCGAGACCACGGTCCGGCAGCGCGAACGGCTGTATGAGGCATTCCGGTCCGGCGAGGTCGATCTGCTGGTGGTCAGCAAGGTGGCGAACTTCTCCATCGACCTGCCCAGCGCGCAGGTGGCCATCCAGGTGTCAGGTGCTTTCGGCTCTCGCCAGGAAGAGGCGCAACGACTGGGCCGGCTGCTGCGACCGAAATCCGAGGGGACGACAGCCAGATTCCTGGCCGTCGTCGCCCGCGACACCGTCGACGCCGACTTCGCCGCGCACCGGCAGCGGTTCCTGGCCGAGCAGGGCTACGCCTACACGATCATGGACGCCGAAGACGCTGTGTAGTCGTCGACTCGCTGCTCGGCTGCGCTCCCAAGACTCCGTCTTCACTCCTCGCTCGCAAACGAAGAACATGTTTGCTCCCTCGTCGCTCCAGACGGAGCCATCGCTCCGCCTCACGGCCGCTCGCGACGGGAGTCGTCGACTCGCTGCTCGGCTGCTCCACCGGTCGCTCGCGACGGTACGGACGCAGCCGACTCTGAGATCGAGTGGTGCGTGGATGTAGCTTTCCTCGAAGCGAAGCTACATCTGCGCACCTTTCGCTGGAGTCGTGATGGTGCCCCCATCACGAGGACGGCGCATCTGGCGCCGCGGGGCCAAACACGACCGCTGATCCTGCGGAGAGCACGTACCTCTGGCGCCGCCGGGCCACAAGCGACCGTGGACGCCCGCGACTGCAGGCCGTCACTCGCTGCTGGCGGCGTGCTTCCTCGAGGGCTTGTGCACTACGGCGACCGGGCGCGGCGAGTCCTGCATCAGGGTGCGGCTGACCGAACCGAGGATCGCCCGACTGAACGAGCGGTGGCCACGCGAGCCGACGACGGTCAACTCGGCAGATCTGCTGGCCTCCACCAGCGCTTCGGCCGGTGTCCCGCGCACCGTCACCTGCTCGATCTCCACATCGGAATAGCTGTGACCCTTCACCCGGTCGAGCGATTCGCTGATGGTCTTCTCCGCCAACCAGCGCTCCGACTCCTCGAACTCGGCGATGACCTCCGGCTCGATCGGTCGAGCCAGCCACGGCACGTGGTAGGCGCACAGCACCGTCAGACCCAACTGGCGCCGCCGGGCCTCCTCCAGCGCCATGTGCAGCGCCGCGTCGGAGTGCTCAGATCCGTCCACACCGACCAGCACCCGTCCGTCGGGCGCGGGGTGCTCCCGCCATTCCGGCGGCACGATGTAGACCGGGCAGACAGACTTGCCGGCCAGCCGCACGCTCACCGAGCCGAGCAGCTTGCCGCTGATCGCACCCAGACCTCGGGTGCCGACCACCAGCGCGTCCGCATGCTTGGACGCCTCGATCAGCACCGCAGCCGGCGGGCCACTGGCCAACCGTGCGGTCACCGAGACCCCCTCCGGCGCGGCCGCGCGCGCCGCCGCAAGTGCGGCGTCCAGCAGCCCCTGTGAATAGAGGGTCAGCTCGTCGATATCGGGACGCGTCATCACCATCCCGTAGGCATCGGAGACCACGGGCACTGCCAGCGCATAGATCAACTCGACTTCGGCACCTCGGCGAGCGGCCTCCTCCAGGCCCCAATGCATGGCGGCCTCGCTCTCCGGCGAGCCGTCGATGCCGATGATCAAGTGCTTGGACATCTCTCCCCCTCCATCGGTGGTATCACCTCCTATCTTGCCTGCCACCGTTACCGACCAGTAGGGCCGGTGGTTCGCCACCCCGGGCCCAAGGTCCCGGCGCACCCCAAGCAAGACCAAGTCCCGTTGTCAGCATCGCCGTCGAGCGTGGCCGCGTACGTCTTGCACCCGCGGGCCACGAACGATCGTCGACCGGGCGCGCGCGGCGTACGTCTTGCGCCCGCGGGCCACGAACGATCACCGACCGGGCGTCGCCGACATACGTCCTGCACCCCCGGGCGACGAACGATCGCAGACCCCGGAAGATCCGTACGCGATACCTCGATCGGGAACCGGGCCGGTCCTGAGCTGGTCAGTCGGGCCCGCGCTCGGCCAGAATGGACATCGGCGGCCTCCGCCCGAGACGAGGACGGCATCGAGCGATGAACACGCAATCGCGCCCATCGGCACGGCCACGGACTCGACGCCGCCGGGTTCTCGATGGCGCGACCGATCGGATCTTCAAACTGCCGCCCGGTGAGCGGGAGTACACCGTGACCGACGGAGTGCCCGTTCCGATGCGGGACGGCGTGCAACTCCTCACCGACATCTACACGCCGGTCGGCCCGCCATCCGGCACTCTGCTCATTCGCACCCCGTACGGCCGCTCGAGTCTGATCTCCTCACTGACCGCCCGCAGCTACGCAGCCCACGGCTACCGGGTGGTGAACCAGAGCTGCCGCGGCACCTTCGGCTCAGGTGGCGACTTCGAGCCGTTCCGGCACGAGATCGACGACGGCGCGGACACCGTCGCGTGGCTGCGTACCCAACCATGGTTCGACGGCCGATTTGCGTTGTGCGGAGCTTCCTATCTCGGCTACACGGCGTGGGCGATCATGGTCGACCCTCCGCCGGAGCTGGCCTGTGCGGTGATAGCGGTCACCGCACACGACAACCATTGGGTGGCACACGGCGGCGGGGCCTTCTCACTCGAACAGCTCCTGAGCCTGTTCGACGGCTTCGGACACATCGAGGGCGGCATGGTCGGCGGATTGCTGCGCGGCGTCACCGCCCGGCGGCGGCTCAGACCCGGATTCGAGGAGCTGCCCCTCGTCGACGCCGAAGAGACCGTCCTCGCCGGCAGCACGATGCCTTACCGCGCGTGGCTCACCGCCGCCGATCCCGAGGATCCGGTGTGGCAACCGATGCGGCTCACCCAAGCCCTGGAGCGGGTCTCCGTCCCCGTCTTACTGCAGGAAGGCTGGCAGGACCGCTTCGTCGCCCAGATGATCGAGCAGTACGCGTGTCTGCGCCGACGTGGCGTCGAGGTCGGCCTGACCATCGGCCCGTGGACTCACGTCGAAGTGGCGACGAAGGGTCTGGGCGTCGTCACCCAGGACGCTCTCGACTGGCTGGCCGAGCACCTCGCCCGAACCGAAAGCGGCCGGCGTTCCAGCCCGGTACGCCTCTACGTCACCGGCGCCGAGGAATGGCGCGAGCTGCCCGATTGGCCGCCGCCTGCCACCGAGCGGGTGCTCTACTTACAGGCCCACGGTGAGCTCGGCGAGAATCCGCCTGACTCGGCGGTAGGTCCATCGATGTTCACCTACGACCCGACCAACCCCACTCCGGCGGTCGGCGGCCAGGTGATCAACCCAGCGATCGGTGGCCGCCGGGACAACCGAAAGCTGGACCAGCGCGTCGACGTCTTGACCTTCACCGGTCCGCCGCTGTCCGAGCCACTGGAGGTGATCGGCACCCCGTACGTCGAGTTGGTGCACCACAGCACCAACCCGTACGCCGACCTCTTCGTCCGGCTGTGCGAGGTCCAACCGAGCGGACGGTCGATCAACCTCAGCGACGGGTTCCGCCGACTGACCCCGGGGAACGCCGACGGGCTTGTCCGGATCGAGCTCGACGCGTTGGCGCACCGCTTCGTCCCCGGAACCCGCATCCGCCTCCAGATCTCCGGCGGGGCCCACCCCCGCTACGCCCGGAACCTCGGCACAGATGAGGATCCGGCAACCGGAACCCGGCTCGTGCCTTCGCACCGGACGATCTCCCACGGGGACGGCGGCTGCTCCCGGGTCATCCTTCCTTCCTGACAGCTCATCCACAGCTTCACGCCAGTCCTGACACAACCGCGCTGGGCAGTCTGCGATCCGCAGAGCTGTTCGTCGGGGAACTTCCCCGTGCGTGAAGGGACTCGTGTCAGTGACCCAGCTGGATGCCCCAGAGGCGGCTGTCAGCGCGCCCCCGACGCGCTCGCGAAAGCATCGGTTGGGTCGCAGGCTGGGCCGCCGCGGCACGATCGTGCTGATCCTGGCCCTCGTCCTGCTGCTCGGCGGCGCCGGCTATGGCGTGTGGGCGCTGTTCTTGTCCGACCAGGGCTCGGCCGCGACCCAGTACCGCACGATGACAGTCAGCACCGGCACCCTCAAGTCCACTGTCAGCGCCTCCGGGACTCTCAATCCGGCCAAGCAGACCGAACTGTCGTTCGGCTCGTCCGGTGTGGTGACCAAGGTGTCGGCGAAGGTCGGCGACAAGGTCAGCAAGGGCGACGTCCTCGCCAAGATCAACGAGGACGAGCTCCAGATCGACCTCGATGCCGCAGAAGCCGAGCTGACCGAGGCGGAGGACTCCCTCAGCGACCTGCAGGACGACTCCGATGCGACCGACACTGCCCTCGCCTCGGCCTAGGCCGCCGTACGGGTGAAGCAGAACGCCGTGAAGCAAGCCACGGCGGCCCTCGATGACGCCGAACTGGTGGCGCCCTTCGCCGGCACGATCGCGGCCGTCGGGATCGAGAAGGGCGACACCGTCGGATCCTCCTCTGGCTCGAGCTCTGGCTCGTCCGGCGGCAGCGGCTCTGGCTCGTCCGAGGGCAGCGGATCCGGCAACTCCAACGACTCGGAGTCGATCACGCTGATCAGCACCGGCACATTCGTGGTCGACACCTCGGTCTCCAACGTGGATCTGCCCTCGATCAAGAAGGGTCTGCAGGCGACCATCACTCCCACTGGCAGCGAGCAGCCGGTCTTCGGCACCGTCAGCACCGTCGGGGTGATGGCCAGCAGCTCACAGAACAGCTCCTCGAACAGTGGCTCGGGATCCAACAGCGGCTCGGGGACCTTCCCGGTGACGATCGCCGTGACCGGCAAACACACCGACCTGCTGCCCGGGTCCAGCGCCACCGTCGACATCACCGTCAAACAACTCGCCGACGTGATCAGCGTGCCGACCCAGGCGATCAGCACCGTCGACGGCAAGACCGTGGTGCAGAAGCTGGTCAACGGCCAGCAGGTCCAGACCGAGGTGAGCATCGGGCAGGTGATCGGCACCTCCACCGTGATCACCAAGGGTCTCAGCGACGGAGACGAGGTCGTGGTCTTCTCCTTCACCGCTGCGACCAGCTCGCGTAGTGGCGGCAGCAACCAGAACCAAGGCTTCCCCGGAGGTGGTGGCCTCAATGGTGGTGGCTTCGGCGGCGGTCAGGGCGGGCCGCCCCAGTTCAGCGGTCAGGGCGGCCAGGGTGGTCAGGCTGGCCAAGGTAGCGGTCAAGGCAGTCGAGGCAATCGATGAGTGAGCTGGTCGTCGACCTGTCCGAGGTCTGCAAGACCTATCGCAACGGCACCCTCGAGGTCTCGGCGCTGCGCGGTGTCACGCTCGGCGTACGGCGTGGCGAGTACGTCGCGATCATGGGCCCGTCCGGCTCCGGCAAGTCCACGCTGATGAACATCCTCGGCTGCCTGGACACCATCACCAGCGGCCGCTATCTGCTCGACGGGGAGGATGTCGCCGAACTCGATGAGGAGGAGCTGAGCGTCATCCGCAATCAGCGGATCGGCTTCATCTTCCAACAGTTCAACCTGCTGCCGGCCCTCTCCGCATGGCGCAATGTCGAGCTCCCGCTCTGCTATGCGGGCGTGTCCCGGGCCGAACGCAAGCAACGAGCCATCCAGTCCCTGGAGCGGGTCGGACTCGGCTCCCGGATCGGTCACCGGCCGGGCGAGCTGTCCGGCGGTCAGCAGCAGCGCGTCGCCGTCGCGCGCGCCCTGGTCGGCGATCCGGCACTCATCCTGGCCGACGAACCGACCGGCAACCTGGACTCGGTCTCCACCGCCGACGTACTCACCTTGATCGACGAGCTGCACGCGGCCGGCCGGACGATCATCGTGATCACTCACGAGGCCGAGGTCGCCGACCGTGCCGAGCGGATCGTGCACGTCCGCGATGGGCTGGTCTACGACGATGCAGGCGTACTCGCATCCGGGGCACTCGCGTGAAGGTCTGGGAGACCCTCACGGTCGCGGCCGAGGCGGTGCGGCTCAACCGGGTCCGCTCGCTGCTCACCGTGCTCGGCATCATGATCGGCATCGCCTCGGTCAGCCTCACCGTCGGGTTGGGCCAAGGCGCCCAGAACCAGGTACGCGAGCAGATCAACGCCCTGGGCAGCAATCTGCTGATCGTCTCGCCGGGGTCGTCGACCAGTGGCGGCGTGCGCGGTGGCTTCGGCTCCGCCACCACCCTCACCAGGGCCGATGCCGAAGCTCTGGCCGATCCAAGCGTGGCGCCCAGCATCGGCGCGGTCGCGCCGGTGGCGACCACCCAGCAGGTGGTCACGTACGGCGAGCAGACCTGGACCTCCAGCGTGGTCGCAGCCACCCCTGACTGGCAGACCGTACGCTCGCGCACCCTGGCCAGCGGACGCTTCCTCACTGATGCGGACCTCGCCGACCTCGGCAAGGTCGTGGTGCTGGGGTCGAGCACAGCGGAGGAACTGCTCGGTGGACGCAACCCGGTAGGCGCCGAGGTGCAGATCAACGCCACCACCTTCACGGTGATCGGTGTGCTCGGCGCGAGCGGATCGTCGTCGAGTGCCACCAGCGACGACGACGTGGTGATCATGCCGTGGACCACCGCCAGCACCACGGTCGGCACCTCCGCGACCACCCTGTCCTCGATCTATCTGCAGGCCACGGACTCCGGCGCCTTGTCGGCGGCGTACCAGCAGGCCAACAGCGCCCTGCTCACGCTGCACGGCATCAGCTCCAGCGACGACGCGGACTTCACGATCACGAGCCAGGAGTCGATCGTGGAGGCTGCCACGGCTACCGATCGCACCCTCACCGTGCTGCTCGGCGGGATCGCCGGTATCTCGCTGCTGGTCGGCGGCATCGGCGTCATGAACATCATGCTGGTCTCGGTTTCGGAACGGATCCGCGAGATCGGACTCCGCAAGGCGCTGGGTGCGGCACCTCGGCTGATCAGACGCCAGTTCCTGATGGAGGCCGGCATCCTCGGGTTGGCCGGCGGGATCCTCGGCCTCGGTATCGCGGCGCTGGGCGCCTGGCTGCTGCCGAAGCTGATCAGTCAGCCGGTCACCATGTCGCTCTGGGCCAGTGCCGGGGCGCTCGTCGTCGCCGTCGGCATCGGTCTGATCGCCGGCGTCTATCCCGCGACCCGGGCCGCCCGACTCGCCCCCATTGACGCCCTGCGGCGCGAATGACCTCGCCGTATCCCTCAGTCACCCCGAATGTGCTTGTTCACAAGGAGAAATCGATGATCACCACGAAGCACTCTGCTCGCACTCGACCGCTGTTGTCGGCCCCACTCGTCGCGGCAGGATGCGGGCTGCTGCTGCTCACCGGCTGCAGCTCCGGCACCTCGAACGCCAGCCCTGGTGACCAGCCGAGCGCGGCCCAGAGCGGCCAGAACGGTCAAAGCGGTCAAGGCGGTCAAGGCGGGCGGGGTAACCGGGGCGGCGGTTTCGGCGCCAACGATCCCGGTCGAGTGACCGGCGAGATCGCGGCCATCGACGGCAAGACGCTGCAGATCCAGGACGGCGAGAGCCAGACTGCGGTCACCTATTCGAGCGGAACGACGTTCCTCACCCGGGTCACCGGGAAGGTGTCCGACATCAGCGCCGGCGACTGCGTGACGGTGTTCAGCTCGTCGACGGATGAGAAGGCGACCTCCGTGACGGCGACATCGGTGACCGCGAGCCCGGCGGCCGACGGCGAATGCGAGCTCGGCTTCGGCGGCGGTGGCCGCGGGGCGAGGCCGTCGGGCGCACCGTCTGGCATGCCCTCGGCAGGCGGCCAGCCATCGGCAGGTGGTCAGCCGCCGAGCGGTGCGGCACCCAGTGGAGCGCCATCGGGGATGCCCAACAACGGTGCCCGGCCGCGTGCCGGGAAGGTCACCGCGATCAAGGGCGGCACCTTGACCCTCGCCGCGACCCAGCTGGGCTCCGACGACACGACCACATTGACGGTCAAGACCACATCCGAGACGACAGTGACCGTCACCAAGAGCGCCAAGGCCTCGGCAGCCAAGGTCGGCATGTGCGCCAACGCCAACGGCAAGGCCGACGACACCGGCGCCGTCGCGGCGAAGTCGATCACGGTCTACAAGTCGGGCGACCAGGGCTGTGGCTTCCGTCGAGCAAACCGCTAGGAACCTTCTCCTGATGAGGCCAGTCTCCCGATGAGCTCGGAGTCTTGATGAACCCTGTGTCCAAACCCCCTCAGCGGACCTCGGCGACAGCACGTCGACGACGGCGTCGCCGTCGTCGGATGATCATCATCGGCGTACCGGTAGCGGTTGCTCTCACGGCCGCAACCGCCTTCGGCGCCCAGGCGCTGCAGTCGAGTTCGGCCGCCGACCGCTATGTGACGACCACTGCCACGACGGGATCGATCAGCCAGACGCTGTCCGGCACCGGGACCCTGGCCCGGGTGAAGAACGCTGACGTGTCGTTTCCCGCCGCGGGCACCGTCACCTCGGTCAAGGTGCAGGTGGGCGACACCGTCAAGGCCGGCGATGTCTTGGCCACCATGGACACCGGCGATCTGAAGGACGCCATCACCGAGGCCGAGGCAAATCTGGCTGCCGCCAAGCTGACCTTGGAGCAAGCCGAACAAGCCGCTGAGGACGAAACCTCCGCCAGCGCCTCCACTTCAGCCAGCACGTCTGCTGGCGCCTCCGCGAAGGCGTCCGCCAGCGCACCCTCGGCGAACCGGTCGTCCGATCGATCGTCCAGCAAGACCCCGAGCCGATCGAGTTCGAGTTCGTCGCCGGCGAGGTCGACCACGCCCACGCCGTCCGCATCACCGACCCCTTCGGCCTCCCCGACCACCTCCCCCAGTGCACCTCCGAGCTTGCCGAGCACGGCAGACATCGCAGCCAAACAACAGGCCGTCAAGGACGCCCAGCAGTCGCTGACCGACGCCCTGTCCACAGCGACCGGCGCGGTCGCCGACGCCGGCGAGATCTGCCGCGCTGCTTTGTCTGCTGAGCCTTCGGAGTCACCGAGTCCAAGTGACTCGCCCAGCTCGAGCGATGCCCCGAGCCCCAGCGACACCCCGTCTCCGTCCGATACCCCGAGTCCGAGCGACACCCCGTCTCCGTCCGACACCCCGTCCAGCACGCCATCGGCGTCAGCGGCCGACAGCGCCGCGGGCGGTCAGGCCGTCGTGCTGGACGCCGGCTATGACCGCGATGCCTGTACGGCGGCGCTGGACAAGGCGCAACAAGCCCAGCACGGTGTCGTCGACGAGCAGGAGTCGCTGGCCAACGCCGTCCAAGCGCTCACCACGGCAGCCAGTGAACTCGCCTCGACACCACCCACGACCAATCCGTCACCGAGGCCGAGCAGCACCTCGACCGCCGAGCCACCATCCCCTCGGCCCACGACGTCTCCGTCGAATTCCTCCGCGCCGCCCTCGTCCAAGTCGACGACGTCCAAGTCGACGACGTCCAGCAACCAGGCGACGAACTCCTCGAACTCACGCTCGACCGGCTCCTCATCCGCCGGGTCTTCATCGGGAGCTTCCTCCGCGACCAACTCAGCACGCAACAGCCAGGGCGGCCAGACCACCAGCGTCGCGGCGGCGACGGCAAGTGTGAAGAAGGCGAAGCTGGCGCTGACCCAGGCTGAACTCGATCTCGACCACGCGACCCTATTGGCACCCATCGACGGCACAGTCGCGACTCAGCCGTTCACCAAAGGTGAGTCGACGGCCACCTCCGATGCGATCGAGATCGTCGGCACCGGGGCGGTGCAGTTGACCATCGACGTATCCGAGGACGCCATCCGCTCGGTGAAAGTCGGGCAGCAGGCGTCCGTCTCTCCCTCCCCCGGCACGACGTTCCCGGCCAAGGTCACCGCGATCAGCCTGCTGCCCAGTGACTCGTCCGACTCATCCGCGACCTATCCGGTCACGCTCACGATCGACGCGACCACGGCCAAGAAGCACCGTACGGCGTTGGCCTCCGGCGTCTCCGCCACGGCGACGATCACCGTGGCTTCGGCCAAGGACGCGGTGCTGGTCCCGGTCTCCGCCGTCCGGCCCACCGGTGACGGCTCAGGCACGGTCACCGTGGTGTCCGGCTCCAGCACCACCACCCAGCGGGTCCAGCTCGGGGTGATGGACGGGACTCGTGTCCAGCTCGCCGACGGTGTGACAGCCGGTACGACCGTGTCGCTCGCTGACACCACCGAGGCGCTGCCGACCACCGGCACCACGACGAACCGTCGGCGTACCGGTAGCAGCCTGACCGGCGGCGGTGGCGGCTTCAGTGGCGGTGGCGGCGGGATCACCGTCCGTCGGGGCGGCGGCTGACCCCCCGGGTCGGACCTCATCGGTCAGGCACCGTTTCTTCACAGAAACCTCAAAGGTCGGTTCACCAGGATGAATGCATCGTGAACCACTGATGAAGGAACTCCCATGACCTCCCTGATCATGATCGGCATCGACCTGATCGCCATCGCCGTCTTGACCTTTGCCGTCTACTTTCCTCGGCACCACCGCAAGGACCTCGTCGCCGCCTTCCTGGGCGTCAACGTGGGCGTCCTCGCGGTGGCCATGGTGCTCGGGTCCAGCACGGTGAGTGCCGGGCTCGGCCTCGGTCTGTTCGGGGTCTTGTCGATCATCCGGCTGCGATCCAGCGAGATCGCCCAGCACGAGGTGGCCTACTACTTCGCCTCGCTGGCGCTGGGTCTGTTGGCCGGGCTGACCAGCACGCCGAGCCTGCTGGTAGGCGGCCTGATGGTGCTGATCATCGCCGTACTCGCTATCGCCGACCACCCTCGGCTGCTGGGCGGCTATCGGCAACAGACGATCGTGGTCGATGTCGCGCACCGCGACGAGGAGGTGCTGCGCTCGCATCTGGAGATGCTGCTCGGCGCCAAGCTGGTCAATCTCTCGGTGATCAGGCTGGACCTGGTCAACGACACCACCATGGTCGATGTCCGCTATCGGGTCCCGCGCCATCCGGTGCCGCACGAGTCGGCGCTGACCGCCCGTATCCACAACACTCGCACTCACGAGGTCGTCCGATGATCGCCACCATGGCCCCGATCGGGCTGACCGAGCTCAGCGAGCAGGCCGGTCTGCTGACCCGAATCGACCGCAAATACCTGGTCGAGGTCGATCGGCTGGACGACGTCTTGGCGACACTGCCCAGCACGACTCGCGTACTGCAGATCGAGGCTCGCCGGCAGTTCTGCTATCGCTCGGTGTACTTCGACACGGCCGACCTGCTCGCGTACCGGCTGACCGCGCTGCGTCGCCGGCGACGGTTCAAGATCAGGACGCGTAGCTATCTCGACGGCGGCCAACACCTGCTCGAGGTCAAGACCCGAGGGCCGCGTGGCGCCACGGTCAAGCAACAGCTGCCGTACGCGGGCGACGGCGAGCACCTGCTCAGCCAGGACCGTACCGAAGCGTGCCACGCCGTCGCGCAGACCGGTGCCAGGCCACCTGACTCGACCGAACTGCGACCGGTCCTGATCACCACCTATCACCGAGTGACGCTCTTCCTGCCGGCCAGCCGCAGTCGGGTGACGATCGATACCGACCTGTGCTGGATGCTGCCCGACGGCAGCCGGCGGCGGCGAGTCGACAGCCACGCGATCGTCGAGACCAAATGCGCCGGCAGCGCTGCGGAGATGGACCGCGCGCTGTGGGCACTCCAACACCGCCCCTGCTCCATCTCCAAGTTCGGCACCGGTCTTGCGGCCCTACATCCCGAACTGCCGGCCCATCGCTGGCGTCCCGTCCTGCATCGACAGCTGAGAGCCGAGGAGCTCACCTCATGAACGCCCTGAAAAGAACCACGACCGTACGCCGCCGACTCGCAGGTCTGGCAGCACTCTCCGTCTTCAGCGTCGGGGCATTGGCCGGCTGCGGAGTCGGCGCCTCCGGCAACTCCGCCACCGATTCGACGACCTCCGCAGGTTCGACCGTGTCCGTCTCCGCAGCGCAGACCGCTGCGGAGGTGCTCGCCGCCAACAAGGAAGCGCATTCCGCCGACGCCACCAGCTACGACGCCTCGACCGCCACCACCATCACCTTGACCGGCAGCTCTGCCACCGCTTCCGGTGACGGCAGCGAGAACGTCACCATCGACGGCTCCTCGGTGACGATCACGGCAGCGGGCACGTACGTCTTGTCCGGTTCACTGACCGACGGCCAGGTGACCATCGATGCCGCCGACGCACATGTCGTCCTCGTCCTGAACGGGGTCGACATCGCCAGCAGCAGCGGCGCGGCGATCGCCGCCACCGACGCCGACGAGGTGACCGTCATCACCGCTGACGGCAGTGAGAACACGCTCAGCGACACCGACAGCTATGCCACCGACGCCGAGGTCAACGCTGCTCTCTACAGCACCGCCGATCTGACCCTGGCCGGGACCGGGAAGCTGACGGTCAAGGGCAACGGCAACGACGGTATCGCCACCACCGACGGGCTGCTGATCACCTCGGGCACGATCACCGTGCAGGCGAAGGACGACGGCATCCGAGGCAAGGACTACGTCGTGGTCGCCGACGGCACCATCACGATCACCTCCGGCGGAGACGGCATCAAGTCCGATAACGACGAGGACGAGACAGCCGGGTACGTCGACATCCAGGGCGGCAAAGTCACTGTGACGACGACCGCCGGCGATGGCGTCGATGCGGCCACCGACCTGGTGGTCACCGGTGGCGCGGTCAGCGCCACGACCGGCGGTGGCCATGAGTCCCAGGCCGGCGACGACGACTCGACCAAGGGCTTGAAATCCGGCGTGCTCAGTGTCTATGAGGGCGGCACGATCACCGTCGACGCCAGTGATGATGCGCTGCACAGCGACGGGTCCGCAGCCTTGAGCGGCGCCACCGTGACTCTGGCCAGCGGTGATGACGCGGTGCATGCCGAGGACGAGCTGCTGATCAGCAAGGGCACCGTCGAAGTGTCGACCTCGAACGAGGGGTTGGAGGCAGCGCACATCACCGTCAGCGGCGGGGACACCACGGTGACCTCGAGCGATGACGGCGTGAACGCCGCCGGCGGCAGCAGCGGGACCGAGGACTCAGCCGCAGGTGACCAGCAAGGCGCTGGTCCCGGCGGCGGGGGTGGCGCTGGCGGGGGTGGCGAGGAGGTCGGCGACTACTCGGTGACCATCACCGCCGGAACTCTGGTCATCAACGCCGAGGGCGACGGACTGGATTCCAACGGCTCTGCCTCGATCGCGGGCGGCACCGTGGTCGTCAACGGGCCCGCGGGCAACGGGAACGGAGCGCTCGACGTCAACGGGGAATTCACTGTCGACGGCGGCACTCTGGTCGCCGCCGGCAGCGCCGGCATGGTCGTCTCGCCTGGCACGGGTTCCAAGCAGGGCTGGGTCTCGGCGACGTTGGACCGCGCCGTCGAGGCGGGCACGGTGATCCAGATCGTGGATGCCGACAAGAAGGTGATCGCCACCTACACCGCGGGGAAGTCGGTGCAGAACGTGGTGGTCTCCACCGCTGACATCACCGACGGTGACGAATACTCCGTCTACCTCGGCGGCACGGCGAGCGGCGACTCGGTCGGCGGACTGTCTACTGCCGGCGAGTTGGGGTCGGCAACCTCGTCCGCGACCGTCACCGCCGGCGAGGCCGCGGCCGGTGGGATGGGCGGCGGAGGTGGCGGTCGACGCTGAATCCGGGTGCCGGTGGACTCATTCTGCGGGTCCGCCGGCACCTTTCGCACTCGGGGGCCGGTTCATGACCGCTGGGTGCGCGGATGGCCGGTACGTCTCGCGCCCCCGGGCCACACACGCCCGGGAGGCAGACGGGATGCGGGAACGTCTCGCGCCCCGGGGCCACAAACGACCGCGAGCAGACGGACGCGGGAACGTTTCGCGCCGGCGGGCCACACACGACCACGAATCAGGCGAAGTGCCGGTACATCTTGCGCCCCGGGGCCACACATGACCGCGAGCCAGACGAGCCGCAGCAACGTTTCGCGCCGCCGGGCCACACACGACCACGAGCCAGACGCAGTGCCGGGACATCTTGCGCCCCAGGGCCACACACGACCGCCAGCCACGCGAACCACGGGAACGTCTCGCGCCCCCGGGCCACACCACCTGGGCCACCCGGCTCTGGGAAACCGCCGACTAACCGCACCTCACCCTGCTCGAGCCGCGGTCACACCGGGATCGTGGACTCCTCCTGCCGACCCAGTTCCAGCACCGGCAGCGAAAGATCGGCGGCCCGGTCCCAGATCCCGAGGAGTTCTGCGGGCCAGATCCAGGCCGTCTTGCTCGCGAGCTCCTCAGGGCTCCACCAGCGATGACCCTGCAGAGTGACCTGCTCGTCCACGGTGTGCCCGGCGACGTCCACCTCGAACGCCTGCACCCTCACGAGATAGAAGGACTCGTGCTGCTCGAGCACTTGATCGGTGTAGCCGTGCACCACATACCGCGTTGCCAGTGGACCGATCAGCGCGTCCTCGGCCAAGACATAGCCGGTCTCCTCGGCCATCTCCCGTACGGCAGCCTGTCGCTCGGTCTCGCCAGGATCTATGCCGCCCCCAGGGGTGACCCACCAGGTGAGTCCCGGAATGCCTGGGTCGCTGTCCTCGAACAGGAGCACTCGGTCATCCGGCCCGACCGCGATCACCCGCACCGCCCGTCGGCGGCGGACCGGCCGATCTGCCGGGTCCTGGGGAATCGCGAAGGTGCGGCCGGTCTCGGTGCTCACAACGGTCAGCGTACGGACCGGGACCATCAGAGGCGACCTGAGGCCGCCTGCCCGAGTCGGCGCGCCGCCCGCGGGGCCGATGCAAGGACGTCCTCCGCCCGGAACAGCCCGGTCAGACAGAGCGCCGCATAGCCGTGCGCACTGGTCCAGATCTCCTCGTTGAGCTCGAGGGCTCGCAGCATGTCCGGGCTGACCTCGATCGTCGGCGCCAGCATCAGGTCGATCACCCGTCGTCCGGCGTCCCGCAGAGCCTGATCCTCGGACTCCTGGAGTTCCCGGACGAAGACGAGATCGAAGCCGGCTCGATGCGTGATCATGAACCGCACGTACGTCTCGGCGATGGCCTCGAGCTGATCGAGCGGGTCGGCTGATCGTTCTCGTACGGCCTCCAATGCAGCCTCCAGCTGATCGCCCATGATCCGCCCGGCCTCGGTCGCCACGGCCAGCAGGAACGCGTTGCGATTGGCGAAATGCCGGTACGGCGCCGCCGTGCTCACCCCGGTTCGCCGGGCAGCCTCCGCCACCGAGAGACCGGCAATGCCCTTCTCAGCGATCAGCTCGATGCCCGCCAGAATCAGCGCCGCCCGCAGATCACCGTGGTGATAGCCCACTTCGCCCTCCCTCACCAACCACCGGCGTACCGGCTCCATCGGATCGTCCGGCAAACCCTCTTGATTCTATGTTACAGCCCTCTTACTATGTGATAGGTCACTAACATTAAGGAGGAGACGATGAAGACCACACTGTGGGCCACCATCAGCGCGTGGCTGCGATTCCAGGCCGAGGAGCGGGTCCGGCACTACGGTCTCGTCGCCCGGAATTCGGAGCGGGACCTGTACCCACCGGTCACCGTTCCCGAATCTGAGAGCGGACCGATCCAGGTGCCCACCTGCGCCGAGACACAGAGTCAGGGCACGCTCACCCAGGAGGATGTGACGCTCCGCGCCTGAGTCCGGGCCGGCGGGTGGAGGAAAATCGGATGACTACCGCCTACGCGGCTGGTAGAGTCGCCCGGCTCCTCCACCCGCGCGCTTGATTCCCCGCCGGCCCACCCCTGGCGATCGGAGGCTTTGCCATGCCTGCATCCGAACCGGCCCTCTCGACCAACCCTCGCGAGACTGAGACGACCCTGGACCACGAGCGACAACATCTCGCCGACTCCCGCGCCGCCCTGCAGCGGATGCGCGAGCACACGGCCGGACTGACCGCAGTCGGCAGCGGCGCCAACCATGTGTCCACCGAGCATCTCAAGCAGGTGCTCTATCGACGGATGAAGGCGCTGGAAGACGATCCGACGGTGCCGCTGTTCTTCGGCCGGCTGGACTACGACACGACTCTGGGCGGCGAGCTCGACGAGACGCTCTACATCGGCCGTCGGCACGTCACGGGTGAGATCGGCGGCGAGCCGATGGTGATCGACTGGCGTGCCCAGATGTCGCTGCCCTTCTATCAGGCCCGCCCTGGCGAGCCGATGGGGGTACGGATGCGTCGTCGGTTCGGGTTCTCTCACGGGCAGCTGACCGCATACGAGGACGAGGACCTGACCTCCGTCGGCGGAGTCTCCGGGTTGGAATCGGAGATCCTCGAGTCCGAGATCGAGCGTCCGCGGACCGGGCCGATGCGCGACATCGTGGCCACCATCCAACCCGAGCAGGACCGGATCGTCCGCGCCGAACTCGCCGACTCGCTCTGCATCCAAGGAGCCCCCGGCACCGGTAAGACAGCCGTCGGGCTGCACCGAGCGGCGTACCTGCTCTATGCCTACCGGGACCAGCTCGCTCGGTCCGGCGTGCTGGTGGTCGGCCCCAACGACAGCTTCCTGTCCTACATCGGCGACGTGCTGCCGGCCCTCGGCGAGATCGACGCGAAGCAAGCGACCGTCTCCTCGCTGGTGACCGATGCCACCAGAGCAGCAATCCGCGGACTTGATCCGGTGCCGGCGGCCCTGATCAAGGGTGACGCCCGGATGGCCGAGGTGCTGCGCCGTGCAGTCTGGGGCGGCGTCAGCCGACCGAGCGAGACGCTGGTGGTGCCGCGTGGCGCCTATCAGTGGCGAGTAGCCACCTATCTCGTCGAGGAGATCCTCGACGAGCTGAGGACGCGTGGCGTGCGCTACGAAGCCGGCCGGACGATGCTGCCGCAACGGCTCGCACACCAGGTGCTGCTGCGGATGGAGGCCTCCGGCGACTCACCCGACGATCGCGTACAGAACGCCGTCGCCCGGTCCCGGCCGGTGAAGACGTACGCCGATGCGCTGTGGCCCAAGGTCGATCCCGTCAAACTCGTGCTGCGGCTGCTCACCGATGCCGAGTTCCTGGCCGCCTCCGCCGAGGGAATCCTGTCTCCCGAAGAGCAGCAGTTGATCATGATGCGGAAGCCGGCCCGCAGCGTCGGCTCCGCCCGCTGGTCGCTGGCCGACGTGGTCTTGATCGACGAGGCGGCGGACCTGATCAATCGGACGCCGAGCCTGGGCCACGTGATCGTGGACGAGGCACAGGACCTCTCCCCCATGCAGTTGCGGGCCGTCGGCCGCCGTGCATCCACCGGCTCGGTGACCGTGCTCGGCGATCTCGCGCAGGCGACCACCCCGTGGGCCACCTCGTCGTGGACGGAGTCGATGACCCACCTCGGGCATCCCGGCGCAGCGGTCGAAGAACTGGTCGCCGGCTTCCGAGTGCCTGGCGCGGTGATCGATTTCGCCGCCCGACTGCTGCCACGCATTGCGCCCCAGCTCACTCCGCCACACTCGGTCCGGCGCAATCGCGGTGCCCTGGACCTGCGTGGTGGCACCACAGCAGACCTGATCACCGCCACCACCGAGGCGCTGGGGCGAGAAGGCACTGTCGGTGTGATCGTGCCCGACGCTGCCGTGGCGACTGTTCGGAAGGCCCTCGAGAAGGCCGGCATCCGCTACGACCTGCTCGGCGAGGACGCCCAGATCTTCGACGCCCGCGTCGACCTCGTCCCGGCCTCCTTGGCCAAAGGTCTCGAGTTCGACCACGTCGTGCTCAGCGAGCCGGCCGACCTCGTGGCGGGCGAGCCTGACGAGATCACGGGCCTACGCCGCCTCTACGTCTGCTTGACCCGTGCCGTGACCAGCTTGGTTGTCGTGCACTCCGCCCCCTTGCCCGCCGCGCTCCACGATGCCGCCGCCTGACTCCCTGCGATTTCCGGTTACCTGTCCACGCCACAGGTGGACCAACAACCGAAAGTTCGGTGCCCCCGGCAGTCCCCGGCGATTTCCGGTTACCTGTCCACGCCACAGGTGGACCAATAACCGGAAGTTCGGTGAGATCAGGCGAGGGCGAGCGTGGCCGGAGAGCCGGCCGGGGCCGGGGCGGACAGGGTGACGGCGGCGCCCAGCGGCAACGCCAGGTTGCGAGGCCCATGACCGACCGGTACGTCGGCGATGATCGGGATCCGCAGTCGCTCGAGTCGGTCGGCGATCACGGCCACGATCAGGTCAGCTGCCTCTGGGCCAGCGTTCCGTCCCGGACTGAACTCCCCGACCGCCACTCCCCTGATCTGTTCGAACCAGCGCGATCGGAGCAGCTGGGTGAGCATCCGGTCGACCCGGTACGCATCCTCGCCGACGTCCTCGAAGACCGCGATCGCGGAGGTCTCCGGCGCCGGTTCCACCCCGATATCGGCGGCGATCAGGGAGAGGTTCCCACCCACCAGCCGCCCATGGGCCACACCCGGGACGAGGCTGCGGCCCTCGACCAGCGTCGCCCCTGCGATTGGTTGCGGTCCCATCAGCAACGAGCGCAGGGCAGCCACGGATAACTCGTCGTCCAGCTGACCGGCCGACGCCAAGGACGGTCCGTGCACGGTCACCAGGTCCAGTTCGCGACTCAGTCGCGTGTGCAGCGCGGTGATATCGCTGAATCCGACCAACCACTTCGGCTCCGCGGCCCGAACCGTCGGCCAATCCAGCAGATCGATCATCCGCTGCGCGCCATAGCCACCCCGGGCGGCCCACACCGCGGCCACCTCGGGGTCGGCCCAGGCATTGCTCAGATCGGCGGCCCGCTGACGATCGCCCGCCGCCAGATAGGGCAACGCCGAGTCCCTGCCCAGCAGGTGTGGCTGAATCCGTACCCGCAGGCCCCACGAATCCAGCAGCGCCACCCCATGCGCGAGCCGATCCGACGACACCGGGCCCGACGGCGCCACCACCGCTACCAGATCTCCCGGCCGCAACGGCTGCGGCCAGCGCCGCCCTATGGCGGGCGCCAGCGCCGACCGATGCCGACGTCGCAGACCGGCCGCCTGCAACATGGCCACCAGCTCTCGGGAACGGGCCGGGCGCGCGCCGGCGGCCACCACCGACTCGTACCGCTCCGCGATCACGTCATAGTGATCCCGCTCGAACGCCCGCCGCGGAATCCCCACCGAGGCGGCGAAGTCGTGCAACTCCTCATAGGACGTGGAGCTGATCAGATGCGACCAGAGTCGACCGTGACCCGGCCAGGTCGGCGGGTCGATGAAGATCACGCGGGCTCGCTCCGGTGCACGGCGTCATCGACCAGCCGACGCCAGGTGCCGACCAGGTCGGGATCCACGTACGCCTTCCATGATCCCAGCGGGCGCGCCGACGAGCCGATGTGGAAGGAGCGCACCCCCGACCGGGCCAGCCACGGCACATGCTCGGGCAGCAGCCCGCCGCCGGCCATGATCGCCGATCGCGCGAACTCGTCCGCCTGCGCCCGAGCGACCAGGTCGTCAAGACCTTCCGACACCCCACGCGCCGAGCCCGCCGTCAGCACCTGGTCCAGCCCTGGGAGCTGGCGCAGCACCCACCAGGCCGTGTCGGTGTCGAAGCAGGAATCCACCGCACGATGGAAGGTCCAGCCGAAGTCCGGTGACTCCCCGATGATCTCCAGCACCACGCCGACGTCGATCTCGGTGTGGGCATTGAGGAAGCCGAGCACCACCCCGTCGGCGCCGACCGACCGATAGCTCGACAGCAGCCCCTGCAGCCGCGTCACCTCACCGCCGTCGGTGCCGAAGCCCTCCCGCAGCCGCAGCATCACTCGGATCGGCAGGCTCGTGGCCCGCCGCACCTGGCCGACCAGGGCCGGCTCGGGGGACAGCCCATCGCCAGCCATCGTGCCGACCAGTTCGATCCGGTCCGCACCGCCGGCCTCGGCCCGTTCCGCGTCCGCCGCGTGCAGGGCGATCACCTCGAGCAGCCCGGTCATAGCCAGAGTCTCCTTTCGCACCGTGGACCCATCTTGGCAGCCCCGATACCTCCGGACTGGGATGCCGCGCGAACCTCCCGGGCCCCGACGGTGTAGGACGGGTGAGCGATCCGATATGAGGGACCCCGACATCGGCGAGACCGCAGACACGACCCTGGTGGCGGCGGCGCTGGGTGGCGACCCGGCGGCGTACGGCCACCTGGTACGTCGGCATGCCCCGATGGCGAAGCGGATGGCCGTGCTGTGGGGAGCCGGAACGGATGCCGACGACGTCGTCCAGGAAGCGTTCGTCCGCGCTCATGCCGCGCTGTCCCGGTTCCGAGAGGGGGAGGAGTTTCGGCCGTGGCTGCTGACCATCGTTCGCAACGTGACCCGCAACAGCCTCCGAGCGCGGGGACGCCGGGCGGCACGCGAGGCGTACGCGGCAGCAACCTGGCCGGTCACAGACCTGAGCACGGCAGACCCGGCAGACAGTGCGATCGAGGAGGTCCGCCGCGACCAACTGCTGGCGCGGGTCCGGCGATTGCCGGAAGGGCTGCGCGAGGTGGTCACCTGCCGCTATCTGCTGGAGCTGACCGAGGCGGAGACGGCTGCCACACTCGGCCTGCGACCGGGCACGGTGAAATCCCGGCTGCATCGCGCACTCCACCGGCTACGGACGGAGGTGGCCGATGACCGACCGTGAGTCGATCGAACCCACCGACGAGACGCTGGCGGCCGAGCTCGTCCGTGCCGGGCATTCGATCACGATCGACCCGGTGCCCGACGAACTGGTCGGCAACGTCTTGACGGCCATTCGCTCGGCGCCGAGCAAGAATCGGCGCCGTTGGCTCGGCTGGTGGCGCTGGCTGCGGAACCGACGGCGACGGCTGATCGCGGTGGTGATCGCGATCGTGCTGCTGGTGGGCGCCCTCAGCCCGCCGGTCCGGGCTGCCGTCGGCGAATGGCTGCGGATCGGCGGCGTACTGATCCGGACCGGTCCGCCACCGACATCTGCGCCACCATCGACCCCAACGCCACTGGTCGAGGGTCGCACGGTGATGAGCCTGGAGCAGGCGCGGGCCGCGGTGGACTTCCCGATCGGACTGCCGAGCGCGCTGGGCAAACCGGATCAGGTCACCGTGACCAGCGACCGACGAGTGGTGGGGATGGACTGGAGCATCGACGGGCAGCCGGTGCACCTCGATCAGTTCGACGGCACGATCTCCTGGGTCTTCCTCAAACAGAACTGGTCGACCGTGACCCCGACCGATGTCGCCGGTGCCGACGCCGCCTGGCTGGCCGACCCGCACGAGATCGTCTACGTCGACCGCGAGGGCATCGAGCACCGCGAGACGGCGCGCGTCTCCGGTCCCAGCCTGATTTGGCAGCCGACGCTCGACGGCCGCGAGCTCACCGTCCGGCTGGAGGGCATCAGCCGGCTGGAGCAGGCTCGAACGATCGCCGAGTCGCTGCGCTAGTTGATCTGAGCGTGTTCAGCAACACACCTAGTCAGCCGTGAGGCTGCTCGGGACCTCGCCTCGATAGGGGATCCAGCAATACCCCGGCTGAAACGGGACGTAGTTGTCGCTGAGCTCAAGCTCGCCGCGAAGGCTGTCGGAGATCACGAGCCCGTCGAGGCTGCCGTCGGCCAACTCCTGCGACCATTCGGCTTTGAGCTCCGCGGGGTCTAGCAGGGCTTCCACATCCCACCCGACCTTGGCAGTGACATACCCGTCGAGCTGCGCAAGCAGATCGTAGAGGTGATGACCCAACTCGGTGAACTCGGCTGCGGTGAGAGGGAACCTGGGCAGACTGCCGTCGAGGCCAACACCCCAGCCGACGGCCACGGGCAGAATCGTGAGCTCGATGTTCGAGCCCAGGGTTGACAGCAGCGGCCGGTGAAGAGGAATGCGATGACCTCCTGCATTGAGCACCCATGGCTTCGTGTCGGTCCGGGCGGCGGCCTGCGCCGCCTCAACGTTGTCGCCGAAGTTCAGCACGAGTTCGAAGCAGATCGCCATGTCTCACCAGCCCGAGCGTGATGTGTTCGTGAACCATCCGGCCCACCGTGTCCCGGGACTACAACACGCGACACGGTCACCAAACTAGCAGCCCAGGAATCGTCCGTTCCTTCCTTGTCATCGCACTTCTCGCAGGGCTGACCAGTGAGGTCTTGCCCTCGCTGGCCGGTAGACGCGAGCCGCCGCCATCTCCGTCGCTCAACAACCGAGGCTGGCGACTCTCCGGCCAACTCAAACCAATTGATTCGCCCCCTGGCCAGGAACTTCGTTCTAGGATCGGCTCATCGGTGCCCGTGGGAGAGTTCGCCCAGTAGTGCCCCGGATAGCGGGGTGCTTGCTTCTGGTCGCCCTGGCTGCCTGCGGTGGCACCGACGGAGTTGGACCGTCTCCGACCTCCGCGACCCCACCGACCTCCGCGGCCCCTGAGCCATCAGCGGTGTCCATGGCCGAGCGCCAGCGGGCCGAGATCGCGATCACCGGCAACCCGGATTGGCTCGCGTCCGACGACACCTCGCTGTATGTGAAGACCGACAGCGGCTCAGTGGTGGTCGTCGACCCGGCCAGCAACCGGGTGGTTCGCACTCTTCCCACCGGCGCGTCTGGCCTGTGCCAAGGCCTGGGCGTCGCGTTCGGCTCGGTGTGGACCTGCAGTCCGGACGCGAGCGGAGCAAGCGATGAGGTCGTACGACTGAATCCGCGTTCCGGCAAGGTTCTCGCCCGCCTGTCCGTGGCCAAGAGACCGGACCAAGGCCACCTCGAGGCGGCGGCCGGCCGGCTCTGGGTCATCACCGACGCGGGGCTCGTCGGGATCGACCCGGCCACGAACAAGTCCGACCCGCCGCTCGAGCTGGGCGTTTCCGGGACCGCACTCGTCGCCGAGGACGACACGGTCTGGGTCTCCAGCCTCGCCGACGGCACCGTGGTCCAGGTCGATGTGACAGCACGTTCGGTCGTCGCCCGCGCCACCGGCCTGGACGGGCCTCGGGAGTTGGCGATCGGCGACCAGATCTGGGTCCTCACCCGGGCCGGTCTGGTCGCCTTGGACCGCGATGGCCTGCGCCAGACCGGGGTGGTTCCCACCGGTGCGACGACCTGCGGCGTGGCGGCCACACCCGATGCGGTGTGGGTCAGCGACACCGTTCCATTCCTGCGCCAGATCGATCCCGCGTCCAGGACGGTCTCAGAGGCAGTCACCACTGACACCAGCAGTTGCGGCGACGTACGCGCTGCCCACGGCTCGATCTGGGCGACCGCCTCCAACGACGACGTGCTCTATCGGTTGGACCCCTGACCACCAGCCCGACCCGGACCTGCGTCGAACCGTTCCTGCATCGGCGGTGTAGACCCAGTATGAGAATCGTGCTGAAGCGCAGTGCGGCCGTGCTCGCCGGATTGCTGTTGATCGTGACCGGGAGCTGGTACGCGGCCGGCCAGGCGTGGGCAGGCGGACCGACCAGCGTGCTCATCGTGAGCCCGGGCACGGGCGAGGCAACGGGGCTGCACACCAACGGGGCGCGCTACCAGCGTCTGGTCGATGCCGTCGGGGCCTATCAGGCACCCGCCGGCCCGACTGACAGCCCGGCCAGTGTGATGCAGGACTGCAGCGACTGCCAGATCCGTCTCACTTGGATGATCCACGACATGACCGTCTGGCGGATCGACCGCGTCTACCTGACTGCCGACGACGGCCTCTGGCTGCAGTCGGTGTCCACCGAGGCCGGCGGCGGCAACCTCCTGGATCGGCCGGCCCACTGGCAGCGACCGAGTGACCCGGAGGCTCTACTCGCCCTGCTGCGCGAGAGCGGCGTCTTGTCGCAGCCTGCCGAAGCCGGCAACGGATCGGTCGCGACCGATCAGGCGGCCGCACCGATCGCCGGCACGCCGGCCGCGCCCCTCGGACTGACCGCGCTCGGCTCCGGCATCCTCGGCGTCGCCATCGGGCTGACCGGTGGCCGATTGGTCCGTCGCCGTCACTCCGCTGCTGACCGCGTGGTCCTGTCCGGCTGACCATAGGCGGCCGAGTTCGGGCGTGTTCAGGCGAGAGTGGGAAGCCGGGCGTAGACATCCCCGGAGCGGCCGGACGGTCTGAACCGTTCCAGCAACTGCCGCAGCTCGCTGCCGTCCAGCCAGGACTCGCTGGCCCAGCGCATGGTCTCGATCGGTGAGTAGTTGTAGCGGTAGTCACCCAGTGCCTCCACTTGCGCGAGCGCGTCCAACGCCTCGCCATGCGCGGCCGGCAAGTATTCGAACGACAACGCTCGCAGCGGTCGGCTCAGACCTGCCAATACCTTTCGCTCGAATCCCTCCACGTCGATCTTGCAGAAGGCCGGCTCGCCGTACGTCGCGATCAGCGCGTCCAGCGTCGTCACCGGGACCTCGACGCCGCGATCCCAGTGCACGCGGGCAAACCGCCGGTCGGCACTGACCTCATCGATCCACTCGTCCGACAGCGTCGACACCGTGGGCGTCCGACTGGAAACCGACAAGGTCGCGGTCCCTGGCACGGCGCCCACGGCAGCCGCCACGATCTCGACAGCCCGATTCCGGCCGTACAGCAACCGCAGCACCCGCAGACAGTCGGGCTGCGGCTCGACCGCGATCACCCGGGCGCCCAACCGACGCCAGGACCGGACCCGGCTGCCGACGTGGGCCCCGATGTCGAACCCCAGGTCCCCAGGACCGAGGAACTCTGCGTAGAAGCGGGCCATCCGACGGTGCCGGCCGGGAATCGCGTGATACATCGCCACTGAGCGGATGATCCCCCAGACCCGGCCCAGCACCGACCCGTCCATCAGCCATCGAGTTGGTCGATGGTGGCCAGCGACGGACCACAGGCATCCCGCAACTCACTGGCCACCAACTCGGTCTCGGCCAGCACTCGCGTCACGTTCTGCCACCCCAGCTTGGCCAGATCGCCCTCCGACCAGCCACGCTCGGCCAAAGCATCCAGCAGCCGCGGATAGCCGGCGACATCCTCCAGTCCCGCGGGCAGCGAAGTCACTCCGTCGTAGTCGCCGCCTAGGCCGACGTGGTCGACGCCCGCGATCTCGCGTACGTACTCGCAGTGGGCGACCACATCGGCCAGGGTCGCGATGGGCCGAGACCCGAGATAGGGCTGTACGAACGCTTCCATCGCCGCCAGGTCGCGGATGTCGACCCCGGAGGCACGCGCGTCCTCCTGGACCTCGACCTGCCAGGACCGCACGGCCGGGGAGACGAACTCGGGCACGAAGGTGACCATGCAGACTCCGCCGTTGTCCGACAGCTGGGCCAAGACGTCGTCCGGCACGTTCCGCGGGTGATCGCACACTGCGCGTGCCGAGGAGTGGGAGAAGATCACCGGCGCGGCGGTGATCGCCAGCGCATCCCGCATCGTGTCCGGCGAGACGTGCGACAGATCCACCATCATGCCGAGCCGGTTCATCTCCGCGACCACCTCGCGGCCGAACTCGGTCAGTCCGCCGTGCCGCGGCTCGTCGGTGGCCGAGTCGGCCCAGTCGGTGTTCTCGTTGTGGGTCAGGGTCAGATAGCGCACCCCGAGTCGATACAGGCAGCGCAGCACCCCCAGCGAGTTGTCGATGCTGTGCCCGCCCTCGGCCCCGAGCAGGCTGGCGATCGGCCCACCGTCGCGTACGGTCAGCTGCAGTCCCTCTGCGGTGGTGACCAGAGCAAGCGAGTGCCGATAGTGGCCGACCATCGCATGGACGGCATCGATCTGCTCCAGCGTGGCCGTGACGGCGTCGGCACCCCGATAGGAGCAGGGCACATAGACCGACCAGAACTGGCCGGCCACTCCACCGGCTCGCAACCGGCCGAGATCGGTGTGCATCGCGTGCTGCGGCTCGGCAATGTCGCGCTCGGCGAAGTCGTAGCGCACGGCACGCATCGCCCAGGGAAGGTCGTTGTGCCCGTCCACCACGGGCCGGATCGCCATGCTGTCCATCTTCGCAGCATGTCTACGATCATCACTACAGACCCGAAAGTGAACACAACCTCACACTCAGGACCAACGTCCTGAGATGCAGGAGTGAGGCTGGCCTTACCCGAGGGGGCCACGATTACGGTCCCTTCATGGCTTCCTCACCCACCGCTGGGGTCGACGGCCCTGCTTCCGATGCGCTCCTGTCCATCGGGAAGTTCTTCTCCCGCTGGGAGGAGTCCGACGACGGCCGACTGGTCTTCCGGAAGGGTGGACGCGCCGGCGACGTGTTCTACCGCGATCGCTGGAGCCATGACAAGGTCGTCCGCTCCACTCACGGGGTGAACTGCACCGGGTCGTGCTCGTGGAAGGTCTACGTCCGCGACGGGATCATCACCTGGGAGTCCCAGCAGACCGACTATCCGTCCCCTGGCTCGGACCGGCCCGACTACGAGCCGCGCGGCTGCCCGCGCGGCGCCGCCTTCTCCTGGTACACCTACTCCCCCACCCGAGTGCGCTACCCGTACGCCCGCGGAGTGCTGCTCGAGATGTATCGCGAGGCCAAGCAGCGGCTGAAGGACCCGGTGTTGGCATGGGCCGATGTGGTCACCGATCCTGAACGGCGCCGGCGCTATCAGCAGGCCCGCGGCAAGGGCGGCCTGGTCCGGGTCAGTTGGCAGGAGGCGGTGGAGATGATCGCCGCCGCTCACGTGCACACGATCAAGACCTACGGCCCTGACCGCTGCAGCGGCTTCTCCCCGATCCCGGCGATGTCGATGGTGTCGCACTGCGTCGGCACCCGATTCACCCAGCTGATCGGCGGGGTGATGACCTCCTTCTACGACTGGTACGCCGATCTGCCGGTGGCCAGCCCGCAGGTGTTCGGCGATCAGACCGACGTCCCGGAGTCCGGCGACTGGTGGGATGCCACCTATCTGATGATGTGGGGCTCCAACGTCCCGGTCACCCGCACCCCGGACGCCCACTGGATGGCCGAGGTCCGCTATCGCGGCACCAAGGTGGTCACCGTCAGCCCGGACTACGCCGACAACACCAAATTCGCCGACGAATGGCTGCCCGCCCAGGCCGGCACCGACGCCGCCCTGGCCATGGCCATGACGCACGTGATCTTGAAGGAGTACTTCGTCGACCGGCGGGTGCCGTTCTTCGTCGACTACGTCCGGCAGTACACCGATCTGCCGTTCCTGATCACCCTGACCGAGGCCCCGGTCAGCGACGCCGCCCCGCACGGCGGCTTGGTGCCGGGCAAATTCCTCACCGCCGCAGATCTGGCCGCCGATCCGAGCCAGGCCGCTCCCGAGGACGCCTGGAAGACCGTGCTGCTGGATGCGGCCACCGGTCAGCCGAAGGTGCCGAACGGCTCGATGGGCTTCCGCTACGCCGAGTCCGGCGAGGGCCAATGGAACCTCGATCTCGGCGACGTGGTGCCGGCGCTGTCCTTGCGGGACGCCAAGGTCGCCGAGGAGACCGCGGAGGTGCTGCTGCCGCACTTCGCCGACGAGGAAGGCGAGGGCGGGGTGCTGCGCCGCGGTGTCCCGGTCACCCGGATCAACGGCAAGCTGGTCACCACGGTGTTCGACCTGATGCTCGCCCAGCATGGTGTCGGCCGCCCCGGTCTGCCCGGGGAATGGCCCACCGGCTACGACGACGCCAGCAGCCCGTACACCCCGGCCTGGCAAGCAGAGATCACCAGCGTGCCGGCCGAGGCCTGCATCCGGATCGCCCGCGAGTTCGCCACCAACTCCGAGGACTCCGAGGGCCGGTCCATGATCATCATGGGGGCCGGGATCTGCCAGTGGTTCCATGCCGACGCCACCTACCGCGCCATCCTCTCCATGTTGATCCTGACCGGGGCGATGGGCCGCAACGGCGGCGGCTGGGCGCACTATGTCGGCCAGGAGAAGTGTCGACCGATCACCGGCTGGATCTCGCTCGCCAACGGGCTCGACTGGTCGCGGCCGCCGCGGACCATGATCGGCACTGCGTACTGGTACATGCACACCGACCAGTGGCGGTTCGACGGGTACGCCGCGGACGCCCTGGCCTCGCCGCTGGCCGAGGGCAATCTGACCGGGATGCACACCGCCGACACGATCGCCCAGTCGACCCGGCTGGGCTGGATGCCCTTCTATCCCCAGTTCGACGTCAATCCGCTGGACCTGGCCGACGACGCGCGGGCGGCGGTCGATGCCGGCACCGCGGAGACACCGTCGGCGTACGTGGCGCAGCAACTCGCGGACGGCAAGATCAAACCCTCGATCGCCGACATCGACGCACCGGAGAACTGGCCCCGGACCCTGGTGCTGTGGCGGTCCAATCTGATGGGCTCCTCGGCCAAGGGCAACGAATACTTCCTCAAGTATCTGCTCGGCACGCACAGCAACCTGGCGGCCGAGGAGGGCGCCGCGGATATCCGGCCCAAGGACGTCACCTGGCGCGAGGACGCGCCCGAGGGCAAGCTCGATCTGCTGTTGTCGGCCGACTTCCGGATGACCTCGACCACGCTGCTGTCCGACATCGTGCTGCCGGCCGCCACCTGGTATGAGAAGAACGACCTCTCCTCGACCGACATGCACCCGTTCGTGCACGCGTTCTCGCCGGCCATCGACCCGCCGTGGGAGGCCAAGAGCGACTTCGACGCGTTCCACCTGATCGCCCAGGAGCTGTCCCGGCAGGCCAAGACCCACCTCGGCACCCGGCACGACCTGGTGGCCGTGCCGGTCCAGCACGACACCCCGGGCGAGACCGCCCAGCCGGGCGGTGTGGTCCGGGACTGGGCGCGCGGGGACGTCGCGCCGATCCCGGGCAAGACCATGCCGGTGCTGCAGATCGTCGAGCGCGACTACACCGCGATCGCCGACAAGCTGGCCACCGTCGGCCCGCTGGCCGACAAGCTCGGGTTCACGGTCAAGAACGTCACCTTCCCGATGGCCGACGAGGTCGATCGGCTCGGCCGGACCAACGGGGTGATGCTCGGCGGCGCCGGCGACGGTCGCCCGGCGATCGACACCGACGTCAAGCTGGCCGAGGCCATCCTCGCCTTCTCCGGCACCACCAACGGCGAGCTGGCCACCGCGGGTTTCAAGGCCTTGGAGAAGCGGGTCGGCAAGCACCTGCACGACCTGTCCGAAGGGTCGGAGGAGAAGCGGATCACCTTCCCGATGACCCAGAGCTCGCCGCAGCCGGTGATCACCTCGCCGGAATGGTCGGGGTCGGAGACCGGCGGTCGCCGCTATGCGCCCTTCACCGTCAACGTGGAGCGGCTGAAACCGTGGCACACGTTGACCGGCCGGATGCACTTCTTCCTCGACCACGACTGGATGCGCGATCTCGGCGAGACGATGCCGACGTACCGGCCGCCGTTGGACATGCACAAGCTGTTCGGTGAACCGCAGATCGGCCCGGACGGTGCCAAGCAGGTGGTGGTCCGCTATCTGACGCCGCACTCGAAGTGGTCGATCCACTCCGAATACCAGGACAACCTGTTCATGCTGTCGCTGTCCCGGGGTGGCCCCACGGTCTGGATGAGCCCGGCGGACGCGGAGTCGATCGGGGTCGCCGACAACGACTGGGTCGAATGCGACAACGCCAACGGTGTGCTGGTCGGGCGGGCGATCGTGTCGCACCGGATGCCGGTCGGTGTGGTCTATGTGCACCACGCCCAGGAACGGACCATCGACGTGCCGAAGTCGGAGAAGACCGGACGCCGCGGCGGCATCCACAACTCCGTCACCCGGCTGCTGGTCAAGCCGACGCACCTGATCGGCGGCTACGCCCAGCTGTCGTACACGTTCAACTACCTCGGCCCGACCGGGAACCAGCGTGACCACGTGGCCACGATTCGTCGCCGCTCACAGGAGGTCCAGTACTGATGAGGGAGCGTCTGATGGGGAGCAGCGACCGATGAGAGTCATGGCCCAGATGGGCATGGTGATGAACCTGGACAAATGCATCGGGTGCCACACCTGCTCGGTGACCTGCAAGCAGGCCTGGACGAACCGGTCTGGCACCGAGTACGTCTGGTTCAACAACGTCGAGACCCGGCCCGGCCAGGGCTATCCGCGACGTTATGAGGACCAGGACAAATGGAAGGGCGGCTGGACCCTCAACCGGCGCGGCCGGTTGCAGCTGCGTACCGGTCCGCGCTGGAAGCGACTGCTAGGCATCTTCGCCTCCCCGATCCAGCCGGAGCTGAAGGACTACTACGAGCCCTGGACGTACGACTATCACGCTTTGATCGATGCGCCGCTGGGTGACGACTTCCCGGTCGCGCGGCCCAAATCGCTGATCACCGGCGAGGACATGAAGGTCACCTGGTCGGCCAACTGGGACGACGATCTCGGCGGCACGACCGAAATGGGTCACCTGGACCCGATCGTGGCGAAGGTCCGGCAGGAGTCGAACGAGAAGATCAAATTCGAGTTCGAGAAGACCTTCATGTTCTATCTGCCGCGGATCTGCGAGCACTGCCTCAACCCGGCCTGCATGGCCTCCTGCCCGTCCGGTGCGATCTACAAGCGGTCCGAAGACGGGATCGTGCTGGTCGACCAGGACAAGTGCCGCGGCTGGCGGCAGTGCATGACCGGCTGCCCGTACAAGAAGATCTACTTCAACCACAAGACCGGCAAGGCCGAGAAGTGCACCTTCTGCTACCCGCGGGTGGAGGTCGGACTGCCGACGGTCTGTTCGGAGACCTGCGTTGGCCGGCTGCGCTATCTCGGTCTGTTCCTCTATGACGCCGACGCGGTCACCGCAGCCGCCGCCACCAAGGACGAGAAGCAGCTCTACCAGGCGCACCTGGACGTGATCTTGGATCCGAACGATCCCGAGGTGATCGCCAACGCCCGGCAGCAGGGCATCCCGGCCGACTGGCTGGATGCCGCCCGGCGGTCCCCGGTCTACGCGCTGGCCAAGAAATACAAGGTGGCGCTGCCGCTGCATCCGGAATACCGGACCATGCCGATGGTCTGGTACATCCCGCCGCTGTCGCCGATCGTCGATCTGCTGCGCGACCAGGGCCACGACGCGGAGGAAGCCGGGGTGCTGTTCGGGGCCCTCCGCGAGCTGCGGATCCCGGTGGAATATCTGGCGGAACTGTTCACCGCCGGCGACACCGCGCAGATCGATCGGGTGCTGTCCATCCTGGCGGCGATGCGGGCGTACATGCGCAATGTCACCCTGGGCCGGCCGGCCGACGAGTCGATCGCCACCGCGGTTGGCATGACCGGCACCGAGATCCGCGAGATGTACCGGCTGCTCGCCATTGCCAAATACGACGAGCGCTATGTCATCCCCAAGGCCCACGTGGAGCAGGCGCACGATCTGGAGGAGATGGGCTGCTCGCTCGACTTCGACGGCGGGCCATACGAGATGATCGGTGAGTCGGGACCGTTCGGCGAGGCCAGTGGCCGGCCGACTCCGGTGGCGGTGGAGACCTTCCAGGCGCTCAAGCAGCGACAGACCTCGGACAGCTCGGCCTCTGGATCCAACCTGAAGGGCCGGGTCAACCTGCTCAACTGGGACGGCAACGGCTCACCCGAAGGGCTGTTCCCCGAACACTCCAGTGTCGGGAAGAAGTAGGGCCCGTGATGCATCCATCTCGCTCAGGCCATCCCACCCACCCCCGGCACGCAGATCGGGTCGTCTGGCAGGCCGCCTCGGTCGTGCTCGGCTATCCCGACCCCGAGCTCATCGAGCAGGCCGAGTTGGTACGCGCCGCGCTCGCCGATGCCGCGCCCGGTCGGCTGAGCGACTTCGTCGGTGTGCTGGACCTGTGGGCCAGTACGCCGGAGCGGACCTTGCAGAATCACTACGTCGAGACCTTCGATCTGTCCCGCAAGCACACGCTGTATCTGTCGTACTACACCGACGGCGATACCCGCCGGCGCGGCGAGACATTGGCCGCGGTCAAGCAGCGTTATCGCCGGTCGAACTTCCTGGTCAACACCCACGGTGAGCTGCCGGACTATCTGCCGTTGATCCTCGAGTACGCCGCGCGGGTCGATCCGGTCGACGGTGCGGCGCTGCTGCAGGAGTTCCGGCGCAGTCTCGAACTGCTGCGGCTGGCGCTGCTCGACCGGCGCACCCCGTACGCCGGGGTGATCACCGCCGTGTGCGCCACCCTGCCCGGCGCCTCACCCAAGGACCGACAGTCCGTGCTCGCGATGGCTGCTGCCGGACCGCCGACCGAGACCGTCGGGCTGGACGCCGGCGATCCACGACTGCTGCCCCTCAGTTCGAATCTGAGGCAGCTCGACCTGGGAACGGTGAGTGCCTGATGGACGTCTTGCTGTGGGGCGTACTCCCCTATCTGATGCTCGCCACCTTGGTGGGCGGCACCATCTGGCGCTATCGCTACGACCAGTTCGGCTGGACCACCCGGTCTTCCCAGCTGTACGAGTCGCGGCTGCTGCGGATCGGGTCGCCGTTGTTCCACTTCGGCATCCTGGTGGTGGTCGGCGGGCATTTCATCGGTCTGGTGATCCCCAAGTCCTGGACCGACCGGGTCGGGATCAGCGAGCACCTCTACCACATCAACGCCCTCGCGCTCGGCTCGGTGGCGGGCTTCGCGACCCTGGTCGGAGTGTCGATTCTGATCTACCGCCGCCGCACCACCGGCCCGGTGTTCATGGCCACCACGAAGAACGACAAGCTGATGTACGTCGTTCTGGTCGCGGCGATTCTCGCCGGGCTGGCCACCACCGTGCTCAGTGTGGTTGCTCCCGATCACGGACCCTCCTACCGCGAGACGGTCGCACCGTGGTTCCGTTCGGTGTTCATCCTGCAACCGGATATCGCCTCGATGAGCGAGTCGTCGTTCGCGTTCAAGCTGCACACCCTGGTCGGGATGGCGTTGTTCGCCCTCTGGCCGTTCACCCGTCTGGTGCACGTCTTCTCCGCACCGCTCCACTACCTCTTCCGGCCGTACATCGTCTATCGCAGTCGCGATGACCAGACGCGCCCGGGAGCCACTCCTGGCCACCGTGGCTGGGATCCGGTCGGCACCCGAGACCGATCGTCCAGCAACCGCTGAGCGCCGTTCGTCCTGGACGAAGCGCCCTTCCCCGGAAACAAGAGAGACCATGTCACAGTCCCACACCGCCTCCGGCGCCGCGATGATCGACAAATCGAGCCAGACCCGCAATCTGCTGCTGGCCCTGCTCGCCTTCACCATCACCTTCTGGGCGTGGAACCTGATCGCGCCGCTCGGCGTCCGCTACATGCAGGAACTGGGGCTGGACGCCAACCAGCGCTCGTTGCTGATCGCCACGCCCGTGCTCGTCGGCTCTCTGGGCCGAATCCCGATCGGTGCCCTCACCGACCGTTTCGGCGGCCGGGTGATGTTCACCGTCATGCTGTTCGCCTCGATCGTGCCGGTCCTGCTGGTCTGCCTGGCGGGAACCATGCAGTCCTTCGTGCTGCTGATGGTGTTCAGCTTCCTGCTCGGCATCGCCGGCACCACGTTCGCGATCGGCATCCCCTTCGTCAACGCCTGGTTCGAGAAGCCGCGCCGTGGCTTCGCCACCGGCGTCTTCGGTGCCGGCATGGGCGGCACCGCGCTGTCGGCATTCTTCACTCCCCGGATGGTCAACACCTTCGGCTACGTCACCACGCACCTGATCATCGCCGTCGCCTTGGCGGTGGTCGGCGTGATCATCTGGACGATGATGCGCGACTCGCCGCTCTGGTCGCCGAACACCGCGCCGGTGCTGCCGAAGCTGGCTGCCGCCGCCAAGCTCGGCGTCACCTGGCAGATGGCCTTCCTGTATGCGGTGACCTTCGGCGGCTTCGTCGCGTTCTCGACCTATCTGCCGACGTACCTGAAGGACGTCTACGAGTTCGACCTGACCGGCGCCGGCACCCGGACCGCCGGTTTCGCGATCGCGGCCGTGATCGCCCGGCCGGTCGGTGGCATCCTCTCGGACAGGATCGGTCCGAAGGCGGTGCTGATGATCTCGCTCACCGGTGCCGCGGTGATGGCGATCGTGATCTCGCTCAAGCTCCCGCCGGAACTCCTCGCCGGCAGTGCGTTCGTCCTGATGGCCGTCTTCCTCGGGCTGGGCACCGGTGGCGTCTTCGCCTGGGTGGCCCAACTGGCGCCGGCGGAGAAGGTCGGCACGGTGACCGGCATCGTCGGCGCCGCCGGCGGGCTCGGCGGCTACTTCCCGCCGCTCGTGATGGGCGCGACCTACAACGAGGCGACCCACAGCTACACCATCGGGCTGATCCTGCTCTGTATCACCGCCCTGATCACCCTGGCCTACACGACCTTCGGCATCAAGAAGAAGCAGGGCTCGGCTCACTAACGGATAGTTTCGTCACCGATGTCGGTGACGAAACTATCCATAGAGTTGCGCGGAGGGCACCCTCAGCTCCAACCTGACAGGTCGCCGCTCAGATCAGCATCGCTGGCGTGCTCACAATGGGCGCAGCGGGTCGGCAATCCGGCCCACCCGCGGTCGACAAGCAGCGCGGCGACCTGCCAGGCCACCTCGCACGGGCGGTCGGCAACGTCGTGCCAGCCGTAACGGAGAGTGACCCGTCCACCCAGTAGGGCAAGGTTGTCGCGCTGCATGTCCCGAAATCGCCCGGCGATGTGGATCCTTCCATCCAGCTCGATGATCGTGGCGAACTCCTCATAGAGCAGGTCGCGGAACGCTCGGCCATTTCTGCTGCGCGCCTGACGGATGGCCCGGGGCAATCCGTGGGCACGTTCGACATCCCGTAGGTAGCGCATCTCCAGAGGTGACTCGGCGCCCTCCGCGACATCGCTGAGCAACTCGTGCAACAGCTTCCGATGGCGCACCCGTTGGCGACCATCGAGGCACCTCAGAATCCGGCCGCTCGTTGTTCGACCACACTGGACCGCGGCCGTGAGGATACCGATCGCCTCCCGCGCGCTCGACCGGCTGCAGAGATCGAGCACGGTGTCCTCGACCGTGGTCCGGGGAGGCGACCCGGGACTCTTGGTCGAGCGGCTGCCTGGTCGCTCTTGTCGGAAGTCCCAGCAACCGCGTGGGGCGATATACCGGCCGTGCGGAGTCAGCACCGTGATCGTCCGCGGCGGGTCTGCCACCAGCTCCCACAGATGTCCCGCCGCCTCGAATCCCAACCGGGACTCGGAACCGCCAAGGAGCACACCTCCCCAGGCGAGTCCTTCCCAAGAGGGCTGCCCGACACCCAGCGGATAGAGGCCAGGAGTCAATCGCTGCCAGCTTTGTTGGCTGACCAGGCGATCAACGGACCGAAGGTTGAAGCCGAAGAGGGCCAGCTGCTCGGCGCTGACGACGCCGCCCTGATGGGCCGCCGTCGCAAGGAGCCGGTCTGATGGGTCGATGCGTGCATGCATGCCCAGACAATGTGCACGTCAGGCCGGTTTCGTACGGGGTCATCGGCAATCTGTGGATGACGCTCGAGGTCGCGCTGAGCCTGTGGACGAGACCTCCGATGCCGGGGATTTCATCATCCATAAGAGGGCGGGCGATGCCGAGGGCCGCCTTCCTAAGCCCAGAGTGCTGCGGTCCCGGCCATCAGGCAGAGCGGCACGAGGAGCAGCCCGAGCAGCGCAAAACGCGCCCAGGACAGGTTCAGCCCGGCGGCGCGGCAGCGAGCTGCCCACAGCAGGGTCGCCAGGCTCGCCCACGGTGTGATCAGCGGTCCGGCGTTGACCCCGATCAGTAAGGCAGCGATCCGCTCCGGCGCGTCCACGGCCGTCGGCTCCAACATCAAGTAGGCGGGCAGGTTGTTGACCAGATTCGCTCCCACCGCGGAGATCCCGGCGAGCCGCACCAGGTCTGTCCAGGTCGTCCCCTGGCCTACCAGGCTCATCAGCCAGGTGCCGAGCCCGTTGGCATGCGCGATCTCGACGATCACGAACAGCACGCTCACACCCGACACCAGCTGCCAGGGCACCAGTCGCCAACCCACCAGTCGCGGTCGCCGCAGCAGGCAGGCGACGACCAGCACCAGCGCACCGATCACAGCGGCCACGGCCACGTTCACACCAAGGGAGAAGGCCAGCCCAAGGCCGGCGCACACCATTCCCGCAATGATCAGCAGCACCCGGTCCTCGGACGGGAACGAGGTGGGCACTTGATAGCGCCCCCGCAGCCGCGCCCGGAACACGAGCGCGAGCACCGCCACCGTCACGGCCCAGATCGCCAGCGCCGGTGCCCACATCGTCGCCGTGAAGGACACGCCCCCTGCGCGGAACCGGCCGGCAGCCAGCAAGTTGGTCAGGTTGGATACCGGCAGGATCAGCGAGGCGGTATTGGCCAGCCACACTGCCGTGAAGGCAAAGAGCTCTTCGCTGAGCGCCAGCCGTCGAGCGAGCACGAGCACCACCGGGGTGAGCAGCACGGCGGTGGTGTCCAGCGAGAGCACAGCCGTTGCCACACTGGCCAGCAGCACGATCAGGAGCCACAGTCCCAGCACCGAGCCGCGGCCCAGCACGGCCGCCCATCGGGCGACCAGCACGAACAGTCCGATCGCGTCGGACAGTTCGGCCACCACGGTGATCGCCACCACGAAGAGCAAGATCGGTCCGACCCGCAGACCGAGCTCGGCGAAGTCCACCGGGTGCACCCATCGACGTTAGTCCCGGATTTTGGTTCTCGGCACCAGAAGTCGCCACTCGACTCCGTCGCGGCCGCAAATCGCCATCGAAAGGTGCGCAGATGCTGTTTCGCCGGAGATGAAACAGCATCCACGCACCTTTCGATCACCTCAGCTACGGAGGTCCACGCACGATCCGCGGTCAGGTGTGGCCCCGCAGCGCGAAACGTACATACATCCCACCTGGCCCGAGGTCAGGTGTGGCCCGCGGCGGTACATACGTCCCACCTGGCCCGCGGTCAGCTGCGGCCCGGCGATGTCGGGGACTTCGTCATCCATGAGTCGCCAACCGGTCGACGCGGCGCTGATAAGCCGAGACCTGGCCGGACTCCGGGACCGGGGTCGGCCAGTCAACGCTGGACCAGCCGGGTTGCGGTTGCCCCGAGTCGTAGCGCCAGGTCCGCTTCGTGACCTGCGTTGCCGGACCGACCCGGGTCGCCCCGTCCGGCGCCGGCGTGACGGACAACCGGATCAAGTTCGCCACGCCGGGCAACGCGATGTCCACCTGGTCGGTGCCCCGCGGCAGCGGCGGGTAGACGCTGACCAGCTGCGCCGCACTCCCTGCCTCCCGCAATCCGATCGCCCAGAAGTCGAGATTGGTGCACAGACATTCAAGGATTGGCTGACCGTCGATCTCCCCGGTCATCCAGCGAACGCCCGTCGGCTGTCGCCCGGCGGCGGCCAGGGTCGGCCCGCTGGCCGCGTTCGTGCTGATCTCCTTCCCATCGGAGCGAGCAGGAGCGACCAGCGGTGGACCGAGCGGCCGGGCGAGGAAGGCTCGCTGGGGGCTCATCGACCGCAAGGTCCACCGGACCGTGGTCGAGGTGGTGCTGGCCAGCACCAGGTCCACTCGCAGGGTGGCGGTCCGTCGGCTCGCTTCGTCCTCGGCGGTCTGGAAGAACTGTGGCGCCACCAGCGGCCGGATCGGCTCCGCTGGTCGGCTCAGCTCGGCGGGGTAGGTAGCCGTCGGCACCTGACCAGCCGCGCTGACCAGGACGTGACTGAAGGGTGGCAAGGTCGCCGCGATCACATCGACGCTTCGGGTCCGAGCCGGCAGCGGCGGAAAGGCCACCTGCAGGAGCCGGGTCTCACCGAGCCGGAGCATCCTCGAGACTGCCCAGAGCGGCGTACACAGACAGTGACGGGCTCGCTGTGCCTTGGAGACGAGCGGCCGATACACCCGCTGGGTCCCCGGATCGAGCAGCACGATGCCGATACCGCCGTCATCGACCCGGTCCAGACCGAGATCGAGGCCGGTCGGCAGTTCATCGCCCTGCTGTCGGCCTGGCGCGCTCAGCGGAGTGATCGACCAATCGAGCACGGTCACGTCGGCCGCCCGCCTAACCGCGTGGACGGCGAACCGGATCGTCACCTGCTGACCTTCCGCGCTGGTCCAGGTGGTCTCGCCTGCCACCGGCAGACTCGGATTGGCCCTTTCCGGCGCAGGCGGGCTGGGCGACTCGGCGCGCACGTGCTTGCCGAACAGCCCCGGCTCGCTGCCGGACCAGGTGCAGCCGGTCAGGACGAGCAGGGCAAGAGCGAGCATGAGCGCCACGGTGCGCACAAGGTCGATGGTAGGCCGGAGCCGCCAGGCTGGGGGCCGTTGAGTGCAGGCCGATGGGCGGGTGCCATTGGCCTTGCCGACAGGTGGCCCGGATCACGAGGCTAAAAGTTGACCTGACCATAAGTCGCGGCGTAATCTCGTGATCACCACGACTTATAGTCATATCTACCAAAAGGTCCGGGTCATGAAGGAACAGGGCATCGAGCTCGCCGTCTCGACGGTGATCTTTGCTCTGCGCCCTCACCCCCGGAGCGGCGAGACCGCGCTCTGGCTGCCGCTGGTGCGCCGGATCCGGGAGCCGCACGTCGGGCGCTGGGCGTTGCCCGGCGGACCGCTGCAATGCGACGAGGAGCTGTCGGCGAGCGCCCGTCACACCCTGGAGCGGACGACCGGACTCACCTCGAACTACCTCGAGCAGCTCTACTCCTTCGGTGCGCCGGATCGCTCCCCGCAGCGAGTCGTCTCGATCGTCTACTGGGCGCTGGTCCGAGCCGACGAGGCGGCCCGGGCCATCGACGGCGAGAACGTCGAGTGGTTCCTGGCCGACGAGGTCCCTGAGCTCGCCTTCGACCACAACACGATCGTGACCTATGCCCTCAACCGGCTGCGCGGCAAGATCACCTACTCACCGATCGCCCGGTTCTTCCTCAGCCCTGAGTTCACCCTCGCCGAGCTCCGCGCGGTGCACGAAGCCGTGCTGCGCAAGAAGATCGACCCCGCCAACTTCCGCCGCCAGGCTCTGGCAACCAAGACCCTCGTCCCGACCGGCACGGTCCTGACCGGCACCAGCCACCGACCCCCCGCCCTCTATCGCTTCCAGGTCAATCCCACTCCCGAGAGGCTCCGTCCATGACCCAGACACTCGACAGTCGCGCGCTGCTCTCCGTCAATGATGTGATCACTGCTGCGCCGAGCTCCAGCTGTGATGCCGAGCTGGCGCGGGGACCGTGGGACTTCGACCTGGCGCCCGGCTATGGGCCGGGCGCCTCCGAGTTCGACGTCATCCCGACCCCGGTGACCCGGCCCGGCCAGCTACCGACGGCGTACCAGCGGATGAGCGACGACGAGCTGCACGCCCGGATCCGTGCCGCCAAGGAGAAGCTGGGCAGCGATCTGGTGATCCTGGGTCACTTCTACCAGCGCGACGAGGTGGTGCAGTATGCCGACTTCGTCGGCGACTCCTTCCAGCTGGCCAACGCCGCGCTGACCCGGCCGGAAGCCAGCACCATCGTGTTCTGCGGGGTGCACTTCATGGCCGAGACCGCCGACATCCTGGCACGCCCCGAGCAGCACGTGATCCTGCCGAATCTGGCTGCCGGCTGCTCGATGGCCGACATGGCCGACGAGGACTCGGTGGAGACCGCCTGGGAAGAGCTGATGGAGGTGTACGCCGACGAAGCCGACGCCGATGGGCTCGCCTCGGTCATCCCGGTCACCTACATGAACTCCTCGGCTGCACTGAAGGCCTTCTGCGGCCGGAATGGCGGCATCGTCTGCACGTCGTCGAATGCCGCAACCGTGCTGGAGTGGGCCTTCGCCCGGGGTCGCCGGGTGCTGTTCTTCCCCGATCAGCACCTGGGCCGCAACACCGCCAAGGCGATGGGCGTACCGCTGGAGCAGATGCCGATGTGGAATCCCCGCAAGCCGCTGGGTGGCAACACCGAGGCCGATCTGATCGACGCGAAGGTGATCTTGTGGCACGGGTTCTGCTCGGTGCACAAGCGATTCACGGTGGCGCAGATCGATCAGGCTCGGGCGCAGTATCCGGGCTGCAAGGTGATCGTGCACCCGGAGTCCCCGATGCCGGTGGTGGACGCCGCCGATGCCTCGGGCTCCACGGATGCGATCCGCAAGTTCGTCGCCGCCGCCAGTCCGGGCGACGTGATCGCCATCGGCACCGAGATCAACCTGGTCAACCGGCTCGCCGCCGAGAACCCGGACAAGACGATCTTCTGCCTCGATCCGGTGATCTGCCCCTGCTCGACCATGTATCGGATCCACCCCGGCTACCTCGCCTGGACCCTGGACGGCCTGGTCGAAGGCGAGATCCGCAACGAGATCGTGGTCGCCGACGAGGTGGCCCGCGACGCCAAGGTAGCGCTGGAGCGGATGCTCGCAGCGCTCCCTCGCTAACCCGGTGACTAGGAGACACTCATGCGTGTAAGCATCATCGGCTCCGGTGTGGCCGGGCTCACGGCTGCTCTCGATCTTGCTCGGGAGCACGACGTGGTCGTGGTCACCAAGGCGGACGCCGAAGAGAGCAACACCCGCTATGCCCAAGGTGGCGTCGCGGTCGTCGTCGCTCCCCCGGACTCCCCGGCCAGCCACGTCGCCGACACTCTGGTCGCCGGTGCCGGACTGAGCGATCAGACCGCCGCGTCGGTGCTGTGCGAAGGCGGTCCAGCCGCCGTCGGCGAGCTCATCGAGCGTGGCGTGGGCTTCGATCGTCGCCGCGACGGCAGCCTGGCTCTCGGGCTGGAAGCTGCACACGAGCACCCGCGGATCTTGCATGTCGATGGCGATGCCACCGGGGCGGCGATCTCGGCGGCGCTGCTGGACCGGGTGGCCGAGGCCGGCATTCCCCTACTGACGAATACGACCGTGGTCGACATCGAGGTGGTCGCCGGGCGGGCTGTGGGCGTACGTCTGCTGGACGGCACCACACTGGCCGCCGACGCGGTGATCCTGGCCACCGGTGGCGCCGGTCAGCTCTACCGCTACACCACCAACCCCGAGGTCGCCACCGGCGATGGGGTCGCGCTGGCCCTGCGTGCCGGTGCAGCGGTGGCGGATCTGGAGTTCTACCAGTTCCATCCGACGTCGCTCGCGGCGCCGGGCAACTTCTTGATCTCCGAGGCCGTCCGCGGTGAGGGCGCGACCCTGATCGACACCGACGGGCGCCGGTTCATGCTCGAGGTCCACCCCGCCGCCGAGCTCGCCCCGCGCGATGTCGTGGCACGCGGCATCGCCGACCAGATGGCACGTCAGCACGGCGTACCGGTGTGTCTCGATGCCACCCAGTTCGGCGCCGAGTTCCTCGCCCGCCGCTTCCCCACTATCGATGCGAACTGCCGAGCGCGGGGATTCGACTGGGCTCGCGAGCCGATCCCGGTGACCCCTGCGGCCCACTACTGGATGGGCGGCGTGCGCACCGACACCTGGGGCCGCACCTCGGTGCCGGGCCTGTACGCCGTCGGCGAGGTCGCCTGTACCGGTCTGCACGGCGCCAACCGGCTCGCGTCGAACTCGTTGCTGGAGGGCATGGTGTACGGCGGCCGCGTCGCCAACGGGCTGACGGGCCAGCAGGACGGTTTCGACCAGACCTGGTCGCAACCCCAGACCGTCGAGCTCGGCGATGCTCCAGAGGCGGAGCCGTACACCCGCAGCGATCTGCAGGCGCTGATGTGGGAGGCGGTCGGGCTGAGCCGGACGGCGACGGGACTGACCGAAGCGCTGGCCACCTTGCGCAGCTGGCGTACCCCGGATGTCACGGATGCCAAGTCGGCCGAGGACGCCAACCTGCTGCTGGTGGCTCGCGCAGTCACGGCGAGCGCGCTGCGGCGTACCGAGTCTCGCGGCGGCCACTACCGCGCCGACTTCCCCGCCACCGATCCCACCCAGGTCGCGCACTCCGGCCTCATCCTCACCCCCACCCCAACTGGTCTGCTCGATCTTGTCGGCTCTGCTCGGTCTGCAGACCGAGCAAGGCCGACCAACCCGAGCAGCTCCGGAATGGGAGCAGCACGATGAGCCTGCAACGCCGACAGATCGAGGCCGTCGTCACGATGGCGCTCGCCGAGGACGCGCCGTACGGCGATGTCACCAGCCAGACCCTGATCCCGGCGACGACGACGGCGACCGCCGAATTGGTCGCCCGCGAGCCGGGGGTGTTGGCCGGGGCCGAGGTCTTCGAGGTGGCCATGACCACACTGGACCCGAACGTGAAGGTCACCCTGCTGGCCACAGACGGCGACCACTTCGACGCAGGACAGGTGCTGGCCCGGGTGGAAGGGCCGGCTCGCGCCGTGCTGCAGGCGGAAAGGGTGGCGCTCAACCTGGTGCAACGAATGTCCGGCATCGCCACGCAGACCGCCCGCTATGTCCAAGCGGTGGCCGGCACGAAGGCGCGCGTCGTCGACACCCGCAAGACCACCCCTGGTCTGCGGGCGCTGGAGCGGCACGCGGTGCGCTGCGGGGGCGGCCACAATCACCGCTATTCGTTGTCCGACGCGGTGATGGCCAAGGACAACCACCTCGCCGTGGTCGGCGACATCGCTGCCGCGGTACGGCGAGCGCGGGCCGAGCTGCCGCACACCATGCACATCGAGGTGGAGATCGACCGGCTGGACCAGCTGGATACGGTGCTGGCCGCCGGACCGGACACGATCATGCTGGACAACTTCTCCGTCGACGACCTGGTCGAGGGTGTCCGCCGGATCGACGGAAGGGCCATCGTCGAAGCCTCGGGCGGCATCACCCTGGACGCCATCGGCCCGATTGCCCAGACCGGTGTCGACGTGATCAGCGTCGGAGCCTTGACCCACAGCGTCCGCGCGCTCGATCTCGGTCTGGATGTCGTCGTGGACGACCATTCATGATCACGGTCCACTCCGGATGACCTATCTGGATGCCGCAGCCACCACCCCCGTACGCCGTCAGGTGCTCGAGGCGATGTGGCCCTACCTGACCACGACGTACGGCAACCCGGCCAGTCATCACGAGGTCGGTGAGGCTGCGGCTCGGGGGCTCGACGCAGCGCGTCGCGCCGTCGCCCAGGTGCTCGGCGCCCGGCCGGCCGAGGTCACGTTCACCTCCGGTGGCACCGAAGGCGCCAACACGGCGATCAAGGGCATCGCGCTCGCGGCGCCCCGGGGCCGGCACGTGATCGTCTCCGCGATCGAGCATCCGGCCGTCCTGGAATCCGCGCGCTGGCTGGGCAGACTCGGCTACGAGGTCACGGAGCTGGGTGTCGATGCCGATGGTCTGGTCTCCCCCGAGGCACTTGCTGCGGCAGTCCGCCCCGACACCACGCTGGTCAGCATCCAGTACGCCAACAACGAGATCGGCACCATCCAGCCGATCGCCGAGCTGACTGCCATCACGCGTACTCACGACATTCCGTTCCACACCGACGCGGTGCAAGCCGCCGGTTGGCTCGAGCTGAATGTCGACCACCTAGGAGTCCAAGCGCTCAGCATCTCCGGCCACAAGCTCGGGGCACCCAAGGGCATCGGCGTGCTCTATCTACGCCGCCGGACCCCGATCGAGCCGCTGATCCATGGCGGCGGACAGCAGCGCGGTCTGCGGTCGGGCACCGAGGACGTCGCCGGCGCGGTCGGGATGGCCACCGCCCTGCGGCTCGCCCGCGCCGCCGACCCGGCACTGCTTGCGGCGACGCGTGATCGCTTCATCACCCGGGTGGAGGCCGGGGTCCCTGATGCCCGGCTCACCGGCCACCGTACGCAGCGACTGCCCGGCCACGCCTCCTTCGTGCTGCCGGGGATCAGCGGCGAGTCGGTGTTGCTCGATCTCGAACGCCACGGCGTGGTCTGCTCCAGCGGGTCGGCCTGCGCCGCCGGCAGCGACGAGCCATCGCACGTGCTCACGGCGCTGGGCATTCCGGCCGAGATCGCCCAGACCGCACTGCGCTTCAGCTTCGAGGCCGGCACCACCGACGGCGACCTGAACCACGCCGCCGACGAACTCAAGAGCGCCGTCCCCCGTCGCGCCACCTGACGTCCCACATCCGCTCGATCTTGTCGGTCTCGCGCTATCTACAGATCGAGCAGATCCAACAAGATCGAGCAGATCGCCCGGGACGACTAGCAGAGGACTTTTGGCCTACCTGGCAGCCCAGGGTCGCCAACTACAGTGAATCGCATGTCTGCTCTGGACGGCAGGGCGCCGTCCCGGGTCCCGGTGCCGACGGCCAAGTTGGCCATTCCTCGGCCCTTGGATCGTGGGGTCCGGCGCGACAGGCTGCTCGGGGTCCTCGACGCCGCCACCGTTGATCAGGTCCTGCTGCTCAGTGCACCGGCGGGGCACGGCAAGACGAGCCTGGTGGCCGAGTGGTGCAACCGCACCCCGGAGCGGACGGCGTGGGTGTCGCTCGATCGAGCCGACAGATCCGAGACTGCCCTGTGGGCAACGATCCTCGCCTCGCTCGGTGCGTGCGCCGCGGTGTCGGCAGACAGCCCGGTGCGCCTCCTCGACCCGCCCGGCGACGCCGCCGCCGTACTCGCGTTCGCGGAGCGGCTGACCGGGGGTCTCGCCCGGCTGCAGGCCCCGGTCCGACTCGTACTCGACGACCTGCACGTGTTGGCCGGGAGCGAGGCGATGAATGTCGTGGAGTCGCTGCTGAGCTACCTGCCGAACGGACTGCAGATCATCCTGGCAACCCGTAGCGATCCCAGGTTGCCGTTGGCGCGCTGGCGAGTGTCCGGTCGGCTGGTGGAGGTGCGCAGCGACCGGCTGGCTTTCACGAAGGCCGAGGCCCGTGACCTCGTCGAGCGGAGCGGTCTGCGGCTACGAGACGATCAGCTCACCACCCTGGTGGAACAGACCGGCGGCTGGGCGGCCGGCCTGCGGCTGGCCACCATGTCGCTCGCGTCGACCGATGACCCTGACGGTTTCCTCACCGATCTGGCCGGCAACGACCGGGCGATCGCCGACTATCTGGTCAGCGAGGTGCTCTCCCGGCTGCCCACCGAGGCCGGGTCGATGCTGCGCCGACTGAGTATCTGTGACCAGCTCTCTGCCTCGCTGGCCGAGGCACTGACCGGCACCTCGGAAGCCGTCGAGCTGCTGACCGCACTCGAACGGGAATCCTCGCTCGTGGTCAGCCATGGCTCGGGACGGCAGTGGTTCCGCATTCATCCGCTGCTCCGGGCGCACCTGAAGGCTGACCTGCACCGCTGCGATCCCCGCTTGAAGGAGCAGCTGTACGCCGTTGCAGCCCGGTGGTACGCCGCCGACGGCGACCCCGCTGCAGGGCTGCGCTGCGCCGCGCACGTCAGCGATCCAGCGGTCAGCTCGGCCATCGTGCACGAGCACGCGTTGACCCTGCTCGGTGAGGGCCAGTTCGACGTCCTTCGGGACGCCTGGCGACGGTATCCGACCGAGGCGCTGGACGCCGAGCCCACCGTGGCGCTCGTCCTCGCTCTGGCCTTCCTCGACGCCGGCGAGGCGACCATCGCGGCAGAGCTGGCCAAGCGCGCCGACCGCCGGCTGGCTCGGCGCACGGACGACGACGAGCGCGTCGCCGCTACCCACCGTTGGCTTCGCGCTCTGGTGCGGGTCCGCCTCACGTGGCTGTCGGGCGAGCTGGACCACGTCCCGATGCCTGAACCCGACACTCAGGATCTGCCGCTTGACCTCAACCTGCCGTCGGAGCTCGCTCTCAGCCGCCTCACCACAGCTCTCGCCAGCGCCGCTGGCGGCGATCTCGACGAGGCGCGCCGCCATGCGACCTCGTCCCTGCGGGCCGCCGAGCTCGGCGACCAGCCGTACGTGGCAGCCCAGGCAACGGTGATCTTGGCCGTGGTCGCTGTGGCTCGCGGCGAGTTGCAGGAAGCCGGCGCACTCGCCGCCCGCGCCGACGCGTCGGCACCCGAGTCGCAGTGGTCCGGCACGGCCGAGCAGTCGGTGACCTCGGGCATCCGCTGCTACAGCGCACTGATGGCCGGCGATCCGGTCCAAGCCATCTCCCTGGCCGCTCCGTCGATCCGTTTCCACGCCGGCGAGCTCGCCGCCCAGCAGCCGACGGCCGCGCTGGCCACGATGGTCGTGGCGGTGGCGCGGCACGACCTCGGCGACCATGACGACTCGGCCCTCGCCGCGCTTCGCGAGATCCGGGCGAGAATTCCCTCCGATCCGCTCAGTCGCAAGGTTCTCGCTGTCGGATCTCTGTGGGAGCAGGAGATCTCCCTGGCACTCGGCCAGGCTGAACGGGCCCGAGAAGTGCTGCAGGCCATGCGGTCGACACTGGGATCGACCGGTGATGTGGCCTATCTGCGTGCCTGCGCCGCAATCGCCCGAGGTCGCCACGATGCCGGGCGGGAGTTGCTCGACTCGATCATCGACGGTCGACACGCGCCCCTGGCCGAGTGGGTCGAGGTCGCCTGCCGGGTCCAGCTGGCGTCCTTGGGTCTGCGGCTGCGACGCCGGGCCGAAGCGCGCGTCCTGCTGAGAGAAGCGCTCGAGCTGGCAGCCGGCCAGGGAGCGCTACGTCCCTTGATCATCGCGCCCGAACCGGTGATCGAGCTGCTCGCCGGCGACTCCCAGCTCCTCGGATCCGAGCACGCCGAGCTGATCAGGACCGTACTGGGACTGCGACCGGCGGAGCGGCAGCGCGGCGGGCTTCCCCTCACCCCGCGGGAGCTCGAAGTGCTGACCATGCTGCCGAACCTGTGTTCCGTGTCCGACATCGCTGCCGATCTGTCCGTTTCGGTCAACACGGTCAAGACTCATCTCAAGGCGATCTACGCGAAACTCAGCGTCGACTCGCGACGCAAGGCGATCGAGGTCGGACGACGCCATGGTTACCTCGTCCCCTGACGACTCCCATCGCGAGCGGCCGTGAGGCGGAGCGGGGGCTCTGTCTGGACTGAGGAGCGAGCAAACACGCTCTTCGTTTGCGAACGACGAAGGAAGACAGAGCCCTGGGAGCGCACCCGAACAGCGAGTCGACGACTCCCGTCGCGAGCGGCCGTGAGACGGAGCGAGGGCTCCGTCTGGACCGACGAGGGAGCAAGACACGCTCTTCGTCGTGCGAGCGAGGAAGGAAGGCGGAGTCCTGGGAGCGCAGTCGAACAGCGAGCGACGACTCCCGTCGCGAGCGGCCGTGAGGCGGAGCGAGGGCTCTGTCTGGACTGAGGAGCGAGCAAACACGCTGTTCGTTTGCGAACGACGAAGGAAGACAGAGCCCTGGGAGCGCAGTCGAACAGCGAGCGACGACAAACACAGAGGCGGCCCCCAGCTGGGGACCGCCTCCGGTTGTTGCTCGATAGCCGAGCGGGTCAGAACCTCAGATCAGAAGTCCATGCCGCCCATGCCGCCACCCATGTCGCCACCCGGAGCAGGCGCAGCCTTCTCCGGCTTGTCGGCGATGACGGCCTCGGTGGTGAGGAACAGGGCCGCGATCGACGCCGCGTTCTGCAGCGCGGACCGGGTCACCTTGGCCGGGTCGATGATGCCGGCCGGCACCAGGTCGACGTACTCACCGGTGGCCGCGTTCAGACCGTGACCGGCAGCCAGTCCGCGGACCTTCTCGGCCACCACGCCCGGCTCCAGACCGGCGTTGAAGGCGATCTGCCGCAGCGGCGCCTCAGCCGCCGTGAACACGATCTGTGCACCGATGGCCTCGTCACCGTCCAGGTCGACCTTGGCGTGCTGCGCAGCCTGCAGCAGAGCCACGCCGCCGCCGGCGACGATGCCCTCCTCGACCGCAGCCTTGGCGTTGCGGACGGCGTCCTCGATCCGGTGCTTGCGCTCCTTCAGCTCGACCTCGGTGGCCGCGCCGACCTTGATCACGGCCACGCCGCCGGCCAGCTTGGCCAGCCGCTCCTGCAGCTTCTCGCGGTCGTAGTCGGAGTCGGAGTTGTCGATCTCGTTACGGATCTGGTTGACCCGGCCGGCGATCTGCTCGGAGTCGCCCGCGCCCTCGATGATGGTGGTCTCGTCCTTGGTCACCACGACCTGACGAGCCTGGCCCAGCAGCTCCAGCTCGACGCCGTCGAGCTTGAGGCCGACCTCCTCGGAGATGACCTGGCCACCGGTCAGGATCGCGATGTCGGTCAGCATGGCCTTGCGACGATCACCGAAGCCCGGAGCCTTGACGGCGACGGACTTGAAGGTGCCACGGATCTTGTTCACGATCAGCGCGGCCAGAGCCTCGCCGTCGACGTCCTCGGCGATCACGACGAGCGGCTTGCCGCTCTGCATGACCTTCTCCAGGACCGGCAGCAGCTCCTTGAGGTTGCTGATCTTGGAGTTGACGATCAGCACGTACGGATCGTCGAGCACGGTCTCCATGCGCTCGGTGTCGGTGACGAAGTAGGGCGAGATGTAGCCCTTGTCGAACCGCATGCCCTCGGTGAGCTCGAGCTCCAGGCCGAAGGTGTTCGACTCGTCGACGGTGATGACGCCTTCCTTGCCGACCTTGTCCATGGCCTCGGCGATGATCGCACCGACCTGGGTGTCAGCGGCGGAGATGGAGGCGGTGGCAGCGATCTGCTCCTTGGTCTCCACGTCCTTGGCGGTCGCTGCGAGCTCTGCGACCAGGGCGGCCACGGCGGCCTCGATGCCCCGCTTGAGGGCCATCGGGTTCGCGCCGGCGGTCACGTTGCGCAGACCCTCGCGCACCATGGCCTGGGCCAGCACGGTGGCGGTGGTGGTTCCGTCGCCCGCGACGTCGTCGGTCTTCTTGGCGACCTCCTTGACCAGCTCGGCGCCGATCTTCTCGTACGGGTCCTCGAGCTCGATCTCCTTGGCGATGCTCACGCCATCATTGGTGATGGTCGGGGCACCCCACTTCTTCTCCAGCACGACGTTGCGGCCCTTGGGGCCCAGGGTGACCTTGACGGCGTCCGCGAGGATGTTCATCCCCCGCTCGAGGCCGCGTCGCGCCTCGGTGTTGAACTGAATCAGTTTCGGCATGTTCTCCGCGAGTCCTCCCGCGAGCGGGGTATGTCCCCGCACGGTGGTATGGATAGGTTTCTGGGTCTCCCCGAGCGATGCCCGCGACGGACGCCCGTACGCCGCTGCCGGGTGGCCGCGACGCGTGGGCTCACCGCTTGGTGAGGTAGCACTCTCAATGCGAGAGTGCTAACACCATGTTTAGCACTCTGGCATGGCGAGTGCAAACATATCGAGTGCCGGATGACACGAGAGAGGCCGGACGACGCTACCGTTACCCCGTGTCCGACAACGCCACTACCTTGAACGACGACCTCGAGCTGGAGGTCGTCACCGATATTGATCCTGCGCCCGCATCTACTGACGACACCGATACCGCAACCGCGGAAAGCCGGCCGACGAAGCGAAAGCCGACCCATGCGCTCGCGCTCGCGCCCGTCGGGTCGCCGCCCAGCTCGGTGGACGGGTTCGTCAAGGAGTTCCTCCGTGAGCTCAACTTCGGCCAGGGTGTAGCCCTGTCCACCTCGACGGTGAACGACCAGTACATGGCGCTCGCCAAGACCGTCCGCCACTATCTGATGGCCCGCTGGCTGGAGACCCTGCGTCGCCAGTTCCAGAGCCAGGCCAAGGGCGTGGCGTATCTGTCTGCGGAGTATCTGCTGGGTCGCCAGCTGGGCAACGCCCTGCTCGCTACCGGTCTCACCGAGATCGTCGAAGAGGGCCTGGACCAGTGCGGCATCGACCTCGCCGATCTGCGCGCCCAGGAGGTCGAGCCCGGACTCGGCAACGGTGGCCTGGGTCGTCTGGCCGCCTGCTTCATCGACTCGCTGGCCACCATGAACGTGCCGTGTGTCGGCTATGGGATCCGGTATCAGTACGGCATCTTCCGCCAGACCTTCGTCGACGGCCGGCAGGTCGAGCAGCCCGACTCGTGGCTGACCCTCGGCGCCCCGTGGGAGTTCCCGCATCCGGAGGCTGCCCAGACCATCAACTTCGGCGGCCACACGGAGCACTACACCGACACCGACGGGGTCGAGCGCAGCCGCTGGGTGCCGGGCTGGAAGGTCAAGGCGGTCCCGTACAACTACATGGTCCCCGGCTACCAGAACGGCCGGGTGAACACGCTGCGGCTGTGGCGCTCGGTGGCCACCGATGCCTTCGACCTGCGGATCTTCAACTCCGGTGACTACGAGGAGGCGGTCCGCGCACAGACGTACGCGGAGAACATCTCCAAGGTGCTCTATCCGGAGGACTCCACGCCGCAGGGCAAGGAGCTGCGGCTGCAGCAGCAGTACTTCTTCGTCGCCGCCTCGATCGCCGACCTGCTGCGCTATCTGCTGCCGAAGGACTACGACCTGCACAACCTGCCCAACCGGGTGATCTTCCAGCTCAACGACACCCACCCGGTGATCGGCGTGCCCGAGCTGATGCGGGTGCTGGTCGACGAGAAGAAGATGGACTGGGACGAGGCCTGGGCGATCACCCAGCAGTGTTTCGCCTACACCTGTCACACTCTGCTGCCGGAGGCGTTGGAGGTCTGGCCGGTCGAGCTGCTCGGACGGCTGCTGCCCCGTCACCTGGAGATCATCTACCGGATCAACGAGGAGTTCTTGGAGCAGGTCGCCGAGCGGTTCCCCGGTGATCACCTGCGGATCTCCCGGATGTCGATCATCGCCGAGTTCCCCGAGCGGGCGGTCCGGATGGCGTACCTGGCCACCGTCGCCGGCGCCAAGGTCAACGGTGTCGCCGAACTGCACTCGCAATTGCTGCGCGACAAGGTGCTGCCCGACTTCGACGAGTTCTATCCCGGCAAGTTCACCAATGTCACCAACGGCGTCACCCCGCGGCGCTTCGTCAAGCTCGCCAACCCAGCGCTGTCCGAACTGATCACCGACGCCATCGGGGTGGGCTGGCTGACCGACCTGGAGCGGCTGCGGGAACTGGAGCCGTACGCGACCGACGAGGAGTTCCGCGAGCGGTTCCGCGAGGTCAAGGCGCACAACAAGCGCCGGCTGAACCGGGTGCTGGAGCAGCGGGACGGCACCTCGGTGGACGACACCCACATGCTGGACGTGATGGTGAAGCGGCTCCACGAGTACAAGCGGCAGACCCTGAAGCTGCTGCACATCGTCACCGAGTACGACCGGATCATCTCCGGCGAGGTGGCCGCGGCCGACATCACGCCCCGCACCTTCATCTTCGGTGCCAAGGCAGCGCCTGGCTACAAGATCGCGAAGGACATCATCCACCTGATCAACGGGGTGGGTTCGGTCGTGAACAGCGACCCCCGAGTCGAGGGTCGGCTCAAGGTGCTGTTCCCGCCGAACTACAACGTGACGCTGGCCGAGAAGGTCATCCCGGCGGCCGACCTGTCCGAGCAGATCTCGCTGGCCGGCAAGGAGGCCTCCGGCACCGGCAACATGAAGTTCGCCCTGAACGGCGCGCTCACCATCGGCACCGACGACGGCGCGAACGTCGAGATCCGCCGGCTGGTCAAGGACGACAACTTCTTCCTGTTCGGGCTGCTCGAACCGGAGGTCGAGGACCTGTACGCGCGGGGCTACGTGCCCAGTTCGTACTACGAGAAGAACGAGAGCCTGAAGCGGGCGATCGACCTGATCGCCGAGGGTGCCTTCTCCAACGGTGACCGGGACATGTACGCGTCGGTGGTCGGCAATCTGCTGCACGAGGACCGCTTCATGGCCCTGGCCGACTACGAGTCCTACATCGAGGCGCAGGACAAGGTCGCTGCCGCGTACGCCGACACCGAGTGGTGGACCCGGGCCGCGATCTTGAACGTGGCTCGTTGCGGGTTCTTCTCCTCCGATCGCTCGATGCGCGACTACATCGACCGCATCTGGCACACCCCGCCGGCGTACTGATCGATCCTGCTCTGGACCGGTCCGGGATCACTTCCGGGCCGGTTCGGGCCGGTTCCGGGCCGGTTCGGGTCGATTCCCGGCCGGTTCGGGTCGATTCCCGGCCGGTTCGGATCGATTCCCGGCCGGTTCGGGTCAGCTCCCCACCTCTCTTTCCCACTTCGCACCACCTGATGCGACTGCGCACCAGGCACGCATGGTGCGCCGCGACAGCAAATGGTGCGAAGCCGGGGAAGTCGATAAATGGTGCGAGGTCGATGCGGGATCTCGGCGGTCGGTGGTGGAGGCGGGTGCAGGTAGGTCCCTTTCGGCCCACGCCCTCGGCGCAGGTCCCCGCGAGAAGGAGGTTTGGCACCTGATTCGGCCGTGAACAGGTGCCTTGCCTCCTTCTCGATCAACGATCCCACCCGACAGAGCCAGAAGTCGCCGCTCCGGCGCCTATCTCTGGCCCCGCGGCGCGAACCGTACGCCGCACACGCCCGCTCAACGACCGTCCGTAGCCCCGCGGCGCAAGACGTACGCCGCACACACCCGGTCAGCGACCGTCCATGGCCCCGCGGCGCAAGACGTACGCCGCACACACCCGCTCAACGAGCGTCCATGGCCCCGCGGCGCAAAACGTACGCCACGCACGCGCAACTGGTGATCGTCGGTGGCCCGGCGGCGCAAAACGACTCAGCATCCCGTCAGAGCCGCGTACATCTCTGACCCGGCGGCGCCAGCCGGACCGGCGACCGCAGGTCACACCACCCCAATCCCCACTTCGCACCAACTGCCCTCTTCGCACCCCGTACACGTGGGGCGCAGTACATCCAGCTGGTGCGAAGTGGGAGTAGGCCCAGTGGGAGTAGGCCCAGTCAGTAGCCCCAGCAGCTCAGCCGACCGAGTGGCATTGATTGGGTCCATAGTTCGGGAATGCAATCGACCGGCCGCGGGTTGGCATCAGTCATGGCGCAACAGCAGGCGAGCCGGGTGAGCCGGGCCGAGGTCGGATTACGGTCCACCCGTGGCCCGATCCTGTTGTCGATGATGCTCAGCGTCGGGCTGGTGGCGATCGACTCGACCATCCTCGCGACGGCCGTTCCCTCGATCGTCCGCGACCTCGGCGGCTTCCACCAGTTCCCCTGGCTGTTCTCGATCTTCCTGCTGGCACAGGCGGTCTCCGTGCCGATCTATGCCAAGTTCTCCGACCAGTACGGCCGCAAGCCGATCATGCTGATCGGCGTCGGGCTGTTCCTGCTCGGATCCATCCTGTCCGGTCTGGCCTGGAGCATGCCGGCCCTGATCGCCTTCCGCGGCATCCAGGGACTCGGCGCCGGTGCGATCATGCCCACCTCGATGACCATCGTCGGCGACCTCTACACACTCGCCGAGCGGGCGACCGTCCAGGGCTACGTGGCCAGTGTGTGGGCCATCTCCGCGGTCGTCGGTCCGGCACTCGGCGGCATCTTCGTCGAGACACTGAACTGGCGCTGGATCTTCTTCGTCAACATCCCCCTGGCGCTGTTCGCCGGCTGGACCCTGCTGCGGCGCTTCCACGAGGACATCGAGCACGTACGCCACCGCATCGACTTCGCCGGCGCGATCGTGCTGACCGCCGGATCATCGTTGCTCATCCTCGGCCTACTGGAGGGTGGCGTGCTCTGGCCGTGGCGCTCACTTGCGAGCGTCGTCGTACTCGGCGGAGGCACCCTGCTGCTGATCACGTTCGCGCTCATCGAGCGGCGGGCCAGCGAACCGATCATCCCCGGCTGGGTCTTCCGGTCCCGGCTGTTCAACACCACCAACCTGGTCAGCCTCGCCGTCGGGGCGATCGTCGTCGGCCTCACCTCGTATGTCCCGCTTTATGTCCAGGGCGTGCTCGGCCACAACGCGCTGGTCGGCGGCTTCGCCGTCGCGGCTCTGACGATCGGATGGCCGATCGCCGCGTCGACCGCAGGCCGGGTCTATCTGCGGATCGGTTTTCGCTCGACCGGGCTGATCGGCGCCGTGGTGGCTCTGGTAGGTCTCGGTCTGCTCGCGACGCTGGCCGTCGACTCATCTGTCTGGTTGGTCGCGACGACCTGTTTCGTCATCGGGCTGGGCATGGGCTGGATCGCGAGCCCAACCCTGATCGCGGCCCAGTCGGAGGCGGAGTGGCAGGTCCGCGGCGTGGTGACGGGGACGAACATGTTCGCCCGCTCGATGGGGTCGGCAGTCGGGATCGCTGTCTTCGGCGCACTCGCCAATGCCGCCCTGGTCGGCGCCGGCGGAGCCGGTGGATCCGGTGACCACGGCGGGATCAGCATCGACGGGGTCGCTGCCGGTCAGCTGTTCGACGCCCTGCATCAGGTGTTCATCGCCTCGGCCGTCGTCGCCGTGGTCATGCTCATCGGCATCGCGCTGATGCCACGCAAGCCCACCGAGCATCAACTGCTGCCGCGGCGCTGACCCCGCACCAGCTCTCCACCGGCCGGCGGGCAAGATGAGCGGGTGACCTGGGTCGACAGCTCGCAGCCACTGCCAGACCCCTGCGTGGTGGTGCTGGCCGGTGCCGCCGGGTCGGGCAAGTCGACCTGGGCAGCGGCCCACTACGCCCGGGGCGAGATCGTCTCCACCGATGCGCTGCGGGCGGCCGTCGGCACCGGGCCGGCCGACCTCGATGCCTCCGCCGACGCATTCGCGGTCGCCGACCTGGTGATCGACGCCCGACTCCGCCGCGGCCTGACCACGGTGATCGACACCCTCGGCCTGGAGCCGGGCCGCCGGGTCGACTATCTCGATCGAGCCCGAGCCGCCGGGCTGGCCACGGCCCTGGTCATCCTCGACGCCCCGGCCCGGCTGTGCCGGATCCGCAACGCCGAACGCGACCGGCCCGTGCCGGCGGAGGCGCTCACCGGCCAGCTTCGCCGGGTCCGCGAGCTCAGGGCCCAAGCCAACTCCGAAGGTTGGGACCGGGTCGTCGTGCTGACCGCCGCCGACGCGCCGGCCGCGCCGCGGACCGCCCCGGTCTCCATCTCCGCCGCCGAGCAGGGTCGAACACACGTGATCCTCCAGCTCTCCCGCTTCCCTTGGGGCAAGGACCCGGCCCGCTGGCTGCGGCAGGTCGCCGAGACCGCCGACCAGGTCGGGTTCGCCGGGATCGCCCTGATGGACCACCTGATCCAGATCCCGCAGGTCGACCGGGCCTGGGAGGCTATTCCGGAGCCGTGGGTCAGCCTTGGGCTGTTGGCCGGCCTGGACACCGCGTTGCGGCTCGGCACGCTCGTCTCACCGGTCACGCTCCGGCCCGCCGGGGTGATCGCCAAGGCCGCCGCCACCCTTGATGCGCTCAGCGGCGGCCGGGCGTTCTGCGGGCTGGGCGCGGGCTGGTGGCAGCGGGAGCATGCCGCGTACGGGATCGAGTTCCCGGCCGCGAGGCAGCGCCTCGATCGGCTGGCGGCGACGGTGGAGACCCTGCGCGCCCTGTGGGCGGCCGGCACCAAGCCCTACCAGGGTCGAGGTGTCGGCCTGCCGGAGACGACCTGCTATCCCCGACCGGTCGGCCCGCTGCCGATCATCGTCGGCGGAGGCGGCGAACGCCGTACGCTGCGGATCGCCGCCGAGCTGGCCGACGGCTGCAACCTGCGGACCGACGACGCGCTGCCCCGCAAGATCGAGGTGTTCACCGGCTACCGCGAGGCGGCCGGCCGGGAGTCGGCGATCACGGTGCTCGATCTACCGCTGATCGGTCGTGACCGAGACGACGTCGCCCGCCGGGTCGAGCGGGTCCGAGGCCGGCTGAGCGCGCAGGCATACGCGGCCCGTCACCCGGTCGGCACCGCGCAGGCTCACCGCCGCCGCTACGCCGAGCTGGCCGGGCTCGGGGTCGAGACGATCTTCCTGGCGCTGCCCGATCTCGACCGGGCGAGCGATCTCGAGGTGTGCGCGCCGCTGCTTGCGGACTGAGCTCGCCGGCCGGACTCACCGGTGCGCCGACAGCTCAGTCGGCGGACAGCTCCTCGTCCTCGTGAGGCGCCAGTTCGGCGATCAACGGGACCACGTCGGCGATCGAGTCGACCACCCGGGTCGGCCGGTAGGGGAAGCCGGCGACCTGCTCGGCCCGGGTGGAGCCGGTGAGCACCAGGACCGTACGCAGTCCGGCCTCGATGCCGGCGATGACGTCTGTGTCCATCCGGTCGCCCACCATCACAGTCGACTCGGAGTGGGCGTCAATCCGATTGAGCGCCGATCGCATCATCAAGGGATTGGGCTTCCCCACGAAGTACGGCTGCACGCCGGTCGCCCGGGAGATGAGCGCCGCCACCGAGCCGGTGGCCGGCAGCGAGCCTTCCGGTGACGGACCGGTCACATCCGGGTTGGTGGCGATGAACCTGGCACCCCTCTCGACCAGCCTGATCGCCCTGGTGATCGCCTCGAAGGAATAGGTGCGGGTCTCCCCCAGCACCACGTAGTCGGGATCGGTCTCAGTCAGGATGAAGCCGGCATTGTGCAATGCCGAGGTCAGGCCGGCCTCTCCGATCACGTACGCGGAGCCGCCCTGTGCCTGGTCGGCGAGAAACTGCGCGGTGGCCAGCGCCGAGGTCCAGATCGATTCCTCGGGGATGTCGATGCCGCTGGCCAGCAGCCGCGCCCGCAGATCACGGGCAGTGAAGATCGAGTTGTTGGTGAGCACCAGGAAGCGGCGTCCGTACCGCTCGAGCGTCTCGATGAAGTCCGCGGCTCCCGGAATGGCTCGTTCCTCACGGACGAGCACTCCGTCCATGTCGGTCAGCCAGCAGGAGACGGAGTGCGGATCGCGGTCACCAAACACATTCATGGACCAAACCTGACAGATGAGTGCAAGTGATTCCCCCCGGGGATCGCCCGAGACCACCTGCGCCCTGCGTCCAGGCCGGGAATCCCCCGCCTGCCATGTCCACCGAACGGCCTACAGCAACTGGCAAGCAGGACCATCCTGACAGTAATTTTCCGTCAGGAAGGATCTCATAGTCAGGCGCATCGGCTCGCACGAAATGCCAGTGTCCGGCACCCGCAGAGGAATCCGTTCGCCCAAGGACAGTGACGTCATCTCAGCGTGGATCGGTTCGAAGGTAGGAACCAACCGCTTACCAGCTATTCCGGAGGAATGACGTGGCACGACGGATTGCGCTCTGGGTCATCCCATCGGCCTCCTCGTCATCCGCATCGTGGGTCTGATCGCAAACGAGGTGGTGGGCGGCAGGTTCTCGGACTGGTTGCTGGAACGGCGTCAGCGTCGAGCATGGGCACGAATACCAGTGGCCGCATGGCTCGCCATCGCCCTGAGCATCATCGTGCTGGTGGGCCGGGAGGCACTTCTCCAGCCGGGCCTCGCCACGGTGGTGCTGCTGACAGCCGTTGCGTCCATGGACGGCTGCCAGATCAAGGGCAGATGGGTCAACCTGGCGGTCAGCGGCGTCTTGTTGGCGGCCGTGGTGGTCTACGGGATTCCGCTCGTCTGACGATCCGACGGGTCGACATCGGAGGTCTTGTCCACCAAACGGTGGACAACGGTTTGGCACCAGCAGGCGGGCTACAACAAAATTCAACTAGGGAATGATCCACGTGCGACGGGAGTCCCCCTGGGGACCTTCAGCGAACGGTGTGCTGGGGACACATCGCCTCCGCGTCCGTCGCCATGGGCCATTCCGCAGGGAGGGCAGTCCTCCGAGGTTGGGGACCTGAAGGACCGGCCGCCCCTGAACGCGACGGGAGCGCGCCCACCACGGGTGCGCTCCTTTCGTTCACGTGGACCCAAAGCTGCTCGATCTTGTCGGCTCCGCACTACCTATAGATCGAGCGAGGCCGACAAGATCGCGCAAACCGTGTACGAGGGATGCGTCCCACGCTGCTCAGAACTCCAGGTACTCGGCCTCCCCCTCTGGATCGTCCGAGGCGTACGCAATCGTCACCTGCGGCGGGCAGGACTGCACCGGCCGCGCGCGGATCGTCAACCGGCCACCGTGCAGACGCGGACCGAGCGCGGCGATCGCCTGGCTGACGTCGGCGATCGCACGCTCCTCCAGATCCTCACCACGATCATCGAGCAGGCTGACCTGGACACCCCGACTGCGGGCCGCGGCGATCGCCGCGAGCATCGCCGGAGTCGCCAAGACACCGCCTCGGATCCGGTCACGAAGTGATGCCTCCGCGACGAGCATCCGGGCCCGATCGTCCTCGGTGAGCACAGCCTCGGGATCAGCTGCCAGCCGGAGCGGGGGACCCGCGATCTCGGCGACATCTCTGGCCCACGACTCGGCCTGAACGCGGTGGGCGTCGGCGAGCGCCGCCTGGTCGAGCAGCGCGAGCGCCTGCCGGGTCTGGTCGGCTGCCCTCCGGTCATTGACGGACAGGAAGCGCATCAGCGCGACAGCGACCAGTGTGAACAGCACCGGCGCCAGCACCATCCGCAACCCGATGGCGATTCCGCCGACCGTGTGCAGCGACCACCAGAGCGTGAGCGCAGTGAACAGTCCGCACCCGAGCAATGCGGCGATCGGGCTGCGGCGTACGGCGATGACGACGAACAGGCACTGCAAGGCCGCCAGGTGCCAGGCCGCGTACCCGGGCCAGGCGATGCGCGACAGACCGGACTGAACCAGCACTGTGATGACGACCACGCCGGTCACCAGCAGCATCGCGACCGGTCGTGGGAGCCCATCCGGGCGTGGGGCCAGGACGATCACCATCAACCCCACGTAGACGATCATCGCGATCGCGCTGGCTCCGGGACTCGAGGAGAGCGAGTGAGACGCGATCCCGAGCATGACCTGGACGCCCGCGAAGACCGCTGCCAGCGCAATCAGGTACGCGGTAGGGATCGCCCTCCTCATCCGACCACCTCGCACTCCAGGATCACTCGGGTCCCCTGTCCGGGGGCGGAGTCGACGACGGCAGTACCGCCGGCATCGAGCATCCGCTGGATGATGGAGAGCCGGACGCCGAGGCAGCGTGACGAGACCGCCAACGGGTCGAACCCCCGGCCGTCGTCGGAGATCTCGACGCGCAGTCGGCGAGACGGCGAGTCTCCGATCATCGACAGGTCGACGATCATCCGGACCGTGATCCGCGCGGCTCCCGAGTGCCGGCTCGCGTTGTCCACGGCCGCGTGGACTGCAGCCAAGAGCGCCTCCGCGGTATCGCCGGGGAGCTCGGCGTCGACGCCAACCGGCAGGCTGGCGTAGATGTCGACCGGTAGCAGCGCTGCCGCCTCGACGGTGGACTGCAGGCGATCCGGGAGTTGCGAGATCCGAGTGGTCGGCGCCGTCCGGGCTCGACCGTAGTCCTCGAGCCGACGCAGACTGGCCGCCGCCAGCTCCGCGGCAGACTGCCGCTGCGTTGGAGTCCTGGCGCGCGCTGCCGAGACCAGCGCACTCAGGACCGAGTCATGCAGGATCGCGCCCAGCCGGTGTCGCTCGATCAGTCGCGCCCGCGCCACCGCCGACGTGTGGTGTGCGTTCGCTGCCGCCAGCGCACTGGCGTCGGCTCGTTCAGCGCCCACCCGGACAGCTTGAATCGCCGCCGTCAACGCGAGTCCGGCCGCCACCAGGAAGGCTGTGTCCTGCAGCGACGCAGCCCAACTAGCCGCACCACCGGACGGCAGGAGCCGAACGACAGCCAGGATCACCGCCGTCACTCCCGTGTATATCAGCGCGAACCGTTGACCCCAGGCCGCGGCGACGCAGGCGACGGACAGCCCGAGTACGTTCCAGACCCATGGCGGACCGGAGTCGGCGGTCGGGTGCGCGACCGGCCACAGCGCCAGCCCGACGATCGCTGCGAGCGCGAAGATCGTCAGTGCGAGCCGAGGACTCCGACCGAACAGGCCCGAGACGGTCACCCAGCAGCCCGACCACGCCATCAACGAGCCGATGACGATCAGCCACCAGAGCGCCACCCGCGGTGACTGCGCGATCACTCCACCCATCGATTGCGCGGACATCGCGATGACGAAGATCGCCACAGCACGGGCGATGAACGAGTCTGCGGCGTCTCGATGGCTGCGGCGGCTGGTGGTCGGGCTCATCGCCTCGATCGGGGAAGCACCGGCGGGAGGATGCCGTCCTCGACGGCGTTGACGAACAGTTGCACCTTCTGGCCGGCCGGCCGGTTCTGAGCCTGGTACTTCGCTCGAGCCCGATCGACGTAGGTCTTGGCCGTCGCGGCCGTGCACTGCATCCGCTGCGCGGTTGCCTCGACACTCAAGCCCGAGGCATAGAGACCAACGGCTTCCCGCTCCTTGTCGGTGAGCTCGGCACGAGCGAACTGCGGGTCGTCATCCACCACAGCCGCGAACTCGCGACAGATCACCGGTCGTCCGGCGTGCACATCACGAACCATCTCCAGCAGCCTGCCCACTCGCTCACTCTTCCGGACATACCCAGCAGCACCGGCCGACATCGCCTCCCGCAGCACCGCCCGGTCGTCGGCGAGGGAGTAGACGACGACATCACAGCTGTGTCCGAGCAGACGACCGATGTTGCTCGCCGGGCTCGACCCGTCGGCCAGCCCGAGATCCAGCGCGACGATCTCGCACGCGTCGCGACCAGCGGCGATCAGCTCGTCGACGGTGGCGGCCTGGCAGGTGACTCGGATCGGCGCCGCCTTCGCTTTGGCTTCCAGCTGGGCAGCACCGATGACACCGATCCGGATGGCTTCGTGATCGTCGATGACACCGAGCCGGATCGGGTTGCTCGCCGTGATCTCACCGGCGGCCCGTTGACCACGACTTCTCGTCATTGCCGCTCCAAGGACCCCATCGACCGACTCATTACCCCCAGATGGCCCAGGTTAGCGGAGTGGCAGTCAGCATTCGCCAATGATCATTCCTCCGAGACACGAAACCGCGTCACGGGAGCTGATGCAGCACCAGCGGCAGGACAGTGTCAGCACCGGCGCCAGCCAGCAAGGATCCGGCGACGGTCACCGTCCACCGAGTCCGGATCCGGTCGTCCACCAACAAGACCGGCCCGGACAGCGCCACTCCCGGCACCAGCGACGTACGCGCCAGCAGGTCTTTGGCCCGGACGCTGGACGCGGCATCCTCCGTCGGCGGCGGGCCCGACACCGCCAGCGCCTCGACCAGCGGCAACCTCCCGATGGTCGCGAGGTGCTCGGCCACCGACCGAACCAGCGTCGGATAGCGGCGGGACGGCATCGGCACCACCGCGGTCGGTCGCTGCCAACTTCGCGACCATCGCTTGAGCACCTCGACCACGGCGTCCAGCACTTCAGGTGGCGCCGGCGTGTCCTGTCGCCACAGCTCGGCCAGAACCGTCGACCAGGCGGGATCGTCGGCGTACGCCATCGCCCGACCCTCGCCCAGGAAGTTGATCTTGCCTCGCTTGCCGGGCAGCCCGCTGACCCACATCTTCCGCGGCTCGATGACCACATCCTGGACGCGGAACCAGCGACGAGCCGCTTCGACGGTGCCCGGATCGGGACGAGTTCCTGGCGGCGGCAGCTGACCGTCGCAGACCGAGCACCGCCCGCACGGTGCTGGGTCAGGGTCGTCCAGCGCCTGCTGCAGGAACTGCATCAGACAGCCTTCGCCGTGCGCATAGCGCCGCATCAGATCGGCCTCGGCTGCCCGAACCTGCCGTAGCGCTGACCACTTGGCCTCGTCGAACCACCAGCGATTACCGGTCGCGACCCAACCGGAGCCTTGCCGCACCACGGCGTCGTCGACAGCCAGGATCTTCAGCACGGTCTCCAGCCGGCCACGCCGGATCCCGGTGGCGGTCTCGATCGCCGGCAGCGACTGAGGCTCTTCCGACAGCACCTCGAGGATCCGCTCCACCTGGGCCTCGACGGGGATGCCCGCGGTCGCGAAGTAGTCCCAGATACGCTCATCGGCCTCGCTGGGCACCAGCACGGCCGTTGCGTCAGCCAGCGCACGACCGGCGCGACCGACCTGCTGGTAGTAGGCCACCGGCGACGATGGCGACCCCAGGTGCAGGCAGAACGCCAGGTCCGGCTTGTCATAGCCCATGCCCAGCGCCGAGGTCGCGACCAGCGCCTTGACCTCGTTACGGCGCAGCCGATCCTCCAGTTCGGCGCGGTTCTGCGTCTGGCCGGAGTAGGCGGCGACATCGTGACCCAGACTCTGCAGGAAGCCGGCGACCCGCTCGGACTCAGCGACGGTGAGGACGTAGATGATTCCCGAACCTGGGAGTTGCGCGAGCGCGTCGGCAACCCAGGCGTACCTCTCCAGTGGCTCCAGCCCGGGCACCACCGCGAGCCGCAGCGACGCACGAGCCAGCGAGCCGCGCAACGTGACCGTGTCATCGCCGAGCTGAGCAGCGACGTCGACAGTGACCCGCTGGTTCGCAGTAGCTGTGGTAGCCAGCACCGGGGTGTCGGGCGCCAGCGCCAGCAGCGTACGGGTCAGTCGCTGGTAGTCCGGCCGGAAGTCGAAGCCCCAGTCCGAGACGCAATGGGCCTCGTCGATCACCAGCAGGCCACAGGAGCCCAGCAGCTCGGGCAGCCGCCGAGCGAAGCCAGGGTTGGCCAACCGCTCCGGCGAGATCAGCAGCACATCGATCATCCCGGCCGACAGGTTGGCCAGCACGACGTCCCACTCGTCGATGTTGGTCGAGTTGACTGTGGCCGCACGCAATCCCGCCCGCTCAGCGGCGGCGATCTGGTCGCGCATCAGCGCGAGCAGCGGTGACACCACCAAGGTCGGGCCCGCACCCTGCGAACGCAGCGCGGTGGTCGCGGCCCAGTAGACCGCCGACTTGCCCCAACCGGTCGCCTGCACCACCAGCACCCGGCGCCGATGGTCGACCAGCTCCGCGACTGCGCGGAGCTGGTCGTCACGGGGCCTCGCCTCGGGGCCCGCCATCGCGGCGATGACCCGACGAAGTGCATCCTCACTGGACAGTGCGAGCGTGCTGTCTGCTGCCATGCCCACCATCGTGCCTGCTACTACCGACAGTGCGAGATGGCGGTCAAACGTCGCCCCACCCCGACGACGAGCGCAGCGAGGAGGAGCCCGTCGCGAGCGGCCGTGCAGCGGAGCGCCCGAATCGATCTGGACTGACGAACGAGCGACACGCTTTTCGTCGCGAGTGAGGAGGGAAGATCGATTCAGACGGCGCGCAGCGGAACAGCGAGTGACGAATCACGCTGCTCACGCAGGCACCACGACGGCGCGGCCACGGAGCGTACGGGCGTGCATCCGCTCGTACACCGTCGCCGCGTCGTCGAGGGCGAACGTCTCCGTCTCGACCGAGATCGTCCCCGAGCGAGCCAGGGCCAGCACTTCGTGCAGCTCGGGAATCGTGCCCCAGTAGGGAGCTCGGACGACGGTGTTGTACGGCAGCGTGAAGAACCCCACGGGCACCGCGCCGTCCCCCACCCCGACGACGACGATCTCACTCTGGAAGTGGACCATCCTCGACGCCAGTGTGCAGGTCGGCTGAATCCCGACGATGTCGAACACCGCGGTCGCCATCTTCCCGCCCGTGACCTCGCGGACGGCCTCGATCGCGCTGTCGTCGGAGGTGAACGCATGGTGCGCGCCCATCTCTTTGGCGAAGGCCAGTTTGTCGGCGCCGATGTCGAGCGCGACCACCTGGCAGTCCGAGAGGGCCCGGAGCAACTGGATCGCCAGGTGCCCCAGTCCGCCGACACCAATCACCACTGCCGTGCTGCCGGGCACCAGCTTGGGCAATACCGGCTTGATCGCGTGGTACGGGGTCAGCGCAGCATCGGTCAGCGGAGCCGCGATCACCGGATCGAGCCCGTCGAGCGGAACCAGGTGGCGGGCGTCGTCCACCAGCAGGTACTCCGCCATCGATCCTTGGTTGCCGAGCCCGGGCGGCCGAATGCCTAGCGTCGCGGCCCGCTCGCAATACTGCTCGGCACCGGTGGCGCAGGTGTGGCAGCGCCCGCATCCCCAGCCGCCGAAGACCGCCAGCTGATCGCCGATCTCGACCCCGGTCGCGGCCGGTCCGAGTGCGGCGACCTCGCCGACACCCTCGTGGCCCAGCGTCAGTGGCAACCCGATGCCCAGTGCCCCGAGCACCTCGACCGGCTGGCTCATCACGAACTCGTCGGAATGGCACGCTCCCGCGGCCAGGACCTTCAGCAGGACCTGTCCGCCGACCGGTTCGGGAACCGGGATGTTCTCGATGGTCGGAGGCTGTCCGACCGTGCTGTAGCGCAGCGCCTTCATGAAAGTTCTCCTCGCTGATCTGATGGGCAGGCGCCTGGTCAAGGACGCCTTCAGATTCAACGTAGGAGCGACAGTGCCCGGACCACAGGGCCATCAGCCCCGGGCGCGGCAGTCGCTGGGCCCGCTCAACACGGGCCAGCGGAACTCAAGCGCTCAGCCGCCGGCGACGGCCGGGATGATCGAGACCTTGGCCCCGTCGGCCACCGTGGCCTCCAGCCCGCCGATGAACCGTACGTCGTCGTCGCCCACGTACACGTTGACGAAGCGACGCAGCGCGCCGGCGTCGTCGAGCACCCGGGTCCGGATGCCCGGATGGTTGGACTCCAGGGAGTCCAGCACCTCGGCCAGGGTGCTGCCCTCGGCCGGGACCTCGCTCACCCCGCCGGTGTAGCTGCGCAGGATCGTGGGGATGCGGACGCTGGCGGTCATCAGCCTCGTGCCTTCCAGAATTCGGTGAACGCCTCGTAGCGAGGCGGGATCGTGGTCTTCGGACCGACTCTATCGGCCACTGCATCGAGGGTCTTCAAACCGTCGCCGGAGTTGATCAGCACCGTCTCCTGGTCCGGATCGAGCAACCCGTCGGCAACCAGCTTGGCGGTGACACCAACAGTCACTCCGCCGGCGGTCTCGGCGAAGATGCCCTCGGTCCGGGCGAGCCGCTGAATGTTGGCTACGACGGTGTCGTCATCGATGTCGGCGATCGCACCACCGGTGCGGCGGACGACATCCAGCACGTACGGTCCGTCGGCCGGGTTGCCGATGGCCAGCGACTTGGCGATCGTGTTGGGCTTGACCGGCTGCACGATGTCCCAGCCCTCGCGATAGGCATGGGCGACCGGGGAACAGCCGGTGGCCTGAGCGCCGTAGATCTTGTACGGCTTCTCCTCGACCAGCCCGAGCTTGATCAACTCCGCGAAGCCCTTGTCGATCTTGGTCAGCTGAGAACCGGAGGCAACTGGGATCACCACCTGGTCGGGCAGCCGCCAGCCGAGCTGCTCGGCGATCTCGAACGCCAAGGTCTTGGAGCCCTCGGCGTAGTAGGGGCGGACGTTGACGTTGACGAATGCCCAGCCCTCCTCCTCGGCGGCGATCTCGCTGGCCAGCTTGTTCACGTCGTCGTAGCTGCCGTGGACGGCGATCAGCGTGGTGTCGTAGACAGCCGAGGCGAGGATCTTCTGCTTCTCGAGGTTCTCCGGCACCAGAACCACACTCTTGATACCCGCCCGGGCAGCTGCCGCGGCGACGGCGTTGGCGAGGTTTCCCGTGGAGGGACAGGCCAGCACCTGCAGGCCGAGCTCGCGGGCCGCCGACAATGCGACGGCGACGACCCGATCCTTGAACGAGTGGGTCGGGTTGCCGGTGTCGTCCTTGACCCACAGCTGACGCAAGCCGATGTCGTCGGCCAACTGCCGAGCATCGACCAGCCTGGTGAAGCCCGGGTCGGTGGAGCGGAAGGTTGAAATGTCGGCCGGCACCGGGAGCAGCGGCGCGTACCGCCAGATCGACTTGGGCCCGGCCTCGATCTCGGCATGGGTGATGGTCGGGAAGGCGTAGCCGACCTCGAGCGGGCCGAAACACTCCATGCAGGCATAGAACGGGCCGAGCGGGCTATGTGCACCACAGGCGCGACAGATCAGGTGGGTAGCGTTGCCGAAAGCACCAGGACGACAGCCGGTGGCGGGGTCGGCCGAGAAGACCGCGGTCATCATTCAGTCCTTCATCATCTGCACCAGATCGGCTTTCGACCTGGTCGGAGTTGGCACCGTGTCCGATCGGTCGGCCGGTTGCCGGGGAGTCGTAGGGCCGTTCCCTCGTCCCCTCTGGATGAACTAGTGGTCAGCGTATGCGGCCGACCCGAACCGAAGCACACCGGCGTCTTGCATGATGGGAATAGCGTCCATCGATCGAGATCTTCGATGAGTCGCTGCACTTCCAGGAAGCTCCGCTCCGCCGGTCCTCCAGAGCTGCCGATGGTGCTCTCCGGGCGGTCGCGCGGTCCAGCAGGTGAGTCATCCAGCGCCGGCTCGACCGATCCGGACGGAAGTTGATTGATACGCGCACCGACCAGCTCCGGACCAGGGCAAACCCCCGCAATCCGTCGAGGTCGAGGCTGATATATCACTCAGGCCGGGGCGCCCGCTCACAGCGCGAGCTTGAAGTACGTCGCCGAGGCTTCATATCCGAGCGTGGCGTAGAAATCGGCGGCGCGACGGGTCGCCAAGGCGATGTAGGCAGCTTCCCGATCGCGAGCCCACCCCTCGACCTTCGTCATCAGCGCTCGACCAACACCACGGCCTCGACGCACCTCACTCACCATCACCTCCTCGACCCGAACAACCGATCTGTTGGCATGGAAGGTGTGGTGCTGCTGCGCCAGCAGGTAGCCGACGACCTGACCATCCGCCACGGCCACCAGCAGCAGTGCGTCCGATCTCTCGACCAATCGCTCGAAGGTCGCTGTGAATGCACCTGGATCGACCACGTAGGACGTCGCCAAGTCGTGTGCCAACGGCCAGACCTGCTCCGAGTCCTCAGCGGCAGCGGCTCGGACCAGCACCTCCATCAAGACCTCCACATACGCAGGCATGCGTCGACTGCTCGCATCCGACCAGTCTAGGAAGCCGCCTGCCGACCGCTCAGATCTGCTCGGGTTTGTCGGCTTTGCTCGATCTGCAGCCCGAGCAAAGCCGACGAACCCGAGCAACAGCTGTCAAGGGCCAGCAGAACTTGACCACTGGCGGTCTTGATGGCTGACCGGTGGCGGTCACGAGAAGTGCACGGTGGTGGCCATGGGTTCTGCCCGGGGTTGGCCACCGTCCGGCCTTGGTTCAGCTGCTCAAGGGGTTCACCCCCTGGCCGGCGAGTGCTTGGGTGAGGCGGACCGAGTCGCCGGTGGTCTGGCAGATGTGGGCGTGGTGGAGGAGCCGGTCGACGGTGGCGGTGGCCAGGGTCTTGGGCATGAGCTCGTCGAAGGCTGCTGGGTGCAGGTTCGACGAGATCGCGATGGAGCGTTTCTCGTAGCCGGCGTCGACCAGCCGGTAGAGGCCCTCGGTGGCGTCGGCGGCGACCGGGAGCAGCCCGATGTCGTCGACCACGATCAGGTCGGCCCGTAGCACCCGGGCGATCGCTTTGGTGACGGTGTCGTCGGCGCGGTGCCGGCGCAGCAGCACCCCGAGGTCTTCCAGGGTGAACCAGGCGACTCGTAGTCCTTGTTCGACGGCGTGCTGGCCGAGTGCTTCGAGCAGGAACGTCTTCCCGGTGCCCGACGGTCCGCAGACGACGAGGTTCTCGCGGCGGCCGATCCATTCCAGGGTGCGTAGCGCTTGCTGGGTTGGTGCTGGGATCGACGACAACTGGGGGTCCCAGCCGCCGAAGGTCTTGCCGGTGGGGAACCCGGCCGCGGTGCGGCGGGTGGCCAGGGCGGAGCGTTCCCGGCCGGCGACTTCCTCGGCGAGCAGGATCCGCAGCACCTCGACCGGTTCCCAGCGTTGTGCTCGGGCGGTGGCGATCACCTCCGGCGCGGCGCGGCGGATATGGGGCAGCCGCATCCGCCGCAGCAGCTGCTCGACATCGGCCGGCAGCGGCGGCGGTAGCGGTGCCCCGGCTTTCGGGACCGCGGCAGTGGTGGTGGCGGTCATCGGCCAACCCCCTGACTGCTGGTCACCGGGCTGCTGGTCATCACCTGGCTGTTGGTGACGGGTTGGCCGAGTTGTGCCCAGCTGAGGGTGCCCTGGGCCAGGGAGTGCTGGTCGCCGGCACGACGCGCCGCCGACGGCTGGTCGGGTCGGGGGTGGCGGGCGTGGTGGTCGAGGATGGAGGCCAGGTCGGCCTCGGCGAACCGGCCGTGGACGGCGGCGTGGCCGAGTGCCCAGTCCACGTCGCGGGCGTCGAACAGGCGGGACAGATCGACGGCCTGGGCCATCTTGACCCGCATCTTGCCCGTGCCGGCAGCTGCTGCCTCGCGCAGCCACAGCACCGCCCCGTCGCCGAGGGCGAGGAACGCTGACTCCGCCGGGTTCTTCGCTTTCGGGGCCCGGTCCAGCGGCCCGGCCGGGGCGGGCGGGAAATGGCTGTCGTCGACCCGGGGGCTGCCGGGACGGGTGCGGTCGTGCCGGGCGATCTCGACCGGCCCCCGGGCCGGGTCGACATAGGTGATCACGACCTGCTCATCGACTCCGCCGACCCCATAGCCGCGGACCCACACCGTCTTGCCCAGCAGGCTGGTCCCGCCGAAAGGCTCCCCATCGGGGCCGGCCAGCCGGTAAGGCACCGAGTACTGGCCGCCCTCGAAAGTGACCATCGGCGTGTTCGCCGGCACGATCCGGGTCGTGCCGAACGCCACCGTGTAAGGGACAGCGGCGACCGGATGCAGCCGGGCCCGTTCCTCGGCCAACATCTCCACCGGTGGCCGCCGGGTGATCCGGTGCGGGCGGGCGTTGACTCCGGTCTGGAACACTCCACAGGCCTTCCGCAGCTCAGCGAACGAGGCGTACTCGGGCAGCAGGTTCGCCTCCGTCGGCACCAGATCAGCCTTGCTGACCCGCACACTGGCCTCGCTGCCACCCTTCGACGCCGGATCCGCCGGCACACAGGTGTGCACGGTCACCGCGTAATGAGCCGCCCACGCGACCAGCTGCGCGTTACGGACCGGGATCCCGGCGATGTGGTCGGTGGTGACGGTCTTCTCATTGTCGGTCAGCACATAGGTCGGCACCCCACCCACCAGCCGGAACGTCTGGTCCAACGCGGCGAACACGCTCGGCAGCGTCTTGTCCCGCAACGCCAGCACGACCCGGAAACGGGACCAGGCCAGCCACGCGCAGAACAACACCGTGGCGACCCCGGCGACCATCGGGCCCTGCCCATAGTCGTACTGCAGCCACATCCCCGGCTCCGGGACCCATGGCCGGTGGACCCGTAACCGGCCATCACGGTAGGCCTGCTTCGCCTCCGCGACCGCGCGTCGGGTGGTCCGTTCCGACCCGGCATAGCCCATCGCGACCAGCTTGTCATGGGCCACATCCGCGCGGACCTTCCCGCGGGAACGCTCGACCAGCTCCTCCAGCTTCGGCAAAAACTCATCAATCAGCTGCGGCCGAACCACACCGTCGGCGACCGCACCACCCGCGGCGCGGGCCTCCACATAGCGTTTCACCGTGTTCGGCGAACACCCCGCCAGCTCGGCGGCATCACGCAACGACCTGGTCAGGTCGTAGGCATCCAAAATCTTCATGATCTCCTCGGCAGACTTCAACTCATCCCTTCCTCGGGTAGCGATCGGGCGCATCAGCACCGCTCATCGCACCCGAGGAAGGAGCCCAAACCCGGCAACCCGGGCAGGCAGACGACATCGTGTCGGGCAGATCCCATGACCGTCAGCGTTCAGTTCTCATGGCCGCCAACGATCAACTTCTTGGCCGTCTCCGTTCAGTTTCTCGTGGCCGCTGACAAACAGCAAGGAGTGCGCCGGGGAACGTGGAGTGGGACGATCTCTTCATGCTGATGGCGGCAGACTCAGGGCGGGCGAGGGCTGCTGGGGGCAACGGAATGAAGCCGGGTCCAGACGACATCTCGCAGTTCGGCCAACAGAGTCGGGCCCAACGGGTGCGAGCTGCCGGCAATCTGGTGAACCTGAGCACGCTCGCCGGGCTCCTGGTGGCCCGGCTCGGCGGCTGCACACGGCAGCGCGGACCTTACGGGTTGACTCTGGCGGAGGGCTATCGTTTCCGCTTTCCGGTAGCAAGTGCCTTCACCATCGGCGACGTGGTGATCACGGCCCACACCTTCGCGGCCTTGCAGCAGCGGATGCCGCGGTTGCTGGAGCATGAGGAACGGCACAGCTGGCAGTACTTCTGGTGCCTCGGGCTGCCGTTCTTCCTCCCCTACACCGCGGCCATGGGCTGGTCGATGCTGCGGACCGGCGATCGCGCTGCCCGGAACATCTTCGAGCGTCACGCCGGACTCGCCGACGGCGGCTACCCGGACCTTCCGGTCATCCCCTTGGCCGCTCAGGCCCGCCGTGCAGCAGCCCGTCTGCGCAACTGGCCACGCTCAGGCCGCAGATCCGACTGATCGGCGGTCCTTGGGCGAGTTTCGGTGCGACCTCGCACCAATACTCACCCAGAGGCGGCGGCCTGCAGTCCCGATCTGTCGTCCGAAATCCACGGAGTGAGCTTCGGTGCGACCTCGCACCAAAAGTTACCCACAGGGCGGGGACGTGCCCGTGACTCATCCACAGACTTGGAAACGACCCGGTCGAATCGGCCCCAACGTCCACATATTCCCTACATGCACCCTCGAATCGACCCACCAGACGACCTTCTCGCCCTCGCTGCGACACAAGCGGGCGTCATCAGCGCCGAACAGGCGCTCAGCTTCGGGCTGAGCCGCGCCAGCATCAAACGATTCGTTGATCAGAAGGCTTGGCAACGGCTAACTCGCGGAGTGTTCTTGCTCGGCGTTGGCGAACCGCCCTGGCTCGGACTGGCCTGGGCCGGCACCCTGCTCGGCGGCGCACATTCGCGGATTGGGTTTGCCGCCGCCGGCCATTTGTGGGGAATCGTCCCTGAACCACCGAGGACTATCCATGTCTTGGTGCCGCACGCATCGATGCTCAAGCCACGCGGATCATGGGTCTTCCTTCGGGAGCGCTCAGGCGTCCGTGAGCAGCGCAGCCCCGGCTATCCCTCGCGCACCACCATCGAAGACACAGTCCTGGACCTCTGCGCCGATGTCGGGCCAGCTGCTCTGATCGACCTCACTACGGCGGCGATCCAGTCTCAGAAGACCACTGCGTCAAGGCTCCTCGCCTGCGCTGACAATCGCTCGCGACTACCGAATCGGGAACTGCTCATCAACCTACTCGGCGATGTAGCTGCAGGCTCCGAGTCGGCTCTGGAACTCGCATACTTGCGCGATGTCGAGCGTCGCCACCAACTGCCGCCTGCCCAGCGTCAGCACCGCAGCGCGAAGCACCGTGCAGTCAGGGATCTTCGCTACGACGAGTTCGGCGTCTTGATCGAGCTCGACGGACGAACCCATCTACCCAAGAGATTCCGCGACATGCGCAGAGACAACGCGGCGCTGCTCGGCGGCGAGGTGACCCTGCGCTACGGCTGGTCTGACGTCACCGAGCGGCCCTGCGAGGTCGCCTGGCAAGTGGCCGCATTGCTGACTCGCTGCGGCTGGCAGGGCATGCCGGTACGTTGCTCCTGGTGTCGAAATCTGCCGGACTTGTGAAAGTTACGGTGCGACCTCGCACCAAATCTCCCCCAGAATCTGCGGGACCGCCTGACCCGGCGGTCAGCGGTCGATCGTGAGGTCGATCCCGAGGCGCTTGGCGGACCGGTTGCGCTGCCGGGTGGCACGCAGGCGGCGCAGACGCTTGACCAGCAGCGGGTCATGGGCAAGAGCCGCGGGCTGGTCGATGAGGTTGTTCAGCAGCTGGTAGTAGCGAGTGGCCGACATCTGGAACTGGTCGCGGATGGCCTGCTCCTTGGCGCCGGCAAACTTCCACCACTGGCGCTCGAAGGCCAAGATGTCGGCATCGCGGGCACTCAACTCGCCCATGCCTGGCGAAACGACATGCTCAGGGTTGGAGGCTGCGACCATGGCGCCATGCTACGCGGGAATGACATAAGTGTCATTCGCACGGGTGGCGTGCCGTGAGGTTGACTGTGTGAGTGAGCAGACATGACGCCCGTATCCGCTGGGGCATCCTCAGCACTGGCCATATCGCCTCGGTCCTCACCCGAGATCTCGCGCTCCTCCCCGATGAGGCCGAGGTCGTCGCAGTAGGCAGCCGCAGCCTCGACAAGGCGCAGCGGTTCGCAGCCGAACATCAGATCCCTCGCGCCTACGGTTCGTACGCCGAGTTGGCTGCCGACCCCGAGGTCGATGTGATCTATGTGGCCTCGACCCACAACGACCATCTCGGGTCTGCCCGGCTGTGTCTGGAGGCCGGCAAGGCCGTGCTGGTCGAGAAGCCTCTCACCGTGAGCGCAACTGAGACCGAGGAACTCATCGAGTTGGCTGGCGAGCAGGGTCTCTTCTTGATGGAAGCCCTCTGGAGTCGGACCAATCCCCTGCTCCGGCAAGCAGCCCAGATCGTCCAGTCCGGTGAACTCGGCGCGATCCGGCATGTGAACGCGTCCTTCGGCTTCGCCTTCCGCGGTGACGAATCCCACCGACTACTCGACCCCGATCAAGCCGGCGGCGCCATTTTCGATCTGGGCGTCTACCCGGTGCATGGCGTCAATCTGTTCCTGGGCGAGCCAAGTGAGCTGTACGGCTTCGGCACCCTTGCCCCGACCGGTGTCGAAGCACATGCGGCGGCGCTGCTGACCTTCGCGGCCACCGAGTCGCGTCCGCCCGCAACCGCCAGCATCGCGTGCAGTCTGGAAGCCGACCTCCCCTTCCGGCTCGAGGTCCTCTGCACAGACGGCTCGCTCCGGTTCGACAACTTCCTGCTGCCCTCGGAGCTGACTTTGACCCGAGGCATCGGGCCTGACGCGAACAAGGAGACCTTGGTCACCCAGTGGCCGGGTGGCGGCTACACCTTCGAGATCGGGGAGGTGAACCGCTGCCTGCGCGCCGGCGAGTTGGAATCACCGCTGGTGCCGTGGCGTGACACCCTTGCCGTCGCCCGGACACTCGACCGCTGGCTGCTGTCGATCTTCCCGCCACTCGACCCGGAGTTGGTCGACTGATCGCTGAAGTGCGCCCTTGTGGCCCCCGCCGGTCCTCGCGCCAGGTGCCGGGAAAGCTCCGCGAGCACCGACCCTGGTCAGGTAGCGTTGTCGGGCATCCTGCTGGCGTGGCGCAATCGGTAGCGCACCTGTCTTGTAAACAGGTGGTTAGGGGTTCGAGTCCCCTCGCCAGCTCTCATACCTATGAATCGCACCCCACACCGTCGCCGTCATAGTCAAGGTCGTAGGGGTCAGTGCCGGTGACCTGGACCGGGCCTTGGACGTACATCGGCCCGTTGCCTGATCCGCCAGCGCAGTCGTAGTCGGACGCCGGCGGGAGGCATGGTGAGTAGCCGGGCGTGCAGTTCTTCGACGAGCGCTGGCGCTTCTCCCGCGCAGCCTTCTCGCGCGCCAGCCGTGCAGCCCGGGCCTTGGCCGCAGCCTTCGCTTTGGCGGCCCGTTGCGCTGCAGCCTTCTTCTGCGCGGCGGCCTTCCGCTTCTCCGCCTTGACCTTGGCAGCCTTCCGCGCGGCCTTCTCGGCTCTCGCGCGGGCCTTCTCGGCCTGCTGTTGCGCGGCCAGTGCCGCGGCTTGGCGGGCCTCAGCTTCCGCGCGGGCGGACGCGCTCGCGACGGCAGCATCGGGCGAAGCAGTGGGTGAGGTCGACGGCGGAGCGCTGGCTGGATTGGAGGTCACCGGTGTCGGCCCACCGGACGCCGGATCCGCGAATGCCGTCGAAGTGGAACCAGCACCCGAGCCCAAACCAGCCGCTCCGACCATGAGGACCATCAGCGCGACCGGTGTCGCCAACACCGCAGTGGCGACCTTGTGTCTGGCGAACCAGCTCCGTCTGCGCCGGTCCTCCTGCCAGAACTGCCAATCAGGCGGAGCAGGACCCCAACGCGGATCGGGTCGCCAACCGAGCGGTGGCTGCCAGCCTTGTGGTGGCGGCGGCCAGTTCGGCGGCACGACGAAGCGCATGGTCACAGTTCTCCTTCGATTGACGTACGTCTCCTCCGACGGACGCATCGACCTCAGAGAGCCCTGATCCTCAAAAAATACATACTCCGAACTGATGATTTGTCGAAACGCGTAACAAACTCGGCGACCGTCGGGCACACCACCCGCAGGCGCTGAGCGCGTAGCGTCATCCCATGAGCGACGATGCCTCTGACGCGACCGTCTGTGAAGTGATCATCACCGCCAATGACGAGGGCTGGTTGGTCGATTTCACCCGCTCCTTGGTGACCGACCGACTGGCCGCGTGCGGACATCATCAGCCGATCCGCGCGGTGTATCGGTGGCAGGGCGCGATCCAGGAGGAGCGCGAGACCCGCGTCGCGTTGCACACCAGGAGGTCGTTGGTCGACCAGATCATCGATCGGGCTCGCGAGGCACATCCGTACGACGTGCCATGCGTGCTGACACTGCCGGTCCTCGATGGCAACCCGGCCTATCTGGAATGGGTGCTCGCCGAGACCGACGGCTGACCTCAGCCTGGCCCGATCCGGCCCGATCCGAGCGCCTGAGATCAGCCCTCGAAAGCACCGCGAAGATGATCATGGTGCGGGCACCACTGGGCTGCCGATATGGTGTGCCGATGGCCAACCGGTTGCTCCCTCCAGGTGCCACCGAAACCTGGCTGGAACACGGCGGCGGACGCATCCGGATCCTGCGTGGCGGACCGCTCGACCCGGACCCTCGTACCGACAAGCACCCCATCCTGCTGATCCACGGCGGCGGCTACGACAACGCCGCCATCTCCTGGTTCAAGATCTTCGAGCCGTTGTCCCAGGACCGCCTGGTGCTGGCTCCCGATCTGCCCGGATTCGGCTATACCGAAGGGATCCCGGTCACCGGCGATGTCGACCAGCTGGCCGACCTGATCCTCGCTGTCGCGCGCTCGTACGGACTCACCCGGTTCGCCGTCGCCGGCATCTCGATGGGTGGCGACATCGCGATGCACGTCGCGCTGCGTCATGCCGTGGCCGTGGCCGGCCTCATCCTCATCGCCCCCGGAGGTCTGGCCGAGCGCCTCAAGAGCCGGACGGCGCAGTTCGGGGCTTGGCTGGCAGCCCAACTGCCCGACCCGATCCTGTACGGACTCAGCCGGCGTACGGCCAGGTTCGTCGACTCTTACCTCGACCGGATGGTGTACGACCCGAGCACCATCGACGACTCCGTGCGGGCGGAGTTCGCCCGCGAGGCGGAGCGCAAGGACGCCGGGGTCGGCTACGGCCGTTACAACCAGGCGAGTCTCGGGCCGTTCAAGATGCGCAACAACCTGTTGCCGAACGCCTACCGGATCACCACGCCGACGTTGTTCCTGCACGGTGCCGACGATCGGCTGGTCGACCCTGCCAACTCCATCGCCGCGGTCGAGGTGATGCCGCGCGCCGAGCTCGTGCTGGTCAGTCAATGTGGTCACTGGCTGCCGATCGAGGCGCCGGACATCTTCTTGAGCGAAGTCCTCGATTTCGTGGTGGCGCTCCCGTAGTTCGCTCACTGGGATCCAGGTTTGAAAGGTGCGTAGATGCACTTTCAGCTCGCTGAAGCTACATCTGCGCACCTTTCGCACTCACAGCGCCCGCAAGCCCTCCCCCATCAAGATCGCGCCGATCACCAGCAGCACGCCGGCGATGATGATCTTGTTGTTGGCGACCAACCAGTCCCGGACCCGCTCCAGCGCCGGGCCGACGCGATCGGCCGCGACCAGGTAGCAGACAGCGACGGCGATCACCCCGACGCAGGCGAGCACCGCATAGCACAGTGCCACGACGACCGCGGCACCCGGGCCGGGACGACCAGCCGCAATGGTGAGCCCGGCACCGACCCCGAAGGCGACCTCCTTCACATTCACAGCTGAGAGGATGATCGCGAGCCGGGCGGCGCCCGGTGGGGTCGTCCCCTGGATCGATGCCATCCACCCGGGCAACTCAGGTTCCCGGTCCCGACCGCCGGCCCAGTGCACGGTCTTGTGCACGGCCCAGCCGATCAGCACCGCACCGAGCACGATCCGCAGCACCGCCCCGACGAACGGCGTATCGCCCTGCTCCGGCAGCAACTCAGCGGCGAACGCCGCGAGCAGCGCCACCGCAGCGACAGTGACGTATCGACCCACCATGAAGAACGCCGACGCCGCCCGCGGCGACGATGAGCCCAGCACCAACAGCACGGCGATCAACGGCAACGGGCTCAGCGCGACTCCCACTGCGAACGGAATCAGGTCACCCACCACGTCGAGCACGGAGCAGATGATCCTCGCCCACGCCCTGCTCCGACAAGCCACCCAGTTGGCTCGTCATACGCCCGACCAGATACCGCGCGAGGTCAGGGCTCCTCCGGCGCCGGCCAGGGGAATCACCGGGTTGTCCAGCACCCTCACGCCACGACAATTGAACTCATGCGGACCCTGCTCAACATCATCTGGTTCATCTTCTCCGGCCTGTGGCTCTGGCTCGCGTACGCGCTCGCCGGCCTGATCTGCTGCCTGCTGATCGTGACCATCCCATGGGGCATCGCATCCTTCCGGCTGGCCAACTACGCCGCCTGGCCGTTCGGTCGCGAGGTCGTCGACAAGCCGACCTCCGGCGTGTTCTCCCTGCTCGGCAACATCATCTGGGTCCTCGTCGCCGGCTGGTGGATCGCCCTCACTCACATCGCCACCGGCATCGCACTGTGCGTCACGATCATCGGCATCCCGATGGCGGTCGCCAACTTCAAGCTGATCCCGGTCGCTCTGCTGCCGCTGGGCAAGCAGATCGTCACCACGCGCTACTGAAACTCGGCGCTACTGAGACTCGCGACCGAGCTGGTCGGCTCTGGGACGCGCCGAGGGCTGGAAAGCTCCCGCGAGGGTGTGATCATCGATGTCATGCAGCGCACCGCCTCGACCTCGATCGACCTCGACCTGTCCGGACCCACCCAGCTGATCTTCGCCGTCGCCGCGGCGCAAGGGCTTCCGATCGGCTCCGAGTCATTGGTGATCACCGTCGACGACAACGAGGTGCAGCCGACCGAGATCATCGATGCCCACGGCACTCGGCTCCACTCCGTACACACCCAAGGCTCGAACGCGACCCTGCGCTACACGGTGGTTGTCGACGGGATCGCCGCCGAACCGCCGGTCGCCGACATCGACGAGATCGTCTATCTGCGCCCGAGCCGATACTGCGAGTCCGACACCCTCGGCCCGACCGCCGCCAGCGAGTTCTTGGGCCTGGAGGGGATCCCCCTGCTGCAGGCGGTCACCTCCTGGGTGCACGAGAAGCTCACCTATGTCGCCGGTTCCAGCCGACCGACCGACGGAGCGGTACGCACGCTTCTTGCCCGCCAGGGCGTCTGCCGCGACTTCGCCCATCTCTCCGTCGCCTTGCTGCGCTCCCTGAACGTCCCGGCGCGCGTGGCGGCGGTGTACGCGCCAGGGCTGAGCCCGATGGAGTTCCATGCTGTTGCCGAGGCTCTCGTCGACGACCGCTGGTGGGTGGTCGATGCCACCGAGCTGGCACCTCGGCAGAGTCTGCTGCGGGTGGCCACCGGCCGGGACGCCGCCGACACCGCATTCCTGACCTGCTTTGGCGCCGGCGCGACCATGACACGGCTCGAGGTCAGCGCCGTCGTCGACGTTTTCCACACCGACGACACCGATGCCCTGACCCAGCTCCGCTGAGCGCTCAACAGCCCGGTTCGGGCGACGCCATAGCAAATCCGGGTCTATTCAACAATCCTGACACGTGTTAGATTCAACAGGATCACAGAATCTCTCGTGGACGGGCCCTTGTGGCCGCAACAAGACCCATGGGATCCTCGGTGACGTTGTTTCCACTACGGATCGTCGGGCACGTACCTGCCCGTGGAAAGGAAGTGTGGCGTGGCCACAGTTAGTTTCAAGGATGCGACCCGCATCTACCCGGGTGCAGATCACCCCTCCGTCGACAGGTTCAACCTGGAGATCGGCGACGGCGAGTTCATGGTCCTGGTCGGACCGTCCGGTTGCGGCAAGTCCACCTCGCTCCGCATGCTCGCGGGCCTGGAGGAGGTCAACGCCGGCAGCATCTACATCGGTGACCGCGACGTGACCGATCTGCCGCCGAAGGACCGGGACATCGCGATGGTGTTCCAGAACTACGCGCTCTACCCGCACATGACCGTCGGCGACAACATGGGCTTCGCCCTGAAGATGGCCGGCGTACCCAAGACCGAGCGTCAGCAGCGTGTTCAGGAAGCCGCCCACCTGCTGGGCCTGGAGGACTTCCTCAACCGCAAGCCGAAGGCCCTCTCCGGTGGTCAGCGTCAGCGCGTCGCCATGGGTCGCGCGATCGTCCGCTCGCCGCAGGTCTTCTTGATGGACGAGCCGCTGTCCAACCTGGATGCCAAGCTCCGGGTGTCGACCCGTACCCAGATCGCCGCCCTGCAGACCCGACTCGGCGTCACCACGGTCTATGTCACCCACGACCAGGTCGAGGCCATGACGATGGGCGACCGCGTTGCGGTGATGAAGGCCGGCATTCTGCAGCAGGTCGACAGCCCGCTCAACCTGTACGACAAGCCGGTCAACCTCTTCGTCGCCGGCTTCATCGGCTCTCCTGCGATGAACCTGATGGAGGGCAAGGTCACCGAGGGCGGCGTCGCCATCGGCGACTATGTCGTGCCGGTGCCCCGCGAGACCCTGGCCAAGGCGCCTGGGGAGCAGTCTCTCACCCTCGGCATCCGACCGGAGGCCTTCGAGCTGTCCGACACCAAGGACGGCATCGCCATCGATGTCGCCGTGGTCGAGGAGCTCGGCGCCGACGCCTATGTCTACGGCACCCTGTCGGGTCTCTCCACCGAGGCGCAGCTGACCGCCCAGCAGATCGTCGGCCGCATCTCGTCGCGGACACCTCCGCAGCGTGGCTCCTCGATCCGTCTGGCCGCCGACGCGCGCAGCGTGCACGTCTTCTCCCAGAAGTCGGGCGAGCGCCTCTCCTGAGCGCCCCGCCCAGCTGATCGACCTGCACAACTGATCGATCTGACGAGCCCTCCGCTTACAGCGGGGGGCTCGTTGGCGTCACGGGATTGTCACGTTCTGATGGGAGGATGGGTCGGTGCCGAGGTTCTTGTCAGCGCAGCCGGACTCCCGCCTGATCACCCTGCCGTGGGACACCCCGCTGGCCGAGTGGCCGGCCGACCGACTGGTGGCACTCCCCCGCGGCATCTCCCGCCATGTCGTGCGGTTCGTCCGGGTCGGCAAGGAGGTGTATGCGCTGAAGGAGGTGTTGGAGCACCTCGCCCTGCATGAATACCGACTGCTCCGTGATCTGGTCCGGATCGACATCCCCTCCGTGCACGCCGACGGCGTGGTGCTCAACCGATTCGATCCCGACGGCGAGCCGCTGGACCCGGTGTTGATCACCAAGCATCTGCAGTTCTCGCTGCCGTACCGGTCGTTGTTCTCCCGTGGAGTCCGCCAGGACACCGTCAACCGACTGCTCGACGCCATGGTGGTGCTGCTCGCGCGGCTGCACCTGTCCGGTTTCTTGTGGGGCGACGTGTCGCTGTCCAATACCTTGTTCCGGCGCGACGCGGGCGCCTTCGCGGCGTACCTGGTCGACGCCGAGACCGGCGAGCTGCACGACGAGCTCAGCGACGGCCAGCGCGAGCACGACCTGTCCATCGCCCGCACCAATCTGTACGGGGAGTTCTGCGACCTGGAGGCCGGCGGGATGCTGGACTCCTCGCTGGATCCGCTCCAGCTGGTCGAGGCGATCGAGAACCGCTACCGCGAGCTGTGGAGCGAACTGACCGGTGTGGAGGAGTTCGACGGCAGCGAGATGCATCGGATCGAGTCCCGGGTACGCCGGCTCAACGCACTCGGCTTCGACGTCGCCGAGCTCGACATCACCACCGATTTCGCCGGCTCCACCATCCGGATCCAGCCGAAGGTCGTCGACGCCGGGCACCACTCCCGGCGACTGCTGCGGCTCACCGGGCTCGACACCGAGGAGAACCAGGCTCGCCGGCTGCTGAACGACCTCGACTACTACCGGGCCCGGACCGATCAGCAGAACGCCGACGAGGCCATCGTGGCCCATGAGTGGCTATCGGAGCAGTTCGAGCCCGTGGTCAGCCTGGTCCCGCCGGGGATGCGCGACAAGCTCGAGCCCGCCGAGTTCTACCACGAAGTGCTCGAGCATCGGTGGTATCTGAGCGAACAGGCCGGCTACGAGGTCGACATCGCCACCGCCGCCGAGGCCTATATCCAGACCGTCCTGCACAGCCTCCCGGACGAGGCGCTCTCGGTCAGCTCCGAGGAGACCCTTTCGGGGCTGGCGAATCCGTTCGACCCGTCGATGGGCTTCGCCGACGACAATGACGAGAAGCCGTACGACCCGTGGGAGGACGGTGACGAGGCGCTCGCGGACGACGAGCCCGCGGTCGAATACCTCGATATCAATGCGCTACGGGCGCGGCAGGGCAAACCCACACTGCGCGCCTAAGCGTCCACCGGCCAGAGCCGCGGATCCAGGATCGCCGCGCACAGTTGGTCGCCGATCCACTGCGCGTACGCCGCGCCGCTCCATTCCCGCGAGCGGGTGAGCAAGGCCCAAACCTGGATGCTGTTCAGCGTCCACACCCGGTCGCGGGCGACGTCGGGGTCCAGTCCCGGCGCCAGCGCACCCAGCTCCGCGACCCGCTGCACCACCATCCCGGTGCCGGCCAGCCGTTCGGCGTCGGTGACCCGCTCGTGGGCTACCAGGTCCTCCTCGCCGGCGGCGGCTCCGGCAGCGATCTGCAGAGCAAGACCACCCATCCGCTCGAGCAGCTCTCGGCCCAGCTCGGCGTAGGCGTGCAGGAAGGCCACCGGGTCTTCCAACGCGCGCATGGCCTTCACCTGCGGTCGCTCCGCCAGTGACAACGGCTCGTCGTCGCCGGCCAGCGCTTGGTCGTAGGCGGCCTTGAGCAGCGCCGGCTTCGACCCGACCGCGTTGTAGATGGTCTGCGCGGTGACACCCGCCCGCTCGGCCACCGCCGCGACACTGGTCCGCGCGTACCCCTGTTCGGTGAACAGGTCCGCCGCGGCACGCAGGATCGCCGCTCGGGTCTCCCGTGCTTGACGGGCCCGGGCCGGGCTCTCGTATGACCTCTTCCCAGAATTCACTTGACTCTCTCTAAATTAGATTGAGAATAGTTCTAGTCAACTCTCCCACGAAAGGTCTCCAGATGACTGCCTCCACCCTCACCACCGCGAAGACGAGCGCCACCCGCACCCTGAGCACCTGGCGACTCGCCGCCCTCGCCGGACTCACCGTGCTGACCGCGTACGGCACCGGCATCGCCTGGCAGGCACAGTTCGTCTCCTACCCGCTGTTCAAGGCGATCAGCGCGGCAGAGTTCCCCGCCTATCATCTGGCCTACAACGCCGCCATCCCCGGTGTGGTCATCGTGCCCGGCTTCTTGTCCTTCCTGGCCTGCGCGGCATTCCCGCTCCTCAAACCAGCCGGGGTGCCCAAGCTGGCGACGGCGATCGTGGCCCTGACCGGACTCGGGTCGCTGCTGGCCACCGTGCTGTGGGCGATCCCGATGCACGATCGACTGGACCGGATCGGGCAGGACGCCGCCACCGTGGACAGCCTGCTGCAGGCCAATGCCGTACGCACCGCCTTCATGACCGCCAGCACCGCGGCGCTGACCTGGATCACCGTCCGGCTGCTGCGCCGCTGACCGGGATGGCCAGAATGTCCCGGGCGGAGAGACCCTGACGAGGCTCAGCGAGGCGGCATCCGCAGCGCCCCGTCCAGCCGGATCACCTCACCGTTGAGCAGCGGGTTGGCGATCAGCTGTCCGACCAGCAGCGCATACTCACTCGGGCGGCCGAGACGGGCCGGATGAGGCACCAGCGTTTCAAGGGTCGTCCGCGCCTTCTCCGGCAATCCGGCCATCATCGGGGTCTCCATCACACCGGGCGCGATGGTCATCACCCGGATCTGCTTGTCGGCGAGATCTCGCGCGGCGGAGATGGTCAGCGCAGCGATGCCGCCCTTGCTGGCCGCGTACGCCGCCTGACCGATCTGTCCGTCGTACGCTGCCACGCTGGCCGTCATCACGATCAGGCCCCGGTCGCCGTCCACCGGCTCGTTGTCGAGCATCGCGGCCGCGGCCAGCCGAAGCACATTGAAGGTGCCGACCAGGTTGATGTCGATCACCCGCTGGAAGTCCGCGAGCCCGAGCAACCCGTGTTTGCCGATGATCCGGCCCGGTGTGGCCACGCCGGCGCAGTTGACCACCACCCGGAGCGTGCCGGCCTCACAAGCTCGGTCGACAGCGGCCTGCACCTGGTCCTCGTCGCGTACGTCGGCGGCGACCCCGATGATCCGCTCGTCCGCGGGCGTTGCGGCGACCGCGTCGGGCAGGTCGATGACCACCGCCTTGGCTCCGGTAGCCAAGACCAACTGCACCGTGGCAGCGCCCAAACCCGAGGCACCGCCGGTGACCAGAACAACGTCGTTCTCACTCAGCTGCATGGACCCCAGTCTCCCGCACGGGCATTCCCGTCGTGAACAGCGAGTGACGACCAACCCCACATCAGCAGATCGGCCCGGTGGCGACCGGCAGGCTCGACTTGGGGCCCTCGATCGCCGGCTGGAGACGGGTGATCCGCGAGGCGCAGTTCGCAGCTCCTCCGCTGCTCAGCTGGCTGCCGTCGACCCAGATGTCGAGGGTGTACGCGCCACCGTTCCGGCCGTCACTGCAGGCGCCACACAGGTCCTCGACGATGAAGTACTTCTTGAGCTCCGGCAGATAGAACCGGGTGCCGAAGTCGAATCGGCCGGCACGGACGGCGACAGTGATCGGGTCCTTCCAGGTCCCGGTTCCGCCGGCGCGGTCATGGAGCACCGGCCGGGCGATCTGGGCTGATCCGGGCGGATCGTTGTCCCAGTAGGTGTAGCCGGTCACGAAGATGCGCGACCGCTTGCCGCCGCCATTGCCGACCTTCGCCGGCTTGCCGCCATCGAGCACCGATCTGACCGGCTTGGTCCCGCGCACCACGATCTGGTCCCGCGGCTTGGTGGTCAGCTTGGAGAGGAACTTCTCTCGGCTGTCGAGTTCGCCGTTGCGCCGATCCTCCAAGAACACCGCGGTCCGCACACCGGGCACCCCCTTGCGAATGACCTTGGTCTGGCCCTGGTCGAGCTTCTTGGAGTTCTGGTACGTGCTCTCGAAGCCGACCTTCGACCGTTCCGTCACGACCTTCGTGTCGACTCGGGTGTAGCGGATGGTGGCCCCGTCGGTCAGCGGGGTGGCCAGGTCCGGGCTGACCTCATCGTCGGCGTCGACCACGACCTTCGCCGCCAGGAGTGCGGCGCCGACGGTCGGCGCGGTGGTGGTCAGCTTCCGCTTCTTGCCGGCGTCGTTGAGCGTCACCGTCTTCGGCGTCGACACGGTGATCGAGAGCCCGTCGCGCCCGATGGCGGAGCTCCGGCTGGTGGAGAGATAGTCGGCACCGTCGATCTCGATCCGGTGTGCTTCAAGTGCTTGGTCCACCGTGGTGGCGGTCGTCCAGAAGGTCCGAGGAGTGCCATCGACAGTGACGGTGACCTGCCGACCGTGCTGGACGGCGATCGAGGTCCCTGCGTCCACCTCGGCATCCGGACTCGGCACGACCACGTCGTGCTGGCCGATCTCGATGTCCTCGGCCGCCAACACCTGGCCGACCGTGCCGGCCACGGTGCTGACGTCCCGGCTGGCGCCGTCCACGGTGAGCTGGATGTCCTTGCGCACGACGGCATACCCGAAGGTCGCCCCCGCGAACGTCAGCACGGCTGCGCCCGCCGCAATGGCAGGAAAGATCTTGCGCACGATGAGTCTGGGCTCCTGGATCCGCCCCACTCGGCAGACCTGCTGTGACAAATTGGCGATGAACGATCACCATTGATCACGAAAGGATAACGAACCTCGCCCACCTCGCCAAAACGAGCAGGCACCGACCCCCGAATGCGCTCGTCAGAGCCCTCAACCCTCCGAGCCAGATCCCCGCGGGCACCAACCAGATCCAACAGCACAGAGACGTGGGTCAGCTGCTGCGGTGAGCGGGCTCCCCCTGACGCCCAAGCAGTGTGTCCGGCGGCCAACCGAGCGGTGGGATCCGACAGCCAACCGCGGAGCGGCAGGTCCGGCGCCCAACCGACGAGCTGTGGGCCCTCAGGGGGCGATCGAAGGACGTGGATGGGTCTGGCGGGAGCGCCGGAGCCTGCGAAGGCGCGGATGGCTGTCCGAGACGCCCCCTGAGGACCCTCCGCGGACCGAACCACGGGACCAGCGCGGACAGATTCTCTACGGCCGCCGCGTACGTGGGCGGTCAAGAAGCCCGCTCACCGCAGCAGCTGACGCGCAATCACCAGCTTCTGGATCTGATTGGTGCCCTCGAAGATCTGGGTCACCTTTGCTTCGCGGAAGTAGCGCTCCACCGGATAGTCCTTGGTGTACCCATAACCGCCCAGCACCTGCACTGCATCGGTGGTCACCCGCATCGCGACGTCACTGGCGAGCATCTTCGCCGCCGCGGCCTCACGGGTGAACGATCGGCCGGCATCCTTCCGCCGGGCCGCGAGCAGATACATGGCCCGGGCACTGTCGACCGCCGCGGCCATGTCCGCCAACAAGAACTGCATCCCCTGGAACTCGGCTATCGCCGTGCCGAATTGCTCCCGTTCCTTGGCGTACTCGATCGCGGCATTGAGCGCGGCCTGCGCCAGTCCGGTGGCGCACGCCGCGATCCCGAGCCGGCCCGAGTCCAAGGCGTCGAGGGCGATGGCCATCCCCTGACCTTCCGCACCGATGCGACGAGCCTCGTCGACCTGCACCGCGTCGAAGTAGACGGCGGCGGTCGTGGAACCGGTCAACCCCATCTTCTTCTCGGGCGGCCCGAAGCTCAGCCCGGCAGCGGTCGCCGGGATCACGAAGCAGCTGATGCCCTTGGTCCGGTCGTCACTGGTCCGCGCGAAGGTGGTGTAGGAGTCGGCCTGCGCACCGTGGGTGATCCACGCCTTGGCCCCTCCCAAGGCATAGCCGTCGTCGGCCGGTTTCGCCCGCGTCGTGATCCCGGTGATGTCGGAGCCGGCCTGCGCCTCCGACAACGCGTATGCACCCAGCAGATCACCGGCCAGCAACGGCGCCAGCAGCTCTCGCTGTTGTTCCGGGGTGCCGAACCGCGCCAGCGCGTGGCAGCTCAAGACGTGCACCGAGACGCCGACGCCGACACTCATCCAGGCGGCCGCGATCTCCTCCAGTGCCTGCAGATAGACCTCGTACGGCTGCCCGAACCCACCCAGCTCCTCCGGGTAGGGCATGCCGAGCATGCCGATCTCGCCGAGCAGCGCGAACACCTCACGGGGGAAGCGACTGGCCGCTTCCGCTTCCGCTGCGTGCGGCGCCAGCTCGGTGGCGGCGATCTCGCGCACCAACTCCACCAGTTCCGCAGCCTCCGCCGTCGGCAGCACGCGGTCCACCTTCATGCGGTCCATCTTCACGAGACAACGACTCCCTTCTGAGCTGAGCGGTACTGAACAGGGTACGTTGGTACCGTTCTTGTATCTACCCACCGACCCACCCCGCCTTCTTGTATCTACCCACCGACCCACCCCCGATATGGAATCCACTTTCGTCACCACCGGCCGACTCACGACTCGCCAGCGGCAGCTGGTTGGCGAGCTGCTGGAACTCTTCTTGGCCGAGGGATTCGCCGACCTGACCCTCGATGACATCGCCGCCCGGCTCGGTTGCTCCAAGCGCACGCTGTATGCCCTCGCGGACAGCAAGGAACAGCTCGCCGTCCGGACGGTGCGGTATTTCTTCAAACAGGCCACCGAGCAGGTCGAGACCGCGATCGCCCGGACCCGCTCGCCGGCCGCCCGGGTCACCCGCTATCTGGAAGCGGTGGCAGCGGCTCTCCGACCGGCCGGCACCCAGTTCCTGCGCGACGTGGATCGGCAGGCGGCCACTCGCGAGGTCTACGAACAGAACACGGCAGCGGCCGCCGTACGGGTTCGTGAGTTGATCGACGAGGGGATCAGGACGGGCGCGTTCCGCCAGGTGTCGGCCGTGTTCGTCGGTGAGGTGGTGACCGCGACCATGCGGCGGATCACCTCCGGGGAACTCGGTCAGGCGACCGAGCTCGACGATGCGCAGGCGTACGCGGAGCTGGCCAAGCTCGTGGTCGCCGCGATCAGTCGCTGAACCCGCGCGACAACCAAGGCCGAGCCGATACGCTGCCCTCGTGAACGTGTTGCATCTCCGCGCTCCGCGCTCCGCGGTCCTGAGCTCCGCGAGATCTCGCTCGTTCGTCATGATTCCGTGCGGCGCTCTGCCGCATCTGCTCCCTTCGCTCGCGGGACGTGCCGCACAGAATCGCTCCTGCACTCGCGAGAGGCTCCGCCCATGACCGGTGATCTCCACGAGCTGGGCGAGCTGCTGGTCAGCGTCTCGACCGGCCTGGTACGCCGACTGCCCAGCGACGGCATGGAGCTCAGCCTCGCTGCGGCCCGCGTCCTCGCACGGATCAAGGACAATGGACCATGCCGGATCAGTGATCTCGCCATCCAGGAGCGGTCCTCACAGCCGACCATCACCAACCACGTCAAACGCCTGGAAGCCGCCGGGCTCGTCGAGCGGGCGATGGATCCCAGCGACGCCCGCGCCTGGCTGATCGAGCTCAGCCCGCTCGGCCAGCAGCGGCTCACTGAGCTTCGCCGGCAGATGGGCACCAATGTCGAGCCCATGCTGGCCAAGCTGAATGCCCGGGAACGACGGGCCTTGCGGAACGGGCTGGAGGTCATGCAGCGCCTGATCGCCCTGCGATAAGGCCGATCGCCGAGCGGATCGGCTCGTTCCTTCCGCGAGGGCACCGTGCCTTTTCGGTGGGAATGTGCCGTCTCAACTCGGTAGGCTGCCCCGGTGAGCCTGCGCCTGTACGACACCGCGACCCGCGAGGTCCGCGACTTCGAGCCATTGGTCCCAGGCGAAGTCTCCATCTACCACTGCGGTCTGACGGTCCAGTCCGCGCCACATGTCGGCCACATCCGCGCCGAGGTCGTCTACGACGTGCTGCGTCGCTGGCTGACCTGGCAGGGTCTGAAAGTCACCTCGATCGTCAATGTGACCGACATCGACGACAAGATCTTGCTCAAGTCGGCCCAGCTCGGGGTGCCGTGGTGGGCGCACGCGTACCACTTCGAGCGGGAGCTGCACCGCGCGTACGCGGCCGTCGGCTGCCTGCCGCCTACCTACGAGCCGCGGGCCACCGGGCACATCCCGGAGATGCTCGAGCTGATCGAGGTCCTGCTGGAGCGCGGTCACGCCTACGTCGCCGAGGACGGTTCGGGGGACATCTACTTCGATGTGCGCTCCTGGCCGGCATACGGATCCCTGTCCCGCCAGAAGGTCGAGGACATGGAGCCGGCCGCCGACGCCGACCCGCGCGGCAAGCGCGACCCGCGTGACTTCGCCCTGTGGAAGGGGCACAAGGAGGGCGAGCCGCGAACGGCCTCCTGGCCGACACCGTGGGGACGGGGCCGGCCCGGCTGGCATCTGGAGTGCTCCGCGATGGCCTGGAAGTACCTCGGCGACGAGTTCGACATCCACGGCGGCGGGCTGGATCTGCGCTTCCCGCACCACGAGAACGAGCTGGCCCAATCGACCGCGGCCGGGCAGCGGTTCGCGCGCTACTGGATGCACAACGCCTGGGTCACCGCGGCCGGCGAGAAGATGAGCAAGTCGCTGGGCAACGGCGCGCTGGTCAGCGAGGTCGTGCAGCGGTATCCGGCGCGCGCGGTCCGCTTCTACCTGGCGCAGCCGCACTATCGCTCAGCGGTCGAGTTCTCCGATACCTCGCTGGACGAGGCAACTGCAGCCCTGGCCCGGATCGACAGCTTCGTCGACCGCGCGGTCGAGCTGGTGGGACGTCCGGACGGGGTGATCCCGGAGGCATTCGCCGCGGCGATGGACGACGACCTGGGGACACCGGGTGCCGTCGCCGTGCTCTATCAGGCGGTGCGCGAGGGCAATACCGCGCTCGCCGCCGAGGATTCCGGGGTTGTCGAGGCGCGGCTGGCCGAGGTGCTGGGGATGCTCGGCGTGCTCGGGCTGGACGCCGCCGACCCGATCTGGCTGTCCGCCGATGCCGCCGACGAGAAGCAGCTGACTGCAGTGGTCGACGGCCTGGTCGGAGCCCTGCTCGAGCAGCGGGCTGCCGCCCGAGCACGTAAGGATTTCGCAGCCGCCGACGCATTGCGGGATTCGCTGACCTCCCTCGGCATCACCGTCACCGACACCCCGGCCGGACCGCGCTGGTCGCTGGGCTGAGTCCCAGGAACCAAGGTCGCGGGAACCAGGTCGCAGGAACCAGAGGAAACGACAAATATGGCAGGCAACAGCCAGCGCAAGGGCGCGGTACGCAAGCGCGGCAAGGGAAACACTGCCGGCTCCGGCGGCCGGGTCCGCCGCGGCTTGGAGGGCAAGGGGCCGACCCCGAAGGCCGAGGACCGGCCGTATCACGCTGCACACAAGGCGAAGCAGGCTGCGGCCCGGAAACCGGCCGGCGGCCCGGGCAATCGATCCGGGTCGGGCAGCCGGTCGAGCAGCGACCGGTCACGGACCGGTCGTCCGGGCAGCGGACCCGAGTGGGTGATCGGTCGCAATGCCGTGCTGGAGGCGCTCGAAGCCGAGATCCCGACCAAGAGCGCGTACGTCGCCGAGGGGGCCGAGCGGGACGACCGGCTGCGCGACATCCTCAAGCTGGCCGCCGAGCGCAGCCTGCCGCTGCTGCAGGTGACCAGGAACGAGCTGGACAAGATGACCGGCGGGGCGGTGCATCAGGGCGTGGCGCTGCAGCTGCCGGCGTTCGAGTACGCCCATCCGGACGATCTGCTGGCCGCGGCGATCGAGGCCGACACGGACCCGCTGATCGTGGCCCTGGACTCGGTGACCGACCCACGCAACCTGGGTGCGATCATCCGCTCGGCAGCAGCGTTCGGAGCGCACGGCGTACTGATCCCGGAGCGACGCTCCGCCGGGATGACCGCAGCGGCCTGGAAGACCTCTGCCGGCGCGGCGGCCCGGATCCCGGTGGCGCGCGCGACCAATCTGACCCGGACTCTGAAGGCGTACGCCAGCGCGGGGCTGTTCCTGGTCGGACTGGACGGCGAGAGCGATACCGACATCGCCGAGATCGGGGAGGCATCCGGGCCGCTGGTGCTGGTGGTCGGCAGCGAGGGCGCCGGGCTGTCCCGGCTGGTCCGTGAGACCTGCGACACCGTCGCCGCCATCCCGATGAGCGGTGCGGTGGAGTCCCTCAATGCCGGGGTCGCCGCCGGCATCGCCCTGTACGAGATCTCCCGCCGCCGCTGAGCCGGCCGTGCTGCCCACCCCCCATCCCGAAATTCTGGCGATCTGTCCACGCTTCACGGTGACCAGTAACCAGAAATTCGCCAGCCGGGGGCCGAGGGTAAAGTTCACCCGGTGACCGACACGATCGCCAGTGACCTCCCCACCTCCGTGGATTCTGCGGCCTACGCCGCCCAGGCATCGCAGGCCTATCAGGCCGCGTTGTCCGTGATCGAGACCATCGAGCCGCGGATCGCCGTCGCGACCCGGGCCGAGCTGGCCGACCAGCGGGCATCCCTCAAGCTGATCGCCTCGGAGAACTACGCCTCCCCCGCCGTGCTGCTCACCATGGGCACTTGGTTCTCCGACAAGTACGCCGAGGGCACCGTCGGTCATCGCTTCTACGCCGGCTGCCAGAACGTCGACACCGTCGAGGCGCTCGCGGCCGAGCACGCCCGCGAGCTGTTCGGCGCCGAGTATGCGTACGCGCAGCCGCACTCCGGCATCGACGCCAACCTGGTCGCCTTCTGGTCGATTCTGGCTCACCGCGTTGAGCAGCCCGAACTGGCAGAGCTGGGCAAGAAGAACGTCAACGAGCTGACCGAGGAGCAGTGGGAGACGCTGCGACACAAGTTCGGCAATCAGCGGGCGCTGGGTATGTCGCTGGACGCCGGCGGCCACCTCACCCACGGGTTCCGGCCGAACATCTCCGGCAAGATGTTCCACCAGCGCTCGTACGGGACGGATCCGACCAGCCAACTGCTCGACTACGACCAGGTCGCGGCCGCGGCGCGGGAGTTCAAGCCACTGATCCTGATCGCCGGCTATTCCGCCTACCCGCGACGGATCGACTTCGCCAGGATGCGCGAGATCGCCGACGAGGTGGGTGCCACGCTGATGGTCGATATGGCGCACTTCGCCGGGCTGGTCGCCGGCAAGGTGTTCACCGGCAACGAGGATCCGGTGCCGCACGCCCACATCGTCACCACCACCACGCACAAGTCGTTGCGCGGCCCACGTGGTGGCCTGGTGCTGGCCACCGAGGAGTACGCGCCGAGCGTCGACCGTGGCTGCCCGCTCGTGCTCGGCGGCCCGCTCAGTCACGTGATGGCGGCCAAGGCGGTTGCCCTGGCCGAGGCCCGTACGCCGTCGTTCCAGACCTACGCGCAGGCGGTGGCCGAAAACGCCCAGACGTTGGCCGAGGGTCTGAAGAAGCGCGGCGCCAAGCTGGTCACCGACGGCACCGACAACCACCTGGTGCTGATCGACGTGTCCAACTTCGGGCTGACCGGCCGTCAGGCCGAGTCCGCATTGCTGGACTCGGGCATCGTCACCAACCGCAACGCGGTCCCGAACGACCCGAACGGCGCCTGGTACACCTCCGGTGTCCGGATCGGCACTCCCGCCCTGACCTCCCGCGGCTTCGGCGCCGCCGAGTTCGACACGGTCGCCGACCTGATCGTCAATGTGCTCAAGGGCACCAGCCCGGTCACCGCCTCCACCGGCAAGCCGGGCAAGGCGAAGTACATGATCGCCGACGGTCTGCCAGAGGCCACCAAGGCCGCCTCGGCCGAACTGCTGGACGCCAACCCCCTCTACCCGGGCCTGGAGCTCTAGGCCGCCGCTCCTCAGGTGGGGCGGCGGGTCAGTACGGGATTGGGCCGCACCATGGCCGTCGCGAGCGCGGCGGCCAGCAGCGGAACGCCGATGATCACCAGGGACAGTTCGGCGTACGGGATCACGAAGACCGGCGCGAGCACGCCCGGGTCGGCATCGGTGGTCAGGCCGGCCGCGAGCCCCAGTCCCGGTGCAATGCCCAACGCGACCCCGAGCACGGCGCCGAGCAGAGCGATCATGATCGCCTGGGCGGCCGCGGCTCGCCGCCGCAGTCCTCGGGTGGCGCCCAGCGCGGCCAGCGTGGTCGACGCGCCGCGGGCCTCCACCTGGGTCAGCGCGGTCGAGATCAGCGAGCCCACCAGCACCAGCGCGACGGCGATGCTGAACAGGATGACTGTGATCCACGAGCTGGCCGACTGATAGCCACGCTCCACGGTCAACGGCACCGCCACTCGGTCGTTGATCGCGCGCTCAGCGGCTGGACTGATCGGTCCGGCGGGGTCGACGACCTCGAACCGGTACGTGGTCCAGGGCATCGCGAGCTTGTCAGCGCCAGCCGCGCTGATGACTGCCGCGCTCGGGCCAAAACTCCCATTCCTGAAGCTGAGAGCCCGGTATTGCTCAGTGGTGATCAACATCGCGGGCGCCTTGACGGTCCGCAGCAGCATCCCCGACTCCGTCGAGCCTGCCTTGTGGGAGACGTACGCCAGCAGCACGTGACCGTCGCTGATCAGCTCCGGGTCGCTCACCAGCAGGCTCCCCTGGTCGAGTGCAGCGCGCTGCTCGGAGCTCAGCGCGGCAGCGGGATTGATGGTGTTCGCAGCCACGATGCTGACCTGCCAGCCGACCTCGCTGCTGGTGATCTGGCAGTGGTTCGGTTCCTGGCTGTCGTCCAACGGCGCTGCCGCCTGCGCAGGGGTGCAGCCCGCCGGCACCGCACTGACGGCACGCGTAGTTCCGTCTGCCTCGTCGATCCAGCTCCAGCCGGCCGGCTCCGTGATCCAGGTCGGATGTTGAGCCCGGATCTCGCCCAGGGTCGCCTGCACCGCCCCGTCCGAATCCACGATTGCCGCACCCGGCAGCGTGGACGGCAGATAGTCGCGACGCGACTGCTCGTCGTCGCTGAGCGAGCTGATCGAGATCATCGTCAACACGGCCACCACGACGGTGATCGCGGCGACGGCAGGGGTGGTCCGGGATCGGGACCGGCTGGCGTCGCGTACGCCCATCCGGATGGCCACCGGGGTGGCCGAGGACAAGCCACCAAGCCGCTCGATGATCATCGGGATGATGAACAACGCACCGATGATCAGCAGACCGCCACCGGAGCCGATGCCGACCAGGCTGCTGAACGATCCTCCGTAGGCCATCGACAGCACCATCAGCAGCGCGCCCGTGCCCATGATCACGGCTCCGGCGATCGGGAAGCCGCGGCTGGGTCGACCCCGCTCGACCCGACCGGCGAGCGCACCGGCGACATCCAGCCCTGCGATCTTCAGACCGGGGACGAGGGCAGACACCGCGGCCGCGATGAAGGCCACGATCATGATCATCGCGACCGCCCAGCCGTACGTGTCCAGCGGCGGCGTACCGATCGTCGTAGTCCGCGACGGGTCGAAGACAGATCCGATGCCACGCGCGCTTGCCCACCCCGCGATCGTGCCCAGGCCTGCGCCCAGCACCGTCGCGACCGCGCCGAGGAAGACGCCCTGCGCCATCACATAGCGGGCGATCTGATCGTGGTCCGCGCCGTTGCTGGCGACCAGCGCCAACGTACGCCGCCGTCGGGCAGCGCTGACCGCGAAGGCGGGACCAGCGAGCAGCGCGGTCTCCAGCACCAGACCGAACATGAGCACCACGACCAGAGCGATATTGGCGCCCGACCTGGGCACCCCCGTGACGGATGCACCCGCGGGAGGCTTCTCGATCACGGTGGGACTGACCACCGACAGACCGAGCTTGTTCCAGGCGACCACATCGGACCAGGTGACCGGCCGATCGCGGACCAGCAGATAGGAGGCGTCCTTCGCGGGGTCCCGCCACTCCTCGCCCACTACCAGGGCAATCGACTCGAAGGCCGGCCCGGTGGCCTGGACGACCCCCACGATCTCCGCGGCGGTGTCGCGCTGTCCGGTGTTGATCTCGATGCGACCCGATCTCGGCATCCCGGCCGCGACGCCGTCCTCGGTGACCAGCACTTGTCCGGGCTGATCGGGCAGCCGACCCTCGACCAGCCTCACCAGACCCGACCCGGACAGCACCTCACGACCGATGATCCGCACCGCTGCGCGTTCCGAGCCGGTCGACCAGCGAGCGAGCGCCTCCGCACTCGCCGAGACACCGACCTGGCCCCCGGTCACCTGTGCAAGCTGATCGGCGGTCCATGGCTCTCCCGGCGGCCGGCCGGCCACCAGCGGCGCGGGTTCCTCGGACTCGGTGATCGGATAGCCGTCAACACCTTGTTCGATCACCCCGTACCCCGTCTTGATCAGGGCCTGAGCGTTGCCCACCGTGGCAGGCAGGGCCTCACGAACAGTCACATCCACGGTGGCCAGCACGGCGGCACCCGCACAGATGATCATCACCGGCAGCCCGATCATGGCCATGATCAGCAGACTGCCGGCCTTGTGCTTGCGGGCATCTTGCCAGGCCAACCGGATCGCCGAGCGCCAGGAGGTGAACCACGGCCGACGCCCTGGGGACCTCTGCTCGGCTTCCACGGCGTTCATGGGGTCACCTGGAACAGCGGCAGGTCGCTGTCGCTGGCGACCGCGGTGTCGACCACCCGACCGTCGCGCAGGAACACCACCCGGTCGGCCCATGCGGCCAGCCGCGCATCATGAGTGACCAGCAGTCCCGCCGCACCTGTGTCGCAGCGATCGCGCAACAGCCGCAGCACCAAGTCGCCGGTATGCGTGTCGAGCGCTCCGGTCGGCTCGTCGGCCAGCACCAGCGATCTCTCTCCGATCAGCGCCCGGGCGATCGCGACCCGCTGCCGCTCACCGCCGGACAGCTCATCGGGGAAGCGATCCCCCACGCCGTCGAGATCCACCTCGGCCAGCGCCTGGTCCGCCTGCAGCCGGCAGTCGCTGAGCGGGAGCCCGTCCAGTTCCAGCGGCAGGAACACGTTCTCTGCCGCGGTCAGCGACGGGACGAGGTTGAAGTCCTGGAAGACGAAGCCGACCTTCCTCCGCCGGATGCCCGCCAGCTGTCTGGCCGACAGCGCGCTCAGGTCGACGGCATCGATCAGCACCCGACCGCTGCTGGGTCGATCGAGGGCACCAGCCAGGTTGAGCAGCGTGGACTTGCCGGACCCGGAGGGACCCATCACCGCGACCAGCTCACCACGCTGCACGGTCAGGTTCGCGCCGATCAGTGCGGGTACGGCCAGGTCGCCCGATCCGTGGATCCGGCTGACATCGTCGAGGACGAGATAGGGCTGGCTCATCGCTGCTCCTGCAAGGACTGGTCGCTGTGCTTCACGGTGGGTTGGTCGGCCGATTCGCGGATGCTGGCCCTCGTCCGAGCCAAGGTCGACTCGACGTGATCGAGCCAGCGCACCTCGCTCTCGGTGGCGAAGATCAGGTGCTCCAGGACGAGATACCAGGCGAGGTCGTTGTCGTCGCGGGCCGGTGCCCGTTTCAGGCGGGTCAGATCCTGCAGGTGGGTCAGCGCCGAGCGGCGCTGCACCTGGACGACCGAGGTCACATCCACACCGGGGCTGGTGACCGCGAGGGCGAGTTTGATCGCCAGCTCCGAGCGGGGGGCGGGCTCGCGCATCACGGGGGTCGCCCACCAAGCCGTGGCCGCCTCGACACCACGGTCGGTCAGCCGATAGCGGATCTTCCCCTCGTCATCGGGCGGACCGTCGGCCGTGACCAGACCGTCCCGCTCCAACCGACTGAGAGTGGTGTAGACCTGACCGACATTCAGCGGCCAGGTCCCGCCGGTACGCGTCTCGAAGTCGCTCTTGAGCTGCGCGCCGTACCGCGGACCCTCGGCCAGCAACGCCAGCAAACTGTTCGGAATGGACACGACACCTCCTTACATACTGAGTATGCAGGAGACTATATACTGAGTATCAACATCGATCAACAAGACGGAGGACCTCCCTGGTCGACTTCGAGTGCGCTCGAAGGATGACACTGGTGGGGTGACTGCCGTCGAGCACGATGAGGAAGTCTTGACTTCGAGCGCACTCGAAGGAGAAGGCTGATGGGCATGACCACATCAAACGACACGACCACTCCCCCGCACCGGACTCTCGGCGTCGGCAACACCGCCCTCGAAGTGTCGGCCCTGGGCCTCGGCTGCATGGGGATGTCGGAGTTCTACGGCACCAGTGACGAAAGCGAGGCCATCGCCACGATCCATCGCGCCCTCGACCTCGGCGTCACTCTGCTGGACACCGCCGACATGTACGGACCGTTCACCAACGAGAAGCTCGTTGGGCGTGCGATTGCCGGTCGTCGCGACGGCGTGGTGCTTGCCACGAAGTTCGGCAATGTGCGCGACCCGGACAACCCGATGTTGCGCCGGATCGACGGTTCACCTGACTACGTACGCCAGGCGTGCGACGCCAGCCTGCAGCGCCTCGGCGTCGACCACATCGACCTCTATTACCAACACCGAGTGGATTCCACGGTGCCGATCGAAGACACCGTCGGAGCCATGGCCGGACTCGTCGAAGCCGGCAAGGTCCGCTTCCTCGGTCTGAGTGAGGCGTCGTCCGCCACGATCCGCCGAGCCCAGGCGGTGCACCCGATCACGGCGCTGCAGACCGAGTACTCACTGTGGACCAGACACATCGAGAGCGAGATTCTGCCCACGCTGCGTGAGCTGGGCATCGGTCTGGTGCCGTACTCGCCGCTTGGCCGCGGCTTCCTGACCGGCACCATCACCTCGCCGGACGACCTGGAGGCCGGCGACTTCCGCCGCTTCAACCCGCGGTTCACCGGTGATGCCCTCGCCGTTAACCTCGCGCTGGTCGATGCCGTACGTCAGCTTGCGACGGCGAAGGGGGTGACCGCCGGCCAGTTGGCTCTGGCCTGGGTGCTGGCACAGGGCGATGACATCGTGCCGATCCCCGGCACCAAGCGGGTGCGCTACCTCGAGGAGAACGCCGCGGCCGCCTCCGTCACGCTGACCGCTGACGATCTCGCCGCACTCGCCGCCGCCGTACCGATCGAAGCTGTGCAGGGCGAGCGATACCCAGACATGTCCTCGATCGACTCCTGAGGCATCCGGCCAGAACCTGACTACCCGCTGTACTCGTTGGTGAAGGCATCGGCTGCGGCAACGGGCTTCTCGATCAGCTTGGACTTCTCCAGGAAGGCGCTCATCGCGTCCCACTGGGCCGGGTCCAGCGCGGGCAGGAACTTGCCGTCCTGAAGCGCCATCACGTCCACGGTGGCAGCCAGCACGGCCTCGGCATTGGGCCTGGCGGCCTCTGTCCAGCCGGGGATCTGCTTGGCCGAGATGTCGATCGCGGCCTTCTGGTCGGCGGCGGTCGCCTCGATCGCCTTGGTCACTGCTGCGATCACCTGACGGACCACCTCGGGATGCGCCTTGGCGTACGCGGCTGTCGTCAGCAGACTGGTGCTGACCAGCGGTACCGTGCCCGGAGCCACCGGGAGTGACCGAGGCTCGGCCCCGGCGGCCTGCAGCTGGACCAGCTCGTTGGTCCGGAATCCGGTGACGGCGTCCACCTTCTTGCCACTGAGTGCCGCTACCTGGGTGTAGCCGACCTCGACGATCTTGACGTCGTCCTCACTCAACCCGGCGGTGGCCAACGCCACCTGGACGGCCAGCCACGACTCTCCGTACCGCCCTGGCACGCCGAGCTTGCGGCCCTTGAGATCGCTCAACTGCTGGATCGGCGAGGAGCCCAGGACGATCACCTCGACCGGGAAGGTCTTGTAGTAGGAGCCCACCGCGATCACATCGACGCCCTGAGCGCGGGCCTGCATCGCCTCGCTGCCCGCCGCCACCAGGAAGTCCTCGGAGCCGGCGGTGAGCGCGTTGAACAGACCCTCGTTGGAGCCGTGGTGGCGCACGCTGACTGCCGCGTCGACGCCGTCGAACAGCGACTGGGACTGGCCGACATAGAAGGGTGCGAACTGGACATTCGGGATGTAGCTCAGCCCGATGGTCGCTCGCGCATTCGACGCCGATGGCGCCGGGCCGGAGGCCGACGGCGATGGGCTGCCACCGGTCGCCGCGGGGGCACAGCCGGCGACGCCGAGGGCGAGTGCGGCGGTCAGGAACGTACGTCTCTTCATGGCTGACTTCCTCAATTCGGTAGGGCTCATCTCAGGGGTTCATCTCAGATCTCAAGGGGCTATCTCAGGGACTCGATGATGGCGGAGCGGCGCTCCCACCAACTGATCAACAGATAGGCACCGGCAGCGAGCAGGCACAGCCAGCCGATGCTGGCGAACATGCCGGTGGTGTCCACCGCATCGCGCTGCACGGTGAGCACGGTGCCGAGGCCGCTGCCGCCCATCACCATCTCGCCGACCACGGCTCCGGTGACGCTGAGCGCGAAACCGTTCTTGAGGCCGCCCAGCAGTGAAGGCAGGGCCAGCGGCATCTCCACGTGCCGCAGCAACTCGAGACTGCCGGCACCGTCCAGCCGAGCCGCGTCCACCACCTCCTGGTCGACCATCCGCAGTCCCACCACGGCCGAGACCAGGATCGGGAAGAAGACGATCAGCGCGCACAGCAGCACGATCGGCAACAGCCCATAGCCGACCCACAACACCAGCAAGGGGGCCAGGGCGATCGCCGGGATCGCCTGTGTGGCACCGAGGAACGGCTGCACGGCATCGGCGAACCAGGTGAGGCGATGGATCGCTATCGAGAGCGGGATGGCTACCGTCGCGCCCAACAGACAGCCGCCCAACGCTTCGACGAACGTGACCGCCAGATAGGGCCAGAGCACGCCATCGACCGCGTCCTGCCAGGCTCGGTCGATCACGGCCAGCGGCTTCGGCAACAGCACCGGCGACATGGTCGAGGCTGCCAGCGACCAGAGCCCGAGCAGGATCAGACCGAGCAGCGCGGGCGCGAGCACGCGCCGCCGCTGAGGGCTCAGCCTGGTCATGGTCTCCTCCCGTCCCCCGCTGTCGTATGGCACTGCCGTACGTCCGGGGGATGGCGCGGGAGAACGCGCCAACGACGGCGGGCGCCATAGGCGTCCACCGTCCGTGCTGCCTCCCATCCGGACTTTCACCGTCGGTTCTGGAGTTTCACCAGATCAACCGCTGCAACTGCAGCGGGTCGCGGACTGTCACCGCCGGCTCGGACTTGCACCGACCCCGGAGCACGATTCGGCGGTCAGTATACGCACCCGACGAGACCGAAATCGCTTTGTGTCAGGGCACCTACCCTTGCTGCATGCCCGCCGTACGCACCGCCTCGCGCCACCGAACCCGTCACCGTCTCGGACTGCTGCTCGCCGCTGGCCTTGCCGCCACTTCGCTAGCCGCCTGCTCGACCGAGAACCAGTCCGCCGATGACGCGTACAAGATCGGTTGCCCGGCGTTGGATGCGGCTGCCGCAGGTGGGTCGACGCTCAACCAGGCAGCAGTGAAGGCGCTGGAGGCCGCCCGCGACTCGGGCCAGCTCGACCCGGAGCCGACGAAGTGGGTCGACGCGGCGATCAACGTCCTCAATTCACCCGATTCGGGCAACATCTCCGCCGAGGCCAAGAAGCTGCTCATCGACGGCTGCGCCGAGCACGGATATACCCTGCAGAACCTCAAGTGAGCCGTGTTGCACAGACCCTTCCGCTCTGCATGAATATTCGACATATGGCATGAATATGCTCTAGGCTCGGATCTCGTGTCCAAGGTCTTGAACTCTCTCCCGGTCGGCGAGCGCGTCGGCATCGCCTTCTCCGGAGGGCTCGACACCTCCGTCGCCGTTGCCTGGATGCGCGAGAAGGGCGCGGTCCCCTGCACGTACGCGGCCGACCTCGGCCAGTACGACGAGGATGACATCGCCTCGATCCCCGAACGAGCTCTGCAGTACGGGGCTGAGATCTCGCGCTTGGTCGACTGCAAGGAGGCCCTGGTCGAGGAGGGGCTGATCGCGCTGCAGTGCGGCGCGTTCCACATCCGTACCGCCGGGCGGACCTACTTCAACACCACGCCGCTGGGTCGAGCCGTCACCGGCACCCTGCTGGTGCGGGCGATGAAGTCGGACGGCGTCGGTATCTGGGGGGATGGGTCGACCTATAAGGGCAACGACATCGAGCGCTTCTACCGGTACGGTCTGCTGGCCAACCCCCAACTGCGGATCTACAAGCCGTGGCTGGATGCGGCCTTCGTCAACGAACTCGGTGGCCGGGCAGAGATGTCGGCCTGGCTGACCGAACGCGACCTGCCGTACCGGGCGTCGAAGGAGAAGGCGTACAGCACCGACGCCAACATCTGGGGTGCCACCCACGAGGCCAAGCGGCTGGAGCACCTGGACACCGGGATGGAGATCGTCGAGCCGATCATGGGCGTCGCCTACTGGCGCGACGACATCGAGATCGCGCCGGAGATCGTCACGCTGAGCTTCGAGCAGGGCCGGCCGGTGGCCATCAACGGGCGTACCTTCGACAGCGCGGTGGACCTGGTGCTGGAGGCCAACGCGATCGGTGGCCGGCACGGACTGGGCATGAGCGACCAGATCGAGAACCGGATCATCGAGGCCAAGTCACGCGGCATCTACGAGGCGCCGGGCATGGCGCTGTTGCACATCGGCTACGAGCGGCTGCTGAACGGCATCCACAACGAGGACACCCTCGCCAACTACCACGCCGAGGGACGGCGGCTGGGCCGGTTGATGTACGAGGGCCGCTGGTTGGATCCGCAGTCGCTGATGCTGCGTGAGTCACTCGTCCGCTGGGTCGGCTCGGCGGTGACCGGCGAGGTGACGATCAAGCTGCGGCGGGGCGAGGACTATTCGATCCTGGACACCACGGGGCAGAACCTCTCCTACCACCCGGATCGGCTCTCCATGGAGCGGGTCGAGGACGCGGCCTTCGGCCCGATCGAGCGGATCGGTCAGCTGACCATGCGCAACCTGGACATCGCCGACTCTCGTTCCCGGCTGGAGCTGTACGCGTCCCAGGGCATCGTCGGCGGCGCGACCGCCGAACTGGTCGGCGGTCTCGAACAGGGCGCTGCCAAGGCGATCGCCCGCGGCGCCGGCCCCGACGACGAGCAGGAAGCCCTCGACCGCGCCGCCATGGAATTCGGCACTGATTAGTCGTCACTCGCTGCGCAGGGCTGCGCTCAGCCTCTGCCTTCCCTCCTCACGAGCGAACAAAAAGCGCGTTCGCTCGTTCGTCAGTCCAGACAGAGGCGCTCCGCCCGCGCGGTCGCTCGCGACGGGTGTCACTGCGCGCTAGCGCGCTTGTGACCACTAGCGCGCGAAGAGTTCGCCCGAGACGGTGGTGATGAAGTTCTTCAGGGAGTCGGGCAGGTGGTGCAGGTGCCAGCCTTCGGGGCCGTGGTACCAGCCGAGGTCGAAACGGTCCTCGTGCTCGTCCTCGTCACTGGCCACGATGGCATCCAGCCAACGCTGGTGGCCGCCCAACACGACCGCGTACGGCAGCAGCTCGGAGATCTCGCTCAGTTCGCGGCCGGGCGGCAGCTGGTTGGTGGGGTGTGACATCAGATCCGAGCGCAGCACGCCCAGCCCCGCCAGCAGCGCTGCTCCGGACTTGGTCCTGGCCGGCATCTCCTGTGCCACGAACATCAGGCCGAGCGCCAGCACGATCAGGGCGAGACCGATCAGGCCGAATGTGGTGAAGGCAGCCAGCAGCGCGGTGATCACAACGGAGCCGACCAGCCCGCCGATCGCGAGTTGGGTCCACCGGTTGCGGGTGGCGTCGGGCCGGCGCTCGAACCAGCCGTACGCCACCACCTCGTCGTACAGGCTGTCCTGGACCGCGTTGACCGACTCGTAGACCCGGGAGGGCAACTCCGAGACCTTGACCCCGGCCACACCAGCGGCCGCACCACCAGCACCACCGGACCCAGCGCCATCGAGCGGCCCAGTGACTCCCGCCAACAGGGCGAGCTCGAACGGGTGCAGATTCGACACATCGGAATCGGTACGGGTCAGGGTCCAGTCGGTCGGGGCGAACTCATTGGCCCGGGGCAGTTCGGTGATCAGCAGGTGCCCGTGCACGGCCAGGTCGATCAAGGTCGCGGTCACATCGATCGGATCGACACGCTCGTCCGCAACCGTACCGACATGACCCGGCCGGACATTGCCGAGCACGCGGAACTCGGTCTGGCCCGGCCCGACCGGCACGAACTCGGCCGCCTTGCTGACCTCCGTACCGGCGCCGGCATCCACCCCGGCGCGGCGATGCAACGCGAACAAGGCAGCTGCGCCGAGCACGAGCAGCCCCAAGGCGAGCGCCAGTGGCAACGGCTTGGCGGAGAAGGCACGGGCCAGGGTCCAGACGTCCTCGAGTTGCTGGTTGGACTCGAGCGCGCCCGCTGGGAAGCCGATCCTGACCTGGACGAATTCACCCGGACCGCGGGGTCCGTCCCGGAAGGTGGGCTGGCGCGCGTCCTCGGTGCCCGCGGCCGCGAAGGTGCACGGAACCTCAGAACTCGGCGAGCCGGCGTTGCATTCGACGAACGAGAAGGGCACCGGAATCGCCACGGTTGCGCTGAACTCCGAGACCGTCGAGTCGAAGCCCTGCAGCAGCGGCCAGGCCAAGGCGGTGCCCTCCGGCGTGGCGATCACCGCGCCGACGACCGTGTACTCCAGGCTCACCTGCTTCGATCCGTTGGTGGGAAAGCTCACGGTGGTGAGACGCCCCCCGGAGACCTTCACCGTCGGCTCGACCGGCTGTCTACCGGCCGTGGCCTGAAACCCGCTGACGTCGTAGGTGTATCGCCGGTCGCCCAGCACGTCCTGCTGGGTCTCGAAGGTCTGCTGAGCCTCGGCCGGCACGGTGCTGAAGGTGATGTCCTGGCGCACCGTCAAGGTGCCGTCCAGACCGAGGTTGGCTGTCACGGTGAAATCGGCAGCGGTGCCGTCGGCACGCGCGGTCGGCGTACCGGGCCCGATGAGCAGACCCGCCAGCACGAGCACGGCAACGATAGGCAGCACGATCGCTCGGGCGAGGGCGGGCAGCGCGCGAGTCGGACGCGCAACGCCACGAGCTGGTACGCGGTCTGAGGTGATGATCTCCGGCACGGGCTTAGCCTCCCACAGCCGCGTGTCGCCCGGCCGGTTCAAACGGCGCAGTCGGATGACACCAGCTGCCCACTAGGCTTCCGCACGTGACACAGCAGCAGTGGGGCGGCGCTCCGTACGGTCGCCAGAACCCGTACGGCAACCAGCCGCCTGCTCCATGGGGCAGCCAGGGCTTCGGCCGACCCAGCGCTGGCGTCCCCGGTCAGTTCTCCCCGGGTCAGCGATTTCCCCAGGGCCAGCGGTTGGCCCCCGGTCAGCTGCCCGCCCCGGGCCAGCAGGGTCAGTGGGCAACCAACCCGCCGGGCGGATTCGGTGGACCGCAGCCGGGCGTGCCGTATTACGGACCGCCGTCGCAGCCGCCCCGCAAGCGCAGCCCGCTGATGGCGCTGCTGCTGGGTCTGGTGGCGATGAGCGTACTGGCGATCATCGGGCTGGTGATGGTCAACGTCTTCACCGGTTCCTCGGACGCCGCGTACCAGAACGACGACTACCAGGTCCCGCCCGCCGACAGCGCTCCGCCGGCGCTGCCAGTTCCGACGACCTATGCCGAGGCCGAGGGCTGGCTGGTCAACAACCGCCTCTACGCCCAGACGACGCCGGCCCCGGTGCGGTGTGACAATCCACCGATCAACATCTCGAACGCCTCGGACAGCGCGCTGGAGACGCATTTCAGCAATCAGGTCGAGTGCCTGATGCGGGTCTGGAATCCTCCGGTCACCGGCGCCGGCTTCGTCCTCCCCCGTCCGTCAGTGACCATCTACGGCGAGAAGATCACGACCAAATGCGGTACGTCAGGGGTCAACGCCTTCTACTGCAGTGCTGACCAGCAGATCTACTTCTCGAACCTGCTGCCGCAGGCGGTGCCGATCATCCGCACCAACAAGTGGGCGGCCGAGGTCGTGATGGCCCACGAGTTCGGGCATGCGATCCAGGGGCGGACCGGCATCTTGATCAGCACCCATGCGCTCGCCCAGAACGCCGACTCCGAGGCACAGTCGAGCCAGTTCCTGCGCCGCCTCGAGACTCAGGCGGACTGCTTCTCCGGGATGTACATGCGCTCGGTGTCGCGTTCGATGGGCATCCAGCAGTCAGATCTGGACGGCATCGAGCGCACCTACCAGGCGGTCGGCGACGACACCTTGTCCAAGGACGCGAACATCGTGGGCGATCACGGGCTGGCCCGGAGCAGAGTCTTCTGGGGCCTGACCGGCCTGTCCACCGGCGACATCGGCAAGTGCAACACCTTCACCGCCCCGGCCAACCAGGTGCGTTAGAGCGCGGACACCACGTTGAACGACCGCGCGAGCGAGCCCGTCGCGAGCGGCCGTGAGGCGGAGCGCCGGCTCCGTCTGGACGACTGAGCGAACAAGACACGTTCTTCGTCTTGTGAGTGAGGGAGGAAGACGGAGTCTTGGGAGCGCAGCCTCACAGCGAGACGACTAAGACAGCACGACTAACGCCGTGGCGATGGCGGCGACGCCTTCGCCGCGGCCAGTAAGGCCGAGCCCGTCGGTGGTGGTCGCCGAGACGGTCACCGGGGCTCCCACGGTCGCCGAGAGCAGTTGTTCCGCTTCGGCTCGACGGCCGGCGAACCGGGGCCTGTTCCCGATCAGCTGAACCGCGATGTTGCCGACCTCGAAGCCCGCCGCGCGGACCCGTACGGCGGTCTCGGCCAGGAACGCGAGCCCGCTGGCGCCACGCCACTCGGGACGATCGGTGCCGAAGTTGCTGCCCATGTCACCGAGGCCGGAAGCCGACAGCAATGCGTCACAGGCGGCATGGGCGACTACGTCACCGTCGGAATGCCCGTGCAATCCGAACGGCTCGTCCGGGAACAGCAGCCCGGCCACCCACATGGGGTGGCCGGGTGTCAGCTGATGTACGTCGACGCCGATGCCGGTCCGGAACGGCGTCGAGGTGGACCGGCTCAGGAGGCGAGGACCTCATCGAGCAGGATCTCGGCCTTGTCCTCTTCCACGCGCTCGGCAAGAGCGAGCTCGGAGACCAGGATCTGGCGGGCCTTGGCGAGCATCCGCTTCTCACCCGCGGAGAGGCCGCGCTCCCGCTCCCGCCGCCACAGGTCGCGCACGACCTCGGCGACCTTCATGACGTTGCCCGAGTGCAGCTTCTCCAGGTTCGCCTTGTACCGGCGAGACCAGTTGGTCGGCTCCTCCGTATGTGGTGCTCGCAGCACACTGAACACTCGTTCGAGACCGTCAGCGTCGACCACGTCCCGTACCCCGACCAGGTCGAGGTTGCAGGCAGGAACCCGGACGACCAGATCGGTCTGCCCAACGATTCTCAGGACGAGGTAGAGCTTGTCTTCACCTTTGATCTGACGGGTTTCGATGTCCTCGATGACGGCGGCCCCATGATTGGGGTAGACCACCGTTTCGCCGACTGTGAAGGTCATATTATCTTGTACCCCTTTCGCGGTTTCCAAGTCTACCACGCTGAGAAACTGCTCAAAGCAGCGTTTGCGCTAGCCAGAGGCCAGATTTATCGGCAGAGAGGGGTTGACAAACCAGTGTGGCTGTGCCTCGGCAGGTGAGAGACACCACACCCCGGGGTCCCACCGCCCTGACCGAAGCGGTACATTCTGCCCCGGCGACAGACTTCACAGCAACGCGGCGGGTGGCGCGGCTGTGCCGCCATGCAAGTGATCGCTAGGCTGACCCCCACCTGCCCCGCACGTCCCACCTACGCAAGCCCACAGGAGTCGAGATCGTGGCCCACCTCGCGCGAACCCGAGTTCATCGTTCCCTGGCCGCGACCCTGATCGGTCTCGCCCTTCTGGTGTTCATGTCAGCCTGCGGCATGAAGGCCCAGACCACGCAGCCGTACACCCCGGCCGAAGGTGTGAACACCAACATCGGCCCGACCGGTGAGTGGGTGCAGGTGCGCAACCTGATGGTGCTGAGCCGCGGCAATGGCGAGGGTTTCCTGTCGGCCAGCATCGTGGCAGATCAGAGCGACACCCTGACCGGAGTCACCGGCCACCCGATCAAGACCAGCGGCGACCCGGGCGCGGAGTTCACCGCCACCCTCGCGAAGCCGCTCGAGCTCACTCCAGGCAAGCTGGTCGTGTTGACCGACGAGGCAGAGCTGATCACCGTCCAGAGCTCCGACCTGATGGTCGGCGGCGAGGCCGAGCTGACCCTGTCGTTCGCCAACGTCGGCGACCAGACCTTGAAGGTGCCGGTGGTCGACGCCAACCAGCCGGACTACAAGACCATCTCGCCCCGCCCGTCAGCTGCTAGCCCCAGCCCCAGCAGCTAAGAGTGCGAGCGACAGGCCGCCCGCCGGTGTGCTGAGGAGGAGTGAGGAGAGGCGTTCTTCCTCTCCTCACGACGACGAAGTAGCCGGCTCCAGGGCGGCCAGCGAGCACGACCATTGACACGGAGTGCGAGCGACAGGCCGCCCGCCGGTGTGCTGAGGAGGAGTGAGGAGAGGCGTCTTTCCTCTCCTCACGACGACGAAGTAGCCGGCTCCAGGGCGGCCAGCGAGCACGACCATTCAACACGGAGTGCGAGCGACAGGCCGCCCGCCGGTGCGCTGAGGAGGAAGTGCGGAGAGCCGTTCTTCCTCTCCTCACGACGACGAAGCAGCCGGGCAGGAGGGTGGTGTCGAGCGGCGGCCGTAGCGAGCAGGTGCCCGGGTGCGTACCGGGCAAGGCGGAGGAGGAGTCGGATAGCGGGGTTCTATCCGCGACGACGACAACGCAGCCCGGTGCGTGCCCGGGTGCCGCGCAGTAGGCCGGCGTTTGACACCGCCCTCCTACAGGGCGGCCAGCGAGCACGACCATTGACACAGCTCAGTTCTCGAACTTGTAGCCGAGTCCCCGGACCGTCTGCAGCAGTTGAGGCCGAGCCGGGTCCTCCTCGATCTTGGCCCGCAGCCGCTTGACGTGCACGTCGAGGGTCTTGGTGTCGCCCACGTAGTCCAGGCCCCAGACCCGATCGATCAGCTGGCCGCGGGTCATCACCCGGCCGGCATTGCGGAGCAGCAGCTCCAGCAGCTCGAACTCCTTGAGTGCCAGCCGCACGGGAGTGCCGTTGACCGAGACCTGATGCCGCTCGATGTCCATCCGGACGCCGTGTGCCTCCACCACATCAGGCATCAGCTCGGTCTCCTGCCCGCGGCGCAGCACCGCCCGGATCCGGGCGACCAGTTCACGCTGGCTGAACGGCTTGGTGACGTAGTCGTCGGCGCCCAACTCCAGGCCCACGACCTTGTCGATCTCGCTGTCCCGCGCGGTGACCATGATCACCGGCACGGATCCGCGCTGCCGCAACTGTCGGCACACCTCGGTGCCCGGCACGCCGGGCATCATCAAGTCAAGCAGCACGATGTCGGCACCGCCCTGGTCGTACGCAGCCAGGCCCTCAGTGCCGTCTGCGGCTGTGACGACATCGAAACCCTCCTTGCGCAGCATGTAGGCCAGCGCATCGCGATAGGACTCTTCGTCCTCGACGACAAGTACGCGGGTCATCTGGATCAGCTCCTGGTCTTAGCTCGGGCCGACAGCGAGGTGACAGCAGCGCCATCGCGGTCGGGGTCCTGGTCATGGTCTTGTTCGGAATCGTGGTCGTGCTGGGCAGGCAATCGCAGGGTGAAGGTGGAACCCTGTCCCAGCTGGCTCCAGACGGCAACGTCGCCGTGATGGACTGCGGCAATGTGCTTGACGATCGACAGGCCGAGCCCGCTGCCCCCGTTGGCGCGGCTCCGGGCGTAGTCGACGCGGTAGAAACGCTCGAAGATCCGCTCGAGTTGGTCGGTCGGGATGCCGATGCCATTGTCAGACACAGTGATGGCGACATAGTCGTCGTCGCGTACCTGACGGCGAGCAGCGACGACCACCCGGGCACCGGGGTCGGAGTAGACCAGGGCGTTCTCGACCAAATTGCCGATCGCTGTGGTGAGTTGCTGCTGATCGCCCATCACCTGCAGGCCGTTCTCCCCGGCGACGGTGATCGTGACCTCGCGCTCCTCGGCGTCAACCCGACATCGGTCGACGGCCTCGATCAGCACGTCATCGATCTCCACCGTGTCTGCGCGGCCCATCGGGTCGGTCGCCTGCAGTCGGGAAAGGTCGATGATCTGGCTCACCAGATCGGCAAGCCGGGTCGACTCGATGCCCATCCGAGCCGCGAACCGGCGTACCGCCTCGGGGTCATCGGCAGCCTCCTCGACTGCTTCGGCCAGCAGCGAGACGGCTCCGATCGGCGTCTTCAGTTCATGGCTCACGTTCGCGACGAAGTCCCGACGGATAGCTTCCACCCGACGCGCGTCGGTCAGGTCGTCGGCGAGCACCACGACCAGGCCACCAGACATCGGAGCCACTCGGACCCCGAGCAGCAGGTCCGCATCGCTTCGACCGGAACCGCCGCGGCTGACGTTCACCTCTTCGCTCAGCATCCGGTCCTCGCGCCGGCACAGCCGGACCATCTCCAGCACTTGGGCGATGACGACCCGGGAGCCCCGGGTCAGGCCCAGCTTGAGCGCCAACGGAGTCGACTCCAGCACTTCGTCGTGCGGGCCGACGACGACCCCTGCCGAGCGGATCACCGCCAGCACCTGGCTGGTGCCCTCAGGCACGACGACGGCCGGGCGATGCTGGGGCGCGACCAACTGGTCAACCTGCCGGTCTCGCCGCCGGTGCGCCGAGATCAGCAGCCCGAGCAGCACGCCCAGGAGCAGGCAGGCAGCGCCGAGCAGCCCAGCAACCCAGTTCACAGTCGCGATACTAGGTCGTAAGCCCGCCTCAAGTTGCCGCTCATGGGGTCGCCACACGCAGCTACAGGGAGGGTTCGGGCTGAGTTCACCCCTCGTTCACATCCGAACTTCGCCAGCCGGTCCATTTCGGGCATAGGCTCGAAGTCGAGCTTTTCTGATCAATCCCGAGGAATCCCCATGCGCGACAGCTACCACGACCAGCTCGACGACATCCTGGCGGATCTGGTGCACATGTGTCAGAAGGTGGCGATCGCCGTCCGATCGAGCACCAGCGCTCTGCTGGACGCCGATATCCATCTCGCCGAGCAGGTCATCGGCGACGACACCGAGCTCGATCGGATGCAGGCCGACATCGAGGAGCGCGCCTTCACCTTGCTGGCTCGGCAGTCCCCGGTCGCCGGCGAACTCCGTACGGTGGTGGCGTCGTTGCGGATGGTCACCGAGCTCGAACGGATGGGAGACCTGGCCGCCCACGTGGCCAAGATCGCGCGGCTGCGTTATCCGGAGGTCGCCGTGCCGGAGTTGTTGCGGCCCAACTTCGTCCGAATGGGCGATGTCGCTGAGAAGATGGTGGTGACCGCCGGCCACACCCTCAGCAGTCGCAGCATCGAGAGCGCCGAGGACCTGCGCTCACGCGACGAGGAGATGGACGACCTGCGTTCCAGCCAGTTCCGAGTGATGCTGGGAGACGGCTGGGAATACGGCGTGGAGGCCGCCGTCGACGTGGCCCTGCTCGGCCGCTACTACGAGCGGATCGCCGATCACGCGGCCTCGATGGGCCGCCGGATCATCTATGTGGTGACCGGCGAGTTCCCCGAGACCGAATACTGGCCGCAACCCTGACGCATGCTGGTCGCCCCGAGTTCTGGCGGAGTCCCGCTGGGCACGACCAGCCGTGGCTCGGCGTCCCAACCTCGACTTCGCACCAATTCCGTCTTCTTCGCACCAGGCGTGCTTGGTGCGCAGTCCCACCAGCTGGTGCGAAGTGGGGATCGGGGTGGTGTGACCTGAGGTCGCCGGTCCGGCTGGCGCCGCCGGGCCAGAGATGTACGCGGCTCTGACGGGATGCTGAGTCGTTTCGCGCCGCGGGGCCACCGACGACCAGCAGTTGCGCGTACGCGGCCGTACGTTTTGCGCCGCGGGGCCACGGACGACCGCTGACCGGGCCTGCACGGCGTACCTCTCGCGCCACCGGGCCACAAACGACCGTCGACCAGGCGCGCACGGCGTACCTCTCGCGCCACCGGGCCACAAACGACCGTCGACCAGGCGCGCACGGCGTACCTCTCGTGCCGCCGGGCCACGGACGACCGTCGACCAGGCGCGCACGACGCACCTCTCGCGCCGCCGGGCCACAGATCAGCGCCGGAGCGGCGACTTCTGGCTCTGTCAGGTGGGATCGCTGATCGAGAAGGAGGCAAGGCACCTGTTCACGGCCGAAACAGGTGCCAAACCTCCTTCTCGCGAGGACCTGCGCCGAAGGCGTGGGCCGAAAGGGACCTACATGCACCCGCCTCCACCGCCGAAATCCCGCATCGACTTCGCACCAATTACGTCTTCTTCGCACCAGGCGTGCTTGGGGCGCAGTCGCACCAGCTGGTGCGAAGTCGGAATCGGGGCAGGTCAGCTGATGCGAAGTCGGGTCAGGATCACTCCTACTTCTTCTTACCTTGGTTCTTGACCGCTTCGATAGCCGCTGCGGCGGCGTTCGGGTCGAGGTAACGCCCACCGACGGTGACCGGGGTGAAGTCGTCGTTCAGCTCGTAGAGCAGCGGGATGCCGGTGGGGATGTTGAGCCCGACGACCTCGGCGTCGCCCATCTTGTCGAGGTGCTTGACGATCGCCCGGAGCGAGTTGCCGTGCGCCACGACCAACACGACCTTGCCGGCGGCCAGGTCCGGGACGATCTCGTCGTACCAGTACGGCAGCGCCCGCTCCAGCACGTCCTTCAGGCACTCGGTCTGTGGCCGCAGCTCCGGCGGCATGCCGGCGTACCGCGGGTCGTGAAAGTTGGAGAACTCGCTGTCGTTGTCGATAGCGGGCGGCGGGGTGTCGTACGAGCGGCGCCAGAGCATGAACTGCTCCTCACCGAACTCGGCAAGCGTCGCGGCCTTGTCCTTGCCCTGCAGCGCACCGTAATGCCGCTCGTTCAGCCGCCAGTGCCGCTTGGTCGGGATCCAGTGCCGGTCGGCGACCTCGAGAGAGATCTGGGAGGTACGGATGGCGCGCTTGAGCAGCGAGGTGTGCAGCACGTCGGGGAGCAGGTCGTTCTCGACCAGCAGCTCACCGCCATGCTTGGCCTCGGCCTCGCCCTTCGCGGTGAGGTCGACGTCCACCCAGCCGGTGAACTGGTTGGTGGCGTTCCATTCGCTCTCGCCGTGGCGAAGCAGGATCAAGGTTGCAGACACGTTCCGCACTCTAGTGGCGCACTGCCCAAGTTCTGGAGCAAGACCCACGTGAGATGTCGATGGCGGTGTAAAAGTCGGGGTTAGTTGAATCAGGCACCGGCGACTTGGGCTCGTTCCTGTCAGGCCGGTTGAACCAGCCAGCGCGCTTGATAGGGCTTGAGGATGATCTCGCGGTCGGTCAGTGGGCTCTCGCCGGTGAGCGCATCGACCGCCCAGTTGCCCAGCGAGACCACCCATCGCGGCAGCCGCTGTGGTTCCGGGGTCACGTTGTAGATGCCCACCATGTTCTGGGTGGCCGCACGACGCTGGAACACCAGCACCGCCGGATTGACCGGGTCCATCACCTCGGTCTCCACTGCGGCATCCATGCTCGCCAGCCCCGACCGGACCGACGCCGCATGCCGCAGCCCGTGCCAGACCCGATGCTCCACGGTTCCTTCGACGTGCCGGCGCTCAGCCGCTGTCCAGTCCATCGGCGGCCGATGGACCCAGCGGTTGTCATCGGCATGCGCGGGGTCGTCGACATAGTCGTAGTCGTTGCGCAGCGCCAGTTCGTCACCCATGTAGACCAGCGGCAGCCCGCCGAACCCGTACACGATCTGGTACGCGAGCAGCAGTCGCCGGATCGCCAGGTCGAGGTGGGTCTCGTCACCGCTGGCCAGTGCCGCCTCGATGCCGATCAGCGATGCCGCAGTGCCACTGATCCGCCGATCACCGGTGGCGAGGTTCTCTTGGAACACCAGACCGCGCGCGTCGCTCATCGGATAGCTGCCGGCATAGAAATCCGACAGGAACCGGCGATGCTCGAAGCCGTCCAGCCCGACCGCGGCGGCATCGTCGTCATCGATCGCCCAGCCGATGTCGTCGTGACAGCGCAGATAGGTGCCCCACACCGTGCTCGGCGGCTTGGCCGGGAACCGATTGAGCGCGGTACACAGCAGTCGGGTGTCCTTGGCCGCCAAGGTGGACCAGATCTGCACCATCAACGAGTTCTGGTACGCCAGATCGCAGACCCGTCCGGCATGCTTGCCGACGCCGAGGTACGCCGGCAGATCGGTCGGACCGACGATCGCCTCGGCCTTGAAGATCAGGGCGGGCGCCGCAATCCGAGCGATCGCGCGCAATGCCTGGGTGATCGCGTGCACCTCCGGCTGGTTCTGGCAGCTGGTGCCGAGCCGTTTGACGATGAAGGCGATGGCATCCAGCCGGATGCATTCCACCCCGAGGTTCGCCAACCAGCAGATGATGTCGGCGAACTCGAAGAACACCTCGGGATTGCGCCAGTTGAGGTCCCACTGCCAGGTGTTGAACGTCGTCCACACCCAGGACTGCGATTCGTCGTCGAAGGTGAAATTGCCGGGTGCGAAGTCAGGAAAGACCTCCGGCAGCGTGCGCTCGTACGCGTTGGGGATATCCCGATCGGCGAACATGAAGAAGTAGTCGCGATAGTAGTGATCACCGCCGGCTGCCGCCCGCGCCCAATCGTGCTCCATGGCAACGTGGTTCAAGACCAGGTCGACGGTCAGCGAGATGCCGACCCGACGCAGCGCGGTCGCCAGCTCACGCAGGTCGTCGATGCTCCCGAGATCCTCGCGGACGGCCCGATAGTCCATCACCGCATACCCGCCGTCATTGGGACCGGGACGGGGTTTCAGCAGGGGCATCAGATGCAGATAGGTGACGCCGAGCTCAGCCAGGTAGTCGACCTTGTCGATCACCCCGCGCAGCCCACCGGCGAACAGATCGGCGTACGCGGCATAGCCGAGCATCCGCGGATGCTGATACCACTGCGGGTCGGCATGTCGACGCAGGTCGAGCAGCCGCAGATCCTCGGGCCGTCGTCGGAAGCTGCTGGCGGCGATCTCGACGGCCCGCTGGGCCATCTCGACCGCGTGCTCCGGATAGGCGCCTGTGAGACCCGCAAGCAGGTCCGGCCAGTAGCGCTGCAGCCTGGCGGCGAACACCACCTGGTCGTGGGCCGGCTCTCCGTCGAGCAGCCCGGCGGCATCAGGAATTGTCATTGCGATTCACCCTAGTGGGACGGTTACTCTCTGGGTCGCATTCATGGGCAGGACTGGCAATCTATGGGCAGGACTGGCGCGGGCGGAAGTCCGGCCCGATCATAGTGACCGTTGCGTGACCATCGGGGTACGCCATGAGCCGGATCGAGACGGTGCCAGCGCAGGCTGCGGATGTGAGACGGTCAGCACGCCGACCCCACCACGCCCGCGCCCTGATCGTGTTCGTCGGGATCCCCACCATCGTCGCGCTCGTCATCGTCGCGATCCTCGGCACCGCCGGAATCCCGTCCCTGACTGCCGGCTCCCGCGCGGACGCCGAGCACTACTACGGCACGGATCCGACGGCGCTGGCACTGGCCACGGCCGTCACCGCCGGAGACCATGACCGGATCGTCGAGCTGGTCGAGGCCGGGGCCGATCCCGATGCAGTGGGAACGGACTACATCACCATGGCCCAGTGGGCCATCGAGTCCGGCAGTCCCGACGGTCTCGAGGCGCTGCTCGAAGCGGGCGCGTTGCGCGACCGGCTGGGCCGGGCCGGGCGCGCGCCCCTGCACGACGCCGCACGCCAATCCGATCCGCGGTATGCCCGGATCCTGCTGACAGCCGGGGCCGACCCGGACGTCCGGGTGGCGTACTCCGATACCACCGCACTGCGCGAGGCGTGCCTGGCGGCGCACGCAGCGACGTTCGAGGCCCTGGTCGCGGGTGGGGCCGACGTCGAGGCGAGGGACCGCGCAGGTGACCGTGCCCTGCACATCTGTGCCCGCGCCGGCACCGGTGCGCTGGTGTTGCGACTGCTCGAACTCGGTGCCGATCCGACGGCCCGCAACGTCGCCGGCAACACGTTCCAGGATTACTACTTCTCCTTCGACGACTCCCTGCTCAGCTGGGCTGCGCACCGCCAGCATCTTCAGACCGCAGCCTGGCTGCAGGAGCACCGTGTTCCGCTGGTGCCCCGCGCGGAGCGCTATCGCTGAGCCGCGCCGGTCGAGGCCTTCGAGCCCGCGCCTTTGCCGAGCCGCTTCTTGAACTCGGCCAGGAACGCCTCACGCAGTTGCTCGTTGTCCAAGGCTCCATCCAGCCCACCGAGCTTGCCGGCATGGACCTGCTGGCACACCTTCAGCCAGGCCTGACCCATCGCGTACGTGAAGGTGCTGGCCACCCCGGCGCCGATCGCTCCACCGATCACGGTGCCCGCACCCGGCACGAGCTTCAACAGTCCGGTGAAGGTGGCCCGGCCGACCTGAGTGGCGGCGGTCGTGGAGACGATGGCCATCAGGGCCGCCCGGTCGAACTTGATCTTGTAGAGATGCGCGATCTTGGCCATCATGCCGAGCTGGATCGGCACCAGCAGGGTGGCGTCCGAGAACGGGATCGGGATGGCAGCGGCCGCGCCGGCACTGGCGACGGCGGCCCCGATCACCTTCTGCGCTTCGCTGGTCTTGCGGGAAAGATCGATCTCCTGCGCCGCGGTGAGGGCTCCGTGCACGCCTTCCGGCGCGCAACGAAAGGTGGCATCGAGGACTTCCTGCAGGCCGTACGCCGCCTGGCCCGCGAACTCGTCCGCCTTGGCGAAGGTGAAGTAGGGCCGACCATTCTCGATCGGCAGGTTCTTGGCGATTACCTGTTGCGCCAACGCGATCGCGTCCGGGTGGTACTGCCCGTTACGGAACGGCACCTGGGTGAACACCATGATCACCGGCAACCCGAACTCATCGAGCCGGCGGACGAACTCTGCCTCGGACTCCTCGAACCGCCGATCCATGCCACGAACGCAGTACCAGGCGACATGGATCTGCTCCGACAACGGCAGCTTACGGCTCTCTTTGATCACCTTGTCCAGGTCGCGCAGGATCTCCCGGTCGTCCTTGCCGATCTCCAGGCCCTGAGTGTCGACCAGACCGAGGTGACCGATCTTGTCCAGATAGAGATGGCTGCCCTTGGTCACCGGCTCGCCGATCCCGGTGCGCGCGACCTCCTCGCCGAAGATCGCGTTGACCAGCGTCGACTTGCCGACGCCGGTCTTGCCGAACAGAACCAGGTTGAACCGCCCCAGCGACTCGTTCTGCCGTTCGTACTCGCCGCGGAACGACTCGTTGAACGCGTCTTCGACAGCCATGCTTCCCACTCTCGTTCGGGACCCGGGCCGGTGTGCTGGACCCGCAGCCAGCGTACGGGTGGGTCCAGACCGCACAGCTCAGGTAGATCCCCGACCGTCACACTGTTTTGCGGAAGACACCGCGCCGGGTCACCGAAGTCGTCGGCCATCGCATCGCGGTGCCGCCAGACACGGATGAGATCGAGAGTGATCAACACGAGGTAGGCGCCGACGGCGATCAACAGCAGACCTGCGGAGAGCGTGTGCTGCCCGGCGTCGTTCACCGCCACCGACACGATCCCGGTGGCCATCACCAGCGCGAAATAGCCGGGTACCAGTCCCCGGATCGCGTGGTCGGACCGACCGGCCAGGGCGAGCGCCTCCTCTCTCGGCATTCTCGACCACGTCCTTGCGCACGCGAGTTTGGGTGTCGCCGGTGACCTGCCCGTAGAATCGCAGGGTTGCCCATCGGTCGGCCGCAGTCCCACCAGTCCGGCACCACTGCGCTTCGCAGGAACGACCCAGCACGTCCATCAGAGAGTTTCACGATGCCCATTCGTCACGATCTGCGTAATGTCGCGATCGTCGCCCACGTCGACCACGGCAAGACCACCTTGGTGGACGCCATGCTCTGGCAGTCCGGAGCTTTCCGCGTCGGACAGGACGTCGAGAAGCGGGTGATGGACTCGATGGACCTGGAGCGGGAGAAGGGCATCACGATCCTCGCCAAGAACACCGCCGTCAAGCACACCGCCCCGGACGGCTCCACCGTCACCGTCAACATCATCGACACCCCTGGTCACGCCGACTTCGGCGGCGAGGTGGAGCGCGGCCTGGAGATGGTCGACGGGGTGCTGCTGCTGGTCGATGCCTCGGAGGGTCCGCTCCCCCAGACCCGGTTCGTGCTGCGCAAGGCGCTGGCCAAGAAGCTACCGATCATCGTCGTGGTCAACAAGGTCGACCGCTCCGACGCCCGGATCGCCGAGGTGGTCGAGGAGACGTACGAACTGTTCCTCGATCTGCTCGAGGACGACGAGACCGATGTGCTCGACTTCCCGGTCATCTATGCCTCGGCCAAGGCCGGTCGCGCCTCCATGGAGCAGCCGGAGAACGGCACCATGCCGGACTCACCGGACCTGGAACCGCTGTTCGCGGCGATCTACGACCACATCCCGGCGCCCTCCTACACCGAGGGCGCGGTGCTGCAGGCGCATGTCACCAACCTCGACGCGTCGCCCTATCTCGGTCGACTGGCGTTGTGCCGGATCATCGAAGGAAATCTGAAGCGCAACCAGGCGGTCGCCTGGTGCCGGGCCGACGGCTCGATCCGGACGGTGAAGCTGTCCGAGCTGTTGATGACCAACGCCCTGGAGCGGGAGCCGGCCGAGTCCGCCGGGCCGGGCGACATCGTCGCCATTGCCGGTATTCCGGACATCACCATCGGCGAGACCCTGTCCGATCCCGAGAACCCCAAGCCGCTGCCGCTGATCACCGTCGACGAGCCGTCGATCTCGATGACCATCGGCATCAACACCTCGCCGCTGTCCGGCAAGTCCGGCAAGAACCTGACCGCACGGCTGGTGAAGGCCCGGCTCGATCAGGAGCTGATCGGCAACGTGTCGATTCGGGTGCTCAACACCGATCGGCCCGATACCTGGGAGGTCCAGGGTCGTGGTGAACTGCAGTTGGCGATTCTGGTGGAGATGATGCGTCGGGAGAGCTTCGAGCTGACCGTCGGCAAGCCGCAGGTGGTGACCCGGGAGATCGACGGCAAAATCCATGAGCCGGTCGAGCGGCTGACGATCGACGTGCCCGAGGACTTCGTCGGCGTGGTCACTCAGCTGATGGGTCTGCGCAAGGGCCGGCTGGAGCAGATGGTCAACCACGGCACCGGCTGGGTCCGGATCGAGTATGTGGTGCCCGCCCGCGGCCTGATCGGATTCCGGACCGAGTTCCTCACCGAGACCCGCGGCACCGGTCTGATGCACCACGTCTTCGAGGCCTACGAACCGTGGCACGGCGACCTGCGTACCCGGCCGACCGGCTCCCTGGTCGCCGATCGCAAGGGCGCGGTGACCTCGTACGCGTCGTTCAGCCTGCAGGAGCGCGGCACCCTGTTCGTCGGCCCCGGCACCGAGGTGTACGAGGGCATGATCGTCGGCGAGAACGCTCGCGCCGATGACATGGACGTCAACCCGACCCGGGAGAAGAAGCTCACCAACGTACGCTCCTCCACCGGTGACGAGCTGGAGCGGCTGATCCCGCCGAAGCTGATGAGCATGGAGCAGGCGCTGGAGTTCTGCCGCGGCGACGAGTGCATCGAGGTCACTCCGAATGCGGTCCGGATCCGCAAAGTGATCCTCTCCGCCAACGACCGGAGCAAGGTCCGCTCCCGCGCCAAGCACGGCTGACCTTTCCGACACTGCGTCGCTAGACTCCGACCACGGCCGAGGGGGCGTTGGCGAGCCCTGTCTCGGGTGCGTAGGGGCGGGCTTCCAGGTTGCTGGTCATCGCCGTGCGTCATCGACAGGAGTCGGCACAGTTCCTCCTCCCGTACGCACTCGGTGCGTTCGCGGTCATGCTGACTGCGGGCAAAGTTGGGTCCAGTGTGAACTACCTGCTGGAGCTGGGCACCGCCCTGAGCCTGGCAGGTGGCTTCCTGCTGGCCGCCGTCCGCAACGTCCCTCGCGCCCGAGATGTTGGCCACCATCCGAGCCAACTATCGGGTGGCTGAGTCCATCGATCGGGTTCATGGTGAGACCCTGATCTACCGGCCGCAGCGGTGACCCGGGGCGAGCCGCCCGCAGACTGTGCGATCCTGCCGGGAACACCCGGCAGGATCGCCCAGGGATCAAGCGCCGCGCGATCTGGCGCCGTGAATCAGGCCGCGGTTTCGGTGTCAGCGCTGCCGGCGGCCTTCTTCGCGGCGGCGGCCTTGTTGGCCTTGCGGGTGGCGGCGGCCTTCTTGGCAGCGGCCGACCGCTTGGCGCTCTCGGCCTCGCGGGCGGCTTCGGCCATCTCCGGATCGACAGCGGCAGCGACATCCTCGCGGACCTCGTCGACCTTCTCCTCGACATCGGATTGCACGTCGGCGCTGGTCTTGCGCACCGCGATCACGCTGTCGTCAATGACCTTCTTGCCCCGGCCGGCCAGATCGCCGTAGGTGACGGTTGCCTCGGCCAGGAACTCCTTGCGCTGCTTGTCCAGCTCCTCGATCCGGGCCTTGGTGGTCTCCGGCAGGGTCTTCAACTGCTCCGGCAGGGCCTTGACCTGCTCAGGGAGAGCACGGACGAACTCGCCGGCGTGCTTGGCCTGCTCGCTGCCCTTGCTCTGCAGCCCAGCGAAGCTGCCCTGCCACTCGGTCAGCTGCTTGGTGGCCTTCTCCTGGGTGGCCAGGACGAGGTTCTTGATCGACTCGACGGCCAGGTCGGTGAGCCCGGCGGCCGCGTAGAGCGGGGCATACTCCGACTCGATGGCGGCCTTGCGGTCCTGTGCCGGCGTCGGCCTGCGGGTGGTCGTGGTGGTCATTTCTGTTCTCCTTCGTTCGGGATGTGGTCGTGGGTGGTGGGTGGGTAAGTGTTACCCGTGGTGGGTGGGTAAATGTCACCCGAGGTGGGTTCGCCCGGTGCGGGCTGGGGCTCATCGGATCCGCTCTCGGTCTGAGCCGGAGCACCGTCCTTCTCGTTCTCCTTGACGAAGGACTGGTAAACGTCGATGAGCACACGCTTCTGACGCTCGGTGATGGCGAGGTCAGCCAGCACCGCGGTCTCCACCGTGGTTGCCGGATGGTCGTCCGGATCCAAGATGCCGGCCTTGACGTAGAGGGTCTCGGCCGAGACCCGGAGCGCCTTGGACAGCTGCTGCAACACCTCGGCGGACGGCTTGCGCAGTCCGCGCTCGATCTGGCTCAGGTAGGGGTTGGACACCCCGGTCTGCTCCGCCAGCTGGCGCAGCGACAGCTCTGCGGCCCGCCGCTGCGAGGCGATGAACTCGCCCAGCGTGCCCAACTGCTCTCCCAGATTCGGGGTCTTGATCCGTGCCATGGATCCATGGTGCATGCATCTGCTTGCAATTGCAAGCAGATGCGTGATTCAGTTAGCGTGAGGCCGCTCACATCGACCTGGGACTGAGCGACGCGCCGATCAACGCCGACCCGTACGCGCATTCGGCACGGTCGCGATGATCAAGGTGCCATCTTGGCGACGATCGCCCGAGTGCAGAGCCGGTTCGCCGTCCAGCTGGGGCCCTTGGCCTAGCAGCGGCACAGTTATCGGCTCCCCCGCCATCACCGTGACCGGCTGATCGCGTACCGACACCACCGCCGATTTCCCGTCCTCGACCTCGAAACTGATCGCACCGTGGACGACTTCGACCCGCAGCCGCACCCCGTGCAGGGTGATCCGGAAGGCCAGCCGCTCCCAGTCGACAGGCAGCCGTGGATCGAAGGCGATCACGCCGTTGTAGTCCCGCATTCCGCCGAACCCGTACACCAAGGCATTCCAGACCCCACCGGTGGACGCGACGTGTACGCCGTCGCTGGTGTTCCCGTGCAGATTGGCGAGATCGACGAACAGCGAGCTGTAGAAGTAGCGCAGCGCCAGACTCCGGTAGCCCACCTCCGCCGCGATGATCGACTGCACCACCCCGGACAAGGTCGAGTCACCGGTCGTGATCGGGTCGTAGTAGTCGAAGTCGGCCCGCTTCTCCTCCAAAGAGAAGTGATCGCCCTGCAGGAACAGCGCCAGCACCACATCGGCCTGCTTGATCACCTGGAACCGATAGATCACCAGCGGGTGATAGTGCAGCAGCAGCGGCCGCAGATCGGCCGGCGTCGCGGAGAGATCCCACACCTCGCGATCGAGGAAGTGCGAGTCCTGCGGATGGATCCCGGTCCCCTCGTCGTAGGGGATCGCCATCGCCTCCGCCGCGGCGGCCCACTCGTCCACCTCTTGCGGATCCAACTCCAGCCGAGCGATGGTCTGCTGGAACATGATCCCGTCGCGTTCGGCCAACTGCCGGACGACCTCGGCCGCCTTGGCCAGGTTGTAGCGCGCCATCACGTTGGTGAAGAGGTTGTCGTTGACCACGGTGGTGTACTCGTCCGGGCCGGTCACCCCGTGGATGTGGAAGGAACGCGCCGCGCCCGTGTACACGCTGCGCTCGCGCCAGAAACCCAGGTCAGCCCACAGTCGCGCCGTCTCGACCAGGATGTCGACGCCCTCGCGCCACAGGAAGTCGTCGTCGCCGCTGGCATTGATGTACTTCATCAGGGCATAGCTGATGTCGGCGTCGATGTGGTACTGCGCAGTGCCGGCCGCGTAGTAGGCGCTCGCCTCCTCGCCGTTGATCGTCCGCCAGGGAAAGAGCGCACCGTGCTGGGCGAGATCAGCGGCTCGGCGCCGGGCGGCCGCCAGCATGTTGTAGCGAAAACGCAGCGCGCTGTGCGCCATCCACGGCGAGGTGTAGGTGAGGAACGGCAGCACGTAGATCTCGGTGTCCCAGAAGTAGTGCCCGCCGTAGCCGGAGCCGGACACTCCTTTGGCCGGTACGCCTGCCTGCTCCGACCGTCCGGCGGCCTGCGCCAGCTGGAAGAGGTTCCAGCGCACTGCCTGCTGCACGATCGGCTGCCCGTTGATCTCCACATCGGAGCGAGCCCAGTAGTCGTCCAGCCACTGTCGCTGGTCCGCGAACTGCTGCGCGACACCGTGCCGCTTGACCCGGTCCAAGGTACGGCGACACCGGTCGGCCAGCTCGCGCACGGGGACCCCCCGCGAGCTGTGATAGCTGACCACCTTGGTGATCTTGATCGAGCGGCCGGGCTCGGCGTCGATCCGGTAGACCATCTTGCCGGTGTCCTCGTCGGCGCTGATGTGCTTGGTGTATTCGTTCTCGGTTTCGATGTGATGGTCGACGCCGACGGCCAGGGTCATCGTCGAGTTATGACAGCGATAGCCCAGCAGCAGCCGGTCGTCCTCGGCCCGCGACATCTGCGGATCAAGCACCCGATCCTCGAATGTCTCCGCCTTGCGCGGGTCCACTCCGGCGCCCATCGCGGCAGATCTGACGTGATATTCGTCCCTGCCGTCCTGCCGGTTCAGGGTCTGCGACGAGATCACCACCGGCGCCCCGTGATCGAGCATGGTGACCTCGAAGGTCATGATCGCCAGATGCCGCTGGGCGAAGGAGACCATCCTGGTGGAACGCAGATGGACCCGCTTGCCACCCGGCGTACGCCAGGTGAGGTCCCGGATCAGCTGCCCGGAGCGGAAGTCCAGCACCCGCTCGTACGAGATCAGATCGGCGACAGCCAACAGCAGCGGCTCGTCGTCGACGTACAGCTTGATCGTCTTGTTGTCGGGGACGTTGACGATGGTCTGGCCGACGCGGGCGAAGCCGAACGCCTCCTCGGCATGGCGGATCGGCCAGGTCTCGTGGAAGCCGTTGATGAAGCTGCCGTGCGCGTAGGTCTCCCGGCCCTCTTCGACGTTGCCGCGCAGCCCGAGATAGCCGTTGCCCACCGCGAACAGCGTCTCGGTGACCCCGTGATCGAGATTGCTGTAGCTGGTCTCCACCAGCCGCCACGGATCGGCCGGGAATCGATGGCGATCCAACGGATCCATGACCTCGAGCGGATCGTCGCCGCGTGACCCTCTCATGAGTCGGCTGGTTGCGAGCCGTCAGAGTCCGTCGAGTCGACCGGCAGCAGCTCAGCGAGATCGCTGACGACCACGTCCGCTCCGGCCTGGAGCAGCCGGTCAGCCCCGACACCCCGGTCGACGCCGATCACCAGCCCGAAGCCGCCGGCCTGCCCGGCCTCGACTCCGGAGAGCGCGTCTTCGACCACCACCGCGCGCGCGACCGTTGCGCCGAGCTGCTGGGTGGCATACCGGAAGGTCGCGGCGGAGGGTTTGCCGGCCAGTCTCTCGCGGGCGGCCACCACACCGTCGACGACCACCTCGAACCGGTCCGCCAGTCCGGCGGCGGCCAGCACCGCCGGGGCGTTGCGGGAGGAAGAGACGACCGCCACCTTGGTCCCGACGGCGGCGAGATGATCGAGGTACGCCACCGAACCCGGGTAGGGCTGGACTCCTTCGGTGGCCAGCACCGACGCGAAGGCAGCGTTCTTCCGGTTGCCGAGCCCGCAGACCGTCTCCGCATCGGGTGCATCGTCCGGCGACCCCTCAGGCAGGGTGATGCCTCGGGAGGCGAGGAACGACCGCACGCCGTCGTACCGGGGTTTGCCGTCGATGTAGTCGAAGTAGTCGCTCTCCTGATAGGGCTCTGCGATCCCGTGATCCGCCAGGTAGTCGGAGAACATCTTCTCCCAGGCCCGCATGTGCACCTCGGCCGTCGGCGTCAGCACGCCGTCGAGGTCAAAGAGCACAGTGTCGAATTCGTCAAGGTCCACGATCGGCATGCTATGCCTCGCACATGGTGGCCCGGTTACGGTGCTGGTCGTCGACTCGCTGCTCGGCTACGCTCCCAGGACTCCGTCTTCCCTTCTCACTCACAGACATAAAGCGCATCTGCTCGTTCGTCGGTCCAGACGGAGCCCTCGCTCCGCCTCACGGCCGCTCGCGACCGGTGCTGGTCGTCGACTCGCTGCTCAGCTGCGCTCCCAGGACTCCGTCTTCCCTTCTCACTCACAGACATAAAGCGCGTCTGCTCGTTCGTCGGTCCAGACGCAGCCCACGCTCCGCCTCACGGCCGCTCGCGACCAGTGCTGGTCGTCGACTCGCTGCTCAGCTGCGCTCCCAGCGCCCCACTCAGATCCTGCTCGCGTGGGACTGGGAGTGGGGGCCGGGACGAGGGCCTCTAGGGTGCAGGGGTGAGTCAACTCTGCGTCGGGTTCATCGGGGTCGGCGCCATCGCCGCAGCCATCGTCACCGCCGTCTTGAACCGTCCGGAGCCGGCCGCGGTCGAGGTGCTGCTGTCTCCTCGCTCGGCGGCACGCAGCGAAGCGCTGGCCGCTCGGTTCCCACAGGCGCGCGTCCTCCCGAACAACCAAGCCGTGGTGGACGGCAGTGACATCGTGATGATCGCGGTGCTGCCTGACCAGGTCGCGGAGACCTGCGCCGCCCTGGAGTTCCGGCCCGACCAGATCATCGTGGGGGTCGCTGCAGCCTGGCCACCCGCACAACTTCGGCCCCTGGTCGCCCCGGCGGAGACGGTGGGTCAGCTGATCCCATTGCCGATGATCGCGCTGGGCGTCGGGCCGGTGGTGCTGTATCCGAGCATTCCGGAGGTCGAGACGCTGCTGGCCGGTTGCGGCAACGTGGTGGTGCTGGAGCGGGAGGAACAGGTCGGCGTGTTGAGCGCCGGTTCCTCGATCATGTCGAGCTTCTTCGCCTTCCAGAACGCGGCCATCGACTGGATCGCCAGTCATGGTTTCGATCGCGCGCAGGCGGCAGGCTATGTGACCTCGCAACTCCACGGCCTGGCCACCGAATCGATCGCGATGGACCCGTCCGAGTTGGCGGACGCGGTCGTGGAGCACGAGACCCCGGGCGGGCTGAACGAGCAGGTCCGGGTAACGCTAACCGGCGCCGGAATGTTCGCGGCGCTCGCTGGTGAGCTGGAGAAGCTCTACCAGGAGCGGGTGCGTTCATAGGAGGGGTTGTCGGCCGAAGGTGTGACAAACACGTGGCTCAACCGCTCGCCAGGCCGCGACACGCCGGGTGACACGGACTGAGCCTCACGTCTGTCCCTTGTTTGGTCGACCGCTATGTCTGACGGACGCCGCTTACAGTCTCTCGAAGGCGGCGGCGACCGGCCTGATGGCGCCGACCGGCTGACCATGGCCGAGCACCGGCGTAGCGGCCTGGTCGTCGAGGGTCGGATGCTCGTAGCCGAGTCGCCGCAGCGTGGCCGCCATCGCGGCGGCCCGAGCGCGAGGTGATCCGTCGCTGATCTTGATCGCAATGCCGGTGCCATCAGGCAAACCGACCGCATAAACGGCCTCCGCTCCCGCCTTGCCGATCAGTCCCGGGATCGCCCGATGCAGGGCAAGTTCATCGCGGTGGGTGCCGGAGACGTTCTCGGGATGGGCCCGGATGGCCTCGGCGATCTTGACCTCGGCCCCGTCTGTGGCGGCGGCAATCCGGCCGAAGGCCCGCGCCAGTCCGTACAAGCTGACCGCGTACAGCGGTGCCCCACACCCGTCGATCGCCGGCAGGCTGGCCTGCTCGCCGGCCAGGTCGTCGATGGTCTGCAGGATCGCCAACTGGACCGGATGATCCGGGTCACGATAGGTGTCGGTGGGCCAGCCGTTGAGCTTGGCGGTGACCAGCATTCCGGCGTGTTTGCCGGAACAGTTCATGGTGATGGACGCCTTCTCGCCGCCGGCCCGGATCACACCCTCGGCCGCTTCATCGTCGATCGGCCAGTCCGGCGGGGTCTGCAGATCGGTTTCGGACAACCCCGCGCCGGCGAGAATCCGACGTACCCCCTCGACGTGGAACGGTTCGCCGGAATGAGACGCACAAACCAGGGCTAGCAGGTCCGGCGGCAGGTCGAGTCCTCCCCGCACCATGCCCACGGCCTGCATCGGCTTGCTGGAGCTGCGGGGATACATCGGGGCGAACACGGCCCCGAGTTCCCGGACCAGACTGCCATCGGGCGCGGTGACCGCAACGCGGCCGTGGTGCACGCTCTCGATCGTCCCGTTGCGGACCACCTCGACCAGAATCGGATCGATGGCAAACGGGTCGTCGGCATCGTGCGGCTGATGGGTTCCTGACGCCAGGGCCGGAGTCACAGAGGCGATGTCGGTCACCCTGGCGAGGCTACTCCCCACCCCAGTCCCCGATTTTGTTCAATGGGCCACTCCTGAGGGGGACCCTTGAACAAAATCGCAGGATCCGGGGCCGCGTCAGAGCCGGGGACGAACGTGCAAGCCAACTTCGGGGTCGACCAGCACCTCTTGGCCGGCAGCGATGGCCGGCTCGCCGTCCTCGCCGGGGCCGGCGGCGATCAGATCGCGTCCGGGGTCGGTGTTCCGCTTGACCAGACCCAGCGCGATCGGGCCCAGCTCGTAGTGCCTGGCGGAACCGCCGACGAACCCGACCGGACGACCGTCGAGGGTCAGCGTCGCTCCGACCGGCGGCAGGGTATCGACCGAGCCGTCGAGGTGCAGCCGGACCAGCCGACGCGGCGGACGGCCGAGATTGTGCACCCGGGCGATGGTCTCCTGACCGCGATAGCACCCCTTGTCCAGATGCACCGCCGGCCCCAGCAGCCCCAGCTCGTTGGGGATCGAGCGATGATCGGTGTCGACACCGATCCGAGGTACACCGGCGGCGATCCGCCGAGCCTCGTACGCCCACAGCCCGGCAGCGGGGTACGCCGCGAGCATGGCCGGCAGGTCGGCGCGAGGTACGAAAACCTCGTGCCCACCCAACGAGTCAGGCCCGGTCCGAGCCAATCCGTCCGCCGGATCGGCAGCTCCGGCGACCCAGACGACCGCGTACCCCGCCGAGCGATCGGCGACCTCGACCCGCATCATGAAACGCATCCGGTCCAGCCACTGCGCGGCCGCTGCCGCGGCTCCCGGCTCGGTATGCGCCCAGAAGGTCTCGCCGTCATCGACCCCGTACAGCGCATGTTCGATGTGACCCTGCGGAGACAGCACCAAGGTGGTCACCCCTACCCCGGGCGCGAGGTCGCTCAGGTGCTGGGTGGTGAGCGAGTGCAGCCAGCTCAGCCGATCCGGACCAGTGATCGTGATCACGCCGCGATGCGACAGGTCGACCGCGCCCTCACCGGCATCCAGCAGGCGTTGCTCGCGCATCGGATCGCCATAGTGCCAGGGCTGCCCGGCATCGACACCGCTCTCGATCAGCACAGGAGAAGATGAGTTCACCACGCGTCGAGACTATGTCCGATCACGACGACCGAGGATGTCGTGTCAGGCTGGTCATGTGCCGGACGACCTGTTGATGGCGCGCAACCCGGAATCGGATTCGACGTTGCCCTACCTCGTGCGGATACCACTGGGAGTCGACGGGATCGTGGTGAAGACGCGCGAGACCTGGCCTGGTGGTGTCGGATCGGGGGCGAGTGGCTGCTGAGTTGCGGCGCGCCTGGGAGCAGCGGAGGCCGGCGCAGACCTGAGGTTCGGAGCAAACCCACCTCAGCGGTGGATCGCTGTGCGAAAGCCCCGAGGTCAGGCGCGTTGCAGCCGTCCCCATTGGTGGTTCTGCAGCGGGTGACCGCCGGCGGCCTTGTCGAAGGTCCACAGCAGGTCGCCCTCGACGTAGCCGTAGAGGCGCTGGCCGGCGCTGTACTCGTCGGCCGTCACGCTGCGCAGGATGGCGTCGGTGGCCAGTTCGATCTTTGCACCGGCGATTTTGCCGTACCAGACCTCGGCGTAGCCACCTGGCTGGCAGAGCACGACCTCGAGGTTTCCGTCCGACTGTGGGCGCCAGAAGCCGGTCTCCATGGACAGCGGCTTGCTGGGCTGGCCTTCGTCGTCGAGCAGATAGGTCTGGGAGAGGTAGTGCAAATAGTCCCCGCCGTTGTCGGCGAAGTCGATCTGCTGACCGAACTCGAGGTCATCGGTGTCAGGGTAGGAGGCACGGCCAGTGCCCTCCCAGCGGCCCAGCAGCCAGGCCAACGGGGTGAGGGCGGGGTTCAGGTCAGATGGAATCTCGAAAGGCACGACGTCTAGGATTCCACGCCCGTGCCAACCGCGCCGCGGCCCCGGGCAAGCAACACGATCAAGCCGACCAGCGCCGCTATCCCGAGTGCGACGACGCCGACCACCAGCAAGATCGCGAACACGCTGACCAGTGACATGTCGGCGAGTCTAGCTTCGCTGCTGCCGGGCGCAGGTCACAGGTCCTTGCGCAGCACGGTCGTGACGGTGACATAGCGACGGCCGCCCGCCACTGGCCAGGACTCGACGGCCGAGCCACAGTCGCGGTAGCCCAACCGCCGATAGAGCCGAGCCGCGTCCGGATTGTCGTGCTCCACGCTGAGCCGTGCCTCGGCGAGCCCGCGAGCACGCAGCCGTTCTTCCAATGCTACGATCAGTCCCGTACCGATGCCCAGGCCTCGCAACAGCGGGTGCACGGACAGCTGCCACAACACACCGACTCCCGGAACCGGTCTCAGATCCGCACCACCAGCGGCGACCAGCCGACCGTTCGGCAACTCGCTGACCAGATAGTCCGCCTCGTCGGCAACCATCAACGGCAAGACCTCGGCGATCGCTGTCAGGTGCTCCGCACCCCCGCTCCAGTCCAGGTCGGACAGGTCCGACGGCTCCAGATTTCGGAACACGACCTCGATCGCCACGACCGTGATCCTGCCGTACACCCGCCGTGTGGCGCCATCTCAAGTCCCGGCTGCGCACCAGCTGATGCAACCGCGCGGGCACGCCTGGTGCGAAGAAGACGTAATTGGTGCGAAGTCGATGCGGGACTTCGGCGGTGGAGGCGGGTGCAGGCACGTCCCCTTCGGCCTACCCTTCGGCGCAGGTCCCCGCGAGAAGGACTTTTGGCACCTGTTTCGGCCGTGAACAGGTGCCTTGCCTCCTTCTCGATCAGCGATCCCACCTGACAGAGCCAGAAGTCACCGCTCCGGCGCTGATCTGTGGTCCCGTGGCGCGAGAGGTGCGCCGCGCACGCCTGGTCGACGATCGTTTGTGGCCCGGCGGCGCGAGACGTACGCCGCGCACGCGCAACTGGTGATCGTCGGTGGCCCGGCGGCGCGAGACGTACGCCGCGCACGCGCAACTGGTGATCGTCGGTGGCCCGGCGGCGCGAGAGGCACGCCGCGCACGCGCAACTGGCGGTCGTTCGTGGCCCGGCGGCGCAAAACGACTCAGCATCCCGTCAGAGCCGCGTACATCTTTGGCGGCGCCAGCCAGACCGGCGACCGCAGGTCACACCACCCCAATCCCCACTTCGCACCAACTGCCGCGACTTCGCACCCCGTATACCCACCCATGGTGCGCGGTTGATCCAGTTGGTGCGAAGTGGGAATGGGGCCGGGAGCGATACGGCGAGCTAGACCAGACCCACGACCTCCTGGACCGAGGTCCAGGAGGCCAGCACCGCACGGACCGCCGGATTCCGTTCGTCGTCCAGAGCCTTGGCGTACGCGTCCTCGATGATGGTGGCCAGCTCCACCCGGACTCCGGTCTCGGCCGATCGCACGGCCGCCTCCACCATCGCGACGCTGAGCACGTTGGTGTGCACCTCGCCGTTCGGGGTCACCGCCTCGCCGGCCGCCCGGGATCGCACCGCGTCGGCGAACTCCGCCAAGGACCCCGCGATCTGTTCCGGCACGTCGGGCAGGTCACCGGGCACCGCCATCCCGTCGTCGGTTTCGGCCTGCGGCACGTTGTCGCCGTCCCAGACCGCCGACCCGCGGGCCGCACCGAATCGCCAGGCCCCGTTCCACGAGGTCTCGAGTCCCGGCGTGCACCACGACCCGTCATAGGTGAAGGTGACGCCATCACCGAACTCGAAGATCACCGCCGCGGAAGCGTCGCCGGCGTACCAGCTCCAGGACGGATTGTAGGACCGGGCGAACACCGCGGTTGGCTCGCGACCGATCAGGTGCCGGGCCAGGTCGAACTGGTGGATGGCCATGTCGACCAGCAGCGGGTACGGCATCTCCGCCCGGAAGCCGCCGAAATGCGGGGCCTTGGAGAACTGGCAGGACGCGGAGGCGATTGGGCCCAGCGCAGCCAGTTGGCGGCGCAGCGCACCGACCGCACGCCAATAGCGGCGCGACTGCGACACCATCAACAGCTCACCCGACTGTTCCGCAGCAGCCACCATCGACAGGCACTCCGCCACCGAGTCGGCCAATGGCTTCTCGCACAGGACGGGCAGCCCGGCGGCCAGCACGGCCGTGTTCACCGGGTGATGAGCCCGCGGGACGGTCACGTTGACCACCGCGTCGGCGGCGACACCGGCGGCGAGCAACTCCGACACCGCCGTCGCGATCGGCACACCGCCGAAGCCTGCCGCCCCGGCGGCACTCTCGGCGACCGCGGTGTCCAGGTCGATCAGCCCGACCAGTTCGACTTCCGGGTCGGCCCCGATGGCGGCCAGCCAGGCACGACCCATGCCACCGGCGCCGACCTGGATCAGGCGTAGTGGCCGCTCACTCATCCCCGTGGTCCTCGATCGGACCGGTGTAGTCGTGGCCACTGAAGAAGTCGTCGGTGTTGTAGCGCAACAGGGTCGGGATCGTCCGCTCCGGCAGTTCGCTGCGCACCCACTGCACGCCGTTGGCGATCACCTTGCGCACGTCTGAGTGGTAGTAGACCGGGTAGTCCTGGTCGCCGGGTGAGAAGAAGAAGATCTTCCCGTGGCCACGACGGAAGGTGCAGCCCGACCGGAATACCTCGCCCCCGGTGAAGGAGGAGATGAAGATCAGCTCGTCCGGGGCGGGGATGTCGAAGAACTCCCCGTACATCTCCTGCTGATCGATGATGATCGGGTTCGGCACACCCTGGGCGATCGGATGCGTGGGATTCACCGTCCACACCAGCTCCCGGTCCTGCTCGCTGCGCCAGCGCAACGTGCAGGTGGTGCCCATCAGCCGGCCGAAGATCTTCGACCAATGCCCCGAGTGCAGCACCACCAGACCCATCCCGGACAAGATGTGCTGGTGCACCCGGTCCACCACGTCGTCGGCCACCTCGGCGTGCGCGGCGTGCCCCCACCAGACGAGTACGTCGGTGCTGGCCAGCACGTCCTCGGTGAGCCCGTGCTCGGGTTCGTCGAGGGTGGTGGTGGACACCGTCGCACTCTCCCCGAGCTGCTCGGTGATGCCCTCCGCAATGGTGGTGTGCATGCCGTCGGGGTAGATCTTGCGGACGTGTGGCTGGATCTGCTCGTGCCGGTTCTCACCCCAGACGAGAACGCGCAGGGTCGAGCTATCCGTGCTGGTCATGGAAGTCCTTCAACTGAGTCGTGGGTCGTGAACTATGGCGTTGAGTGAGTGTGAGTGAATCGCGTGGCTGCTATTTGACAGCCCCGCCGGTGGCACCGGCGGCAATGTACTTCTGGGCGATCACGAGCAGGATGATGGCCGGGATCGCGGACAAGGTGGCGGTCGCCATCACCGGACCCCAGTTCTGCACCTGCGAACCGAGATAGGTATAGATGCCCAAGGTGACCGGTCGGACATCACCCTTGGTGGTCAGGGTCAGCGCGAACAGGAAGTCGCTCCAGGCGAACAGGAAGGTGAACAACCCAGCCGTGATCAAGGAGTTGCGCGCGATCGGCACCACGATCGAGATGAACGAGCGGAACAGGCCAGCACCGTCGACTCGGGCCGCCTCCACGATGGACGGCGGCACTCCGATCATGAACGATCGCATGATCAAGATCGCGAACGGGATCGCTGCGGTGCTGTTCGCGATGATCAGGCCCGGGATCGAGTTGAGCAGTCCGAGGCTCTCGTAGACGGAGTACAGCCCGTTGGCGATCACGATGCCCGGGATCATCTGGGTGATCAAGATCAGCAGCAACGCGATCCCGACCCACCGGAAACGGAACTGCGCGAGCGCGTACGCGGCGGGCGTGGCGACGGCCAAGGTCATGATCACGGTGCCGGCGGCGATGATCAGGCTGGTGACCAGGTTCCGGCCCTGGTCCTGGATCGCGACCCGGTAGCCGTCCAGACTCACGTCCGTGGGGAACAAGGTCGCGTTCAACGTGTTGCCGGAGGCCTGGAGAGAGGCGTTCACCATCCAGTACAGCGGGAACAGCATGATCGCCAGCAGGACGATCGCGATCGCGGTGCGCAGGTAGGAGCGCCTGGTGGACTTGGACAAGGGTCAGCTCCTCACTCGTCGACCTGGCGACGGGTGAGCCGCAGGTAGACGATCGCGAACACGAGCGAGATCAAGATCAAGATGTTGCTCAAGGCGGCACCCTGGCCGAACTTGAACTCCACGAACGAGCGCTGGTAGGACATCGTGGCGATGGTCTGGGTCGCATTCGCCGGACCGCCTCGGGTCAGACCGAGGATGATGTCCAGCGCCTTCAGGGTGTAGATCACCCCGAGCATGACCACGACACCGACGACCGCGCGCAGGTTGGGCCAGGTGATGTGCCAGAACGCCTTCCAGCCGGTGGCCCCGTCGAGGGCGCCCGCCTCGTACAGGTCGTCCGGGATGTCCTGCAGCCCGCTGTAGAGCAGCGTCACATTGAACGGGATGCCGATCCAGATGTTCACCATGATCACCGCGACCAGGGCGAATTCGGTCGAGCTGAGCCACGGGATCGGTGAGTCGGACAGTCCGATGCCCATCAGGAATCGGTTCACGATCCCCGAGTCCTGGTCGAGCATGGACTTCCAGGTCGCGCTGGCGACGATCATCGGGATCAGCCAGGGCATCAGCAGCAACCCGCGGAGCACCCCGCTGAGCGGGAAGTTCTTGTGGAAGTACAGGGCCAGCAGCATGCCGATGGTGAACTGGAAGATGATTGACCCGATGGTGAACAGCGCGGTGTTGGCCAGGGCCTTGGTGAAGATCGGATCGCTCACCACCGTGCCGTAGTTCTCGAACCCGACAAAAGGTGCCTTGCCGGTGAAGAAGGTCTTCAGGCCGTAGTCCTGGAAACTCATGGTGAAGTTCTTGACCACCGGGTAGCCGAACAACAGCACCAACACGATGCCGGCGGGGATCACGAAGCCGAGCTTGGCGAGCTGCTCGGCGCGCCGGTGACGTCGGCGGAGCGCCTGGGTGCTGCTGCTGTCAGCGGCAGCGGTGACCGTCGGAGTATCGGTCCTCGTCATCGAGCCGTCCTTCCGTGGTTGGGCTGGGCAGGGTGGTTGGGGGAAGGGTGGTTGGGTGGGGCAGCGTGGTTGGGCGGGGCGGGCCCGCCAAGGATCGGCGGGCCCTCATCCCAGGGCGACTACTGCGCGCCGGCCTTGGCCATCGCGTCAGCCGGGGCCGCCTGACCGGTCAGGGTGAGCTGCACACCGGTGTAGATGACCTTCGCGGTGTCCGGCCACTTGTCGCCGAGCTGGCCGGTGCGGGAGCGAGCGGTCGCGACCTGCTGCGCGAAGGCGGCCATCTCGGGCACCTCCTGGGCGTACGTCTTGGCCAGCTCGAGGTTGGTCGGGACGACGTAGCGGTCCTTGGCGAACTGCAGCGCGACCTCGTCGGAGTTCAGACACTTGACGAACTCCGCCGCCTTCGCCTGCTTGGCCTCGTCCCCGGTCAGCGGGACGGTCCAGGCCTCACCGCCGAGCGGGGCCACCGACTGCTGACCGTCCTTGTTCACCGGGAAGGTGACAACGCCCCACTCGAGGCTCTTCTCCTCCGACAGCGAGGGAATGTTCCACGGGCCGTTCAGCATCATCGCGGCGCGGCCGGCCTTGAACTGGTCCGCGACGTCGCCTTGACTCCAGGTCACGACACTCTTGGAGGATGCGCCCGAGTCCACCAGGTCCTTCCACAGCTGCAGTGCCTCGGCGACCTCTGGGGTCGTCAGAGCGGTCTCGTCGCCCCCGTTGGTCCACATCGCGGGCAGGAACTGCCAGGCACCCTCGTAGTCGGCGGTGGCGTCGAAGGCGAAGCCGTACTGCTGACCCTTGGTCAGCTTCTTCGCGCTGTCCTTGAGTTCGGCCCAGGTGGTCGGCGGCTTGATGCCCGCCTCGTCGAGGATCTTCTTGTTATAGAAGATCGCGATGGTGTTGGTGACCGGCTGCAGACCGTAGAGCCCACCCTCGTACGTGGCGGCTTGCACCACGCCCTCCTGGATGCCTTCGCCGGTGATGCCGTACTCGCCCAGTGGCGCCAGTGCTCCGGTCGCGGCGATCTGCTGGATGTCGGGATTGTCGAGCATCAACACGTCGGGCAAGGTCTTGGACGATGCCTGCTGCAGCACCTTGGCGATCAGCGTGTCACCGGGCACGGTCTCCCGGTTGATCGTGATGCTGAGCTGCTTCGCGCAAACGTCGAGACCCTTCTGCACCAGATGCTTGTCCGGGTCGTTGTTGTAGTAGTCGAGGATCGACAGGCTGCTGACCTGCTCGGTCGCTGCCGAGCCGGAGCCCTCCTCGGATCCACCACCACCGCCGCACGCGGTGAGAGTGAGGGGCAGCGCCGCCGCGAGGGCGATGCCAGCGGCGACCTTCTTGGGGATCATCGCGCGATCAGCTCCTTTGCTGGAAGGTGTCGTCCGAAGCCGGGCTCAAAGCGGTTAACCGATAGGTGACCAGGAACGACGGGGTCTGGTAGTGGATGCGGTAAAGCGATTAACTATCGCTTGGACGAGGATTCTGCTGTCTACTTCGAGCCGGTGTCAAGGGCTTGGCGGAGAATCACTGGGTGAACTACGCCGACCGCACCGGCCGACCCGGAGGAACCCGATGACCACCATGCGCGACGTCGCCGAGCATGCCGGCGTCTCCATCGCCACGGTCTCCTTCGTGATCAACAACACCAAGCCGGTCACACAAGCCACCCGAGCCAGGATCGAAGCCTCGATGGAGGCGCTCGGCTACCGGCCCAACGCGGTCGCCCGGGCGCTCGCCAGCCGTCGGACCCGGGTCCTCGCACTGGCGTACCCGGCCCTTGATCACCGGCTCGGCGGATCCGGGATGGAGTTCATGATCGCGGCCGCGCGGAGGGCCGGCGAGCACGGCTACCACCTGATGATGTGGCCGGGCACGAACGACGGACGGGAGATGACCGACCTGCTCGGCCAGCGGATGGTCGACGGGGTGATCTTGATGGAGGTGCAGCTCGACGACCCACGGGTCCGGCCCTTGCAGGCGTCCAAGACGCCGTACGCGCTGATCGGGCGGACCGCCGATCCGTCGGACAGCCTGCATGTCGACATCGACTTCGAGCAGACCGTGACCGACGCGGTCCGGCACCTGTACGACCTCGGCCACCGACGGATCGTGCTCGTCACCGGGACCCAGGTCAGCGAGAGCTACTACAACTACGGCCCGTACGTGCGCACCGAGCGCGCATTCGTGGACGTGACCGCCCGGCTCGGCCTGGAGCCAGTGATCGTCGCCTCCGGACACGACGCCGGTGCCGGACGCGAGCTCGCCCAGCGACTGCGTACCGAGCAGCCGGACGCGACAGCGGTGGTGCTGTTGAACGAGTTCGCGGCGATCGGGCTGCTGATCGGACTGCACCACCAACAGCTGCGCGTGCCGGACGATCTCTCTATCGTGTCCATGGTGACCTCGGACGAGATGGCCTCGCTGGCCGAACCCACCTTGACGATCATGCGGTCCCCCGGCACCGAGTTGGGCGAACTCGCCGTCGAGCATCTCGTGCGGCAGATGACGACCGGCCAGCGACCCGATCCGGTGCTATTGCCTTCCATCCTGGTGCCCGGCGAGTCGACCAGCCCGCCCCCGCGCACCCCGATCGGCCGCCGCTGATGCGGGCCGTCATCCAGCGCGCCGCAGCCGCATCGGTCAGTGTCGCCGGCGAGGTGGTCGGCGCGCTCGAGCGGCCGGGTCTGATGATCCTGGTCGGCGCCACCCACACCGACACCGCAGAGGTCGCCGCCAGGCTGGCGCAGAAGATCTGGACGCTCCGGATCCTCGCCGACGAGCGGTCCGCCGCCGATCTCGGCGCGCCACTGCTGGTGGTCAGCCAGTTCACCCTGTACGCCGACACGGCCAAGGGCCGGCGGCCCTCCTGGAGTGCGGCGGCGCCTCGGGCAGTCAGTGAACCGCTGGTGGACAGCTTCGTGGCCGCCCTGCGCGAGCTGGGTGCGGAAGTGTCGACCGGCGTCTTCGGCGCCGTCATGCAGGTCAGCCTGGTCAACGACGGCCCGATCACCCTCATCCTCGACGCCGACTGACCGTGAGGCGAGCACCCGCCTCGTGCCGTACGCCAGTCAGATGTGCTCGGGTTTGTCGGATCTGCACTATCTGCAGATCGAGCAGATCCCACAAGATCGAGCAACAACCCCACATCCACGGCGACCAGCATTGCTGTGACCCGGATGCTCCGCCTCACAGCGAGTGACGGCCCCCGTCTGGAACGACGAGAGAGCGAACACGTCTTTCCGTTTGCGAACGAGGAGCGAAGACGGAGTCCTGGGAGCGCAGCCGAACAGCGAGTCGACGACAAACACAGAGGCGCCGTCCACCGCAGGGGGACGGCGCCTCGCGCTACGCCAAACTGATCGTGATCGACGATCAGACCTCAGACAGCTACCGCGTCGAGCAGGACGTCGACCTCCGAGACATTACCCCGGGAGGCGATCACCTGACGGTCGGTCTGGGCACCCGGTGCCAGGGTACGCAGGGTCCACACCCCGTCACCGGCGAAGAATCGGAAATGACCGGTCGCCGAGGTGGGCACCTCGGCGGTGAACTCGCCGGTCGCGTCGAGCAGTCGCACGTAGGCGTTGGAGACCGGCTCACCGCTGCGCAGCACGCGGCCCTGGATCACGGCCTCCTTGGTCACGTTGATGCCCTGCACGCTGAGTCCGCCCTGGGTGGCTCCGCACATTGTTCTGTCCTCACTGCTTGGGGGTCGGGGATTGTCTTGCGATGACCAGGCACGCGGCGACGTGCCTGGTCGGGAGCCGGCGCGGTCCGGGCGGAAGCCCGGTCCGACCAGCGAAAAGCTTGCTCAGGCCTCGCCGGGCTCGTCGCCGAGAGCGACCGGCACGCCCACCAGCGAGCCGTACTCGGTCCAGGAGCCGTCGTAGTTCTTGACGTTCTCCTTGCCCAGCAGCTCGTGCAGCACGAACCAGGTGTGCGCGCTGCGCTCGCCGATCCGGCAGTAGGCGATGATGTCGCGATCGAAGTCCAGACCCGCGTTCTCGTAGAGCTCGCGAAGCTGCTCGTCGGACTTGAAGGTGCCGTCGTCGTTGGCTGCCTTGCTCCACGGCACGTTGATCGCGGTCGGCACGTGCCCGCCACGCTGCGCCTGCTCCTGCGGGAGGTGGGCGGGAGCCAGCAGCCGGCCGGCGTACTCGTCAGGGCTGCGGACGTCGACCAGGCTGTCGGCGCCGATGGAGGCCACGACCTCGTCCCGGAACGCGCGAATCGCGAGATCCGGCTCGCCGGCCTTGTATTCCGTCGCCGGCCGGGTCACCGTCTCCGGGGTCAGCTCACGCGCCTCGAGCTCCCACTTCTTGCGCCCGCCGTCGAGCAGCCGGACATCGTTGTGGCCGTACAGCTTGAAGTACCAGTACGCGTACGACGCGAACCAGTTGTTGTTGCCGCCGTAGAGCACGACGATGTCATCGTTGCCGATGCCCCGTGCGGACAGCAGCGCCTCGAACTGCTCCTTGTTGACGAAATCGCGCCGGACCGGGTCCTGCAGATCCAGCTTCCAGTCGATCTTGACCGCTCCGGCGATGTGGCCGCCGTCGTATGCGGTGGTGTCCTCATCGACCTCGACCAGCACGACGTTCGAGTCGGCCCCATGCTCGACCACCCAATCGGCGTCGACGAGTACCTCTTGCCTGCTCATGTGTTGTCAGTCTCCTGTTAGGTGGGTGGCAGTTGCTTTGTTGCGTCTGTGGATTCGTTGCTTCTGGGAGTACGCACCAGGCGGTGACACACCGCTGGCGCACAGAGATTCGGCGAAGGGGCCCGGATCAACCGGGCATCACATGCAGAGACAGAGCGACGAGCGCATCCGGCCATGATCCACGGCCAGGCGGCGGGTGAGCGGATACGCCCACGCAGTCGTCGGGGTCATGTCGACGAGGCTAGGGCGAGACCGGCAGCCCCGCCAGGTTCGTCTCTATTAGTGAGACAGATATCCATATAGCGGACGACACCGCCCCCACCTCTCCGCCAGAGCGTCGACGGCCTCAAAGCGTCCGACCAGCGAGACTCGCCGCCGGCGAACGGCGGCAGGATCTCGGCTCGCACCGGACTGTGCCGCACCTTGTCATAGTCCGCCGGGTGCACCACGACACCGTCGATGAGCACGGTGCACACCTGCAGGAGACGGTCGAACCGCTCCTGACGACGTCGCTCCGCAGCGGCGCGCAGTGCCGCTCCCAGCGTGTCGACCGGCCAGATCTCCGACGCAACTCCGGCCACCGTCTTGGCGCCGGCCCAGAAGACAAGCTCAACCTGAACACTTGGCGTATCCTCAGAATGCGACGAGGCCCCAGGCGGTTTGCACGCGCCCCGACCGCTTCGGGGTGGATGTGTCGTCATGCCGCCTTCCAGAAGGAGCCAGAGGAGACCACGATGGCCACCTTGCTGCTGTTGACCAACGATATGCACGTCTCGTCCGAGATCCTGCCCGCGCTCGAGCTCCTCCCCCACCAGGTCCGCGTCGCCCAGGCCGAAGCCACCGCGCTGCTCGATGCCCCGTCTGCCGATGTCATCTTGTTGGATGCCCGGCGAGACCTGGTCGGCGCGCGCTCGCTGTGCCGACTGATGGAGACCACCGGCAAGGAGTCCCCGTTGCTGGTCGTGGTCAGTGAAGGTGGTCTGGCAGCGCTCTCCAGGGACTGGGGCTTCGACGACATCCTGCTCAACACCGCCGGTCCGGCCGAAGTCGACATCCGGATCCGGCTGGCGATGGCTCCGGCCACCAGCACGGCCGGGGAGCCCGTGATCCAGTCGGGGAACATCGTCATTGACGAGGCCGGCTATTCGGCGAAGGTCAACGGAGTCCAACTCGACCTGACCTACACCGAGTTCGAGTTGCTGAAGTATCTCGCGCAGCACCCGGGCCGGGTCTTCAGCCGCCAGCAACTGCTGAGCGATGTGTGGGGATACGACTATTTCGGCGGTACGCGTACGGTCGACGTCCATGTCCGGCGCCTCCGGGCCAAGCTCGGACCCGAGCACGAGTCCGTGATCGGCACCGTCCGCAACGTCGGCTACCGATTTGTCGCCCAGGGTGAGGATGCCCGCTCCTCGAACACTCCCTCGCGCGTCTAGGAGTGTGCTGATCCCCGTTGTCGGATGAGCCTTCACTCAAAGGTGATGCGTTCGAACCGGATCTGACGGGACGTTCGACCCCAACTCGCATCAATACCTGACCAACTCGGCTATCTCGTGTGGTGTGGACGATAGGTTGTCCAGATGGCTGACCCCGCTCCGGCCACCCTCACCGTCACGACGCACCTGACCCCTGCCCAGCAGGACGAGGTCATGGCGTTGGTCGAGCGCGCCGCCACACTCGACGGGCACCGGGCTGTCAACGATGCCGGGTTGCTCGCGCTGCGCAGCGACTCGACCGGCAATGCATCGCGACCCGCGCCGGTCCATGTGCTGGCTCACCACCCCGGCCACGGTTCTGAGGCCCCGTCGGTCGGCTATGCCCAGGCCGTCTGGGAGGACGATGGGCCGGTGGCCGCTTTGGTCGTCGATCCCGATTACCGCCGACAAGGAATCGGATCGGCACTCTGGCAAGCCCTCGCCACCGAGACCACCGCGCGCGCAGCTGGCTCTGACGCACCCGGAGCACTCAGGGTCTGGGCCACCGGCAATACCCCGGCCGCCCAGGCTTTGGCCGCCTCGCAAGGGCTCCGCGCCATCCGTACGCTGCTGGTCCTCGGACGCTCGCTCGACGGCGACCTGCCGCCGGTCGCGCCGCCCGCCGGCACCAGCATCCGTGCGTTCGACCCCGATCGACCCGGCGACATCGACGGTTGGCTGCGGGTGAACTCGCGGGCCTTCGCCAGCCATCCCGAGCAGGGCTCGATGACCCGCGCCGACTTCGAGCAGCGGATGGCCGAGCCCTGGTTCGACCCGGCCGGGCTGTTCCTGGCAGTCCGTCCTGCCCAGTCCGCAGCCCGGGCCGACGAGCAGTCGGACCAACAAGAAGAGATCATCGGCTTCCACTGGACCAAGCGAGAGCCCGGGGCGGCCGGCGGCGAGGTGTATGTGATCGGCGTCGATCCGACAGCCGGCGTTCGGGGTCTCGGCACTCCCCTGCTCGGTGCCGGCCTGCGCCACCTGCGCAGCACCGGCGCGACCACCGTCGACCTCTACGTCGAGGCGGACAACGTACGGGCCCTGTCGCTGTATCGCCGGTACGGCTTCAGCCCCCTCACCAGCGACGTCATGTACGCAGCACCGGCGAGACAAGCAGACGGACTCGGCTGACTACGATGCTGAACCAGTTGGCAAGCACAGGAGAAGAGATGAACGCACCCGATCTGGCAGGAGACCTCCTCGAGCCCACCGGCACGCAGACTGTCAACGACGGCGAGAGTGACGGCCTGCCCGACGGCCGCTTCCTGGACCGGGAGCTGTCCTGGCTGGCGTTCAACTCCCGGGTGCTCGACCTGGCCAAGGACGCTCAGCGGGTGCCACTGCTGGAGCGGGCCAAGTTCTTGGCCATCTTCGCCAACAATCTGGACGAATTCTTCATGGTCCGGGTCGCCGGTCTGAAACGCCGGATCGCCGCCGGCGTCGCGGTGCGGACCGTCGCCGGGCTGATGCCGCGCGAGGTGCACGAGACGATCCTGACCCGGACCCGGGAACTGGTCACCGAGCACTCCCGGGTGTTCGAGGAGGAGATCCGGCCCGAGCTCGCCGCGCACGGCATCGAGATCCTGCACTGGCACGAGCTGACTCCGGATGAGATGGAGCGAATGCGAGTGCTGTTCGCCGAGCGCATCTTCCCGGTGCTCACCCCGCTGGCGGTCGATCCGTCGCACCCGTTCCCCTACATCTCCGGCCTGTCGATCAACCTCGCCGTGCTGGTCAAGAACCCCAGCACCGGCGTACGCCAGTTCGCCCGGGTCAAGGTGCCGAGCGTGCTTCCCCGGTTCGTGCGGCTGGCCGAGGGCCGGTTCGTCGCCCTGGAAGACGTGATCGCCCGGCACCTGGATCAGCTGTTCACCGGTATGCAGGTGGTGCAGCACCACGTGTTCCGGGTGACCCGCAACGAGGACGTCGAGGTCGAGGAGGACGACGCGGAGAACCTGCTCGTCGCCTTGGAGCGGGAGCTGCTGCGTCGCAAGGTCGGCCGACCCCCGGTCCGGCTGGAGGTCGAGGACGACATCGACTCGAAGATGTTGGAACTGCTCATCTCCGAGCTCGACATCAGCGAGAAGGAGGTGTTCGCGCTGCCCGGCCCGCTGGATCTGCGCGGGCTGTTCTCGCTGGCCGACCTGGACCGGGCCGAGTTGAAGTACCCGGCCTTCCTGCCGTCGACCCACCCGCACCTGGCCGAGGTGGAGACCGCCAAGCCGGCCGACCTGTTTGCCGCGCTCAAGCAGCGCGACGTGCTGCTGCACCACCCGTACGACTCGTTCGCCACCTCGGTGCAGCGCTTCATCGAGCAGGCCGCCGACGATCCGCAGGTGCTGGCGATCAAGCAGACCCTCTATCGCACCTCCGGCGACTCCCCGATCATCGACGCCTTGATCGAGGCAGCCGAGGCCGGCAAGCAGGTGCTGGCGCTGGTGGAGATCAAGGCCCGCTTCGACGAGCAGGCCAATATCGCCTGGGCGCGCCGGCTGGAGCAGCACGGCTGCCACGTGGTCTACGGGCTGCTCGGGCTGAAGACGCACTGCAAGCTGTCCATGGTGGTCCGCGACGAGCCCGACGGCTTGCGCCGCTATGCCCACATCGGCACCGGCAACTACAACCCGAAGACCGCCCGGCTGTATGAGGACATGGGTCTGCTCACCGCCAACCCGATCATCACCGACGACATCGGCCGGCTGTTCAACCACATGTCCGGGATGAGCCAGGAGACCCAGTATCGGCGGCTGCTGGTCGCGCCGCACGGCATCCGGACCGGCCTGATCGACCGGATCAACAACGAGATCGCCAACCACGAGGACGGCAAGCCGGCCGGGATCAAGATCAAGGTCAACTCGCTGGTCGACGAGACCGTCACCGACGCTTTGTATCGTGCCTCCCAGGCCGGGGTGCCGGTAGACCTGTGGGTGCGTGGCATCTGCACCATCCGGCCGGGAGTCCCGGGGCTGAGCGAGAACATCCGGGTACGCAGCATCCTGGGCCGGTTCCTGGAGCACAGCCGACTGTTCTGGTTCGCCAACGGTGGCCAGGCCTCGGTCGGGATCGGGTCGGCGGATCTGATGCACCGCAACCTCGACCGCCGGGTGGAGACGCTCGCCTCGATCACCAACCCGGCACACGTCGCCGAGATCGAGGGACTGTTCGACCTGGCCTTCGACCCCGGCACAGCCGCCTGGCTGCTGAATGCCGATGGCACCTGGACCCAGCGGACCACCGACGAAGACGGAGAGCCGCTGCTGGACATGCAGGCACACCTGATCAGCGTCAAGAGCCGCCGCCGGGCAGCGAAGTAGGCCACCGGTGAGCAAACGCCGTCCCAAGACCGTGCTCGCGGGCGGCGCCGTCGTCCAGCGCGTCCGTCCCGGCAAGCCGCCGGAGATCTTGATCATCCACCGCAGCCGGTACTCGGACTGGACGCTGCCCAAGGGCAAGGTCGAGGCCGGCGAGTCGGTGGTGGCAGCAGCCGCGCGTGAGGTGCAGGAGGAGACCGGAGTCACCATCCGGCTCAGCACGCCCCTGGACACCACTCTCTACAAACTCAGCTCCGGGGCCACCAAGGAGGTCCGCTATTGGTCTGGGGCACCGTTGGATGTCGTCAAGAGGGCGCCCGACGACGAGGTCGACGTGGTGTCCTGGCTGCCGTTGAAGGCGGCACTGCAGCGCCTCAGCTATGACTTCGACAAGGACCTGGTGCGCCAGTTCGAGAAGCAGCCGGACACCACGACGCTCGCACTGGTCCGGCACGGCAAGGCGATGGATCGCAAGGACTGGTCGAAGAAGGACACCTTGCGCCCGCTCGGGGCGCGTGGCCGCAAACAGGCCAAGCAGCTGATCCCGTACCTGAGTGCGTACGGCATCAAGACGCTGATCAGCTCGACCGCAACCCGGTGCGTGACCACCTTCGATCCGTACGCGGCCGCCAGCAAGACTCGGATCGACACCTACGACACGTTGACCGAGGAAGTCGCGAGCAAGAGTCCGGACGCGGTCATCAGGCTGGTGCAGAAGCTTCGCCGCGACGCGCTCGCCAACCAGACGCCGACCGCGATCTGCATTCATCGTCCGGTCCTGCCGACCATCCTCGAGGCGCTCGATCTGGCGCCGGCCACACTGGCCACCGGGGAGATGCTGATCGCTCATCTGACCCCGGACGGCGGGGTGCACGCGATCGAGCGGCACCGCCCTCAGGCCTGAGACGCCGTCGAGACGAGTGCTGCCGTGCACCGACTTCGCATCGGCGCCGCAACACAGTCCCCGCCCGTCGTTCGCTCGGCGTTCACCGGCGGGCCCTCGAGTCGTCAGAATGGCTGCCTAGCGTCTGGACCGGAGCCAGTGTCGCTCCTTACGTTCATTGCACGAGTCACACTCCGACAAGGGGAACGAGTGAAGATCTCTCGTACGGGCGCCATTGCGGCGCTCGCCACCGCCGCTGTCTTGGCGATGTCATCCTGCGCCGCCAACGAGTCGGCCACGCCAGGCAGCACGAGCACAGCATCCGAAAGCAGCCTTTCCGGGACGCTCACCGGCATCGGCGCCTCTTCGGCGGCCACGGCCCAAGAGACCTGGGTCGCGGCCTTCCAGACCAAGAATCCGGGCGTCACCGTCAACTACTCACCCGACGGCTCCGGCGCGGGCCGGGAGGCGTTCGCCGGGGGCGGCGCCGACTTCGCCGGGTCCGACCGGGCCATGAAGCCGGAGGAACTGACCGCCGAGGCCCTGGCCAAGTCACGCTGCGACGCCAGCCAGGGCGCGCTCAACCTGCCCATCTACATCAGCCCGATCGCGATCATCTATCACGTCGAGGGCGTGACGGACCTCCAGTTGGACGCCGATACCCTCGCCGGCATCTTCGCCGGCAAGATCACCAAGTGGAACGATGCGAAGATCGCCGCGCTCAATCCGGATGCGAAGCTTCCCGCACAAGCCATCACCCCGGTGCACCGCGCCGATGACTCCGGCACGACGCAGAATCTGACCGAGTATCTGCAGGCGGTCGCCCCCTCGATATGGAGCTACGAGCCGAGCGGTGAATGGCCGGTCAAGGGCGGCGAGGCGGCCCCGCAGACCTCGGGCATGGTCGACACCGTCACGAACGGCACCGGCACCATCGGCTACGCCGACGCGTCGAAGGCCGGCGAGCTCTCGGTCGCCAAGATCAAGGTCGGCGATACCTTCGCCGACCCGACCGCCGAGTCTGCGGCTGCCATCGTGGACAAGTCGAAGCGGCTCACCGGCGAGGGGCGTTCGGCCAACGACTGGTCGATCGAACTGGACCGCAAAGCGACTGGAGACGTCTACCCGATCGTGCTGCTCTCGTACGCGATCGCCTGCCAGAAGTACTCCGATGCCGGCACGGCTGAGCGGGTCAAGGCCTATCTCAGCTATGTCGCCTCCGAGGCGGGTCAGCAGGATGCCGTGAAGACCGCCAAGATGGCCCCGCTCTCCGCCAAGCTGTCGACCGATGTCGAGGCTGCGGCCGCAACCATCTCTTGAGTTCTGCACACCCGTGAAAGCCCTGGTCCGATGACTCAAGTAAGGCCTGACCCGCCCGTCAAGACGGGCGGGTCAGGCGAGGCCGTACCCTCTGACGTGGAGCCGCACGATCTGCGCGAGACGCAGCGTGACACGGGTGGAGGAGGGGGCACGATCGCCAAGGGCGCCGTCAGACGACTCGGTGACCGGGTCTTCCAAGGGCTGTCCACCTGGTCCGGCGCGGCGATCCTGATCATCCTTGCCCTGGTCGCCGCCTTCCTGCTCTGGCAGGGTCTGCCCGCGCTGACCTCGCCGGCGGCGGACCTGCCCTACGGGCCGTTCCCCCAGTTCGTCATCCCGCTGGTCTTCGGCACCGTCTGGGCTGCGCTGCTGGCGCTGCTGATGGGTGTGCCGGTGGCGGTGGCGATCGCGCTGTTCATCTCGCACTACGCCCCCCGCCGACTCGCCGCCGGGCTGGGCTATGTGGTCGACCTGCTCGCTGCCGTCCCCTCGGTGGTCTACGGCTTGTGGGGCATCGGCGTGCTCGCGCCGGTCTTGCAGCCCACCTTCGTCTGGCTGACCGAGCGACTGGCGTTCATCCCGCTGTTCGCCGGCCCAGCGTCGGGCACCGGACGTACGGTGCTCACCGCCGCCATGGTGCTGGCGGTGATGATCTTGCCGATCGTCACCGCACTGTCTCGGGAGGTCTTCCTGCAGACGCCGAAGCTGCATGAGGAGGCGGCGCTGGCGCTGGGTGCGACGCGCTGGGAGATGATCCGGATGGCGGTCTTCCCGTTCGCTCGGCCCGGCATCGTCTCCGCCGCCATGCTGGGGCTGGGCCGCGCGTTGGGCGAGACCATGGCCGTGGCCATGGTGTTGTCCCCGTCCATGATCATCTCGTTCGCCCTGCTCACCTCGCAGAACCCGAACACGATCGCGGCGAACATCGCGCTCAGCTTCCCCGAGGCCTACGGCCTGGGCATCAACCAGCTGATCGCGACCGGGCTGGTGCTGTTCGTGATCACGCTGGCGGTCAACATGATCGCCCGGGGCATCGTGAACCGCCGCCGAGATTTCTCCGGAGCCAACTGATGACCACCCTCACCTCTGCCGCCCGACCGGCCAGCCTGACCGCCGGTCGGCTGCCGTCCTGGACCACCGGTGTGGTGCTGACCGTCGCGGTGCTGGCGTCGGCATCGCTCTTCCTCGCGAGCGGATCACTCGGCCTGATTCGCATCCTGCTGGTCTCGGTGCTGATCTTCACCGCGGCGATGATGGTCCTCTCGTCGCTGGTCGAGGGCCGCCGCAAGGCCACCGACCGGCTCGCACGGATCGTGGTCACCAGCGCGTTCGGCCTGGCTCTGCTGCCGCTGGTCTCCCTGGTCCTCTCGGTGATCGAAAAGGGCGCCACGCGATTCGACCTGCAGTTCTTCACCTATTCCATGCGCAACGTCGTCGGCGAGGGCGGCGGCGCGGTGCATGCCATCGTCGGCACCCTGTGGGTCACCGGCATCGCCACCGTGATCTCGGTACCGATCGGCGTGCTCGCCGCCATCTATCTGGTGGAATACGGCAGCGGAGCCTTGGCCCGCTCCATCACCTTCTTCGTCGACGTGATGACCGGCATTCCCTCGATCGTGGCCGGCTTGTTCGCGTACGCGCTGTTCGTGCTGATCTTCGGACCGGGCACCAAGTCCGGCGTCGCCGGCGCGGTCGCGTTGTGTGTGTTGATGATCCCGGTCGTGGTGCGCTCCATCGAGGAACTGCTCCGGATCGTGCCGAATGAGTTGCGGGAAGCGGCGTACGCGCTGGGCGTGCCGAAGTGGCTGACCATCCTCAAGGTCGTGCTGCCGACCGCGCTCGCCGGCATCGTCACCGGCGTCATGCTGGCGGTCGCTCGGGTGATCGGGGAGACTGCTCCGTTGCTGATCGCCGCCGGCTTCACCCAGAGCATGAACAATCGCCCGCTCGAGGGTCCGATGATGACCCTGCCGGTGTTCGTCTACCGCTCCTATGTCGACCAGGGCATCCCGGCGCAGGCGTACCTGGATCGGGCGTGGGCGGGTGCCTTGACGCTGATCCTGATCGTCATGATCCTGAACCTGACCGGGCGCCTGATCGCCTACAAGTTCGCTCCCAAGACCAGGCACTGACCCGGTAGCAGAAAGGCAGTCATGTCCAAGCGCATCGAGGTGGAGAACCTCAACGTCTTCTACGGCGATTTCAAGGCCGTCGAGGACGTGACATTGACCGTCGAGCCACGGACGGTGATGGCCTTCATCGGGCCGTCGGGCTGCGGCAAGTCGACCCTCTTGCGGACCCTCAACCGTATGCATGAGGTGATCCCGAGGGCATACGTGGAGGGGTCGGTCAAGCTCGACGGCGACGACCTCTACGGACCGGGCGTCGATCCGGTCCGGGTTCGCCGGCAGGTCGGCATGGTGTTCCAGCGGCCGAACCCCTTCCCCACCATGTCGATCGCCGACAATGTGCTGGCCGGGGTGAAACTGAACAACAGGCGCCTGTCCACGGCGAAGAACAAGGAACTGCTGGAGAGCTCGCTGCGCGGAGCCAACCTGTGGAACGAGGTCAAGGATCGACTCGACAAGCCGGGCTCGAGCCTGTCCGGCGGTCAACAGCAGCGGCTCTGCATCGCCCGCGCGATCGCGGTGCAACCGGAGGTGATCTTGATGGACGAGCCCTGCTCGGCCCTCGATCCGATCTCCACGCTGGCTATCGAGGACCTGATCGGTGAGCTCAAGGAGCACTACACCGTGGCGATCGTCACCCACAACATGCAGCAGGCCGCCCGGGTGTCCGATATGACCGCCTTCTTCAACCTGGCCGCCCAGGGCAAGCCCGGCCGACTGATCGAGATCGGCACCACGGACAAGATCTTCTCCAATCCTGATCAGAAGGCCACCGAGGACTACATCAGCGGCCGCTTCGGCTGAGTTCGGCGGGCTGGTACGCCACCCTCCAGGAGGGTGGTGTCGAACGGCGGCCGTCGCGAGCAGGTGCCCGGGTGCGTGGCAGGCAAGGCGGAGGAGGAGTCGGATAGCGGGTTCTATCCGCGACGACGACAACGCAGCCTGGCGCGTGCCTGGGTGCCGCGCAGTAGGTCGGCGTTTGACACCGCCCTCCTAGACTCGATCGCGTGAGTGCGCAGGCTGGCTGGTATCCCGATCCCGGCGGTGTCCCGAACCTGTACCGATATTGGGACGGCCGGACCTGGTCGGCGGCCACCTCTGCCAACCCGCAGTCGCCGGCCCCGTCCCGTGGCCTCATCCCGGACACGTCGCAGCAAGAGCCAGGGCATCAAGGCCAGGGTCCCTACACCTACGGATCTGCGGCGTCCGGCTATGCACCGGGTCAGTCGGGCGCGTACGCCAGCTACCAGACCACCGTGCAGCGCAAGTCGCCGGTCGGTTGGTGGGTCGTCGGGGGCGTGCTGCTGGTGGTGATCGTGATCATCGGGGTGATCGGGGTTCGCGCGATCGCCCGCGGCGGCGGGACTCTGCCGGACGGCACCACGAGCCAGCCCTCCCAAGACGTCTGCCCGCAGAGCAGCACCGCGCCGAGCGCCGCTCAGCCCGATCCCAATGACGGTCGGGTGCACGGCGGACCCGTCTCCTATCCGCGACTCGGCGACCCGTGGTCACCCCCGTACACCAACGAGGACCGCGTGCCATTCGGTCGGGACGTCAAGAAGCAGGACGTCTTGGACCAGCAGGACTTCGACGGCGCCGGCAGCAGCTGGGTCGCTTCGGTGCTGGTCGCCGAGCTGATGGCCGGGGACGGGTTCTTCACTCCCGAACAGGGCGCCCACATCGTGGTCCGCTGCATTCTGGGGTCCTTCTACGCCGACAACCCGGTCGAGAGCAACGTCACGGTAGACAAGGCCACCAAGATCGACGGCCACGACGCCTGGCTGATCGAGTCCAAGCTGTCGTTCGACATCCCCGGTCTGATCACCAAGGGAGAACTGCTGATCGTGGCGGTCGTCGCGACCGGTGCCACAGCCGGCCTCTACTACGCCTCGATCCCGAACACCCAGCCGGAACTCGTCAAGCCCGCTCGCCAGGCGCTGGCCGACCTCCGGGTCGACGGCTGAGCCAGTGCTGGGCGACCGAGCGAGTGCTGAGCGGTAAACGTACGTGACGCACACCTCGATCCGCGGTCGTCCTTGGCCCCGCGGCGCGAGACGTCCCGACCTGCCGCAGCACCTGCGTACGTCCCTGGCCCCACGGCGCGAAACGTACGTGCCGCAGGCCCGACCCACGATCGTCCTTGGCCCGCGGGCGCGAAACGTCCCGACCTGCCGCAGCACCTGCGTACGTCCCTGGCCCCGCGGCGCGAAACGTACGAGCCGCACGCCCGACCCGCGATCGTCCTTGGCCCGCGGGCGCGAAACGTCCCGACCGGCCGCAGCACCTGCGTACGTCCCTGGCCCCGCGGCGCGAAACGTACGAGCCGCACGCCCGACCCGCGTACGTCCTTGGCCCCGCGGCGCCAAACGTACGTGCCGCACGCTCGACCCGCGGTCATCCTTGGCCCGGCGGCGCAAGACGCGCGACCTGCCGCAGCACCTGCGTACGTCCTTGGCCCCGCGGCGCGAAACGTGCTCCGGACGAGTGCCTGCTGACCGACACCTCGACTGCGAGCGCTAGCAGGAGGCCAGGCCGCGCCGGTCCTTGAGTTGCAGCACCCGGGCTGCGGCGGTCTCGATCGCGGCAGCCAACGCATCGTCCTTCTTCGCCTCGGCGACCACCGCGTCCGCCATCGACGCGACGATGCTCGGATCACCCACGATCGCGAGGTCGCCACCGGCCTTCAGGAAGCGCAGCAGCCGGGTTCCGGGCGCCAGGTCCCGCATCGCCGCGGCTGCCAGATCGTCGGAGATGACCACGCCCTCGAACCCCAGATCGTCGCGGATCATGCCCTTGACCACGATCGGCGAGAACGCCGCGCGCCGCTTGGCATCGATCTCGCTGTAGTAGGCCGACGACACCATCACCATGTCCGTACCGGCGTCGACCCCCGCCGCGAAGGGCTTCAGCGCCTTGTCGTGCCGAGTCGTCGTGTCGTCGACCACCCGGGCGACGAAATCGGTGTTGCCGCGGACCCGACCGAGGCCCGGGAAGTGCTTGACCGAGGTAGCGATCCCCGCCGCGTCCATGCCCTCGACGAAGGCGGCTACATGAGCGGCGACCTTGGTCGGATTCGAGCCATAGCCACGGCGCAGTAGACCGATCGGCTGGTTGACGCTCTGCATGTCCTTGGGTACGACATCGGCGACCGGAGCCAGGTTGGCATTGATGCCGGCCCGCCCGAGCTGCTTACCCCAGCGAGTTGCATCGCGCCTCAGCTCGGCTGCCGACTCCTGGGCCTGTTCCTGGGCAGAGGGAATGCGGTCGAAGCCTTTGCCTTGCAGTCGTTGCACCATGCCGCCCTCCTGGTCGGCGGCCAGCAAGATCTTGATCCCCTTGGGCGTCCGCGCCGCATCCCGAGCCTGCTTGGTCACGGCGAGGATCCGGCTCTGTCCCGCGGTGGTGTTGCCGAGCAGGATGACTGCCCCGGTGCGACTGTCGTGGACCGCCTTGGCCGCGGAGGATCCGACCCCGGTCGAGGGCACGGCGACCATCAGCAACTGGCCGACCTGATCGCGCAGGCTGAGCGAGGCGGCCAAGGCCTTGCACTGGGCCGTCGGATTCTCACTCTGCGTACTGCTGGGCGTGGGCATAGTGGTCGGTTTCACGGTGCTGGTCGAGGTTGCCGTGCTGGTCGAGGTGGGGTTGGCCGGCGCACCGGGGCTGGCTGAGGTCGATGGTAGCCCCGAGGCCACCTGGCTCGGCGTCTCGGCGGTCCCTGAGGTCGATGCCGCTCCTGGACTCGGCACGGCACCAGGACTGTTGCCGCAGGCCACCAGGGTCAGACCGCAGACAACTCCGATCACGACACCCGCCAGCCCTCGACGCCTCATGCCGGGTTTCCAGGACTCCGGTGGTCCAGCGGCAAGGCCAGCACCGCGTTCTCGATCACCTCGGCCATCGCCGGATGGATCCAGTACTGGCCGCGAGCCAACTCGTCGGCGCGCAGCCCGAAGCTCATCGCCTGGATCAGCGGCTGGATCAACGACGATGCCTCCGGTCCGATCAGATGGGCGCCGATCAACTGGGCGGTCTGCGGGTCCGCCAGCAGCTTGACGATGTGATCGCCGGTCTCACCCATGGCCCAGCCGTACGCGGTGTCGGCATACGGCTTGAGCCCGACGACATAGTCCAAGCCGCGATCCATCGCCTCGGTCTCGGTCAGCCCCACGGCAGCGACCTGGGGTGAGGAGAAGACCGCGTGCGGGATGAAGCGATGGTCCGCTTTCATCATCGCCTCGGGGTGCAGCAGGTTGTACTGGACGACCCTGGCCTCGTGATTGGCCACGTGCTTGAGCTGGCAGTGGGAGCTCACGTCGCCGAGCGCGAAGATGCCGTCGGCGGTCGTCCGCTGATAGTCGTCGACCTCGACGTAGCCGTTCTCGCCGACGGCGACTCCGGTGCGGTCCAGGTCGAGCAGGTCGCCATTGGGAATCCGGCCGGTGGCAACCAGCAGCACGTCTGCGGTGAGACATGATCGAGTCCCGTCCGGCCCGGCGATCTCGACGCTGACTCCGGGACCGGCTTCGGTGGCAGTCGGACGTACCGAGCAGAGCGTGTGCTGCAGTCGCAGGTCCACGCGCTCACCCAGCAGGCGGGTGAATCGGTAGGAGATGTCGTCGTCCTCGTGCCGCAGCAGCCGATCGCCGCGAACCACCACCGTGACCTTGGTGCCGTACGCCGAGAAGACGTGCGCGAACTCCGCCGCCACGTAGCCGCCTCCGGCGATGATCATCTCCCTGGGCAGCTCGGCCAGCCGCATGACGGTGTCCGAGGTCTCGTACGGCGTCTCGGCCAACCCAGGGACGTCGGGGATCCGGATCCGGCTGCCGGCGGCGAGAACGAAGCGGTCGGCGGTGATCTGGGTGCCATCGGCGAGTTCCAGCGTCTTGTCGGAGACGAAACGGGCATGCTGCCGGAACAGCATGATGTTGGGGCTCTCCGCGCGATAGCGCTCCCCGGCAGCCGAGATCGGGTCGATCCGGCCGAAGATGCGGTCGCGGATGGCATCCCAGTGCACCTGGTCGAGTGTGAGGTCGACACCGAGCGGTGCGGCATGCTCGGGCATACGGGCGAGGTCCGCCGGATGGACGTACATCTTCGTCGGGATGCAACCGACGTTCAGGCAGGTACCGCCGAAATGGGGACCGTCGTCGACCAGCGCGATGCGCCAATCGTCGAAGCGCTCATCAGGGATGGAGTTGCCCGACCCGCTGCCAATGATGCAGAGGTCGACGTGGTGGGTTTCTGGCACGGGCCCATCGTGCCAGCCGACACCCATGTCGCCCCACTCGCGCCACTCCAGTCGTCAACCGCCAATCCCCCATCCACTTCGCGTCCTCAGCCTGCCGTCCCATTCCTTCCGCCCGACTCCGCCCCATCCCGACTTCGCACCAATCCCGACTCCGCACCATCCCGACTCCGCACCAGCTACGTCTACTGCGCACCCCGTCTACCTAGTGCGCAGTCGCAGCAGTTGGTGCGAAGTGCCAATTGGGCCGCATCGTCCGCCTCGGGCCGCCTCGTCCGCCTCGGAACGGCGCCGTGCCGGCCGCCTGGTAGTCGGCGCGCGAATAATTACCGATATTCCCTATTGTGAGACAGTGGATTGTGTGGGCGACCCTCGTGAGCTAGCCTCCAGCACAGGTCATGAGTGCCAGTGCCAAGCCCCGGCTCGCTGGTCGGCAACCCTCCTGCGACGGCGGGGTGCTCCGGGTGAGGACCTGGCCGGTCGGCAGTCGACCGGCAAGCGTCGAACCGAGGAAGCCATGACGAAGTTCAACAATCGCGATCCGCGCTCTGCGGGTCTGCACTCTCGACGACACGTTGACCTGCACCGGGTGAGCAGTGCGGTCTGTCGGCGTACACGCCCTGCCTGATCCCAACCCGTACGCCCATTCCACGGCCGCGTCATCGCCGGCCGTCCACCCGGAGAGTCGAACCCACATGCCCAGCGACCACAGCATTCGCACCCGTCCACGCAAGCAGACCCGTCCCCATCGCAATCTCACCGAGATCGCGACCCACCTGGCCGACCTGACCGAGCTTTGGCAGCCCTTGGTCGAGTACGACCCGGTCTCCCGCTACTACGCGCGTCTGGCCAAGGAACCAGACTTCGAAGCCTGGCTGCTCACCTGGCTGCCGGGTCAAGGCACCAACTGGCACGACCACGGCGGCAGTGCCGGCGCATTCGTCGTCGTGCGGGGCACCTTGACCGAACGTCACGCTTCGGTCAATCCGCTAGCTCACCCTAGAATCGAGCCCGAGCTGCGCGAGCTCAGCGAAGGTGCGCTGCGCGCGTTCGGCACCAAACACATCCATGAGGTCACCAACAACGGATGGGAGCCGGCCGTCAGCGTGCATGTCTATTCCCCTGCGCTGGTCGAGATGACCACCTACGCCGAAGAAGGTTCCCGGCTGCGGAAGCTGAGTTCCCAACTGGCCGGAGTCAACTGGTGAGCGCTCTCGATGAGCACCGACGGGCCGCCGGGTCGGCTCGGTCGATCGACGAGTTGCTGGCCGAGGCCCGCTCCACGCTGGTTCGAGTGACTCCCCAGCAGGCACGCCGGGCCTGTCTCGAGCAGGGGGCTGTGCTGGTCGACATCCGACCGGTCGCGCAACGAGCGGAGGGAGGGTTGTCCGAGGCCGTCGTCATCGACCGCAACGTGCTCGAGTGGCGGCTCGATCCCAGTTCTGAGGCCAGGCTGCCGTTCGCCGCGTACGACCTGCCGGTGATCGTCATCTGTCAGCAGGGATACTCCTCCAGCCTGGCCGCCGCCACCCTGCAGCAATTGGGCATCTGGCGCGCAACCGATGTGATCGGCGGGTACGAGGCATGGCAGGCGGCTGGACTCGGCTAGGGATCCGCTGACGCATCGCCGGCACGTTGGGTCGAACCGAATCAGCGGACCGCGGGGCGGGCTCGACGCCACAGCAGCCAGGCGGCAATGCCGATCACCGCGAACAGAGCCGCCAGCAGGAAGCCTGCGTACTCGGTGTTGGCCTCGGCGACCGACACGATGACGCCGAGGTCGACCCCACCCTGGTCGTGCAGCAAGGTTGCGGCCGCGATCGCCCCGACGATGAGGCCGGAGACGATCCCGACGCCGGTGACCAGCAGGTTGTAGTTGATCTTGCGTTTGGGGTCCTCGTGCGCGGCGGCGTACATCCTCAACATCATCAGCCCGTTGAGAGTGTCGCCCAGCGTCATGGCCGCTGCGAACAGAAACGGCAGGCAGAGCATCGAGATCGCCGGCGCGCCGGCCAACGCGGCACCGGCAGTGAGGATCAGCAGGCCGATCTGGCTGCTGGTGTCGAAGCCGAGCGAAAACAAGAAGCCGATCACGTACACGTGGCGGGGATGGCGGATCCGCTTCAGCGGCGCGGTCATCACCCGCGCGGCGGGCCCACGCGGGGTGAGCGCATCCGGCGGGATCTCCAGACCAGGATCGACCGCCAACGCTCGCTTGAGCCGAAGAGCCTGAAGGAAAGTGGCCAGATTCGCGATGGCGACCAGGACCAGGTACAGACCGGACACGCTGAGCCCGATGATGCCGAGCACTCGGGCGACGCCGGAGCTCTCGTCCAGGGCGGTCCGGACGATCCCCGCCCCGGCGACGACCAGGATCCCGCTCAGAATCACCACCGTGGAATGCCCGGCCGAGAACGCCAGCCCGACGGAGGCCGGGTTGCGTCCCTCGGCGACGAATTTGCGCGTTGAGTTGTCGATCATCGACACGTGGTCGAAGTCGTAGGAGTGCACGAGGCCACGAAAGTACGCCACCGCGGCGACGCCGACCGACACTGCGCCGGCGGCCCCGGACATGACGCCGACGCTGAGCAACCCCAGTCCGATCAGGTGCAGGGCGATGATCACTGCGAAGGCCGCCCCGACTCGAAACCGAAACGAGCGGGCGGCTCGCCCCTCGGTGGTGAGCAACGAACGCCATCCGGTCGCCGGCATGGTTCTCGATGGCGCAGTGCTCAATGGCGCAGTGCTCAATGGCGCAGTGCTCGACGCCGCTGGTGGCGCCGGTTCGGTGGGCGTGGCAGCCTTGGTCACAGGAGTCGCTGCTCATGGGAAGCGCGCATACGGCGACGATACGACAATGTGTGTCTGGTTGAACACACGTTTGTCACGATCCGGAAGGATGGAAAGCCTCGACAGGTGGCGAAAGGTGCCGCCAGACAACGAAAGGGACCGTGCGATGAGCGAGGTGAACGCCGAGCAGGTCGCCCGAGCGGCGGTCGCGCTCGCCGGCTCGGAGTTGCCCGACGTGGTGGATCGGTTGGCCGCCTTCTCCGATCCAACCCGGCTCGGGCTGCTGATCGCCATCCATGCGGCACCCGGCGCCCCGGTGAAGACCCTGGCCGCAGCCACCGGTTTGACCCCGAACACGGTCAGTCAGGCGCTGGTCGCGTTGCGCGACGCCGGACTGGTGACCAACGAACGAGACGGCCGGCTGAGCCGTTGGCATGTGTCGGATGCAGCAGCTCACGCCCTGTTGCACCACCTCGGAGCCCCCCACAGCGAGCTGCATCCGCCGCATTGAGACGCCGACGCCACTTGTGGATCCGTACGCGCAAGATGCACGGCCAAGTTCGGGGCGGCGCATCCAGGCAGAACGATTCCGTCAGTTGAGGGCGGCTGCCCGACCGGTGAGGTAGCGCTGCTCCGGAAGGCTCAAGGTGCCGCGCGCCGCCTCGCGGAACTCGGCAGCAGCCGCCGCCCGCTCGCCGATACGTTCCAGCAGATGGGCTCGTACGGCATGGACGCGATGGTGCCCGGCCAGGGCCGGTGCTGCCGCCGCCACATCGAGTTCGAGCAGAGCGGCCCGTTCGCCGCGCACCATGGCGACGGCAACGATCCGATTGAGGGTCACCATCGGGCCGGGAGCCAGCTCGGCCAGTACGTCATAGAGCCCGAGGATCTGCGGCCAGTCGGTCGCGTCCGCGGTCGGCGCCTCCGCGTGCACCGCAGCGATCGCGGCTTGCACCTGGTACGGCCCCAGCACCTGCTCGCCCCGCACACCGGAGACCAGTGCGTCCGTCACCAACTCGATTCCCTCGGCGGTCGCACCCGGGTCCCAGCGTGAACGATCCTGCTCGGCCAGCGGCACCAGCGCTCCGTCCGCCGCAACTCGCGCGGACGCCCGAGCCTGGGTGAGCAGCATCAGGGCCAGCAGCCCGTCGATCTCGCTCCGATAGTCGGCGAGAGCAGGCTCGGAGGACGATCTGGCCCGCAGTAGCCGAGTCAGCTGGATCGCCTCGAGGGCCAGATCGACCCGATGCAGCGCGTCTCCTGAGCTGGCCGTATGCCCCTCGGTGAAGATCAGATAGAGCACTGCAGCGACGGTCGCCACCCGTCCGCCAAGGTCATCTGTGGGTTCGCCGAATCGTGCACCAGCTGCTCGGATACGCGCCTTGGCACGACTGATCCGTTGCGCGACAGTCCCTTCCGGGACGAGCAGAGCTCGCGCGATCTCCGCGGTCGTCAGCCCGGCCACCGCACGCAGCGTCAACGCCAACTGCGACGGCCGGGTCAGTGCCGGATGGCAGCACAGCAGGAACAGCTCGAGCGAGTCATCGACCTCGACCGATTCGGGCTCGGCCGGTTCGGCTGCGAGCGGCTGCTCTGAGATGAGGACGTTGGTCTCGCGTCGCCGGCGGGCTGAGTCGCTGCGCCAAGCGTCCACAAGGCGCCGACTGGCGACAGCGACCAGCCAGCCGTACGGATTGTCCGGGATGCCGTCGGCCGGCCATTGCTCTGCAGCCTGGAGCAGCGCCTCCTGCAGCGCGTCCTCGGCATCGTCGAAGTCGTGGTACCGGCGCACGAGCGCACCGAGGGCCCGCGGCGCCAGCTCGCGCAGCAGGCCCTCGATCCGCCCGTCGTCGCGGAGGATCACTCGCCGTCGGTCGAGTAGTCCATCACCGGACGTATCTCGACCGCGCCCGCTCCGGCGGCTACCTCGGGGATCTGCGTGGCAATCTCGATCGCACGCTCGCGAGACTCGACATCGACCAGGTAGTAGCCGGCCAGCAGCTCTTTGGTCTCGGCGAACGGCCCGTCCGAGGTGACGAACCCGTCCGCGGACAACGTGACAACCGTCGATGTCGAGTCGTCCGCGAGTGCCTCGGCAGAGACGAACTCTCCGGACGCGACCAGCGACGCGTTGAGGTCGAGGTACGCCTGTAGTCCAGCGGCCTGCACCTCGGCGGGCATCGTACGGAACTGCTGCCGGGCGTCGCGCCTCTGGTGAATGAGGATCAGGTACTTCATGACAACTCCGTCTCGTCGGGCTCGCCGCGGTTCGGCGCGCTCGACCTGTAGTCGGTACCGATCCGCAGTTCTCGACACTAGGCGCCCATGAAAGTCCCTGTCCGGTATGCGTGCGGTATCTGTGGGCGCTGCCGACATCCACTTCGCTCTGTTTCCTGCGACTCCGCACCAGTTCGAGGGGGTCGAGCGACCTCGCACCAGTTCGAGGGGATCGAGCGACCTCGCACCAGTTCGAGGGGTCCAGCGACCTCGCACCAGTTCGAGGGGTTCAGCGACCTCGCACCAGTTCGAGGGGGTCGAGCGACTTCGCACCAATTAGGTCAACTGCGCATCAGGTACGCGTGGTGCGCAGTCGCACTAGTTGGTGCGAAGTGGGGATCGGGGTGGTGTGACCTGCGGTCGCCGGTCCGGCTGGCGCCGCCGAGCCAAAGATGTACGCGGCTCTGACGGGATGCTGAGTCGGTTTGCGCCGCCGGGCCATCGACGACCACCAGTTGCGCGTGCGTGGCGTACGTCTCGCGCCGCCGGGCCACAAACGGCCGCTGACCGCGCGTGCACGGCATACGTCTCGCGCCGCCGGGCCACCAACGATCGTTGACCGCGTGCACGGCGTACCTCTCGCGCCGCCGGGCCACCGACGACCACCATTTACGCGTGCACGGCGTACGGTTTGCGCCGCGGGGCCACGGACGGCCGTCGACCGCGCGTGCACGGCGTACCTCTCGCGCCGCCGGGCCACCAACGATCGCTGACCGCGCGTGCGAGGCGTACCTCTCGCGCCGCCGGGCCACAAATCAGCGCCGGAGCGGTGACCTCTGGCTCTGTCGGGTGGGATCGCTGATCGAGAAGGAGGAAAGGCACCTGTTCACGGCCGAAACAGGTGCCAGAACTCCTTCTCGCGACCACCGGCGCCGAAGGGGACTTGCCTGCACCCGCCTCTACCGCCGACCGCCCAGATCCCGCATCGACTTCGCACCATTTGCTGGCACTGCGCACCAGGCGTGTTTGATGCGCAGTAGCAGCAGGTGGTGCGAAGTCGGAATCAGTCCGTGCGAAATGGTGTCGGCGCGTGGTCGGGTTACGCCCGTCACGTCGGACGCGATGCTCGACAGGTCCCGATCATGGTTGAGCGTCCAGGTACCGGCGATCTGTGGCCCGCGAGCACAAAACGTTCGACCGCCCTACGGGACCAGCGGTCGCCTGTGGCCCGCGGGCGCAAGACGTTCCGGCACTCCCCGAGGCCCGTGGTCATCCGTGACCCGCAGGCGCAAGACGTCCCGGCACTCCCCGAGACCGGTGGCCATCCGTGACCCGCAGGCGCGAAACGTCCCAGCACTCCCCGAGACCGGCGGTCATCCGTGGCCCGCAGGCGCAAAACGTCTCCGGCACCCGCGAGACCGGCGGTCATCCGTGGTCGGTTCCTCGGCGCCCGCTTACTGTGCGCCCGCGCCAAACTGTGGATGAGGTTATCCCCGACATCGGGGATAAACGTCATCCATAAGTCACGGGCAAGCCGAGCTCTTTCCCGAATAGGGCTCAGATGCCGGCGTAGGAATGCAGGCCGGAGACCAGCAGGTTGATCCCCACGAAGTTGAACCAGAAGGACGCGACGCCGATCAGCGCGATCACGGCGGCCCGGGTGCCACGCCAGCCAGCGGTCGACCGCGCATGCAGATAGCAGGCGTAGATCACCCAGGTGACCAGCGCCCAGGTTTCCTTGGGATCCCAGCCCCAATAGCGGCCCCAGGCATACTCGGCCCAGATCGCCCCGGCAGCCACGGTGAACGTCCACAGCGGGAAGGCGAACGCATGGAACCGGTACGCGAGCAGGTCGAGCTTCCGGGCGTTCGGGATCCGGGCGAGGTAGCCGCCGACCTTGCCCCGCTTCTCTGCCCGCTGCCGCACCAGGAACACGACGGTCAGCAGTGCACCGACATTGAACGCGGCACCGGCGACGGCCGCGGCGACGATGTGGATGATGAACCAGACAGAGTGCAGAGCCGGCACCAAGGGCGCGACGGCCACATAGAAGACGGTCACCGCCAGCCCATTGCCGACCGCGGCCAACAAAGTCACCGGCAGTCCGAGCCAACGAGCGCCCGCCCGCCAGAGCATCACCAGATAGACCCCGACCACCAGCGTCATCGCGGTGATGGTGAACTCATACATGTTGCCCCACGGCGGGCGACCGGCCGCAACACCGCGAAGCACGGTACCGGTCAGGCTGAGCAGGAAGCCGATCAGGGTCAGCGCGACGCCGATCCGTCCCCAGAGCTCGACGCGCATCTCGCGCACCCGCCGGTCCAGGTCGGCATCGAGAGTGGCCGCGTTCGGCAACCCGCCCGCACCACCGGCAGCGATCCCGTCTGCGACTCGCCCCGCCGACGAACCCGCACCCGCCGCACCGGCCGATCCGACAGATCCAGCCCCGGCAGCCGAAGCACTCACCGCAGCACCGACCCCGGCCAGCTCACGGTCGCTGGTCGGCTCTTCGACCGGCGACCGACGTGCGGCGGCCCACTCGGCAGCGTGAGCCGTCATCGCCAGCAGATAGATCACCACCGCTGCGACCAAGGCAGCGTTGGAGTAGTACTCGAGGTTCACTGCTTCTCCTCCGTCTCGTCCCCGGATTGCTCCGACACGCCAGACATTTCCGACACGCCAGACACCTTCGGCACGGCGGATCCCGGCGAGGCGCCCGGTTCGTCCGACACGCCAGGATTCTCCGACACACCGAGTTCATCGGCCAACTCGGCAACATCTTCGCTCAACCCGGCGCGCGCATCGGCCCGGTCCAGCCCACCGACCTCGATCAGCCTAGATCCCCCGCCACTCTCACCGACACCACCCTCACGGACGCGCACCCAGACCCGACGCGGCCGAACGAACAGCGACAGACACAGGCCCAGTACGGCGGCCCCGATGGAGCCGAGCACCACCGCGATCCCCGGTGTCGAACTCATCTGCAGTTTCACCCAGCGGGTGACCCCCACCATTTCGATGGTGCCCTTGCCGTCCGGCAGCTGATAGCTGGTGCCGGGCCGCAGCAGGATCCGCAGCGGCTCGCCCTTCGGATCCTTCAGCTGGGTGAGTCCGGTGCTGTCCAGCGAGTAGACGTTCTCCGGCTGCCCTGTCTCGGTCTTCGGCGCCCCGTACCAGGCATTGATATAGAGCGCCGGGTCCACCAGGTCGGGGAACAGCGACCGGGGGCCCTGCTTGTCGACCTTGGCAGTCGGCGCGAAGATACCTTCGAAGGCGAGCCGCTCAGGCCGGCCATCGGGCACCTTGATCACGCCGGCGGAGCTGAAGTTCCCGTCCTGCGGCAAGAACACCACCGGCCCCGAAAAGGCGACATTCCCGTCCCCATCGGTCACCTTCACCACCGGCGCATAGCCGTGCCCGATCAGGTGCACGGTGGTCCCGTCCACCCGCAGCGGATGGTTCACCTCGATGGTCTCCTCGTACGGCGTTGCTCCCGGCCGTTCGGTGACCTCGGTGTCGAGCTCGAACAGCCGCGCGGCCCCGGTCTGCACCGGCCCGGTCTCGAAGGCCACCCGGAACTGCTTGACCCCGATGGTGAACGGCTGCAGACGGTCCTCGGCGAACCAGCCACCGGCGGACAGGTCGTCGTACTGGGTGATGTTGTTCGCGAAACCCTGACCCACGATCACCACACTGGTGCCGCGGAACCCATAGAGGCCGCCGATCGCCACCCCGACGAGCAGGCTGAGCAGGCTCAGGTGAAAGACCAGGTTGCCGGCCTCCCGCAGATAGCCGCGCTCCGCAGCCACCGAGCCCTCCTGGCGCAGCACCCGATAGCGCCGCCCCTGCAAAGCTTCTGCGGCCCGGTCGAGCACCTCGTCCGCGGTCTCGTCATCAATCAGGGAGGCGGTCGCGTACGCGGGCAGCCGGGCGAGATTGCGCGGGGTCCGCGGCGGCGGGGTACGCAGTGCTCGGGCATAGACCGCGACCCGAGGCACGATGCAGCCGACCAAGGAGACGAACAGCAGCAGATAGATGGCGGAGAACCACGCCGAGGAGAAGACGGCGAACAGGCCGAGCTGGTCATAGATCGGGCCCAGCGTCGGATGCTGCTCGATGAAGTCGCTGACTCTGATCGGGCTGACGTTGCGCTGCGGGATCAGCGAGCCGGGCACGGCCGCGACCGCCAGGGCGAACAGCAGCACGAGCGCGGTACGCATCGAGGTGAGCTGGGTCCATAGCCAGCGCAGTAGCCCGACGAACCCCAGGGCCGGCGCCAGTTCTCCGCCGCGCTTGCCTGGTCCGCGAGCGCCGGGACCGTGGCCACCGGCCGCGCCCCCGCCGCCGTTCGAGGCACCGCCACCACCCTCGGCACCAGAGCTGTCCGGATGCACACCGTCGACGTCGTCAGGCAGGGTCTCGGCAGCGGTGTCCGCGCTCTCCACGCTCACTCAGATCACCGTCCCGAAGTTGCCGATCCACACCGTCAGCCGCGCCATCAACTGGTCCCAGAGTCCGGTGACCAAGAGCACGCCGACCGCCACCATCATCAGTCCGCCGATCCGCATCACGGCCACCTGGTGCCGCCGCAAGACACCGACCGTACGGTTCATGGCTGTGAATGCCACGCCGGCGATCATGAAGGGGATGCCGAGGCCCAGCGCATACACGAAGCCCAGCAGGCCACCCCGCAGCGCCGTCCCCTCGTTGAGACCCAGATTGACCACCACCGCCAGCGCCGGGCCGATGCACGGCGTCCAACCGAGCGCGAAGACCACACCGAGCACCGGGGCCGCGGCCAGTCCGGCGGCGGGCAGTCGCCGGATCCGCAACTCGGCATTGCCGAGACTGAGCACCCCGGCGAAGGCCAGGCCGAGCGCGATGATCACCACCCCGAGCACGCGGGAGATCACGGACTTGTAGGCGAGCAGGAGCTGACCGACGGTGCCGAACACCACCCCGGTGGCCACGAACACCACCGCCAGGCCGAGCATGAACAACGCGGTGCCGAGCAGCATCCGGCCGCGGCGGTGGCCGGCGGCCAGGTCGGCGGCCCCGACCCCGGTCATGTACGACAGATAGCCCGGCAGCAGTGGCACCACGCAGGGCGAGAAGAAGGAGACGATCCCGGCGAGCAGCGCGACCGGGATGGCAAGCGCCATCGAGCCGCCCATCGCCGCCGTCGCCCAGCTGGTCAGATCCATGATCAGCAGCGCCCCGCGGTCGTCGCCGGCCCGATCACTTGCCGTCGGCGATGTCGGTGACCATGTCGACCAGGGTCGTCTTGGTCACCGGACCGACGATCCGCGCCGCGACCCGCCCTTCCTTGTCGATCACCAGGGTCGACGGGATCGCCGTGGGTGGCAGCGTGTCCGCCAGTGCCACGAGCGCCTTGCCGGTCGGATCCCAGATGCTCGGGATGGTGATGTCGTGCGCGCGGTTGAAGGCGATCGGCGCGGCCTGGTCGAAGTCGCGAGTGTTGAGCCCGATGAACTGCGCGACCTTGGCGGTCTTCTCACTGGCCGCCTGCAGATCCGGCGCCTCCTTGCGGCAAGGGGGGCACCAGGAGCCCCAGACGTTCAGCACGACCACCTTGCCGGTGAGCTCGGCGGTGGAGATCTCCTTCTTGTCCTCGCCCAGCACGGCACCCTTGATCTCAGGCGCGGCGACCCGCTTCTCCGGCGGGATGATCGTCACCGACCGTTCCGCACCGACGTACCCCTCCTGATTGGCCGACCGGGTCGGCTCATCGGCCCCGGTCGCCGAGCAGCCGGCGACCAGCACGATCCCGAGCATGACCAGCGACGCCATCGCGGCCCGCCAGACCCCTCGCGTCGGCACCCCCGTACGCCGCCGCCCGCCCACAGATCTGCTCGGGTTTGTCGGATCTGCTCGGTCTATAGATCGAGCAGATCCGACAAGATCGAGCAGATCCGGCTGGGCTGCGCGCGAATCAAGAGAGGCAGGCGACTCAGGCACCGGCGACGAACTTCTTGCTGGTACGCCCGGCGAGCAGGTGGACGGCGGGCTCGGAGTAGACCACCGAGGTCACCCGGCCGTCGATCAGGGTCAGACTCGTCACGCTCGCCAGGGAGCACTCCCGGCGACGTGGGTCATGGACCAGCCGACGACCCTCGACATCGCAGCGGGCCATCCAGATCGGCAACTGATGCGAGACGATGACCGCCTCGTGACCATGGGCAGCCACCGCGGCATCGGCGATCGCCAGCCGCATCCGGGCCACGATCTCGGTATAGCTCTCTCCCCAACTCGGCCGCAGCGGATTGCGCAACAGCCAGAGGTTCGCCGGCCGGCGCAACGCCTGCGGAAACCGCACCTGCTGGCCCTCGAGTTGGTTCTCCGCCTCGATCACCCGACCGTCGATGACGATCTTGAGACCCTGGAACTCGACCGCGATCGGGGCCATCGTCTCCTGGGCCCGCTCCAGCGGCGAACAACGCAGGTGCCTGATGTCATGGCCGGCCAGTGCCTCGGCAGCCATCACGGCCATCTCCCGACCCCGGTCCGACAGGTGGTAGGCCGGCAACCTCCCGTACAGCACACCCTGCGGGTTGTGCACCTCACCGTGCCGGACCAGGTGCACGACGGTACGCCCTGGCGCCCCGTACGGCGGCGCGGTCATCGCCGGACTCCGTTCGCCGGCCTCCTGGCTGGTGTCGCCTTGATCATCGCTCTCCCGTTCGATGTCATCCCGGTCGGCACGGCCCCGGCCGCGCCGCACCCAGTCTGCGATGCTCCGGACGACGTTGTCATCGCTGCTGTCATCGCTGTCGGAAGGAGCGGCAGTCTGATCCTGCTCGGCACCGGACTCATCGATGGTCATCAGGCACTCTCCTCGGCGGGGCTCGACGAAGCAGACTCAGACAGCGCCCCAGCAGACGGCGCCCCAGCAGACAGCGCGGACCCGGACAAGGCCTGGGCTGCGGCCCGGGCCGCAGCCGGCAGCGCGCTGACGATCCGGTTCATGGCTCCATCATCGTGGGCAGCGGACAAAAACCAACCCTCGTACGCGCTGGGCGGCAGGTACACCCCCTGCTCGAGCATGGAGTGGAAGAACGCCGCGTACGCCTGCGTGGACTGCGTGGCTGCGGTGGCGTAGTCGGGCACCGCAGTCACTCCGGCTACGAAGAAGACGCTGAACAAGTTCCCGGCGGCTTGGATGACATGCGGTACGCCTGCGGCCGACAGCGCCGCCCCGACCTCGGCCTGCAGCTGAGCCGAGATCGCATCGACATGGGCATACACCTCCGGCGTGGCCAGTCGCAGCGTGGCCAGCCCGGCTGCCGTGGCGACCGGATTCCCGGACAGGGTGCCGGCCTGATAGATGCCGCCGACCGGTGCCAACTGCTGCATCAGCTCGGCCCGCCCGCCGAACGCCGCAGCCGGGAAGCCGCCGCCCATCACCTTGCCGAAGGTCATCAGGTCCGGCTGCACGCCGTCGATGCCGTACTGACCGGTTCGGGTGACCCGGAAGCCGGTCATCACCTCGTCGGAGATGAACAGCGCGCCATGCTCCCGGCAGATATCGGCCAGAAAAGCGTTGAAACCGATCCCGTCCTCGACCCCCGGCGGGATGACACCCATGTTGCCGGCCGCAGCCTCGGTGATCACCGCGGCGATCCGGTCGCCATAACGGGCGAACGCCTCCCGAACCCCCGTCCGGTCGTTGTAGGACAGCACGATCGTGTCGGCGGTCGTCGCCGCCGTGACGCCGGGCGTGCCCGGAATGGCCAGCGTCGCCACCCCGGAGCCGGCCGAGGCGAGCAGTGAGTCGACATGGCCGTGATAGCAGCCGGCGAATTTCACGATCATGTCCCGGCCGGTGATCCCCCGCGCCAGCCGCAGCACCGACATGGTGGCCTCGGTGCCGCTGTTGACCAGCCGGACCTGCTCGACCGGGGCCCGCTCGATGATCGCCTCGGCCAACTCGACCTCGGCCAGGGTCGGCGCCCCGTACGACGTCCCATGCTCGGCGGCCGCGCCGACCGCAGCGAGCACCTCCGGGTGCGCGTGGCCGAGCAGCATCGGTCCCCAGGAGCAGATCAAGTCGACCAGTTCGTTGCCGTCGATGTCGTAGAGATAGGGCCCGGACGCCCGGGCGATGAAGCGCGGCGCGCCACCGACAGCCAGGAACGCTCGTACCGGCGAGTTGACCCCGCCGGGGATGACGGCCCGCGCCCGCTCGAACGCCTCCCTGGACAGCCGATCACTCAGCAGTTGACCGGTTAGCTGCTCACTCACCAGCTGGTCACTCATCGACGCACTCTCCCCCGTTGCGCATCAGCCACGGCCCGCTCCTGCGCGCCACTTCTGTGCCCATTCTTGGGCCCAATAGGTCAGCACCAGATCCGCGCCGGCCCGCCGGATCGAGGTCAGCGTCTCGTCGATAGCCGCCTCCCGATCGATCCAGCCCTGCGCCGCCGCGGCCTCCACCATCGCGTACTCGCCGGAGATGTTGTACGCGGCCACGGGCACGCTCACCAGCTCACGGACCGCACGCACCACGTCGAGATAGGCCAGTGCCGGCTTGACCATCACCACGTCGGCGCCCTGCTCGACATCGAGCAGCACCTCGCGCAGCGCCTCCCGGACATTGGCAGGATCTTGCTGATAGGTCCGGCGGTCGCCCTGCAGAGACGACCCGACCGCCTCGCGGAACGGCCCGTAGAACGCCGACGCATACTTCGCGCCGTACGCCATGATCGCCACATCGGTCGCGCCGGCGGTGTCCAGCGCCGACCGGATCGCGCCGACCTGGCCGTCCATCATCCCGCTGGGCGCGACCACGTGCGCGCCGGCCGCGGCATGGACCTGCGCCATCGCCGCATAGATCTCCACCGTGGCGTCGTTGTCGACCACACCGTTCGCGGTCAGCACGCCACAGTGCCCATGGTCGGTGAACTCGTCCAGGCAGACATCCGACATCACCAGGAGCGCGTCGCCGATCTCGTCGCGTACGGCGCGAAGCGCAAGATTGAGGATCCCGTCGTCGGCCAGCGCCGCCGAGCCGAGCGCGTCTTTGCGATCCTCCCGAGGCACGCCGAACAGCATGATCCCGCCCAGCCCAGCCTCGGCGGCCTGCGTCGCGACCGAGCCCATCGCGTCCAGCGGATGCTGCACCACGCCCGGCATGGACGAGATCGGCCGCGGCTCGCCCAGTCCTTCGGCGACGAAGACCGGCAGGATCAGCTGCCGTGGCGCGACCGAGGTCTCGGCGACCATCGCCCGCATCGTCGAATTCACCCGGAGCCGGCGTGGACGGTGGGTCAGGCCCGCCGCACCGCCCGCCGACCCGGACAGATTCGACCCGGACCGGCTCGACCCTGAGGGGGTCGAACCGGAGAGGCTCGACTCAGACAGATTCAGCTCAACCACAGCAGCCATCAGACTCGAAGGTCACACCCTCCGTCGCGAGCTCGTCTTGCGCTGAGACGGCTTGACGACCGGCTCGCCGGCTGCCACCAGGGCATCCCGACGCTCGGCGGCAAAGCTGGCCAGCGCATCGGCCAGATCCACCGCGGACGGCTTGCCGGCGACCACGTCGACCCGCAGTCCGTGCTCCTCACAGGTCTTCGCCGTCTGCGGACCGATGGCGGCCAGCACCGTGCTCGGATGCGGCTTGCCGGCGATCCCGACCAGGTTGCGCACGGTCGAGGACGAGGTGAACACCACCGCATCGAATTTGCCGGACTTGATCGCCTCGCGCACCTCGGCGGGCGGCGGCGCGGCCCGGACGGTGCGGTAAGCGGTGACGTCCTCCACCTCCCAGCCGAGTCCGACCAGACCAGCGGCCAGTGTCTCGGTGGCGATGTCCGCGCGCGGCAGGAAGACCCGGTTGATCGGATCCAGCAGTTCGTCGTACGGCGGGAACTCCGCCGCCAGTCCGGCCGCCGACTGCTCGGTCTCCGGGATCAGATCCGGCTCGATACCCCAATCGCGCAGCGCCCGACCGGTGATGTCACCGACCGCGGCGACCTTGAGACCGGAGAAGGACCGGGCGTCCAGGCCGTACTCGTCGAACTTCTCCCGGACCGCCTTGACTGCGTTCACCGAGGTGAACGCGACCCACTCGTAGCGGCCCTCGACCAGGCCCCGGATGGCCTTGTCCATCTGCTGCGGGCTGCGCGGCGGCTCGACCGCGATGGTCGGCACCTCGTCGCTGTGCGCCCCGTACGTCCGCAGCCGGGCGATCAGCGGCGCGGCCTGGTCCTTGGTGCGCGGCACCAGCACCCGCCACCCGAACAGCGGCTTGGTCTCGTACCAGGCGAGTTCGGCGCGCTGCTCCGCCGCCGTGCCCATGATCACGTGGATGGGATCCCCGGCAGGCGCCGCCACCTGCTCCACCTGCGCCGCCAGACCGGCCAGACAGGTGGCGATCGTCACCTGCTCGGTGCTGCCCCCGTGCAGAGTCGCCAGCACGTGGTCATCCTCGGCGCGCCCCGCGGCCTTGGCTGCGGCGATCAACGCCGGGAGGTGCGCGATCTTGGTGCTCACCACCAGCGTCGGGGTCGAGCCCCACTGTGCGGTGATGGCCTTGGTGAAGCGACCGTCGCAGATGGAGGCGAAATGCACGCCGCCGGTGTGGCTGAGGTCGATGCCGGCGTACTCCGGGACCGCGGTCAGGCTGGAGACACCAGGCACCACCTCGAAGTCGGCACCACCGCGGACGCAGGCGGCGGCCTCATCGGCGATGGCGTTGTCCAGGAACGGATCGCCGGACACCAGCCGGACCACCCGGACGCCGGCCTCGGTGTGCTTGAGGATCAGCCGGGCGCGGGCCGAGGGGCTGAGCGGCTTGCTGGCCTCGGTCAGACCGAGAGTGGCGATCTGCGCATCGGGGCCCAAGGTGATGGCCGGGTGCGCCAAGAGCTCCCGCTGCCGATCGTCGTCCAGTATCACCACCGAGGCGTCTGCCAGGGCGGCGATCGCGCCCAAGGTCAGCAGGTCCGGGTCACCTGGGCCGGTGCCCACGTAGATGACGCGACCGCGCGTGTGCGGCGAGGTGGGGGTCGTCGTGACCGTCGAGGATGAACTCGGCTTGTGGGCCGTCGTTGGGGACACAGGCAGTCTCGCGTTCTGTTCGGCCTCCCCAGCCTTACGGCTGGCGAGGGCGTTGTGGCGTACGCAGCTCGTCGAGGATCGCCTTGGCAGCTTCCGCCCCGAACTGACTGGCATCCGTCGTGGTTCCCGACAATCTGCGCCGCAGGGGAGGAGCTGTCTTGATCGATTCCGACAAGTTGTTCAGCACCGTTCTCCCAATTACGACGCGAAGAGTCAAATCGAGACTTGTACCATGGACACCCTCCAGCACCGCACGGGCCCCTACCGGAGCCGTGCAACCCGCTTCGAGAGTCGCTAGAAAAGCTCGCTCTGCAAGGGATTCCGCTCGTGCGGCCAGGTCGTCGAGGGTGCGCATCGCGGCCTTTTTGGCATGGCTGAGAGATTCATGAATCTCCAACGCGAGGACCGCTTGTCCGGGTGCTGGAATGAGGTCGTCGACGCTCAGTATCTGTGCCGGGAGTCCCTTTACGACCGTTAACCCATCGTTAGCGCATTTGTCGCATTCCGACAACTCGGGCGCCTCCAGCCGGCCCAGCCGACGCAGTCCGGCCGCGGCCAGGATCACCGCATCCACCTCGCCGGCCGCCGCCCGGCCGATCCGGGTGTCCACGTTGCCGCGGATCTCCACGGCCTCCAGTCTGATGCCGAGCCGGGCGCCGAGCTCGGCCAGCTGGATGGCACGGCGCGGCGCTCCCGTACCGATCCGGTCGCCGTCGCGAAGGGTGTCGAGAGTGCGCCCGACCAGGACGTCGCGGGGGTCCTCACGCGGCGGTGTCGCGACTACCTCGAGTCCGGCGGCGGGTGCGGTGGGCAGATCCTTCAGGGAGTGCACGGCCACGTCGATCCGCCGCTCGTAGAGAGCCTCGCGGACCGCGCTGACGAACACGCCGGTGCCGCCGATCTGGGTCAGGCTGCGCAGATCGACATCCCCGGTGGTGGTGATGCCGACGAACTCGGTCGCGAAGCCTCGGGCCTGCAGCAGGGCCGCGACCTGATCTGCCTGGGCGCGGGCCAGCGGCGAGGTCCGGGCGCCGATCCGCACTGTCTCGCCAGTGATCGTCTGCTCAGTTGTCACGGGCTCAGCATTCACCTGCTCGACGTTCACCTGCGCAGTATTCCCTTGCTCAGCGGTCACTTGCCAAACGGGTCACTTGGTCGTCATCACCTCAGGCGACATCACGGCGGCGATGGTCTGCGGATCGAGCGCGAACAGCTCCCGCAGGGCGGCCGCATAGTCCACCGACTCCGGGTTCGCCGACAGTTCCTGCACGCGTACGGTCGGCTGATGCAACAGCTTGTCCACCACCCGGCGTACGGTCCGGTGGACCTCTTGGCGCTCCCGCTCGGTCAGATCGGGGGCTCGGCCGTCGAGCCGGGCCAGCTCGGCGCTGACCACCTCCGAGGCCATGCTGCGCAGCGCGACCACGGTCGGTGCCACCTGCGCGGCGCGGCGTACCCCGAGGAAGTCGTTGACCTCACCGGAGACCAGCGCACGGGCCGCCTCGACCTCGGCACGGCTGGCGTGATCGGGCTGATCGGCAACCAGGCGCGCCAGGTTGACCAGCACCACGCCGGCGTTGGTGACGTCCTCGGACACGTCTGCCGGCAGGGCCAGGTCGACGACCCCGACGACCGGGGTGCCCAGCAGGTGCTCGGCATCGAGGAAGACGTCTCGGGCGCCGGTACAGGTGACGATCAGATCCGTCTGCTGGAGCGCCGCCTCCAGCTCGGCCAGCGGCCGGGCCTGAGCACCGATCGCCTCAGCCAGCCGGCGGGCCCGGTCGTAGGTCCGGTTCACGCAGGTCACCTGAGCGCCTGCGGCGGCCGCGGTCCGAGCGGCCAGGCTCGCCATCGACCCGGCACCGACGACCAGCAGCCGACGGCCTCCGATCGGGCCGACATCGTTTCGCAGCACCTCGTACGCGGCGGTCACCAGCGAGCGACCGGCCGAGCCCACCTCGGTCTCGGTGTGGACCCGCTTGCCCACGCGCAGGGCCTGCTGGAACAGTGCATTGAGCCCAGTGCCCACCGTGCCGTGCGCCTGACAGGCGGTCAGCGCCGACTTCACCTGACCGAGGATCTGGTTCTCCCCCACCACCATCGAGTCGAGGCCGGAGGAAACGGCGAAGGTGTGCGCCACCGCGCCCTCGTCGAAGTAGACCGCGCACAGCTGCCGGAGCTCGCCGACACCGACACCGGACAGCTGGGCCAGGGCGACCGTGACGTCGTCCAGACCACCGTGGAAGCGGGAGACCGAGGCATACATCTCGGTGCGGTTGCAGGTGGAGAGCACGACGGCCTCGTCGACGTGCTCGCTGGCGATCATCGCCTCGGCCAGCTTGGTGGACGTCGAGCTGTCCATCGCCACCTTGGCGAGGATGTCCACGCTGGTGGTCTTGTGCGAGATGCTGACCGCCAGGATGCTCACCGGACTACCTCCTCAGACTTGCGCTGCTCGTAGTAGGCCAGGATCTGCAGCTCCTGGCCCAGGTCGACCTTCCGCACGATGACGCCATCGGGCACCGCGAGAACCGTAGCGGCGAAGGTCAAGATGCTGGTCACGCCCTGGTGCACGACGCGATCGACCACGCTCTGGGCGGCTGCCGGAGGCGTCGCCAGCACGGCGATCGTCGCCTTGGTACGGGTGATCACCGCCTCCAGCTCGGCCAGGTCGCTGACCTCCACGCCGTGGACGACGGTGCCGATCACTGCCGGGTCGGGATCGACCAGGGCCGCGATCCGGAAGCCGCGGCTGGAGAAGCCCGCATAGCCGGCCAACGCCCGGCCCAGGTTCCCGACGCCGATGATGACGACCGGCCACCCACGGGCGGTGCCGAGCTCGCGGCCGATCTGTGCCTGCAAACCAGCGATGTGATAGCCGACCCCGCGGGTGCCGTAGGAGCCCAGGTGGGACAGATCCTTGCGCAGCTGCGACGGCGTGACCCCGACCACCTCGGCCAGGCCGGTGGAACTGATGGTCTCGACTCCGGCTTGGGACAACAACTCCAGCTCGCGCAGATAGACCGGAAGCCGGGAGACCGTCGTCGGCGACAGACCCATGGTGAGCTGAAGATCGTCAACAGCCCCGGAGACGCCCGAATCCGGCCGGGGCGACGCGCGGCGAGCGGTCTGGGGCACGGTTCTCCTGCGGACAATGGTTCGGCGGGGGGTCGCCGAACAGGCCCACACTATCTCCCCTGAGCCGAACAGTTCCCTAGGCCAAGCACTCACGGGTGGTGCACCACACAGTCTCGGCTGAAGCTCGGCGCCGGCTACGCCACCGTGGATCTATTCCTCCGCGGCCAAGAATGCGTGGCCGCGGGGAGACAGCCGATAGCCGACCGTCAGACTCTCGGTCAGTCCGAGCGCCTTCAGCCGCCGGACCCGGGACTTGTAGTAGAAGCGTTCCTCACCGGCCTCGTCCGCGAGCACGGTCGACACCACCCCTGGCTGCGCGGCGATCTGGCGGAGAACGGACCGCGTCCACGGACCGTCCTCGGCTGCGGCGTCCATCCGGTCGAGCTTCTTCCGCAGCGTGGCCAGTGTCGCCGGATCGAGATCATCGTCGGCTCGCAAGGCGACCCGCGGGTCAGGTCCGGCCAACGCGAGATCGATCCGATAGAGCTGACCCTCGGTCGCGCTGGGCTCGGCCTGCCTGTCCGCCGGCTGGCTGAGCTCGCTGACTGCGGCCGCCCCTGCTGTTGTGCGGGTGTCCCGCGGACCCCGTGGTACGCGGTCGAGCCAGCGCCGCAGCGCCTTCAGATCGGCGAAACCGGCCGCCCGGGCGTCGGCTTCGGTCAGCCCATCGGCGTCCACAGGAGTGATGCCACGCACCTCGACCATGCCGATCCGGGTGGTGAACCGGGAGCCGACCCTGGGCCGCACGACGGTCCACCGTCGATACGTCGCGGTGACCGAGCCGCCGGCCAATCCGTCGAGGGCGGCCTTGGTGAACAACATCAGCGGCGTCGAGCGGTCAGCGCCGTCCGCAGCCGGCTGGGGTCGACCCGCCAGTAGTCGTGCTGGGCGCCGTCGACGAAGGTCACCGGCACCTCGTCGGTGTAGCGTCGCCGCAGCTCCGGGTCGGCGTCGATATCGCGGGTGGCCCAGGTGTCGCCGGTCTCGGCGCACACCGCCTGGACGATCGCGATCGCGTCGTCGCACAAATGGCAACCAGCGCGGGTCAGCACCACCACCCGGGCTGCCTGCTCCGAACCTGCCGCAGCTGGGCCGGATCCGTCTGGCTTCGGCGAACCCTGCGCGCTCCCCCATCTCACGGAGCCAGCTCCCGTTCCAGCTGGCGGCGCAGCTGCACGCGTTTGATCACGCCGGTCACCCCGCGAGGCAGTTGATCGACGATGCGTACCTCCTGAGGTCGCTTGAACACCGGCAGCCGGGTCTGGATGAACTCGGTGACCTGTTCCTGGGTGACCGAGGGGCCGGTCACGAAAGCCACCAGCCCACCCCCGCCGCTTCCTGACTCTCCGGCCGTGACCTGCCGACTCACCACCGCTGCCGCCTCGACGCCCGGCAGCTGGCGGATCAGCTGTTCCAGCTCGCTGGGATAGACCCGGAAGCCCCGAACCGTGAGCACCTCACGGGAGCGGTCGACCAGGAACAGCTCGCCATCGCTCAGATAGCCGAGGTCGCCGGTGTCGAACCAGCCGTCCGCATCGGGTCCGCCGCGTCCATCCGGCCAGTAGCCGCTGAACAGGTTGGCGCCGCGGATCATGATCTCGCCCGGCTCGCTCGGGTCGTCCGGATCGGCACCCTTCTTGGCAGCGATCCGCACCTCGACCCCGGGCAGCGGATGACCGACATGGAACGGGCCGAGGGCCTTGCTGCCGACGGTGCTGCTCACCCCGGGAGCCGCCTCGGTCAATCCGTACGCACGCTCGACCTGGACTCCGGTCAGTTCAGTGAATCGGGCACTGAGTTGGGTGGGTAGCGCGGCCCCGGCAACGATCACCCGGCGTACGCCGCCCAGCCGCTCGATCGCCGTCTTGTCGTGGACCAGGCGATAGAGCAGGCCCGGCGTGATCGGCAGCTGATCGACCTGTTCGGACTCGATGATGGCTGCCAGATCCCAGGTCGCCGGATCCGGAATGACCAGCTGCGCGCCCGCCGCCAGGCTGCTGCCGAGCACCGCATTCAGCCCGTAGACATGGAAGAACGGCAGCACTCCCAAGATCACGCTGTCCGCGCTGACGATCTCGTGACCACTCACCTGCTCCAGATTGGCCAGCAGGGCGCGGTGGCTGAGCATCACGATCTTCCGATCACCGCTGGTGCCGAGCGTGCAGGCCAGGACCGCGAGCGACTCCGGGTCTCGCGGCGTCGCGACCGGCACATCCGTCGCGGCGAGGCTCGCCAGCCCCTCCTCGCTCAACTCCCAGGAAGTGACCCGATCCGAGCTCAAGGGCGTACGTGTCGTGAACAGCGCCCGGATCCGGCACTCGGCCAGCAGGTCGTCACGATCCGTGACTGGATCCTCGGGATCGGTCGGCACGACAACGAGTCCGGCCCGCAGCGCGGCGAGGTAGGCCACCACCCAGGCGATCGAGTTGGGCCCGTCCAGCCCGATCCGTTGTCCGGCCACCAGGCCGCGAGCTGCCAAACCGGCGCTGACCTGGCCGACCTCGGCATCCAGCTGGGCCCAGGTGCGGGCCTCGACGCCCGGCTCGATCAGCGCCACCCGATCTGGCTGCCGCTCGGCCTGCACGGCCACCAGCTCAGACACATTGCCCAGGTTGCCCACGCTGCCAAGCTACCGGACGCGGACACCACCCTCATATGGCTGACGTCATCCCCGATGTCGGAGATGACCGACCGCCCGTGGCCAGCGTTTTGTTCAACGGTCCTCTCCGGTGGACCATGAGACAGAATCGCGGGTCAGCGTCATCGATGACCGACCGCCCGGCCGTCGGAGAATCCCGGTGAGGCAGTGGCGGCACAGATTACTGTTGGGGCGATGGACACGACCGGTGGCGGCACGGCCGACGAGGAGACTCAGCAGAGGCTGACTCCAGACCAAGCCACCCAATCCACCGGGCGCCGGAAAGCTGCGGCCAAGGTAGTCAACGAGCCGCGGATCGGGCCGGATCCGCAGGCCGCCGCATTCTTCGACCTGGACAACACGATGATCCAGGGCGCGTCGATGTTCTATCTGGCCAAGGGCCTCTACGCCCGCGACATCTTCCCCCGGAAGGCGATCCTTCGGGCGCTGTGGCTGCAGCTCCAATTCCGCTTCATCGGCGGTGAGAACCCCGACCACATTGCCGAGGCCCAGGCCGCCAGTCTGAGTCTGATCACCGGCCTCTCCGTCGAACAGATCACCAGCGTCTGCGAGGAGATCTACGAGGACACCATCGCGCCACGGATCTGGCCGGGCACCCGCGCCATCGCGCAACTGCACCTCGACGCCGGTCACCAGGTGTGGCTGGTGACCGCCGCACCCAAGGAGATCGCCGAGCTGATCGCGTCCCGGCTTGGCATCACCGGCGCGCTGGGCACCCGGGCCGCTGTGGTGGACGGCTGCTACACCGGCCATCTCGAGCGCGGGTTGCTGCACGGGCCGGCCAAGGCGGAGGCGGTACGCGATCTCGCCGAGCAGTACGGCTTCGACCTGGCCCGGAGCTTCGCCTACTCCGACTCACACAACGACCTGCCGCTGCTCTCCCTGGTCGGTCACCCCTGCGCGGTCAACCCCGACGCCGAACTGCTCGAACATGCCGAAGAGCAGGACTGGCAGATCCGCGACTACCGGACCGGCCGGAAGGTGGCCAAGGCCAGCGCCCTCGGGGCCGGCATCGGCGGCGCCAGCCTCGGCGCCCTGCTGATCGGCCTCGCCATCCGCCGCCAGCGCAAATAGCCCGCCCGCCCAGCGGAAATTCTGGTTCCCTGTCCACGTCTCACGTGGACCAATCGCCAGAACTTCGCCAGTGGGTCCGACCAGCTCAGAAGAAGGCGCTGCGGCGTTGCATCAGCATGGCGTACAGGCTCTGCTGGATCGTCTCGCGCACCTGGTCGGTCACGTTGAACACCACCATCGGGTCGTCCGCGGCCCCGGGCGGCAGTTCGTCGGTGGTGATCGCCTCGCCGAACTGGATGATCCACTTGCTGGGCAGCGGCACCAGCCCGAGAAGGCCGAACCAGGGGAACAGCGGCGTGATCGGGAAGTACGGCGCGCCCAGGGCACGAGCCAGGGTCGGTGCGCTGGCGATCAGCGGATAGATCTCCTCCGACCCGACGATCGAGATCGGGACCAGCGGGACCTGGGCCCGGACGGCCGCCGAGACAAAGCCCCCGCGACCGAAGCGCTGCAGCTTGTACCGGTCGGCGTACGGCTTGCCGAGCCCCTTGAAGCCTTCCGGGAACACCGCGACCAGGTGGTCTGAGGCAAGCAGCCGCTCCGCGTCCTCCTGGCAGGCCAGCGTCGTGCCGGTGCGGCGGGCGAAGTCATGGGAGTACGGGGTCTTGAAGATCAGATCGGCGCCGAGCATCCGGACGTGTCTGCCGATCTCGTCGTAGACCACCGAATGCAGCACCAGGCCGTCGATCGGCAGCGTGCCCGCGTGGTTGGAGACCAGCAGCGCGGAGCCGGTGGTCGGCACATTCTCGATGCCGCGGACCTCGACTCGGAACCAATGCTGGGCGAGCGGCCGCATGATCGGCAGGAAGACCTTGGTGGTGAACTCCGGGTCGAAGCCGAACTCGTCGATCGCATACTGACCGCTCAGCCGGGATCGGGTGAACTCGACGATCTCCTCGATCGACTCCTGCCAGTCAACGCCGAGAGTCGCGGCCAACTGCAGCACCGTCTTGAGCGGGTCACGTCCGAGGTCCTTGAACTGATCGACCGGGAGGTTCTGCAGTTGCGCGAGAGCGGTACGCAGCAGCGCGGCAAGCTCGTTCAGCGCTCCGCCAGGGTTGTCCGGGGGCTCGGTGGCGGCACCCTGGTCCTGGTCCTCCGGATGATCCTCGGCCTGGTTCTCGGCTCGATCCTCCGATTGATCCGCTGGCGGGTCCGATTCGATCGCGGGGTCGGTCCCCAGCTCGGCCGCCTCGATCGGGTCCTCGATGACTGTCGCCGGCTGCTCAGGCCCGGCTTCCTGAGCCGGGTCCGCTTCCTGAGTCAGATCGGACTCCTGACCAGGGCCGAACTCCTCGTCGGGGTCGGCCACGCCGCCAGGATCGGATGCATCGACCGGTTCGATCGGTTCGACCGGTTCGGCCTGGCGAACGGCGGCGGATCCCCGCGGACGCGAGCGATTGCCACTCTTCGAGCGGCCAGCCGAGCCTCCTCCGGCAGAACGCTTGCCCGGTGCCAACCCACGAGCGGCGGCCGAGGGCGTCGTACCCGAACCGCGGCCAGCCCTTCCGGAACTGCCCAGCTGGATGATCTCTGCATCAGCCACGGCGTACCCCCTCGAGCAGGCTGCTCACGCTGGTCAGCGCCTGGTCGACCCGCTGCGCACTGAGCAGGCCCGGCGCCGACACCGAGACGAACTCCTCCAGCGCCTCCCGACTGGTGAACCGGGGCGCAAGTCCGGTCGTCGTCACGAACCGGGTGGTGTCCATCGCCCGGCCATAGGTGAGCGCGGCGATCTGGTCCGACGACCAATCCCCAAGTCGCGCCTGCCGCAGCATTCCCGCGATCATCGGGCCGCACTGCTGCGGAAGCCCGACCGCGGGCCGGCCCATCAGCCGCAACGCCTGGGTGAGGGAGACGACGTCGGGCGCCGCGACGTTGTAGGTGCCACGATAGGTGTGCCGAGTGACCTCGAGCAGCGCGGCGATCGCATCGCTGGGGTGCAGGAACTGCAGGCGGGCGTCGTAGCCCATCACCCGGGGCACCACGGGCAAGGACAAGAACCTGCTCAGCTGGCTGTCGACGCCGGCACCCATCAGGTTGGCCAACCGCAGCGTGGTCACCGCGACGTCCGGCCGGCGGCGACCGAGACCACGAACGTACGACTCGATCTCCAGCGCGTCCTTGGCGAACCCGGTACGCGGTTGCGCCCGCGGTGACATGTCCTCGGTGAACTTGGCCGGGTCGCGGGGCGACGCCCCGTACACCGAGACCGAGCTCTGCACGACCAGCTTGCGGAACGAATCCGCCTTCTGGCACGCAGCCAGCAACTGCATCGTGCCGATGACGTTGATCTCCTTCATGGAGGAACGTCCGGCTCGGCCAGGACTGGCCACGATGGCCATGTGTACGACCGTCTCGACCGCGCGCGCCTTGATCACCTTCGCGATCACTGGATTGCGAATGTCGGCCCGGACGAACGAGACCTGGCCCAGGTCATGTCTGGGCGGGGTGACGTCGACGCCGATCACGTCGAGCGTCTCATCCTCGGCGAGAGCGCGAGCGAATCTGGCACCGAGGTCTCGCGCGACCCCGGTCACCAGGATGACCCGCGCCATCGAGCCGATCCCCTAGCTCGCGCTTACGCCGCTTACTTGCCGGCGCGGCGGCGCTGAATGCGCGTGCGCTTCAGCAGCTTGCGGTGCTTCTTCTTCGCCATCCGCTTGCGACGCTTCTTGATGACCGAACCCACGGTGTACCTCTCGCTGCGTCCGCGCATCACCGGATGGCAACCGCGGACGTCCTTGACTCAATTGATCTGACTATGCGTGATCTGACTATGCGCTGCCCGGCTGGCCGAGCAACCCCCGCATGCTACCGCCCCGAGGAAGGCTCGCGCGCCACGCGTCAGCGTCTCGATCTCCGGAACCCTTCCGGGTCAGACCTCGGCCTGGGCGGGGACTTCGGCATGGGGCGCGATCTCGGGGCCGCCTGGCAGCTCAGTACAACCCGGCTCCTCGACGCAGCCGGACCCACCCGAACTGACCAGGCCACCCGAACTGACCGGAGCGTCGGAGCGTCGGCCCAGCGTCGAGGCGAGGTGCGGCTCGGCAGTCTCGGCGACGATTCGGGCGGCGGTGCCCAAGCTGGCCAACTGCTCTGCGGTGAGCTGATCGATGACCAGCCGACGAACCTCGCGTACATGACCGGGGGCTGACTCGACGAGCTTCTCCCGACCGGCCGGGGTGAGCCGTGCATTGACGCAACGCGACGCGCCACCCTGCCGTTCGATCCAGCCCGCCCGCTCGAGTCGCGTGACCGCATGCGACAAGCGGGACGGCGAACCCTGGGTGAGCTGCGCCAACTCGCCCATCGCCATCGAGCCGTCGGGCCGGTCCCCCAGCCTGACCAGCACGTGGTACTCGAAGGTGTTGATCCCCGACTCCTGCTTGAGCTGGGCATCCAAGGCACTGGGCAGGGTCATCAGCAGCGCCATCACCGAGCGCCAGTGGCATTGCTGGTCGGACGTGAGCCATGGAGGGTCAGCCAGCTGACCCATCTGCGGGTTCTGTTCCCCGCCCACCTGCTCCGCCATCCAGCCAGCGTACCGATTTGAATGTTCAAACCGGACCCTTTAGGATGAATTTGAACATTCAAGCACAGACCTCTCGCGTTCGACACCCAGTCCGTCGCGGGGAAGAAACCGACAAGGAGACGTTCATGTCCCTATTCCGGATCGACGCCAGCATCCAGGGCGACCGCTCGTTCAGCAGCGCCTTGGCCGACCTGGTGCAACACGAGGTCACGGCCGCCCATCCCGACGAGCCAGTGATCACCCGCCACCTGGGCAATGAGCCGCTGCCTGCGGATGCGTGGCAGACGGCGATCCTCGCGAACTTCACCGACCCGGCAGCACGTACGCAGTCTCAGCGCAGCGCGGTCGCCCTGGCTCAGACCCTGACCCGCGAACTCACCGAGGCCGACGCCGCCGTGCTGGCACTGCCGCTCTACAACTGGGGCGTATCCCAGCACGTCAAGACCTGGATCGACCTCGCGATCGCCGGCGCGGCTCCGGGCAGCCGGCTGCTGGATGGTACGCCGGTCGTGCTGGTCACCACCCGCGGCGGCGCGTACGGTCCGGGCACTCCGAAGGAGGGCTGGGACCACAGCATCGGCTATCTGCGTCGCATCCTCGCCGACGTCTGGGGTGCCGAGTTGACCGTCATCGAGCGCGAGCTGACCCTGTTCGGGCTGAACCCCGCCCTGGATGGGCTCGCCGACCTGGCTGCGATCACGAAGCAGCAGGCTGAGCAGGCCGCCGTCGAGGCCGGCCGCGCCCTGGCCGACCGGCTCGACGCACGCGTCGCCGCCTGAACCCCGTCTACTCAGGCCCCTTCAGATCTGTCCACCGCGAAACGCACCGCGATGCGGGATAGCGTTGGCCGGTGAGCAGCTACGTCGAGGACCTTTCCCCCGGCTCCGGCCGTCGCACGCCCGCCCGCGCCTGGGTGCACAGCGACGCGCCGACCCTGAGCCTGGACGGCGACTGGCGCTTCCGGCTGCTGCCGACGCACCGCGGGTTGGATTCCTCGGTCGCCGATCCGGCGCTCAACGATGCCGATTGGGACACCATCGCTGTCCCGTCCCACTGGGCGCTCGCCAACGACGGGGCCGGCGGGACCTACGGGCAGCCGATCTACACCAACGTCGTCTATCCGTTCCCCGTCGATCCGCCGTCCATCCCCGACGAGAACCCGACCGGTGAGTATCGGCGTCGCTTCGCCCGCCCGGAGTGGGCGGTTGGCCCAGCGGTCGGAACCGTGCTGCTGCGCTTCGACGGCGTGGAGTCCGTTTACCGGGTCTGGTTGAACGGTGTCGAGGTAGGGGTCGGCAAGGGCAGTCGCCTGGTGCAGGAGTTCGACATCGGCGACCTCCTGATCGATGGCGAGAACGTGCTCGTCGTCCGAGTCCACCAATGGTCCTCGATGAGCTATCTGGAGGACCAGGATCAGTGGTGGCTGCCCGGCATCTTCCGCTCGGTCACGCTGCTGGGCCGTCCGGCCGGCTGTCTGGACGACGTCTGGCTGCAGACCGCGTACGCGGACGGGGTCGGCTCCTGCCGCCTGCAGCTGACGGCTGCAGACGACGCTTTCCCCGTCACCGTGCGGATCCCGGAGCTGTCCGTCGAGCACACCTACGGCTCCGCGGCCGACCTCGACGCCCCGCTCACCATCGGGAGCGTGGCGCCGTGGAGCGCCGAGTCGCCCCGGCTGTACGACGTCGAGATCTCCTCGACCAGCGAGACCGTGACCCTGCGGACCGGCTTCCGGACCGTACGGATCGAGGGCGATCGTCTCCTGGTCAACGGCCGCCAGGTGATCTTCCACGGCGTGAACCGACATGAGACCCATCCCGAGCGAGGCCGGGTCTTCGATCGCGAGCATGCGCGCGCCGACATGATCATGATGAAGCGGCACAACGTCAACGCCATCCGCACCAGCCACTACCCGCCGCATCCCGAGGTGCTCGAACTGGCCGACGAGCTCGGCTTCTGGCTGATCGACGAATGCGACCTGGAAACCCATGGGTTCGCCTTCTCCAACTGGACAGACAATCCCAGCGACGATCCGGTGTGGCGGGATGCGTACCTCGATCGGATCGAGCGCACCGTCGAACGCGACAAGAACCATCCCTGCATCGTGATCTGGTCGCTCGGCAACGAGTCCGGCACCGGCACCAACCTGGCCGCGATGGCCCAGTGGGTGCGCGCTCGGGACCCGGAGCGGCCGGTGCACTACGAGGGCGACTACACCTGCGCCTACACCGACATCTACTCGCGGATGTATCCCAACCTGGTCGAGTTGGAGGCGATCGGCGGGGAGCACGGACCACTGCTGTCGTGTGGTCCGGCAGAGTCCCGTCGAGTACGCAGCAAGCCGTTCCTGATGTGCGAGTACGTGCACGCGATGGGCAACGGGCCCGGAGCAATAGCCGAGTACGAAGCCATCACCGAGGCCTACCCCCGGCTGCACGGCGGGTTCGTCTGGGAGTGGCGCGATCATGGTCTGCTGACCCGGACGGCCGACGGTACGCCCTACTACGGCTACGGCGGCGACTTCGGTGAGGTCATCCACGACGGCAACTTCGTGATGGACGGTCTGGTACTCCCCAACGATCAGCCGACCCCCGGCCTGGCGGAGTTCGCGGCGGTCTCCCAGCCGTTGATCATGACCCTGGCGGGCTCCACGCTGTCGATCCGGAACCGCTATCACAGCCTCGATACCGGCTGGCTGCGCTTCGTCGCACGACGTGAGCTGGACGGTCGGATGGTCGAGGACAGCGTGCTGGTCGTGTCGGCGGTGCCGGCCGGCGAAACCGTGGAGATCGAGTTGCCGGCCGAACTCCTCGCGTCTGCCGGGGATGGGGAGACCTGGCTGACCCTGACCGCCGAGCTTGCCGACGCCACCGCCTGGGCACCCGCCGGCCACGTGGTGGCCAGAGCGCAATTCGATCGCAGTGGCCCCAGCGCTCCACTCGCCGGCGGCGCCGGGTGGCCTGGTCCTGCGGCGAGTGCGCCTGTTCGCGTGAAGGATTCGGCGCGTCCTCGCACCAAATCCTTCACAGCCGAGTCTTCCTCAGCAGTCTTCGACCTGGCATCCGGGCGGCTGACCAGCCTGTTCGGGCTCCCCATCGACGGCCCGCGCCTCGAGTTATGGCGCGGTCCGACGGACAACGACCGCTCGTCGTCCGGCGGCTCGTACGAGCTGGGCGATCCAGACCAGACTGGTGGCCACGGGACATCGGGGCCCTCATCGGAGCAGCGCTGGCGGGACCGCGGACTGGACCGGCTGACCCATCGGGTGCTGTCGATTGATACCTCGGCAACCAGCGGTGCTCTTCGACTGCTTGTGTGCCGAGTACGCAGCGCGGCCGCGGCCAGCGCGCTGTTCGTCGACACGACCTACACCTGGGTCGTCGACGACGGCGCCGAGGGCAGCGTCGACGAAGTCCGTCTGCGAGTCGAGATCAATCCCTCACCGGCCTGGGACTGCACCTGGCCACGAGCCGGCGTACGGTTCGATCTCCCGGCTGAGGTCGATCGAGCGGCCTGGTTCGGCACGGGGCCGCTCGAGTCCTATCCCGACACCGACTACGCCGCCCAGGTCGGCCGGTTCGCCGCTGGGATCGACGAACTCAATGTCACCTACTCCCGGCCTCAGGAAACCGGTCATCGTGCCGCATTCCGCGAACTGGAGCTTGCCGCTGCTGCGGGACCCGTCGTCCGGCTGCGGTCACTCGCCGGTCGGGGAGGTTATCGTCCTGGTTTCACCTTGACCAGGCATACGCCGCAAGAACTGGACCGGGCCGCACACCCGTACGAACTGCCTGAGCCCAGCCGCAGCTACCTGTTCGTGGACGCGGCCGTGCACGGCATCGGCTCTCGCGCCTGCGGCATCGACGTGCTGCCTCAGCATGCTCTCTGGCCGGCCGCATTCCGCTTCGACCTGGTGTTCAGCGACCCGCGCTAGGACCGCGATCAAGACCTCCCTAGCCGGTCTCGAAGTAGGCGTCATTCAGAAACGCCTTCACCGCTGACTCGGGCACCCGGAAGCTCCGGCCGAACCGGACCGCCTCCAGCTCGCCGGAGTGGATCAGCCGATAGACCGACATCTTCGACACCCGCATCACCGATGCCACCTCGGCCACGGTGTAGAAGCGCACCGACGTCAGCCGCCCCTGCAGGGAGGTGACTTCCTCGGACTTGCCGCGGTCGGAACTTCCCTTGTCAGCCATGCCGGCCCCCATCCGTCTGGTCGGCGCCGACACGGGTCAGGCGCGTGATGGTGTGAGAGTAGTGGCAGATGAGGCTCCTGGGTAGATCTCACAGGAAATTCATCGCCAGGTGGACCGGCGCGCCTAGTTGACGTACCCGAATCGCCGCCGCACACTACGCCGCTCCGCCGACCAACTCAGTGGATAGCGGCCCACGCCAGCACGTGACCAGCACCGGACTGTCGAGGGCATCGGGACCACCGACCCCCGGCCCAACAGGGACGGGCCACCAACCCACTTCGCACCATTTCCCCCGCGCCACCCAATCCCGACTTCGCGCCATTTCCCCCGCGTGACCCAATCCCGACTTCGCACCATTTCGGGTGACCCAATCCCGACTTCGCACCAGCCGATGCGTCTTCGCACCAGGTCGACCTGGTGCGCAGTAGCAGCAGTTGGTGCGAAGTCGCAATCGGGGGCGGTGGTCGAGCGTCGAGCGGAGTCCGTTAGCCCGTGGAGCCGAGAAGAGCGGGGAGGGGCGGCGGGCCAGGAGGCCACCGAACCTGCGAGCAGCAGAACGGGTCTAGTAGCTCGGATCCAGTCCGAGGTCGGGGAAGACAGCGTTCCGCGTTGCGAGGATGGCCTGATCGATCCGACTCGAAGGGCTGTAGCCGGAGCTGAAGTCCTGGTAGGTCGCATCACCACCGTCAGTCATCGCGATCGGCGCGTACGGGCCGAGCTGCTCCCGCCAAGCCACCGGCGTGGCGATCTGTGGGTCCAGCGGCTCGCCGCTCACGATGCCCAGCAGATGGGTCCAGGCCCGCGGCACCACATCCGCCACCGCGTAGCCGCCGCCACCGGTGGACACCCAGCGGCCATCGCAGAGTTCCTCGGCCAAGCAGGCCAACGCCTGATAGGAGGCCCGCTGCCCATCCACGGTGAGCTCCAGATCCGCCAGCGGATCGTGCCGATGGGAGTCGCAGCCGTGCTGGGTGATCAAGATCTGCGGCTCGAAGGCACGCAGCGCCGGCGGCACGATCGCATGAAACGCCCGCAGCCAACCGGCATCACCTGTCGCCGTCGGGAGCGCGACGTTCACCGCAGATCCGCGCGCGTTCGGCCCGCCGATCTCGTACGGGAACCCGGTCCCCGGGAACAGCACTGCCGGCGTCTCGTGCACGCTGATCGTCAGCACCCGTGGGTCGTGATAGAAGATCTGCTGCACGCCGTCGCCATGGTGGACGTCGACATCGACGTACGCGACCCGCTCCGCACCGTTCGCCAGTAGCCAGCTGATCGCCACCGCGACGTCGTTGTAGATGCAGAATCCACTGGTCGCCCGCGGCATCGCATGGTGCAGGCCGCCACTGATGTTGCAGGCGCGCTTCACCTCGCCCTGCCACACCGAGCGGGCCGCTTCGACGGTCGCCATCACGACGGAGGCGGTGATCTCATGCATCCGGGGGAAGAGCGGGTTGTCGGTGGTGCCCAGCCCGTACGCGAGATTCTCGACGTTGGCCTGCACGGCTGCGATGTAGTCGGCATCGTGCACGCTGGCCAGCAGGTCATCGTCGATCGCCGGCGGCTGCACCACCTCGAGCCGGTCGAGCACCCCGAGCTGCCGAGCAAGCTCGATCGTGTGCCGGACCCGGCCTGGAGCCATCGGATGGTCATACCCGAAGTCGTACTTGGACAGTTCCTCGGAGTAGACCAACCGGGCGGTCATCGTCCGGCGCCCTCGCCTGGAGACGACTCAGCCGCCGCAGCCTCGGCTGCCGCTGCCCGGGCAGCTGTCGCGAGATCACGGCTGCGATCCCGGGCCGCCTCGATGGCACCCAGGAACGCGGCCCGTACCTTGTGGTCTTCGAGCACCTTGACGGCTGCGGCGGTCGTGCCACCCGGAGAGGTGACGCGCTCCCGCAGCACGGTCGGATGCTCGCCGGTCTCGCGGATCATCTTCGCCGAGCCCAGCATGGTCTGCACCACGAGTTCGGTGGCGACATCGCGCGGCAGACCCATGTGGACCCCGGCCTCGATCATGGCCTCGACGACGAAGAAGAGGTACGCCGGACCCGTGCCGGAAATGGCCGTCACCGCGTCCTGATAGCGCTCCGGCACGGTGACCACGCGGCCCGTGGACGCGAGGATCTCGGTCACGTGGTCGAGGTGCTCCTGACCGCTATGGGTGCCACCGGAGATGGCGAACATCCCCTCATCCACCAGGGCCGGTGTGTTGGGCATCACCCGGATCACCGGGATCCCCTCGCCGAGGCGCGCCTCCATGAATGCGGTGTCCACCCCCGCCGCCAGCGACACCACCAATGTGCCCGGCCGCAGCACGGGCGCGATCTCGTCCAGCAACTCGGCCATGTCCTGTGGCTTCACCACCACGATCACCGTGTCGGCCTGAGCGGCGGCCTCGGTGTTATCCAGCATCGTGATGTGGTAGCGCTCTGTCAGATCGCGCTGGCGCTCGGGCCGACGATCAGTCGCCACGATCCGGTCGGCGTTCCAACCTGCACGAATCAGGCCGGACAGCACTGTCTCACCCATCACCCCGGCACCGAGAATGGCCAGGCTGGGGGCCTGATCTCCACTCATGCGATCGAGCTCAACGAGGAGTGCGCGACGAGCTCCGCGATCTGGACCGCGTTCAGTGCCGCGCCCTTACGCAGGTTGTCATTGCTGACGAACAGCACCAGCCCTCGGCCGTCCGGCACCGACTGGTCGACCCGGATCCGACCGACATAGCTGGGATCCTGCCCCGCCGCATCGAGCGGAGTGGGTACGTCCATCAGCGCAACGCCGGGCGCCGCGGCGAGCGCCTCGGTGGCTTCCTCGGGGCTGATCGGGTTGGCGAACTCCGCATGGATGGCCAGCGAGTGGCCGGTGAAAACCGGCACGCGTACGCAGGTGCCGGCCACCAGCAGGTCGGGAAGATGCAGGATCTTGCGGGACTCGTTGCGGAGCTTCTGCTCCTCGTCGGTCTCCTCGCTGCCGTCGGCGACGATCGAACCGGCCATCGGCAACACGTTGTAAGCGATGGTCTTGACGTACTTGACCGGCTCGGGGAAGCTCGCCGCCCGCCCGTCGAACGCCAGTCCGGCCGCATCGTCGACGACCGCCTTCACCTGGCTGTCGAGCTCAGCGACCCCGGCCCCGCCCGAACCGGACACGGCCTGATAGGTCGCCACGATCAGCCGGGTCAGGCCCGCTCGATCGTGCAGCGGCTTGAGCACCGGCATCGCGGCCATGGTGGTGCAGTTGGGATTCGCGATGATGCCCTTCGGCGGCCGGATGGCGTCGGCGGGATTGACCTCGCTGACGACCAGCGGCACCTCAGGATCCATCCGCCAGGCCGAGGAGTTGTCGATCACGATCGCGCCGGCCGCAGCCACCTTCGGCGCGGCGGCCAGTGAGGCGGTCTTGCCGCTGGAGAACAGGGCGATGTCGAGGCCGGCGAAGTCCGCGGTATCGGTGTCCTCCACCACGACCGGGGTGCCCTGGAAGTCCAGCGTCGTGCCGGCCGAGCGGGCCGAGGCGAAGAACCTGATCTCACTGACAGGGAACGACCGCTCGGCGAGCAGCGTACGCATGACGCCGCCGACCTGCCCGGTTGCTCCGAAAACTCCTACGCGCATGGGTGCATGCTACGGCCCTGACAAGGAGTGTCGGCTCGACTTCCGTCGTCTGGGCGTGCTCGGGTCGCCTCGCCCCTACCCCCTACCTCGCGCCAGCCCGATCTGCTCGGGTTTGTCGGTCTTGCTCGGTCTACAGATCGAGCAAGACCGACAAACCCGAGCAACTTCGGTCGCGCGACACTTGAGCCGTGACGACGATCAGCGGTCCCGACGTGGTGCGCGCCGGCAGTCCGAGACTCGGTGTCGAGGTTCTGATCGTGCTGGCGATCTCGCTGGGCCAGTCCGGGGTCTATTCGGTGTTGCGGATCATCGAGCGGATGACCCGCGGGGTTCAGCTCAACCAGCAGACCTCGACCCTGAACGCCTCCGTCACCCCGGATCGGCCCTGGCTCGATCTGACCTATCAGCTGATCGGCATCGCCTTCGCCGTCGTGCCGGCACTGCTCGCCCTCTATCTGCTGAACCTCACCGACCGTCCCGCAACCAAGCGGATCGGGTTCGACCTCAGCAGACCCGGCTTCGATGCCTGGTTCGGCACCGTGATCGCCGCCTGCATAGGCATCCCCGGTCTCGGCCTCTACCTGGCAGCCAAGGCCCTCGGCGTCAACACCCAGGTACAGGCATCCGGCCTCACCGACCACTGGTGGACCATCCCGGTGCTGATCCTCGCCGCCGCACAGAACGCGGTGCTCGAAGAGGTCGTGATGATCGGCTATCTGCTCACCAGACTCGGTCAACTGGGCTGGCGGGTGCCGGCGATCCTGATCACCAGCGCGGTGATCCGAGGCTCCTACCACCTCTACCAGGGTTGGGGCGGCTTCGCCGGCAACCTGATCATGGGGCTGGTGTTCGGATTGATCTACCTGCGCTGGAAGCGGGTGATGCCGCTGGTCGTCGCGCACACCCTGCTCGATGTCGGAGCATTCGTCGGCTACACGCTGCTGGCTCCCCACCTCAGCTGGTTGTAGTCATCTCTCAGGTGGGTTGTAGCCGTCTAGCCTGGTCGCCGGGCCAGATGCCCTTTCGGGCAGGAGGAGCGACCTCAGGGGCACACTTTCCGATCAGACCTTGCCAGGTCAGTCACCCTTTCAGGTATGGAGAAGGCGCACGGGCCCGAACCGTCCGCTCCAAGGGGTGACCACGCGAACGTCGCGGGGGGCCGTGCCGACCGGTCTTCTCGGAGCGCCGGCGATTCCGCGTCGCAGTCGAGTGCTGGCACCTCGACCGGCCCGGTGCTGCCCGCAGCAACGGATCGGCTGTTGGCGCTGCAGCGTACCGCCGGCAACGCCGCCGTAGCCCAACTGCTGGCAAGCAGCAGCCCGGCGCACCGCCAACCTGCGCCGATCCAACCGGTTCACATCCAACGCCAGCCGACCCGAGCCGAGTTGCTGGAACAGTATGAGCAGGACGTCGCCGCGGGCCGCTGGGCGCATGCGGCCGAGCTGCTGAACGGCTGCAGCGATGCAGACATCCAGTCGCGTGCGGCGGCCTTGTCACCAGCCCAGCGGTCCTCGATGCGAGCCGCCTGCCAGGAATGGAATCACCGGGTCCGTAGGGCGCTGCTCGACCTCGACTTCAAAGCGGCGGTTGCCGCCGGTGACTGGCCGAACGCCGCCAATCTGCTCAACGCCTTCAACGACTCCGACATCACCGCCCGGGTGAACGGGTTGAGCCGCCCGCAACGGATCAGCCTGTACGTCACTGCCCCGGCGCGAATCACGGCCATCATCACCACGGCAGACCCGGAAGCCGCCTATCAAGGTGATGTACGCAAGGCCGACTGGCCTACCGCTGCGGTGCACCTCGCGACTTTCACCGACGCCGAGATCGCCACCCGCGCAGCAGCCCTGACCCCAGCGCAGCGAGCCTCGATGCGAGCGGCGTGTGCACCCGACAACCACCGGGTCCGACGTCCCCTGCTCGATTTGGACTTCAAGGCAGCCGTCGCCGCCGGCGACTGGCCGAACGCCGCCAATCTGCTCAACGCCTTCAACGACCCCGACATCACCACCCGCGTACAGGCCTTGCCGTCGGCCCAACGGATCAGCCTCTACGTCGCGGCGAACATCCGGATCGGCGACATCATCGCCGGCATCGACCGCGAGTCGGCTTACCAGGGCGATCTCCGTAAACCGGACTGGACTCGAGCGGCACTCCATCTGGCGGGCTTCAGCGATGCCGAGATCGCCACCCGCGTCGCGGCCTTGACCCCAGCACAACGCGCCTCGATGCGCGCCGCGTGTGCACCCGACAACCACCGGGTCCGACGTCCCCTGCTCGATCTGGACTTCAAGGCAGCCGTCGCCGCCGGCGACTGGCCGAACGCCGCCAATCTGCTCAACGCCTTCAACGACCCCGACATCACCACCCGCGTACGAGCCTTGCCACCAGCCCAGCGGATCGAGCTCTACGTCGCGGCGAACGTCCGGATCGGCGACATCATCGCTGCGGCCGACCTGAGCTCGGCATTTCAGGGCGACCTCCGCAAGTCGGACTGGGCACGGGCGGTCATCCACCTGAACGGCTTCTCGGACGCCGACATCGCCACCCGGATCGCGGCGCTGACCCCGGCCCAGCGGAGCTCGATGCTCGCGGCATGTACGCCGCCATTCAGCCGGATCCGGATTGCGCTGATCGGCCGGCCGACGCGCAGCTACCTGGTCCCCTTCGACCGGGCTCCGCTGGCCGCTGCCGGAGAACGGATCATCTTCAATGGTCGGTACGCCCACGCTGCGCCGGCCCAGTTCCAGCTTGTCTTCAGCAGTGCCGGCGGCGGCTTCGGCTCTCCCGGTGGCCCGGCGACCCAGACCATTCCGGGTCTGACCAGTGGGAATGTGGATTTCCTTATCAACTCGACGTGGACCGGAGCGACGGCGACGACGGTGCAACTGCAGGTCCAGCTGACAGACGGCACTGTGGTCAGCACCGAGAACTGGACCTTTGGCTTCAAGTCCGGCGCTACGCCGACGACGATGGTGCAGCTGGAGACCGAGGGCGAGCGACCACTTCCCAGCGCCTACACCTATCAGCTGGGCCCGGACATCGGCTCTCCCGGTCAACCGGACTACGAACACCAGACGATCCTGGAGCGTTTCGGGGGTCGGACCTGCAACATCACGCTGGCGGACCTGAAGCCCGGGTACGCCGCCGCCAACAGCTTGACGACTCAGGCCGATGTCACCGCGCACTTCTTCGGCAGCTCCAGCAACAACGGCACCTTCACCGTCGATGCGCACGACCGTGTATACGATCAGCACACCGGAATGCAGAGTCAGGCGATGTTCATCCAGGCTCTGACCACGATGAAAGAGATCACGGTCGACCTGCCACAGATCTACGAGGTGGTGCCCGGGGTGCCGTTAGCCAGGTTCATCGTGCGGCGGATCCTGAAGCTGGACGGAAGCACGAGGCTCCGCAAGATGCGGGCTCCGTGATCAGCGTTGGATCGCGGTGGACAACTCTCAAGAGGAGACAGCGGTGCCCAGCCTGACCTGCTCGCTCGAACCGACATCGGCCGGTCCCGGCCGACATGGCCTGCGGTTCGGGATTCGCAACCACGGCTCGACGCCGGTCACGCTGACCTGGTGGGAACCCTTCCTGGGCTTCGATCTCACCGCGAGCGCCGCCGACGGGACCGTGCCGATCGTCCGGCCGATCTTCGATATCGGCGCGCAGCCGGTCAGCACGCAGTTGGCGCCAGACGAGGACCGGTGGTTGGAGACACCGATCCAGCTCGCCTTCGATCCGGACGTGCCACCATCGGGTGGACCGGATCCGACCGTCTGGACGCTCGTGCATCAGCCGGTTCCGGTGGAATTGTCGGTGGTGGTGCATCTCCCGAGCGGCGAACTGCGGTCCGTGGCGAGGCTTGACCCGACATCAGCTGGCTTCGGCCAGGACAACGTGTGAGTTTGTGGGTCGTAGACAACACACCAACTCACACGTCGCTGGCCGCTTGGCTCCCGAAGTGGCCGTCAACCGCCCGCCGTCAGGCGACCCAACTACCTCCGCGACACCAGGCTGCGAGCGAAGAACCGCAGGTTGGCCGGCTTCTCCGCGAGTCGTCGGACGAGATAGCCGTACCAGTCCGTGCCGTACGGCACATAGACCCGCATCCGGCGCCCGAGCGCCGCCAGCCTGGCCTGCTCGGCCGGCCGAATTCCGTACAGCATCTGCAACTCGAACGAGTCCTTGCTGCGATGCTGCCGATCGGCCAGCGTCAGCGCGATCTCGACCAGTCGCGGGTCGTGGGTGGCGACCATCGGATAGCCGTCGCCGGCCATCAGGATCCGCAGGCAACGCACGTACGCCTTGTCGATCTCGGCCGGCTCCGCATACGCCACCGACTCCGGCTCCGCGTACGCGCCCTTGCACAGCCGGATCCGCGAACCCTGGTAGGCGAGATCACGACAGTCCGCCTCGGAGCGGTGCAGATAGGCCTGCAGCACCGTGCCCAGCCACGGGAAGTCCGCTCGCAGCGCCCGGACCACCGACAGCGTCGAGTCGGTGGTCGTGTGGTCCTCCATGTCGATGGTGACCGTCGTGCCGACCGCGCCGGCCGCCTCGCAGATCGACCGGGCGTGCTCGGTCGCGATTCGCTCACCGTCGCGGCCGAGGAACTGACCCACGGCGGACAGCTTGATCGACACCTCGGCGATGTCGGCTAGCCCGGCATCGTCCAGCAGACGCAACAGCTCCAGATAGGCACGAGTCGTCTCTGCGGCCTGCTCGACCTTGGTGGTGTCCTCACCCAACCGGTCGATGGTGATCGAGAGGTTCGCGTCGGCCAACGTCCGGGTGATCCGGAGCACATCGTCGGTGGTCTCGCCGGCGACGTAGCGGTTCACCACGTCACGGGTCAACGGTGCCCGGGTGATCGTCGACTTCATCGCACCGCTGCGGGAGAGCTTGAGCAACGCCTCGCGTACGACGGTCATGGACGGAGCCTCTCGGGAGTGCAGGAGCAGTTTGGGGCGACACGCCCCGCGAGGGAAGCGAGCAGATGCGGCCGAGCGTCGTCCGAAACTGCGACGAACGAGCCAGACTTTGCGGAGTCCATGACCGCGGAGCGCGACCATTCAACTCAGTCATGGGTCAGACCTCTCCGAAGCGACACACCGAGCCGGTTAGGAGGAATCTAGGGCATAGCCGGGGCGGACCGGTGTCGCCAGGTGCTGCCGGCTGAAGGCCAGGGACTCCGCCAAGTCCTGCTCCCGCTTCGCCCGACTGTCCGCCTTGCGCGTGTTGACCTCGAGCACGACGTGACCGGCGAAGTCGATCTGAGCCAGATGCTGCAGCACCTTCGCCGCCTGCTGGTCACCACGGCCCGGCACCATGTGCTCGTCCTTCGCCGACCCGCTGCCGTCGGTCAGGTGGATGTGCCGCAACCTGGACCCCCAAGCCTTGGCCAGGTCCAACGACTGCTGGTTGGCCGTGGAGGCATGCGAGAAGTCCAGCGTCAGGTGGTCGTAGTCCCGCTCGGTCGGGTCCCAGCCGGGCAGGTATGCCTTGAGCTCACCGCCGGGGGTGCGCCACGGATACATGTTCTCGACCGCGAAGATGATCCCGGTCTCCTCGGTGAGCCGCCGGACGCCCTCGACGAACCCCCGGGCGTACTCCCGCTGCCAGCGGAACGGCGGATGCACCACCACCGTGTCGGCATCGAGCCGGCGGGCCGCCTCGGCGGAGCGCTCCAGCTTGGACCACGGATCGTTGCCCCAGACCCGCTGGGTGATCAGCAGACACGGCGAGTGCACCGACAACACAGGCACCTGGTGATAGTCGCGCAGCTTCTCCACTGCGTCGATATCGGCCGCGACCGGGTCGATCCCGACCATCAACTCGACACCGTCATACCCGAGTCGGCGGGCGAGCTCGAACGCGCTGGAGGTGGTCTCGGGATAGACCGACGAGGTCGACAGCCCGACCTTCGCTGCCGAAGTCGTCACAGCACCGTCGTCGGCTTCGATCACGTTCAACAGCGTAGCGCCCGGTGGCAGCCCTCGGACCAGACTCGAGCCGCGTAGGCTTCGCGCGTGCCCGAGGTCAAGGCGTCGTTTCCACGCGCGTACGTGGAGTTCGCCGATCCCGATGACGCCGATACGGTCTATCGCTGCGACCTCACCTGGTTGACCTCGCGCTGGACCTGCATCTTCGGCCGTGGCTGCCAGGGGATCTACGCCGATCGGCCGCATGACGGCTGTTGCACCCTCGGCGCACATTTCGCCGATGCAGACGACGAGCAGCGGGTCGGCCGGTATGTCTCGCAGCTGACCGCCGAGCAATGGCAGTACAAGGACGCTGCCACGAAGCAGGGCTGGGTCGAACTGGAAGATCTCGAGGCCGACGCCAGTGAATCCGACACCGGGGACGAGACCGGGATCAGGGAGGGCGAACGCAAGACGCGGGTCGTCGACGGCGCCTGCATCTTCCTGAATCGGCCAGGATTTCCTGCCGGAGAAGGATGCGCGCTGCATCTGCTGGCCCTCCAGCAGGGTCGCAGCTTCGTCGCGACCAAGCCGGACGTCTGCTGGCAGCTGCCGCTGCGCCGCCAGTTCCGGGAGGTGACCCGCGGCGACGACACCACCTACACCGAGGTGACGCTGGGCGAGTATGTGCGGGAGGGGTGGGGGCCGGGCGGACATGACCTCGACTGGTACTGCACCTCCAACTCCGAGGCACATATCGGATCCGAGCCGGTCTATCGATCGAACCGCGACGAGCTGGTCGAGCTGATGGGCAAACAGGCGTACGCGGTGCTGGCGGGGCTGTGCACCGAGTTCGAAGCGATGCCGGGTGACCTGATGCGACATCCCGCGACCCTGATCGCTCGGTGAACCCGACAACCCGGGCGAGGATCGCGCCCAATGCTGCTCGCGGGATCGTGCCCTCGCGACCCCGCTGATCGGTTGCCAGGCCTGGGCACCACAATGGGGGCATGCGCTTGGACCACCTGTCGTATGCAGCCGGTCCGGAGGGCGCCCGATCCACTGCGGCGGAGTTGGGGCGCCTGCTGGGGACAGAGTTCATCGACGGCGGTATCCATCCGCGGTTCGGGACTCGCAACTTCACCCTGGCGCACTCGGCCGGCCGCTATCTCGAGGTGGTCGAGGTGCTGGACCATCCTGCTGCCGACAAGGCGGTGTTCGGCCAGGTGGTACGCGCCCGGTCGGCCGAGGGCGGCGGCTGGCTCGGCTGGGTCGTGGCGGTCGCGGACATGAGCGAGATCGAGCTGCGGATCGGCCGGCAGGCGATCGAGGGCCATCGGCACCGGCCCGACGGGACCGAGCTGGAGTGGCTGCAACTTGGGGTACGTGGTCTGCAGAGTGATCCACAGCTGCCCTTCTTCATCCAGTGGCGCTCGCACCCGTCGATTCACCCATCCTCCGGTGGCGGACAGATCGATCTGCTCGGCGTCGAGATCGCCGGTTCGAGGGCCCGGGTCGAGGACTGGCTCGGCGGGGCCGCCGATCGGGTCTTGTCCGACATCCCGATCGAATGGGTCGCGCCGCGCGGTCAACCCGGACTGATCGCCGCCACCTTCGGCACCGCCAACGGCGTCGTCCGGATCTGACCCTCGGGACAGCCGGATTCTGGTCCGGTATCCACATCTCACGTGGTTCTTGCGGCAAAAGTTCGGGGCGGCCCGCCGCCGGACAATCTGTCGGGCGCACGATCGGCGGCGACGGACGCTGCTGGACAGGGTGCGCGGGCCGAACGCGCTCAGGAGCGCCAAAGCCAACAGGCTCCTACCCTGGCGCCATGGCGCTCCAGATCCGTCCCGAGGCTGCTGGGCTGCCGGTCTACCAGCCGGGTCGCCGGCCCGCGGAGATCGATGGCCGCCCGGCGTACAAGCTGTCCAGCAACGAGAACCCCTATCCCCCGCTGCCGGGCGTACTGGCTGCAGCGACAGCCGCTTGCGAGGAGTTGAACCGCTATCCGGATCTCGCAGTGCCACGATTGACCGAGGTGCTCGCGGGTCGTTTAGGGGTAGATCCGGCGCGGCTCGCCTTCGGCACCGGGTCGGTCGCCGTGCTGTTCCATCTCCTCAATGTGCTCGGCCGCCGCGGCGCCGAGATCGTCTATCCGTTCCGCAGCTTCGAGGCCTATCCGATCGCTACCCAGCTGAGCGGCGCGACCGGCGTACCGGTGCCGCTGACGGCCGCGTACGAGCATGATCTGGATGCGATGCTCGCCGCGATCACCCCGGCAACTGTCGCGGTGCTGTTGTGCACGCCGAACAACCCCACCGGTCCAGCCTTGCGGCAGTCCGACGTCGAGATCTTCCTCGATCAGGTGCCGCCCGATGTCGCGGTGCTGATCGATGAGGCGTACGTCGAGTTCGTCGACGCCCCCGATGCGGTGAACGGTCTCACCTTGCTCGAACGGCCCAATGTCGTCGTGCTGCGTACCTTCTCGAAGGCGTACGGGCTCGCCGGACTGCGGATCGGCTATTGCGTAGGCCCGCCGGAGCTGACGGCCGTGGTCCGGGCGTCCGCGAACCCCTTCGGTGTGACGACGATCGCCCAGGCCGCTGCGCTGGCCTCGCTGGAGGCCGAGGCTGCACTGAGGGAGCGAGTGGCTGAGCTGGTGGTACGACGGACCGCCTTGCTCAAGGGTCTGCGCGAGTTGGGCCTCCCCGTACCCGATACGCAGGGCAATTTCGTCTGGCTACCGGCCGGTCCTCGGACCCAGCAGTGGGCGGAGGCCTTCGCCGACGCCGGCGTGACGGTCCGCCCCTACGCCTCCGGCAGCCCGTTCGACGGTATCCGGATCACGATCGGCGAGCCTGCCGCCAACGACCTGGCCCTGGAAATCGCCGCCCGCTTGCCCTGACGCACTGCCTCCCGGCGGCACCTGAGCCCCAACTCCCTATTGGACCCGGTTCCTGCTGTACCTCTCCTGGCCAGCTTCACACCATCTCGCGCAGCCTGATTCCGACTTCGCACCATCTACCGCAGCCTGATTCCGACTTCGCACCACCTACTGCGACTCCGCACCACGTACGCGGGGTGCGCAGTAGAGGGAAATGGTGCGAAGTCGAAGCGGGCGCAGCCGAGCAGCGAGTCGAACAACTCACGCTGTCAGTGGCACCATCTACGGTCTGAGTCATGGCCAAGACGCAGACCCGACCATCCCATCGCTGCACCGAGTGCGGCTGGACGACCGTGCGCTGGGTGGGCCGGTGCGGGGAGTGTCAGGCCTGGGGCAGCGTGGTCGAGGTCGGGGCACCGAGGCTGGCCGAGGTGAGGGCCTCGGCTCCGACCAAACGAGCCACCCGGATCAAGGACGTTGACGCGCAGGCTGCCGCCCGCGTGAAGACCGGTGTGAGTGAACTGGACCGTGTGCTCGGCGACGGCCTGGTGCCAGGTGCCGTTGTGCTGCTCGCCGGCGAGCCCGGAGTCGGCAAGTCGACGCTCTTGCTCGAGGTCGCCGCGCAGTGGGCGAAGGCCGGCCGTACGACGCTGTACGTGACCGGCGAGGAGTCTGCAGCTCAGGTACGGCTGCGTGCAGGCCGCACGAACGCGCTGGCCGATGATCTGTATCTGGCCGCCGAGACCGATCTCGGCACCGTGCTGGGCCATATCGAGGACATCCGGCCCTCACTCCTGGTGGTCGACTCGGTGCAGACCGTCGGCACGGCCGAGGCGGACGGATCGCCCGGCGGCGTCACCCAGGTCCGCGAGGTCACCGGAGCACTGGTCCGCGTCGCCAAGCAACGCGGCATGGCGGTGATCATCATCGGCCACGTCACCAAGGACGGAAACATCGCCGGACCTCGGCTGCTGGAGCATCTGGTCGACGTCGTGCTGGCCTTCGAAGGTGATCGGCACTCCGGTTTCCGCATGGTCCGTGGCACGAAGAACCGGTTCGGACCATCCGACGAGGTCGGCTGCTTCGAGATGGCCGAGGAGGGCATCGTCGAGGTCCCGGACCCCTCCGGGCTGTTCACCTCCCGACATGAGGAGCAGGTCCCGGGGACCTGTGTCACGGTGACCATGGAAGGCCGCCGCCCATTGCTGGCCGAACTGCAGGCGTTGGTCGGCAGTTCCAGTTTGCAGTTGCCGCGCCGGACGATGCATGGCGTCGATCCGGGGAGGCTCGCGATGGTGCTCGCCGTGCTCGACCGACGGGCGAAGGTGAAGCTTTCCGACAAGGACGTGTACGTCTCGACGGTCGGCGGCGCACGCGTCGCCGACCCGTCGGCCGACCTCGCGGCCGCGATCGCAGTCGCCTCCAGCGCGCTGAACATCTCGATGACTGAGCGCTGCATCGCCATCGGCGAGGTCGGACTGGCCGGCGAGCTGCGCCGGGTCCCCGGTTTGCATCGGCGGCTGGCCGAGGCAGCGCGACTCGGCTTCACCGAGGCCGTCGTGCCGTCCGATTCCCATGCCGCCGAACAGCTCAGCATGAACCGCAGCGGCATGCTGATCCGCGCTGTGCCGACGCTCGCCGACGCCCTATGCGCCCTCAACATGACATCTCGAAACCGCCCCAACTAGGCCGGTTTCGGCAGCTACTCACCCAGATCGGAGGATCCGTCGTGCCCCGAGGTCCACCTAAGATGGCGACCGGATCGGACCGACCAGCCGATCCTGGGTGGGAGACGTATGTCGAGCGGGACACAAGATGGGATCGACCGGGGCAAGGTGCTCGGCTACCTGGCGCTGGTTGCTCCGGGGACGCCGCTGCGTGAGGGCTTCGAGCGTATCCTGCGCGGACGTACCGGTGCTCTGGTCGTGCTCGGGCACAGTCGCGAGGTGCAGGACCTCTGCACTGGCGGATTCCAGATGGACGTGCCGTTCACCGCATCCGCGTTGCGCGAACTGGCCAAGATGGATGGTGCGATCGTCCTGAACGAGGAGGCGAGCCGGATCATGCGGGCCGGCGTACACCTCGTGCCCGACGCCAAGGTCCCCACCTCTGAGACCGGCACCAGACATCGGACCGCCGAGCGGGTCGCCCGGCAGACCGGCGTACCCGTGATCGCGGTCTCGGCCTCGATGGCCACAATCTCGCTCTACGTCGGTGGCTATCGTCAGTTCGTCGAGCACCCGGACCAGATCCTGGCCCGGTCGAATCAGGCGTTGCAGACCCTGGAGCGCTATCGTGCCCGACTCGCCGAGGCGACCGCCCGACTGTCCGCGGTCGAGGTCGAGGACCAGGTGACGGTACGCGATGTCGCCGCCGTGGCCCAGCGGTTGGAGATGGTCCGGCGGTTGAATCAGGAGTTGAGTGAGTACGCTGCCGAGCTCGGCACCGAAGGCCGATTGCTGGTCCTGCAACTGCACGAGCTGACCTCTGGTTTGACCGAACTGGGCGGGTTGCTGGAGAAGGACTATCGCCCGGATCCGGCCGCAAACAGCAACGGCGGCGAGGTGAGCTTCGGACTGGCTCAGCTGACCGCACTGGATGTGGATCAGCTCTTGAATCTGCTGTTGGTCGCGCGCACGATCGGCTTCCCGGCATCGGATCAGCTGGATACGAAGGTGAGCACCCGCGGCTACCGTCAGGTGGCGCAGATCAACCGGCTGCCGGGAGCGCTGGGCGAGCGGCTGATCGAGCATTTCGGAAGTCTGCAGGCCCTCTTCGCGGCCAGCCGTAGCGAGTTGCAGGCGGTCGAGGGGGTCGGTGAGCAACGAGCCAGGGCCATCCGCGACGGCCTCGTTCGCGTAGCTGAGTCCGCCTACGCCGACCCGCTGCGCTGATCACTGACTCGCGCCGCGCCTTTCGTACGCAGATCTCAGGTGATCAGCATCGGCAGCTGGACCGCCTTGGAGCCCGTGAGCTTCGCAGTCGCCCAGTAGCTGCCCGGATGCACGGCCGCCTTGCCGACCTTGCACTTCTTCCCCTTGACCGAGCGCTTCCCGTTCCAAGTCAGCTGCCAGCCCGCGCGGGCGCCGGGTGCGAGCGGCTTGCGGAAGTCGGCGAGCAGCTTCCTGCAGTCCTTGCTGCTCCAGACCCGGCCCTTGCCGGTGGTGATCTTCAGCTCGAAGTTCTTGTCGGTCACCGTCGCGACGCAGGTCACCTTCGTGGTGTTGATCGCCGCGAGCTTGAAGGTGTTCGCCTCGCCCGGTGAGAGGATGCTGCCGCCATCCAGTGTGACCCGAAGGTCATCGGGTGAGCAGTCCGGCATCTGATTGGCGTCCGCGCTCGCTTTCGCCGACGCGCTCGCTTTGGCGGCTGCACTTGCTTTCGCCGCTGCCTTTGCCTTGGCAGCCGCGCTCGCCTTCGCGGCCGCGCTTGCTTCGGCAGCGGCACTGGCTTTCGCGGCGGCACTCGCCTTGGCAGCCGCGCTCGCCTTTGCGGCCGCCGATGCCGACGACTCGGCGCTCGCCGATTGGCTGGCACTCGGTGTCGGAGTGCTGACGCTGGGGGTCGAACTCACTGAAGGACTCACGCTCACCGGCGTCGGACTGTCCGCGGCCGCAGGAGGGGTGATCGTAGGCGCAGGCGGCGTGGCAACCACCGACTTGGTCAGACTCTTGACCCCGATCACGATCATGATCACGAGAATCAGCACGACCGCAAGCAGGATGCCGCGTCGGATCCAGTACGTGCGGGCCGGCTCCGGACCCTGCGGGTGGAGCAGGCCACTCATACGGGCCAGGCTACGGAGCCCAGGCCATCCCACTGGGGATAACACGCCGACCAGTAGCCGCCGCGCCCCATTTCGCACTTCGCACCATTCGATGCTCTCCCGCGGCTCCCGGTTACTCACCTGCTCGACAACCTGCGCCCAACCCCAATTGGCACTTCGCACCAACTGCTATCACTGCGCACCACGTACGCGGGGTGCGCAGTCGCATCAACTGGTGCGAAGTGGGGATTGGGGTGGCTGACCTGCGGTCGCCGGTCCGGCTGGCGCCGCCGGGCCGCGGACGGTCGTTGAGCGGGCGTGTACGGCGTACATCTCGCGCCGCCGGGCCACTAACAACCGACGACCGGGCGTGCGTGGCGTACGTCTCGCGCCGCCGGGCCACAAACAACCGTCAACCGGGCGTGCGTGGCATACGTCTCGCGCCGCCGGGCCACGAACGATCGCGACCGAGCGCACACGACGCACATCTCGCGCCACCGGGCCACAAACGACCCTCGACCGGGCGTGCGTGGCATACGTCTCGCGCCGCCGGGCCACGAACGATCGCGACCGAGCGCACACGACGCACATCTCGCGCCGCCACAGATCAGCGCCGAAGCGGCGACTTCTGGCGCTGTCGGGTGGGATCGCTGATCGAGAAGGGGGCAAGGCACCTGTTCACGGCCGAAACAGGTGCCAAAAAAACTCCTTCTCGCGAGGACCTGCGCCGAAGGTAGGCCGAAGGGGACTTGCCTGCACCCGCCTCCACCGCCGACCGCCGAGATCCCGCATCGACTTCGCACCATTTCCTGCGACTGCGCACCACGTACGCGGGGTGCGCAGTTGCATCAGCTGGTGCGAAGTGGGGATTGCCTGGCCTGGGTACGGTGGCAGCCATGCCCCAGACGGACCCGCACCGCGTGGTGGGCAGGGTGCTGGACTGGTACGCCGACCATGCCCGCGACCTGCCCTGGCGCCGGCCGGAGGCGACGGCGTGGGAGATCATGGTCAGCGAGTTCATGCTGCAGCAGACCCCCGTTGCGCGGGTGCTGGAACCGTGGCGGCAATGGGTCGATCGCTGGCCGACACCGCCGGATCTGGCCGCCGCGCCGGCTGGCGAGGCGGTCCGCGCCTGGGGCCGGTTGGGCTATCCGCGCCGCGCGCTGCGGTTGCACCGGGCGGCGGAGGCGATCACCGACCTGCACGGCGGCCACGTACCCACCAGCCATGCTGAGCTGCTCCGACTGCCCGGCGTGGGCAGCTATACGGCAGCAGCGATCGCGTCGTTCGCACACCGGCAGCGGCACGTCGTCCTTGACACGAACGTCCGGCGGGTGCTGGCTCGAATAGCCTCCGGCGAGGCCTACCCGCCGGTGTCGGCAACCGTCGCCGAGACCCGGATGGCGACGGAGTTCCTGCCGGAGGAGCCGACCCGCGCCGCGGTGTGGGCGGTCGCATCGATGGAGCTCGGGGCATTGGTCTGTACTGCTCGCACACCGGCATGCGAACGCTGCCCGGTGGTCGATCTCTGCACCTGGCATACGGCGGGGTGCCCGACGAGTACAGGACCGGGGCGGCGACGGCAGACGTACGAGGGCACCGACCGGCAATGCCGCGGCGCCCTGCTGGCCGTGCTGCGGTCGAGCGACATCCGCGTCGACCGGATCGAACTGGACGCCTGCTGGCCGGCCGCGCCGCAGCGCGAACGGGCCCTGGCTTCGCTGCTTGCCGACGGATTGATGGTCGGCGACGACACAACGGGATACGCCCTGCCTGGCTGACAGCATGCTGACACCGAGGGCCGGTGTCGCCCAGCTTCGGATCGCGATACTCAACCACGGATCGGAATTGACGCTGGATCCGCGGCACCGGCCGCGCAATTTCCATCCACGGATGGAAATTGACGCCCCAACCCGCCCCAACCCTGGGCAAGCCATCGCCACGACTCAACCATGGATGGGAATCGCGGGCCCCGGCGGACTAGGGTCGGCCATCATGAGCACTGCACTCGACCCGACTCGGGCCCTGCTGCACGGCGCCTCGATTCCGGTGCTCGGTCTCGGCACCTGGCCCTTGGCCGATGCCGAGGCAGCCGCGGCCGTACGCACTGCTATCGAGTCCGGCTATCGGCTGATCGACACCGCGGAGAACTACCGGAACGAAGTGGGCGTCGGGCAGGGCATCCGCGACTCCGGGATCGATCGGTCGCAGGTGTTCATCGCCACCAAGTTCAACCGTGAGTGGCACAGCGTCGAAGGCGTACTCCAGGCGTACCTGGCCAGTCTCGAGCGGCTTGGTGTTGACTATCTCGATCTGCTCATGGTGCATTGGCCCAATCCGGACCAGTGCCGGTTCGCCGATGCCGTCCGTGGGCTCGATGCGCTGCTGGAGGAGGGGGCGATCAGGGCGATCGGGGTGTCGAACTTCAAGGCTTGGCATCTGCGTCAGGTTCTCCTGGAAACGGGCGTGACACCCGATGTGAATCAGATCCAGGTCAGCCCCTACAGCACCCGCGATGACCTGCGCAGGTTCAACGCCGAGCACGGCATCGCGACCGAGTCCTGGAGCCCGATCGGTGGTTCGAAAGCAGCACGATTGCGTACGGACCCGGTGATCGCTGGCATCGCCGAGAAATACGGCAGGTCACCAGTTCAAGTCGTGTTGCGCTGGCACCTTCAGCTGGGCCTGATCGTCATTCCCAAGTCGGCAAACCCGCATCGGATCGCGGAGAACGCCGCCATCTTCGACTTCGCCCTCGCCGACGACGATCTCGCAGCCATCTCCGCCCTTGATCGAGGCGATGGCCACATCACCGACTCCGATCGATCCGGCAACTGAAGTGCGCAGAGGTCCCACTCGACGACTGTTATCCGTGCGTACCACCGATGTGAGTGGACGCAGACGCAGCACTACCGAGGTCGTGGTCCAACGGATCCCCTGGCAGTCCACCTACGCCCGTGTGAGCACGGTCGGCCGCGACGGTGACCGGGCCTTCGTCCTCGTGCCGGGTATCGGAGTCTCCTCGAACTACTTCGAACGCCTCGCGGCGCAGTTGAACGGGTACGGGCCGGTGCATGCGCTCGACCTGCCCGGCTTCGGCGGCGTACCTCATCCGAAGAGCAGAAGGATGACCATCGCCGACTACGCCGACCTGGTCGGAAAGGTCGTCGACGACCTGAACCTGGTGGACCCTGTGCTGGTAGGGCACTCGATGGGTACCCAGGTGGTCGCCGATCTTGCCGCTCGTTATCCGCAGGGCTTGGCAGGAGAAGCCATGGGCCGGGGCCCGCTCAGCTCGATCGTCCTGCTCGGCCCGGTGCTCAGCCCTGACGAGCGGACCCTGTCCCGGGCCGTCAGTCGTTTCCTCGCGGCCGCTCGAGAGGAGCCACCGCGGGTGGCGGTGCTGGCGATGCAGGCGTACGCGCTGTGTGGGGTCCGATGGTTCTCCCGGGTGCTGCCGGAGATGATGCACTATCCGCTGGAGGAGACACTGCCGAAAGTGCGCTCCAACACCCTCGTGATCAGCGGCGCGCTGGATACGTTATGTCCGCCGGAGTGGATCGACCAGGTGATGGAGCTGCTGCCCAGCGGCCGGGTCGAGATCATCGAGGACGCTGCACACTCGATCATGCATGCGCACGCGGACACGGTCGCCGAGCTGGCGGTTGCCCACGTACGCCATCCCGGCACGGGCCCACTCCCGACGCAGGCGGCCGATCGGGCTGCCAACGGCGCTCACGGCGACAGTAATGACGGCGACAGTAATGACGGCGACAGTAATGACGGCGACAGTGATGACGGCGATGCCAGTCCGGATGGGCTGGCCGAGTTCACCGGTCAGCTCACCGAGCTGGCTGGCATCCTCACCGATGACGACGAGAAGATCGCCGAAGGCAAGACCGCTCAGGCCCAGGCAATCGCCGAGGCCAGCGAGTCCCCGCGCGACCTCCCGTAGTCACTTCCCACTTCCCCTGATTCCACTTCGCACCGACTCTCTCTGCAACTGCGCACCACTTCCCGCTTCCCCCAATTCGACTTCGCACCAACTAATGCGACTCCGCACTGGGTACACGTAGTGCGAAGTAGCAGCAGCTGGTGCGAAGTCGAAGCAGGCCGAAATCCCCCGGGGAAAGTCGAATCAAGGGGTTCGGAACGCGAGACTGGAGAGACGGCGAAGGGCCGCCCCGAATCACGGGACGACCCTTCGATAACGCTGAACTACAGGACCCTCAGGTCCAGATCAGACGAGACAGACTCAGCGATCGCTGGTCGCCTCACCATGCTCGCCGGGCTCGGCCAAGCCCTCGATCACACCACCGAACTCCACCGGCGGCGTGTCCGGCGCGGTCGAGCGTTCGACACCCATGAACGTAAACGCGTTTTCCGACCCAGGATCGGCCACATCCACGACCACGATCTGACCCGACTTCACCTCGGAGAACAAGATCTTCTCGGCCAGCATGTCCTCGATGTCGCGCTGCAGTGCCCGACGCAGCGGCCGTGCACCCAGCACCGGATCGAAACCGCGCTTCGCGATCAAGGTCTTGGCCGCGGGCGTGAGCTCGATGCCCATGTCCTTGTCCTTCAGCCGGATCTCGATCTGGGCCACCATCAGGTCGACGATCCGCTCGATGTCGGCCTGGGTCAGCTGGCGGAACACCACGATCTCGTCGACACGGTTGAGGAACTCGGGCCGGAAGTGCTGCTTGAGCTCGTCGGCGACCTTGGCCTTCATCTTCTCGTAGCTGCCCTCGGCGTCACCGGCCTGGCTGAAGCCCAGCGACACGCTCTTGGCGATGTCCCGGGTGCCCAGGTTGGTGGTCATCACGATGACGGTGTTCTTGAAGTCGACCACCCGGCCCTGCGCATCGGTCAGCCGACCTTCGTCCAGGATCTGCAGCAGCGAGTTGAAGATGTCCGGGTGTGCCTTCTCGACCTCGTCGAAGAGGACCACGCTGAACGGCTTGCGGCGCACCTTCTCGGTGAGCTGACCGCCCTCTTCGTAGCCCACATACCCCGGCGGCGAGCCGAACAGCCGCGAGGCGGTGTGCTTCTCGGAGAACTCGCTCATGTCCAGCTGGATCAGCGCGTCCTCGTCGCCGAACAGGAACTCGGTCAGCGCCTTGGTCAGCTCGGTCTTGCCGACGCCGGAGGGGCCGGCGAAGATGAACGAGCCGCTGGGCCGCTTCGGGTCCTTCAGACCGGCCCGGGTACGCCGGATCGACCGCGACAGCGCCCGCACCGCGTCGTGCTGACCGATGTAGCGCTTGCCCAGCTCGTCCTCCATCCGGAGCAGTCGAGCCGACTCCTCCTCGGTGAGCTTGAACACCGGGATGCCGGTGGCGGTGGAGAGCACCTCGGCGATGATCTCCTCGTCCACCTCGGCCACCACGTCCAGATCGCCGGACTTCCACTGTGCCTCCCGCTCGGAGCGTGAGGCGAGCAGCTTCTTCTCGTCGTCGCGGAGACTGGCGGCACGCTCGAAATCCTGAGCGTCGATCGCGGCTTCCTTCTCCAGCCGTACGGCGGCGATCTTCTCGTCGAACTCGCGCAGATCCGGTGGCGCGGTCATCCGGCGGATCCGGAGCCGGGCACCGGCCTCGTCGATCAGGTCGATCGCCTTGTCCGGCAGGAACCGGTCGGAGATATAGCGATCGGCCATCTGCGCCGCAGCCACCAAGGCCTCGTCGGTGATGGTGATCCGGTGGTGCGCCTCGTACCGGTCCCGCAGCCCGCGCAGGATGTCGATGGTATGGGCGATCGACGGCTCGGCCACCTGGATCGGCTGGAACCGGCGTTCCAGCGCGGCGTCCTTCTCAACGTACTTGCGGTATTCGTCGAGCGTGGTCGCACCGATGGTCTGCAATTCCCCGCGAGCCAGCATCGGCTTCAAGATGCTCGCCGCGTCGATCGCGCCCTCGGCCGCACCGGCACCGACCAGGGTGTGGATCTCGTCGATGAACAGCACGACGTCACCGCGCGTACGAATCTCCTTGAGCACCTTCTTCAGGCGCTCTTCGAAATCACCGCGGTAACGGCTGCCGGCCACCAGAGCACCCAGGTCGAGGGTGTAGATCTGCTTGTCCCGCAGCGTCTCGGGAACATCGCCACGCACAATCGCCTGCGACAACCCCTCCACCACCGCGGTCTTACCGACACCGGGCTCACCGATCAGCACAGGGTTGTTCTTCGTACGTCGGGAGAGCACCGTCATCACGCGCTCGATCTCGGTTTCCCGGCCGATGACCGGGTCGAGCTTGTTCTCCCGAGCAGCCTGGGTCAGATTGCGGCCGAACTGGTCGAGCACCATCGACGAGGATGGCGCGTTGCCCTGCTCCGGCGCGCCGGCGGTCGCCGCCTCTTTGCCCTGGAATCCGCTGAGCAGTTGGAGAACCTGGCTGCGTACCCGATTCAAATCGGCGCCGAGTTTCACCAGCACCTGCGCGGCGACGCCTTCTCCCTCGCGAATGAGCCCCAACAAGATGTGCTCAGTGCCGATGTAGGAATGGTTGATCTGCAACGCCTCGCGCAGCGAGAGCTCCAAGACTTTCTTCGCTCGCGGTGTGAATGGAATATGTCCACTGGGTGACTGCTGACCGTGGCCGATGATCTCCTCGACCTTCTGCCGAACAGCCTCAAGCGAAATACCCAATGACTCCAAAGCCTTGGCCGCGACGCCTTCACCCTCATGGATCAACCCGAGCAGGATGTGCTCGGTGCCGATGTAGTTGTGGTTCAGCATGCGAGCCTCTTCTTGCGCCAACACGACGACGCGTCGGGCCCGATCGGTAAAACGCTCAAACATGACTTCTCCTCGTTGACGGTGCCTGCGCAGTGAACCCTTGCGGGCCCGCAGCACCTGCTGGAACCCAACTCTAGTCCGCGACCCCGGCCGCTTCGGACCGTTCGGCGCAGGTCCTCGGGATCGAGGGATGTACGCCCAGGCGGACGGGTTGCCTACTCGTCAACGCCGGTAGGCGGTCCGTCTGTTCCCACTTCGCCACCGCCAACCACACGGCAACGTCGTCAGCGGGTCTCAGGGCACGTCACACCAGGAATCTCGTCAGTTCCAGCACCTCGCGCCGGCGCGCACCAGACCGTGCACGGCGCGGCCTCGAAGATTGCGACCGACCACGGAAGCACCTGAACGCACTGCGCCCCGGACGAACCATGTTCGCCCAGGGCGCAACTGCAACCTGCTGAGATTCAGTTCAGATCAGGCGTGTGCCTTCTCGTACGCCTGGCGAACGTCGGCGGAGATCCGACCCCGGCTGGACACCTCCATGCCGTTCTCGACCGCCCAAGCGCGGATTTCACTGGTGGAACCGCCGCTGCTTTCGCTGCTTGCGGCACGACCGGCAGAGCGGGTCCGCTTTCGACCGCCCACCTTTCGCGCATGTGCCAACCAAGGCGCCAACGCGCCCCGCAAGTCCGCCGCATTCGCAGACGAGAGATCGATCTCGTACTCTGCGCCATCGAGTGCGAACGAGACAGTCTCGTCCGCTTGGCTGCCGTCGTAATCGTCTTCCAAAATAATCTGGACGCGCTGCGCCACTTCTGCCTCCGGTATAGGAATGGGGACCGACGTGCTTCACGTTACCTCAGAGTCACTCGATCACGAAACAGAAACGACAATCTGATGTGGGGTGATTGTTCAGGGATTGTTGATGTCTGATCCTGTCGGCCGGCCCGATATCGCAGCAACCGCGCAGAATCAAGCTGAAGCGGGGCTCTTCGGCGATCCGGGGCTCTTCGGGCTCACCGCAGACCGCGGGCTCAACGGGCTCTTCGGGGTCGCCGGCGAAACAGGCGTGTTTGCAGTGTTGGGTGTGTTGGGCGTCAGCGCCGTCTTCGGTGTGTTGGGAGTGTTCGCGGTATTCGGAGTGATCGCGGTCGCCGGTGTCGCCGGCGTATTCGCAGTCTTCGGCGACATCGCGGTGTTGGGCGTGACCGGCGTCGGATCGACGACATTCATCGCGTCATCCACCGCGGTCAGCGCCACTGCGTCGGACTGCTGCACCGACTCCGCCACGACCTCCGAGCTTGCGTTGAAGCCGAACGGTCCATACCCCGCGGCAAAGGCCGCCACCGGAGTCAGCGCCACCGCAGCTGCACCGCCAGCCAGAATCCACTTGGTCTTGTCGAGCATCGTGCTCATTCCTCTCGGGTGATCTCATCGGGTCAGCTCCCCACTGACGAGACCAAATCAACCAACCCGAGATGAGGTGACCAGGAGCCAGCAATGAGAGCCCTCTCACCCCCTCTCACACGAAGTCGCTCGGGTTGCTGGTTGTCGCTCGATCTGCAGATGGAGCGACAACCAGAATCCCGAGCGACTTCCGCGGCAGGTCGGCAGACCGGGAGGTCCGAGCGACAACCAGCGTCAGGCGGGGCGGCGGTCTGCTTCGAAGTTCGGCATGGCCGGCTCGACGGGATGCTGGCTGATGACCAGGCGTGCCTCGCCGACCGACGGCGTGACAGCTTCGGCCGCAGCAGGCCGGTCAGCCCGTTCGACACGTACGCGCCGCGGCAGCGCATGCACCCCTGCCGCCGTCTCCACGGCACCAGGAGCAGCTGAAGACAGCGGCACCGACCGCATCAGGGAGAGCTCGACATCGCGATCCCGAACGGCCTCGCGGAGCCCGCTGACGGTCTTGTTGGCATGCACCAGCTGGCGCCGTACCGAGCCGAGATCGCTGCTCAGCGCGGCCACCTCGACCCGGAGCCCGGCGATCTGGGTCTGTTGACGATCGACCTCACTCCGCCAACGCTTGGCGCGCTCGCTCACGGTGCTCAAGACATCAGCGTTGTGCTGGCGCTCCGCCCGCAGGTCAGCGCTGTGCCGCCGCCCGACCGTGATCAGCTCCTGGGCATGCTTTCGCTTGGTCAGATAGAGCTCCCGCCAAGCCAGCGCGCACGAGGCCACCGCCGAAGCCAGCGCGATCACCACGCCGGCCCGCAGCATCCAATCCGGCCCGGCCAGCGAGCCGAGCGACAACACCGTGCCCACGACCAGCACCGCGGTGGAGATCCGCTGCCGCGCCGGGGCCGTCTGCTTCCGCGTGGCCGTGCCCGTACGCGCGAGTTGGGCAGGGGCCGACACCGGGGCAGTGGTCACGGCGCCCACCCTATGTAGCGATGGACTCCTCCTGGAGGAGGCTGCGCCGTGTCTCCCGCCTCATCAACGCAATGGTCAATGCCAGCAGCACGATCACCAGCATCGCGACGTTGTGGACATATTTCGCCTGCTGCGAGACCTCCCCGATCATCGGGTCGTAGGTGAAGGCGAGAAGACCCGTCAGCAGCAATGGGGCGGCGCCTACGACGGCGATATGCGTCGGACTCCAGGACCGCGCCCGCGACGCGCGATGCAGCAGGAATCCGGCCAGTGCCAGCAGGACAACCGCTCCCGCGACGCCGGGCCAGGACTGCGGGAGCAGATGGTAGGCGGTCGCCAGGACCAGGGAGACCACGGCCGTGCGTCCCAGCTGGGGGCCAGAAACACTGGTGGCCAGCCGGGGTCGCCGCCCGACCACCACTCCGCCGGCGATCAACGCAAGAACCACCAGACCGGCACCGATCAGCTGACCCGGCGCGGCGTGCCAGTGCTCGGTCTGCAGATGCCAGTACAGCACCAGCACCGAGGCGACGGCATAGGCCAGCCCGGCAATCACCAGACCCGGCACCCGCAGCCACGGCTGGTGCGTCCGATCCGGCCGCCACGCCTCCACCAGCGCGATCGGACCGCAGATGCTCAGCATCACATGACCGCCGACGAAGCTGAGCAGGTTGTAGGCACTGAGACCCAGTGGACCGATCAAGGTGACGGTGAACATCTCGTCCCAGCCGCTGAGGCCTCGATAGTCGGGACTGAACAGAGACTGATCGACCAGACCGGCCTCGATCACCCCGAAGGCCGCGCTGAAAGCGAGGATCCCGACCCATCCCAGTCGCGCTCGACGGGCGATCTCGCGGATCAGCAAGGCCGCGCACCCATACAGCGGGACGAAGATCAGCAAGTTCCCGAGCAGCGCGGCCGGATGCCCGGTCGAGTCGTCGTACGCCGACAGGTACTCGGCACAGATCGGTGACAGGACGAGCAGACTCAGCGCCAGCCACCACGTACGGCGCCGAGGAGGTTGTGACGTCGTTGCGGATTCCTCCATAACCATAATGGTGCATTGATGTTCCGTAATAGGCAAGAGACGTTCGCTATGATTGTCGCCGTGATCCTGGCCCGATCGACCAAGGCAGACCGCACCCGACGCGACATCGTCGCCGCCGCCGTCGATGTCTGGGCAGCCGACAACAGCGCCTCACTCGGCACCGTGGCTGATCGAGCAGGGGTTGGGCGGACCACGGTGAACCGGTATTTCGCCGATCGGGCGCAGCTGATCGCCGCCGTCGACGAGGAGTGTCGGGCCCGATATGCCAGCGCGGTCGCCCAGTCGAGACCGACCGAAGGCACCGGCCTGGAAGCGCTGCTGCGGATGTGCACCGAGCTGATCCAGCTCGGATCAGTGCTCGGCCTGGTGTTCGCCGACAACGCGCTGGTCGACCCCGACACGTGGTACGACGACGAGGACGATCCGCTGGGCTCGGCCATCAGCAGGGGTTACCAGGACGGGTCGCTGGCCCAGGATCTGCCCGGAGACTGGGTTGGCACCGTCGTCTGGACCACCCTGTTCGCCGCGCATCTGGTGGTCGCCTCGGGGTCGCGCACCTGGCACGAAGCAGCCAGCCTGCTCACCCGCACCTTGACCTCCGGCATCGCCGCACCGGGTGCGTAGACCCTCGCAGGGAGCGCGGTGCCGAACGACATCAAGGCCACCACTCCCCGGCCTATGCCGAACGACATGGCGCTCCCACCGACACCGCCCTTCCTAGTGGATCTCGCCCTCATGCTCGGGACGCTCTCCGTTGCCGGTGAAGCCGACGGCGAGCACGGCCGGTGCATCCGCCTTGGCTGCGCTGGTCAGCGTCACCTGATATTGGATGAGCCGCGAACTGCCGGTGATCCGCCCTGCCTTGGACACGGCCTTCCACGCCGTCCAGCTGCCGTCTGGCGTCACGGTGCTCCCCGTACGCACCTTGATGACCGCCGAGCTGCCCTTGGGAACAACCATCCGCGTCACCGCCTGATCCCAATCGACCATCGCCTGGGCGTCCAGCACCCCTGAGGTGAAGGTTCCCTGTCGCTTCTCGGCACGATCGCCGGCCAGGGTGACTCCACGCAGGTCGGCGGCGTCGATCGTGGCCTGACCAGCGAGCTTCCCTCGCCGGAAGGAGGCCGCATACTGCTCCCCGACCCCAGCGGCAGGTGTCGCCACCCGGACGGCTTTGCCCAGCACCGCGTTACCGGCGCGATCGGCCGAGCTCGTCCGGAACCAGTACGTGGCATCGGGATCGAGCCCGACCACCACCAGGCTGTGTGCCCGAGTGGCTTCCGAATCGACAGCTGAGATCACCAGCTTGCCCGCCGAGCGTCCAACGCTCACCGACCCCTTCGTAGGCTCGTCGGTCGACCACTCGACCCGGGCCGTGCCATCAGGCAACGGCGTGATCACCGGTGTGGTGAATCTTCCGGATGCTCAGACCTTGAGTGCGGCGGAGATGCTCGCCGCAGTAGCCATCTCGACCAAGTCACGAGCATGCGCCGCGCAGACCGTTTCCGTTTCAGTCCGATACAGGCTGCGAATCGCGGCCGCAGGGGTGAAGCGACCGCCCATACCTCCGACCTGACGATCGGGCCACCAACGCGCCATGGACCGCTCGAGCGCGATCGTCAGCGGCACTTCAACAAGGACCACCTCGAGCCTTTGGTAGCCGTAGGTCGCCAAATCGCCCACCAGTTGCGGCGCCAACCCACTCCAAGACATCGTGCCCTCGATAACCACATTCTCGCGTGCAGCCATGCATATCTGCTGCACTTTGTCGGCAACGACAGTCGACTCGCGATGATAGATCCCGGAAAGCTCCATCGGCATGATCCCTTCGCAGTCAGCCAGCGCCAAGTCGGCAACCTCGTCAGGAACGGCCAGGTTCCCACTGCGGAGATCGTGCTCGATGAGCAAGACCTTGAAGTCATCCGGGTCTATCCGTCGCCAGGTGTCGTCGTAGCCAAGCTCAGTGAGTTGGGTCGACTTTCCGGCTGCCGGCGGGCCAGCCGTAGCGACCGCTGCAAGACCGTCGACCGCAATCCGGGTGCTGACGTCCAAGAACGCATCAATCAGTTCTCGGTGCGTCCGCAGCCGGCTCGGCAGGTAGCGGCCTACGTGTGGGTCGGTGCCACCGACCGCATGTCTGCGCCACGTGGCGCCAACGGCGTCCATATTTAGCGGAGCACCTGGAGCGCACAGTGCCTCCAGCCCAGCTGCGACCGCCGCCCGAAGATCAGTGATCAGCACTCGCAGACTTCGCGCTCGGCGCCTCGCGTGCTATCTCCTCGTACTCCTCATCAGTGATGAGGCCGCCAGCAAGTCCGTTCTCGATCTGACGCCAGTCCCCACGGAGGTAGGCGTCGCCGCCAGAGGGGTCGTACTGACCAGAGCGATATTCGTACGACACCAATCCCTTCATCATCGTGGCCGTGTCGATCTGGCCGACCGCACGACGATAGATCAACTCGTTGGGACTCGGTGCCAGCAGTGAGGGATCCTGCTCTATCTGCCTCACAATCCGCGACACCGTTGGTTGCGAGGTCCCGAGCAGAGCTGCGATTGCGGACTGCGACGTCTTCGCCCTACCAGCCTGGTAGATCAGCCGGCGCTCGGCCAGTTGATTCAACTCCCTCTGTGCTCGAAGGACTCTGGCAGCGTCCCTGACGGCGTCCTTCGACGGCGCCCCCCCCTTGATACCCGCCGCGAACGCGGCGGGACCGACGATCTCGATAACCGGCAAGAAGGCCGCCGCGTCGGACTGGGCGATGACGCCGACGTTCCTCCTTCCACTGGGCACCGCGCTTGAGGCAAGTGCGCGTCCAGAACGCCGTTTCCTCGCTACCATCTCAGCCTCCTCCATTCACTTTGAATGATACCTCTGATGGCGCGCCGCTTCCTCACTGCGGGTTTTGTTCCATGGTCACCGCTCACGGGGACCATGGAACAAACCGCCGATGGGGTCAGCTGTGGGACTCGTACGGGTCCTCGTCCTCCAGATCGTCCTCATCGTCGCCACCCGGCACTTTGCAGGCCCGTTCCAGCAGCAGGCCGGCGATGCACAGACCGGCCGCAACTGCGACGGCGACCAGGGACCGGATCACTCGCTCCCTCGGCCCCTCGGCATCCCAGCGGCCGAGGAAGAGCAGCGCAAAGCTCAGATAGCCGCCGGCGACCAGGGCGCCGGCCAGCGCGGATGCCTTGCCCAGCACCAGGAACGCCACTCCACGCTCCGGCTCGATGCGTTCATGACGCACCTGGATCCGCTGATGGGTCGACCACGCCAGCGCGCCGACCAGCGCCGCGATCACCGCCAGCGCACCCGGCGCGGTCCAGGGCACATACGGCGGGACCACATCGAGGGCGCCGGCGATGACCACGATCAACCACCCGCCGAGGGCACCGAAGATGGCAGCGATGAGCAGGGTCGTCCACGAGGTCGATCTCACCGAGCCACTGCTCGGGTCTCCAGCCGGTCGGCTCGGGCCGCGCTCGGTCATCACAGCGGCCCGGTCACCAGGGCAAACCAGTCATCTGATCCGGGTCAGTCGACTTCGATCTCGAGATCGGTGCGCCGTACGACACCATCGGTGCCCGAAACAGCGGCGGCCAGTTCAGAGATCCGACCGACACCGGGGATTTCACCGCGGGCATCGACCTCCAACCAGGGCAGCAGCACGAAGGCACGCTCGCCGGCCAGCGGATGCGGCAGGCGCATGTCGTCGGTCTCGGCGGTCGAGTTGCCGACCATGATCAGGTCCACATCGAGGGTTCGGGGGGCCCACTTCTCCTCCCGCTCCCGGCCGAACGCGTCCTCGATCGCCTGGGCACGCTCCAGCAAGGTCCGCGGTTCCAGGGTCGACTCGGCCACCACCACCAGGTTCAGGAAAGACGGGCTGTCCGCCGGACCGCCCACCGGCTCGGTCTCGTACACCGAGGAGACATCGACCACGATCACATCCGGGGTGTCCCGAATGGCATCGACCGCGCCCTGCAGGTTGTTCAGCCGGTCGCCGAGATTGGAGCCAAGCGAGTAGACGACTTTACGGAGCGGCTTCATTCCGCTCAGGGTGTCCGCGTCAATGGCATAGGGATTGGGACTGCTCATATGGCGTTACTCCTGGTCAGGGTGACGGCGACATCGCCGACCCGTACGGGCATGGGCGCCTGTGGCTTGTGGACCGTGACCGTGACGGTCGTGATCCGCGGGTCGCGCAGGCAGGTCCTGGCTATCCGGTCGGCCAACTTTTCGATCAGGTTGACCGGGTCGCGCTCGATGTCAGCCACCACGGCGGTGGCCAACGCCGAGTAGTCGATGGTCTCGGCGAGGTCGTCGCTCTCGGCGGCCACGCTGAGGTCCATCGTGGCGACGACATCGACGACGAAATCCTGCCCCTCGTCTCGCTCGAACGCATACACGCCGTGGTGCCCGCGTCCGACGATGCCGGTGAGCACAATCAGGTCAGCCGTCATCATCACCTCCGCCTACGACCCTATCGGACTTGCCAAGAGATGAGATCCGTCGCTGAGAGGGCTGGACGAGGTTCCCAGCAGACCCACAGCGTGTTATCACGTCGCTGACAGGCACCGACCCGGGCGCGAGCTGATTCAGCCTCGACGCATTCGTTCGACCACTGCAATTGCGTCACAGGTGGAGCGTACGCGATGGACGCGGACCGCCCAGACCCGCCGTTGCGCGAGCAACGTGGTCAAGGCCAGTGAGGCGTCATCCCGTTCCCTTGCCGGACGGGGCCGGCCGTCGGGTGTGGCGAGCAGCGTGCCGAGGAAGGTCTTGCGGGACAGCCCGTAGAGGATCGGATAGCCGAGGGCGTCGAGGTCGTCCAGATGGTTCAACAGCTCCCAGTTGTGCTCACCCGTCTTGGCGAAGCCGAAGCCAGGGTCCAGGATCAGCCGGTCCCGTCGGATGCCGGCGGCCAGCACCTGCTCGATCTGCTTGCTGAGCTCGGCCGTCACCTCGGCGGCCAGGTCGGCGTACACCGCCCGGCTCTGCATGTCGGCCGAGTGCCCACGCCAGTGCATGCAGACGTACGGGACTTCGAGCCGCGCCACGGTCGCCAGCATCCGCGGATCAGCCTGGCCGCCCGAGACGTCATTGATCGCCCGAGCACCAGCCGCCACCGCCTGCTCTGCGACCTCGGAGCGCATCGTGTCGACACTGACGATGCCACCGGCCGCAGACAGTGCCTGGATCACCGGGATGACCCTCGCCAACTCGACCTCCTGTGTCGGCCTGACCGCGCCCGGTCGCGTGGACTCGCCTCCCACATCGACGAGATCGGCCCCCTCGGCGAGAAGTTCGAGGCCGTGCACGATCGCGTCGTCGGGGTCCAGCCACTCGCCCCCATCGGAGAACGAATCCGGAGTGACATTGACGACGCCCACCACCAGAGTCCGCCCGGGATGGGGCAGCCCGTCCACCCGCAGCTCAGCCGTCATAGCTGGGGTCCGCTATCAACGCTGCGCCATGATCAGGCTGAGCGCCTCGGCCCGGGTGGCGGCATTGCGCAACTGGCCACGGACGGCGCTCGTCACGGTCCGCGATCCGGGCTTGCGGACGCCCCGCATCGTCATGCAGAGGTGCTCGCACTCGAGCACCACGATCACCCCGCGAGGTTGCAGGATGCGCTGCAGGGCATCGGCGACCTGGGTGGTCAGCCGCTCCTGCACCTGGGGCCGCTTGGCGTAGACGTCGACCAGCCGGGCCAACTTGCTCAGCCCGGTGATCCGGCCGTCCGCGCTGGGAATGTAACCCACGTGCGCGACTCCGGTGAACGGCACCAGGTGGTGCTCACAGCACGACCAGACCTCCATGTCCTTGACCAGGACGAATTCGTCATGCCCCAGGTCGAAGGTGGTGGTGAGGACGTCTTCAGGCTCCTGAGAGAGTCCCGCGAACATCTCTGCGTACGCCCGCGCAACCCGCTCCGGAGTGTCCCGAAGTCCGTCCCGATCCGGGTCTTCGCCGATCCCGGCCAGGATCTCGCGGACGGCTGCGACAACCCGCGGATGGTCGTACGACCGTGCCGTTCCAGCCGCCACCGCGCTCTCACCTTGACCGTCCACGTGCGCACGATCGGAAGCCGTACGGTCAACCTGCGTCCGGTTCGACAGAGTCACCGGAAGTCCGGCCCCGCCGGCGGCCAACTCTGACCGGGCTCACCTTGAGCGGGACCACCTTGAGCGGGACCACCTTGAGTGGGACCAGGCTGCTGCGGCCCCGGCTGATTCGGCGGCACCGACGGACCACCGACCGGCCCATAGCCGCTCTGCCCGCTCCCACCATGACCGGTTCCGCCCTGACCGCTCTGCCCGGCCTGACCACCACCGGCCGGGGCGCCGGCACCGATCTGAGCGTGACCGTTGGTGTGATGACCGTTTTGACCGTTGACCGGAATCGCCGGAGGCGGCGGCATCACCGGCGGAATGCTGGAGGGCACCCGGGTGTCCGAGCCCGTCCACGCCGGCCGCTTCGGCCGCAGCCGCAGCGGCTGGAAGACCGCGGCAACCTCGGCCCGATCCAGGGTCTCCTTCTCGAACAGCGCCCTGACCAGGTCATCCAGCACGTCCCGGTTCTCGGTCAGGATGTCGAACGCCTCCTGATGGGCATTGCTGATCAGCTTCGACACCTCCTGGTCCACCACCGCGGCGATGTCCTCGGAGTAGTCCTTCTGATGCCCGAAGTCGCGACCGAGGAACGGCTCGGAGCCACTGGAGCCGAGCTTGATGGCGCCCAGTCGCTCAGTCATGCCGTATTGCGTCACCATCGCCCGGGCCACATTGGTGGCCTTTTCGATGTCGTTGCTGGCACCGGTCGTCGGGTCGTGGAAGACCAGTTCCTCGGCGGCCCGGCCACCCATCATGTAGGCCAGCTGATCGAGCAGTTCCGCACGCGTGTTGGCGTACTTGTCCTGTTCCGGCAGCACCATCGTGTAGCCGAGCGCCCGGCCACGCGGCAGGATCGTCACCTTCTGCACGGGATCGGTGCCCGGCAGCGCCGCAGCGACCAGAGCATGGCCGCCCTCGTGATAGGCGGTGATCAGCTTCTCGTGCTCGTTCATCAGCCGGCTGCGCTTCTGCGGCCCGGCGATGACCCGGTCGATCGCTTCGTCCAGATCGGCGTTGGTGATCATCCGCTCGTTCTTGCGGGCGGTCAGCAGTGCGGCCTCGTTGAGCACGTTGGCCAGGTCGGCGCCGGTGAAACCAGGAGTACGCCGCGCCACGCCTTCGAGATCGATGTCGGGACCCATCGGCTTGCCCTCGGCATGCACCTTGAGGATCTGGAAACGCCCCTTCAGATCCGGGGCCTCGACGGCGATCTGCCGATCGAAACGCCCCGGGCGCAGCAGCGCCGGGTCCAGCACGTCGGGCCGGTTAGTGGCGGCGATCAGGATGACTCCACCGCGTACGTCGAAACCGTCCATCTCGACCAGCAGTTGGTTCAGCGTCTGCTCACGCTCGTCGTGACCGCCGCCCATGCCGGCGCCACGGTGCCGGCCGACCGCGTCGATCTCGTCGATGAAGACGATGGCCGGGGCGTTCTCCTTGGCCTGCTCGAACAGGTCACGTACGCGTGAAGCGCCCACACCGACGAACATCTCGACGAAGTCGGAGCCGGAGATCGAATAGAACGGCACCCCCGCCTCGCCGGCGACCGCCCGCGCCAGCAAGGTCTTGCCGGTGCCAGGCGGGCCATACAACAAGACGCCCTTGGGGATCTTCGCACCGACGGCCTGGAACTTCGCGGGCTCGGCCAGGAACTCCTTGATCTCCTCGAGCTCCTCGATCGCCTCCTCACAACCGGCGACATCGGCGAAGGTGGTCTTCGGGGTGTCCTTGTTGGCGACCTTGGCCTTGGACTTGCCGAACTGCATCACCCGGCTGCCACCGCCCTGCACAGAGTTGAGCAGGAAGAAGAAGAGCACGCCGATGATGATGAACGGGATCAGGGTGCCCAGCAGCGTCTGGAAGAAGCCCGGGGTCGGGTTCAGGCCCTGCCAACTCTCCAGGGTGCCGGCGGCCACTCGCTCGTTCAGCCGCTTGACCAGGTCTTGGCTCTGGTTGCCAACCCAGACCGCCTTGTACTTGGCGGGCTTGTCGCCGGCGGTGGTGACCTGGATCTCCTGCTCGCCATCCTTGAGGATGACTTCCTTGAGCGGCTCGTCACCGTTGATGATCTGGACGACCTTGGACGTGGGCTCCTCGGTGTAGCCGCCGGTCAGATTGCCGGTGAGATCGATCAGCAGTCCGATGGCGATGACGGCAAGGACGATCCACAGGATCGGGCCGCGGAAGATGCGCTTGACGTTCATGTCCTACCTAGTCGGAGGGGCCGTGGCGACCCCGTATTCGGCAAGGCTATCGTCCGAACCGAAACGACCCCACTTTTCGCCCATGACAGAGCCGAAGCGGACCCCAGCAGAAGGTGGAGTCTCAGCTGTAGACGTGGGGCGCCAGGGTCGCGACCGAGGTCAGGTTTCGGTAGCGGCCGTTGTAGTCCAGGCCGTAGCCGACGACGAAGTCATTGGGGATGTCAAAGCCCACGTACGCGACGTCGACCGCGTTCTTGGCCGCATCGGGCTTGCGGAACGCGGTCATGATCTTGAGGCTGGCCGGGTTGCGAGACATCAGGTTGCCGACCAGGTACGACAACGTGAGGCCGGTGTCGATGATGTCCTCGACCACCAACACGTGCATGCCGCTGATGTCGGTGTTGAGGTCCTTCAGGATCCGCACCACTCCGGAGGACTGCGTACCGGAGCCGTAGGAGGAGATGGCCATCCAGTCCATCTGGCAGTGGCTCTTGAGCGCTCGGGAGAGGTCGCCCATCACCATCACGGCGCCGTTGAGCACCCCCACCAGGAGCAGCTCCTTGCCTTCGTAGTCGGTATCGATCTCGGCGGCCAGCTCAGCGATCCGCTTGGCGATCTGGTCCTTGGTGAACAGCACCCGAGAGAGGTCCCCGCTGATCTGCGCGTCATCCACAGTGGCTAGCCTCCCACAGCCTCGGGTGGCTGGTTGCCCTGACCATCTGACCCGACCCGCCCTACCTCTACCCGAGGTGGAGGCCGCCATTGGCGCGGCGAACGCGTACTCCGCCGGGCAGATCGACACCCGACTGGCCGTGCCAGTCGGTCAGCAATGCATCGACGGCGAACAGATGTCCCGCCGAAAGGTCGCCGAGACCATGCTCCAGCCGGAGCCAGCGGGCCAGCATCCGACGCCGCAACGCCGGCGGCAGGCTCTCCAGCTGTAGGCAGTCCAGGGCCGCGGTCCCTGGATCGGCCTCCGCCGCGAGCGCATCCAACAGGTCGGCGTCGTCCCTGGCCAGCATCGCGGTCCGGGCCAGGGCGTCGGCGACCCCAGGCCCGAGCTCAGCTTCCAGCATGGGCAAGACCGTGCGCCGTACGCGGACGCGGGCATAGGCCGGGTCGAGATTGTGCGGGTCCTGCCAGGGCTTCAGTCCGTTCTCCCGGCACGCCTGTTCGGTGACCTTCCGGCCGATGCCCAGCAAGGGCCGCAGCCAGCGGCCATCCGGACCGTTCCGGACGGCCATGCCGGCGAGCGACCTGATACCCGAGCCACGGGCGAGACCGAGCAGCACCGTCTCTGCCTGATCGTCACGGGTATGCCCGAGCAGCACGGTCGCCCCGCCGCGCTCTCCCGCCTCCAGTTCCAGCGCGCGATAACGTGCCGTCCGCGCATCGCCCTCGGGCCCGGCTCCCGAGTCAATGACCTCGACAGGGCGTACGGAAACCTGGGTGAATCCCATCCTGGCCAGGGACGATGACGCGGCAGCGGCCTGCTCGGCGGACCCTGCCTGCAGCCCGTGATCGACGACGACGGCGGCAATCGGCAGTTGTCGACGCCGGCCGACATGCACAACTGCCTGGGCCAGCGCGAGGGAATCAGGCCCACCTGAACAGGCGACCAGCAGACAGCGGTCGCTGTCGGCCAAGGCGGTCTCGACCGCTTGGACCAGGGTCAGCGTCGCGTGGCCGAGCGCCCGCCGTGCCACCGGAATCCGTCCTCAGACACCAGATCCGTCGGGGCCTCCGGGGTCGACACCGGGTCCGGCGGGCGTGACGCCTGGTTCATCGGCGTTGCTCCGGCCCTCGATTGCCTCATTGGAGCCGTCCGAGTCCATCCGCGCCAGCCACAGCTTCGGGTCTGCGATCTCGTCCTTCGTCGGCAGGGTCGCCGGCGACGTCCAGACCCGGTTCAGCCCGTCCATCCCCACCTCGGCGATCACGGCCTTGCAGAAGGCGGCGCCGTCGCGGTACTGCCGCATCTTCGCGTCCAAGCCCAGCAGCCGGCGGATGATCTTGTCGAAGCCCTGTCCCTGGCTGCGCACGGTGAAACGGCGGCGGATCTCGGCGATCGTTCCGATCACCTCCGGTCCGACCCCGTCCATCACCACGTCCGCGTGGCCTTCCAGCAGCGACATCACGGCGGTGATCCGGTCGATGATCTCCCGCTGCTCGGGCGTCTGGACGAGATCGACGATCGACACCTCCGAGTCTCCACGGGCGGCATCGGCGATCCGCTTGACGGCCTCACGCAGCATGGACGCCAACGCGCTCGCGTCGACCTCGGCGGTGGCGACGACCTCGGCGATCTGAGAGTTCAGATAGCCACGCAGCCACGGCACGGCGGTGAACTGCACCCGATGGGTCTCCTCGTGCAGGCAGACCCAGAGCCGGAAATCGGCCGGTACGAGCTCGAGCTCGCGCTCCACGGCAACGATGTTGGGCGCCACCAGCAGCAGTCGGCCACCCGGCGGCAGCTCCGCCGCACCGGCGTTGCCATCGGAGTCGGCTGCGCCAGTGCTATTCGTGCCGACCGCGAGCTCGGGATAGAAGGGGTCGAACTGGCCCAGCACCTTGGGGGCCAGATAGCTGAGCAGAGCCCCGACCTCTACTCCCGTCACCCGAGCCCCGAGGTTCGCCAAGACGGCATTCGAAGTCTTGGTTTCGGCCAGCTTGGCGCTGAGCGGCGCCAGAACCTGCCGGAATCCCTCGATATTCGCTTCGATCCACCGAGGCCGGTCCACCACCAGCACGGGCGCCGTACCGCGAGGAACGGTCAGCCCGGTGACCTGCTGAACGTATTCCTCCGCACGAACTGCGTAGCTGCGCAGATCGGCGACGGCAGTGGCCGCACCCTCGCGGGAGATCTCGGGCCCCGGCTTCACCAGTCTGCTGGCCGTACTGAGAGCGACGGTCCAGTCGACCATGGACGTTGACATGGCTCGACCTTATGCGCCTTACCCCTGCCCCGCTCCCCCAGATCGCTCCCTGGCTACGCGACGAGCCCGCTTGCCTGCGCCACCCGCACGATCGTCTTTGGCCCGCGGCCCCAGACGTACGTACGCCCGCCCGACCCGCGTACGTCCCTGGCCCCGCGGCGCGAAACGTACCCACATCCCGCCCGATCCCCGGTCGCCTTTGGCCCCGCGGCGCGAAACGTACCCACATCCCGCCCGGCCCGCGTACGTCCTTGGCCCCGCGGCGCAAGACGACCATCCCGCCCGCCCGACCCGCGTGCATCTTTGGCCCGCCGGCGCGAAACGTACGCCAAACCAGGCCAGCTTCACCAGTCGGCTGAGTCGATTGCTGCTCCAGGCGGGAACTCGGTCGATGACACACAGGTCATCAAGCAGGTTGAGATAGGTCCTCGTTGTCCGGTAATTCAAACCGGCCGCGCTGGAGAGGGTGGACAGATCAGGTTGTCCAGCTGTGTTGTAAGTAAGAGTGCCGCAAGCCTCAGCCGGTGCACCCACAGGTAGCGACGGCGGTAGAAACGTTGTCGAGCCAGTTCTTGGCGGCGTACTCGCTGGTGGCGCCGTTGGCGATGAAGGCGTACACCACCAGGGTCCCGTCGGCGGTGCGGACGAAGCCGGCAAGTGAATAGACCTGTCGCAAGGTGCCCGTCTTGCCGCGCACCATGCCCCGTGCCGCAGAGGAGTCCTGGCCGTCGAACCGGTGCTCCAGGCTGCCCTCCACCCCGGCGACGGGCAGACCGGTGATGACTCCGCGCAGCTCGGGATGTGAGTCCTGGGCGGCCAGCCGAAGCAGCCGGGTCAGCGTCGAGCCACTGATCCGGTTGTCGCGGGAGAGCCCGCTGCCGTCATGGATGACGGTTCCGTCCTGCCATGCTCCGAGCCTGGTCAGCGTGGCCTTCATCGCTCGCTGGGCCTCCTTGATGGAGCCAGGCCGGCCGGCCGCGATCGCGACCTGACGGAACAGCACCTCGGCGCCGTCATTGTCGCTGACCATCAAGACTCGCTCCACGATGCGCTCCAGGGGCATCGATCGCACCGCGGCCACCTTCGCGTACTTCTTGCTGGCCTTCGCCTGGCCGACGCCGGTGACCTTGATCCCCTTCTTCTCGAGCGCAGCCGCAAACGTACGGGCGGCCTGCCCAGCCGGATCAATGGTCCGCGGACCCGGTGAATATCCCGCCAGCCGGCCCTCATCGACCCACAGGGCGGAGGTCCTCGTGGTCTGGTCGCCGTATCCGCTCGGCCAGCTCGGATTCCAACTGGGGCCGCTGAACAACGAGGCGTCGTAGCCGAGCTTGACAGTGGTGACCTTGGACTTCTTCAAGGCGGCTGCGGTCAGTTTGGCGAGGTCGGCGACCGAGGCGCGCGCCGGATAGGTCTTGGCCGTGGTCTTGCTGGCCAGGTACGGGTCGCCGCCACCGACCAGGATGATCTGCTTCCCAGAGCGCACCACCGAGGTGGTGAAACGGTGCTCGGGACCGAGTTCGGACAACACGGCCGACGAGGTGAGGATCTTGGTCACCGAGGCCGGGATCTCACCCACGCCAGCGCGATGGGAGAACAGCTTCTTTCCGGTGCCCACGTCGACGGCCGACCCGGAATAGACGCCACCGACCCCCTTGCGGCTGACTGCCTCGATCCGCGCCGCGACCGTGGCCGCGTCCGGCTTGTCGCCCGGTCTGGCAGCCAGCAGCACAGCGCCGGGGAGTTCAGCCGAAGCAGTGGCACCGTTCGTCCCGGCTCCGTCCGTCGGCCCAGTCGTCGGCACGTCGCTGCCCGCGCTCCCTGCGGTGCTGCCAGATGGAGCGGACTCGCCGGCGGCCTCCGAAGGGCCGGAGGAACTGGCAGGGCCGGCCGGCGACGAGCCGCCCGCGCTCTCCCCGGCGACCGCCGAGTTGTGGCCGAAGAGACGCCCGAAGGTGCCAGTGATCAGACCCAGAGCCAGCGCCGAAACGACGACGAACGCCGCGATCCCGATCGCCAGTCGCTTGAGACCCACGTACGTCCGCACCTTCTTCCCACGTTAGGCTCAGCCGGAGCCCACCCACCGAACCCCGGGCCAACTGTCATCGGCGACCGAACCGTCGGCAACCGAGCTATCCGGGGTTGCGCCCATCCTAAGGAGCCGCGATGACCTCGCCGAGCAGCGACGACACCCGACACCCACTGAGTGGCTTGACGTTCGACGTGACGGTCGAGATTCCCAAGGGCAACAAGAACAAGTACGAGGTGGACCACGAGACGGGCCGGATCCGGCTCGACCGCACCTTGTTCACCTCCACGGCCTATCCGGCCGACTACGGCTTCATCGAGGGCACCCTCGGGCAGGACGGCGATCCGCTCGACGCACTGGTGCTGGTCTCCGAGCCGACCTTCCCGGGCTGCCTGATCAACTGCCGTGCCATCGGCATGTTCCGGATGCGCGACGAGGCCGGCGGCGACGACAAGGTGCTCTGCGTGCCGGCCAACGATGTCCGTCGCAGCCACCTGCGCGACATCGACGACGTACGCAAATACCTCCGGCTCGAGATCGAGCACTTCTTCACCGTCTACAAGGACCTGGAGCCCGGCAAATCGGTCGAGGGCGCCACCTGGACCGGAGTCGACGAGGCAGAGACAGAGGTCCGGGCGAGCTTCGAGCGCGCCAAGGCGCACGACTTCTGAGGGAACGACGCATCCCACCGGTTGTTGATACCTCGGCATCCCATTGACACCTCCGGCTGGCCGCCGCTTTGATGTGCCATGGCATTTGAGCAGTCGACCGCTGTCGACGCATGGCAGGCCGCTCTCGAGCAGGTCGAAGGCCTCCTCGATTTCGACAGCTGGGCCACGACGCCGGGCCTGAGTCCCGCGAGCGCAGGCGAGGTCGAGGTGGCAGACGCGGTGATTCCGGTGCTGGACCGGTTCGCCGAGCAGTCCAGCGTGGCTGAGGCCGCCGCGCGGGAGATCTCCGATCGTGACGAGCGCTCCAGGGTGATGTCGACCCTGGCGATGGGCGATATCGAGGCGGCCTACGTCGCGCTCGAACTCTCCCGGGAGTTCGAGGACGGTGGCACCGTGGTCGCCAGTGCCGGTGAATCACCGGAGGTCGGATCGCAGACCGGCATCGCCGCGGACCTAGCCCAGGTTTTGCGCGGCGGCCAGGGCGCCGGCAGCCAGCCCGACCCTGAATGGCTGACGTCGCTGTCGGACTCGTTGGACAAAGTCGTTGAGCGTTCCGCAGACGGAATCGTCAAGGTCGGTACCGATACCGTGACTGCGGCTGTCGCCGGCGCACTCGTGGATTCGCTGGCCCGCGTCTTGAGCGGTGCGCTCGGTGATCTCCTCGATGCCGTGAAGGAGAAATTCACCCTGATCAAGGAGAAGGCTGTCGAACTCCTCAAGAAGGGCCTGGCGAAGGTCACCGAACTCTTCGGCGAGAAGGTCGGTAAGGCCCTCCAGGAGTGGATCGACGGACGGCTGGACGAGTTGCCGACACAGTTGGTGGCCGCCGCCGCTGGCGTCCCTGCAACGGAGCAGGCCTGGCGCTCAGCGGCCGACAAAGGCACCGACGTCGCCTCGCTGATCCCGCGAGTCAGAGAACTCGAATCCACGAAGCTACGACTGCTGACCTGGTCGGACCGGGGCGTCTGGGTCTACCGCTACCTGGCACCGGCACTGATCGGCGTACAGGTGGTCGGCGTCCCCGGCGGCGTCATCGTCGGCGCGATAGCTCTGGCACTGGTGGGATGGATGATGTGGGCAGCGGTCGACCACAGCGGCGATGCCCGTCGGCTGGTCGCGAGCTGACCCATGTCCGTTCTGCGTATCTCGGAGCAGGCCCACTTGCTGGACTGTCCCATCGATCCGGCTGTCTGGCTCGAAACGGCCGAGTTCGGCGAGGCCGAGGTGGTCATCGAGGTACAGGCAGGAGCGAGCCTCGCGTTCCTGGCCGCAGAGCTCAGCGGGGAACTCGACACAGTACCGATCGTGCTGGACCGATTCATTCTTAGCGTGGTCAGTCTCGATGATGCCCTCGTCGTGCTCCTGCCACTGACCAGGTGGGGTGACTTCCTCCTCCGTGTGCCAGGCGTTCCGCCAACGAGCGATTCAACGGACGTTGGCGATCCCGGGGAGTCTGCGACGACAAGCGAACTACGCCGCGTGCCGTGGAGCACGCATGATGAGCGACGTAAGGATTGGCTCGAACTGCTGGTGGCCAGTGCCCGCGAGAAGGGCACGACACGGCATACGTTCGACGAGCTCGTGGCGACCTGTCGACAGCGAGTGCCAACGAATCACGAGCAACCGATCGCGGGCGTCTCCCTCAACCGGCGCGTGGACAGCACATGATCAGGAGTCGTTCGATCGTCAAGATCGACGCGGTTGACCAACTCTTTCCGGATGACCTGGCGCCGATCACCTGGGCGGTCGTCGACACCGGGATCGACAGTCGCCACCCGGCGTTCCGCAACCATTCCAGCGACGACCCGAACGCGAGCCGCGTCGTGCTGACCATTGACATTCGGAAAGGTCTGACGGCGCAGGGCGATCCGGCCGAGACCTTTCAGCGGCTCGTGGGAGATGAGTCATGGACCCGTTTCCTGCTGAGTGCCATGGACTCGGGCTCGCAGTCACCGGGACAGCCCCGGTATGGAGAGACGTCATTCGGCACCGTGAACCCGCCAGGGGGTCCACACGACGACCACGGCACCCATGTCGCCGGGATCATCGGGGCCGATGCAATCGGTGTCCGCCAGATCGACCCACTGGACAACACGGCACAGCTGCCGGAGCGGATCCGCGGCATGCACCCCACCGTCAACCTGGTCGACATCAAGGTGTTCGGCGACGGAGGTGTCACAGACGAGTTCTCGGTCATCGTCGCGCTCGCTCTCATCCGTTGGCTCAATGACGGTGATCGCTACCAGCAGATCTCGGGCGCCCGTGGACGTATCAATGGAGTGAATCTCTCCCTGTCGGCGCCCTTCGACGCGAACAAGGACGCGTGCGGCTGGACGCCGCTGTGTCAGGAGGTCGACCGACTCGTGAAGTCGGGTGTTGTGGTCGTAGCGGCTGCCGGCAACGCAGGTTGGGACGCTCGCTATCGGTCGAGCCCGGGGGTCGGCTACCGGATGGTGTCCATCACCGATCCCGGCAACACCGAGAGCGCCATCACGGTTGGTGCCACCGACTCCACGTCGCCCTATCGCCACGGGCCGATCGGATTGTCGAGCCGCGGACCCACGGCTGATGGTCGGCACAAGCCGGACCTGCTGGCGCCTGGACGGCAGGTCGTCGGGCCGGCGCCAGGCGGTGGCTGGGTGATCGCCAGCGGCACCAGCCAAGCGGCCGCGCATGTCAGCGGCGTGGCGTCACGACTGCTGGCCCGATTTCCCGAGCTCATCGGGCAGCCCGAGCGGGTGAAGCAGATCTTGATGTCCTCGGCGTCTGACCTGGGACGACTGCCCGATTTCCAGGGCTCTGGGCTCGTCGATGCCCTGCGAGCGATGCAGGCGACATGGATCCGCGGCGGAGTACCATGAGATGTGCCGGGAGGAGGCGATCATGACGATCCATGACGATGATCTCACGTTCGACGTCGATGAAGTCACGTACGAAGTCGCTGCTCGACTAGCTGCTCGCAAGCCGTCCTCGGCGAGGAATCCGGGTTTGCGTCGCAAGCAGCCCACGCCTGAGAGCGCCTCCGGCAGTGCGGGACCGGCCCTCGACGGTAAAGTTCTCGCCTTCGACCCAGTGACTGGCAAGGGCCTGGTCGGGGTCAACGGTGACATGATCAGCGTCGACCTGAGCCGAACGAAGCTCCTCAACAAGGGCTACACCACGCTGCGCGTGGGTCAAGCGGTTCAAGTTCAGCCTCCCGAGGATCACGACAGGTATGCCATCTCGCTGGAAGCCGTCTGACCAAGTCCCTCGGCACACTGGTTGCCGCCGTTGCGGTGTCGAGTTCGATCGACAACTGTCCGTCGCTCAGTCGACCCAGTTCGGCGCCAAATAGCCTGCTCGGCCCAAGTAACCTACTATTCCCACATGTCTACTCGGGAATTGTTCCCTGACGCCTTGCTCATCGGGGCGCCCAAGGCCGGCACCAGCGCCCTGCATGTGGCACTGGCCGGTCACCCGGAGGTGTATGCCTCGCCGGTCAAGGAGCCCAAGTACTACCTGTGCGGCGACGCTCCCCCACCGGCGTACTGCGGTCCGGGCGACGCCCACTCGCAACAGGAGTGGATCTGGCGACGTGCGGACTACCGCGCGCTGTTCGCCGCGGCGCCGGCGGGATCGGTGCGTCTGGAGAGCACGCCCTTCTATCTCTATCTCCCCGACGCCCGTCGCCGGATCGCCGAGGACCTGCCGAACGCCAAGCTGGTGGCGGTCGTCCGAGATCCGGTCGACCGGGCCTATTCCAATTGGATGCACCTCTGGGTCGACGGACTCGAACCGGAAGCCGACTTCGCCGCTGCTTGGCGGGCCGAGGACGCGCGGGTCGACGCCGGCTGGGCGCCCTTTTGGCACTACCAACGCATGGGCCGCTACGGCGAGCAGTTCGCCGATCTCTTCACCCGCATCGACCGTGACCGCGTCCTGGTGCTGCGCTATCGCGAACTGGTGTCGGAGGCGACCCGAACCTTGGACCGGGTGTCGGACTTCCTCGGCATCTCGACCGGTCAGATCGCCGTGGTCCCGCCGGACAACTTGCGGCCGTTCGTCCGCCCCGGGCTCCGGTCAGCGGCGCTCGGTCGAGCGGTACGGCTCGGGGCCCGCGCCGGAGCCTACGCACGGCCTGAGATCTGGCGCCAGGCGGTGAAGCCCTTCTACTGGGCCCTGCAGCACAACGGCCCGCGACAGCGACCGAAGCTCGCACCCGAGGTACGCGCCGAACTGGTCACCGACTGTCTCGACGACATCGCGCTGCTGGAGGACGTGCTTCACGAGTCCTTCGACGACTGGCGATCCACGACCGGACGCGGGTCCTTTCGAGAGCGAACCGCTTAGCCGATCGACGTCATGAGGTCGTGCGATCCGTCTGCCCGAGCCGCCTCGAAATAGAACCTGGTCCGTCCGTCGGACAGCGGCACGGCACTGACATAGCGGAAGGCGCCGTCACCTTCTGGGGAAACCAAAACCGGCCCGTCGCCGATTGGCACGAGCACGCCGTCACGATCGACCGCGATCCCGGTCGTCTCGAACCAGTTGTCCTCCGCGGTGGCGCGGCCGTCATAGAACACCGCCAGCGGCTCCTCAGCTACGACCGCGGTAACCCTCGCACCCCGGGCATCCCAAGAACTGGAAGGCCGGAGCACATCGCTCTCCACGGTCCAGGCCAGACCATCAGAGCTCGTTGCGTAGGAGGTCCACATCCGGTCCTCCGCGCCACGGACATCCAGCGGGTGGCAGCACACCCACATCCGCCAACCATGCGTCTCGTCGACGGTGATGACCGGATCCTTCACTGCGACGGTCTCATCACCCGGCAGCACGACTGTCCGTTGGCCGTCGGGGAGAGCATCTGGCCTCGCTGCCTCGATCGCCTCGATCCACCAGTGTTTGGAGTTCGGTGTCGCGCAGCTGAGATAGAGCCGCCAACCACCCGTCGGCAACGGCACCAGCACGGGCCGCTCGAACGAGTCGGCGCTGAAGACCTCGCGTTGGATCTCGCACACTGTATCGAAGCTCACTCCGTCCGCCGAGCGCGCGACCACCACACTCACGCCGCGACCGGCCATGATCGGTCGCCGGACACGGTAGGTCAGCCAGAAGGTGCCCTCATGCAAGACCGCACTCGCCGCTCCCGCCCAGTTGCCGGCACCCGAGTCCGGCGCCGGAACCACCACGCGAGCCTGATCGAAGCTGGGAAGAACGAGATCGCTGCGCAGAACCACGACTCGCACTGTAAGCCACCAACCCCACGTGGTCGGCGACATTCCAGCCTGCCCGCGACTCCGGTCGCCACCGCAACCCCTCCGAGCTCGGGAGGGTGGCGAGGAATCGGAAAGGGCTTGAAACAGCAACGACGTGGCACCTCAGAACCGTCGTACGTGAAAGGCTGTAACTGGGCCAGCGGAGCGTCGTCCGGCTGGATGACGTCTTCCGCCTCACTCGCCGCGTGAGTCGTCCCCATCGTGGCGTGAAGTCGTCGCGAGCCGTCTACCTTCAGGTGCGTCCGGCTCGAGTAGGTTCGTTCGACCGGTCGCGGATGTTCGTCGCCGCTTGTCCCCCGCTGCCCTCCACGTACCGACGCTCTCCACATCGCAAGCTGGCTTGCTTCGCGGTCTCGAGCGAACTGGTCGGTGATAAGGGTTACGATTCGGTCACGATGGAATAAGGATCGGAGCCTCACGCTAATCTCCGATTAGCTGGTTGCAACGGGTTGCGTATCAGGCGGGGAACGGTTCGCTCTTGGTCTCAAGGACGGACTCGCACTGTAGGCCCGTTCAGCTAGTTATGCGACCTGCCGGGGGGCGGCAGGTTCGATTCCGGGGGAGACGTGGGGATGGCACAGCGCGCTAGCGGACTAGTCGCGCCCTCAAGCAGAGGGCAACTCAAGACACTCGATCTAGATGTGGCAGGTGCTCACACCGTTCACGGCGGGTTTCCTGCGACAGTCACCGCCGAGGAGATTCCGGCACCACAGGTTCAGCGGTCTAGCCCACACCTTGTGGGTCACCCGCACAGCCCCATCACGGCACCAACCCTGAGCGGTGTCGACACACCGATGCCGGTAGGGCACACATCGGCTCCGCCGTCGGCAAGCCTACGACGACGCAACTTCATCGCTTGGAGCCGCCGGTACGTCCTGACCTTGGTCCTTGCCGATGGACTCATCGGAGCCGCCGCGGCTGTTGTACCAAGTCGCTTCAGCAACAGCCTCGACGGTGAGTTCGCGCTGGTAGCCGTCCTCGCGATTCTCGGGGCAATCGCGTGGCCGACGTCCATCAGCCTTGCCCGTGGCTATGTGCGCAACCGTGTTGGCGTGGGCTCCGAGGAACTTCGAGCGGTCCCACGTGCCGGGGTCGCTCTCGTCGTTGCCGGTGCATTTCCAGCAGGCTTGCTTGGGCAGCAGACCCTTCTCACGCTCGTCGTGGTCGGCGTGCCATTCGCGGTGCTGCTGAGTACTTCGATTCGATACTTTGCACGTAAAGCACTTCATCGTCGACAGCGGACTGGATTCGATGTGCGCCATGTCGTGGTGGTCGGCTCATCGCGAGCGGTACGAGAACTGACAGATCGGCTCAACCGTGAGAAGCAATGCGGGATGAAGGTGGTTGGTGCGTGCCTCCCGAGCCACGAGGTCGGAGACGTGAGCGACTTCGGGATCCCGGTCCTGGGCGACCTGAGCAGCGTGGCGCGGATAGTCCGCCGACTCGATTGCGACGCCGTCGCTGTCACCAGCGATGACTCAACCCGGGACACGTACCTCAGAAAGCTGGCCTGGTCCCTTGAAGGCACCGGAGTCGAGATGCTCGTTGACCCCGGCCTGGTCGAGGTCGCCGGTCCTCGAATGCACATTCGACCCTTGATGGGTGCTCCGCTCCTGCACATCGAGCAACCGCACTTCAGCGGTTGGCGAAGGGTGATCAAGCGCGGCAGCGACTTGGTGATCACGTCGCTCGGACTGGTCCTGATCTCCCCGGTAATACTCGTCATCGCTCTCCTGATCAAGCTGCAGGACGGTGGCCCCATCCTCTTCAGGCAGAAGCGGGTCGGCCGGGACGGCGAAGAGTTCTGGATGTACAAGTTCCGGTCGATGGTCATTGACGCCGAGGCTCGCAAGGCAGCGCTGATGGCCCACAACGAAGGCAAGGGTGGACTCTTCAAGCTGACCGAAGACCCGCGAATCACCCCGCTGGGCAAGTTCCTTCGGGACTTCTCGCTGGATGAGCTGCCGCAGTTGTTCAACGTCTTGAACGGCTCGATGTCTCTGGTTGGTCCACGGCCTCATCTCGCAAATGAGATCGCCCAAATGCCAAGCGAGGCGACACGACGTGCCCTCGTCACGCCCGGCTTGACCGGGCTCTGGCAGGTCAGCGGGCGGTCTGACCTCGAAGGCGACGAGGCCGTCCGCCTCGATCTCCGGTACGTCGAAAACTGGACTTTCACTCTCGACATCCTCATCCTCTGGAAGACAGCGTCCGCGGTACTCGCCAAGCGCGGAGCCAGGTAACTGCCCGCGGTAGCCTGCGTTACTACCGCGTTCGGTGTCGGGCGTGGCCACCAGGGCAAGTTCCGCGGGGCAAGGAAGGCGAGTGACCGAATGGGCAACTTCGCGGTTGATCTTGACAAGATCTACACAGTCAAGCTCAAGACCCATCATCCGAGCCTGCAGGCTCGGCTTGGTCTTCTGCTGCTCAACTCGGAGCTTCATTGCCTGGCGTGCTACCGATACGGTCAGTTCGCTGATGCGCTCCGCGCCCGAAATAGATTCCTCGGCACGCTCGCCGTGGTCACCCACCGGACCTGGAACCGGTGGGTGACGAATCTCCATCACGTCGATATCAGCAGGAAGGCCAAGATCGGCCCAGGGCTCTTGATCATGCACCGCCACGGCATCGTGTTGGGTCCATCTCAGATTGGTAGCAACTGCCTCATCCATCAGAACGTGACCATCGGGCAACGCATTGCCGCTGGAGACCAAGGTGTGCCCGTCATCGGGGACAACGTCTGGATCGGCCCGGGTGCGATCATCACAGGTGCGATAGTCGTTGGCGATGGAGCGGTGATCTCTGCCGGAACAGTCTTGTCGAAAGACGTTCCCCCAGGATCGTTGGTCGGTGGCAATCCTGGTCGCGTGATCACTCGTGACTATGACACCGGGGGAATGATGAGCTACTCGATTCCACCAGAACTCCTACCCTAACGAAGGTCGCCCTACAACCCACCCGGGCGGGCCCCAACGTCACTGCCAGGCAGCAAGACTCCTGAGTTGTCGATACCGGTGGCCGATCCGGCGGCCGGGCCGGTGCGCAGGCGCCACCGCCCAGACCGTACAGATTGCTACCTTCCGCGTGGTTCGGATCCGGATCAGGCACGAAACCAGGCACGCCGTTCGCCACGGACCAGGGCGGCTCTCGACGCCATCGACGGCCCAGCCGACCCACGTCCGGCGCATCCCGGGTAGCCAACGACAGCCGCGCCGGCCCCAACGCCACTGCCAGGCAACAAGACTGGGTCCGAGTCCTTGATCGACATCAATCAAGAGGCTGGTGAGGAGCGCTTCGCCAGGAAGCGAGTACTCCACCGCGGATGACCAGGAGCGAACGCTGGCGGCGCCACACAGCGGTCATCCGGCGACCATTCCAGAGTGCGTTCACCCCGATCCCCTTGCAATCGCCACAAAGCTCCGACCACGCCGACCAGCACGAACACTAGACCGGTGAAGGTGGCAAAACTCAGCGCATCGAACGTGAAGGAAGCCATTAGCGCGGCCGGAAGAGCCGCGGCCAATGCCTGGCCGAGGTGCCTTCCCTCTTCTGTTACTGCCCTCAGCCGAACGCTGCGGGCCATCATGTATGGCACGATGAAGAGGCTGATCAGTGCGACCACCCCAAGAATGCCGCCACCAATAAGCGTGACGAAAATCTGATTGTCGAGTAGTAGGTACCGGTCTGGAAGGATCATCCCGGCACCGCGGCCCAGTATGGGTCGCTGCGACCACATTTCATATACAAAGGCCTGGTCTGATATCCGGTTCTGGATGCTTGGATCGTCGTCCGCGTGGCGGAAGAGCGAGATAATTGTCCCGAATAGGCCGCGAGTCAGGAAGTGGAGGGCGGTGAGCGCGACCAGCCCGATCACTGCAGCGTTGTATCGAAGTCTCCACTTCCACACCATGAACAAGAGTGCTATGGCCACAACCGTGGTCAGAATGGCCGAGCGCGAGATCGACATCGGGATCGCAGCACCGATCAGGCCAACCTGACACCAAGCGATCAACTTGCGGCCGGTGGGGGCGAATAGCGCGAAGTGCAGCGCTAACGGCAAAACCACGGCAAGCACGACACCGAACTCGATGTAGTGGTTCGCGGTGCCCGCGACTCTGGTCAGATCAGTCGCCCCCCGGACACCAGCACCAAAGAGGTCGCGATTGGCCGTCAAACCCGGAATCCGGATATATCGCGTGACATCGACGATCCGGAAATACTGCAATATCCCCGTGAAGGCCATGACGGCTGTGAGACCGACCAATACACGAAGGATAGTATTCAAGTGTTCGCGAGTACGCACACCATCGGCCAGCAGGAGCACCACGCCAGCCATCGAAACTATCAAAATCATGTACCTATCGCCCGCGCTGGCCTCGACCTCCACTGGCAGTCGAGCCATCCCCACCGCGTATCCGACCATTTGCACTCCAACAAAGCCACCGATTAGCCACCGGACCGGTTGCCGACCGGCCGGAAGGCCACCAGGTTGTAGCATGCTGAGGAACCACAGGAATGCGAATAGTAGGCCCATCGCCACCGAAGGGCGACCCACCGCGCCCATGCCCCCGATCACAAGCCGAGCGGGAATCATGAATTGCAGCACAAGGAAGGCTATGGCGAGTCCGGTCGCCGTAATCCGGTGCGGCCGCAAGATCACAGGGGTGACATCGTCCCGTCGCGTCCACCATCGCCTGAGGAGCAAGGGCCGCCAGTCGGCATGCCCAGCCGGACTTCTCACGGGTCGGACTTTGCTCACTGGCCGCGTTGGGGCTGCGACGTGCTCACATAATCGGAGTCTGCCGCTGAGTCCTGTCCGTTCACCTCGAGCGAAGCAGAAGCGGCTTCAGATTCGTCTACATCGACCGAATCTGGGCCATCAGTCGCGCCGCTGCCCTGGGTACCAGAATCCTCATTCTCGTGCAGCTCCACCTCAACAGCTACATCCTCGGACGCAGCGGGCTGTGAATCCGGGCCCGTATCGACTTGTTTTGCACCCGGAGAGTCGGACGATACGCCCGCCTCATTGGACGACTCCAAATCGGCAACTGGCACAGTCCCAGTTGGGGATTGCTCTTCATTGATCGAGTCTTCCGACTGATTGGGTGGCTTGGAATCCGATTCTTCACCGTCGCCAGTTCCAGCCTCTACCTTGTCTTCAAGACCCTTACGCTTCTTTCCTCGCTTTCCGCCTGGAACGCCGCCCTGGCGCTCTCCGCGGCGCCTTCTGATGAAACCCATGATATCGTCAAACAACACGGCCAGCGTAACACCAACAACTGCTCCCAGACCAAGAATCACGGCCTGCACTCGGACCGCCGTATCGTTAGCTATTCCCGTGATGGAGGGTGCCGCTAGCACCTCCATTCCAATGTAGGAGCTTTTTGCGATCCCCGCTTCATCCTGCCGGGTCTCCAATTCGTGCTCGCCGATCTCGATTGCGGCGTCGATCAAACCCAAAGCATTTGCTTGATCGCCAGCTGTCGATCGCATCACGATGACAGAAGTACGCGAGCCAGAAGTGACGATCACACCGCCGGTCAGCCCTCGCTCATCGAGTTGAGCTGCGGTTTCGGGGCCGTTCAAGATCACCGTTAGGGCCTCGCTTGCGCCCTGTACGTTGATGAAGGGGTTAGCGATCTCCGAACTCACCCTGGGGGGCGTGAGCATCACAGTGCCAGTAGCGTCATATTCCGGACTGGCGGTACGACCGGCCAGAAGCGCCATCAAGACCGCCACTGCCACGATCGGCAAGCAAACATACCAGCGCCTCAGGGTCGCAAGCGTGATTCCCCAGACGTCCATCGAGCCTCCAAAAAGCGTGGTGGCAGTGTGCATCCACCACCGACGCGACACTCTACCCGCAGAAACACATCACCGGTCCTGCAAAGAGAAATGTTAGCGCCGACTCAGGGCTGTTCAAGGTCCCCTCGTCCGGGCTCCGGACGACGCAAGCCCCTGCTGACGATTCGCCGCACCGTCCCCAGCACGGAACTGCGCTTACGCTTGAACGACAGCGCCCACCACAACCGTGCCGACGGCAGGTTCTCGTACAACGGGGTCCGTAACCCGGCCAGTCGCATGGTGAGGACACGCGCCCATACGGCGCCACGGGCCATCTGCAGGTGGGGCTGAGCTTCTGGTAGGTACTGGGTGGCGATCGGACCGCCCTGCAATGCTCCATCACGTAGTGCCCGATCAAGCGCCGCTTGGCCCCTAGAGGTACGGACAACGACTAGCGATCGGCCTGGCTCGTCCTCGGCGACCTCGCGGTACCAGGGGTCACCGACCGATAGGTCGGCGAACTCTCCGGTGTGGTCGGGACAGATCTGGCAGCGCCACTGACGGTGCTTCGCCAACGTCCCGCCCCACGCCTCAGCATAGGTAGTCTCACCACGACGTCCATCGCTCGTTTCGACTCGAAAACTGCCAGGCCAACCCTCTCCTCGGTAGTCCACGCGCACGGTGCTGGCTGGATCGAGTCCTAGGGATGCAATGACCTGTTCGGTGGCCTGGGTTGAAGGAGTCCCCGCGCAGAAGATGCCAATAGTCAACGCGACCTTGTCCCCCAGCGCCGGCCGGAGAGTGGCCGCCGATCGGGTTGCGGCAATGTCGCACGGTTTCCCAACAACGACGCATGGCCCTTCAGCGTTCTCCACAAGATCCAATCGCTGGCAAGGGCTCGCCGGCGCATATCTGGATCCAGCCGAGTTCAAGACATCTTCGCGAGATCGATTCAGAACTGTCTCATTTAGAAGCGGGGCGTCTCGGCGAGCCCTCACGCCCAGCGTCCCGACAGCGGAGCCAGATTCGAGTGCGTGGACAGCAAGAGCACTGATCACTCCCCCAGAGGATCCTCGATATCGCAACTCATCATCCGTGGCCCAACATTCATATACGCCCAACACCGGCCCCCATGCGCCTCCGAAGGGGGAATCAACCAAGACTTCTGGTGGGTGGGCGAGCCTCCGTCCCGGGCAAGCCGCCACCGCTTCGGGTGTTGGGCCCCCGGTTACTCCGACGATCTGAAGAGGGCGTCGGCCCACACCAGGGACCTCGTCCATACGAAATTGGTCCGGCTCTAGATATGCGCAGGCTCCGCATCCGCAACACAAATGCGCATCTACAACATCCCGGATCGTATCAAGACCCGAAGGCTTCGAATTCACGGCACTAGACTCGAACATTCGCATTTGTCATCTCAACGTCTGTCAGGAATGCTTGTAATGTCTCTGCGGAAGCGGGGACACGGTTCTTCCGCAAGGCCGGACGCTTGATTCGATCCCGGACACCCAGTGCAACATTATGCACTAGAGCAATAGCTGTCGCGCCGAGCGCGGGGCGAAGTGCGCGTGCCACCAATCGGGCCAGACCGTGCTCCGATCGGATTGATGTGATAGGCGCCACGCGATCCACCGCCGTCAAGAATCTTTGCAATGTGGTGGGCACACCGAGCGCTTCGGCCAAATTGGACGGCAACGGAGTCCCAAGTACACCACGGCACCGACTCAACACTAGCCAGACCTGCGCGCTCGCTCGCCATTCCCGCGCACGAGTGGTGACCGTTGCCCAATCGGTAGTCTCACGCACCAAGCCATCAGCGTCCACCAACTGTAGCAACCGGTTGGCTCCGTCGAGCGCCGCGTGTACGCAGGTATGGATCAACGCATCGCAGTGGTCCAGCACTGGCACGTCAACGAAACCCAGCGTCTGATTTCTTCGTCGATCGATGAGCTTTGCGTCGGGTATGCGGAAGCGGACTCGGCGCGGCTCGCGGTTGATCATAGACCAGTGAAGATCGACCAAGAAGCCGTTCGGGCTTATCCAGTGCATCTCACCTGGAGCCGGACGAGCGGCGAGCATATCCTCGCGATCCAACAACGTCCATCCTGCCGCCGCGAGCCGCTCGCAGGCGTGGCGTAGATGCACCGGTGAAGTCAGTACATCAATGTCATTGAAGGAGCGCAGCCCTGGGACTGGGTGTGAAGCCATCGACAGGGATGCGCCCTTAAAGGTCACCCAGGGAATATCTCCTAGCAGGCGGGTGAGCTCGGCCAGCAGGGCGCATGCGGCGAGATTCTTGGCGAAGGCCCGATCTCGGTCCGGCTTCAGCAACTGCGAAACGCTCGGCGCCACCTCGCGGGTCACCACATGCGCAAGTGGCGCAATCCGGTGTAGTCGCGCAGCATCGACGAACTCGTCCACTTCGATAGGCGTGAGTGCGACGTTGCTCCAGACGCCTCGGCACACCTGACCAAGTGCAGTAGATACTGCCGGGGATCGCCGTCGGCGTCGCTGCGACAGACTCATCCTCCGTCCTGAGATGTCGAACTGTGAGCGTCGATAAACCCTTGGATGTCATCCGACATCATCAGTTCGAGCGCATCCGAAATCTTTGCGACCGGCCAATCCCACCACTTGATCCTCAGCAGCGCCTCGATCTGCTCCCGCGAGAAGCGGTAGCCGGCCACGCGGCCAGGGTTACCAGCGACGATAGCGTAGGCAGGAACGTCCTGACGCACCACGCTTCTGGCTCCGATCACCGCACCATCCCCGATGGTAACCCCCGACAGGATGAGCGCCTCGTTGCCGATCCAGACATCGTTGCCAACCTTGACACTTCCGCGACTGACACTGGACCTCGCCGCGAGATGGCCGGCGTCACCTCGAAATTCCTCATACGCGGGGAAACGGTATGTTGACACGAAATCAGTTCGATGCTCGCCACCCAGGAGAATGTGCACTCCGTACGCAAAGGAGCAGAACTGACCCACCTCCAGTCGCGATCCAGGCGTCCGATTCGACACTGTTAAGTGACCCCAGGCATAACGTCCAATCGCGAACTGCTTGAGATCCTTGCGACGGTCGAGCCGCTGTGCAGGCGGCAGACCCGAGGGTCGAGGCTTCAGCAGCCGTCGGACCATTGGAGCGAGTCTCTTCATTACGCTGCCTACCTCATATCCCGGTTCATGCGCTCCGAGTCTACACCTCGATGATTCCGTTGGTGGCCGAACCGGCAATACCCGAGCCTAACCGAGGTTGACCTCGGTGTTGCCGGACCACGAAACGTTGGAACCGATGCCGGTCCGCACTCCGTAGCGGTAGTCCCTTCCGAATACGTTCCCGGCGAACTGACCACTGGCGATGTTCCCAGACTCGCCACCGTTGATCGTGTAGTTGCCGCCGTTCATGTAGTTATTGATGACCCGCAGGTTCTGTAGTGGACTGCTGGTCAGTGAGCCAATCTGAATCGCGGCGTTCATCGGGTCGTCCGTGCTTCTGACATAAGCAAGCAAGGAATTCCCACGAATTGTGACGTTGTTACCCGAACGGATTTGAATGACGTCATGATGACCGCCGGGCATCCGATGTAGATCATGAATATAGGACTGTTCGATGGTCACGTTGTCGGCGCCAACTCGAACCCCATCCTCAGCCGAGTGTATATCGGCGTATCGGACCGTCCCTGAACCGCGGTTGAAAAAGATGCCAATCCCGGTGGAGTTGAGATTGTCTATGTCAACGTACTCAATCAACGCGTTACGCACACCCGGGGCAACCCGAATGGGATAACCATTGCCGCCACCTCGGATGAGGGTGTCCCGAATCACCACGTCGTTAGCGCTCACGGTGATCGTGCCGTTAACGCGCAGGCCTTGAATCACTGCACCCGGGGTGGTCACCGTGATCGAACCGGAATCACGCAGAGTCACACCTGAGCGCACGCCGGTGTTGGATGCATTCGGGAAACCCGGAGGAATTCCAGGGACGTTGCCGGGTCCTGGTGTTGGCTCTGGAGCGCGGGTGGTTGTCGCTGAAGGAGTTGGAGTCGTCGACGAAGGAGCTGGGGAAGCCGACGAAGGAGCTGGGGAAGCCGACGAAGGAGCTGGCACAACTGTTGGCGACGTGCTTGACACAGGCCCCGTGGTCGAAGTCGGCACGGTAGTCGGGGGGCGCGTCGTGGCGGTCGACGTGGGTTCGTGGCCACCCTGTGGGATGAACGAGACATCTACCAAGAAGTTCATGCCGTGGTTGACACCACTTGAGGGCCATTGGGACGTGTTCGTGAATCTCCGTATCCCGCCGTTGACAGGCACCGTCAGACCCGACTGGCCATACTCCCTGGTGAACGTCCTTGATACGGGGTAGCGCCCTCCCTCTGCGAAGTAGGAAACACTGAACGGCTCGCCCGCCTTAACCGACACTGGAGACGCGAGAGTCGCGACCTGCCACCCAGTTTCAGAGGTGGCGGCGAAGGTGACTCGCGCAAGTCGGGTGCCTGACGCCGACCAGACCGAGCCGCTGAATGCCCTATCCCTCTGCTTCGCTCCACGATAGAACTGCACAGCGTTGACCGTGCCGTCAGTCGTCGGATAGATCCTCACTCCAACCTCAGCTGAAGTAGAGTGGCCGACTGCAGACACTTCGGGCACCACCGCATTGCTGAAGAGTCCCTCAGCTGGCTCGTCGGCCTGTGCGGGCATCCCGACGACTGCTGCTGCCAGCAGTGCCACAATCGTCGCGGTGGACCATCGCACAAGACGCGCTGGGGTCAGGGCGCGCTGGTCGGATGGGCGCGGAGTGCATGGCATAAAAAGTCCTTGTTCTGGGGATCAGATCGGGGGGAACCTTCCGAGAAGCTATGGGACGGCTGAAGTCCTCGTCAACTTTCGAGTGCCCACCATGGTCACGCGCTCGACCTCGACACGGTGCTGTGCGCGGCGTCCTAGCTGGGGTAGCCGCGGCGCTGAGATTCGACCAATCTAGTCGATCGATCGGGCCGGAATAGTGCTCTGACTTGGGAAAACGCGAGGAGGCTGGCGAGTGCGCCCAGGAGCCGTCTCAGTATCGTCGTGGTGCCCTTCATCGAAGCGCTCGAGAGAGTTCTCGGGTTCGGCATGCAACTACCGGTTCGCGACGGCATTCCTCCTGCACCTGAGTCGAGGCCAGCGCAAACCAAGCTGCTCGACGTTGCCATACAACGCCCGGTCTGGGCGCCTGATCTGGACCGCGATCGCAGTCCTCACCTCAACTCAAACATGGACCGCCACGCCGACGACGATCTGATGGTCGGTTCGGCGGATCCGTTCCAGCCGCCCCCGTATATATGGCAACGGCCAAGGACTCCTCCGTGCCATCCGAGATCTATCCCTGGCCAGACGGCTACCTACTAAGGAACCTGCCGGGAGAGATTCAGGTCCATGGGCCGGAGCACCTTGAATCGGTCCGGTCGCAACACCTTCGTCCAGCACCACGCCAGACACGCCAGAAGCGCCATGGTCCAGGTCGGTGTCCACTCGACCATCGCAAGGCTCGACCAGCACTGCCCCCATCGATCCGCCGAGACCGCATCCTCCGGCCAGTCGCCCACGGCTCACAAACCCGGCGGACGCCCGGTTCTGGCCTGGGTGTGGGCGGGCCCGAGATGCTAATGTGGCCACACGCCTTTCTGGATCGTGTGTGCCGAGGCCGGTCTGCTGCTGGGCTGGAACTTCGAACTACGTCTACGCGTTTAGGTGTTGACAATTCACTGTCTGATCCGGCCCGCCGGGATCTTCAAGGACGTGCATGACGTCGTGGATGTTCTTGGTAGGTACGTTGGCTGGCCGTGCTGCTCAGCGTGGCGGACGGGCCTGACCGGCGACAGCTACCAACGTCGATCACAAGCTCGACCGGCTCCCGACCAGCACCGGCTTCCTGATCAGAATCGCAAGAATGACATCATGCAAGTGGGAGAATGGCGGTCTCGGTTAACCCGAGCCTCCTCACCCGAGTGAAGGGACCATATGGTGAAGGTGTCCAAGGGCAGCGTCAGCCTAGCGGTTGGCGCAGCCCTCGTCGGAGCGCTGGTCACAGCGGGGATCGGGCTCAGTTGGCAATCGCTCAGGCAACCCGCGGTGGAACCATCGCCAATAGCCGCCACCCCGACGCCAGAGCCGTCAATCGCAACTCCGACGTCAGATCGATCGTCAGTCACCCCGACATCAGACCCGTCGACCACCACCCCAAGGTCAGATCCGTCGACACCGGCTCGGCCATCGTCGAAAGGGTTTCCGAGTGAGGATACAACGGGCGTGCGTCCCGGGGTCACCTTGACCAATTCGGATTCCATCGTGGTCGACAAGGCCGGCACCGTGATAGAGGGCCTTCGCGTCAAAGGCCGTATAGTGGTCGAAGCTGACAATGTGACTATTCGCGACACTCTCGTAGAGGGCGGCGGCACGCACTATCCGATCCGCATTGCGAAGGGTGTCAAAAACGCGCTGATCGAGCACGTTGAGGTGCACAATGATCCAGGTGGTGGTATCGGAATCTTCTTCAACGGTGGCACCGGGACGGTCCGTCACGCCAATATCCACACCGCCACCGACGGCATCCGAGTGCAGGCAGATAACGTCACAATTGAGTACTCCTATGTTCACGACCTACGCCGCAGTGAAGGTGGTCATCACGACTCGATCCAAATTCGATCGGGCACGAATACCACGATCAGGGGAAATACCCTGCTACCTTATGTCGCCGGCACAAATGATCCGATGAACGCCGCCATCCAGATCGGCTCGCTGGCCAAAGGACCATTAGTCAACCTGGTCGTTGAGCAGAACTTTATGGATGGTGGGAACTATACGATCAACGGCGGGAAAGCCGTGGAGAGCGGGTCTTTTGTGGGCAATGTATTTGGTCCTCACGCCCGATACGGAGTTCGCTCGAGCATGCCTGCTGAAATAGAGTGGCGTGACAATAAGATGGCGCAAACCGGGAAGCTCGTGGAGTAGCACCGCGCGCTGGGCTCCTCTTAATCTCATGATCTTCTAAACCAGCTATCGCGAAAGGGGGTTGAATGTCTGCAGGCTCCGCCGCGCACGGGCAGATCAGTGTCATCATCGCCGCGCATGATGAAGAGCACGTGATTGGGGCAACCCTCGATTCACTGCTTGCTCAAGATGTTGATTCGCCATTGGAGATCATCGTCAGCGCGAACGGTTGTACCGATCGAACGGTGGCGGTCGCCTCCCGCCCGATGGTGCGCGTGATCAATCGCGAGGCTCCCGGGAAGGCGGGCGCGCTAAATGCTGCCGAGGCACTGGCAACTGGTTTTCCACGCCTCTATCTCGATGCAGACATTGTGGTGCCGACGGGCGGAATTGCAGCTATGCTCAAGGTACTCGAGTCCGATCCGAAGGCTGCGGCCGTCATGCCACGAAGAAGACTCAATGTCGCGGGCCGGCCATGGCCAGTGCGGGGTTACAGCGCCATCCATGAGAGACTGCCCACCTTCCGCACCGGACTCTTTGGCCGCGGGATGGTCATGATCTCTGAAGCTGGCCGCGCTCGGTTCGAGCGCTTTCCTGAACTCATTGCCGACGATCTCTTCCTCGACGGTCAGTTCTCAGACGACGAGAAGGTGCAGGTCGACGAAGTGGAGGTTTTGGTTGAAGCTCCTTACGCGACCGCCGACCTATTGCGGCGACTGGTTCGAGTGCGGCGGGGGAACGCACAACTACGCCGGCTCGCGGCCACAGGTGAGGTCTTCGCCGCGGTTCGCGCGCCAGATCGGTTGGCGTGGCTCCGAGATGTGGTATTGCCTGAGCCTCGGCTAGTGTTCGCGGGCGTCACCTATGCCGCGGTTTCCCTCGTCGCTGCCTTCCTTGCCCGTCGACCAGACAAAACTCGGTTGGGGTGGGGGCGCGACGAATCCACTCGCCGCGCAGCTGCCAGCAACAAGGAGTGACGTTCCCACAAGCCTAGGCCCTCCCTCCAGGCACTCTCGCACGGTCGACCGAGGGCGAGGGAGCCGGAACTGCGGGTCGCAGATCTCGCCCAACCGACCCACACCAAGCTCAGCGGCTGGAGATGTACAAGCGGCTGGCCGCCGAGATGCGCTCCGATCCTGACATCGTTTCATTGCCTAGCGCGCCGTCGGGACCTTCATGCCTGGGGAACGGGCTCTGTGGACGGCTGCCTGCGCAAGCACAGGAATGGGACAGCGATACTGTTAGAGCGCATTTGCATCCAGCCGTCCTGGGTCGGCCTGGACCTCACCACGCTGAATCCACCAAGGCGAAGCCTCCCATTTGTGGGTAGGCTTCGCTCGGTACGGTTCAGTGAACGCCAGGCGGCCCCCGAGATCCCGCCCGGTCATCAGATTCCAGCGAGGTGGCGATGAGGGTCGGATTTCTAGGCGTCCAGTGCGGCAACCCCAACTTGGGTGTCGCCGCGCTCGGATACTCGGTCCTGAGGATCATGCACCAGCTCCTACCTGACGCCGCGGAGTTTGTCCTGTTCTCGCCTGACACTCAGTCGGCACTGGATCGAGTGGGCCGGACCCTGAGTTTGGATGGCAAGCGACTTGTGGCTGCAACGATTCGACACCGTCACATCTGGAAGTTGCACAAAGCGATGAGGTCATGTGACCTGATCATTGATCTCACCGGAGGTGACAGCTTCTCCGACATTTATGGTTTACGTCGGCTCATGGTCAATCTTGCCGATAAAGAGATGGTTCTCTTGTCGGGAACACCGCTGGTAATCGCCCCTCAGACGATCGGGCCGTTTCGTAGTCGATTGACTCGTCCGGTGGTGCGTCATGTCCTCAACAATTCGGCATTAGTATTCGCCCGCGATGAGTTGTCTCGCGACGCCGCGGCCGCTGTAACCCGTCGCGAGGTCGTGGTGGCCACCGATGTGGCGCTTGCACTCCCCTTTGATCGAAGCCTCTACCCGCTACCACCAGCATCTACAGTTCGGGTCGGCGTGAACGTCTCTGGTCTACTCTGGAATGGCGGCTACACCAAGAACAACCAGTTCGGCCTACTTACCGACTATCGGAAGTACTGTTCGTTGCTGGTTGATCGGCTACATGCAGACGGCCTGGAAGTGCACCTCATCCCGCATGTCATTGGCCGAGGGGGGAGTCTTGACGAAGATGATGTCACGGCCTGCGAGCAGATCCTCGCGAACCAGCCTGGCTGTACGCTGGCGCCCCGCTTTCGCGACCCAGTAGAGGCGAAGTCGTATATCGCCAGCCTGGATGTTATGGTCGGTGCGCGCATGCACGCCACGATTGCTGCATTCACCGCTGGCTTAGCGACTATCCCACTGGCTTACAGCCGCAAATTTGCCGGATACTACTCAAATCTCGGCTATGCTGATCTAGTGGATCTGACCGAGCTTGACACGGCCTCGGCGCTAGATCGCACCGCCGAACTGATCAATGATCGCGAGCGGCTGCAGGAGGCTGCTCGGCGCAGCCACGGCGTTGCAGACAAGAAGCTCGCCGAGTTCACCATGCGGCTGGCAGAAATCTTGCCCGCTGGGAACGCGAATTCAGTTAAGTAAGGGGATCTGTTGACGAGTTCGGGGACCTTCGTTGGGCCAGGAGAATCAGCCAAGGTTGCAGTACTTGTGGTTACGCACCAAAGCGAGGTCGTAATCGACAGACTGATCGCCTCCTTACGACGGGAAGCAGTTGAGCACGCACTTCGTGTGATTGTGGCTGACAACGCGTCGACCGATGGGACGCTTTCCAAACTTTCCGCGCATCCCGATGTGAGCTGGCTGTCGACCGGCGGAAACTTGGGATATGCGGCTGGCATCAACGTGGCCGCCCGTGCTTGCGTCGGGGACGAAGCTCAACTAATCCTCAACCCGGATCTTGAGGTCGAGCAAGGATGCATAGGGGCACTTCTTCTGCGCATGCGAGATTCGGGTGCTGCGGTCGTTGTTCCGCAGCTTCTCGATTCAAATGGCCAGATATATCCTTCGCTGCGGCGCGAACCGAACGTGTTGGGTGCGTTGGGTGATGCCTTGTTCGGAAACCGATTCGGCTGCCGGCCAGCGGCCTTGAGCGAAACGATCCAGCGCCGAAAGAGCTACGAGTCGGCGCAGCGAGTGGATTGGGCCACCGGCGCCGCGCTTCTGGTCGACGGCTGGGCTGCTGCTCAAGTCGGAATCTGGGACGAATCGTACTTTCTATACTCCGAGGAAACCGACTTCCTGCGGCGTGTACGGGAGCTGGGTGGCCAAGTCTGGTATGAGCCAACGGCGAAGGCCCGGCATGATAAAGGGGGATCTGGAACCTCCCTAGCACTAGCCAAGCTGCTCGCCGTGAACCGAATCAAATATGTACGCAAGTACCACCGCGGACTCTACGCCGGTATTTACCGCGGAGTGGTTGCCCTCAGGGAGCTAATACGTTCGTATAGTGCGCACCATCGTGCCATTCTGATCGCGGTGATCTCGGAGCGCAGATGGGATTCGTTACCGGGACCGCCACGCTGACCGTGAGTCATCCCGAAACATTTCACCAACTTGCAGACACCTGGAACGCGAGCCAGTGTGCAGCCTGCCTATCCAGCAGCACGGCCCAGAACTCCTGGCGCGCCCCAGGTCAACTACCAGCGATCGGCACCGATAGCCGGTCAGTAGCCACCTGCTTGGCGAGGTCACGGCCCTCTTCGCCCTGATTCACTTCAAGCAGGAACTCGTAGGTCAAGTCGATGCCAACGCGGACGGCTTCCCTGTTCACCGCTGGGATGTCGAAGTTCTGACTGTACGTATTGGGAGACGTTACGATGTAGCCTGGCTGAACACTCGCAGCGTCGATGATGGGTTGCGGTACGTCGAGCGGTCCAGACTCATCGTACGAAGTAGCCGCAATCGTGACTCTGGTCAGGTAAATCTTCTGCTTGCGCTTGCGATCATTCGAAGCGGTAAGAGTTATCCGCAACGGTTTCGTTGTGTCGGCGCGCCAATCCTCAATCGGCAGGGTGGTGTCATACTCGGCCTCGACCGATATCGGACCTGTCTCAAGGGAGCGCCGACGGGGTAGTTTGCGAAGGTCGTTCTTCGGTGGCTTGGTCGTATCCGCTGATTCCGGTGTAGCTGGGCTGCTGGAGGGCTTCGGCGTCGTTCGCCCCCCTTGTTGCGAGACAGATGGAGCCTGTCCATCGCTGCAGCCTCCGACCACCCCAACCAGAACGAGCGCAATTGCCGACGCCAGCATGCGTCGTCCAAGCCGATTGGTCGTGGCCATACTCCCCGTCCATTTCAAGTCAACGATCTACGAATCTAGGCTGTCACCGAGGCAACCGCGACCCGTTTGGGGCAACGATACGGACACAGTTCAACCCGCAGGTGCTCTGTCGACCGCGGAGTCGGCGAGGGACCGCAGACTACCGACACACTGGCAACAACGATACTCTGATGCCGCAATGATGGTGCCCTGACGCGAAGATCACTGCAAGGGTTTGACAACGTGCATTCTCCCGTACTAGAGAAGCCCAGCCGCCAGCCGCCAGCCGCCCTCGAGGAGGGGACGCACTTTGACGGTCATCGACCGGCACATCCGGTCCGCGCCGTCCATGCCCGGCTACAAGACGTCGCCTGAACTCAACGCAACCGTGACGTATGCGAACCAAGGACCGCTAGAAGATCTGCCCTCCCCCCTGCGCCGGCCTGAGTTGCACAAGTTGGGGCTTGTCTTAGCGCCCCGGCGGGTCGGCGGTGGCGGTGAGGGTCTGCGAGGTCTCCCAGGAGCGCGGCTGTTTCGGGGTCGAGTCGGGGTTGCGCGGTGATCTGATGGCCTGCGATGTGACGCTCCGCGGTGGCCGCAGTGTCCGCACGAAGTCGTTTGATGGTCCAGCCGGTGGGGCCTCGCAGGTAGCGGGCCACCGCTAGCGCGGCGGAACACCGCGTCATCGATCGAATCCGAGCCGGCGATACGCGCCGGCCAGGACCGACCACAACACCGCCGACGCCGACGAGAGTCCTGCGTCACCCGTTCCGCTTCTCCGCGATCTGGACCCCGATCGCCCCGCCTTTCAGGCCCAACTTGTGCAACTCAGGCCAGGGTCGCTGAACTGGGGTCACTTCGAAACATTGCCTGAGGCGAACTTGACGGAATCGCTACATTCGGTCCCGGCAGCGGGGTACGATGCGCTCGGTGCAACGCGATCGGGGGTGTCGCGGCGCCGTTCCAGGGGGAAACCATGTCCTACAGCACAAGCACGCCCGCACAGGGGGGGCAAATGCCACGCGTGTTCAGCCTATCAGGCAAGATTCTCAGGCGATTGAACGCGTCGTACGCGGCGTGGCGTCGGCTGCTGGTGGGAGCCATGGCACTGTCGTTTGTCGCGGTGTCCATGCTCATGGTCGAAGCGCCAAAAAGCGCCGCCGCCGAGACACCCAAGACTGTCATAGGCTGGGGGCGAAACACGTGGGGCGAAGCCGCAGTGCCAAATGGAATGTCCAACGTGAAGGCAATCTCCGGGACCGCGCACAGCATGGTGCTCAAGAACGACGGCACCGTCATCTCCTGGGGTCACAACAAGTACGGCGAAGCGACAGTTCCTGCTGGCTTGTCAGACGTGACTGCAATTGCCGCCGGAGGCTTCCATAGCCTCGCGCTGCGAAGCAACGGAAATGTCGTCGCATGGGGTCAGAACGACTACGGCCAGTTGTCTGTCCCGGCCGGACTCGACGACGTCATCGCCATCTCTGGTGGTCGCTATCACAGCCTGGCTTTGCGGAGTAATGGAACTGTCGTGGCCTGGGGAGCCAACGAATTTGGTCAGTCGACGGTCCCGGCCGGCTTGCACGACGTGATTGCAATCGACGGCGGCGGATATCACAGCCTGGCTTTGCGGAGTGATGGAACTGTGGTGGCGTGGGGGGCCAACGAATTTGGTCAGTCGACAGTTCCGGCCGGCTTGCACGACGTGACAGCGATCGCTGCGGGCTGGTACCACAACCTCGCACTAACGCGTGATGGATCGGTGATCGCTTGGGGCGACGATGAGAATGGTCAGGCGTCGGTTCCAGCGGGATTGGCGCCTGCGGCAGCGATCTCAGCCGGTGCTACGCACAGTCTCGTCGCATTGCAGGACGGCACGGTCGCAACCTGGGGCGACAACTTGTGGGGACAGATGAATGTTCCTGCAGCGATAACAGGTGTCACGCAGATTAGCGGCAAGGCGATGAACAGCCTGATCCTTGCGGATGACCCTGCCCCCACCCCTGTTACCAATCTGGCGGCGTCGATCGTGACATCGAGCAAGGTGACTTTGAACTGGGGATACCCTAACCAGCCAACGGACCGAGACATTGCGCGGATCATTGTGCGGGGGGCACCGGGTGAGGTCGCACCTGCGCAGGTCACTGACGGCGTGGCAGTTCCAACGGGCCGGGCGATGACAACTCTGGTGAATGACACGACTGGGTTGCAGCCCGGGCAGCGGTACTCCTATTCGGTGTTCGCCGAAGATCAAGCCGGCAACGTTGGGACCCCGGCGAGCATCACTGTTCCGGTGAGCTTCCGCGAACCGGTGACAGAGGCGACGGCGACGGTCGAGAGCGCCACCAGCGTCAAGATCTCCTGGCACAATCCCAACAACAATCAGTTGAAGAGGATCACTGTGCGGCGAGCTGTCGGAGCCACACCTCCGGCGTCATCGACGAGTGGCACCAACGTGACCTTGGCGACCGCGCTGGCTGAGTCGGTGACGAACACCGGTCTAGCTCCGAACACCAAGTACAGTTATGCGATCTTCGCGCAGGACCAGATCGGCAACATCAGCCCGCTAGCCGACGGAAGCAGCGTGACGGTCACGACGACGGATCCCAACACTCCTCCTGAGCCTAGTGACCCCCCGACTGATCCTGGTGACGGTGGCCCAACCTGGAACGTCTCGGTTACCAATCTGGCGGCGTCGATCGTGACATCGAGCAAGGTGACGTTGAACTGGGGATACCCGTCAAACGCCGGCATTGCGCGGATCATTGTGCGGGGGGCACCGGGTGAGGTCGCACCTGCGCAGGTCACTGACGGCGTGGCAGTTCCAACGGGCCGGGCGATGACAACTCTGGTGAATGACACGACTGGGTTGCAGCCCGGGCAGCGGTACTCCTATTCGGTGTTCGCCGAAGATCAAGCCGGCAACGTTGGGACCCCGGCGAGCATCACTGTTCCGGTGAGCTTCCGTGAACCGGTGACAGAGGCGACGGCGACGGTCGAGAGCGCCACCAGCGTCAAGATCTCCTGGCACAATCCCAACAACAATCAGTTGAAGAGGATCACTGTGCGGCGAGCTGTCGGAGCCACACCTCCGGCGTCATCGACGAGTGGCACCAACGTGACCTTGGCGACCGCGCTGGCTGAGTCGGTGACGAACACCGGTCTAGCTCCGAACACCAAGTACAGTTATGCGATCTTCGCGCAGGACCAGATCGGCAACATCAGCCCGCTAGCCGACGGAAGCAGCGTGACGGTCACCCTGCCCGCAGCGACCCAGTAGGCGTGGAACGGTTTCTGGAAGGACGCGAGACCATGGCGGAGCCCGCCAACGCTAAGGTGGCAGCGGCGGGCCAAATGACGGAGAGGGCATGAAGCGACGAGCAGACGTTGTGATGATCACTTATCGCAGTGCAGGCTATCTGCATCTGAGCCTGCCCCTGCTTCTCGATTCACTTGGCGAGAACGACCGTGTCTGGCTGTGGCACAACGGAGATGACGAGGCCACTCTCGAGGCATTGCGCCCCTACACATCAGATCCACGTGTGGCGCGATTCCACCACAGTCGCGAAAACGTTCGCTTACACGAGCCGACCAACTGGTTGTGGCAGGAGTCCGACGCCGAGTTTGTCTCCAAAGTTGATGACGACTGCTTGATCAGCACTGAATGGCTGGACACCTTCGCTGCGGCGCACCGGGATATACCTGACCTGGGAGTGGTAGGCAGCTGGCGACACTGGCCTGAAGAATTTCGTCCGGATCTCGCGGAACGCAAAATCCAGACCTTTCCCGGTGGTCACCGCCTAATGCGCAACCCTTGGGTCCAGGGGTCAGGCCACCTGTTGCGTCGCCAAATGGCGGTTAAAGCCGGGTACTTGCGTGCGGGTGAGTCTTTCACGGAGTTCTGCCTCCGTCTAGCCATGGAAGGCGCCGTTATCGGATTCTATTATCCGTTCATCCGAGAAGACCACATGGACGATCCGCGCTCACCTCACAGCCTGATCACGACTGATGCAGATCTAGCGGACCGGCTCCCCCTCTCGGCCCAACGTAATGGGATCCGCACGGTTGAGGAGTGGATTGCTCAACTCGAACGAAGCGCCGTCGTGCTTCAGGGAGCGCCGTATGCACCTAAGCACTACCACGGCTGGCGTCCGAAGGTCCGGCATGCTCGCCAGCGGATCGGAAAAGCGCTTGGCCTGCGAGTCGTCCCCTGGTGACGTCGCTCGTCAGCGTCGTGAGGTCGAGCCGTTGTACTCAGGTCGGCTGTCGTCGATACGAACTCGCTGACTCAGCTCCAGCGTGGTCTACTCTTATTGACCGACGAGGTAGACGGGCCTAGGCATGATCGGACTGAACCATGGGATGCGCTCGGCCGAGGGCTGCTGCGGTGACCTACATCACTGAAGAACGGGACTAGAGGGTGCATCACTATCTTGAGAAGAATCGAAAGAAGAACGATCACCTGAAGTTGGCGCTCGGACCCACTATGAGTATCGCTGGGATGACCGGTCAGCTTCGGCTTGAGGAAGCGGCATGAGCCAACACGACTCCAAGAACAGAGCGAACAAAGGCTTCCGCGCACTCGCCAGCACGAGGGTGGCCTGGCAGCGTTTGTCGCCGTTCTTCCGCGGTTCTCGAGGACGGATCGTCCTACTGGTATTCTTGGCAGTCACTACGGGCCTAGTTGAAGCCTCAGTTTTGGCGCTAATCGCCGCGATGACCATCTCGCTGTCGGAGGGTGCGGCCTCAACACAAATGAGTTTCGGGCCGCTTGACCTTGAACTGCCCCAACCGACGACATTTGCGGTCGCTATCTCACTAACTGTGATTCGCGCGGTACTGCAAATCTTCTTAGCCCGCGTGCCGGCCTATATGAGTTCTCGAGTAATGGCCGATCTTCGAATTCAGCTATTTGACGCATTCATCAAAAGTGCGTGGTCGGTCAAGACCACTGAACGTGACGGCGCCTTCCAGACGCTCATGACCCAGAGCATCACCAATGCCGCCCAATCGGTGATCGGTCTCGGCAACGGCGTGACTGCGACGATCATGTTCGCGATGATGGTGGCCGCTGCGTTCATGCAGAACGCTGTAGCCGCCGCAGTTCTAGCAGTCGCTGCTCTCGTTCTATTCGTTGCACTACGGCCATTGTCTCGGACCCTGAGGCGGCACGCGAAGCGGTTGAGCACCGAAGCAATGGAATTCACGGAGAGCGTGCAGGACGTCGTGCTGGTCGCTGAGGAAACTGAAGTCTTCGGTGCGACACCGACCTACGTCGCTAGATTTCAGGACCGGGTAGCCGCAGTCCGACAACCGCACGCTCGTACGCGATTTCTCTCGGGCGCGCTCCCTGCGTTGTATCAAAGTGTGGCACTCTTCATGTTGGTGGTTGCGCTCATCGCCGTCTCGGTGGCCGGATCAGCCCAACTCGCAGCGCTAGCAGCAGTCATCCTGATGTTGATCCGGGCACTCACCTACGCGCAGCAGATTCAGACCGCGGTAACTGCCATTGACGAACGGGTACCGTTTATGAACCAGGTAGTCGACGCGCTCCAGCGGTACCGAGACAACCCGCAGCAGGACGGATCCGAAGAACTCACCGACGTCGCGACACTTTCGCTCGCAGACGTTTCTTTCGCTTATCGTCCCGAGACGAAGGTGCTGCACGACGTGAGCTTCGGGGTGAGCAAGGGAGAGGCGATCGGAGTCGTGGGGCCCTCAGGCGCCGGCAAGTCGACAATCGTCCAATTGCTGTTGCGGCTGCGAGAGCCGAGTTCTGGTGCCGTTCTGGTCAATGGTTCCGATGTCCGGGGAATCAAGCGCTCGTCCTGGCAACGAAAGGTCGCATACGTGCCGCAGACCTCCCAGTTGGTTTGGGGAACAGTGCGCGACAATATTCGCTTCAACCGCGACTGGCTCAACGACGACCAAGTCGAGCAAGCGGCTCGGCGGGCGCGCATTCATGACGAGATCATGACCTGGCCCAATGGATATAACACTGAGATCGGACAGCGTGTCGGCGCGATCTCCGGGGGACAGCGACAGCGGATCTGCCTCGCTCGCGCGCTGGCCGGTGACCCGCAGGTGCTTGTCCTTGACGAGCCTACAAGTGCTCTTGACGTTCGCTCGGAGGATGCTGTCAGCGACTCCCTACACGAGATCAAGTCCGAGGTGCTGCTCGTCTTGATTGCACATCGACTGTCCACTCTGTCGATGTGCGACAAGATCGTTGTGATGGTGGACGGCCGAGTCTCGGCGATCGGTTCCCACGCCGATTTGATGGAACATAGCGACTTCTTCCGTGAAGTCAATGAGATCACGCAGCGGCAGAACAAGTAGGAGTGGGACAGAAGTCGCTACTCTCAATGCTGCACTAGCGACTCCCGGACCTCGAGCCAGGAGATTGGTTACTCGATGACTAAAGGGCCCAGCCCGTCTGATCTCGACATATCGACCGCGCATGCGCTATCGGTGGCATCGGGAGCTTACGGTTTCAACGCGGCGGACGCCGATATCGAACGCTTGGTGCAGCGCATCAAGAACGTGAACTTCCGCATTCGACTTGGCCAACAGGACTGGATCCTGAAGTGTCATAGACCCGGCAGTGTAAAGAATCTTGGGTTCTCTCAGGGGCTTGAGGAACTGCTGGTCAACGCCGGATTCCCTGTGGCAAAATTGCAGATTTCTCAGAACGGACAGGCACTAGTTCAGCACGGAGAGATGTTCTTCACTCTGCATGATTGGGTACCCGGGCAACAGATCACAATCGATCAACGGGACAAGACGCTCGAGCGGCACCCTGACCTGACTCAAGAGTTGGGGGCAGCACTCGGCAGGCTGCACCGACTAGGCGAGCCGCTACTGACGAGCGCGTCGGCGCCGATCGACGGTCGTTGGCTGCTGACTGGCCCGCGTCGAACTGTCACCAGCATTCGGCGCGGACGCCCACCGCAGGTCTTCAAAGCTGCGCGGCTGCGAGTGCGCCCACGAAAGTCAGAATTTGATCAGTGGATCTTGAGCGAGTTGCCGCGGCTATATCGGGTGGCAAACCGACTAGCAGATGAGACGTCAGTGGCTCTGTTGGATTCAGACGACGTTGTGGTAGCACACAACGACCTAAACTGGGAGAATTTGATTTTCGGTCCCACATTTAGATTGCGCGCATTGCTGGACTTCGACAACGCGACTCCTCTACCGCGCGCACTGGACGTCGGCGCCGCCGTGGCAGTCCTAGTTGGGAGTGCCACAGCCCGCATCGACCAATTCCTAGCTAGCTACGCCTCGGAGTCAGGACACCACGTGGATCGTGACCTCGTCACCTTGGGGATGCGTTGGAAGTGCGCCCGATCGATGCTGTGGTCAATCGACTCCTATCTGAGTGGCCGCATCGCCGACAGCCGCATGGTGGCGAACTGGTGCCGTCACCTAGACGATTGCCTCAAGGCCATCGCGGATTGAGCAGTCCCTCCCCCAAGTGGTGCCTACTGCACAGAACTGCCCCCAGCCGGATTTGGACTGCTGGCCACTTGCTTTCCTAAGTGGTGACTACGACGCCCCGATCGCTATCAGTCTGTCGTCATCTTTGGCGGGATCCCCCCCAGACGTATTGTTGGTGAGCAACCAGAGTTCATCTCCAACGACCTCCACCGCACGCAGGCGTCCCACTCCGTCGAAGTAGACGTCATCGGTCATCCGATCTCCATCCCATCGTGCTCGCCAAAGTCGTTCCCCTCGGAGCGAGGCGAGGAACACCGTGCCGTTCGGCATGACGGCGATGCCGCTCGGGGACGCATCATCGGTGCTCCAAGTTAGGAGTGGCTCAATGAAGTCGGGGTTGTCGGACCGACCCTCGGCCTCCGGCCAGCCGTAGTTGCCACCCTTCTTGATCAGGTTCAGTTCGTCAAACTCGCCGCTCCCGAACTCGCTCGCGTACATCCGGCCCTTAGCGTCCCAGCCAATCCCCTGTACGTTGCGATGACCGTAAGACCACACCTCATTTTCAAATGGGTTATCCTCCGGCGCTTTGCCAGACGGCGTGACTCGGAGGATCTTGCCGTCCAGGGTCTGAGTGTTCTGGGCGTTGTAGGCCGGCTTCGCGTGATTGTCACCGGTGGTGACGTAGAGCATCTGGTCTGGGCCGAACCGGATCCTACCTCCGTTATGGTTGCTGGCGCGGGGGATCCCCGAGAGAATCGGCTCCGCCGAGGTCAGGCTGCCGTTCGCATACTTGTAGCGCACCACCCGGTTGTCCTGGTCAGCCGTGAAATAGAGGTAGACGAACTGGTCGTCGACGAAGTCTGGCGAGAGGGCAATGCCCATAAGCCCGCCTTCGCCCTCGGGGCGCGCGTCGTCGATCCGGGCCACCACGGTCGGCACCTCGCCTGGCGCGATCAGCACAACTTCCGCCCGATCACGCAACGTGACTAGCGCGTCGCCGCCCGGCAGCATCGCCAGATCCCACGGAACGCCGAGGCCAGTAGCCACCACCCGAAACTTACCGGGCTCATCGGTGAGCACCGTCGGCGCTGCCCCACTGGGCACCGGAGTTTTCGGCCCGCTAGTGGACGGCGGGGCAGACTCCGGCCCGGCCGCAGGGGGTTGGCCAGCGCATCCCGCGAGAAGCACGGCAACGGTCGCTGCGACCAGCCCGCGGCGGGCGAGTCCTAGCGCGGACAGCCTCGGTGACGTGATCATAACTCGCAAGTGTGCCTCAATGATCAACTCTCGTTTCTCGGCTCAAATCACGAACCCGCCGAACCGGGCCCAGCAGCCGCGGATCACCGCATCGCCGCCCGGCTGCAGGTGGGTCGGGATCGCCCGCCGCCTCACGTGGCTGAGCGACGGCTGAGCGAGTGACTGATCTCGGGGATACCCTTGATGAGTTCCGGCTCCAGATGCAGGTATAGGGTGGTCTTGCGCTTCTGATCAATGTCGCGGAACACGCGGACCACCTGCTCCTCGGTCAGTCCCGTTGCTACGGCGATTTCCGTTAGCGGCACGTCGTTGTTCTTGCCATACAAGCACAGGTCCATACGCTGGTACGGCAACGAGAAATAGAACTCCTCTTGAGACTGCGGCAACGAGTAGGTGTCCGTCGTTGAGGGACGGGTCCGAATGGTCTCTGGGACGCCAAGATGCTCAGCAAGCGCATAGACTTGCGACTTGTAGAGATGGGCGATGGGCTTGATGTCCGCCGACCCATCGCCCAGCTTCACGAAGAAACCTTGGTCATACTCAAGTCGGTTCGGCGTTCCCGTGGTGACGTAGTTCAGCCGGTCGGCGTGGTAGTACTCCATCATCTTGCGGACTCGTTGTTTGAAGTTGGTGGCGGCTACAACACCCAGGTAGGCCTCGGTGGAGAGCCGGTGTCGGCTCTGGTTGCCATCCGGATCCTCGACTACAACGGAGTAGATCCGCAGCGCATCCGACTCGGTGACGCTGGGTAGCACGATCTTCGACTTCCAGCCAGCGCCGTAGTCGGGAACCACTTTGCGGACCGACTCATCGTATCGGCGGTAACAGCCCGCCGCCTCGAGCGCGTCTGCAATTTCCTCGACCGTGGAGTCAAAGCCGAACGTGTCGGACACGGACGTACTGAGCTCGATGGTCTCAGGCGACGAGGCTCGCTCTGGCATGTGCAACCCGAAAACTCGCTGTTTGCCTACGGCCCGCACGCAGAGCGCGGCGGTCACGCTCGAGTCGATTCCCCCTGACAGCGCGATCACGGCACCCTTCCGCTTGGTAGCGGTCAGGTAGGCACGGATGCGTTCGCTGATGCGTTCGGTTTCCGCCGCCAAATCGATGGCGAGGCTCTCAGGCCCGAACGGGGTGGGCTGTGTCATCGGTTTCCCTTTCAGCTGAAACAAAGTCAATGATGTGGACTGGCTCTGGCGGCGTCTGAGCACCAACCCACGCTGGGTCGATGATGAACTGCCGATGGATGAGTTGGGTGGACAAAATGGCAAGGACTCGCATGTTGTCGGTGTTTCCGAACCGGCCGCTGCGAATCCTCGCCTTCGCGACCAGGCTTCCGACCTGTTTCGGGTCGAAGATCCCGCTTGCCCGGAGCGCCGCCGGGGAGACCACATCCTCCACCCAATCAGATGGCGAGCCGTCAGTGAAGAAGCTCGCAGCGTCCGGCGCTCGGTAAGGTTGCTTGGATCGATCGCGAATCTCGTCTGGGATCAGATCTGCGAAGGCGACTTTGAGGAGGAACTTCTCATCCAGGCCGAAGAGCTTATGGCGGGCCGGCAGGGTGTTGGCAAACTCAACGACATCCCGGTCCAGGAACGGGAAGCGTCCCTCGACCGAGTTTGCCATCAGCATCCGATCGCCCTGAGACGCGAGGATGTAGCCAGGCAGTAGCGTCGTCATTTCCAACCACTGCGCTCGTGTTAGCGGGTCCCACCGCTGACTGGCTTCAGGTAGCTCATTAGCCAGATCCTGCTGGTTCTCTGTCCCGATCGCATCCCGAACTGCGGCCGTGAGCATGGTCTTGAGCGCGGAAGTCGATTTCCACCGTGGTCGATGGGACATCGCCGGATCGGCGGCATCCAGATCCTGGCCGAAAAAGCCTCGAGCGAATGCCGGTGCCTGGCCTGGGTTGCGTGCCATCCACGGATAGAGGAGTTCCGCTGCCCTACTGCGAACCGTGGAGTCTGGATCGCGTGCCCAGAAGTCACGTACCTTGGCTTCGCGATAGATGTCGTAGCCGCCGAGGACCTCGTCTGCACCTTCGCCGGTGACAACCACTTTATAGCCACTGGAGCGCACCAGCTTCGACAGCAGAAAGAGCGGTGCGGGCGCCGACCGGAGGATTGGCGCTTCCGCGTGCCAAACGACGTCCGGGAACACAGTTGCGATGTCGCGATGGGTCACCACGATGTCTTGATGATGGGTCCCCAGCTGTTCGACCATGCGCTGCTGATAGATGCCTTCATCGAACTCGGTATCCGCGAACCGCAATGAAAAGGTATCGAGATCGGCATCGGTGAAGTGCCGGATCGCAGCTGCCGTGACGGCGGAGTCGATTCCTCCGGACAGGTACGCGCCCACCGGGAAGTCACTTCGCTCGAAACGGAGCCGGGTCGCGCGGACGACGAGCTCGCGCAAGATCTCGGCGTTCTCCTGTAAGTCCTGACTGGGCTCCTGCCCGCGCGCAGGAAAGTCGATCCGCCAGTACGGCTCACACCGAAACCCATCCGCGTCGAAGACTGCGAAATGGCCCGGCGGAAGCTGACTGACACCCTCGAACACCGTCCGTGGCGCGACCGTGGACCAGTAAGTGAGAATCTGATCGAGTCCGATCGGGTCAAAGGCTCGCGGCACTGATGGATCCGCGAAGATCGCCTTTACCTCGGAGGCGAAGGTGATGCCACTATCAGTCAGCCGGTAGAAGAGCGGGCGCACACCCAATCGGTCTCGGGAGAGGATCAACTGGCGCTGGCGGCGATCCCACAGACCGATGGCCCACTGGCCGTTGAATCTGTTGAAACAATCGGCACCCCACTCCTCCCAGGCATGCACGATCACCTCGGTGTCGCTGTGCGTGGTGAAACGGTGGCCGCGATCGCGGAGTTCTACAGCCAGTTCGACGTAGTTGAAAATCTCGCCGTTGAACGTCACCCAGAGGCTGCCGTCCTCGTTGCCAATCGGCTGTGCACCCCCGGCAAAGTCGATCAACGAAAGCCGTGTGTGTCCCAAGATGGCCTGGTGGTCACGAAGGTAACCGCTGCCGTCCGGTCCGCGATGGCTTAGCCGTCCGATCATTGCTGTTGCCACGTCCAGATCGGGAGGCGGACCGTTGGTGACGATCCCACATATGCCACACATCAGTCTGGACTGGTGGTGCTGGCCACGAGTTCGCGCAAAGCGACCGGATCGGTGAGAACTGCTGGGTTGATCTGGTCGTCGCTCAGCGTCAGGCCGAAGACATCTTCAACAAAGATCGCTGTCCGCACCGCCTCCAACGCGGGGTCGGCATATGCCTTCCGCTGGTGCTCGTACTCCGCGAGCACGTGATCGATCAGACCGATGTTCACACTGCTCCCGCGGCCTGACCGGTCTTCGACTGGACGAATCGTGTCAGCCCGGCGATACTGCCCAAGTTCTCCGGGATGGTCTCGGAGTCCTCGACCGAGATCTCGAACGTGTCCTCAAGAAACTCGATCAATTCGAGCACTCCGGTGGAGTCCAAGACTCCGGCTTCGAGCAACGATTCATCTGCCTCCGGCAACCTCGACTCGTCCCCGAATAAGTAGGCAGTCGTGATGAAGTCAGTAAGCTGCCCTGCAATCAACGTTTCCATGAATGTCCGCCCGACTATCTTGTAATACAGATTCTTCGACCGTGCATGTCTGCCAGCCCGGCCGGTCCCGGCCAGTCAGGCCTACGGGACGCTCGATTGTACTATACGGTTGAGGGCCCCTGGGGCCGAATTCGCAGAGTCGTTGGCGCATGGCGGTCGACCTCTCATCCGACGGAAGACGGGTGCTATCAATGCTGGACAAGGTCAACGTCAGCGACTTCTTGCTGGCTACCGGCGAAGACGACGCGGTCGCCGTGGTGGACGCTCAGCGACGCCACACCTATGCCGACCTGCGTCGCGCCGCGGCCCGGCTCGTCGCCGAGTTGCGCCGGGCAGGAGTCGGTCCTGATGCCCGGATCGGCCTGCTCGGCGGGAACTCGTTGTTCTGGGTCGCCGGCTACCTCGCCGCGATGAAGCTAGGGGTGGTAGTGCCGTTCTCGGACAAGAACGGTGTCGATGACCTTGCTGCCCAGGCCGATTGGGTGGATTGCGCGGCGGTGCTGATCGATCGCCGCCAGCAACGTCGCCTCGGACCAGCGTTCGGTGACCGTCCGGTTGTCACCGACGCGGTGCTCGCTGAGGTGGGGGAGTCTAGTTGGCCCACGACAGCATCCGACGCACTCGGAGATGCTGCCTTGATGTTCACCTCCGGCACGACATCACGTCCCAAAGCCGTGCGAGTGACGCACCAGAATCTAGTCGCGAACACTACCTCGATCACGGAATACCTCAACTTGACGGCAAGCGACCGAATGCTGGTGATCTTGCCATTCCACTATGTGTTCGGCGCTTCCCTCCTGCACAGCCATCTGGCGGTCGGCGGCAGCCTCGTGTTGTGCAACAGCTACACGTTCCCGGAGACGGCGGTCGATCTCATCGATAGGGAGGCGTGCACGGGCTTCGCCGGGGTGCCATCGTCCTATCAGCTGTTGCTGCGCGCGAGCAGCTACGGCGCACGACGCTTGCCCACCCTGCGGAAGATCCAGCAGGCAGGTGGCCGGCTCGCGCCGGCGCTGATAGAGGAGCTTGCAGCTGCCCAGCCTGACGCCGAGTTGTTCGTCATGTACGGGCAGACGGAGGCCACTGCGCGGCTTTCCTACCTGCCGCCGCAAGTGCTAGGAGAGAAGCTGGGATCGATTGGCCGGGGGATCCCAGGAGTCACGCTCGAGGTCTTGGACGAGAACGGAAGACCAGTCGCTCCTGGCGAGCAGGGCGAGATCATTGCTCGAGGCGCCAATATCTCACCGGGGTACTACAACGACCCTGAGGAGACGGCGCGCAAGTTTCCCGGCGGAACGCTACGCACGGGAGACTTGGCAACGGTGGATGGTGATGGGTACATCTACATCGTCGGCAGGAGCGGGGATTTCATCAAGTCCTGGGGCTACCGGATCTCACCGCAACAAATAGAGGAGGTCGCCCTGTCTCATCCGGGAGTGTCGGAAGCGGCAGCGGTCGGACTCCCTGACCCTGATGCCGGAGAGTCCGTCACCTTGGCCATCGTCTCCGCACCGGGGACGACACCGGCGGAGGTCGCGAGTCTGCTGGAATTCTTGCGCGCTCGGCTGCCCAAGCACATGGTCCCAGTGGCCGTCCAAGTGCTCGATGTGTTCCCGCTGACCGCCAGCGGCAAGATCGCCAAGCAAGAACTTCGGGAACTGCTTGCGGGCGTCGGCTCTGAGGTACCCTGAGTAGATCTGTTTGTTCTAGGGGGGAGAACGATCGTGAAGACCAGTTTCTGGTCACGCTTGGTCATGGGTGTCGCAGCGGTAGGCATCCTCGGGGCAGTCTCGCTGTACTTCTTGTGGGATCCCAAAAGGAGCTATGAGCCTGCGCCGGACACAGCCGCATCGACGATCACTACCGAGGTCCTCGGCAAGGCATCTGGGGCCAGGATCTACTTCGGTCACAGGTCGGTCGGCAAGAATATTCTCTCGGGCGTCTCAGACGTGTACGCCGCCAAAGGGGTGACTCAGCCCGAGGTGGTTGAGGTTCCGATTGGTGGCTCAGTTCCAAAGGTGGCCGGTGAGGGCACCATCTTACATACGCAGATCGGCGAGAACGGGAATCCGGCTGGCAAGCTGGTCAATTTCGACTCCATGGTGCGATCTGGCATCGCCGATCAGGTCGATATAGCGCTGCTCAAGTTCTGTTATGTCGACATCAAGTGGAACACCGATGTGGATGCTCTATTCGCTGAGTACAAGCAGACGATGGCTGACTTGGAGCGGGATTACCCGAATGTTCGATTCCTGCACGCCACAGTCCCCCTGACCGTTGGTCCAGTCGGAATCAAGGGTCACATCAAAGCGGTGGTGGGGCGTGACGATAATGCAACGCGCACGCGGTACAACGAACTGATCCGAGGCAACTTCGATGCCGACCAGGTGTTCGATCTGGCTGCCGTCGAGGCAACCTCCCCTGACGGTGAGGCGCTCACATCCCTGTATCCTGGCTATAGCAGTGACGGCGCACACCTGAACGCAAGCGGCGCCTCGAAGGTTGCGGTGGTGCTGCTGGAGACGGTTGCCCGGACCGGGCAAGCCTGAACCGAACCCTAGCCATGACCGATTGGGCATTGAAGGTTCCCCGGCTCAGCAACGAGGATCTGCGGACCGTGGGGGCCTCGCGCATCTTCTTCGCCCACCAGTCCGTTGGTCGGAACGTCCTAAGCGGGATCAATCCCCTGTATGCGACCGCGGGTGAGATCGCGCCTCAGATCGTCGAGACTCGAGGCCCACTACGCACATCTCGCTCCGTACTTGCGCATGCCGGGGTCGGCAAGAACCGCGACCCGCTCAGCAAGCTAACTGAGTTCGCTGACATCTTGAACGACGGGCTCGGCGCCAACCTCGATGCTGCAGCGCTGAAGTTCTGCTATGCCGATGTGACTGCGGACACAGACATAGACGCACTTTTTGACGCCTACTGGACTACGCTCAACGGCCTCCAGGAGCGGTATCCGGACGTCAGATTCGTTCATGCGACGGTGCCATTGACGACTGACCGCGGCTGGAAAGCCAAGACGAAGGCGCTGCTGGGTCAGAGCGACCGGCGGGGCCCTGCTGACAACCTCGCCCGTGAACGTTACAACTCCCTGATGCGAGCCCGCTGCGGCGGTGCCGGCATGTTGTTCGACATCGCCGCAGTGGAGGCGACCATCGAGCACCGGCCGATGGTGCGTCGCCTGAAGGGTGAGCGGTACTTCGTCCTCAACCGCGCGCTGAGCACGGATGCGGGACATCTCAACAGTGTTGGCTGCAAGGCGGCCGCCAACGAGTTTATCCGTGTTTTCGCACTGGCTCTTCGCTAGTTTCTGCTCGGTGGGCCTGCACGGGATTGGTATCGACGTTGCGGACGTGCATCGCATCGCCCGGTTGATCGAGCGCTACGGGGCGCGATTCACCCATCGTTGGTTTGTGCCTGAGGAAGTGGCGCAGTGCGACGCCAGTGAGTCACCCACGCACGCTTTCGCGGTCAGATTCGCTGCAAAAGAGGCAGTCTGGAAATCGCTTGGAATGAAGTGGGATGGCTCCGTGCCATGGCGATCGATCATGATCCTCCACACCGACAAGGTGCCTACCGTCGATCTAGTTGGGGATGTGGCTGTTGCCGCTCGTGCGCTCGGGGCGTTGAAGATCAGCGTTGCCGTCTCGGTACGCGATGGCCGCGCCTTCGCTGTTGCGATGGCGGAGTTCTGAGACGTCCGCGAATCACGCTCCTGACAGTAAAATCAAGTCTCGTGAAATGTAGGCCCAACATCTGGTGCGACACGTCGAGGCCTCATGGTCAACTATCGGCCATGCCAACTCGCACCGTGCTCTGCAACCGATACAACTCTGCGTAACGCCCCTCTTCGCGGATCAACTCCGCGTGGGTGCCCTGCTCGACAACCTTCCCCTCATGCATCACATAGATGCGATCAGCACCCCGAACCGTGGCAAAGCGGTGCGAGATGAAGAGTGCCGTGCGTCCGCGCAACGCCGCACGCAATGTGGTGAACAGGTCATGCTCCGCCCGCGGATCTAGTGACGCCGTTGGCTCGTCCAGGATCACCAAGGGTGCGTCCCGATAGAACGAACGTGCGAGGGCCACGCGCTGCCACTGTCCTCCTGACAGGTCATGGCCACCGGAGAACATGCGCGACAGGATCGTGTCGAAGCCGTTCGGTAGTCCGTCGAGCGCCCGTTCCGCGCCGGCGGACCGAGCCGCAAAGCGGACTCTCTCCGGATCAATAGGCATCCCGATCCGACCGGCCGCGATGTTCTCAGTTCCGGTGAGGGCGAAGCGTACGAAGTCCTGGAAGACGACGGTGACTCGTTCGCGGACGCTGGACGGGCTGAACTCCGAAAGATCGTGGTCGTCCCATCGGATGCTGCCAGCAGTGGGCTCATAGAGACCTGCGATGATCTTGGCCAGCGTGGTCTTCCCGGAGCCGTTCTCCCCCACCAGCGCGACAATCTCTCCCGCATTGAGCTCCAGATCGACTCCGCACAGCGCCGGTCTGGGGGACTCAGGGTAGGAGAAGGTCACTCCACCCACTCGAATGGTCTGGAATCCATCAGGTGCCTCTGCGCCGCGGTCCTCCTCCAGTGCCTGCGCACCGAGGGCGAGGAAGTCATCCAGGTCATCGAGGAAGAGCCCCGACTCGAAGACCGACTGTGCGCCGCGGAACACCAGCTGGACCTGAGTCGTCAGCATCCGGATGGCGACCAACGCCGCTCCGGCTCCTGCGATGTCGAGAGACCCGCGCGAGATCAGCCAGATCATCACCGTCAAGGTCGCGCCCAAGACGACGGCTGCGCCGAGCTGGCCCAACACGCTCAGGCTGGTCCTGCGGCGCACGTGGTCACCGAGGTCAGTCAGATAGGCGGCGTAGAGGTCGTTGAAGCGTCCCGTGAGCCAGGGCCCGAGGCCGAGTGATCGGACCTCCTTCGCCTCGTCTCGACCGAGCTGGAGCAGGCCGAAGTACGACCGCAGGCGGAGGGCAGGGGTTTGCTTGACCGAGAAATCGAACTCGAGTCTGGACTCGCGTCGACTCGCCAGCAACACAGGCACCCCACCGATTGCGACCAACGGCAGGAGCACCGGGGCGAGGGTGAACAGTGCCGCCCCGAGCGCCACGCTGGCGACCAACGCCCCTGCCATGGACAGCAGTCCTTGTGTCACCTGATATGGCCTGCTGAGTGCACTCATCTGCACCCGACTGAGTTGGTTGAAGAACTCCGACGACTCGAAGTGACGCAGGCTGACCGTGGTCGAGACACCCAGCACTCGATTCCACATCGCGCGAGCAACGTGTTCGCCGAGCAGTCGTTGAAGCTGAGTCTGAAATGAACTGCAGATCGAGGAGAGACCAGTCAGAATCGCAAGCACGATGATCGGCACGACCACTCGAGATGTGTCAGCGTGCTCATTCAAGGCCAGGATTGCCTGCAGAACCGATCTCACAGCGAGCACCTGAGCGACTAGCAACCCGGCCGCCGCGAGCTGAAGGACGATGAGTCCGACGAAGAGCCGACGACCCGCTGACCAGACAAGGCCCACGCTGGTGAATACGAGTCTCTTGAGCTGCCCTAGTGACTTCCGCCTGTATCTCGCGGCTGCGCGCAGCGTTAGCGGATCAATAGCTCCGGTGTCCATCTGACCGCCTTCCGTATCGCAGTCTTTCGTGCATTCGTCAAGCTGCCCGAACTCTGGCCTCGACTACCGAATGCGAGTGTCTCGACTGAATCTATGACCTGCCGTCGCCTGAACTAAATCTATGCCGCAGGTGCATCACTGTGGCGAATCGGCAACATCGGCAGAGTCCACGACCCGCGATTCACGTCTGTTGACGCTGACGCCCATCCGATCCAGCAGGGTATCGACCAAGTCATCGGGAAAGGGCGGTCCCCACGGCAGTTCGGCAACATGCACCGGCACCTGAGTGACGACATCGGCCAGCTGGTCGAATTGGCGTCGGACCGCAGCCGCATCCTTCCAGCCGAGGAGTCGTGGAAACCGAGACAGCAGCAGCAGCGCCTCTGAGGCGCGAAGTCGCGTGACCGAGGTCGAGTCCGCGGTCGCTGACTTGTCCGGAATCGGCACCACAATCGCCGCGAGCGGAATGGTCTCGTCGACGGCAGTTGCCGTTGCCAAGGCATCGCGGGCATCGCCCGTCAACCGCCGATCCGGGGCGACATCGAACTGTTCCATCAACTCTGCAGCCGACTTGCGTAGACGCACCTCCGTAGCACCGAGGGCACAGCGGAACTGCCCTTCGCCTGGAGTCAGACGGAGCAGGTCATCGGTGATGAGGAGAGCGCCGCGGGAGCAGAACAGGGTAGCCAGAGTTGACTTGCCCATGCCCGAGCCGCCGATGAACGCGACGGCGCCCTGATCCACCTGCACGGCGCTGGCGTGCAACACCGTTGCCCCCCGCAACGTCAGCAGCAGCGCCAAGACTGTGCCGGCCACCAGCACCGACAGCAGGCTTAGGTCCACACCTTGCACGGGATGAACGGTCAGGGTGGACAAACTGGCATCGAACCGGACATCGCAAGATCCGTAGAAACGAGCCACATACACACCGTCGGTGTGACCGATGGTGTAGTGCTGCTTCTTCGTCTGAAGGTGAAGAATCGGTGTACCGCTCGGTCGGTCGTCGACAGCTTGGATCGGCGCGCCGAGACGCACCTCGACGTCAATGTCACCACCTGGTGGGACCGGGCGATATTGATACAGAGGCAACTCGGATGAGATATTCAGGTCATAGAGACGACACTCGTAGGTCACGGCGCCATTCCGGTCGGTGGAGTGGAGAGCGGGAGGTAGGTCCCGGCAGCCCGCATCGGGTCGATCACGGTGTCACCTACCGTGAGCCATGCGTGGGCACGGACCTCTGACCCGACCTTCGCGACACCAACGTGCAGATTCGGGTTCAGTCCACGGATCCGCTGACCGCTGACAAGCGCCTGCCGCAGGCAGGTGTCACCGAGGGGCCAGTGCCGCATCACCGTCCTGGTCGCTCGAATCCTCCGGCGGGCCGCTGCCGGCAGGACAACGCGCTCTGGACCGGCACTCGTCGAAGGTCGGTTCCACCCGGCATCACCATCCATCGCTAGCGGTACCCCGAGGAACTTCGCCAGGCGCGTCAGTGTCGTGACACGCAGGCCGACCTCGACGCAGACGGCGACCGCCGCCGCGGTGAGCAGGTCAAAAGCACGGAGCAGCCGGCTACGGATCCCCGGACGCAAGACGCCTCGTACGAGCGAGCGCGTCATCCGTCTCGGCCTGTCGTACCCAGCCAAGCCGCGTGCAACAGCATGCCGGTAGCCATCGTCGGTTGGTCCGAGAGCCACACCTCACGCAACTTATCAACGTCGACCAGACTCCGGTCCACGCCGGTTCCGTCCCACTGACGAGCGAACCGGCGCGTCGTATCCGTTGCGTGGGCCTGGTTGAACCATGCCTTCGTGGCTCGGCTGAGCACCGCTGCAGGAAGGACGTCCGCGAAGAGGAACCTCATCGTCGCCGTGCGACTGTTGAACCCCCACCGTCCACCATCGCGCGCCAATGTCGACACGAACCGATGATCGAGCAACGGGTCGCTCGCCCTGATCCCGTACTCAGATGCGGCAGCCGCATGGTTGTGGGAGATGGTTGCGAACGACCGTTTGGTCGCCACAGCCCAGGTTGCCGAGTCACTGCGTAGCGGCTCGGTGGACTCGTCATCGGCAACTCGACTCGCGTGTTCCGCCAACGCCGTCGGTTGGAGCCAACGGCTCTGAACCGACTGGGCCGCGAGCTTGGCCACCTTCCGACGTCGGATCGGTCGCGGCACGATGGCGGTCGCGGCATGCTTGAGCAGTGTCCGCGTCGGCCGGCGGCGGTTCCGCAGCCGGGTCAGCGGCGTGCCCCGATGCGAGCCCAGCACCGCGTCTCCCCCCTCGCCCGTCAGCAGGGATCCGCCGCGTGCGTGTTGGAACATCACGTCGTGTGATTGGAGCGCGGGTGGCCAGATGAGCCCGCGGGCTCGCAACCCGGCGAGCGCTGCCGCACCGAGCAAGTCGGACTCTCCCTGGCGTAGCTCCAGCCGAATCCACTCGGTCAGCTCGAGGTGATCAATGACCATCCGCTGCCACGAGGACTCATCAGTGTCCGGCAGGTCAGGATAGATGCGGGTGATCGGCACAGGAAGGTCGAAGCCCTCGCGCCGCGCCAGATCGGTTGCCGCCGCCAGCACGGCCGATGAGTCTCGCCCACCGGAGAAGGTCACATAGCAGGGACCATGCTGCAGCGCCGGCCTGATGGCATCGTCCAACGCCTGACGCGCCGACTTCCCAGGCTCCGGTCGAGCGACGTCCTGATGGCCATAGACCCAGCCGACGGCGACCTCGAGTGGGTCACAGCGTAGGTAGCCACTCGCGAGCCCGCTGATCACTCCTCCTCCTGCCTGCACAACAGCACGGGAGCTGCACTCCAGGTGGATGGAGCTCCCGGCTCGGCGATTGCACTACGACAACTCTCCGTACGAGATGGAGATCTGGTGGCCCCAGATGGAGAAGACGAATGTGTCGTCATTCCCCCTGATGCCCTCACCCAGGGTCAGATCCTTCACCGACCCAACTTCGGTCAGTCGCGGGCTTTCATACTGCGGTCGAGGCTGAACTGATTCGCTCATGTGCACTCACCCCCTCTACAAGTGTTGTTCCTCAAGCCGCACGGCCGCGGCTGGACATGGGAATGCCAATCAGGAGTGAACGAGCAGTCCGCGGCGATCAAGGTCGTCCACGAAGGCGCGCACATCGCGCTCGGCATCAGTTTGCGAAATCGCGAACTGGTTCATCAGGGCGTCGGTAAGCTCGGCAGCAGACTTCTCCACGGCCAGCTGCTTCATCAAGAAGGTGGCGCTGGCGTTGGTCGTCAAGTACGTCGACGAGCGCAGATCCAAGACGACGAGCTCGCTGTCGATCTCCCGCCACGTCAAGTCATCGGCACGGAGCTTCATGTTTCCCCCAGAACTTCAAGGAACTCGCCCCCGCGAGATCCCTTGGGCAGGAGCATAGAGCACCTGAGTCACTCGTGGGGAGTATCCGCAAATTTCCTGCGCTCGCCTGTCATCGCCTTCCAAGAGCTCGATAGGTCCAGCCTGCGCTGCGCCAAGCCTCCACGTCGAGCGCGTTGCGGCCATCCAGAATCCGGGGCAACTTGACCCAGCGCTTCACCTCGGTCGGATCCAGTGACACGTACTGCTTCCACTCGGTCAGCAGCAGCACCAGCTCAGCATCAGCGACCGCCTCTTCGACGGTCTCGACGAAGCGAAGATCGGGCCACTTGGCTGCGGCGTTCTCGATCGCCTTTGGATCGGTGACCACCACGTCCGCGCCTTGCAGCGACATCTGCGCCGCCACGCTCAGCGCCGGGGAGTCACGAACGTCGTCGCTCTCAGGCTTGAATGCGGCCCCCAGGACGGCGATCCGGCGTCCGACGATCGACCCGTCGCAGACCTCGCGCGCCAGGTCGACCATGCGGACCCTGCGGCGCAGGTTGATCGAGTCGACCTCACGCAGGAAGGTCAGCGCCTGGTCGACGCCGAGCTCGCCGGCTCGTGCCATGAACGCCCGGATGTCCTTGGGCAGGCAGCCACCGCCGAAGCCGAGGCCGGCGTTGAGGAACTGACGACCGATCCGGGCATCGTGCCCGATCGCGTTCGCGAGCTGCACGACGTCACCGCCGGTTGCCTCACACAGCTCGGCCATGGCATTGATGAAGGAGATCTTGGTCGCCAAGAACGAGTTCGCCGCAACCTTGACCAGCTGCGCGGTCGAATAGTCGGTAACGATCAACGGCGTGCCGTCAGCGAGCGTCTTGGCATAGACCCGACTGAGCAGGGCGGTCGCTCTCTCGCCGGCAGCGTCATCAGGAACTCCATAAACCAGGCGGTCTGGATGGAAGGTGTCCTTGACCGCGTGACCCTCCCGCAGGAACTCCGGGTTCCAAGCCAAGGTCGCGGTGGGCTCCGCTTCGGCCAGCATCTCTGCCAGTCGCTCAGCGGTGCCCACCGGCACCGTTGACTTCCCGACCACCAGGTCGCCCGGTTTCACCACGGCGAGCAGGGCGGTCATCGCCGCATCGACCGCCCGCAGGTCGGCTTTGTTCTCGCCCCGCTTCTGCGGCGTGCCGACGCAGATGAAGTGGATGGTCGCTGCCGCAGCGTCGGTGATGTCGCTGGAGAATTGCAGCCGTCCCGTCGCCACCGTCTCAGCCAGCAGCTCGGGCAGCTCGGGCTCGAAGAACGGCGGCTTACCGCCGGCGAGCGCTTCGACCTTACGCGCATCGACGTCGACGCCGATCACATCGTGGCCGAGCGCCGCCATACAGGCAGCGTGCACCGCTCCCAGATAGCCGCAACCGATCACGGAGATGTGCAGGGTCATCGGGCACTCCTCTCGCGGATGAACCGCTCGAACTCAACGTCATCATCAAGCGGCACATAGGTCCTGCCGCGTTGGTCGGTCTGGCCGGTGTCACGCCGCCCATCAGGCAGCTCAGCCTGGGTCCTGCCGGTCAGCTCAGCGTAAACGCCAAGGTAGGCCGCAGCTTGCGGCCGCCAGTCGAGTTCAGTGGACACGCGTTCGCGAGCCCGTTGTGCCATGGCGATCCGCAACTCGGGATCGTCCAGCAGCCTCTCGACCGCATCGGCGAACGCACCGACATCTCCCGAAGGGACGTACAGCACAGAGTCTCCGCCGGAGACCCGCGTCTCGACCAGGTCGAAGGAGACCGACGGCAGTGCGTACGACATGTACTCCATCGTCTTGTTCATGGTGGACACGTCGTTCAACGGCGTCTTCAGATCCGGGCACAGGCCCACATCAGCGACGCTCAGGTGATCGGCGATCATCGCTTTGTCCGCCCGACCGGTGAAAGTGACGTAGTCGTCAAGACCCAGCTGTGTGCAACGCGCCCGCAGGTCCACGTAGCAGTCACCAAAGCCGAGCAGTGTCGCCTCGAGATCGGCCCTCCCCCGTCGGTGCACGAGTTCTTCCATCACGTCCAGGACGACATCCACGCCGTCTTGCGGACCCATGATGCCCAGATAGGCGAGGCTGAACCTACGGTCACCGGTAGCGACCGTCGACGGATAGACCGGCCGCATCTGCTGAGTGTCCGGTCCGCTGCGTACGACGGTGACCTCGGCCGGCTTCCGCCCACCGCGACGGACCGCGACCGCCTTGTACGACTCGTTGGTGGAGATCACCCGCTTCGCGGTCTTGAAGGTCATCCGCTCCAACCAGCGCAGCCCGGCGTACTCGACCTTCTTCAGTGTGCTGCTCGGTTCTCCGAACCGGGAGATGAACAGCTCCGGATTCAAGTCGTGGTGGTCAAAGACGAAGGTGACGCCCCGGAGCTTCCAGAGCAACGCCAGCGCCCAGTAGGTATCTGGTGGGTTGCAGGCTTGCATGATCGTAAAGTTTTGGCGCCGCCAGACCTTGAGCGACAGTCCCGCAGTTCGGAGCCAGCTGTAGACGAACTCCACTACAAAACCCGCCAGCCCCCTGGCTTCGGGTGCCGGCTTGTACTTGTAGATATGGACGCCATCCAGCTCTTGATAATCCGGATCGTCCGGCCCCTTGGGGCAGATGACGCTCACGTCATATCCTGCCGACGTCAATGCCTGACACTCGAGCCACACTCGCCGATCCAGTGGGACCGGGAGATTCTGCACGATGATCAAGACATGGTCGGCTCGACTCGCCACAACTCGGCTCAATCCAGTCCACCCTACCCTGTTTCGTGCTGGTGCCGCACGTTCGACTTGATGTTCACGAAGCTCCCTGACCAACCCGGCGACCGCCCATGCGTCGCCAGCAGCAACGTCCCGGAGATCGACAGCTGTCCCGAGCCCGCCACGTTACATTCTGCCAACCACGCCCCGGATTCGTCAGCCAAACTCAGGAAAAGTCCGAGCCAGGACAGATCCCTCCATCACCCGGCTGCGAGTGCCTCCGCCGGAAGGTTCTTCTGCTATCGCGATCTTGCCGTGGGTTAGGCCGTTAGGCTATATCGATGCCTCGAAAGATCCTACTCGTCAGTCAGCCGGGCGACGCCGGCGTGGCTCATGTCGTCGCCAACCACGTGGAGTGGGCTGTAGAGCGCGGTTGGCAGCCCACTGTGGCATGCGACCCCGAGAGCAGGCTTGCCGAGTTGGCTGTGGAGCGTGGCGGGAGAGTTGAACCCTGGAAAGCCAAGCGAAGTCCCGCGAGCGGTGTCCACTCCGAGATGAGGGCACTTCGAGGCATCCTCGAGCGCACCTCTCCAGACGTCGTCCATCTGCACAGCAGCAAGGCCGGCCTAGTGGGACGCCTGCTCATCCGTGGCTCACGCCCGACTGTGTTCCAGCCCCACGCTTGGTCATTCCAAGCATCCCGAGGGATGTCGAAGGCCCTGGCGGTTCGATGGGAACGCTGGGCCCAGCGCTGGACCGACGTGACCGTCTGTGTCAGTCGAGCAGAGCAAGCTGCAGGGACGCAGTTCGGTGTCGAAGCAACCACCGCGATGGTGCCCAACTCGGTTGACAGCGCTCGGTTCCACCCGCTTCCCGGAAACGCGGATCGAGCCGCGCTCCGAGCCGAGATGGGCTTTGCACCCGATGCCTCGCTGGCAGTCTGCGTCGGACGGCTTTGCGAACAGAAGGGGCAAGACCTTCTTCTGGCCGCGTGGCCCAGGGTCCTCGATGCGGTGCCATCCGCCCAGCTCGTGCTGGTCGGCGACGGTCCCAAACGGGATCAACTCGAATCTCAGCGCGTGGCGAATGTCGTGTTCGCCGGTGCATCTCCTCACTCTGCACGCTGGTTTCAACTCGCAGACCTCGCGGTCGTGCCAAGTCGTTGGGAGGGCCAGGCACTGGTGATCTTGGAGGCCATGTCTTGCGCTGTCCCGATAGTGGCAAGCGACATCGCGCCCAACGCCGAGACGCTGCCTCTCAACGTTGGCGCAACGGTGTCCGCAGATCAACCGGAGATCCTTGCCGCCGCAATCGTGGAGCGGCTCCAGACAGATGCCCATGAACGTGTCACCGAGGGCCTCAGTGGCCGCAAACACGTTCAAGAGTTCCACGATCGAGCTCAACTGGCCGACAAGCTGACGGAAGTCTGGGAGGCCGTCGCTGACGCTCATCGGGTCTCTCCGATTCATCTGGCCCGGTGAGCGCCGACGAGGCTGCCGACGTTCCGCACGGACAGGCATCATCCGGCGATCCCAGCGCAAAAGTCCCTCCCGAGAACAGAGGGTTGGCAGTAGCTGCGGCGGCCGTTGCTGCGCTGTCGGTCCTGAGCTCGCTGCTAGGACTCGTGCGCGATCTCAGCCTCGCTGGCTTGTTCGGCGCATCGGGAGCGACAGACGCATTTCTGGTGGCATGGACAGTGCCGGAGACCGTCACGCCATTGTTACTCGAAGGTGCGATGACCTTCCTCCTCGTGCCACTGTTCGTAGCAGAGATCGTGCGCGTGGGATCGATCACCAGGCTGGTGCGGTTGACTCTTCTCCCCTACCTGCTGTTGTTGCTGATCCTGACTGCGCTGACCATAGTCGGCGCGCCGGTGTTGGTGAGGTTGCTCGCGCCGGCATTGAGCGACCCAGAACTCGCCGTCCAGTGTTTTCGCTACGCATGTCTGACAATCTTCTTCATGGGCGTTGCAGGCTATCTCGTGGCAGCACTACGCGCACACGACTCGTTCGTCCGTCCGGCGCTCATCTACGCCGCATACAACGTCGGCATCCTGAGTTGCATGTTTCTCTTGCGTGACCGCCTAGGCGTCTTGAGTGCCGCGATCGGATTAGCTGTCGGTAGCGTCATGATGGTTGCTGTCCAGTTGCCACAGTTCTTACGACTGGTCTCGCTAAAAGGTCTTGAATGCCGGATGAGTCGGAAGTTCTTCACTGCCTCGATGGTTTTTCTACCGATTGCGATCTACACTTTGGGCCGACAGGCTCAGGTTTTTGTCGAGCGTATCGTCGGGTCGACACTCGACGCCGGCTCGATTTCGCACATGAACTACGCGAGCAAAATCGGGCAAATCCCCTTGCTTCTTGTGCTTCCGATTGCCACAGTGGCGTTTCCGTCCCTCGCGCGAGCCGCGGCCACCTCTGCCGGAGTGGCGTCGCAAGCTGATCGAGTGCTGCGGCTAGTTGTGCTCATGACGTTGCCGGCGATGATGTTTCTGATCATGTTTGCCTATCCAGCTGTGCAATTCATGTTCGAGCGGGGTGCCTTCGACGCCTCGGACACTGCGGCAACGTCTGGTGTGTTGACGCTGTACGGCTTTGGGCTACTCGGTCAAGTCCTGGTCAGCGTCGGCACTCTTGTCGCCTTTGCGCACCGGGGACAGGTGTGGATGCCGGCTATCGCAGCCGGCGCCTGCTTGGTGGTGACGATCGTCTTGGACGTCGCGCTGAGTCCGGCGCTCGGCGTGCGGGCGCTGGGCATCGGCAACGCCGGCGGCATCACCGTTGCCGCGATCGTGGTCCTCATCGGGCTCACCCGAAGTGTCGGTTGGCAGCCGCGAAGTCTCACCCGCTTGCTTCTCTTGGCCACCCCGTTGGCAGTGACAGCTGCACTTGCTGCTCGTCTGCTGTCCGATGTTCTCGGCCTCACGGGTCTTCCGGCGCTCCTACTGGGAAGCGCATCAACTAGCATATTGTTCGTCACGGCTACAATCCTCGTGCGAATACCAGAAGCGCGTGATCTGGCTGGCGCCCTGACCAGGTTCGTTAAGAATCCACGCGAGATGAAGAGGCTGCGATGAGGACTCGCCCAGTCTTCATGTACCATGCGGTTGCGGAAGAGTTGGATCCATTGATGGTTCAGGTGACGCCTCGCCGCCTCCGACAACAGATGGCAACGCTGAAGCGACTCGGCTATCGGGGTGTGTCGATGGAGCAACTGCTGGCTGAGCACGACGCCGAATCTCGGCTGGTCGGCTTGACCTTCGATGATGGTTACGCGGACTTCGCCGAGCGCGCGGCGCCGATCCTCGACGAATTCGGATTCAACGCGACAGTGTTCGTCGTGGCCGGTCACGTTGGCGGAATCAACGACTGGGACTCACCGCCAGTTCGTCGGCTCATGGACGCTTCAGATATCCGCGCCATGCAGCAGGCAGGTCATGAGATCGGCTCGCACGGAGTCAGCCATACAGCGATGAGCAAGATCTGCAATGAGGAGGTGGACACGGAGCTCAAGCTAAGCAAGAGCATGCTCGAGACCATCACTGGCCACTCGGTGAAGGGATTCTGCTATCCCTATGGTGCCGTGTCCGCCCACGCGCTCTCAGAGGTGACGCGTCACTATGACTACGCTTGTGCCGTCTCGTCGCCTCTGCCTGCAAATCAGTGGGCTATTCCACGCTTCTTCGTGGGTGAGGAAGACGGGCCGAGTCGATTGCTTGCCAAGATCGCCTTGCGCAGGTTACGCGAACGCAGAAATCACGGCGAGCTGTGAAGGTCGTTCACATCATCACCGGCCTGCGCATCGGCGGTGCCGAGAACCAACTCCAGCTTCTGCTGCGCAATAGCCGAACAGACGCGGAGGTGATCGCTCTCACGAACGCCGATGAGATCGCCGATGCGATTCGACACGATGGAACACCCGTGCATGCGCTCAACATGAGGAGCAATCGTGACGTCTTCGCCGTCATCAGGCTGGCACGCTGGTTGCGGGCTCTGAGACCGGACGTTGTGCATCTGCACCTCTACCGGGCGACGCTGTACGGACGTCTCGCGGCTCGGCTCGCGAACGTCCCAGCGGTCGTCACCACGGAGCACTCATTGCTGGACGGGCGCATCGAGGGACGCCGGGCCACGAAAGGCGTACGTGCGCTCTATATGGCAACCGAGCCTTTCAATGCGGCGACGATTGCCGTGTCGAGAGACGTGCACTCCAGACTCCTCGATTGGGGGGTGCCTGACAGCAAACTCCGGATCATTCCCAACGGCATCGAGATCGTTGGTCCCCAAGCATCCGACCGTATCCGGGGGGAAGTTCGCCAGGAGCTCGGCTGGGCCGATAGCTTACGAGTCATCGCTGGTGTTGGTCGGCTCTCTCCGGAGAAAAGGTGGGATCTGTTGCTGGAGGCGGCGGCACCGCTGCTGAGTCCCAGGCTGCGGCTTGCGCTGATCGGCGCTGGCGCGGAGGAGCGGCGTCTGCGTGACCTGGCTGCCTCGCTTCGCATCGAAGACCACGTCAGTTTCCTTGGCCCACGGGCAGACGTGAGCAGGATGCTGGCAGCGGTGGATCTGGTGGTTTCGACATCGCCGCAAGAGACTTTCGGTCTTGCCGTTCTCGAAGCTGTCGTGGCCGGCCGGCCGGTAGTGTACGTGCGAGCCCCTGCTGTCGACGACATCGGTGTGCTGCCTGGAGTGATCAAGGTTTCCGAAGGCGTTGAAGGGGTGCGTGCCGGCCTGTTGGAGGGGTTGGAGACGACGTGCTCGCTTCCGCTCGCGGACGAACTCAACATCTATGACATTCGAAAGGTGGCATCCCGAGTGGATCACGTCTATGCAGAACTCTTGGAGCCGAAGGGAAGAAGTAAGTGACAGTGCATGAGGACAGTTCGACGACCTCACCGAATCCGGGTCAGCCACATGCGGACGCCGGTCGCCCAACTCGGAAATCCATGGGGCGGTTCATCCTGCTTCTGGTCGCGCTCCCGATCCTGGGTGCGGCAGTGGGTCTTCTTGTTGCCACGCTGATGCCGACAACCTACGCGGCGCACTCCTACGTGATCTTGATCACCAATTCTGGCGGATCCGACGGCTCGGCGACGAATGCAGCACAGGCCACAGCCCGGGTGGCGACCAAGACCAGTGTTCTCGCCTCCGCGGGTGCTGACGCGTCGTTGATCCGTGCCGCGGAGGAGGGACGACTCACTGTCACCGCATCACCTGATGCCCCGTTGGTGGATCTGGTGGCCCGAGCCGGGACGGCTGAGGAAGCAGCCAAGCTCTCCGATGAGTTGGCTCGCTGCACTGAGATCCAGGTCAACAACTTCAGCAAAGAGACCGCCGTGAGCGCGCGAGTCTTCGCAACGGCTTCAATGCCTCTCGACCCGACTCTTCCCAACTATCCGGTGAACGTTCTCGCTGGTGCGGCACTTGGTGTCCTGGCCAGCGCGGTGATCTTCATTCTGCGGAGGCCCCGGGAGGGCCTGAGGCCACGAGCCCGCATGTGATGGCACTGAGAGCCGGCTCGTAATCGTGTTCACCCGAGTTCGTCGGCCGGTCCTGCTGGCTGTGATCGTCGTCGCATTGGTGGCATACCCGAATGACTCGTTGAGCACCGCAGTCCGACTAGCGAATGTCACGCCCACCGACCTTGCCTCCCTGGCTTTGGTCGGAGTCGCCGCAATCGATGTCTTGCGAGGCCGAAACATCGAGGTCTTGCGATCGAGAATCATGCTGTGTCCGGTCTTGGTGGTCGGTGCTGCTGGCTTCACGACTTTGTTCTCGACTGACCCTGTGCTCAGCCTGGTGGCTGTGATTCGCTATGCCCAGGTGTTCTTGCTGGTTCCGGTAGCGGTCGTTCTAGTGCTCCGGACCTGGTCCGATGTCAGGATCTTGCTGGGTACGGTGGTCGGCCTGGCAGCAGTTGAGGGGATTATCGGCACATATCAGGCTGTGACCAAGACTGGCGCGGGTTATGATGGAGAGACCATCCGCGCGATTGGGACGTTCGGTATCGGCGACCAAATCGCGATCGGAATCGTCGTCAGTTGCGGTCAAATCGTGCTACTGGCGGTGGCGCTGAAAGGCAGACGGAAACATAGGATCTATGCAATAGCAGGTGTCGCCCTTCTCTTTGTGCCATTGCTGCTCAGTTTGAGCCGTGGTGCTGTATTGGCAGCCGTGGCAGCGGCGGGGGTGATGGTGCTGTCAGCAGGATTTCGGCGGGCGTTGAAGATCGGTGTCATCGCCGCCGTTCTCGTGGTCCTCGCAGCTCCGCTTGTTGCCTCGTTTGATTCGACAGTTGGGGAGCGATTCACTTCGATCGTAGACTCGAGTTCCGCTCCCGACCGATCGGTTCAGGACCGTTACGATCTGTGGCGCGCCGCAACCAGAATTTGGCAAACCTCTCCAGTGGTGGGTGTCGGGCTCAAGCAGTTCCCAGCCTATCGTGACAGTCTTGCGCCGCTGGGCACCTCATCTGGGAGCGATCAAGTCGGTGCCGACAGCTATGTTCGGGTCCAGCTTCTTAGTCCCCATAATGAGTACCTGCTATTGCTCAGCGAGCAAGGTCTTCTCGGACTAGGCAGTCATCTCCTGCTGCTTGCAGTCTTAGGAATTCGGCATATTTCGAGACTTCGCCAACCTGAGACGAATCTGACGGACAATTTCTTGCGGCTAGTCTGCGTTGGCGCATTCTCCTTCTATGCGATCAGTAATCTTTGGGGCGACCTGGCCGGGCCGACGACGATGCTCTATTCGGTGTTCTTGGGTATCATGTTGCGGTCGGCCGTGATTTATGGATCGCCACTTGAGCGGTCCTTGGTGGACGACTTCACCAGCCCTGCGAAGCGCCCGGCAGATGCAGATATTTGAAACCAGGTCGTGCTGCTGCAATCCGGGTCCGCGCGGTCGTGGCTGGTCATCCGATGTGCCAGCTGGGCAGGCAGGGCTGATGCCGGGATCGTTGTGCGTCCCTGACGTCCCACCACGATCGATCGGCGACCTGCCGTGCCTGGTCGCAAGCCGGTTGTAGTCGCCGCAGGCGACACCGGTGGCTGGGCGTCTGCCTGTCCATGCCGGCACTGATATTTGGTGCTCTCCGCTGACGACTTGCATGACTGGGCGACCGGGATTAATATTTCGAAGGTCGACACCTTGACGCATCCACTCCAGCGCATACGCGACGAGCCGCGGGGGTCACTCGGATCAAGTAGCTTCGGAGGATCTGCGTCGGCGTCGGCTCCCCCACCCCCGAAGACGGAGCCCCCCAAATGTTCCCCCGTTCAAAAATTGAATCATCGCTGTGCGCACCCCGCGAAAGAAGCAAGAAGCGCGGCGAGATCGTTGACGAAGATTCCTCGTCACGCCCCGCCTGGCGCCGTGGCGGCTGGATTGTGCTCGCCGCAGTCATCCTGGGAACTCTGATCGCAGCACCGGCGGATCTCGGTGCACCAACTCCTGACGCTTCCGCTGCCGTACCAAAACCACTCGGGCCGACTGGGAACTGGAAGCTCGTCTTCTCGGACGATTTCAATGGCAAGTCTGTCAACCGGAAGAAGTGGACTGATCGATCTTCTTCGCAGTCCGACCACGGTCGGGGCAACAAGAAGAACAAGCAGCTTGAATGGAACCGGCATTCAAACTGCTCGGTGTCGAAGGGGGTTCTTACCCAAACCGCCAAGCGGACGAACATCAAATCACCATCTGGCGTCAAGTACAAGTGGACATCATGCTTGTTGACGAGCACACCTTCGTTCTCCTTTCAGTACGGCTATATCGAGATTCGATCGAAGCTGCCAGCAAAGAGAGGGTTTTGGCCGAGTTTCTGGACTTGGCAAACGCCGTCAAATAACCGGTGGACCGAGACTGATGTATACGAGTTCTTCTCGGACAACCCCAAGGCCTTGTATGTGGCACAGCAATCTGGCAGGGCTGCCGGGTGCACCGTGAAGAACCACAAATTCAATCCGAGCAAGGCCTTTCATGTCTACGGTGCCGACATCAAGCCGACCGGCACGGTCTTTTATGTTGATGGCAAGCAGGTATGTTCGACCTTGAGCACGTCGACCGGACCGACCAACATCGTGATCTCGAACTTCGTCTACTCCAAGAGGCCGCCGTCACCCAAGGCGAAGGGCAAGCATCACGTCGACTATGTGCGTGCCTGGCAGCGATAGTTAGTTGGTGCGTGAAGGCTTGGCGTGCTCACGAGGCGCCCAGGTCTGGTCGGCTTCGAAAGGAGGGTGGTGGTGCGCCGGCCGGCAGCGGTTACCTCACCGAAGGTGAAGAGTGGTCGTTCCACGAGGTGAGATGATGACTGATGTCGAGACGCGGCCGCTGGTTAAGCCGGAAGTCGCCCGAAGTTCTTGTGTGTAAAGGAATTACCTGGTCAGCGGGTTTCCGGGCACCGCCGAACTCGTGGTGGCAGACCGTCGAAACGGCAGCGACTGAGCTCGCCATGCCGTAGCCTGGCTGTGTTGACGCTCGGGGGGAGCGCGAACCGCGCTCAGCGGCAACGGTGTGTTCGATTCGGGGGGATCGGTGACCACAACCCACGACTCAGTCGTTGGCGGATCAAGGATCGTCGGGCTATGCACTGCGGGCGCCTTGGCGTCACGCCTGCCGCTGTCTGCGGCGAAGCGAACGTCCTTGATTTCCGGTTTGTGGAATCCACCGCGCCCGGCGTGTTCTGAATTGGTCGAGTCGGGCGATGCCCGCACCCGCACGTGCTCCTGGATTGGACACAGCTCACACCACCAGTTCCGTGCCACGCTGAGGAATCGGGGGATCCCACAGCAATGACCGTCATCAGAGATTCGTATCACCCGTCCTGGACGGTGACGCCGTCCAAGCCAAGCGGAACTGCGCTCAAACCTGATGACGCTGCCCGTCGCTCACTTGGTCGGCCGAACGAGCCTGGGCGCCCAGGCGGACGCTTCGCGCCGTTGCTGCGCGACGGAGTGCGGCCGCTGTTCCTGACCGGCGACATTGTTGCCTGCGTCGCAACAGCGCTCGTCATGCACGCAAGCGTCGCGTCCTCGACGGGTACCGCGCTGATAATGGCCGGGTTGTTCGCATTGGGCGGGATGAACCGCTCACGGCTGGCGCTGTCGGTGCTCGACGACCTACCGAGGATCATCAGGCTCTGGCTCGTCGGTTCTGCCATTTTCGTAGTGACCTCAGAGATGTTCAGCGGATCCAGGCAACTGAAGCTGGTGTTCAGTGTGCTGGTAGCGATGATCCTGATGCGAACGGTGCTTTACGGCTTGGTCCGTCACCTCCGGACGAAGGGCGTCGTCACCCATCCCACCGTCCTGGTCGGCTCGGGTGCACGAGCTCAACTCATTGTAGACGCGTTGCGTGATCATCCCGAGACCGGCCTGCGGGCAGTGGGATTCGTAGACATGCTGTCACTCGATCTGGAGGCACCGTCGATCCCGATGCTCGGCGAGCCCACCGATTTGAGCGAGATCCTCGTCGACTCACAGGCGCGCGCTCTTGTTCTTGCTGATGGCGGGTTGGGCGATGCCGATGTGGTCAGTCTGGTACGCAAGTGCCAGCGTCAGCGGTGTGAGGTGTTCGTGCTGCCACGGTTGCACGAAATTACCCACGTCGCGGATGGCATGGATGCAATCGGTGACGTTCCTCTCGTGCGTCTCCGGCGCTCCGCCTACCGAAGCCCATCGTGGCGTGTGAAGCGAATGTTCGACGTCGCGTTCTCGGCTGTGGCGCTCGTGCTGCTCTCGCCGCTACTTGCTATCGTTGCGCTGGCTGTTCGTCTGGAGACTGGCAAAGGAGTGATCTTCCGCCAGCAGCGAGTCGGTCGGAATGGCACCTCCTTCGAGTTGATGAAGTTCCGATCGTTGAAGCCGGCCGACGAGATTGAGTCTCAGACGAACTGGAACATCTCCGACGACGACCGATTGGGCCCAATCGGTCGAATCATCCGCAAGACGTCGTTGGATGAGTTGCCACAGCTGTTCAACATCCTGCGTGGCGACATGAGCCTCGTCGGTCCTCGGCCAGAGCGCCCACATTTTGTTGCGCAGTTCGGGCAGCTCTACACCGGCTATGCTGATCGGCACCGGGTGCAATGCGGACTCACGGGCTGGGCGCAAATTCATGGTCTGCGCGGCAACACCTCGATCGACCAGCGTGCGCGCTTCGACAACTTCTACATCGAGAACTGGACTCTTTGGCTCGATATCAAGATCATCCTGCGGACCGTTGTGTCGATCTTCACGAAACCGGGTTCGTGACGTGCACACCAGCCGCTGATTCAACTTGATTCCGTGGTAGTCAGTGGGCGTCGATCACGCCGGCCCCGACCGTACGGTTGGTCGACTCGTCGACGAGGATGAACGATCCGGTCGCACGATTGGCCGCGTACGGGTCGCAGAACAGTGGCAGCGTGGTCCGCAGCTGGACGCGGCCGATCTCGTTGAGACCCAGCTGACCGGCATCGACGTCCCGGTGCATGGTGTTGACGTCGATCCGGTAGTCCACCGACTGCACCATGGCTCGTCCCCAACGGGTGGTGTGCTTGATGCCGTACTTGCGGCGGGGCCGCAGGACGCTCGACTCGTCCAGCCAGCAGATCTTGGCGTCGATGTTCTGCCGGACCTCCGGGGAGTTGTGTGGTCGACAGAGCATGTCGCCCCGGCTGATGTCGATGTCGTCGTCGAGCCGAATGGTCACCGCCATCTGCGGCAGCGCCTCCTCGATCGGGCCATCGGGTGAGTCGATGGCGCCGATGGTGCTGGTGAAACCACTCGGCAGGGCCAATACCGGATCACCCGGGCGCATGATGCCGCTGGCCACGACGCCGGCGTACCCGCGGTAGTCCCGGGCCCGCGCGGACTGTGGCCGGATCACGTACTGGACCGGAAAGCGGACGTCCACGAGATTGCGATCGCTGGCGACATACATGGTCTCCAGCAGGTTCAGCAGCGGCCCGCCGGCATACCAGGGCATGTTGCTGCTGGAGGTGACGACATTGTCTCCCAGCAACGCGGAGATCGGGATGAACGTGAGGTGGCGGATCCGCAGTCGCGCCGCGAATTCGGTGAACTCGTCGCGGATCTGCTCGTACGCGTCCTCCGACCAGTCGACGAGGTCCATCTTGTTCACGCAGAGCACCAGATGGGGAACACCGAGCAGCGAGGCGATGAACGCATGCCGTCGGCTCTGCTCGGTGATGCCACGCCGGGCATCGACGACGATCAGAGCGATGTCTGCGGTCGATGCGCCGGTCACCATGTTGCGGGTGTACTGAACATGCCCGGGTGTGTCGGCCAGGATGAACTTCCGCCGCGGCGTGGCGAAATAGCGGTAGGCGACGTCGATGGTGATGCCTTGTTCCCGCTCGGCCCGCAACCCGTCGGTCAGCAGCGAGAGGTCGGTGTAGTCGTCACCCCGGCGTCGGCTGGTCGCGCTGACCGCCTCCAGCTGGTCGGTGAACAGCGACTTCGAGTCGTAGAGCAGCCTGCCGATGAGGGTGCTCTTCCCGTCGTCGACGGAGCCGGCGGTCGCGATGCGGATGAGCTCGGCGGTGCTCAAAAGTAGCCCTCCTTCTTGCGGTCCTCCATGGCGGTGTCGCTGACCCGGTCGTCACCGCGGGTGGCGCCGCGTTCGGTGAGTCGGGTGGTCTCGACCTCGGCCAGGACCTCCTCGATCGTGGCGGCGGACGAGGGTACGCAGGCGGTCAGGTTCGCGTCGCCGATCGTCCGGTAGCGGACGGGCCGGCGGAGCACCGTGTCGCGTGCCCCGGCAGGGGTGAACTGGTTGACCGCGAACAGCATCCCGTCGCGGTCAACCACCTCTCGCTCAGCGGCGAAATAGAGCTCCGGCAAGGGAATGTTCCGGTGCGCGATGAAGCGCCAGACGTCCAGCTCGGTCCAATTCGACAGCGGGAACACCCGCATGCTCTCGCCGGGAAAGACCCGCCCGTTGTAGAGATTCCACAGCTCCGGACGCTGGTTCTTCGGATCCCACTGGCCGAAGTCGTCCCGGAAGGAGAAGATCCGCTCCTTCGCCCGAGCCTTCTCCTCATCCCGGCGCGCTCCGCCGAACAGCGCGTCGAAGCCGTGGCGCTCGGCCGCCTCCAGCAGCACCGGAGTCTGGATCCGGTTGCGGGATCCGTTCGGCTCCTCGCGTACCAGGCCTTGCTCGATCGCCTCCGGCACGCTGGCCACGATCAGCTCCGCGTCGATCTCGGCGACCCACTTGTCCCGGAACTCCAGCACCTCGGGGAAGTTGAGGCCGGTGTCAACGTGCATCACCGGGAACGGCAGCCGCGCAGGAGTGAATGCGCTCGCCGCCAGGTGGAGCAGCACCGCGGAGTCCTTGCCGCCCGAGAAGAGCAGGCACGGGCGCTGCATCTCCGCCGCCACTTCACGGATGATGTGGATGCTCTCCGACTCCAGTGCCGCCAAATGGCTGAGTGTCCGGCTTCTCTGAGTCTGGGTCAACCGTCCCGCTCCCTACCGCGCCCGACTGCACCACGATCGGATTCGTGGCGTTGACGTTCGTCGACGCTAACCCCTGACCCTACTCAGTCAGGTAGCTGTTGGCAGGCTGCCGGTGGCTGGTGTCAAAACGTCAGCAGCAGCACGAGAGCCATGATCACGGCACCGATCATCGCTCCGCCGAGGAAGGCAGCGAGCATCGCCCATTTGATGGCCCAGACCTGGTCGGCCGAATAGCCATACCGGTTGCGGGGAAGGTCGGGTCCTTGAAAGTGTTCCGAGACCTCGCGCAGATGCCGAGGACGATGCGGATTGCTCAACTTGCTCAACGATGCTCCGTTGGTGGGGATGCCAAAGTGCCTGGGCCCCCCGCAATGTCGCTTCTTTTAGGGTTGGGGTGGTTTGAGGGGGTGGAGGACGATGGTGTGGGTGACGGTGCGGACTGGTGCGGCGTTGCTCTTGCGGCGTTCGTAGCGGTGGGAGCCGCCGCGTTTACGGGCGCGGGGTGCGGTGCGGCCGTCGCGGGTGGGGATCAGGTTGGCGGGTTTGGTCAGTTGCGTGGCGAGGTGGGCCAGGGCGCGGGTCAGGTCGGCTGGGGGGAGAGAGCCGCCCGGGTCGTGGAGTCCTGGGCGGCTTGGAAGGCGCGTTTGAAGCTGATCCGGCCGGGGTCGAGCCCGGCGGGTGTGGCGTAGCCGATCAGGTCGCGGATCGCCTGGTAGACGCACAGCATGGCCCAGAATTCTTGCTCGACCATGATGGGGGTCTTGGAGCGGAGCAGCACTTCGGGGCCGCCGCGGATGGTGGTCTTCAGGTCGGCGATACCGGTCTCGGCCTGCCAGCGGGCGTGGTAGAGCTGGGCCAGCTCGATCGCCGGGTACGCCTGCGCGTCGAGCAGGGTGGTGGCCAGCGCGAACAGTTCGGAGGTCTCGACCCCGTGGGTGTCGGTGGTGGTCACCGAGTACTCGACCACCCGGACCGGGATCGGGTCGCCGTCCTTCTTGGAGGGCGGGTTCAGCTGGGACAGGTAGGTGCCGTCGTCCAGCACCTGCCGCACTGGCAGAGTGAACGATGCCGACATCCGCCAGCACAGCTGCGCGCCGGTCCCGGCGGCCGCCTGCCACAGCTTCCAGGAGGCGAAGTTCCGGTCGGCCAGCACCAGCATCCCGCTGTCGAGCGCGGGCAGCAGATCGACGGCCAGGGTCTGCTCGCCGGTGCTGGACGGCCCATGGGCGGCGGCCAGCAGCACCCGGGTTCCGGACTCGGCCAGCACCAGCGCCCGCAGCTGCGGATACGGATTCTGCGACCTGCTGCCGTTGCCACCACGGCCGAAGAACCCCTCGTTCGCCGCCGTGTCCGGCACATCCAGGGTGAACCCGTCGACCGTCACCACCCGCAGCCCGGCATGAAAGACCCCGGGCGTCACAGGCGTCCCCGCCGGCACCGTCGTCCGCGCAAACAACAGCTTGAACGGCTCCGCGCCCAGCTTCGCCTTCGCCTTCGTGATCGATCCCGTTCCCGGAGCCTGCCAGTCTCCCCAGCCGCCACCCGTCAACGCCTGCGCATCGGCCAGCCTCGACAGCACCAACCCGTACCCCGACCGCATGAACAGCCAGCACGCCAGCGTGAATACCATCATCAACCGAGCCGGCAGCCGCCGATACCGGACCTCCCGCACCCCTGCCGCCTCGATCACCTCATCCAGCACCGCCGCCGGGAACGACCGTGCCAGCACCCCGATCGAGACCCGATCAGGCAACCGCTCCTCCGCCGACCTCACCTCACGCGTCACACCAGCCACAAACAGAGACTACACCCATGTAACTCTAAAGAAGCGACATTGGGGCCCCCCGAGGGCATACAGGTGATTCACCTGCGGTCGAAAGAATACTACGTCTGCGCTGGGTTGTGGCCGATTCTGCCGATTCTGCCGATCGAATCCGTACGGATTCGTTGCCCTTCGCACCAGCTGCCGCCTGCGGCGGGGCAAATGGCTATTCCGTTGCACCGGCGGCACCGGACGAGACGGGTGCCCGATCATCGGAGTGCAGCAGGTTGCTCCGCGAGGTCTCCGGCAGGTTGCGTACCAGGATGAACACGATGATCGCGACCACCATCATGTAGATACCGGGCGCGACCAGCACCCCGGTCCGAGCGATCAGCCAGGTGGCCAGCAGCGGCGCCGTGCCGCCGAAGACGGTGTAGGCGATGTTGTAACTGATCATCGCGCCGCTGACCCGGTTCCGCGTGGGGAACAGCTCGATCACGGTGATGCCGAACGCGCCCCAGTAGAGCCCGAAGATGATCGCGATGATCAGCTGGCCGATGAGCGCCGACCACATGTGACCCAGACCGGCGAGCCAGAAGGCCGGCAGGTACAGCACGATCGTGGCGCCGATCGCGGAGAACAGGATCGGCTTGCGCCCGAATCGGTCGGAAAGGGCGCCACCGAGCCAGAAGCAGGTGACCGCAACCAGCAAGGCGATGCCGTTGGTGAGCAGGGCTTGGCTCTGCGGCAGCTTCGCACCGGTGGTGAGGTAGCTGACCATGTAGCCGCTGATGGTGTAGAAGGCGAGGCTGGACAGCGCCGCAAGCGCGAGGGTCTGGATGACCGCTTGCCGAACGGAGGTCTTCTCGATGGTGACGTGCTTGGCCTCGGCGGTCGCCTTGGCTGCCTTGGCCGCCTCGTACACGGGAGATTCGTCAACTCTGGAACGGATGTAGAGCCCGACGAGCGCCATCGGGCCACCGATCAGGAACGCGATCCGCCAGCCCCAGGCCTCGTACGTCTCCGGGCCGAGACCGGTGGTCAACAGCAGGACGAAGAGGGACGCCACCACCGAGGGAAGAGTGGAGAAGCTGTAGGTGAACGAGGTGTAGAGACCACGTTTGCCGGCCGGCGCGTGCTCGGCCACGAACGCGTTGGATCCGACGGTCTCGCCGGCGGCCGAGAAGCCCTGCACCATCCGGCAGACCACGAGCAGGACCGGGGCGAGCACCCCGACCGATTGATAGGTGGGCAGCAGCCCGATGCCCATCGTGCCCGCACCCATCGCGACGATCACGATCACCAGCACCGTACGCCGGCCGATCCGGTCGCCGAGCAGACCGAAGACGATGCCGCCGAGCGGACGCATCAAGAAGCCGACCGCGTAGCCGGCGAAGACGAACAGCGTCCCCGCGACCGGGTCCTCCTTGGGGAAGAACAGCTTCGCGAGGATCGCGGCCGAGTAGGCGTAGATGACGAAGTCGTACCACTCGACGAACTGACCGAGGGCCGACGAGGTAATGACCCTTTTCAGCGATCCCTTGGGGTGCTCGGGATCAGCCGGCAGCGGGCCTTGTGGGCTCTTGGCCATTCTCTCAGTATTCCCACATGATTACCATGGAATCAAGCGAGCGTCCGCCACGGTGGTCACGAGTGCCTCCTGTGGCCCGCGGGTGCTAAACGTCCCGCCCGGGGCCCGCGGGTGGTCCTGTATGGCCCGCGGGCGCGAAACGGACCGGCCTTTCGCTCAAGCGACGATCGTCCGTGGCCCCGCGGCGCAAGACGTACACAGAACACGCGCAACCGCAGACCGTCCGTGGCCCGCGGGCGCGAAACGTCCCCCTCTCTCGCCCCCGCGGGCAGACGAGCGATCATCGGGTCCCCTCCGCGTCGTTGGGCTCAGCGCCGATGGGCTCAACGGGGTTTACGCCCCCGGAAGGTGTAGCGGATCCCGCGGGGCCAGCCGGGGGCCGTACGGTGCTCGACGTCGACGAATCCAGCCCTCAGCATCCGTTCGGCGAGGACATCGACCGAGTCGTTGTCGAGGGCAGTCCGCCACAGGTGGCGATAGAGGGCTGAGTCGCGGGTGATCGCCTTCGCGAGCGGGATGGCCGCTGACCAGGACACCGCGTTCCAGGTCACCCGAGCCCGGGTCGACCCGGCCGGGCAGCAGTCCTGTACGACCAGTACGCCACCGGGTTCCAGCGCCTCCCAGATCGAGCGCAGCAGGGCGTCGCGGTCGACGATGTCGCGGAACAGATGGGCGGCGAACACCCCCGACACCGGCGGCACCAACGACGCCAGCGATTCCGCCCGACCCTCCAGGAACGACACCCAGGTGGGCCAGGGCTTGGAGTGTGCCTCAGTCAGCATCCCGGCCGAGGCGTCGATGCCGATCGCCGCATAGGTTTCGCCGCGGTGCCCCATGCTGTTGACCAGGGCATCGGTGGAGGCCCCCGACCCGCAGCCCAGGTCGACCACCGTCAGCCCGACGCCCGCCGGCAGCCACTCCACCAGGGCATCGGCAGCGGACTGCAGGTGCCGGTGATAGCCGGGAGTGAGGTTGACCATCTTGTCGTACGTCGGGGCCGCTCGATCGTACGCCGCCGGCACATCGCCGAGGTCGTGGGAGGCGCCCCGATGGTGACTGGTCATCGTGCGCCTCACCGTACCTGGGAAATCCTCAGTCAGTGCTCATCCGACGCGATCATCATGCCCGATGCTGATCGTGACACCCGGCGAGGAACCGACCGGCCAGCAACCTGTGACCCTCTCGTATGCACTGCCCCAGATCCGCGACTCCTGAGCGCCTGCCAGCCGCCGAACGGGCCCTTCTGAGCTCGGCCCCGCTGGGTTGGGGACAGTTCGGACGACGGACATGTTGTCGATTTCGTGATATACCTCACACAGGAAATACTCGAATGTGACCTCGCATCGCTGTCACTACCGTCTGGGGGCCGAATGATCTCCCGTATTTCGCCGAACTCCCGAGATTCTTTCCAAGATGGCACTAGCATCTCCGGCATGCCATATGCGCCGGCTCCTGAGGGAGCACGACGCAGCGGAGGATCGGGGGATCTGCGCCACGGCAATCTAACCCAAGTCCTTTGCTACGTCCGAGATCATGGACCCTGCAGTCGTCACGACATCGCTCGTGGATGCGGCTTAGGGATCTCCACATTGACCGACCTGATCGGCGACCTCAAGTCGCGCCGACTGGTCAAAGAGCTGGATCCGGTCCGACGACCGGGTGCCGGGCGGCCTACTCGCCCAATCGACATGGATGGTGCTCCGTGGTGCGCCATCGGTATCGATCTGGCTCACGACAACGTAGCCATCGCCGCGACCACCATGGGTGGTGAGGAGCTCTGGCTGGCCAACGATCCAGTCACGCTCCGCGGCACTGAACCAGAAGAAGCGTTCGCCCAGGTACGCGAGGTGCTCGTCAGGCGCCTCGCCGAAGTGCGGGCCGATCGGGAGGTGATCTCGGTCGAGATCGGTCTCCCGGGCGTGGTGGTACGCGACCGCGGTCAGCTCGAGCGGGCTGCCGACCTGCCGTGGACCGAGTTCCCGATCCGGGAACGCATCCGCGAGGTGCTGGCCGAGACCGGGCTGACCGGTATTCACGTCGGCGTCGCCAACGACTGCCAACTCGCGGGTCTGTACGCAGCCCGGACCGAGGTTCGCCTACCGGTGGACTCGGTGGCCGTCTATGTCGGCGGCCTGCGGGAGGTCGGCAGCGGTCTGATCGTCAGCGGGCAGATCTTCGGTGGTGCGCACGGCGTCGCCGGTGACCTCGCCCAGGCCCACGTCAGCGGAGCGGGCGGTGACCGGCCGGATCGGCTGAGCAGCGTTCTCGGTCCCGAGGCACTGCTCGTACGCAGCGGCCTGCTGGGTGCGGACGAGGCGGCCCAGAAGGTGATCGACGATCCGATCGGAGCGCTGGAACTGCTGCGCAACGAGGCCGAAGCCGGCAATGACCAGGTGCTGAGCGCCTTGGCCGAGGCCGGGAGTGCGCTGGGCCAGGTGATCGATGACGTGCTCGGGGTGCTCAACCCGCACGCCGCGATCATCGGTGGGTATGTCGGCGTGCTGTCGCCGTACCTGCAGGAGTCCTTCGACTCACAGCTCAGCGAGCGGCTTGCCGATCCGGCGTTCTCGGCCACTCTGGTCGCCACGCTGGAGACGCTGGAACCTCGAGTGGCCCGTGGGGCAGCCATGCTGGCGCGAGACGCCTGCCTGGCCGATCCGCTGACCCTCACCCGTCCGTTGCGGAGCTGACCGCTGTCCGTACGGACCTGACCGAACACCCACCTGTCTCTCGGTACCTGACACCGGGAGGCCCGACTAACTATCCTGAGCCCATGCTGGCTCGGCGAGCTCAAACGCCAGCGACGTCACGGGCGCCGCTGCTATCGCCGGCCCGGGCCTTCATCGCCCTGGTCCTCATGGTGGCCATCGTCGCCGCCAGCACAGCAGGCGGCTGGCGACTGGAGCCACGGGGGTGGCTGGAGAATCTCTCTCCCAATCTCGAAGCGCCACCGACCACCTATGAGCCGCCCACCCATCCGCCGCCGTTGACCCCACCCAGCCCGCTTCAGCACTGGATCGCGGGAGTCCTGACCGTCCTGGTCGGCCTGGCTGTCCTGGTCGTACTGATCTATCTCGGGCGCTGGCTGTGGCGGCAGCGCCCGCGACGTGCCGTCGCTGTCGAAGGGCCTCCCGACACCACACCTGCCGGGGCGCTCGCCGCGGAACCGGATCTGGCGACCTTGGTGCGCGGCGCGGAGGCCGCCGAGAGCATCCTCGCCGAGACCGGCGGGCAGCCGCGCGACCTGATCCTGCGCTGCTGGCTCGCCCTGGAGGAGGCTGCCGCCGCTTCGGGCGCCGCCCGTCGACCATCCGACAGCCCGACGGAGTTCACCGGTCTCGTGCTGTTGGCCACCCAGGCCGACCCGGCGTCGGTCGACACGCTGCTCCGGCTCTATCACCAGGCACGCTTCTCTCGGCACCCGATCACCGATGACGAGGTACGCAGCGCGCGGACCGCGGTGATCAAACTGGCCCGGATCTGGCGCAGCTTCGACACCGCGATGCGACACACCGTCCAGGACCAGCCATGACCGAGGCTTCGTCCCCGTGGCCCAACCTGCGACCAGACGGGTGGCGGGTGATGCTGAACGGGATCGGCATCCTCGTCACCGGTGGGCTGCTCTGGCTGCTGGGCGTCGACCTGCTGCATGCCTTCGTGCTGGCTGCGGTCCTGGCGTCGCTCATGGGGCTGCGACGCTCGCCCGCAGTGAACCTCGACCAGTCCTGGCCGGACGACGGTGACGCACGCGCCGACACCGGTGTCCGTCGGGAGGTCGCCCGGTTGTCGTGGTCGATGCAGGGCTACGAGTCGCGAGTGCAACGTCAGTCGGTGCGGCGCCTGCATGACATCGCCGCGTACCGACTCGCCGCGCAGGGACTGGACGTCACCGACCCGCGCGACTATCTGGGCTGCCAGCTCGCGCTCGGCGAGCGGGCGTACCGGGTGATCAGCGAGCCGGATGAACGACCTCAGTACGCCGACTTCGTGGCCGCTGTCACCGCGGTGGAGAAGATCGCGGCACCACGACGGACGATCTCGGGGGTCTGATGAACGACGGAGCTCACAGCGGTCGACCGGTTGCCGATCAGGCGGTCGCTGGCCAGGCGGTTGCCGATCAGGCGGTCACGGGGCAGGCGGTCACAGGTCAGGAAGGGGCCGTCCAGGCCCTGACGGTCGGGGAGGTGGCTCGGCTCTCCCGGCAGGTGCTGGAACGGGTCGGCACCGTGGTCGTGGAGATGGATCAGCCGCTGCGGATCGCGTTGGCCGCTTTGCTGGCCGGCGGACATGTCCTGTTCGAGGACGTACCGGGCTTGGGCAAGACCCTCGCCGCCCGCAGTCTGGCCTCGGCGTTGGGACTGGAGTTTCGGCGGCTGCAGTGCACACCGGATCTGCTGCCGGCCGACATCACCGGCTCCTATGTCTACGATCCGGCCGACGCGGTGTTCGCGTTCCGGCCCGGGCCGGTGTTCACCGGGCTGTTGTTGGCCGACGAGATCAACCGGACCGCCCCCAAGACGCAGTCCGCGCTGCTGGAGGCGATGGCCGAGCGGCAGGTCACGGTGGAGGGCACGACCTTCGTACTGCCGCAGCCGTTCCACGTGATGGCCACCTCGAATCCGGTGGAGTACGAGGGGACCTATCCCCTGCCCGAGGCGCAGCTCGACCGGTTCATGGTGCGACTGTCGGTGGGCTACCCGAGCCGCGCAGCCGAGGTCGACGTACTCGCCCGCCGTCTGGCCCGCAGATCGGACGAGGCTCTGGTGGAGCCCGTGGTGGGTCCCGGGACGGTGCTGGCGATGCAGGCCGGCATCGAGCTGGTCGACGTCGATCCCGACATCGTGTCCTATTGCGTGGCGATCGCCGCCAGCACCAGGCGACATCCTGGCGTCGAGGTCGGTGCCTCGCCGCGTGGCTCCCTGGCCCTGTTGCTCGTCTCGCGGGCACTGGCGGTACTTTCGGGTCGCGACTATGTCCTGCCTGAGGACGTCAAAGAGGTCGCCGTCGCCGCGCTGGCGCACCGGATCACCCTCAATCCGCAGACCTGGGCATCAGGGTTGTTGGCCGCCGATGTGGTGCAGCTCCAGCTCGACCAGGTGCCCGGCCCGGCCAGCATCGGTCACTGAGCACCAGCCCGACGCCAGATCTCGACTTCGCACCATTTCCTGCGGTCCCCTCCAAATCCACTGCGAGTCCGCTGCAGCCCAACCCGATCTCGACTTCGCATCAGTCGGCCCCGAGGGATGCCGGCCCAACCCGATCTCGACTTCGCACCATTTAGGTCTACTGCGCACCAGGTCTACCTGGTGCGCGGTGACAGCAGCTGGTGCGAAGTCGGAATCAGGCCACTCGAAATGGTGCGCGGTGACAGCACCTGGTGCGAAGTCGGAATCGGGCGACCCGTACTTGGTGCGGAGTCGAAACAGGCGCGCCGATCGGTTGGCGGGCGTCGTACCTGGTGCGAAGATGACCGAAATGGTGCGAACTGGGGGTTGGCAACTCGCGCCGGCAGCAATCGGGTGGCTCGCGGCCGGTGTGGTGCTGCTTGCACTCGGGTTGGTGACCCGGCGCCCCGACATCGTGGCCATCGGCGTACCGCTGCTGCTTGGCGTCGCCTGGAGCACCTCCAGTCGATCCCAGCGAACTCCTTCGGCCCAGCTCCGGGGAGAGGACCAGCCGACCGGGCTGTCCGACGAGATCAAGGTCGAGGTCGCGCTCGAACCTGCCGAGCTGCCGACGGCCTTGACGCTCCGCGTCCGCGCGCCCGGCCACCGACCCGCAGAGGCGCTGGTCGCTGCTGAGTCGCGGACGCTCACTGCGACCATGCGGACGGTACGCACCGGGCGGCGCGAGCTGTTCGGGCTGGCACACCGTGCGGTCGGTCCCGATGCGCTGCTCAGTACGGCGGCCGTGACCGATGCGCCGGCGACCATGACGATCCTGCCCAGCGCACGATCCTTGACCGAGCTGCCGCTGCCGTACCGGTTGCAGGGGCTGACCGGACCACACGCCTCGCGTCGGGCCGGATCCGGCGGCGACCTGCACGACGTCGCACTGTTCACGCCGGGCGACCGGCTGCGGCGGGTCGACTGGCGGGTCACCGCCCGGCTGAACACGGCCCCGGCGGTACTCGGGAATCCGAAGGGCGCCGGTCCCAGGAACGCTGGCGCTGGGACCGCTCCCAGTGCCGGCGGATCGGCGGAGGCGGGAGCACCCCGGCCGACTCGGACGATCAGCCGGCTCTATGTACGGCGCACCTTCGCCACCGCGGACGCCACCGTGATGCTGGTGATCGACTCGCGGGATCAGGTCGGACCGCGGGTGGCGACCTGGGGTGACGCGACCCAGTTGCGGGAGGACGAGTCCACCTCCCTGGACGTCGCCCGACATGCGGCGGTGTCCCTAGCTCGGCAATATCTGGCCGTCGGCGACCGCGTCGGGTTGGAGGATCTCGGCAAGCTACGCCGGCCCGCTCCCCCGGCCGGTGGCCGACGCCAGCTGCAGCTCCTCACCCAGCAGCTCGCCCTGGCCGAACCGGAGGGTGAGCCGACTCATCGGCAGCGCATCCCCCGACTGCCCTCGGGCGCGCTGATCGTGCTCTTCTCCACCTTCCTCGATGACGATGCCACCGCGATGGCCCACGCCTGGCGCCGGGCGGGGCACCGCGTGCTGGCGGTCGACACCATGCCGCGGTTGCTCATCTCCGGAATCCCGGAGCGACTGTGGATCGCCTACCGGATCGTCGCGATGGAACGGGTGGACCGGATCACCCGGCTCGCAGCCGTCGGGGTCGAGACCTTGGCCTGGATGGACCCCGAGCGCGATCCGGGGCTCGAACTGGGTCTGCTGGCCAGGCTGCGGGGTCGGCGATGACCGACAAGCTGCCGCCCGATGGTCTTCGGGAGTCCGGCTCGGCGGGCGGTGGGGTCGCGCGGCGCCGCCGCCCGAAGGACCGCATGGCCAAGGGTGGCGTCCGCGATCCTGCCCTGCGTACCGGACTGCCCCGGCTGTGGGCACAGCTCACCAGCTGGTTGCTGGCTTACCTCCCAGGGCGACATCGCCCCCGGCTCCCCAGGGTGCACATCCACACCGCCCCGGCGATTCCGAGTGTCGTGCTGCGCGCGATTGTCGCGCTGATCGGCTTCGGTTGCGGGCTGATGGTAGTGCCCGGGCCCCCCGGTTGGGCGATCGTGATCGGGCTGCTGGTGGCACTGTTCTGGGTCCCGGGTTCGCTGGTCGGCGGCGCCTTGGTGATCGTCCTGGGATTGCTCCTGGCCTTCGATGTCGAACCCGGTGCCCCCTGGCGTACGCCGTTGCTGGTGGCCGCGCTGCCGCTGATGCTGCAGCTGGCCGCGATCGCCGGACAGACGTCGATCACGGCCCGGATCGAGCTTCGGGCGCTGGCGCTACCGCTCCGCCGCTATCTGGCGATTCAGGTGTTCGCCCAATTGCTCGCCCTGACCGGCGCGATGGTGGCCGGCCTCGGGTGGGTGCTCCCGCAGCTGATGGCCCTGGCCTCCGTCGCGCTGCTCAGCATCGTCATCTTCTGGATCCCGAGTCTGGGTCCCGCCCGCAGCCGCGACTACTGAGAACGCCCGGAGGAGGTCAGCACAGCTGCCGCAGCGTCCGGGCGGCAGTTGCGCGATCTACCAGCAGCACCGCATCGGACGGCTCGGAGCGAGCCAGAGTCGAGCCGACCTGCGTCGCCTGATCGGCCCGAGGTGGACCACTCTGCTCGGCGTTCGCGACGAGCTGTGGACGCAAGGCCTGCCAGCTGTGCCAGTGCTCGTCAAAGGACTCGACCACGCGACCGCGGCGACGCTGACCATCCTGGGCCGCCGACCGATCGACATCGACATACAGCAAGACGGTGCGCCAGCCGGCCAGATGGGCGAGGGCCAGGAACAGGCCGCGGCGACGCACCCGCGTACCGGGGTCGTGCACGACCAATCGCCGCCCCGCGGCCGGACCCTGCAGCAGCTGGATCAGCACCCGGACGGTGTGCAGGAAGTGAACCAGCCAGCGATAGCTGTGGTACGGAGTGCCGGCCGGCAGCTGTCGCCGCAGCCACCAGGAAATGTCTTCGGGGTCGACGGCACGGACATGATCGAGGTCATCGGTGGCCTGGGCGATGGCGGTGGACTTGCCGGCACCGGGCACACCACCGACGAGCACGAGGTCGTACGCCGCATCGGGGCGCGGGCTTTCCCTGGTCGGTCGGGAGCTGGAGACGGTCGGCATCAGCACGCCTTCCAGAGAACCCGGTGTTCCTGTGCCGAGCCTGTGAACCAGGGGATCGCCAGGGATGAATCGAGGGACTCCCCCACCGAAGGGCTGCACCGACCGGTCGATCCGGTCTGGCCCATGGCCTACCGCAGGTCGAAGGTCGCCTCGGTCGACTGGCCCATGGCACGCCGTAGCTCGTGCAGCAGGTCGGGGTCGGAGCGACGCCAGCGACGCTGATTCAGCAGGTCCTCGACGCTGATCGTCACCGTGCCATCGCCGAATCTCGCGGCCTGCTGGGCGACCAACGAGTCGAGCTGGCCCTCGGTGAGCACCGCTGCAGAACGCCCGCTGTCGCGGTGATAGAGGGTACGCAGTCGCTGCTCGGCGGGCAGATCGACCACCGAGATGCCGGCTTCGCTCGCGGCGACCATCGACTCGCGCGCTTCCTGGGTGATCCACAGCGGCGGGGCGTTGTCATCGGCGACGGCGGCAGCGACCGTCTCGGCCGCGTCGGCATGACCGATCCGGCGAGCGTTGGCTGCCATCCGCTCCAACCGCCCGGGCTCGGCCAGGACCTCGTCGATCTTGTAGCCGATGGTGTTCTCATAGTTGCACTTGACCGCGGCGCCGGACTCCAGCAGATAGTCGCTGTTGCGGTCCTCCTGCCCCGGAATCGGCTTGATCAGCACCATCGGCAACCCGGCGGCCATGCACTCCGACGACGACAGACCCCCTGGCTTGCCGACGAAGAGGGAGGCGATCCGCATCAGGTCGGGCATGTCGGTGGAGTAACCGAGCACGCGATAGTCGTCCTCTCGCCCGGCAACCAGGGTCTCGACCTCGGACTTGAGCTCCGCGTTGTGCCCGCAGATCACCACGGCCTGGAACTTGCTCGTCATCCGCAACGTCTGCTTCACCACGGCGGTGGTGTAGCTGCCGCCTGCCGCTCCGGCCGACAGCAGCAGCAACGGCTTGCTCGCATCCAGGTCGTACCGTTCTCGGACGGCGTCGGTGTCCACCGGCTCGCCGAACAGCGGGCGCACCGGGATTCCCGACGCGGTGAGCCGGTCTGCCGGCACGCCGATGGCCTCCATATAGGCCTTGGTCTCCGCACGCGCCACGAAGATCCGGCTGAACGGAGGGTTGAGCCACAGACCCTGGAAGTCGTAGTCGGTGGTCGCCACGAAGATCGGCGCGTCGATGACCGCCCGCGCCTGCAGCAGGGCCGCCAGCCGGGCAGGCAGGAAGTGAGTGCAGACCACCACATCCGGGTTGAAGCCCTTGATCCGCTTCACGGTCCCCATCGTGTTGAGCCGGTCGAACATCTCCACCGGCTTCTTGAGCTTGAACGGCGGATCGTTGGAGTCATAGCCCCAGCCGACCAGCCACGGCACCGCATCGACCAGCTTGAAGTAGGTCTTGCCGTAGAGATATTGGTAGGCATCGTTGGACAGCTCGAGGACATCGACGATGTCGGCGTACACCCCCGGCGTGGCGTTCAGGAACTTCTCGATGACACCACCGGCCATGTTGTGGCCCGAACCGACACCCGCGGACAGGATCAAGACGCGCTTGCTCACGGGATATGTCTAGCGTACGGATCCGTTGTGCTGGTCGATGCGCGCCATCGATAGCCCAGAGTTCAACGTAAGAAGACGCTCGGGTTCGATCTTGGAGATGGCTCGTCGCGTCAACCGACAACGATGGTGGCTGCCAGCAGGAGGAAGCACCAGCCCGCCAACGGTGGTCCCCAATGCCTGGCACGGGCCAAAGCCGTGCGCTGGATCCGGCCGGCGAGGGCTGCGTAGCCGCCGTCGAACAACAGCCCGAGGCCCACTACGCAGGTGATCATCGTGGTGGCGAGCGGCGCCGACATAACGCCTCCGGGGATGAACTGCGGAACCAGTGCGAGGAAGAACACCAGAGACTTGGGGTTGAGCAGATCGACCAGCAGGCCGGCTCGGAAGATCCCCCACAAGGTGCGGCCGGGATCTGGAGCCGACACCGGCGCCGCCATCGTCCGAGCTGGATGGTGCACCCCGGGGCTCAGGACCCCGGAATCCAGGGGCAGCCTGATCCCCAGCTGCCGCAGCCCGAGGAACGCCAGATAACCCGCCCCACCGAGTCGCAGCACGGTCAGCAGAGCCGGCGACGCGGCGATGACGGCCGAGACCCCCAGGCAGGCCGCGAGCACATGGGCCAGCAGCCCGGTCTCCAGCCCGAGCACCGCAACGATGCCGGCCACTCGGCCGTGCTGAACCCGCTGGGTGATGGCGAACAGCACCGACGGCCCTGGCACAGCCATCACCACCACGGTGATGCCCAGGAATCGGAGCAGGTCGAGGTCCACACAGATCAGTGACCCGACGGTTGCAGCCAGATACATCCGCCGCGCAGAACCAAGACTGGAGCCGCCTTGGGGATTTGAACCCCAGACCTACGCATTACGAGTCGATCGGGAGTCGTCCCCCCGGGTCACGCTTGAGCGTGAATCTGTCCACTGCCGGGCGATCTAGACCGCCAAAGTGAACGCTGCTGGCTGCCGCTTTGGCTGCCACAGCGCCACAAACCGCGGACCTCCGCACGCGGCGAGAGGTCCGACTGGAACCGGTTCCCGACGTGACGTGGCTTGATGTCTGTGGCCCCAGCCCGGACCTGAATGGGCGAACATTCGTCACGCTGACGTGTCTCCCGACGCGCTGCGCATCCGCGAGACGCTCCGAACATGTTGGTGGAGGCTTTGCTGAGCGTGAACCCGCGCACCCAGACGTGACGCTCGGTCCCGTTTGTGCCGGGCCGACCGCGTGACCTGCGGGCGCCTACCGCACCCGCACCTGGCAGGACTGTCAGAGGTGTGTGCGAGCGTACGAGTGCAGGTATCCATACCAGTACGTCCGCAGGTACGTGTTTGAGTGCTAGTTTGAGTGTTGCTACTTACGAAGGGGGTCCGTATGGACACACCAGTGCCGCATCCGCTGGTGTACGCCGTGATCGAGATAAGGGTGCCGTTCGCGCCGCGACTCAGCAAGGGTGAGACTGCCGAGCTGCTGCAGGAAGCGTTAGCGGAACTCCCGGTCTTGCGCGCAGAGAAACGGCAGCGCCTCGTTCCAAAGGACGGAAACATCCAAGTGGAGATCGAGGACGGCTGGCGGTTCCTAGACCTCGCCAATTCGCGCAGCCTTGTTGTCACGAACACATCAATCGTTTATGAGACCACTAGATACCCAGGGTTCGAAACCTTTCTGGGCGAGTTCATTGCGTGTCTTCACCTGATATCGGAACATGCACGACCAGCTGGGTACGAGCGGCTGGGCCTTCGCTACATAAATGAGGTCTGGCCAACCCGGCCAGTCCAGTCATTTGACGACTGGAAACAGTGGATCGCACCTGAACTGGTTACGACTCTCGTGCGCAGCGAGGGTGAAGTTCACCGAAATGTTGATGGAGATAGACCACAACTCCGAGACCTGGAAGTACACCTCCAGTTCTCGCTCGCTGACAACTGTGCACTAACCACCAGGGTTGCTACACAAACGGGCTTGGGCGTCGTCGGAAATGACCCACTGAAGCGTTGGGTCACGCCCGCGGCGGCAGGCAACTTCTGCGTCATCGATTTTGACGGTTTCTGGCCACGGATTCCTGACTCAATTCAACCCTTCGATATTGAGAAGATTTCCAGGCAATTGAAGGCTGTCCACAATCCTGTCAAAGGTGGATTTGGATGGGCTACAACTCATGAATTCAGACAATCCGCCAAACTGAAAGATAACTATGTCTAGGGTTGAAACGCAGCCAGCTATGCCGGTTCTTCAGACCTCGCACGATTCCACCGGCGCTGGATCGCAGCAAATTCGCGAGCTTCGTTCGATGACCGCGGGCCTTCGGGACGTCGTCAACGTTCTGAACGTTGACTCGCAGGAGTTGCACCAGTCATTCCAACGCTACGACCTCGATGATAGGGCCGCCATAAAAGCCAAGAGAGGCGTCGTCGCTCTCCTAGACGAATTGTACGAACGAGGACTGGGATGGAACGACATCGCCACCTCGATTGGCGTCAGCCTGTCCGCGGTTCGGAAGTGGAGAAAGAATGGAGAGTGCACGGCGGCCAACCGTCTTGGACTTGCGCGTGTTGCTGCGTTGCTCGATCTAGCAGAAGAAGCGTTCGTCGTCGATGCGGCCGGCTGGCTTCTGACACCGCTGGTTGGGGACCATACTGTTCGGTACATCGACCTTGTTGCCGCGGAGCGCTTCGATCTCGTGCTAGATTCCGCGTTCCAGCGAAAGACTGCAACTCAAGCGATGGACGCTTTCGACGCAGACTGGCGCATCAACCGTAGGCGACAGTTTGATGTAACGCTTGATTCAGACGGAGTCCGCAGCCTGAGGCGCCGAAAGCAATAGAAGTGCTCACGACCTACTAGACGGGTGAACGCGATGGCAGACGAGATCCTCGCTGATCCTACTGATATGGACGCCATACTCCTCGGAACTGACAGTGTTCCGATAAGCCGACCGATTATGTTTGGTGACATTTTTCAGGACGTGTCCTGTTCGAGAGGAGGCGACGCGGAGGGTCTCGTGATGATAATGAGCCACCCGTGTTCCATGCGGCGTGGAGCCAAACTGAAGGAGCGTATTCTGACTGCGAGGGTAAGTCCCTTCGATCAGAACCTCTCCTCGCGACGGTGGCGTACAGGCTACTATGATCTGTTTCCCGTACGTGGACCCGGGGGCCCCTCAGAGCAATACGTCGTGGAGTTGAGTGAGTTGCACTCGGCGGATAGCGGGTGCCTGCAGCTAGAGAAGCGAAATACTTCGTTGAGCGACCACGGTGTCGCAGTTCTGCTGCAGCGCTGGATCTATCAGACGTCGCGGGATCCTGTTCCACATGAAGATTTGCTCGAACTTATCGCACCGGTGATGGCTGAGATTGAAATGCAAGAATCGTGGTGCGATGCCGCGCTAGAGGCCGCCGAGGACCGCTCCGATGACAATGGTGTCGTGGTGAACGCCTCAGACTCTTTTCAGTCCTACATCGGACGACCTGGAGAGGGTGGGGTCCGGGATCAGATTCAGGACGCCTCAAGAAGAGCTAGTGCCCGAAGGCAGATTCGCGTGGAGATCAGTCGCCGGTTCGGCGCCTAGACAGCACGAACTGCCGCATCAGTTTCAACTAGCAGTGCGGAGTCTGCGCTGACCAGGGTCAATTCAAAGTTGATTCTGTTGTGACTGGTGTGACCTGGGCGTGATCGATCAGGTCGAGCAGTTGGCCGGTTTGGCGACCGAGGCTGCGGGTCGCGGCGGCGATGTTGGTGTGTTTCCCGCGGAGTCGGAGGAGTCCGATCGCAGTGTTGCGCAGGGTTGCCATCAGCTGGGGCAGGGTGCCGGTGCGCACGGTGGAGTGGTCCTCGTCGAAGGTGAGATCACGCACCCAATGCACCTTGTTCTCGATGCTCCAATGACCACGGACCAAGGTCGCGAGGTCGGCCGGGGCGATGTCTGACCAGCCGAGACTGGTGACCACATAGACGATCTCCTGCGTGGTCTCGCCGGTGGCGGTCTCGGTCCGGTTCCGCACGATCCGGCCGACGAGCCGGGCGTGCGGGAACCCGATCCCGGCCCGGACACCGGTCAGCTGCAGGGTACGGGACTCCCGTCGCCCATGCCCTTTCTCCACCACACGATGAGCGACCGGCACCTTGCTCCACGGGAGCCCGGCGAGCTGGTCGTACAAGGTGGGCTGGTTCCGTTTCACCACGAAGACGTACCGGCCGCCGTGCCGGTGCAGATAGTGGGCATGGCCACGTTGCGTGTGGAGAGCATCGGCGGTGACGATGACGCCGTTGAGGTTGATCCGGTCCAACACCGCCGCGAACGCGGCGATCTCATGATCTTTCCCGCCGGCGTTGACCTGCCCCAACGGCACCCCGGTGGCATGGTCGACGATCGAGAACAGATGCACCCTCGACCCATCCACACCGCGGGCGCCGCGGCAGGTCTTGCCATCCACCGCGACCGCCCGCCACCGCGACGAGACCGGTGTCAGCGTGGCCAGCCAGGCGTGCAGGACCGCGTCCACCACCTCCGGGTCGACCCGCAACAGCACCCGGCGGATCGTCGACAGGCTCGGCGGCCGCCGGGTGATCCCCAACCGTGGCCAATGCCAGGTGGGCAGATCCGCTGCCCATCCGGCGATCGAAGCCAGACTCCGTGATCCGCCGACCACCGCGGCCAACGCGACCACCAGCACGGTGGCCAGCTCATACCGGCGGCCCCGCCGGCCCCGCGGATCGGTGATGATCGACAACACCTCCCACACCTCGACCGGAACACCGTGACCGGGTTCGACCTGATGGGCGCGCAGCGCATCAGCGGCCGGGATGAGAGAAGATACGGGTGCGGGCACGGCAGGACTCCGATCGATCGGCAGTGGACGTCAAGCACCCACCACGATCCCGGTATCCACCGTGCCCGCCCGGCTTATACCTCACCCATGGCGTGTCAACCCGACACCACGCCGCAACCACGACTTTGAACAAGCCCTGCTGCGCTGACGCCAACGGGGCTACGATCAAGTACATGCCGCAACAGTGGGTCACCGTTGGAGACCGTGTCCAACGCACCGAATCTCGGATCGACGATCCTGAAGGCACGATCCATATTGCGTTGGACGAGTCGTTCTCCCCGGTGGTCTGTGTCGGAGCCGCCGTTGCAGACAGTGACTTCTCTGCGATCAATTCCGAAATCGAGAACCTATACGCAGATCTCACAAGTTACAGTTGGATGGCCGATCAGGAGAGCTTCAAGAAGTTCGTCAAGGACGGCTTCCATATGTCAAATGACGATCAAGCGATTGCTGATCGCTTTATTGCGTTCCAAGCGCACGCTATCGGATTCAGCAGCTTCATCTTCTTCACCGAATCACAGGCGCGGACAAAGAATCGCCTAACACTGCTGCTATACAGAGAGCTGCTGCGGACTCTATTTCAAAGATATCGTTCACGACCGCTCATTCGATTGTACTTCGAGCAGAATTCCGAAATGGAACGATACTTCGGAAAGGTTGCGGCCAACTCATTGAGAAACGTGAGCCGCCCGCGACCGACAGTGCAACTTAAGATTTGCGAAAAGCAGGATCCGCCGCTGTTGGCGATCTCTGATTACACAATGTTGACTTTTTCGCGGTGGTGGGCTGGCTTTAGGAACTGCCCGCCAAAATCAGTCTCAACGAAGGACTTCACCTGGCGCAACTTAAACGCCATAAGGCGATCTATCTCCGTGATCCGCTCGCTGGAGCATGGAACGATTGCACGCCGAGACCTTCCATTCTCGGAAGTGATACAGTCTGAACTGGGTGGGGGCGACGCCCTAGGTGTGCGAGGTCGCACGCGTTGATCGTTCCAACTGGCGCTTCGGCTCGCCCCCACCTCCTTATGAGCCTCGCATGACTCTTTCGCGAGTGCGAGAGCTCGAATTGAAGATGGGATACGCTCCCGGGAGTCTCGATCGGCTGGCGCGAATTTTCGATGCCGGGGCCGGCCACTCCGTAATACGAATCTCGTCCGGAAAATCCAAGACCAGACACGTCGTGCGGCCAACTGTTGCACTTGACGGGATGCTGAAGTCGTTGAGAAGAGTCCTTGAGGCCGAGTTGGGTTTCGAACCTATGGACTGCGTGCACGGATGCGTGCGCGGGCGCAGCATACTGACTAATGCGAGCATGCATTTGGCGCGCCCCGTTGTGTTGCGGGTGGACCTAAAGGATTTTTTCGACTCTATATCTACCAGCGATATCAGCGATGCGTTTAAAGTTCTCGATGTCGACGATGAGACCGCTGAGCTGCTCGCGCGCTGTACAACAATTCACGGCCGAATGCGCGCCGGCTTGAGCACCAGCCCGCTCCTCGCCAATCTCGTATTCAATTCTACGGACCGCGACTTGCAGGAAATCGCGGCTCGGCTCGATCTGACTTACACGAGATATGTCGACGACTTGGTCTTTTCAGGAGAGACCATCACTGATGACACGCTGGCAACTATAGCCGAACAGATAGTGGCGCGGGGCTGGACGATAAACGCTCGGAAGACGAGGTTCATGCGATCCGGGGGGGCGCAGTACGTCACTGGCTTGTCGGTCGACGTGGAGAGCGGCCCACACCTGCCCAGACGAATGAAGCGGTTCCTGCGCCTGGAAGTGCACTATGCGACGCTTCACGGATTCGGCAGTGGTTCAACAGGTAAGCGCCGGCTGATTGGCCTAATCAACTACGCCAAGTGCGTCGAGCCGTGGTTGGGCGCAGAGCTCCATGACTCTATAAGAGAAGCGGGACTACTTGTAGGCCGAAGCGAGAGCGAAGACGCGTTCGAGGACGCAGAAGACTTCTGGGATGAGTTGGGCCTGCGGGACGAGTACTAGGCCTGGCGAGGACCGGCCCGCAGCGAGCGCAGCGAGCGAGGACACGGACCGCAGCCCGGCGAGCGCAGCGAGCCGCTTGATCCAGTAGAGCCAGATCCAGCAGTACGTCCTGTCCGCCCGAATGGCTCTGATCTTCTGTCGAAGTGAGAGTGGGGGCGGTCCAATGTCGCTTCTTTTAGGGTTGGGGTGGTTTGAGGGGGTGGAGGACGATTGGACTTCCCCCCGTTTGACGGACACCTGACCTGAGGTGGCCACTGGTCACCAGGGAGGATGTCGTTGTGCCTGCTCCTCACCCGCCTGAGTTCCGCCGTCGTGCGGTCGAGCTTGCTCGTGAGCGGTCCAAGCCAGTTGCTGAGTTGGCGAAAGATCTGGGAATTTCCGAATCGTGTCTGCGTCGCTGGATGGAGCAGTCCGAGACCGACGCTGCCGGTGGTAGCGAGACGGCGTTGACCAGTCGGGAGAAGAAGGAGCTGGTCGAGCTGCGCCGGGATAAACGGCGCCTGGAGATGGAAGTCGAGATCTTGAAAAGGGCGGCCGCCTATTTTGCCCAGGAGAATGTTCTCCCAAAATAGTGTACGGGCTGGTCCATGAAATGGCCGATGACGGGATTGATGTCGCGGTGGCTTGCCGGGTGCTGAATGTGTCGCGGTCGGGATACTACGACTGGCGCGGCCGGCCTGCATCGGCACGGGAACAGGAGAACACGCTGCTGTTGAAGCTGATCGAGGAGATCCATGCCGATGAGGACATGAAGACGTACGGGGCGCCGCGGGTGCACGCCGAGCTGGTCTTGGGGCACGACCTGCAGGTGAACCAGAAGCGGGTCGCCCGGCTGATGCGCCAGGCCGGCATCCAGGGCCTGTACCGGCGGCGTCGGTCGTGGACCACGATCCGGGACCCGCACGCCATCCCCGCCAAGGACCTCGTCAACCGCCGGTTCACGGTGGACGGTCCGAACCGGTTGTGGCTGACCGACATCACCGAGCACCCGACGGTGGAGGGCAAGGTGTACTGCGCCGCGGTCATGGACGCCTGGTCCCGCCGGGTCCTGGGCTGGTCCATCGACGACAACATGCGGAAGGAGCTCGTGGTCGACGCGCTCGGGATGGCGGTGCTGCGGCGCAACCCGATGGACGTCGACAATAACACGATCATGCATTCCGATCACGGGTCGCAATTCACATCGTGGGCATTCAGTCAGAAAGTCTATGATGCCGGGCTGGTGCCGTCGATGGGCAGTGTGGGCGACTGCTACGACAATGCGATGATGGAGTCCTTCTGGGAGAGAATGCAACTCGAGCTGCTCGATTCGCAGGTATGGTTCACCCGGGACGAGCTTGCCAACGCGATGTTTCGATGGATAGAATCATGGTATAATCGGAGACGTCGGCATTCGAGTATTGGAATGCTGTCGCCGATAGAGTTTGAAACCCGTTCCACAGGGTCAGACCGTCCGGGCTGACCCTCAACCCCGAGTGTCCGTGGAACAGGGGGAACCTCAGATGGTGTGGGTGACGGTGCGGACTGGTGCGGCGTTGCTCTTGCGGCGTTCGTAGCGGTGGGAGCCGCCGCGTTTACGGGCGCGGGGTGCGGTGCGGCCGTCGCGGGTGGGGATCAGGTTGGCGGGTTTGGTCAGTTGCGTGGCGAGGTGGGCCAGGGCGCGGGTCAGGTCGGCTGGGGGGAGAGAGCCGCCCGGGTCGTGGAGTCCTGGGCGGCTTGGAAGGCGCGTTTGAAGCTGATCCGGCCGGGGTCGAGCCCGGCGGGTGTGGCGTAGCCGATCAGGTCGCGGATCGCCTGGTAGACGCACAGCATGGCCCAGAATTCTTGCTCGACCATGATGGGGGTCTTGGAGCGGAGCAGCACTTCGGGGCCGCCGCGGATGGTGGTCTTCAGGTCGGCGATACCGGTCTCGGCCTGCCAGCGGGCGTGGTAGAGCTGGGCCAGCTCGATCGCCGGGTACGCCTGCGCGTCGAGCAGGGTGGTGGCCAGCGCGAACAGTTCGGAGGTCTCGACCCCGTGGGTGTCGGTGGTGGTCACCGAGTACTCGACCACCCGGACCGGGATCGGGTCGCCGTCCTTCTTGGAGGGCGGGTTCAGCTGGGACAGGTAGGTGCCGTCGTCCAGCACCTGCCGCACTGGCAGAGTGAACGATGCCGACATCCGCCAGCACAGCTGCGCGCCGGTCCCGGCGGCCGCCTGCCACAGCTTCCAGGAGGCGAAGTTCCGGTCGGCCAGCACCAGCATCCCGCTGTCGAGCGCGGGCAGCAGATCGACGGCCAGGGTCTGCTCGCCGGTGCTGGACGGCCCATGGGCGGCGGCCAGCAGCACCCGGGTTCCGGACTCGGCCAGCACCAGCGCCCGCAGCTGCGGATACGGATTCTGCGACCTGCTGCCGTTGCCACCACGGCCGAAGAACCCCTCGTTCGCCGCCGTGTCCGGCACATCCAGGGTGAACCCGTCGACCGTCACCACCCGCAGCCCGGCATGAAAGACCCCGGGCGTCACAGGCGTCCCCGCCGGCACCGTCGTCCGCGCAAACAACAGCTTGAACGGCTCCGCGCCCAGCTTCGCCTTCGCCTTCGTGATCGATCCCGTTCCCGGAGCCTGCCAGTCTCCCCAGCCGCCACCCGTCAACGCCTGCGCATCGGCCAGCCTCGACAGCACCAACCCGTACCCCGACCGCATGAACAGCCAGCACGCCAGCGTGAATACCATCATCAACCGAGCCGGCAGCCGCCGATACCGGACCTCCCGCACCCCTGCCGCCTCGATCACCTCATCCAGCACCGCCGCCGGGAACGACCGTGCCAGCACCCCGATCGAGACCCGATCAGGCAACCGCTCCTCCGCCGACCTCACCTCACGCGTCACACCAGCCACAAACAGAGACTACACCCATGTAACTCTAAAGAAGCGACATTGGGGGGCGGTCCGTCCGGTACTGGCTTGGGCACCGGCGACACAAGTTGGGGGGTTACGGGTGAGTTGAGGCGTTACGGGTAGGTGGGCATGCAGGCCGCAGATCACGGCGAGCGCCCTCGCTGGCTGCAAACCACGAGTCGGGTCATACACTCCTTCGAGCATGTCTGTCGATCCGGAAAAAGGGGGTGTCGTGGGAGTCATCGACGACTTTGTGAGCCAGTACGAGCGTCAGTTCGACTACTGGGAGGCGCTGGCGCATACCGCCCAAGGTCTCCTCGAAGCGGATCTCGCCAGTTCAGGGGTTCGCGCCATTGTGACGAGTCGAGCGAAGTCGGTGGATCGATTGATTGAGAAGTTGCGGCAGCGCAGTCAAAATCAGCCCTACGGCTCCGTCGCTGAAATTGGCGAGGACATTGCGGACCTAGCTGGAGCACGCGTAGCACTCTACTTTCCCGGTCAGATGGAGGAGGTCGAACGGGTTATCCGCGACACGCTTGATGTGAGGAAGGCTAAGCGGTTTCCCTCCATAGAGCCCGTACCGAAGACCGCTGCCGAGACCGATGCGACGAGTCAAGGTCCGTCATCGCCTGGGGACACCGATAAGCACCGGCAACGATTTCCGGGCTACGGCGCGCGGCACTTCCGAGTCTTCATCCCTGCGTCTCGACTGAGCGTCGGGCAAGAGCGCTACGGGTCAGCAATCGTCGAGGTTCAAGTGGCGTCGGTCCTGATGCATGCGTGGTCGGAGGTCGAGCACGACTTGGTCTACAAGCCGCTAGAAGGTGGCCTATCGCCGTCGGAACATGCCCTCCTTGATCAGCTGAACGGGCTGGTGGTCGCGGGCGAGATTGCCCTTGAACAACTGCAAAAGGCTGGGGACGCGCGCGTCGCTGCCGCCGCGACGCCGTTCCGAGACCACTACGAGCTCGCGGAGTTCCTCCGAACCCGCCTTTCCGCGCTAGGCGCCTCACTCACCGACGCGACCTTGGGTCGGGTTGACGTCCTGTTCGAGTACCTTGTCGAGCAGGGAGTCGCCACTGCTTCGTCGGTAGAGCCCTACCTCGATCTACTCGAGCGGGACTTCGAACGTCGGCCAGTAGCTGATCAATTAGCAGACCTCATGCTCGCCGGAGACAAGTCTCGGTACGACGCCTACCTAAGAGCAATGTCGACGTCGCGTCACGCCTCGAAACGCCGTCGCACTACCGTTGATAGCTTGCTGGCAGACTCACCGGAGACGTTGGCAGTCGGAGAATTCATCGCTGCATGGGTGCTGTTTGAGACCCTACTGAGGGACGTTGTGGGAGATGAGGGGGAGCGGCTTGCTCCCCTACCGACTCTGGCTAAGCGACTGGCAGCGAGGAAACTAATTTCTCCGCAGCAGTTCCGTGAACTCGAATTTATGCGCCAATTGCGCAACCGAGTTGTTCACGGGGGGTCGAAAGACCTTCCTCCTGAGCGACTGCGAGAAGCGGCTGCTTGGTTGCGCATTCTGACAGCAGACATCGATAGCAAGGCCGCCTAAGCATCCCTTTGGGAGCGCCTCGGATAAACCGGCGAGGGGGGCCGCGCAGGCAGACGCGGCGCCTCTGGCGCGCGCCCATAAACGGGCGACGCGGGTGAAATTCCTAGTTGCCGGTCCTTTCGCCGAGCAACTGGTAAGTAGGGTGGTTCTGCCGAGTGCTTTGGCTCCCGACGTTTGCGGATCGACACGCTAGCGCCGACATGTCGTCTCGCGACACGCCCTGGGCCTGACTCTGGCGGGCCGTGGAACGAATGATGATCAGACGTACGTCATGCTGCGCCGCCCGTGGCGCCCGTCTATTACGGTTGGCGGATGGAGCAGCCCTTTCGTATCGGGTCGGGGCACGACGTGCACGGTCTGTTCGCGGGTCACACGCTGGTTCTTGGCGGTGTCGTCGTGCCGTCGCCTTCCGGGTTCGACACTCACTCAGATGGAGACGTGCTCAGCCACGCCCTGGTCGACGCGCTCGCAGGTGCCATCGCGGACGGCGACCTTGGCACGCACTTTCCCGAGGACGACCCAGCGGCCCAAGACGCGCGCAGCCTTGACTTCGTAGGGCATCTAGCTGGCCTGGTCAGAGCGGCCGGATATGAGATCGCCAACGTGGACACCTTCGTGGTCCTAGGAACGACCAAGCTGCGACCGCATCTAGAGGCGATGCGCATAAACCTCTCCGATGCTTTAGGCGTCGACCTGTCTCAAGTGTCCGTGAAGGCACGGTCAAACGACGGATTCGGCGACGCCGGCACGGGTCGTGCATGTGAAGCCTGGGCGACCGTCTTGATCTATCCCGCGAGTGCTTGAGGACTTGCCTCCGCCTCATCTATCGGGATGGCGGTTTCCCAGACGTCATCGAAGCTGCGCCGGTATGCGTCGAACCATGTGCTGCCTTCGATGCGTCGAAGGTGGAGCACCGGATTCGCTGACCCAGGCGCACCCCAGATGTGTGGATTGGCGAGGAGGACGTCATCGAAGCGGAACAGCGATGCGTAGACGCCGACCCTGTGAAGTCGTATTTCGCAGCCCGCGACGGGGGTCAGCGGCCGGTAGTAGGTGAGTGCCGCCCGGACCTTGTGGGCAAGGGTTCCTCGCAGACCATCTTCGCGGTCCCTAATCTCGACCGCATCGCTGGTGGGGTCGGCCCAGCAGAGGCGCACGCCGACCCCTGCTGCTGCCCTCTCGGCCAGCATGTCGGCGATCCGCGGGTTGACGTTCGCGAGGAATGTTCCCGCGAAGACCAGGACGTCAATGCTGCGGGTCGCAGTTCCCAGCAGCTGGAGCCACGTGTCGCGTGGAACAGACGACCGGTCCGGATACACCCTCACCAGTTCGGACTCGACAGACTCGACCCGCTGCTCTGGGGTGGGCTCATCAAGTAGTTCAGGCCAGAGATAGACCTCGTCCACATCGAGTGTCTGAGCCACGAGCCATCGCGTCTCTCGATGGGGCGTACGGCCAGAGTTGATCCAGCGCTCGACCGTCTTGGCGTTCACGTCGCAGGTTCGGGCGAGCTTCGAAGGGGTGAACCCCCGGCGCAGCATCGTGGATCTCAGCCGCTCATTCATTCCATTAGTACACGGGACGTATCAGGCCATGTCAAGGACGCGGAAGGACGTTCTTCTCGACGCTACAGTGATCGGGTGCCGCGCGTGATCCTCTGGGACATCGATCACACGCTGATCGAGAACTCTGGCGTGAGCAAGGAGATCTACTCGACGGCGTTCGAGCTTCTAACCGGGCGTGTGCCTCGACATGCCGCCCGAACGAACGGTCGAACGGATCTGGCGATCATGGAGGCGATGCTGGTAGAGAACGGAATCAGCGACGTCGAATGGGTGGACACGGCTGACGCCCTCCAGCGCGCGGGCGCCGTACACCGTGCAGCTTTGGCTGCCAGAGGCGCTGTGCTTCCAGGAACGGTCGAGTTGATCACTGCTCTGGCGTCTCGTCCACCCGTGGTGCAGACGGTGGTGACGGGGAACATTCGGGCTAATGCGGAAGTCAAGCTCAAGGCACTTGGCCTCGGAGACCACTTCGATCTTGACGTCGGCGGCTACGGCTCTGATCACATGGAGCGTTACCGGCTGGTGCAGATCGCGCGCCAGCGTACGGCCGCGAAATACGGGCCGCAGTATGGCGAACCGCACTGCGCGATTGTCGTCGGTGACACCCCCAGAGACATTGAGGCAGCGAAGCGTGGGGGTGCAGAAGTCCTAGCCGTTGCCTCGGGCCTGTACAGCGCAGATGAGCTGCGAGCGGCAGGCGGGCTACTCGTCGTCCAAGACCTGGCCGACACGAGTGAACTGCTCCGGCTCCTCGACCTGACGTAGGACATTTCGGGACACGTCGCCTTCGTCCTCGGGCGTCCCCTGACGTCCGAACTGCCCGTCCGCGAAGTTTCGGCGTCCCCTACCCCTCGGTTCTCCTGGATGCATGCCCAGAAAGGGCGATCACAGGAGGTGGAGAGATGGCGGTTCAAGGTCCGTTCCAGGTGGTGTTCGAGCAGGTGTTCCCGCACGGGCTCGGTGTCGTGGGCGCGGTAGCGCCGATGGCGGATTTCGACGCGTCGACGCGGGAGAACCGGGTGCAGGCGAGGGACAAAGACACCGGTCTGCCGGTGTGGGTGGTCGACGTGATGGATTTCGACCCCGACGCACGGGAGCGGACGTTCAAGGTCAAGATCACCGCCGACATCGAGCCGGTCGTGCCGCCGGTGGTGGCGGGGACCCCGGTGCGTCCGGTGGTGTTGGACGGGCTGACCGTGACCCCGTACCTGAAGGAGGTCGGCAACGGTCGGCAGAAGATCGCGTACTCGTTGCGGGCAGCGAGCATGGCGGCACCCCGGCAGCGGACGACCGATCCGAAGGCGGCCTGAGCCATGGCTGCCGAAGCGACGTTGCAGACGATTCTGCAACTGAGCGAGACGGCCAGGTTCGGGGTGGAGGCACGGGCCCGATCCGGTCGGCCGTTCGTGCTGCTGCGGTGCCCAGCAGGGTTGTCGTTGGTGACCGGCGACGTCGCGGCGTTGGACGCGTTGGCGACCGCGGTGATGGATGCCCGAGCCGCGTTGCTAACCGCCTGCGGGCAGGTGTGGCGGTGCGGGGAGGACAGCCCCGACGTGCTGCAGCGCCGCTACACCGCTCTCGGGCTCGGCTGGCGTGACCCGATCGAGGAAGAGTCGCCGGGGCGGGAGGAACCGACCCGGCGGATGCCGGGTGAGCCTCCGGACGGGATCTCCGACTGGCTGAGTGTGGAGGAAGCCTCCGAGCTGAGCGGGGTGGCGGTCACGACGTTGAAGAACGGGGAGTGGCGACGTGCCCACGGCCTGGTCGCGGACAAGGACAGCCGGCATCGGCTCACGTTCCGTCGTGAGGACGTGGTCGCGCTCGGCCCGCCGCGGGGTCGGGGACGGCCAGCAGCATGACCACCCCGGTCGCCTCCTGGGGCGGGTCCGTGATCACCGGGATCCGGTGGATCGTGCGTGGTCTGCGAACCGGTCTGGGCGAGGTGTGGTGGTGGATCGGCGGCGGACTGCGGTTCGTGCGCCGGGCACCAGCTCGGGCCCTGGCCTGGACGGCTGGCACGGTCTACGGCTACCTCCATCAGACCTGGCTTCTCCTGACCGCGCTGGTCGTGGCTGTGGTGCCGGCGTTGTGGGCCAGGTGCTGGCCGACCTCGTACCTGCGGCTCGTGGTGCATCCGGCGTGGCGGCGTCGCATCCGCCGCTCCCTTCGTCGGACGTGGCCGATGTTGATGGAGCGATCCGGGCTCGGACGGCGGGTGATCGGCAAGGACGGCACCGAACTCCACACACCTGCGCTCGGCCGCAGCCGGTGGGAGGACCCCGACGTGCTCGTGGTGACACCGCAGCTGATGGTCGGGCAGACCGTCGAGGACCTCGTCGCCGTCTCGGAACGACTGCGGACCACCGTCGGGTCCCGGCAAATCCGGATCATCCCCAACGACACCCACACCGGCTGCACGGTCCGGTTCCTGTTCGCCGACCCGCTCGCGGCGGTGGTGGAGGCCAGGTTCCCATCCCCGAACCTGGCAGCCACCATCACAACAGCCGAGATGGGTGTGACTGAGGACGGGCAGCCCTGGCGTGTTCCTATCCCGGTCTCGACGTTGACGGCCGGGTGCACCGGATCGGGCAAGGCGTCGGCGATGTGGATGCTGCTGCTGAACCTCGCCCCCGCCATCCGGTCCGGGCTCGTCCAGGTCTACGGCGTCGACTTGAAAGGCGGGATGGAGCTCGGGCTGGGCACTCGCCTGTTCACCCGCTACGCCACCACCCCCGACCAGGCTGTGGTCCTGCTCGAGGACGCCGTCCAGGCCATGACCGCCAGGGCCGCCACCCTGGCCGGCCACGCGAGAAGCCACACCCCGTCGACGGCTGCGCCGCTGGTCCTGGTGCTCATTGACGAGCTGGCGATGCTGACCTCATACCTGTCGAACCAGCGGGAACTGTTCCAACGCGCTGACAAGGCGCTGCGGGCGCTGCTGGGCTTGGGTCGGGCGCCGGGGTTCGTGGTCTGGGGGTTCCTGCAGGACCCCCGCAAGGACACCGTCCCGCAACGGCACATGTTCACCCAGACCATCGCCCTCCGCCTCCGCGAACGCGAGGAAGTCGCGATGGTGCTCAGTGATGGTGCTGTCGCGGCCGGCGCTGCCTGCCACAAGATCCCGAGAACGACACCCGGTGTCGGCTATGCGCTGACCGAGGACGGCGACGTCACCCGAGTCCGGTGCGCGTTCGTGCCCGACGACATGATCCGCGCCCTCGCCGCCCACTTCCGGGCACCCGTCCAGATCCCGATCCACGCACCCGAACTCGCACCCGATGCCGCGCCCAAGTCGCGGACCCGCACCGCCAGGAGCCGATCATGATCACTGCCCATCACACCGCCACAGCTGCTGCGGAGACTCCCGACCTGGTCACGCTCTCGGGTCGCGCCGTGGCCGGGCTGGTCGAGCTGCTGGACCACTGCCACGCCTTCCTCGACACCCACCAGACCGCACGGGTCGCGTTGGAGGAGTACTGCCTGACCTCACCCGCAGGGGTCACGCCGGCCTGGGTGATCGACCGGCTCGCCTGGCAGGCGCTGCTGCTGAGGTTGCAGCTTGTCGAGCAAGCCGAGGAGGACCGCCGTGGCTGATCCGCTGCGGCTGGCCGACCCGCTCGCGTTAGTCACCGGGGCAATGGCCCGCGAGGTCGCCGCCGCGCAGGGTGTCTGCGGACGGCCACTGATCCGCCGTGTGCTGGACCGCGACACCGGCACGGACACGCAGGTCGCGATCCCGTGCGGCTCGACCCGGGAGCGGGCTTGTCCGTCGTGTGCGGCGAAGGCTCGACGGCTACGGATCCAGCAGTGCGCCGAAGGCTGGCACCGCGACACCGAACCCGAGACGCCCGGCGACCACGACGCGGACGACGGCGACAGCGACCAGGTGGACGAGGACGACTGCGCTGGCGGTGAGGCAGAGTCGCGGCGGGCGCGGTCGACCAGACGACGCTCCGACGCACCGGACCTGCCTCGGGTGCCGGTCGAGGACCGCACCGTGGGTCGGACCTACGTTTCTCCGGAGGGTCGGGAGTATCGGCCGTCGATGTTCTTGACCCTCACTCTGCCGTCGTATGGGGCGGTACGGGCGGGTGCGCCGGTTGATCCGGGCACGTACGACTACCGTCGTGCTGCGTTGGATGCGGTGGTGTTTCCGCGGCTGGTGGACCGGTTCTGGCAGAACCTGCGTCGGGTCGCCGGCTACCGGGTGCAGTACTTCGCCGCCGTGGAACCGCAGCATCGGTTGGCGCCGCATCTGCACGCAGCGATCCGCGGGACGATCCCGCGCCAGGTGATCAAGCAGGTGGTGCGGGCGACCTACGTTCAGGTGTGGTGGCCGTCGTTCGAGACACCGGTCTACGTGTATCGCAGACCCCGGTGGGACGGCCACGACTACTGCGATCCCGACACCGGGCAGCTCTTGCCGACCTGGCAGGACGCCCTGGACCAGGTCGACCCCGACACCCCTGCGCATGTGGCCCGGTTCGGGAAGCAGCTGGACATGGCTGGGATCGTCGCCCCGTCGGTCGATGCGGACCGGGCGATCCGGTATCTGACGAAGTACCTCACCAAGTCCATCGCCGACGCCTACACTCCGACCGACGACGACACTCCGGCCGATCCCCGCTACGCCGCGCACATCGACCGGCTGCATGCCGAGCTGCAGTACCTGCCCTGTGGTGAGCGGTGCGCGAACTGGCTCCGCTACGGCATCCAACCGATGGATGCCGGACCTGGTCTTATCGCTGGTCGGTGTGGCGGGAAGGCCCATGACTGGGACCATCTCGGGCTTGGCGGCCGCCGTGTCCTCGTCTCCCGGCAGTGGTCCGGGAAGACCCTGGCCGAGCATCGCGCCGACCGGGCGACCGTCGTCCGCGAAGCCCTGGAAGCGGCGGGGATGCTCGGTCCGGAGATCGAACGCATGGCCGCCACGGTCCTGGCGAAGGACGGCAAACCTCGGTTCGTGTGGACCGACACTCGACCCGACGCGGCCACCTACATTCGCCTGGTCTTGGCCGCTGTCGCCGAACAACGGCGTTGGCGGACGGAGTACCAGGCCGCCAAGGAAGCAGCAGCGGCGCCTGTGGACAACCGTTCAGCAGCGCCACCGTGAGCTGACAGGCAGTGACCCGCACCAAGCGCGCTGGCAGGGCCCATTCCTTGGCCTCCCCCGATGACCAGCCGCCTGTGGTCGGAGGTTCGGTCGTCAAGGGTGAAGCGGAGCGAATCCGTAGGACACGAAGTGCCCTTGACGAGTGGACCGGAGAGCACATTCTCCGAAGTCGGGGGAGGCCGAGAACCCAACCACGCAGAGAGGCGAGTTCGATGGAGAAGATGCTGTTCACCGTTAGGGAGACGGCGGAGATGTTGAGTGTGAGCCGGAATCGGGTCTACGAGCTGATCTATGCCGAGCAGTTGGCGTCGATCAAGATCGGGCGCTCCCGTCGGGTGTCGCGGGCCTCGATCCTCCGGTTCGTGGAGTCGGCAACTCCTGCGACATGAGTGGTCGGCGCGCTGCCGGTGAAGGATCGATCTACCGGCTGGATGATGGGTCGTGGCGGGGTGTTGTTGATCTTGGTTGGCATGGCGGGAAGCGGCGTCGGCGGTATGTCCGGGGCCGTACCAAGGTTGAGGTGACGGGTGCGATTCGTCGGCTGGCGCTGGAGGCTGAGGAGGGTCGGCTGCGACCCGGGCGGGCTCCGACATTGGGTGTCTGGTTGGAGCGGTATCTGACGGAGGTGGCTCCGGCGACGGTGCGGCCGAACACGGTGCATCGGTATCGCCAGGAGGTCCGGCTCTACATAGGGCCGGCGTTGGGGAAGGTGCCGCTGGACAAGCTACGGCCGGACCAGATCTCGGCGTTCTACCAGGATCAGTTGACGCGCATTTCGGCGGGGAGTGTGCGGCGGCTGCATGCGTTGCTGCGGCGGGCGTTGACGGTGGCGGTGCGGTGGCAGTTGGTGGGGTGGAACCCGGTCACGGCGGTTGATCCGCCGTCGTTGTCGCGGCTGGAGGTGCAGCCGTACAGCGAGGAAGAGACACGCCAGCTCTTGGCTGCCGTAGCCGGGTCGCGGTTCGAGGCCCGGTGGCTGCTGGGGGTGATGTCGGGGATGCGGCAGGGCGAGGTGCTGGGCTTGGCGTGGCAGGACGTCGACCTGGTCGAGGGGACGGCGCGGGTGCGTCAGGCTCTGCAGTACCAGCCGGGCAATGGGTTGCAGTTGGTGCCGCCGAAGACGGCGCGGTCTCGGCGGACGGTCCCGCTCCCCCAGGTCACCGTGGACGCCCTGCGGTTGCTCCAGGTGCGGCAGGCCGAGAGCAGGGTCAAGGCTGGGGAGTTCTGGGAGGACTGGGGTCTGGTGTTCTCCACGGAGGTCGGGACGCCGATCCACCCGCGCAACGACTACCGCGACTTCCAGCTGATCGTCGAGCGCGTGGGTCTTCGTCGGATTCGGCTGCATGATCTGCGGCATACGGCGGCGTCGCTGATGCTGGCTCAGGGGGTGCCGGCGCGAGTGGTGATGGAGGTGCTGGGGCACTCTCAGATCTCGATCACGCTGAACACGTACACGCATGTGTCGGCGGGCTTGTCGCGTGAGGCAGCGGACCGGATGCAGCTGCTGCTCGGCGGGGCCTCGGAGGTCGTGGCTGCCAGTTTGGCTGCCGAAGCCGCACCTTCAGCGGATGAAGTCGATGGTGCCGATAGTAAAAGTGGTGCTGACTAGGGCTTTTGGTGGAGCCGCCTTGGGGATTTGAACCCCAGACCTACGCATTACGAGCGAGTCCTGCGACTGATGGCTGGCGATGGATAGGCGTGCCACGGCGTCGATCCTGTTGTTCCTCCAGGTGTCGCGATGGGTATCGCTGGATCGACGGGGACATGTCGGGGACACAGACATCGTCGCCGCTGCCGCCTCAGTCGCCCGATAGCTGCGCAGGGCATTGATGCACAAGTGCGAGTCGATGCGGGGCGGGTCGGTGACGTGGCGGGTGGTGAGGACGGGGGGCAGGCCGTGACCTGCTCCTGCCCTTCGACCCTTTGGGCAATCCACCCGCGCCTAGAACTATAGGTCTTGACCGATATCGGATAGAACCGATATAGTAGGTGCCAGAGCAGACAAAGACCCCGTCAAGGGGTCAACCTTCGCGGGGTCTGAATGCGTTGCGAGCGCACTGACGACTCTAGCGGACTCGGGCCGCCCGACGCCATGGGCAGTCCCGAGAGTCTTGGTGATGCTCGGTTAGGGGGTGGAGAAATGGCGAAGGGCAATAAGCCGGGAACCCCGGCTCCTACGTCTGGGCAGTACAGGCCTGTTGGTGGTGGCCCCGAGGTGACCGTGCCGAAGGGTCACCGCTTGCCGCCGGGTCCTCGACCTGGCGTCACGTGGGTGAACGTCGATCCGACCAAGAACAAGAGCGGACGCAAGTAGCACGATGATCGAGGTGCGTGCGGCGTCCGCGCACCCGATTTTCTGTACTGCGGGAAGTATGCGGCAGGGGTGCGTTAATCTCTGTGCCACTTCCAGGCAGTGAGCGTGAAGACGACGGACGGAGCCGATGGCGAAACAGCACCAGGGCTACGAAGATTGGCGTTGGTGGTCTTCGCGAGCGGACGGACGCGCAGCTGCGAAGAAGGAGTTCGAGAAGCTTCCTGTGGGCATCCAGGGTGAGTTCTTGGGCATCATGAGCAGGTGGCTCTCACAGACGCATGCGAGGCACGAGTACGACAGCCTTGGTCGCGGTCTCCACGAGTTGCGAGTGCGCGAGGGCAACAATCACTTCCGGGTGCTCTTCGCCATCGAAGGTCGCTTGTGCATCGCTCTTAGCGCCTTCTATAAGAACCAGCAGCAGCTGCCGAAGAAGGAAGGCGAGACGGCTCGCAAGCGGATGCGCTCAGGCACGTCAGTACCCTTCGATCAAGGCTGACGGTTGATCCAGTCTGATCTATTGACTTGCAGGTTCTTAAGAAACTACTAGTATCGGTTCGAACCGATAATCTCCACCACGCGGCTCTAGTCGTGTGGATCGAATGTGACTGGGGAGTCTCAAAGATGACGTCGACGAGCGGGTCGTTCAGCGCCTACTTGAACGAGCGGCTGGCTGATCCTGAACTGCGTGCGGGACACGAGGACTATGAGGCGCGGCGCGCAATCGTTGCCGAGCTCGTCAGTCGTCGGAAGGCGCTGGGGCTGTCGCAGTCTCAGGTTGCCCGACGGATGGGCGTGAAGCAGCCGACGGTCTCTGGCTTCGAGAACGAGGACACGGATCCGCGTCTCTCGACCATGCATCGGTACGCTCGGGCTGTCGATGCGTGCATCTCGATGCGGATTCACGCCAGGGATGAAGACGGGGCGTGGGCGCCCGCGGGCTTGTGGAAGGGGTGGCGTCCCAGCGCCACCCCATGCACTCTCGGCAATGTCGCGCCGCCCTACAAGGGCGCGGAGGTCGTCGATCTCGACGCCTACAGGCGGCTAGAGGGCCACCGCAAGGTAGCGGCTAATGCACGTTAGCAGCGACTTGCTACACGTGGGCGCACGAGTCGCTGGGCATGCAAGCCTGCAGGACATTCGAACGTTTCGGATTCACGCCGACTTTGCTGCCTTCCCGACAGCCGACGTGCCCCTGTCGTGGGAGATAGACGAGAACCTCAGCGCAAACGTGGACGACGAGCCGACCTTTGTAATTGACGGCGAGTACGAAGTCCGCATTTTCCAGGAGCTCGAGGACGACGGCGGTAATCGCAAGGACATCGCTGAAGTCAGTCTGAACGTAGGCGCCCTGTATGAGTTGCCTGACGGAGAGACCGGGGCTGGGACCTACGAAGAGGCCGAGGTGGCTGCCTTCACCCACACCACTGCTCGGCTAGCGCTCTACCCATACGTCAGGGCCTTAGTGGCGGACATGACGGTTCGCCTGGGTCTGCCAGGTCTGCTCCTGCCGACAATGCGAGTCCAGATTGCTGCCCCGGCTGAAACATCGGACTGATTCGCCCCTCCTGCTCTCGGCACTCGGCTCGAAGCGCGAGGCGATCGTCAGGGGCGGTCTCTCGTCCTCTGGGCTGAAAATCATGGCGGCATGTTGGGCATGTCTGAACCCGTGAAAGCGAGGACCGGCCCGCAGCGAGCGCCAGCGAGCGAGGACACGGACCGCAGCGTCGGCGAGCGAAGCGAGCCGTCTTGATCCATAAGAGGTCAATTCAGCAGAGCCTGACTCAAGACACTGACTCAAGACACGGAGCGGGACACGGAGCGGGACACGGAGCGGGTCCACGTGTCTTGTAGCGGTTCCGCGGAGCGGGTCCCGGTCATTCGATAGCCGTACCGGTAGCAGCCCCCGTAGTCGGCAGCGCCGGCACCGCGGTCCGTGCGCCGCGCGGTCGGACCACACTGTGACGAGACGCTCTAGGGTTTGGTAACGATTCGGCAACGGTGGTACCGTTCGACGACCTACTGACATCTTAGATGTCAGGCTACCCGAACACGAACGTCAAAGGAGTAGTAATGGCTTCACAGCTTACGAGCGTCCGCTTGGACGATGAGCAGCTTGAGCATCTCCGTCTGCTGGCCGAACTCGATGGATCGAACGTCGCCCAAGTGATCAGAGATGCGATCGTGGCGTACACCGACCGCCAGTTCAACGACCCAGCCTTTGCAGCTCGCGTCGAAGAGGCTAACCAGCGCCGACTGGACCTCGTTCAGAAGTTCGGACAGCAGGTGACCGCAACGAGCAATGCCTCCAAAGTGATGGCGGCAAGTTCCGCGGATTGAGCCCCGAGCCGAACAATCTTCGCTAGCGTCACGTCTGTGGCAGCCAGTTCACATTCGAGGTCATGGGACGCATCCATAGCGAAGGTCGGCGCATCGGCCATGCGCCTAGCTGCGATGAAGACCCTTCAACATCTGGAGACTTCGCGCGGCTGGGCGCGGGTTGTGCTCCAGGAAGGCGAACTACATCCCGGTGATACGCCGGTCGAGGCCGACTACGACGCGCATCATAAGTTCGCTTCCGTAATGAACAACCACGTAGCGAGCGCTCAACTTGCCGTTGAACACATCGTGGGCGAGGAGAAGATTCTCAAGAGCCCACCGACCGTCGCTCCGGGCAGCCGAATCATTGTGCTGGACCCCCTCGACGGGTCTACGCAATGGATGATGATTCGAACGGGTCACTGTGTCTCCGCCTTGATGCTCTTGGCCGACGATACAGGCAGTTTGTCGGTTGAGAGCGCAGTGGTGGTCAATCCGGTTCACGCCTTCACGCTTGTCAACAACTCACTCATGATGGGGCCCACGAACGGGTCGAGTGATGGTGACATTGTGCTTACTTCATGCCTTCCAGACACGCTCGAAGAACCGTCGTTGGCGATAACTGGCTTCAAGTCGAAAGATCGCGGATCATTCAGCACCCTCATAGGTGAATTGCCGGGCTGGAGTTGCCTATCCATTGGAGGCAACCCAGTCACCCCGTACGTGATTGCCGGAAGTCTTTCTGCTTGCGTCACTTGGCGACCTCAGTACACGTGGGATGCTGTGGGAATACTCATGGCGACATATACCGATGCAGTGGTCGGAAATCTTGACGGAGACCGTGTGACCGGTCCTGCATTTGCCAAGGTATTCAACGATGTTGTGATGACTCAAGATGCACGTGTTATACCTCCGATGATTGTTGCCAAAGATTTGGAGCGCTTCGAGGCAGTAGTCTTGGCCATGGAACGGGCGCGTCAGAAGTTTGGGCCCAGATTCGGAACGGGCATGGAACTAGACCTCAACTCCCCTCCGCAGCGTGGCGATGCTTAGCGCAATAGGCGGCGCTGCAGTTCTGGGCCCAGACGCCGGAAAGATTCTGGTTCCACTTGCAAAGGCACTAGGAACAAGGGCGGGACGAGCGGTACCGTCGCGGTATGAGTCGTGGAAACAGCGACGAGCTTTAAAGAAAATTCTAGGTGTGGGATCTGAGTCAAGCTTCTACTATCGTCTCCCTTCCACTAAGCATCCACTCCTTCAACTAGATAACCCGCACCCAGACGATACGGCTGCGTTCGCAGCGATTGCCGGCCCGCTCTTGACGCACGCTCGTCGACACGGCTGGCTCGAAGAAGTTGATCAACTCGATGTTGATCTAGCCCAGAATCTGGTCACCATTGGCTCGCCAGAAGTAGAACCTATCGTCCAACTCGCCTTTGACTACCGGCGACCGTCGAATGGTCCCGGACTTAAGCACCACGGGGAAACAATTGACCTCGCCTACCGGTGGCACGAAGATCCGTCCGACGTGCAAGCGATCTGCGGAAGATTTCTAGCAGGCCACGGTCGTGTGGACAGACCTAATTGGCCAATAATCCAGAGCCTACCCGACGGAACCGAGCGGCGTCTTATACCAAGGGTAGACTCACGGACAGGTCTTCTAGATTCGGACTTGCTACTAATAACGAGTATGCCCAATTTTCTGACGCGCACCGCTCTAGAAAGCGGGCACCGGCTTATAAATGTTGCTGGTGTGCATGGAGTTGGTACAGCCGCAATTGAACTTGTATTGAAGAGTCCTAAGATTCTGAACGCCGCAGCGGAAGCGATCGCGCCACTCGACAGAACTAGCGCGTTCCAGATACTGGTGGAGATAGCAGAAATCGAACACCGTGAGACGACCGGAAGTCGCGCCAAGAAGGTGCGTCTCCTCGATGTATGGACAGAAGACAAGATCTCGTTTGACGGTTGGCTATCCGCGTCGGTGTGTGTAGCGGAGCGATTCGCGGATTGGGCCCTGGAGAGTGAGCACAGAAATCAACCTGGAGATCACGAGAGACGATAGAGGGCAAGCAAACCCTGGGTTCTGGTTGTGACAGCGCTAGACGGTGATCAACGCGTTCGCCAAACTGACCATCGAGTCAACTAGCGCTTCAGCGCCAGCGCCGGCAAGCTCTTGGCCACGCTTCGGGTTCTTGGCAAAGCCGATGGAGTGGACCCCCGTCGTAGTGCAGACCCTGATATCGGTGACTGAGTCTCCGACCATGCAGCAGGCGCTCGGTTCAGCGTCGAGGACCGCCAGGGCACGATTGATCGAATCCGGATGCGGCTTCATCAGGTCAGGTCGTCCTGGTGTCCTCGCAATAACCGCTCTCACGAGGTCCGCAATGTCGAATCGGTCAAGGTAGGCGCGGATTGCTTGCTCTGCGTTGTTGCTGACCATGACGACCGGACGGCCAACCTGTTTGCAGGCGCGGAGGAACTCGACCGATCCGGGCGTGGGCTCCGTCTGATGTGCGGCGTCTACTTCGCCCTCCACGGAGGCGGCATCGACGGCCTCCTGAACGGAGCGCGGCGTGTTGGAGCCTGTCCAGCGGAGGACGATCAGCGGGTCGTATGTGTCCCACACGTCGGGCGGGGGCTGGAAGTCCTTCGGGATCGCTTCGCGCATCCGGTCGGCCACCATGCGGTTCCGGCCGTTGATGAATAGGTGGGTGACGGGTCCGTCGAAGTCGAGAAGGACCGGCCTGGTCGCGGCGAGCACATCGACCAGGCGCTGATTGGCGGTCACGGTTGCCACGGGCGGGCGATGGTCGTCCAGATGCTGTCGAACCACTTTGCAGCCTCGCTGAGGTAGAGCGTGCCGATGCTGTCGGGCTCCCCGCTGGTGTGGTGGAACAGTTCGGTGTCCTTGCCCATGGGGTCGAAGATGGCGACCTGGTCGCCATCGAGGGTGACCTCGTGTTCACGCACCGGGTAGAAGCCGAAGAACAGGTCGGAGCCGTTGATCAGATAGAGCTTGAACAGCGGCGCTGACGAGTGGACCTTCACCTCGACCCCTGCACGCTGGACGAGTTGCAGCTGCGCGAGTTCGGACACCGACTCGGCGATGCCTCCTGCGTAGCGGGTGGCGGTGCGCTCCATCCGGGCTCGCACGCGCGGGTCGTCGCCGGGGTCGTCGCCGGCTCGCGACGGGATCGCCATCGGCACGGACATGTCCGACAGCAGGAGTCGAACGTGGATCGTCTCCGGGGTGAGCAGCCCGTTGCGAATCTTGTCGAGCGGTTCCTGAATCGCGGTGTGGAGCGTCTCGGCCGTGTAGCCCGAGAAGTCGATCTGCACATCTGGCTTCTCGAACGCGGCCTCGATATGGGGACGCAGACCGACCGGGCGCGCGGTGCGCTCGCGCACGAACACGCCACTCCCCTGCCGCGAGACGATCAGCTTCTCCTCGCGAAGCAGCCGCAGAGACTGCTGGATGGTCATCCTCGCGACGCCGTAGCGCTCGGCCAGGTCTGCCTGCGACGGCAGCTTCTCCCCGGGCTCCAGCTTGCGCGTGAGGATCGCCGCGCGGAGAACGTTGGCGACCTGGATGTACGGGGGTCGTGGGTCGTCGGGGTCTAGGCCAGTCACGGGCCAACTCTATGGCACCTGGCTAGGTCCGCTAGACCAGTTGGCCAAATGCTTGACATGACTAGCCAACCTAGTGTTATCTTCATCACGTCCAAAGTTGGCTAGGCAGGCTAGCCCACTGACAAGAAGGAGGACGTGATGGCTGTTCAGGGACCGTTCAAGGTGGCGTGCGAGGAGCTGTTCCCGCACGGGCTGGGTGTGGTCGGCATTGTCGCGGAGTTGTCGGACTTCGACGCGTCGACGCGGGAGAACAAGGTTCAGTCGCGGGACAAGGACACGGGTCTGCCGGTGTGGGTGGTCGACGTGATCGATTTCGACCCGGAGGCTCGTGAGCGGTCGTTCAAGGTCAAGATCAGCGCCGATACCGAGCCGGTGATGCCGCCGGTGGTGGCGGGGAGCCCGGTCCGTCCGGTGGTGTTGGAGGGGCTGACCGTGACCCCGTATCTGAAGGAGATGGGCACCGACCGCAGGACCCAGCAGCAGCGGGTCAAGATCGCGTACTCACTGCGAGCGTCGGGCATGGCCGCACCTCGTCAGCAGCGGGCGACCGACAGCAAGGCGGCCTGACCATGTACGGCGAGGAGTCGGTGCTGCGGTCGTTGCTGCATCTGCGGCGGTCGAGCCGGTACACGGTGGACGCCTGCACAGCCACCAGTGGCCCGTACGTGGTGCTGCGATGCCCGGGCGGGTTGTCGCTGCTGGCCTGTGATGTGGAGCCGTTGGACGCCCTGGCCACGGCGGTGATGGACGCCCGCGCAGCGCTTCTGGCTGCCACTGATCAGGTGTGGCGGTGCGGGGAGGACAGCCCTGATGTGTTGCAGCGCCGCTACAGCGCTCTCGGGCTCGGCTGGCAGGACCCGATCGAGGAAGAGTCGCCAGGGCGGGAGGAACCGACTCAGCGGCTGCCGGGTGAGCCTCCGGATCAGGTCTCGGAGTGGCTGAGTGTGGAGGAAGCCTCCGAGCTGAGCGGGGTGGCGGTCACGACGTTGAAGAACGGGGAGTGGCGACGTGCCCACGAGCTGGTCGCGGACAAGGACAGCCGGCACCGGCTGATGTTCCGCCGTGAGGACGTGATCGCTCTCGGCCCTGCCCGCCGTCGGGGTCGGCCAGCAGCATGATCACGGCGGTCGCCTCGTGGAGCCGTGCCGTGGCGACCGGTCTCGGCTGGACTCTTCGTGGTCTGCGGCTCGGGCTCGGCGAGGTCTGGTGGTGGATCGGCGGCGCGCTCCGGTTCCTGATCCGCGCACCCGGCCGCGCCCTGGTCTGGACGGGTGCCACGGTCTATGGCTACCTCCATCAGACCTGGCTCCTGCTGGGTGGTCTGGTGATGATCGCTCTGGTGCCTGCGCTGTGGGCCAGGTGCTGGCCGACCTCCTACCTGCAACGGATCGTGCACCCGGCGTGGCGGCGCAAGATTCGCCGCTCGGTGCGCCGCAAGTGGCCCGCGCTAATGGAAGCGTGCGGGCTCGGTCGTCGGGTGATCGGCAAGGACGGCACCGAGCTGCGCGTCCCGACCCTGGCCCGGAGCCGGTGGGAGGACCCCGACGTGCTGGTCGTCGTGCCGCAGCTGATGGTCGGCCAGACCGTCGAGGACGTAGTGAGCGTCTCCGAACGGCTCCGGGTGACGGTCGGCTCCCGGCAGGTCCGGATCGTCCCCAACCCCACCCATACGGGCTGCACGGTCCGGTTCCTGTTCGCCGATCCCTTGGCGGCGGTGGTGGAGGCCAGATTCCCTTCGCCGAACCTGGCAGCAGCCATCCAGACCGCGGACATGGGTGTCACCGAGGACGGGCAGCCGTGGCGGCTCCCGATCCCCGTCTCCACCCTCACGGCCGGGTGCACCGGGTCCGGTAAGGCGTCGGCGATGTGGATGCTGCTGCTGAACCTCGCCCCCGCCATCCGGTCCGGCTTGGTGCAGGTCCACGGCGTCGACCTGAAAGGCGGGATGGAGCTCGGGCTCGGCACCCGGCTGTTCACCCGCTACGCCACCACCCCCGAGCAAGCCGTGATCTTGCTCGAGGACGCCGTCCAGGCCATGACCGCCCGCGCCGCCATGCTCGCGGGGCACGCTCGGTCGCACACGCCGTCGACGGCCGCGCCGCTCGTCGTGATCTTGGTCGATGAGCTGGCGATGCTGACCTCGTACCTGTCGAACCAGCGCGACCTGTTCCAGCGGGCTGACAAAGCCCTTCGCGCGCTGCTCGGGCTGGGTCGGGCTCCGGGGTTCGTGGTGTGGGGCTTCCTGCAGGACCCCCGCAAGGACACTGTGCCGCAGCGGCACATGTTCACCCAGACCATCGCCCTCCGCCTCCGCGAACGCGAAGAGGTCGCCATGGTCCTCTCCGATGGTGCGGTCGCGGCCGGGGCGCTGTGTCACAAGATTCCCCGCACCACACCCGGTGTCGGCTACGCGCTGACCGAGGACGGCGACGTCACCCGCGTCCGCTGCGCGTTCGTGCCCGACGACATGATCCGCGCCCTCGCCGTCCACTTCCGCGCACCCCTCCAAATCCCGATCCGCCTGCCCGAACCCGAACCTGATCCCGCGCCCAGGTCGCGGAGTCGAACCGCAAGGAGCCGATCATGACCAACCCCACCACCTCCGATGCCATCACCGAGGAGCCTCCGGAGACTGTGCTGTTGTCCGGGCGGGCCGTCGCTGACCTGGTCGAGCTGCTCGACCACTGCTACGAGTTCTTCCTCGACGACGACCGCGCACTGAACCACCTGCGGGAGTACTGCCAGAGCCAGCCCACCGATGTGACAGCGCTCGCGGTGATCGACCAGCTCGCCTGGCATGCACTCCTGCTGCGCATCCAACTCGCCGAGCAGGCCGCCGAGGACCGTCACCGTGGCTGATCCACTGCTGCTGGCGAACCCGCTGGCCCTGGTCACCGGCGAGATGGCCCGTGAGGTCGCCGCCTCCCAGGGTGTGTGCGGCCGGCCGCTGATCCGGCGCGTCCTGGACCGCGACACCGGCACAGACACCCAGGTGGCGATCCCCTGCGGCTCCACCCGCGAACGGGTCTGCCCAGCCTGCGCCGCAAAGGCTCGACGGCTCCGCATCCAACAGTGCGCCGAAGGCTGGCACCGCGACACCGAACCCGAGAGGGCCTGCGACCACGACCCGGACGCTGGCGACGGCGTCGACCAGGAGGACGAGGACGACAGCAGTAGCGGTGAGGCAGGGTCACGGCGAGCACGCTCGACCAAGCGACGCTCGGATGCGCCGGACCTGCCACGGGTGCCCGTCGAGGACCGCACCATCGGACGGACCTACACCTCGCCTCAGGGTCGCGAGTATCGGCCGTCGATGTTCCTCACCCTGACGTTGCCCTCCTACGGTGCGGTGCGGGCTGGTGCGCCGCTCGACCCGGACACCTACGACTACCGGCGTGCCGCGTTGGATGCGGTGGTGTTTCCGCGGCTGGTGGACCGGTTCTGGCAGAACCTGCGCCGGGTCGCCGGGTATCGGGTGCAGTACTTCGCCGCCGTCGAACCGCAGCACCGGCTCGCGCCGCATCTGCACGCCGCGATCCGGGGCACCATCCCCCGCAAGGTGATCAAACAGGTCGTTGAGGCCACCTACCTGCAGGTGTGGTGGCCCGCCTTCGACGAGCCCGTCTACGTGCACCGCAAACCGTGCTGGGACGGGCACGACTACTGCGATCCCGACACCGGCGAGCTGCTCCCGACCTGGCAGGAAGCCCTCGACCAGGCCGACCCCGACACCCCGGCACACGTGGCGCGGTTCGGTGCGCAGTACGACCTGGCGGGGATCATTGCCCCGTCCAAGGATGCGGACCGGGCGATCCGGTATCTGACGAAGTACCTCACCAAGTCCATCGCCGACGCCTATGCGCCGAGCGACGATGACGACCTGCCACCCGATCCCCGCTACCTGGCGCACATCGACCGGCTGCACGACGAGCTGCAGTTCCTGCCGTGTGGTGAGCGGTGCGCCAACTGGCTCCGCTACGGCATCCAACCGTTGGATGCCGGACCCGGGCTGGTCGCCGGGCGTTGTGGTGGGAAGGCGCATGATCGCGACCATCTCGGGCTTGGCGGCCGCCGCGTCCTGGTCTCCCGGCAGTGGTCCGGCAAGACCTTGTCTGAGCATCGCGCCGACCGCGCCACCGTGGTCCGGGAAGCCTTGGAAGCGGCGGGGATGCTCGCTCCCGAGATTGAACGGATGGCGGCAACCGTGCTGGCGAAGGACGGCAAACCTCGGTTCGTGTGGACCGACACCCGGCCTGACGCGACCACATACGTGACGTTGGTCTTGGCCGCTATCGCCGAACAGCAGTGCTGGCGTGCGCAGTACCAAGCCGCCAAGGAAGCAGCAGACCTTGTGGACAACAGTTCGGCAGATACCGGTCCCCCGCCGTGACCGTGGCGACGACAGAAGCTGCTGGCAGGGACCACACCTCGGCCTCCCCCGGATGACCAGCCGCTCAGTGGTCGTAGGTGTGGGGGTCAAGGGTGAGCGCAGCGAATCCGCAGGACACGAAGTGCCCTTGACGTCCAGGCCGAAGACCACCCTCCTAGATCAGCCGGGGGAGGCCGAGAACCCAACCACGCAGAGAAAGCGAGCATGATCATGAAGGTGTACCTGACGGTTGAGGAGGTCGCCAAGGCGTTGCGGGTGCCGGTGGCGACGGTGCGCTGGTTGCGGCAAGAGGGCCGCTTCGCCCCCGCGATCAGGGTCGGTCGGCGTCTCGTGTGGGACGAGGCCGAACTCGCGGCTTGGATGGCTCAGAACCGAGAACCCGCAGCATGAGCATCCACCGGTACACGACCGCGTCGGGTGAGGTTCGCTACCGCGCTCGGGTGAAGTCGCACGGTCGTGCGGTCGCCTCGCGGGTCTTCTCCCGGAAACGTGACGCTGTGGCCTGGGAGCAGGATCAGTACCGGCGTCTGCGCAGCGGCGAGTGGCTGGACCCGCGTCGCGGCCGAGTCCCGCTGGGGACCGTGGCTGAGGACTGGCTGGCATCGCGTACGACGGTGAAGCGGCGCACGTTGGAGAGTGACCGGGGCGTGTGGCGGAACTACATCCGCCCGCGTTGGGAGCATCGGCCCGTCTCCTCGATCACGGCTGCGGACGTGTCGTCCTGGCTGGGCGACCTCATGGCCCGAGGGCTGGCCCGCTCGACGGTGACGCGGGCGTTGGCGACGTTGCGGTCTCTGCTGTCGTACGCCGTCGCAGATGGGCGCATCGCGGTGAATCCTGCTGCACTCGTGAAGCCGCCCACCGGTGGTCAGGCTCGACGCGAGGGTCAGATGCTGAGCGTCGAGGAGTTGGCCGCTCTCGCGGAGGCGTGCCACGGTCGGTACGGCGAGCTGGTCCTGGTGCTCGGGCTGCAGGGCCTGCGCTGGGGCGAGTTGGCCGGCCTGCAGGTCGGTGACCGGGTGGCGGTGCCTGGGCCTGGGCTGCGCCTGTCGCGGACGGTGCTGGCGAGCAACGGCGGTGGCGCGCTCTACGTCGACACCTTGAAGAACCGGCGTGCCAGGACGGTGCCTCTGGTCGCCGCGGTCGTGCCGATCGTGCAGCGCTGGGCTGAGGGCAAGGCGTCGGACGAATGGCTGTTCTCAGCCCCGGAGGGCGGCCCGCTCCGCGAGACGAACTGGAAGCGATCCGTGCGGTGGTCCGAAGCGACCACGGCGATTGGCCGGTCGCAGCTGCGCGTCCACGATCTGCGGCACACGGCGGCGTCGATGTGGCTGGGCTCGGGTGCCGATCCGAAGGTGGTGCAGCGGGTGCTGGGACACGCCTCGGCGGCGATGACGATGGACCTCTACGGGCACCTGATCGACCGCAACCTGTGGGACGCAGCGGCACGTCTCGGGGACATTTCGGGGACACGCGACCCCTCGGACGATGATGAAGACGGTGCGGCCGGGACGGCATCTGGCTCGTGACCAGGGCTGATGCTGGGAGCCGCCTTGGGGATTTGAACCCCAGACCTACGCATTACGAGTGCGTTGCTCTACCACTGAGCTAAGGCGGCAAGCGCGTACGCCGCAGCGGACACGCGAGCGCCAACTATAGCGAGCAACCTCGCGCCACCGCGACACGGCGAGACGGGCGACCTGCATGATGACACTCGGACTCGTCGCCTCATGGGAGCGCCGACCCGACCGCCTGCATCCTCACCAAGTTCACCGCCGGTCCTCAGGTGGATCACAGCTTCAAAGACGAGACTCAACGCATTCTGATTCGGGCTCAGCACCCTCCCTCTCCCGACAGCCGGAGTGCTCGCCCGACAGCCAAGGTGTTCCACCCAGAACTGAGGGCCCGGGCGGCTTGTTCCCCGGGCTCTCGGTTCACCCCAATGGCCCAGCCCGCTCCCGAGCGGTTGCATCACACCTGGTCAGCAGCGAGTTCCCGCGGTCGGCATCGCGCCAGTCAGCAGATAGGCCTGGACATAACGACGGATGCAGGGACTCTGGCTGTAGGCAAGATGCCCCTCACCTCTTAGGGTCAGCAGCTGACCGGACTCGAGCTGGTCAGCCATCCGCTCGGCGTACTCGTACGGCGTCGCCGGGTCCCCGGTCGTGCCGATGACCAGGACCGGCGCAGTTCCCTCACCGGTGATCCTCGACAGCTTGGGCGCCGACGCAACCGGCCACAACGGACAGCTCAGATCCGCGCCGGCGAACGGCCCCAGGACCGGCGCGCGCTTCGCTTTGGCGTCCGCCTCTCGCCACGCCTTCGCCACGCTGTCCTCCGGGGAGTCGAGGCAGCGGATGGCCTCGAAGGAGAACTGCAGCTGGCCGTACTGACCGTTCTTGCCACGCTCGTTGTAGACGTCGGCGAAATACAGCAGATAGCGGCCATCACGATCATCGATGGCCATCTCCAGGGCTCGCTCCAGATAGCGCCAGCCCTCCTCGTTCTCGTACAGCACAGCCAAGATCCCGGTCAGCCCCAGTTGCTGGGTGAGCTCAGCCCGACCACCGTCGATCGGCTTGTCGTCCAGGCCGCGCAGCAAGTCTCGGATCGAATCGAGCACCGCCGCCTTGGTATCGCCGAGCTTGCACTCGTGTTCTGCACACCAGGCGGCGAAGCTGTTGAGCGCCCGCTCGAAACCATCCAGCTGGCTGATGCGCTTGTCATCAGTGAGATTGACGGCGCCGTCCAGGGCCACTCGGCCTACCTGCTGCGGATAGAGCTCGGCATAGTAGGCGCCTATCTTGGTGCCGTAGGAGAAGCCGAGATAGTTCAGCCGATCCTCGCCCGTCAGCTGTCGCAGCAGATCGAGATCATGCACCGTCTCGACGGTGGAGATGTGGGCCAGCAAGGCACCCGACCGATCGAGGCAGCCGCGACCGAAGTCGAGCTGGGATTGCTCCAGCCCGGCCTCCTCGGCCGCATCGTCGGGCGAGATGTCGACGGAGGTATACGCGTCCATCGCCTTGCCATTGGCACAGACGACCGGTGTCGACGCACCGGTGCCGCGCGGATCCCAACCGATGAGGTCGTAGCGCTCCAGCCCTTTCGCGTCGAACCGGGCCACCAAGTCGACCCCCGACGCCCCCGGGCCACCCGGATTGAGGAACAACGTACCGACCCGAGGCTGCTCACTGGCCGCCCGCTTGGCCAGCGCCAGCGTGATGGCCTGCCCGTCCGGTTCGGCGTAGTCCAGCGGCGCCTTCACCACCGCGCATTGCAGGCCCTTGTCGCCGCAGTCCGACCAGGCGATCCGCTGATCGAGATAGCGCTGCTTGCCATGCCCGGGCGGTGGGTTGGTGAAGCCGCGCGGCTGTACGTCGGTGATCGGCAGGATCGGGCGCCCTGCCTCGGACCGCGAAGCCCCCGGTCGGATCGCCGATGCCGTCGACGACTCGATGGGCGCCTCGGTCTGCGCTGGGTCAGGCGCAGCGGTTCTGCTGACGTACGGGAGGAGCGCCGAGCCCAGGATCACCGCCAGGACGGACACCAGCGCCACCACGACAACGACACGTTGTCGGCGACTTCGGGGCGGCATTCCTCTGACTATAGGTGGGCTGACCGCGAGTCGGCTGCTGGCTCGTCACCGATGTCGGGTGCTCAGCCAGCAGCTTGTGCATTGCGCGGACTGCGTTGGTTGTACGCAGCGCGTGAGGGGCACACATCCGCCTTGGCGCAGACCTGCACGCCGGCGCCCTTCACCCGTACGACAACGGCATCCGCCGGCACTTGGTGGGCGATCACCGTGCCGTCGCCGGCCGGCGTGCTGACCTGGCTGCCCACCGCGGGGGCTGACTGGGCGAAGTCCAGGTAGAGCGGGTGCTCGAACTTCAGGCAGCACATCAGCCGGCCGCAGGCACCTGAGATGCGCAGCGGGTTGGCGGGCAGGTCCTGCAGTTTCGCCATGCGCAGACTGACCGGCTCGAACCCGGTGAGGAACGTGGCGCAGCACAGCTCCCGACCACACGAGCCGAGCCCGCCGACCAGCTTCGCCCCGTCGCGGGAGCCGATCTGGCGCAGGTCGATCCGGGCTCTCAGCGCGCGAGCCAGGTCGCTGACCAGTCCGCGGAAGTCGACCCGATGCGGAGCCGTGAAGTAGATGAAGATCAACTCGTCGAAGTCTTTCCCGTGGTCGAGGTAGTCGACGCCCATCACCTTCATCGGCAAGTCGTGCCGCTTGATCAGCCGCTTGGCGACGACCTTCGCCTCAGCCCGGCGCTGGCGGTTCGCCGCGTCCCGGTCGAGCTGTGCCTGCTCGGCACGTCCTGCGCAGCGCGGCAACTCACCGAAGTCCACATCGGAGACGTATTCCGGGGCCCAGACGCACTCGGCCACCTCCGGCCCGGACTCGGTGGGCACCAGCACCTTCTCGCCGACGGTATAGGCCTCATCGCCGGCATCGAGGTAGTAGAGGCGGCCATATCTCGTGAACGAGACGGCCATCACCCGAGCCATGGGCCAAGGCTAAGCCCGTTGAGCGGTGCTGAGCGCCATCAGGTTCGTAACGGACTGGTCACCCTGCCGTCACCTTGACGCCAACTTGTCGCCAAGCTGCGCGCGGAGCGCTTCGCGCCGCCGGGCCAACAACGCCCACCGCCCATGCCGAACCGCCCACGGCGAGCACAAGGACGTCTCGCGCCGCCGGGCCACGAACGATCGGCTAGCGCAGCCGGATCTTGGTGCCGTGCTTGATGTGCGCCTTGGGCCGCTTGACGACCTTGCCGACGTTGAGCCGGTAGACCGCCTGCCACCCGCCCTTGACGTAATAACGCTTCGCGAGCTCCTTCAGCGAATGGGTCTTCTTGGTGACGGTGGCGACCTTGGTGGCCTTCAGCTTCTTGATCTTGGCGGCTTTGGCCTTCTTCTGTGCCTTGGTCAACGCCGGTTTCGCGTGCCGGTTGGCCTTGCCGGTCTTCTTGGTCAGCCCCGCCTTGCGAGCGCAACCGCCCCAGGCACCAGGTCCCTGGCCAGCGAGCACCCGACGGGCGATGGCGATCTGCTCGGCTTTGCTCGCCTTGTGCGCCTGCTTGCCGTACTTCTTGCCGCCGTACGCGCGCCAGGTGCTGGCCGAGAACTGCAATCCGCCGTAGTAGCCGTTGCCGGTGTTGATCTTCCAGCGACCGCCGCTCTCGCACTTGGCGACGCGGTTCCAGACGTTGCCCTTGGCCTCGGCCGGCTTGGCCGCGCCGAACGACATGCCGACGACCAGGGCGACTGCTGCGACGACGCCGATCAGCCGACGCAGCGCGATGGGTACCCAGGCTGCGGTTCGACCGGAGGTCGCCGGTACTGACGCGATCGGTTCTGGTCCGGCCGGTTCCGATGTGGGTCCTGACGCGGAGCTGCCTGTGATCGTCACGTCTGGGGTCGTCATGCCGTTCCCTTCGCTCGCTTTCACCCACGCTGGTCAGCGCCGGCCCTGGCACTTCGGTCACCGGTCCATAACGACGGCAGTCGCGAAGGGAAGTGGACTGCGTGTTTGATAACGAAACGGACACGAAGCTCGGGCCACGGTAGGGGACTTCGGAGCCTCCGGGCAAATCGCGCGGTCGACTGCTGACTCCGACTTGTCAGACTGCAGGGTCGCTCCAGCGACCCCCTCCGTCTGACAAGTCGGACTCGGTTACCCGTCGGCTACCGCGGCGGCGACCCATTCGACGAGCGGACGGGCGGCGGTCCAGTCCGTACGCAGCCGGTCAGCGAACTCAGCGGTGTGCACGACCGGGTCGTTGTCATAGCGTCGGCTCGCGAACATCGTCTTGTGCCGCAGCAGATCCAGATGCGGATGGTCGGCGGACCAACCACGAGGTGTGGTCCGGAGCCGATCGCCGGATATCTCCCAGCCGTCGCGTTCCAACTCCGCGATCAGTCCCCGCAGTCGTTCACCATCAAGGTCCACGTGGTGTCGGATGGCGGCCAGCGCTTTCGCATCTGCGGCGTACCAGCCCGCACCCACCAACACGCCGGCCGCGTCGACGTGTACGTACCAACCACCGCCGGGAAAGGCGGCCACGAACACGCCTTGATGCGTCTTGTACGGCGTCTTGTCTTTGGAGAACCGGACGTCACGATAGGGCCGGAACAGCTTCGGCTCACCGAAGTCGGCAGCCACCTGATCCATCAGGTCACTCATCGGCCGCTGCACAGCCTCGTCATAGACCGACTTGTGCGCCTGCCAGAAGGTCTTCGAGTTGTCTTGCTCCAGATCGTCATAGAAGTCCAGCGCCGCAACAGGGATGCCCTCGAAACTCACTCGCTCACCCTAGGACTTCGTGCCACGTTGGTGAGAGCCGCAACCGGTGACAAAACAGCGCCTCAAACCCCTCACCACGGCGTGTCGCCCCCCTACGTCGATTGAGCCACGGGTTTGTCACGGGCCCACGTAGTGTTCCTGCTGTGATCAGGGATGCCAGGCCCGGAGACCTCGACGCAGTGATGCAGTTCCTCGAGCCTGACGCCAAGACTGCCTATCTGGCCAAGCCGGTCTCATGAGTGTCACCGTCCGCCTGGTCTCGGCGCACGACGTCGTCGAGCTCACGGCGCTGGTCGCGACCAATCTCGACTTCCTCGCTCCCTGGGATCCACAACGCGCGCCGGATTTCGCCACGGAGACGGCCCAGCGGCGACTGATCGCCGATGCGATCGCCCGACATGACCGCGGTGAGATGGTGCCGTTGGTGATCCTGGTCGAGGAGCGCATCGTCGGCCGGATCACGGTGAACGACATCATTCGTGGCTCTTTCCATTCGGCTCACCTGGGCTACTGGGTGAGCGAGAGTCACAACGGTCAGGGAGTCGCGACCGCCGCTGTGGCGGCCACCATGGACTTGGCTTTCGGCGAGTACGGTCTCCACCGGCTCCAGGCCGCGACCCTGCTGCACAACCACGGATCGCAGCGGGTCCTGGAGCGCAACGGATTCTCGCTGATCGGTCGGGCGCCACGCTATCTGCGGATTGCCGGGGAATGGCAGGATCATCTGCTCTTCCAGCGCCTCGCCGACTAGGTCTGTCCCCTCTGGCCCTTGATCAGGGCCGGGCGAGACTGATCAGGGTCGATTCCACCGCCAGCAGGGGTGCCACGTTGCCCTCCAAGGCTTCCCGACAGCCGAGTAAGGCGTCGATCTTACGAAGGGTCGTCTCTGGGGTGGACTTGCGAGCGAGTACGGCGATCTTCGGCGCGAGATCCTCGTTGATCAACGGCGCCCCAGCATTGGTCTGAACGGCGAGCAGGTCGCGATAGAAGCTGGTCAGCTCGGTCAGCGCGCGGTCGATGGCGTCGCGCTGCAACCGCTTGACCCGCGCCTTCTGCTGATCCTCCAGGTCCTTGATCGCCGCGGAGGCCTGGCGCGGCCGGGCACCCTTGGTGCCGAAGCCCAATGCCTCCTCCAGCTCCCGACGCTCCTTCGCGTCGAGATCGGCGGTGGCAGCGCCGGCCTCCTCGGATGCCGTCTTGACCAGGGTCGCCGCGGCATTCAGGCAGGCCGAGAGATCCTTGAGCTGGAAGGGAATCTGCAGGATCGCGGCCCGCCGATCGCGGGCATCCTCGTGACGTGCCAGCGCTCGTGCCCGACCGACGTGCCCTTGGGATGCCCGGGCGGCATAGGCGGCAAGCTCAGGCTCGATGCCATCGCGAGTCTCCAGCAGCCGGGCAACCGCATCGATGGTCGGGGTCTGCAGGGTGAGCGACCGGCAGCGAGATCGGATGGTCGCCACCACATCATCGGCGGTCGGCGCGCACAGGATCCAGACGGTGCGCGGCGCCGGCTCTTCGATCGACTTCAACAGCGCGTCCGCGCCTCGCTCGGTGACCCGGTCGGCGTCTTCGATCACGAGCACCTGATGGCCCCCGAGGGTCGGACTCATGGAGGCTCTGCGGACCAGCTCGCGTACCTCGTCGACACCGATGGACAACAGCTCGGTGCGGACCAAGGTGACGTCGGGATGGGCCCCGGACAAAGCCGTACGGCAGTCGGTGCAGTCCCCGCAGCCACCACGCGAGCACTGCAATGCGGCGGCAAAGGCCCGGGCTGCATTGGAGCGCCCCGAGCCAGGCGGCCCGGTGACCAGCCAGGCATGCGACATCGCATGCCCTCGCCCGGAGACGGCGCGCTGCAACACGGCAACTGATCGCTCCTGGCCGATCAGGTCAGACCACACGCCTGCAGGCAGGGTCGGACTCGTCGGCATGTGCCCTAGTCTGCCCGCCACCACCGACAACCGCCCAACTCAGGGCGCACGCCGACTGCGTCAGGTCGGCGGGTGGGTCACAGAACCGGTGAGCGGCCAGGGCCGCCCGTCGCCCTGTTGGTCTTGGTCTTCTTTGGCCCAGTGGCGCGATACGTACTCCGGCCACGCCTGACCACCGATCGTCTCTGGCCCCCAGGCGCAAGATGTACGGGCACGGCGCCCAGCCCGTGGTCGTCTGTGGCCCCCGGGCACAAGCCGTACTCCAGCCACGCGTGACCACCGATCGTCTCTGGCCCGCGGGCGCAAGACGTACGGGCACGGTACGGCACGGGTGGTCTCGTTCGTGACCCGCAGTCGCAAACCGTGCTCCGGCCAGCTTCGCCTTGCCGACAGCCACCCAACCCCCACTTCGCACCAGCTGCTGCGACTGCGCACCCGGTCTACCTGATGCGCAGATGATCCAGTTGGTGCGAAGTGGGGAATCGGGCTGCACGAAATGGTGCGGAGTTGATAGAGCCCCGGTGCGAAGACGGATCCAAAGGGCGCCGTCCAAGAGGGGTCGGAGCAAGAGGGGTCAAGCGCTGAGCGACAGGGCGCCGACCAAGAGGGCGCGGAGCGACAGGGCGCGGAGTCCGCTCCACATGGTGACTCGCTGACGGGACCTGCGGCGAAGGCGGGCTGCAGCGGATGAAGCCCAGCGGCTACTGCAAGTCAGCGCTACTGCAGGTCGGCGCCTACGGCAGATCAGCCAGCAGCGGACGGACTCGGTCGCGGACCCGTGCGGCGATCTCGGCGATCGGTAGCCGAGCAGGCAGGACCAGATAGTGCTCAGGGTCAGCCTCGGCCAGTGCCAGGAAATGGTGCCGGACGCGGTGGTGCAGGTCCTCGCCGGCGGACTCCAGCCGATCCTTGTCGGTCTTGGTCGAGACCGCCTCGCTCGGATCGAGATCGAGCAGCACGGTCAGCTGCGGTCTCAGATCCTGAGTCGCCCAGCGTGCCACCATCGCGACCTCGTCGATAGCCAGCACCCGGCCCGCCCCTTGATAGGCGAGCATCGAGTCCAGATACCGATCGCAGACCACGACCTGTCCGGCCGACAACGCCGGCGCGATCACTTCGGCGACGTGTTGCGCCTTGTCAGCCGCATAGAGCAGAGCCTCGGTGCGCGGCGACAGATCCCCGGTGGCCGGGTCCAGCACAGCCTGCCGGATCGTCCGACCGACCGCGGTGTCGCCTGGCTCGAAGGTCTGCACGACGGATATGCCCTCATCACGCAGCCACTGCGTCAAGGCCCGAACCTGGGTCGACTTCCCGACCGCGTCGCCGCCCTCGAAGACGATGAACAGACCCGTCCCAGACTGCCTACCAACATGCTCGACCACGCCCGGCACCTAGCCGAGCTTCCGGCGGAGCTTGGGCCAGCTGGACACGAACGCCGATCGTACGTCGCTCGACCGTTCCCGATCCCGCTCGAACCGGCGACCGGCCTCGAACGCCTCGGCCGGAGTGAGCCCGTCGATGCCCGCGGTAGCGGCGGCGCTGTCCTCGTCGACCTGTACCGCCTGCTCCAACAGGTCCAGCGCAGGTGCTAGTCGGTCTCGCTCCTTGGTCGTCTCATCGGGAGCAACCAGGGCCCGGATCACCGCGACCCGCGTCAGATCCCGGGCAGCCGATCGGGCTGTCGCCCAGGTCTGTGGCGTGCCGCCGACGGCCAGCCGGTCAGCCGCACGGAGGAACCGGGACCGCGCGCCGTCGTACAGGGCGTTGACGCCCTCGATGGCCGGCACCGCAGCAGGCGCCCCTACCCGGGGTGCACGCGCGGCGGCGACCAGCCTCTCCAGCAGGTTGAGATAGCGCAGGCTGCGCAGCCGGGACCGATAGCCGGTGGGCGCACGCTCGGCGTCCATGCTGCCGACATCGGCGCCCGGCCCGCCCAGGGCGGCAAGATCATCCGATGGATGCGAGCCGCCGAGCCAGTTGGGGTCGGCGCCGGGCGCCGAGTCCGCCGGGGCGATGATCCAGTCCAGGTCCTCCACCGCCTCAGCGACCCAGTCCGCGCCAAGCACCTCGGGCAGGCCGAGCAGTCGACTACGCAGTACGCCGACCGTCTCCCGCAGCTGCTTCTCGGCACCGCGGATGTCGCGGCCATCGCCGGTCAGAGCCAGGTCGGCGGAGATCAGCTCTCGAGCGCTTGCCCCGAGCACCTGGGTCAGGAACTGCCCGAACGTGCCTCCGGTCAGATCCGCCGGCACCGGCAGGTCGGACGGGCCGGTCGCCGGTGCACCGAGCCGCCGCACCAACCGTGGGAAGCGATCCAGCTCGGTCGCGCCGGCGCTGGTCAGGCACTCCCGCAGCCAGTTGTGCTGCGCCGCGTCTATTCCGGGGCCGACCGGGGTCATCATCACCTCGCGGTAACGCGCGGTGATCAGCCCGTTGCGGCGTACCGTCACTTTGTCGTCGCGCAGCAGCGCCACCGTCACGTTGTCGGCGTTGCGAAGGGCGAACTCGCGCCGCTCGCAGCGCAGGGCCGCCACCGGGGAAAGCGGTGCGCCACGCCGGAACGGCCGGATGAGCTCGGCCAGACCCTCAGGCAGCTCGGCCTGCCCCATCGGCAGGATCAGCTCCTTCGGCAACAACGGCACCCAGTCGGGTGCGCCGAGATACCACTCACCACGCCCGTCGAGGACCCGGTGCGCCAACAGCACACCGGTGCGGATCAGTCGGTGATCGGCGGCATCGAGCAGGGTCACGTCGATGTCATAGGCGGCGTTGTGACCTACCCGGGCGATCAGCGATGCCAGCCCGATCTCCTGTTTGACCGGGCTCGGCACCTGCGCGCTGTACGGCATGTCGAACAGCCGCTGGCCCGCCTGCCGAGCCGGCGGACGTACTGGCCGCTGCGCCGAGTCGGGCTTGTGGTGCCGTGCCTTGGACTTGCTCACCGAGACATTCTCTCGCCGCTCGATGATGGCCGTCGGCCGGCCCGCACCCTGATCGACACCCTGGTCACCACCGGCCCTGATCAGGACGAACTCGTCGAGCCGGCCCTCTTCGCCGGAGCCTTCCTCGCGCTCGTGGCCTTCTTGGCAGTTGTGCTGGTCTTCCTGGCAGTCGTCGTCTTCTTCGCAGCGGCCGCCGTGCCGGTCCGCGTGGTAGCCGCCTTCTTGGCCGGCGCCTTCTTCGCCGCGGCACGCTTCTTCGGCGCCGGACCCTTGGCCCGTTTCTCGGCGAGCAGCTCAGCGGCCCGCTCCGGGGTGATCGTCTCGATCTCATCCCCGCGCCGCAGAGTCGCGTTGAACTCCCCGTCGGTCACGTACGGGCCGAACCGGCCGTCCTTGATCACCATCGGCTTGCCGCTGACCGGGTCGTTGCCGAGCTCCTTGAGCGGCGGCTTGGCCGCAGCCCGGCCCCGCTGCTTGGGCTGGGCGAAGATCGCCTTCGCCTCGTCCAGGGTGATGTCGAAGATCTGATCCTCGGTCTCCAGCGAGCGCGAGTCCGTGCCCTTCTTCAGGTACGGGCCATAGCGACCGTTCTGCGAGGTGATCTCGGCACCGTCGTTGTCGACCCCGACCACCCGCGGCAGGCTCATCAGTCGCAGCGCCTGCTCCAGGGTCACGCCCTCGATGGTCATCGAGCGGAAAAGACTGCCGGTCCGCGGCTTCTGGCTCTTCGGCGCGTCCTCGGGCAGCACCTCGGTGACGTACGGACCGTAACGGCCGTTCCGCGCAACGATCTGGTGGTGGCTCTCCGGATCGAGGCCAAGCTCCCGCTCCTCGCCCATCGGCTTGGACAGCAGTTCTCGAGCCAGCTCAACCGTCAGCTCATCAGGCGGCAGGTCATCGGCGACGTTGGCACGTCGGCCCTCGCCGTCCTCGACATAGGTGCCGTATCTGCCCACCCGCACGACGATCCCACCGGCTCCAGGGTCGGACTCCAAGTCACCGATCGGGAACGTCGACAGCTTCCGCGCGTCGATGTCGCCGAGCTCGGAGACCAGCCGCTGCAGCCCTTCGCGATCGTCCGCGGCACCGGCCTTCGAGCCAAAGTAGAAGTCGGTCAGCACCGCGAGCCGTTGCGCCCGGCCGCCGGCGATCTCGTCGAGCACGTCTTCCATCTCGGCGGTGAACGCATAGTCCACCAGCTTCGGGAAGTGCTCCTCCAGCAGTCTGGTGACGGCGAAGGCGAGCCAGGTCGGAACCAGCGCAGATCCCTTCTTGAACACGTAGTCCCGGCTGGTGATGGTCCGGATGATCGACGCGTACGTCGACGGCCGGCCGATCTCCAGCTCCTCCAGCTTCGCCACCAGGGACGGCTCGGTGTAACGGGCCGGCGGTCTCGTCTCGTGCCCGGCGGCTGTGATCTCCTCCGGGCGCAGCGACTGGCCCTCGTGCAGTTGCGGGATCCGCCGGGTTGACTCGTCGTCGCTGCTGGCGTCGTCGGTCGACTCCACGTACGCCTTCATGAAGCCCGGGAAGGTGATCGTGGTGCCGGTGGAGGTGAACCCGCACTGAGGCTGACCGGACTCGGGGCGGGGTCGGGCGTCGATCTTGATCGTCACCTGCTCGCCCTCGGCGTCGCGCATCTGGGAGGCGATGGTCCGCATCCAGATCAGCTCGTACAGCCGGAACTCATCGCCGGTCAGGCCGGTCTGCGCCGGCGTACGGAACACCTCGCCGGCCGGTCGGATCGCCTCGTGCGCCTCCTGGGCGTTCTTGACCTTCGAGGAGTAGACGCGCGGCTTCTCCGGCAGATACTGCGGGCCGAACAGTTGGCGTACCTGATGTCGGGCGGCCGAGATCGCGGTGCCGGACAGCTGCACCGAATCGGTACGCATATAGGTGATGTGGCCGTTCTCGTACAGCGACTGCGCCACCGACATCGCCCGCTGCGCGGTGAAGCCGAGCTTGCGGCCGGCCTCCTGCTGCATGGTCGTGGTTCGGAACGGCGCCGAAGGACGGCGGGTGATCTTCTTGGACTCGATGCTGCGGACCGTGAAGTCGGCCTGCCGCAGCGCCTCGGCCAGCGTGGTGGCGGCTTTCTCGTCCAGATGGACGAGTTGCTCGTTGCCCTTGCTCTGCAGGGCGCCGCGAGAGTTGAAGTCGCGTCCCTGAGCGACCCGTTGTTCGCCGACGGTGACCAGCCGCGAGGCGAACAGCGGCGGTTCCGCCTCGGCGCCGGCATCCAGGATCGCGTCGATGTCCCAGTAGGAGGCGCTGCGGAAGGCGATCCGCTCCCGCTCCCGATCGACGATCAGTCGGGTCGCCACGGACTGCACCCGGCCCGCCGACAGCCGCGGCATGACCTTCTTCCACAGCACCGGGGAGACCTCGTAGCCATACAGCCGGTCGAGGATGCGCCGGGTCTCCTGCGCATCGACCAGGTCGACATCGAGGTCGCGAGGATTGGCGACGGCCTCGGCGATGGCGTGCGGGGTGATCTCGTGGAACACCATCCGCTTGGCCGGCACCTTCGGCTTCAACTCCTGCAACAGATGCCAAGCGATCGCTTCGCCCTCGCGGTCACCGTCGGTCGCCAGCAGGAGTTCGTCGGCGTTGCTGAGTGCGTCCTTGAGGGAGCGCAGGGTGGGCCGCTTGTCCGGTGCGACCACGTACAGCGGCTCGAAGTCATGGTCGACGTTGACGCCGGTGCGCGCCCACTTCTCACCCTTGTACTTGGCAGGCACCTCCGCAGCACCGGTCGGCAGGTCACGGATGTGCCCACGACTGGACTGGACGATGTATCCATCGCCCAGGAAGCTGGCGATCTGGGTCGCCTTCTTCGGCGACTCGACGATCACCAGTCGTCGACCGGTAGTGGTTGCCACGCTGTCCTCTTCTACTGCCTCGTGCTCTGTACTGCTGAACTCAGTGCTGCTGAACTCTGCCTGTGATCACGCTGTGCGCCGCCCATCGGCCGAGCCGCGGCCACTCTACGACCCCCGTACTCATCAGTACGGCAGCTTGAACGACCACGGACGGAAGATACATGGCCCCACCCACTCACCGCCCTTCCCACTCCGCCGACGCTCGCCCGGCCGACCCCACTCCGCACCAGTTCGTGTGGCCCAACTCCGACTTCGCACTATTTAGGTCCACCGCGCACCACGTCTACCTGGTGCGCAGTCGCATCAAATGGTGCGAAGTCGGGAAAGGGATGGGCCAGGGAGGAGGGCGAGGGGTGGGCGGGCCGGTGAGGAGGGGTGGGGGGTGAGGCGGCTGCGGCGGGCTCCATCAGGCGAACCAGCCGTCGGCGATCAGGATACGGAAGCGGGGCAGCAGGTCGGCACGAAGCTGGCGGAGATCAACCTCCAGCAGGCCGGCGACGGCGTCGATCACGACGCCCAGCGGAAGGTCGCCGTCGCAAGCTCCAAGTACGGCGGCGAGGGCGGTATCGGCGTCGATAGCCCGGCGAAAACCTCGCTGCTGGCGGAGCACGATGTGCTGGGGATCGGCGGCGCCGGGCTGTCCGGTGGTCTCCTCGATCACGTCATCGGTGAGCGACCACGCCTGCGCCAGCAGCTCGTCATCGGATCGGCGGGAGGCTGTGATCCAGTCCGACTCGGCGGCGAACGCGGGGGCGATCGGCTGCTCGACCGCGTACGGCCAGTCCTCGATCCGCAGCCACGGGTCTTCCCGGCCGGCCCTGGTGAGCAGCAGCCAGCCCATCCCGACCGCCTCGATGCCCAGTCCGGCGAAATAGTCGAGCCATTCGGCATACCGCTGCCGGTAGTCGGCTGACCCGGCCAGGCCGGCATCGGCCAGCCAGAGCTCGACGTACGCCGGCACGTCCAGCACCTCCCGCTGCACGATGTGGGCGTCCAGACCGGTGCCGGCGACCCAACCGCCCAGCCGCTCCTGCCATGGCTGCCCGCCGACGTGTGCCCAGTTGCCGAGGATCTGGCAGGTGCCGTGCGGGTTGAGGTGGTCGACGGCGCGCCGGACCAGGTGTTCCATCATGGCGTCGCCGCGGTAGCCGGTCTCCCGGTAGGCCAGCCGTTCCTCCCCGGCACGCGGCGGCGACATCACGTACGGCGGGTTGCTGGTGATCAGATCGAACCGGCGGCCGGCAACCGGCTCATACAGCGAGCCATCGAGCAGCTCGGCCGACACCCCGTTGAGAGCCAGCGTGAGCGCGGCCAGCTCCAACGTCCGGGGATTGACGTCGGTCGCGGTGACCGCCGCGGCGTGGCCGGCGAGATGCAGGGTCTGTACGCCGCAGCCGGTGCCCAGGTCCAGCGCGGCGCTCACCGGCCGCCGGATGGTGAGCTGGGCCAAGGTGCTGGAGGCCGACGACACCCCGAGCACGAAATCGGGCCGCATCGGCGCGACCTGGGTGTCCAGGCCAGGAGTGAGATCGGAGAACACCAGCAGATCGCGGTCGTCGGCGGCGTACGGACGCAGGTCCACCTCCGCCCGTACCATCTCGCCGGCTCGCGAGTCAGCGCCTGGGGGGCCTGGGGAGTCAACGCCACCGGATTCCACGACCAGCACGCCGGTATCGACCAACGGCTCGACCAGTCCCGGCAGTGCCCGCTCGACGGCTGACCGGTCCACGGCCCGCTGCAACGGCCACAACCGGATCAAGGTGGCCAGCGGATCGTCCCGACCGGCCAGCGCTTCGACCGCGGGCACGGTGCTGTTACGGCCAAGGGCGGCGTGCGCGGTCGACCCGATCGCCGCCAGCACCGCATCGACGGTGTAGGCATGTCCGGCGAGGGTGTCCCGCAGATCCACGAGCATGGCCGGAGCGAGCTGATAGGAGGACGGCTGCTGCACCGCGCCATGTTGGCACAACTCGGTAGTCACCGTGGCGAAGATGGGTATCCGCTACCGAGGTTCGCCGCTCGCACAACCGCTGCAATGTTCCTAACCAACCTAGGAATGGAGATCAGCATGACTGTGCAACGCCCCTCCCACACCCGGGCCCGACGGGCCCTCACCGTCGCCGGGATCAGCGCCCTGGCCCTCGGCGCGACCTATCTCTCGGCTCCGCAAGCCAGCGCGGCAACCACCGCCTCCTATCAGGCTTCGGCCCGGACCTTGACCGTGATCGGCGACAACAACGCCAACACCATCGTCGTCTCGCGCAACGCCGCGGGCGCCATCATCGTCAACGGTGGCGCCATCGCCGTGTCCGGCGGCGTACCCACGGTGGCGAACACCGACACCATCCAGATCTTCGGCCTCGGCGGCAACGATGTGCTGACCATGAACGAGGCCAACGGCGCCCTTCCTCGCGCCCTGCTCTTCGGCGGCACCGGCAACGACACCCTGACCGGTGGCTCCGGCGGTGATCAGCTGTTCGGCCAGGCCGGCGACGACACACTGCTTGGTCGGGGTGGGGTCGACGTGCTGTTCGGCGGAACGGACAACGACAGCCTGACCGGCGGCGACGCCGACGACCAAGCCTTCGGGGAAGCCGGCAACGACACGCTGATCTGGAACCCGGGCGACGACACCGACCTGAACGAGGGCGGCACGGGCATCGACACCATCGTGGTCAACGGCGGGAGCGGCGCGGAGGAGTTCTCTGCCACCGCCAACGGCCAGCGGGTCCGCTTCGACCGGGTCACGCCGGCCCCATTCAGTCTGGACATCGGCGGCGGCGAGAAGCTGCAGCTGGCCGCCAACGGCGGCGACGACAGCTTCGTCGGCGGCAACGGACTGGCCGCGCTGATCGAGCTCACCGTCGACGGCGGCGAGGGGAACGACAACCTGCGCGGCGGGGACGGCAACGACATCCTGCTGGGCGGCGCCGGCAACGATGTGGTCGTCGGCGCTCGCGGGAACGACGTCGCCCTCCTCGGTGCCGGCGATGACCGATTCGACTGGGACCCCGGCGAGGGCAGCGACATCGTCGAGGGCCAGGCAGGTCGCGACCGGATGCTGTTCAATGGCAGCAACGGCGACGAGGCGTTCGAGACCATCGCGGTCGGCAGCCGGGTGCGATTCACCCGCGACGTCGGAAACATCGTGATGGACCTGAACGATGTCGAGGACCTCCTGCTCAATGCCAAGGGCGGCAACGACCAGGTCAAGGTCGGCGATCTGTCGGGCACCGACATCGTTCGGCAGACCGTCGATCTGGCTGCCGACGGCGGCGGGGCTCCCGACGGTGCGGGCGACGACGTCGAGGTCGTGGGAACAAACGGCGACGACGTGATCCAGGTCAAGGGTCGGTCCGCCCGCCAGCTGGTCACGGGCCTGTCCGCAAGCGTCGCCGTGCTTCATGCTGACCCGGCTCCGACGGACCGGGTCACCATCAACGCCGCCATCGGCGACGATGTCGTCTCCGGCAACGAACTCAGAGCACCTGCCGGCCTGGTGATCCGAGGCGGGGTCGGCCATGACGTGCTGGTCGGCAGCCAGGGCGACGACGAGATCTTCGGCGAGGCCGGTGACGATGTTCTCATCGGCGGTCCCGGTCGGGACCGGCTGGACGGTGGCCCCGGCGACGACATCCTGCTGGAGGGCGAGATCCTGGTCGACGGCGAGATCGCGACCAAGGCCTGGGTGGCCAAGAACGTACGCGTCAGCGACGGCAGCACCGCCGTGACCGTCGGCGGCAAGCAGCTGATCGTCCCCGACTACCAACTGCCGGCTGCGACTCGCTGAGCTCTGCGGATCCGACGTTCCGAGAGTCTTTGCTCTCCTGGCCCCCTCCCCGGTGGGCCAGGAGAGAAGAGTCCAAGCCATGAAAGCCTTAGGCTAGGCTCCCCTTATGCATCGCGGTCTCCTTGGACGCCGGTCTCTCCTCGCCGGGCTCGCAGCTCTCGGTGCGGCCGGTCTGGTCGGCTGCAACGCCAGCGCGGGCGGCTCAAGCGACGAGGCCAGCCCAACCGGCGCGGCCAGGTTCAGCTACACAGACGCGCGCGGCAAGGTCGTGGAGTTCGATCTGCCGGCCACCGGCATCGTCGCACAGAGCAGCGTAGCCGCGACCTTGCTCGACTTCGGCTACCAGGTCGCCGGCGTCTACGGGGATCTCAAGCCGGTCGACGGCAAGCTCAGCTATCAGGCAGGCGATCTGGACCTGAGCAAAGTCACCGTGCTCGCCGACGTGTACGGCGAGTTCGACGTCGAGAAGCTCGCCGCGATGAACCCACAGGTCGTGATCGATCTGATGTTCGTGAAGGACGAGCTGTGGTATCTGCCCGACGATCTGCTGGCCAAGGTCGAGAAGGTCTGCCCCACGATCGCCATGGAGATGCTGGATCTCGGTCTGGTCGAGATCATCAACGATTTCGCTGAGCTTTCCGGAAAGCTCGGCGCCGACCTGAACGCTCCGCTGGTGACCGATGCCAAGAAGGCCTTCGATGACGCCACTGCCCAGGCCAAGGAAGCGATCGCCGCGAAGCCTGGGCTGACGGTTGTGGGGATCAGTCGAACCGCCGACCAGGTGTGGATCACCAACGCGAATCAGGCACCCGACCTCGCCTACTGGAAGTCACTTGGGGCGAAGATGATCGACCATGGCGGCAAGCCGGACACCTATTTCACCGAGATCAGCTACGAGCAGCTGGACAAGTTCAGCGCCGACATCATCTATGACGACAGCCGTGCCGGATACAACGAGGCGGCCGACAACCAGCCGACCTGGCGAGCCCTGCCGGCCGTCCGAGCCGGACAGGTCGTGGCCTGGAGGCCCGCAGCCCCGTACTCGTGGAAGACGAACGCCCCGATCCTGACCGAGTTCGCGACCACGTACGCGCAGTCCCAGAAGGTCACCTGAGCTGAGCGTCCCCGTCAACCCTGTCGTCGGCACTGTCGCCTTCGAGACAGTGGTGACGGCCGATAGGGATGATGGTCGGGGTGCGTGAGATCGGGTCGGTGATGATCTGGGCACGCAGCCCGAACACCTCCAGCATCGACTCACTGGTGACGACCTCTGATGGGCTGCCCTCGGCACTGATCCGGCCGTCCTTCATCGCGATCAGGTGATCGGCATACCGGCAGGCGAGATTGAGATCGTGCATCACGATCACCACGGTGGTGCCCCGACGCCGGTTGAGATCGGTGAGCAGATCGAGCACCTCGAGCTGATGCGACAGATCCAGATAGGTGGTGGGCTCGTCGAGCAGCAGCAGGTCGGTCTCCTGGGCCAGCGCCATCGCGATCCAGACGCGCTGCCGCTGGCCACCGCTCATGTCCTCGATCGGGCGGTCAGCCAGCTCGAGCGTGCTGGTCGCGGTCAGCGCCTCGGCGACCGCTCGATCGTCGTCGGCAGACCACTGCCGGAACCAGCCCTGGTGCGGATAGCGACCGCGTCCCACCAGGTCGGCGACCGTGATGCCCTCTGGCGCGATCGGAGTCTGCGGCAGCAGTCCCATCACCCTGGCGACCTGTTTGCTCGGGATCGAGGAGATCGAGCGGCCGTCCAGCAGCACCGCGCCATGCTGCGGGGGAAGCAGTCGGGCCAGACCGCGCAGCAGGGTCGACTTGCCACATCCGTTGGCGCCGATGATCACCGTCACCTTGCCGGTGGGGATGTCAACGGTGAGATTCTCGACGATCTGACGGTCGCCGTAGCCCAGGCCCAGCTCGCTGGCGGCGAGGGTGTGGCGGATGGCTGGGGCGTCACTGAGCACCATGGTCGATCAACCTCCATGACCGATGCGGTTGGACCTGACAAGCAGGTAGAGCAGGTACGGGGCGCCGACGGCGGCGGTGAGGATGCCGACCGGCAGCTGGACCGGCAGCAGATGCTGACCGGCGAAGTCACCGCTGATCACCACCGCCGCCCCGACCAGGGCGGCGGGGACGAGGGCGATGCCGGTGCCGTTGGTGAGCCGGCGGGCGATCGGGCCGGAGACGAAGGCGACGAAGGCCACCGGCCCGGCGGCCGCGGTGGCGATCGCGGCGAGCGCGACGCCGATCAGGATCAAGAACAGGCGCGAGCGCTCGACCCGTACACCGACCGAGGTGGCGGCGTCATCGCCGAGCTGGAGACCGCCGAGCGCCCGGCCGGCCCACAGTGCCAGCGGCACGGTGACCGCCATCAGGATCAGCAGCGGCGCCATGCCATCTGCCGAGGCTCCGTTGAGGCTGCCGGTCAGCCACAGCAACGCCGCCTGGGCATCCCAGATCTGCGCCCGGGTCATCAGGTAGTCGATGATGGCTTCCAGCATGGCCGCGATGCCGATCCCGACCAGCACTAGCCGATAGCCGGCGACGCCCTGTTTCCAGGCCAGCAGATAGATCAACAGCGCCGTGACCAGGGCACCGACGAACGCGAAGGCCGAGACCACGAAGCCGTTCAGATGCAGCATCAAGATCGCGATCACCGCTGCCGCACTCGCCCCGGAGGTGATCCCGATGATGTCCGGGCTGGCCAGCGGGTTGCGCATCATCGACTGGAAGATCGCCCCGGACAGCCCGAAGCAGACGCCGACGGCGAGACCCGTGACCGCGCGGGGGAGGCGCAGCTCGTACACGATGAAGTCCGTCGCCCGGGTTCCGCGGCCGGTCAGCGACAGCCAGACCTGCTTGATGGTGATCGGGAAGTCGCCCACGATCATCGCCAGACCGAACATGACGGTGAGGAAGATCAGCAGGCCGACGATCACGATGGCTGTACGCCGGTGCCGCCTGGATCGGGCCGCCTGGACGATCGCCGGGCCGCTCGCGCCGACTGCCGGAGCGGCGGTTCCACGGCTGAATAGAAGGGCGGTCATAGGGGCCTCGTGCAAGTGCCGATCTTGGGAAGGATTTGGTGCGAGGTCACGCCAAATCTCCCCCAAGTCCCACGGGCGGAACCACGAGACAGCCCCCTCACAGTTCGGCCAGCTTCTTGCGGCGGACCAGAGCGATGAACACCGGGGCACCGAGGAACGCCGTGACGATGGCGACCTGGAGTTCGCCGGGGCGGGCGATCACCCGGCCGACGATGTCGGCGGCGAGCAACAGGATCGGCGAGAGCAGCAGCGAGTAGGGCAACACCCACCGATAGTCCGGACCGACGAACATCCGGGCGACGTGCGGGATGGTCAGGCCGACGAAGCCGATCGGACCGCAGGCGGCTGTCGCGGCGCCACAGAGCAACACGACGGCGCCGGCGGAGAGGCCGCGGGAGAGGAACACGTTGGCGCCGAGCCCGCGGGCCACATCCTCGCCCAAGGACAAGGTGTTGAGCACCCGGCCGAGAAAGAGGGAGAAGAGGCAACCGAGGACGAGAAACGGGGAGATCTGCGCCACGATCGACATGTCGCGGCCGGTCAGCGCGCCCACGGCCCAGAACCGGAACTGGTCGAAGGTGGACTGATCGAGCAACAACAGCGCGCTGGTCACGGCGCTGAGAGCCGCGGTGACCGCAGCTCCGGCAAGGGCGAGTTTGACCGGTGTCGCGCCCTCCCGGCCCAGCGCGGAGACCGAATAGACGACCACCGAGGCCACGGCCGCCCCGAGGAACGCGAACCAGACGTAGCCCTTCGGCGAGGTGACTCCGATCGAGATGCCGAGCACCACGAACAGTGCCGCGCCGGCGTTGACCCCGAGGATGCCGGGATCGGCCAACGGGTTGCGGGTGACACCCTGCATCACCGCGCCGGCCAGGCCTAGCGCCGCCCCGACCAGTACGCCGAGGATGGTGCGTGGCACGCGGAGCTCGCGAATCACGAGTTGGTCGGTGCTCGTCGGGTCATACGCGACCACGGCGTCCCAGACGGCCTGCAACGGAGTCACTCGGGTGCCGACCGCCAGGCTGAGAAAGCACAGAACGACGACCGCGGCGGTGCAGATCAGCAGGCCCAGGACTCGGGTCGATACTCGGCGTCGGGCGACGGGCGCCACTGGCGCAGCCCGATGCTGCGGGATCACCGTCACCGCCATAAGGCGAGCCTAACCTAGGGAATGCGGGTTCAGGTACGTCTGACCAAACGGGGCTGGGCGGGGGCGCCTGGGCCCTTGCGCAGCAGGGCAGCTCGCGACCGACCATCAGGCGACGGGCGGCTCAGTGACCGGGGGCTCAGGACGGTAGAACCGATCGATCCCGGTACGGCGGGCCTGCCACCAGACCAGGGCGACCGCGATGGAGTTCAATGCCAGGGAGACCGCGAAGGTGATCGGGGTGCCGCGAGTCTCCTCGCCCACGAACGCCTCATCCCAGCCGCCGATCAGCGAGGTGATGACGGCGATGCCGATGTTGTTGACCGTGTGCAGGACGATGGCAGCCTCGAGACCACCGGTACGCCAGGTCATCACGGTCGCAGCCACCGAGAACGCTGCGAGGTCGGCGAGGATCCACGGATCGAGGCTGCCGTGCGCAACGGCGAAGGCTGCCGCCGCCACGATCGCCGGGATCACCCACGAGAGCACCGGGCGACGGAAGCAGGCTCCGATGTTCTGCAGAACCCAGCCACGGAACGCGTACTCCTCTGCCGCGGCCTGGCCAGGAGTGAGCAGCACACCCATGACCAGCAGCACGGCCCATTGCTCGGGGCGCGCGGACTCCGGCGGCTCGATCACGGTGGATACGCCGAGGTAGACCGCCCACAGTGGGGTCAGGACCAGCAGGCAGCGCAGCAGCCAGCGCCAGCGGATCCGGCCGGCGACCGAGGACAGGAAGCCCGGCCGGATTCGATGCACTCCCCAGACCGACAGCATCACCGCGGGGATCAGCACCGTCAGGGTCAGCAGCGAGTAGAGGTAGCCGCCCGGGCCCATCGATCCCTCGATGGACGAGATCTCATCGAGCCAGAGATCGATTCCGTCGATGGTCGTCTCACCGGACAGCAGTCCGTACGCGATCGCGACGGGGATCGGCAGCATCGTGAAGACCCCGAACAACACTGCCAGCACCAGGAACGACACGATCGGGCGCCACCAGGCCCAGGTCGGCCCCCGCAAGAGCTGGGCGTAGCTGACCGGGACCTCTGGCAGCCGTCGACGTACCGGTCGACGTCGGGGTTGGGGCGCAACAGGTGCTGGGACATGCGGCGAGTTCGTCCCGCCGGGACCGAATCCCCCAGGAGTGAATCCCCCAGGCGGGTATCCCCAGGGTGTGTGTCCACTGAGCTCGGATCCGCCAGGCTCGGATCCCCGGGACTCGAAACCCCCAGACTCGAGACTCTCCGACTCGAAACCCCCTGGCTCGAAACCACGGGGCACGAAGCTCGGGATCGGCTGCCAGGTGGCCTTCGTGCCGTCACCGGCCTGCTGACCGGCGTCAGTCGGGGGCTGCCGCGGTGCAGTCGCACCGGGCGCGTCGGACTCGGAGCCGTCGAACCCAGAACCGAACCACCCGCCCCCGGTAGGAGGGCGGGTGCCAGAGGGGTCGGACCCCGGTGTGCTCAACATTCACTCCGCGGACGCGAGATCAAGTACTTATGGATGATGAAATCCCTGACATCGGGGATTTCATCATCCGTTGTTACGCGGGAGAGGCGGTCAGCCGCGCGATTCGCTCGCGTTCTCCACCTCGGCCGGCGAGCTGGCGATGCCGGTCTGCCGCTTGGTGCTGATCACGACCGCGATGACGACGATCGCCAAGGCGACCAGCGCGATCGGATAGCGCAGCGCGGACGGCGTCGCGCTGAGCGGCGACATGGCCACCACGGCCGGGGCGATCAGCACCGCGACCAGGTTCATCACCTTGATCAGCGGGTTGATGGCCGGGCCGGCGGTGTCCTTGAACGGATCGCCGACCGTGTCGCCGATCACCGTCGCGGCGTGAGCGTCTGAGCCCTTGCCGCCGTAGTTGCCGTCCTCGACCAGCTTCTTGGCGTTGTCCCAGGCGCCACCGGAGTTGGCCAGGAAGACGGCCATCAAGGTGCCGCAGGCGATCGCACCGGCCAGGTAGCCGGCCAGCGCCGGTGCGCCGAGACCGAAGCCCACCGCGATCGGGGCCAGCAGGGCCAGCAGACCCGGGGTGGCCAGCTCGCGCAGCGAGTCGCGGGTGCAGATGTCGACCACCTTGCCGTATTCCGGCTTGCCGGTGCCCTCCATGATCCCGGGGATCTCGCGGAACTGGCGGCGTACCTCGTAGACGACCGCACCTGCCGCCCGACTGACCGCGTTGATGGCCAGACCGGAGAACAGGAACACCACGGCCGCACCGAGGATCAAGCCGACCAGAGTCGGCGGGGCGAACACCACGGCCTGAACCTCGAAGTCGTTGTACTTGTCGACCAGGACTGCGCGGATCGCATCGGTGTAGGAGCCGAACAGCGCGGTCGCAGCGAGCACCGCGGTCGCGATGGCGATGCCCTTGGTGATGGCCTTGGTGGTGTTGCCGACGGCGTCGAGCTCGGTGAGGATCTTCGCGCCCTCGCCGTCCACGTCGCCGGACATCTCGGCGATGCCCTGGGCGTTGTCGGAGACCGGGCCGAAGGTGTCCATGGCCACGATCACGCCGACGGTGGTCAGCAGGCCGCAGCCGGCCAGCGCGATGGCGAACAGCGCCACGATCCCGATGCCACCGAGCAGGTAGGCACCGTATACAGCGGCGGCGATGACCAGGGCGGTGTAGACCGCGGACTCCAGGCCGACCGAGATGCCGGACAGCACGACGGTGGCCGCACCGGTGAGCGAGGTCTTGGCGACGTCGTTCACCGGGCGGTGCTCGGTGCCGGTGTAGCGGCCGGTCAGCGAGAGGATGATGACGGCGAGCACGATGCCGATCACCACCGCGCCGATGGCCACGATCCGCGGATCGTCGATCGGGCCGGCGAACTGCAGCCCCTCGACCTCCAGTCCAGCGAAGCTGGACGGCAGATAGGCGAAGGCCGCGATGCCACAGAGCACTGCCGAGATGACCGCGGAGATGTAGAACGCCCGGTTGATGGTGGTCAGACCACCCTCCCCGGGGCGGGGCTTGGTCAGGTAGATGCCGATGATGGCGGTGATCACGCCGACGGCCGGCACGATCAGCGGGAAGACCAGGCCGAACTCGCCGAAGGCGGCCTTGCCGAGGATCAGCGAGGCGACCAGGGTGACGGCGTACGACTCGAACAGGTCGGCGGCCATGCCGGCGCAGTCACCCACGTTGTCGCCGACGTTGTCGGCGATGGTAGCGGCGTTGCGCGGATCGTCCTCCGGGATGCCCTGCTCGACCTTGCCGACCAGGTCGGCACCGACGTCGGCGGCCTTGGTGAAGATGCCCCCGCCGACACGCATGAACATGGCCAGCATCGCGGCACCGAAGCCGAAGCCCTCCAGGATCGTCGGCGCATCGCCGCGGAAGATCAGCACCACCAGGGCGGCACCGAACAGGCCCAGGCCGACGGTCGCCATGCCGACGTGCGCGCCGGTGCGGAAGGCGATCCGCATCGCCGGGTCGCGGCCCTCTGAACGGGCGGCGGCGGCGACGCGGACGTTGGCCCGGACGGCGAGCGACATGCCGAGATAGCCGATCAGACCGGAGAACAGTGCGCCGACCAGGAACGCGATCGAGCGAGAGATCTTCAGCGTCCAGGTGCCGAACTCGCCGGCATGCACCGGGAGCGCCAGCAACAGCACGAACGCGACGATCGCGAAGACGCCCAGCGTGCGGAACTGGCGCGCCAGGTAGGCGTTGGCGCCCTCCTGCACGCCTAGAGCGATCTCCTTCATTCTGGCCGTGCCGTCGTTGGCGGCAATGACCTCACGCCGGAACAGAGCGCCCATGATCAAGGCGATGACGGCGATGACTCCGACCGCGGCAACCAGGGTGAGGTTGGAGCCGGAGAGGGTGACTTCGAGTGGGATTGTTTCCATCAGGACCGGAAGCCCGGACATGCAACGTCCTCCTGCAGACAGCTGGATCAGTCGCGCAGACATACAGTGCGACCGGCGAAGTCTAACCAGGTGTGGCAGTGGTCTGCTGCCAAGACCCGGAGACGGTACGCGACTTGCAAGATTTCCGCCGGTGTGCTGAGCCCTGTCCGCAGGGTCCTCTGGAGGTGCTCGGGTCCTCGAAACCGACTCCGGAGCGGCTCAATCCGGGCGGTGCCTCTGATCGATCCGGCGGACACTTCCTGTCATTCCCCTGTGAGTGTGTTTCCTGTCACTCCAGCAGTGCTCCCGTCACTTCAATGGGTGCTCCTGTCACCGCGGCAGCTGGATTGTGGATGGTTGGCGCCGCCGGGCCAGAGACGATCGCAGCTCGAGCCGACAGCGGCACGTCTTGCGCCCGCGGGCCACAGCTGGCCGCAGATCAGACGGAAGACCCGTACGTCTTGCGCCCGCGGGCCAAGGACGATCGGCGGTGAGGCGTACCCGGCGTACGGTTCGCGCCCGCGGGCCATAGACGACCGACACGACGACTAACAGCTGCCCGTGCCACTCATAGACCCTGCAGCCCAACCACAGAGCCGACGCGCGCCTGCGCGAGGGGGGTGCGTGTCGTGGTTGTGCACCTAGGGGTGTTTCCCCTGGTCAAAGCGCGTTCGGCCCGGGGCCTGACTGGTGCGAGGAGGGGTGTCAGCGGGGAGGTCGGAGCACATTTCTGTCAGCAGACCGGTGTGCCTCACCCCGAGGAAGGACATACGTCAGGCCCCTCATTGTCAGCGGAACCCACCACATTCCTGACGCGTACCTGTGCGAAGGGGAGATAGGCGTGGTTGTCGGTAGGGCGTGTCAGGCTGAAGGGGTGAGGGAGGTTCAGGTCGCCGGTCGGCAGCAGGAGGACCTGCCCATGCCGGACCGAAGCTTGCCCGGTCTGGAGGTCCGTCACGTGCGGGAGTTGCCACCGCGCCTGGTCCGGTACGGTCCGTGGCCGTCCTGGCTCTCCACGGACTCGCCGGTTCGAGCGGCCCTGGAGTCCGCGGGCATCGACCGGCTGTGGGCTCATCAGTCGGTCGCCGCCGATGCATTGGCGGCTCAACGTCATGTGGTGCTCACGACTGGTACGGCCTCGGGGAAGTCCTTGGCGTACCTCCTGCCCATTGCGTCCGCGGCGATCGGCGCGAGTCCGGCTGTCCCGGTGTCCACCGGGGTCGGACCGGCTGACGCGCAGACGGCAGGCGCCGGAACGACAGGGGTGGGCAGCCCGGAACCGAGCAGCGGCGTACGGTGGCGTCGCCGGCCGGCGACCTCGCTCTATCTCGCGCCGACCAAGGCACTGGCGCACGACCAGGCTCGGGTCTGCGCCGAGCTGGCAGTGCCAGGGTGGCGGGTCGCGACCGTGGACGGCGACACCGATCGTGCCGACCGCCAATGGGCCCGCGATCACGCCCACCACGTGTTGACCAATCCGGATCTGCTGCACGCCTCGCTGCTGCCGAACCATGCACGCTGGGCCTCATTCCTGCGTTCGCTACGGTTCGTGGTGGTCGATGAGTCGCACCGCTATCGAGGGCTCTTCGGCGCTCAGGTCGCAGTGGTGCTGCGTCGGCTGCGGCGGATAGCTGCCCACTATGGCGCTGATCCGGTCTTCGCGGTGCTGAGCGCGACGACGGCCGAACCTGAGCAGACCGCGTCGGCGCTGACCGGGATCGCCGCGGACTCCCTCCTCGTCGTGTCCGACGACGGTTCTCCTCGTGGGCCGGTCCGGATCAGCCTGGCCTCATCAACTGGTGGGGCGGCAGAGGATGCAGCCGCCGAGCTGATGGCCGACCGGGTCGGTGCCGGGCAGCAGGTGCTGACCTTCGTGCCGTCCCGACGACTCGCCGAAGAGGTGGCCCGCTCGGCCGCCCAACGGGCCGGACCCGACTGTGGGGAAGTCGTCGCCTACCGCGCCGGCTATCTCGCGACGGACCGGCGAGCGATCGAGCGAGGGCTGAACGACGGATCGGTACGCGGTGTCGCCGCCACCAACGCGCTCGAGCTCGGGGTGGACATCGCCGGTCTCGACACCGTGGTGCTCTGCGGCTATCCGGGCCAGCGGGCTGCCTTCTGGCAGCAGGCCGGCCGTGCCGGGCGGCGAGGAGGACCGGCCGAGGTGGTGCTGATCGCTCGGCCGAACCCGGTGGACGCCTATCTGCTGGATCACCCGAACGCGTTGTTCGACCTCCCCGTCGAGGCATCGGTGCTGGACCCGGAGGCGGCTCCGGTGCTCGGTCCGCAGCTGGCAGCCGCAGCACAGGAGCGGCCGCTGCGGCCCGGCGATGAGCAGTGGTTCGGATCGCGGACCTGGCCGATCACCGCGCGGCTCACCGACCTCGGCGTGCTCCGGAAGAGACCCGACGGCTGGTACTGGACCTCGCCGAACCGGGCTGTCGATCGGATCAACCTGCGTACCGCCGACAGCCGCACCCTCGACATCGTGGAGGTGCCGACCGGCCGGGTACTCGGCACTGTCAGTGCCGCGGAAGTAGATCGGGTGGTGCACCCGGGCGCGGTCTACCTGCACCAAGGAGACACCTTCTTGTGCGGGGATGCGGAGGCCGAGGCCGGCGAGGTCTATGTCCGGGCGGCACGACCGGGCTATCTGACGCAGGCGCTGGTCGATACCGAAGTGGCGCCTGGCACCAGCGTTCACGGTCGAACTGTCGGCAGCGGAAGGTTGGCGTACGGCCCGGCTCAGGTACGCAGCGTGGTCACCGGCTTCCTGCGCCGCGACGAGATCACCGGCCAGGTGTGGGACTCGACGCCACTGGACTGTCCGGAGCAGGTGCTCGCAACCTCCGCGGTGACGCTCACCGTGGCCACGGAGACGCTGCAGACCGGACGGGATGGAGCTGTGCCACTCAGCCCGGCCCGACTGGACGCCGGTCTGCATGCGCTCGAGCACCTGCTCGCAGGCATGCTGCCGGCGGTTTTGACCAGCGACCATGACGACATCGGGTCGCACTCCTGGCTCGAGGAGAGCGATGCCTGCGGCGACCCTCTCGCCGACGGCTCCACCGGTGCCCTGCCTGGCCGCTCACCGGGTGGGCCAGGAGCCGGTGGACCACGGATCGGCGGCCGAGGTGCCGGAGTGATCGCCATGTTCGACCGGCAGCCGGGCAGCGGCTACGCGGTGCGTGCGTACGAGCGAGCCGACGCCTGGCTCGCGGCTGCTGCTGACCGAATCGCCGAGTGCTCCTGTGACGGCGGCTGTCCCGGCTGCATCCTCACGCCCGGCTGCGGATCTAGCCGCCCGCTGGACAAGCCGACCTGTCGCAGGCTGCTGGACACACTCACCACACCGAGCAAGGTCTCGGAACCAGGCCAGGAATCCGGAGCCGAGCAGCGTGCGGGACGCAGTGTGACTCTCGGTAGGAACCCGCGGTGAGCGGGCTCGGATCGCTACCCGAGGGGTCGCTTGTCGAGGAACCAGCTAGCCGGCGTAGGTTCCAAAACTCCAGGAGTTGCCGTCGTCGTCGCGCACGGAGAATCCGGTCGAGCCGTAGTCGGTGTCTTCGAGCTCGCGAATGAACCTGGCGCCCAGTGCCTTCGCCTGGGCACAGACGTCGGCGGGGTGATCGGTCACGACGTAGAGGCACGCGGTGCCTACCGGGACATCGAAGGCGCCGCCTTCGGTGTAGGTCGCGACCATGACCCGGCCTCCTTCGGGCCAGATCATCTCCGAGTGGTTGACCGTGTTGTCTTCGCCGGGAACCAGGATGCCGTCGACGAAGCCGAGTCCGCGTAGCCAAGCGCGTAGTGCCATCGGGTCGTGGCTGCTGACCGCGGCCCAGACGTTGTGATCCTTCTGGTCGATGGCTGGTTGGGAGATTGTTTCGCTCATGCCACCGATGCTGACTGCTCGGTGCCGTCCTCGTCTTGAACGTTTGGGAACACTTCGTTGGCGAGCCACTGGGTAGGGGTGCAACCGGCCAGCCGGCGCCACTCCCGGTTGAGGTGCGCCTGGTCGGCATACCCGCACCTGAGCGCCACGTCCGCCAGTCTCGGGGTGGGTTGCAGGCGCAGCAGCCGATGGGCCTGCTCGAATCGCATCACCCGGGCTGCGACCTTCGGCGGGTGACCGAACTCGGCGGTGAACCTGGCCGTCAGCTGCCGCCGGGACCACCCGACTCGTTGTGCGACCTCCGACACCGGCAGCCCGCCATCGGATCCGCTGAGCAATCGCCAGGCGTGCCAGGTCGCCGGATCCCGCTGGGTGGCCCGCTGCAGCGACCCCGAGCCGGTGCCCAGCAGCCGGATCAGGTGCCGTTCGACGATGGCGACGCGGCTGCGGCAATCCGCCGCCTCCGCCAGCCGGTCGGACAGTCTCCGCGCACTGGGCCCGAGCACGTCGGCCAGCGAGATCACGCGCCCGGCCAGGTCCGCCGCGCGGACCCCGAGCAAGGCCCGTGCGCCGGCCGGGGTCAGGTCCACCTGTACCCCGGTTTGGTGCCCGTCGTGGTGGATGTGTACCGGGAGATCGTGAATCCCTCCGATCAATCCGGCGAACGGAGTGGGCTCGTGCAGCGGACGGCCCGCACCGTCGAGCGCGTCGCCAGACACGACGGTCGCACCACCGAACGGCACGATCAGGGTCAGCGACCGCGCCGGCAGCCCCACGTGCACGCCCGCCGGGAACCCGGTCAGCTCATAACCGACTATCGCACTGAAGAACTCGCGTCCAGACGCCGCGGTCGGGATTCGGCACGCGCTGTCCGCCGTCGGCTGCGATCCAGTCACCACTCCATTGTCACTCCGACTTCGGAAGCACCTCTCCGACTCGGCAGGCTGGCCGCCGAAGCTGCAAGCGTGGCCGCATCATCAGCCAGCTCGGATCGCGCAGCGATCAGTCGCCGACGAGGCACCGGGGTCGCGGATCAGCCCCGCGTGGTGGCCTCGAAAGCTCGACCCTTCCGCTCGAATTGAACAGCGCGGCTAGTCTCAGCCTCAGACGCTTGCCGCGTGGCGTTTCTGGGAGGCTGCAATGTCCGGTCTGGATCTCGAGGAGACCCGGAAGCCGTGAGCTTCATGGAGATCTTCCAGCCCGGGCTGAAACACCTGCGCGAAGAGCGGCAGCGGCAACAGCACGACATCGCCTATCCCACCGATGGCGCCGACCCGCTCGTCGATATCAACCTGGACGCCGGGACCGCCACCATCCTGATCCCCACGCGGGCGGGCCAGGCGAGCCCGGAGCCCGGGGGCCACCCCGGCCCCAACGAGCTCACCGAACCCGAGTCATCGAACGAGCACACGACCACCCGCTGACCTCACGGTCACCGCACCTCCTCCGAGCCTGCGTACGCCACCGAGGACACCGTGCTCGGCAACCCTGGGGCGGTGAGCGCGACGGCCACCGATGCCGTCACGGTCACCACGAAGTCGATCTGATCGCCCACGCGCTTGCAGGCGACGACCTGAGCCCGATGGGCGGTGGCGTTCGCCCGAGCCGCATCACAAGGATCACCGCCCTGACTGGCCGTCGTCGCTCCGCTCAGGGCCGCCAGGTCGGCTGCCGCCCGCGCCCGGTGCCCAGCGATGACGTACCCGCTGATGAGCATCGCCGCATAGCCCAGCATCATCACCACAGCGCAGACCCCAACCATCAGCATGGTGCCGCTGCCCCGCTCGTCCCGAACCCCGCGTTCTGCACCGGAATCCACTTCCCACGTGGGTTTTGCTCCTGAAGATCCCGACCCGATCACCGTGGCTCCTCCGGCTCCGGCACGACCTCAGCCTGAGCCCGCAGCGGTACGGCCACCAGGTTCCGGGCCAGCGGCCGAGCTACGACGGCGACCTCCACCCGTACGACGCCATGGGTACGGGTGATCGTGACCCGGGCACCAGGTGGAGCCTCCCGCTTGGCCACGGCTACCGCGGAATCGTCGCCGCGAGCGGCCTGCCGAGCCACCTCGGCGGCCGTGTCAATGCAACGCACCTGCATCACCATCAGATAGATGCCCCAGCTGAGCAGCAACATCACCACCAGGGCGGCGAGGGTGGCAACGGCCAGTTCGGCCGTCACCATCCCCCGTTCCCCGCGTCGGCTGCCGCCGTACGGACGAAGCGACATCGTTCAGTTCTTGACCATGAAACCGCTGAACGAGTGGATCAGCTGCAGCACGAACTTCAGCAGCGCGTCCTGCACGGCACCGTTGGTGACCACCGCGATCAACACCCCGGCGATCCCGATGGCAGCGATGATGCCCACCGCCCACTCCGCGCTGACCATGCCGCGCTGACTGCGCCGGGCTCCCCCGCCCGCCATTGCTCCGGCGCCGTCGGCCGACACCAACGCGATGCCCATGGTCTGCCTCGAACCACCGTCCTCGGACCAGCCGCTCGTCCCGATTGCCCCGATCCCGACTGCCCCGCTTCCGATCTCGGTGCCATCGACGACCTCGAACCTTGTCGTACCCATTTCCCAGACCTCCTGCTTCCCCACCAACTGGTGAGCTGCACCCGCCCTGGATGCGTAGGGAGTCTGTGGATGTCGGGGTCGTTTCGTACGGGGTCGTCTGCAATCTGTTGACAGAGCTTCAAATGGCGCTCAGGCCTGTGGACAACTTCGCCAACCGGTGAGCAGGCGTGTGGTAGGGCTGCCCGAGCAGCACCAATCCTGGAACGAAGGTGTCGGCCGATCTCCCGCGACCAAGCTCACCTGACCAGCTCGCCCAGCTGGGCGACGGCCCGCGCCACCCCGTCCTCGGACCGGATCCGGTCGCCCAACGCAGCTGCCCGGAGCTTTCGGACCGGGTCGACCACGTCAGTGATCATCGCCGTCAGCGAGTCGGCGTTGAGCTGGTGCCGGCGGATCGGCGAGGCACCGACGCCGAGCTCGAAAACCCGACGACCCCAATACGGCTGATCGCCGATGTGCGCCACGACGCCCTGCGGGATGCCCGCGGCGAGAGCCGCCGCGGTCGTACCGGCGCCGCCGTGGTGGATCGCGCCGGCACACTGTGGAAGCAGCCAACCGTGCGGAACCGACCCGACCATCAATACGTCGTCCGACTCCGCGCCGACTGAAGCCAGCCCGGCTCCACCGGAGGAGACGATGCCGCGCCGGCCCGTCCTGGCCAGGGCTTCGAGGATCGAGGCCATCGTGCCCGCGGCATCCTGGGTCGACATCGAGCCGAAGCCGACATAGACCGGGGGTTCGCCGGCGGTCAGGAACTCCTCGATCCAACCGCGTACAGGCTCGGGTGGAGCGCCGCCGTCGAGGAACCAGTAGCCGGTGATCAGCTGCCCGGTGGGCCAGTCCGCAGGCGGTGGCACGACAGCGGCGGAGAACCCGAGCAGGCTCGGCGTGTCCCGGAAGATCTGACGTATCTGACGCCGGCTCCCTCGTGGTAGTCCCAGCAACTCCCGTACCCGCTCGCCGGGAGGTTGGATGATGTCCGCCAGGATCCAGGAACCCATGATGCCGGCGACCAGATTCCGCCGCGACCACCGGTCCGGGAGCGGAGCTTGGACGCCCGCCCAGCCCGCTCTGGTCGGCTCGAACGGCGCCAACAAAGCAATCACGTGCCTGGCGCCGGATGCTTCGGCAAGCGCCTGGGAACCGTACGCGGTCAGTACGCCGGAGATGACCAGATCGAATGAGCCAGCCAGAGCTGCCGTCTCACCGGCCATCTGGACTCCCCAAGTCCGGACGAACGCCCGGAAGCGACGCAGCTCGACGAACTGGTTGTGGCTGCTGTGGCCCAGCCACTCTCGACCAAGCTCCGAATCCATCACCGCGGTAGCGCTCAGCTTGGAGCCGATGAACGCCAGCCCGTGCTCGCGGACCAGGCTGCCGAAGTCTCCGGTCGAGCAGACGGTGACCTCGTGACCGGCGCGCCGCAATCCGACTCCGAGAGCGACAAACGGCTGTACATCGCCTCGCGAACCCGCCGCCACCAGGAGCACCCGCATGTCCGAAGGGTAGTGATCCCGGTGCCGGCGCCCTGAGGCGGCGTCCAACACTCATCGAGAAGGAGGCTTGGCACCCAAATCTTGCCGAATCAGGTGCCGAACCTCCTTCTCGCGGACCTGATCCGGAAGGCTGCCTTCACTCAGAAGTGGAGTGCATTGAGCACGGCGGAGGCCACCGTCGGCACGATTCCGATCAGCAGGAATGCGGGAATGAAGCACACCATCAACGGCAGGACGCTCCGTACGCCGACTCGACGAGCCGCCGACTCGACCTGACCACGACGCTCCTCCCGAGCGACCTCCGCGTGCACGAGCAGGCTTTCCACCAAGAGCGCTCCGGTCTCCACCGATCGAGCAAGATCGAGAGCGGCCGGACCCAGCTCCGGATGGCTGGCCAGCGATCGCCAAGCCGAGACATCGTCGTGACCGAGATCGGTGAGCCGCAGCACCTGGCCGAGGTCATCACCCAACGGACCGTCGACCACCTCGACCACGGATCGCAGCGCCGCCCTGACCGGCAGTCCTGCGGCCAGGCAGGCCGCCAACAGGTCGAGCGCCTGCGGCGCGTCGGCGATCCGGCGTTGCCGGGCTCGCCGAGTCGCTGACGGCTCCAACCAACCCAGGACTACCGCGCCGGTCAAGGCGACGACGGCACCGATCGCCAAGGCGGCGATCGACGGTAGCCAGCCGGCCGCGGACGGCCCGGCCCGGAGCAGGACGAAAGCAACTGCCACGCCCGGCATCGCCGCCTGGCCCAGTCGTCGGGTGAGCGGCGCAGCGTCCGGACGCCCTCGCAGCCACCGGGGCAGCGGCCGAACCGACCGCTGGACCACACGAGCATCGATCGGCGGCGGCCACGACAAGGACAGCGCCAGGGTCAGTAGCGCGGCCGTAACGACCATCCAGCCGGTGATCGAGCTCGCCGCATCGGCAGCCCACGCATCAGCACGCGTCGCGCCGGCGACCACGGCATCAGCAGCGGTCCGGATTGCGACCAACACCTCGTCCCACATCACATTGGTCTCCCCACCTGACGCGCCAGCCACTCGATCCACAACACTCCACAGGCGGCGAGGATCGCGCCCAGCACCAGACAGGCCCACCCGAACGGGCCCCCGACCAGGAATCCCAGCGGGTCGCCACCCAACAGATAGCCGAGACCGATGCCGCACAAAGGCAGGGCCGCCATCACCCGGCCGGTGGCGCGTGGACCCGCCAACTCGGCCGCCACCGTACGTTCGACGGACTGGTCGCTACGCAGAGCGTGGGCGACCTGATCCAACAGCTCCGCCATCGGGGCACCGGTCCTGGTGCCCACCTGCCAGGCGCGGGCCAGGTCCCGCAACCCCGCGCAACCGGGTTGCTGGGCCTCTTCCAGCAGTGCGGCGACGACGTCGCCACCGTTGCGATGCACCCGGGCGGTCACCGCCAGCACCGGCGCGTCCGCCGCGGCCAGGGTCAGCGCCTCAGCCGGGATCCGGCCCACGCGCACCTGGTTGGCAATCACCGAGCATGCCTGGGCCACCTCGGCGCGGATCGCGTGCTCCCGGCGAGTCCGCCGGCCCAACGCGAAGAGTCGCCCGGCGGCGCCGAGAGCGATCAGCACCGCGAAGGCAACCGCGGCAGCGGCCGGTCCGGCGATCAGAGCGGCTCCGACGACGACCGTGAGACCGGCGAACCCGAGCGCAGCCCAGCGGAGCCACGGCCGCGCTCGTCGGCGGCGCCGACTGGCCGACTGGTCCAATCGGCCCCGCACCGGGTCGGCTGGTCCGATCCACAACCACGCGGCAGCGGCGGAGCAGAGCAGGGTCAGTCCGATCACGGTTCGAACCTGTCTGCCGCCGCTCGCCTCGGTCGGATCCGTCCTGGCGTCACCGGTCGCGTCAGGACCCCCTGCGTTCTCATCGGTCGAGGATCCTCTCCAGTTGCTGGCTGCCCGGTCCTCGACGGGTACGCGGTCCGGAGCAGTCGATGGCTGGCACGGTCCGGACCCAGCCGGTGCCGGGATCACGCTCGAGCACGTGCAGCTCACTGACCCGGCGACGTCCCGCCCGATCACGGCGAATGTGCACGACGACGTCCAATGCGGAGGCCAGCTGGGCGTGCAGGGCCGCGCGGTCGAGGTTGCCGAGAACACCCAGCGCTTCGAGCCGAACCGGAACGTCTTCGGCCGAGTTTGCGTGCACGGTGCCGCAACCACCTTCGTGACCGGTGTTCATCGCCGCCAGCAGATCGCAGATCTCCGCACCCCGCACCTCGCCCACGACCAGTCGATCGGGCCGCATCCGCAAGGACTGGCGCACCAGATCAGTCAGCGTGATCGCTCCACGCCCCTCGGCATTGGCCGGCCGACCCTCCAGACTGACCACGTGCGGATGATCGGGCCTCAACTCACGGGAGTCCTCGACCACCACCAGACGCTCGGCAGGCGGCACCAGGCCCAACAGCGCCGCCAGCAACGTGGTCTTGCCCGAGCCGGTGCCGCCGGACACCAAGAAGGCAGCCCGACTCTCCACCAGCCGTTCCAGCACGGCCGCCAGGCTTGGGCTCACGGCGCCCGTCGCCACGCAATCCGCCAGGGAGAAGGCCCGTCGAGCCGGCACCCGCAGCGAGAGGCAGGTCCCCGGCAACGCCTGCGTAGCCAATGCCGCGTGCACCCGCGTGCCGTCGGGCAGCCGGGTATCGACGAAGGGTGAGCTGTCGTCGAGCCGCCGACCGGTGGCTGCGGCCAGACGCTGAGCCAACCGGCGTACCTGTGCATCATCAGCAAACCGAACCTCAGCCGGCACCAACCCATCGCCACGATCGACCCACACCTGATCCGGTCCGTTCACCAACACATCGGTGACACCAGGCTCGCGCAGCAGGCCGGTGAGCGGCCCGGCGCCGACCATCTCTCGCCGCAGCGCCTCGACCACTGCCAGCAACGACTCATCGGTGACCAGCCGACCCTCGGCGCGCATCGCATCCGCGACATCGGCCGGAGTGTGCGCCCGCGACAGATCGGCCAGCCGTCGCCGGATCGGCTCCAGGTCCAGCCCGGCACCCTGGCCCCTCGCACTCAGACTCCTTGCGCCGCGGATCACGGCGCCATGCACTCCCGCTCCGGGAAACCCAGCTCCGAGGGCGCCGGCCGAGTCCCCGGACTCTGCCGGTTCCGCGAGCGCCCTCATGACCGACCCTGGCGAACAGGCAACTGGCGAACAGGCAACTGACCGAGGATCTGACGACAGGCGCGACCCAGGTGGGAGCGACGTAGCCGGCCGGGCGGCTCACCTCGTTCAGCGGACAGCCGGGCGCTGCCCTCGTCGGCGAGGCAGGCGACCACGGGCAGCCCCAGACTCTCCTCCACCAGATCCGGGCTCATCCCTGCGACCCGACGGCCGCGCAACAGCACCTGAGTGCCGGCCGAAGGCAGCCAGGCCGCCACCTCCCGCGCCGCCGCCAGACCTCGCAGGTCGGCTCGGACGACCAGCAGGGTCAGCTCGGCCCGACGGGCCGCCTCCAGGACGTCGGGGCTCAACCACCGCGGCAGGTCGACGATCGTCAGATCGTGGCTGCGGGTCGTGGACCGCAGCACAGTAGCCAACTGCTCCGCCCCGATCTCGATCGGTGCAGTTGGCTGACCGCCCCGCACCCCGGTGAGCAGATCGATCCCATCGACGTACGGCAACTGGCCGCTGAGGTCACCGACATGCCCGGTCGCGTGGGCGAGCTGAGGCCAGCGCCAGCCATCCAGCTGCTCGGCGCCCAGCAACAAGTCCAGGCCACCGCCTCGCAGATCTCCGTCGATCAGCACGGTACGGAGACCGTCGGCGGCCGCTGTGACGGCCAGCGCGGCCGCACAGGTCGAGCTACCCACGCCGCCGACCGCTCCCACCACAGCGAGCAGTCGGCCGGCACCGGTCCGACGCCCGGTCGCATCGGCCAGGGCCGCGGCGAACCAGCTGTCTGCCGAAGGCAGGGCCGCCACCGCCGCCCCCAAGGGCACCGACCAGCGACAGAGCTCGTCGCTGTCCCGGTCCTCGCCGGCGACGAACACATCGGCCCGTCGCGGCAGCCCCAACGCCGCGAGCCGCTCCGCCTTGTCGCCGCCGATCACGACCGCGGTCGCCTCCCGCCACACAGCCCGCACCGCCCCGGGGTCGGACAGCACCCTCGGCTCCAGACCCACCGCGGCCAGCGTGGTCAGCAATCGGTCCAGCAGTTCGTCATCCGTAGTGAGCACGGCGGCATAGGCATCCACGCCTAGACAATGCGTACGTCGGGTCGGTTTCGTACGGTGCTCTTGCAGATCTGTGGACAGCGCTTCGAATCCCGTTCGGCCCTGTGGATAAGTCGAGAAGGGCTCCAACAACGCCCGACGTCGAGACCTACAAAACCCTGAGAATCTTCTTATCTGAGGGGGTTCTCAATGCGGCCCGTTCGCGATAGAAAGGGAGTCACGAACCAGTCTTCGGACACCGGTGAGTACGAGGAGAGTGGACCCTCCACTCCGTAGTCGTTGGTGGCCGAAACCCTGGTTTTGCACGCCAACCGAGTACCCACGCGGCGACCACCCATCCAAACTGGGGCGTTGCGACCCGGGTCAGCCCGGGCCAACACACTGCAGGTGCACGCATGGTCGCTCGAGTCGACGTGCCAGACACGACGCCTGGGAGCCCCGGGCGTCGTGTCACGTCTGGCCGCAGTTGACCGAACTCATTGGACTGGACTCACCGGCGACGCCTCGGCACCATCGACCGCCGCCTGCGCCACATGCAGGATCCAGTCCCGTACGCCTTCGACACTGCCGTCCTGATAGCCGCTGAGCAATCGGTGGTAGTCGCCTCGCCGCCCGAGGTGTCCGACCTCGGTGACGATCACGCCGCGCGGGTCGAAGCCTGACGAGATCAGCACCATCCGTTCCACCGCCCGCGCGACCAGCCCGTCCGCGCTCCCGAACGGGACCGTGGTCGCGATCTCGGCGTGTGCGATGGCGGCCAACACCAAGGCGGGAACCTCGGAACGCGCCGTCAGCAACTCCGTCAGACCCGTCAACCGTGCGGCGACCTCACGCGATTCCCGCGGCCGACCCAGTTCGTCGTCGACCACCATTCCGTACCCTGCGAGAGTGTGCGCCCTCGCCAGCGCCTGGCCGGGTGCCACCCGGAGCACCGCGGCGAGCGCCGGCAGTTCGGTCGACAGCCGGACTGCGCCCGCTGCCCAAGCCTCCGGATCGTCGGTCAACTGAGCACTGGCCCGCGCGCCGGTCAGCAGCGCGGCAGCGACCTGCTCGGCCGACATCGCTCGCAGAGCACGGTCAGTCAGGACGACGTCGACGGCATCGCGGGCTGCAGCGAGTCCAGACGGCACGCCCTCCAGCCGCGCCAGATCGGTCAGCGGGTCGGGCACGACTAGAGTTTGCACCATGAGTCCGCCTCGGAGAACCCTCTATCCTGCGGCCGCCCCCGCGTGGATGGTAGGCGGGTCGCGGCGGCGCATCCTCGATCTCGGCTCGGGCACGGGCGCGTTCGCTCAGCTGCTGGCCGACGACGGCCATGAGGTGTTCTGCATAGATCGCGATGTCGACGCCGTCGCAGCCATCTCGGGGCGGCTGGGCACCAGGTTGCATGTCGCCGGGCAGGTCGAGTCGCTCCCGTACCTTTCCTGCCACTTCGATGTGGTCACGGCCTCGCAGAATCTGCACAGATTCGCCCCTGGGCTCGCCCTCTCGGAGATCGCCCGGGTGCTCCGGCCGGGCGGTCACCTCGCGGTGGCATACAACACCCGGGACGACACCGTGCCCTGGGTGCGCCGGCTGACCGCCCTGGTCCAACAAAGCGATCCCCTGGCCATGCGCGGTGACTACGGCGTCGAGTCGCTGACCGACGTCACCGAGAGTCCCTACTTCAGCGACTTGGTCCGCCGCGATTTCCGCAACTGGGTGCCGATCACCCGCAAGGGCCTGGTCTCGATGGTCGAGCGCCGCCCCTCCACCGCCCAGTTGGACACCGCGTCTCGGCACGCCCTGCTCGCCGAGGTCGCAGCACTCTACGACTCCATCGCCCGCGCGCCTGATCCGCTGCTGCTGCCCTACCGGGCCTCGTGCTGGCGCGCCCGCGTCGACCACACCGGACTGGTGCTGGATGAGGATGACCTGGACGTGGTCCAGATCCAGCTCTGACCAGCTCCGTACCCGGAGCCTCACAGCGAGTGACGACCCCGTCGCGAGCGGCCGTGAGGCGGAGCGACGGCTCCGTCTGGACGACTGAGCGAACAAGACACGCCTTTTCGTCTTGTGAGCGAGGGAGGAAGACGGAGTCCTGGGAGCGGAGGCTCACAGCGAGTGACGAACAGTTGACAGCCAAATTGGTCTATGCCATTCTTGAGCATACGTCGGTGGTCTATACCAATTTCGTGTCTCTGGACCATCTGAAGGACCGAAGACCCACCACCCGGAGATGAGGGGAACTGACGATCATGGCCAGGGCCGGCGCGTTGATGTCCGCCGAGATCGCCGAGCAGCCCGCGGTCTGGCGCCGCCAACTCGAGGAGAGCACCCGGCAGGTCGATGCGGTCGCCCGACGGATCGCCGAGTACGACCCGAGGATGATCCTGTTCGTCGGCCGCGGGACCAGCGATCACGCCGGGCTCTACGGCAAATACCTGACCGAGATAGTCCTTCAGCTGCCGGCCGGCATGGTGTCCCCCTCGACCATGACTGCGTACGGTGCCCGTCCCGCACTGGACCGGGTGCTGATGATCGGCGTCAGCCAATCCGGCGGCTCCCCGGACCTGGTGCACTCTCTCGAGGTGGCCCGGCAACAGGGTGCGCTCACTCTGGCGATCACCAATCAGGCTGATTCGCCGCTGGCCCAGGCGGCCGAGCTGGAGCTCGATGTCCTGGCCGGTCCCGAGCAGGCGGTCGCGGCCACCAAGTCCTACACGGCGCAGTTGCTCGCGCTCTATCTGATCTTCGATCGGCTGCGGGGCGGCTCCCCGGACTCGGCGGCAGCCCTGCCTGACCTCGCCGATCGGCTCATCGCGGGTGATGACGGCGTACGCACGCTGGCCCAGCGCTATCGGTTCGCCTCCCGCCTGGTCACGACCGCCCGCGGCTACTCCTACCCGACTGCACGGGAGGCAGCGCTCAAGCTGATGGAGACCTCCTATCTCGGTGCGCAGGCGTTCTCCGGCGCCGATCTGCTGCACGGACCGCTGGCCATGATCGACCCGCAGGTGCCCGTGCTGGCCATCGTCGCCGACGGCGCCGGCGGTCAGGCCATGCAGCAGGTGATCTCCCGATTGGCCGAGGTCGGCGCGGATGTTATGTGTGTCGGCAACGCCGACGCCGTCGCGGCGGCCGACGCCGGGGTGGCACTGCCGGCCGGAGTCAGCCAGGAGCTCTCGCCGCTGCTGGAGATCATCCCGTTCCAGCAGTTGGCACTCCACCTGGCCGTCGCCCGGGGCGGCGATCCGGACGCACCCCGTGGGCTGAAGAAGGTCACCGAGACACTCTGAGTCGGCGGACTGATCCTCGAGTTCGACCCGACCTGACCTGGGGAACTTTTGGTCCTCTGTCCACCTGAGACGTGGACAGGGGACCAGAACTTTCCCAGAAGACGACCGGGGCGGCCCGGATCCGTCCCCACCACGGGCCACCGGGCCGCCACCACAGCCGCTGGGATCGTCACCCGATCCCGATGCCTCAATTCTGCTGGAGCTCACCGCCTCGGCCGAGGGCTAGCAGACCCGACCGAGTAGGTCGAAGGTCCCGGATCACGCCCTGTCTGCGACCAGATCCAGCAGCATTCCTGCTATGAGGTCGACATACTCGGTCGCATCCCGCCCCTCGGCGCGCACGACGCGGTCCCACAGCTCGACCGAGCCGATCGCCGCTGTGCGTTGCACCATGGTTTCCATCGAAAGATCGGCCCGCAGCCAACCGCGCTGTGCCCAGCCCTGCAAGGTCAGCCGGATCTGGTCGGCGATCTCCTCGGTGAGCGCTCGCAACTCGTCAGCCAGTGCCGGATCCGAGCGAGATGCCTCAGAGAGTGCCATCCAGACGCCATGCGCTCCTCCGTTGACGGTCGCCATCACCACGGCACCGGCCCGGGCAGCGGCCACGGGGGTGTCGACCTCGGCTACTAGCTGACGACCCAGCTCGGTGTCACCAACGGGCGTACCCGGCGCCCCGCCGAAGGAGGACGCCGCGATGGCCGCTCGGAGCAGCTGGATCTTGGGGCCATGGTTCTGCACCGTCTCGGTCGACACGCGAGCACGACGTGCGATGGCCGGCATCGTGGTGCCCGCGTAGCCCTTCTCCGCGAATAGTTCAGCAGCGGCCTGCACCACGCGCTCTCGTGTGGCCGCCGCCTGCTGCTGGCGAAGCTCGGAGACGTACGTTCGAGTGGATGACTCCGACGTCGTCAACACATCCGATGTATCAGGGGACACCATATTGACTCCTGTATTGCTGTACTGAATAGTTGGGTCCTGTACCGAACCGTACCAGCAGGGCCCCCACCACCGTCAGGAGTCCACTCATGTCCAGCTACGTCATCGCCTCCGTACCGATCCACGGCCATGTCTCGCCTCTGCTGCCGATCGCAGCGCACCTGGTGGCCCGCGGCGACACGGTTCACTTCCTCACCGGAGCCCGGTTCGCCGCCGCCGTCTCGGCCACCGGTGCCACCCATGTCGCGCTGCCGCCGGAGTCGGACTTCGACGACCGCAATGTCGTCGCCCAGTTCCCGGAACGAGCCGGGATGTCACCGCTGGCCGCGGTCGCCTTCGACATCGAGCACATCTTCATCCGGCCGGGCGAAGGTCAGTACGCCGGTCTCCAGCAACTCCTGCACAGCGAGCCCGTGGACGCCGTCATCGTCGATCCCTTGTTCGCCGGCGGCGTGCTGCTCGGCGAGCTGCCGGCCGACCGACGCCCACCGATCGTGGTCGGTGGGGTCGTGCCACTGGCGCTGGCCGGTCCTGGGATCGCGCCGTACGGGTTGGGCGTGCGCCCGATGTCCGGGCCGATCGGCGCCATCCGGAACCAGATCCTGGCGGCGGTGAATGCCCGGGTGCTGCGGCCGGCCGAGGAGGCCGGGACGGCGATCATGCAGCGCATCCACGGACGCGCGGGCAGCGGGCCGATCATGGACTGGCTGACCCGGGCCGACGCGGTGATCCAGCTGACGGTGCCTTCCTTCGAATACCCACGCCCAGAGCCAGCCACCCGGCTGGCGTTCACCGGGATGATCTCGACCTCGTCGTCGCTGGAGCATCCCCGGCCGGCGTGGTGGCACGAGCTCGACGGCAGCCGACCCGTGGTCCACGTCACGCAGGGCACCATCGCCAACGACGACCTGACCGAGCTCATCATCCCCACCATGCGCGCCCTGGCCGACCAGGAGGTGCTGGTCGTGGTTGCCACGGGCGGTCGGCCGGTGTCGGACCTGGGGCCGTTGCCGGACAACGCCCGAGCTGCGGAGTTCCTGCCGTACAGCGAGTTGTTCGAGCGGACCGATGTGTTCGTCACCAACGGCGGCTACGGCGGTGTCCAGTTCGCCCTCGCCCACGGGGTGCCGGTCGTGGTCGCCCCCGGCAAAGAGGACAAGATCGAGGTCGCGGCTCGGATCACCTGGTCGGGCACCGGAGTGAACGTACGCAGACAGCGCCCCAGCGAGAGTCGGCTCCGTCACGCCGTCCGGCGGGTGCTGACCGACTCTCGGTTCCGCACGGCTGCGTCGACGGTGGCGGCCGAGATGGCGGCGGCATCGGGGGCGAGCGGGTTCGCCGCGGTCGTCGACGACGTCGTGGCTGGTTGGCCCGGTTCGGCTGAGGAGCGGATCGGAATCGACCGCACCGATGCCGTTGGGCAACAGCACATCGCCTAGGCTGCGAAAAGGCCCTGGTCGCCGGATCCCGGCAGCCGTACGCGGTTGCCACGCCGGCATGCGGGGCTGTCTGTGCGCCGTCGATGTGGAGGTTCCGCCGTGACCGATGAAGCCCTGCCCGCCAATGAGGCCCCATCCGCCAACGAAGCATTGTCCAATCTGCTGCACGAGGATCGGCGGTTCCCGCCGCCGGCCGACCTCGCCGCCTCGGCCAACGTGACTGCCGCGACGTACGCGGAGGCGGAAGCCGATCTGGAGGCGTTCTGGGGCGAGCAGGCGAAGCGGATCACCTGGGACACCAAACCGACCGAGGTGCTGGACTGGTCCAACCCACCGTTCGCGAAGTGGTTCGCCGACGGCACCTTGAACGCGGCCTACAACTGCCTGGACCGGCACGTCGAGGCCGGCAACGGCGACCGGGTGGCCTACTACTTCGAGGGCGAGCCGGGCGACACCCGGGTGATCACGTACGCGGAGCTGACCACGGACGTGAAGAAGGCGGCGAACGCGCTGCTCGAGCTCGGCGTCGAGGCCGGGGACCGGGTGGCGATCTATCTGCCGATGATCCCCGAGGCCGTGGTGGCAATCTTGGCGTGCGCCCGGATCGGCGCCCCGCACACGGTGGTGTTCGGGGGTTTCTCCGCTGACGCACTGGCCTCGCGGATCGAGGATTGCGGGGTCGAGGTGGTGATCACTGCCGACGGCGGTTACCGGCGCGGCAAGCCGTCCGGGCTGAAGCCGGCTGTCGACGAGGCGCTGACGAAGTGCCCGTCGGTGCATCACGTGCTGGTCATCAAGCGGACCGGCCAGGACACCCCGATGACCGAGGGCCGGGACCTGTGGTGGGACGAGTTCGTCGGCCAGCAGTCCGCGGAGCACACCGCGGAGGCCTTCCCGGCCGAGCATCCGCTCTACATCATGTACACCTCGGGCAGCACCGGGAAGCCCAAGGGGATCCTGCACACCACCGGCGGCTACCTGGTGGGCGTGACGTACACCCAGTGGGCGACCTTCGATCTCAAGCCGGAGACCGACATCTTCTGGACCGCTGCGGACATCGGCTGGGTCACCGGGCACTCCTACCTGGTGTACGGGCCGCTGGCGAACGGGACGACCTCGGTGATGTACGAGGGCACACCCGACACCCCGCACAAGGGCCGCTGGTGGGAGATCATCGAGAAGTACCGAGTGTCGATCCTCTACTGCGCGCCGACCGCAATTCGCACCTTCATGAAGTGGGGTGCCGACATCCCCGAGCAGTTCGACATGTCCTCGCTGCGGGTGCTGGGCTCGGTCGGGGAGCCGATCAACCCGGAGGCGTACGTCTGGTATCGCACCAACATCGGCGGCGACCGGGTGCCGGTGGTGGACACCTGGTGGCAGACCGAGACCGGGATGCACATGATCTCCCCGATGCCGGGTGTCACCTCCGGCAAGCCCGGTGCGGCGATGACCCCGGTGCCGGGGGTGAGTGTGGACGTGGTCAACGACGAGGCCGAGTCGGTGCCGAACGGCTCGGGTGGCTATCTGGTGATCACCAAGCCGTGGCCGGCGATGCTGCGTACCCTCTGGGGCGACGATCAGCGTTATGTCGACACGTACTGGTCCCGGTTCCCTGGCTTGTACTTCGCCGGAGACGGGGCCAAGCGTGACGAGGACGGAGACATCTGGCTGCTCGGCCGGGTGGACGACGTGATGAACGTGTCCGGCCACCGGATGTCGACCACCGAAATCGAGTCCGCGCTGGTGTCCCATCCGAAGGTGGCCGAGTCCGCCGTCGTCGGGGCGAGTGATGCGACCACCGGACAGGCGATCGTCGCCTTCGTGATCCTGCGCGCCGATGCCGGCGACGGCGGTCCGGACGTCGTCGCCGAGTTGCGGGCCCATGTGGCCAAGGAGATCGGCCCGATCGCCAAACCGCGTCAGATCATGGTCGTGGAGGAATTGCCCAAGACCCGCTCCGGCAAGATCATGCGCCGGCTGCTGCGTGACATCGCCGAGAACCGTGAGCTCGGCGACGTCACCACCCTGACCGACTCGACCGTGATGAACCTGATCAAGGAGAACCTGAGCGCCTCCGCGGCGAGTTCAGCCGAGTAGTCCTCTCCTGTCCGGCCCATAGCCCGTCCGCCGGCAAGCGAATGCTGCTCGGGCTTCTCGGCAGGAATGCCTGGGCGCGGTAGGGTGACCGGCGGTGTGCCGGGAAGTCTGGTCGGCGATTCCGTAGCCGACCCCAGGAGCAGCCGTGGTCCAACCCCGCCCTCGCGTCGTGCTGTTCGGGCGGAATGCCAGCGACGCTGACACGATCGCCATCACCGACGTCCTGCGGCAGGAGACCGTCGGTGGCGCTTTGATGCTCGCAGCCGCCGTGGTCGCGGTGTCGTGGGCCAATGTCTCACCGGTGAGCTATGCCGCGGTGTTGCACCTGCCGCTGGGCCCACTGGACCTGGAGCACTGGGTCGCCGACGGCCTGCTGGCGATCTTCTTCTTCGTAGCCGGACTGGAACTCAAGCGTGAGCTCACCGTCGGGGCGCTGAGCCGGCCGGCGCAGGCCTTGGTGCCGATCGCGGCGGCGCTCTGCGGAATGGCCGTCCCCGCGGCGATCTTCGTCCTCGTCAACCTGACGCTGGCCGGTGGGCGGCCGCAGGGCTGGGCCATTCCGATGGCGACCGATATCGCCTTCGCTCTCGCGATCCTGGGGCTGGTCGGCTCGCGGCTGCCGACCGGGCTGCGCGCCTTCCTGCTGACCCTGGCCATCGTCGACGACCTCGGCTCCATCGCCGTGATCGCGATCTTCTTCGCCCACGGGCTCTCCGCGCTCTGGCTGCTCGCGGCACTCGGCTGCGCCGGTTTGTGGCTGCTGCTGCAATGGCGGCGGATCCGTGGCTGGTATCTCTATCTGCCGCTCGGGATCCTGTGCTGGACCTGCATGTACGCCAGCGGCGTGCACGCAACGGTGGCCGGCGTGGTGCTCGGCTTGTTGACCTCCTCGAACGTCAGCCGAGGTCCGTCCGTGGTCGACGTCTGGGAACACCGCTGGCGGCCGATCTCGGCGGGCGTGGCCGTACCGGTCTTCGCGCTCGTGGCGGCGGGAGTGCCGGTGTCGATCGACAAACTGAGCGCAGCCCTGACCAGCCCGGTCGGCATCGGGGTGGTGCTCGGCCTGGTCGGCGGCAAGTTCCTCGGGGTGTTCGGGGGTGCCTGGCTGACCGCGCGACTGACTCGGGCCGAGTTGGCCGCGGAACTGCGCTGGAGTGAGATTGCCTCGGTGGCGCTGCTGGCGGGCGTCGGCTTCACGGTTGCCCTGCTGATCGGCGATCTGGCATTCGCCGACGATCCGGCCCTGCAGGAGGTGGCGAAGACCGGCGTCCTGGTCGGTTCGGTGATCGCGGCCGTCCTGGCCTCGATCTCCCTGCGCCGGCGTACGCGATCCCGGGCTGCGTAGTCATCACTCGCTGTTTCGTTCCGCGCTCAGGACGGGGTTGCGTGGCGCCAACCGACCGGACCGTTAGGCTCAGGGCTGAGAGCGAGAGGAGATCCCATGGCGGATCGCAAGGTCGCAGACCTGATCAAGGACATCCGAGGCGATGCCCAGCTCCTGGTCAATGACCAGGTAGAGCTGGCGAAGTCGGAGCTGGCGCCGGCCGCCAAGAACGCCGGCATCGGCGGTGGGCTCTTCGGCGCGGCCGGCTATTTCGGCATCAATGCCGGCACCCTCATCTTCGTCGCAGCGGCCCTCGGTCTGGCGGCGCTGGGTCTGCCCTACTGGGCTGCGTTCTTGATCGTGGCCGCAGTGCTGCTGATCATCGCGGGGATCCTGGGCGCCATCGGCTACTCCCGGATCAAGAAGGTCAAGCCGCCGGAGAAGACCATCGCCAACGGCAAGGCACTCGTCACCGAGCTTCAGGCGGCCGTCAGCCGGGCCACCGCCGCCGCCACTGCGCCGCGGATCGAGGGAACCGTGGCCAATGACAAGAAGGCGTTGCGCTGAGCCCGCACTGTGCGGCGTGGTAGGCGTCCGCCCGCGCCGGAGTGGTCGGTACGCGAGGTCTTGATCGAGGGTCCGTGGCGGCATCGGGAGATCACCGCCAACGGGATCCGCTTCCATCTGGCTACCGGGCTGAGCTTCACCCGAGAGCGTCCACTGGTGCTGCTGTTGCACGGGTTCGCGGAGTTCTGGTGGGCCTGGCGGCATCAGCTGCCGGCTTTGGATGCGGCCGGAGTGAGCGTGGCGGCGCTGGATCTGCGGGGTTATGCGGCAACCGACAAGACCCCGCGCGGCTATCGCCAGTCGGTGACCGGGCTGGACGTCTCGGCGGTGATCCGTAGCCTCGGGTTCAGCTCGGCCACCATCGTGGGCCATGACTGGGGCGGCATTGCGGCCTGGTCGACGTATGCGTACGCGCCGGAGCAGGTCGACCGGATCATCACGATCAGTGCCCCCCACCCGCTTCGATTCCCCTGGCGGACCATGGGCGCCGGCCTGGCCTGGTTCCAGCTGCCGATCCTGCCGGAGCGGGTGATCACCGCCCGCCACGGCGCGTACGTCGAATGGCTGCTCCGTCGACGAGCCGACCCCGGAGCGGCCTTCCTCACCAGTGAGGAAGCTTGGCACTATCGGCAGGCGCTACGACTGTGGCCGAGCCCGCACTGCGCCCTGGAGTATCTGCGGATGTTCGGTCGTGATCAGCTGCGCCCGGCCGGTCGGTCCTACCGGAGCGCGCTGTCGGCGCCCGTTGACGTGCCGGTGCTGGCCATCCGAGGCGAGCATGACCGGCTGGTGCCAGCCGACTCGATGCTGCCGCGCAGCCCGTACGCACCGCGCACGCACCGTCACGTGGAGATCCCCGGTGCCGGTCACCTCCCGCACGAGGAGTCGCCGGACGCCGTGACGGCCGCCGTCATCGACTGGCTCCGCTGACCCGGGCGCCCGCTGCTCGGCTACGCGCGGCGGAGTCGTCATTCACAGCTCCTCCGGCGGCACCCCGAGGCCAAACCCCGGGACCAAGCGATGGAATCAGGCGAGCCGGAGGATGCGGGATTCCCAGGGTGCCAGCACGGTCGGCGACCCAGCACCATGAGTGCCGAGCAGCAGAGTCGAGCCGGTCAGGTCAGGCAGCTCAGCCACGGGAAGCTCCAACGGCTCCCGGGACAGGTTCGCCAGCACCAGCAAGCTCGAGTCTGCACCAGTCCTGACGAACGCCCACAACCGCTCGTGATCGGGCAGCAGCAGCTCGAACCGACCCTCGACGACCACCGGGTTCTCGTGTCGGAGCTCGATCAGTTTCCGGTAGTGATGGAACACCGAGTCCGGATCAGCCACGGCCGCCTCGGCGTTGACCACCAGGTAGTTGGGGTTGGCCGGCAGCCACGGAATACCCTCGGTGAAGCCGGCGTGCGAGCGGTCGTTCCACTGCATCGGCGTACGGGCGTTGTCCCGGCTCTTCACCGACAGCGAATGCAGCACCGCCTCCGCCTCGAGACCGAGCGACAGCGCCTCCGCGTGGTAGTTCACCGACTCCAAGTCCTGATACTGGCTGATATCGGTGAAGTAGGTGTTCGTCATGCCGAGCTCTTCGCCCTGATAGACGTAAGGCGTGCCCTTGTGCAGGTGCAGCACCGTGCCGAGGGTCTTGGCCGAGGCCACCCTGAACTCCGGTGAGTCGTCGCCGAACCGGGACACGGCTCGGGGCTGGTCGTGGTTGTTCCAATAGAGCGAGTTCCAGCCCGCGTCGGCGAGCCCCTCCTGCCAGTCGGCCAGGTTCTTCTTCAGCACCGGCAGCGGCAGCTCGGCGAGGTGCCATTTGACGCCGCCCGGCTGCGAATCCAGGCTGACGTGCTCGAAGGTGAACACCATGTTGAGCTCGTGCCGATCTGGATCGGTGATCGAGCGAGCCACCTCGATGGTGGCGCCGGGCGTCTCGCCGACCGTGATCAGCTGCTGCTCGTCCAACCCGACCTCGCGGTTCATCTCGGCCAGGAACTCGTCCAGCCGGGGCCCGTTCATCACCGAGCCGAAGTTCGCGTCATACGCCTGGCCCTCCGGCGGCGCGGTATCGGCCAGTTCAGCAGGCTTGGAGATCAGATTGATGACGTCCATCCGAAAGCCGTCGACGCCGCGGTCGACCCACCACCGCATCATCGCGTAGATGGCCTGCCGCACTGTTGGGTTCTCCCAGTTCAGGTCGGGCTGCTTGCGGGAGAAGATGTGCAGGTAGTACTCCCCGGACCGCTCGTCGAACTCCCACGCCGAACCGCCGAACGCCGCCTTCCAACCGGTTGGCTCAGCCCCGGGGGCTCCTGGCTCGAAACCGGGCCGAGCCGGTCGCCACCAATACCAGTCCCGCTTCGGCGAGGCCGGATCCCGCGACTCGACGAACCACTGATGCTCGTCGGAGGTGTGGTTGACGACCAGGTCCATCACCAGCTTCATCCCCCGGTCATGCACGCCGGCGATGATCGCGTCGAGGTCCGCCAATGAGCCGAAGAGCGGGTCGATGTCGTGGTAGTCGGAAATGTCGTACCCGTTGTCATCCTGCGGAGACTTGTACACCGGCGACAACCAGACGACGTCGACACCCAACTGCTTCAGGTAGTCCAGCTTGCCGAGGATGCCGGGCAGATCACCCATCCCGTCGCCGTTGTAGTCGGCGAAGGACCGCGGGTATATCTGATAGACGACGGCGGACTTCCACCAGCCGGCCGGGCGCGGGTCGACTGCGGTGGTTTCGGGGCTCATGCGGACGATCCTGGCACAGGTCCGAGCTCGTCCGGAGACACGCCCGCAGCGCGAAGCTCGGCCACCAGTTCCCGGCACTCGGCAACCAGATTGAACCGGGCCCGCCCGTTGAGCTGACGCCCTCGCGGCGTGTTGAAGAGGTCACGCCCAGCCAGCTCCCGCAGGATCTGGAACCGCCCCCGGGCGAAATCCAGCCGGGGTACGTGGGCGTACTCCTCACGCACCTGCGCGACATAGCGCGCATACGCCTCCGGGCTGCCGCCCAGCACCGCCAGGTCGGCATCGCACAGCAGCTCTCCGTTGGCATCCCGGGAACCAGGCACATGCGTGGCGGTGAGCCGCACCAGCCGCGCGATCTCGTTGAGATCCTCCTGCTCCAGTCCGGCGCGGCTGAGCTCACGGATGCTCAGCCGGGCCGAGGCGTCCTCATTCGTCAGCTCCCGGGTCGGGACGTCGTAGATCGCATCGTGGTAGAAACCGGCCAACCGGACCAGAAACACGTCGTGATCGGCGGTCGCGAACTCGCTGATCCGGTCCTGGACCGCCGCCAGGTGTTCGAGGCCGTGATAGCGGCGGTGCGGTTCGGCATAGCGGGCGATGACTCGCGTCCCGAGCTTGGGCTGGTCGCGCAGCGTTGCGTCCCAGATCTGCTGGAGCCGCTCGGTGTCAGTGCTCATCGTGTCCCTGTCCTCGGGAGATGTCGGTCAGATAGCGAGCCGGGATGTCGAAGCGCCGTTGCTCGTCCCACGGCCGTTGCCAGCCCGCGAGGTCGAGGACCCCGTCCAGCAGATGCGCGGTCAGCCCCCAGATCAGATGCCCGGCCACCTCGAAGCCCGGCCCGGAATAGCCGGACGGATGCCGTACGCGACCGCGGTTGGCCGGGTCGGTGAGATCGGCCACCGAGACGACGACGACAGACGCCACCTCCCGCGGATCGGGTGGGCCGATCAGGCCCCGGTGCCGCCACCAGGCGACCACGGTGGTGACATCGAACCCGCTGACCGCCACATGCGCCGGCGGCAGTGCGCCGATCGGCACCACCCCGGAGGAGTCGATGCCGGCCTCCTCCCGCGCCTCACGGACCGCCGTGGCGATCAGATCGAGATCGGTTGACTCGTTCGCGCCGCCGGGGAAGGCGATCTGGCCGGCATGAGTTCGCAGGGTCGCCGCGCGCTCGACGAAGAGGATCTCCGGGCCCCGCTCCCCCTCACCGATGAGCACCAGAACAGCCGCCGCCCGCCCACCGATACCCGGTCGTAGGGCCACCGATCGTTGCAGCCGGGCGTCATCGAGCAACGCGCGATCAAGCGGCTGGAGCCAGACCGGCAGTTCCTCGGTCGGCGGTGTCAGTGACTGCTCGTGTTGATTCATCGGCTCATCTGCCCGAGCCACCCGGCCCACTCATCCGCGCGGCTCGCGAACCAGCTTCTCCGCCTTGACCGGATCGGTCTCGCCCTCCCCGTACGCCGGGCACCAGCGAGCAACCGGACACGCCCCGCAGGCCGGATTGCGGGCATGACAGCGCCGCCGGCCGTGCCAGATCACGTTGTGGCAGAGCTGGGTCCAATCCTTGCGCGGGAAGAGCGCACCGACGTCCCGTTCCACCTGATCGGGGTCGACCGAGGTCGTCCAGCCGAATCGCCGAGCCAACCGGCCGAAGTGCGTGTCGACGGTGATGCCCGGCACCCCGAACGCGTTGCCGAGCACCACATTGGCGGTCTTGCGTCCGACCCCAGGGAGGGTGACCAGCTGCGCCAGCTTGCCTGGCACCTCACCACCGAAGTTCTCCGTCAGGGCCGCACCCAGCTTGAGCAGCGTGTCGGACTTCGCCCGAAAGAAGCCGACCGGCTTCAGCAACTCCTCCAGCTCCATCCGATCGGCCGCCGCGTACGCCGCTGCGGTGGGATAGCGCGCGAACAGGATCGGCGTGATCAGGTTGACCCGTTTGTCCGTGGTCTGGGCGGACAGGACCGTCGCGACCAGCAGCTCGAGAGGAGTGCTGAAGTCGAGCTCGCAGTGAGCGTCGGGATAGGTCTCGTGCAGCACCCGGTTGATGGTGCGCGCGCGCCGGACCAGGGCCGTCCGTGACACATCGCCCCCTCGATTCCTCCCACCAACCCGCCCCCCGGCATTGGGCAGGGTGTCCACCACGGCTTCGACGACACCGGCGGAAGACGCGCTCTGTGACATGAGGATCACCCTAGTTTGTGACACTGACAGTGTCTTCGTCACTCGCTGTTCGCTCCGCGCTCGAGACTCTGCCGCGCTACGCTCTCGGCCGCTCGCGACGGGCCGGGAACGGAATCTGCGCTGTGACCCGTGACACAGGCGGTAGGTTCAACGGTAGCCTGACACCGACAGGCGCTGACAGCAGGAGGTCGTGTGGATCCGGAGGTCTTGAAGAAGGCTCCGCTCTTTGCCGGACTCGAGGACGAGGCCGCTTCGGCGTTGGCCGCGGCGATGGGCACCATCAAACTCAACCGCGGCGAGGTGTTGTTCCACGAGGGCGACAAGGAAGACCGCCTCTACGTGGTCGTCAGCGGCAAGATCAAGCTGGGCCGGAGTGGCTCGGCCGGCCGGGAGAACCTGTTGGCGATCCTGGGGCCGGGGCAGATGTTCGGCGAGTTGTCGCTGTTCGACCCGGGGCCGCGCTCCTCGACCGCGACCGCGGTCACGGCGTGCGAGATCCGTACGCTCGAGCACGACGAGCTCATGGGTTGGCTGTCCGGCCGGCCGGAGGTGGCACTGGGGCTACTCGGTCAGTTGGCTGCCCGGCTGCGGCGGGCCAACGACGTGGTGGCTGACCTGGTGTTCTCCGACGTGCCCGGCCGGGTCGCGAAACAGCTGCTGGAGTTGGCCCGCCGATTCGGCGAGCGTCGCGAGGACGGCATTCACGTGCACCACGACCTCACTCAGGAGGAGTTGGCCCAACTGGTCGGCGCCTCCCGGGAGACCGTGAACAAGGCGTTGGCCGATTTCGCCGCCCGCGGCTGGATCAGACTGGAGCCACGCTCGGTCACGATCCTGGACACCGTACGAGTCGAGCGCCGGGCCCGCTGAGCCAGCTCCCCGCCGATCGTCGGCTCAGGCCGTGCCGAGGGTGACCTCCACGGTGTGCGACTGGCCGTCGCGGTTGTAGGTCACCTCGACCTTGGTGCCCGGTGCGTAGTAGCGGGTCGCCGCGATCAGCCCGTCCGCGTCGGCCGTGGCGAAGTCGTTGATCTTGGTGACCTGGTCGCCCTCCTTCAACCCGGCCTTCGCGGCGGCACCGTCGGCGGACACGCTCTGCAGGGTGACGCCATCGGTGGAGACCGCGGCCGAGTCCTGGCCACCGACGCTCACACCCAGCGCGGCGTTGGTATAGCTGCCCGTCTCGATCAGCTGCGTCGCCACCCGTACGGCCACATCAGCCGGGATGGCGAAACCGATGCCGATGTTTCCCGAGCTGGAGCCGTCGGATCCGGTGGAGGCGATCGAGGAGTTGATGCCGACCACAGCACCGTTCAGATTGACCAACGGCCCGCCGGAGTTGCCGGGGTTGATGGCCGCATCGGTCTGTACGGCGAGGTAGACCGCATCGTTTGTCGTGCCGGATCGGACCGGTCGCGTGGTGTTGGAGACGATCCCGCTGGTCACGGTGTCGGAGAGACCGAGCGGCGCGCCGACGGCCACCACCGACTGACCGACCTCGATCGAGTCGGACTTCGCGAAGGCTGCCGGCACCAGCTTGTCGCTGGCCGCGACCTTGATCACCGCGAGATCGTTGGTGTTCGAGGTGCCTACCACGGTGGCCTTCTCCGATGTGCCGTCATCGAAGGTGACCGTGATCGACGTCGCCCCGCTGCCCTGCTGGGTCTCGCCTGGCTGACCACCCTGCTGACCGAACGGATCCTGCGGATCGCCGCCTTGCTCACCGGATTGGCCTCCCTGGCTGCTGGCCGCTTCGGAGACCACGTGGTCATTGGTCAGGATGTGACCCTGCTTGTCGAGCACGACGCCGGTACCGATGCCGCCGCTTTGACCGGCCTGGACCGTGATCGTCACGACCGAGGGCTCGATCTGCTTGGCGGCGGCCGAGATGGTGCCGTCCAGTTTCGGCGTGGTCGCCGCGGTCTGTGTGGTCACCGTGACCGGCGAGTTCGCTCCGGCCGCGCCGCCGCCCAGATAGGCGTACGAGCCGATGCCGGCACCGGCACCGATCACCGCCGCGAGTGCCGCCGCTGCGACCACGACTCCCGGTCGGCGCTTGGGCAGGGTGGCGGTGGCTACCGGTGCTGCCGGTCCGGGCGCCGCCGGAGCCTGCGCCATTGGCTGGATGAGGGTCGCATCGGGGTCAAAGCTGCCCTGATATCCGTCGTGTTGACCTCGATAGGCGCCGGACTGATAGGCGTCGGACGGGGTGGCGGAGCCCGCGGAGGGCTGACCGAGCGGCGGTACGCCAGCCGGAGCTGGGAAGTCCTGCCCGTGATAGCCGCCGATCGGCTGCATCGGGTGATAGTCGGGGCCCGTGGGCTGCCCGAAAGGCGGGGTGTTCATTCCAGAAGGCTGTTGCGGTGTGCTCACGTTCTCCAGGTTGGGGCCCGATCCTGTGCAGATTCTGTGCGCTTCCCATGGCTCGGCTACGTCTCGTGGTGGAGCCTGAGAGCAAGGTCAGGATGGGCTGAGATGAGCCTCAACCCACCCCTCATCGGCGGTCAATGTGTGCGCAGATAGTCCAGTTGGGCGCGCACCGACTGCTCGGCGGCGGGCCAAAGGGAGCGGTCGACCTCGGCGTACACCCTTGTCACGATCTGGGCGGCGGTCTCGTCGCCGAGCCGCAGGGCTTCGCGGACCTGCTCCAAGCGACCCAGCCGATGCTCGCGATAGAACCTCAGCAGCCGCTCCGGCTCGCTGACCACCGGTCCATGACCAGGCAGGATGGCGCTCACGTCATGCTCGCGGACGGCCTGGAGCAGCACCTCGAGGGAGTCGAGGTAGGCGCCGAGGTCTCCGTCCGGGTGGGTGATCACGGTCGTGCCCCGGCCAAGCACCATGTCACCCGTGAGGAGCCAGGCGCCCCGCTCGCTGGTCACCAGCAGGGAGGTCGAATCACTGGTATGGCCTGGTGTGGCGAGCGCCCGGATCGTGAGGTCTGTCCCCTCGATCAGGTCGCCGTCACGAAGCCGGCCATCGTGGTCGCCGGTGGGAATCACGTACGCAGGGTCGGCCGCCCGTGCCCCGGCACCGGTGAGCTCGGCGAACCGGGGCAGACCCTCGGAGTGGTCGACATGGCGATGGGTCAGGACGGTGACCACGACCTCGCCGGCCTCGGCCTGGACAGCGCGGAGATGGGTCTCGTCGGGTGGGCCTGGATCGACCACCACGCTGGGCCCTCCGGGACGACCCAGGATCCAGGTGTTGGTGCCCTCCAGCGTCATCGGACCTGGGTTGGGCGCCAACCGTAGCCGGATGTCCGGCGCGACATCACTCATCAGCCGGTCCATCAATGCGCCGCGGATAGCGGAACACCCAGCCGTCCGCCTCGCGTACCACCCGAGGCAGCACGGGCTCGATGACCCGATCACGGCCGAACTCGATCGCCGCGGTCACCGACGACAGCTCGGAGAGTTCCAGCAGGATCGACAGGGTCGGCGGCATCAGCTGCAAAGAACCGGCCTGGAAAGCAACGACCGCCGCCCGCGGACAAACCCAGTCGGCATCGAGGGTCTCGCTGGACGTGTCCTCAGCTGTCTGACCAGTGGGCAGGGCAGCTAGGTAGAAGGCGGTGTCGTAGCGGATCGGCTGCTGCTCGGGCGTGATCCAGTGTGCCCACGGCACCAGGGCGTCCGCGGTGAGCTCGACCCCGGTCTCCTCCCGCGTCTCCCGAATCGCGCACGCCAGCCTCGGATCCGGCGCGGTCTGGTCGACCGGATCGAGACCACCGCCGGGAAACACCGCCATCGACGCCGCGAACGTCATCCGGGCATGCCGGTGCAGCAGGTACGTCTCCAGCCCGGCATCGCCGTCCCGGCACAGGACGACACTGGCTGAGGCTCGCGGCGATGCCGGCACGGATCCCGCCGGCCAGGCATCGGCCAATGCGGCCAGCTTGGCCGGCACTGTGAGCCTCAGTGAGGTCAAGACGTCGAGTGAGTGACTCGGCACGGCTGGACCTCCAGATCGACCCGGGTTGCTGGTCAGGCGGATTTCTCAGGCGGGCTGAACGCTCGGCCTGCTGCGGAGCTGGGCGACGACCTCCACCTCGACCGGCGCGTCCAGCGGCAGCACCGAGACGCCCACCGCGCTGCGGGCATGGCGACCGGCGTCACCGAAGATCTCGCCGATCACGGTGCTGGCGCCGTTACCGACCTGCGGCTGGCCGGTGAAGTCCGGCGTGCTCGCCACGAAGATCACCAGGCGCACGATCCGCTCGATCTCGTCGATGCCGCCTGCCTGCTCGCTGACCGCGGCCAGTCCATTCAGCACCGCGGTCCGCGCGCACTCGGCCGCGGTCTCCACCGACACCTCGGCCCCCACCTTGCCGGACGCGACGAGCTGACCGGCCACAGTCGGCAGCTGACCGGACGAGTAGACGAGGTCGCCCACCCGAACGGCCGGCACGTACGCCGCAACCGGCGCTGCGACCGGCGGCAGCGTCAAGCCCAACTCGGCGAGTCTCGCCGACGGCAACGATGCCGAACCCTGGAGCGCCACGGCTCAGTCCTGGATCGGGCGCTTGAGATAGGCCACCAGGTTCTCCGGGTTCAGCCCAGGCACAACCTGCACCAGCTCCCAGCCGTCCTGGCCCCAGTTGTCCAGGATCTGCTTGGTGGCATGGACGAGCAACGGAATGGTGACGTATTCCCACTTGGTCATGAGGTGATCCTACGGACGGTGCCTTCGTCACTCGCTGCGAGGCTGCGCTCCCAAGACTCCGTCTTCTTCCCTCGCTCACAAGACGAAAAGGCGTGTCTTGTTCGCTCAGTCGTCCAGACGGAGCCCTCGCTCCGCCTCACCGCCGCCGCTCGCGACGGGGTCCAGCCCACCCAGGGGCCGCCCGATCAGCAGGCGCACAGGCAGAACGGATGCCCGCTCGGATCGAGCAGCACCACAAACGACGCATTGGACGCAGAATTGTCGGCTAGCACGGCACCGAGCGACTGCGCGTACGCCACGGAGGCCGGGAGGTCCGCCTTGGCCACATCGAGGTCGAGGTGGGACTGCTGGGGCACCTCGTTGACCGGCCAGGTCGGCGGCCGGTAGTCGAGCGCCGGGGCCTACCCCCGGTTCTTGGACACGGGGGTTGATTACGCAGCGGTTGGGAGCGTAGCGGCCCAGCGGGCCTCGTAGGTGGACGGGGACTGGTATCGGCACCAGGAGTGGCGCCGCTTGGTGTTGTAGCGGGTCAGCCACCTGAAGAGCTGCCGGCGGCAGATGAGCTCGTCGGGCCAGCAGGCGGCGTCTTGGAGGACCTCTCGTTTGAGGGTGGCGTTGAACGACTCCGCGAGCGCGTTGTCGGCCGACGTGCCCACGGCACCCATCGACTGGGTCACGCCGAGGCGCGCGCAGAGCTTGGCGTAGTCCTTCGAGGTGTAGACCGACCCGTGGTCGCTGTGGAAGATGGCCCCTGCCAGCCCACCTGAGCCGCCGCGGGTCGCAGCTGCTGCGGTGAGGGCGTCCTCGACGAGGCTGGTGCGCATGTGGTCCGCGACCGCCCAGCCGGCGAGCCGTCTGCTGTAGCAGTCGATGACGGTGGCCAGGTACAGGTTCGTCCCGTCGGCCAGCGGCAGGTAGGTGATGTCGCCGACATAGCGTCGCCCCGGCGCATCCGCGGTGAAGTCCCGCTTCAGCAGGTCGGGGATCAACTGATCCGACGGTTCGGGAATCGTGGTCCGCACACGGCGCTTCTTGACGTAGCCGGCTATCCCAGCCGCACGCATGACCCGCGCGACGCGTTTGTGGTTGACCCGCTCCCCGGCAGGGACACCGTCGTTGAGCTCCGCGGTCACCCGTGGCGCGCCGACGGTGTTGTCGGCCTCGTGGATCACCCGGATCCGTTCGGCCAACTCCGCATCCGCGGCAGCACGGTCGGTACGGGCTGGCGCTCCAGCCTTCCAGGCGTAGTAGGAGGAGCGCTCGATCTCGACGAGTGCACACAGTCGCTTCACCTCGAAGGTGGCGGAGTTGTCGGCGACGAACTGGAAGCGACTCACCAGCGCGTCTCCCCGGCGAAATACTTGGCCGCCCGCTGGAGGATCTCCCGCTCGGTGGTCAACTTCGTCGTCTCTGCCCGCAGGGCCGCGTTCTCTGTTTCGAGCCGCGCGATCCGCTGTTCCTGTGTCTCATCGACAGGCCCTGACGGAGGCGTCATCGGCGGCTTGGCGTGCAGTGGGCTGGAGGTCAGCGTCCCGTCGGCGGCGGTCTTCTTGCCGGTCCCGTACGCCTCGAGCCAGTGCCGCAGCGTGCCACGCACGATGCCCAGGTCCTCAGCAATGCCGCGGACCGTGGCCCCCGGTGTGGACTCATACAAGTCGACGGCCTGACGACGGAACTCCTCGGAGTAGTTCTTCCTGGCCATGATTCTCGGATCATCTCGCTCACTCCCTGCCCATCACGGGTGCGGGATTCGGCGTGTCCAAGAACTGGGGTCAGGCCCCGCCAGCTGGAACGACAGCTTGGTTCCCCCACCGTCGGACTGGACGGTCCACCAGTCCTCGTCGGTGCAGACGATGGGCCAACCCAGCAGCTGGCTGTAGAACTCCGCCAACCGGGGCGGGTCGTCGGTGTCGAGCACCACATGGCCGAGCGCGATGCTCGGCCGGTCGATCGTTGAATCGCTCATGTCGCCATCCTGCCCGCCGGCACTGACAGACCACGCCCCGCTGAAGCCTTCCGCCGCGCCTGGGGATGCCACAGGTGGTCGCCAGTCGGGCGGGCTGCGGGTACGTCTGCCGCCTGGGGGATGCCACAGATGATCGCCAGTCACGCGGGAACCGGGTCCGTTTCGCGCCCCCGGGCCACACATGGACGCGAGCCAGCCGGGCCGCGAGTACGTCTGCCGCCTGGGGGCCACAGATGATCACTTTTCCGTGTGCAGACAGGAAAAACGTGGGCTCAAACACTAGTCATCGCACACCTGTTCGACTAGAATGGGTGACATGTTCGAGGAACGGTTGGAGGCGGCGCTCGGGGACCGGCGCGCCCTGGCCGACCTCGCCGCCCGGGCCGAGCAGCAGTCGAAACGATGGGGTTGCCGCAAGCTTGTGGTCGCCGCCGCGTGGGCCGACGCCCATTCGGAGGTGGATCATCTCGAGGGTGGGGTGCTGGTCGAACGACTCATCAAGATCGGGCCGGTCGGGACACCGCCGGTCGCGGAGTTCGCCCCTGAGGGATTGATCGGCCCGTACGGCACCTCGACCGCCTCCGCCCGGTCCTGGATGTCCGACGCGTTGACGGTCCGGCACCGACTCCCCAGGTTGTGGGAACGCGTCCAAGCGGGTGAGATCCATGCGTGGCAGGCCCGGAAGATCGCGAACCTGACCGCCCACCTGTCGATCGCGATCGTGGGGATGGTGGATGAGCAGACCGCCGGCTGGGTCACCCAACTCCCGTGGCAGACGTTCCTGAAGAACTTGGATGCCACCATGCTCGAGGTGGATGAAACCTCCTATCGGGAGCGGGAGAAGATCATCGCCGCGAAACGTGAGGTTCGCGCCACCCAATCCGAAGACGGGCTCCGCACGTTGATTGCTCGCGGTGAGGCCGGGGATGTGGCGATGCTCCTCGCCCTGGACTTCCCCCCGTTTGACGGACACCTGACCTGAGGTGGCCACTGGTCACCAGGGAGGATGTCGTTGTGCCTGCTCCTCACCCGCCTGAGTTCCGCCGTCGTGCGGTCGAGCTTGCTCGTGAGCGGTCCAAGCCAGTTGCTGAGTTGGCGAAAGATCTGGGAATTTCCGAATCGTGTCTGCGTCGCTGGATGGAGCAGTCCGAGACCGACGCTGCCGGTGGTAGCGAGACGGCGTTGACCAGTCGGGAGAAGAAGGAGCTGGTCGAGCTGCGCCGGGATAAACGGCGCCTGGAGATGGAAGTCGAGATCTTGAAAAGGGCGGCCGCCTATTTTGCCCAGGAGAATGTTCTCCCAAAATAGTGTACGGGCTGGTCCATGAAATGGCCGATGACGGGATTGATGTCGCGGTGGCTTGCCGGGTGCTGAATGTGTCGCGGTCGGGATACTACGACTGGCGCGGCCGGCCTGCATCGGCACGGGAACAGGAGAACACGCTGCTGTTGAAGCTGATCGAGGAGATCCATGCCGATGAGGACATGAAGACGTACGGGGCGCCGCGGGTGCACGCCGAGCTGGTCTTGGGGCACGACCTGCAGGTGAACCAGAAGCGGGTCGCCCGGCTGATGCGCCAGGCCGGCATCCAGGGCCTGTACCGGCGGCGTCGGTCGTGGACCACGATCCGGGACCCGCACGCCATCCCCGCCAAGGACCTCGTCAACCGCCGGTTCACGGTGGACGGTCCGAACCGGTTGTGGCTGACCGACATCACCGAGCACCCGACGGTGGAGGGCAAGGTGTACTGCGCCGCGGTCATGGACGCCTGGTCCCGCCGGGTCCTGGGCTGGTCCATCGACGACAACATGCGGAAGGAGCTCGTGGTCGACGCGCTCGGGATGGCGGTGCTGCGGCGCAACCCGATGGACGTCGACAATAACACGATCATGCATTCCGATCACGGGTCGCAATTCACATCGTGGGCATTCAGTCAGAAAGTCTATGATGCCGGGCTGGTGCCGTCGATGGGCAGTGTGGGCGACTGCTACGACAATGCGATGATGGAGTCCTTCTGGGAGAGAATGCAACTCGAGCTGCTCGATTCGCAGGTATGGTTCACCCGGGACGAGCTTGCCAACGCGATGTTTCGATGGATAGAATCATGGTATAATCGGAGACGTCGGCATTCGAGTATTGGAATGCTGTCGCCGATAGAGTTTGAAACCCGTTCCACAGGGTCAGACCGTCCGGGCTGACCCTCAACCCCGAGTGTCCGTGGAACAGGGGGAACCTCACCCTGCATCAACGTGTCGCGGAATGCTTAGCCGACGAGGGTGATGAGGATCCGTTGCCGGTGCGGATGTCGAAGGCGATGGGTTGGATCGCGCATCCCGCCCGGGTGCTGGACCTGCTGGCCCGGCACGCGACCGATCCGGACCCGCACCGAGATCCGTGGGAACAAGTTGCTGCGCATGCCGCCGACGACACTGATCCGTGGGCTGATGACCTTCCGGCTGCAGGCTGGGAGACCGCCCAACACGGCAACTATCATCAGCCCGCCTTTGATGAGGATGAGTGGTGGACCCAACCCCGCCCCGACCAGCCTGGCGCCCCCGGCGACGGTGATGGGCACGAGTATTGGCCGGCGGATCCGCCGCCCGATCCCGACGACCTGGCCTGGTTTCAGCACCAGCACGACGGCACCAGTGACGGTGATGCCAGCCGCGACAGTGCCAGCCGCGACAGTGCCGGCCGCGACAGTGCCAGCGGTGGCAACCTCGACGGTGGCGCCAGCCCTGCTGGTGACAACACCAATCCGGACGCCGACACCAATCCGGACGGCGACACCAGGCCGGACGGCGATACCAGGCCGGACGGCGGCACCGCGAGCAACGAAGGCCGCGGTGAGAACACTGGCGACCGGGACGCCAACCACGAGCAGCCAGGGCGGGCCAGCGACGACACCCCCGCGGTCGACCAGCCGAGCAGTGGCGCCGATTCCGGTCAAGCAGACCCCAGGCGAAGTGACGGTGGTCCAGGCGAGACCGGACCGAACAATGCCGGCCAGCGTGATCCCGACAGCAACGACACCCCTCCAACCGGCGGGCATCGCCCTAGCACCAAGCAGACCAGTCGCGACTGGACAGGCGCCACAACGGCAGGCGACCAGAACACCACCGGTCACGACAACCCGCGACGCAGCGATCCCGATGATCCCGACACCAGCGACACCGAGACCACCTCGACTACCACAGGTGAGGCGCGGACCGGCCCGGCACGGACCGGCCCAGTGCGACCACCATTACCGGAGGCGTTCCGGCCACCCGGTTGGCGACCCTTGACCCCGGCCCAGTTGGCAGCGTGCGCACCCACGGTCGTGTTGCACGTCCACCTCAGTGAACAGACCCTGCGGGATGGTCACGGGGTGGTGCGGACCGACTGGGGACCGATCCTGATCGAACAACTGCAACGGTTCCTGGTCCAACACGAAGCCCACCTCACGGTGTATCCCGTCATTGATCCGGCCGAGACCGCCGCCGCCGACGGATATGAGACACCGCTCCGGCTGCGTCGTGCCATGCAGATTCGGCATCCCCGATCGGTGTTCCCGCACTCACCCACCACCGGCCGTACCGATCTCGATCACACCCCCGCCTACCTCCACAACGGGCCACCCGGACAAACCGGCATGCACACCCTCGGCCCCCTCGCCCGATGTGAACACCGGGCCAAAACGATCGGGAACTGGCGGTCCAAACAACCCGAACCAGGCACCTACCTGTGGCGATCACCCCAAGGCTGGATCATGATCACCACCAACCAAGGCACCCTCACCCTCGGCCACACCGAATGGGCAACCCAACTCTGGGACGCAGCCTCCTGACCGCTGTCGCCGGAGAACTGACCAAGCGGCGCGCCACTAGGATCGGCGGCATGCCCCACTTGCGCCTGCCGCGCCCCGCCACGATCGCACTCACGTGCTGAGCGAGTCGAGCGTAGGGATCCTCGGCGGCACCGGGCCACAGGGACGAGGGTTGGGACGCAGGCTTGCTGCCGCGGGCTACTCGGTGGTGCTCGGCAGCCGATCGGCGGACCGGGCCGCAAGCGTGGCCGTTGGCATCGGCTCCGATCAGATCACCGGCGGCGACAACCAGCAGGCTGCCGAGGCCGACCTGGTGATCGTCACCGTCCCGTACGCGGGTCATGCCGAACTCCTCGAATCGCTCCGCGAGCCGCTGTCGGGCAAGATCGTGATCGACTGCGTCAACCCACTGGGTTTCGACAAGCAGGGCCCGTACCCCCTTGACGTTCCCGACGGCTCGGCCGCGCAAGAGGCTCAGCGGATCCTGCCGGACTCGACGGTGATCGCGGCGTTCCATCACCTCAGCGCAGCCCGGCTGGAGGACCCCGCGGTCCAGGACTTCGACGAGGACGTCCTGGTGCTGGGCGAGGACCGGGCCGCCATCGGCGTCGTCATCGCCCTGGCCACCGCAGCGTTGCCGGGCAGCCGCGGTGTGTACGCAGGACGGTTGCGTAACGCCGGCCAGGTGGAGGCCCTCACCGCCAACCTGATCGCTATCAACCGCCGCTACAAGACCCACGCCGGGCTGCGCATCACGGAGCTGTGATGAACCGATCTCGCGCCGACGGCCCGTTGGCCGCGCCACCGACGCCCCCTCGGCAGACCCTGCACATCGTCAGCGGCAAGGGCGGCACCGGCAAGACCACCATCGCGGTCAGCCTTGCCTGCGCTTTGGCCACCGCCGGGCGCCGAGTGCTGGTGTGCGAGGTGGAAGGCCGGCACGGCATCACCGACCTGTTCGGCCGTCTACCGCTGGACGGTGCGGAGGAGCCGCGGTTGACCCGGACGCCGAGCGGCGGCGCCGTGCACGGTCTGGCGATCGATGCCGAGGACGCATTGCTGGAATACCTGGACACCTACTATCGCCTCGGCTTCGCGGCCAAGGCGCTGGAGAAGTTCGGCTTCGTCGACTTCGTCACCTCGATCGCCCCCGGCCTGCGCGACGTGGTGCTGACCGGCAAGGTGTACGAGGCCGTCCGCCGCCAGCGCAAAGGGCTCTCGGATGCGTACGACGCCGTGGTCCTGGACGCCCCGCCGACCGGCCGGATCGCGCAGTTCCTCAACATCCACGAGGCCGTGTCCGGACTGACCAAGGTCGGGCCGATCCGCAGCCAGGCCGACTCGATCAACGCGATGCTGCGCGACTCGGCCACGGCCGTGCACCTGGTCACCTTGCTGGAGGACATGCCGGTGACCGAGACCGACGAGGCCATCGCGCAGCTGGCGCCCACCCAGATCGCGGTCGGCACGGTGATCGCCAATATGGTCCGCTCGATGCCGCTCACCGACGAGCAGCTGCGTACCTTCGCCGAAGGCAACGGCGTGCTTCGAGTCCCCGGTTTCGACGAAGCCGACAACAAGGCGCTGGCTGCCGAATTCGGCGCCGAAGCCACCCGGACGCTGGATCACCGGCGACTCCGTACGGTGCTGGACGGCTTCGGCAAACCGGTCGCCGAAGTCGCTTTCGACCCGGGCGGCATCGACGAGACCGCCGTCTTCGCGATTGCCGACCAACTCCGAGCACAGCTCGCCCTGGAGCACTCGTGACTACGACACCGGGTTTCCTCGACATCGACGCCTTGATCGCCGACCGGCAGATCAGGATCGCCGTCATCTGCGGGGCAGGCGGCGTCGGGAAGACCACCAGCGCGGCAGCCTTGGCCTTGCGAGCGGCCGAGGCAGGGCGCAAGGTCGTCGTGCTGACCATCGACCCGGCCCGCCGCCTGGCCCAATCGTTGGGCATCGCCGAACTGGACAACACCCCGCGCCCGGTCCACGGCATCGACACCAGCAACGGCGGCAGTCTCGACGCGATGATGCTGGACATGAAGCGCACCTTCGACGAGGTCGTGCTCGCCCACGCCAATCCGGAGACCGCCTCCTCGGTGCTGGAGAACCCGTTCTACGTCGCGCTGTCCTCCCAGTTCGCCGGCACCCAGGAATACATGGCGATGGAGAAGCTGGGCCAACTGCACGCCGAGGCGACCGAGAGCGGAACGTGGGACCTGATCGTGGTCGACACTCCGCCGGCCCGATCCGCCCTGGACTTCCTGGACGCACCCGAGCACCTGTCCGCGCTGTTGGACGGCCGGTTGATGAAGGTCCTTCTGTCCGGAGCTCGCGGACCGTTCCGCCTGGTCAGCGTCGGATTCAACCTAGTCTCAAGCGCGCTCAACAAAGTCCTCGGCGGACGGCTGCTGACGGATCTGCAGACGTTCATGGCCGGCTTCGAGGCCATCTTCGGCGGCTTCCGAGAGCGTGCCACCCACACCTTCGAGCTGCTCGCCTCACCTCAGACGACGTTTCTGGTCGTCGCCACCCCACAGCGCGATGCGCTGCGGGAGGCGGCGTACTTCGTCGATCGTCTCAGTGACGAGGGCATGCCGCTCGCCGGTCTGGTGGTGAACCGGGTCAACCGGTCCGCCCTCGACGTGTCCGCCGAGCGCGCGCTCGCCCAGGCCGAAGACCTCGATCCGGACGCGTACGCCGTCGAGATCTCAGCACTGCGCCAGCACGCCGACCTGGTCCGAGTGATCGAGAACGAGCACCTGCTGCTCGACCGATTCTCGGCCAGCCGACTGACCGTGGCTCACACGTTGGTGGCGTCGCTCCCCAGCGACGTCACCGACGCCGACTCACTTCGTCGCGTCGGCAGTCTGCTTGCTGAGCAGGATTGAGCGCCAGCTCCGCACGTCCGGCCGCTGCCGCAGCAGCTGCCGACGCTCACGTTCGGTCATCCCGCCCCAGACGCCCCACTCGATCCGATCGTCCAGCGCCTCAGCCAGGCACTCGAAGCGCACCGGGCAGCCCATGCAGACGGCCTTGGCCCGCTTCTGATCGATGGCTTCTGGGAACAGCGCATCGCCCATGCCACGGCACTTGGCGAGCATCGTCCAGTCTTCTGATTGTTGTACAGCGGTCACGCTGTCATCCCCCTTGGATAACCGCGGCTACTCCCCCGAGGCCGCGTGTCGCCTCCTGGCACTCCCCAGTACCCACTGCGGATGCGACACTCGTATGGTACGAATGCGTCAAGGCCTTGGCCAGCCCAAATCTCGGCGTTCGTACCTTCGTGATCATTTCGATATGACGAGACGTCTCGCCCGGTGAGGACGGCGGAGTCGTGACCCGTCAGCCGCTATGCTGCGGCCGACACCGCCACGAACGATTCGGCGCGGCCATTTTCCTCACGTACCCTGTTCGCCATGCCCTTTACCCCTAAGAGAGTGGGCGGTGTTGCGTACTCGCTGGTGATGTTCATCGTCGTCAGCGTGTTGTCGGGTGTCCTGATCGCCGGCCTGTTCGTCCCGATCGCGGGTCTCGCCGGTGTCAGCAGCAAGGCTGCCGCCGAAGAGCTCGGCAACCTGCCCGCCGAGCTCGAGACCCCGATCCCGCCCACCCGGTCCAAGGTGTTGATGGGCAACGGCAAGGTGCTCGCGTACTTCTACGACGAGAACCGGATCTATGTGAAGCTCGACAAGATCGCCCCGGTGATGCGACAGGCGCAACTCGCCATCGAGGACCACCGGTTCTATGAGCACGGCGCGCTCGACCTGCGCGGCACGATGCGGGCGCTGGTCCGCAACTCCGCCGGCGGCGAGACCCAGGGCGGTTCCTCGATCAGCCAGCAGTACGTGAAGATGGTCCAGATCGAGGCCTGCCAGGGTGATCGTGAGTGCATCGCGGACGCCCAGCGTTCCTCCGGACCGGAGGGCTACAAGCGCAAGATCCGTGAGTTGCGCTATGCGATCGCGTTGGAGAAGCGGTTCAGCAAGGACCAGATCCTGGAGCGGTATCTCAACATCGCCTACTACGGCGAGGGCGCGTACGGCGTCGAGGCGGCCGCCCGGCACTACTTCAGCAAGAACGCGTCCGAGCTGAACCTCAGCGAGGCGGCCCTGTTGGCGGGTCTGGTGCAGAACCCGGATGCCAACAACCCGGTGGACAACCCCGGCGCCGCCTCGGATCGTCGCGACGTGGTGTTGAACCGCATGGCCTCACCGGAGTTGAAGCTGATCACACCGCAGCAGGCGGCCGCAGCCAAGAAGCAGAAGTTCAACCCGAAGAAGGTCAAGCACACTCGGGCCGGCTGCGTCGGCACCAAATATCCGTTCCTGTGCGACTACGTCTACCAGACGCTGAAGACGATGCCGAGCCTCGGCAAGACGGTCAAGGACCGGGAGAACCTGGTCAAGCGCGGTGGGTTGACCATCCAGACCGCGATCGATCCGAAGACCCAGGATGCCGCGGAGAAGGCGGTCGCCAAGGTGGTCGGACCGACCGATCCGCTGATCTCCACCATGAACATGATCCAGCCCGGCACCGGTCTGATCCTGGCCATGGCGCAGAGCCGGCCGGTGATGGGCACCGACACCAAGAAGGGCGAGTCCTACTGGAACTACGCGGTCGACCCGAAGATGGGCGGCACCCAGGGCTACCAGGCCGGCTCGACCTTCAAGGCGTTCACCGCTGCAGCGGCCCTGGAGCGGGGCATCCCGCTGTCCAAGCGGTTCAACGCGCGGGCAAGCATGGAGTTCGGCGGCAAGTCCTTCGAGACCTGCAACGGCCGCGAGCAGGTCTACGGGCGGTGGAATGTGAAGAACTCCACCGGCGCCAACGGCAACATGAACATGTATCGCGGCGCCCAGATGTCGGTGAACACCTACTTCGTGCAGTTGGAGATGACCACCGGCATGTGCCGGGTCACCAAGATGGCCAAGAAGCTCGGCCTCAAGCTCGGCACTACCGATCGCGACATCGTGAAGTACTACCAGCACACGCCGTCGTTCACCCTCGGCTCCGTCGAGGTGAGCCCGCTGTCGATGACGGAGGCGTATGCCACCTTCGCCGCCCGCGGCATCCACTGCGATCCGATCATCATCGAGTCGGTGACCACGCGGACCAAGAAGAAGCTCGAGGTGCCGGACGGCAACTGCAAGCGGGTGATGAGCAAGGATGTCGCCGACGGCATGAACAAGCTGCTCGCCTCGGTGATCACCAAGGGCACCGGCACGCGCGCGCGAACCTCGGACGGCCGACCCCAGGCGGGCAAGACCGGCACCATCGACTCCAACGAGGCCGTCTGGTTCGCCGGCTACACACCAGATGTCGCCGGGGTCGCGATGATCTCGATCGACAACCGTAAGAAGCCATTCATCAAGAGCAAGAAGGCCAAGGCGACCGGTCAGTTCCGCCGCCAGGGCGTCAAGTACTACCGAGTGCCTTCCACCGGCGTCTATCTGGAGGGTTCGGGCGGCGGCGACGCCGGGCAGAAGATCTGGAAGCCGACCATGGAGAAGTACCTGGACGGCGTGCCGCGGACCAGCTTCAAGAGCCCGCCGTCTCGGATCGAACGCGGCAAGATCGTGACCGTGCCCAGCAGCTTCGGACTCGGCATCGACGCTTATTCCAAGAAGCTGCGCAAGGCGGGCTTCACCGTCGAGACGTCCCGTGTCTACAGCGATCGCACTCCGCGCGGCGGATTCGTCGGCTGGTCGCCGGGTCCGGGCGCCCGGGTCGGCCAGTACAGCACCATCTACCGGATGTACTCCATGGGTCGCGACCCGGCGAAGGTCGCGGCGGAGAGGGCGGCCAAGAAGCGGGCCGAGGCCGCGAAGAAGGCAGCGGCCAAGAAGAAGGCTGCGGAAGAAAAGAAGAAGAAGGCCGAGAAGGACGACGGCTAACCAGCCAGCTGTCGCCGCACCTCGGCGGCGACAGCGCCACCGTCTGCCTTGCCTCGCGTCTGTGGCGTGAGCACGCCCATCACCTTGCCCATGCCTTTCATGCCTAGTTCGGCGGCACCGGTGCTGGCGATGGCCTCGCTGACCAGGGCTGCGATCTCGGCGGCGCTCAGCTGCCGGGGCAGGTAGTCGGCCAGCACGTCGGCCTCGGCGCGCTCCTTCTCGGCGAGCTCGGGGCGATCGGCGTTGGTGTACGCCTCCTCTGCCTCACGGCGCTTCTTGGCCTCTTTGATGACGACGTCGAGAACCTGCTGCTCGGTCAGCTCGTGTGACTTCGTACCCGACACCTCGGCCTCGCTGATCGCGGTGAGCACCATCCGGAGCGTGCCGGAGCGGACCTTGTCGCGAGCCTTCATGGCGGCGGTCAGATCGGTACGGAGGCGCTGCTTGAGGCCGGTGTCGTTGCTCATGAGCCCAGTCTCCCAGCCCGGGCCTGCGCGTCCCTCCGATTTTTGTTCAGTGGTCCACCCCACACGTGGGCGACGGGACAGACTTTCGCGGCGAGCCAGGACATCCAGGCGACCAGGATCAAGACTTGTCCCCATGATCGCGCAGATCTGGTTCGCGCTGGCCATGTTGGTGGTGGTGATCCTCGCCCGGGGTGTGGGTGGACGGATCGGTGTGCCGTTCACCATCCTGCTGACTCTGGTCGGACTGGCGTACGCGTTGGTCCCCGGCCCCAAGCTGGAACTCGATCCCGAGGCAGTGCTGGTGTTGGTGATGCCGCCCCTGCTCTACAGCACCGCGCGCCGATCCAGCCTGCTGGCGATCAGAGCGAATCTGCGTCCCATCGTGAGTTTGTCGGTGCTGTTGGTGCTGGCCACCGCCTTCGCGGTCGGCGCGCTGGTCACCCTGGTGGTCCCGGGCATGCCATTGGCCGTGGGTCTGGTTCTCGGCGCCGCCGTGGCACCGCCGGATCCGGTCGCCGCCCTCTCCATCGGGCGCCGGGCAGGGATGCCACCACGGTTGATCGTGCTCATCGAGGGCGAGGGTCTGCTCAACGACGCGACGGCCCTGACGACCTATCAGGTTGCAGTCGCGGTAGCCGTCGGCGGCGCGTTCTCCTGGACCATCGCCTCCGGATTGTTCCTGCTGGCTGTCGCCGGTGGGCTGGCCGTCGGGATCCTCGTCGCACTGCTGATCCGTCTGGCACGACCGATGCTCAGGGATCCGCTGATCGCCAATGCGGTGTCGCTCGCGGTCCCGTTCGTGACCTACCTGGTCGCCGAGGCCATTCACTCCTCGGGTGTGTTGGCTGTCGTCGTGGCCGGCCTGATGGTGGGACACAACGCCGGGCGTACAGAGAGCGGCGCCTCGCGACTGCAGACCGGCGCGGTGTGGGAGTTCGTCGAGTATCTGCTGGAGGGGTTCGTCTTCCTCCTCATCGGCCAGCAGCTGCCGAGTGTGATCCGTGGGCTGCAGGACCAGCCCCTGTCCATCGTGGTGGCGGCCGCCGCGGTGTCGGTGGGCGCGGTGTTGCTCGTTCGCCCGCTGTGGCTGGTGATCACCCAGTGGCTGCCGGCGCGGTTGCATGCGCGGCTCGGCGTGAGGTCGACAGATCGGCTTCGCGGACGGGAGCTGGTAGCGCTGAGTTGGGCGGGCACGCGCGGTGTGATCACACTGGTGGCCGTCTTCGCGGTGCCGCTGACCACAGAGCAAGGCACCCCCTTCCCGTACCGAGACCTGATCTCCTTCTGCGCGTACGTCGTCGTCTTGGTCACCCTGGTCGGCCAGGGGCTGACGTTCGCCCCGCTGCTGCGCCGACTCCGGCTGCGGATCAATCGTGCCGAGGTGGAGCAGCTACGCAACCAAGCCCGACTGGCGACGATCGACGCCGGCCTGGCCCGGGTCGATGATCTTGTCGCGGTCGATCGGATCGGACCGGAACTGGCGGCCGCGATCCGGGCCGGGCTGGCCGCACGGGCCGATCGCTACCACGCCCGGATGGCCGCACTGCGGGAGTCCGACGACGGCCAGGTCACCTGGACCGAGGACTACGAGGCCGCCATCGCCGCACGGCGAGCGGTGATCAATGCGCAACGAGAGGAGCTGCTGCGCTGGCGTGATGCCGGACGGCTGCCGGACGCCAGCCTGCGGATCCTGCGACGCGAGCTCGACCATGAGGAACGGACGCTGCTCGACCGCTGACTCCACGACCACGTCGGGTGGGTAGCCTGCATCGTGTGTCAGCAGCAGGGGTGATCGGCAAGACGGTGCTCAGTGCCGGAGCCGTCGGGGTGGGGTGCTTCGCGTACGCGAGCCTGTACGAAGTCAACGCGTACGCGCTGCGTCGGGTCGAGGTGCCGATCCTGCCGCGGGGAGCGCGCCCGATCCGGGTGCTGCAGATCTCCGACCTGCACCTGACGCCGCGCAACATCAAGCGGGTCGAGTGGGTTTCCCGGCTGGCCGGGCTGGAGCCGGATCTGGTGATCGACACCGGAGACAACCTGTCGCATCCCGACGCGGTTCCCGTGGTCACCGCCGCACTCGGTCGGCTGCTCGACAAGCCGGGACTGTTCGTCTGGGGATCCAACGACTACTACGCACCGACGTTCAAGAACCCACTCGCGTACCTGACCCGGCCAAGTCGAATGGGACGCGAGCATCAGGGCGAGCTGCCCTGGCGCGACCTCGGGGCGCGATTCGAGCAGGCCGGCTGGATTGATCTCACCCATCGACGGCTCACCCTGGAGATCAATGGAACCCGGCTCGGGTTCCGCGGCGCAGACGATGCACACCTGGGCCGTGACCAGTACGCGCTGGTGGCCGGCCCGGTCGACTCCGAAGCCGAGGGCGAGGTGGTCATCGGGGTGACCCACGCGCCGTACCGGACCGTGATCGACGCGATGACCTACGACGGCTGCGAGCTGGTGATCGCCGGCCATACCCACGGCGGTCAGGTCTGCGTCCCATTCTACGGCGCCCTGGTCACCAACTGCGATCTCGACCCGGGCCGGGTGAAAGGGCTGTCGACCAACAGCGCCGGCGGCAAGACCTCGTTCCTGCATGTGTCCGCAGGACTGGGCACCTCGCCCTACGCGCCGTTCCGCTTTGCCTGCCGGCCCGAGGCAACCCTGCTGACCCTGGTGCCACGGGTCTGATCCAGGCTCAGAAGGCGGCTGACCCACGGTCACAAACCATCTGGCCCACGGTCAGGAACCAGATGTGAGGTCTGGCGCGCTTTGGGCTAGACTCTGCGAGGCCCTACGGGGCCAGCGGGGTGTGGCGCAGCTTGGTAGCGCGCTTCGTTCGGGACGAAGAGGTCGCAGGTTCAAATCCTGTCACCCCGACCAGATAGTCACGTGAGGACCACCGGCCTGTCCGGCCGCTCACGCTTCTCATGCCTTGGGCGATCTGCTCATGGGCGTCGTCAGAAGAGCACCGGCAAACTGGCCATGCGCGAGGCGGCAATACCCAGGGTCGCCAGGGCAGCAGCCAGCAGCAGGGCCCGCGCGGCTCGATAGCGGAAGCTGGAGATGACCCCGGAGAAGAACAGGGCCGCCGCCAGCAGGATGGTCACCGACACGTAGGCGCTGGCGGTGGCGCCAGCTTCACGACCCAGCTGCGACGCCGACTCTGCTTCGGCGATCGCCGTCCGGTAGCCGGCCAGCTGGCCGTTCAGGTACTGCTGGTCGTCGGCCAGCGGGGTCGGTGTCCGGCCGGCCTCGACCTCGCGCTGCCAGGTGTCCAGCACCGGGAGGAAGTCCTTGCGTACCAGGCTGTCACGATAGAACTGCTCCACCTTGGTATTGCCCGACGCCACGACCTGGGCATACTGAGCGGTGATCATCGCGTCGTACGCGATCTTCTGTGTGGCAAGTCCGAACAGCCGAGCCGCCTCGACGTGCTTGTCCGATGCCACCTGCGCATGGTCAGCGCTGGATCCGCTCCAGCGTACGGACTCGAATCCGCACCAGGCCGTCCCGATCGTGGTGATCCCCAACAGGATCACCGCCACGATCTCCACGATCTTCTCGAACCGAGACTCCTTGCCGGGTGAGCCCGGCGCCACCAGGCCGAACGAGACCGTGTCGGTCGTCGCGCCGGTCATCAAGCTCACCGCTGATCACCCCCAGCACGCTCCGCCCCCGGCTCCCCTGACCCATCCAGCGGAGCCGCCGGATCGGGCGGCAGTCCACCGGGACCGGGCAACGGTCGAACCCCCGCCGGCAGGGTGACATTGAGATTCTCCCGGCGCAGGATCAGCTCGCGCCACAGCTCAGTCTCGCGATAACGCCACGGTGCCTCCGCTGATCCCGCCTGCGCGACGAGATCCTGATCGTTGCTCAGCTGGGCGATGCGTGTCTCGGCGGCGGCATTCTCCGCAGCCAGTTCGTGACGAGCCCGCACCACCGCTTGCACAGCCTCACCCGTGCGACCGAGATCGACCGAACGGAGCTGGAAGGATGCGAGCTCGAACCCGGTCTCGGCCAGCTCAGCGGTCAACTGCTCGCCGACCTCGCGCTGCAACGCCTCGCGCGCGGGGCCGAATAGATCGTCCACACCCACCTGTTCGGCGCCCAATGCCGCAGTCACCCCGGCGTGGCAGCAGTCGCGGACGGCGGCACCGATACCGCCTGGGCCGAAACGCAGATGGACGTCGCGCAGACCTTCCAGGCGGAGCCGATACCGAACGGTGTAGCCGACCACGGCTCGGGTCCGGTCGCCGAGATACACCTCGATGGCCGGTCCGCAGCTGTCCAACCCGGCCTGGTCGACCGGCTCCGGCTCGCCCCCGACCCGATAGCTCAGCTCGGTCGACGGATAGGTCACCACGGTGCGCCGCCGCAGCGCAGGCACGAAATGCAGCCCGGGCGACAGCACGGCGTCTGTTGGCCGACCACGGACCAGGAGCAGGCCGAGTCGGCCGGACGGGATGCGGAGGAAGGACTCGCTGAGCACGACCCAAGCGAGGATGCCCACCGCCGGAACCAGGAGGACCACCAGGATGATCCAGCCGACCAGATTCATGGACGGGTTCTACCAACCAGGAGCCGGCACCAACCAGCCTCAGGGGCAGATTTCATACCGCCAGGATGAGCCGGCCGCTTTCTCGGACCTGAGATGAACCGGGCCGGCCTCACACCGCGAGGGTGAGTTCTACCCAGATAGTTTGGCCGGGGCGAGTTTTATGTGCGACAGCCGGCACCGTACGTGCGACACGCCGTCTCACTGTCACCCCGTCCCCCACCGGAGAGTGCCCGTGTCCTCATCAGCGCCACGCGCCCGAACTCCGCAGCGCACCCACCGCCCCCGAGGTGCCGCCCTGCGGTCGGTGATCGCCCTGCTGCTCGCTCTCGGGTCGGTGCTGGTGACGCCGGCGGTGGCCCACGCCGAGGACGACGGTGTGCTGAGCATCAGCAAGGGCGTCAATGGCTGGGACCGACGGGCATCAGGTCGACCCGGACGAGACCTTCGTCTACACGATCGTCATCGGCTGCTCCAACGGCGGTTCGGGCGGCTGCACGAATGCCGTTCTGCAAGACGAGTTGCCGGCCGGCATCGTGCTCGACAGCGACGCGAGCGATATCGATGTCCAACCCTCCGGGAGCGGGACCGCCACGGTGGACGGCAACCAGGTCACCGTCACCTTCACCCAGCCGCTGACCGATCCAGCCGACAGCCAGGGGATCCAGGACCAGGCGACGATCGAAGTGCACATCCCGGTCCGGGTCGATCCGGACATCTCCCCTGAGCTCGACGGCGAAGATCTGACCAACACCGCGACCGTCGACGGCACCAACACCGACCCGGCAACCGACGACTTCACCGTCGTCCCCAGCGTGCCGACAGACCTCGAGGCCAGCACGGACAAATCCTTCGATCCCGACTCCGCAGTCGCCGATCCCGGCACCGAGACCACGCTCACGCTGACCGGCGGCAATGCGTCCAACATCGCTGTGGACGAGATCGTGCTCACCGATCCCAGCGGTGACCCGCCGGGCGCTTTCGCCTATCTCGGACTCACCAGCGACACCCTCGAGGTGTCCTTGCCCGAGGGCGCCGAGCAAGTTCAGGTCGACTGCTGGGTGGACGACGGCTGGGTGGACGGTTCACCGAACGCGCCACCAGCCACCCTGCCTGATGGCGTCGATCCAGCGGACTGCGCGGGACTGCGGGTCCACTTCATCTCGACCGACGGCCAGGGCATCCCGCCTGGCGAGAGCGGCACCATCACCGTCGGGCTGGAACAGCGTGACAATATCGGCGATGCCGGCGAGGGCCCGATCAGCAACGAGGTCGCCACCACCGTCACCCTCGATGACGAGACCTCTGACCCGGCCACCGCATCCGACGACTACGTCATCACCTCGGCCGAGCTGCCACTCGATGCCTCGAAGGTCTTCCAGCCCGATGTCATCGCCGCCGGTGGCCAGAGCACCGTCACTCTCGGCGCGACCAACAGCAGCGACCGTACGCTCACCAGCCTCTCGATCACCGAACCCGGCGGCGATCCCGACCTGTTCGAGAACGGCCTCACTTTCAGCGGCTGGACGGACGACGTGCAGTGGCCGAGCGGGGCGACCGGAGCGAGCGTCACCTACACCTACGACGACGGCAGCAGCGAGACACTCACCGCCGATTCACCCGACACCCTGCCCGATCCGCCGGATGGCAAGGTGGTCACCGGCTTCACGGTCGAGTTCACCGGACCGATCGTTCCCGGCGCCGAGGCGAGCATCCCCTTCACGGTGACCGCCGACGAGACCCAGGCTGAGGCAGAGATCCAGCACCCGAACTCCATCAGCGCCGAGTCCAGCGCCCCCGGCGGCTATCACGGCGAGGCCGAAGCCGACGACACCCTCACCACCATCGAGCAGCGGCTCGCCGTCGAGGTGGACAAGGAAATCAGCCCCGACGAGATCTTTGCGATCCCCGGCCAGGAAGCCGTCGTCCAGCTGACCGGCAAGGTGTCCGACTTCCCCGAGTCGACGACCGACGCCCATCAGATCATCGTCCAGGACCCCGCCGATCTGACCAATGACGGCTGGTACGACGCGTTCGCCCCGCAGACCATTGCCGAGACCCCGATCCCCGCCGACGCAACCTTGACCGTGCAGTACTACAACGGGACCGAGTGGGTGGACGTGCCCGGCATGGTGGACCTCGAGGGCCCGCAGATCTTCACCGGCGAACTGCCGCCCGAGGTCCAGGAGAACGCGCAGGGCATCCGGTTCGTCTACGAGTCCGAGGAGGGTTTCCCGCCAGGCACCACGGTCAATCCCAATATCAATTTCGAGCTCAAGCCCGAGATGGCGGGCCAGGAGCTGAGCGTCGAGAATTGTGCCAGCTCGGCGCTAGCACGCCCGCACCCGGGGTCGACGATGCCAGCGCCGCCCAGGAGTCCCCCGACTGCCCGGTCATCGAGCTGATCGACCCCGACCCCGGCAACGCCGACTTCATCGAGAAGGACTGGGACAGTCCGAAGCTGGTCGGCGAGCGCTCACAGAACGAGCACGGCGCATCATTGCGCTGGTCCACCAGCGGCGCGACCGGCATCGACCAGATGCGCATCTACGACGTGCCGGATCCGACCCCACTGCCGGGCAGCGTGTACGACAGCTTCGACCTGGTCCGGATCGACCCGATCACCGCCACGATGGATCCACTGCTGACCTACGACCGGGTCGCCGGCATCCAGCTGTTCAGCCGCTCGGCGAATGACTGGGTCGCAGCTCCCAACGACCCCTGCCCAGCCGCCTGCGACGGCACCTTCCCCGGCTACACCTTGACTGCCGAGCAGCGGGCTGATGTCATCGGTTTCGCCCTGGTGTTCGAGGAGAGTCCGACCCGCGCCGACCGGATCGGCGGCAACCCGACCGCCCCACAGGTCGGCAGCGGCGTAGCCCGTTCCTCAGGCAACAACCGCACCATCCACCCGGTGTTCCAACTCCGCGACGAGCTCCGCTCGAACGCCGACGTACCGGTCGTCGCCGACCAGGTCTACAACGTCGGCGACGACGAGGGCGAGGTCCGCAACGACGTCTCCGCCCAGCTCTGGGTCGACGGCGACCTCTACTACACCGAGCGCGACTCCGACATCATCACCATCACCCCGGTCCCGGTGACCGCCGACATCACCAAGGACTGGGACGGTGGACCGTTGGGCGTCCCGGCTCCGGGGACGGCGGTCTTCCCGGACGAGTACCCCACCGGCCGGGTCACCATCGATGCGCACAACACCACCCCGCGGAAGGTCGATCGGCTGACGATCAGGGAGCCCGCCGGCGGCACGAGCCCGTTCGACCAGTTCAATCTGCGTGCGTTCACCCAGATCACCGCACCGGCTGACATCGGCGCGACCGAGGTGGTGATCACACTCGAGCGGCAGGGCGGCGCCACGGAGGACCTCACCCGCGATCAGGCGCTCGCCGCAACCGAGGCCGAGTTGAGCGATGTCATCGGGTTCACCATCGTCTACACCGGCCGGATCGACGCCGACGCCCATGCCCTGGTCGGCTTCGACACCCGGCTGCGACAGACCAACCGGGAGACCGACGCCGCGGTCACCGCTCCGGCGACGGTCCCCAACGTGGCCACCGTGCTGGTCGAGGATCTGATCGACTATCCGGATGTCGACCCGCAGTCCCAAGGCGACGCCGACGACGCCTCGATCACGTTGGTCGATGCCGGCATCGATCTGGAGGTGACCAAGACCATCGATCCGGCGACCCAGACCGAGCCGGACCGTTCCCCCGTCACCGTGCGACTGACCGGGCAGCCGGAGGGACCGTCGAGGACGAACTGGATGGAGATCGTCGACGAGGACTACACCTTCTTCAATCAGTACGACTTCGTGGGATTCGGCTCGTTCTCCTTCACGGCACCGATCGACCGAGTGCAGGTGGACGCGTACGTCGGCGGCACCTTCGAGGCTGCCGGTGACACGGTGAGCAGAGTCGGCGGCAGCTGGGTGAACGGCGAGCCGGGATCGACCCTCGTGCTGCCGGACGGAGTGACCCCAGATGAGGTGATCGGGCTGCGCTTCACTTTCACCAAGGCCGACGGGACGATCTGGGAGAACCCCGCGACTCCCACTCAGGCGATCGAGTTCCAGGTCGAGCGGCGAGAGACCCTGCGGTCCGGCGGACCGGTGCTGAGCGACCTGACCGGGAACGCCCCTGCTCCGGGCGAGGAGAACCCCGGCGAGGCCAGCGACACCATCCAAGGTGAGAACCGGGCGGCGGACACGATCGACGGCGAGCCGCTGACCGCGCACGACGAGGCGACCGACACCATCGTCTACCAGCACGCGAACAACGCCGTCTTGGTGACCAAGGCCCCCGACGGCGCCCACTCGCCGGGGACGAACATCCCGTACACGCTGACCTTCACCAACACCGGCGACGTGCCGATCACCAACCCGGTGATCACCGACCACATCCCCTCCGACGGCGACGGCCCGTTGCTGGTCCTTGATCCGAGCCGAGATCAACCGGGCACCGGGTACACCTACGCCCTGACCGGCGCTGCCGCACCCGACCCGGCGAACGGTCCGGCCATGCCCACCGATCCGGCCGAGATCACGGTGCGCGAGGAAGCCGACGCGATCCAGTTCACCTTCCCGGAAGGGACCGTGCTGGAGGTGGATCAGACCTACACGATCACGTTGCCGCTGCAGTTCCGGCCGGGTCTGGCCGGCGGCACCGAGGTCACCAACACCACCGGTATCACCGGTGACCGCCCCTGGGACGAGTGCGAGGCCAGCCTCGACGACGAGTCCGGCGAGTGTCAGGCGAGCAGCACCGTCACTCCCGTCACGGCGGGCTCGCTGAGCGGTCAGAAGTCGGTCAAGGCTGCCGATGACGATGATCTCGGCGTGTTGAACACCCGCAATCTGCCCGACCCCGGCTGCGTACCCGACAGCGACGGGTTCTACCGCAATGGCTGCACCCCGATCACCAAGCCGGGCAGCGACGAGATCTGGCGGATGACCTTCACCAACACCGGCAACCTGCCGCAAGACCGCGTCTATGCGATCGACCGGCTGCCGATCCCCGGCGACACCGGCGTCATCACCGGTGAGCGCGGCTCCCAGTGGCGACCGATCCCGAAAGCGATCCACTACGGCGGGGTGGCGAAGGGCTCGGTCAGTGAAGTGCGGATCTACTACGACACCGACGAGGAGCTGTGCACCGACGACCTCCAACTCGGCGAGGAGTGCCCCGAAGGAGCGTGGACGCTGCTCGCCACGATCCCGAATCCGGTCGTCGGCGGCACGGTCGACCTGCCGGCGAACGCGACGGCGATCAAGATCGAGGCGGACTTCTTCGACGAAGGCCTGTTCCAACCGACCGGGACCGTCTCGGTGGACCTGATCACCACCACGCCGGCGCAGTCGCCCACGGCCGGGCCCGACACGATCGCCTGGAACAACGTGACCGTCGCGGCCCGCAACCTGGACGGCGACACCCACACCGCAACGCCACCGACCGAAGGCAACAAGGTCGGCGTGGCACTGGCCACCGGCCCACTGAAGATCCGCAAGGAGGTCTCCGGGCCGGCAGCGCAGTATGCCCCGGCCAGCTTCGCCCTCACCGTCGAATGCACCTCCGTCGGTGAAGATGTCGATCTGGGCGACCGGGCCCAGGTGACGATCACCGCTGACGAGACGGTGACCATCGAGGACCTGCCGTGGGGGTCGGAGTGCACGGTGTCCGAAGACACTGCCGCCGCAGGCGATCCGGAGTTCTCCGCCACCACCGTGACGGTGGTCCGGGAGGACCAGACCGTGCCGATCGTGATCGCGACCAACATCTATCCGAGCGCTTCCCTGGTGATCAGGAAGACGGTCGAGGCGTCGGCGGTCGACGCCGACGGCAATCCGCTGACGTACGGACCGTTCGTCTTCGAAGTCGAGTGCAGCTATCTGGGTCAGCCGGTGTATGCGACCGACTACGACCCCGATCGTCCGATGACGGCGGCGTTCTCGTCCGGTGAGTCGGTCACCTTCAGCGGACTGCCGGCCGGTGCGAGTTGCACGGCCACCGAAACCGAGGACGACGGCGCGAGCTCGACGACCTCGACCGGCACCGCCGGCGATGCCGACCCGATCACCGGCACCACCGTGATCGGCCCGTTGGTGCTCGCTGCCGACGGGGAGAACGAACCGCCGACGAACGAGGTCGCCTTCGTCAACATCTTCGACACGGGTGCACTGACGATCACCAAGGAGATCACCGGGCCCGGCGCGGAGGCGTACGGCACCGGCCCGTTCTTCGTCCAGCTCACCTGTGTCGATGCCAGGGACCGCAGGCGAGTGGTGTTCGAGGGAGAAACCCAGCTCGGTGACGGCGAGCCGCTGTCGGTGACGGTCGAGAATCTGTACGTGGACTCGATCTGCCGGGTCACCGAGACCGGCACCGGCGGAGCGACGAGCTCGACCGTGTCTCCAGCCGGGCCGTTCCGGGTCACCGCCGAGTCGGCCGAGGAGCCGGTGCAGATCAGCGTCACCAACCGGTTCGACGTCGGTTCGCTCCGGGTCGTCAAGAAGATCGTCGGCGACGAGTCGCAGGTCGGTGACGATCAGCTGTTCTGGTTCGCGCTGAGCTGCGAGCTGACGGTCGACGGCGAACCAGTGCCGATCGACCTCGGCGACGACGCCGAGTTCAACCTCTCCATCGACGGCGGGCTCAGCCAGACGTTCGCGGGGCTGCCCACCGGGGCAGTGTGCACCGTCACCGAGACCGATAACGGCGGTGCCGACAACAGCATCGTGCAACCCGAACAGGTGACGATCGGCAATGCCACCACCGTGGACGTACTGGCCACGAACACCTTCGATCCGCCGCCCACACCCGACACACCCAGCACGCCGAGCGATCGCAGCCCGCTGGCAGACACCGGCGGACCCAGCAGGATCATCCTGCTCGCCGGCCTCGTGCTGATACTGGTCGGCGGAGCCCTGCTGGTCGCCCGGCGCCGTCAAAGCTGAACTGGGAGGCTACCCGCGTACCTCGTTCTCGCTTCGGTCCAGAGTTTATCCATCTGGGCTGACCGGAGAATCCGCGTCGCGAATTCGTACATCTGTGGTTCATCATTCGTGCATCTATCGCTCACATTGAGGGATACGGACCGAAGGTCCCTCCCGCTGGCGGCGGGACTCCGCTACGGTCTCCACAAACATCGACCCGTCCGGTAACTCGAGAGGCCCAAGGTGAGCAAGAAGAAGCAAAAGCCACGCAAGATCCCCAACGACGTTTACGAGGCCGAGATCTTCCGACTGCAGTCGGAGTTGGTGAAGCTGCAGGAGTGGGTCCGCCACACCGGTGCTCGCGTCGTGGTGATCTTCGAAGGCCGTGATGCGGCGGGCAAGGGCGGCACGATCAAGCGGGTCACCGAATACTTGAGCCCTCGCGTCGCGCGGGTCGCAGCCCTGCCGACACCGACAGAGCGTGAGAAGACTCAGTGGTATTTCCAGCGCTACATCCAGCATCTGCCCGCGGCGGGCGAAATCGTGCTGTTCGACCGTTCCTGGTACAACCGGGCCGGCGTCGAGAAGGTGATGGGCTTCTGCACGCCACAGCAGTACGCCCTCTTCATGCGGCAGGCCCCGCTGTTCGAGCAGATGCTGATCGATGAAGGCATCCTGCTTCGCAAGTACTGGTTCTCGGTGTCCGACTCCGAGCAACTCCGACGGTTCCGCTCCCGGATGAGCGACCCGGTCCGGCAGTGGAAGCTGTCGCCGATGGATCTCGAGTCGATCAACCGATGGGAGGACTACTCCCGGGCCAAGGACGAGATGATGGTGCACACCGACATCCCGGTCAGCCCCTGGTTCGTCGTCGAATCCGACATCAAGAAGCATGCCCGGCTGAACATGATCTCGCACCTGCTGTCGACCATCCCCTACACCGACGTACCGGGACAGAAGGTGCACCTGCCGAAGCGACTGCCAGCCAGCGAGAACTACCAGCGGCCGCCGCGGGAGCTCTCGCATTACGTGCCCGACCACGTCTCACAGGTCATGGGCGATCCGGAGAAGAGCTCCTGACCTCGTGAACGCCTGAACAGATCGACCAGCAGACTCCGCGGGTGAGCATCACCCGCGGAGTTTGTGCTTGTCAGGCCGATCGTCAACAGGACCCCTCGTGGTGCGACAACCCTCGGATGAGGCAGGATCAAACGGGATCCACTGAGGAGTGAGATGTCAGTGTCGCGTGCTGCCTGGAAGGTTCGCCTCGCTGACGCGATCGCGCTGCTCATCGTGGTGGCAGCTCTGCTGCTCCCGGACCGGCTGACGTCCACCGATTTCGGCTCGTTCGCCGCGATACCGCTGGAGCTGATGCTCGGCGCGATGCTGCTGTTGCTGCTGCCATCGACCGTGCGACTGCCGGTGGCGACCACCCTGGCACTGCTGCTCGCCGCCCTGACCGTGCTCAAGATCATCGATGCCTGCTTCTACGCCAGCTTGTCGCGACCCTTCGACCTGGTGCTCGACTGGGGGCTGGCCGGCGGCGCATGGGCCTTGCTGACCTCGTCCCTCGGTCTGCCTGCTGCCCTCCTCATCGCGTTCGCCGCCTTGCTGGTCGTCCTCGGTGTGCCGGTGGCCCTGCTTCTCGCGGTTCGCCGGCTGACCCGGCTGCTGGATACGCACACGTCTGTCGTCGTCGCGGTCGTCGCCGCCGCGGCGCTGTGGCTCGCCTGTTGGGTCGCCGGGATCGTGATCGCCGCACCCTACCCGGTCGCCTCCCACGCCAGCACGACCAAGGTCATCAACGAGGTCAAGCGCATCCGGGACGGCCGCCAGGAGCAACAGGCTTTCGCCACTCAGATCGCCGCCGACCAGGTCGCCGCGACGCCGGCCGACCAGCTGCTCACCGGGCTGCGGGGCAAGCGAGTGCTGTTGGTCTTCGTGGAGAGCTACGGTCGGGTGGCACTGGAGGATCCCACGATCGGCGCACAGATTCGCCCGGTGCTCGACTCCGGCACCACCGAGCTGGCGGCACACGGGATTCAGGCCCGCAGCGGCTACCTCACCTCCCCCATCGCCGGCGGCGGCAGTTGGCTGGCCCACGCCACGTTGCTGTCCGGGCTGCGCATCGATCACCAACGGCGATATCTGACGCTGGTGGCCAGTGATCGGTTCACCTTGACCGAGGCATTCCACCGCGCGGGCTGGCACACGCTCGGGGTCATGCCTGGAGTCACCAGAGCCTGGCCGGAGGGTGCGTTCTACGACTACGACGAGATCTACGACTCCGCCGCTCTCGACTATGCCGGGCCTGCCTTCGGCTGGTCGCGGATCCCGGACCAGTTCACCCTGGCCAGACTCGATCAGCTCACCTCGGGATCTCCACAGCGGCCGGCCATGGCCATGGTGCCGCTGATCACCAGCCACGCACCGTGGTCGGCCGTGCCGCCGATACTTCCCTGGGATGATCTCGGGGACGGCAGTGTCTACGGATCCTCCGCCGACGACACGGAGCAGCCCGAGGCGATCCTGGCCCGTGACCCCACCCGGGTACGCGCCGACTACGCACGCTCGATCAGCTATTCATTGCAGAGCCTCATCTCCTACACAGCAAAGGAATCCGGCGACGACCTGGTGGTGGTCATGCTCGGTGATCACCAACCGGCACCGGCGGTCACCGGCCCTGACGCAGGCAAGGACGTGCCGATCACCGTGATCAGCGGCGATCCGGCGGTCCTGCAACGGATCGACAGCTGGGGCTGGTCGTCCGGGCTGCGTCCGGCGCCGGACGCCCCGGTCTGGCCGATGGAGTCCTTCCGGAACCGGTTCCTCGCCGCCTACGCGCGCTAGGGCTGTGCTGTCGTCACTCGCGACGGGCCAGCAACCCGCCGACATAGCCGAGCACCGCACCCACCACGATCAGGATCGTCCCCGAGCCAGGTGTGGCGCTCAGACCGACCACTCCGATCGTGACCAGCAGCGCCACCGTCAGCAGCACTGCGATCACGGCGCTGAAGCGGGTCAACCGGCCAGAGCTGCCGGTGAGACCGAACGCCATCAATCCGGTCAGCACCAGGAGCACGATGCCGAGGTTGACCAGCTGACCCAACACACCGAGGTCGACGGGCGCGTCGATCAGGTCAACCACCGTGGCGGCACTGACACCGAACGAGGTCGGGTTGCCGACTGCGCGCAACGGCAGCATCGCACCCATCACCACCGCCACCGCGCCGGCCAGGGTGAGCAGCACCCGCGCCCAGGGTCGCCGATCAGCGGCGGTCTGGATGATCGTGCCCTCAGCCGACACCGAGCTCTGCCCATCCGTCACGAAGACCGTCACCGGGCGGCTGACCTCACGACCGGCAGGCGGTCGAGGCGCCGACATGGTGACCCGACTGGTCAGCAGCTGACCCGGACCCACGATCAGCTCGGTCGGCGAGAAGCCGAAGGAGACGGAGTTCTCGGGGTCATCGCCCTGCAGCCAGACCCGAGCGGCCCTGGCGCCACGGCGATTGTCCACCACGACCGACGCCGCGCCCCTTCGACCGGAGCCCAGTCGGAGCACGCTCGGATCGAGCCCGACCACCAGCGTGGTCATCGGCGAAGCGCTCGCGCTGTGCACCATCGACACCTGGGTACGCGCGACCCGGCGGCCGTCCGAGGCGGTCAGCGTCACGATCCGAGTGGTCTCGGTCCCTGGTTCGGGGGCGGGTCCGACCAACTGCAGCTCGACATTGGTGGTGCCACCGGCCGGCACGTGGACATCGGCGGATCTCCAGTACACCTGGACCACGCCCTCGGGGTCCGTGGCCGCCAGCCGTACGGTGGTCGCGTGCCGTCCGGCACGATTGTCGAGGGTCAGCCAGACCTGGGCGGCGACGTCGTCACGCACGCGTACCAGGGCCGGTGCCACGACCAGCTCGACGGCCGGATCCTCGATCACCACAGACGTCGACTGCACCAGCGTCGCCGTCGTATTCACCCGGCGGGCGCCCTCAGTCGCGGACACAGTGAGGGTACGTGACAGCTCCGTGCCCGGCTCGGGCCGACGAGATGTCGTCACCGCGCGAACTCGAACCGACTCCCCGGGGCTCACGACGACCACCTCAGGGTCGAAATGGAAGCTCACGGCGAGTTCGGGATCGCTACCGGACAGCCGGATCCGTGCGGCTCGGTTGGAGCCGCCGTTGTCCACCACGACGACGAACCGGCCGGTCTCCACGTCGCGGATCCGCACCACGCTCGGCTCGGTCCGCAGCTGCACCGGGGCTTCCACCACCGGCACCAGCACGGTGACGCTGACGGTCTCCTGCGCCGTCGGCTGGGCCAGGGAGCGAACGGACAGCCGTACGACACCCGACCCCGCCGGCACCAATGCCTCGGACTCGATCCGGAAGGAGAGGACGAGCCGATCCTCGCTGCCGGGCAGCAGCCGCACCGTCGACGACTCAACCCGGAGCCACCCCGGGGCCCCGCTGACGTCCACCTCATAGCCGTCGACGATGCTGGATCGGTTGACGATCACCAGACCGAGCTGGACCGGCTCACCGGAGACCGGCACGGTGAGGCTGTCCTGCTCGGCCCGGACCGCCAGCACCGGCTTTCGCTCGCTGGGGTGCTCGTCGAAGGAGATCCGCTGGATCACCCGGGTCTCGACGCTCGCCTCGTCGGGCGGTACGGCACGCGGGCCGGCGGTCGAGTCCGGCTTCGGGATCATGGAGGTCCGGTCCCAGCCGAGAAAGGCACCACACCCCTGGTTCTGGCAGAAGGTCGCGTCGGCAGGATTCGAGTCCCCGCACGCCTCGCACACGATGGAGTGCATGGTCGACCGACCTCCTCCGGCAATGCTGCTCACGGCAACGCTCCCTCATCAGACGTTACTCGTCAGAGGATGAGCCGAGGGATACAGATACCTCTTTTACCTCTTTGCGCGGAGGCGAGGATCAGCGCCCAGTGCCGGCGTAGACCACGGCCTCCTCTTCGGCGTCCAGGCCGAAGGCGGTGTGGGCGGCGGCCACGGCTCGATCGACGTCGTCGGTGTCGACGACGACCGAGATCCGGATCTCGGAGGTGGAGATCATCTCGATGTTGACCCCGACCTCGGCCAGTGCGGTGAAGAACCTGGCGGTCACGCCGGGATGCGAGCGCATTCCGACGCCGACCACCGAGACCTTGCCGATCCGGTCGTCGTACAAGATGTCGGAGAAGCCCAGTTCATCCTGCAGTTGCCTCAGCGCGGCGATCGCGGTCGCACCATCGGTCTTCGGCAGCGTGAAGGAGATATCGGTGCGATGAGTCTCCACCGCCGACACGTTCTGCACGATCATGTCGATGTTGATGTCGGCGGCGGCCACGGCCTCGAAGATGCGAGCCGCCTCACCGACCACGTCGGGCACCCCGACGATGGTGATCTTGGCCTCGCTGCGGTCGTGCGCAACGCCCGAGATGATCGCCTGCTCCATCTGGCTTCCTTCCTCCCAGTCTTCGACCCAGGTGCCGTCCTTGTCGGTGAACGAGGACCGGACGTGCACCTTCACGTGCTCACGGCGCGCGTACTCCACACAACGCAAGTGCAGGATCTTGGCCCCGCACGCTGCCATCTCCAGCATCGTCTCGTACGAGATCCGCGGGATCCGCCGCGCGCTCGGCACGATCCGCGGGTCGGCGGTGAACACGCCGTCGACATCGGTGTAGATCTCGCAGTGGTCGGCGCCGAGCGAGGCCGCCAGCGCGACCGCGGTGGTGTCCGACGCACCCCGACCCAGGGTGGTCACGTCCTTGGTGTCTTGAGCAACGCCTTGGAAGCCGGCCACGATCACGATGTCGCCCTTCTCCAGGGCTTTGGTGATCCGACCAGGGGTGATGTCGATGATGCGGGCGTTGCCGTGCGTGCCGGTGGTGATGATGCCCGCCTGTGAACCGGTCAGCGAACGAGCCTTCAGGCCCTGATCGGCGATCGCCATGGCGAGCAGCGCCGCGCTCATCCGCTCGCCGGCGGTGAGCAGCATGTCCAACTCACGGGGCGGAGGCTGCGGGGACACCTTGAGCGCGAGGTCCATCAGATCGTCGGTGGTGTCGCCCATCGCCGAGATGACCACGACCACGTCATGACCCAACTGGCGAGTTGCGACGATCCGCTTCGCCACGCGCTTGATGCTCTCCGCATCCGCGACCGACGAACCGCCGTACTTCTGGACTATGCGGCCCACGCCGCCTCCCTACTCTCCGCTCGGCTCTGTCATCTCTCCTCGGGCTCCCGCCGCTGGAAATCCGCAGGCAACTCTATGCCCTCCCGGCCACCGAGGGCGGCGATCTGGACCGGCCGAGACGCGGCTTGCCGGCAGGTGGGGTTTCCACTGACTACTCTCGACCCGTGACCACCCCCGTACCATCCCTGAGCCGCCGCCTGTTCCTCGGCGGCTCGTTGTCGGCGATCCTGCTCGGCGGTCTGGCCGCCTGCAGCGACAAGAAAGTGGAATCGTCGGAGTCGCCGACTGGGCCGAGCCCGGCGTCGAACCCGGCCTTCCCGGCGACGGTCGAGCACAAGTACGGGACGACCACGATCAAGGCGGCACCGCAGCGGATCGTGGTCGTCGGTTTCACCGAGCAGGACGCACTGCTGGCGCTCGGCGTCGCACCGATCGCGACCACCACAGCGACCTGGGCCGGCGACGACGTGGAGTACAACATCTATCCGTGGGCGAAGGACAAGCTGGGCGACGCGAAGCCCACCGTGCTGGACTCCACCGAGGGTCTGCAGTACGACCAGATCAAGGCGCTCAAGCCGGACCTGATCATCGGCACCAACGCCGGCCTCAGCAAGGACGACTACACCGAGCTGAGCAAGATCGCGCCGACGATCGCCAACAGCGGCACGTACGACAGCGACTGGTACGAGCCCTGGGACACGCAGACGGAGATGATCGGCGAGGCGGTCGGCAAGGTGCCCGAGGCGAAGCAGCTGATCGCCGATCTGAATCAGCGGTTCGCCGACGCGCAGGCAGACCATCCCAAGTTCCAGGGGGTCACGGCCGCCTTCGTCCAGGCGCCCTACACCGATGGCAGCGTGATCGCCTGGCCGGCCGGGCTGAGCAGCGACTTCCTCACCGATCTGGGCTTCGTCATCCCCAAGTCGCTGGACAAATTCGTCGACGAGCAGGTCGCCCAGGCAGAGATCCCGGCCGAGGACACCAAGGTGCTCAATGACGCGAAGGTCCTGGTCTGGGGCAACGAAGGTGCCGAGGACGAGGCCGACATCCGCGCTGACAAGGTGCTCAGCCAGCTGGATGCGATGAAGGCCGGACGCGTCGTGTTCACCGGGGACACGGTGACCTCAGCAATCTATTTCGGCTCGATCCTGTCCATCCCGTACGTGTTGGACGCCTTGATCCCCAAGCTCGACGAGGTCGTACCGGCCTGATCCTCAGGCCAGCCCGAGTCTGCCCTCCCGGATCTGCTCGAGTTTGTCGGGCTTGCTCGACCTACAGGTAGAGCGAAGCCGACAAGATCGAGCAAATCGACAAATGGTTTAGGTTAGGCTCGCCTATATGTCCGACCTGGCCAGTTCCGCTCATTCCCGGCCCGTTGCCCGAGTCAGCCGACGCCTGCTGCTGGGTGGTTCGCTTTCCGCCGCCCTCGTCGCCGGTCTCGCCGCCTGCAACTCCTCGGCCGCCCCGGCTGGCGAGGAACAGCCCTCGGCCCCTGCCGCTGCTGTCTTCCCGGTGACGGTGACGCACAAGTACGGAGACACCGTCGTCCCGACCGCCCCGGAACGGATCGTGGTCGTCGGCTTCACCGAACAGGACATCCTGCTGGCACTCGGCATCACTCCCGTCGCGACCACCGAGTGGTACGGAGACCAGCCGTACGCCGTGTGGCCGTGGGCAACCTCGAAGCTCGGCGAGGCGAAGCCCGAGGTCATCAGGGCTCCCGACAAGCTGCCACTGGAGAAGATCGCTGCGCTCACGCCCGACCTGATCATCGGCACCAACGCGGGTCTGAGCAAGGAGGTCTACGACTCCCTCAGCAAGATCGCGCCCACCATCGCCAACAGCGGCAAGTACGACAGCGACTGGTTCGAACCCTGGCCGGTCCAGACGCTCCTGGTCGGCAAGGCCGTGGGCAAGGAAGCCGAGGCCCAGCAGCTCGTCGACGAGCTGACCAAGAGGTTCGCCGACACGGCAGCCTCGCACCAGCAGTTCGCCGGGGTGCCGGCGATCTTCCTGCAGTCGCCGTACTACGAGGGTCACGCGATCGCGTACCAGGATGGGCTCAGCACCGACTTCCTGACCGATCTGGGCTTCGTCATCCCGAAGGAGCTGGACGCCTATGAGCGCGACGGCGAGCAGGCCTTCATCCCCGTCGAGAAGCTGGACGTGCTGAACGCCGGCGACGTACTCATCTGGGCGACCGAGAACGACAAGTCCGAGGCCGAACTGGCGAAGAACAAGCTGTTCGGCCAGCTGGAGGCGGTGAAAGCCGGGCGGTCGATCTACACCGGCGCCGAGCTGGCCGGAGCCATCTATTTCGCGACCGTGCTCAGCCTGCCCTATGTGCTCGACGCTCTCGTCCCGCAACTGGAGAAGGCGTTGCCGGCCTGACCCGGACATCCCAGCCTGACCCGAGCACTGAGGAATGTCACGGCGCGGGTGAGCCGCCCGGTGGGATACTGGCGCGGTGAGTGAGCCAGTTCCGCAGCGGATCGGCGACGCGGAACGAGACCGCGCCGCGGAGTACCTCCGGGAGCACATGAGCGTCGGTCGACTCACCCAGGACGAATTCGACGAGCGCCTCACCGCGGCATTGCAGGCTCGGACCTCCGCTGACCTCGAGCCGCTGTTCGCCGATCTGCCCGCGCCGAAGCCCGGACAGGAGAACGCTTCGACCGGCAGCCCCTGGCCGGTCTACCAGGCACCGGCTCTCCCGTCACCGACCAGCTATGGCGCAGCCACCTCATCATCGTCATCGGCCCTGCAGCCGATACCGCCGATGCCGAGCAGCACGGTCGCCAATGTGTTGGCGACGGTCACCGGCGTGGCCTGGGCCTTGTTCGTCCTCAACTTCATCGTCGGCCCAGGCCTGTGGTGGCTGGTGTTCGTGCCGATCGTGTTGTCCTCCATCGCCGGCCAGCAACGGCAGGAACTCAACCGCCGCGAGAAGCTCTGGCGGGAAGCTCAGCATCGCCAACTCCCACCAAACTCGTAGGGTGAGTCCCATGGGCGCCGAAGCAGACATCAGATGGGGCATCGTCGGACCGGGCCGGATCGCGGCCAAGGTGATGCCTGACTTCGCGTACGTGCCGAATGCGGTCTGCGTGGCCGCGGCCTCCCGCTCCCTCGATCGGGCGCAGGCGTTCGTCGACGAGTTTGGCCTGGAGCGAGCGTACGGGTCGTACGGCGAGCTGATCGCTGCGCCCGACATCGATGCCCTCTATATCGCCACCCCGCATCCACAGCACCACAAGCTCGCGGTGGCGGCGCTGCAGGCCGGCAAGGCCGTGCTGGTGGAGAAGACGTTCACTGCAACAGTGGCCGGGGCGGAGGACATCATCGCCACCGCGCGGGCCTGCGACGTCTTCGCCATGGAGGCGATGTGGACCCGATTCCAACCGGCGATCATCGCCGCCCGTTCCCTGATCGAGGACGGTGCGATCGGCGAGGTTCGCCAGGTGCAGGCCGATCTCGGCGTCGACCGCCCGTACGACGAGTCCGATCGGCTCTTCGACCCCGCCCAAGGGGGCGGTGCGCTGCTGGATCTGGGGGTCTATGTGGTGAGCTTCGCCCAGTATTTCCTGGGCGAGCCCGACCGGATCGAGGTCACCGGCTCATTGGCCCCGACCGGGGTCGACTGGGAAATCGGGCTCTTGCTGGGCTATGCGGACGGGCGGGCAGCCACGCTGCTCGGCTCACTGCGACACCACACTCCGGGGGCCGCGCGGATCTTCGGCACCAAGGGATGGATCGAGGTCCCACCGCGCTTCCACCATCCCGACCGCATCGTGCTACACCGCAAGGGAGCCGACCCGGAGCAGATCATCCGACCGCCGGACGGAGTGGGCTATTCGCACGAGCTGGCTGAGGCCACCCAATGCCTGCGTGCGGGTCGGACGGAATCATCGGTGATGCCGCTGTCCGACACTCTTGCCGTGCAGCGGATCCTGAACGAGGCATCCGAGCGACTCGGCGTCTTCCACCGCGAGGACGACTCGATCGAGGTCTAGGCGTGGTCTAAGGCGGCCAACCTGCGTACGTTCTTGGCCCCGCGGCGCCAGACGCCCGAGCCGCGCACCTGACAGCCCGCGGGGCTCGTCGGATTCGAGTGTCGAGATGTCCCTACCGTGCGAATTGACCGGTGGCTCACGCGTCGATGTAGCGGCGGCCCTCGAAGGCACGTCCCAGGGTGACCTCGTCGGCATACTCCAGATCGCCACCGACAGGCAGGCCGCTCGCCAGCCGACTGACCCGCACACCCATCGGGATCAGCAGCCGGCTCAGATAGGTGGCCGTGGCCTCGCCCTCGAGATTCGGGTCGGTGGCGAGAATGACCTCGGTGACCACGCCATCGGCGAGCCGCAGGCAGAGCTCGCGGATCTTCAGGTCGCCGGGTCCGATGCCATCGATCGGGCTGATCGCGCCACCGAGCACGTGGTAGCGCCCGCGGAACTCCCGAGTCCGCTCCACCGCGACGACGTCCTTGGACTCCTCGACCACACAGATCAGCGACGGATCCCGCCGGGGATCACGGCAGACCCGGCACTGTGTCTCCTCCGACACGTTGAAGCAGATCTCGCAGAACTTGACGGTGTCCTTGACCAGCCGCAGGGTGTCGGCCAGCCGCAGCACATCTTCCGCGTCGGCCGCGAGGATGTGGAACGCAAGTCGTTGCGCGCTCTTCGGACCGATGCCGGGCAGTCGGCCGAGCTCATCGATCAGGTCCTGGACCGGGCCTTCGTACACCTACCTGCGCTCCTTGATGCCGTACGTGTGATCGCCGCAGGTCAGAACGGCAGCCCGCCACCAAGACCGCCACCAAGACCACCAGCCAGCGGACCGAGCTTTGCGGCCGTCACAGCCTGCACCTGATGATTGGCGTCTCGGACGGCGGCGACGACCAGGTCGGCCAGTGTCTCCGTGTCCTCGGGATCCGCGGCCTCGGGCTGAATGACCAGGCCGACCAACTCGCCCGTACCGCGCACTGTCGCCGTCACCAGACCACCACCAGCCGAGCCGGTCACCTCGGTCTCGGCCAGCTCCTGCTGCGCCTGCAGCAGCTGCTGCTGCATCGCCTGGGCCTGAGCCAAGAAGCCGGACATGTCGCCATCGGACGGAAGCATCGAAGAACCGTTCTCTCGTGGTGGGCCGTGTTGGTGTGGAATAGGTGGGATCTGAGGATCGCCGGGTGGTCGCACTCAAGCCTATGTGCCGTACGCCGCCTGAGGTGGGAGTCGAGCGTATGGGTCATACCTCATGCGGCTCCTCTCCGATGATCTCCGCGCCGAGCTGCCGGGCGAGCAGCTCGGTGTGGGACTCCTCGAGATCCTCGATGTTGGAGTCATAGACCGACACCGCCTCATCGCGCAGGTCCTCGACCTCGCCGGAAGCTCCTACCCCACCTTGTCGGGTCGGTCGGATGCCCTGCCGGGCCTGTTCCCGCCATCGTGGGTCAACCCCGCCCGGCGGTCCACCGCGCTGGCTGTCGTCATCGCTCCCGCTGTCTCGAGCAGCAGTCTCCGAATGACTGAGGGGACCCGGCTCTGCAGCGCTCGGCGCAGGGGGATTCCAAGCAGGGGCAAGCGCAGCTGAACCTGCCGCACTCGCGGTCGGTGTCGAGCCATCGCTGGCCTCGGACGAGCCGCTGCCGAACGAGCCACCGGCGGCCGACCCGCCGGGGGCCCCAGAACCACTGCCGACAGGGACTCTGGAGCCACTACCTGGGCCAGGACCTCCTCGGCCACCGGAAGAAACACTCGGGTCGACGATCGTCTCGATCCGCAGATCGACCCCGAGAGCATCGTTCAGGGCGTCTCGCAAGATGTTCTCGCTGCCGCCCTTGGCGAAGCTGTCCCGCGGACCGATGCCGGCCATCGCCAGCACCAGCACCCCGTCGCGAACATCGGCGACGTGCGCGTTCTGGCTCAGCAAGATCCAGGTGAATCTGCGCCGACCCTTGACCTCCTCCAGCACCTCCGGCCAGAGCCGCCGGACATCGGTCACCGTGAGCTGCTGGCGTCCGGCCGATTGGCCTGCGGCTGGCGGCGCTGCCGTTGGCGACCCGGCAGTCGGCGGCGGTGCGGCAGGCGCTCGAGGACCGGGCGGTTGGGTTGCCGGCACCTGGGTTGCCGGCACCTGGGGCGGAGCTGACGCCGGCTGGGTCGGGACCGGTGCTGCCGTTCGGTCGGACAGTCCGCCCCATCCACCGGGCCCCGAACTCGATGTCTGGCTGGGCGGGGCGGCTGGGCGGGGCGTGCTGTCCGCCTGAACGTCCTGTGACTGCGCGGGGGCACCTACCGCTCTGGTCGGCTGCAGCGCCGCGCGGGCGGCAGCCGACCCTGACGCCGCTGCCCCAGGCTCGGCCGGCGCGCCTCCTGCCGGAACATCGGCCGGTCCCGGGCCGGCTGATCCCGAGCCAGTCGGTGTCGGTCCGTCGCCCGCCCCAGTCATCCCGAGCCGCTTCTCGACCCGATCGAGACGAGCATGAATGCCACGGCCATCAACGTCGGCGCCAGGCAGCAGGACCCGGGCGCACATCAGCTCCAGGTGAAGCCGCGGTGCGGTCGTGCCACGCATATCCGTCAAGCCCTTGGCGATCACCTCAGCAGCCCGGGTCAGCTCGCCAGCGCCCAGACCCGCGGCCTGCGACGTGAGCCGTTCGGCCTGGTCAGCAGCGACATCGACCAGTCCGGACGTCAAGGCATCCGGCACCGCGGCGACGATCACCAGGTCACGCAGCCGCCTCAGCAGATCCTCCGCGAACCGCTTGGGGTCCTGACCGACCTCGATCACCTTGTCGACGCAGGCGAACACACCGCCTGCATCGCCGGCCGCGAAGGCGTCCACGAACTCATCGAGCAACGAATCCGGGGTATAGCCGAGCAGCGCGGCTGCCTGCCGATAGCCAACCCCGTGCTCGTCAGCCCCGCCCAGGAGCTGATCGAGCACCGACAACGAGTCGCGTACCGATCCCGCGCCGGCGCGGACCACCAACGGCAGCACTGCCGGTTCCACGGCGATGCCTTCGGCCTCGCACAGTTGCGCCAGGTAGTCGCCCAGCACCTTCGGCGGCACGAGCCGGAACGGATAGTGATGGGTACGCGACCGGATGGTGCCGATCACCTTCTCCGGCTCGGTCGTCGCGAAGACGAACTTCACATGCGGCGGCGGCTCCTCGACCAGCTTCAGCAAGGCATTGAAGCCCTGCGTGGTCACCATGTGCGCCTCGTCGACGATGTAGATCTTGTAGCGGCTTGCCACCGGCGCAAAGAACGCCCGCTCCCGCAGATCCCGGGCGTCGTCGACACCACCGTGGCTGGCGGCGTCGATCTCGATCACGTCGATGCTGCCCGGGCCACCGCGCGCCAGATCCCGGCAAGACCGGCACTCCCCGCACGGCTCCGGCCGCGGTCCCTGCTCGCAGTTCAGCGCCCTGGCGAGGATCCGGGCCGAGGTGGTCTTGCCGCAGCCACGCGGTCCGGAGAACAGATAGGCATGATTGACCCGGTTGTTGGCCAGCGCCCGCTGCAACGGCTCGGTGACGTGCTCCTGGCCGATGACTTGGCTGAAGGTATCCGGCCGATAGCGCCGATAGAGGGCCAGCGGCGGTGCGGACGCTGAGGAGGCGGTCGCCTCGGTGGGACGGGCAGTCGGAGGCTGATCATCCGGAGCGGACGGCTCGCCCTCGTCGGCCCCTTCGAGCCCCTCCTCGGCCCCTTCGAACAGGGCCTCCTCCTGGCTGAACTCCGGCAGATCCGGCGGCAGATCGGCGTCATCGGGCGCATCCCAGCGGCCGGCGCCCTCGGCCGTCTCAGACCACGTCATGCCCTCACCCACGCAACGCACCCTATGCCCCACCTCAGACAGTGTCTTCGTCACTCGCTGCTCGGGGGCGTAGGTCAGCTCTGTGGTCGGGCTCGGCCGGACCTGTGAGTGGCGCGGGCAGCCCGCCGTCGTGTTGGTCGTCTGTGGCCCACGGGCACCAGACGTACGGGTCTTCCGTCTGATCCACGGTCACTTATGGCCGTGGCGCCGGGGCCGGGGGGAAACCGTGCGCCGGGCACGGCTGACTGCCGATCATCTTGGGCCCGTCGGCGCGGCCCGATCGCAACTTCGCACCAACTGCTATCACTGCGCACCACGTACGCGGGGTGCGAAGTTGCATCAGCTGGTGCGAAGTGGGGATTGGGGTGGCTGACCTGCGGTCGCCGGTCCGGCTGGCGCCGCCAGCCAAAGATGTACGCGGCCCTGACGGGATGCTGAGTCGTTTCGCGCCGCCGGGCCACCGACGACCACCAGTTGCGCGTGCGCGGCGTACGGTTTGCGCCACCGGGCCACGGACGGTCGTTGAGCGGACGCGCACGGCGTACCTCTCGCGCCGCGGGGCCACAGACAAGCGCCGGAGCGGTGACCTCTGGCTCTGTCAGGTGGGATCGCTGATCGAGAAGGAGGCAAGGCACCTGTTCACGGCCGAAACAGGTGCCAAACCTCCTTCTCGCGAGCGGGGTAGCAGCAGCTGGTGCGAAGTCGGAACTCAGTTGCCTTTGCGAAAGTCCCAGTACGCGGCGGCGAGGGCGACCAGCAGGATCGCGAGCGATACCGCCAAGGTGACCTCGAGCCCGGCGATCGGGCCGCCGGCGTGACCCACCTGATAGGCGGTCACCAAGACCGCGGCACCGAGGGCACTGCCGATCCGCTGACCGGTCTGCACCACGGCACCTGCGGCACCACCCATCCGCGGCGGCACCGCGGCCAACGAGAGGGTCTGGTTCGGCGAGATCACCGCACCGCCGCCGATCCCGGCCAGCAGCAGCGGTGCGGCCACCACCCACCAGCGGAACTGGTCCACCGAGGAGGGCAGCGCGATCCACAGCACGATCAGGCCTGACATCATGACGGCGATCGCCATCACGGTCAGCCGACGGCCCACCCGGGAGACCAGCCGGCCCGCGATCGGCGACATCACGGTCGTACCGACGGCAAACGGTGTGGTGATCAACCCGGCCTGCAGCGGCGTGAATCCCATCCCTTCCTGTAGGAAGATCGTCACCACCAGCAGCACCCCGGTGAACCCGGTGAAATAGAGCGTCCCGATCAGCACGCCGTTGGCGAATCCGCGGGTGCCCCGGAGCAGGGTGAGGTCCAGCAGCGGCGCCCGACCCGCCGCCTGCTGCCGCCGTTCCCACCGGACGAACGCGACCAGGAACACCGGCACGGCGAGCAACAGGAACAGCCAGGGTCCGAGCCCCTCCTCCGACTCGACCACCGGCAGCAACAGGCTGAACACTGCGGCGCCGAGCAGCAGCGCACCGACCACGTCGATGTGGCGCTCCGCCTTGGCACCCAGCTCGGCGCCAGACCGATCTGCCGGACTCGGACGACCGGGCACCCAGCGCCAGATGAAGATCAGCGCGACCAGCCCGATCGGCACATTGATCCCGAAGATGTAACGCCACCCGTCGCTCTGGCCGAACAGAGCGATCAACGCGCCACCCAGGATCGGACCTATCGCACTCGCCACACCAACGGTGGTGCCGAAGTAGCCGAACGCGATCCCGCGTTCCTTGCCCCGGAACAGTTGCTGGATCAGCCCACTGCTCTGCGGAGTCAGCAAGCCTGCCGCCATGCCTTGGACGACTCGAGCCGCGATCACCAGCCGCGCGTCCGAACCCAGACCTGAGGCTGCGCTCCCCGCAATGAAACCGGCCAGACCGATCATCATCAGCGCCCGGCGACCGTACACGTCGCCCAGCCGTCCGCCGGCAACCAGGGTGAGACCGAACGCAAGCGCGTAGCCGGACACCACCCACTGAATCGTCGCCGTGTCGGTCTGCAGACCGGTCTGCATGGAGGGGATGGCGACGTTCACGATGGTCACGTCGAGCAGTGCCATGAATCCGACGGCCAGGGTCACACCCAGGATCCGCCAGCGGTCCGGGCGTGGCTCTTCCACCATCTTGCCGGAGCGATCGGAGGACTCATAGGGCACGACGCGATTCTGCCCCCGAAGCTCACAGGTACGGCGAGGAGAATCAGCATGGTGGTGACCAGACGACAACTGCTGTACGCCTCCGCCGGCCTCGGTCTCGGCGCTCTCGTCGGCTGCAGCGCTTCCACGACCGATGCGCCAACCGGTTCGACGAGTCCGTCGAGCACCCCCGCCCCGCCCGAGACCCCGACGCCGAGCAGCTCGGTCAGCGCATCGGCGAGTTCACCGACCCCGACGCCGACCGCCTCCGCGACCGGAGCGCCGAAACCCAAACTCGGCGACGCCATCGCCGAGAACTTCGACGTCCCGTGGGGACTGATCTTCCTCGCCAACGGCGATGCCCTGGTCTCCGAGCGCAACAGCGCCAAGATCATCCGAGTGACACCCACAGGCAAGAAGACCACCCTCGGCACCGTCTCCGGCGTGGTCCCGCCGAGCGGTATCGGCGAGGGCGGTCTGCTCGGTATCGCCACTGCCCCGGGCGACGAGGAGACCCTGTTCGTCTACTACACCTCGTCCTCGGACAACCGGGTCGCCCGGATCAGTCTCCGCGGCGGCAAGGTCGGCAAACCCAAGGCCGTGCTGACCGACATCCCGACGAGCACCCATCACCACGGCGGCCGGCTGCTGTTCGACGCGGACGGCATGCTGCTGATCTCGACCGGCGATGCTGAGCAGTCCTCGCTCGCTCAAGACCGGGACTCGCTCGCCGGCAAGATCCTGCGCATCCGGCCCGACGGGCGCGCCGCACCGGGCAACCCGTACCGCAATCGCACCTGGTCGTACGGTCACCGCAACATCGAGGGCCTCGCCTTCGATGCCGGCGGTCGCTTGTGGGCGACCGAGTTCGGCGAGAAGGCCGCCGATGAGCTCAACCTGATACGCAAGGGCGGGAACTATGGCTGGCCCAAGGTCGAGGGTGAGTCCGACGACAAGGCCTTCGTGAATCCGAAGCTGACCTGGGAGCCCACCAGCAGCTGCTCTCCGGCCGGACTGGCGATCACCCGCTCCACGGCATTCGTCGGCGCTCTCCAAGGCAGGTGCCTGTTCGCCGTCCCGCTCGATGGGACCAAAGCAGGCAAGTCCAAGGCCTACTTCGCCGACGATCTCGGTCGGATCCGCAACGCCGTGGCTGCGCCCGACGGATCACTGTGGATCACCACCTCCAACACCGACGGGCGGATCGACCCCCGCCGGGACGACGACAAAATCCTGCGGGTATCGCTCTGACCGAGGCAGGCTGATCGTGAATGACTGAGGTGCACATCGGCATCTCCGGCTGGACCTACCCACCGTGGCGCGGGGACTTCTATCCGCCGGGGCTGCCGCACAAGCGTGAACTCGGCTATGCCGCCTCCCGACTCGGCTCGATCGAGGTCAACGGCACCTTCTACGGCCTGCTCCGGCCGGCTACCTTCGCCAGCTGGGTGCCCGAAGTGCCATCACGCTTCGTGTTCGCTGTCAAGGGCAGCCGGTTCATCACCCATCTCAAGAAGCTCGGCGACGTACGGACTCCGTTGGCCAACTTCTTCGCCTCGGGCGTGCTGGCTCTGGAGGAGCATCTCGGCCCGCTGTTGTGGCAACTGCCGCCCAATCTCGGCTATGACCGGGAGCGGCTCGCGGCATTCTTCGAGCTGTTGCCGCGCACTCTCGGCCAGGCGGCCGTGCTCGCTCGCGAGCACGATCACCGCATCTCCGCCGATCGGGAACTGCTCACCACGGGCCATCCACGACACCCGATCCGGCATGCGCTCGAGGTGCGCCACGACAGCTTCCGCACCCCCGAGCTGGCCGAACTGCTTCGTGCGCACGAGATCGCGCTCGTGCTGGCCGACAACCCGGGCAGCTGGCCCGTTCTGGACGAGGCGACCACCGACTTCCGTTACGTCCGCCTGCACGGCGACACGGAGCTGTACGCCAGCGGGTACTCGGCGGCGGCACTCGACAGCTGGGCTGCGCGGATCGCAGCATGGTCGGGCACGGGCCAAGACGTGTACGTCTACTGCGACAACGACGCGAAGATCCACGCGCCGTACGACGCCATGGGCCTCATGGAGCGCCTTGGGCTGTCGCCAAGCGACGACGCCCCGGCGATGAAGACATAGAAGTCCCCCGCGCACCCGAAAGAGCTCACTTACCCTTGCTGCCTTCCGGCCCTGGGGGGATTGGGCGAGATATCGCCACGCGGGGGACCGGCGACCAGTGTACAGATCATCCGGTACCGGCGCCGCCACGCTGCTCATGCCGGCTTGTGTGTGAATCTTGCGCCGAGTTGGCACCCTGAAGTCACACGCAACTTCGTGAGATGGGCGTCGGACTGGTCGACCGGAATCAGGACTGCCGCAATCGCGGCCCAACGAGCTGGCGATTGCCCGTCCGGCAGTATGTGCATCGAACAAACCAGGACCGGAGTCACCATGTCGAGCACCGCACCAGCAGATCCACCAGCAGCGCCGATCGGCCTGCCGGCCGCGATCTTCATCATCCGGCACGGTGAGAAGCCGACCACGGTCAGCGCAACAGACACCCCCGACTCCAACGCCAGCACCTCGGACGGGAAGCCCCAGCAGATCCTCGGGGTCGACATCAACGGGCAGAACGACGGCGATTCGCTCATCCCCCAGGGTTGGCAGCGGGCCGGCGGTCTGGCGACGCTCTTCGATCCAACAGACGACCAATTCCCCAGCCCGTACCTGAGCCGTCCGACGCTGATCACCTCGCCCTCGTACGGCAAGCCCGAGAAACACCGGACGTACCAGACGGTCTGGCCGTTGGCGCTCAGATTCGGCGCCACCCCGACGGTCACCGTCGCGGTCGGTGAGGAGGATCAGCTGGTCGACTGGCTGTTGCAGCAAGCCGACCAGACGGTCCTGGTCTGCTGGGAGCACGACCACATCTCAGACATCACTGCCGGGCTCGCGCCGGTGATCTCCGGCGGCGACGTGCCGGGACCGTGGCCCTCCGACCGTTTCGACGTCGTGGTCGCCCTCACCTCGAATCCAGCTGCTCCGGGCACCTTCTACTGCCACCAGGTGCCGCAACTGCTGCTCGCCGGGGACTCCAGCGAACCGATCCCGGCATAGGTCGGGTAGACACCTAACGCCCCCTGACCAGGGGCTGGTGGCCGCCCAAGACCGGTGCCCTACCATCAGCCCACTATGGAGAGCATCACGAAGAACCGGCAGTCGCTGGACACCCTGCGAGCCATGGTCTCGCGGGCGTACGGGCCCGACGAAGTGATCCCGGACGGCGAGGACTGGGTCAGCGAGCTGGGACACGGTTGGTTCAACGTCGCCTACCGGATCCGACTGCGCAGTGGGCGCGAGTCCGTGCTCAAGATCGCTCCGCCCCCGGGGGTGGAGGTGATGACCTACGAGCAGGGCGCCATGGGGATCGAACTGGCATCGCTGCGGATGATCGAGGAGCAGACCGATGTGCCGGTGCCGCACGTCGACTACGCGGATCAGAGCCACGAGTTGTGCGACGCCGACTACTTCTTCATGCCCTACATCGACGGCGACAACCTCGGCATCGTCGAGGCCACGCTGGAGCCGGCTGAGCGGGTGGCCTACAACGAGTCGCTCGGTGCGCTGAACCGGAAGCTCAACTCCGTTGTCGGGCCGTGGTTCGGCCGGCTGGCAGGTCCACCGGATCCCACCTGGCGTACGGCGTTTCGGCGGATGATCGACGACGTCCTGTCCGACGGCGAACGCCGCTCGGTCGATCTGGGTGTCAGCTATGACCTGGTCCGTGAGTTGATCGCCGAGGCCGAGCCGAGCCTGGACGCGGTGACTGAGCCTCGGTTCATCGAGTGGGACCTGTGGACGAGCAACGTGATGATCCGCGACGGCGAGATCGTCTGCATCATCGACCACGAGCGTGCCTGCTACGGCGATCCGCTGATGGAGGCCGGTTTCACGGCACTGGATCTGCCCGTGTTCGGCGATCCGGCACCGTTCATGCGCGGGTACGGCTGGGGTCCTCTGACCGAGAACGAGGTCACTCGGCGCCGGCTGTATTCGCTCTACCTGATCTTGATCATGATCATCGAGACGGACTATCGCGGGCACACCGACACCGTCCAGTACGACTGGGCGCGAGAGCGGATGGCCGAGCTACTGGCGCTCTTCGGACGGTCGCGCTGACGTCGGCATCGGGTTCTAGCCAGGATCGCGGTTCTGAGGAGGAACCCGATCTTGCAGAGGATCACGGAGCAGGCGCCGAGGCCAGCCACCGGTGATCCGGCCCGAGCCGCCCGCGCCGCGGGCAACGCGTTCATCATGTTCTGGGCCGTCGCGGTGCTGACCTCCGTCGGTGGACTGCTGGCGCTGGAACCGCTGCTCACGGTGTTCGGGACGACCGAGGAACTGCGGGGCATGGCCCGCGACTATGCGGTGATCATCCTGGCCGGGGCGATCTTCGCCACCGGATTCTCCTCCCTGGTCCGGGCCGAGGGACGAATGCGGTTCTCCACCTTGCTGTGGGTGGTGCCGGTGCTGGTGCAGATCACCTTGGATCCGTTGCTGATCTTCGGTTTCGGGATGGGGGTACGCGGTGCCGCGCTCGGCACCGTTGGCGGTCAGGCGTCTGGCTCGGGCTGGCCGCCGGCGAGCTGGCCGCTGCCGTGGCCGCGCTGATCGTGCTCCGGGTCACCTGCTCGGACTGGGCTTGTCCGAGGACGGTTGGGGATTCGCGGGACGCGGCAGAGCCCTGTAAGGTTCCGCGCGGAGGATTCGCCTAGAGGCCTATGGCGCTCGCTTGGAAAGCGGGTTGGGTTCACGCCCTCGCGGGTTCGAATCCCGCATCCTCCGCCAAGTGAGTCACGTTGAACCCTCGACACGCGAAAGCGGTCCGAGGGTTTTGTTATGTCCGCCCTCCTCGTCGGTGTCTTCAGCGCCACCAACTGCCGCGGCCGCGCATTCCGACGCAAGTCGGCCTTCCACCGGCCCGAGACAACGTGGGAAAGAGATCGGGCCAAACTGCGGACCCGCCGCAGAACTGACGCACGCCCACTCAGACGGGTTGATCTGTTCGGCTGAGGGTCTCAGACGGTACCGTCGATCCCGGAGGTGACGGTGACCAACATCTACAAGACACCGATCCTGACCGCGCGCGAGACCGCTCGGTATCTCCGCATGCACGAAAGCACTCTTGACCGCTGGCTGGCCACGGATGACCCGCTGGTCCACAGCGTGACACCTGAGCGCCGCGGCTGGCCGCGAGTTCCCTTCGTTGGTGTCATCGAGGCCTACGTACTCCGCGCTCTCAGGGAACTACGAATGCCGATGCGGGACATCCGCGCAGCCGCCGCAATCGCGCGGGAAGAGTTCGACGACCCCTACGCGCTAGCGCGTCAGCGGATCGCTACGGATGGCGTTGCCGTCTTCGTCCGTCTCGCTGACGAGCAGCTGGTTCATGCGTCCAGCGGACAGCTAGCGATCCGAGAGGTGCTGGAAGAGCATCTCCGCTACATCGAGTGGGACTCCGAAGGCGGAGCACAGCGTCTTCGGCTCAAGCAGTTCCCTGAATTTGCCGACGTCATCATCGATCCGCGCTTCGGGTGGGGCTCGCCGGTACTCGGCAGATCGAAAGTCCGCGTGACGGATCTGGTCGAACTGTGGCGCGCGGGCGAGCCGATTGCCGGGGTCGCGGAAGAGTATGACCTCGACGTGAACATAGTTGAGGATGTCCTCCGGTTCGCCGCCTGAGTTCTTCCTTGACCGGCAACGCGACGGTAGCTGAGATGTCACACGACTTCTCGTGGCGCTACCGTCCATTGCCCGCGCCGTTCCCCGGGCTGCTGCCCGCTTTTCGGCAACCTTCTGGCACATCCATGCGGATGGGTCAATCAAGAGAATGTGGCCGTGAAGCCCATCTGTCGGTACGCAGTTCGCCGTCGGGAGAACTGGGCCTTCAGGACCGGGACGTCGGCATCCACGTAGTCATGGACGATGACCTCGGTCTTGCCTTCGTGGCGGCGTAGCGCCCGGCCGACTGCCTGTGTGAGCAGTCCTGGGAAGGAGATCGGGCCGACCAGGAAGACCGTGTCGATGATGGGCGCGTCGAATCCCTCCCCTCCGTACGGGACGGTCGTCATGACCAGGAGCGGGTCACCGGGATCAGTATCGGCGATGCGGCCGCGGATGGCAGCCAGCGCCTTGGCACCGATGCCGCCACGCATGATCAAGGCCTCCGTGTCCGGCAGCAGCTCGGCAAGCGTGGTGAGGTGATCGCGCCGACGGGACAGCACCAGACACTTACGTCCCTGTTCGAGGGCGATCGCAACATCGGCGGCGATCTGCTGGTTGCGACCGACGTCGACGGCGAGCAAGCCGTCCAGCTGAGTCATGGCACCAGGCAGAGCGGGGTCCAGATCGACTGGGCAGCGGTAGGCGGTCTCGCGGATGCGCAGTTCGCGACGCGGTCCCTCGTACGGCGTGACCAGGCTGGACTCGCTAGGCAGCGTGTCCTTCATGACATGCCGGATCGGACCGAGCTGCCAGCTGGTGACCTGCTCCAGACCGTCCTTGCGCTCGGGTGTCGCGGTGAGACCCAGCCACCAGGCGGCGCCGATCTGGGATACGACGCCTTCAAAGGATCCGGCAGCAAGGTGGTGGCATTCGTCGACGATGACCTGACCGTAGTCCTTCGTGAGCTCGCGGACCTTGGCCGAGTCATGGCGGGCCAAGGTCTGCAGCAGCATGATGTCGACCTGCCCTCGGAGCTTGGTCCGTCCGCCTCCGAGCTGGCCGGCCTTGATGCCGAGCAGGTCGCGGAGCTGCGCTCGCCATTGCGCGGCGAGCGCGGTCTTGTTGATCAAGATCAGCGTGCTGACGGCGCGCTCGGCGATGACAGCACAGGCCATCACGGTCTTTCCGGAGCCTGTCGGCGCATGCAGGATCCCGTCCTCGTGAGCCAGCAGCGCGTCCACCGCCGCGGTCTGCCGGTCATCAAGTCTCCCGAGGAAGGACACCGCCAGTTCGTTGCCTTGGCCGCGTTCGTCCTCGCAGGTCAGTTCACCGCCCGACTGCGCGATCAGGGCCGTTGCCTGTTCAAGCAGCCCACGAGGCAAGATCAGGTCCCCGTTGACCGCAACATCGAAACCCTGAATGAACCTCGGGATCTGCCAGGTCGACCGTCGTGCGCGCTGCGCCTCATAAAAGCCCGGATTGTGGATCGTCGCCGCGTGCCGGAGCGCCGCCGACAATCCCGGCGTCAGGTCCTTGTCCAGGATCGTCAGTCTTGCGGCCAGCGTGCCGCGTACGTGGGCGGGCGGCCGCGGCTGGATCGCGGTCGCGGGCGAGGCCTCCAGCCTGATCACTTCCGGGCCGACACTGATCCGGTCCTTACGAGCGACCGACGCAACCTGGCGTGGCGTCATCCGGTCCAGTCGGGACAGATACTCCCATTGATCGGGCCACGGTTCCCAGGTCGCAAGGTCGACGAACACGGTCGTACGCCGCTCGATGCGTCGCTTCCCGTTCAATGGAGCCGCAATCAGGCTCCCGACACCGGACGCCCCGACCGGCACCGTGTCTTGGTTGGGGAACAGCCGGTCATAGCTGGTCAGCGGCATGGAACCGCGCAGCGCCATCGCGCGGTGGAGGCAGGCAGTGCCCATCGCTCTCGCGTCCGCGGCTGAGACCGGCGCGGTGAAGAAGGTCCAGGCGTGTGCCCCACGACCCGACTGGGAGATCTCCAGCCCGCATGGCACACCCAACGAGGCAGCAGCCTTCACGTAGGCATGGGCATCGAGCATCGCCTGCGGACCGTCGAAGTCGGCGGCCAGCCACCAGCAAGTCGCATCCGCCAGCAACGGATACAGGCCGATGAACAGCTCCGTGTCCTTGTGCAGGTGGTCGGCCACGACCTCGGCGGTCAGCGGGAGCGGTCGCCGGTCCCACAGTGAGCCTTTGCGAAACGGATCCCGCGTCACCGGATACCAGCCCTTGGTTCGCTTCCTCGGGTTCTCCCAGTACTTCGCGTAGACGTCTGGGCGTGCCGCGAACAACCGCTGGTACAGCGCGAGCTTCGCCGCGGGCGGTGAGGAATTCGTCACCAAGCCGGGATCGGAGGGTGCCAAGGTGGGCTGGTCCGGCGGCGGCTCGACGCCATCGCTCACCTTGAGCAGGTTTCGCAGGCGCTGGTTCTCGACCCGGAGCAAAGCCAGTCGCCGCTCGAGATCGGTCAGCCGCGCCGACTGGTCATTGGCCCTGGAGTCAGACATCTGGTCACCTCGTCGGTTTGGTCGATCCAAGCCCGTTGACAGGGCCTGAGCGTAGTAACCAAGCCCAGGCAATGACAGGCGTGACTCAGCTATGCGCACGTCGCTTCGATCAGATCTGGTGCGTCATCCGGAATGATTGAGCCAAGATTTGCTCGACCTAGGACAAGGAGCACGCCATGCCAGCGATCGAAGTCGTCGACCTCGCCGGAGTCGTGTATTCCTCGGGCAAGGTGTTCGACGGGCTGTCGACCGGGCGCCTCGACACTGAGAGCTTTCTCCGCTCCGGGAGCCTGGCGGGAGTCCGCTCTCGTGCGGACCTGGCATTGCTCGAGGATCTGCGCGATGTCGCGCAGTTCATCATCGACCACCGGGCAGAGCCGATCGACGTGAAGTTCGTCCGCGCCGTCAACGCCAAGATCACCCGCAGCGGAGCGATACACCCTGGACAGCTCAGGGCGCAGGACCAGCAGATCGGCGTACGCACCCGTTACGGCCGACATACGCCCGATGCACTCACGGAAGCAGAACTCCAGCGCATCATCGACACCGCGCTCCACAGTGGCGACCAGATCGAGAACGCCTTGGACCTCTTCGTCAATCTAGCGAAGGCTCAACCGTTCGAAGACGGCAACAAGCGCACCGCGCTGTTCGTTGCGAACAGTCTGCTGATCGGCTCCCGGACCCCCAAGCTTTTGACGATCCCCGTCGATGAGAATGACCCAACCCTGTCCGACTCGTTCAACGACCTACTCGCGAGGGCCTATGTCTTCGGCGAGCATGACGAAGTGAAGAGACTCCTGCGCACTCAGGGCGTCACCGAACGCAAGAGTCGCAGGAGTCGAGAGTGACCCACTCGATCTCGCGAACAGTCAGTCGCGCGGGAGCAGTTCCTGCAGGCCACGCCACTGGTCGAGCACCAGGTGTCGGTAGGTCGCCGACCCAGCCAGCAGCTCCGGGTGCTTGCCGGTCGCGACCACCCGACCTCTTTCGAGTACGACGACCCGGTCCGCGGCGACGACGGTGGAGAGCCGGTGGGCGATCAGCAAGGTCGCCCGGCCCGCCGCACCCTCCGCCATCGACGCCCGCAGCTCCTGCTCACTCAGCGCGTCGAGCATCGAAGTGCCCTCGTCCACGACCAGCACAGCCGGTGCCCGGACGAGGGCCCGAGCGAGCGCCACCCGCTGCCGTTCGCCACCCGAGAGCCGGGCGCCCCGATCGCCTACCACCGTGTCCAGCCCGGACGGCAGGCGTTCGACCACGGAGTCGAGTCCGACGGTCGTCACGATGTCCGCCAGCACCTCGTCGGCCAGTTCCGGCCGGCCAAGTCTCAGATTCGCCGCCAGGGTGTCGTGCATGAGCAGCACATCCTGCGGCACGGTGACGACAGCGCGATGCAGTTCCCGCTGCGCCAAGGCGGTGATCTCGATGCCGCCAACCAGGATCGTTCCGTCGTCCGGATCGGACATCCGGGCCACCAAATGCGCCAAAGTCGACTTGCCCGCCCCGGAGTGGCCCACAAGCGCGACAGTCTCCCCCGGCCGGATCTCCAGGTCGACCCCATCGAGCGCCGGCGTGGCCGATCCCGGGTAGCTGAACCGGACCCCACGGATCTCCAAGCCGCGGTCCGGGTCAAGGTCCCCCCGCCCCGCGGTGCCGGCATCGGGCACGGCGGCGGGCTGCTCGAGCAGATCGAAGACTCGGTCTGCGGCGGCTGTTGTCACTCCCCACACCTTGGTCGCGGCCAGCAACGTGTGCAGGGGATCGAACGTGGCAAGGGTGAGCGCGACCACGACGAGTACGGCGACCGGCCCCGGCGAGTCGCGGCCCAGCAACTGCCAGCCAACGACTGCGACGAGGGTGATGGCGGACGCGGCATACGCCAGGCCCTGCTCGAGCGCGGCCCGGGCCGACTGCCTGGCCTGCAGTCTCGCCGTCCGATGCCCGGAACCGACCAAACGCTGCACCAGCTGGTTCCCACCCGGCAACGCGGTGACCTCGGCCAACCCGTCGACGATGTCGACGACATCTGCGTTGAGACGAGCCAGCGCGCTCCGCAGCTCGTGCCCGTCGCGGTGGTTGGCACGGCGCAACAGCAACGGCCCGATACCTGCCACCGCGGCGCCGAACAGCACGATCACGCCGCTGACCGGATCAACGACGAACAACACGATCACGACCATCGGACTGAGAATCGCCGCCACCACCGCATAGAGCAGCGAGTGGGCATAGAACATCTCCATCGCCTGACTGTCGTCCATGGCGGCGCTCACGTCGTCGCCGGACCGATGCCGCCCCCGCCGGCCCGGCGCCAGCCGGACGAACGCATCGAACAGCCACATCCGCACCTCCGCGAGGATCCGATAGGCGAGCTCGTGAGACAGGTGCGCTTCGAGCCACAACGCGACCGCGCGCAGCAGCACGGCCGCAGCCGCGGCGACACCCCAGCCGACGACCTCGCGTCCCGAGCCGCCCTCGAGCGCGGTGCCGAGCAGCACCGCCCCGAGCACCAGGGTGGCCGCGCCGAGGCCCCGGGTGAAGACCCCGGCTACGGCCGACAGCACGAACGGCAGCCGATGCCGACCGAGCACGACCCACAGCCCTCGGAGTCCGCGTCGGCCGGCGACGTCGGGCGCCAACCGGCCAGGCTCCCACTGTGCGGCCCCGACTGCGCTCATCCGAAGACCACTCATGCGAAGACCACCTGCGCCGCAACCAGGTCGGCCAATCGACCACCCGAGCGCGCAAGTGCGGTCGGCGTGCCCACTTCGAGCAACCGTCCCGCCTCCAGCACGGCAATCCGGTCCGCCCCGGCGGCGGTCGAGAGGCGGTGGGCGATGAGCAGCGTGGTCCGCCCCTGACGCAGGTCGGCAACGGCCCCCATCACCGCGGCTTCCGTGCGGCCGTCCAGCGCCGAGGTCGCCTCGTCCAGGACCAGCAGCGGGGCACCGGAGAGGAAGGCCGTGGCGATCGCGATCCGCTGCCGTTCCCCGCCCGACAACCGGGCGCCGCGTTCGCCAAGGGGCGTGTCGATCCCATCAGGCAGACCGGCCACCACGTCGAGGGCACGAGCCCGATGCAAGACGTCGAGCAGCATGGCGTCCTCGGCGTCAGGCCGGGCGAGGAGCAGATGATCCCGGATGGTGGATCCGAGCAGGTGAACATCTTGCGAGACCACCGCGATCCGGTGCCGATGGTCGGTCAGCTCGATGGTGGCGATGTCCTGGCCATTCACCAGCACCCGGCCCTGGTCCGGGTCGTACCAGCGCTGCAGCAGGTGCACCAGAGTCGACTTGCCCGCACCCGAGCGCCCGACCAGGGCCAGCGTCTCACCAGGGGCGATGTCGAGGTCGATCCCGACCAGTGCCGCCGCGGCCGACCCCGGGTGGGTGAAGGACACCCGCTCGAAGCGGACCGCCGGGCCGCCCAGACTCGCTGAACAGCCGCCGGACACCACCCCCGAGCCGGCAGACACCTCCGAGCCGGCCGACATCACGAGCGGCCGTGGTGCACCCAGGATCTCGTCGATGGCCTCCGCAGCGGCGCGGCCACGGAAGCCGGCACTCCAGAAGCTTTCCAACTCCAGCAGTGGCCGGAACACCTCGGCTACGCCCAGCACCAGCACCAGGGCGGTGAGCGGCCCGATCCGGCCGCTCACCAGACCGAGACCGGCCAGCACCGTGACCACCACCGTGCCCAGCCCGACCGCCACGGTCGCGAGGCAGTACGCAATGAGCGAGATCGCCAGACCAGAACGATTCTCGCGTTTCAGTCGCTCCGTGTCCCGAGCGATCTCGGCGCGACGATCGCCGGTAGCGTCCAGCAGCCGGAGCGTCGGCATGCCGGCCAGCGCCTCCTGCATGCGGGCCGACAAGGTCGCGTACGCCTCCCAGTGGGCGCGGCTGCGATCACCGACCAGACGGGTCCACAACGGCTTGGACAGTGGCAGCAGCACCGCGGCGATGCCTGCGGCGAGCCCGGCCGGCGGATCGATCACGATGCCCAGGAGCACGAGCACCGTCGGTGCAATCGTCGCTACAGCCAGCTGCGGCAGATATGCCGAGACATAACCCTGCAGCGCTTCGACGCCATCGCCGACGGTCGCCTGCACCCGCCCGGCCCGCTGACCACGCAGCCAGCCGGGACCAAGCTCGACCAGCGCGGCAACCAGCCGCGCGCGGACCTGTCCGAGCACCCGGGTCGACAACCGAGCGGCGGCCAGGGCACCGAGCACCCGGATGCCGAGCTCGGCAAGACCGGCAGCCGACGCCACCACGAGCAGCGGGGTCACCTCCGCGAAGGGTCGGGCCTGGATCAGGGCCCGGTCGATCGCCAGCGCCAACGACCCGAGCAGGGTCACCCGGGCGGCCACCACAGCGACGCCGGCCAGGACCGTCCCGGCAAACGCCAGCGGTGCCGCGGCGACGTACGTCACGGCACGCGGGATCACCAGCATCTGGGCGCCCTTGCACAGCAGAACATCACATCGCAACTGAAAACCATTATCGATATCATTGTCAGATGTTGTACCAGCCCAGACGGTCGATGGGCCACTCGAGTCGAGTTGTCCCCGCTCAGTCGAGCTACCCACTCAGTCGAGCACTCCCCGCCCAGCTGGGCCTCGGTGCAATTTCGCACTCGGTGCAATTTCGCACTGCAGGGCGCCGGAGGCTGGCGAACACTCGGCTCGTCACCGGCGACCGCCGGTGGTCAGTCACGCAGAAAGGAAAGGTCCCCCATGGACAAGAAGCTGCTCCGTCGCGTCAGCACCCGCACCCGCACTGGCGCCCCCGTGCTCCACTCGGGCAACCACGCCACGGCCTCCGCGCCGTTCGCCTGGGAGTGAGCATCGGCCGGGGCGGGTCTTGCTGACTCGCCCCGGCACGCCGCCGTCGTCCACCGACCCGACGAGGATCCGTGACCATCTCTCTCGAACCCGCAGCACCCGCTCAGGGCGGCCCCCTTCGGCCGATCTCCACCACCCACCTGTTCACGGTGGGGGAAGACTTCGTCGTCTACGCCGGCGGCGAGGACTTCCTGACCCTCGAGCTCGGCGCCGCAGCAGCTGCCGAACTGGTCAGCGTGCTGCGCGGTGAAACGGATCTGAGCAGCTGCACTGCCCTCGACCAGGCGATCGCCGCCGAGGTGACGGCCGAGCTCGCCGCCGAGGGCCTACTCGCCGAGCCGGGCGCCTTCTCCTTCTCGACCCCGCCTCACGCGCACGCCGTCATTCTCGGTGACGGCGTCGTCGCCGATGCGGTCCGCACCCTGCTGCCCGGCGCCGCGACAAGCCTCACCGACGACGTCACTGACCTCGTCATCGCCTGCGCAGGCTGGCTCCCCGATGCCGCCTGGCTGCGGCTGGACGCCGAGCTCGCCGCCCGGGGCATCGCCTGGCACCGCTGCTGGGGCGACGGCACCGCCCTGCACATCGGCCCGTTGACCGTGCCCGGCGAAGGCCCGGGCTACGACGACGTCCGCCGCCGCCAGCTCGCCGCAACGGACTCGCCTGACCTGCTGCTCGCTCTCTGGAGCCATTGGGACCGCACCGCCCCGGACTATCCCTCGCCCGATCCCGGCAGTGCGGCGATCGCAGCTGGACTGCTCGCAGCCGATGCACTCGACCTCCTCGCCGGTCGGGTGCCGCTGGGGTCGACCGAGCAGCGCGAGCTCGACCTGCGCACCCGCGACATCATCAGCCACCCCGTCCTGCCCGTGCCCGGCTCGGCCTGGCTGCCGACCCGGTGACCGAGATGGATCTGGACGGGCTACCCGCCGCCCACCGTCGACTCGTCGACGAGCAGCTCGGGCTGGTGCGGCGACTCGTCGACTACCCCATGCCCCCGTGGTTCCCGCAGGGACTCATCACCAGGGGCGCCGACGTCGCCAACTCGCTCGACCCCGTGCACTGGCACGCGGACCGGGCGGCGATCGGAGCGACGTTCGGCGATCCGATCGGAGCCGCGGTCGCGGCGATCGGTGAGGCCGTCGAACGCTACTGCGGCAATCACGTGCCGACGAACCTGGTACGCGGCAGCTACGCCGAGCTGCTCCGGCGCGGTCACCGCGTCCTCGACCCGACGAGCATCGTGCTCTTCTCCGCCGAGCAGTATCACACCGCTGGCTTCCCGTTCGTGCCCTTCACCCGTGACCTCGACGTGCTGTGGGCGCCGGGAGAGGACCTCCACGACGGGAGCCCATGCCTGCTGCCGGCCTCGCTCGTCTACTGCAACTTCCACTGGAGTCCGGATCGCACGACCGAGCCGCGCACCAACGGCCTGGTCTACGCCGGCATCGCCGCCGGGCCGGACCGAACGTTCGCCGAGACCTCCGCCCTGGAGGAGCTGATCGAACGCGACGCCACGGCGCTGTGGTGGCACAGCGGCGCCTCGCCTCGCGGCCTGGACGTGAGCGGTGACCCACGGCTGACCGCCGCACTCGCGGTCCGGGACGACGCCAATCGAGTCGACTATCACTTCTTCGAGATCCCCACCGCCTTCGACACCCAGGTCGTCGGCTGTCTGCTGGAGGACCGGGAACTGCAGATCGTCGGTGCCGGATTCGCCTGCCGGTCCGATCCCGGTGAGGCCGCGCTCAAGGCCGCCGCCGAGGCCATCGGCACCTGGTTCTATTCGACCGGAATCCTCGATCCCGATGGCGCCATCTGGCAGGCGATCGCTACCGGCGGTCTGGACCCGCGGGCGTACAAGCCCTATCGCGCCGACCGGTGCTACCTCGACGACTTCCGCGATGACTATCGCGACATCATCGACCTCGGCGCCCAGATGCAGTTCTATCTCGACCCGCGCGCTCGATCGCTGGTCACCCGGATCACCGACCCAGACGTACGGATCCCGCTGGCCGCACCGCCGACCAGAACCAACCGCGAGCCAGCCGTACGAAGGGCTCGACTGCTCGACGGCCTCGCCGAGCAAGGCATGCGGGCGTACGCCGTCGATGTCACCACGCCCGACATCGCCCGGGTCGGTCTGCACGTCAGTCGCGTCCTCACCCCGGATCTGACCTCCAACGCTCCCGCCTCCGCACCGTACTTCGGCGGTGACCGCATCCGCACCGAGCCGCACCGGCTCGGGCTGGTGCCGGCGCCACTGCGCGAGCAGGACCTCGTCCGCGCCCCGATCCCGCACGTGTGAGGTGACCATGAGCACTGACACCAACTCGCTGACCCGGCTGGTCGACTCTCGGCTGGGCCTGGTGACCGCCATCGACGAGCCGGCGCGGCACCCGAGCCTGCCGGATGCGTTGTCGATCGCCTCCGCGCGGCTGGCCGGCCTGCCTCCGGGAGCGGCGAGCCCCGGCGGAGCCGCCTGGTGGTCCCGGACGACGGCGCGCACGGCCGCCCTCGGTGAGGCCGTGGAACGCTATGCCGCCACCCACCGGGTGATCATTCGCCGCGCGAGTGCCGATGAGCTGACCGCCGAGGGCGTGGCGCATCTTGACCCCGTCGCCCTCGCCCCCCACTCCGCCGGCCAGTACGCCGCCCCGGGCTTCCCGTTCACCGCGCCCGACCGCGGTCGGACGATCTCCTGGTGCCGAGCCGTGGACGTGCCGGGCGCCGAGGTGCTGGTGCCGGCCAGTCGGGTCGGCCTCGAGATCATCGGTGGTGAGCCGATTCCGCACCTGCCGATCAATGCCGGGATCGCGGCCGGGTCGGATCTGGCCAGAGCCGGAGCCGCGGCCCTGGAGGAGGCGCTCGAGCGGCACGCCGTCGCCACCTCGTGGATCGGCGGCTTGAGCTGGCCGCGTCTGCCCGTCCCCGACTGGCTCCTCGCGGTGCTCGGCGGCCGCGCAGCGTGCTACGACATAGCGGTCCACGCCGTCCCGGATCCCTTCGGTCTGCCCGTCACCGCGGTCCTGCTGACCCAGAAGGACGGTCCGGTCCTCGGGATGGGCACCGCCCTGCGACCCCGGCGTGCCGACGCGATCGCCAAGGCTGCCGCCGAGGCCGTCGTCTCGTGCCAGGCAGCCCACCAGCTCGACGATCCCGAGACGCTCGCCGCCTGGGCCGGCGGACCGCTCCGGGCCTGGCGTGCCGATCGTCACTATCGCGACTCGTATCGCGCCGATCTGCACGACCTGGTCGATGTCTTCTGCCACGTGCAGCTGTATCTGGATCCGCGCGCCCGCGCCGATGTGCTTGACCGGCTGGCGTCCGGACGACCGGCGACCGGCTGGCCGGAGGCGGCTGATGTGCCCGATCGCCGTGTCTATGTCGAGCGCGTGGTCGCGGCCGGGCGCCTCCCCTACCTGGTCGACCTCACCACGCCGGATCTCGCCCGTGTCGGATTCGCGGCGGCGGCCAGCGTCGTCCCCGGGCTCCGCTGCACCGCGCCGGCCGCCTTCCCACATCTCGGCGGTGCCTGGCCGCAGCCGCTTTCCACACCCGAGTCCGAGCTGCTCCCGCCGCCCCTACCGCATGCCTGATCCCGCCACATGCCTGACCCTGCCCATGCCTGAAGAAGCTGCCCGGAGGACCCCGATGACCGATCTGCTCGACGCGTCACCACGCAGTCGACTGCTGCCCGGACCGACCGCCGTGCCGAAGACACACCGCAGCGGGACCCACCGCACCACCGATCCGGCCGTCACCGTCGCCCGGGTCTGGGCACACCGACGGACGATGGGAATCACCCGCATCGCCGACGTGACCGGCCTGGACCGAGTCGGGGTGCCGGTCACGATGGTGACCCGGCCGAACGCCCGCTCGCTGGCAGTGAACCAAGGCAAGGGACTGACCCTCGACGCGGCGCGGGCATCGGGGCTGATGGAGGCTGCCGAGACCTTCCACGCCGAGCACCCGCGGCTGCCGTTGCGTCTTTCGTCCTGGCGTCACCTCCGCGAAGAGCTCGAGACCGTCGACTGCCACCGGCTGCCCCGGCACCCTTACGGCTCGTTCGACGACGATCGGATGCTGCTCTGGGCCTCCGGTGTCGATCTGCGCACCGGCGCCCCTGTCCAGCTGCCCTACGAACTCGTGCACACCCACTACACAACGCTGGCGCTGCCCGGGGCCGGTGCGTTCCTCGCCAGCTCCAACGGGCTGGCGTCGGGCAATCATCCGCTCGAGGCGGTGCTGCACGGGCTGTACGAGGTGGTCGAGCGCGACGCCACCGTGCTGTGGGAACTGTCCGACACCGCTCAGCAAGACGCGACGGCGGTCGACCTGCGTACCGTCACCGACCCGGGCTGCCGGGGCGTGCTGGATCGTTTTGCCGAGGCCGGGCTGGTGGTCGCCTGCTGGGAACAGACCAGCGACATCGGCATCGCGGTCTTCGCGGTCGAGGTGATCGACAGCGCCGACGGGATGGACGGTGCGCCGGCGGCAGCCGGGATGGGCGCACACCACGACGCGACGGTCGCGCTGGCGCGTGCGCTGACGGAGGCGGCCCAGAGCCGACTGACCGCGATCGCCGGGTCACGAGACGACCAGCCACCGTCGGCGTACGCGGTGGCGCACGATCCCGCGACCCTGGCGTTGCACCGAGCCGAGCTGCAGCGGGTCAATGCTCAGGCGACCAGGTCTTTCGCCCAGGCTCCGCACGCGGTCCGCGACACCCTCGACGAGGACCTGGCACAGCTGCTGGACGCGCTCGCCGCCGCGGGGCTGGATCACGTGGTCGCGGTCGACCTGAGCCGCACCGACCTGGGCATCGACGTCGTCCGGGTCGTGGTGCCAGGGCTGGAGCACCTGGCGTTCGCGCACGAGGAGTTCGTGCCGGGAAAACGTGCCCTGGCGGTGCTGGAAGCAACAGACACCACCGCCGAGCACGCCGCCGAGCAGCCGCGATGAGCGTCGGGTCCGGTACCGAGCTGCGGGTCATCCACGACCCGCAGCAGATCGTCGTGTTCCTCGGGCCGTCGCTCCCCGCGGACGCCGCCCGTCGGCTGCTCGATGCCGACTTCCGGCCGCCCGCCGCTCAGGGTGACGTGTATCGGGCCGCGCTCGGCGGCGCCGCGGTGATCGTGCTCATCGATGGCCGGTTCGGCAGCGTCCCCGCGGTCTGGCACAAGGAGGTGCTGGCTGCGCTGGCCCAAGGCGTCCATGTGCTCGGGGCCGCCAGCATGGGTGCGCTGCGCGCCGCCGAGCTCGCCGACTTCGGGATGGAGGGCCACGGTGTGATCTTCGGCCGATATCACCGCGGCGAACTGACCGCTGACGACGCCGTCGCGGTGGCGCACGCGGGGCCGGAGAGCGGACATCGCCGCCTGTCGGAGGCTCTGGTCGACATCCAGGCCACCCTTGACGCGGCGCACGCGGCCGGCATCGTGGATGTCGAGACGGCGGCGGCACTGGCCGCGACCGCTGAACGGCTCCACTACCCTCGCCGGACCTGGGGCGAACTGCTGGAGCAGTGTCCGCAGACCGCACTGGCGGACTGGCTGCCGACCGGCCGGGTGGAGCAGAAGCGCCGCGACGCCGAAGAGGTGCTGCGCACCGTCGCCGACCGCCTCGTCGCCGGGATCGCGCCCCGCCCGGTCGACCTGGCGGTCGAGGACAGCCAGGTGTGGGCTCGGGCGCGCACCGCCGCTGCCGACACGACCTCCTCGGATCACTCCGACGTGCCGTTCGAGCTGATCGCCGACGAGCTTCGCCTGACCCCTGGGCGACCAGCCGCGAGCCGGTACGCCGCCGCCTACCGCGAGGCGCTGCTCCGACACGCCTTGCTGGAACTCGCCGGCGCCCTGCAACTGGGCCGACCCGATCTCACCGCAAAGACGGCCGAGGAACGCGCCGAGGCGGAGCAGGAGGTCTTGCGCCGAGTCGAGGCGCAGGTCTACGACGGTGTCCTCGCCCGGCTGCCCGGTGTGCTGGCCGCCGCCGACGATCTGACTCCTGCCGTCCGATGCGCTCGTCGGATCCGGGATGTGCTTGCCGAGCTCGGCGGCGTGGTGCCCCGCGCCACGGAAATCGGCACCAGTGACGAGGCGCTGCTCGCCGCCCATGCCGGCATCGCGTCCGACGGCAACCATCGTCGGCGCTCTGCTCGGGCAGCCGGGTTCGCCTCGGAGGACGACCTGCGGCGCGCCCTGGTCCTCCGCCACCTCGCAGGTCTCAAGCCCGAGAACGCCTCGTGACCGAACGACACACCACCCAACCACTGACACCGAGAAGCGAGTCGATCGCATGAGCGAACTGCAGGACCTGAACCTCACCTACCCCGTGGCTCGGCAAGATGCCGTGGTCGAGCGGCTGCACGGCGTCGACGTGCCCGATCCGTACCGCTGGCTCGAAGACCTCGGTGATCCCGACACCCTGCCCTGGGTCCGGGCTCAAGGTGCTCTCGCCCGCACGGTCCTGGATGCCTCCCCGTGGAAGGCCCACTTCAGCGAGCGGCTCCGTCAGGTGTGGAGCCAACGCACTTGCCACACCGCATTGATGCAAGGGGGCAAGTACTTCTACTTCTTCAACGACGGCAGCCAGGAACAAGACGGGCTGTACGTGATGGACGCGCCCGACGGTGAGCCGCGGCTGCTGCTCGACCCGTCGGCCGAACACAGTGAGGCGGGCAGCGCCACGATCTCCTATGCCACCGCGAGCCCCGACGGGTCGCTGCTGGCCTACAGCCTCAGCTTCGGCGGCTCGGACTGGCAGCAGTGGCGGGTGCGGGAGGTCGCGACCGGCGAGGATCTGCCGGAGCGGCTGGAAGGCAGCAAATTCTCGGCCGCCGGCTGGAACGCCGACTCGACCGGCTTCTACTACACCTGCTTCGCTGAACGGGACAGCGCAGCGGAGCCCGACGCCGAGACCAACTCCGAAGCCGCCGCCAAGACCAGTGCTGAGTGGGAACCTGATCTCGACCCGGTCGTCGCGTTCCACCGGGTCGGCACCGACCAGGCCGAGGACGAGCTCGTCTACGAAGACCCAGCACACCCCGAGCAGGGCATCACCGTACTCACCTCCGAGGACGGCAGCCACCTGATCCTCTTTCTCTGGCGGGGTGATGCGGCGACCACCGGCATCATCGTCAAAGACATCACCGACGCAGCCTCGGCGACAGACCCGGGGTTCGTGGAACTGCTGCCCGACTTCGACGCGTCCTATTCCTACGTCGCGGGCGAGGGGCCGATCATGTGGTTCCAGACCGATCGGGATGCCCCGATGGGCCGCATCATCCGCACCGATGCCCGGCGTCCCGGCGAGATCGTCGAGGTGGTGGCCGAGGGCTGCCACGCGATCCAGGGCGCGGGTCTGATCGGCGGCAAGCTCTATGTCGTCCAGCTGGTCGACGCGTGCAGCCGGATCCACGTACACGACCCGTACGACGGCCGGTATCTCGGCGAGGTGTCGCTGCCCGGCGCAGGCACGGTCGAGGGACTGCGCAGCGATCCCGCCGGCACCGAGTGCTTCTACTCCTTCACCGATTTCTTGCGCCCGGCCACCGTTTATCGGCTGGACACCCGCGACGACACCAGCACCGTCTTCTTCGAGCCCGAGCTCACCTTCGACCCGGACGACTTCGTCGTCGAGCAGGTCCGCTTCACCGCCGACGACGGTGTCGAGGTGCCGGTTTGGCTCGGCCGGCACCGCGATACGCCTCGCGATGGCGCCCGACCGACCTTCCTCGCCGCGTACGGCGGGTTCGGGTTTGCCATCACGCCGTCGTTCACCCCCGGGCCCCTGGCCTGGATGGAGCTGGGCGGCATCTACGCGCTGGCCAACGTGCGGGGCGGCGGTGAGTTCGGCGAGGCGTGGCACGAGGCCGGCTCGGGCCGGCGCAAGGTGCGCGCCGTCGACGATCTCATCGGCGCCGCCGAGTGGTTGGCCGAGTCTGGCTGGACCGAGCCGGAGCGGCTAGCGGTCGGCGGGATGAGCAACGGTGGTCTGCTGACCACCGCGCTGCTCACCCGCCGGCCGGACGTGTGCGCCGGGGTGCTGGCGGTCAATGGGGTGATGGACCTGGTGCGCTTCGACCGGTTCACCATCGGCTGGTCCTGGCGGTTCGAGTACGGCGACCCCGGCGGCCCCGACGATTTCGCCGCGTTGCTGGCTCTGTCGCCGTTGCACAACGTCACTGACGAGACCGCCTATCCGGCTGCCCTGATCTGCACGGCGGTCCGTGATGACCGGGTGGTGCCCGCGCACAGCTTCAAATTCGCTGCGGCCCTGCAGCGGGCACAGGCGACGAGCGCCCCAGCGCTGCTGCGCGTCGACGAGGAGGCTGGTCATGGCCGTGATGCCCGGCTGGATGCCGGGCTGTCCGATCTGAGCGACCGCTGGGCGTTCTCGGCGGAGGTGGTCGGGCTGACGCGGACGACGCCGTGACCGGCGCGGCGGACAACGCCGAGAGTGCCCCGGCCGCTGCCACGGCGCCGGCAGCACCGGCGGCGCTGCCGAGGCGGGTTCGTGCGGCGTGGATCGTCACGTATCCGCTGATCGTCGCGAGCGCGGCCAGCACCACACTGGCGGTGGTCGACACGCTGCTGCTGGGTCGGTTCGGCACCGCGGCCCTCGCCACGATCGCGTTGGCGACACCGGTCTTCGTCTTCGGCTCGGCTCTGGTGGTGCCGTGGGGAACCGCCGTGCAGGTCCTCATCGCCCGGCTCCACGGGGCCGAGGACACCGCCAGGATCGGTCGGCTGCTCGGGATCGGTCTGCGTGTCTGCCTCGCGGCCGCCCTACTGCCGACCCTGACCATCATCGCGGCCGCGCCGTGGATTCTGCACGTGCTGGCCGGAGGAGAGGTGCCGGTCGAGGCGAGCACCGTCGTCCGGATCCTTGCCTGCACCCTGCCGTTGACCGCGGTGACCGCGCACTACCGAGGGGTCTTCGGCGGCCTGGGGAGGACTCGCATCACCATGCAAGTCGCCCTGGGGGTCAACATCGTCAACATCCCGTTGGACGTGCTCCTGGTCTATGGACTCGGTCTGGGCGCCGTCGGCTCCGCCCTCGGCACGCTCGCCGCCGTCGCCAGCGGCGCCGGCTACATTGCCTGGCTCGCACGCCGTGAGCTGCGCCCCGACTATCCGGCACCGCCCATCCACCGATCCCGTTGGCGCCGTGCGGCGGGGGGCGATGAGAAGGCAGAAGGACCTGCGTCCCGGGCCCTTGCGGGGGAGGTATGGAAGATCGGCTGGCCCGACACCACCTTCGCGGTGATCGTCTACGGCGCCGACGTGCTGCTGACCGCCATCGTCGCGACCATCGGCACGGCTGACCTCGCGGGCTACCGTTTGATGGTCACCACCGTCACGGTGCTGTGGGTGGTCGTGTTCTCCTGCAGCAGCGGCATCTCGATCCTCGCCGGGCAGCGACTCGGCGCCGACGACGAGCCTGGTGCTCGCGCGGCGCTCCGAGCCGGCGCGGTGCTGATGGCAGGCCTGTGCGTGCTCGTCGTGCTGCTGCCGCTGCTTGTTCCGTACTGGTACTTCGGCCTGTTCTCCACCGACCGCGGCGTCGTGGACGCCGCCACCAGCGCGGTCTGGGTGCTGCTGCTGCTCGTGCCCGCCATGGTCGTCGCCATGAGTTTGGCGGGGCTGCTCCGCGCCGGTGGCGACACCAAGGGGATCATGTACGCGGGTGGCCTGAGCCAGTTCGTGCTCGCGCTGCCGGTGGCCTGGTTCGCGGTGCAGGTGCTGGGCTGGGGCATCGCCGGTGCCTATCTCGGCTTCGCCACCGGGATCCTCGGCCGCGCTGTCTTCACCGTGCTGCGCTGGCGTCAGGGTCGGTGGCGTACCGCGCTGTCGAGCGCTGCGATCGGCAGCAAATAGCGCTGAGCCGGTCCGCTGCCGGCAATCGTCAGCTGACCCGCGCGCCGCAGTCGCTGCAGCGCGCGGGTCACTGTCGGTCGGGTGCGGCCGGTGGCAGCAGCCAACAGCCCGTGAGTGAGGGCCACGTCGATCCGCACCCACGACCCCGCCACCACCCCGAACCGCGCGGCGAGCAATGCCAGCAGCTCGAACAGCTGGTCCTCGGTGTGGGAGTGGGCCATCGCCGCTGCCCACGCCTCCCGCCAATGCAGCTGGTCACGCAGAGCGCCGGCGACCTCGGCAGAGGCGAGCGCCTGCTCCCAGACCAGTTCCTCGACCAACACGTCAGTCAGCGCGTGGTGCCGGATGTGACACAGGTCCGTGCCGTGGCCGGTGACCAGATGCCCGGTGCCGGCGAGATCAAGCAACCAGGCGTCTCCGCTCGGGTGCTCGGCCCAGGTGGCGAGGACCCCCTGGCGGACCAGGGCGATGCTCCGCTCCGCCAGGGCCAGGTCCTCGCCGGCCTCACGGCCGACCAAATGCTCGCGTCGATCAAGCACCGTCGACCATCGCAATCGTGCCCCGGGGGGCTCCGGACCTCAGAACGCGTCGGGATGGAGCTGCTCGGCCACGTACCGCACCGCCGCCGGCGTGGTCATCGAGCCGGGCAGCGACGCCGAGGAGCTGTAGGCGATCAGCTTGTCGTTCCGCACCGCCGGTGTGCTGGGGAAGGTCTTGCGCAGGGTCGCGCGGACCTGGTCTGCCTCCTTCTCGCTGCCGGCGCTGAAGACGAACGCCTCGGGTTGGGTGGCAGCCACGACCTCGGCCGAGAGATTGGCGAAGAGCATCCCCTTGAACTGTGGGTCTCCAGGGGCGAAGACGTTCACGCCACCGGCAGCGCGGACCAGATCGTTCTCGGTCGAGCCGACCAGGCTCTGGATGTCGCTGCCCCAGATGTACACCTCGGCCACCTTCACCGGTTTGGTGCCTTGGAGCGCGTCGGCGACCTCGTCGAGCTGGCCCGTGTAGTCGCTCGCCAACTCCTTGGCGCGGTCCTGCACTCCGAAGATCTGGCCGAGGGAGTCGAGGTCGACCAGCGTGTCCTTGACCGAACGGTGGATCCGCCGCTCCGGGCAGCCGCCGGCGGCAAGATACGGCGCGATGTCGGCTGCCTCGAGGTCCTTCATCGTCGCGAACCCCTGCTCCCCGTCGAATTCATAGGTCGTCGGAGCCAGCACGAGGTCGGGCGACTGCGAGACGGTGACCTCCTTGGCCGGGACACCACTCTTGGCGATCACCGGGATGTTCTCGCTCCCTTCGGGTTCGGCGCTGCCCGCCAGGCCGTCGACGACCCCCAGCTGGGCCTGCCCGACGACCCGGTCGACCAAGCCCAGATCGACCACGACATCGGTCTGCGGCTGCGCCAGACTCACGACGCGCTTCGGCGCGTGGTCGAAGGTCAGGGTGCGGTCACAGTTGCTGATCGTCACGGGGTAGGCGCCCCCAGCGGGCTTGGCCGAGGATGCGCTCGACGGTGCTGATCCGCCGGCCTCGGGCGTACTGCTGCCGCAGGCCGCGGTCAGCGCGAGCAGCACGGAAGCGACCAATACCGGACCGCCGCGGCGGAACGGGCGAAACGCTCTCGGCCGTGCGGCAGCCGCGGACTCAGCGGCGGAAACCGACGTTGTGGACATGGACGTTGTGGACATGGATGAGTGCCTCCTCGGGCATGAATGGGCGATCGGATGGGAACGGAGACGAGCGCTCGGCAAAGCGGTGGTCACTGGAGCCGATCCAGTGCGAGCAGGGTGCGACCGGTGACGGGATGGAGCACCCGGTGGCAGTCGAGCCGGAAGACCTCACGCAGCAGCTTGGGCGTCAGCACGTGTTCGGGTGCCCCGGCGGCAACCACCTTGCCGGCCGAAAGCACGGTGACCAGGTCGCAGTAGGTCTGCGCGAGGTTGAGGTCGTGCAGCGCGACCACCACCGTGATGCCGAGCTCACGTACCAGCGCCAGCAGGTCGAGCTGGTGGCAGACATCGAGGTGGTTGGTCGGCTCGTCGAGCACGAGCACGGGCGTGGCCTGGGTGAGCGCTCGGGCCAGCAGCACCCGCTGCCGCTCCCCACCCGACAAGCTCGGGGTCGAGCGATCCGCCAGGTGCGTCGCGTCGACCCTGGCTAGCGCGGAGTAGGCGCGATCGAGGTCTTCCGAGCTGTCCCCGGCGAACGGCCGCTTGTGCGGCGTACGTCCCATCAGCACGGTGTCCAGCACGCTGAACTCGACATCGACACCCGGGTCCTGGGCGACCACCGCGACCCGGGTCGCCGACCCGCGGGCCGACAGCGACCAGACATCGTCGTCACCGAGACGCACCACGCCCACCTGAGGTCGCAGCGACCGGTAGACGGTGCGCAACAACGTGGACTTGCCGCTGCCGTTGGGCCCGACCAGGCCGACCACCGCGCCCGCCGGCACGACGAGTTCGACGTCACGGAGCAGCTCGGCTGCCCCGATTCGGACGGTGACTCCCTCGACCTGCACCCTCATCGGCTGTCCACCCCGCCGCGCCGAGCGGCCCCGTCGCGACGCATCAGCCAGAGGAAGAACGGCGCCCCGACCAGCGCAGTGACCACGCCGATCGGCAACTCCAGCGGAGCCGCGACGGTCCGGGCGACCGTGTCGGCCAGCACAAGGAACACCGCACCCCCGGCGACGGCGGTCGGCAGCAAGCGCCGGTGCCCCGCGCCGACGACCATCCGGGTGATGTGCGGCACAACCAGACCGACGAAGCCGATGCCGCCGCTCACCGCGACGGCCACGCCGGTCAGCACCGAGGTGGTGAGCAGCATCTCGCCGCGAACCCGGTCCGCGGACACGCCGAGCGCGACGGCCGTCTCGTCGCCGGTCATCAAGGCGTCAAGCGCGCGAGCACGCCCGAGCACATGCAGGGCACCCAGCAGCAGGGCAATGGCGGGCAGCAAGAGGTCAGTGCGGTCCGCCTCTGCCACGCTGCCGAGCAGGAAATAGAGGATGCCGAAGACCTTGTTGGCGTCGCTGGTGAGCACCAGATAGCTGGTGCCGGCACTGAACAGATAGGACAGCGCGACCCCGGCCAACACCAGCCGCACCGGGGTAAGCCGTCCCTGTCGACGGGCCAACACGAACAACGCCGTCGTGGCGAGAGCGGAGCCTGCCGCGGCACCGCCTGCCAACGGCACGCCTGCTACCGCCGTGCCCGAGGCCAGCACCAGCGCGACGGCTCCGAGACCCGCACCGGACGAGACCCCGAGCACCCACGGGTCCGCGAGCGGGTTGCGCACGACCGCCTGCAGCACGGCACCGACCAGGGCGAGCAGGCCACCGACCAGGGCGGCGAGCAGCACCCGCGGGACGCGGTAGTCCCAGACGATCACTTCCTCGACGGTGGTCCAGCCGCCCTGGCCCCAGAAGCCGAGGCGATGACCGATGACGCCGATCGTGGTTCCCGGCGCCACCGCCACCGCACCGACTCCGATGCTCACCACAATTGCTGTCGCCAGCAGCCCGATCAGCACCGGCAGCGCCGCCAAGGCGGCGGCCGATCTCTGCCGCCGCCCGTTCCCGGCTGTCCGGGCACCCGCCGGCGCGAACGATGGCGAACTCAACCCGACCCCCGGCATTTAATGAAAATGATTATCGTTTGTATCACGCCGTTCTCGGGTCGTGCAAATGGGTGCCCGGGCTCAGCGGCGACCAGATCGGGCTTCATCGGCGGTGCGGCACGATACGCTCGCCAAGCGTTGGCTGAGTACGCCGAGCGAACTCGACGCAGCACCAGAAGATCTAGCAACGGAGGAAGGCGTCATGCCCACGGGCGAATGGATTGCTTTGCTGGGTTCCGTGGCGCATGTCGTGATCGCGATCGTGGCCGCGGTCTATATCGCCTCGAATCGCAAGCCGTCCTCGGCGATCGCCTGGATCATGGCGATCGTCTTCATCCCGTACATCGGGATCTTGTTCTTCCTGCTGATCGGGAACTGGCGGCTCCCGAAGCACCGCCGCGAGAAGCAGGCGTACGTCTCGGAGCTCTTCCTCGAACGGACCAAGGGGCTGCACCTGGTCAGTCACGCCGACAAGTGGCCGGACTGGCTCCCGACCATCGTCACCTTGAACCGCAACCTCGGCGCCCTACCGATGGTCGGCGGCAACACCGCCGAGCTGTACCCGGTGTATCGGGAATCGATCCAGGCCATGGCCGATGCGATCGACACCGCTGAGCGCTATGTCTACATCGAGTTCTTCATCCTGGTCGATGACGAGTGGACCGCCCCGATCATCGAAGCCTGCGAGCGCGCCTGCGCCCGAGGAGTGCAGGTCCGGGTGCTGTCCGATCACATCGCCCAGTTCTCCTACCCGAACCGCAAGGGGACGGTCGCTCGCTTCAAGGCGATGGGCGCGCACTACCTGCCGATGCTGCCGATCCAGCCGTTCAAGAAGCACTACCGGCGGCCGGACCTCCGCAACCACCGCAAGCTGGTCGTCGTCGACGGCTTGATCGGCTTCGTCGGCTCGCAGAACCTGATCATCGACCACTACCACCAGAAGAAGAACATCCAGCGTGGGCTGCACTGGAAGGAGCTGATGTGCCGGATCGAGGGCCCGGCCGTGCGTGAGATCCAGGCCGTCTTCGTCACCGATTGGTACAGCGAGTGCGATGAGCTGCTGCTCCCCGAGGTCGGCGACATCCAGCTGGGCGAGCTCGACGCCACGAAGCTGGACATGCAGATGGTGCCGAGCGGACCGAGCTTCGAGAACGACAACAACCTGAAGCTGTTCGCCGCCCTCTTCCAGAACGCGCGCCGCCGGATCAGCGTCACCAGCCCCTATTTCGTACCGGACGACAGCATTCAGATGGCCCTGGTCACCGCCGGGGCCCGAGGACTGGACGTCGAACTGTTCGTCTCCGAGATCAGCGACCAGTTCATGGTCTACCACGCCCAGCGCTCCTACTACGAGGAACTGCTGCGGGCCGGGGTGAAGATCTACGCGTACGCCGCCCCGACCATCCTGCACGCCAAGCACATGACCATCGACGAAGACGTCTCGGTGATCGGATCGTCCAATATGGACATCCGTTCCCTCAGTCTGCACATGGAGATGATGATGATGGTGCACGGGAAGGAGTTCTGCGACCGCATGCGCGCCGTCGAGGACTCCTACCGGGCGAACAGCAAGCAGATCCACCTCGACGAGTGGCTGAAGCGCCCGACCAGCGAGAAGGTCTTCGACAACCTCATGCGGCTCACGTCATCCCTGCAGTGACATCAGTGCAGTGACATCAGTGCAGTGAAGTGACATCCCCGCAGTGACATCCCGACGGTGACCGTCGGGATGGAACGTTCAGTTCTGGTCTCTGTATCCGGGACCTCGCACAACCTCCTGCTTTGATCACGATCTGGCGTCTTCGGTGCACATGGTGTCCGCAGGTCGAAGAAATGTGGGCAGTGGCGTAACGTCAGCGCTGGTCTCGGGCTGGTCGGCTCCCCTTGCCGGCCACTCGACAACGACGTCCCCACCGACGAAAGGCCGATAGGCGATGACCCAAACCGTGACCCATGAGGAATCCAGTCCACCCGGATCAGGGGGTGAACAAAAGGCGAAGTGGGTCTACCCCGGGATGGGACTGCTGTTCGTCGCCATCGTCGGCTGCTTCACCGCCTGGGGTATCGCCGCCGACCTGACCACGCCGATGGTCGCGGGCTTCAAGCGCATCTTCGACATGTCCACGTTCCAGGCCAGTCTGGTCCAGTTGGCCTATTTCGGCGCCTACTTCCTGCTGGCCCTGCCGGCTGCCTTCATCAACGAGAAGTTCGGCTACAAGGTCGGCCTGCTGACCGGCCTCGCGCTGGCTGCTGCGGGCGCGTTCCTGTTCTATCCGGCCAGCAAGATCATGACCTTCTCGGCGTTCCTGATTGCGTTGTTCGCGATGGCCGCCGGATGCTCGATCCTGGAGACATCCGCCAACCCGTACGTGATGTCGTTGGGCCCCGAGGAGACCGCGACCCGGCGGCTGAACCTGGCGCAGGCGTTCAACCCGGTGGGCACCAACATCGGCGTGCTGCTCGCGGCATCGCTGATCCTGCCGAAGTTGGACGCTCCGGTCGACCTCGCGTCAGCCACACCTGAACAGATACATGACATCCGAGCCGGTCAGTTGGCAGCGGTGATGGGGCCCTACATCGGCCTCGGTCTGCTGCTGGTGGTGATCTGGATCCTGATCGCGGTGCAGAAGTCGCCGAAGATCGTCGAGGAGTTCCCCGACACCGGCGACGGTGGCGGTTCCGGCGCGATGTTCAAGATCTTGTGGCGCAGCCGCCGCTATCGCTTCGGGGTGATCGCACAGTTCTTCAACGTCGCCGCCCAGGTCTGCACCTGGACCTACATCATCGTCTACGTCCAGGAAGCCCTCGACGGGTCGCTGGCGCTCGGTGGCCTCTTCCTGCAGGTCAGCCTCATCCTCTTCCTGATCTCCCGGTTCATCATGACCTGGCTGATCGGTCGGATCAGACCGACGAAGGTGCTGGCCGTGCTCTCGGTCCTCGCTGTCGTCTTGTGCCTGTACGCGATGGTCGCGTCCAACCTCAGTGGTGCCATCGCGCTGGTCGGCGTGTCGTTCTGCCTCTCCCTGATGTTCCCGACGATCTACGGCGTGGCGTTGACGGGTCTCGGCCCGGCCACCAAGTTCGGCGCCGCGGGTCTGGTCATGGCGATCGTCGGCGGCGCCATCATGCCGCTGGTTCAGGGCAGCTTGCTGGACGCCACCAGCGCGGCCTTCTCGTTCCTGGTGCCGGCCATCTGCTTCGCCGTGGTCGCCGCGTTCGCGTTCTTTGACCTGAAGGCGAAGGAAGACGTGCACATCAGCTCGGCAGCAGAGGGAGAACTGGCATGAAGCTCAAGCGCGCACTAGCCGCCGTCGCGGCCACCATGGCGCTGACCACCGGTATCGCCGCCTGCGGAGCCCCGTCCTCGCCCAACACCGAGGCCACCAACGAGCTCGAGGTGATCTCGTGGTGGACCTCGGGTTCGGAGGAGCAGGCGCTCAACGTCTTGATCGACGCCTTCAAGGCCAAGTACCCCGATGTCGAGGTCGTCAACGCCCCGGTCACCGGTGGCGGCGGTGCCCCAGCGCAGGTCGTCCTCGCCCAGCGGCTGCTGGCGGGTGATCCGCCGGACGTCTGGCAGACCTTCCCGAACGGGGCCCTGCAGTCCTACGTCGGCCAGCGCCAGGTCGCCGACGTCAGCACGATCGTCACCGACACCGGATTGGACAAGGCCTTGCCGCAGGTCGTCCTGGACGGGCTGACGGTGGAGGGCAAGCAGTACGGAGTCCCGACCAGCTCACACCGCGGCAACGTCTTGTTCTTCAACCTCGACGAGCTACGGAAGGCCGGCGTGGCGAAGCCGGGCAACGGCTACACCACCAAGGCCTGGATCGCTGATCTGAAGAAGGTGAAGGCGTCCGGCGGCGTCCCGCTCTGCCTCGGCGCCCAGGACTCCTTCACCACCGTCGCGCTGTTCGAGAACATCCTGCTGTCGGTGATCGGGCCCGCAGGCTGGGACCAGATCGCGGCCGACCGGTTCAACTGGCGTGGCGCCCAGGTCAGGGAAGCCCTCGATCAGTTCGGCGAGGTGCTGGACCTGGCCGACCCGGCAGCGGCCGGATTGTCCTGGGATGCGGCGACCAAGAAGCTGGGCGACGGCGGCTGCGCGTTCGAGACCATGAACGACTCGGCGTACGGCGAGCTGGTCAAGGCCGGCGCCGTCGACGGCAGGACCTTCGGCGAGGTGCCGTTCCCCGGCACCGAGTCCAGCTACGTCGCGGTGGTCGACACCTTCGTCCAGGCCCGCGCGGCCGAGAACGGCAAGAACGCCGCGGAGTTCCTCGCCGTCCTCGCGGATCCGACCGTGCAGCTGAACTTCAGCAAGGCGAAGGGGTCGGTGCCGGTGCGGACCGATGTGGACGTCAGCTCACTGAGCCCGTACCAGCAGTCGGCGTCCAAGGCGCTGCGTGACTCCCGCGTGCTGTGGTCGATCACGCACGGGTCGCTGATGAGCCCGAGCTTCCAGCAGGGCTTCTACAGCGCGGTGAACGCCTATGTCCGCACCAGGGACGCGAAGGCCTTCAGCTCGACCCTGATCGACGCGGTGGCGGCAGCACCGCCGCAGCGCTGAGGCGAGTACATAAGTCGCGGCCAGCCGGGTCTCCCGGCTGGCCGCAGTCTTGTTCCGACCGGGTGAGCGCGGGTGGCACTCAGACAGCGCACAGGCGATTTCATCTGATGACCAACTTTCTCGACTTCTCCCCGGATGGCACCCCAGTCACCTATTCTCTGTAGCCAGGGGATTGGGCCCGCGACAGTGGGCCGGAGCAAGGCGTACGATGCTGGGGCGTCGGCGTCACGGGAAGGCAGTATGAGCGACGAGACGATGAGGGTCCGCGACGAGTCCGGTCGTTCGAGTGCGCCCGCATTGCACTCCCGGAGAGTTGCTCGCCGCGCCCGCAAGGCAGTCTCGGTGACCGCCGCCTTCGCCTTGGCCGTACCGCTGTTCGGACTCGCCGAAGCCATCACCCCGCGTTCGGCCGCGGCCGCGCCGAACGCCGAAACCTGTCTCGCCAACGACTCCGCGCTGCCGGCCACCAAGAGCGACCGCGAGCGCGTTGCCGCCAAGGCCGCCGCGAAGTACTTCCCGGCCGATCAAATCGCGATGGCCACCGCGATCGCCGGGGCGGAGTCGTCCTGGAACCCGACCGCAGTCAACAAGGCGGCCCGGGGCAACTACGGTCTGTGGCAGATCAATTCGGTCCACAAGAGCCTGCTCAAGGCCAGGGAGTGGAGCAATCCGAGCGACAACGCCTGGATGGCCTATCAGGTCTGGGATGCCGCCGACGGCACGACAGGCAACAGGCAGGGTTCCTGGAAGCCGTGGTCGGTCTACAACTCCGGCAGCTACAAGGCCTACCTGCGTGCCTCGTCGAGCTCCCAGGATCCGTCCAGCCAAGCGACCGTCTGCGTCGAGGCGACCGGCAGCGCCCCGGTGACCGTTGCCACCTGGAACGTGCTGAACACCAACGCCAAGGGCCAGATCGGCAAGGGAATCCGCGAACTCACCGGCAAGGCGGACGTTTTCGGCTTGCAGGAGATGGGCAGCCGTTCCGACCGCGCGGTGGCCGCCCAGGCCGCGGAGGGTTACACGATGACCACCGATCGGACCGCGGTCCCGATCTTCTATCGCAGCGACAAGTACACCGCGGTCGATCAGGGCAAGGTCCGCGCCTTCCCCAGCGGAGAGACCGTCGAGCGGCGCAGCGGCAAGGGCACCGAGAAGACCACCGGCAAGTCGATCACCTGGATCCAGCTGCGCGACAATGCGACCTCCGAGACCTTCTACGTGGTCAACACCCACATGCTGGTCGGAGCATTCAACAGCACCAAGGCCAAGCACAACAGCCGTCGGGTGGCGCTCTACAAGCAGCAGCTCAACGCGCTCGGCAACCTGGTCGACAGTCTCCAGGCCAACGGCGCCGCCGTGTACGTGACCGGCGACTTCAACGTGAACTACAACCGCGATGCCGCAGCGGTCGACGTCTTGTCCGACCATGGGCTGACGCCGAACTGGCAGCATCTCGATGGTGCGGCCACCATCGGCAAGAAGACCCGGCTGGACTATGTCTGGTCGAACCGGGCGCCTTCGGAGCAGACTGTCGGCAGCAAGTACGGCTCCGATCACTCCACGGTCTTCGTGACCTACCCGCCGTCGACCGGCGTCTCCGGCACCATGACTCCGGTCAACGGCAGCCCGAAGCAAGAGATCTACAGCATGCGCACGATCACCGACCCGAGCTCGGGCCAGACCTATCTGGTGCCGATCCCGACCGGTGTCGCCGGCAAGGTGCTGAACAAGGCCCTTGACCAGGTGGGCGACCGTTGGGAGTACGGCGGCGCCGGGCCCAACGTCTGGGACTGCTCCGGGCTGACGGCCGGCGCCTGGGCCGCGGCCGGCATCACGCTGCCGCATCAGTCCGAGGCGCAGCAGCGCGAAGTCAAGAACGTCAAGCTGGCCGATGCACAGCCGGGTGACGTGCTCTGGCGGGAGGGCTACACCGCGATCTATCTCGGCACCGTGGGTGGCAAGCCGCTCGTGGTCGGGGCAGCCAAGTCGAAGGGCTCCGCGGTGGTCATCCACGCCATGGAAGATGTCGCGGCCGCCCTGCAGCCAGCCTGAGCGTCGGTCTCGGTCTTACTGACCGAGGCGGCGCAGCTCCCGGGCGGAAGCTGGACGGATCTTGAGGCTGCCGAGGCCCACGCTGCCGTAGAGCACGAGCAGCGGGGCACCCGGAGCAGGAATCCGTGACACCTTGATCGCCTTGCTGCCCATGCCTTTGCCCAGCCGGTCATCATTGGCCGCCCAGCCGTCCGGGACGATGATCAGCACACTGCCCGCGCCGGCGACTACCTCGATCTCGATCACCGGTGCCGCCACCGTGGCCCGCAGGCAATTGAGCTTGACCGTGCCAGCGCCGGAGCTGATGCGAAGGTAGGGCGGCACCGTCCAGACGCCCTCGCGCTTCTCCGTGCCCATCCCGCCGTCCAGCCGCAGCGGATCCTCCCGTGAGTATCCGGCCGGCGGCGGTCCTGGCGGCACGGACGGCGGCACGGGAACCGGCGGCGCCGAGGCACTTCTGCTCGACCGCCACGGCAGTTCGGCCGAGAGATCCGCGACCAGGGGTTCGAGATCCCCGTAGGTCTTCGCCTGCAGGGCCTTGCCCAGTCGTTCGTCGAGCTCATCCATGCCGAGCCGTCCGTCCACTGCAGCTTCTTGCAGGATCGCGGCAACAGCGTCGCGCTCGGCATGTCCCACCCGCAGCCCGCTCAGCGGCAGCTCTTGGTGCACCATGTCCTGACTTTAGTAGGCGTGCGTGCCATCCGAAGAGCCATACCGCGCCCCGCTATCGCGGCGGATGCCAGTCGGTCGCACGCGCGACGCTGCGAGCGGCGATCCTCGGTGGGGTGAGCCGCACCATCAGGTCCCGGAGGAACAGCGCGACCGGATGACGTACCTGAGTGATCTTCGCTATCTGATCCGAGGCAGCCGCCAATCGCTGATCGCGAGGCCGCCGGGCCTGGTCGTACGCCAGCAGTGCGGCGTTGAGGTCAACACCACCAGGCTCGTCGCCTGTCAAAGACAACACCGCGGCAAGCACCACCGCATCCTCCAGCGCCAGGCAGCCACCTTGCCCCAGGGTCGGCAGCATCGCATGTGCGGCATCGCCGAGCAGCGCGATCCGATCGCGGACGAACGACGGGTACGGGCGCGGCAGCCGATAGAGGTCGTGGCGGAGCACCCGCTCGGGCGACGTCGCTTCGACGACCTGGCGGATCGGCGCATGCCACCCACCGATCCGGCGAAGCACCTCGGCGCGCTCGTCCGGCGCCGTCGTCCCCTCGGCGTCGTCACCGGTGGCGTACCAATAGACCCGCCCGTCCTGTAGCTGGATGACTCCCACCTCCGTTGCCGGCCCGAAGGTCTGGGACTGCTCGGCGAGCGGAAACGGCTGGTCGGTGACGCCGCGCCAGGCTGTGACACCGGAATAGCGAGGAGCGAACTGGACCGGCCACAACTGGGCGCGAACCACGCTGCGGATACCGTCGGCTGCGACCAGCAGGTCGGCCCGATCGGTGACCTGTCCCGCCGAGGTGGCCAGGTGAACCGTGACCGCGTCCAGTCCTTCATCGACGCGCTCCAGGCGGTGACCGAAGCGGACGGCCTCAGGAGGCAGCGCCGCAAGCAAGGCTTCATGCAGATCCGCCCGGTGCACCATCACCATGGTCACGTCCTCGTCGGACAGCACCGCATCGGCCAGCGACCGCGACAGCCAGCGTCCCGATGGCGTACGGACGCCGCCGCCGAGCCGGACCGCGCCGCGGCTGCGGATGGTCTCCCCGACGCCGAGCCATTCCAGCGCGCGGAGCGCGTTCGACCACAGCGAAATGCCCGCACCCACCGGTTCGGCCGAGGACGCCTGCTCGTAGACGGTCACGTCCCAACCCATCCGGCGCAGACCGACGGCGGCAGCCAGCCCGCCGATCCCCGCACCCACCACGATCGCACGACTCATTGGCTGATCATACAAATGGACAGCGCGAACGCTGTTCTGTCTGACAAGGACGCGGCGTCCGCCATGCGATTGAATGTGGACCAGTGGATGTGATCCACCCACCTTCTCGATCTCAAAGGACAGCCCCGTGGATGCAGTGACTCAGGTTCCCACCCCGATCAACGAACCGGTGCACGAATACGCACCGGGCTCGCCGGAACGCGCTCGGTTGATCGCCGAACTCGAGGCTCTCCCGAACAACCCGCTGGACATCCGCCAGGTGATTGGCGGCGAGCACCGCACCGCGTCCGGGCCGGTGTACAACGTCGTCCAGCCGCACAAGCACGCCAGCGTGATCGGCAGCTATGCCGATGCCACCCGCGAGGATGTCATCGACGCGGTCGAGGCCGCCACCAGCGCGGCGGCCGCTTGGCGGGAACTCCCGTTCGACGAGCGCGCGGCGGTCTTCCTCCGCGCCGCCGACCTGTTGGCCGGTCCGTGGCGGGAGCGGCTCGCCGCGGCCACCATGCTCGGCCAGTCCAAGACCGCGTACCAGGCCGAGATCGACACCCCCTGTGAGCTGATCGATTTCTGGCGCTTCAACGTGCATTACGCCCGGGAGATCCTCACCGAACAGCCGATCTCTTCGCGCGGCGTGTGGAACCGCGTCGATCACCGCCCGCTCGAGGGCTTCGTGTACGCGATCACCCCGTTCAACTTCTCCGCGATCGCCGGCAACCTTCCGGCAGCGCCCGCGCTGATGGGCAATACCGTGGTCTGGAAGCCGGCTTCGACCCAGGCGGCGGCTGCGTACCTGATCATGCAGCTGCTCGAGGCAGCCGGGCTGCCGGCCGGAGTCATCAACCTGGTCCTCGGCGACGGGCCGATGGTCTCCGAGGTGCTGATCAACGACCCCCGGCTGGCCGGTATCCATTTCACCGGATCGACCGCGGTCTTCCAGAGTCTGTGGAAGCAGGTCGGGGACAACCTCTCCAGCTACCACGGCTATCCGCGGCTGGTCGGCGAGACCGGCGGCAAGGACTTCGTCGTCGCGCACTCGTCCGCCGATCCGGACATCCTCACCACCGCACTGATCCGGGGCGCCTTCGACTACCAGGGCCAGAAGTGCTCCGCCACCTCCCGCGCCTTCATCCCGAAGTCGCTGTGGGCCCGGATGGGCGATGACTTCGTGGCCAAGGTCTCGGCGCTGACCTATGGCGACGTGGCCGACCTCGGCAACTACGGCGGTGCCGTCATCGACCAGAAGGCGTTCGACCGCAACGTCGCCGCGATCGAGCAGGCTCGCAACACCGAGAGCATCGAGATCGTGGCCGGTGGGACGTACGACGACTCGGTCGGCTTCTTCATCCAGCCGACGGTGCTGCTGGGCTCCGACCCGACCGCGGACGCGTTCTGCACCGAGTACTTCGGGCCGATCCTCGCCGTGCACCTCTACGACGACGATGCGTACGCCGAGACGCTGCAGCTCGTCGATCAGGGCAGCCCGTATGCCTTGACCGGCTCCGTCATCGCCACCGATCGCTACGCGATCCAGCAGGCCCACGAGGCGCTCCGTTTCGCGGCCGGCAACTTCTACGTCAACGACAAGTCGACCGGTGCCGTCGTGGGTCAGCAGCCGTTCGGTGGCGCGCGCGCCTCCGGCACCAACGACAAGGCCGGTTCGGCACTCAACCTGTTGCGCTGGACCTCGCCGCGGACCATCAAGGAGACCTTCGTCCCGGCGAAGAACCACCTGTACCCGCATCAGGGCTGAGCCCTCGCCGTTCCTGATCGCCGATCCCCGATTTCCACTTCGCACCAGCTAGTGCGACTGCGCATCAGGTCTACCTGGTGCGCAGTCGCAGGAAATGGTGCGAAGTCGATGCGGGATCTTGGCGGTCGGCGGTAGAGGCGGGTGCAGGCACGTCCCCTTCGGCCTACCCTTCGGCGCCGGTCCTCGCGAGAAGGAGTTATGGCACCTGTTTCGGCCGTGAACAGGTGCCTTGCCTCCTTCTCGATCAGCGATCCCACCCGACAGAGCCAGAAGTCACCGCTCCAGCGCTGATCTGCGGCCCCGCGGCGCGAGACGTACGCCGTACGCGCCCGGTCAACGATCGTTTGTGGCCCGGCGGCGCGAAACGTACGCCGTGCACGCGCAACTGGTGATCGTCGGTGGCCCGGCGGCGCCAGCCGGACCGGCGACCGCAGCCACCCCAATCCCCACTGCGCACCAACTGATGCAACTTCGCACCCCGCGTACCTGGTGCGCAGTCGCAGGAAATGGTGCGAAGTGGGAATTGGGTTGCCGGCGGCCCGTCGCGAGGGGCTTAAGCGCGGGAGCGAACAGCGAGTGACGACTACCCAGCCTCGCGGCGCCGGCATTGCAGCTGGATCTGCAGCAGCAGCCGGTCCTCCGGGTCGTCGAGACGCATGCCCAACACGTGCTCGGCGCGCCGGATCCGATAGCGCAGGGTATTCGGATGAACATGTAGCGCGGCAGCGGCGGCCCGGACGTCGCCGAACCGGTCCAAGTAGTGTTCGACACTCGCCACCAGGGCACCGCCACGCGCCTCATCGTCGTCGAGCAAGGTTTGCAGTCGGGGATCTCGCAACTGCTCCTGCGCCGCCACCAGTTCGACGATCTCACCCAGCAGTACGGAGGTCCGCGAGTCGGCGAGCGTGCTCACCTGGTCGGCCCCGGCCCGATCCAGCACCCGATCGGCCTCCGCGCGCGCCGATCCGAGGTCGGCCAACGACGCCACTGGCGCCGCCACGGCGGCCCGCAGAGTGAGGCCGGCCCGCCGGCCCAGCCGGTCCAGCATGCTGGACACCCAGGCCGACAAGCCGGCCGCTCTCGCCCGCGGGATGACCACATAGATCCGCTGCTCGGTCGTGGTCACCAGCGACTCACGGGCGTAGGCGCTGGCATGCAGCCGGACCCCAGCAGCGACGTCGTGAATGACACTCGTCCACGTACCGTCCGGCCTAGTCGTGGCGGTGATCCCGACGACGGTGGCCGGGCCGCTCGACGGCAGCGACAGCGCGGCCGCGAGGGAGGGAACATCGACGCCGCCGCCGCGCAGGCCGAGCAGTCGCTGGATCTGCAGGGCCTCCTGCGTCGGCGCACTGCGAGATCGCTCGATCAACCTTGCCGCGAGCACGGCCGCGCCCTCCAGCACCGCCGCCGCGTCCGGATCCAGTTCTCGACTGCCCTCCTGCAGCCAGACCGTACCCAAGGACGGCTCGACCGGCGTTCCGGTTGCGTCGGAGAAGGCGCGAATGTCCACGGCCAGCCGGCGACGCCAGCCAAGTTCCTTGTCGGCAGGCACCTCGACCGCTCCGCGCTCGCGCCTGAGCCGGTCGTAGACCCCCCACTCCCGCAGTCGCCGCAGGTAGTCCGCGGGTCCTTCCCGACCGAGGATCGACAGCATCCGAAGCTCGTCGGCCAGGCCATCGCTCGCCGAGTACGCCAGCATCTGCGCGCGCTCGTCCTCGATCGTGACCAGACCGCCGGTCATGGTCGCCACGGTCTGGGCCAGCCCGTACAGGTCATGCTCACCCGCCACCGGTTCATCTGCATACCCACCGAATGGGGCGTGGCTCGCACCGGCCAGCACGCTGCGTACGGTCGACAGCACCAGGTCGATCCGCGCCTGCGGATGCACCGCGACCAAGGCCACGCCTGCTCGCGTCGCGGCCCGTTCCACCTCAGCCGAGAGGACCTTGGTGGCCACCGCCCGTGGCCGTTGCTCCCGGCCTCGGGAGGCCAGGCTGATCAACCAGGTGAGGATCTCCGACGCCCGCACGCCGACCAGAACGCAGAGGTCCCCGGACTGCGGCGGTCCGGCATGGGCCTCTTCGGCCAGATCCGAGGACTCCAACAAGGTCACGGAGCGAATCAACGCCCCGCTCGCCGCGGGGGCACTGACGGCGCTCGCAACGGTGGATCCGAGAGTCTGCAACAGCGTCTCCAACGAGACCCCGGACACCGTGGTCGGCGCCGTCATCCAGCCAGCCCTGTCATCCCCACCGACTCCGTCATCTGGATGCCTCGTCTCGATGGATCAGCCGCCCCGCGGGGCACGCCCGAGTGATCGTTCGATCATACGACAAGCGGCCGCAAATGCTGTCCGATCGGACAAGGACGCGGTGGTACGCCATGGCGTTGAATTCTCACCATCCGCCAGTCCATTGCTGATCCGAGGGAGACCTGCCAGATGCCAACTCTCACCAATCCACTCCGACCGGCACTGCTGGCCGCCGCGCGGTCGGAGCGGATAGAGCGGACTATCACCCACTCCAAGCTCACCCGGCGGCTGGTGACGAAGTTCGTGCCCGGCGCCTCTGAAGACGCCGCGATCGAGGCTGTCAAGGCATTGGTCAACTCCGGACGCTTCATCTCGGTCGACTTCCTCGGCGAGGACATCAGTGATGCCAGCGAGGCCGACCAGACCGTGGCGGCGTACCTCTCGCTGCTCGACGCCTACGCGGCCCTCGGCATCGAACCCGTCGCCGGCGCCCAGCCGCTGGAGGTGTCGATCAAGTTGTCCGCGCTCGGCCAGTCGCTGCCCGGCGGCGAGGAGTTGGCCCTGACGAATGCCCGGATCATCTGCGCGGCGGCGGACCGGGCCGGCAGCTGGGTCAACGTCGACGCCGAAGATCACACCACAACCGATTCGACGCTGCGGATCGTGCGCGAGCTGCGTCAGGAGTTTCCGTCCGTCGCGACCGTGCTGCAGGCGTACCTGCACCGGACCGAGGACGACTGCCGAGACCTGGCTGGTCCTGGTTCGAGGATCCGGCTCTGCAAGGGCGCCTACAAGGAGCCTGCCGAGGTCGCCTACCAGAGCAAGGAGGACGTGACGGCCTCCTACCTGCGCTGCCTGAGGATCTTGATGGAGGGTCAGGGATACCCGATGGTCGCCTCGCACGACCCGCAGATCATCTCCTCGGCCCAGGCGTACGCGATCGCCGCCGGACGCGACGCCAGCAAATTCGAGATCCAGATGCTCTACGGCATCCGCGATGCGGAGCAGAGCCAACTGATCAACGATGGTCTCCATGTGCGTACGTACCTGCCGTTCGGTAACGACTGGTACGGCTATTTCATGCGTCGGTTGGCCGAGCGCCCCGCCAACCTGGTCTTCTTCCTGCGCGCCCTCGTCGGCCGCAAGTAGCGGACCCGCCTCCCGTCGCGAGCGACCGAGAGGTGGAGCGACGGCTCCGTCTGGAACGACGAGCGAGCAAACACGTATCTGGAACCCCAGTGCGGTACACCTTTCCGATAAGGCCATGCGAAAGGTTCCGACGATGAGCAGATCCACCCAATCCGCATCCGATGTCGCGCCCCTGCCGGCGCGGGCCGACCTCGAGGGCGGGCTCTCGGTGTCGGAGTTCCTCAAGAACTCGGCCGGCACCCTGACGCTGGCCGATCGGCGTCTCATCGTGGATCAGGCCCTGGTCCTGCTGGAGCAGAACTACGTCCATCTGCCGCTCAAGATCGCGATGCACGCGGTCAATCCGGTCCAGCGGCTCCGGCTGCTGCGTACCCAGCTCACCCGCGTGACCCAGCAGACGATGGGCCCGGAGTGGCAGTTCCACCGCGAGATGGCCAGCATCTTCATGTCGGTACGCGACCTGCACACCAACTACCTGCTGCCCAAGCCCTTCGCCGGACAGGTCGCCTATCTGCCGTTCGTGCTGGAGAAGGCGACCGAAGACGGCATCGACCACTACCTGGTGACCAGCATCATCACCGGCTTCAGCGCGCCCGGTTTCGAGCTCGGTGTCGAAGTGACCCATTGGAACGGCGTACCAATCGGCACGGCGGTCGCCATCAACGGGCTCCGCCTGGCCGGCAGCAACCAGGCCGCCAACCTGGCCCGCGGGCTGGACTCGTTGACCATCCGCCCGCTGATCACGCAACTGCCGCCGGAGGAGGAATGGGTGCAGGTCACCTATCTGACCGGGGACGGCAGCGTCGCAGAGACCCGGGTGGCCTGGGAGGTCGGACCGAACCTGCCGCCGACGACCGATCTGGACACCCTCTCACCGGCTTCCCTGGCCTCGGCCGTCGATCTCGACGCCGACGCCCGTAACCAGGCCCGCAAGCAGCTTTATCACCACGACGTGGTGCGGCTGGAGCAGGAGCAGCAGGTGCATGCCGAGAGTGGGCAACCTGCCGAGCCTGCGGCCGTCGGCAGCGCCGATATCCCGACCACCATGCCTGCGGTCTTCCGAGCTCGGACAGTGCAGACCACGCATGGCACCTTCGGCCAGATCCGGATCTTCACCTTCTCGGTGACCGATCCGATCGCCTTCCGCGACGAGTTCGTCCGGTTGATCGGACTGTTGCCGCAGCACGGTCTGATCGTCGACGTGCGCGGCAACGGGGGTGGTCACCTGCACGCCAGCGAGTTCACGCTGCAGACGCTCACCCCGCGGGCGATCACGCCGGAGCCGGTGCAGTTCATCGCCACCCCGCTCAATCTCGCGCTGTGCCGACGGCATGCCGCCGGCGCCGAGGGCATCGATCTCGGCCCTTGGTTCCCGTCCCTGGATCAGGCGATCGAGACCGGCGCGACCTTCTCAGCCGGCTACTCGATCACTCCGCCGGCGGGGGCGAACGAGCTCGGGCAGACCTATCACGGGCCGACTGTGCTGGTGACCGATGCCCGCTGCTACTCCGCCACCGACTTCTTCGCGGCCGGCTGGGCCGATCACGAGATCGGTCCGATTCTCGGGGTCGATGATCGAACCGGCGCCGGCGGTGCGAACGTGTGGACCCATCAGCTGCTGCTGCAGCTGCTCGGCGACCGCAGCAGCGAGTCCACCTCGCCCTACACCCGACTTCCACAGGGCACCAACATGCGAGTAGCCATCCGCCGCGGGCTGCGGGTGGGGGCGCTCGCCGGTACGCCCGTGGAAGACCTGGGCGTGACGCCGACGGTGCGGCACGAGCTGACCAGGGCCGACATCCTGCACGGCAACGTCGATCTGCTGGAACGTGCCGGGGAGATCCTGGCCGGAATGCCGATGCGACGGCTGGCGGTCTCGGCCACCCGGATCGGCTCCGATCTCAGCATCGTGGTGGACGCCGACGGCGTCGATCGAGTCGATGTGTCGGTGAACGGCCGCCCGGTCGCCTCCCCCGATGTCGCGGGAGCTGCGGTCACCCTGTCCGCCACCGGTGCAGCGGCGGGCACGGTGGTGCTGGCCCAGGGCTATCAGAAGGGCAACCTGGTTGCCGCCCGGCGCATCGTGGTCTGAGGTACATCGTGGTCTGAGCTACAGAGCCCAGTTCCCGCTGACTCGACCGATGGCCCGACTAGCTGCAGGCTGATCCCCGACATCGGGGACGAGCCAGCAGCTGGTGCAGACTCGCGGTCCCGAGGCATACCGGAAAAGCCGTTGCGCTCGATCAGAGCCCCTTCGTAGGCTTGCTGAGCAGGCGGGATGGACCGCCGATCAACATCAGATCCAGTTGCTCAGGGGATCTCGATCCCCAGGCGAGAGGAGGTGCTTCGGAATGTTCACACTCAAGGTCACCGGGGAGTGGCGCGATCGCGCTGCCACGCCCTGCGCCGGAGCCGCCCTCGCCGACGCCGTCGATCTCGGCCGCTGAGAGCAACTCTCCCTCGCGCTCGCGTAGTCGTCTCTTCGGGTTCACCGAAGACGGCCAGGACAGCGGTGATCACTGACACCGACCACGACCCGGGCTGAATCCTGCCCAGGCCGAGCTCTACCCGGGCTGCATCCTGCCCGAGCTGGACCCTGACCAGTCATCCCACGACAAGCCCATCCCACAAAGGAATTCGTCATGTTCGCATATCAGCAACAGCTCGTCAGCTGCTACGTCTCCGTCGACCAGTACGAGGTCAGCCGACACGCATCCCAGCGATTCGAGCGTCTGCAAGCGCTCCGAGAGCGGAGGGCCGAACGTCGGCGCCGCGCTGACCGCCGCAGCCAAGAGTCCTACACCACCGCCGTCTGAACCCGACGATGGCGGCCGACAAGGAAGGTACCGCGACACCCCCGGTAGCTCACGAGGCAGCCGGGGGTGTCGTACGTTGTGCAGCGTCGACTACCGCCGGCGGGCGTTGCCGAAGATGCCGCGGACGATCTCGCGTGCCACGCCGGAACGCAGCACCGAGCCGATCATGTTGCCCGCCTGCTTTCGCTGCCGCGCCGCTTCCCGCTCCTGCGCCTTCGCCTGCCGCTCCGCCTCGGCCCGATCGCGGGCTGCCTGCCGCTCGGCGTCCGCTCGCGCCTTCGCGGCCTGCTTCTCGGCGGCGATCCGATCCTTCTCCGCCTGGGTGGCGGCCGCTGCCTGCTGCTTGGCGTACTCCGCCTGCTGTTTCGCCGCCTCCTGCGCCAGCCGGTCCTGCTCGGCGGCCTGAGCACCCGCTTCGAGCTTGCGCGTGAGCATCTCGTACGCGGAGTCTCGGTCGATCGCCTGGCCGTACTTGGTCATCATCGACGACTGAGCGATCCCCGGACGCAGATCGTCGGGCGGGATCGCCGCCATCAGCGACTGGGGCGCCAGCATCCTGGTCCAGGCCACTGGCGTCGGTGCCCCATCCGGGTCCATCACCGTGACGATCGCCTCGCCGATGCCGAGCGACTGGAGCGTCTCGGCCAGGTCATAGTGCGAGCTCGGGAACGTCGCCACCGTCTGCTTCAACGCCTTGGCGTCGTTCGGGGTGTGCGCTCGGAGCTGGTGCTGCACCCGGGAGCCGAGCTGCGCGAGGACATCGTCGGGCACGTCCTTGGGCGTCTGGGTGACGAAGAAGATCCCCACGCCCTTGGAGCGGATCAGCCGCACGGTCTGGGTGATCGCGGTCAGGAACGCCTCGGAAGCTCCGTTGAACAGCAGGTGGGCCTCGTCGAAGAAGAACACCAGCTTCGGCTTGTCGACGTCGCCGACCTCAGGCAGGTCGGCGAACAGGTCGGCCAGCAGCCACATCAAGAAGGTGGAGAACAGCACCGGCTGGCTCGCGAGACTCGGCAATTCCAGCAGCGAGATCACCCCACGGCCGTCGGCGGTGGTCCGCATCAGATCGGCGGTGTCGAACTCGGGCTCGCCGAAGAACTCATCCGCGCCCTGATCGGCCAAGGTGATCAGACTGCGCAGGATCACCCCGACCGTGGTGGAGCTGAGGCCGCCGATCCCCTTCAACTCCCCCTTGCCCTCGTCGCTGGTCAGGTAGGTGAGGACCGAGCGCAGGTCGGCCAGATCGAGCAGCGGCAGCCCTGCGGTGTCGGCGTAGTGGAAGATCAGCCCGAGCGAGGACTCCTGGGTCTTGTTCAGGCCCAGCACCTTGGCGAGCAGGATCGGACCGAACGAGCTGACGCTGGCGCGCAGCGGCACGCCGACGTCGCCGCGACCCAGGGAGTAGAACTCCACCGGGCTGCCCTGGGGCTGCCAGTCCTGGCCGATCTTCTGGGTCCGGGCCAGGAGCTTCTCGCTCGGCTGCCCCGGCGCGGCGAGACCGGACAGGTCACCCTTCATGTCGGCGGCGAACACCGGCACGCCCGCGTTGGACAGCGCCTCGGTGAGCACCTGCAGCGTCTTGGTCTTGCCGGTGCCCGTCGCGCCCGCGACCAGACCGTGCCTGTTCAGCATCGACAGCGGGATGCGCACGCGTACCTGGCGAACCGGCGCATCGTTCTCCATCAGCACACCGAGATCGATGGCGGGCTCCTCGAAGGTGTAGCCCGCCTGGATCTTGGTCACTTCGGGCGGCAGGCCGGCCGGCTCCGATGTCTCCACGGAATCACTCATGAACGGAACCTCTCGGTATACCCGGCGGCAGATACACAGGGCATCGTAACGACCTCTGATCGAGTAGAAATCGTAATCGGGTCGTGAGCAAGACCCCCGGACTAGGTCGTCTAGGGTTGGGCGCGTGATCTTCAAGCGCGTTGGCGATGTGCGTCCCTACCCTGACCATGGGTACGTGCAGAAGCAGTGGGCTGCTATCGCCCCGCACCAGGTGCGCCTGGACCAGCTCGTCACCACCAAGCGCACGCTCGATCTGGAGGCGCTGCTCGAGGAAGACTCCACGTTCTACGGCGACCTGTTCGCCCATGTCGTGTCGTGGCGGGGCGAGTTCTACCTCGAGGACGGCCTGCACCGGGCGCTGCGCGCCGCGCTCCAGCAGCGACAGACCATGCATGCCAGAGTCCTCGACCTGAAGTAGTCCTGACCTAGTCCAGTAACCCCCAGCCTTCGATCTCCGGTGGCGCGGAGAAGGGAAACCCAGCAGTGATCGGTCGCGTGTTCCGGATTGTCCGGACACCCCTGACGCTGCTGATCCTGCTCGGGGTCCTCTGCTACGGGGCCTGGTGGGGCTACACGAATGTGCTCGCACCCGTGCCGCCGCTGCCGCCCGAACCGTGTGTGGAGCAGCAGCTGCCGAACTCGCAGCTGCGCTCGACCCAGGTCACCGTCAACATCTACAACGGCGGCAACCGCCGAGGACTCGCCGGCGACGTGGGCCGGGCCTTGCGCGACAAGGGCTTCCGGGTCTTGAAGACGACGAACACCAAGGAGAAGATCTCCTCCACCGTCATCGTCGGAGCGAACGCGTCCAACCCTGAGGTCGTGCTGGTCAAGGGCTTCTTCAAGGGTGCCACCGTGCGTGCCGACAAGCGCAAGGACGGCACCGTCGATGTGCTGGTCGGAGACAAGTACGGCGGCTTCAACAAGAAGGCCCCCAAGGCCGTCACCGTGAAATCGGCGAAGGCGTGCCTGCCGCCGTCGCAGTCCGCGACACCAGCCGCCAACTGATTCCGTACGAAGTACGACGCGTCCGCCGGATAGCGGATCGTCGGCCGTCCGGGTGGCCTGGGAGCGCGATCTGGTCTGATCAGCGGACGGCCAACCCAACGCTAGAGGTCTTCCGGAGCTGCGCCGTTTCGTTCGCCGGTCCTGTTCCGACGTTCTCGGGCGCCCTCGCGCCATTTGGCCAGCCGACCGCGGCGGCTGAGCAGCGCCAGTCGCTGCTCGGTCCGCTCCCGCTCCGCCGACGGCGTGACGATCAGCAGGTCGTCGCCCACCTTCAGCCGCTCCCGGCCCGCCGGCGCGAACGGTCGCTCGTTGCGGATGATCAGGGTGACCGCGGAATGCGGCGGCAGTCGCAGCTCGCTCACTTCCAGGCCGGCCATCCGGGATCCGTCGGGAATGCGTACCTGCAACAGGTCGGCGGCGATCTTGTCCAGCGGCGCGACCTCGATCTCCACATCGCGAGCCGCCTCCAGATCGACCAGGCCGAGCTTGCGGGCGGCGTACGGCAGGGTCGGCGCCTGCAGACAGGTGAACAAGATGACGAAGATCAACACCACATCGAACAGGTACGGCGCATTGGGCACCCCCATCGACAGTGGCACGGTCGCCATGATGATCGGGACCGCCCCGCGCAGGCCCGCCCAGGACAAGAAGAGCTGCTCCCGGAAGGGCATCCGGAACACCACCGCCGAGACGATCACCGAGACAGGTCGGGCGACGAAGGTGAGGAACAGACCCGCGGCGAGGGCGACCATCGTCTCCTGCAGGTTCAGCCGGCCCGGGACGGCCAACATGCCGAGCATGACGAACAACCCGATCTGGGCGATCCAGCCGGTGCCTTCCACGAACGATCGAGTCGCCCACCGGTGTGGCAGCTGGGCGTTGCCGAGCATCAGGGCACAGACGTAGACCGCGGCGAACCCGCTGGCGTGGATCTCGGCGGTGACTCCGTAGCTGAACACGATCCACACCATCGTGGCCAACGGGTAGAGGCCGGAGGCGGGCAACGCGACTCGGCGCATCATCTGCACCCCGACCCAGCCGAGCACCAAGCCCATCCCGATGCCGGCGATCAGTTCCAGGCCGACCAGCGCAACCAGCGCGACCGGGCCGTGCTCGCTGTGGCCGGTCAGGGCTGCCGTGGACGCCAAGGTCACCAGCAACACGGTGGGTGCGTCGTTCAGACCGGATTCGGCCTCGACCACACCGCGGAGTCGATAGGGCAGCGGCACATTGCGCAGCACCGAGAACACCGCAGCAGCATCGGTGGGCGAGAAGACCGCGCCGAGCAGGATCGCGACCCACCAGTCGAGTCCGAGCACGAAGTGTCCGAAGAACGCCATCAACGACACACTGATGCCGATGCCGACCGTGGCGAGGACGGCCGCCAACCCGATCGCCGGTCTGATGTCGTTCCACTTCGTTGTCAGGCCGCCTTCGGCCAGGATGATCACCAGGGCGCCGAAGCCGAGCGCGTGGGCCAGCTCTGGGTTGTCGAAGGTGACCCTGGTCTCGCCGAGCAGCATGCCGACGCCGAGGAACAGCAACAGGGCGGGCAGACCGACCCGAGTCCCCAGCCGAGCAGCGAGAATCGCGACCATCACGACGACCGATCCGACGAGCAGGATCAGGTCGAGATTGATCAACGTCTCCCCCTCCAGATGAAACCTCGCCGTAACGTTTCTGCCGACTACGAAGCGACCCCGTCCTCAACCAGATCGAAGACGGGGTCCTATGGCGGTGGCGGCGGGATTTGAACCCGCGGAGGGTTGCCCCTCACGCGCTTTCGAGGCGCGCTCTTTCGGCCGCTCAGACACGCCACCGCGGAGAACAGTACCGAACGCGGGCAGATCAGAGGAAATCCGTTCTCAGGGCAAGACCTCGGGTCGCCCAGGACAATCGACGCTCTTCGGCCAGGCCGGATCAGCGGCCGGGTTCAGCGCCCGAAGAAGGCCCGCAGGGCTTCGCCGCACTCGGTCTCGAGGATGCCACCCCGGACGTCGACGCGATGGTTGAGCCGTGGATCGCGTACGACGTCGAAGAGGGAGGCGACCGCGCCAGCCTTGGGGTCGTACGCGCCGAAGACCAACCGCTCGATGCGCGCCAGCACCAGCGCACCGGCGCACATCGTGCACGGCTCCAGGGTGACGACCAGGGTATGGCCGTCCAACCGCCAGCGGCCCTCATCGATACCGCGATGCTGGGCTGCGGCCCGGCGCAGGGCGAGCACCTCCGCGTGGGCCGTCGGATCGCCGGTCAGCTCACGCTCGTTGGCGGCCACCGAGACCACCTGGCCGGCCGGGTCGAGGACCACCGCCCCGATAGGCACATCAGGCCGGGTGGGTCGTGCGGCCGCCCGGGCAGCCTCGGCCAGGGCGAGCCGCATCGCGTCATCCCAGCGACCGGCCATGAGCTTGGTCCGAGGACTCAGCCGTGCAGGGCTGCCTCGGCGACCTTGCGGAACTGCGGCCCGATCTTGATCCGATCGGCGATGTCCATCAGCGCCTGGTCGGACGCGAGATCAAGGTCGTCGACGATCGCGCCGAGGTCGAACTCGCTGAGACCCAGATCGGCGAAGATGCCCAGATCGCCGATCGATTCTGCGTCGTCATCGGGGTCGGGCAGTTCCTCGCCCAACAGGTCGAGGACATCGCGAGCGATCGGCCAGTCCAACGCGGCTGCGGTGTCGTTCAGCAGCACTTGGACGTGGCGCCCACGTACCCGAACGATGACCAGCACCTCCTCGACCAGGCTGACGAACCCGATGGCACCGGCATCGCCGGGCAGCCGACGCAGCTGGGTGATCAGCTCCTCGAGGTCGTTGGCCAGATCTGCGGCCAACGCGACGACATTCAGCTGCCCGTCCTCGCGGTAGGCGGCGACGACGAAGTCGATCTCGTCCGCCTGGGCGTCCTCCGGCTCGTCGTCATCATCCAGGTCGCCCTCGTCAGGATCGTCGAGTTCGTCGCCATCCTCGAGGTCGTCGGTGTCGTCGGTCTCGGCGGCCTCATCCTCGGCCTCGTCCAGATCCTCGTCGAGCCCGGGCCGGTCGTCCACGGCGTCGTCCGGCTCGAACGACTCGTAGCCCTCGTCGTCGATCTGCGACATGCCATCTCCTCCAACGCCTCGGCCCGAACTGAGCCGTCCCCATCGTGTCAGACCGGGCCAAGATCCACGACCCCGATATCACCGATCCTCGGGCGTCGAGATCGGCCGCCGACTCGGTACCGTTCGGCTGTGGACCTGTGCATCGTGGATCATCCGCTCGTCGCCCACAAGATCACCACGCTGCGCGACGTGGAGACCGACTCGCCGACTTTCCGCCGGCTGACCGAGGAGCTCGTGACGCTGCTGGCGTACGAAGCCACCCGCGAGATCCGGGTCGCTCCGGTCACGGTGCAGACCCCGGTCGCCCCGGCCACCGGGGTGCGGCTGGCTCGACCTCGGCCGCTGGTGGTCCCGATCCTGCGAGCCGGCCTGGGGATGCTGGAAGGCATGACCCGGCTGATGCCGACCGCGGAGGTGGGCTTCCTCGGCATGGTCCGCAACGAGGAGACTCTGGCCGCTTCGACGTACGCGGAACGGCTGCCGGAGGACCTGTCCGGACGGCAGTGCTTCGTGCTGGACCCGATGCTGGCGACCGGTGGCACCCTGGCCGCGGCCGTACGCTATCTGGTGCTGCGCGGCGCCAGCCAGATCACCTGCATCTGTCTGCTGGCCGCACCCGAAGGAATCGAGCGAGTCTCGGCGCTGCTGGATGATCTGGACACACCGTGCACCCTGGTCACCGCTGCTGTGGACGAGCGGCTCAACGAGCGCGGCTACATCGTGCCCGGCCTCGGCGACGCCGGGGATCGGCTGTACGGCGTGGTCTGAGTTCGGGACCGGAGCAGTCAGACGCCGACGCGGTCTCGCCAATAGCCGGGTCGCCGCTTCGTATTGGCCACCGCAACGATCGTCAGTACGTCGTCCTGCGCGAAGTAGACGACCCGGTACGAGAAGCTGTGGACACCCTTGGACCGCACCACGGGCTCACGATCCCAGCCCGGCCAAACCGCCCACGCCTCCGGGTCCTGCACCACAGCATCGACGGCTGCACCGACCTGCATCCTGAACCGACGCCCCAGACCAGGCTCTCGATCCTCGTACCAGAAAACGTCCGCGTCGAACTCAGCATCCGCCTCCGGGTGAAACTCGAAGGCAAGGCTCATGCGTTCCGGGCAGCTTCGCGTGCGGCAAGGCGCGCATCGATTCGAGCAAAGACCTCTTCGCCGGGGATTGTCTCGACCTTGCCGCTGAGCACGTCATCAATGCGTGAGCCGATCGCAGCCGTCCACGCCTCATCGACCGACTCCTGGTCTGCGACCTCAAGCGACTCCAACAGCCGGAGGGCAACGTCCTTCCGCGCCGAAGGAGGCAGGTTCATCCCCGCCTCATAGAACTCCGATGCGCTCAGCGACATGGCCCACAGTCTACGCCCGCTGTCATCTTTCGGCGGGCCGAAAGATCTCCGACGACCAGCATGCCCTCGACTCAGTAGTAGTAGGGGAAGCGGGACCAGTCAGGTGCGCGCTTCTCCAGGAAGGAGTCACGGCCTTCGACGGCCTCGTCGGTCATGTACGCCAACCGAGTCGTCTCACCGGCGAACACCTGCTGGCCGACCAGACCGTCGTCAATGGCGTTGAAAGCGAACTTGAGCATCCGCTGGGCGGTCGGGCTCTTGCCGCAGATCTTGATCCCCCACTCCAGGCCGATCCGCTCCAGGTCGTCGTGCGCCACCACCTTGTTGACCATGCCCATCCGGTGGGCTTCCTCGGCGTCGTAGACGTCGCCGAGGAAGAAGATCTCGCGGGCGAACTTCTGCCCGACCTGACGTGCCAGGTACGCCGACCCGAACCCGCCGTCGAAAGAGCCCACGTCCGCATCGGTTTGCTTGAACCGAGCATGCTCCCGACTGGCCAGACTCAGGTCAGCCACCACATGCAGGCTGTGTCCGCCGCCGGCGGCCCAGCCGTTGACCAGCGCGATCACCACTTTGGGCATGAACCGGATCAGCCGCTGTACCTCCAGGATGTGCAACCGGCCGAGCGCCGCCGGATCCACGGTCTCGGCGGTCTCCCCCTCGGCGTACTGATAGCCGGCCCGACCGCGGATCCGCTGGTCACCACCACTGCAGAAGGCCCAGCCGCCGTCCTTGGGGGACGGCCCGTTGCCGGTCAGCAGCACCGCGCCGACATCGGAGCTCATCCGGGCGTGATCGAGCACCCGATAGAGCTCGTCCACGGTGTGCGGCCGGAACGCATTGCGTACCTCGGGCCGGTCGAAGGCGATCCGGACGACGGGGGCGTCAACGGCCCGGTGATAGGTGATATCGGTCAGGTCGAAGCCCGGGACGGGCGACCAGAGCTGCGGGTCGAAGGTCACGTCCGGACCCTACCGGCCCAACTCGCACAACTTTTGGTTACTGGTCCACGTCAGCGGTGGACCAGTGACCAGAACTCCGGTGATTGCGGCGGACCTGCCAGACGATGTAGCCCACCAGGCCGGAAATCAGGGCGAGCCCGCCGACGACCGCGCCGACGGGCGAGAGCTGATAGAGGCGCGCCAAAGCCGCAAAGGTGACGAGTCCGACCGTCGCGTAGAGGACAGCCCAGATCGCGCCACCGATCACCAGTGCCGGCAGATAGCGCCGCAACGGCATCCGGCCGATCCCGGCAGCCAGATTGACCAGGGTCTGGAATCCCACGGTGAGGAAGGAGAGGACCACCACCGGAGCGCCCCACCTGGCGAGGAGTTCCTGCGCCCGTTCGAAGCGGGGTGACTCGGCCAGCCGCTGCACCCGGGTCCGACTGGCGCCAGACCGCGCGGCCCGCCCGAGGGCATATGTGCCACCCGCGCGGAGCAACACGATGACGAACAGAGTCGCCACCGCCAGCGGGAAAGGCAGCCCTCGAAAGTGCTCCACTTCAGCGGTCCGCTCGCCTGCTCATAGCGAGCAGTCTACGTACCAAGAACAGGCTTACCTAACCTCTGCCGCTTCCACCCAGCCCTGATTCACCCAGTCCGACCCGGGGAGCAGACATGTTTGAAGGGCGACCCCAGCTCCTCGGCCCCCGAAACCGAGTCGCTCCCCGTGGAGTACGCCCCTCAAGCTTCACGGTCCCAGCGCTAGATCTGGGGATCCCCCGACGCACCTCGACCCGCGACACCGGCAGTCTCGCGCCAGTCCACCGACACCAGCCACGGACAACGGACGGACAATGCCCCCAACAGCACCCGGGCGGAGCCGGCGGGTCATGGCCTAGTGTGTGGCTGAACTGGCCGGATCTACCGGGATGGTGCGTGTGAGCACGTTCGGAAGCGAACTGCGGTGGTACCGACAGCGCGCCGGCATGTCCCAGGAGGGACTCGCCGCTCGAGCAGGGCTCAGCCCGGAGGCCGTTTCGCTGCTCGAACGGGGCCGCCGCTCCCCGCGAATCACGACCCTCAGTCTGCTGGCCGATGCACTCCGCCTTCGCCCCGACGAGCGAGAGCGCTTCTTCGGCGCCCTTCTCGCGGCGCCCCCGGCACCGCCGCCGCCTCGTCCGCTGCCCAAGCCCCTGCCCCCGACCTTCGCGGATCCGCTGCTCGGCCGGAGCGAGGACCTCGCTGCCATCCGGACCCTGCTCGTCGACCACCGGTTGGTGACCCTGACCGGCCCTGGAGGGATCGGCAAGACCCGACTGGCGGCAGCGCTCGCTCACGAGGCCGCGACACAAACCGACAGCTACCCTGACGGGGCCACCTGGTTGCCGATCGGTGGCGTCGCCCGCGCCGAGGACCTGGTGCCGGCGTTCGCGGCCGTCCTCGGCATCAGTGGCGATCCCGATATCAGCATCGGCGGAATCGTCGAAGGTCTGATGACCCGCAGACAATTGCTAGTGACCGATGGCGCCCAGGTCCAGCTCGACCCGGTCCGCGAACTGATCCGCGCCATCGTGGCGGCCTGCCCTGGCATCACCTTCCTGGTCACCACCCGCCATCAGCTACAGCTCCCCGGCGAGGTGACCATGGTCATCCGTCCGCTGGGCACACCGGACGTCGGCGACGGCAGCACGCAGATCGCCGAGGCACCTGCCGTACAGCTGTTCTGGGATCGGTCCGGTCTGGCGACCAGAAGTCGCCCTACGGCACGCCAGTACGCCGCCTCTGCCCGGATCTGCCGGCGTCTCGACGGGCTGCCGCTGGCCATCGAGCTCGCCGCCGCGCGCGCTCAGGTGCTGTCGGTCGGATCCCTGGCGGATGCCCTGGACGACACCGTCGGCAGCTTGCTGGAACCGGAGAGCACATCCGAGGACAGCCTCATCGAGCGGGTGGTCGGCTGGAGCTATCGGCTGCTGAGCCCGGCCGAACAGCGGATCCTCGCCCGGCTGTCGGTGTTCATCTGGTTCAGTCACGAGTCGGCGGCAGCCGTCTGCGACGACCTGTACTCAACCCACGAGGTGCTTGACGCTCTCTCCTCGCTGGCAGCGAAATCCCTGGTCAGCCGTATGTATGAGGCCACCGATCCAGCCCGATTCGTCCTATTGCGACTGGTCCGGGAGTTCGCTCGCCAGCAGCTGGAGGCATCCGGCGACGCAGCAATGACCTATCGCCGGCAGGCCACCTACGTGACCAAGGTGACGGCCGAAGCAGCCGAGCATCTGACCTCGGCCGAGCAGGAGCACTGGTTGCGGGTCCTCGACGCGGAGGCCGGCAACATCCGGTTGGCCATGGACTACCTGACCGCCAACGACCCCGAGGGCGCCCTTCGGCTGGCCCGCCATCTATGGCGCTGGTGCTATCTGCGTGGCCGCTACACCGAGGGTCGTAGCTGGATGCGCGGTGCCTTGGATGCCGCCGCCGCCGCGCCTGCGGAGCTGCGTGCTCCGGTGCTGGCCGGAGCCGGGATGCTCTCCTTCCTCCAGTGTGACTACGAGGTAGCTCGCGAGACGCTGAGCCAGGCGCTGGCCCTGTACGAAGAGCTCGGCGACGACACCGGCATGGCCTCCTGCCTGACCCGACTCGGGTCGATCGCCCGCGAGCTCGGCGACTACACCACCGCGGAGCGTCGGCATCGTCGGTCGCTGGCGATCGCTCAGCAGCTCGACGACGAGCAGATGGTGGCGACCGAGCTCAACTACCTCAGCTTCGTCGCCTGGCTGCGCGGGGATCTGGATGCCGCCGACAGCCTCGGCGATGCTGCCATGCACCGGCTGCGCCGCGGCGGCGATCGCGAGCAGATCGCCTGGGCACTGATCAACAGCGGGGTGACCGCGCGCTATCGCGGTGATCTCGTGGGCGCGGAGATCTTGCTGCACCAGGCGTTCGAAGTCAGTGAACAGGTGGGCTACGCCGAGGGGATCGCCTGGACTCGCAACCAGCTCGGCGTGGTCGCCAGGTTGACCGGGCAGATCCAGAATGCCCGCGAGCTGCAGGAGGCGAGCCTGGCCGGGCATTCGCAACTGGGTGACCGGTGGCGGATGGCCAGTGTGCACGACGAGTTGGCAGCGATAGCGGTCGAGACCGGCGACTTCCGGCAGGCCGCGGCCCAGCTCGGCGCCGCTGACCGCCTCCGCGCCGACATCAAGACCCCGGTCCCGGCGATCGAGCAGGGCGACCGGGCTGCCACCGTCGCCGCAACCAAGGAGGCCCTCGGCTCCGCCTACCGGGCCGCGACGCTCGCCGGCCTGCTCGACGACTCCCGTCACGAGCGGCCGTGAGGCGGAGCGAGGGCTCCGTCTGGACCGACGAGGGAGCAAGACACGTTCTTCGTCTTGCGAGCGAGGAAGGAAGACGGAGTCCTGGGAGCGCAGCCGAACAGCGAGGGACGACCAACACAGCACTAGACTCGGCGACGCACTGATCCTCACCCAAGGAAGAGAAGGCGCATGAAGCTGAAGACACTGGTGTTCGTGGCCGCTGCGGCCACGGCTGGTTATCTGCTCGGCACGAAGGCCGGCCGGGCCCAGTTCGAGCAGATCAAGGCGAAGGCCGACGAGCTCGCCCACGATCCCCGGGTTCGCTCGCAGGTGTCATCGTTGGCTGGCCAGGTGAAGTCGCATGCCGACAAGCTCCCCGACCCGGCTTCGAGCGCCGTCCGCGCAGCCGCCGACGCGGTGGAGCACGCCACCAAGAACTGACACCTGGCGAGACCGGCCACACAGCCGACATCAGCTGCTCTCAGCGCACTGCCAGGACGGCATCGGCTTGCTGCCGGCTGACGCCGGAGCCGATCACCGCGGCAGACTGCGGGCCCAGGCGGGTCGCACAGAAGACGTCGGAGATCACACCGGGTGCGGTGCGTAGCAGCAACGAGGCCTGCAGAAGCAGGGCGAGCTCACTGGCCAAACGGCGAGCGCTGCTCGGCTCCAGATCTGAGGAGAGCCGGCGCTCCAGGCCCGTCAAGGCAGCGTCGTAGCGGGTGTCGGCACCGCGGGCCTCGGTTAGTTCGGTCCGCAACGCGGTCGCGGCTGCCTCGTCACGGGTCAAGGCCCGCAGCACATCGAGCGCGATCACGTTGCCCGATCCTTCCCAGATCGAGTTGAGCGGGGACTCCCGGAACAGCCGCGGCAGGCCCGATTCCTCGACGTATCCATTGCCACCCAGACATTCCAGTGCCTCTCCGACGACCATCGGCGAGCGCTTGCAGACCCAGAACTTCGCGGCCGCCACCGCGATCCTGGTGAGGGCCTGCTCGGTGTTGTCGACCGCCGCCGCCAGCCGGAGGAAGGTGGCCGTGGCGGCCTCGGACTCCAGCGCGAGATCGGCGAGCACCGCTCGCATCACCGGCTGGTCGATCAGCTGGGCGCCGAATGCGGATCGGTGCTCGGCGTGATGCCGGGCGAGCGCGTACGCAGCGCGCTGACCAGCGGCCGAGCCGATCACGCAGTCCAGGCGCGTCATGGTGACCATGTCGATGATGGTCCGTACGCCCTTGCCCTCATGCCCGATCAGCCAGCCCACGGTCTGGTCGAACTCCACTTCTGAGGAAGCGTTGGACCGGTTGCCGAGCTTGTCCTTGAGCCGCTGCAGAGCGAAGGCGTTCCGCTCCCCGCCGGGCAGCACTCGCGGCACCAGGAAGCAGGAGAGTCCGGCGCCCTCGAGCTGGGCAAGCACCAGGAAGAGATCACACATCGGCGCCGAGCAGAACCACTTGTGCCCGGTCAACCGATAGCTGCCGTCGGGCTGCTCGACCGCACGAGTGGTGTTGGCCCGGACATCGGAACCGCCCTGCTTCTCGGTCATCGCCATCCCGGCGAGCAGTCCGGGCTTGGTCAGCGGGTCGACCAGTCCGGGCGCGTACGCCTTGGCGGTCAGCCCCGGACCGTACGCGGCAGCCAGCTCAGGATTGTGCTGCAGCGCCGGCCAGATTGCGTACGTCATCGAGATCGGGCAGCCGTGCCCGGCCTCGACCTGACTCATCAGGAAGAAGCCGGCCGCCCGACGAAGATGCGCATGCGGTTCGGGTGATGCCCAGGGGGCAGCGTGCAGGCCGTTCTCCACCGAGGCCTGCATCAGACGGTGCCAGGCGGGGTGGAAGGAGACCTCGTCGATCCGATGGCCAAAGCGATCGTGGGTCCGCAGCACTGGCGGATTGGCGTTGGCCTGCTCGCCCCATTCCTCGACCTCTGGTGAGCCGGTCAGGCTGCCCAGCTCGGCCAAGGAGCGCTCAGTCGACTTTCCGGCGTAGTGCGTCTGTCCGGCCAGCAGCCCTCGGTCGGTCTGCAGCAGATCGGTCGGCCGGAACGGCGGAACCTGATTGAGCACCTCGTGCGTCGCTGCCATGTCCTCATCCTGCCGCTCGGACCAACTGCACGACTCGGTCGATCTGGTCTCAGGTCCCTGGGTTCAGGACAACCGCGGGAGACGTACCTCACTGGCCAGCACCTCGTCGCCGATCCGCAGTGGCGCGATCAGTCGATCCCGGCGCAGCGTGTGCAGCGCGGCGAGCATCCGGTCGCGGAGCGTCCAGGGATCGATGGTGTTGACGTAGATCTTGGTGCCGCCCTCGAATCCCGCGGGCACCGAGATGCGCCACTTCAGCACGATCCGCCACGGCATCGGCCGATCGAGTCCGGGCGGCCGGTAGTGCCACTCCTCGTTGGTCGGCACCGCCGGCCCGGTGGCGGCGTGCAGCGCGTGCAGCAGGTCCGCCATCGACGCTCGCTCCGCCACTGACTGCTCCCAGGGCAGCTGGTGCAGCGAGGTGGAGTAGACCTCCAGACTCGGATAGCGGTGTCCTACCCCGGCCAACGCGATCGCATGGTCGTTGGCCGCCACAACCAGGTGCTCCTTCACGGCCAGATCGAGCACGGCGTGCTGATAGAGCTGCGGGTCTCCGCTCAGCAGTGCGGCCTCGTGCCGCACCTGCGGTCCGTACGAGTCGATCGCCACCAGCTGCTTGTGCAGATGCTCCAGCGAGGCACCCGCCGGTGGCAGCCAGTTCTGGAACACGGCGACGTACGCGGCGGCAGGTTGGGCGCGGAAGATGTCGGCGAGTGTGTCGACGGTGTAGGAGAGGACGTCGGCGTGCTCGGCCGGGGTCATCGTGCCGGAGGCGGCGAGCTGGTCGCTGGTGGCTGCTCCATCGACCACATGACGCCGAGGGACGATCACGTCGTGGGAACCGGCCAGCAGGTCGACGGTCGCTGCGATCAGCGCGGCCCGATCGTCGCGGGCGGGAGCCGGTGGCCCGCCCATCCGGTGCCGGAAGCCGAGAATCGCGGTGATGTGGTCGATCCCGAGCGGATCGGCCAGATAGTCCTCCGCCCAACTCAGGACCGCGGGCGACGGCCGGAAGCCGTGGTTCAACCGCCAAGAGCGGGTCGAGACGATCTCGAACAGATTCGCGAACCGGCGTGCGGCAGCCACGCCCTGCTGCAGCCTCGCTGGCAGCCGACCTCGTTCGATCCTGGCGTCGAGTCCGGTACCGATCAGCCGGGACTTCTCCGGCGTGGTCTCGAGATAGCGCTTCGGGCAGAAGGAGCACAGCCGGTCGGCGTCGTCGCCGACCAAGGGGTGCGACGACGCGGCGGCGTGGCTGATCGGGCGGTTCGCCCGACCCGGGATGGTCCACACGTACGTGCCGGTGAGCGGACCGACCTGACGTACGGTGCCGTCCTCCAGGCGGACCAAAGGCTGAACCATCGGCCAAGCATGACAGTGCTACGTCTGGTTGCGGCTGGATGCGGTCGAGTCTGGAGCGGTCGAGGTGTCACCAGGACGCGGTGCGACCAACCCCGGTCAGCCGGATCACCGCCTCACCGGCTTCGTCGCTGGCGGCCAGGTCGACCTCGGCGGTGAGTGAGTAGTCGTGATCGCCCTCGGGATCGTCCAGGATCTGGCGTACCTGCCAGGTCGCCGGCTGTCGGTCGATGATCAGCAAGGCCGGGCCGCGGGCATTGGCGCCGGTCTGGATGGTCGTGTGCTCGGCGAAGTAGTCGACCATCGCCGACTCCCAGCGGGCGGTGTTCCAGCCCGATTCTCGGTCCAGCTCGCCGAGCTCGTACCAGTTGCGGCGTGCCGCGAGCTCCACCCGACGGAACAGCGCATTGCGGACCAGCACAGTGAAGGCACGAACGTTGGTAGTGACCGCCGGCGGGCGACGGTCCGCCTCGGCGACCAGCTCGGCCTCCGGATCCGCCACGCCGCGGAGCGGCACAGAATCACCCTGCCGCAACTTCTCCCACTCGTCCAGCAGGCTGGAGTCGACCTGGCGGACCAGCTCTCCCAGCCAGGCGATCAGGTCCTCCAGCGCCTCGGTCCGCTTCGTCTCGGGCACGGTCTGCCGCAATGCCTTGTAGGCATCGGCGAGATAGCGCAGCACCAGCCCTTCGGCTCGCGCCAGCCGATAGAACGCCACGTATTCGGTGAAGGTCATCGACCGCTCGAACAGGTCGCGCGCCACCGATTTGGGCGCCAGTTCGTGATCGAGCACCCAGGGATGGCTCCGCGCGTACGCCCGATAGCCCACCTCGAGAAGCTCGGCCAGCGGCTGCGGATAGGTGACGTCCTCGAGCAGCTCCATCCGCTCCTCGTAGTCCAGTCCCTCCCGCTTCATCGCCTCGACGGCCTCACCGCGAGCGATGGAGCGCTGCGCCGAGAGCACCGGCCGGGGATTCTCCAGGATCGACTCGATCACCGAGAGCGCATCCAGGTGATAGGTCTCCGACTGCTGATCCAGCAGATCGACCGCAGCCAGCGCGAACGGCGACAACGGCTGGTTCAGCGCGAAATCGGCCTGCAGGTCGACGGTCAGCCGAGCCAACCGGCCCTGGTCGTCAGGCCGGTCCAACCGTTCCACCACGCCGGTCTGGAGCAGCCCGCGATAGATGGTCAGCGCATCGTGGACATGCTTGCGACGGCGCTTGGGAGGCTCGTCATTGTCGGTCAGCAGCTGCTCCATCGCAGTCCAGCAGTTCCCTGGCCGGGAGATGACGTTGATGATCATGGCGTGGGTGACCGCGAAGCTGGACTCCAACGGCTCCGGCGGTGCGCTGATCAACCGCTCGTACGTCGGCTCGCCGTAGCCGACCGTACCTTCCGGCGGCTTCTTGCGGACCACCTTGCGGCGCTTCTTCGGGTCGTCGCCGGCCTTGGCCAAGGCTTTGAGGTTGGCCACCACATGATCCGGCGCCTGCACCAAGACGGTGCCCGACGAGTCATACCCGGCGCGACCGGCCCGGCCAGCGATCTGGTGGAACTCGCGGGCGGTGAGTAACCGCGGCTTCACCCCGTCGTACTTGCTGAGCGAAGTGAACAGCACCGTGCGGATCGGTACGTTGATGCCGACGCCGAGGGTGTCGGTGCCGCAGATGATCTTGAGCAGCCCGGCTTGGGCGAGCAGCTCGACCAGCCGACGATATTTGGGCAGCATGCCGGCGTGATGCACACCGATGCCGTTGCGGACCAGCCGGGACAGCACTTTGCCGAAGCCGGCGGCAAACCGGAAGTTGCCGATCAGATCGGCGATCTGGTCCTTCTCCTCACGAGTGCAGACCCGCAACGAGTTGAGCGCCTGAGCCTGTTCGATCGCCGCGGCACGGCTGAAGTGCACCACGTAGATCGGCGCCTGGTGGGTGGCCAACCGTTCCTCGATCGTCTCGTGCACCGGCGTGGTCACCCACTCGTAGTGCAGCGGCACGGGGCGTTCGGCCGAGGTGATCACCGCCGTCGGCCGACCGGTCCGCCGGGTCAGATCCCGCTCGAATCGGGTGACATCGCCCAGCGTGGCCGACATCAACAGGAACTGGGCATCGCGTAGCTCCAGCAGTGGCACCTGCCAGGCCCAGCCCCGATCGGGCTCGGCATAGAAGTGGAACTCGTCCATCACCACGCTGGCAATCCGTGCCTCCGGGCCCTGACGAAGTGCCAGGTTGGCGAGCACCTCGGCGGTGCAGCAGATGATGTCGGCGTCGGCGTTGACCGAGGCGTCGCCGGTCATCATGCCGACCCGCTCGGCACCGAAGATCTCGGTGGCGGCGAAGAACTTCTCGCTGACCAGGGCCTTGATCGGCGCGGTGTAGAAGGTCCGACCGCCCTGCGCCGCGGTCGCGTACTCCAGACCGGTCGCCACCAGGCTCTTGCCGGATCCGGTCGGCGTCGCCAAGATCACGTTCGAGCCGGTGACCAGCTCCAGCAGTGCGTCGTCCTGGGCCGGATAGGGCGTCAGCCCGCGTCCGGCGGCCCAGCCGACGAACGACTCATAGATCGCATCCGGGTCCGGGCCGACAGCAGCGGGATCCAGCAGGACGGTCGCGATGGTCAGCCCCGTCCGACGAACGGCATGGTGGTGGCCATCACCGTCATCGACAAGACATTCGCCTCGGGCGGCAGACTCGCCATGTAGACCACCGCGCGCGCCACATCGGCCACATCCATCCGCGGCTCAACCAGCTTCTCGTGATTCGCCTGCAGGATCCCGTCGGCCATGTTCGTGGTCAGATCGGTCGCGGCGTTGCCGATGTCGATCTGGCCGCAGGCGATCCCGTATCGCCGGCCGTCCAATGCGGTGGTCTTGGTCAGTCCGCTGATCGCGTGCTTGGTCGTGGTGTACGCCACCGACAGCGGCCGAGGCGCGTACGCCGAGATGGAGCCGTTGTTGATGATCCGGCCACCCTGCGGGTCCTGCCGACGCATCACCCGGAACGCCTCGCGGGTGCACAGGAACGCGCCGTTCAGGTTGACGTCGACGACCGCCTTCCACTCCTTGACGTCGAGCTCGTCGATCTCCGACGCCCAGGCACCCCGACCGGCATTGTTGAACAGCAGGTCGACCCGCCCATAGCGCGTGACCGTCCGCGCGAACAGGTTGTGCACCGAGGTCGGGTCGGTCACATCGGTGACGCAGCAGTCCAGGTCCAGCTCCGGATGCTCGGCGACCAAAGTGGTGAGCGGTTCGGACCGCCGGCCGGCCACCACGACGGTCCACCCGTCACGAGCCAGCGCCAAGGCCGACGCGGCACCGATGCCGGAGCCCCCGCCGGTCACGATCGCGATCCGCTGCCCGGCCGCGTCCGGGGTCGGTGCCGGGGAGGAAATGCTGGCTTCAAGGCTGTCTGCATCGCTCACCCACGAAACGCTAGCGGCACCCGCTGACAATCCGATCAGCGGCTCGACTCTTGCTCGGGTTGTCGGCCTCGCTCGGGTCGGTTGGCTGGACGGGTTGCCGGAGTCTCATTTGTCACATCCGTCACTTCCCTACCAGATTGCGGAACGAGCGGCACCCTGTTCGTGCCTTCGTGGTTCACCGAAAAGGAGAAGTGGTCCTCGAAAAGGCGCGGTTACAGGTCAAACGGGCGATTTGACCTGCAACTGCTCCTTCTCGGTGGACCTGCCCCAACCCTTGTGATCGAATACGTAGCCGATTAGCATCAGAACATGTATTCGATCAGCGAGGAGCAGGTGGACAGTCACACCGCCGGGCAGAAACTCGCCGGTCCGGCGGCACGAAACCGCCTCGGTCTTGCACAGGGACGGCCCCGACCAGACTCAGTGCGGGGCGGCCGCCTCGGTCTTGCGCAGCGAGAGCGCCAACCCGACGGCCACGGCACCGATACCCGCGGCGACCGCGAACGACAGATGCAGCCCGGACACCTCGGCGGCTACCGCCTCGGTGCCACCGGCCTGGGCAGCCACCATCCGCAGCGTCATGACCGCCACGAGCAAGGCGACGCCCGCGGCACCCGCTACCTGCTGCATGGTGGACAGGATCGCGCTGCCGTGCGAGTAGAGATGCGGCGGGAGCGGATTCAGGGCGGTGGTGAACGCGGGCGTGAACAAGAAGGCGAACCCGGTCGACAGCACCAGGTGGATGCCGAGCAGCACCGGAACCGGCGTCGTCGGGGTGACCTGGGTCAGAGCGAGCATCGTGAGCATCAACAAGGTGGCACCGCTGGTGGCCAGCCAGCGCGGGCCGTACCGGTCGAACAGCCGGCCGACGAAGGGTCCGAGCAGACCCATCAGCAGCCCGCCGGGCAGCAGCAGCATCCCCGTCCCGAGGGTGCTCAGCCCACGGATGTTCTGGAAATAGATCGGCAGCAAGATGATTGCCCCGAACAGCGCGACCGCGGCGATGACGAGCAGCGCGACGCCGCGACGGAACATCGCGTAGCCGAACACTCGGAGGTCGAGCAGCGCACCCTTGCCCTTCACCAGCGCCTGCTGGCGCAGCACGAACAGCACCACGCAGATCACCCCGATGCCGAGCGCGACCGGCCCGAGCCAGCCGACGCCACCGTTGCTGGACTCGCCGAGCTGACTGAGCCCGAACACGATGCCGCCGAAGCCCGGCACCGACAACAGCACCGAGACGATGTCCAGCGGCTGGTCGCCCTCGGCGTTCACGTTGGTCAGGCCACGAAGCCCGAAGACCAAGGCGGCCAGGGCGATCGGCAGCACCAGCAAGAACATGAAGCGCCAGGGCAGATACTGCAGGATCAGCCCGGACAGCGTCGGCCCGACTGCCGGCGCCACGGAGATGACGATGCTGACATTGCCCATCACCGCGCCTCTCCGGGACACCGGGACCAGAGTCAAGATGGTGGTCATCAGCAGCGGCAGCATGATGGCGGTGCCGCTGGCCTGCACGATCCGGCCCAGCAACAGCACCCAGAATCCTGGAGCAATGCCGGCGAGCAGAGTGCCGGCGCTGAACAGGCCCAGCGCCATGCCGTACATCCTGCGAGTCGAGAACCGCTGCAGCAGGAAGCCGGTGGTCGGGATCACCACGGCCATGGTGAGCATGAACGCTGTGGTCAGCCATTGCACGGTGCCGGCCGACAGGTGCAGATCCTCCATCAGCACCGGCAGCGCGACGCCCATGATGGTCTCGTTGAGGATGACGACGAAGGTCGCCACCAGCAACGTCGCGATCACATTGCGGTGGCGGCGAGGCAATTTTGTCTCGGCGACAGCGGCCGTCGTCATGATCATGCTCCTGTAGGTCGGTCTGGAGGGCCTGGATCAGGCCGACGGCGTAGGATCATCGCAGACATATGAATCAAGAGCAGCCCGTTTATTCGTCCCAGCAGCATCCCGATCCCCTGCCCGGCATGCCCGTCGCAGGCTCAACCACCGGACCGCAGCCGGCATTCCCGCCTGCAGCACCGTCTCCATACCCAGCACCCCCATACCCGGCTCACGCGCCGTACCCAACCCAGGGGTATCGACCGTTGGGACCGACGGCGTGGCGTGACCCACTGCCACCAGCCGGCAGCGAGTACCACCGGTTCTTCCGCACCCCTCGCAATGTGTGGTGGAAGGGTGTGGTGGCGATCGGGAGCTTCGTCGTCGGCTATCTGCTGATCACCAGTGCGCTCACCGTCGCGGCCATGATCATCGACTTCGCCACCGGACGCGCCGCCTGGGAATCGGTCAGCACCGGGGCCGTCGAGTTCACCCCGGCGCTGTTCCTGGCCACCAATATCGGCAACGCCTTGGCGATCCCGCTCGCCATGCTGGTCCAGTGGCTGGTCTGGGGTCAGCCGGTCCGCTGGCTGCACTCGGTGACCGGATACGTCCGATGGCGGCTGATGGCACGCAGCGCCCTGATCGTGGTGCCACTGTGGATTGCCTACATGGTGATCTCAGCGGTGGCGTTTCCCGCACCGGCCGGTACCCCATCAGGCGGCGGCTTCACCGCCGAGAGCGTCGCGCTGCTGATCATCATGCTGTTGACCACGCCACTGCAGGCGGCCGGTGAGGAGTACGGGACGCGTGGCCTGATCATGCGAGCTGCCGGCTCCTGGGTGGCTTCCCCGCTGCCCGGCCTGATCATCGCTGCCCTCGTGCCGTCGGTGCTCTTCATGCTCGCCCACGGCGCCGGCGACCCGTGGCTGAACGTCTACTACTTCCTGTTCGGCGTCACGATGTCGATTCTCGCCTGGCGTACGGGCGGACTCGAAGCCGGCATCGTGCTGCACGCGGTCAACAACATGCTGGCCTTCGGCGTCGTGATCCTGGCCGGCCAGGAGATCAACCTGGACCGCAGCGCCGGAGTCGGCGGCGCCTTCATGCTGGTGCCGATGGCGGCGTTGCTCATCGTCACCGCGGTGCTGGTCCTGTTCGCGCGGCGGTGGCAGGTGCAGCGGACCTATCAGCCGATCAGCCCAGCGTGATCAGTGGAGGGTGATCAGTCGGCAGGGTGATCAGTCGGCAGGGTGAGGTTGTGAGCTCATCATGGTGTCCTCCTGCCGGTTGCCGTCGTGATGATGCCGCGCCTCGAGCTTGATCACGTGTAGTACGGCATTGATCAGGGCCAGATGGGTGAACGCCTGCGGGAAGTTGCCGAGATGCTGGCCGGTGTGTGCGTCGATCTCCTCGCCGTACAGGTTCAGCGCCCCGGCGAACGACAGCAGCTTGGCGCACAGTTTGCGGGCCCGCTGATACTCCCCGATCTCGCAGAGGGCTGAGACCAGCCAGAACGAGCAGATGGTGAACGAGCCCTCTTCGCCGGAGAACCCGTCGTCGGTCTCCTCCACCTTGTAGCGCAGCACCAGGTCGTGCACGGTGAGCTCGTCGGCGATCGCCAGCACCGTGGCGCGGATCCGCGGGTCGTCGGGCGGCAGGAACCGGAGCAGCGGCGCCAGCAGCAGCGATGCGTCCAGGGCAGTGGTGTCGTAGTGCTGGGTGAACACCCCGCGCTTGTCGACGCCGTGGGTGAGGATGTCCTCCTTGATCTCCTCGGCGGCCAGCTCCCACTCCTGCGCCTTGCCCGTCTCCCCCATGATTCGGGCCAGCTTCGCGCCGCGATCCACCGCGACCCAGCACATGATCTTGGACGAGGTGAAGTGCTTCAGCCCGCCGCGTACCTCCCAGATCCCGGCGTCGGGTTCGCGCCAGTGCTTGAGCGCCTCGTCGACCTGCTTGTTGAGGATGGGCCACATCCGCCCGTCGAGGTGGTCGGCGGTCTTGGCGTGCAGATAGACCGAATCCAGCAGGGCGCCCCAGACGTCGTGCTGCTGCTGGTTGTATGCGGCATTGCCGATCCGGACCGGCCGGGAATTGGCATAGCCCGGCAGATGGTCCAGCTCGTACTCGTCCAGCTCCCGTTCCCCGGCGATGCCGTACATGATCTGGACGTGGTCGTCGCGGGTCGCCACATCGGCGATGAAGGAGAAGAAGTCCAACGCCTCCCAGTCGAAACCGATCGAATAGAGCCCCCACAGCGCGAACGTCGCGTCCCGCATCCAGGTGTAGCGATAGTCATAGTTCCGGCCACCACCCAGGGTCTCGGGCAGCGAGGTGGTCCCGGCGGCAGCAATGGCGCCGGTCGGGGTGTAGGTGAGTCCCTTGAGCGTGAGGGCGCTGCGTTGCAGGTAGGTCCGCCAGGGATGATCCGGGAACTTGCCCCGGGCCAGCCAGTGCTGCCAGTGATGCGCGGTCCAGACCTGGCGAGAATAGGCCTCGGCGTACGTCAGCGGCGGCGGCTTGCTGCCCCACGACAAGGCAACGAAGCGGGTGTCCCCCTCCTTGAGCAAGGTGCGAGCATTCGCCTGCCCACCCTCGAAGCCCAGCCGCAGATCGGTGGTCAGGGTCAGCCGGAGATCCTCACCGTCAGCCGTCGCCTGGCCTTGGTGGTAGCCGTGCTCGGTGTAGTCCCACGAAGCGGTCTTGCGGCCGTAGTCGAACACCGGCTCGCACTCCATCGAGACCTGCACCTCGCCAGAGACGCAGCGCACCGTCCGCAGCAGCACATGCTCCGCGTCATAATCGGTCGGCGTCCGACGGTGGGTCTTGGACCGGGTGTCCTCATGCCGCCACGGGCCCATCAGCAACGCGTCCCGGACCACGATCCAGCCGGTCGGCGTGCCCCAGCTGGTCTCGATGATCATCGTGCCCGGCAGATAGCGGACGTCGGCCGGCACCTCGATATCGACCGGTGAGATCCGGAACGCGCCGGCATGGCGCCCGAGAACCCGGCCGAAGAGGCTCGGCGAGTCGAATCGTGGCACGCACATCCAGTCCACCGACCCACCCGGAGAAATCAGCGCATTCACCTCACCGTCGCTGAGAAACCCATAGTCGGCGATCGGCACCAATCGGGCTTGGTGCGGTGGGGCCGTGTTTCCGACCGGATGAGATGGGGCTGCCTGCTGACTTTTCGACGTTTTGCTGGTCGCCATAGGAGGCAGCATGGCGGCAATGTGATCTCAGGCGCAATAGGGCATGCGAAAAGAACGTGCCACGATAGGGCGGCACAAGTCGTACGAGCAACCTGGGATCGGCGTCCCCGGGAGAGGACGAGGATGAGCGGGAATGCAACCTATCGGCTGAGCAACACCACCATCTTGGCGGCCTGCGCGGTCGAAGCGCCGATCGTGGCGACGTCCGCCGCCTTCGACGAGCGGCTGGCCGAGACCTACCGGCGGGTGGGGACCAGGCCGGGTCTGCTGGTGCGGCTGGCCGGCGTGCAGGAACGTCGCTGGTGGCCGGAGGATGTGACCTTTGCCGATGCGGCGGCGATGGCCGGAGCGAAGGCGCTCGCCGAGGCCGGGATCCGACCAGAACAGGTCGGTGTGGTGATCAACACCTCGGTCTGCCGCAGCCATCTGGAGCCCTCGGTCGCGGTCGCGGTCCACCACCAGCTGGGGCTGCCGACCAACTGCTTGAACTTCGACGTCGCCAACGCCTGTCTGGGCTTCGTCAATGCCATCCAGCTGGCGGGCACCTTGATCGACTCGGGTCAGCTCGACTACGCGCTGATCGTCGACGCCGAGGGCTCGCGCCAGATTCACGAGCTGACCCTGGACCGGTTGTCGTCACCGACCGCGACCGCGGCCGAGTTCAAGGAACAGTTTGCGTCGCTGACCATCGGCTCCGGGTCCGCCGCCTTCGTGTTGGGTCGGGCCGATCGGCACCCGGAGGGTCATCGGGTGATCGGCGGCGCCAGCCGGACCGGCTCCGAGCACCACGATCTGTGTGTCGGCAGTCTGGACATGATGCGAACCGACAGCAAGAAGCTGTTCGATCATGGCATCGCCTTGGCCGTGGCGACCTGGGAGGACGCCAAGGACGAGTTCGACTGGGACGGTGCCGTCGACTGGTTCATCGCCCACCAGACCTCGACCGTGCATCTACGAGCGATGGCCAAAGCGGTCGGTGTGAGCTCGGCTCACTTCCCCACGACGGTGGAGAAGTACGGCAACATGGGCCCGGCCGCCGTGCCGTTCACCCTGGCCCACCACGCCGACCGGATGCGGGCCGGGGATCGCATCGTGCTGATCGGCATCGGCTCAGGGCTGAACACCTCCTTCGCCGAGATCGTCTGGTGAACTCCGCAAGGACGGCAGCGGCGCCGTTGTTGGACGGCCTGCCCGGAATCGATCCCACCTGGTCACGGCGGGTCGACGTGCCCGACGCCGACCAGATCGTGAGGACCTGGCACTTGCTGGAGCGACCAGCCAACTCCGAATCGCCGATCGGCACCATGATCTGTCTGCACGGGAATCCGACCTGGTCCTACCTGTGGCGCCGCTTCCTGCAGCTCGCGCCGGACGGCTGGCGGGTGATCGCTCCCGATCAGCTCAGCATGGGCTGGTCCGAGCAACTCGAGCAACCGCGCAGTCTGGCGCAGCGGATCGACGATCTCGCTCGGTTGACCGAGGCGCTCGGCGTGACCGGACCGGTGGTCGCCGTGGCACACGATTGGGGCGGGCCGGTGCTGCTCGGCTGGGCCGAACGCCATCGCGATCAACTGGCCGGCATCGTCTTGACCAACACGGGCGTCGCGATTCCGGCCGGCACCACCCTGCCCCCGCTGATCCGGATCGCCCGCTCTGCACCGATGTTGGAATCGGTCTGCGTCCGCACCCCGGCCTTCGTCCGGGGTGCCACGGCGATCTCCCGGCCACGACTGCCGAAGGAGATCCGCGACGCGTACGCCAGTCCGTACGCGATCGCCGGCCGTCGTCGGGCCGTCCGGGACTTCGTCGCCGACATCCCGCTGGAGTCCGACCATCCCAGCCGGGCTGCGCTCGACCAGGTGGTCGACGGACTCGCGAATCTGGCAGACGTGCCGACCCTGCTCGCCTGGGGCCCCCGCGACCCGGTGTTCTCGATCCGCTATCTGCACGATCTGCGTCGCCGGCTCCCCCAGGCCGACATCCAGCTCTATCCCGCCGCATCGCACCTGGTCGTCGAGGATGCGCCCACCGCGGCCGCCGACATCTGGGAGTGGGTGCAGCAGGCACCCCTCTCCGCCGACCCCCACCGGGCTCTCCGGCACCCGGCCGACCCCGAATCCGAGATCACCACCGAGGTACGCCCGCTGTGGGCCGGGCTGCTGGAGCGGGCGGACGATCCCGCCACCGCAATCGCTGAGCTGGGTCCGCGAGGCGTCGTCCCGATCAGCTTCGCGGCGCTTGAACGCCGGGTGGCCGACCTCACGATCGGGCTGGTCCGAGCCGGAGTCGGGCCGGGCCAGCGGGTGGCCGTGCTGGTTCGGCCGGGGATCGACCTGACTGTCGCGGTGTACGCCTGCTGGCGCGCCGGAGCCGCGATCGTGGTGGCCGACGCCGGTCTCGGCCTGCGCAATCTTGGCCGGGCGCTGCGCAGCGCCGATCCTGATCACCTGATCGCCATTCCGGCCGGGCTCACCGCCGCCCATGCCCTCCGCGTACCGGGGCACCGGATCGTCGCCGGCGATCTGCCGCCGATCATGCGGGCCCGGATGCGAGTCAGCCACACACTCGCCGAGCTCGAAGAGCTTGGCCGGCACGCGCGCCAGCTCGATCAGCGGGCCGGCATCCCCGAGCTGACGCCCCCCGCTGAGCTGACTGAGCTGGCCGCGATTCCGCCCAGCCCCGGCCCAGACGCCGAGGCAGCCGTGCTGTTCACCTCCGGCGCCACCGGTCCGTCCAAGGGTGTCGTCTATCGGCACCGCCAGCTGCGTGCGCAGATCGACCTCTTCGGCCGGGTGGGCGATCTCCGACCGGGCGCCCGGCTGGTTGCCGCGTTCGCACCGTTCGCGCTCTATGCGGCTGCGCTGGGCGCGGCCGCCGCAGTGCCGGACATGGATGTCACCAAACCCGGCACCTTGACGGCGAAGGCGCTGGCCGAAGCGGTCGCCGCGGTCTCGGCCACGGTGGTGTTCGCCTCGCCCGCTGCGCTGCGCAACGTCGTCGCGACCGCAGACGGGCTGACCGACGACCTCCGCGCCCAGCTGGGCAGCGTGCGAATCCTGCTCTCCGCGGGAGCGCCGGTGCCGCTGCCGCTGCTGCGCCGAGTGCAGGCGCTGCTGCCCAACGCCGAGCTGCATACGCCGTACGGCATGACCGAGGCACTTCCGGCTACCGATGTCACCATGGCGGAGATCGAACAAGCGGTAGCCGAGGTCGGCAGCCGGGCCAACGGCGTCTGCGTGGGCCGGCCGGTGCCGGGCGTACGGATCGGCATCGCGCCGCTGGGCCCGGACGCAGTTCCCGCCGGCGAGCCGGTCGACGTCACCGACCGCACGGACCTCACCGATTGCACGGGCGAGATCTGCATCTCCGCGACGCATGTCAAGGACCACTATGACCGGCTCTGGCTGACCCAGCAGCGCAGCGTGGCCGCCGGCCAGCAGCAGGCTGGCCAACGACGGACGGGCTGGCATCGCACCGGCGACGTCGGCCATGTCGACGCGCGGCAGCGACTGTGGGTCGAAGGTCGGCTCGTGCACGTGATCACCAGCCCAGCCGGACCGATCACGCCGGTCGGCATCGAGCAGCGGGTCGAGGCGCTGCCAGGTGTCGAGCTGGCTGCAGCGGTCGGCGTCGGGCCCGCCGGCACCCAGCAGACGGTCGTCGTCCTCGTCCCGACCGGCGGCGCCACCGCTCGGCGGCCCTTGGCCCCGGCCGCTCTGGCGGCGAGCGTGCGGCAGGCCGCCGGCAGCCCCATCGCCGCCGTGCTGGTCACCGACCGGCTCCCGGTCGACATCCGACACGCCTCCAAGATCGACAGATCCCGGGTGGCCCGATGGGCTGAGCAGGTGCTGGCCGGAGATTCACTCCTGCATCGGGATCGCCGACCATGAGGGTCTTGCTGACCGGGGGCCGGAGCATGCTCGGGGCGGCCGTGGCGCGGCAGCTCGCCGACCGGGGCGACCAGGTGACGCTGCTGCAGCGCCGTCCTGCCGGGCTCGGGCTGCCCGAGGTCCTTGCCGACCTGGCCGATCCGGCGGCCGGCAGCGCGGTCCGCCGTGCTGTGGACGGTCAGGACGCCGTCCTTCATCTCGCCGCCAAGGTCGGCATCTCCGGCAGCTGGCCGGAGTTCGTCGCCACCAATGTGACGGGCACCGCCACCATCGTCGCCGCCTGCCGCGAGCTGGGCATTCCCCGCCTGGTGTACGTCTCCTCGCCCTCGGTCGCGCACAGTGGCTCGGCCTTGATCGGCGTCGGGGCCACGCCCGCCGATCCCGACCAGGCCAGCGGTCACTACGCCCGGAGCAAGGCAATGGCCGAGCAGCTCGCGCTGGCGGCCGATCAGCCCGATCTCCGGGTGCTGGCCATCCGCCCGCACGTCGTATGGGGTCCCGGCGACACTCAGCTCGTGGCGCGGATCGTCGATCGGGCTCGCCGCGGCAGCCTGCCGGTGCTCGGCACCGGAGCCGCGTTGGTCGACTCCACCTATGTGGACAACGCCGTCGACGCCACCGTCGCGGCACTCGATCGGGTCGACCAGGTGCACGGCTGCGCGCTGGTGATCACCAACGGCGAGCCGCGGCCGATCGCCGAGCTGATCGCCGGGTTCGCCATCGCCGGCGGCGCTCCGGCACCGCACCGCCACCTCCCGGCCGCTGTCGGGAGAGCCGCCGGTGGCGTGGTCGAGGCGGTCTGGGGCGCCCGTCGGCTCCTCGGCCGGCCGGCCGCCGACGACCCGCCGATGACCCGGTTCCTCGCCGAGCAGTTGAGCACCGCGCACTGGTTCGACCAACGGCAGACCCGCGACCTGTTGCGCTGGCAACCGCGGATCGACCTCGACACCGGCTTTGCCCGGCTGGCTGCGGCGTACGCATTCCGCCTGACCTGCAGGTAGCAACCACCCCCGTTCCGCGCGGCCCCGGCTCCAAAACGCGTGTGCCACAGTGAACAGCGGGGGTGTTACCCAGAGCACAGCGTCGCCGCCGGCGAGCGACCAGGGTTGACGTATAGCAACCAGAGCTCGCAGACGGGACAACGATCGTGACTATCTCTTTCACCACCATCGATATCGAGGATCTTGTCCACGGCGCCCGGGAAGGCGATCAGGACTGCTGGCGCGAGCTCGTTCTCCAGCACCAGCCGATCATCGATGCGGTCACCCGGCGCTACCGGCTCGGCCATGAGGACGCCGCCGATGTGAGCCAGACCGTCTGGCTCCAGCTGACCAGCCATCTGGACTCGATTCGCGAGCCACGCGCCCTGCCGGGCTGGATCAAGGTCACTGCGGAGCGCGAGGCGTTCCGGCTGATCCGGATCGGACGGCGGACGACCTCGCTGGAGCCCATCGCCGACTTCTACGAGGGACAGGCCAGTCCTGCTGAGCTCCGGTTCTCCAGCAGCGTCGAGGAGATCGACACCGACCTGCTGCGGACCGAGGAGCAGGCCGCGATCCGGGCGGGTCTGGCGACCTTGAAGGCCAACCAGCGAGATCTGCTGCTGATGCTGGTCGCCGAGCCGGCCGTGCCGTACGCACAGATCAGCACCGAGCTCGGACTGCCGATCGGCAGCATCGGTCCGACTCGGGCGCGCTGCCTGCGCAAGCTGCAGTCGGCACCATCGGTCCAGGCGTTGCTGACGACCGGCGACGAGGTGTTGCTGGCAGCGTGACCTGATGAGGTGCGACGCCCTCATTTATCGTGGAACTGTGAAATCCCCGACGATGGGCCCGCGACACCGGAGCCGAGCGTGACCAGCGCGGACACGGCCACGCAGCCCGTGAGCGACGCGCTGGCAAAGTACGCCATGCTGAGCGTCTACTACGACTCGATCGACGACCAGTTCACCGTGTCCGGTGCGCCATCGATCGCGATCCCACCAGAGGTCAAACCGCTTCCCTTGGCCGAGGCACTTGGGATCCTGCGAAACGATCCGGATCGGCTCGCCAAGGCGCTGTGGCAGATCGTCCGCACCACCCCGATCCGCCAGGCCCACGACGATGACCCGCGCTATCCCCAAGAGATCGAGCCGTACCTGTCGCGAGCGGACCAACTCGAGCTCGACGACGAGCGGATCAAGTACCGCCGGGGCGCCAGCTTGGTCAGCGCCTGTCTGCGGGCCTGTCACCACGATGACCGCCCGCTGTTCGACGCTCTCCGCCAGGCGACCGAGGTCGGAACACTGCGGCAGAATCAGGGCTTCAAGGATGTCGTTCGGCTGCTGTTCAACGAAGAGCCGGAGGCCTTCATCAGCCGGATCGACGAGCACTGGTCGGACACCTGGCGACAGATCGACGATGTCGAGCGCGAGGTCGGCATCGGCATCGCCGCCTATGTCGAGCAGTTGGCCGCGACCGCGGCGTACCAGGCCTTCATCGAGAAGCGTCCACGCTGGCGCAATGACACCAAGCGGGCTCCGCTGACGGTCTATCCGGTGTCCTCGGTGATCAAGCAGAGCACCGAACAGCTGTGGACCAGAGCCACCGTGACCACCCTGGCCACCGGCAACTATCACGACCTGTTGAAGGCCGCCGATCCGGCCAACTGGCACGACGGCAGCGACGTGATCAGCCGATCGGACTACATCAGCGACCCGATGCGTCCCGATGACCACTCGCAGACCGCACCGAAGCCGGGGGTCACCGGATTCCTGCACGAGGTGGCGGCCATGACCTGGGGAGATGACCAGGCGCAGCGGGCTGAGTTCCGCAATGTGTTGAACGTGACGCAGTCGGTCGAGAAGCCACCCCGGCCCGCGCGGCCCACCATCAAGGTCAAGTTCTCCTTGTGCCGCAGCATCTCCAGCGATGTCTTGTGGGATCACCGCCGCGGCGGCATCACGATGAACGAGGGCTTCCTGCGGATCACCCCGCTCGGCCGAAGCCATTGGCGGATCACCTCCCGTAAGCTGCTCAAGTTCAGCGACCGGACGCCGTACAGCGGTGGCACCGGCCTGACGGACTTCGGGCAGATGCTCAACTACCTCGCCCCCGCGGCCTTGAGCTGGTGGGTGGAGACTGAGACCTACAGCCTGGGACAGCGGGCGGCAGCCAGTCAGCTGTCGGCCCCGACCAGCGAGGATGGAGCAGCATGAGCGAGAACGAGAAGAAGTCGACGACATCGACTGCCGATCAGCAGGCGGTCAAGGACGCCTGGAATCAGGTCGGCATCTACATGGAGACGGCCCAGCAGACCTGGACCCGCCTCGCCCAGCGGAACTTCGACTTCTGGAAGGACGTCGCAGGCAGCCTGCGGACCGGTCCCGTCACCGCGGACACCCTCGCCGCCAACACTGCCCGTGCCATGTCGGTCGCGATGGAGACGGCGCAAGATCTGTGGCTGACCGCTTTCGAGCCGGCCCAGCGCGAGGTGTACGCGCAGACGCTGCCCACGGCGTTCATGTACTTCACCAAGAATCCCGATCAGTCGGGCGGCCACGACAATCCCGATCCGGTGCACATTCCGGTCAACCACCAGCGCGAGACTCTGGCCGACTCCGCCGAGATCACCATCAGCGGCAATCCCACCGATCCCAAGGCGTCGGCCGGCAAAGCACTCCGCGCGCTCGACCTCCGGTTGCGGGCCAACCGGGACGGCAGTGCCCGCTCCTATCTGTTGGAAGCCCTCAACTTCGACGCAGCCGAGAGCAAGCTGATCGCGGGCACCTACGTCGGACTGATCTATCTGACCGGTCCGCCGCTGCCGCTGGCGAACCTGCGAGTCGTGGTCGAGTAGCCGTCACCGGTCCGGGGGATGCGAGGATGTCGGATCGAGGGTCGTAGGAGTCTGTCAAGTAGTGATCGCCATGATGCAGCCGCCGAGGCACCGGCATGCCTAGCTCGCGGATCGCGAGCCGGATCGCCGACCTGCTGAGTGATGCCCAGGAAGCGCGAGACGCCGGCGACTGGAAGACCGCGAGCTCCTTGCTGGACGCGGTCAACGCGCTCGACCCGGGCAACGCGGACGCGGCCGCGATGCGCGCGGGCGCTGCCACCAGACGGCAGATGACGCTGCTCTTCTGCGACGTCGTCGGCTCCACCGAGCTCGCCGACCAGCGCGATCCGGAGGAGGTCACCGCGATCATCGAGCAGTATCGCGCGGCCTGCGTCGAGGCGGTCGCCGAGTTCGACGGCTACATCGACGATCATCGTGGCGACGGGATGCTGGTGCTGTTCGGCTATCCGCAGGTCGATGAGGACGACGCTCGGCGCGGCGTGCTGTGCGGACTGCAGATGGTCGAGCGGGTGCAGCGGCTGTCGGTCGCCGGGTTGCCGGGCTCACGACTGCAGGTCCGGATCTCGGTGCACACCGACCTGGTGGTGGTGGCCGATGGCATCACCGGGTCGACCGCCAACGAATGCGCCCGCATCCAGGCGCTGGCCGCGCCGGACACCGTCGTGATCAGCGACACCACCCAGGACCTGGTGTGGCCGTGGTTCGAGACCGAGTCCCTCGGCCCTCAATCGCTGCGCGGCGTCTCGCGTCCGATCGAGGTGTTCACCGTCAAGGCCGCCCTGCCGGCTCCTCGTGGCCGGACCTGGCGAGACCGGGTCAGCCCGTTCGTCAACCGGGAGGCGGAGTTCGGCAAGATGGCCTGGCTGGCGCCAGTCCCATTGCCGTCCGGCAACGACAGCGATGACAGCCCCGACGCCGACGGCCCAGCCCCGGCGGACGATCAGGAATCCGCCCCCACCGTGGCTCGCGCGGTCTGCGTGATCGGTCCGGGCGGCATGGGCAAGACCCGGTTCACCATGGAGACCGCGCGCCGGTTGGGTCTGCGGCCACTGGTCTGCGCCTGCTCGCGGATGCAACGAGATGTCAGCCTGCACCCGTTCCGGGATCTGCTTGCCCAGGCCTGCGGCATGACGGTCGACGATCGCCCCGAGGTCCGGTTGGCGAAACTTCGGGCCCGGGTGCAGGCCACGAGCAGCAACCCGGAGCCTGAGCCGGGCACCGATGCCGCTGCTGGTGGCGACCTGCCGTTCCTCGCGGCAGTGTTCGACATCGGATTGGAGTTGATCTCGCCCCCCAGCGAGGTGCAGCCGGACCGACTGCGCCGCCAAGCACTGCTCGCCGCCGCGCAGCTCGCCCACGCTCATGCCGGCCGGGAGCCTTCGTTGGTGTTCGTCGACGACATCCAGTGGGCAGATCAGTCCACCCTCGACCTGCTCGCCGTGCTGCTCACCCTGCCTGAGCTCAAGATCGTCATCGCGGCGCGCGACGGGTACGAGCCACCCTGGCCGGAGACGCTGGTGCGGCGCATCGTGCTCAACCCGCTGGACGCCGACGCGACCACCGAGCTGGTCCGCCACGCTCCCGGAGCGGCCATGCTCAGTCCGGAGCGGAGTCGCGAGCTGATCGAGCGCAGTGACGGGGTGCCGCTGTTCGTCGAGGAACTGCTGGTGACGGCGGCTCAGACCGAGTCCGGTGGGATCCCGCACCGCTCGCTGCAGTTCAGTGCCTACAAGATCCCGCCCGCGCTCCGCGATCCGCTGCTGGCTCGGCTGTCCCGTCCCGAGGTCGATCTGGAGCTCGCGCAGCTCGCCTCGATCATCGGTCGCGATGTCGATCGGGACCTGCTGCAGCGGGCCGCGGGAATCGAGAACGCCGAGTTCGAGCGCCGGCTGCGGACGCTGCTGGACGCCGGTCTGATGGAGCTGACCGGCGCCAAACTCCGGTTCCGTCACGAGCTGATCCGCGAGGTCGCGTACGAGACGCAGCGGCGTACCGTCCTCCGGGAACGGCACAGCACCCTCGCCGATCTGCTGGCCAGCGGCGAGGGCGCCGGGCATCGCGCCACCCAGGTCGCGGCCGCCCATCACCTCGAACGCGCCGGGCGTCTGGCCCACGCCGTGGCGGCCCATATCCAGATCGCCCAGGCCGATCAGGCCCTCGGCGCTCACGAGGAAGCGGCGGGACGGCTCACGCGCGTGCTCGAGCTGCTGGAGCCGACCCCGGCCGGGCTGGAACGTGACCGCACCGAGCTGGCGGTCCGCGAGCTGCGGAGCTTCAGCGCAGTCACGGCGCGTGGCTACGCCGCGACGGAGACCGCCGAGGACTATCCACGCTGCCGGCAGCTGATCGAGGAGTCGGTCCGCGACGCCGAGGTGCTGCCGTACCTGATCCGACAGTGGACCTATTACAGCGCGCGCGGCGATTTCGTCCAGGCCGAGGAAATCAACAACGACGTCATCCGCCGGACCGAAGCCGCCGGGATCTATTTTCCTGGCGTCTCGCTGGGCAAGGGCGTCGTCGACTTCTTCCAGGGAGACTTCGCCGAAGCCGCCAGGCAGCTGCGCGACGCCGTGGACAACGGTTGGACCGCCGACCTGCAGCTGCCGCCGGAGTGGACCCTGCCGAATGATCCCCGGGCCGCCGCCTTCGCGCATCTCGTGCCGACGCTGGTGGCGCTGGGTGACCGCGCGGCTGCCGAGCAGGCTGCCGACGAGGGACTTGCGCGCGCGGAGTCGCTGCCTTACCCCATCGGCCCCTTCAGTGGCCAGTACGTCGACAGTCTGCTGGCCACCGCACGCAGCATGGACGGCGACCCCGTGGGCGCTGCCGAGATAGGCCAACGCCTGGTCAAGGTCGGGGACCGCCACGGGTTTACGATCTGGAGCCTGTCGGGTCGGATGCACTGTCTCTATTCCGGGATCCGGCTCGGCGATCACAGTCTGCTGCCGGCATTCGCCGAGACGGTCGACGCCTGGCACCACGTGGTCGCGATCGACTCGTGGACACCGCAGTGGTTCGCCGATCTCGGCTTCGCTCACCTGCTGGTCGGTGATGCGACCTCGGCGCTCGCCGCGTTCGACCGGTCGCTGCAGATCGCGTACGCCAACGGCAGCCGGTTCTATGAGGCTGAGGCCCTCCGCGGCCGGGCCCAGGCCAAGTCCGCCCTCGGCCGACCCGGTGCGCTGGAGGACTGTCGGCAGGCACTGTTCGTGGCCGAGCGGCAAGGGGCGAAGCTGTTCGCAGCTCGCGCACACGATGCCCTGGCCGTCACGGCATGAGTGGGTCCGAGCCCGCTCGCCCTCGCAAGATCGCGATCATCGGGGGCGGCATGGCCGGCATGACGGCAGCCTGGCGGTTGAGCCACGCGGTCGGCGAGCCGGACCAAGGACCGATCGAGATCACCGTCTACGAGCAGAGCTGGCAGCTCGGCGGCAAGGGCGCCAGCGGCCGTGGCGTCCACGGACGCATCGAGGAGCACGGCCTGCATGTGTGGCTCGGCTACTACGAGAACGCGTTCCGGCTGATCCGCGAGGTCTACACCGAGCTGGACCGTGCGCGCACCGCCCCGGGGTGTCCGATCAAGACCTGGCGGGACGGGTTCGCACCCGCCGGCCGGGTCGGCGTCGAGGAGAAGACCGGACAGAGCTGGCAGCACTGGGTCGCCACCTTCCGGGCCACCAGCGGAGAGCCTGGCGATGCCGGCGCGGTGGGCGGGACCGCGGCGCCGGCGGAGTTCCTGCGCCGTGCCGTCGGGCTGCTGGCCGACTTCTCCGCCTCGCTGCTGGAGATGCGCGCCGCCGACCAGGCCGCCTCGACACCGGCGGTCGTGCTGAGCGGGTCTCCGCAACCGCCGCCGATTCCCAGAGCGGGTCGCCGGGATCTCGGCGGGTTGCTGCAACAGGCCCGCTTCGCGGCCGTGATCGCCACCATCGAAGGGATCCGGTTGCTCGGGGAGTCCGTGCCACCGGGCATGTTCGATGCGCTCACCGAACAGCTGGACCGGATGCGGGTCGACCTGGATGTCGTGGTCAGTCGCGGGGATCCGAGCCTGCGACGCCTCGGCGAGCTGGCCGACCTGGTCGTCAGCTGCTGCCTGGGCATCGTTCAGGACCGGCTGCTGACCGATCCACGGGGCTTCGGAGCGATCGACGATCTCGACTTCCGCGACTGGCTGCGTCGGCACGGGGCACGTCCTCCCACCTTGGAGTCGGCCCTGGTCCGCGGCATGTACGACCTGGTCTTCGCCTATCGCAACGGCGACCGGACGCAGCCGCAGTTCTGCGCCGGGCTCGGTCTGTTCCTGGCCGGCAAGTTCTTCTTCGACTATCGCGGCTCGCTGTTCTGGCACCTGCAGGCCGGAATGGGTGACGTCGTGTTCGCCCCGATGTATCAGGTGCTGCGAGCGCGCGGCGTACGGTTCGAGTTCTTCCATCGACTCGACCGGCTGGTGCTCGACGCGGATCGACAGCAGATCGCGGGTCTCCGCCTGACCCGGACCCGCTCGGTGACAGCGGCGGAGTATGCGCCGTTGATCAGCGTCGAGGGCCTGCCCTGCTTCGGTGCTGAGCCCGACGAGACGCAGTTGATGCCCGGCGACGAGTCCACCGAGTTCGAGCTGCGGGCCGGTGACGATTTCGACACGGTCGTGCTGGCCGCCTCGATCGGCTCGCTGCCGGAACCCTGCGTGGAGCTGATCGAGAGCTCGGCGCGCTGGCAGGCGATGATCGCCGATGTGGCGACGGTCGCCACCCAGTCCCTGCAGCTGTGGCTCCGACCCGCCGAGGCCGCCCTGGGCTGGAGCTTCCCCGCTTCCACCGTCAGCGGCTATCTGCCGCCGTTCGACACGTACGCGTCGATGACCCACCTACTGGCCCGGGAGGCGTGGCCGGAGAAGAACCGGCCGGAGACGCTGGGCTACTTCTGTGGCTCGCTGCAGCTGAGCGATGCCGCCGCTGATCCGGTCGAGGTCGTCACGACCAACGCGATCCGATTTCTCGACCGGCATGCTGGACACTTCTGGCCTGCGGCAGCCAGTTCCACCGGCTTTCGCTGGGAGCTGCTGGCCGACGGCACGAGTTCGCCGACCGAATCTGGCCGACGGCTGGCCGGGCAGTACGTCCGGGCCAACGTCACCGGATCCGAGCGCTATGTCCAGTCGATACCGGGAACGCAGCGATCCCGGCTCCGGGTCGACGAGTCCGGCTACCGGAATCTGGTGCTGGCCGGCGACTGGACCAACTGCGGGCTCAATGCCGGCTGCGTCGAGGCGGCGGTGCTCAGCGGTTTGGAGGCGGCGAACACGGTGCTCGGTCGCCCGTTGATGAGCGATGTCTCCGGTTCCTGGTACGGAGTTGAATCGTGAGCAGGGTTGAATCGTGAGCAGGGTTGAATCGTGAGCAGGGTCGGAGTGTGAAGGAGTCGGAGCGGGACCAGACAGCGCCGATCAGCGAATCCGTCCTCGAGGATCGAGTGCTGCAGGCCGCGGAAGAGGCCTTCGCCAGAGTGATGGCCGGGGTGCCCGAACAACTGGCGACCATGCCACCCGATCTGGACCTCGCCGACGCCATCCGCTGGGCCGGCGACCGAGTCACCGAGCTGCTGGCGGGTCTGTCGGAGCTGCCGCTGGAGTCGTTGTTGGGTCTCGATCACGAGTCCGGAGCCACCACACCGATGCCGAACGGCGAGCCGGTGCGGGTGCAGGCCACGGCCGGCACGGTGGCCGAGGCCCGGGTCTGGGTGCATCCGGTGGGGGATCTCGCCTCCGGCGCGCTGCATTTCCTGCTCAGCGACCTGGTCACCGCGAGCGGTGGGACGATTCCCGGGTCGCTGGCCGGCTTCACACCGGAACAGATCGCCACCCCGGTCACCGCCGGCGCGGGCACTCTTTTGAGGCTCTGGGTGCCGGCCGGCGCAGCTGCTGGCTGCTACCACGGGCACGTCTTCGCCCACGGGGTGATCGGTGCCGCCGTACCGATCGTGGTGACCCTGACATGAGAACCTGGACATGAGCACGCTGACATGAGAACTGCCACCGAGCTGCTGGAGTCGTATGCCTGCCTCACCCGCGCAGCCATGGCCGAGACCGTGGCCGGCGGCGCCCCCGGCAGCTATCTCTATGAGCTGCTCCGGGACTACACCGACCGGCAGGGCAAAGGTCTGCGTCCCGGGCTGCTGCTGGCCGCCGCCGAAGCCTGTGGCGCGTCGATCCGGACCGCGCTGCCGGCGGCAACGGCCCTGGAACTGCTGCACACGTCGTTCCTGATCCATGACGACGTCGAGGACCACAGCCGGCTGCGCCGCGGCAAGCCCACGCTGCACGAGCTACACGGGGTCCCGCTGGCGATCAACGCCGGTGATGCGCTCGCCAACCTCGCCACCCAGCCGTTGATGTCGAGCGCCTTCCCGCGCTATCGGTCCCGGGAGGTGCTGGCCGAGCTGCGGATGGCGATCCGGCAGACGACGGAGGGGCAGGCGCTGGAGCTCGGCTGGCGTCGTCACACGGTGGTGGACCTGACCGAGGTGGACTACCTGGAACTGGTAGGTCGGAAGACCTGCTGGTACACGACGATGGCGCCACTGCGGATCGCTGCCCTGCTCGGGCGCTGGCAACCGGCATCAGCCGCACTGGACCGGCTGGGGTTCCTGGCCGGCTGTGCCTTCCAGATCCGCGACGATCTACTGGATGTCACTCCCGGCGGGCAGGAGGGCAAGGAACCGCACAGCGACATCGCCGAGGGCAAGCGCACAGTGATGTTGATCCACCTGTTGTCAGTCACTCCCCCGGACCAGCGGCAGTGGATCGTCGGCTACCTCGGCAAGGCAGAGCACGAGCGAACTCAGCTCGAGCAGAGCCAGCTGCTGAGGATGATGGTCGAGGCCGGCAGTCTGGCGTACGCCGAACAGCTGGCCGAGGTGCTTGGCCAAGCCGCCCGCCGCAGCTTCGACGAGGCATTTGCCGACCTGCCGGCCTCCGCCGAGTTGGACTCGCTCCGGGCGCTGGTCGACTATCTGATCGACCGAAGCTGACCTTGATGGGCCCGCTAGAGCCCGGCCCGGCGGCGGAGCGCGGCGGCGTCCCGGATCTCGATCGTCTTTCCGTCGACGTCGATCCAGCCCCGCCCGACCAGGCTTTGCAGCACCCGGTTGACCGCCGGACGCGAGGCACCAACCATCTGCGCCAGCTCGGTCTGCGTCAGATGGAGGTCGACCGACAGGCGGCTGGCGGCCCTGCCAGGCTGCCGCTCGGCAGTCTGGACGAGCAGCTTGGCCACCCGGCCGCCAAGGTCGAGGAACACCAGATCACTGGCCTGCTCGGTGAGCCGCCGAACCATCGCACCCAAGGTCCGCAGCAACTCATCGAGCAACACAGGACTGCGTTGCATCGCCTGGAGCAAGGCGGCACGGTTGACGACCAGGGCCGTGGTCGCCTGCACGGCGACCGCCGAGGCCGACCGTGGACCCTGGTCGATGAGGGACAACTCGCCCAACACCTCGCCGGCACCGACCGTGGCCAGCACCATCTCGTCCCCGCGATCGGAGGTCACCGTGATCTTGACCAGCCCTTCGACGACCACCGCCAGATGATCACCGGGGTCGCCTTGATACATCAGGTACTGATCCCGACGGTAGGTGCGCGGCACGCAGACAGCGGCCAACTCGCCCAAAGCGGTGCCATCGAGCCCACCGAACACACTGGTCCGGCGAAGCGTGGCAAGAACCTCGTCGCGGTTCATCGCGCACCCGTAGGGATTCGAACCCCAAACCTTCTGATCCGTAGTCAGATGCTCTATCCGTTGAGCTACGGGTGCCCTCGCACCTCGACGATCTCATATCGAGGCAACGACGCCAGAGTCTAGCCGCATGTGTCACGCTTGCCCAACTCGGTTGATCACCCCCGCACGGCTTTGACAGAACCACTGGCTCACTGGTACTAGCCGTTGTGCAACTTTCGGGTCTTGTGACCTATTGTTCACTTCACGTTCGTCGCTTTAACGTCGAGTCGTAACCCGGTGTTGGTTGACACCGACATTCCCCCCTTCCCAGATGGGACCTCTACGTGACTGTGCTGTTCGTGGTGATCACCGTCATCGTTGTCGCGCTGATCTTCGACTTCACCAATGGGTTCCACGACAGTGCCAACTCCATGGCGGGGCCAATCGCCACCGGAGCACTCAAACCGAAGACTGCCGTGCTGATTGCAGCCGTCCTGGATGTGGTCGGCGCCTGTCTGTCCACCGAGGTCGCCAGGACGATCTCGGGCGGCTTCTTCGATGACACGCTGATCACTGCACCGATCGTGCTCGCGGGACTGGTCGGCGCCATCATCTGGAACCTGGTCACCTGGTTGCTCGGCCTCCCGTCCAGTTCCTCCCACGCCTTGTTCGGCGGCCTGATCGGCGCCGTGATCGTAGGCGCCGGCTTCGCCAGCGTTCACTACTCGGTGGTCGTGTCCAAGGTGCTGCTGCCGGCCCTGGTCGCGCCGGCCGTCGCAGGTATCGCTGCCGCCGGAGCGACCGCGCTGGCCTACCGTGTCACCCGGAGAACCCCACGTAAGTACAGCGAGAAGGGGTTCAAGCGCGGCCAGGCGTTCACCGGGTCACTGGTCGCGCTCGCCCACGGCACCTCCGATGGACAGAAGACCATGGGCGTGATCACCCTGGTGCTGATCGTCTCCGGCTTCCAGGCCTCCGGCACCGGGCCGCACTGGTGGGTCGTGCTGGCGGCCGGTCTCGCGACCGGCCTGGGCACCTACTCCGGTGGCTGGCGGATCATGCGCACCATGGGCAAAGGGATCGTCGACATCGAGACTCCCCAGGGGGCTGCCGCGGGTGCGGCGACCACCGCCACGATCCTGGCGTCGGCGAACCTCGGTTTCGGTCTGTCCACCACTCATGTGGCCACCGGCAGCATCCTCGGCTCCGGGCTCGGGCGTCGCGGCGCGACCGTACGGTGGAGTGTCGCCCGGCGGATGGTAACTGCCTGGGTGCTGACTCTGCCCGGTGCCGCGATTGTCGGCGGGCTCGCCGCGTTGCTCGCCGAGCACGGCGTGGTCGGCTCGATCATCCTGGTCAGCTTGCTCGCCATCGCCTGCGTGGTGATCTGGCGGCTGTCTCGTCGCAACCAGATCAGTCATCACAACGTGACCGACAGCGCCGATGTCGCGGTCCTGTCCTCGGCTGCGGCCTCGGACACTCCTGGCGAACCGCAGCTGAACGGCTCTCGGCGGAGCGACATCGCGCCGCCGGCCAAGGCCGAGCGACCGAAGCAGAAGAAGCGCAAGAAACAGAGGAGTGCCGCATGATGAAGATCGATTGGGCCGCTCTCGGCGTGGTCGCCATCGTCTCGATCTTCGTCACGCTGGCTTTCACCGCACTTCTCTCCGGCGGAATCCGACTCGTCGCGCAGGGCGCCACTCCGGTTGAGCAGTCAGCCGGCTCACAGGTCGTCAAGCTCGCCGGCTACGCGCTGCTCGGCTTGGCCGGTCTGTTGGTGCTCTTCGGCATCTACCTGCTGATGCCCATCTCGGGCTGAGCTTCGACACAGTCAGGCCTCGAAATGTCACTCGCCTGGGCCGAAGGCGACCCAGGCGAGTGATTCTGGTGGCGGAGGCGGCGGGATTTGAACCCGCGATGGGCTTTAAGACCCAAACCCGCTTAGCAGGCGGGCGCCATAGACCGGACTAGGCGACGCCTCCCCAATGCTGCGACTCACGAATCCTCAGGGAACCCGCGGAACCGCCCGGTAAGCGTACCGATGTGCGGCGAACGGAGCAAAAGCAGCCGCCCTGCGATCAGTGGGCCGCAGTCCGACCAACTCCGTACGAACTCCGAGTGACCCGACTGTGAACCTCTACCAACGCTTCAGATGGCGCGGACTTCCTAGTCACACGTACAGTGGTTGCCGCGATCCATACCAGAAGGCAGCCGGACTCCGGCCAAGCGACACTCGGGAGGAGCGAAAAAGCCGATCCGGTCTGGGGCGGTGCGGAGAAGTGAAAGGGATGGTCGATGGCTGACGAGGACCGTAGCGCAGCGGAAACTACCGCCGTCGGGACCAATCAGGCACCTCCCCAACCCGCGTCCGACCCGCACTTCCGACGCACGATGGGCTTCACCGTGGCAGGGACGATCATCCCTGGTCTCGGACTGCTCGCGGCCAGGCGACGCATCGCCGGTGGCATCGTGCTTGCGGTCTTCCTCGGCGTGATCGTGGTCGTCGCCGGCTGGGCGATCTCCGATCCGCAGGGACTCGCCGCCCTGGCAGTTCGGCCGTCGATCCTCAACGCTCTGGCCGTCATCCTGGTCGTCACGGCAGTCATCTGGGTCGGGATCGTGATCGCCACACACCTTGCCCTGCGCACCACGCCGAGCAAGCCGCAACGCATCGCCGGGGGCATCCTGGTCGGTGTGCTGGCCTTCGCAGTGGCTGCTCCGATGGCGGTCGCGGCTCGCTACAGCTATGACTCCGCCAGCTTGATGTCCACCTTGTTCAAGAGCGACAAGGAGACCAAGTCCGCGACCAAGCCGAGCGCCTGGGAGAAGCCGTCCGATCAGCCCTCCGCCGATCCGTGGGCCAAGAAGCCCCGGTTGAACATCTTGCTGCTCGGTGGTGACGCCGGAAAGGGACGCACCGGCACCCGGACCGACACCGTCATCGTCGCCAGCATCGACACCAAGACCGGCGACACCACCTTGATCAGCCTGCCGCGCAACACGGGCCGGATGCCGTTCCCGAAGAACTCCCCGTTGCATGAGCGCTGGCCGAACGGCTTCACCGACGGCAACGGTGACAATGCCGAATACTTCCTCAACTCGATGTACGACAACGTGCCGCAGCAGGTCCCGCACGACATTCTGGGCGAGACCGACAATCTCGGTGCCGATGTGATGAAGCTCTCCGTCGGGGAGGCCACCGGGCTGAAGATCGACTACTACGTGCTGATCAACCTGGCCGGCTTCGAGAAGATGATCAACGCGCTGGGCGGGATCACGGTCAACATCAACACCTATATCCCGATCGGCGGCAACACCGACCTCGGCATCCCGCCGGATGACTATCTGAAGCCCGGGCCGAAGCAGCACCTGAAGGGCCGGGAGGCGCTCTGGTATGCCCGTGGCCGCTACGGATCCGACGATTTCGCCCGGATGGACCGGCAGCGCTGTGTCATCAACGCGATCATCAAGCAGGCCAATCCAGCGAACATGCTGGCTCGCTACGAGGAGATCGCCAAGGCCGGCAAGCAGATCGTGAAGACCGATATCCCCCAGGAAGTGCTGCCGCTGATGGTGGATCTGTCGTTGCGGGTCAAGGACGGCAACGTCCGCAGCGTGGTCTTCAAGCACGGCGTCGACGGATTCTCCAGCCCGCACCCCGACTTCGCGCTGATGCGCAAGCGGGTCAAGGACGCCCTCAGCGAGACGAAGAACGAGAAGCCGTCCTCGGGCTCGACCAAGAAGTCGACGAAGTCGCCGAAGCCGTCGACGAGTGGCGGATCGGGTAAGAGCCAGGCCAGTGAGGACATCGCCGACTCGTGCGCGTACCAGCCCTCGGTGGCCGCCACGGCACAACCCGCGCGGTAGCTGGTGTCGTGTAGTCAGTCGATGCGATAGCCGCGGCTGGCGTCCAGTCGGGCGGCCAGCAAGGACCCCAGGGCCTGGAATCCCGGCTGACCGATCTGACGCGGGTTCACGTACGCGACCATCGGCTTGCTGCCGTCGACCGGACTCACCACCAGTCGAGCACCCTTGACATTGATCTCGGCGATATCGCGCCAGTTGAACACCGTCCGCCGCCGGCCCGACGTGACGGTCAGCGTGTCCCGCTGGACCAGCAGGGTGGTCTGGAACATCCAGGTCAGTACCGTCGCGGCCAGCGCCAGCAGCAGCGCGAGCAGTAGGACCGCGATGCCGACCACCCCGAGCACGAGGTGCCAGCCGGACTGCCAGCCGACGACCAGCACGGCACCGATGACCGAGCCGACGGCGGCGATCAGATAGGCACGGATCGGCGGTGTCGCCCGGAGTGCGAATCGCTGGCTGTCCTCCGGCCGCAGGGCTGGATTGCTCACCTGATCGAATCCTTAAGGTCATCGGCCGGGAACCGGCGTGCGTCGTCTCGGGGGTGGAGGGCGGCGAGGGTGGGATTCGAACCCACGGAACGGTTTGTGCCGCTCGGCCGCTTTCAAGGCGGCTGCACTAGTCCACTATGCGACCTCGCCCACGTCGCGGGACATCCTAGCGTGACCCGCCTCTCCCACTTCGCACCATTTGATGCGACTGCGCACAGGGTACGCCCGGTGCGCAGTCGCACTACCTGGTGCGAAGTGGGGATCGGGGGTCCGTATGCAAGGTTGGCAGGCATGCTGGTGGTCGTCGCTCCCGAGCCGGGTGGTCCCGAACAGTTGCAGGTGGCCGAGCGGCCGGTCCCGGAGCCCGGACCGGGCGAGGTGCTGGTCCGGGTGGTCGCCGCGGGCGTGAACCGGGCCGACCTACTGCAACGCCAGGGGCACTACCCGCCACCTCGCGGAGCGAGCGAGGTCCTCGGGCTGGAGTGCGCCGGGTACGTGGCTGGTCTCGGCCACGCGAGTGTCAGCAGTCCGGCGGAGCAGCCGTCCAGTTGGCGGATCGGCGACCCTTGCCTGGCCTTGCTGGCCGGGGGTGGCTACGCCCAGTTCGTCAGCGTGCCCGCCGGCCAACTGCTGACGGTTCCGGAGGGCGTCGACCTGGTGACCGCGACCGGGCTGGTCGAGGTGGCCGCGACGGTGGTGTCCAATTTCGATGCCGCGGCCGTGCGGCCAGGCGAGGTCGTCTTGATCCACGGCGGGGCGGGCGGGATCGGCTCGATGGCGATCCAGTACGCCAAGGCGCTCGGCGCGGTGGTCGCGGCCACTGCCGGCTCGCCGGGCAAGCTCGACTACTGCCGCTCGATCGGTGCCGACCTGGCGGTCTCCTATCGTGACGACTGGGTCGGCGCGGTACGCGATCTCTCCCATGGTCGCGGCGCCGACGTGATCTTGGATGTGATCGGCGCCAAGTATCTGGAGCAGCATGTCCGGTTGCTCGCCACCGGCGGTCGGCTGGTGGTCATCGGGTTGCAGGGCGGCACCAAGGCCACGCTGGATCTGGGTCGGCTGCTCGGGATCCGCGGGTCCGTGCTGGCGACCACGTTGCGTTCCAGGCCTATCGACCAGAAGGCCGCCATCTGCCGTCGCGTCGAGGAAGTCATCTGGCCGCTGGTGGCCGAGGGCGCGATCGTCTCAGCCCCGCAGACTCGATTCACCCTGCAGCAGGTCGTCGAAGCCCACCGGCACCTGGAATCCGGCGACAACCTGGGCAAAGTGGTTCTCACGATCGACACCGCATGACCGGAATGGTCCAAGTCGGCGTTGTGGGCTTCGGGGTGCGGGCCTCGCTGGCCTCAGTCGTGCAAGCCAGCGGTCTCGGCGAGGTGACCGCAGTCTGGGATCCGAGCACACGTGGCCGCTCCGACGCGCGACGCATGCTCGGCGCGGAGATTCGGCTCACCGACTCGCTGACCGAGTTGCTCGGTTCCGGAGTGGAGGCGGTCCTGGTGCTCAGCCCCGACTACACCCACCATGACGTGGCCGTCGCTGCGCTGCACGCCGGCATCCCGGTGTTCTGCGAGAAGCCGCTGGCCACCAGCGTCGCCGACTGCGACGACCTGCTTGCGGTGGCGTATGCAACGCGCACTCGGCTGTATGTCGGGCACAACATGCGGCACATGCCCGTCATCCACCTGCTTCGCGGAGTGATCGCCTCCGGTCGGATCGGCGCTGTCCGCTCCATCTGGTGTCGACACTTCGTCGGCCACGGCGGGGACTACTACTTCAAGGACTGGCACGCCGAGCGGAGCCATTCCACCGGCCTGCTGCTGCAGAAGGGCGCTCACGATCTCGACGTCATCCACTGGCTGGCGGGCGGCTACACACGGCGTACGTCGGCGATGGGTCAGCTGGCCGTGTACGGATCACTCACCGCCCGGCGCGACCAGGGAGAGGCGCGGATGACCGACTGGCACGACCCGACCGGCTGGCCCCCGGCCTCCTTGACCGACCTCAACCCGGTGGTCGATGTCGAGGATCTGTCGCTGATGCTGATGGAGCTCGACAACGGTGTGCTGGCCTCGTATCAGCAGTGTCACTTCACCCCGGACTACTGGCGCAGCTACACCGTCATCGGTGACGCCGGGCGGATCGAGAACTTCGGTGACGGTCCGGGTGGTCGCGTGGCGATCTGGGATCGGCGGCATCCCAGCTGGGCTCCGCCCGACGAGGAGATCCCCATCACCGGCACCCAGGACGGCCACGGCGGTGCGGACGAGCTGATGGTGGCCGAGTTCCTGCGATTCGTCCGTACCGGTGAGCCCACCCAGACCTCGCCCGTCGCGGCCCGGCAGGCCGTGGCGGCCGGAGCCACGGCCACCGAGTCGCTTCGGGGCGACGGGTCTGCCCTGCAGGTGCCCGAACTCGATCCGGCCTTGCGGTCCTACTTCGACGCCGGCCAGGTCTAGCTGGTCCAAGCCCGCCAGAGGGCCGCGTACTCCCCGTCGGCGGCGACCAGCTCCTCATGGCTGCCGAGCTCGGCGACCTGCCCGTCGATCACGACCGCGATCCGGTCCGCATCGTGCGCCGTGTGCAGCCGGTGGGCGATCGCGACGACTGTCCGTCCGTCCAGCAGCGAGGCCATCGACCCCTCGAGGTGCCGCGCCGTCCGCGGGTCGATCAGCGACGTCGCCTCGTCCAGCACCAGCGTGTGTGGGTCCGCCACCACCAGCCGGGCCAGGGCGACCTGCTGCGCCTGCGCCGGAGTGAGTGTCAGGTGCCCGGCGCCGATCATGGTACGCAGCCGCTGCGGCAGCTTGTCGACCCATTCGGCGCCCTCGACCGCCCGCAACGCCTCCCACACCCGATCGTCGGAGGAGTCCTCCCGAGCCAGCACGATGTTGTCCCGGATGGTTCCGGTGAACACGTGATGCTCCTGGGTCACCAGAGCCACCTCGGTACGCAACTGGTCCAGCGGCAGCGACACCAGATCGACCCCACCGACGGTGGCCCGACCGGATCCTGGCGGGTTGATGCCGGACAGCAGCCGACCCAAGGTCGACTTGCCCGATCCGCTCGGTCCGACAATCGCCAGCCGCTCGCCCGGGGTCAGCTCCAACGAAACCCCGTGCAACACCTCCTGGCCCTCCCGGTAGGAGAACCACAGATCGTGTCCAGCCAGCTGAGTCCCGGCCGGCTGCTCGTCACCGGCAACCCGGTCCTGCGGCACCTCAGCGATGCCGAGCAACCGGGTCGTCGAGGCCACCCCGACCTGCAGTCGGTCCAGGTTGCGGATCAGTCGATCCAGCGGCTCGATCAGCGCCTGCAGATACAGCGTGGCGGCGGTGATCTGCCCCAAGGTCAGGCTGTGATTGGCGTAACCGATCCCGCCGATCACCATCACCATCACCAGAGGCGTGTCGTAGGCCAACCCGATGAACGCGAACAAGATGTTGCGCAGCGACATGGTGTAGCGCTCGGCCTGCGCCGACACCGCGATGTCCTCGTCACCGATCGCGATCCGCTCCCGCTGCAGCCCGAAGGCCTCGACGGTCCGCGCTCCCTCGACCGTCTCGGTCAAGGTGGTGTTGATCGTGGAATAGGTCGAACCCTCGGTGATGTAGCCCTTCGGCGCACGGGCCAGATAACGCCGGACGCTGACCACCAGCAGCGGCGCGACGACCAGCAACGGCAGGGTCAAGACCACCGAGTTGAGCAGCATCGCCACCAGCGTCAGCGCAGCGGTCACCGCCGCGATGACTGCCTCCGGCAGCCCATACCGAACGCTCTCGCTCATGGTCGAGACATCCCGGGTGACCCGAGTGACCAGGTCACCCGAGCTCGCGCTCTCCACCTTGCCCAGCGGCAGCCGCAGCACCGTACGAACGATCCGTTCCCGGGCGCTCGCAAGCACGTCCTGACTGAACACCGTCGAGGCCAGCAGTGCGCCGAACGTGAGCAGGGCTTGCAGCACCACGACCGCACCGACAGCCAGACCGAGGTAGGTCAGCTGTGAGGCCACCGTGCCCGGTGCCGCCGCCCGGTCCACCAGGTTGCCGAGGATCCGGGGCACGATCAGCCCCGCGATCGCCGCCAGGGCATGCAGCGCCAGCAGCACCACGACCATCCACCGCCGGCGGGCCAGCAGCTCGGTCAAGAAGGTCACCACGGCCGGCATGCTCGCCACCGGCAGACCGCGTTCCGGGTTCCGCGACCGCGCAAAGGTGTCGCGCGCTCGTTGCTCCCGCTCCAGGTGGCGGGAGTGCCACAGCCGAAGCCGCTCTCGGCCCGAGGCGCTGGCCGGGGGCGGCGGCAGCAAGGTGGCAGGCACCCGAGGCTCGGCAGGCCCGGTACGCCAGGTCTCGGCCGACCCGGTCAGCCGTGTCACGACCTCAGTCATGATCGGCTCCCCTCATCCTCGAATTTCCCCTCGTCCTCGTCCAGCGACCGCACGACGACTCGGCGGTAGCCGGCACTGCGTGCCAGCAGTTCGTCGTGGGTGCCCACGTCGACGACCTTGCCTGCCTCCAGATAGGCGACCTGGTCGGCGTGATGCAGCAGCAGCGGCGACACCGTCATCGCGACCGTGGTCCGTCCCCGCCGATGCTCGGCGAGCCGCGCGGCGATCGCGGCCTCGGTATGCGCATCCACCGCCGAGGTCGGCTCGACCAGCACCAGGATCTCGGGATCGGCGGCCAGCGCCCTGGCCAGCACCAGTCGCTGCCGCTGCCCACCGGACAGCCCCCGGCCGCGCTCGTCGATCTGGCCCTGCCAACCGGCCGGCATCAGCTGGAACACGTCCTCGGCAGCCGCGGTCAGCAACGCCCGCTCTGCTTCCTCCCGGGTCAGCCGGCCGGCGGGGTCGACGGTGTCCTGCAACGTGCCGGCGAACACCACAGCGGCGGTGTGGCTCACCAGGATCCGATCGCGTACGTCCGCGATCGGCACGTCCGCCAGGTCCACCGAGCCCAGGGTGACGCCCCACCGCCGGGCAGCCAGCGCCGCGTCCCTGGCCTTCAACTCGGCCCGCTGCTGGGCCTTCCGCTGGCGAGCACGCCGAGCGGCTCGGCCGCTCAGCCCGTCCTCGACGTCGAGTCCCACCGGATCGTGATCGCTGGGCAGATAGCGACCCAACCGGTCAGCCAGCGCCGCCGAGTCCTCCGGCGTGCCCGACACCACGATGGTGAAGCGACCATGACCTGCCACGAATCCCGACTCGAGATCATGCAGATCGGCTCCGTGCGGCAGCGTCAACGGCTGCTCCGGTTGTTGCCACGGCGGCTGCTGCTCCATCACCGCGACCGTCTTGCGCGCGGCGACCAGAGCCCGGACCCACTTCTGGGCGAGCTCGAAGAAGGTCTGGATGGGCCAGACCATGAAGACCGCGTACCCGAAGAAGCTGACCAGCTGACCCACCTGCAACTCGCCGGCAGCGACTTCCCGCGCACCGAGCACGGTCAAGGTCACCAAGAACATGCCGGAGAACAGCACGCTTGCGGCGTCCACCGCTGCCTGCCAGCGTCCGGCGGAGACCGCGGCCTGCCGGGTGAGCTGCGACTGGTCGGCGTAGTTGCCCGCGAAGGTCTGCTCGCCACCGATGCCGCGCAGGATCCGCAGCCCCGCGACGATATCGGTCGCCAGCGAGGTGAGATCGGACAACCGGGTGCGCTCCCGTTCCTGGCGACGCTCCAACGGCTTCAGCAACGGCATGGCCAAGATGACCAGCAGCGGGGCGGTCAGCAGCACCACCACGCCCAACTCGAACGAGGTGTGCAGGACAATGCCCGCGATGACCAGGTACGCCAGCAGCGCGCCGACGGCTCGGGTCAGCACCTCAGTGAGGGCACCCATCTGGTCGGAGTCCCCGCTGGCGACGCTCAGCACCTCACCGGTCGGCACCCGCTGCGGCAACACATGGCCCAGCTGAGTGGTCTTGCGGGTGATGAGCTTCATCGAGCCGTACATCGCGATCAGCCAGGAGCGCACCACGACCGTGTGGCCGAGGACGCCGGCCGTCACGCCGACCAGCGCGAGACCGAGCAGGCCCGCTGCGTACCTCCAGACCGCTGAGCTGTCACCGCCGAGCAGGCCCTGGTCGATGATCTGGCCCACCAGATAGGGCCCGACGGCCCCCGGGAACCACTGCAGCATCGCGAGCAGGCTGAGCACGACCAGCACCGGCCATTGCTGTCGCAGCAGCCACCAGAGGTAGCGCGCGGGCGAGGAGGTGTCTGGCTCGGCGAAGGACCACCGGCGCGCGGAACGCCCGCCGCGGCCGGTGACGATGGTCGATTCGCTGGCCACGACGGTGCTGAACTCCGGAACATCCGGCGGGAAGTCGCGCATAACCAGACCACCGTATGTGGCAGCACCGACAGCCCACCAGCGAGTTTTCGCCGCCACGGCTGAGCGGATCAGCCGAGGCGGGCGAGACCGGCTGCGCCGAGGTGTGTCGGTGGCGCTACCTATGATCGCGACCATGAGTGAACAGCCCGAGGAGCCGAGCACCCGCGGGATCGCAGGCACGACCGACGACGGCCGTGTCTATGTGGTCACACCGACCTCGATGGCCGTCGAGGGCCCACCGCCGGTGGAGGTCGAGGATGCGGGGCAGGACCAGAAGTCCGTCACCGAGATGGTGGCGCAGCCGGACAAGGTGATGCGGATCGGGAACATGATCCGGCAGCTGCTGGAGGAGGTGAAGTCGGCGCCACTGGACGAAGCCAGCCGACAACGACTACGCGACATCCACTCCGCCTCGATCGCCGAACTCAAGCAAGGTCTGGCCCCGGAGCTGGTCGCCGAGCTGGAACGCATCAGTCTGCCGTTCGGCGAGGACGTCACCCCGACGGACGCGGAGCTGCGGATCGCCCAGGCCCAGTTGGTCGGCTGGCTGGAGGGTCTCTTCCACGGCATCCAGACCGCGCTCTTCGCCCAGCAGATGGCTGCCCGCGCCCAGCTCGAGCAGATGCGACGCGCTCTGCCGATGGGTCAGGCGCATCCGGGTCCGGACGCCGCTCCACCGCCCGGCGCTGGTGGCATGTACCTGTAGGCCCGACAACCCGAAGTGAGAGGTGGATCACTAGAAAAGAATCGGCAGACGATGTATCTCCACGGCCGGAGCCGACTCGGGAGCAGTCAGAGGATTCGTCAGGGATCTTCTGTGGTGCGGAGGGAACCGATAGCTCAGGAGGAACGTCTCATCCGCGCCCTGTAAGCGCCGAAGAGACTGGAGATCGCATGCCGACCATTGTTGTCGACCGCCCCTACTCCCCTGTCCGTGATAGCAACCCCGTCCGCCCGAGCAGCGCTGTCCGTCAGAGGAACGCTATCCGTCAGAGCAGCGCTGTCCGTCAGAGCAGCGCCCAGCCCTGTGTGCCGGTGGAGCCCCAGCGGTACGTCGAGCCGGGCCAGCCGGCCTGCGCGGCGTACCCGGAGCTCTTCCTCGATCCTGCCCTGGAGACCGAGCCGGTGCCGAGCGCGCCTGCCCGAGTACGCAGGCAGCATGCCGCGCTCGCCGCGGCGGCCACGGAGGTCTGCGCTTCCTGCCCGCTGCTGACCGCGTGTCTCTACCGCGCCGTGGTCGAGTACGACGTGGCCGGCTTCGTCGCCGGCACGACCGAGCGGCAGCGGTCAGCGATCCGCGATCTGCTGGAGATCGAGGTCGAGCCGGAAGACCTCGACAATCTCGCCGGAGTGGTCGGCGGTCAGCGCACGGTGGACCACGACGAGGTCGTACGGCTGCGCAAGGCCCATCCCGAGGAGAGCCTGGAACGGATCGCCCGACGCCTCGGCTGCTCCCTTTCGACCGTGAAACGGCACCTGCGGAAGGAGCGTAAGCAGCCGTCCGGTGCCTCGCTGGCGGCCAGGCCGCGACCCACGCACACCGAGGTCCGGCAGGCCACGGCAGAAGTTCTTGCCGAAAACTCAGGATCCCGTCGCGCTGCGGCCTGAGAAACGGTACCTTTCAACTGAACGCTCACCTGGGAGACCGCAGGGCCTCGGGTGGGCGTTCCCTTTACTCATCACTCGCTGTGCTGGTCGTCACTCGCTGTTCCGCTGCGCGCCGGTTGATTCTGTCTTCCCTCGTCGTTCGCAGACGATAAAGCGTTGTCTGCTCACTCCTCAGTCCAGACAGAATCGGGCGCTCCGCTTCACGGCCGCTCGCGACGGGGACTCGCTCGCTGACGCTCCCTCGTGGACCCCCGGCAGAGTCGCGCGGCCGCTCGCGACGGGGACTCACTCGCTGACGCTCGTTCGTGGATCCGGTCAGGGCCGTCCTAGCACTCGCGGCCGCGTCACACCGGGGAGAGGTGCGTGCGACCGCCGAGGAAGGGCTGGAGTGCGGCCGGCACCCGGACCGAGCCGTCCGCCTGCTGGTGGTTCTCCAGCAGCATGATGATCATCCGCGGCATGGCGCACAGCGTCCCGTTCAGGGTGGCGACCGGTCCGACGCCGCCGGCGAACCGGCCCCGGATGTTCAGCCGTCGTGCCTGGAACTGGGTGCAGTTCGAGGTCGAGGTGATCTCCCGGTAGCGCTGCTGGGTCGGCAGCCAGCCCTCGCAGTCGAACTTGCGGGCCGCGCTCAGCCCGAGATCGCCGGCCGCGACATCAATCACCCGGTACGGGATCTCGAGGGCATCGATGAACTGCTTCTCCCAGCTCAGCAGCCGAGCGTGCTCGGCCTCGGCGTCCTCAGGCGCGCAGAACACGAACATCTCGACCTTGTCGAACCAGTGCACCCGGAAGATGCCGCGGGTGTCCTTGCCGTGGGCGCCCGCTTCACGTCGGAAGCAGGGGCTGTAGCCGACGTAGCGGCGTGGCAGTGACTCGGCGGGGAGGATCTCGTCGCTGTGGTACGCCGCCAGCGGCACCTCGGCCGTACCGACCAGATAGAGGTCATCGTCGGGCAGGTGATAGACGTCCTGGGCGGCCTGACCCAGGAATCCGGTGCCCTCCATCGCCGAAGGCCGCACCAACGACGGCGGGATGATCGGGACCAGCCCATTTCGCTGGGCTGTGCCGATCGCCAGGTTCAGCAGGGCAAGCTCGAGTTCGGCCCCTTGACCGGTCAGGAAGTAGAACCTCGATCCCGAGACCTTCGCACCGCGCTCGACGTCGATCGCACCCAGCAGCTGCCCCAACTCGAGGTGATCCCGAGGGGTGAAGCCCTCGGCGGCGAAGTCGCGAACGGTGCCTCGCTCCTCCAGCACCACGAAGTTGTCCTCGCCACCAGCCGGGACGCCGTCGATGATCAGGTTCGGCACCGCTTTGAGCAACCGGTCGAAGCTCTCGCCGGCGTCACGCTCGGCGGCCTCGGCCTTCTTCACCTGCTCGGCGAGCTCCTTGGTCCGACCGAGCAGCTCGACCCGCTCCTCAGCCGAAGCCCGCGGGATCTGTTTGCCGAGTTCCTTCTGTTCGGCACGCAGCGCCTCGTACGCAGCGATGGACGCCCGACGCGCACTATCGGCCGCCAAGGCCTCGTCGACAATCGCCTCCGACTCCCCGCGAGCGCGTTGCGACGCCTTGATCCGGTCGGGCTCAGCGCGTAGCACCTTGACATCAATCACCGTGGCAGCCTATCCAGACCTGGTGTGACACGCACCGCGAATACTTCAGTGCGGGCTCCAGGCCGGTGACGATGGGATGATTCTGCCCATGACGCGCCGGCGCCGCAGGACGAGCTCCATCATCATCACCGTTTCCTTCGGCGTGGCGTTCATCGCCTGGTCGTTGTTGCTGTTCCATTCGCCGGCGCTGTGGGCCCTGGACGAGCGGCTGGTGGCGCCACCGCTCGATCCCATGTCCATCGGCGCGCAGGTGATGGCCGCCTTTGCCCTGCTGACCTGGCCGGGCCTGGAGTACATCGCCTTGGCCTGCCTGGCCGTCTGGGCCTTCCGACGGCGATTGCGTGCGCTCGCCACGGCCCTGCTGCTGACCGTGGCTCTCGGCTGGGGGTCCGCCGACCTGCTCAAGATCATCATCGCCCGGCCTCGACCGGCCGATCATCTGGACGTCATCACCGCGATCGGCTACTCCTACCCCTCCGGGCACATGGTGGGCGTGGTGGCCTCCTGCGTCGCAGTCGGCGCGATCTTCCGCGTGATCCGGCGTAGTCCCGAGGCCAGGCTGCGATGGATGGTCGGTGCCTTGGTCCTGATCGCGTTGGTCGGCTTCAATCGGTGGTTCCTGGGCGCCCATCACATCGGTGATCTGATCGGGGGCGCCCTGCTCGGCGCCTTCGTCGCCAGCTTCAGCCTGGTCGTCTGCGGCGTCACGGTCCCCACCCCACACATCGACGTGGTCGAGATCGTCCGCGAGCGGCAGGTGGCGGCGAGTCCGCCGCCCGCCGCACCGCTGAAGCGATGCGCTGTCATCTACAACCCGGTGAAGGTCGTCGACAGTGTGGTCTTCCGTCGCCATGTGGAGTACGAGCTCACGTCCCGAGGCTGGGGTCCACCGCTGTGGCTGGAGACCACGGTCGACGACCCGGGGCGGGCCCAGACCGCCCAGGCGGTGGCTGAACGGGTCGACCTGGTGCTGGGTGCGGGCGGCGATGGCACCATACGGGTGATCTGCTCCGGTCTGGCCGGCACCGGCATCCCGTTCGGACTGATCCCGGCCGGTACGTCGAACCTGCTCGCTCGCAATCTCGGCATTCCTCGGGACGAGGCGGCAGCGCTTCGGGTTGCCCTGGACGGGCACGGCAAGACGATCGACCTGGTCCGGCTGACCGCCGACGGCGGAAGTGAGGACTACTTCGCGGTGATGGCGGGCGTCGGCGTCGACGCGGTGATCATGCAGGACACCAATCCCGATCTGAAGAAGACCGTCGGCTCCGCTGCGTACTTCGTCTCGGCGGCCAAGAACGCCAACCATCCCGCGCTGCATGCCACCATCCGGGTCGACAACCAGCCGCCGATCCGGCGCAAGGCGGCGGTGATCGTGGTCGGCAACGTCGGTCTGCTGCCCAGCGGCATCCTGCTCATCCCCGACGCCAAGCCGGACGATGGTCTGCTCGATGTGCTGGTCGCCTCACCGCGGACGCTGCGGGACTGGACCCGGCTGATCACGCAGGTGCTGGCTCGCCGGCAGCGAGACGACGAGCAGCTCGACCGGCTCACCGGACGGCGGGTGGAGATCACCGTCGAGCCTCGCGATCAGTATCAGATGGACGGCGACACGGTGGGCGACTGCGCTCGACTGGTGGCGGAGGTCGTTCCTGGTGCGCTCACAGTCCGGGTGGCACCGGTCCCGACTCAGCCCACTCCGGCGGCCGAGTCGAGCGACCAGAGCGATGAGGCCCAGGACGAGACGCCGGCCTCCGCAGAGCCGGAACCGGTCCCCAGCCCACACTGACCACCGCCTTCAGGCTTGTTGAGGCGTCAGGCGTGCCGGGCGCCCTCGTGCGCAGCGTGTCCGACCGGTTCCAGCTGGAACGTGCAGTGCTCGACGTCGAAGTGATGGCCGAGACACTCCCCCAGCCGGTCCAGCACTTCCCCGGACCGCCCTTCGGCCAGACACGCATCGTCGACCACCACGTGCGCGGACAGCACCGGGACTCCGCTGGTGATCGTCCAGGCGTGCAGGTCGTGGACGTCGACCACTCCGGGAAGCGTACGGATGTGCTCACGGACCATCGCCAGATCCACGCCCTTGGGCGCCGCCTCGAGCAAGACGTCGACCACGTCACGGAGCAGTGACCAGGCCCGAGGAAGGATCAGCACCACGATCGCCAGCGAGGCGACGGCGTCGGCGCGAACCCAGCCGGTCACCGCGATGACGACCGCGGCGACGATGACCGCGATCGAGCCGATCAGGTCGCCGAGCACCTCCAGGTAGGCACCACGCAAGTTGAGGCTCTCGTCTTTTCCACCCCGCAGGATCAGCAACCCGGCGGTGTTGGCGACGGCACCGACGACGGCGACGCCGAGCATCAGATCGGAGTCCACCTGCTCGGGCTCCGACCAGCGCTGCACTGCTTGGATCAGCACCCACACCGCGATCCCGACCAGCAGCAGCCCGTTGCTGAGGGCGGCCAGGATCTCCACTCGCTGCAGTCCGAAGGTGCGGTTGGGCGTCGCCGGTCGCGCTGCCAGTGACGCTGCGATCAAGGCGATGATCAGACCGGTCGAATCGGTCAGCACGTGCCCGGCATCGGCCAGCAGCGCGAGCGAGCCGGAGAGCAGGCCGCCGATCACCTGCAGCACGAAGACCCCCGCGCTGACGGCGAGGACGGCTATCAGTCGGCGTCGGTGCCTGCCGGTGGCCGTTCCGGCGCCGTGATCGTGGCCGTGTCCATGGCCGGTCACTCGATCACCGCTCCGGCGGTGGCGGCTTCGACCGGGTTGGCAACCCCGATGGCGTTCGTCGAACACAAGGCGACAGCGTCTCCGGTGGCAGCGAGCAAGCGCTCGGCCGCACCCAGCACATCCATCAGCTCGGGTTGCACAGCGAGCGAGTAGTGCGAGGAACGCCCGACCACGCGGACCGAGACCAAACCGCAGTCGCGTAGACAGGCGAGGTGAGCCGAGGTCGTGCTCTGGGCCAGGCCGAGGTGCGCGGTGAGATCGACCACCCGATGCTCACCCAGCGTCAGATGGCGCAGAATCGCCAGCCGGGCCGGATCGGCCAGGCTGCGGAACAGCGCGACGGCGGCCGTGACGTCGGACTCGGCCACGTCTTCGAGCGGCAGGGTCAGCTCCTCGCGATTCATCGTCATACGTCGATGTAATCGGATCTGACCGTTGAATGTCAAGAGGGCGTGAGTCAAAGGCCGCGGATGCGCAAGAATCGAGCCATGCCAGCCGATCCGCCGCGCCGACGACGTACTCCCGGACCGCCGGGCACGAACATCCGCGCCGATATCGCGAAGACGGCCCGACTCTGGGGGCTGTCGCTGGTCTGCGCGACGGTCGGCGCGTACGTGGTCTGGCGGACGGACACCCTGCTGCCCGGCATCTACGCCTTCCTCATCACCTTGGCGGTGCTCGGCTTGGCCTTGTATGCCTACGAGCGACGACGGCGCTGAGGTCCGGACTCGCGCTATCGATAGCCCAACGTGCTGATCGAGGCGTCCAGCACCTCGAGAGTCGACTTCGGGGTGTCGTTCGGCCGGCTGGAGAAGTAGAGCGAGTACGCCCCATCATCCAGGGGCAGCGCGATCACGAGGACCCGGTCGTAACGACTGGGCAGCCCGGCTACCCGGTAGTGCACCTCACCGGAGACGACCGCGACCTCGTGGCCGCCGAGCCGGACCGTGTCGGCGGCCTGGTCGGTCAGCGTCGTCTTCTGGTCGGCGAAGAACCTGACCCTGATGTCCTCGAAGGCGGCCTGGGCAGTGGCGGCGGCGGTCGGCTTTGCGAGCTCGGCAGACAGCAGCCCGAAGCCGGCTGTTGCCGACCAGTTGTCAGTGCCGCGGAAGTTCGAGTGGACGGCGGCATCACAGACGACCGCGTCAGTGAGCAGCGAACCCAGCGGCCGGGGCGAGCGAGGACACAGGTACGGGTCGTTCGGCATGGTCACCGAGACCGGGCCCACAGTCGCCTTCCGCGTCGAGGCGGAATAGCCCAGCGTGGGTGCCGGCGGCGGGGGCGGGTCCAACGCGGGCCCGGTCGGCAGCCGGTCCGCGGTGAGCGTGACCGCGAGACTGACCAGCGCCAGCGCCGCAACGATGGCCGCCACAACCAACCCGATGGCCTTCGGCACCGCCACGCCCTCCGGGCGTGGTTCCGTCGTGACCTGGGTGGACATGCTGGTCAGGATAGGCAACAGCTGGATTCGTATCCCTCAGCGTTGCCCGAAGGCGCAGATATGCGCATACATTGCTAGAATATGCGCATGACTGTCACAGCGCAGGATGTCCTCGCGCGACACTTCCCTGGGCTTACACCGGAAGAGGTTGACGTCGAGCTCAGCCGTACGCCGACAGCGGGTGCTGCACCGATCTCAGCGACCGCGATGCACTACCTCGCGGAGCACGGGGGCGAAGAGGCTCGCGCGGCGCTCGAACGGTACGACGAGATTGCCGTTCAACAGGACCAGGCGGTCACCACGGCACAGACGTTGGAGCAACTGCTGCGAACAAGTCTGACGATCAAGGAGGTGGCGACGGCGCTGGGCTTGTCTCGGTCCCGGATCTCGCATCGGATCAGGGACCGGAGCCTGTACGCGATCACCCTCCGGGACCGGCGCTATCTCCCCCGCTGGCAGTTCCGTCAGGAACCCGATGGGGGTTCGCAAGACACCATTCCCGGACTGACACAGATCGTGCCGGCCATCCCACGAGAGATGCACCCACTCGCGGTCGAGGCGTTCATGACCGAGCCCTTGGACGACCTCGGCGGCAGGTCACCGGTTGAGCACGTGTGCTCGTACGGGTCGGTCGAGGTCATCAAGGAGTGGCTGGACGCGCTGGGGAATCGGTGAGTCCTCGGTACCCCAAGCGCCCGACCAAGCCGCAGGCGCCGCTCACCCGCCGTGACAGCGACGTCCTGGTCGAACAGCCGGTCCTGTGGCGCGTCCACCGAACCGTCGGCGAGAACGTGCTGGCGTGGTCGGCGCTGCGGCACTGGGGACCGGCGGTCACCATGCGATTCGATCCGCATCCACCCCCAGCAGGGATCCATCGGGAGATCGGCGTCAGCTATGTCGCACTTGACCTCGCCACCGCCGTGGTGGAGGTCTTCCAGCAGCAGCGGGTCATCGATGTCGCAGGCGGTCGTCCCAAGGCGACCTCGTGGCGACCGACCCGGCCGTTGCACTTGCTGGACCTGACTGGCGATTGGGCACTGCGCAACGGTGCCTCCCACTCCCTGGTCTCGGGCCCGAGGTCAACCTGCCGGACCTGGGCCCGCGCGATTGCCGAGACCTGGCCGGATCTCGACGGACTCTGGAGCCAGAGCACACTGACGGGCCGCACCAACATCACCTTGTGGACCCCCGCCGCCGACTCGTTCCCCACCAACCCGGACTTCTCCGAATACCTCGATTCGGCTCCGCTCTGGGCGATCCTGCGAGAGATCACCCTGCGCTACCCGAGCTACCGGCTGATCTGAGGCGCCTCCGCTGTCAGTGCCCGCAGATCTCGGACTCGAAGACAGTCTCGTGTGGTCGGCCATCACGCGTCCCGCGCAGCGATGACCTGCTCGAGGTCGCCGACGACATCCTGGCTGCGGTCAAATCCTCTGGCGACGATGAGCGCGACAGCTTCGCGCGCCTGTGCGATGTCGGCCTCGACTGCTGCGGCGAGCAGCGCGTCGAGGTCGGTCAGGTCCTGGCCGCGTCGAGCTAGCACCTTGAGGGCGATCAGGTGTCCCGTCGAAGCGACCGGCACCCGAAGGTCGGGCAGGATCTCGATCGAGGTCGCGGCCGCGACGATCTCGGCTTCGATCCCCGAACTGGCGAAGAGCAGATCGACGGCGACGTTCAACGGGTCGGCGATGAGGCGGACGGTCGAGAGACGCTCGAGGTACTCGTGTTCGACGATCCCCTGAGGCGGGTAGCCGCGAGCGCCGAGTTGATGGATGACCAACTCGGCGGCCGCGTCGTCGTCGACTGCGACGATGAAGTCGACATCCTTCGTGAATCGCGGGATCGACCGGGCAGCAACCGCCAGCCCACCGATCATCGCCCAACGTGCTTCGACCTCGTCCAGGTCGTTCGCGGCTCGCTTCACGGCGGCGTCGAAGGCGCTCACCATGCCCGATCCCCCAGCGCATTCCGGAGCCGGTCGGGTTGCGGCGGTGCGATCAGCCACGCGCGAGTCAAGGCATCGATCTCCACGTCGTCAGCGTCGGGGTTCTCCCGGCGCATTCGTTGGCGGTAAAGCGCCACCCCGAACTCATGCAAGTCGAAGACGTCACGCACGCGCTGGCCCTCGGGAGTCGGCACGAACTCCGACTCCGAGCCCTCAGCAGTAGCGCTCATCGCGCGATCCAAGCGTTGCGGGTACGCCGACGGCAGGTCACGGCGCAGGTAGAGCCACCAAGGCTCACCAACGTTGCCGCACTGAGAGTGCGGCTGTGCCAACTTCGTCGCATCCTGATAACCATCAACTCAACTCAATGCATCATGTCCGCGAAGCGACTGTAGTGGCCTTGGAAGGCGACGGTGATGCTCTTGGTCGGTCCGTTGCGGTGCTTGGCCACATCGAAGTCGGCCTCGCCGGCCCGGTCGGACTCCTTGTCGTACAGATCAGGACGGTTGAGCAGGATGACCATGTCGGCGTCCTGCTCCAGCGAGCCGGACTCACGCAGGTCCGAGAGCATCGGCCGCTTGTCGGTGCGCTGCTCCGGGCCACGGTTGAGCTGGGAGAGGGCGACCACAGGCACCTCGAGCTCCTTGGCCAGCAGCTTGATCTGGCGGGAGAACTCGCTCACCTCGAGTTGACGGGACTCGACCCGCTTGCCGGAGGTCATCAGCTGGATGTAGTCGATCACCACCAGCTTGAGATCATGCCGTTGCTTCAGCCGCCGGGCCTTGGCCCGGATCTCCATCATGGTGAGGTTCGGGGAGTCGTCGATGTAGAGCGGCGCTTCCGACACCTGGCCCATCTTCGCCGCGACCCTGCTCCAGTCGTCGTCACTCATCCGGCCGCCACGAATATGGCCGAGCGGGATCTGCGCCTCGGCCGAGAGCAGCCGCATGGTGATCTCGATCTGGCTCATCTCCAACGAGAAGATCACCGAGGTCAGACCGTTCTTGATCGACGCCGACCGCGCCAGATCTAGTGCAAGGGTCGATTTGCCGCAGCCAGGTCTCGCGGCCACGATCACCATCTGGCCCGGATGAAGTCCGTTGGTCAGCTCATCCAGCTCGGAGAAGCCGGTCGGCACGCCGCCGAAGGACCCATCCCGGGAGGAGATGGCCTCCATCTCGTCCAGGGTCGGCTGCATCAGTTCTGACAGCGGCTTGTAGTCCTCGGTGGCGCGGCGCTCGGTGACGGCGTACACCTCGGCCTGAGCCCGGTCGACGATCTCGTCGACCTCACCCTCGCCCGAGTACGACATCTGGGCGATCCGTACGGACGCGTCGGCGAGTCGGCGCAGGATCGCCTTCTCCCGCACGATGTCGGCATAGAAGCCGGCATTCGCCGCCAGGGGCACACTCTGCAGCAGGTCGTGCAGGTAGGGCGCACCACCGACCCGGAGCAGTGAGCCGCGCTTGCCCAGCTCCGCCGCCACGGTGACGGCATCGGCGGGCTCGCCCCGGCCGTAGAGGTCGATGATCGCGTCATAGACCAGCTCGTGGGCCGGGCGATAGAAGTCGTTGCCGCGCAGTGCCTCGACGACCTCGGCGATCGCATCCTTGGACAGCATCATCGCGCCGAGCACACACTGCTCGGCCGTCATGTCCTGAGGCGGAGTCCGATCAAGACCGCGGACCGAGTCGTCACCATACTGGGGGATTGCCTCGGCCAGACTCACGCCACGTCCCCCTTCGTGCCGCACCCGACGGGCGGCGTCATTAGCAAGCATGTTCGTACGCTACGAGCCACCACTGACAGCCCTTCGATGACCGCGATCATCGGAGTCGGCCGGGGCAGCGCGTGCCAAGCTACGCCCGTTCCTCGGTCCGGCGCCAGCCCAGGTGAACAAGTTATCCACAGGGGGTGTGGACAACTTGGGGACCCGTGTGGAGGACACGCGACGGGGTTGTGCACTCCCTGGGTACAAGCCTGGGGACAGTTCCTGCCTACTCCGACAAACTGCTCTCTGACTAGGTGCGATGTGAATGGCAGCCGGTGGACAGAAACTTCTTTCGGGCGCGTCTTCGCCGTCTCGGACAGCGTCTGTCCCACCTTGACAAAGCCCTCCTTCACATGAGATTCCACAGGCCTTGTGCACAACCCAACCGATTGTCCAGCCGCTTTCGGACACCTGCCGTTCGATCGGCGTTTCCGGTCCGGACTTGGGCGAACGCTCCCGATCGCATACTCTAGGGGGGTATCGCGCCGGATGCGTCCGGCCCGTCTCCGAGGAGTCCGATGAGCCACCCGGCCGAGCCCACCATCGCCGATCCGACCCACCCCGAGGGCCCCACCGGGCACGCTCAGCACGGCTATATCGACGCCAAGGACGACTACCTCAAGCGACTTCGCCGGATCGAGGGCCAGGCCCGAGGTCTGCAGCGAATGGTCGAAGAGGAAAAGTACTGCATCGACATCCTCACCCAGGTCTCCGCGATGACCAGCGCGCTGCGGTCGGTTGCTCTCGGGCTCCTCGACGAACATCTCCAGCACTGCGTCGTCCAAGCCGCCGCCGAGGGCGGTGCGGAAGCCGAAGCGAAGCTGCACGAGGCCTCCCAAGCCATCGCCCGCCTGGTCCGCTCCTGAGCGCGCCAACTCCTCAGCCACTCGCCGGCGGACCCACCGCGTACCGCAGGGTGACGAAGTCCTCGCCGTCCGGTGTCGCGCTGATCAGTCTGAGCCGAGGCGGGGTGAGACGGCGCGGGAGCAGTGGCGCCCCGCCACCGAGGAACACTGAGCCGACGCCGAGGATGATCTCGTCCAGCAGCCCGACATCGGCGAACTGACCGACCAGTTCGCCACCGCCGACCAGCCAGACGTTCTTACCGGCCGCGGCCTCGACCATCTGTGCGTGCACCGGCGCCACATCGCCGCTCACGAAGCGGATATCGGCACCCGGCACTGCCGGCAGATCACGACTGGTGAACACCCAGGTCGGCTGCTCGTACGGCCACGTCCCTGGCTCCTCCAGCAGCTCTTCGTGATCGAGAACCCACTGGTAGGTGGTGGAGCCCATCGCGATCGCGCCGACCTCGGCGATGAATGCCGGATACTCCTGCTCTCCCTCCTCGGACTGCCGCAGGGCCAGCAGCCAGTCCAAGGAGTTGTCCGGATCGGCGATGAATCCGTCGATGCTGGTCGCGGTGAAATACTGCGTACGCGTCATGTCCTCATCGTGTCAGCGCCCACCGACACTCGCACGGCGCGGACGTCCGTCCCACCCCGGCGGAACCGATCGGGTGCGCGATCACCACGTCGGCCGACCGGGATCGCGGCCGTCGCCTTGGCAAGTCCGCGAATGGGCATGCCGGCGTAGACGGACTCAGCCACGGCGACCTGGAACGTCTCGTGCCAGATCCCGACCGCACCCGGCGCTCGCCGAGCGCGCTGATTGAAGCGGGCCCAGGCCGGCCGGTGCCGGGCGTCGGGCCGGGACGCATACGCGTACAGCTTGTCGTGACTGTTCCAGTACATGACGACCAGCGGCCCGCCCTCCCCCATGGTCAGCCGGTAGCCGAGCATCCCCGAGTCGGGGTCCTTCGCCAGCTCGGCGAGCATCGGTGGCATCGCGTTGAAAACAGGCAGCCACAGATCCGGCCGCCACCATCGGTTGATCCGCATCCCGATCAGGAACACGACCAACTCGCCGTCGTAGTCGTGGGTGATCCGGCCGTTCTCGATCTTCGCCATCGCCTTCTCCGTCTTATAGATAGTGTCACTGGCTACTCTCTATTATTAGATAGTGTTACTGTCCGTTGTCAAGAGAAGGGCGACGAATGAGGAGGACGAGGATGCGCATCTCGGAGCTGTCTCGGGTCAGCGGCGTCCCGGTGCCGACCGTCAAGTTCTATCTGCGAGAAGGCTTGCTGTCCGAGGGAGTGCGCACCTCGCCGAATCAAGCCCAGTACGACGATTCCCACCTGCAACGACTACGCCTGATCCGCGCCCTGGTCGGAGCCGGCGGATTGTCCCTGGCCACCACCCGGGAGGTCCTCCGCCAGGTCGACGAACCCGCCGAGTTGACGCTGGCCGTGCTCGGCGCCGCGCACGCCGCCGTGTCTCCCGATCGTCCCGAGGACGTCGACCTGACCCCGGCCGTCGACCTCCTCCGTCGATGGGGCTGGGCGGCGTGTCTGACGGCTGCCGCGACCGATCCGGGTCAGGTCGACGACGCCTTGGCGGCCCTGGCGATGGCCGTGACTGCCCTGGCCGAGGCCGGGTTCGAGATCCCCGTCGATACCTTCGACACCTACGCCGACGCCATGATGCAGGTCGCCCAGGCCGAGATCGCCAGGATCCCCACCGAGTCGGCCGACGCCGCCGTGCGGTACGTGGTGCTGGGCACCGTCCTGGCGGAACCCGTGCTGCTCGCTCTCCGCCGACTGGCTCAGCGTGAGGCGTCCGCCGCCCGTTTCCCGCCGTCGAGCGAGCAGCCCTGACCCTCGCCCAGTTGGGTGAAGGCTTGTCTCTCGTGCAACAGCAGCGCGACCTGCACACGGTTGGTGGTGCCGAGCTTGGTGTTGATGTTGACCAGATGGGTCTTCACCGTGGCGAGCCCGACGTGGAGTTCCCGAGCGATCTCGGCATTGGTCAGTCCGCGAGACACCCTCTCGGCCACGGCCTGCTCCCGGTTGGTCAGCCTGGTCAGCGGATCGATCCGCGCCGGAGCTGGGCGATCCGGCGAACGGCCGGCGCCGGCAAGCGTGACCAACCGGGCAAGCACCGCCGGAGACAGCCGGAGATCACCCTCCGCCGCCCGCAGCACGGCATCGACCAAGTCGGCGGGCTCTGTGTCCTTCAGCAGAAACCCTGCCGCACCGGCCTGCAGCGCATCCAGGATGAAGTCGTCGGTGTCGAAAGCGGTCAACATCACGACCGCCATGCCGTCGGAGGCGAGCTCACGTGCGGCATCGAGGCCATTCCGCCGCGGCATCCGGATGTCCATCAACACGACATCCGGCCTGGTCGCCCGGGCCAGCTCCACCGCCTGGTCACCATCAGAGGCCTCGGCCACCACCTCGATCCCGCTGGCCCCGTCGAGCAGCATCCGCAGCCCGGTACGCAGCAGCGCCTCGTCATCGGCGATGAGCACTCTCACCACGGCAGCCACGCCGTCACGACGAACTCCTGTCCCTCAGTTCCGGCGCGGCACCAACCACCGGCCAGGCGAGCCCGCTCGGCCATGCCGGCCAACCCGAGGCCCGACCCGAGCCCGGCGACTCCAGGTGACTCGCCGGCGGCCACTTGATTGCGAATCTCGATCGAGACCCCCGCCGAGGGTGCACCGGACAACCGCACCATGACCGGCTGACCGGGCGCATGCTTGCGCGCGTTGGTCAACGCCTCCTGCACGATCCGGTACGCGTGCCGCGACGTTCCCGCTGGAACGTCCCCGACCATGAACTCCTCGGCAGGCAGCAGCGTCACACCGTCGGTGATCAGCTCGCCCAGTCTGCCGAGATCGGACTGCGGTGCCGCCGCATCCTGACCGCTGCGCAGCACGCCCAGGATCTCCCGGAGCTCCGCATTGGCGCTCCGAGCGGCGGACCCGACGGTCGCGGCCGCCTCCCGGGTCGCTTCCGGACCGAGATCGGCTCGATACTCCAGCACTCCGGCGTGCACCGCGACCAGGCTCAGGTGATGGGCCAGCGAGTCGTGCATCTCGCGGGCGATCCGGGTGCGCTCGGCTTCTCGCGTCCGGGCCAGCCGGGCCTCGTGCTCGCGCTCTTCGGCTTCTCGCTGCCGCACCAGCGCGGCGTGCTCGCGCTGGGCGGCCGCCGCAGCCTCGGCCAGCGCGGTGACCTCGGCATCGCGTCGGCCTCGGGCGACACCGATCAGCACCGGGACGCAGAGCAGGATGACGGCGAGACCGGCCACCTGCCACCAGGGCTGCGGCGGAAGGCGGAGGGCGGTCGACCAGATCCAGTCACTCACCACCGCCGCAACCACCACCATGGCACCGACCAGTGCCAGCAGGCGATAGGCCCGGGAGGCGGCGGCCCGCACCAAGACCACGACCAGGGCCGGCACCGCCAGCGCTGACACCGAGGTCGTGATCGCGATCAGCACGGCAGCCCAGACCCGCGTACGGCGTCCCACCGCCGCCAAGACGACGAGCGCCATCGTGCCGACCGCCAGATCGAGCACCAGCAGGGCACCGAGCGCAAGATCTTGCTCCGGCCGCGGCGGATCCGGCAACAACTCCAGCGTGATGCCAGCAGTGAGCACGAAGAGCCCCAACCCGAGCACGCCACAGATCGCCACCGTGCGGAGGCTCCGCCACCGGTCGCGAGCCGGTGTCACCGAAGCCGGCGGCTGAGGCGTCGAGGTCACCCGTAGACGGTACCGAGGCCGCTCCACCGCCGCCTCCACCGAAGGGTTGAACCTACTCAGGTCCGCGCTCCGATGTGCCCGACCAGTTGGCTCCCCGAGAGTGGCGATCATGACCACACCATCAAACCCGGTCCCCGAATTCCTCGAGTTTCATCGCCTGGCCCAGCTGTCTCAGCCGTGGCGTTGGTGGCGACCGATATCCGTGCTGGCGGTGGCCCTCGGGCTCTACGCTGCCCTGTTGATCGTGCCGATTCTGTGCCTGGTCGTGATCGAGGACGTCCATCCCACGATCGCACCGATCGTCGATCAGGTGCTGGGAGCCGACAGTCTCAACGATCCGGCCGGCCTCGCGGTGCTCCTGATCCTGATCGCGCTCATGCTGCCGGCGGCGACGCTGGCGGTGCGCCTCGTGGGTCGGCGCCGGGCCGGCACCCTGCTGTCGGTCACCGGCAGACTGCGCTGGCGACTGGTGGGCCGGGCAGCCGCCATCACCACCGTCGTCCTGAGCGTCTTCACCGGTGTCATCCTGCTGATGGAACCACCGACCAAGGCCATCCCCGCCCAGGACCTCGGCTGGCTGGTGACCAAGGTGATCTTAGTCCTCCTCATCGTGCCCTGGCAGGCCGCGGCCGAGGAGGTCGTCTTCCGCGGCCTACTGCTTCAAACGGTCGGCAGTTGGCTGCGACACCCTGCCTGGGCGATCCTGCTGCCGCTGCCGCTGTTCGTGGTGGGCCACGACTACGACGGGTACGGCATGGCCGGCGTAGCCGTCTTCGCCGCCGTGGCCGGCTATCTGACCTGGCGTACCGGTGGGCTGGAAGCGGCCATCGGCCTGCATGTGGTCAACAACGTCGGCGCCTTCATCCTGGCCCTGCTCACCGGCGCCGATCTGGACGCCACCTCGGTCGATCCGCTGGCGGCCGCGCTCAGCATCGCGTACACGTTGATCACCGCGGTGCTGATCCTCGGCTCCCGTCGCAACGAACGACACCCCGTCGCGAGCGACCGCGAACGTAGCGCCGGCTCCGTCTGGAGTGACGAGCGAGCAGACGCGTTCTTTGTCTGCGAGGGAGGAGCGAAGACGGAGACTTCAGCGCGGAGTGAGTAGCGAGTGACTACCAATGGGGAACAATTCCTCGCGGTCGGGCTTGCGCCACCACAAGACGATCCCGACCAGCACGGCCACCTGCACGATCGGTGAGATCCCGTAGCGGACCACACCTGAGACCGCCTCCAATGCCGGCCCGAGCTCGACCGCCCGGCCGGGCACATATGCCAAGGACAGCAGCGTGATCCGCATCAGCATCAGTCGGTCCAGCTTGCTCGCCGCCAGCACCGCCAACGGCAGCCAGGCGATCAGGTCGTACCAGGACAACGTGTACATGGCGGTCACCAGCCAGGCGACCGACAGCACCAGCGAGGTGCGCAAGGCCACTGTCAACGGATCTCGCCGCGGATCGGCACCCCGCGGCAGGCCGGGAGCCGCCGTCCAGGGCACCACCTTGGACAGCATCCAGGCGATCACCACCAAGCCGGTGTAGGAGATGATCCCGGTGACGGTCTTGGCCTGCCACTCGTCCAAGAACAGGTCCAGGAGCAAGAACACCGGGTTCGCCCAAGATCCGACCGAGACATAGGAGCCGTTGCGCAGCACCTGGACGAAGGCGGTCGGCTGCCACCAGAGGTACGCCAGGCCCATCGGGATCACCGTGCCCAGGCAGAGCAACAGCGCCTTCTTCGGCTGTCGCCGGTACGCCCACAGCATGGCCAGACCCCAGATGCCGATACTGAGCTTTGCGCAGCCCGCCAGGCCGATACCGATGCCGGCTCCGAACGCGCTCTTGCGCATCATCATGATCCCGGCCACCGCGAACATCACCGACAGCGCCTCGTTGTGCCCCGCCGCCACGACCGCCCAGATCAGCATCGGGTTCGCGATCGTCAGCAGCGCGGCGCGCGCCTGTCGGCGCTTGTCGCCGTGGGCGAGCTGGACGATGCCCGCGCAGGCCACGATGAACGGCACGACCGTGATCACCTGCAGCCAGAACACGATGTCATGCATGTTCTCGCCGCCGAGATAGTTGGCCAGCCACTGCAGCCACGAAGTAATCGGCCCGTACACGCTGGGCGTGTCCCACCAGGGCTGCTCGGTCCAGCGCAGCACCGGGTCGAACTGGCCGCGGAAGATCTCCGCGGGCGTGATCTCGTACGGGTTGCGCCCGATCATCTGCAACCGGCCGTAGCCGGCGTACATCAAGATGTCCGCACTGGTCAGCGGCGGCACCAGGATCGTGGCCAGACTCAGGCCCGAGCCCAACGCGAACAGGCGTCGCGGGCTGGGCAGCCAGCCACCGGCCAGGGCGCGCATGCCGACCCACAGCCCTAGCGCGCCCACCAGGATGACCGCCCAGATGAGGACCGTGACGACCCATTCGTTCGGGTGCAGGATCCCACTCGGCAGATACCACGGTGGCAGCAGGCCATCACGCCGCCCGAGGGTCAAGGTGACGACCGATGGGCCGAGGAACCCCGTGATGAGGGTGAGCACGGTCGCAGCGATGATCAGCCCGATCCCATAGCGATGGTCGCGATGCCACACACTCGGCGCATACCGCCGGATCGGCGGATGGGCCGGATTGCGGCCAGTCACGTGGTGATGCGGGCGGGGTCCCTTCGCCGAGCCGGTCCCGACGTCCGGACGGGTGCTCATCCGCGGCGCCCGCCGGTCGTTTCCCAGGCAGGGACGACGCGGGCGGCGGGGACAGAACTCACGGGGAAGAACTTTAGGCGATGCCGCTGTGCCGCTTGCTCCAGCGAGCGATCGTTCGGGCAGCCATCGCGGGGTCATCGGTGGTGATTCCGGTCACCCCGCGGTCCAGGCACCAGGTGACCTCCTGCGGCGTGTTGGGGTTCCAGACGTCGATTCCGTGGCCGCGTTCCAGGGCTCGCGCGAGGTAGTCCGGCTCCTGGAGCAGCAGCTCGTAGTCCGGTCCGACCGTGGTGATCCCCTCCGGGAGCCGGCCGTCCCACCAGTCGCCGAAGTCCTTCTCGATCAGGAACGTCCGCGGCACCTCCGGCATCAGCTCCCCTGCTCGCTCCAGTCCCGGAAGAGAGAACGAGATGATCCGGACCGGACTGCCCAGGGTCGTCCAGCCGTACGGCTCCAGCAGCGCCGCGACTCCGTCCTCGACCTCGGTGCCGCGCGGATTGGGATGCTTGGTCTCGATCGCGAGCGAGACGTCGACTCCTCTGGCCCGCGCGACGGCAGTGAGCTCGATGAGCTCGGCCAACGTGATCAGTCGCCGCTGATCGGGGCTCGGCCGGCGGGTCCGCCAGGAGCCGAAGTCCAGGATGCGGAGCTCGGCGAGGGAGCGGTCGTACGCCCTGCCGTGGCTGGTCGACGTGCGGTCGACGGTCAGGTCGTGCAGGCAGATCAAGTGCCCGTCACCGGAGTAGTGGACATCGCATTCCAGGCCGAGCGGCTGCCCGGTGCGCTCCGCCCAGTCGATGGCTGCCCGGTAGGACGCCCAGGTCATCTCCGGCTCCTTGGCCGCATAGCCGCGGTGGGCATAGATCATCACCACGGTACGAAGCCTGCCGCATGCCACCTGAAGTCGTCACTCACTGTTCGCTCCGCGCTCAAGACTTCGCGTGGGGTCGCTGCGCGACGACGGTCAACGACGGGCGAGCCGGCCCAGGATGGTCATCAGCAGCGCGCCGACGCCGATCGCGGCGACCGAGGAACCCAGCCAGGTCGGCGGGGTGAAGCCGATGGCGGCGTCGAACCGGAGCCAGAAGTCGGACCAGATGGGCACCGTGCCGGGATAGATCAGCTGGTACGCAATGAAGCCGCCTGCCCAGGCCACCACCGGAGGCCAACGCAGCCGGGACGAGGCGCTGACATCCCAGCGCTGCCGACTGACGAAGAGGAAGTCAGCGGCCGCAACAGCGAACAGCGGCACGAACACCGAGCCGATCAGAAACAGGAACGACTGATACTGACCAAAGTCCAAGAACCCGGCGAGCAGGGTCGCGATCACGCCGATGGCCACGGCGACGATCCGCCGGTCGACGGTGCCGAACAGGTTCTGCACCGACATCGTGGTCGAGTAGATGTTGGCGAACGCCTCGTCGACCTCGTCGGTCAACAAGATGGCCAGGGCGACCGCCCCGGCAGGCAAAGCGACCAGGGCGGCGATGACGTCGGTGGCGCCGAGGTGGGCGACCGCGAACACACCCAGGGTGTAGTAGGCGACCGCGGCGAGACCGTAGCCCAACGAGGATCCCCAGAACGCGGCCTTGCGGGTCTTGCTGTGCCGGCTGTAGTCGGCGGCCAGCGGTGCGAAGGAGACAACACCGGCGACGGCCAGATCGACCGCCGGCCAGAATCCGAGGACGGCGTCCTGCGGCATCGGCTGGCGCGGCTGCAGCAGCACCTGGACGAACAGCACCACCGAGGCGACGAGCACCAGCCAGACCATCACCTTGCGCAGCATCCGTACGCTGCCGAGCGGCCGGACCGCCATCACGGTGGCGACACCACCGGCCAGGATGACGAACGGCCAGCGCCAGCTGTCACCGAGGATCGCCGACGCCGCAGTCGCGATGACGATGATCTCCATCGTGGCCCAGCCGATGTTCTGGCCGATGTTCAAGATGGTCGGCGCGATCGAGCCGCGGCGGCCGAGCAGGCCCCGGAGCGACACCATGGCCGGTGCGCCGGTGGTGGCGCCGAACACTGCGGAGGTGCCGAGCAGCAGTGCGCCGATCGAGCAGCCGAGCACGATGGCGCCGATGGCAAGGGGCACCGAGCCGGTGGTGGCGGCGATCAGCGCACCGGTCAGCGGGCCGAACAGGCTGATGCCCAGGTTCGCCCACATGGCGAACTGGTCGAAGAACCGCAGTGGTCGTGGCGGTTCGGTGGTCAGGACGATCGGCGCTTCGGCCTTGGCGGCTCTGGCCGCGGCGGCTGCGCCGCTGGCTGAGGCAGTGGACGTGGTCATGGGCGATAAACCTCCCTACGCCGGCATTACCCGGTCAGGTTCGGTCGGTCGGCGGACCCGCGGCCCCGTCGGACCGGCACTCCGCCCTCTCAGCCCACCATCTGGTGTGAGCTCCCGAAGTTGTCGCTGCCCAACCTAGCGCGTCGAAGGCGGCACGGACCATCGGCGGCCCACCAGGTGACCAGGGCGGACCGTGACATCCGCGAGGCTCAGTCCCCGCGAAGCGGCGTGTCGGGGCTCTGGCAACTGTTGAGCCGCAGCTTTGTCACACCTTGGTCGATCAACTGACGATCGGGTGCCCCTCTGCGTGCCAGCCATAGACGCCGCCCTCCAGGTTGACGGCCTCGAATCCCTGCTGATTGAGATATTGCGTCACCCGCTCCGAGCGTCCGCCGACCGCGCAGATGCAGACGACCTGTTCGCCGATCTCATCCCGTCGCTGGACGATCTGGTCCATCGGGATGTGCACCGAGCCCTCGATTCGGCCTTGTGCCCATTCCTCGTCGGTCCGCACGTCGAGCAGCATCCAGCCCTCGGCCTGCTTGCCTGCAACGTCGGCGGGATGGATGGTCGGGGTCGTCTCGAACATGACTCCTGAGGGTAGTCCCGCCGCTACTTGAGCAGGCGAGACATTCGGCGATCGGCAAGCTTCTTTCCGCCGGTCTGGCAGGTCGGGCAGTACTGCAACGACGAGTCCGAGAAGGAGACCTCCGCGATGGTGTCCCCGCACACCGGGCACTTCTCGCCCTTGCGGCCGTGCACGCGCAGCCCGGATTTCTTCTCCCCCTTCAGATCCTTGGCCGCAAGTCCTTCTGCACGCTGGATCGCACCGCGCAGCTCGGACTGGATAGCGTCATAGAGCGTCGTCAACTCCTGGTCGGTGAGCGACGAGGCAGGCTTGAACGGGCTCATTCGGGCCGCATGCAGGATCTCGTCGGAATAGGCATTGCCGATGCCGGCGATGACCCGTTGGTCCTTGAGCACCCCCTTGAGCTGCGCGCGCCCCGCCTTGTGGAGCAGTGCGCTGAGGGCTGCCTTGTCGAAGCCATCGGCCAACGGATCCGGGCCGAGCGTGGCAACGTGCGGGATCAGTCCCGGGTCGTCCACGACATAGACGGCCAGCTTGCGCTGCGTACCCGCCTCGGTCAGATCGAACCCGGTGCCGTCGTCCAGGTGGACGCGCACCGCCAGCGGACCGCGACCTGCCTTGGGCGGCACGGTCGGTTGCTGCTCTTTCCAGCGCAGCCAACCCGCCCGGGCCAGGTGGAAGACCAGGTGCAGTCCCTGGGCATCGATGTCGAGGAACTTGCCATGCCGCGCCACCCCCGAGATCTCCAGCCCGTAGAGCGCCGACGGCGGCGGGTCATAGGTCTTCAGCGCACTGAACGCCACCACGTCGATCCGGGTGATCGTCCGCCCGACCAGTTTGTCGGTGAGAAAGACGCGGAGCGAGTCGACCTCTGGCATCTCCGGCATACGCCCATTATGCGGCCCACGCATCAGGGTCGGTGCGGCCGAAGTGAGTGCGTACTCACTGGAGCGCTGTCGTTGCTTGGATTGCCGCGAAGCAACAACAGGGCACCAGTCGATGAGCCTCAGTCGCCTTTCCCGGAAACTCAGTTGCAGCGCTTCGTACCGTTGCCGAGTGGCTGACCTGTACATCTCCGACCCGGGCGGTGGTCCGGAGGAGCGGGCTCGGCGCGAAGCCGAGCGCGCGGAGCGCCGCGCCCTGGTGCGGGCGCGCTATGCCCAGCGGATCGTCAGTCAGGCCGGTCTGGACGAGATCACCGCCGACCTAGTGATGGCCGCGTTGTTCGACCACTTCGACGATCGGGGCGAGGAGTGCAGGCGCGGCAATCACCCACAGCTTCCCGATGACGGCGAGTGGAGCCATGACGCCGGGTTCGACTGCCCGTGCACCTGGGACGCAGGTCGACGAGAACTCGAGAAGGCAACCGCCAAGGCGAAGTGGGAGGAGTTTCAGGCCAGCCCGGAAGCCGAGGCCCGGCGGCGCGCCCGGGACGCCGAGTCAGCGGCGATCGAGGCGTGGATCACTGCGCACCCAGGTGTGACGGCTGACCGCACCGTATTCGCCTGTCCTGAGGTCTGGGAGGGAACGATCGACGGCCATTCGTTCTTCTTCCGCGAGCGCCATGGTTCCTGGCGCATCGAGCTCGATCTCGAGCCCGACGGAACGTTCGCCGACCGGGTCGTCGGCACCTCCGCCGACGGAGAGATGCTCACCGAACGGATCGAGCTGACCTCGGGACCGGTCATCGCCCAAGGGGACGAGTCCGAGCTCGGCGACGGTGCTGTGGCGCACCTGGCGTTCGTCGTGGACACCGTCCGTACGCACCTGGCGCGCGCCGCGTGTACCCACGAGCGCGCCGAGCAATACTGCCCGTCCTGCGGTGAGCGCATCACCACTCTGCAGAGACGTACGTTGTCGTAGGCGATCGTTACCCTCGGCTCGATGACTGGGTCTCGACATTCACGATGCGTCAACCGAGCGGGTGCGCCCTATCTGTGGGAGTGGTACCGCGATGGCGTGGCGCGCACAGTCGACACGGAGTTGGACAACTGCCTGAACGACTGCTGTACGACCCAATCCGAGTATGAGATGAGGCAGGCCGAGGTTCGTCAGCGAATGAGACGCGCCGAGCAAGGGGCCCTCGCGCAAGACTCGAGCGAGCTGGGACCAATCAGCCAGCATCCGACTATCTGGGAGATGCGGTGGCAATGGGATGGAGGTTCCACCCCGCTGCGCCTCTACCACGCTGAGCCAGCGCATCGACCAGAACTTCTATTGGCACTGCACTTCCACGTGAAGTCGGTTGTTGGCGGCTACGCCGAGGTAACCGCCGCTCAGAACGCAGAGATCAGCATTGCGGTCACTCGCTTTGACACCTGGAGTCGACAAGCTTGACACCACCCATAGACTTAAGTCTATGGGTGGAAAGCAACGCTTTGTCTACAACCCCGAATCGCCCGCTCAGAGGCGGGCGAACGCGCTCGCTTTGGCGGACGAGAAGCTGCATGCCAGGCTCCTGGCAGCCAGGAAGACTGCCGGGTTGTCACAGCAGGACATCGCCAACATCATGGGCGTTTCGCAGCCGACCGTCGCGGCGTTCGAGCGCTACGACAACGATCCGCGTCTGTCGACGATCCGGCGGTACGCGCATGCGGTTGGCGTCGTCATCGAGCACCTTGTGACTAGAGATGACGGTAACGCCAGGTGCGAGTGGGAATCGCACAGCCTGCGCTCCGAGGTCGGCATCCGCGTACAGAGTCCACCCGAGGTCAGCAGGAACTGGATCGATCAGCCTTCGGAGTTGCTGGCCCGCTTTGAGCGAGCCGCGTGACGACCGTTCTCTCCGACCTCGCGGAGATTGCGAGTGCCTATCGCCTGGTCGAGGTCATCGCCTACGAGCATTCAGGGCGTCGTGAATCGCCGGCGCTTGAGGCAGAGTCTGAGCAAGAGATGAGTGCTCTCGTCAGACGTGAGGCAGGCGTGCTGGAGACTCGGTTCCGGATGACTGTCAGGACGCGGGATGCCGAAATGCGTTCAGACGTGGGCGCGGTGTTCTCCTCATCCGAGGGCCATGAGGTCGCCGCCGAGGCGGTCGGCGAGTTCATCAATCAGGTCGGGATCATGGTCGTCTACCCCTACCTTCGCGAGGGCGTCTTCACCTCGGCCTCGAGGCTCGGCGTGTCACCGCCCGTCCTCGACCTCGTCAGACGGGGCGAGATCTCGTTCAGCTCAGAACCCGATCAAGGCGGCTCCGGGACGTAGGCCGGACAGCCAATCGTCGGCCGTACGCTCGGAGGGTGAGCATTCCGGTGAGGATCGAGGACCTGGCACAGGCGCTGGCGGAGTACGACTCCGGTTACCTGCTGACCAATCGCGCCGGCCGTACCAAGGTCATCACCGTGGAAGCTGTGGTGTCGGGCAACCGCATCGTCGCCGAAGGGGTGGGGCACGGCTCGACCGCCAACCTGGTCGAGAATCCACAGTGCACGCTGATGTTCCCGCCTGCCGAGCGACACGGCTATACGCTGCTGATCGACGGCACCGGCACGGTGGTCGAGGGGACGCTGACGATGGAACCGACCACCGCGGTCCGCCATCGACCGGCTGCCCACGCCGACGGCCCACCAGCACCCGGAGCTGCCGCGGACTGCGTCAACGACTGCCGCCCCCTCAGTTGAGGTCAGGCCAGCCTCGCTCGGACCTGCCCCTCCATCATCTCCTGCAGCACATCGACGGTCTCCGGGAGCAGATCGACCTCCAGCAGTCGCGCATGTGCCGCAAGTTGCAGCGTGAGCCGCTCGACCTCTGAATGGTTGCCCGCGCGATGCTCGGTCTTGATCCTCGCCACCAACAGCAACTCGTCGCCAGGTGCGACCAGCAACGCTCGCGAGGCCGCCCAGCGAGCCAAGTCCAGGTTCGACTCGGCGAGCGCCCGTCCGGTCAGCTCAACGCCGATGTCACGAATGGCAGACAGCATGTCGGTCCGCAGTCCCTCGGCCCAGTGCCACTGGCCGGGTGCCGCGTCGGCCATCGGCGCGCCGCGGACCAACTGCAGGGCCGCCTCCAGGCCACTCGTGCTCGCCCGATTGATGCCACGCGACGTAAGGATCTGCAGCCGCTGCCAGTCCGAACTGACCGCTGGGTGGAGGAAGATCCGCCCGCTGTAGGCGTCGGGGAGATAGGGCTGGTCGAGTTCGTCGGAGCCCAGCCAGCTCCGCAGCCGACTCACGTTCGAACGTCGGGTGCCCTCGGCTACCCCCATCACGGTCCCCATCTCGGCCGCTGTCGTGCCTGGATGCTCGAGCAGCCACCCGCAGTACTCCAGGCATTGCCTGGCGGCCCGCGCGGGAGCCACACCAGCGGCGCCATGGAGCTCGATCGGGCCCAGGAGCCGGAGCACCGGGTGGCTCGACGACATCCCGCGGGTGTGGTCTTGTCGCTCCATCGCTGCTCCTTTCCCTTCATCGCCTTGGTTGTCTCGTGCTCGCCATCCCCCGGACCTCCTGCCCAGGTAGGTGACGTTGTCGGGCGGGTCGGGCTCGGCGGCGGTCTCCTCGTCGAACCACCAGGGCGCCGGGGTGGTGTCGGTCCGGCCGGTGGTCTCGACCAGCTCGATGACGGCATCGGCCGCCCGCTCTGCGAGCAATTGCGGCCGTACGGCAAGTCCGTACGGCTCGATCCGCGCTACGGGGCCGTCACCTGCGGAGCCACCATCAGCCTCGCTCAGCACGAGGCGGCACGGGGCAGTATCCAGTCCTACCGCGACGGCGGCGATGCTGGCGGGCGGTTCGCTGAGCACCAGCTGACGCAGCCGACGCTGCTCGACCGCCGACAGCGGCGTGTTGACGAGCAGAATGGTGGGCACCCAGGGGTCTGCCAGGTCCGGGTCGATCCGGTGTGCGGCGACGGAGTGTGCGGACGACTGGTTGCGCTGCGCGCTCGCGCGACGCTCCAGCCGGTCGAGCACCGAGTCCAGGTCTTCCGCATACGTAACGTTGTGCTGCCCGAGTGCGGCCGGCAGCGCCGCACAGGTTCCGATCAGGATGAGCTCCAGCTCCTCGGCCCAGGGCGAACAGGACAGTTCGACCGCGATGGCAGCAAGCGACGCAGCTGCCGATGCCCGATCGGCGGATTCGATTGAGGTCAACTGCACAGCCTCGATATCGAGAACGACCTGCCCTCCGTCCGCAGTGGCACCTGCCGTAATCAGCGCAGGATAGGGACGCACCGCGTCCGAGAGCCCCGGCGTCGATCGCAGTCTGTCGACATCCGCTCCGGCGAGGCGCCAGGTAGTACCGTCGATCTGGAAGCCGTCCGGACCGAGCAGTCCGGGATCGCTCATCTGCAACAGGAGCACGTCATCGGTGACGGTGGCGACCTCCAGCATCGGTAAGGGATGCCCGGCGTGATGGCAGTAGGCGGAGATCGCCCTGGTGGCCAGATCGAGCGTGCGCAATCCCATCGGTTGCTGTCGACTGCCCAACTGCGACTCGACCAGCCAGGCGGCCTGCGTCGGCTGAGAGATCCGCCGACCCAACGGTCGGAGCTGCAGTTGCCGTCGGCGGCGAACCGCAGTCCCCGACACCACCGCGGCGGCCAGCAGACCGCCCACCCCCGCGAGGCCGGCCAGCAACGGATCCGCCACTGACTCCTCCACCGCCTGCTCGCTCGGCGCCTCCACCGGTGATGCCTGTTCGCTTGACTGTGGCGGTGCGGGGGGCACCGGCGTCGGCAGCGGAGTCGGATCTGCGTCCTTCGCCGGTCTTTCGACCGACTGCTTGCCTGTCCCCGTCGGACCGTGGCTGTTGGCTGCCGCCCCTTCGTCTGCCGCCGCCTTCACGGCGCCGCGGTCCGACGCCGACGGCTTTCCAGGCAGCACCAGGCGCAGCCCGACGGGCAGCTCATCGGGATCGTCCAGCTGGAAGCGGTTCGCCTCGAAGATTCTCGGCCACTGCTCGGGGTCGCCGTAGGCGAGATTCGCGATCGACGAGAGCGATTCGCCCCGCTCGACCTCGTGCGTCTGCCCGTGACCTGGAGATCCGTCGGGGATCTGCAAGCGCCAGCCCGCCTCGAGGTGATCCGGACCGCCGGTGAGCAGGTTCGGATTGGCTGCCGCAATCCGTCGCCACTCTCGGCCTTCTCCGTAGAAGCGCTCAGCCAGTGTCCACAGATCATCGCCCCGCTGCACCACGTAGCTCCTGCCGCTGGTGGCTTCAGTCGTGCCGGACGGAAGCGCCACCTCACGGTGGCCCTCCTCGCGGATCGTCTGGGTGACTTCGGCGACCGTCTCCAGCTGGGTGGGATCGATCTGCGGCCGGACGATCTCCGGGGCGGCGTGAGCAGGCGCGGAATGGCCAGGAGCGGCATGACTCGCCTGCGGCGCGGCCGCAGCCAACGATGCAATAGTCAAAACGAGCGCCGACGCGAGTCGCTGCGGCCCGCCCAGTCCAGGCATGCGGATGCGGAGACGCTGCCGCGACAGGAGAGCCAGCAGTTCGACCACGACCGACGCCGTGAAGACCGCCCAGGCGAGCCAGGCCAGGATGGCGATCAGGCTCACCAAGATCGTGCCGTCATCCGGCCTGGTCAGCGCGGAGACGATCAGTGACCATTGGAATGAGGCCGGCAACGGGTTCCCGACGAAGATCACCAGGAAGGCAGGCACCCCGAGCATGGCGACGATCAGCGTCGCCACGGCGCCCAGTCCCTTGATCAGGCCGAGTCCGTTGATCTTTCCGGGGCCAGCCATCGGCTCAGACCTCGAACAGGAGGGTCAGCATTGCGGCTCCCAGGAAGATCATGCCGAAGATCAATGCCGGGATCGTCATGTAGATGGTCATTCCCTCCGCGGCCGCGCCGGCTGCGACCTGCTCTCGAGTCAAGTGGGCATTGCGCAGCTCCTTCACCCGAGCGCGCAATGTGCCGGACAGCGCGGCGCCGCTTTCATCGAGCTGCATGATGTCGGTGAGGTCCCTCAACTCGGGCAGTTCGAGCTCTTCGGCCAGGCGACGCAGTTCACCGTACGGCGACTGCTGCTCCAGTCGGGCCCGCTCCAGGGCGGTCCTGATCTGAACGAACAGCGGGACGTCGCTGAGCATCGCCGCCGACTGCAGGGCCTCGGCAGCGGAGGCATTGGCCAGCCGTTCGAGAGTCACCAGATCTATGAACACCAGCAGCGACTCGACGGCCCGGGACTTGCTGACCCTCGCCGAGCGGCGCAACAGCACGTCCGGAACCCAGAAGCCGAGCACGAGCCCCGCCAGGGCAAGACCGGCGGGCCACCACGACGGCTGACCGGTCATCCAGCCCCAGGCGAAGCCGATCAGTGCCGGCAGGACGGCCCCGACGATCGCCATCACAAGCTTGTCGGCGTAGAACTCCGCGATCGGCTTGTTCTGCAGCCGCAGCAGCTTGCGCTGCCGCCCGCTCAACGGGATCGGTGATCGGCGGTAGAGCAAGGCGCCCAGCCGTTCTGACCGGGAGCTATCGGCGACAAGGACCTGGTCGTGTTCGCCGGCCGAGTGTTCGCCGAGGATCCGGTCCAGCGCCGGCTGGAGTCTGGGCGGGGCCGGCAGCGCCGCGGCAACCAGGGTGACGATGCCGCCCAAGGTCAACATGCCGGCCAGCAAGATCAGTGAGTCATTCATCTGCTTGCTCCCTCCCTGACCAGCACCCGAGCCCGAGGGGGCTGCTTGGCCCGGCGCCTGAGCAGAATCAGGGAACCGACGTACGCAACGAGCAGGATCGACAGCACGAGCTGGCCAAGGGGAGTCCGATAGGCGGCGAAGAAGCTCGGTGACAAGAGGAACACCCCGACGAGCGTGACCATCGTGATGACGGTGACCTGGCGTACGACGACGTACGGCTTGCTGCGTTCGGTCTCGATCAAGCGTCGGCCCCGCAACTGATCCTGGATGGACTCGGCGAGCTCGCGCAGGGTCGTCGACGCGCCCACCGCGCCCCGATCGGCAGCCAGGATCAGGGCGGCGACCACGGGATCGGCGTCCGCCGCATCAAGATCATCGGCAAACCGTTGCAACGCCTCGTGGGTGTCCCAGCGATTGTCGAGTCGGCTCACCAACATGCCGACCTCATCGGCGATGAGGGGCGGTGCACTCTGCCGGGACAGCCGGATCGAGTCGGTCACCGAGCGCCCGGTGCTCAGGGTCGCCGCCAGCCCACGGACCCACCGATCCAGAGCCTCCAGCAGCTGGATGTCGTGCGCCGGCGGGAGACTGAGCAGGTAGGGCAGACCAAGCGCCAGCAACGGAGCGACGACAATCGCGACGATCCAGCCGGTCACGGCGGCCACCGCGATCCCGACCGCGGTGCTGGCCAGCAGGATCAGATCACGGCGCCGCCCGCGTGACCCCGAGGGTCGGCGGGTCAGCCGGGCCCAGGCCGAGCGGCCATCGACGCGTCGCACCCGCACTCGTGGGCCCCACCGTCTGGTTGCGCCGGCAACGACCAGCACCATCCCGCCAGCAACGAGTACGCCTGCTGCTGCTGCGACCTCGGCGGTCACGATCTGCCCCGCGGACCAGGCCAGAGATCTCGACGAAAGGGCAGCAGCTCGGCTTCGAAGTCGGCATCGGGGAAGAACCCCGCCGGACGGCCGGAACTACCGCTCGCGTGGTACACGAGATGGGTCACCGGACGTCCGTTCTCGATCGCCCGAGTGACCTGGCGGATCTCGGAGACAAATCGGCGACGGACCCCGCCTTTCCAGGTATCGTCCTCGAGCTTCACGAAGACGAAGAGCGCGATGTTGTGGGCGATCTGCCGATATGCCTCCTCCACGGTCAGCACGCCGCCTTGAGCCACCCGCGAAGCAAGCCGGTCAATGGTCGACTCGGCCGAGTGCGAGTGCGTCGTACTCAACGTGCCCGTGCCGGCTTGCATCGCCTCGAACATGGCTGCCGCCTCGCTGCCCCGGACCTCGCCCACCACGAGCCTGGAGAGGTTCTGCCGCAGGGCCTCCGGCATCAGGTCGGCGACGGAGAAGTCGCCGACCGTGGTCCCGCCACTCACTTCGCCATGGCCCACCCGCGCCTGCAACGCCAGAATGTTCTCCCGGCCGGGCTGCAGATGCGTCATCAGTTCGTAGTCGGTCTCGATCGTCCCGAATCGCTCGTTCTCGGGAATGGCATTGATCAGGGCTCGGAGCAGCGTCGTCTTGCCCGCACCTTGGTCGCCGGAGATCACCATCGACTTCCGCGCCAGCACTGCCGCGTCGAGAAACTGCGCGACCTCCGTCGGCATCAGACCGCCCTCCGCGAGATCGGCCAGAGTGACATCGGTCAGGATGTGCTGCCGGATGACCACGCTCGGCCGGTGCGAAAGACCGAAACCGATGGCATGCAGCCGGAACCGCTCGCCGAGCGCCAGGGTCATCGTGGGATGAGTGTCGTCGAACGGACGCGAGGGGAGGTTGTTCTGGCCGAGGAACCGGATCGCCTCGACCAGTTCTTCGTCGCTGTCCGCGACCGGCGACATCTTCTCGCGCCGGCCGTCGCCATACTGGACAACCACTGAGCTCCAGCCGTGGATCTCTATGTTCTCGACGTCCGGCAGATCGAGCAGCGGCTGCAACCGTCCGTATCCGAAGACGGCGTTCTCGACCGCCCGAACGTAGGCAAGTTCCCGCTCACTGGACCAGAGATCGGCGCCATCACGATGCAGTGCACGGACGTGATCACCGACGACGCGCCGAATGATCGCCCGCCCGAGCAACCGCCGATCCTCGACTGTCAAAGGGCGCCCCGACCGACGAGCCTCAGCCTCGGACTCGTCGGTGATCGCCTCCGACGCCCGGCGCCGCAGCTCGACCACCTGTGGCCAATCGATGAGATCACCGGCAAGTCGGTCCTCGAACTCGCGCACCTCCGCCTGGCTGAACAGGGCGAGCCTCTCGGAGTCGATGGCCGGCGCAGAGCCTGCCTGCCGCCGGGACCGCTTCGGTGCCGTTGCAGGTTCCAGGTCGGCCAGGACCGGAATCTCGCTCAATCGTCGGGGCCGCTTCGCGACGTTGTCCATGGTCACCCCCGCACCAGCTGATCAGCTCGATCCACGCGAGTCGCGAGTTGCCCAGCAGCGGCATGTAGGGACCGGACCAGTCTGGAGCTGTCGAATTTGCGGGACTGCGGCTCACCATCGGACAGGTGCTTGGCCATCGCTGGATCGTGGGCGATCTCGGCGACGACCGGCGCCCCGAGCGACTTGCCGATCTCCCGCGCCGTGTACGGCTGGCCGGCGCCCACCACGATCAAACCAAGGCCGCGCTGGTGCGCCTGGAGCCGCGGATGCTCCCGCAATGCCAGCAGGTGGACTCGGGCCGAGACCACCGAACGAAGACTGCTGCGCAGCACCACCGCGGTCAGGCTCGCTCGCTCCACCAATGGCGAGGGCAGACCGCTGTGACTGATCCGACCGGCATCGACGATCACGTCGAACCCATGATCATCGAGCGCGACGAATACGTCGGTGAGGTCCGGCCAGACTCCGCCGAACAGTGCCGCGCTGCTCGGCCGGCCGAATCCGGGCAGGAACAGTCGGCTGACTGCCTGATCCTCGACCAGCGGGACCGACTGGTCGATCACCACCTCGGTGAGTGACCGACGGTCCCGATGCGCCTCGGCGACCCTCAGCAGTCCCTTCCCCTCAGCGCTGGTGCCGGCCAGGTATCCGGCCAGCACAGCCTGATGAGCACCAGGGTCACAATCGGCCAGCAGCACCGGCCGCGGCCAGGTCAGCGCCAGTCCGACCCCGAGAGTGGTCACCCCCGGTGCCCCGGAGGCCGACGTCAGCAGCAAAATCCCCATCTCGAGTCACCGCACCGCATCGCGGACGATGGTCAACCGTTCCTGAGCCGACAGCGTCGCGATGACCGCTGCTTGAGCCGCCGGCACATCCACGTCGACGAAAAGGGATCCGGCATCAGGCCCAGGCACCGAGGAAACGGTCCGCGCGACGAACGTCTTGCCAGCCTGCGGGTCCTTCTGACCCGGTTGGGCATCCGCAGGTGGGAGCGCGACCAAGCGGATCGGTGATCCGGGAACCAGGAAATCCGCCGGTGCCCGACCGCCGCTGAGCCTGATCGCGACCACAGCTCGCTCGGGTGCCGGGATGGTCGCTGCGGTCACAGCTGCCGGGGCCAGCAGCGAGCCTTCGACCAGGTCATACGCGGCACGTTGCCCGATCAGTTCCGGTGCCTGATCGGCGGCGACAGTCGGCACGCTCGGGTCACCGCTGAGAGTGACGGTCGTCAGGTCGGCAGCCTCGACCAGCTCTCCGCGGTAAACCGTCGCGGCCAGAGCCACGACCGTGCGCTCGGTGGCGACCTTGGCGTAGATGACGTATGACAGCAGACCACCAAGGCAGACGGCCACGACCCCGAGGGCGATCCATCGGGGATTGCGCCGAACGGGTGGCCGCGGTGGCTCGGGAGTCACCGGACGCTGCTGCTTCGGCGCGGTCGGCCGACGGCGGGGAAGGGCGAGCCTTCGCGCTGGGCGGGGTGGGCTGTCTATCGTCATTGAGGATTCCTGTGCTTCTCGGTCAGCGCGACTCGTCAGGCCCGACGGCGTTCGATGTGGCATGGCCCGTGGCAGAGACCGATCGAATGCCGATGAGGGTGAGGAAGATGGTGCGTTCGCTGGCATGGGTGCGGACGGTGACGACCCCGTTGTTGACCGTCGCGTGGCCTGAGACGTCGGGCTGACCTGCCAGGAATGCGGCAGCGGCCCGCAGCGAGGCGTCGCCCGGGCTCCGACCCGCGATGGTCTGAGTCACGCCGGCATTGGCTGCCGCCCGAGCGGCGCCCGCGGCAGCCGCCTCGGCCCGGCTGGCAGCAGTGATCTTCTGACCACCGTCGATGACCAGTCCGGCAGTCATGATCAACGCAGCGAAGACGACGGTGACGAAGACGCTGACGGACTGGCCGCGTTCGTCCCGCCCTGGTAGGCCGGATCCGGGGGCCAGCGAGCCCAGAGCGCGGCGGCTCACGATCGGGCCCGATAGGTGTCCAGCGCTGCGGAGCCGGAACTGCGTACGGTGACACTGCCCGGCATACCCGGGATGGCCAGATCGGAGAACGGCACCTGGCAGGTCACCGCGGCCCTCACGGTGGCCGGTGTCCCGACCGGAACCCCGAACGCGGAGGTGTCCACGGAGATCGAGTCCCCCGCGCAGCGCAGTCCATCGGTGGCGAGCACTCTGGCACCGGCGCTGACCCCGGCTCGGTGCGCACTGCCAGCCGATCTTTCGAGACTGGCCGCGCGTGCGGCGGACTGCGCCGCCTCGACGACCGTCGCTCGTGCGAACCACAGCCGCCCGCCAGCGATCAACAGACCGAGCATCAGCACCAGCGCCGGCACGATGACCACAAGCTCAACCGAGGCAGCGCCACGCTCGTCGGCTACTGAGCGCATCACGGTCGGGTCACCCGCTCCACTGGCGCCGATGCGGTCTCACGGATCTGGCCCAGCGGCAGGTCGAGCATCATCGGAGTTCGGCCGGCGACGGTGACCTCCACGCGGTTGGCGTTCGTGGAAACAGTCACCGCCACCTCCTGCAGACCCCCGCTCCGGGCGATGCCGGCGGCGACCTGCTTGGCCTCGCCGGTGCTGCCATGACTGCCACTCGCCACGTCAGCCCCGGCATTCGCCGCTCTGTTGGCGACGTTGTGACCGTGAATCCAGATACCGGCCTGGATGACGCCGAGCGTCACCAACAACAGCACCGGCCAGATCAGCGCATACTGCGCTGATTCGGTGATGCCTCGTTCGTCGGCCGGCCGCCGGGTCATGGGCGTTCACATTCCTCAGGGAAGTCGGCTGAGCACGAATGACCTGATCGCCGCCACGATGGCTACGGCCACGGCCACCGCGCCAGCGATCAAGATCGCGTTCTCCGCGGACTGGCTGAGACCGCGCTCGTCGCGAGCCGTCGGCTCCTTGAGCGTGATCACCAGGCCAATCAGCAGGTACGCGATCTGGGAGAACTTCATCGGGGATCCTCCTGAATGGGACGGCAATTGGCGAGAGAATGTACGCACCGTCGGTGTGATTCGGCCAGTCATGATGGCCATTTCTGACCTGAATGCGACAAAATGTGATAAACATCACGATGCCCGTTACCGTGTCGTGCTTGAAAAGCTGAATATTTGCGGCTGCCGAAACCGCTCCTGACCCGCAGTGTCTGACGCGGCAGTTCACACACCGCTGGACCATGCTGGCTCATGCGCAGTTGGCGATCTCAGCCGAGTGGACGGCAAGGCGCCGCAAGGCCTGACTGCACCGCTGGCGGACGGCGTCGGGCGAGATCTGACGCTGACTGGCCGCCTCGGCGGTGCGGATGCCTTCGGCGTAGACGCTGTTGAGCAGCGCACCGGCATCCGCATCGATCAGTTCCAGTTCCACCGCGGCTCTGAGCACATCGCCGGCCGTGAGCACGGCGATGTCGCGATTGTGATCGGCATGGTCTCGCGCGAACTGACGATCGACGGCATCGGCGAAACTCGGACCTGGTGGCCAGAGCACGACGCTCGGTGAGCCGGCGAGTTCCCGCTTGGCGAACTTGCGGGCATCGAGCGCCAAGTTGGCCGCGACGTGGTGTGGCCGCCTGTCGACGGGATAGCGACGGATGCACTCCCACATCGCCAGCAGATAGCAGTCGATGTCGTGCGCATGATCTGCGTTCGCCATCAGCACGATCTTGCCGAGCATCGCCTGCAAGACGGTGCGTGCGGCAGCCATCGAGCCCGCGTGCACCTCGGTGAGCAGGACCCTCAGCACCTCGTCCGGTCCGGCCGGGATCCGGGCCAGGACGGCATGGAGATCCTGGCAATCCCGCAGGATCTGATGCCGGGCGGCCCAGTGCTCGACCTCGTCTCGGGCGCGCAGCGCTTCCCACTCCCGGTTGAGATCGGCGATGATCCGGTGCTGGCCGCCGGCCCTTCCACCCCATGACATCCGTGCTCCTGCCCCTCGTGATCGTTGGTCCGTTCACGATGCCCGGACGGTGTTGGCAGGGGTGTCTGCCGACACACCAGAGGTGTTGTCCGTTTGAGACAGGTGTTGTCCGTGCAACTCAGCGTTGTCCCGGGGGACTCAGCGTTGTCCGGGGGACCCAGCGTTGTCCGCGGCAGCTCAGCGAGTTGTCCACAGTGGCGCGGACAGCCGCAGCGCGCGACGCAGCCGGCGCAGATAGTCCTCGCGGTCGATCTCGATCACCCCGAGCGATGCCAGGTGTGGGGTCTGCCACTGCACGTCCAGCAGCCGGCCTGCTCCCCCAGCCTCACGCAGCAGCTCGACCAGTGCCACCAGCGCCACCTTCGACGCATCACGGCCGATCTCGGGGTCGTGGAACATCGACTCGCCGGCGAACAGCCCGCCGATGCTGACGCCGTAGAGACCGCCTGCCAGCTGCCCGTCGTGGGTCCAGGCCTCCAGCGAGTGCACCACCCCGGCACGATGCAGCTCCCGATAGATCAGCCGGATGTCGTCGTCGATCCAGCCGCCCGGACGCTCCGGATCGGCGCAGCGGTCCAGCACCTCGTCGAACGCGGTGTCGATCCGGATCTCGTACCGGGGGATCATCTTGCGCAGCGACCGGGTGACCCGCAGCCCGTCCAGCGGCAGGATCCCGCGATCCAACGGCGACCACCAGCCCATCAGCCCCGGCCGCAGCGGCATCGGGAACACCCCGGCGCGGTAGGCGTCGATCACCATCTCCGCGTCCAGCTCCCGCGACGCCGCGATCAGGTCGTCGTCTCGCCAGCTCCGCGACGATCCGAACGGGGAGGACTCCACCAGTCCAGTCTCTCGCTCCACGCCCGGTGGTTCGCGACCGGTGGTTCGCGACCGGTGGTTCAGGGGCGGTCCAGGGGAAGACCGGGGTGCCGCGGCCGGCGCGCAACGTACGCTGGTCGGGAGCGTCGCCCCACGACGCGCCGAAGCCCGGGAGGTCCGATGCCGTCTGCCCAAGATGTCGGCAGATTGTTCGCACGAGGCCTGCCGGTGGCCGGCCGGGTCACCCCACAGGTCGCCGGTGGCGCGTTGCGGCACGTGCTGGAGTTGGCGATCGACGGAACCGCCAAACTGCCGGGTGCGAAGGCGGCCGCGAGCCGACACCTGCAACGTCATGGCGGATCGGCCGAGTTGGCGACCGAGGCGGTCATCGAGTTCCACGTCGGGCTCGCGAGTGCTCAGGGCTTCGTCACCAATCTCGGCGGGCTGGCGGCCCTCCCGGTGTCTCTGCCCGCCAACCTCGCCGGCGTTGCGGTGGTGCAGACCCGGATGGTCGCCGCGATCGCCCATCTGCGCGGCTACGACCTCGATGACAACCGCGTCCGTACGGCCCTGATCATGTGCCTGCTGGGCGGTGAGCAGGTCGCGAAACGGATCGTCACCGGCAAGCTGCCGACCTCGCCGCTGGCCATTGCGACCGCGCCGATGTTCGACCCACAGCTCGACCAGCGCGTCGCCGAAGAGGTGCTGAGCGACCTCATCCAGCGCGTCGGCGGCAAGAACCTCGCTCTCACGGTCACCCGACGGGTGCCGATCCTCGGCGGCGGCGTCGGCGCGGTGATGGACGGGATCGCCACCCACCAGATCGGCAAGTACGCCAAGTCCGAGCTGGTCATCCGTCGCTCGATCGTCGGATAGCGCCCCTATATTCACCGCTGCCGCTGCCGATCGCTCCGGGACGAAGGTCCCTTCTGCTGTCTGCTGGATCACAGAGGCTTGCTGTTCGACCCAAGACCGACTTACGTTAGGTCAGGCTCACCTAGGATGAGTTGCAGAATCGGCCGACGCCGCGGGGGTTGTCGACATCCACTGAGCACGAGGGATACGCATGCTGGCCAACTATCTGATCGGCCTGCGCGAGGGCTTGGAAGCGGCCCTCGTGGTCAGCATCCTGGTCGCCTATCTGGTCAAGACCGACCGTCGTCATCTGCTGCCTCGGATCTGGCTCGGTGTCGGCGTGGCGGTCGGCATCTCACTGCTGTTCGGCGCCCTGCTCACCTTCGGCCCGAAGGGACTGACCTTCGAGGCCCAGGAGGCGATCGGCGGCGCCTTGTCCATCATCGCCGTCGGGTTCGTCACCTGGATGATCTTCTGGATGGCGACCGCCGCCAAGAGCATCTCCGGCGAGCTGAAGGCCGCCATCGACAAGGCCGCCGACGCCAAGCCGTGGTCGCTGATGGTGGTGGCGCTGCTCGCCGTCGGTCGTGAAGGTCTCGAGACGGCCATGTTCATCTGGGCCGCCACGCAGGCCAGCACTCGCGGGACCGGAGCCAGCTGGGTGCCGCTGCTCGGCGCCCTGCTCGGCCTGATCACCGCCGTCATCCTGGGATACCTGTTCTACAAGGGCGCCGTGCGGATCAACCTGACGAAGTTCTTCACCTGGACCGGCGCCTTCTTGATCGTCGTCGCCGGCGGCGTGCTCGCGTACGGGGTGCACGACCTGCAAGAGGCCGGCATCCTCCCCGGACTGCACAACCTGGCCTTCGACGTCAGCGAGACCATCCCGCCGACCAGCTGGTACGGCACCCTGCTCAAGGGCATCTTCAACTTCTCCCCGGCCACCACCTGGCTCGAGGCGACCGTCTGGGTGCTCTACGTCGTGCCGACCATGATCATCTTCCTGCGGCGCATCCGGCGCCGCAGTGCACCCGCCAAGACGGCCGCCACGACCGTCCCCGCTCCAGAAAGCCACTGATGACCCTGTCCTTCTGCCGCCGCCCAGGCCGCCGTACGCTCGCCGCCACGGCGTCGCTCGCGCTCGCCTTGCCTCTGCTGGCCGCCTGCACCGACAACGCCCCCGCAGCGGGTGGAAACGACGCCTCGGCCGATCCGCGTGCGCTCACCGTCACGGCGACCGACACCACCTGCGAGGTCTCGACCAACACCGCACCCTCGGGCAATCTGCGATTCAGCGTGACCAACAACGGCAGCAAGGTCAACGAGTTCTATCTGCTGGCCTCCGACGGCCTGCGGATCGTCGGCGAGGTGGAGAACATCGGACCGGGGCTGACCCGCGACCTGGTGTTGCAGGCTCCCCCGGGGTCCTACTTCACCGCCTGCAAGCCGGGCATGATCGGCGACGGCATCCGCGCCGAGTTCGCCGTCTCCGACTCCGGCGAGACGCTGGCGCCGAACGAGGACGAGAAGGAGCTGGTCGCGCAGGCCAACGCGCTCTACGCGGCCTACGTACGCGATCAGACCGAGCAGTTGCTGGTCAAGACCGAAGAGTTCACCAAGGCCTTCATCGCCGGGGACGACGACCGAGCCCGCGAGCTGTATGCCCCGACCCGGGTGCACTGGGAGCGAGTCGAGACCGTCGCGGAGTCGTTCGGTGACCTCGACCCGGAGATGGACGCCCGCGAGGCCGACCTGGAGAAGGGCCAGAAGTGGACGGGCTGGCACAGGATCGAGAAGGACCTGTGGTCGGAGCGGGCCAAGAACTACACCGCGATGACGCCTGCGGAGCGGAAGGAGTACGCGGACAATCTGCTGGCCAACACCAAGACCCTGTACGAGCGCACCCGGGACATGACGTTCACCGCCGACCAGATCGCCAACGGCTCGAAGGGGCTGCTGGACGAGGTGGCGACCGGCAAGGTCACGGGCGAGGAGGAGTACTGGTCGCGGACCGACCTGTGGGACTTCCAGGCCAACGTCGACGGTGCCCGGGTCGCGTTCGATGGGCTGAAGCCGCTGCTGGAAGCGCGGGGCGAGACCGAGTTGGAGAACCAGATCGAGACCAAGTTCGTCGCCTTGCAGGAGCTGCTGGATCAGCACAAGAAGGGTGACGGGTTCGTCTACTACAACGAGCTCACGCCGGATCAGGTCAAGGAGCTCTCCAACGCGGTCAACGCCTTGTCCGAGCCCCTGTCCAAGCTCACTGCGGCCGTGATCTAGCAGCCTGGGGTTCAGATGTCGACATCGGTGCCGAATCCTCCAGCCGAGGGAGCCGCGGAAGACGGCGAGACCCTCGGCCGGGAGGTCGCATCCGGGGACCGTCCGCGCGGCGTCTCGCGGCGCGGACTCCTCGGGGCAGCCGGTGCCGGTGTCGTGGGGATCGGGCTCGGGGCAGCCGGCATGGCGGTGCGGAATCGCCAGCCGGCCGGCTCGGCGGAACCGAGTCCGATCGATCGGGCGTACCCCTTCTACGGCGACCACCAGGGTGGCATCATCACTCCCGCCCAGGACCGACTGCACTTCGCGGCGTTCGACGTCACGACATCTTCACGGGAAGAGCTCATCGGGCTGTTGCGGGACTGGACGGCCGCCGCAGCACGGCTGACCGCCGGCCAGGATGCCGGCGAGATCGGAGCGACGTCCGGAGCCTACGACGCACCACCCGATGACACCGGGGAGGCGATCGGACTGCCTCCGTCGGGGCTGACCATCACCTTCGGCTTCGGGCCCTCCTTGTTTCGCGCCCGGGGGAAGGATCGGTTCGGGATCGCCGACCGGCAGCCGGCGGCACTGCGCCGGCTGCCGCACTTCCCCGCCGACAACCTCGATCCGACCAGGTCGGACGGTGATCTGTGCATCCAGGCGTGCGCCGACGATCCACAGGTCGCGGTGCACGCGGTGCGGAACCTGGCCCGGATCGCATTCGGGCGGGCGGCGGTCCGCTGGTCACAGCTCGGCTTCGGTCGCACCTCGTCGACGTCGGTGTCGCAGACCACGCCCCGGAATCTCTTCGGCTTCAAGGACGGCACGGCCAATCTGAAGGCCGAGGAGTCGGCGCTGCTCGACCAGCATGTCTGGGTGCCGGCCGGCGCCGACCCGGCGGCCGGCTGGCTGGCCGGCGGCTCCTATCTGGTGGCCCGCCGGATCAACATGACCATCGAGACCTGGGACCGGCAGTCGTTGCGCGAGCAGGAGGCCGTGATCGGGCGGACCAAGGCCGAGGGCGCCCCCCTGTCCGGCGGTGAGGAGTTCACCGAGCCGGACTTCGCGATGCTGGGGCGTGGGGAGCTGCCGCTGATTCCCGAGGACTCCCACGTGGCGATGGTGCACCCGGACAACAACGACGGTGCCCAGATGCTGCGCCGCGGCTACAACTTCGTCGACGGCTCGAACGGTCTCGGCCGATTGGACGCCGGCCTGTTCTTCATCGCGTACGTGGTCGATCCGCGGACCCATTTCATCCCGATCCAGACCAAGATCGGGATCGGCGACGCGATGAGCGAGTACCTCCAGCACACCGGGTCGGCATTGTTCGCCGTGCCCCCAGGGGTCAAGCAGGGCGAGTACGTGGGTCAGGCACTGTTCACCTGACCCTGCTCAACGCCAGCCGAGCTCGGGGGCGATCAGCTTGACCACGCTCTCCAACACGTGCGCGTTGTAGTCGACCCCCAGCTGGTTCGGCACGGTCAACAGCAGCGTGTCGGCGGCGGCGATGGCCTCGTCAGCAGCCAGGTCGGCGATCAGCTTGTCCGGCTCGGCCGCGTACGTCTTACCGAATCGCGCGTTGCCGCCGTCCAGCCAACCGACGGTGTCGGTGGACTTCTGCTCCCGCCAGAACAGTTGCCGGTCCAGGTCGCTGACGATCGGGAAGATGCTGCGGCTGACCGAGACCCGCGGTTCGCGTTCGTGACCGGCGGTCTTCCACGCGTCCCGGAACAGCTGGATCTGCTCGGCCTGCAGCTGATGGAACGGTACGCCGGTGTCCTCGGTGAGCAGGGTCGAACTCATCAGGTTCATTCCCTGCGACGCGGTCCACTCGGCCGTGGCGCGGGTTCCCGCACCCCACCAGATCCGCTCCCGCAGACCAGGTGCGTACGGCTCGACCCGCAACAGACCCGGCGGATTCGGGAACATCGGCCGCGGATTCGGCTTCGCGAAGCCCTGACCGCCCAGGACCTCGAGGAAGACCCGGGCATGCTCGCGCGCCATGTCCGCATCCGAGCTACCTTCCGGCGGGATGTGTCCGAAGTAGCGGAAGCCGTCGATCACCTGCTCGGGCGATCCCCGGCTGATGCCGAGCTGCAGTCGGCCGCCGGAGATCAGGTCGGCCGCACCGGCGTCCTCGGCCATGTAGAGCGGATTCTCGTACCGCATGTCGATGACCGCCGTGCCGAGCTCGATCCGGCTCGTCCTGGCGCCGGCAGCCGCGAGCAGCGGGAATGGTGAGGCCAGCTGCTGGGCGAAGTGGTGCACCCGGTAGTAGGCACCGTCAGCCCCCACCTCCTCTGCCGCCACCGCCAGCTCGATGGACTGCAACAGCGCGTCAGCGCCGGAACGAACCATCGAGTGCGGCGAGTCCGTCCAGTGCCCGAACGACAGGAAGCCGATCTTCTTCATGGCTCGTCCAACTCCGTCCGCCGAGAGGTCATTCCCAGCGGGCGCTCCCTTCCCCGTCGAAGCCGCTCGGGTTGCTGATTGTCGCGTCGTCTGCAGATGGAGCGACTCCTACGAACCCGAGCGACTTCGCGTCATGGAACGGGGCACGACGGTGGGCACGGGGCGCTTGGGGTCGACACCGTCACCGTGCGGCACCCCTCGAATCCCCTTGCCCAGCCAGGGTCCGAGATAGCGGCGGATCCAGTCCACGTCGGAGGCGAGCTGTTGATGGAACTGCCGCCGGGCCGGCTCGTCGTCCAGCGGCTCGGCCCAGGACTCGTCGGCACCGTCGATCCCCAGCCGCCAGGCGAGGGCAGCCGCCGTACGTTGATGGCCGAGCTCGTTGCCGTGCAGCCGGTCCTCGAACCACAACCGCGGATCCTCGGCGATCGGGTAGTTCTGGAAGTCCATCACCAAGACCCCGTAGCGCTCGGCCTCCGCCCGCACGATGTCGTTGAACCGGAACATCCGGTCCTTCAGATGCTTGCCGAACGGGTTGATCGAGGTCGGATCCGGCAGGGTGAAGGTCAGCACGGTGCAGTCGTGGGCGCGCGCCTCGCCATACATGGCGGCCAGGTCGGCGCGCATCGTGTCGAGATCCCAGCCGACCGCGATGAGGTCGTTGCCGCCGCCGAAGATGGTCATCAGGTCCGGCTGCAGCGCAATCGCGTCATCGAACTGGCGGTTGCGGATCTCGTTGAGCCGGAGGCTGCGAACGGCCAGGTTGGCGTACTCCAACGGCTCATCCTGGGCGTCAGCGACCAGCTGCGCGAGCCGGTCGGCCCAGCCTCGGTAGCCGCCCTGCCCGTCCGGGTCGACCAGACCCTCCGTACTCGAGTCTCCGATCGCGACGTAGCGGTGAAAGATAGGCACTACTCGATTGTTGCTCGGCGTCGAAAGCTCCGAGTTCAGGGGTGACGTACCTTGACAGACCGGATCGGACGCTGGTCGGTGTTGCGCTGATCGTGGCGATGGCTGGACGGAAGCTCGGACAGCGTCGGGAAGATCGCCAGCAGCGCGACGACCAGCATGCCGACGACGGCGATGCCGGTGACGACGAACTGTGTGATGTCCATGTGTCAAGAATGCATCGCAAGTCCATGAAATAGATCACACTTTCCTTTGAACTCACTGTGCGGACGCTCAGCTACCGGTTGGTCGGGTCTACAGGCCGGGCTGGATCGCTCCGTGTGGGCTGACTTTGGTAGACACGGGTTCGTGTCCACGAAAGCCGAGACCATCGCCAGCCACTCGACCGCAGTCCTCTCGTTCAGCCAGCAGCTATGGGAGTCCGGAGCAGCCACGTACGCCGAGATCCTGCGCCATCCGTTCCTCACCGGGCTGACCGACGGGACGCTCAGCAAGGACGCCTTTCGCTATTTCGTGATCCAGGACAGTCACTATCTCCGCGCCTACGCCCGCGCGCTGTCGCTGGTGTCGGCCCGGGCGACCGACCCGGAGGCCGTGGCGCTGTTCGCGGGCCACGCCTCGGACGCGATCGCGGTGGAGAAGGAACTGCACGTCAGTCTGCTGCACGGGCTCGGGCTCACCGCGGCGGCCGTCGACGCCGCCGGCTCGGGACCGACGACCACCGCGTACGCCTCATATCTGCTGGGCGTCTGCGCGACCGGTACGTATGCGGAGGCTCTCGCCGCGGTCTTGCCCTGCTATTGGGTCTATCGCGATGTCGGCCGGGAGCTGCTGACACGTTCCTCCCCGGACCCGCTGTATGCGCAGTGGATCGCCAGCTACGGCTCACCCGAGTTCGACGCCGTGGTCGAGTCCGTCCTGGCCGTCACCGACGGACTCGGCAGCGACATCGGCCCCTCGGAGCGGGTCCGCTGCCACGAGCACTTCGCGGTCACGACCCGCTATGAGTGGATGTTCTGGGACGCTGCCTACCAGCAGTTGAGCTGGCCGATCTGAGCTGGCGAGCTAGGCCGCGCCGGACTCCGCGGCGCTGAGCTCGGCTGCCAGCTTCTCGATCTCGGCCGGGCGGACCCGGCAGCAGCCGCCGACCAGCCGGGCACCGTCCGCGAGCCAGCCGGCGATCTCACCGGCGAGCAGCGACCCGTCGCCGTACCAGGACTTGTGGACGGCGTCCCACTCCTCGCCGCTATTCGGATAGACCACCACCGGCTTCCCCGAGGACCGGGCGGCGGTCGCCACCAGATCCCGGGCATCCCCGGGCGGCAGGCAGTTGACGCCGACCGCTATGACCTCCGCGACGTCGGCCGCCATCGCGAACGCTTCCGCAACCGGCTCGCCGGCTCGGGTGGTCGTCGCGGAGGCGCAGGTCAGCGACAGCCAGCTCGGCACCCCACTGCCGTCGATATCGCGCAGCAGCGCCTCGACCTCCGCCAGGCAGGGGATGGTCTCGATCGCCAAGACGTCGGCCCCGGCCTCCGCCAGCACCGTCAGTCGCGGCCGGTGCCACTGCTGAAGCTCGGTGACAGTCTTGCCATACGTACCGCGGAACTCAGAACCGTCGGCGAGCGTCGCCCCGTAGGGGCCGACCGAGGCAGCCACCCAGGTCTGGTCCGGGTCGACGGCCGCCTCCCGGGCCGCCGACGCCACGGCCACACTCCGCCGAAGCATGGTCTCGGCAGCCGCCCGGTCGACGCCGACGGCGGCCAGTCCTTCGAAGGAGAGCTGGTAGGAGCCGCTGATCGCCACCTGGGCCCCCGCCGCGAAGAACCGCCGGTGGGCTGCCTCGACGACCTCGGGCGCGTCCAGCAGCAGCTGACCCGACCACAGAATCCCGGTCACATCGCAGCCGCTCGACTCCAGCTCAGTGCCCAGTCCGCCATCCATCAGCACCGGGCCCGCCGCGATCGCGGCAGCCAGTGACCTTCTCCGTCCGGTCACGAAGTCACCGCCTCAGGAGGTCGCTGCCGACGGCTGCTCGTCGGCGGCGGGTGGCTCGGCACGGGTCGCCGAGGTCGGCTTCTTCTTCTTCAGCGCGGTCCCGGGTGGCGGGCCGGAGGAGAACAGCAGGCGTACCCACCGGTGCTGCGGCTGGGAGTCGACGAACAGCGCCCGGATCAGCAATGTCATCGGAATCGCCAGGATGGCACCGAGGCCGCCGAGCAGGAAGGTCCACACGATCAGGGCGAGGAAGGTGAGTGTGGTGTTGAGCTGGACGCGGTCACCGACGACCTTCGGCTGAATCAGGGTCTGCACCACCACGTTCAGCACCGAGTAGCCGATCACGATGATCACCGCCGTCTCCCAGCCGATGAGCAGCCAGGCGACCAGCGCCGGAGGCACCAGACCCAGCACGAAGCCGATGTTGGGAATGAAGTTGGTCACGAAGGCCAGCAACGCCCACAGCCAGGCGTACGGGATGTCGAGGGCGAGCAGCAGGATCCAGTCGAGGACGGCCACGATGGCACCGAAGGTCGCTGCGACCGCGAAATAGCTGCGCGTCGAGATGCCTAGATTCGCCAAGGCCCGACCGGTCGCCGGGCGCATCCGGACGACCAGGCGCAGCCGGGCGGAGAAGTCCGCGGCGTCCAGGGCCATGAAGAACACCAAGGCCGCCAGGAAGGCCAACATGGTCAGCACCGACGCAGACACCGACAACAGGGTGCTCGCCAGGTTCACCAGCCGGGCCGGCGAGATGATGGTGAAGATCTGCTGCACGTTGGTCGGATCGACCCCGAACTGAGCGGCGACCTGCGCAGCCAACCGAGCCACTTCGGTGAACTTGTCACCGTTCTCGGCCACGATCATCGCGAATCGGGCGAGCGCCAGATAAACGCAGACGCCGAGAAAGACGATCACGCCATAGACCAGCAGCATGCTGAGCACGATGGTGACACCCCTGGGGACTCGCCGCCGCTCCAACTCGGCCATCAGCGGTCGGAAGATCATCATCAGGAAGAAGGCCAGCAACACCGGGGCGATGATGGCGGCGGTCATCTTCATCGCCGCGCACACGATCACGATGCCGGCCAGCGTCAGCACCACGGTCGGGACCGAGGTCGTGGAACGCTGCTCGGGTTTGTAGCGGGGGTTCGAAGACGTGGCCATCGACCGACCTTTCCAGATGTCCGGGTGGCAGCGCGAATCCAGCCCGCCTGCTCAGAGCATCACCGTATCGGCATAGACCAGCCGCGGCACCAGCGACGGCCCGGCACCAACGGCGACCGGGTCACCGTCCAGCAGTTCATGCTCCTCGACCAGCACCCGCCAGGCCGTCTGTCGCGGATCGTCCTCCTCCTCGGCGATGGCCGTGCCCGGCCTACGCAGTCCAGGCCCATCGGGCAGTCGTACCGATCCGGTCCAGGTCGCCCGGTAGCCACCCGACTCGTCGACGCTGACCGCGAGCAGCAGGGCGGTGGTGACGGTCTGCCAGTCCAGATCACCGCAGCCGGCGGGCCGCGTCTGCACACTGGCCCGGACGGTCCGGGTCTGCTGCAGTCGCATCGCCCGGATGGCAGCGCCGCCGGTCGGACTGTCGGCACCCAGCTGGTCACCCGGCACCTCCGGCGGCACCTCGGGCAAGCGGAGCCAGTTGACCACCCCGGTCAGCGTCACCTGGATCTGCTCGGTGTCAGGTCGGCCCACCGTCAACGTCCGGGTCGGCAGCGGCTGCACCCAGCTGGTCAGCGCGACCGGCGACAGCGAGCAGCCGTCGATCGAGTGTGGCTGGTAGCGCGCCACCGCGAGCCGCAGGAACGGCCACAGCGCCGGGGTCTCCTGGACGGCGACGTCGACGAACCAGCGACCGGAGTCGGTGTCGTACTCCGGCTGATAGCCCAAGACTCGCACCGCCGGCCGACCACGTGCGTCGCGCAGCGGCACCGACTCCGCAACGGTGACCGGGCAGCCGGGCACTCGGCGCCAGCCGCGGTCCCGGCTGCCGAGCGGCCGGCCCCCCAGCGGCGGGCTGATGCCGAGCAGGCTGTCGGTGCCTCCATCGGCCAGATCCTGCAGCAGCTGGTCGAGCCCGAGCAGCGGTGGCACGGTGGGATCGTTGGTCGCGGCGCCGCGGCGCACGATCGGATCGGCGGCCCACAGACTGGTCGCCCCGTCCGGCGCCTGCTGAGCCTTGGGCTTCGATTCCATTCGGCCGGTGGCGGGATTGCGGACCCATTCGTTGGTGTCGAAGACGCAGACGCCGAGCAGCTCGCCGTCGCCGGAGGAGAACCAGGGCCGAGCCAGCCAGACCCGTACGCCGGAGCGTCGCACTTGCCGCCAGGCGAACGGGTCCCCCGGCTCCGGACCGGATTCCCACTGCAGCAGCGGCACCGCATCGAGCACCACCGGAGCCGCCGGGCGGGCCGAGGACAAGATGTCGAGCACCACCTGCTCACCGGCCGGCGGGTCGGTGGGAATCTGCTCGGGAGCGAAGTACTCCGCGTATCGAGTGCTCCCGGCCGGCAGGTAACTGACTCGCCGATAGTGGGTGTCGGCGAAGGTCTGCAGCGCCCGGTGGAAGCCGAGTCCACCGAGCTCGCCCGCGTACGGGCCGAACGGCTGGGCGTCGTAGAGAAAGAGCACGCCGGTACGCTGCCGCTCCCCGACTGCGGAGCGCACCACGACATCCGATTTGCTGACCTGCTCCGGACCGGCCGTGGTGGGATCGTCCACCTGTTCGGTCCAGGTCGCGGTGACCGTGAGCAGATCGGTGCTCGGTCCGTGCACGTCCACCAGTCCGCTGAGCAGCGCCACCCCACGGCCGGGCGGTCGTTGCGCCACGGCGAGCCCACGGAGCTGTGGCGGGATCACCGGCACTGGTACCGCATGCACCAGCCGCAGGTCGGTGGCCGGCGTCAGCCACCAGCACCAGCCCGAGGACGCGGCGCGGGTCAGCGCGACCATCGCGGACAGCTCGTCGGGGGTGTAGCCGTCGGCTGGGTCGACGACACTGGCCAGCTGCGAGCGCCACAGACCGAATCGGTCCAACTCTTGGGCGTCGACGCTGCTCGCCAGCGCCACCCGGACCTGCTCGCCGGGCGGCAGAGTGACGACCACCTCGTGTCCGTTGACCTGCGCGTCGAGCTCGGTTCCCGGCTGGACGACCAGCCGCAGCGGCTGTCGAGTCGGCCAGTCGCCGGGGTAGGGCACGCTGACCGCCTGCAGCGCACGCGGCTCCGGCAGTTGGTGCGGGTCTCCTGCTTCATAGAAGACGAGTGAGACACCTTGGGCGTACGGGTCGGGCAGATAGGGCAACCGGAGGGCATCGGTGTCGTGGATGACGTATTGGCCCTCGCCGATCGGTCTCCCCCGGTCCTCGGCGATCTGCTCCAGCGTGGCCCGGTGCGGCGAACCGGTGTCCGCGCCCGGGCGGTCGACCAGCGCTATCCCCGGCTGCTCGACGCTCGCGCGGGCATCGGCCAGGCTGGGCGCCTGTTGATCGAGCAGCGTGCCGCGCTCGGCCAGCGCGACGGCATAGAGACGGCTGATCTCGGCGGCATCGCCGGTGCCGATCGCGGTGTCGAACCGGCCGGCCGCCTCGGCCTCCAGCTGGGTCGACTTGGGTGGGGCGAGATGGCGCTCCGATGTCGACCTGGTGTCGGTGTCTGGTCCCTCGCCGATACCGGTCCGGACCACCAGCACTGCCGGCTGTTCACCAGTACCGAGCTGCTGACGCGGCACCAGGGCGGGCGGCGGCACCGGCTCCCACCGCAGATAGGGCCGCGGAGTGGTCACGGTCGGCCGGGCCAGAGCCCGGACCTCGTCGGACAGCGCGAGATCGTCCTGACGGGCCAGCTCGGCGAACTGGTCGGCATCGATCTTCAACTGAGGGCGTACCCGCGGCACGTCCCGCGCCGCGACCAGCACGTCGGTGGCCTCCCGCAGCCGGTCGAGCTGACGTTGCGCGCCGGAACGTACCGGGCGGCCGGCAGCGGCCCGGTCCACCAGCGTCCGCAGAGTCTCGTCCAGCTCGGGCGAGCCGGTGAGCAGCTCTGCGGGCAGCCGCTGCCCGGGTCCCTCGGGCTGCTCGGCCCTCCGTAGCCGCTCGATCGCCAGGTCACGTTGGCGCGCGGCGACGCCCGAGCTGTCCCGTTGGCGGTACTGCTCCCGCAGTCGGTCTAGATGCTGCCGGGCGCGGTCGCGGGCCTCAGCGTCCAGCCGTGGATCCACCGGCAGCGGCCTGCGCGGAGCCGGTGGCACCGAGTTGCCGGCCAGGTCGACCGCCAGCACCCGGAAGCTGTACGAGGTCCCGTACCGCAGCCGCGGCAGTGAGCCCGGCTCCACCCTCGTCTGGGTCTGTGCACCGTCGATGGGCTGGTCGGGCGGGGTCTGCACCACCTGCTCGGTCTTGCCGTCGGGACCCGGTGGGGAGACGTGCACGATGGTCAGTCCAGGCCGCGGTGCCGAGAGGCTCCAACCGTCCCAACCGGCCACCACCTCGTGGACGTAGTAGTCCTCGGTCGGTGCATCGGGTACGCGGTTGAGCGCCGAGAGCTGCAGGAATCCGACATCGGGGTCGTCGTCCAGGATCGGCACGCCAGCCGGCTGACCGGTGACGGTGACCCGCCGCCGGTGCAGGCTGTGCCATTGCCGGGTCTTGTCGTCCCACACCTCGACCCGGATGCCGCGGACCAGGTCATCGAGCAGCAGTTCGCGGGTGCCATCGTCCGCTGCCAGAGTCTCGGCCTGCTGGACCCGGGCCCGCAGTTCACCCGCCCGACCGGCCCGGGCAAGTGCGAAGCCGGTCGAGCGTACGGTGCCCGGCGCGGAGGTCGCGGGATCACCGTTGGCCTCACTGGCGTACTGGCGGAGCAGGTTGCGATGATACTGATCCAGCTTCAGACCGGAGGCGTCCGGATCCGCGTCCAGCACCACCCACTCCTGGTCGCCGAGCGGCAACGCACCTCCCACCCAGGCGTCGCTGGAGCGGGCGGCGAACACGGTGTCGCGGACCTCGACGGCGGTGCGGCGCGGCGGCAGCACCTCCAGATCCGGGTGGGTGGAGGTGATGGTCACGCTCACCCAGGTCGCCCCGGCGAGTGCCGCGCGGGCCTCGGCCGCATCCATCCCGTCGATGACGACATCGAGGGCAAGCCCGAGCCGACGCAACAGCGCGGGTGTGGCGCCGAAGGAGGCGAGCTTGGCGTGCACGTCGTGCTCGGGTCGGTCCGGCCGCGGTGGCGGGCTCGCATCGGGATCGAAGTCCGGCGGCGGATCGGGCTGTGGATGCTCGGGCCGTTCGTAGTAGCGGCGCATGGCGTGTGCATCGGCGATCAACTGAAGTGTGGGGTCGCGGAGGGGGCCACCGCCCACCAGCCGATCCAGTTGCCGGGTGAGGCGGGCGTCGGCATCGCGATCGTCGAGCAGCTGCTGGATCGGTGACACCACGTCGGAGATCTCGCTGTCGTAGGGCGTCAGCGGCGGCAGTTCCCGGTCATGGCGCCGGTCGCTCTCCCAGTCGGGCGGCTCGGTGAGCGGACCCAGCGTGGCCAGCCCCTGCCGTACGCGTTGCGCGACCACCGTCGCAAACCGGCGGGCGCGTTGGTCGGCGCCCGCCAGCAGCACCCGTCCTGGCCCGTTCGGGTCGAGCTCGGCCAACCTGGTAAGCAGATCCTCGGCGAGCGGGTTCCCGGCCAGCCGGGGCCGGGCGGCCGGCGCGGCCGTGATCGCGGCCAGCTGCAGATCGACGGCGTGGTCACTCATCCGGCTGGCCGGGTTGGTCCGCCAGGTCTTCTCTGACAGCTTCGGGCTTGGGAAGGGCGCGACCAGCGTGTGATCGGGCAGCACCGCCGCCCACGCTTCGGGAGTCGCGAGCGGCGAGACGATCCGCAACGGCAACTCGGCGGCCGGGTTCAGCGAGGTGGTCAGACTCAGCGAGCACCCGGCCAGGGTGGTGAGCCAATCGGCCGCGGCCGGGTAGTCCGACAGCTGCACACCGTCCCCGGCCAGCTTGTGCGTGAGGAACACCGTCAGCTGGAACGGGGCGTGGTCGGCGAGCGAGTACGGCAGCGCGGTCGCCAAAATCGTTGTGGTCACGGGGTCACCTCCGCGGGGACGGGAGCGAAGGCGTCGCAATAGAGCGCCCAGTCGGCGTTCAGGCCATCGGTCTCCGACGGCGGCATGATCTCCTTCAGGGTCGGGTCACCCTTGGAGCCGGCCAGCTTCCGCTCCACCGAGATCTCCACCGAGGCGGAGAAGAACAGCACCTCGACCTCGACCACCAAGGACGCCCGGCCGATCAGCTTGCCGGTCTCGAAGTGGTAGGTGAGCGAGAGCTCCAGCGTGATCGAGGCGCTGATCAACCCGAGCACGTCGACCTCACCGCGGATCCGGAAGTAGGCGGTCAGCAGCCCCTTGTCCGACTCCAGCCGCAGATAGACCCCGACCGCGATGGACACCGAGCCGGAGGCAACGCCCAGGTCCACCGACAGGCACGCACAGGCCTCCAGGCCGAGTTCCAGCAGCACCAGACCCTTGGGTGAGGCCCGCAGCGCCAGCCAACCACCACCGCCGATGCACATGACGGTGAGCCGGAACGGCGAATCCTTGCTGCAGAAGTGGAATCCGACCGTGAGCGCATCGCCCAGGAACGGCACTCGGGCATCGGCACCGAGCGAGATGTTCTCCAGGCTGAACACGCCCACCGACACATTCGGTAGGGTCAAGTCGAAGCCCGCGGTCACGCCCCCGGGCGCCACGTCGACGTACGGCGGGTCGGCGAAGCCGTCGAACGGGATCAGCTCCCGCAGCCGGTCGACGAAGGAGAGCGGACCGAGGAAGCCGATGCCGCCGAAGACGACGTCGACCTCCGCCTTGCCGGCCGAGCCGGCGCGGAACCCGATCCGGCGGAACATCAGCTTCATCAGCCCGCCGGAACCGGTGCCGATCAGATTGAGGTCGAAGTCGACGATCTCGGCCAGGATGTCGACGGCCGGCGGCGCGCTCGCCGAGGCCCGGACCTCGACGTCGAGGTGCAGCGGGTGATCGCTGTGCGGGAAGAAGATGTTCGGTACGCCGGACAGCCCCCACGGTTTGATCTTGGGTCGCCAGGACAGCTGGGCGGTGACCTGGCCGCCGGCGAGACCCTGCAGCAGCCGCGCCAACCCGGCGGCATCCGAGGCGAGTTCGGTCAGCGTCTTGAGCGTTTGGACCGGCTTGCTGAGCGCGGAGCGGACCGCCGCCGGCACCCCGGGAAGTCCGATGGCGGTCAGCAGTGGGTCCAGATCGCCGGCCAAGGCGACGGCGGCCGCGCTGACGGCCTCGGGCTGGTCGGGCAGGTTGTGAACCGCGGCGATCAGCGCGTCGGCGTGCGATGTCAGGGCCGTGGTCTGCGCGTCGAGGGCATCCTTGGCTTGCTGCGCGATGGCCTTCGCTCCGTCGTGGGCTCCGTCGGCGACCTCGGCGGCCAGCCGTTGCTGCGCCTCCTCGAGCGCCGCCTTCAACCGCTGGGCTTCGGTCAGCAGCTTGGTGACGGCGTCCAGCGCGTCGGAGACGAAGGCCGGTGCCTCGTCGAGCCCCGCGGCCTCGAGCAGTTCCAGCAGACTGAACAAGCCGAACAGCTTGGGCATCGCGGCGCCGAGGAAGGCGGTCGGATCGAAGGTGCCGGTCTGCAGCGGTGAGCCTCCGGTGCCCTTGTCCCCCACCGCGCCGAGGCCGCGCGAGACGGCGTTGACCACCAGATTCGGTGCCACGAAGCCGCCCGAGCGGTCGGAGCCGGAGGTGAAGTCCACGGCCGGCGGAGAACTGGCGAGGGACAAGATCAGCTCGCCGGCGTTCGGATGGCCCGGACCGGGCTTGGTATCGATCGTCCGGCTCGGCAGCCCGTGGTCGAGATAGGGCTTGGCCAGCACCAGATCGACCGCCGGCGCCTGCGGTGCGAGGTGTCGCATCGAGGGCAGCACCGCGCGCACCTGCTTCAGACGCGGCCGCGAGGTGATGTTCGCCGCATCCAGGTCGCCGGTGAAGATCAAGTGAGTGGTCTCCACGGCGGTGTCGCCGGCCTCGACCGGCGGGGCGACCGACAGGGTCTGACCGCGGCCCGGGATCTGCTGCACAGCCTCGTACAGCCCGGGCGCCTGGTCCCCGTTGATCAGCATCGGACGCCGCAGCCGCAAGCTCATTCCGGCCTGGACGAAGACCAGCGGCGCCGCCCAGGTCCGGACCTCCCCGGCCCGGTCCACCGTCGTCAGGGTGAAGGTGAAGGGCGTGCCGGCACGACGCGGGATGAAGGGGCTCTGGTCGCCGTCCTCGGCCGGCACGTCGAGGTCGGGGGTGACCAGCGGACTGAGGGTCACCTGGGCGAACGGATTGTCGCGATCGGCGCCGTACCCGCGGGTCGGTTGCCGCACGATGATGAACCAGCGCTGCCACAGATAGGCGATCGGCCGGTCGCGGTGTTTGATCTCCCGCTCGCTGATCTTGACCAGGTAGGCGCGGTGCCCGAACGGGAACAGGAAGCCCGGGTAGACGACTCGGACGTAGCCGTCGCGACCCATGAAGGCCTGATGCCGGTAGTCGACGATGCTGGCCGGCAGCTCCCAGGACTGCTTCCAGTCCAGCCAGGCGCCGAGGCTGGACAGCGCCAGGTTGCTGACCAGCAGCGGCTTGTCGGCGTTGGCGGCGAGACCGCCGTGGGTCTGCGCCACGATCGCGGTCCGATCGGAGGAGATCAGCGGCTGGGTGAAGCCCGGTGGCGGGCTGTCCTTGTCGGCGTTCCAGAGGCCACGGACGATGCGCTGCTTCTCGTCGGTGTCGTCCAGGGTGCCGTCGTCCCGGCGTACGGTCAGGTGGCTGCGCCACAACTCGGTCCGGTCCGGAGCCGGCCCGACCGGTGTCGGGGAGTGGCGGAAGGCGTTCTGGCTGCTGGGCGAGACGATCAGGTGGTACGGCGCCTCGATCGCGGTCTCGTCGGCGGCCGGTGGACGTGGGCCGCCGCTGCCACTGGATTCACCCGCGGGCGTGGCATTGGCCGCGACCCGGAGCCGGAGGGTGGGCAGCGCGGTCAGGATCGAGCCGAGGTCGTAGTCGATCCGGGTGCCGTCGGGGATCTCGTACGCCAACCGGGTCGGCCCGGCCGCGACGTGACCCGAGGGTCCGCTCGGCACAGGTGGCGGCGGGATGGCGCCGGCCTGCCAGACCTGCTCACCGAGATGCTGCGGCGGAAAGTGCACGATCAGCAGGGCATCCGGACCGGCCACCAGTTCGGCGCCATTCTCGGTCGGCTCGAGGTGACAGCCCGGCGCCTCCAGGCGGAGGTCGATCAGGTCGCGTACCCGCAGCAACCGAACATCGACCTGAGACTCTCTGTCACGTGGATCCGGCTCACCCATCTGACATCGCCCCCCGGTTACAAAGGTCTACTCCGCGCAAGAGCCGCGCGCTAGGGGGCGAGTACGGCCGAATGGGCAGACTACGGGGCAGCAGATTGCCCGATCGGGCAGGAAGAGGTCAGCGATGCGTCAGGAATACAGCCAGCCGGTCTTGGCGTAGTAGTAGTTTCCGGCGGCCGTCTTGAGTCGGAAGGTGAAGGACTGCCGGGTGTCGCTGCGTACCGTGATCTTCTCTTCGAAGGCGTACTTGGTGCCGAGCGAGTAGTAGTCGAACCCGGTCTGACAGTTCCACTTCTTCGTCTTCGTGACGTACTTGCAGCTCGCTCCGCTCAGCCAGACGGTCCGCTGGTATTCGCTGCCGACGTACAGGCAGTAGATGCCCCCTTCGGGGACCCGCCACACCTGCATCGTGGCGTAGTCGAGCACCTTGCCGTCGCGTTTGAAGGACACCGTCTTGACCCGGACCAGATCACCCCGAGCGCAGGTCTCCGTCGCGGTCGAGGCAGCGGCTGTGGTGGTCAGCGGGTTGATCGCGATCGTCGACGCCAGCAGCGCCAACACGGCAACGATCACGGCGACGGTGCGGCGGGTCCAGACGCGCATGAGGTCGATCCTTTCGAACGGCGGCCTCCTCGGCCTGACCCGGCGTACGGGTATGGCGGCCCATCATCGCAGGGCGGGAGTCAGTCCGGCGACCCGGCGCTGTCGCGAGCTTGGACGAAGGCGGCGACGCACCGGCGGATCTGGTCCTCGGCGTGAGCTGCGGACAGCTGCACCCGAATGCGGGCCGCGCCGCGCGGCACCACCGGGAAGCTGAACGCCGTGACATAGACCCCGTGGCGCTGCATCTCGGCGGCGATCCGGGCGGTGAGCGCAGCATCGCCGAACATGACAGGGATGATCGGGTGCTCTCCAGGCAGCAAGTCAAAGCCCTCGGCCTCCATCAGCGACCGGAAGAGCCTTGCGTTGCTCTGCAGCCGCTGGCGCAGTTCGCCGGAGCCCTCGATCAGGTCCAGCGCAGCCAGGGTGCCGGCCACGATGGCCGGGGCAAGCGTGTTGGAGAACAGGTATGGCCGGGATCGCTGCCGCAGCAACTGCACGATCTCCCGATGTGAGGAGACGTAGCCACCAGAGGCGCCGCCGAGCGCCTTGCCGAAGGTGCCGGTGTAGACGTCGACCCGATCGGAGACCCCGCACAGCTCCGGCGTACCGGCGCCGTGCTCGCCGATGAACCCGACGGCGTGGGAGTCGTCGACCAGCACCAAGGCGTCATAACGATCGGCGAGGTCGCAGATCTCCGCCAGCGGCGCGATGTAGCCGTCCATGGAAAAGACCCCGTCGGTGACAATCACTCGGAACCGGGCATCGGCGGCGAGTTGGAGTTGGCTTTCGAGGTCGGCCAGGTCACGGTTCCGGTAGCGGAATCGGCGTGCCTTGGACAGCCGGATGCCGTCGATCAGGGAGGCGTGGTTCAAGGCGTCGGAGATGATCGCGTCCTCGGGTCCGAACAAGGTCTCGAAGACTCCCCCGTTGGCGTCGAAGCAGGAGGAGAACAGGATCGTGTCCTCGGTGCCCAGGAAGCTCGACACGCGCCGTTCCAGTTCCAGGTGCTGATCCTGGGTGCCGCAGATGAACCGTACGCTGGCCAGCCCGTAGCCCCACTCGTCGAGCGCCTGTTTAGCCGCTGCGACCAGCCGGGGGTCGTCGGCCAGACCCAGGTAGTTGTTGGCGCAGAAGTTGAGCACTCGGTTACCTGCGACGTCGACCTCGGTGCCCTGCGGGCCGGCGATCCCCCGTTCCCGCTTCAGCAACCCCGCGCCTTCGATGCCGGCGAGCTCGGCTTCGAGGTGGTCCTTGAGTGCCCCGTACATCACAACTCCGTCCAGTCGAGAATGATCTTGCCCGTGCCCGCGGCAGCCGCCGCGGCGAAGCCGGATTCCCAGTCGGCGGCAGGGATCCGGCGAGTGATGATGGAGCCGATGTCTTCGCGCAGCTGGGCGCTGGTCTGCAGCATCGCGCCCATCGCGTTCCAGGTTTCGAACATCTCCCGACCGTAGATGCCGCGGATAGTCAGCATGTGAGTGACCACCTTGCCCAAGTCGATCGGGAACGGCTGACTCGGCAGACCGAGAATGGCGATCCGTCCACCGTGGTGCATGTTGTCGATCATGTCCGGCAGTGCACTCGCCGAGCCGCTCATCTCCAGACCGACGTCGAAGCCCTCGCGCATGCCCAGCTGACGCTGGGCGTCGCTGACCCGGCCGGTGGAGACGTCGATGACCGCGTCCGCGCCAAGGCGCCGCGCCATTGCCAGCCGTGGCTGGCTCACGTCGGTGGCGACGACGAACCGGGCGCCGACGTGCCGCGCGATGGCGATGGCCATCAGGCCGATCGGGCCGCAGCCGGTGATCAAGACATCCTCGCCTGCCAAGCGGTACGCCAGCGTGGTGTGCACGGCGTTGCCGAGCGGATCAAAGATCGCTCCGAGATCGGGATCGATGTCGGCGTGATGGACCCAGACGTTGCTGGCGGGCAGCGACAGATACTCGGCGAACGCTCCGTCGCGCTGGAGCCCCAGGCCGACGGTGCGGATGCACATCTGGCGGCGACCGGCCCGGCAGTTGCGACAGGTGCCGCAGACGATGTGGCCCTCGCCGGAGACGCGGTCGCCGACGGCGACGTCATGGACCAACGGCCCGACCTCGACCACCTCGCCGTAGAACTCATGACCTGGGATCAGCGGCGTAGTCACCGCCGACGCAGCCCAGTCGTCCCAACGCTGGATGTGCAGATCGGTGCCGCAGATACCGGTCCGATGGACGCGGATGATCACCTCGTCGGGACCGGCGACAGGGTCGGGGCGGTCCACGAGTGCCAGCCCTGGCTCCGGAGTCGGCTTGAAGAGCGCCTTCACAACCACCAGTAGACGACCGGGCTTTGGTGAAGATCAAGCGCATCTTTCTGTACTGTTATGTAAGTAAATGCTTCACAGTAAGGCGGCGGCGAGATGGAGATCCACCAACTACAGATTCTGCGGGAGCTGGGTGCGCTGGGGAGCGTTTCTGCGGTAGCAGAGGCGCTCGAGGTCAGTCCGTCAGCGGTCTCACAGCATCTGGCGTCACTGCAACGCGGGTTCCAGACTCCGCTCACCCGCAAGCAGGGCCGCACCTTGGTCCTCACCGAGGCTGGGGCGGTGCTCGCAGCGGCCGGGGTAAGCGTGGTCGACGCGATGGCCGCCGCTCGGACAGCCGTCGAGGAGTTCGAGCAGACCAGGGTGGGCAAGGTGACGGTGAGTGGGTTTCACAGCGCCGGTCAGGCCCTGTTCGGTGGTCTGATCCGCGACTTGGCTGCCCATCCGCCTGGACCGGAACTGTACTTCAGCGACGAGGACGTTGCGCAGGACGACTTCCCGCGCCTGACCGCTCGCTATGACCTGGTGCTGGCGCATCGGCTGGAGCACAGTCCGCCCTGGCCGACCACTGGATTGCGGGTGGTCCCGCTGCTCAGCGAGCCCTTGGACGTCGCCCTCGCTGCCGACCATCCGCTGGCCGAGCGAACCACCTTGACCTCGGTGGATGTCGCCGGCGAACGGTGGGTGACGAGCAGGCACGGCTACTCCCCCGACGATGTCTTGGATGCGGTCGCCGCGGTTGCCAACCGCAGCCTCGAGGTGGTGCACCGGATCAACGACTATGGAGCCGCATCGGCGGTGGTCGCCGCCGGCGACGTCATCTGTCTGTTGCCCCGCTTCACCTCGCCCGCCGCTCACGACGATCGGATCGTGCTGCGTCCACTGACCGACGTCGCCGCCGCACGCAGCATCGACGTACTCGCTCGACCGGAGACACTGCGGCGCCGCTCCGTACGCCTGGTCGTCGCCGCGCTGCGTCGCGTCGTCGGCGACCTCACCCAGGGGCAATGTCACGGTGGTTCGGGTGGTCGGCTGCGGTAGTGGTGTCCGGTGGGGGTGGTGATCTCAACAGTGTGGCTGTCGGTGTCGACGACTCGGACTGTCCAGCCGGGGAGTTCGCGGATGTAGTTGCCGCGTTCACACACCCCACGCCCATTCATCCCGGTGGTGGGTCCGCCGTCGGCATGCCGGTGGATGTGATCGAGATGCCGGATCGGCGCCCCACAATGCGGATCCGTGCAGATTCGGTCGCGGCAGCGGATCAAGTGGGCCAGCCAACTGCTGAACCGACGCTTGCGCTTGTCCGCATCGACGATCAACTGTCCGCCATCACCGGTGGGGCGGGTGAACAGCCGGCGCCACCAACAGCGTGCTTCGGCGTCTTTGATCAGGTCACGGATCAGATCGGCGGGGAGCAGGTCGTGGCCGATGATCTCCGTCGGTCGCTGATCACCCGGATCAAGGAGTGTGCCCAACGGCATGATCAGCCCGACCTCGAACCCGGTGTCCTCCGCCTTCTCCTGCCCGGTCAACCGGGCGACCAGCGTGTCAGCCATGATCTGGCCTTTGCTCCGTTGATCACCGGCCGCTTTCGCCGATTTGGCGGCGGCGTCGAGGGCGGCGTAGCAGGCGACGCCTTGCTCCACCGGCAGCAGGCCGGTGAGCAGACTCATCGTGTCCGGCGCCGGCCGCAACGTCACCCGGCGGTCCTTGCGCGCTTTCCTCGCTCGTTCGGTCGCGGCGGCCGGATCCGCCTCATAGGCGAGTCGCTTCGCCGTGGTTTCGGCTTGCCGGGATCCCATCGACCCCAGGTCCTGACCGGCCAACTCGGCGTCGAGTCGGCTGCGGGTGGGACGGTCGAGGTGGGAGAACTGGCCGACGATCAGCCGGGCGGTCCAGCCACCGATCTCCCCAGTGGCCAACAGATCCAGAGTGTGGGGCATGTCCAACACCAGATCCCTGGCCATATTCAACCGGCGCGATCCCTCGGTGGGCGACACTTTGCAGGCCAGCGCGATTTGGTCGGCGATCCCGCTGCCGATCTTGCTCGGATGCACCCCGAGCCGCATCTGTTCGGTGGACTGGGATTGCGCGAAGGCGACCATCTCCACGGCTTTGACGGCTTCGAGACTGGCTTGGAGGCGTTCGCACACCGCAATCCGATCAATCCGGGCCGCATCCGACATCAGACCCTGATCCACGCCACGCGCCGAGACGAGACGGTGTAGCCAGTCCAACATCTCATCCAACCGAACCGTCACATCATCAGCCGCGGCAGCCGTCGGCGCATCCTCGGCGGCAGCGGCATCGTCGGGCGCGGCAGGATCGGGCAGGACGGTGTCGGGCAGGTCAGTCTCCTCGCCTGCCTCCAACACCGCCGCTGCACTCATACCCATGACGGTAGACGGGACCACTGACACTTTCGGCTCTACGTTCGATCAGAATGGCCCATATGACCTGAGAATTCGCTATGAGATTCGACTTCGCAGGGGCTGCTGTACAGATCCGGCCACGAGCTCCCTGCCGGCCCGCGCATCTGACGCCCACGGGCCACAAACGACCGCGGGCCAGGCGTGCGCCGCGTACGTCTTGCGCCCACGGGCCAAGAACGATCGTGAACCTCGCGTGCACCGCGTACGCCTTGCGCCCAGGGGCCACGAGCGATCGCAGACTCGACGCCAGCTTCGTACGCCTCGCGCCGCCGGGCTGAGGAAATGTAGGGCGCCCTTCATCGTGGGCAGGGCCCACGACGGTACCGATCCACACCCACTTGACCAGCCGATTTGGCGGCGTGACGATATATCCGGTCAAGGTGGGGGCAATGGCTGAATCCGCTGCACGATCGACCGGTCGAATCTTCATCAGCTACCGGCGAGATGAGGCCGCGTATCCGGCCGGCTGGCTCTACGACCGACTCGCAGGTCAGTACGGCAGCGCGCAGGTCTTCAAGGACATCGATTCGATCAAGCCGGGCGACGACTTCGTCCACGTGATCACCAGGGCGGTCGCATCCTGCGACGTGCTGCTGGCGTTGATCGGGGCCCAGTGGGCTCACTGCCACCAATGAGCAGGGGCGGCGGCGCCTCGATGACCCCGAGGACTTCGTCCGGCTGGAGATCGAGGCGGCGATGTCGCGCGACGTGCCAACCTCCGGCGAAACGGCCCGACTCGCGGTGGCCGAGGGCGATCCGGTGAAGCGGGCCAACCGGCGCCGAACGGTCCGCCGTGCCTTGATGATCGGTGGGCCGCTGGCGGCGCTTCTGGTGAGCTACCTGACCATCCAGTTCCTCGTACCGGCACTCACGGCGTCCCCAGGCAACGGTGACACGCAATCGTCCGTAACCGGCGAGATCACCGAAGACGCACCGTGGCGACTCGTCATTCGCGATGATGGGGCCAGCGCCCGGCTGCGTGATCACGCTGGTCAACAGTGACACCCAAGAGACCTGGTCCAACGGGTACGAGGTGGACTTGCATGGCAACCAGCGGTGCGAGCTCGCGCTGCACGACGTCGCCACGGGAGCGGTCCCGGACGTCGGCGAACTGAACGACGAGCGGCACAGCCTCACGCTGGATCCTCGGGATTCACTCCTTGTCTACCTCGACAATGGCACCTGCGCCGTCGAGGTCACCCCGGGCTGACGGGTGCCACCGAGATCAGCACGACACCGAGGTCTCGGACCTGCGCCAGGAGCCCATGCAACGCCGCCTGATCGGTGATCGGCCCGGTGAGCGTCGAGGTGCCGTCGTCGTTGTGACGGACGGTCAGGTCAGCCAGCCAATCTGCCCAATGACCGTCGAGATGACCCTGGACGCGGAACTCGTAGACCGGGCCCCTGGTGCTCATCGGACGGCTCCGACTGTCGCTCCAGCCCGATCGGAACGACGTACGCGCTGACGTCGGATCACCCATTCGGCAACCGCGAGGTTGACGATCCAGGCGGCACCCTTCGCCAGATCACCGGCAAGCACACCGGTGCCGAAGACAAGGCCACCCACTCCTTCGGTGACCACCTGGGTGCCCGCGCCTAGCGCAAGCGCGTACGCACGGATCATCCAGGCGCGATGGCGCGCGACGTCACGGCGGCGGATCGCGAGGAAGCCCTGGACGAGACAGACCGCCATCGCAGGTGCAACGACGAGCCGAACAACGAAGAGCACTCGACCAGTGCCGGGTGGGGCCTCGTAGAACAATGTCAGCCATAGGGCGGAGGCGACCACGAGGAAGCCGGTCACGACCAGTATCCGTCCGGCACGACGATGCCAGTTGCGATGCCGCCGCCGGAACCGCGGCACGAACTGGAACGCCCCGACGAGAGCAAAGACCGCGGAGCCGCCGATGTGCAACACGAGGGCGGTCGGGAACGCGTCGAACCGTGGATCAGCCGGTCGGACCGCAGGACCACCGGCGAGCTGGATCAGCCGGAGTGCCCCGGCCGTCAGCGGGATCACGCTGAGCACGATCAGGCCGACCGCGACAGACCACCCGCTCCGGCCATCCGGCCGAGGACGGGCCGGACGGTGAATGGGCTCCCGGATGATCATCTGACGGCTGCCTGCTCGGTCGCATCCACGACAGGCTCCGGGTCGGCCGTCGTACGGCTGCTTCGGTAGAGCGAGATCCCGAGGCCGATCAGGGCGACGCCTACCGGCACCGCGAACGGGCGGCTGAACGACTCGGGCAGCGCGGACAGCGCCAAGGCGGACACGGTGCCGACGGCGAAGAGCGCCGACGCCCAACGAGCGAGGATGCCGGCCCGGAAGAGAGCAATGCCAAAGAGCAGGCCACCCAGCGAGTAGCCGATACCGGTGACCAGGAACAGCTCTTGGATATGGCCGATGTCGCCGCTCGGGCTGCCGCCCATCGCCGCATCGAGATAGTCCTGGACGTAGCCGGGGCTGGTGCGCGCCACGACCGGAAGGACGTAGCCGACGATGCACTGGTTCGCGAACATCGCCAGATAGCCGGTGCTCACCAGTACGTAGCCGATGACGCCGAGCGGACCGAATCGGCGCCGGTTGTGCAGGAACATGCCAGCGAATCCGGCCAACGCCAGGACTGCCATCAGGGCCTTCGCCGTCTCGCGGACCACGAACTCGGTGGTGACGACCTGAGCGACCTCGGCCGGCGGATGGTTGATCTGAACGCCGATGTAGATAGCGCCCGCGACGGCGGCGCAGAGCCCGGCCGCAGCGGTGATGCGGTTGATGGTGAGGGTCATGTCGGACTCCTTGGTTCTCGGCCAGCCGGAGGTTCCCCGGTCTTGCTCGAGACGTTAGGAATCGATGTGGTGAGGGCACATCACCAAGTGATGTGATTGAGGTGGTGATTGGGCCGTGGTGGGCCGCCCAGGGCAACAGTTGGTCAGAGCAGACCGAGGTCCCTGGCCCGACCGACTGCGGCGCGGCGGGTGTTCACGTCGAGCTTGGTGAAGATGTGCTTGGTGTGGGTACGCAGGGTGTTCACCGACACGAACAGGTGCCGCGCGATCTCCGGACCGGTCAGTTCGGTCGCCAGCAAGTGCAGGACCTCGAGCTCCCGCTCACTGAGGACCGCGTCAGGAGGCGATGCTGCCGCCGCGGACACGGGCTCCGGCGCTGGTGGCGCGCCTACCAGCAGCGCCTGGGCGCAAGCCCTTACGTCGTCCGCTCCCACACTCGTGATCTCGGCAAGCAGGTCGGTCACCGCTGGCCCTTCGTCCAGGAACAGTCGGCGGTATCCGGCGGGCACCGCGCTGCTGAGTGCCGCGCTGAGGTCGGCGATCGCAGCGTTGGCATCGCCAGTCGCCCGCCAAGCAAGCGCTCGGACCAGGCGTGCCTCGGTCAGATTGCCATCGCGCCCGGCTCTCTTTGCAGCCTGGATGACCCGCTCCAGCAGCCCGATCGCCTCGGTGGCTGAGCCTTCGGCAACCAGCAGCCGGGCGAGGGTGAGATGGTCGTATTCGGTGAGGTACGCGGGTTCGCCCACCGAATCCAGCCCACGCTCTCGTGCCCAGGCGCGGGCGTTCTCGAGCCGACCCTGGGCGATGTTCACGCGGGCCCGGGTGGCTGCGATCGGCCGGACATCCGGGAAGTACCCGGGCAAGGACAACGGCTCGGCGCGGTCGAGCATCGCTATCGCGCCATCCAGGTCGCCCCGAGCGCGCAGCAGACCGGCCGACGCCGTGTACCAGCGATGCCGGTTCTCCGGCAGCGATGCCTGCTCACCGAGCTCGCGGGCGATCTCCAGGTGCAGCGCGGCCGCATCGAGCTCGCCCTGCTCGCGGAGGATGTCTGCCAGACCCACGTGCAGGTCGCCGACCGTAGCCAGGGGCGGGCCAGGATGCCTGTCGGCAGCGGCGAGTGCCCGCTCATAGAGTCGTCGCGCCTCCATCGGTCGACCGAGATCCAGCGACAGACTGGCGAGCACGACCGTGGCACCCAACTCGTCGGCGATCATGCCGGCCGCGCGCAGACTCGCGACCGCTGCACTGAAAGTGTCAACGGCGGCGACCAGGTCGCCGGCCGCCCACGCCGCAAGACCCAGGAAACCGGCCGCCGCGCCCCGCGAGAAATGATCCGTCGGTCCGGCCACGTCGAGTGCCCGCTGGGCATGCCTGACTGTGCCGTCGACATCACCGCGCGCCTGAGCGACGGAGGCCCGATAGACCGCGATCATTGCCGGCAACTCGCGTACCTCGTTGTCGCGGGCCTTGACCGCCTCAACGAGCGGAACCGCCGCCGTCAACCCGGCGGCGATCCCTCGCGGACTGGCGAGCGCGGCCTCCGCATCGTCCAGCCATGGCTCGACTCCCTCATGGTCACCGGCGGCCAACCGACTCCATCCCATGGACGTCGCGAGCAGCGGCCGTCGGCGCACCATGTCCTCGGGCAGCGCCGAGAGCCACTCCACGATGGTGCGGTCCTGTCGACCGCGACGGAGACCGGACAGGGAGAGTTCAACCAGGTCGGCGGCATACTCATGGTCCCCGGCAGCGACGGCGTGCCTGATGGCGTCGGCCAGCAGCCCGTGCCCGGCGAGCCACTGACCAGCAGCTTCGTGGAGAATGCCGAGGCGGTCGGGGTGCCGACTGGCGAGCCTGGCACGCAATGCCTCGGCGAAGAGGTGGTGATAGCGATACCAGCGGTGCTCGTCGTCGAGCGGAATCACGAACACGTTCTCCCTCGCCAGCTTCTCGAGCTGCTCGCGCGCGTCGACTCGGCCAGTGACCGCGTCGCACAGTGGCGCCGTCAGCTCACGCAGCACCGAGGTGTCGAGCAGGAAGGCGCGGACCTCCTCGGACTGGCGATCGAGGACCTCCTCCATCAGATAGTCGAGTACGAAGCGGTGGCTGCCCGCGAAGGCTGCCACGAACGCGGCCCCGTCTTCGCGGTCACGTATCGACAACGCCGCAAGCTGCAGACCCGCAGCCCAGCCTTCGGTCCGCTCGCCCAGCGCTTTGACATCAGCCGGGGCCAGGGCCAGGCCCAACACCTGGTTGAGCAGGGTTTCGACCTCATCGGTCGTGAACCGCAGGTCAGCCGCCCGCAACTCGACCAGGCAGGCGTTGCTGCGCAGCCTCGCGAGAGGAAACGGTGGGTCGGACCGGGTCGCCATGGCGATCCGGAGCTGCCGAGGCATGTGGTCGAGCAGGAAGGTCAGCGCTCGGTGGACCGCCGGCGCGGTGATCACGTGGTAGTCGTCGAGCACCAGGACGGTCGGCCCGGCGTACGTGTCGAGATCATTGACCACGCTGGTCAGAACCAACTCGGCGGGCACCTCCGGCGTCTCGTCCACCATCACTTGTGCATCCAGGCCGAGGTCGCGGTGGGTGGTCCGCAGGGCCGCGATCAGGTGGGTCAGGAACCGCCGAATATCGTTGTCGCCAGCGTCGAGCGAGAGCCAGGCGAGGTTGCGCTCACCCGCTTCGGGACGAGTCAGCCATTGGGTGAGCACCGTCGTCTTGCCGAACCCGGCAGCAGCCGAGACCAGGATCAGCCGCGTCGCATCGTGTTCGGCGGCAGCCAAGAGGTCGTGCAGACGCGGCCTGGGCACCAGGTCGGCACGCAGCTCGGGTACGTGGAGCTTCGTGGCCAGGACCGGCATGGCACGAGCGTAGATCCTCCCAACATGCGCGTAAGGATGATGCAATTGTCCGACGGCGCAGGTCCAGGATCGAGGAACGTCAGCTCTCAGGGCGATGCAATTCATCGGCCACATCGGGGATGTCGACGATGAAGTAGTCGTAGTACTGGTTGAACAGAACTGCGAACTTATCAAGGAAGCCTCGCGAGCCCAGGACCCCCTGGAAGGGCATCTGAAGCCTCTGGTCAAGCACGAACGCAACGCGCGCAGTCCACGACAGCCCATCATTGTTGGGCACAGACAGGTCAACGTCCTCGTACTGGACCTGCCAGGTCCCGCCGAGGATGGTCACCCGTCCCAGTTCGGCGCCGGCGGGCCGGATCTTGACGTTGAGCGCATCCGCGACGCCGCGGTCGAAGAAGGTGACTGGGGCGCCCGTGTCGACCAAGGCCCTGCACGTCCAATCACCGTGCGGTCCGAAGGTCAACCGCACGTCCAAGGATGGGCGGAGGATTGGCGGATTGCCTTCTTCACGGTACGGGAAGAGATGACCCGAGACGAGGCGACGTTTAGCCGACACCGATGACGATACTGTCCTGGCGACTCGGGACGAATTGCGCAACGGCACCGCTGCCCCTCGCACCCAACTCGATCACCATCTTCACAAGCTCATTCGAGTTGTGTGCAGCGGCGATCACTTCGCCATCTTTGACGGCGACCCACATACCGATCCAACGGTCGAGTCCCGGGTCCCTTCGGATCGGCTCCACGCTCCGAGAACTCATACCACGAGGGTATCCCGGGATCGCGCGCGCCGCAGTACTATCAGCCGCGCGCCGACTTCGCGTGGAACGAACTGGTCGCAGTTGCCGAGTTGGTCGAATCACGCTCGATCATCGGAAGCGATGAACGTCGACGTTCCGGCCTGACACCGAGACAGACCAGGTAGGGCTCCAAGCAAGCCGCCTGCATGGCCGTGCCGAGAAATCCAATCGAGAAAGTTATGGTTTGGCCGCCCGATCGCGCTCATGCCGTGACTTTCCCGACGACTTAGCTATTGCCAGCCGACGAGGCTGTCCCGGTCAGCTCATGCAGGGCTGCCTCGGTGTCTTGGATGTCCAGATGCGTCGCCGGTCGCAGGACGGCGCGTTGCTGATCGAGGATCGTACGCAGCTCGGCGACAGCTTCTCGGGTGCTGCCCAGCTGAGCCAGGGCGCAGGCATGGTCGTAACGGATCCGGAGTCGGTCCGGTGCCGGTGTGGTTTCGCTGGCGCTGTCCACCAGGCTGGCCAGCATGGTCCGCGCCGCCTCCCAATCGCCGAGGCGGCCGTGCGCGAGGGCGAACTCCTCGGTGCAACGGAGAGTGTCCGGGCTCGACGGTCCGAAGAGGGTCAGGGATGCGGACTGGAGCTCCGCCAGGTCGGCGAGCGCAGCCGCGTCACCCGTCCGGGTGCGCAGCACGGCCAGATGACGGCGCGCCCGCAAGGTGTCGGGGTGCTCCCGGCCGGCGACCCGGACCCAATCGGCCACGAGGGACGAGAGGTTCTCGATGGCCAGTTCACGCAGGTCGGGCCGGTTCTCCGACAGGCCCGTTCGGGCTCGCCAGATCTCGAGCTGCAGCCGCGTGCGGAGAATGCCGAGCCTGTTGTCCGACATGAACTCCCGTCGCCGCGGCAGCAACCGCTCCAGTTCCTCGAAGGCAGCCCGCGGATCGCCGGCACGACCGATCCAGAGCGCTCTGACATAGCGGCCACGCAGCGTCTCCTCCTCCGAGCCTGCTTCGGCGGCCCACTCCGAGATCACGACCTCCAGGTCGGTGATGGCGCGCTCCGCGTCCCCGGCCCAGCCGTAGTTGCTCGCCAAATCCTGTCGGAAGACTCGGAACAATCTCAGATTCCTCTGCGGGTGCTGCTCGTAGTCATGCACCACATCCTCCAAGAGCTGGATGGCGGTGGCGATGTCGCCGGCCCTGCCATGCCAGACGGCTGCCCGGCCCCGGAGCTCGAGGGTGGCCAGATGCGTTGCGCCGAACCGTCGCTCGGCCTCGGCCGCCAAGGCGGCATAGTGCTCGGCGGCGAGTGCGTACTGGCCACTCTGGCCGAGGCTCTCGAGCGATCGGATGATGAACTCGGTGACGTGGTTCTTGGCGGCCGCGTCGCGCCAGATGGTCTCCGGCGAGTTCCGTTCCAGTGCCTGCGCGCAGGTCCGCAGCAAGGCGTTGCGGCCGGGGTTGGGTTCGGCTCCACCCCAGAGCCGCCGCAGGGCCCGAGCCGCCACCGACGCCGCTTCGGGGATCTGGTCGGCGTAGGTCGCGAGCACGACGCGCTTGGCGATGTCGTGGATGCGTACGGTGCCCTGGGCCAGGTAGGGCGCGGGATCGGCCTGCTGGCTGTAGCTGAACCACAACAGACCTCGGGTCGAGAGCCGGACCGCACACCGCCGCGCATCATCGGCCGTCATCGGCTCGCCGTGCCCGAGATAGCTGAGCGCCGGATCGTCCATGAACAATTTCACCGGAACCGTCGGCCCGCAGAGGGCGACCAGCAGGACCATCCGCGCCTCGAGCCCGGCCGGCGGCCGGTAGATGGTGCGCGCCAGGCCTTCCATCCAGTTGGCGGCGGCGATCCGTTCGTTGGCGGGGACCCCGTCGATGTCGACTCTGCCGTCGAGCCGTCGGCAGTATTCACGACAGGTGATGGACTCGCGCAGGATCGTCGTGGCGGCGGTGTCGAGACTGAACGGCAGATAGTGCAGCTGCGCGGCGAGATCATCACCGGCATCCAGCGCGTCGTACGGGATCAGCGCCGATTCGACACTCGGAGCAAGCCGCAGTTGGAGGAAGAGCTTCGCCTCCTCAGGGGTGAAGGGGCCGACCCGGACGATGGCGTACTCGGCCGTCAGCCGGCTGTCCAGGCCCTCCAGCCGCGAGGTGACATAGGTGCGGCCGCCGGTGCCGGTCGGCAGCTTGAGACCCCTCAGGTGGTCAGGATCGGTGAGGTCGTCCAAGACCACGTACCAGGGTCGGGAAGACGTGGCGATGATCTCGCAGACGGTGTTCGCCACGACCAGCGGATCGGAACTGCTGAGCGGGTTGTGCCGGCCGAGCGGCAGGGCTCCTCGACGACTCCCCTGGACCCGCCTGCCGGCCCGGGCGAAGCCGTCCAGAATCGCTTCCCTGCTGGTCGCATGAATCCAGATCCCCTGCTCGTTCTCCCGCTCGCCGAGGTCCTGATCGATCAGCCGCATGACCAGTGAGGTCTTACCGGCGCCGCTTGGCCCGCAGAGCACCAACGGACGTCGCCGGTTCCGGCCGCCGTCGGCCAGCTCGGCCTGACACTGCTCCCGCAGCCGCCGGCGATCGACGGTCGTCCGAGCCAGGGGCGGATCGTCGGCCAGGTTTCGAGCGGATCGCAATGAGTGGTTGTCGACCCGGCGACTCCGGACCTCGGCAGCCACCTCGTCGGCCCTGATCGGCTCGTTCGCCGGCTCCTTCGCCAACCGCTCGTTGAGCATCGACAGCCGGGACCGTTGCCGGTCGGACAGGGCGAGGCCGTCGGCCAACTCGCGCAGATAGTTCGCCCCCAACGGAGCCGCCGGGAGATCACCGCCGTCGCGCCGGAGCGCTGCCCCGACGCGCTTGCCGCGGTTGGCGAGCGGCGCCGAACCCTTGCCGGCCCGCCGACAGGACTCCTCCAGGGCCGCGACGGCCGGCTCGTCGTCGGCGCGAATCCCGGCCGCACCCATCAGCATCACGAACGCCAGCAGGCGATTGTTCGGGACGAAGACTCCCTTGACCGTTTCGCCGGGCGGCCGGAACATCGGCCGCTTCTTGAGCTGGTCCAAGACCTCGGTGGCCTGGCAGATCTCCACCAGCAGATCGATCCGGGCCGAGACTGCCGTCGGTTGGCTGGGCATACCTGCGAGTACTAACACTCATGCGCTACGACGTCAATTGCTGGGCGTCTTCTCTGTTTGTAAGTATCTGTAAGTACTAACCACTACCTCCCACGAGTAGTCAGAATCCACCAACACCACCAGTGAGGAGGCGAACATGTCCATACACCAGTCCACACAGGGTACGAGGACCAGCGGTCCCGGCCCACACATCCGGCGCGGCCCGTTCATCCGACGCGGCATTGCCGCGGCGGCGCTCGGCGTCCTGGTCGCCAGTTGCTCGGCCCAACAGGCAGGCGACAGCCAGACCAGGCCCGTCGGGACCTCCTGCCCGGAGACGATCACCCGGCTGATCGATCCGAGCAAGACAGCCAGCGCCGAGGTCAATCTGGCGGTCGACAAGACGAAGTCGTTCATCGACTCCCCCGATGCCCAGGCCAGGTTGGAAGCCCAGGTCCGAGCAGCCACGGCCAAGGCAGTCGACCAGGCACAAGCCCTGCGGGTGTCGGTGTTCACGGGCTCGGTGGCCACCGTCCGGGTGGTGTTCGCGTGCCCGGTGCTCGCGGCCAAGTACAACAACCCGGCCGCCCGGGAGAAGCGGACCGCCCATCTGCGGCAGGTCGCCGGCGATCAGGTGTGGGCCGCGGTCCGCGACACCGCTCCAGGCGCGGGCGGGCGCGGTTCCTCGATCGTCGGTGGCTGGGCCTTCTTGGCTGCTGCCGCGCCGTTGGCCGAGCAACGGCACGCCGTGATGCTCTCCGACGGCCGGGGCAAACAGGAGAAGGTCGCCGTCGATCTCTCCGGCTTCACTTCCGTGAGCATGTTCTCGGTCGGCCGTGTCGCCGCCAGCGCCGCCGACACGAAGTCCACCACGGCCCTGGTGAACCGGTGGCGGACGTGGTTGACCAAACACGGCGCCCCCGCCGACGGGCTGACCGTCACGTCCGGGGAGCTCCAGTGACCGCGCCGGAGCAGCTGCCGGCCCTCGGCTCCGAACAGCTGACCGCCCTGGTCCACGGCCTGCGACGCTCGACCGACGGCGGTCGGCCACCGCGAGCCTGGGCCCGGTGGCGGTCGTGGGCCGTGGAAGCCCAGGCCGACGCCGACCGGCTCAAGGCCCTCGCGGTTCTTGCCATGAGCATCGAACGCTCCACTCGAACCACGTTGGACAACACTCCGCGCGTGCTCCGTGACCTGCCGGCGTGGCTGTCGGCGACGATCACCGTGCTGCTGATGTGCGCCGGCCTGTTCACCCTGCATGCCATCCTGGCCGTCGCCGACGTACCTCCCTTGGAGTCCTGGCTGCTGCCGGCCGCGTTCGGTCCGGTGTTCGTGATGTCGATCAAGACCTACGTCGGCTGGTGGCTCGGTCAGGTCGACAACGAGCGGCGCGCCCGCCGGCTCCTGGCCCGGGTCTTGGTCCCCGCGCAGTTGCTGGCCTTCGCCGCCGCGGTCGGTGGTATCGCGATCAAGTCGATGATCATCGGCACCCTGACGCCGCTCGGCGAGACCAGTTCGATGGTGTCGTCGGCGATGATGTTCGGTGCCGTGGTCTTGATGGAGGGGGCCGGGGCCGTCGCGCTCGCCGCCCGTCAGCACCGTCCCGGCGCCAGGGAGTTCGAATGGGCAAACGGCGAGCATCGGCGGGCGCGGCGGCGAGCCCGCCGGGCTGTCGACCGGGCTCTGCAGGCCGAGATGATCGCCCGCCGCGAGGCCGCCTGGATGGCCGGTCGACAGGAATGGGCCGCCGGTCGCGTCACCGCCGGGCTCGTACGCGGCTGGCACCGGGCCGTCCAGGACGCTGCCGACGGCGATCCGATCCTCGACCGCGTGGCTGTCGATGACCTGCGCGTACCGGTGGTCCCAGCGGTGGCGGCCCGATCCGCTCTCGCGTCCGACTCCGACCAACAGCCCTCGGTAGAACGGTCGGTAGGGCAGTCTGTGGCCACCTCGGACTCCGTCGACGACATCGACGCCGAGTTCCGCCGGATGCTCGCCGGTCGGGACAACCACCAAGGACAGGATCCGCTCTGGTGACCTGGCGTGCCTCCAAAGTCGTACCGGGTGCGAACCGCAATACATAGGTCTCGTCCCGGGGAATGACCTGGGTCAGGCGGACTGAAGAACGCCGACGGCTTTGAGAGCCTCAGCCACGGAGACCTGGGCTAAAGACTGTGGACGAACCGACGGTCCTCAGGTGCGAGGGTCGGGGCAAGCTTCCGATCGAAGGTGACCAGGCGAGCAGAGTGGCAGGCAGCCAGATTGACCAAGTGGAAATCAGTGACCTGACGGAATCCGACGAGTCCGACGAGATCGATTGTCGGTAGGGCGAGCGAGGTGTCATCGGCAACGTACTCCACTCGCTTGTCGGCTCGTACGGAGTTCAGCGAGGACATGGCGTCATCAAGGGAGGTGACCTGGCCGGCGACTGCGGGGTTGAGTGCCATCCGGATGAACCCGGACTCGGTGATCGGCGTGGTGGCAAACCGCTCAACCGAGGTGAACCATGCCTGCGCTTGGAGGTGATGGACGTGAGCCGGATGCAACAGCGCGACAAGCAAGTTCACGTCTGGCAGGTCTAGCAGGGCAGGAGGCGCGGGCTCAGGGAGCACATCGAGTTCGCCGGCGAGGTCAGTCGTCAAGGAGTGCCTCGGCAACCATCTCGTCGGTGATGACGTGCCCCGGAGCTGCCGGAAGCAGAACCAGTCCGTTGGCCTCGGTAGTCGCCGAGGAGCTCGATGTGGCCAGGCCAGTCAGCGCCAAGGCAGAGACAGCCTCGCCGATACTCCTGTTCTGGCCTGCGTTCACCCGGGAGCGTGCCGCAGTGAGGACTCGCGGGTCCAAGTCGAGGGTCGTTCTCATGCACCAATGATACGTCGCATCACGCATCGCGCATCAGATTGGCTCTCTAGGGAGGTCGTGCAGTCCAGACTCGCACTCTCCCGAGCACGAAGAGTCCCTCGCAGTACGTAGGCTTCCGGTCATGCGCGAAGCCGTCGGCCATCTCGACCGGATCACCAGTGATCCGTTGATCTGCCGCGGCGCACCGACGATCCGCGGAATGCGCCTGCGGGTGCAAGACGTTCTCGAACTGCTGGCCTCCGGCATGGCATATGACGAGATCCTCGCTGACTACGACGAACTTGAACGAGACGACATGCTCGCTGTCCTCGAGTTCGCCGCACTCGACTCTGCCAGTCGCCCTCGACACGTTGTCGTGTGACGGCGTTCCTTGTCGATCACGATCCCAACTGAGTGGAGCTTCGTAGCCGAAGTCATGGCGGCCGCGGAGCAAGCATCAGCTCTAGCAGCATCCAGAGCGTCAACCATCCATACGGCAGCGCACAGCACCCCGACCTATCGCCACGCGGCCGCAGCGCGGACATTGAATCGCGCACCTACGCCAGCCGGCCGCTGCGCGATTGGCGCTGGCATCCTCTTTATGTGCGCAACGCTCGCTGTGGTTGGTCTGGGAGCGCTGGCTGCCGGCGCTGAGCACGTGGGTCCGGCGATCCTGGTCGCACTTGTCGGGCTGGTCGCATGGGTGGGCGCCGCCGCTCTCGTTGCGGCCGGGACGGCAGATCTGCGTGGCCGGTCCCGCGGACTGGGTGCCGCAGCCGTCCTCTTGTGCTGGGCTCCGGGGGTGGCGCTGTGGATCGTGCTGGCGGTGTCATTCCACAACGACCCGGAACATCCCTCTGCCCCATGGCTGTTCACAGTGGTCGCCGGCATGGTCGTGCCCGCCGTCATGACGGCTGCGGGTGTCAGCCGTCAAGGCGTGCTTCCACAACCATTTCGTCGGTGATGACCTGCCCCGGAACTGCGGGAAGCAGAACCAGTCCGTTCGCCTCAGGTTCCATCGAGGAGACCGAACTGGCATTCCGACCGAATCGGCTACCGAGCCAGAGGTGTATGTCTTCGAGTGCCGCCCTGGCGACGAATGTCTCGTGAGCGGTGAAGCCATGAGGCGCGGCCGGGTAGACGCGTAGATCGATGTCGATACCTGCTGCGGAGCGTCGCGCGGCCATGGCGAGGTTGTCATCCAACAGGATGTCCTCTTCGACGATCAGCACCGGAGGCAGATTCGCCAGGTCAGCGTAGATCGGGGAGATGTCCGGTTCCGCACGGCGATTGGGGGCGGCTGGCGTCGGGGAGTGAATCCTCACCGGGACCGTGCGGTCGCCGCAGCCGACAACTTCAGTGACCGCGGGAGGGTTTGACGGCGCGGGAGGTCTAGCCACATCGCGGGCCGACTGTAGCTCGTCCCAGGTGCTCGGACCTCGGCCCGGACCGCACTTCTCATAGAAGGCGCGAGTCGTGTCGACCAGCGGAAGGAGGCGAGGGTCGATCAACTGCGACAGGCCGAGCTTCATCGGCTCAGGCTATCGAGCCGTCCTCCTGTCAGGCGGACCTTGGAGTTGGCGGAGAAAGGCGGTCCAGTCGCGGAGGTCAGGCTGACTGGAGAACGCCGACGGCCGTGAGGGCCTCGGCCTCGGTGATCTCTTCACCGTCACGGAAGCCGACTTGCGTCGGGAAACGCCGCACCAGGCATAGGCCCACCGGGCTCCGACCTGCCCCATACCACCCCTGTGGACCGCCGGAAGCCGTCGCCGGTACCAACTCCGCATCAGGCCCGCCCGGAACGAGCCGGTCTGCGGTGAGGCACCAGTCTGTTGACAGAAACGTGCCCCGACCAGCCCTCTGAACCCAACCTAACACCAGTCAGGTTTCAGGTCGGGGCTGATATATCTCACCGTGCCTTGGTGGCAAGGTGCCGCGGAAGTCATCGAGTGACGGAAAACGCAGCCGTGGCTGATCGGAGGAGCATTCCGCTCACCACGTCTCCAGCGTACGGCTCAGAACTGACAAAACCCCTGGTCAGGTAGCCATTGGAGTTTGTGAAGAATGAGGGTTCAGTTTCCCGAAACCGCTCTGTTGTGAGCGGATCAGGATCCCTGGTCAGATCAAGGTTCCGAGAAAGCGCTCCAGAGGATTGTCCGCGTACCTCCCGAGAATATCTGGGGTCGCTGAGCGCTGCCTCGCGCGGTGGTCCGAGGGTCTGCGCGGCCCGCTGCGGCCATCGGAACTGATGACGCATCAACAGAGTGGATCTGGCTCTTCGAGGGCTTGATGCCGCCTGAGCGGTGCTGCCGTTCAGAGGGCTCGAAACCTCCCGAACATTTCGATCGTGTCCGGGCATGCTTGAGGGGCCTCCAGCTAGCGGCTGAAGGCCCCTCTTGTCCGATCAATCTACGTTCGGGCTGGCACCCGTGTGGCGCGTCGTCCCAGTTCCTTGTCGAGCTGCCGGAAGCGTTCCTCGACGGAGTCGATCACCTTCTCAGCTCCGTACCACTGAAGATGCACATTGGTGACAGCGATGCAGAGGCTGATGTTGATCATCATCATCGGGTCTCGTCGCGGCCCCCAGTTCATGGCCTGTGTGTTGCTCATGTGTGGCGACTTCAGCATCGAGAACACGCGCTCCGTCAGCGACCGGTAGGCCTCGTACAAGAAGGTGTGCTCCCAGGATCCTGGCGGCAGCCCTGGCTGCATCTGCGCGAACTGGCGATCCGTCAGCGTGACCGACACGTGGGATTTGGCGCAGCACTTCTTCGCGTCCGCGTCCCAGGTAGGCGCAAGCGTTGGCGCATCGGACGTCGCGGTGATCATCGAATCAGGCTTGAGCGGGCAGCGCACTCGGCCATGTACGGCTGGGCAGACCAAGTCGATCTTGTAAACCTGGGTGCGCTTCTCGTCCTTCTTCGGCCGCCCTGGGTTCGCTGCTGCCTTCCTTAGCGTGCTGTTGGTCCCCATAAGCATTGGAAGGAGCCGGCTCAGGCGTTCATCGTGTCTGTCGTTGCCGCCGTCAGCTCGAATGTCGCTAGACCTTCGGGCCAAACGTGGAGTCGCAAGTTCGAGCGCGGCCGGGCAGTAGAGGGCGCCATGCGCTTGGATTGGGCCGGGACTGATGTCGCCGGCGCGGGTCGGTTCGAGGTGCGAGACCACATTCCAGTGCTCTGGGTACCGCCCGATCGGGTGGTACCCGCACCGGTACATGAGGTCGGCCCAGCCGCGGTGTGCGTTGTACCCCATATCCGCGGTGAAGTACGGCGCTCGCTTTCGGGAGCGCCGGTCACGAGCCTCCTGCTCGGCGTCTTTGCCGTCAGCCCTGTCCTGCTTCGGCGCGGGGATCAGCCCGTCGCAAGCATCCTGCTCGGGACCGAGCGTGTTGGCGCTGACCTGTTTCAGCTTGGGGATGAGCCCGTTGGCGCTGGCGTGCTTGATGCACTCCTCGACGGCCGCGACGGACCCGGATGTCGGTGGGCCGAACGAGACGGCGACAGCGGCCGGAGGGACGCACCGAATGCTTCCGGGGGCACCGACGCGGGACGCAACGGTGACCCCGATCCCCAAGGCCATCTTGTCGCGACTAGCACCCGCGGACGGCCCGGTCTTCACGGTGCCGTCCTTCCTCCGGTAGAAGGCAGCCATCGGGACGGCGGACCGGCGGAGGTCGTCCCTCATACCGTCGCCGTAGCGGATGGCCGCGACGTCGTAGATGGTTTCGTCGGCCACCAGGTCACCGACGTAACCCGCCGGGTTCGTTTCCCTCACCGAGCCCGCCACGATGAGGTTGACGAACGTATGGGCCGCGTCGAACGCTGCCGCGGCGGCTTCCCGGTCTGCCTCCGTTCGAGCCGCCATCAACCGCCGGAACTCGCCGTTGGTGATCTTCCGTGCCGGAATGTCAAAATGCGGATCGAACCACCGGAGGCAACGGTCAAGCCACCCGTAGAACCTCTTGTACTCGTTCTCTCGCTCCTTCTTGGATGACCCGAGCTGGGAGACGACGTCGGTTGTAGCGTCAATGCCGACCTTCGTCCGCTGGTCGTCAGTGAAACCGACCAGCAACACCCGGTGAATGCGTTTCAGCGACGGAGTGCGGCCTTCGCCGATCAGGCACGCTGCAGCAACCAGAACCCCATGAAGGGAGTAGGTGATCGGGCCTGGTTTGCGTCCACCGTGTCCCCGGTGCGCGGCGATGACCGTCTCGGCGTATTCGACCGCAGGACGCAAGTTGATCCACTTGACGACTTGATTGAAGACCGCAGCGCTGACAGTGTCACCGCTGTCGAAGACGGTCATCGGGCTGCCTCCGCCAGCAGAGCAGCCATCTCGGTGGTGTCATAGGTGCGCATCCAGCGCCGGAGGCCGGCGAGTGTGTGGGCGTCTCCGATCCCGGCGAGCTGCATCACGGCGGATACCGGCACCCGCCGGTTGAGGAGGTTTACGAGCCAGGTGTGCCGCAACCGAACCGCGTTCAATTGGAGGCCGTGGCCGTGCTTGGCCAGCTGCCGCTGCAGATGGGAGATCACCTGCTTCTTGCTGTACGGCAGCAGCCGAGAGTCGCCAGATTCGACGGCGAGTCGCAGGAGCCGTCGTGACCTGGTCCGGTCGGACAACGGGACTTCCCGGACGACCCCCTGCCGGTCAATGAGTGTGACGACAGCCCTCCCAGGATCCGTTACCAGCGGCCGGATATGACTACCGCGAAGCCGGTCGAGTTCGGGTGTGAGTGCCCCGGCACCGCTGATCACATCCAGCACAATCAGCATCCGCCGCGACAGCGTCGGCGACGTCGCCAACGCGAAGTCGTACAGCCGACCCAGTTCGTCCGCGCTGTAAGGCGGCTGCAACTCCTTGGCCCTAGGCGCTTGGATCCGCTGCTCCGGGTACAGGGCTGGGTGCACAGCACGACCGAACCGGTAGTAGAGCGAGCGCAACGTCCTGAACGTGTTGTCGGTCCGGTAGCTACGACGAGACAAGAAGTAGTCGACGTTCTCGGGGCGCAAAGCTCGGGCAGCGTCGACGGTTCCGTGGATGGCTTCGTCGGCATTCAGGAGGTTGCACAGATGGCCGGTCCGCTCCCTGTCGGCATTCCATCCGACGTATGGGAGCAGGGCCACAATCGGGGCAGCGGCCGCGATCACCGCCGCCGAGAAGTTTCGTGCCCTCTGCGGCCTGTAAGAGAAGAGCGCCTTGAGTCGCTCTTCTTCGTTGACCGCCGGCGCACGCGACGGCCGACGCATCGCTCTTCTCGGCTGGGCCGCGATCTGCGGTGCTGGCGGCACACCGCAGGGTGTCGTAGTAACCACTGCAGCCTCGGCGAGCGTCGGCTTGGCGGAACGCAACTTCTTGTGGCGGCCCATCAGGCGACCGTCCGATGGGACACGCCGACGGGGCGAGTTTCGGGCACGGCAAACAGGCGATACGATGACATCGTCATCCTTTCGGAGTGTTGGGTTGGCGAGCCGGCGGCAACCGGCGCGACTGATTTGTGTGGGGCGTCCTTGGCGGGGCGTCCCACAGTCATTTGTGGCGTGACTAGCGGCGAATGTAGCCGATCCTTTACACGCAGGTGGTTCGATCGGTCAGATTTCCTCTCCTTTCTCCGTCAGCGCGGCTGCGATTGGCCCAGACAGGCGTCTTGGCGAACTCTGCAGACCTGTGCTGGCGCGAACGTTCAACGAGATGCACAAGCAGCGATTCGCGACAGCAGGGCGGCGCAGCAGCCCGCAGGCGGCCATCCGGTCTGCGCGTCTTCCTGGCTCATAGACCCTGAAAACGACGCGCACAGACAAATACTGTGAGCAATATCCCGGGTTGAGCACAGAAAACTGCCGTCTGAATCCCTCGTCAGGTTCCAGACAGTGGCTAGATAAACCTTTAGCCTTTGAACGCCGACTGGCTATTTGTCTCAGCGTGACACCAAATCCAGCTCTATACGGCACCTTCGACCAGCGGCTATCGTCACCGCAGACCGCACCCAGTTTCTCCAAGGGAGCATCGCACACACGCGCAGCGGAGCCATTCCTTGCGAGTTCGTCATCTCCACGCAAAGGAGCGAAATCTGATTGAGCGATACTCCGGCATAGGACGTGTTCTCGGCGCATTTCCGTCGATGTGAATACGAAATACCAACCAGGCATTCTTGCTGCCTGCCAAATAGCGAATAATGAAGGGGTCGAGTGCGGTGGCACAGCATCTTGAAACCCTGGTGCGTACGCCAGGAATCTCCCCTCTTGCCCCGAGAGAAGAGTGCAAGCGACCCTCGGGCCGCGCCGACCGATCGAGGCCGCGTACAGGCTGAACGCGAACCACCGAGTGCGCGCGAGTAGCAGCAGGATCGCTGCATCGTCTGCCGCCCACTGCGTCACGTAGATCACGGTGCATTCGACATACGAATCGGTCGATGACCGCCGATATCCGCGTGTCGCTTCACATCTCTACTCACTAGACTGCTCATTTGCACGGGCAAGATCAAGATCATTTAGGACCGTCGGGAGACGTCAGGACTCATCGACCGCGATCGGTTGTGATCATGTTCCTGAAGCTCGGGCGACCACGCGCCGGATGCAGACGCAAGCCAGTCGCCTACAGCCAAGGACGGCTTCAGTAGCACGTCGTCCTATTTGACGGCAATACTCCCCCCGCAGTTTATCCATCGGGACGTTGGTTGGGAGGCGTTAGGTATATGCCAATCAGCGACTCCCTTGCCAACGGAGGTCATTTCTCTCGTCGATCCGAAGCGCCTCTAGCAGTAGGTAATGCTGGCGATCACCTAAGCGAATGTCTGACGGAGAACCCTCGACGCACACTGATCTGAACCGAGATATTGGCGCCTGGACGAGGATTTCCATACATGAGTTCACGGGAACTGCGAATATCGGCAGTGGGACGCGCAGCGTTCACTTGACGCGGGTTTGGCGATCAGCTCGTCGCGAGAGCGGTGTGAGCTAAATCGCGACACGACTCGCTTCCAGGGATATGACCGCTAAAATGTACGCCCCGACGGAAATGGATTCGAGAACTCGTCGTGAGGCAGATTCCTATCGCGATCAGGCTCGTCTGACGCGGGTGCGGGACAGGGCTTGTTCAAAGTCGTGGTTGCGGCGTGGTGTCGGGTTGACACGCCATGGGTGAGGTACAAGCCGGGCGGGCACGGTGGATACCGGGATCGTGGTGGGTGCTTGACGTCCACTGCCGATCGATCGGAGTCCTGCCGTGCCCGCACCCGTATCTTCTCTCATCCCGGCCGCTGATGCGCTGCGCGCCCATCAGGTCGAACCCGGTCACGGTGTTCCGGTCGAGGTGTGGGAGGTGTTGTCGATCATCACCGATCCGCGGGGCCGGCGGGGCCGCCGGTATGAGCTGGCCACCGTGCTGGTGGTCGCGTTGGCCGCGGTGGTCGGCGGATCACGGAGTCTGGCTTCGATCGCCGGATGGGCAGCGGATCTGCCCACCTGGCATTGGCCACGGTTGGGGATCACCCGGCGGCCGCCGAGCCTGTCGACGATCCGCCGGGTGCTGTTGCGGGTCGACCCGGAGGTGGTGGACGCGGTCCTGCACGCCTGGCTGGCCACGCTGACACCGGTCTCGTCGCGGTGGCGGGCGGTCGCGGTGGATGGCAAGACCTGCCGCGGCGCCCGCGGTGTGGATGGGTCGAGGGTGCATCTGTTCTCGATCGTCGACCATGCCACCGGGGTGCCGTTGGGGCAGGTCAACGCCGGCGGGAAAGATCATGAGATCGCCGCGTTCGCGGCGGTGTTGGACCGGATCAACCTCAACGGCGTCATCGTCACCGCCGATGCTCTCCACACGCAACGTGGCCATGCCCACTATCTGCACCGGCACGGCGGCCGGTACGTCTTCGTGGTGAAACGGAACCAGCCCACCTTGTACGACCAGCTCGCCGGGCTCCCGTGGAGCAAGGTGCCGGTCGCTCATCGTGTGGTGGAGAAAGGGCATGGGCGACGGGAGTCCCGTACCCTGCAGCTGACCGGTGTCCGGGCCGGGATCGGGTTCCCGCACGCCCGGCTCGCCGGCCGGATCGTGCGGAACCGGACCGAGACCGCCACCGGCGAGACCACGCAGGAGATCGTCTATGTGGTCACCAGTCTCGGCTGGTCAGACATCGCCCCGGCCGACCTCGCGACCTTGGTCCGTGGTCATTGGAGCATCGAGAACAAGGTGCATTGGGTGCGTGATCTCACCTTCGACGAGGACCACTCCACCGTGCGCACCGGCACCCTGCCCCAGCTGATGGCAACCCTGCGCAACACTGCGATCGGACTCCTCCGACTCCGCGGGAAACACACCAACATCGCCGCCGCGACCCGCAGCCTCGGTCGCCAAACCGGCCAACTGCTCGACCTGATCGATCACGCCCAGGTCACACCAGTCACAACAGAATCAACTTTGAATTGACCCTGGGGTGCGGGATCAGGGCTTGTTCAAAGTCGTGGTTGCGGCGTGGTGTCGGGTTGACACGCCATGGGTGAGGTATAAGCCGGGCGGGCACGGTGGATACCGGGATCGTGGTGGGTGCTTGACGTCCACTGCCGATCGATCGGAGTCCTGCCGTGCCCGCACCCGTATCTTCTCTCATCCCGGCCGCTGATGCGCTGCGCGCCCATCAGGTCGAACCCGGTCACGGTGTTCCGGTCGAGGTGTGGGAGGTGTTGTCGATCATCACCGATCCGCGGGGCCGGCGGGGCCGCCGGTATGAGCTGGCCACCGTGCTGGTGGTCGCGTTGGCCGCGGTGGTCGGCGGATCACGGAGTCTGGCTTCGATCGCCGGATGGGCAGCGGATCTGCCCACCTGGCATTGGCCACGGTTGGGGATCACCCGGCGGCCGCCGAGCCTGTCGACGATCCGCCGGGTGCTGTTGCGGGTCGACCCGGAGGTGGTGGACGCGGTCCTGCACGCCTGGCTGGCCACGCTGACACCGGTCTCGTCGCGGTGGCGGGCGGTCGCGGTGGATGGCAAGACCTGCCGCGGCGCCCGCGGTGTGGATGGGTCGAGGGTGCATCTGTTCTCGATCGTCGACCATGCCACCGGGGTGCCGTTGGGGCAGGTCAACGCCGGCGGGAAAGATCATGAGATCGCCGCGTTCGCGGCGGTGTTGGACCGGATCAACCTCAACGGCGTCATCGTCACCGCCGATGCTCTCCACACGCAACGTGGCCATGCCCACTATCTGCACCGGCACGGCGGCCGGTACGTCTTCGTGGTGAAACGGAACCAGCCCACCTTGTACGACCAGCTCGCCGGGCTCCCGTGGAGCAAGGTGCCGGTCGCTCATCGTGTGGTGGAGAAAGGGCATGGGCGACGGGAGTCCCGTACCCTGCAGCTGACCGGTGTCCGGGCCGGGATCGGGTTCCCGCACGCCCGGCTCGCCGGCCGGATCGTGCGGAACCGGACCGAGACCGCCACCGGCGAGACCACGCAGGAGATCGTCTATGTGGTCACCAGTCTCGGCTGGTCAGACATCGCCCCGGCCGACCTCGCGACCTTGGTCCGTGGTCATTGGAGCATCGAGAACAAGGTGCATTGGGTGCGTGATCTCACCTTCGACGAGGACCACTCCACCGTGCGCACCGGCACCCTGCCCCAGCTGATGGCAACCCTGCGCAACACTGCGATCGGACTCCTCCGACTCCGCGGGAAACACACCAACATCGCCGCCGCGACCCGCAGCCTCGGTCGCCAAACCGGCCAACTGCTCGACCTGATCGATCACGCCCAGGTCACACCAGTCACAACAGAATCAACTTTGAATTGACCCTGGGTGCGGGATGGGCCGGCCACACAAGCGCGGCACTTCTCGTCGTGCCTGCTACACAGCCCCCATTCTTAGCGACCGACTCGCGCTCGTACGTCTCGGGAGCCGGCTGACTGTGACCGTCCCGGCTCACCGGGGGATTGGCCGCCGTAGACGACCTCACAGGGGACCTTCCACAGCCGCATGGTTCATGCCCGCACGTGGCGGCGCTCTCTGCAACATCAGTCGCGAGCGCGGTGGCCTTCAAGTCGTACCGCGCAGGCGCGTGTCGTCGCCGAGGCGGCCGCGGCGCCCTTGCGCTCGGCTCTAGGCGGGACGTTCACGTCGGGCCACTCGAAGTCCTGGTCTGGTGTCGAGGTCAGTGGACCGGCGCGGTCGGTCAGTGCTCGACCGCGCCCAACTCCGCAGTGCCTCGTAGCCAGCCACGGGAACGCAGAGTGGCCAATCCGCCACAAGGTGGTGACCCACCCAATCGGCGGCGCTCACACAGTCCGTACCGCGGCCTGACTCGCAGGTCAGCCGTTGGGCTCAGCCGTCGTGCTCCGCCAACCGAATGCCAGGATCATCCGCACGGATCACCTTGAGGATCACGACATCGAACAGGATTGGCGGCTCACCCGACGCGGAGCGGACCTGCTTCGCGCCGAACACGAGCAGTCCGTGCTCGGCGAGCCGCGGGAGGTACTCCTGCAGATGACGGATTGCGTCCCTGACGGCTTGTCGGCTTTGCTCATTGATGGTGGTCGCGATCTCCAGATAGTCGCTGCAGACCTGCAGGAACTCGTCTGCCAGGTCGACAGCCTCCGCAGCGGCATCATGTGGACCATCCAAATACCAGGCTTCAGCACCGACGATGTACCGCCATACAAGGGCACCTGTGGTCAGCGGCGCCATCGGCAACGGCCCCCGGACTGGGTCGTACAAGCCCGGAATGTCCGGTTCGTCGAGCCGGCCGGCAACCCAATGCTCATGCTCCCGCTTGACCTGGCGCAGCTTCTCGCCGGTGAAGTGGCGGGGCTGATCGTCGACCTTCTTGTGATCGACGCGGCACAGCAAGATCAGGTTGTCGTAGGCGTCCACGCCGACACCGTCAGGAAGGTCGCCGAACCGTGGCCCGCCGTCCGATTGGGCTGCGATGTGCGCCTCGTCCCCGACGACCGCCTCGCCGTCCTGCGTGGTCTTGGCCGCCACCAGGGGACGGCGGCAGATCGCGCATCGGCTTCCCGATCGCCCCACAGAATCTTGCGGTCCTTCCCTCTGATGGCCATGGGCTGATCATGCACCTGCGCGAACGCTGGCGTGGCGAAGTCGCGTCGTAGGCCATCCTGGGGTGTGGCTCAGACGCGACCCAACTCCGACGCACGTCCGGATTCCGCGCCGGCGGCGGCCTTGTCCGTCGTGACGCGCCGGGATGTCTTCGACTACCTGCTGACGGCCGACTTTGATCTCTACGGCCGTCTGGACGAGTTGCCGTTCCTGAGCCGCCTGTACGACCTGGAGCAACTCCCGTCGCAGGATTCGCGCTTCGATTCTGCCAGCGGAGACATTCGACAGCATCGGGTCAACAACGACGATTGGGAGGACGACTGGATCTTCACCGACTCACGGCTGCAGCTCGGGAGTGGACCCGACGAGATACTGCTGGAGTTCCTGGCCCAACTCGTCCACCCGGTCGTCCGACCGGACGCCACCCAAGCCCGCAAGATCGTGGACCACCTGAACGCGCTCCTCCGGGCCGACGGGTGGCAACTCACGCAGGCCGCTGAGATCTCCGGCAGACCCGTGTTCAAGCCGGCCCGGATCCACCACGGCGCCGCCACCGCTATCGGTTACGCCCACGTCGTCGCCGCCACCGTCGACACCGCCTACATCTCCCGCCAGGTGACACGCATGGAGCAGGCGGTCGACACCGACCCCGAGCTGGCGATCGGCACCGCCAAGGAGTTCCTCGAAACCGTCTGCAAGACCATCCTGGACGGCACCGGCACCGCGTACGGCAAGAACGACGACGTCCTGGCGTTGGTCAAGAAGACCACCGCGGCGCTGCAGCTGAGCAGGGACGACGTCGACCCCGCCGCTGCGGCGGCCGACACGATCCGCCGCATCTTGAGCAGCCTCGCCCAGATCGCGCAAGGCACGGCGGAACTGCGCAACAGCTACGGCACCGGGCACGGACGCCCAGGACAGTCCACCGGCGGCCTCGGTCCGCGGCACGCCCGGCTTGTCGTCGGCTCGACCGCGACACTCGCCTCGTTCCTCTACGACACCTACCAGGAGCGAGGCAAACCCGCGCCGTAGCTTCTCCGTCGGCCTGAGGAGATCGTCGATGACGAAGCCAGGTGGCTGACGTCGTTCGACATCGACAGCCTCCGCTGGGCGGTTCGGTCGGGATCCGCCGGGTCCCGCCGCGAACCTCGGGGAAGGCTCGGCGACTAGCGCAGGTTCGGCTCCGGATCCGCTGGGCGCGTCCACACAAGCAGGACGGTCGGCCAGGTGATGTTGAGACAGGCTGCGTGTAGTCGACGCCGCCATGGTGCGGCCGTGTGACCCCAGGCAGGGACAATGTGCCATGCGGTTCTCAGTGCAGCACCAGATCACGCGGCCAGAAGGGGCCGACTGGTTCGACACCAACGTGGAGATGGACAGCCCGCTGTACGTTGACCCATTTCTCGTGTTCGATGACCAGGAACCGCTGTGGAAGGACGCACACGACGACCTCGTCGGGTTCTTCGACGCCACGCTCGATCTGCTGAGTCGCGCTCAGGGACAGCGTTCGTCGATGCACTGGACTAAGGCCCATCGCTTCCTGCAGTTCCGTGAACCCAAAGAGTTCGCGCTCGGTCTGTCGATGGGCCACCCCGAAGGCTCGGGGATCGGCCCTGAACTCGCCGGTGACATGTGCGAAGGTCTGCAGTTCTTCCTGGACCATGGCCGAGGCGCCGACGACCGGCTGCTGGCGATGATGGCGGTCCTGGTTCGTGGCCTGGGCGTGGATCGGATCAGCGACATGGTGTGCAACATCTGGAAGGCCAGGTTCATCACCTACACCCAAGCCATCTGCGCAGAGCTGAGTGTGCCGATCGGCGACGTCATCGTGGCGAACTCGGGATGGTCGACCGACCACTACCGCTGGACATCGAGCACGATCCAGCTACCCACCAGCCCGGTCTTCGACGGCGCAGTCCTGCTGACCCCCCACCGATTCCTCAAAGACATCCCTCGCGTCACACCCGAAGGATTCTGGTCTTGGGCTGAGACCAACGAGAACGAGACCCTTCGGTTCGACCTGAACTATGACCTGGCCGAATCGCTGTCCCGCAGCGAGAAGGCGCGTCTCGGCCGCGAACTCGCACACCGGGCCGTCGACCTGCTGGAACGCTACGTCGACGAAGCCACCAGCGACCCCACCGCATACAACGTCACCGACGACCCCAAAGGTCTGGTGCGGTGGGAGGAAGCGGGCCGCGAGATCGCCAGCGCAAGCGTCGCCCCCGCCGCACCCGCCACGCAGGCTGACTTTGAGCAGTGGCTAACAGATCTTGCGTTGACCTTCAAGACCGCGGTGGAAGACAACGGGCTCTGGCCTGCGCTGTGGAACGACGGCTACACCCAGCACCGTGCGGAGAAGATCGTCCAGGTCATCGCACGGACGACGTGGATCGAGCACTGCCGCGCGAGCAACATCGACGTCACCCGCGAAGCCGACTGCGGCCGGGGACCGGTCGACTTCAAGTTCAGTAGAGGATGGGAGATGCGCGGGTTGATCGAGATCAAGCTCATCGCCAGCAGCCAGTTCACCCACGGTGCCGACACGCAGCTGCCGATCTACCTGAAAGGCGAGCAGGCACCGTTCGGGATCTACCTGTGCGTCGGCTACAGCGATAAGGACTTCACCGATGAGCGCCTCGGTCTCGTCACGGACGCTTGCGCGGCGATCAGCCGCCGCGGGCAGGTGACGATCGCACCAATCTTCGTGGATGCGCGTCCGAAGCCGTCGGCGTCGAAGGCGTGACCCGTGGCTGCGAGACCGCTGGCCCCTCACCGCGGGCCGAGGGACGCAAATGTCCCGACGACGTGCCTGAGCAGCGCGAACGTCTCGCCGCTGACGTCGGGATAGTCCTCCCCTACGAACTGAAAGATGTCGGCTTCGCGGCGTAGCCATTCCAGGAGCGGCTTCAAGGCGTAGATCGTGCCGATCCACACGAAATGGAGCTGCTGGTTCCCGGCCGTCAGCAGAACGGCATGCAGCAGCCGATCGCCGGTGACGGCTACCGTCGTCCACTCCACGAGACCCTTGTCCCTCAACCCGACGAGAAAGGGTCGGACGGCAGCATCGACCAGCACGAACAGCGGTTCGGTGTCGCTGAACTCGACCCGCCGGGCAACCCGGGCGTACGTCAACAAGGTGGTCATCGTCAACGTTCTCAGCCCAAGCTCGGCCAGCCCGAGAGTGGCGTCCTTAGGTGAGTCCGTCACCGGGAGGAGATAGGCGATCCCGGGCGGTTCGCGACGGTCGCAGCTGAGGAATCCGAAATAGATCTCGTCGGCATCGACGTCACCGTCGAACTGGCGTTGGAGTTCTGCACCTGAGATCAGGACGGTCCACAGGTGGGATCCGATGCGGTCGCCGTCCCGTTTGAGCAGCACGTAGGGGTTGATGCCGGGCGGGAAGCTCCGGTGTCCGACCAGCACCGGCAGTCGTTCATGATGCAGATGCACAGTTTCGCGTGCCAGGTAGTCGAGCCGGTCTTCGAGGCTGGTGGGGCGTGATCGCAGGGTGAGGGCGCCGATGTGGTCGTGGTCGCCGGCATTGAACGCATTGACCATCTGACGCGACACCTGCTCTTGCAGCACGGCGTCCATCGTCGCTACCCCGCCATTGGTGAGGACCGCGGCGAGTCGAGTGAGATTGTCGTCGACCTCGTCGCCGACTCTGACGGCCTCGACGACGGCATCGACGAACCCTCGGTCGTCGGCTAGCAGGAGCATCACGCGTTGCAACCGGTCGTCGGGCTTCTCACCGCGCACCAGCGCAACAGTGGGCTCCATGAAGCGGCTGTCCGACGTCGCCCCGACGGGTTGCGGCGACATGATCTGGTGGAACAAGAACTCCATCAGCATCAGCGGTTCCGGCGCGGCCTCGAAGGCTCGGAAGATCACGTTGCCGGTGCGCCAATACTCCAGGTAGCGCAGATTTCCGGTCAACACGTCCAACCCACCGTCGACGTGCGCCACCGACATGAACGTCGCATACACCTCATGGGTCGTGCGAACTCGATCCACGTCGGCGGCCCAACTGCTCACCGGGTACGCGCCGGAACGCACCGCAGCACCGAGAACTGCCAGGGCCGCGCCGTACGGCGTGCCTTGCTGGAGACGCAGGTGGCGTTCCTCGTGCGCGCTCACCAGCTCCTGCTCGATGATGTCCGTGGTTACGGTGAACGCGTTCACCTTCCAGTCACGGATCCCGTCGAAGGCGCCGAAGACCACACCAGCCGGGCTGTCGTCCTCGCAACGGAACACGCTGCTCATCGTGCCTGACCCCATGACACCCTGTGGGCCGTGGACCACGGATGGATCGAAGTCACCGAAGCCGAGACGCTGGCCGACCTGTTGGACACCGACGTTGTCGGCACCGACGATCTGTACTCGGCTTTGATGCGGATCCCCGACTCAGAGCTGTGGTGGATGACCCGGACCGAGGTAGTCGGCCGAACAGACGGCACCATGCTCGGTCTGCAGCTGCTCAAGACCCGGATCTTCTTCAATCTGACGGAAGCCCGCAAACTTTGGGGCGACGCCGCCGTGGCGGCAACCGTCTACCTGCTCACCACCAACCTCCCCGTGGCTGGTGCTGTCGCTCTCGTCAAGAAGTTGATCGAGACCCTGAAGGTGCTCGAAGACGACGAAGCCGAGGCTGTCAGAGTGATCATGGGCCTCGCCGGTCGACGGCCCTACGACACTTCCGTGGCGGAGGCTTCGGTCAAAGCTGCCTACCAGGACGCCGCAGTCGACATCGACAAGGTGCTCGACAGTCTCGAAGCCAAGAAGCTGCTCCGTTCGGAGCGCGGAGACACCGTCCGGCTCGTCATCTAGCGACCGATCGGGACCGCCGCTGACCCGCGCTCCGCGCATCGCCTACTCGGGCGGCATATCAGCGGCAGGTGCCGCGCCCCGGGTGGTCTGCGGCTTGTGCTCGGCGCGCTGCGCCGGTACGACCATGTCTCCATGGACTGGTCCCTCAATGACGCGCAGGCAGCCGTCCTGTCCTGGATCTGCACCACCCCCCAGGCCGAACCTCCACCCGGGAACTGGAAGGCGTCCATGTCGGCGTTGGTCTCGCGCGGGCTGGCGACCGTCTCGAAGAGAGGTGGACGCTACACGGCGAACCCAACCGACACTGGACGCTACTTCCACCAACACGGGGAGTACCCCACTGACAGCGCGGGAGGGCGTCATGCTGGCGGCGAAGCAAGCCCGGTCCGCGGCTGCCGAACCGAGCTGGCAGCGCCCTCTCCGCGAACCGTTACCGGAAGTCGAGGAGGAGAAAGCCACAAGGCGGCAGTCACCTCGGGCGGTTACGAATACGCCACCAGAGCTACCCGACGGTGCGCCGCAACGCATCGTGAAGCCACATCCCGCAGTTGAGCGGGAGAGAGCGAGATGATCTTCCACTATGGTCCGCAAGCACTACACCGATGAGTTTCGTCGGCAGGCTGTTGACTTGTACGAGTCCACCCCGGGCGCGACGCTGCGTGGTATCGCCGATGACCTGGGCGTCGTGAGAGGGACCCTGCGAGACTGGTGTGACACGTTCGGGACTGGCAAGAAGACCGCCGCCGACGGCTCTGTGACCCGCAGCCCGCTGAAACAGTCGACGCCCGCGCCGGGCCCGATTGAGGGGGAGACACCGGAGCAGGAGCTGGCCCGGCTCCGGTCCCGGGTGGAGCAGCTGGAATCGGAGACCTCCAAGCTGGTCACCGAACGCGAGATCCTGCGCCGGGCGGCCAAGTATTTCGCCGGGGAGACGGGCTGGTGAACCGCTTCCAGTTCGTCGCCGACCACCAAGACACCTTCGAGGTGAAGCGGTTGTGCGAAGTCGTCGAGATCAACCGTTCCTCGTTCTACGCCTGGCAGGACGCTGCACCGACCCGAGAACAGCGGGCCGCCGCTGATGCCGAGCTGGAGGAACGGATCCGGGCCGTGCACGATGACGACAACACGTGCGGGGCGCCACGGATCACCGCCGAGCTCAACGACGGCGTCGGCGCCGAGGATCGGGTCAACCGCAAGCGCGTCGCCCGGGTGATGCGGGAGCGGGGCATCGCCGGCTATCGGCGCCGTCGCCGGGTCCGCACCACGATCCCCGAGCCCGCTGACCAGAAGGTGCCCGACCTGCTGAGACGCGACTTTACCGCCCCCGCGGCCAACCGCCGCTATGTCGGTGACATCACCTATTTGCCGTTGTCGGACGGGGAGAACCTGTACCTGGCCACCGTGATTGACTGCTACTCCCGCCGGCTGGTCGGCTGGGCCGTCGCCGACCACATGCGCACCGAGCTCGTCGAGGACGCACTCAAGGCCGCCGAGGCGACCCGGGGCAGCCTGGCTGGGGCGATCTTCCACAGCGATTATGCCGAGGTTGGCGTTATGCCGCGGATTCTTTGTTGTGCTTGCGGTTGAGGGGTTGTTGGTCTGATTCCTCGGCTTAACGTCTCGTCGTCTCGTGGTTAGCGTCCGCGGTGTCCACACACCAGTTCGCGGGAGGAGACGACGATGCGGGAGATGGTTCAGCAGATCGGCGAGGTGGTCATCGCCGAGCTTCGGGCGGCTGGCTACATGGAGTCGACGATCGGCCAGTATCAGAAGTCGATCAAGGCGCTGAGCGTGCTCGCTGAGCCCGGGGGCGGTGTCTACACGGTCTCGCTGGGCAAGGTGTTCGCTGCGATGACGACCAGTCCTCGCACGGGTCGGTTCAGCGCACAGCGCCGCTTCGACTTCTGCCGGCTGGTGAGGTTGTTCGACAGCTACATGGCGACCGGGCAGGTGGATCTGGCGACGCAGAAGCGCGGCGGTGGCGGCGCTTGGCCCGGGTCGGAGGAGCTGGCGGCGCTGGCCCGGTCGTGGGCGGCGGAGATGGTTCAGCGGGGTCTGGCAGCGGCGACCCGCGACGCCTACGGTCGCGTCGCCCGGGCATACCTGGTCTTCCTGGAGTCGCGCGGCTTGTCCTGTCTCTCCGAAGCCGATGGTGCCAGTGTGCTTGCATTCCTGGCCTCGCTGCGAGCCCGGTGGGCGGTGTCGTCGTTGCCGTGGCTGATCTCCAACTTCCGCCCCTTCCTGAAGTTCACTGGCCGCACCGATCTGGTCGACGCGCTGGCTCTGGCCGGGGTGAGACGCCACCACACGATCCTTCCTGTCTTGGACGACCAGGACCTGGAGGCGGTTGTCCGAGCTTGCGGGTCACAGCAGGTCCGTGCTCGGGATGCGGCGATCACGCTGCTCGCCGTGACGACCGGCCTGCGGGCCTGCGACCTGGTCAGTCTGCGCCTGGTCGACGTCGACTGGCGGACGCAGACGATCGCGATCGTGCAGCAGAAGACGCACAACCCGTTGACGGTGCCGTTGGCGCCGCTGGTCGCGTCCAGACTCGCCGACTACATCCTCGACGAACGGCCTGCCTCGGCCGATGATCATGTGTTCCTGCGGGTGAAGGCACCACACACCCGTCTTGGTGATCATGCCGCGATCCACCGGGTCACGGCGAACATCTTCGCCAAGGCCGGAGTCGCGGACGTGAAGGCCGGGAGCCGGTTGCTGCGCCACAACGCCGCCTCACGGCTGCTGCGCGCGGGTGTGGCGGTGCCCACCATCTCGGCCGTCTTGGGACATGCCAGCCCGGAGTCGACCAACATCTACCTCAGCGTCGACCACGACCGGCTGCTCGAGTGCGTCCTCCCCGTTCCCGCCGGTGCCCGGTCATGACCGGCCACGCGTTCACCAGCGTGTTCGGACCCCAGATCGAGCAGTACCTGGCATTCAAGGAGAAGCTGGGCTTCCACGGGTTGTCGAGGATCTGGTACCTGACCAAGTTCGACGCCTACTGTGACGCCCACGACCGCCAGGTCTTCGACCGGGCCACCGTCGAGGGCTGGGTGATCGCGCAGTCGGCCCACTCGGGCCGCTACCGATCCTGGATGTCCTACATCCGCGACTTCGGCCGATGGCTGGTCGTCCACGACGATCCCGCCGCCTACGTCCTCTCCGATCAGTGGATAGCAGGTGTGGTCCCGTCTCACCCCTACCTGTTGACCACCGCTGAGATCGACGCATTCTTCACCGCCGCAGCTCAGCTGCACGCGCAGTCGCCGTGGCGATGGCAGGCGGTGGCGTTCTTCACGCTGATGCACTGCTGCGGGATCAGGACCGGTGAGGCTCGTGCGCTGCTGACCGAGCAGGTGGATCTGCGTCGCGGCAACCTCGACATCGTGTGGTCCAAGGCCAACCGCAGTCGCCGGCTCCCGCTGACCGAGCCGATCCTCGCCGTGCTCGCCGCCTGCGACCAGGAGTCGCACCTGCGGTTTCCGCAGCGTCGGACCTTCTTCGTGTCCGCGGCCGGGAACCCGGTCACCGCCGCGACGGTCGGCACCATCTTCCACCGGATCTGGGACCAGGCCCGACTGCCCAGACCCGTCGGTGGCACCCAGCCGAGGCCCTACGACTTCCGTCACCACTTCGCCTACGCCAACCTCGAACGCTGGATGGCCCAGGGCAAGGACGTGACCGCGTTGCTGCCCTACCTGTCCCGTTACATGGGCCACGCCGGCTTGGAGTCCACCTACTACTACGTCCACACCTCGCCGGACTTCCTGAACGCCTACGCCCATCTCACCGCCAACTCCGCGGCAGTGCTGCCCGAGGCCGGGTTCTGATGCGACGCGACCCGAGCACCGACGCCCCGGACTTCTTCAGCCTCGCCCGGGACTACCTGCACGGCTACATGCCGAAGGTCCAACGACTCTCACCGCACACGATCCAGGCCTACCGGATCAGCCTGGAGTGCTTCTTGGACTACCTCCACGAGATCGAACACGTCGAACGATCACACGTCACCTTCGACCAGTTCGAGTACGCCCACCTGAAAGCGTGGCTGGTCTGGATGAGCGAGCAGCGGCACTACGCACCGAGGACGGTCGCGCTGCGCCTCAGCACCGTGAAAGCGTTCCTGGCCTACGCATCACGAGAAGACATCACCTTGATCGCGCTCAGCCAAGCAGCCAAGAACCTGAAGGCACCAGCCAGCCCCCGAGCACCCATCGACTACCTCAACGAAGCCGAGACCCGGGCCATCCTGAACGCCCCGACCGGCCGGACCGCCAAATCACGCCGCAACCGGATGCTGCTGATCCTGCTCTACGACACCGCCGCCCGCGTCAGCGAGATCACCAGCCTGACCCTGCAAGACCTCCAGCTCAACCCGCCGGGCCGCATCTCGCTGACCGGCAAAAGGAACAAGACCCGCACCGTTCCCCTGACCGGCAAAACGATCGAACACCTGCACATCTACCTCGACGAGTTCCACGCCAGCCACCGCACTCTGCCGGCCACCAGGCCGGTGTTCTACAGCCTGCACGCCGGAACACCGACCCAGCTGTCCGTCGACACCGTCTCCGCCGTGCTGAAACAGGCCGCCGACACGGCACGAACCGCCTGCCCCTCGATCCCGGCCAACATCCACTGCCACATGCTGCGCAAGACCAAAGCGATGGACCTCTACCAGCAAGGGATCCCGCTGCCCATCATCATGCGACTCCTCGGCCACGAGAACGCCTCAACCACCGCAGCCTTCTACGCCTTCGCGACCCTCGACATGATGCGCCAAGCCATCAACGCCGCCACCCCAGCGATCACCACCACCAGCGCGCCACTCACCGACGACAGACTGCGCACCCTCTACAGCCTCCGCTGAACACCACCGAGACGTTAAGCCGAGGAATCAGACCAACAACCCCTCAACCGCAAGCACAACAAAGAATCCGCGGCATAACGCCAACCTCGGCATAATCGCAGTTAACCCGATTTCGGGTTAACTCCGACCACGGCTCGGTCTACACCTCCGCCGCCTACGCCCGGCTCTGCGCCGACCTGGGCGTCATCCAGTCGATGGGAGCGGTCGGCACCAGCGCGGACAACAGCCTCGCCGAATCGTTCAACGCCACCCTGAACGCGAGATCCTGCAAGATCACCACAGTTGGCCCGACGAGGCGGTCTGCCGCCGCCAGGTGTTCCGCTGGATCGTGCGCTACAACACCCGCCGCCGACACACCTACTGCGGCCACACGGCCCCGACCACCTACGAGACAACCGCTAGGCTTCCCCTAGCGGCATGAAACCCACCCCGTGTCCAAAGTCCGGGGGTAAGGCCCTCCTGATCACGAAGCCGAACTAACCAGACGAGATGGGCGGCCGCGTGAGTCAGCGGATCGCGGTCAGAAGCCATCCTCGAGCAGCTTGTGCACCTTCGCCCTGGTCCAGGGCCGACCGGGTGGCTAGATCGACCGGCATTGCGAGCACCCGTTGGTGGACGGCTGACTCCGGGTCCCGATCTCCGGCTAACCCTGTGAGCGTAGATCGGTCTACGGGAGGCGTCAGCCCATCCACGCACGCCCACCTAGGGTCCCCCTGTAGGTGCAATTGCCGACTGAGTGCTTCCCGGGCTCGACTAGGCCCAGTCGATCCCCACGCGGACCTGTTTGTCTGGGCTAGTTCCGGGGGCTGAGCGGGCGGGTGGATCCGCGAGCCCTCAGCTCCGGCGTCTGCTGGATATGTCGAGGATCGGTTCTGCCGTCCCGGAGCCGCTCCAGCAGCAACGTGGCGGCGACCCCACCCATGGCGTGGCCGAACTGGTCAACCGTGGTCAAGGAGATCGCCGGATGCCCGGCCAGCTCGACGTCGTCATAGCCGACCACTGCAATCTGCTCAGACTGGCCTGCTTCGCTGACCGCCCGCAAGACCGCAATCGCCAAGGCATCGTGGCCGGCGAAGATCGCCGAGGGCAACGGCCGACCGCGGCTGAGCAGCTGGACCGCCGCATCATAGGCCTCCTCCTCGGACTCGACGAAGGTCACGTCGGGCTCCAGGCCGGCCTGCTTCATCCGGCTGGTATACGTCGCCAGCCGCGCGGCATGCGGCGACTGCGGCGTCGGCGGCCGCATCGTCAGGTGGGAGATGCGCCGATGGCCGAGGTCGAGCAGATGGTCCATCACCAGGGTCGCCCCCGCCTTGTCATCGCCGGTCACGGTGTCGTAGAAGGCTGACTGCTCATGCCGGCCGAGCAGCACCAGGGGAACCCTGGCCGCAAGGCTCTCCAACTGTTCGGCGGGCACCTGGGAGGCGATGGCGATGACGCCGTCCATCTGCCGGTCGAGCAGCGCGTCCAGCACAGCCGTCGCGCTCAAGTAGCCCAGCCCGGGGGCGACCATCAGCTGGTATCGCGACTCGGCCAGCCTCGTGGCTGCTCCGGAGACGACCTGGTTGAAGTAGTCGTTGCCCAGGTGCGGGATCTCGAAGCCGATGGTGAAGCCGGACCCACGCAGCGCCCGCGCCCCGGCCAGCGGCCGGTAGTTCAGCTCAGCGATCACCGCCTCGACCCGTTCCCGCATCGCCGGACTCACACCGTAGGCGTTGCGGATCACCTTCGACACGGCAGCCCGGGAGACGCCGGCAGCGGCCGCGACGTCAGAGATCGACGGTCGCTTGGTCAGCGCTGCTGACTCGGACTGGTTCTGAGCGGTCACCGCAGCCCCCTTTCGCCTCGTTGCCCCAGGACCCGCGGGCCCAGCGTAACAAAAGCTTCGTAGACCGGTTGACACGTTGCGTAGATCAGTCTACGTTTACGCACATCGACGCCGATTGAAACGTCACAATCGGCCCTTATCCGAAGGCCGCCCCGCGTGGCCACGACCAATGGAGTTTTGATGGCAGTTCGCCGCAAGTGGTACCTGGGGGCGCTGACCGCTGCGCTGGCCGCCCCGCTCGCGTTCAGCGCCTGCAGCGCGGGAAGTCTCGGCAGCGCCGAGGGAGGCGGAGCCCAGGGCGCCACCTCGATCACGTTCCTCGTCGACAGCGGCGACCAGACGGTCGCCAGCGCCAACGCGATCATCAAGGCCTTCCAGGCCAAGAATCCTGACATCACTGTGAAGATGGACACCCGACCGGGCGGCTCCGACGGTGACAACATCGTCAAGACCAAGCTGTCGACCGGCGACATGGCCGACGTGTTCGCCTACAACAACGGCTCGCTGCTGCAGGCGCTCAAGCCCGCCCAGAACCTGGTGCCGCTGGATGACCAGTCGTGGGCCGGCCAGCTCGAGCAGACGTTCGTCGACTCGACCAAGGGCTCCGACGGCAAGCTGTACGGCGGCCCCTGGGGCAGCTCGTTCGGCGGCGGCGTGCTCTACAACATCCCGCTGTACAAGAAGCTCAACCTGCAGGTCCCCAAGACCTGGGACGAGTTCATCGCCAACAGCAAGAAGATCAAGGATGACGGCTCCGCGGCCCCGGTCGAGCAGACCTACGGCGACTCCTGGACCGCCCAGATGCTGGTGCTGGCCGACTACCACAACGTCGAGGCCCAGATCCCCGACTTCGCCGAGCAGTACACCGCCGGCAAGATCAAGTTCGCCACCACGCCCGAGGCCCGCGCCGGGTTCGAGCACATCCAGCAGGTCGCCGACGAGGGTCTGCTGAACAAGGACTTCGCGTCGGCGAAGATGACCGACGGGGTCAAGGCCGTCGCTACCGGCACCGCCGCGCAGTACCCGCAGATCGGTGCGGTGGCCCCCAACATCGAGACCGTCGCCCCCGGTAAGTCCGACGACGTCGGCTTCTTCGCCCTCCCCGGCGCCGACGCCTCCTCCAACGGCATGACGGTGTGGCCAGGTAGCGGCATGTACATCCCGAAGACGACCGAGGGCGCCAAACTGGACGCGGCGAAGAAGTTCATCGCCTTCGCCACCACCCAGGAAGGCTGCGACGCCTACTCGCAGGGTTCCCCGCCGCAGGGTCCGTTCATGTCGAAGGCGTGCAAGCTGCCGACCGACGTCTCCCAGGTCGCCAAGGACACCCAGGCCTACTTCGACGCCGGCAAGGCCACCCCTGCCCTGGAGTTCAAGTCCCCGATCAAGGGCCCGTCGCTGGAGCAGATCTGTGTCCAGGTCGGCACCGGCCAGGTCGACGCCCAGAAGGGCGCCGAGCTGTACGACCAGGACGTCAAGAAGCAGGCGCAGCAGCTGGGTCTGCCTGGCTGGTAGCCACCCGCGGACCCACGGGACCGCACAGTCAACGACGACGCGTCCTGCCGCCGGCGCCGACACCATCCGGTGCCGCACCATCCGGGCCGCACCATTCGGTGCCGGCGGCAGGACTACACGAAAGGGCTTCGCCATGGCGAACACACTCAGCACGTCGAAGGCGACTCCGCTGGCGCCAGCCATGCGGGGCCTCCGAAAACCGCCCCGGAAGCGGCAGGGTCCCTACCCGCTGTGGTTCCTGCTGATCCCCGGGATCATCTACTTCATCTTCTTCATCGTGCCCACGCTGGCCTCGTTCTACTACTCCTTCACCCGGTGGGACCTGTTCACCGCCACCTGGATCGGGATCGAGAACTACCAGACCTTCTTCCAAGAGCAGGCGCTGGTCATCGGTCTGCGCAACACCTTGATCTACGCCGTCCTCACCTCCGGACTCAAGGTGGTGCTCGGCTTCCTGCTCGCCCTGTTCCTGACCTCGAAGATCATCGCCCGCGGCTACCTCCGCTCGGTCATCTTCTTCCCCGTCCTGGTCAGTGCAATCGGCGTCGGTATCACGTTCACGATCTTGATGAACCCCGAGACCGGCCTGATCAACGTCGCCCTCGCCAAGATCGGCATCGACGGACCCGGCTGGCTCACCAACCCGAGCCTGGCGATCATCTCCATCGCCCTCGTCGACGTGTGGAAAGGCGTCGGCCTGGCCACCGTGATCTTCATCGCCGGACTCGTCTCCATCCCCGGCGAGTACTACGAGGCCGCCGAGGTCGACGGCGCCGGCAAGCTCGCCGTCATCCGCAACATCATGCTGCCGCTCGCCCGGCCAGCGATCGCCTCCGTCATCACCTTGTCCCTGATCGGCGGACTCCGCTCCTTCGAGCTGATCTGGTCGATGACCAAAGGCGGACCAGGATTCGCCTCCGACGTGATCGCCTCGGTGATCTACAAGCAGTACCAGGCCGGCTTCTACGGCCTGTCCACCGCCGGCAGCGTCGTGCTGTTTCTGCTCGTCACCATCATCATGGTGCCGCTGACTCGCTGGCTCAACCGAGGAGAGGTCTGATGAAAAACCCCCGCGGAGTCGTCGTCGGCCTGGCCGGCATCATCATCACGGCCGTCTTCTTCCTGGTGCCGTTCGCGTTCATCTTCCTCACCGCCTCCAAAGACAAGGCCGAGTCAGCGCTGCTGCAGTTCAGCTGGCCGAAGAACTTCGTCCTGCTGCAGAACATCCAACAGGCCTTCGCCGCCCGCGACTACCTGATGGTGATCGCGTTCATCAACAGCGTCGTCCTCACTGTGGTCAGCGTCGCCGGCATGGTGATCTTCGCCGCGATGGTCGCGTTCATCTGGCAACGACGCGCCGGCCGCGTCGGAGTCGCCATCAACGCACTCGTACTGACCGGACTGATCGTGCCCCCGGCGATCGTGCCGACCATCTACGTGCTGCAACAGATCGGCCTGTTCAAGACCATGCCCGGTCTGATCCTGATCGAGATCGCCTACGGCCTACCTTTCTGCATCTTGTTGTTCCGGGCCTTCCTCGCCGGTGTGCCCCGCGAGCTCGACGAGGCAGCCACCGTCGACGGAGCCAACTCGCTGCAGATCTTCTTCCAGATCATCTTCCCCGTGCTGCGGTCGGTGATGATCACCGTCATCATCTTGCAGTCCGTGTTCGTCTACAGCGACTTCCAGAACCCGCTCTACTTCCTGCCGAGTACCCCGACCATCCAAGTCACCGTGCTGAACTTCAGCAGCCAGTACCTCACCCAATACAACCTGCTGTTCGCCACCATCTTGCTGATCACGATCCCACCCCTGATCATGTTCATCTTCTTCAACCGCAAGATCGTCGAAGGCATGGCCGCCGGCGCCGTCAAGGGCTGACCCACTCGACGTCGACCGCCCCGGGAGGCTTCCCAACCCCGGGGCGGTCGATCCTTGCCCACCACTTCCTGCAACCTTGTCCAGGAGGACGACACCATGTCTCGCACCTGGTCAGCGACGATGATCGCCCCGAGGCAGGACCATCCGGCCCCGTTGCTGCGGACCGAGTTCAGCCTCGACGCCGGTCACGGCGAGGTCGCCGAGGCGCGCTGGCTGGTCAGTGCCTTCGGCGTCTTCGAGGCCTACCTCAACGCCCAGCCGGTCAGCGCTGACGTGCTCAGCCCCGGCTGGTCAGCTTATGAGTGGCGGCTGCGGTACCGCGACTACGACGTCACCGACCAGCTCCGCCGAGCCGACGGGCCGATCGTGCTCGGGGTGGCGCTCGGCAACGGCTGGTACCGCGGAGCCCTCACCTGGTTCGGCATCTCCCACCTGTACGGCGATCGCCTTGCAGCGATCGCCGAGCTCGAGATCAGGTTCGCTGACGGCCACCGCCAACGCATCCTGACCGACCAGACCTGGACCGCCGGTCCCTCCGCGACCCTCGACAACGACCTGTACCGCGGCCAGACGATCGACGCCCGACTGCACTCAACCGACTGGCTACACCCCGGGTTCACCAGCCCTGGATGGTCCGGGGCCGAGACCATCAGCTTCGACACCTCCCGCCTCACGCCCTATCTTGGGCCGCCCGTGGTCCGGCACGAACAGCTTCCGCCGGTGGCGATCTGGACCTCACCGGCCGGGAAGACGCTGGTCGACTTCGGCCAGAACCTGGTCGGCTGGCTGAAACTGCAGGTCCGCGGCCCCGCCGGCCAGACCGTCACCGTCCGGCACGCCGAAGTTCTCGAGGACGGCGAGCTCGGGGTCCGCCCCCTGCGGAGCGCCCAGGCCTCCGACCGGTTCATCTGTTCTGGCGCCGAGGACGTGTTCGAGCCCACCTTCACCTTCCACGGCTTCCGTTACGCCGAGATCAGCGGCTGGCCCGGAACACCGACCGCCGACGACCTGGTCGCCGTCGTCGTCTCCTCCGCCCTCGCCCGGATCGGCGAGTTCGCCTGCTCGGAGCCGATGCTCACCCAGCTGCACCGCAACGTCGTGTGGGGAGTGCGCGGGAACTTCCTGGACGTGCCGACCGACTGCCCGCAACGCGACGAGCGACTCGGATGGACCGGCGACATCGCGGTGTTCGCGCCGACGGCCGCGTTCTTGTTCGACGTCGAAACCTTCCTCCACGACTGGCTGCTCGACTTGTCCACCGAGCAGCAGCACGCCAGCGGGACCGTGCCGTTCGTGGTGCCGGACGCGTTGAAGTACACCGCGGAACAACCAGGGTTTCCTCGCGGAACCACGGCCATCTGGGGCGACGCCGCCGTCTGGGTGCCGTGGGCGCTGTGGCAGGCGTACGGCAATCGGCAGCTGCTCACCGACACCTACCCGGCCATGGTCGCCCACCTGCACCGGATCGAGCAGCTGCTGTCACCCACCGGCCTGTGGGACACCGGATTCCAGTTCGGTGACTGGCTGGACCCTGACGCCCCACCCCACCGTCCCGCCGACGCGAAAGCCGACCCGGGGGTGGTGGCCACCGCCTGCCTGTACCGCAGCAGCATCATCGCCGCCCAGACCGCGAGCATCCTCGGGCATCACCGCGACGCCGGCCACTTCGCCCGCCTCGCTGAACGCACCCGCGCCGCCTTCCAGCAGCACTACGTCGACGACGACGGCCTCATCGTCAGCGACTGCGCCACCGTCTACGCCCTCGCCGTCGCGTTCGGACTGCTGAACGAGCAGCAGCGGGCTCGGGCCGGTGACCGGCTCGCCGACCTGGTCCAGTCCAGCGGCTATACGATCACCACCGGCTTCGCCGGCACCCCCTACATCTGCGACGCACTCACCGCCACCGGACACCTCGCCATCGCCTATCGGCTCCTGCTGCAGACCAGCTGCCCGTCCTGGCTGTACCCGGTGACCATGGGAGCCACCACCATCTGGGAACGCTGGGACTCGATGCTGCCCGACGGCACCATCAACCCCGGCGACATGACCAGCTTCAACCACTACGCCCTGGGCGCCGTCGCCGACTGGATGCACCGCATTATCGCCGGCATCACACCGGCTGAGCCCGGCTACTCACGCGTCCGGATCGCCCCCCAGCCCGGAGGCGACCTCACATGGGCCCGGGCCAGCCTCCACAGCCCGCAGGGGCCCGTCGCCGTCGCCTGGGCCATCCACCGACACAACAATCTCACCGTGACCGTCGACCTGCCGCCCGACCTGCCGGCCGACATCTGCCTCCCAGGCGAGCAGGCCGTGTCCGTCATCGGCGGCCATCACACCTTCAGCGCCCGCCTGCTCGACACGGCCCCAGAACGGTCGATCACAGGCCCATCAACCTCCACCTTCCAGAGAGGCCGCGCCTCATGAGTCAGACACGGTGTCAGGATCCCTCCGCCGGGGTGGAGGACCACATCGCTGACCCTGCTGGCGCAGATGACGCTGTCGGAGAAAATCGCAGATGCTGCAGCTCGATGCCCGGTAGCCGCTCGAGACATCGCTAGCCACCGGCTCGCCGGGTCGATCCTGCACGCCTCACCGCAGCGGATGCTGAAAGCCCTCGACTCAACCATCGGATCCCGCCCAGCGGTCGAAACCGTTCTGGCCTACATCAGCGACCTGGTCACCAGCGTCACCTGGGCCGAGCAAGAGCTCAAGGGCCTCCAGCAGGTCGGCATCGACCCCGGCGAAAACCATCGCCGTCACCATCGCGATCCCCACCCCCGCATGCAGCATCGTCTCCGCCGACGGAGCCGGGTTGTCGAATCCGGCGAGTTTGAACTGCGAGTCGGACCGAACTCACGAGCAGCCAAACAACACCAGGCGTTTCCAGATCGTCCAGGATGAGGGAACTAACCCTCGAGGGGTGGTGTGGGCTCAAACGGGCAGCGGTACCTTGACTCAGCAATCCCGGCAAACGCTCAATCGGCTGCGAGCACGGGGGCCGCGTCGATTGGATGGGTCGGGCTCATCGCTGACCGTCAACTCCGAACGTCTCTGACGCCGTCTTGAAGTTTGGTGAGCGCGGCATCCTCAACGCCGTAGCGGCGCTCGATGGCTTGCCACTCGTCGAGCCGGGCCAGCTCTTGCTTCTCCACCCACGAGAAACCTGCATCGGCAAGGGAAGCCGCCGAACCGGTCGCATAGACGGTCTGCAGGACTTGACGCGCGGCAGCAAGGGTAGCCCGGAGCACGAAGTTCGGGAAGATCATGAGTCGATAAGGCCCTAGCGTAGCCAGTTCGTCTGCAGAGAGATATGGGCTCGTTCCCGAACCACCCATTCCATAGAGCAGCGGTGAATCAAAGGCCGCGCCGATTGTCAAGGGACATCGGGACTTGACCACTGGCGGTCGTGAGACCTGATCGGTGGCGGTCACGAGAAGTGCGCGGTGGTGGCCATGCGGATCTGCCCGGGGGCCTGGCCACCGTCCGGCTGGTGGGTCAGGTGTTCAACGGGCTCACCCCTTGTCCGGCGAGTGCTTGGGTGAGGCGGACGGAGTCGCCGGTGGTCTGGCAGACGTGGGCGTGGTGGAGCAGCCGGTCGACGGTGGCGGTGGCCAGGGTCTTGGGCATCAGCTCGTCGAACGCTGCTGGGTGCAGGTTCGAGGAGATCGCGATGGAGCGTTTCTCGTAGCCGGCGTCGACCAGCCGATACAGGCCCTCGGCGGCGTCGACGGCAACGGGGAGTAGCCCGATGTCGTCGACGACGACCAGATCGGCCCGCAGCACCCTGGCGATGGCTTTGGTGACGGTGTCGTCGGCGCGGTGGCGACGCAGCAGCACTCCGAGGTCTTCCAGGGTGAACCACGCGACTCGCAGTCCTTGTTCGACGGCTTGTTGGCCGAGTGCTTCGAGCAGGAACGTCTTCCCCGTTCCGGACGGGCCACAGATCACCAGGTTCTCGCGGCGACCGACCCATTCCAGGGTGCGGAGGGCCTGCTGGGTCGGTGCCGGAATCGAGGACAGGGAAGGATCCCAGGCGCCGAAGGTCTTGCCGGTGGGGAACCCGGCCGTGGACCGGCGGGTGGCCAGTGCTGAGCGTTCCCGGCCGGCGACTTCCTCAGATAGCAGGACCCGCAGCACCTCGACCGGCTCCCACCGCTGCGAGCGGGCTGTGGCGATCACCTCAGGCGCGACCCGGCGGATGTGGGGCAGCCTCATCCGCCGCAACAGCTGCTCGACTTCGGCCGGCAGCGGCGGCGGGGTCGGCACCCCTGACTTCGGGACCGACACACTCGGCGCGGTGGTCACCGGCCGATCTCCCGGCTGCTCGTGACGGAGCTGCTCGTGACGGAGCTGCTCGTGACGGGGATGGTGGGTTGGCCGAGTCGTGCCCAGCTGGTCGTGCCTTGGGCCAGTGAGTGCGTCTCGCCGGCATGACGAGCTGTCGGGGGCTGCCCGGGCCGGGGGTGGCGGGCGTGGTGGTCGAGGACGGAGGCCAGATCAGCCTCGGCGAACCGGCCATGCACGGCGGCATGCCCAAGTGCCCAGTCCACGTCGCGGGGATCGAACAACCGCGACAGGTCGACCGCCTGGGCCATCTTGACCCGCATCTTGCCCGTTCCGGCAGCTGCTGCTTCCCGCAACCACAGCACCGCCCCGTCGCCGAGCTCCAAGAACGCTGCCTCCGCAGCATTCTTGGCCTTCGGCACCCGGTCCAGCGGGCCAGCTGGTGCGGGCGGGAAGTGCGTGTCGTCGACCCGCGGGCTGCCCGGGGTGGTGCGGTCGTGGCGGGCGATCTCGACCGGCCCCCGGGCAGGATCGAGGTAGGTGATGACGACCTGCTCACCGATCCCGCCGACACCGTAGCCGCGAACCCACACCGTCTTGCCCAGCATGCTGATCCCACGGAAAGCCTCCCCATCGGGGCCGGGCAGCCGGTGCGGCACCGAGTACTGACCACCCTCGAAGGTGATCATCGGGGTGTTCGGCGGCACCGTTCGGGTCGTGCCGAACGCCACCGTGTAAGGGATAGCCGCGACCGGGTGCAGCCGGGTACGCTCCTCGGCCAACATCTGCACCGGTGGCCGGCGGGTGATCCGGTGCGGGCGGGTGTTGACCTCGACCTGGAACGCCTCGCACGCCTTCTGCAGGTCAGCGAACGTCTGGTACTCGGCGAGCAGGTTCGCGTCGGTGGGCACCAGATCGGCCTTGCTGACCCGCACGCTGGCTTCGCTGCCGCCTTTCGACGCCGGATCCGCCGGCAGGCAGGTGTGCACGGTGACCGCGTAATGTCCCGCCCAGGCGACCAGCTGCGGGTTACGGACCGCGATCCCGGCGATGTGCTCGCTGGTGACGGTCTTCTCGTTGTCGGTCAACACATAAGTCGGCACCCCGCCCAGCAGCCGGAACGTCTGGTCCAACGCTGCGAACACGCTCGGCAGGGTCTTGTCGCGCAACGCGAGCACGACCCGGAACCGGGACCAGGCCAGCCACGCGCAGAACAACACCGTGGCCGCCCCAGCCACCAACGGGCCCTGCCCGTAGTCGTACTGCAGCCACATCCCCGGCTCGGGAACCCAAGGCCGATGGACCCGCACCCGGCCGTCGCGATACGCCGCCCTCACCTGCGCGACCGCGCGGCGAGTGGTGCGTTCCGAGCCGGTATAGCCCATCGCGACGAGCTTGTCGTGAGCCACATCGGCACGGACCTTGCCGTGGGAACGCTCGACCAGCTCCTCTACCTTCGGCAGGAACTCATCGATCAGCTGCGGCCGGACCGCAGCATCCTCCACCACACCACCAGCGGCGCGCTGATCGACATAACGCTTGACCGTGTTCGGCGAACACCCCGCCAACTCCGCAGCATCACGCAACGACCTAGTCAGGTCGTAGGCATCCAGAATTTTCATGATCTCCTCGGCAGACTTCAACTCATCCCTTCCTCGGGCAGCGATCCGGGCGCTTCAGCACCGCTCATCGCACCCGAGGAAGGGGCCTCAACCGTGGAACTCGGCGAGGCAGACGACGTCGTGTCGGGCAGATCCCGTGACCGTCAGCGTTCAGTTCTCATGGCCGCCAACGATCAACTCCATGGCCGTCTCCGTTCAGTTTCTCGCGACCGCTGACAGCCGATCGCCTGCAGGTCCTCCACAGACCAGGGTGCTTCGATGAATACCACGTCCGCCCCGCCCCGAGATACGCATGACCACGTTCGATCGTGCGTTCAAGTCCTTCCACGAGGTACGCGTCGGTGCGAGCAATGATCACAAGGTCTGCGTCGCGTCTCGCCTCGCAGGCGGCTCGGACCCGTTGCACTGCATCATCGATAGCAGCGACGTGGTGGTCGAGAACTTTTCAGCACGGGTCATGCGGAGCCTAGGACTCGACTACGCCAGCCTGTCCAGTAACCACCCTGGACTCATCATGTTGTCCATGTCTGGACTCGGCCGCTCAGGTCCCGGATCCGACTTCGTCGCATACGGATCGCTACTGCAGGCCTACGGCGGATGGTTGTCCGAGTTGGGCATGGTGCTACCCAATGACTCGATTGTCGGTGAGCGACCGCGAGGAATCCGACCTGCCTGGACCGACCAGTCAGCCGGTGCAGCCGGAGCCCTGGGGATTCTCGCGAGCTTGAATCATCGAGGCCGCCACGGCAGTGGGGTCTACCTCGACCTGTCGATGCTGGAGTCCTTGATGCTCAGCCAAGCCGTCGGTCTCGCTGATCTTGCCGACTCAAGCGTCGACTTCGGCAGCCGACTCAACACCTCGTCGCGCGTAGCACCCCACGGCTGCTACCAGTGCACGGGTGATGACGAGTGGGTCGCCATCGCCGCCTACGACGAGGTTCAGTGGCAGGCTCTGGCACACGTCATTGGGCGCGACGACCTGTCGAAGGAATTGACCGATCACACGGCGCGGCAGCGCTCCCTCGCGCTCGTCGATGAGGCGATCACTGCCTGGACAAAGCCCCAGTCCGCCGACCAAATCGTCGATCGGCTGATTCGTATCGGGGTGCCGTGCGCGCGCAGCCACTCGCTCTGGTCGCTACTCGAGGAACCCGGGTTCGCGAGTCGTGGCCTGTTCGCCGAGGCCGCTCCCGGATTCCACGTGATCGGACTCCCATGGCGGGATGCCCAGCTCGCTCGCGGACAAATGGCCATGGCTCCCGAGGTCGGCGAGCACACCGTCGAGGTCCTCGGCGAGGTGCTCAACCTTGACACCGAAGAGGTGGCGCGACTGGCAAAGCTTGGAGTACTGGAGTGAATGGACCGCCGCAACTGGCAGCGAAAGAGGAACAAACATGAAGATCACGAAATTTGGGCACTCCTGTCTCCTGGTCGAGGAGGCTTCGGCCCGAGTCCTTTTCGACCCTGGTAAGTGGTCCTCGGGATTTGAGGCACTCGTTGGCCTAACCGCAGTGTGTATCACTCATCAACACGCTGACCACCTAGACGCCGAGAAGGTGTCGAAGCTCCTCGATGCAAACCCAAGCGCCCAGGTCTACGCCGACGAAGGTGCTGCCCAGGACCTCGGCGCAGCCGGAATTGCGGCGACCGTCGTGGCAGCCGGCACGAGGTTCGATGCCGGCGTGCCGGTCGAAGTCCTGGGCACCGGTCACGCACCGATCCACCCTGACATCCGGCCGATCGGCAATGTCGGGTATCTCCTAGCCGATTCCTTCTTCCATCCAGGCGACGCGATCGAGGTGCTCGACGAGCGCATCGAGGTCCTTGCGATCCCTGCCGTCGCACCCTGGATGCGTGCCTCCGAGACAGTCGATTACCTGCGAGCCGTCGCGCCCCGCACCGCGATTCCCATCCACGAGGCCGTCGCCAGCATGCCAGAGATGTACCACCGCTACCTGCGCGACCTCGGGCCTGACGGCACCAACCTCGTGGTGCCCAACGGCCGAACTCCAGTGGATGTCTAGAACGTAAGGATCGAAGGCACACATGGGCGGCAAGTCAGACGCCGACCTCGACGGTGTGCGCTGCTGGTGGCGGACCTCGATCACCGACGTCCAACCCGGCGAGCTGCGGCTCAGAGGCTACCCGATCGAGGAATTGATCGCCTCGACATCGTACGCAGGAGCGGTCTGGCTCCTCATCACTGGTGAACGTCCGACACGAACCCAGCTGCGTCTGCTTGACGCCGCGATGGTGGCCGGGGTGGACCATGGGCCCCAGGCACCCTCGATCGCCGCCGCCCGCATGTCGGTAACCTGCGGCAACCCTCTTAACTCCGCTGTCTCTGTCGGAGTAGCGATGCTCGGGGACACACACGGCGGCGCGGGCCAGCAATGCATGGAGCTGCTAGAGCGGCTTGTGGAGTCGGGAGGTGGTGAGGATACCGTGGCCGAGGCCGTCGCCAGCCTCCGCGTAGACGGCGGCTACGTCCCTGGCTTCGGTCACCGGTTCCATCCTCAAGACCCACGCCGAGCCCCACTCCTTGCACTGCTGCACGAGGCCGCAGACATTGGCGAGATCGAAGGTCTCTATCTGGACTGCGGCGAGCGGCTAGAGCGTGCCCTGGCAACCTCCACTGGCAAGGCTGTCCCGATCAACGTCGACGGCCTGATCGCACTTGTCTATTGTGAACTAGGACTCCCCGCACCACTTGCGCGCGGCTTGTTCTGCCTATCCCGTGCCGCCGGAGTGCTCGCACACGCCTGGGAGGAGATGCAGGGCGGACGCCGGATCAAAGGTCCCCTACCGCCACAGATTCTGCCAGTCTATGACGGTCCGATGCCCCGGCACGTGCCCACCACATAGGCCCGGACAAAGTCTCACGGGGAAGGTCCTTGTCGACCAGCGGCCTGGCCATGTCAGACGGCGACCGGGTCGCCCGCGATCTCGTGAGTGTGGGCGGCGCTGACCATGCCGAAGACCTGTGACCAAACAAGGCGTATCGCTGGTCGTCGACCTGCCCCCGATTCGAGGTCAGCCGCGCACCTGGGACGACGAGAGCGGGTGCGGGGCCTCTCAATCTTGGGTATGACGGTGCCCCGACAGGCGTTCGGATCACGGTGCCTCGTTCACACTGGCGGCCGCAGTCGCTGAGATCGCCGGAGGGACCGCGGCCCAGCGCCGTGTTCCGCAGGCTCGGTCGGTTCCCTGCCGATTCGCCGCTGACCCGACATCCCCGAGTGACGATGGTGCCCGAGTGCGGCCCTCCTACCGGTCCATGCCCGGCCTGACGGGCCCTAGTCGGTGCGCATCCTCAACAAGATCAAGGAGGTGAGGTTGCTTGGCGACGCCGGGTTCGCGGCGTGCATCGTTCAGTCCTTGCGGTCGGGATGCGCCTAGGAGGCGAGGAACTCGGCGGCGACGGGGGCGAATTGTTCCCAGTACTGGAAGATGCCGCCGTGGCCGGAGTTGGGGTAGATGATCAGCTCGCTGCCGTTGATGCGCTGGTGCAGGTCCTCCGACAGAGCGGAGGGGACCATGCGGTCGTTGTCGCCGTTGGCGATCAGGGTTGGCTGGGTGATGATCGACAAGTCTGCCGGGGTGGAGCGCCCGTACCGTTGGATGGCTTTGAGCTGCCGGCTGAACGCCTTGTTGCTGATCGGCTGGTCGCGGTCGACGATGCGTTCGGTGAGCCGTTCGACGAAGGCCTTCCCCGCCTGTTTGCCGGCCTGGTCGCGGTTGAAGAAGAGGAACTCTTTGGGATCTGAGCGGGTCAAGGTGGCACGGAGGATGTCGTAGTAGGTGACGCCGACGACCTTGTCGATGTTCTTCCCGCCGCGGGGGCCGGTCCCGGTGAGGACCAGCTTGCGGACCAGGTCGGGATGTTTGACGAGGAGGTCTTGGGCGATCATGCCGCCCATGGAGAAGGAGAAGACGTCGATGGTGTCGTAGCCGAGTGCGGTGATGAAGGTGTAGGCGTCGTCGGCGGCTTCCTCAAGGGTGTCGGGAACCTGGCCGTTGGAGGCTCCCACGCCGAGCTGGTCGAACGTGATGACGTGCCGGGTGGCGGCGATGGCGTCGACGATGCGGGGGTCCCAGTTGTCCAGGGTCGCGGCGAGGTGGACGAAGAAGACCACCGGGATGTCCTCGGCAGGGCCGAGCTCGCGGTAGGCAAACGTCTTCCCGTCGGTGGCGATCGTCTTGGCCGGCGCCTGCGCGTAGGTGGTGATGACGGGGTCGTTGCTGCTCATGATGGTGCGTTCCTTCTTGATCGCTGGATGTGCGCGGTCGGGTGGGTGGGTGGTGGTCAGGGGACGGTGACGACGGTCTTGCCGCGGACACCGCCGTGGGCGAGGGACGCCAGGGCCTGCGGGGTCTGGTCGAACGGGAACGTGGCACCCACTACGGGACGGATGGCGCCGCGGTCGACGAGTTGGGTGATCTGGCGTAGCTGGTTCCCGGAGGCGCGCATGAACAAGAACTCGTAGCTCACGCCGAGCTTCTGGGCCTGGGCCCGCGTCTTGCGGCTGAGGCCGGCAATCGCCAGCCTCACAAGGGGGTTCAGGCCCAGCTCCTTGGCGAACGCGGGATCGGGGACGCCGTAGATCCCGACAGTCTTGCCGCCGGGCTTCAGTACCTGCAGCGACTTGGCGAGGTTCTCCCCGCCCAAGCTGTCCAGCACGAAGTCGTACCCGGTCAGCTCCGTTTCGAAGTCCTGGCTGCGGTAGTCGATAACCGTGTCCGCGCCGAGGCCGGTGACAAACTCGGCGTTGCCCGCGGAGACAGTGGTGGCGACGTGCGCGCCGAGATGCTTGGCGAGTTGGATGGCGATGGTGCCGACTCCGCCGGCGCCGGCATGGATGAGGACCTTCTGACGGGCCTGCACGTGACCCTTCTCCACCAGCGCCTGCCATGCGGTCAGTGCGACCAGCGGCATCGAGGCGGCCTCGCCCAGGCTGATCGTGGTCGGGGCGGGGGCGAGGTCGGCCTGATCGACCGCGATGCGCTCGGCAAACGTCCCGATCCGGTGGTCCCGCGGGCGGGCGTAGACCTGGTCTCCTGGCTGAAAGCCCTGCACTCGTGCGCCGGTGCGGATGACGGTGCCGGCCAGGTCGTGACCCAAGATCAGCGGGGTTCGGTAGGGAAGGATGGCCTTGAACTCGCCCTCCCGGACCTTCTCGTCCAGCTGATTGAGACCCGCTGCGGCCACGTTGACCAAGACGTCATGTGCACCGACGATGGGTTCGGGCACGTTCGCCTGGTGGATGGGCTGCTTGTAGTTGTCGAACACGAACGCTCGCACGGGTGTTCCTCCTAGGGTCTAGTTGAATGAGTCCGAGAGACGCCGGCCGAGGCTCAGCGGCGCAGGAATCCGCTAGTGAGTTCGGTGACGCTTCGATGGTTCTGGGGCACGACACCGTGGCCGGAGTCGGCGAAGATCCGCACCTCCGCGTCGGGTAGTCGGGTCAGCAAGGCGTCGGCGTTGCCGGCCGGGACCATCCGGTCGCTGTCACCGTGCGGGATGAGGACCGGTCCGGTGAACTTGTTCGGTCCCGGCTGCTGGTGACCCCACCGGTTCACGGCGCGCAGCTGGGCGCGGATCACCGCCGCCGTGACGGGTTTGTCCGGGCCGGCGCTGCGCCGCTTCAGCCGCGCCTGGTAGCTCTTCGCGGCCTGGCTGCCGGTGGGTGTACGGGTGAAGAACAGCAGGGTGGTCGGGTTCGTGAACGTGGCGAGCCCGCGCAGGATCGCGCGGACCGTGACCCCTGTCATCGCCGCCTCCCCCGGTCCGCCCTGCGGGCCGGTCCCGGCCAGGATCAGCCGGTCGATCAGGTCAGGGGCCTGTCGGGTTGTCTCTTGGGCGACCATGCCGCCTATCGACAGCCCGAACAGGTCCACGTGAGACATCCGCGGGCACCGATCACCGCGACCGCGTCGGAGGCCATGTCTTCGAACCGATCGGGCACCGCCCCGCTGGAGCCGCCCACACCGCTGTCCAGATTCGTTAACGCACCAGCGGGGCATCTCGACCATCGATACCGTGAACGCGGCCGACGCCCAGCTCCGGCGCCGGCACGGTTCATGGAGGCGCCGACCCAGACGGTGACCGCCGGGGCGGTGTTCGTCTACCGGCCCTGTCTCATGCTCCGACGTCATCACGACTCTTCCCTCCCGTCGCGGTCCACGGGAGCCTCAACAACCGACGTAACCGACTGTACTCAATCATGAGTATACTCAGTAATATTGTCGAGGTGATGTACACCACTTTCCGACAGCGGGAGCGTGGGATGGGGTCAGGTGACAGGTACGGGCCAGGCTGCCGAACGAGGCCGCCTTGCCGCCCGGGAGTCCGTCCAGCGATCGTGCGTTGGCGTCGTGCGGGACGGCCCAGATCGAGCCGGGCTCAGGTCGTCCGGTAGGTCGTACCGCCCGTCGGTCAGATGCAAGTCCAAGGCGGCGAGAGTCATCGAGCTGAGACAGACGTCGCGGGCCGATGAGCGGTAGCCCAGAGGTCGCCAACCCATGGGAGCGTTCGCTCGCTCAGGCGGTGCCGACTTGGCTTCAGCGCGTTCGACCTCGTCGGCGATCTGGATGCTCGCATCCACGATCCGGTCCCCTGCTCCTGGGGCTCCCGGTGCACGAGCCGGCCCCAGTCACTGAGCCGACCTTCCGTGCTTTGCGCAGGTAGCGCATCTGTTGTCTTCTCGGGTGAGCCGACTCCAACCAGGAGCCGGGGAGGGTCGTCAGCGCAGCAGCAGCGCCAGTTGGTGACCGATGTCGGCGGTGATCTCGTTCACACCGCGGGCCAGGCTCGTGCTGGCCGCCATGGTCAAGAACATGACCGCGGATGCAACCCTCGCGAGGGTCGCCGCATCCGCGGCGGTCAGGCGCGGGTCGCGGCCGAAGATGCCGGCCAGGGCGTCCTCGGTCTGGGCGACGATGGCCAGCGCGGCGGCGTGGTGCGGCTCGGCGGGGTCGCCGAACACCATCTCGCGCAGGTAGGTGCGACCGTTGTCGATCTGGGACCGGTTGCACTCCACGATCGGTGTCACAACGGCCATGACAGCTTCGAGCGGGTCGGTCTGGGCCTGCGCCGCAGCCTGCCCTCGCCGCAAGGCGTCGGCGTAGTGGGCGTTCTGGACCAGCAGCAGCAGCTCACCTTTGGTCTTGGCGTACAGGAACAAGGTCCCGGCGCCGATGTCGGCCCGATCAGCGATCTGCTGCGTGGTGACGTCGTCGACGCCGTGCTCTGTGAACAACTCTCCGGCGGCAGCGATGATCCGCTGCAGCTTGGCCTGTTTGTTGCGCTCGCGGCGACCGGTCGAGGCGAAAGAGGACATCGGCGAGGGCGTGATCGACATGGTGGTCTCCTCCCGGGAACTACATCTGACTAGGGTCAGTTCTGAGCATAATCATTAACGTGAGGTCCCATCGGGTGGCAGCCCACCCGGCTGGACAGGCTGGTGATCCGCGACCCGCCAAGTTCAGGGACGTTACCGGCGCTGCGATGATGCCCCAGGCCCCGGCGTGAGTGACCTTCGCAGATCGGCTTGTCGACGACGCTGCCTTGCATTTGGTCGGCCCATTTGGACTGATTGATGCCGATGCGGCGGCGAACTTCTTGCCGGGTGGAGCAGGGGGTCGGCCGCCGAGGCGGCTGGTCAGCGACTTCCACCACCCGATCCACCTCCACCTGCGCCCCTTCTCCAAGTGCTTTCCCGCGGCACCCGCGGTTCCGGTCCCGGCGATCACGGCTGGAAGGACACGATCGATCTACGACCTGCCGAAGAGGCCGCGATCCTTGTCTGCTCGAGGATTGGGCGGGAGGGTCGTCTTCCACTGCCACAACCTCGAACACGAAGACATGATGGGCAACTTCCAGACTCGGCCGGCCGGATGATGTGCCCAGCGCCGCGATGAGTCGCCCAGCACCCTGCAATAGCTAGCTTTGCTAAGGAGCAGGGAACGCACGTCAGCACCCGTCATTCCGTTGGTCGCTCGCGATCGCGGCCTACGCTCGCCAGGTGGCCATCTCCGTGCTGGAGCTTCTGGGGCTGTTCCTCGGCGGACTCCTCGCGGGCGAAGAGTTGGTCGTACGCTGGGGCGTGCAACCGGCACTCCGTCGCCTCGAGGATCACGCACACATCGAGGCGCGCGTGTCCTTGGTCCGACGACTCATGATCGTCGTGCCTGCACTCATGATCCCGACCGCGCTAGTGGGGGCGGCCGTGCTCGTGTTCAGCGGCACCGGCGCGGGCTTCGCCCTCCGATGCGCCGGTGTCGCCAGTCTCGTTGCCTTCCTCCTCCTGTCGTTCCTCGGCACGGTCCCTATCAACATCACGGTCAACGACACTTGGTCGCCCGACAACCCGCCCGCGGACTGGCGAAAAGTGGTCGTTCGCTGGGAGCAGATCGACACCTTCCGCGCTGGAACGGCAACTCTCGCGTTCGTCCTGTTCCTGGTCGCAGCCGCACTCGGCTGAGCAGATCTCCCGCGGCTTGCCGCCGTCGAATCGCGTCGAAATCAACCGTGACCCAGCGGTCTAGTCGCAGTTCTTCACGTGCAGGACATCACATCGCAGTGTTCCGCTCGTACAGCAGCCGCGTCGTGCGCGAGGCGATCTTCCAGGTCGAGGTCTTCCAGCCAGTACGCCACCTCGTGGACTTCGCCACCGAGTACAACTGCATCGCCCACACCGGTCCCTCGCGCAGCGCGCCACCCCGCCACGATCTCACCGCGCTGCCCCAAGGCCACGCCCAGCAGCCTCCGCGACGCCCGGGCGCCTACGACACGTCGGCGTCGGCCGTACCTACACCTAACCGACGTCATCCTGCTCGTCCAAGACCTCCACGTCACCGCCATCGATGCCGCCATCGACGAGATCCTCCGCGACCACACCATCGATCCACGCCGCGACTACCAACCCACCGGCCGGCCACCCCGGACCAACCAAGAAGGGCTGAGCCCACAACTCGTAGGTTCAGCCCATTCCGATGTCCAGAGACATCACCACTGGCCGGGGCGACACTGGCCGGGGCGACGGGATTGGAACGTTGCGACCTCCCGCTGCGCGGCCAGCTACCGCCGGCGTCCTGTAGTGGTGGACGTCGATCTCACGTTCGCCCGACTCGCCGCGTCCTCTGGCGCTGTGGTGCGCGGCGCCGGCAACAGGCTGAACCCTCCGTCAGGATGATCCTCACTTTCTGTGCCCGTCGTCGGCGCAGCAACTGCAGCCGGGTTCGCAGTCGCAGCCGGGACGGTCTGCCCCCTGAGCGGTGGCCGGGGTCGCCGACGGCGGCGCTGCCAGGGTCAGGGTCTGGACCTCGCCGCGGGGCATCACGCTCAGCGGCTCGGGCGACGGAGATGCTGTGCGGGTTGCCTTCAGTTGATCGTGTTCGCGGACCGCCGCCGGCCGCGGAGGGCCGCTGGCGGGCCGGCTCGGCAACAGACGACGGCGGCCGGCGCGGATGCCGTTCAAGATGACCAGGACCTCAGCGAGCTCATGGGTAGCGACCACGGCGGCCAGACCGAGGATCCCCAACCCGGCCAGAGGGATCAACACGACGATGATCAAACCGGACAGGACCAGGTTCTGCGTAAAGATCGTCCGGGCGTGCCGAGTGTGAGCGATCGCATCCGGGAGCCGGCGGAGATCCTCTCCCATCAACGCGACATCGGCGGCCTCGATGGCGACGTCGCTGCCCATCGCACCCATCGCAATCCCGGCGTCTGCGGTGGCCAGCGCCGGGGCATCGTTGATGCCGTCGCCGACCATCGCCACCGGACCGCGGGCCTGCAGCTCGGTTACGATCTGAGCCTTGTCCTCCGGCGACAGCCCCGCCCGGACCTCGGTGACTCCGGCCTGGGCGGCGATGGCGGCGGCGGTGCGGGCGTTGTCGCCGGTCAGCATCACCACCGACACCCCCTGACGACGCAGCAGTGCGACTGCCTCCGCCGCCTCCGGGCGAATCTCGTCCCGGACAGCCACCGCACCCAACAATTCGCCATCGTGCTCGACCAGCACCACAGTGGCGCCGGCGTCCTGCAGCCGAACTACGTCAGCGGTGAGATCGCCGACCGCGACGAACCCGGGCTTGCCGAGCCGCGCCGGCCGACCAGCAACGATCCCGGTCAAGCCCTGCCCCGGGACGGCCTCCACCTCCCGGCCGTCTAGACCCGGAAGATCAGCGGCTGCGGCGGTAATCGCCGCCGCCAGCGGATGCTCGCTGCGGGCCTCCAAGGCGGCAGCCACGGCCAACACCTGGTCAGCAGGGATGGAGCCGGCGGGCACGATCTCGATCACCGACGGCTCGTTGCGGGTCAAGGTGCCGGTCTTGTCGACGGCGACGACTTTCACCGAGCCGAGCTGCTCGACCGCGGCGCCGCCCTTGATCAGCACCCCACCCTTCGAGGCAGCGCCGATCGCGGCGACCACAGCGATCGGGACACTCAACGCGAACGCACACGGCGCCGCGGCGACCAGCACCACCAGGGCCCGTGGGATCCAAACGGCCGGGTCGTCGACCAGGCTGCCGATCAAGGCAACCAGACCAGCGAGGATCAACACTCCCGGCACGAGCGGACGTGCGATGCGTTCGGCGAGCCGTTGGCTGGCGCCCTTGCGTTCCTGCGCTTCCTGCACGACGTGTACCAGCCTCGCCAGCGAGTTGTCCGCCGTCGTGGCTGTCACCTCGACCTCGACCGCACCGGTGCCGTTCACTGTCCCGGCGAACACCTCCGCGCCCGGCCCAACCTCCACCGGCACCGACTCCCCGGTCACGACCGACGTGTCGATCGCTGACCGGCCGCTGCGGACCACCCCGTCGGTGGCGACCTTGTCGCCCGGGCGGACCAGCAGCAGGTCACCCACCCGCAGATCGCCGGCTGGGACTGTCTCGGCAGTTCCTGACCGCAGCACTGTCGCCGTCGGCGGCACCAGATCCAACAAGGCCCGCAGACTGTTGCGGGTCCGGGCCAGCGCGTAGCCCTCCAACCCCTCGGCGATGGAGAACAGGAACGCCAGCGTGGCTGCCTCCGCGACCTCGCCCAGCAGGATCGCGCCAACCGCGGCGATCGTCATCAACAACCCGACCCCGAGCCGGCCCTTGACCAGGCCACGCAACGCGCCAGGCACGAACGTCGACCCGCCCACCAGGGCGGCGACCGCGAACAGCACCGTCTCGACCAGCGTGTCCGCCGGGGTGATCAGCCCGGCCAGCAGCAGCAGACCCGCCAAGGCGGCAGCCTGCAACTCACGGATCCGCCACACCGGCGTCACCGTGACCGGCTCCGACACTCCGGTGTGCTCTTCGTCGACCTCGTCCGGCCCGCAGCACGCGTCAGCCATAAGACACCCCCACCACGACCGCTGACGGATCGGCCGTCAGGACATCCAACTCGTCGTCGCAGTCGTAGTCTTCCGGGCCGCACGGCTCACCTGGCTCGTCACCATCGGCGACCACCAGCACCAGCGACGCCAGCTGCGCCAACGCCCCCGCCAGCCGTGGATCCGCCAACTCATACCGCACCCGCCGGCCCACCGGCACCGTGGACACCAGACCACAACCCCGCAAACACGTCAGATGGTTCGACACGTTGGCCCGTGTCAGACCCAGATCGTCGGCCATGTCCGACGGGAAGGTCGGACCCTGCACCAAGCTCAGCAGCAGCCGCCGGCGTGTCGGATCAGCCAGCGCCTTTCCCACCCTGCCCAACGCCTCCGCATCTACTACCACCCTGGGCGCCGCGGTCATCTCGTCATCCATAGCCCAGATGATACAGAAGCTGCTGAATTCAGTCAGCGCTGTCCACAGAACTGTGCCCCAACCCCGGAGTGCGGCCCCGAGTCCAGGCCAATCCTGACCGAATGTCCCAGAACAACGCGGCCCCAGCAGGACAATCACCGCGGCGTGGTGCTCACCTGCTACCTCACCTCCGCTTGACGGTCGATTGGCGCGTCTCACCCTCCTGCGAGGAACGCGAGCCCGTTGAGGACGCGGCCGTGGTCGGTGGCCTCACGGCAAGCAAGATACGCACTGCCAACGGCCACTGATGGCGGGCCTTGCCCGCCCGGATGGCCTCTGCGCATACCCGCTCGAGCACGGTTGGGCCGAACGTCGGCGACTCTATGTGCCCACGGGTGTCACCGAGCGGATGTTCGAAACGGGCGATCCGCGTGCTCGCTAACATCGTGTTGCGACGATGAAAGCTGGTGCGTCTGAGGAGAGGCTCGGCGGCTGCGTCAGCCAGCCCGCAGCTGAGCGACGGGGCTGAACGATGGCGCTGGAATGGCTGTTGTCGGCGGTGGTCATCGCGATCGCCACACCACTGTTCGGGCACTTTGAAACCGTTCGACCTACCTGGGTGCGGATCTTGCGCTGGTTGGCCTACCTGGGCGTCACGGGTCTCCTCGGGGCCACGGTCGGGCGCCCCTGGACGCTGGTCTGGGTGATCGGGCTGCCAACCGTAGGTGGGGTCTTCCATCTCGCCTGGTGTCTGCGGCATGGCATCAACCCGATAACCGCTGAACCCCGCGACCGTTACGAACAGCTTCGTGCACGCTCAGGACAGCTGGGGGTCAGACAATGACAGGTTCTTGCCACAGTCCGCGTCTGAGAAGGTCTGCGAAGTGAACTGGCTTGAGCGGCGTAGCCAAAGGGAACTTGGCAGGGAAGCTGCTGAACGGGTAAGCGCAGGATGCTATGGAGCGATTGTGGCCGCGTCGACGCTGGCGGGCACGGCCGAGTTGCCGACCGGCAAGTTGACGTTGCTGGTCGTTGCCACCAACTTGGTCTACTTCGGGACCCACGTCCTGGCCTACTCGATCGGCGACCCCGACCTGGAGCGCCAGCACCTCCATCGGATCGCTGCCCGCCACGCGCGCGTTGCCGCACCGATGATCAGCGCAGCGTTCCTCCCGCTCATCGTGGCCTTGGTGCTCGAAGCTCTTGGCGTTCAGCACGACCAAGCAACGAATATTGGCGTCTTCACCGCCGCAGGGCTGCTGGTCGTCGTCGCGCTTCCCGGCGCCTATCTGCACGGGCTGCGCGGATGGAGACTGGTGTTGATCACGCTGCTGATCGTCGCAATGACAGCATTGCTCGTTGTCGCGAAGGTGTGGCTGACGCATTGACCCGCGCCCCCTTACCCTCACCAACGGGGACGCGTTCAACGCCTAGAACCCTGCCGAACGAGAGAATCTCGCATATCGCACGGCCTGATGCCAGTCTCGACACCTGTTCCAGGGAAGCAGCATCCTCACGATTCGTCGTCAGCGCTTCCGCCGCTCGTAGGCCCACAGGCACGGTCCGAGCACGGCGAGCGTGATCAGGAATGCGCTGACCCCTGGGAGCACGGCGCCCGTGCGCCACACAACAGCAGCGCCCGCGGTGGCGCAGATGAGCGACAACAGCCAAAGCCGCACCTGTTTGGCTACCTCGGCGCGGGTGTTGGCTGGTGGGTTTCGGCGGCGGTCTGGATCGACAGGCACGATCTTGATTCTCTCTTGGGACGATACCGGCAACGATGACGCCGGGTGCTTGGCATTCCCTGCCAGTCGCAGGCACCTCCAGCAACCAATCGTCTAGCCACGATGATATCGAACCTGTACGATTCAGTGCGTCAGCTGAGAGTCGAACGGAATCGTGGATGACACTTGTTGCCCGTGCTGCGGTCTTGGTCAGCTTCCCGGTGTCGGCCGCGATTGTCGGGTCACTCTTTGCCCTGATCAGACGTCCAGGGCCGCGTCTGATCAGCGGCATTCAGCATTTCGCGGCCGGTGTGGTGATGGCGGCGTTAGTTGGGGAAGTGATGCCGGACCTTCGCCGCGAGGGGCAGTTGCCGTGGGCTGTCGGGGGGTTCGTGATCGGTGTCGCGGTCGTCCTGTCACTGGGTGCGTGGGGCCGACGGCTGGAGAGTGGGGAACGGTCAGTAGCGCGAACGGTCGGGTATGTGCTGCCGGTTGGATTACTGGTTGCGGTCGGCATCGATTTGGTTCTGGATGGGTCTGTTGGTCGGCCTGGGGGTCACCCTCGGTTCCAGCGAGGGGCTGATCTTGACGATCGCGTTGACGATCGAGATCTTGTTCTTGTCACTGTCGGTGGTGGGTGAACTCGTCGACGAGGGAGTGCCCAGGTCGCGGGCAGCGATCATCTGCATCGTGCTGGGATTAGCGACCGCTGTCGGCGCGATCGGTGGCGCAGCTCTTCTCGGGGATGCCTCTGCTGCGGTCTTGGCGGGGGTGTTGGCTTTCGGGTCGGCCGCCCTTCTCTACCTGGCTGTCGAGGAACTGCTGGTCGAAGCCCACGAGGAGCGGGAGACGCCGGTCCTTGGTGCAATGTTTTTCATCGGGTTCCTCCTGATCTACGTTCTCGGAGAGGTCGCCGCCTGACGGGGGTCTGTGTTCCGCTGGGTGTTGTCGGACTGTCAGTGATCGAGCCAGATTCAGGCCGAGTCATGCAGGCAGCGACAATCACGGGTGCGCGTCCACTCGTGTCTGCCGCCGTGACGCAGGTCTCGTGACCTGGCCACGACAAGGAACTCCGACGTGACCGCTGCGGCTAGACACCGGCGTAGGAGTGGAGCCCGGAGACGAGGAGGTTGATGCCGACGAAGTTGAACCAGAAGGACGCCACCCCGATCAGGGCGATCACTGCGGCTCGGGTGCCGCGCCAGCCGGCGGTGGAGCGGGCGTGCAGGTAGCAGGCATAGACGATCCAGGTGACCAGTGCCCAGGTCTCTTTGGGGTCCCAACCCCAGTAGCGGCCCCAGGCGTACTCGGCCCAGATCGCGCCCGCGGCGACGGTGAAGGTCCACAGCGGGAACGCGAAGGCGTGGAAGCGGTACGCATACAGGTCGAGCTTGCGTGAGTCGGGAATCCGGCCCAGGTATCCGTTGAGCGTGCTCTTCCGCTCGGCACGCTGCCGGATCAGGAACAGGATCGACAGCAGGGCACCGATGTTGAAGGCGGCCCCGGCGATCGCGGCGGCCACGATGTGGATGACGAACCAGACGGAGTGCAGCGCTGGCACCAGCGGCGCAACGGCCACGTAGAAGACGGTCACCGCCAACCCGTTCCCGACTGCGGCCAGCATCGTCACGGGCAAGCCCAGCCAACGGCTACCGGTACGCCAGACCATCACCAGATATGCAGTGACGATCAGCGTCATCGCGGTGATGGTGAACTCGTACATGTTGCCCCAGGGCGGTCGCCCGGCTGCCAGCCCTCGCAGCACTGTTCCGACGAAACTGAGCAGGAGCCCGACCACTGTCAGCGCAACGCCGATCCGGCCCCACAGCTCAACTCTCATCTCACTCATGCGCTGGTCGAGAGCCGCATCGGCGGCCGTTGGCGCCGGTAACGCTGCAGGCAGCTGTACGGCGCCCGAGCCGATGTGGGCGCGTGCCAACTCGCGCTCAGCGACGGTCTCTTCGAGGGGGGTTCTTCGTGCCGCAGCCCATTCGGCCGCGTGCGCTGTCACCGCCAGGAGGTAGACCACGACTGAGGTGACCAGTGCAGCGTTGGAAGCGTATTCGAGGTTCATGACATCGTCGTCCTGTTCGATGTGGTCAATTGGGTGGATAGGTCGGCGATGTCGGTGTCTAGCCCGGCCCGTGCGTCTGCTCGATCGAGGCCACCCACCTCCAACTGATGGGCACCGTCGGTGGTGTCGACGACGCGGACCCAGATCCGGCGCGGTCTCACGAACAACGACAGGCACAACCCGAGAACTGCGGCCGCGATCGCTCCCAATACCAGCCGCAAGCCGGGGGTGTCGCTCATCTGCAGTTTCACCCAGCGCACCACCCCGGTCATCTCGATGCTGCCCTTGCCGTCCGGCAAGGTGTACCTGGTGCCGGGCCGCAGTAGGACGCGTATCGGCTCACCGTCGGCTTCCTTCAGCTGGGTGAGTCCGGTGGTGTCGAGGGAGTACACGTTCTCTGGTCGCCCGGTCTCGGTCTTCGGCGGCCCATACCAGACGTTGACGTACAGGGCCGGGTCGATCAGGTCCGGGAAGACTGACCGTGGGCCCTTTTCGTCGACCTTGGCGGTGGGGGCGAAGATCCCCTCGAAGGCGAGCCGCTCAGGACGGCCGTCGGGCACTTTGACCACGCCGAGGGAGGTGAAGGTGCCGTCTTGCGGGAGGAAGACGACCGGCCCGGCGAACGCGGTCTCCCCGGTGCCGTCGCGGACGGTGACGACCGGCGCGTAGCCGTGGCCGATGAGGTGGACCGTGGTGCCTTGGACGCGGATCGGCCTGTTGACTTCCACCGTCTTCGGGTACGGGGTCGAGCCGGGTTGGTCGGTGACCATGGTGTCCAGTTCGAACAATCGCGCAGCCCCAGTCTGCACCGGCCCAGTCTCGAAGGCGACGCGGAAGTCCGTGATGTCGATGGAGAACGGGCGTAGCTGTCGCTCGGTGAACCATCCTCCGGTGGTCAGGTCGTCGTATTGGGTGAGACTGTTGGCGAAGCCTTGCCCGACGACCACGACGGCGGATCCCCGGAATCCGTACAGGCCGCCGACCGCCACCGCGATCAACAGCACCACCAGGCTGGAGTGGAAGACCAGGTTGCCGGCCTCCCGAAGGTAGCCGCGCTCGGCGGCGACCGAGCCTTCGTGTTCGACAACCCGATACCGGCGGCGACGCAACTCAGCCGCAGCCTTACGCAGCACCACCGGTCCGGACGTGTCCGACTGCAGCTCACTGACGGTGTAGACGGGCAGCCGGGACAGGTTTCGCGGAGTCCGGGGCGGCGGCCGCCTCAGGGCGCGGGCATACACAGCCGCGCGGGGCAGGATGCAGCCGATCAGTGACACGAACAGCAGAAGGTAGATCGCGGAGAACCAGGGCGAGGTGTAGACGCCGAACAGTCCGAGCTTGTCGTAGATCGGGCCCAGGTTCGGATTCTCGGCGATGAAGTCGCTCACCCTGATCGGTCCCACGTCACGCTGCGGAAGCAACGATCCCGGGATCGCGGCAACGGCCAAGGCGAACAGGAGCAGCAGCGCCGTCCGCATCGAGGTGAGCTGTGCCCACAGCCAACGCAGCCAGCCGGCGGCCCCGAGGCGCGGCGGTCTGCCGTCGCCGACAGAATCGGTGGCGGCGATGGGGGCCTGCTGCCCGGTGTCGGAGTGGCTCATCGTCATCGCCCAACACCTGAGGTGCCGGCCCGACGATGGCGCCGGGCGGCCACTCCGAGGACCGCGAAGGCGAGCAAGGTACCCCAGCCGAGGGTCTGGGTCAGGGCGGGACCAACGACGACGGCGGGAGTGAGACCGGTGCGTAGCGGCACGTTGGTCACTCGTGCCGCGACCTGGTCGACACCGGCCTGGTCGGTGACCGATCCGTCGGCGCTGATGACTTGGCTGGTCCCGACGGTGGAGATGTTCACCACGGATCGTCCGGTCTCGATGGCGCGCAGGCGGGCGAAGGCGAGCTGCTGCATGTTCTCGTCGGTTCCTCGGAAGTCGGCGTTGTTGGTCTGGAACAGGTATGCCTGGGTGCCGCGTCGTGCCCCGTCCCAGATCACGTCGTCATAGATCACGTCGAAACAGATCGCCAGGCCGAGCACAGTGCCGTTCACGGTCACGACCGGCGGACGAGTGCCGGGGATGTAGTCGCGCTTGATCAAACCGACCAGGTCGGGGACCAGTCGCTCATACAGCCAGCGATCTGGGACGTACTCGCCGAACGGGACCGGGTTGACCTTGTCGTACAACTGGCTGGCGCCGGCTTGTGTCCACAACAGCGACGTGTTGAAACTCTGCCCGCCGCGTGCCGTGGCGGCGTTGACCAGCAGCGGCGCCCTGGCCCGTCGCACCAGGTCATGCAGCGCCGCCGCCGTCGTCGGCCGGTTCAGCGGATCGGAGTCCACCCCACCCTCGGGCCACACCAACAGATCCATGGTTTGGCCCAGGATCGGTTCGCTGGCAGCGGTCTGCGCGACCAGCACGTCACCCGGCGACCGGTCGTCGAAGTAGCCGGTCGGCCCGTTGCCTTGCGCCCAGCCGACCCTCAGGCCGCCGGCCGTGGCGGTGGGGAACGCCGGCACGACCAGCAACACGATCAGTGCTGTTGACGGCAGCAGAACGGCAGGGATGGTGATGGCGGCGGCCCGGACGGCTTGGACGACGGCGGCGCACACCACCACCATCAGAAAGGACAGCCCGCTGGCCCCGGTCCAAGAGACCGACTCGGCGACTGGACCGTCGACCTGGCTGACGGCCAGCCGCGCCCACGGGAACCCGCCGTATGGCCAGGAGCCCATGACGATCTCCCGCAGCGTCCACGCTCCTGCAACCAGGACCGGGACCAGCAGCAGCTGCGGTCGGCGACCGGGCAGCACCTGCGTGCTCCATCGGTACAGCAGGGTGATGACGATCGAGCCGGCCGCGACCAAAGCGGTCTGCGCGCTGACCAGGGCCAGCCATGGCAGCGGACCGAGGAACGACGCCACCCACTGCAGGTGTGCGAGGTAGAAGACGGCCCCGTAGCTGGCTCCGACCAGCAAAGCACCGCCGATGCTGCGGCCGACCAGACAGACCAAGATCACGATCACGCTGACCCAGGCCAACGGCCACCAACCGATCGTGGGAAACGCGGCGTCCAGCAACCACCCAGCGGCCGCTGCTACGGGCACAGCCCAGCCCAGACGCAGCATCGATCCAGGCCGCCGAGGAAGACAGTCGGTGAGCTGAGGGCTGCCGGTGAGCTGATGGCCGGGGTGGGTCGAACCGGCGGGAGTCGCCTGCTCCGCGGCGGCCTGGGGTGCACCGGAGGTCATAGCGCTGTGGTGAACTGGGCTGCCCACTGGCGCAGGACGGCGGTGGCCTGATCCCACCATCCGCTGACCAGCAGCAGACCGAGGATGATCATGGCGGCACCGCCGACGCGGAGCACCGCCTGCTGGTGTCGGCGCAGCAGGTCGACAGCGCGGCCCATGGTGGCGAAGGCAGCGGCCGCTACGAGGAACGGAATGCCGAGGCCGAGGGCGTAGGTGAACGCCAACAGCCCGCCCCGGGTGGCACTGCCTTCGGTGAGGGCGAGGGACAGCACGACGCTGAGGGTGGGTCCGATGCACGGGGTCCAGCCGAGACCGAACACCACACCCAGCAACGGCGCGCCGGCGATGCCGACGGCCGGCAGCCGTTGCAGCCGGATCTCACGACGTCCGATGGGCAGCAGCCCGGTGAAGATCAGCCCCATCACGATGGTGAGGATCCCCACGACTCGGCTGATTTGCGTCTGATAGGTGAGCAGGGCCTGTCCGAGGCTGCCGAACACGACACCAGCGGCGACGAAGACGGCGGCGAACCCGAGAACGAACAGCGCGGTGCCCGCCAGAGCCCGTCCGGGACGGTGATGGCCGGCGACGAGATCGGCGGCGCCCATCCCGCTGGCGTAGGCGAGGTAGCCGGGCAGCAGCGGCACTACGCATGGGCTGAAGAACGACACCAGTCCGGCCAGCAGGGCCACGGGCAACGCGACCAGCATCGACCCGGCCACGGCGTTCTGTGCCCAGTCGGCGATCTCCAGCGGCACCATGGCTACCGGCCCGTGTAGGCGTCGTCGATGAGCCCGAGCAGCGTGTTCTTGTCCACCACACCGACGACCCGGCCGGCGATGCGGCCTTCGCGGTCGATGATCAAGGTGGCCGGGATCCCGTTGGGTGGCAGGGTGCCGGCGAATCGGACCAGCTGTTTGCCGTCCGGGTCGTAGATGTGGCGGTAGGGCACGTCGAAGGCCCGGACGAACGCGCGGGCGGTGTCAGGGTTGTTGTCTTTGATGTTGATGCCGACGAAGGCAGCCTTCTTGATGGTGGCGCGGCTGGCGTCGGCCAGGTCGCGCGCCTCCGCACGACAGGGTCCACACCACGACCCCCAGACGTTGATCACCACCACCTTGCCCGGGTAGTCCTCGCTGGACACGGTGCCTTTGCCGTCCAGCGCCGGACCGGAGGCGACCGGCGCGGGTTCCCGCTCGCTGGGCGGAATCCAGGTCAGCGACTTGGCCACCTGCTCGGCGGAGGCGCTGTTGCCTGGATTGCGGTCGCCGGTGCGGGTCACCGACTCACCATCCGCTGGCGCGCAGCCGCCGGCAAACACTGCGGCGACCACCAATACCACCAAGACAGCGGGGATGGCGGCCGCAGAACGACGGCCCGCCGGTGCTGCTGATTGCCCGGCCATGCGTCAGAACCGCCACGCGGCGATGATGACCAGCACCGCGACGAGGGCCAGCCAGCCAGCCAGGAGGGCGCTGTGGTTGCGGTGAGCGACTTCCACGGCACCAGCGGCACGCGCTGGCAGCCGATCCCTGACGCGTCCCAGATTGTCCAAGGTCACATACCAGACGGTCGCGAAGGTCGCCGCCCACACCGCCATGCAGTAGGGGCAGAGGGCATGGATGACCGTCAGGCTTTGCACCATCAGCCAGCCAACGAAAACGGTGCCGGCCACCGCGCCCAGCTGCAGGCCGACCGCGTACCAGCCGGCGAGCCGGCCCCCGGCCAGCAGCATGGCGCCGATCGCGGCGACCACCGCGAACCCGGCGATGCCGAGGTACGGGTTGGGGAAACCGAACACTGCCGCTTGAGGTGAGGTCATCACCGGCCCGCAGGAGACGGTGGCGTTGATGCTGCACGACGGCGTGTAGAACGGGTTGGTCAACAACCAGTACTTCTCCACTGCCAGCACGAATGCTGCCGCGAAACCGACCAGGCCCGCCACCAGCAACACCCAGCCCACGGTCCGAGACGCCAACACCGATGCCGCCGCTGCGCCGGATTCGGTCATCTCGTCGCTGATCTGCAGACGATCAGTGCCCGTCATTGGCCGAGTGCCTGCTCGATGGCGGTGGTGATGTCGTTGGCCGACTTCGGTTCGAGCCGCTGCCCGTTGAGGAAGAACGTTGGGGTCCCGGTCACGCCGAGGGCTGTGCCGTCGTCGATGTCGGCCTTGATCCGCGCCCAGGTGGCGTCGGAGGCATAGTCGGCGTCCCAGCGGGCCATGTCCAAGCCAAGCTCTTGCGCGTATTGACGGAACAGGTCGTCCTTGGGAACTTGCTGCTCCGACCATTGGGTCTGGGTTTCGTACATCTTCTTGTACATGGCCTCGAACTGGCCTTGCTGGGCGGCAGCTTCGACGGCTCGGGCGGCGCGCTGCGCGTTGAAGTGACCTTCGAGTGGGAAATAGCGTGCCACGAAGGTGACCCGGTCGCCGAAGGTCGCCCGAAGCTCCTCGATCAGGGGGAACGCGGCACCGCAGGCCTCGCATTCGAAGTCGAGGAACTCCACAAACGTGACCTTCCCGTCGGGTGCCTGCGACAGCCGGTGCGAGTTGTCCCGTACCACCATGTCCGCGCCCGCGGTCGACGCCTGGGTCGGGGCGGCGGTGGGCTGCGACCGGATCTGCAGGGTGGCGCCGATCGCCGCCATGATCACCACGACCCCGACCGCGACCAGGGTGATGATCCGGTTGCGTTTGCGGGCTTTGGCGGCAGCGGCCTGCTGCGCGGCCAGCCGGGCTCGTCGACTTTCTGGTCGGCCCGGCGGGTTGGTGTCTTCAGGCTTGGGCTTGCGGCTCTTTCCCATCTCAGACCTTCGGTCCTTCCATGGCTGTCCGTTGCTGTCTTGGCGGGTTGGTTTGTGCCTGGGTTGTCGACGGTGGGATTCGAGCTGCCGGGGTGGTCATCGGGACAGGGCTTCGTCGAGGGCGGCCGTCAGCTCGGCCTGGGACTTGGGTTTGATCTGGTTGCCGTTGAGGAAGAAGCCGGGGGTGGAGGTCACAGCGAGGGCGAGACCGTCGTCGATGTCGGTCTGGATGCGTTCCCAGGTGGCGTCGGAGGCGTACGCGGCGTCCCAGGCCGCCAGGTCGAGGCCGAGGTCGGCAGCGAAACCGCGGAACCGGTCGTCTTGCGGTGTTTGCGTCCCGGACCAGTCGGACTGGGTGTCGAGCATCCGGTTGTACATGGCAGAGAACTGACCCTGCTGCGCAGCCGCCTCCACCGCCCGGGCGGCGCGCTGAGCGTTGACATGGGACTCGGACGGAAAGTAGCGGACCGCGAATGTGACCCGGCCGTCGTAGGCGGCGAGCACCTCCTCCAGGCCGGTGGAACGGTCCGCGCAGTCGTCGCATTCGAAGTCGACGAACGCCACCAGGGTCACCTTCCCGTCGGCGGCGACCGACAGCCGATACGAGTCCGGCCGCAGCACGGGCGACTCCGCCAGCGGCGATCCGGCGGTACCGCGCGACTGGTAGGCGCCGGCGCCGGCAAGACCGACGAGCAGCACCGCCACGGCCACCATCGCCCATCGAGCCCACGATCCCCGAGGTCGCCAACTCGATCCGACGACCGCCGGATCGTGCGACCTGGCGGCAGCACGGTCGTCGGGCGGCGGCTGCTCGACCATCGTGGACCTCCGTGGCGTAAACGCGGCGGCTGGGAACTGTTAGATCAGGTGGCACGTTCCATGGTTCAAATCCCACCTCTTGACAACAAGCTATCAGATCCGATGTTATCGGTCCATGACGATGGATGAGGGTGGGTTGGTCGCCGAAGGACTGGCCGAGCAGGCTGACGCGTGTGCCGAGTCCGGTTCGGCGGCGGCTGTGTATCTGTTTCGCAGCCTGGCCGATCCGGCACGGTTGACGATCTTGCGGCACCTCGCACTCGGTGAGCATCGGGTGGTGGATCTGACCGCGCACCTCGGGCTGGCGCAAAGCACGACCTCAGCTCATCTGGCGTGCCTGCGCGACTGCGGGCTGGTGTCATCCCGCACGGTCGGCCGCGCCTCGGTGTACTCGCTGGCCGTGCCGCAGGAGCTGATGGGGCTCCTTGCGTCAGCCGAGCGGCTGCTGGCTGTGACCGGTGACGCGGTGACCCTGTGTCCTGCCAACCATGGTCCCGACGACGACGCTGACGATGCGCCGCAGACGACCGGCTCTGACATCGCGGCCGCGCGCCATGAATGATCTTGCCGGGGCTGCGGCCGGGCTGGTCTACGCGGCGGCAGTGCTGGTGCTGCTGGTGGTGCAGACCTGGCGGCAGCATCGGGCGACAGGATCGACCGGTTTCAACGGCTTCCGCGGGGCGACTCAGGATCTGGCTGCCCGGCTCGCCGGGATCGGTTTCGTCATGGCGGTGCTGATTGGCTTGGGCGCGCCGTGGCTCACCGCGACCGGAACGCTGCCCGCGTGGCCTCTGCCGATCATGGTGGGCGCCTTCGGCATCGTCGTCGCAGCCGCTGGACTGCAACTCGGGGTCGCCGCGCAGCGTGCGATGGGCCGCTCCTGGCGAATCGGGGTCGACCAGAACGAATCCACCAACCTGGTGGTCGACGGGCCGTTCCGGCTGGTCCGCAACCCGATCTTCACCGCTTTGATGATGCTGCAAGCCGGGACTGCGGCCATGGCGCTGACGTGGTTGTCACTGCTCGGGGCGGCACTGATGTTTGCCGCCTGTCAGGTCCAGACCCGACTGGTTGAGGAGCCGTACCTGCTGCGTCACCACGAAGATAGCTACCGCGGCTACGGCGCCCAGACGGGCCGGTTCGTTCCCGGGTGCGGACGCCTCCGGCCGCTCGGGCCGGTGCCAGCGCCGCACCGCACAGCTGGTGGTGAAGCATGACCGGCGGCCACGCCCACTCCCATGCCCCGGTCACCGCGACCGGAAAGCACCGTCGCCGGCTTGTGCTGGTGGTGGCGATCACTGGATCAATCTTCGTCGTTCAGGTCATCGGTGGACTGATCTCCGGGTCGTTGGCGCTGCTCGCTGACGCCGGGCACATGCTGACCGACTCGACCGGGCTGATCATCGCTCTGATCGCGGCAACCCTCGCGACCCGTCCAGCGACACCGGCCCGCACCTTCGGTCTCCAACGGGTCGAGGTGCTGGCCGCGATGATCAACGGACTTCTGCTGACCGGCATCGCAGTGTGGGTGCTGGTCCGCGCCATTGAACGCTGGAACCAGCCGGTGGAGATCGCCAGCGGCCTGATGCTGGTGGTGGCCGTGGTGGGTGCGGTCGCCAACGCCATCGGACTGCTGATCCTGCGCGGCGGTAAGGACGAGAGTCTCAACCTGCGCGGCGCCTACCTGGAGGTACTCGGCGACCTCCTCGGCTCGCTGACCGTGATCGCCGCCGCGATCGTGATCACCTTCACCGGCTACACCCGCGCCGACTCGATCGCCTCGCTGCTGATCTTCGTCATGATCATCCCGCGTGCCTTCTCGCTGCTCCGCGACGTGGTAGACGTGCTGCTGGAGGCCACCCCCCGCGGCATCGACCTGGACCAGATCCGACAACACATCATCAACGTCGACGGCGTGATCGACGTCCACGACCTGCACGCCTGGACCATCACCAGCGGCGTCCCGGTGCTGTCGGCCCATGTTGTCGTCGACAGCGCCGCGCTCAGCAACGGACGCGCCGGAGAGGTGCTTGACCGGCTCGGCGAATGCCTCGACGAGCACTTCGACGTCGACCACTGCACCTTTCAGCTCGAACCCGAGGGTCACAGCGCCCACGAGCACAGCCAACACGCCTGAACCGCACCACCAGCACACTTTCCGCGAGAGGACCCTTCCACCCCGATGTGCCCTGCGCCGCCACGCCGCATCCCGCCGTCCACCGGTGTCGCCTTGAGGCGGTTCAGCCTGCCCACCGCGGTAGCTGCCACGGCAGTGGCCGCGGTCCTGCTGACCGGCTGCCAGGCCGACAGCACCGCCGGTTCCCCGACCGTGCCTCCGCCGCCCGCCACCGCCACCACAACCGCGGCCGCCACCCCGGACCCGGCGGCCACCCCACCGTCGGCGCCGTCGGCGCCATCGTCGCCTCGGCCGTCAGCGGCCACGGCGCGCAGCAAGGCAGCATCGCCGGCGGCGGACGCGACGATCGCGGTGACAATCGCCGACGGGAAGGTGCGCCCGAACGCTGAGGATGTCAAGGTCAAGCAGGGTCAAACGGTGCGGGTCACGATCCGCAGCGATGTCGACGAGTCAATCCATGTGCACGGCTACGACAAGACGGCCAAAGCCAGCCCCGGCGAACCCGGTGAAGTGACGTTCACCGCCGACGTCAAAGGCGTCTTCGAGATCGAGACTCACGAGTCGGCCAAGCTGGCCGCCAAGCTGATCGTGTCCTGACGTGGCCAATGCCCGTACGCGGCCCGCCCCGGCGGATCGGCGATGATCCCGCTCCACGGCCTGGGTGGCCGCCAAGACCTGCCGTTGCCGTTCTCGGTAGTGCTGATCGCGGCCGCCGCGACCTTGATCATCTCGTTCCTCGTGCTGTGGTGGCGATGGCCGGCCGCACGCTACGCCACGGTCGGTGGCGTCCCGTTGCCCCGACTCACCGCTGCGCTGGATTCCCCGGCGCTGCGGTGGCTGGTCCGGGCCATCGGTCTCGGCCTGGCCGGGTGGGCGCTGTTGGCTCTGCTGGCCGGGCCCGACGAGCTGATCAACCCCATTTTCGGATACGTGTACGTGTGGGTGTGGGTCGGGCTGGTGCCGATCTCACTGCTGTTCGGGCCAGTGTGGCGAACGCTGAACCCGTTCCGGACCGTGCATCTCGTCCTCGCCCGCCTGACCAAGATCCCGCACGATGTCGGTGCGTGGGGCCGGTTCCCCGCGGCGGGCGGAGTGTGGCCGGCCGTCGTGCTGCTGGTCAGCTTCGTGTGGCTGGAGCTGGTGGCGCCCAACCGCACCACGATCGCGATGATCATGATGTGGATCGCGGTCTACGTCGCCGTGCAGGCCGTTGGCGGGCTGCTGTTCGGCTCCGGCTGGTACGCCGCCGCTGACCCGTTCGAGGTGTACGCGCTGCTGATGGCGAAGCTGTCGGTGTGGGGCCGCGGTCAAGACCGGCTCATCGTGGCCCGGTCACCGTTGGCGAACCTGGCCACATTGAACCCGGTGCCGGGCACAGTCGGAATCGTCGCCGTGCTGCTCGGCTCCACAGCCTTCGACGGATTCTCCAACTCCACTAGCTGGATCCGTTGGATCCAGGCGGGCGACAAGCCCGCGGTGTGGATCGCCACCGTTGCCATGGTCGGGATGATCACGCTAGTGGTGGTCAGCTACCAGGTGGCGGTGTACCTGTCGTGCCGGCTGACCGGGGTCGACCCGGCCGGCCAGCTCGGCACCTACATCCACTCGCTGGTGCCGATCGTGCTCGGCTACGTGACGGCGCATTACCTCACGCTGATCGTCTTCGAGGGACAGCGGACGCTGATCTTGTTCAGTGACCCGATCAACGCTGGCTGGAACGTGCTCGGCACCGCGCACTGGCAGGTCGGCATGGGGTTCTTCGCCTACACCACGCTGATCGCTATGTTGCAGGCCGGCGCTGTTGTGGTCGGTCACATCCTCGGCGTCATCGCCGCCCACGACCGGGCTTTGGCCATCGCCCCACCAACCAAGGCGGTGGTAGGGCAGATCCCGATGCTGGCGATCATGATCGGCTACACCCTCGGCGGCCTGTGGCTGCTGTTCGCCACATGAGCCGCCGACAGACGGGCCGCCGCCGCGCACCGGCCCCGGCCGCCGACCACAGTCCCGCCCATCACAGGCAGCCGGGATGGGCGGCAGTGCCACCCGAGGTCAGCTACCCAAGAGTGCTGTCGGCCCAGCCGGGCTGGCAGGCAGGGCTCGGGATCGCGCTGGCGCTCAGCGGATATGTGCTGATCACCTCGATCGTGACAGCCTCAGTCGTCGGCCTCGGCTACCTCATCCAGCGGCCCAATCTGCCCCTCGCGGACGACCGTGCAGCTGCGGCCAGCTACCAGAACCCGGTCGGATTTCTCGCGCAGAGTCTGAGCATCGCAGCCCTGCTGCTGATGTGCTGGGCGTTGATGCGGTGGCTTCACCGGCTGCCGCTGGGATGGCTGTCCTCGGTCCGGCCTCGGTTGCGTTGGCGCTACTTTGGGCTCTGCCTGCTGATGGCCGCGGTGGTGCTGTACGGCATCGTCGCGGTCACCGCGCTCACGGCGGGTGTTCCCATCGTATGGCGTCCGCAACCCGGGATCGTCGCCGTGTTGCTGGTGGTGGCCCTGGTCACCCCACTGCAGTCAGCGGCGGAGGAGTACCTGTTCCGCGGCTACCTGCTGCAGACGATGGGCAGCTTCTTTCCCAGCCCGTGGGTCGGGGTGATCTTCTCGTCCCTGCTGTTCGCCGCGTTGCACGGCAGCCAGAACCTGCCCCTGTTCGTCAACCGGCTCGCGTTCGGGCTGCTCGCTGCCACCCTGGTCTTGGCCACCGGCGGCCTGGAAGCCGGGATCGCCGCGCACATCGTCAACAACGTCGGCGCCTACACCCTTGCGGCGTTCACCTCCTCGATCGCCGACCTCCGCGCGGTCCGCAGCCTCTCCTGGGCCGACGCCCTCACTGATGTCGCCGGCTTCGCCATCGTCGCCGTCGTCGCAGTTCTGCTCGCCCGCCGCCTCCACCTGCCAACCGTCACCCCACCGACCGAACGGAGCCAACCATGACTCGCGGCCGAAAGCCTCCCTCCGACCTCGGTACCCGGCTCACCCAGCTCGACCGAATCCTCGGCGTCCACGTGAACACCGACCCAGTCGACGGCCTCGACCTGATCGTCTACCACCGCGGACCGGTCGGCTCCGACAGCCACTTGGCGATCTGTCAGATTCTGCTCGAGCACGGAGGCCGCGACCGCACCATTCCCGGTGAGCCTCGGCGGCTGCGGCCGGTGACCCGTCCCGCACCGTTGGACTGGGCGTACCGAGACCTGGATCAGATGCATCGGCTGGCCCTCCAGGTCACCAACGGACAGCACCATTTCGAGTTCGATCCCGGCCACGTGCATCTGCTGCCCGACTTCCAGCCGCTGGCCGACTTGGCCCGCGGCGGCATTCTCGCCGACCCCTCCGGGGAGCTGACCCTGCTGCACCGGCGGCTACAGCGCTATCCGTCTCGGCTCGGCGACGGCCTGGTCGCTCGACTCTGGGAGATCCGCCCACTGCTCGACGCAGCATCCGGCGCCGCCGACCGCGGCGACACCACCGGCACGGCTGCCGGGCTGACCCGGGCCGCAGACCTGGCAGCTCACGCCCTTCACGGGCATGCGGGCACTTGGCCGCCCCATCCCGCCCAGCTGCTCAGCGGCGCGCAACGCCTGGCCTGCACTCCACCAAGCTTTGCCGGCACGATGCAACGCGTACTCGCCCAACTCGGCACGCGGCCTGGCCTGCTCCGCGACGCTGTCGCCACCACGAGTGTGTTGATGGACGGGGTCGTTGTCGCGTGCCGACCTCGGCGACAGGACTGACCGTGCCGCACGCCACACGGCTACGACAACAACGACTCGCCGGGGCGGCAGCAGTCTTGGTCGTCGTGGTTGCGCAGGCCGCGGGACCGCAGCCGACTGCCGCCGCGCACGACCGGCTGGTACGCAGCAACCCGGCCGCCGATACCGTCGTCGCCACCCCAATCCCTGAGATTCGGCTCACTTTCAGTGAACCCATCACCCCCGGCTTCGCCGCCGTCACCTTGTCGGTCGACGACGGACCCGCGCAACCCATCAACCTTCGGGTGGACGGCGCGACCCTGACCGCGATCCCACCCGAACCCGCGCCCCCTTCGGCGCAGCGGTGGACCCTCGCCTACCGGATCGTCTCCAGCGACGGCCACCCGGTTGTCGATCAGCTCAGATTCACTACCCAGCCCGCCACCGGCGCACCGTCCAGCACCGAGACGGCCCCAACCAGCAGCCCAGCCACGCATCTGCCGCCGGCCACCACCGCACCCGTAGCTGAACCGGACCGGCGGTGGCTTGTCGTGGTCGTCCTGCTGCTGGTGGTGGCTGCCGTGCTCCGCGCCGGCCGCAGGCCTCGGCAGCGTGAGGACCTCGACCCGTGACCGGGGCGTCCCGGGCCGTGGCGTGGGCCGGCGTGGTCACTGCGCCGACGGTCGCGATCACCGTCCTCGCCGCCACCGGCGCCTTGGCGGCACCGACAGGTGGCCTGCCCGACCCCGGGGTTGCGGTCAGGGTTGGTCTACCGGCCGCGACTGCCCTGCGTGACGTCGCTGCAGCGTTGACCGTCGGGCTGCTGGTGACAGCTGCCACCGTGCTGCCCGGCCCTGGCTCGCGTCGGCGCCTGCCTGCGCTCACCAATCTGCAGCGACGCACTGCGGTGATTGCCGCCGCCGCGGCGTCCGGGTGGGCCGCGGCCACCGTGGCGATGCTGCTACTCACCTACGCCAACCTCGCCGGCACCACGATCGGTGTGGACACCGTCGCGGCGTTGCCCTACTTCCTCACCGACTTCGACCTGGGACGTGCCCTCGGGCTGTCTACCGCCGGGACCCTGCTCGCCGGGTTCGTCGCTGCCACCGCCGACCGGCCCGGTCACCTCGGCCTGGCTGCTGTCTTGGCGGTGGCGGCGGTGTTGCCGCTGGCGTGGACCGGGCACGCCGGCAGCACCGTGAACCATGCGACCGCGGTCGACGCCCAAATGACCCACCTTGTCGGCGTCACTGTCTGGGTCGGGGGGCTCGCCGCCATCCTCATCCTGCGTGGCCGCCTCGGCGACGCGCTCAAGACGTCGGTCGCCCGGTTCTCCGTCCTCGCCGGCTGGTGCTACGCCCTGGTCGCAGCCGGCGGTATCGCAGGCGCGGCCGTCCGCGTCCCGAGCCTCGCCGCGATCACCACCACCAGCTACGGACAGATCCTGCTCGCGAAGGCCGGCGTGCTGGTCATCCTCGGGGTTGCCGGTTGGTACCACCGCCGCCGCATCATCCGGCAGTTGGGGACGGCTCCCGGCCGGCGCCCCTTCGCCCGCCTGGTCATGGCCGAGTTGCTGGTGATGGGTGCCGCTATCGGACTCGGTGTTGCGCTGGCCCGCACCCCTCCGCCCGATGCTGGCGCGGCGGAGGCGATCGACGCCACCACCGCCCTGCTCGGCTACCCGATGCCGCCGCCGCTGACCGCCACCACCGTGTTCACCGCCTGGCGTCCAGACCCGCTCTGGCTGCCGCTCGCCCTGGCCGCCGCCGCCAGCTACCTGGTCGCTGTCATGCGGCTGCGCCGCCGCGGCATCCGCTGGTCACCCGCCCGCACCATCACCTTCCTGACCGGCTGCCTGATGATGGTTGCCGCGACCAGCGGCAGCCCCGGCGTGTACGGCCAAGTCCTGTTCAGCATGCACATGGTGCAGCACATGACAGTCGCCACCGCCGTGCCCACGTTCCTCGTCCTCGGCGCCCCGGTCACCCTGGCCTTGCGGACCCTGCCGGCCCGCATCGACGGCAGCCGCGGCGCCCGCGAATGGCTACTCGCCGTACTCCACTCCCGCTACGTGCGAGTGCTCAGCAATCCAGTGGTCGTCATCGCACTCTTCCTCGGCTCCCTGATCGGGTTCTACTACACCCCAGCGTTGGAGTTCTCCCTACGAACCCACGTCGGGCACCTGCTCATGCTCGGACACTTCCTGCTCGTGGGCTACCTGTTCGCCAACATCATCTGCGGCATCGACCCCGGCCCACCCCGGCCACACCACCTGTTCCGGCTGATCCTGCTGATCGTCACCTTCGGCTTCCATGCATTCTTCGCGGTCTCCTTGATGTCTGGCGCCGCCATGTTCGCCGAATCCTGGTACACCAGCCTCGACCGCGGCTGGGGGCCCAGCATCGCCGACGATCAAGCACTCGGCATATCCCTGGTCTGGGCCCTCGGCGACTACCCCATCGCCATCCTCGCGGTCGCCTTGATCGTCTCCTGGATCGCCGACGACACCCGCGACGCACGCCGCCATGACCGCCAAGCTGACCGCGACGACGACGCTGAACTCCAGGCTTACAACGCTCACCTCCAACGCCTCCAACGCCCCCGCGTCCCCAAGTCGTCGACTGACCTCGAAGGCCTGGACTGATGGCGCCAACCGACGTGGACGACGAGTTCGAGCCGGTCTACCACCGCTACACGCCGCATCGGGCCGGGCTACCGCCGCTGGTGCCGTACTTCCGTGAGCTCTGGGCGCGACGCGAGTTCGCCGCCGAGATGAGCAAGGCGTCGCTGCGCAGCTCCAACGTCAACACGGTGTTCGGTCAGCTGTGGCTGATCCTCAACCCGATGCTGCTGGCCGGCGTCTACTACCTGCTGGTGACGATCATCCGGCAGCGACACGATCCCGCCTTGTTCACCCACCTGGTGCTGGCGCTGTTCGCGTTCACCATGGTGCAGTCCGCCGCCTCGACCGGAGCTACCTCGGTGACCGGCTCAGGCCGGCTGCTGATCAACACCGCGTTCCCGCGACTGCTCATTCCGCTGTCGGCGGTGCGAACGGCCTTCTGGCGATTCCTGCCGACGATCCCCATCTACCTGCTCTTCCACATCATCGTCGGGCTCACCTGGCATCCACGGATGATGATCTCCCTCTACTTCCTCGCCACCATGGTCGTGTTCAGCATGGGGCTGTCGGCGCTGTTCGCCACCTGCCAGGTGTACTTCCGCGACACCTCGAGCTTCCTGCCGTACTTCCTGCGGTTGTGGATGTACCTGTCGCCGGTGCTGTGGCTGCCGGAGATGCTCGCCCGGATGGGTCCGGCGACGAAGATCATCGTGGAGCTGAATCCGATGTACCCGATGCTGACCGGCTACGCACAGCTACTCCAAGGCGGCCAGACCCCGCCGCCTTGGATGTGGGCCGCAGCCGCTGGATGGGCTCTCGGCGCGTCACTGGTCGGGTTCTTGTTCTTCATCGGCAGGGAGCGTGAGTTCGCCGTACGCCTCACCTGACAGATGTTCTCCGACGTGTAGATCTCCAGTCGCTGGGATGGCGCTGTGTCCCTGGAGAATCGTGCGGGGATCCCCGGACTCGGAAGGATTGCGCCGTCTGGCCAGCCGCAACCCTGCCGTCCGGGCTGATGCTGATCAGCGTGGCTTGACCGACCGATCGATCAGTTCTGCTGAATTCAGTCTGGACTGTACTATGTGGGAATGGCTGTCACGGATTGGTCGGCTGCGCGTGTCGCAGTGGATGCAGAGGCGTTGGGTCGAATCGGGACCGCATTGGCTGATCCGACGCGACGTCGGCTGTTGTTGGCGCTGGTGACCGGTCCAGCGTTCCCATCCGACCTGGCCGCGGATCTAGCACTCACCCGGGGAAACGTGTCGAACCATCTTGCCTGTTTGCGCGGCTGTGGGCTCGTGTCGACAACTCCGGTAGGGCGTCGGGTTCGCTATGAGCTGGCGGACCCGCGGCTGGCGGAGCGCTGGCCCAGTTGGCGCAGCTGGTGCTGATCGTCTCCGACAACGCCCATACCGAAGAGCCGTGCAGCCCGGAGGACTACACGTGCAACGGAGAGCCGGTTGCAGACGAAGTCGCAGTAGTGGGTTCTGGTGGCTGACGAGTGCTGCGGCCCCGACCAGACGACCGGCCCAGAGTCAGAAGGCGCGGCAGCGGAGCTGATGCCTTTGTGGCGGATCCGGGAGCTTCAGGCAGCGGCCGTATCGGGAATGCTGCTGCTGGCCGGGGCGGTCGCAAGTGAGGGCTCATCTGTCGAAACGGTGCTGTGGTCGACGTCGGCCTTGGTGGGTGCGACCACCTTCGTGCCGGGCGCGATCCGTGGACTGATCAAGGGCAGGCTCGGGGTCGGATTGTTGATGACGATCGCCGGGATCGGCGCCGTGCTGTTGGGGGAGGTTGCCGAAGCCGCCACGCTGGCGTTCTTGTTCTCGATCGCAGAAGGGTTGGAACGGTACGCACTCACCAGGACCAGGAATAGCCTGCGGGCCCTGCTGGATCTGGCGCCGCCGTCCGCGACGGTCCTCCGCCGCGGTGCGACGGTCACCGTCCCGGCCGCTGAGTTGCGGGTCGGCGAGATGCTGCTGGTGCGACCTGGTGACAAGATCGCGACCGACGGAATCGTGAGTGGAGGTCGCAGCTGGATCGACACCTCGGTGGTGACCGGGGAGTCTGTGCCAGTCGAGGTCGGGCCCGGGTCGCTGGTGTTTGCGGGTACCGTCAACGGCACCGGCGCGATCGAGGTCCAGGTGACTGTTGCCGCCGCAGACAACTCGTTGGCCCGGCTAGTCCACACTGTGCAGGAAGCGCAGGAACGCAAAGGATCAAGCCAACGGCTGGCCGAACGGGTCGCGAAGCCGCTGGTGCCCGCGGTGTTGATCTTGGCCGGCCTGATAGCTGTCGTTGGGAGCTTGGCCGGCGAACCGTCCGTGTGGATACCTCGGGCGCTGGTGGTGCTGGTCGCCGCGGCACCGTGCGCGTTCGCCCTCAGCGTGCCGATCGCGGTCGTGGCAGCAGTCGGCGCCGCATCCAAATCTGGAGTGTTGATCAAGGGCGGCGCAGCGGTCGAGCAACTCGGAGCCGTCACCGTGGTGGCAGTGGACAAGACCGGCACCCTGACCCGCAATGAGCCGTCGGTCATCGACGTCGTCCCCGCAGCCGGCGTCGATTCGGGTGAGGTGCTGGCGGTTGCGGCCGCACTCGAAGACCGGAGCGAGCACCCACTCGCGGCCGCGATCGTGACGGCCGCAGCCGACCTACCGCCACGGCGCGGCCTCGACGTGGAGGCCGTCCCCGGCCACGGCCTCATCGGTGTCGTGGACGACCAACCAACCCGACTCGGCAAACCCGGATTCGTCCCCACGGCCGGGCTGGAACGTGAGGTGGAGCGGCTACAAGATGCTGGCGCGACCGTGGTCCTGGTGGAACGCGACGAGATCGTGCTGGGAGCGGTCGCGGTCCGAGATGAGATCAGACCGGAAGCCGCCGAAGCTGTCGGCCTGCTGCGCCGCCAGGGTGTGTCTGTCGTGATGTTGACCGGCGACAACGCCCGCACCGCGAACGCAATCGCCGCCGAGGCCGGGATCGGCGAGGTTCGAGCCGAGCTGAGCCCGACCGACAAGGCCGGCATCGTGTCCGAGCTGAAGACCCGCGGCCACGTGGCGATGGTTGGCGACGGCATCAACGATGCACCCGCCCTGGCCACCGCCGACGCCGGGATCGCGATGGGCGCCATGGGCAGCGATGTGGCCATCGAGGCCGCCGACGTGGCCCTGATGGGCGAAGACCTGCGGCGGCTGCCGGACGCGATCGCGCACACTCGGCATGCTCGTGTGATCCTCACCCAGAGCCTTGTCCTGTCAGGGCTAATCATCGCCGTGTTAGTGCCGCTGTCCGCGCTCGGACTGCTCGGCCTGGCCGTCGTGGTCGCCACCCACGAACTCGCCGAGGTATTGGTCATCCTGAACGGCATCCGCGCTGGTCGTCGCCGGCTGCTTCCTACCCGTCCGCCCCTCCGCGGAGCCCACCCCGCTCATTCGATTGCGCCGTCCGCGATACATCGAACCGCGCCGGTGAGAGTTTCTGCCGCACCCCAACCGGCGGCACAGGGTGAGTGGCCGCTGCTGCCCTTGATCCCGAAGCCGGTTGCGCCCGCCACGATGTCGGGACCTGCCGGCTGCCGCTGTGAGGCAGGCCAATGTTCTTGCTGCGCCTAGCCCTCTCGCCTGGGCCAGGATCCTCCGAGTGACCTGGACGCGCTACCGGAACACTCCCCACGGACAACGCGCTGGTGCACGACCCTCGTGCGAGCGATCCGGGCAGGATCCGGGTCGCGTGTCTGTGGGCGAGGTAGAGCAGGGCCGAACCCGAGGTCCGCGGTGCAGCGCGTGACGAACGGCTCCACCGCCGAGGTGGCGAGGTTGACAATCAGCAAAGGCCCGTGGAAGACCTCGCCGACGCACAGCGACATAGCGCTACAGACGGCCCCAGCACATTTCAGCCTGATGCGGAGGCACCATCTGTCAGGCCATCGAGAACCGATGCGAAGGTCAAGCCGCCGCCAGACACACCGGGCTTTGTCAAGGTCCAGGGCGGCCGGAGAAGTTTCGCCGGCGATCGTGAGGATTCGAGCGCCATGGGCGAATCCTCGCCGACCTGTGCTCTGCCGAGAGCAGGGGTACCGACCGTCCCGACGCTCCAACAGACCTGCTGACGGGCCGAAGAGATCGGCGCAGCTGTCCGCGTATCACCCAGAAGGATGGATGTGATCGTGTCGTGGAGTGCGTGGGAACAAGGGGCTGCTGGTGTTGACCCGCCCGGTCAAGTGGTGTCCCGGCGGTGGTGCCGCGGCTGGCCGAGGGCGTGTTCGGCCTGATGGATGGCGTCAGTGACCAGCTGCGCAGCGTGCTCATTAGCGAGCCGGTAGAAGACCCTGTTGCCGTCCTGCCGGGAGGCCACGATCCGGGCCAACCTGAGTTTCGCCAGGTGCTGCGAGACCGATGCCGGTGCCTTATCGACTGCGGTAGCGATCGTGTTCACCGGCAGCTCGCCGCCCTGCAGGGCCAGTACGATCCGGACCCGGGTCGGGTCGGCCAGCATGGAAAACACCTCCACCGCCAGCTCAACGAACTGCGCGTCGACCGGCCCGGCCACCTCCACACGGTCCCGCTGGTTGTCTGCGCGCACACGCAGATGCTAAGCCAACTACAGTTTCCGCGACGCGCCGAGCCGCCACGGCCGATGGCGTGGGCCTTCCGATGCCCGTCAGGGCTGCCACTGGTGCCAAGCGGCAGGACCGTACTCGATCACCGCCTCGCCGCGGGCGGTGACCAGCAGTGAGCCGCTGGCCGACACCGACCAGGCGTAGCCGTGCTCACCTGGCCCGGCGCCGCTGGCGTCCCAGTACAAATCCAGCCGCGGTTGCGCGCCCCAGCCCCGGACCACGCTCAACACCAGATCACCGGGCCCGTCAGGTCGGCTCTCGAACACCACCGCTGCAACCGGACGACCGTCGAGGGCATGGGCGTCGAGGTCGACGCCGCGAACGCTGACCGGCTCTCCAAGTCGTAGTACAAACCAGCGCAGACCCTCAGTCTGCGCCGTCGACTCCTCGGCCGAACCCGCCACCGTCATTCCAACCATCCCACGAACGAATCACACGAGCCGCCAAGTATCCGCGAATAAGCGCAGATATGCAAAGACTGACTTGGTGAACCGAAAGCCGCCGCCGTTGGCATCGAAATCCGGTCGCCTTTGGCAGGAGGTCGGGGTGCGCTGAACTGTCAGATCGCAGCCGTCGTATGGCTGTCGTTGAGTGCGCGGTGCGCATCGGGCACGAGCCGGACGACCCCGATGCTGGACATAGCGCTGCGGATCGCGACGTCGGCAGCGTGTTCGATGCGCGTGGAAGTCGGCGACCGGTAGGTCCGGGTCGGTAGTGATGGTGGCCTCGATACTCAGCCGGTGCCCCATCCATCGCAGCCGGGTCTCGGACACTCCGGTGATGCCCGGCACCGCGATGAGGGTCTGCTCGGCGATGTCGACCAGGGCCGGATCGACACCATCGAGAAGCCGGCGGCCGATGTCGCGGGCGGTGCCGAACAACAGCACGAAGATCGCGATGCTGATCAGCAGACCGACGATCGGGTCCGCGAGCGGGAACCCGGCCCACACCCCGAGCACGCCGAACACGACCGCGAGGGAGGTGAACCCGTCGGTGCGGGCATGCACGCCGTCGGCGATCAGCGCCGCCGACCCGATCCGGCGGCCGACCCGGATCCGGTAGGAGGCGACGATCTCGTTGCCGGCAAACCCGATCAGCCCGGCCGCGAACACCCACCAAATGTTCTCCAGCTGCTGCGGCTCGAAGAACCGGCGGATCGACTCATACCCGGCCACGACCGCCGACAACGCGATCATCGCGACGATGAACAACCCGGCCAGATCCTCCACCCGACCGTAGCCGAAGGTGTAGCGACGGGTCGCGGCCCTGCGTCCGAGCACGAACGCCACCCAAAGCGGCACCGCGGTCAATGCGTCGGAGAAGTTGTGGATCGTGTCGGCCAGCAACGCGACCGAGCCACTGATCACCACCACCACGACCTGCAAGGCCGCTGTAACAGCCAGGATCAACAGACTGACTTTGAGTGCCCGGACTCCCTCGTGGCTGGCCTCCAGGGCGTCGTCGATTGAGTCTCGGGCGTCGTGGCTGTGCGGTACGAACAGCCCGTAGAGGAAGCCCCTGACCCCGGCCCGGTGCCGATGGCCGTGCTCGCCGTGATCATGACTGTGGTCACCGTGATCATGGCCGTGGCTGTGCGGGTCGTCACTGTGGTCTTGCCTGCGGTCGCCGTGTGAATGATCGTGGTCCTGATGCCCGTTGTGCCGCCGCTGCTCAGGATCACCGCTGCGGTGATCCTGCTCGACCGTCGGGTGAGCGTGGGTGGCCGCGTCGCCAGTACGTCGCCGACCTGTCCCGGGGTCATCGAGGTCAGAGGCCCCGGATCCGGTTGCGCTCATCGCACACCCGCCTTAGTATCTGCGTGCATACGCAGATACTAAGCAGGTTCCAACCGCTTCGGCAACCGCAACCGCCGGCGATCAGGTCATTCGCCGAGTGCCCACCCGTGGAGGGCGGCTGCGGAACGAGCAGCTGTTACAGCTCGCGCCGGAGTCCGGTCTGGTGCCGCGAACTGGCGTCAGGCGCTCAGCCAGTCTCCGAGGAACCTGGGGACCGGCCAGTCCAGTCCGGTATCAGCGGCGTCCTCGGCGCCTTCGGAGACGAGAATGCTGCCAGCGTCCGACTCTCCACGGTGGGCGGGTTCGGAACGTCGTGGCTGCTGAACGCTGAGTACGGGGCAGATCAGGTGCGCCGCGGCTGGGCCCGGCTCACCAATCCCCACTGAGAAGCTCGCAACGCACGCCCAAAGCCGCGAGCGCCGCCACGCCGTGACGCCGACGAACTACGCGCTCGCGATCAACGACGGCATCGCGCGCAGCGAAGCCAAGTGCGCCACCGCGGAGCAAGCACGAAGAGGCGCAGCCAAAGAGCCAACTGGCCGGCGCTGAACCCGAGCATCCCGCGTGCAGGCACGATCGCGCCTCGACGGGCCGGGACTCGGGCTGTAGACCAACCCTTCGCCGGGCGGCTCTGAAAGAATAGAGACGAGAAAGGAAGGCGTGGCCATGGTGTTCCAGGGCAAGGTGCTGTCGGTCGGCGCGCTGCTTGATGCTGCCCGCGCCGCGCCCGAGCCCGTGCCGGATCCGAGCATTGGGGTGCGGCACACCGCCGCGCAGAACGCTGCCGCCTGCCGCGCGCTCATCGACGACGGCGAGAGCCCGGATGTGTGCTGGCGGTTCGGCATCCTCCAGACGTTGGACGACTACACCTCCACCCGGCGACGCGGCGGCCCTGCCCTCGCCGCTGGAGTGTTCGCCGACGAGCCGCCCCGCACCGGCTCCGCTGAGGTCGACGCCGCATTCGCCGCGCTCGCGGACTACCTCGCCGACCGTGATTGCTGGCAAGCCCCCGCGTGGGCGTTCGACCAGTCACGCAGCACCAGCGGCTGGTACCCCGCTGTTCCGGCGATCTTCCATGCCGACGCCGATCGGGAGAGCCCAGAAGCGTTTCGGCGCCGCGGGATTCTCATCACCTCCCGTTCGCTGGCCAAAGCGTGACCGGACGCGAGTCGAGCCGGGCCGACCTGGAATCTACGCAAGTAGCTACGTCTAGTGGGTGTCATGACCAGGTCGCTGCCCATGAGCCGGTTTATCCAGAACTACAACCTGCACTTGACCGAGGCTGAGCGCAGCGATGATGTGCTCGTCCTCGAACAGCGTGCCGGCCTGCCCGAATGGGTGCTGCAGTCCGAGCATCGGGTCCGGGCGACCGCTGAGGCCACCGGCTTCCTCTCCGCCCGCGCTGGTGGCACTCGTGCACGACGAGGCACTGGTGGAACGCTTCGCGGCAGCATTGGTGACCGTGTTGCCGTGGGTGGCGTTCCTGCCCGACACCGATCGGGAGACCTTTGCCACCGAGGCCGCCGACACGCTCCGCGCGTGCGCCTCCATCGGCAGGTTCACCGCGCTCGCTGATCTGATCGACAACTGGCGCAACACCGCCGAGATCTGGTCTGACCCCAGCCTCGCGGCATCCCTCGCCGCCGAGGTGTCCACACCGCTGGACCAGCCGGTCTGATGGCGCGCCAAGCGCGGCCAGCAAGTCCCACCGCCGCCCACAGGTGACGAGTGGGATCTGCGCTACGCCACCAAGGAGTCTTCGGCGTTTACCGACGACTGGGATTGCCTCTCCCCGTGACGTGGACGCGCTGGTCGTTTCCCGCGCCGGAGGTGTGGCGGATCGCGCAGGGGTGATCTGCTCGTTCGGGCTGAAACGGAGCCCGACTGGCTCGATGATGCTGCGGCGGAATACCTGGGCTGGGACAACACCTTGGGTACGGTGTTGTCCATGACGGTGCAGTGGCATCAGGTCCTGGATCGGGCCCTCGCCGAGAACGCCGTGGTCCGTGTCGGTGATGCGGTAGCGCAGCATCTAGGTCGTACACCGACCCGATCCGAGATCACTGCCGCCAGGCGCGCAGCTCACCGCTACGTTGCAGCCGGTCAGGCACAGGAGGCCACCCTGTCCGCCGTCGTCGGCGGCCAGGCCCGACACGTCTTGGTCTTGGCCCGCCCCGATGTCGACCTGCAAGATGTGTCTGCGCTACGACGATCCCTGGCTCAGCGGGTCCGGACGCTAGACAAGCCGCAGGGGCAAGGGACCAAGGCCACCGCCCGCCGGGCCGAGACCCTGCTGACCCAGGTCAGCCAATCGGCGCGGGCCGGCCGGCTGTTGCCCCTTGCACAGATCGAACCCGCGCACGCCAGACTCTTAGCCCAAGACCTCACCGAAGCCGTCGCCGATCTTGCCGTCTTGGCCGCCGACCTCACTCGACGATCACGCCAAACCGACACCACGATCCGAACAGAACCACCCGCACGCCAATCACCAGGCACCTGACGGCGGCCCGAGCGCAGGGACAACAAAAGCTAGCCACTGCTCCGGCACGGTGAATAGCCAGCAACCAGTCCGTGGCGACCTGTTCGGCGAGACCGCGGTCGATGCGTAGATCGACGGGCCCTGACGACCACTCCCAGCACTCGCCATGACGGTCCCGTTCCGGTGGCCGGTGCCGTATCAACCCTTTCGTGCATGGATCCTTCGCTTGCGCGGTGGCGTTCTTGTCACGGATCCGGCCGTCCACACACCCTGGAACATGACCTCGTCGCCACCGTGCGGGCCGCGAGGTCACGAGTGACGTCATAGATGGCCCTCTTCACGTGTGTCAGGGGGGCACGGATGCCGTTTACCATCCTCACGCTCTCCATGGTCAGCCGTCCCGATTTGGGCGGGATCGGCTCGGCCAGATATCTATACTCGTATAGTTATCAGCATGCCAAGACCCGTCCTGACGCAAGAGGACCAGCGGCGCGGCCGACGTCTGGGCGCGTCCCTGCAGCGTCGACGCGGCACAACCAGTGGCGCCCAGGTGGCGAATCAGGCAGGGATCTCGATCGACGCGCTCCGCAAACTCGAAGAAGGCAAGACACCCACTCCAGGGTTCTTTCAGATCGCCCGGATCGCAGCCGTGCTGCACGTTTCCCTCGACGACCTGCTCGGCGACGCTACTGACGGGAACAGCAAGCAGTGACTTCGATCATCGCTCTGCCGTCCGCGTCGGTCCCGCTGACTGTTGACGTCGACCACCCTTGCAGCGTCCCGGAGCCCATCGGCCGCGACGTAGTCCTGGTCAGCCGTGACTGGTCGCGCTACCTGCAGTGGTGGGATGCGACCCGCTTCGCCACGCCGGCGTTCTGGGTGGAGCTGACCCGTCAACGTGCCCGCCCGATCACGTACCAGATCGGCAAGACTCTGCTGGAAGAGGTTGGGGTGTGCATGCTCGGCGGCTACGGGATCACCGAACGCATGGCCAGCGCCGCTTTCCACCGCGTCCGCGAAGAAGGCCTCTTGACCGGGAAACCCGTCACTGAGGAGGCTGTCGCCGCCGTCCTGTCGGCGCCGTTCCAGCTGCCCGGTTCCCAGCGTGCGGTTCACTACCGATTTCCGCGGTCGAAGGGGCGACGGTTGGCAGCCGTCATCGACACCCTCCACCGCTCCGAGCCACCGGGCACAGACGAACCGCGGCTGCTTCGGGACTGGCTGCTCACTCTGCCAGGCGTGGGCCCGAAGACAGCGTCATGGATCGTGCGGAACATGACCCGCACTGACCTCGTCGCCGTAATCGACGTTCACATCCGCAGGGCCGGAATCGTGGCCGGCCTGTTCGACCCGGCATGGCGGCTCCCCCGCGACTACAACCACTTCGAGACCGCATTCGTCGTCTGGGCACGGATCGGTGGAGTGCCCACCGCTGACCTCGACGCGTGCATCTGGTCCGAACTCGCGGCACTCGGCCCCGCAGCTCGCACGCTATTCAGTGTGAAGCATCTCTCCGACCTCGATTAGTTGGGGGTCCGACCAATGTCTGGTCCGGTGCTTCGCTAAGGTCTTGCCCACTCGATGGAGGAGACGTCATCATGGGCGGCAGCGGCGGCGGCGAGCCAACCTCGTCGGGAGGCTCGCAGTTCGGTGGGCCAGGCGAGGTTCTAGGCTGCGGGTCGTTGGAGTTTCAGGCAGCGTTGATGTCGCCGATACCGACGGTCGCCTCAACTGTGGCAATCGGCACCGACTGCGAGATCCTGCTCGAAGGGACGCCACCCCAGCTCGTTGTCTATGTGCGACGTTCGGGGGAGCAACTCGGGGCGATCACCGAACGCATGATGATCTTGATGCGATGCATCGGCGCGGGCTTCGCCTACGAAGCTGAGGTGATCACGACCGCACCGATCCGACTGTACGTCCGCCCCAGAAATCCTTACCTGCTGGGTTTGCCGTTCACCGCCGTGCTCAGCGACGTGCCGGCAGGGGCCATGCTCACCGCCGGCGATGACTTCGACCTGCGACTCGACAGCGGCGGCAAGGTCGTCGCCGTTGACATCTTCGGCAGCGACATCGGCCGAATCAGGGCAGAACCGGTGGCCCTGGCCGACGCAGTTCGCGGCGGAACTGCGCGTCGGGCGACGGTGCATGATCCAGCCGTCCCGACGGTCATCGTCACCCGGTAGTCGCAGCATGGGTGTGACCGTGATCGGTGGCAGTTACCGTGAAACCTGCCGCGAACCGAGCATCGACCGGCTCCTCGGATCCGGCATGCGTGCCGCCGCCACGCTGGCTGACCTTGGCCATGACACCCAGCTGGTCACCTGCATCGACGACGACACGAGCGATGAACTGTCGGCCGTGGCCCATACGCTCGGGATCCGCGTGGCGGCCCACACCAGGGCGGAGCCGGTGACGTTCGCCTACGACACTCCCCTACACCACCCCAACACCTATGGCACATCAGCTGCGAGCCCGTTGCATGCTGCTGACAGCGCGGTGCTCGGTTTCGGCATGGTGGAAACGCAGTGGTCTGCGGACGCGTCAGTGTTGGTAATCGATCCGCAACATGCGTCCGTCGCTGACCTGCTCCAGCGCTGCTCGGCGGGCCGCACAGCGATCGTGCTGAACGAACACGAGGCCCGCCGGATCACCGGCGAACATGACCTCACGGCCGCCGCCCAAGCCCTGCTCGCAGCTCCCGCGAATGTGGTGGTGGTGAAGCAAGGTGCTGTCGGTGGCCTGATCGCGTCCGCCGACGGAGTTGAGGCTTTTGGCGCGCATGCCACCGACCTGGTCGAGCCCCTCGGGTCTGGTGACGCGTTCAGCGCCGGCTTCGCCCACGCCTGGGCACTCAACGACGCCGACCCGGCCACCGCGGCCCGGTTCGGCTCCAAGGTGGCGGCCGCGCACTCACTCGCCGGGTCACCGCAGGTGACGCAGTCTCTCCATTGTCTGGACGATCCGCTGCCGTACCCCACAGGGCAATGGCCGCGCGTGTACCTGGCCGGTCCGTTCTTCGATCTCGCCCAACGCACCCTGATCCATGTCGTACGGCACGCGCTGCTACAGATTGGGGTCGAGGTGTTCTCACCGTTGCATGATGTCGGTCGCGGCGGGGACGAGGTCGCCGTCGCCGACCTCGACGGACTCGCAGGCTGCCACAGTGTGCTGGCTCTGCTGGATGGTGCAGACCCGGGAACAGTGTTCGAGGTCGGATGGGCTACCCGCGAAGGGATCCCAGTGATCGGGTTCGCCGACAGCGTCGATGATCATGGGTGGACGATGATCCGCGGCACCGGCAGCCGCGTTGTCTCCGACCTTGCCAGCGCCGTCTACAGCGCCGCCTGGGCGGCCATGCGTCGAGCGGCCAGCACGTGAACCGTGTCCTGCTGCTGTCCGGGGGTCTCGACAGCACTGCTGTCGCCGCCATGGTCAGGCCCGAGCATTGCGTGCACGTCGACTACGGCCAGATCCCCGCGGAGGCTGAGTTGCGTGCGGCTGCGCAGGTTGCCGTTGATCTTGGACTGCCGTTCACCTCGCTTGCTGTCCCGGCCGGGCAGGTCGGTGCCGGGTTGATGAGTGCAGAGGCAGCCGACGGACTACCTGTCGACGTGTCACCGGAGTGGTGGCCATTCCGGAATCAGCTGCTGATCACGCTCGCTGCGGCGTGGGCAGTGCAACGCGGCTTCGAGGTCGTGATCATCGGCACTGTCGCTTCCGACGGTGCCCGTCACGCTGACGGCACCCGGGACTTCCTCACCCGGATCGACGATCTGCTGGCCGTCCAAGAGGGCCACCTTCGCGTCGAAGCACCAGCCGCGGGCATGTCCAGCGCCGAGCTGATCACAACCTCGGGTGTCACCGACGCTGTGCTCGGCTGGACCCATTCGTGCCATCGCGCCAACTTTCCCTGCGGGGCTTGCCCCGGCTGCGTGAAACGGCAGGAAGTGCTGCAGCAACTCGATCGGCTCCGATGATGCGGAGACACGGCACCGGTGTTGATATGGCGTGGATTGCGACCTTCCTGGCCTGCATTGTCGCCTCCAACTGGGCGATCACCCATCTGGGTGTCGATCATGGACCGGATGCGCCGCGGACGATACCGGTCGGGTTCGGGCTGTCCGCACCGTCAGGAGTGGTGTTCGCAGGTGCTCTGTTCGCGCTGCGCGACGTCATCCACGAACGTCTCGGCTCTGCCGCCGTTCTCGTGATCATCATCGTCAGCGCACCGGTGACGATGATCGCTGCGTCCCCCGGGCTAGCAGTCGCCTCGGTCGTCACGTTCGTCGTCGCCGAGACCGTCGACCTGCTGGTCTACCGTCGCATCAGGGCGAGTGGATATGCGACGGCCGCGATCGCTAGCAATCTCGCGTCGTCGCTGATCGACTCAGCACTGTTTCTGGGACTGGCGTTCGGGGCGGCTCAGGCGCTACACGGCACCCTGGGACTGACCCTTGGGAAGGTGGGGTCATCGACGATCACCGTCGTGATCATGCTCGTGATTGTCCGACGCGTCCGTCACCCATCTGATCCAGTCGGGACGGCGCCAATCTGCCTTAGCGAGCCATGGTGGCGATGAGCCGACAGTGCCGCGAGACGCCGACGGAGAGCCCCGAGCATGATGATGCACCGATCACGGTCCGAACACCTGGCCAGGAGCCGACGGCGGCAACTGCAACCCAACCCCATCGCAGACAGAGGAATCGAGACTCGACACCATGGTGATCACGCCCGATGTCCAACCCTGGCCGTCGATCTCAGCTGCGGACACGTTCAAGACACTGCTGGTAGGCAACGGCCTCAGCATCAACATCTGGCCGTCGTTCAACTACAGCTCGCTGTTCCGTCAGACACCGCTGCCGGAAAGCGCGAAGGCGATCTTCACCGCGATCGACAGCACCAACTTCGAGGAGGCGATGCGGCGCCTAGCTGAGGCGCGCGCGATCACGGAAGCGGCCGACAAGGATGCCAGTTGGATCGACCCGCTCTACACAACGATTCGAGACCAGCTCTTCCTGGCCGTCCAGCAAGTCCACATCACCTGGAACGACCTTCCTGACATCACCAAAAACGCGATCGGCATGCACCTGTGCACCTATGAGAGCGTCTTCACCACCAATTACGACCTGATCTTGTACTGGGCTCGCATGCACGTGGAAGACCGTCACAACGCGAAGACCGCGGATCTGATGTGGGGGTTGGGGGGCACCTTCGACCGGCACTCAGACTTGTGGCCAGGGTGGACCGGCATCTACTACCTGCACGGTGGCCTGCATCTGTGGCGTAGCAGGTCGACTGGGACGGTGGGCAAGTGGCAGCACCAGGGGATCAACATCCTGGAGCAGGTGGCGAACGGGTACGACGCGACAACTGACCGGCAGCCTCTGTTCGTGAGTGAAGGCACATCGGTCGACAAGCTCCGGGCGATACAGACTTCGGAGTACCTCTCGATCGTCACCCGGAAACTCTTCGACGACACGAAGGACACTGTGGTCTTTGGCTCGGCACTATCCGCGTCGGACACCCACATCGTTGAAGCACTTGCCGCTGGCGCGAGCCGAAGGATCGCGATATCAGTATGCGTTGATGGGCAGTCGACTGAGCAGATTGTCCAGCTGAAGGCTGACATGCACGCCAAGTTCCCGCGTCACACACTGCTGTTCTTCGATTCGGCCACTCATCCGCTTGGCGACCCCGTCCTGCGGGCGGCCAAGCAGTAGCGAGCTTTGGGATTGACCCGGAATTGACGAGCGCCAGCGATCTCCGCGCAGCGCGCCGTCCTGATGCTTCTGTAACATGCGTGGGCAAATCGAACGGAAGTGAACAGAATTTGACCAGTTGCGAAGTTCGTGATCCCGTCCATGGGTTGATCTCTCTTAGCCCGGATGAGTGGAAGGTGGTCGACAGTCGGCCGTTTCAGCGGCTGCGTGGCGTTCAGCAGCTCGCAATGACGCATCTGGTCTACCCGGGAGCACGGCACTCACGGTTCGAGCACTGCGTCGGTGCCTGCCATGTTGCAGGTCGTCTGGCCGCGCGGTTGGCGATCCTCAGTCCCGACAAGATGCACGCAGACCGTGTGCGCCGCATCCGAGCCGCAGCTTTAGCACACGACATCGGGCATGGGCCGTTCAGCCACGTCAGCGAGTTCGTGTTCGAGAAGCTAACCGGCAAGGAGCACGTTCATGAGTCGATCTCCGCCGCGATCTTGCGGCACGACGAACAGGTGCGGGGCGGTCTTGGCGCCGAGTTGTGCGACTGGGCCGCCGATCTGCTGGCGGGCGAAGGCCACGGAAGTAGGAGATCGGTCGACCGTGACATCGTTGCCGGCCCGGCCGACATCGACAAGCTGGACTACCTCCTCCGTGACAGCCACTTCTGCGGCGTGAACTACGGCCGCTACGACCTGGACAAACTGGTCGAGTCTGCGAGGTTGGTGACCCGAACCGACGGTGACTACCTCGCATACCACCCAGATGGCGTATTCGCCCTGGAGGAGATGCTCCTCGCTCGCTACCACATGCACCGACAGGTCTATGGCCACAAGACTCGGCTCGCAACCGACCAGATGCTGATGCGGGCAATGCTGCTGGGCGTCCAAGACGGGGTGCTGCCGCGTTCGGTGTTCGAACCGGAACCGATCGATGGGGATTTCGTCGAAGAGTACCTACTATGGGACGATCGACGAGTAATCGATACTCTGTGCGATTCTGACGGTGGAGGTGGTGACCTGATGCGCGCGCTCCGTGAACGGAGGCTGTTCAAGCGGGTGGGTGTCGTAGCGCTCGACGACTTATTGGGGCAGGTGGACCGCGTGGCGGCTGGGTTCGCTATGCAGCCGACTGCAAGCGTCCTGGATGCGATGCAGAAGGATGTTGAGGCAGCCGTGGCGGAGGCTGCTGGCGTGGATCCCTTGTGGGTGGCATTGCATTGGGAGGACCTGCAGAACCCGCTGTCATCGAAAGACGATTCCCGAGTCACCGACAAGGAGATACCCATCACCGGCCATGATGGCACCCGGGTGAACGACAAGTTCACTGAGGTCTCGGAGGTGTTCAGGGACGAGTCGATCCGGTCCAGACGTCACGTTGCGGTCTACGTTGGCTCCAGCAGCACGTCGCAGCCAAATGTCAGTGTCTCCTCGGATACTGTCATGCAAAGCGCACGACAGGAGATCGCGAAGATCGGTCTGGCAGGGCAGGTGATTTGAGATGAGCGACGACACCCCTACGACCATGCAAGCCCGCGACCTGGTGCTCGCCGTGATCGACGCCGCCTCGGGCCGACCGGACTTCGGGCGAACCTCCCTGCAGAAGACCACCTTCTTCGCAGCCATCGCGCTGGGCGTCGACCTGGGCCACTCCGCCTACTACTACGGCCCGTACTCTGCGGCTGTCGAACAGGACACCGAAGCACTCGTGATGGCTACGCTCGTCGAGGAAGACAGCAGCACCATCGGAGTAAACAATCGAGGCTTCCCGATCACCAGGTACCAGTACAAGGTCTCCAGCGACGGGAAACAACGAGTTCAACAGCTCAAGGGCAAGTACCCAACTGAGGTCGGTGTCGTGGATGAGCTTGTGAAGCAGTTGGTTGCAGTCATCGGCTCACTCGATCAGACCACCCTGGCGGCTGCCGCGAAGACCTACTACATCGCCCGGGAGCAAGGGAGCCCAGTCACCCCCGACACCGTCGCAGACCTCGCAAAAGACTACGGCTGGACGCTACGGGCTGATCGTGTTGCGGACGCCGCCAACGTCCTCAACAGTCTCAACCTCGTCGAGGTTCAGCGATGACACTCGCTTCCGCCCTTACGTGTCCTGTGCAGCAGGTATCGAACGGTACCTGCGCGTATGAGGTAGGCGGTGACCACTGGGTCATCCGGTTCCCGGTCGGGGACGATGCGTGGGAGCTGGAGATTCCCGGATCCGCCATCTCCGGCCTACCGGTGCGGCTGCACCTGGGCGAGGTCTGCTCCGGACGCGGTGTGCAAGCGTCAGCGAAGGTGTCTTGGCGGACCTATCGATGGACGCTTACCCAGCTTCGTGCCTGCCAGTCGGCCTCACCTCAGGCTGCCGACGACTGCCTACGCACGCTCTTGGACGAAGCGTTCGCTGGCCTGTCGGCAGCCCTCCGGTTCTAGACACGTCTCGACTGCGCGCCCGTTCTATTTCTCCTTGCGGACCCCCTTGAACGGGCCGCCGGAGGTCTTGGTGTCTGCGAACCGACCGTCACCGCCCCGTTTGGTGAACAGTCTTGTTGACGGGTTGAACGTCTGAGACCGGTTCTTGACGGCCCCGATCCGATGCCCCTTGCCAGTGTTCTTGGCCATGACTACTCCTAGTTTCTTCAGTGCAACATTGTGCCGATACAGTAACAGCGGTGGCTCGCCTCCGCAACAGTGTCGCAGTTCCGATACACTGTGGTTGTGAACTCCCCCGCCCCGACCGTCGACGTCTCCAGACTGGTCAAAGTCCTGGAGCAACGGATCGACAGCACTGGCGGCTCCTGGCGTCAGGCGGCCGCCAAGATCGGCGTCAGCCCGTCACTGCTGTCGCGATTGAAGAACGGGCAACAGCCGGATCTGCCTGCGTTCGCCAAGATCACCGCCTGGTTGGGCATGACGATGGACGAGTTCCTCGGCGAGCCGACCAAGACGGAAACGGAAACCGAGCTGCAGACCGCGATCACTGCACTGCTCCGTGGCCGCCACGATCTCGACGACGCCGACAAGCAGTACCTGGAGTCCGTCTTCACAGCCACGATCCGGCACATCCGCGAAGTCAGGCCGAAGGACCGGCCATGACCTCGAAGGCCGCGCTGCACCGTCTCGCCGCCGATGTGCGCGCGGAGATCGGCCTCGTGGCCACTCAACCGTTCGACCCGGAAGCGTGGAGTGAGCAGTACGGCGTACCGATCGTGAAGCTCAGCGCTCTCCAGACCGAGGATGAGGCGGTCGGTCGCTTCCTCGGCGCCGGGTCGGCGAGATGGTCCGCCGCACTGCTTCCGAACGGCACCGGTCAAGTCGTCGTCTACAACGACTCCCACGAAGACCCGCGCATTCGGTCAGACCTCGCTCACGAGGCCGCCCATGTAGTAGCTGAGCATGTGGTGACGCTCTCCTGGACGACTCCCGACGGCCGCTGCTCCGGCTGGGGCAAGACGCAGGAGAACGAAGCCGCTGAGCTAGCTGGGGCGCTGCTGATCCCACCGCAGATCGCCCAACGCAGCGCTATGCGGGGCGTGCCAACTGTGGATCTGGCCCAGCAGTACGGCGTGAGCGTCCAGATGGCGCAGTGGCGGATGAGCGTGTCGGGCGGCGCGCTGATCGCTGACCGTGCCCGCCGCAAGCGTCGATCATCGGCTGGATGACCTGTGCCAGATCGCAATCACGCACCTTCCGCGCAGCCACGTCGCCGGCGGCTGCGCGGCACGTCCACCCGTCGACACAGACGTACGCGAGCGCGTGAGCCTTCAGCCGACGACACAGCCGATCCGAGGCTCGAACTTGTTCTTGCCCAAGCGCATCGCGGGCTGACGCAGCAGCAGGCCGCGCTCGACAACCTCCGAGCCCGTGCTGGCACTCTTGTCGCAGCTGCGTCCTTGGTGAGTTCGTTCTTCGGAGCGGCTGCGCTGTCCGACCAGGATCGGCCACCGTCGACCCACTGGGTGCTGCTGGCCTTCGCGTGCCTGTTCGTCGTCCTCGTCGCCGCCATCTCCATCGTCTGGCCGTATCAGTGGCGCTGGGGAATCGACGTTCGACGCCTGCTCGGCGACTACGTCGAAGCCGACCCGCCGGCCCCAATCGACGAGATGAGACGGAGCCTGGCCTGGTATATGCAGGTAGATACCGACTCCAACTCGAAGAAGCTGGACTGCTTGTGGTGGTGTCTACGGATTGCTCTCGTCGCCATCGCGGCCGAGGTCGTGTTCTGGGTGCTCGCATTGTGGATGAGATAGGACTCGTATGAAGGAACAGGCCAAGGCGCCGGCGGATCCGAAACCTCGGCGGCCGATCGCACCGAGCCTCCCCCAGCCGCCTGATCGTCCCAGCCCGACCCGGGCTGTTACCGGGGGCGGTGCACCCGCGCAGCAACCAAGGCCGGAGCCGGCGCCTCCGACGAGGCCTTCCCCGACGGTCCCCGAGCGACGCGACAACCCGCCACACGGCACACCCGCACCCCGGCAACCGGGGCGGCCTCGCCCTCGATGATGAGCAAGCGGCGTCACTAACAACCCCACGCGGTCGAACCACAAGCCTCACCGTGAGGACGTCCGGGGCCGGCTGGGTTCAATGCTGTGTAAGCCGTTGCCCGGCTCGATGCAATACCCGGAGTAGCCAGTCGGCGAGCTGCTCGGTCTCCGCGGCCCACATAGGGTCGTCGATCCCGATCCCGACTCGGCACTGCGCGTTGCGTGCGCAAATATAAAGCGATGAGATAGATTCGACGCCATCAACGAAAGGAACGTGATGACGACTACTACCGCTGTTGTCGTAGAGTCGGAGGAGCCAGTCGAAGAGGGCGACCTCGGCCAGCAGATCGTCGAGGTAATGCTGGAGATCCACGCGGCGTACGCCGACAGCCAGAACCGCTCCGGCAGCCGGCACCAGCGTGTGTACGGTCAGATCTTCGCTGACCTGCCGGACCGTCTCCGCGGCGGTCTGCTGATGCGGCGCGACGACGTGGACGTGCGCAAAGTCGGCCACGCCGGCTACCAGGTCCCGGTGATCGATGGCACCTTGTACTTCCCGTGGCGGCCGCCGGGCGGCGCGAGGCCAGAGAACGTCCAGTTCGGCGGATCGGTTAGCCGCGACGGCTTGTGGCGCGTCCGACGCGAGTCAGATGAGCTGCCGCTATTCACAGTGGAGGGCGACGACCTGGTCCGTGACCATCCCGCCGACCCTGAGATGACCGACCCGCTGGCCGAGCTGCTCGCGGCAGGGGAACACCTGCACGTGGTCATCGTCGCCATGACGTCCAGCTCGCATCAGGTCGACAGCATCGAGTGGGGTCCGGCCTCGCTGAACGCCGACGGCATGCTCGTCTGGGAGCCGGAGCTGCTCTGGGACGGCACGTCCGGGTCGGGCCCGGCCGACATCGGAGGCTCGTCCTTCGACTCGGGCCAGCCGCCCCGGCCGCCGGTCAGCCCGAGGGTCCGCCCCGAGCAGCCCACCTCCGATGGCTGACCGGAACCGACTCGGGGGTAGACGAAACGGGACAGGACCGGGTCAGGACAAGCCGGGACAGAGCGGGCTGGGCGCGGACAGGCCGCAGCTCACGCTCTTCACCGACCAGTCCGTCCAGTCGGACACCGCCAGAGAAGCCGGGAGTGGCTCGCTCGATCAGAAGCGTGCGGGGGTCGCGCTCGGCGCCTTATCCTCGGCGTTCCTACCGGCCAGGCTCACCCAGGCACGCGTGCTCGCCGGCCTGACGAAGCGCGATCTCGCCGACCGGGTCGGGGTCAGTGCCCAGGCGGTCGGCCAGTGGGAATCCAACGTCGCAACACCGCGGCCTGAAAACGTCGCCGACCTAGCACGGTCATTGCACGTCGATGCGGCCTTCTTCGCCGCCGGGCGGCCGCACAAGCGGCTCGATACCGCCGACGCCCACTTCCGCTCCCTGCGCTCCATGCGTGCCTCGGACCGGGCGCGGTCGCTCGCCACCGTCGAGCAGGTGTGGGAGCTGACCTGCGCCCTGGAGCACTACGTGCACCTGCCCGAGCCGAACCTGCCGGTCGTGCCGGCGGGCACTTCGCCGCGGGAGGCCGCGCGGATGGTGCGCGTGCACTGGGGGCAGCAGCATGGGCCATTCCGGCACTTCGTCGCTACAGCCGAAGTGAACGGTGTGGTCGTGGTCCATGCTGACCTCGACTACATCGAACGGGTCGACGCCTTCTCGGCGGTCGTCGCAGGCCGGCCGATCGTCGTCACCACCCAACGCCGATCCCAGAACGTCTTCGATCACCGGTTCTCTAGCGCGCATGAGCTTGCGCACCTGCTGCTGCATTCCGATGACGACCCGGACCAGTCCACGGAGACCACGCTTGTGCACACCCGGGAGAAGGAGGCCGACGCGTTCGCCGCCGAGTTGCTGACGCCCGCGGCGGAGATGCGATCCCTGCTACCCGAACGGATGGACCTTGCCGCACTCGACCGGTTGTCGCGTGACTGGGGTGTGGAGGTGGCCTCGCTGGTGCGTCGGATGTCGGAGTTGCGAGTCGTCTCCGACGCGACGATGCGCCGCGCCTACATCAAGTTGGCCAGCACCAAAGAGCTTCGACGGCCCGACCCCGTGCACGCTTACGCCGGCGAGCGTCCTCAGATGCTCATCGAGGCGGTGCGGGTGGCCGGATCGTTGGGCCACAGCCGCGTCGCGCTGGCCCAGCAACTGCGATGGCCTGCACGCCGCATCGACGAGCTTCTCGGCCAGGGGGATCCGCGGCCCAAGCTCCTTCTCACCCAATAACCGGACACGCCAAGACAGCCCGCACTGAGGAAAAACGGCGCCGAACCGGCGTGAGCCGTGGCTGCGGAAAGGGTGGGTCTGTTGACGGACGGCGGGCTCGGCCCGAGCCCAAGGGTGTGCGTCCAGTCTGAGGTTCCCGGAGGGGGTCGGTCGTCATTGGGTCAGCGGGGCCGTGCCCAAGGGTGATGCGAAGGCCGTCGGCGTCCGACTAGCAGGGCGGTACGAAGTTTCCGTGGTGATCGATGAACAGGTCGCTGACGACCAGTTCACGGCCGTCGGCGAGTCGGACTTTGTCCCACAGGTCACTGGAGGCGTAGTCGACGACGTTGGGCCCGGTGGTCTGGCACAGCAGGGTGACGCTCGTTCCCTCTTCGAGCAGAGTGGCCTTGTCGAGGAGCCACTGGTCGGTATGGGCAAACAGTCCCTCGCCGCCGGTCCGGGAGACGACGCCGGTCGACGCGTCAGTTGCCGCCGTGGCCGCTTTGGCTGCCCGTCGTTGCTCGGCCTCCTCCCGGAGTCGGGCTAGGTCCTGATCGGACTTGTCGATCGGATCGACTCCGAAGTACACCTGCCACTGACCAGCGGGAAGTTCTTTGTCGTCCGCGCTCTCGCAAGCGGTGCGCTGGTAGCGGACCAGGTCGCGGCCCATCACCGGCTGCCACGTCTCCAGGTCCCAGCTCTGGCCGGTCGCGAACTCCGGGCCATTAATGGCCCCCTTGGACACGCCGTCGCTGCCGCTGCCGATGCTGGCGCCCAAGACGTGGCAATCGAGCTGCCAGTAAATGGAATCGGCGACCTCCCCGGTCAGCCCGGGAACGCAGGCCTGGATTGCGCGCCACACCTCGTTTGTGCCCCACGGTGCCACCCGGCCGTCCACGGACGGTGAGACGACGATCTTCATCCGGGCGCGATCAGGCCAGCGTTCGACGGCGATTCCGTCGACTAAAGAGGTGGGCCCGCAGGCGTTGGCGTGTGCCGGGGCAGTCTGGGCCGTGAGCAGCCCGACCGTGGCGACCAGCAAAGCGGCCGGCATCAGTGTGACTCGTCGCAGCAGCTGGCGCATCGGGCCTACCTTCAGGTCGCGGCACTCCAGCGTAGGTGGGAGTTCGGCGAAGCGGCGGCTGTGTTACTAGCGTCACACACCGTCCAGCGGCCCACCGAGGCTGGCGGAGTAAGGGGTGGTGAACCGGGCAGCGGTCGACGTGGCTGGTCTCGTCGGGGCAGGGATCGGGTATAGCCCGGGGCAGCGGCTCGGGTCGCAGCTCTGGTTGCTCAGGGTTCGGTGAGTTGCTACGTCATCTCGTTACCCACAACGATGAAGTACCCGCCGCGGTCGTAGACGGAGACGCGATAGCTGTGGAGGACGCCGTTCGATGGAAAGTTGTCGCGGCCCCCTGGCACCTGGGAAGTAGGCCAGGGCACCAGCTCCGCGACCGCCACACCTTGACCCTTGAGCCAATCGACACCGAACTCGGGATTACTCGACTCGTCGCTCGACCAGATGAGGCGCCAGTTGACGTCGTATACCTTGAGCATGAGCGGCCTTTCTCGCAGTGAATGTGTCTCCATCTGGAGTATCGGCAGCGCGATGGCCGGCGTGACAACGGTGCGATGAGCCGCGCCTCGCGGCCCATTCGAGGGTCCGGCTGGCGCCCGGCCACAACTCGGTCGGCTGTCCACGCCGTCGCGGGGATCAGTCCACGAACACCGACGTTGAGACCTCAAGCGCCCGCGCTAACCGGACGAGCCGTACGTAGCCGACGTCGGTGGTACCGCGCTCGATCTTCGACACTGTGACCCGGCTGATGCCGGCAGCTTCACTCAGGTCGCTTTGGGTCCAGCCGCGCTGCTTCCGGACTGCGGCGATCCGCTGACCCAGCCGGACAAGATCATCAACACCGGCCGCACTGACGCCGGAATCGAGGGGGGACTCACGTGTCATGTCGCCACGTGCTTTCCAGTCACCACCACTCCAACGTACGGCCCAGAACTGACAAAACCCCTGGTCAGGCCGCCATTGGAGTTTGTGAAGAAACGCGGTCCAGTTCCCCGAACCGCTCTGCTGTGCGCGAGGGGGGATTTGAACCCCCACGTCCTTGCGGACACTGGCACCTGAAGCCAGCGCGTCTGCCGTTCCGCCACTCGCGCGTCAGTCACCCCACCTGGGACAACCGCCGGGAAAGGCTAGCACGCCGTGGCGAGGAGGATCGAATCGTCATTCGTTATCAGGCAGAGACCTCAGCCCCTGTCCCTGGCCAAGGACGACCACAGTGTTGTGATCGAACCGTGCCCCGCTCGGCTGGCATGGACAGGGTTCCCCCGATTCTGGTGGATACGATCTAGGCTGATCCACCGTGCCGGACTAGGGAGGAGGACGACGTGAGCATCTTCGGCAAGTTCGAGAAGAAGGTCGAGAGTGCCGTCAACGGCGTCTTCGCCCGCGCCTTCAAGGGTGACGTCCAGCCGGTCGAGATCGCCGCCCGGCTGCAAAAGGAGCTGGACGCCGAGGCCAAGCTCATGTCGCGCGACAAGCGGCTGGTGCCCAACGAGTTCCGCATCGGGCTGTCCGAGCACGACTACGCCAAACTCACGCCGTACTCGAAGACCCTGATCGCCGAGCTCGCCGGCGAACTGAAGTCCCACGCGCGGGAGATGGGGTACGTGTTCAACGGACCCATCCGGATCCACTTCGAGGAGCAGTCCTCCCTGCCGACCGGCCGCTTCACCGTCGAGTCGGAGGCGGTCGCGGGTACGACCGCAGGGCGGGTGAGCTCGTCTCGGCTCGGGACCTCCCCGAGCGCCGGCAGTCATGCCGGCCCGGTAGGCAGCGCAGCCCCGTCGCCCTGGTCTGCTCCATCCGCAGGCTCAGCCGCCTCAGCCCCGTCCGCACAGTCGGGACCGTCGGCCTTCTCCGCCGGGTCGGCCCACTCCGGCAGATCAGCGGAAAGCGCGTCGGACAGCCCGTACGGCTATGGCCAGTCTCAGCAGCAGCTGGTGCTCGAGGTCAACGGCATGCGGCACCCGCTCACCCCGCCCGGTTTCGTGATCGGCCGCGGCACGGACGCGGATGTGCGCATCAACGACCCCGGCATCTCCCGGCTGCATGCCGAGGTGACGGTCCATCCCAGCACCCACTCAGCCGAGATCGTCGACCTGGGCTCCACCAACGGCATCACGGTCAACGGTCAGAAGGTGCAGCGCGCCCCTTTAGTCGAAGGCACCCGGATCGAGATCGGCTCCACCCGGATGCTGGTGCACGCGCCCGCGGGGCGCTGAGGGAGGCGGCCCATGTCCGAGCTCGCCGTCACCGCCATCAAGGTCTTGTACCTGGCACTGCTGTGGCTGTTCATCCTCTCCGTCGTGTCGGTCATTCGTAGCGACCTGTTCGGCCACACGGTCCCCCAGCCCGGTCCGGCCGACGAGCCGCAGCCGCTGGAGGAGCCCGCGCGCGCCAAGAAGTCGCGGCGGGGCAAGAAGGGCGAACCCCACAAACTGACCATCGTGCAAGGTCCGCAGACCGGGCTCTCCGCGAGTCTGAGCGACGGTGTCGTGCTGATCGGCCGCGGCGCGGACTGCCAACTGATCCTCGATGACGACTACGTCTCCACCCGACACGCTCGGTTGGTCGCCGCCGATGCCGGCCCGTATGTCGAGGACCTCGGCTCGACCAACGGCACCTATGTCAACGGCCAGCGGATCACCGCTCCCACCAGCGTTTCCCTGGTGGACTCCATCCGAATCGGCAAGACAGTCCTGAAGCTGGAGGTATGAGCAGGTGACCCTGCACCTCCGCGTGGTGGCCCAGTCCGTGGTCGGCCTGGTCCGCAAGAACAACCAGGACTCCGGGTACGCGAGTCCGCAGCTGCTCGTGGTCGCCGACGGCATGGGCGGTGCCGCCGCCGGGGATCTGGCATCAGCGGTCGCCATCGGCGTGATCAAGGATCTGGACACGCCGGAGCTGCTGGCGCCGGAACAGCCGGCTCCCGACGAGCCGGCCGCTGCGACTGTGCCTGCAGAACCGGTCGAGATCGAGACCAGCCAGGAAGTCGAGCAGACGATCATCGTGCCGCTCGGCGAACAGACCGCTGAGCAGCCGGCGACCCTGGTGCAGGGCGCGGTCGGGCGCAACCCACTGCTGGGACGGCTCGAAACCGCCATCGGCGAGGCCAACGAGCGGATCGCCGACCAGGTGGCCGCCGACTACACCCTGGAGGGGATGGGCACCACCGTCACCGGCGCCATCTTCGACGGCAACCAACTGGCGCTGGCTCACATCGGGGACAGTCGGGCCTACCTGCTGCGCGACGGACTGCTGGAACAGCTGTCCCACGACCACAGCTGGGTGCAGTCGCTGGTCGACGACGGCAAGATCACCCCCGAAGAGGCGGCGTACCATCCGCACCGCTCCCTGCTGCTCAAGGTGCTCAACGGTCAGCCGGCCAACGACCCCGATCTGACCTCGGTCCCGCTGCAGGCCGGAGACCGGGTGCTGTTCTGCAGCGACGGCCTATCGGGCATGGTCGACGACCACGAGATCGCCGCGTTGATGGCCGTCCCGGACCTCGACCAGGCGGTGACCGAGCTGGTCGAGGCCGCACTGGCCGGCGGTGGGATCGACAACATCACCGTCGTCCTCGCCGAGGCCGTCGCGGGACCGGCCCCGGTCGAAAACGGCGCAACCGAGAATGGCGCGACCGAGACTGCCCTGATCCTCGGCGCCGCCGCCGAGCGCGAGATCCCGGCAGCTCCCCGGCGTACCCACTTCGAGGAAGGCGCCCTCGGCGTCCCCGGCGCGGGGCAGGACGACGACCTCGACCCAGGCCGCCGCAGCGCCGGCCCGGCCACGGCCGCCCGCACCGCGGTCGACCCCCAGACCGACGACGAGTCCCGCTATGCCCCGCGCGCCCCGGCCAAGCGACGTGGTTTACGTACGCTGCTGATCGGCCTGGCGGTGCTGCTGGTCACCGCGGCCGGACTGGGTGCCGGCTATGCCTGGACTCGTACGCAGTACTTCGTCGGTGCCGACAACACCCAGGTCGCCATCTTCCAGGGGCTACCGGACGGCATCCCCGGACTCTCGCTCTCCCAGGTGTACGAGGTGCAGGACCTGCCGGTCGCCAGCCTGCCCCCGTACTACCAAGCACAGGTGATCTCCGGCATCGAGGTCGCCGACCTCGACGCCGCGCGCGCCACCGTCGAGCAGCTCAAGCGAGAGGCCGCGCGCTGCGCCCGGCCACCGCTCAGCCCGACACCCGGCCCAACCGGCAGCCCGAAGCCGATCCCAACCCCGAACGGCTCGACCGGTTCCACCTCGCCCAGCCCCACGGTGATCGGCCCGAGGGTCCCATCGGCGAGTCCGACCAGCCCGACTCCGTCGGAGACGACGTCCACCCCGGCCACCCCACAGGACTGCTGAGCCATGAGCAACCTGGTGGTCGTCCCCAAGAAGCGGCGCGGGGCAGAGCTGTTCCTGCTGCTGTTCGCGCTCGTGCTGGTGCTGGGTGCCTACGCACAGGTCGATCTGAATGTCAGCGGCGAGCTCTCCAGTCGCTTCCCGGTGCTGGCCATCGGATCAGTGGTGGCGGTGATCGCCGCTCATGCCGCCGTACGTTGGCGGCTCCCGTACGCCGATCCGGTGCTGCTGCCCTGCGTGGTGCTGCTCAACGGCCTCGGCATCGCGATGATCCATCGGATCGACCTGATCAACAACCCCCCGTTGGACGGTGCCCGGACACAGCTGATCTGGACCGTGCTCGGGGTGATCATGTTCATCGGAGTCGCGGTCGTGATCCGCGATCACCGGCCGCTGCAGGGCTACACCTACACCCTCGGCCTGGCGGGCCTGGTGCTGTTGCTGCTGCCGCTGGTGCCCGGGCTGGGCACGGAGAAGTTCGGTGCGCAGATCTGGATCCAGGTGGGCCCGTACAGCTTCCAGCCCGCCGAGGCCGCCAAGGTGCTCCTGGCCATCGCCTTCGCCTCCTATCTGGTGGAGAAGCGTGACGTGCTTGCGCTGGCCGGCTGGCGGGTGCTCGGTCTGGACCTGCCGCGCGCTCGCGATCTCGGACCGATCCTGTGCGTCTGGGCGATCAGCCTGCTGATCCTCATCTCGCAGCGCGACCTGGGCACCTCGCTGCTGTTCTTCGGCATGTTCGTGATGATGCTGTACGTCGCCACCGAGCGCGGCGGCTGGGTGGTGCTGGGCGGCTCGCTGTTCGTCGCCGGCGCGTACGTCGCCTTCTTGATGTTCGACCACGTGAAGATCCGGGTCGGCGCCTGGCTGGATCCTTTCGGCGACTACGAGCGTTACTACCAGGTGGTGAACGCGCAATTCGGCATGGCCTGGGGCGGTCTGCTGGGCCGTGGGCTCGGTGAGGGCCGGCCTGGACTGACCCCGCTGGCCCGGTCCGACTTCATCGCGGCCGCCTTCGGCGAGGAGCTCGGCGCGACCGGGCTGATGGCCATCATCGTGATCTACGCGCTGATCGTCTTCCGGGGCCTGCGCACCGCGCTGCAGTGCCGGGATCCGTTCGGCAAGTTGCTGGCCGCCGGTCTGGCGTTCGGGCTCGCGCTGCAGGTCTTCACGATCATCGGTGGCGTCACCCGGCTGCTGCCGCTGACCGGCCTGACCACCCCGTTCCTCTCCCAAGGCGGCTCCTCGCTGATCAGCAACTGGATCATCATCGGGCTGTTGATGGTGATCTCCCACCACGCCCGCAAACCGATCGCGACCGCACTGGACATCGACCCCTCCGACGAGACGACCCAGCTGATCGCGAGGCCCGTATGAGCCGGGACCGCCTGAGCCAGGACTGCCCGAGGTTGGACACCCCATGAACAAGCCGATCCGCCGGGTGGCCTTCTTCGCCTTGATCATGTTCGCGCTGCTGCTGGGCAACGTCACCTACTCGGTGCTGTTCCGTCAGGCCTCCCTGGACGCGAACGCGCAGAACCGGCGTACCCGCGACGCGGAGTTCGCCCAGGACCGGGGCGCGATCCTGGCCACCGGCAAGGTGCCGATGGCCGAGACCCAGGAGTCCAACGACCGGTTCCGATTCCAGCGGGTCTATCCCGACGACGAGCTGTACGCGGTGGTCACCGGCTACTACTCCTACGACCATGCCCGGACCGGCCTGGAGAACTCCTACAACACCGAGCTGGCCGGCACCGACGACTCCCTGTTCGTACGGCGCCTGGTCGACCTGGCGACCAACACGGCCACCAAGGGCGCCAGTGTCCAGACCACCATCGTGCCGCGGGTGCAGCAGGCCGCCACCCAGGCGCTGGGCAACCAGAAGGGCGCGGTCGTCGCCCTGGATCCCAAGACCGGAGCAGTGCTGGCGATGGTCACCAGTCCGAGCTACAACCCGAACGAGATCGCCAGTCACGACATCGAGGCGGCCAACAAGTCCTGGACCCGGCTCGCCAAGGACAAGACCAGTCCGCTGTCCAACCGGGCGGCCCGGGAGATCTACCCCCCTGGTTCGACCTTCAAGCTGGTGACCGCAGCAGCCGCGCTGGAGGACGGCATGACGCCGGAGAGCAAGATCGCCTCGCCGGACCGGCTGAAGCTGCCGAACACCCAGACCTATCTGCCGAACTCGACCAACTGCGGCGGCTCGCAGACCACGCTCACCAACGCGCTCCGGGTGTCGTGCAACACCGCCTTCGCCAATGTCGGCCTCAAGGTGGGTCAGGACAAGCTTCGCGACCAGGCACAGAAGTTCGGCTTCAACGCCCGCCATCTCAATGACCTCAACGGGGTGGCGAGCCAGTTCCCCGACGACATGGACGCCGCACAGCTGGCGCTGGCCTCGATCGGTCAGTTCGACGTCGCGGCCAGCCCGCTGCAGATGGCCATGGTCACCGCCGGCATCGCCAACGACGGCGCAGTGATGGATCCGTATGTCGTGTCCATGGTGCAGGGACCGGACCTGAAGCCGATGTCGACGACCAAGCCGGCCAAGCTCAGTCAGGCGATGTCGCCGTCGAATGCCAAGGAGTTGCAGGAGATGATGCGGATCGTGGTCGCCCAGGGCACCGGCTCGGCGGCCCAGATCTCGGGTGTGTCGGTCGGCGGCAAGACGGGTACGGCACAGTCGGACCCGAAGCGCAAGCCGTTCGCCTGGTTCACCTCGTTCGCCCCGGTCGACGACCCGAAGGTGGCTGTCGCGGTGATCGTGGAGGACGCCGACATCCCCCGGGAGGACATCGCCGGGGGCCGGGTGGCCGCGCCGATCGCGCGGGCGACGATGCAGGCGGCCCTCCAGTGAGCGGGGACAAGTCGGGGGCATTCGCGCGACGACAGGCAGTCGTGGGATGGTCGGACCGGACGCGTACGAGGTCGAGGCGCGCCCAGGTAGAGAAAGGACGCACCGGATGACGACCCAGCCCAAGCTGGTCGGAGGACGCTACGAGCTGGGTGAGCTGCTCGGGCGAGGCGGGATGGCCGAGGTCCATCGTGCCCTCGATCTCCGGCTGGGGCGACCGGTGGCGGTCAAGGAGCTGCGTGCCGATCTGGCCAACGATCCGACCTTCCAGGCCCGGTTCCGGCGTGAGGCGCAGTCCGCAGCAGGCCTGAATCATCCGACGATCGTCGCCGTCTACGACACCGGCGAGGAGACCGACCCGCAGACCGGCACCTCCATCCCGTACATCGTGATGGAGCTGGTCGAGGGCCAGACCTTGCGCGAGATCCTCCGGGAGGGCCGCAAGCTGCTCCCCGAGCGGGCGCTGGAGATCACCATCGGGGTGCTGGACGCATTGTCGTACAGCCACAAGGCCGGCATCGTGCACCGCGACATCAAGCCCGCGAACGTGATGCTGACGCCGAACGGGCAGGTCAAGGTGATGGACTTCGGCATCGCGCGCGCGGTCGCCGACACCTCAGCGACCATGACCCAGACGGCCGCCGTGATCGGCACCGCGCAGTATCTGTCGCCGGAGCAGGCCCGCGGCGAGACCGTGGACGCCCGCTCCGACATCTATTCCGCGGGCTGTCTGCTGTACGAGCTGCTGGTCAGCCGTCCCCCGTTCGTGGGCGATTCACCGGTTGCGGTGGCCTATCAGCACGTCCGCGAGACGCCGGTGCCACCGAGCCAGCTCGACCCGGAGATCACCCCGGACATCGATGCCATCACCTTGAAGGCGCTGGCGAAGGATCCTGATGACCGCTATCAGTCCGCCCGGGAGTTCAAGAACGACATCTCCCGGGTGCTGACCGGGCAGCAGGCCACCGCTGTGGTGCCGCGGCCGATCGCGGAGTCGGAGATCCCGACCCGCGTGGTGACGCCGGTGCCGGCACCGCAGACAGCGAGCGCGGCAGCCGATCTCGATGAGGAGGATGAGGAGCCGAAGAAGCGCGGTGGCCTGATCGCGCTGCTCGTCGTCCTCGGGGTCCTGCTGCTGGCGGGTGTGGGCTGGGGCGTCTGGCGCTGGGCGAGCAAGCCGCCGGAGCCGCTGATGGTCGCCGTGCCCAACGTGGTGACGTACACCCAGGAACAGGCCACCGCCCGGTTGAACGAGGTCGGGCTGAAGACCGAGGTCCGCGAGGTGAACGGCTCGGCCAATACGCAGGGCCAGGTGACCAACCAGGATCCCGGTCCCGACACACAGGCCGAGGTCGGCAGCACGGTGACCATCACCGTGAACCAGGGTCCGAAGACTGGCACCATTCCCAGCGGGCTCATCGGCAGTGACAAGGACCGGGCCGAGGACCAGCTCAACGACGCCGGCTTCGACAACGTCAACCCACAGCCGGCGGACTCGGAGCCCGCCAGTGCGCGGGCCGGGCAGGTGCTCTCGGTGAGCCCGAAGGAGGGTGCCACGGTGCCGCTGTCGACCAAGGTGACCGTCACCTACGCCACCGGTCAGTCGACGGTCCCGAACCTGGTCGGCGTCACCAAGGAACGTGCCACCGCCGATGCCAAGGCGGCAGGCTTCAAGGTCCGGTTCACCGAAATCGAGACCGATCAGCAGCCGCCCGGCCTGGTCGTCGACCAGGATCCGGAGGCCAATACGCAGCTCACCCGCGGGGAGACGATCTCGGCGACCGTGGCCGTGGCGCCGAAGCCTACTCCGACGCCAACCCCGACTCCGACACCGCCGCCGACGTCCAGCACGCCGACCCCGGGCGACACCCCGGGCTGATGTCCGGTCGAAATCTCATACCGCTTTAATAGAACGTTAGCTCGAATAGGCGTACACTCGGGTCATGTCCGGGATGACTGCACTGCAAGGATCGCTGTTCGAGCTCGACACTGAACCCGGCCTGGGGCCGCTGTCGGACCTGGTGGTCCGGCACGAGTTGGGCCGCGGCGCCTGGGTCGATCTGCTGCCGGGCTGGCTCGGCTGCGCCGATGAGGTGTACGACCGGCTGCTCGGCATCGATTGGCAGGCCGAGCGCCGTCAGATGTACGAACGGATGGTCGATGTGCCACGGCTGCTTCGCTTCTACGGCGAAGAGGAACGCCTCCCCCATCCCACCCTGGACCTCGCCCGCCGAGCCTTGAACGAGCACTATGCGGCCGAACTCGGCGAGCCGTTCATGACCGCCGGCCTGTGCCTCTATCGCAACGGCCGCGACTCGGTCGCCTGGCACGGCGACACCATCGGGCGCGGCAGGAGTGAGGACACCATGGTGGCCATCGTGTCGCTGGGCTCGGCGCGCGAGTTCTTGCTGCGGCCGCGCGGCGGCGGAGCCACGATCCGGCATCGACTCGGGCACGGCGACCTGATCGTGATGGGCGGCTCCTGCCAGCGCACCTGGGAGCACGCAGTGCCTAAGACCGCCCGGCCGGTCGGCCCTCGGGTCAGCGTGCAGTTCCGACCCCGCGGAGTCCGTTAGTCGCCGAGCGCGGCGAGCACGTTCTCGACCGCGATCCCCATATAGGCCAGATCGGTCGTGGTGCTGTAGAATGCGGCATGCGGCGTCACGATGGCGCGCGGGTGACTGAGCAGCGGCTCGTTCGCCGACGGCGGCTCGGGATCGAAGACGTCCAGGAAAGCGCCGCGCAGCGTGCCGGCATCCAAGGCCAGCAGGACGGCGGCGGAGTCGACGAGCTCGCCACGGGCGACATTCACCAGGTATGCATCCGGAGGGAGCAACGCCAGCGTGCGCTCGTTCACCGCGTGATGGTTCTCCGCGGTCGCGGGCGCATGCAGGCTCAGCACATTCGAAGTCCGGAAGAGGTCGTCGAGATCGTCGACCCGATCGACGCCCGCGGGCCAGTGCTCGGCGGGCAGATAGGGGTCGAAAGCCACCACCCGGGCGAACAGTGGCTGCGCCCGCTCGACCAGCTTGCGCGCGATCCGGCCGAGACCGTACACGCCGAGCGTGAGCTCACTGATCCGCGGCGGCGTCGGGATCTGGGTGAAGTCCCAGCCATTCCGTGCCGCATCCTGCGCGGCGGGGATCTCCCGCAGCAGCGTGAGCATCCCAGCCAGTGCGTGGGTGGCGACCTCTTCGCTCGCCGGGCTGGGCAGCGGATGGACGGCGATGCCGGCGGTCCGGGCCGCATCCACGTCGATCTGGTCGAGACCGGTCGTCGTGGTCGCGATCACCCGAAGCGCCGGGGCGGAAGTGATGTCGGCCGCGGAGATCCGGACATAGCCCACGATCAGAGCCTCGGCCGCAGCAATCTCCGTGGCGATCTCGGCAGAGCTCGCGGCCTCGAAGACCGCGACCTCGTGGCCGGCCGCCCGCAGCGCCTCGACCCCGTGCTCGGCGGTCAGGCCGCCGGTGTCGGTGATGATGATTCGTGCCATCAGTAGCTTCCAATCCTTACGCGAAGAGTCCGAGCGGCACGTGGACCAGGGTGACGCCGCCGGTGGCGAGCGCGTCGGCGAGCACCCGCTCGAGATCATCGGCTGCCGTCACCGCGAACCCGGTGCCGCCGAACGCCTCGGCGAGCGCCGGCCAGTTCGGCTGCGCGAGCACGACGCCGACCGGCGGGATGCCACGGTCCGCCTCGTTCTGCTTGATCTCGCCGTACCCGCCGTTGTCGACACAGACCACGGTGAGGTCCAGGCCTTGCTCGACCGCGGTCTGCAACTCCTGGATGGAGAACATCAGCGCGCCGTCGCCGATCACGCCCACGACCGGGCGCTCCGGGCTGGCGATCTTGGCGCCGATCATCGCCGGCAGACCGAAGCCGAGAGTCGCGTACGCCGCCATGTAGAGGAACGCCCCCGGCTCCTCGCTGCGTACCCGGCTCGACATCCCGTAGTAGGCGATCTGGGAGGAGTCGCCGGCGACGATCGCATCGGCGGGCAGGACGCGCGCGATCCGGGCCGCGACACGATCCTCCAGCGGCGCGAACGCCGCCGACTCGAGGGCTACGGACTCACGTACGGCGTCGAGGTCGAGCCACGGGGCCGCCGTCGGCTGGGCACTGTCGCTTACCCCGAGTGCGTCGGTGAGCTGCCCCAGCACGGCGGCGGAGTCACCGATCAGCGCGACGTCGGACGGCAGATTCTTGTCCCGCTGTGAGGCAAGGATGTCGACCCGGATGACCTTGCCCGCGGGCTCGACCTTGCCGCCCCACAGCTCGGCCTCGCCGATCTTGGTGCCGACGGCGAGCAGCACGTCAGAGGAGTTGAGTGCCAAGCGCCCGGCCTCCAGCCGCAGCTCGGCGCCCACCGCGAGCGGGTGCGACTCAGGCAGCACCCCCTTGCCGTTGAGACTGGTGACCACCGGAGCGCCGAGGTGCTCGGCCAGCCGCCGGAGTTCTTCCGCTCCATTGATCGCCCCGCCGCCGGCCAGGATGGCGGGGCGCTCGGCCTTCGCGAGCAGGTCGGCGGCGGCGGCCACCGTCGCCGGATCGGCCGCGGCAGGCGCGGGTGCTGGGCGCGGGCTGAGGCTGTCCGGGGTGACACCGGAGGCGGCGGCCTCGAGAACGTCCAGCGGGATCTCGATATAGACGGGCCGGGGGCGACCGGTCCGGAACAGCGCGAACGCATCGTGCACGGCGTCGATCGCGTCTTGCGCGGTCTCGGCCCGGCGGGCCCACTCGACGATCGCGTCGGCGGCGGCGACCTGGTTCTTCGTCTCGTGCAGGGCACCGATGTCGGCGAACTCCGCGCCGAGTGGCACACCCGGCGCCAGGATGATCATCGGCTTGGACTCCGCGTACGCGGTGCCGGCCGCCGAGAGGGCGTTCAGCAGGCCAGGTCCCGAGGTCGTGATGACCACGCCGGGCTGCCCGGTGCGCTGCGCCAGGCCGAAGGCCGCATAGCCCGCGCCCTGTTCGTGGCGAGCCGTCACGGCGTGCAGCCCGAGCCGCTCCACGTGCCGATAGAACTCGAGGTTGTGGGTGCCCGGAATGCCGAACACCGTGTCGATGCCGTAGTCGCGCAACAGCCGCAGGACGGCGAGACCGACATTGTCCGGTTCGATGCCTGCCGCGCGGGCGGCGGCGGCTTCGTCCACCGGAATCTCGTCAACCGGAATCGTGGTCATGATCATGCTCCCTTCACATACACGGGCTGGCCGCCGACCCAGGTTTGCGCGACGCCGATCCGGGCGATCTCGGAGAGCTCGGTGTGGTACGGATCCTGGGTGAGCACCGCGAAGTCGGCACGCTTGCCGACCTCGAGCGAGCCCAGGTCGTCCTCCCGACCGAGCGCACGGGCCGCCGAGATCGTGTGACCGCGAACGGCCGTGTCGACCGAGACCGCGAGGTCGTCGGGGCCGAGCTGGTGACCGCGGCGGGTGATCCGCGTGGCGGCGGCCTGGATGGCCTCGAGCGGACGCGGATCGGCCACCGGCGCGTCAGAAGAGATCGTCACCGGCACACCGGCTCGCTCGAATTCGCCGAGCGGGTTGAACCGCTCGCCGGGCGTACCGATGGCCTGCTCGACGCCCTCGCCCCAGTTGTAGTGGTGCTGCGGCTGGTTGACCGGATAGATGCCGGCCTTGGCCATCCGCTCGATCTGCGCCGGGGTCGGCAGCCCGCAGTGCTCGATCCGGTGCCGGGCGTCGGCGTCCGGGCGCTCGCCCTGTGCGGCCTCGATGGCGCTGATGACCATCTCCAGCGCGGTCGGCGACTGCGAGTGCGTCGCCGTCTGCAGGCCGACCCGATGCGCCTTCTTGATCAGCTCGGTGTAGTCGACGGGGTCGTGGTAGAGCTGGCCCGTCCGGCACGGGTCGCCGACGTACCCGTCGGGGAAGTAGGCAGTCCAGCCGCCGAGCGTGCCGTCCGAATAGAACTTGATGCCGGCGAAGCTCAGGTGCTCGTTGCCGAACTGGCCGTGCAGGCCCATCTCGATCGCCTCGTCGAGCAGGTGCGAGAGCAGATACATGCAGACCCGGACGTCGAGCTCGCCCGCCTCGGCGAGGCGCAGGTAGACGTCGAACTCTCGTCTGCTGACCTGCGCATCGCCGATGGTGGTGACACCGCCTTGCAGGAAGTTCTCTTGTGCAGCGGCCAACTGGCGGCGGTGCTCGTCGAGATCGTCGGCAAGGTGGAAGTTCGGACCGTGGTGGCCGATCTTGACACCCTCGAGACCCGTCAGCACGTTGCAGGCTGCGTCCGAGAGCTCGCCGGTGAGCTCACCGTCGGCATCGCGGAAGAACTCCCCGCCCTGCGGGTTGGGGGTGTCCTTGGTGACGCCGTGCAGCGCGAAGGTGTAGCTGTTGACGACCCCGCCGTGACCGGACGCGTTCATCAGGTAGACCTCGCGGTCGGTGGCTACCTCGTCCAGCTCATGGCGGGTCGGATGACGCTGCTCGACGAGGTTGCGTTGCTCGTAGCCGTAACCGCGGACCGGCCGCCCCGCGGGGATCCGCGCGGCGGCCTCGCGCAGCAGCGCGACGATCTCGGGGATGGAGCCGGCCTTGTCGGGGCCGCAGTCGACCCAGGTCATCATCTGGCCGAGCATCAGCGGGTGCGCGTGGGCGTCGATGAAGCCCGGCACGATCGTCGCGTCGCCGAGATCGATCACCTCAGCGGGCAGCGCGCTGACGGCCGCGGCGGCATCCCGGCACTCGTCGATCGTGCCGATCCGGCGGATCCGGTCGCCGACGATCAGGAAGGCCTCCGGGATCGTGCCGTCCGCATCGAGCGTACGAATCGTGGTCGCGGTGACAATGAGCGGCGCCCGGTCGTCGGGCGCCTGCAGGAAAGCGAGCTTCCGCATGGATGATCCTTATCGAGCGTGGTGAGAATGATCGTGCTGGAGCCAGGCTTCGGCTCGAGCACGGGAGTCCTGGCGCTGCGGAGGCCGTGGTGGTGCGGGCCCCGGAGTGGCCTGTGCGCTGGACATCAGGATAGGAGAGGCCGAGCACACCCGTCAATGCAGATCAGTAGTCACTTACCTACCAGAACACTGATCTGACGTATTCAACTCACATTTCATGGCATGATCGATGCTCAGTGAGCCTCAATATCAACGATCTGATCGAAAGTCTACGCATGACTCCTGCCGCCCCTCCGAAGCGACGACTCGAGGGCGCCGATCTGCGGCTGGTCCGCACCCTCCACGCCGATCCTCGCGCGAGCATCTCAGCGCTCGCCAAGGCCGTCAACGAGTCGAGATCGCTGGTCTCCGTACGCCTCCGCCGGTTGCTCGCTTCCGGGGCGGTCCGAGTCGTCGGAGTGGTGAACCCCGGATTCATGGGACAGCCCCTCATCGCCCAGGTCGCGATCTCGACCCGAGGCTCGATCGCCGACGTAGCCCGGCTCGCGCTCAATCAGGACGAGATCGTCTTCGCCTCGGCGATCCTGGGCGAGCACGACTTCCTCGTCGAGGCACGCGTCGCGACTCGAGAAGACCTGTACGGTCTGGTGGCTCGCTTCCGTCGTGAGCCATCGGTCACCGATCTCTCGACGGTGGTCGACTCACGCATCATCCACGGCTCCTTCGCCCACGACACGTTCGAGCCGATCGAGATCGACGACATCGACCGCGCCTTGATCAGGCTCCTGCAAGATGACGGACGCGCGACGTACCAGGCACTCGCGACCGGCGTCGGTCTCTCCCCCTCGGCCGTCCGATCGCGGCTGCAGCGGCTGCTGGACTCCCGGCTGCTCAAGATCGGGGTGATCGAGGCCCGCGGACTGCAAGGAGCCAAGCTCTCCATGGGGGTGGGTCTCACCCTGGGAGCCGACGACGGCGCGGTCAGCAGGTTCCTGCGCGACGCCGACTTCGTCGAGTTCGCCACCGAGACGCTGGGCACCTACGACGCAGTCGCCACCATCGCCGCCGACGCCCCCGGCCAGCTCCTCGAGCACCTCGAGGTTCTCCGCCGACTGCCCGGAGTCAATCGCACGACATCGTGGATCCACCTGCGTACCGTCAAGGAGGACTACCGCCGGCGGATGATGTAGCCCGCTCGAAGAAGCACTGCGTCGAACAAGCACCGCGTCAGTGCACACTCATCAAAGGCGCGAAATCACGAGCCCGACCAGGTGCCTCGGCGTCGCCGCAGAGCACCAGCCAGTTGGCCAGCATCTGATAGCCACCCTCGGTCAGCACCGACTCTGGGTGGAACTGCACGGCCTCGACCGGCAGCGTCCGATGCCGGACGGCCATGATCACGCCGCTGGTCGTCGTCGCGGTCACCTCGAGCTCGGCCGGGAACGAGTCCGGCTCGATCGCCAGAGAGTGATAGCGGGTCGCGGTGAACGGGCTCGGCAACCCGGCCAGCACCCCGGCGCCCTCGTGATGCACCGCAGACGTCTTGCCGTGCAGCAGTTCAGGTGCCCGGTCGACGACCCCCCCGTACGCGACTCCGATCGACTGCAGTCCCAGGCAGACCCCGAAGATCGGCACCACGCCGGCCTTGCGGCGCACCACATCGATGCACACGCCGGCCTCCTCGGGCGTACCGGGACCGGGTGAAAGCAGGATGCCGTCGAAGCCGTCGGTGAAGGAGTCGTCGGCAAATCGGGGGTCGTCGTTGCGCCAGACCTCGACCTCGGCACCGATCTGCGCCAGGTACTGGACAAGGTTGTAGACGAACGAGTCGTAGTTGTCGACGACGAGGATCTTCGCGCGCGGCATGGGAACCATTCTCCCGTGCCACCCGACCGCCTGCGCCCACGTTTTGTTCAATGGTCCCCCTCTCAGGTGCACCATGAGACAAAACCGCGGGGTCGGCTCAGCGCGGGCTGTCGAATGCCGTCGCGTAGCGAAGGTCGACCGAGCCCTGGTAGCCCGGGAAAGTCGATCGAGCCGAAACCGTGACCTCGTAGCCGAGATGGAACGCATCGACGTACTGGCGGTAGATCTTGATGTACTCCGCGCTCTCAAGTGCCGCCTGCAGTTTCCGTGGGTCGCCGATCGCACTGATCCGGTACGGCGGCGCGTACGGCACGCCGTGCAGCACCACGGTGTTGCCGACGCATTTGATGCCCGTGGTGGCGATCACTCGCTGGCCCTGGATCGTCATCGCCTCCGCGCCGCCACGCCACAGCTCGTTGGCCACCGATTGGATGTCCTGCTGGTGCACCACCAACAGATCCTGGTCCACTCCGTCACCGGCGACCGATGCCGGCGCATCAGTGAGGGTGACCGTGACCGACGGCCCGGTGACGGGCGTCAAGCCCACCAGTGCGGACTTCTCCGCCAGTTCGCCGGCGAGGTCGCTGTCCGTGCTGCCCTCGGCCGCCGCCAGCTGGTCGACCTCGGCGCGCAGCCGGGTGACCTCCGCGGTCAACTGGGTGTTCCGGTGCGACTCCGACTGCACCAGGCTCACCAGATCGGTGTTCCGGCCGGGACGCAGATCGATCCCCCGAGCGTGAGTCGCACTGACGACCACCAGCAGCCCGGTGACCACCAGGACCGCGGCGGTGGCCAACCGGGCCGACCAGGTTCGCTGGCTCGCCCGGCGTCGCTGGGCCGACCTCGCCCGGAGCAGGACGCGCCGGACGCGCTGCCACACCCGGGTCAGTCCGCCCTCGGCCATCCGGTCCTCGTCTCACGCCATGTTGTTCCCGAGTGAACTACGCTAATTGGTCAACACCCAAGGAGTAGTCAGCGTGCCCGAGTCCAGAACCCGCAAATCCGCCGAGACCAAGAAGAAGCAGCAGGCGACGGCAGAGGCGAAACCGAAGAAGGTCAAGTCCCCCGGCGGTGGCCGCTGGGTCGCACCGACGTTCATCACCGTCGGCCTGCTCGGCGTGCTCTGGCTGATCGTCTTCTACGTCGGTGGACAGCACATCCCCTTCATGGCCGCACTCGGCAACTGGAACATCCTGATCGGCATGGGTGCCATGGCGGCCTCCTTCGGGATCGCGACCCTCTGGAAGTAGTGCCGACCGACGCGCTGGTGAGCCCTTGCTGTCCTGCAGGCCAACACCGGGCGACGCGCTAATGACATCAATGTAACTCGTCCACAATGGGGATAACTCCTGTGGATAACTCCTCGACCTGAGAACTGGATGCCTACCCGCACGAACCGGGCGCGTCGGTACGCCGCGCTGGACCGCGAGATCTTCGCCCTCGCGGTCCCCACCTTCGCCACCCTGGTGACTGAGCCGCTGCTGCTGATCGCCGACTCGGCCTTCATCGGGCACCTCGGCACCGACCAACTCGCCGGATTGGGGATCGCCTCGAACCTGATCGGCATCATGATCGGGCTGTGCATCTTCCTCGCCTACGGAACCACCAGCACGGTCGCCCGGCGCCTGGGCTCGGGTGATCGGCGGGCGGCGCTGGCCGGCGGGATCGACGGGCTCGCCCTCGCCGTGCTGATCGGCGTCGTCATCCTCATCGTGTTGCAGCTCCTGTTGCCCACGATCGTGGCCGCATACGGGCCGCCGGCCGCAGTCCGCGACGCCGCGCTGACCTATCTGCGGATCGCGATCTGCGGACTCCCGTCGATCCTGGTGCTGCTGGCCGGCACCGGTGTGCTCCGGGGGTTGCAGGACACCACCACCCCACTCAAGGTGGCCGTCGCAACGAACCTGGCGAACATCGCGCTCAACGGACTGCTGGTCTATGGCGTCGGTCTGGGCATCGCCGGCTCCGCGATCGGCACCCTGACCGCACAGACCGTCGCCGCGCTGGTCATCGCCGTCATCGTGATCCGGGGCGCCCGAACCGCCGGAGTGCCACTGGGCTTTCATCCGGCCGGGATCCTGGCCGCGGCCCGGACCGGCGTCTGGCTGATCGCGCGGACCGCGACGCTGCAGATCGCGATCACCATGACCACTGTGGTGGCCACCGCCGGCGGCGCAGTCATGTTGGCCGCCCATCAGGTGACCAGCTCGATCTGGACCCTGCTGGCCTTCGCGCTGGACGCGATCGCCATCGCCGGCCAAGCCATCATCGGCCGCCTGCTCGGTGCCGGCGACGTGGCGCTGGGCAGGGCGATGACCAACCGGATGATCGGCTGGGGCGTACTCTGCGGGATCGCCTTCGGGCTGATCACCGCCGTCGCCGGGCAGTTCGTCGCGGGTCTGTTCACCTCCGATCCCCAGGTACAGCAACTGGTGGCTCGGGTGCTGATCGTGGTCGCCCTGGTCACCCCGATCGCCGGCGTCGTGTACGTGCTGGACGGGGTGCTGATCGGCGCCGGCGACGGCCGCTATCTGGCGCTGGCGGGGGTGATCTCGCTGCTGGCATACACCCCGTTGGTGCTGACCGTCGGGTGGTCCCAGGCGGGCCTGATCTGGCTCTGGGTGGCGTACGGCGGCTTCATGCTCGCGCGGATGCTGACCCTGGTGCTCCGAGCCCGTGGCAACGCCTGGATCCGGACCGGCTCCGACCTGTCCGGCTCGTGAGCGGGAAGACGGCGTGCCCGGCGTGCGGAGGAGCGATGAGCGAAGACACGTCTTTCGTCTTCGTGAAGAGTGACGACGTAGCCGGTGAATGCGCGCCGTCGTCGCGAACGGGCCAATTGAATACGCCCATCGAATACCCTCGGCTCGTGACTCGACAGCAACCCGTGAAGGCCGTCCACAGCTGGGCGTTGTTTCGCGCACTCGGCTCGTTCGTCGCACCTGGTTCGATGCCGATGGGCGGGCTGCCGACCGGTGGCGGCGGCGGCATCGCCCTGCTCGATCTGCCGGCGGAGCTGGCCCGGCGAGGCTATGGGGCTTTTCAGCTGGCCCACTTCTATCTGCCCAGCACGGAAGCGTCCTATCTCGACGAACTGCGAGCCGCGATCACCGAGTCCGGGGTCGAGCTGGAGTGCTTCCTGGTCGATGACGGCGACCCGACCGACACAACCGGGAGCGCGCCGGGCGAGAGCTGGCTCAGTGGCTGGCTGGAGATCGCCACCATCCTCGGCGCCCCTCGCGCCCGGGTGCCGGCCGGCAAGTCCGAGCCGACCCCGTTGCGGCTGGATGCCAGCGCTGCCGTCCTGCGCCGGCTGGCTGACCGACATCGTGAGCTGCGTTTGGTGACCGAGAACTGGCTCGCGCTGCTGCCCGATGCCGATTCGGTGATCGCGCTACTGGAACGGACCGAGGACCGGGTGGGATTCCTGATCGACCTGGGCAACTGGCGTGGACCTGACAAGTACGACCAGCTTGCTCGCGTCGCGCACCTCGCCGAGACCTGCCAGGCGAAGGTGCGGGTGACCGACGCCGGTCTGGATGTCGAGGACTATCGCCGGTCGCTGACGGTGTTGGCCGACGCGGGCTATGGCGGTCCGTTGGCTATGGTCTACGACGGCCCGGACCCGGACGAGTGGAGCTACCTGGAGCAGGCGTACGCGATCATCACCGAGGTGTTCGCCGACTGACCTGCGTCAGGACCTCGCCCGCCGCTCCTGGCTGCGCCGTCCGATCGTGAACAGGGTGCGGACCAAGACCCCGAGCACGATCAGGTTCAGGATCATCTGGACGGTCACGACCAGCTTCATCGGATTGGTCGCGGCGGCGATATCCCCGAAACCGACGGTGGCGAAGACTGTGACGGTGAAGTAGAGCGCGGTGGAGCGGTCCAGGATCTGGGTGAACGCGGCCGGATCTGCCGCAGAGAGTGACACGTAGATCCGGGCGAACATCATCAGGTAGAAGCACACGCAGAGCGCCATCGCCTCCGCCGAGCGAAGCACCGGGTGCCTGGCGCGGAGGATCAACGGCACCTGAGCACCGACCAGCGCCCCGAACAGCAGCAGGTCGAGACCGAGCCAGGGCAGGTCCGAGCGCAAACCGCCCTCGTGAACGGGCATCTGGTAATAGATCACCAGCAGGATCGTGACTGACAGCAGCAGCCGGGCCAGCAGCCAGACCAGAGGTAGCACCTGTCCCGCCCGCAGTTGTCCCGCCCGCAGTTGGCCGGCCTCGGGCACGTCACTCACGTTCCAGACTCTTCCCCCTCCGAGCCGCTCACGGCCCAAGGCGCGCCGAATCTCCTGAGTCTCGTAGGTCGGTACGGAACGGCTGTGCTGGCTGGCGATGTCGGATTTGTCCAAGTCTGCAGCCTCCCGTGCGGATCAGAATGGGTCCATGACAGAGAGCACGGGCGTATCGCTGGGCATGGTGAACCTGGACTGCTCCGATCCACGCGCCGAGGCTGCCTTCTGGTCGGCGCTGCTGGACTGGGAGATTGTGATGGCCGAGGACGAGTATTCGCTGCTGAAGAGCCCGGAGTCGATGCTTCTCGCCTTCGGCAAGGTGCCCGACTACCAGCCGCCGGCCTGGCCCAACCCGCACGGCAGCAAGCAGTTCCACCTCGATCTGAAGGCCGTGGACATCGCAGCCGCCGAACGGCGCTGCATCGCGCTCGGTGCCAGCGTTCCGGAGCAGCAGCCGAGCGAGACGTGGCGGGTGCTGCTGGATCCCGCAGGTCATCCGTTCTGCCTGACCAACGCCGCCAACTGGGGCTGAGCGCGACCAGCACGGCCTGTGACGGCGAGCAGTGGCTGGCCGTCACCCGCTGGCGGGACGAGGACTCCTTCCAGGCCTGGCTGAGGACCTCGCCGGTCAGGCGACGTTGGAGAGCAGCGTCACGCAGTCGCGGCGCAGCCGGTCGAGCGCCTCGGGATCCCCTCGGAGGAACCGGATCAGCTCATTCTGGAACAGGCCGTCCACCAGCGCGTACGCGAACTCGGGCGCCACGGCAGGTGCCCGCCCCATCAACTCGGCATAGCGCAGGACGATCGTCCACACCATCTGCTGCAGCAGGTCGTCGATCCTGATGATCGTGTCGCGGAAACCATCCTCGAACAGCGACTGGTTGCGCAGGTCGTACCAGAGGCGATGCAGGGCTGCGTCGTCACGCAAGGTCGCCGCCATCGTGTCAGCGACGCGCGCCGTCAACTCCGCGCCCTCCGTCGACGTGGCGATGATGTCGTCGTATCGCCGTCGTGCGGCACCGTGACGAGGGCGGCATGCGACCTCACCGTCGTCCGACCGCTGTCCGTGGCCACAATGACCCCTGAAATGCGGCACCGGCCGGCCCCGAAGGGGCCAGCCGGTGCAATCATGCGCGTTGGCGTCGATGCGCCAGGCGTCAGCCCTGCGCGGTCACCGCGAGCGCGACGTGCGCGGTCACAGCATCGTGGAGCTTGACGCCCACGGTGTGCTTGCCGGTGGTCTTGATCGGCTTGACGATCTCGATGGATCGCTTGTCGACCAACGGGCCGCCGGACTTCTTGATCGCGGAGGCGACATCGGCCGGGGTCACCGCGCCGAAGAGCTTGCCGCTCTCACCTGCGCGGACGTCCAGCTGAATGGTCAGGCCCTCGATCTGGGCCCGGACCTCCTGAGCGTGATCCAGGTTGCGGATCTCCCGGGCGTCCCGGCTCCGCTTGATGCCCTCGATCTGCTTCTCGCCGCCCTTGGTCCACCGGATGGCATAGCCGCGCGGCACCAGGTAATTGCGGCCGTAGCCGTCCTTGACCTCGACAATGTCGCCGGCCAGGCCGAGGTTGTCGACAGCAGCGGTCAGAATGAGCTTCATGTCTGATCCCTCCTGAACTCAGCGGGCCGTCGAGGCGTACGGCAGCAGCGCAACCTCGCGGGCGTTCTTGATGGCGATGGCGACGCGACGCTGCTCCTGGACGGAGAGGCCGGTCACCCGGCGAGCGCGGATCTTGCCCCGCTCGGAGATGAACTTCCGCAGGGTCGCGGTGTCCTTGTAGTCGATCTGCTGACCCGCGCGGAGCGGGTTGGCCTTCTTCTTCACCTTGCGAGGAGGTGGGGGTGTGCTGGCCATTGTGGTGCTCTCCTTTCGAAAGCCCGGCGTTCGGAGCCGGAATGTGCCGTTGGTGCTGTTACTGGATGACGAGGCCCGTCGATCCGAGGATCAGAACTGATCCGACGATCAGAACGGGGGCTCCTCGCTGGGGGCGGCACCCCACGGGTCGCCGCCGCCCTGATTGCCTTGACTGCCCTGGGACGGGCCGCCCTGGGCTGGAGCCGACTGTCCGCCGCCGGCATTCCAGGGATCACCGCCGTAGCCGCCCTGGCGACCGCCACCCTGGCCGCTCTGACCCTGGTTGCCGCCGTAGCCGCCGCCACCGCCATAGCCGCCGGAGTTGCCGGCATTGCCACCGCCGAAGTTCCCGCCGCCCCCACCGGAGCTGCGGGTGACCTTGGCCGTCGCATACCGCAGGGCCGGGCCGATCTCCTCGACGTCGACCTCGAAGACGGTGCGCTTCTCACCCTCACGGGTCTCGTAGCTCCGCGACTTCAGCCGGCCCTGGACGATGACCCGCATCCCCTTCTGCAGGGACTCGGCCACGTTCTCCGCGTACTGCCGCCAGACGGCGCAGTTGAGGAACATCGCGTCCCCGTCCCGCCATTCGCCGGACTGCCGGTCGAAGGTGCGGGGGGTGGAGGCGACGGTGAAGTTGGCCACCGGGGCCCCGGACGGGGTGAAGCGCAGCTCCGGGTCCGCGGTCAGGTTGCCGATCAGGGTGATGGAGGTCTCGCCAGCCATGTGTGTCTCCGTTGGACGATCTTTGTTGGTTGCGGTGCCCAGCGTGTCAGTGGCCACTGACACTCGGGCGGGCTCGCCGGAGCGATCAGCGGGTGTCGGGCCGGATGACCTTGGTCCGCATGATCGACTCGTTGATCCGGAACTGGCGATCCAGCTCCTTCACGTCGTCGGGCTGGGCAGTCAGGTTGATGACCGCGTAGATCCCCTCGGACTTCTTCTGGATCTCGTACGCCAGCCGGCGACGGCCCCAGATGTCCAGGTTGTCCACGGTGCCACCACCATTGGTGATGACGGTCAGGTATTGCTCGAGCGTCGGTTGGACCGAACGCTCCTCGGTATCGGGGTCGAAGATGACCATGACCTCGTACGGGCGCATGCGCGAACTCCTCCTCCTCTGGTCTCAGCGGCCATGGGACGTCCCCATGGCAGGAGGGCGATGCAACGACGTACGGCCTCAGGACGGCCGCGCGCCAGCGGGCAAGGTTACCCGTTGGGCCCCAGTCCGGCCAAACTCCCTCCCGATCTGCTCGGGTTTGTCGGTGTCGCTCTATCTGCAGATCGAGCAGAACCGACAAGATCGAGCAGATGCTCTATTCGTAGACGAACAGGCTCTCGCCGGGGAAGATCCAGGACAGGCCGTCGCGGAGCCGGTCGCGCCACGACTCCCAGTTGTGGCCGTCCCGGGACTCCACGTAGTTGATCGTCATCCCCGTCTCGGTGAACACCGGGACCATCGAGCGATTGAAGATGATCAACGGCTCATACACCCCGCAGGACATGAACAGCCGATCGGCGAACCTGGTCGGCCGGGCCCGATAGCGGTTCATGAACTTCACCACCGGATCGAACGCCGGATCCTCGCCCTGCAGCGCTCCGATGTCGGTGAACACGAACGACCCCGACTGCAGTAGCAACGAGCCGTACGTCTGCGGATAGCGCACCGCCGTGGTGAGCGAGGCGATCGCCCCGAAGCTGGACCCCAGCAGCGCCCGCCCCGACGGATGGGCGATCAGCGGGAACTGCTCCTCCAGCTGACCGATCAGCTCCTTGGTGATCCAGCGGGCGTGCGGCCCGGAGTTCGGATACTCCCGCAGCCGCTCCCCCGGGTAGGTGAACGCCACCACGGTCTCGGCCATGTCCAGCCGGTGGATCAGGTTGTCCAGCACGACCTTCATCGACGCGTACTCCAGATAGTCCCCGCCGTCGTGCACCACCAGCAGCGGATAGCGCTGGGTCGTGGTGAATCGTGCCGGCAGATAGAGCGTCACCCGGTTGTCCCGGCGCTGGGCCTGACTCCTGATCATCAGCTCGACCAGTTCGCCGGGTCGAGCGTCGGGGTCATAGACCGCCCAGTCCGGCACCTGGTAGCCCTGCCCGAAGCAGACCGAGGAGTTGCCCACCGGACTACGGGCGATCCGAGGGTTGAGCGGGTCGTTGAAGCGCTCCCAGTGCTCGCCCCGGCGTACCTCGATCTGGTACTCCACCCGGGAGTCCTTGGGGATCTCCAGCACCACGTACCAGAAGTCGGTGTGCTCGATCCGCCGCAACGGCAGCGGATCACGGATCCCGACCACGCGATGTCGCAGGAACACCTCGTCGGCCTGCTGCCAGGCGACGAAGGTGCACTGGTTGCCCTCGATGATCGGGAACTCGTGCTGGTCGACGAATCGCTGCAGCGCCTGGTGGTCGAGCTCCTTGCTCTCCCGGAGCCGGTTGATCGCCAGCTTCGGCCGCTGGGCTGCCATCAGGGGCCCACTTCCGCAGAGCTGCTCGGGTTTGTCGGCTCTGCTCGATCTGCAGATAGAGCGAAGCCGACAAGATCGAGCAGATTCGTGGGGAGGGCGATCACGGGCCTACCCTCCGAAGGGTCACCGGGTCGGCATGCGCCGGTCGGCGGGCCGGCTGGCCGGTGGGATCGACCGGTACGCCCGGGCGCTCCTCCACGTCACCCTCCGGGCCCCTGACGATCACCGCACCCTGCCGATCCACCCAGCGCGCAGACGTCGGCAGCGGACGGCCCTCGCCCAACAGCAACCGCGACTTCTCCTCCACCAGCAGGCAGGTCCTGGGCTTGAAGCGGCGGGCAAGCAGCGCCAGCTGGTACGGGTCGTGCATCGGCAACCTCGAACGTGGCTGGGGAAACGGCAACACACCCGGGTACGCGCCCAAGCCCTCCGCCCAGACCTCCGGCAACCGTCGCCCGGCAGGTCGGTTGGCGCCGAACAGCACCACCCGATCCGACAGCGCCATCGCGCCGGCCGACCAGGTGATCACCGGCTCGGTGAGCATCGCCGCCAGCCCGAACACATGCATGAGATGGAGCAGCACCCCGACATGCCCGCCGGTGATCACCATGCCGGCGCTGCCCTGGCAGATCTCCCGCAACTCTCGCCGATGGGCCAGCACGTTCGGCCGCTCGCCGATCATGATCGAGCGATAGAAGGTGTGCCGGCTGCCGGCCACTTCGGACAGATGCCAGGCATCCAGTGCCCGCAGCTGCCGGATCCCGTCGGCCACCGCTGCGGCACGCACCGCCGGCATCTTGTCCCGGCGGTTCACCTGGTCCAATGCGGCGACGGCGTGGAACAGTCGCAGCGCGTAGACCGCTTGCTGCTCCTCCAGCTCGTCGGCGAGCTTGCGCTCCGCGGCCGCGTACTCGGGATCGGTGCTGATCAGCTCGGTCCACCGCTGATAGAGCCGCAGGTTGGCCATCCTGCCCTCGAGGACGGCATTCAGCTCACCGTCCTCGCTCTCCCGCTCTCGCCAGCCGGCGTTGATCGTGGCAACGGGGCCACGGGGGATGAGCTCGGCGACCGCCGCCTTCGCGCCGGAAGTCCGCCGCTGCGGTCCAAGAACTGTGACGTCCACTCGTGGTGCTCTCGTGATCCTCTCGATCGTCAGCCGGCGTGCACGGTGATCGTCTCGCCCACGTCGTTGAGCATGCCACGCAGCACGTCGTAGTCCGGGTGTTTCATCCGGATGTAGGCATTGGCCATGAATCCCGCCGCGACCGGCTGGGTCGGCGTACCGGCTCCGGGCAGGTGTGCATCGATCACCCACTCGCCGTACTGGGACTGCATCTCCTCCACCCCGGAGTAGCCCTGGATGTAGCCGTCGGCGGTAGGCCGGAGCGCGATCAGACCGGCGGAGTACTGCCGGCTCAACGGGGCATGCACATCCCCGTGCACCACCGCGCGGGCCCACTCCGTGTAGATGTCGACGTCGTTGCCGACCGCGTACAGGTCCCAGGCGCCGACCCCGGCAGGTCGGCAGCCGACCTCGGAGAAGCGCAGTCCTTTCGGGCCGAAGAACCACTCCATGTGGGTGGCCGAGGTGCCGATCCCGAGCACCTCGTTGACCCGGTGTCCCAGCTCCTTGAGCTCGCCGTAGCTCTCCGCGTGGTCGACCCGGTTCGTGGAGACGAACTGTGGAGAGATCCATCGAGTACGCATCGCCTCCAGCACGTTCGGGTAGTAGTGACAGACGAAGTCGTACGCCGCACCGCCGTTGATCGACAGCGTGTCGTAGAAGCCCTCATGACCCTCGACGAACTCCTCCAACGCGACCGAGCCGACCCCCTCCGCCCCGAACTGGTCCAGGGCCGCCTTGAGCTCGGTGTCGTTGTCGACCCGGCTGGTGCCCGAGGCACCCGCGGCGGCGCGCGGCTTGGTGATCAGCGGATAGCCGACGGCAGCGGCGAAGGCGAGTGCCTGATCGAGCGAGTCCACTGCCGCCGAGGCGGCCGTCGGCACACCGGCGGAGCGCAGTGCCTCCTTCATGGCCGGCTTGTCCCGGCACAGCCAGGCGGTCCGCCGAGAGGTGCCAGGGATGCCACACGCCTCCCGAACTTCGGCCGTCGGCAGGATGTGCGCCTCGACCGTCGCCTCGAGCCGGTCCACCCAGACCTTGTCCTGGACCCAGCGCACGGCGTCGTGCAACTCGGCGACGTCGGTCACCGAGCCGATCTGGTGGTAGTGATGCAGCCAGCTCTTCAGTTCATCGTCGAGCCAGTCGCCAGGGCGCTCGCCGATGCCGATCACCGTGGCGCCGACCGCGTGCAGGCCGCGGACGAACTGGCGCTGATAGGCGGGGAACGCGGGCTCGACGAAGATCACATTCATGTCTGGCGAGCCTACGACGGTTGGGCGTTGTTGTCCCTACCAGGTGCCGTTGCCGGTGATCGACCTCTTCGTCTCCTAGGCTGGCCGGCAGCCATCCCCCTCTGTTCTCGTTTCCCGCCAACCCGCCCCCAAGCGATGCGAGCGCCCCATGTCGAACCAACAGCCTCCTCCCTCAGATCCTGAGCGGCCCGAAGAGCCCTATGGTCAAGAACCCCCGTACGGACAGCAGCCCCCATATGGGCAGCCCTACGGTGAACAGCAGCAGCCCTACGGCGCTCCGGGCTACGGTCCACCCGGCGGCTACGGTCCGCCCGGCGGCTACGGGGGCCCGCCACCGGTTGATCCCGGCCGCACGATGGGCATAGTGGGGCTTGTCCTCTCGGGATCCGGGGCCCTGTTCACCCTGCTGTGCTCTGTCGGCATCATCTTGGCGATACCAGGTGTCATCGTCAGCGCAATCGGCTGGAGCAAGTCGCGATCCTCAGGCTTCAAGAATGGGGTCGCACTGGCCGGAATCATCGTCGGCGGAGCCGCTGCAGCCCTCAGTCTGATCAGCCTGATCGTGTTCGGACTGAATATGCGCGATCTCACGGGGTGACCCTGCGATGACGAATTCGCGTTGGGCCATCGGCGGGGGCCGGATCCGGTTCTCGGACATCAGTCCGCGCGCCTACGAGCACCCGGCCGACCGCGGCGCCCTGGTCGCGCTGCGGGCGATCCCGGGTTTCGATGCGGTGCTGAAAGCCGTGTCTGGGGCGATCGGCGAACGGAACGTACGGCTGCTGTGCCTCGCGTCGTCGATCCGAGTCTCGCCGCGACAGTATCCACTGCTCCACCAGATGATCAGCGAATGCGCGACCACGCTGGATGTGCAGCCGGTGCCGGAACTCTTCGTACAGCAGAACCCCCAGCCGACGGCGATGACCATCGGTCTTGATCGGCCGATGATCGTGTTGAGCACCGGGATGCTCGATCTGGTCGACGACGACGGGCTGCGGTTCGTCATCGGGCACGAGGTCGGCCATGTGCTGTCCGGTCACGCTGTCTATCGCACGATGCTGCTGCAGCTGATCAACATCGCGACGTCGATCCAGTGGATGCCCATCGGCTACTGGGGTGTCCGGGCGATCATCCAGGGACTCAACGAGTGGTACCGCAAGTCCGAGCTGTCCTGTGACCGGGCCGGTCTGCTCTGCGGTCAGGATCCGAAGGCGGCACTGCGCGTCCACGCCACCCTGGCCGGAGCGCAGAATCCCGACGAGATGGATGTCGCCGGATTCCTCGATCAGGCCACCGAGTATCTGTCCAGCGGCGATGTCCGCGACAGCCTGTTGAAGATCTTGCAGATCAGCGCACAGACCCATCCGCTCGCTGCGTTGCGCGCCGCCGAGTTGCAGCAGTGGGCGGCCGGCCCGGAATACCGTGCGATCCTGTCCGGCGACTATCCCCGCCGCTCGGAGGACGCCAACGCACCCATGAGTGAGGACGTGAAGGCGGCCGCAGCCTCGTACGCGAACACCTTCCGCACCTCCTCCGATCCGCTGTTCCGGGTGGTCGGCAAGGTCGGCACCGTGGTCGGCGGAGTGGGGAATGTCGCCGCCGGTCGCGTCCGCGACTGGTGGCAGACCGGCCGTGGCACTCACGACCCGAACCACGAGTGACGACCGAACCAGCCCGCTGCCGGAGTAGGCAGCGTGGGCGAGCCTGACCAGCATCCGGCGGTCGGTTGCGAACCCGGCAGGGCACAACCGTCGGAAGACTGCCATCATCGACTCTGTGAGCGAGAGCGCGGATCCGGCGAAGCCGGCCACGACGGGTGCCGATAGGCAGCCGGCGACGAAGCCGACGGCGGAGCAGCCGACTGAGCAGGCGAAGAAGGCCAAGAAGCCCAAGCCGGCGAAACAGCGGAAGCCCGCGACCCCGGAGCAGCAGGAGCGCCGCAAGGCGATCATCCGCTGGGTGGTGTTCATCGGCGTCGGTGCGATCTTGACGGTACTGCTCTACTTCTTGCTCTCCGCCTTGATCCCCCGTTGGTGGGCGCAAGTCGTCGGTCGACAGGCCGGCGGCAGGATCAGCACCGGCATCCTGCTCGGCCTCTCGTACGGCTTCGTCTTCACGCTGCTGCCCCTGGTCGTGCTGGCTCAGGCCATGCACCGCTCGTTCAGCTGGCGGGCCAGGACGATCATCGTGCTGGTTGCTGCCGCACTGACTGCGCCGAATCTGATGACACTCGGCATCTCCATCGGCAACAGTCCCGCTGCGCACGCCGGTGAGCGCACGCTCGACGTGACCGCCCCCGGGTTCCGGCAGGCGACCTTGTGGGGAGTCATCCTCGGCGCGGTGACCGGGGCGATCGTCATCACCCTTCTGCTGCTCTGGGAGCGCCGGGGCCAGGAGTTGAAGCTGCTTCGCGCCCGGCTGGACCAGTTGGAGAAAGAGCTCCCGTCGGCCCTGCCTACACCGCCGGAGTCGCCCGACTCCCGCTGACTGCCCGTCGCGAGTGGCGACCAGCACAACAGCTACTAGGGTCGGGGCCATGAGTGACATCCGGATCGGCGGCCACGGCGAGCAGGAGGATCCGATCGCCGAGGCGAAGGCCCGCGGCGCGGACCTGGCCCAGTTCTTCCTCGGCGATCCGCAAGGCTGGAAGGGGCCCGAAATCGCGTACCCGGGCGGCGCCGAGGCACTCAAGCAGGCAGCCGCCGAGGCCGACATCGCGCTCTATGTGCATGCGCCGTACGTGCTCAACGTCGCCACCACGAACAACCGGATCCGGATTCCCAGCCGCAAGTTCCTCCAGCAGTATCTGAACGCCGCGGCCGAGATCGGTGCCGCCGGAGTGATCGTGCACGGCGGCCACGTGCTCAAGAACGACGACCCGGCCAAGGGCTTCGACAACTGGCGCAAATGCATCGAGAGCCTGGAGATGCCGGTGCCGCTGCTGATCGAGAACACCGCCGGTGGCGATCAGGCGATGGCTCGGCGGATGGAGCGGATCGAGCGGCTCTGGGACGCCGTCACCTCGGCCACCGGCGGCGACACCGTGGGCTTCTGCCTCGACACCTGTCACGCGCACGCGGGCGGGATCGTGCTGGCCGAGGCGGTCGCACGAGTTCTGGAGATCACCGGTCGGATCGACCTGGTCCACTGCAACAACTCCCGGGACGGCTTCGACTCCGGCGCCGACCGGCACGCCAATCTCGAGGACGGCGAGATCGACCCCGACGCCCTGCTGGCGGTGATCAGCGCCGCCGGCGCTCCAGTGGTGGTCGAGACCCCGGGCGGGCTAGCGGGTCAGGCAGCCGACATCAGCTGGCTACGCCGTCACCTGGGCTGACATCTCGAGCCCGCCAGCTCTCGGCCAGTTGATACGCCCGATCGATCGCCCATGGCAGACTATGGTGCGCTCAGTCGGCGTACCGCGTTGCCGATCACGGGCGACACTCAACGCAGCAGCAGACCCCGGTCGACCCATGCCGGTGAGGAAGAGGTGACATGACGGCGGCCACACGGGTGGATTCCGAGGACGAGTTCGAGCCGGTCTATCACCGCTACGGACCACATCGGGCCGGCCTGCCACCACTGGTGCCGTACTTCCGAGAGCTGTGGGCTCGACGCGAGTTCGCCTCGGAGATGAGCAAGGCAACACTGCGCGGTGCCCATATCAACACCGCCTTCGGCCAGTTGTGGCTGATCCTCAATCCGTTGTTGCTGGCGGGCGTCTACTACCTGCTGGTCACCATCATCCGGCAGCGGCACGATCCGTTGCTGTTCACCCACCTGACGCTGGCGCTCTTCGCCTTCACGATGATGCAGTCGGCGGCTTCCACCGGCGCGACCTCGGTCACCGGATCGGGTCGGCTGTTGATCAACACGGCCTTCCCGCGCCTGTTGATCCCCTTGTCAGCGGTACGTACGGCGTTCTGGCGGTTCCTGCCCACCATTCCGGTCTATCTGATCTTCCACGTCATCTTCCAGCTGACCTGGCATCCGCGGATGATCGTCTCCCTCTACTTCCTGGGCACCATGGTGGTCTTCAGCATGGGCTTGGCGGCGCTGTTCGCCACCTGCCAGGTCTACTTCCGGGACACCTCGAACTTCCTGCCGTACGTCCTGCGGCTGTGGATGTATCTGTCGCCGGTGCTGTGGCTGCCGGAAATGTTGAGCCGGATGGGCCCCGCGATGCAGTTCATCGTCCAGCTCAACCCGATGTATCCGATGCTCACCGGTTACGCCAACCTGCTGCAGGACGAAGCCATACCGCCGCTGTGGATGTGGTTGGCCGCCGCCGCGTGGGCAATCGGAGCCGTGCTGGTGGGCTTCTTGTTCTTCATCTCGAGGGAGCGTGAGTTCGCTGTCCGCCTCACTTGACGAGCAACAGACCGGGTTGGCGGTCAGGATCAAGAACCTGTCGATCACCTACCGCACCTCGTTCGAACGCAGGCCGACGCTGCGTACCGCACTGGTCCGCTTCGGCCGTGGTCAGCGAGCCGTACGAGAGGTCAAGGCGCTGACCGACCTCACCCTGACCGTGCCGGAAGGTACGTCGATGGGCATCATCGGCGCCAACGGTGCCGGCAAGTCCACACTGATGCGCGCGGTCGCCGGGATCCTGCCACCGACCGAGGGATCCGTCGAGGTGTGGGGCAAAGCCAGCACACTGCTCGCCCTGGGGGTCGGTTTCAACAAGAGCCTGTCGGGCCGGGAGAACATCATCCTCGGCGGGCTCGCCGCCGGACTGTCCCGCAAGGAAGTGGAGGAACGCGCCGACCAGGTGGCGGAATGGACCGAGATCGGCGACTTCATCGACATGCCGATGCAGACCTACTCCTCCGGCATGTCCGCGCGGGTCGCCTTCTCGGTAGCTGTCCATATGAAGCCGGACATCTTGATGGTGGACGAGGCGCTGTCGACCGGCGATGCCCGCTTCCGAGCCAAAGCCACCGACAAGATGGCCGAACTGCGCAGCTCTGCTCGAGCGATGTTCCTGGTCAGTCATGGGTTGAACAGCATCAAGGAGATGTGCACCGACGCCATCTGGCTGGACAAGGGCCGGATGATGATGCAGGGGTCACCCGAGGACGTCGTCGAGGAGTACAAGAAGTTCACCAAGGTGAAGAAGGGCTCCTCCGCTGCCGACGACGACGTCTGAGGCTCAGCTGTCCGGGACTCAGCTGTCGGTCTCCCCGGCGAGGAACTGATCGGCCAACTTCTTCGGTGCCACGGCCAGCCAGGCGTCTGTGACGACCTCCCGGAGCCGCGCCTCGTCCACCCGGTCCAGGCGTACGAGCACCGCTGGGTAGCCGTTGAAGTGCGGCGTGGTGAACATGAAGTCGGGATTCGCGGCAAGGACTGCCTCCTTCTCCGCCAGCCCGTCCACCCGGACCCCGAGGATCACTTCGTTGGGAGGCACCTCGGCACCCTCGGCGGTCAGGAACGCCTGATCCTTCTTGCTCAGCGGCCGCTCCCAGACGAAGCCCTTGGGCTTGGCCTTGCCGCCGCTGCGCACGGCCCAGGTCAGATTGCCCCAGGACGTCGTCTCCTCGGTCTCCGGCAGCGCCCGGGCCAGCCGCGCCACATCCTCGAAGGTCGACAACTCAACCCTCTGCGAGGCGCCGGGCGAGGAAATCGACCAGGTCGCCGGTCTCACCGTCGCGTCCGCCGAGGCCGACGACCAATGGCGGCGGTGAGCGGAACAGCTTGACCCCACGGATCCGCTCCATGAAGCCACCGGGCACGGTCAGGATGTAGTAGCCACCGTCCTCGCCGATGGCGACCGACTTGTTCTTGCGCAAATACCAGCCCCGTTTGTCGGTCTTCACCGGCTGGCCTGAATAGAGCGTGGCACGCAGTGGCTCGGGAGCGATCCCGGCTGCGGCGGCATCCTTGAGGAACTCGTCGATCAGCTCCTGGGCCTTGACCGACTCCCCGCGTCCCGAGCTGGCCGCGAGTTGGAGTCGGATCTTCGCCTCCTCGGCACGCGTGGACTCGACCGGCTTGGACTCCGGCTTCTCAGCTGTCATCGCGAACCACCCATGGCGCGACGATACTGCCGCCCTCGGTGTGAGGCTAGTGCCGGGACGCCGCGAGACCGTACGCATGCTCCATCGGACGAGTCCGCACACCAAGACCAAGTGAGTGGTCACTCACTGGTGCGTCGTGGTTGCTTCGTTTGACGCGAAACAACCACAGCGCACCAGTCGATGAGGATCGCTTCGAGACCCACCTGGAGCGCGCCATGAACGTCTTTGTCCAGGCGCATGCCGGAAGTCCTCGAACTTCCTGGCGATCTCCTAACCTCAACAGGTGGAGTTCGTCCGTAGCCTCCGGCAGCTGGTCCGGCATTCGCTGTTCCGGCGGTTGCTGTCGGTCCGGGTCGCAACCCAGACCGCTGACGGCGTACTCCAGGTCGCCCTGGCATCCTTCGTGCTGTTCTCCCCACAGCGGCAGCCCGATGCCGCTTCGGTCGCCGCCGTGCTGGCGATCACCTTGCTGCCGTTCTCCATCCTCGGTCCGTTCGTCAGCGTGGTCTTGGACCGCTGGTCACGGCGGCAGATCCTAGTGGTGCTGGATCTCGCCCGCGCCGTGTTGGCCGTCGGATTGGCGGTCCTGGTCGGATCCGGCATCCGTACCGGTTGGTCGGATGCGGTCTTCTACGGTGGTGTGCTGCTGGCGATGAGTCTGAACCGGTTCTTGTTGGCTGCCTTGTCGGCGGCGCTGCCGCACACGATCGAGCCGGGCGAGTACATGGTCGCCAACTCCGTGATGCCGACCATCGGACCGCTCGGCACCGTGGTCGGCGTCGGGTTGGGCACCACGCTGCGGGTGGTGCTGGGGAATCAGATGCCGGACTACCGCGCGAACGCCGTGCTGTTCTGTATTGCCGCGCTCGGTTGGCTGATCAGCATGGGGCTGGCGCTGCGGATCCCGCGGCGGGCGCTCGGACCGGACCAGCCCGACCCCGCACTCGCCCGGGAGATCGTGCATGGTCTGGTCGAGGCACTCCGGCATCTGCGGGAACGGCGGGCTGCCGGGCTGGGTCTGATCGCGATCGGTGCCCATCGGATCGTGTACGGCGTCGTCACGGTGGCGATGATCCTGGTCTTTCGCAACTACCTGAATGCGGTCGATGACGTGAACGCCGCACTGGCCGATCTGGGCATCCTGGCGGTCGTGACCGCGGCCGGATTCGTGGCGGCGGCGGCCGTGACGCCACCCTTGAGCGTCCGCCTCGGGGTACGCCGACTGGTCGTCGTCGGGTTCCTGACGTCCGCGGTGTTCCAGGTGTTGCCGGGCGCAATCTTCCGGCAGCTGCCACTGCTGCTGGCCGGCTTCCTGCTCGGCATCACCGCACAGAGCATCAAACTGTGCGTCGACACGCTGGTCCAGGCGCACGTCGATGACGAGTTCAAGGGCCGCGTCTTCGTCCTCTACGACATGATCTTCAACGTCGCTCTCGTGGTGGCCGCCGGAATCGGTGCCGCGATCCTGCCCGCGAACGGCGTATCGGTGCCGATCATCCTCGGGCTCGCGGTCGCGTACGCCCTGCTAGGGCTGTGGTTCGGCCTGATCACCCGGAACCTGTCCATGGACGAGGGCACCGAATCCCTGCGTGGTCAAAATGCCTGACCAGACGGCCGAGACGCACCCCGGCAGGATTAGTACGGATCTCGTTTTCGAGAATCTGCCTCACTGAGCGCTCTTCTACGCTCAGTCACGCGTACCCGATGTAACTGTGTGGCAGATTATCGAAACGGCTGGCTCGCGGGGCCCGGGAGCCGGAGCTCACGGCTCCCGGGAGGCCCACCAGGAACGGAGCTCGGCTTCGGCGCGCTCGGGGCCCAAGGGACCCTCCTCGATCCGCTTCTCCAGCAGGAAGCGATAGGCCTCGCCGACCTCACGACCAGGGCCGATGCCCAGGATGGCCATGATCTGGGTGCCGTCCAGATCCGGCCGGAGCGCGCTCAGCTCCTCCTGCTCGGCCAGTGCCTCGATCCGCAACTCCAGCTCGTCATAGGTACGCCGCAGCCGGGCCGCCTTGCGCTCGTTGCGGGTTGTGCAGTCGGCCCTGGTCAGCACGTGCAGCCGCGCCAGCTGGTCGCCGGCATCACGGACATACCGGCGGACGGCCGCATCGGTCCACTGACCTCCGCCGTACCCGTGGAAACGCAGGTGCAGCTCGATCAGCTTGGCCACCGCATCGACCTCGCCGGCGCTGAACCGCAGCGCCTTGAGCCGCTTCTTGGCCAGCTTCGCCCCGACCACATCGTGGTGGTGGAACGACACCTTGCCGCCCGGCTCGAACCGCCGGGTCGCCGGCTTGCCGATGTCGTGCAGCAGCGCCGCCAGACGCATCACCAGGTCGGGCTGGTCCGGCAGCCGCTCCTCCAGGTCGATCGCCTGCTCCAGCACGGTGAGGCTGTGCTCGTAGACGTCCTTGTGCCGATGGTGTTCGTCGCGCTCCAGCCGCAGCGCCGGCAGCTCGGGCAGCACTCGATCAGCCAGTCCGGTGGCCACGAGCAGACCGAGGCCGGGGCGTGGCCGCGCCGTCAGCAACAGCTTGGACAGCTCGTCACGGACCCGTTCGGCCGACACGATCTCGATCCGATCCGCCATCGCGGTCATCGCCTGGATCACTCGCGGCGCCGGCCGGAACATCAGCTGCGAGGTGAACCGCGCCGCTCGCATCATCCGCAGCGGATCATCGGAGAACGACTGCTCCGGTGTGCCCGGCGTGTCCAGCCAGCCCTCCGCCAGGTGCACCAGGCCGCCGTAGGGATCCACGAACCGCTTGCCGGGCAGCTCGACCGCCATCGCGTTCACGGTGAAATCGCGCCGGACCAGGTCGCCTTCCAAGGTATCGCCGAACTGCACCAGCGGCTTGCGGCTGTCACTGGCGTAGGCATCGGAGCGAAAAGTGGTGATCTCGATCAGCCAGCTCACCAGTTCCCCACCAGCTGCCTCAGCACGCCCGGGCGACTCGTCCACCCGGCCGCCGACCGTGCCGAACTCCTTGCCGATGGTCCACACGGTCGGCGTCACCGTACGCAGCAGCCGCTCGATGTCGTCGGGTCGGGCATCGGTGGTGAAGTCCAGATCGTGCCCCAGCTCACCGCGGAGCGCATCGCGTACGCTGCCGCCGACCAGATAGAGCCGGAATCCCGCGTCGCTGAACACCTCGCCCAACCGGTCGGCGACCGGGGCGACCCGCAGCAACTCGGCCAGCGCGGTCGCCTGGCTGCGGCTCAACCGCTCGGCTCCAGACACGAGGGTCGATCCTAGTGGTTACCACGAACCGCGCGACCCCAGCCGCGCGTCGAAATGCGGCGAAGGTCACGTGCCAGCTCGCCGCCCGAGGCCACCGAGGAACCCGGCATACCAGCGATTCTGCTGCACGCTCACTACAATCCTCCTGGTGACGAGGCGTTGCAGGTGAGGGTGTTGAGGGCGCTGCTGGCGACCCTGGCCACCACACTGCTCGCTCTGCCGTTGCTGCTCGCCGTCCAGACCACCCCGACTGCCCACGCCGAAGAGCCCGAGTCCTGGGCCAGGATCAGCATCGACGCACTCCGTCCCGCGCTGCCGGACCCCACCGACCGCAAGCAGAAGGTCACCATCTCGGGACGGATCACCAACACCTCCGACATCGAGCTGTCCAACCTGCAGATCGCCTACTGGCGCTCACTGGACCCGATCACCAGCGCCGAGGGCATGAACCGGGCGCTCGCCTCCGCCGCCAACGATCCCCTCGGCGCCCGGGCCCAGGACGGCTCGATCTATGTCAACATCCCCTCGGAGAACAACCGGACCCTGAAACCCGGGAAATCCACCACCTTCACCATCTCGGCCACCTTGGCGCAGCTGGAACTGCCCGACATCGACGGCGTCTACCTCGTCGGGGTGCATCTGCGCGGTCGCACCGAGCCGTACGGGCAGGACATCACGCTCGGCCGTGGCCGGGTGTTCCTGCCGGTGGTGGCGAAATCGCCGAAGGAGAAGGTCCGTCAGGTCTCGGTCGTGATCTTGACCAGCCGGCCCAGCCTGCTGCGCACCGGCGTCCTCTCCGACGACCACCTCGCCGACGAGCTCGGCTCCGATGGCCGCCTGACCCGCATGCTCGAGGCTGCGGGAGCGCGCGGCACCAGCTTCGCCGTGGACCCGGCCCTGGTCGAAGAAGCGCAGACCGTCGCCGGCGGCTACCGCATCCAGGAACCCGACGGCACCCTCCGTGACGGTAGCGGCGCCGCCGCGGCACAGGCCTGGCTGAGCCGGCTCGCCTCCCTGATCCGGACGGGTGACGGCTATCGGCTGCCGTACGGCAACCCTGACATCGCTGCCCTCGTCCACAACGGCCGATCCGATCTGCTCGCCGAGGCCGTCCAGACCGGGGCACAGGTGGAGGCCACCGACAGCCTGCCGCTGGTGGTGCTGCCCGGGGACGGCGCCGCCGACCAGCAGATCGTCGAGGCCGCAGCGGGGTTCGAGCCCGCGGCCATCCTGCTGTCCGACACGACGCTGCCCGACGCGACCGAGTCTCCGGTCCTGCGTGGACCCAACCGCTCGACGCTGGTCCGCTACACCGCGGCCGCCTCGGGCGGCGGGCCTGGGCCGGCGCCTCGGAACACCCCGGCGAAGGTCCAGCAGCGGATGCTGTCCGACACCTGGATCGCCGCCAAATCGGCATCGGCGGGCTCCCCACCGGGTCGGGTCCGGCTGATCACCGAGCCGAGCCAGACCGCCGGCAGCGACAACGCGCTCAAGGCCGACTGGTTCGCCGCCGCCACTCTCAGCCAACTGCTGGCCGGGAAGCCCGTGTCGTGGTCCGGCGAGTACCGCTACACCGACTCCGCCCGCAGCGCCGAACTCCCGGTCACCCAACTGGTGGCCACCCAACAGCTCGAGAGCCAGTTCGAGACGTACGCCGATCTCCTGGTCGAACCCGCAGCCGCCAGGAACGAGGCGGCGACCGCCGTGCTCCGCAGTGTCAGTCTGAGTTGGCGGGACGCGCCCAAAGCCGCCCAGCGCTACACCTCCGCCGTCGCCGATCAGCTGTCCGACCTGCTGCGTCGTCAGGTCTCGATCACCGCGCCCGCCAAGGTCTCGACCACGGGTCGTTCCGGCACCTTCCCGATCACTGTTCGCAACCTGCTGCCGGTCGGCAACGATCCGAACGACAACGCCATTCGGGTGCGCGTGGTGTTCGTCTCCGCGGCCAGTCAGCGCCTCACGGTGGCGCCTCTGGAGATCCCACCGGTCGAAGCCGGCCAAGCCGAGACGGCGATCGCTCAGGTCGACGCTCAGACCAACGGCACCGTCCAGGTCCGCGTCGGGCTCGAGACCGTCGGCGGCGAGCAGGTCGGCCAGACCACGGCCATCGAAGTGCGCGCCACCCAGGCCGGCACCACCGGGTGGCTGATCGCGATCGCGGCCGGCATCGTCCTGATCGGCACCACCGTGCTCCGGATCCGGCAGGTCAACAAGGAGCGCGCGGCGACCGAGAGCGAGCCGGAGCCGATCCACGTCTCCCGCCCGCCCAGCCACCAGGACCCGTCCAGCCACCCCGACGAGACCACGAAGGACACCCTCGATGTCTGAGGCCGAAGCGGTCGAGACCCGTCCCAGCGACCGGCAGGCCCGACATCGGCTGATCTCCTCCGGAGCGATCATGGCCGCCGGGACAGCGGTCTCCCGGATGATGGGCTTCGGCCGGTTCGTGCTGCTGGTCTTCCTGTTCGGCAACGGCACCCGGCAGGCCGACATGTTCACCCTGGCCAACACCGTGCCGAACAGCATGTACATCCTGTTGGCCGGCGGCATCCTCAACACCGTGCTGGTGCCGCAGATCGTCCGGGCGGTCAAGTCCGACTCCGATCGGGGCGAGGCCTACACCAACCGGATCATGACACTCGGTCTGATCGGGTTGTTCATCATCACGCTGGCCCTGACGCTGGCCTCGCCCTGGATCATCTCGCTCTATTCCGCCGGTGATTGGAAGGACCCGGTCGTCGCGGCGCAGTACCAGTCGATGGTCGCGTTGGCGTACTACTGCATGCCACAGGTGTTCTTCTACGGCGCGTTCGTGCTGGCGGGGCAGGTGCTGAACTCCCGGGACAAGTTCGGCCCGATGATGTGGGCGCCGATCGCCAACAACGTGGTCTCGATCGCGGTGCTGCTGTTGTTCTGGATCGTCTTCGGCCAGAGCGACACCGCGGCCGCATTCACGCCCGGCCAGGAGGCCCTGCTCGGGATCGGTTCGACTGTCGGCGTCGCGGCGCAGGCGGCAATCCTGGTGCCGTATCTGCGGGCCGTCGGATTCCACTTCCAGCCGCGGTTCGACTTCAAGGGCACCGGACTGGGCCATACCGTCCGGCTGGCCAAGTGGGTGCTCGGCTATGTGCTGGTCACCCAACTCGCCTTGGTCGTGATCAACAAGGTCGCCACCGGGGCCACGATCCACGGCGGTGGCGGCGGGCTGGCCGCGTACGGGTATGCGTACGCGATCTGGATCCTGCCGCACTCGCTGATCACCGTCTCGCTGGCGACCGCGATGCTGCCCAGTGCCTCTCGGCTGGCGGCTGCCGGCGATCTGAAGGGAGTCGCCGAGGAGACCACCCGGACGATGCGCCTCGCGTTGTCGGTGCTGGTCCCTACCTCGGTGGCCTTCGTGGTGCTCGGCCTGCCGATCGCGCAACTGGTGTTCGGTTTCGGCAAGGGTGCCGCCGACTGGCAATACACCGGGTATGCCCTAATGGCGCTCGGCATCGGACTGGTGCCGTTCACCTTGCAGTACGTGTGCCTGCGGGCCTTCTATGCGCTGGAGAACACCAAGACCCCGTTCGCCATCCAGGTCGTCATCGCCACCGCCAATGTGGTGATCGGCGTCGGCCTGGTGATCTACCTGGACTCCAATCCGCTGGTCGCCGCCGCATTGGCCCTGGGCTACTCGCTGGCGTACGTGATCGGTGTCCTGCTCTCGTTCCGGAAGCTCCGCAGCTCGCTGCCCGCGCTGTCGCTGCGGCCGATCCTGGCACTCGTCGTCCGGACCGGCCTGGCCAGCATCCCGGCGGGACTGGCCGCCTGGCTGGTCGTCCGCTTCGTCGCCGCCGACAGCCAGCTGCTGCGCGCCGCCACCCTGGCGATCGCCGGTCTGCTCGCGATCGGTCTGTACGTCGTCGCCGCCCGAATCCTGAGAATCCGTGAGGTCACCGACATCGTCGGCGCCGTACGTCGTCGTAATAGGCAGGGAGGAAACGCAGCCAAACCCGGTGGTCCGGGCGTATCGGCTACGGATGACCCGACGGCCGGTGCAACGGAAGAGGCTGTTGGGTCGGCAGGGTCCAGTGGGACAGAGGGGAAGAGAACTGTGGCGACTGCGGTGCGAGCGAACTCGCCCGATCAGGATGACGTCGGCGATTCGACCCTCATCCGCCAGGCGGGCTCGCCTAGCATCAGGGCATCTGCCGACCCCACACCGATGGCCGGCCCGATCGAGAACGTGGATCCCATGGTCACCTTTGCCGGCGCGAGCACGATGCCGGGGCCGGCGTCGGCCCCACCCTCGGCGCCCGGTCCCACCGACGTGCTCGGCGGCATCTCCACGACGGGCTCACAGCACCACGATGCTGGGGACGCCGACTCTGCCGACCCGCTGGTCGGCCCGGAACCGGGAGCCACTGGGGACAGCCTGACCCCGGACGCCTCCCCGAGCACGCTGCCGCGGATCACCACCAGCGCCGGCACGGTGCTGGGCTACCGCTATCGGATGGAGGAACTGCTCGCCGAGTCCTCGCGCACCGTGACCTGGCGAGCCTTCGATCTGGTCTTGTCCCGCTCGGTCGTGGTGCATCTGCTCGCCCCGCTCGATCCCCAGGCTCCAGAGATCCTGGAGACCGCGCGGCAGGCGGCGCTGGCGGTCGACTCCAGGTTCTTGCGCGTGCTGGACGCGATCTACAGCGACGATCCGGAGCAGGGCTCGTACGTGGTCTGCGAGTATGCCGTCGGCCGCTCGCTGGAGGTGCTGCTCAGCCACGGCCCGCTGTCGGGTCTGGAAGCGGCCTGGGTGGTACGCGAGGTCGCCGACGCCTTGTCCGGCGTGCACGGGCTCGGGCTCTATCACCAGCGGATCAACCCGGACACCGTGATCCTCACCCCCGACGGACACGTCAAGATCAGCGGTCTGCTGATCGAGGCCGCGCTGCGGCCGGCCCCCGGGAACGCGCTGCCCCGGGCCGCCGACCTGTCGTCCGAGCATCTCGACGTCCTGGACCTCGGCCGGTTGCTGTATGCCTGCCTGGTCTCCCGTTGGCCCGGCGGCCCGGCATTCAGCCTGCCCGGCGCCCCGGTCGCCGGCCGGCACCTGATGAGCCCGCGGCAGGTCCGCGCCGGGGTGTCACCCACTCTGGATGTGGTCTGCGACCAGATCCTGGGCGACCCGCCGCGGCATCGGGCCGAGCGGCTCATCACCGCCAACGATGTGGTGAACGCGCTGACGAAGGTGCTGGGCACGGCCGACGCATCAGCGGATCTGGAGCGTCGGCTCCGTCAGCCGATCCCCAAGGTCACCTCGACCCCGCCGATCACCATTCCCGCGCATGCCCGTTCGGCCGGCTCCGTCACCTCACCGATCCCACGGTCGGCGACCAGCCCGTCGCAGCAGGAGGACTCGGTGCGGGTGACGCTGATCCGTCAGCCCACGCCACCACCACCGTCGCGACCGCTGCGCAAGCCGACCAAGCCGGGTCCGGCTCAGCCGCGGCGCTGGATGGCACTGATCGCGGCCATGGGTCTGCTGCTGCTGGCCACCGGGATCACCTCGGCCGTCGTCCTCAACCAGCGTCAGGGTGCCGCTCCGTCGGATCAGTCGCCCTCAGCCAGCCAGCCGAACCCGCCCGCGAGCTCCGGCCCGCTCCAGATCACCGGCGCCCGGGCGTTCGACCCGCAGGGCGACCCGCCCAACGACGAGAACAACGGTGACGCCAAGCTCGCGATCGACGGCGACCCGAAGACCCGCTGGACCACGGTGCGCTATCTCGGCACCCCGAAGCTCGGGGGGCTGAAGCGGGGAGTCGGCCTGATCGTCGATCTGGGCAAGCCGGTGCCGGTGAGCCAGGTGAACCTGAGGCTGTCCGGCAAGGGCACCAATGTGCAGATCCGGGTGCCGAAGACCGATCCAGCGACAGTCACGAAACCTCCGATGAAGTCGGACAGTCAGTGGCGTACGGTGGGTTCCCAGGCCAAAGCGGGCAGTTCCGCGTCGATCAAGCTCAAGGCTCCGGAGACCACCCGGTTCGTCCTTGTCTATCTGACCTCCTTGCCGAAGGAGGGTGGCGGCTACCGGGGCGGGATCTACGAGGTCGAGGTGGTGTAGTTGCGGGCCGGTGCCACCGGAGTCACCAGTGCTCTGGCGACCTTTGACGGTGCCCCGACGACCACCAACCCGGATGCCGCACTGCTCGCCGCCCACGTCGCCGGCGATCCGAACGCCTTCGCCACGCTGGTCCACCGTCATCAAGACCGGCTCTGGGCCGTGGCCTTGCGGATGATGCGCAACCCGCACGACGCCGCCGACGCGTTGCAGGACGCGTACGTGGCCGCGTTCCGACGGGCTGCCGGGTTCCGCGGCGAGGCACAGGTCTCGACCTGGCTGCATCGGATCGTGGTGAACGCCTGCCTCGACCGGCTCCGCCAGTTGCAGCGACGGCAGCGCGAACAGCCGCTGCCGGACGACCCGGAGCGTACGGCGGAGCTGGCCGAGCCGGCCGAGCAGAGCCCTGTCGAGCAGCGCGAGGTGCAGCGGGACCTGATCGAGGCACTGGCGGAGTTGAACGATGATCAGCGGAACGCACTGGTCGTGGTCGATGTCGAGGGATACTCGGTCCAGGAGGCTGCGGACATCCTCGGCGTACCGGTCGGCACGGTGAAGAGCCGCTGTGCTCGAGGTCGGGTACGGCTGGCTCGGCTGCTTCGAGAACGGGGAGCGCTGATCGGCAGGGAGGGAGAGACCTGATGGCCCAGCCGCTTCCGCTGTCCTACAACTGGCGCACCCCGGTGGTCTTCGCGACGGTCGCGCTGGTCGTGCTGCTCGGCATCCTCATCCGCGGCCAGGCGGTCGGCTGGTGGTCGGCTTCCCTTCTGCTGTTGCTCTGCTGGGCGGGCTATTGCCTGGTGGTCTGGTTGCGCACCCGGGCGTACCTGCTTACCGAGGGGCCGGTCCTCACCACCCGGCACTGGCGCTCGTACGAACGGGTCGAGGGACCGCAGGTGCGAGCGGTCAAGGAGATCATCACGCCGAGCGGCCCGTCGTACCGGCTCCAGGTCGAACGTCTGGGTGAGCTGAGGTGGCTGACCGTGCCGACCGCCCAGCTGCGGCGCGGAACCGCGACCCTGTTCACGTGGATACTGAGCCAGGCACCGGACGCGGCCTTGGACAAGCGGTCGCGTCGTACGCTCGAACTGCTGCAGACCCGAGGGCTGGTCGAATGACCACGCCGCCGTTTCCTCCCGACGAAGAACATTCGATGCCCGATCAGCTCGCCAGCCAACCCGCCGCGGATACCGTCGGTGGGCATCTCGGGTTGGACGAGCTGGCCGACCTGGCGGTGGGAGAGCCACCGACAGACCCGGTCATCGCCGCCGGAGTCGAGGCTCACCTGGCCGACTGTGCCAGGTGTCAGGCCGAGTTCGCGCAAGTGCAGGCCGATCTCGACCTGATGAGCTCTGCCTTGGGGTCGCTGGAGCTGAGGTACGGACCGTCAGCTGACCTGCCGGTGACCGTGGCGGCACGGTTGGACCGGGTGCTGGCCGAGGAGTCCGACGTCGCTGTCTCCCCTTCGCCGGCAACCGACAACGCCGTAGCTGACAACCCAGCAACCGACAACATAGTGCCGTTGCGGCAGCCCACCCCGCTGAAGGCGCCGGCCACCGCTTCCTATGTGAAGCAGACCGGCTTTCTCAAGATCATGCTGGTCGCTGCCGCGGCGGCATCGGTGGTCGGGTTCAGCGGCTATGTGATCAGCGCGTCGGCCGGGATGAACGAGCCTTCGGCGATCTCACCGGTCCAGGTCCAACCGGATGCCCTGGCGTCACAGGCATCCGAGCTGGCCGAGAACCGCGATCTGGATCCCCATCTGTTCTCTGCCGCCTGGCGCTGTGCCCGACAGGTGATCGACGGCCGGATCACCGGGATCACCCCCGTCTACACCGAGGGCGAAGAGACCTACCTCGTTTACACCCGCGCCGGCGGGATCACGTACGCGAGGCTGCTGCACGGCTGCGCCGAGGACACCCCCACGGCAGGTGCTCCGGTCCGCCTCACCGAATAGCCCGCGCTACGCCGCAAAGGCAGTCACGCTTGCCAGAGGCGGTCGATCGGCATGACGTGGAGGCGGTCTTCGTAGGTATAGCTGCGCGCACCGGTATAAAGCACGACGCCGGCAATGAAGGCATCGCCGAGATGGTCACGTAGAGATCGCAGACCCGGAAAGTCACTTCCGCTGGCTCGGCTGGCCGCTTTGATCTCGAACGCGACCACACGGCCGTCATCTGTCTCGATCACCAGGTCGACTTCAACGCCGTCTCGAGTTCGCCAGTGACCCGCGGACGAGATCCCGTCAGTCCAACTGGCCTGTGCGAGGACTTCCCCGACAACAAAGCTCTCCAGCAGATGGCCGAATTGAGTGAGGACGGCGGGATCCTTACTCGCCAGCTTGTCCGAGGTCAGTCGCAGCAGCCTGGCGGCAACACCAGAATCGATCAGGTGCGCCTTCGGCCTCGCCGTGGTCCTCTTCGTCAGTGTGCGATCCCACGACGGCAGCATCCGGACCAGGAAGACCGCCTCGAGGAGACGTATGTAGTCTCGCGCCGTCCTCTCGTTGATCCCGAGATCGCCCGCAAGCTGGGCACCATTCAGCACCTGCGCGGTCTGTCCAGCGAGTCGTTCGAGCACGAGCGGCAGCAGGTGCGCCTGCCGTACACGAGAAAGTTCTTCGACGTCACGTTCGAGGGTGAGCCGGACCCATTCATCGATCCACCGTGAGCGTGCGGACGCATCGTGCGCTGCCAAGGCGAGAGGAAACCCTCCGCGCGCTACCCGGTCGACGTAGTCCTGCCTGGTGCTCGTCGATGCCGGGGCGACAATCGCTTCAGCGGGTCCGTTCAGTAGGCCGAGGAGGAGATCACTTTCTGAGTGCTCGAGCTCGACCTGAGACAGCGGTAGAACCGGGAGACGCTGCAGCCGACCGGTAAGTGCTTGCGCCGCCCGCGGCAGCGACTCGTGACGAGCCGACCCGGTCAGTACGAACTGCCCAGGTCGGCTCGACCGATTCAGCCGTGCCTTGATGGCATCCAGCACGATCGGCGCATGCTGGTACTCATCGATGAGCACTGGGCCAGGACCGTCGACCATCGCCGCGGGATCCCGGCGCACTGCGGTGCGCATGTCGACATCATCAAGATCGAGGACGTCGCCGCCGAGTCGCCCGGCCAGAGCCATCAGGAGAGTGGACTTGCCAACCGTGCGCGGGCCCTCGAGCAAGACGACGGGGCTCTCCGCGCAGCGGTCGATCGCGACCGGAAAAATCCTGCGTTCGACCAGGTCACCGCTAGTTTCCATTAGTCAACCATAGTCGAGTTGCCGAACTGCCGAGGCTTGAGTTGCCGAACTGCCAACCCTTGAACTTCCGATCTGCCGCGACACGAACTGCCGAACTGCCAGCTTCGCCGCCAACCAGGCGTGACCCTGGGGGCCGGCGGGTCGGCACCGAACCCATGCCGGAATAGCGCTCGACCAGCGAACGTTGCTCGCGTGCGACGAGGATGCATCGCTGTAAGGTGGCCCAGACCGCGACCGGCCCAAAGGTCGGCGCGTCCGACGGGCTCTCCTTCCCCAGCGCGTCCCAGTCGCAGGAACCGAGCAGACGAGTATTCGAGAGCAGGACGGATGAGCCCCAACACCTCCACCGAGATTCGTGACGTCATCATCGTCGGCAGCGGACCGGCCGGCTACACCGCCGCGGTGTACGCGGCCCGGGCCGACTTGAAGCCGCTGGTCTTCGAGGGGTCGATCACCGCCGGCGGTGCGCTGATGAACACCACCGAGGTGGAGAACTTCCCCGGTTTCACCGACGGGATCATGGGCCCGGAGCTGATGGAGAACATGCGCGCCCAGGCCGAGCGCTTCGGCGCCGAACTGGTTGTCGAGGACATCGCCGCAATGGATCTGACGGGTCCGGTCAAGACGGTCACCGACGGGGAGGGGAAGATCTACTCCGCTCGCACCGTGATCCTGGCGACCGGCTCGGCGTACCGCAAGCTCGGTATCGCCGACGAGGACCGGCTGTCCGGGCACGGTGTGTCCTGGTGCGCCACCTGCGACGGATTCTTCTTCCGTGGCAAGGACATCGCAGTCGTCGGCGGCGGCGACTCGGCCATGGAGGAGGCGACCTTCCTCTCCCGGTTCGCGAACTCGGTGACCGTGATCCATCGCCGCGATCACCTGCGGGCCAGCAAGATCATGGCCGCCCGCGCGGAGAACGACCCGAAGATCTCCTTCGCCTGGAACAGTGCGGTCACCGCCCTGCACGGCGAGAAGTCGCTGGAGTCAGTGTCCCTGCGCGACACCGTGACCGGTGAGGACCGTACGTTGGAGATCCAGGGTCTGTTCATCGCGATCGGCCACGATCCCCGCTCCGAGTTGATTCAGGGTCAGGTCGACACCGACGCCGAGGGCTACGTCCTCACCGAGGGCAAGAGCACCCGGACCAACCTGGTCGGTGTCTTCGCCTGTGGTGACCTGGTCGACCACACCTACCGGCAGGCGATCACCGCGGCCGGCAGCGGGTGTGCCGCCGCCCTGGATGCCGAGCGCTACCTGGCCGACTTACACGACGCGGCCGAGGTCGAGGCCGCCGCCCTCGCCGAGACCGTCACTGTCTAACCCTTGCCCCGGATCGTCCACCGTCCGCCGCCAGTGAGAATTCTGGTGTTCTGTCCACGTCGACGGTGGACCAGATACCGGAAATCCACCTAAAGAATCACCTATCGAGGAGCAGTCACATGAGCGCAGTCACCGAAGTCACGGATGCCAACTTCGAGGAGGTCGTCCTCAAGTCCGACAAGCCGGTCATGGTCGACTATTGGGCCGACTGGTGCGGTCCGTGCAAGCAGGTCGCCCCGATCATCGAGGAACTCGCCAAGACCTATGGCGACAAGGTGACCTTCGTAAAGATGGACACCAACGTCAACCCGGTGACCCCGGCAAACAACCAGGTCCTCGGCCTGCCGACCATCCAGGTCTACACCGGTGGCGAGCTGGTCAAGGCGTTCACCGGCGCCAAGCCCAAGTCGGTCCTGCTGCGGGCCATCGAGGAATACCTCTGATCTCCTTCCCGAGCGGCCGAACCCCGACCTGATCTGCTCGATCTTGTCGGATCTGCACTGGCTAGAGATAGAGCAAGACCGACAAGATCGAGCAAGTCCGGGCCTTCTGCCGAGGGCGTACATTCAGGAACTGTGACGACTTCGGGTTTGGTCGCTGGGCTGGCGGCATTCGGTCGAGACGACGTGTCAGTGGTCGGCGGCAAGGCTGCCAACCTGGGTGAACTCATCGGTGCCGGGCTACCGGTGCCGCCCGGTTTCGTGGTGACCACCGCCGGCTATCAGGCGTACGTGGCCGCGAATGCGCTGCAGGATCGGATTGTCGCGCTGGTTCCCGACGCCGGGCTCGGCGACGACCAGGCGTACGAGGATGCTGCGGCCCAGATCGCCGAGCTGTTCGCCGGCGGCACCATGCCCGACGTGTTGCTGCAGGAGATCACCGACGCCTACCGCGAACTCGGTGAGCCGGCGGTGGCCGTACGCTCCTCCGCCACTGCGGAGGACCTGGCCGATGCGAGCTTCGCGGGTCAGCAGGACACCTACCTCAACCTGGTCGGCACGGCCGCCGTGCTGAACGCGGTACGCCGCTGCTGGGCATCACTGTGGACGGCCAGGGCGATGGCCTATCGGGCCCGGCAGGGCATCGACCCGGCCGAGGTGAGCCTGGCCGTTGTGATCCAGACTCTGGTCGACGCCGCGTCGTCCGGGGTGATGTTCACCGCCGACCCGGGGACGGGCCGCCGGGACCTGGTGCTGATCAGTGCTGCCTGGGGACTGGGCGAGGCCGTCGTCGGTGGGCTGGTCAACACCGACCAGCTCACCCTGGCCGGCGAGGATCTCACGATCAGCGATCGGCATACCGCCGACAAGACGGTCCAGACGGTCCGCACCACCGACGGCACCGCCGAGATCGAAGTGCCGGCTGATCGGCGCAGTGCCGCCGTCCTGGACGACACCGCCGCACGTACCCTCGCCGGGCTCGGGCGACGGATCGCCGAGCACTTCGGCAGTCCACAAGACATCGAATGGGTGCGCAGTACAAACGGTGAGCTGCTGATCGTGCAAGCCCGCCCGATCACCGCCCTGCCGGACCCGATCGGTCCGGTGCCGACGGATTGGCCGGTGCCTCATGACCACGCCTGGTACTTCCGGGCCAGCATCGTCGAGCAGCTGCCGGATCCCCTGACACCGCTGTTCGCCGAGGTGATCGACCCGGCGGTCACGGGCTCGATCACCTCCTTGATGAACGAGTTCATCGGGGCCGGGACGGTGCGGCCCGGCGATGTTCGGCTGCCGACCGTCAACGGCTATGCCTACTACGAGTACGCCAACGACAGTCTGTGGCGGGTGGCGCGCAAGTCGCCCGCCGCGTTACGCGGGGCGTACGGCCAGAAGGGCTTCGGCGGCCGGGCTCGGTGGGAGAACGTCTCCCGTCCCACCTATCAGGCCGCTGTCGACAGCTGGACCGGCCGCTCGCTGCGGGAGCTCAGCGCCGCCGAGCTGCTGGACGGCGTCGCCGAGCTGGTCCTGGCCGGCGCGATCTACTACACCGCGGTGCAGACGATCATCCCGCTGGCCGCGACCGCCGAGATCCTGCTGACCAGGTACTACGACGCGTTCATCCGTCGCGATGGGGACCCGCCCGCCGCGGGCCTGCTGCTCGGCTTCGACAGCGAGCCGATCCGTGCCGAACGGTCGCTGTGGGATCTGGCTCGTTGGGCACAGCAGCGGGCAGCACTGGCCGCCTGGCTGACGGCGACACCCGCCGATCAGGTCGTGTCGGCCCTGGGCCTCGGATCGGTCGCCGCGGACGAAGAGCTGCCCGAAGGCCTTGAATCCGAGGCGGCGGAATTCGCGGCGCGCTTCACCCAGCACCTGGATGCGTACGGGCACGCGGTCTACAACCTGGACTTCGTCAACCCGGTGCCCGCCGACGACCCAGCACCGCTGATCGACACGGTCCGGCTCTATCTGCAAGGCCAGGCCGGAGATCCTTACGAACGGCAGCGGCGGCTGCAGCAGAAACGGGATGCGGCCACCGTCGTCATCCGACGCCGGATCGACCCGGTACGCCGCGGCCAGTTCGACTGGCTGCTCCGGCGAGCACAGGCGATCGCGCCGATCCGCGAAGATGCGCTCGCCGATGTCGGGCTGGCCTGGCCCCAACTCCGCCGGATGCTCGCCGAGCTCGGGCACCGGCTGGTCGCGGCGGGCGTGGTCGAGCAGGTCGACGACGTCTACTGGTGCCAGCGTGTCGAGATCGAGGCAGCACTGGCCGATGGTGATCGCCACGACCTGCGGGCCCTGATCGAGCAGCGTCGGGAGGTCTGGCGCGGGCAGCGCCGGGCGACTCCACCCCAGCTGTTGCCCCAGGGCACCTGGATGGACAAGCTGGGCAGCATGATGCCGGCCACCATGACCGAGCAGACCGGCGACGTACTCACCGGCATCGGCGCCAGCAGTGGTCGGGTTACGGGCACCGCCCGAGTGCTGACCGGGCCGAGCGACTTCGCCCGCCTGCAGCCGGGCGAGATTCTCGTCGCCAGCATCACCACTCCGGCGTGGACCTCGTTGTTCGCCCGCGCCGGCGCGGTGGTCACCGACATCGGAGGCCCGTTGAGTCACAGCTCGATCGTGGCCCGCGAGTACGGCATCCCGGCCGTGCTCGGCACCGCGGTCGCCACCCGCCGGATCACCGACGGGCAACAGATCACGGTCGATGGGGACACCGGCAAGGTGTATCTGGCCGAGCCGGCCTCAGCTCTGGTCGGTCCCGAGCATCGCCGTTTGAATCGCTGGTTGATCGCCGGCGGCACGGTTGCCGCGGTCGCCGGCAGCGCCGCCGCGGCGGTCATTCAGCGCCGCCGTCACCGCTGACTCACGCCCACTCCGGGTACGCACCTGTGAGCCATCGCACCTGCCTGCGCCACGTTCGCGAAATGGTCTGCGTCGATGCCCGCCGATGCCGTCGAGGAGGCCACTGCGGCAGGCTTCGACGGGCAAAGCCTGATGGACTGACACCGGCACACGATCTCCACGCGTGGTACACGAGCGACGACTTGGTTGTTGTTTCAGTTTCAGCATAGGTAGTATGTCTTGTGTGAGGGAGCGAGAGATTTACCCGAGCGCGCCTATCGTTCTGATGGCGATCGAGGTGCGGCACCCGCTGTGCGAACCACTTGACCGCAAGCAGGTGACGGACATGTCAGCGCGGGTCAAACACCTGCTGCCTCTGCCGAGTGAGATGAACGAGGTCTCAGTTACCGTGCAAGCTGGCTCCGATGGCCCACCAGTACAGCAGCAGGTCGTCAGGAGCTTCCCGCGGTGGACGAGTCGCGACAAGCGAACTGCCCTCTCGGTCCGCCCGGACAGCCTGGTGATCGAAACCACCAACTACGGCAGCTACGACAGGATGCGTGAACTACTCGACATCGTGCTCCTGGCCCGCCTGGCCGTCGCAGCCCCAGCCGGAGTCGAGCGGATCGGGCTTCGGTACATCGATGAAATCAGGGTTCCAGCAGAGAACGGCAGCAGCGTTCCCACGTGGGAGCAGTGGGTGGACGCCTCCTTGCTGGGACCCGCGCACGTCGGTGCGGAGCTGAGCCTCGTACCGGTTGTCAACGAAGGGGTCTTCGTTTTCTCGGGAGGCAGCGATCACGCACTGGTTCTCAGGTACGGCGCGCAGAGCGACTACGCCGTGCAGTCGACGCCCGACCTGCGTCGCCCACTCCCGCCTCCGGGGCCCCTGTTCAAGTTGGACATCGACAGCTTCTGGCAAGCAGCCGACGAGGTACCAGAGTTTGACGTGGATCTCATCCTGCGCCAGGCCGACGCACTACATGAGCCGGTGCGAGGGGTGTTTGAGAGCGTGATTACCGATCGACTACGAGAGGAAGTGTTGCGAAATGACTGACACGTCGGTGCGAAACGCCGCTGTCGAGTCGGCGTTGGGAACGCGCGCAACCGCGGGCGACTCCACGTTCCGTCGGAACCTGACGGAGACGCGACTCACACCACCTCGTCTCACGACGACGGAAGTTGGCGGAATCCGGGGCGTAGCCCGCGCACTCCGCGACGATGTCGACGACCTTCACAAGCGCACCCACGAAAACGAGTGGCGCAAGGCGGCAGCTGAACGCGGCAAGGCCAGCGTGATGTCAATGCTTACGGAGCTTGCTGATCTCGGATTCGCTTGGCGCGACATCGCACGGATGGTCGGCGTGAGCGTGCCCGCAGTGCAGAGGTGGCGGAAAGGCGAGAAGGCATCGGGTGACAGCCGCCATCGGATTGCAAGCTTGCTTGCTGCTTGCGACCTGATCACAAGTCACTACATGGTCGACGAGATTGCATCCTGGTTCGAGATGCCACTCTCTTCTTCTGCTCCCGTCACGCCGATCGTGCTCTACGCAGCTAATCGCGCTGACCTTGTTTTCGAGTTTGCGAGCGGTCACGTAGACCCCGAAGCGCTGCTGTCGGAGTTCGACCCCGACTGGCGCGAACGGTACCGATCAGACTTCGAGGTCTTCGAGGCGGGCGACGGCAACCGCTCGATTCGCATGAAGGGTTGATCTTTGAGCAAAGACCTCGAATCCCCGTACGCAGAGGGTGTCTCAGACTGGGACGCCCTCTACCGTGCGCGCGGTGACGAGGTCTCGGCGACCCGACCGATCTTCACAGGTGACATCTTCACCGGAGTGCTCCTGCCCGGATCGACCGGCAAGACCAAGGCGCGCTCGGTTGTAGTGCTTCAACACCCTTGCTCAATGCGCACGAACGGGGTCGACCTTGCCTGGCAGGTCCTCGTTGCCGAGGTGACTAATCGCAAGGAGATCGACGAACCCGGCTGGACGGACGGAAACTTCAACCTGATGCCGCTGCCCGACATCCGGCCCGACGTGACGACCCAGAGCCAGCACCAGGCGGCGAACTTCGACAACCTCTACACAGTGGCACCCGCCGACTTGACCTCGCGAATCGCCTCTCTGTCACCGTTCGGAGTGAACCTCCTTCTTCAGCGCTGGGTGCACTACAGCTCCCGTGTCGTGGTGCCCACCCACACGTTCCACGAGCAGACCGTTGCCTTCTACGAGGAAGCCGACCTGATCGAGGACTGGTGCGACGAAGCGGGCGGCGATGATCTACGGGAAGAGACCCAGGCGTGTCTGGACTGGTTGCGCGCCGACCGGGACGGCTCGACCTATCAGGAACTGCTGAAGAACCCGCAGTCACACAGCATGATCCGCCGCGCGATGCGCCAAGAACTGAAAGAACGGAACCGCGCTGAGAACAACAGACCTCACGAAGGTTCAGGCAACCCTGTGGGGTTGTCCCCACCATTGCGTCACTTCGAGTGACTACCTGCCAAGGGCCACTCCTCCCGGTTCTGGCGGGAGAAGCTCCGACACAGAGATCCCCATGACCTCGGCGAGGGCGACGACGGTGCGTAGCCGGGGGTTGGCCGGAGTTCCCGGGTTGGACTCTCCCTTCTCCAACTTGCGGTAGGTGAACGCGGTAATGCCGGCGGCGACTGCGAGCCGCTCCTGGCTGAGGCCGTTTCGCACGCGCTCGCGGTGAAGTCGCACCCCGAGTTCGCGGGCGTAGGCAGCCCACGAGTCGCCATCGGGAGTGCGAGGAACCACAAATCGAGCCTGTCGGCCCTGTAGGGTTCACATGCGCATGTATACATGCTGATTTTGAGTGGATGACGCTCTTCCGCTCTCGGTGAGAGGTGACACCAGTGGTTGAACCGCAGTCCGGAAGCGACGCTGCCGAGGAAGTGCAGTATCTGACCCAGGTGGTCAAGACGATGCGCGGCAGGGAAGCCCGCACTAGGTCGAAGATGGAGAACCAGGGCTGGGAGCTCGTCTCCCAGAACCAAGGGACGCTCCTGACAGGGATGATCTTCCGACGCCCGAAGCCGAAGAACCCGCTGCTCCAGATCTTCCGAGCCCTCTCATCGGCTTGGGCGTCATTTCGACGCCTGGCGCCCAAGAGTCAACTGATCGCATCTGGTGTAGTCGCAGCCGTTCTGCTGGCAGGGATCGTCGGTGTCTCCGTTGCGGCATCGGGAGGTGGAGCGGCCCCGGAAGCCGCTCCCGCTGCTCCGACTCCGACACCCGAGGCGACCCCAACCCCTTCGCAGATGCCAACGCCGTCGGAGACTCCTTCCGAACCGACGATCACTGACATCACCGTCGACAAGCTTCTCGACAAGCTGAACTCCCCTGGCATGGGCGGAATCCAGCTCGGCGATCAGTTCAGGGTGACCGCTGAGCTGTTCGAGTCCGATGCTTGGGGAAAGGGGGCATCGGGAGACTACTCGGTGATGCTCAAGGCCAAGGACGGTGCCGACGACTTGCTTGTCTTCGTGGAGGAGTCCGACGCAGACGAGTGGACCGACGGGACGAAGGTCGAGATGGTTCTGGAGACGGTCGAGGTGACGATCAGCGGCGAGACGACAGATGGATGGCTGAAGGCTCGTTCGGTGAAGACATTTTCCGAATAACCTCCAAGGAGGAGAAGGGGGCCGCGTCAGGTGCAGACCTCCTCAAAGCGCTGAAGGACCATGTGGAGGGGCTGAACGGGGCAGCCGGCGCAACTGTTATCGACAGCATCGAGAACGGCAGCACAAGGGACGTCTACTACATCAACCTGAATCTCATGTTGGCGTCTGCCACGACGCTAGAGGCTCAGACCCTCATCCGGACGATCAACCAGCAGCTCGTCGATCGGGCCAAGGCTGAGGGCGCGGGCACAGTCAGCCTGAAGTACTACCTCGCCGGATCTGTTGTCGCCGAGAACCGGCGCATCATGGATCCCTCGGACGTGAGCTTCAAGGGCGTCCTGGACAACTAAGGGCCGCGACTACTCGCCTCACGAGTTGGCAGCGCGTCGTTTCGTCGTCACAGGTTCCGCGTCCGCACACACCGTGCCCTGATGCACCCCGAGCCGGCGGGCAATTTGTGATCACGTGGATGCCGTGTGGTCGTTTTCAAGGACTGGGAGGCGATCCTGACCTAGAACTCCCCATCCTCGATCCGGGCCCCTCCCCGGCGACAGCCGAGCTCAGAAGTTGTCCGGGCAATAGGGCTTGATCGGCCAGTCGAAGGCCAGAGCCATTTCCGCCACCGATCCCGGCGTGTGCTCGGTGACCAGTCCCGCGCGATGCAGCGCGGCCAGGGAAACCCCGCCCAGATAGATCGCGCCGAGTTCACGGATGCCCAGCCTCAGATCCGGCTGCCGATTCTCGACCCGAGTCACCTGAGCCGGCGAACCGGCTTCAGCCACGATCCGGAAGACGCCCTGGTTGTGCTCCAACAGCTGGTCAGAGACCTCGATCACCAGATCGAGCGCGGTGCTGTAGCGGCGGGACTGCAAGGCGCGGGGCAGATCGACGATCCGGACATAGACGCTGTCACTGAACACCATGTCCAGAGCGCGCGGATCGGCGAGTAGGTGGCGGAGTGGCTCATCGACGGCAACACTGCTCACCTTGAGCCGGCGGATCAGATCGAGATCGAGCAGGAATCGCCACAGCGCAGCCCTGGCCGGCGTGTCGACCGCATCGATCTCGACGACCTCCACCTCGCCGGCCACCTGTTCGCCGTTCCAATCCGAGCAGACCTTGAACCGGGCGTAACCGGCGAGCTCACCAGACGCTGCGGAGTACAGGGCGTACCGAACTGCAGGTGAGCCGTGCCGATCCTCAGGTCGGTCGAGCAGATCCCGCTCCCAGAACACCGCCGGCCGGTCCAACGCACCTGGGCGATCCGGCAACAGCCGAGCATGCAGGGTGGGCGTCGCCGCGGCGAACTCCTCCTTGGTCACCTCCTCGACCCAACCGTCGCCTACCTCGGCCCACGGCCCGAACTCCAGGTCCCGGGTCTGTCCGCTCACCAGCAGTCGCGGGACCGCGCTGCCATATCCGAACCGGCCGTAGATCGACGACTCCGAGGCCCAGAGCAGGGCCACCGGCTCCTGACGGCGATGCAGGTCGGCCAGCTGGTGTCGCATCATGGCCGTCAGCAGGCCCCGTCGACGATGAGTGGGCGCCACAGTGACGGTCGTGACCGCTCCGATCGGCACCGATCCGCCAGGCGTGGTCAGCTGACGGGTGTAAGCGGCACAGGTCGCCACCCATCGCCCGTCGACGGTGAACCCGAAGCACCGGTCGAACTCGAACAGCCGCCGATCGAGATCCCAGCGATCCAGACTGAGATTGTCGCTGTGGAAGCCGCGAATCACCGCGCGCAGAAAGTCCTGTCGCTGCTGCTCGTCCGGACCCGCCTCGGTCAAGGTGGGCATCGGCGGTCGGGGACGGTGAGTGCCTGCCATCGGACCAGTCAACAGCGTCCGCAGGCGACGCCGCCACCGGGTTACCGAGTCAGAAAGGTCGTGCCCGACGGCAGCGGTCGAGAGCGGTCTACTGCTCCGGCGCCAGTTGCGGTCCGGCGACCCTGGCACCCCGAAGGTTGACGGTCACCGGACTGGAGGTCTCCACCGTCCTGCTGACCGTGCAGAGCCGATCGTGGGAGGCGTTGATCGCCCGATGCAGCACCGCTTCGGCGGCCCGACCTCCGTCGTCATCGGGAAAGCGAATCTGGAAGTCCACACTCAGCTCGACCAGCCGATTGCCGTGCTGATCCCGGATCTTCACCCCGGATGCGTCGACCCGGAACTCCTCCGGCGCACTGCGCTTGCCGGTGATCAGGTCCACGTCGATGGCCGCGCAGCCGGCGATCGCGACCAGCAACAGCTCGACCGGGGTGAAGTCGCCGTCCTCACCCATCCCCAGCGCCAGCGTCGCGCCGCGCTCGTTACGCGCCACCAGGCGCCCCCTGCTGGTCCGCTCCAGGCTGACCTGACGCAATCCGTCACTCATGTCTCGCCGCTCTCCGTCCTTAGGTGGGGTCCTCAGGTGGGGTTCTTCGGTAGGGATCCTCGGGGGGATGGTTGGTGAGGGTCGTCGCTGAGAAGTCATCCGGCCAGACCGGCGCCGGACACCGAGCCACTCGTACGCTGCCGATGCGCCGGCTCGGGCCCGGGAGTCGGCTGGGGCATCAGACCGGTCAGCCGATTCCAGGCCGCCCCGAGATCAGGCAGCCAGCGGGCGGTCGTCTGCAGGTCCATCCGGAGCCGCGGTGTCACCGGATGCTGCCGAACGACGGTGAAGCCGACCCGCTGCAGGAAGCCCACCGGTGGGATGCACGACGGGCTGCGATGGCTGCCGATCGCTTCGATCGCGCGGATGTCTCGCCGCACCATCAGACCGGCAGCGGACTGGACCAATTGACGGCCCAGGCCACGACCTCGCTGAGACTCCTCGACGCGCATGTTCACCAGCACCGCAGCGTCGGGGTGCAGCGGCGTCTGGTCGATCGCACTCAGTCGCGGGACAAGTCGGGCCGGTGCCAGCATCGCGTACCCGTGCACCTCGTCACCGTCCGCAGCAAGCACGCCGCAGTAGCCCCAGCGTGCCGTGACCGCTTCCGCCCAGGCCCGTTTGGCCTCGACCCGGTTGCGGTGCCGGTCCGGCGCGGCCAGTTCGTGCAAGCTCACCTCCCAGAACGTGCAGCGGGCGCACTGATCCGGCAACAGCGCCAGATCCGCTGCCGTCATCGGGCGGAGGCGGCGGGCCATCGTCAGCGATCCTCGGCGACGGCCGACGGTGCTCGAGGCTCCAGCGGCTCCGACGACGCCGTCGGTCCTGATGCCGATGGCTCCGGGCTCTGCGGAGGCAACGCTGACCAAGGATCCGGCTCTCGCGGTCTGGCCAGTCCCGCGAGGAACCCCAGCACCACGCTGCCCAGCAACGCACCCAACAGCCACAGCAGCCATTTCACCGGCCGTGGCAGACGCCGTTCGACCGTTCCGGTCGTCTCGGGCTCCGCGCTCGCCTCCATGCCCCACATCGTAGGTCGGTCGCCCTGCGGTCACCACCTGCACATGTCGCGCGAATGAGGCACCCTTGGAGGGTGACCGACCAGGAGCCTGAGCCCACCCGCGGAAGAGGAGCGTCCCCCGAGCCAGTGACAGCGGCCGACGCCGCCGCCGGCTTGGCGCGCCTGCAGCGCCGCGACACCCGTCTCGACAGCTATGTCGACCGGTACGCCGCCCGTACGCACGGCATGACAGCCTCGGCCATCCGTGCGCTGTTCGCCGTCGCCAACCGGCCCGAGGTGGTCTCACTGGCCGGCGGCATGCCGAACATCTCTGATCTGCCGCTCGACGTGGTCGGCTCCGTGTTGAACGAGCTGGTGGTGAGCGATGGACGCCGGGCCATGCAGTACGGCTCCGGTCAGGGCGAGCCGGTGCTCCGCGAGGCCATCTGTGAGGTGATGAAGCTCGAGGGCATCACCGCGCACCCCGACGATGTCACCGTCACCGTCGGATCCCAGCAGGGGCTCGACCTGGTGACCCGGCTGTTCTGCGACCCCGGCGACGTGGTGCTGTGCGAAGCGCCGAGCTATGTCGGCGCCTTAGGCGTCTTCCGGGCCTATCAGGCCGAGGTCGTCCATGTCGCGATGGACGAGCACGGGCTGCTGCCCGGCGCGCTCGCCGAGGCGCTGGCTGCGTTGAAGACGGCCGGCAAGAAGGCCAAGTTCCTCTACACGATCCCCAACTTCCAGAACCCGGCCGGCATCTCGCAGCCGCTCGAGCGTCGGACAGAGATCCTGCGCGTCGCCGAGGAGGGTGACCTGCTGGTGGTGGAGGACAATCCGTACGGTCTGCTCGGCTTCGACGGCGATCCGGTGCCGGCAATGCGCTCCCTCGACGCCGAACGCGTGGTCTACCTCGGCTCGTTCTCCAAGACGTTCGCGCCGGGCTTCCGGGTCGGCTGGGTGCTCGCGCCACACGCGGTGCGGGAGAAGCTGGTGCTGGCGCAGGAATCCGCCACCCTGTGTCCGCCGACCTTCTCCCAGTTCGCAGTCGCCTCCTATCTGCACAATCACGACTGGCGCGGTCAGATCAAGCTGTTCCGCGAGATGTACCGGGAACGCCGCGACGCGATGCTCGCCGGGCTGGCCGACCACATGCCCGCCGGCACCAGTTGGACGGTGCCCGGCGGCGGCTTCTTCGTCTGGGTGACCCTGCCGCCGGGTCTGGACAGCCATGCCATGCTGCCGCGCGCCGTGACGGCGCGGGTCGCGTACGTGCCCGGCACCGGCTTCTATGCCGATGGCCTCGGCAGCCGGCACATGCGCCTGTCCTACTGCTTCCCCACTCCGGAGCGGATCATCGAGGGGACGCGGCGACTCGGCGAGGTCATGCAGTACGAGACCGACGTGTTGGCGACGTTCGGCACCATGGTCGAGTCGGGCAGTCCGACCGACCGCCTGTACGAGTCCCCAGGAACCAACCAGCGATGAGCTCCGGAGAGAGACGACCGTGACCCTCAGCAGCCAGCCGATCACAGAGACCGCCGTCGTGCTGTCCGGTGGCCTGTCCCACGAGCGCGACGTGTCGTTGCGGTCGGGCCGCCGGGTCGCCATGGCCCTGCGCTCGCGGGGAGTCGAGGTGATCGAGTCCGATGTCGACTCGAATCTGATCGGCCTGCTCGACTCGCTGCCCCAGGCGGTGGTGTTCCCCGTGCTGCACGGCGAAGCCGGCGAGGACGGCGCCTTACGGGAAGTGCTGTCGCTGCTCGGGGTGCCCTTCGTCGGCTCGGTCGGCGCCGCCTGCCGGGTCGCTTTCGACAAGTCGATCGCCACCACGGTGGTAGCCGAGAGCGGCGTGGCCACTCCCACTCAGATCGCGCTGCCGCACGAGATCTTCCGCGAGCTCGGTGCCCAGGCCCTGATGGCGGCACTCGCCGACCAGATCGGGTTCCCGATGATGGTCAAGCCGTCGCGGAGCGGCTCGGCACTCGGTGCCAGCAAGGTCACCCGGCCCGAGGAGCTGCCCTCGGCGATGGTGGGCGCGTACGCGTACGGCTCGGTGGCCGTGATCGAGCAGTTCGTGTCCGGCGTGGAGGTCACGGTCACGGTCGCCGACCGAGGCGACGGTCCGAAGGCGCTGCCCGCCGTGGAGATCCGGCCGGACTCGGGCGTGTATGACTACGCCGCGCGCTACACGGCAGGCGCGACCCGGTTCCTGTGCCCCGCTGAGCTCGATCCAGCGGTAGCTGAGGCGTGCGCGTCCGTGGCGTTGCGGGTGCACGACGTGCTCGGACTGCGCGACCTGTCACGGACCGACCTGATCGTCACCCCCGACGGGGTGCCGACGTTCCTGGAGGTCAACGTGGCTCCCGGCATGACCGAGACGTCGGCCGTGCCGCTCGCCGTCGAGTCTGCCGGCTGGAGCCTGGGCAAGATGTGCGCCGACCTGATCCGGGTTGCGGCACGTCGAGGTGGACGCGTGCCGGCGGAGCCCGTCGCGTGACCGCCTCGCTCTCCTGAGGTCTCTGGGATGACCCTGCTCAAGCAGCTCGGCATCATCGTGCTCGGCTGTGCGATCGGTGCGGGCATGGCGTTGATGGGGATCTGGCAACTGGACGTCTATCACCGGCAGGGAGCCGAGGCCTCAGCCGCCCGGGCGAGCCAGGCGCCGGTGCCGCTGACCAGTGTCGCGGCGCCGGGGACCAGGGTGACCGAGGGGTACGGCCGGGCGGTGGAGTTCACCGGCAGCTATGACCCCACGCTGCAGGTCCTGGTGCCGCTGGACGGCTCCCCCGCCCAGTTCCGGGTCGTGACCGCCCTGCACCTGTCCGGCGGTGGGACGCTCGCCGTCGTCCGTGGGCTCGCCCCGGCTGACTCCGGCGAGGCGCCATCGACATCAGTCGGCGAGGTCACCCAGACGGGAGTGCTGCTCCCGTCGGAGGAGGCCGGCGACGGCATGGCCATTTCCGGATCGACCTCACGGCTGCCGTCGGTACGGATCCCGCTGCTCGCCCAGACCTGGCCCGGCCCGATGGTCGACGGCTTCGTCGTCTTGTCGGCTAGCGGTGCCCAGGCGGAAGGCTTGGAGCCCGCGCCCTTGGTGCTGCCCTCAGGCCAGGGCCGGCTCCGCAACGGCGCGTACGCCGCCCAGTGGTGGATCTTCGGCCTGTTCGCCATCCTGATGAGCGTCAAGATGGCCCGCGACATCGGCGAGAAGACTGAACTCGATTCCACCCTCATCCGCTAGCCGCTGATTTTCGATAATCTGCCACACAACAGATGACGCCGTGCCTGACTGAGCGCAGTGGGCTCTTCTGTGCGGCAGATTCTCGAAAACATTACCCGTACTAATTGGGCACTCTGAGCCGCTCCGCCAGTTCGGCATGCCCGGCGTGAGCGGCCCAGTCGGCCGGTGTCGCGGAGAAGTCACGATCGCGACGCGTCTGGTCCGCACCGTGGGCCAGCAACCAGGAGCACGCGGCCTCGTCGCCGCGCCACGCTGCCTCGTGCAGCGCGGTGCGACCATCCGGCCCGGTGTCGTCGACGCCGAAGCCCAGTTCGAGCAGCCGTTGGATCGCGCCGACGTCGTGCAGCTCACCGGCCAGCCGCACCGCCTCGGGTCGGCGTCCGACCAACGCCGGACCGTGCGACCGCAGCCCGTCCACCGCTGCCCCGTCGCCGCCCAGTGCCGCCGCCAGCAGCAGATCGACGTCGTCCAGTCGCGCACTGCGACCACCAGCGTCGGCGAGCAGCGCCGCGGCCGCGGCCTGTCCGTGACGGACAGCGACCTCGTACGCGGTCTGGTCACCGAGGATCGGGTGGTAGCCCTGTGTGTTCGGGTCGACCCCGTACGCGAGCAGCACCCGGACCCGCTCGGTGAACCCGGCGGCCGCAGCCGTGCGCAGGTGCTCACCCACCATCTCAGCCGGCGAGGGATAGGCCGAACCGAGCCGCTCTCGCCACGGCGAGGGACGGGGTTGACCGGCACCGTGGGAGAGCAGTGGCAGCAGGTGGGAGTCGTCAGGCCGGAACTGCCGGTTGTAGAAGCCCTGGTTGTCGTTCGGGTCGGCACCGGCGTCCAGCAGCATCGTCGCCAGCACCTCCGCTTTGGGATGGACCGGCTCGTCACGCTCACCGCCACCGAGCACCCCGGTGAGCGCAGTGAACGGTGACGGCAGCCGCCCCCAGAGGAAGCCGGCGTTCGGGTCGGCGCCGGCATCGAGCAGCACTCGGAGGGTGGCGACCGGATCACCGAGATCGAGCCGGCCGTAGCAGAGGTAGAGCAACGGTGGCCAGCGGTGCGGCCCGGTCAGCCGGTTCACCGCCGCTGAGTCACGACGGAGCAGCTCCGCCAAGGCCGCAGCGGCACCGCAGACGGCCATCGTCGCGGCGGTCGCCTCGGCGAGCCCCGGGTCGCCGCGGAGGAGGGCCGGTGCCCGGGCGGGCTCATAATGCCCGGTGTAGGTCAGGCAGGCCGCCCGGAGGAACGCGTCGACGGGGTCGTCGGAGTCCGCGGTCGCCGCCGGCTCCCGGCCCCATTCCGCCAACGTGGCGAAGTGCTGGCGCAAGCGTGACCACCCGGCGAACCCGTACGCCCGGGCGAGCACCCGCTGAGCACGAGCCAGCGTGACGGGTCCGGAACCCGGGTCATAGCGGGTGAGGAGGGCGACCGCCTCCGGGTCGCCGATGTCTGCGCGGCGCCGCAACTGCTTCGCCTGCTTGCGGAGTCGCTCCAGGTCAGGGCGGTCCGGGAGTCGATAGGGCACGGTGGCCTCCTTCGCTGGTCCCGATGTCCGCGCCGTCGGGGCGAAAGAGGTGGCGTCCAGCAGCGAGTCGCGCGTCAGGTGGGTTGGACCCTGCCCGCGGACCGGTGGCGCCCTGCGCGCCGCCTCCGACGCTACGCCGCCGCGGGGTCGCCGTGCAACAGGGGTGTCAGCTCGCTTGTCCGCCACCCAGTCCGGCGTCCCGGGCGCGCAGGATGGCCGCCGACCGGTCGGACACGTGCAGCTTGGTGATGATGTTGGAGACGTGATTGCGGACAGTCTTGGCACTCACTCCGAGTCGTCGAGCCACCACGGCGTTGTCGAGTCCTTGCGCCAGCAGACCCAGCACCTCGGACTCGCGGTCGGTCAACTGCGGGAACGGTGATGTGCTGGCAGATCGGCCGAACAGCTCGAGCATCCGTGCGGCGATCCCGGCCCCGAACAGCACCTCGCCACGCGCGACCGCTCGGACGGCCGCGACCAGTTCATCCGGACCCGCGCCCTTGAGGGTGTAGCCGAAGGCACCGCAGCGCAACGCGGCGAGCACGTTGTCATCGTCGTCGAACATGGTCAGCATCAGGGCCCGGGTGGGCAGTCCCGCCTGCCGGAGCTCAGCACAGACCGACAACCCGTCGCCGTCCGGCATGGCGATGTCGAGAACGGCGACGTCGGGCCGGTGCTCGAGCGCCGCGGCGACCGCCTCCCGGCCCGTCCCGACCACGGCCTGCACCACGATGTCCGGTTCGGCCTCGAACACCGCGCGCAGCCCGGAAGCGAACACCGGGTGGTCGTCAGCGAGGATCAACGTGACCATCGACAACTCCCAGATCCAGCGGCAGCCGAGCGACCACCTCGGTCCCGTCCGCGGCAGCGTGCACCACCAGCGAGCCACCGACCTCGACCGCTCGCTCCCGCATCGAGCTCAAACCGACTCCCGAGGGCCGGCTCGAGTCGAGTCCTCGGCCGTCGTCGGCCACCACCAACACCAGCGTGTGGTGGAACAACCGCAGATCCACCATGCAACGGCTGCCCTGGCTGTGTCGGGCGGCATTGGTCATCGCTTCCACTGCGATCCAGTACGCGGCCGCCTCCACCGCTGCCGGCAGACGTTGCTCCGAGAGCTCCCCCGTGACCTCGACCGTGAGGTCTGCTGCCAGCGTTGCCGCTCGGGTGCGGAGCGCCCCCACCAAGCCGAGCTCGTCCAGCGCCGGCGGGCGCAGACCCTCCACCAACCGTCGGATCCCGCCGAGCGATGCCTTCACCTCACCATCGATCTCACCGAGCAGGTCGTACGCCCGCGTCGTCTGCGCCACGTCACGCCGGGCCAGTCCGGCCTTCAATCCGATCGCGGCCAAGGCCGGCCCGAGTCCGTCGTGCAGATCACGGCGCAGTCGACGCCGCTCGTCCTCCCGAAGCGCGACCACCTCGGCTCGGGATCGCACCAGATCCTGATGGAGTCGCACCGCCTGGACCGCCGGACCGATCTCCCCGGCAAGCGATCGGAGCAATGCCAGATCGGCCGGTTCCAGCGGATCGTCGATGCCGCGAGCGGAGACCCGCAGCCGACCCACCACGCTGCCGTGGTGCCGCAGTTCCTCGGTGTGCAGAGTGCCGACCGATCGACCCCGTTCGACGATTGTCCGGAACCCACCGGTCTCCTCGGGCAGGTCGATGGCCACGTACGGCAGTCGCAACGACTGCGCCACCGTCTCCGCCACCACGGGCAGCACATCGTCGGGCAGCATGGCGGCCTGCATCCGGCTGCCCAGTTGAGCCAGCACACCTGCCGGGTCGTCGCGTTCGCCATACATCAGCCGATTCACCCCACGACGGGCGGCTCGCAGCACCGGGGCGAGCGCGAGCGCGGCCGCGATCGCGGCCAGGGCGGCGGCGATGCCGCCCGACAGTCCGAAGACGTTGCCGAGCAGTGCGACCACCATCGCATAGCCGGCCACCAGGACCACGGTCACGGCGAGGTAGGTCAGCGACCGATTGGCCAGCCGCTCGATATCGAAGAGCTGATGTCGCCACAGGGCGATCCCCACCGCGGCGATGAACGGCAGCCCCGACAGACCCAAGGCTCCGAGGGGCAGGAGCGAGTGCCCGATCAGCAGCTGGGGCAGGTGCCACAGCCCGATCGCCAGCACCGCGGTGACGATCGAGCCCACGGCGAGACAGCGCACCCGCGCGCGGCCCTCGGGATGCCCAGGCGCGCGATAGGCCACGACTCCGAGCAACAGCATGAGCAGCATCGCCCCGGTGACGATCACCGTAGATCCGGCATAGACCATGCCGAACCACTCAGACCAGTCATGGGCTCGCAGCGCCGCAGCGCCGAGCAACGCGACCGTGGCGACCGGTGGCAGCAGCCAGGCGCCGGCCAGCCACGCCCGCGAGACCGTCCTTCCACCGAGCAGAAGCAGCGCGAAGGCCAGGATCGCGCCCCAGGCGATGGTGTACGCGCCGACGATGTTCAGGTTGTAGAGCCACAGCAGCGGACCGCCGACGGCCATCGCCAACGCCGGGACGCCGGCCACCACAACAACAGTGCTGCCCAGCAGACCTGCGGAGGCGACCAGCAACGGCGACGTCGCCGGCTCGTCGGGCCGACGGGCGTACAGACACACGGCCAGCAGGGCCAGCGTGACGACGAAGACCAGGTTGCCCCAGCCGTACTGCAGCATTGGCAGGACCGCCGGCCGACCGATCAGCACCGGGATCGGAGCCTCGACCCGCTCGACCTGGTAGTCCACCCTGGCCCCCAGCTCGGGGGGAGGCAGCACATCGAGGCGATCCGCAACCGACTGACCACCGATCATCCGCACCACATCGCCGTCGGTCAGACCCTCGACTGTTCCCGTCGGGGGTGCTGGGGCGGCGTCGACGGCCACGATCACGCCGCCGGTCACCCAGTCGGTGATCCGGGTGCCATCGGACGGCGCGTCCAGCCGCACGATCACCGCCAGGACTCCGAGCAGCATCAGGGCCGTGGCCACCACCGCCGGCCACCGCCGCGTCAGGGCGCGAGCTGTAGGTCGGGGCGCGGGGCCGGCAGCCTCCCCGCTGACTGCTGCGCTCATGCCTCATTGTGGGCTCGTTTCCGGCAGCGAGGACAGCCTTCGGCGCAGATTCCCGGGCCGATCGGGACACCGTCCCGTGACATCGGGACCCACCCCCGCCGACCGTGGACCTATGACTGGTTCCACACCCGATTCCTTGGCACGCGGGCCGTTTCGAACCGCGCTCGCCTGCGGCATCGTCGGGCTCATCGCCAACGTGTTGCTGGTCGGGTTCTTCGCCCTGGACTATTCAGCGGCCCGGGAGACACCCTGGGGTTGGCTCGGCTTCGCCAACGACCTGGTCGGCACCGTCGAGTTCGCCTTGTTCATCCCGGTGATCGCGGCCGTCGCCCGACTGTTGCCGGCCGGCCACGCGATGAAGGCGATCACCGGACTCGCCCTGGTGGCCACCGCGGGCCTGGTGGTGGTCTCGCTCGCGCTGGTGGTGGGCGCCATGACGTTCGAGGTCCAGGTCCGTTATGTCATGGGCTTCCTGGTCGTGCTCTATGGCTGGCTGCTCGCGGTCAGCTCGGTCGGGCACCGTGCGAACGCCCTGCCACGGCCAGTGACCCGCTTCGGTCTGCTGCTCGGAGTCTCCTGGCCTGCCGCACTGCTGCTCACCCTGGCCGGCCTGCTGATCGGCGGCGTCGACCTCAGCGCGCAACAGTTCGGAATGCCGGGAGTGCTGCTCGTCATTCCGGCCGTGATCCTGGGCTTCATCAACTGGCTGGCACTGCCCGTCTGGCCGCTGCTGGTCGCAGCCACGGTGTTCCGAGCCCGGCCTCCGGTTGCCGCGGTCAAACCGGCCACCGTTTCCGAGAACGTTTCCAAAAAGGGGGATTTCAGATGAGAACTGCCTACCGCGTGCTCGCGTACGTGATCGCCGTCGAGGTCGCCGTCCAGGCGATGGCGGCCGTCTGGGCCATGGCCGGTCTGGGCAAGTGGATCGCCGGTGGTGGTGTCGCCGACGCGTCCTTGATCGAGAGCGAGACCGCTCCTTTTCCCGAGATCGCCGGGTTCATCATCCACGGCATCAACGGCGGCATCGTGATCCCGGTCATCGCGCTGGTGCTGATGGTGCTGTCCTTCTTCACGCGGCGGAAGCGACCGATCGTCGTCGCCGTCGCGTTGTTCGTGGGTGTGGTGCTGCAGGGCCAGCTCGGTTTCCTGGGCCATGAGGTCCCGATCGTCGGCGCCCTGCACGGCCTGAACGCGCTGGTCGTCTTCGCCTTGGCCCTATACGCGGCCCGCCGGGTGACGTTCGACCAGCCGGCCGATCACCATACCGATCAGTCGGTCACCACCGGCTGAGCCGACGGTGTCTCGGGGGAACACCGGTCGATCGGGCCGGCATCGGGCGGTGGTCGTCCCGCTGCTCGCAGCACTGGTGATCGTCGCCCCGCTGGCCTGGCTCTGGCAGGACAGCCGGGTGCCGTCGTCGTACTCGATCATGGAGATGGGGTACGCCGACCTCGGCGGCACCGCGGCGGCGGCAGCCGGCCACTCTGGCCACGCGGATACCGCCGCACCGACCACCACGCGCGCGGTAACCGACCTGGTCGCCGATCCGAGCCGACCGGTCGACGTTCGGGTCGAGCTGACTGCACGGCAAGAGTCGATCCGGATCGGAGAGCGGGAGCTCGATGGTTTCACGTTGAACAATGTGACGCCGGGACCGGAGATCCGCGCCGTCCAGGGCCAGCTTGTCGAGGTGCGGCTGCGCAACGCCTCGGTGGGTGCCGGCGTGACCTTGCACTGGCACGGGGTCGACGTGCCCAACGCCATGGACGGGGTGGCCGGTGTCACCCAGGATGCGGTGCCCGTCGGGGAGGAGTTCGTCTACCGGTTCGTCGCCGACCGAGTGGGCAGCTTCTGGTATCACTCCCATCAATTGTCGAACCCGCAGGTCGCCGGCGGTCTGTTCGGCTCGCTGGTCGTCGTCCCGCGGACGACATCGGCGGCCGGTCTCACCGATCTCGACGTCACCGCACTGGCACACACGTACGCCGGCGTGCGGACGATCAACGGCGCACCCGGCGAGTTGCGCGTCCCGGCCGCGCCGGGACAGCTCGCCCGGGTCAGAATCACGAACACCGACAACGCACCGATGACCGTGTGGGCGAACCTCCCCTATCGGGTGCTGGCCGTCGACGGCACCGACCTGCACGAACCGGGTCTGGTCACCGACCGGTCGCTGAGTCTGGCGGCGGGTGGCCGGGCCGATCTGCAGGTGAAGGTCCCAGCCGCCGGAGGGCTGGCACGCATCCAGTTGTCCAGGGCGACCGCGGTCCTGCTCGGCTCGGGAGCTGCTGATCCGGCGGCGGTGCCCGCACAGCCGACCGAGCGGCTCGACCTGCTGACGTACGGCACGCCTGCGCCGACCGGCATCGACCCCGCTCAAGCGACCCGACACTTCGACTACGTCATCGGGCGGCGATTGGGGTTCGTCCGGGGACGTCCCGGCATGTGGTGGTCGATCAACGGCCATCTCTACCCCCACGTCCCGATGTATGTGGTCGCCGACGGGGACCTGGTGACCATGCGGCTGGAAAACCGGAGCAGTGAGGTGCACCCGATGCACCTGCACGGCCATCGCCTGCTGGTGCTCGCCCGGGACGGTCAGCCCAGCAGCGGCAGCCCGTGGTGGGTCGACTCACTCGACGTCCAGCCGCGGGAGACGTACGACATCGCCTTCGTCGCCGGCAACCCCGGGATCTGGATGGACCACTGTCACAACCTCGAGCACGCCGAGGACGGCATGGTCGCGCACCTGATGTACGAAGGAGTCGACACTCCGTTTCGGATCGGCGGTGACCTGGACAACCAACCGGAGTGAGGGGCGCCACGACGTAAGCTCGCAGCCGTGACTGGTGCCCTGATCCGCTACCGAGTGATGGCCTACGTCGTCGGCTGTCTGCTGATCGTCCTGGTCTGCGTCGGGGTCCCGCTGAAATACCTCGGCGACAACGACACCGTGGTGACCTGGACCGGCATCCCGCACGGCTGGCTCTACATGATCTTGATCATCACGGCGTTCGACCTCGGCCGACGCGCCCGATGGGGCTGGGGTCGCCTGATCCTGATCGCCCTCGCCGGCACCGTCCCGTTCCTCTCTTTCGTCGCTGAGCACTATGCGACCAAGGATGTGCGGGCCAAGCTCTCGGTCTATCCCGAGTACGCCACCCAGTCCTCCCTGCCGGAGGAAGCTGCCAAAGTGACGCCCGAGAATGCCGACACCTTCGTGCGGACCGATCGTCCGGAGTCCTCGACGCCCGTGGCAGAGACTCCCGCCAACGACTGATCACCTGATGAAACCTGCGATCGAGAGCAGTATGTAGGTGAGGCTAACCTGAGTCGGTGAGCAATCGCCGTCCCATCCTGCCGGAGACCGTTCGGTTCTATCGTGCCGAGGTCTCGCGGGTAGCCGAGTTGAGACCGGGATTCCGGCGCGTGACCGTGTCTTCCGAGGAGCTGTCCGCGTTCGACCATCTGGGTTTCGACCACTGGTTCCGCTTGTTTCTCCCCCACCCGGACCAGACCGAGTGGCGGTTGCCGACGGCCACCTCGAAGCTCTGGTACGCCCAGTGGCTCGCCACTCCGGCGCGGCAACGGCCACACTGCGCCAACTACACCGTCGCCGACTTCCGACCAACCGAGAGGGAACTCGACATCGATGTCGTGCTGCACCGTCGGCCCTCCGGGGAGCTCGAGGGAAGAGTCGCCCAGTGGGCCGCGTCCGCCGACCTCGGTGATCGGGTGGCTCTCCTGGACGAAGGGCTGCTCTTCAACCCGCCTTCGGACACCTCAGCCGTCGTGCTGGCCGGAGACGAAAGCGCTCTTCCGGCGCTGGCCGGCATTCTGCTCAACCTGGAGTCGGGTACGGCGGGCCACGCCGTGCTCGAGGTACCCACTCGTGCCGACGTTCGGGAGCTGCCCCATCCTGCCGGGCTGGATGTGCAGTGGGTGGTCCGGGACGAGTGCGATCCAGCGGCGACCCCTGGTGCAGCGGCATTGGCGGCACTGACCGCAGTGATCGAGAGGGCACCACTCGATCCGGCACACACGTACGCGTTCCTGGTCGGTGAGTCCCGGCTGGCCACCGAAGGCCGGCGCCGACTGGTCCGCCAGGGTCTGCCGAAGGACCGGATCACCTTCTGCGGGTTCTGGAAGTCCCCCTCGGCCGACCGACGCCGGGCGTCAGCGGCGCACTGAACGAACCGGACGAACGGCCGAAACGACGAGCTGCTCAGTGCCCGCGGAAGGCCTCCTGCAGCCACCAGGCGCCACCGTCGCTACTGATCTTCGCGTCGATCACCAACGGACGGTCACGTGGTCCCGTCAGCCAGGACTCCAGGCCCACCAGATCGGTACTGGTGCGTACGGTGATGGCATCGGCGCCGAACCCGCGAGCAACCGCTGCCAAATCCGCGTCTGGGAACACCACCGTCGACAGATCAGCACCTTCCGGTCCGAAATGGTGCACCTCGGCGCCGTACGCGGCGTCGTCATAGACCACGATGACCATCCCGATCCCTCGACGGACGGCGGTCTCCAACTCCGCGATGCCCATCAGGAACCCGCCGTCGCCGGTCCCCAGCACGGGGAGCAGATCCGGCGCGGCCAGCGCCGCGCCGATCGCGGTGGCCAGCCCCAGACCGATCGACTGGAAGGACTGGGTGAAGCAGAACGCACCGGGTCCCGGCACCGCCAGATAGGCCGCCGGATAGCCCATGAAATTGCCCGAGTCGACAGCCAGCTGTCGCTCGCCAGGAAGTAGCTCATCCAGCCGGACACTGAGCGTCCGAGGATCGATGGCGTCCCTGGTCGACCAGTCCTCGTACGGCAGCTGGGCCCAGCGACCCTCCGCACGGAGCCGTTCCGCGACCTGCGCTGTTCGGTATCCGCGGCGAGCCGGCTGGCCATCGAGCTGCTGGGCCAGCACCTCCGCCGTCAGACCGACATCCCCGAACACGCCGAGACGGATCGCCGCACGTGATCCGAGCGCCGTCGGGTCGTCGTCGATCTGTACGACAGCGGTGTCTGCGCCCAGCAGCCGGCCGTGTCTGGTCGTCCACATGGTCAGACTGCAGCCCCACGCGACCAACAGATCGGCGTCGGCGATCAGCTCGGCCGCGAGTGGCGTGGCGAACCCACCGCAGATGCCCAGGTCGTACGATTCACCCACAAAGGTCCCGGCCGCCACGGCGGAGGTTGCCAGCAACGCACCGGACTGGTGAGCCAGCGCAGCAATCTGTGGACCGTACGCCACCGCGCCCCGCCCGGCGAGGAAGACCGGGCGTTCGGCGCGGCCGATCAGCTCAGCTAGTTCCGCGACCGCGGCGGGCGCCGGCGCGGGACGGTGGCTCGGCAAAGCCTGCTCGAGCCGATAGGGCCCCGGCAGCTCGGCCGCCTGGACATCCAAAGGCAGATTGAGCACCACGGTGCGCCGCTGCTGTGCCGCCGTCCGGTAGGCACGCTGAACATCGGTCAGCGCAGACGCGGCGCTGTGCACCCGTTCGGGGATGGCGCCGACGCTGCGAACCAGAGCATCCTGGTCGATCCTGAAGTTGGAGCCGACGGCCGAGCCCGCGACATCGGCAGCCAGCACCAGCAGCGAGGTCCGGCTCTTGGCCGCCTCGGTGATGCCGGTGATCGCGTTCGTCAAGCCACAGCCTTGATGCAGGGTCAGCACGCCCACCTTGCCGCTGGTGCGGGCGTACGCGTCCGCCATCGTCGCCGCACCACCCTCATGACGAGCCGCCAGAAACGGTATGCCCGCGGAGACCAAGGCGTTCGTGACCGCGAAGTTGCCACTGCCCACCACACCGAACGCGTGTCCGGCCCCGAGGTCGGCAACCGCCTGCCCGACCGCCTCAGCGACCCGCATCAGCGACGTTCGACCAGCGCGAGAACCCGAGCCGGACTGCCCGTGCCACCGACGATCGGTAGTGGCTGGACGATCAGCAGCGCGCCGGTCGCCGGCAGCCGATCGAGCTGCTGCAACTGCGTCAGACCCAACCGACCCGCGCCAAGCAGGTAGTAGTGGGCGGGAAAGGCTGGGTCCATCCCACCGGCCGACCCGGCGTCGATGCCGACGGTCTCCACTCCGAAGCCGGCGATCGCGCGTTCCGAGGCGAGCCACTGAGCGCCGGCGACCGACGGACCAGGCGTGTGTGGGCCGCTCTCGTCGGCGTTCAGGAATTCCTCCTGTGAGCCGTTCCGTGCCGACCAGCCGGTCCGCAGCAGCACCCAGGCGCCCTCCGGGATCTGACCGTACTCGGCCTCCCAAGCCACCAGATGCTCCGGCCCGAGCAGGAAATCCGGATTCGCGGCGGCCTGCTCGGTGACGTCGACCACGACTGCCGGACCGATCAGACGCGCCGGCGGGATCTGGTCTACCGTCCAGCCATCCCTCCCCGTCACCCAGTGGGCCGGGGCATCGACGTGAGTGCCGGTGTGCTCGCCCGTGTGGATGTTGTGCCACTTCCACATCGGCCCGAGATCATTGAAGTCGCTGACGGTCTCCAGACTCAGCGCGATGGTGTTCGCGAACGGCGGCGGAAGTTGCAGCACCGGGGTCTGAGGCGACAGCGGCGCAGTCAGGTCCAGCACCTCGATCGACCCAGTGGAGATGGCTGCCTGCACCGCGTCGAGCAAGCTGGGTGTCGTCACGTGTTGTGTCCTTCTCTCGATCTATCTCTTCATAAATTTATCGATATATCTATCTATCTATCTATTCAACAGGATCTGAGCGATGCGCTCCAGGTCCTCCGAGGACGCGAACTCGATGACCAGCCTGCCTTTGGACTTTCCGCTGTCCACCCGCACCCGCGTGTCGAGCCGGTCGGCCAGCTGACCGGCGAGCTCACCCGCCCGGGGGTTCGGCTCGCGAGCCGTACGCGGTGACCGCTGCGTCGCCGAGGACTCCTCGGCATCGCCAAGGGTGACGATCTCCTCGGTGGCCCGCACGGAGAGTCCCTCGGCGACCACCCGCTGAGCCAATCGCTCCTGACTCGCCTGGTCTGACAGGGCAAGCAATGCCCGAGCGTGGCCGGCGGACAGGACGCCGGCTGCCACGCGCCGTTGGACGGTCGGTGGCAGCCGCAGGAGCCGGATGGTGTTCGAGATCTGCGGCCGGGACCGCTTGATCCGTGTAGCGAGCTCCTCCTGCGTGCAGCCGAAGTCCTCCAGCATCTGCTGATAGGCGGCCGCCTCCTCGAGCGGATTGAGCTGGGCGCGGTGGAGGTTTTCCAGCAGGGCGTCGCGAAGCAGATCGTGGGTCTCGGTCTCTCGGACAATCGCCGGTATCACCTCCAGGCTGGCCTGCTGTGCGGCACGCCAGCGCCGCTCGCCCATGACCAACTCGAATCGATCGTCAGCCAGCGGGCGGACCACGATGGGTTGCAGCAGCCCCACCTCAGCGATCGAGTCGACGAGCTCAGCCATGGCCTCCTCGTCGAAGTTGGTCCTCGGCTGGCGTGGATTCGGGGTGATCGCCTCGAGGGAGATCTCCGCGAAGTAGGAGCCATCCGGGATCGGGGTGGGCGTCCCCTCGACTGCGGACGGCGCCGGCTCCGCCCGCTCGGCCGTCATTCCAGAGGACGCACCCGCGGGCGCGGCCACTGGCTCGGTGCGCTGGAAGAGCTCGCCGAGACCGCGTCCAAGACCGCGTCGATCTGCTATGCGTTCGGCCACTGGATGATGCCTCTCCTGGATGCGGATAGATGGATGTTCACTGCCCCTCCTGTCGTGCGCCACGCCGAGCGATCTCCTGGGCTGCCTCGAGGTAGGAGACCGCTCCAGCCGAGTCGGGGTGGTAGGTCAGCACGGTCTGGCCGTAGCTCGGTGCCTCTGAGATCCGCACCGAGCGCGGGATGACCGTCGGCAGAGTCTGCTCGGTGAAGTAGGAGCGCACCTCTTCAGCGACCTGTGCCGCGAGCCGGGTCCGTGCGTCGTACATCGTGAGCAGCACCGTGCTCACCTCGAGACCCTCGTTGAGCTCGCCCTTGACCAGGTTGATGGTCCGCACGAGTTGGGAGACCCCTTCCAGGGCGTAGTACTCGCACTGAATAGGGATCAGGATCTCGGAGGCGGCCACCAGCGCATTCAGGGTGATCAGTCCGAGCGACGGTGGGCAGTCCAGGAAGACATAGTCGACGGGATGGTCTGCGAGGTAGGTGCGCAGCGCCTTCCGAAGTCTGTTCTCTCGCGCGACGCTGGAGACCAGCTGGATCTCGGCACCTGCCAGATCAATCGTTGCCGGCAGCACCTGAAGATGTGGCGCTTCGGGGGAGGAGACCAGATGATCCTCGATCGCCGCGCCCTCGATCAGGACTTCATAGGTGCCCGGCACGCCGGGGCCGTGGTCGATCCCCAGGGCCGTCGAGGCGTTGCCTTGGGGATCGAGGTCGAGCACCAGGACGTTGAGCCCTCCGAGCGCCAGTGCTGCCGCGAGGTTCACCGAGGTCGTGGTCTTCCCGACGCCGCCCTTCTGGTTCGCCACGACGAAGATGCGGGTCTGCGTCGGTGCCGGGAACCCGGTGCTTGACTGGTCCTGCGCTGCTGGTCGAGCCGACGGTTCGTCAGGTGTAGGACTGTTGTCGAACTCGTCTCGATCGAACTTGGCTCGCCGTGGGCCCCGAGCACGCATGGTCACGGTGCTCGCTGGAGCAGCAGCAGCTGAAAGCGTCACAGTCGAGGTCACAGCAACGTTGGTGGCAGACTCGCCGGACGCCGATTGATCACGGTCTGACTCCAGGCCCAGTGCCTCACCAATCGAGTCCGAAGATGTCGACGAGGCTTCACGAGAGGTGGCACCCGCAGGATCGTCTTCCTTTGAAGATCCCTCAGTTGGCTCGTCCAGGTGGTCATCTCCAGGGACCACCACAACCGCGTCGGCCGACCGACCGACCCGCATCGGTGTCGTCCCCTGATCGGTCGGGGAGGGCTCAGCTGGCACAGGCTCAGCTGACGTATCGTCGGCCAAGGCGTCGCCGACGAGTCGGGAGTCACCAGTTGGCGGTTCGTCGTCCGGGTCTTCCCTCGTTCCACGTGAAACAACCTCGGCACTCCCACGGTCGGTTTCACGTGAAACGACTTCCTCCTCACTCGACTCCACATCCGAAGGAGCATGGCCGGCAACACCCGGCCAACCCAGGAGAGATGGTCGACGTGGTCGCGAACCCGGCCAACCCAGACGCCTGGTAGCGGCTGAATGGGCCGTCTTGAAGATGCTCATCACGCTCCTTGTTTACGATGCAAGAGCACCGTAACCGAGTCCACCGACAGCATCCGAGTGCCGCGCAGCAGCGCATCAAATCCGGTGTCGAATCACACAGCTGAGTGGCCAGACCACCGCGTGATCCGCTGACGTACGTCCGCGTCCTGACCATCGCGACCACCAGACAACGCCTCAGGGCACTCAGCTGCCAGCAATCGCCGGGCGACCGACGTAACTCGCTGGCCCAGGTCGGCTTCGCCTCCGAGCCGACGTCGAACAGGCCAGCAACGTCGGTGGGACGCCAACCAAGAAGGTCAAGATCAAACCGAGGGGATGCCCAGCCACGCACCGGGCGGTGAGCCGATCCGGGGGCGGCGCGTGGGGCAGGGTCACCCAAGCAAGACTCGACCCCGCCGGGATTCAGCGCCCGGTCTGGTCACCCGTCCGTGGTCACCACGGGAGCGCTCCGTCGACGCACGGTGAGACTGAGGTGGCAGGTGCCTCGTCCAATCGAACCGCCGAATGTCTGCGGAACCCGCCGATCCGGCCGGTGAACGGGTCCAGGTCCACGATGCCGCCCGTGCCGGTCACACTCCGACTCCGAACTGAGCTCCCGGCTGGCAATAGCCACCGGTCCCACTCTCGCGCTGGTCTGCTGGTGGGTGCCGGACGGCACTCGGTCCAGTCCGACGATCCGTTCGGAGTGGTGGCCGTAGGTCCGGGGTTGAAGACCAGCGGGATCACCATCAGGTCCTTCTTCTGAGTATCTGTCAGGGGTCAGGCGTCCCGGGCCGAGCTGCGGATCAGGCGGCCGGTGCGGTCGAGGTAGAGGACTCACCAACCTGCTCACGGCTGCCGGTAGCGGAGTTGCCATGGAAGTTCGCTGGTGTGGAGTGACCGCCACGCGTCGGTGGTGAGTGATGCGGGTGTCCCTTCCCTCATTCACCACTCACCACCGACTGTTCCGCTGCCCGGTCGGGCCGCGGAGGGCGCATCCCCTGGCGGCTTCGTGCGGATGACGCCCCCTTGATCACCCGCCACACCTTCGCCGCTCACAGATAGGGACGAGGAAAGACGCGAACCATGTCGCGAGTCCTCGAAGAATGCCGTGCAATCCAATGTGATCTGCATCACATCATGCACGGTCAGTTCGACGGCAGCGGCACCACTTCGCACCAACTGGGTCAACCTCGCACCCGGCGGGCCTGGTGCGAAGTCGCAGGAGATGGTGCGAAGTCGAACTCAGGAGCGACGCCGCAAGAGACCCACGCAGTCCGGCAGCGTCACCGCGCGCGGAGTCGCACCACAGTCGTCGGAGGGATCTCATCGTCGAGTCGGCAGGCAACCACCTCGGCATTCAAGCCGGCTTGACGCAGCAACTTGGCGTGATCGGCGATCTCCTGCTCGGCCGAAGATCCCTTGATGGCGAGGATCGAGCCACCGTCACTGAGCAATGGCCGACACCAGCGAACCAGCCGATCCAGGGGAGCGAGTGCCCGCGACAGCACCACGTCGTAGCGTCGGTCCAACTCCTCGGCCCGCGCACGGACCACCTGGACACGCGAGGTTATCCCCAGGTCATCCACAGTGTGGGTGAGGAAAGTGGTCCGGCGCAGCAGTGACTCGACCAAGTCGACGACCAGGTCCGGTCGCAAGATGGCCACCGGAATACCCGGCAGCCCAGCCCCTGAGCCGATATCGGCGACGCCGGCATGATCCGGCACCAGTTGGGCCACGGCGGCTGAGTTCAGGATGTGCCGGTCCCATAGCCGAGGAACTTCGCGTGGACCAAGCAGTCCCCACTCAATACCTCGATTTGCCAATATATCTCTATATCGACATATCTGCTCGAAGGCATCGGAGTCTCCGTAGACCCGGCTGACCACCGCACGATGTGCTACAGAACAAGGATCGGCAGAACCGGAGTCGACGGAGTCGTCAGGCACCTGCGGGCAGCACGACGACGTGCCGACGAGGCTCCTCGCCCTCGGACTCGCTGGTCAGTCCGGCCGCGGCGACAGCGTCATGGATGATCTTCCGCTCGAACGGGTTCATCGCCTTCAGGTGCACCGGCTCAGCACCGTCCCGCACCACTTCCACCGCATCAGCAGCCAATGCCAGCAGCTCGGTGCGACGCTTCTCCCGAAAGCCGGCGACATCCAGCATCAGTCGGCTGCGCTGGCCGGTCTCGGCGAGCACGGCCAGCCGGGCCAGCTCCTGCAGCGCATCGAGGACCTGGCCGTCGCGACCGACCAGCGCATCGCTGTTACTGACGATCGACACGTGGGCGCGGTCGCCGTCGACATAGGTGTCGATGTCCCCGTCCAGGTCGGCGATGTCCAGCAGTTCCTCCAGATAGTCGGCGGCCACCTCGGCCTCGACCTCCAGCGGGTTGTCACTCGCGTCGGCTTGACCGGGATCATCTGATTCGTCCTCGTCCGAGTCAGCACGGTCGGCGGCATCCACCGGCCCCGCGGCGACAGACTCGACCAATTCACCCGCCACGCCGTCCGACCCGTCGGCTACCTGCACATCGACCGAAGTCGACGTCTCGTCCGTGTTCGTCATGTTCCTCCCTCGCCGGCGCCACAGTCAGGCGCGCAACTCATGCTGGCTGGGTCCTGGTCGTGCGGGAACTCGTCCCTGCCTCGATCATCTGGACCAGTGAAATCTGCTGGCTCCTCAGCGCTTGCGCTGGGAACGGGTCTGTTTCCGGGGCTGCTGGCGCACCACCCGGGGCGGATCGGATGGTGAGGAGGCTGGACCACTGCCGTTGCCGCTTGGTCCGCTGCCGTTGGTACTCGCGCTTCCACCCGGCTCATCGGGGGGACTCTGGTGACGGGCAGACGCATGCGCCTGCTTCTGCTTCCGCCGGGCTTCCCACGCGTCGTACGCCGGCGTGCCCGGGGCGGGGTTGCGACGGATCACATAGAACTGCTGACCCATCGTCCACAGGTTGGAGGCGAGCCAGTAGATCAGCACACCGATCGGGAAGTTGATGCCACCGACCGCGAAGATGATCGGGAAGAGATACAGCATCATCTTCTGCTGCTGGGCGAACGGGCCGGTCAGCGCCTCCGGCGGCATGTTCTTGCGCATCAGCTGCAGCTGGGTGATGAACAAGGTCGCCGTCATCGCGAGGATCAGCACCACGGTGACGATGCGGACGTTCATCGCGGCGGCGCCGAGCGCACTCGCCTTCATGAAGGTCGAGGAGATCGGTGCCCCGAAGATGGTGGCGTTCTGCAGTGACGTCACCAGTTCGGGATGGATCTCGAGCCAGTGGCCCCGCGCGATCCCGTGGGCGACGCCATCGAGCACCCGGAACAATGCCAGGAAGATCGGCATCTGAAGCAGCAGCGGCAGGCACGAGGCCAAGGGGTTGGCGTTGTGCTCCCGATAGAGCTTCATGGTCTCTTGACCGAGCTTCTCCCGGTCGTGACCGTACTTCTTCTGCAGCTCGCGCGCCTTCGGCTGCAGCAGCTGCATCTGTCGGGAGGACTTGATCTGCTTGACGAACAGCGGGATCAGCGCGATGCGGATCACCACAGTGAGGCAGATGATCGACAGGGCCCAGGTCCAGCCGCTGTCGGCGCCGAGCACCGGGGTCCACAGGCTGTGGAACAGCACGAGGAGACCCGACACCACCCAATACAGCGGGCGCATGATCGCGCCGCCGATGGCGACGAACGGGTCCCAGATGCTCAGTGGGATGAGCGGGATCAGGTCGAACAATTCACACCTCGTACGTGAGCCGTGGCGGCTCTGTGGTCGGACACCTCGGGCCGGGGGATCGGGTCGACGCGCTGGGCGCTGACCTCCGGCGAGTCGTGATGGGCCAGGTCATGGCTGGCGGCAGCGGCCTCAGCCTGCAGCCGAGCCTCCTCCTCGAACTCAGGAGTGCCGGGGACGGGATCGTAGCCGCCGGGCGCCCATGGATGGCATCGCAGCAGTCGACGGCCGGCAAGCCAGCTCCCCTTCAGCGCCCCGTGCACCTGCACCGCGCGCAACGCGTAGGCCGAGCAGCTTGGGTAGTAGCGGCAGACGTTCCCGTACAGGGGGGAGATGACGAGCCGGTAGAGCTTCAGCAGGCCGATCAGCAGGTACTTCATCGCGTCATCGCCGCCTCAGTTTGGCCATCGCCGAGGCCCAGGCCGCATCGAGATCAGTCGACAGGTCCGGACCGGCTGCCGCGGCATGTGGCAGAGCCCGCACCACGACCGTCGTACCCGCGCTCAGCTCGCTCAGGTGCGGCCGGGTCAGGTGCCGCAGCCGCCGGCGTACCCGGTTGCGACAGACCGCCGAGCCGACGGTCTTGGAGACGACGAAACCGACCAGCGGCGCGCGACTCGCCGTGCTCTCGGCACCGGCGTGGTCGTCGATCGCAGGAGCGGCCGGCTCCCGGAACGCATGCACGACCAGGGTTCGGCGACCGGCGCGCACCCCAAGCCGCACGGTGCGTCGAAAGTCCTCCGACCGACGCATCCGCGCGTACGTGGGCAACACGGGCCGACCCCCGGATAGCCGGCTGTCAGGCAGACAGCTTGGCGCGGCCCTTGCGCCGGCGGGCGGCAAGGATGGCGCGACCGGAACGGGTCCGCATCCGGAGGCGGAATCCGTGGACCCGACTGCGGCGTCGATTGCTCGGCTGGAACGTGCGCTTGCTCACGGGAGGGCTCCCTATATCGTCTATCTGACCAAGGACTACCCGCATATACGGGCAGCAAACAGAGGTCACCGCACTGGCGGCGACCTTCTAACGGTACGGGGCCCACTCAACAGGGTCAAACTCGCCAAGGTCGATCCTGAGGATCTGCTGACACTGTCCAGCCGACACGCCGACGATAGCTAAACCGAGTCACAAAATTGTCACGAACGGGTTGCGGCACGCCGGTTGGCATTGCTACGTTCTCCCTCGCCCAGTGTTTCGTACGCCAACCTTCGCCACCAGACGCCCTTCGATCCATCCGATATCTCTGCTCCTGACGACGCTGGCTTCGGCCTGGGCGGTCGCCTGTGGGGTAGGCGATCGGTGTCCACCCATCTATACACAGGGTGTGGATAACTATGTGGATGGACTAGGGTTGGGGACGAGACATCAGCGTGTGGAAGAGACGGGGAATGGCCAGCG